>NZ_CP174340.1:0-3012500 GCF_052468295.1 Microbulbifer maximicatervae (SeqCode)
TGGGGACGATGGACGTTAGTATCAAGCTGGATACCTCTGTATTTGATCGCGCTTTAACGGAGCTTAAACGCCACTTGCCCTATGCCAGTTCAGTCGCTCTGAATAATGTGGCATTTCGGATTCGAGGTGAGGAGCGTTCAGAAATTGGGCGAGTTTTTATGAACCCAACACGACTAACTCAAAACTCCGTATTGGTAAAGAAGGCCACTAAACGCTCGGGTGTTGCCAAAATATATATCCGTGATGAAGCGACTAAAGGCACAGCTCCCAGTAAATATCTGGCCCCTGCGGTGTTTGGCACTAGTAGGAATGAAAAGCGATTTGAGCGTGCTTTGCGACATGCTGGCTTACTACCTGCTGGGATGTATGCGGTTGCAGGTGAGGGCGCAAAGCTTAATAAATATGGAAATATTTCAGCAGCGACTTATACCAAAATCCTCTCGCAGGTACGTGCTAGCAGTGACCCAACGCAGAACGCCACTAATAGCAAGCGCAGCAAGTCCAAGCGGGGCATCACTAAGGGCTACTTCGTTGGAAAGATTGAAGGCACCTTAGGTGTGTGGCAGCGGGTAGGGTACAAGCGGCGCAGATCCGTTAGGCCCATTCTAATCTTCGTAAAAAAGAAACCAAACTATCGCAAGCGCTTCCCCTTCTTCCGAATTGCCGAGGGCATAGCACGGCGACACTTCCCGATTGAGCTTGATAAGGCAATGGATCGTGCCATTGCGACAGCCAAGCGGCGTTGACCTAAACGTCAACGGGTCCTCCTGAGAAATCCGTGATACGGGTAATTCGGACCCCGTTTTTTTAACAGCTATCTGAAATTTCCTAGGGGGTTATACCTTGGCTGACAACCCATCACTTAATGATCAGGCCACTCAGTCGGGGTTCGCTCGGCTGGTGGGAACTTCTCAACCGGCAATTGCTAAGCATGTGCAGGCTGGGGTGTTGCCGCAAGGCTCTACTTACAGCGTGTGGCTGCAAGTTTATTGTGAGCGGCTGCGTACTGAAGCTGCTGGCCGTCAGGCTAATGAAGCTCGTAATCAGAAAGACTTAGCTGATGCGGATAAGGCTAGGATGAGCGCGGAGAAAATTAGACGCGAATTATACCGAGAGGATCAATTAATAGTTGATGTTGAGTCTGTACGTAAGGTGATGGTGGAGTGGTCCACCATTGGTAAGAATGAATTTTTAGGAGCGGTAGAAAGCATCCTTATTGCTATCGAAAGTCAGCATGCCATTACCGTCGATCGAGAACCCTTACAGCCTAGTATTGACGCTGCCCTCAGAGCTATTGGTAGTTACGAGATCGAATCTCTCGCGCCTAGTGAAGGAGGTGCGGGAAACCTGGATACCGCAGCCTAAAGTCCCGCTGATTGAGTGGTTGCCGGAAAATATCAAACTGCCGTCAGAGGATAGTGATAACGCCGGTTATTACCGCAACGATTATGTGCCTTATTTCTGGGGCGTAATGCACGCGCTGGATAGCCCGGTGTCCTGGATGGTGGTGATGCAGAAAGCCGCGCAGATCGGCTGGACGGTTTTACTGGCCACCGATATCTGCAAGGTTGCCGCTACTGAGCCAGCCCGCATCCTGATGCTGTTCCCCAAGGATGAAAAAGGCCGGCTGTTTATGGATGAAAAGCTGGTACCGATTATCGAAGGCTCACCAGCAGTGAACCGGGTGATCGATGTCACCACCAGCCGCAAAGGCGGCAGCCGCTCAACGCGAAAGAAATTTCCCGGTGGTGAGGTGCGCACCATTGGCTCCAACTCAATTTCCAATGTGAAATCTACTTCAGCCCGTCGGGGCTATGTGGAGGAGCCTGACGATACCAACAAAGATGTCGGTGATCAGGGCGATTCCATTCGCCACCTGCGCGAACGCCTCAAGCGCATGCGCAACAAGAAATTAATTATCGGTGGCACCCCGGCGGTTGCGGATCTCTCCCAGGTAGAGCACTACACCAAACTCGGCACCATGCGTGTGTTACCGATTACCTGCCACGACTGCGGTGAGTCTCATGTGTTGGATTGGGAAAACGTCAGCTGGCTGGAGAAAGAGGGCGGCACACCGCACCCGGTATTCGGTCTGCACCAGCCAGAAAGCGCAGTGTATGGCTGCCCGCACTGTGGCAGTGAATGGGATGACTACCGCCGTCAGGCCAATATTTTGCAGACCTGCAAAACCGCTCTGGAAAATGGCGATGACTTTGCCGGCTGGGTAAAGACCCAATGCGGTGAAGACTTTGGGCAAGATGAGATCGAACCGATAGAAACTTTTATGGAGCTATCGGAGCTCTATGTGTGTATCCCCGGCACCGGCCTCGCCGATGTGGTGCGGGATTTTCTCGAAGCGGAACACGAGGCGAAAAGCGGAGATGAATCCGCCCGCATTGTTTTTCAGAACAACAAACTGGGCCGGCCCTACCAGTACGCCGCCAGCCGCTTGCTGGACCATGAAAAGCTGCAAGAGGCCGCCGAGGATTACCCGGAATTATTTTGCCCTGCTGGTGGCCTACTGGTAACGGTCGGCATCGACGTTCAGCACGACCGCCTGGCAATCACCATTCGCGCCTTTGGCCGCAATGAAGAAAGTTGGCAGATGTACTGGGGCGAGATCGATGGCGATACCGCCGATAAAAAAGATGATTGCTGGTCAGCTCTGGATAAGCTGGTGTTCCAAAGTTTTGAGCACGAGCGCTTCGGCGAAATTCGCGCAGCGGCGGTAAGTATCGACTCCTCCGATGGCGGCACCAGTAACGCGGTGTATCACTGGGTACGAACCCGCGATAAAAAATATCGCGGCGTGCTGGTGATGGCGATTAAAGGTGACAGCAACGACTTCGGCACCAAGGAAATATTCAACCAGCCCCGGCAGGTGGATTTTAACAACCCCAAGCGCCGCACCAAGGCAGACCGCTTTGGGGTAAAGGTATATATGGTTGGCACCCACAAAGCCAAAGACCTGATGGCCAAGCGGCTGCTCGGCACCAGTGCCTATATGCACAGCTGCAAGCATGTGCGGCAGGATTACTGGGAGCAGGTGACTGCTGAAGTCAAAGCCCCCAGCAAGAAAAATAAAGGCCGGGAAACCTGGCAGCCACGCCCAGGCCGGCCCAATGAAGGCACCGATACCGAGGTCTACGCCCTGCACGCCGCCCACGCCATGGGCATGCACAAATACAACGAGAAAAAATGGTCCACCATCGAATCGCGCCTGGGCCAGCGCACGCTATTTAGCGAACCTCAACAAACACCCGAACAGCCCATCGTTAAAAAACCAAGGCAGCCCGCGCAGCCAGCCGGCTCTCTACTGGATAGTTAAATGTCTAAAACGCCTCAAGAAATGGTCGACCTCTATATTGAGGCCGAGATAGACGTGCTCGCCGGAAAAACCACGGTCATTAACGGCCGCCAATTTACCGCCGAGAACCTGCAGGAAATCCGCGCGGGCCGTCAGGAGTGGGAGCGCCGCGCAACTGCTGAAACCTTAAAGGCCGCCGGCAAACGCCCTGGGCCCGCCTACGCGAATTTTTGCTAATGAATAAATTAGATTCTGTCATCGGGTTTTTTGCACCCGAGGCTGCCCTGCGCCGCGTACAAGCCCGGCGCGCCCTGGAGATTGCCGCCGCCTATGAAGCTGCGCGCCCCAGTCGCCTGCGCAAAAACCCCGGTGATAACCGCAGCGGCGACCTGGTGGTTGAAGGCAGTGTGGAAACCCTGCGCGGCCAGGCAAGGCACCTGGAGCAAAACCACGATTTTGCCTTTGGCATCCTTACAACCCTGGTAAACAACATTGTTGGCCCACGGGGCATCGATGTGGAATTCCAGCCTAAAACCTGGGATGGCGATATCCATGACGGCCTCGCCAGCCAAATGAATGACGCCCACAAGGAATGGGCGCGGCGCCCGGAATGCACCCGGCAATTCAGCTGGGGAAAAGCCCAGCGGCTTTTGTGCAATACCTGGCTGCGCGATGGTGAAACTTTAATGCGGCACTTGCAGGGCACAGTGCCTGGATTAAAGCACCGCACTTCCGTGCCTTATTCCATCGAATGCCTGGAACCGGACTTCCTGCCGGTGGATTACAACGATCCCAGCAAGCGCATTGTGCAAGGCATTCAAAAATCCGCTTGGGGTGAGCCTGCGGGCTTTTGGTTGTACGACGAACACCCCGGAGCCTCATTTAACTGGCGAATGAAGCGCAGGTTTCACAGCGCTGAAAATATCGAGCACCTGAAATTTGTACGCAGGCTGCACCAGACCCGAGGGGTTTCCATCTTTGCAGCGGTAATGAATCGCCTTACTGATATTAAAGACTATGAAGAAAACGAGCGTGTCGCAGCCAAGATTGCATCAGCCATGGTGGGCTTTATTCAAAAGGGCAGCCCTACTGAGTACGAGCATGATGGTAGTTGGGATGATGAAGGAAACCGCACTCTCGATATCCGTGCCGGCGCCATCTATGACGATTTACGCCCTGGAGAATCTGTCGGCACCATTCAAAGTAATCGCCCCAGTGGTCTGCTAACGCCCTTTTTGGAAACCATGCACCGCATGGCTGCCGCCGGCACCATGGCCAGCTTTAGCAGCATCAGCAAAAACTACAACGGTAGTTATAGTTCGCAACGCCAGGAACTGGTGGAGCAGTGGGGAAACTACGAAACCCTTAGCCTGGAATTCTGTGAGGAAATTGTAGAGCCAGCCACCCGCCGTTGGGTGCAAATGGGTTTACTGGCGGATGCCTTCAAAGTGCCGAGTGATGTCGATCCATCCACATTAATGCATGTCGATTTTATTACCCCGGTGATGCCCTGGATTAATCCGATCCATGAAGCCAGTGCCGATGAAACCCTGCTGGAAAATGTACTGGCCAGCCCACAGCAGACCATCCGCCGCCGAGGCAAAAAGCCGGACGATGTAATTAAGCAAACTGCTGCCTGGCAGCGGAAGCTCAAACAAAACGACATTACCACCCCAACCAAACGCGAAGCCGTACCCGCGCAAGAAACTGAATCTGAATAGGAGGCAGCCATGCCGAATAAATCCTGGTACAGCATGACCGCTGCCGCCAATACCAGTGAAGCCGATATCTATTTGTACGATTACATCGGCTACTGGGATATGACTGCAAAAGACTTTGCCCGAGACCTCAAAGCCCTTGGTGATGTCAGCAAGATCAATCTGCATATCAACTGCCCCGGCGGTGATGTGTTCGACGGCACCGCCATTTACAACCTGCTTAAAGACCATAAAGCCGAAGTAGAAACCTGGATTGAAGGCATCGCAGCCAGTATGGGCAGCGTGATCGCCCTGGCCGGGGATACGGTCCATATCGCCGAGAATGCCTATTACATGGTGCACAACCCCAGTGCCGGTGTTCGCGGTGACGAGCATGCCCTGGAAAAAACCAAGAGCCTGCTGGCCAAAGTTAAAGCCACCATGAAAAGCCTGTATTCCTCCCGCTCCGGAATGTCGGATGAGGACATCAGCCAGGTGATGGATGACGAGACTTGGTATACCGGCACAGAAGCGGTAGAGGCCGGCTTCGCCACCGATACCACCGCAGCCATCGAGATGGCCGCCAGCTTCAGTGCTGATCACTTAAATCAATTTAAAAACACCCCTCAAGCCATTAATGCATTGGTCATGCAGGGGACCACTGAATTTAGATTCCCGTCTGCGGTTGCAGGCAATCCAACCCAAACCCAAACCAAGGAAGCGCAAGCCATGCCTAAAACCACCTCCACCACGCCAGCTGCAACCGCTGCGCCCGAGGTTACTCCAGAAATGAAAGCGCAGATTGCCGCTGATGCCAAAGCGCAATTTGCCGCCGATGAGAAAAAGCGCAAAGACGATATCACGGCCGTATTCAAAGGCTTCGAAGCGCACAGTGTTGTGATGCAGGAATGTCTCAATGATATGGACTGCACCGCCGATAAAGCCAAAGACAAACTGCTTGAAGCCCTCGGCAGCCAAACCCCAACCCCCGTGCAAAGCTACAGCGTGGTGGTGCAAGAGGGCGAAGGCATTAAGCGCATGAAAGCCGATGCGGAAAATGCGATTGCTGTACGTGCCCTCGGTGAAAAACGCACGGAGGGCAATGAACTCAGCGGCTACAGCATGATGGAAATTGCCCGGATTCTGATGCAGGCCCACGGCCAAAGCCTGTCCGGACTGGATAGAATGGGTGTGGTTGCCGCAGCCTTTACCCATAGCTCGGGTGACTTCGCAACGGTGCTCGGCAATATCGCCAATAAATCCATGCTCAAAGGTTATGAAGAAGCACAGGAAATCTTCCCGCGCTTTACCAGTGTCGGCAACCTCAGTGACTTTAAACTAACAACCCGCACAGACCTGGGCAGCTTCCCCTCACTGCGCCAAGTGGCACCCGGAGCAGAATTTAAATATGTGGAAATTGGCGAGCGTGCCGAAACTGCTGCACTGGCTACTTACGGCGAACTCTTCTCCATTAACCGCCAGGCAATCATTAATGACGACCTGGGCGCATTTACCCGAATCCCGCAAAAGATGGGCCTCGCCGCCGTGCGCACCGTGGGGGATCTGGTATTCAGCATCTTGCTCAACAATCCCAAAATGGCAGATGGAAAAGCCCTGTTCCATGCGGATCATGGCAACCTAGCCAGCGCCGCTCTAATCAATACGGCCAGCATTGATGCTGCACGGGTGAAGATGGGCAAGCAAAAGGATGGCAGCGCAGTGCTCAATATCCGGCCCAAGTTCCTGCTCTGTGATATTGCCGACGAGGGCAGCGCAAAAGTTGCCCTGGAATCCGAATTCGAAGTGGGCGAATCCAGTAAAAACAACACCACACCGAACAGCGTGCGCAATATTGCCGAAGTGCTCTCTGATGCGCGCCTTAGCGGACATAACGGCTGGTACCTCAATGCCGACCCGGTAGTGCACGACACCATCGAAGTGCTCTATCTGGATGGCCAGCAGGCCCCGGTGTTAGAAGAGCAAAATGGCTGGAGCGTAGACGGGGTGGAATTTAAAGTCCGCCTGGATGCCGCCGCCAAAGCCTGGGATGCAAAAGGCATGGTGAAAACACCCAAAACCTAATCCCAATCCCAACTGAAACTAAACCGGAAAGGGCCGCACTACGCGGCCTTTTTTATTTCGACTGCTTTACCCACTGAGAGAAAGATTATGGCTACGAATTTTGTACAAGACGGGCGCATGCTCGATTTCACCAACAACACCAGCGCAGCGATTACTTCCGGCCAGGTGGTAATCGCAGGTGCCGTTCTGGGTGTCGCGATGGATCATATCGCCGTGGGCGCATCCGGCGTGATCGCCATTGATGGCGTATTCACCGTGTCCAAGGTATCCGCCGCAGAGATCAATCAGGGCGAAACCCTCACCTGGGTGGTCACCTCCAGCTCATTCGATAGTAATGCAGCAACCGCAGCCACTGGCGATATCACCGGCTCCACCGCCTTCGCCGCAGAGGCCGCCGGGAATGGCGTAACCAGTTTTGCCGTGAAGTTTACCGGCGTACCGGGCACTGTTAAGGCATAAGTGACTCATGGACCTGGACCAAAGAGCCGCAGAGCGCGCGTTTCGCAAATGGGGTAAGCCCGCTACCTATACCGATGGTAGCGGTGCTGAGCCTATTGATTGCCGGGTGATAAAAGATCAGGAGGTTGACGAGTTCGAGGAGGGTGATCGTTTGCGGGTAGCGCGTATTGAGCTGAGCCTTCTGGTGAGTGAGGTGGGGGCTTACAACTCTGATGCGGTGACTGTGTTTTATACACATTATTTAAGTCCATTTAAAACCTCTGCTGCTTCAACATAATGGAGCAACTTTGCATATCCTTGCCAAACAGTTTTAACCCCTGGCTCGCCATCGCCTTTACGCCCTAGAAATCCTCCTAGACCTGCCAGCATACGCGTTATATCTCTTATGCTCGGAGGTATATTCGGCGGGGAACTTTTATCTTGCATCATCCATACCATGCGCCATTCTTTTTCAGAGTAAGCACTCGTACATGGTTCATCAGGAAGACTTTTTGCTTGTGTAGTTATCGAATGTAGTCGCCATCCAATAATCATATAGATCGCAATACAGTTCAACATTCGCTGCTCTGTTCTAAAACGATTACTTTCTATCTGGCATCCGCCTTTTACCACCCGAAAATAGGTTTCAATTTCCCACCGGCTTCGATACCACTCAATGACGACTCTCGCCTGCTTATAGTCTTCAACTGGAAGATCAGTTAACAGCATCCACTCAATGCCTTTTTCACCCTCTGGTGGGTTTAATTCTTTAGCCAATACAGCATAGAGAGAAAGTGGTCGTTTAGATTTTCCTTTTCCAAGTAGCCGTATCTCGGTAGTGGATACGCTGACTTTGGCTTTTCTTCCAGGTTCCCCATTCCGTTTGGGAATATCTACCGTGTATAGACCAATAGATTTCTGCTCGTTCATATGATCCCAAAGTAAAACCGTTTCTTCTCCATCGAGCTCTAAAGTGCGATTGGCCTTAGCTCGAACGATATAGCTCGCCCGCCGCTGTTCACTTTGCTCTTCAGCCAGCTGAAACCACTCATGAATATCACCCTCTCTATCAGCAATACTCACAATTGTGCTTTCAGGGCAGTGCTCTTGTATCTGACAAGCCGTTTCGTAATGGTCTAGCCAGCGTCGACTCTCCTTATCCTTTATCGACTTGGTATAGCGGGAATTAGAACTTGATTCCTTATCTCTCTGCCACATACTACCTTCAACAACACCCAAATTAACTCTGGATGGTGTTATCGCGATGGAGGTGTGCAAGAGTTGTTGGTTGGTCTCTTTACGCCTAAGTGTTCCCATCTCTTTACTTTCTAGGTCAGTGGCAAAATTTAGAAAGGTAGTATCTTGTGGGATAAGAACAACAGGCTGCGCTTTGATTCTCTCAAGAGTTGCCGATTTATGACCGCTCATAATAGAGTCAAAGTTGACTTTATCATTTTCTATAAAGCGATAAGCTGCAAACGTTTCTGCCCAAGTTTTGTTTGCACAAGGAATGCTATTGTTTGGGTCTGAACTTAAATTACTGAGAATATTAGACAAGCGCTTATTCAAGCGTGTATCACCCATAACCTGATTTCTTACTTCGTCCATGACCCAGTCCTGCATAATAATCCAGCCAAATCTGTAGTTCTTACCAGGCTAAACTGTAACTTATTGATTTACATAATAAAACTTAAAAAACTTGTGTATAAAACTTAGTGCGGTGATTACGCTGGGTGGTGTGGCTTATACGGTGCGCAAGCGGTTGGCGGATGATGGGGTTGTTTGGCGGGGGTTGGTGGATGGGTAGCCCCAGCGGGCAGTTCAGCACAGGATTTATGATCGTTGTGACTGTTATTTTTTTGAGTTGCTCAAAATAACGAATAAATGCTTTAAAATCAGTGGGTTAAAGGGACGGTTAAAAATGGGGATAGTGGTCAAGTTGATCATTTTTCTAGATGGGCCGGTAGTGCCAAATGATCGTAATCTATTGATTTAGTGGAAGAAGATGGCGTGTTGGCGTAAATTTGTATCAGAAATAGTAGTCAAAATAATAGTGGTCATGATGACCACTATATAAATGTTATGAGTAAAGCGAGTATGGAAACTATTATTCAAGATTCGGACATATATCAAGAGATTGCATCTGGTAGAGATGATGTTGAAATTTGGGATGATAACCACATCGAAGATGGCTGGGCTTATTGGAATATAGTATCAAATAGCTCTGGGGTAGTGCGAAAGCTTGCTTATCTTCGAATCAAAAATAATCAGATTCAAAAAAGAACTTATGATGAAGAAGATGATGATCTCTGGGTTCTTGTACAGTGAAACTCATAACAAGTGACTATGGTTACTCGTCAAGTTTTTAAGCCATACTTTCATCCCAGTAGGTGTTGTTTTTCACCATTGTATTCAGGATCGTAATCTGCTTTCTCATGCAGGCAACCAGAGCAACCTTTTTAGGTTTGCCAGCGTCGACTAATCGCTTATACATGGGCTTTAGTTTGGGATGATGTTGTATGGCCGACATGATGGAAACAAAAAGAACCGTGCGTACGCGATGCCTTCCACCTCGAATATATCGTTTGCCCTGGAAGTTGCCGCTATCACGGTTCATCGGGGCGATACCGACAAGTGCAGCGATTTCTTTACGGTTCAATTGTCCTAGCTCAGGAAGTTCACTCATTAACGTATAGGCCAATACATTTCCGACCCCTTTGGCACTCAACAATAGGTCACGCCTTTGCCGCCACTCAGACACACTGTTAACCAGTTTATCCAGTTGCTTGTCGATACCTTGTAGCTCTTTCTTGATGGTGTTTAGAATGGTCTGTATAGGTTTGTGTACTGATTTCGGCATTCTCTGAAGCCGATTCTTTTGCATTGTACTCATCTCTAAACACTGACTTCTTACCGCCAGTAAGTCACTGATCTCCCTAAGCTTTTCTGGTTTTAGCACCGACAGCCCTGGCTTCATGGCCTCACCAAAATGTGCAATATCCATTGCATCTAGCTTGTCAGTTTTGGCGAGGCGCCCTGCGGATTTAGCGAAGCTCCTTATCTGCGAAGGATTGCAAACAACAATAGGTAATCCGGCTTTGTCGGCGGCGCAAACAAACTCTAACTCGAGCCTTCCCGTAGACTCTATTAATACTCTTTGAGGTTTAAGAGGTTGTAGTTGTTTAATGGCATTTTTAATGCCATTTTTATCATTGGCAACACTAAAGAACTGGCCAGTAGGTCTCACATAAATATCGAGTTGTTTACTGCTGGTATCGATACCGACATTGATCTCTTGAGGTTCCATAAGATAAGCTATCTCCGCCTTGCTATTCGGGCTCGAGGCCCACATGACTATCCGAGTTATGCCTAGTGAGTGCTTATCACGTTCATACTTGTTATCGGTCTTTTACGAACCAGCCAAGCAGCGAACTGTGATAAACAAGGCCTTCGGTGGCCGCCGAAGGTGGGTCTCAATTTACCCGTTAACGAAAAGGATTTTCAACATCAGAATCGGGCAAGAACAACCATACAAGAATCGGGCAAGAACAACCATACAAGCAAAGGCAGCATCGCCCTGCGGGCTGGACGCGCTAACGCGCGCCGCTGCTTTGGGCGTGTGTGCCAGGCATGGCATTTAACTAGAGAGGTGAAAGTCCTCTTACCAGGTATTCGTGGAGCCGAAGGTTAGCGAAAGGGCAAGGTTAATATCGCGAGGTATTGGCTGGAGGAAGCCCAACGCAAATTCACGGGGTGATGAACAAGAACTGGATATGAGGTGTGACGCAGGTGGAGCCAGTGGGCACGTGACCATAAAGCTCTCCATCCACAATTGGCCTACGTTTTTATAAATCCAGCATCTACGTGAAGAAAGTTAAATGTCTTACCCTGGGAGGTCTATGGGTTGTTAATGGAGTAACTGAAAACTGAGAGATTGGTTTTGACCGATCCATAGAAGTCAGCAGAGGGCATAGTAGGTAGATTTCGTGCTACTGAAGGCCTGAACAATTCTGGACAGTATTATTAATGCAGAGCTTGATGACTGCATCTGACAAGTAACTGAGTTGCCAGGAAAAAAAATATTTTTTTTTCTGGGTGAACATCAAACTGGAAACTTAATCATACATTGTCCAATTTCCCATCTCTTTTAATGCAGCGAATTCTAGATAGGAATAATCTGTTTCGAGCATTACAACAAGTTTCTCGTAACCAGGGTGCGCCAGGTCTCGATGGTATGACGGTAAAACAGTTGCCGGAACATCTTAAGCAGACTTGGATTGCTACCCGACAAAAGGTGTTAAGTAGTATCTATCGTCCTCAACCGGTGAAACGCGTCTTTATACCAAAAGGCAATGGAGGCCTGCGTCCATTGGGTATACCCACTGTGCAAGATAGGTTGATCCAACAAGCTATCGCACAGATACTCAGTGAGCAATGGGAGCCGAAGTTTCATGCTCTTAGTTTTGGTTTTAGACCAAATCGATCGGCACACCAGGCGATTAGACAGGTCCAAAACTTTGTCCGGCAAGGAAAGCGCTGGACGATCGATATGGACTTGAAATCCTTCTTTGATGAAGTGAATCATGACAGGCTCATGCTAACACTGAAGCAAAGCGGAATACCGGCTGATGTGCTGGGGTTGATAAACCGATACCTAAAAGCGCCAACGGTAGTCGATGGCAAGGTAATAGCTACAACAAAAGGCGTCCCGCAAGGTGGGCCGTTATCTCCGCTTCTAGCGAATATTGTGCTTAATGAACTGGACTGGGAGCTGCACAAGCGGCAACTCAGTTTTGTACGATATGCCGATGATTTTCAAATACTGGTGGGAAGTCATCGGTCTGCAGAGCGGATAAAAGTAAGCCTTACGCACTTCATCAAATGTAAGCTGAAGCTCACAGTAAATACTGAGAAGAGTGCAGAGGATCACTTCTGGAAGCGGAGCTTTCTAGGATTTAGATTGCTGAAGAAGGATGCCCGGATAAAGGTATCAGAATCATCGATTAATAAATTGAAGGCAAAGATCAGAATGATCACCCGCCGAACACGAGGCCGCAAGTTTACTCAGATCATAGAAGAGTTAAAGAAGACCCTGCTTGGTTGGAAAGCGTACTTTGACATCAGTGAAGTACTGAGCCCTCTGAAAGATCTGGACAAGTGGATAAGGCGGAAGTTGCGATGTTATTTATGGAAGCAATGGGGACGTAGTGGTTACCGCAGATTAAGAAGGCTGGGTGTTGATCGCTTTTTAGCGTGGAACACGGCCAAATCAGCACATGGACCATGGAGGCTAAGCAAAAGTCCTGCCCTTTACAGAGCATTGCCAAATAGATACTTTAGGAGCTTGGGGCTGCCGGAATTGGCAGATAGGAAGGGGAATAGAATTGAACCGCCATGGTACGTGATCCGTATGCCTGGTGGTGTGGGAGGAGAGGCATCGTGAGGTGCCTCCCTATCCCGATTAGGTGACATGTTCATATAAGGGAGATCGCGTGAATAAAGAAGAATTAACAAGTATCTTCAAAAAACTGGGGGCTGATTATCCGGAGTCATGGGCAGACAGTCAAATCGATGAAAATATACCTCAACTAGCAAGATTCATGTTTCTTAAGGGAGCATGGAATGGTGTTGTTCCAGACAATGAAGAATGGATCGATAATGTAATGGGACAATACGATGAAGATGATGATTCTCCATACAGTGGTATGGGGCATTCAATCAAGAAAATGATTGATTGTGGTGTGCCTCGTGAAGCGATCACTGAATTATCAAGATGTATTGCAGCAGAAATGATCTTTCATATTGGTTACATGCTAGATGACCCAGAAAGTATACCTGGAAATGAATATGTCGATTGGGCATTAGTTCAATTAGATGAGCAAGGTAATCCCCAAAATCAAATTTCTGGGTTACACGAGAGTGTTTTAGAAACAGATCCCACTGGGAGAGAAATGTGTCCCAGAGAGTAGCACCTAACAAGCGCGTGCAATCTGACCTCCGGCCACTGTCACCTTTTTTGCCAAAACCCGCAAAAAAGGCGCCAGTAGCCTCCGGCAGTTGACGCGGGCGTTAAGCGCACGCATACATCAAGTATTGGAAGAAAATTGAAGATTAAAACAAGAGAAGAGCTTGTCGATTTTGTAAACCACGGAAATAAGGTGAAATATGTCTTTTTCTGGGGGCATCAAGAAAAAGGCGGCCAAGTAACAAAGAGCTGCTTTAGCCAGTGGTATGATTCAAAGTTCGAAGAAGACGGAAATGAATTTATCACGGCCGAGCACTACATGATGTATCACAAGGCTAAGTTGTTTGGTGATAATAACGCATGTCAGAAAGTACTTTCTGCCACTAATCCAGGAGAAGCAAAGGCTGTTGGCCGAGAGGTGCTTGGATTCGAACAAGAATTATGGGATGAGAAACGATTTGAAATTGTGGTGAATGCAAATTTAGCGAAGTTCTCTCAAAATTCAGAGCTAAAGAAATTTTTGCTTAATACCGGAAATCGAGTTTTAGTCGAAGCGAGCCCAGTAGATAAAATATGGGGTATTGGATTAGCTCAAGATAATTCCGCATCTGAAAACCCAAATACATGGAAAGGTCTCAATCTTTTAGGGTTCGCACTCATGGAAGTTAGAGATCAGCTTACAAATCAGGCAGGCGCTTAACAAGTGGCAGCAGCCGACCGTCAAAAGTGTCACTTTTTTTGCCAAAAAGCCGGCAAAACAACCGCCAATTTTGCCGGCGGCTGTGCCAGGCGTTAAATGCCTAAAGGAAGATATGAGAGAACCCCACGAATTATTAGATGAAGTAAAAGATGAGAAGAGCTTTTTGCTTTTCGTAACATCACTGATTGCAGATCGTGAGCCTCATGAAGGAAAGCCAACTGATGAAGTCGGTTTCACAGAAGATTGGGCAAACAATTCTATAAGCGGGTTCTTAGAAGCAGCTGTGGCCTGGGCCGAAGATTCTGATTTTGGAATTAGCCAAGATTCGGAGTTAGAAACCAACAAATGGAAACAGTTTGCAGTGTTTTTGTATTGCGGGAAAGTTTATGAGTAAGAAGCAATTAACAAGTTGCTGCTGCGGATCGTCGCTTCGCTCCTCCCGCAGAGCAAAGCGTTAAGCACTACAGGAAGTCACATGATAGAGGATGTTGTAGAGGGAATCTTCAGAGTTTTAGGCAGATTCATTGGCCAAATATTTATAGAGATAATATTTGAGATTCTACTTAAAGGCCCTGGCTACTTCATCAGCAAACAGTTTACAAAAAGGGATCCCGACCCAGACGGTTTTATTGTCGTTATTACTGGATTCGTGTTTTGGGTTGTTGTGGGTTTTGGATTTTATTGTATTTATTCAAGCATCAGTGGAGGCGGCAATGCTTAACAAGTTTGTCAACGATCGCCCTTCGGGCTGGACAGCCTTAAGCGTGGCTTCGCCACAAGGCTGCCCGTTACAAAGGCGTTATGTTTCAGAGAGTCATGAATAAAGTAGTAAATATTAGTGAAGTATTTAGCTGGTTGTTTCTACTTGTCTGGTTGCTATTGTCACTCAGGCAAGGCTGGGAAGGCGTGCTTTACGGCTTGCCGATGGCGTTTTATTTAGCAGCACTCTTACTATCTGTTGGCAGTGGAATGTATGAAGCTCTATCAGCGCAAAGAGAAGCATCGTACAGTGTAGTGCTGCGGCGTTTTATACCAGGTATTTTTTGTGCCGTGTTCTTTGTTTACATAATAGCTTTGGGCTTAAGCAAGTGAAAAACATAACAAGCGTAGGCACGGGAAAAATTTTCCGCTGCGCTCCAAATTTTCCCATGCTACGGGCGTTAGGTGGCAATCTCTCATGAAGCGAGAATTATGAATAACGACAAAATTGAAGACGTACTTTCAGAGAATTTAGGTGAGGGCTACCATATCGTTCAAGATAATGGTCAGCTTTCACCATCAATAGAATGGGTCGATTGGGTTCAGCAATCGGATGATGAAAACGATATACGTGTTGAGGTTCACTTTTCAGATGATAGTGACCTTGTGTATGAAAAAGGTGTAAAGCTTCGTCAAATATGGCACGAGGACGTATGACTTTTAATTTGGAACCGAGCAAGCACCTAACAAGTTTAGGCAGCATCGCCCCTTCGGGGCTGGACCTCCGCTTCGGCGCTTCGCGCCTACACTGCGGCCGCTGCTAAAGGCGTTAGCTGGCTAAGAGTTCACCACGAAGGAGATCAAATGCCAACAATAAGATTTACTGGCCCAGCACTTGTAGCCAGTGCCGAAGAAAATGTTGATGGATCACTTGATTTAATAAGTGACAAGGCAACCTTGGAATCCTTAAATGGAATGAGCTACGAAGATGAAGAGTTTTCCGACTATCTATATGATAGAGAGGAGACAAAGAGTTTCGCTGAGTATGTCTCCGGCGGCATCTTATCGTTCTCTTATGACACTTCTTCTAGCTCATTGATTGGCTCTATTGAGTATCTGCTGTCTAGACCGCTCTCTGCTGATGAAGTTGAAGCTCTGGAAGAATATACAATCGAGCAATTAACCGACGGTATCTGCTCCAATTTTTCACAAGAAAGAGCATTGAGGGGTGAAGTCACCCCATTTATTAATCATGAAGAATTGTCTTACCATCAAGCCAGCTAACAAGTGACTATGGTTGTTCGTCAAGTTATTAAGCCATACTTTCATCCCAGTAGGTGTTGTTTTTCACCATTGTATTCAGGATCGTAATCTGCTTTCTCATGCAGGCAACCAGAGCAACCTTTTTAGGTTTGCCAGCGTCGACTAATCGCTTATACATGGGCTTTAGTTTGGGATGATGTTGTATGGCCGACATGATGGAAACAAAAAGAACCGTGCGTACGCGATGCCTTCCACCTCGAATATATCGTTTGCCCTGGAAGTTGCCGCTATCACGGTTCATCGGGGCGATACCGACAAGTGCAGCGATTTCTTTACGGTTCAATTGTCCTAGCTCAGGAAGTTCACTCATTAACGTATAGGCCAATACATTTCCGACCCCTTTGGCACTCAACAATAGGTCACGCCTTTGCCGCCACTCAGACACACTGTTAACCAGTTTATCCAGTTGCTTGTCGATACCTTGTAGCTCTTTCTTGATGGTGTTTAGAATGGTCTGTATAGGTTTGTGTACTGATTTCGGCATTCTCTGAAGCCGATTCTTTTGCATTGTACTCATCTCTAAACACTGACTTCTTACCGCCAGTAAGTCACTGATCTCCCTAAGCTTTTCTGGTTTTAGCACCGACAGCCCTGGCTTCATGGCCTCACCAAAATGTGCAATATCCATTGCATCTAGCTTGTCAGTTTTGGCGAGGCGCCCTGCGGATTTAGCGAAGCTCCTTATCTGCGAAGGATTGCAAACAACAATAGGTAATCCGGCTTTGTCGGCGGCGCAAACAAACTCTAACTCGAGCCTTCCCGTAGACTCTATTAATACTCTTTGAGGTTTAAGAGGTTGTAGTTGTTTAATGGCATTTTTATCATTGGCAACACTAAAGAACTGGCCAGTAGGTCTCACATAAATATCGAGTTGTTTACTGCTGGTATCGATACCGACATTGATCTCTTGAGGTTCCATAAGATAAGCTATCTCCGCCTTGCTATTCGGGCTCGAGGCCCACATGACTATCCGAGTTATGCCTAGTGAGTGCTTATCACGTTCATACTTGTTATCGGTCTTTTACGAACCAGCCAAGCAGCGAACTGTGATAAACAAGGCCTTCGGTGGCCGCCGAAGGTGGGTCTCAATTTACCCGTTAACGAAAAGGATTTTCAACATCAGAATCGGGCAAGAACAACCATACAAGGCCAGGCACAATCGCCCACTTCGTGGGCTGGACCTCCGCACTGCGTGCTCCGGCCTGTGCTGGCGGCGTTAGTGCGTCAAGCTAAGCTTGATGCTTCTTGCAGGGTGGAAGTCCCTGTCGGGTAAGGCCTAACCAGCCACCTGTATCGAGTGTTGCGCGTAGGGCGGAACAGAAGGGAAAGAAAATATAATTATCTTTTTTTTTCAACTGTGAACAAACTATGTGAAGCGTACACAGAGAATTCTATAGGCCATAGGGATTATCGTGATCCTGAAGTGCTGGTATCGCTCCGATAATAAAGTGAGCTCCGATTGACGAGATGTGTAACGCCATCGAAGTCCAGGCAATGCAACCGTAATGGTAAGGTTGTTGCGGATCGGCGGGGTTATTAAGCCGTGGCATGTAGAAAGAGAAGTATTGAGAACTTGAGAGATCCGAGCAGGTTCCTGAAGGAGCAGGTAGAGACGTTAAGCCTAATGGCGAAACCAACGAAGACCACTCGGAAGTCGGATCAGCTCATAGTAGTCCGAGAGCGGGAAAGCCGCTTACATGGCGAAGGGGCTGACAGTAATATCGGTGTGCAACAGAAACATAGTCCGGACAAAGTAGGGCTGGAGACACTATGACAACCGCCTTGCACGCCATCGCATTTAAAGCACAGAGCCACCCCAGACACAGGTTTCAGAATTTATACGGACTGCTAAATTCCAACCTGCTGTATCAAAGCTGGGGCCAGCTCAATAAGCAGGCCCGCCCCGGTATCGACGGAGTAACTACCGAAGTTTACCGGCAAAGACTGCCGCAAAATATTCAATGCCTACATCAACGGCTGTGTGACAAACGCTACCGCACCCAGGCGATTAAGCGGGTATTGATTCCCAAAGGCAACGGCAAGCAGCGCCCACTGGGGCTGCCTACGGTGGAAGACAAACTGGTGCAGCAGAGCGTAGCGCAGCTACTGCAAAGTATCTGGGAGCAGGATTTTCTGCCCTTCAGCTACGGTTACCGTCCCAGGAAAAGCGCCCACCAAGCCGTACACAGTCTTGGCTTAAATCTGCAATTCAAAGGCTACGGCTACATCGTTGAAGCCGATATTAAAGGCTTCTTTGATCAGCTGGATCACGACTGGTTACTGCGGATGCTAGCCCTTCGTATCGACGACAAAGCCCTGCTGACACTGATTAAGCAGTGGCTGAAAGTACGCGTGCAAACTCCAGATGGTAAGTTCAGTAAAGCGGCAGCAGGCACCCCGCAAGGAGGTGTGGTCAGTCCGGTACTGGCGAACATCTATCTGCACTACGTCCTGGATTTGTGGTTCGAGAAGAAAGTTAAGCCGCGTATGCGTGGCAGAGCCATGCTAATCCGGTACGCCGATGATTATGTAGTGGCTTTCCAATTGAAAACGGATGCAGAGCGCTTTTACCGGGTACTACCGCAACGGCTGAACAAGTTTGGCCTGCAGTTAGCCCCCGAGAAAACGCACCTGAAGCGCTTTAGCCGCTTCCATCCGGGCCGAAAACGGCAGTTCCAGTTTCTGGGTTTTGAGTTCTACTGGAGCTTGGACGTCAACAAACGCCCCAGGCTCAGGCGCCGGACTGCCGCACAGAAACAGAAGGGCGCAATGGAAGCGCTCTACCACTGGATCAAAGCCAAGCGCAGTGAGCGTCTGAGAGAATGGCTGCCCACACTGAAGCGCAAGCTACAGGGGTTCCAGAACTACTTCGGTCTACCAGACAACAGTCGAAGCTTGTCCCGTTTGTACAGCTATGTTTTACACAGCATACACAAATGGCTCAACCGGCGGAGTCAGCGCAAGAGTTACAACTGGAATGGTCTAAAGGAAATGCTGGGATATTTTGGGCTAAAGCCACCG
The DNA here is from genome assembly GCF_052468295.1 of Microbulbifer maximicatervae (SeqCode). Lineage (NCBI taxonomy): Bacteria > Pseudomonadati > Pseudomonadota > Gammaproteobacteria > Cellvibrionales > Microbulbiferaceae > Microbulbifer > Microbulbifer maximicatervae (SeqCode). Next base: position 19,233 of record NZ_CP174340.1, read on the forward strand.
CGAGTATACAAACGCAGTATACTTGTGGACTGGTATTAGGGTTCGTGCTTTACACGAGCGAATATATTACTGAAGAGCCGGATGCGGTAGTTCCGCACGTCCGGATCTGCGTGGGGGCAGTTAGGGTAACCGGCTGTCCTACCACTACTGTGTAGCTTATGAATAGAGATCGCGATTTAATCGAAGCGTTTGAAAATTTAGATCTTGTAGCTATGAGGTCTGCGATTGAGATGGGAGCGGATGTTAATTGCCCACACCCTGATGGCGGGTCAATATTATCTGTAGCTGTCGATAGCGCTATAGATAGCTGTATTCAGTCTGGAGGTGGTCCAGGAGATGAGGAGCTAGAATTCGTCGAACTCTTACTAAACAACGGTGCGGATATATTCTTTAAATTTGGTGATTCATCAAGTGCCATTGAATGTGCAAAAGCTTATAAATCAGCAAAAAACATAGTAGTGTATCTTGAGAGTTTTCACTCATAACAAGCGGCTGCATTTGGCTCCGGCCTGCGGCCTCCACCGGACTCGCTACGCTCGCCGATGAGCCAGGCGTTAGAAATCAAAGGTAGTCATGGAGAGTATTGAAGAATTAAAGTTGGGCGTAAGGCCAGAGGCGGCAGTTTCTGGAGCTGTTTTACTGCAATCGGAATACAGTTCTTATCTTACTTTCAATGCACAGAAGGATACCGATAAGCCAAGTCCATACGGTGGCTTCTACACAGCCGATGCTGGTACCGCCATAGTGGAATTTCAAGGTTGTCTAATCAGTAAGTTTGGTTACCCTAATGATGAGGCAGCTATGGGTATCCCAAAGTATAAAGACTTTGGTTACGATATTTGCGTAGTGAAAAATTCGGAATGGGTAAAAGAATTAGAAAATCTCAATAACTATTCGTTTCCAAATACAAGCTATGCTGATTTTAGGCACTTTATCATATTCTTCCATGACAGTACTTTTGAGTGTATCGCTAAAGATTTAGTGTTGAAGCTATCTAATCAGCCGTACAGCGAAATAATAGGTGAGTTGAGTGCAAAGGTTTCGGCGGAGTAAATTTCTAACAAGCGGCTGCTGTCGGACTGGCAAAAGCTCCGGCTTCGCCTCCACTTTTACCAGCCGCAGAGCCGGGCGTTAAATTATGAAGCCAAAATTCGCATTTATCGCTAGCATTTTTATGCTTTCTGGCTGTGTGACCACAGTAACCTGGGATGGATTTACTCCCTCAAAGAGCTACCAAATTACTTTTAAAGATCAAGATGCAAATCCTGTTCCCGGAGTAAGTGCTAGTTGCAACGGAAATGGAGTATGGCCAAGTGAGAAAATTGCCCAGGAAATAAATGAAGCCTACGAAAAATCCGACCCAACTGGATTGCTAAAGTTATCGCATAGTGGGTACGAGATGGGTGGGACCTATAAAGAATTCGGGCCACTCACCTGGGGTGGCAATGAGCACTGGAAGGTATATTGCACATTCATACATCGCGGTTCAATTATCGAGTCCGGAGAGTTGGCCAAGTTCAATCAGCCAGTAGAGGTCAAGGTGCCAAAACTAATTTAACAAAGCAATGCAGCCGATGTCTTAGTTTGTGTGCTTTTTTGACGCGCTATTTAAACTGTAAATGAATACCCAAACCCGCACCAGCGGGTTTTTTTATGCCCAAAATTCCTGGAACACTACCCAATGACCCAACGCATAACAATCCGCGATGTCGTACAAAGCAAGCTGCAAACCCTATCCGGCTACACATTCCCACCTCCTGGTACTACAGAAGAAATTGATTCCAAAAAACTGCCAGCAATTGTGGTGGGCTTTGCAACTGAGAACACCGAACACGAAATGCATGGCGGTACCGAGCGACAACTGGATCTGACGATTGCTGCGGTAGTGAAAACTAGCGGCGATGTGTATGCCGCGTTAGACCAGGCAGCGGCCGATATTGAAAGCGTACTGCAAGATGACTCTCTTGAGGGCACCTGTGACTTATTCCTGCTGAACCAAACGCAATTTGCCCTGGATCAAGATCACCCCCTGGGCGAAGTGCGTCTTACTTACAGCGCCCAGTATTCCAGTGAACCCACAGACTTTTAATTACTCAACCCAATGAGATCATAACTATGGCACAAGGTTACAAAACCAAGTTTTATCGCAGTGATGATGGCAGCTCCTATTCCCCGGTGGCGGGCATGTTGGATCTTGAACCCGGTGAAGAGTCCCGCGGTTCTGTCGACATGACCCCGATGGATGGCACCAGCGGCTATATGGACTACGACCCCTCCGGCTTGCGCGATGCCGGTGAGGTTTCCATTACTTTGATCTGGAAAGAGAGTGACAGCGGCCAGCAGGCACTGCGTTCAGATTACGACTCCGATACCAATAAGCATTACAAGGTTGAATACCCAGAAGGCACTACCGTGGAATTCACCGGCCATATTACCGGCTGGGGTAAGGCGGTACCCAAGGATGACAAGATCACCCGCACCGTGAAGTTTAAGATTTCCGGTAAACCCTCCGTAACCGCAGGTAGCTAACCATGAGTTTTGTAGCTGCGCCTATTTTAGAATCTGAAACCGTGTCTTTCGGTCAGCAAGAAGTCGAGCTTTTTGAGCTGAGTGCCTACCACCGCTGTGAGTATCTGCAAAAAACTACTGAAGATATTCCACTGCCCCAAGATGAAGAGTTGCCGGAAACTCAGCTGGAGACCTTTGGCCAGCTTTGGGCTTTTCGTATGGGGGAGGTGAGTAAGAAACTGCTGCTGGTTGCCTATGCTATCTGGATGAAGCCGGACTGTCAGGATTCACTGGAAGATATTCATCAGCGGTTGATTCGCGGTGTTACGCCTAAATTGATCGATGTGCTCTATGTCCCTGCGGCTAAGCTATCCGGGCTGTTTGTCGATGTCCAAACTGAAGAGGCGGATAGCGAAACAGAAAGCGAGGAAACCGAAAAAAAAGGCTAGTGCCGGGTTTCTACTTTGCCCGGCAACTCGCGCGGGATTTTAATCGTCCCGACTATTTCAATATGTTGCGCTCCATGAGTTCTACCGAGTTGGACCACTGGTATGAATTCCACGCCGAGCGGCCCTTACAGACCGAAGTCCAGCAGTGGCAGCTCGCCCATATCGCTGCCGGCACCCTGGGAGGCAAAGTCTCTCAATACCTGCCTCAGTTGCACAAACCCAAAACCGTGCAACAGCAAATCGCAATCTGGAACTCCATGAGTTGAGCAATGGCAAAACAAACTTCCATGGCCACGATGGTGGCCAACCTGGAGCTGCGCTCCACGCAATATAAGCGGGAGATGGACCAAGCTACTGCACGCAATAAAAAGCTAACCCGAGAACTGAAGTCCACCAGTGCAGCGGGTGATATGTTCGGCCGCTCCATGCGAGGGGCTGCACAGGGTGTCGCTGCCATTGATGGGCCTTTGGGCGGTATTTCCGGTCGAGTCGGTGCTCTCAATGGTTTGCTGGCCAGTGGTGCCACGAGTTGGGCCCTTTTTGGGGCGGGTGTGGCCGGTGTTGTCGCTACGTTTTATCAGAGTATCCGCGCCGGCGAAGAAATGGAGCGGGGCCAGCTTAAGATTGAGGGCTTGCTCAGGGCTACGGGTAATGCCAGTGGCCGCACAGCACAGCAGTTGGATGAGCAGGCGAGGTCTGTTGCCCGCGCAACTTTGGCCAGTATTTCCGGCATTCGCGATGCGCAGGGCGTGCTGCTGACATTCAAGTCAGTGCAGGCCGATGTCTTTGATAATGCCATTGTGCTGTCGCAAGACCTTGCCGCAGTGATGGGGGGCGATGCCATCGCCTGGTTTAGCGCCGATGTGCTTACCCCGCAGGGATTAATCCCCCACACCTTGCGCTTTATTACCCACCCGCTCAACGACTGCAAACCGCTGGGGCCGCGAACTTGGGAGTATCGCGCGCGGATAGAAATTGAAAACCGCGCAGTGATTACCGAGGAGCAAACCGTCGCGGGCTTGCTCGATCCCAATACCGTTGAACAGTTTACCCAGGGCGTCGTTGATGCCGTAGATAGTTACCAGGAATAAATATGGCGAATTATTTTAACGAGGTGAGCAGACTGCAGGCCGCGATTGATGCGCTGGACGAATACTTCGGCGGCGATGAGTCCACCACTGTCACCTACAACGGAAAGACCAAAAATAGTATTGAGAAATCATTCTCCGACCGATTTGCCGGGCTGCAAGCAATGGTCAACGGTCGCTTGACCTTCGCGACCAAAGCGCTGATGGATGCGGCTGGCGCGCCGCCAAATAACGAGCTGGCCGAGGTGTGGAACGATCCCACCCCCGGTAACAACAAGCTCTACGGTTGGGATGAGACCCACTGGACGGAATCAAAACTATCCAGCTACACCGATCTAAAGACGCGCATTCAAGAGACCGATGTCAATTTAAAAACGCGTATCCCCGAGCAGCCACTGCCCCATTCCCTAGACAATTTTGTCTGGGCGATAACCGACAGCGAGGGCAAGGTCGGCATGGGGCTGAAATCCAACGGGGAATTTTTCAGTTCCATTTGCCAAGAGGTGATGGGTTTAACCCAGCGTCAGCACAGTGTGGAGACGCAGGTGCTGGCCGTTGCCCCGGATGGCAGCACCGATATCGCCTGGGGCATAAGCGATCAGAATGGCGCTTTGGGGTTGGCGCTGACGAGAGACGGGAAGCTTTGGGCCAGACTCGCCAACCCCGAAAGCCTGCGATTTAAAACTGATGAGAATATTGTGTGGAGCGTGGCCGACGCCGCCGGTCAAGTGGCTTTGGGTATCGATAAAAGCGGAAAGACTGTCGGTGAGATCGCAAACCGCTGTGACAACATTGACCAGGCGCTCACAGCCTGCGACACGCGCCTGGAATTACTGGAGGGCTCACGCTTTACCAGTGACGATGCCTCCCCTTTGGTTTTGGTGGAAAACGCCGGTGATTTTGACCAACTCGTTGTGATTGATGCTGACGGCAAGCATCCTTTGACCGATGGCAGCTACAACGCGCGGAACCCCTCAGTTCATAAAAACAGCTATGTAAAATTCAGCAGCGATAGGGACGGCGTCGAGCGACTGTATCGGATGTTGTTGTCGGGGCAAACGGTTTGCAAAAGCCACAACAATACCCTGGAACATATCCTGATTATTGGGCAGAGCAATAGCATTCCAAAGCGGGGGATGGGGGTTGATGCCAGCTTGACCGGAGATTTGGTTAACGACCCCTACGGTATTTTTATGTTTAACGGTTGGGTCAATCCCAATCGCGTGACCGACTCGGCCTGGTGGGATACAGCGCTTCAGGATGTACCTATCGATCCTGGGAATATGGCATACCTGATTCCCGCCGGCGATGGTCTATTTAATAACGAATCCCACGGCTTTGGTGCTTGCGAAGCGATTAACAGCCAGGCGGAGCGATTGTTCTTAATCTCCGGGCACGGCAAGGGCGGGGCGAGTTATTCGGTCTTAAAAAAAGACGTTCCGGCCGAAAATTATTCGGCGTACCGCAATTCGATCGAGGCGGTTGCAGCGGGTAAGCGCGCCGCCAATGCGCTGGGCCTAGATTACAAAGTCACCGCGCTATTTTGTGAACACGGGGAATCCGACGCACAAAACAGTGGGTACCTCGATCACTTGATTGAATGGCGGGATAACTACAACGCAGATATTAAAAGAATAACCGGGCAGGCCGACAATATTCCTCTTCTTATAAGCCAACAAAACAGCTGGTCTCTTGGGGGGAATTTTGCTACTTCCAAAAGTGTGATTGCGCAATATCAGTTTCAGCGCGACGGCTACGGCTATCTCGTCGCGCCAAAGTATTTTATTGCCCACGACGCCAACGGCCCGACCAATCCCGACGGCATTCACACCAGCGCCTACGGCACGCGACTGCTCGACGAGTATTACGCGAAGGCCCTGCTAGCGGGGGAGACTTGGTCGCCGCTTATGCCGGAGTCCGTCCAAGCGAACGGCAAAACCATCACGGTGTCGTTTGCGGGCCGTGTCGGCGACTTGCGTTTTAATATTTACCACGAAACCAACAACCCCCACGGGGTATCCGACCCCGGCCAATACGGTTTCGAATTGTTGAATGCCGGCGGAATCGCCATCACTTCGGTGGTGCTCTCTGATGACAAAACCCAAGTCATTGTGGCCACCGACGGCGATGTGCCTAACGGCACCGAGCTCGCCTACGCCTATACCGGCGAACTGATGGCGCACGCCGGGCCATTAACCGGGCCGCGCGGCTGCCTTGCCGACAGCGATACCACCCCACCTAGTGAAAAACTGCAGAACTGGCGAGCAACTCAGCTGGGTATGAACGGTGCGGCGGTTACCGAACCGCTGTGCAACTGGTGTGTCACTTTTTTGGAAACCGTGGAGATACTCTAATGGCTGGACGTATTATCAAACTGGATGAGGTGACATTTACCGAGCCCAGTCTACCGACGCTGGAAGTCAGCGACGAAGACATTTATATGGCCTCTTTTCCCGGGCTGCGCGTATGGTTTGATCCCCGGGAAAAGTATGAGAGTGTCGCCGGGTCTCGTTTGCGCGAGCGCATGCAGTCCTACGAGATCCGGCAGTACGCACTCAACAGTTGGACGATTGACAGTGCGGCGATTGGGGGGCAGTCCGCGATGGTATTTGACCAGAATGAGAGTCAGGGCGCACATATCACAGATCAAGCTGCTCACCCCCTCGGTACTTATACCAAGGTTGCGGTTATTCGCCCCGGCGTCCTGGGGGGGTGGAGCGGCCTGCTGTCCGCGGAATCAGGGTTGGCCAGTTTTAAAATTATCTCGACCTCAGCATTACAAGTGGATCACGGCGGCACAACCTCGTCGACCACCGAAACGCTGGCGAGCAATACCGACTACGTCGTTATGGCCTGCTATAACGCCGAGACCCAGGCGGTGGCGGTGTATATCAACGGTATTGAATCAGAGATGAGTAGTGCCACGCTCGTCGCGCCAGTGGCACCCGAAGATGTCTGTCTTGGGTTTATCCCCGATCAAGGGAATTTTTTTGACGGTGCCATCGGCGATGCACTGGTGTTCAGTGTGGATTACGGGTTGCCCGAATACGCCTCCCACCGCGCCGCCCTGTTTTCCACCCTGATGACAAAGTACGGCATTAGCGCATGAGTGCGGTATTGGAAACCGTCTACGCCAGCGCGCCGATCGATGAAATCATCATCCATACCCTGGAGCTGAGGCACGCCGCCTTTGAGGGCGGTGCGATTCGTCTGTGCCAGGGTTTTGATGATATCGAAGCGACGCTGGAGGACGGGGAAACTGCAACCTTTACCGCGAGCGGTTTCGGTGTCTCCCTGCCGCAGCGTTCGGTGCGAGGCCGGCAGGATTTACAGTTCCAACTGGATAATGTCACCGGTGAAGCGCTGCACAATATTCGGGCCGCGCTGGAGGCGGGCGGCGCAATACAGGTGGTCTATCGGCAGTTCCTCGAATCCGACCTGTCCGCCCCCGCACAGCCGGCCACGGTAATGACCGCCGTTTCGGTCAAAGCCAATCCGGCAAGCGTTTCGGTGATTGCCAGCTTTCACGATCTGGTCAATAAAGCCTGGCCCAATAAATTCTATACCCCCGACTTTGCCCCCGGCCTGAAATACTACGGCTAACCCTATGCACTGGATAAACGACTATCTCACCGTCTCCTATGTGGACGGCGGGCGGGATATGCACGGCTTTGATTGCTGGGGGCTGGTGCGCGATGTCTTGCACCGGCAATTCAAAACCCCGCTGCTGGAATCCTTCGGCCACGTTTGCCCGGATGACAAGCCGCTGCTGACCGACAGCTATCTGCAGGTGGTACCGGATTTTTTAGCGGGCCCCTGTAAACCCGGCGCTGTTGCCTGCGGCTTCAGGGGAGACTGTCTGATTCATGTGGGCATAGTCATTAATAACGGCCAGACCCAAATCCTGCACACCGGGCGGCAGTATGGAAAACCGCTATTAACCAGCCCGCGCGCCTTCCGCCGATTGTTCCAACGCTGCGAATTTTTTCACTATGAATGCAATTCTTAAAATCTATCCCAGCAAACTCGAGCGGGATAACTTCGAAACCTGTACGGCGGAGCCCGGGCAAACCTTCGAGCACTGGTTAAACAATAATGTACCCAGCTATGAGCCCCGAGCCGTGCCGCTATTTTCGGCGTCAGTAAATAATGAGCCATTGCCGCCTAGCGAATGGGCAGGCTATAGGATTCAGTCTGGCGATCAATTGGAGTTGGTGGTGGAGGCAAAAGGCTATGCGGCGATTGTGATGATAGTGGTCGCCGTGGCTGCTGCAGCAGCGGCGATGTATTTTGCCAATCAGATTCCGGACAACTACAACCAAACCACGCCGGATGGTTCCACCATCTACAACCCCAACGCCCAGGGCAACCAAGCCCGGCTGATGGGGGTTGTACCGGAAATTGCCGGCCGCCATAAAGTGTACCCGGACTTGCTGTGCCAGCCGCGCCGCCAGTACGACAATAACGAACAATATCTGTATTTAATGTTATGCGTGGGTGTCGGAGACTACGAAATCAGTGCGGACAATATTTATATCGGCAATACCCCGGTGAGCGGTTACGCCGGCGATATTGAGTACCGGGTATTTGGTCCCGGTGAGGATGTCACCGACCACGACGCCCACCGCAATTTTTATCTTTCTCCGGAAGTGGGCAGCAGCTCGGGTCAAACGGGTTTGGAGCTGGAGGGCTCGCTCGCCACCACCGGCGACGCCAGCAGTGCGGCGCGCTGGACTTTCTCAGGTACCACCTTAAAAAGTTACTGGTTCGAGCGGGAAATTGAGCGCGAGGATAATCTGGGCTTTGTACCGCGCAATTTCCCCTATATGGAGGGGGAGATTATCTCCATCAACGAAAGCAGCAATGATGGGGAATATCGTGTGGTATTGAAGTCTGGTCATTCCGCGCAAATGGAAAAGGTGGATGCCGGCGGCGATGCCGTACCGGGCTGGGGTGGGTTTGTTGATGCGCAGCTGGTATCTATTGCAATTATAAGTAATAACGGCGGTTCCGGCGGCTATCTAGGCCCCTTTTTCGCCTGCCCGGAAAACGAAACCACCCGTTATATCGAGCTGGATTTTTTCCTGCCCCAGGGGTTGGGGCGCATCAAGGACAATGGGGATTTTGAGTACTACAGTGTGACGGTCGATATCGATTATCGCGATGAAAGCTCCTCGACCTGGACGACGATCACCCACACCTTTGGCAATACTACTAATGACCAGCTGGGGTACACCGAAAAAATCAATATCGGCTCGGCCATACGCCCGGAGGTGCGTGTCAGGCGCGTCACCGAGGCCAGCGACGATACGCGCATTTATGACACGGTGCAGTGGACGGCACTCAGGGCCGAGCTCGACAGCGCCAGCAGTTACGAGGGCGTAACCACCATTGCGGTGAAGATTCGCGGCACCAACGCCCTGGCCGGCAGCGCGGAAAATAAATTCAACTTGATTCCCACTCGCAAGCTGCCGGTGTATGAGAATGGCAGCTGGTCCGCACCTGACGCCACCGAGGATATCGCCCCGTTTTTTGCCTATATCATCAAGAGCGTCGGCCATAGTGATGATCAAATCGGCCTGGAGGAGCTGGAAGCGCTGCACGAGTTGTGGAGCGCGCGCGGCGATACCTTCTCGGCGGTGTTCGACAATAAAACCACGCTGTTTGAAGCGCTAAAGAAAGTCCTGGCCGTCGGCTACGCAGAGCCAACCTTGGACTACGGGCAGATTATCCCCGTGCGCGATGGCCCCCGCACCGCGTTTGAACACATGTATCAGCCAGACAATCGGGTGGGTGAGCTGGAGCAGGATATCAGCCTATTTGATCCCGACGAACCGGATGGGGTGGAGGTGGAATACTTCGACCCCCAGACCTGGAAGCCCGCCACCGTGCTGTGCACCCTGGCGGAGGATCAGGGCCTAGCCCCGAAGAAGGTTAGAGCCTTTGGTATCACCGACGAAACCAAAGCCTGGCGTTTCGGCATGCGCCAGCGCCGCATCCAGCGCTACCGCCGCACCCGCTACAGCTTTAAGACCGAGATGGACGGCCTCAACAGCCGCTACCTGAGCTACTGCGCCCTGGCCGACGATATCCCCGGCTATTCGCAGACGGGCAGGGTGCTGGCGGTGAGCGGGCGAGAAATCACCCTGGATGCGGAACTGGAGTGGGGCGGCGGCACGCACTTCCTCGCGCTGCGTAAACCAGACGGCAAGCTGTCCGGGCTCTATACCGCGACGGCAACCGGCAGCGCCAATGTGATAGAAATCGATACCGACCTGGACTTTGCGCCGGTTTTAGATGGCAGCATGGAACCGCCGCTCTTTATGTTTGGCGAGGCGGACCGCTGGTGTTATCCCGCATTAATCACCGACATTAAACCCTCGGGCACAGAGCGGGTGAGTATGACTGCAGTGAATTATGACGAGCGGGTTTATGCGGATGATGATGGTAGTCCGGGGTGATTGCAGGGGCGGCACCCAGCCTAGCCGCCATAGTTCTATTGCAGCTATGGCGGTTCCGAGTGGGTGATACTGGCTTCGGTTTTCAGTACTGAAGAGAGCGTGTCGCCGGTGCGAAGGTCCGAATTATAGAGCCATGGCTTACATCCGTAGAAAGTTTCCCCCTAACTTATTGATTTAATTGCAGGTAAAATGTGTTCAAGAGCGGGAAGTTGAGCCAGACGACTTGAGCCAGTGGCTCACTATATCTGGTTGCTATTTAGACAGCAGTTTATAACCTGCCGTAAATAAAGGCTTTTTTGTGGAGCTTGAAGGCTCCATCCCAGAAATAGTGGCCAAATTGATAGCGAGCCACTGGCTCTTTAATAAATTGTTAGGGCTTAAGCAGGAGATACAAGGTTGTTTGAGGCATTCAAAAAGCATTCGGCAGCTACAAGAATTGTAGAAGAACAACTGTACGAGATAGTTGTTGAAGAGCTTGCTCAAGGGCTTAGGCGCAATGGTTTGTGGGCAAAGGCAGTAGCGAACGCCAATGGTCAAGATGAAAAAGCCAAAGCTCTTTACATTCAATATCGAGTTCAATCTTTAAAAGATGAACTCGAACTTGCGCGCCAAGCAAGTAAAGCTCAACAGCCACCACCTCAATCAGCCTTCACTAATAACGCGACTCCCGAAAACTTTAAACTAGAGCCATCATCAGAAAATAAGAAGTCTACGTGGATACACACCTTGATGTGGACAATAGGCGGGCTATACGGCGGGCTATACCTCTTGGGTCTTTTCTCACAATGATCAGCCCTAACAATTACAAGCAAAGGGATTGTCAGGCTACGCCTGCCAATCCCTGTTGTAGGCGTGATATTTTTCGAGGATAAAGTGGGAAAGTCAGACAAGCGGATACTAGATAACATTGAGAAGTACGGTTGCCATGTCCTAAGTGTATTGGAAGACGAAGATTCACCAACCTTTACATACTCTATAGGTATCTATGAAACCCAGTCCAAGCCTGAGTTATTGATTGTTGGTTTGGATTCGAAAATTTCACAATCAATGGTGAACGAATACTGTCAGCGGCTGAAGGCTGGTGAGTCCTTTGAAGTTGGTCGATATTATTCAGGCTTTCTCGAGGGATTCGATGTCTGCTTTATAGAGATGGATAAAAAATATCATGACGTGTATCCGCTTGCCTGCAATACGCATTATGGTGCATTGCCATACACGGTGTACCAGCTAGTGTGGCCTACAACTTCAGAGCAATGGCCATGGGATGTAGGCACGTCGGATTTTTACCAGTGGTCTCAACCAATCTTAAACCGCACTGGAGTGCTAGAAAAAATATAACAAGGTAAGCCGTCTCCTGAGCACGGCGTTATACATTTAGAGGGAATATAAAAAATTTATCAATCATCCTGCTTCTCATTCAAGTTATATCTGGATGTGCCACATACAGCCCAAACTGTGACATTCCCACCGCGGAAGGTGATGATGCAGTAACTCTTATCATATACCGTCCTTCAGCTATGTACGGCATACTCTACGCAACTCCGTTCTCTATTGATAATTGCAGGATTGCTAACTTAAGCAATAATTCATATCAGGTACATAAGTTGCCCGCCGGTCAGCACAGAGTAGCAGCAGAAACGCACCCCTTTTCGGTCGGCGGTGACGGTGTTGTTTCTGGAAACTATGAAGCTGGTGAGACTTACTATCTTCATTACTCTATGAGCGCTGGTAGTCTCTACTATATGCCAAATATTGGTATTGGCTTTACCACATCAACTCATTTTTATTTAACATCAAGAGAAACTGCTCTTGAATTAATGCCGGAACTTAGCGCGGTGCAATAAATGTATAACAATTTGCTCAACCACCGTTCCGGCCGAAAAGCGGCCTCCACTGGACAGCCAAACCTTCGGTTTGTCTGCCGGTTAGCAAGGCGCTTTACGTTTCAGAGATAAAAAATAGACTTATTTGGAGTTTTAGCATGAGAGTTGTTTTATTTTACATATTGTTGACGTTAGTTTCAGGGTGCTCATCTACACTTTCGAACTTGAAAACATCATCAAAGCAAAGTCACTTCACGCTGCAAGAAGACCTCTATTACACCGAAACAAGAGGCCTTCTAGAGTACAAATGGCTTTTTGGGCTTAGGTCCGGGACATACTCTTTGGTAGCTGAGGATGATGATGGCTATTACTATATCGGTATCGGCGATACAGTAATAATTCTTTCCGAAGAGCGTGTAGAAGCTTATCTTGAGTCAGGCGACGTGCCTTCATATGCTAAACGCTACGGCCCTCAATTCTCATCAGCAGGTGGTGAGGGCGGTTTGTGGGTGCCAAAGAACGGACCTTTAGAAAAAGCTAAGATATTTTGGGTGCTTTATACTGATATGGATGATGCGGTAACTGCAGGTATGGGTGCTGGTGCTGGTGCTGCATCCTCTGGTGGAGCAAGCGGAGTCCCTACAGTGGATGGGATGGTGGTTGGCATCGTAGTGACATCTGTAATTTCTTCAATGGCTAATGGAACCCTCCAGTTTATAGAGCTACCTGACCAATCGTTAGATTTACAGAAGATAAATATCGTAGATACTCCGGCCTCACTAAAAACGTAACAAGGTGGTCAATTTCACTCCGGCCCTGAGGGCCTGCGCAGGAGGGCTTGACAGCCGCCCCTTACCTCAGCGTTAAGAGTCATAATCGAAGGATCGTTTTATGGGTGAGTTAATTAAAATAATGAATATATTTCATGCTCAGAAATTTGCGTGGCTCCCATTTACATTTCTTTGCCCGAGGCAAGGGAGCAGGTTTGGTGTTTCGCGATTTATTGGTACGGTCATTCTAAATACTTCGTTCTTTGCTGCACTTTTAGTATTTTTGTTGTATTCCAGATTTGGCGATAGTGCTATGGATCACATGGGGTTTACAGTTATGTGGATATACGCCCTATTTGGTAGTTACTACTTATTTGTTTGCTTTTGTTGGGATAAGGAACATGGAGCCAATAATTCTTAGTAATCACAGGCATACTGCTATGGCCCTCTGGGCCTCCGCGGGACAGCCTACGCTGCGCTTCGGCCGCGTGTGCTGTGGACGTTATGTGATCGCGCGAAATGAATAGAAAGATACTCGGTGTTATTCCTGGGGTAGGAATCTACGCATACATATTGGCCTCACTTGATACTGTTTCAGCATCCAATGCTTTTGCGTGGTTAGGATTTCCCATTGCGGTAGGATCATTGGTATTTTTCATGATTTCCGTACCATATGGTATGCAGGGCTCAACCACTGTATTTGGTCGTGAACAACGCTATAAGACGCCAGTATAGGCTCATACCTATCTGGGAAGGACAAGAGTTGTTGGTGGAGGGGGTAGTTAAGGCGTCGGTGCGGTATCATCGAGGATAGTTAAGGCCGTTAGATTGGGAAAAGTCGGCTTTCCCTTACAAATCAGTAGCTTACATTTTTGTGTGCGGAAGACTGGCAGTGTTGAGGTCAGCGGTTCGATCCCGCTTAGCTCCACCAAATTTCCCTTGTGCTTCAAGGGGTTGCGAGAAGAGGTTCACGGCCTCTTATCCGGTGAACAAAAACTCGCAAGAATGAAAAAAGGGCCTTAAGGCCCTTTTTTTTCGTCTGAAATTTCTACCTTGAAAGCTCTTGCCCATCCAGGTTGCTTTTCATATCAACTTAACTACCCCCCCCCTGGTTCATCAGCCATGCCTGTATGTGCCGTTGTTCAATTTGAGCTTTTAGTTAAAAGCTAAGATGGCCTTTTTTTCATTCTGCCTTTGTGTTTTTAATGATGTAGATATAGGTCAATTTTGTCATCTCCAATGACTGTATGATAATCCTGTGGCTTTGTAACGAGCTTCTTAGCTTTTTCCTTAGAGAGTGCGTGCTTTCAATATTAGGCAGTTGATTCGATTTATACGTTAAGGGATTAAAATACATGACCAAACTGTTCTTGACCTCATATCTCGCTGAGGTTGCTGATGTAATTGGAGGCTATGAGAGAGGTCTTGAAGGGAAAGCGGTTACATTTATCCCAACTGCAAGTATTCCCGAAGAAATTGATTTTTACGTTGATGATGCAAGGCGGGCCTTCGAAAGGCTGGGCCTTACTGTGGATAACTTGGATGTATCCACAGCCTCAATCAGTGAAATTGAAAGTAAACTTAAGAATAATGAATACATTTATGTGACTGGCGGCAATACGTTTTTTCTGCTTCAAGAACTCAGGCGAAGTGGGGCGGATAAAATCCTACTAGAACAGGTAAAATCCGGTAAAACGTATATTGGTGAGTCGGCAGGTTCTGTCATACTTTCACCGAATATTGCGTATATCCAGGAGATGGACAATGCCGATGTTGTAAAGGGTTTAGAGTCTTATGAGGGGCTGAACCTTCTGGATTTCTACCCGTTACCTCACTACGGGAATCAACCCTTTAAGGATGCCGCTGAGCATATCCTCTCTAGTTTTTCCAATGGGATAAATCTCTATCCTTGTAGTAATAACCAGATGATTACTGTTGTTGATGGCAGTGCTGAGCTTCTAACCGTAGAAGGTGAGTAAGTTCGCTCTGCTCCTACTAACTTGGGTTGATACCTAGGGCTGAGTTAGTAATGAAATTATTAAAAGGGCTTTCCTAGTCCTTTTTTAAAACTCTCGACCGATTGCCTGCTCATCTAGGTAAATAGCAATTTCTTCGTAATCGATGCCATGCCTAGCTTGATACGCCTGCGTGACCCGCTCATCAGTATGCGCCATTAACTGCTGCACTGATTCCACATCATACCCCATACGCTTAAACCGGTCTGAAGCCAGACTGCGTACTTCGTGGAAGCTGGGTGGGGTTTGATCATTGGTTAATCCGATATAGAGACCGGTAGCGTTGCGAACTTCGGTGAACATATCGCTCAACCGGCCGGGGATTACCTGGCAAACATGCTTTTTAATTTTTCCCGTTCGCCGTTGCTTGGGCTAAGTTTTATACACAAGTTTTTCAGTTTTATTATAAAAATCAATGGGTTACAGTTTGTACGTTATAGGGGCTACAAATTTGGCTGGATAATTATGCAGGACTGGGTCAGGTACGAAGTGAAAAATCAGGTTATGGGTGATACACGATTGAATAAGCGCTTGTCCAATATTCTCAGTAATTTAAGTTCCGACCCAAAGAGTAGTATTCCCTGTGCAAACAAGTCTTGGGCAGAAACCTTTGCAGCCTATCGATTCATCGAAAATGATAAAGTCAGCTTTGACTCGATTATGAGTGGCCATAAATCAGACACTCTTGAAAGAATCAAGGTTCAACCAGTTGTTCTTATCCCTCAGGATACCACTTTCCTAAATTTTGCTACCGATTTAGAAAGCAAAGAAATGGGAACACTCCGACGCAAAGAGACTAATCAGCAGCTCCTACATACCTCTATCGCTATAACACCATCCAGAGATAATCTGGGCATTATTGAGGGTAGCATGTGGCAGCGAGATAAAGAATCTAGTGCTAATTCTCGCTATACCAAGTCGATACAAGATAAAGAGAGTCGACGCTGGCTAGACCATTATGAATCAGCTTGTGAGATACAAGAGCGCTGCCATGAAACCACGATTGTGAGCATCGCGGATAGAGAGGGGGATATTCATGAGTGGTTTCAATTAGCTGAAGATCAAAATGAACAGCGTCGTGCAAGCTATATTGTTCGAGCCAAGGCTAATCGTAGTTTAGAGATCGAAGGAGAAGATACGACTTTACTTTGGGACTATATGACCAAGCAGAAGTCCATCGGGAAATACTCAGTAGGTATCCCCAAAAGGAATGGACAGCCAGAAAGGGAAGCTAAGGTCAGTGTATCCATTGCAGAAGTAAGATTGCAGGGAAAAGGAAAATCAAAACGACCTCTTTCTCTCTACGCAGTCTTTGCTAAGGAATTAAGCCCACCAGAAGGGGAGAAAGGTATTGAATGGATGCTGCTGACCGATCTTGCAGTTGAGGACTTTAAGCAAGCGAGGATCATTATTGAGTGGTATCGAAGTCGATGGGAAATTGAAACCTATTTTCGAGTGGTGAAAGGCGGATGCCAGATAGAAAGTAATCGCTTTAGAACCGAGCAGCGAATGTTGAACCGTAGTACAATCTATATGATTATTGGGTGGCGTCTACACTCCATGACAACAGGGGCACGACCACTTCCTGATACGTCATGTACGAAATTCTACTCTGAAAAAGAGTGGCGTATGATATGGATAATGCAAGCTAAAACCTCCCCACCCAATGAAGCTCCAAGTATGAGAGATATAACTCGTATGTTGGCAGGACTTGGAGGCTTTCTGGGACGGAATGGCGATGGTGAGCCCGGAGTTCAAACTGTTTGGCAGGGGTACACTAAACTGCTCCATTATATGGAGGCTGCGGAGGCTTTAAATCGATTTAAATGATGTGTATAAAACACAGACGAAGCGTTAGCTCATCAAAAATTCACAACAAATGGCCATGTATGGTCTCAATAAAAGGAAAGTACTATGAAGGCAGTAAAATTGTTTGGAGTCATAACTTTGGCAGTGATCGCTACAGGGTGTGCTCAAGCACCAATCACTTTAAATTATGCTCCAAGCAGCACTATGAGCGTTGATGGAGAGCTTAAAGTTGGGAAGTTCAAGTACCTTCCCGCAGAAGATAATAACCGGGTTAAGCCGAATCAAATAAGAAATACTGCAATGGGCAGTATTCTTCTTGAGAAAAATATCAATGAATACTTCGAGACTGCAATGTTTACCGAGTCAAGATTTGTCGGTATAAAGGTTAAAGATTCAAATAATGTTGTATCTGGTGAAATAATTGAATTCCTAATTGATGACCTAGGATATAGCATTGATTGGACATTAGAGGTTAAGTATTTAGTAAGTGCTGATGAAAGCTCAGAATGTTATAGTAAAGCTCACAAGATTGAGAAAAATACTGCTAAGTTTGCCAATCCATTTGGAACTTTAAATGAAGTTATGAAGCTTAACATTGAAAAAGTGTTTAGTGATTCAGAGTTTGTTTCATGTGTCTCACAAAAGAGCTAACAAATTTAGGCATGGGGTGCGCAAACTGCGCGCGCCCATGCTAAAAGCGTTATAAGGTAATAATCTAAGGGAATCATCTAATAACAGAGGGCGAACGTACTCTCGAATCATTAAAACTACTTCGCGAGTCAAGCGCATGGATGGTTGGTGTTCAAACTGCAATTTTTGGTTTTCTGATTACGCTTCTTAATTCGGGTCAGTTGAAGCTTAGTAGCTTTCTTATTAAAGGTGCGATTACTGCATTTGGGTTTTCAATAGTATGTGCTGGGATTGTACTTGGTGCAGTGCCATGGGTCCTTAGTCGAAAATCAATGCCTTCTTCAGTTTAACAGGTCCCCATAGCCGATTGGCCCCTAGTAAATAAAATTTCTATAGGCTGGGTAAGTGGGTTTCAATATCTTGCATTCGTAATTGGACTAGCCAGTCTTGCATCTGCAGTAATTTTGAAGCAGATAGGATGAAAATACCTTATAACAAGTGACTATGGTTGTTCGTCAAGTTATTAAGCCATACTTTCATCCCAGTAGGTGTTACTTTTCACCATCGTATTCAGGATCGTAACCTGCTTTCTCATGCAGGCAATCAGAGCGATCTTTTTAGGTTTGCCTGCGTCGACTAATCGCTTATACATCGGCTTTAGTTTGGGATGATGCTGAATGGCCGACATGATGGAGACAAGCAAAATCGTTCGTATACGATGCCTTCCTCCTCGAATATATCGTTTGCCCTGGAAGCTGCCGCTATCACGATTCATCGGGGCGATACCGACAAGTGCAGCGATTTCTTTACGGTTCAATTTTCCTAGCTCGGGAAGTTCACTCATCAACGTATAAGCCAATACATTTCCGACCCCTTTAGCGCTCAACAATAGATCGCGCCTTTGCCGCCACTCAGACACACTGTTAACCAGTTTATTCAGTTGCTTGTCGATACCTTGTAGCTCTTTTTGATGCTATTTAGAATGGTCTGGATAGGTTTGTGTACCGATTTCGGCATCCTCTGAAGCCGATTCTTTTGCATTGTGCTCATCTCTAAACACTGACTTCTTACCGCCAGTAAGTCACTGATCTCCCAGAGCTTTTCTGGCTTTAGCTCCGATAGTCTTGGCTTCATGGCCTCACCAAAATGTGCAATATCCATTGCATCTAGCTTGTCAGTTTTGGCGAGGCGCCCTGCGGATTTAGCAAAGCTTCTTATCTGCGAAGGGTTACAAACAACAACAGGTAATCCTGCTTTGTCGGCGGCACAAACAAACTCTAATTCGAGTCTTCCTGTAGACTCTATTAATACTCTTTGAGGTTTAAGAGGTTGTAGTTGTTTAATGGCATCCTTGATGCCATTTTTATCATTGGCAACACTAAAGAATTGGCCAGTAGGTCTCACATAAATATCGAGTTGTTTACTGCTGGTATCGATACCGACATTGATCTCTTGAGGTTCCATAAGATAAGCTACCTCCGCCTTGCTATTCGGGCTCGAGGCCCACATGACTATTCGAGTTATACCTAGTGAGTGTCTGTCACGTCCCTACTTGTTAACGGTCTTTATAAACCGGCGCAGCAACGAACTGTGACAAAAAAGGCCTTCGGTGGCCGTCGAAAGTGGGTCTCAATTTACCCGTTAGCGAAAAGGATTTTCAATATCAAAATCAGGCAAGAACAATCATACAGAGCACTCCAAGAATTCATCGGGACGATGAAGCCTATATTGCTCGGCCCGATTTGGATTGGTTGATAAAAGCTATTAAATGTGCAGTTGGGTGAATGCAGTGAGGGTCATCTTTAGGTGATCAAGTAAGAGCTTCTTTTGGGCAACTGGACAACCGCTTCAATTAAACTGGTGGGCTGATCAGCAAGAAGCAGTTAATCTAAAGGAGTCTAAAAAGTTCGTATCTTGAAATGGACCACTACTGATGCATTGAGCCCACAGTTTTCATTGTTGTGAGCTCTATCTAAACATAACTCTTAGTGCTTTTGCATCAAGTTGGAGGGTCTATACATCATCGGCTAACCGAAAGTATAGAGGGATAAATTCCCTGTACTGCTATAAGGTATTTGAAGGTGCGCAAGGAGCCATACTTATTAGGAAGGCTGAAGGCTGAAGGCGTTGGGGGGAGGCAGCGACAATGTTGATTGTTAGTTAATTGAGCTATAAGTTGTTAGGAGTTAGAGTATTTGGAGATGGTGCCCAGAACTAACATCCCTCAAAGGTTGTTAAAATATAGGTTAGATATTGCTATTTAAATATTACGTGGCCCCCTTTTTTTAAGAGCGTGGCATGTAGAAGAGGTATTGATGGGTTACTAGATGTTCATAGTGCTAGTTGCAATAGGTTTGAATATGGGAATATTATGGATGTTAATATTATGCCTTTACAAAAAGCGAATATTTGAGGTGGGCTTCTCTGCTACCGAGCCAATAAAAAATTTACCTTTTATTGCGATTCAGACATCTACTGCCGTAAAGATTGAGCATCTAGTAATATGCGGATAATAGAAAGTTAATCTTAGTTTTTTAATTCTGTATATTGTTGTGCCTCCAATTGGATCTCGCCCAATTATAGGATTTTGTAGTCCCTCCATCCTAAAAGGCACTGATTTTCAGTTTTTTGTCATTAATTACAGCTGCCCCATAGGTATCTGATTGAGATAAACTGCTGCCTTTAGGGGAAGGGCGGCAATTTGTCTTATCAGTCTTTGGATGGTAAGTAGCCATCTCTTATTTCAACAATCTAATTTTGAATATAAATGTTGGTGATTATTTTGTTTATAGTATCTTTGACTTATACAAAACCACTTGAAGAGGTGGATAAGCTGATTCCTGAGCACATTGAATTTCTTAACAAGCAATATGAGCTTGGATATTTTCAGCTCTCTGGTCGCAAGGAACCTCGCACGGGTGGGGTTATCTTGGCCTCCGTGGAGAGCCGCTCCATACTCGATGAATTACTACTACAAGATCCATTTTGTCGTGAAGGGCTGGCTAGTTATGAAATAACCAAAATCATACCCTCTAAGTCTTCACAAGCATTAGAGTTTTTACTTGAGACCTAATTGGAAGGGTTATTCAAACACTGCTATTTACTACCTAGGCAGCAGCAAAGAATACAGTCGACTCTTGAAAAAATGATTTCACAAGTTTTCTATTTTTCTTGATGCTCTGCAAATCTGCATTTGCACGACTCAGTAGTGTCTCACCTTTTTTCAGCGGCCTCTTTGAAGTCCCTATATTTCTCATATGATTCCAGACCAACTCATCTGGATTTAGGTTTGGTGCATATGGCGGTAAGAACACCATTTCAAGCTTTCCATCCTGTGAATCGACATACTCCAATACCTTTTTCGATTTGTGTACTGGGTGCCCATCAACAATGAGAATCACTGGTCTTTTCTGACTTCTCTGGAAATTTTTGAAGCATTCTACGCACTTTTCTGCCGTGAACTTTCCACTATAAATATGATACCAGAAGCCACCTCTATTCGATAAAGCTGAGATCGCATTGATTGACTGTCTTTGACCACTCGTTTTTACCACTGGAGTTTTTCCTTTTTCTCCCCATGTCCTTTGGAGTGGATCGTCTGATCTGATACTAGCCTCGTCCAGCCAAAATATTTCTGCACCAGTTTTTTTCGCATAAGATTTAATCTTTGGATAGACTTCCTTTACCCATTTATTCACCGCCTTCTCATCTCTCTCGTAAGCTCTTCGTAGAGGCTTTTGTGGCGTCAGGCCCAGTCGATGTAGAAGTGTGCCGACACTAGAAACGCTAAGTTCAATTTTGAATCTCTCAAAAATCAAATCCGATACGATCTGACGTGTCCACAATCCGAAATCAAAGCCATATTGCCTTGGATCGCCACCAATAATCCATCGTTTGACTTCCTCTTCTTCAATAGCTGACAGTTTTCTACCGCGTCCAGGTCTAATTTTTGGAGATAGCGCTTCAATACCTTTCTCCCGAGCAGTCCTTAACCATGGGAAAATAGTTCTGCTCCCCAGCCCTAAGCTACGACTAACCTCCGCCGCAGATTCTCCATCAAATACTCGCTGAACAGCAATTTTACGTATGAGGTGCTGCTCCTCAGTACTAAGTTTTCTGGCATCGTATTTCATGCAGTTTATATTACCAGGGTGTACTGATTATTTCTGCCCCGCTAGTATAATTGGTTGCTTATTGATAGTTGAAGTTGTTTCATAAGTTACATGTTTGAGTGTCTAAATTCCACAGAATATGTGAGTCCAGCGGTTATGAAATTCAATTCTAAACCAGGTGGCAAATAAGTGGGTTTCCTTTAGCTCTACTCTAAGCTTGAAGCCTTCTTGGATTTTTCGAGGAAGGCGAGAGTTTGGCTATTATTTTACTGTCACGATAATTATTGCCGCGGGGCAATGTGATCTCCTACTTAAGGGGTCCTTTGAGTTTTCTAAGCAGAGCAAAAAGAGAGGGCAAGTTGTTTGGTTGGTTTGAAGAGCGTTAAAAAGTTACGGTAGGAGAAAGATTGCTATTTCCGCGCCCCTTCTGAAGCTTGATCTATATCTGAAAGAGTTGCAAATTCCTAGTGATCTTACTTCTTTGAAGTTGCGATTAGCAGATCTACTTCCAGCTTTTTATGCCATTTGAAGTACCACAGGCCTACTGATGGTGACTGGTGAATGTCTATCTAGACAGCTAGAAGGGCTTATCCGAGTATATTTTGCTCAGCGAACTTCCAGTAGAAGGTAAGAGCAAGGTTACAGTGAGAATGAGCGACCGTCGAAAGTGTTAGCTGGGGTTGTTGTGGCGCTGAACAGGTTTACAAGTCTGTAGATAATAGTTTCCACTGCAGCATAAGGGCTTAGAGGCTAGAACTTGCTCAAGGATCGAATTATTGTTTAGAATTCAGTGGCTTGTGGATCTCTTTCAGTAGCTTAATCTTCATCGAGTTGCCATAAAAGCTCTATGCCTCATTTACATACGCCATTAGGTTCGGCGACCAAAATCCGCTCAATGAGTGGATTTTTTCGTCACTAATGCGATGTGTCTACATTAGGCGAGCCGCCTGACAGATTTTGGGTGCTAGTATATGGGGCAGCCTAGGTAACCAAAGCTTACTGGAGGTTAGGGGCTAGTACGCAGGCCTTTATCAATTGATGCCTTCTTGCCTTGATATGGAGGTTTTGAAAGTTAGTGACGAGAGAAGGCTAAGCGGATCAGGCTAGAGGGCCGGCGTAATGGCGCGTGATTGATTTAGATGGGGGCTAGGGTAGCATAGCGCACTTATTTTTGTGAGGTGAGACATTGACATTTGTCTTGCTTGCTGTTAATGCAGGCCGGCTTGGATCTCGAAAAATATATGAGCTTGAGGTTGTACTTTAGAGCCTCCTAAGGAATTACCTAGCCGATTATCCCAAACCCACCTTTGGTTCTG
Source organism: Microbulbifer maximicatervae (SeqCode) (assembly GCF_052468295.1). NCBI lineage: Bacteria > Pseudomonadati > Pseudomonadota > Gammaproteobacteria > Cellvibrionales > Microbulbiferaceae > Microbulbifer > Microbulbifer maximicatervae (SeqCode). Next base: position 42,214 of record NZ_CP174340.1, read on the forward strand.
TGGTCGACTGGTTCACACTTTACAACAAAGTAGATTTTTATGGAGTTTTCAACTCGGCGCTCAGTCTGGAAAATTCAGCGAGATGTGATTTATGCGCTATTAGTGCGAGAGATGAAAACTCGCTTTGGCAAATGGCGACTTGGGTATGCTTGGATGCTATTGGAGCCATCACTCCATATTATTGTTCTTGTGGCTGTTTTTAGCTTCCTGAAAGATGAATTTTATCCTGGGGTGCCAACCCCACTATTCATGCTTGGAGGAATCGCACCTTTCCTATTCTTTAATCATTGTGTACAAAAGGGATTAGCAGCAATTTCTTCAAACCGGGGGTTATTTAACTATCGGCAACTGAGGCCGTTCGATGCGGTTCTAAGTCGTGTTTTTTTGGAGTTTGTTATTTATCTGGCAACTCTCGTAGTGCTGATGGTGGTATTTGCATGGCTTGGAGTGTCCACACCTTTTAATAATTTTATACTTCTCACAACAATTAACGCTCTATTTTTCTTTTTTTGTTTAGGACTTAGTTTGGCGCTATGTGTTTTAGGTGAGCGGTTTCCAGAATTGGCTAAAGTGATTCCTATGCTTATTCGACCTCTGTATTTTATGTCTGGGGTTTTCTTCTCTCTTGAGCAGGTTCCAAAAGAATATCATGTTTACTTGGTATGGAACCCCTTGTTACATGTCATTGAATTAAATCGTGAAGCATTGTTTAGTAACTTTAGTGGATACTTTGGAAGTCTGGCTTATTTAGGGTTTGTCTCTGTTTCGATGTTGTTTTTTGGCTTGCTTTGTTATCGAGCAAATTGGCGTGATTTGGTAAAAAGCCGGTGATTAGATTAGAGCGCTTAACTAAATCGTACCGTACGCCTCATGGGCGAAAAGTACTTTTTGAAAATGTAAATGCGTCTTTTCCAGAGGGTAAAAACATTGGCATTCTCGGTCGGAATGGAGCGGGAAAGTCAACTTTACTGCGCATAATGGGGGGGATTGATTATCCCGACTCTGGCAGAGTGATAACTAACCAGAGAATCTCCTGGCCAATGGGGCTGGCAGGTGGTTTCCAGGGAAGTATGACTGGCCGTGAGAATGTCGCCTTTGTTTGTGGCATACATGGTATTTGGGGAAGTGCGCAGCGCAAAGTGATGGATATGGTGCAGGACTTTGCTGAAATAGGTAATTATTTCGATGTTCCTGTAAGTAGTTACTCATCAGGAATGCGCTCACGTCTTGGCTTTGGTTTAAGTATTGCTGTCGATTTCGATATTTACTTGGTTGACGAGGTAATGTCCGTTGGCGACGCTCACTTCAAAAGGAAGTGCGAAGAGGTTATAGCAGAGAAAAGAAAGAGCTCATCTTTCATCATTGTGGCGCACGCTATGGCACTTCTTCGGAAGAACTGTGATGTAGGGATATACCTGGATCCGACGGGGTTAAGAGTTTTTGATACTGTTGATCAAGCTATTGAGTTGTATCAGGGTGAGAAACCAAACGCTCAAGCAAAAAAGACCGCCACTGAAATGTATAAGAGTTAATTATGGACGTTAAAGACCAGCTAGTTGAACAACAAGCGAAGAATCCATCAAGCAAAAAGGCTCTAATTGGGGTGGTGAGTAACGCTTCCAGGCATATTCCGAAACTCAAAGGCTGGGCATTTTTTGTTATTCTGCCTCTATTTTTCCTTGTGGTGTACTATCTATTCTGGGTTTCTGAGCGCTATGTTAGTAGTGCGCAGTTAATAGTGAAAGATAGCACTTCCTCCCAGGCAACCTCTCCAGCATTAGGTTTGTTGATTCCTGGTATGGGCGCTGATACCCAAGATGCTTTTTTGGTGGTGAATTATATTCACTCGCTAGATATGGCTTTGTACTTAGATAAACAGTTAAAACTGTCAGAATATTATAAAAGTACACGCTACGATTTCTTTTCGCGGTTGTCCCCCGATGCAACTCAAGAAGAATACTTAGAATATTATCGGGATCATATAGGTATTGGCCATGATGAGGCGACGGGCATTATTACTATTGAGATGCAAGCATTTGATCCGGCCTTTGCAAAATTATTAAGTGAAACTGTTATTCAAAAGTCTGAAGATTTTGTCAATGCAATTAGTAATCAATTGGCTGACAAACAAGTTGCTTTTGTGAAGAGTGAAGTTGACCTGGCTCAGGGGAAATTACGAACCACCAAGCAACAAATTCTTGATTTTCAGAACAGCCATAAGGTGATAAGCCCAGAGGAGCTGACCAAGGGAATCAGTACTATCATTCAAGGTTTAGAATCACGTTTGGCAGAACAACGAGCCCAGCTTACTGCGGCAAAGACATACCTAAATGCTGACTCTTCACAAATTGTGTCAATGCAAGCGGATATAGCTGCCCTAGAAAGTCAGATAGAGCTGGAGAAGGTCCGTTTGGTGGGAATCGGGGAGGAGGAAGGAGAGCAAAAACTAAATTCTCTTAGTGCTCATTTCCAAAATTTAGAACTCGATTTGCAGTTTGCTACTGATGCATATGCTGCTTCTCTAAAGGCTTTAGAGGCAGCACGGATGGAGGCTTCAGGTAAATTAAAGCATCTATTAGTTGTGACACAGCCATCGTTAGCTGAGGAAGCTGAGTATCCGCATAAACTTTACAATTTGGCAAGTATCGCAATAATTTTGCTTATGCTATACGGAATAGGAAAAATGCTGGTTGTCACTATCCGTGAACACAGGATGTAAAGCGGTGAGAGTATTTGGGACTCCCTCAGATCATCAATAAATTTATTCGAAAAAGATTAGCACAAATGATTACAGGAAAGATTAAGAAAATTGGAGCTGGATTCGCTCTGCTTGCTTCGTTGGTTTGCTTGCAAGCAGTGGCACTGGAAACCCAATTAATCGACGAGTCTTCTTCTTCAGAGTCGCAGCAAAATAAAGTACCAGTTTTTGGGCAGGCATTGTTTCAGGGCGGATTTAAAGATCAGCCTTTTAGCGGTTTCAATCCGGATTATCGAATTACAATTGGAGATCAAATTAATTTACAATTATGGGGGGCATACAGCTTCAGTGCTTCGCTTGCTGTTGACCCCCAGGGAAATATTTTTATTCCTGAGGTTGGCCCCGTTCATGTGGCTGGAGTAAAAAACGGAGAGTTAAATGCTTTCGTTCTGCGCCATGTCAAGCGGGTATTTAAAAATAATGTCCAAGCTTACGCTAATCTTGAGGCCAGCCAGCCTGTAAAAGTATTTGTTACTGGGTATGTAACTAGCCCTGGGTTGTACAATGGATTCAGTTCCGACTCTATTTTGTACTATCTGGACAGTGCCGGAGGGATTGATGCAAAAAGCGGTAGCTTTGTTGATATTAAAGTATTGCGCCAAGGGGAGCCAATAGAGTCAATCAATCTCTATAAATTTTTAGTCGAAGGCACTATGCCGGCCCTTCAGTTGCGCAACGGAGATGTTGTTGTGGTTGGAGCCAGAAGAGGGGTTGTAACTGTCGAGGGCGCAGTACAGCGGGCTGCCCAGATGGAGTTTATTGGGCCTTATACCCAGCTTGGCGAAATGCTTCTCATCAGTAAGCCTGATCCCCAGGCGAACTTTGCCCGAATCACACAGGCTATCGATGGTCTTCAACAAGCTAATTATCTCCCCCTTGAAGAGGCTCTCACACAACGCTTGTACCCAGGTGCCGAGGTAGAGTTGGTTAGAGATAACGATGTGAAATCCATTTCAATACGTGTTTCTGGTGAATTAAATGGACCCGCAACCTATGTTTTACCTTACGGTGCAAAATTGGAGGAGCTGTTAGAGCAGCTTAGCTTCCGAAATAATGCAGATAGGAAATCTATCCAGCTATACCGAAAGAGTGTAGCTGATAGCCAGCGCGCGGCATTAGATCGTTCGCTTGATGCGTTACAGATGGAGGTTCTTACTCGTCAGCCTAATACCGACCTAGAAAAAGCCTCCCAAAAAGACAACGCGCTAATGATTCAAAACTTTATTGAACAAGCACGGAAGGCAGAGCCTAAAGGTCAAGTAGTTATTGCTAATAATCCAAATGCAGCCCAAATGCTATTGGAAGATGGTGATGAGTTAGTCATTCCATTGAAATCCTCGACTGTATCAATAGTGGGAGAAGTTATTTTTCCTACATCATTGGTATACAACAAAAAGCGCACTTTGGAGGATTATATAGAGCTAGCAGGTGGCTTTGCTAATAACGCAAATCAGCAAGAGTTAGTGATTTTACACCTGGATGGAACTATTAATCGCATTGACGATCGTGATTTCGATAATCGTTTAGGAGATCGCCTGAGACCGGGCGATGAAATCATGGTAATGCCAAAGATTCAATCTAGCGAGTTACAAGTAACAAAAGACATCACAGAGATACTATATCGCATTGCAGTAGGTACGGCTGCGGTACTTTCTTTCTAACTGGTACACTTTGTGCATTATTTGTGTTCATATTGGCTTTTATCTTGCAGGGTTAATCATGAAGGGTAGTTTTGCCATATGTTTTCAAGCACAGTCTTGTGGCTGTGATGAGCTGTAAGGCGCTTGCGATATCGTTTTTTGGAGATCTATGTAATTATCCGCGCCTCAAAGGTCTTAAAAGAACTTTTGAGGCTCAGTGGTTGGATCCACTTTCATGGAAGTCTTGCTGCCCAGGATTTATCTGAGGCATTTTAAATAAAGTCAATAGTAGAATGGAAAATTGGGGGTAGGGGCAATGGTTGTTAAAGGGGCTTCTGAACGCAAGGGAATAATACTGGCAGGAGGGTCAGGAACTCGTTTGTATCCTTTGACAAAAGGGGTAAGCAAGCAGTTGATGGCTGTCTATGATAAGCCAATGATATATTATCCTTTGACGACTTTAATGTTGGCGGGTATCAGAGATATCCTTATCATTACGACACCAGAAGAGCAATCTTTATACCAGCGTTTGCTCGAGGATGGCGCACAATGGGGGATTAATATTTCTTATGCAGTGCAACCATCTCCCGATGGCTTAGCCCAAGCATTTTTGATTGGGCGTGAGCATGTAGGTAATCACAATAGTGCACTTGTGCTAGGTGATAATATCTTTTATGCACATACTACCTAGGCAGCAGCAAAGAATACAGTCGACTCTTGAAAAAATGATTTCACAAGTTTTCTATTTTTCTTGATGCTCTGCAAATCTGCATTTGCACGACTCAGTAGTGTCTCACCTTTTTTCAGCGGCCTCTTTGAAGTCCCTATATTTCTCATATGATTCCAGACCAACTCATCTGGATTTAGGTTTGGTGCATATGGCGGTAAGAACACCATTTCAAGCTTTCCATCCTGTGAATCGACATACTCCAATACCTTTTTCGATTTGTGTACTGGGTGCCCATCAACAATGAGAATCACTGGTCTTTTCTGACTTCTCTGGAAATTTTTGAAGCATTCTACGCACTTTTCTGCCGTGAACTTTCCACTATAAATATGATACCAGAAGCCACCTCTATTCGATAAAGCTGAGATCGCATTGATTGACTGTCTTTGACCACTCGTTTTTACCACTGGAGTTTTTCCTTTTTCTCCCCATGTCCTTTGGAGTGGATCGTCTGATCTGATACTAGCCTCGTCCAGCCAAAATATTTCTGCACCAGTTTTTTTCGCATAAGATTTAATCTTTGGATAGACTTCCTTTACCCATTTATTCACCGCCTTCTCATCTCTCTCGTAAGCTCTTCGTAGAGGCTTTTGTGGCGTCAGGCCCAGTCGATGTAGAAGTGTGCCGACACTAGAAACGCTAAGTTCAATTTTGAATCTCTCAAAAATCAAATCCGATACGATCTGACGTGTCCACAATCCGAAATCAAAGCCATATTGCCTTGGATCGCCACCAATAATCCATCGTTTGACTTCCTCTTCTTCAATAGCTGACAGTTTTCTACCGCGTCCAGGTCTAATTTTTGGAGATAGCGCTTCAATACCTTTCTCCCGAGCAGTCCTTAACCATGGGAAAATAGTTCTGCTCCCCAGCCCTAAGCTACGACTAACCTCCGCCGCAGATTCTCCATCAAATACTCGCTGAACAGCAATTTTACGTATGAGGTGCTGCTCCTCAGTACTAAGTTTTCTGGCATCGTATTTCATGCAGTTTATATTACCAGGGTGTACTGATTATTTCTGCCTCGCTAGTAACTTCAGTCAAATTTTGCAGCAAGCTGATGCGAGAGAGATGGGAGCTACAGTATTTGGTTATCGAGTAGCAGACCCCCGAGCATATGGAGTTGTTGAGTTCGATGCCGGCGGTCGAGCTGTGAGCTTAGAGGAAAAACCTGAGAAGCCAAAATCTAATCACGCTGTCACTGGCCTTTATTTTTATGATAAGCAAGTGTGCGACATTGCCCGAGAAGTACAGCCGAGTGCACGTGGCGAGCTGGAAATCACAGATATCAATAAAGTATATCTTGCCCAGAACCAGTTAGATGTAGAGCGCCTTGGACGTGGTAGCGCCTGGTTGGATACTGGTACGCATGATAATTTGTTGGATGCCGCCCACTTTGTTCAAACAATCGAGCGTCGACAAGGCCAAAAAATAGCCTGCCCCGAAGAAGTAGCATATCGTAAAGGATTTATCAGTGCAGAAGAACTAGAAGCGCAAGTTCAGCCCTTAATGAAAAGTGGCTATGGAAAATATTTGATGCAAATTTTAGTTGAGAATGGTGAAACCTCATCCCTCAACATACGTCGCTATGCTTCTGGGTTATAATAGTTCAAACGGGCTAAAATTGAGCTTTTTCTAAATCCATTACTTAGAAGTCGTTCAGGGATGAGCGGCTCAACCTCTACTCTCTTCTTTTGAGCTGCAGCAGCTAGATTGCTTGCCCGCGCCTCGGCTAAATTCTCAATTAGTATGAATATCATTGAAACAAAAATTCCTGACGTGAAAATTGTAGAACCAAAAGTGTTTGGTGATGAACGTGGCTTCTTCTATGAGTCATTTCGTGATGATGCTTTTAATAGTAAGTGTGCACATCGTGCGTTTGTCCAAGATAATCACAGTAAGTCTTCTCGCGGAATTTTACGAGGATTACATTATCAGACAGAACGGACCCAAGGTAAGTTAGTCAGGGTTGTTCGTGGCGAAGTTTATGATGTCGCAGTAGATTTACGAAGAAGTTCGCCAACTTTTGGACAATGGGTTGGTGTGTATCTGTCAGCTGAGAACAAGCGCCAGTTGTGGGTTCCTGAAGGGTTCGCACATGGTTTCTATGTAACAAGTGAAAGTGCTGAATTTGTATACAAGTGCACAGACTACTATGCTCCGGAATATGAGAAATCGCTCCTGTGGAATGATCCAGATCTGAATATTGACTGGCCCCTTGCTGAAGGTATACAGCCTCAACTTTCGGAAAAAGATCGCCACGGTAGTTCTTTTAAGGATGCGGTATATTTCGCATAGAGAGTATACGCTGGTTTCACTAACCCCGAGATTAGCTTCTCTTTAAAGATTAACCTTCCTATTTTGCTAAAACTTGGCGGCGCGATAGATGCGTCGTCAAACTATTCTTGGTCTGTATAAAATGGCAACTTTTAAAATCTTAATAACGGGTAAAAACGGTCAACTTGGACGTGAGCTTCAAAAGCTATGTTCTGTCGATATTGAGATGATCGCGATGGGACGCGAAGAGCTGGATATCTCCAATAAACAAGTTGTCCAGGCCGTGATCGGAGAAGTTAAGCCCGATGTAATCATAAATACTGCTGCCTATACCGCTGTTGATAAGGCAGAGCAGGAAGAAAATGTCGCTTTTGCAATCAATAAGCAGGGTAGCGAAAATCTAGCAGAGGTATGTAACAGTCTAAATATTCGCCTCATTCACGTCTCAACAGATTTCGTGTTTGATGGTGAGAAGTCAACTCCATACCTAACATCCGATAAAGTTAATCCTGTCGGGGTATATGGCTCTAGTAAAGCTGAAGCAGAAACTGCCGTTTTAAGAATTCTTCCGGAAGCGATAATTGTACGTACCGCGTGGGTTTACGCATCCCACGGGAATAATTTTATGAATACTATGCTTCGGTTGATGGCGGATAGAGATCAACTTAGTGTCGTTGCAGATCAGGTTGGCACACCAACCTGGACAGGAACCTTGGCGGAGATCTTAATCATACTTGCTCAAAAACCTAGTGTGAGTGGTATATACCATTGTACCGACCTCGGGGTAGCCAGTTGGTATGACTTTGCGGTAGCTATTTATGAAGAAGGTAAGGCTTTAGGTGTACTTTCGCAGGATAAACAATTAGACCTTAAAGCAATAGCTACACATGAATATCCTACTCCTGCGAAGAGACCATCTTATAGTGTATTAGATAAAACTCGATTAATTACCGAATTAGATATTAAACCTAGGCATTGGCGTGAGTCACTTAGACTGGCTCTTTCTGAAAAGAAACAACAACATTAATTGTCCAATTGCCTATTAGGTATTGGGGCTTTTTTTAAAAATTGTGACTGATAGCGATCTTGATATGAAAAAATTACTGGTTACCGGTGGCGCTGGATTTATTGGTGCTAATTTTGTCCATTACTGGATAAAAAATTACCCACAGGATACAGTGATAGTCTTAGATGCACTCACATACGCAGGAAACCTTGCAAATTTAGATCTAGTTAAGGATCACCCTAATTATAAGTTTTACCAAGGCGACATATGCGATACAGCGCTGGTAGAAACTCTACTCCGTGAACACCGAATTGATACCTTAGTGCACTTTGCGGCTGAAAGTCATGTGGATCGATCAATTAGCGGGCCAGATGCATTTATTCAGACAAATATTATTGGTACCTATAGCTTATTGAAAGCAGCTAAGAAAGTGTGGCTAGATGAAGGCATAAATAGAGTTGCTCATCGTTTTCACCATGTTTCTACTGATGAAGTGTATGGTACTTTAGAAGAAAATGATCCAGCATTTAGTGAATCCACGCCGTATGCTCCAAATAGTCCTTATTCGGCAAGTAAAGCTGCATCTGATCATTTAGTTAGAGCCTATCACCATACTTTCGGTCTCGAAGTGACCACTAGTAATTGTTCTAATAACTATGGGCCTTTCCATTTTCCTGAGAAATTAATACCACTGGTAATTGCTAATATATTACGCGATCTTCCACTCCCTATTTATGGTGATGGTCAGCAAATACGTGACTGGTTATATGTCGAAGATCATGCAGGCGGTATCGATAAAGTAATTCGTCAAGGAAATATAGGCGAATGTTACAATATCGGTGGTATTAATGAATGGGCAAACATTGATATCGTAAAATTAGTTTGTAAGTTGATGAATGAGCAGTTTGCGAAGCAGTCGAGTCTAGCGGCACAATATCCGCAAGCTATAAGCGCTATTGCTGGCAATTCTGAGAAATTAATTTCGTTCGTAGAAGACCGTGCAGGACACGATCGACGTTACGCTATTGACCCTACCAAATCAAATAAAGAGTTGGGTTATCAACCACATGAGAGCTTTGAAACAGGCATACAAAAAACAATTGAGTGGTATTTGAGTAATCCGGTTTGGTGGCAAGAGTTACTTAAAGGGAATTAATAGCAATGAAATCAGTAGTAAAGAAGTTATTCGGAAAGGATTCTAAGTCATTGAATAAGAGCGGTATCGAAGTAGTTTATTTTTCAGGTTTATTTGATCACGATTGGTACCTAGAGACGAATCCAGATGTTGCTGAATCAGGGGTGAACCCCTTGGAGCACTATTACTTCAATGGATACAAAGAAGGGCGCACACCCAACTATTTGTTTGACCCCGCTTGGTACCTTTCAGCATATCCTGATGTATTGGACGCTGGGATTGAACCCTTAGAACACTATATTAAAAGTGGAGAGGCGGAGGGGCGCCAACCATCTCTGGCATTTGACCCTGAGTATTATAAAAATACAAGTTCATTACCAGATGAAGAGTCTGCCTTAAAGCATTACTTAGAGAATGCAAAACAGCCGATCTGCGCTCCTACACCATTCTTTGATCCAGCCTATTATTTACAGCAATATCAGGATATCAAAGAGGCAGGGCTAGATCCCTATAAACACTTTCTTTTGCAAGGTTGTGCAGAGCGCCGTAACCCAAGTACTAGCTTCGATACTGGATTCTATATAGATAATCATTTAGGTGGTAATGTTTCTGAGCATGCTTATTATCACTACCTTTCTGTTGGAAAGCATAGTGATCTAAGGACCTTAGCCCCCGCACCTGGAGAGACAACTTCAGCTTCCGCTCAAGCTTTAATTTGTAGTGCTGATGAGGAGTTCTTAAAAGCCGGTCCTGGTTTTGAAGATTTCAAGTATGGCTCAAGGCAATTAGATCCAGAGGTAAAAGCAATAGCCTACTATCTACCGCAATTCCATCCGTTTGAAGAAAACAATGAATGGTGGGGACAGGGGTTTACTGAATGGACTAATGTCACTCGTGCACGGAGTAGATTTAATGGGCATTATCAGCCACACTTACCGCGCGACTTGGGTTTCTATGACCTGCGAGTGAAAGACACTTTGGTGGCACAGGCTAAAATGGCCCGAGATGCTGGACTTGAGGGATTTTGTTTTTATCATTACTGGTTTAATGGTCGCCGCTTGATGGATGGCCCTGTCAATCTTTTATTAGAAAATACGGATATTGAGCTGCCATTCTGCTTAATGTGGGCAAATGAGAACTGGACGAGAACTTGGGATGGTTTTGACAATGATGTTCTAATCGCTCAAGACTATAGAGATGAAGATGATGTTGCGTTCGTTGCGGATATAGCGCGCCACTTTACTGACTCTCGATATATTTCCATTGACGGGCGTCCATTATTCTTTATTTACCGTCCCGGTATTATTCCCAAAGCGTCAGAGAAGATTGCTTTATGGAGAAGGCTATTTAGGGATAACCACAATATTGAGCCTCTTATTTACATGGCTCAGGCATTTGGTGACCTAGACCCCAGAGAGTACGGATTGGATGGCGCAATTGAATTTCCCCCACATAAAGTGGCCGAGGGGCTTCCATCTGTTGCGCAAAGTTTAGGGTTAAAAGATGCTGAGTTTGTTGGACATTATCCGAGTTATGAGGAAATGTCTACCAAGTCTCTGAATGACTGTTCTTTTGATTACGACGTAATCAAGGCTGTCACTCCTATGTGGGATAATGAGGCACGAAAGCCTAAAAAGGGAATGGGGTTCGTAGGTGCAACACCAGAAAAGTATGAGAGATGGTTAAAAGGTGTTGCGCAGTTTGCCAAAGAAAATCCTATCCAAGGTAAACACAAGTTTGTTGCTATTAATGCCTGGAATGAATGGGCGGAAGGAGCGCACCTTGAGCCGGATCAGTATTGGGGGAGTGCTTATTTAAATTCAACATATCGAGCCTTGCACGAACAAACCGTTATTCAGGGAAAGTACTCTTTAATACTGGTTGGACATGATGCTTATAAACATGGTGCCCAGTTGCTGACTTTGAATATATTCAAGACACTCAAACAGCAATTTGGGATTGATGTTCGGCTGGTGTTGTTAGACGGCGGTCCACTAGTCTCTGAGTATGAGAAAGTTGGTGAGACCCACGTATGCCATGGCAGCCTTGAAGTTTTTGACAGTGTCGTTAGAAAGTTAAAGGAAGAATCTGGGCTTAACAGAGCAATTTGTAATACTACTGTATCTGGCAAAGTTGCTCCAATCTTGGCAGGTCATGATATTGATTTTATTTCATTGATCCATGAACTCAAGAACCTTGTTCAAGAGTATAAGTTAGAGAAAGCTGCTCAAGATATTGCGGATCACGCACAAAGGGTGGTTTTTGCAGCCGAAGCAGTGAAAGATTCTTTTGTTTCTTGTGTTGACTCAGTAAAAGAAAATAAGTTAGTCATTCACCCTCAAGGTATATATCAGGATCTATTTAACGACTCAAGCGCTTACAGAAAGATTAGAAAAGAGTTGGGTATATCTAAAAATGCTAAATTGATAGTTAATGTTGGGTATGCTGACTTGAGAAAGGGGTTTGATATCTTTGTGAATGTAGCGAAACTTGTAGTGGAGCAGCATTCTAATTACCACTTTATTTGGATTGGCGATATTGAGCCCTCTCTTAAGCACTGGCTTTCTGAGGATTTGGGAAGTGAATTGCTCAAGAATAATTTCCACAATATTCCTTTCACTAATGAAATCTCAAGTTATCTATTGGCTGCCGATGCATTTGCTATGACATCGCGAGAAGACCCCTTCCCCTCTGTGGTTATGGAGTCACTTGCTTTAGGCACACCCGTGATTGGTTTTGAAGGTGGTGGCGGTTTTACAGAGCTACTTGAAGACAAGGCCAATGGAGAAGTCGTGCCTATGGCAAATATTGGTGCCATGGCAGAATCGATAATTCGCCAGATAGCAACGGATAGTGATGAGAAAGCTAAGCTAAGAGGTGCAGCTGCTACCAGTCGGTTTAAATGGGATGAGTACGTTTTCTCTTTAGTCGAGTACTTAGATCCAGCTATCAAGCGTGTCAGTGTAGCTGTACCTAATTACAACTATGAAGATCATATAGAAGAACGCCTGAGATCAATCTTTGATCAGTCTTATCCTGTATTTGAAATTAATGTTTTAGATGATAAGTCTCCAGATAATAGTGTGTCTGTTATCGAGGCGTATGCAAAACGTAGAAATCGTAAAATTAATCTTGTAGTTAATAAGAAAAACTCAGGATCAGTATTCAAACAGTGGAAAAAAGGCGCTGACGTAGCGAGAGCGAAGTATTTGTGGGTTGCTGAAGCCGATGATTCTGCGGATAACTTGTTTTTGCAAAAAATCCTCGAAGGACCGACCAATTTCACGCTTGCTTATACAGATTCGAAGCAAATTGATGAAAAGGATAAACATTTAGCGGATGATTATCGCTATTACTATGATCAAGAGTTTATTGACATATTAGATAGACCTGGAATATACGATGGCACAACAGTAATTGATCAAGTGTTGTCCATTAAAAACCAATTTATGAATGTAAGCTCCATGTTGTTTGATACCACTAGCTTTGTAAATTGTCTTGAAAATAGTCTAGATAATATCCTTGAGTTTAAGGTGGCAGGTGATTGGTATATCTATGTTGATTTACTATCTAAATCCAACTCTAAAGTAAAGGTGGTATCTGCTCCTATGAATATTCATAGGCGGCATTCAGCGAGTGTGACTAAGAAAAATTACGATGTACAGCTAGATGAAATAAAAAGGGTTCAAACTGTGACGCTCAAATTTTCACGAAATAGCCCAGATAAACAAATAGAGCAAAACAATTATTTGTCGGAAGTGAAGAAGGTGTTGGAGGGGTAAATGAAAACTATCTATTTTCATGTTGGGCCACATAAAACCGGTACCACTTTCCTCCAGAAGGTTTGCGAGGAAAATAAAGACATTCTTCGTACTTCTGGTATCGACTACCTTGAATTCGGAAAATTATATTTTGGCCATCATGAGATGGCATCATCTTTGAGTCAAGCTAAGTATAAGAAGGGTGATATTCAGAGAGCAATAGAGCAAAGTGCTTGTAAGAAAATACTGTTGAGTAGTGAAAATTTTGATGTGCTCGACGCTAGAGCTTTGAGTTATCTGTCGGAAGAATTGAAGCCTTATGAGGTTCGAATTTTAGTCTTTTTTAGAACTCCAACCATACGTCTTTACTCATGGTGGCAGGAAGAAGTTAAGCATGGGAATACAAAGAGTTACTCCGAATATGTAAGTCCACACTACTCAAAACCTTTTGCTAGTGAAGTGCTGAACATAAATAATATGCTACATCGATATGTAGACAAGTTCGGTTCTGAAAGTATATCCATTTTTGACTATGAAGCATGTTTGGCGGAAAGTGGTACTCTAGCCCCGTTTTTAGAACTCTTGGGAGTGTCTGTTAAACCTACAGTGGCAATGAATCGAGTCAATGACGGGCTATCGATTTTACATATTGAAACTATAAGAGCTTTAAATATTATTGCTAGAGCTAAGGGTGAATTAAAGTTCCATAATGTTCGTGATGCTTATTTGAGGCGTTGGAATAAGAATGATCCTCTTATGAAAAAAATCAGAGATGTACAGGAGGGACACTCAATAGCAGTAAGCTATGGCGACTCTTATGTGGATAAAATGCTTAAAAAGGCTACGATACAAACATATAAAAATAATTTTGTGACAAATATTAGTAATGATTATAAAGAAAAAATTATAGTTGTTCCGGAGGCAAGTTGGGTGGCGGATAAGATGGCTCAAAAGTCTCTTCAAACTATATATAAGTCGATAATGTAATGAATGAAAATACGATGGTTTATTCGTCTGGCAATGGCTGGTTGTTTTTGACTGGTGGATCGAATAATGTTTTGGACATTTTTTCGGGTGAGTATGATGATTCAACGTGGGTGAATTCGTGGGCTAACATTTTAGAAAAAAGAGCCGATATGTTTAATGCAATGGGTGTAGATTATTGCCATATTGCAGCGCCTGAGAAGATATCTATCTACCATAGATATCTTAGTGATGAGATGCGTAACCTAGTGCAGCTACAGAACTCCCCAGCCTTTAGGGTGGAAGCCGCTATTCGGGAAAAAGATAGGCAGTTTTATATTGATCCTGCGATCTATTTAAGACGGCAAAGTGAAAACTACCTGATTTATCATAAAACTGATACTCACTGGAACTTCTTGGGGGCTTATAGTGCTTATCAGCTATTGATGAATCGATTAGGATACAAAATTGATACTTCTATTCCCCTCAATGCAAACCCTAAAGGTAACTGTATTATGGACTTGGGAGGGAAGTTTTCCCCCCCAATAAAGGAAAAGGTATTTTTCTACACCCCAAGAAAATGTGTAAAACGGGTTTTTAGAAATGAGCTGGTAAAATATAAAGAAGAAAACCTTAAAGAAAATGAGCCAGGATTACATGTTGGATCTATAGTAAGGTTTAAGAATGATGATGCTATCCATGATAAAAGAGTACTGATCTTTGGGGATTCATTCTCTGAATATCGACCACAACTTCTAACCGGACTGCTAGCTGAAACTTTTACAGAGGTAAAGTTTGTCTGGGGGCTAAATATCGATAATAGAGTAGTTGATGAATATCAACCTGATATCGTGATTACCGAGTCCGCAGAACGGTTTATGCCCTATACAGTACCAAGTGATAATATTGACTATGATAAAATGGTTTTCGAGATCCTCAACAAGTGATATGGAAAAGGCAGCATTAAATAGTTCACTCAAAATACATGCGTACTTTGTATGTTTTAATGAAGAAGTAATACTTCCATATATTTTGGATTACTATTCTGCATTTTGCACGAAAATATTTTTGTATGATAACCTGTCTACAGATGAGACGATAAATATCGCTCTTAATTACCCAAAGGTGAAAGTTATACCCTTTGATACTGGGGGAAAGAAGAATAACGCTAGGCATGTTCAAATTAAGACTCAGGAGTATAAAAAATATAGTAGGAAGGGAGGAGCGCTTTGTGAAGAAGTTGCTGACTGGGTTATTTGTGCTGATATAGATGAAATAATTTACCACCCCAATTTGGTAGACGTATTAGCCAAGTATAAGGAGGAGGGAGTCTCTGTACCGCAAATTACTGGCTTCAATATGGTCGGTAGAGAGGAGCTCAAAGCAGGAACTCCGATTGAAAAACAATACATGAAGGCTGTTAGAGATCCTGTCTTTGATAAAAGGATGATTTTTTCACCTGATTTTGATATGGCTTACTCTAGAGGATGTCATCCATATGGAGCGGGATTTGACCTAATGAAAGAGACTTTAGGATATTTTACTTCTAATAAATATCCTTTGGCTCTGCTTCACTACAAATATATTGGAAGTATTCTATATGAGTCCGCACTTAAAAACTACAACCGATATGCGAAGGATGGTATTAGTAAGACCCGAGATGGCAGATATATGGGGCCGGGTGCTCAATATAGGACATATGTTGAAAAAGGTCTTGAATATAACCCTTTAATTGGTAAGGCTAAGGATTTATTTGATGAAAATTGGGAGATTTGTTTTGATAAATTTCCACCAACTTCTGGAGAGGAAGGTGTACATAAAGCAAACATACCAAACAAAATATATACTGAGGATGTGGACTTAATTAGAGACTCCGCTTTAGTAATTGAAAACTATAATTTATTTTTGGCTCAAGAGTTGATGAAGATTGCTCTAAGGTTTCGACCAAATGGACCTCTAATTATTCGTAAAGTGAATGAATACGAAGCTAAACTTAATGGCCAAATAGTTGAAGAAAAATGAATGTATGTATTTTTGGAACTGGTTATGTGGGGCTGGTTCAAGCAGCAGTATTGGCTGAAGTTGGTCATAACGTTATTTGTGTCGATATCGATATTAAAAAAATTGAAGCTTTAAAGCTTGGCCATATCCCTATCTATGAGCCTGGTTTAGCGGATCTAGTAAAGTCGTGTTATCAAAGTGGCACCTTGCAATTCACTACGAATGCCAAAGATGGTGTGTTGCATGCTGATATTATATTTATAGCTGTAGGTACTCCCCCGGATGAAGATGGATCTGCGGACTTGCAGTATGTTCTTAAAGTGGCTGAATCCATTGGCACCTATATGGATCGCTATAAAGTAGTAGTTAATAAATCTACGGTACCTGTAGGTACTGCTGACAAAGTTGCTGATCAATTAGCAGCAATGTTGGGGAAGCGAAGGGTGGAGATTGAATACGATGTTGTGTCAAATCCTGAGTTTCTAAAAGAAGGGGCGGCACTTTCCGATTGCCGGCGTCCAGATAGGATCGTTATTGGCACTGACAGTGATAAAGCTGAAGCCCAAATGCGCGAACTTTACGCTCCCTTTAATCGTAATCACGAGAAGATTATTAAAATGGGAGTTCGTAGTGCGGAATTAACGAAGTATGCCGCAAACTGTATGCTGGCAACAAAGATCTCTTTTATGAATGAGGTCGCGAATCTTGCGGAAAGACTGGGTGCAGATATTGAGGAAGTTCGCCAGGGAATTGGCTCGGATCAAAGGATCGGCTATCATTTTATTTACCCCGGCTGCGGCTATGGTGGTTCATGTTTCCCTAAGGATGTAAAAGCCCTTTGCCGTACTGCGGATGAAGTGGGCTACGCAGCAGATTTGTTAAATGCGGTTGAAACTGTAAATGCAAAGCAGAAAGAGACCCTTTTTGAGCGTGTCAGAGCAGTTTTGCCTGAGGTTAAGGGGAAAACTATTTGCCTTTGGGGGTTGTCATTTAAGCCCGAGACAGATGACATGCGCGAAGCCAGTAGTAGGGTGTTGATGGAACAGTTATGGGCTGCGGGAGCCTCTGTTCAAGCATATGACCCGAAAGCCATGGGAGAGGCTCATAGAATCTATGGAGACCGTGAGGATTTGGTACTAGCGCCAACAAAAGAGGCTGCATTAGAAGGCGCTGATTTATTGGTTGTTGTTACTGAGTGGAAGGAGTTCAAGAGCCCTGATTTTGCGTTGATTAAATCCCAGCTTAAATTTCCGGTAATAGTAGATGGACGGAACCTTTATTCGCCCAGCAGATTATCAGCGCTGGGACTTATGTATTTTGGTATTGGCCGGGGTAAATCAATATTCAAAGTCGCCTGAAGTGTAAAGATTGGATGTGCGATTTTTACTTATTACTTAGGGGTGCTTGAGAGTGCACTCCTAAGCAAATTCGGTTTATTTTAGTAATTGAATGAAAGTGCAATTAGGTTCAGCTAAATATTGTTTAGTTATTATTGTGGTTTATTAACTAATTTATTGGTTTTTCTTTGAATAGTTTTTTATTTGTCCATATCCCCAAAACAGCAGGTACGAGTTTTCGGTTGGGAAGTGACGGATTTTTTGGGCGAGACTTTGTTTGTAAAGATTATGGCCCTAAATCACCTTCAACTAGCCCGCTAGTAAAGCGTTGGGCGGGGGATGCGCCAGATTATTGGGCATTCAATAAGGCGCTAATTGCAAGTAATGTTAGGCTGGTTGCTGGGCATTTTCCTGCAGGAAAATATACATCTTTACTGGGTGTAGAGAAAACAATCTCCTTTGTGAGGGATCCATTACAACGCTTAGTTTCTGAATACCAGCATATGGTTCGAAACTATGGGTTGGCAAAATCCTTTCCTGAATTCTACCGATTGCCGCACAATATTAACAGGCAGTTTAAGTTGCTAGGACAGGCTAACTGGCCAACATTTGGGTTTGTAGGGGTTACAGAGCGTTATGCTGACTCGCTTAGAATTATAAATAAGAAATATGGTTTGGATATTAGGCACACTATCGAAAATACCGGTAGAAGTAATATTTCAAGCCATTATGATATTGAGTCAGAGGCAAGGGAAGAGCTCATACAGCTTAACCATAAAGATATTGTTTTGTTTGAGTTGGTAAAAGAGCAGTTTGATTGGCGCTTGAAACTTGAGAATATGGCCTCCAGCTTTACTCGCGGTGCACTGCTGCGTGTAGATAATGGGAAGTTATTTGGTTGGGCTTTAGCTGAAGATAGCGATGATCCTGTCGATATTGTAATAAAAGTAAATGGCGAAATACGTTCTAGGTTGAAGGCAATGCAAGATCGGCCGATGTTAAGGGCCTTAGGTGTAGGTAGAGGCGGATTTGTAGGTTTTTCGTTCGACATCTCAAAGCTAAAAGCTGGTGATAAAGTCGATTGCGTGGTCGCAAACACAGGGCAGCCACTGGTACACTCTCCATGGACGGTTCAGGGGCAGACATAGCTCCATTATTACAACAATCCTACATGAAGTGTGCTGTGCTTAATTTTATCAAGTCCATATTCCGAGTGGACCTTGTTTCTTACTTGAGGGTTAAAGCTGGTATTGAGCTAGCGGCCCCTAAAGGTCAGGGGTATCAGTGGCTGTCACTCACCGGCAGCCCTCGATTTCAAGTTTCAGAACGTAGCTTTCCGCCTGGTTGGTATATGTTAGAGCTCCAGGTAGCCTATGATGGAGGTGGGGCAGACGCGTCGCTTTTAGCCTATATGGGCTGCGGCCTGGAGGGTGGTTGGGATAGAATTTCCCTGCCCCTTCGTACTGGGCGGATTGTCAAACGAATAGTTTATTTTCGAGAAAAAGTGACCGAACTAGAGCTGGTTCCCGTAGATGATCGTGGTTGTTTTTCCGTGGATCACTTTCGTATCGTTCGTCTTGCGCCTTGGTTTGCATATGATCGTCTTGCACGACGCTTATCGACTATGCACCCCGAATTCAGGGGGCTGGGAAAGTTGGAGGTACTTGCAGGCGTCAAATGTAAAGCTAAAGCTCAAGGGGGTAGTAGGTATCAATATGCTTTGGATCGTTATGGAGAAACATTTGTCCGTAGGAGACATGACCGGGACTATCGACGGTGGATTGATAAGGTAGAGGGAAGCACGCAGCTCCTCTCATCTAAAGCGACAGATAGTTCCGCGAAAGAAGCGGTGCTAATTTCAGTGTTGCTACCGACTTTTAACTCTGATATTTCCCAACTAAAAGCCTGTATCGAGTCAGTGTTAGCTCAGACATACCAGCACTGGCAACTCTGTATTGCAGATGATGCATCAACTGACCAGCAAGTCAAAGATTGTCTTCTAAGCTACCAGGCTTCGGACCCCCGAATTCAAGTGAAGCTCAGAGAAAAAAATGGACATATAGCAGCGGCTAGCAATAGTGCTCTGGAGCTGGTAGAGGGGGAGTTTGTAACCTTCCTTGACCACGACGATGCCTTGGCGCCAAATGCCTTACGACGGATTTCGGATTTTCTTTTAGATAACCCGAAGGCGCTTTTGGTCTATAGCGATGAGGATAAGATTGACGAGCTGGGAGAGCGCTTTGCTCCTCATTTTAAGCCCAGCTGGAATCCAGATTTGCTGCTGTCACAAAACTATGTTTGCCACATGACTGTCTTAAAGACGGAACTAGTTCGGGATGTTGGCGGTTTTACAGTGGGGACTGAGGGTAGCCAAGATCACGACCTTTTACTTCGTTGCCTGCCAACACTCAATGATGAGAATGTAGTTCATATCCCGGAGGTTCTTTACCACTGGCGCGCGGTCACGGGCTCTACTGCACAGGATGGAGCTAATAAGGGGTATGCTGCTGAGGCAGGATTACGTGCACTTGATGGTTATTTGCAGCGCACTGGGCAAGATGCAAAAACCGAGCTGGGAATTGTTCCAAACTCTTATCGAGTTCGCTGGGCTCTTCCGACGCCCGAGCCATTGGTTAGTCTATTAGTGCCTACGCGTGACGGTCACGACATCCTCAAACCTTGTGTTGATGCGATCCTATCAAAGACCGAATACTCTAATTTCGAGCTTCTCATTCTGGATAATCAGAGCCGCTGTAAAAAGACATTACAGTATTTTCGCGAAATCAGTCGTGATTCGAGAGTCAGTGTGCACCATTGGAATCATTCGTTTAACTACTCCTCAATCAATAATTTTGGGGCGAAGTTGGCAAAAGGGGATATTCTCGGGCTTGTTAATAATGACATCGAACCGATCAATGGGGATTGGTTAAGGGAAATGGTGAGCCAAGCTTACAGGCCCGAGATTGGTTGTGTAGGTGCAAAGCTATATTACCCGAACGATACGGTCCAGCACGGTGGTGTAATTTTGGGTATTGGTGGTGTGGCGGGGCATGCTCACAAATATTTCCACCGCAGTGAGTATGGTTATTTTTCACGCCTACAGCTGGTTCAAAACTTTTCCGCCGTAACTGGGGCTTGCTTATTAGTAAGAAAGTCCATCTTTGAGCAGGTAGGAGGTTTGGATGAAAAGCACCTCGCAGTAGCGTTTAATGATGTAGATCTATGTCTGAAGATACGTGCAGCAGGTTACAGGAACCTTTGGACACCCTTTGCAGAACTCTACCATCATGAATCCGCATCCCGTGGTGCGGACGATACATTGGCGAAGCGACGAAGGGCACAAAGGGAAGCCGACTATTTACGCAGTCGCTGGGGAAGCTTATTAGACACCGATCCCGCCTATAATCCGAACTTAACACTGGTCCACGAGGATTTTTCTTTGATCTCAGTTTGAGCAAACTCAAAGCCGTGGATGAAATTGCCCAGAATTATTCGAAGTGATGACTTCTTCCCCCTATTAGAATATAGAAGGTGGTATTTTCTTAATGTTATCGCTAGAGAGCCACTGGACTACTTCGTAGGATAGCTACAGTCCTTGAAAGCCTAAGATATCACGGGTTTATTCAGGGGCTTCTTGGATCAGTGTTCACTGGGGATGACTGAGAGAGGCATAGTTTTGTTGGATTTGGCATAATCCGCATTCACCATTGGCATATAAGTAATACTAATTTTAGCTATCGGTAATTGAAGCGGCTTATCATTTTATGACTCTTTCTCAATTTTTTGTCGCTGGAATCTTCGTTTTAGTTATCATTTCATTGATTCTTACCCATTTTCGCCCTTCGCTGATCTTCGCTTCAGCTGCTGGTGCCTGCTTTTTGAGTGGGTTAGTGCCGGCAGAGATCGTGCTGCAGAAAGCGGTTAATCCAGGATTGGTGACATTGGTTGTACTGATTTTAGTCTCCTTAGGGCTTGAAAAAGCCCGTTGGTTGCGAGCTATTTCGGAAGGATTGATACGGAGATCTTTAAAAGCTAGCTTATTGCGCCTTTCTGCTGCTACTGCATTGAGCTCTGCCTTTCTAAACAATACTGCGGTAGTAGCAGCGCTCGCTTCTAGTGTTAAAGGGCAGCGACGCTTACCTGCGGCAAAGTTGCTATTACCTCTTTCCTATGCGGCGATTCTTGGGGGCACGCTTACTCTGATTGGTACTTCCACGAATCTAATTGTCAATAGTTTTGTTCTAGACCGAGGATTACCTAGTCTTGAATTTTTTGCCTTTATGCCAATAGGACTGGCTGCAACCCTAGTCGGGCTTATAGTTCTACTACTGTGTAACCGATTATTACCTGAGGGTCTTATTGCTGAGGAGCCTGTAGATGAATATCTTTTGGAAGCGGAGGTTATAGAGGACTCCCCTCTAAATGGGAAAAGTGTCGAGCAGAATAATTTACGTCGCTTGGAAACCTTTTATCTGATTGAGATAGTGCGAGGTGATCAGGTAATTAGCCCCGTTGGGCCATCGGAAGTAATCCGTTGTGGGGATAAACTGATTTTTACTGGTGACGTTCGAGATCTTGGCCGCTTACACGATATAGAAGGATTGAGGTTGTTTGCGCTCGAGGACGAGAAGTTAGATTTAAGTCTAACCGAGGTAGTAGTTACTCCTAGCTCCAGTATCCTGGGACAGTCCTTAAAAAGCTGTAATTTTCGCACTCGCTTTGATGCGGCAGTGGTCGCCATGCGCCGAGGAGGTGACCGGCTATCAGGTAAGCTCGGTGAAATAGAGCTGCGCGCAGGAGATGCTCTTTTATTGGCTGTGGGCCCAGACTTCCGTCACCACTTAAATATTGATAAGAACTTTTATGTGATTAGTGGGACAGAAGTGCGACGTGACTTGTCAAAGAGAGATAACTGGCTATTAGGCTTAGGTTTTGCAACTACTGTCGCGGGAGCGGCTCTTGGTTACTTCTCTTTGCTAAAAGGCCTTGTCGTGTTGCTTGGCGGTATGATTGCGCTTGGTATTGTATCTACTACAGAATTACAGCGGCGTTTTCCTTTCCAAATTTGGTTAATTATTGCTAGCGCTTTAGTACTTGCGGAAGCATTTGCGGGAAGTGGATTGGCAGATGCGCTGGCAGAGGGGCTGAGAAGTCTTATCAATGGCTGGGGGCCTATAACAGGATTGGTCGGTATCTTTTTACTTACATTACTTCTAACAGAACTCATGACAAATAATGCAGCCGCGGCTTTGACATTTCCTCTTGCATGGAGTTTGGCTGAGAGTTTCGGGGTAAGCTGGATGCCCTTCGTGATGGCTGTTGCCTATGGCGCCAGTGCAAGCTTTTTAACCCCCTTTGGCTATCAGACTAATCTGATCGTGCAAAACCTTGGGGGGTATCATCTCAGAGATTTTCTACGGGCTGGGCTGCCTCTTACTATCGTTTACTCTCTTACTGTCTTATTGTTGCTGCCAGTCGTATTTCCTTTTGAGAGTTGATTGTTTTGGATACTGAATTTGATCTTGCTAGTCGTTGGTTAATTGTTGAAGAGGGAAGCAACCCTTCAACCGATTATTTTATTTTACCATTACTTAAAAAACTGGGCGCAGACTGGCAGCGATTCGAATTTAATGCGCTTCCCGATGAGAGGGAGTTGTCGGGTGCCAATATCATTTTTGTACGTTATGTCCCTAAAAAGTGGCAGTTATTTATAAATAGACATGCCAATGACATAGCTAATATTTATTTTTTTATAGATGATGATGTATTTGATTGGCGTGCCTTCTCGGATATGCCAATTAGATATCAACTCAAGCTATGGCGACATAGCTGGATGAAGCAACGCTGGCTAAGATCGGTGGGAGCTAAATTGTTAGTTTCTACTCATTATTTACAAAATAAATATAAGGTATGGAACCCAAAAATATTAAATGCTGCACCTGCTTGTATAAATACTAAAGCCCATACAAAAGTTTTTTATCATGGATCTGCATCACATAAGGAAGACATTAGGTGGCTTCGCCCTATTGTAGAAGAGGTTCTTGCACAAGATGAAGGGCTGTCTTTCGAGATAATTGGAAATGCTAGTGTAAACCGATGCTTTAGGAATCTTCCTCGTGTACAAGTGTTACATCCTATGAAATGGCCTACTTACGTATCTATATTGCAAGATCAAGGAAGAGCTATAGGCTTGGCTCCACTATTGGATAGGCCCTTCAATAGAGCCAGGTCACATACAAAGTTTTTCGATATTACTCAGAGTGGTGCTGTAGGTATTTATGCTGCGGGTGACGTTTATGGGAAAGTGGTTCGCCACGGCAGAAACGGGTTGCTTTTGCCTATGACCCCCTCCCAGTGGATCGATGGGATACTCTCTTTGGCGCAGAATAAAACCTTAAGAGAGAATATGCTGATTGAGGCACGAAAATGTCTGTAGCAGGATATTGTTCATTAGGAATGCGTAAGCTCAAGATATTGGAAAGCTTGCTTGACCTCCGATGTGAGTACGTTGCTTTTAAGCCTGCTAGTTATATAAGTTGTATGATTGGTTGGGGTCTTAAAAAGACTTCGGTGAAAGCGAAAAAATTAGCTACACGTGCTGGCCTTCCCTTTATTTGTGTAGAAGATGGTTTTTTACGTTCACTAGGTTTGGGGGTTGAAGGGGCGATACCACATAGCTTGGTAATTGATGAGGCTGGTATTTATTACGATGCATCTCGGCCTAGTGACTTGGAGGGCTTGATAGCGCAAGCAGATTTCACTACTGAAGAACTGGATCGAGCTGAAAGAGGCTTGGAATTACTACGAGTAAACAGGTTGTGTAAATATAATCAATCACTAGACGTACCCTTAGGCTGGCCAGCTAGCGTCAAGAGGATTTTGGTTGTGGACCAAACTTTCGGGGATGTTTCCGTCCAAGCTGGCCACGCGTCAGAATTGCACTTTAAAGATATGCTCGAAAGTGCTATTCGAGAAAACCCTGATGCAGAGATATATGTCAAAGTACACCCTGATGTCATTACTGGCAAAAAGCGCGGTTATTTGTTAGATCTCGCCTCTGAAAAAAATTGCCGAATTATTTCAGAGGATATCTCACCATGGGCTATTTTTGATTGTGTTGAAAAAGTTTATGTGGTCACTAGTCAGTTGGGCTTTGACGCCTTAATTGCAGGAAAAGAAGTCCATTGCTTCGGCATTCCCTTTTATGCAGGTTGGGGGCTGACCAAAGACAAGCAGTCTTTATCGCGTCGCAATGTCAGTAGATCTCTTTCACAGCTATTTTGCGCTGCATATTTACGTTACTGTCGATATATAAATCCATACACGAACGAAAAGTGTGAGTTTGAAGATACCGTTGCCTTGATTGCAGAGCAGAAAAGGCAACGTCTTCGATTTCAGGGAGCTTGGATGGGGGTTGGATTTTCCCTGTGGAAAAGAAAATTTATACCGAGCTTTCTTGGTGGCCAAAAGAAGCTTGAATTCGCAAAGGGGGAAAACTCAATCCGTCATCACGCTAAAGGTGTGAATGTTTTTGTCTGGGCTGGTCGAGTAACACGCTCTTTACAAAAAAAGGTGGAAGGTGCTCGGGCTCAGCTTTGGAAGGTTGAAGATGGATTTTTACGGTCGGCGGGGTTGGGTGCGGATTTGGTTGTGCCTACTTCTTTGGTGTTTGATTCAAGAGGTATTTATTTTGATGCCAGAACACCCAGTGACCTTGAGGTTATTTTGAATGAGGCAGATTTTAATGATTTAATGCTTGATAAAGCGAGGAGCCTGCATTCGTTACTTCTCCGAAAGCGAGTTACGAAATATAATATTCAAGGTTCTGTAAATCTTTCTCTTCCTGACAATAAAAAGATAATTTTGGTCCCCGGGCAAGTAGAAAGTGATGCTTCAATTGCATATGGTTCGCCCGTGATAAAAAACAATCGTTGTCTTTTGGAATGGGTAAGAGAGGCTAATCCTGATGCACATATTATCTATAAGCCGCATCCCGATGTTGTTGCTGGTGCTCGGCTAGGTGATTTGCCTGATGGTTCTCAGGGTTTTTACGACTCACTTGTCACTGAAGGGGATATCTCCTTGCTAATGGATAGTGTTGATGAAGTGCATACTCTAAGTTCATTAGCGGGTTTTGAAGCATTGCTTAAAAATATTAAGGTCGTTACATATGGTTTGCCTTTTTATTCGGGTTGGGGGTTAACACAGGATACGCTATTGTCTTTTGCTGAAGGTGGAAACGGAGACTTTTCTGAGTTCATAGCGAGGCGGCATCGCAAATTGACCTTGGAGGAGCTAATTGCGGGAACCTTGCTAATTTATCCGGTGTATGTGGATACGAAGACGGGAGATTACATCGATGCCGAGACCACTGTTAAATTATTAGAAAAAAGCCGCTCTTTAGATAGAAATGATAGCTGTTTTTTCAAGCTGTTTTGTTGGTATCGAAATAGATTTCTTCGTTATTGAGATGAATATTAATGGTTTTCACTTTTAGGTGATGTGAAGTGTGATGGCGAACTTGCATGAAGTGTATAGGTTCGAATTTGTATCTTTAGGGGGGGGTAATGCTAAGTCAAATATTGGGTTTGATCTGGAAAATACCGAAGTGGATTATCGAGTTGCTTAGCTGGGGGAAAAGTTTTAAAAATAATCCAATCATAGGTAATTATTGGTTAAATTTTTTCGGGCTTCACGTTGTTAGAGTGATAGTTGCGCACACACTCTTTAGGCTTAGGTTGTTTCTGTTATCGCCAATTGTCCCCTCGGAGTATCGCAGAGAATTTATTGAGAATGGTTATGTTTTAAAGAAGGATTTTCTTGATAATAAGCAGTTTTCTAAGTTGGCCAAAGAGCTTGAACAGTTTGAGGGGCCTGTTAGAGAAATAATTGAGGGTACTACGGTAACTCAGAGAATTTTTATGGATCACAAGGAGCAGGAGAGGGCTCCAGAGTTCAAGGCGCTAGTTAAAAATCAGCTATTAGATCGTTTGATGAGATATTGCTCATCAAAGAATCGTCCCCCACTATTTTATATAGAAAACTTGTGTAATTATGAAAATGTAAATCCACGGCCGGACCCACAACGTGATTTACATGCCGACACTTTTCATCCTTGTGTTAAAGCTTGGTTATATATAGATGAGACAAATGATAAAAATGGTGCTTACATCTATGTTCCAGGTTCTCATAGGCTTTCCAGGAAAAGGTTAAAGTGGGAGTATAAAGAAAGCCTTGAAGCCTGTAAAAAGGGTAGAAAAAGATCTTCGGAGCGCTATTGGGATGGATCTTTTCGGGTCAGCAAAGATGATCTGAGTGAAATGGGGTATCAAGTGAAAAAGCTATCTGTCCCTGCTAATACTCTGGTAATAGGTAATGTGTATGGCTTTCATTGCCGTGGTGAGGCTCTTCAGAAATCAAAGCGCATGACGGTGTGGATGCAGGCTAGAGATAATCCGTTTAACCCGTTTTTCACACCTTTTCCCAGAGGAACTGCGCGAGTTTTTGAGAAAGTCTGGAGAAGAGTATTAGAGCGTCTAGATCGGGGTAAGATTAATAGCGGAGAGCAGCAAAATTTTTACGGTCGCTTATCGCGTCCTAAGCCCACTCAAGTTGCTGATTAACATTAACAGTTGATTTATTCTGAGTTTTAGGTGTTTAGTGAAATTGTCCGATTGATATTGTCCGTAATTAGTAGTACTACTTAATTATTTGTCTGTAGGGTTAGCTGATATGGTGTTGGCTACCCGTGTTATAGCTGCCTTATCATTAAGCTCATTGTGACACAGTCAACTGAAGAGGCTACTTAACTGAACTAGAATACTGCGCTTATTGCTTAAATTTTTTTGATGGCATGTTTCTCAGCTTCGTTTATGATTGTGTGTGGATGTATGGTGGTGCTCTTCTTTGATAAAAGTGGCTTCATAAACTTCACTAAATGGGCTTAGCGTCCTATAAAGAGGAAAGGCTTCCCTGTATATATTTTATACTTTCTGTCATAGGTGAGTTTCATACCCTGTAGCTCCCGAATATTAGCTGGGAGTTACTGGCTGTAGATGAATATCACTCTGTTTGGTAGAATTCTGCGTTAGTTGGTACCTTAGAGCCTATTTTTGTTCGTTTAGTTGATGAATTTCCTGTTGGACCCTTTGGAGCCACAGAGTGATACATTCCGATGTATCAATGAATTGAATAGCTAGTATGTGATATGGAAATGGTTTTGCTCGACCAATTATTAATATGCGCTCAATATCTAAGCGATAAATAGCAAGTTTTAGGGGTGGGGTAACTAATGTCTGTGGCAGTCTTTTTACAGGGGCCTCATGGCCCGTTCTTTGCGAAGCTGGCAAAGAGACTCTCACATCAAGGCATAACTACGCATAAAATTAATTTCAATGGCGGCGATCGCTATTTTGCCTGGGCTGATTTTCAGGTTGATTTCTCTGGGAACGAAACTGACTGGGTGTTCTTTTTTAAATCTTATTTATTGAAGCATGGTGCAGAAGCTGTATTTGTTTACGGGGATTGCCGTCGATATCACTCTCAGGCTCGAAGTGTTTGCGAATCTTTGGGTGTTGCTTTTGGAGTGTTCGAGGAGGGGTATTTACGTCCAGATTTTGTCACGCTGGAATGGGGGGGCGTCAATGCCTTCTCCGAAACAGACTGGACGCGAGAGACGATAGAAGAATATAAACCAGATCAGCGTAAACCTTACGCATCACCAGTAGGGCAAACATTTTGGCATCGCGCTTGCTATGCGATGGGTTACTATGCAGCAATGCGCCTTGCTCAATCTGAATTTCCTCTGTATCACCACCACAGAAACCGAGATTGGAAAGCCGAGGGCATATGTTGGTTGAGGAGCTTTGCGCGCAAAGGGTTTTATAAGCTAACAGAGCGCAATTTGACTTCTAAGTTGGCGGGAGAGTTGAGTCAACGCTTTTTCTTGTTTCCCCTGCAGACTCGTGATGATTTTCAGTTGAGAGAGCATTCCGATCTTCTCTCAATAGAGAATGCCATTGATCGGGTTCTGAAATCATTTGCTAAGAACGCGCCAAATGATGTGGTAATCGTTTTAAAGCACCATCCTATGGACCGGGGCTTCTGTCATTATCAGAAACTGATTGATAGTTTAAAGGCTCGATATAGCATCCAGGGGCGAGTGATTTATTGCCATGACCTGCATTTACCCACTTTGCTTGATCACACGTGTGGTGTAGTTACAATTAATAGTACGGTTGGTATCTCTGCTCTTCTTCATGAAGTGCCTACTAAAGTGCTTGGGCGCGCGCTTTATGATATGCCTGGTTTGACGCATCAAGGCACGCTATCCAGTTTTTGGTCGAGGCCCCAGTGCGTGGACAAGTCCTTTTTTGAGCGCTTCCACACCTATCTATATGAGCAAACACAGCTAGACGGTAGTTTCTCTAGGAGAGTTGGTATAACGATAGAGGCTGTGTTAAAGCGTATAGAATCTGCGACTGAGGGAAGCCCCCAAGCCAAGCTCTCCATTGCTAGCCAGAATGGTACTAGTTGATTTTATTGTGCACATGAGGACCATTGCACAGGAATTTTATATTCTTTCCTGCAGCGATTCAGGCATTTCGTTCCACTCAATGACTGCCCTATCATTTGTTTAAAAAACAGGCTGATCTGGATCGTCTAACCTGTTAGACTGCGCGGCCTTTTACCCACCGCTCCGGTCCCGCGATAGGGACTTTGGCTTCAAGTGAATTCCGAAATGACCGATACCCCTAAAGCGGCCGGCTTCGACCAGTTGGGTCTGCCGTCTGAAATTCTCAGCGCCATCGAAAAGCTCGGCTATGAGACTCCCTCCCCGATCCAGGCACAAACTATTCCGTCCCTGCTGGAGGGGCGGGATGTGCTGGGCCAGGCCCAGACCGGCACTGGCAAGACCGCAGCCTTTGCGCTGCCGCTACTCTCCCAGCTGGACCTGAAGGATCGTCGCCCTCAGGCACTGGTGCTGGCACCGACCCGCGAACTGGCTATTCAGGTAGCTGAAGCCTGTCAGTCTTACGCTGCAAAGTTGAAGGGTTTCCACGTTGCACCTATCTACGGAGGAGCGGACTACCGCGGCCAGATACAGCAGTTGAAACGCGGTGTACAGCTGGTGGTAGGTACTCCCGGGCGGGTGATGGACCATATGCGTCGCGGTTCTTTAGATCTGTCCAATCTGCGCACCCTGGTGTTGGATGAAGCGGATGAAATGCTGCGCATGGGCTTTATCGATGATGTGCAGTGGGTACTGGAGCAGATTCCTGAAGAGCGCCAAATTGCGCTGTTTTCCGCCACTATGCCGAAAGAGATCGCCCGGATTGCCCGCGAGCATCTGGATGAGCCGGTTGAAGTAAAAATCCGTGTTAAGACCGAGACTGCGGAAACCATTCGCCAGCGCTACTGGCCGGTTGGCGGCCTGCACAAGATGGATGCTCTGACCCGTATCCTGGAAGCGGAGCCGGTGGACGCCACGATTATCTTCGTGCGTACCAAAAATAGTACTGTAGAGCTGGCCGATAAGCTGGCTGCTCGGGGCTTTGCCAGCTCTGCCCTGAATGGCGATATGGCGCAGAATCTGCGTGAAGCGGTTATCGATAAGCTGAAGAAAGGAAAGCTGGATATTGTTGTTGCCACCGATGTGGCAGCTCGCGGACTGGATGTAAAACGTATCAGCCACGTGATCAACTACGATATCCCCTACGATACCGAAGCTTATATCCACCGTATCGGCCGAACCGGCCGCGCCGGTCGCGAAGGCGATGCGATTTTGTTTGTGGCGCCCCGCGAGCGACGCATGCTGCGGGTCATCGAAAAGGCGACTAAGAAGCCGATCGAGAAGTTGGAATTGCCCAGTGCTGATGCGGTCAATAGTGCCCGTATGCAGCGTTTCCGCGAGCGCATCACTGCAACGCTGGAAGGCCAAACCGACCTGGCGCCCTACCGCCAACTGGTTGAAGAATTCCTGGCCCAAAACGAGGTAGACCCTCTGGATGTTGCCGCCGCACTGGCTGCAATGGCCCAGGGTGACCAGCCTCTGCTGATTCAAGAGAAAGAGCAGAAGCCGCGTAAAGAGCGCCGTGAGCGCGATGATGACTTTGATGGTGGTCGCCGTCGCAAAAAGGAAAGCTTCGAGAAAGATCGCAAGCTGCCGCCGCCCGATGAGGGTCTTGATCGTTTCCGTATCGAGATCGGCCGTGAACAGGGCGTGCGTCCCGGCAGCATTGTTGGCGCTATTGCCAATGAAGTGGATCTGGACAGCTCCTATATCGGCCGTATCGAAATCTACAATGATTTCACCACGGTGGATCTGCCCCAGGGAATGCCGAAAGAAGTGTTCCAACACCTGAAGAAGGTGCGTGTTGCCGGTAAGCCGATGAAGATCACTCGCTTCGATGAAGCGGCGGTCAAGTCGAAAGGGAAACCCAGGGGTAAGCCTAAGTTCAAGCCGAAAGGTAAGCCCAAAGCCAAGCGCGGCAATAACGACGAGTAAGTCGTACCTGTTTAGCAGGTTTATTCCGGGAGAGCGCAGGCCTGCGCTCTCCCATTCAGTTTCCTTTCTTCTATTTCTTCCCTGACTTGAATTAGCGCTGTGGCAGCATACGGGTGAGTGTGTTATCGCGGGCAATAAAGTGGTGCCACAGGGCGGCGGCGATATGCAGTCCAACCAGTACGAGCAGGGCGGGCCACATTACATCTTTGTGCAGGAAAGCGATTTGCTTGCCCAGATCCGGGTTTTTGGCGAACAGGTTGGGAACGGCAAACAGGCCAAAAAACTCGGTATCGCGCCCAAACAGTTGGCGCATCACGATGCCTGATACCGGCATAGCCAGAATCAACAGGTAGAGTCCACCATGGGTCAGGCTGGACAGCGCCTTCTGCCACTTCTTGCCTTCAATCTGTGGGCGCTTGTGACGTGCACGCCAGTAGAGGCGAAGGGCCAGAAGCATCAGGACACCGACTCCCAGGGAGAAGTGCAGCTGCATAAACCAGCCGCGCATGGGGTCGCCGCGCTCGTAAAACTCATGCAGTTCAACCGCTCCCCACACAGAGAGCAGCAGGATTACAAAAAGCCAGTGCAGTCCTTTACTCACTGAGTTCCAACGTTCAACCGGGTTTGACATAGAGGGTCTCCTACAAAGTCCAGGCATTTGGCCGGGTACAGGCCAATGCCGTATATAAGGAGCCTCTGAATAACTCCGTAATGCCTCTGCGGGTCTTGAAGGCCGCAGGTGTTAGACGCAGCTCAGTGCGAATGGTCACAGTCCTTTGCGGACGCTGCCATGCAGCAGATGCGGCCTTCAAGACCCGCCCTTCGGGGCTTGCAGAGCGATTCACACTCTGCGTTGCGACTTCTTGCAAGGTCTGGACATTCCTGCGAAGCCGCGTCTTGAGTGTGAACCGCTCTGTAAGCCAGAGGTATCACGGAGTTATTCAGAGGCTCCATCGTTATTTGTGTAATTTTACCGGCCTCTCCGGCCAGACCAAACCATTGATTTGTTTGATCTGAAAATATTCAGTTTGTTTGATAATTGTGCTGAGGTTGAGTGAGTCATTATTTCCGCAAAGGCTTAAGCCGCCCAGTTAACTTTTGTAAGTGGTTAGGCAGGTTCTGCCACACTGGGGCTGGTTTTGGCCGCTCTCACACCTTGCAGATTGGTAAAGCTGGTATCCCGTGCGGTTTTGAGGAAGTCTGTGAGATAAGGTTGCTCGAGCATATCTTCCCGCACTGCCGCATAGAGAGTGCTCCAAAGGCCCTCTTTACCCAGCTGGAGTTGGGAAACAAACCCCTTTTGCAGGTACTCGTGCAGCGCCCAAGTGGGGAGGGCGCAAACCCCTCGGCCGCTGGCTACTAACTGAACCATCATCACGGTCAGTTCTGCGGTTCGAACTTCTGCAGGTTCAATTCCAGCGGGGTCGAGGAAGTGCTGGAAGATATCCAGCCGCTCTCGTTCAACCGGGTAGGTAATCTGGACCTCACCAGCTAACTCCTGCGGTTCTACCCAGCGCCGCTTGCTCTCCTGCGCCAGTGGGTGTTTGCGGCTTATGGCAAGGCACATTTCAAAGCTGAACAGCGGCTCGTAGTGCAGGCCTTTGAGGTCCGGGTCTGGATTGGAGGTGACAACCAGGTCCAGATCGCCGCGCACCAGTGCGGGCAGGGGAGCGAAGTGGAAGCCGCTGCACAGGTCCAGTTCCACTTCTGGCCAGCCGTCCCGATAGGTATTCAGTGCGGGCATCAGCCACTGGTAGCAGCTGTGGCACTCGATAGCGATATTGAGCCTGCCCGCTTGCCCAGATGCCAGGCGGGACAGGTCCCGCTGCGCTATAGCTACCTGGGGCAGTATGTCGTCGCCCAACTGCAGCAGTCTCAGACCGGCACTGGTAAATCGCAGAGGCCGGGATTTGCGTATGAACAGTTCTTGGCCGAGCCGGTCCTCCATTTCGCGAAATAAGTGCGAAAGAGCCGACTGGGTCAGGTGAAGGCGCTCCGCTGCGCGTACCAGGCTGCCTGTCTCACGCAAAACACTCAGCGCACGCAAATGGCGCAATTCAATCATCATTAAAATTATTCATGTTATTTGCAAAAAATATGAAATTGATTGAACAGTACTGTGCGCACACAATCAAGTCAGGACTCCCGCTAATGCGACCGTTACCGAGATCGCAGCTGCGGGGTATTTTTCAATGGGGCAACTTTGTTCCCCTTACAGGAAAGAGCTTGGGAAGGCGGCCATGGTGCAAACACATATCCTCGGCTATCCGCGTATCGGAGCCAATCGCGAACTAAAGAAAGCGCAAGAAGCCTATTGGCGCGGTGATATGCCCCAGCAGCAGTTGCTGCAAGTGGGCACAGACATCCGCCGTAGTAACTGGCAGGCCCAAAGTGAGACCGGTTTGAGCCGTGTGGCTGTGGGGGATTTCGCCTGGTATGACCAGGTTCTGAATCACTCCCTGATGTTTGGTGTGGTCGGTCAGCGCTTTAAAGAAGGAGCGGCGGACAACAAGCTGGACCAGTATTTCCGCTTGGCCCGTGGTCGCGCTCAATCAGGACAGCCGGTAGCGGCCAGTGCCATGACCAAGTGGTTTGATACCAATTATCACTATCTGGTGCCTGAGTTCTCCAATGATCAGGCCTTCTCCCTGGATAGTGAGTGGTTACTTGACGAGGTGCGGGAAGCCCAATCCCTGGGATACAAAGCCAAGCCGGTGGTTATCGGACCACTCACTTACCTGTGGCTGGGACGGGGTGTGGATAGTCCTCTGGATTTAGTACCAAAACTCTTGCCTTGCTATGCCGAGTTGCTGTCTCAGCTCGCTGACCTCGGAGTTGAATGGGTGCAGCTGGATGAACCCATACTAGGCCTGGATCTGCCGGATGAATGGCGTGGGGCTTTTGATAGCACCTACCAGCAGATTGCGGCAGTAGCCCCGGGGATGAATACACTGCTGGCTACCTATTTCTCACCTTTGCGCGAGAATCTGGAGCTGGCATTTTCCCTCCCAGTGTCTGGGGTACATATTGACTGTGTACGCGCACCTGAAGAACTTGAAGCTGCGGCCCAGCTGGCAGGTAAGAACAAGGTTCTGTCT
This sequence comes from Microbulbifer maximicatervae (SeqCode), assembly GCF_052468295.1. NCBI lineage: Bacteria > Pseudomonadati > Pseudomonadota > Gammaproteobacteria > Cellvibrionales > Microbulbiferaceae > Microbulbifer > Microbulbifer maximicatervae (SeqCode). Next base: position 76,424 of record NZ_CP174340.1, read on the forward strand.
GCGGGTGTGATTAATGGGCGCAATGTGTGGCGGGCAGACCTCAACCGCTGGCAGGGCACTTTGCAGCCTTTGGCGAAACAGTTTGGAGATCGCCTGTGGCTATCAGCCAGTTGCTCCCTGCTCCACAGCCCTGTGGATCTGGAAACGGAGGTTAAGCTGCCCAGTGAGCAAAAACAGAAACTCGCTTACAGCCGCCAGAAACTTCAGGAGTTGGCTCAATTACAGCAGCTGCTCAATGAGGACACAGAGATCCCTGTCCCAGGCGGAGAGAGTGGTGTAGCCGAGGGCTCCATTGCTGATCAATTACGGGATACCTGGCGTCAACAGTGCTTTAAGGATCGCTCTTTAGTACAGGCCAAGCGTTGGAAATTACCACTGCTGCCCACCACCACAATAGGCTCATTCCCACAGACGGATCTTTTGCGCGGTGTGCGCCGCAAGTACCGCAATAGCGAAATTTCTGAAGCGGATTATTTAGAACATTTACGCGCTGAAATTGCCGAAGCTATCCGTCGTCAGGAAATACTCGGTTTGGATGTACTGGTGCATGGTGAGGCTGAGCGCAACGATATGGTGGAATATTTCGGGGAGCAACTGGATGGTTTTGTACACACCGGTAATGGCTGGGTGCAAAGTTATGGCTCTCGCTGTGTGAAACCCCCGATTATTTTTGGTGATATCTCCCGACCTAACGCTATGACAGTAGAGTGGAGCAGCTATGCCCAGAGCCTTACTAATAAGCCGGTAAAAGGTATGCTCACCGGCCCGGTCACAATTCTCAACTGGTCCTTCCCGAGGGAAGACATCCACCGCAGTGAGAGCTGTCTGCAAATTGCCAAGGCATTACGGGAAGAGGTGTTGGATCTTGAGGCGGCCGATATCGGGATTATCCAGATTGATGAACCGGCTTTGCGTGAGGGAGTTCCCCTTCGAGAGTCTGAGCACCAGGATTATTTTGCCTGGGCGGTAGGGTGTTTCCGCTACACCTGTAGCGAAGTAAAAGCGGAAACCCAGATCCACACTCATATGTGTTACAGCAATTTCAATGCAATTATGGATGCCATTGTTTCCCTTGATGCGGATGTAATTACTATTGAATCAGCTCGCTCCGATTTGCGCCTACTCAGCGCGTTTGCCGACAAGGCCGGTGGTTACCCCAATGAAATTGGACCTGGCATTTACGATATTCACTCACCCAATGTGCCGGAAAGGGGGGAGCTGGTTGAGCGACTTAAGAAAATTGCACAAGTGGTGCCGGTTGAGCGACTTTGGGTAAATCCAGACTGTGGCCTTAAAACCCGTAACTGGGCCGAAGTGGGTTCATCTTTGCTGAATATGGTAGAAGCGGCGCGCACTGTGCGCACAGAACTGGCCTAGTTAATTTTTAACTAAAAAAACCGGCAACCATTTGGATTGCCGGTTTTTCTTTTCAGTTTTTCCCGCTTCTGTTTTTTCCGCTTCTGTTTTTTGCTTACTCGGACTTGGTGGCTACTGTAGTAGTGTTATTTAATTCAAATGGCACTGAAGGGTGGAAAGGTTTAATACCCAAGGCCGTGTAAAGCTCATCCGGGCGATACATATTTTGTCCCTCGAGCACCAGTGCAGTGCGACGTAACGCAGTGATATCCTCGAGGGGATTTCCCTCCAGTAAAACCAGGTCTGCATTTTTACCCACCGCAATACTGCCAGTGTACTCGTCGGCCCCCATAACTTGTGCCGGTACTAGTGTGGCCGTGCGCAGCACATCAATATTCGGAATACCGGCTTTGGCATAGAGCTCCAGTTCACGTAACAGGGTAAATCCGGGGATGCCATCGGAGCCCGCGACCATAGTGACCTTGTGCTCGTGTAGCTTGAGCATCATGGCCAGCAGGGCTTCCGCTGAAAGGTCGTAGTCATCCCGGTGTTCCGGCTTCACATCCAGTTCGGCCCCAACAAAGGCGCGCTGGATATTGACTGGAAGGTGGTCGGTAATATCGGCAAATTCAGGATCTACTTTGCCCGGCTGGCGCAGTAACATCGAACTGAATACGGTGGTGGTTGCGTCTACGACAGTGCCTTTCTTGGCTAGCTTATCCAGGAAAGCAGCCACTTCTTTGCTATCCAGATCCAGCTCGTGGGCGTGCTCTCCGATTTCTGTAAAGCGCAGTCTTTTACGGGTATCTATCTTGCCCATAAAATTCAGAAACAGCATATTGATATGCTGAATTTCATCAAAGCCCGCGTCCACTGCCTCTTCGGCGGTCATAAATGCAGGAATATGACCGGACAAACGCATACCATTTTCGTGGATATGCTTGGCTAACGGAGCGATCCACTCGGGCTCCATCGAGCTGTAAGTTTTAATTTGCTGATAGCCGCGATCGGCATACCACTCGACAATATCCTTGGCTTCTTCCAGGCTGTCCGCAGTCTTGCCCATTCGCATGGCATTTTCGCTTTCCCGGTCCATAAAGCCCGCACGGAAAAGGTCGCCGCCAATGATTTGCTCTGACTCAAACATGCCTTCAATACGCATGATACTTTCATGGGTATTACCGATGTCGCGAACATTGACAATGCCAGCGGCCATATTCAGAACACCATCGGTAGGGGATAAGTGGGCGTGCATATCCCAGAGGCCGGGGATCAACGTATGGTTACGGGCATCAATGGTGGTTGCCCCGTTGGCTTTGATCGGTTTTTTACTGATTTTTGCGATCTTTCCATCTTTGATCAGCACATGCTGCTTTTTCTGCAGTTTGCCAGATTCAACATCAACCAGGTTGACGTTGCTGATCAGGATGGGTTGGGTTGATGTGTGGGTATGTTTCTTGGCAATACTTTGCAGGTACTGGTCTGCGGCTGCGACTTGTCGGGTTTTCAGTTCTTCGAGGTGAGATTTATCCCAGCCTTTGCGCAGGATGGCGAACCATCCCCCCTCATCGGAGGCAAATAAATCCCCATTGTCATCATACCAGGCCAGATCTGGGGTAAAGCCCAGGCCGCTTACGCCGTAAAGGTGGACCGTTTTCTTTTTCTCGCCTTGTTGCAGGGTCACTTTATCAAGCTTATGGAGGCGTGCTTTTCCTTGCGGCAGTAAATCAATATTTTGATCTGCATCGGCAATCAGTGCTTTTACCAATTGCGTCTGTACGGCAAGGGTACTGTTCTTGGGAATATAAAATTGGGCTTCGGAAGTTTTTGCACTGCCATGTTCATCGGAACCTTTCCAGCGAGCGACACCATTTTCCTGGGAAAATTCTTCGCTGACTGGAGCACCAAATGGGCTGATCCCTTCAATGGATAATTGCTCGGGCATTGCCGCCTCACCGATAGTGAAGCTCTCCTTGAGGTTTAGGCGACGGTTATTCCAGCCGAGCTTTAATTCACCAGATACCTTTGTTCCATCCTGATGAATAACTTCAGAGCCAGCAATGCCCTCTTTATCGTAAAAAATATACTCGATTGATTTTGCATAAGCACTATTGGCTGCGGCTAGAACTGTGGCTGCGATAAGCGTTGCCAGTGTTTTTTTTCTCATGAACTGTCCCTTTTCTTGTTGTAATACCGGTGATGGACTTTGGCTTCTTTTCGGTGAGGGGGCAAGCAGCTTAGGGGCGCAAGCGGCGAGAGGAAAAGCGGGAGCGGTAGGGCGTTCTTTAATGTTTTAACTTTCGGAGTAAGGTAAAGGTATTGCGAGAGCGCTTACTTGTAAGCACTCTCACAATATTGCTTTAGTCTATGAACTAAGGGTTGCGAGAAAGGTTTTCGTTGCCGGTTGCCTGCACGACAATATTGTCTTCAATACGCACGCCGCCGAAGGGGCGGAAGCTGTCGACCTTATCCCAGTTAACCTCGGCAGCGAGGTCTGAGTCTTTTAGCTCTCCCAATAGGCTATCGATAAAGTAGAGTCCAGGTTCGATGGTAAATACCTGGTTCTCCTCGATAGTTCTGCTGGTACGCAGGAATGGGTACTCGGCCGGTGGGGGTGTCATGCCTCCATCGGGGCCGGTCTGGTGACCGCCGACATCGTGTACCTGGAGGCCGAGAAAGTGACCCAGGCCGTGTGGCAGGAAGGGGCGAGTTAAGCCGGATTCCACGGCATTCTCGGCAGAGGTTTTGATTATGCCAAATTGGGCCAACAGCTCTCCCACGTTTAAGTGGCACTGGCGATGTAGTTCCGGGTAAGGCAGGCCAGGTTTGAGGCCGTCTACCAGCTGCAACTGCTTTTCATCCATAGCCGTTACCAGCTCTGCGAACTCATTATCGGCATAGGCGTAGGTGCGAGTGATATCAGAGCAGTAGCCATTGCAGTCAGCGCCCGCATCGATCAGGAAGCTTTTCAGCTGCGGCTCAGGCAGGCGCTCAGTAGACAGGTGGGTGTAGTGCAGGATTGCGGCATGTTCATTCAAGGCAACAATGTTGCCGTAGGGCATACGGTTCTCGCCTTGGCCAGCAGCGCCCAGGTAGGCTTGATTGATCTCAAATTCACTGGCGCCACTGCGGAAAGCCTGTTCGGCGGCGCGGTGCCCGTTGACCGCAATACGGTTCGCCTCACGCAGGCAGGCGACTTCATAAGGCGTTTTATAAGCGCGGGCCCAGTGCAAGCGGTTGATCAGAAGCTCCGGATTTTCCTCTCCCAGTGACCAGCCTTGCAGCTTGTCGCTCTCACCGATAAAAGCGGCATTCTCAGGGCTCAGGAACGCCTGGGCATCGGTCGGCTTGCTCAGTAGTTCGATATCGTAGAAATCGCTCCAGAAGGTCTGGGGTGCCGGCGGTACATAGTGCCAAAAGTCTACTGGACGGTAGAACAAAAGCTTTGGCTTTTGTCCGCGCTGATAGATAACCCAGCTGTGGGGGTTGTCGGTAATGGGAACCAGTGCCTTAAAGTGGGGATTCACCTTAAACGGGTAATAGTTATCGTCCAGGAACTGCACCCTGGGAGCGCCACTGAATACGTTGAGGGTATCAAACCCGCTCTGCTCGAGGATTTCGTCGTAGCGGCGGCACAGGGTGGCCATATGATCGGCGTAAAGGTTTTTATCCATGTTCTCCCCGGAATGGATCGCTGAATCGTAAAGTCGGCATAGTGTATAGTCTGGACTCTGGATATTTGGCCTGAAATTTGACCATGGAAAAGAAGATACTGCTGACCGACTGCCCCGATGATAAGGGTCTGATCGCAAAGATTACCAATATTTGCTACAAGCACCAGCTGAACATCATCAAGAATGATGAGTTTGTGGACCGGGTTGAGGGGCGCTTCTTTATGCGCACTGCCCTGGAGGGTATCTTTAACGATGCCACCTTTCTGGAAGATCTGGATATGACGCTACCCCAGGGGGCAGAGCGTCGCCTGGTATCCATAGAGCGGAAGAAACGCCTGGTGCTGATGGTTACCCGCGAGCCCCACTGCCTGGGTGATATCCTGATGAAGTGCTATTCCGGCGCTATGGATGTGGAGATCGCGGCTGTTATCGGCAATCATCCGGATCTGGAGGGGCTGGTACAGAAGTTTGATATTCCTTTCCACTGTATTTCTGCTGAGGGGATGGAGCGCGGGGCCCACGAGCAGCAAGTGGCCACCTTAGTGGATGAGTACAATCCAGATTATTTGGTGCTGGCCAAGTATATGCGCGTGCTAACCCCTGATTTTGTTGCTCGCTATAGTGGGCGCATTATCAATATCCACCATTCTTTCCTTCCTGCATTTATTGGGGCCAAGCCCTATCAGCAGGCCTACGAGCGTGGAGTAAAAATTATTGGAGCCACAGCGCACTTTGTTACCGATGATCTGGATGAAGGGCCGATCATTGAACAGGATGTAATACATGTGGATCATGCCTATTCTGCAGAAACCATGGCGGATGCAGGTAGGGATGTTGAAAAATTGGTTTTGACTCGAGCGCTGCAACTAGTTTTGCAGGAACGAGTGTTTATACACGGAAATAAAACAGTGGTATTTAAATAGAAACGCAGTAAACAATACTAACTTTGCGCTCGATGTAGTAAAGCAGGTTAGTGTTTAGAGAGGATTTTGAGTGAATAATAAAAATATTAGCAGTTTTCAGGCCCGTTTATTTATTGCCGCTGGCCTAGCGTTACCTATTTTTCTCAGTGCCTGTTCCAGCAACAAGCCGATTCCCGGAATGAAAGAGTCGTTTGTAACTGAGATTGCTCAAAATGGAGCTAAGCGTTTTACATTTACTCTTGAGAAGGATCGACAGGATCTTCCTCCCCCAGTTTCAAACCAGCCTAGTTCTCAACGTCGAATGCAGCGGGATACTATCGGTTTGGGAGGCCGTTCAAGTGACCGTGTAGAGCGTTATTTAGATTGGGCTCTCGAACAAAAGATGTTGGAAACCGGTTTCTGTGAGCGTGGCTATTTTGAAATTGAACGGGTTATTTCCGCATATGGTGGTGAGGTGCGGGGAGAGTGCCGAGAAGGCGCTTTTTAGTGCCTTTTCTGCTTGCTGGATCTGTACAGTAATAAAAAGGCAGGGACTCTTTACCAGCTATTGTAGATAATAATAATGAAGTCTGAATCAATATTGGAAATGGTGTCTACCCAGCAGATTATTGCGGTTTTTGATTTAATATCAGATATTATTTTTTGGGTAAAAGATGATTCTGGTTACGTAGTACATTGTAACCGAGAGTTTATTGAGCATGTTGGATGTAGATCCCTTAATCAGGTTGTGGGCCGCTCTGATATGGATTTTTCCCCCTCTTATCTCGCAAAAAACTATATGCGTGATGACCAAAGGGTGATGGAAGGCGAAACGATTACAGATCGACTGGAGTTAAATATAGGGAAAAGTGGAGAGTTGGTTTGGTTTACGACATCCAAGCGCCCACTAAAGAATTCCACTGGAAAAATTATTGGTACCTATGGCGTAGCTCGAGATCTTAATGAGACGGTCAAAACGCTTTCCAGAATGGATAAGCTGAAAAAGCCTGTTGAATATATTAAAAATAATTACAGTCAGCCGATTACTGTCGAACAGCTAGCAGAGGTGGCCAGTTTGTCTGTTAGCGCCCTTGAGAGGCGATTTAAAAAGTATTTGGAGAAAACTCCAATGCAGTTTGTCAGGGAGGTTAGGTTAGAGAACTCCCGTCGTATGCTGGTGGACACTCAGCGGCCAATTTCTGAAATCGCATACCGTGTCGGATTTCCATCTCACAGTTACTTCAGTAGACATTTTAAGAACATGTTTGGGCAGCTTCCCGCTATTTATAGAGAAGAAGTTCAGTCTCAACTTTGAATGCGATAGGCCATTCCTGAACTATTTAGAGATGGATAATCAATAGAAATTTCTTGTTGAAATGATTTGGTGCTGGCTATCTTCCCTTAAAAAATAGTTTATCTATTTGTTGAATATCCTGTAAATCTATAATCGAATTTTGGCCTTTCATACCTTCTAATACCTTTCCCTTAGTGTCCTCCAAAATTCCAAACGCCGATTTTGTTCTATTCCTGTCTCAGTTTCTATTACCCCCTTATCCCGTTTTTTTCTTAGGGTTTTAGTGCTCAACAAGTGGACTGTCATTACGGGGTTTAGGGTCCCCTGACGGTTTCTCGCCCCTCTCCAATTTGGAGAGGGGCTCTTTTAAAAAACTTATAAGAAAAGAAAGTTGGGATACTATGAAAACAGTCAAGAATAATAGACGAACCAAGGTCAAAATCTGGAGCCGGGAGATTAAGCAGAAATCGCTAGTCTCCGCTATTTCATTAGCCATTAGTAGCGTGGCGATTGCTGATGATATCTCTGAGAAAGACAAACCGATGGATCATATTGAGGTAATCGGAATTCTTGAGAGTAATACCAGAAACCTGGAAATTAAGCGGGATTCTAATGCTATTGTAGACGCGATAACCGCCGAGGATGTGGGCAAGTTCCCGGATAAGAATGTTGCAGACTCTCTTCAGCGCGTGCCAGGGATCACGATTACACGCAGTGGTGGAGAGGGTAGTAGAGTCAGTATTCGTGGCACCAGTGCCGAGTGGACCTTGACTCAGTTAAATGGAAACTACATTGCAACCTCTGATGGAGAAGCGCCATCTCGAAGCTTTAATTACACTTTGCTGCCATCTAACATGATTAGCAAAGTAGAAGTTTACAAAAGCCCGGAAGCTAGAATTGATGAAGGAGGAATTGGCGGAACGGTTATTCTACACAGTCGTAAGCCTCTGGAAATGGATTCTGGTGAGGGTGTTATAACTACTGAAACCACTTACTCAGATACTAATGAGCAGTGGGAACCTCAATATAGTGCTTTTTACTCCTGGAAAAATGAGAGTGAAACCTTTGGTATCCTGGCTGGCTATACCAAGCAGGACAGAACCGTAACCTCAATTGAAAACTACGCGAGTCATTGGCGATTCCATTCAGATACGGTTGAAGGTGCTGAGCGTCCGGCAATTGTTGACCAGGAAACTGGTGCAGTTTACAACAATGTTTGGGCGCCCAGAGCTATGGGTATTGGTAATCATGAGCAGGATAGGGCCAGGGATGGTTATCAAATTACTACTCAATGGCGGCCAACTGAGCGCTTGGAATTTGCTCTGAACTATTTCAGTTCCCAGTTGGGATACGATACCCGTAGTCAGAATCTCACTCTAGCTGAATGGAATGATAACCATAACCCCTACTTTGGCGTTGAGCTGGAAGGGGATACCGTAGTTACCTATGGCAACGGTGATAACGGCTTGCTAAATGCTGATAACTGGGGCGATGCTGATGTCAATGGTGGTGTTGAGGTAGAGCGAGGTTTAATGTCTCCGCAATTGACCGGGCAGGATAGCTACGGTGAATCAGAATCTCATACATTCGACCTCGAAATTCTGTATGAAGGTGATTCTTACACAGCAGCAGTGAATATTGGGCGCAGCTCTGCAAAAGGAGGTGTCTCCGAAAGAATCATGGCAAATATGGATGCACGTTATGGTTCCGTAAATAGTTGGCTGTGGTCTATTGCCGACGGGGAACCCAGCTACGAAATCTCTACAGATCTCACCTCGGATCAGGAGGCCTATCCATACTATGACTGGTTTAGTTCTGACGCTACCCAAAATCGGGATAGGGAAGATTATTATCAGCTTGACCTGGGATTTGATACCAATTGGGAAATAGTTAACAAAATCTATGTCGGTACTAAATATCGGGATCATGAAGCTAAGTCTCTAAGAGATACTTTCCTGTGGGATGACGGTATTTCGGATAACGGTGGTTATCGTGGGTGGTTGTCGGGTACCGAATGGTTCCACAACCCGGATTTTCATCCCGACACTTCAATCTTAATTGGCGGCAGCGTAATCGATAATAGCGCAGGCGATACCGGGGCTATTAACTATCTGCCTTTTGATATAGATGCGCTTAAAGCCTACGTTAGTGATAATTTTACCCGGACTGTAGTTCCTGTCTTATCCGGTACCTATACCATCGAGGAGAAAATATTTTCACTTTACGCACAGGCAGATTTTGAATGGGAAGCCTTCCGGGGTAACTTTGGTGTCCGCTATGTTAATACCGACTTAACTACCTCGACGTACGATGACATCATTGGTCAAGAGACAGATATCACCAATGCAAATAACCGAAGTGCTGATAATGAAAACTTCCTGCCAAGTTTGAATATTGCCTGGGATCTAACTGATGACCTTGTAATACGATTTGCTGCAGCAAAAACCATGTCTCGAGTTAGTTATGCTGATTTGGGGCAGGCTGAGTCTTATGGCCCCCCTGTAAATATTAACTCGCCGGATTCTTGGACCGGCCGTGGGACTGGCACTTCAGCAAATACTGGGCTAGAAGCGATGCTCTCCAATCAATTCGACCTGGGAATTGAATGGTATTACTTTGATGCTTCCGCACTTGGGGCAACATTATTTAGTAAGAATATAAGCAACCTTCCTATAACCACAACTGAAGTTGTATTACGTGAGCACAATTGCTGCAATGGACCCATTGAAGTCGACATGACCACAAAAACGGGTGGTGCTGAGGCAACTTCAAGAGGCGTTGAGCTGTTTGCACAACATGCGTTTGAAAGTGGTTTTGGTGTAATGGCAAATTATACCTACACCGACACCAGTACTTCAGGGGTGTTTGTTAATGGTGAAGAAACTGAGGCAGAAATTCCTGGAACGGCTAAGCACCAGTACAATCTTTCCGGTTATTATGAAAATGATTTGTACAGTGTGCGAGCATCTTATAACTGGAAAGATGATCGAGCTGGGGGGCTTCACCAAGGGTATAATTTATACGATAAAGCTTATGGGCAGCTTGATCTTAATGCCAGCTTTACCTTCAATGAAAACCTCAATTTCACGGCATCTATCATTAATTTAACGGAGGAAAAGGTAGAGGGGTTCTGGAAGCAGGAAAACAGAATGACTTATTATAATTACTCTGGGCGCCGACTATATATTGGTGCAAACTATAAATTCTAATACCTCGTTGATCGTAGTATTGGGTGTAGAGTGTAAGCTCTACACCATTTTTTTTGACTATCGATATTAGATTATAGAATTCACATAACTACATAATAAAAAATGAGCATAAATATGAAACAATCGACACGTAGAGCAATGCAGGCTGCTTGTGCCACCATTCTATTTCAGACTTGTGCATACGCAGACATTGAAGTGGTCAATTCGGATGACTGTCCCTCGGATACTATAACAGTAAGCTATTCTGAAGCGCTTAATTATCCTAATGAATTTTGTGATCTTCTCAATGATGGTGATTTGGTTGGTTTATCAGAAGGGTCTTCAATAGAACATCTGGGAAATAATTGCCAATTGACGAGTAATGAAAGTCGCCAATTATCCATGACATTATGTAAATCTGAACCTTCAGCGCCTCATGTTGTTAGTGGAAGCAGCTGTGCATCTGATGCAAGCCCGGTCACCTATCTTGAGGCTCAAATCTATAAGGATGAGCTGTGTCCCGTCCTGGGGGACTGGGAAATTGCAAGTCTTGCCGATAATGCCTCCATGGATGGCAGCGGCTATGGGTGTGGTTCACGTAAGAATGAAATCCGTGAGCTGGGCTCAACTCTGTGTAAATCTGATACTCCTCAGGAAGGTGTGTCAGCGCCTAAAGTTGCTTACGTAGAAGTTAATAGTAATAACCTGGGCAATGCAGGCTGCTTTACAGAGAGCGATGGCAGCCAGTTGTTTGATATAGCTGTGATCTTCGCGGCAAATATTAATTACGATGGTCAGAAAGCTGTACTGCATTTTAATGACCAAGTGTCAGACTTGCTCAATAACAATTTGAGTACAGTACAAGACTTGCAAGACAAGGGTACGAAAGTGATGCTCAGCGTTCTCGGAAATCACCAAAATGCAGGTTGGTCTTGTTTTGCCGATGAGCAATCCGCTGATGACTTTGCTCAGCAGTTGAAAGATGCAGTGGATCAATATGGTCTGGATGGTATTGACATTGATGATGAGTACTCACAGTGCAGCCAAACCTATTCTGATTCCCTGGTAAAAGTGACTAGTGCATTACGAGAGAAAATGCCGAATAAAATCATTTCCAAAGCACTCTGGAGTGATACCGATGCTTTTCAGGCCGAATGGAATGGCAAGAAACTGGGCGATCAACTAACTTATGGCTGGGAGATGAGCTATTGGTTGGGCTCAAGTTGTACTTCAAGAATCCAGAAGTATATCAATCTGGGTGTTGATAAGTCTAAGCTAGGTGTTGGAGCTTCCACTGTCATGAATGGTGCATCTACTGCAAGTGCTTTGGCTTCCTGTAACGAAAATAATAACCTTGGTGGCGGCACTATGATATTTAATGTGACTAAAGATTCTAGCAGTTACCTTTCTACAATATGGCCAGGTACTTCAGCGGTCCCGAATTGCCTTAAGTAGTAAAAAATCCCCGTGGAATCTTGTGTGACTTGCTGAAGCGGGGATGTGCTAAAGCTAATTACTCAGTACAGGCAGGAATGTTTATATAACTGCTGTTGTATGGGGATATCCTATACAGTTATAGGCTGGGAGTGGTATGAATATATTTGTCCAGCTTAATATGCTTCAGGGTGGTTCGACGCCACCCTGAAGGAAAGCTTCATAATAGTTTTTCTAGGGGTATGCCTGTTTCTTTTTCAATTACTTTATATTCCTCTTTAAGGAACTCTAGGAATTGTGTCAGCTGTAAGTGGTGCTCCTCATAATCTGTTTTATCGCCTATGGTCTCACTTCTTAAAAGGCTTTCTTGATACAAAACGGCATCTCTAACAGCAGAAATTAGTAGTGGTGCCCAGGTATTAGGTACTTCCATTATATAGCTTCCTTAATTAAGGATTTCTCTAGTATTTTTAACTTATTCTTAAATTGATTCAGAGGCATGTCGTAGGCTGGGGCTATCGTATAGTGTGTTGCCTCAAATCTGGTGTTATATTCATCTTTTACAATTGCAATTCCTTCTGGCAAAACTGTCCCTGCAGGAATTTTGTAGTACTCCCAGTTTTTGCCTTTTGGTAAGCCTAGTTTATCAAAAGTGCTGAGTCCCCTGGGGCGATCTTTTATGCAAACCCACTCTGTCCCATCGCGGTATTCTATGGTGATATCTGCTGGTCTAGGACGTCCGTTAGACAGAATGAAACCTTTTTCTATAAAGTCGAAGACACCTTGGTCTGATTTTTTGTTCAGAGCTCTCCATAGATCTATGGGTGTTTGACCGTCAGAGTAAGAGTCTGCTTTTCCCTTAGCAATTAATATTTCTTTTAAGACTTTAATGGTCACTTTCACCTCCGATGTTGAAAGCTTGGGGCGATTAGAAAGTTTGGCTAAATTTTTTCCAAAACTTTCTAATACCGTTTCTTTTATGTAAGGCGCCGCTTATGTGAGGATTTTTAACTAAGTTAACGCAGAATAATATTGTTGAAAGGTAATGGTTGCAAATACGTAGCTATACAGGAAGTGAGAGTTTGTGCCAGTTCGATAAAAGTATTGTGGGTCGAATAAAAAAGCGGGCATAAAGCCCGCTTTTAATCCTTCCTGTGAGTGTGTCTGATTTTACTCAGCGTAGCTCTCAATAGGAGGGCAGGAGCAGATCAGGTTGCGGTCACCGTATACGTTATCGATACGGTTGGCAGCTGGCCACACCTTGTGCTCTTTTAACCACGCCGCCGGGCGCGCAGCGATATCGCGGGAGTAGTTGTGGGTCCACTCTTCGCTCATCACGTCCTCAAGGGTGTGGGGAGCGTTGTGCAGCGGGTTGTCTTCAGGGGTGTACTTACCGCTGGTTACGTCTTCCACTTCCTGGCGAATTGTTGCCATCGCTTCGATAAAGCGATCCAGCTCACCCTTGGATTCGCTTTCGGTAGGCTCGATCATCAGGGTGCCGGCTACCGGGAAGGACATAGTGGGGGAGTGGAAGCCAAAGTCCATCAGACGCTTGGCGATATCCTCTTCAGTGATACCGCTGGCTTCCTTGAGTGGGCGCAGGTCAACCAGGCACTCGTGGGCAACAAAGCCATTGGTGCCGGTGTAGAGTAGGGAGTAGTGCTCACCCAGCTTCTTGGCTACGTAGTTGGCGTTCAGGATTGCCATTTCGGTAGCCTGCTTCATGCCCTGCTTACCCATCATACGGATATACATCCAGCTGATCGGCAGGATGCTGGCGGAGCCCCAAGGAGCGGCGGATATGGTGCCATTATCCAGCTTGGTTTCCGGTACTTCAGTCACCGGGTGGGCTGCCAGGTAGGGCTTCAGATGCTCGCCAACAGCGATCGGACCCATACCGGGGCCGCCGCCACCGTGAGGAATACAGAAAGTTTTATGCAGGTTCAGGTGGGATACGTCACCACCGAACTGGCCCGGAGCTGCGACGCCGATCAAGGCGTTCATGTTGGCACCGTCGATATAAACCTGGCCGCCAGCCTGGTGAACCAGGTCGCAAACTTCGCGGATACCTTCCTCGAACACCCCGTGGGTGGACGGGTAGGTGACCATCAGTGCGGCAACGCGGTCGCCGTGCTCTCCGATTTTGGCTTTCAGGTCTTCGATATCCACATTGCCTTTATCATCACAGGCAACCACAACCACTTTCATGCTCACCATCATGGCGGATGCCGGGTTGGTGCCGTGGGCAGAGGCGGGAATCAGGCAGATGTCGCGCTGGGTTTCGCCCTTCGCTTCGAAGTACTTCTTGATAGCAACCAGGCCTGCGTATTCACCCTGGGAACCGGCGTTGGGCTGCAGGCTCACCGCATCGTAACCGGTGCAGGCTGATAGCATTTGCTGTAGCTGGCGGAACATTTCCGCGTAGCCTTCTGCTTGATCTACTGGTGCGAAGGGGTGCAGCTTGCCGAACTCTGGCCAGGTGACCGGGATCATCTCGGCGGTGGCGTTCAGCTTCATGGTGCAGGAGCCCAGGGGAATCATTGAGTGATTCAGGGCGATATCCTTAGCTTCCAGAGACTTGAGGTAGCGCAGCATCTCGGTCTCGGAGTGGTAGGTGTTGAACACTGGATGGGTCAGGAATTCAGTATCGCGCGCTAGGGCGGCGGGTACACCCAGAGAGCCCTTGCTGGCAATTTCGCTGTCCAGAGTATGCAGATCGATGCTGTGTTCGGTGCCGATAAAGGCATTGATCAGGTCGGACACATCCTGCAGGGTGGCGGTCTCACTCAGGCTCACACCCAGGGCGTCTTCACCAATTTTACGCAGGTTGATCTCAGCGGCCAGGGAGCGCTGGTAAATCTCTTCCTGCTTGGCGCCAACGGTGATATTCAGGGTATCGAACCAGCTGTCGTGGGCCAGGTTAAAGCCTTCCTGCTGCAGGGCGGAAGCGAGAATATCTGCCAGGCGCTGGATGCGGGCAGCGATGGTTTTCAGGCCTTCAGGGCCGTGGTAAATCGCATAGAAAGCGCTCATTACCGCCAACAGCACCTGTGAAGTACAGATGTTGGAGTTGGCTTTCTCGCGGCGAATATGCTGTTCGCGGGTTTGCATGGCCATGCGCAGGGCACGCTTGCCTTTGCTATCGACGGAAACGCCGATAATACGACCCGGTGCGGAGCGCTTGTAAGCTTCGCGGAAGGCGAAGAAACCGGCGTGGGGACCACCGTAGCCCATGGGGATGCCGAAGCGTTGGTTACAGCCAACAACTACGTCTGCGCCCATATCACCCGGTGCTCGCAGGGCTACCAGGCTCATCAGATCAGCGGCCACAGTTACCAGGGCGTTGGCTTCGTGCACCTTGGTGATGATGTCGGTCAGGTCGCGTACACGACCGGTGCTGCCGGGGTATTGCAGCAGGGCACCGAACAGCTCGGCGGGAATATCTTTTTCCACATCGCCGACAACGACCTCGAAGCCGAAGTGCTCGGCGCGGGTCTTAACGACGGCGATGGTCTGCGGATGGCAGTCCTGGTCTACAAAGTAGACGTTGGATTTGTTGCGTTTGACCTGGCGCTTACACATGGCCATGGCTTCAGCTGCTGCGGTACCTTCATCCAGCATGGAGGCGTTGGCCAATTCCATACCGGTGAGGTCCATAATCATCTGCTGGAAGTTCAGCAGGCCTTCCAGGCGACCCTGGGCAATTTCTGGTTGGTAAGGGGTATAGGCGGTGTACCAACCCGGATTCTCCAGCACATTGCGCAAGATCACATTGGGGGTAATGGTGTCGTGGTAACCCATACCAATAAAGGTGCGGTAGATCTTGTTGCGCGCCGCGATATCTTTCAGCTCTGCGAGGGCCTCAACTTCATTGATCGCGTCAGCCAGATCCAGCTCATCGGTCTTGCGAATGGCTTCGGGCACGGTTTTCTCGATCAGCTCTTCGAGGCTGGCAACTCCGAGGGTTTCCAGCATGGCCTCTACCTGTTTGGCATCGGGGCCAATATGGCGATGGATAAAGGCGTCGTGTTGTTCCAACTGCTGCAGCGATGGTTGGGTCATAAACTTCGTTCCTGTAGTCGCAGGGAGTCGTCGCAGTGCGCTCGCGGTTAAAAATAGCACCTGGCCTCAGTACCGCTTTTCCTGTGGAAAGCCTCGGGCCTCCGCGTTGCGGATAGGCGAGGGTAACGCTTGGGAAAATCGGTTTGCTGGCAGCCCCAGTGTCGCAATACGGAACTAAAGGGGAAGCCGGGCCATAGCGGCAGGCGCGCATCTTAGCAACCGGGGAGAGTAGGGGCAATCTGTGGGATTTGATCGAGGAAACTGCTAAATTTGGGGCCAAAAAGTAGGTTTAATCCTGTGAAATGGGGGGTGAGGGGATTTTGTACTAAGCCGTGTCGGCTAGTGATGCTAGTCAAGGCGGAGTAAGGGGGGGGAGGATAGGTTCTCTAAGGTTGTTGGTTGATAACTCCATTCTCTGAGTAAGTAGTATGAATTTCAGTGTTGCCACTTGCTCAAGGCTCATTCTAGTTACGCTCATTAAATGATCAGACAAAATAAAAGAGTGTTTCATAGCTTAATAGCTGGAGTGCGAGAAAGATCAGGCTAGTGAGTATTCTGGGCTTTTTAAATACAAGGGGAGCTTGCAAAAAAATCGGTTCTTAGCAGGTGCCTCACCGTGACACCTCTTGCACGCTCGCGTATTCTCTATCGTTAATCTCGTGTTGCAGTTAACGCTTCGCGGTCAGCAGCATGGCCATATATTTTTGCAGTATTATAAAAGTCGCCAGCAATACATTTTCGCGCAACAGTTTCTATTACACTATTACGTTTTTTTATGGTCTGCTTATGACTCATTGAACTTATCAGTCGTAGTATGTGTTAAAGCGAATGGTTCACTTATATTTTTAGTTCGAATTTCTATTATAGCTGAACAAGAAGAGTGCGTGCTTTATTGGTGACTTCAAGCGGGCAATAGCTATCGTGGTACGTCTGGGGTAGGGATTCATGTTCTTTTGCATTGCCATTTTAAGATTTATTTTCGGCTGTGAAATTATTTTATGAGATAAGTGGGAATAGTTTGTTTTTTGTTTAATTTGGCGGTTCTACAAAAAAGATAATGTAATTAATGGTTTAGGGTAAGCTGGAGTGTTAATAAAAATATTCAGCGCTTAACTTAAGGGTATTCTGCCAAATTAAGTGGCTGGATAAACTTGCTTGGGTGACCAAGAAAAATGGATTTTTAGGGGGGTGTTTCTTGGTAAGTGTTATTGGATGGTGTTTAATATCATAACTCTATCTTGTTTCTTCACTTTTATATGCCGCATTTGAAGGGTGATTACCATTATTGCCCCCCCCCCCCCCCCCCCCCCCCCCAAAAAAAAACACACACATAATAGAGGTGGTATGGTTATTTGTGCCCATCAATGCCGCCGATTCTTCATTGCTGGAAGAGTCCCTTTCTTAAATGCTG
Source organism: Microbulbifer maximicatervae (SeqCode) (assembly GCF_052468295.1). Taxonomy (NCBI): domain Bacteria; kingdom Pseudomonadati; phylum Pseudomonadota; class Gammaproteobacteria; order Cellvibrionales; family Microbulbiferaceae; genus Microbulbifer; species Microbulbifer maximicatervae (SeqCode). The sequence continues at coordinate 93,745 of NZ_CP174340.1, forward strand.
GATTCATAGAAGTATATGCAATTATCTCTGATGGCTGGTTGCAGCTAATGTGGTTGTGCTTGAAGCTTGGATTGAGTATGTATTGTATTGGAGTGGTCACGCAAATTTTCAATTGGCTATAAGTATGTGTCATCTTTGTAAGCTTCTCTAGCTGTCATTGATTAAATCTTAATTGCTGCCATGGAATTACTTTCCTTGGTGATTGTTTGTTGGTGACATGTTAGGTGTTAGAAAATGTTTAGTTTTTCGGGAGAAGGTTGAGTTCAAGAGGTAGGGTGCGTTTTCGATTGAGTGCTTGTACTCACTGAAGGGTATCTGCTTTCTTGTAAGTGTCTATTTTTAAGTTGGTCTGTGAAAATTATGTTCTCGCTACAAACTTAAGGAGCCTTTAAATTTTATATCCTAACAGAATGAAATCCTTCTTGTAAGCTTTTGCTATTAATGTCTTGCTTCTTGTGCTTAGAGTTAATTGGTTATCTTTGCTGGTGTTTGAGATTCTAAATGGAATTTTCGAGTTGATTTTTTGTTGTAGATGTCGCGAATCAGAATGAAAGTTTTCTAGTCGTCCAATAAAATCAATTTCAGAAACTCTTCCTGAGAAAATAAATAGACTCTGTGGGATAACGTGAGGGTTTAATTTGGCCATATTTTTAACTTCGGATAATCTTAGGGCGCACTCCTCTATGGGCATATTGGGATAGATGCCGTAATCCTTTAGGTTTTTGAAGATATGTTTTTCTGGTTTGTCTGTTAGTATTTTGTTTTTATAAAAAGAGAGAAACCGGTCATAGGGGTTTCTTACGAAAGTAAAGGTGTAGCAGTTTGGGAGTGCGGACTTATTTGTCTCTACTTTATCAAAATATAGTGAATTCGCTTCCTCAGAGTGTATTTTTAAATCTGGAGTTTTTGTGTGGTTGTTATGGTGTTCTGCCAGCCATTTTTCTATGGTGGTGCAGGCTGATTTAGGTATTCTCTTATAGGCTATGTTATAGGTTTTATTGTAAAAATAGGCGCCCATGGTGGTTTTTTTTGGGGTGAAGAGTCTGTATAAGTTCATTTGTGCCGTGTTTGAGTTTTAGTTGAAGCTAATTTGTTTGCTTTCTGTGAATGGTAAACAAAAATAAATTGATCTGGTTAGTGGGTAACTTTAAGGGTAATCGGACAATGTTGTCGATTACCCTAGTTAATTGATATGTATATAAAGTAGATTATCTACAAGTTTGTATTTCTTATCAAGAATGTTGCTTTATTAATTAATGAGTACTCGTGCGGCACTTAGGTCCCCTCTGTGCAGCATTAAAGCGATCGCGCAAGCGTTCGATCATTGCTGAGCGCGCAGCATCGTGGTTTATACCCATAACCACATTTACTGCCAAGCCCTCGCCATTTTCAGCAATGGTGGTTTTTCCTACAGTTGGGTCGAAGGTGATGGGATCATAAGGAGTCATACTGTCAGCCAGTCCGGCATTTAACTGGTCTACTTCGATAAATCCGGGTACCAAATCCATCTCTAAAGTTTCAGGCTCCAAAAGTACCAAGGCAGCAATAATATCCCACAGGCGAATAACGGCATCCATGGCGAAGTCACCATTACCCTGGAAATCCCCACCCTCAAATTCACGAATGGAACTGAGGAGTTGGGAGGTGTAGCAGGCTTCCGGAGTTGCGCGGCGCTCTGCGAGGGCTTCGATGGTGCTGCCTTGTACTTTGGCCATATCGGTTGAGTTGGTCGGAACCAGATAGGTTTCAATACGATTTTTACTCAGGGCGTCGAAGGCCCATTGTGCGCTCAGTGGGTCGAGCAGAATATTGAATTCCTGATGGGTACTGAAGTCGCTGTCACAGCCAAAGCTGGGGTGGGAGAAAATATTGCCGCCCAGATTTCTAGATTTATCGCCAAAGCAGGCTGCTTCGTGATTCTGGGTAAACGGCTCATAATTCTCAAAGCCACCACCCATCATAATAACGCGGTCAATTTTAGCCAGCTGCTCTTCGTTGGCTTTGCCAAGTACCCGGGCCAGGGTGGTGAGTTTGCCGGTATTGAAAACTACTGGGCGTTGCTCCAGGTTATCCATCGTTTCCAGGATAATGTCTTCGGCCAGCTCAAAATTGAAGGAGACACCATTGTTACCTTGGTAACGGTAGTGCTCCTGTTTTGCGCGCGGGATTAGGTGGTCAGTTCCATATAAGGTGGAGCCGTTGTCACGCCAGGGGCCGGGTACATACTGGCCGTAGAGATTGATACCCATGGCGTTGCGGCGCTCGAGGTTCCAGGTGCCGGTGGAGAAATCGGAGGAGTTGGGTAGTTGGTAGTCTTCTCTGCCGAGAACGGCCTTATCGTCATTTACTGGAGATACTGAAGCTTTGCCGTTTGCGCCGTAGGCGACTTCTTCTGTGGCAAAATAGGCTCCGCGAATAACCTGAGTATCGTTATTTCCCAGCCATTCGAGGATGTTGTAAACAGTGTTGGCCCCGTGCGCTACGGTATTGAAAGAGTCCTCAACGACAGCCAGCTCCAGGGTATAGCGTGGGTCTTTGGCGATTAGCATCAGTGCTACGGCATCGTCAAAGTTATTGAAGTCGCCAATCCAGATAATGGGTTGGGCGTTTTCAGTCTTGATGGCCTGGTGTGGTTTCTTGCTGTGAGGTCCGCTATCCGCATTGCAAGAAGCCAATGTGGTTAGGCTGCCCAGTACCAGAGCTCCCGCAGAGAACCAGTGTTTTAATTTCATTTATCCTTCCCTAAATATTCGAGTGGTTTTACTCGGCAATCCAATAGCTCCTCCCTGATCTACTCGATTGCCACCTTGTAGTACCGTTTGTTGTATGAGTTAACGGTATTACATAGGTGTGAGCCGGAACATGGCCGGCAGCGATACTTCCCTGTAGCGCTTTGTTTGAGAGCTGTTTAAATCAGCCTGGAATAAATGGCTTTAAATTTCGTAACAGCTGTTGCTCCAGGGGTTCGCTACTGCTAATCCCCATATCTGTCAGTTTTGATTTATCCAGTTGGCAATTGTAAGGGCGTGGCACTGTAAAATTGGGTTCACTTTCAGCGCTCAGGTGTTCGGCATTCAGATTGCAAGCCTTGGCAATAATGTGTGCGAGCTCGTAGCGTGTGCAGGCCGTATCGCCACTCCACTGGTAAATGCCTTCAAAATTCATACCACTACGAATTTTTAGCAGGCATTGCTCCAATACTTCGGCCACTTCCTCAACACTGGTGGGAAAACGAATAGCCCAGTGATCCAACGTGACTGGCTTTTGCTCGCGCAAAGTATCCAGTAGGGCGGTGATACCGGATTCCTCCAGATAGGCAACGGGCCCGAATAACCAGGGCAGCCTCAATACCCAGTGGTTTCCGTTATTCAGTACGGCCTCTTCCCCTGCCAATTTACTGCGGCCATAGAAGTTAACCGGGTTGGGATTGTCATCAGCTTTGTAGGGCGGGGTGCTGCCATCAAAAACATAGTCGGTGCTGATATACACTAATTGTGTATCGTTTTCGTTACAGTATTTCGCCAGGAATTCTGTGCTGCTGACATTGAGCTGCCAGGCGGTGTCGGGGCTGTCGGCGCAGCGATCAGGCCAGCGCTCGGCGGCGCAGTGAATGACAATATCGGGATTAACCTGTTGCAGGCAGGTCTTCACCGCTTCGCTATCGGACAAGTCCAGGCGAATTAAATTTTCTCTCGCGCGGGAAAAGGCGGTACCGGTAACAGAAAAAACCGGATTGCTGGAAAGCTGTTTAAATACACTGCGCCCCAATAGGCCGGAGGCGCCGGTTATTAAAATCCTCATGTGAACTCCCCCTTTCATTGGGGCAAAGGCAGAAGTATGCCATGTTCGCGCACTTAATGCTGCTGGGGCACGTGGCGGAGATAAGTTAAGTTTTCCAGTATATTTATCATGAGGGCGGGATGAGGGCAGGTAATATCTGCCCCATCACCTTATCTTCAAGTAGGTCAAAACGGATTCAGGTTTAAGTCCCATGGCAGTGAGTTCCATGGACTATGTGGACTGCCGGTTAGACCCTTAATCACCTCTGTCGACTCTTTGGCAAAATCCTCAGAGAGGGTCTTGCGCCAGTACTGGCGCCCGGCAATATAGCTGAGACCATAGCTATACCAGCTATCGAAAGATTTCTGTGCTCTCTGGGCGATATCCAGCATTTTTTCCCAGGCTTCCTCTTCACTGAGTAGCTCCAGCGAGGTGCACCAGCGGCTGACGCTAATAAAGCGCGCATAATCCCAGGCACCAATACCACCAATTTGCAAGGTGTGGCGGTAGGCCTTTACCAATTTTAAGCGTATCTGCTCATCGGTATCGTGATCATGGGCTTCGATATAAGCATCGATGGCGGCTTCCGACAATCCCTCGAAGTGTTTTTGTTGTGGCATATACCCGGCGTTATGCCCTTCTGTGCGCAGCCACTCCAGCATACTCAGGCAGTCTTCGCGGGATTCAATACCCCAGTCGCGCTTCATCATATGGGCGATATTCTGCCGGGATTGGTCGGAGGTGCCCAGGTTGTGAAAAACATCGTGGCGCAGTTCGTTCATTTCACAGAGCTGCCCCATAAGGCCCAGTATCCAAAGCTGGGTCTGCGACAGTGCATCGGGGTTCAAAAAATATTCTTGCTCAGGCGCTAGGTTCGTTAGCCACTTCACTGTTCATTCTCTCAATAGTTTCTTTAAAAAGCGTTATTTGTGCGGGGTCGGCCTTGGCTCTTTCCAGGGCCTCGAGTGCGAGTTGGGCGCTATCTCTGTTGCCGGTCCCGAGGGCGATCTGTATCCACTGCAGAGCGGAATCCCGCCTGGCGGTGTTATAGAGGGTGGCGTTTTCAAATGCCGTCATGGCCTCATCGAGCTGCTGCAATTTCAGGAGGCACAGGCCCAGCTTGTGCCAGTGCTTGCTGCAGGTGGGGCAGTATTCTAAAACCTGCTTTAAGTCGGCCGCCTCCGCAGCGTAGTTCTCGGTCGCCCTAAATATTAGGGCGCGAAGGGTATAGCTGTGGTGTTCTTCGCTGTTGATGCGGATTGCGTGGTTAATATTTTCCAGAGCCTCATCTAGTTTTTCTGGCTCTTCTTGGCCGAGTTGACAGCCGGCCAGTAACCTCAGTACCTTGCTAGATTCCGGATTGAAATGCCGGGCCTGCAGGAGCATTTTTTCCGCCCATTTAAATTTATTGTTGACGTATGCCGTCTCGCCGAGCTTAACGAGGGCCTCGTAACCGTTGCCGCCACTCATTACCGCAAGATTGAGTGATCGATTGAAGGTATTCTCTGCTGCCTCCAGCTGATCGATCGCTTCGTAGGCAAGTCCCAGTAGATAGTGAAACTCGCCATCTCTGTCGGCTTTGGAAAAAAATCCTGACTTGGTGAGGGGGAGAAGAAACTGAATCGCCTCGTGGTAGGCACCTATCTCCAGATATCCCTCGGCTACATAGCGCTGTTCGCGGGTGTCCTTTGGGTGTTTTTCCAGGTGCTCAAGGCCCTGCTGAATAATTTTCTGGTTGATTTGCACCAGCTGAATACGTGCTTCCATATCGAAGGGCACTTGTGCCAGGGCCTGCTCAAAGAGATGTTTGCTGGCGAATAGATCGCACCTTTGCAGGTAGCAGGCGGCGAGTCCCTTGAGAGCGAGGGGGTGCTCTTCATCAATGGCGAGGGCGGATTCGTAGGCGCTGAACGCAGCGCTGAAATAGCCTTGGCGATAGTACAAGTTGGCACTGCGCAAGTGCCCATCAATATTTCCACTAAAGGTGTTGTTGAGTTGTTCGCTGTATTGTAACGCGCGCGCGAGATCGCCCTCGTTTAAGTACAGACTGGAGAGTAGGCGGTAGAGTTCGGGGTCTTGTACATTATGCCCTTGCAGTGCGCTCAGCAGAGCATCGCGCTCATCGTCTTCTGGATCATCGAGCAGATAGGTCAGCAGTTTGCGTTGGCGGAGATAGGTCTCGACTGTTTCCAGGTCGCTGTTTTCTGGGAAGCGAATGTCTCGGTAGGATGGCCCCCAGCGACAGACGATAGCATGATTTAACACATAACGTAGAAAGTCTTCTTCGAAATACTGTTGCAGCCAGCTGTGGTTTTCCTGCCAGGCGAACTGGCTTTCCAGGTAGCTGATAACCTCGCTGGGGATAAAAGGGTTTCGGCCAATAAACTGCAATAGCCCCAGCGCTACGTGCTGGAGAACTTCTATATCCCAGGTTTCAGCCTGGTCGAAAATGGCCTGCCAATTGCCGAGCTGTATCCGCGCATTAAAGTCTTCATAGAGCTCTACGACCGCCTGTTGCAACTTGGTCACTGCCTGTTCGCAGCTGTCGCGGTCGCTGTCGATGATTTCTCTCTGAGCATGGGGCGCGACTTGAGCTGCGGTATTTTCTGCGGCCGGCACCGGGCTGGACTGCGGCGCGCTTTGCTCCTGAGTGGGATGATAGGATTTGGCTTCTTCCAGGGCCTCCTCATAGGCGAGGCGAAGCTGCTTGAAACCCTCGGGGTCTTCATCTGGACGATGCTTTTTGAGTTTGGAGGCGTAGGCACGCTTAATCGCCCTTTTATCCACTGTGGCGGATATGCCAATAATGTCCCAGCAGGTCATTCTTTTATCTCGTGTTGGATAGGTTTTCTACAAATATTGTTTTGCTGTCTCTGTGAAATATTCAAGCTTGCGTATTTACTGCGCTGCTTACAACCTAACTCTAGGTGGCAGCGCCGGTGCACAGTTGCTGTGACAGGCTTGGCAAATAGCTTTTGTGCGGGGCGTTATACACACCCGCGCTAGGTGTTTGAAGTGTATTTATTGCCAAAATTCAGTAATAGTGAAATGTCACTATTTGTTTTTGTTTATGGGCGATAAATCTGAATTGTCAGCAGGCAATGACTGTCATTTTGGCGATAATTACTGCCGGCCGCGTTTGCTGTGGGTCCGCCGCAAAGGCCTGCATGGCGCCCTGGTTGGGATCTTTTTGTGTGGTAAATGTCTCGCGATAATTGTATGCGGTAAAAAACTCCTGACCTTTGGCCGTATTTGCAGGTGTGCGGTTATATCGGCAAAATGGCTTGGGAGCAGGCGCTGGTAAAAGTGTCAGAGCTCGGCAGTGATGGGCGAAACTGGGGCCTGTTCGCGCTTGTAGAATTGGTCGGGCTCGGAGGCGGCAACTTCTGTTACATAAGAGCGGTATATAGCTGATGGACAGCGACCTTGCCAGTGCTTAAAGGTGATGGCGGCTATACTGGTTGAGGTTTCCCGATAGTCGACATCGGCGGCTAAAATCATTGTGTCAGGACTCTGGCACTAGTGGTAACGGAGGGCGGTGAAGGATGAGCGCACTAGTCACCGTCACCGCTGTAATCAAGCGCATCTTCATCGTCGCTCAGGCCTATACGGATCCTCTTCTTTTCCTTCTTGGTCTTTTTCTTCTTTTTGTCGAGCCCGAATAGTGCTCTGACCAGCGCGACCAGGTGAAAAGTTAAGAGTGCGATAATAATAACGACTATTAAAAGTACGAACATATAGAATCTTTTCCTGCTTGAGTGTCAGTTCCGTTGATACTGTTGCGAGGCAGGGGTGGCAGTTGCAAGCAAGAGCCGCAACGCAGCAGATGCGGCCTTCAAGGCCCGCAGAGGCATTATGGAGTTATTCAGAGGCTCCCTAGATTCCCACAATAACCGACACACATGACGATAACGGCACTGGTATCGCTCTATTTGCAAAACATCACCGGAGTGATCTTTATGGGGTGCCAAACGTAGAAGCGCGGCATGATATTGGGGACGGGCAGTGGTGACAAGTACTTAGTGCAGATTTATATCGGCAGAGAGAAGTGGTCGACATGAAGCGGTAAATACGTCGACTTGAGCGCTCGTTTGTGCCGAAGCCGGGGGCGATCTATACATTTACCAGACGGCATTGCCAGCGTGTATCGAGCGTTTTCCACAGCCCGGCGCCCCAAGGATAGGCGCTTTTGTTCGCAGGGCCTGACCGTGGATTGCTCGGGCGCGGCAGGAAAAGGCATGCAGAGACGGCAGAGGGCGGTGGCCGCCCTCTGCATACGCAGCTTACATTTGCTCCATTACCTCAATACCGAGCAGATCGAGGCCGGCGGTTAGTGTGCGCGCGACCAGGTTGCACAGCTGTAGGCGGCTGTGTTTCTGCGTTTCGCTGATGCCTTCTTTTAGCACCGGACAGGCTTCGTAAAAACACATATAAGCACTGGCCAGCTCGTACAGGTAAGTGCAGAGCACATGCGGGAAGGTATCTTTGGCTACCTGGTCCAGTACTTCGCCAAATTGGCTTAGTTTAATTGCCAGGGCGCGTTCCTGTGGGTTTTCCAGTTGGATATCGCCCTTGAGCTCGCTCGGCTCAATACCGGCTTTGCGGAAAATACTGCGTACGCGGGTGTAAGCATACTGTAGGTAGGGGGCGGTATTGCCCTCAAAGCTCAGCATGGATTCCCAGCTGAAGATGTAATCGTTAGTGCGGGTTTTGCTTAGGTCCGCATATTTCACCGCGCCGATGCCCACCTTGCGCGCGATTTCTGCACAGGTTTTTGCATCCAGCTCCGGGTTTTTCTCAGCCACCAGTTTCTCTGCACGCTCTACTGCTTCATCCAGGAGGGCTGCCAGTTTTACGGTGCCGCCGGTGCGGGTTTTAAATGGTTTGCCATCGTCGCCCATCATGGTGCCAAAAGCGCAATGCTCTAGAGAAACCGACTCCGGCAGGAAGCTCGCTTTGCGCGAGGCGACAAAGGCCTGTTGTAGGTGCAGGGATTGGCGAGCATCAACAACATATAGGATACGGTCGGCACTGAGTTGGTTGGCGCGGTAGCGGATAGCGGCCAGGTCGGTGGTGGCATACAGGTAGCCGCCGCCTTTCTTCTGGATAATCATCGGGCTGGGGTTGCCTTCCTTATCGGCCATCTCTTCCAGGAAAACAACGATCGCGCCCTGGTCTTCAACGGCGATTCCATTATCCAGCAGCTCATTTACCAGCACCGGCAGATCATCGTTGTACTGGCTTTCAGCGTATACGTCTTCCTGCTTGAGGGTGACATTCAGCTTGGAGTAGATTTCTTCACAGTGGCTGATAGAGATATCAATAAACTGCTTCCACAGTTTCAGGCACTGCTCATCTCCGCCTTGCAGTTTTACAACGTATTCACGGGCGCGATCGGCAAAGCCTTCTTCATCATCAAAGCGAACCTTGGCTTCGCGGTAGAAGACTTCCAGATCGGCCAGTGCCACTTCTGCATCACTGTCTGCCAGCTTGTCGGAAAGGTGTGCCAGCAACATACCGAACTGGGTGCCCCAGTCGCCCATATGATTTTGGCGAACTACCTTGTGACCTTGGAACTCCAATAGACGTGCCAGGGCATCACCGATAATGGTGGTGCGCAGGTGGCCTACGTGCATTTCCTTGGCCAGGTTGGGGTGGGAATAGTCGATGACTACGGTCTTGGGCTCTTCAACCGAGGCGATATTCAGGCGCTTGTCGCCTTGGGCGGACAATAGTTGCTGGCTCAGCCACTGTTCGCTCAAGTGAATATTCAAGAAACCGGGGCCTGCGATCTCGACTTTTTCGATCATATCGCCTTTATCCAGCTGCTCAAGGATCTTGCCAGCCAGCTCGCGCGGGTTGGTGCCCATACGCTTGGCAGCGCCCATAGCGCCATTGGCCTGGTAGTCGCCAAATCCGGCTTTCTTCGCAGGTGCCACAATCGGGCCGCATTCTTCGGGGATACCGGCGGCGAGCATGGCGGCCTGGAATTTGTCGGTGAGGAGCTGGCGAATATTCATAGAGTGAAGTGCTGTCTTAAATTCGTGGAAACGCCGAATTTTAATGGGCGGTGGCGGCTTTGCAACCAGCGTTGGCAAAGGAGTTGGTCCAGAGTGCTCGAAATCTCGACTTGGGTGTCCAGACGAGGAGGTTCTCGGTGGTATGATGCCGCCAAATTATGGAGGTACCGTGAGTTCTACCACACTTTATTGGCACGATTATGAAACCTGGGGTACAGACCCGGGTGCCGACAAGCCGGCGCAGTTTGCCGGTATCAGGACCGACGAAGAACTGAATATCGTCGGCGAGCCATTGATGATTTACTGTCGCCCTTCAGTGGATTGCTTGCCACAGCCGATGGCGAGCCTGGTGACTGGCATTAGCCCGCAGAAAGCCCTGGCCAATGGAGTGCCGGAAATAGAGTTTATCCAGCGCATCCTCGTCGAACTGGGTGCGCCGGGCACCTGTGGGGTGGGCTACAACAGTTTGCGTTTTGATGACGAGGTAACTCGCTACACCCTTTATCGTAATCTGCTCGATCCCTATGAGCGGGAATGGCGCTCCGGCAACAGCCGTTGGGACATTATTGACATGGTGCGCCTCACCTACGCCCTGCGCCCAGAGGGAATCCAGTGGCCCACCCGTGAGGACGGTGCGCCGTCCTTCCGCCTGGAAGAATTGACCGCTGCCAATGGGATCTCCCACGAGGGCGCCCACGATGCGCTGTCGGATGTGCACGCCACCATTGATATGGCGAGGCTGATCCGCAAACAGCAACCAAAGCTGTACGATTATGTGTTCCGCCTGCGTCGCAAGCAGGAGGCCGCCAAGATGATCGATATGCGCGAGCGCCGTCCGCTATTGCATATTTCCGGCAAGGTCTCTGCTAATCATGGTCACTTGACCTATGTGATGCCCTTGGCCAGTCACCCGGTTAACCGCAATGCGGTTATTGTTGCCAACCTGGCGATGGACCCCGAGCCATTACTCAGCCTGGATGCAGACACTCTGCGAGAGCGCCTGTACACCTCTCACGACAAGCTGGGTGAGGGCGAGTTGCCGGTAGGGCTGAAACTGGTGCATTTGAACAAGTGCCCGGTATTGGCGCCTGCAAATATGCTGGATGACAAGCGCGCCGCTGAGCTGGGTATCGATCGCACAACCTGTGAGGCGAACTGGCAGAAGCTCAAAGATATCGATTTGACAGAAAAGCTGCACAACGTATTCCTGGATCGGGAATTCCCTGAGAGAGATGTGGAAGCGGACCTTTACGGTGGATTCCTCAGCGACTCTGACCGCGATATCTGCCGTGAACTGCACCGTGGACTGGCGGCCCGAGGTCCGGAAGCTTTGGCGGGTGAAGTGCCTTTCACCGATAAGCGCTTACCCGAGCTGCTATTCCGTATGCGGGCGCGCAATTTCCCCGAGACCCTGTCTGAGGAAGAGCACCAGCGCTGGCAGATCTGGTGTTTCCAGCGCTTAACTGACGCTACTGCCGGGGCCTCAATCACCCTGGAAGATTACTTCCGCCAGCTGTCTGAGCTGCGGGTTCAGCACCCGGAGCGCATCTCCCTGATTACAGAGCTGGAGAACTGGGGCGATAGCTTACTCGCCTAATGTGTCGAATCACGTCAGCGGCCGTTCTTCCTCTGGGCTCTTTCCTGGTGCCCGAGTAGAATGCCGCTCGCGAATACCCGGCGCCCACAAGGCGCAACCACTGGAGTAACCATGGACTTTATCGGAGCCAATATTCTGTCGGTCAGCCAATTTGAGCGCGCCGACATAGAGCGTGTATTTGATGTAGCTGACGCCATGACCCCCTATGCACAGCGTGAAAAGGTAACGCGAGTATTGGAAGGGGCGATTCTCGGCAATATGTTTATGGAGCCGAGCACCCGTACTCGCCTGAGTTTTGGAGCCGCCTTTAATCTGTTGGGCGGTACTGTACGTGAAACGGTAGGAATTACTGCCAGCGCTATGGCAAAGGGCGAATCCCTTTACGACACCGCCCGAGTGCTATCGGGCTATAGCGACGTGATTTGTATGCGCCACCCAAAAGAAGGGTCGGTGGCTGAGTTTGCTGAAGCGAGTCGTGTGCCGGTGGTCAACGGCGGCGACGGCGCCAATGAACACCCCACCCAGGCACTGTTGGACCTCTACACCATTCGCAAGGAACTGGCTGCGCACGGTCGCACCCTGGATGATTTTCGTATCGCCATGATCGGCGACCTCAAGCATGGCCGCACGGTGCACTCCCTGTGCAAACTGCTGTGTTTGTTTGGCAAGGTGCAGATTACCCTGGTCTCTCCACCGGAACTGGCCATGCCGGAAATGATTGTGGAGATGCTGCGCGGGGCCGGGCACGAGGTGACGGTTACTGATCAACTGGAATCCTCTATCTCCCATGTGGATATTGTTTACTCCACCCGTATCCAGGAAGAGCGTTTCGCCTCTCAGGAAGAGGCCAACCGCTATCGTGGGCGCTTCCGCCTGAATAAGGCTATTTTTACCCGCCACGCAGAGCCTAACACGGTAATTATGCACCCCCTGCCACGGGATTCACGGGCAGAGGCGAACGAACTGGATACCGACCTAAATGAACATCCGAGCCTGGCGATTTTCCGCCAGACCGACAATGGCTTGCTGGTGCGTATGGCTCTGTTTGCTATGTTGCTGGGTGTTGAGAATCAGGTAGATAAATATTCCCGCGATGTGAACTGGTATAGCCGACGCAATCGGGTATAAAACTACTCAACTGGGCGTAAATCCCGGTGGAAATAAACAAGGCCCCAGCTAATTCTGTTAATCTGATGGAATTAGCCGGGGTTTTTTGTTTCCGGTTTAGGGTGTCGTGAATGCTAAAGTGATTTTGCTTGTTCGCTGTGGCACTCAATATCCAAATATTGGCGTTGAGCCAGATGTCGCATCAGGGATGGATGCATGTCGAAGCAGAATTCGCCCGTTTTGTTCTTTCGCAGCCTGGTTTTCCTGGCGCTGCTGCTCAGCCTTTTTGTGTGCAAAAGTGCCGCCCTGGAAGAGCCCTTTCCCCATGTAGCCATACTCAAAATTGATGGCGCCATAGGTCCCGCGACGACTGATTATTTCAAGCGGGCTACGCAGGAAGCTGTGGACCAGGGCGCAGAGTTGGTGATTCTGCATCTGGATACCCCTGGGGGGTTGGATGCGGCCTCGCGGGATATCATCCAGCATATCCTTGCGTCTCCTATCCCTATTGCCACCTACGTTTACCCCTCCGGCGCGCGCGCTGCGAGTGCGGGAACTTATATTCTCTATGCCAGCCAGATCGCCGCTATGGCTCCTGCTACCACCTTGGGAGCGGCTACGCCAGTGCAGATTGGCGGACCTCAGGGCACACCTATGCCGGGGGGAAAGCAGGAGGAGGAGAAAAAAGAAAAGGCGGAAGACGGTGAGGATGGAGAAAAAGAAAAACCGCTTGCGGGAACGGCCATGGAGCGCAAAGTCGTTAATGACTCAGTCGCGTTTATCCGGGGTTTGGCACAGCGCCATGGGCGCAATGCAGACTGGGCGGAAAAAGCTGTACGCGAGGCCGCGACCCTGACGGCTCCGGAAGCGTTAAAAATGAATGTTATCGATATTGTTGCGGATAATGATGACGATTTATTGCGCCAGGTTGCTGGTCGAAAAGTATTACTCGATATCGGTGATTATACGATTCCTGAAAATATTGCCGAGCTGCAAAGTGAAAGTTACGAGCCGGATTGGCGCAATGAATTGCTGGCCCTGATTACCAATCCTCAAGTGGCCTATATTTTGTTATTGGTGGGTATTTACGGGCTTATTTTTGAGGGGTATAGCCCCGGTGCTTTTGTTCCCGGGATTGTTGGTGTTATCTGCCTGTTACTGGCATTTTATGCCTTGCAAGTTTTACCGATTAATTACGCTGGTCTTGCATTAATTATTGTTGGCGCATTGCTGATTGTGGCAGAGGTTTTTATGCCGAGTTTCGGCGCCCTGGGGATCGGTGGAATTATTGCATTGGTGATTGGCTCTGTAATGCTTATTGATAGTGATGTGCCGGGAATGCAGGTTTCCAAACAGCTGATTGGGGCTATTGCCGGTGTAAGTGGTGTCTTTTTATTGATGCTACTAACCGCTGTTGGACGCAGTTTACGCCAGCCGAAAGTCCCGGCAGACCAGGCTTTTGTGGGACGCTCTGCGGTGGTAAGCGAAGTTAAAGACGCAGAGATCTTGGTGCATCTCGATGGAGAGATTTGGCAGGCGACCTGCAACCAGCCTCTGAAGGTGGGTCAGAAAGTTAGAGTAGTGGCCCAACACGGTATGGTTTTACGGGTAGAGGTGGAATAGGTAGGGCAATCAGTTGAGCTAATGAAAGTGCTCAACAGTTAAGGTGGGAATAAGGAGAGTCCAATGATGCTCAGTTATTTTTTTGGGATACTGGTAGTCGCACTTATATTGCTGCTGATGTATGCCATTCGTATTTTGCGGGAGTATGAGCGCGCGGTGGTATTTTTCCTGGGGCGTTTCCAAACAGTGAAGGGGCCAGGACTGATTATAATCATTCCCATTGTTCAAACTATGGAGCGCGTGGATCTGCGCACTGTGGTTATGGACGTACCCACCCAGGATGTTATCAGCAGGGATAATGTCTCAGTTAAAGTCAACGCAGTGGTTTATTACCGGGTGATTAATCCACAGTCTGCAATTATTAATGTGGAATTTTATCACGAGGCTGTAAGCCAGTTAGCGCAAACTACATTGCGGTCGGTACTGGGTAAGCACGAGCTGGATGAGATGTTATGTGAGCGGGACAAGCTAAATGTAGATATCCAAAAAATACTCGATGAGCAAACAGATGCCTGGGGTGTAAAAGTTACTAATGTAGAGATTAAACATATCGATCTTGATGAAAGTATGGTGCGGGCTATCGCACAGCAGGCAGAGGCGGAGCGCGCGCGGCGGGCTAAAGTTATACACGCAGAGGGGGAGGCGCAGGCGGCTTTAAAGCTGACTGAGGCAGCGAATCAATTATCGAAAAATGCCAACGCGATTACTTTGCGCTATATGCAAACCATGATTGATATTGCCGGCGCAAATAACAGCTCTACAATTGTATTTCCGTTGCCACTGGATCTAATTGAGCCAATGCTGAAGCGGGGCTCTGCATCCAGTTAACGATGTCCTTAACAAAGATCAAAAAAGGCCGCACTAATTAGTGCGGCCTTTTTTGTAGAGTTTAGAGCAGCTTTTTCATCAGGCTGCGGGTTGAACTATCCCAGTCATCCTGAGGAATTTCACCCTTGGCAGCCTTATGGATTTTTGAACTCAACTGCTTACCAAGTTCGACGCCCCACTGATCAAAGGGGTTGATCCCCAGCAGGCAGCCGCCAACGTAGACTTTGTGCTCGTACAGTGCCAGGAGCGAGCCCAGGTGGAAAGGATCTAACTTTTCCAGGATCAGGGTGTTGCTGGAGCGATTACCAGGGATTACTTTATGTGGGGCTAGGGCGTGGGCCTCACGATGAGTGTGACCAGCTTCTTCCAGCTCCTGGCGGGCCTCATGCAGGCTTTTGCCTCGCAGTAGCGCCTGGCTCTGGCTGATACAACAGGCCTGCAGCCAGCGGTGCTGTTCAAGAAGTTCAGACGTCGGTTCCTTGACCGCGATAAAGTCTGCTGGAATAAGGTCGGTTCCCTGGTGCAATAATTGGTGGAAAGAGTGTTGGCCATTCGTACCCTCACTGCCCCAGATAACGCTGCCACTGGGGTAGCCCAGCGCCTGCCCGTCCTTGTCGACACTTTTACCCAGGCTCTCCATATCCAGCTGCTGTAACCAGGCGGGGAATCGGGCCAGGCGCTGCGCGTAGGGCAGCACGACATGGCTGGTCGTATGCCAGCACTGGCGATACCAGAACTGGGTCAACGCCATCAGTACGGGTAGATTGGACTCCAGTGGAGTAGTGGCGAAGTGCTGGTCCATTGCATTGGCGCCTTGCAGAAGCTGTTCAAAAACTTCATAGCCGCAAGCAAGAACAATGGGCAGGCCGATAGCAGACCAGAGTGAGTAGCGACCACCCACCCAATCCCACATTGGGAAAATATTCTCAGGAGCAATTCCGAAATCCTGAGCAGCAGTAATATTACTGCTCACCGCAACAAAGTGTTTGGCCAACTGCGACTCGTCGCAACCGGCAGATAACATCCAACGGCGTGCGGACAGCGCATTTTCACGGGTTTCCAAGGTGGAAAAGGACTTGGAAGCAATCACAAAAAGGGTTTCTTCCGCATCAATACCAGCCAGGGTGTCGCTAAGGTCTGCGCCATCGATATTTGCAACAAAGTGCACATCGATAGAGCCCTTGTGCCAAGGGCTGAGGGCCTCTACCGCCATGCGCGGACCCAGGTCGGAACCGCCGATACCGATATTCACGATATGGCGGATCGGTTTATCTGAGAAGCTGCGCCAGCTATGGTTGTGCACCGATTCGGCAAACTGTTTCATTTGCTCGCGGCAATCTTTTACCGCCCGCTCTTGTTCAGTTTTCGGTTGCCCCTGAAATCGCAGTGCGGTGTGCAGGGCAGGGCGGTGTTCGGTATTGTTGACAATGGCCCCGTTCACTAGCGCAGTAATTTGGTTGTTCAGACCTTGCTCTTCTGCATATTCCAACAGCAACTTAAGGGTGTCTTCACGCAAGTGGTTCTTACTGTAATCCAGATAGATTCCGGCTGCGTCTGAGCTGAACTTATCTGTCCTTTGGGGATCCGTTGCAAACAGCTCTCTCAAGGACCACTTATGTTGGTCAAAATGGGACTTCAACCGTGAGATTGCCGCTACACGGCTTAAAGCCAGGGTTTCACTAGTCATGGTATTCGGTTTGTTCTCTTCTGAGCCTTTTTATTGCCACTTGGCTAAAACGTACACAAATCAAATTTTATTTATTATTTCTGGGCGGCAATGCTAACGGCATTTTCTTTGCCGGGCCAGCGCCGCGGGCATCACAGTCTATTACAGGGAATGTTTCGAGATAAGGAACTGTGTGGGGAAAGACAAATGCCGCTCGTTAGAGCGGCATTTTGTGGTGATCCATACTAAATAAGGCTTTGTAAATCGGGTGTCTGTCAGCGGTGATTTGGTCAAAACTTCATTTAGTATGAATCACCACGCTGTCGGGCAAGAAAAAGATTTTACTTGACCACCTTCATGCAGCGCACTCTGTCGGAAGCCATCCAGCAGTCGGCATCTGCAGGACAAGCCATGGATAGAGGAATTTGTTCAGCGCCGGGTGGGCAGTAAGCTGGAGGTGCCGGAGGGCTACAGCAACCTGCAAGAACCAGTGCACTGATAATTCCAATTAAGTACTTGGCTGGAGTGAAATTCATCCCCTAACTCCTTTCCGTTGATGTTAGCCATTAGCATAGCCAATAAAACGTCACCTGTTGGTCAGCTTTGTAAAATCTGTTCTACAAAGGTACCGCCTATTTGAGTGTAATAGGCGTTGGGTTTAAATGTCTGTCAATGATCAAGTTATGAAAAGAGGTGCGCCAATTTATTTTAAAAAACTACTTAAATAAGGGGTTTTTTAAAAAATGTGATTTGTGCTGACCGTTTTTTATGGTGAATTTCGGTTGTTTAATCTACGCGCTGAAACTGATCGCGCCAGTTTTGAGGCAGACTCTAAGAATTATTATTGTGGCTGACAATGCCGCTTGATGGATTGGGGAGTTTTTTTGCGATGCAAAGAAAATGGTTTCACGAGTAAGAGTTTTTTCTGTTAAAAATTCTCACTCGTGAAAGTAGCTTTAATGGGTGAGGGAGCACCAGCTGAGGCGTTATCTTTAGGCCTTCAGTGTGTCGGTTTGGGTCCGTGCAAAAAATTGCCAAAGGCTACTGCGAGACTTTCTTTTCTTGCCGGGTCACGGAGAGCACTCAATAGGGCGATTCGCACTTTCGGAATGAACATTAAGTCGGAAAGCAGCAAGTTAAAAGTCTGCTGGTCAGCGGCATCGGCCAGTTTGCCAACCCACTGTGCAGCCAGTTCCTGCTCTTCCAAATCTTGGACGCAGCGACTGCCTATTGCGGCCAAGACTTCTTTATTCTGGTTGCTGGCATCTTCAGCTAAAAGTGACTGTATAAATGCCTGTCGCAATCCTGTGGCTGGTGAGTGAGAGATACCCCTGATAGCAGCAGCGGCCACCGAGATATCCGGCGTGTTTGCGGTCAGTTCTTGCTCTGCTCGCTCAATAATGGCTGCTGCAAGACGGTGGTCGATCGGCTGGTTTTCCAGGCAATGGCAAATGTTAATAAAAACCGGAGCCGCGACTTTTCCAATCTGGCGCATTAGCAAAGTGCTTTCTTTTTCCCAGCGCACGGCCAAGTCGGCAATCCCTTGCAGCGCAAGGTTGTCCCAGCGGTGATTCTTCGGGTCGCCAAAATAGCGCAGGACAGACTCGTAATGTTCGCTGGGCTGGAGGCCCAGCAGAAGCGCTGTTTGGGAGTGGAATGTTGCCTGCCGCTCAGTTGACGGGGTAAACAGCAAGCCACTTTGCTGCAGCAGTTGGTCCAGCTGCGCTGCAGATTCAGAAGCGGGCCCCTGCTTGAGCTCCTGTGCCAGGGCGTGTAGCAACCCATCGCGGGCTTGCAGTTGCAGTTTGCCCTGCTCGTCCAGGGGGAAGCGCAGGAACCACACGATGGGCTCACCGCCCTCGTTGGGTTGGAGTAGCAGGCCAGTCCAGGCCTGGCGCAAGTAGGGGTGTGGCCAGGGAGCCTGGCCCGCTTCGAATACCGCCGCAGTGGATTTTGAAACCGACTGCAAGCGCCGGCCCAGATCGAACCAGCGCAATTTAAAGTCAGCCTGCTCGATCAGGGCGCTTAGGGTACCGCTTTCACTCATAGGGGGGTTATCTTCTTCCTTAAGATGCCGCAGCCGCTACAGAAATGGGCTTCTGCTTAAAGTGTAACCAGCCATAGGCGATCGCCAGCAGTGGGCAGATAATATTGAATAGGGCAAAAGGCAAATACTCCCAGGTAGCAATACCCAGCGTTGCCGCCATAAAGGCACCACAAGTATTCCAGGGAATAAGCACAGAGGTGATGGTGCCGGAATCTTCGAGGGTGCGAGACAAGTTAAGCCCGTGTAGGCCCTTTTCCTTGAAGGCTTCGCGGAACATACGGCCCGGAATAATAATCGCCATGTACTGATCGCCTGCGGCCAGGTTCATTCCAAAGCAGGTGAATACGGTGGCAGTTACCAGGCCGCCCACTGTTTTAACCAGTGACAAAACTCCCTGGACGATGACCTGAAGGAATCCGGCCCGCTCCATAGCGCCGCCGAAGGCCATGGCGGAGGTGATCAGCCACACGGTGTTGAGCATGCTGCTCATACCGCCTTTGGACAGCAATGCAGCTACGTTCTCGTTGGTGGAAGTGGACTTATAGCCGTCGAACAGGCTGTACCAGGCGCCCTTCAGGGGGGCTAAAGCACCTTCACCGCCACCGAGGCGACGGGCGGCTTCCGGTTCGAAAATCAGTGCGATGGCACAGCCAACCAGGGAGCCAATGATCAATGTTGGGAAAGCGGGGACTTTGCGCCAAGCCATTGCTAGCAACAAGATCAAAGGTAGCAGGCTAACCAGGGAAATTTTGAACTCACTGCTAAGGGCGGTGAGCAATGATTCGATATCAGTTGCGGAGGCAGAACTGGCTTCAGAGGTAAAACCCAGGAAAGCAAAAACCGCCAGGGCGATCGCGAAGGCCGGGATCGCTGTGGACATCATATGGCGAATATGCTGGAACAGATCATTGGATGTTACCGCTGCGGCCACGTTGGTGGTGTCGGAGAGCGGAGACATCTTATCGCCGAAGTAGGCGCCAGAGATTACGGCTCCGGCAGTAACCTCGAGGGATAGGCCCAGAGCGCCGGCGATTCCCATCAGTGCCACACCCAAGGTGCCCGCTGTAGTCCAGCTGGAGCCAATACTTAGTCCTACTACGGCACAAATAATACAGCTGGCGGCGTAGAACCACTGTGGCGACAGAATCTGCACGCCGTAATAGATCATGGAAGGCACTGTGCCGGCCAGAATCCAGCTACCGATAAGTGCACCTACAGACAGCAGGATCAGAATAGCGCCAAATACCAGGCCAATGCCATGGAGCATCCCGCCTTCCATGTCGTTCCAGCTGTGTCCGTTCTTCATCCCCATTAGGGCCACAACGCAGGCGCAGAGCAGTAGCGCTATTTGATTGGGACCGTAGGAGGAGTCTGCACCGTAGAAATATACGGATAGTGACAACAGGGCGACGAGAATCCCGAGAGGGATCAGGGCGTCCGTTAAGCTGGGAGCGCGCGGCTCTGAGCTGGGGTTGGATTGAGACAAGGTGAACTCCTGCTTGACTGCGTGGCTAGCGCCGTATTCGTTATCGTTGTTTTGCCGTCGGCGGCGGTTAATAGCCTTATTCTCATAGCTTGGGGCGGTGAAGTCCACTTTGTATCATCGCAGCATCGCTGTATTTTGGCGTTGACTTGGTCGTCGAAACCGGATTTATCACTGGGGTCAACTATCTGGTCGGGTCCAGTGCTGGCAGTTCGTCGACGCTTCCGGTATGTTCTGCGCCCAGTAGTCCCGGCTGATCCAGCCGCAAAATAAATAAGTGCGGGCCGTCTGAGGCAGGCCCGACAGGTAGTATTTCATGAGAGCAAGTGAGTTAGACCCCTCTCAATTCGAGGATATGCGCCCCTATCGCGATGATGAAGTGCGCGAGGTTATCAAAAGGCTAATTGCCGACCCGGAAATGTCCCACGCAGCGGCGCATTTCCTTGTCCCCAAACTGGCTCAGCTGGAGGGCGCCGTCGCCTGGTTGGTACGTCAGTTTCTGCGCTTTGAACTCCGCAATGTTCGCAATGTGCGGGATCTTCAAGAGATTGTCGGCAAATATATGGAGAAGGTGATCAAGCGCACCACCTCCGGCCTGAGCATTTCTGGTCTGGACACCCTGCCCAGGGATCGCGCCTGCCTGTTTGTCAGCAATCACCGCGACATCGCTATGGACCCGGCGCTGATGATTCAGGCGATGTTCCGCGAAGGGCATGAGACCTCCCGCATTGCGATTGGAGACAACCTGCTCAGCAAGCAGTTTGCCAGCGACCTGATGAAGTTGAACAAGTGCTTCACCGTGGTGCGCAGCTCGGGCAGTCGTCGGGAAAAGCTGCAGGCAGCAACCCAGTTGTCCAATTACATCTATCACTCCATCGTCAACGATAACGAGCATGTGTGGATCGCACAGCGTTCCGGGCGCGCCAAAGATGGCCTGGATCGCACCAATCCAGCACTCTGCGCCATGTTCGCCATGACTAAGAACCGGGAAACGCCCTTTGCCGATTTTTGGCGCAAGTTGCATATTGTTCCGGTATCTATTTCCTACGAATGGGACCCCTGTGATGCACAGAAGGCCAAGGAAATTTACGTTACCGAGCACAAGGACGAGTACAAGAAGGGTAAAAACGAGGACTTGGCCTCGATTGGTAAGGGCATTGTCGGTCACAAAGGCCGTGTACATGCCGCCTTCGGCACGCCGATTGAAGGTGATTTTAACGATGTAAACAGTCTGGCTGAAGAAATAGATCGCCAAGTTATCGGCAACTACACATTGCATCCATCCAATATGATTGCCTACGAGATGGTTTACGGTGAGGTTCCGCAATTACCGGTGGGATATCCGGCTAAAGCCTGGGACCCCGCTGCACATAGAGAAGAGCGGGAGAAGTTTGAAGCGCGCATGGCTCGGGTTGATGAGCGCTGGCGCGACAAGGCTATTCAGGCCTACGCCAATCCCGTGGTATCTCGCCTCGCCTATGAGTAAGGCCCGCTGAGTTCAGAAGCTGGTGGGGAGAGGGCGCTTAGTGGATAATAGCGCCCCCTGCGCCAGCCACTTAGCGAATAGACCTCACCCCCGTGCTCAACGAAAAACACAAAAGCGCCATTCAGGGCGCCTATAGCCAATTCCTGTCCGGTCGAGGGCTGAAAGCCCGCTATGGGCAGAAGCTGATGGTAGCCGCCATTGCCCGCTCCCTGGGTTCCATCACCCAGAATACCAGTGGTGAGCGCGATAGCGACAAGACTGATGGCGAGCATATCTGTGTAGTTGAAGCGGGTACGGGTACCGGTAAAACTGTTGCTTACCTTCTCGCCTCTATTCCCCTGGCCCAGGCCCAGGACAAGACCCTGGTGATATCCACCGCCACGGTGGCCCTGCAGGAACAGATTATCCACAAGGACCTGCCAGAAGTTGCTCGTCACAGCGGGCTCAAATTTGAGTTTGCCCTGGCGAAGGGCCGTGGCCGCTATCTCTGCCTATCCAAGTTGGACCAACTCTTGTCCAGCTTTTCTGCCTCCGGCACCGGCCTTTCCCTTGGTCTCTATGAAGATGAACTCCCGCAGGTGGAAGCGGAGAGTGTCGCTCTCTACCAGAAGATGACGGATAGCCTGACATCGGGTACCTGGGATGGCGATCGGGATAACTGGCCGGATACGATCGAGACGGATGATTGGAGTCGGGTTACCACTGACCACCGCCAGTGCAGTGGCCGCCGCTGCCCCCATGTCACTAATTGCAGCTTCTTCCGAGCGCGAGAGAGCCTGGGCAAGACCCAGGTGATAGTTGCTAACCACGACCTGTTGCTGGCGGACCTGGCCCTGGGTGGTGGCGCAATTCTTCCGCCCCCGGAAGAGACTATCTATGTACTTGATGAAGCCCACCATCTACCGGAAAAGGCTCTCAATCATTTCTCTCACCACAGTCGCGTCGGGGCTTCCACCGGTTGGTTGGATCAAACCAATAAGGCCCTGGGGCAGATGCTGGGTGAGATTGGTGACGGCGCCCAGATCGACCGCTGCGGCGAGCAGCTGCCGGCGGTTCTCACCTCTGCCAAGCAGGGGTTGGAGCAGATGTGGCCGCTGATTGAAGAGCTGTGTGAATTTGAAGATGAGCGGGGCAATACCATCCGCCATCGCTTTGAAGGTGGGGTAATCCCCGATTCCATGTCGCAGCTGGCGGAAAAGCTGCGGGAAGACTTTGATGAGTTGGAAAGCCTGCTCAGCAAGATGTTGCAGACCGCCCAACGCATGATGGAGGACGGCCACTCGCCGGTACCCCTGGCAGATCTGGAGCGCTGGTACCCCCAGTTGGGCAGTTGGCATGGGCGCGCTGAGGCCAATCTTCTGTTGTGGGCGAATTACGCCCGTGCCGATGCTGATAGCGCATTGCCTCAGGCGCGCTGGGTCACCCTGGTGGACTGGGGCGGCTCCACAGATTTTGAGGTTTGCAGCTCACCGATACTCGCAGGCAAAACCCTGGAATACAGCTTGTGGCGCCGCTGTTACGGCGCGGTACTGACTTCGGCCACACTCACAGCACTGGGGAAATTTGATCGTTTGCAAATGCGTGCCGGTACTCCAGACAATGCCAGCTATCAGGTGGTGCCGAGTCCTTTCGATTTTTCCCGTGCAACACTGCAAGTGCCCCCGGAAGCTGTGGATGCGGGCAATGCAGAGCAACACACAGACGCCATTATCGATGCGTTGCCAGACCTGCTGAAAGGGGAGGGTGGCGCTCTGGTACTGTTTTCCTCCCGGCGCCAGATGGAGACGGTTTACGAGGCGCTCCCTGGTACCTGGCGCAACCGAATCCTGATGCAGGGGCAGCAATCCCGCCAGCAGTTGCTGGATAGCCACCGTGAGATTATCGACGGCGGTGGCAGCAGTATCCTGTTCGGGCTTGCGAGTTTTGCCGAGGGGTTGGACCTGCCAGGGGATTACTGCCGCCACGTGGTTATTGCGAAACTGCCTTTTGCGGTGCCCGATGACCCGATTGAGGCTGCGCTGGCGGAGTGGATTGAAGCTAAGGGCGGCAATCCATTTATGCAAATCACAGTGCCGGATGCAGCCCTAAAATTGGTGCAGGCCTGCGGGCGCTTACTGCGGGCAGAAGGGGACAGCGGCACAGTCACTTTGCTGGATCGCCGGGTGGTTACCCGTCGCTATGGTCAGGCAATACTCAATTCACTGCCGCCCTTTAATCGAAAAATTTAGAAAATCTTTGGTCGTATTTGCGCTGTTACTCAGATCGGGCAGGTGGCTATTGCGTATTATCACGGCTGTAAATGTGAAGGTTCTATGAGTTATGCAACCTATTTATTCTGAAATCGCTGATCAGCTCCTGTTCCTTGAGTCCGAACTGCGCAGCCTGCAGGTTTGGCAGGATAATGCGCCGCCCGCAGAAGCCCTGGCCAGCACCGAGCCATTCTGTGTGGATACTTTGACCCTGCCCCAGTGGCTTCAATTTATTTTCTTGCCGCGTATGCAGGTGCTGATTGAAGGGGAGATGCCCCTGCCGGGCCAGTGTGGTATTGCTCCGGTTGCCGAGGAGTTCTTCAAAGGGCGGGATGATGCTGCGGCACTGCTGGCTATTTTGGAAACTATCGACCAGCGCCTGCAGCAGGGCTAACCAGCCTTTAATTCCTTGGGTCCAGTGCTTTTAACCACTCTGGGCGGCATGTCACATTGTTAGCGTTGAGTCCCGCGACTCGGCGGACATCTCTGTGCAGTGGCCGCGCTCATGAGCTAATATCGACCTTTTGCCTGAGGCGGGGACTAATTTCTCCGTCATTTAAGCGAACACCGCGCGTTTGTAGCGGTCCGAATGGCATTGCTAATGGGGCTTGAGGTAATTGGTCGGTATGCAAAGATTTTCCCTTCTGTGGTTAATGTTGACGCTTTCGGTGCTCGCCGGTTGTGAGTCACTGATGTATCCGGGGCGGGACCGGGCTGCCCAGCCAGCGGAAGTTGTACCACCAGTGGAATCGCCAGATGTGGCAATGCAGTGCCCCGAGCCTGCGGAAGTCATTTGTGCTGAGCCGGAGGTAAAAGTTGTAGAGCGGGTAATCGAACGAACTGTAGAAAAAGTAGTCGAAGTGCCTGTTGCCAAAGACAAGCTGGTTTTGGGATCGGTAGAAGAAGTGGCCATAGAGCCTCCCGGCCTGATCCTGGAATCTGTCGTCGATACAGGTTCACCAACCTCCACACTGCGGGTCAGGAAGCTGACTCCGTTCGAGCGGGATGGCAGGGACTGGATCAGGTTCCAGATTGTACAGTCCAGTAAAATGGACCCAGTCTCGGTAGAGCTGCCTATCAAGCGCCATGTTCGAGTGGAGCGCCTGGGTTTTGATAATCAGCGCAGGCCGGTGGTAGAGCTTAACCTGACTGTTGGGCATGTAACCCACCAAGTGGAAGTTAACCTGACCGATGAGGGCGGCTCTGATTTATTGATGCTGCTGGGACGCAACTTCCTCAAAGATGCCGCTGTTGTCGATGTGAGCCGGCGCAATGTCCAGGGCCAGCCCCAAATAGACGGGGTTAAATAGGCCAGTTATCCAATTGGGTTCCTAGTTGGAGCCTCAGAGTTACGGGGAATGGCGAATGTCGCCGCGTGTCCAAGTTTATGTAATTGCGGCATTACTCGCATTGGTGGGAGCAGGCCTGACTGCTTATAAAAACCTCGAGTTGGGTTTTCCGCTGTTACCGGGTGAGTACCGCACTGTGTGGACTATCGAAGCAAAAGTAGGCTTCGATGCCGATGGCGGTCCGGTAAAGGCCGCACTGACCCTCCCGCGCGAACAGCGCAATATGGAAATACTGGGGGAGACCTTCAGCTCCTCCGGTTTTGGTTTCTATATCGCGAGAGAAGATGATGCCTATCGGGCCATTTGGTCTCGCCGGGCCGCAAGAGGCCCCCAATCTCTCTTCTATCAGCTGGATGTCTACCAGCGCCCCGGTGCCGCGCTGGCGCAGCCTCTGGATCTGAGCACTGAGATACAAAAACCCTTCCTGGGGGCCCGTGAGCAAGAAGCGGTGCGCTTGGCGATTTACTCCCTGGTTGAGCAGGCTCGTGAGCGCTCTTCCGATGTGGAATCTCTAACCACCCAATTACTATTCGAATTGAATGACGATGAGAATCAGGATCGCAACCTGATCTTCCGCCATTACGCCGACCGCTCTTTTGTAGATGTCGCTTTGCTTGTACTGGCGACAGCCGATATCCCCGCTCACCGTATTCGCGGCCTCTACCTGGAGGATGATCGACGTCGACTATCTCCAGAAGATCTGCTTGAAGTCTATGATGGCAAGCGTTGGATCGTGTTTGAACCCAGCAGTGGCCAGCCAGGTGTGCCGGAAAATTTCTTTATTTGGCAGCGCGGTGGCAAGAGTCTTTTAGATCTTGAGGGCGGTCGTAACTCTCAAGTGACTTTCTCTGTGATTGCCAATGATGTCCCAGCTCGCGATGTCTCTATGCGCAGCACCAAGGATGAGAAAGATGCGCTGGTGGATTTCTCGATCTACAGTTTGCCCATTGAGCAGCAGAGTATTTTCAAGCTGATCCTGCTGGTCCCTGTGGGGGCCCTGGTGGTGGTGCTGCTGCGTGTATTTGTGGGCCTGCGCACCTCCGGTACCTTTATGCCGGTACTGCTGGCAATTGCCTTTATCGAAACCCAGCTGATTACCGGTTTAGCTATTTTTACCTTGATCCTGATCCTCGGCCTTTGGGTGAGGTTCTATCTCAGTAGACTCAATTTGCTATTGGTGTCGAGGATCGCCGCCGTCGTGGTGACGGTGGTGATAATAATGGGGGCAATCAGTGTGGTCAGCTATAAGCTGGGCATTGAGCAGGCTCTCACAGTGACATTCTTCCCGATGATTATCCTTGCCTGGACTATCGAGCGTATGTCGATTGTGTGGGAGGAGGATGGTCCCTACGAAGTGGTGGTGCAGTCCGGGGGTAGCTTATTCGTGGCGATACTGGCTTGGTGGGTAATGACCAACCGCTATATTGAGCATTGGACGTTCAACTTCCCCGAGTTACTGTTGGTATTGCTGGCCTTTATTCTGGTGGTGGGCAACTACACCGGATATCGACTCAGTGAGTTGATGCGTTTCCGTCCGCTGGTTCGCTAGGGGGCGTTATGCTGCAGTTTTCAGTTAAGCATATCTTCAATAAAGTTCGCGGCGGAGTGGTATCTCCGCTGACCCTGCGCCGCATGGGGGTGTTGGGAATGAACGCGCGTAATATTGACTATATTGCGCGCTATAACGACCGCAAAAAATATCCCATCGTCGACGACAAGCTAAACACTAAGCGCGCGGCTAAAAAAGCGGGAATTCCTGTGCCCGAGTTGATCGAGGCATTTGAAAGCCCTGCCAGCCGCAAGCGAGTTATGGAGGTGATTGACCCTCTATGGCAGTTTGTAATCAAGCCGGCACGGGGCTCCGGTGGTAAAGGTATTCTCGTTATTGCCGGTCGCAATGGTGACAAATATAAAAAGATATCCGGTGCTGAAATTGATGCGCTGGATATCTTGCGGCACGTGAGCAATATTCACAGCGGCCTCTACAGTCTCGGTGGTAAACCCGACAGGGTGATGGTGGAGGCCCTGGTGGACTTTGACCCGGTCTTCGATCGCTACTCTGTTGAGGGTGTGCCTGATGTGCGGGTTATTGTTTTTCGCGGTTATCCGGTGATGGCCATGCTGCGCTGCTCAACCCACGCCTCAGATGGTAAAGCCAATTTGCACCAGGGCGCTGTGGGTGTTGGTATCGACCTGGCCACGGGCAAAAGTTGTCATGCGGTAATGCGCGGGTTGCGAATTGACCAGCACCCGGACACTGAAGTGCCTTTCGATGCATTGCATGTGCCAGGTTGGTACGAGCTGGTCCGCTTGGCGGCCAGCTGTTATGAAATGACCGGGCTGGGTTATTTGGGCTGTGACATTGTACTGGATCGTGAACGTGGCCCGCTCTTACTCGAGGCCAATGCGCGTCCAGGGTTGGCAATCCAAGTTGCCAACGGTGTTGGCTTGCGCGAACGTTTGGGCTTTATCGAAAAATTTGATGAAGAAATGTTCAGGAAAAATGTGGATGAGCGGGTGGCATTTTCCATGCGAAAATTTGCCAGCGACTAGGGAAGTTCGCTAATAGTTTGTCGATTTTGTTATCTTGCGAAGCAATACTTATTGTCTGGTTAGGGGGTGGCCGCCCCTTCGTTTGGCCGATTTTTCTCAATTAGAGTTTTTAGCCGCTTTCCTTGCATTTTGAGTCCATATTCAAGTTCTTGGATTTTCATTTGGATCGAAGTAAGTTCCCACTCGCCGGGCGGCTGTCCATATTTTTCTCCATGGCGTAAAAATTGAAGAGATTTCCACTTCTTCAATAACTTGGCGAATTCGCAAATCTCACTGTCCAGGATCTCTTGCCAGCTCCCTTTGTCTTTGATCTTTTCAAACAAGCCAGGGGGAGGTATCACGGATCTATTCAGGGTCTCCATGGCTATTACTTTATGGTGGTGGGCCCGCTGCTTCTTATGTGACGTTTTCCTGGGTGTTTATTTTACTGCTCAATGAAGACTGTTTATCAGACTCTTTTAGCATTGCTCTGAGTCGTTTTTTTTGCGCCTTCAAGCTCAGTTTAAATTCTTTAACTTGTGCATTGAGGGAGTTGATTTCATTGGCTGGTTTGGGTTCAACCTTGTTTAGGGTGGAAATTTTTACATCTACTTCCCGCCACTTTTTGGTTGTGTTAAAAAATAGCTTCCTCTCTTTCTTTAATATTTCGATTCGACTAGGATCGTTGTCTTTTTTTCGCAGTTTTTTCTGAGTGTGTTCGAACTCAACTTCTAGTAAGGCCGCCTCTATTTTGCGGTCCGGGGCTCTCTTTAGTTTTTGAGTGGCTCCCAACCAGCTCAGAGCTTTAATCAGCCATTTGGTGGGGTCATAATTGTGCCATCTAACGCCATTTCGATAGTCGTAATGGAAAGCGTGATGATAGTTGTGATAGCCCTCACCAAAGCAAAAAATATTTATAAGTGGATTATCACACGCAGATATGTCGCTTCTATAACTTTTTCCTCCCCAATAATGTCCGATTGAATTTAAGGCGAAGGCTGAGTGATGGTTCACTACAATGCGTAAAACTCCAGCGAGTAGGAACATGGCAATAATGTCCCCGGTAATAAGTCCGAGCAGTAGGCAAATACTAAAATTCATCCCCAGGGCTATTGGAAGGTAATTTTTGTGTTGCCACATAACAATTTTATCTTGTTTAAGGTCGGGAACATTGCCGTGGTCTGTTTTATTTGACGGGTATTCGTGCATCATCCAGTCGAGATGGGAGTGCCAAAACCCTCGCGCAGAAGAGTGTGGGTCTCGGTCATTGTCATCGGTATAGCGATGATGGCGGCGATGTTCAGAGCACCAATTCAATGTCGTGTTTTGCAGGGTTGCCGCACTAAACAACGAAAGTAATAGTCGTAAGATCCAGTGGGCTTCATAAGCCCTGTGTGTCCAGAGTCGATGATTGCCTGCAGAAATCGCTAATCCACAAATAAAAGTGATTATGAGAAAGGCGATCCATTGATGCCAATGATATCCGTAAATGACTCCATACAGAGGGACTGCCGTGATAGCGAGGAAGCCTGTAGAGGCAAAGAGAATAGTGGGGATCCAAAAACGTTTACGTACAGTTGTGGCCTTGTTCATCTTTTGATCCGGTTATAGCAGAGGCTCCGAGAGGTATTGTGGAGTCAAGGAGGGAGGGAGTTTATATTTGCCAGTTCCCTGCTCAAGCTAGGAGCTATTCCTTTAGAAAATTGTGGCACAAAGTCATCGGAGTGGATGGCCACTTCTGCAAACCTAGGTGGCATGAGGTGGCTCTGCCATTTTTTGGTGCAAAAAACGAAAAAAGGGTCTCTTGCTGGTTCATTTTTCCCAAGGCATAGAAATAGTCGGTGTGGAGCTTCACGAATCTTACTGTTTATAAAGTTGGCATAAGGGTTGCATTGGTAATCATGCGGGGCGAAGGTTCCGCATTTCGGGAGAGTTTCTTAGGGTTATGGCAAACCATTAACACTGGGTGACTTCCCGTTTTCTCTCATCATCGCTGATTACGGCCCCGCATTGCGGGGCCTTTTTTTTGTCCGCACTTTGCGCAAAGCTCATAATGCTTTAGTTTATGGTTTCCCGAGGAGCTTCCAAATCTAAAGGCCCGGGGGAGAGGCTCTCTTTCATGGCAAGGATGCATGAGCCATATAATTAATGAGCGAATTTCGATAGTAGAGCCCTGTGTGTCAGAGTCATTAACCCCAAATCCATCCAATGCAGAGTTCCAGTTGGCAACCAGCGACGAACTCTCTTCTGTAGATGAATCTCGTCTGACCCGCCATGCCGCTTGTTTGCAAGATTTGTTTTTGGATTCAGATTGTGGATTGTGGGAGTGGCATCCGGATTCCGGTGCCCAGCGTGCTCAGGGTGAAATTTGGCTCCTGTTTGCAGAAACTGCAGAACTCTCTTTGACTTCCCTGTGGACGGGTGATGAATTGCGTTCGGTTCACTCTGATGAGCGGGATCGAATTATCACTGTGCGGCGTCGTCTTACTAACAAAGGTGGACACTTCGATACTACTTTTCGTGCCTACGACAGTTTCGGTCAGTTGCGCTGGTTACGATTGCGGGGACGCGCAATAAACCTCGAGGATGACAGTGGATTTGTTGTGATTGGAAGTTGCGCTGACTTCACTGAAACCTTGGCCCAGCGCTACCTATCCAACCTGCCTGGCGAGCGCCCCTTACAAACACTGTCTGGAGTTGGCGATGGTTTATGGGAGTGGGATCTACGCGCAGATGAAATGGTGCTTGATGATGCCTGCTGGGGAATTCTGGGTTACGAAGTGAGCCCGATACGCAGTATCGGTATTTCAGCCGCGGAGCAGTGGAAGGCTCGAATTTTAGCGGAGGACTTCCCTCGGGTTGAGCAGTCCATGCGGGATCATGTGCGCGAGGGGTTACCGCTCGATGTGGAATTTCGCATCTGGCGTTCGGATAGCAGTGTGGTTTGGGTTCGCTGCCGCGGCAAGGCCCAATTAAATAGTCGCGGTCAGCCCGTGCGGGTGTTGGGAGTTTTACAAGACGTCAGCCGCAGCCGGGAAAGACTTTCGCAAATGGAGCGGGAGCTGGAGTTGCAGCGGGAGGAAAATGCGCATCGGGCAGATTTATTATTTAGCCTGAGCCATGAATTACGCACGCCACTTAATGCAATTTTAGGTTACAGCCAAATTGTCGAATTAGATCAGAGTCTCAACGCAGACCAGCGTCAGCGCTTATCAGAAATTCGTCGAGCGGGGCAGCATTTATTGCATTTGGTTGGCGATGTATTGGAGCTGGCCAGAATCGACAGTAGGCGTTTGGGCCCCTCGATGGAATTAATTCGTCCGGCCGATTTGGTTGCAGAATGTAAACGTTTACTTGAGCCCCTGGCTGAAACCCGTCGCGTAAGTTTGATGTTTGAGCCTCTCGGCTGGGAGTCAGCTTATATTTGTGCGGACCCTGTGCGCTATAAGCAAGTTGTATTGAACCTGGCGGGCAATGCGGTGAAATACAATCGTGAAAATGGCCGTGTCATTATTAATTTTACGCCGCAGGCCGATGGCTGGTTGAGGCTGAATATTTTGGATACCGGCAAGGGGATTGCAGCAGAGAGACGCAAAGAAGTTTTTGAACCCTTTAACCGTTTGGGGGAGGAAAAGGGGCATATCGAGGGTACGGGTGTCGGTCTTGCAATTGCCAAGCGTCTGGCGGAGGCGATGGGGGGGCGGATCGATTTTGACAGTCAGGAAGGGCAGGGCTCAGTATTTTGGGTTGAATTCCCAATGGTTGATGCTGCGGAGTCTTTCCTGTCATTTGCAAATTCTGTTGATGCCCCGTCAACATTACCCGATTGTAGATTGCTGCTAGTGGATAACCGTCCTGAAAGTGTGGCTCGGGTGGAAAAACTTTTGCAGGGGGCGCCGCAAGTACAGCTTTCTGTGGCCGCAGATGTTGTTGAGGCCATATTTATGGCGCGTACCCAAGCGCCGGATGTACTGTTGTTTCCCAATGCCTTGCGGGGAATGTCAGTTGGGGATTTGGTAAGTATCCTCAAGCAGGGTCAAGTCACTCAAAAAACCTGTTTGGTGGTTATGGGGGGAGAGGCTTCCTCGGGGGTGACAACCGCTTTGCCGGATAACTTTGATCGACCGCAGCTTGCGCGAGTTTTGATGGAGTGTTTGACGGGGAAGAGGTGAACTGGACTTTTGGAATCAGCACCCCGGCATCTTATTTGCCGGAGTGCCGCTCAGGCTTTTAGCGTATGTGCCCCATATGCTTGCCCACGATTTTCACCAGGGGCTTAAATACTTTCGGAGTGGCGCAGACCAGGTGGCCGGAGTCCAGGTAGTCTTCACCACCGCGGAAGTCGCTGATCAGGCCGCCGGCTTCTTTGACCAACAGGGAGCCCGCTGCGATATCCCAGGTGTTCAGGTACATTTCCCAGAAGCCGTCGAATCGCCCGGCAGCAACATAGGCAAGATCCAGCGCTGCGGCGCCAGGGCGGCGGATTCCCGCAGTTTGCCCCGCGATATCTTTTAGGGCGGCCAGGTAGGCGTCGATGTTATCCAGCGGCAGGCCGTTGAAGGGGATGCCGGTGCCAATCAGAGAGCCGCGCATGCCCTGGCGTGAAGAGACGCGGATACGGCGGCCATTCAGGGCAGCTCCGCGACCGCGACTTGCGGTAAATTCTTCGCGTTTGATGGGGTCCAGTACGACTGCGTGCTCAATGCGGCCGCGATAGCGACAGGCGATAGAAACAGCGAACTGTGGGACGCCGTGGATAAAATTGGTGGTGCCATCGAGGGGATCGATAATCCACTCGTAATCTGGCTCTGCGCCCTCTTGCAGGCCGCTTTCTTCAGCGCGGATGCTGTGCTTGGGGTAGGCCTTGCGCAGGTGATAGATAATCTCCTGTTCGCTGGCCTTATCCACTTCAGTAACGAAATCGTTGCGCGTCTTTTCTTCGAATTTCATCAGGTCGCCGCGCTCCCAGGCCCGTTCGATCAGTTCTCCTGCCTTACGCGCCGCGCGCAGGGCAATATTTAGCATGGGTTCCATAACTATTCCGCACAAAGTGGTTAAAGGGGTTAAAAAGCAGGCCGCAGGTTAACTGCGACGGACGCGATTGTAGGGATTCCGATTGGTTTTTGCTACACTCGCGCGCCCCCATGACACCGATTTATTACTTTCAGTATGGCCAAGTCACCTTTAGACACGACTCCACTTGCCGCGCTCGACAATGTGCGCGTGGTTCTGGTTAACAGCGCACACCCCGGAAATATTGGTGGTGCGGCGCGCGCGCTCAAGAATATGGGCCTGAGTCAGCTGTACTTAGTAGCGCCTCGGGAATTTCCTGCAGCCAATGCTGTTTGGCGTGCAGCCGGGGCAGCTGAGCTGCTTGATAGCGCCGTTGTGGTGGATACCCTGGAAGAGGCCGTGGCTGATTGTGGTCTTGTTGTGGCCACCAGCGCTCGCGAGCGCCGAATCCCTTGGCCGCTGCTGACCCCGCGCCAGTGTGGAGAGCGTACCGTCGCCGAGGCCGCGTCTCATCCGGTTGCTTTGGTGTTTGGCCGCGAGGATCGAGGGCTTACCAACGAAGAGTTACAGGCCTGTAACTACCATGTGCATATTCCTGCCAACCCGGAATACAGCTCCCTGAATCTGGCGACTGCTGTTCAGGTACTTGCCTACGAAGTGCGTATGGCGGCCCTGGAAGCGGAAAAGGGTGAGCCTGTGAATTACACCGATTGGGATCGCCCACCGGCCAAGGCTAGCGATATGGAGTTGTACTTCGATCACCTGCAACAGGCGCTGGGCGAGCTGGGCTTTATTGACCCGGATAACCCCCGCCAAACAATGACCCGCCTGCGCCGACTGTATAGTCGGGTGCGCCCCGATGATATGGAGCTGGGTATCCTGCGCGGTATGTTGACCTCAATCCAGAATTACATTCATCGCTCTGGTGGTAAGGGGCGACCCGACTAGTTGAGTACCCGAGTGTCCCGCTGGGTTATATACTTGACTACAGTAGTGGGTTATTCCATACTCGCGCCCCGATCGGAAAAGGGCTGTACATCAGTTGGGAGCTGATATGCGTTTGACAACCAAAGGCCGCTACGCGGTGACTGCCATGCTGGACCTGGCGTTGCACGCTGATCGCGGACCGATCAGTCTGGCAGACATATCCAAGCGCCAGGGTATATCACTGTCCTACCTGGAGCAGTTGTTCTCCCGGTTGCGGCATTCTGGGCTGGTGTCCAGTGTGCGTGGACCCGGTGGTGGCTATCGCCTGGCGCGGGATGGTGAAGAGATTTTTGTGGCGCAGATCATTGATGCAGTCAATGAGTCTGTAGATGCCACTAGCTGCGGCGGCAATGCGGATTGCGCCAATGGCGAACAGTGCCTGACCCACTACCTCTGGTCAGATTTGAGCGATCAGATTCATAGCTTCCTCAGCAGTATCAGCTTGGCCAACCTGGTTTCCCGAGCTGAGGTGCAGGAAGTTGCGCGTCGGCAAGATATGCGCGAGGCGCCGGAAGAGAGGGTCGCTGTACTCGGCGGCCTGTGATTGGGGCCCAAACGGGCCAGCAGACAGATATTAGAGATTTACTAAGCGGAAACGGTATGACTATGAAGCTTCCCATCTATCTGGACTATTCGGCTACCTGTCCGGTTGACCCACGCGTCGCCAAGAAAATGGCAGAGCAGCTGACGATGGAAGGCAATTTCGGCAATCCGGCCTCCCGCTCCCACCTGTTTGGTTGGAAAGCGGAAGAAGCAGTGGAGAATGCCCGACGCCAAGTGGCGGAGCTGATCAACGCCGATCCGCGCGAAATTGTCTGGACCAGCGGTGCCACCGAGTCCGACAACCTAGGTATCAAGGGTGCGGCCCACTTTTACCAGAGTCGCGGCAAGCACATCATTACCTCCAAAATTGAGCACAAAGCTGTTTTGGATACCTGCCGCCAGCTGGAGCGGGAAGGTTTTGAAGTGACCTACCTGAATCCCCGCGAAGACGGCATCGTCTATCCGGAGCAGGTTGAGGAAGCCATGCGCGAGGACACCACTGTGGTGAGCCTGATGCACGTTAACAACGAGATCGGGGTGATCAACGATATCGCTGCAATCGGCGAACTGTGTCGCTCGCGCAAAGTTATTTTCCATGTGGACGCGGCCCAGAGCGCCGGCAAGTTGCCGATCGACCTTCAGGAAATGAAGGTTGACCTGATGTCCTTCTCCGGCCACAAAATTTACGGCCCCAAAGGTATCGGTGCCCTTTACGTACGCCGCAAGCCCCGCGTCCGTCTGGAAGCCCAGATGCACGGTGGCGGCCACGAGCGCGGTATGCGCTCCGGTACCCTGCCGACTCACCAGATTGTCGGTATGGGCGAAGCCTTTGGTATTGCTAAAGAAGAAATGGCTCAGGAAGCCGAGCGTCTGCGCTCTCTGCGCGACCGTTTCTGGGATCAGATCAAGGATATGGAAGAGGTCCATATCAACGGTTCCGCCGAGCAGCGAATTCCGGGCAACCTGAACGTGAGCTTTGCGTTTGTAGAAGGTGAGAGCCTAATCATGTCGCTGCGCGACCTGGCGATTTCCTCCGGTTCCGCCTGTACCTCTGCGAGTCTGGAGCCCAGTTACGTACTGCGAGCCCTGGGTGTTAACGACGAACTGGCGCACAGCTCACTGCGCTTCAGCTTCGGTCGCTTTACCAGCGAGAGTGATGTCGACACCGCTGCCGCAGAAGTGCGCAAGGCAGTGGAGAAACTACGTGAACTGTCACCGCTTTGGGATATGTACAAAGACGGCGTAGACCTGAACAAGATTGAATGGGCCGCTCACTAAGCGCGCGCAAGAGTTAGGAGAAAAGTCATGGCCTATAGCGATAAAGTAATTGACCACTACGAGCACCCCCGCAATGTTGGACGTATGGACGACAAGGCGGACAATGTAGGTACCGGTATGGTGGGCGCGCCCGCCTGTGGTGACGTGATGCGCCTACAGATTCAGGTAAGCGACGAGGGCGTTATCGAAGACGCCAAGTTCAAGACCTACGGCTGTGGTTCCGCCATTGCCTCCAGCTCCCTCCTGACCGAGTGGGTGAGAGGCAAGACGATCGACGAAGCGGAGCAGATCAAGAACACTGCCATTGCAGAGGAGCTGGCGCTGCCGCCGGTAAAAATCCACTGCTCGGTTCTCGCTGAAGATGCGATCAAGGCTGCGGTTCGAGATATCCGTGAAAAGCGCGGTGAGTCTGATGACGCTGTAGAAGCCAAGGAATCTGCGGCGGGTTAACTTTTCGTCCAAATGTAGCGTCTAAACATAGCGAAGGTGTTGTTTTGGCTATTAGTATGACCGAGGCCGCTGAGGCCCACATTCAAAGTCAATTGGCCAAGCGAGGCAAGGGAATCGGCATTCGTGTCGGTGTCAAAACGGCCGGCTGTTCCGGTCTCGCCTATGTGCTGGAATTTGTCGATTCGTTCGAAGCCGAAGATACGGTATTTGAGCAAAACGGCGTTAAGTTGGTGGTGGACCCCAAGAGTCTGGTTTACCTCGACGGCACCCAGCTGGATTTCGTCAAGGAAGGCCTGAACGAAGGCTTCACCTTCTCGAATCCTAATGTAAAAAATGAGTGTGGCTGCGGCGAGAGTTTCCACGTCTGATTCGCTCTCGCCCCACAAGGCCGGGTGCGCTGCGCATACCGGCCTTTTTATTGGCTCCTCGGACAGTTGGGGGCCGTGCAGCAGTAAGCGGCAACTTCAGCCGCGTCCCAGGCTGTGCCCCAGTAGGTATATTCAGATGGCAACCAACCTGAACCATTTCGAAGTTTTTGGTCTGCAACCCGCGTTCGCGGTCGATCGCAGTGCCCTGGCGACCCGCTACCGGGAGTTACAGCGGGAATTCCACCCGGACAAATACGCTTCCCATTCCGAGGGCGAACAATTGTTGGCCATCAAAATGGCGGCTCAGATCAATGAGGCGCACACCGTTTTGCGCGACCCGGTACAGCGCGCCGCCTACCTACTCAAGTTGGCCGGGGTAGATGTGCCACCTGAGCAGACCACCAAAGATACTGAATTTCTGATGCAGCAGATGATGTTGCGCGAGCGCCTGGAAGAAGTGCGCGAGCAGCCCGATCCTGCAGCTGCGCTGGATGAGCTCAGTGCTGAGGCGCGGGGGCTGATCTCCAATGAGGAACAGCGCTTTGCCGAAACTTATGACGGGGGCAATCTGGGCGCAGCAGAGGATTCTCTGCGCAAGCTTCAGTTCCTGGCCAAGCTTGAGAAACAAATTGACGAGCTGGAAGAAGACCTTTTCAACGACTAGTTGCGAGAGCACTGACTGAGAGGGCCAGACGGTACCGCGCCCCGCTTAAAGAAGAGATAACTAATGGCATTACTGCAGATTTCTGAACCGGGCCAGAGCCCAGCTCCCCACCAGCGCAAGCACGCAGTGGGTATCGATTTGGGGACCACTAACTCACTGGTAGCGACCGTGCGCAGTGGATCGGCAGAGGCCATTGCCGATGAGCAGGGCGAAGTGATCCTGCCATCAGCGGTGCACTACGGAGCCGAGGCGATTACCGTGGGTGCTGAAGCCCGCGCGTGCGCTGCAGAAGATCCCTACAACACTATGATTTCTATCAAGCGCCTGATGGGGCGAGGTGTTGCAGATATCAAAAGTTTTGGTGAGCAGCTGCCCTATCGCCTGGCTGAGAGCAGTGGCGGTATGCCTTCGATTGAAACTGCAGCCGGACCGGTAAACCCGGTGCAGGTATCGGCAGAAATCCTGAAAAAACTGGCTGCGCGCGGCCGCGAAGCGCTCTATGGCAAAGCGGGCGGTGAGCTGGATGGTACGGTGATCACCGTGCCGGCCTACTTCGATGATGCCCAGCGCCAAGCGACCAAAGACGCCGCCCAGCTGGCGGGCCTGAAAGTCCTGCGCCTGCTCAACGAGCCCACAGCAGCGGCTATTGCCTACGGCCTGGATAAAGGCGAAGAGGGTGTGATCGCAGTCTATGACCTAGGTGGCGGCACCTTCGATATCTCTATTCTGCGCCTGTCCCGGGGTGTGTTTGAAGTCATGTCTACCGGCGGCGATACCGCTCTCGGTGGCGACGATTTCGATCGCACTATCGCTTCCTGGATCGCCGAGCAAGTGGGATTGGGTACCGATCTCGACGCCGCGACCCAGCGAGTCCTGTTAGACAGCGCCTGTGCTGCGAAAGAATCCCTGTCCAGTGTCGAGCAGGTGGAAGTGCAATACGGCGACTGGTCCGGTGTGCTCGATCGCGAAACCATGGCTTCACTGCTGGACCCCCTGATCGACAAAACCCTACGCGCCTGTAAGCGCGCCCTGCGCGATGCCGGTATCAGTGCCGATGAGGTGCAGGAAGTGGTTCTGGTGGGTGGCTCCACTCGTACTTTGCGCGTGCGGGAGCGGGTTGAGGGTTATTTTGGTCGTCCCCCCCATGCGGAAATTGACCCCGACCAAGTAGTAGCAATCGGCGCCGCGATTCAGGCTGATGTACTGGTGGGCAATAAGTCCAGCGAAGAACTGCTGCTGTTGGATGTTATTCCCCTTTCCCTCGGGATTGAAACCATGGGCGGCCTCGCGGAAAAACTGATTGATCGCAACACGACGATCCCCGTCTCCAAAGCCCAGGAGTTCACCACTTTTAAAGATGGCCAGACTGCCATGGCAATCCATGTTGTCCAGGGCGAGCGGGAGCTGGTGAGTGACTGTCGCTCACTGGCGCGCTTTGAATTGCGCGGCATACCGCCGATGGTGGCCGGTGCCGCCCATATCCGTGTGACTTTCCAGGTGGATGCTGACGGTCTTTTATCGGTGACAGCCATGGAAAAAAGCAGTGGTGTTAGTGCCGATATTACGGTTAAACCGTCTTATGGGCTGGAGGACAAGGATATTGCGCGAATGCTGCAGGAATCCTACACCCACGCCGCTGAGGATATCGCCTTGCGTGCCCTGCGTGAGGCCCAGGTGGAAGCGGAGAGAACCCTGGAAAGCATGTTGGTGGCCCTGCGTGAGAACGGTGCCCAGCTGCTGGACGAAGGTGAGTTAAATGAGCTTGAGCACGCGATGGAGGCTTTGCGCCTGGCCCATAACGGCGGCGACGCAGAGGAAATTCGTCGACGTATCGAAGCCTTGAATAAGTTGTCCGAGCCTTTTGCTGCCAAGCGTATGGATGCCTCCATTAAGCGCGCTATGCAGGGCCACAGCTTGGATGAATTTGATAAATAACCATGATCAGGCGCAGACTCTGCGCTGCCGGCGGCCGGGGAGTCGTTACTTTCTCCCCGTCGGATTGAGACCACAGAGGTTCAGTACCCCATGCCGAAGATAGTATTTTTACCCCATCCGGAAATGTGCCCTGAGGGCAAAGTGGTGGAAGCGGAGAGCGGTGTCAGCGTGATCGACGCGGCCCTGGCCAACGATATTGAAATTGAGCACGCCTGTGAAAAAGCCTGTGCTTGTACCACTTGCCACGTCATTGTGCGCGAGGGCTTCGATTCCCTGGAAGAGCCGGACGAGCTTGAAGAGGACCTGCTGGATAAAGCCTGGGGCCTGGAGCCGGAGTCTCGCCTGTCCTGTCAGGCGATTGTGGAGGATGAAGACCTGGTGGTCGAGATTCCCAAGTACACCATCAACCAGGTGTCGGAAAAGCACTGACTTGCACGCTGAGGAAGCCGAATCATGAAGTGGACTGATATTCACGATATTGCCATAGAGTTGAGCGAAGCTCACGAGGATGTGGACCCTCTGACGGTCAACTTTGTCGACCTGCGCAACTGGGTGATGGCGCTGCCCGGATTTGATGACGATCCCGATCGCTGCGGAGAGAAAATCCTCGAAGCGATCCAGGCTGCCTGGATCGAAGAGCAGGAGTGACCGGCCTTCGGGGGCAGTATTGGCAAGAGAGTACAAAAGTCGATCAATACCCCGTATAATCCGCCGGCCGCGAAATGCGGTGATCAAAAATTGAGTACCCCCGGTGGGTATGAAAGGAATATCAGGGAAGAGCAACTGAGTAGGTTGCTCTTTCTTTATGTAGGGAGCCTCTGAACAACTCCGCAACAATCCCGCAACACCTCTGCGAGCCTTGAAGGCCCGCCCTGCGGGGCTTACAGAGTTGTTCAGAGGTTCCTAAGTTAAGTTACAAAAAATCAATTTGGAGATAACCATGGCCCTGGAGCGTACCCTTTCTATCATCAAGCCGGACGCAGTAGCCAAGAATGTAATCGGTGAAATCGAGAGCCGTTTTGAGAAAGCTGGCCTGAGCATTGTTGCCATGAAGATGGTTCAACTGTCCCGCGAAAAAGCTGAAGGTTTCTACGCTGAGCACAAAGAGCGTCCTTTCTTCAAAGACCTGGTTGACTTCATGACTTCCGGTCCAGTTGTTGTACAGGTTCTGGAAGGCGAGAACGCTATCCTGGCAAACCGCGACCTGATGGGTGCTACCAACCCTAAAGAAGCTGCTGCTGGCACCATCCGCGCTGACTTCGCTGACAGCATCGACGCCAACGCTGTACACGGTTCCGACTCCGCAGAGTCCGCTGCTCGCGAAGTAAGCTACTTCTTCGCCGACGACGAAATCTGCGCGCGCGCTTAATCCGCGCCACAAATCGCACCGGTCTGTCCGGACCGGTGCAATTCTTCCCCCGAGGTGAAATGAATGACCACAGAGAAAACCAACCTGCTCGGCCTTTCGGTAGAAAAGCTGGCCGCCTTTTTTGAATCATTGGGCGAGAAGCGCTTCCGCGCTGTTCAGGTTTTAAAGTGGATTCACCAGAATGGGGTTGATGATTTTGCTGAGATGACCAATGTCAGCAAGGCCCTGCGTCAAAAGCTGGCGGAAGTGGCCGAAGTCCGTGCCCCGGAAGTATTGAATCAGTGGGATTCCGCCGATGGCACACGGAAATGGTTAATTAAAGTCTCCGGTGGCAATGCTATCGAGACTGTCTATATCCCCGATGGTGATCGCGGCACCCTTTGTGTCTCCTCCCAGGTGGGCTGTTCCCTGGATTGCAGCTTTTGTGCAACTGGCAAGCAGGGCTTTAACCGCGATTTAACGGCGGCAGAAATTATCGGGCAGGTCTGGATTGCCTGTAAATCTTTCGGTCAATTGGACCCGAAAGGACCGCGCAAGGTTACCAACGTGGTGATGATGGGCATGGGTGAGCCATTGCTCAATTTCGACAATGTGGTCGATTCCATGAACCTGATGATGGAAGACAACGCCTACGGTATTTCCAAGCGCCGCGTCACCCTGTCGACCTCCGGTGTGGTGCCCGCACTGGACCGCCTCGCCGATGTGACCGATGTGAGCCTGGCAATTTCCCTGCATGCGCCCAACGATGAATTACGTAACGAGTTGGTGCCGATCAATAAAAAATACCCTATTGCGGTGCTACTGGATTCCGCCAAGCGCTACATCGACCGCATGCCGGATACGCACCGTAAAATGACCATTGAATACACGCTGATGCGCGAGGTTAACGACCGCCCGGAGCACGCTGAGCAATTAGCAGAGCTGCTTAAAGAGATTCCGGTG
This sequence comes from Microbulbifer maximicatervae (SeqCode), assembly GCF_052468295.1. Taxonomy (NCBI): domain Bacteria; kingdom Pseudomonadati; phylum Pseudomonadota; class Gammaproteobacteria; order Cellvibrionales; family Microbulbiferaceae; genus Microbulbifer; species Microbulbifer maximicatervae (SeqCode). The sequence continues at coordinate 135,061 of NZ_CP174340.1, forward strand.
AAAATTAACCTGATTCCCTTTAACCCGTTTGAGTTGTCCGACTATCAGCGAGTGAGTAATAACGCACTGCGTCGCTTCCAGCAGATTTTGCTCGACAAAGGTTATACCGTGACTGTGCGCACTACACGCGGCGATGATATTGATGCGGCCTGTGGTCAGTTGGCAGGCAGTGTTAATGACCGTACCCGCCGCTCCGAGCGCTACCGCAATGCAGAGCGCCCCGTTCGTATTGTTAACTAGTCGCTGGTAATTTTTTGTATAGGTTGCCAAATTGTTGGCAGCCTATTGGCTTCGATTTTCCCCTTCTCAAAAAAACTCTGTTTAGCCTAAAAGTTCCTTTCTATTCTATTTTTCGTGTCAACGAAATTGCTTTATCTAACGTTTAACGCTCGAGGAAAATTTACCCGGGAAGGGAGCGTTGGATATATGCATGAGATTAGGTCAAAACGATCATATTTTTTTAATTTGCATTTTGCTTGCAACATTTTGACTTTGAATGAAATAGCTGGCCATTGGAGAGAGGTCTTCACTAGACCGTCTGGCACTGGATCTTTGCAGTAGCTACACCCGTATCTCCAACATCCATCAAAACATTATGACGCTATAGCGTGCTATCCAGTCATTTTCATTTGGCCTGGAGCTGTTACAGCGTGCTTAGGTTCAGGAAAAACAAAGTGTAGAAATGCTTGCACAGCTGTGTTGAGAGTTGAAGTGCATGGAGTTCTCTGAGTTGCCTGGCTTAGGAAAAGAAAAGTTATCGACGGGACTGTTCGAACATTATGAACGCGGAAAAAAACCAATTAACCCAATTTCTTGTAGCGCTGAATAAGCTGCTGTTCATTTCTTTATTTCTATTTATGGTGGGCTGTGGGGGAGGTGGTTCCTCTAGCGGTGAGGATGATTCACCGACAGAAACTACTGAAAATGATAGCGGCTCTGGGGATAGCTCTGGCTCAGACGATGGTGACGATTCGGACGGTGATACTGATGGTAGTTCGGATGGTGATACTGGGTCAGATGATGAATCCGATTCAGAGCAGGGGATCTTGGTTGCTGAACTGATTGCAAATCCCTTCTCCGGCACCAGCATAGGGCTCTCCTGGGAGGTCTCTGAAGAGACCTACAGCATCTATCGCGATGGCGAATTGATCGCAGAAACTACAGATAACCATTACGTGGATGAAGGCCTCTCAGTTAATACTGAATATAGTTATTGGGTCGGTGTGGGGAGTATTGATAGTGATACTAATAGTGATACTAATAGTGTTACTGCAAAAACACTGGTTAATAACACGAATGATGGCCTGAGCAATGGTACTGAAGCAGAGGCCATTGAAAAGCGCATTGTTGATTTTGATGAATGTCAAAATGAGCGCTCAGCCGTAGATGTTGACGATAGTAGTCTCGACAGTTGCTTGCAGGCTGTGCTGGATGAAGTGGGAATGGCAGAGCAATTGGAGGATATGCGCGCTTTCGCTGCTCGAGTTAGAAGTGAGCAAGACCCGGAGATGGTTGAGTTGGGTATGCGGTTATTCCACAGTAAAAGTCTTAGTGCTAACGGTGATACCGCCTGCTCTTCTTGCCACCACCCGACAATAGGCTGCGCTGGTGATGATCTTTCCATGTCTGTTGGGGTTAATGCCGTTGATCCCGATTTGCTTGGCCCAGGGCGTTCCGATGGTGAAAACGAAGTGCCGTTGGTTGCACGCAATGCCCAGCCTATTTGTAATGTGGCGCTCTGGGATAATGGATTATTCTGGGACAACCGCGTTCTTTTCACGAGCGACGGTGGCCTTAAAACAGACTCCAGGGATGTAACCAATAATACTGAAGCGGCGGTTGGTACTGGTACTTTGGCACTTATGATGGCCCAAGCCCATTTTCCGGTGACAGATGCTGCTGAGATGGGGGATATTTCTGAATTTGGCTACGACGAAAGTAGCGACGATGACCTTACTGACTACCGTGAGGAATATCTTATACCAAAGCTCAATGAGGAGTCCTGGGGCCCCTTATTTGCTGCCGCTTATGGAGACAACAGTATTGACTACAGTAGGGTCGCACAGGCGATTGCTGCCTATGAAGCGGTATATATTTTTATTGATAATCCCTTCTTTGACTATATCGACGGTGACCTGACAGCGCTGGATGACGATGCGAAGCGGGGAGCAATTACTTATTTTACGCCAGGCTCTGGTTGTACTGCTTGCCATACGGGCGCCTTCTTTACTAACCAGGGTTTGAGGGTCGTTAACTATCCTCAAATTGGTGTCGGAAAAGAGGATGATGGCGCTGATTGGGGAGGGGCAGTACTCGGTGGCTTTCGTGTTCCAACACTGCTCAATGCAGGCATTACTGGTCCCTGGGGGCACGCCGGGCAGTTTGGCTCCTTAGAAAGAAATATTGAGCACTATGCCGGGCAAGCAGATTCGGTATCCCGGTATTTCGCAGATAGTGAAATGTGCGACCTGGATCAGTTTGCCGAGCTAGAAGACTGCGCAGCGAAAGTTGCGCCCAATGGTCTGGAGTTGACCGAGGCAATTCTGGAGATAGATGGTGATGCAGCACTTCCGATAGACGGCGATGAAGTGAAGCTGTTAGCGGCATTTCTTGAGGCGCTCACTGACCCGGATGCAGAGAATGTAAATTCAAATGCAACCCAATCCCTGATTCCTCCCCGTGACGGCGGACCCGATGGAATGCAGCTGGATGCCTGGGATCAGGACGGCAACGAACTTTAACATTCCTGCATTTTATTTGAGCATCTCACTAATATTGACTTACTGGTGAGATGCCAACTCTTCATTAGCGACCTTTATTCGCATTCATTATTCAGGCAACCGCCTTCTGCCTTAAAATTCACGACAGTTTCATTCTTACTTTGCTTCCAGAGCCAGGCCGAAGTTGATCCGAGAGTGAATTCCTGCGATCAGGGCTAGGTATAAGTCATCGTCTGGATTGCGAAGTTTTTAGTCAGTTGTTGCTGGAAAAAAACTCTATCCCCTGAAATTTTGGTGAGTTGGTCGTTCCCTTCGGGATTCACTCCGGACTTTTGTTCACATTTCTTCCTTAATTGGTCAACCAAATCTATTGGTGTCGCGTTATCACCTATGAACTATTAAAAATATATGGAAGGGACCACTAGGATTCTTATGAGTGCTCAGAAGTTCGATCAAAAAGTCTTTCCCAGAGTCCTACTTAGACTCTTTTTCCTCACGCTGTTTTCGCTGTTAGTTGGTTGCGGCTCCGGGTCATCTGGTAGTGAGGATAATTCGCCTGCAGATACCGTTCAGGGTGATGATGGCTCCGGTTCCGGTTCCGGTTCCGGTTCCGGTTCCGGTTCTGGTTCTGGCTCAGGGACGGGCACCGATCCTGATCCTGATCCTGAGCCTGAAGAAGCCGGTGAACCCGCTGAGCTAATTGGCTATGCCCACTCGGGAACCAGTATCGGTCTTAACTGGGAAAGAGATGGTGAGACTTACTTTATCTATCGAAACGGTGAAAAGGTCGCGGAAACCAGCAATAACTATTATGTCGAACAGGGCCTCTCAGTTAACACCGAATATGTTTACTCTGTCAGTACAGTTGATGCTGCAAACGAATCGGAAACTTCGCAGGTTACGGTTAAGACATTAGTTAATGACACCAATGCTGGCCTGAATAACGGTACAGAAGATGATGTTTTGAATGAGCGTATCTCCACGTTTGCAGAGTGTAAAAATACTGCGACGGCACTAGATCTACTCGAAGAGGACTTGGACAATTGTTTGGCAGCCATGCTCGAGTACAATCGCATGGTTTCTCTTGTCGAAGATATTCGGGCTTTTGCCGCACGGGTCCGCAGTGAGCAGGATCCTGCCAAGGTGGAGCTGGGCATGCGTCTGTTTCACAACAAGTCTCTCAGTGCTAATCAAGATACTTCTTGTTCATCTTGTCACCACCCTGCGATTGGTTGTGGGGGAGATGACCTTTCGATGCCGGTTGGAGTGAATGCTGTAGATACCGCTTTGCTCGGGCCAGGTCGATCTGATGGAACTAATGAAGTGCCTTTAGTGCCGAGAAATTCACAAGCTATTTGTAATGCGGCGTTATGGTCTCGTGGACTGTTCTGGGATAACCGGGTCTCACTGAGTCCGAATGGCGTTCTCCGTACGGATTCAAGAGATGTTACCGATAATACGAATGATGCTGTGGGATCTGGTTCGTTAGCCCTACTTATGGCGCAGGCGCATTTCCCGGTAACGGCCCCGCCAGAAATGGGTGACATCGCGGACTTTGGATACGATGATTCTGTCGATGAAAATTTCACTGCATACCGCGAAGATATATTAGCGGCTAATCTGGATGTCGAAGCTTGGGCTCCCCTGTTTACGTCTGCCTTTGGGGATTCTGAAATTAATTTCAGTCGTATTGCTGAAGCAATTGCAGCTTATGAAGCCGTGCAAATATTTATCGATAACCCCTTCTTTGACTATGTGGGCGGTAACCTGGAAGCGCTCGATGTAGAGGAAAAGCGTGGTGCTATTACTTTTATGTCAAAGGATGCTGGGTGCACGTTCTGTCACAAGGGAGCTTTCTTCACCTCTGAAGCCTTGATGGCCGCAAATTATCCGCAGATAGGTATAGGAACCGATGAGAGTGGCAGTGGGGAAGATCTGGGTGGAGAGGGTTCCTTAGGGTTCGGAGCATTCAGGGCACCAACCTTACTGAATGTGGCGATCACTGGTCCCTGGGGGCACAACGGGCAATTTGGTACGCTGAAGAGAAATGTTGAACACTATAGTGATCATGGAGCCTCCATTTCCAGGTACTTTGAGAATAGTGAGATGTGTGATCTCGCTCAATTCAAAGATCTTGAAAGTTGCGCCAGTAAACTGGCTCCCAATGGTTTGGCACACTCTCAGGCGATCTTAGATGGAAATGAGGGTGGGGGTATAAATCGCCTGAGCGAAGAAGAGATGGACCTTATAGTGGTATTTCTGGGAGCTCTTACTGACCCCAAGGCCGCGAATACCAACTCTAATGAGATTCAGTTTCTGATTCCTCCTCGGGATGGTGGACCAGATGGAAAGCAGTTAGATGCAAAAGATAGCGATGGTAAAAGTTTATAGCCTTCATTCCATAACTCTTTGGGAAATGGTTGCGTCAAGAGCGCTTTGCGTTTCTCCTAAGTTGGATTAGCCGGCTATTTGTCGGTAGTCACCACTAAAAAGCTGTCGGTTATTGCCGGCAGCTTTTTTTAATCTATCTGAAATAATCCTGACACAGTTTGTTTTTACAAACTTTCCTTGCTTTTCCCACCTCTGATTCAACGGCGCAAAAATATTTTCATTGGGGTTTGGGCGTTAACGCCCAAATTTCATTGATTGAATTTACATATTCTCTTAAGCAAACACTGAAACTACTAATTTTTATTAAATTCCTGACTATGAGAACGGATGTAGTAGCTTACTGCGACCTTATTAGCAGTTATTCCCGTTTTAAGTCATTACAGTAGGCCCTGGGAGTAATTGGGTATTTTCGCAATGCCGCTGATTTTCAGGACGGTCCGCAATCACTGCGAGGCTCCCTAGATCTTTCATTAGGTTGCAACGCAGAATTTATTCTTAGATATAGTAAGTGTTTCCTTACCCTTTGATGCCAGCGCTGGCACTTAGGTCTGTATTTGCTGTCCAGAACTCGGAATAAGAAAAGGTCATTGACGGGCAGGTCAAGAACTATGAATGTTGATAAAAATCAAATCACACTATCGCTAACGGCTCTGGTAAAGCTGCTGGTCCTACCTCTATTTCTTGTGATGGTGGGCTGCGGAGGAGGTGGTTCCTCAAGTAGTGGCAATGACACGCCTACTGAAACTTCTGATACTGGCAGTGATGGCGATTCTGGTTCAGGTGATGATGATAATGGCGATGGCGATGGCGATGGCGATGGCGATGGCGATACAGGCTCAGGTCAGGGAATTATTCCTGCAGAACTGATCGGTAACGCATTTTCCGGTACCAGTATCGGTCTTTCCTGGGAAAGCACCGGTGCGACCTATGTTATCTATCGTGGCAGCGAGCGAATTGCTGAGACGACTAGCGGATACTATGTCGATGAAGGTCTCTCATCAGACACTGAATATACCTACTCAGTAACCACCGGCGATGTCGACAGCGAAGATGAGACCGCCAGCGTCACTGCCAGAACATTGGTAAATAATACTAATGACGGGCTCAGTAATGGTTCTGATGCAGATGGTTCTGATAGCCGAATTTCCGATTTTGATGAATGTCAAAATGCGCGTTCAGCGGTCAATATTGCTGATGGCAGTCTCGATAGCTGCTTACAGGCAGTGCTGGATGACGTTGGCATGGCCGAGCAGTTGGAAGATTTGCGCGCCTTTGCTGCCCGGGTCAGAAGTGAACAGGACCCTGCCATGGTAGAGCTGGGTATGCGCTTGTTTCACAATAAAAACCTGAGCGCTGATGGCGATGCATCTTGCTCTTCCTGCCACCACCCGGCAATAGGTTGTGGTGGCGATGACTTGTCCATGCCAGTTGGCGTTGATTCCGTGGATGCTGAATTAGTCGGTCCCGGTCGCTCCGACGGCCAGAATGAAGTTCCGCTGGTACCTCGAAATGCCCAGCCTATCTGCAATGTAGCTCTTTGGGATAATGGCTTGTTCTGGGATAACCGAGTGGCGATCAATGGTAATGGAGGGCTCAGGACAGACTCCCGGGATGTTACTCGCAACACAGAGGCGGCCGTGGGTACTGGTACCCTCGCACTGATGATGGCCCAAGCCCACTTCCCGGTCACTGAAGCTGCAGAGATGGGGGATATCACCCAGTTCGGTTACGACGATACCAGCGATGATGGTTTTACTGATTATCGTGAGGATATTCTCGCTGAAAAATTAACCCAGGACTCGTGGGGTGCAATGTTTACCGCAGCATTTGGCGATTCGGCAATTAACTTCAGCAGAATTGCAGAGGCAATTGCCTCTTACGAAGCGGTGCAAATTTTTATCGATAACCCCTTCTTTGATTATGTTGATGGAGACCTTGCGGCCCTCAATAACGATGAAAAGCGAGGGGCAATTACCTTTATGACACGAAATTCAGGGTGTACAAATTGTCACTCAGGAGCCTTTTTCTCTAATCAGGGGCTGAGAGCTGTCAGTTATCCACAGATTGGTGTTGGTAAAGATGAGAGTGGTAGTGGTGCTGACTTGGGTGGTAATGGAAGTGGCAGTTTCCGCACGCCAACGTTGCTTAACGTGGCGCTCACTGGCCCCTGGGGGCACGCAGGTCAGTTCGGTACATTGAAAAGAAATGTCGAGCACTACACTGGTCGAGCCGACTCTGTTTCCCAGTATTTCACCAACAGTGAGATGTGCGATTTGGATCAGTTTGCAGAGGTGGATGAGTGTGCCGCGAAAGTTGCCCCCAATGGCCAGGCACTGACTGAAGCACTGTTGGCTGAAAATGGCGACGGCGCTGTGAATTTGGACGACGAGGAAGTTGATTTACTGGTAGCGTTCCTCGAAACCCTAACTGATCCAGATGCGGCAAATGCTGACTCCAATGCAGTCCAGTCATTGATTCCGCCGCGGGACACTGGTCCAGATGGCATGCAGCTGGATGCGGTAGACCAGGAAGGTAATCAACTCTAACTCTTCTAAGCCCTTTTTATTTATTCCGCCGGTACACCGGTACTGGCGGATTGACAATACTCGACAAAGTCATCACTAAATGGAATTGATTGGGTTTTAGGGCTGCAACTGGCAAGGCTTTCCGGCAGTATAGGGATTTGGAAAGTGCCAGCTGAGGCGGAATCAGATTTCTCACACAAAATACCGATATGTACTTTTACCACTGCCAGTGGATGCCGGTGGTCGATGTTGGGTTTTGCTGTGTTTTGCGGGCTTGCTTTGTCCAGGGATTGGCGTTAGCACTCATTGGTGTATTGGTGACACCCGCGCAATCTCGCTGGGCCGATAAGTGAAAAATAAAGATACAGGTGATGTAGTGTCCGCGAAATTTAAGAGCCTGTCGCTCCTGGTACTGCTCGGTACCCTGCTGGGGGGGTGTGTAACTTCTGGGGGACCCGAGCGCAAGGAAGTTGATCTGGATAAGGCATTGGAGACCCATGTTCAGCTGGGGATTCGCTATTTGCGGGACCCGAACAACCGGGAGCAGTCCCGTCGCCATTTTAACCGCGCCTTGGAGTTGGGTAAAAAAAACCCACTGGCGCACCACGGTCTGGCACTGCTTTATCAAGCGGATGGTGAGCTGGATATTGCGGAGTCTCACTTCAAGAAAGCCTTGCGCTATAGCGACGGGTTTTCTATGGCCCACACTAACTACGGCGTTTTTCTCTATAAACAAGAGCGCTATAAAGAGGCTCTCAAGCAATTCGAGCTCGCCTCTACAGACCTCACCTATAATCGTCGATCTTTTGCCTTGGTTAACTACGGTCGTACGGCCGCGCGACTCGGCCTCACTGACAAGGCGGAAGGGGCCTATGCCAGGGCGTTAGCGCTGAACTCCGATTTGCCGCTGGCGTTGATCGAAATGGCTGAGCTGAAATTTAACGCCGGTGATTATGCAAAATCCAAGGCGTACCTGGATCAATTTAGTGAAAAGAATCGCCAGACACCCCAGTCACTGTGGCTTGGGATTCGTATCGAGAAGGTGTTTGGTAATCGTGACAAGGAGCGGAGTTACGCCCTTGCTTTGAAGAATTTGTACCCGTACTCTGCGGAGACACTGAAATATCAGGAGTTGAGTGGTAATGACGGATAGTAGTCCCGAACACTGCGAAGGTGGTGAGGTCGTATCCAATACGCAAACTTCTAAGGGTTCCGCTGGCAATCTTTTGCTGGCGGCTCGGGAAGCGGCTGGGCTGTCCCGAGAGGAGTTATCGCAGCGCCTGTGTATTATTGATAACACAGTTGAGTGGATTGAAAGCGATAATTACGAAAAGCAGCCAGAAGCTGTCTACACGCGAGGCTATATCCGCAATATTTGTCGCGAGTTGAATATTCCTGCTGAGCAGGCTTTGGAAGCCTATGATAGGGATCGGCCGCAGCCAGCACAGCGCAGTGAATCCCGGCGAACCACTAAAGCCGAGGCATTTCGCCCTGAGCGCAAGCGTGGACATGGTGCCCTGGCCCTGATTCCCCTGTTGCTCGCGGGTGGTGTCTTCTGGTGGAAGTACGGTACCCCAGTCAATATTCCCGGTATGCCCATGGGTGAGGATACTGCGGACCTGGTTGCCGAAGCCCCCGTTGCCAGTGAAGTTGTAACTGATCCGGTTGCTGAAGTAGAGCGGCAGGAAGTTGCAGTTGAAGAGTTGAGCTCAGAGCCATTTGCACCAGCATCAAATGGAGTTGCTGATGTTCAGCTTGAGGTTGGTAGTGCTGAAACGGTGGAGAATAAACCCGCTGCTTCTGTGGAAAAAGTGGTTGAGCCTGTTCCCGTCCAAGTAGCCCAGTTGGACCAGGCCCTGAAAGGCGCATTGCGGCTTCGCTTTGATGAAGATGCCTGGGTTGAGGTGAAAGACGCACAAGGTGTGATTTTACTGGCCGGGGTCCAAGCTGCTGGCAGTGCCAAATCTTTAGATGGAGATGCTCCATTTGAGCTGATGTTGGGAAATGCCCGTGCAACCCATGTGGTTTACCGCGATGAAACTATCGACAGCCAGCCTATTGGCGACCGCCGCACTCGTCGTCTGATTGTCGGCGATTAAGATGATCTTCCCCGTTTGGGCGCGAACTCTGTAGGTTTGCGCCCAATCTCTCTATAATCTCCCCTCGATTTTTATCAGTAATACCACCAGGTCAGCCTATGCAATTTGAATCTCCCATTGTCCGCCGCAAGTCGCGCCAGATCATGGTGGGTGATGTACCGGTCGGAGGGGATGCCCCGATCTCGGTGCAAAGTATGACCAACACCGAAACCTGCGACGTAGCAGCTACTGTTGGCCAGATCCAGCGCCTGGAACAGGCTGGAGCCGATATAGTTCGGGTTTCTGTGCCCAGCATGGATGCCGCAGAGGCGTTTGGAGAAATTAAAAAGCAGGTGAATGTCCCGTTGGTCGCAGACATTCACTTCGATTACCGTATCGCCCTGCGGGTCGCAGACCTGGGGGTGGATTGTCTGCGTATTAACCCCGGCAATATTGGCCGAGAGAAGCGTATTCGGGCCGTAGTGGATAAAGCTCGCGATCTGAATATCCCGATTCGTATCGGTGTCAATGCGGGCTCCCTGGAAAAAGACCTACAGAAAAAGTATGGCGAGCCCACGCCGGATGCTCTGGTAGAGTCGGCGCTGCGCCATGTATCGATCCTCGACAGCCTGGACTTCCAGGACTTCAAAGTCAGTGTAAAAGCATCCGATATCTTTATGGCCACGGCTGCCTATCGCAAGCTGGCCCAGCAGATTGAGCAACCTCTGCACTTGGGTATTACCGAAGCTGGTGGCTTACGTGCCGGCACAGTGAAGTCGGCGATTGGTCTCGGTGCCCTTCTGCTCGACGGTATCGGTGACACCCTGCGGGTTTCCCTGGCTGCAGACCCGGTGGAAGAGGTCAAAGTGGGCTGGGATCTGCTCAAAAGCCTGCGTCTGCGCAGTAAAGGTATTAACTTTATTGCCTGCCCCAGCTGCTCGCGCCAGAACTTCGATGTGGTGAAAACCATGAATGAGCTGGAGACGCGTCTGGAAGATGTGACCACACCGCTGGATGTGGCAGTAATTGGCTGTATCGTCAACGGCCCCGGCGAAGCGAAAGAAGCCGATGTAGGCCTGACTGGTGGTACCCCGAGCCATGCCATCTATGTGGATGGGCAGCCAGACCGCAAGTTTAAGAATGAAAATCTGGTGGATGATTTAGAGCGTTTGATTCGCGAGAAGGCGGCCGCCAAGGCCGAGCGCGAAGCGGATATCATCGCCAAGGCGTAGAGGGCAACAGCTCCCTGCGCAAGACCCAATTAATTGAGTGAAAAATTAAGGAACAGCGTTGAAACAGCTTCGCGCAATTCGCGGCATGAACGATCTGCTACCGGAACAGTCCCCGGTATGGCAGTACGTGGAAGCCACACTGAGTGAACTTACTAGTCGCTACGGCTACACCGAAATTCGTACTCCCTACCTGGAGTCGACCCAGTTATTTTGCCGTGCGGTGGGCGAGGCTACCGATATTGTCGAGAAGGAAATGTACACCTTTGATGACAAGAGCGGTGACAGCGTTACCCTGCGCCCTGAGGGCACAGCGGGCACTGTGCGTGCAGCAATCCAGAGCAACCTGCTGAACCAGCCACAGCGCCTGTGGTATTTCGGCCCTATGTTCCGCTATGAGCGCCCACAGAAGGGGCGCCTGCGTCAGTTCCACCAGTTTGGTGTCGAGGTGTTTGGCATTCAAGGGCCGGATATCGATGCAGAAATCCTGATCATGACTGCGCGACTGTGGCGTCAGCTGGGTATCAGCGAACATGTGACCCTGCAGCTCAATTCCCTGGGTAACGCCGAGAGCCGCGCTGCTTATCGGGATGCGCTGGTCACTTATTTAAGTGAGCGTCGTGACCAGCTGGATGAGGACAGCCAGCGCCGCCTGGAGCGCAATCCGCTGCGAATTCTCGACAGTAAAAATGCGCAAACTCAGGAACTGCTGGCGGATGCGCCCTGTCTACTGGACTTCCTCGATGAGGAATCCGCCGCCCACTTTAGTCAGTTAAAGGCACTTTTGGACGGGGCAGGCGTTAAGTATGAGATCAATCCCAAGTTGGTGCGCGGTCTCGACTACTACGGAAAAACTGTATTTGAGTGGGTGACCGACAGCCTCGGTGCCCAGGGCACTGTATGTGCCGGTGGCCGCTATGACGGCCTGGTAGAACAGATGGGTGGCAAAGCCACTCCGGGAGTGGGTTTTGGCCTGGGTGTTGAGCGTCTTGTATTGATGCTAGAAACCCTAGAAGTGTTGCCTGAGTCCCTTTCGCAGCAGGTAGATGCCTACCTGGTTGCCGTTGGTGATGTACAATCAGCTGCCATGACAGCCGCCGAGCAATTGCGCGACGAGCTGCCCTGGTTGCGACTGCAGTTGCACTGTGGTGGAGGAAGCTTTAAAAGCCAGATGAAGAAAGCTGATAAGAGCGGCGCCGATTATGCGCTGATTATCGGCGAAGATGAGGCTGCAAGTGGTCAGATAACTGTGAAGTACCTTCGCGCTGACCAACCGCAGCAAACGCTGGCACCGAAAGAGCTGGCAGCACTGCTGCAAGGCTGAAAGAAACACTGAGGGAGGCGGAGGCCCCCGCCGGGAAAGTTAGTAATCTACAGGAAAGGCAAATTACCCAATGGCTGAGCATCTTACCGAACAAGAACAAATAGAAACGCTGAAGCGCTGGTGGGCGGAAAATGGCAAGGGAATTGTGACTGGCGTTGTGCTGGCCCTGGCCGGTTACTTCGGTTATCAGTGGTGGCAGGGAGATCAGCGCACTAAGGCTGAAGCGGCCTCTGACCTGTACCAGACTTTCGTTGAAGCGGTCTCCGCCAACAACAATCAACCGGACAACAAGCAGCTTACCACTGCCAAGAATGTGGCCGAGCAGCTGAAAGACGATTTTGCCAAACGTATCTACGCCAGCCAGGCTGCACTGCGTCTCGCGGCTATTTCAGCGGAGAGCAATGACCTGGAAGCTGCCGAGCAGCAGCTGCAGTGGGTACTCGACAACACCAGTGAAGCAAGCCTGGAGTTGCTCGCTAAACGCCGCCTGGCCGCTGTTTTGGCGGCCCGTGGTGAGTCCGATGAAGGCCTGAAATTGCTCGAGGGCACTATACCCCCGGCATTCGCGGCCCTTTATTCTGAGACTCGTGGTGATATCCTGAAGCAAAAGGGTGACATCGCCGGTGCGCGTGCCGCGTACGAGCAAGCACTGACAGAGCTTCTGCCAGAGCAAGCGGGCAACACCCAACTTCTGCGCCTGAAGGCTGAAAGCCTGGCGGTAACCGAGAGCAGTGACGCTCAGAACCAAACCGAGCCTGTATCTGAGGGAGACGAGTAATGGGATTTCTGAATCGCGCTGCGGGTCGCACTGCAGCGGTGGCGCTAGCGGTGGCCCTGGCTGCCTGTGCCTCTAATGACGAGAAGGAAGATGTCGACCCCGTCGAACTGGTGGATATTAACTCCACTGTTGCCCTGCAAGAGGTGTGGTCTGCCGATATTGGCGGTATTGACCAAAAGCGTTACGCGATGCTGCAGCCGAGCCTTATCGATGGTCGCCTGATAGCTGCCAGCAGCGATGGTGAAATCAGTGCTTTTGATCGCAGCTCCGGGCGCAAGCTCTGGGAGACAGATCTGGATGTAGATCTGAGCGGTGGTGTGGGTACTGGCCTGGGCATGGCGGTAGTCTCCGACTACCGCGGCCGCGCTGTGGCTCTGGATCTCGAAAACGGCGCTGAGCTATGGAATTACCAGGTCTCCGGCGAAGTAGTTGCCGCTCCAGCGATCGGTGCTGGCGTGGTTGTCCTGCAGACCGTAGATGGCAAGCTGGTTGGCCTCGACGCTACCAGCGGTGAAGAGTTGTGGAGCCACAATACCAATTTACCAGTACTGACCCTGCGCGGTACTGCAGCACCTGTTATTAGCGGTGGTATGGTGATTGCCGGCCTGGATAACGGCAAACTGCTGGCCCTGGACGCCCGCGATGGCATTCAGCGCTGGGAACAGCGAGTCGCTATTCCCCAGGGCTCTGCGGAGCTGGAGCGGGTAGTTGATATCGACGGTGCTCCAGTAGTGCGCGGTGATTTGGTGTTTGCCGCCAGCTACCAGGGCCGTGTTGTCGCCCTGTCCAAAGATAATGGCCGCGGCCTCTGGGCTCGCGATGCCTCTACCCACCACGAAGTGGCAGTAGGTGGTGGCCATGTCTACCTCAGTGATGCCTCCGGTAGCGTCTATGCCTACAATGTGGGCAGCGGCCAGATCGAGTGGAGTAATAACGAACTATTGCGCCGCGAATTGAGCGGACCGGCTTTCTTCCAGGACGTGGTCGTTGTGGGAGATCTGGAAGGCTACCTGCATGTGCTGGACCCCAATTCCGGACAATTTATTGGCCGCGAGCAGGTGGACGGTGATGCGATTCGCATCCCCATTCTGGTTGATGGCGATCTGATATTTGTGCTGTCGGATGACGGCAAGTTATCAGCTCTACGCCTCGCTGATTCCTGATAATCGCAGCCAACTGACGAGAGGCGGACAGGCTGTCCGCCTTAGGGCTTAGAGCCCGCAAATGGAGCCTGCTGTGCAGGCAAGTTGAAATCGCCCGCCTCGCGCGGGCTTTTGTATTTTTTTATACGGCTAAAACCAGAATTTGTATGCTGCCAGTAATTGCCCTGGTCGGGCGCCCCAATGTGGGCAAATCCACACTTTTTAACCGGTTGACCAAGTCTCGCGACGCTTTGGTGGCCAACTACGCCGGGCTTACCCGCGATCGCAAGTACGGTGAGGCGGAGATCGACGGGCGCAAGCTGTTACTGGTCGATACCGGTGGTATTTCCGGTGGCGAAGAAGGCATCGATGCGGCTATGGCCGAACAATCTATGCAGGCCATTGAAGAAGCAGACTTCGTACTCTTTTTGGTGGACAGCCGCGCCGGCCTGACCCCAGCCGACGAGATGATTGCCGAGCGCTTGCGCACCCGCTCCAAGCCCACTTTCCTGGTGGCCAACAAAGTTGATGGGGTAAACCCGGATATTGCCCTGGCACCTTTCTATGAGTTAGGTATTGGTGAGCTTTTCCCGACGACTGCTACCCACGGGCGCGGTGTTCGCTCCCTGATGCAGCGGGTCATCGAGGACCTGCCCGAGCAGGAGATTGAAGAGGAAGCCGAAGAAGCGACCGGAATCAAGATTGCCATTGTGGGCCGCCCCAATGTGGGTAAATCCACCCTGGTTAACCGCCTCTTGGGTGAGGACCGGGTTGTTGTCTACGATCAGCCCGGCACAACCCGCGATAGCGTCTATATCAATTATGAACGGGACGAAAAGCCTTATACCCTGATCGATACTGC
Organism: Microbulbifer maximicatervae (SeqCode); assembly: GCF_052468295.1. Classification (NCBI taxonomy): domain Bacteria; kingdom Pseudomonadati; phylum Pseudomonadota; class Gammaproteobacteria; order Cellvibrionales; family Microbulbiferaceae; genus Microbulbifer; species Microbulbifer maximicatervae (SeqCode). The sequence continues at coordinate 150,110 of NZ_CP174340.1, forward strand.
GGGCATTCGCCGCCGGAAAAATATCAAGGAATCGGTGGAGAAGTTCTCTATCGTCAAAACCTTGCAGGCGGTGGAAGATGCCAACGTGGTGGTGCTGGTGATCGATGCCCGCGAAGGCCTGGTGGACCAGGATATGCACCTGATGGGCAGCGTGGTACAGGCGGGACGCGCGCTGGTAGTTGCCCTGAACAAGTGGGATGGGCTGGAAGCGGATCATCGCGACTATGTGAAAGCCGAGTTGGAGCGCCGCCTGCGCTTTGTGGACTTTGCTGATGTGCACTTTATTTCTGCATTGCATGGCACCGGTGTTGGGCATCTGTATGAGTCCATTGAGGGTGCTTACCAGAGCGCTACAGACAAACTGTCCACTAATCACCTCACTCGTATTCTGGAGTGGGCGGTAAGTGAGCACCAACCACCTTTGGTGCACGGACATCGTATCAAATTGCGCTACGCTCACGCCGGTGGACAAAATCCGCCGGTTATTGTGATCCACGGTAACCAGACTGAGCAGGTACCGGCACATTATGTGCGCTACCTGGAGAAGACTTTCCGCAAGGCTCTGGATTTGCACGGTACTCCGGTGAAAATTGAGTTCCGCACGAGTGCTAACCCCTACGCGGACAAAAAGAACAAGCTGAGTGACCGCCAGAAGGCCAAGAAACGCCGCCTGATGAAGTTTGTTAAAAAGAAGAAAAAATAAGAGGCGGTAACTTAGGTTACCTGTAAGCCGGCAAGGGATACTGCCGGTTTTCGCACCACTCCAGCTTTAACCCACAGTGGAATGGCATTGTGGGATTTCTATCGTACCAGTGATCCCGTTTTTGACGGGGCCAGGGAAGAAACCACAAGGAGAATACGATGTTGAAGCTGAAGAATCCTGCATTGCTGCGCAACCAGTCCTATATCAATGGCCAGTGGATTGACGCTGATTCTGGCGATACCTTCGATGTGTTGGACCCGGCAACTGGCAAGGCGGTTGCCAGTATCGCCAACTTGGGGGCCGATGAGACTCGCCGTGCTATAGAAGCTGCTGATAAAGCCTGGCCTACCTGGCGCGATACTCCGGTAAAAGAAAGAGCGAAAATACTCAGGCGCTGGTATGAGCTGATAATTGCTAACGCCGATGATCTAGCCATTATTTTGACCGCAGAGCAAGGCAAGCCACTGACAGAGTCCCGTACCGAAATTGTGTATGGTGCTAATTATGTCGAATGGTTTTCGGAAGAAGCCAAGCGCGTCTACGGGGATGTTATTAGCCCGCCTTCCAGTGATAAACGGCTCTTGGTTATCAAGCAGTCAATTGGTGTGACCTGTTCTGTAACGCCATGGAATTTCCCCAGCGCTATGATCGCACGCAAAATGGCTCCCGCTATTGCCGCAGGCTGTCCATTTATTGCCAAACCCGCCTCCGAAACACCTCTATCCGCACTGGCTCTCGCAGTTCTCGCTGAGGAAGCGGGAATTCCCCCAGGTGTTTTTAATATTGTCGCAGGGGATAAGGCACCGGAGATTGGCGCAGAAATGACGGCCAATCCCTTAGTGCGGAAATTTACTTTTACCGGTTCTACTGCTGTCGGAAAATTGCTGCAAGCCCAGTGTGCAGCAACCATGAAAAAAACCTCTATGGAATTGGGCGGTAATGCCCCATTTATTGTTTTTGATGATGCTGACATTGGCGAAGCTGTAAAGGGCGCAATTGTTTGTAAATATCGCAATGCCGGTCAAACCTGTGTATGCGCCAATCGCATTTTCGTGCAGGAAGGTGTTTACGATGAATTTGCACAGAAATTTTCCGCTGCGGTAAACCAGCTTTCCATGGGCAGTGGTTTTGATAGCGGTGTCGACATGGGCCCTATGATTACCATCAAAGCAGTGAAGAAAACGGAATCTCTGGTGGAAGATGCGCTGCAAAAAGGCGCGCAAACCCTAGTTGCTGGTGGTCCCAGTACTATGGGGGAATGCTTTTATTCTCCCGTAGTATTGGGTGGGGCCACCGATCAAATGCACTTGTTCAAAGAAGAGATCTTCGGTCCGGTAGCTCCGCTATATAAATTCTCCTCTGAAGAGGAAGTCATTAAAATGGCCAACGATACGGAATTTGGTCTGGCTTCTTATTTTTACTCCAGGGATATCGGTCGTATTTGGCGTGTTGCAGAGGGACTTGAATACGGTATGGTCGGTATCAATGAGGGTATTATTTCCAACGAAATGGCACCCTTTGGCGGTGTAAAAGAATCCGGGCAGGGGCGCGAGGGCTCAAAATACGGTATTGAGGATTACCTGGAAATAAAATATCTGTGTGTCGGCGGTATTGATAAGTAGTTTGTTAAAGTGTTTGGATTTTAAATGGTTGTAGAGCCTATTGCGCGGGTGCATTCCTGCTTTGGAGAAAAGTTTGGAGTACCCCGCCAGCCACTATTGGCGGATGCCAGTCGCGCCAGTATTGCGTTGTTACCTCCCCTGGATACGCCAGATGCAGTTGCCGGTCTGGAGCAAAATAGCCATATCTGGGTAGTGTTCCAATTTCACCAAGCCGCTGGGCAATGGTCAGCTAAAGTGCGCCCGCCCCGTTTGGGCGGCAATAAGAAACTGGGTGTACTCGCCACTCGCTCGCCCTTTCGTCCCAATAATATCGGGCTGTCAGTAGTTCGTCTTCTGGAGGTGCGCACCTCTCCTAAAGTGGAGTTGATAGTTGCCGGGGCAGATTTGGTCGATGGTACGCCAGTATTGGATATTAAACCCTATGTTCCCTATGCGGATGCGTTAACGCATGCGCAAAGTGAATTTGCTGACGCAGCGCCAGTGCAAATTCCCGTTACTATCCCCGAGCCAGTTCTGAATAAAGCCAAAGCCTACCGCGATGACTGGGGTACAGATCTCCCCCGTTTAATTGAACAGGTGTTATCCCAGGATCCAAGACCGGCATACCAAAAGACCGATCCTCAGCGCATTTATGGCATGCAATTGTGTGAATTCAATTTGCGTTGGCGCTATACCGATGCCGGAATAGAAGTGGTGGCACTGGAATAACCCTCGACCAGCGAGTTTCAGTATTCTACAGCAAGTCAGGATGTGTCTCCTCCGTAACTGTCTAGGGTTCGGAAAGGATATGTCATTCATTTTCATGGGAAATACAATTCCCCAAGATACGGCATTCGCCTAAAAATAACGCCTAGCTATCCAAGGGCACAGCTATGCCAGTACGTGAAACCTTTAATTATCAAGGCTTAGATGCTATTCGCGTCGGCCGAGTCAATATGGGTGTTAATACAACCTTTGTTGTTTATCGCCTCAATGGAACCGTAATTGATACGGGTCCCAGCAATCAGTGGAAGTATGTTAAGCCGTTTATACAAAGCGCACCGCTAAAGCAGTTATTGCTGACTCATCACCACGAAGACCATAGTGGCAATGCCGGCGCTATCCAGAAACTTACCGGTGTGCAGGCGGTGGCCCCGGATCTGACTATTGGTATATTAAAAAAAGGCTTCCGAATTCCCCCGATGCAGAAGTTTTTCTGGGGAACTGCGGGAAAAGCGGAGGTGGCACCTCTCCCAGCGGAGGTCTACATTGGTGAAGAAGAAGTATTACCAGTATTTAGTCCTGGGCATGCAAAGGATATGACCTGCTATTTGTTACCTGAGCGTGGCTGGCTGTTTAGTGCTGATTTATTTATTGCCAACTACTTAAAGTTCCTGCGTATTGATGAAGATGTCCCTACATTAATGAAAAGTATAAAGGGAGTCCTGGATCATTCATTTGACGTTATCCTTTGCCCTCATAGAGGTGTGGTAGAGGATGGTTGGCAGCAGTTGAATAAAAAATATGAGTATCTGCTTAATCTATCTGGAGAGGCGCAGAAGTTGAAACAACAAGGGCTGCCCTTAGAAGAGACTACTTTGCGTTTATTAGGCAAAGAAGGGTTGTTCAGCGCTTTGACTGGTTATAACTTCTGCAAGAGAAATTTGATTGCTTCATGCTTACAGGTTAATTTGGATGAGATGCCTAGATTCTAGGTTTTCATTACTTTCTAGGCAGTAGCCAATTTCGATGCAAAGTTATTTGTTAAGATGATCATTGCTTCTGGATTAAGAGTTGCAGAAGAATGGTGTTTTGTGATCAGGGAATCGCTAAGGGTATTTATTTTTGGGTTGCTTGCCTGGCCATTACTAAGCAATATATTGAGTTTTTTAAAACCTTTCCTGATAGCACTAAATTATGATGAATCTTCTGAGGGGCTTGCACCTAGTTTGATAGATATTATCTATCCCTATTTTACATTGATATCTATTGCTTTTGCCTATGCCTTCTTTATATTGACTCGGATGATAACGGGGCGGCTAAAGCGTTGGTTGTGTGTTAGTCTGGTGGTAGCTTATCTAGGTGTATCAATTTATCCACTATTCCCTGAAGAATCTATTGTGTATTTAACTTTACCTAATTACCACTTATGCTAAGCCAATTTTTAGCAACCTTTCTGGCATCGGTGGTGTCCGAAGAGAGACGTAAATCAATCTTGGAATGAGTGCCGACAAATCAAACCTCCGATTAAAGCGATATTGAAATTCTGCCAAATAGCGCTGTGCATATTTCGGCCTAATAGCATGGTAAGTGCTACGTAGCGCACTCTTTAAATTACCAAGTACTGTATTTACCCAATAGAACTCAGGCTCTTCAACAGAAGCTCGGCCACCACCACAAACAATTTTGTCATGTACACAACCGGCCTCCTTAATGGCATTGAAGCATGGAAGACCATCTGAGATGACTGTGCTGCCACTGCAAAGGTACTTTTTACTCCAGGTTGAAATTTCACTGCTTTTGAAGCCCTTGATAATTGAGAGCTTAATACGGGTTGGGCGTCCCTCCTTGGTTGTTTCAACGGCCGCCACAAAGGGAGTTTTACCCTTGGCTCCGCGCCCGGGCTTGCATCCAGTACGCTCACCACCGAGATAGGCATCATCTAGTTCAATAAAACCGGACAGTTTGTATCGTTGGTCTCGCTCCATCATCACTTGCATGAGTTTCTGCTTCATACGCCATGCTGCGTTGTAAGAGATACCTAGATGTCGAGATAGCTCCATAGAGGAAATGCCCTTCTTATCCTGAGTAATCAGGAAAATACCGAGAAACCAGGTGGTGAGGGGGAGCTTCGTGGAGTCAAAAATTGTACGAGAGGTAATCGATGTCTGACGCCGACAATGGTTACATTGCTTAAGCTTGCGATAAGCGAGGTCGCAATGCTTGTCATGCCCGCAGTGAGGACAACTAAAGCCATTGGGCCAACGCCACTGCGACAGTGCATCGAAGCACTGTTCCTCGCTGCCGTACATTTTGAGGAATTGGGTCAAACTAATACCCTTCTGAAACTGTACCTTGTTGCGAGCCATGGCGTATTCCCTTGCAGATCAACGAGATAGCTGTATTTATATACAGTTACGCATAACTTAGCAAGAGTGGTAATTAGGTAACTTTAAGTGGCACTCACTACTTGATTGAGTTAATTATGTTAATAATTGGTGCAACTATTATTTATAAAAATATATCAGAATCCTCTGTGGCAGCAGGTGAGAGTGTTGGTGCTGTGAGGAAAGCCTGAATAGAGGCTATTTCTCTGCTTCAATAATAAATCGTTTGATTCTTACCCCAGCATCCTTTCGCATTTCCGGGTGGATTTTCTTATAGTATTTGTTCATTACCTGGTCGGCAAACTGCTCTCTTTCTGGGTGGCCTAGATGACGGAACTGGGGAACCCATGATAGAAAGAAGGTAGTGAGCTTTTCCCAGGTTTGAAAATTTTCAACATGATAGATTTCATCGAATCTTGGTAAGTAGAAGCCTGCTTCTTCGGCATAGTTCCGCATTTCTTCTAGCGTATAGTGATTATAAGGATCGTAAAAACTTTCAAAATAGGGTTTCCATGTAGCTGTTTCCTGTTCCTCGTATACGGTCTCCCAGAAATTTTCATGATCAACCTGAAAACCACAAACTACTTTACCGTTAACTTTTAAATATTTATAAAAACTATTCCAGACTTGAGCTTGGTCCGCTACCCAGTGTAAACAACTAAAAGAAAAAATAATGTCGAATTTGCAGTCGAACTGGATTTCGTCTGCGCTCATTTGCTCGAAGGATAGGTTGGGTATATTGGCGTAATTTTTATTAGCATAACAAATCATATCCTCGGTTAGATCAATACCGATAATCCTGCCATTTGTCATACGCTCAGCTAAATAGCGGGTTACCTTGCCATCGCCACAACCCACATCAAGAATAGTGGCAGCTTGGCGATAATCGCAGCGATGTATGGCTTCCACAGCGTGGCGCCACTGCATGTCAGAGGCGTTTACGTACTCTTGAGCCTGCCACTTATCATGCCTGATAGGTTCATTCATTGGTGTGACGCCCTGAGTCTCATTGGGGATGGGTGAATCAGTTTAGCCCGGATACACTTATGATCTGTGTAGCAATTTCAGTCATCGATAAATTTGGCACAAGAAACTGTGCAGTTCGTAAAACCGTCATTCTGACCACCTGCGGAACGAAAGGTAAAAGTCTGGAAAAGTACTGTGAAACTCAAAGGATCTTGCCACTGCCAATCGGTTAAGTTCAGTCTGAACTCCCGGCAACCTTATCCCTTCAACCGTTGTTACTGCTCAATATGCAGAAAAACTGCTGGAGGAGGGGGCTTTGCTATTAACCTGGGGGCAGATTTCCAAACCCTGAAAGTGGAGGGCGAGGAGTTTTTGAGTGTCTATCAGGCTGAAACTGGGATTCGGAGTCGGGAAAGTAGCGGGAAGAGTCCGGCACAGCGACATTTTTGTTCAAAGTGTGGCAGTGCGTTATGGCTTTGGGACCCGCGCTGGCCAGAACTGGTACACCCCTTCGCTTCTGCGATTGATTCTGAGTTGCCGGTACCGCCAGTGCGTAGCCACATGATGCTGGATTATGCTCCGAGTTGGGTGCAGCCAGATATACGGGAAGGGGACGAAATGTTTGGAAGCTACCCTGAAGAGTCCCTGGCTGAATGGCACCAGCGGAATATTCCCAGTGCTTAGCAGGGGATAAAGAGAGGCGGGGCGAGCCTGTGGCCGCCCCGCTTCAGGTTTATAGAGTTAATCTTGCGTTTATTCTTCCGCAAGATAGAGCACCAGGTTATCCAGGAAGTTGACCAGGTCTGCCTTTTCAGTGTCACTCAGCGCATCAAACTGTTCCTTGCTGGATTCAGCTTCACCACCGTGATAGACAATCGCCTCAGTCATAGTGGTGGCGCGTCCATCGTGTAAGTAAGGTGGTGTTGAGCCAACGCCCCAGAGGTTTTCTGTAAGGAATACTGAGGCTCCCACATTGCCTTCATCAATTTCCTCGGCCATGGCTGTTCCCATATCGTGACGCTTAAGGTCACCATATAGGCGGACTATAGCCCCGCCATTTTCCGATTCCTCAAATTGCCCCAGCGTTTGTCCGGATGGAAGCTCCTGGGGGTTATCCATGATCTCTGTGAGCAAGTTAAATTGCAGGGACCTGCTAGGTAGGCCGGCTATATCGCCTGCGGGATAAGTCTCATCGCGGTAGTTGGCGTGCTGAGAGGGTTCATAGAATACCGGCGATGCAACTTCCATCTCGGGGGAGTGGCAAGAGGCACAGCCAATGGAGCTAAATAGCTCTTCGCCATTTTCGATACTGGCAATTTCCTCATTGCTTAAGGGTAGGCCGTATGTCTCCTGCTCCTCTTCCGTTAGGGAGTCGATTACGCTGTTAAGCTCGATCTTTGTTACCGGGCGGGGTTGCGCTGCGTTGTAGATAGTTAACGCGGTGATGTCACCAACACTGAGCTCGTTAGTGATCGAATCAAAGTCGCTGTCTGCATCACCGACCAATTCAGTGGCCTGCATGCCCAGCTCCTGGTGTGCCGCGCCACGAACGAATGCGCGTACAAATCCGGTTAGGCCTTTCCATTCAAAGGGCCTGACTACAAGGTCAGCATTGAGGCCTTCGACGTTATCGTAGTTGACCTCATCACAGGAGACGGAGATCTCACCAAAGCTAACGCCTTTTGCGGTTAGTGCGACAGTCGTATCTGTGCCGGATGAGCAGCTCTCACTGATAGCCTCATCCCGCAAAGTGTGCAGCTCGGTAGTCATTTCTTCCGCTACCAACTGTACAGCCCCCATACCGAACAGGTGGGGCGACTGGCGCTCGATAAAGCCTTTTTGCTTGCGTTCAGGGTCCATACGAATCACATTATCGTTCACGCCACCACCGCCATCGGCTACCGGTACGTTGTGACAGCTGATGCAGGAATCACCGTTGGGGCCTGTCGCACGATGGGGCAGGACATTCGCCCATGCATTAGGTCCTTTCAGGTCGGGCCTTGGGAAGCTGGTAAATCTTTTGCCGTTGCCCACATTGACCCCGACCCCGTCGAGAGCGTTGTAATTCATCTCGAATAACTCATCGCCCTCCTCAAAAGCGTGAACATAGGCTTCCAAGGTATCCATGGATTCGAGATCAGATTGCTCTAAATGTCCACCCAGGTGAATTTCAATTGCCCCAGCATGCAATATCTGTACGGTATCGAAGACTTCACTAAAATCGAAAGGAGTGGTCCTTTGCTGTCTTTGGTTTTTTCTTGCGTGCTTGGGAACTCGGTTTTTATCGTGCTTGGAACCAAAGTCGGCAAGCGCTGGAGTGGCATTAAATGTTAAAGCCGATATTGCCATAGCGACAGGCAACAGGTGTTTTTTAAGTATCATCAGCTATATCTCCGGGTACTGATATTGAGCGGACGTAAGGTGAGTTTTTCTACGAAAATGCACTCGATGCGGAGACACTCGAACACTTTTCTTTTAAGCACGATTCCCCAAAAAACTGATTATCAGTTGTGCTACAAGGAAAAATTGATAGAGATTTTGGTAATAACATTTTTATCTCGCAAAGTGCATCCAGTGAAGGTTTAACAGCATCCTTGCAAGCTTCTTATAGGTAGAACTGTGCCTGTTCTGCCACTTATGGCAGGCGTCAAGACCACGGGAGATACAGTATTGCGATAGCAGATTTTAAAGCTCAGATTAACTGACCTAAAGATCTAAAATGCGATCCCGATTGTGTCGATTTTGCCCATAACCTACCGCGCTAGTACGCGGCTATGTTTTTGTTTTTCGGCTTTTTTAGTTGCCGTTTGTGATAAATAAGTTCCTTTGAAAGGGTAGGTATTTGCATATTTGCCTTTCGGTGACAGGCTTTCCTACTTCACGGAAAGTCCCTATTCCTGGTGGTTGTGACATTAGATTTAGGAAAAAGTGCTGGTTATTAACGTTATTGAAGGCAATGGATATTTTGAAAAACTTATAATTATTTTCGATTGAGAGTGAATTCCCCAATTGTGAATTCGTATTGTCTTCAGGTGACACATGGTTTGGAGGCTAATAACTTATCTGTTTGTGGAATTTAATATCACCTTTGTAGATAGGGTTTATGGAAACACTTCTTACCTTCGGTGCGTGCCAGTTCGTTATACCAGATCAAATTTCAGCATGCGCTTGTGAGCGTAGATACAGAGATGAAGGGTATTTGATCGCTCTCTTACTTACAGAAAGGTGCTTTGGGGGGGCGACTAATGTGAACCGTATAACTGTCAAAAAAGTTTAGCTTTATTGAAAACATTATTGGCGTATTTTCCTTTCTAGTAGAGGGATAGAGTGATCGGTCTAAAACAATGGTGTTTCCGTTCGAGTGCTCAATGTATTTAGGCTTAAAGTAAAATTGGCGCACTATTCATTTGAATGGCGCGATAAAGATCTTTGTCGCCATATATTTCAATATAGAAACAATGAGATAGTTCTATCATTGCGCCTGTAGGCGAGGAAGCCCCCAACTTACTATCAACTACAAAGCTGCTGAGAGATATTTTTAACGAGTGGTTCGTTTTTTCTCATTGTGGCGTACAAGGAACATGGATAGTGATATGGATTGTCACGACAATGTCACAAAAAATCGAATAAATTTGCCCGTATGGCTTCGTTTAACTGTGGCTGGTACTTTTGAATGAGGTAGGTTAATTCGAAGCTGATAAAAATATTAGTGTATTCGAATTGTATAAATTCCTAAGAGTTTTTAGGGGGTAGGGTGAGAAAAGTATTGATTTTGGGAGGTGATGGATTTTGTGGTTGGCCTACATCTCTCCACCTTTCAGAGGCGGGTTATGAAGTTATTATTGTTGATAACTTATCACGGCGAAAAATTGATATTGAGCTTGAAGTTGATTCATTGATACCAATCAGGCATCTGTCAGAGCGGCTTCGTGTATGGCGTGAAGTTTCCGGTATGTCCATCAGGCATGTTTATATTAACCTCGGACAGGAGTTTGAGCGATTGCTCGATCTCTTAAAAGAGGAAAAACCAGACGCGATTGTACATTTTGCTGAACAGCGTGCTGCACCCTATTCGATGAAATCTGTCCGGCATAGACGTTATACCCTTGATAATAACTTGAATGCTACCAATGATGTCCTGGCGGCTATAGTAGAAAGCGGATTGGATATACATTTGATTCACTTGGGTACTATGGGTGTCTACGGGTATGGAACAGCTGGTCTCACTATTCCCGAAGGATATTTAAAAATTCAGGTAGAGACTGAAGGGCATTTGAGTGAACAGGAGATTCTTTACCCTAGTAATCCAGGTTCTATCTATCATATGACAAAGGCACAGGATCAATTGTTATTTGCCTTCTATAACAAGAACGACCAGGTACGTGTCACTGATTTACACCAAGGGATCGTTTGGGGTACCCAGACCCGACAAACACAGAGGGATGAATCTCTGATTAATCGATTTGATTATGATGGCGATTATGGAACAGTCCTCAATCGATTCCTGATGCAAGCGTCGATTAATTACCCACTTACCGTTCATGGCACTGGTGGCCAGAAGCGGGCATTCATTCATATTCAGGATACCTGTCAATGTATTCAGTTAGCTATTGAAAATCCTCCAGAGATAGGCGATAGAGTCAAAATTCTGAATCAAATGACAGAGACGCATCGTATCAGGGATCTAGCAAATATAATCTCCAGCAAGACAGGGGTAGGAATCGCCTACTTGGACAACCCCAGAAAAGAGTCAGCAGAAAATGATTTGTTGGTAAATAATGATCAGCTTATCGAGATGGGGCTCAAGCCTATAACCCTGAATGATAATCTTCTCACTGAAGTTGAGGGTATTGCCAAAAAATATTCACATCGATGTGACCAAACTAAAATCCCTTGTGTGTCGAAGTGGTGATTTTTTTATACTTCAATGGTCCTGGTTTTATATGAAATCAAGGCTGCCTGTGGAAGGTGAGGTTTAATGTCTATAGCTGAAGAGTGCAAAATATGAAGATTTTGATTGCTACGGATACTTATCCGGAGCAACTAAATGGTGTTTCCAGAGTGCTGGAAAAAACTGAAAAAGAACTCACAACACGGGGGCACCAAGTAAAAATTGTTTCTGCTACTGATTTTACTAATTTCCCCTGGCCAGGCTATAAAGAAGTGAAAATTGCAGTATTTCCCGGTGGGAAAGCTGCCCGAATTATTGAGGATTTTTCACCGGACGCTATTCATATCATGAGTGAAGGTCCAGTGGGGTGGGCTGTTCGTGGCTACTGCAAGCGGAATAATTTGCGTTTTACGACATCTTGGCTATCCCGTCTCTCTGAATATGTATCGATTCGCTATAAAGTTCCACTGAAGTGGTTACACGGTCTCCTGCGTCGCTTTCATAATTCCGCAGCGCAAACAATGGTGACTACAGATGGTATGGCAGCGGAAGCTCGAGCCTTGGGAATTGCCCGTGTCACCCGCTGGCGAAGAGGCGTAGAGTTAGAAAAATTCCATCCGGTTGAGACAAAACTTTTTGAGGGCCTAACTCGACCTATCATGCTCAATGTAGGGCGTGTTGCAGTGGAAAAATCACTGGATAAGTTTTTATCTCTTGAGTTACCGGGAACAAAAGTTATCGTGGGGGATGGTCCTCAACTCAATGAATTAAAGAGGAAGTTTCCACAGGCGGTATATCTGGGAATTAAAGAGGGTAAAGACTTAACTGAATGCTACAGCGCTGCAGATGTTTTTGTATTTCCTTCGGTAACTGACACTTTTGGTCTGGTTAATCTTGAGTCTTTAGCCTGTGGTTTGCCCGTTGCCGCCTACCCTGTGACAGGTCCGAAAGATATCATTGGTGATGCCCCCGTTGGAGCGTTGGATAGCAATCTGCAAGTAGCCATAGAAAAGGCACTATTATTGGACCGATCGGACTGTGTTACTCATGCCAGGACCTATTCCTGGGATGTGGCCACTGAGGATTTTATTTCAAGCCTGGTTCCGGTAAGTGCAGTAGAGGCTTTGCCTGTTGATGGCTAGATAAAAGCGTTGCTCGTAAAGTTCGCAAGGCTTACTTGCGAGCTGACTTGAGCAACTCAACCCAGCAGTACTTGTTAACAAAGGCATAGTGTCCCAGCTGGTGCCAGCTTTGAGTTGAGCTATTTGGCATTATACTTGAGAGATATTCTGGCATTTTAATATCAATTATATCGTCGGCATCACCATAAAATATTTTGGTGGAAGTGGTGATTTCACGAGGATCAAACCCCCAATCCCAAAGCGCCATTATCATTTCAAAAAAACCCTCCCCATGCTGCGTTGCTCCAGCAGAGAATGATTCTTCAAACATTTTCTTAAGAGCCGGGTCTCGAATAAACAGTGCGGCATCAGAGGCGTCTTTCTTTGCAAAGAGCTGAATATAATCTTGTATATTGCTATTGGCTTGGTATGCACTTAATCGGCACAGACAACGAGTAAGAAATTGCCAACGATGAATCTTTGCGATAAGTCTGATATCCGGGTTTTTTAGCAGGTCAGTCATTCCTGGGTAGTCCAGTGGCGCAACAGGGGCTGCAAGGGCAATTTTAGAGACTCTGTGGGGAAGTTTGTTAGCGATAGAAAGTGCATGAGGGGCACCACCTGAATGGCCGACTACCGAAAATGTCTCGATATTTAGACGATTAACCAGTTCTTCGATATCCGATCCCCAATCAACCATTCGCCGGCCTCTATGGGGAGATGATCCCCCCACACCAGGTTGATCTACAGAGATGATTCTTACGCCAAGAGATGCGGTAAGGTCCTTATCAGGATTGCGAATTAGTCGCGAATCTGAGAAGCCATGATTGAAAAGCACAGGCCAGCCATTTGGATCACCATAGTCATCATAAGTAAGGATACGGCCGTCACTTATCTGCAAGGCAGGCATTCTGGGCGCTTCTTTAGGTTAGGTATGATCGGAGTATAGTGAGACTTCGTTTTGTGATGGGTGAGGCCAATGTTGTAACTTGTATCTGACCCAAAGGGGGAGTACCAGTTGATTAGGCGAGAAGGAGAATCACATTGAAAATAAAGACCACGCTGATCAACATCTGCTGTTTAACGTTACTGTTGGTTGCGGGTCTCCCTGTAGCACAGGAGACGGCATCTGGTGATCACGTCAAGGTGCGTTGGCTGGCACCTGATACATTTCGCCAAGGAATGAGAGAGACGGTTGGATTCTACTTTGAGGTAGATCCTGGATGGCATGTGTATTGGCGTAATGCTGGAGATTCAGGGGCGGCTCCACGGTTTGATATGGAGGCTCAGGGTGCTTCATTAGGGCCGATCGAATGGCCATTCCCAACGCGCCTCCGGGTAGAGCATCTTACTAACCTGGGGTACTCCGGGAATGTTGCCTACCTGTTCCAGCTCCTCCCAGATAAGCGCACGCAAGAGGTTACCCTGCATGCAGACCTGGAGTGGTTGGTTTGTAAAGTGGATTGCATACCGGGCTTTGCCACTATGATTCTTGTACGGCCGGTTGCAGAGCAGGCGGCTTGGCCAGCTGCAGATCTGGCGTTAAGGAATTACTTTGCCAACAGGCTTCCAGGGGGAGAAAGTGAGAGCCCGTGGCAACCAGTATCCATTTCAGCGCGAGGTAGTGAGCATATTACTTTGCAGCTCAGTGGGAATCGTAGCGATGAAATACCTAGTATTTACCCCGTAAATGGTGATTTGTACTCTGCGTCTGAACCAGAAGTTCAGCGCGAAGATGAAACTCTCCTCTACAAGTTCAAGCGCCTGCCAGGCTCCGAGATTAGTGAAAGCAGCGATTTTGTGATTACAGACTCGAGTCGGGCCTGGAAAGTCTCTGCCCCCCTATTATCCCAAGTGGGAATTGAGAAGAGCGCGACCTCTATATGGCTTTTACTTCTGTCAGCATTTATTGCCGGTATCCTATTGAATCTGATGCCCTGTGTTTTCCCGGTGCTGTCCATAAAGCTATTTGGACTGATTAACGGTGGTAATCGCCCAGCCGAACGTTTGCGTGAATCTTTCCTATATAGCGCCGGCATTATGGTGACTTTTCTTGCCCTGGGGCTTGCTTTATTAGCGCTACGCTGGGGAGGGTTGGCCGTTGGTTGGGGTTTTCAACTTCAGTCACCGGTTGTGGTAATTGGGTTAATTATGCTCTTCTGGCTGATGGCCCTATCTTTTAGCGGCTTTTTTGAGTTTGGGCACCGATTAATGGGGCTTGCTAGCTCCAATAGCCGTGGCTCCTTTACCACTGGTGTTTTAGCTGTCTTTGTTGCCGCCCCCTGTACCGGTCCATTTATGGGAGCAGCTCTGGGAGCAGCGGTGGTGATTCCTCCACTTCAGGCTCTACTCATCTTCTTATGCCTCGGTTTAGGGCTCGCTGCGCCATTTATTTTGATGTGTGCAAGTCCTGTAATACTGAGGCATCTGCCAGCTCCAGGTCCATGGATGGAGAAGTTGCGTCAGTTTCTGGCATTTCCGCTTTACGCAACGGTGATATGGCTACTATGGATTTTAGGGCGCCTAGCTGGGGACTCTGGTTGGTTGGCCGGTTTAATCCTGTTGCTCGTTGTTACTCTTGCAATCTGGCTAGTAAAAAATTTTTCCAAAAAGGGGGGAGCAGCGGGTCTGATTTGTGTCGCTGCTATTTTGCTAATATCTCTACCGGCAATCCGTATGGAGGGTGGTGAGCAACCTGCAGAAATGGCGTATGACTGGCATCGTTATGACAAGGCACTTTTGACGGAAGCCTTGGATAATGGGCGCCCTGTATTTATTGACTATACCGCAGCCTGGTGTATTACCTGCCAGGTAAATAAAAAGCTGGTGCTTGATACCCCAAGTGTACAAGCATTATTTAAAAAGAATAACGTGCTTCTTATTCGGGCCGACTGGACGCGTTATAACCCTGAAATTACCCAAGCTTTGCAGGATTTAGGGAGGAACTCTGTACCTGTATATGCATGGTATCCTGCAGGAGAGAAAAAACCAGAGTTACTTCCACCACTGCTGCAAGAGTCTTTAATTGCAGCACTGTTTAGTAAGCACTTAACTGTTAATAGTGAGGATGGTTAATTATGAAATTATTTTTCAACGTGAATAATTCGATACTTAGAGGAGTTTTGCTTTTATTCCTGATGTTGCCGAGTGTTGTGTTGGCAGCAGCCGTTCCTGGACAAAAAGCGCCAGAATTCTCAGTAGTGGATGCTGCTGGAAAAACTCACAATCTCTCCGATTACACAGGCCAATGGTTGGTTATTGAATGGTTTAATAAAGATTGCCCCTATGTCAGGAAACACTATGGCAGTGGTAATATGCAGTCCCTTCAAAAAAGGTATACAACACAGAAAGTAAATTGGCTCACGGTTATTTCTTCAGCTAAAGGAAAGCAGGGCTATTTGGAGCCAGAGCAGGCTATGGCAGTTGCACAGAGTCATAACCTCGGCGCAAGCGTACCCTTCTTGCTGGATACCTCTGGAGTTATGGGGCGTGCTTATGGGGCTAAAACTACTCCGCATATGTTTATCATTAATCCTCAGGGGGAAGTCGTATATGCTGGAGCCATTGATGATAATGACTCAGCCAATCCTGCGGTTATAGGCAGTTCACACAATTATGTTTCTGCTGCACTGGATGCTTCACTGAAGGGACTGGCTGTGCCCAAGTCTTCATCGCGGGCTTATGGGTGTAGTGTGAAGTACTAAAGGAGTTTATTTGGGGTGGAAAAAGCTCGTTATAGCTACCTGGTTCAGGCGTTGATATTTATCACCTTGGCGGTACTAATGGTTACTGCCGTGGGTTATTTCCACCAAAGAGATATCCCTGAGAACCAGGCCCCTCAGTTAGAGGGGCAATCGCTGCAGGGAAATCTAATTGATTTAAAACAGATGTATCCCAAAGGGCCAGTATTAATTTACTTTTGGGCAACCTGGTGCCCCTATTGCCGGATAGTTTCCCCCGCTGTGACTGACCTGTCTCGGGATTACCAGGTTGTTGGTGTTGCGATGCAGTCTGGTACAGAAGAAGTGGTTACCGAATATATGCGGAATCACGAACTTACTTTTCCTTCTCTAAATGATCCACATGGCGTTTTAAGCGCCCAATGGGGCGTGAAAGTGACGCCAACCTTGCTGATTGTCGATACTGACGGGCGTGTTGCCTGGGTCACCACTGGCGCCACATCCAAGTTGGGTCTGCAGCTGCGCTTAAAGATGACAAAGTAGTCTGTCACTATTAAGGTCACTGCGTCGTATTTAAGCTTATATCAAACTCTCTTTCCCTGAGCCTAGGGTGGTTGGCGTTAAAATTTCCTAATTGCCGGGGAGGGCTGCCCTTATAGATATGCTTCTATAATTCCTTAAAGGTCTGTCTCTTGCGCTGGAGAGTGGCGTGTCGGTTATTGATTCTTTTGACTATCAAGATCTGGATGCGCAAAGGGTCGGCCGTTTCGACTTTGGTATCAATACAACCTTTATTGTATATCGGTTGGGTGACACTATTATCGATGCCGGCCCCAGTAACCAGTGGAAATACGTCAAGTGGTTTGTAAAAAATAAACCTTTTCGGCAATTAGTCCTCACCCATCACCACGAAGATCACAGTGGTAACGCCGGCGCAATTTATAAGCTTACTGGTATACAGCCAAGAGCCCCTAAGGCGACAGTAGAGATATTAAAGAGAGGTTTTCGGATACCGCCAATACAGATGCTGATTTGGGGGAGGGCCGGGCGTGCAGAAGCTGCGCCACTACCGGAAGATTTAAGGTTCTCCGGCGAAAAGGTAGTTGTTATCCCCGCACCAGGGCATGCCAAAGACATGACCTGTTATCTGGTTCAGGATCGAGGGTGGATATTCACTGCTGATCTGTATGTAGCTAGTAAGTTAAAGCTATTGCGTAAAGATGAAAGTATTCCAACTTTAATGCACAGTATCAAAAAAGTGCTCACCTATGATTTTGATATTATATTTTGTCCTCATAGAGGGATTGTAGAAAAAGGAAAAGTTCGCTTACAAGCCAAGTATGATTATTTGTTAAATCTTGCAACTGAAGCACGGGAATTGGACCGGCAAGGATTGCCTCTTGGTGAGATTACCCACCGGCTATTGGGAAGGGAAAACTTGATGAGTGTCGTGTCCGGTTACAACTTCAGTAAGAGAAACTTAATAGCTTCCTGTATGCGGGTTGATCCTACAGAAGTGTCTGATTATTGATCTTTCACTAAGAATAAGAAAAGTATTAAATCACGTCCGTATGTAATTTATAAGTGAGTACCGATTTTATATAAATTGGTACTTTTAATTAAGTTGTCGCTATTCCTGAATGCCCTCAATTTACAATCAGTCTTTCGAGTCTCTCATGTTAGTATTCGCAACATGTATTAAGGGATATTAGATGAGCTCAAAGATGAAGAAGATTGGCCTTTTGGGTGGAATGAGTTGGGAGAGTACAGCAATTTATTATCGCCTGATTAATGAAGGAATTGCTCAAAAGTTAGGAAGGCTGCACTCGGCTGAAATTCTACTTTACAGCGTCGATTTTGAAAAAATTGCACGGTTACAAATGGAGGGTGATTGGGCTCAGGCGAGTAAGCAATTGGTTGAGGCGGCAATATGCCTGGAAAAAGCTGGAGCTGAGGGCATTTTATTGTGCACTAATACTATGCATAAAGTAGCTGGAGATATTATCGAGACTGTTGATGTACCTTTTTTACATATTGGTGATGCTACAGCTGAAGCACTTAAGAACAGAGGGATAAAGACCGTCGGCTTGTTGGCGACAGCTTTTACTATGGAGCAAGATTTCTATCGTGGCTATATGCAGGAAAAGTATGGGATTGAGGTTTTGATTCCGGAGCCCAGCGATAGAGAGATAGTCCACAGGGTTATTTACGAAGAGCTCTGTAAGGGGAGAGTCCTTAACAGTTCAAAAATGGAATTTATTCGTTTTGTGGATTTGCTATCCAATCGAGGTGCCGAAGGTGTAATCCTAGGGTGTACAGAGATTTGCATGTTGCTTTCGCAAGAGGATACCTCTACTCACCTGATGAACTCCACAGAGATTCACGCTCAAGCCGCAATAAAGTTCGCACTTGATTGTTGAATAGTGTTGCTAGGTTTACTTAGAGATATCTTTGTCAACCAAAAGTTAGACTGATGCTCCACTGTGACATCCATTAAAGCCACTCTACTAGCTTCGAAGCGTATCAGTGGGTGGTTTTTTTATAACACAAGTCTACTCTTGTTAGGCTTTCTTGTCCCATATTCATTAGTTTTTTAGTATTAATCTCTTTTGTTAAGTGGGTTTTCTGTGGATGTTTGTCTGCTAGTTAGAGCTGATAAGATAAAATATCTTCACAGTATTTGTTTGTGGAAATGATATTTATCATGTTTATTACGGTAGGCTAAGGTTATTTTTTTACCTCAAATCATCAAATAAATTTCATTTGTCCTCTGTAGAAGTTATTATTTGGGATATACCCTGCTTGTGTATGAGCACTCTGTTTGCTTCCTCTTGTAATAAAGTTTAATTTAATCATCTAGTTATATTTATTTTATTTTTGTCAGTTTTGTCAGTATCTACATTTTTAGTCGTTCTTAATTTTAAAACTGCCTTTTTTATTCTTGCAAATTACGTTTTTTCTGGCATTTTCTCTGGTTGTCACACTTCTTGCAGTGAATGTATTGGTGGTAACCTCCCTCTGCATAAGCGAGCTTTCAAGTGCGTGAAAAAATTTTATTGATCTCCTGGAGCACTACCTTAATTAGTCAATTTATTTTTGCTGTAACGTACAAGTTGGTTTAAGTGAAAGCTGGTTGATTTGGCTCGGAAGATAATAAGAGATAACTAAAACAGGGTATTTCTCCTATGAATGAAAAAAAGAAGCGCTGGCTTACGGCCTGTGGCGCTCCCTCTCTGCTGGCAGCTTCGATTGCTGCATTAAGCAGTCCCACTTTTGCTGAAGATGCACTCCTTGAGGAAGTGATAACAATCGGTACCCGTGTTGAAGGGCGTTCCGCTACAGATTCCTCTGCTCCCATCGATATCGTGACCGGAGAAGAATTTGTAAACCAGGGTGATGGAGATCTAAGTAACCTGCTTAGAAACGTTGTTCCATCCTACAACGTGAATGCAAAGCCAATTTCTGATGCTGCCTCAATCGTTCGCCCTGCAAACCTGCGTGGACTGCCACCCGATAGCACACTGGTTCTGGTGAATGGCAAGCGTCGCCATCGCGCTGCCGTCATTTCCTTCCTCGGAAGTGGTGTTTCAGATGGTGCCCAGGGGCCAGATATCTCTGCAATTCCGGCGATTGCTCTGAAACAGGTTGAGGTCCTGCGTGATGGTGCCGCAGCCCAATATGGCTCCGATGCGATTGCCGGCGTTATCAACTTTCAGTTAAAGGGTGCAGCTGAGGGTGGAAGTGTTGAAGTCAAGCACGCAACCACTGCTGAGGGGGATGGTGATCAAAGCACCGTTGCAGCTAACTTTGGCTTGCCATTGACAGACGCCGGCTTTGTGAATGTCAGCCTTGAGTACCGTGAGCAGGATTCTACCAGTCGAAGTGTCCAGAGAGATGATGCTGCTCAGTTGATCGCCGATGGCAATACCTATGTAGCTAATCCTGCACAGATCTGGGGCCAGCCAGAAGTTAATGACGACACTAAGTTCTTTGTTAACAGCGCCATAGAGCTAAATGATACCGCTGAGCTGTATGCCTTTGGTAACTACGCGAGTCGTTCTACTGATGGAGGATTCTATTTCCGAAACCCCGAGAACCGATCTGGGGTTTTTACATATGAGGAAAAAGTAGACGTAAACGGGAATGGCGTTATAGATGACGACGAAGTATTCATCCACCCTCTAATTGGTGACTTAGATCCCAGTAACGGTATTGATGATTGCCAGAACGTGAGCGTGTCAGAAGCTCATGATCTCGATGAGTGTTTTTCTTATACAGAAATGTTCCCTGGAGGATTTACGCCAAGATTTGGTGGAGATCTAGAGGATTATTCTGTGGTCTTCGGCATGCGGGGAGAATTTGCCAATGGGATTGGCTACGATGTAAGTGCAAGTAGAGGTCATAATGAAGTAGATTTCAATATTTATAATACGGTAAACGCTACTTTGGGCCCAGATACTCCGACTGAGTTCAGTCCTGGTGGTTATGCTCAAACTGAAACCAATTTCAATATTGATTTGACTAAGAGCACAGAAGTTGCTGGCTTGCCGCTATTTATGGCGACGGGCTTTGAATGGCGAGAAGAAGAATTTGAAGTAAAACAGGGTGATACCGCATCCTGGCAAATTGGCGATTTGGCAGAACAGGGTTTCTTGATTGGGTCTAATGGCTTTTCTGGTTTTGGCCCAGAAACCGTAGGCACTTTCGACCGCGACAATATAGCGATTTACTCTGACTTTGAGCTTGAAGTAAGTGATGATCTTCGATTAGGCGCAGCTTTGCGTTGGGAAGATTTTTCTGATTTTGGCGATACTTTTAATTATAAGCTGTCAGGTCATTACACAATCAATGATGCTATTGCCTTGCGCTCTACATGGAGTACGGGCTTCCGTGCACCAACTCCAGCACAATCTAATATCAGCAATGTAACAACAGCTTTTACTAATGGCCAGTTAGAGAACAAGGGCACTATCCCACCAACAAACCCAATTGCTCAGTTAAGAGGCGGAACGCAATTACAGCCTGAAGAATCTGATAGCTTTACATTGGGGGCGATATTCTCAGCAGGTGATTGGGAAATTACAATTGACTATTTCCAGATTTCTGTGGATGACAGGATTACCCAGTCTGCGGATCAATTGCTGACCGATGACGAACGCGCTCAGTTAGTGGCTGATGGTATCAGCGGCGCTGACTCTTTAACCTTTTTCCGCTTCTATACTAATGATTTTGACACTAAAACTCGTGGTGTTGACGTAGTAGCAACCTATCCAGTAGGCGATGCTACGGACCTTAGTTTCGCTTGGAATTGGACTGATACTGAAGTAACTGATTTCAGGGAAGAGACTATAAGTGATATGCGTCTTAGGCAGCTGGAAGACGGATTGCCAAATGTTCGTGGTAATGCCACTTTTAATCACACAGGAGATAATTGGCGAGGCTTAGTGCGACTCAACTACTACGGTAGCTACTGGGAAGCACATTTGGACGATTACAGCTTGCCCATTGATGCCGGTGATGAGTGGACTGTGGATATTGAGGCTGCTTATGACTTCAATGATTCCATGACCTTGATCGCAGGTGCGGAAAACGTATTCAACAACTATCCAGATAAAAACCCCTGGTCCGGTGTTGCCGGAGCGGAATATCCGGAAACGGCACCTATGGGATTCAATGGAGCTCTGTACTACGTAAGAGCGCAGTATGAGTTCTAAGTAATCCCAGCTGTAGCTGGCATTTTGTAGCTGGCTAACCTGGTGTTTCTTAATACCGGGTTAGCCGACTGCAGAATTATGTGACGATTAGGTCCCGCTGTAAGTAGCGGGATTTTTACATATCCCACAGTGAATTTGTGGCCATAGATAAGGTAATTCTTTCCTTATCTTGTATTTGCTTTAGGTCTTCAAACACCTCTTTCACCTCCATCGACTCAATTGCCCCATACACCGCCTGATAGAGTTCTGAGAAATAGCGATCTACCTCTCGTCCCATATTATTAATTTCACGAATTGTGGGTGGATCACTCAGGTTGAGGCGGCGAATAAAGTCATTGGCACTTTCTTCATGGGTGTATTGCAGCCATGTCTTCATCACCTTATTTTGCGCTACATCATTGTAGTTCTGTAGGTTTTTCGCCATTCTCTGCTCATGCTCAAGCATGTGTTTTAATAGCAATTGGGTTCGGTAGTCCTCTGATTTATCCAGTAAGGTCTCGTAAACAGCTGCCATTTCCAGGTGAAATCTCTCAGCATCCTTGATGACTTCAAATGCTTGTTTGAAAGTCTTCATAGTAAGTACCCTCTGATGACCAGGCTATTGCCTGGGCTTTAAAATATTTTTACATCAGCACTCGCTCTCTACTTTATATAGCATTTATCCAGTTAATAAGGATCTGTGGAAATATTCCGAAAAAAACCAGTACAGCAGCGAGAGTTGCGATTAAAAACTGCCCTGAAGTGGTAATTTGTAACGTTTCGCTGTTACTGCTAGTGTCAATGGCATCTCTTTGTACCATCGTAAGTAGAAGACGAAGGTAATAGAAGAGGCCCAATGCACTACCAATAACCACACCAGCGAGAAGAGTCCACATTTTTCCTTCAACACCTGCGGTAAAGACGTAAAACTTCCCAATAAATCCAATAGTTAAGGGAATTCCAGCTAGAGATAGCAGCATTAGAGCAAGACAGCTCGCCAGCCATGGACTACGCCAGAGTAATCCCCGGTAAAAGTCCCTGTGATAAGGATCATCTGCACTGTTGGTCACGTCGCTGACATTTGTTCCATTGGTTAGTTGTGTGGCCTCGACTGAATCGGCTATCAGGCCAACAATTGCAAAGGCTCCTAGTGTAGTAATGACATAGGCGACCATGTAATAAATAACCGCCTCTGTACCAAACGCGCTATTGCCGATGATAAACGCCACAATTAAATAGCCTATATGGCCGATTGAGGAGTAGGCCAGCAGCCTTTTGATATTGTTTTGCATCAGGGCCAATAAATTTCCTATCAGCATGCTAGCTATGGCGGCGATTGTCAGTAAGTCAATAAGAATAGGGCTCTGGTAGAGATTTAAGGTATTAAAGAATCGCAACAGAAAGGCAATTACGGCTGTTTTTCCCACTGTGGCGATCAACGCCGTCGTAGGCGTAGGTGCGCCCTGGAATACATCGGGTGTCCAGATATGAAATGGAACCAGTGATAACTTGAAAGCAACAGAAATGACCAGCAGAGTGGCGCCGGTTGCAAAAAGAGCAGAAGTCTGTGAAAGATCCTGTATCCGTGTAGCGATACTGCTAAAGTCCAGTGCCCCAGACGCCGCATAAATTAATGCGATACCGAATAGCCCGAGAGCGGTAGAAAGTGCTGAAAGGATTAAGTATTTAAAGGCAGATTCCAGGGAATTTACTTGATCTTTGCTTGAGGATAAATTGCCAGTAACCGCAAATCCCAACAGTGGATACAGTGCGAGGCTAATTAATTCTATACCGAGGAAGAAAGTGGCAAAGTGGCTGGCAAATACCAGGGTGCTTGCTCCCAAAATGGCAAGTAAAAGTAGTATATAAAACTCTTCTGGATAGCTATCCGGATTTCTATTCAGGTCACACCGAAGTTTTAAGTAGTTGTATCCCATAACGCTGACGGCTATGGCGGTAACTAATATCAGCAGACAGAAGAACAATGAGTTGTAGTCAATCGAGAGTAGGGCAGTCACTTGAATGGACCCGTTATTGCCCGATAGGGTGGCTCCAACCCAGAAACAGGCAATGATAGCGGCTACCAAAGTGATAAGAGTTGTAACCAGAGCGCCCGCATGATTTCTCCAGAAGGATACTTGGAGCAGCAAAATTACAATACCGGCACTAATCAGTAAAAGCGGTAGGATAGAAAATAGTTCTTGGGCACTCATAGAGATGTACCTGTATTAGCGCTTTTAGCAGTAGGAGAGGATAAGCTTGTTGAAGTTTCCGGCCCTGTCTTTTCTATGACGACTTCTTCATTTTCGGGGGCCTGAAATTTTTGCATTGATTTGGCAATCGTAGGCTCGGCGATATCAAAGATAGGCTGGGGGCGGAGCCCGAAGATCACGAGAAGCACCGCCAGTGAAAGAAGCGCAGAGATCTCCCTGAGGCTTAGATCACTGACAGTTTTCCCCTCTGTAGCTGGTTTCAATTTGTCATTAAACTTGCCAAAGAAGACACGCTGCATCATCAATAGTGCATAGAGTGCTGCTCCAATAAGCCCAATTGCTGCAATAACCGTTAACCAGTGATTAGCTTTAAAGCTACCAACAAGCACCAGGAATTCGGCAACAAAATTACCCAGCCCAGGCAGTCCCAGCGAGGCAATGGCAAAGAAGAGTGCAACGGCGGATAGCTTTGGCAGAAGAGGCCAGACACCGCCGAGCTGGCTCATATCCCGAGTATGGAGACGATGCTGTAGTGCGCCTACTAATGCGAAGAGAGCAGCGGTACTCAAGCCGTGGGCGATCATTTGCATCACTGCGCCCTGCAGGGCGATAGTATTCAACGCGTAGAGCCCCAATAGAACAAATCCCATATGGCTCACACTGGAATAGGCCACAAGCCTTTTCATATCCTTCTGAGCGAATGCCAGCGATGCGCCGTAGACCACACTGATGGCTCCAATGGTCATTGCAACCGGTGCAAAAGCTTGTGAACTCTCCGGGAATAAGGGCAGTGTAAAACGCAATAAACCATAGGCTCCTGTTTTCAACAGAATCGCTGCCAGCAGAATACTGCCGGCAGTAGGGGCCTGGGTATGGGCGTCAGGTAACCAGGTATGGAAGGGCAGCGCTGGCAACTTGACGATAAAGGCAATAAAAAATCCGAGCATTAACCAATAAGCTGCTGTTGCAGACAGTTGAGCACCCAATAAATCCGTATAGTTAAAGGTCAGTTGTCCGCTATTCCGGTAGTGGATAAATGCCAAGGCAACGATGGCAATCAGCATTAACAAGCTGCTTGCCTGGGTGAAAATAAAGAACTTTATCGCAGCGTAGACTCTGCCCTCATAGCCCCAAACTGCAATCAACAGCAGCATGGGAATCAGCATGACTTCCCAGAAGAAAAAGAATAAAAACAGGTCGATAGCGGTAAACACACCGACAATACCGGCCAGTGTCCACAGGTAGTTAAAATAAAAAAAGCCGCGCCGGAAGGTGACATCATTCCAGGTCATTACTAACCCAAAGATCCCCATCCCCATTGTCAGTAGCAGCATAAGAAAGCTGAGTCCATCAATCGCCAGATGGAAGCTGATCCCAAACCTGGGTATCCAGGATACCAAAAGGCTATCCCACCACTGGCTGTCACCTGTAACAGCTGTGGACTCTGCCTGGGGGAAATAGCTGATCAAGAGTAGGGATGCGATTACCAGGGAAACCAGGCTGATTAAGCGTCCACCCTCATAGAGATGTCTCTCTGCCAGCCAGGCTAATATTCCCCCAACAAGTAAAATTATAATTATTGCCAGTAATGTCATAGAGCCACCAACAGGGCTAGGAATAAAATTGATCCGGCTACAAAGGTGGCCAGGTACCAACGTATTTGGCCGTTTTGTGAAGAGCTGAGGGCGTTATTTAGATGTGCACTCAGCGAAGCGGTACCCTTGTAGATGCTGTCGATAATATCTTTGTGGTTAAGGGCGGTGATAAATTTAAAAGGTCTTACAAAGACCCGGTCATAGACCCAGTCAAAACCCCATCCCTTAAACCAAAACTGCATTAGTGGAGAGCGCTGCTCCCCAACCTTCTTCTCGAACAGGAACATTTTCCAGGCGATAAACAGGCCGATCAGCGGCATGGCAATGGCAATGGCTTCAATGACCCAGGAGTGGTGTTCGTCGGTTGGGGTGCCAAAGACTCCCTGGAGAGGTGGAGCGAGAATTCCACCAAATAGGGCAAGTACAGCGAGGAGGCCCAAGGGAAGTATCATCACCGTGTTATTGGCGTCTTTACAGTGTGAGGAGGCGCTGCCCTCACTGCCCAGAAATGCAAGAAACAGAACCCGGAAGCTATAAATCCCTGTGACCAGCGCACCTAATAGACCGGCAAGCCAAAGCAGGTTTACTCCTTGATGATATTCATAAGCACTGAGCAAAATATGATCTTTGCTGTAGAAGCCGGACGTAAATGGGAGCGCTGCCAGGCAGGCGCAACCGATGGTAAAGCAGATAAAGGTAAAGGGGATTTTGCGATAGAGGCCGCCCATGGCAAAGATATTCTGCTCGTGATGTACGCTCAGGATTACTGACCCTGCGGAGAGGAAGAGCAGAGCCTTGAAGAAGGCGTGGGTCATCAAATGGAAGATGGCTCCTGACCAGGCACCCACACCCAGGGCCAGGAACATATATCCAATCTGGGAGATGGTTGAATAGGCCAGGACCCGTTTGATATCACTTTGTGCGATAGCACTGAATCCGGAGATTAATAGAGTCAGAGCGCCGACAATGGCTACAGCTGTCATGGCGGTTCCAGACAGCTGATAAAGCGGGTGCATGCGGGCGATCAAGTAGACCCCGGCCGTCACCATGGTGGCAGCGTGGATAAGGGCGCTGACGGGAGTGGGGCCTGCCATCGCATCGGGAAGCCAGGTCTGGAGTGGAATCTGTGCTGACTTACCCACAGCGCCACCCAGTAACAGCAGCATAGCGATAGTGACAATTTGAGTATTGACCCCGGGATTCCCTGCCGCTGTGATGAGCTCCGGTATATTTAGTGTTGAGAACTCAAAGAACAGCAGGAACAAGCCGATCGCCATGGCGGTATCGCCGACGCGGGTGACGATAAATGCTTTCTGCGCGGCCGCGCCGTTTGCAGGGTCCTTATACCAAAAGCCAATGAGCAAGTAGGAACAAAGACCAACGCCTTCCCATCCCAGATAGAGAAGTACCAGGTTGTCCGCCATTACAAGAATTAACATGGCAGAGACAAATAGATTCAGGTAGGAAAAGTAGCGGCGGAAATCCGGATCTTCACGCATATATCCGGCTGAGTATAAGTGAATAAGGAAGCCCACTCCGGTAATGATCATCAGCATTACCAGGGTTAGCCAGTCCACATGAAAGGTGAAGCCGAGTTGGAGGTCAGATACTCGCATCCACTGCCAAACTGACAGCGTAACGACCGATTCCGGGTTGCCCAGAAAGGTGGAGAGTGCGAGGTTAAAAACCAGAATCGCTGCGATTCCCACACTGCCCACCCCAATCAGGCTCACTAACTTTTGTGAGGGCTCCTTTTGTGTAAAGAGTGGAATGCTGATGAGGGTCAGGAAACCAAGAAAGGGAAGCAATGGTATCCAGGCTAGTGATCCGTTCATATTAACCCCTCAATCCATTGAGCTGGTCAATATCGACCGTGTGTTTGCGATAATAGAATTGCAAGACAAGCGCCAGTGCAATGGCTACTTCGGCAGCGGCCAGGGTGACAACAAAAACAAACATCACCTGCCCATCAGCATTGCCCCAGTGTGCGCCGGCGACAACAAACATTAATGCTGCGGCGTTGGTGCAGATTTCAATACACATCAGCATAAAAATAATATTTCTTCGGATTAGTAATCCGGCTAACCCCAAGCAAAACAGAATGGAGGCCAACAACACGCCAGCCTCCAAACCAGGTGCAGATTCGATAGGCATAGCTTCACTCCGGTTTAACTGTTCTTCTGTGTCGGGCGAGGTGAAAAGCTCCAACAAGCCCTGCCAAAAGCAGCATTGAAGCCAGTTCGACAGCGAGAACGTAATGACTAAAAAGTGCGATACCGACCTGTTTGGGCCCGATATAGTGATAGGTTTGCTCTGAAGGAATTTGCCCGCTACTAACCAGCAGAAGTAACTGGATTAACAAAATGGCTGATAGAAGGGCTGGGCCAATCCAGGTGTGGGGTTGTAACCAGGCTTGCTCCTGTGCAACTGAAGCGTCTCCCTGGTTGAGCATCATGATGACAAAAATAATCAATACCATGATGGCGCCGGCATAAATAATAACTTCCAAAGCTGCTGCCAGGGGAGCGCCAAACTGGTAGAAAATAACGGCAACCGATAAAAGTGAAGTGACAAGATAAAGTAGCGCGTGGACCGCGTTCTTGTGAAAGATAACCATGGCGGTTGAGACAATGGCAACCGCAGCGGTTAAGTAGAAAATGTAATTCACTGGGAAAACCTCTTTTTAGTTATTAGCCTTATTGAAATCAGAGATTTAGGCTTTTTACATTAATGGGCTCGGCCTCATTTTGAGCTTCGCCCTTGTCCTTTCCTGAGATGGCCTTTCCTGTAATTTGATAAAAGCTGTAGTCGTGATACTTACCGGGGCCACTGATTAGAAGATCTTCCTTTTCGTACACCATGTTTTGCCGGTCGTACTCACACATCTCAAAGTCAGGTGTTAGCTGAATGGCATAGGTTGGGCAGGCATCTTCACAAAGCCCACACATAATGCAGCGGGAAAAATTGATGCGAAAATATTCGGGGCGCCAGCGGCCGTCTGGATCTTCTGTTTTTTGCAGTGAAATACAATCAGGAGGGCAGGCAACGGCGCAGAGATTACAGGCAACGCAGCGCTCGTCACCGTTGGGATCTCGGGTGAGCACGATCCTGCCGCGATATCTGGGTGCCAGGTAGGGCTTTTGGTCAGGGTATTGTACGGTAACGTTCTTCCGGAACAGGTGTTTAAATACCAACCACATGCTGCGAATCTGGCTTGAAATCATTTCTTTGGCCTCGCACGCTTATTTTAATATTCTAGGCAGTCCACAAAAGTACCGCTGCGGTAGCCAGTAGATTGATCAGGGCCAGAGGTAGCATGACCTTCCAGCCGAATTTCATTAATTGGTCGTAGCGGGGGCGTGGAATCGCCGCCCTTAAAAGAATAAACACACCAACCAGAATGGCAGTCTTCAGGCAAAACCAGATAAATGGGGGCAGTAGGGGGCCGTGCCATCCACCGAGAAACAGTGTGGTGATTAGCGCTGAAATTAGAATCACTGCCAGATATTCACCCACAAAGAACATGCCGAACTTCATACCGGAGTATTCGGTATGGAATCCCGCAGTCAGTTCGTGCTCAGCTTCCGGAAGATCAAATGGAGTTCTGCGGCTCTCGGCAATACCGGCAATAAAGAAAACAATAAATCCCAGGAATTGAGGGATGATAAACCAACCATCTGCCTGGGCATTAACAATCTCGCGCAGATTGAAACTGCCAGAAAGCATAACAACACCCATCAGGCTCAAACCCATAAATACTTCATAGGACACGGTTTGAGCGGCAGCCCTTAGCCCACCGAGCAGAGCATATTTATTATTTGATGCATATCCCCCAAGAATTACGCTATAGACCGCAATAGAACTCATAGCCAGCACAAACAGTAAACCGATATTCAGGTCGGTGACCCCAATATTGGGCGATATGGGCACTACGGCAAAGGCAATCAACATGGTTGCCATAACTACAGTGGGTGCCAGTACAAATACGGGAATATCTGCAAATTTCGGAGTGAAGTCTTCCTTGAAGAACAGCTTGATCATATCTGCAATAACTTGCAGGGTGCCAAATTTCCCTACCCGGTTAGGGCCCGGGCGATCTTGCCAAAATCCCAATAGGCGGCGCTCGCCCCAAGTTAAAATGGCTGCTAGCAGCACGGTAACTATCAATACGCCGAAAATATTGAGCAATATGATCCAGATATTTGTACTCATAATTAGTCCTCTTGCCCGATTGCGGAGCTTTCTTCCACTGGCAACAGATTGGCGCCACCCGGTAATACGGGGGCAAGAGTTTCAAGCCCAGGAAGACCATAGGGCACACCCAGGCTGCCGGAAGGTTGGCTATCGGAGATAACCACACTGCCGCGGAAAACACCGCTATTGGTGTCTAATGCCACTGTGTCTCCCTGGTTGAGGTTGGCACTTTCGGCATCACCGCGATTTAAAGTAAAGAATGGCTTATCGATCACTGTAGCGATGGCCATTGCGCGGTTACTGAGCTCTTCCGAACCAAACATTCGGTAAATCGGCAGTGTCGCTAGACTGTGGTTATCGCTATCTGTATCGCCATCGGAGGCTGTGGGCAAGGACCATTCCGATAGTGCTTGCTCTCGCCGCTGGATATATTTACCCGAGGCACCACCACGGCGTTCGCCACCCACTTCCTGCTGAAACTTGAAAATCGATTGGTTGGAGTTCCATCCGGGAGACCAGATATTGGCTTGCAGCGGTGATCGGTTTGGATTGTGCACACCTTCCATGCTAAAGCTCATAGGAGCATCGGGGTCTTGGTGTGGGGGCTCCTCTGAGACATGTTGCTCTGCGTGAATAGCCGTGCGCCCACTGTAGCGAGCGGTCTGTCGAGCAACCTTGAGCCCGTCAATCCGGAAGTTTTCATCCGGCCCTAAATCTTTGATGACCTTGAGTGAAGAAACACTTTCCGCTAGGGAATCGGTGATATCCGGGCAGTGATTCCAATTGATAATAGTGTCGATACTCTCGGAGTGTTCTGTGCAAAAACCAGCGGCATCTACCAGCCAGCGCCAGCTCTCCTGGATATACCCAGTGCCTTCATAGACCGCATAAAATCGCTGTGCCAAACCAGTATTGTTAACAAATGTCCCTTGGGATTCGGCCGTTGCGGATACAGGAAAGATTAAGTCGGCATGTTTGGCGGTTTCATTGAGCAGGGTGTCCAGCAGAATGATATGGTCGACGCTGGCAAACAGACTGTTTAACTCTTCACTTGCGATTCTTAAGGAGAGGTCATTCTCCAGAATCACTAGGGTTTTATCGATATCGGTTTTGTCATTCTTGAGTTCAGTGATCAGATGCTCAAGGGAACCGGTTTCGGGCTCAAACAGTTGAATAACTCCCAAGCTATTAGCCTCTTCACAACACAAGTATAGAGAAGTAGGTTTGCCATTTTTTTCTGCCAGTGCACTGGCGATTTTGGCTGCGCTGTGGGTAAGGTGGATATTTTTGCTGCTGGTTCCAGAGATGATCACTGGGTTCTTAGCCGCAGTTAATATTGCTGAGATTCTTTCAGCTTCCTCCAGATTCTCTGCACTCAGTGAAGTTTTGTTGCTTTTAACCTCCAGAATATTATTGGCAATTGCCTGGCCGATTTGGGCGGCCTGTTCCGGCAGGGTATAGATCGCTTTACAGGTAATATCTGAGATCTGATTGAGTTCGGTGCCGATAAAAATAATTGGGCTGGGTTCACCCTCTAATTGTCGAACAGAAGCATCCTGCCACAAGGGTATTCTTAATGATTCAGCCTGTTCTTTTTGGCGGCTCCGTGCTGCTTGGCGAACTGCCAGGGCAACCCTGGGGGCTGTGTTGTAGATATCTTCCCCGAGTATCAATATAACATCTGAATTTTCTATCTCAGGGATAGTCGGGCTGTGGATATTGGCATCGCTCTGAATTCTATCGACAAGGTGTAGTAGCTGCATATCCCGCTGGTTGAGGCCAGAGAAGAAGTTATCCCGTCCTACAAACTTTAATAGGGCGAAGTTATTTTCCAGCGATGCCCTGGGTGAGCCAATGCCGATTAAGCGGTGCTCACCTCTCTGAGCTGATGCGAGTTTTTCTGAAAGTGAGAACACCGCGTCCTTGGGAGAAACCTCTTTGTGCAGACGTTCATCAGTTTCTGCTGTAGAGCTGATCACGGCATCTTTGCGCGCAGAAAGTACCTGGGTTATCCGGCTCTTACTGTTGACATATTCGTATCCAAAGCGCCCCCGATCACAGAGAAAATAGCCGTTGATATCGTGGTGATATAAGTTGACCACACGGCGCAACATCGGGTCTTGGTTGTTGCCGGATTCCCTCGCTCCAGGCGCGGTGTTGCAACCCACGGCACAGTGTTCACAGACTGAGGCAGCTGTTTGCAAATCCCATTTTCGGACAAAGTGCTGGCTGAAGGTCTTATCGGTAAATACTCCGGTGGGGCACACTTCGACAAGGTTCCCACTAAAACCATTTTCCAGCATGCCCTCGGTATTGCGGCCAAAAAAGACCTGGTGATTGCGACCCAGTGCTTGCAAATCCTCGCCGCCGGCATAGTCGTGATAGAACCTGACACATCGATAGCAGGTAATACAGCGATTCATTTCGTGATTGATAAAGGGGCCGAGATACTGGTTTCGGTGGGTGCGCTTGGTACCCTGATAGCGGCGCATGGTATGACCGGACATTTCAGTCATATCCTGTAAGTGGCACTCGCCGCCCTCCTCACAAACCGGGCAATCGTGAGGGTGGTTGGTCATCAAGTCTTCTATCACAGAACCGCGAAAATCTTTCGCGGCTTCCAAACTGACACTGTAAATACCGCCGTCTTTTATCGGCGTCATACAGCTCATAATCAACCGGCCCCGTTGATCTTCGCTGTCCTTATGCTCGATAACCGCACATTGGCGGCAGGCGCCAACAGAACCCATGGCGGGGTGCCAGCAAAAATAGGGGACATTCAAACCCAGGGACAGGCAGGCAGTGAGCAGGTTTTGATCTCCATCAACCTGGTATTTATTACCGTCTATTGTGATGGTTGGCATTTGAAATCCATTTTCTTTTTATTAATGCTTTCAGGGGCAGGGTTGTCGCGCTAATTTATTGGTAGGGGCAACAACCGCCTTCAATATGGTCGATAAAATCCTGTTCAAAGAGTTTTAACGCACTTTGTATAGGCTCTGCAGCGCCGGGAGCCAGGGCGCAAAAGGTATTGCCGGGGCCAATACGCTCGCACTGTTCCCTGAGGAGTTCCAAGTCTTCTTTAGTCCCCTGGCCAGACTCTATTCTCTCCAGAATTTTGACCGCCCAGGGCAAGCCGTCCCGGCAGGGGGTGCACCAGCCACAGGATTCCCGCGCGAAGAACTGGGTCAGGTTCAGTACCAGGCCTACAGGGCAGGTTTTATCGTCGAGCACGGTAATCGTGCCGGTCCCCATACGGCTGCCGGCCTTGCCGATAACGTCGTAATCCATGGGAAGATCGAGGTGGTCCGGGCCGAGGAAGTCGGTCGATCCTCCACCGGGAAGAATGCCCTTCAGTTGCAGGCCATCTTTCATGCCACCGGCATGTTGTTCAATAATTTCGCGAATGGGCGTCCCCATTGGGAGTTCCCAAGCCCCTGGATTATTAACCTTGCCGCTAACACCAAATATTTTGCTTCCCGCATCGTCACCCCGGCTAAGGTTTTTGTACCACTCCACGCCGTGGCTAATTAAATGCGGAAGGTTGCACAAGGTCTCTACATTGTTAACGACGGTGGGTTTGCCCCAAAGCCCGCTGACCTGTGGAAAGGGGGGCTTGGCACGGGGAATGGCCCGCTTGCCTTCAAGGGCGTTTAGCAGTGCGGTTTCTTCACCACAGATATAGTTACCGGCGCTGCGGTGCAGACAGATCTCCAGATTAAAGCCACTGTCGAAAATATTTTCTCCAATCATGCCCTGCTGCTTGGCTTCATCGATTGCCTGTTCGAGCCGCTTTGCAGCCAGGTGGTATTCACCACGAATAAAAATATAGGCGTGAGAGGCGCCAATGGCATAGGCGGCTATAGCCATTCCCTCTAGAAGGAGGTGAGGGTCTCGCTCCATTAGCAATCGGTCTTTGAAGGCGCCGGGTTCCATTTCATCGGCGTTACAGACAACGTACTTTTGTTTGGGCGAATCTTCACCCCTAGGTACAAAACTCCACTTCAGCCCAGTGTTAAACCCCGCTCCACCGCGTCCACGCAGGCCTGCATCTTTTACTTCGTTGATAATATCGTCCGGTACCATGGTGATGGCTTTGCGCCAGCCCTGGTAGCCGTCGTTTTCCACATATTGCTCTATAGTGGCGGCAATATTTTCACTGGAAATATTTTTAGTCAGTGGATTTGTCAGCATGGTATTTTTTCTTCTTATCGATTAATTCATCAATACCTTTCTCATCCAAATGGCGGTGCATTTCCTCGCCAAGCATAAGGACTGGGGCTTTGTCACAATCTCCCAGGCAGGGTGTTTCCAGCAGGGTAAAAATCCCATCTTCGGAGGTCTCTCCAGGCTGGATATTTAAGCGCTCAGATATTTTTTTCTGCAAATTATCGCAACCCATAATCCAGCAGCTGGAGCTTTTGCACAGGTAGATCACTTCCTTGCCTACTGGTTGGCGGAAAATCAACTGGAAGTAGGTGGCGACACTCTCAAGTTCTGCAACGGGAATATCCAGATAATTGGAAATTGCCTGGAGGCTCTCATCGGAAATCCAGCCGCGATGTTTCTGTACAATCCGCAACGCCTCGAGCCCCACTGAAGTTTTTTCGTGGTAGTGGGTGGCTTCCTGATCAATTTCCTCTTTTTCTTGTACTGTTAAGGTCGCCAGGTTGTCTGCTGAATTGCTATTGCCTTGCTCCATTACTTCAATCAATTCCGGTTCTAGTAAGCTGGACATAGTCGCCCCCGAGATAGAACTTGCGGAGGTTTCGTTGAGGCGCTGCTGCCATCTGTGTGTGCGATGGCTGAAACGCTGGGTGTATTTCCGTGCACTTTTCTACTCCGCTGCTATACGGCCCTGTGCGTGCCGTAGTTTTTTATTGTTATCTGTCCACATCCGCCATGACGAAGTCGATGCTGGCAATAATGGCAATAAGGTCAGCAATCAACAGTCCGTTGGACATTAACGGAATCATTTGCAGGTGTGGGAATGAAGGGGTGCGAATTCGGGTCCTGTATGAGGTGGTCCCCCCATCACTAATGATTTGGTAGCTGTTGATTCCTTTAGTGGCCTCAATGGGATAACACACTTCGCCGGCTGGCATTACCGGTCCCCAGCTGTTATTCACAAAGTGCTGAATTAAAGTCTCGATATCCTCCATGGTGCGGCCTTTTCGTGGAGGGGTAGTCAAAGGGTGGTCCGACTTATAAGGGCCTGCAGGCATATTTTCCAGGCACTGGCGGATAATCCGCAGGCTCTGCCATATCTCGTCCACCCGGACCCGGCAGCGGTCGAAACAGTCCCCACCATCGTAGCTGGGAATCTCGAACTCGAACTGATCATAGCCGCTGTAAGGGCGTTTCTTGCGCAGATCCCAATCCAGGCCCGTGGCGCGAAGGCCTGGCCCGGTAACCCCCCACTCAAACGCCTCCGCCGTATCGTAGACACCAATGCCGCGGGTGCGGCGTTGCAGGAGTTTATTTTTAATGACCATGCCGTCGTAATCGGCTAATCGTGCGGGCATATAGTCGAGAAAATCCCGCACCATCTTGTCCCAACCCTGGGGTAAGTCCTGCGCTACACCGCCGATACGGAACCATGCCGGGTGCATCCTGCCGCCGGTAATGGCCTCAACTATTCCAAACAGTTTTTCCCTATCGATAAACATATAGAACACGGGAGACATCTGCCCCACGTCCTGGGCAAAGGTGCCAAAAAATACCAGATGACTGGATATGCGGAAGAACTCGCACATCATCACCCGTATCATCTGTGCGCGTTCAGGGACCTTAATGCCGGCGAGTTGCTCCAGTGCCATCACATAGGGCAGGTTGTTCATGACACCGCCGAGGTAATCGATACGGTCAGTGTAGGGCACATAGGTATGCCAAGCCTGGCGCTCGGCCATCTTCTCCGCACCGCGATGGTGGTAACCGATATCTGGCACTGCATCGATAATCTGTTCACCATCCAGCTGAAGGGCTACACGGAATACCCCGTGTACACTGGGGTGATTCGGGCCCAGGTTGAGGAACATAAACTCTGAGTCTTCATTACTCCTGGCCATGCCCCAGTCTTCCGGCCGGAACAGCAGGGCGTCTTGTTCTTTGCGTTCCTTCTCTTCTGACAGACTAAATGGGTCGACTTCGGTAGCTCGGGCGTGATGATCCTTGCGCAGTGGATGCCCCTTCCAGGTCAGGGGCATCATGATTCTCTGTAAATGGGGATGACCGGGAAAGTCGATACCGAATAGATCCCACACTTCCCGTTCATACCAGTTGGCATTCTCCCAAACGGCAGTAATAGTCGGTGCGCTCAGATCACTCTCGGGAAGAGCCACCTTGATACGAATAAATAAATTGCGGGTAAATGAAAGTAGTTGATATACCAGGGTGAAATCGCTGGAAGGCTGTTTTTCGGTTCCCTCCCCACGGTTGACCCGCAGCCGTTCGTCGATAGCACTCAGGTCATACAGCATTTCAAATGGCTGGGCGATATCCCGCTTGAGAAAGAGCAAAAGAGGGATCAAGGCATGTTTCTCGATCCACAGTGTGGGCATATCATCACAGTGTGGCTGCCACCAGAACGAGTGAAGCTTGTATCCGGTGTCGAGATCCCGAATAAATGCCTCTGCTGCTTTCCTGTAGGGAGTTGCTGTGTGGACAGTTTTCGCAATTACGCCAGTCATTGGCTATTCCGTTGTTTTTTTCTTATTCCATGAAGCCTAAACACTGTCGGGCGCACGTAGCATGTCAGCTTTCATACGTTCCTCCCTATGGAGATCACGCTGACTGGGCTTTGGAACCTTGTGAGTTCCTTGATCATCCACAACCCAGCTGAAGGCTCGTCTCTCCGCAGCCACCGACTTTTGCAGCAAGGTCAATCCCTGCAGTAGGGCCTCTGGGCGTGGTGGACAGCCGGGCACATAAACATCGACCGGGAGAAACTTATCGACCCCCTGAACCACACTGTAGATATCGTACATACCGCCGGAATTTGCGCAGGAACCCATGGAGATGACCCAACGGGGCTCGATCATTTGCTCGTAGAGTCGCTGTACCACTGGTGCCATTTTCAGGAAAACTGTCCCTGAAATTACAATCAAATCCGCTTGTCGCGGGGTTGCACGGATGACCTCAGCGCCAAAGCGGGAGATGTCGTGGCGGCTGGTGAAGGCGGTGGCCATTTCTACATAACAACAGGACAACCCGAAGTTAAATGGCCATAGGGAATTTGAACGGCCCCAGGAAACCAGTTCTTCGAGTTTGGTAAGGAGAATATTTTTTTCTAAATCTTGAGTGCTTATTTCTTCAGAAGGATTGCCGTGTTCGGTAGCAATCAGGTCGTCGGCTTTGCTCAGCTTCCAGCGCATTATGAATTCTCATTGTTGTTATTGGGGTTTTTGGCGTTTCTCCAAACTCTTCTGGTATCCGCCCCAGTCAAGTGCACCCAGGCGCCACAGATAAATAAGCCCCACCAGCAGTATCACGATAAATACGGTGGCCTCGATAAACCCGAGCAGGCCAGTTTCATAAAATGCGATGGACCAGCTAAACAGGTAAATCGCCTCCAGGTCGAAGACGATAAACAGGATGGCAACAAGGTAATAGGCGACAGAGAGGCGCAGACGCGCATTGCCCTGGGAAACAATACCCGACTCATAGGGCTCATCGGTAGCCGGATCTCTGCGTTTTTGACCGAGAAAATAGGAAAGGCTGAGCATTAAGGTAATTAGGGCAAATACGGCCAGACAATAAACAATCAATGGCCAAATCTGAGGAGTGAACTGATCCGGGTAATTCAACTTCGCTCTCCCATGTTTCTGCGGGCGAAGCCCGTATCAATCACTGGTCTTGCAGTAAAAGGGCAAATCAAGAATTCTGATTTTGAGGGTGCTCTCACGCAAGAAGAGATAATTTGAAAAACGATTATTGCTTTTCTGAGAAATTTTTTAGTTGTCGGTAATCCTATTCGCTTGTCTGATTTATAAATCGTTGCGGGAGATAGCGCCAGTGGTGCGAAGGAACGTTTAATTCTTATGTGTATACTTTTTATTCGGTAGGGTTATGTAATGTCTTGCGACAGCTGAATAAATGAAAATGTGCGCCAGTTTTCAGAAGATGAAGGAGGGTCCTATTGCTATTAAACTATTCCTCTGATTAAAAGCAGATCGGTATTTTAGGGATACGCTGTACTGGAATTAGAATGTGATGTTATTGATTTGTTTGGCACCTAATAATTCCATCATAGTGCACTCCACTTGCGGTTCTGTATGGGACCTTCCACTTGTTATGAGTGAGGTAGTTTGGCCAAGCAAGTACATTTATCCAATTCTTCTCAGTATTTCTAACAAGGTACACATCGCTTGCGTTACATTGAAGTTTGTACCTACGGAACCCTTCTTCTATTACGGAATAATCCCGCCCCTTAAATTGAACTTCAGAGTCTCCCCAATGGCCATCTGAGCTTTCAAAGCTTACATCGGGGTTGTGGATTTTTATAATGCCAAAGAGGATTGTGATTCCTAAAACCAAAATTAATAAGCAAATTGCTCTTATTGTCATAGTAGTCATTACTTGCGTCTGAGTACCTTTTAGTCTCTTTTTAGGCATGCTTTCGGCGTGGGTCTATAGTGCTTAACTTCTATAAGAATTGTAATATACAAGCAGTTTGTTGATTGGCGACAATGATTTACTGTGTGTTGATTACTTGCGAATTACAAGGTCACCACCACTAAACTGAATTTTCTGTCCTTCGAAGATAACTTCCTCCCAGTTATCAGGGTTCGACGACTCGTTTTCATGTACCACTAAGTAGCAAAAATTTGGATTTTCAGTTTTGGGTAAACTACTTACTAGTGAACCTGCGCTGATACCATACTTTTCGCATAGTTCAAGCTGTCCTATCGCTGACTTTACCTGAATTAAAATGCCAATATGCTCTGCTTTAAGTTCTATCGATTCAAAGTCATTCACCGATTCTAGCTCGGTTAAATATCTCTTGGTTTCGGATAATAAGTGCAATTGGTAAGGGAGGGCTCAGCTGGTAGAGTCGGCACCTCTCCCGACCAAGAGAAAGGCACAGATGAGCTACTACCAACTGAGCGAAAACGAACGATACCAGATTTACAGTTTAAAAAAAGCCGGACACTCTCAAAAAGCAATAGCAAAACTGTTAGAGAGGGACCCCGCGCCGATCAGCCGAGAGCTGCGACGCAATACAGGCTTGCGAGGATATCGCCCAGAGCAAGCACATAAGCTTTCGGAGCTTAGACGCCGGCAAGCGTATAAGGCACAGAAAGTGACTGATGGAGTGTGGCAACAAATAATCATCCTAACCCGGAAAGAATTAAGTCCTCAGCAGACTGCAAGCTATTTAAAGAGACATACAGGTGTATCGTTACATCATGAGACGATCTACCAACTTATTTATTTAGATCAGGCAAATGGCGGAGACTTATATAAGCATCTTAGGATTGTATCAAAGCCCTATCGTAAGCGCTACGGTAAGTATGATCGACGCGGAAAGATCAAAAACAGAGTGAGCATAGATGAACGACCAGCGGTTGTTGATCGAATGAATCGGATAGGTGATTGGGAAGGTGATACCGTTATAGGCAAGGGGCGTGGTGGAGCTTTGCTGACCATGGTCGAACGCAAGACGTTATTTACTGTTATTATCAGATTAACAGGTAAACGATCAGGCTTATTGGCTGAAGCAGCGGTTAGTCACATGGTGAGCTTCAAAGATAAAATCAAAACAATTACCTTCGATAATGGTCTTGAATTTGCTGGTCATGAAACAATTGCAGAAGGCTTATAAGCTAATATTTATTTTGCTCACCCTTATTCATCTTGGGAGAGAGGGATTAATGAAAATACTAACGGCCTCATCCGGCAGTATTTTCCAAAGGATACCGACTTTAATAAAGTAACAGACGAGCAGGTTCAATTTGTAATGGATCGCCTGAATAGTAGACCAAGAGCGAGTCGGGGTGGAAGGTCACCGAATGAGTTATTTGTGGGGCTGCAAGATGATCTACTTGCGGTATAAAAGGATT
The DNA here is from genome assembly GCF_052468295.1 of Microbulbifer maximicatervae (SeqCode). Lineage (NCBI taxonomy): Bacteria > Pseudomonadati > Pseudomonadota > Gammaproteobacteria > Cellvibrionales > Microbulbiferaceae > Microbulbifer > Microbulbifer maximicatervae (SeqCode). Next base: position 189,935 of record NZ_CP174340.1, read on the forward strand.
GCACTTAATAGTTGAAACCAAGCATATTGCTTCTTTTTCTTCAGATCTTTATATGGATTATTTAAACCATTTATTTCTCCATATCTATCCATTGTTAACGTCCTTAAAGCACTTCCTATGCATCATAGCGATAATGGGTTTTTATTGAGATTTTCTGATAACTGAATTGAAGGGAATGAAAAAATCGAGTTCAACATCCATCCATAAAATTGAAAAAACAAAATAAATAAAAGGTTAGTCAAACCCACAATGACTTTCATGTTGAAAATTTATTGTCGGCTGGCTTAGATATACTTACTGTTATTAATTATAAAAATCAAAATGATAATCACCAAAACATTTTGGTAATATTTTCTCACTGTTTAAATGGATTCTAAGTAGATCACTTTCTGGTAAAGTTACTGACATTGAGTGCCAACCTTCATTTATTTGTCGTTCAAAAATCTTCCCTTCATTCACAAGTTGATTATAATTGTAATCAAAAAAGTACCCAGCACCACAAATACAGAGCTTTCCATTTGAGCTAAAAACCCATCCCTTTGATGCTTTCTGATTAATAAAGTTTGTTTCACAATCAATTACAACTTCAATCTTATAATCATCTGGCTCAAGATTTAAAATTGGAGTTGCTATTCCCTTAACGGTTATAATATCTGCAGACTCATCACTCGTTAAAAAAGACATAATATCGTTCTTTATATCTCTTTGCTGACAAAATTCCTCTAACTGCTCAGGAGAAAAAATAATAAAACCACCCAATTCTGAAAATAATCTCATGTTTCACATTTCCCATGTTTCATCTGCATTTTAGTTTGATGCCATGATTCTAATTTACTAAATGCTTCATTTGGTGTTACATCTTGTGCTAATACTTCCCCAGTACTAGGGATCACTAAATTACCTTTGATAAAATCAACATCTTTAAGGCCTGCTTTACTTGCTGAAATTAACTCATCACCATGGATCATACGCTAGAAACCCGCTCTTCTTCAATAAAGTGAAGAACATTCAGCGGCTTGGAGCGACTCTTCAAGCTCTGGAAGCGTTACGCCTACCTTTTTTTCTTTTGCGTCTAACGTCCTCGGGTTCCGCATCTATTTCCGCAAGAGATACCTTCAAATCCCTCAGCCAGGAGAGCTGGATATGGCTCGAGTATGAGAAGAAGTAGATATGTTGATCTGAAAGCATAAGACTAGAGAGAACTAAAGGAATGGAATAAGTGTGTCAATCACCGTGCTGGACGTTAAAGGCAACCAAGTAGGTAAATATACTGACAAATTAAAATGGGGCGAAAATCATTAAGAAACTGGCTGAGTGTCTGGAATGCTGTAAGCGGTGACGCGCATTGGTGCGTCCAATCTACAGTATTTTTGTTAATTATGTTTACGAGTGATTATGTTATATCGATTTTCCTAATTACCACTCTTGCTAAGTTATGCGTAACTGTATATAAATACAGCTATCTCGTTGATCTGCAAGGGAATACGCCATGGCTCGCAACAAGGTACAGTTTCAGAAGGGTATTAGTTTGACCCAATTCCTCAAAATGTACGGCAGCGAGGAACAGTGCTTCGATGCACTGTCGCAGTGGCGTTGGCCCAATGGCTTTAGTTGTCCTCACTGCGGGCATGACAAGCATTGCGACCTCGCTTATCGCAAGCTTAAGCAATGTAACCATTGTCGGCGTCAGACATCGATTACCTCTCGTACAATTTTTGACTCCACGAAGCTCCCCCTCACCACCTGGTTTCTCGGTATTTTCCTGATTACTCAGGATAAGAAGGGCATTTCCTCTATGGAGCTATCTCGACATCTAGGTATCTCTTACAACGCAGCATGGCGTATGAAGCAGAAACTCATGCAAGTGATGATGGAGCGAGACCAACGATACAAACTGTCCGGTTTTATTGAACTAGATGATGCCTATCTCGGTGGTGAGCGTACTGGATGCAAGCCCGGGCGCGGAGCCAAGGGTAAAACTCCCTTTGTGGCGGCCGTTGAAACAACCAAGGAGGGACGCCCAACCCGTATTAAGCTCTCAATTATCAAGGGCTTCAAAAGCAGTGAAATTTCAACCTGGAGTAAAAAGTACCTTTGCAGTGGCAGCACAGTCATCTCAGATGGTCTTCCATGCTTCAATGCCATTAAGGAGGCCGGTTGTGTACATGACAAAATTGTTTGTGGTGGTGGCCGAGCTTCTGTTGAAGAGCCTGAGTTCTATTGGGTAAATACAGTACTTGGTAATTTAAAGAGTGCGCTACGTAGCACTTACCATGCTATTAGGCCGAAATATGCACAGCGCTATTTGGCAGAATTTCAATATCGCTTTAATCGGAGGTTTGATTTGTCGGCACTCATTCCAAGATTGATTTACGTCTCTCTTCGGACACCACCGATGCCAGAAAGGTTGCTAAAAATTGGCTTAGCATAAGTGGTAATTAGGTCGATTTTTAGGTAGCCGTTATCAAGGGCTACTAACTAAACATAATCCATAAAAGGTACCATAAACATTTGGTAGTCCTATTTAACTACAGACTGATAATTGTGATCATTGGTCTGTCCAATGCCTGATGTGATTAATTTGTCTAGAAGTCTATCTTTACCATTTTCCATAGATCATCGCATTTCTCCATTAGGTATTGTAGTGCATATTGGCAAAGGGTTTAGCGACTCCGCGATTAGGATATTCATAAATTTAGACGGGCCAATTCGGATTTCTTGGGCTGTATAGAAATATTTAAATCATTGAACTTTATAACTTTCCATTTTAGTTATTAAGAAGCCCCAAAAAGCCTTGATACGTGCTGTGTTTCTCAGATCCTTATTAGCCAGAATCCACAAGGATGAGTTGTACTTAGCATCCAATCGATAGAGTTCGACAAGATCATACGAATCATCAGTTGGTAGCAAAGCTATTCCTTGATCATTAAGCGCAGCGTTCAATGCTGTAGTGATAGAATTGCAATATATGGATTTAGCGTTGTGTTTAATTCGTTTCTGATACCAGAGCACTGCTGGGTTATCTAAGTGCACGTAGTCAATAGCTGTTAGGTGTTCAATTTCGGACAACTTGAAAGGAGCGTTATACCCTCTAGCCTTCAAAAAGTCTTCAGAGGCATAGATGCTTAAGTTTACATCTCTCATTTTACGTGCAATAAGGTTTTCCGGTGCTGTATGACTTGCCCTAATGGCAATGTCCGCATCGCGATGCTCGATATCCAGAGCCTGCTCACTTTCAAGGATCTCAAACTCAACGTCGGGGAATGGCCTCCGGAATTCACTAACCCACTCGGGCAAAGTGGTCGTTGCCATTGTTGAGGGTGCGGTAACACGAATTAAACCTTGAACTTTGTCATGTTGCAGAGAGCTTTGAATGAGGATGCCATCGGCCAATGACTCCATTCGCTTGGCACTATCCAAAACAGTTCGTCCCGCCTCAGTCAGTTGGTAGCCGCGACGACTAACAATAAATAGCTGCGTTGAAAGCTCGCTTTCAAGCTGCTGGATCCGCCTCCACACAGTGGTTGAATTAACATTCAACTGCCTAGAAGCCGCCTTTAAGGTTCCTTTCTCTGCAAGCGCGATAATGACCTTCAAATCGTTCCAATCCATATCACAAACCTGACGTTGCATTCATGCAATACCAGTTTGCCTTTTTGTCTATATAACTGCAATAAGGGAACACCTAATCTGTGCATGTTATTCAATGAAACAGGATTCCCTTCATGAGAAAACAAGCAGTCATCTTTTATGTGGTCTCTTCTTTGTTCGCAGTGCTTATGGCGGCATCAGGCATGTCCAAACTATCTGGGCAAGAGGACCTCGTTCAGGCAGCGAATGAACTAGGCTACCCCCTATATTTGTTGAAAATCTTAGGTACCGCCTATTTGATCGGCGCGATTGTAATCCTTCAACCAAAGTTTGAAACACTTAAACAGTGGGGATATGCAGGTTTCTCCATCGCTTTGATCGGAGCTGCGGGATCGCACCTGTTGGCTGGGCAAGCGCTCAGCACTGCTTTACCAGCTACTGTCCTATTGGTCGTTTTAGCGGTTGTGGTAACTCTGAATGCAAAACTGACTCGCCTTAACCTTTCTATAGGAGAAGACCTCAACAATGTCTATCAATCTCAAAGAGAAATTTAAGAAGCTAATTAGATGTGACTTTTCTGGTGTTTGAGATAGAAAGACTGTGATGCGGTGCACTGATTGATCTGGCCCAATTAACAATCAAGAGGAATGCTTTTCCATGAATGATGGTAGTGTCGTGTCACTGTGGAAAACGATTTCATTTGACTTGATTAAGGATAACGCTAAAGAAGGCGCAAGCGATTCAGGTTGAGCAAATTGAATTGCTTGACCTACACCACTCATTGAAAACCAAGGGTGGTAAACCCTCTATTACGCGCTATGGTTATTTACCCGGGCGAACAAAGTTGGGTTAGGCGGTATTAGTGTTAATATCCTGAAAGTTCAAGATCACTTCGGTTGAGGCGATATTTTGGCGGCCTCTGTGATCAACAGGACCTATTGCTGTATCTTATTATGCCTTTAAAGCCCACTGAGGTAGCCCCACAACTTGCCCCAGCGTTCTAGTTTTTCTTCGGCACTTAATAGTCTTGGCTTCACTTGAACAGGTTTGCCAATTTCATTCATGTCGTTCAATATGTTGAGATTTACCGCTCCGCGAAGCTGACTATTTATATCGCAGCCTACGGCTAACAGTTGATTACAACTTTTACAATGATAGAAATTAGCGAGCTGATCCCCATTTTGTCTAGTTGAAATTCCATCTCTAATGAAAATTACTAACATATTTGGATCACTAATAATGCGTGATGGGTTAGCTTGACAATAATTACAATCGCATACGCGTGGATTTAAACCTTCGAGTGGCCCAGTAAACTGAACCTCAAATCGTCAACGGTTACATTTACACGATCCTTTAAAGAGCATAAGAATTTGTGCCAATTACAGTTGAGCAAGGCGTTTGCATTGTCGGTGAGGGAAACCTCCCCCTTTGCCATCACGGGCGTCAGTCAAGATAGTTAATGTGGCGGGTTTCATAGAGTCCGCTTTACATATTGTTGTTGTGGGACGCCCGTTTTGTAGTTTAGAGCGAAAAGAATAAATATTTTACATATTCACTTACAGCTAACTGTAAGTATGAGATAATAATAGCAATAATAGACTTATTTCCCATCATCATATTTGTAGTTTGGATTTATCTTAATGAAAAAAGTATTAAGTGTATTGCTTCCGGCAGCAGTGCTTACCGGTATTGTTGGGCCTAAAATAGTAGGTGCTCAGCTCGAGTCATCCATTGATGAAATACTCGCTACTGCGAATAAAAATTCGGCATACACGGTTGAAGTAAAAAACATGGATTCATCCTGGTTTTCAACCCAGGCCACCTTTTTGGTGAGCATGGATGTCAATGCTTTCGCGGATATACCAGTTACCTCTGAACTTGAATCTTTTTCTGTAGAAGTGGATTTCAGTGCTTCCCACGGCCCCTTTCGCTTCGGTGAACATGCCGGTTTCGGATGGCTTGGCTGGACGCTAGAAGTCGCCGGTGATCAATTGCGTGAACATTTGGTTTGGGCTGAGGAGGCTCCTTTTTATCAGGTCCATGGCAATATGAATGCCTTAGGTAGTTATTACTATAACGATAGCATTACACCATTTACTACTGATGTTGAGGATCAAAAAACTCAGTTAACTTTTAGTGGTTTTCAGGGTAGTGGGCAATATCAGGATGAGCAACTAACTTACCTGGGGAGCGCCGATAGCCTTACCGTTACTTCCGAGCTAAGGGACGTTAAGGTTGAAAGGTGGACTGTAGATATGACCATACCTTCCTCCCTTGAGGCAATTTTTGAGAGTGCTTTTTATGATTCTGATACAACAATTAACCTTGGCGCCATCAAGTTAAATGATAAAGAGCAGGAAGAAAATGTTGACATTGCTGATCTATATATAAAAGCCAGTACTGAACTCAACCCAGAAAATCAGCTGGGGAATATGCAAGTTGCCTATGGAACTAAAAAGGTCGATATAGCTGAATTCCACGGTGAAGATCTGGCTCTTGAGCTTGAGGTCACCAATATCAGTCAGGAATTTATGAAGTCTTATCAGGAGTTTGCCGTCTCACTCAATAAACTACCTACGGAAGAAGCAACTGCTAAGACAATGGAGTTTATGAGTGAAAACTTGCTATCTTTAGTGGTTGGCGAGCCTCAACTGAACATTACCAGCTTACGTGGAACTTTCCCACAAGGCAGCTTTAACAGTAACCTTCATACTAGCTTAGTTGGCATCAGTGCGTTACCCGAGCAACCGCTAGATCCGGCTTTTTGGCTGTCACATACCTTAGTTGACGGAGAGCTAAGTGGCGATAAAGCTGTGATTGAATTTATTGCCGTACAAGTGATGAAAGCTAAATGGAAAAATAACCCTCAAACTCAAGGTATGAGTGAAGAGCAACTGGAGCAAATCGCTGCTCAACATGTGCCGACCATATTAGCGTCTCTTGAACAGCAAGGTTTGTTAGTGTCTACCAATGACGGCTACATCTCAAATGTCAGCCTGAAAGACAGCGAGCTTAAGGTGAATGAAAAACCTATGCCGCTACCGCTTTAGTAGATATTAGCCTTTTGTAATAGAAGTGGCTTATCTTAAGCCACTTCATACTTCCCCTTCTCTTGTTACCCTTCCAAGGCTGGTGATTTATTTGTTTTCCTGTTTTAACTGTGTTGCCAATAAAGTTGGACATAAGTTAGTGTTGTAGACGGTATAATCGCAATAATATCTCATCTAAACATTGCTGCCCCGTGGTTATCATGAGCTCATATGTGACTCTCTAAATACTGATGATGTAGTTATTAAATCAAAGCTAAGTAATAATAAGTATTAAAGCTTGGGGTGCTCTATTTTTAATTTTAGTATTTTTTTGGTAAGTAATTATCAATATATTTAGATTGCGAAAGATCGCTTTGTTGATATCTTTAGGGTGGGGTATTGTTAGAGCTCTATTTTCAGTTTTTTGATTTCTGATTTGCTAAATTTTCTACCTTCAATATCACATGTATCCCTTACTTTATTCATGTGTTCTCCGTTCGGCATTTTACACTTGTGTATATAATGTGTGTATTTAGCATTGTTGGCACCTAGCAAAACATGTAGTGCTGAGTCTGGTGCCTAATCAAGTTACGTGACCATGACTTTTTGCTTTTGCGGATTTTAAACATTATTATTTTCAGAACTCCTTGCATCAATTAGCTACGAGACCGCTGGATCAATATTTCCTGAAAATATTTTACTTGTAGATGGATTATTTCCATAAGACTATTAACGCTTGGGGTTATCGGTAAAGCTTTGCCGTGTCCAGCTAATTGATTGTTGTTAAGCGATACCTTATCTCTCTCCGGACTTGCGTTGAACAGATTGATTTACCTCGCTGAGTATAAAATTACGAAAAGCCTGTACTCCAGGACTATCAAGTTTTTCGTATGGGCAGACAAGATAATAAGAGAAGTTGGAATCAATACTTACATCGAATGGTTTTACGATTCTTCCAGATTTTAAGTCATCCTCGATTAGCGATATTCGGCCCAACGCAACGCCTTGGCAGTTTTCGACTGCAATTGCGAGAGAGTTACTATCATTCATGACGCTACCTGATCGCGGATTGACATCGTCGACCCCGGCTGCTTTGAGCCAGGATGCCCAATCGTCGAAATTATCTTCATGCAGTAAGGTTTGATGCTTGAGGTCGGAAGGCACTTTCAAAGGATTTTTGCCGTTAAGCAGCGAAGGGTGGCAAATCGGGCTTAAATCGAGCGGCAACGAAAGCCTGGTCACTGAGCCTTGCCAGTTTCCATCACCAGCTCGAATGGAAATATCGACACCATCGTTAGTGAAATTGGCAAGAGCCAGGGTATGGTGAACATTCAACTGTATATCAGGGTAGGCTCTCCAGAAGTTACCTAACCGCTGTATTAACCATTTGCTGGCAAAACTGGGGGTTACGCTCACGGTTACCACCGGAGATTGACTCTCGGCTTTGATGAGGTGGAGCGTATTTTCGAGTCGATCAAAACATTCACTGGCTTCGGATAACAGCTTTTTCCCAGCATCGGTCAATGAAATCGACTTTCCCGCACGATGGAACAGTTTTACACCCAGTCTCGACTCCAAATTTCTCACTTGGTGACTGATCGCCGTTTGCGTAACGCTCAACTCCTTCGCAGCATCGGTAAAACTCATATGCCTTGCCGCAGCCTCAAACCCACGCAAGCCGGCCAAAGATGGTAAAGATCGTGTTTTGGTATGAATTAAACTCATAAGTACATGTAATTATATCCTTTTGAGGCCACTTTTAAAGATCGTATATTGATCTTTACCCATGAATTATTTGCACTAAGAGGATAGCGTAATGTCCGAAACAAAAGTTGCTATTATGACCGGAACTGGTCAGGGAATTGGTGCCGGCTGCGCCCGCGAAATGGCTAAGGCGGGTTACAAGGTCTCGTTGATGTCCCCTTCCAACCGCAGTGTTGAACTGGCCAAGGAATTAGGTGGCATAGGGCGGCAGGGTTCGGTTCTCGAAACCGCAGATCTGCAAGCAATGGTCGACGACACGATGCAAACCTATGGCCGTATCGACGCCGTCGTTAGCAATATGGGCCATGGTGGCGGGGTGCCGGAAGAAATTAAAACAGTAGGGTTCGATCCTGATTTCAACGGCCCCCTGCTCGAGCTAAGTGATGATCTCTGGCATGAGAGCCTCGATATGTACGTGCTCAATGTCGTCAAGCTTGCCCGTATCGTCACGCCGATTTATATCGAGCAGGGGGGAGGGGCATTCGTCAATATTTCTTCAATGAATACGGTTGAGCCGAGAGCGCCTTATCCGATGAGCATGCTGCGTGGCGCTTTACACAGTTTTGCCAAGCTCTATGGTGATCGTTATGCAAGATACAATATTCGCATGAATAATTTAATGCCGGGCTTCTGTGAAAACGTAAACCTGTCGGAGTTTGCCCGCAGATCCATACCCGCACAGCGCACTGCCACGTTCGAAGAAATCGGGCAGACCTGTGTCTTTCTTGCTTCACATGAAGCCCGATACATCAATGGGCAAAGTATCTTGTCTGATGGCGGTATGAATCGGGCGGTTCGCTAGACACTAGCGACTACTTGATTTAGTTGAAAATCCTATTAGAGCGCTCAGTACTTTGAAGCCCAAATTGCCAACCTATGCATGATTGCCTTCTGTGATATCTTGTCTTCTGGAAGCGGTTGAATTACTTTATCGTGAACTAAAAGACGGTAAATATATTCGAGTTTCTCGTGAGCTGAATCGGTAGCTTCGAACTCGACAACTCCTCGCTTGGTGCCATATGCAGTACCGAGTGCTATAGCCTTTTTCACTAACTCTTTTTCGTTTTTGAGTTTCTTCATTATTATGTCTCAACGAGGTTGTCGATATTACGCACCTACCGTTTTTAGCAGAGGGAAACTGCGGAACCGCAGGTCTAGTAATTTTTCAGCTTACCTAAATTTGTTAAGGACTGAACCTCGGCACTAACTCTCCAAGTATGCCCCAACAACCGATTCTAATTCTTGAACTAACTCTGAGTCCATGTACTTGTATTCATCTGGGATATCTAAGACATGAACTGGCTTATGATCCAGGATTCTAGAGAATTCTGCTATTAGCCTATTTTTATGCTTTTGTTCCATGACGAATATCACGTCAGCCCAGCGAACATCCGCTGAGCTGACTGTTTTTTTAGCTCGCGGGCTGGTACCCGCAGATTTAGCGTTGAAATCAGGGTGTTTTCTCCAAATGGCTTCAGCTGTAGGACTACGCCACTGATTCCGGCTACATATGAATAAGAGATTTCGCATATCTTAATCTTTCTCAGGAAGCTCAGTATTTAGGATTTGAAGCATAGTTCGCTTGGGGTACTCGATCCCTAATTGCTTAGCTCTACGAAGCTTTTCAGAGCATGTATACATCAACTTCCAGTTTTTCTCCGAAATCCTCGGCTTTCCAATTCTAGCACTATTCTTATGGGGCTTAGCTTTGGTCTTGGATCTTCTCGCAGCCCTGCTTCTTAAATCATCCATTATTCTTTCCTCTATCAATTATCGGGTTCAGCAGCCGCGATAAAACGGAGAGGACTCCTAATCTTGCGTGTGTTTAACACCTGGCGTGATGACGAAGCACACAATGCTAAGTCTAGCAGCAAATTGGTACACCTAGCATGGGTATGGACTAATGGAGTTATAGCCCACTGTAGAGAGATTACCGTTCAATGGATTCCATTAAATGCTAACTACTAGCGAATGGCAACTGCAGCACTGAGAGATCTTGTGGAGAGGAAGCCGCTAGTAAAACGGAGGTTCATTACGGATAGAGAACCGCCAATTGCGGAGCCGCACGATGGGTGGAATGGGGGCTAGAAACTACCGGCTACCCGATTTAGATTTTTTTTCGCCACGATGGAGAATATATGCCAATGATGCGGTGTACCATCTGTAGTTTCTCCTGAAAGGTCATGTTCAGTCCACTTTAATAGCTCAAAGTTACTGAGGTATTTTCTTATCTTCGATTCATTCATAACTAGAGTATCACTCCAAAATGCTTCCTTATCATACTCAGGCCCAGCCATTGTGTCTTTCGGCCCTAGGAATGAACCACAAAAGATTCCACCCTCTGTCAAAGAGTCAGTTATTTTCAACCAAACTGACTCAAAATCTTTTTCAGGACAAAAGAAAAGACTGGCATCAGCAACTACCAGCGAGGACTCAGGATAGTCAAAAGTATTAAAACTATCCTTTGATAGAATAACCTGCTCATCATCTTTGAATCGTTTACGACATCTAGATATAGATTCATTTTCGATATCAAAGGCATGAACTGTGAAATCTTTACCGCGCAAATAAGCGATATCTGATCCTGCTCCACAGCCACAATCAATAGCAACCTTTCTTCCTTTTACTTCGCTAAGAGCAAAAATTAAATCTTCTCGAGTATCACTGTGTTCTGTTGAGTCATAATATTTGGAGATTTCTCTCGTTGACATTCCCTATCTCCGATAAGCAGAAAATCTAACGCCGCCAACAGCGGCCGAGCGTAGCGAGGTCCAGCTCCCGAAGGGGGGATGCTACTTGGCCTTGGTATGCACAGTATGGGCGTGGACCAATCCCCTGTAGGAATATCATTGCTGAATGGGATCCATTAAATGCTAACTACTAGCGAATGGCAACTATAATACCGCGAGGTCTTGTGGAGACGAAGCCGCTAGGAAAATACGAGCTGACGAATAGAAATATCCTATTAGGCTTAGTCTGTAGGTGAGGTAGCCAAGAACACCGAAGTCGGGTGATCTAATGGGTAGAGTCAATGATGCAGTAGTGTAGTGAAAGTTCACGTTCTTATCTGGGGGGATCTGTTTAGTTTGCTGCTGTGAAGCTGTCAGCGTGGCCGTTGACTCATAAATAGGCCCACTCCGCTAGCCACTATCGTGAGGATAGAAAAAAGTGGTGGAACACAGCAACGCCTTAGTCAGTAATGGTCAAGGTGATTAAACAGGAGTCATCAGACGGCATAGTAGCCAAATGCCAAAATTAATACCTTGGACACGGTGAAGGTCTGAACCTAAATCCACGAGCTAAAAGACAGGGCTAGCCCATCGATATGTTTCCAGTCGGCCAAAGTTGAGGTAGCGCACTGCCACGACACTCAGCTCAAATGAAGAGCTACTTGATACTATCGTTGGGTAGAGGTTTATTACCGGTAGGTAACCATCCATGGCGAACCCGTACGATAGGTGTTGGCGGCCGATAGCTAGATACTACCGGCTACCCGATTTAGATGTTGCCTTGCACAAATGCTAGGAACTCGCTATGTACAGCCCCATTGGTGCCATGGCCAACGCCTTTAAAAGTACGAAAAGTCACATTTGCTCCATACTTTTTGTAGGCTTCTTGGGAATTGCTCCAGCGTTCTGGGTGAATCGATTTACCCGTAGTTTTATAGATTACCAAACGTTCTTCTTCTGAGTATGCATCATCATATGCGACAGCATCATTAGTGTCATTTTCACCCATGAATAGAAATTGTTTAATAGTCAACCATTCATCTAGATTAAAATTTCTACCTGCTATTTGATTGAAATCATTTATGCCTAAGGGGTACTTCAGGCTATGACTATCAAGTGAGGCTGTAGGCAACATCAATGTACCGTTAAGCCCTCCAGCAACAACTATTTCAATAATCTCGGGATGTAACAGCGAAAAGCGATTTGCAAATGTTCCAGATGCCGAAAAACCAGTCAGTATGACTCCATCCTGGAGCTTTAACGAGCGTTTATGCAGTATATCGTTTGCATTTTCAATCATTGCTTTAAGTTGCAGATCTAATCTCTCGAAAGGTACGGACTTCGCGAGCATAGAATCTCTATCAAGTGCGTGGGTATAAACTTGCCATGCCGACTCAGGCCGAGGAAATACCGGCATCAATATGGGGTAGGACAACTTCTTAGACAACCACGGTCCAACTGTATTACCTATAATTGCTTTTTTGGCAGCTTCAAGATGGATATCATAATCATCAGAAACCTTTCCTGTGTTATTGGTTTCGACAATCAAAAAGGTTTTATCCTGATTTGACACCACTTCTGGTAGTTTTATCAGGTACGGGTAATTGAACCCTTTATCTGGATTTGCTGGAATTTGCATTAACTCAGCAGAGTGGCTCACATTAGCCATAACAGAAAGAAAAAATCCAATTACTATTATTTTCAATTTTATTCCTCTCAGTATGCTCGTACATCTAATGCCGTCATAATCGGCCGAAAAACTGCGCATCGGTTTGAAGGTCGTGGGCGATGGCCTTAGTACGCCGAGCATGGACGTGGACCAATTAGGTGAAAGTCCCCTGTGGTAGATCACCATTTAATGGATTACATTAAACGCTAACTACTAACGAATGGCAACCGCGACACCTGAGGTCTTGTGGGGAGGAAGCGGCTAGTAAAGCTATGAGCTGACGAATAAAAATATCCTATTAGGCTTAGTCTGTAGGTGAGATAGCCAAGGACACCGAAGTCGGGTGATATAATGGGTAAAGTTAATGAGGCCGTTGTGTAGTGAAAGTTCATGTTCTTATCTGGGAGATCTGTTTAGCTTTCTGCGGTGATGCTGTCAGCGTGGCCACTGACTCACAAGTAGGCCCAACTCGCTAGCCTCCAAGACGGGGGTAGGAAAAAGTGGTGGGGCATAGTAGCGCTTCGGTCAGTAATGACGAAGGTGGTTAAATAGAAGTCAGCCGACGGCATAGTAGCCTAATGCCAAGATTAATACTTTGGACAGGGTGAAGCCCTGAACCTAAATCCACAAGTTAAAAGGAAATGCTAGGCTACCGATATATTTCCGGTCGGATAATGTTGAGATAGCGCGTTTCCATGACACTCTACTCAAATGAAGAGCTGCTCGACACTATTTCTGGGTAGAGATTCCTTATGGATAGGGACCTATTCATTGCGGACTTGCCTGATCGGTGGTATGGGGCCGGTAGCTAGAAACTACTGGCTATCTGGTTTGGTATATTTATTCCTCTTCTGAAATGTCGTAACACGATATAGCAAAGTCTATATCAAGTTTCGCTATTGCGGACAACTCTTCCCTGTTAAAACAAAAATTGCATTGATCTTTATAGAAGTAACCTGCATAAATTCTTGTCTCTTCAGCACCACATCCATATAGCTTTTTAAGGTTTACTTCGAGGGTCCGAATTATCCACATTAACCTGTTGTCATATGGTATTTCAGCGGGAACTTCGAGCTGAGCAGTACCATAGGGAACAGGCTTACCTCGATAGGGGCCCCTCGGGGAAATCTCTCCAAGCTCTAATTTATCTTGAAGTCTAAGTCCTGTGACATTCTCTGCCTCTTTTGGAGAAAATTTTTCTCCTCGAAGTAGAACACTCAATCTAAGTTCGGCGATCATTAATTCAAGTTCCTGTAAAAGACGCTCCGCAAATGGATAGACAGATAACTATAGTCCGTTGCCATGACCCTATCGTAGGGTAGAGCCTCACTACGGATAGGGAGCCACCCATTGAGGACCAGCAAGATGGGTGGTGTAAGGAACGGTAGCTAGAAAATACCGGCTACCCGATTTAGGGCTTTCACAACTCAACCTCTGTTAGTTTGGCCATAAAGTCATTAAAGGAACTTGCCACTGGAATAAATTCATTTCTCGACAGTTCGAACTCGCAATCTTCAGGCAAACCTTCTAAATTGTTTATGATTTGAAATGGTTCAAATTGAGCCAATTCATTTGTTTTTTTTACTTGGGCTCGATCAAAGCCATATCTTTCTAAAGTATTTAATAGTTTCTGGTCGTAGTAGCAGTAGCCAAACTTCTCTAGCATAAATTTACGTCCAACTATCGAATACATGTAATTGTCATAATAGTAATAGACCTGACCAAAATCTCTTTGGTCAGTGGATATTGCAAAGAGACTACCACATGATTCGTCCTCGTATGCAAAAGACATCATATTGTTAGGAAGAACATCAAAATTTTCTTTAGAGTTTTCATTAGAGGCAAACAGTTCTGGCCAGTATAAATTTGAAGGTTTATTACCATCAAAACGGTCATACCAAACGCCAAAAATACCCGCCACATTTGCCTTTTGTATGAATGGCAAATCAGTTTTAAGCTGGATTCCAATTTCCAAGTCTTCATCATTAGGCGAAAATAAACAGCCGTTTGTTTCTTGTAGAAAATTGCCATATTCACTTGGAAATTTTTTGTATCCAAATCTATCTTTAAGGCGATTACTAATGTCTAAAATATCATCTGGAGTTAACGAAGGAAATTGAGGTATTACATCTATATTCTTGAACATATTTAGATTTCTTTGAAGTGCCCTAGAACTTTTAGTATGGAGCTTCAGCTGCGCCCCGTGCTTAAACTTGGTACGCCCAACATGAGCGTGGAGTAATGATGTGAAAGTTCACTGTAGATGGATTACCGGTTAATGGGTTCCATTAAATGCTAACTACTAGCGAATGGCAACTGGAACATCGGGAGGTCTTGTGGAGAGGAGGCAGCTAGTAAAGCTACGAGCTGACGAACAGAGACTTCCTATGGAATGGCCTGGAGGCGAGGTGACCAAGGACACCGAAGTCGGGTGATCAAGCGGGTAGGGTCAATGATGCAGTTGTGTAGTACAAGTTCACGTTCTTATCTGCGGAGATCAGTTTAGCTCGCTTCTGTGAAGTTGTCGGCGTAGCCGCTGACTCGGAAGTAGCGTACCGCAGTGATACTCTACTCAAATGAAGAGCTGCTCGACTCTATCACTGGGTAGAGATTCATTACGGATAGGGAACCGCCAATTGCGGACCCGCACGATGGGTGGTGTGGGGGGCCGGTAGCTAGAAATTACCGACTACCCAATTTAGGCATTTTTCACGGCCTCTATATGCTTTTTTAGTCGTATATCTTGACTGCGAGGACCATTGACATTATGCCATGGGCTAGGCTGAGCTGAGCAGTTGAACTCAATAAACCAATCGGGCATTCGCAGTACAAGGTACTTATGGAGAAGTTCACGAAAGTACTCAAAACAGTCTTCACTATATTGGTTTTGCTGACTGATTTTCGCTGCCCACCCTTCCGTAGGAAATAACCCTTCATGCCGCAAGTATTCAATAAAATCTAGCCACTCATCTTCAGCTCTTTTCTCTCCATAAGCATCTAGTAAGCATGACTCATAGCCTCTCACAAACATTTCTAGATCCAGAAGATTAGCTTTTTGACCTACTTGCCCCAAGGTCCCGTTAAATCCGGGCCCTGGATGCTCTAGTGACATTATATAAATTCTTTTTATGAGCATACCTATCAATACCTAACGTCAATAGCAAGCGGCCCGTCTTTTGGCGTCGCCTAGGCTGTTTTTGTTATGAGTTTTAGTTTGCATCCCACACCCAGTATTTATTACCTTCCAATGTAAACAGGTAAACCAAGACATCACCGGCATCTTTATAACTGTTCAATTTCTTTTCTGGTAGTCTTTCCCACAGCCATTCGATCTCTGACACTTCCTGACCTTCCCCTGAAAATGACTTTAAAAAATCGTCCTTACTTTCGAAATCTTGCTTTGATGCAATTCTCTCGAAAACAGGAAACTCGCCATTTACTAAAGGCCAGGTAGTTTCCTGCCAAGTGGGTAACGCTGGAGTCTTATACATTAGAGTGGCCGACTCTTCCGAGTCATCGTCGTAGTATTGGTTTGCTTCTATTTCTAAGTCGATTAACTTTCCAGACTTGAGACAATCTTCGCAAATACAGTCAATTTCATTGATGCCGGTGTAGCCACCAGTGTCAAACCAAACTCCTACTTTGCTACAGATAGAACATGGTTGCGGACTGTCTACTAGAAGTGCAAACCCCTCTGGATCTCTAAAGTATCTGAATTCCATGCTCATACTCATAACGACTACATCAGGGGTGGATGGGGCGCAGCGTAGGCTGTTCCGCGAAGGGCCGAAGGCCCGTAGCAACCTACTTGTACTTGGTACGCTCAACATGGGCGTGGACTAATGATGTGAAAGTCCCTTGTAGGAAGCATACTATTTAATGGATTCCATTAAATGCTAACTACTAGCGAATGGCAACTGCAACACCGCGAGGCCTTGTGGGGAGGAAGCTGCTAGCAAACTACGAGCTGACGAACAGAAACATTCTATAAGGCTTAGCCTGGAGGCGAGGTGGCCAAGGACACTGAAGCTGGGTGATTTAGCGAGTAGAGTCAATGATGCAGTTGTGTAGTGAAAGTTCACGTTCTTATCTGGGGAGATCGCTGTGAAGCTGTCAATGTGGCCGCTGACTCTAAAGTAGCGTACTGCCATTATACTCTACTCAAGTGAAGGGCTACTCGACACTATCGTTGGGTAGAGATTCATCACGGATAGGGAACCGCCCATTGCGAACCCGAACGATGGGTAGTGTAGGGTCGGTAGCTAGAAACTACCGGCTACCCGATTTATGCATTTCTACCCATTTACTTGAGAATTATATTTTTTAAGTGCTGACATTATATCCTTGTCGGGATTTTCCATCCCCTTGTATATCAGCAGCGCCTTTTCACAATGCTTCTTTGCCTTGGCAAGGTTATAGGTTAATTGCTCTTTATCCGCATAAGCATGGCATAGATGATACTCAGATTCATAATGGCCAAGAGATACAGCTTTTACCCAGTATGAAACCGCTAGCTTTTGATTTTGTTTAATTCCGAAACCAAAGAACTTTAAGTACCCTAGATTATTTAGCACATCGACTTGTAAACCCTGAAATTCTGCATCAACATTTTTCAGATTAGATAGCTTTTCCCAAGACCTAGCAGATAGTTCATAGTCTTTATTTCGATAATGGCATGTACCTGTGTAATACAATTTTTCGGCAACATTTGAAGACTCCTCTAAGCCGATAGATTCTAGTCCGCAATCTTCCTTTGATAATACAGGTGCCGAGAATAGAACTAAAATTAATAATATTGAATTTCGCATGATTTTTCCAAAAATTACACAAAGAAAGCTATCTGTTGGAGGCCCGTAGGGTCGGGAAGAGCTGATTCGCCTTGGTGCGCTAGGCAAGATTCTAATTTTTATTGAAATCAATGTTTACCCTTAATCTTGGTAACTATCTCATTAATTAACTCAGCTGGTAATAACGATTTAGACAAGTACTGCTGCCCCCCAGATTTAGCCACCAAAATAAGACCTAAATCGGTTTCAATAATACGCTCGATATCTGCCCACAACAGAGCTGTTATCGTATAAGGATTCTGGGTCTGGATTCCATCCTTATCTATGGTTAATTTCACTTCACTACCGGCACTTTTCCCAAGCATCTGCCGTGCTAACCACCAAGCTCGTCGATATCGAATGTGAATCAGTTCCAGCACACCTAATGCAATTAACGTGCAACTTGCGATCTTAGGTTGCTCAGTAAATAACAGTAATCCCGCACCAGAAGATAATAGTAATGTAGGAAGAAGATAATTGGGCTTGACATTATTTCCATAGGGTAGAGATTGATCATAGCATTCGGCAAGGTAATCTCTGGATAAGGTAAATTGAGTACTAAAAGGCTTCATAAAAACAACCTATTGTGTCTGGTAAATTTGTCGTGGCACTACAGTGAGTGTCAGGATGATCCTTTAAGCTAATGTCAAATACGCCACATTTCTCAATAAGGCCTGGACTTAGCCTCACATAACGCCTTTAGCAACGGCAAATTACGGAGTCGAAGGCGTAGTAATTTGTCCGCTTGCCTAAATTTGGCACACCCAGCATGGACGTGAACTAATGGGGTGAAAGTCCCCTGTAGGAAGATCACCGTTTAATGGGCGCCATTAAATGCTAACTACCAGCGAATGGCAACTGCAATACCGTGGGGTCTTGTGGGGAGGAAGTCGCTAACAAAACTACGAGCTGGCGAACAGAAGCATCTTATATGGCTTGGCCTGGAGGCGAGGTGGCCAAGGACACCGAAGCGGGTAGAGTCAATAATACCGTTATGTAGTAAAAGTTCACGTTCTTATCTGGGGAAATCTGTTTAGCCTGCTGCTGTGGAGCTGTCAGAGTGATCGGTGACTCAGAAGTAGCACACTGCCATGACACTCAGCTCAAATGAAGCGCTGCTCGACACTATCGTTGGGTAGAGATTCATTACGGATAGGGAACCGCCCATTGCGAACCCGCACGATGGGTGGTGTGGGGGCCGATAGCTAGAAACTACCGGCTACCCGATTTATAGCTTTATCACAAATTTGTCAGACTCTAGCTTCTTCGAGACAAGGTCAAAAACTTTGTAGCGAAGTTCATCTGACACTTGAACAAGCAAGCCCAACGTCTGTTTATCTGAGAAATACTCGTACTGGATGATTTTGTTTAATCCAGTATCAAGGCACTCAAGGGTTGTTCCATCGGTGGCGCTGACACAAGCGCTTACCCCTTCAGATTTAGGGCTAATCTCCACATATATGTAGTCGGATGTCGATTCATTTGTTTGGTCATCATATGTTCTAAGAATGCGATGATTAATAATTTGAGAGCTATTATCCGGAAGTAACCATGTAGGTTCCTCTCCGATTTGACTTAAGAAAAGCAGGTTTCGAAGGGTTCGGCTATATCCCCCAGACTTTAAAACACCGTCACGCTTTGAATAGACACGTATATACTGGATTCCTTTGTCTCGAATTGTTTCTACATCTGAAAGCTCGATTATTTCTTTAGTTTCTTTGTCAGGAGTTGCGATTTCTATCGCATTTCTCCTTGTGTTTTTCGTTATCTCTTGAAAGATAAAAAAAGCCCCAATTAATGAAGCAATCAATAAGAGTAGAAAGAGTATTGAGTTAACTCTGTTGATTGTTAGAAATATCTTATTATTTTCCATATCTATCCTTGGTTATAACGACCACAAAAGGGATGGCTGGAGCGTAGCGTAGGCCGTCTTGCGAAGGGCCAAAATCCCGCAGCAACCTGCTTGTACTTGGTACGCCCAGCATGGACGCGGACTAATGGGTGAAATTCCCCTCTAGGAAAATCACCATATGATGGGCGCCATTAAATGCTAACTATTAGCGAATGGCAACTGCAATATCGTGAGGTCTTATGGGGAGGAAGCCGCTAGCAAATCTACGAGCTGACGAACAGAAACACCCTTTAGGCTGAGCTTGGAGGTGAGGTGGCCAGGAACAGCGAAGCCATGTGGTCTAACAGGTAGAGTAAATGATGCAGTTGTGTAGTGAAAGTTCACGTTCTTATCTGGGGAGATCTGTTTAGCTTGCCGCTGTGAAGCTGTCAGCGAGGCCGCTGACTCATAAGTAGGCCCAGCCCGCTAGCCACCAGTGCGGGGATAGACAAAAGTGGTGGGACACAGCAGTGCTTCGGTCAGTAATGATCAGGGTGATTAAATAGAAGTCAGCCGACGGCATAGTAGCCAAATGCCTAGATTAATACCTTGGATAGGGTGAAGGCCTGAACCCAAACTCGATGAGTTCAAAGACAGGGCTAGTCTACCGATATGCTTCTAGTTGGATAAAGTTGAGGAAGCGCAAAGCCATGACACTCAACTTAAGTGAAGAGCTGCTTGACACTATCACTGGGTAGAGACTCATTACGAACGCCCAAAGCAGCGGTTTATCCGCTGTCTTTGTTTGTTATAAGGCGTTTCTCTAATTTAGAAATGGCCTTTAAAACCATCTCCCTATTTTTCGAAGTCTTCAACCACTTTGGAAGTCTGGTGAAATAAGACCACTTTGTACCATCCCCTTCTCTTAATTGAGCAGAGGTATATAGTTTGAGCTGTTTCAAATGAGTTGCCCCATAAGCCCAAACAGTGCCATGACGAGTATCTTCTTTTAAAGCTAGCTCTAGGCCAAAAAAAGGATCAATAGCATGATCAGTCGGTTCGGTACGAGTGAACTTTAAAGATACTTTATTTTCTGATTTGCATTGGGGGCATTTAGATTTCGTAGATTCGCCATTTATTTTGCTCGCATCATCAAATACTTTCTCTACTCGTACCCACTGATGACCGCATGTACCACAGGGACGACGCCCCATTCCTAGAACAGGTCCGTGCCAACCATCACGATCTGTTTGTAATGAATGAGAACAACCGTGACACAAGAATGTAGCACGCCAATCTTTCCAGTATGGATTTCCGCTGACAACTCCAACCTCATTACACTTAGGGCACACAGCTTCAATTTCTGTTGCCCAATGTAAAAGAGGAAACCCTTCATCTAAATATCTAGTGTTCATGATGTCCTAGGCTTATAACGCCGACTACACAGGCGAGCAGAACGCAGTGAAGCGAGTCCAGCCGAATGAGCTTTTCGCATCTGGCGATTGTGCTGGCCCTTGGTACGCCCAGTATGGGTGTGAACTAATGGGGTGAAAGTCCCCTGTAGGAGGATCACCATTTAATGGGCGCCATTAAATGCTAACTACTAGCGAATGGCAACTGCAACACCGTGAGGACTTGTGGTGAGGAAGCCGCTAGTAAGATTACGAGTTGACGAAAAGAAACATCCTATAAGGCTTAGCGTGGAGGCGAGGTGGCCAAGGACACCGAAGACGGGTGATCTAGCGGGTAGAGTCAATGATGCAGTTGTGTAGTGAAAGATCACGCTCTTATCTGGGGAGATCCGTTTAGCTTGCTGCTGTGAAGCTGTCAGTGTGGGCTCTAACTCATAAGTAGGCCCAACTCGCTAGCCACCATACCGAGGATAGACAAAGTGGTGGGGCACAGCAGCGCCTCGGTCAGTAATGGCTGAGGTGATTCAACAGAAGTCAGCCGGCGGCATAGTAACCAAATGCCAAGATTAATACCTTGGACATGGTGAAGTCCTGAACCCAAACTCCATGAGTTAAAAGGCAAGGCTAGCCTGCCGATATGTTTCCAGTCGGTTAAAGTTGAGGTAGTGCACTGCTATGATACTCAACTCAAATGAAGAGCTTTTCGACACTATCGTTGGGTAGATATTCATTACGGATAGGGAGCTGCTCATTGAGGGTCCGCATAATGGGTGGTCTGGGGTCCGGTAGTTAGAAGCTACCAGATTCAGTGCTTTTCTAGCCGCGCCTCAATTACTTTCAATGCTGCCCTATTTTTTGTTTTCCTCTTTAGCTCAGGTAGGCGTCTTAAACCTATACGCTTATCTGAAGCTCGAAATATGTTAATCAACCCCCAATGGTCATTTTGAAAACTCTTTGACATCAGCTCATCTTTTGGAGTGTCAATATACTCTCGTATTAGATTGGAAATATCTGGAACATCACTGCCATAAGGATACCATTTAGTATTTACTCGTTTAGGATGATTCTTCCCAATAAAATCTCTTGGGTAGTCCCAGATTATCTCCTTGCCTAATGTAATCCAATATCTAGGAATATCGGTAGATCCCATTTGTGAATCCATTCTATAGGCTCGGCAATGCAATTGCAGATCAAGTCCATCTGCTCGCAGCAAATAAAATTCCTTCTGCAGTTTACTCCAAGGTCTTCCCATTACTTATATCTCAATAGTACTAACGTCGCCAACATGAACCGAAATGGAGCAGCGAAGCTTCGGAATGTAGGTCCAGCCAGCTTTGCTGGCGATCGTACCTGGTATTGCTATAACTTACCTGACACATACTTTGAGCCTAGGTAAAAAAACACTGCGCTAAATAATAATGGGACAAATAAACTAAACCAATAATACCCACCCAATACTACAGACAGAATACCCTCCATTTGAACAGCACCCAGCCTGACAGTAATCAAAGCCAACAACACTAATGCCGACACCAATGATATTTTAAGCTGAGAGGACGACAAATTTGCCAAGCCTATAAAGATACCAAACAACGCCCCTTTTATAGCAAAACTTGTAGAATCCATAGGCCAGCACCCATATTCTGATTGTTCGCAGGGATGATGAAACATCACATGCGAAGAACCATAAATCATGTCTCCTACGAAAAAAGCTAACCAAGGAAACAAGATTACAAACAAGTACTTTATGTAGGTCACAGAGCCCTCATGAGTTATAACGCTGCCAGCATGGACCGAAATGAAGCAGCGAAGCTGCGGAATGTAGGTCCAGCCAGCTTTGCTGGCTATCGTGCTTCGCCTTAGTACGCCCAGTATGGGCGTGGGCTAATGGGGTGAAAGTTTCCTGTAGGAAGATCACCGCTTAATGGCTTCCATTAAATGCTAACTACTATCGAATGGCAACTGCCATACCGAGAGATCTTTTGGGGAGGAGGCCGCTAGCAAATATGAGCTGACGGACAGAAATATCCTATTAGGCTTAGCCTGGAGGCGAGGTGGTAAAGGACACCGAAGCCATGTGGTCTAACGAGTAGAGTAAATGGTGTAGTTAGGTAGTGAAGGTTCACGTTCTTATCTGGGGAGATCTGTTTAGCTTGCTGCTGTGAAGCTGTCAGCGTGGCCCTTGACGCATAATTAGGCCCAGCCCGCTAGCGACCATCGCGGGGATAGATGAAAGTCCTGAAACACAGCAGCGCTTCGGTCAGTAATGGCTGAGGTGATTCAACAGAAGTCAGCCGGCGGCATAGTAACCAAATGCCAAGATTAATACCTTGGACAGGATGAAGGCCTGAACCCAAAATCCACGA
Organism: Microbulbifer maximicatervae (SeqCode); assembly: GCF_052468295.1. Lineage (NCBI taxonomy): Bacteria > Pseudomonadati > Pseudomonadota > Gammaproteobacteria > Cellvibrionales > Microbulbiferaceae > Microbulbifer > Microbulbifer maximicatervae (SeqCode). Next base: position 213,152 of record NZ_CP174340.1, read on the forward strand.
GTTAAAAGATAGGGCTAGCCTGCCGATATGTTTCCAGTTGGATAAAGTTGAGGTAGCGCAATGCCATGACACTTAACTTAAGTGAAGAGCTGCTCGACACTATCGTTGGATAGATATTTATTACGGATAGGGAACCGGCCATTGCGGATCCGCACGATGGGTGGTATGGGGGCCGGTAGTTAGATACTATCGGCTACCCGATTTAGGTGATAAGCCCTTGGCGCTTCGCTTCGATATGACTAGTATATGTAAATTGCTGAAATTCAATTTTAAATTTCTCATCATTTCTTTTGCCCTTATAAAATAAAACATCTGGATTTTGCCCTTGTATAATGAGGCATAATATTTCTAAGGATACATTGTCTATATCAGGTCCAAAGTATATTCCACGCAATGATTCCGATGGATAAGTAAAAGCGGTGCCAGCGACATGATGCAATGCCCTCCACTCTTTCTCATATTCCCAGCTCTTCGATTTTGTACAATAAAGATCTAAAAACTGATCATAGTCGCTATTAATTAATATTGATATGGGATCAATTTTTGGCATAGATTCTTTATATTTTACCTTACGAAGCTTGTTGAAAGGCTTACTTCCAGTAGAAAACTCTAGACAAAAGCCTTTATGTTTTCCTCCATAGTGAGACCACATCAACAAGTCGTCATTTGTCTCTGAAAAACATGAAACCCCATTCTCATTGATAAATTTTTCCGCGTGCATGTTAGATACAGATCTAGCACTGCGTTCAATAAGCGCCTTAAAACTTGCGCTATTCATTCTTGTTAGTTCAGCTTTTGCCTGCTCAGAAGTTTCTTTATGTTGTAAATAATAATTTTTCAATATTGTAACTTGCTCTTCCGTAGGTTCCACTATTTCTGCACGGATTGCGCAATCATAAGGGTCATTAAAATTCTTGGGTGAACCAAAATAGATCGTATGAGATTTCAGATTTTTAATAGATTGAATATTAAAATCTTCAAATTTATATATTCGCTCTGGAATTTTTTCACTCATCTCGCTCACTCAACGCTTTGTTCATCTGTTGCCAAAATGGATCTTCTTTGTGCTAGCGTAGCGTACAGCACAAAGCATGCGGAGTGAAGGTGGTTGGATGCAGTAACTTGGTACACCCAGCATGGGTGTGGATTAATGGGGTGAAAGTTCCCTATAGGAAGATCACCATTTAATGGATTCCATTAAATGCTAACTACTAGCGAATGGCAACTGCAATACCGAGAGGTCTTGTGGGGAGGAAGCCGTTAGCAACACTACGAGCTGACGAGCAGAAACTCCTTATAAGGCTTAGCCTGGAGGTGAGGTGGCCAGGGGCACCGAAGCCGGGTGCTCTAATGGGTAGAGTCAGTGATGCAGTTCTGTAGTGAAAGTTCACGTTCTTATCTGGGGAGATCTGTTTAGCTTGCTGCTGTGAAGCTGTCAGCGTGGCCGCTGACTCATAAGTAGCTACCATCGTGGGGTAGACAAAAGTGGTGGGGCATAGCAGCGCTTCGGTCAGAAAACCAAGGTGATTAAACAGAAGTCAGCCAACGGCACAGTAGCTAAATGCCAAGATTAATACCTTGGACATGGTGAAGGCCTGAATCCAAACTCCATGAGTTAAAAGGCAGGGCTAGCCTACCGATATGTTTCCAGTCGGTTAAAGTTGAGGTAGTGCACTGCCATGACACTCAACTCAAATGAAGAGCTGCTCGACATTGTCGTTGGGTAGAGATCCATTACGGGTAGGGAGCTGCTCATTGAGGATTCCTGGATGGGTGGTGTGGGGGCCGGTAGCTAGAAACTACCGGCTACCCGATTTAAATCCTGTCACTTGCCAACTGACGATTCATACCAATAGTCGTCGGTCACATATTCCAGGCACTCTAAACACATCTTGTTGTTAGTTCCGTATTCTTCAAGCTCCGCTTGAGGCAACCATTTCTCACAACGCTCACATACTGTATATGTCTCAGACTCCCCACAGATCAAGCATTTACCATCTGCCTCATAGTCTTCAGCACAGTCATCGCTTAATTTTACTGAATCGTTTGCACACCAGCCACACCAATGGGGTTCTCCATATCCTGAGTTTTTTTTCAGGCTATCAATTTCTTCTTTACATCTATTTTTTACTTCAATAAGAAGGTTTTGCTCATTACGTAAAACCTCCATTTCAGAACGGGATATCAATTCAAACAACGGTTCTCTATAAACCTGAAGTCGTAGCTCGTGTAAAAGTCCACACAACCGAACAAAATCTGCTTTAAGTGCCATTTCATTGGTCTCAAATTCATGGTGCACTATTCTATTTCGAAGCTCTACGGCACGTTCTAAAGCCTTTTGATCCTTTCCTTGTGCAGGAGGTTGGCCTAAGTGAGCAAGTCTCTGTAAGCAAGACTTCATTGATACTGTGCGCTTTGGCGTATCGACGTTTTCATACAATAGCAAAGACGAATGATTAGCTAGCTTTTGCTTCAGCAAGAGTTCCACTGCTTGAACTAATAGCATTAGTGATACAGCCTTCCTATGTACAGTGGAAGGTTGCCGACAATACATACTTACAGCTTCTTTTATAAAACTCTCACAGTTTTCTTTTAGCGTAATGCGTTCCATGTATCACCTTGAGATTTAACGCCGCAAGCAAAGGCGTGTGTTAGCGCGTGGGCGATTTTGCCTTGCCTTGTTTTGCGTTGCTTAAAGCTTGCGACAAACTTGTTCATATATATTAATAAACTCATCATTTCCATCCTCATCTCTAAAAGATTCCTCTATTTCGGTAAAGGACTGATTTTGAAAATGTTTATCAACCACTTTCTTTCCACCTAAGGATACTGCTGAGGAATGTTGTCCGCATAGTGGTTTCATTTTTGTGAAGTCATCATACTCAATTTCGATGCCGGGAATTAATCTCTCTAAAGTTCGCTTGTTTATATAGTTCTCAAGAGCTCTTTTCCGTAACACCCAGAAGTCGTCAGGCTCAGAAAACCCCAATTCGAGCAACTTATCTCTTGTTGGCGACGATTCGTTTTGATCGCCTCTATCAGAATCTTGAATAGCATAATAAGGTTTATCAAGATCACGGAGGATATTCAGATTTACCCAGTGCATAACGGAGTCACATCCGCCAATAGGAACAAGAACTATATCTTGATCCTCAAAGGTTGCTGGGATTCGACCTTCATCTTTATATAACTGCGCCATATAGTTGAAAGCACCTACATCATCTGGCCCTTCTACAAGAACAAGAACCTTCGCGCGCTCAAACAGCTTAATAAATTGGTTGTCAGGTGTAATTCCAAGATCGTCAGCAATTGCCTGAATATTATTGGTATTTTGCTCAACATTATAATTACCAGGTTCACTAATGATGTGCGAAATTGTGCTCGTATCTGACGCTCCAACTACTGTAGGGGAATGAGTCGTAACAACCACTTGATATCCAGATTGTTCTAAACCCAGGATTTTATCGTGAAGCTGTTCTTGGGCTTTTGGATGAAGAAAAGTTTCTGGTTCTTCAAAACCAAAAATCATTTTCTGGTCTATTTCGGCCCTTTCTTCAGCAAGATATTCAAAATAGGACATCATAGTAATTCTTCTAAACCCGTCTCCTCGAAAAGTTAGAGGTAGAGCGGCCTGATCGTTAACACTTTTAAACCCTGTGCTCACCCCCTTCGACCAGTCAAAAATCACTGACGATCCTACTTGATCTGAATCTGGTAAAACTTGATTCATTTTGGTGGAGATTTCCTCTAACACACCATCAAGTACTGCTCTAACCTTTTTTTCAACATCGCCAATTCCTGCCTCGATCATTGCTTTAGAGGCAATACCTCTAAAGTGTTTCTGTATTGATGCGTCAGCTTCAGACAAAGCTGTATCAGCTCGAAAGTACTCGAAGCTAGGGAGGACGGCTTTAACCTGATCATGAATCTGTTTTGCCCTATTACTTCCCGACGTCGGGAGTTTTTCCCAGACAAAAGTTGTTTCTTTTCCACTTGCTACAAATCGCTCACGAAGCTTTTCTCTCTTCTCTGGGTTGTTGAACTCATCACCGTTAGCTTTTTGTGTTTCTATCCCATTAGCCTGACATCGAGTAATCAGTTGTCTCTCTGTTTCCAGAAGGAAATCTTCGTCACCAAATGATTTTCTTCGAATATAGGTAACAGGTTTAATTTGGGACTTTTTTGTGTCCCATTCCTTCTTAATGCGGAGCTGGCCATTCTCATCGAGCAGTAATTCTGCTTCGAAAGTCGTGGGTATTGCTTCATCTATTGTAATCGATGGTAACGCCTCATCAAACGCTAGTTCAATGCTACAAATATCTGAATCGGAAAATGCGTTAGCAATATCTGGAAGTGCTTCAGTATTATTAAGAAAAAGGTCCAGCCCCCTTAGCAAAGTTGATTTTCCAGCATCGTTACGGCCTACAAAAATGCTTGTGTTCCCGTAATCAACCTCAACGCGATTTTGTATGCCTCTATAATTTTCGTAGGCTGCTTTTCTAAGCTTCATTTTTATCCCTTTTATGTATAACGCCGAGCCCTGTGCGGCGACTTGTTAAATCAGTATACCTGTTTAGAGGGCGACTTAGTTAAAAGCAAACCAACACCATCTACCTTTGATTTGTGTAATATTGATACATACATCGTGTAAGGGGGATTTAGAGTAATCACTTCTTCCCTTTCTTGTAACTAATTCCTTTGATGGTTTCCAATAAATCTGAATGCTCCCGGATGCTGAGTTAATATAACACTCGACCCTTTCACGCTTGAAAACTACTCCTTCGCTAGATATGTTTTTAGCGATATTACAGCTATAGAATCCAGGTTTCTCTACGAACCCTTTAATTTCATAATCAAATAAGACTTCGTAGATTGATTCATTCCCTATGATACGGAGGACTTCTAAATTCGTAATTTTTCCATCACCGACACGGGGGCCATATTTTTTTACTTGCTACTCTTTCCTCTGCTCTAATTTCTTCTCAAATGAATGGGGCGGAGTGCTCTTCGTTGCACACGCTGACACAAGGATACTGCAAAGTAAAAAGTAATTAACCTCATTTGAATATTCTTGAATCTGATAGGATTTAACATTTATATAGTGATTATTCTGGCTACTATTATCATGATTATTATCTCAGAATCAATTTCTACGCCAAAGTTTAAATTTCTATTTAAACCCGTGGACTTCAAGTGTCCTGATAGGTTCGTGCAAACGGGAAAAACGATCATTTGACTATTATCCCAATTTTAGCACTAGACTGTAACCCACTGATTTAAATATTATTTTTTTGTGTATCTTCTTGTTCCCCAATATCATGGTCAATATGATCGTAAATCCCTAAGCAAGCATTCACCAACTTTTGCAGGTTGGTGCTAGTTGGGGGGGGGAAGGTATCTAGGGTGCTTCTGAATAACTCTGTAATATCTCTGCGGATCTTGAAGGCTAAGGATGTTAGATGCGGTTCGCCGCGAATGGCTGTAGCACTTTGTAAGCGCTGCAACACAGCAGCTGTGGCCTTCAAGGCTCGGCCCGCAGGGCTTTCAGAGTGATTCATACACGGTGTTGCGACCTCTTCTAAGGTCTAGGCATTCCTGCGAAGCTGCGTTCTGATTGTGACCGCTCTGTAAGTAGAAGCATCACTGGGTTGTTTAGAGGTTCCTAAACCCCGCAGTAATACCCTAACAGTCTGCAAGCTACTTTGGTCTATCGATAGATCTTTTCTGTAGATATGTGGAAGACATTTCAGCACTATTGATGATCTATTTTTTCTGAATTCCAGTGTGGGAGCGGATGGGGATATTAATTTTCACAGCCATTCTTATGCACAGCCGAAATTTCCAAAGCATGAGCAACTAAAAATATAGGCACAAAAATAATCTTATTGGATTTTATTGGAGTTTGTTTTAGTGTCAAAGCTGCGTAAAATCGGTGGATATTTATCGGTATTTGGGTCGTCATTGAGCAGCCTTCTAAAGGGCGATGCCCAAAGAGCTTCAAGAAACCCAAGAATTTTCTAAAAGAACCATTCCCTCAAAGGAGAACGGTAGCGTGACGTAAGAGTAAGTAAAAGGCGCTGACCCAAGGTGGTGGAACACCCGGGGCCAGCTAACCAAATTGATAACTAGACTATCAAAATGGCTATATGGATCATACGCTAGAAACCCGCTCGTCTTCAATAAAGTGGAGTCCATTCAGTAGTTTGGGGCATGTCCCCTGGCTCTGGAAGCGTTGCGTCTGCCTTTTCTACCTCTATGCCTACCGTTCTCGCGCTCCACCTGATACTTCCTTAAAAGTTACTTTCAAATCCTTCCATTAAGGGAGGTCTACGCATGGTTTGAGTATTCATAGGAAGCAATTATGTTGATCTTAAAGCGCCGGACGGGTGAAAACTTACGGATTGGAGCGAGCGTTTCAATTACGGTATTGGAAGTTAAGGGCAATCAGGTAAAGATAGGCATACGTGCCCCAAAATCTCTACCTGTTCACCGTGAGGAAATCTATAGACGTGTCCAACAGGAGAGGGTGCTGGGGGATGAAGTTGGTTGAGATTACGGAGCGCCCTAAGCAAGGGCGCGCGTTGGCGTGTTCAATCCGCTAGGCGATAGGGTTAACGTTCTAATAACTGGCAGCTGGAGCGTATCGTAAGCTATTCGGCGTGTGTCTTTCACGCGCGAAGTTTATTAGCTTGTTATAAGCTACTATGCACTTCTCTTCTATTTTTAAGATCTTCACCACAAAATGGGCAGTATCTTATAAGGAGGTGATGAGAGCACATCTGTGAGCCAACTTTCCCTTTATAACCATCCTCAATATCAAATTCAGTCGCAGATTGCCACTGCGAAAGAACCCAACCCCATTCCACTTGATTAATTTTTTGATAGAGAATTTCAGCATCTTCGTACTGATTTTGCTTACAACTATGCTTTAATTTTTCTTTACTCATATGGACTTATAGCGCCTACGGTAGAGCGTGGAGGTGTGAAAGCACCAGAGTCCAGCCCGTAGTGCGTCTTTGAGCATATTATTATGATGCTGGATAATTTGACCGGAAGTTACCATGTTAAACACCAGCCTTGATCATTGATTTGATTTTTTCGGCCTTTTCAAAATGATCAAGTTGGTGCGTTTCTATCCACCACTTCGCGGCCTCCATTAGAATTTCTGGCTGATCATTCTTGTTTTTGAAAAATGCATAGAAAGATACTCCTACATTACTACCTTTCTTTTCTATTTTTTGGTCACAAACGTCAATAATCTTTTTCCTAAGATCTGCTCTCAAAAAACTTTTTCCTTAATTTTACAGCACCATGCCGTCTACATTTGTGGCTCTATAGTGTAGTTGTAAGCAGCGGAACAAAGATCCTATCGGCTTTACCGATGAACCACGACACGTTTAATATGGTTTGCTAGTGCTTAGTTGAAAAGTTTAAGCACATATATAAGCCCAGCTACTATAAACGATATAAGTATAGCCAACATAAAGGTGTTGATGAAGTTTAAATGATTGCTAAGTTTTGTGGTGAAAGTAAATCTATATGTTTTTACTATTTTTTCTATTTGCCCAGTGCTTCTTTCTTGAATCAGAAATAGTCCATATTTAACGAACCCAATAATCAATAATAAAATTGCATAGATAAATAAGACAAAAAGTATAATTGGGATCAAAGTTTCCAATTTTCTCGATTCCCATTTTAACCATAGTTCTGCCAGCAGGGGGCGCCAAAACCAAAACGGAGGTTTTGGCATCCCTCGGGCTGGCCTTCTTAACTCTCTATGATGCCTTGCTTAATTAGTGTTTTTTTCGCAAACCCTACGAAGAAATAGATAGCGACTGCATGAATAGCTCCGATAATCGCAACTGAGAACAAAAGAACTGAACCGCTTACTTCATGACCAGATTCGGAAAGTGCGATAGCTCCGAAAATAGCTTGAATAAGTATGTTAATTGTGATGAGACCAATCACTACCCTGGTTTTTTCACCTTTATTGAAATAGCGACGATTCTTATTAGCAAAAGAAGAACATACCCAAAATATCGTGCCTAATAATATTCCGATATTTACGCCGCTATTACTGTCAATGCCAAAGTAGTTAAGTGTAAACCCTACGATGAAAATCAGTGTTATATAAGTTAAAGTGAACCGGGTTAATACTCCTCGAATGCTCATTACTTCTCCTTGTGTAGTTAATGCCCTCAGCATAAGCGAGGAGCGCGGCGACGAGTCTAGCTGGATGGGCGTTTATGGCTGAGCTCGTTATATGATTTATGCCACACTTTCTCGTTCCTTATTTGTGACCAAACCACCTGCCTTACTAATTATTTTTTGTCTTATCTCATCAGATGATGTTTCTTTTGCAGCCTCTAATTCTGATGGTGTGATACCTACAACCTGAATAAGATTGACTGCTCCAGATTTAATGGCAAAGTTTTCTGGGAAATTCACAGGGTGAGTAAACATCATCGTTTTTATGGAAGTAGAAAGTGCAAGGGGAACACGGTGCCCATAATAAAGGGGCGGAAAATTGCCCATCTGACCAGAAATGAGAAGTAAATTATAAGCCATTAAGGTTTGTAAAACTCCAATTGCCCAATCCGCCTCTTCGTCTGTTTCCATGATAAACTCTACGCCCAATCCAGAAAACTCTTCTGGCTCCTCAGTCTCCCAAGGGTTGGACATACCAGATGTAACATAAGCCCAGGTATTCCTTGTTTCGGATGGCTGACTCTTGAAAACTCCATGCGTTAACCAACGAGGATCAACAGCCTTAGCATTCATGCGATCAAAGGTTTCGTTTGATAAAGTATAAATTCCGGGTCCTAGATCACCAAATATTCCCCTGTATATTGTTTCTTCTCGTTCTTTCCAGGAGTCTTCAAGGAAGCTCATACTTTTTCCTTCACATAATATTTATATAGTAATCAATCTGACCACTATTATCATGATTATGATCCTGGAATCAATCTAGCGAAAAAATGCGTAAAACCTTGAGGAATCAATAAATCACACATAAGCTTGAACTCTTGTCCCAAATACAAAAATGATCACTTTGCCCACTGAATAGACTTTCTCTAGTTTCCTAGAGCTTTCAATCATTCATGATCTTTGTAAAAAATAACAGCCAAACCAATTGAAAATCATGTTGATTTCTAATCAGGTACTTAGGAGGGTTGAAAAATAGGGTGGTGCTTGAAGCGTTTTCGTGCGCTTTAGGTCGTATACCACTTAGGTAAAGCTGATATTAGATCTGGCAAATCCACAAGCGATGCAGGTACATTGGGCAAATACTCGGATTCTGAAGTTGATAGAAAATCAAAAGGCACTAGTTCAAGAAGGGGTTGCTTGATTTATATCAAAAAAAAGAAAAGGGGGCAGAGCCCCCTTTTTTAAGTCAGATCCGTTTTTTATCGGAGCGGATTACCAGAACCCTTACAGGTTGCTGATTTCTTCAAGCTGCTGTTGCAGACGCTCGTGAGCACCTTTCATTTCCGCGAGCTTGTCCTTCTCCTTGGCAACAACGGCTTCGGGGGCTTTGTCTACAAACTTGGGATTGTTGAGTTTGCCTTCAACTCGTGCGAGTTCCTTGGAAAGTTTATCAATCTCTTTTTGTAGACGGGCACTCTCGGCTTTAACGTCGATTAGGCCGGCCATGGGTACCAGCAACTCCATATCGCCTACCAGGGCCGTGGCGGAGGCGGGTGCAGCTTCTCCACTTTCCAGCCAGGTGATTTCTTCGAGGCTGGCCAGTTTGATCAGCAGGCTGCGGGCTTGCTCCAGCAGTTCTTTGTCACGGTTGGAACCGCCGCGCAGGATCAGTGGGATTTTCTTCGCCGGGGAAATGTTCATTTCACCGCGAATATTACGCACGCCTTCAATAACCTGCTTCAACCAGGCAACAGCCGCTTCCGCTTCCTCGTCGATCTTGCTGTTATCGGCCTCAGGGTATTGCTGCAGCATAATGGTGTCACCGTTGGAACCGGCGAGGGTTTTTACACGCTGCCAGATTTCTTCAGTGATAAACGGCATCAGCGGGTGGGCCAGACGCAAAATGGTTTCCAGTACGCGGATCAGGGTGCGGCGGGTGCCTTTCTTCACTGCGTCGGACGCGTTGTCGTCCCACAGTACCGGTTTGGACAGTTCCAGGTACCAGCTGCAGTACTCGCTCCAGATAAAGTCGTACAGGGCCTGGGAGGCGAGGTCGAAGCGGTAGGTGTCCATGGCTTCGCGTACGGTGATTTCGGTGCGCTGCAGCTGGGAAATAATCCAGCGGTCGGCGATAGTCAGTTCAAAATCCGTGCTGCCGTCTTGTCCACAATCGTGCTCTTCGCAGTTTTGCAGTACATAGCGGGAGGCATTCCAGATCTTGTTACAGAAATTGCGGAAGCCTTCGATACGGCCCACATCAAACTTGATGTCGCGGCCGGTGGAAGCCAGTGAGTAGTAGGTGTAGCGCAGGGCATCGGTACCAAATGCAGAGAAACCTTCGGGGAAGTCCTTGCGGGTTTGCTTTTCGATCTTCTCGCGCAGGTGCGGCTGCATCAAGCCGGTGGTGCGTTTCTCTACCAGGGTCTCTAGGTCGATACCGTCGATCAGGTCGATAGGATCGATCACGTTGCCCTTGGACTTGGACATCTTCTGGCCGTGGTTGTCGCGCACCAGGCCGTGCACGTACACGGTGTTAAACGGTACTTCTTTCTTGAAGTAGAGGGTCAGCATCATCATGCGCGCGACCCAGAAGAAAATTATATCGAAGCCGGTGACCAGTACGGAGCTGGGGTGGAAGGCTTTCAGTTCTTCGGTATCTTCCGGCCAGCCCAGGGTGCCGAAGGTCCACAGGCCGGAGGAGAACCAGGTATCGAGTACGTCGTCGTCCTGGCGCAGGCTGATATCGGCGCCCAGGTTGTGCTTCTCGCGCACTTCCTCTTCGCTGCGGCCAACGTAGACATTGCCTTCGTTGTCGTACCAGGCGGGGATGCGGTGGCCCCACCACAGCTGGCGGGAAATACACCAGTCCTGGATATCGCGCATCCAGGAGAAATACATGTTTTCGTAGTTCTTCGGTACGAACTCAACGCGGCCATCTTCAACGGCGGCGATGGCTTCATCGGCCAGGGGCTGGGTTTTTACGTACCACTGATCGGTGAGCCAGGGCTCGATCACGGCACCGGAGCGGTCTCCGTGAGGGACCTTGAGGGTGTGGGGCTCTACTTTTTCCAGCAGGCCGAGGGCGTCCAGGTCATCGACAATCTGGGTGCGCGCGGCAAAGCGCTCCATGCCTCGGTATTTTTCCGGCACTGCGTCGTTCAGGTGGGCGTCGGCATCGAGGATGTTGATCATCTCGAGGTTGTGGCGCTGGCCCATTTCGTAGTCGTTGAAGTCGTGGGCCGGGGTGATTTTTACACAGCCGGTGCCGAATTCACGGTCGACGTATTCGTCGGCAATAATCGGGATTTCGCGATCCGCCAGGGGCAACTTGATGGTCTTGCCGATCAGGTGCTGGTAGCGCTCGTCTTCCGGGTGTACAGCTACGGCGGTATCGCCGAGCATGGTTTCCGGGCGGGTAGTGGCAACTACCAAGTGGCCGGAGCCGTCGGAGAGCGGGTAGCGGAAGTGCCACAAGTGGCCCTGCTTCTCTTCGTTTAATACTTCCAGGTCTGAGATCGCGGTGTGGAATTTCGGGTCCCAGTTCACCAGGCGCTTGCCGCGATAAATCAGGCCGTCTTCATACAGTTTGATAAAGACTTCCTGCACCGCTTTGTAGAAGCCGTCGTCCATGGTGAAGCGTTCGCGGGACCAGTCGGGGCTGGCACCCAGGCGGCGCAGCTGGCGGGTAATGGTGCCGCCGGACTCTTCCTTCCACTCCCAGACCTTCTCAATAAACTTGTCGCGGCCCAGGTCGTGGCGGGATACGCCTTCGGCGCCCAGCAGGCGCTCTACCACCATCTGGGTGGCGATACCGGCATGGTCGGTGCCCACTTGCCAGAGGGTGTTGTCTCCCTGCATGCGGTGGTAGCGAATCAGGGCGTCCATGATGGACTCCTGGAAACCGTGGCCCATATGCAGGCTGCCGGTGACGTTCGGCGGCGGGATCATAATGCTGTAGGGCTTGGCCTCAGTATCCCCGGAAGGCTTGAAGTAGCCGTTCTCCTCCCAGGTTTTGTACCACTGCTGTTCGATGGCGTTGGGCTGGTATGTTTTGTCCATGCGGGCGGGAAACCTTGTGTTTAACTGACTGCGTGCACAGCGTTTTGGCTCAGGATAGTCTGGTGCTTGCTCGGGCTGCGCGGAAAAGGCGGCAATTATACCGCCGGGGTCTGGTGGGCAAAAGGCGGTATTTGAGCTTAGGGAGTTATTCAGAGGCTCCCTTAGGCCGTCTCTTAATCCCAAACGCCGAGCTCGTCGACCACGTGTTCTATTTGGGCGCGCAGGCGGCGCTCCAGTTTGGGTAGCTGCTGGGCGACGAGTTGCTCGATCAATTCCTGGCGCTGGCGCTCTTTGGCGGAGGGCTCAGGGTCTGCGGCCGGATCTTCTTCGGCGGCTTGGGCCTCAGTGCTTGGAAGTTCAGCTTCTTCCTTTACTTCCGGGGCCGGGGCCACTGTTGCTGGGGCTTCTGTTTCCGGGGGCACTGTTGCTTCGGTTACTTGGGTATTTTCTTCAACTGGCAGGGGCCGTCCACCGGTGAGGCGGGAGCGAATATGATTTGGCAGGAACGGATTTTCCGTTCGGGGTTTGGGCTGTCTCTCCGGTTCGGCCTCTGGGAAATCTTCAGTTTTGGTTTCCCGGGAATTCTGCTCTAACGGTGTTTCAAGCGGTTTATCTTCAACGGGCTCTTCTTCGATTTGCCCGGTTTCTGCGGAAGCTTGCGGTTCCTCATCCTCTACAGCCAGCTCTTGAAGCGGGCGCAATAGAGCCAGGTCAGACTCTGCCAGCGACAGGGATTGCTGGGCCAGCATCTCTTCTTCAACCGGTGAAAATAAAATCGGCAAGTCGATATCTTCCAGTGAGGTGTCGATATCTTCGAACTCACTGGTAGCCGGTGTCCCACTGGGTTTTGGTATGTCGGCAATAGTGGGAAGTGTGGGGGGCTCAGGGGTTACAGGATTACCCTGCTTGGCCACCTGGCTGAGCACGGGGATTTCTTCATTGTTCTCGTCGGTGACAAGCAAGTTGTGCAGTGAATTAAGTTCATCCAGAAATTCACTGGGCTGCTTGCGCTGCTGTCCGCGGTGCTTGTGTTTGTTTTTTTTGCCGGACATGACTCTCGGACGTAGTTAGAGGCTCTAATTGATCTTATGGGATTGTAACGGATATCCGCGATCGCGGAAGTGACCAAATCGCAATCGGGACCGTTTTAATGGTTCCGGTTGTTGGATCACAACTTCGGCTAAGCGTTCAAAGCGGCTAAACCACTTGGGTACTTTGGAGCAGAGATTGATCAGTAAGCCGTGGTGATCTGCGGGGTCTTCTCCGCTGTTAATTTCTATTTGCGCCTGCTGGTTTTCAGTTTGTGGGGCGTGGGGCAGGAAACTGTCCTCGCGAAATGTCCACAGCAGTTGATCCATCTGCTCCGCCCGTTGCGGGTCGTCCACCGCGATTAATACACGCATACCCGCGCGGAAGGCTTTCTCAGCCAGGCGGCAGGCAAAAATATCGGCGTGTTCCGGTTTGTCGGAAGAGAGAATATAGAAATCAATGCGAGTCATTACAGATACTGGTCAAATAATCCCGGCCATATTGATACGCTGCCAAAAACAAAAGCGGCCCATTAATCAATGGACCGCCCGGCGCGCCGGGCACCGATGGTGCCGGCGGCTATTGTGCGCTTTGGCTACTTATTTGCCCAGTAGATATTCAACCAGTAGGGGAACCGGACGGCCGGTTGCACCTTTCTGTGCGCCGGACTTCCAGGCACTACCGGCAATATCCATATGTGCCCACTTGTAGTCTTTGGCAAAACGCGCCAGGAAGCAGGCAGCGGTTACTGAACCGGCTTCGCGCCCACCGATATTTTGGATATCGGCAAAATTGGAATCCAGGGAGGACTGGTACTCGTCCCACAGCGGCATTTGCCATGCGCGGTCGCCAGTAGTTTCGCCAGCCTGGAGAAGGCTCTTGGCCAGTTCTTCGTTATTGGCGTAGAGACCGGTGGCGTGATGGCCCAGGGCAATAACACAGGCACCGGTGAGGGTGGCGATATCAATCACTGCGCTGGGCTTGAACTTGGCTGCGTAGGTGATCGTATCGCACAGAACCAGGCGGCCTTCGGCATCGGTGTTGAGGATTTCGATGGTTTTGCCGGACATGGAAGTCACAACATCACCGGGCTTGCTGGCGCGGCCGCTAGGCATATTTTCAGCAGCGGCAACCAGGCCTACTACGTTGATAGAAGGCTGCAGTTCAACCAGGGCGTTCATTACGCCGAAGACACTGGCGGCACCGCCCATGTCGTATTTCATTTCGTCCATAGCCTGGCCCGGCTTGATGCTGATGCCGCCGCTATCGAAGGTGATGCCTTTACCGACCAATACCACTGGTTTTTCGCTGGCTTTGCCACCTTTGTAGTTCATGGCAATCAGCGCGGGGGGCTCGTCGCTGCCCTTGGATACGCTGAGGAATGCACCCATGCCCAGGGCTTTCATTTTCTTTTCGTCCAGCACGCTGGTGGTGAGCTTTGCGTGTTTTTTAGCCAGCGCCTTCGCCTGGGCAACCAGGTAGTTGGGGGTGCAGATATTGCCTGGGAGATCTCCCAAATCACGGGCGACATTACTGCCCAGAGCTTGAGCGGCACCCACTTCCATGCCGCCTTGAATAGCTTTCAGCTGCTTTTTCTCTGGGGCGTGGATGGTGAATTTCGCTAGGGGTAGGGGCTTTGCATCGGTGCGGGACAGGGTGTAGCGATAACTTGCCAGACCGGCGGCCATGGCGATTTGCTGTGCTTTCCAGCGATTATCGGCACCTTCAACTTCTACTTCGCAGAGGTAGCTCGCGGCCTCTTTAAAGTTTTTTACCCCATTGGCACTGCTGGCTGCCAGCTTGCGGAATTCCGCTTGGCTGATGGTGCCTTTACCGGTGCGCACGACCAGAACGCGCTCGCTGGGAACGTCGATAAGATTGATCAGCTGGGTGCTGCCGGATTTGGCCCCCAAGTCCCCGCGCTTGAGGATTTTTGCAATCATTCCCCCGGTCAATTTATCCAGGCTTTTTCCACTTTCGCTGAGGTTATTTTTGGCATCTGCTGAAATAATAGAGCAGGCACTGCGTTGTTTACTGATATCTGCAACCTTGGCGGAGAACTGCATTTTTCGCTTTCCTTAAAATCTGACAATAGATTGCATGTCTCTAGGCCGAGACATAGCAAGAATTTTTAGTGATAATGCGTCGCACAAGTTTAACCCGCCTGCCTGTGGATTGCTGTACCTAGAGGGAAACTTGCTCGTTTTTGATTCAGACACCATCACACCGCTGTCACCAAGGAATTTGTTCGCCCTGTGATTATTTTTCGCTATCTCTGCCGCGAGCTGCTGTTTGCCACGCTAGCGGTTAGCGCAATTTTGCTGTTAATTGTGATGAGCGGCCGATTCGTGAAATACCTGGCGGAAGCTGCCGCCGGTGATATTTCGGCGAATATCCTGTTCTCCCTGATGGGATTCCGTTTGCCGGGATTCCTGGAACTGGTATTACCGCTGGGCCTGTTTGTGGGGATTCTCCTCTCCTATGGCCGCCTTTATATAGAAAGTGAAATGACGGTTCTGCACGCCTGTGGCTTTAGCGATTGGCGTTTGCTGGGCTATACCATGATTCCAGCACTGATGCTGGCGCTGGTGGTGGCGTCCATGAGCCTGTATTTCTCTCCGGCGGGTATGGAGCGCTCCACCAGCCTGTTAAATGCAGAAAAGGCGCGCAACGAATTTGATCACCTGGTACCAAAAAGATTTGTGTCCTCCCAGGGCGGCCGCGCGGTTTATTACGCCGATGCGCTGAGCGAAGATAAGTCCACCATGTTGGGGGTATTCCTGGCTGAGTTGGGTGGTGCGGAAGAGGAAACTGAGGCGGATCTGCAGGTTGTAACCCGGGCTCGTGAAGGTGTACAGGAGATAGATCCTGAGACGGGCCTGCGCTATTTGGTGCTGCGCGACGGTTATCGCTATGAGGGTGTTCCCGGTGAGCGGGAATACCGCCAGATGAAATTTGACAGTTACGCCGTGATTCTGGAGGTGCCTCGCGAGCGCAGCCGCTTGCAGGACCAGATGGAATCGGCTTCAACCCTGGATCTCCTTAAAGGAGATGATCCGCAGCAGCGGGCCTACCTCTACTGGCGCTTCAGCCTTCCGATATTGGTATTGGTGGTTGCAGTACTCGCAGTGCCATTATCCCGTACCAACCCTCGCCAGGGGCGTTTTGCGAAGATGATCCCGGCCATTCTGCTGTATATCACCTACCTGGTAATCCTGCAGGGTGTCAGGGGGGCGATTGAGGACGGCAAGATTTCCAATCCGGCAATGATCTGGCTGGTTCATCCGCCGTTCTTACTGCTCGGCTTGCTGCTGTTAGCGGGAAGAAATTGGCGCAAGGCGCCGCCCAAGCGTTTGCCCGAGGATGTGAAGGAGTCGCCAGGTGAGTAAGCTCGATTTATATATCGCCCGCACCGTTATTGTTGCTGTGGGTGGCGCGCTGATGATTATTCTTGGCCTCACTGTGGTCTTTGCATTAGTGGACCAGTTGGGGGAGCTGAAGAAGGATTACGGCTTTATCGATGCCCTGAAGTATGTGGGTTGGACATTGCCGGCGCGTATTTATGAACAGCTGGGCTTTTCCGCCCTGGTGGGATGTCTGGTGGGATTGGGTTCATTGGCAGGGACCAGTGAGCTGACCGTTATGCGGTCTGCCGGAGTCTCAATCGGTCGGATTACCTGGGCGGTGATGAAGCCCATTATGCTGCTGATTTTACTGGGCTTGGGCCTGGCGGAATTTGTTATTCCCAAGACCAATGTAATTGCCGAGAGTGACAAAGCCCGGGCATTGGGTGAGCTGGAGGCGAGCGGTCTGGAAAGTGGCCTGTGGCTGAAAGACAGCGGCGAGTTTGTTCACTTCAACGCGGCACTGCCAGATGGCGAACTTTACGGTGTTACCCGCTATCACTTCGGTGCCGATCGAGAGCTGGAGCAGGTGGAGTTTGCTGAGCGCGGCCATTTTGATGGCAAGCGCTGGGAGTTGGAGAATAGCCGCACGACCATCTTCACCGATGAGCATACCGAGAGTGAGGCGCTGCCTACGACCGAGTGGAAGGCGGAGATTTCGCCAGAGTTATTCGCCTTGGTGGTGCCTTTGCCAGCGGATCTGTCACCCCGCAGCTTGTGGGCTTACGGCAATTTCCTCGATCGCAAGGGTGAGGACTCCAGTCGCTACTGGTTGCAGTTCTGGAAAAAGGTATTGCAGCCTCTCACTATCGCCAGTCTGGTGATGGTGGCGATTTCCTTTATTTTTGGCCCTCTGCGGGAAGTAACCACCGGGCTGCGTGTGTTTACCGGATTGGTGGTTGGCCTGGTGTTTCAGTTTGTCCAGGATATGCTGGGGCCATCTTCCCTGGTATTTGGTTTCCCGCCTTTCCTCGCGGTGCTGCTACCGATATTGCTGTGCTTTGGCGCGGGATGGTATCTACTGCAGCGGGCCCGTTAGGGCCCCTGGCCTTCTACTTTTTAGACTTCTTGGGAAGTACGCGCACCTCGGATTCGGAGATAAGGTCATGCCACGTGGCCTTGTCGGATCTGGCCCAAGCAGAGAAGTAACCGAGTCCCAAACAAGCAATAGACAGCGGCGCTACGATGGCGCGAAGGATACACTGGCGCCAAGTGAGCTGGGCTCCGTTTGGGCTCGCCAGCAGCAGGCGCCAGGCGCGCATCCCCACAGTTTGACCCGCAGCCCTCCAGGACCAGAAGTAATACCCTACGATAACCGCTAGAGCGCCCAGCTGGAAGAATGGTCCGCTGACACAGGGGTTGTAGTCATTTGCCTCGGGCTGGCAGTTGAGGCCCACCACGGTAGAGGCAACCATCAGCGCGATAAAGCCGTAAACCACCAGTAGGCCCATAAGTATCAGGGTGTCGTAGAGCAGTGCGGCCAGGCGTGGACCCACCCCGGCAACAGGGAGTTCAGGAAAGGATTTGGGGGTGTTCGAGCTACTCACGGTTATCTCCGCCGGTTTTAAGTGGCGGAGATTCTAACAAACCTGTAAACGGGGAAGGAGAGGTAGCGCGCCTGAGTTCAGGGGCTCCCTAAAACTCCAGCTCAAAAGAGAACTTGAATTTGTCGTCGGACAGAGAGATGCCGTAGTCCACCGAGCTGCCAATCTTGCCCTCGTTGTTGGTGTACCTGAGCAAGCCTGTACGTGCGGCGCGGGAGTTCTGTGTCTTGTACGTTTCTAGACCCATTCGCAGGATTTTGGATAATGCCTTGCCACCTTTCAGGGGCTTAAACTTATCTGGATTGGTGTGCATCTGCAGCCACTGGTAATTCAGGCGTCGCTGTACGTTGCTCATACTATTGGTGCGCAAGTACTCGGCGGCCTGGACCAGTGCTTCGTTATCCATAGCAAATGCACTGTCGGAGAAAAACAGACTGCCGGATTCCATATTCAGGGTTTCATGGGAATCCGGGATAAATAACTCATCGGCAGAACAGACGCAGCACGCGGGCAGAAGAAATAGGCCAACGGTTTTTGGCACTAGTTGATTGGCGCTGAATCGGAAACTGCAGAGTAGCATTCTGTTTACCCCTGGGTGTCAACTTCTCATTTCGATGGCCGCAAGCGGTCGTTGAATTTATTATGGGTCACCCTTAACAAAGCATTTTTTCGAATTAATTAGGCGGCTGATGCAACTCCACTTACTGGACAGTCCGAAAAAGTCATCTCTTTCCTTGGAGGCCGCATGAAATGGATACTTTTTCATTTTTGTCTAAGTGGTCGCGAGCGTGAGCAGGAGCCCGCCAATGTTTTTTTATTATTGTTTTGGTATTTCTGTGCCAATGCTGATGAAAAAATTGTCTTGAATAGCTCCTCTTTCCACCGGATCGGGGCTTAGGTGCCAGGAAAGAGTTCCAAAATGCGCTACCGCAAAATTTTCCCACAAATAATCAGTGAGGATGGGGTTGGTTGGCTATCGGCTCTGGGTTCGTAAATCGCTTCTATGGCAAAGCTGTTGTCACGAAATAGCTGGACCCAACTTTCCAGGGTGCGGAAATACCAGGGAGCGGCCTCTTCAAAATCTCCCTCAATACCTTCCCAAGATCCCGGGCGCCATCCATCTCGATAGGGCTCATTACCGCAGGCCTGATGGGGGTGAAGAGTTTGGATGACAAAATACCCACCGGGCAGCATTAACTCGCGTGCATGGCTGAATAGTTGCTCGACAGATTCCTTTCCGATGAGGGAGAAGTTGCACACGATAAGTTCAAACTGCTGTTCCAGTTTTTCGGCGCAAATTTCTTCGTATTGCAATCGCCGGTAGGACTCATTGGCGCCTGCTCGAGCGCTGGCAACATCCACTAAATCTTTAACGCCATCGACACCACAGACTCGAATACCTTGCTCCGCCAGTTTTCTACTGAGCCAGCCTTCACCGCAACCGATATCTAAAATACTCGCAGGCCGGTACGCCATGATTGTGCTGACAATGGCGGCATCAGTGACCAGTCGGCGGCTGGGAATGGCGGCATTGTCTACTACTTTAGTCCACTCATGAGCATTCTTATGCCAGCAGGTGAGTACCTGATCATCACTGAATTCGGAATTGGGCATGCTTGGGTGACCTCCAGCCTGTCATTATTCACAGCTTGAGTGTACCGTCAGTGGACCATCCAGCTACAAAGGTGCTGAGGTCCCATGTCCACTCAAATGATTTTTGATTATGTGATCGTAGGTGCCGGCTCCGCCGGTTGTGTTTTAGCAAATCGGCTCAGTGCCGAAGAGCAGAATCGAGTTTGTCTTCTGGAGGCGGGTCCTAAAGATCGGAGCCCCTTGATCTCCATCCCTGTGGGTATTGGCGAGTTACTGCCGGGTACTCGCTATAACCTACACCACCATACCACGCCACAAAAGCACCTGAATGACAGGAAACTGTTTTGGCCGAGGGGCAGGACCCTCGGGGGTAGTAGCTCTATTAATGCCATGGTTTATATCCGTGGCAATAGTGATGACTACGATGCCTGGGAAGCAGAGGGTAATCCCGGTTGGGGCTGGAAAGGTTTGTTGCCTTACTTCTTAATGTCGGAGGGCAATGAACGGGGTACTGATGCGCACCACAGTGGCTACGGCCCTCTGTCGGTCTCGGATTTAAAGTGGAAAACCCGATCGGGCCATGCTTTTTTACGCGCAGCTGAGTCCCTGGGACACCGGCCGAATAACGATTTCAACGGCAGCCAGCAAAATGGCGTGGGTTTTTACCAAGTAACCCAACGGCGCGGGCGCCGCTGCTCTGCGGCTACAGCTTATCTGCACCCAGTTTCCAGCCGTTCTAACCTACATGTTCGTACCAACAGTCAGGTGGCGAGGATTATTCTCCGGGGAGAGAAAGCGACCGGCGTCGAATTGCTTGATGGCACTAAAATCCTGGCGAACAAGGAAGTGATTTTAAGTGCCGGTGCTATCCAGTCGCCACAGCTATTAATGCTGTCCGGTATTGGGGATCAGGACCAATTGCGTAAATCTGGAGTGACTTCGCAAGCGCACCTTCCCGGTGTTGGGAAAAACCTACAGGACCACCTGGATATCATCCAAGTAGTGGAAGCCTCTGAAGCGGTTAGCTTTTCCGAGGCACTATGGCCAAAGCTTCTCACAGCAATGCGCCTGCCAGAACTGATCTTTTTAAATAAAGGGCCCTTAACCAGCAATGTGGCCGAGGCGGGGGGCTTTGCCAGTTCCAGTCTGGCGGGGGGCAACCCGGATATTCAGTTCCACATGACGGCAGTCCCGACTTTCCAGCACGGGTTTAATAAGCGTACTTGCTACGGTTACTCCCTTCACGCCTGTGCCCTGAGGCCTAAGAGTCGCGGTGAGATCACTCTGGACTCCACCGATCCACGCAAACTGCCCAGAATTGAACCCAACTACCTGAGTGAGCCCGAGGATCTGCAGGTAATGGTGGAGGCATTTGAAATGGCACAGGATATCCTCGCTCAGGAGGAACTGAGTCGCTACAAGAAAAAGTCCTTGCGCCCAGAGCAGAAGTTGAGTGATAGAGAGTCAATCATCCACTATATTCGCCAGCATGCAGAATCCATCTACCATCCGATAGGTACCTGTCGAATGGGGAGTGATGAATTGGCTGTAGTGGACAGCGAGCTAAAAGTACACGGTGTGGATGGACTGAGGGTTGTGGACGCCTCCATAATGCCCACCCTGATCAGTGGCAATACCAATGCGCCTGTGATCGCTATTGCGGAGAAGGCGGCAGATTTGATTATGCAGCGGTCTTCGCGCTCGTTTGTAAAAGAGAATAGACACACTCAGGAAGTTGAATGATTTGGCAATGCCCGCTTTGTGCTGCCCCCTTAACTTTAGGAAAAGATACTTGGCACTGTACCAATCGACATAGTTTTGATCGCGCGCGTGAGGGCTACGTCAATTTGTTGCCCGTTTATCGCAAGCGCCGCAAAGATCCCGGTGACTCTTCGGAGATGCTTCACGCGCGGCGGCGCTTTCTTCACGCCGGTTACTATCGGCCTTTGGTTGATAGTATTTCGGCGCTTCTACCCTATAAGCCCGGCCGCCGTTTGCTGGATATCGGTTGTGGTGAGGGGTATTACCTGCGGGAGCTTGAGTCAGCCGGCTGGCATGGCCACGGCCTTTCCGGTATCGACATTTCAAAATCCGGCGTGCGTATGGCTGCCAAGCGCGACAGTGGCGCCCAGTTTGTGGTTGCCAGCAATGTGAATTTGCCGGTGGTCTCGGAGTCGGTGGATAACCTGCTGAAGATCTTTGCCCCAGCCCCCGATCATGAAATGGAGCGGGTGATTAAAGTCGGTGGCCATTTGGTAGATGTATCCCCTGGCCCCGATCACTTGTGGTCACTAAAGAAGTACCTCTATAAAGAGCCGCGTAAACATCCCGCACCAAAAGTGATTGAGAAATTGACGCCGGAAGTCGATATGCGTTGCTGTTTCCCTTTCGTATTGAAGGGCAAGCAGGCCATTGCAGATTTTCTCGCTATGACGCCTTTTGCCTGGAAGGGCAACCGTGAAGAACGACAGAAACTCGAAGAGCGCGACAGCCTGGAGCTGGAAGCGGACTTTGTTATTCGTCGTTTTATTAAACATAAATAACAGGCATTTGCTAGGTAGAGGTAATAGAGCAGCGTTATGGCGACTCCCAGAGACTTTGGATTTATGCGGCGAGCCCTGGAGCTTGCACAACTCGCTGCTGAGCGTGGTGAAGTACCGGTGGGTGCAGTTTTAGTCCAGGATGGAAAAATCATAGGGGAGGGCAGTAATCGCCCGATTGGGAATTGTGACCCCAGTGCCCATGCGGAAATCGTAGCCCTGCGGCAAGCGGCAGATAAACAACAAAACTACCGCCTGCCAAACACCACTTTATATGTGACGATTGAGCCCTGTACTATGTGCTTTGGCGCAATGGTACATGCGCGGGTAGGGCGGTTGGTATACGGCGCTACCGAACCCCGGGCCGGTGTTGTTGAGAGCCAGCTGGAATTGGCACAGGCCAACTTTTTCAATCACAAGATTACGGTGGAGTCGGGAGTCATGGCGGAAGAGGCAAGCAATTTAGTGCGCGAGTTCTTTCATGATCGACGCTGATCTGGCATTTGCTTTCGTGGTGAATTCAATAGTTGTCGCCACCGTCGTCCTGATTCACCACGAAGTATTGAGTGCCCTTGCCAGGATTGGCCGCTGGATTCCGATCAAGCATAACCTGGCGATTGTCCTGGGGGTGTTTGGCGCTTTGATCGCCCACGTGGCTGAAATATGGCTGTTTGCTTACTGCTACTACTTTATGGTGAATTCGCCTTATTTTGGTACTTTGGTGGGCAACTTTAATGGCAGCCTGTTGGACTGCGCCTATTTCTCATTCACCACTTATACCTCACTGGGTTTCGGTGATATCGAGCCCCTGGGGCATCTGCGTTTTACTGCTGGCCTTGAAGCCCTTACGGGACTGGTAATGATTACTTGGACCGCTTCTTTTATGTTTTTAAAAATGCAGCGTTATTGGGAGAATTGATCATAGGGTTCTTAAGATTTAATTCGCGCCGTACGCCCTGTGCGCTGTGTGGGTTTTTCTGCTGGATAGAACTCTTTTGAGTGGAGCCTTAAATAAAAGTGCCTGCCCACACTGCGCCAAAGTTTTCCGAAAGGGTGCAGCCAATAGAGCCACCGGGCGACTTTCGTGCGGTGGATATTGGATTTAACAATGTTGGAGATGTGTTCGTTTTCCCACAGAAGGTGGGGCTCAACGCCATATAGTTTTAGGTCAAATTGCCAGAAGTGATCGAATACCTTGTCGATGGGTTCGAAAATACGGCTGGCATATTTTAAGACTTTCTCCATACCGCGCCGGTTAATCAAATATCCCTGTGCTCCACACCATCCCCGCTCTGGTCGCACTAACTGGTGAACACCGTCATTCAAGGTTTGCACGACTTTTCGCTTGCGGACTTTAAGTCCCATCAGTCGAATCATCTCGATATTTTCAGGGAGTTGCTCTAACTCCGCTAAGACGCGGCCAAATGAGGGTTCTAGCTGTACATCATCTTCCAGAATACAGACCCGGTCCAAGCCGGAGCGGTATGCCCGGCGAATTGCTCTCAAATGGGCGAGATAGCACCCAATTTCGGAGTTCTTGAGTTCGCACAAGTGGCGCCACCGGGTGACGTTACTCGCGATATGCTCATTATCTTCCAGTTCTGGGGTGCCTGAGCGCCCATCAATCCCTTCAATTGTGTTGATATGCAGTCGCTGCATTTTCCCGGCGCTGAGTAATAGGTCAACGTCATCACTGTTTGGTTGCAGAGTGATAATCCAACAGGGGGTATTGGCGATATAGGGTCGCTGACGGCGGCCACGCGAGGTAATTGGGCGTCTGGAGCTTAAAGGGAGGCGGCGACGTGGTCTTGTTGGTGGGGAAAGCGGGTGTCGCTTGGGCTTGTGGCTGGTAGCAGCCAGCAGGCCAGGCAAAAATTCCTGAGCTATCACAGTTGCTAGAATGACAGGGCTTTTCCACCAAGAGGTGTTGAAGAAGAGCCGGGCACCACAGGAGCCTCCTGGACGCTTGGAGGTCAGGGCTGAAACACCTTTAGTTATACCGTCTGCAGGCGGTATAGAAGCGTCATGGGCCATTAACTCCCCTGATCTTATGGTCCTAAATTAAGTTGCTACGATTGAAGGTTAAGGTTTGACCTGCCAGTCCGAAAAGGATGAGGGAACTTACTGCTGAGGTGGAAGGAAAGAATACACCGCACTCGAGACACGCTGTGAATACATCCCTGTAAGCTCCTAATCGGCATCCATGCCTCATAGGGTCCCAAGCGCGGTGTATTCTTTCCTTCTCCCTTTTTAGTAATTGTGAGAGGTGTCTTGTAGAGGTGCCAAGGTGGAGTTGGTTCAATAGGGGCTGTGGATGAACTCAGGCTTTATAAAAATGGCGTTGATCCTGGGGCTTTTGAGCTCTGTTGGTCCTATGGCCATTGATATGTATCTGCCTGCATTGCCTGCGATGACAAAGGCCCTCGACACCTCAACCCAGGTCGCGTCTTATACGCTGATGGCCTATTTTATTGCGTTCGGGGTGTGTCAGATTTTTTATGGCCCCGCTTCCGATATGTTTGGCCGCAAACCGCCGCTCTATTTTGGTTTGCTGGTTTTTACTTTCGCATCTATTTGTTGTGCCCTGGCAACCACTATCGAGTGGTTAATTGCCTTTCGCTTCCTGCAAGGAGTGGGTGCCGCTTCGGTAATGTCGATTCCCCGAGCAATAATTCGAGATTCTTATACGGGTACTCAAGCAACTCGCCTTCTTACCACAGCAATTCTTGTCCTTTCAATTTCTCCTATGTTGGCGCCATTAATTGGTAGTCTGCTATTAATTTCGTTTGGTTGGCGCAGCATATTTTGGGGGATATCCATTGCTACTTTTTTAAGTCTGATACTTGCTATTACAAGCCTTCATGAAACCTTACCAGTGAATAAGCGCATACCATTTAAAATAGGTGCGCTGCTTGAATCTTATTCGATATTACTACGTGACCCGATCTATATAGGGCTTACTTGTATAGGAGGGTTTGGCTTCGCCAGTGTACTTGCTTTTTTTGCGGCAGCTTCATTCTTATATACGAATTACTACGGATTGACCCCAACCGAATTTAGTCTCGCCTTTGCTCTGAATGCGCTTAGTTTCTTCTTGTCGAGTCAATTTTCGGCAAATTTCGGTGCTCGTTTAGGGATGGTGAAGCTGGTGAAGTGGGGTGTGACTGGATTTGTAATAAGCTCGGTGACTATGTATTTAGTAATAGAGGCCGGTTTCGATCATCTCGTACTACTGATATGCATGCTTATCGTATGCAATATGTTTCTCGGTTTGGTTCTTCCGACGGCATTTATTCTCTCCATGGAAAGACATGGCCCTATAGCGGGAACGGCTTCCGCCCTGGCTGGTACTATGCAGTTGTCAATCGGGGCTGTAGCTATCCTGATAACCAGTTTGGTATTTAATGGAACACCAGGGTCGCTTGCTGGGGTAATTGCGGTGTGTGGAATTTTGGCCTTTGTGGTTTCCTGGTTGGTTTTGCGTAATGTAGTCAGCATCACAGCAGACCAGAGCGATTGAGTAATACCAAAATAAATTAGGGAGCCTCTGAATAACTCTGTGCTGGCATTTCACTCAGCATCGTTCGAGTGATGCTGAGTGAATTCTGGAGTGCTTAAGATCAGTAGGCACCAGCACTGTAGATCAGCTCATAGCTGTGGCTGTAAATTTCCAGAATGTTGCCAAAAGGATCTTCCATATAAATCATGCGATAAGGCTTTTCACCGGGATAGTAATAACGGGGCTCCGGCATACGTTTTTTACCACCGGCCGCCACAATCTTATCCGCCAGTTCTTCCAGGTTGGGGTCTTGTACGCAGAAGTGAAAGATCCCGGTTTTCCAGTATTCAAAGTTATCTTCTGGGTTTTCCTGATTGCTAAACTGGAATAGTTCTACGCCAATCCGGTCCCCTGTCGATAAGTGAGCAATGCGGAAACTACCCCAGTTTGGGCCAAATACGTCGGTGCACATTTCACCGATAGCGCTTTTGTCCTCTGTGATATCTGTGGGCTTCATAATCAGGTACCAACCAAGTACCTCGGTGTAAAACTTCACAGCTTCTTCAAGGTTTGGCACTGAAATACCGATATGAGAAAAGGTTCTCGGGTATGCGTTACTCATAGCTGTCTCCTTTGTTGAATGCGGTTAAGTTACAGCTTCTGATTCATTACGTATAATTATCATTTGTAATATTTTCAAGTAGCATTCGTAATGATAAATCCAGTGTGGTTAAGAAGCTTCTGTACTTTAGCTGAAGAGGGGCACTTCACTCGTACGGCGGATCGCTTGCATATGACTCAGTCTGGGGTCAGTCAGCATATACGCAAGTTAGAGGAGCACTTAGGTGTCGCTCTGTTAGTCAGGCAGGGTAAACACTTCACTCTCACGGATGCTGGTGATCGGCTCTATCGGGAAGGGCAGGGGATTATTCAGAAGCTTTCCAGCCTGGGGCAAATTGTTGGTGAAGACCCTCCCCACCATGGGGATGTGCGAGTGATGTGCCCTGGGAGTGTGGGGCTGAAGCTCTACCCCAAGTTGTTGTCCCTGCAGAAAATCCACCAGGGTTTATCGATTAGCTGCCGTTTCGCGCCCAACCTGGATGTAGAGAAGGCCATTGCGGAAAACGGTGCTGATATTGGATTAATGACCAGCCCGCCACAAGCAGAGGAGATTGACAGTCGGCCGATCGCCAGTGAAAGGTTATTGCTAGTGACGCCGGCTGAAGTGAAACCCCCTGATTGGGAGTCGCTTTTAGCGCTGGGGTACATAGGCCATCCTGACGGTATACACCATGCGAGTCTATTATTGGGAGCGAACTTCCCACAATTTAGAAGTCTTGAAGATTTTCAACAAAAAGGGTTTTCCAATCAGATCAGCTTAATCCTGGATCCCGTTAGTATGGGATTGGGTTTCACAGTTTTACCCGCCTATGCGGTAAGTGCATTTCGAAAGCCGAAATTGATTAAGGCACATAGCCTTGAAAATCCCGTTAGTGAGACACTGTATTTGGCGCTTAGGCGCACTCAACTTGTACCCGCCAGAGTCAGGTTTATTATTGGTGAAATGGAGAAATGGCTTTAATCGGGCTCCTAAGTATCAAAAAGCTGAACAGTTTTGGTAAAAATACCGGGTTGTTTCGCCTCCTGTTCCTTTTCGCTCTATCACAATTTTCTTTTGTGGGAATAGCTAAAGCCGAGAGTGTTAAGGATGAGCAAGATAAGATACTGATGTTGTTGGCTTATTCTATAGTATTCCAGGACTGGGTCAGACCTACTGATAAAAATAAAAGAGGCCATAATATTGGTGCGGTTTTATTTGATAATGATGCCAAGAAAATAGTCGGGGCCCAACTAAATTCAGTTTTGCGTTGTGATGACAAAACTCAACACGCTGAAGTGCGTTTAATGCAGCAGTGTCTATCAGAAAAATGTCTCGGAGGAAAAAGTCAATATTTGACCAAGGCCAATGTTACGATCTACACATCTTTAGAGCCCTGTATGATGTGTAGCGGAATGATGATTTTTTTGGGCGTTTCAGGTATTGTATACGGGCAAACTGATCCAGACTATGGTCAAAGTATCGAACGACTTAAGCAAAGCTTTGACAAAAATTGTGGCTATGAACATTCTCAGTGTATCGTAGATAAACCGGGAAATTATTACACTCGCCGTATAACTTCAGAACCATCGAAGCTTTTACAAAAAGAGAAGCTGGATGGGGCTTACTTTAATTATGAATTACTACATGGAGACTATATTGTTAGCTTCCTATTGAGTGACGATGCTAAAGAAATTTATCAGGAAGCTTTTCGGAACTTCAAAAACCTGGATATTAGGCATAAGGAAAATCGGTCTATATATCGCCAAGCACTTTCAACCCTAAAACAGCTGGAAAATGGTGAACTGCAGCTGGATTACTGTCCATCCTGGCAGTCGCACCATCACCATCACTAACTATTCGACTATTGGTTTAGTGCTTTTCGAGCATGTTCTGTGAGGTTGATAGTGATCTCTTTAATCAATTTCGATTTTAAATTCCAAACATGCCAGTAAAGAGGAATCTTCAAATACTGGTCTTCAGCGAGTTTCACCAGCTTTCCGCTTTTTAGCAGGCTCGCGATCTGAATATCTGGCGCCATTCCCCAACCCAGCCCCAGAGTTAAGAAACTGAGGAAGCTCTTTGAAGAGGGAATTTCATGAGATGGGTACTGACCAGTCTCCACTCCCCAAAACTGTTTAAGGTAACGACTCTGCAATTGATCCTTATAGTTGAACTCCACTGTGGGAGCGTAGTGGAGTTCTTCAACCTTAATCGGGTCTGAAAAAAACTTCTTCTTAAACGCCTTGGTGCATACCGGGTAATAGGCCATGTGACCGAGCAGTACCGATTGGCAGCCCTGGAGGTTACTGGTTGTTGAACTGATACAGCCAATGACTTCACCATTCTTCAGCAGTTCATGGGTAGCGTCCTGGTCGTCGACCTTTAGATCCACGAGCAACTGCTGGGATCGAATCAATGGTGTGATGGCGGCTAGGAACCAGGTATCCAAACTATCTGCATTCAGTGCGATACGAACCTTATTCTGGTTGCTATAGCGGGTTTTGCCTCCCTCTGGATCGATATCAGTGAGAAGCTCTTGCTGTAACAAGTGCATTTGCTGGTAGTACCCCAGCACTTTGAGGCCGGCTTCAGTGGGCCGCAAAGGGTTGGAGCGTATCAATAGGGCTTGGCCAACCTGGCTTTCTAAGGCTTTGATTCGTTGGGAAATCGCAGACTGGCTGACATGGAGTAGGGCAGCAGCCTTGTCAAAACTGCGCTCCTCTACGACAAAGGCAAAGGCTTGGAGTTGCTTTAGGTCTAGCATAAGAATTTCTTATGAGGGATCAGTATAATTAAGTTTACTTATTCTAGTTTGACTCTTAATCTCGCGCCACTATTCAGGCCCGCAGCCCTGCGGGCACTTCCAAATTAGAGAATGAAACACAGGAGGCATCGTGTTTTCAGGGTTGTTGCTGGCGCCGCTCGCAAAAGGTTTTTTGACTACCATCAGTTTGATTATGGCGATCGGAGCGCAGAATGCGTTTCTACTGACGCAGAGTATCCGTCGACAATATCACTTTAGTATCGCGGCTTTATGCGTACTGATGGATATTGCCTTGATTACAGCTGGTGTGTTCCTGGTTGCAAATCTCGCACAAGCGGGTGGCGACTGGATGATCTGGCTGACCTGGCTCGGTGCTGCTTTCCTATTCTCCTACGGTGCCATGGCTTTCCGTTCGGCCTTCACTAACAAAGGTCTTGGAGAGCAAAAAGAGTGGATGAAATCCCGCCGTTCTGCCTTGATTACCGCGGTAGCCTTAACCCTGCTTAATCCACACGCGTATGTGGACACGGTTGTACTGATTGGCTCAGTAGGGGCGCAGTATGCTGGCAATGGAACCTGGTTTTTTGTGCTGGGGGCATGTAGTGCATCCCTGTTATGGTTCACCCTTCTTTCAGTGGGTGGCAGCATGATGCAGCCGCTATTTAAGAACCCCAGAACCTGGCAGGTACTCGATGTATTGGTGGGCATTATGATGTGGACTATTGCTATCAGCTTGTTGTGGGCGCAGTAGACACTCAATAATGGCTGCTAAAAATAGCCGTAGACTAATAAGTCTACGGCTATTTTTTTGCTTCCAGGCCCCTAACTTATTCCGATAGTTTTCCACACTAACTCCCCCTTAACATTCCCCCTGACCTGTTTAACCCGCCGTTTCGATCACTCAAAAAGCGCCCAAATTGCATGCAAGGCCTCTCCACCAACCAATAAATGGCTGCCGCCAAAGCGAAGCTAAGTAGTGTTACTGCCACAAGCAACGTGGATAGAGAAATACTTGTAAGCCCTTGTCCCCAAGGTTGGCTTATGGCCCAGCTGACGAGAAAGACAACGATTAAATGAAACAGGTAAATGGAATAGCTGATAGTCCCCAGAGTGGCTAAATGTCGTATTGGCTTTGGTGGAAGTAATACAAAAACGAGGAAGATAGCTAAAGCGATGAAATGAGATGATACAAAGCGGAGGGGAGTTTCGCTGATCGACCTACCTAGTAGGTGCATGGCCATAACGAGTAGTGGTATCGAGAAGGTCGAAACCAGGCCCCAAAGCATATAACGATAACCGCGCCTTGTTTCGTAGCAATACCTGAGTAGGGTTCCGCAGAACATAACTGCGATAGCAAAGGGGAGGTAAGTAGTGGTGGGGGGAAGCTGGGAAATTGGAGTGGATGATTGCCCTAAAAGTTGCATGCTGACAAATACCGATAGTGCCCCCCAGCACACTAAGAGTAGATATCTGGGATTCCCTAGTAGTCGAAGGGTGAACATCAGTGCGCAGAGACAGTAAAAAAGCAGTTCTGCAGTGAGAGTCCAATATAGAATCTGAACACTTTCATACCCCATTAGGCCTTGCAGCATTGTGGTATTGGCAAGAATAGTAGATGCAGAGAATGTTCGGTCAGTGAGCAACCATGTAAGTCCGATAATTGCAGTCAGAGATAACCAGTAAGCGGGATACAAGCGGAAGAAGCGGCGGATAGCAAAGCTCTTGAGAGTACGGTTAGATACAAGAAGACTATGGGGAATGACAAAGCCGGATATTAGGAAAAAGCAAAGTACACCTATCCGGCCAAAATCCAGTTGACTGATAAATTCAGCCAGTGCCGAGCCGTGCTGGGCGATGGGTGGGTTGCGGATAAATACTTCACTACTGTGTTGCCAGACAACCAAAGTTGCAGCCAGCCCCCGTAGTACATCGAGATTAAGAAGGCGTGTGTTCATTGCTAACGACCTATATCCATGGTCAATCCAAGAAGGTATGGGCATGATCTTACCTTGCCTAAGTTGAACACACTATCTGTATTCTGTGTGATTCAACTCAAATCTTCGGGCTTTCATGCATGCAAATCCATTAATGGCTTCTCATCCAAGGCAACACTGAATGGCAAGCTCAACTGAATAGGTGAAGTATTCTCCAGCGTTATAGCTAGCCTTTGTCCTTGAGGGTGTTTACTACCTGATCAACCTCCGTTTTATTTTCCTCAAGAAGCCTATCTGCTAGAACTTTCAGCTTCTTACTTGCTTTATAGTCAAATGGGTCAACATATGGATTAACAAGCTCTACATTTAAGTAGTTATATTTTATTCGCCCTTTAGGGCTAAGGGATTGTGCGATTTCCAAAGTGTATACTTGTTGGTCATCCATGGACCTCTGTACATTAGATATAAGGTCTTTCACCCAATTAATTCTTCCCCAATTTTTTAAGTTTCTGTAGTTGGCTTCCATTGTACTTAGTGGAGACGTACCGGCCCCGAGAATCAGCACATAGTAGTTTTTTTCAGGGAACTCTCTAATAATTTCGCGTAAAACAATACTGGCTGGATTATTTGCGTATATACCAGCATCGGCATAATAGCGCTGGTGCATATCCCGTCCCGTAGTTACAAAATCGACAGGCGGGTATAGGGTTTCCGCACTAGCTGCCGCTGTTACGAGTTGATAAAGTGTGTCTGTGGGCAGCTTACTGACTGCTTCACCACGGTTTTTGAATAATTGAAGTTGACCCATATGAATATTGAGAGAGGGGATGATTACGTAGTTCTTCAGGCTCGTAAACTTCAATTTTTCAGTGTAATGCTTTTCCATGGTTTCGCTTAAGCGCTCACCGCTAAAGCGAGGGGAGATAAAACCATTAAAGGTTAGTAATTTGTGATACCAAGGTACGGAGAATACGTATCTGCTATCTTGTTTATAAATATCAATAATTTTATCACTTTGGGATTTAAGGTTTTCAATCCCTGGATGATCATCGTCAAATGATTCTTGAGTCACATTGAGACCAGTAGCGATGATGGCGCCAGTGGATACTCCACTAAAAACATCAAATAATTCATCAATAGGCTTGCCGGTCTGCTCTTCAATATGTTGAATAACATAGAGCGGTATCAAACCACGTATTCCACCGCCATCTATGATAAGGATGTTGATAGTATCTTTGTCTTTAAGGGGAGCATTACTCTTAATAAACTCTTTAGTAACAGGGTGGGCGTCATACTGAATACTTTGGGTCAGTCGATAATTGTAGACGTACACCAAGCCTAAAAACGCTATGATAACTAGTATGGTGAGGGCTGACGCTAGCCGAAGTTTCATTGATCTTCCTGAACGCTAAACTCTTAATACAGTGAGTGTGGCAAATCAGATTAGTTTTATTTCTTTGGGTTATTTAAAAGTTACTTAAGGCTGTTTTCTTATCTTGCTTTGGGACTGTGATAGGAAATTAAGCACTATTGGGGATTCTTATTCGAATGAGAAAAAAATCGTAATTTCTATTCTCTTAGTTCCTTATGGAAAATTTCACTATCTATAAAGCGAAAAGCACATAAAGTAATCTGATGACTGAATGCCCAGGTATTGAACAGTAATTTAATGGAACTCTCTCAAGTCGGCGGCTGAAGACTGCACATTTCCCTTCGGACTTTATTTTACGGGCTTGATATAAGTATTGATGGAGCGCTAGAAATTATAAGTTGGTCGGTAATCAGGAAACCGTTTAGTCTACTGACTGTTGTGTCATATACACAAAGTAACCGCAGGGTTGAATGGTTACAAGTTATCAATGAGCTAGTGACTGGAAACCCGCGAGCTCAGCCAAAATTGATTAGAGCGAAAGAAGCCCACCCCGAAGGGTGGGAAATAGTTTAATGAGCTTGATGTTCTAAAGCGTTTAGGAAAGTTGCAATATCATCTACTTGTTGTGTGCTTAATTTCTGTCCCAATTGGTACCAAGCCATATCGTAAATTGCCTGCTCGATGGTTTCTACACGCCCATCATGGAAGTAAGGAGCGCTTCTGCTTACGTCGCGTAACATTGGAACTTTAAACATCATTTTATCATTCTCAAGGCCTGTAACTTTATAACGACCTAAATCTTCTTGGTGTGGATATTGGTTGACCAGCCCCATCTTCTGGTACATGTTTCCACCCAAGGTTGTACCATTGTGGCATGCTGAACAACCAGTGTTGATAAAGGTTTGCAGGCCCTTTAACTCACTTTTTGTCATAGCCTGATCATCACCATTTATAAAATCATCAAAACGATCATTTGTAATCAGTGTGCGCTCAAACGCAGCTATGGCCTCAGCAATATTGTCGTAAGAGATAGCATTCTCTTTACCAAAGGCGTGTTTGAAACTTTCTTGATATTCGGCAATTTTTGAAATCTTTGCCTCAACAGCCTCTTCTGAAGGCATTCCCATCTCTACAGGGTTTAGAATTGGACCTTTGGCCTGTTCCTTCAGGTCCTCTGCGCGACCATCCCAAAATTGAGCCACTTGAAATCCGGAATTCCAGACCGTTGGAGAGTTTCGATCACCCTTGGTGCCAGGTAAAGCTCCCGGTGATGTCGCTTCATTGTCGACACCCGAGCCGTTGTAGTTCCCTACTTGATGGCAGCTGTTACAGGACTGGCTATCATTGACTGAAAGCCGTTCGTCCATGAACAGTGTTCTTCCAAGCTCAACCATCGCAGGGGTGTCATTCTCACTGCCTGGCATAGTTTCTGAGAGAGTGCCGAACATAATTTTTGATTGTTGACGTAATTGATTTATATCAACTTCGGCCGTTGCCGATACAGTTGTTGATAGCAAGCTTGCTACCGCTATCAAGCCGCCAATGATTGGAAGCTTGAGATCTCTTTTCGAAAAAATTTTCTTAATCACTTTGGTATCTCTCCCACATCTCAAAAAACAATGACAACTAACCTATTTTTAATCAAAGCTAGGCGGCGCCACTATATAGGGAAGCTCGTTCGGCTGATACCATGATTTAACAAAAAAAACTGTGGGTTATTAGAATATCCAGAATTGGTCACAAAATATTTTTTCAAATACTATTCAGAACTTGACCTATACATTGAGTGAACTGGATTTGGCGAGGAAGTGTAGGATTTAGGGGATAGCTATCAGTATCTCTAAAGAGAAATGATTCGTATTTCTGCTAGCCGGTTGGTGGTGTAATATCTACTCGAACGATAAATGACTCCATAACTATCTGAATGTGGTTAAATTTTTAGGTAGGACCTTTAGGTTTTAGGAAGATTTTAATCTTATTGTTACCTAATTACCACTCTTGCTAAGTTATGCGTAACTGTATATAAATACAGCTATCTCGTTGATCTGCAAGGGAATACGCCATGGCTCGCAACAAGGTACAGTTTCAGAAGGGTATTAGTTTGACCCAATTCCTCAAAATGTACGGCAGCGAGGAACAGTGCTTCGATGCACTGTCGCAGTGGCGTTGGCCCAATGGCTTTAGTTGTCCTCACTGCGGGCATGACAAGCATTGCGACCTCGCTTATCGCAAGCTTAAGCAATGTAACCATTGTCGGCGTCAGACATCGATTACCTCTCGTACAATTTTTGACTCCACGAAGCTCCCCCTCACCACCTGGTTTCTCGGTATTTTCCTGATTACTCAGGATAAGAAGGGCATTTCCTCTATGGAGCTATCTCGACATCTAGGTATCTCTTACAACGCAGCATGGCGTATGAAGCAGAAACTCATGCAAGTGATGATGGAGCGAGACCAACGATACAAACTGTCCGGTTTTATTGAACTAGATGATGCCTATCTCGGTGGTGAGCGTACTGGATGCAAGCCCGGGCGCGGAGCCAAGGGTAAAACTCCCTTTGTGGCGGCCGTTGAAACAACCAAGGAGGGACGCCCAACCCGTATTAAGCTCTCAATTATCAAGGGCTTCAAAAGCAGTGAAATTTCAACCTGGAGTAAAAAGTACCTTTGCAGTGGCAGCACAGTCATCTCAGATGGTCTTCCATGCTTCAATGCCATTAAGGAGGCCGGTTGTGTACATGACAAAATTGTTTGTGGTGGTGGCCGAGCTTCTGTTGAAGAGCCTGAGTTCTATTGGGTAAATACAGTACTTGGTAATTTAAAGAGTGCGCTACGTAGCACTTACCATGCTATTAGGCCGAAATATGCACAGCGCTATTTGGCAGAATTTCAATATCGCTTTAATCGGAGGTTTGATTTGTCGGCACTCATTCCAAGATTGATTTACGTCTCTCTTCGGACACCACCGATGCCAGAAAGGTTGCTAAAAATTGGCTTAGCATAAGTGGTAATTAGGTATTGTTATATCTGGTTAACTTTTATATTGGTCTACGTATTCTAAATAGAGGCGTTTCGCTACCTATCAAGCTACCGGGCTTAATAAGAGTCTCTTCGATTATTCCGCTGCAGGGGCTGGGCAGCTCAATTGTGTAAGTTCCAAAATCAGCAACGAGTATCGTTTGTCCACCGTAAATTGGATAATCAACACCAACCATGACTTCTACTACCTCACCAAGTTCTTTTGGGCGGACTGAGCCCGTCAAAGGTTCTTGTTTGTGTGGAATCGAATCAAAAGAGGGCGCGCGTACAATTCCGTCTGTTGGAAAGCGTTCTTCCTCTGGGGATATTCTTTCGCCGCTTTCAATGGAACTTATACCAAGAGCACCATTTATATAATTAAGTATGAATTTCCACATATCTCTCAAGGTTATATAGTGTGATCTGATTGTGCATTAATTTTACTTTAGATAGGCCTTATTTGTCTCGGATAGCTGAGGATTCTTGTGAATAGTGAATCATCGTCAATTCTTCAATCAATGTCTGTACCGGCTTTGATTACTTTCTCAATTAGCACGACTGATCAACCTTTCCTGAGAATTACATTTTAGAGCCACCTGAAAATCTCTGTCGATATTCCCTAGGGGAGAGGCCGGTCTGTTTGTGAAACATTTTCCGGAATGCGCTGACGTCCTCATACCCCACTTGCCAAGCGATCTGTTCGACTTGCAATGTGCCCGTTTCCAATAGTTCGCGAGCCTTTTGCAGACGTTGTTGTTGAAGATATTCGGCGGGTCTATAGCCGGTAACCTTTTGAAATCTTCGTAGAAAGGTGCGTTCGCCCAGATTGGCGAGTTGAGCCATCTCTGCAACAGAGATTGGTTGTTGATAATCCCGGTGAATTTGCTGTTGTACTTTTAAAATTGCTTTATCACCATGATCTACAGGAGGTAGAAAACTGCGGTAATAACTTTGGTAACGGGTACCCGTATCCACCAACAGGAAACGTCCCAACTCCATAACTATATGGGGAGGCATGTATCGTCCGACCAGGTGTAACCCAAGGTCAATCCAAGACATTACACCTCCTGCGGTGACAACATCCGGGTCTGCAATCAGGATGGAATCGATATTCAGCTCTATATCCGGGAACTTCTGTTTAAAGGCATCGGCCAGTCGCCAGTGAGTGGTCGCCTGGCGTCCATCTAATAGTCCTGCGTCGGCCAACATAAAAGCCCCAGCACAAGCGGAACAGGTTACGGCCCCCTCTTTGTGCCGCTTTAACAACCAGTTACTGACATCTGTCGGTGGCTCCATGTACTCCTGACCTTCCAATACCGGCGGTACAATAACGATATTTGGGTCTTTAGCAGCCCCTTTTTTCTCGGGTATGACTTTTCCGTCATTAATTAGCCAGCGTGATACCTCAAATAGCGCCTTGGGTTCTGGAATTGACTCCTGACAGATGTGGTTTGCGGTTTGGAACAGGTCGATTAGGCCATAAGTCGCCGACTGAGCCGCTCCGGGGATCATCAGTATTGCAATGTGGATTGTTTGGGTCACTAGCCCCCCTGTCAGTTCTTGCCCGTTTTATGTCGGTCTTGCCACGCCTGTATCTTAGCCCATCGCCCTAACATGCGCTTGTACATTTCAAAGACACAACCAAAGGACAATCTTATGAGCAAGACAGCGCTAATCGTCGTCGATATGCAAAACGACTACTTCGAAGGCGGAAAGTGGACTCTTGAAGGCATTGGCCAAGCATCAGACCAAGCCGCAAAAGTGCTGGCTGAGTTTCGCAAAAAGCAGTGGCCAGTTATTCATGTTCGCCATGAATTTCTCAGTGAGGATGCTCCATTCTTTATTGCTGGTAGCGAGGGTGCGAAAATTCACAAAAGCCTTCTGCCTGTTGAAGGTGAGCCGGTAGTACTCAAGAATGAAGTTAACAGCTTCAAAGGTACGGATCTTAAAAAGCACTTGGATGAGTTAGGTGTTAATAAATTGGTCATTGTCGGTGCGATGAGCCATATGTGTATCGACGCCATCACCCGAGCGGCAAGTGACTTTGGATATGAAAATACCGTTATTCATGATGCCTGCGCCAGTCGGGACATGTACTTCAATGGTGTCGATGTTCCCGCTGCACATATACATGCAGCTTATATGGCAGCACTACAATTTGCCTATGCTGAGGTTATTAGTGCTGACGAATATTTAACGCAGTAATTAGCTCGCCTGCACTTTAGCGTTAAGCCACACACGATACTGCTATACCTTTATCGATAAGGACTTTAGGCTTTATAAGCCTAAAGTCCTTCTTCAGGCTGCATGTTCAGCTCTATTTCATGATAAATTACACTGCATCTACAGGTTGCCGACTAGGCTTTTAAAGCTCTTAGTTTATGTGCGTGTAGAGATTTAGCTTGTTTTATCTTTAAACCAAAATTCAATTTCATCTGTTTCGACTTCAAAAGTCGCGGAGTGCTCTACATTTGCCGGTACGTGGTACCACTGTCCAATGCCAATCCGTTGGGTGGCACCATTCATGGTGAGTATTAGTTCCCCCTTTGTGATAACGCCATGATTATCTGTGTCATGTGTATGGGGTGGAATGGACGTTCCAGCTGGATATGATGCGAAAAGAACATCACTGTTTTCTGCCTTAAGCTTGTAAGCATCAAAGCGACCATCGTAGGGAGGTAATTCCTTAATTTTGCTTGGGTAACTGCCTGGCATCTCTGCTTCCTTTTTGAGTGCTCATGTGTTTAGGGTCGGTTTTGTGTAACTTCTTGCCTGTTTAATAAAATTTCTGGCTGTGGATTAAATTTAGCAAGTCCAAATAGCTCTGGTCTATATGTTACGTAAATAGACTAAGATACAAATGAAATAGTTCCAATTATTGTTGCAATCTTTGTGAGAGCCTTTGTTTGGTAGTGTTTCTTGATTGTTCTACTTGTCCAAGGGAGAAAAGGATAGAGGTTTAGTTGTATGTTCTGTAATTATGCTGAATACAGAAATTTCAAATAGCATTATTGTGATTAACTCCAGTTACATTAAGTTGGAGATATACCATCCCTCTTATTCTTAAATTCAGTGAGTGGAATTAACTTAAAGCTTTCACTTAAGGTCTGTATCTTTTCAATCCTGTCACAGCGAAATACCCGCATATCCTCACGGAGCTTGTCCCAGGCTAGGATGTACCATACGGGATAACTAAGAAAGAGGTAGTGGGGTTCAATAGTACGTAGCGTTTCTTTCCCGCTTTCGTCACAATAGGTGATCTTTATGCGTTGAAGCATTAAGAAAGCCTGGTGGAGTTTCTCGACAGTTTTACGCTTTGGAGTTAAGAAATTTGAGAGCACAACCTCGGAAGCCGATTTTCCGATGATGATACGTGTCTTTATACCATTCACTTTACTTTTCATGGACGGTGAAAAGGAAGCCATTACTTTGTGGCGGATGCTACTTAGGTGTGCCATAAAGAGGGGGGACTTCATCTGTTCAGCAATAGCCAAACTGATCATCAGGTCAACAGCCTCTGTATAGTTTAAGTTGACACGACCAACGCCCCAGCGCTGGTCCAAACGGATTCCACCACCGCGCCCCACGTCCGTTTCAATCGGCAAGCCTCGGCTTCTCAACACCTCTATATCTCGATTCAGCGTCCGAATGCTAACGCCCACTTCCTTGGCAATTTCACCAATCGTGATGGGTTCGTCCGACTTTAATCGGGCAGTGATAACTTCAAGTCTATCTATTCGTGAGAGGGTAGATGTGCGCATAGTTATCAAAATATGCCATATAGTGTCATATTTATCCATAACCTACACCTCGTTCGGTGATATTGAATGATTACAAATTGATTGGAGGTTTTGGGTATATGGCGAAGGCAACTATTGGACGGTGTATTTTAGGTATCTTAGCCCTGTTTTTTATGGGGACTGGATTGGTGCTTATGATTAGTCCATCTGTCATGCTGGCCCACACATTTATCGGGCCTATTGATTCTGTGAGTGGGCTATCGAGTATTCGCTCTCTTTGGGGTGGGACAACAATCGCAATTTGGGCAATGGTTCTTCTTGGAGCGATAAGATATAACGTGGACTATATTATGGTTGGATTTATTGCATTGATGTTGGTTCTAGTTGGCCGATTAGTAGGCTATTTTATTGATGGATCTTATCCAGAACTTATCCCTACAGTGGTCCCAACAATTGTAGCTACTGTCATTATGATAATTGCTTGCAAGCTCATGGCACATACTACGGATGCTTAAATGTCGTTATAAGTGCAATCTAACCAAATTAAAGATAACAAGTTCTAGTTTGCTTAATTTGCAATCTATTTTGGATAGGGGTACTTAAAAAACAAATTTTCATATTGAAGTGATTTGCATTGTAGGAAATACTGAGATGCGCAGGCAGAATATCTTAATAGGTATTCTGCCTGCCCCTATTTTTTACCTAACATAATCGATATAGATATTGAGGAATAGGATAGTGTAGAATAAGTTGTATTTTATATCTATGTTCAAAACAAAACGGTTACCCAGGTAGTGATTGGTTAATTTAAAGAATAAATTATCTGATTAGTACTCTATTTTTGGCGCTGAAGGAATAGTAATGTCAAAAGATCCAAAGCTCGTTGCTGAGCAGCTTAGAAAACCATCTGGTACATTGGCTTCAGAAACCGCGCAGCAAATGAACAAAGCGAATAAAGCAACGAATCTTGCCGCTTTAACAGCTCTCAATGTGGTAGATGGTGATTCTGTTCTAGAAATTGGTCCGGGCAATGGCAAATTTGCAGTCGACGTAATTCGTAAGGGATCTTGTGTCCACTATACCGGCATTGATTGGTCGAGTGAAATGGTTGCAACCGCAAAGGGCCTAAATTTTGAATATATAGAGTTGGGGCAAATAGACTTTTTAGTTGGTAGCTCAGAAAGCCTGCCATTTGCCGATAAACAGTTCGATAAGGTTCTAGCCGTACACACAATATACTTTTGGGACACCCTAAAAACTCATCTAGCAGAGATATCCAGAGTACTAGCACCTAAAGGAAAGTTATGCCTGGCTTTTGGCGATAAATCTTTTATGCAAAATCTACCATTCACTCAATATGGATTCAGGCTGTTTGGTGAGGGTGATATTTGTGCCCAATTGTCTGACGCTGGATTTAAAGTTGTATCCCGCGGGAAGCATAGTGAGTATGGAGAAAGTAATACAGGGCAGCTTGTGGAGAAGAAAATTAATATAATTGTGTGTGAGCTGAATCCATAAGCAATTGCCAATCTTTGAAAATTGTGTCTTTCCGAAGAACACTTTTTATTTTGACTGATTAAATAGAAGTTCTGGATTGAATTAACTCCCTATCTTCTAGTGATTACTCCCCTATCGATCGTATGTAGCTGCATATACTCAGTCATTTGTCAGAGATTACAAAACTGCGGAAGCAAACGGTTCAGGTAGCTCTAGCGTATGTTAGAGCTACTAAGAGTCCGGGGGTATAGCCTTGGCGCTTACATAGTCCTGCAACTACAACGGTGCTTCAGCCGAGGAAGCTAGGGAGCCTCTGAATAACTCCGTAATGCCTCTGCGGGCCTTGAAGGCTGCAGATGTTAGGCGCAGCTCGCCGGGAATGGCCGCAGCCCTTTGCAAGAGCTGCAACGCAGCAGCCGTGGCCTTCAAGGACCGCCCTTTGGGGCTTGCAGAGCGATTCACACTCCGCGTTGCGACTTCTTGAAAGGTCTAGACATTCCTGCGAAGCCGCGCCTTGATTGTGAACCGCTCTGCATGCCAGAGGTGTCACGGAGTTATTCAGAGGCTCCCTAGAGCTACAATGATCAAGATCTAGTTGCATCAATACTAGAAAGCTCCAGCTCACTCACCGGGTATCCCTTTATGCCTATGAATCTTGCGCAGAAACTTATCCAAAGCCACCTCGTGAGTGGATCAATGGAGCCTGGCAGCCCAATAGAGATAAAGATCGATCAGACGCTAGCTCAGGATGGGACGGGAACACTTATCATGTTGGAGCTTGAGGCGCTTGGTTTGTCTCAAATCAAGACCGAGCTTTCAGCACAATATGTAGACCATAACCTGTTACAGACGGATTTTAAAAACGCCGACGATCATATATTCCTGCAAAGTGCCTGTCGTAAATTTGGAATTTGGTTTTCGCGGCCCGGTAATGGTGTCAGCCATCCAGTACAGATGGCTTGTTTCGATGTGCCTGGTAAGACATTACTTGGCGCCGATAGCCATACTTGTGCAGCGGGTTCTATGGGGATGCTGGCGATTGGTGCCGGTGGCCTACAGGTGGCAATGGCTATCGCAGGCGTCCCCTTTGCACTGAAAATGCCCAAAATACTCGGTGTGAAGCTCGAAGGTGAGCTGCCGCCATGGATTAGCGCTAAGAACATCATTCTGGAAATGTTGCGTCGGCAGTCTGTTAAGGGCTGTGTTAACAAGATTGTTGAATATTACGGTCCCGGCCTGGCTAAATTGACAGCGATGGATCGCCATGTGATCGCCAATATGGGGCAGGAAATGGGTACCACTACCAGCGTCTTTCCTGCGGATGAGGGTGTGAGAGCCTTCCTTAGACAGCAGCATCGTGAAAGTGACTTTGTCGAGATGAAGGCTGATGAAGGCGCGAGTTACGACGAAGAAGATACTATTGATTTATCAACTCTCGAGCCGCTAATTGCTTGCCCATCAAGCCCAGACAAAGTTGTGACGGTCCGAGAAGTGGCGGGCCGTCCGATCTAC
Source organism: Microbulbifer maximicatervae (SeqCode) (assembly GCF_052468295.1). Taxonomy (NCBI): domain Bacteria; kingdom Pseudomonadati; phylum Pseudomonadota; class Gammaproteobacteria; order Cellvibrionales; family Microbulbiferaceae; genus Microbulbifer; species Microbulbifer maximicatervae (SeqCode). Next base: position 255,406 of record NZ_CP174340.1, read on the forward strand.
CAGAGCTATATAGGCTCTTCTGCCAACCCTGGATTGAGAGATTTTGCGATACCGGCACGTATGGTTTCAGGTCGCCGTATAGCCGATGACGTTTCCTTTGACATTAACCCGACCTCACGTCAGTTACTCGAAGAACTCAGTCGGAGCGGCGATCTAACAAAATTGCTTCAAGCTGGAGCTCGTTTGCATCAGACAGGATGCGGCGGCTGTATTGGCATGGGGCAGGCCCCCGCCAGTGGTGGTATAAGCTTGCGTACAGTCCCTCGCAACTTCCCCGGCCGCTCCGGCACCGCAGATGACCAAGTCTATTTGTGCAGTCCCGAAGTAGCCACTGCCAGTGCGTTAAGAGGAGTGATCACCGACCCTCGTGATCTGGATATGGACTACCCCAGCTTCCATGAGCCGGAATATCTACCTGATATACGTCCGTTATTACAGCCACCTCAAGAAATCCCAGTAGCAGTGGAGTTAATTAAAGGGCCAAATATCAAGCCCCTTCCTGATTTCGAAGAGCTCCCGAAAGTTTTAACTGGCCCATTATTGCTGAAAGCAGGGGACAATGTTTCCACTGATGAAATATTACCTGCTGGAGCAGAAATCTTACCGCTGCGCTCAAATATCCCCGCCATCAGCCGCTATACATTCTCACGAATCGATGAATCATTCTATGATCGGGCAGTGAAGCTCAATGGAGACTGTTTTGTTGTCGGTGGTGAAAATTATGGACAAGGCTCCAGCCGTGAGCATGCGGCGGTATCTTCACGTTTTCTTGGGGTGAGGTGCATAATTGCAAAAAGTATGGCCCGTATACACCGGCGTAATCTTATTAACTTCGGTGTGCTGCCATTGCTATTTGAGAATTTTGATGATTACAATCTTCTTCAACAGGGGGTAGCTCTTGAAATTGACAATCCAATTGCACAGATAAAGTCAAGCAGTTCAATTAAGTTAATAATTAAATCATCAGGAGAATGTATTAACTTGCGGAGTGATTTGGCTAAGGACGAAATTGAAGTGTTGGAAGCAGGAGGTATGATTAATCAGGTAAGAGAAAAATACCTAAGCTCTAATAAGTAGTATGAATTTCTATAGCTGTAATTTGATAAAGTCAACGCTGGTCCCGATCGGTAGCATTACTGATACCTATGGCTTCCTTGGTTGTTGACTAATATAGTAGCTATTTCTTCCAGCTCTTTATCAAAATACTCTGCATTCCTTTCTCCCGCTTTTTTTAACTTCTTCAGGTTTTCTGGTGTCGCATTGTCCATAGATGAGTCAGCAGCGTAAAGCTTTGGTTGTATCCGGTAGTAATTTGAATTCTCTACGGTAGAAGAAATTTGCTTCATATAGTAATGAACCATTTGCGCGCTTCCATTTACGGCGATATCAATGGCGGGCCTTGCCCAATTGAGTATCCCCCAATCTTTAACCTCCTTGTATTTGTATCCTGAAAGTTGCCTGCCAGTACCCAGAGATACAATAACCATATCCTTCATCCCAGAGACCCCGCTGAATTTGATGGCTTCGGAGTAGGCGCATAAAGCAGGATCACTGGCTACCATGCCGCCATCAATTAAGACATATTTATTGTTGGATGGAGGTAGTGAAAAGATGCGTGCTGGCTCAAAATAGGTTGGTACCGCGGTGCTTCCGAGTAGAAGGTCTTTAACCAGAAAGTCTTCATTCTTTACTATGGCACAATGTTGCCTAAAAATGACTTGTTCCCGCTTTTTGATATCATAGGAAACAAAGCAGCAGGGCTTTAATAGATTACTAAGTTTCATTTTCCCAAAGAATTGCGATAAAACCCTGTCCAACTCCATGGAACAGTACTTTTCCTCCTTCAATAACTTTAACTTTTCTAGAAAAGGCCATGAGCCTGAGCCAAATACCTTCTCGCCTTCCTTAAGGTAGAGGCTGACAGCATCCTGGGCAGAAAATTTTGGTTTTCCTTGCTTGTTAGGGCAGATGTAGGCGGCACCTAATATTGCACCGGTACTTGTTCCGGCCACCAGGTCGAAGTACTCGCCTATCCTGGCGTCAGGATTGCCTGATTTCACCTTTAGCTTGTGCTCAAGGGACACCAGTATCTGGCCAGGCAAGATTCCCCGGATTCCTCCACCATCGATAGAAAGGATTCTGATAGCCATTGCCGATGCCCTCTGGCTCCGTAGATTGTACGCGACCCTAGAAACATAGCATTTGGTAACAGGGGTAATACTTCATATACCCTGAATACCAATAAAAAAGCATATAATATCAATAAGTTAGGCGCACCTATCACCATGCTGAGTTTATTAATATGGTTAAGGTAAAGAAACTAATATAAGGATTGATAGGCATGGGAATTAGCGGGTCTCTGAGCTGACGCCTAAAGCTCAACGGCTAGAGTCTCGTGGAGTTAGTCGGAACATAAAAGTAGATTCTTACGCAACGCCGATTACTGTGCACCGGTGCAGCCGTTTGAAGTCTCTATGGTATATTTGGCGACTCTTACGCTATTTTTATAAGTGATGCTTGCAATACAAACCGTATCACCTGGGTGTAGGTTCATATCGCTGCCCACATCAATCACCTTGCGATTCTTCAGCTCTACTTGATATTGGTATTTTGGTATGTGAGCGGCATTGGAGCGACCAATATAAAATTTTGATTTGATTGTACCATTTTGCTTTACAACCTTCTCGGTGTTTCTGGCCAGGTTAATAACATGAAGTAACACCAGTAATAGAAGGAGAACTATTAGGCTAAATCCTTTCCACTCCCTAAAGTAAAATAATAGAATCTTGAGTGTTCTCATTGAGTATATATAAAAATAAATTATTCCTTAATTTCAGAGTCAAGTATATTTAGGAGAAAATTTGCAGTTTTACTAAAGTCCCTTTCCACATCGGGAGCAACACTTAGTCCATTCCAGCGCTGAACGGTCCTTTTTTGGCCTCCATAGGCAGCCTCAATATAAACGGTCTCCCCATCGAACCCCAAAGGGCATTTATTAGGTTCGGAGGAATCTATTTTCGTTGATAATTTTGGAGGCTTGGCACAGTACAAATCAATTAATCTATCATAACTTTCTAATTCAAAGAGGTTGAGATCCTTAAATTGGGAAACCATGTCCTTGTACTGGGATAACGATAGAGGATATTTACCATTTACATCTAGTGTCCCGTCATGGCGTTGGTAAACCGTTGTTATCTTGGCTTGTCCGAATGATGGAGCAAAAACAATACGAAATCCTGCAACATACTCAGGACTTAGGCCGCATAGTAGCTGAGCATTGAATTTTTTGAGCTGATTTTTATAGCGATCTGAGTCTCCGTCGCTAGTACAATTTATACCTCCTGCAAAAACTGCTGCGGGGATAAGTGTAATCAAGAGTACCAATATACGCATAAAATCTCTAAACGGTACCATTTAGCTTTTCTAGTTTTTGACTATGGGGATTGTGAGGGAATCTTATAGATCACATACTGACGCCCACGATAGTCGATACCTTCTGAAAGGTAAAGCCATCTTGATACGGCGACTTTAACGGGGGTATCCCATGCTTTATCAGATGAACCTTCGATCTTTATTTCCCCAGGAACAAGACCTCCACCTTCAGACGTCGTTTTCTCCACCAGTCTAAAGGATACGACTACGCATACGGGTAAGTTCCTGTTAGTGCCTATTGGACGCAGTGGTGCGACCTTTATTACTGGGTTGGCTTTAGATTCAGGAATGTTGAGATTTAATTTAGGGCAATTATTTACATCCCCTCTTGCTATAGAAGCCATAGAGAATAGGGTCAAAATTATAACTAATGAGTTCTTCATTTGTTGACGCCTTGAGCCTTACTAAGGTGTTATTAGATAGTATAAAAGCCAATAATAGACTTGTCTGTTGACTAATAGCATAGGTATTTGTTCTAAAATCACATAAGTGACTAGATGGTTATTTTGAGCGAAATTTCTTTAAGGCTACTGAACACCAGTTAGTAGCCTTGGTAGTTATTACAGCAATAACCTATCTTCAATTGGAGTGAATTTGCTCGCCGCATTAATTAATGCTCCAGCCGTCAATTCCGGAACACCATATACTTCAACCTTCTTGCCTCTATCTAACCTGAGCTTATGGGCAAGAATGTCAAAGTCGCCATCTCCTGACACTAAAATCACTGTATCTACCGAGCTTGAATATTCCATAGCATCAATAGTTATGCCCACATCCCAGTCGCCTTTAGCTGATCCGTCGGATCTTTGGGTGAAGGGCTTTAACTTCACTTCAAAACCAATCGACCTTAAGATGTTTTGAAATTCATACTGTTTTCTATCACCACGGTCGATTGCGTAAGCTATGGCTTTAACAACTTTTTTACCCCCTGTCACCTCCCGCCAAAACTTGTTGTAGTCAAAGTTTCGTTTATAGATTTGTCGACATGTGTAATAAACATTTTGCACATCAACAAATATGGCAACCTTTTCCATTTGGGAATCCAGTTATTATAAAATTCTGAAATTGACAGTGAAGTTATGATCTGTCTGCATCAGGGTGGATGCATTAAGCCACTAGTTTTACATACTTAAGCGATGATTGTCAGCCAAATTTAGAGGTGAGGAACATCTCGGCAACAAAGCCAATTTATCAGTAGCTGATGAGTTGTGTCGAGATATATAGTGTTGAGCAGTGGCCTTATGAAGTAGCATGTCTCGCTTATATGCACATGCTATCCCCAGATGGCCACTTTACAGTGGGTATCCTACCGTGAACGCCTTCTTTGCGGGATTCTGTGTGGATAATCAGAAAGGGAATTTTCTAGAGAAATGGATACTAAGTAGCGGATTGTTGTTCCAGCCAGTTTAAAATCACTTGATTGGTTTCTTCCGGTCTTTCCTGTTGAATCCAATGGCCGCAATTAAGGTTCACCTCATCTACATTGGGAACGAAATCTTTGATATCTGGAGACCTAGGTATCAAATCATGATCGCCGTAAATCATAAGGGTCGGCTTTTGGATAACTGGGTCTACATCTGCCAAGATGTGCCAATTGCGATCCAGGTTTCTATACCAATTTATGCTACTTGTAAAACCCGTTTTTTCAAATGCGGAAACGAATACAGCCAGTTCACTATCATTCAGCAAGGGGGCACCAAGCGGTGATGCTGCTCTCGCGAGATTGATCATTACCATACCAGGCTCCGGCGGGGTAGGAGGCACGTCTTTGCGGAGCAAATTGTGAAGGAACTGGGAAGCGTTCTTGTCTAACACTGCGTCCGCAACACCTGGCTGCCTATTGAAGTGCACAAAATAATAATCGCTCCCAAGGAGTTCCTCCATAAACTCGATCCAAGGTTTTTCTGTTCGGGCTTGATAAGGCAGTGCGAGGTTTATAATTTTATTAACACGGCTTGGGTGTAATAGCGCTATTCCCCAAATGACCATTGCACCCCAATCATGACCGATAAAAGTGGCATCTTGGTATCCGTAGTGATCCAGAAGTGCAGCTAGGTCGCCGGTTAATTGTTCGATGTCATAGCTGGTTACTTCCGTTGGGCGGGATGAGTTGCCATAGCCTCGCTGATTGGGAACGATAACGTGGTAGCCCGCTGCGGCGAGAGCGGGTATTTGGTGGCGCCAGGAAAAGGCATGTTCCGGCCATCCGTGACAAAGCACAACGGGGTTTCCTGTGTTCTGTTGGCCCGCTTCAAAGACCTCCAGCTCTATGCCATTCACCGAGATAAGAGTAGGTGTGGGGAAATCGGGTATTCTAGACAATTTACTTCCTCTTTTTTGGGGAGGTCTTGAGAGCTGCTATTTACCAACAGGCTCCGCTTTCTATCCTTAAGGGTTGTTCCAACTTCAACATCCCTTTGCTGGATCGTGAGTGCATAGGCTAGAATCTAATGGTGCCAAAAACTGTCACCATTTATTAATGTCTGTGTAAAATGAATGTACGTCTCCGACAAGACGCCATAGTGCGAAGCCTTCGCCGAAAGGGCACTTTGACGATTGCCGATTTAGCCGCTGAAGTTGGCGCATCCAGGCGCACAGTGCTGCGTGATATCAGCTCGTTGCGGGATGAGGGCTTTGTTATCCGTTCTGAACCTGGCCCTGGGGGCGGCCTGCAACTTGATCCGCAATCGGTTCAAACTACAGCTCGGCTCTCGGTCGCTGAGATTTTTGCGCTGCTTATTAGCGTTGCATCCGTGCGTGCAGCAGGGAGTTTGCCCTTCTCGGATCTTGCGGATGCCGGGCTGGCAAAAATAGAGAAGGCTTTACCCGTTGATAAGGTGCGTGATTTACGCAGGTTTATGGATTGCCTGTACATCGGCAAGCTTTCACCGGAGGTAGACGTATCTAATGTCGGAGAGATGTCGCCCTTACTACTGCCTACATTTGAAACGGCTTTTCTTCAGCGACTATACCTGAGCTTCCAATATCGTGATGCGAAAGGGGCAGTAACTAGCCGGGTTGTTGAACCGCAAGCTATGTTGATCTTACCACCCGTATGGTATCTGGTAGCTTGGGACCCTGCTCGCAATGACTTTCGTCATTTTCGAATGGATCGGATTAGCCAACCTGAATACCTTTTGGATAAGAAATTTCGAAGACGACATATAGTCTTCGAAGATGGCGTATCTCCTATTCGTGACAATCCCAAAGTTTCAAGATGATTGGGTTCTTGGCGGTAAGTATGATCGCTCTCGCGAAAGGCCAATAATTGGTGGCAGTGTAACCCATTAGCTAACTCGACTCTGCCCCCAATAATTGGTCCAGGTTTTCCACTCACAGATTTTACTTGCCTATCTTCTGTTCCCTCTGGATACGGTTATAAATTTCTTCGCGGTGAACCGCTAAAGATTTGGGGGCTTTTATTCCTACTTGTACTTGATTGCCTTTAACGTTCAATACAGTGATTGAGACATTAGCCCCAATTCTGAGGTTTTGGCCAATTCGGCGAGTCAAAATCAACATATGTTATTCCCTAATGATACTCAAACCATGGATAGCCTTTCCGCAATGGGAAAGCTTAGAAAGAAAGTTGAAGAGTGAATGCGGGGTGGGGCACGGGAACGGTAGGCATAAAAGTAGAAAAGACGGACACAACGCTGCCAGAACTTGAGTAATTGCCTCAAGTTACTGAATGTGCTCCACTTTATTGAAGACGAGCGGGTTTCTAGCGTATCATCCATACAGCCATCTTGATAGTGAGTGTATCAATTTGGTTAGCTGGCCCCTGGTGTTGGTAGCACCTTGGGTCAGCGACTTTTACTTACTTTTATGTCACGCTACCGTTCTCCTTTGAGGGAATAGGCTATTTATAAAGCTCTTTAATATTTTGCATTCGATTTGCTTACAAATAACGCTGCTCAGCAGCGATCAAAATATCGAGAAATATTCAGTTACCTTACGCAGTTTTGTTACTGAAAACAATCTGAATAAATTCCAATAAGATCATTTCTGCGCCTATCTTTTCAGCTGTATTTAAGGTTTTAAAAATATGCTACCTGCTGTTGGCAGTTTGATATTGTTGGGCCCATAGTTGATCTAGATTAAATTGGCTAAATTAAATTACTGGTATACATCGCAAATATCTCTTTTGATTCTTGTAAGTAAGTAGGTGCCTTAGTTCAAGGGTGGTTTGTATTTTTCTATTTTATTTGCGGGGCTCTTATCGCAGTAATTATGGCTGCGAATTTAGATTAACGAAATGGCACAAAGTGAAGTAATCTCACTCTTCGTTAGGTTACAGTGCAGCAGGATGTGGAGTGGGTACTTCAGCTGTTGAGTTAAAAGTTATAATCTAGACAGAATTGAAACTTATCAATATTTAAAATATAGACGGTATGAGTACGCAAGATATAGAAAGTCGACTTCTGGGCATCAAACAACAACTTAAGCGGCTGAGTGGTTTGGATAAGGATTGTTCTCTCTTTGGTGCAGAGCGCTGGAACTATAACTTCCGTCGGTTTTCGGAGGAAGAAGTTAACGGTATCGAGAAGAAATACAACATTTCTTTACCGCAGGAGTTTCGGGCCTTTCTTCTTGAGATTGGTTTTGGGGCTGGGCATTCTTATGGTGCTAATGTAGAGGGTCTTCCGCACTACTACCAGGATGACGAAGATGAATATCCGATGTCAGAAGGCACCATTGATATTGCAGAAATAGGCTGTGGTATTGAATTTATGTTAGTTATTAACGGTGCTCATAGGGGAGAAGTATGGGTTACTCAGAGTTACCGTGAGCCACAGCCTTGGTCTAGTAGCTATCTTAACTGGTATGAAGACTGGCTGGCTAAAAGCATCGAGAGCATAGAAGTACCGCAAAACCCTCCCAAGGGCTGACTACCACAGCTTTCCTCAAAATACTCCCGGTAGCTAGCAGGATACACATTGTTCTACGACAACCCCTCTGCTTCTCCCTTGCATTGAGTTGAGCGGTGTAGCCTATGTACTACTCACCGGTGTTCCCTCACCTTAAGCATTGTTAATCATTTTTTAATCAAAAAATAGATCGCTGATCGTTTCTTATACAGTCTATGGCTTGTCCCAGCACTTTATACGACTGGGTTGCCAATACACAGGAAGTGTATATCTGCGGCTATGGCGTAAACGGTAATTCCCCTCGTACCAAACTCCTTGATAACACTGGTAATTTCGCGTGCAGAAGGGCGATTTGAGCGGAGTGGGCCCTGGACTGGCGGCAATAGTGACTTGACAGTTCCTGAACCTCTTACCGTATACTGTATGCATGTACAGTATCTTGAGTGGAGGTAGCAATGGGAGCCAGAAGTATCACTATTGACGGGGAGCCGATCCGGATCTGCCGTTACCGATCGGGTTATAACAACCGGGCAATGTACGCTATCTGTATCCTTAACTATACAAAATACGTACGCAGCTTTTCGGTATCAGTAGAGATGAATCTACGCGAGGAGTTAGAGCTGACCCTGGCGCAAATGCGAGGAGTTGAGCGAAGTATAAATTGGATGGAAGTATCAGCTTAGGAATGTAAGGACTTAAGCTGTTTTTATGGATAAGGAGCAAATTATGGGAAGAAAAATCAATCGGTTTGCAATTTTTGCAGAGCGGGTCCATTTAATGAATGGTGGTGCAAAAAGCTTTAGGGATTCTGCACCAACAGAGGAAGCCGCAAAGGAACTGGCAGGAGAAATTGCTAAATCTGAAAAAGCATTGTTTTATTCCTGGCTACAAATTCTCGATATAATGACTGGGAGTTATACAGAATACTCAATCAAGAGGGGTGGGGTATTGGAAGAAAGGGAGTGCCCCAAATAATAGGAGCCTGGTAACTAAGGTAGACTTAATGAACGAAGACAGAGGGTAGAAAAAGTAAGTAATAGTTACATGTATAGCGTGAGTAATTTAAAGTTCAGGTTAAGGCAGGTTGTGGTTTGATAATCTACCGAGTGACCAGAGCTATTTACAGGGTAAAGTTGAATGGCTCTGGCTACGGCACAGTTAGAAAAACTCCAAGCTGAAATTGATGAAAATCAATTTCTGACAAATATCATTAAAATAAAGCCCCTTTGTACATAATTAGGCTCAGTAGTGGTAGAGTCTAGTTCTAACAGAAATAGAACGCTGGCGGTCAGTACCTAACTTATCCATCTACTCAATTTACGAATGAACCGGTGGTTATTAGCAGCTACTAGCGGGGCAGAAATAATCAGTACACCCTGGTAATATAAACTGCATGAAATACGATGCCAGAAAACTTAGTACTGAGGAGCAGCACCTCATACGTAAAATTGCTGTTCAGCGAGTATTTGATGGAGAATCTGCGGCGGAGGTTAGTCGTAGCTTAGGGCTGGGGAGCAGAACTATTTTCCCATGGTTAAGGACTGCTCGGGAGAAAGGTATTGAAGCGCTATCTCCAAAAATTAGACCTGGACGCGGTAGAAAACTGTCAGCTATTGAAGAAGAGGAAGTCAAACGATGGATTATTGGTGGCGATCCAAGGCAATATGGCTTTGATTTCGGATTGTGGACACGTCAGATCGTATCGGATTTGATTTTTGAGAGATTCAAAATTGAACTTAGCGTTTCTAGTGTCGGCACACTTCTACATCGACTGGGCCTGACGCCACAAAAGCCTCTACGAAGAGCTTACGAGAGAGATGAGAAGGCGGTGAATAAATGGGTAAAGGAAGTCTATCCAAAGATTAAATCTTATGCGAAAAAAACTGGTGCAGAAATATTTTGGCTGGACGAGGCTAGTATCAGATCAGACGATCCACTCCAAAGGACATGGGGAGAAAAAGGAAAAACTCCAGTGGTAAAAACGAGTGGTCAAAGACAGTCAATCAATGCGATCTCAGCTTTATCGAATAGAGGTGGCTTCTGGTATCATATTTATAGTGGAAAGTTCACGGCAGAAAAGTGCGTAGAATGCTTCAAAAATTTCCAGAGAAGTCAGAAAAGACCAGTGATTCTCATTGTTGATGGGCACCCAGTACACAAATCGAAAAAGGTATTGGAGTATGTCGATTCACAGGATGGAAAGCTTGAAATGGTGCTCTTACCGCCATATGCACCAAACCTAAATCCAGATGAGTTGGTCTGGAATCATATGAGAAATATAGGGACTTCAAAGAGGCCGCTGAAAAAAGGTGAGACACTACTGAGTCGTGCAAATGCAGATTTGCAGAGCATCAAGAAAAATAGAAAACTTGTGAAATCATTTTTTCAAGAGTCGACTGTATTCTTTGCTGCTGCCTAGGTAGTAACTGGATGGTAAGCACACATAGTTAACTTCACTCTCGACTTTCTTAGCCCAGGAAGTTTCAATCCAATAGTTTTCTTAAGCAGAAAAGGCATGACAGCGAAAAGTCGTGCCGTTGGAAGTATTTATAAGGAGTCTTAAAATGGCAAATCGTTCTTATCTTTATAGTCTTAGTAATCAACCTAAATCCTATTCAGACCGCCCCGAGACTATCTCTGGCTTATCTGAATGGCCATATAACATTCCCTTCACTTATCGTATATTAATGTCCGGGAATCCCATTCTGTGCGCGTCACTGGTCTCGGATGGCTTTGAGGGCGATTCACCTGATGATAAAACTCAACTTTATGCTATTAGTAGTGACTTTGAGGCAGGATTTACGCGGTTAAAGAAATTTGTTGAAGTTCTGCGAGTTATTAGCAAAGACATTACGGATCTGCCGGATTCAATGCTAAATGAAACGTTAGAATTCCTTCAAGAGCATAAGGATAGGCATTTACTGCTTGAGACTATCGAACTGGACTGTATGGATGGCTCTGAAGAGTCAGTCCGGCGTGGCTACGTTGAATCCGAAATTATCGCTTGCCGTGAAGCTGGAGCAGCTATTGATTCACTTCCTGAAGACCCAGAGGTATCGGCTGATATTGTAAAGGGTGCAGCAGAAAACAATTCAGAACCTGTTTTAAGTCCATTTTATGGGCTCCAGTTCAATGATGAATTTGACAACGTTGAGAGTGAGCCTCCGGTGGGTTTGTATTGGAGTGATATCCTTTATTACGATTTAGAGAGCAAAAAGGAATTTGAAGAGTCTCTTGAATAATTGAATTAAAGTTTTTCAAGTTTTTTAGTTGGTATTGAGCTAACCTGAAAGGTCATTGCATGTGTATTTATGTGTCTTATCAGCTTGGTATAGCATCACTATCGATAGGGAATGTGAGCATGCAGCCTGGGTTATATGTGTAATGTTGCAAGGCCGTAATTTTAGTGGTTTTTCGGGAGATTAATATGACTAATAAAATATATTTTATATTTTTAATTTAACTCACTGGTGGTAACACTCATATTTTTTGGGGGTCTGTACTCCTGCTGTAGAGTTAATGAAAAATGTAATGGCTATATAAGATAGCCTTCTAGGAAGACTTGAGGGCTATACATAATAGTTGTTAGCCCTCAAATTAATTAACTTTTTAGTTGTGCAGTATTTGGGATCAAATTTATCAGCTTTCAAGATGAGTATTGCTTGAAGTTGCCAGTTTTTCGTGATGCCAAAACAGTCCATTATCCAGATGATTTAGAGTGAATATATAGGGGGTCACCAATTGGATAACTATTAGATAGAGGTCTGGCTTTTATACGATTTTCAATAAAATCATCAATTTCTCGTGAATTTTCTTTTTTAATGACTGTGTCTTTATCCTCCACCTTACTCCATTCATACATTACGTGTTTTGCATGTTCAATCTCTTGATTTGTAATAGATAGTATAGGCCTGTCGCAAATGATTGAATCTTTGTTGAGATTTGTTTCAACTTTTTTCTTGTTTGCTGCCTCCTTTTTGGATAGATTTAAATTAAGTGTATTGATAATGTTAGTTGAAAACTTTAAAAAAGATGTTATCTCTATTCGTTTTTCGAGCTCATAAGAACAGTTGACTTCACTGGCTGAGCGTGTAACTACAAATCGAAAGCTAATAAAAAATTTATGGTCAATTGGGGCAAAGAGATTTATTGTCAAGGGGGTATTGATTAGCGGTTGGCTTTCAAAATAAAGCCAATCATTATTCCCTTGTTTAACCCATTGGCAATTTAGTGGGCCTAAATGGCTAGACCATTTTTCCTGTGTCAGATCAAAAAGGTCGTCTTTTTTTGCGCTATGAAGATCTTGTAAAGTAGAAAAATTAAATCTTCGGTAAGCTGATTGGGCCAAAATTGTTTTATTAAACAAGCTCTCATTGATTGGAAGATCTTCAATATAGTTTATATCTATTAAACAATTAATATGGCCGCAATACCCCTGAATAATCGGTAAACCCCTAAAGGCCCAGCGATTGGAGTAAATTCTTTTAGAACGTATATCCTGGCACTCTTGAGTCTCACCAGATAATCTGCTTGATGAAAGAACTTTAAATTCTTCTAAATCTTCAAGCTTTAACTCATCTGGCTCTGCTTCCCATTTGTCATTGGAGGAAAATGGATCATCAGGGGGTGGAGCAAAAAAGGAAAGCTCGCTTCCAGAGATATTCTTTGTTACCTTCCTGAATTTATTTAGATTCGGTCCCTTAGGATTTTTTTCAGTGCCAAGCATCACATTGATATCTATATTCTATTCTGAGAAGGTTTTGTTAGCCAAGTTTTTTACAGGGTCGAGAGGACCTGAATGATAGCCTTCATTAAGGCTTGGTACACTAGAAATAGCTACTCCTGCAACAGCTGACATGAGTGCTTTTGCAAAAGTCACAGTAAGGCCAAATTCTACAGCGAGTTTAACTGCCCCGCCAACAGTCCCGTAAAACTTTGACACCTCATATATTGTAGAGATATCTTTTCCAGGCCTTTGTTCACGTGGTGTATGTTTGATTAGCTCATTAATTGAAATAGCAAGATCAGTCATGCCTAAACTCCTTCGCCCTACTAACTGATCAATTCTTGGTTCGGAATTATACTACTTACTTTCTTTGAGGATAATACGTATCTTTTGGTGAGTCCCATATGAAAAGAGAGAGGTAAAGTCAGATTGAAACTCTAAGGGCAGGGAGAGACCCTTAGAGTAATGGCCATATGTTTAGCATTGATAGAAAATAAACCCGTTGAAGGCGTACATAAATTAGTTTCTACTAAACATGCGTAATAATTTATGGATGCCTTCCCGGTTAACCGTGATCGAGAGAGCTTTTTCAAGAGCGGTGTAGTAGCAACTGTTGAACGTTTTAACTGTTTTCTATATCTACTTTCTGGGGGGGGAGAACTTAGTGTATTGGGGGCAGAATTAATTTGTTCTTACTTACATGAGGGTAAGTATAAATAGGAGTTCTTTTTTTGGGGGAAACTCTAATTCTGTGCTGTGAAGTTTTAACTGCAAGACGAGAAAAGGCTTAGCATACCTCGCCGCCCCTAAAATTGTGAGGCAGTTCACAACATTCAGGCAAAAGACATTACACGCTATTACACCGTTAGGCCAAATTTGGTTGTTTATTAAGCATCTCCTAAGCCTCCCTAAAAATCCACTCTGGCACCATTTTTAAAGATGGCAATATTTATAATCTATGAGTTAGTTTTTTTGAGTGGTAGTCAAATATTATCGAAAATTGTGCTATCTCAATAAATGTACACTTCTACCTTGTACTGATAGATTGCGCGTCATACCTTTAGCTTCTTCCTTTACTCTGTCTAATTCAGTGCGGGAAATAATTATACATGGATGAATCAATGAATAACCTTCTGGTTTCGGAGTGCTTCGAGTGTAATGTCAGCGACAAACTTTTCGGAGAACCAGGCTCAGGTAGAGCAATTTATGCTAGTAATAAACTCACGCAATTACTTGAAGGGTTGGTGAAAGTAAGCCGAATCCCTAGTAGCCAAGGTTATAATGCGCTGGCAGTAATTTCAGCAATTAATAGCTTGCGGAGCGGTTCGGCACCTCTCTATTCCTTTCTTAAAAATGGTAGTGCAACTCGCCGCTGTATTGCCGGAGCCGGATTTGAAATTGAGTATGAAACCTATCGGCGGTATGGAGAGTGTGCTCCTCAAACAGATGTTGGAATTATTGATATTCGCTTAACTTCTGATGCCTCAAGTGGCGCGGAAAGGGCTGCATTGTGGGACGTTAAATGGAAGAAGTCTACAAATAGAGACGCTGGGAAATGGGAAAATAGCGAGAGCCCCAACTTCTTTTTACGAACAAATGACAAGGCTCTTGGTAGTAGTGAAGAAACTGCTTTAAAAATTGGAATTAATGGTTATAGTGAAGGTTTAGAGCATGCTGCGGAAATACTGCCTACTCACATTAGTCGTGGTGACAAAACTGAACTGAAAAAGTTACAAGCTAAAGGTTATACTCTTTTCTATGTTCCTCAGGAAAAAGGTGCACTTAAATCCGGATGGCGATGCATCAAAAATATGGGGCATAAGATTACTACTGAAGACCTACAAGCAGCAAGAATACTTGCGGGACATATGAAAGAGGCACATGATAAAGGCTTACCTAATTACCACTTATGCTAAGCCAATTTTTAGCAACCTTTCTGGCATCGGTGGTGTCCGAAGAGAGACGTAAATCAATCTTGGAATGAGTGCCGACAAATCAAACCTCCGATTAAAGCGATATTGAAATTCTGCCAAATAGCGCTGTGCATATTTCGGCCTAATAGCATGGTAAGTGCTACGTAGCGCACTCTTTAAATTACCAAGTACTGTATTTACCCAATAGAACTCAGGCTCTTCAACAGAAGCTCGGCCACCACCACAAACAATTTTGTCATGTACACAACCGGCCTCCTTAATGGCATTGAAGCATGGAAGACCATCTGAGATGACTGTGCTGCCACTGCAAAGGTACTTTTTACTCCAGGTTGAAATTTCACTGCTTTTGAAGCCCTTGATAATTGAGAGCTTAATACGGGTTGGGCGTCCCTCCTTGGTTGTTTCAACGGCCGCCACAAAGGGAGTTTTACCCTTGGCTCCGCGCCCGGGCTTGCATCCAGTACGCTCACCACCGAGATAGGCATCATCTAGTTCAATAAAACCGGACAGTTTGTATCGTTGGTCTCGCTCCATCATCACTTGCATGAGTTTCTGCTTCATACGCCATGCTGCGTTGTAAGAGATACCTAGATGTCGAGATAGCTCCATAGAGGAAATGCCCTTCTTATCCTGAGTAATCAGGAAAATACCGAGAAACCAGGTGGTGAGGGGGAGCTTCGTGGAGTCAAAAATTGTACGAGAGGTAATCGATGTCTGACGCCGACAATGGTTACATTGCTTAAGCTTGCGATAAGCGAGGTCGCAATGCTTGTCATGCCCGCAGTGAGGACAACTAAAGCCATTGGGCCAACGCCACTGCGACAGTGCATCGAAGCACTGTTCCTCGCTGCCGTACATTTTGAGGAATTGGGTCAAACTAATACCCTTCTGAAACTGTACCTTGTTGCGAGCCATGGCGTATTCCCTTGCAGATCAACGAGATAGCTGTATTTATATACAGTTACGCATAACTTAGCAAGAGTGGTAATTAGGAAGGCTTATATGTTGAGTGGACCAGTCATAGGGGCGGTTCCAAAGTCTTGACCAAAGCTATGGAGCAACTTAACCTTTGGCAACTTAACCTTGAGGCGAAGCAGAAGATATTCTTGAGTGATGCAACTTCCAGTCAGTATTTAGCTGATGATTTACGCAGGAAAGTGGGAATGAATACTAATAATTCCAAGTGGTTTAATTCTGCGCCGGGCCTTGCTCAGTTAACAGGAGGTTCCCTCTTGGGGACAGCAGATTTCTTGATGTCTGTAAATCGTTACTTTAATTATACTGAAAAAGGTAACAAGTTTGATGCTGGAGTGGATGTAGTTCGTCATGGTTTTGGTATACTAGGGAAAATTCCACGTAACTGGCATGCATTGCTGACAAGTGTGGTTGCAAGCATTCCAAGTCTAACTGAGTCTTACTACACAGATGCAGGGGCTCCAATTAAGCAGTTAGGAAAGAAATTTCCCTAAATAGTGAAGTGCGAATTAATATGAAGATGCTTTCGAGTATGTTTCCACGCCCTCCCAGCTTTCGACACTCTAGAATAGTGGAGAAAGATATATCTGGCTGCAAGTTCACCTTTACTGCCCCCCCTTATTCTGACCCCTTTTCTGATAATCAGGAATGGGAAACTGAGCCAACCTATTTCGATATCCTGAATGACGAGGGGTATCAGCCTATTACTTACAAGTCATTTCGTGATCTAGATGAAGAAATTGAGTTCCCCCATGTTCAGTTTCTAAATACTTACTCTAGTCGTTGGGCGTTCAAAGGGATGCCTATACTTCAAAGCTATGGGGGGTTTATTGGATTATGTGTTGGGGTAGAATTCGTAGGCGATCTTCCAATTAACGAAACTCTATTTAATAACAATACTTTTTTAAAAGAAGTATATCGTACATATGAGTTAACAAAACTACAGAGTTTTAATAGTGGTCTAGTCAGTGACCCCTTTGATCTCACACAATATAGATGGCCGAGTTATTTAGGACCTTTGAATAGCCAGTGGGTGGAACATGGTGGGGTAGATTGGCTTTATTTTGAAACTCAGCCTCTCGTTAATGGCTCAGATACTTTATGCTGGCAAACGGCAATAAGTGACAAACATATACTTAGCTTCAACTTTTCTATTAGGCGCTCCGGCTTGAATGCAGGTAATGCTTTTCGTATGAACCAGCGTACGTCTTTGGATAACTATATTTGCTTTATAAAGCGTATAATGGACTCTTTGGTTCTTGAACTGCCTCCCGAACTTTCAGCTCGCCGCATGGAGATTCACTCCGTGCCTAGTGCCGCAAGTAAGTCACTTTTTGGCTGTTCGACTCAGCAGATAGAAGATGCAAAATATGTAATGCAAATGTGGAGTGGTAGAGGATATAGGGATGCAAAAAGGGATAAAAATGAAAGCCATAGAGCAACCTTTGAGGAAGTATCTACTTTTATAGATAAGCGTATCCAACCTAGGCCCCTTGAAAATAGTTACTCTCTTGGAGAGAAAATAGAAATTATTTCTAGAGTTCCCTCCAATATAACGAATAAACCTTTAATTGGTCCAAAAATAACTTGAATTGAGGGCTATTCCACCCTTGGAAATTAAGCCTTGAGTGGGGAGGGAAGTGCTAACAATACTGTTTATTGGCGCCGCTGCTAACGGTTGATTCCCTTCGAATTCAAGCTAAGGCATTTTAATAAAGATATTGATAGCCCAGCCTAGATACCCACACTCCAATTGAGAATATTTTCCAATTCATATACATTTTTCTTTTAATACAATGTGTGATTACCTTGTATTAAAAGGTATGCACGTCAGCATAGTAATCTAAATCATATAATTGGGCTAGAGCGATTGCCTGCTTATGTGGTTATCTTTAGGTTTATATTTTATTGATATGGATAGCATACAATCTCTACTTTTGTGTAGGCCTTGGCTTCAAGTAATAACTGCAATCTTTTTATGCTATAAAGTGAATCCAAGATAATTGTAGTGATTTAATCTTTGAAGCTCATTGCATAACTAACCGGCACTTCAGCCAGTAAGGTTGAACGTTTTTCAGTCAATGGATTAATAAGAGTAGATGCCTCTTGCCTTCAACCATAGTTAGAAAAGCTTAGCAAGCTTATGTGCCTGCCCCGGGTGGTACCCTAGCAAACAAGTATTGTGTCGTGGTTCTTAGCTGATAGAGGTTGTCCTAAGATTTTTTTTGGTTGACAAAGAATTTCCTCAAAATGCTATTTTTTTCACATTTGTTAAGTACCTAACAATGTGAAAGCTACCCCATTTACTCTAAATACGTGAACTATATATGATCAGGTGCAAGAGCTGCCTGCATAGGTTTTTGTAGGCTAAAAGCAGTATTCATTGAGGTAATAATTATGTTTACACGGAGGAAGTCTTACAGCTTTCTACTGGTTATAGCTTTTATGGGCTACTTTGTTTCTCCTCCTGCGTGGTCTCATGTACGCTGGTTTGTACAAAACGATGGTAATGCAGTTGAGTTTGAGTGGAATTGGATATATGCGTTAGTTCTATTGGGGGGCTTTCTATACTGTATGGTGAATAGATCCTTACAGTCGCTTGAAACAGTGGCTGTTCACAGAGTATCTAATAAATTTCCCAACCTCTGGTCCGATATTGGCCGTCACAAAATTTGGCATATCACGTCCGCATTGATTGGGTTGACCTTTGTTTTTAATTATTTTTCGGGTGTATTACTGGCCCCCAACCTGGAATTCTCTGTCACACAAAGTCTTGCTAATGAGTTTCAGCTGGTAATTGGTATTGTGTTAATTTTAGATGTCAGCCTAAGAAGCTCCGGGTATCTAATCTTCGCGCTTTTGCTCTCAATAATGGCTACTTATCCATTCTCAATCTGGATTGATTATGGCTTCGAATTTTTAGGGCTTTCACTAGCATTTATATTGTACCAAAAGCCAGGTCTTGGACTGCTTGCCTTACGCTGCGGGCTAGGCCTTCAGCTTATGACTCTGGCAGTTCACAATAAGTGGCTCAATCCTCACTTGGGTCTTGAATTTCTGCAGCACTATCATTGGAACTTCATGTCTAATCTGGGGTGGCATTCTTTCTCCGATTTGACCTTCGTTTTTTCTGCGGGAATGGCTGAGTTCTGCTTTGGTTTGGTTATCTTGTTGGGGTGGTCAACACGGTTGGCAACGATTACGGTATTGAGTTTCTTCATTTTGACCGCATCCATTCTCGGTATTCATGAATTGATAGGGCATTTGCCAATACTTGGGGCCGGAATTCTACTGGTTGTATTTGGTGGAGGTTCTAATTTGAAGGATATTAGTCGAGGTGCGTTTATCTCAGTTAGATCCTTAAGTGCCCACTAGGTATACGAATTAAATAATATATGGGCCCGAAAAAAATTGGATGCCCGTAGATTTGATTGGGAGCCTTAGTGCTATTTGAGCACTAGAGCCCCCTATCTCTCTGATAGCTATCTATTTGTAGTCATTGACTAGCTGCCCATTTGATGACTCCTTGAATTGAGGGTGTTCGTCATCAATTTCGTAAAAATCAGATTTTTCGCCGGTGAAAATATGCCCCATAGTTTTCAACCCGGTTGGGCCATCTAGTGATCCTGCAATAATTCCAGTTGCATCAAGATTAAATGGCTCCCAGAAGAGGCTTGAGCCACATTGCTGGCAGAAGCCTCTGCGGGCTACTTCTGATGTTTTATACCACGCCAGCCCGTCATCTTTTGTTATTTTAATGTTGACCTTGCGAGCCTTGGTATGAGGGCCGAAACTTCCATGCAGTTTTTGACACATACTACAATGACAGTTAACTACGTTGCGTAGTGGCCCTTTAACCTCGTACCGCACAGCTCCACATAAGCAACCACCGGAAGTAATTGAATTATTACTATTCATATAATGAGCCTGTAGATGCAAAAATTTACTTGAATTTAGAGCTTAAATTAAGTATGCCTTTTTATTTTCAGTAATAATGATTCTTTTAAATGGAAAATGCCATTCTAATTTTATGATTTAAATATTGATGGCCTAGATAGCTATTTATTTGTTTTATCCTGAACTACAAGATGATAGTGGTTCCTAATTGTATATGTTATGAAGTCAATAGTTAAATTTAAAGTAAGATTGTGTGTTCTAGATTTAATTTATCTGAGGTGATGCTCATAGTTTTTACCAGATTCTATATCTCTGGCACATGAAAATATTATCCATGCACAGCGGGAGGTGCGGTGGTAATAAGGGGTGCCCTCAAGTGAGATTTTAGACTAGATGGAAGGGGCATTGGTCATCCCTATATGTATGACTATTTATACAGCATTTGATCCGGTATTTTATGTGGTGTCAATATGGATGGCGCTTGAAGCTACAAATTTTGTGGGTGTCCAAAATCTCTGATGAATCCAGCAACGTACTGCGCATCCTGGATGAGTTAATCAAAGTGACCAGCGAAATTGCCAACACGGCGGCAGGGCACACTCACGAGTACACGGATAACGGCACGTCACTAAAAACCAAAGTGCCCGACCAGGCGGGGGAGTTTAGTGGGCAGAAGGGCGACGCCGACAAGCTGGATGCTGAGTTGGCGCCGATTGTGTATTAAGACGTTTAGCCTGTATCAATAATTTAGAACTTTGTGGTTAAGTTTTTAAAATTCTGGATAAGTATATGAAAGAGCGAAAGGCGAATAGATACGCAATTATTGCGTGTGGAGTTCACTTGATGAATGGGCTGATTAGCAGCCCATTCCAAGAGTACTTACCCTGAGCTTTTTTTCTTTAGTATACGTAAAGTTATATTTGTTCGAGGCTTTCAAATGATCTTAATTTTCTAAACTTGCAAGCACAGCTAAGGGATCATTGGCGTCTATGGTTTCATGGTTATTTATTATTTTGCTAATAATCTCCGCTGTTGGCGGGGCAGTGAGATCGCTGCTGGGTACATAAGCGGATTTTAATTCTCGTATTTTAAAATACCTGTCGGAGGTCTCATTGAACTGGCCAAATATAAATACATAATTATAGCCAGCGAGACTTTGTGTGTCTTTATCTCTAAATTTTATGTAGTTGCTTGCATTCGAATATAAGGTATAAGTGTCTGAGATGTTGTCAGGGGCGTAATTTTTACTGGTTGATATCTTTATTATAGCGTTTAATATAGTGCATAGGATTTCAAGTCTATCATGAATATTTGTATATCTTTCCTCGTTGCCTAGACAGTCCTCCTCCTCTGGGGGTATATTGGCTAGCCTACCCTCCTTTTCTACGGGTATGTTGCAATATGCCTGATTTAAATGAGATTTTATGTTATCGATTTGTTTGTCTGAGAATATATAGTTTTCCTCAATATCCCTTGTTATATTTTCAATGATCGAGATATTCTCCAGGGCGAGTTGTATGAGGCTGTCCTCTGCGATTGAAATATCAAAATTCGTTATATCAAGATTTTCAAAGCAAGCGTTATGGAAAGAATCCATATCTTTATTGAATTTTATTTCTAGGGTTTCTTCCAGATCTCCTAGTGTTTTTTTGAATATTTCTCTATGCTCATTGTGTTGGCTGAAGTTGCTTTTTTCTTGCTCGTGTCCCCAAAGCTGTTTGGCATGGTTGAGTTGTTCGGCTGTTTGTTCGCTGCGAAACATTACGCCCCTGATGCCTGCAAAAATAAGAAAAGCAGTAAAAATTCTAAAGGCAGGTTCAAGGGAGGATACTAGGTTTTCAAAACCTTTATAGTCCGGCGAAAATTCATACTGCGGGTTTTGGCTTGTATATAATAAGTATATTATATATATGCCCACAGCAATTAGTGCTATGAAGGCACCAGACAGTAACCCTATAAACCAGGGGTCTTTTGATAGCGGTTCCGAAGTGTGATCTTCATCCTGTCCCGTTTTGGAATTCTTATCATTTTTGCAGAACATTCAATTTCCTCGTTTTATTGATCAGCTTGAAGTGTTGTTATTTTGGTGAGTGCTAGATAATTTTTACTACGTAGATCTATGAGTTGAAGATCTATGGTTGCCTTTTCTTCGTTTATGTTTACAGCAACTGAAGTGTAGTTTTTTCTAGATTGAGAAAATTCTCCATCATCCCAATGACATCGGGCGCTCACTCTACTGGCTTCCTCTATTGAGGTAACACCAATCCCTTCTTTTAAGCTTGCACCTGAAATTTTGATCTCGCACTGACGACTAGATGATTCTCCGATTACTAAAAGAATGCCGCCGGGAATGTCCTTGGCTTCCATGATATCAAGCACGAAAATTAATTACCGAGTCTATAACTTCTATATCGGTTTTCTTGATTTCTTTTAGGTATCTTTCTATTGAACGCCTATTAAATTCCGCATTTGGAGAGGGGCCAATTATAATGCTTTTGATGTGTTGGCATATTTCTTGATGCTCAATATAAGGAATCAAATAAGATTTTGAAGGTCTAAATTTAATTTTGTAATTCGTGTCCTTTGAATAAATGACAACTCTTGATTCCGTTTCCTCTTTATATCCTTCATCTTTGTGAGTTAGTACATTGAGGAGGATTTTGTAAGACATTTGTAAATATTGATTGTAAATAGATCTTCCCATTTGATTGGTGTCATAAGCATGTAAAGTCTTGTGGGTATCGTAAAAAGTGCAGGCATCGTTATAAATCGACTCCCAGTCTTTCATTTTTTCTTCATGGATATATTTGCATTTTTCTACATGGAGGTTCTTCTGGATTTCTAGCTCTTTTATGTGTTTCTTTTCAAATCCTATGCAGTAGCCTCCCTCTTTACTGCAATAACCTCTCCACTGGCTAAGTTTATCGCCTTCAGAAAAGCAGGCTATGTAACTCTCATCTACTGAAAAATAGTTGGTTGAGTCATAAATAAATTTTTTGATTGCTTGATGGGTGTCATTACATGTTACTGATTTGTATTTTTCTTCAAAGAAGGCGTTAAGGAGTGTCTTACAGTCTGTTCCCTCCGTGGGGTCATTCATATATTGTCGGTTAGAAAGCCACATCTTTCCTGCTTCGTACTTTCCTTCATCATTGTTTCTGCCGAGCATTCCTATAACGCCATGTATGTCTGTGTAGTGGTATAGGAAGTTTTCGTTGTCTACTACAGCTTAGTTGGTGGCAGTTATTTTGTTTTTAGTGTTATTCATGTGTCTATTTTTTTTGGGTGTGTCTGGTTGAGTCTATTTTAAGGCAGGGGAGCGTCTACTAAGGTAAAAGCAATATAGTTTGCTTTTCTGTAGTTAAAAAGCTGAAGGTCCACAGTTATATTGTTGCCTGCCCCCCGTATTGCTATGTTCGTATATGGCTTTTTTGAGATTTTATAGGCCAATTCATCCCACATGCAATTTGCATCAATTTTATCACGATCCTCTAAAGAGTTGGCCGATACACCTTCTGCTAGACTTGCTTTGATAACTTTGATTTCACAGCGGCGAGAGGCCGATTCTCCTATCGCAACTAAGACACCATTTTCAGTATCCTTGGCTTCTAATACCTGTAATCGGTCACTATCAATCTCTAATAGATTATCGGCATTAGGGTAAATTGTTTCTTGTTTGTCGCAGCCGGACAAAACTCTTAGGCCTGAGGCAATAGTTAAGATGATTAAAAAGATATGCATAACTAGTTCCGTCTAGTTTTTGTTTCTATAGGGCGGGCTACAGACCACCTTTCACAGCAGCTTCAACACTATCGAAGTCGATATCTACTGGAGATTTCCCAATCTTGGGCGAGTAAATCATCGCAATCCCATTAGCTGCGTAGACTTTTTCATTCTTGACCCAGTAAGCCGCTCGGGATTCGGTAAGCACTGCGATACCATCGTTTAAGTGGGCGCTAGAGTTGTTCGCCAGCAAATGGCGGACATCATGTGTCATAGTTTCTCTGATCAGAGTAATAGCGGTAATTTCTGCGGGGCTAAGTTGTCGTGGAGGTTCGGTCGGCTCATCCTGTCCACCAATAAAAAGCCCAAGCCCGATAGCTCCAAAAAAGACAAAAGGCCCCCAAAAAATGCCAACACTACTCTCCCTGTGATTTGTTATTCAACAAAATCCTATCACCCCATGAAGATGCTTCAAAACCTGTAGCATGCATCAACTGCGCCCCAATCAAATTTCAAAATCCTTCACGCCTTCTCAAAGCAACTAAAACTACCAATCTCCCCCCAAACCCCAAACCCCAAACCCCAAACCCCAAACCCCAAACCCCAAACCCCAAACCCCAAACCCCAAACCCCAAACCCCAAACCCCATAACCCATAAGGCCTACAACTCAACCTGATCAAAAATCATACTGACAAAAGGGCTGCCGTTCACTCCTCCCCACGCCTGCCGATTTTGGGCGCTGTTTTAGTTGATGAAATGAGGCTAGCGGCCCTGGCCTGAGCTGGTGCGGGGTTTGGGTAAGAATTGGATTTCACACTTTGAAGAGATTGGAAGAGAAATGAAGAGGAGTTTCACAGGGGGAAAGCAATAGATTGATGGTGTCCACATCTGGGCAAGGTAGAGTTAAAAAAATCCTGTGTGGACACAATGTGGACACTTTGGGTCTTTTAAGCGCCATTCTTCAAAATTTAGGGAAGGTAAACCAGAATTAAAAAACCCGCGAAAGCTACAGCTATCGCGGGTTTGAGAGATGGTACCAGAGGCCGGACTCGAACCGGCACGCTTTTAAGGGCGGGGGATTTTGAATCCCCTGTGTCTACCAATTTCACCACTCTGGCACTTTCGCTGCTCGACCTTGGGGTCGGTGCGAAGAGGGCGTGATTATAGCAATGCTTTCGCTTGGGTCAACCAGTGATTTCAATAACTTAGCGCATTTTCTGTCGTCGCAGTTAACAGCTCCTAAAATTTCCTATAACCTTCGCGACCTCTCCATAGTTTCTAGATTTCCAGGATTCCATGCAGCGTCAGGACTTTGACTTTCATCTGCCCGATGAGCTGATCGCCCGCGCGCCCACCGAGGAGCGCCGTGGCAGCCGTCTTTTGTGTCTGGATGGGCCCAGTGGGGCCATTGCACATCGGCAGTTCCCAGATATTCTCGATCAGGTCCAAGCTGGTGACCTGATAGTCTTTAACGATACCCGGGTGATCCCGGCGCGTTTGTTCGCGCAGAAGGAGACCGGCGGTAAGTTGGAAATCCTGGTGGAGCGGGTGCTCAACGAGACGGATATCTGGGCCCATGTGCGCTCCAGTAAGTCGCCTAAGCCCGGTTCCACCATCGTCCTTGAAGACGGCACCCGTATAGAAGTGACCGGCCGCAAGGATGCATTGTTTGAATTGTCCTTCCCTAAAGAAGAGGGTGTGCTGGCGATTCTGGATCGCCTCGGCCATATGCCGCTGCCCCCTTATATTGATCGCGAAGACGATGCCAGTGATCGGGAGCGCTACCAAACCGTATACGGCCGCAATGCCGGTGCAGTGGCCGCGCCTACTGCGGGGCTGCACTTTGATGATGAAATGATCGGTGCGCTGCGGGATAAAGGTGTAGAGGTTGTCTTCGTTACCCTGCATGTGGGTGCGGGTACTTTCCAGCCGGTGCGCGTGGACAATATTTACGAGCACCAGATGCACAGCGAAGTGCTGGATGTCTCCCAGGAAGTGGTGGATGCGGTAACCGCTTGCCGCGCGCGCAATGGCAGCGTGATTGCGGTGGGTACCACCAGCGTGCGCGCGCTGGAAAGTGCGGCGCGCAGTGGCCAGTTACAGGCCACGGTGGGGGAGACAGATATCTTTATTTATCCCGGTTATGAATTCCAGGTTGTGGATAAATTGGTCACCAACTTCCATCTGCCGGAATCTACCTTATTGATGCTGGTGAGTGCCTTTGCGGGGTACCAGCACACGATGACCGCTTATAAGGCCGCAGTTGAGGAGCGCTATCGCTTCTTTAGTTACGGCGATGCCATGTTTATTACCCGCGATCCCAATGCCAAAAAAGAAGAAGTAGCACCAGCGAAAGGAGATACCCAGTGAGCCGCGAATGTTTTATGCAGTTTGAAGTGGATACCACTGATGGCAAGGCCCGTCGCGGTCGCTTGCGTTTCCCTCGCGGTGTGGTGGAAACCCCGGCGTTTATGCCGGTGGGCACTTATGGCACCGTGAAAGGCATGTTGCCGAGGGATATCGAAGGGATCGGTGCACAGATTATTCTGGGCAACACCTTCCACCTGATGCTGCGCCCGGGTACCGAAGTGGTTAAAGCCCACGGCGATCTGCACGATTTCACCCAGTGGTCCGGCCCGATCCTTACCGACTCCGGCGGTTTCCAGGTGTTTAGCCTGGGTGAGCTGCGCAAGATTACGGAAGAGGGGGTTTCCTTCCGTTCGCCTATTGATGGCAGCCCGGTATTCCTGGACCCGGAAGAGTCCATGCGCGTTCAGCGGGACCTGGGTTCCGATATCGTCATGATCTTCGATGAGTGCACCCCTTATCCGGCCACCACTGACGAAGCGCGTAAATCTATGGAGTTGTCCCTGCGTTGGGCGGAGCGCTCCAAGAAGGCTCACGGCGATAGCCCGTCGGCGCTGTTCGGTATTGTGCAGGGCGGTATGTACCCGGAGTTGCGCGATGTGTCCCTGCGTGGCTTGACCGAGATTGGTTTCGATGGCTATGCCATTGGTGGCCTGTCTGTGGGTGAGCCTAAAGAGGAGATGATCAAGGTCTTGGATCACCTGGCTCACAAGATGCCGGAAGATAAGCCGCGCTACCTGATGGGCGTGGGCAAGCCGGAGGATATTGTCGAGGCGGTGCGCCGCGGTGTGGATATGTTCGACTGCGTCATGCCCACTCGCAATGCGCGCAATGGCCACCTGTTTACCTTCGAAGGTGTGGTGAAAATCCGCAACGCCAGGCACCGTCACGATACGGGTCCCTTGGAGGAAGAGTGCGATTGCTACACCTGTGAGAATTTCTCCCGCGCTTACCTGCATCACTTGGATCGCTGCGGTGAAATTCTCGGTGCGCAGCTAAATACGATTCACAATTTGCGCCACTACCAGCGCTTGATGCAAAAGCTGCGCGATGCCATTGCCGCCAATGAATTGGAGGCTTATGTCGCCGAGTTCTACCGTGGTCTGGGGCGCGAGGTTCCAGCGCTGGAGGCCTGATCAGGCGTCGCTTTTACCCTGCCTGGGGTGCTGCCCGTCTCATTGCGGCACCCCTGTAATTTGTCCGTTCCCACGATCCCCGTATAATCAGCCCCCACTTTTATTGGGGGCGGTGTACCTTGCATTCTGCGTATACTGCCCGCATATCCAGGCAAATTGCTTAGGCAGATTGCCAAGATTTACCGGCCCTCGGGGTCACACTAGAACAATGAGAACAGCATGAATCGCTACCCGATCTGGAAGTACTTTCTGATTCTCGCGGTTGTGGCCTTTGGCCTGATGTACGCCGCGCCCAATCTCTACAAGCCGGACCCTGCCGTGCAGATTTCCGGGCAATCCAGTGCACTCACCATCGGCCCCGATGTCCTTGCGAATGCACAAAAAGCCCTGGATGAAGCGGGAATTGCTCACTTCGGCGGCGAAGTTGGGGACAAGTCAGTACTGATCCGCTTGAACTCCATGGAGGAGCAGTTGCCGGCTAAAGAGGCGATTCAAAAAGCTCTCGGTACCACCAACTATGTTGTCGCCCTGAACCTGGCTTCCACTACGCCCCAGTGGATGAAAGATATCGGCGCTAGCCCGATGAAGCTCGGTCTGGACTTGGCGGGTGGTGTGCACTTCCTGATGGAAGTCGACACCAACACCATCGTCAAGAACAACATGGAAAGCTACGAGCAGGAAGTGAAAAGCAAACTGCGCGAAGCCAAGGCTCGTTACCGCAATGTGGAGCTGGTGGATGATCGCGAGATTATTGCCCGCTTCCGCAACGATGAGCTGCGCAGCCGGGCGATGTCCACCCTGCGCAAGGAATTCCCGCAGCTCCAACTGCGCGAGTCCGGCAGCGGTGAAAACCTGGAGATCCGCGCAACCCTGACCGATCAGGAAATCAAGCAGCTGGAAGATTACGCCGTAACCCAGAACCTCACCACCCTGCGCAACCGGGTGAACGAGCTGGGTGTTGCTGAGCCGATCGTACAGCGCCAGGGCCGCAATCGTATCGTTGTGGAGCTGCCCGGTGTACAGGACACTGCAGAGGCCAAGCGTATTATCGGTAAAACTGCCAACCTCGAATACCGTATGGAAGCTCGCCCGGATGAGCTGGTTTCCAACAAGGAATACTTCGAGTACCGCGATGATCGCCAGGCGCAGATGTATGGTGGTGCCTGGTTGGAGCGCCAGATCATTATCAAGGGTGACAGCGTTACCAATGCCCGCGTCGGTTACGACGAGAGCGGTTTCCCGCAGGTAAATATCACCCTCGATGCCCGTGGCGGCGAGATGATGCACCGCGCAACCTGGAAGAATGTCGGTCGCCGTATGGGTACCCTGTTTATCGAGACTCGCTTTGAGCCGGTAACCGAGATCGACGAAAACGGTAACGAAGTTACCGTGCAGAAGCGCACCGAAGAGAAGAAGATTATTAATCTGGCCACGGTACAGAGTGCCCTGGGCAAGCAGTTCCGCACCACCGGTCTGGACAGCCCGGCTGAAGCCCAGGAACTGGCCCTGCTGCTGCGTGCCGGTGCCCTGGCTGCGCCCATGTACTTTGTGGAAGAGCGTGTGATCGGCCCATCCCTGGGTGCCGATAACATCAAGGTGGGTGTGCAATCCGTACAGATTGGTCTGCTGGCCGTGATTATCTGTATGCTGATTTCCTACCGCGTATTTGGCTTGGCCGCGAACCTGGCCCTGGCGGTGAATATGATCCTGCTGGTGGCGGTGATGTCGCTGCTGGGTGCAACCCTCACGCTGCCTGGTATCGCCGGTATCGTATTGACCGTGGGTATGGCGGTGGATGCCAACGTGCTTATATTCTCGCGAATACGGGAGGAGCTCAGGAATGGGATGCCTCCCCAAACAGCGATCAGTGCCGGTTTTGACAATGCTTACAGCACCATTGTGGATGCGAATATCACCACCCTGATTGTGGCGGTGATCCTGTATGCCATCGGTTCCGGTCCGGTACAGGGCTTCGCGGTAACCCTGTCTATCGGTATTCTCACCTCCATGTTCAGTGCCATTATGGGTACGCGAGCAATTGTTAACTTGTTCTACGGCGGTCGCCGTGTGCAGAAGCTCTGGATTTAAGGGAGTCAGTCATGAGTGAGACCAAAGTGGATAACGGCAAAATTACCGAGTACATGGGCAAGCGCGTCTACGACTTTATGCGCTGGCGCAAGATCGCCGGGATTGTTTCGGTGGTGTTGGTACTCGCCTCCATCGCCGCACTGGCAATGAACGGCCTGAAGTTCGGCCTGGACTTTACCGGTGGTACCCAGGTTGAAGTGGGCTATGAGGTAACGCCTTTTATTAGCGACGTGCGCGACCAGCTCGAAGCAGCGGGTTACGACGGTGCCACGGTAGTGAATTTTGGTTCTGAGAAGGACCTGCTGATCAAGTTGCCCCCTGCGGTAACCGAGGAAGAAATCCAGATCAGCGCTACCGATCAGGAAACAACGACGCCGATCGGTGACAAGGTTGTGGCTCTCCTGAGAGAGGGCAGTGAGGGTGATGTTGAGCTGCGCCGTGTCGAGATGGTGGGCCCACAGGTAGGTGCCGAGCTGCGTGACGACGGCGGCCTGGGCATGATGCTGGCCCTGTTCATGGTGATGATCTATGTTGCCCTGCGCTTCCAGTACAAGTTCTCTTTCGGCGCTGTAGCGGCTCTGGGCCACGATGTGATTATCGTATTGGGCTTCTTTGCGGTGATGGGATTGGACTTCGATTTAACCGTACTGGCGGCAGTACTGGCGGTGATCGGTTACTCCCTGAACGATACCATCGTGGTATCGGATCGTATCCGCGAGAACTTCCGCAAGGTGCGCAAGGCTGAGTCTGAGGAAATTATCAATATCTCTATCAGCCAGACCCTGGGCCGTACCTTTATGACGTCCTTCACCACCTTGCTGGTGCTGTGGGCGCTGCAGTTCTTCGGTGGCGAATTGATCCACAACTTCTCCCTGGCCTTGATCGTGGGTGTGGTTGTGGGTACTTACTCCTCTGTTTACGTAGCTGCCAACGTGCTGATGGCTTTGAATATCAACAAAGAAGACCTGATGCCGCCGGTGAAAGAGGGTGCAGAACTGGAAGAAATGCCCTGATGTGAATGAGAAGTGGCTGCGTTGACGCAGCCATATTCGAGCGGCCCCGGCCGCGCTTTGCTGCTGATCAGCGGAGCGCCGTCGGGGTTTTTTATTGCGCGGAGTTTAGGCTCTGGGCTTTTTGCCGAGGGTGATGTGCTTGGGGCCGGAAGTGTTGGTCTGGCCGCTCACCCCTTTGGGCACCTGCTCGATCTCACCGCCACCGGCGAGGAACGCCTTTACCTGCTCCTCGATACTTTCGCTGGTCTCGAGGGGAGCGGCTTGTTTGCGATTGGAGGAAGAGGAAGGTTTCTTGGCCACGGCGCTATCCGGTTTTTATGTGTAAGCGGGCCATATTAGCACGGCTTGCACAAAAAATCACCCAAGTGGCCAGACTCTGCACATAGCGGGTGTTTTGTCGACAGCTTTCGAATAATTTTGTCGTTTTTGGATAAATCGGGCCGCTTTGAGGCAGCCCGGAAGATAGTGCGTTATTCGGCTTCTTCTGTGGTCTCTTCGGTTTCCAGCGGCCAACCGCCCATCTCTTTCCACTTGTTCACGATGCCGCAAAATAGGGTTGCGGTTTTTTCTGCGTCGTACTCGGCGGAGTGGGCGCAGTTGTTATCAAACTCGATTCCGGCAACCTGGCAAGCTTTGGCCAGTACGGTCTGGCCGTAGGCGAGGCCGGCGAGGCTAGCGGTATCGAAGCAGGAGAACGGGTGGAATGGGTTGCGCTTGATGCCGGTCCGCTCGACGGCTGCATTGACGAAGCCCAGGTCAAAGTGGGCATTGTGGGCAACCACGATGGCGCGGGTGCAGCTGTGCTTTTTCACGGCGCTGCGAATCTTGCGGAACAGCTCGGGGATGGCGATTTCTTCCGGCCAGGCGTCGCGATCCGGGGATTCCAGGTCGATGCCAATAAAGTCGAGAGCGGATTGCTCAACGTTGGCGCCCTCAAAAGGCTCCAGGTGGAAACTGTGGGTCTCCAGCGGGAAGAGGTTGCCGGAGTCATCCATGTCGAGGATAACCGCAGAAATTTCCAGCAGTGCATCGGTGCGGGCGTTAAAGCCGCCGGTTTCAAGGTCGATGACCACGGGCAGAAAGCCTCGGAATCGCTGGGCGAGAGAGCTTTTTGGTCCTGTGGGTTCTTCGGCGGGTGTCACGGTGGTTCCTTGTAAATCTTGTCTTCAGGCCAGCAGCATTTGGCGCTGGTGGGGCAGGGTATTGTATTCGAATTGCGGCGCCTGCCGGGAGTGTTCTCCCCGCAGGCGCTGTAATCAGGCCATTCGCTGATTACGCAAGTTGCCAGTTTAAGGTTTCACCGGCTGCGAGGGGAATCAGATTTTCACCACCCATATCCAGTTTTTCCGGCAGGGTCCAGGGGCTCTTGACCAGGGTGATGGTGCCCTCGTTGCGCGGCAGCTCGTAGAAGTCGGGGCCGAACTCACTGGCAAAGCCTTCCAGCTTGTCCAGTTTGCCCGCGCGCTCGAATACTTCGGCG
The DNA here is from genome assembly GCF_052468295.1 of Microbulbifer maximicatervae (SeqCode). Taxonomy (NCBI): domain Bacteria; kingdom Pseudomonadati; phylum Pseudomonadota; class Gammaproteobacteria; order Cellvibrionales; family Microbulbiferaceae; genus Microbulbifer; species Microbulbifer maximicatervae (SeqCode). The sequence goes on from NZ_CP174340.1 coordinate 287,049, forward strand.
TAGAGCTCAATAGCGGAGTAGGCGGTATAGCAGCCGGCGCAACCACAGGAGTGTTCTTTTTTGTGGTGGGCGTGGGGGGCTGAGTCGGTGCCGAGGAAAAACTTCGGGTTACCGCTGGTGGCCGCTTCGATCAGTGCATTTTGATGGTAGCCGCGCTTGAGGATTGGCAGGCAGTAAAAATGCGGCTGGATACCACCAACCAGCATATGGTTGCGGTTGTACAGCAGGTGGTGTGCGGTAATGGTTGCGGCAACGCCTTCGCGGGCGCCTTGTACAAACTCTACTGCTTGGGCGGTGGTGATATGTTCAAACACCACTTTCAGCGTGGGGAAATCATCTACCAGGCGGGACAGGGTTTTCTCGATAAAAGCCTGCTCGCGGTCGAAGATATCGATATCGCTGGTGGTCACTTCACCGTGTACCAGCAGCTTCATACCGCAGGCCTGCATCTCTTCCAGGGCCGGGTAGATGTTGGCGATATCGGTAACGCCGGAATCGGAGTTGGTGGTCGCGCCCGCTGGGTACAGTTTGGCGGCGATAACACCGGCTTCGTGGGCCTTGCGAATAACGGCGGCGTCGGTCTTGTCGGTGAGGTAGATCACCATCAAGGGTTCGAAAGGAGTGTCGGCGGGAACATTGGCGTTGATACGTTCCTTATATGCCACTGCACTTTCGGCATCGGTCACAGGGGGTACCAGGTTGGGCATTACAATCACGCGGCGGAATTGTTTTGCGGCATCGGGCACGGTGCGCCCGAGAGCGGCGCCGTCGCGCAGGTGAATGTGCCAGTCGTCGGGGGCGCGAAGGGTAATTTGCTCCGTCATGGTACTCCGTAAAGCTTCTTAGCGTAGTGAGTCGTTGTGCGGCGCGAATGCTACCCGAAGCTGTACAAAATTGCGATGCACGAAAAGGTTAAAAATCAATCAATTGTGCTTACTCGCGCCTTGGCGCTAGTCGATCGCGAGCTTAGGCGCTACAATCGCGCCCCGACAAAGAGTGTGGGTATTGTTGTGCCCGCAATTTACCGATCCTGGGCATATCTCCAAGAATAACTCCCCCAGACCGACACTAGTTTCGCGTAGTGGCATTCCCCGTCTCCGCGTTTTTGTCGCGGCGGCGTATTTCCGGCAGCAGAGGACAGCAATGAGCAAAATCGAAAAGGTGGTACTGGCATACTCCGGTGGATTGGATACGTCAGTAATCGTGCGATGGTTGCAGGATACTTATAACTGCGAAGTGGTGACCTTCACTGCAGATATCGGCCAGGGAGAAGAGGTGGAACCGGCCCGTGCCAAGGCCGAGGCCCTCGGGGTTAAAGAGATATATATCGACGACCTGCGCGAAGAGTATGTGCGCGATTTCGTTTTCCCGATGTTCCGCGCCAATGCCATTTATGAAGGGGAGTACCTGCTGGGTACCTCTATTGCGCGTCCGCTGATTGCCAAGCGCCTGATTGAGATTGCCAACGAGACTGGCGCCGATGCCATTTCCCACGGTGCTACCGGTAAAGGTAATGACCAGGTGCGCTTCGAACTGGGCGCTTACGCGCTGAAGCCGGGCATCCAGGTAATCGCCCCCTGGCGCGAGTGGGACCTGAACTCCCGCGAAAAGCTGATGCAGTACTGTGAGCAGCACAATATTCCGGTGGACTTCTCTTCCAGCAAGAAGAAATCCCCTTACTCCATGGATGCCAACCTGCTGCACATCTCTTACGAGGGCGGCAACCTCGAAGATCCCTGGGCGGAAGCTGAAGAGGATATGTGGCGCTGGAGTGTGAGCCCCGAGGCGGCTCCGGAAGAACCCACCTACATTACTTTGGGTTTTGAGAAGGGCGATCCTGTTTCTATCGACGGTGAGCGCTTAAGCCCTGCTACTTTGCTTGAGAAGCTGAACAAGTTGGGCGGAGCCAACGGTATCGGTCGTCTGGATATCGTGGAAAACCGCTACGTGGGCATGAAGTCCCGCGGCTGCTACGAAACACCGGGCGGCACCATTTTGATGAAGGCGCACCGCGCCATTGAGTCCATTACCCTGGATCGCGAAGTTGCGCACATGAAGGATTCCCTGATGCCGCGCTACGCCGAGCTGGTTTACAACGGTTACTGGTGGTCCCCGGAGCGCAGCATGCTCCAGGCCGCGATCGATGAGTCCCAGGATGTGGTTAACGGCGAAGTTCGCCTGAAACTGTACAAAGGCAGCGTGAGTGCTGTGGGCCGTCGCTCTGCGGACAGCCTCTTCGATGAGCGTATCGCTACCTTCGAAGACGATGCTGGCGCTTACGACCAGAAGGACGCGGAGGGCTTTATCAAGCTCAACGCCCTGCGTCTGCGCATTGCCGCAGGTAAAGGAAGAAAATTGATTTAGTTGATATAGATCAGCAATCACCGGGCAAGGATGCGCTTAAATCCTTATCCGGCCAATAGTAACCACAGTGCCTCACACATTGTGGTTACACACCTTCTGTGGTGGGCCAGTCCCGCACAGTGGAACCGAATCTTAAAAGCAACGGAAGTAAAAACATGACGACAACGGTGGCAAAGACCGGCCCTGTGCCGGACTATGACTACAATATCGTGCGCCAGTTCACCATCATGTCCGTGGTCTGGGGCATTTTTGGTATGGGCATGGGCGTATTGATCGCAGCCCAGCTAGCCTGGCCTGAACTCAACGACTTTTGGCAGCCCTTCTCGCACTTCGGGCGCTTGAGGCCCCTGCACACCAACGCGGTAATTTTCGCCTTTGGTGGTAGTGTTCTCTTTGCCACTTCTTACTATGTGGTACAGCGTACCTGTCAGGTCCGCCTTTGGGGTGGCTGGCTGATCCCCTTCACCTTCTGGGGATGGCAGGCCGTTATTGTCGCCGCAGCAATTACCCTGCCGATGGGCTTCACTTCCACCAAGGAATACGCTGAGCTCGAGTGGCCTATCGATATCCTGATTGCCCTGGTTTGGGTTGCTTACGCGCTGGTGTTCTTCGGCACCATCATGAAGCGTAAGACTTCTCACATCTACGTGGCGAACTGGTTCTTCGGTGCTTACATCGTAACTATTGCTGTTCTCCATATCGTTAATAACCTGGAGATTCCTGTTGGCCCGTTCAAGTCCTACTCTATCTATTCGGGCACTAAGGACGCAATGATCCAGTGGTGGTATGGCCACAACGCAGTAGGGTTCTTCCTGACTGCTGCCTTCCTCGGCATCATGTACTACTTCGTACCTAAGCAAGCTGGTCGTCCGGTTTATTCTTACCAGCTGTCTATCGTTCACTTCTGGGCACTGATCTCCCTGTACGTATGGGCTGGTGGTCACCACCTGCACTACTCAGCGCTGCCCGACTGGGCTCAGAGCCTGGCGATGGTTATGTCCCTGATTCTGCTGGCACCTTCCTGGGGCGGTATGATCAACGGCATCATGACCCTGTCCGGCGCATGGCATAAGCTGCGCACCGACCCGACCCTGCGCTTCCTGGTGGTATCCCTGTCCTTCTACGGTATGTCTACCTTCGAAGGTCCGATGATGTCCATCAAGACTGTAAACGCCCTGTCCCACAACACTGACTGGACCGTTGGCCACGTACACTCCGGCGCTTTGGGCTGGGTTGCCATGATCTCTATCGGTGCTCTGTATCACCTGGTTCCGGTTCTGTGGAAACGCCGCGAAATGTACAGCTCCAAGCTGATCAACGCGCACTTCTGGCTGGCCACTGTAGGTACTGTTCTGTACATCGCCGCTATGTGGGTTAACGGTATTACCCAGGGCCTGATGTGGCGTGCATTTAACGCCGACGGCACCCTGACTTACAGCTTCGTAGAGAGTGTTGTAGCCAGCCATCCGGGCTATGTAGTTCGCTGGTTGGGCGGCGCCATGTTCCTGGTGGGTATGCTGCTGATGGCTTACAACGTTTACCGCACGATTACCGAGAAGGTAAACGATGCCGAAGCCGATAACACCGTTCGAGCAGTGCCTGCGGCATAGGAGTTTAGATCGTGAAGAATCATGACCTCGTAGAAAAAAACATCGGCTGGATGATCTTTTTCACCATTATCGCCATCAGTTTCGGCGCCCTGGTTGAGATCGTTCCGCAGTTCTTTACCAAGGATAACTACACGCCGCTGCCGGGGCAGAAGCCGCTGACAGCAATGGAGCTGGAAGGTCGCGATATCTACATTCGCGAAGGCTGCCACGTTTGCCACACTCAGATGATTCGTCCTCTGCGTGCGGAAGTTGAGCGTTACGGCCACTACTCCATGGCTCAGGAATCCATTTACGAGCACCCCTTCCTGTGGGGCTCCAAGCGTACCGGTCCAGACCTGGCGCGCGTAGGTGGACGCTACTCTGATAAATGGCAGCGCGCGCACTTGTACAACCCGCGTAGCGTTGTGCCTGAGTCAATCATGCCTGCTTACCCCTGGTTGTTCGACAATGTGGTAACTGGCGAATACACCGCACGTAAGATGGAAGCGCTGCGCTTCGTCGGTGTGCCCTACACCGATGACGACATCGCCAACGCCGCTGAGCCTTTCAAAGGTGGCAAGGTCAAGGAAATTGACGCGCTGGTCGCTTACTTGCAACAGCTGGGTACCCTGGTTACCCAAAAACGCTAATAGCGAGGAAGGAAACTCGTGACTATTGAAACTTTGCGGGAAATCGGTCTGGTTCTGGGCTCTGTGGCTTTTCTGGCTATCTGCTGGTGGGCCTTCTCTCCGAAGCGCAAGAAGCGCTTCGAAGAAGATGCCAATTTGCCATTTGCCGATGAAGAGCGACAAGCCGACAAGGACAAGTCGGCCGCTCAGCAGGACGAATCCAATTCCGGGGATAAACCCGGAGCCAATCGAAAACAGGGGCAGGATAAGTAATGAGTACATTCTGGAGTGTGTGGGTAATTGTGCTCACCCTCGCCAATCTGGCGTTGATTACCTGGGTGCTGTTCGCCAACCGAAAGGTGGCAGTGGATGACCAGGCTGAACCGGAAAACAAAACCACGGGCCACGTTTACGATGGCATCGAGGAATACGACAACCCGCTGCCCAAGTGGTGGTTCATGTTGTTCGTCGCCACCCTGGTGTTCTCTGCGGGATATCTGGTGGTTTACCCAGGTCTGGGTAACTTCAAAGGTGTCGGCAACTGGACTTCTGTCGGTGCATTGGAAGCTTCCCAGGCCAAGGCTCAGGAGAGATTCCACGAGACCTTTGGTAAGTACGAAAATATGCCGATCGAGCAGATTGCGCAGAGCCCCGAAGCCATCAAGATGGGTTCCCGGATCTTCGCTAACAATTGTGCGGTATGTCACGGTGCAGATGCCGGTGGTAACTTTGGCTTTCCGAACTTGACTGATAACGCCTGGCTGTACGGCGGCACTCCGGAGAAAATCCTGGAAACCCTGTACAACGGCCGTCAGGGCATGATGCCTCCTCAGGGGCCGGTGATCGGTGAAGAAGGTGTTAGAAATGCGACAGAGTATGTTCTCTCCCTGAACGGCCTGGAGCATGACACCGCTATGGCCGCTGAAGGTCAGAAGGTATTCAACACCGTGTGTATGGCTTGTCACGGTATGGATGCCAAAGGCAACCAAATGCTGGGTGCGCCGAACTTGACCGACGACATCTGGCTGTACGGTAGCAATCGCGAACAGATCCAACACACTATTCGCGGTGGTCGTACAAATATGATGCCCGCGCAAAAAGACAAACTGCGTGAAGACAAAATCCGCCTCGTAGCGGCCTATGTCTACAGCCTGTCCCAGCAGGAAGAAGAAAAGCAGTAATTAACTATTGAGGCCCGGCATTTGCTGGGCCTTGTTTTATCAAGGGACTCCGGGCGCCGCAGGGACGGAGAAAAAAGCCTCAAAATAAGGGGCTACCTGGCCCACGTACAAGATGTGCCCGTGCGAGAGTGAGGTTTGTGTGAGTGATTTAATTCCAACCCGTGAGGAACAGGAAGGTGATGGCGAAGTTCGCTATCGCATGCTGTATGAGTCGGAAGACAAAGTCTACATCCGACATATCAAGGGTGTTTTCACCCGTGTTCGCAAATATACTGGCCTGCCTTTGCTGCTGGCTTTCTTCTTTCTACCCTGGATCAATATCGACGGGCGCCAGTCGGTCTTCTTTGATCTCCCCACCCGCCAATTCCATATTTTCTGGACTACTTTCGGCCCCCAGGACGGCTTCCTTCTAGGTTGGCTTCTGATCATTGCCGCCTTCGCGCTGTTTGCGGTCACCACTTTGCTGGGCAGGGTGTGGTGTGGCTTCACCTGTCCGCAGACCGTCTGGACCATGATGTTTATCTGGGCAGAAAGGGTTTGTGAAGGCGATCGCAACAAGCGAATGAAGCTCGACAAGGCCCCCTGGAACCTGGAAAAGGTTCTGCGCAAGGGTGGCACACATACCATCTGGCTGTTGATCTCGCTGGCAACTGCACTGGCCTTTGTGGGGTATTTCTACGGTGTGCGCGAGCTGGTCGTGGATCTGGCGACGTTTAACGCGCACCCGCAGGGTGTTTTCTGGGTCGCTTTCTTCACTTTTGCCACCTATATGAACGCCGGCTTCCTGCGTGAGCAGGTGTGTAAATACATGTGCCCCTATGCCCGTTTCCAGTCGGTGATGTACGACGAGGATACGCTGGCGGTTTACTACGATGCCAAGCGGGGTGAGACCCGTGGTCCGCGCAAGAAGAACGTGGATTACAAGGCGGAAGGTATGGGCGACTGTATCGACTGCTACTGGTGTGTTCAGGTGTGTCCGGTGGATATCGATATCCGCGACGGCATGCAGTACGAATGTATCAACTGTGGCCTCTGTGTCGATGCGTGTAACAGCGTGATGGACAAGATGGGCTATGAGCAGGGCTTGATTCGCTTCACCTCTGAGGACGAATTGCAGGGTGGAAAGACCCGCTTCCTGCGCCCGCGCCTATTTGGCTACGCATTGATACTGGTTGCGATGACCGGCCTGTTTGCACAGCAAGTGATGACTCGAAGCCCAATCGAGGCAGAAATCACTCGCGACCGCGGTGCTCGTATGTTCCGTGAGTCCCAGGGACAGGTGCAAAATGTCTACACGGTAAAAATCAACAATATGGATCAGGCTCCCCACGAATTCACCATCAAGGTGGAAGGTAAGCCTGAATACGATTACTCCATTCGCAAGCCGAAGACGATTTACCTGGTGCCTGGAGAGATGTTCTCCGTTCCCATTCGGGTAAGCGTTCCCAGAGACCAGCTGAAGGATACCAAGCACGATATCGAGATTGTTGTCCAGGCAGTCGACAATCCTGAGCTGATTGATAAGCACCGAACGGTGTTTATTGGTCCAAAGCAGTAGACGGGACGCCAATCCCGTCGCAAAGTACGGGCCCGCCCAGGCGGGCTCGACTTTTGTGCACAAACGGTAACTTTTTGGTAACGCGATGAATGAACCAACCCCCAAACCCTGGTACCGGGAACCTTGGGCGTGGATGGTACTGGCCCCACTGATTACAGTGGTGGTTGTCTCCACAATTACAGTCTCGATAGCGGTGCGCTTTGCTGACGATAAAGTCAGTGATACTTACTACAAAGACAGCCGCATGTATCACTTCAGCGCCGAGCAGGACTTGCGCGCGAAAGAGCTGGGTCTGGCCGCTTTGGTCCAGTTTCAGCCGTCTGAAAAATCGGTTGTCGTGGAGCTGAATGGCGACCTCGACTACCCCAAGGCCCTACTGCTCACATTGAGCCACCCGGTGGAGTCTGACCTCGACAAGCATATCGAGCTCTCCCAGCTCTCCGTGGGTCGCTACCAGGGCACCTTGCCTGAAGGCGTTGGGAATCGCTGGTATCTCCGCTTGATGCCGGAACTCGATCCCGATGCACATCAGGACGCCAACTGGCGCCTGAAAGGTGAAATCAACTTCGATCTCGGCAATGCCGCGCCACTGAACGCAGTAACTCAATGACTTCGTCTTCCTCCTCCTGTTATCACTGCGGACTACCAGTCCCTCCCGGCAGCAACCACTCGGTGGTTATCGACGGGGCTGCCCGGGATATGTGTTGTCCAGGCTGTGAGGCGGTAGCCAGCGCTATCGTTTCCGGTGGTCTGGATGGCTTTTATCGCTTCCGGGAGAAGGAGAGCGACAGGCCGGGGGAAGCTCAACCCCAGGACCGCTGGGCGGCATACGATTTGCCGGAAGTGCAGCAGCAGTTTGTCCACGATTGGGATAACGGCAACAAGATTGCCTCGCTGTTGATTAGCGGTATTACCTGTGCGGCCTGTGTGTGGTTGATAGAAAAGCACCTGGGGCAGTTGGACGGGATTGAGAAGGTCTCTGTCAACGCCAGTACCCAGCGTGCCCAGATCGGTTTTAATCCCGACAAGATCAAACCCAGTGAGCTGTTTGGCGAACTGGAACGGATTGGCTACCGGCCGGCCCCGGCTACTGCGGCCAACCAGGAAAGTGTGATCCAGAGCGAGCACCGCGCCGCCCTGCGCCGCCTGGGTGTCGCTGGACTCGGCACCATGCAGGTGATGATGTTTGCCATCGCCCTGTATTTTGGTGCTGCAGCGGAAGAGGGCGTCGGCGAGTTTGAGCGCTACTTCCGCTGGGTTTCTCTGCTGGTGGCAACGCCAGTGGTTTTTTATGCGGCGCGTCCATTTTTCAGTGCCGCTTTGCGCAGTCTGCGCGCCCGACACCTGAGTATGGATGTGCCGGTGTCCCTGGCGATTGGTATGGCCTATGTCGCCAGCTTTTACGCCACGGTATTCGGCACCGGTGAGGTGTACTTCGAATCTATCTCCATGTTCACCTTCTTCCTGTTGTTGGGACGAACGGTGGAGATGCGTGCCCGCCACCGGGCGGGCTTAGCCAGCGGTGGTCTGGCCCAGTTGTTGCCGATGACGGCGGCCAAATACCAAGGGGACGATATTGTCCATGTACCGGTGGCCGCATTGGCCGCTGGGGATAAAGTCTTATTGCGTCCGGGAGACACTATCCCCGCCGATGGGGAGGTGCTGGAGGGCGTTAGTGGTGTGGATGAATCCCTGCTCAGCGGTGAATCGGCACTGCAACAGAAGTCTGCAGGCAGCCCGGTTTATGCCGGTAGTGTCAACGGCGATTCCACCCTGACTATTCGAATTACGGCAGCGGGGCAGTCGACTCGCTTGTCCGCTATTGAGCGCCTGGTAGAGCGGGCGCAATTAGATAAACCCAACCAAGTGGCCCTGGCAGATCGGGTCGCGGGTATTTTTGTCGGTGTCGTTCTATTCGCGGCACTAGCGGCGTTTGTTGTCTGGTGGCAAATCGACCCCAGTCGCGCTTTTTGGGTATCCCTGTCTGTGCTGGTGGTGACTTGCCCCTGTGCACTGTCGCTGGCAACCCCTGCTGCCCTGGCCTCCGCCACCCTGCGTTTACAGCAGTTGGGACTTCTTGTGGCTGGAGGCAGCCTACTGGAAACGCTGCCGCGTATCGGCCGGGTGCTGTTCGACAAGACCGGTACCCTGACGCGCGGTGAGCCGAGAATCCTGCATATTGATTTGCTGCGGGCCAACTGGAGCGAGCAGCGGGTTAAGGATGTTGCGGCTGCCCTGGAATCCCAGACCAATCACCCCCTGGCCAGGGCCTTCCGCGCCTGGCGTGGCAATCTCATCGCCACTGATCTGAAAGTTCATACCGGGGCTGGTCTGGAAGGGCAGATCGAGGGGGACAGTTACCGGCTGGGTAAGGCGAGCTTTGTCTCCAGTGAGGATGTTTCTACACCCGAAGGGGAGGGGCAGTGGCTGCTGCTCGGCGACTCCCTGGGTCCTATTGCCTGGATTGCGTTGGGGGATAAGTTACGGGATTCGGCAACCACCGCTGTTGAGGGTTTGACTGAGCAAGGTCTTTCAGTGGAACTGCTCAGTGGTGACCAGTCTGCGGAAGTTGAGCGACTGGCGGGGCGAGCGGGTATCAGCAACTACCGCGCCGGAGCCTCGCCAGAGGACAAGCTCAGCCATATGAAGCAGCTGCAAAGCGATGGTGAGAAGGTGTTGATGGTGGGGGATGGCATCAATGATGTGCCAGTGCTCTCCGGTGCCGATGCCTCTGTGGCGATGATGTCAGCGGCGGATCTGGCCCAGTCCCGCGCCGATGCCATTTTGCTGAACGGAGATCTTGAAGTGCTGCCCAAAGCTATAGAGCTGGCGCACAAATGCCGCCGAATTGTGCGGCAAAACCTGGCATGGGCTCTGGGTTACAACGTGATTGCCCTGCCGCTGGCATTTTGCGGTCTGGTGCCGCCCTGGGCTGCGGCAATCGGTATGTCCCTGAGTTCTCTGATCGTAGTGCTAAATGCGTTGCGTCTGTCCCGTGGACAGGAAGTCGACGAAAACCCTGTGAGCGCCGCGGCTTAATCCCGTGCTCACAGAAAGAGAGGAGGTGTAACTGATGGAAAGTCTGTATTTCCTGATTCCCATTGCGGTGATTTTGGTTGGCTTTGCGGTGAAGCTCTTTTTTTGGGCCGTGAATAACGGACAGTACGATGACCTGGAAACGGAAGGTCGTCGCATTTTGTTTGATGACGATGATGTTCAGCAGGACAAATCTGACGCGGAAAGGAAGCAGGAGAAGTAAGTGGGGGACTGGGGTTTTTTAGCGGCGGCTCTGGCTATCGGTTTTTTGGGTAGCAGTCACTGCATCGGTATGTGTGGGGGAATCTCCGGAGCGCTGGGTATGGCGGTACCGGGGAAAAAGACTGCTTGGGTGCAGCTGGGTTCTTACCAATTGGGTCGCCTGGGTAGCTATGCGCTGATGGGAGCGCTAGCCGGTGCCCTCGGTGCGGCGATACTGCCGGCACTAACTCCGCTGCGATTTGCTGCCGGGATCATGTTGATCCTGATGGCGCTGTACATCGGCGGTATCTGGCAGGGATTGGCTTGGATTGAAAAAGGGGGCCGCTACCTTTGGCGCTATGTGCAGCCACTATCGGCCAAATTACTGCCGGTTCGCTCTGCGGGGCAGGCACTGGCACTGGGCTCCCTGTGGGGCTGGTTGCCCTGTGGTTTGGTTTACAGCGCGCTGACTTTCGCCCTGGCCCAGGGCAGTGCTGAGCGGTCTGCCCTGGCGATGTTTGCTTTTGGTCTGGGCACTGTGCCCGCCATGCTGGCTACTGGTGCTGCGGCGGCACAGGTGCGTGGCTTAGTGCAAAAGCCGGGGGTTCGCTATGGTTTCGCCGCAGCGATTTTGCTGTTTGGTATCTGGACCATTTGGGGGGCTATGGGCCACGGTGGACACGGAGACCACGCCAACCACGGGCAGATGAGCGGGATGGAAGCTCCCGCAGAAGACACGGAAGAGCAGGGACACCATCATCACCATCACTAAGCGCAGTGATGATGGGTCCTGTGGGCGCTAGAGATCGATTCGCAGGGATAGGTCGATAGCGCGCAGGTGCTTGGTCAGGCTACCAGAAGAGATATAGTCCACTTCCAGTTCAGCTAACTGGGCGATGCGATCCCGGTCGACACTGCCGGAAAGCTCAATTTTGGCTTTGCCTTTGGCCAATTTCAGGGCAGTTTTAGTGTCTTCATCATTGAATTCGTCGAGCATAATAACGTCCACTCCGGCGGCGAGCGCCTGCTCCAACTCTTCAATATTTTCCACTTCGACTTCAATCAGGGCTTCCGGCTTGATCACTCGCGCTTGGGCGACGGCGTGTTCAATGCCACCGGCAGCGAAGATATGGTTCTCTTTGATCAGGAAGGCGTCGTAAAGACCGATGCGGTGATTGTGGCAGCCACCGCAAAGTACGGCGTACTTCTGTGCGCTGCGCAGACCGGGAATGGTCTTGCGGGTGTCGAGAATCTTCACCTCAGTGCCTTCAGCTCGCGCGGCGAACTCCGCAGCGGTTGTGGCAGTACCGGATAAGGTTTGCAGGAAATTCAGTGCGGCGCGCTCGCCGGTGAGGATAGCGCGGGCATTGCCTTCCAGCTCAAAAATAACAGCGTTGGCGCTGATGCGGTCGCCATCCTCGAAGTGCCAGGTGAGGACGAGTTCCGGGTCCAGGGCGTGGAATACAGCCTCTACCCAGGCGCGACCACTCAGAGTGCAATCTTCGCGGGTGATTACCCGGGCCCGCGCATTGCGGTCCTCTGGGATCAGCTGGGCGGTGATATCGCCACTACCAATATCTTCTTCCAAGGCCACCTGAACTGCGCGTTGCAGGTCGGCAGTGATATTGGGAATAGCCGTGTCTTGTGGTCGCATTGGGAAACCTCGAAATTAACGCCGACGCAGTTTACCAAAACACTCGGGGTTTTGATTGCTCAACTCAATCACCGGCAAATAGCAGTTGGCTCGACGAATAGCTGTGATAGGTGTCTCAAATATGTCGCGGAACTGTGTAAAACAGCCCAGAAACGCTAGTAGAATGCCAAAGAGCTAGGTTTGATCGCAATCTGAACTGTTCTCGGACAGGGCTGGGAATCGTTGCCCCTTCGCGTTCAAAACTTGAGTGAAATCAAGAGCTTCGGCAGATTTTTCACAGATGATCGCGCCCGGAGATCGGCGGTTTGGAGATCCGATTTACGGGGGTACAAGTCCCCGTAGTCGCTTGGAAAGCCACTTTCCCACTCACCAATTTTGCTATTAGCCACAGCGTTTTAAGTCGGACGGTATTCGAAGGACCTCTTGGAAATGAGTGAATCCAGCAAGGTAGTTTCCCTCTCAGAGAAAAGTGGAGCGCGCAATATTTCTGCATCTGGTAAGCCCGCTGTTCTGCCCGCCGCAGTAACAATGCTGAAAGAAAAAGCGACGGATCAGTTACTGGAGCGAATTAAAACACTGTTTGGCAAAGTGGATGATTCCCTGTTTGCCATGGCTGAGCGAGCCCACGGCCAGGAGGAACAGGATGGGCTTTTCCAGGCCTTGCGACTGTTGCGCGTTGAGCGCCGCAATATTGCTGAGCACTTTGTCCAGAATATCTCTCACGCTTTCCTTGTTCGCCAGGAAGAAAAGGCTGAAAGCAATTTCGCTTCCGATAATTTATCGCTAGTTCACAATGATGACCTAGAGCAATTGGTCGCTGCTGATACCATGGTGGCCACGGCTAAGCGCGATTTTGCCGAGCCCCTCACTGCATTATGCATGAGGCTCGATACGCTCTATGCGGTCAAAGTCTATGACAAGAACAACCCCTTGGGCCCTGATGTCATTTGTGATGCCTTTGTAGACTCGATTCAAGAACTGAATCTCCATATTCGTGCCCGCCTTACTCTGCTGAAGAAGTTCGAGCAGATGGTCATGTTGCAGCTGCGCGACTTCTATGAATTCTGTAATCAACTGCTCATAGAGCAGGGCGTGCTGCCATCGCTACAGGAGCAGCAGCGTGCAGCCAGGCAGGCGCCTGCTTACAACAGTACCTCCAATTCCCCCAGTGTTCCCATTGCACCCACTGGGGGGGGTAGTGGCGTGGTGGCCGGCAACCCATCGACGCAAGGTGGCGTAGCAACTACGGGACACTTTCCCCCTGGGCTAGTGTCCGCTGCAACCGGTGTTACTCCAATGCCTGCAGGGGATCTGCTTTCCCACTTGGGTGCACTGCAAAGTGGCAGCCACTATCAAGGTGGAAGTGCGGTACAGCTTTTGAATGTGGGCGAATTGCTACAGCAGCGCTTGGTGGATTCCAATCAGGCCGCTTCGCTGGCAAAAGTCGATAGCGATGTGATCAAGCTGGTAGAGATGTTGTTTTCCTTTATCCTGGAGGACCGCAGCCTTGCCACCCAAATCAAATCACTTCTGGGCCGCCTGCAACTGCCGCTGTTGAAAGTAGCCATTGCAGACAAGTCATTTTTCAGTAAAGGCGGCCACCCTGCGCGCAAATTGCTGAACGAGTTGGCCGATGCCGCTACCGGATGGCAGGCGGGGGATAACTACGAATCCGATCCCCTGTACAAAGAGATATCCGAAATTGTTGAGCGCGTGCTTAATGAGTTTGATCGGGACATCAACATCTTTGCCGTTTTGCTGGAATCCCTGCGCGAATTTATCGTCCGCGAGCGCAAGCGTGCCGAGATGTTGGAGCGCCGCGTAGTCGATGAGGCGGATGGTCGGGCTAAAACCCAAGCTGCCCGCGCACGGGTTGCCGCAGTCATGGATGCCTTGGTTGCAGAGCGGGATCTGCCACAGGTGGTGCAGGATTGGTTGAACAAAGTTTGGAACAACGTGCTGTTCCTGACTTGCGTCAAAGAGGGTACAGAGAGCGACGCCTGGAACCGCGACGTGCGCACAGCGAGAGATCTCGTGTGGAGTGTGCAGGCCCCAATGCCGGATTCCCGCAAACAGTTATTGAGCTTACTACCTGTTTTGCAGGAGAGATTGCGCGAGGGAATTGAAGCGCTTTCCTATAACGCTTTCGAAGCGCGTACCCTTTTCACCGGCCTCAAAGAAGTTTATCGCGAGCGCTTTGCCCTGGCCCAGCAATTGGCTGAGCAGCGTGAACGTGAAGTGGCAGAGCAGGTTGCCCGCGAAGTGCGCGCAGCGAAATCTACTGAGCCCGCGCCTGTTGTTGCTGATAATGTTGCTGACAAGCCTGTTGCCCCTGTTGTGGCGCAGGAAACTGCTGCTGATGCCGGACCCGCTGATGTTACTGAAGCTACGGTTGATGAAATTGCAGTGACTGAAGCGGTTATTGCAGAAGCCGTGGTTGCCCAAGAAGTGATTTCAGACACTGCCGAAGACCAACTTCCAGATGAGCCAGCTGAAGTTACTGTTGAAGCTGTCCAAGCCGAACCCCAGGAAGTGGCTGTGCCGCAGATGGAAGAGCTTGAGCAGGCAGTTGCTGAAGCAGAGGTGGCTGCACCGGAGCAGGATGGACTGGCCCCCCTTGACGAAGATGATCCCCACTGGCAGATGACCTTCCGCCTGGCACAGGGCAGTTGGTTCGAGCTGAAGCGCTCTGAGGACGAGCAGTTCCGTTGTCGTCTGGCGGCGGTAATTCGCGATATCGACCAGTTTATCTTCGTTAATCGCAATGGCGCCAAAGTCGCCGAATTCGCCCGACTAGAGCTGGCCCATGCGCTGCGTTCGGCACAACTGCTGCCGCTGGATGACGGCATGTTGTTTGAGCGGGCGCTGCAGTCCGTAATTGGCAATGTGCGCAAGAAGCGCAGTGAGCAGCGCTAATTTTCAGGAATTTAACGAGAGGACGTTGAGTATTTAGCAGGGATACTCAGTGGCCAGTAGTTTTCCGCAAGTTATGTCGCGATACTGCTCCGATCAGATTGGCATATCGATCAACGCTTCCATAGAATGGTAACTGCTGAAGCCCCGGGCGATACCGGGGCTATCAATAGGTTGCAGCGGAGATCGCAGATTGAAATATCAAGTGGAGTCTGGCTGGTTGGCGGGCGCGCGCCGGGTTCCGAGTCCTCATTGCAATAGCCGCCCGGAAGACTGTGCGGTGGATCTATTGGTGATTCACAGTATCAGCTTGCCGCCCGGACAGTATGGCGGCCCCTACATTGATGCCTTTTTCCTGGGGCAGTTGGACATCGATGCGCACCCCTATTTTGCCGATATTGCTGCGTTACAGGTGTCTGCGCATATTTTGATCGACCGCGATGGCCTGGTAACCCAATACGTGCCCCTTGATCGTCGTGCCTGGCACGCGGGCAAGTCCGAATTTAAAGGTCGCACTAACTGCAATGATTTTTCCATTGGTATTGAGCTGGAAGGCTTGGATACCGATATTTACACCGACTCCCAATATCACGCACTTGCCGAGGTGAGTGCTGCGATTATGCAAGCTTATCCCGCTATTGATATCGATAGAATTGCCAGTCATTCGGATATTGCTCCCGGAAGGAAATTGGACCCGGGTCCGGGGTTTGACTGGGAGCGCTACCTCAACAAGCTGAAAGAAATCGTCTGATACCCAGTAGCGGACCTTAAAAGTGGGAAGGGTTTCTGTATCAGGAGCCGCAGCACGATTTTGATAACTGAAACAGTCTCGGATTACTTATGACTCTGTTAATTGTTCTGATCACCGTTGCCCTGGTGCAAATCTGGGGCTCAGGGGCTCCGTTACATCGCGATGGTTGGTTCAGTCGCTGGGGCCAGTATTTACAGGCGTTGCCCAGTATTAATGGCAATAGTGGTCTGCTGCTTGGTGTCACTATCCTGGTTCCAGTATTGATCTCTGCAATTGCGATGACGCTGGCAGAGGGCGCTGCGGGCGGTCTGGGCTACTTGCTGTTGGGGGTGCCACTGCTGCTCTATTGTCTCGGTCGCGGCAACTTCAACGATATCGTCGCAAACTACCTGCGCCACTGGTATAGCGGAGACCTGGAAGGTGCCACCAAAGCGGCGGCGCCCATTTTACGCGAGTTACACGAAGCGCCCTCCGATGACACTTGTCTGCATGAGCAGGTATTTCGCGGCGCTGCCTACTGCGCCTTTGAGAGACTCTTCGCCGTGCTGTTCTGGTTTATTTTGCTGGGTATTCCCGGGGCAGTTCTCTTCCGCTTGAGTGCTTTGTACGCAGAAAATACCCGGGGCTCCTCCGAACAGGCGACGGCGGCGCGTTGGTTGTGGTTGTTGGAATGGCTGCCGGTCCGTGTGATGGGGCTGAGCTTTGCCATTGTGGGTAACTTTGCCGGTTGTTACCGCGCCTGGCGCCGAGTGTTGATGTGTCGTGAGAGCCATACCGATCAGGTTCTCGAGGCTTACCTGGAAGGAGCTCTCGGCGGTATTGACGCCAGTGAGTGCAGTGGTGGTTCCGATCTGTCTCAGATGCAGCGCCAAAGTGGTGCGGAGATTGAAGGGCTGCAAGCGCTGCTATCCAGAACCTTGCTACTGTGGATCACTGGTTTGGCCCTTCTGGTTCTATTTATCTAAGGAGCCTCTGAATAATCCCACAATGCCTGTACCATCGCCCCAGAGCTACTTTTGTCTGCTGGGGCGATTGTTGAATTTGTCGCCATTTTCAAAATTTTCTCTCCTTCCTATCTTGACTTATCCCCCCCTTCCTACGAAATTGCGCGCCCCAGCGGCCGGACTTCGGTGCTTTGCCATATCAATAAAGCGAAGCTAGTCATTGCCTGCGACGGCTTATACTCATTGGAGGAAGTAGGGTTTGGAAGTTTCGGTATTGGAACCGCAAATGTTGTCAGATCTGGCTAGGGTAAACGATTGGAACGCAGCCACATTAGTGGCGGGCTTGCGAACCTATTTTCGCAGCGGTAGCACCACTGAATTGAGTTGGCGGCGCAAGCAACTGTCTCAGCTGCGCAAGATGATCTCCGAGAACGAGGCACATTTTGTCCAAGCCCTTCACGATGATTTGCGCAAAGCTCCCCAGGAAAGCTACCTCACTGAAATTTCATTTCTCTACAACGATATCGATCACACCCTGAAGTCCCTGAAGAAATGGGTGCGCCCGCGCAAGGTCCAATCGCCGATGATGACCCAGCCGGCCAAGAGCTATGTGCAACCGGAGCCGCTGGGTGTAGTACTGATTATCGGTGCCTGGAATTATCCGCTGCAATTATTGTTATCGCCGCTGGTACCGGCGATTGCCGCCGGCAATTGTGCGGTGGTAAAGCCCTCTGAGTTATCGCCAGCAACCTCCCGGTTAATCGCAGAATTATTACCGCGTTATCTCGACAACGATGCCTTTGCGTGTGTCGAAGGTGGTGTGGCAGAAACCACGGCGCTGCTGGAGCAGCGCTGGGACCATATTATGTACACCGGCGGTGGCCGGGTCGGCAAAATCATAATGAGTGCGGCGGCTAAATACCTGACTCCGGTAACCCTGGAACTCGGCGGAAAGAGCCCTTGTATTGTTGCCGACGATGCCAACCTGGAAGTGGCTGCACGGCGAATTGCCTGGGGTAAATTTACCAACGCGGGGCAGACTTGTATCGCCCCGGATTATGTTCTCTGTAGTCGGCAGACAGCCGATCGGTTCACCCCCATGTTGCAGCGGGTTCTCTGGGAAATGTATGGGGAGCATCCGCGGGAATCTGCCGACTATGGGCGCATTATTAACAGCCAGCACACCCTTCGCCTGTCGGATTACCTGGGGGATGGAGAGGTGGTATTTGGCGGTGAAGTCGATGTGGATGACTGCTATATGGCGCCCACCATAATGCGCAACGTCAATCTCTCTGCGGGAGTTATGCAGGAGGAGATCTTTGGCCCGATACTCCCCATTATTGAACTGGATGATTTCTCCAAAGCGGAGGAGTTTGTCAATGAGCGAGAGAAGCCCCTGGCCCTGTATGTATTTACCCAGGATGAAGCATTGGCGGATCGGCTTCTATCCCGTTGCAGCTCCGGCAACGCCTGCGTGAATGACTGCATGATGTTTATGCTGGCCCAGGACCTGCCTTTTGGAGGCGTCGGTGCCAGCGGTATGGGGTCCTACCATGGAGAGCATGGCTTCCGCACTTTCAGTCATTACAAGGCCGTAATGCGGCGCAGAAATATCCTCGATATCGATATACGATATGCACCCTTCAACGACAGGAAAATGAAATTCCTGCGTATGCTCAGCAAATAATTCCTTATCGACAGGCACGGTTTTCCACTGTGCTTGCTCCGTAGAACACTGGATGTTATCGGCGGTGGATAAGCTGGATTATTCCCATGTAGTCGAAAAGGATACACAGTGTTATGCCCCTGGATCGCAACGAGATACCTGCCAGTGAGGATGTATTTAGTGCCGCACAAAATATTGCAGGCATGGTACACGAGACCCCTCTGCTCAGCTCTCGGCAGCTGAACGAGCTGACGGGCGCCAATTTGTGGTTTAAGTGTGAGCACTTGCAGAAAGTGGGTGCCTTTAAAGCGCGGGGCGCGGCTAATGCGCTTTCGCTGCTCCCAGACGGGGTCGAGGAAGTTGCCACCCATTCGTCCGGTAATCACGGTGCGGCGCTCGCCTGGGCAGCAGCCCAGCGGGGATTGGCCTGCACGGTGGTGATGCCCGAAACGGCTCCCAAGACGAAACGCATGGCGGTTGAGGGGTACAGTGCCAAAGTGGTGACTTCGGGCCCCAGCCTGGCTGATCGCGAATCCACTTTGGCAAAGGTACTTGAAGAAACCGGTGCGCACGAAGTCCCGCCCTATGACGATAAGCGCATTATTGCAGGGCAGGGCACTGTAGCCATGGAAGTGCTCAAGCAGAGCCGCGAACAGGGCTTTGCTCCAGACGTTATTGTGGCGCCAGTGGGAGGCGGTGGACTTTTGTCCGGCGTGGGATTGGCTATGGCTGCGCTTGCCCCCGATATCCTGGTAATTGGTGCGGAACCCGCCGGAGCGGATGATGCCCAGCGTTCACTGCGCGGTGGCGTTCATATCACCACACAACAACCCGATACGATCGCCGATGGTCTGCGCACAACATTGGGCGGCAAAAATTACGCCGTTATTGAGCGCACGGTGCGGGATATTGTGACAGTCAGCGAAGCTGGTATCGTCAATGCGATGCGGCTATTGTGGACGCGAACCAAACAGCTGGTAGAACCGTCGGCTGCGGTGGGTCTCGCTGCGATCATTGAGCACAGCGCGCGCTTTCGCAATAAGAATGTCGTGGTTGTTCTGACCGGCGGAAATATGGATCTGGACAAAGTGGGCCCACTGCTGTCCAGTGAAGAAAACTAAAAGGGGAACTGGGATATGAGCCATTTATTGAAAAAGGGCGGCCGGGGTTTGGCAGGGCTGCTTTGTGCTGCTGCGCTGTCACTGACTGGAACCAACGCGATTGCTGAGAAGCTGACACTGTCATCCAGCTCCCTACAAGCTGGAAAGAAAATGCCCATGGCTCATGTTTATGGCAGCTGCGGCGGTGAGAACCTGTCTCCCCAATTGAGCTGGAGTGGGGCACCGGAGGGCACAAAGAGTTTTGCTATTACCGCTTACGATCCCGACGCGCCCACCGGCAGCGGTTGGTGGCACTGGGTGGTATTTAATATCCCAGTGGATACGACCAATCTGCCGGAAGGGGCCGGTGACCTGAAAAACGGCCTGATTCCAGAAGCCGTGCAGGGGCGCAATGATTATGGTAATTCCGGTTACGGTGGTGCCTGCCCGCCCAAAGGGCATGGGGATCATCGCTATCGTTTTCGTGTCTATGCCTTGAAAGTGGAATCCCTGCCGCTGGATGAAAACACTTCTCCTGCTAAAGTTGGCTTCAATATCAATGCCAATAAGTTGGCCGAAGCGGAGCTGGAAGTTTTGTGGGGCCACTGAGTAAATAAATTAATCTAATCCCGCTGCACGGTGATCGCTGTTGCGGCGGCTCAGGCTCTGGAGGCCCGCGCTTGACCAACTCACAAAAACAAATGACATGGGGGCAAGCGCTGGCCGCTTATTTGAAGCCCCGTGTACTCACCATGTTTTTCCTCGGCTTTTCTGCCGGCCTCCCATTTCTGCTGGTCTTCGCTACCTTGACTGCCTGGCTGCGGGATTACGGTGTCAGCCGTACTGCCATCGGGTTTTTTGCCTGGGTGGGGATTACCTTTTCGATCAAAGTTCTCTGGGCCCCTATTGTCGATCAGCTGCGTCTGCCTTTTTTCACGGACAAATTGGGCAAGCGTCGGGGCTGGATGCTGGCATCCCAAATCGGGATAGCGATTGGCCTGATAGGTATGGCCAGTGTAAATCCCCAGCTCTCCCTGATGCACGTGGCCCTGCTGGCCTTGTGGGTCGCTTTCTGTTCGGCCTCTCAAGATGTGGCGATTGATGCCTATCGAATTGAGGCCATGGATGACGACTATCAGGGCGCTATGGCTACCAATTATGTATTTGGCTATCGGGTGGCAATGCTGGTTGCGGGAGCGGGCGCCCTGTTTATTGCGGATATCTTTAGCTGGTCTGGTGCTTATCTTGCGATGGCTGGATTGATGGGCGTGGGCCTGATTACCACTCTGATTATTGCCGAGCCCGATCACAGCAAGGTAAACAAAGAAGCCGATGAGCTGCAAAGCGAGTGGGCCCAGCGTCTGTTGGGCAAGGGGGAACACGGTCGCTTGAAGCAGTGGTTTATTCGCGCCGTGGCCTGCCCCTTTATCGAGTTTTTTCAGCGCAATGGCCGCTTCGCAATCATTCTGCTGTTATTTATCAGTATCTTCCGTTTAAGTGATCTTGCGATGGGGGTGATGGCCAATCCCTTCTATTTGGATCTGGGCTTTACCAAAACGGAAATCGCTGAAATCAGTAAGCTGTTTGGCTTCTTCTGTACCATTATCGGTTCTTTTCTAGGCGGGCTGTTAGTGGTGCGTTACGGTGTTGTGCGCCCGTTGATACTGGGCTCGGTTATGGTCGCCTGCACAAACCTGCTATTTGCCCAACTCGCTGTGATCGGTCCCGATAAAGCTTGGCTGGCGCTGGTAATTAGTGCGGACAACATCAGTGGAGGAATTGCCAATGCGATACTGATCGCGTTTCTCTCCAGTCTTGCCAATAAAGCTTATACCGCCACTCAATATGCTTTGTTTAGCTCCCTGATGACCTTGCCGGGGAAATTTATCAGTGGTTTTTCCGGCATAGTGGTGGATGCTCAGGGTTATGCCTACTTCTTTATTTATGCAGCGCTTATGGGAATTCCAGCCATTCTGCTGTCCATTTATTTTTGGCGCCGCGAGCAGCGCGACTGGCCGGGAGAAGAAGTGCAGTCGGGAGCGGGCACTACCTAAGGTTTTCAGGGATGCTATTTCCTCTCTAAGAGTACATCCTGAATTCAGCTCTTTTCTAAATCCCTATGTCATATCAAAACTCTTCGCCGGGCATTCTGCCCGGCTTGTGTCTATGGTGGTTGTAAAGGTGAAACCCACCCCTCCATAGACTCGCCCTTATGTTTGATTGTGTGTCTGTTGCCTGTCGGGTCGGGTATCACTGGTAGACGATGCTCAGCGAATAAAAGCGACAAACTATGGCCCACGAAACCATCCGGGAGGCGGTGTTTAATCGGCGTATGCTGATTTGTATTGGCACCGGTTTCTCTTCGGGGATGCCTCTTTTTGTATTGATACAGTTGGTGCCCGCTTGGCTGCGTACCGAAGGCGTGGATTTGGCCACTATCGGTATTTTTGCATTGCTCGGATTGCCCTATACGTGGAAATTTATCTGGTCTCCGTTGATGGAGCGCTACGCATTCCCGATGCTCGGCCGCCGGCGGGGCTGGATGCTGGTAATGCAGCTGTTACTGATTATTTCCATTGGCGTCCTGGGGATGTTCAGTCCCCAGTTTGATATCTGGTCAATTGCCGCAATTTGCTTTGCCGTGGCTTTTTTCAGCGCCAGCCAGGATATAGTCCTGGATGCTTTCCGACGCGAGATTCTGCCGGACCAGGAGTTGGGTCTGGGCAATTCCTTTCACGCCAACGCCTATCGTATTTCCGGCTTGATTCCGGGATCCCTCAGCTTGATCCTGTCGGACCACCTGGCCTGGGATCAGGTGTTTATGATTACTGCGGCTTTTATGTTGATCGCCGTCTTTATGACCTTGATGGTGGCTGAGCCAGACCATCCAGCAGGTCGTCCTAAATCTTTGCGCGAGGCCATTGTTTTACCCTTTGTCGAATTCTTTAATCGCAATGGCGTAAAACAGGCGGTGCTCGTACTGGCCTTTATGTTTTTGTACAAGCTTGGCGATAGCATGGCTACGGCACTGGCGACGCCCTATTACCTGGATATGGGATATTCCAATACGGATATCGGCATAGTGGCAAAGAATGCCGGTTTGTGGCCTGCGGTAATTGGCGGTTTCTTTGGCGGCTTATTAATTGTAAAAATCGGGATTAATAAGTGCCTATGGATTTTCGGGGTGGTACAGCTGGTTTCAATTTTCGGATTTATGATTTTGTCTGAAGTGAATGGCGAGCTGGTGGGTACTCCAGATTTCAATCCGAGCCTCTGGCTATTGGCGATAGTAATTGCCTTTGAGTATCTCGGGGTGGGGTTGGGGACAGCGGTGTTTATTGCATTTATCGCCCGAACTACCAGCAAGTTGCACACCGCGACTCAATTTGCCTTGTTTACAGCGTTGACTTCGCTCCCGCGCACCTTCGCCAATGCCTCCACCGGCTATTTGGTGGAGGGAATGGGGTGGACACATTTCTTTCTCCTGTGTGCCGTTCTGGCGGTGCCTGGAATGATCCTGTTATTTTGGGTCGCGCCCTGGGGGGCTGATGAGGTAGCGTAGTTTTCTATATGCGATTGGGGCTAAGGTTTCCAGCGGTATTTGCCCATATCCACTCGCCCTTTCAGCAGTATGACCCCCTCTCTTTCCAGTCTTTCACGCTGGCGGCTGGCGCCGGGTTCCGGCAGGGAGATGCGCCCCTGGGCGTTGATCACCCGGTGCCAGGGTAGCTTGGTACCCCGGGGTAATTTACGCAGGGTCTGACCTGCAAGTCTCGCAGCGCGTGGGTAGCCGGCCATCTCAGCCAGGTCCCCGTAGGTGACAACCCGCCCTTTGGGGATCGCCGCCAAGGCCTGACATATTCTTTCCAGGGAGTTCTGTTTTTCCATAAAAAGCTCTAAATATCGGCGAAGTACGCCAACTGGGCGCAATTTTTTACTTTGTAATCTCCTGAAAATGAGATTTTTATTCGCCATTTATGGATACTTTACCAGCTCGCAAGGTCACAGTCCCCAGGGCGCGAAGGCCTCCGCTGTGACGGCGTGCCACATGATTCTAGTTATGGCATCATGGTGCGATTGTTGAGGCTGTTTGCACCGTTCATACACCTAAAAAGTCCAAGGTTTCTTAGTGGTTTTATCGACACGACTTCCCAAGCTCTTTGCTCGAACTCTCTTGTTTCTTGTGCCCTTCCAGGCCCATGCCGGTGTGCTGACCCTGGAAAATGGCGATCGTATTCAGGGCGAGTTGGTGCTGGTAGAGAAGGATCAGGTCACTTGGAAGTCAGAGACTTTTGGTGAAGTTAAAGTCGACAAATCCAAAGTGGTGTCGATGGATATCGATACCGATATCAAAATTGCCGGCAGGGATGAACCTTGCACCTTGGCTGGCCACCGCCAGGAGCGCTGGGAAGTGTACTGCGATGAAGGGCGCGGTTGGTTGATCGACTTCCCCGGTATTGAGCGGGCAGAACCCTACAGCACATTTACCACCAGTCCGGTGTTATTCAGCGGTGATGTTACCGCCGGAGGCGTATTCGAGAGCGGTAACCGTGAGCGTGAAGACCTCGATGCCAATATCAACTTGGATATCCGCCATGGAGATTTTAACCACCTGATTGGGGCGGTTTACCAGAACCAGGAAAGTGAAGAAGATGGTGACCTGGAAAAATACCAGCTCAACTATGACCTGCGCTGGATCTTTGCTGAGAAATGGTTTGCCGCTGCTAACAGTGAGTTGGAAAGGGAAGAGGCCCAGAACTTAGACCTGGGAACTACGCTCGGTCTCGGTATGGGTTATCTGTTTTACGATACCAGTAAAACCACTTTTTCCCTAGAAGGTGGCTTGAGTAGCCTGCACGAGAGTTTTATCGACGAAGAGTTGAGCGAAGACCAGGATGAGCGCTATGTCGCCGGCCGAATTGCACTTAACTACCGCTACAAGTTTTCCCTTGGACCGGAAATTTATTTCGACCAGGAAACCTTACAATCCTTTGATCACAGTAACGACTACGAAGCTAACGCCAAGCTGGGGGTGCGCACACCGCTGGTTGAAGGCGTGCTGATGGAGATCGGTTACGAGTGGCAGTACGACAATACGCCCTCCCTGGAAAGTGAAAAAGAAGATACCAAAGTGACCGTTGGTGTCGGTTACGAATGGTAATTCCCCCTCGAGCCAGCATAGGGCAGGTTCGAAGGCAGTCATAAACGATAAATCTAAAAAACGAGCGACGACGAGGAGTTCAATATGCAAATCGCTGACAGTATTGTTGCGATTACCGGTGCGGGCCAGGGGTTGGGCCGAGCCATGGCCGAGTATCTGGCTGCGCGGGGCGCCCGCCTGGCCCTGATCGATGTTAATGAGGAAGGCCTGAAAGACAGCGTTGCAGCTTGTGAAAAGCTCGGTGCTGAGGCTCGCAGTTACTTGATCAATGTTGCCGATGAGGAAGCGGTGGACTCCGGTTTTGCGAAAATCGCAGCAGACTTTGGCGGACTCCAGGTTTTGGTTAATAACGCCGGCATTATGCGCGATGGCATGTTGCTCAAGTGTAAAGACGGCAAAGTGACAGATCGCATGTCCCTGGCACAGTGGCAGTCTGTGATCGATGTGAATCTTACCGGTGTATTCCTTTGTGGCCGTGCTGCTGCGGGCATTATGGCGGAAAGCGGCAAGGGTGGGGTGATGGTCAATATCTCAAGTTTGTCCCGTGCGGGCAACATGGGGCAGACCAACTACTCCGCCAGTAAAGCGGGTGTTGCAGCGATGACGGTATCCTGGGCACGCGAACTGGCGCGCTACGGCGTGCGTGTTGCCGGGATTGCCCCGGGCTTTATCGGTACCGATATGGTTGCGCAAATGCGCCCTGAAATTCTTGAGAGCCTGGTAAAACAAGTGCCCCTGCGCAGGTTGGGTGAGCAGGATGAGATCGCCTCGACAGTAGCGTTTATTCTGGAGAACGACTATGTCACCGGTCGAGTGATAGATATTGATGGCGGAGCGCGCTTGTAAGCTTCCCTCTTCCCCAGCAAAAAAAGGGTGAACTGAGTTCACCCTTTTTTGATTCTGTAATTAGTTTCTGGATCTACAGCAAATAGTTCTTTAACTCAAACGTGTAACACCATCGGCGCGGAACTTCGAATACATTAGCTGCCATAGCTGAAGTGTGCGCCCCCGGAATGCACCGGCGTAAGATAGTAGATAGTAGCGCCACATCCTGTAGAAGCGCTGGCCGTAGCGATCGGCAAAGCGCGGCCAGTTTTTCTCAAAGTTTTCATGCCAGGCCATTAGGGTTTTATCGTAGTAGTATCCAAAGTTGTGCAGGTCTTCGCACACTAGCAAGCGATCGGTCGCGTCGCCCAGCTGTCCTACGGAAGGTAGCTCACCACCTGGGAATATATATTTTTCTGTCCACAAGTCCGTAGATGCGGTGCGCTGGTTGTTGCCGATCGTATGTAACATCATCAACCCATCTTTGTTCAGACAGCGCGCTGCTGTTTCCATAAATATTCGGTAGTTCTTGCGGCCGACATGCTCAAACATCCCTACGCTGGCAATGCGGTCGAAGGGTTCTTTGAGTTCTCGATAGTCCTGAAGGCGAACAGTAATTGGCAGTTCACCATAGCGCTCTGTCACATAGGCTTTTTGCTCTCGGGAAATCGTAATCCCTACACACTCCACTTGATACTTTTGCGCGGCATAACTAACCAGGCTGCCCCAGCCACAGCCAATATCCAGCAAGCGCATCCCGGGTTTCAATTCCAGCTTGCGGCAAATCAGGTCTAGCTTGGCTTCCTGGGCTTGGTCGAGGGTTTCAGCCTCTTTCCAATAGCCGCAGCTGTACGTAAGCCGATTATCGAGCATGGCACTATAGAATTCGTTGCCCAGGTCGTAGTGTTGCTCTCCCACATTAAACGAGCGGTTTTTGCTTTGTAGATTCACCAGATAGCTGCGTGTGGCGCGCCAAAAATAGCGCCAGTTCTTGATACTGTGATGAATCTCAGCACTGAGTAACCGGTGGAAGAATTGATCCAGGTCTTGGACATCCCAATCGCCGCGCATATAGGACTCACCCAGGCCCAAGCTGTGCCGGGCGATGACCTCATCAAGGGCTGCTTCCCGATGAAGTTGCAGGTCCCAGGGTCTTTCCCCGTTAATTTGAATGTCCGCTTTCGCCAATATATCGTCCACTAAGTGGCGACTGCGTCCGATGGCTGGCACTTCTATAGCATCCTGTTGCTCGCTTGCCATTCAATCCTTCCTCTCTCCAGTTACTGTGGGGTGGAATAAGGCGCCCTTGAATAATTTGCCTCCCCACTCCATTTACTACAGCATATTGAAAAAACCGTGATCGTCCCGGCTCTCAGCGAAGCTGGTTAACTAGGAATTTCCGCAATGCGCCCATTATTACTTCTATTTATAGCCCTACCTGTACTCGAAATGTGGGTGTTGATTGCCGTAGGGAGTGAAATTGGCGCCCTGCCAACGATCGGCCTGGTCATTTTGACCGCAGTGGTAGGAGTGACACTGCTTCGCCGCCAGGGGATCTCTACCCTGATGCGGGCCCAGGAGAAGATGCAGGCTGGAAATATTCCCGCCAAAGAGATGGTTGAAGGGATATTCCTCGCGGTGGGTGGTGTGCTGTTGCTCACCCCAGGCTTTATCACTGATTTCTTCGGCTTTATCTGCCTGATACCGGGGCTCAGGAACCTGTTGCTCGGTTTTATCCTTCGCCACGTCAAAGTGGTTCCTCCGCAGAATTTTAACCAGTCGCCAAATCACAAGCGTGGCGATGACATTATCGAGGGGGAGTATTCGAAAGATGAGAAGCGCCCCGGAGAGAATCAACACTCCGTTGAAGACAAGCGTCCCAAGCCTTAATTAGATCAAAAAGTGGACAAAATGCCCGTCGTGAGAATTTGCTTTGCAGTTTTTTCACCTGATGGTGTTGAAATCCTTATTCCCGCCCATAGATAGGGTTCAACTGAGAATTAAGCCCCACCTCTGAGGATCAGAGAGGGGTGAGGTTACCGGCCCAAAGGGCCAGTGCCGCCCATGTTGGAAACCATTAAAACGACTCAATGGAGAACTTATCCATGAAAATTCGTCCTTTACACGACCGCGTCGTAGTACGCCGTAAGGAAGAAGAAGCGATGTCAGCTGGCGGTATCGTGCTGCCAGGCGCTGCCAAAGAAAAGCCGAACCAAGGTGAAGTGGTAGCCGTGGGTGAGGGCAAGCAGCTGGACAATGGCGATGTTCGCGCACTGTCTGTGAAGGTAGGTGACACTGTTGTTTTCGGTCGCTATGCCGACAGCAATACCCTCAAGGTGGAAGGCGAAGAGCTGATCATCATGAGCGAAGGTGACATCTACGGCGTGTTGGAAGGCTAAGGCCAGCCTTTAACTTTACTCGCAAAAAGAATTTGAGGAATAAGAATCATGGCAGCTAAAGACGTAATTTTCGGTGACGACGCTCGTCAGAAAATGCTGAAAGGCGTAAACATCCTGGCAGACGCTGTAAAAACTACCCTGGGTCCTAAAGGCCGCAACGTAGTTCTGGACAAGTCCTTCGGCGCTCCTACCGTAACCAAAGACGGTGTTTCCGTAGCGAAAGAAATCGAGCTGAGCGACAAGTTCGAAAACATGGGCGCACAGATGGTTAAAGAAGTTGCTTCCAAAGCTTCTGACACCGCTGGTGACGGCACCACCACCGCTACCGTTCTGGCCCAGGCTATCGTAACTGAAGGCCTGAAATCCGTAGCCGCTGGCTTCAACCCAATGGACCTGAAGCGCGGTATCGACAAAGCGGTAACCGCAGCTGTTGACCACATTGCTGGCCTGTCCACTCCTTGCGCTGACACCAAGTCTATCGCTCAGGTAGGTACTATCTCCGCTAACAGCGACGAGAGCGTTGGTACCATCATCGCTGAAGCCATGGAAAAAGTTGGCAAAGAAGGCGTTATCACTGTTGAAGAAGGTTCCGGCCTGGAAAACGAGCTGGACGTAGTAGAAGGCATGCAGTTCGACCGCGGCTACCTGTCTCCTTACTTCATCACCAACCAAGAGAACATGACTGCCGAGCTGGACAATCCGTTCATCCTGCTGGTAGACAAGAAAATCTCCAACATCCGCGACCTGCTGCCCCTGCTGGAGCAAGTAGCTAAAGCTTCCAAGCCGCTGCTGATCATCGCTGAAGACGTAGAAGGCGAAGCACTGGCAACTCTGGTTGTTAACAGCATGCGCGGCATCGTTAAAGTTGCTGCTGTTAAAGCACCTGGTTTCGGCGACCGTCGTAAAGCCATGCTGCAGGACATCGCTATCCTGACTGGCGGCACCGTGATTTCTGAAGAAGTTGGCCTGGAGCTGGAAGGTACCACTCTGGAGCACCTGGGTACTGCTAAGCGCGTAACCCTGTCCAAAGAAAACACTGTAATCGTTGACGGCGCTGGCAATGTTAAAGACATCGAAGCTCGCGTTAGCCAGATCCGTGCACAGATCGAAGAGTCCTCTTCCGACTACGACAAAGAGAAGCTGCAAGAGCGCGTAGCCAAGCTGGCTGGCGGTGTTGCGGTAATCAAAGTAGGCGCCGCTACTGAAGTGGAAATGAAAGAGAAGAAAGCCCGCGTTGAAGACGCGCTGCACGCTACCCGCGCCGCAGTAGAGGAAGGCGTAGTACCTGGCGGTGGTACCGCTCTGGTTCGCGCTACCCAGGTTATCTCTGTAACTGGCGACAACGAAGACCAGAACCACGGCATCGCAGCAGCCCTGCGCGCTATGGAAATGCCTCTGCGTCAAATCGTTTCCAACGCTGGTGACGAAGCTTCCGTAGTTGTTGACAAGATCAAGCAAGGCGAAGGCAACTTTGGTTACAACGCTGCTACTGGTGAGTACGGCGATATGCTGGAAATGGGTATCCTGGACCCAGCTAAAGTAACCCGCTCTGCTCTGCAAGCGGCAGCTTCTATCGCTGGCCTGATGATCACCACCGAAGCCATGGTTGCAGAAATTCCGGAAGACAAGCCCGCTGCTCCTGACATGAGCGGTATGGGTGGCATGGGCGGTATGGGCGGCATGATGTAAGCCGGCCTTAAAGCCTATCTAAAAAGCCCCGCAATTGCGGGGCTTTTTTTTGCCTTGTGGAAAGTGGTTTACTGGGGGCAGATTTCTCCAAGGTGTGAATTGGTGTAGATGAGAGCACTTAACTGCTGGAGCTTGGTGCGATACAGGGCAGTAGCAAAATCGAGTGAAGCAGGGCTGGTAAGTGATGGTGAATCTGACTTAAGTTGAAATAACAAACATAGAATGGAATCGGTGCGGAAATATGGACATCTACGAAATGGTCGAGTCGGGAGATCTGCCAGCACCTGAGTGTGCGAAAACTCTGGGATTTGAGTTAATAAGCTATTCACGTGAAAAAATGGAGATGAAAGCCCGATTTTTTGCCAGGGAGTCATTCTTAAACCCTGCGGGAACAATACAGGGTGGGTTTCTATGTGCAATGCTCGACGACGTAATGGGTCCTGCACTTGTATTTTCACTGAATATTGGTCAGTTTGCTCCGACACTAGAGCTAAAGACTCAACTTGTTCGCCCAGCTAAAGTGGGGCCAGTTGAGGGTGTTGGCAGAGTTGTATCTAGAGGTGGAACTGTCTGCTTTCTGGAAGGAGAGCTTCTTCAAGAGGGGAAACTAATTGCTAGGGCAACCGCTACCGCTTTAATAAAGGGACAAAATTTATAAATCCTTGATGAAGGATGTGATGTTTTCTGAGGTAAAAATGAGTTTTGAACAAGGCATATATAGCTCCCCGGAAAGTGAGCTTTGCCCGGAGGGAAATAAGCGGGTTAGGTTGGGGAGCGTTCTTTCTATATTGGGTACTGCTCTTCAAACCCCGATTATTGTGTTCTTTTATTTGGGGATGTTGAGTTTTTGGGAAACTTCTCAGATCGCCCAATCACTTGATACATCCCCTGAAGTAATGGCAGGCATGATGAGCCAATCCCTCTCTAATTTTGTTATAGGAGGTCTATTGTCTGCTCCAGGCTTGTTGATTTCCTGTACTGCTTTGTTTATATCGTCTTTTCGAGCTAAGTGGTTATTCTGGTATTCTTTAATACTCTCACTGATTTGGATTGGCTCTTTTCCGTTTGGGACATTATTTGGTTTGATATATCTGTTAATAATTTTGATTAAACGAAAATCGTAAATGCAGATTTGATCCATTTTTTATTCTGATTTGTTAAGTGAAGTGAAATAAATGTTAGACACTATTTGGGATTATTTTCAGCAGCGAGAAATCGATGATGCGAGATATCGATCTCAAAATGCAAAGCAGATGGCCGCTAACCTGGAACTGGAAGTCGGTGATATTCAGGGACGTATAGATACATTAGTGTTGGCGAATCAGGCTATGTGGGAGCTTTTATCGGAAAGATTAGGGGTAACCGAGGCCGAACTTATTGAAAAAATGGGGCAGATTGATCTGCGAGATGGTAAGCGCGATGGAAAAATATCCACTGGTAACCTGAAAGAGTGCCCTTCTTGTGGTCATAAGGTGAGAAAGCAAAGGGCCAATTGTTACTGGTGTGGAACAGAGCTGACTTTATCCAGCCCGTTTATGGACTCAAAGCGGACTGATTAATTTCCCATTTGATGGAAGAGCTACCAATATGGTTTTTGGCATACTTGGATAGTCACTTGGCATCATCGGATTCTTAGTTGGCGCCTTCTGATCATATACTGATTTCAAGATTAACGCTTGGGAGACAGGTAGATGGAAACGGCACTTATTACTGGGGCCTCTGGTGGCATCGGCCTTGAACTGGCCAGGATACATGCATCTAAGGGTGGCAACTTGGTTCTGGTTGCCCGGTCTGAAGGGAAGCTTTCAGCACTCAAACAGCAGCTGGAGAAGGAGTTTGGTATCCAGGCAATGGTTATTGCCGAGGACCTTTCTGACCCCATGTCCGCGCAGAGAATTTTTGAGCGAACCCAAAGTGAGGGTGTGGAGATTGGCACTCTAATTAACAATGCGGGTTTTGGTGGTCATGGTCTTTTCCATCAGAGGGATTTGGAAGCTGAGCAGGGTATGATGCAGGTGAATATGGTTTCCCTTACCAATCTCACCCACCTGTATTTAAAGGGGATGGTTGGCCGCAATAGTGGACATATTCTTAATGTTTCATCTACAGCCTCTTTTATTCCCGGCCCTTTACAGGCGGTTTACTACGCAACTAAAGCCTATGTAACTTCATTTAGCCAGGCACTGGCGGAAGAGTTGAAAGGCACAGGTGTTACAGTAACGGCTTTGTGCCCCGGTGCTGTTGCAACAGGGTTTGTGGCCGCTGGTGATCTTCAGGGTGTCGATATTTGGAAAAATGCCCGCTCGGCTGAGTCTGTTGCCAGATGTGGCTATCAGGCAATGGAGCAGGGAGATCTGGTTGCTTTTAATGAGACACGGCTCAAGTTGTTTCTGAATTGGATAATGCCTTTACTGCCCCGTAAAATGGTACTGAAGTTTTCCCGTCAGACGATGGAAAAGTCTTAATTGCAGTCAGGTCCGGTAATGATCAAACGTGCAGCGAAATTCCTGGTACCTCCCAGCTGGAAGTTGATATTACACGATATGAATATCGATACAGCGCTGGCTCTTGCCTATGCCGGGTTACCTGCGGATCTGTTACAGCGGGAGGCTGTGACACTCACTCCGGTGGAATATTTCCGTTTCTGGTGTGGTATTGATCAGGCCTCGAAGGATCGGCCACTACCGCTTTTACTGGCGGAGCACCTTTCGGCTGAGTCGTTTGACCCTCCCATATTTGCGAGCCTGTGCAGTGCAAATCTGAATCAAGCTCTACTGCGGATACAGCAATACAAACCATTGATTGGTCCCATGGAATTGCACTTGGATATTACTGATGAGTACACCAAGCTCAATTTAGAGTGCTATGGAAGTGATGGGAATATCCCTGAAGCTTTGGGCCTGAGCGAATTAATTTTCTATATCCGCCTGGCTCGGTTGGGAACCCGGGAGGAAATTCAACCATTGGAATTGGCACTACCGCAGCTGCCTGAAGATCAAACGCCTTATCGGGAGTTTTTTGGTTGTTCAATTAAGCAGTCAGACCGGGTGATAATTTGTTTCTCAGCGCAAGATGCACAAAAGCCATTTCTGACTGCCAATGCCCCTATGTGGGATTTCTTTGAGGGTAAATTGAGCCAACAGCTCAAGGATCTGGATAGCGAAGCCACAATGGGAGAGCGGGTAGGTTCAGTATTGATAGAGTTACTACCGGCTGGAGAGAGTTCTGTCGAAGCAGTGTCTGAACGCTTGGCTATCAGTAAAAGGACTTTGCAGCGGAAACTGGGTGAGGAAAATCAATCCTTCCAGACAGTATTACAGGGAGTTAGATCAAGTTTGGCTGATCACTACCTCGCCAAATCCAGCCTTCATCTGGGCGAGATTTCTTTTATGTTGGGATTTAAAGAACCCAATTCATTTATTCGGGCCTACCGGGGCTGGAAAGGAATGACACCATTGCAATACCGGGACTCTATTCACTGAATAGATCCGTTAGTAAAAAGCCAATGTTTGCATATCACTGTATATTTTTGTGACCAGTTTGGACCTAGAGGCTCCATAGTTTTAACATTTAAACAGCCATTAATTGGCTGGTCGGTCAGCAATAATTATTCCGTTGTCCGGATTCACTTCCAAAGCCCTCAATTCTCCTCCGTAGACCGCCTGGATTTTCCATCTTCCGCCTACAAATTCGATATGCGTGATGGGATTAAACCCAAGACCATGCAGTTTCGCTTTAATGGTGGATAAGTCCAAGGCAATGACCGAGGGTTCCGCTCCGTAAAGGTCGGGGCTGTCGTAGATGGGGGCGGGTTTATTGGGATCGAGGCCGGGGGGGATTGGGTTAGTGAGATTGCCAACCAAAGCTATGGCGGTAAGAAAAATCATCTACGGCTCCATACTGCTAACAAGCCATAGTATTAGTTTGGACTAGGGATTATCGCAGTGCCAGCGGGCTATAGTGATTTCGATCTTACCTGAGCGCGATTATAGCAGTGGATGGCCCGGCTACAGGATGTAGCCGGGCCATAAAAATACTAGCGGGTAAGTTTTAGCATAAAGTCGATAACACGAGTAGAGAGTTTGCCATAGGGAGGCCGCAGTAATTTTAATAGATCGATTGGGCCCTGATAGAAGATGGGACGAAGTTTAGAGAAGGTCAAAAATCCCTCGTAGCCATGGTAGTGACCCATACCGCTTTCACCAACGCCGCCAAATGGAATATCGTGCTGGCCAACGTGCAGTACACAATTATTTACCGATACGCCCCCAGACATTACTTTGTTGATATATAAATCTTGTAAGGTTTTGTCGTGAGTGTAAGGGTAAATCGCCAGGGGTCTGGGGCGAGCATTAATATAATCAATAACTTCCTCTGGCTTGGAGTAAGTGATAATCGGCAATAGCGGGCCAAAAATCTCACGCTGCATTGCCAGCATCTCGCCGTCTACGTTGGTCAGGATATGCGGAGGGAATTTTCGCAGTTTATTGTCCCTATCCAATTTGCCAGCACTTAAATCTATGGCATTAGCACCCTTAGCCTTGGCGTCATCCAGGGTTGCCCAGATTCGCTGGTAAGATGTGTCGTCGATAATAGAAGTGTAATCCTGGCCATCTAAGTCGGGGTAGCGCTTCTGAACATAATGTTTTGCGTGCTCGATAAACTCTTCGAGATGCTCCTCCGGCAAGAAAAGATAATCCACGTTGACACAGATCTGCCCGGCGTTTACCAGCTTCCAGTAAATTAGTTGCTCGGCGGCTTTCTTAACCGGGTAATCCGGGCCAACAATTGCCGGTGATTTACCACCAAGCTCCAATGTGACTGGAGTTAGGTTTTCTGCGGCGGAACGCATTACTGCACGGCCGGTATTACTGGAGCCGGTAAAGATTAAGTGATCGAATTTAAGGCTGGAAAATACCGGGCCTATTTCATCGGCATCGGGAATAAAAACCAGCTTTTCTTCCGGGAAGTATTGTTCACAGACTTTACTGAGTAATTCTGCAAGGTGCTTGGAGTTGGTGGACATCTTGACCATCGCCTGATTGCCTGCGGCGAAAATATTGGTCAGTGGTGAAAAGCTCAAGTTTATTGGGAAGTTCCACGGCACTATGACGCCAATTACCCCCAGAGGTTGTGGGACCACACGATTTTTAGAGAGGGGATAGGATTTAAAATCTGTATGGCGCCCTCTGGGTTTCATCCACTTCTTTAAGCGCTTGATAGTCTCTTTAATGCCGGAGAGCGCTGGGTAGATATCGTAGAGCAGTATCTCTTCCCGGGCTCGATTGCCGTAGTCGTTACTGATCGCCTGGATAATGGGTTCCTGCTGTTCACGCAGGAGCTGGGCAAGGGTTCTAAGATCCTGCACACGTTGCTGATAGCTGGGAGCCGGGTTGGCCAGGTAGGCACTGCGCTGTTTGTCCAGATAGTTTTGCAGTACCGCTTTGTCTGCATCCTGCCGGGTCAGGGTTTGTGTTGTCATTTTATTATCCTGTGGCGTTGATCTCAGAAAGACTAAACGAAATTGAATCGGAGTGATTGACCAATCCGGTAAATTCCTTTGATGATCGGATAACAAATTTTATCCGGGGTATGGCCAAGTTTGTTTTGCCATCGCAATTTATGGCGCGGATTGCATCACTATGTTCAAGCAGAATAGGTTAGGGCCGGCTTTGGCAGCCGGCCCTGGCAGGATAGCTCGGAATGAGGACAGTAATCCTTAATCGTTGTCCGGTTTTTCCGACAAAACTTCCGCAGAGTTGGGGTCTACGTGCAAGTCGTACTTCTGGTCACCCTTGTAGGCCTCAATCTTCCACTTACCCTTGTCCAGATCGACCTCAACAATTGGGGTGTAGCCCTGCTGTTCCAATTTGGTCAATACGGTGGAAAGGGCCATAGCGCCGGGTGGGGGCTTTTCTTTGGCGAGTGCATAGGGTAGTGCTGTTGCGGCGATAAAGGCCAGCAACAACTTGCTGATAAGCTGCATGGTGCTATTACCTCGCTGTCTATTTGCTAAATCGCAGTATCCTATGAATCAAATCTTCCCTTAACCGAGCGATCGGTATTTCCAAACTGTAAAATAAAAATTGATGCGTCTGCGTTTGGTCTCCAGGCACTTACAACGGGTTTTGTGGACTGCCCTCGGTAAGATGCTTCTGGATAGCCTCGCACCACTCCATGCCTCCGGGTTTGAGACCGTTGGTATTGGCTCCGCTGAGCTGGGTGATGGCTGTGAACCACTCCTCACTACCGGTAGTTGGCATACCGGATGGGTATAGTTTCGCCATATCGCCATTTTGCTGGGCAAGCACTTGCTGTTGAACCCAGGTAAACCATTCCGGGGTGCATATAGCTGCAGCTTTCTTTTCCGCTTCCGCTCCATTGCCCTGTGGGGCAATGGGCTCCTTCATGGCGCTGGTAGCCGACTCATCTGCAGGAGGGGTTGCAGGTGACTTGGAGTCCTTCGGGCCCCCACAGCTGCAGAGAACAAAGATCAGTGCTATTAAAGGGCCAAAGCGGTACATAGGACCTCTATAGGTGGCGGTATCAAGCCTAAGCATAGGAGGAAATTGACGACTTTGCCTTATCGCCTTAGGTCATATGTATTTTTATTGACATTGCCATTAAATCAAATGAGAATGTTTCTCGTTTAATCCAAGGGTGATCTACGATAATGTCTACCAGAGCTCTATTTCAAAAAGTGCTGGCTGTAGCCGGCTTGTTGGGTGCTGTGGGTGCCAGTGCGGCCGAGCAGGTAAATATCTACTCCTACCGACAGCCTTTCCTTATAGAGCCGATCTTAAAGGAGTTCACCGAGAAAACCGGTATTGAGGCCAAAGTGGTCTACGCCAGCAAAGGCTTGAACGAGCGTTTGCAAAGGGAAGGGCGCAATAGCCCCGCTGATCTGGTCCTGACTTCCAATACCAGCAGCCTGATGGATCTGCTTAATAAGCAGCTGACCCAACCGGTAAGCAGTGAAATCCTGGAAGACAATATCCCATCACAATTTCGCGATAAGGCCGGCAACTGGTTCGGCCTGACCACCCGGGCGCGCTTGATTTACGCCTCCAAAGACCGCGTTAAGCCCGGTGAAATTACTCGCTACGAAGAGTTGGTAGACCCTAAGTGGAAGGGCCGAATTTGTACTCGTAGCGGTAAGCACCCCTATACCCTGTCCCTGATCGCCTCCATGATCGCCCATCACGGTGAAGTAGAAACCAAAGAGTGGCTGCAAGGTGTGAAAGCAAATCTGGCGCGTAAGCCCCAGGGTAATGACCGCGCTCAGGTTAAAGCTATTAGCGAAGGTGTCTGCGACCTTTCCCTGGGTAACAGCTACTACTTCGGTAAAATGATTACCAATAAGGAGCAGCCGGAGCAGGTGGATTGGGCCAAGTCTGTAAACCTGGTCTTCCCTAACCAGAAAGATCGCGGTACCCATATGTTTATTTCCGGTGCGGCGCTGACCAAGCACGCCCCCAACCGTGAAAATGCCGTTAAGCTGCTGGAATTCCTCAGCGGCGCCGATGCTCAATACTCTTACGCTGAGAAAAACTTTGAGTTCCCGGTACGCCCTGGCACTGCCCGCTCTGAGTTGATTAAGGAGTATATGGGTGAGTTTAAGGAAGACGATCTGAGTCTCACGGAGATCGGTTCCTACGTTCCAGCGGCTTCCCGTATGGTTGATGAAGTACGCTTTGACTTTTAGAATGGTTAACTGAATGGGAATTGCTGCAGAATAAACTGGCAGCACTATCTCAGCCTTATTCGAACGGCCCTGTCGAGAGACCAGGGCCGTTCTTTTATAATGAGCTTTTGATTCCTTAATCCATGCTAAACCGAGCCAACTTATCAGCTTCCCGCTGGCTGCTACTGGTAGCTACTATTTCCCTACTGGTAGCTCTGCCAGTGCTATCCATTTTTTGGTTGGCATTTTTCCCTGAAGAAAATATCTGGCCGCACCTGGTGGACACGGTGTTGTTTCACTATGTGTCCTCCACATTGATTCTGGCTGGCGGTGTCGGTTTGGTAACACTGATAACAGGCGTGGGCAGTGCCTGGCTGGTGAGCATGTGCCAGTTCCCCGGGCGTCGTTTGTTTGAGTGGGGGCTGTTATTGCCGTTTGCTGTTCCCGCCTATGTGATTGCCTACGTTTACACGGACTTGCTGGAATATGCGGGCCCTGTGCAAAAGTCCCTGCGCGCCTGGTTTGGTTGGCAGACAGCCAGGGATTACTGGTTCCCGGAGATCCGCAGTATGGGTGGGGCGATTGCCATGCTGTCACTGGTGCTCTTCCCCTATGTCTATATGCTCGCGCGAGCAGCCTTTATCGAACAGTGCGGCAGTATACGTGCCGCGAGCCGGTCATTGGGCTGTACGCCTTGGCAGAGCTTCTTACGCGTATCCCTGCCAATGGCACGCCCGGCAATTGCGGTGGGTTTATCACTGGTGCTGATGGAAACCCTGAATGATTTCGGCACCGTGGACTTCTTTGCCGTACGCACCTTGAGTGTCGGAATTTACGATACCTGGTTGAGCCACGGCAATTTAGGAGGCGCGGCGCAAATTGCCTGTAGCACCCTGATTTTTGTTGTTCTGTTAATTACGCTGGAGCGAATGGGGCGGGCGAGACAGAAGCACTTTGTACAATCGCCAAATTCCCAGCGTGAACGCTATGATTTGCGCGGCTGGCGATCCGGTGTAGCCCTATTGTTCTGCGGGTTACTGTTGGTGGCCGGTTTTATTATTCCCCTGCTGGTTCTGGGAGGTTACGCACTCAGCAACTTCTCCAGTTATTGGAGCGAAGATTTTATACAGATCGCCAGCAATAGCTTGTTGCTGTCAATTGCAGCGGCACTGGTCTCTGTACTGCTGGGCCTGCTGTTGGCTTACGGTAAGCGACTGCAACCCAAAAGATCCGTACGGGTCTTGGTCGGCTTTTCCAAGCTGGGTTATGCAATGCCCGGGGCAGTACTGGCGATTGGTGTCCTTATTCCCCTGGCCGCTTTTGATAATGCGGTGGATGGTTTTTTACGTGAACACTTTGATATCTCCATAGGGCTGCTGTTAAGCGGCAGTATTTTCGCCATTATTTTTGCCTACACGGTGCGCTTCCTGGCAGTGTCCACAGGGGCCATAGAATCCAGCCTGGAGAAAGTAACCCCTTCAATGGATCGCGCTGCCCGCTCCCTAGGACGCAATAGCTGGCAAACCCTGTGGGCTGTACATCTACCTTTGGTGCGTACAGGTCTACTAACGGGTGGCTTGGTGGTCTTTGTGGATTGTATGAAAGAACTGCCGGCGACTTTGTTACTGCGCCCCTTTGGCTTTGACACCCTGGCGACTTATGTTTATCAGTTCGCTTCCGATGAGATGCTGGAGCGCTCGGCCCTGGGGGCTTTATTGATTGTCCTGGTGGGGTTGATACCGGTGATTTTACTAAGCCGTTCCATTGGTTGGCGCAGAGGTGAGGAGCGCACAGCCGTGGCGGACTCAGAAGCGCCCGCCCTGTCCTGATAGCTTTTATCGGGCCTGGTCAAACACCAGAGCAGAGGAAAGGTGCAGGGGAAGTTTATCACCGGGAGCCGCTTGAACATCTGCATTCAAAGCGGCCTCGACAGTTTCCCCTGCGGCTAGCTGAAAGCGATAGCTCACCTGGTTGCCGAGAAAATTCTTTTCCACAACCTGAGCCATCACAGCACCGGGATGTTCGCCTGTGGCAATATCCTCACTGCGCACAAACAGTTCGAGCTGATCTCCACTTTCGTATGCAGCTGTTGGCACCTTCACTTCCCCCAGAGGGGTACTGATCAGGCCATTGCCCACAACAGTACCGGAAATGATATTCCCTTCACTAACAATCCTTGCAACTGCCAAGTTTCTAGGTGTTTGATAAGTGTCTTGAGGGCTGTCCCACTGCTGTAATTGGCCTTGGCTGAGTACTCCCAGCTTATCTCCGGCAATAAAAGCCTCATGGCGGTCGTGGGTAACAATAATTGCAGGGATCTTCTCTTCGCGCAGTATATGGCGGACTTCGGCGGCGAGACTGCGGCGCAACTCGGTATCCAGGTTGGAGAAGGGTTCATCCAGGAGTAACAGCTTGGGGCGCGGTGCCAGTGCCCGAGCCAGAGCGACACGCTGCTGCTGACCGCCAGAGAGCTGATGTGGGTACTGTTGCCCAAAGCCTTCCAGACGCACTAACTTTAGCAAAGACTGGGTGCGGGATTGCCGCTTGCTTTTCGGCATTGACTGGATACCGAAGGCAATATTCTGTTCAACGGTAAGGTGTGGGAAGAGGGCGTAGTCCTGAAATACCACCCCAATTTTCCGTTGCTCTGCGGGAATCTGTTTCTCACGGGAGGAAATCACTTCCCCGGATAGCTGGATACTCCCCGCTGCGACCGGCTGAAAACCAGCGATGGCGTGCAGTAGCGTTGTCTTACCACAACCGCTGGGGCCCAATAAACAGGCAATTTCTCCCGCCTGTAAAGCAAAGGAAACCGATTCGATAACTACCTGTTCACCGTAGCGGCACTGCAGGTTTTCTATAGAGAGTATAGGGAGCACGGGTCTTCCGGTAGTTTGGCCTGTAAACGATTAGGGCAGCTTTCGGGTTCATAGTTATCACTACACTAACCGGTAGCCAGTCCAGAGTGAAGTATACTTTTAGCTGTGCAGTAGTGTTGGATGTTTTTTAGACGAGTGAATTATCTAAACACTCGCCATCAACCTCGTATACTAAGGTATCCATTCTCGTGGATATTGAAATCTCGCCTGTTCCAGATTCACAGTGCTCAGCTGAATAGTAACGATATTTGATTTTAAGATAAGCCGGCCCAACTCCGATTATACCATCAGCCCCCGCATTTGGTGCATGTATCGGACTATGAGTGATCTCGAGAGAAGATAACGATACATTTCTTACATTAAATTTTTCAGGGAGGGATATCTTCACGGGTCGTTCATCAATACTGAGGTCGATATAACTAACGGAATCATCATCTGGTGTGAGGGAAATTTGCAGCGAAAATTCTTTGAAGGGGCTAATTAAACTTCCGCTTACTCTTGTGTTTAGAATCTCGGCATAGAGATCTTGAGTTGTATACGCTATAGCAGGTGAAATAGCAAAAATTAATACAGGTAGGTACTTTATCAAGTGAACTGCCTAGCGCTTACTGACAACGATATGTACTAGTGCGTTGCTTTATTGCCAAGCATTTTTGTCACTCTTGGAACTTCCCCCCAGCAATCGCCGAAAAAGCCCGGAGAAAATATCTGCAACGATATCCTCTTTGTTGATAATGTCTTTTTCTCTTAGGTTCTCGGCCTTTCTGTCTAGTTGTGTAGCCATAGAATAGTTATTGCGGACCCTAGCTTCCTCTGCTTGAGCTTCAAGTTCGTTAGCTTTCGCGTTTCTTTCATATATGTTTGGGGTTGAGGCACACCCGGAAATAAATAAAACGGACAGTATAAAAAATAAACTCTTCATGTTCGGTAAAATAAATTCGAGTTTCATAAAATTATTACTGGTAGGTGTTGGCCTGTATAGGATTACCAGCAATATACCATAGTAGCGAGCTAAATGCTGGGCTTCTGATAATCAAAGCCCAGTGTAGTTGGCACGCTGACCGCATTTAAAATCCGTGTGCTAGCTATAATGCGACCCTATGGATTTTCTATTAGCATGGACCTTTACGCATTCTCATTGTACTTCCGCGAACCATTTCAACTTTGCTTGGGGTAACTGATAAAAGTTTATGTGTCCCAACATTTGACATTATCAGCTTGTCGTCTTCAACAGACCAAGTGCCATCCTGCTTCCAAAAACTATCGACCCACTTATAGGAGCCATCTTTCTTGAAAGTAATTGTGACATTTTCAGCGGCGACATTTCCTGCTGCTTCTTGTTCGTAAAAGCACCAAGCACCATTAAGTTCATTTGCCTCGTAGGCATTGGTAACTTGTGAAGTTGAAGCAATAATAATTGCTAGTACAATTTTCTTCATTTTATACTCCTTTTAGTTTAAGGTTTCCAGTTTTCAGGTTTGATTTATATGGCCTTGAGGTTGGTTCCCCGCCTAATTATATACAGCATTAAACTTGACCAAATATTTAACGCGAAGTGACTAGGTGCTGCAATATAGCTTTCTATTATATTTTCCTTTGTCCTATCTCAAGTACTTGCTCATGAGAATAGAATAAAATTTTGTTTGAATCATTGTGCAGAACTATTGCATCATCTCTGGTAGGCATAAATATATCCTGCCAAGCATCAAGGAAGATACTGGTTGCTAGAATAAAAACTTCATTCTCGCTAAATACCACCTGAACTGTTCCCTCAGTGTTGAAATTACTCTTTAGCCAAGCGTCTGTAATGGTATTACTCTCAATCTTAAGTCTAAAAATTGA
Organism: Microbulbifer maximicatervae (SeqCode); assembly: GCF_052468295.1. NCBI lineage: Bacteria > Pseudomonadati > Pseudomonadota > Gammaproteobacteria > Cellvibrionales > Microbulbiferaceae > Microbulbifer > Microbulbifer maximicatervae (SeqCode). Next base: position 329,114 of record NZ_CP174340.1, read on the forward strand.
TTCAACGACTTCACTATTTAGCCCATAGAAGTCGGTCGCACAGTATTTGGCTGTAAAATCATAAGCATTTTTGGCATTCTTAGAATTAAGCCATCGAACACTTAAGTTGAGTCTTTCTATTTCAGCTTTTCGATATTTCATTTCGATGCACAAAATAGTACGAGTGCACTAATACGAGGACGTACTAACGTACAGGGCGGCAAGGAAGTGAATTGGTTGGGCATAACCCGCCTCATCAGGTATTTGATTTTGCTTTTAGAGTAAGAAAGTACCCTGCTATGAACGAAGGTACCAAAACTATATTCGATGCTATTTCATACCAAATGGGGTACTCTTTATCTAGATTCGATGGAGATTGGCCAATATAGTACATAAAACCACCATACATGGCTGCGACTAATATCGCATTTACTATATTTGGACTTCCCGATATTTGAGCCGACAAGTAAATACCAATAACAATACCAACAAATATTGTGAACAATGAATATACCAAAGGCTCAACTGAGGTCATCAGTATATCCATTGGGGCCTTGTCAACAACAAGGTAAGAGAATATAAAAATACTAAAGAATGAGAGAACCATTATTGTAACTAGCGCAACAATAAATCCAACGAATATACCAACTAAACTTTTAAATGCTGCTTTCAATTTATCTATCCTAACTAAGAACATATCCATATTTGAAGCAGTAGGAGTATTCTGCTACAAAGTGGTGAAAATTATAGCCTATTTCATCTTCAAAATTCACAAACCAAATGTGACATGCTCCAAAAATAAAGAGGTTTCTCTTAATTTCAGATGTTTTTGCTTTCATTCAGGAGTGATTGCGTACATGAAATGTTATCGGATCACAAGGGAGAAAAAATATCTCCTTTCTGTGATAAGAAAATAAAATATTTCAAGTTCTCAGGTTGCTGAGCGGATAGATTGTCATTAGTCAATGATTTATCTCGGAACAAAGAGAAAACTTAGTTTGTGTACTCGCTACTACCAACCTTTGGGTCTCACAGAATGTCACAAGAGTGCCATTATTGATCTCGAAGGAGCTAATTTATCTCCGATAAAAAGATTGTCCTTACGATACCACTATTATCTTAATTGCTACCTCAGGAGTAATCGCTCTGCTAAACAAAAACATTGTTTTAAAGTAATAGAGATTAATTTATCTAGCTCGGTTGTAAAGAATATAATAACTATCAGTTTGGCTGCTATCCCATTTTCTATATCAAACTATAACTCTTCCTAATTACCACTCTTGCTAAGTTATGCGTAACTGTATATAAATACAGCTATCTCGTTGATCTGCAAGGGAATACGCCATGGCTCGCAACAAGGTACAGTTTCAGAAGGGTATTAGTTTGACCCAATTCCTCAAAATGTACGGCAGCGAGGAACAGTGCTTCGATGCACTGTCGCAGTGGCGTTGGCCCAATGGCTTTAGTTGTCCTCACTGCGGGCATGACAAGCATTGCGACCTCGCTTATCGCAAGCTTAAGCAATGTAACCATTGTCGGCGTCAGACATCGATTACCTCTCGTACAATTTTTGACTCCACGAAGCTCCCCCTCACCACCTGGTTTCTCGGTATTTTCCTGATTACTCAGGATAAGAAGGGCATTTCCTCTATGGAGCTATCTCGACATCTAGGTATCTCTTACAACGCAGCATGGCGTATGAAGCAGAAACTCATGCAAGTGATGATGGAGCGAGACCAACGATACAAACTGTCCGGTTTTATTGAACTAGATGATGCCTATCTCGGTGGTGAGCGTACTGGATGCAAGCCCGGGCGCGGAGCCAAGGGTAAAACTCCCTTTGTGGCGGCCGTTGAAACAACCAAGGAGGGACGCCCAACCCGTATTAAGCTCTCAATTATCAAGGGCTTCAAAAGCAGTGAAATTTCAACCTGGAGTAAAAAGTACCTTTGCAGTGGCAGCACAGTCATCTCAGATGGTCTTCCATGCTTCAATGCCATTAAGGAGGCCGGTTGTGTACATGACAAAATTGTTTGTGGTGGTGGCCGAGCTTCTGTTGAAGAGCCTGAGTTCTATTGGGTAAATACAGTACTTGGTAATTTAAAGAGTGCGCTACGTAGCACTTACCATGCTATTAGGCCGAAATATGCACAGCGCTATTTGGCAGAATTTCAATATCGCTTTAATCGGAGGTTTGATTTGTCGGCACTCATTCCAAGATTGATTTACGTCTCTCTTCGGACACCACCGATGCCAGAAAGGTTGCTAAAAATTGGCTTAGCATAAGTGGTAATTAGGAAACTCTTTCACCTGCAGATTATTTTCCCATATTCCTACGCGGACGTTTGAATAACGGCAGAGGGTGACTATAGATTAATCAGCATCTCCAATCCCTGTGGAGCTATTGAAGACCCAGAAGTTAAGTGTGCCAAAAGCGGACAGGGATTTGGTAGGCAGTCTGAAAATAGATAGTTGATGTTTGTCCGTTGGAATTAGTGCTAGTTTAGAGTTTGGGTAGATTGCTCTCTGAGAAGAAAACTTAAATTGATTCTTAAATTTTGATTTATAGATATTCATATTGAATATATTCAATAATAACTGCTAACTATGGGAGAAATTATATTTCTCCTGATGTCGTGATTAATATTAGCTTTGAAGTGGTAATCATGAGGCTTGTTTTTTCATGTTTGCTTTATGATTATTTAGCAATAGAAAATATATCCATAAAGTCGATATTGCAGCAAAGAAACACCAAGTTGATACCCATGTTTCACGCTGGGTAAAGTAGACGATAACACCGAGTGCCATGACAAGTGCCCAAAACTTCCTAAAAATTCTATTGCTCGATAATAAAAATAAAAATCCAAGTAAAGAGTAAATAATATGTCCAGTTGTAATGGCGAATAAGCTGTAATCGGATGTGATATAGCATAAGCTATGGCCGCACAAGCTCGTTTTTATTAAGTGTCTTGGTCCTGTTTCTAATAGGATGGGTATCCAAAGATATAAGCCAAAAATAAAACCTATGATTATTAATATAATAAAGAAAGTTCTTTTCCATTTTTTTGTCTCAAGACTAAAGGCAACGGTTGGTATCCAGACAAGCCAAAAAAATAGAGCAAAAAATAAGTAAAAAATAGAAGACGCTGCAGTCAGTGACACTAAATTTTGGTTGTATCCAATCCATACTACCCCTTCACTTGCTTGCTGTAACGCAAACAAGAGAGGGGTAACTGCGAGTAATAAATAGGTTTTATCATTTTTTATAGCATGTGTTGTACACAAAGCACCACCGACAATAAGCAGAGCTGCTGATCCGAACGATGCCGTGGCTGAAAAGCACATAATGATTTTCTCTATATGTTAGATATTCTAACTTAAGCCAAAGCCATATAATTTGATATACACCATAACAATATCTATAACCTAGAAAATAAGTTGACTTTGCTAATTTGTACTAAGCTTATGAATTAGTCTGTGATGACTAAGTCTACTTCAACGTTTTCAATTCATATAATGAGTTAAGCTGAAAAGCCTAATAAGGCTATATTGAGTTTACTTATGTAGGCCGATACCTACATAAGTGAAATCTATGCCGAGAGGGTTAAACAAGTCAGTGTAATGTTACTGTGGTGGTTGCATTATCTATTTCATTAATCAAAGTGGGTCTCAGTTTTGTCTCTTGGGTGTGGGATTGGCTTTTACGCTTAACAGTCTTAATACGTCCGTTAAATTAAATACATTGGGGGTATTAATCCTAGCGATACTCACCGGTCATTTACGATGAACACATTTATCAGAGAGCGCTAATAAGTCGTTGATATCAGAGTAATTTCCTTTTACTCAAGATATCGTAGATTTCAGATGTGCGTGTCACAAATAAGCCTATCTACCGTAAATGAGAACTGACAGTCATAGGTTTTCAATCCCATAGCCCTCGGTATCCTTGCCATACTTTACGATTCACTTTGGGCATTGCGATTAGGGCTGGCAATCACGTCCATTCGACCCCCTATTTTTCCAGATGATTGGCCATATAATAATGATTGGGGTGTTTAAAATGGCGTTGTCTTGTTCGCGGTGATTGTAAATGAGGCAATTAAGGTTTAATCCAGCAGCTTGGTGAATGGATATACCTTATTTGTTTAGTCTAAAACTCATATTCAAATCAATAGGCTTTTAACAAAGAGTATGGGTGGGGGTATTGGCGCCGCGTTCAACATTAAAGGGGCAATATTTTATGATCTCTATTTGTCAAGCTTTTGAAAGTGGCCGCAGTCTTTGCACTTAACTCCATGTTGATAGAAAAATAGAGGCATACCCAAAAGTAGGAAAACCAAAAATGCAGGCTTTTTCCCCTTGGTAAACGACTCGACATTTCGTGATGAGCAGGACTCGCAGACCCTATCTTCATCATGCCCCAATTCTTGGTCTACAAGATTGGAACGGTCTTGATTCAGTATTTCATTGGCTTCATCTAGGTCGCTTTCCGACACTTGAAGCCTGACTCCACCCATAGCATTGGAATATAGCCACTGCATATTGACTGTGTGCTCATCTGCAATGAAAGCGTGTATTCCTTCAGACTCAAGTCGTGCTTTTGCAATCTGCGCTTCATATGGAAATGAGAATCTAGCAACGGTTACTAGCAAGTGATCACCTTAGCGCTTAACGTCTTGAGCTGCGGGACGAAGTGTCTGAAAACTTAGACGTGTTATGTTTTTATAGCCCACTAAGGAAACCCCACAACTTACCCCAGCGTTCTAGCTTTTGATCAGCGCTCAATAGCCTCGGCTGAACTTGAATAGGGTCGCCAAGTTGATCTACACCTTTCAATAAGTTGAGATTTACTGCTCCACGAAGCTGGTTATTTATATTGCAGCCTACGGCTAGCAGTTGATTACAACCTTTGCAATGGTAGAAAACTGCTAGCTGATCTCCATTTTGATTAGTTGAAATTCCATCGCCAATGAAAACCGTAGACATAGTTGGGTCACTTATAATTGGGTAAGGATTGGCTTGGCAATAACTGCAATCGCAAATGCGCGGATTCAAAGCTTCGAGCGGCTTTGCTAACTGAACTTCAATATGCCAACGGTGACATTTACACGATCCCTTAAAGAGCATAAAAATTAGTTCCAATTATGATGAAGCATAATGTCTATATAATGGGCAAGTGCAGCGGCTCCAGAGCTTTATCGCACCTGCCACCGTAAGGACCGTAGCAACGAATGCCTGGTTCATTTGATTGTAATGCCGCTCAGCTTGAACAGGACACATCGTTTGCCCCCCCAACAACAATTACGAAGTTGGTGAAAAACTCACTCGCAGTGAAGTAACCATATTCCCCAGACAAATCCACACCAGAGTTCAAAGCAATTGTGTATTTGTAGCTTCCATTATTTTGCTCAATGACCGGTAAATTGTCCGGGACTCATCTGGTGCTACAGCACCAAACCTAAGTCTATTGCTTGGAAGCTGAACAACTGCCGAGTCTACCTATATTCCACTTTGGTTCTTGATCATCACATTCGGCATCACCCCAAAGAAGCCTATCTAACACCAATAATCAGCAATACAGCGGTAACTAGTAAGCAATATCTTCTCTTCAAAATCGGATACTCCACAGAACGGAATAATACCCGCCAGCAGTGGCCGCAGAGAAGTGGAATTTCCTCTGGCTGAGCTTGGATTACTGGAATGAAAGCCCCTATAGCAAGATCGCCGTTTATGGCTTCCATTAAATGCCAACTACTAACGAATGGCAACTACAAGACAGCGAGATTCTGAGGGAAATACACCCTGGAAAAGTTACGAGCTGACGAACAGAAAACGATATAAGGCTTGACCTGTAGGTGAGGTCGTCAGGGACACCAAAACTACATGATCGTGAATGCGGAGGTTGTATTATGAAATTTCATATTCTTATATAGCGAGCTACTATAAAGCTATCAGTGTGGCCGCTGACTCATAAGAGAGTAGTGTTGGAGCCGGTAGTTTGAAACTATCGGCTACCCGATTTAGGCTGGCTGTATCTTTGTATTGCGCGGATTAGAATTTGGGTCTGTGTTTTTCGATGATTTGCGCATCTACCCAATAGATATCGCCCTCAGGATCGACACCGTCTTCTCTCTTAATGGGGTTGTGATTGAAGAACAGATACTTACCGTCTGGTGACACATACGCGCTGGCCTCATTACCGGCGGCGTTTATGGTATCTCCCAGGTTTATTGCCTTACCCCAGGAACCATCTTGTTGGCGGAAACTGATGTAGAGATCTTTATCGCCGTAACCGTCGCCTTTTTCGCTGTCCCAGATGAGGTAAGAGCCATCGGCGGCAATGAAGGGGTGGGCTGTCCAGTTACCAGAGTTTATATGCGGCCCCAATAATACAGGTGGCTGCCGCTTGCCGTTGCTAACGGTTGAAATACGTAGCACGTCATCGCTTTTGTAGTCGTCAAATACTATGGTGCCATCAGCTGAAGACGTCAGACGCATGATGCCCCAATCTTTGCGGTCGAACATCGTCCCCATACTTTTAATATCTGACCAGCCTGATTCGGTACGCACCATGTACTTGTTCCCCAAGTGCATGGTTTTGCCATCCGGGGCAAGTAGAGGGCGGCCGACCCTTGGGCCAACAACGGATTCGTGCCACTGGTTACCTATCTGCTTGAAACGAATGAGCAACCACTTTTCAGTGTCGACATCCATTCGGCTAAAGTAAAACTCGGTCATATCTGGTGTGAAAGAGCCGCTATAGTCACGATGCCGGGTTGCGACATAGCCCGGCGCGAATATTTTGGGTGTTAGTCCCGGTGGTGTTTGCCCAAGGTAGGGGCCTTCCAGCAGGGGAAGTGCTTCTTGGCTACAACCGTGGCTACTCACCGCAAGAAGAGAGATCAGGAGTATGATAGAACTACAAAAATGCTTCACAGCTTGTCCTTGTTTTTACATCAACGAATAAATGAACTGCGGGCTATTTAATCAGTTCGATATCAAAACACCTGAAGTACTTATGATTTTTAAATGATTTTGAGCTGACGGCACCAAACTTTTAAACCTAAAGTGCACAAAAACCGATACACTTGGCAAAAGTAAAGGCCGGCAGCTGGGTACTGTAGACTGGACAGCTTTCAAATATCTAGGGCAGGAAGGTCATGGGAATCCGTACCAATCAGCTGTCCTTGAAAGAAGGATACTAGATGGAAGCGCTTACTGGACAGAAGTCTTCAGTCTAGGCCATCGCTTAGTGCTTCTACCGAGGCAATAAAGTCGCCTTTCGCTGCTGTGCCGAGAGTACCCACTAAGGATGTTGCAGCGCCAGCACGAAGCTTTAAACACACCAAACTCAACTCTGCCATATCGGTGTAAATCGACCACCAGCTAAAAAAATCAGGTCTGAGAAATCGTTGGGCGAATATGGCTTGGAGGTGTGTGAAAACGGATAGTTGTTCAACGATTCATTGCTGGGTGGTCGATATGAAGTTCGAATTTGCTGTGGCTGAAGTGTGAAGTAAGCTGTCTGGTCGCGATAGCAACGAACGACATTCGCTAGTTAGGCACTTTCCTTCTAAATTGGCTCATATGATGAAATTCCAATATATGAGTCATATTCCTGTTTTTCTTTTTCCGAACCAAGCTGCTCTCTTGTTACCCGCAAGGTGTAAGCACCTTTTACATGCCCATTTTCAATCACCATCCAATCAAATACATCTTCTGGACCGAAACCAAGTCGCTCACCTACTTGATGCCACTTTGTAAGCTCTTCTGGGACTTCGAAGAATACTCCTGAAAGGAAGTTTTCTTCGGCATGGAAATATACATTTGACAGCCAGAGGTATAGAAACCGGTCTTCTCCAAGCTTTTCAGATAAATCTGGATATCTAAACCTTAGCTTTGCTGCGTAAATGGCTTTAGGACTGGATTTCACAAGATCGATGAAATCAGTAATAGTGTTCGATGCTTGAGCGAATGCCTTAAGCATTTCTTGATCTTAATTATGCGTGTTTCTGAATAACGGTTCGATCATTATCGATTTTTCCTTGTCTGCTAGCGCCCAGTATATCAGCGACCAAAACAGGGCGAAGTAGTACGTAGGCAGTCCGACTCAGTGTTTTTTAAGAGTGTACGAGCTATTGTTTGTTATATATTTTGTACATATTAAAACTGTCTGGCAGCAAATAAGCCCGCTATAACTATTGCAACAAGGCCGGTGGCACTACACCAAAAACCATGACTATTGCCGTTATAACTATCTAGATAGAAAGTTTGTTTTGGTGAAGGTTAGCGGCCGAGAGTGATTAGTTTACAGATGGGCCAGCCAATCCAGTAGCAGATGGTGCCGAAGAATATTTCTGCTAAGATATAACCTATACCTCGGAGAAATCCTCTACCTATCTCTCCAATTAACTCATCCATAATTACCTTCCTTGTTGATACGTAAAATGCATTGCTTAGCGGCTCATTGGACGGTAGCGTAGTTTTGGCTACGCTAGAAATTCCCGCCCAAAATAAAGCGGACCTCAAAGCATCCACTGGATTAATTAACTATAATTTCTTACTAGTATTCTCTGTATTTACTACCTAGGCAGCAGCAAAGAATACAGTCGACTCTTGAAAAAATGATTTCACAAGTTTTCTATTTTTCTTGATGCTCTGCAAATCTGCATTTGCACGACTCAGTAGTGTCTCACCTTTTTTCAGCGGCCTCTTTGAAGTCCCTATATTTCTCATATGATTCCAGACCAACTCATCTGGATTTAGGTTTGGTGCATATGGCGGTAAGAACACCATTTCAAGCTTTCCATCCTGTGAATCGACATACTCCAATACCTTTTTCGATTTGTGTACTGGGTGCCCATCAACAATGAGAATCACTGGTCTTTTCTGACTTCTCTGGAAATTTTTGAAGCATTCTACGCACTTTTCTGCCGTGAACTTTCCACTATAAATATGATACCAGAAGCCACCTCTATTCGATAAAGCTGAGATCGCATTGATTGACTGTCTTTGACCACTCGTTTTTACCACTGGAGTTTTTCCTTTTTCTCCCCATGTCCTTTGGAGTGGATCGTCTGATCTGATACTAGCCTCGTCCAGCCAAAATATTTCTGCACCAGTTTTTTTCGCATAAGATTTAATCTTTGGATAGACTTCCTTTACCCATTTATTCACCGCCTTCTCATCTCTCTCGTAAGCTCTTCGTAGAGGCTTTTGTGGCGTCAGGCCCAGTCGATGTAGAAGTGTGCCGACACTAGAAACGCTAAGTTCAATTTTGAATCTCTCAAAAATCAAATCCGATACGATCTGACGTGTCCACAATCCGAAATCAAAGCCATATTGCCTTGGATCGCCACCAATAATCCATCGTTTGACTTCCTCTTCTTCAATAGCTGACAGTTTTCTACCGCGTCCAGGTCTAATTTTTGGAGATAGCGCTTCAATACCTTTCTCCCGAGCAGTCCTTAACCATGGGAAAATAGTTCTGCTCCCCAGCCCTAAGCTACGACTAACCTCCGCCGCAGATTCTCCATCAAATACTCGCTGAACAGCAATTTTACGTATGAGGTGCTGCTCCTCAGTACTAAGTTTTCTGGCATCGTATTTCATGCAGTTTATATTACCAGGGTGTACTGATTATTTCTGCCCCGCTAGTAACATTTGCTTTAAATGCTTCGGCTTCAATAGGGGAATCCTCATACCCATGCTCTAACACACCTAACAAATGGCCAGAAAGGACGTCCTTAAAACTAGCTCGCTCTACTTGCAAAACATGAACAAGCTCATGTGCCAACTTCGGAGTATCCATCTGGAATCCCTTTCTTATGTATATAGAATAACCAAATACTTATGCATTATTCACAACTCCGTCGCCTATAAGTCCGGCTGTCTCGCCAATAAACTTTAGAAGTGAATTCTCACGTGGAAATGGCACTTCATCCACATAAACCAGTCTTATTTTTTCAGGGTTCTTAATGCCTATCTCTTTCGCAATATCAAGGTGCTTCTGATCTAGAGGGTGACCAACCTGGAGGCCTTCAGTATCAATTTTTTCAGCCCACTCTGCATATGGATTTACAAAGGTAAATTCAATTATTTTCTGATGAAAAACAAAAGGCAAAGCTAAAACAGCTAAACCACAAAGCAAAAATTTACTTTTCATATTTTACTACCGCTTTATACTATTCAGGGATCAATCTACCATAAAAGCACTCAAAAACCATTAAGAATCAGTGGGTTATATCTAAATTGTAGCGATGGTGTTAAGTGCGATCACAGCGATTTGGTTACTATTCCTTGTGCATGAGCGGCCTCTAAACACTCAGTGATATAAAAGCTTTTCAGGCCTTTTAGTCTTTTATCAAAAAAACGTTCAAGCAGATTAGGTATATATTCTTTAGCTCTACCTAAATCATAAATTCTGAAAGCCATTTCAAACTTTTAGTCTGTTCTGAGTTGGACAAACGCATCGATGTATGGTTTTCTCGGGGGGGATGCCTATTTGCCTCAAAACAGATAATTGTCTGCGAGTCGGAATTCATTATGGATAGAGAATTGCACATTACAGACCTGAATAATGGATAGCGTGGCAGCCGGAAGCTGCCGGCTGCCCGATTTCAATACATTTTTAGCACGGAAGTACCGAAAGTGCCGAGCCCAAGGCGTTTGCTATACCATTTATTAGCTCAGTTGCCACTCGTGCCTTATTAAGTGCGATGTCAACCAGCAAGCCAAAAATGACTGAGATATAGGCCAGGTATCCAAAACCCATATAGTCATTATACAAGATGGTATAAAACCAATCTTGACCATATGTGTATATGGCGGAAGATATGATGGTAGCAACGAACAAAAGAACTGCAGGTAAGAACAAGTGAGCTATTGCTTTTGGTATGACGAAAGATACGGCCAAGAGGATAAGAAACATTAGAAAATTTGACCCAAGGAATATACGAAGGTCAAGTTTTAAATTTCCCACTATCTCAAGGTACTTTCCCTTAATAAGATCGCCGAGTGTATGTTGCGCAACTTTAATGCTCTTAAGGCGATCGAGGTAGCCTGCTGTGATAGACTGAGCCAAAGCCTTTTGTCTTTCACAGTCAAAACCACACATAGAGGCAATTACACTTGCTATTTTTTGCGGTAGATTGTTATCTAAGTCTTCTTTAATTTTTTCCGATTCCAGTCCAAGTCTATTAGCAATGCCCAGCGCTTGATTTGCAACTGTAGATTCGCTTACAAGATGCTGTTTTTCTCGAACCTCCTTCTCTATTTGGTATTTTACAAATCCTTTTGCTGATTCTTCTATGCTCTCAGGCGACAAGAATGTAATAGAGAATAGAATTCCAAAAAATAGAATTCCAAATAACCCGGTTGAGCGTAATGTAATATTCACAGTTTCCTTAGCATTTAACGCCTTAGTAACCCGTAGCAAAGCGTAAGCTGTCCGGGGCCGAGGGCACACAGTATGCTGTCTTGGTACTGCCGTATGGGTACGGACTAATGAGGTGAAAGTCCGCTGTAGAAAGATCACCATTTAAGGAGGGTATTAAATGCCAACTTATAGCGAATGGCAACTGAAACACCGTGAGGTCTTATGGGATGGAAGCTTCTAGAAAAGTTATGAAGTGACAAAAGAGAATGTCATACAGAGCTTAGCCGTGAGGGGAGGCAACCTGTAGTGGTCTAATCCTTCCGGACACTTCGCTAAGATGGTAAAACTACCAAGCGAGGTGAAGTATGACAACAAAAGGTACACGCCGGTATTTCAAGCCGGAATTTAAGAAAGACGCCGTAGCGCTAGTCTCTGAGCAAGGGTATTCAATTTCTAAAGCAGCAGAGGCTGTAGGAACAACAGCCAATAACCTGCGACGCTGGATAAAGGAACTGAAGCAGGAAGAAGACGGTGTAAGGTTGGATGTAGGTGAGCGCGCAGAATTAGAGCGATTACGACGTGAAAATAAGCAGTTGCGGATGGAGAAAGAAATCCTAAAAAAGGCCAGCGCCTTCTTTGCGAAAGAAATGAAATAAAGTACAGCTTTATTGAAAAACAGCAAGGCAGCTTTCCTGTTAGGGTGCTCTGCCGGGTAATGCAGGTAAGTAAGACTGGCTATTACGATTGGTGTTGCCGTGGTAATAGCTCAATAGATGCTCAAACATGGCAACTATGCCATCGTTTGAAGGCCCTATTTGCAGAATCTAGACAGAGCCTCGGAAGTCGTCGGTTAATGAAGCTGTTACGTAAAGAAGGTTTTGAAGTCGGGCGCTATCGAGTCCGCAAGCTCATGAAAAAGCTAGGCTTGGCAGTAAAGCGTAAGAAGCGATTTACAATAACGACAGATAGTAAACATCACCTACCGGTCGCAGAGAACCTTCTGAATAGGGAGTTCTCACCGAGTGCTAAAAATCAAGTTTGGACGACTGATATTACATATATTTGGACTTCGCAGGGCTGGTTGTACTTGGCGGTAGTGATTGATCTCTATTCGCGCCGGATTATTGGTTGGCATCTAGATCGGAAGATGGAAACGGCCCTGGTAACTCGTGCGTTGATGATGGCTGTCAATTTGCGTTCGCCCCCAAAAGGTCTCCTGCATCACTCTGATCGTGGCAGTCAGTATGCCAGCCATACCTACCAAACGTTATTGAGTCAGCATGGGATGGTGTGTTCAATGAGCCGTAAGGGAAATTGTTGGGACAACGCACCGACTGAACGTTTCTTCAGCAGCCTGAAGCGGGAGTGGGTAACAGGAAACCTTTATCCGACAAGGGAGGATGCGGTAGCGGATGTAAGAGCCTATATTGCTTATTACAACTCACGCAGAATACACACAACACTGGGAGACCTAGCCCCTATCGAATTTGAGAAATGTGCTTGAAGAAGTGTCCGGTTGGAGTTGACCACAACACAACAACCAAAGGCAACGAAAGTAAGTGATAAAATGGGTAGAGTAAATGATGTAGTTGTGTAGTGAAAGTTCACGCTCTTATCTAGGAAGCTATTCTTAGCTTGTTGCTATTAAGTTGTCACTGTCACTCCTAATTATATAAATAGGCACAATCAACTAGCCGCGATCACAGGAATAGAAAAAAGTGGTGGAACAATACCGCGTAATAATCAAGGTGATTAAACAGATGTCAGCTATTCGTCTAATAGCCTAATACCGAGACTATTACCCTGGAGATGGTTAAGGCCTGCTTGATGCTGTCACCGGATAGAAATTTATTGCGGACTCTATGATGGATGGTGTGGGTAGCCAGTAGCTAGAAACTACCGGCTATTCTTTTTATAGCGCATTTTTTAATGATAATGCCACCTTTTTAATGCCATGAGGCGGAATCCATTGTTTAAACTCAACAAAACCATACTTTTTATATAAATTAATTGCGGGCTCATTTACAGCAGCTGTTTCTACAATTGCTTCTATAAATTCAAATTCATCTAGAATGTAGCTTAGCAATTTACCTGCTATTCCTTTCCTAAAATAATCTGGGTCAACAGTTAAACTATTAATTTCTAATCGCCTATCTTCTATAGCAATCTCGATAGTTGCGGCTAGACATTTATTGTCAATAAATCCATAAAATTGCGATTTGGATTTCTCTATATCTTGCGCACTTCGCGATAGTGGAGGAAAGTCAGCGGCGCCTATCAATTGAGCTTCAACCTTATAGGAGCGTTGAAATATTGTGAAAATCTGACCTGCCATATCTTCACTAAAATTGTCAAGTTTTATTATCATATTAAGCCTAGTCTAAAATTCGTGGGCTCTCTAACTCTTACTGCAACAGCATCCAGGGAGTAGGCTTATAGGTGCAGCGAACAGAAAACAAGTGTTAGGATAAATGTTGGATTGCTGGTACTTGGTACATCCAGTATGAGTATTGTCTGAATGGGGTAAAAGCCCTCTGTAGGAAGCTCACCCATCAATAAGATCCATAAATACTAACTACTAGCGAATGGTAACTATAACACAGTATTCTTTTGGTGAAGAAACCGCAGAATCATCACGTAAGGTTTATTTTGGAGTGTAGGCATTCAAGGGCAGCGGAACGATATGATTTAACAAATAGAGTAAATGAGTTGTGATTGTTTAAGTCCATATCTGGGGGGATCTGTTTAGCATACTGCTATTAATTTGAGGTAGTTTTCTGCCATGTCATTCAATTCAAATAAATGAGCCGTTTGACACTAACGTTGTGAAAAATTTACCACAGCTGCTGAACCGTCCTATGCCGATCCGCACTATGTGGGAGGGGCTGGTAGCTAGAAACTACCGGTTACCCAGTTGATACTACTAACGTTCAGTGAAGGCAATTTTTCCAGCCAGCCCGATGAGTAGAACTCCAGATACGCCTTCGAGTGCTCGAGAGAATTGCTTAGAATTTGATTTGCTAAATAACCAAGTTCCAGCTGAAGCATATAGAACATTACATACTGTAGCTAAAGTACTAAAGAGTAAACCCAGTATCAATATTTGTAACGATACTAAATCGGTCGAAGTATCGATGAACTGAGGTAAGAATGAGAGAAAAAACAATGCTACTTTCGGGTTCAAAACGCTAACAATGAGACCTTGAATAAATATGTTTTTATTTGTATCAGTACTTTCTTCAACAACAATTTTATTACTTCCTCGCCACATGGAAAGTAAAGACTGGGCACCCAAGTATACCAAGTAGGCTGCACCCAACCACTTCACTATGCTAAAAGCCATGGCAGAACTTAGGATTATCGCCGATAAACCCAAACAAGCTGCTAGTGTGTGGACAAAATATCCAACGCCTAGCCCAATAGCAGCTTTTATACCGCTTGCCATTTGACCTTTCATTGTATTCGATACGATGTAGATTACGTCTGGGCCAGGTATCATATTGATTGCTAAGCAAGCGACAACAAATAAAGGTAGAGAACTTAAATCCATTTTTTTCCTCAATATTAACAATTCGTGATATTACGCTTGAAGGGTCCAGTTGAAAACCAAAGCGATGGGTTCTATGTCGATCGGGTGCCTTTATTTGGTACGCCCAGTATGGGCGTGGACTAATAGGGTGGAAGCCCTCTGTAGGAAGATCACCGTTTAATCGTTTCATTAAATGCTAACTGCTAGCGAATGGCAACAGCGTGAGGTCTTATGAAGAGGAAGCTGTTCGCGAATCTGCAGGATGACGAACAGAAGCATCATATAAGGCGTAGCCTGGAGGTGGGGTGGCCAAGGGCACCGAAGCGGGGATGACCTAATGGGTAAGGTTAATGATGTATTTATGTAGTGAAATTTCACGCACTGATCTGTTTAATTTACTGATATAAAGCTGTCAGTATGGATACTGATTCGTAGGTATCCCCAAATTGCTAGCCACCAACGCACGGATAAAAAAATGCTGGAATACAATATTGACTCGATTAGTAATGACCTCGGGGGTTAAACAAAATTCAGCTGGCGGCATAGTAGCCTAATACTAGTACCTCGGACATCGTGAAGACATGCTAGAGACTATCGGTGGGTTACAGATAGAGAGCTGCCCATTGCGGATCTTACGATGGATACTGTGGGTCGATAGCTAGAATTACCGACTATCTAATTTAAAACTGGTACTCTACAGACTCGTCATTTAGTACTACTTTTTTCTCTTGCACCAGCTTATTTAATTGGCCTTGAACCGCGATGTCATTACCTTGTAGCTTCAAGTGCGCCGCAATATGATTTTTTAATGACGAAGCGGTTTTGGGACGTTTTTCCTTAGGCGATCTTGTAAGTGAGCTCAATAGTTTTTGAGTAGTAGCGGCTACAGTAACATGCTTAATGTGCTTGCATGTTCTGCCATTTGACTTCAAATGAGAGATCAATGGCGTAAATCCGTTATCATTTGTAATAACCTCAAACGTGATATCTTTTCCTGCTTCATGATCAAACTTACCCAAATAGTAGGCAAGATGAAAATCTAGATTATTTGCTTGAGTAGCCTTTATTTGAATGATGATAAAGTTGATTGGCGAATCATATTTTGATGCCCCAAAATCTAGCTTTGGTTGTTTTGCCCCAAGAAATACGATCACTTTTTCATATTGCGAAAGGTCTATTTTTTCCATGCCACCGACGTTTTCGTAGTCGATAAATGCCCACTTCATTGTAGAGCTCCTTGTTGTGTTATCGTGTTGCCTGTATTTTGTATATAGCTTTCCTACACATCGGGTGTTGACTAGAACCTCTTAGTACCTCTGGATAAGCGTATTAGCATCGGGAAAGTCCCTTGTGGGGAGATTAATGTTCAATAGACTTCATTAAATGCTAACTACTAGCGAATGGCAACTGCAAATTCGTAAGGTTTTGTAGGGAGGAGCCCAAGGGCATCGAAGCCATGTGATCCAATGGGTAGATATTCATTACGGATAGAGAGATGCCCATTGCGGACCCGCACGGTGGATGATGTGCGGCAGGTAGCTAGAATCTATCGACTACCCGGTTTATGAGATTTCCTCTGGATTAAAAACAAGACGAATTTTGCTAATGCGATCCACCTTATAATGAAACGTTTGAGCCATTAATGTACTTCTACAATTTTTAGTGAATTTATATATGTAACATGTTGAATTCGGATTGTGAAACTCTTCTACCATCTCATACGATATATCAACTGGAGGCGAAGCTTTCAGAGATTCTATATATTCTTTGGCCGATTTACACTTAAACAATGGCCCTTCAAAATCCAGCTTTTCATATAGTATTAGGTCTAATGAATCAAAGTCCTTTGTTTCATAGAATATGTCCATATATTTTCGAGCAAGCTCTACTTTGTTCATATCGATTTCACGTAACGTTTTACTCAGCCGCCACAGAAATGAGCCGGTTTATGTTATCTTAGAAGGCCGTTTCTTTACACCTATCAAAGGTAGAGCTTAAGGCTTCACAACCATTGACACAATACGAAAATCAAGAGTTAAGCCCATACCCCATCACCCAGCCTCGCCGCTCACAAATCTCTCTTGATGCGACTCCAAACTATTACTGCGTCTCCCGCTGTGTACCCAGAGCATTCCTTTGTGGAAGAGGGGAGGGATAATGAGTACCGGCACGATTGGATTTAGACTGGAATGGAAAAGCTGGCTGCTATCTTTGCGCTGGATATCGCCGTCTATGCGGTAATGAGTAATCAATATCATGTGGTGCCCTATATCGATGCTAAAACGGCCAATATTTGGTCTATTACTGAGGCCATTCTCCGCTGGCAGGAACTATTTAAAGCTTCTAATTTGGCACAGTGCTTCAATCAGGGCACCTCACTGGACCGCAGTGAAGATAGCAAACTTAAAGAGTTGATCGAGCTATGGCGAGAGTGATTAATGGATATTAGCTAGTTTATAAGCTGCCTAAACGAATCTATTACCAACCAAGCCAACACAGAAGCTCACTGTGCAGGCCGCTCCTGGGAGGGCCATTTCAAGTCTCAGGACCTATTGAATGAAAGAGCCTTGGCTGCCTGCATGGCCTATGTTGATCTCAATTCTATCCGTGCCGATACTGCAAAAACCCTAGAGGGCTCTGACCACATATCCATTCAGTAGCGTATTCGTGCCGCGACCTCAGGTGAGCAATCCAAAGGCCTATTTGACCAAAGTTACGTAATTTTCAAACCTAAAGTATATTTTTTAAGCATTTCACTTCGTCCGAGCCAGACCAGGTGAAATGGCCGTTAAGGAGGAAAGCCTGTACTATTTCCGGTGTCATCTTACAATCTGTGGGTGTCCTGGAGTGAACCCTCAATCAGAAACGATTCTTCGTTTTTTTCAACCTTCTGATTGGTATTTCAATGGCTACGGCTGGCGTTAACTAGTGTTCTTGGATATAAATAGGATTATTTGTCTGCCTGAGGTTCGGAAAGGTAATCGCCTAGCCGCAAGTTCTGACTATAGTATCCAGTTTTGGGGGGTACTATTCTTTTGTCCGTCCATCGACAATCAATAATAATCCTCCCGGTCTCGATTGATTTGTAAAGAGCATATTATGTCCAGAAAAATATTATCCTTAAAGGTAAAGAGAAATAGGGAGCCTAAGAAGGCTGATGAAAAGCAAGAGGATACTTCTGATCCAAAGAAACGCTTCTTAAATGGAGTAGCTATTAATCCATCTGAGCTTATTCGCCTTGAGTCTGGTTCTCAGCAACTTACGGTAAGGGCGATGGATTTGATTACGCCAATTGGTAAGGGGCAGCGTGGCTTGATTGTGGCTCCACCGGGCTGTGGCAAAACCACTATCCTGAAACATATCTGCCAAGCAGTGGGGGAGGCTTACCCCGAAATAAAGCTGTACGCTTTGCTTATTGATGAAAGGCCAGAGGAGGTTACTGACTTTAAGCGAAGTGTACCGGTCGAAGTTTATGCGTCCTCTTCTGATCATAGCTATGAAGAGCATGTGAGAGTAGCTAATGAACTCCATGATAGGGCCTGTAAGGAAGCCGGTGAAGGCCAGGATGTAATGATCGTGGTTGACTCGTTGACAAGACTTTCACGGGTACATAATGCGCAGCAGAGTGGTAGGGGGCGTACGATGTCTGGCGGGATAGATGCCAGGGCTATGGAGATACCCAGAAAGCTGTTTGGCGCTGCTAGGAAGATTGAAGGTAGTGGCTCACTTACGATTCTGGCAACAATACTCGTGGATACCGGAAGTCGAATGGACCAGGTGATATTTGAGGAGTTTAAGGGTACGGGAAATATGGAGGTAGTATTGTCAAAGGAGGTTGCGAGACAGCGAATTTTCCCTGCCTTGGATATTGCTAAAAGCAGTACTCGCCGTGAAGAAATCCTGTTCAACTCGAAAGATATTGCAACGATAAGAGCTTTACGAAGAACGCTTGCTAGCCTAAAGCCTGTAGATGGCACTAAAAAGCTTATTGAACTCCTTGAAAAGTACCCGACTAATGCGGAGTTACTTGACCATTAATTTTTAGTTAAGGAGCCTCTGAATAACTCCGTAATGCCTCTGCGGGTCTTGAAGGCTGCAGATGTTAGGCGCAGCTCGCCGCGAATGGCCGTAGCCCTTTGCAAGAGCTGCAACGCAGCAGCTGTGGCCTTCAAGGCCCGCCCTTCGGGGCTTGCAGAGCGATTCACACTCCGCGTTGCGACTTCTTGAAAGGTCTAGACATTCCTGCGAAGCCGCGCCTTGATTGTGAACCGCTCTGCATGCCAGAGGTATCACGGAGTTATTCAGAGGCTCCTTAAGTTTAAGGGTAGTATTTAGCCGCTTAGCGTTTTTGGAGTTAGTTACTTAGCGACTGAGTCCTTACTAGGATAGCCGTTATTTAGTCGAGGGCTTTACACTTCAATTCTCTGGTGTGTTTTAACAAGAGGTTGCTCAATGAGGAGCTTAGTGGAAAATGTGGCCTTAATATACCGAAAGGGGTGCCCTTTCAGCTGGATCACTATTTGGCGTTAGTAGACTGGAGTGGCCGGCATTTAGCCCCCCCAAAAGCGCTCCTTATCCTTGAGCGGCTGGGCATCTCAGCAAAACACTGGCTCTATCTCAGTTAGAACTTTGAAGGCCGCTTTAAAGGTTTGGTGGGATCAGTGGAGACGGTAAAGCAAGTTTGCATCCAACTCGATAAACGCTGGATACACCGAATAGGGATTGCCGGCGTTTCCTCTTAGCCACACCCTGCTAATCTACTTCTACCCCAAATACTCTATAACACGATTACCACTCTTTTATCCAAAATAGCATTTCCAAAAATCTGCATATCAATTCCCAGAACTTAATCTCTCTTACCTATAAATCAAAGGGTAAGAGCCCCCAGAAAGGGAGCTTGCTACAGCATCCTCCAGCCTTTGGGTGTCCTAATGTGTGTGTGCACTAATTTGTGCAATAGGGTAATAAGCAATACCCGCAGCAACCAGCAAGGTTACTAAACCGGGTGCTTTCATCTAAATTTATGCATCTTCTGAAGATTCACGTATACGCTCTTTTCGTTCCAGTTCCTCTTGCATCACCGCTTTGATTTCTTCCAGCACGGCGTCGACATCAGCGCTGTCATCATCATCATCAAACTTGCCGCTGAGCGTTGAGCTAGTCGTTAAGTTACCCTCTTCAAACAGTGCCCACATTTCCTTGGCGTATTGAGTCTGTAATAAAGAGGGGGCAAATCTGCCATAATAACGACGCATATTGTCGACGTCGCGAGTGAACATTTCTTGTGCACTGTTATTGGCAGCGGCATTAACAGCTTGGGGTAAATCGATAATCACAGGGCCGGAATCATCCACTAGGACGTTAAATTCGGATAAATCGCCATGTACAATTCCCTCGTGAAGCATGAGCATGATGTAATGAATCATTAATGCATGATCTTGAATTGCTTGCTCTTCTGACATTGTCACATCGCCAAGCCGTGGTGCGACATTGCCTGCTTCGTCAGTGATTAACTCCATCAATAATACACCGTCAACACAACCAAAAGTCTTGGGAACTCGTACATGAGCGCGTGCTAAACGGGATAAAGCATCAACTTCGGCATTTTGCCAAATCTCTTCCTGCTGTTGGCGGCCATAATTTGACCGTTTTTGCATGGCACGTGCTTGACGACCACTGTGAACTTTACGCCCTTCTTGGTACTGTGCGGCCTTTTTAAAACTACGCTTATTCGCGTCTTTATAGACTTTGGCGCAACGAATTTCGTCACGACAACGGACAATAAATATATCGGCTTCTTTGCCGCTCATTAGGCGGCTGATAACTTCATCGATTAAGCCATCATCGATAAGAGGCTGTAGACGTTTGGGAGTTTTCACTAGATACCAGCTTTGAGTGTTTGGCAATTAATCATATATGCTATTGACATATTTCTATGTGTATTTGATACAAGAAATCGAATCCTGCTTACGGATAAACAGCAATTATGAGGCCCTGTATTGCCCGCGTAAAGGATGAGGGCAATAAGAGTTGCACTTGACATGTGAAAGCCCCCAGTAGGAAGATCACCGTTTAATGACCTCTAACTACTAGCGAATAGCAATACTATAAGGTTTTGTGGGGAGGAAGCCGCAAGCAAAACTATGAGTTGGCGAACAGAAACATCCTATATGGCTTAGTCTGTAGGCCAAGGGTGCCAAAGCCACGTGATCTAATGGATAGGGTTAATGATGCAGCTGATTTGTGAAATTTTATACTCTTATCTTGGGGAATCTGTGTAATTTTTTTCAGTGATTCTGCCAGCGTGGCTATTGGCTGGTAAGTAGGTCCAACCGGTTAGCATTCATGACCTGTACGCTGGGTGGGCATGGGAGCGGTAGCTAAAAACTACCGGCTACCCGATTTAAGTGCGGATTTCAGACGAAGCTGTAACCCACTAACATAGAAACTCCATTCTTTCGATTCATTCCACAGCTGTTTTAATTCCGAGCCTGGCTCACTACTACAAATTACCACAGCCTTCTCTGCTCTTGGCACTGCCTCTTCGCTCAATTGTGGCTTGAGAGATTTTGCGAGGCTCAATATATCTTCATTATATTTCCCGCTCGGTACATTGAATATGATTGCTACTACTTCTGATGCTGCAATAGCATTGAAACAAATGTCAGCATCAATATATCCACCTCTAGAGGGCGCATCGATTGCACTTTTAAAAAGTACTAGCGAATTATCTGAGCCGGATACTTCACTCACCCAATCTAGAGCAGTATCGTTCTCAAATGCACCGACTCCCCATACGCCTGCTGCAGCTTGGAATGGAAAAAATATCAGGCCTACTAGAAATACTAATTTATACATACAGCACTCTATTAACGGTTGCACTTACTACCTAGGCAGCAGCAAAGAATACAGTCGACTCTTGAAAAAATGATTTCACAAGTTTTCTATTTTTCTTGATGCTCTGCAAATCTGCATTTGCACGACTCAGTAGTGTCTCACCTTTTTTCAGCGGCCTCTTTGAAGTCCCTATATTTCTCATATGATTCCAGACCAACTCATCTGGATTTAGGTTTGGTGCATATGGCGGTAAGAACACCATTTCAAGCTTTCCATCCTGTGAATCGACATACTCCAATACCTTTTTCGATTTGTGTACTGGGTGCCCATCAACAATGAGAATCACTGGTCTTTTCTGACTTCTCTGGAAATTTTTGAAGCATTCTACGCACTTTTCTGCCGTGAACTTTCCACTATAAATATGATACCAGAAGCCACCTCTATTCGATAAAGCTGAGATCGCATTGATTGACTGTCTTTGACCACTCGTTTTTACCACTGGAGTTTTTCCTTTTTCTCCCCATGTCCTTTGGAGTGGATCGTCTGATCTGATACTAGCCTCGTCCAGCCAAAATATTTCTGCACCAGTTTTTTTCGCATAAGATTTAATCTTTGGATAGACTTCCTTTACCCATTTATTCACCGCCTTCTCATCTCTCTCGTAAGCTCTTCGTAGAGGCTTTTGTGGCGTCAGGCCCAGTCGATGTAGAAGTGTGCCGACACTAGAAACGCTAAGTTCAATTTTGAATCTCTCAAAAATCAAATCCGATACGATCTGACGTGTCCACAATCCGAAATCAAAGCCATATTGCCTTGGATCGCCACCAATAATCCATCGTTTGACTTCCTCTTCTTCAATAGCTGACAGTTTTCTACCGCGTCCAGGTCTAATTTTTGGAGATAGCGCTTCAATACCTTTCTCCCGAGCAGTCCTTAACCATGGGAAAATAGTTCTGCTCCCCAGCCCTAAGCTACGACTAACCTCCGCCGCAGATTCTCCATCAAATACTCGCTGAACAGCAATTTTACGTATGAGGTGCTGCTCCTCAGTACTAAGTTTTCTGGCATCGTATTTCATGCAGTTTATATTACCAGGGTGTACTGATTATTTCTGCCCCGCTAGTAACGCCTCAATAACCTGCAGCCGGAGTGCCGTGTAGCGGCGAGTAGGCTGTCCGGCGCCGTAGGCGCATAGTGGATTAATTGGTTATACGTATTCACAGCAGCCTTCATCAATATGTACTTCCGTTACCGAACCAGCTCTGCAAAATAGCTCTACAAATACGTCATCACTGTTTGAGTGAAATCCAAACTCAAATTCTTCTTTGGATTCACATGTAAGAGACTTAAGGTAAAAATTTGATTGAATGCCTTTTATAGTGAGATCTCCATATTTCTCTTTAAGTTTGGAATAAAAGAGATCATTTAGGTAGGAGTGCAAATTTTCTGGTCTTTCTGCATAGAACCGAAAGCGTCAAGCGCTACTGGATATGGACCTTCTAGGCTCCCGCTAACAGCACCAAAATCAAATCTAGACGGTAATAGGCCTACAGGTTTTTCCACCTTCCAATATTCGTCTCTACCATCGTTGACATACGAAAACTCACCGAGACTATCAAGTCGCATAGTTTTCGCTTTGTTCTTGGTGAAAATATTTCTGAGAAACGACACCGAAACTCCCCTACGTTTTACGTTTAAAGCACCGACGTAGCTTTACCACGTCCGGTGTCTTTATTTGTTAGGGCTGCTCTAGTTTTGGCAATCGCACTACTAGCTTTCTTTGCGTGCCACTCCTTACCAAGACTATAAAGAACTACCATTTCTCCAAGATCCGCTTTACCGCCACGACACCAACCTAATTTCACCTGAACAAGATTTTCTCGGCTGCCCTTCAGTGTTTCATATACCTTTATTCGGATTACTCTTTCCGCTCCACGAACTAAATAACCTTCTTGCTCTTTGCTTAACACTCGATGTTCCAACTCAGGAATAGATATGCTAGACACTCTACCAATATAAACTTCTTTCGCATTTTCAGCCCACTGTCCTGGCGTCCAATTTAGCCCCTGACATGCAAGTGTATCCTGAGCGATAAAAACAAGGATAAGGGTTACTAATAATTTCATTTTAGGTTTACAGTCCTAACGTCGTGCACAATTGCCGGAAGTCCGTTGCTGCACCTTGGTACGCCCAGCATGGGCGTGAACTAATGGGGTGAAAGTCTCCTGTAGAGAGATCACCATTTAATGGACTCCATTAAATGCTAACTACTAGCGAATGGCAACTGCAACACCGCGAGGTCTTGTGGGGAGGAAGCCGTTAGCAAAACTACGAGCTGACGGACAGAAACATCCTATCGAGCTTAGCCTGGAGGCAAGGTGGCGAAGGACACCTAAGCCATGTGATCTAACGGGTAGAGTATATAATACAGTTGTGTAGTGAAAGTTCACGTACTTATCTGGGGAGATCGGTTTAGCTTGCTGCAGTGAGGTTGTCAGCGTGGCCGCTGACTCATAAGTAGGTCCAACCCAAAATCCACAAGTTAATGACAGGGCTAGCCTACCGATATGTTGCCAGCAGGATATAAAATTGACGTAGCGCACTGCCATGACACACAGCTCAAATGAAGGGTTGCCCGACACTATCGTTGGGTAGAGATTCATTATGGATAGGGAACCGCCCATTGTGGACCCGCATGATGGGTGGTGTGGTGGCCGGTAGTTAGAAACTGCCGGCTACCCGATTTATATTTCTTCTTGTTGAGCAACAAAAGCCTCTTTACTGCCAACGAGAACCACAATAAGAAGTATTATATCGATGACAATGCTAGTGATTGAGCCAGGTATTTGAGCCATCAAGAACCCACTATCTGACTGCGAGCTAATTACTGTTTTAATAATGGCCCAAATAACAGACGCAGCGATAGCTATATAGAAAAGCTTTATCGCGAAATCTTTGGTCATCATTAGAAATATTCCAGATATAAGATACAGACCTGCTACGACCATAGATACTATACCAAAAACAATTGACCAAGATTCATACCACTCTGGGACCTTAAACTGTTCTTGCATAGACTCCATCACTTGAGAAAACTCAATTCGTTTGGGGTCACCTTCCTCTTCAATTTCTAGTGTCAATTGGGGTATATCCTTTCCATCAGGAGTCTTCCCTTTACTGAATTCAGTCATCATTTCTTTCTGCATTTCGAGCATCGAGGGCATGACTACTTCCTGAGCGCCACCAAGAACCCCAAATATCCCGAAGATAATTGCCAACACTCCAATTATTGTCGCCCATGTAGGTCTTTTCATTTACTACTCCATAGTTCAGTAAAAATATAACGCCATTTGTAATGGGCAGCTTTGTGGCAAAGCCACGTTTAAAGCTGTCCAGCCCTAAGGGCGATCATTGACAAACTTGGTACGCCCAGCATGGGCGTAAACTAATGGGGCGAATGTCCCCTGTAGGAGGATCACCATTTAATGGGTTCCATTAAATGCTAACTACTAACGAATGGCAACTGCAGCATCGCGAGGTCTTGTGGGGAGGAAGTCGCTAGCAAAACTAGGAGCTGATGAACGGAAACATCCTATGAGGCTTAGCCTGAAGGCGAGGCGGCCAAGGACACCGAAGCCATGTGATCTAACGGGTAGAGTAAATGATGCAGTTATATAGTGAAAGTTCACGTTCTTATCTGGAGAGGTCTGTTTAGCCTGCTGCTGGGAAACTGTCAGCACGGCTTCTGACTCATAAATAGGCCCAACCCACTAGCCACCATTGAGGGGTAGACAAAAATGGTGGGACACAGCGGCGCCTTGGTCAGTAATGATCAAGGTAATTAAACAGAAGTTAGTCGACGGCATAGTAGCCAAGTGTCAAGATTAATACCTTGGACAGGGAGAAGGCCTGAACCCAAAATCCACGATTTAAAAGATAGGGCTAGCCTGTGGATATATTTCCAGTCGGATAAAGTTGAGGTATCGCACTGCCATGACACTCAGCTCAAATGAAGAGCTGCTCGACGCTATTGTTGGGTAGAGATTCATTATAGATAGGGAGCCGCCCATTGCGGGCCCACCCGGTGAGTGGTGTGGGGTCCTGTAATTAGAAACTACCGACTACCCGATTTAAGAATTAGTTTTTAGGGCCTCTTTGGTTGTGTCCACAGCTTGCTGAAGATCCTTGGAGTAACTTTTTAGTTTCTTTAAATCACCTTTGATAAGAGCTTCTTTAACTTCCGTTACCAAGTTTTTTGTGTTTTCAGTAGTATCCACAATTATGCCTGAAATCCTTGAGGCATCATTTAATCCCCATTCTTTGGCTTTATCTCCAACCAGGGGAAGACCTTCAATAATAGGGCATGCAACCTCTAAAGTATTATGTATTTTACTTAGGTTCTTAAAGCTGTACGCTTGAATAACAGATGTCAATTCTGTGACCTGTAAAGAAACATCTTGTACGGCATCAATCAGAGGCTTATTTTCATTGATTTCAGCAAGTGCTTTTCGTGCTCCTTGGAAATGGGTATACACGAAAAATAAAAAGCACCCGATAGTCAATATCGCTCCAACAACAAATAACTCAGACGGTAAAGTTAGTCCAGGTATGTTAGCCAATACCATAGATAAAATGCCAGCAAACCCAAAGGCTAATGCGAACCCCCCAGTCTTATATAGTTTATCCATTCCCTTAGAAAGACTATCTGATATGCGAACTACATCCTGCGTTGCTATTTGGTTCATATAGACATACCTATTGTTTGGTGTAGAGATTGATGCATAACGCACCTCTGTCAAAACCATAGGAAATGGAAGGTTTTGGCGTCGAGTGCCTTTACTTGATACGCCCAGCATGGGCGTGAACTAATGGGGTGAAAGTCCCCTGTAGGAGGATCACCATTTAATGGACTCCATTAAATGCTAACTACTAACGAATGGCAACTGGAGCATCGCGAGGTCTTGTGGGGAGGAAGTTGCTAGCAAAACTACGATCTGACGGACAGAAACATCCTATAAGGCTTAGCCTGAAAGTGAGGCGGTCAAGGACACCGAAGCCGGGTGATCTAACGGGTAAAGTAAATAATGCAGTTGTGTAGTGAAAGTTCACCTTCTTATCTGGGGGGACCTGTTTAGCTTGCTGCTATGAAGCTGTCAGCGTGGCCGCTGACTCATAAGTAGGCCCAACCCACTAGCCTCCATCGTGGGGTAGACAAGAGCGGTGGAACACAGCGGTGCCTGGGCCAGTAATGGCCAAGGTGATTGAACAGAAGTCAGCCGACGGCATAGTAGCCTAATGCTAAGATTAATACCTTGGACAGGGTGAAGGCCTGAACCAAAAATCCGCGAGTTAAAAGATAGGGTTAGCCTACTGATATGTTTCCATTCGGATAAGTTGAGGTAGCGCACTGCCATGACACTCAGCTCAAATGAAGAGCTGCTCGACGCTATTGTTGGGTAGAGATTCATACGGATAGGGAACCGCCCATTGCGACCCGCACGATGGGTGGTGTTGGGGCCGGTAGCTAAAAACTACCGGCTACCCGATTTATGAGCCTCACTGCTCGTAGACCTGAATAGTAATCGCAGGTCTGTCGCCACGTACTCTGAATATTGTCAAAAGACCATATTGTTTGAAGTACATGATTTTTTCCCATTCCGGAAAGTTACTACTGCCCGGAAGGCTAGATTTAGGCTGAAGCTTCCAGGAGCCACCCTCCTCAACGATCTTCATGAATGAAGCATGATCATGCTCTGACATCTCTATATAGAAGATTTCGTTATAGTCATCGAAATATTTTGCAATATCAGAAGCCTTCTCCCGCTCGACAACTACGAAATCCTCTTTAGGCTTGAAGCCTATAGCTTCATTGACTATTAGCGAAATATCATATTGCTTCGTACAGCTGACAACTAACAATAGAAAAAAAACAAATGTGGCCCGAGTCTTCATCGTTCATATCGTCCGCATTTACGGCTGGTTTGGCGCACAGCAGAAAACCAGTCCGACAACATGTGCTAGCTAGGACTTGACAGCATGATAAAAGACTCCCAGCCCCTCGGGATCATAAAACTCCCAGCTAGCATTTTCATACCTAACGAATACATCATTAGTCTGTAGAGTATCCCACCAACTATTCAATGCTTCGAAAAAGATCGATGTAGTAAAATCACTGCAAAGATCGTTTGGAAAATACGATATTTCAACAGCTATTTTTTCACCTTCAGGCCAATCGAGAAACAGATGAACTTGTCTTACAAAGCTATCTCTAGATTTCAGCTGTCCATGAATACAACCTTCTTCACGTTGTGTGATGTAAGACACTACACTTTCCGAAGACATTTCAACTACTTCACCGTTTTGATCTTGAAGCTCGCCATCGCTGAATTCCTCGAGAAATAGCTTTATGAATTTTTCGACACAAGCCAAAGTGGCTGGAGTAAACGTAATATCCCTAGTACTACCATCACTATCGGTTAAATATTCAAGTACTAGAGCTTCGTTCATATGAGAGCCTAACGTCGGTAGCAAAGGCGAGAGTTAGCGAGTCTAGCCCGCGCCTTTAGCGGGCGAAGTTGCCTACCTTTATTAAGCCCTGCATACGATAAAAAACCGTTTTTCATTTACATTTTCCCCAAAGCCAATTACTGGATTATCCATTCTTACCCATGATGAATCATCGAATTCTTTCTCTATTACAGAGACAAGAGAAAACCTAGAATCAATAGTTTCTATTTCTGCATATGCCTCAGATATTTTTAAAGGCTTGCCGTAAGTAGCTATATGAAACAAGCACTCTTCATTATCGATGTCGACACCAATTTTACCGATTGGCTCTATAGATTCAGTTGATGTCACCTCTCCAGAATCATCAATTTTTAATAAAATCATAAACAAACTAAAATCATCATCAGCTATCTCTGATTCTTCAAGTTCATTAATAATACAGCTAACGTGTTTACTCAATGATTGATATCCCTTTGTAGGCTAAATGCCAAGCGAATGGGCCGGCGTTACGAAGCAGTGACAGCC
Organism: Microbulbifer maximicatervae (SeqCode); assembly: GCF_052468295.1. Lineage (NCBI taxonomy): Bacteria > Pseudomonadati > Pseudomonadota > Gammaproteobacteria > Cellvibrionales > Microbulbiferaceae > Microbulbifer > Microbulbifer maximicatervae (SeqCode). The sequence continues at coordinate 357,868 of NZ_CP174340.1, forward strand.
CAGTCTAAGGTTCCATTGGCCGAGCATTGCGCTCCTGGTTATGTGTTGAGTTTAGCCAGTGCTGTTTGAAAAGCATGAACACTAGCTGCACATATTGTTTCATTTCTTTCTTCGGCTGATATCCAGCGGCCAACGTTATTGAGACAAAATTGATTGTCTGAATCTCTAGCCACTTCGCGAACTGCTTGAAAAACGCGGTGTTGAATTTCGTTGCAGTCTCTCAGTAGTCTTGGATCGGTAACACCCGACCCTTGAAATTCATAGCCACCACGGGCATGAATTGTTAATTGATGGCCGTAATTACACAACAGCTGAATCTTCTTATCATCAGGAAGCTCGTCTATTACTTTTTGTATTTGGTGTTCTTTCATTTTTTACACATAAGTCCTTGCAGTAGAAGTCGGCACGTAGCGACGGTCCTGCTGACTGAGATTGTTATGTTTCGTTTTTCTTGAGCTGATTTTCAAGGCTCTTTAAATCACCCAGCACCCATACATCAGAGATTCGATCACCTTCAAAGGTAAACAAGGCGCACCCATTCCAAGTTACGCGTTTATGTGATGGTAAAAAGCCCATAAACTCATCTCTATGAAATCCGGTAAAGGACATCTTTGCAAAAACCTTGTCTCCCTCTTCTAGGAGATCTTCAATAATGCATTTGTAATCACCCAGTGCTTTGTGAACCATATCGACATATTCAGCGAAACCTTTGTGACCTCGCTTTTCTTGCCCCAATGATCCTCTAAAGGAGAAGCTCTCATGCAGGATCGATGGCATTACTTTCTTATCGTGTGCATCCCAAAGAACCTCATAAAATTTTCGAACTTGATCTTTATGCACCAGTCATCCTCAGAAACATAACGCCTCAATAACCCGTAGCTGAAACATAGCGAAGCGACGTGTAAGCTATCGGGTGCCAAAGACGTGTAGTTAATTGGCTTGGTACGCCCAGCATGAGCGTGAACTAATGGGTTCCATTAAATGCTAACTACTAGCTAATGGCAACTGCAATACCGTGAGGTCTTGTAGGGAGTAAGCTGCTAGCAAATGCGAGCTGACGAACAGGAGCATCATATAAGGCTTAGCCTGGAGGCGGGATGGCCAAGGACACCTAACAGATAGAGTCAATGATGCAGTGGTATAGTGAGCGTTCACGTTCTTATCTGGCGAATCTGTTTAGTTTACTAGGGTGAAGCTGTCAGCGTGGCCTCAGGCTCATAAGTAGGCCCAACCCGCTAGCACTATCGCAGGGACATAAAAAGGTGGTGGAATACAGCAGCGTCTTGGTCAGGATGATTAAACAGAAGTCAGCCGATGGCATAGTAGACTAATACCAAGATTAATACCTTGGGTAAGGTCAAGGCCTGAACCTGAAATCCGTGGGTTAAAAGACAGGGCTAGCCTACCGATATGTTTCCAATCGGATAAGTTGAGTTAGCACACTGCCATGACACTCAATTCAAATGAAGATCTGCTCGACACTACCGTTGTACGGATAGGGAACCGCTCATTGCGGACCCGCACGATGGGAGCTCCGGGGGCCGGTAGCTAAAACTACCGGCTACCAGATTTAGGTTTTGCGGCCTATTCATTAATAGGGGCTACCACACGTAGATATTGTTAAAGTAACTTGCTCATAATTATTATTGACTATATCTATTTCTTCGAAATGATATGAACAATCAACGTGACCTCTAGGCCGACTACAAAATCCATAACGGCCATCTTTATTCTTTAACCATAGATGGTGCGCTCCGCTCTCAATCTGTATTGCCGCTGCTTCCGTCACCTCTGCAGGCGGCTTTTTAATATACACCCAGCCTTCTGAAGGCTGCGCCATCGAACATTTCTTTGGTTGAATGACACAACCACTTATAGAGAGTACGGCAATAAGAAAACCGAAGTACTTCATCAATGTAAACCTAACGATAAGCTAACCGGCAGCCGGCGCGAAGTACGATTTTGGCTGTCCGACGGAGGCCGCTTGAGGCCGGAGTGTAGTTAAACGCCTTGTTAAGTTTTTTTCGATAGCACATATTTTGACTCACCGCTCTCAATGACGAGCTTATAGTTCTTTAGTCTTTTACCGTGCGAGCTTAAGAAAATTGTCCCCTGTAGTATTGCTTCCTTGATGCAGTTTACGTTGCTTTCTGGCCCAATACGAATCAAAGCCTTTATACGGAGCTGTTTTTTGGAAACTCTGTCCAGATGCAAGTCTGTAGCTCCGTCACACCAGAAGGTCTTCGGTTGGGTTACTTGCTTAATCTTCCAAGTTACAAACCACTCTAAATCATTCTCAAGCTGCCTTCTTTGCCACTTTGACTTAGCTAGATTGGTGGCAAATTGATTTTCGACCTTTCGTATGGTTCTGTTTAGTGCTCTCTTGCTCGAATACTCATTCATACTCAGTAAACTTAACGCTCGTAGCTCGAGCAAAATAGAAGCGCAGCGCCAATTTTGTCGGCGTGCCTTTACTTGGTACGCCCAGCATGGGCGTGAACTAATGGGGAGAAAGTCCCCTGTAGGAGGATCACCATTTAATGGGCTCCATTAAATGCTAACTACTAGCGAATGGCAACTACAACATCACGAGGTCTTGCGGAGAGAAGCCGCTAGTAAAACTGCGAGCTGACGAACAGAAACATCTTTGGAGCCGAGGTGGCCAAGTATGCCGAAGCTATGTGGCTAATGGGCCGGGCTAATGATGTAGTCGTGTATTGCAAGGTCACGTTTTTATCTGGAGAGATCTGTTTAGCTAGCTGCTGTCTGCTTGGCCGCTAAGTCATTAATTAGGCCTATTAGGAAGCCCACTTTATAGCTTATGTAGGTCTCAAGCCAATCGGTGCCATTTTTCAAAAGACGCCCCGTATCCTTGAGCGGCTGGGCATCTCAGAAAACACTGGTTCTATCTCAATCGGAACTTTGAAAGCCGCTTTAAAGGCCTGGTGGGATCAGCAGAGGCTGTACGGCAAGCTTGTATTCAGCGCAATAACCGCTGGGTACATGGTATAGGCGACTGCCAACGTTTCCTTTTTGTAAAGCCCCACCAATTCTCTCCCAATCTTTCGATACTATTCCTTCCGGTTTGGCCAAAATCACGCAATTTTCAAACCTCAGGCATAATTTTCAGTATTTCACTTTGCCGTACACCAGACCAGGAGAAATGGTCGTCAAAGTGGAAGGCCTGAACTATTTCCAGAGCCATCTTTCAAACTGTGGGTGTCCTATTGTTGCGGCTTTGTTATGTATGATGTAGGTCTTGAAGTCGCTTAAGGACTGGATCTAGAAGCCTATTTCTGAGTGTTAGCTCCCAGGAACCTTCACAAAACCTTTCTGCTCTAGCTGCTGTAGTTAAAGCCCACCTGACTTCTTCAAATGTAGCTCGATCAATCGAATCTAAAATATTTCTAATTTTCTTTGGCTGATACTCATATGCTACCCAAGGCGGGCGCTCTAAAAGATTCATAAAATCAGAGATCTCATCTGGATAATAAGGATATCCTTCATGACGAGTTACTTTTGGAAGCGCCAAAATCGCCAACTGATAGCATGATATTAACTTCTCTATATCTTCAATATTCAATGCTTCAGTTCTCATGTGCATAACACAAAGCTTTACGGACGCCGAAGCAATCCGTAGGTTTTCCGTAAGAGCTTTTTGTTATTATTTTACTTTTATTAATTAACATACTCCAACCATTCATTACAAAATATACTTTCAACGGCCATTTCTAACTGAAATATCTGGGGGTCAATCAGGTCGCCTCTAAATGTTGCACCTTTATCAATCCACGCTGAGTACTCAATATATGGATAGTGGCCTATACAGTACAAGGCGTACGACAACTCTTTGCTCAAACTGCTTGAACTTTTTAGGTTTTGAAATAGTGAATGCAAGTCAGACAGCAGTTGTTCTATATATTCTTTTCCTGGATCTTCACCCATTCTGGCCAATACCGGCAACCCTTTTTCACCTAATCCCGCGTTTATAATTCTTTCTTTAATCTCTTTCATATTTGGAAGTCATAACGTCCCAAGCACTAGCCGGAAAGTAGTTGGTTGATTTTATGCTATTAAAGTACAAAATAAAGCAGTGCACAGGAGGTCCAGTGCATTGCTTTGTCAGTTTTTTGAATCGCAAAATGATAGCTTGTCACGTAAAACCAAATCAATAATCCCATTAGGATCTGAAGAAAGCTCGACGATTGATTGTTTGTTATCGCCGATTGGTATTCGATGACACGGATTAGACTGTATTTGATCGTTTTTCTGATAAAGAAAATACAGTTGAACTGAAGCCAATTCAACAGGTATCCATGAGTCATTAAATGTAAATCGATCCCCTGTTTCAAAAGTACCCTTGATTGAATTCAATACCAAAAAAGTTGAGTCGATACCTCGATTCAGATCTTGCAATCTCTCCCACGCTGGAGAGTCACGCCACTCAATAGGCTTTGCGTTATATGAGCTAATTTCATGTGTCAGATCTGCGTACGCGATGCGGCCTGAGATTTTCTTGGCAATAACAATGTCAGTGGCATTATTCAAATCAAAGCTTAAATCCTTATGATCATATTCAAACGAAATGGCTCGCTGAGAATAAAGGATGATTAATAAGGTTAGATATATAACTTTCATTGATTGAAGCCTGATGAAAACTAACGCCTTGCTCAGTTGCCGCCGGAACGGAGCCGCTTTGTGCTAGCGTAAGCGTACAGTACAAAGCGAGCGGAATGTAGGCGGTCAGATGCAGAAATTTGTTAAATCTTGGTTAGTTTACTTGGTTCTATATACGGGCCGAGGGTTGGGTCCAATGAATAATAGAAGTCTATTGTCTCCTTCAATAACTAAGTATTCACTTTGCAGGCATCCCGAAATTGAACCCTTAGGAATAGAGAGTTCATAGCCTTTAGGGTGATCAGTAAGGGCGAACACTTCTGTGTTCTGACCTTTCTGACAGCTTAGTGAAATATAGCGATCTAATTGATTGGTTACAATCTTTGCGTTGATAATTTTTGCCGGATTCTCAATGCCTACCGCGTCAGAAATGGAACTGAATAAATAGAATAGTAGGAATATATTAGTTTCATGGTGCTTAGATTTAACGCCTTACAGCAGAGGTCGGCGCGTATCGACGGCCCTGCTGACTGCGTCTGTTATATTTCGTTTTTCTTGAGCTGGTTTTCAAGGCTCTTTAAATCACCCAGCACCCATACATCAGAGATTCGATCACCTTCAAAGGTAAACAAGGCGCACCCATTCCAAGTTACGCGTTTATGTGATGGTAAAAAGCCCATAAACTCATCTCTATGAAATCCGGTAAAGGACATCTTTGCAAAAACCTTGTTTCCCTCTTCTACGAGATCTTCAATAATGCATTTGTAGTCACCCAGCGCTTTGTGAACCATATCGACATATTCAGCGAAACCTTTGTGACCTCGCTTTTCCTGCCCCAATGATCCTCTAAAGGAGAAGCTCTCATGCAGGATCGATGGCATAGCTTTTTTATCGTGGGCATCCCAAAGAACCTCATAAAATCTTCGAACTTGATCTTTATGCACTAGTCATCCTCAGAAACATAACGAAGCGGCGTGTAAACTGTCGGGCGCTAAAGGCGCGTAGTTAATTGACTTGGTACGCCCAGCCTAGGTATGGACTAATGGGGTGAAAGTCCCCTGTAGGGAGATCACCATTTAATGGGTCCCATTAAATGCTAACTACTAACGAATGGCAACTGTAGCATCGCGAGGTCTTGCAGAGAGAAGCCGCCAGTAAAACTGCGAGCTGACGAACAGAAACATCTTATAAGGATCAGCCTGGAGGCGGGGTGGCCAAGGATACCGAAGCCATGTGATCTAACGGGTGGAGTAAATGATGCAGTTGTGTAGTGAAAGTTCACATCCTTATCCTGGGGAGATCTGTTTAGCTTGCTGCTGTGAGGCTGTCAGCATGTCGCTGACTCATAAGTAGGCCTAACCCACTAGCCACCATCGAGGGGTAGACAAGAGTGGTGGGACACAGCAGCGCCTCGGTCAGCAATGAACAAGGTGATTACACAGAAGTCAGCCGACGGCATAGTAGCCAAATGCCAAGATTAATACCTTGGATAGGGTGAAGGCCTGAACCCAAACTCCAAGAGTTAAAAGACAGGGCTAGCCTACCGATATGTTTCCAGCCAGGTAAAGTTGCGGTAGCGTACTGCCATAACACTCAGTTCAACTGAAGATCTACTCAAGACTATCATTGAACAGAAAATCAGTACGGGTAGGGAGCCGTCAATTGCGGGCCCACACGATGGGTAGTGTAGGGGCCGGTAGCTAGAAATTGCCGGCTACCCGATTTAGAGTTCAATTCTCCAGTTGGATTGAAGAAACTAAATCTTCATAACTAGGATAATTACAGTTATCGCTCCACTTATGCTTATACAATTCCGCAAGTGTTGTCGAAAGAGATAATAGTTGCATGGAATGCTCTCCACTGGCATCCACTTCCTCTTCTGTTGAAGAGGGACTATCTATTATCAATTTCATTCGATATATTTCTGACTCAGTTAGCTCGATCATGAGTGACAAATGTGAAAGGCTTAGTTCCATAATTAATTCTCGAAGACTATTTCTTTAGTAAGTTCATCTAAGAGTATACAAAACTTAGCGACTGGCATATCCCAATGAGGCCGGATTGAGTAATGTGTAGCATCATAACTTCGATTATATGAATCCTTCGTTATAACTAGGCCATGAGGGATTACAATGTTTGGTGATAGCCTATAGTAATCCCAACGAGAAACTGGTACCCCCAGCACATCAAATAATGAAACACCCCCTGAAGTACAGTCTACCCACCACTCACCATTGCTCCAGTATGTGTCTATATCAGGATTTCTAATTTTTCCGTTAGAAAGCCTAAAAGACTTTAGTATAGGATACAAAACAGGCGATCCTCGATCAGCTTTACGCTGCCCTCTCTACAAATTTACGTCTAAATTAAATTCGGAGTCAAAAAGTTTACCAAGTTCCCTCTTTTTAATAAAGAACTCTTCTTCCTTCTTGTTTTTTTCATAAATTCACTCCATTGAATATTTGAAATTGGTTTTATTCTAACGCGGTAAGTATGGGTACGCAGCGTTGGCACAAAGTGCTGAGACGGAGAACCAGCCGAAGCTGAACATGCCTTAACTTGGTACGCCCAGTATGAGTGTGAACTCACGAGGTTAAAGTCTCCTGCAGGAAGATCACCATTTAATGGACCCTATTAAATGCTAACTATTAGCGAATGACAACTTAAACATCATGAGGTTTTTGGGGGCGGTAGCTAGGAAATACCTGCTATCCGATTTAGCTATACTTCTTCAAACTCTGACTCCCCGCCAGGTATCGGTTTAGTATCTATTACCACATTATCAGCAAAAGGCAATTTAATTGAAATTTGTTATATAAAACTGCCGGCGTCACAAAAAGTGATTACACTTCCTTCAATACTCTTTTCCCAAGACACACCGTTCCAGTTTGCGAAATTATAACATCCCGCTCCCATTTTAACCGCTAAAAAATATAAACCTTCTAGTGAAGGGTTTCCGCCCTTCCATTCGATTTCTTGCATAAAACCCTCCTAAAATCTTGATCTAAACCTTTCTGCTTCTTCCGCTAATAATGTGGCTCAGCGCTTCATTCAGGCCTAACTGGACTGCAGTGAATAGAACAAGCTTAAAGAGCTGATTGAGCTGTGGCGAGAGCGATTAATGGATATTAGTTGGTTTATGCGCGCCTAAACGAATCTATTGCTCGCCAAGCCAACGCAGAAGACTGCTGTACTGGCCGCTTCTGGGAGGGCCGTTTCAAGTCTCAGGCGCTATTGGATGAAAGAGCTTTGGCGGCCTGCATGGCCTATGTCGGTCTCAATCCTATCCGTGCCGATATTGCAAAGACCCCGGAGGACTCCGATCACACGTCCATTCAGCAGCGTATTCGCGCTGTGATCTCAGGTGAGCAGCCTAAAGAGCTACTACCGTTTGTGGGTGGCGAGCGCCTTAATATGTCGAGAGGGTTGCGCTTTCAATTGGATCACTATTTGGCGTTAGTGGACTGGAGCGGCCGGCATTTAGACCCCAAAAAGCGCGGTGCCATTTCTCAAAATGCTCCCCCTATCCTTGAGTGGCTGGAAATCTCAGCAAAACACTGGCTCTATCTTATTCGGAACTTTGAAAGCCTCTTTAAAGGCCTGGTGGGATCAACAGAGGTCGTACGGCAGGCCTGTATTCGGCTCAATAAACGCTGGGTACATGGCATAGGCGATTGCCAACGTTTCCTTTCTGCAACGCCCCACTAATTCCCGCCCAACCTTTCAATACTATTCCTTCTGGTTTTTGGCCAAAATCACAAAATTTTAAAGCTCAAACATAATTTTTCTGTATTTAACCTCTTCCAGCTCCAGGCAGGAGAAATGGCCGTTAAAGTGGAAGGCCCGTACTACTTCCGGTGTCATCTTTCAATCTGTGGGTGTCCTGATGTTGCTCTATTACTGGCGAGCATGGTACAAGCCAGAGCTGAGCATTAAACTCAATATTTTATTCATTAGTTCTGTATCGTCCGAATAGATTGTTGCTCCAGCCCACTCATCAAACTCTTCTGATAGGAAGAAAGCACCCTCATTTGTTGTAATTTCTTCTATGTATTCAGCCGGACCAACTGAGCTATGAACTATTTTCTCGCCCTTTATCCCTGGAGGGCTTAATAGTGCATTGAACTGACTAGATTTGAAAGACTGGTCTTCATCGATCCAAATTAAAAAGCTCTCTTCTTGTTTTTCCAGCTTGACGATTTCAATACTCATAGGCATTTAATCGGGATAGGGAGGCACCTCACGATGCCTCTCCTCCCACACCACCAGGCATACGGATCACGTACCATGGCGGTTCAATTCTATTCCCCTTCCTATCTGCCAATTCCGGCAGCCCCAAGCTCCTAAAGTATCTATTTGGCAATGCTCTGTAAAGGGCAGGACTTTTGCTTAGCCTCCATGGTCCATGTGCTGATTTGGCCGTGTTCCACGCTAAAAAGCGATCAACACCCAGCCTTCTTAATCTGCGGTAACCACTACGTCCCCATTGCTTCCATAAATAACATCGCAACTTCCGCCTTATCCACTTGTCCAGATCTTTCAGAGGGCTCAGTACTTCACTGATGTCAAAGTACGCTTTCCAACCAAGCAGGGTCTTCTTTAACTCTTCTATGATCTGAGTAAACTTGCGGCCTCGTGTTCGGCGGGTGATCATTCTGATCTTTGCCTTCAATTTATTAATCGATGATTCTGATACCTTTATCCGGGCATCCTTCTTCAGCAATCTAAATCCTAGAAAGCTCCGCTTCCAGAAGTGATCCTCTGCACTCTTCTCAGTATTTACTGTGAGCTTCAGCTTACATTTGATGAAGTGCGTAAGGCTTACTTTTATCCGCTCTGCAGACCGATGACTTCCCACCAGTATTTGAAAATCATCGGCATATCGTACAAAACTGAGTTGCCGCTTGTGCAGCTCCCAGTCCAGTTCATTAAGCACAATATTCGCTAGAAGCGGAGATAACGGCCCACCTTGCGGGACGCCTTTTGTTGTAGCTATTACCTTGCCATCGACTACCGTTGGCGCTTTTAGGTATCGGTTTATCAACCCCAGCACATCAGCCGGTATTCCGCTTTGCTTCAGTGTTAGCATGAGCCTGTCATGATTCACTTCATCAAAGAAGGATTTCAAGTCCATATCGATCGTCCAGCGCTTTCCTTGCCGGACAAAGTTTTGGACCTGTCTAATCGCCTGGTGTGCCGATCGATTTGGTCTAAAACCAAAACTAAGAGCATGAAACTTCGGCTCCCATTGCTCACTGAGTATCTGTGCGATAGCTTGTTGGATCAACCTATCTTGCACAGTGGGTATACCCAATGGACGCAGGCCTCCATTGCCTTTTGGTATAAAGACGCGTTTCACCGGTTGAGGACGATAGATACTACTTAACACCTTTTGTCGGGTAGCAATCCAAGTCTGCTTAAGATGTTCCGGCAACTGTTTTACCGTCATACCATCGAGACCTGGCGCACCCTGGTTACGAGAAACTTGTTGTAATGCTCGAAACAGATTATTCCTATCTAGAATTCGCTGCATTAAAAGAGATGGGAAATTGGACAATGTATGATTAAGTTTCCAGTTTGATGTTCACCCAGAAAAAAAAATATTTTTTTTTCCTGGCAACTCAGTTACTTGTCAGATGCAGTCATCAAGCTCTGCATTAATAATACTGTCCAGAATTGTTCAGGCCTTCAGTAGCACGAAGTCTACCTACTATGCCCTCTGCTGACTTCTATGGATCGGTCAAAACCAATCTCTCAGTTTTCAGTTACTCCATTAACAACCCATAGACCTCCCAGGGTAAGACATTTAACTTTCTTCACGTAGATGCTGGATTTATAAAAACGTAGGCCAATTGTGGATGGAGAGCTTTATGGTCACGTGCCCACTGGCTCCGCCTACGTCACACCTCATATCCAGTTCTTGTTCATCACCCCGTGAATTTGCGTTGGGCTTCCTCCAGCCAATACCTCGCGATATTAACCTTGCCCTTTCGCTAACCTTCGGCTCCACGAATACCTGGTAAGAGGACTTTCACCTCTCTAGTTAAATGCCATGCCTGGCACACACGCCTTTGGCAGCAGCGCACGAAGTGCGTCTGGGCTGCGAAGCAGCCGCACTGCCCAAAATGGTTATGCGCTCTGTACATTTAGCTTTTTCTTTCGATGATGATTGACTGTGAAATAATTTCTACCGGATTACTTTGTTCGTCATCGATAGATCTCAGTACTTTCCCATTCTCATCGCATTCCTTCACAGCAAAGAAACCGAACGCTTCCTCAGTTTCTGGTAATTCAACGACATTATCTTTTCTCGAGATATTGTGTTTCTGGCAGAACTTCAACAAGGCTATAGCTTCACCGATGCTTTTTGAAGCATCAGCATTGGTTTTAGCTAGTTCTTCCAGTTTCGTAATAGTTTCTTCGTACATCGTTCAATTACGCATACGCCGCTTGCATGTGGTGCCAACTTGCGTACGCGAGTTGGTGCTCACGTGTCAAGCCTTGGTACGCCCAGCATGGGCGTGAACTAATGGGGTGAAAGTCCCCTGTAGAAAGATCACCGTTTAATGGACTTCATTAAATGCCAACTACTAGCGAATGGCAACTGCAATACCGTGAGGTCTTGTGGGGAGGAAGCCGCTAGCAAAACTACGAGCTGACGAACAGAAACATCATATAAGGCTTAGCCTGGAGGCGAGGTAGCCAAGGATACCAAAGCCATGTGGTCTAACGGGTAGAGTAAATGATGCAGTTGTGTAGTGAAAGTTCACGTTCTTATCTGGGGAGATCTGTTTAGCTTGCTGCTGTGAAGCTGTCAGCGTGGCCGCTGACTCATAAGTAGGCCCAGCCCGCTAGCCACCATCGTGGGGTAGACAAAAATGGTGGAACACAGCGGCGCCTTGGTCAGTAATGATCAAGGTGATTAAACAGAAGTCAGCCGACGGCATAGTAGCCTAATACCAAGATTAATACCTTGGATACGGTGAAGGCCTGAACCCAAAATCCATGAGTTAAAAGACAGGGCTAGCCTACTGATATGTTGCCAGCCGGATATAAAATTGACGTAGCGCACTGCCATGACACTCAACTCAAATGAAAATCTGCTTGAAGTCATCCTCAGCAAAGAAAATCTTAATGCTGCATGGAAACATGTGCGAAGCAACAAAGGTGCCGCAGGCATTGACGGGATTACTGTCGATAATTTTGTGCAGCACTTTAAGGCAGTTGGCGACGACCTCATCGAGACCATTCGACAGGGTCATTACCGGCCGCTTCCCGTCAGGCGCGTCTACATTCACAAGCCAGATGGTGGCCAGCGTGGTCTCGGGATACCTACGATCTTTGATCGTGTTATTCAGCAGGCTATCGCCCAAATCATCGGTCCCAGTTTCGATAAAACCTTTTCGGAGTTCAGCTATGGGTTCCGCCCAAAGCGATCGCAGCATCATGCGGTAAAAAAGCTGCGAAAGTATATCGAGGGAGGGAAACGAATAGCAGTGGATGTCGATTTATCTAAATTCTTCGATCGGGTAAATCATGATTTCCTCATGAGTTTACTTGGCCAAAGAATCAGCGATAAGCGCTTACTCAAACTGATCGCAAGCTACTTGCGTGCAGGAAGAGTAGAAGATGGATGCTGGAAAGCGTGTTATGAGGGGGTACCACAAGGTGGCCCTTTATCGCCGCTGCTGTCCAACATTGTACTCGATTTGCTCGACAAAGAGCTGGAAAAACGCCGACACAATTTCGTCCGTTATGCGGACGATTTTGTGATTGTGGTTTCCTCTAAACGCGCGGGTGAGCGGGTTATGGTGAGTATTAAACGCTTTGTTGAGCGCAAGCTTAAGCTCAAAGTTAACGATACTAAAAGCCAAGTGGTTCCTGTCAGCCGTTGTAAGTTCCTAGGTTTCTCTTTTCGGGGGGCAAAGCTTGTCTGGCATGATAAGTCCCTGCTCCAATTTAAATACTGCGTCCGCCAGATTACAGGGCGATCTCGTGGTATCTCTATGGAAAAGAAACTGAAAGAACTTACCGTATACCTCCGTGGTTGGATCAACTATTTTGGAATAGCGCAAGGCTATCAAAAATGTATAGATCTAGACTGCTGGATACGGCGGCGATTAAGAATGAGCTATTGGAAGAATTGGCGCAGAGTGAGAACGAAAGTTCGAAATTTACTGCGTATGGGTGTGAGTGAATCGCTGGCAGTTACCTGCGGCTCGTCCGGTAAAAGTTACTGGCGAAGCGCAAAAACTGAGGGTATTCATATTGCGCTCAATAATGAGTTCTTCGAAGAGATGGGTTTGATTTCAATGCGAGATCGTTGGGTAGAGATTCATTACGGATAGGGAACCGCCCATTGCGGACCCGCATGATGGGTGGTGTGGGGGCCGGTAGCTAAAAACTACCGGCTACCCGATTTAGATGTTCTTTGGTTAACCTTATAAAAAGCCGTTTTCATTGAACCTGAATATTATGTTTTTCTAATAGGCTAGAAAATTGATCGACTAACTTCTCATTGAATCCATCAATGCTCTCCAAATTATTGAGCTTTTCTAAATCACTAAGTGAGTTCGCTTCAAAAATATCATCTTCGCCGTCCCAGAATGGAGATAAATTTCCATATATTTCGTCGCTAGCATCATATCTTAGCTCTTTAATGGTAGATAGAAGATCTTGGGGAATACTGATACCCCTCATATAATCGAGAGCCTCTGGTATAATTTCGTAACCAGTTACAGAGATTTCTCTGTGATCATATGCCTTTGCAAATTCATAGATATTGAAAGCTGGAGTTAAAGTTTTTCTTATGTACATCAATTCGTTGATAACCATTAGTTTGATGTTTATATCAATAAATTGATCTTCGCCCCCAGATGGAAGGGTGTAATTAGGTTCAAGCTTTTCGTTTAATAAGGCTTTCAATTCATTTACATAGTTAGTGTTACCTTCTTGGGTCAAAATCGAGGCTAACTGCCTTGCACCTTTTGATTTCACCAGAAGACGCTTGCACTTCTGGGTATCTCTGCCTAGAAATAGCCATTCAATAGCAAAGCTTCTTTGATCTGCACTCCAAGAATCAATTTTGGGCTCCATTTTCTCGACTATAGCACTAAGGTCTTTAGGTTTAGTTGTTTCCACATCGAACAGATCCAAAAATAATGTCCACGCCATGCCATCATGATTTTTATCAATTGAAGAACAAACATAGAGATCTAGAAGTTCTACCATTACTTGAGGATGGTTTTCGGAGCGTTGAAGTACACTTAGGATTAGTCCATTTCCAAATAAAATGTTTCGAGAAACCGAATCTAATATCCATGACTCGTAATGTTCGTAAGATTTGTTAGAGTGGTAAAAATATGTGCAAGCGAATTTTTCTAGGAGCTTATATCCGGGCTGCTCTCCTATGCTATCTTTATAGGCGGCTTGAGAATCAAATGTCAGTAATATTTTGTTATATATATTAACAAGTATGGCTTGAGACTCATCGAAGACTTGCCTTAGACATTGCGGTGAAATGGCAGATCCGTCTTTCTGATTCAAAAGCATGATCCATTGAAATGCGATTTGAGATTGGGATCTTTCAGAGAAGTCTGTGCTAATAAGTCTTTCAGACCATGCCCTAAAAACGAAATTTGCCCCAGATGTTGAACTACTTACTTTTAAAATAAATTTGCCAATGGCTGCAAGCAATTGATTGCTTTTCTTTTCATTGAGATCAACATTAGCAGCTAACAAAAACAACTGTTTAGTGATATCTTCAGCGTCAGCAGATGATACAAGCTGAAAGTCTAACGTGAGTTTATTGATAACCCCGGCGATCTTCTTCTTACCAGACTTGATGGCAAAATTTAAATCTTTATTAGGCCCATCAATTGGTGCTAAAAACTCATCAAAGTTTTTAGCATCATTTTCCTTTGGTGGTTTAATCGGTTCTTTGTTTTTCTTCCTAAATCCGAACAAATGTAATTCCTCGTTTCCATTGGTCTTGCCCACAAAAAGTAGACACTCTAACTATGCGTATTTTCGCTCATACTCTGCTGGACTTACATAGCCCAATGCAGAGTGCCTACGAACCCTATTGTAGAAAATCTCAATGTATTCAAACACTGCAGATTTTGCTTGCTCTTCGCTTTCGAATGCTCTGGCATAGACCATCTCGACTTTTAGCCTGCTAAAGAATGATTCCATTGCCGCATTATCCCAACAGTTAGCCTGGCGACTCATACTCGGCTTGCACTTACTTTCAGACAAGAGATCCTGGTATTTCTGCGATCGATATTGCACACCCCTGTCGGAGTGAACTATTAGTCCAGGCTTTATTTGTCGTCGCTCTAGGGCCATTTTCAACGCTCGATGTGTCAACTCATCGGTCATCTGGGAGTCAAATGCCCAACCTACAATACGTCGAGAGTACAGATCCATAACTACCGCGAGGTACAACCACCGCTCCAGAACCCAGATATACGTAATGTCACTGGTCCAGCGGCAATTTGGTCGATCCACATCGAAGCAACGCTTAAGTAGGTTGGCGGCGACATTGATATTCCTCTCTACTGGCTGACTATATCGAAAGCCTTTGCCGTTTCTCGCTTTAATATGCTCCTGTTGCATAAGCTTAGCGACGTAGTTCCGCGAGCATGACTCGCCTAATTCTTGAAGCTCGCAAGCGATTCTAGGCGCTCCATAACGACCTTTAAACTCAGAAAACGTCTCTCGGATTTTCTCGATTGTTCGTATCTTTCTAATCGTGCGAGCAGATGGCAACCGTCCCCGCCATCGATAATAACCCGATCTTGAGACTTCTAAACACCGACACATCAAGCTAACCGGGAATGACCCTACATGCTCTTGTATCAGCGCGTACTTTACTCTTGGTGGTTCGCAAAGTACGCAGCTGCCTTTTTTAGAAACTCAACCTCCTGACGAGCTTCATGCAGCTCCTTCTTGAGCTTGCGAACTTCAGCGCTTTCCTGTTTGGAATAGTCGACACGGTCTAAACTATTGAACTGCTTATCAGACAGTCGATTAAATTGACGACGCCAGTTGTAGATCTGCTGTGCGCTGACGCCTAGTTCTCTTGCCACAGAAGCCGTTGTTACTCCAGGCTTTTCCGCTCTCTTAACTGCTTCTCTACGGAACTCCTCCGTATACGCCTGAGTTCTTTTCTTACCCATGATACACCTCCGTGTTAGGCCTAAACCTAACTATACAGGGTGTCTACTAAACGTGGGTAAGTCTTCCATCTAACGCTGCCAACAGCGGCAGACTTGTTGTTTGGCCTTGTTATGCGGCTTATATTGCAGACCAACGACTTTCATCTTGATACTCAAAATCGATATTAATATTACTCTCACTTGTCAACGAAACTAAGCACACTTTCCAAGCATCAGTTGCTTTACGTAACGAAGAAAATAAATCCTCTAATTCAAAATCATTTTCAGGAAAGAAATACCTTTGTTCTTCGTCATTAGCTATATATGAATATGTATCTTTGGTTGCTCCCTCCATAAATTGAATTCTCGCATAGGCATTAACCCAATTTGGATCGATATTTGATGCCTCAATTTTCAAGATATTACCGATCTCTTGAATCAGTTGATCCGCTTGCTCATTCATGATTTATCTCTTGCGCATAACGCCGCCAACACAGCGGAGGCAAAGCGGCGGTTTTTGTGCGGTTTTTTGCACAAAAAATGACGCTTTGCCGCAGTCGATGCTTGGCCTTGTATGGTTGTTCTTGCCCGATTCTGATGTTGAAAATCCTTTTCGTTAACGGGTAAATTGAGACCCACCTTCGGCGGCCACCGAAGGCCTTGTTTATCACAGTTCGCTGCTTGGCTGGTTCGTAAAAGACCGATAACAAGTATGAACGTGATAAGCACTCACTAGGCATAACTCGGATAGTCATGTGGGCCTCGAGCCCGAATAGCAAGGCGGAGATAGCTTATCTTATGGAACCTCAAGAGATCAATGTCGGTATCGATACCAGCAGTAAACAACTCGATATTTATGTGAGACCTACTGGCCAGTTCTTTAGTGTTGCCAATGATAAAAATGGCATTAAAGATGCCATTAAACAACTACAACCTCTTAAACCTCAAAGAGTATTAATAGAGTCTACGGGAAGGCTCGAGTTAGAGTTTGTTTGCGCCGCCGACAAAGCCGGATTACCTATTGTTGTTTGCAATCCTTCGCAGATAAGGAGCTTCGCTAAATCCGCAGGGCGCCTCGCCAAAACTGACAAGCTAGATGCAATGGATATTGCACATTTTGGTGAGGCCATGAAGCCAGGGCTGTCGGTGCTAAAACCAGAAAAGCTTAGGGAGATCAGTGACTTACTGGCGGTAAGAAGTCAGTGTTTAGAGATGAGTACAATGCAAAAGAATCGGCTTCAGAGAATGCCGAAATCAGTACACAAACCTATACAGACCATTCTAAACACCATCAAGAAAGAGCTACAAGGTATCGACAAGCAACTGGATAAACTGGTTAACAGTGTGTCTGAGTGGCGGCAAAGGCGTGACCTATTGTTGAGTGCCAAAGGGGTCGGAAATGTATTGGCCTATACGTTAATGAGTGAACTTCCTGAGCTAGGACAATTGAACCGTAAAGAAATCGCTGCACTTGTCGGTATCGCCCCGATGAACCGTGATAGCGGCAACTTCCAGGGCAAACGATATATTCGAGGTGGAAGGCATCGCGTACGCACGGTTCTTTTTGTTTCCATCATGTCGGCCATACAACATCATCCCAAACTAAAGCCCATGTATAAGCGATTAGTCGACGCTGGCAAACCTAAAAAGGTTGCTCTGGTTGCCTGCATGAGAAAGCAGATTACGATCCTGAATACAATGGTGAAAAACAACACCTACTGGGATGAAAGTATGGCTTAAAAACTTGACGAGTAACCATAGTCACTTGTTAAGTTTTCCATTCTCGTTGCCGACCTACTTTAGCATCGACAATCTAGGAGGCGTACTGTATGCGAAGCCAAATTCAAATTCCCCATCGTTAGAAATATTGAGATCACAGATCGTCCAAGCTCGATTACCAGAATCAACATCAGCCATTGACTGCCTTAACTCTTCAAAACAATCTGTTGCATCAATACCCAAGTCCAATTCCTTATCTCCGTCTGGGACCAAAACTGACCCACTTGGACTCAAAACAATCTCGCCATCTATTTCATCTATTTCGATATTTACGGAAATATTTATCCAATCTTTCGGTGCTAGATCAATGACTTCGTACACTGTGTTTTTTTGTAATTCCTTAATCATAAATTCAAAATCCTAACCTAATTAATATCTGAAACTTAACGCCTCAAGCAGTGGGCGCAGCTTTGCTGCGTCCGTTGCCTTGACTGGTTAACCGTTTCACCACTCGTACCCAATAATTTTAATGCCATTTTCAGTGTTTGTAATAGGAAATTTGCAATATTTTTCAAGGTGTTCTATTAAGGCAGTAAGATTATTTTCTAAAAGAGGCAGCGGTCTTTTTGGATCTGAATTTGGATCGCTGTATTTATAGGGTATGAATATCCACTCAATTTCATTAAGTTTTGCATAAGGGTTAGGGAAATAATCCGCAAACCTCTCTTCATCTAACAAGCAGTCGGTTACACAAATTGTGCAATTAATCAGAGTATCACAGCCAACAAACTTCCACATTATTCCGCCAATACTTTGAGAATATTCCCCACATATTTTAAATAGTTTTCTCCACTTAGCATTGCTCATATGGGCCAACTTAGCTCGTTGGATTAATTGCTCTATTTTATCTACATTGGTCATGAGTTGTGTTCTGACGGTTAACGCCTTAGTGACGTGCCCCGCCAGGGGGCACGTTGATTAATTTGTTATGTTTTTGACGCTCCACTAGTAATTGTGCTCAACCCTAGAAGTATAAAAATCCTTTGTCAGGCTCATTTTTTGAAAGACGTCTGATTCTCGCAGCTTTTCCACAAGTTGATCCATAGCTAGTCCATACTCACTTGTTTTTTGCTCTTCATCACTTAACTCATAGTGAACATCATATAGTTCATTATCAAATCCATCTTCCTTTGTCATTTCTGCGAAACCTTGACATTCCCAATCTCCGGTATTCGCCAACAGTTCTTTAATTTTAAATAGGGATTTCCATCAAACTGCGCTCTATAATCCTTTCTTTCTTCATTCACAAATGCTAAACAAGCAACTTTGTCGTTTAAATCTAAATCACCTTCTTCACTTTCAAGCTCTAACAGCCATTGAACATCTTCCAAATCCTGGCTATCTATCTCTTCCCATGTGGTAAATAGTCGACATTGCCTTTCCCAATTGCTTTGATACTACTTAACTCTCTCATCCGCTTTCTCT
Source organism: Microbulbifer maximicatervae (SeqCode) (assembly GCF_052468295.1). Lineage (NCBI taxonomy): Bacteria > Pseudomonadati > Pseudomonadota > Gammaproteobacteria > Cellvibrionales > Microbulbiferaceae > Microbulbifer > Microbulbifer maximicatervae (SeqCode). Next base: position 376,848 of record NZ_CP174340.1, read on the forward strand.
ACTGAATTTAGATATAGCAAGCTAGCATCTATCGCAAAGGCATAGAATGTTTCATCTTTGTGCTCTTCTGAGAACTGACGAATCTTCTTAACTGAAAAGTCATATAGCCTTTCTATATCAAAACTCATTTCTGCCCCTTAAACATAACGCCTGTGTGTGGGGCGCCGTAGACGTCCCAGGCAGCTTGCTGCCGTACACGACGTGTAGTGACAACGTGCCTGTCATTGATTAGTGATTATGACCTGCCCAGCAAAGAACAAAGTTATCAGTGCCTTTTAGCTGGTTAAAAATTGGACTGTGTTTTAGTCGGATCATCAGTTGATTCATGGCCTGTGCAAATTCACTGGCAGGTTGGTCGTCAACGTCAAGCATATCGTAAGTTTCTAGGGCATCATAATCAAAACCGTCTTCTTCCCTAAAACAGGCGACCTCTGGATAACCCCAAGATGCAGACTCTCGGTAGATCTCATCGATTTTGTCCGGTTTTTTATAAGGGTTTCCTTTCTCCCTTTCTATTGTTCGTGCCTTGCTGATCCAGTCTAAAGGTACAGGGTATTTGCCCTGATTTTTTAGATTTCTATTGATGAGGTCATAAGCAAATTGAGCATCGCTTAATTCTGAATCAGACAGATCTGTAAGTGACGTTACGGCGCGAGTAGAGTGTGCCCAGTCATCGCTGTATTTTTGAATCGTAGCTGCAAAGGTACTAAGACTGTTTATATAGATATAACTTTCATCAATGCCGAAGCCACAAATCTTTTCTTCAGGGTGTTCTTTGGTAAACCCTTCAAGGGTGTTTTCGCAAAAAAAGGTAAGTTTGTCGATATCAAATGCCATGGTGAGTTCTTAATTGCTCCTATTTTACTGAGAGTTCTAGCAGGTGCAGTAAGGCTGCAAGGTTCCTCATTAGAAATATTACTAACGGAATGTTGGGACAACTGAGTGTGAGGTTTACGATGTTTTGCGCTGAACGTTCGTATTTGCGGTGGCTGGAGCGTAGCGTAAGCCGTCCGGCCGCGATAGAGGCGTACAACATGCGCTTGTTATGATCTTGATGCCTCTAATGCTGCTGTGAGCCATTCTTGAAGCCCACGATATTCTATTTCACGACTGTCATTGTCATGCCAGTACGCAATTACCATTCCGGCATTTTCGCCCTCTGATTCATAGACCAAGTAGTCTCCACCACCATTGTAAGCAATTGGAATCCAAGACTTTGACATTAGCCCCTGTATATCTGTTATAGATCCATTTAAAAATTCCCATGCATCAATAACTTCGTCAATCGGTAGAAATGTCCGATTATCATTTTGATTCAGTGAGCCATATCCAGTTTGGCCATTATGCCATTTGTAAAGAAGTTCCAAATCAGGTGGCAAATCTTTATCTTTGAAGCATTTTTCTTGAAGCTCTTTTAGATCTTCTTCGGACGCTCCTGACTGAAGGGAATCAAAAACATCCTTGAAATTTTCTTTAAAGGAAGAATCTAGTTGCTCGAAAATTTTCTTAATCATTGTTCATTTCTTTTAAAACCATAACGCATTGATCTGCGGCCGCAGCGAAGCGGAGGTCCGGTGGAGGCAACGCAGTTGCCGGAACGAACAGTATCAACTTGTTAGCCATATTTACGCGATCTGCTCAATTCTGCACTTTTGACATAAAGGGTAATTATTCACAAGCTCAGCAATTTGAGACTTCATCTGAGAAAACGACGTGCCGTACAAATATAAAGCTGTTTCGGTTGGCCCTTGCCAATAACTAAACACTTTTCCCACACCCTGAGTTAATCTGTCTAGTTCACTATAGACATGGTTAGAGTCGCTTTTAGCATAAACCTCATCGTCCAAGTCTGTACCATTTAGATAAATGGCCAATCCTTCTAATGTGCCAAACTCAATGTCTGAATCTGTGGATTCTATTCTAATTTTAGAACCCTTTGGCACACCCAATTTATTTAGTGATGATTTAATTAATTCAACGGTTTCATCACTAGAATCTCTAACTTGAATTTCAATATCACAATACTCAATTTCACCCGACTGGGATTGAAGAGTTCCCCCGCCAGAAACCTCACCTACTGCATTTTTTGCAAGTATTTCATCAAGCGGATCTTCGTATATTTCGCCTCGGTGCATAGGCTGAAGTCGAGCATTTACAGTGACCACAATAAATTGAGGCTCGACCTCCTCCTTCTTTTCTTTCTTTTTAAATAGACTTACTACCTAGGCAGCAGCAAAGAATACAGTCGACTCTTGAAAAAATGATTTCACAAGTTTTCTATTTTTCTTGATGCTCTGCAAATCTGCATTTGCACGACTCAGTAGTGTCTCACCTTTTTTCAGCGGCCTCTTTGAAGTCCCTATATTTCTCATATGATTCCAGACCAACTCATCTGGATTTAGGTTTGGTGCATATGGCGGTAAGAACACCATTTCAAGCTTTCCATCCTGTGAATCGACATACTCCAATACCTTTTTCGATTTGTGTACTGGGTGCCCATCAACAATGAGAATCACTGGTCTTTTCTGACTTCTCTGGAAATTTTTGAAGCATTCTACGCACTTTTCTGCCGTGAACTTTCCACTATAAATATGATACCAGAAGCCACCTCTATTCGATAAAGCTGAGATCGCATTGATTGACTGTCTTTGACCACTCGTTTTTACCACTGGAGTTTTTCCTTTTTCTCCCCATGTCCTTTGGAGTGGATCGTCTGATCTGATACTAGCCTCGTCCAGCCAAAATATTTCTGCACCAGTTTTTTTCGCATAAGATTTAATCTTTGGATAGACTTCCTTTACCCATTTATTCACCGCCTTCTCATCTCTCTCGTAAGCTCTTCGTAGAGGCTTTTGTGGCGTCAGGCCCAGTCGATGTAGAAGTGTGCCGACACTAGAAACGCTAAGTTCAATTTTGAATCTCTCAAAAATCAAATCCGATACGATCTGACGTGTCCACAATCCGAAATCAAAGCCATATTGCCTTGGATCGCCACCAATAATCCATCGTTTGACTTCCTCTTCTTCAATAGCTGACAGTTTTCTACCGCGTCCAGGTCTAATTTTTGGAGATAGCGCTTCAATACCTTTCTCCCGAGCAGTCCTTAACCATGGGAAAATAGTTCTGCTCCCCAGCCCTAAGCTACGACTAACCTCCGCCGCAGATTCTCCATCAAATACTCGCTGAACAGCAATTTTACGTATGAGGTGCTGCTCCTCAGTACTAAGTTTTCTGGCATCGTATTTCATGCAGTTTATATTACCAGGGTGTACTGATTATTTCTGCCCCGCTAGTAGCAACGGTTAATCTCCTTAAAGTGGTGGCTAACGCCCGCATAATCGGGCAGGCGATACGCAGCATTGCCTGTCCGGTGGAAGCCCGTAGGGCTGGAGCGAAATTCATGCGCTTGTTAAGTGTTTTTAGAGAAAAATTCTCTGAGTTCATAAATCGACTCTCTAGATTTTTTACCAAGCCATTTCTCAAATTGTACCGGCTTTATGCCACTGTGAGAGCCCACTAACAGTATCCCTTCAAGAAAACCAATTGTTGCCAACTCCGAAGTTTCCTCATCGTTAGATATTACACCTTTCTCTACAACACTAAATAGTTTATCGAAATCCGTATACTGGTTCGATACATACCTATTTGTTATGTAATGAACAATAACAGAAATATCATTATAAAACTCTGGTATATCTCCTTCCCAGAAATCTAGATGTTCCTGCCAATCATCTTCTATATCGTCACAGGAACTAAGGAGTGCATTTATAAAGTCGATCTGACTCATATAACACTTAACGCCTTGCTAAGCAGCTAAAATATGTCCGGCTTGAGCGCCTTGTTATACGGGTTTTTTGTGGCTTTAGCTATTAATATTCTTATGTTTTTCTTCTATTGCTTTTCGTTTGGCAGGAATTGCCTCTTTTTGCTTGGCGGCCAGACGGTCTTGTATTTTCTTTAGCTCTTTATCTTGGGGCTGCTTTTTATTCTTGATATCTAATAGTATGTAGATGAGAGGAATTCCGAAAATTACAATTACTATCCAAAATATCATCTTTATTCTCTAATTCGTTGGTCTTGCCCACAAAAAGTAGACACTCTAGCTATGCGTATTTTCGCTCATACTCTGCTGGACTTACATAGCCCAATGCAGAGTGCCTACGAACCCTATTGTAGAAAATCTCAATGTATTCAAACACTGCAGATTTTGCTTGCTCTTCGCTTTCGAATGCTCTGGCATAGACCATCTCGACTTTTAGCCTGCTAAAGAATGATTCCATTGCCGCATTATCCCAACAGTTAGCCTGGCGACTCATACTCGGCTTGCACTTACTTTCAGACAAGAGATCCTGATATTTCTGCGATCGATATTGCACACCCCTGTCGGAGTGAACTATTAGTCCAGGCTTTATTTGTCGTCGCTCTAGGGCCATTTTCAACGCTCGATGTGTCAACTCATCGGTCATCTGGGAGTCAAATGCCCAACCTACAATACGTCGAGAGTACAGATCCATAACTACCGCGAGGTACAACCACCGCTCCAGAACCCAGATATACGTAATGTCACTGGTCCAGCGGCAATTTGGTCGATCCACATCGAAGCAACGCTTAAGTAGGTTGGCGGCGACATTGATATTCCTCTCTACTGGCTGACTATATCGAAAGCCTTTGCCGTTTCTCGCTTTAATATGCTCCTGTTGCATAAGCTTAGCGACGTAGTTCCGCGAGCATGACTCGCCTAATTCTTGAAGCTCGCAAGCGATTCTAGGCGCCCCATAACGACCTTTAAACTCAGAAAACGTCTCTCGGATTTTCTCGATTGTTCGTATCTTTCTAATCGTGCGAGCAGATGGCAATCGCCCCCGCCATCGATAATAGCCCGATCTTGAGACATCTAAGCACCGGCACATCAAGCTAACCGGGAATGACCCTACATGCTCTTGTATCAGCGCGTACTTTACTCTTGGTGGTTCGCAAAGTACGCAGCTGCCTTTTTTAGAAACTCAACCTCCTGACGAGCTTCATGCAGCTCCTTCTTGAGCTTGCGAACTTCAGCGCTTTCCTGTTTGGAATAGTCGACACCGTCTAAACTATTGAACTGCTTATCAGACAGTCGATTAAATTGACGACGCCAGTTGTAGATCTGCTGTGCGCTGACGCCTAGTTCTCTTGCCACAGAAGCCGTTGTTACTCCAGGCTTTTCCGCTCTCTTAACTGCTTCTCTACGGAACTCCTCCGTATACGCCTGAGTTCTTTTCTTACCCATGATACACCTCCGTGTTAGGCCTAAACCTAACTATACAGGGTGTCTACTAAACGTGGGTAAGTCTTAACATTAACGCTTGCAGCAGCGGCCGAAATGTAGCGGCGAAGCCGCGAAATGTAGGTCCAGCCCCGAAGGGGCGATGCTGGCTGCACTTGGTACGCCCAGCATGGGCGTGAACTAATGGGGTGAAAGTCCCCTGTAGAAAGATCACCGTTTAATGGACTTCATTAAATGCCAACTACTAGCGAATGGCAACTGCAATACCGTGAGGTCTTGTGGGGAGGAAGCCGCTAGCAAAACTACGAGCTGACGAACAGAAACATCATATAAGGCTTAGCCTGGAGGCGAGGTAGCCAAGGATACCAAAGCCATGTGGTCTAACGGGTAGAGTAAATGATGCAGTTGTGTAGTGAAAGTTCACGTTCTTATCTGGGGAGATCTGTTTAGCTTGCTGCTGTGAAGCTGTCAGCGTGGCCGCTGACTCATAAGTAGGCCCAGCCCGCTAGCCACCATCGTGGGGTAGACAAAAATGGTGGAACACAGCGGCGCCTTGGTCAGTAATGATCAAGGTGATTAAACAGAAGTCAGCCGACGGCATAGTAGCCTAATACCAAGATTAATACCTTGGATACGGTGAAGGCCTGAACCCAAAATCCATGAGTTAAAAGACAGGGCTAGCCTACTGATATGTTGCCAGCCGGATATAAAATTGACGTAGCGCACTGCCATGACACTCAACTCAAATGAAAATCTGCTTGAAGTCATCCTCAGCAAAGAAAATCTTAATGCTGCATGGAAACATGTGCGAAGCAACAAAGGTGCCGCAGGCATTGACGGGATTACTGTCGATAATTTTGTGCAGCACTTTAAGGCAGTTGGCGACGACCTCATCGAGACCATTCGACAGGGTCATTACCGGCCGCTTCCCGTCAGGCGCGTCTACATTCACAAGCCAGATGGTGGCCAGCGTGGTCTCGGGATACCTACGATCTTTGATCGTGTTATTCAGCAGGCTATCGCCCAAATCATCGGTCCCAGTTTCGATAAAACCTTTTCGGAGTTCAGCTATGGGTTCCGCCCAAAGCGATCGCAGCATCATGCGGTAAAAAAGCTGCGAAAGTATATCGAGGGAGGGAAACGAATAGCAGTGGATGTCGATTTATCTAAATTCTTCGATCGGGTAAATCATGATTTCCTCATGAGTTTACTTGGCCAAAGAATCAGCGATAAGCGCTTACTCAAACTGATCGCAAGCTACTTGCGTGCAGGAAGAGTAGAAGATGGATGCTGGAAAGCGTGTTATGAGGGGGTACCACAAGGTGGCCCTTTATCGCCGCTGCTGTCCAACATTGTACTCGATTTGCTCGACAAAGAGCTGGAAAAACGCCGACACAATTTCGTCCGTTATGCGGACGATTTTGTGATTGTGGTTTCCTCTAAACGCGCGGGTGAGCGGGTTATGGTGAGTATTAAACGCTTTGTTGAGCGCAAGCTTAAGCTCAAAGTTAACGATACTAAAAGCCAAGTGGTTCCTGTCAGCCGTTGTAAGTTCCTAGGTTTCTCTTTTCGGGGGGCAAAGCTTGTCTGGCATGATAAGTCCCTGCTCCAATTTAAATACTGCGTCCGCCAGATTACAGGGCGATCTCGTGGTATCTCTATGGAAAAGAAACTGAAAGAACTTACCGTATACCTCCGTGGTTGGATCAACTATTTTGGAATAGCGCAAGGCTATCAAAAATGTATAGATCTAGACTGCTGGATACGGCGGCGATTAAGAATGAGCTATTGGAAGAATTGGCGCAGAGTGAGAACGAAAGTTCGAAATTTACTGCGTATGGGTGTGAGTGAATCGCTGGCAGTTACCTGCGGCTCGTCCGGTAAAAGTTACTGGCGAAGCGCAAAAACTGAGGGTATTCATATTGCGCTCAATAATGAGTTCTTCGAAGAGATGGGTTTGATTTCAATGCGAGATCGTTGGGTAGAGATTCATTACGGATAGGGAACCGCCCATTGCGGACCCGCATGATGGGTGGTGTGGGGGCCGGTAGCTAAAAACTACCGGCTACCCGATGTACGCCCAGCATGGGCGTGAACTAATGGGGTGAAAGTCCCCTGTAGGAGGATCACCGTTTAATGGATTCCATTAAATGCTAACTACTAGCGAATGGCAACTGCAACACCGTGAGGTCTTGTGGAGAGGAAGCCGCTAGCAAAGCTACGAGCTGACGGACAGAAACATCATATAAGGCTTAGCCTGGAGGCGAGGTGGCCAAGGACACTGAAGCCGGGTGATCTAGCGGGTAGAGTCAATGATGCAGTTGTGTAGTGAAAGTTCACGTTCTTATCTGGGGAGATCTGTTCAACCTGCTGCTGTAAAGCTGTCAGCGTGGCCGCTGACTCATAAGTAGGCCCAGCCCGCTAGCCACCATCGAGGGGGGTAAACAAAATTGGTGGAACACAGCGGCGCCTCGGCCAGTAATGGCCAAGGTGATTGAACAGAAGTCAGCCGACGGCATAGTAGCCTAATGCCAAGATTAATACCTTGGATACGGTGAAGGCTTGAACCCAAAATCCACGAGTTAAAAGACAGGGCTAGCCTACCGATGTGTTGCCAGCCGGATATAAAATTGACGTAGCGCACTGCCATGACACTCAACTCAAATGAAAATCTGCTTGAAGTCATCCTCAGCAAAGAAAATCTTAATGCTGCATGGAAACACGTGCGAAGCAACAAAGGTGCCGCAGGCATTGACGGGATTACTGTCGATAATTTTGTGCAGCACTTTAAGGCAGTTGGCGACGACCTCATCGAGACCATTCGACAGGGTCATTACCAGCCGCTTCCCGTCAGGCGGGTCTACATTCGCAAGCGAGATGGTGGCCAGCGTGGTCTCGGGATACCTACGATCTTTGATCGTATTATTCAGCAGGCTATCGCCCAAATCATCGGTCCCAGTTTCGATAAAACCTTTTCGGAGTTCAGCTATGGGTTCCGCCCAAAGCGATCGCAGCATCATGCGGTAAAAAAGCTGCGAAAGTATATCGAGGGAGGGAAACGAATAGCAGTGGATGTCGATTTATCTAAATTCTTCGATCGGGTAAATCATGATTTCCTCATGAGTTTACTTGGCCAAAGAATCAGCGATAAGCGCTTACTCAAACTGATCGCAAGCTACTTGCGTGCAGGAAGAGTAGAAGATGGATGCTGGAAAGCCTGTCATGAGGGGCTGCCACAAGGTGGCCCTTTATCGCCGCTGCTGTCTAATATTGTACTCGACTTGCTCGACAAAGAGCTGGAAAAACGCCGACACAATTTCGTCCGTTATGCGGACGATTTTGTGATTGTGGTTTCCTCTAAGCGCGCGGGTGAGCGGGTTATGGCGAGTATTAAACGCTTTGTTGAGCGCAAGCTTAAGCTCAAAGTTAACGATACTAAAAGCCAAGTGGTTCCTGTCAGCCGTTGTAAGTTCCTAGGCTTCTCTTTTCGGGGGGCAAAGCTTGTCTGGCATGATAAGTCCCTGCTCCAATTTAAATACCGCGTCCGACAGATTACAGGGCGATCTCGTGGTATCTCTATGGAAAAGAAACTGAAAGAACTTACCGTATACCTCCGTGGTTGGATCAACTATTTTGGAATAGCGCAAGGCTATCAAAAATGTATAGATCTAGACTGCTGGATACGGCGGCGATTAAGAATGAGCTATTGGAAGAATTGGCGCAGAGTGAGAACGAAAGTTCGAAATTTACTGCGTATGGGTGTGAGTGAGTCGCTGGCAGTTACCTGCGGCTCGTCCGGTAAAAGTTACTGGCGAAGCGCAAAAATTGAGGGTATTCATATTGCGCTCAATAATGAGTTCTTCGAAGAGATGGGTTTGATCTCATTGCGAGATCGTTGGGTAGAGATTCATTACGGATAGGGAACCGCCCATTGCGGACCCGCACGATGGGTGGTGTGGGGGCCGGTAGTTAGAAACTACCGGCTACCCGATTTAAATCTTTACTCATAATCACCCACACTACTCTCAATAGTATTTAAAACCACCTCGGCACTAACTTCATACTTATCAAGATTATTTATATCCACATCACTCCAGCTTTCATTGTAGCCAATTTCGATTATAAAAAGTTCTAGCCCAAGATCAGAAAACCCGTTTACTAGTTCGACTACCTCTTGTGCTCGCTCAGGGAAGTCATTCATGAAAAACTCGGTAGTATAGAAAAAACCACCCTTTCCTAGGCTTAACTGCTTTTTCGCAGTCGATAGCGCACACCCCGTTACAGAGCGCACTAGTTTAACGGCCTCGATATTATCGGTACTAGTTTTGGCTGATATTGTGATTTTCATCTTTGGATTTAACGCCTTTAGCAGCGGCCGCAGTGTAGGCGCGAAGCGCCGAAGCGGAGGTCCAGCCCCGAAGGGGCGATGCTGCCTAAACTTGGTACGCCCAGCATGGGCGTGAACTAATGGGGTGAAAGTCCCCTGTAGGAAGATCACCGTTTAATGGACTTCATTAAATGCTAACTACTAGCGAATGGCAACTGCAATACCGTGAGGTCTTGTGGGGAGGAAGCCGCTAGCAAAACTACGAGCTGACGGACAGAAACATCATATAAGGCTTAGCCTGGAGGCGAGGTGGCCAAGGACACCGAAGCCATGTGATCTAACGGGTAGAGTAAATGATGCAGCTGTGTAGTGAAAGTTCACGTTCTTATCTGGGGAGATCTGTTTAACTTGCCGCTGTGAAGCTGTCAGCGTGGCCACTGACTCATAAGTAGGCCCAGCCCGCTAGCCACCATCGCGGGGGTAAAAAAAAAGTGGTGGAACACAGCGGCGCCTCGGCCAGTAATGGCCAAGGTGATTGAACAGAAGTCAGCAGACGGCATAGTAGCCAAATGCCAAGATTAATACCTTGGATACGGTGAAGGCCTGAACCCAAAATCCATGAGTTAAAAGACAGGGCTAGCCTACTGATATGTTGCCAGCCGGATATAAAATTGACGTAGCGCACTGCCATGACACTCAACTCAAATGAAAATCTGCTTGAAGCCATCCTCAGCAAAGAAAATCTTAATGCTGCATGGAAACATGTGCGAAGCAACAAAGGTGCCGCAGGCATTGACGGGATTACTGTCGATAATTTTGTGCAGCACTTTAAGGCAGTTGGCGACGACCTCATCGAGACCATTCGACAGGGTCATTACCAGCCGCTTCCCGTCAGGCGGGTCTACATTCGCAAGCGAGATGGTGGCCAGCGTGGTCTCGGGATACCTACGATCTTTGATCGTATTATTCAGCAGGCTATCGCCCAAATCATCGGTCCCAGTTTCGATAAAACCTTTTCGGAGTTCAGCTATGGGTTCCGCCCAAAGCGATCGCAGCATCATGCGGTAAAAAAGCTGCGAAAGTATATCGAGGGAGGGAAACGAATAGCAGTGGATGTCGATTTATCTAAATTCTTCGATCGGGTAAATCATGATTTCCTCATGAGTTTACTTGGCCAAAGAATCAGCGATAAGCGCTTACTCAAACTGATCGCAAGCTACTTGCGTGCAGGAAGAGTAGAAGATGGATGCTGGAAAGCCTGTCATGAGGGGCTGCCACAAGGTGGCCCTTTATCGCCGCTGCTGTCTAATATTGTACTCGACTTGCTCGACAAAGAGCTGGAAAAACGCCGACACAATTTCGTCCGTTATGCGGACGATTTTGTGATTGTGGTTTCCTCTAAGCGCGCGGGTGAGCGGGTTATGGCGAGTATTAAACGCTTTGTTGAGCGCAAGCTTAAGCTCAAAGTTAACGATACTAAAAGCCAAGTGGTTCCTGTCAGCCGTTGTAAGTTCCTAGGTTTCTCTTTTCGGGGGGCAAAGCTTGTCTGGCATGATAAGTCCCTGCTCCAATTTAAATACTGCGTCCGCCAGATTACAGGGCGATCTCGTGGTATCTCTATGGAAAAGAAACTGAAAGAACTTACCGTATACCTCCGTGGTTGGATCAACTATTTTGGAATAGCGCAAGGCTATCAAAAATGTATAGATCTAGACTGCTGGATACGGCGGCGATTAAGAATGAGCTATTGGAAGAATTGGCGCAGAGTGAGAACGAAAGTTCGAAATTTACTGCGTATGGGTGTGAGTGAATCGCTGGCAGTTACCTGCGGCTCGTCCGGTAAAAGTTACTGGCGAAGCGCAAAAACTGAGGGTATTCATATTGCGCTCAATAATGAGTTCTTCGAAGAGATGGGTTTGATTTCAATGCGAGATCGTTGGGTAGAGATTCATTACGGATAGGGAACCGCCCATTGCGGACCCGCATGATGGGTGGTGTGGGGGCCGGTAGCTAAAAACTACCGGCTACCCGATTTAAGCATTTTTAGCCTCTAGCTCATTTTGTAACCGAAACGCCAACATGGACACCCAATGATATGCTTCATTTAGTGATTTTAGAGGCGTTGGATTATCTATCTCTGGGAAAAATGGGCGAATCGAAATGAAATCTGATTCAGGGTTCATTTCCTGAAACATTGCTATACATCCATCGCAATAATTTCTAAAAAACATTGCGATCTCCTGTGCATCATTCTCTTTCTGGAACTCATCTACCAAGAATTGGTATTGAGTAAGGATGCATTTTTCAAGTGATTCAAACATAGTTATTCATTTTGAGTGCTTAACGCCCAGGTCATCAGCGCTGAGCTGATGGTTTTTTATGTGTGAAAATGAAGCGTAGCGCAATGCACATAAAAAAGCAGCTGGTTAGCGTCTGATGCACCGCCTGGTTAAGTGCCTCACTGGCACACAATTTGACCATTGGGATATACCCCCTCCCAACCACATGGTATTTCATTTTTCGAATACAACTTGGCAGTATGCTTTATATAAAAAAGAGGAGCTCCATCAAATTTTTGAAAATAGCTTTCTATATATAGATGCAACAGATCCCACTCCAAATAAGAAGCTAAATCAGCATTTATTCCCTGTTCTTTTGCCAACACTGAAACATAAGCCTTTACCTTCGGCCTATACTCCCCAGCCAATCTGTTCCAATTATCACGATATTCATCTTTTTGATGATGAGTTAACCAGACGGTAAGATCCCCTTGCCGCTCTAATGTAAAATCATCCCATCCGCTATCAATCATTTTCGAATGTATAGATGCCCACTCTTCCGGGGATTTATGTATGGTAAATTCTTCAATCATATTGCACTTAACGCCCGCAACACCGGGCCGTTTGGAGCGCAGCGGAAAACGGGTCCGTGTGATTGCGCTTGTTAGTGTTGGAGTTGAACATCTGCATACAACTCACTGGCATGGACGTAAAAGTTACAATTTTTCAAGGCATCGAAATCTTGACTAGACTCATTTGCACCAATAGCCACCAAAACACTTGAGCCTTGCCAGACCACTTCAAGACTATTCGGATAACCAGATAGCCCAAAAAACTCTACACCAGTAGGATTGATAACTCTAAACTCCTGAACACCAACCAACTTCATTGAGCATCTTACAGAGCCTCCCTCAGGATACGCTTCTAAGAAGATGCAATCTTCCTCTAGACGAATATCGACCTTCTCGACATTACCCCCTTCTAACCGGAAAACGCTATCAAGAAAGTCTTCTGTATTTTCTTCAACTATTCTCTTCATGATCATTGAACACTAACAGCTATATAGTAATCATTCTGACCACTATTATCCTGATTGTTATCTCAGAATCAATTTCTGCGCCAAGGCCTAAATTTTTATTTAAAACCATAGACTTAAAGCATCCTGATACATCCGTACAAACTAGAAAAACGATCACTTTGACTACTATCCCAATTTTAACGCTAGCCCGTAACCCATTGATTTTATGATTGTTTTTGGGTTTATCTTCTTGTTCCCTAATATCACGGTCAATATGATCGTAAATCCCTAAGCTAGCACTCGCCAACTTTTACAGGCTGGTATTAGTGGGGAGTGGTTAAGGTATCCGGGGTTCCTCTGAATCACTCTGTAATGTCTCTGCGGATCTTGAAGCCTAAAGATGTTAGATGCAGTTCGCTGAGAATGGACGTAGCCCTTTGCAATCGTTGCAACGCAGCAGATGTGGCCTTCAAGGATTGGCCTGAGGGCTTCCATAATGATTCATGCACCGTGTTGAGACTTCTTCTAAGGTCTAGTCATTCCTGTGAAGCTGCGCTCTTATTGAAGCCACTCTGTAAGTTGAGGCATCACTGGGTTCTTCATAGGCTCCTAAATCTCGCAGTAATATTCTGAAAGTTAATTTGGTCTATGGAGAGATCTTTTCTGTAGATATGTGGAGTACGTATTAAGTCGAAGCATTGATGATCTATTGTTGTCTGAGTTCCAGCGTGGGAGCGGTGGGTATATTAATCTAAACGGCCATTTTTATATGCAACCGAAATTTTCAATGCGTGAGCAACAAAAAGAGATTCCCCAAGCCCTGGGGGTGTTGCGTCTGCCTTTTTTTATTTTATGCCTACCGTTCTCGCGCACCTCCTCGTAGTTACTCAAAACATTTCTATCCAAACTTTCCCTTTGTGGAAGGTCTATCCATGGTTTGAGTGTCAGTAGGAAACAAATATGTTGATCTTAAAGCGCCGCACAGGTGAAAACTTACGGATTGGAGCGAATGTCTCAATCACCGTATTGGAAGTTAAGGGCAATCAGGTAAAGGTGGGGATACTTGCTCCCAAATCCCTGCCCGTACACTGCGAGGAGATTTATAGGCGGATCAAAAGGGAAGGAAATATGGGCAGTGGAAATCGTTGAGGATCTGATCAGGATTGTGGCGTTTAGCCATAAGTGGGTGGTGTTGCTATGAAAGCGCTAACTACTGATAGTTAGCGCTTTCATTCGAGCCTTTCGCTGCGGATAGAGCTACAGGTTAAGCTCGGGAGTGATCTGTATTAGTGATGCTTATGCTTAAATTCAGCAGCAAATTTGTCTGCTAATTTAAAGTACTGATTCAGATCCTTGCGGGTTTTTTCTGGGCGGTTGTTTTCGGAGTTAATGTGGATGTTTTCCACAACAACAGCGATGTCTTTTGCCAGCTTCTGTCTTTCCCCTTTCAGGTTCTCAGCGAAATACTCAACACTTTTTTCGAGTCTGTAGGTGATGACATGAATCTCGTGAAGCTCAGCAGGGTTAAGCTTTTTCTTGCCCTTAATTTCTTCTGTTGTTTCAACAAAGATCTTTCTCGCATCCTTCAAGGAAGTAACTTTCGCTACCTTAAAGTGCTGGATGGGCTTTTCGCCTGATGCAGGGCTAGCTTGAGCAGTGGTGGCAAAAGTAACAGCAAAAAGTAATGCAATTAAAGTTCTCATCTTTCCTCTCTAACGCCCAAACTTTAAGGGTTGGTAAGGCATTGATCGGGCGAGGTGAATGCCTAACATTTATCAGTGATCATTTTGACCACTTTGATCGCTATCGTAAATGAGGATAACTATCATTAACATTCATGATACAGGAATTTTTAGGTGCTCAAAACATTTGTCGTAAAAATTGCGATCAAGCTGATCGAAATTTGTAAGGAATAAGAAAATTGAATTTGGAAAGGATGCGCAGGGGAGGGGGCAACAGAGGTTTTTAGCCAGGAAGAGGCGCCCCCGTGTTATGGAATTTGATCTGTTAACCCTCTCTTCGCGGTAACAAAGAGAGAGTTATTTACAGAAAGAGCCGGTTAGTTCGGGATTATTGAGACTGGCTTCACAAATTAATTGGTACGGAGGCTAGGAAATCTCTCCCAGTACATCAACCATCGCCGAAGTTAATTGGCTGAGGTCTTCTTTCGAAATCACATAGGGCGGCATGGCGTAGACCAGCTTGCCGAAGGGGCGCAGCCAAACTCCGCGTTCGATTAGGGCTTCCTGCACTTTGGCCGTATTTACCGGCTCGCGCATTTCCACCACGCCAATCGCTCCAAGGGCTCGAACATCGGCGACACCCGGTGCGGATTTTAATGGGGCTAGCTGTTCGGTCAGCTGCTGCTCGATTGCGGTTACTCGTTCCTGCCAGGGTCCGCTGAGTAGCAGTTGAATACTGGCATCGGCCACGGCACAAGCCAGGGGGTTGCCCATAAAAGTGGGGCCGTGCATAAACACACCGGCTTCCCCTCGGCAAATACCTTCGGCCACTTTATCGGTACAGAGGGTGGCGGCCAGGGTCATGGTGCCGCCGGTGAGGGCTTTGCCCAGTGTGAGGATATCCGGGGTGATATCGGCGTGTTCACAGGCAAATAACTTGCCGCTGCGGCCAAAGCCGGTGGCGATTTCATCGGCGATTAATAGCAGGTCGTGCTCGTCACAGAGTTCACGTACACGGCGCAAATAATCGGCAGAATAAAATCGCATGCCGCCAGCGCCCTGGACGATCGGCTCTAAAATAATCGCGGCCAGTTGATCGCGGTTTGCTTCCACTTGCTGGCGCAGTTCGGCGATATCACTGTCACTACAGGTGTTGCCAAAGGGAACCTGCGGAGCGGGGGCGAACAGATGCTGGCTCAGCTGCCCTGCAAACAGGTGATGCATTCCGGTGATCGGGTCACAGGTGGCCATGGCTCCGAATGTATCGCCGTGGTAACCGTTGCGCAGGGCGAGCAGTTTGCTCTTCTGGGACTTTCCCTGGGAGTGCCAGTATTGAATGGCCATCTTGATGGCCACTTCCACAGACACTGAACCGGAGTCAGCCAGAAATACCCGGTTGAGGCCGGGTGGAGTGATTTCCACTAATTTCTTGCACAGCTCGATTGCGGGCTCGTGAGTTAACCCTCCGAACATCACATGGGACATTTTGTCCATCTGATCGCGCATGGCCTGGTTTAGCTCGGGCACATTGTAGCCGTGCAGGGCACTCCACCAGGAGGACATACCGTCGATCAGGCCGCGCCCGTCTTCCAGGTAAATACGTACCCCTTCGGCCCGCGCTACAGGGTATACCGGCGGCGGGTCGATCAGGGAGGAGTAGGGGTGCCAAATATGTTTGCGATCGAAATCCAGGTCCATAAAAACTAAATCTTTATTTTCAAGAGCCGATAATCATCAGTTAGGCCAGTTCGCGCAGTACTCTGAGCGGGGGCTGGCTGATCGAGCTGTAACAGGCCAGGGTACCGGCGGTGCCAACCAGTACTGCACCGGTGAGTGGCCCGGTTAGCCAAAGGACTGGGTGCAATATCACCGGCAGTTCAAAGACCCAATAAGACAGCACTGCCAAGGTGGCTTCAGCTCCGATAGCCGCGAGCAAACCGGCGGCAAAACCCAGCAGGCCAAATTCCAGTATCAGGCTTCTCAGCAACAAGCGCCTGCGGCCTCCCAGTGTGCGGATAATTGCCGCTTCCTGCAATCGCTCGGCGATACTGGCGCGCACCCCGGCAATTAATACCAGGACCCCGGCAACCAGCATCAGGGCCATAACCGATTCGATAGCAAAGGACACCTGGTTAATGGTGTCGCGGATACGCTGGATGATCTTATCCAGCTCTATCACGCTGACGCTGGGAAAGGCGCGAACCAGGTCGTTGACCAGCAACTTGTCCTCTGGAGGGAGGTAAAAACTGGTGATATAGGTAGCCGGGAAATCATCGATAGTGCCCGGTGCAAATATCATATAGAAGTTGGGGCGCATGCTGTTCCAGTCCAGCGAGCGGAAGCTGGCTACCGGGGCTTCTACTTCCAGTCCGCCGATGGAAAAGCGCAACTGATCTCCCAGTGACAGCTCCAGCTGGGCTGCCAGCTCCACTTCCACTGATACTCCTTCGCTGGCCTTGTCCCACCACTCGCCTTCCAAAATACGGTTGTCCGGCGCCAGGGTGTCGGTGTAGCTCAGGTTTAATTCCCGGCGAACACCACCGGGACGATCTTTTCTCTCTTTAATGGAGACGCCGTTAATTGCCACCAAACGGCCGCGCACCATGGGGTAAAACTCGGTGCTGCTTACCTCGCCCTCTGCCAGCATATTTTCCATGGTTGGAACGTCGTGGGGGGCGATATTCAGAAGGAAGTGGTTGGGGGCTTTTTCCGGCAATTGCATCCGCCATTCATCCACCAGGGCGGTGCGAGCAAACACCATGGCCAGCATGGCCAATAATCCGGTGCCAAAAGCGGCAATCAGGAGGGTGTTGAACGCGGCGCGGCGTTGCAGGCTGCCCAGGGCAATACGCCAGGCGCCGCCCAGGGAAGCCAGCTTGCCGCGCACCAGGAGTCGGTTAACCAGGGCGCTGCCCGCTACCAACAGGAGCATGCCGACAAACAGCGCGAGCGTCATGAGCAAGCTGCCGGAAAGCCACCAGATCAGCAGCAGCATGGCGCTGGGGCCGAGAATCAGCCCGAGCCATTCGCGTCTGTCCGGGTTACTCCAGTCGTGTCGCAAGGTTTGCATCGGGTCTGTGCGGGCCAAACGGAAAAGTGGCGGCAGGGCAAAGCCAAGGGCGCAGGCGAGGCCGGTAGCAAGCCCGATCAGCAATGGGCTCCAGCTGGTGGCTGGAGGCTGAACCGGGAAGAACCCTTCCATCAGGTTGACTGCCTGGCTCTGGATAAAGGTGCCCAGTGCCAGCCCGATAGCGGTGGCAATCAGGGTGAGAGCGGCCAGCTGTCCCAGGTAGATGCCGAGAATTTTGTTACGCCCGGCGCCGAGGCTTTTCATTACGGCTACGTAAGCGCCGTGGCGTAGTCCGTAGCGTCTGGCTGCCAGGCCGACGGCGACGCTGGCGAGAAGTACGGCCAGGCTGGCGGCGAGAAACAGGAATGACTCGGCTCTATCCAGAGCAGAGGCAACCCGGGGCTGGCCTTCGCGCAGGTCCAAGATCCGCTGGTGTTCAGTGAGCTGAGGTTTGAGCCAGTCAAAGTAGTCCTTCAGGACTTGGTCATCACCGGCAAACAGGTAGCGGTAGCGCACACGGCTGCCGGGCTGGATTACACCTGAGGCGGGCAGGTCGGCGGTATTGGCTAATACTCGCGCCCCCATATCAAACAGGCTGGTACCCCGGTCGGGTTCCCGCTCCAGTATGGCTGTCACTTTTAACTGGGTGTCGCCGAGGGCGATGGGATCGCCGAGCTGGATTCCCATCAAAGGTAGAAGGCGGGACTCCACCCAGGCTTCTCCCGGGGGAGGTCCATGCGGTGCCACTTCCCCTGGGCCTTCCGGGGATTTGCTGATTTCCAGTTGCC
This sequence comes from Microbulbifer maximicatervae (SeqCode), assembly GCF_052468295.1. Taxonomy (NCBI): domain Bacteria; kingdom Pseudomonadati; phylum Pseudomonadota; class Gammaproteobacteria; order Cellvibrionales; family Microbulbiferaceae; genus Microbulbifer; species Microbulbifer maximicatervae (SeqCode). Next base: position 395,275 of record NZ_CP174340.1, read on the forward strand.
CCACCAATGGATAGCCTTTATCGACGGCTTTGACCGAGACAAACTGGAACTGGTCGTTGGCGGAGATCATGGATGAAAACTGGACTATCTGGCCCTGTTCCAATCCCTTTTTGTCGGCTTCCTCCAGCCATGCGCTATCCACGGGTTTGCTGCTGCGCAGTACCCGTTCTGCGGCCAGGAAGGTGAGGGATTGCTGCTCCATGGCGCGGGTAAGGCGGTCGGTGAAATGGGCGATAGCAGTGACACAGGTAACAGCCAAAACCAGGGCCGAGGCAATTAGCGCCAGCTCGCCACCGCGCCAGTCCCTGAACAGCAGTCTGAGTGGCAGCATCAGGCGGACACCTCCGACAGGTTGTCCCCGTCGATAAGGGGAGCGTAGGTATCTACGGCACCGGCCGACATATGCAGGTGGGAGGCACAGCGCTCTGCCAGTCGCTGTTCGTGAGTCACCAGCACCAGGGTGGTATCAGACTCTTCGTTGAGTTTAAACAGCAGGTCGATAATTTTGGCGCCGTTGCCGGCGTCGAGGCTGCCGGTGGGTTCGTCGGCAAAGAGGATGGCATCTTTGCTGCTAAAGCTGGCAAAGGCCCGGGCAATGGCCACCCGCTGTTGCTCACCGCCGGATAACTGGCGCGGATAGTGGCGCAGTCGCTGTTCCAGGCCCACCCGGGCGAGGAACTCTTCCGCCCGCTTGGCAGCGCCCCGCTCACCGCGCAATTCGCTCGGTAGCATCACATTTTCCAGGGCGGTAAGGCCGGGTAGCAGTTGGAACGTCTGGAATACAAAGCCCACGCAGCGGGCGCGAACTGCTGCGCGCTGCTCTTCGTCCATGGCGGTGATCTCGTCGCCCGCCAGCCAGATCTTGCCCTCGGTGGGTTTGTCCAATCCCGCCAGCAGGCCGAGCAGGGTGGACTTGCCGGAACCTGAGGCCCCTGTCACAGCGAGGCTCTCGCCACGGGCGACTTTCAGGGAGATATTGTTTAATAGGGTCAGTGGCCCTTCGCTGGTGGAGACCCTGTGATAGAGGTTTTCTGCCGTGAGAATGGCGGACATACTGTATTCCCTTTGCGGATACGCGAGATTTTTGGAGAGTATGACATGACAACAGCCTTTTTTCGGCAGTTACTGACTCGGTTCGGCTTGGTGCTGATGCTGTCGGTCCCCAATCTGGCACTGAGTGCCAACAAGCCCGGCACTCTGCTCGTATTAGGGGATAGCATAAGTGCGGCCTACGGTATCGATGAGGAGCTGGGCTGGGTCAATCTGTTGCAAGAGCGCTTGCAGGAGAAGGGGCGCCTGGTGAAGGTGGTCAATGCCAGCATCAGTGGGGAGACCTCCGCAGGCGGCCTGACCCGGCTGCCGCGTTTGATGGAAGAGCACAATCCCCAGTGGCTGATTGTCGAGTTGGGGGGTAACGACGGTTTGCGCGGCTACCCACCCCAGAGTTTGCAGCGCAATTTGCAGCAGATGGTCAAGCTGGCTAAAGATTCCGGGGCCGAAGTCCTGCTGTTGGGGATGCGTATCCCACCGAACTACGGCCGCGCCTATACCGAGGCTTTTGCCGCTGTATTCCCCAAAGTGGCCAAGGCCGAAGAGGTCGCTCTGGTGCCTTTCCTGTTGGAAACCGTGGCCCTGGAGCAGGGCGCTATGCAATCCGACGGTATCCACCCCACCGCCAAGGCGCAGCCGGCCCTGCTGGATCATGTCTGGCCCTGCGTGAAGTCCCTGTTGGGGGAGAAGGCGGCTGGTGAGTCGTGTACTCCGTGATCGAAATGCGTACAATCGCGCCCCCAGGAACAGGAAAGCCTGGCTCTGGTCCCAAAGTTTAAGGTTTTGTGCCGGTACTCTGGGCCCGGTCACTGGTCGCGAATGAGTTAGAGAGACACCATGCCCGAATTGGAAAACCGCCGCGAGCGGCTCGAGTTTAATAAGCTGCAAAAGCGCCTGCGCCGCCATGTGGGCCGCGCCATCGCCGACTTCAACATGATTGAAGAGGGCGACAAGATTATGGTCTGTTTGTCCGGCGGTAAGGATTCCTATGCCATGCTGGACGTTCTGCTGAATTTGCAGAGGACAGCGCCGGTTAACTTTGAACTGGTGGCGGTCAATATGGACCAGAAACAGCCGGGCTTCCCCGAGCATATCCTGCCGGAATACCTGCAATCCCTGGGTGTTCCCCACCATATTGTCGAGAAAGATACCTACTCGGTAGTGAAGGAAGTGGTGCCTGAGGGCAAGACCACCTGCGGGCTCTGCTCCCGTCTGCGCCGTGGCACCCTGTATGGCTTTGCTGAAGAAATTGGCGCCACTAAGGTGGCACTGGGCCATCACAAAGACGATATCGTCGAGACCCTTTTCCTGAATATGTTTTACGGTGGTCGCCTCAAGGCGATGCCGCCCAAACTGCGCGCCGACGATGGCCGCAATATCGTGATCCGTCCGCTCGCCTATTGCCGCGAAGAGGACATCGCCCAGTACGCCGAGTACAAGCAGTTCCCGATTATTCCCTGCAACCTGTGCGGCAGCCAGGAGAACCTTCAGCGCCAGGCGATCAAGCAGATGGTGCGGGAGTGGGATAAGAAATTCCCAGGCCGCAGCGAGAATATTTTCGCCGCGATTACCCGGGTGTCCCCGTCACAATTGGCGGACAGGGACCTCTACGATTTTGAGAGTCTGGAACTGGATCGCTCTACGCCGTCGGCTGTCGAGCGTCCTGACCATTCAATCCAGCGCCAGGTGAATTCTTGGGAGCCTGAGGATGCTCAGGAAGTGGAGCCCCAGTATATCGAGGCGCTGAATCTGTAGGATCTGCACCGCTGACCAGTTGCGCGTAACTGCATTCAAAGTCCCGGGGGCTGGCACTGGGTCCATGGTGAAAATGCTGATGCCAGAGGCGCGCCATATTGGCCACGTCTGAGGTTTCCTCCTCCTGGATCTTGTGGACTTCGGCCGACCGGTAAATCAGCCAGGCAATGGCTGTGGCATAGCGCAGGTTGGTGGTCAGTTCGCTGTGGGGGTGATCGAGAAAATCCCGCTGGCTCGCCAGCCCTCGCACCTTTGAGGCGAGGCTTGGGTGATCGATCAGGTATTGATCCCAGATTTCCCGGTGGGTGTGGGGCTGGATTTGGTAAATACCCAGCCCGTGGCGCCGTCCCTGTTTGAGGTGGAAGCCCAATTGCGACTCCTGGGCGGCGGTTCCCAGAAGGAGGTTCTCCATGCCCTGGCTCCAGGCTCTCAAGTGCTTGAGGGTTGGACGGATAACCTGGAGTCGGAGCTCGTCCAGACAAATGCCCATAGTGTTGTCTTTTTTTCTGTAGTTGTATCCAACATATATGTAGTTTGCTGATTGAGTCGGCGCCACCTTATGGGTAGATTTACGCGCAATAAACATAACAATTTTTAGGTGGTGCTCTTTCCATAGCTCAATGCGCTGAAAAATTGAGCAGGAAAACGCAGACTATTCCCGCGCCAAGTACCACCCCACTTTGATCAGAAGGAATCCCTTATGGCCGCCGAGTGGCTGATCGCCCTTACTTTTGTCGCCTATTTGGCGTTGATTGTTGTTATCGGTATTTACGCCTACATGCGTACGAAAAATGCCAGCGACTATTTCCTCGGTGGCCGTTCCCTGCCGCCGGCTGTGGCGGCCCTGTCTGCCGGAGCCTCGGATATGAGTGGCTGGCTGCTTCTGGGGTTGCCTGGCGCGGCCTATGCGGCGGGGCTCTCTGCCGGTTGGATCGCAATCGGTCTTTTCTCCGGCATCGTTCTGAGCTGGGTGACAATGGGCCGGCGCCTGCGTATCTACACCTATGAGCTGGACGACTCCCTGACAGTGCCAGCTTATCTGGATCGTCGGTTTAAGATGGGGCACCCCTATCTGCGCACCGTCTGCGCGATATTCATTCTGTTATTTTTCCTTTTCTATGTGGCTTCGGGCCTGATTGCCGGCGGCAAATTGTTTGAAACGGTTTTTGGCTGGGATTATCGCTGGGCGGTGATTATCGGTGCGGTTGCCGTTATTTCTTACACCCTGTTTGGCGGGTTTTTGGCGGTGTCCTGGACCGATGTGTTCCAGGGACTGCTGATGAGTGCGGCGCTGATTGCGGTGCCTCTCGTTGTTATTTCTGACCAGGGCGGTTTTTCCGCTAGCTGGACTCGCCTGCAAGCGGAGATGCCACAGCTGACCCACTGGATGACCGATAACACCGGGCAAACCTTAAGCCTGGTGGCGATACTCAGTTCCCTGGCCTGGGGACTGGGGTATTTCGGCCAGCCGCACATCTTGGCGCGATTTATGGCGGTGCGTAGCCCTAACGATATTCCGGTTGCGGCGACAGTAGCGGCGGTTTGGTCCCTGGCCGGCTTCTTGGGTGCCATGGCAGTGGGCCTGTTTGCTCACTTGGAAATCCAGCAGAGCCTGCCGGATGGCGAGACCGTCTTTATGGAGATGGTGCAGGTGCTGTTCCACCCACTAGTTGCCGGTGTTCTTTTGGCGGCGATTCTATCTGCCATTATGAGTACGGCAGATTCCCAGCTGTTGGTGTCTTCGGCTGCACTGGCAGAGGATATTTACCACGTTTGGTTTGGGCGTGAGACCACCCCGGAAGCCATGGTGAAAGTGGGGCGCTGGGCGGTGGTTGCTTTATCACTGGTCGCTGTGTGGATTGCGATGGACCCGAACTCCAAGGTTCTGGGTGAGGTGAGTTACGCCTGGGCTGGTCTGGGCGCTGCCTTTGGCCCGACGTTGTTGATCAGTCTCTACTGGTCCCGTATGACGGGCAGTGGCGCTATTGCCGGTGTTATCGTTGGCGGCCTCACCGTTGTAGTGTGGGAGCAACTCTCCGGTGGCATTTTTGATGTTTATGAGCTGTTGCCGGGTTTTGTTTTCTCTTCAGCTGCTATCGTGTTAGTGAGCGCGCTGACGAAGTGCCCGGAAGCCGTTGCCTCACAGCACCGCAAGTTGCTTGGTTGAGGGGGTAGGGCAGGACTTGAGCCCGAGCGACTCGCTCGGGCCGAGACAGACCAGCCGCGCTAGGGACGCACCTCTGGCAAAGGTGCGACTGTTGTGAAGTGAAATGGATTTCCATCCGCAGCAATTATTCAAATAGCGGTTGGAGATGCTGAGTGATCAAAGTTCATCTCGGTGATATCACTCGATTGCAGGTCGATGTAATCGTCAATGCTGCCAACAGCCGTCTCTTGGGAGGCGGTGGTGTCGATGGGGCCATACACCGTGCAGCGGGGCCCAATCTACTGGAAGCCTGCCGCAGTCTGGGCGGCTGTCCTGTTGGTGAAGTGCGCGCCACTGGCGCTTATTCCATTCCCGTAAAACGTATCTACCACACGGTTGGGCCAGTTTGGCGCGGCGGCAGTTTGGGTGAGCCCGAGTTGCTCTCCAGCTGTTATCGGCATTGCCTGGCATTGGCCCGGCGCGAAAATATGCGCTCGATTGCTTTTCCGGCGATCAGTTGTGGCGTTTACGACTACCCCCCGGAGCTGGCCGTAGAGGTGGCTGTAGAGCAGGTGCAGCAATTTCAGGAGAAGGAGGGGGCGCCGCAGCAGGTTGTATTCTGTTGTTTCGATAAATCGATGGCGGATCTCTATCTATCCCAGTTAGATGCTTACGTTAGGCGCTAAAAGCCACGTTTTGTAGGCCTCGTGGTATTTTCGGCCATTGATTGATATCCATGGGTTGGGGATTATTATTGCTCTGACAATAACAATATAAGAATGAGGAGATTGTCATGCGCAGTGCCCAGCAGTGGTTTTCCGAGTATGGTGAGAGTCATCAGAATCCAATCAACAAATCCATTCATTGGATTGCTGTTCCCGTAATTTATGCAACTGTGGCCGGACTTTTGTGGGCAGTTCCGCAGCCGGAATTTATGGCGACAATTCCCTGGCTGAATTGGGCTGTCGTGGTGACAATCCCGATTCTTCTGTTTTATTTCGCGATGTCGTTTCCCATTGCCCTGGGAATGACGGGATTAACGGTTCTGTGTTTGTGGGCTTGGTCGGTATTGGAGCGGCTGGGGGTGCCTATCTGGCAGACGGCACTGGCCCTATTCGTCATCATGTGGGTGTTCCAATTTATTGGCCACCATATCGAAGGCAAGAAACCCTCTTTCTTTAAGGACTTACAATTCCTGTTGATTGGCCCTGCCTGGGTGATCGGGTTTATTTACCGGAAACTGGGCATTCAATACTGATTGCCGGTTTATGCAGATGAGTGGCTGCGGCCACTCATCGACCTATCCCGCTATCGGTTGTAGTGAACCGGTACTTCCAGTGTCTCTTTAACTTCTTCCATCACCACATAGCTGGTGCACTCCTGCACCTCCGGCAGCGTTAAAAGCGTTTCGCCGTAGAACTTGCGGTAGGCACTCATATCCGCCACCCGGGCTTTAATCAGGTAATCAAAATTCCCCGATACCAGGTAACACTCCTGAACTTCCGGCAGGGCGGCTACGGCGTTGCGAAATTCCTCAAAGGCGTCCTGTGCGGATCGATTCAGTCTGATCTGCACGAAAACCACCAGGGCAGCATCTAGGTATTCCGGATTAATCAAGGCGGTATAACCCTGAATAACATTGTCATTTTCCAGGCGCTTGACCCGTTCGACGCAGGGGGTCGCGGTCAATCCCACCTGTCGGGCCAGCTCGGCATAGCTGGTTCTCCCATTCTTTTGTAGAACACGCAATATGTTCCGGTCGATGGTACTTAGCTCTCCCGCACGTTTGCGCATAACTGCTGACTCCGAATTGGTCGACATGGTCAAAAAATAGACTTGCCGACAGGGTTATTAGTGGATTCCACTAGTTTTATCAAAAATCTACTAAATATCCACTTCTTATCTGTTCTTATACTGGGGAAAACATAGAAATTAGGTACTCCTATTTGATTAAGGCAGTACCGAGCGCACAGAGCGAGGAGAAGGAAAATGTTGATTGGCGTCCCTAAAGAGATTAAGAACCACGAGTATCGTATTGGCCTGACGCCGTCGAGTGTTCGCGAACTGGTTGGCCACGGCCACCAAGTGATCGTACAGAAGGATGGTGGTGCCGCTATTGGTTTCCCCGATGAGATGTACGTTCAAGCCGGCGCCAAGATTATCGATACTCCGGAAGAGATTTTTGCCACTGCCGATATGATCGTCAAGGTAAAAGAGCCCCAGCCCCACGAGTGCGAAATGCTGCGCCCTGGGCAGGTTCTGTACACCTATCTGCACCTGGCTCCAGACCCCAAACAAACTGAGCTGCTGGTGAAATCCGGCGCCACCTGCATCGCTTATGAAACCGTAACTGACCGCTTCGGTGGCCTGCCTCTGCTGGCGCCTATGTCTGAAGTTGCCGGTCGTATGTCTGTACAGTGCGGTGCCCACCACCTGGAAAAAGCCCAGGGTGGTCTCGGCGTACTGCTCGGCGGTGTTCCCGGTGTAGCTCCCGCTAAAGTCCTGATTATCGGTGGTGGTGTTGTTGGTACTAACGCAGCGAAGATGGCCCTGGGTATGGGTGCTGACGTTACTATCCTCGACCGCTCCCTGCCGCGTCTGCGTCAGCTGGACGATATTTTCGGTGGTGCGGTTCGCACTGAGTACTCCACTAACGATGCTATTGAAAAGCACGCACTGGAAGCTGACCTGGTTGTTGGTGCGGTTCTGATTCCTGGCGCGGCAGCCCCCAAACTGCTGACCCGCGACATTATCAGCCGCATGAAGAAAGGCGCAGTTGTAGCTGACGTTGCTATTGACCAGGGCGGTTGTTTCGAGACTTCCAAGGCGACTACTCACCAAGAGCCTACTTACGTAGTTGATGGTGTGGTTCACTACTGTGTTGCCAACATGCCCGGCGGTGTAGCTCGCACCTCTACTATGGCCCTGAACAATGCCACCCTGCCTTACGCGGTAGCCCTGGCAAACAAAGGCGCCAAGCAGGCACTGTTGGACGATTCCAACTTGCTGGAAGGCCTGAATGTTCACGCTGGCATGGTGACCTACCAAGCCGTAGCCGATGTATTGGGTTACGAGTTTGTAGATCCCAAATTGGCTCTGCAAAAACAAGCAGTAGCGGAAGACGCTGTAGCTTAATTGTCCCGGTGGCCGCCTGCGGGCGGCTGCATTGTAAATAAGCGGTAACGCGCTTGTTGTTGGGAAGTTTCCCCCGGAGCGCTCTTTGCGTTCCTCTCTGTGAGACCTGGTGGCATAGCCACTAATTGATAGCCGCGTATTTACGCGGCTTTTTTATGCGCGTTATTTATGTTTTGGAGAAAGCTGGACTTGTTGTTTAGGGAAAAACTGGGGAAGGGGAGGAGGAAAAGAAAAAAGGATGCTGAGGGACTTCCTTGTCGCCTCACGGGGGAGAGGGGTTTAGGGCTAGGGTTAAATAACCCAGATTTCTACCCGGCGATTTTTTATCTTTGAGCTGGAGCTGTTGGAGGCAACCGGCAGATAGGCGCCAAAGCCCTGAACCGGTGCTGTATTAATCTGGTGATCCCTGAGTGCGGAGCGAACGGTAACTGCGCGCAGTTTTGATAAAACGATTGAGCGCCCCTCACTGACCTTTTCATCGCCAAACCCGATCAATAGCAGTTGCTTGTGACTGTTCTCAGGCTTTTGCATAAAGCGGACAAGTCGCTGTATATCCTGTTTTGCCTTGTTATCTAAAGAGGCACTGCCTTCAGAGAAACGGAAGTTAATGCTCAGGCGCTCTGCATTTTCCGTTAATTTCAGGTACTCGCTGGGGCCTTCCCGGTTGGCTTCAGGTTTTACACCGATCGGCGTCTGCGCGACAAACCCAGTGGCCTTTACCTGCTCCTGCCCCTGCTCACTCTGTACAAAGTGCAGGAACTCTTCGGCGGCGGGTTTTAAACCGTAAGCAGCGGTATAGAGAAAAAGGCGGCGGGAGAGGGGGTAGTCTTCAGTTGAAATTGTCAGATGTTCTGGAGCTTGTGGTTGGGTGTTCTGGTCGGATACTGACACTGCCTTGGCCCGTCGAATAGATGCCAAGCCGACAAATCCAATACTATTGGGGTTTGCCGAAACACGGTCCGACAATTGATCATTCGATTCGAAGCGTTTTGCATTGGCAATAAGGGAGTGCTTTTTTCCAAGTACCAAGCTTTTAAACGTATCCCAGGTACCGGACTGATTATCTCTCGCCAATACTTTGATGCGACCTTTCTGCCCGCCCACTTCAGCCCAGTCGGTAATTTTTCCGGAAAATATTGCTGCTATTTGTTGCAGGGTTAATTGGCTGATGGGGTTTTGAGGGTGAACAATAATTGCCAGGCCGTCGATGGCAATAACATGTTCTGCACTTTGGCCGCGCATATCCCCAAAGCGACTCAGGGCTGCGTGCTCAGTATCTTTTATTGGTCGCGAAGCCATGGCGATATTGGCCTGGGAACGTTCAAGGCCTTTAAATCCGGTGCTCGAACCGTGTGCCGCAATATCGACATATATTTTTTTGCCACCGAGATCCCCTTGCACTCGAACCTCATTTTCTTTCCCTAAAGGGATAATCTCCAGATTACTGCCACCACGGGCTTCGAGGTAATCGCTCACCAGGTTGGGCGCCAGCTTTGCGCCGACAGTGTTGGAGCCATGTAAAGTAAAAAGCAGGCCCGATGTGTCGGGAGGGAAGCGGGTTTGGGCTGTGGAAGTTGCAGCAGCCAAGGCCACCCCAAGAAGAAGGAGGGAAAGGGTTTGCTTTAGCCGGCTTAAGAATACGCTCATAGTAATTCGACCGTAAGGTGGTAAAACGAGGGCGCAAAATATGACTTAATTGTGACAAATTGATGAAATATTGATTGCTAAATTACGCAATTGTCTCATCGTGAGAGGTAGGTAACTTTAGCGGGGTTTATTTGAACAATTGAAGTATGGGTGGTTAAGCTTTCGTAAAAGCTTGCTCTATGTTTTAAAACACAATAGATCAAACAGGTGTTTAGAGGCCCCGTGAAAGTGAGTTAGAGCCTCAAAAATTTGAGTAATTTAAAAAGCGGGAAATAACCGGCTAATTAGTACTGGTAGTGCAGTTTCTACCCGTAAAATACGTGGCCCCAGGTGAACGGATTGAAAGCCTGCTTCCTGGAGCTTCTCGACTTCATAGCTGATAAAGCCGCCTTCAGGGCCAATGGCTAAAGTGGTCGGTTGCTTTATGTCCACAGGGCAAGCCGTTCCCCCTACTGGATGAGCCACCAGTTTACGAGAGTCACTGGAGAGGGAAGGGAGTTCGTCTTCGACAAACGGTTTGAAGCGTTTGCGCAACAGAATTTCCGGCATTTGCGTATCGACAGCCTGCTCTAGTCCGAGCAGGCATTGCTCAAAGAGTTTGTCTTCCTGCAACCAGGGAGTTTGCCAGTAAGACTTTTCGACCCGGTAACTATTAATTAAAACCAGTTTTTTGACCCCGAGCGCAGTCAGGTGCTGGATAACCCGCTTGAGCATTTTGGGGCGAGGCAGGGCCAAAATAAGTGTGAGAGGTAATGGCTGGGGCGGATCAATTGCGAATGCCACTTCAAGTTCAACGCACTTCTTGTCGAGCGTAACAATCTCGCCACTACCTATTTGCCCGTCGAGCATTCCGACACGAAGTTGTTGTCCCGGTGCTGCTCTGTGAACCTTGGTGATATGCTCCAGCTGGCGTCCACTAAGGCGGACGCGATTGGGACTAATAAAGTCGTGCTTTTGTAAAACAATCAGGTTCAAAGTCGGGCGCCTTGGTACTTCAATTTATAATGGTGTCGATGCTATGGGGCTGGATTAGCTGGTTTGAGCTGAAGCAATCGCGCCTTTGCCAATACCTTCGTAGGCTCTTACGGTAATCGCTTTCCCCGGTTCTCTTGCCGCCAGGGTGTTGGCGATATATTGGGCCAACTGCTCCACCGTGGTATCACAGTCAAGAATTTCACAAACTTTGGCAGGGATGGACAGGGTGAAGTTTCCCTGTTGCGCACTGTAAGCAAAGTTATGGATTTCCTCACCGCGATCATCGGCAGTTGTTGAAACCAGATCCTCGCGAGTGCCCAGGTAGATATCTTCCCAGCGCTCAGCCCAGTACTTTTCCAGCTCTGTATCGCGTTGGCCACCCGTCATGACCTGAATGCGTGAACGGTGTCCATGGGCGATACGTTGGCAGTTACCAAGGTGTTTTTTCAGGCCATGGCTGTAGTGGTAGAAGGCATCTTCAATCACTTCACAGTGGAAGCTGAGCTTGAGCTTCTCCACGCTGTCGGGGAAGTGGCTGGCCAGCTGCTGGACACACCAGACGGCGACGCTCTCAGGGGTAATTACCTCGGCGTCCACTAAGGCAAAAGCTTGTTCCGGACCTGAGACTTTAATAGATGCCCCGTTTTCCAATAGCCAGGTCAGGTTAACCTGGTCTCCATTGTGCTCCAGGGTCAGTTGGGGTGAGCGGGTTGGTACCAGGAGGCGGTGGTCGACTTGATCATCCAGCCAATGCCTCAGGGTCTTTTTCACTATGCCAAAGTCGCAAACCATCCCCTGTTCATCCAAGGCGCCATCGAGGGCTGCGTTTGCCAGCCAGGTCTCGCCTACGATGCCTCGTTTTGAGTCGAGGTAGCTGAAGTCAACGTTGGTTAAATTATCGACAAACAAGTGCATGAGTAACTCTTTGCAGGGGGTGAGATAGTAGTCGTTTATTATAACCTGTTAATAGGGCTGGATCTTATTCGTTTATGCCTCTATAATCGCGCCCTCTTCGGATGCACTGACACCGAAGATCGTTGTGGCGGCCCTCCCGGTCCCCTCGCAATGAGCAGCTGTGAACTCCGCCAGGCCCGGAAGGGAGCAACGGTAGCAGTGGTATCATGTGCCGAGGGTGTTGCTGGTTGGGCTGCCTCCAATCTCTCCCTTCTTTGTTTCAAAAATCATTCCCTGAAAAATTTCCGTTGAGAGTGTTTTGCTCGACCGTGTCCTGGGTTTTTACTCTTTTCCTCACCAAATTTTTTCCCGCAAAGACGATATAAAAGGGGATTTTGTGTCGATCTGGCTCGATCTTCGGCCTTGCCGTCGCTGATCGTGTGGGGCTTATGCTATAAACGGCGTCAACTATAAGCAGATCTAAAAATGATTCTTGAGGAGAAAATGAAAAAAGTTGCTCTCTCGATAGCGGTTGCCGTTGCACTGTCTGCCTGTGACAGTGGGCAGCAAGCGGTAAAACCGGTTGGTGTGGCCCAGGCGACGGCGGAAAGTCCAGCTGATAATTCCCAGCTGACAGCCAAAGATGCGCAAGCTTTCTTAAAAGACGCCCAGGCTCGCATGGAAAAAATGGGACAAGAGGCAAGCCATGCCGCTTGGCTTGCTTCTACCTATATCAATATTGATTCCCAATACGTAGAAGCTTTGGCTTCAGAGCGATACACCACCCTGGCCGTGGAGCTGGCTTCAGAGGCCGCCAAATTTAACGACTTGGACCTGGACCCGGATACCCGTCGCCAGTTGACCATGTTGAAGCAGGGGTTGGTATTCCCGGCGCCGAAAGATCCGGCACTAACTTCTGAGTTGGCGCAAATTGGCTCAAAAATGCAGGGCATGTACGGTGCCGGTAAATACTGCCGCGAAGATGGCGGTGAAGAAAAGTGCTACACCCTGACCGAGATGGGGCAGGTGATGGCAACCAATCGCGATCCTGAATTACTCAAGGATCTGTGGGTTGGATGGCGTAAAGTTTCTCCTCCTATGAAGCCTCTGTATGAGCGCCAGGTGGAGATCGGTAATGCGGGTACCAAAGAGCTGGGTTATGACAACCTGAGTGTTTTCTGGCGCTCCAAATATGATATGGCCCCGGATGCCTTTGCTGAGGATATGGATACCCAGTGGGGTAAAGTGAAGCCGTTGTACGAAGCTTTGCACTGCCATGTTCGCGCCAAGTTGAATGAGCATTATGGCGATGACGTAGTGCCGGCTCAGGGTAAGATTCCTGCACACTTGCTGGGTAATATGTGGGCCCAGGAGTGGGGTAACGTCTATGACATAGTCAAAGACGACGACATGCAGGCCCCCTATGATCTGACTCAGCTGGTGGTTGATTCCGGCATGAGTGAAAAAGACATGGTTAAAGTCGGGGAGAAGTTCTTCACCTCCCTGGGCTTTAAGCCTCTACCGGAAACTTTCTGGGAGCGCTCCCAGTTCACCCAGCCTCGCGATCGCGATGTGGTTTGTCATGCCAGCGCCTGGAATATGGACGGGCAGGACGACCTTCGCATCAAGATGTGTATCAATAAAACGGGTGAAGACCTGGTTACCATCCACCACGAGTTGGGCCACAACTTCTACCAGCGCATCTATAAAGATCAGCCTTTCCTCTATAAAAATGGCGCTAACGACGGTTTCCACGAAGCTGTTGGCGATACCATCGCGCTTTCCATCACACCGAAGTACCTGAAGGAAATCGGTTTGATGAATGAGGTGCCGGATGAGAGTAAAGATATCGGTTACCTGATGCAGCAGGCGCTGGATAAGATCGCCTTCCTGCCATTTGGTCTGCTCGTTGATAAGTGGCGCTGGCAGGTATTTAACGGTGAGGTGAAGCCGGAAGACTACAACAAAGCTTGGTGGAAACTGCGTGAAGATTACCAGGGCATTGCCGCTCCGGTAGAGCGCTCCGAAGAAAACTTCGATCCGGGTGCCAAGTACCATATCCCCGGTAATACACCTTACGCTCGCTACTTCCTGGCGCGTATCCAGCAGTTTCAATTCCACCGTGCGCTGTGTGAAGCCGCTGGTGAAACCGGACCGCTGCACCGCTGCTCCATCTACCAGAATGATGAGGCTGGTAAGAAGCTGCGCGCTATGTTGGCAATGGGTGCAAGCAAGCCCTGGCCGGATGCTATGGAAGCGCTCACCGGTCAGCGCGACCTGGATGCTTCCGCCATTATCGATTACTTCCAGCCGCTGATGGCATACCTGGAAGAGCAGAACCAAGGGCGTCAGTGCGGTTGGTAATCTGAGCTTTCAATTTTGTCGGTATTAGAAAAAGGGGCTTTGCCCCTTTTTCTGTTTTATGCGCACGTGAAATATGAATCTTAGGAATTAGTTGTGAGACTCAGTTATTAGTGGACAGGGGGTTGCTCTTCCTCAGAATTTAGAAAGCTGGCAGCAGCATTTAAAAATGCTTCCAGCGGGGGGTGGAGAGACCCAGTACCGACTTGATAACGGTTCATGCTTTTGTGGGCCAAGCCAGAATTAATTGTTGGTGTTGTACCGGTCCTGATAATTTTAAGTAGGTCGAATCCAAGAGGGGCGCCTCTCCCCTCGATGCCCGGAGTAACGACAAAGTCACTTTCCGAGTGACAGATATCGTACATTTTCAGTATGTTGTCGATGTTATCTTGGTATGTTCCTGAGAATATTTTGTGGGTGCCGCCAAAACCCATAGTCTCTGTGATGGCGCTGTCTCCCATATCTCGATTGACATCTGCAGGAGTGATGCCCGGCATTAATAATCCATGGCCAACCCCAGCCAAACCGGTAAACCAGGCCTTGTCCAACCCTGAAACTTGAATACCAAATTCCGTCCCATTACGAGCCATGGTTGTGATAATACTGCTGTGAGGAATACCGCTGCCTGCATCGGAAACAAGTTTGCAGGTGGCCATGATTGGGTTCAACGGGAATGTCTCATCCTTGTAAATTTGGTTCGCAATCTTTTCAATATCTTTTCGCTTTTTACTGGCCCGAATAACTCCCGGCATTAAAATTCTGGAGAAAATCAGTGTTGCGGCATTAGTCATGACATGACAGTCGTCCCCCATAAGGAGGCTGCGGCCAATGATCGGTATAAAATCAATCCCGCCTTCATCTAGAATTGCTTGATTTAATACGGGAGCAATTTCGTCCTCTATCCAGCGAAGGTAATTGATTGCTGATTTATCGTAGACACCAAAGCGGATAGAGCTGCCGCGGTAATCGGCACGATCATCACTGAGATTGGAGTAAGCGCGATTACCAGATAGCTTATCTTCGACAATATACACAGACATTGAATAGGTAATAATACCTGCCATTGGCCCGACGGCATTGTGGTTGTGGCAGGGCTCAAGATCAACTTGGCCTTCCTCCATAACCTGTTCGGCTTCGGCTTTATCTTTAGCGAACCCCTCATAAATTAGACCGGCAATTATTGCGCCCTTTAACGGACCTGATGCCCGCTGCCAGGTTATTGGGGGGCCGGCATGCAAAATTAAATTCTTCCGCATTCCGGGAATGTTGTCGCTAGCTTTACCTATTCCGATCAAAATCGGCACAGCTTGCTTCATACGTTTAATGGATTCGTCATTAGCTTGCTGATTAAGTGCTTGGAATTCAGGGGTTGCCAGTTTATGGAGGATTTCCTCGGTGCTGGGCCTGAATTCAATATCCGTTCTCATCCCTACTCCCCTGAATTTAGCAATTCAGCATATTGTTCAGTAATGATGTTCATATTGCGTAGCATTAGATCCGTGGTGCCGGTAATTACCTGAATTTGGCGCTTTTCAGATATTTTCATATTTCCCTCAAACCCCCGGCTGGCGTAACTCAGATGGTCTTTTGCCTTTCGTAGGTTGTCATTGATCTCTGGCGTATTGAGGGGGCTCTCCAATAGCTGATTCAGTCGGTTGGAGTATTCGGAGAGATCTTCTTGCAATCCGGTTTCGGCATCATCCAAGGATACTTCCCAAAGTTTAGCAGCGTAGTTCTTGGCGATTCTCTGGGAGAGCATACGCTGGCGGCCGGCGATATTAATGAGTTCGGCGCTGTTGTGATTGGCGACTTGTTGGAGTTGGACCACATAGGTGTGAGCAGCAGAAAGAAGGGAGTTGCTGCGCTGAAATAATTCGCTGGCGCTTTGTTTATTGACGGGTTGTAAGGCGACAGACTCAAACGCTTTCCATTCTCTTTCAACTTTAACAAGTTGATCCCTGATCTTTTCTGCGCCATGAAAATTATTTAGTTTCTCGTGATTCTTTTTAAATTCGTGAATTGATCGGGCAAATACCTTTTCGTGGCGCTCTGCATCCGGTTGAATCCCGCGCAAGATGTAAGTCTGGGTGATGCGTTGGGATAGCATTCTTTGTCGACCAGCCGTATTGATGGCGTCTCCCATAGAGAAGGCTGCGACATCCAGGCTTAAAATTAACAAGATAAATACTGCTGACAACTTCATGATTTTACTCTTGTAGTTTGACTTACTTCACAATTTAAGTGGGTTTTATGTTTGCAATGCATGCGTGAGCCCTCTCGGTTAATGAGAGGTTGCAGGGGTATTACGGAGTTATTCAGAGATCCTTGAGTAACAGTGATGTGAGCTTATAGGGGCTGCTTTCTGAATAAGGCGATTTTGAACAATATTGATAAGTTAAACAAATAAGCTCCAAATTCCATTGATTGAGCAAAAATAAATAATTTAAATACGTTGTTAGGAAATATGATTTTGCAAACTCATCTGGTTTTAGGATTTGACGTTCCTTATATCAAATTTAAGGATGGAGATATCTAACCCTTTTTTTCGGTGTTAACGCTTTGGTGGTATTTGGATTGGGGGTGAGGGGGAGTTTTCTGGTGAGTGGATTGTTGTGGGGTTAATGGAGGCTTAGGTGAGGAGGATAATAGCTGGAAATAAAAAAGGCCCTACCAAGGGTAGAGCCTTCTTCTCATCAGATCTAAGGTGACTTAGAACTGGTAATTCAGAGCCAAGCTGAACAGGTAAGCTTCGGTCTTGGTGGTGCCACCATCGAAGTAGGTAATCAGGGTGTCGCTGATGTTGTTAGCTTCCTGGATAACTTCGTCATCACCCCAGACGTAGGCGAAAGCACCATCAACGGTAAGTTTGTCAGTCAGTGAGTAGGTACCGCCAACAGTCAGCCACTGGCGATCAGTGTCAGGAATAGACAGGGTACGCCAGGTAATCGGGAGATCTTCATCTACCAGCTCTGAGAGCTCTTCAGTTTCTTCGCGGTTTAAGCCGTCACGGGCTGCGCCTTGGTCGTAAGCGTAACCAAAGCGGAAGGTCCACTCGTCATTGCGGTAGTATTCACCACCGATGCTGAAGCGAGAACCGCTCTGGAAGTTTTCTTCTTTCAGCAGAAGCGGGTTGTACTCTTCACCAGCGGAGGGGATAAAGGCTTCGAGGCGCTCGAAACGGTCCCAGTTGGTCCACATGTAGCCTACCGCCACACCCCAGTTATTGTTGAAGCGGTGGTAGAAGCCCAGCTCCAGGGTGTCAGGCAGGTTCAGGGTCAGGTTGCCGGAAGTATCGTCAAATGAATCCAGCGGGCTCGGAGCGATGTCGGAGCTTACTTCACCCTTAATTTTGGGGTCGTACTTAGCGTGGTAAGAAATACCTGCGCGAGTGTTGTCGCTGATGCGCCACAGGCCGCCGATGGTCCAGCTCAGGTCCCAGGCATCCCCTTTTACGTCCAACACGGTGGCGCCGGCGGGGTTAAATCCTAAGACGGGTTCTACAACGTCACCGATCAGGAAGTCATCGGGGAAGGTGGTGTTCAGTTCTGCATCAACGTAGAAAATATTCGCTGCCAGGCCAATGCTGAATTGATCGTTAAAATCGTAAGCAACAGATGGCTGGATGTTTACGGTCAGCAGAGAGGTTTTGTTGGCGATTGTAGTTGCAGGGAAGTTATCCGGGAAATCAGTTTCCAGGCCAAAGTCGGTGTACATGGCAAGGCCCCAGGACCACTCATCATTGATGGGGGCGGCCAGGTAGCCGTTGGGGATTACCGCGCTGGTGGCGTAGTCTTTGGCGCTCGCGGGAGTTTCGAATCCCAGGTAGCCAGTTTCCTCACTGCCGACGTAGTAGGTGACATCACCATCAACATCGATTTCGGGATCAACGTAAGTCGCACCAAGAGAAATGGTGTAAGTATTGAATAGAGCTGAACCGGCTGGGTTGCGCGCCAGAATCGCAGCGTTGTCGCCGATAGTGTTTTCGGCAGCAAATGCGCGGCCAAGGCCTGTTGCACTGGTTTCCTGCAAGTAGAAACCTGCAGCCATAGCGCCTTGGGAAACGGAGCTGATAGCTGCGGCCAGAACTGCGTGTCGCAGGTATTTTTTATTCATGAGAACCCATCTCTAAGTCTGCTGATTACTGAAAGCCATAAACAGGTTGGAATAAACTCTGCCATGGCAGGAAGGCCTTTAGACTTATATAAGTACCTTCCACTTCCGTAGCAAATCCCTTACTAAAAAGTCTAGCAATACGTCATTGCCCTAGTGAGGGAGAGGAGTGACTTTATAAAGACAATGGGGACAAAAATCTATCCAAGTCGACGGATTTTTTTTCATCAGTCGAAAATGTGGCCATTTATTGGCTGGCAGCGACTTTTTCGCCGTTGATGGATAAATTTGTCAGGTTGATTTGATATCTTTTGCCATTTTCTTCTCTTTGGATAAGTTTCACCAAAGCGTAGTTCCATTGCGGTGCGATCCAGACAGTTGTCTCTCTTCCTGAGTCTTTATCTCTCACTCGAGCGACTTTAATTGTCTCCACCGGACCTAGAGGTGTTTTTAGGGTTTCAGTGCCAACTTGACTGAATTTGTAATCGCGAATTTTTTTGCCGTCGGCAACTTTGTATTGAAGGTCTGTTTTTCCAGCGGCGACATCGAGTGCCAGTTGGATTTGATAGCTCACCTTGTCAAGAATATTGGGTGGGGCGTCTTTGAGATCCCGCTCCGGATTATGGACGTTAAAGATCATACCTTTTGACGGTTCGAAATTAAGCACCGTGGCGCGATTTCGACCAAGGCCTTTGCGGCGATATTCGTAATGTTGGGGGGTGATATGGCCATCCTGGCTGGTAAAGCGAGAGTACTCTTTAATGCTGGCAAAAAGGGCGCTGCTATCGAAGTCCAGGCGCCAGTTGCCGTCCTGTCCGGACAATTCCCGAGTGGCGGTAATGCTGATCCCATTAAATCGGGCGGCGTAGGTGGCTTTGAAAGGTTCCAGCTCAGCAGCAATTGCCTGGCCGGTAATTAAAAAAAGAAACAGAGAGGTAGCAAAAAGGCGCACTGTGATATCCCACAAAAAACTGAACCCTTTTGAATACTAGCTGGCGAGGCGCGCAAAGTACATTGAAGGACTTTTACCCCGCCAGCTATCAAGGGCTGGTTTTATGCGGAAACCTGAACCCCGTGGGGAGGTAGTAATTCACCATCCAGCTGAACTCGATCATCCGCCATTTGCAGGCGCTGTTGAGCAAACCAGGTAACCGCCATGGGGTAAATGATGTGCTCTTGAACCTGCACTCGCTTTGCCAGTAGCTCAGGAGTGTCTCCCTCCTTAATAGGAACAATGGCCTGGACGATAGGTGGCCCGCCATCGAGTTCCTCGGTGACAAAATGCACGGTTACGCCGTGTTCTTTATCCTCGGCTTCCAGTGCCCGCTTATGGGTATGCAGGCCCTGGTACTTCGGCAGTAAGGAGGGGTGAATGTTGATTAGGCGGCCGTTGTAGTGGCGCACAAAGTCGGGTGTCAAAATACGCATAAACCCAGCCAGTACAACCAAATCTGGTTTGCACTTGTCGATCTCTTCGATCAAGGCGTGATCGAAGGTTTCTCTGCTGGAGAAATCCCGGTGATCCACCACAGAGGTGGGAACGCCTGCCTGTTCTGCGCGAGTCAGACCATAGGCATCTGCCTTATTGCTGACAACTGCAGTCACGGAAAAAGGCGCGCCCTCTTGTGCGGCGGCATCCAGCAGAGCCTGCAGGTTGCTGCCACTACCGGAGATTAATACGGCAACTCTACAAGACATTACAGCCCCGCCAGCTCTACTGCTTCCGCCCCTTCTTTGGCATCTTCGATAGTGCCAACGACAAAGGCGTCTTCGCCCATTTGCTTGAGAGCGGATAGTGCCGACTCGGATTGCTCTGCAGGCACGCAAATAACCATGCCAACACCGCAGTTAAACGTGCGGTACATTTCGCGGCTATCGATATTGCCTGCATCACGCAGCCAATTAAATACAGGAGGCATTTCCCAGCTGGTGACATCAATACGCGCGCTGCAGCCTTCGGGCAGTACGCGGGGCAGGTTTTCCAGTAAGCCGCCGCCAGTGATATGGCTTAGCGCATTCACCTGGAAGGTCTTCATTAATTGCAGCAGGTTTTTAACGTAAATACGGGTCGGGGCCATCAACGCTTTGGCCAGGGTTTCACCGCCGATGTCCTGCTGGAGATCGGCACCGCTGACTTCTAGAACCTTGCGGATCAGGGAGTAGCCATTGGAGTGGGGGCCACTGGAGGCCAGGCCGATCAATACGTCGCCAGCTTTAACTTTGCTGCCGTCGATGATTTCAGATTTTTCTACGACACCGGTGCAGAAGCCTGCCAGGTCATAATCGTCGCCTTCGTACATGCCGGGCATTTCGGCGGTCTCGCCGCCGACCAGTGCGCAGCCTGACAGCTCACAGCCTTTGCCAATGCCGGTAACTACTTCTGCAGCAATATCGACATTGAGTTTGCCGGTTGCGTAATAGTCGAGGAAGAAGAGGGGTTCAGCTCCTGCTACGATCAAGTCATTCACACACATGGCGACAAGATCGATACCGATGCTGTCGTGAATGCCCAAGTCCATTGCCAGGCGTAACTTGGTACCTACACCGTCGGTGCCGGAAACCAAAACCGGCTCTTTATAGCCGCTTGGAAGTTCACACAGGGCGCCGAATCCGCCCAGTCCGCCCATTACCTCGGGGCGGGATGTGCGTTTGGCGACATTTTTGATGCGCTCTACCAGTGCATTACCTGCGTCGATATCGACACCGGCATCTTTATAAGAGAGGGATGTTTGCGTAGATTGCGGCTTGGAATCGCTCATGATTCTTCCTGCGGTGGGTATTCGAAGGGCGCGTATTCTATCTGGGTCTTGCCTCGGGAGCCACGCCCAGACGGCATCTCGAAGGGGGATTTCGGCATTTTCTCACCATTTGAACTGTGAAATCACTCCGATAGTGAGAACTCGGGGCTGAGAGAAACGTCTGACGCTGATACAATAGCCGCAATTTTTAGTCCGCCCTAAAATCTGGCGTCTTGCACATCGATAATAATTTCTGCAAGCTCAGGGGCGGAAAATAAGAGGTTTGGAGAGAAGTCCTATGCACAAGCTGCTCCGGCAGGGATTGGTGTTGCAGTTGCTGGCTCTGATCATCAGTGTTCTAGCCCTACCGGTCCAAGCTCGAGTCATCTCGGATTTGTACGAAGTTGTCGAGGCTGTGTCGAGTCGCGGAGCCACGGATCGTGCAGCAGCCGGAAGTCGCGGCCTGGAACGGGTGTTCGTACGTGTTACGGGAGATGCCGCTGTCGGTAGTAACCCAAATGTGCAGCCGATATTAAAGAATGCACAGCAGTTTGTTCAGGGGTATCGCTATACCCGCGAGGACAATCAGCTCTACTTGCACCTTTCCTTTGATCCTCAAGCGATCTCCCGGCAAGTTAATCAAATGAACTTGCCCATGTGGCCTAACAATCGCCCCGGCACTTTGGTGTGGCTTGCAGTAGATACCCTGCAAGAGGGCCGCAGCGCTTTGAGTGAAGAGGCGACCCCGGAGCTCTTCTCTGTACTCGAGGCAATGGCTATCGAGCGCGGTGTCCCCCTGGATTTCCCGGTAATGGATCTCAATGATCAGCGCAATATGCCTTTGGGAGCTCTCTGGGCCCAGGATGAGCAGGCAGCTGAGAAGGCGGGCTTTCGCTATAGCCCCGATGCCACTTTGATGGGCCGGGTGCTTCAAGCTTCGGGCCATCGCTGGCAGGCAGATTGGTTGCTAATTCACGGCGGTCGCAGCTATGCCTTCGATACTGCCGGAGGTTCGCTGGAAGAGGTCGCTCTGCGCGGCGTTAACCAACTGGCCAATATTCTCGCTCAGCGCTATGCAGTGTCCCCGAATGGCCAGGACAATCAGTTGGGCGCGGTGATTGTTGAGTTGTCTGGTATCGACAGTTTTGCTGATTATGCCAAGGCATCTGGTTATCTACAGGGGTTGGCACAGGTCAGCAGTGCTAACCTGCTCTCTGTTGAAGGGGACCGAATGCGCCTAGCACTGGTCACTTCAGCAGGGTTGAGCAATTTGCGTGATACCCTGGCTCTAAACCATAAATTGCGAGCACAAGCGGACGGAGACGCCATTAACCTGAATGGATACCGTTCACCCTTGGGCAGCGCTGAGAATCCGTTGCGCTATCACTGGGATTGAGATGAGTATTCCGCAACAATTGCCGCTGGGGGTATCCCTGCGGGATGACGCCACTTTTGATAACTTCTACCTGTCGGATTCAGATCCAAATCGACAGGTAGTTGCCCTGCTGCAGTCTTTTGCCAGTGGCGAGAATCCCGAGTCTGTAATTTACATTTGGGGTGAGGCGGGTAGTGGTATTAGCCACTTGCTTCAGTCTGCTTGTCAGTGCGCAGAGGCCAATGGTCGCTCTTTCCATTATCTCCCTCTCGCAGACCTAATGAACATGGACCCGGCTGTTATTCTCGACGGACTCGAACGCCTGGACCTTGTCTGTATAGATGACGTTCATTTGTTGGAGGGGCAGCCCGAGTGGCAGACCGCTATTTTCCATCTCTATAACCGAGTTAAGGATGGCGGCAGGCAGTTATTGATGGGGGCTCGCAAGTCACCCCGCGGTATGGATATTGCCCTGGCTGATTTGCAGTCACGCCTACACTGGTCCCTGGTGTTCCAGCTCAAAACCCTGAATGACAGCGATAAAGTTGCCGCCCTGCGCCGTCGCAGCCGTCTGCGCGGTTTTGACCTGCCGGAAGATGTGGCCCAGTACATATTGCACCGCGCCCCGAGGGATACTCGAGCACTCTTTCTGTGTCTGGAGGAGCTGGACCGGGCTTCACTTATGGCTAAGCGTAAAATCACCATTCCTTTTGTTAAGCAGGTTTTGGATATCTGACCCCAGAATTGGGTCCTGGCCGACCTGCTTTAGCTCCCTGAGCTCATTTGGGCTCCTCTGTCTTGTGTTTTAGCGGCACTAGACGCTTTTTCCGCCTATTATGGTTGGTGTTTACTCACTTCACCTCCCCCTATCTACTCCTGCTCCATCTCCTTCACCTGTGTATTTCCGTGTGAAATCTGCTCTGCTCACGATACCAATTTGAGGCAGCGAGTGGGTTTATGGTGAGTCTTGCCCCTGTTTGCTCCCAAATGTCTCTGGTTGAGGGCAGCGTTATGCCAAACATTCATAAAATCCTGTATGTCAGCCATGCTGCTGAGGATGAAAGCAGTGGACTCATGCAGGCTTTTGCAGTGGCGCGCAATCATCAGGCGGAGATAAAGGTTTTACTGGTCTGTCCGAAGGTGCCGGAAGGGTTTGAGGAGTTTAGTCGGCTCTGTGTGAGGACAATGCTTGATAGGGTCAGGAGTGAAATTGAGTTGGCCCGCGTACATATGGAGTTATCGGCGGAAAGGACCAATTTGGAGATTGAGTCAGATTGTGGTGCCCGACCTGCCGAGCGGGTGATCCGCCGGGTATTGGCTGAGGGCTATGACCTGGTGATCAAGAACGTTGAGGGTCGCAGTCAGCTTAAGGGTTTCAAGGCAATGGATATGGATCTGCTGCGAAAGTGTCCCTGCCCGGTATGGCTGTGCCGCCCAATCAAGGAGCATCGCAACAAGATTCAGGTGGCTGTAGCTCTCGACCCTGAATGCGAGGATGGCAGCACTTATGACTTGGCGATCCGGTTGCTGCGCTGGTCGAGAGTACTCGCTGACAGTTGCAGTGGGGTGTTGAATGTTATTTCCTGTTGGGACTTCGATATCGATGAATACTTGCGGCGCCATTTTCCCCTGAGCGCTTCTGAGGAAGAGTTGGATGAGGCCACTGAATCAGCGCGGGCCCAGCACCGATCAAAGCTCGATGTATTGATACGTGCATCCGGGATTGAGGGGGAAATACGTATTCACCATGTGGTTGCCCATCCAGATAACTTTATTCCATTGCTGATTGATGAAGAAGGTCTTGACTTGCTGGTTATGGGCACTGTTGGACGGGCGGGTATTCCCGGTTTCATTATGGGGAATACTGCAGAGAATATATTGCAGAAGGTCAGTTGCTCCCTGCTGGCTCTAAAGCCCAGTGACTTTGTATCGCCGATAAAATAGTTGTGAATTATGGGTCTAATTCAGCTTGGCCCCTGCGCTGATCGCTCTATCGGAATTCTCTGCTGCGGGAGTTGAGGTGACCCTGATACCGGGACAAAATTACAGCTAAGAATTCGGGAGAAATATAATGATTAAGACTATTGCCAAATGGTTTGGCGGCTTATTTTTTGTGGGGGTTTTGGCAGTTTCTGCTTTTGCTATTAATGCAGTTTATTTCAAGCCTTGGTCTATAGATGTATTTTTTGAACGTGTCTTTATAAAAATCGGCAGTAGCAGTCCGGAAATCCTTTCACAAATTAGAATTTTGGAACAATTTGGAATTGATGGACACAATGCGCATCTCGATGATTTGTCTGAAGAAGAGCAGTTGCGTGTTATTGAAATGATGAAGAGCGAGCTGGCGGTATTGCGCAGCTATGATCGCGAAAGTTTGGAAGGGCAGCAGGCCATTTCCTATGATGTGTTAGAGCATCTTCTCGGTATAAAGGCGGAAGTTGAACGCTGGAGGCACCATGATTACCCGCTTAACCAAATGTCGGGTGAGCAGAATAGGTTGCCGGAGTTTCTCGCTGAAGTACATCAGATCAACAATGTAAAAGAAGCTGATTATTACTTGTCTCGTCTGGGAGAGGTCGGACGTAAGTTTGATCAATTGCTGGATGGTCTGAAGATAAGGGAAGAGAAAGATATCCTGCCCCCGCGCTTTGTTGTCGATAGTGTTTTAGAGGAAATGCAGGGTTTTATCGCCGCGCCGGTAAAAGAAAATATACTTTATACCTCATTACTGGAGCGACTTAACAAAATTGAAAAGCTGGATAAACAGGAGCGGGAACGTATTCTCAGCCAAGCTGAGTTGCTGATTGGTACAGAAGTTTACGCCGCGTATCAAGGGCTAATCGATTATTCCAGTACTCTCCGGTTAAAAGTTGGAGAGAACAATGGTGTTTGGGCATTGCCGGATGGGGATGCCTACTATGCCTATCAAGTACGCAACTTTACCAGTACAGATATTGCACCGGAGGAACTCCATCGTATTGGGTTGGAAGAGGTTGCAAGAATTGAAACGGAAATGAATGAAATTTTTTCATCCGTTGGTAGAACCAGTGGCACTATTAGCGAACGTTTCTCTGCACTGAATAATGATCCCCAGTTTCTTTATGAGGATTCAGATTTAGGGCGGGAGAAAATTATTGCCGATTACCAGGTAATGATTGATGAAATTGATGCAGGCCTGGGTGACTATTTTGATTTAAAACCCAAAATGGGTGTTGAGGTGCGCCGAGTCCCAGAGTTTAAAGAGCAAGGTTCGGCGGGAGCCTACTACAACCCTCCAGCAATGGACGGGTCTCGCCCCGGCGTATTTTATGCAAACTTGCGGGATGTTCATGAAACCAAAAAGTTTGGAATGCGCACCTTGGCTTACCATGAAGCGGTACCTGGGCATCACTTCCAGTTGGCAATTGCACAAGAGCTAAAAGGTGTGCCGACTTTCCGTAAAATGGGGTTGTTTAATGCTTACTCGGAAGGGTGGGCACTGTACTCCGAGAAGCTTGCTAAAGAAGCCGGTTTCCAGGAAAACCCCTATGATGATTTGGGTCGGTTGCAGGCGGAAATGTTCCGGGCTGTGCGGTTGGTCGTGGATACTGGAATGCACTATAAGCGCTGGAGTCGCGAGCAAGCGATTGAGTATATGCTGGAAAAGACCGGTATGACTGAGTCTGAAGTCACCACCGAGATCGAGCGATATATGGTTTGGCCCGGTCAGGCACTGGCCTACAAAACCGGTATGCTGAAGATTCTTGAGTTGCGTGAACGCGCTAAAGAAGCGCTTGGTAGCCAGTTTGATATCCGCCAGTTCCACAATGTAGTTCTCACCAATGGCGCTTTGCCATTGGCAGTGTTGGAGCAGCAGGTAGATCAGTGGATAGCAACCAACAAGAGTTAGGATTCATTTTTGTAGAGTATTCGGCTGTAGGATCGTCAAAAGAGTAACTTAAAAGTTTGAGTATCTTTACCGTTAGAAAGGGTGAAGGTGCTTGGATTATGTGGTTTTAGTTACTAAAAAGGAAGAAGGGAAGAATACACCGCGCTTGGGACCCTATGAGGCATGGATGCCGATTAGGAGCTTACAGGGATGTATTCACAGCGTGTCTCGAGAGCGGTGTATTCTTCCCTTCCACCCCAGTAGTAAGAATAGTACTTGTAAGGAGTTGGTAAGTGCCGAAGTCAAAAGCTATTACGGTAGATGATGGGTTTTCTAGAGTTAAATTTCTAAAAGGAAGAACTCCCGAAACAACGGATGAGGAAGCTAAAGATGCATTTGCCTTATTGTCCGAGTATAGGGATGGTGGAATATACGTAGCCCACTATTCAGGGAATAGCGAGTGGGAAAGGCACACCAATGGAGATGAGTTTGTTCAAGTTATAGATGGGGAAACAGCTCTAATTCTTCTCGTAAATGGTGAAGAGAAGCGGAACGAGTTATCAGCTGGACAAATATTGGTTATACCAAAAGGTGTCTGGCACCGATTTGAAACGCCTAGCGAAGTAAAAGTTATGACTATCACCCCGCAGCCAACTGAGCACAGTATCGCTAAGCCATACGATACTTAAGAAATAAGATCATTCTACATGCTGGTAGCGTTTTGCAGCACAAGAGTGCGTGCTGTTAGCTGGGGCCTTCAAGCTTGAGCTATAGGGTTATAAAGATGCAGGTAAATAAGTATGTCGCTTGTCTTCGTGTATATTTGGCCCTTGAATTGTTAGGTGTTCGCTAATAGCTCAAACAAGAAAGGCCACAGATAGTGGCCTTTTTTAATTCTGTTTTAACCTTTTAGTTATACTTTTGGAGTTCTGGTGTTTGCTATCCACTCGTCAATAATTTCCTCCAGGGCATCCAGTGGTACTGGGCCGTTGGCCAGAACTGCATTGTGGAATTGACGAATATCAAACTTCTCTCCCAGTTCTTTTTTGGCTTTCTCACGAAGCTGTAAAATTTTGAGCATGCCAATTTTGTAGGCTGTTGCCTGGCCGGGTAATACGATATAGCGCTCGACAGCTTTAATAACATCCCCCTCAGGATTAGGGGTGTTTTCCATCAGGTATTGTATGGCTTGTTCTCGGGTCCACTTCTTGGTGTGGATCCCTGTATCGACTACAAGGCGTCCTGCTCGCCACAATTCCATGGCGAGGCGCCCAAAATCTGAGTAGGGGTCTTGGTAGAGTCCCATCTCTTTTGGCACCATTTCAGAGTAAAGGCCCCAACCCTCCGTATAGGCGGTATAGTGACCATATTTACGGAATTTAGGGATATCCTGTAATTCCTGGGTGATAGAGAGCTGCATATGGTGGCCGGGGATGCCCTCGTGGTATGCCAGTGCTTCCATCTGGTAACTGGGCATATCGTCCATATTGTAGAGGTTGGCGTAGTAGATGCCTGGGCGTGAGCCGTCGGCAGCAGGTTGCAGGTAAAAAGCTTTACCGGCAGATTTCTCCCGGAATGGTTCGACCGCTCTCACATCGAGGTCCGCTCTAGGTTTGGTGATAAATAACTCGTTCAGCCTACCCTTCATGGTATCGATAATGGTAGTAGCCTTCTCAAGATATGCAGCTTTCCCCTGTTCTGTGGTCGGGTAATAAAATTGCTGGTCGGTGCGCATAAATTCGAAGAAGTTTTTCAATTTACCTTCGAATTTTACTTTACGCATAATTTCACGCATCTCATCATGGATGCGAGTCACTTCTTCAAGGCCAATCCTATGAATTTCTTCGGCTGTCATATCGGTAGAAGTGTAAAAGCCGAGACGAAAATTATAAAAGTCACTGCCATCTGCCAGTTTCCAGGCGCCATCATCAGTAGTTGCGCGTATCTCAAGCTCTTGCAGGTAGTCGATTAGGGTTTTATAGGCGGGGCCAGTGTTGTCTTTTAGTGCTGTTTTAGCTTTATCTATTAAGGACTTTTTCTGCTCTTTACTGATATCGAGATTTTCTACTTTTCCCTTAAAGTCAGCAAATAGAGGGCTGTCCTTTTTTCTGTCAAAAGGAGCACCAGTAATTAGGTTTTGTGCATCTCCAATAACATAGGGGAAAACGAATTTTGGAATAGTGGTGCCAGCTTTGGCGTTTTCCTCCAGTTGGTCTTGCAGCTGTGCGAAATACTGGGGAATTCTATTTAAGCGGGAAATATAAGCTTCGGCATCCCTGATGTTATCGATACGGTGCTGGCTGATAAGTGTTGAAGCGGCGCCGGTATGGGTGGCGAACATTTGGTTGACTGGATAATTATGATTTCGCCACTTATAGGCTTCGATCTCTTGTTGCAAAGTGCGTTTTGCCAGTCGAAGATTAAGTTGGGTAGGTCGATCCAGTATAGCGGGATCAATTTTATTCAGCTCGGATAATTGACGCTTATTAATTTCATGGGTTTCTTGCGCAAACTCAGGAGTTAGATCATTCCATTTGCCGTACTCCTCTTTCAGACCCAAGAATGTTTTGAATTCAGGGCTGCGGTCTAGATGCTCCTGGAAGAACTTATCGAATAGCAAATTGACCTTCTTGCTGGCCTCACTCATTTCTTTGCTGACTTTCGGGGGAGGTGACCGATTAAGTGCACTTTCCTCTAAGGGGGCAACATTATGTGTATCCGCATTGTTGGTACTATCGTTGCAGCCCGTGAGGATGAGTGAGCTTACTGCCGCTGCAATCAGAGTTACTTTTAACTTCATGAGTACAATCCTTGCGTTCAAAGAGTAGCTCTTACTTTTTTATCATTATTTTTGCAGTTAATGGACTTTTTTATGTAAAAGCATCCCATTATTTGGTTTTGTGGATATAAATTCAGCAGAAAATAAGAGCGGTGCACTTTTTTGGTATGGGGAATACTGGGTATGTTTTATTTTGGTGCTTTTATACGACAGTGGCGGCTAAGGTGAGCTGAAAATAGGGGGGGTTGAAATAAGACCACAGTGCCATTCATGCTGGGAGCTGGTGATTGCTTAATAAGAAGTCCGGAGTGTCATTCCGGACTTCCCTGTAAAACAATAAATGCCGTATTGTAAAAACTATACAGAATTTTTACTTCTGCAATGCTCTACTGACGATAAGAAAAAGACAGACAAGTAGTTATCAGGTACTTATCTGTCGCTTCTATTATTTATTGTTGGGTTTTTACTTTTGCAACCCACTCATTAACCAGTTCTTCCAGTACATCCAAGGGGACTGGGCCACTGGCCAGGATAGTGTCGTGGAAGCCGCGAACATCAAACTGATCACTCAGTTCTGTTTTGGCTTTTTCACGCAGCTCGACAATTTTCAGCATACCAATTTTGTATGCGGTCGCTTGGCCAGGCATCACAATATAGCGCTCGATCGCTTTAACCACGTCGCCTTTCGGGTTCGGGGTGTTCTCTACGAGGTAGTCGATCGCTTGCTCGCGGGTCCATTTCTTGGCGTGAAGGCCGGTGTCTACCACCAATCGGCCAGCGCGCCACAGTTCCATAGCCAGGCGTCCAAAGTCAGAGTAGGGGTCTTCATAGAAGCCCAACTCTTTGGGCACCAGTTCGGAGTAGAGGCCCCAGCCTTCGGTATAAGCAGTGTAACCACCGTATTTACGGAACTTGGGAATATCCTGTAATTCCTGAGCGATCGAAAGCTGCATATGGTGGCCGGGGATACCTTCGTGGTAGGCCAATGCTTCCATCTGGTAAGACGGCATATCGTTCATATTGTACAGGTTGGCGTAGTAGATACCTGGGCGCGAACCATCGGGGGCCGGGCGCTGGTAGAAGGCCTTACCTGCAGATTTTTCGCGGAAGGCCTCTACGGCTCTTACATCGAGATCGGCTTTGGGCTTGGTGATAAACAGTTCATCCAGGCGGCCCTTCATGGTGTCGATAATTGCGGTGGCCTTTTCCAGGTACTCCGCTTTACCTTCCTCAGTGGTGGGGTAATAGAACTGCTTGTCGGTACGCATGAATTCGAAGAATTCCTGCAAGTTACCTTCGAACTTCACCTTGCGCATAATCTCGCGCATTTCGTCGTGAATACGGGCAACTTCCTTAAGACCGGTTTGGTGGATCTCATCGGCAGTCATATCCGTAGTGGTGTAAACACCGAGGCGGAATTTATAGAACTCTTCGCCGTCTGCCAGTTTCCAGGCGCCGTCGTCAGTGTTGGCTTTTTTCTCAAGCTCTTGCAGGTAGCTGATCAATTTTTCGTAAGCGGGGCCGGCGCTTTCAGTCAGGGCCTGGCTGGCTTTATCGACCAGTGATTTCTTTTGATCTTCACTGATTTCCAGCTTTTCTACTTTGTCTTTAAAGTCTGCAAACAGTGGGCTGTCTTTTTCACCGTTAAAAGGTGCACCGGTGATCAGATTGCGAGAATCGCTAATAACGTAAGGGAACACGAACTTAGGTACTATCGTGCCGGCTGTAGCGTTAGCTTTAAGTTGTTCTTCCAGCTGGGAGAAATACGTGGGCATGCCATTCAAGCGGGCGATATAGGCCTCTGCGTCACTGACATCATCAATACGGTGCTGGCTGATTAGCAGTGTGGCGGCGCTGGTATGGGTGGCATACATCTGGTTGACGGGGTAGCCGTGATTGCGCCACTTGTAGCCATCGATATCCTGTTGCCAGTTGCGCTTTGCCAGGCGCAGGCTCAGGCGGGTAGCGTCATCCAAGGTGGAAGGATCAATTTTATTCAGTTCCGCCAGCTGACGCTTGTCGAGCTCCAGGGTTTCCTTGGCAAATTCTGGGGAGAGGTTATCCCACTTATCGTAGTCTTCTTTTTTACCCAGGAAAGTTTTGGTCTCAGGACTGCGGGCGAGGTGCTCCTGGAAGAAGTCCTCGAACATCTGGTTTACGCGTTTGACTGCGGCTGGGTCCACTTTTCCTGCGACTTCTTGAGTCGCCGTGCTTTCCGTGGCTGTGGCGGTTGCACTCTGCTCGGCTGTGTTCGGGGCGCGGTCACAGCCGCTGATTACCAGCGCGCTTATGGCGGCTGCGATCAGGGTTGGTTTCAACTTCATGAGCATATTCCCAGTGTTCGGTTCTTCGTTGCTAATTTGTGCCACTCCAGTGGCATTCTTTAGGTTGCCTGCCTAAACCCCCCACACTTTATGCGGGATGTGTAGTGCAGATCAGCAGGTATTGTGCTGACTGGAGCAGCATTTGGCCAGTAGTGGGGAGAATTTGATTGAGGGGAGGGTATTCAGGAAATAAAAAAGCGGGCACATGGCCCGCTTTTTCTGGTGACTTCGGGATTAAGCGAAGTTCTGGTTTACAAACTCCCAGTTCACCAGGGCCCAGAAAGCTTCCATGTACTTCGGGCGCAGGTTGCGGTAGTCGATATAGTAAGCGTGTTCCCAAACATCGCAGGTCAGCAGGGGAGTAACGCCTTCTTCAGTCAGCGGGGTTGCTGCGTTGGAAGTGTTTACAATGGCGACTGAGCCGTCAGCATTTTTTACCAGCCAGGTCCAGCCGGAGCCGAAGTTGTTTACAGCACTGGTGGTAAATGCTTCTTTGAACTGGTCGAAGCTACCGAAGGCTGCGTTGATAGCCTCGGCAATCGCGCCAGTGGCTTCGCCGCCACCGTTAGGGCTCAGGCAGTTCCAGTAGAAAGTGTGGTTCCAAACCTGGGCTGCGTTGTTGAACACACCACCGGAAGAGGACTTGATCACGTCTTCCAGGGACTTGTCAGCGTCAGCAGTGCCTTCCAGCAGGCCGTTCAGCTTGTCTACGTAGGTTTTATGATGTTTGCCGTAGTGGTACTCCAAAGTCTCTTCGGAGATATGCGGTGCCAGGGCGTTCTTAGCGTAGGGGAGTTCAGGCAATTCGAAAGCCATGGTGTTTTCCTTCCTTTGTCTGAGGGTTATTGGTGAGGGCATTCTACACGTGCCGCATCTCAGAATTAAGCCGGCGCGATGGATTAGGGAAGTTTGGGACGATTTCCTCAAACACA
Organism: Microbulbifer maximicatervae (SeqCode); assembly: GCF_052468295.1. Classification (NCBI taxonomy): domain Bacteria; kingdom Pseudomonadati; phylum Pseudomonadota; class Gammaproteobacteria; order Cellvibrionales; family Microbulbiferaceae; genus Microbulbifer; species Microbulbifer maximicatervae (SeqCode). The sequence goes on from NZ_CP174340.1 coordinate 427,364, forward strand.
AGGGGGGAAGCTTTTGCTGTCAGCTCTATTCGACTGTCGTCTATTATTACTGACGACCGCTTACTTTTTCGTCAATTTTTGGTATAACTGCCGCAGAATTCGACGAATCTGAATGGATTCTATTGTCATATATTTCTGAAAATACGGTACCGGAAAGAGCAGCATAGAACTGGCGGGTACCGGACTCATCAGCACAGTTATCGGGTGTATCGAACCATGCAACGCAAAGAGCCCACACTGGGCGGCAGCGCCGCTCTTGAACCGTCACTGGATCTCACTACCAGCGAAGAAAGGAGTGATTCACCAGAGCCCCAGGTGATCGTGGAGGAGCGCCGAGGTGGTTTCTCTTTCTTGGGTCTATGTGCCCTGATTATGGCGATGGGTGGCCTGGGTGCCTCGGGTTTCCTGTACCAGCAATGGCAGGACAGCCGGACCTTGTTGAATGATGCAGAGACTCGTATTGCCGATGCGGAAAACCGTATTGCTGAACTGGAGAAGCGCTTTAGCCTCTCCGATGAGGAATCTACGGCATCGGTTGAAGTTCTGAATGCAAAAGCGAAGGAAAACTCCTCGGAGATCCGCAAATTGTGGGGTGTTGCTTATGACACCAACCGCAAGAGTATCTCCGCCAACAAAACAGCAGTTGCGGCTAACAAAAAGCAAGTCGCCGCGCTCAGTACCAAGCTCAGCGGCCTTGAGTCCAGCGTGAAGAAAATCGCTGCTGTAGAGGCTTCGCTGGCAGAGTTGCGCAAGGGCAATACAGATTCCCAGCGTGAGATGACCGATAAGCTTGCACGCCTGGAGCGCCAGCTGGCTTCTGTGCGCAGTGACCTGACTATGCGTGTCGGTGCGAATGAAGAGGCTGTAGAGTCTATCGATGCTTACCGCCGTTCTGTGAATAAGGATCTGGTGCAGCTTCGCGATGCGATTCGCTCCCTGCAGTCCAGCGGTGATTCCACAGCTTCATCCATGTAGTTTTCCGGTTGAGTAAAAAAAGGCGGACCTGATGTCCGCCTTTTTTATTCCGTTTTCCCTTTAGGTGAATGGGATTTCTAAGAATATCTGGGTCAATAACCCTACATTTCGTGTAGAATCGCCGGCCTCGAGACGTTAATCGGAGTTGGCAATGACCACTATCCGCCAGGATGATCTGATCGGCAGCGTGGCCGATGCGCTGCAATTTATTTCTTACTACCACCCACAGGACTTCATTCAGGCCCTGAACAAGGCTTATGAGAAAGAGGTCAACCCGGCGGCCAAGGACGCCATGGCCCAGATCCTGATCAACTCACGCATGTGTGCCGAGGGCCACCGCCCAATCTGTCAGGATACCGGCATTGTCACCGTGAAGTTGAAAGTGGGCATGAATGTGCGTTGGGAAGCGGATATGAGCGTTACCGATATGGTTAACGAAGGTGTTCGCCGGGCCTATCAAAATGCCAGCAACGTGCTGCGTGCCTCTATTCTGGAAGATCCAGATGGTGCTCGTAAGAATACCGGAGACAATACTCCGGCGGTGATTCACTATGAAATCGTTCCCGGTGATACCGTAGAAGTTTATGTGGCAGCTAAAGGCGGCGGCAGCGAAGCCAAAACCAAGTTTGCCATGCTGAACCCATCTGACTCGGTGGTTGACTGGGTGCTGAAGATGGTTCCGCAGATGGGTGCCGGCTGGTGTCCTCCCGGCATGCTGGGTATTGGTATTGGCGGTACCGCTGAGAAAGCGATGCTGTTGGCCAAAGAATCCCTGCTCGACCCCATCGACATTCAGGAGCTGCAAGAGCGCGGAGCCTCTAACCGCGCTGAAGAGCTGCGTCTGGAACTCTATGATTCCGTCAATAAACTGGGCATCGGTGCCCAGGGCCTGGGCGGACTGACCACTGTGTTGGATGTGAAGATCAAGGATTATCCTACCCACGCTGCCAACAAGGCTGTGGCGATCATCCCCAACTGCGCAGCTACCCGTCACACGCACTTTACCCTGGATGGCTCCGGGCCTGCTCGCCAGACTCCGCCTAAGCTGGAAGACTGGCCGGAAATTACCCGCGAAGCGGGCAGCAATACCCGTCGGGTAAACCTGGATACCATTACCGCAGAAGATATCCAAAACTGGCAGCCCGGTGAGACCCTGCTGCTGAACGGTAAGATGCTGACTGGTCGCGATGCGGCGCACAAGAAAATGGTAGATATCCTCGCTAAAGGCGAGAAGTTGCCTGTGGATCTCACCGGCCGCTTTATCTACTACGTAGGCCCGGTAGATCCGGTGCGCGATGAGGTTGTTGGTCCCGCTGGTCCAACCACCGCTACCCGTATGGATAAATTCACTCGCACTATGCTGGAAGAAACTGGCTTGGCGGGGATGATCGGTAAGGCGGAGCGCGGCCCAATGGCAATTGAGGCGATCCGCGATAATAAAGCGGTATACCTTATGGCCGTCGGTGGCGCTGCTTATCTGGTTGCCCAGGCGATTAAAGGCTCCGAAGTTATCGCCTTCCCCGAGCTGGGAATGGAAGCGATTTACGAGTTCGAAGTAGAAGATATGCCGGTAACTGTGGCTGTCGACAGTCAGGGTGAGTCAGTACACACTACTGGCCCGCTGATCTGGAAAGCCAAGATTGCCGAAGGTGAGGTGTAACGCTTCCGCCATTTAAAGAAAAGGCCCCAACAGGGGCCTTTTTTATTGGAATTTATTGCCTTGCTCAGCTAAGTCCGCCAGCATCAGTTCGCGAATAATTGGTATAGGTGCACTGCCATAGCTCAGGAACATCTCGTGGAACCCCTTGAGACTAAAGTTGTTGCCCATTTTCTTTTTGATTTCTTCGCGCAGGGCCAAAATATCTGTAAAGCCAGCAAAATAGCTGGTGAGCTGCACTTGGCTTAAGGTCGCCCTGCGCCATTTACCCTCTGCTTCAGCCTGTTGTTGAAAGGCATCCCTGACCATTAACTTCATCGCCTCTGCTTGGCTGATACCCTTTACCTGTACCTCATAATCCAAAATGGTATTAGTGATAGTGCGCAAGTTCCACTTGTAGTACATCAGCCACAGCTCGGGGGAAAAATTACCGTAACCCGCATCCAGCATCATGCGTTCCGCATAGACGGCCCAGCCTTCGATCATGGCAGTATTGCCGAGAATAGTTTTCAGGATACTGGGTGACTGATTGGCGTAGACCAGTTGAGTGTAGTGCCCGGGGATCGCTTCATGGATATTGAGTATCTGCAGGATATAGTCGTTGTATTCTCGCAGTAAGCTCTCCGCCCGTTGATCGGAGTAGGTCTCTATGGGCATCACGTTATAATAGGTATTTGCACTTTTATGGTAGGGGCCAGGCGCATTAATGGAAGCTACAGCAAAGCCTTGCATATAGGCTGGAGTTGTTCGAACTACCAGTGGCTTTTCCTTGTCCAGGCTTAACAGGTTTTTTTCGGTCACAAACTCTGCCAGCTCCGGGATCTGTTGCTCTACTTTTTTCTTGAAAGTTTCTTTGGTGGCATGATATTGGGAAAGCTTGTTCAGCAGCTTTTCAATTTTTGCCAGTGGCTCGTTGGGTGGGGAATCAGAAGGAAAGTATTTTGGCCAGAGTTGATCGGCAAGCTTGGTCATTTTATCGTGGGTTACCTGCTTCTCTATGATGGCGCGCTGGTATAGTTCAGCAGCGCTCATTCCAATATTGATATCAAACTGGAATTTTTCTTCGTAGAGTTTTTCACCGATACGAAAATCACGGAATTTTCCGGATTTAGTCAATTTCTTTTGCAGGTTTTGTAGGAAGTGGATATAGCTTTGTATCGCTAAGCGAGAATCCTGCATTCGCCGTAAGAAAATCTCCTTTGCGTCCGCAGGCATCTGACTTTCTTTAACCGTTTTTTCCAGCTCTTCACCAAAGACTTCCAGTGAGCCTGTACTCTGTTGAATTGCTAATTCAAGCTGTGGCGCTGCCGGACGATAGATAGCTGCCTTAGCGGCCTGATAGTACTCGGGCACTTGCAGCATACGAGTGCTAACGGTATGTAGGCGCTTTAGAAGTGGCGCATAGTCGGTGTTTAGGATCAGGGCAAAAGAATGGGAAACATTATAGATGGATGGGTCCCATTGGTATGACTTAAAGCTGGTATATTGCCATTGCAGTCGCTGCAGAAAATTTTCTATAAGAGCGAGATTACTGCGTGAATTGATATTGAGCTGGCTTTTATCCAAGGCTGCAAATTTGCGTTCATAGATTTGAGCAAAATCCAATACAAATTCACGATAACTCTTATCGGGCACCTGAAGCTCTTTGGCTACTTCATAGTAGCCTTCACTGAGCGCCCAGGATGGGAATAGATTCCATAGGCCGTGTATAAATTGCTGACAGAGCTGCTCGAATGCCAGGTTTGTCTCGGAGCGCATTTCCTCCAGGATAACCTTCTCTGGTGGAGGAAGGCGCTCTCTATCCACTTGCTGGCGCTCACAGGCTCCTAGAGATACTAGAAGTAATAAGAGACTGAGGTGTGCTTTCATGACAATCCTCACGTTAATCTGCCGATGTCGACCCAAGGCTGCGGTGGCTATAGATCGTCCAATATTTTTAGCATGCGGTTCCATTTTGTGATGGTAAAACCGGATAAAATGCGTTTTTGAGCCCTGTACTTGTTTCGTTAAGGGGGGGCGGGTAGAGTGAGGCCGGCCCAATTGAGCCGATAATAAACAAGGTTTTGAGGACCGATTCATGACCGAACTAGCTCAACAACAATGTGAAGCCTGTCGTGCCGATGCGCCGCTGGTGAGTGATGACGAACTGCCAGGACTGCTGCGGCAGATCCCTGACTGGACGCCGATGACCCGTGACGGAATTATGCAGCTGGAACGCGTGTTTAAGTTTCGTAACTTCAAGCAGGCTCTGGCGTTTACCAACCGTGTCGGCGCGATTGCTGAAGAGGTGGGGCATCACCCCGCACTGCTGACTGAATGGGGTAAGGTTACGGTTACCTGGTGGAGTCACGAGGCTAAGGGCCTGCACAAAAATGACTTTATCATGGCTGCTCGCACCGATGAGCAGGTGGATGCCGCTTAACTAGTATTTCTTGTGGCGCCTATATCCGGCTTCGGGAGGCGATGGACCATTTGAAATAGCACTCACCGGTTCTTGGTAATCTTAGGGCTGGTGAGCATCCCAATTTAGCCCCTTTTCCCCCAAGACTAGGGGTGTCGTCTAAAGGGAGATAAGTCTTGTCAGAGTATACATCAACGGTGACCTGGAAACGCGACGAGCAGATTTTCACCGATAATCAATACAGTCGAGCCCACACCTGGCAATTTGATGGTGGGGCATCTATCCCAGCCTCCTCTTCCCCCCATGTTGTACCCATTCCCTATTCAGTAGTTGAAAACGTTGATCCAGAAGAAGCTTTTGTAGCGGCTCTGTCCAGCTGCCACATGTTGTTTTTTCTATCGATTGCAGCCAAGCGAGGATTTGTGGTTGATGAATATTGCGATGAAGCTATAGGAATTATGGGGGCCGATAAGGATGGCCGAATTGCTATGACTAAAGTTACCCTGCGTCCTTCAGTGCGCTTCTCCGGTGAAAAACAACCCAGTCGCGAGCAGTTAGAAAAAATACACCACCTTTCCCACAAACAGTGTTTTATTGCGAACTCCGTGAAAGCTGAAGTGGTGACAGAGATCCAGGAAGCTCCAGTTTAAATAGCAGTTTGGTTGTCGCTAGGTGCTAGGTAGACTTGGCGGCACTATTCATTTATTTATTTTTTCCGGCAAGATATGTACACAGTTATTGAGAAAGTAGCTCCTACTGAGGATTTCCTCAAGCTGCGAGAGATAACTGGCTTAACCCCCAGAAGCCGTGAAGCAGCGGAAAAAGGCCTTCCAAATAGTTTGTATGGTATCCATATAAAAAGACAATCTGAAACTGTCGCTATGGGGCGGGTAGTGGGGGATGGCGCACTTAATTTTGAGATAGTGGATGTTGCTGTCGATCCCAAATTCCAAGGTGTTGGCCTGGGGCGTCAGATCATGGAGCACATTATGGCTTACCTGGATCGAGAAGCCCTTCCTTCAGCATATATTACGTTGATGGCAGATGTTCCCGAGCTTTATAGAAAATTTGGATTTGAATTGAGCCGTCCAGATACTGAAGGGATGTATCTTATCAAATAATGGCACAGAGCTATTATTTTGGATTCGAAGTTGGCTTTACATCAATGAACGAATGATTGATTCAGTGTTGGCTATATCGTTTATGGTATTGAAATCATTTAGGTGTTGAATAGGTTGCTTGTGTTTCATCATACAGTTGATTCCTTTAATTGCGTTACTTTGGATCTCGAGAATTTTTCTGGTACGGAAAATCAGTTCTTGGTTGAACTGGTAGCCATTATAGAAGTATCCAGAGTTAACAGACGAAAGTTGATATGGATAGATCTCCGAGATGCACTTACCCGGTTTATCCCGATATGCCTAAAGCATGGTTTTACATTTCATAGCTGTCGGGATTCTGCTACAAGGCTGGTTCTTAAGCTTCAGGAAGATGCATATGTTCCCTTCTACCCAACCCATACGGTGGGAGTTGGGGGATTCGTACATCTTGATGGGCAACTGCTCTGTGTCCAGGGCCACAGTGCAGCATCGAGCCCGAAGCTGCCTGGAGGAACCGTTGACCTGGGTGAAAAGATAGCCGATGCGGTGATTCGTGAGGTTTATGAGGAGACCGGTGTGTCCTGCGAGTTTTCCTCAGTACTCGGATTTGCCACCCGATTTCCTACAAATTTAGGCTACACGGATATCTACTTCGTATGTGAATTGAGTGCCTTAAATCGGGATATTTCAATAACAGATACGGAAGAAATTAAGCATGCTTCCTGGGTGGATATTGACCACTACTTAAATGGAGGGCATATCTCAGCATTTAATAGACATGTTGCTGAAATGTCCTTGCAGAGGCTTGGTTTAACCCAGGTCAGCCAAGACTCTTACAAGGATCCCTTCGCAAAACAGGAAATATTTTGGACTAATGCCTAAAAGATCCAAATGATTAGTTGAGTATATATCGCAGTTTAACTACTTACTTTTTGGGCAGAGGGAAAGACTAAGCTGCATTCTAAACACATCGTGAATTTTTCATTCTCATTGAGCCCAGAATGCGGTGTATGCTTTTCTTTCTCTTATGATTATTAAATTATTAGTGGGTTAAATGGTTAGCTGGTGGAAAGATGGAGTGTTCCTATGAAAGGCAAATTTATAGCAATTTTAATTGCCGCAGTTTGGAGTTTGACTGCTCAATCCAATGAGTTAACTATTGGTGAGCGCAAGGTTATTGTCTCGCAAACTCTCGAAGAGAGAAGGGAGTATTGGATTTCTCTTCCCACATCCTTTAAAGAAGGTGGATATAAAAATTATCCGGTTCTTTATTTACTTGATGCAGATTTTAATAGTTTCTTTCATGTCTTCACGGGTATGGTTCGGCAGCTGAGTTCTGATGCCACTCCAGTAATTCCTGAAATGATTGTCGTAGGTATCGTAAGCCAAGAACGTGTTAGAGATAGCTCACCTACTAGATCGCTAATTGAATATGGCGGGCGTAAAAATCAGGCGCTTTCCAATACAGGGGGCGCTGATCAATTCCTTGAGTTCTTAAGAGAGGAGCTTATCCCAGAGATAAACGCGGAATATCCGACATCTGGGTATCAAATTCTTGCAGGTTACTCATTTACAGGTCTACCTGTTATTCATAGCTTATATTCATCGCCTGAAGATTTTAATGCGTATATCGCTATTGATCCAAGTATGTGGTGGGATGAGCAAATTATGTTAAAGCGGTATTCTGAATTCCTACAAAGTAAATCAACTGAAAAGCGCAGGCTGTTTATCGCTACTTCAGAGAGAGTAGAAGGTGTATATCCTGAAGAAAACTATGTTGCAGAATTTATTAGGCTGCTAAATGAGGAGCCCAAAAAAGGGTTGTACGTAGATTCAGTAACCTATGGGGCAGAAGAAAATCATCATACCATGCCCGTTATTAGCTTTTATAGAGGGCTTCGATCAATTTTTGATGGTTATATGATCGATGATCAAGCTAGATTTCGCACCGCAGTGAATGTTAAAAATCACTTCGAACAGTTCTCAAGAAAGCTCGGAGGGACGTTTATGTTGAGGGAAGATGTTATTCGTTTCTTTGGCTATGATCGTCTCTATAATGATCAGTTTGGCATAGATGTTGATAAGGCAATAGAATTTTTCGAATTGAATACACAGTTTTATCCAGGTTCATATAAGACCTGGGATAGTTTGGCTGAAGCTTATATGGTAAAGGGGGAGGAAGAGCTTGCTATAGATTGCTATAGAAAGTCATTGTTAATAAATCCTGATAATGAAACAGCAAGAAATAGAATGGCTCAACTTGAGGTCGATTAGATTTATTTTCAGTAGTTATGCTTAACCTGGTGATCTGAAGTGCTGCCGTTGCCCTAAAGTCAGATCGCCAAGTTATTTTATGCTGTATTTTTCTGATTTCTATTGCGTTTGATCTAGTTATCTAAAATTAAGTTGTTCTCTGGATTGTAGTAGCAGTAATCGTAGTCCAAGTTCTTGCGAAAACAGTAGGGGTCTATAGCATCAGTGTTCGACCACAACCCAAGGCCGTAGTAGTAAGCAAATTCCTGCTCGAGTTCAAACTCGCTGCCACAATAGTATTCATAATTCCAGGCAGCTCCCTGTATTACCATTTCTTGATTGATATTGTACCCATTCACATACAGGTACCCAGTTTCCCGACCATAGATGTCTTTCCCTGTAGATTCAAAATCAACTGAACCAAATGACAATAGGTCGCTTAGGATTTGAGTGGCTTCGGGGCCGTACGATTGGTTGCTGGGGTTGGTCTCAGGGGCATCAATGCAATTCAAGCGTATTTTTATATACTCATTGTCGACGTAACCGTGAACTGTATCGCCATCAATAACTTGATAGTTTGTTAGCTGAGCAGCCTGAATCGAAGTGGATAGGGTCGTCATGATAAGTAGTTTTTTCATTATGATTTTCCTAGATAAAAATTGCATGGCGTAGCATAGGTGGGGGTTGTTACGGTGCTGTGTAGAAATAGCGAGATAAAAAATGGATTTTTATTAAATGTATGGTGAGGTCAGGCTGTTGAAAATAGGGAGGTATATCCTTGCAGCCTGCTAAAGGCTATATTTAGCTTTATTGAATCGAAAATAGGGGTGGGTAGATGTGTCTTATTGTGGGTCTATTTATTTGATTTTTTTTGGATTCAGTAGCTCTTAATCTCAAGAGCTACTGGGTGTTGATGTGAGATGCTTTCATTAAATTAAGTTTACTGTTTTTAGGTCTAGGTTTAGTTCCTTTCAAAAGGGTTTTGTGGAGGCTTGGTTTTGATTTGGGCGCCTTCATCAAAATGGATGTAGCTCACATTCTAGCTAATGGTAGAGTTGTTGCTTGGTCGGCCATATAGTTCTGAATGATGTTTTTGTAACTGAGGATCTAATTGTTATGGCTCACAAGAAGCAAGTGCAGCGCCGCTGTACTGGTGAGAGTTAAGTTGTCCCCTCGGATTAAGTCGCCCTCCTTCACCTGCTCTGTGATGTGTTCTGAGGTTACTTTTGCATTTCCACTAATCACATAGATTAAATGAGTTTCATTTAAAGATAATTGTTCATCTGTTTTTAAGTGTGCAATGTCCATTAAAGTGCTGCTATCAAAAGTACTGCCTTTCTCGTCAATACCTCCATAAATACGAGTGGTGCCATCTAATGCCGGTTTGTAGGTTTTATACCCCGCAGGCTGGCCAGCTTTCTCTGGCAGCGCCCAGACTTGCAGCATTCTGTTTTGCTGTTTGTCTGGATTAATTTCATTGTGAGAGAAACCCTCTCCCCCTGCACGTTGTACCTGAACTTCACCTGCGGCTAAATCCTTGCCGTGTTCTAAAGATCCCTCATGGCTGACCCGACCCTCGACAATGATAGAGATAACATCGATTTCACTGTGCGGATGCATACCCGATGAGCCCTGGGGTAAATAGCGCGCATCAGCCAAATACACCATATTGCCCAGTCCTTCAAAAGCCTCTGCTTTTTTGCGAGCACCAAATACGCGGCTATCAGTCACCAGTCGATGTTCAGTAATACCTGCGAAGCCGCCTAACTCTAGTGTGTCTCGAGCTAAAATTTCCATTTTTTTCTCCGGGTGGTTTGTCTGTTGCTGTAGTCGATGGAGTCATTCTAGATATCCCTTTTTGTTTGATATATAGTTATTTTTTGTAATCATTATTCCATTTTTAACAACAATAGAGCTTTGCAGGTTTCATAGGATGGGCCGTAACGTTGATTTGAACGACATGCTGCTTTTTATGGCAGTAGTGGATGCAGGTAGTTTTACCTCAGCTGCGGAACGGCTTAATTTGCCTAAGGCAAATCTCAGCCGAAAAATTGCCAGGCTGGAACATGCTCTGGGAGTCACTTTGCTAGAGCGAACCACCCGCACACAAAGCTTGACTGAAGCCGGCAGTACCTACTTGCAACACTGCCGACGAATACAGCATGAAGTCGATCTAGCAGAAAGCAAAGTCGGCAGTTTAGTGAGCAAGGCGTGCGGTAAGTTACGGGTGGGCGTCTCTGTTGGTGTAGGCCATGCGATATTGAAAGATGTGCTGGGTGAGTTTCTACAGGCCCATCCTGATATTGAATTGGAGTTAACTCTATCTAACAAAAGAGTGGATTTGATTGAGGAGGGCTACGATCTGGTTATCCGCGTGGGAGAGTTGGTTGATTCTCGGTTGATAGCCAAGAAATTAGGGAAAATTAGGCGCCGTTTATACACTAGCCCAAATTACATAGAGCGGCAGAATCTGAATGCCGAGTTAGAATCTTTGGCCGATTGCGAGTTTCTAATTATGAGCAGTGCACAGTATGGCGGCAGGTTGAATTTAACGAATGGCACTGATGTTCGAGAGATAATGATCGAGCCGAGAGTGAGAGTCGATGACTTCTTGATGCTAAAGCAGATGCTGGTTGATGGTTGTGGAATCGCAATTCTACCCGACTATATGTGCCAACAAGAAGTAGCTGCGGATTTATTGGTGCCAGTATTTCCTGAGTGGGAGATGCCACCGGTGGAGCTGTATGCGCTCTACCCACAACATCGACAAAAATTGCCAAAGGTGAGCTCTTTTTTGGCCTTTGTTCAGCTGGTGTGTATAAATCGACTGGGCTGAACGCGTTAAAAAACCTTTTCAAGTGCAAATCAAGCTAACTAAATATGTATTTTAAAATTAACTCGGTAGATAGCCCTTATCCGTTAGGGCTATCGAAACTTTAGCAAAGGTTTTTTCTGTAAGGTTTAATTCAACTGAAGAAATTCAGGTTAGCGTGGATGCCGAGTGGCCCAAAGTAAAAACTCCCGGTTGCCATCGCCGCCCTTTATTGGACTGTCAATATACTCTTTCACCTCAAGTCCCAAATCTTCGCATAAGGCAGTGATGCGCTCGTGCACCTCCGGGTAGTATTTGGCATCACGCACCAGACCACCCTTGCCAATCCCCTCCGGGCCCACTTCAAATTGCGGTTTAACCAGACTTAAGAGTTGTCCCGAAGGTTTAAGCAAGGCCGGTAACTGCGGCAGAATGAGTACTTGGGAAATAAAAGAGACATCCATAACGATGGCATCAAAACCTGCGTCTCCGTGGGGGGAGATTTGGGAGGCTTCCAGGTGGCGTGCATTTACCCCTTCAAATAGGTGCATACGGGGGTCATCCAGTAACTTCTGCGCCAACTGATCTCGCCCAACATCAACACCGACAACTGATGCTGCTCCCCGTTGAAGTAGGCAGTCGCTAAAACCGCCAGTAGAACAGCCAACATCCAGTGCGTGCCACCCAGAGGGGTTTAGTCCTGTCTGGTCGAGGATGGCGGCCAATTTCAGGCCCGCTCGGGAAACATACTGGTCTTCCGGTAGGGGGGTGACTTCAAGGGCGCAATCTTCCGGAATGCTCTGCCCGGCCTTGCGCGCGGGCTGGAGGGTACCGCCATCGGATACCATGACCCTTCCGGCATCAATCAGTTTCTTTGCATGGGTGCGGGAGTTTGCCAGCTCTCTCTGTACAAGCAGTTGATCCAATCGGGTCATGTTTCGCGGTGCAATCCTGGTTACATAATTGAGAATTCAGGGCCCATGCTAACCTCTGGCTCCAGCAGGTAGAAGTGCGGCTCCGCAAATTGTGGGACTAATCTTTAGTAAGGAGGAGGTTAGCTGATGGCAAAAAGCGTTCTGGATAAGTTCAAAATTCGCAAGGGAAAGGTCTTTGAGGCGCCACTTGAGGGCGCCTTTGGGCGCTTGGTTACTCCCTTTGAAGAATTTATCCATCGCCAAAGCAGCAGTGGTATTTTGTTGATGCTATCTGCTCTGGCGGCGTTGGTTATTGCCAACTCCCCTTTGCAGGAGGCTTACAAGCACCTGTTGCACATGCCCATCAGCCTCAGCGCGGGAAACTGGGAATTCTCTCTCTCCTTACACCACTGGATCAACGATGGCTTGATGGCGATCTTTTTCTTTCTGGTGGGATTGGAATTAAAGCGCGAATTTATGGTGGGAGAGCTGTCCGACCTTCGCCAGGCTGTACTTCCGGTGATGGCGGCAATTGGCGGAATGGTGGTGCCGGCACTTATTTACGCTTCTTTTAATGCGGATAGTGGTGCAGAACGCGGCTGGGGCATTCCCATGGCCACGGATATAGCATTTGCTGTCGGCTGTATTGCCCTTTTGGGGAATCGGGTGCCTCGTGCGGTGGTTACTTTCCTGGTTGCGTTAGCCATTGTGGATGATTTGGGCGCAATTTTAGTGATTGCAATCTGGTATACCGAACAGGTGAATATCACCGCGCTGATTGCGGCGGGTTGCCTGGTAGTGATTATGTGGCTGCTAAAAGCGGCGGGGGTTCGCAGTTCTCCGGCCTATGTATTTGTCGGTGTGCTGCTCTGGTATGAGTTCTACCTGGCGGGGGTACATGCGACTATTGCGGGGGTGATTACGGCAATGGCACTGCCGGCCAAACCCAAATATGACCCGGTGGCCTTTAGTACCTTTGTTAAGGATATTATTCGCAGCTTTGACCGCTGTTTCCGGCCAGGCGATAAGATTATTGCTAACGATGCGTTGCGCGCCCGAGTGATGGCGCTGGGAAATGGTGTCAACCTGGCGCAATCACCGCTACAGCGCATGGAAACCCGCCTGCACACACCGGTGGGCTTCGTAATAATCCCTATTTTTGCATTGGCTAACGCCGGTATTCCCTTTAGTAGTTTTACCAGTTCTTCGGCAGTGATAAACCCTGTCACCCTTGGGGTCATTTCCGGCTTGGTTGTGGGCAAGCTGGTAGGTATCGTTGGCGCCACCTGGATTGGCTGGAAGCTTGGCTGGGGCAAGTTGCCTAAGTCCGCCAATTTCCAACATATTGTCGGTGTTGCACTCCTTGGCGGGATTGGCTTCACTATGTCGATCTTCATTGCCGAGCTGGCCTTTAGCTCTGAATATGAGCTGTTGATCCAAGCTAAAGCGGGTATCCTACTGGCATCAGTAATTGCTGGGGTGGCGGGGTTCCTGGTTTTGCGCAAAGCTCCGGTGGCCGATGAGTTTGAAGTTCATGGGGAGGGGGAGCCCCTGGATGAAGGTGGCAGCGATAGCCTTGGGGAAGGGGAAGACGTAGAACAGCAGCCCAGTCGCCAGGGTTAAGTTGTTTTAGCGTTCCTGATGTCACTGCGTCTCGGTCCTGGAGGGGCCTGATTCCATTAGTCTCCAGTTCCCATTGTTAATGTACGTGAGAGAAATAAGAATTATGCATTTGAGAACACTGGCACAGGGGCTACCAGTGCTGGCTATTTCCCTACTGCTTGGGGCTTGTGATGGCCAAACTACAGCTAATAAAAAAGCCGATTTTGAAGTCGGGGTTGATAATCAATCGACTACAACCAACCCCAAATCCGATAGTGGAGATAGTGCGATGGATAGTCTGGCCCAGGCTTATGTCCTTCTAGTACTTGAACTGGGAAATCATGACGATAGCTATGTCGATGCCTATTACGGTCCGGCTGAATTGCGTGAAACTGCCACCAAGAGTAAGGCGAGCGCTGCAGATGTCGCCCGGCGCGGTGAGTCTTTACTGGCAGAGCTGCCAGCGGTAATCGACGGCGATGGTTCTATCGAAAACCTGCGTATGCATTATCTGAAGACACAGTTGCGGGCCCTGGTGTTCCATGCTCGTAGTCTGGCAGGAGAGAGCCCGAGAAGCTTCGCCAATGAAGCTCGAACCCTCTACGACACCGAGCCCCCACAGCAGGATTTGGAAAGTTTTGACCCCATGCTAGAGGAGTTGGAAGCATTACTCCCAGGTGAGCAGCCCTTGAGTGAGAGGGTAGCCAGCTTCCGCAAAGCTCATGAAATTCCTGCCGATCGCCTTCAGGCCGTATTTGATGCCGCCATTAAAGAATGCCGTGCGCGCACTAAGCAGTATGTTTCTCTCCCAGCGGATGAGAGTTTTGTTCTGGAGTATGTCAGCGACAAACCCTGGAGTGGCTACAACTGGTATAAGGGGCGTTCGCACAGTCTTATACAGGTGAACAATGGCCTGCCAATTACGATAGATAGGGCTATTGACCTGGGCTGTCACGAGGGGTATCCGGGGCATCACACCTATAACGCGCTGTTGGAGCAAACTCTGGTCAAGGAACGGGGTTGGGCAGAGTACAGCGTTTACCCGCTTTTCAGTCCACAGTCACTGATTGCCGAGGGAAGTGCAAATTACGGGATTGAGCTGACTTTCCCCGGTGAAGAGAAAACCCGTTTTGAAATGGAAGTTCTTTACCCCCTAGCTGGCCTGGATCCGAAAACGGCGGAAAAGTATGAGCTGGTAATGGCCCTGGTAGATAAGTTGGGCTTTGCCGGCAATGAGATTGCCCGCCAGTATATCGACGGGGAAATTGAGGGCGCGCAGGTACCTGCGTTGTTTGAGAAATATACCTTGATGAGCCCCGCCAAGGCGGCACAGCGGAAGGATTTTGTAGATGCCTACGGTGCCTACGTAATTAATTACAATTGGGGTAAGACACTGGTTGCTGATTATGTAGAGCGGGGCAGTCAAAATAATGAAGAGCGCTGGCAGCGCTTTACCCGTTTGTTATCCTCGCCGCGCCTGCCGTCATCCCTGGATTGGTAATCATGCAGAAAGGCACTTTGAGAGAGTATTTACTATCGCGACCGGAAGCTATCGAGGATTTTCCTTTTGGCCCGGATGTAGCGGTATTTAAGATTAAGGGACGTATGTTTGCTACCTTAAGCTGTTACCGCGGGGTGGACGCCAGTAATCTCAAGTGCGATCCCGATGAAGCCCAGGCCTTAAGGGACATCTTTTCCGGTGTTATCCCGGGTTACCATATGAACAAGAAACACTGGAATACGGTGTTGTTGGATGGCACAGTGCCCGATTATGAGATTGAGCGAATGGTAGATCGCTCATATGGCCTGGTGGTTAAGGGGCTTCGCAAGCTTGAGCGGGAGTCCCTGGAACTGGCCTATGGAGCGGAGCTGCTCTACCGTTAGAGGCCCCTGAGAATAGAAATACCCAGATTTAGTCTAGGAGAGGATGTGAACGAATTTATTGTCGATGTAACGGCAGAGAACGCCCAGCAAATTCTGATTGAAGAGTCCATGAAGCGCCCGGTAGTGGTGGACTTTTGGGCCGATTGGTGTGAGCCGTGCAAGCAGTTGATGCCAGTGTTGGAAAAACTGGCCAATGAGTATAGCGGTCAGTTTTTATTGGCCAAGGTCAATGCAGATACTGAGCAAATGCTGGCGGGTCAGCTGGGTGTACGGAGCTTGCCCACGGTAATGGTTTTAAAAGATGGCCAGCCGGTAGATGGCTTTGCCGGTGTGCAGCCAGAGACACAGATTCGTGAGATGCTGGATAAGTATCTGCCAAAACCCTGGGACATAAAGTTGCAGCAGGCACAGGCGTTAATCGGTGAAGATAAAGTGGCGGAAGCCCTGCCTCTGTTGCGCCAGGCTTATACGGAATCGTCTGAACGCACTGATATCGCCAAACAACTGGCTGCTATCCTGCTCGACCAAAACCGTGCCCAGGAAGCAGAGGCTGTGCTCAGTAAAATTCTGCTGGCAGATCAGGATGCGGAATACCAGCAGCTGATGGCTCAATTGGAGCTGAAGCAACAGGCAGCGGAAACTCCAGAAATTCAGGCTCTGCAAAAGGCGCTGGAAGAAAACCCTGCGGATAGCGATTCTGCTTATCAATTGGCCGTGCAGTACAGCCAAGCCAACCGCCATGAAGAAGCACTGCAATTATTGCTGGATATTTTGCGTAAAGACATGGGCTTTGCCGATGGTGCTGCCAAGCAGACGTTCCTGGATATTGTAAAAAGTTTGGGTGCTGGCGACCCTGTTGCCACTCAGTTCCAGCGCAAGTTAATGACTATGATGTTTTAAAAATACTCTGCCGGTAAACAAAGGGGCCCAAGAGGCCTCTTTGTTTTTTGGGGAAGAGAAGGACGATTATTTATGTATAAACTTTGTGTTTATATTCCCGAGTCTCACTTGGAAGCGGTAAAGCAAGCGCTATTTTCCGTGGGTGCAGGACGTATTGGCGACTACGATAGTTGTTGTTGGCAAGTTCTGGGAGAGGGGCAGTTCAGGCCGCTGGATGGGAGTCAGCCATTTATTGGTCAGTCGGGCCAGGTCGAGACTGTGATGGAATACCGCGTGGAGATGGTCTGTGCCAATGAGCTGGTGGATGCTGCTCTCGATGCATTGCGAGCAGCCCACCCCTATGAAGAACCGGCGTTTGACCTCTGGCGATTGGATGATCGCTGCAGTAGTGCCGGCTTAAATAAAGCAGGGGTCTCTTAAAGGCTATCGAGTACCTTTTGTCGTTCGTGGCTTTTTTGCTCGATCGCTTTCGCATCTTCCAGTAATTTTGAAACGCTGGTGTGATGGGTCGGCAGTTTATTTTTGGCGGGGCTACTGTCTTCAACGATCGAGTCGGATCTCAACTCAATAGGGTCATTGGCAGTGACTGTATTTAGAGGCTTGACGCGGTGAATACGCACGTGTGAATCCAACCCCTCCGGCACGGTGTCTGAGAAGTGCCAGTTCCCATCTTTATCTTTCCAGGTAAAAACCTCAGATGTTTGCTTGTCAGAATCCCCTTGAGATACGAGCCCGCTGGAAGTTGCCAACTCTTCAATTTTTGACACTGATTCCTGGGTGGTTTCGCGCACACTTTGCATAGCTCGCTCACCGGTTTCGCGAATCGCTGAAATATCCGGTTTTTGCGGCAGCCAGTCGGAGGGTGACATGATGGGTTTGCCATCTGGGCCCGGTAAAATCATAGGCAGGACAATGCCTACCAGTAACAAGGCACCGAGCATTGGAAAGTATTTCATGCAAACATCCTTTTAATGCAGGGTCATTAACTAACTAAGTAAAGTGGTTTACAGCTTTCGATTGATGACACCGCGGTGTAACTGGTATTGCCCGATACGGGTATCTTCGAAATAGTGCTCCAAAGTGCGGTGCATAATGGGAAATGCAATCTCCCTCCAGGGAATTTCGTCTTCGCGAAATAGCTCAACTTCGAGCGATTCAGGCCCGGGTCCGAAATTCATATCGGTCAATTCACCCCGGTACATCATGTAGACCTGATTGATATGGGGAATATCGTAGACGGAGTAGAGTTCGTCCACGCGGATACTGGCCCGGGCTTCCTCCCAGGACTCCCGTAAAGCGCCCTCTTCGCTAGTTTCGCCACTCTCCATAAACCCGGCAGGCAGAGTCCAGAGCCCCAGGCGCGGCTGTATGGCGCGCTTGCACAGCATCACCTTGTCGCCAACGTAAGGGACAACTCCGACAATAACACGGGGGTTGATGTAGTAAATGGCGCCGCAACTGCCACAGATGTGGCGGGGGCGGTCATCGCCCTTGGGAATGGAAAGTGTTACGGCGTTACTGCCGCATTGGCTGCAAAATTTCATGGCGTCAGTATACCCATGCGAGATTTGAGCGCCAGCTTCCGGACCGGTTGACGCCTATAGTTGTTAGTGATGTTGAAGTATAAAGGCGGTATCTACCCTGCGATGGCGCATTTTTTTCTGCTCGGACTAGTGCTCCTTGCCCTTTGCGCCTGTGGCGGTAAAGGCGAAGAGGAAAAGGCGCCACCTCCCCCGCCAGTAGAAGTACTGGTTGTTAGGGAAGAGCCTGTTATCCCCCGCTTTGAATTTGTCGGGCGGGTAGAGGCAACTGATGAGTATCAAGTCCGCCCACGAGTACAAGGGTATATCCAGAGCCGCAATTTTACCGAGGGGGAAACCGTCCAGAAAGGGCAGTTACTGTTTGAAATTGACCCGCGCCCTTTTATTGCCGAACTGGCGAATCAGCGCGCTACTCTGGAACAATCCCAAGCCTCCCTGAGAGTTGCTGAGCGGAACTTCCACCGTGGCCGCCGTTTGGTGGCCACTGGGGCTATCAGCCAGGTACAGATGGATGAGCTTGAAGGTAATTTTGAGGAAGCGGAATCCCAAGTCGATGCCAATCGCGCCAAAGTGCAAAGCGCTGAGCTGGACCTTTCTTATACCAAAGTTTACGCGCCACTCACTGGAAGAATCGGGCGTACAGAATTTCCAGTGGGTTCCCTGGTAGGGCCAAGCACCGATCCCCTGGCCACTATCGTAAAAATGGATCCCATTTATGTGCTCTTTGAAGTGCCAGAAGAGCAACTTTATGCGGTGCAGGTGGATTCCCAGAGGCGACAGCGAGAGGGTTTAAATCCCACTCGCCTGGATGTTCGCATTGAGTTACCCGACGGCAATTACTACCCCCATAAGGGCAAAATCGTATTTATCGATAATCAGATCGATCCCAATACCGGATCGGTAGCGGTGCGCTCCCTGTTTCCCAATCCAGGCCAACTATTAGTGCAGGGCCAGTTTGCCCGAGTTTCCATAAGCGTCTACACCGGCAATGACGCGCTGAGGCCGTTGGTACCCCAGTCAGCGGTCATGGAGGATATGCAGGGCCGTTATGTCTTTGTTTTGGGCAAAGATAATATTGCGGAGAAGCGCTACCTGACCCTGGGGCAGAGGGAAGGGGAGTTGTGGGCTGTAGATCGCGGGCTTGTCGCCGGTGAATCTGTAATCGTTAATGGTTTGCAGAGGGTTGTCGCAGGAAAGCCGGTGACGCCGCAAAACACCCCTAGAAACCCCTACGATGTTGAAGCGCCACCAGCCCCTCCCGCCGTGCAAAGTAGTAGTTCTGCGGCGAAATCTGGCTCTACTGACAGTCAAGGGGAGAGAGAGCTACCGGTAACTGATGGGGAAGCGGCACCAGCAAGCCCTGAATCTGAGGGGCATGACGATGACTACAAATAGCTGTCGCTGCCCATGATTAGCGCCTTTTGTATCCGGCGGCCACGATTCGCCTTTGTTATTTCCATACTGATCACCCTCGCTGGGATACTCTCCTTGCCACAATTGCCAGTGTCGCAATTCCCTGAAATAACGCCACCGACCATCAATGTCGCCGCCACGTTTGCCGGTGCCAGCGCCGAAGTAGTACGCGATAGTGTGGCTGTGCCGATTGAGTCGCAAGTTAATGGTGTGGAGGGCATGGATTATATGTCTTCCACCAGTGGCAATGATGGCTCCTACAGTCTCACAGTGACATTCAAGCCTGGCTACGACGATGACATCGCCCAGGTTAATGTTCAGAACCGGGTGGAGCAGGCCACTCCCCAGCTACCTGAGGATGTGAAAAGGGATGGGGTGGTAGTTTCCAAGCAGAGCACCACGCTGTTACTAGTAGTCAATTTGTTTTCCCCAGATGAAAAGTTTGATGAATTATTTCTGGCAAATTACGCCGAGATTTATTTAAAAGATGAATTGGCGCGGGTGCTGGGGGTGAGCAGTGTTGTTATTTTTGGCTCGCGCAATTACGCCATGCGCCTCTGGCTCGACCCCAACCGGATGGCCTCGTTAGATGTCACCGCCCAGGATGTTATCTCTGCTGTGCAGGCACAGAACGTAGAGGTAGCTGCCGGTCAGATCGGGGCGCCACCGATCCGCCAAGATCAGCAGTTCCAATACAATATTTTGGTGCAGGGGCGCTTGGTATCTCCCAGCGAGTTTGAGGACATCACCATCCGCGCCAAGCCCGATGGTGCCATGGTAAAAGTCAAGGATGTGGCGAGGGTGGAGCTGGGAAGTGAATCTTACTCTTCCTATGGGCAATTGGATAACCAGGCTTCAGCAGTGATAGGGGTGTACCAGCTGCCCGAGGCAAATGCGATTGAAGTAGCTGATGGTATTAAGGCCAAGGTTGCTGAGTTGTCGAAGCGTTTTCCCGATGGATTGGAAGCGGAGATTCTCTACGACACCACATTATTTGTAGAGGCCTCAATTAAAGAGGTTGTGGAAACACTGATTATTGCCCTGATACTGGTAATACTGGTGGTTTTTTTGTTTCTGCAGGATTGGCGCTCTACGCTGGTACCAGCCATTGCTATTCCCGTATCCCTGATAGGCACCTTTGCCTTAATGCTGGCATTTGGGATGACGATTAACACCATCACATTGTTTGCCTTAATCCTTGCGATCGGCATAGTGGTAGATGATGCGATTATCGTGGTGGAAAACACCCAGCGGTTAATGGCTGATGGCCTCCCGCCAAAGGAAGCCGCGCTGGAATCCATGCGTGAAGTTACCGGCCCCGTTATTGCTACGACCCTTGTTTTGTTTGCAGTTTTTGTCCCGGTAATGTTGATGCCGGGAATTACGGGAAAAATGTATCAGCAGTTTGCTGTCACCATTTCAATGGCGGTGGCCATTTCCTCCCTGAATGCACTGACACTAAGTCCGGCTCTCTGTGCCAGCTTGTTAAAGCCGAGCAAAGACGGGGAAGTAGCCGGTATTAAAGAGACCGGTATTTTTGGTTTCTTTAATAAAGCTCTGCATATTTCTACAGGTTTTTATGTGGGAATGGTGAGGGCTTGTATCAAAATACCGCTCATCGGTATTGCCTCAATTATTCTGATTTTACTATTCTGTTATTTACTCTTTACCCGAATCCCCACCGGTTTTATTCCCGATGAAGATCAGGGCACGTTTATGTTGCACGTGCAGTTGCCAGATGGTTCTTCCCTGGAGCGAACCGGACCCATTGTCAATCAAGTGACCGATGTTCTAATGGAAGAGCCAGGTATGGCTCATGTGGTTGGTGTGCCCGGTTACAACCTGCTTACCAGCAGTGTTTCTTCCAATACGGCAATGATGTTTGCTGTGCTAAAACCCTGGGATGACCGCACGAATAGAGAAGATAGCCAGTTTGCCATTATGGATCGGGTACAGAAAAAATTATCTGCAATTCCCGATGCGCAAGTGCTGCCGTTTGTCATTCCACCACTTCCGGGTATTGGCACTGTTGGTGGATTTGAATTTGTACTCGAAGATCTACAGGGGCGCAGTATTACTGAGTTGTCACAGGTCTTGTTTGACCTGCTGGGCAATGCCAATCAGCGCAGTGAAATCTCCCAGGCCTTTACCAGTTTTCAGGCCGCTACACCGCAGCTTGAATTAAAAGTAGATAAAGAGAAATCGCATGTGCTTGGGGTCCCCCTGCCGGATGTATATTTAACCTTGCAAACCTTTTTGGGTGGCTATTACATCAATGACTTTAATTTATATGGAAAGGTCTTTCGGGTAATCGCTCAGGCCGATGCACAATTTCGCGATAAAGAGGAAAATCTGGCTGGCTTTTATGTTCGTGCCAATAGTGGCGGTTTGGTACCGCTGACTTCGATCTCAACTATTACTCCGGTGGTCGCGCCCCAAACAATAACCCGTTACAACTTATATAACAGCGTCACTATCAATGGATCACCGGCACCGGGGTATTCCAGTGGCCAGGCAATGGATGCGATGGAAGACTTGGCATCAAAGTTGCCTGAAGGTTATGGATACGAGTGGACGGGCATCAGCTTACAGGAGGTGACTGCGGGTAATCTGGCCCCAATCCTGTTCTCTTTGGCCGTTATATTTGTCTACTTGTTTTTGGTCGCCCAATATGAGAGCTGGACTATCCCCTTTGCAGTGATGTTGTGCGTCCCCATTGCGATTGGTGGCGCTATGTTTACGGTATTTATCGCGGGGTCTATCAACAATCTCTATACGCAGATCGGCTTGGTATTACTGATTGGGATGGCAGCAAAGAGTGCGATTCTGATAGTAGAGTTTGCCTGCGTGGAGCGCGATAAGGGTCGGTCTATTGCGGATGCGGCTCTGTCGGCCACGCGCCTGCGATTCCGCGCGGTTTTAATGACGGCCATGTCCTTTATTTTAGGGGTAATTCCACTACTGGTCGCCACCGGTGCTGGCGCAGTAAGCCGGGTTTCCCTGGGGCTGGTGGTCTTTGGCGGCATGTTGGCTGCGAGTCTCTTCGCCACTTTGCTAGTGCCTGTGTATTACGCCTTGGTGCAAACGGTGCGGGAAAAGCTGAAAGGGGGCTATACCCCCAAAATTGATGAGGATAAGACCGCGAATGGTGGGTCTGAATCCACCTGAGCCAAGCTGTTGATTGTGTGGTAGGGTGGTAAGTCACAAATGGATATTGTGGCATATCGCTCAGTGTTACCGCTGAAAACCGGTATGATGAATGTTATGGAGCCCCCGCAGCGATCGGGGCAGGGCACAGATTTATGCTAGAGATTATTGAACAGAAAATCGTAGGGCAAATTGAGGACTTGGAAGCAAGGGTTCCGGCAGGGCCTGACCTGCAAGGCCATGCCGCAGTACTGATTGCCCTGACAGAAGAGCCGGACCCTCAAGTAATTCTAACTAAGCGCTCTGCAAATCTCTCCACACATTCCGGTGAAGTTTCTCTCCCTGGGGGGCGCTGGGATGCCACGGACCCATCGCTTCAATTTACCGCCTTGCGTGAGGCGGAAGAAGAAGTCAGCCTACCTATGGATGACGTGCGCGTACTCGGCCCCCTTTGGCCGCGGACTACCCGCTGGCAGGTGCATGTGACCCCTTGGGTAGGGATAATTTCACCGGATATCCAATTGTTCCCAAATCCAGGTGAATTGGATGCAGTTTTTCGAGTTCCCCTGTCTTTCTTTCTTGCAGACCCGCGCATTCGTACTGATCGTATTATTATTGATAACCAGGAAATATACCTTCCGGCGTATATGTATGAAAATTATGAAATCTGGGGCTTTACTGCAGGGGTATTAACCGAATTTTTAGTGAAAATATTAGGGGCATCAATAGGGCGCCGCGATGATGTGCCGCTGCGTGCACTTAATTAGCTCGGCTTACTAAATAGGATTTATTTTTATTTTTGGGGAGGTTCAGGTATTGGCTCACCCAAGTCATCCCAAGCATCGATTAATATTTTCATTATTTTGCCTGCATCAGGGTCGGCGCTGAGGATTGGGAAATCAGGGGCTTCAGGAAGTTTAACTTCTTCTCCTCGTCGGCATTCGATTAACCAGTTGTTATCGATTTTGACTAGTTTGTCCCGGTACTCTCCAACAGCAGAAATACGATAGCCGGATCGCGTTGCTATGATTTCTACGGTCGTTGCTTTCCCTGAAGCGGATTGCCCATCTTCAGAAATGAAATGTAGGGGAGAGCTTGTAATATGTCGGCTTCCCAACTTGCTGTGAACCGCTGCGTAGCGCTCCAGTTTTTCTCTTCCCCGAATCATAATATTGCCATGCTCAAATCGGCCATTGGGTGTAAATAATGAGGCCCAGCCTCGGGCATCATTACTGTCGATAGTTAATGTATAACGGGCGAGTAGATCACTAATCGCTAGTCGATCTTTTAGCTGTTGAATCTCATCCATTTCTTCACCTTGACCTTTATCGCCAGTAGCTATTGAAGAGGATAGTTTCTAGAGATGGTTTTTGGGGGCGCACCTAGGATATTAATTGAGTATTAATCAAAACCCGTTATCTAACCCGGAATCCTGTAAGTAACCTTGAGAGAATTATTAATAAAATCGGGAAGTGTTTGTTTGTGTAAAGTGAAGCAATACCAAGCCCTAAAATCCTTTGTCGTTTGGTGACTATTTCACGGTTTTAGCTAATGGTGGGATTTATTTGAGACGTAAGTACTAGATATACTGTAAGGTTCTTATATCCTTAATTTTTCTTATTATATACGTTATTGGATTGCTTGAATGAGATCTCTCTCTTTTTTCTGTGTGTTGCTGGGAATCGGATTAATCCAGGCTTGTGCAATGTCCACTGTACCTCCTAAGTATCAGGGACAATGGGCTGGAACCGAGGAATCCTGTAACGCTTCTTCATCGGCCGACTCGATGACTCTGGCGGATAGTCGTATTCAATTTACGGAGTCTTCAGGCCAGTTGATGTCTGCTAGCCAGAGTGATGGCAATCTTCATCTGGTTTTCAATATGCAGGGTGAAGGAGAAGCTTGGAAGTCAGAGGAGGTGTACTCTCTGACATCTGGCGGAAAGGTACTGGTGCGTTATACCCAGGATTCTACGTTTAAGTATTTCCGCTGCAATTGATTGGCTTTGAAGGCTGGGTTAGAACTCAGTTGTTTAAATGACTAGAGCTTGCAGCTCTGGTCATTTAAATATGGAGTTGCTTGTTAATATATCTACTCGGTCCACGCCACAAATTCTTCTTTGCATTTCTTTGTGAAATGAATACCCCCCCCCTTTGTACCTATTGAGTTATCAGGCTGCAGGTAGCTTCCTGTAGGGTGACAGTTTCGTCATTTCTAAAGTTTCAAATGCAGGTCTATTTGGGCTGCTATGAGGTTAGCTTGATGGTTTTAAATAGACCAAGCTTGTTTCTACCATTAATTTTAACTATAGGTCTGTAATTGGGATTTAATAGCCTTAATAAAAGTCTGAACTTTTGTTGGCGGCCTTTTGGAAAATAGATGCATATAATGGATGGGCGCAGCGGCAACAGATGTTATTGAGCAAAGTGTGCCGGTAGCCACTTTTTTTCGGGCGATAATATCGGGCAACCTGGCAATCCCAATTCCGGCTTCGGTTAACTGTACTATATCGTGTAGGGAGTTACAGCGAACCTTAGGCGTGGCTTTTACCTGAATCCCACTTTTCAATTCATACTTTAATGGCATGCCCTGCCAATCATTAGCGATATGCGGCCAATTTTGTAGTTCAGTAAGGTCTGAGGGAATGCCACATAGCTTTTCAATAAGCTGCGGGCTGGCGTAGAGACTTTCTCCTAACAATCCCAACTTTGAAACTTTTGCCGATTGAAGTGCAAGACTGCCCACGCGAATGGCCAGGTCTACCTGCGATTCAATCAAATCCATGGGTGAGTCATTGGCTAACAGCCTGATTCTTAGTTGCGGGTGCTGTTCGGCCAGCTTAATGATTGCAGGAATAATTACTGGTTCGCACAGTGCGTGAGGCGCTGTTACTGATAGGGAACCCGCCAATTTATCACCGCTATTCCTAAGGCCCGTTAATGCTGAGTTATAAATATCTTTGATCTCCCGGCAATGGGCGTAGAACTCTGAGCCGGCCTCAGTGAGAGATAGGGAGCGGGTACTGCGGTAAAGCAAGCGGGTGCCGATATCAGACTCCAACCGGGTAACTGCTTGGCTTACTGCCGATTTGGTGCGCTCCAGGCGGTCGGCTGCCAGTGTGAAGCTGCGCGCCTCTACAACAGCTAGGAATACCTGCATATCCTCCAGGCTTGGCTTCATTGTTTAATTTTCCTAAACACTAATATCAATTAATGGATGTTTATCACAACCATGGCCATGGGGCAATCTATAGGCACAAGGTCGTTACCTATTACAGAAGAGGATTTTGATATGAGCGACATTCTGATTGAGAAAACAAAAGCTGCCAGTGAACAGTGGAAGTCTTACTTCAATAGTGGCAATGCAGCTGGGTGTGCATCCATGTATGAAGAGCGGGCTCAAATGACTGCCAAACCCTTTGGTCTGTTCGAAGGTCGAAAGAATATACAAGCTTTCTGGCAAAATCTGGTAGATCAGGGTTTTGCAGATGTGACCTATATTGGCGCAAAAATTGAAGTAGTGGATGAAGTCTCAACCGTACTCTCAAGTAATTGGAAAATGAACAACGCAGAAGGTGTCATTACTCGTGAACTCTGGGTCCTTCAGGAGGACGGAACTATGCTACTGCGTGATGACCAGTTCGAAGCTATAAATCCTAGCGAAAAGTAAGGGTGCTAGCCGTGAGTGAATTTTGGAATAGCTTTACCCGTGAGAAAACGGACGAGCAATATAACCCTACGTTGTGGACCCGCCGCCTTCCAACCGATCTGCTGCTGCCTTCTCATGCTGAGTTTACTGGCAGTCGTAGCTCGGCATATCGCAACGCGATTAAGGGCGGTTTGCAAACAGTCAATTTTGGGGAAGGTGATTTAGCTGGCTCGATGGATGCTTTCAGTTCAGACGAAGTTGCTGAGGATGCACCGGTCGTAATTTATATTCACGGTGGCTGGTGGCAGTGGTTTTCAAAAGAGCAATTTTCTTTTCTGGCCGAGCCTTTCAATAAAGAGGGATTTGCGGTCTATATGCCGGGTTACCGTATGGCCCCGGATTGGGAAAATGATACTCCAATGGAGTCTATTGTCTTACAGATGCAGTGGGCAATGGCTACCATACTGAAAGAGGCTGAAGAAAGAGGGGCTCCATCTGTGTATCTTGTGGGGCATTCGGCAGGTGGCCAACTGGTAGCACTGTTGCATCAAACGGATTGGAGTCAATTTGGTGTACCGGCATCTGCTCAAAGTAAGTTTAAAGGTGCATTTTCCCTGGCAGGACTATTTGACATTCGGCCACTGGTCAATAGTTTTGTCAATGGCGCCATTAATATGTCGATGGAATCTGCCGAAAAGGTAAGCCCCCAGCTGCTAGAGCCTGGTATTGACACAACCGAATGCCCGCTACATTTAATTGTGCCTGAATTTGATACGCCAGAGTTTTTTCGGCAGACCAAAGAGTATCAGGAGAAAATGCTAAAAATGGATAATCCCTGTTATTTCAAGTTAGCGAATAATCGGGATCATCTTGACCTGATAGAAAGGTTGGTCGATGACCGTGACGAAGTTTTAACTTATATGCTGGAGTATATGAAAGACTAACAACGATTTATTGCTTTGTGTCTTAGGCAGGTCTGCAATGATGTTTTGTGATTTGGTGGCTTAAGCTGTAGCCTTGACGAAATCATCAGTGTCACGGCCTGCCAGAGGGGTGTGAGGATAGGTGCTTCAAGGTATTACTTTGGGGCGGCGCTTTAAAGGCAAGCGTCTATATAAGTTCTATCGACAAATTATAATGGGCGCCTGTTTTCTCCTCCTGGATAGATTATGCCGAGACCCAAATCCACTGTCTCTTTGGATGAGGTGCACTGGGGTGCACTCAAAACCCTCTTCCCTTACCTATTGGAATTCCGCCGCGCCGTAGTCTTGGCGATCCTCTGCTTGATTGGCGCCAAGGTTGCGGGTGTTACCCTGCCATTTTTGCTCAAACATATTGTCGATGACCTGGATAGTGCTGGGGGCCTGGCCCAGGCAGTGGCATTACCTTTGGGGCTGCTGTTGGCCTATGGGGCTGTGCGCCTTTCCAGCACTCTGTTTGGCGAACTGCGAGACACGATTTTTGGCCGTGTCACTGAGCGGGCCCAGCGCCGGATCGGGTTGGAAGTGTTCCAGCATTTGCACAAACTGGACCTGGATTTTCACCTGAACCGCCGTACCGGCGGGCTCTCTCGGGATATTGAGCGGGGCAATAGCGGCATCGGATTCCTGATGCGGTTTATGGTCTTCAATATCGTACCCACGCTGGTAGAGATAGCTATGGTGGCGGGGTTGCTCTGGTGGAATTACAGCGGCTTATTTGCGCTATTAGTGCTGGCCGCAGTGATTATTTATATCGGCTTTTCAGTGGTAGCCACTGAATGGCGTACGCGCTTTGTCAGGGAGTTGAATGAGGCGGAGTCACAGGCCAGCAGCCGTGCAGTTGATAGTCTGCTCAACTATGAGACCGTTAAGTACTTTGCCAATGAGCGACATGAATCCGGTCACTATGACCGGGAGCTGGCCAGTTGGGAGAAGGCCCGGCGTAAGAACAGGCTGTCCCTGTTTGGCCTAAATAGTGGCCAGGCGCTGATTATTTCCAGCGCAATGTGTGCAGCGATGGTTCTTGCCGCAGTAGGAGTCACCAAAGGCACTATGACCATCGGTGACTTCGTATTGGTGAATGCCTTTATGATGCAGATCTTTATACCGCTAAATTTCCTCGGCTTTGTGTACCGGGAGATGAAAGGGGCACTGGCAAATATTGAGAAGATGTTCTCTTTACTGGCGGTAAAACCTGCTGTGGAAGATCTTCCCCAGGCGGCTCCCCTCACTGTGATGGAGGGCCGAATTGAGTTTGATAACGTCCAGTTTGGCTATAAAGATAATCGCCAGATCCTCAAAGGTATCAGCTTTGCTGTGGAACCACGGCAAAAAGTGGCAATTGTTGGCGCTAGCGGTGCAGGTAAGTCCACCCTCTTTAAGCTCCTGTTTCGTTTTTATGACGCTAACAGCGGTTCCATTTCCATTGATGGCCAGGATATTCGCAGTGTTTCCCAGGAGTCGCTGCGCAGGGCTATTGGTGTTGTGCCTCAGGATGCAGTGTTGTTCAACCAGTCGATCCGGGAGAACGTGCGTTACGGACGTGTAGATGCCTCAGATACTGAGGTGGATGAGGCGATCCGTCACGCTCAGCTGGAAGGCTTTGTTCAGCAGCTGCCAGAGGGAGCCGATACCCTGGTGGGGGAGCGGGGTCTCAAATTGTCCGGAGGGGAAAAGCAGCGGGTTGCTATCGCTCGGGCCCTGTTGAAAAAGCCTCCGATTATGATCTTTGACGAAGCGACCTCATCTCTCGACAGCCACTCAGAGCAGGGCATAGTGGCATCCCTGCAGGATATTGCCCGCGAGCAGACATCGTTAGTGATCGCTCACCGCCTCTCCACAATTGTGGATGCAGACTGCATTCTGGTAATGGATCAGGGCGGAATAGTCGAGCAGGGAGCCCACCGGGAATTGATGCAGGCTGACGGACACTACGCGGCCCTCTGGCGTATGCAGCAACAGGAGCGTGGAACTGAGACCCAAGCAGCCGAGGTGCCTACGCCATGACGGTTGATAAATCCCTACAGCCAGACTAATGTGGCGCCGATACAAAAAAATGATAGGCAGAGCGATATGACCATTCCTTTTCAGGCTACCAAGATAGCGGCAGCAGTGTTGGCACTGGCCCTTGTTGGCGCTTGTTCCAAAAAAGAGCAGCAGCCCGAAGAAGTTGCCAAAGCGGAAGCTGAGGCTCAGATTGTAGAGTCCAAGACGGTACCTGTGCCCTCAGGCCAAAAGGTAGAAGATGCGGATAAGCGTTTTGATATCTATGTACCGGTTGAGCTCACTGCAAATCTAAGCGGTCTCTCCGACAACCAGCGCAAAATGATTGGCCTGCTGATTGATGCCAGCCAGATTATGGATCGCCTGTTCTGGTTGCAATCCTACGGCCCAGCTGAGGAATTGCTGCCGGATATTGAAGACAACCGCGCTCGTAAGTTTGCCGATATCAACTATGGCCCCTGGGATCGCCTTAACGACAATAAGCCGTTTATTGTTGGTTATGGAGATAAGCCCCTGGGTGCTAACTTCTACCCAGCGGATATGACCCGCGAAGAGTTCGAGAAATGGGACCAGGCAGGAAAAGACGGCTTGTACTCCCTGGTGCGCCGCAATGAGTCTGGCAGTCTCGAACTGGTGCCTTACAACGAAGCCTACAATGCCGACCTGAATAAGGCGGCCAGCATTCTGCGCCAGGCAGCTGAATTGGCTGAGAGCAAGGAATTTGCTAACTACCTCACTATGCGTGCCGATGCACTTCTCTCCGATAATTTTCGCCCCAGCGATATGGCCTGGATGGATATGAAGGAGAATGATATCGATGTGGTTATTGGTCCTATTGAAAACTATGAAGACCAGCTGTTTGCCTATCGTACCGCTTATGAGTCCTACGTCCTGCTGAAAGACAAAGAGTGGAGTAAAAAACTGGCCAAGTTTGCCGCTCTGCTGCCCGAGCTGCAGAAGGGTTTGCCGGTTGAGGAAAAATACAAATCTGAAGAGCCCGGTACTGATTCAGACTTGAATGCCTACGATGTACTCTTCTACGCTGGCCACAGTAACGCGGGCTCCAAGACTATTGCCATTAACCTTCCCAATGATGAGGAAGTACAGCTGGCCAAAGGCACTCGCCGTTTGCAGCTGAAGAATGCAATGCAGGCCAAGTTTGACAAGATCCTGGTGCCGATCAGCGATGTATTGATTGCAGAAGATCAGCGCAAGAATATTACCTTCCCGGCTTTCTTTGCCAACACCATGTTCCACGAAGTGGCCCACGGTTTGGGAATTAAAAAGACCGTAGAGGGCGGAAATAATGTTCGCCAGGCTTTGAAGGAAACCTCTTCCGCCCTGGAAGAAGGTAAGGCTGATATCCTCGGTCTGTACATGGTTACCCGCTTACATGAAAAAGGTGAGCTGGAAGAAGGCCAGTTGATGGATAACTATGTGACTTTCCTGGCGGGTATCTTCCGCAGCGTACGTTTTGGTGCGGCTAGTGCTCACGGTAAAGCCAACATGATGCGCTTTAACTACTTTAAGGAGCAGGGTGCCTTCACTCGCGATCCCAAGACTGGTCAATACAGTGTTGATTTTGAAAAGATGCAACAGGCGATGACCAACTTGTCTCGTTTAATCATTACTATTCAGGGTGATGGCGATTACGAGAAAGCCAAATCATTGCTGGAGACCAAAGGCGTAATTGGTCCTGAACTGCAGGCTGATTTGGATCGCTTGGCCGAAGCCAATATTCCTGTTGACGTTACCTTTATCCAGGGTAAAGAAGTACTTGGCTTGAAGTAATTTCCTTATCTTTTAGTTTAAAAAACCCGGTACCTGCCGGGTTTTTTTGTGCCCTTAAAGCTTATCCCCCTTCGATTTGTAATTTTCCCCGCCGATTGCAGCTTAGCGCTTTAGGTACTTTTTCTTATGGCGGAATTAATAGTCACGTCCAAACTAAGGAGGCAGTCTGTATCCCAGGCTAGGAATTCCAACTCTTATACAATATTGACAGAGGTTTTACATGGATATTAAGCAGTCAGTTATTAAGTTATTAATATTAGGCGTAATGGGGCTATTTACAGCGTCATACTCTTTTGTAGTATCCGCTCAGGTATCCTGTGGTGATGTTATTACAACCGCCGAAGTGCTTACACAGGATTTACTCTGTGACCTTACTGCCGCTGAGCCTGATGCCCTTACGATAGTTGGTCCTGAAGGCAGTTTGAGTATGGGAGATTTTTCTGTGACCTGTGCTACAGGTGCGGGATTTGGCGGTGCTGGAATACGTATCCTGGGCCAAGGTGCGGTATTGACTGGCGGTGCCATTAATGATTGTTTTGACAATATTTTTATAGACGGTGTGGGTTATCACACGGTCGTCGGAACTGAGCTAGTTGGTAGTGTTGACGATGGTATTGATATTGACAGTATCTTTAACAATATTAGTGGATGCATAATCACTGATAGTGGTCGGGTAGGTGTTGATATGGATGATGATTTTAATACTCTCTCTTCTTGTGTTGTATCGCTCAGTGTCTCTGATGGAATTCAGGTAGATGATAGCTTTTCAAATGTGTTCAATAATATATCTACATTCAATGGTGGAGCAGGAATTCTAATCGAGGGCTCATCCAGTAATATAATCTCCCAAAATTTAATATCAAGTAATGATGGTGGAGGTATCGTTTTGGAATTCACGAATTCAACTAATAATGTCATAACTGGAAATTTCTCTGAACTTAATCTTTCCTTTGATTTATATGATACGGTTGATCCCGATTGTAGTGGCACCAACATTTGGTACGCTAATGATGCCATTACTAAAAGTCCAAGCTGCCTGGATTGAATTTTTTCGCGATTTGCGAAACTTACTAAAAAGGGAGAAGGAAAGACTACACCGCGCTCGGGACCCTATGAGGCATGGATGCCGATTAGGAGCTTACAGGGATGTATTCACTGCGTGTCTCGAGTGCGGTGTAGTCTTTCCTTCCACCCCAGTAGTAAGTTGTGTCTATTAGGCGATTCAATTGAATAGTGAGAGTTAGCCTAAACTTGAGTCGCCTTTTGGTTTTCTTTAAGTTTGTGAGGCGATTCAAAAAATAGCTGTTTGTGATGAGGCATTGATGGCTATGAACCGTAGTGTTGTTAATGCACAATAAATTTGATGCTATATTCTAATTGTTTGGCGGTTAAGCGGTATAATTGAAGCTCCCAATTGATCAATATAATTCAACTATAACAATGGATTAATTATGTCTCGTGTTCTGTACTCGGGTACTAAAAATGCATCCACTTGGGCCTTTAGGGCTTGGTTGGCATTGCGTGAACAGGAAGTTCAATTTGAGGAAGTGGTTGTAGATATTCGCCGGCCACAGCGATTCCAGAACTTACAGCGTATAGGAGAGCTATCCCCTGCGAGATCAGTACCCGTACTGGAAGAGGGGGATATAATTATTTTTGATTCCTTGGCCATTATGGAATATGCCAATGACATTGGCTCTGGTGAACTGCTACCTCAAGACCCATTGATGCGGGCCCGAGCCCGGGCCATGCTTAGCTGGCAACATTCTGGGTTGTCCGGGTTGTGTCCACGTCTGTCCTTTGAAAGTGCATTTTATCCAGATAAACGTCTAATGACCCCCGAAGAAGAGATGGATGCGGAGC
Source organism: Microbulbifer maximicatervae (SeqCode) (assembly GCF_052468295.1). Lineage (NCBI taxonomy): Bacteria > Pseudomonadati > Pseudomonadota > Gammaproteobacteria > Cellvibrionales > Microbulbiferaceae > Microbulbifer > Microbulbifer maximicatervae (SeqCode). Next base: position 460,249 of record NZ_CP174340.1, read on the forward strand.
GCTTATTTGCCGCCTGGGAAGGAGAGCTTGAGCAAAATGCTGGCCCTTACTTGATGGGTGCTTTGTCCCTGGCAGATTTAGCCTTTGTGCCAACAGTGATAAGAATTTTCTCCCACGCCCCAAATTTGCAGCCCTGGCCGCTTACTAAACAGTGGATAGACCGGTTGCTGGGGCGTGACAGCGTGAAAGAGTGGATGTCAGAGGCCACTGAACTGCCGCCGGTAGTACTGTCGGATTATCGGTAGGAACTAACTTCCGCAGAGATCAGGATTTTTTAGTGACTAAACCCGTTAGGTGAAGCTGAACCAGCTTCACCTTTTTTACTATTAGTGGCGTAAATTAATCGGAAAAAGAAGCAGGGTACGTATTTTTTATCGTAAGAAAGTTTCAAGCGCAATCACTGGCTAATAGTGATGCCAATGAGGTCTAAACTGTGCTGGGTTAACCAGTGCGCCAGTTGATGTTTGAGGCGATCAATTTATCAAATATTAAGGATAATATTTAGATCAATGAAAAGATTAGCCTTTAGTCTATGTTTCTTGTTGAGTAGTGGGGTGCAGGCATCGTGCCACTTAGAAGAATATGAACGCTTTATCAATACTCAAAGCTTGGTAATGCTTGAAGCATCCGTGAAACTATTTGAGGAGGATAAGGAGAAGTTTAAAATAATTAAACCATTTGTAAAATTGGAAGTGCGCAATAACAAGCTTAAGGTTTATGTGGCGAAGAAATTGAGTGAGAAGGAATCCACCGTTCTTAACTTTGAAGGCCCTATTGCGAATTACGTTCCCAGCGTATCGGTGCAAATTATGCCGGATGGCTCCATACGGGATAAGGTTGATTTGGCGATGTCTGATGATGTTTTTTATCGCACAGAGAAAACTGCCATGGCGCCACTGCAAAGTTTATATATGTTTAACGAGGGAATGAATGCGGCGGAAAAGAGAAAATTCACACGTGCAAGAAACTCCCTGAGTAAGCATATGGAGACCATTGAACAATTTTCATATATGAAAAGAGCCTTCACAATGCGTCTTGAAAATGTTTGTCCGGTAAATAGCTAAACACCTAGACGTTCATGCTACTGTTTGAAATAAAAACTATAGCTTTGTTCCTGGCTACGGCGCTTGCAGAGATAATAGGCTGCTACACGGCTTACTTGTGGTTAAAGCAGGACAAAAGTATTTGGCTTCTAGTACCTGGCGGTATAAGTTTGGCGATATTTGCTTGGTTATTGACATTGCATCCGGCTCCAGCGGGCCGGGTGTATGCCGCCTATGGGGGAATTTATATTTTTTCCTCAATAATGTGGTTATGGCTGGTTAACGGTGTTAAGCCCACCGTTTGGGATGTGAGCGGTGCCGCTGTAGCAATGCTGGGTATGGCTATTATCATGTTTTCACCGAGGCAGATGATCAATTAGATTTGATAAATCTACGCCCTTATTTAAGGGTGACTTTGTGATTTATCCTTAAAGCTGAGAAATTCTTGGATCGCGTAAATATCTTACAGTTTATTAAGCCAGCTGATAATTGCTTCGTGTTCAATATTTCCAATGGTCGATATGCTTGGGTGGCTTCTGTTGGGAATTTTCACCAAATTAATATTTGATTGATCTAAACCTATATAATTGTCATAAGGGGCAATTAGATCCGAGGGGGAGGATATTAACAGTATGGGGAGCCTGGATGAACAGAGAAGGGGGAGTATATTGGTATCACTCGGTTCAATACCGGACTGTTCCAGAGCCAGATTTGCCCCTTTTAGAATTTTATTTTCAGGAATAATCCGGCTAAGTATGGGGTGATTGAGCCTACCGTAGTTATACACGGCTTGATCAAAAGGGACCATTGGGGCAAGTAAAATAATGCCACTTAAGTCAGATCTCATGGCTGAGATATAGAGAGCCGTTAAGGCTCCCATGGAGTTTCCTACGATATACAAAGGCTTGCCCTTGATGTCCCCTTTACTGATGAGTGCATCAATAAGTTTATTGATGAGTTCACTATCTCCTACGCCATATTTTTTGGTGCTATTTGATTCCCCGTGACCAAGAAGGTCCGGAGCTACAACTTGAAATCCAAGAAAACGAAAGTATTGAGCAGAATATAACATGAACTCTTTCGATGATCGGAATCCATGTAATAAAATCACTGTTCCAGAATATTTTTCTTTCAGGGAATCTTTTGGTAAATCAAGTTTAACGGTGCTTTCTTTGCCGTCGGTGTCATATTTGACGGAGTAATGAATACCGTCTTTAGATGAAGCAGGAGCGTAATAATACCTGATGTATTCTTTGCTTTTTTCTATATCATAGCTGCCTTTTTTAAACCCTAAGTTTTTAATTTCAATACTTCGGACAGTTTTAGCCAAGTAATTCCGGGGGCTGCAGCTCTATAAGGTATTTATTGGCAACTCTGGGCTACCTTAGACTTGCGGGAAAGTAGCCTCTCCGCGGCTCAAAGCTAATAAGTTCAGGGCTCAAGCCCTCTAAAACTGTCCGGAGTATTGCCGTATAAGAAAAAAGAACAAGAAAATGAGATAGAGGATATCTGCCCAAAACCATCAGCTAAACCAGAGCGCTTTATAGACCTTCTGGATCAGCATATTCGCAAACAAGGGCTATCATACCGGGTAGCCCTGGGCTTAAGGACTAACTGAAACAAAGCCACCATAGCCAATAGCGTAGCCACCCAAATTTTACAGAGAATCTTCCAGCACAGAGGGGCGTCACCTTTATCAGTGGGGCCTTCATGCAAGTAGACAGGGTTGGAATTACCCGGCTCATGAATAAACCCCGCCAAAGTGCTGCAAGCACCGCGCCCTCAATATCTAAAGCTTGAAATGGTTAAAGCCTTAAACAATTCGTGCCCTAAGCACGGCGCAGTAGCGCGCGCTTGCGCAGACAAAAAATGGCATAAACCACAAAGCACAGCCCATATAAGGCAGCCAGCCCATAAAAAACCTTTGAAGGTCCAAGACCATTAAACTGGATAGCAAAAAATAGCGGTATATAAAAAGCTCCGAAAGCACCCAAAGCCGTGCCCCAGGTCCAAAGAGAGCGCAATTGCAGTGGGGAAAAGCTGCCCAGCAGGCTGTGTACCAAGCCCCCGCTGGCGCCGCCGAGTGCGATAAACAAGAGCGCAATGCGCCATGTCATCGGGGCTAAGACCACCTCGGGAGACGCGGTAAAGGCAAATTTGATAAGGTTCCCGCTGGAAAATGCCATCCATCCCATAACAATGAGGCAGACGAGCGTAACCCAGCTGCCGCCGAAGCGCTTTGCCAGCCAGCCACCCAACGCGCGTGCCAGCAGTGCAGCTGGTAGCATCGGCAAGACATAAAACGCCGTATGAACCTCATAATTAGTTGAATGGCGAGGGAGCACATCGAAAAAATGCTTATACTCAAATAGTGCCATAAACAGCATTGCCGAGACGCTCAAAAGCCCGGTAAAACTGGCAAAAATAATCCCGTAAAGTGCCCCCATCAACCAGGCTTCACGGCTGACAGTGCCAGAACTCCCGCTATCGTAGGGTCTATATTGGCTGCGTCGCTTTACCACTAAACGCCAGACCGCGACGAAGTAGGGCCCTGCGATTAGCAGCCCAAGGGCCTGCATCCACCCGAAACTTAGTACTGGCCCCAATATAAAATCAGGATGCTTCACCTGCGCCTCAAGCCAGTGTAAGGGTGCCCGCAACCAGGCTGATAGGCCGCCTTCTTGCGCAACAAAAAAAATGCCCACCGAAAAGGCGAGTAGCAGCCCCAGCCACAGCAGTCCTACCATTTTAAAAAGAGCCCTAAACAGCCCAATTTTTTCTTGCCCCTCGGTAGTTTTAACAAAGCGGCCCGGTCCAAAGCACAGGTAGGCAAACAGGCAGTTCCCGTAAGCCGCCAGCAAAAGTCCCCACCACTCCACTCGATGGGTATAAAAGCGAATGCGGTAGAGGTAGATCGCGAGCGCAGCACACACCAGCAGGGCGAAGATCAGGGTATTGCGCCAACCAAATCGCTGTAAAAAATAGCTGCTGGGTAGCCACAATACCGCAGCCAGAAAGCCCACCTCAGCTAAATAGGCAAACTGAGAGACAAGCTCAAAACGATAATCGCGCGACAGCCCCTGCCGTGACATCTCGATCCAAATCAGCCATACCACCAGAGCGCCGAAGAATGCCGGTAAAGTGATCCAGAGACTGCGCCATACCCTTGGTTCGTCGGAGGTGGACGATGGATTCGGTGGCTGAACGTGCCCAGTGCCAGGAGATAAAGTTCGCGATTTGTTGACGACATCCATTATGTTTCACCAATACACTTTTTTGCATAGACACCTCGGGGCTCGATTTCGAGTCGAGGGCTTAGGAGAGTTCATGGGGATACTGCAACTGATTGATTTATAAATATCCTTGATTAGGCAACCCGTAAATGGGAGCTATCGTACCGAGTAGCACTGATCCTAAATAAAAGTTGAAAGCAGTATTATCAATAGGGCGGTTACAGAATCTTATAGAAATAGCTTCAAAGCCCGTAAGATATTTAGGCCGTCGAGCAATCTATGGCTGCCCAAGATTGCTCGATAGGGTAGATGCCCATGTCTGACAGGGAATCCTCCAAAACAGAGAGGCGTTACCTTTGTCAGTGGAGTCTTCACGCAGGTAGTCCGGGTTGGGGTTGTCCTGCTGGTGAGCAAACATTCGTTAATGTACAGCAGGCACCCGCCCCACCAATATTGAAAACCAAAGCGGTCAAAGCTTTAAGCAATTCGTGCCTAAGAGCGGCGTAGACAAAAAATGGCATAAACCACAAAGCACAGCCCATATAAAATAGCCAGGCCATACATAGCCCATGCGGGATCGTTGGCACTAAACTGTAGGGCAAATAACAGTGGCATATAAAAAGCACCGAAAGCACCCAAAGCCGTTCCCCAGGTCCAAAGAGAGCGTAATTGTAGTGGGGAAAAGGCGCCCAGCAGGCTGTGTACCAAGCCCCCGCTGGCGCCGCCGAGCGCCATAAATAAGAGGACCATACGCCACGTTAACGGCGACAAAACCACCTGGGGATTCTCGGCATCAAAGGCTACCTGGACAAGATTCCCGCCGGAAAAGGCTGCCCATCCCATTACAATGAGGCAGACGAGCGTAACCCAGCTGCCGCCGAAGCGCTTCGCCAGCCAGCCACCCAACGCGCGTGCCAGCAGTGCAGCTGGGAGCCCCAACAAGGCAATCAAAAAGATCGACAGACTATTAACTTCCGAATTCATCGCGTGGCCACGTCTGATGTCACCAAGGAAGTAATGTTGATACTCAAATAGCGCCTTAAATAGCATCGCCGAGACGCTCAAAAGCCCGGTAAAGCTGGCAAAAATAATCCCATAAAGTGCCCCCATCAACCAGGCTTCACGGCTGACAGTGTCAGACCTCCCGCTATCGTAGCGGCTATATTGGCTGCGTCCCTTTACCACTAAACGCCAGACCGCAACGAAGTAGGGCCCTGCGATTAGTAGCCCAAGGGCCTGAATCACCCCAAAACTGATTGCCGACTGCCGCCACTCAGCAGACTTCACCTGCGCCTCAAGCCAGTGTAAGGGTGCCCGCAACCAGTCAGTTAGGCCGCCTTCTTGCGCAAGAAAAATAATGCCCACCGAAAAGGCGAGTAGCAGCCCCAGCCACAGCAGTGCTCCCATTTTGTAAAGGGCCCAAAATAGCCCTATCTTTTTTTGCCCCACAGTGGTTTTAACAATGCGGCCCGGTCCAAAGCACAGATAGGCAAACAGGCAGTTCCCGTAAGCCGCCAGCAAAAGTCCCCACCACTCCAAGCGATGGGTATAAAAGCGAATGCGGTAGAGGTAGGTCGCGAGCGCACCACACACCAGCAGGGCGAAGATCAGGGTATTGCGCCAACCAAATCGCTGTAAAAAATAGCTGCTGGGTAGCCACAATACCGCAGCCAGGAAGCCCACATCAGCTAAATAGGCAAACTGATAGACAAGCTCAAAGCGATAATCGCCCGACAGCCCCTGCTGTGACATCAGGCTCCAAATCAGCCACACCACCAGGGCGCCGAAGAGTGCCGGTAAAGTTATCCAGAGACTGCGCCATACCCTTGGCTCGTCGGAGGCGGACGATGGTTTCTGGGGCTGAGCGTGGCCGGCGCCAGGAGATAAAGTTCGCGATTTGTTGACGACATCCATTACGTTTTACCAATACACTTTTTTGCATAGACACCTCGGGGCTCGATTTCGAGTCGAGGACTTAAGAGAGTTCAAGGGGGATACTGCTGGAGTCTTAGCAGGCGCTGGGGAATTTAAGCCGACAAGCTAATACATACAAGCTCTGCTTCCAGCCAAAAAGCCGTGGAAAAGCGCCTTTTACTCAGAGCCAGGCCCCGCCTGTATCTTTAGTTTCGCAAACTATTAAACATCAATAACCGAGTGCTTTATAAAGGTCCTTGATTAGGCAACCCGTAAATGGGAGCTATCGTACCGAGTAGCACTGATCCTAAATAAAAGTTGAAAGCAGTATTATCAATAGGGCGGTTACAGAAACTTATAGAAATATCTTCAAAGGCCGTAAGATATTTAGGCCGTCGAGCAATCTATGGCTGCCCAAGATTGCTCGATAGGGTAGGCGCCCAAGTATCACAGAGAATCCTCCAAAACAGAGAGGCGTTACCTTTGTCAGTGGAGTCTTCACGCAGGTAGTCCGGGTTGGGGTTGTCCTGCTGGTGAACAAACCTTCGCTAATGTACAGCAGGCACCCGCCTCACCAATATTGAAAACCAAAGCGGTCAAAGCTTTAAGCGATTCGCGCCCTAAGAGCGGTGCGATAGCGCGCGCTTGCGCAGACAATAAATGGCATAAACTACAAAGCACAGCCCATATAAGGCAGCCAGCCCATTGAAAATCCTTGCGGGATGATAGGCACTAAACGGCGTGGCAAATAATAGTGGCATGTAAAAAGCACCGAAAGCCCCTATAGCCATGCTCCAGGTACAAATAGAGCGGAATTGCAAAGGGGAGAAGGTGCCCAATAGACTGTGTACCAAGCCCCCACTAGCGCCGCCGAGCGCCATAGACAAGAGTGCAATGCGCAATGTCAGAGGCAGGATCAACTGGGTATCCTCGGTATAATAGAGCAGCTTGCAAAGGTTCCCGCCGGCATAAACCGCCCACCCCATTAACCCGAGACAGGCGAGCGTAATCCAGCTGCCGCCGAAACGCTTCGCCAGCCAGCCACCCAGCGCGCGGCCCACTAGTGCAGCCGGTAGCATCAGCAAGGCATTCCAAATAAAAGCTAGCTCCCCAACCTCAAAAATAATCCAATCGCCAGCGCTGGAATCGACCTCTAGGTATAGCGCCTGATACAGTATTCCCGAGACGCTCAAAAGCCCGATAAGGCTGCTAAAAATAATCCCGTATATTGTCCCTATCAACCAGGCTTCACGTCTGACCGTAATGGGCATCTCACTAATGTACGGCCGATATAAACGGCCTTTTTTTGCCAGTAAGCGCCAGACCACAATAAAATAGGGCCCAGCCAGTGGCAACGCAAGGGCCTGTACCCCCCTGAAGCTTAGTTCCGACTGCGACCACTCAGCAGACACCGCCTGCGCCTCAAGCTGATGCCAGGGGGCCTGTAGCCAGTGAGTTATACCGTCCGCATGTGCAAGAACAATTAGTACTGACAAGGCGACTAGTAGCCCCAGCCACAGCAGCGCCCCCATTTTAAAAAGAGCCCCAAACAGCCCGGTTTTTTCCTGCTCCACAGTATTTTTAACAAAGCGGCCCGGTCCAAAGCAAAGATAGACAAACAGGCAGTTCCCGTAAGTCGCCAACAAAAGCCCCAACCATTCCACGCGCTGGGTATAAATGCGCATGCGGTAGAGATAGATCGCGAGCGCACAACAGACCAGTAAGGCGAAGATCAGACTATTGCGCCAACCAAATCGCTGCACAAAAAAACTGCTGGACAGCCACAACACCCCCGTCAGAAAGCCCACCTCGGCCAAATAAGCCAGCTGATTGACGAGCGTTAAAGGGTAATCAGCATCCAGCCGTTGCCATGACATATCGTTCCAGGTCCACCACAGCATCAGGGCGCCGAGGATGGCCGGTAAAGTTATCCAGAGACTCCGCCATACCGCGGGTTCGCCGGGAGCGAATGATGGTTTTAGATTCGGAGCATTCCCGGTAGCGGGGGGTAAATCTCGCGGTTTATTGGCGATATCCATTACGTTCTTCCAATACACATTTTTTGCATAGACACCTCGGGGCCCGATATCGAGTCGAGGACTTAGGAGAGTTCAAGGGGGATACTGCTGGAGTCTTAGCAGGCGATGGGGAATTTAAGCGGACAGGCTAGTACATACAAGCCCTACACTCAGACAAAAAACCAGGGAAAAGCGCCGTTCACACTGAGCATTGGTTGTTTTTGGAGTTGCGTTACAGTTCTGTTCTCTGTTCTCTGTTCTCTGTTCTCTGTTCTCTGTTCTCTGTTCTCTGTTCTCTGTTCTCTGTTCTCTGTTCTCTGTTCTCTGTTCTCTGTTCTCTGTTCTCTGTTCTCTGTTCTCTGGGCTGGGGGCAAAGGGAATGGTACCCCAAGCCTGCATTATCAGAGGCTCCCTAGAACCCCCAAACTGGATTCAGGTACTGGACGAAAACAGTGCACCACCGCCTTTAAGGTAGCCACCTCCCAATCTATAGGTTTCCCAAATTGATTCCGTGTATATGAACCAGCACTTTGAAAATAACTATAAAGAGCTGATCGGTAGTTCCTTTATACAAAAAAATTGCCAAATATTTGGGATTAGACACACCACAGAGCTTAACTATTTTTAATAGTTAAAGATAAAAGTATCAATACTCCGGACAGTTTTAGAGGGCTTGAGCCCTGAACTTATTAGCTTTGAGCCGCGGAGAGGCTACTTTCCCGCAAGTCTAAGGTAGCCCAGAGCTGCCAATAAATACCTTATAGAGCTGCAGCCCCCGGAATTACTTGGCTAAAACTGTCCGAAGTATTGTAATTTGTTCTGGGGTTATTGTCTCATTGAAAGGAAAGCTTTCAGATTTTTCAATAAGTTTGGCAATTCTCTGAGAGAAGGTGGACATGCTAAAGCATGTGTTAATGACAGCAAATATCGTATTTAGTTTAATCGCATTTTTCACTGGCCGTTGATATCCAATGGATCTAATCGTATAGAGAAGGATATCTTGTTGCGATTAGGTTTGGCTGGAATTGGTGCCAATATGGCCTGTTCCTGAAAATGGCTTCTCGTTAAGAGAAGCTAAGCGAAATCCCTCCAATACTGGCAGGAGAGAATTCATTGCTCCTTCAGAGCTTGTTCGATCGTGCCAAATAAATGCTCGCCGAGTGTACTTTTCGTCCTAAATCAATAAGAGTGACGGCAAAATCAAAATTTGAGAAATTAGATTTTAATCTCTGTGGGCTGCGTGATACTTTATGCGCCACTATAGCTACATAGATATGATTGCTGTATTTATGTACAGTATTTAGCTGTATAAGGCAAGAGATGAATATTTCCCTAGAGGTTGTGCAAGAACTGGCCCCAGACCAGGCTTCTTTAAACGCAGCCAAAAAACTGTTGAAGCCGGCCAAATGGCCTTTGCGCGGTAAAGCGGCTTCTGTAAATTGTATATGGGGGCAATGCCAAGGATCGGGGGCCAATCCCTATTACACCATGGCAGATACAGTAGATCACGGTTACAAATGTACCTGCCCCTCACGTAAGTTTCCCTGCAAGCATGTTCTAGCCCTTCTGTGGCAATTCGCCGACGGCCCGGATGACTTTATTGAGGCTGAAACACCGGAGTGGGTAGTGGAGTGGTTGGGGCGGCGGCGTAAGAGTAAGCCTGAAGCCCAAGCTGAGACAAAAGTTTCTACCAATAAAAACATTCACGGTATTTCTGAGGAAACCTCGGAAAGTAAAGAGGAGCAAGAAAAAAAGGAAGCGGCCAGGGCTAAGCGGGCAGCGCAGACACGCGCTAAAACCAACAAGAGTATCGCCACTGGGCTAGGTGAATTCCAGCAGTGGGTTGAGGATCAATTGCGTACTGGCATGGTGGGATTTCTCAAGGAACTTCGCCAGCGCTGCCGCTATATCTCTGCGCGCTTAGTGGATGCCAAAGCTGCCGGCCTGGCATCCAGGGTTGATGAGCTTCCAGCCAAGGCCCTGGGGCTTGGACCACAGAAACAGGCGGAAGTGGTATTCAAGGAGCTGGGGCAATTAATGTTACTCAGCAGTGCTTGGCTAACCGATGAGGAAGATGTGGATGCTCGCAGAGCTATTGCCGTTGCCGAGAACCGTGACCAGGTCTTGGAAAACCCAGCCAGCCTCAGGCAAAGGGGCATTTGGCAGAATGTAGGAGAGAAAGTGAGCACCCGCCGCGATGGTTTGGTGAGCCACGCTTCCTGGTTGCTCAAGCTTGATAGTAATACCCCAGTATTTGCCCTGTTGTTGGATCACTATCCGGCTTCTGCGGGGCGCCGGGAGGTGGGAATTGGTATCGGCGCCAGTGTAGAAGGGGAGTTGGTTTTTTATCCCGGTCGCATGCCCCTGAGAGCTTTCCCTGTGGAGTTTAAAGTCGTGCAGGATGGTGTGAATCAGAGATGGCCAGCCCAGCAAGAGAGCGTGTTCTCCCACTACCAAAAGCAGCTGTCTCAGCAACCCTGGATAGAGCAGGTACCGCACCTTCTTGAAGGGGGGCGTCTACTGCGCTGTGCCAACGGCCATTACTGGTGGCGCTGCTCGAGTGGTCAGCAAACGCTACCGCTCAACAATGAACAGATTCCTTCTCTATTACTGGGTTCAAAATTACAGGCGGCGTTTATTTTGTGGGATGGAAGCAGTGCTGAACTGCACAGCGCGCGGACAGATGAGTGGGGGACAATCGCATGCTAACGCCTGAGAAAATCCAGGAAGAGCAGTTGTTGGTAGAGCGCCTACAGCAGCGTTGGATGGTGGGCAGTGATTTGCCCTTAGAGCTCGACGCCCTACCTGAGTCCTGGCGTCCATTGTTTGAAGGCCTGGAAGAGGAGCGCTTGGCATCAGCGGCGGTAGCGCTTCTCAGCCAGCATCAAAGCGCACTCTACCAGCCCCAGGCTCCAGCAGAATTACGCGAATTTCCCTTGTTGCCCGAGTTGAATAAGCCCGTGCTTCCCTACCCAATGCGGGCCCATTTTCGTCGTGTCACTGAAAGCGTTCAGTCCCGCTCTATGGAGCAAACCGGATTGCTCCTGAAGTTGCTGTTACAGCGGGGATTTATTGCCCATCCTGCGGACTGGCTTCCCTCAAGTAATGATGAAGGCTTGCCGGAAGTATATCTTCCCTGGTCACAATGGGCCGCGAATGAGCGGGGTAGTATTGATAATACTGAAGTGTTAACTGAGGAAAACTGGGATGATTGGTATCCTGCCAGTCGCCTGGCAAAGCTCAGGGAGTTGCGCTTCAGTAAACCCGCCGCCGCTTTAAATTTGATCCAGACCTGCGCCGGGCGTGAACCCGCTGATAAACGTTTAAGGATCGTGCGAGTTCTTGCTATCCGGCTGAGTGAGTCCGATGGGGAATATTTACAGTCCCTGCTTAAAGATCGTTCACAAAAGGTGGCGCGTCTTGCCAATCAGTATTTATCCCGATTGGGATTGTCATCGGAACTTGAATCCAATACTCAAGAAGAGTCTTCTGCGCAGGAATTGGCTGAGTTTTACGAATTAAAAAAAGTGGGCTTGGTAAAGAAGCAGTTGCAACTATTGCCCCGCAAGCTCAAGAGCAAAAAACAGCAAGCCATTCGCTCGGAATTTTTGCAGAAGGTATCTCTACAAAGCCTTGCGGAAGCACTGGGTATCACCGTGACTGACTTAGCTGGGGCTTGGCAGCTCGATAAAAATCGTGATTATGATAACCACAGTTTTGTTACCAATGCGGTAGATACTTTGCCAGATAAGGCTATTGCCCTGTTGGTCACAAATATTGAGAGCTACCTGGATACCGGTGAGGCCGGTATGTCTCTCCTGCACAGTTTATTGCCGCGCCTGGAACAGTCCCGCCGTGCCGAATTGATGTTTGGACTTTTGCGTAATAAAAAGGCCAAGGTTGATTTTCAGGGTCTACTCAAGTTTTTGCCCGAACCGTTAACGGAGCTTTCCTGGGATGATTTGAAAAAAACGTCACCCTGGAAGGCGCTGTTAAAGCTCGTAGTCGAGGAATTAAGTGAGAGTGGTTATTTGCAGTCTATTTATCTACAGAGGGAGTTGACTGCGTTGGGCTTGATGTTACCCAGAGAGACCGCTCGGCAGTTACTGGAAGCGCTTTTTGAGCAGGGCGTGCTACGGGCAGACCCCGCAACTGACTGTCTTCGATTTAATAGCGAGCTTGCCGGCGTGGATGGCCTTTAGTCCATACACACCCAACACAGATTTAATTTTAAGACCGATCGTTGCCCGGCAAAATTCATAAAATAAGCAGTGAATTTCCGGGCAGGTAAAACAAAAGGATTCCCCATGAGTGACGTACTTCGTCAACCCGCTGAAATTACCTATCAATCAGAACTGGATGCCTTAAAAGCAGAAGACACCGGAAAAAAACCAGAGAACTGGAGCCTGTCTCCGCAGGCAGTCGTGAAGTACTTGATGGGCGGCAAAACGGCTGAAGGTGCTGAGATCAGTGCAAAATATATCGGCAACCGCCGCTTGATTGAAACTGCTGTTGCCACCCTCGCCACCGATCGTGCACTGCTGTTACTCGGTGTGCCGGGTACGGCAAAGTCCTGGGTGTCTGAACACCTGTCTGCGGCGATCTGTGGCAACAGTACCCGTGTGATCCAGTGTACGGCGGGTACCGATGAAAACCAGATTCGATATGGCTGGAACTACGCTCAGCTGCTGGCAAAGGGCCCCAGCAAAGAAGCCCTGGTGCCAACGCCTTTATATCGCGCTATGGAGCAGGGTACTTTGTGTCGCTTGGAAGAGCTGACTCGTATGGGTTCTGATGTTCAGGATACATTGATTACCGTGTTGTCAGAGAAAATGCTGCCGATCCCCGAGTTGAATGATGCGGTTTATGCGCAGCGCGGTTTTAATGTAATTGCAACAGCCAATAACCGCGATAAGGGCGTTAATGAATTATCCTCCGCATTAAAACGTCGTTTCAATGTTGTGGTATTGCCGCTGCCCGATGATATGAATGAAGAGGTCAGCATTATTTCTCGCCGCGTGGCAGAAATGGGTGAGAGCCTGGAGTTGCCAGTGCCGGCAAATGCCGGCGAAGAGATCGAGAAAATAGTGACCATTTTCCGCGAGCTGCGCGGTGGTGAAACACTGGATGGAAAAATAACCCTGAAAACACCGTCCGGTAACTTGTCTACGGCTGAGGCAATTGCGGTAATGGTGGGTGGATTGAGCCAGGCGAACTGGTTTGGCGATGGTAAATTCAGTGCAGAAGAGCTTTCCAGTAATTTGGTGGGCGCCATTGTCAAAGATCCAGTGCAGGATAAAGCTGTATTGGAGGAGTATTTGGAAATGGTCCTGAAAAAGCGCCGAGGCTTTGCCGGTTATTACCACACCATGAACGAAGTACTGTAAGGGATATCCCGTGTCCAAGGTGGATTGTCATTATTTTGGTATTCGGCACCACGGGCCCGGTTCTGCGCGGCGACTTGTCGCCGCGTTGGATCAGCTGAAACCAAAAAAAGTATTGATAGAGGGCCCTGCTGATTGCAGTGAACTACTGCCTCTGCTGGCTAGCGCACAGATGCAGCCGCCGGTAGCGCTGCTTGGCTATGCCGCAGAGTCGCCCGGCTCCAGCCTTTACTACCCTTTTGTAGAATATTCTCCTGAGTACCAGGCCTGTTTATGGGCTGTACAGCAGGGAGTAGAAGTAAAATTCATTGATCTGCCCATTAATATCCAGTTGGCGCAGTTACTCCAATCTGATGCCCAGGGCCTTGAAGCGGAGCAAGACGGCGGAGAGTCTGATTCCCCCGCGGTGGCAGGCGAGTCAGAGCCACCATCTGATACTTCCGACCCTATCGGCCTTTTGGCGAAGCTGGCGGGCTATGAGGATGGTGAGGCCTGGTGGAATGACCTGATCGAGCAGAATAACGATGACAGTGCGGAGATATTTGCCCGGGTAGAGTCGGCGATGACCGTGCTGCGCGGAGAAATAACTGAAACCGCGCCGTTATCGCAAAGGGATTTACTGCGCGAAGCCTATATGCGCCTGGAAATTGCCAAAGAAAAGAAAGGGGTGGAAGGTGAGGTTGCTGTAGTCTGTGGGGCCTGGCACTTACCGGCATTTCGTGAAAAGCACACAGCAAAAGATGACCGCGCACTGATTAAACAGCTGCCGGCGAAATTGCCCAAGAGCAAAGTGAAAACCACCTGGATTCCCTGGACATCGCCGCGATTGGCGATGGCCTCCGGTTACGGGGCTGGGGTTGCTGCACCTATGTGGTATCAGCATATTTGGCGCGAGGGCACCGGCGAGCAGTGGCTGGAGCTTTGGTTTGGGCGGCTGGTGCGCGCATTGCGCGAAAGTGGACAAGTGGTCTCTACGGCTTCGGTTATTGAAGCCGTGCGTCTGAGTCGCAGTTTGGCAGCCGTTAGAAATCGTCCAGCTCCGGGGTTTGAAGAAATTATTGAAGCCGCTGTGGCTTGCCTCTGTTTTGGCGAGCGCCTTATTTGGCAACAGGTAGAAAGAGAGTTGCTACTGGGTGAACAAGTTGGCTCCATCCCCGAGGATGCCCCGCTGGTGCCCCTGCTGGAGGATCTACAGCGCTGGCAGAAAAAGACCAAGCTAAAGCCCACGGCTCTGGATAAAGAAGTTTCCCTGGATTTACGCAGTGATATCGGCCTGAATAAATCTACGTTACTGCACCGTCTTGCTGTGCTGGAAGTGCCTTGGGGTAAACCCTCCCATACCGGAAAAAGTCGCGGTACTTTTCGGGAAAACTGGGTGCTCAGCTGGCAGCCGGAGTATGCAGTTAAGTTGGTGGAAAACTTAGTTTACGGTTCCACCATTGAGCAAGCGGCTAACAATAAACTTATCGAGGCGATTACCGCTGAGAGTCATTTGGGCAAATTAGCAGAAGTGGTTTTGCTGTCCCTCGAATCTCAGTTGCACCGGGCTTCTGAAGCGGGGCTGAAGCGATTGGCCGAGAGAGCGGCTCTGGCCAGTGACGGTATCGAGCTTCTCGACAGCCTGCCGGCGTTAATCCAGGTTCAGCGCTATGGTACCGCGCGAGAATTAGCGTTGGAGCAAGTTGCCGGCCTGGTAGAACGATTAGCCATGCAATCTGCCTTGGCCCTGCCGTACGCCTGTCGCAATCTTAACGATGAAGAGTCCCTACGGCTGCGAAACAGTATTCACAGCGCTCACCAGGCACTGCAATTGGCAGAGTTGGGTGATGAAGTTATGGAGGACTGGTGGCAAGCCTTCGAGCAACTGGTAGATAGCTCTCTTTCCAGTTTGCAAGTTAGCGGCCTTTGTGCGCGTCTTTTGTATCAGGCCGAGAGAATTGATGGGCATCGGTTACAGCAATTACTGGAAAAATCACTGTCTCCAGCGGTAGCTGCCGCTGATGCAGCACGATTTTTCGAGGGCTTTTTTGCTGAAGCGGTTGAGCGTCTGCTGTACGACCCGGTATTGATGGGGGCAGTACAGCGCTGGTTGCTGCACCTGGACGAAGAAATATTTATCGAGTATTTGCCTTTGTTCCGACGCGTATTTTCCAGTCTCGATGCGATGGAGCGTCGGCGCATGATGGAGCTGGTACTCGGTGCCCGGTCTAACCACTCGGTATCCAAAGCCATTAATCCCGAAGTTTTGCCGTTGTGGTCAGAGCATCTATTGCGTATCGGCAAATTAATCCAGAAGGACAAGACATGGGCGCAGTAAACGAAGTGTCTGAAGAGCAACAACCCGATGAGATAACGGTCGATAAAGACCAGCAAAAGGAACGCCGTTGGCGTTTGGTGCTAGGGGCTGATGAAGGTGAGTCTGGGCTTTCTGAGCGGGATATGCGTTTGTCCCAAGCGTTAAGTGCGCTTTATGGCAGCGGAGACTCGGAGTCTGGTAAAAAAGGTCGAGGTGGTTTGTCTCGCTCGTCGCCACAAGTTTCCCGTTGGCTGGGTGATATCCGCGAGTTCTTTCCGACTTCGGTAGTACAAGTTGTCCAGCGTGATGCGTTTGAGCGCCTTGGCCTCAAGCAGATGCTCATGGAGCCCGAGTTTTTGTCGGCGATTGAAGCGGATGTTCACCTGGTCGCAGACTTGGTCAGTCTGCGTTCAGTGATGCCTGAAAAGACTATTGAGACTGCTCGCCAGGTCATCAAGAAAGTGGTCGACGAGCTGATGGAGCGCTTGGAGCGAAAGACCACAGAAGCGGTTAGGGGAGCTGTCAATAAATCAAAACGCAGTTTCAGGCCGCGCTTTGCTGATATCGACTGGCATAGAACCATCCAGCAAAACCTCAGGCACTACCAGCATGACTACCACACAGTGGTGCCTGAGAAGTTGATTGGCTTTATGCGACAAAGCCGCCGGCTTGCGGACCTGGATGAAGTCATTCTATGTGTCGATCAGTCCGGTTCCATGGCGACATCGGTGGTATACAGCTCAATCTTTGCAGCGGTAATGGCTTCAATACCGGCAGTGAAAACCAAACTGGTCTGCTTTGATACCGCAATTGTCGATCTCACTGAGGACTTGGAAGACCCGGTCAGCGTTTTGTTTGGCGTACAACTGGGAGGTGGCACAGACATTAACCAGGCGGTGGCTTATTGTGAGGATAAAATTGAGCGGCCTGGCAAGACACATTTAATCCTGATTACCGACCTGTATGAAGGGGGGAATGAAGAGGAGTTAAAAGCACGGGTTGCTAACCTTGTTCGCCAGGATGTAAATGTGATTACCTTACTGGCACTCAGTGATGATGGGCGTCCATCTTATGACCAGTCGCTGGCGGAAGAGTTTGCTGCGATAGGCTCTCCGGTTTTTGCCTGTACACCGGATCAATTCCCGGACCTGATGGCAACGGCGCTGCGTCGGGAAGACGTTCTTAACTGGGCTGCAGATCAGGATATCAAAGCCGTTCGGCCAAAAGCCTAAATTCTTATCCGCTAAATGATGGAGCAGGGGGCGACGCCTACTCCATCATTTGGTCATCTCTCTAACTCTCCTTTCTTTAATAAAATCTATAAATTCGTAGTCGTGTTGGCGCGTATTAAAAATAAAACCCAAACTAAATTCCTATTTTATTAGGAATAATTTCTCATGGCTCTTTCTTAGTGCTGGATCAAAATCTCCTAGGCAGGACCCTGGACTATGAATAACGAACACAGCGCTAAGGATAAATTTGATGAAACTCCCTCGTTCAAGTCTCTATAAAATCGCCATTGTCTCAATGTTCGGGATATCCAACATTTCCATTTCTAAGCCAGCAATTGCCGATGATGTTGAATGTGGGGATACGATTACCACCTCTGTTACTTTGGATGAGGATCTCACTTGTGATGTCAGCCCCGCTTTAACTGTGATAGGCCCTGATGGACGCCTAAATATGACCGGGTACGAGGTTCAATGTGATGGTAGTGAAGTTGGAGTGCTGTTAGAGGGGCGTGCTGCGCTACTTCGAGGAGGGCAGGTTGCAGATTGTGAGGTGGGTGTTTTAGCGAATGGAGATGGATTCCATAATATTCAAGCGGTATCGACCACGGCAAATGCCAGCGCCGGATTTCAGTTAGTGAGCAATAGCAACTATATGACAGCCTGTACCGCTCAAACAAATACGGGGGTTGGACTGATTGTTACTGGAGAGAGGAATAACGTCTTCCAGAATACCTTTGAAGAAAATACCTTGAGTGGCATTCAGATAGATGGTGATCGGTCATATATAACAGAGAATTTCTGTTTTGAGAATATGGGCTCAGGGATAGAGATTAATGATTCCAATAATAGCTGGATCGTTGAAAATGCATCTGAAAATAACGGTACTTCAGGTGCGGGAACGGCAGGAATCTTAATGAATGACTTTGATCAGCAATATAACTTGATCATTTTAAATGTGGGGATTCTCAATGAAGATTTCGATGCGCAAGACTTAAACAGTGATCCCTGCAATGGTACCAGTTTATGGCGAAACAATACTTTTGACACTGTAGATCCTAGCTGCCTGGATTGAAATATACGGATATAAAAAGATAGTGCCACTATGGTGGCTTAGGTAGTGGTGTTATCTTTTTCAATTTATATTCCTGTAGCTTGTATATCAATATACTCCATTCTCTGCTTAAACTATTTTACTAAATTTTGCGGACAAATTTCCCATGGCTGTTTCCAGTTTTTGGCTCAAAATCAGCATGACATATCTTTTCTGTATTTGAGCTTACTAGCGGGGCAGAAATAATCAGTACACCCTGGTAATATAAACTGCATGAAATACGATGCCAGAAAACTTAGTACTGAGGAGCAGCACCTCATACGTAAAATTGCTGTTCAGCGAGTATTTGATGGAGAATCTGCGGCGGAGGTTAGTCGTAGCTTAGGGCTGGGGAGCAGAACTATTTTCCCATGGTTAAGGACTGCTCGGGAGAAAGGTATTGAAGCGCTATCTCCAAAAATTAGACCTGGACGCGGTAGAAAACTGTCAGCTATTGAAGAAGAGGAAGTCAAACGATGGATTATTGGTGGCGATCCAAGGCAATATGGCTTTGATTTCGGATTGTGGACACGTCAGATCGTATCGGATTTGATTTTTGAGAGATTCAAAATTGAACTTAGCGTTTCTAGTGTCGGCACACTTCTACATCGACTGGGCCTGACGCCACAAAAGCCTCTACGAAGAGCTTACGAGAGAGATGAGAAGGCGGTGAATAAATGGGTAAAGGAAGTCTATCCAAAGATTAAATCTTATGCGAAAAAAACTGGTGCAGAAATATTTTGGCTGGACGAGGCTAGTATCAGATCAGACGATCCACTCCAAAGGACATGGGGAGAAAAAGGAAAAACTCCAGTGGTAAAAACGAGTGGTCAAAGACAGTCAATCAATGCGATCTCAGCTTTATCGAATAGAGGTGGCTTCTGGTATCATATTTATAGTGGAAAGTTCACGGCAGAAAAGTGCGTAGAATGCTTCAAAAATTTCCAGAGAAGTCAGAAAAGACCAGTGATTCTCATTGTTGATGGGCACCCAGTACACAAATCGAAAAAGGTATTGGAGTATGTCGATTCACAGGATGGAAAGCTTGAAATGGTGTTCTTACCGCCATATGCACCAAACCTAAATCCAGATGAGTTGGTCTGGAATCATATGAGAAATATAGGGACTTCAAAGAGGCCGCTGAAAAAAGGTGAGACACTACTGAGTCGTGCAAATGCAGATTTGCAGAGCATCAAGAAAAATAGAAAACTTGTGAAATCATTTTTTCAAGAGTCGACTGTATTCTTTGCTGCTGCCTAGGTAGTAACTTGGGAGGTCTCTCGTGAGATTTATATCTCGAAGTGTGATAAACAACGCATTGATAACTTCTTTGGCAGCTTCTTTATTGTCTGTATCTGTGAGTTCACAGGCAAATGGTGCCGTTGAGTGCGGAGATATCATCACCAGTCCGGTAATACTGGATCAAGATTTGCTCTGCAATGTTACTCCGGCTTTGACTGTAACTGGGCCGACCGGATATCTGGATTTGAATGGCTATACGCTGAGTTGCGATGGAACAACAGTGGGAATTTTGGTCGATGGTTTTGCGGCCATAATATCGGGCGGGGTGTTACAGGATGGCTTTGTATCTAATTGCAATACAGGTATTTCTGTAGAAGGTTCCGGTATTCATAATTTGTTCGGCCTGAACACCTCTGGTAATACTTCTTCTGGTATTGAGTTTGTTAGTAGTAATAATACGCTAACCATATCAAATATATCGGATAATACAGGTACAGGTATTATAATCGCAGGGGGAACAAATAATCTGTTTTCTAATGACATAAATCGAAATGAAATAACGGGTATACAGGTGGATGGTAGCAGTTCAATAATCTCGTCAAATACGGTATCGGATAATACTTTAACTGGAATACAAATTAATAATGCCAGTAGCTGTCTGATAAGCCAGAATACGGTGGAGAATAATGGCACTCAAGGGTCAAATACTGCAGGAATCTTAATGGAGCTATTTGGCCAGACTGGAAACAACATCGTAGGTAATACTGTCTCTGGTAATGTGGATTTTGACTTACAAGATGATAATTCTGCCCCCTGTGAGAATAACTGGGTAGGAAATTCTCCTGATGCGACTACCTCTGGTGAATGTGTGACATCACAGTAACATTAATTTAGTTGCAAATTTGGATCTGAAGGCAGTTCATTATTTGCCTTCAGATCTCTAGAGTTAATGTCTTTACTCTACAAAAATTTCATGAGACGTGCCGCAAGTCTTTTTAAGGTGTCTTACGTCTAGCTCTATTTCCCATAGATTTTATTATTGTGTGTGATTTTTTGCTGGTGAGGTTACCTAAGACTATAAGGGATATATTCTATAGTTAGTTTGTCTGCGTGAGATAGCCCAGCCTTTTGGTTGGCTGAGGGATATGATTGTTAAGTTGATTCAAGGAGGATTGTATGGTGTATGAATTTAGGGGATCCGCTAGGCACTTTGTGGTACCTGGTATTTTATACTTTGCTTTAGGTAGTTCCGCCTTTGCAGTAGACTGCGGTGACACAATTACTACCCCTGAAGTACTTGATCAGGACCTTGTGTGCTCAACAGAACCCGCACTAACGATAATGGGGCCTACGGGTAGCCTAGACATGGCAGAGTACACCCTTAGGTGCGATGGCTCTGCTGTTGGTATCCAGATTGACGGTGTTGCGGCTTTCCTATCAAATGGTGTGATAACACTATGTGACATCGGAATATCGTTGGATGGAACTGGAGCCCACAATATACAGGCAATCAGAGTAGATGGAACAGATATATCAGGGATCGCTGTTAATAGTAGTTTTAACTCTGTTATTCAGTCAGGAATATTTAAAAACAGTGGCACCGGCATATTTATGGCTGGTGATAATAATAATGTGTCTTCTAGCTCGATCCTAGATAATTTAGAGAATGGTATACAGTTAGAGGGTAATAACAATCTTATTGTAAGCAATGAGATCAGTCGAAGCACATTAAATGGTATCTTAATTGGTAAAGCAGATGGTAATACGGTTGCCCAAAATACCGTCTCAATGAGTGGGATTGGAGGGGCGAATACCGCTGGAATCTTACTGGAACTTTTGGGGCAGTCTGGCAATGTGATTGTTGGGAATACTGTTTTCAGCAATATAGATTTTGATCTGCAGGATAATAATAGTTCACCCTGTTTAAATAGCTGGGTTGGGAATTCACCTGACGCTACTACCTCTGGACAGTGTATAATATCAAATTAGCGCTTCTTTCTGTAGGGTAGAGAGCCTGTTGCCAAACTATTGTTTGTCAGTAGGCACATTGTTGTAGAAACTCTACTCGATGCAGGCCTAGTTTGCGCTTCCAAAGTTATTTCCCTACCATATTGTCCTAGTGCAAAAGATGTATATATCCACTAGATTATCTGAGCCTTCAACCGAATAGCCGAATGATGTATTAGAGTTTGATTGTCTTTGGTATATATTTACACAGTCGCCGTATATGATGACTCCTTGTTGTACGTTGCTATCTGTTGTAACAATAAACAAAAATTATCATCACCGAATATTCTTATACCACTGCCATTGGTATTACTAGAGCTGACATTTGTTTGAAAGTTATGGTCACTTTGAATGGCGATGCCAACTATAAACGTGTCTGTTACATTTGCGCCGCTCATGTAGTGAAAACCATCACCTTCAAAGCGGATAGTGCACCACCATTGTAACTGATATTAAAGTTGTTCGTATTTAAGATGTCGTTTGGTCCAATAGCTGTAATAACGGGGCTAATTGCACAATGTGTTATGTGGGTATTTAGTACCTCTGTTGTGGTGATTACATCTTCACAGTTAACACCATAAGTGATACTTGTTATAGCTCGTTTGGCTGGTATTTCCGAAATTTCTTTGGTTTTTTTACAGGAGGGCTGTTGAAAATTTCATATCTTTACTTTCGAACAACCCGTGAGGCTCCTTAAGTCATTCAATACATGAGTTATTGCTGCTAGTGAATTGGTTGCCAAACCATGTAGTGCCAGTGCAGGCTGGGTTGTTGTTGTCCACAAGATCATTATTGTTATTGGTCTGTGCAACATTACCTGTAATTAGCGTATTTACTTGATCGAAGTTCCTTACTCGAATGCCGAACTGATCATTGGCGTTTGCGCTATTTTGAATAATTTGAGATCCATCAACATCCCTAATGTCAATGCCTGCACCACCATTGTTAGAGGCATTGCTAAGTGATATTAGAGTGTTATCTCCAAAAATGTTTATACCACCATCGGCGTTACTGGTAACATTTAAAAGATTAAGGAAATTTTCATTTCCGAGGACTTCGATGCCGATGCTTAAGTTAAACGTATAGTTGGACCCGGATAAGAAGTTGTTATTGCTAACTATTCTGACTCCGGTAATAGCATTTTCAATTGCGGTAACACTGCTGATATTGTGGAATCCGCTCCCCTCGATTGATATTCCAGTCTCACAGGAGGTGATAATTCCCGTTTGAGGTTGGCTATTGGTTAAATTTGCAAAGCTGCCATCCAATAGTATTCCAACACCCGCCATTCCATCGCAGGACATTTCGTAACCATTGAGGTCCAGGCTCCCCTCTGGTCCTATTATTGTGATCGCTGGATCAGCAGCACAGTTGGATATATCCGCATCCAGTACTTCTGCTGTAGTTATAACATCGCCACAACTTACTGCCGACACCAAGCCTGAAGAGGTGATAAAGGTGAATCCAATTGTTAGTGCGATTATCGACTTAGGATAGAAGCTATTTTTCATCATCGTATGATTGGTGCTTGTTGATTGAATTGTGACTTTCGGAGTGTGGCTTATTGAGGTTTACTAACGATGAGATCTTTTTCTTATTTTCTTAGTTAAATATTCTTATTGATAAAATCTGTGTTTGACTCAAGATTTCTGGTTGTAACAGAGTTGTGGCACTCTTTTAGATAAAGATTTTGTTTTAATTTGTAGTTTTTCAGTAGCTTTAATTCTTATGTAGATAGAGTGCCGCAATACCAAATTTATTGTCTGCAAGGCTTAAGGTGTAATTGATTATGAGAAAGAGAACAATAAGTAGGATTTTAAAGTCATTCGTCTTTATGGCTGGCTCTCTAGGGGGGGGATGGCATTACCAGTGTATGCGGTACCTGAATGCGGTGATGTTATTACCTCAGCAGAAGTACTGGAAAAAGAGTTATTTTGCGCTGAAGATCCAGCCCTGACAGTTATCGGCCCCTCTGGCAGTCTTACCATGATAAGTGGGGGGATAGAATGCTCCAATAACAATGTTGGTATTGTTATTGAGGGAACAGGTGCTTTCGTCACGGGTGAACAAATAGACGATTGTAGTATTGGAATATTGGTTGGCGGTAAAGGTTTTCATAGCATCTTCGACATAGAAGTTGGTGATGCCAGTAATATTGGTATTCAGGTCTTGAGCGGTAACAATAATGTTGCTGATTGTGAAGTGGAGGATAGCTCTGCTACAGGAGTGTCGATAATTGGTGACAACAATAAAGTAGGCTCTTGTGTGATTACAGAAAGTGGAGGTTCTGGGATACAGGTTGATGGGGATGGTTTTCAAGTCATTAAAAATACCGTCTCTCACAGTTTCCTATCGGGCATTGAAATAGGCCGCGCGTCAGGGGGGGGGAGTGGCACAAAATATTGTGGCAGATACCTTTGGTGAAGAAGTGGGAGGCGTTGGAATCGTTCTTCGTGGACTAGAACAGGAGAATAATGTCATCATCAGCAATCAAGTTTCAAATAGCGGTGATATGGATTTGCTTGATGAGAATAAGGATGCATGTGAATCTAGGGAGCCTCTGAGTAACTACGTAATACCTCCAGGGCTGTCCCATATAAATCGGTGTAAAAACGAACAAAATAGACCTAGAATAGCTATCTTTTTTGATAAATAGAGTGTTTTTCAGACAAAATGGATAGCGTTAGCCTTTTACATCACTTTGACGACATGGAAGATCCTCGAGTTGATCGGCACAAGCTGCACGCCCTGCCCGATATTTTACTTATCATGTTTTGCGGTGTTATTTGTGGTGCTGAAAGCTGTAGAGATTTTGTCGATTTCGCAGAATCTAAGATAGATTACCTAAAACGATTCACCCCGCTAAATAGCGGAATACCCTCAAAAAACACTTTTAGCCGTGTTATTTCAAGCTTAGACCCCGAACAATTTAAGCGCTGCTTTCTGCAGTGGGTCCAAGGTATTCAGCAAGAACTCGGTAACGTGATTGCGATCGATGGCAAGACGCTAAGGCGCAGCTTCGATCAGGCCAGTAAACGATCTCCTATACATATGGTGAGTGCTTTTGCGTCCGAGGCGCGACTTGTCCTTGCTCAGCAAAAGGTAGAAGAAAAGTCGAATGAGATTACGGCCATACCGAAGTTACTGGAGATTCTTGATCTTAATGGTGCGATTATTACGCTTGACGCCATGGGCTGCCAGAAAACGATCACTCAGAAAATTATCGAACGAGGCGGCGATTATGTGATTGCTGTGAAGGGCAACCAGGACAAACTGCACCAGCAAATTACCACGCATTTTAATAATTTGTTCGATATGCAGCACCACAAGCATGTCGATACTGATTGTGTGGAAGAGGTGAGCCGAGGCCGAATAGAATCCAGAAAATGTCTCTCTACTAACAGTATTGATTGGCTCGAAGGTAAAGAGCAATGGCACGGTCTAAGAAGTGTTATCGCAGTCCAGGCGAAACGAACTGTAGATGGGCGAACTAGTTGCGAAACGCGCTACTATATCAGTAGTTTAGAGCCGTGCTCAGCAGAACTCAATCATATTATTCGCTCTCACTGGGGTGTTGAAAACTCGTTACACTGGATTTTAGATGTGGTTTTTCGTGAGGATGATAGTCGCTTCAGATCAGGAAATGCACCAGAAAACATGGCGATCTTGAGGCATTCGGCACTCAATCAGTTGCAAGCGGCAAAGCCCAGCTTTAAAAAAGACATGAGCATTAAAAGGCTTCGGAAAAAGGCTGGCTGGGATAATGAAACCTTGGACAAGATAATTACAGCCACCATTTAGACTGATTTATATGGGACAGCCCTGGTAATACCTCTGGGGGTCTTGAAGGTTGCAGATGTTAGGCGCAGCTCGCTGCGAATGGCCCTAGCCCTTTGCAAGAGCTGCAACGCAGCAGATGCGGCCTTCAAGGTCAGCGATTCACACTTCGCGTTGCGACTTCTTGAAAGGTCTAGTCATTCCTGCGAAGCCGCGCCTTGATTGTGAACCGCTCTGCATGCCAGAGGCATCACAGAGTTACTCAGAGGCTCCCTAGCAATACCTGGTTAGGAAATGACTTTACGTCTGCATTCCCTTCTTGTCTTGACTAAATTGATGTCTTACTTAAAAGCTATCTTTTCTTTAGTAAACGCTGCCTAAGCGGCGTTTACTGCTTTAGCGTGCTCGATTTCCTGTATTTCTACCTACTTGGAAAACTTTCTTCCTATTTTTTCCGCACTATTCTCCTATTGCTGAAAGTGCCATCGGGGATAAGACTCAACACAGCATCAAGCATAGATTCCTGAAGGAAGCTGGGGATTGAGTCCTTGAGAAGCAAGAGTTTATAAGCATAAATGCTGAAGTTCCGGTATTTGTTTTAGCAAAATTAAGCGCAGCTGATCGTAAATTGCTTTCTCTTAATGTTGTTGCATATGGTGCTAATTAATTTTGTGTGTTGATGCAGTATAAGAATCTTAATTTAGCGACATTTCATATTCTAAGGAGATAAATATGAAAAGGTGTGCCCCGTTGGCGGCTGCGGTCCTGCTTGCTGTTGCAAGCCAGGGTGTTTTTGCCTCCGACAATGTTGCGGTTCAGAACCAAAATGGAGTAGGTAATAACGCGACAGCGGATCAAAGTGATCCAACCGTTACATTTAACTTTATCAGCCAAACCCAGACTGGAGACAATAATACAGCCACTGCCACTCAGGTAAACGGAAATACCGGAAGCACAGTTAATCAGATACAAACAGGGAATTTAAATACTTCCACTGTTGCTCAAAATTCATCTGATACTGTGGCTGCCGTTATTACTCAAAATGGGAATACTAATATTGGCGTAATTAATCAGGTGGCATCTACAACCAGTGTTGCAACTATAAATCAGTTCAATCTGGTTAACTTTGCCACGGTTACACAGTCGAGTAGTACTACTGATACAGCAGTTATTAATCAAGTGGGTGACAACAACACCGGTACGGTTGTTCAAACCAATAGCACGACGAGCTCGGCTGTAACTGCTCAACAGGGGAACTTGAATGTGGCTACCGTGTCGCAATTTGTATCCGACACTAACACTTCCACATTAAGCCAGCTGGGGAATAGTAATACTGCTACTGTGAATCAAACAGATAATAATAATACCAGTGCCATTAGTCAGCAAAATGAATTTAACACTATTATCCACGCTCAATCTGGCAGCTTTAATTTGGCAAGTACCACTCAGATCGGTTTGACTAATATGGGTTCGACTATCCAAAGCGGAGCGAATGGTGTTGCCACGGCATTACAGCAGGGTAACTTAAATATGTTTACCGTTAGCCAGGTTAACGATTTTCAAAATGCTAATGTTTCCCAGATTGGAAACAGCAATATGGTAATAATTGTGCAGTAGGGTGAGGTTTAGGACGATATCGGAATTCCGGTCCCTGTGTGAGATAAACTCAACTAGGGGCCGGATTTTTAGCTGTTGGTAAAGGAGCTAATTAGAAGCGGTAGGTGGCAGAAACACCAATATTGCGGGGTTCAACAATGGCTGCGTAGCCATCTGGGTAGCGGCCACCTTCTACTGCCGGTTCAATAGTGAGGAATCCTTCTTCATTAAAGGCATTGTTAACATAGGCTGCGATGCTCCAATCTTCACCTTCATAGTTAACATTCAGGCGGGCGAGAGTGTAATCGCCGGCAACCCGCTCTTCAGTATTAGTGAAATCACCGTAGTACTCTCCTACATAGTTGGCCGAGAGCCTTACGCTAAGCGCATCACTAATCCAGTACTTGGTGCCTAGGTTTGCAGTGACGTTCGGCGCGGAATTAAGTTCGTTGCCGTCAGCATCTGCATAATCAGCACCGGCATCGGTGATTTCAGTCTCCAGCAGTCCAACTCCGGCACGTAATTCCCATTGCGGAGTCAGCATTGCGATAGCTTCGAGTTCAACACCATAGGTCTCTACTGCATCCATATTAACAATTTTGCGAGTAGAGCTGAGTGCCTGATAGCCGGAGTATTCATTGAAAAACAAGCTACCGTTTAGGCTGACGGTGCCGTTTGCCAAGGAACTGCGTAAAGCCAACTCATAGGTATTAACGGTTTCTTCATCGTAG
This sequence comes from Microbulbifer maximicatervae (SeqCode), assembly GCF_052468295.1. NCBI lineage: Bacteria > Pseudomonadati > Pseudomonadota > Gammaproteobacteria > Cellvibrionales > Microbulbiferaceae > Microbulbifer > Microbulbifer maximicatervae (SeqCode). The sequence continues at coordinate 487,812 of NZ_CP174340.1, forward strand.
TAGTAGTAATAATAAATGGTGTTATTATCTGTATCGCGGTCCAACTTAAGGGCGCCGCCAGCAGAATTGTAACCTTTGCGCGCACTGGCAGAAACAATAGTCTCCTCGGTTAGATCGTATTGCAGCGCAATTTTAGGGAGAATGATGGTTTCATCGGTATTTAGAGGGTCACTGGTGGGTTCGCCGTAGGAAGTAAAATGAAAGTAGCGGTCTTGTTCTTCTTTTTCCACACGTAGGCCGCTGATCAGATTCAGACGGTCTGTCAGTGAGTAAGTCACTTCACCATAAAGTGCTGTAGAGGTACTTTCGTCGTCACCAAAATAAGTAACACTGTTGTAGCTGTTAAAGTCTTGATCTCTTTCGAAGTGGGCAAAGCCAATGAAACCATTCAGTGTTTCATTGTTGAGCCCAAAGTTTAGCTTGGCATCGATGGTGGTGTTCTGTTCGTCCATACGAACATACTGTTGACTGCTGGCTTCTTCTTCATAGGAATCAAAGCCCCACTGGTAATCCATATAAGCTGCCAGGACTTCAATAGATATATCGTCGCTGATTTGATAATCCACTTTAACGCTGGTAGTTGTGGATTCAGTGTCCATGTCGCGATAGAAATAAGTTTCGTAGTCATCAACACCGGTTAGTGTGTAGTACATACGCCCGGTATTTCCCTCTTCACTGTTAGTGGACACAGTAAATAATGTCTTTAACTTTTCAGTGGGGGTCCACAGAAGCTTGCCTTTCAGTCGCTCGGTTTCCAGAGTGTTCAGGTCGAAGTCAGCGGGGTTGCCCTCATACTCTTGGGCATTACTGATAGTGTCGCCGGTGAGTTGCTGGGCCGTCAGGCGGAAGGCGAGGGTATCATCAACAATCGGGCCGGAAATCATGCCAGAAGTATCGATGTAGCCATCCTGGTCGCGGTAACCTACGCGAGCTGCACCTTCCCAGTCGAAGCTGGGATCTTTGGTTTTGATAAATACAGAGCCGGCAATGCTGTTACGGCCATTGCTGGTGGACTGGGGTCCACGAAATACTTCAATTTGTTCTACATCCCAAATACCGGAATCACCCGTGAGGTCTGCGACAAATGGCTCGGCGACACCATCAATTAACGTGGAGACACGGGCTTTGGCACCACCGGTAAAGGAGTTAAAGCCGGTGGCTGAACCGTTACCGGACACACCGCGAATATCCGGAGTAGCGCCGGAAAGTACCACCACGTTAGAGATATTAGACACCGCATCGGTAATGCTCAGGTGTTGCATGCTATTTAAGGTTTCTTCGGTAATCACGGATACCGAAGACGTGGTTTCCTTGAGGGAGCGCTCTGTTTTCTCGCCAATAACAATGACATTTTCCATTGCCTGCGGCGCATACTCTTCTTTCTTCTCATCTGCAGCGATCGCAGTCGCACCAATCGAAGTGAGAATAGTGAGTGAAACGGCTTTGCTGAGCAGGTGGCGTTTATACATAGCGTAATCCCTAGCAAGGTAAAGAAGTCAGGACGACAAGGAAGATCGGCAGCGAATATAATGCTAATCATTCTTATTTGCAAATAGGGAATTGCCGCAATAAACTCTCACTATTATTTGGTCTGGCAACGGCTTAGCTGCACCGATTAATCAGTGCCTGGCAAACAATTTTCTACCACTTTAGTGGTAGTGCTTCTAACCCTTAAGTGAAACTAGAAATGTATTCCTCAGTTTTAACGGGACTCGGCCTATTGAGTTGTCTCCTTGCGTCTTCTGTCTTTTATTTAGGGTGTCCCAATCAGCAGTGGCGTGAGCAGAGACCACTCCAGTTTTACCCCGCTCTTCTCATCAGCTTCGCGCTCCTTGTCATTTCCTGGGGGCTTTTCCACCAAAATTTTTCGGCAATGTCAGCTTCCTTTACGCTTCTTAGCACTTTTATGTTAGCGCTGGGACTGCTGCCTTTTAGCGGAGTGCTGGATAAGCCAGGCAAAGTCTTGGTAAAGAAAAAGAAGAGAATTGAAAAAGGGTTAGAAGGCTATAAACCCCACTGGTGGGGAAAAAGCCTATGTGCAATTTTCTTGGGATTACCCATTGCAGTTGCCGTTGCTGGTTTGATTGCTCTGTGGGGCCCCGGTGATGTAGTGGTCGATGATAAAAGTCAATTCGTGATGTGGTTGATCACACCTGTCTGGCTCACTTTGGTAAGTCTGGTTTACCTGTTTATTAGTGTCAGGCGTATGTTGTCTCTCTACCTGGGGCTAAATTTGGTGCTGTTTACCCTGTTGTGGGTAGCGAGATTCGGAGTCTAAGAATATGCGCGTTGAATTGATTAAAACTTATAAAAGCGTGCATACCTGGACCGGTATTCTTGCGGGCTTGTTTCTGTATATCGCTTTTGTCGCTGGCGCCCTGACCATGTTTAAAGGGCCCCTCAATCAATGGGCTCTGCAGCCTGGGACCACCCTGCCGAGTATTTCTATCGATCAGTATGACAGCCTTATTTCCGAGGTTCTGCAGGCGCACCCGGAAGCAGCAAAACAGATGACCGTCCAATTGCCACTGGCGGGTCTGCAGACGGCACCGGTGAGTTGGGAAATCGAGGATGAAGAAACCCATGACCATACTCTCTGGTATGCAAGTTTCAATGAGAAAGGGGAGCTAATCACTCAAAGCTTTACGGTTTCCGCCATTGGCGAATTTGTCGACCATTTACATCGCACTGCCGGTATTCCCGGTGGTGAGGGCCACGATGCTTTTGGTACTTATGTATTGGGTGTTGTGGCGGCACTGTATTTTGTGGCGCTGATTTCGGGCCTGATTGTTTTCCTGCCCACTTGGTTTAAGGATTTATTGGTACTCCGAAAGGGTAAGAACCGCAAGCGCTACTGGCTGGATTTTCACAATGTACTGGGCATCACCTCGCTGCCGTTTCACCTGATTATTGCTTTTACCGCCTTTGTATTTGCCTTCCATGATCCGCTTTATGGTGCCCTGCGCGTGGCGGTCTACGGTGATTCCCCCATGTTCACTCGCCCGGCGCCAGCAGAGGTGAAGAGCTTCTCTGAGTTGGTGCCTGTCACAGAGTTGGAAGCTGCGATTCAGAAGGGGGAACCCAAATTCCAGATGGCAGAAATCCTCTATTTAAATCTGGATACCCGGGCTCCGCGAATGCGAGTAGGTGGAATCATGCATGGCGAGGTGGTGCGCGGTGCTGAGTACGGCTATGTGCTCGGTAATCCCTATCAAAGGGAGATTCCCTATAGCAGCTTTCTACCCAGCAACTTGAATGGGTACAGTGGCGCAGTAATGAGTTTTTTCTCGCTGCATTTTGGCAGTTTTGGTGGAAATGCCGTGCGCTGGGTGTACTTTATTCTCGGCATTATGGGAGCGCTGATATTCCTCACCGGCAATATACTGTGGATTGAAAGCCGCCGTAAGAAACGCAGAGGGCAGGGGACTCTACCGGTACAAACAACCTCATCAATGGTAATGGCAAGGCTAACAGTGGGCGTTGGTCTGGGTACTATTCTGGGCATAGCCGCCAGTATGCTGGCAGTTAAGTGGTTGCCTCATGCGCAGGTGGATATTGAGTTTTGGCAGAGAGCTGCTTATTACACAGGGTTCTTATTTGCGCTGATCTGGGCATTTATACGTCGTCCCATGGCTGCTGCTCGACAGCTTCTTGCCTTCTGTATTGCCACTATTTTCCTGATACCAATTAGCTCACTTATCAAAGGTGATTTGTTGGGAGCTGCCACTCAGGTATGGGCGGTTGACTTTGTTGCGTTACTGATAGGTACATCATTTGTTTTACTTTTGGTTCATCTTCGCAAGCGGCAGACAAAAATCGAAGCAGACAGTGTCTGGTCTGAGTTTGTAGAGAAGCCCGTGATAGAGAGTAGTATTCAAGATCCTTTACCTGATACCCATCCACAGGCATCGGGTTAACAATTTTGGCTAAAAAAGGGCTCTATTTAGAGCCCTTTTTTATTGGTTTACTGTCGGTAAAAGGGAGTGGTGGTATCAATGGTTATGTTAAAAAGTACGCTGGTAGATGAGCAAGTATTATTGTCGTGGTCAATAAGATCTGCGGTGAAATGATTTGATAGAATATTTCTGATAATACTCCTACTTATCTGTAGAGCGAGTTGCTTTGACAGTGCGATTCCTCCTGTCTCAATGCCTGGTGGTTTTCCATGGTTATCGTATGCTTCATTTTGGGAGTTAAATACATTTACTGGTGCTCTCAAAACCGAGACACTTTTCCTCTCTGCAAATACTCCTGCCTGACAACTAGTTATTTTCCATTATTTAGTGAGGCGTAAATTGCGACTAGACAGGCACTTTCTTCCCAGTCGCTCACAACTAATCTCTCATAGAGAAAGTATCTTTTTTCATTAATACTGACTTCAGCATCGTTTTATTACTCAAGAAGTATCGCAATATTGTTGTTTGTATGCGAAGTAGTATGAGTTTGACTTATGAAGCCAGTCATTCAACTGTCACCACCCGCCCCTAAGTGGCCCATGCTATGCGCCACAGCCTCAATATTTGTTCTACTCAATGATGCTGCGTTCTTGAAAAAATCGTCGTAAAAGCTTTCGAGCTGGACCTGTCATCTTTAAGGAGTATTAGATGAGCATGTACAGACCTGTTGCAGCAACTGTTTTATTTTCAATGATTGGAACTGCCGCTCTTGCCGCAGACCACACCTATGATGTCCTTCAGGTAGGATCGGGTAACACCGCTAACTCAGACCAAAGTGACCCTTCTGCTATTGGTGATACAGTAATCCAAGTTCAGGTGGGCGATGATAATGAGGTATATGCCACCCAGAACCTATTTACTTCCTTCAGTTTGATTCAGCAATCACAGGTGGGTGATAGTAACTATATTGAGGCAACTCAGGTCGGCTCTGTATTATCAAGCATTTTGGTGGAGCAAATTGGGGATAATAACTCAGCGACACCTGCGCAGGAGTTTGCCGAGTTAAGCACTATTTTGATAGTGCAGATTGGGGATAATCATGAAGCCTCATTTACTCAAACAAATACAGTGAATGAATTTATTAGTATTGTTCAGGTGGGAGATACCAACGCTCTGAGTGTATCGCAGACTGGCTCGGCAGCAAACTCTATCTCTATGCATCAAGAAGGTAGTGCGCAGAATGCGGCAGTGACACAAACTGCAAGCGTAGGGAATAGTATTACCACTGAGCAATATGGAAGTTCCAATACGTTAAATATAAGTCATATTCTTGCCTTTGATTCTACTGCAATTGTGGTTCAGGATGGCACAGGTAATAGCGCAAATACTCTGCAGCAATCTATCGGGCACTACAGTGAAATTCGCCAGGAAGGCGAAGGCCTGGAAGCCTGGCACTCTCAGTCCGGTGTCTACAACGAGGCATACACTCAGCAATTTGGTGAATCAAATAGCGTAGACATTACTCAAAGTGGAGAATTTAGTGTTGTTTCTACGGAACAGCATGGCAGTACCAATACTGCTGAAATCGATCAGGCAGGTGCCTTTAATAGTGTAGATATTATGCAACTAGGGGGATCAGGAAACTCTGTAATGGTCACTCAGCTGGCTAGCTTTAATGCCAGCTCCACTTCCCAGCTAGGAAACTCAAATCAGATCACTCTTACACAAGCCAACGCTAATAATAGTGTGTCTACTACTCAAGTAGGAGACGGTAATGTGGGTATGTTAACTCAGTAAATTATAGGTTCGAGTGCTGAAGTGATAAGGGGCATATCTGTCACATTCTTTGGCTCTGCAAAAAATTAGGGGCGGCAAGCCTAATTGCCTGCTGCTTTAAGGAGTTAGTGATGAATTCGTTTAAGCCTATTTCGGTGGGTATTTTAGCTGCGATGGTTAGCGCTTTTTCAGTGGCTGCTGATAACACTTATGAGCTTATCCAAATTGGTAATGGTAATACCGCGTCGGCGGATCAGAGTGAGATAACGGTAGTTGGCAGTACCGTCATTCAGGTACAAATTGGCAATTCTAATAATGCTCAGGTAACACAGGAAGGCTTGACTATATCTAGTACAGTTATCCAGCGACAAGTTGGTACCGACAACATGTCAGATGTGCTGCAGGAAGGTGCGATATCTACGACCTCTACAGTTGCTCAATATGGAGAAAGTAATACTGGTAATTCCCAGCAGTTTGATACGGAGGGAGATGTAAGTGATATTTTCCAGGCGGGTTCCAGTAATACCATGTTCGTTGAGCAAGCCAGTAGTCTTAATAATTCCATTAGTATTAACCAGGTAGGGGTTAATAATAATGGGTTTGGCTCTCAGGCGGATGCATCTGGTAATGTGGGAGTGATGGTTCAGACGGGTGAAAACCTCAGCTTTTTTATGAGTCAGAACGCTGGTGCGATGAATACTGCAACAGGTTTTCAGGCTGGTAACTTACTCTCAATGTCTCTTAGCCAGAATTTTGCCTCAGCATCTAATTCTGTAGGGATTCAAGCAGGTGGGAATAATAATATTGCGATTTCGAGTCAGGTAGGTTTAGGACATGATAGTTTTATTTTTCAAAATGGAACCAACCTTGGAGCCGAAACTGAGCAAACGGGGCTATTTAGTACAGCGTATACGGAGCAGTTTGGTGGAATAAACACGGCTATAACGATACAGACCGTTGGGTTTAACACTGCAGAAACACTCCAGTTTAGTGGTTTACTTAATGAATCTTTGATATTGCAGTTTGGCGGATTTAATACAGCGGCTGCTGTTCAAACAGGAGCCAGCAATTCTACAAGGCTTAGCCAAACAACAGCCGGAAACCTTGCAGGTTCTGCTCAGTACGGTGATAACAATACGGTATTGGGCCTTCAGTAGCTTGTTGATTTTAAGTTCGTGAATAGATCCAGCCTTCCTTATTATTTGGGGAGGCTGTCTAGAAACAATAATTTTGGCCAAATTTAATCTCACAGGGATATAGTGATGACTAAATATAAGTCTTTCTCGGTAGGTGTACTTGTTACGATAGTAAGCACGTTTTCCGTAGCTGCTGATAATACCTACGAACTTATTCAAATCGGTGATGACAATATGGCCTCGGCTGATCATAGTGATGCAGTCGTAGTGGACAGTACGATAATTCAAGTGCAAATTGGTAATAATAATGATGGAGAGGTGATCCGGAGCGGACTGGTAGTGTCAAGTAGTATCGTTCAAGTCGAAATTGGAGATTCAAACTCAGCAGCTTCTCTTCAAGGGAATACTATTTTTACATCTTCGACAATTAATTTGATTGGGGATAATAATTTTGGCTCTTCGTTGCAGTTTGAGTCTATAGGTAGCTCAAGCTCAATTGTACAAGTGGGTTCTTCTAACCGAGTAATGGTGGATCACCAAAACAGTATTGATGATTCTTCTAGTGTAACTCAGATCGGGGTTAATAATAATGGTTCTACTGCGCAAAGAGATGGTGCTGGCAATCAGGGGGCTATGATTCAGGTAGGGGGGAATCTCTCTTACCTTATTAATCAATTTATGGGCTCAGCGAATACTGCAACAGGTTTCCAGGCGGGCAACTTGCTGGAATTGGTTATCGAGCAAAATTCAGCTTCACTATCTAATGCTGTCATTATACAGGCGGGAGGAAATAACAACTTTGCTCAATCTACCCAAGGGGATTTAGGGCATGATAGCTTTATACTACAGAATGGAACCAGTCTTGAGACTGTACATGAACAGGTTGGTGCTTTTAATACTGCATATACAGAGCAATTTGGTGGAATAAATACCGCTGAAACTGTGCAAGGTGTAGGGTTTAACTCTGCTGAAACACTTCAGTTTAGTGGCTTGCTAAATGAATCGTTAATCGTACAGTTGGAGGCATTTAATACAGCGGCTGCCGTACAAACCGGGGCTAGTAATTCTACTCGGCTTAGCCAAACTACGGCTGGAAACTTAACTGCTTCCGCCCAGTATGGTGACAACAACACAGTTTTAGGACTTCAGTAATCAATATTATCAGATGAAAGGGAGTAACAGCTAATGAAATACAGTTCTCTAATGGCCTGCGTTCTGTTTTCGATTTCCAGTGCAGTAGGGATAGCTTCTGACAATACCTACCAGCTCATTCAAATCGGGCAAGGTAATACGGCACAGGGCGATCAGAGTGGTCCTGATGTAAATGGAAGTACCATTATTCAACTACAAATTGGTGTTAATAATGAGGCCTCCGCATCTCAAGGTCCTTTTGCCGAATCCAGCACTATTATCCAGCGACAGGTGGGCAGTAATCAATCCGCTAGTGCGGAACAGCTGGAGGCAGCAATTGACTCAATAGCTGTACAGTATCAGTTTGGAGAGGGGAATACGGCGTCTTCAGTTCAGGGTGATATCGACGATAGCTCTACTTTTGTTTTCCAGGGTGGGATAAGTAACGATATTACAATAGGGCAGAATAATGGAGTTGGGAATTCAGCGACGGTTACTCAGCTAGGTGTTGCTAACCAAGGCGCCGTCAATCAGGGCGGTGTTCAAAATAGTTCCGAGAATGAGGTGTTCGTGCTTCAAATTGGAGAAAGCTTAACTTTCCAGATGAATCAAAGATCGGCAATAGATAATTCTGCTGTAGGGATTCAGTTAGGTAACTCTATGAGTTTGGAGATTACACAAGACTCTGCTTCGGCATCTAGTTCGTTTGCCCTTCAAAGTGGGAATACTAATTCTATTGATTCTACTCAGGAGAATCTTGGTCATGACAGCTATATCCTGCAGAGGGGTACCAGCCTTGAGGTGATACATGAGCAGATTGGTGCTTTTAATACTGCGCTAACTGAACAGCGCGGTGGGATTAATACTGCGGAAACTGTGCAAAGCAATGAGTTTAATTTTGGAGAAACGTTACAGTTAAGTGGTTTGCTTAATGATTCCTTGATAGTACAGCTACAGAGTTTTAATACCGCAGTAGCCATTCAGGATGGTGATACCAATCAGTTGAGATTAAGTCAGACAACGGTTAGTAATCTGGCCACCGCCGTCCAGTTTGGGGATAATAATACCGTGCTCGGCTTGCAATAAGTTTTACTCTCAATGTGTAGAGGTGGGTAGGTTTCTGCTTGTGAAAAACTTTGTTTAATAGCGTGCTCTATATCAAACTAGTCAGCTGATGCGCCTTTTTTCTTCCAGGGGATTCTCAGTGGCGCATCACCTGGCTTAATTTTTCGGAGAACTCTTTTGGCTAGGAATTTTTAGCGTACACATTGGCAATTTAAGGATTTTGTTAGGAAGTGAAGGCCTTTAACACTTCACTAAAATCCTCCATTGTTGGTCTTCGGAGCCATTTAAAGTATTTCTTGTAGGCTACTATTCTTGTTCGTATATCAAAGCTCTTTGACAAATATTTATTCTAGAGGAAAAGATGAATCTGAAGGTATGTGCATCATTGGCATTATTAACAATCTTTATATCAAAGCCAATTTTCTCTCTGGCAGATGTTCAGTGTGGAGATACGATAACGACTGCAGAAGTTCTCAGTCAGGATATTTCCTGTGACCTTGAAACACAGGTCACAATAGAAGGGCCTTCCGGAAGCCTGGACATGAACGGTTATGTACTTACTTGTGAAGATAGTGATAGCGCAGGGATCTCTCTTGAAGGTTTAGGAGCTGTATTAGTAGGAGGTACCATAGACACTTGTGGAATTTCTGTCTTTTTAGAAGGCGATGGATTTCATTCAGTTCAAGGTTTGATTTCTGATAGTCCAGGGGTGGGTTTTATAGTGGAGAGTGACAACAATTCTATTAATGGCTCAATGTTTCTTTCAGGTGGTCCTGGTAGCATTGGTTTTCAACTCAATGGGGATTTCAGTCGTATTTCAGGGAACTCTCTAAGTGGTAATAGTGATGCTATAGCAGGGATTGTAATTGCGGGTAGTTTCAGTCAGGTTATTCAGAATACCATTGATGGATCTATTTTTGGAATTATTATAGAGCCTCCAAGTGTTAATGGGTTAGTGATACAGAATGTGATATCGAATTCTTCAGATAGCGGTATCATGATGGATTTTGATATAGTGGATCCACCTTCAATGAACTACATTATTTCTGGAAATCAGGTGACTGGTAGTAATGGTGAAGGTGATTTGGTAGATGAGACTCCTGATGCTTGCCTCTCCAGTAATACTTGGTTTGGTAACATATTCGATACAGCTAGCCCAAGTTGCTTGGAATAATTGAATTCTTGTTATTGGTGGGAGAATAGCGTGTTGCTTGCTCAATAAGTATGCCATCCAAAGCTATATAGCTCCGATTAGAACCTCTTTTGTCTTAGCGCCATGGCTAATATCAGGAGAAGACAAAATGAGACTGTCATTGATATGGGGACGAATTTCACTGAAGGTATTTCCATGTATCCTTGTGAAACTGTAAATTGCGGAAGTGAAGGCAAAAGAAAAGTTGAGCAGTGCGGATGCCATACCGTGCCCACCTCTAATTTTAGTAAAGTTTTAAAACCCTTAATGTTGGTAGTTTGTCGTAGTTACTACCTAGGCAGCAGCAAAGAATACAGTCGACTCTTGAAAAAATGATTTCACAAGTTTTCTATTTTTCTTGATGCTCTGCAAATCTGCATTTGCACGACTCAGTAGTGTCTCACCTTTTTTCAGCGGCCTCTTTGAAGTCCCTATATTTCTCATATGATTCCAGACCAACTCATCTGGATTTAGGTTTGGTGCATATGGCGGTAAGAACACCATTTCAAGCTTTCCATCCTGTGAATCGACATACTCCAATACCTTTTTCGATTTGTGTACTGGGTGCCCATCAACAATGAGAATCACTGGTCTTTTCTGACTTCTCTGGAAATTTTTGAAGCATTCTACGCACTTTTCTGCCGTGAACTTTCCACTATAAATATGATACCAGAAGCCACCTCTATTCGATAAAGCTGAGATCGCATTGATTGACTGTCTTTGACCACTCGTTTTTACCACTGGAGTTTTTCCTTTTTCTCCCCATGTCCTTTGGAGTGGATCGTCTGATCTGATACTAGCCTCGTCCAGCCAAAATATTTCTGCACCAGTTTTTTTCGCATAAGATTTAATCTTTGGATAGACTTCCTTTACCCATTTATTCACCGCCTTCTCATCTCTCTCGTAAGCTCTTCGTAGAGGCTTTTGTGGCGTCAGGCCCAGTCGATGTAGAAGTGTGCCGACACTAGAAACGCTAAGTTCAATTTTGAATCTCTCAAAAATCAAATCCGATACGATCTGACGTGTCCACAATCCGAAATCAAAGCCATATTGCCTTGGATCGCCACCAATAATCCATCGTTTGACTTCCTCTTCTTCAATAGCTGACAGTTTTCTACCGCGTCCAGGTCTAATTTTTGGAGATAGCGCTTCAATACCTTTCTCCCGAGCAGTCCTTAACCATGGGAAAATAGTTCTGCTCCCCAGCCCTAAGCTACGACTAACCTCCGCCGCAGATTCTCCATCAAATACTCGCTGAACAGCAATTTTACGTATGAGGTGCTGCTCCTCAGTACTAAGTTTTCTGGCATCGTATTTCATGCAGTTTATATTACCAGGGTGTACTGATTATTTCTGCCCCGCTAGTAACTAATTACCTGAATAATAGTATGCCCACTATATAATTAGTTGTAGTAGTTCAGACTTGACCTGACAGAACACCTTCTGAAAAATCGGTAACTGTCAGGTCAAGTCTGAACTACTACACTTCAAGGGCTGATAATAGTAGCTGCCTTATGGTATGTCTTTACCTACAAAAGCATCACCGACCGCCTTAGTCTAATGTAGTAACAGACCATGCTTTCGAATCTTTCTTAATACTGATATTTCGATCACTTAGTTGTCATCACTTTATGCTAGTGTTCGCCATAATTCACTGGGGTATTTAAAGAAGTAGTTATGGAGAGAAATGAGCCCGATGGCACTCCAAATCCGTCATTGACTGAAAATGCCCGGTTCAGCGAACACCATTCGGCTGACTATTACATTGACGAAACTCCCGTTTGGTGTGATGGAACCTCGATTCCGCAGAATATTTTTACGCCAATGCAGTGGCGAATTTGGTGGCTTGCGACAGCTGGTAAATTTTTCGAGGGAATGATCGTCTTCATGACTGGGGTATCTCACATTTTAATTGCTAAAGAATTTGGTTTGACCGTCTTTAGTATGGGCTTTGTGACATCGGCGACATTGTTTGGAATTCTGGTTGGAGCGATAACCCTAGGAGGGCTCAGCGATCATTATGGCCGGCGGAAAATGTTCATCGCTGAGATGATCATGTTTATCTTTTTCCTGGTGATATTGACCTTCGCAGATTCTTATCTCGTGATTGTTATTTCATTATTTGGCCTGGGATTGGCGCTTGGATGTGATTATCCCACTGCTCACATGATGATCTCTGAAAGTATGGCATCGCGCTTGCGGGGTAGGCTGGTGCTCGGAGCCTTTAGTTTTCAGGCTGTTGGAATTTTGGTGGGTACAGGTCTCGCATTTTTGGTCCTCTCTTGGTATCCCTCCCTGGAAGCTTGGCGGTATATGTATGCTGCGGCGATTGTTCCAGCGATTTTGATCACGGTTGGACGTTTCTATATTCCAGAGAGTGCGATGTGGCTTCTGGCTAAAGGTCGCATGCCTGAGGCGGAGAAATCTATCAGCCAACTGTTGAAAAGAGATCCACCATACCCGTCCAGATTCTTATTGAAGAATGTTGCCACAGCGGAGACGAATGAAAAAAAGATAGGTGAACTATCGAGTATTAAGCATTTACTTCAGGATAAGAATTCTCGAAAAGCAATCAAACTCTCTTCTATTCCCTGGTTTTTGCAGGATTTGGGAACCTATGGCGTTGGTATCTTCACGCCAGTAATTTTAGCGAATGTGTTGGGATATGCGTCACCCCATGCACGCTCCATTTCGGAATTAATCCATAACAAAGTCGAGGCGGCGAAAGGGGCAGCATTAATCGATGTAATGCTGGTAGTTGGCGTTATTCTAGCAATTATATTTGTGGATAGGGTGGGGCGTATCCGATTGCAAGTTCTTGGCTTCCTTGGTTGTGCACTCGGCCTTCTTATTGCCGCCTATGGAGAATCTTTAAATACTAGCCAACAGTTACCATTCATTTTCGGGGGGTTTATGTTGTTCAACTTGATGAATAATCTGGGGCCAAATTCTCAGACTTATCTAATCGCTGGGGAGGTATTCCCGACCCGCTATCGTGGTGCTGGTGCGGGATTGGCCGCATCCGTCTCAAAGTTCGGGGGTGTCGCTATCGCATTTTTTTTTCCAATTTTACTTAGCGACATTGGCGCAAGTATGTTGCTTAGTGCACTAGCGGTGACCTCCTTGATTGGCGCAATGATAACCTGGAAGTACCGGATAGAAATGACGGGGAAGTCACTTGATGACGTTGGCTAATCATTAAAAAAGCCATGGAGTTCCACGTCAAGTACTTCACCTCCGAATATACAGATAAATCTGCATGTTATTAATGATGGCAAGTCCATATTTTATAAAGTCTAATTACAGCTGGAATGGTTTCTGAGAGGCGTTCGAGTAACTGTAAGTTTAACTGTCAATTATGGCTAAAAATAATCCGGATAATATATAGTTAACTTACTGGTTAGTAACTATAAGGCGCGCCGCTGTCAATTTTTTCAGCCCTATTTTGAATGTTTTAAAAAGTTTTATTTTTTAGGGTTTTTGATTTTGTAATTTTTGGTGTGTGGGGATAGGTGGGGGTAAAAAAGTTCTTTGTCTTGCGTTCTTTATTTTTTAAAGGTTGGAATTAATTTTCCTTATATGCTTTATTCCTTTCAATTTGATTGTAAATAAAAAGCCCCGGCGTACCGGGGCTTTTTATTTCTTCTTTTAGTTATGGCTGGCCCACAGCTTTTGAGCAGGCCAAGTAAACATCCAGTTGATTATTGGTAAAGCTCAATCCTTCCAGCGTTAATCTCACCTGATTAAAGTCACTATTGGTGGTGACTAATAGCAGGCGGTGATTGCGTGCACCATTGACTTTAAATGGGGCCAGACGATACCCGCTAGTGGACTCTCCAGTAGCTACTCCATCCAAGTATGTACTGATTGTGATGGTGTTGAGGTAGATGATATCCAGCAGTGGTGTGGTGTGCTCTACCAGGAAACCGACCACATGGCGTCCCTCTTTAACCGAGTGGTGGTTGATTTGAATATGGGTAGAGCCGCCCGCACCGCTGACAACTTCCATTCTGGCTGCATCCGATAGGACGCCGTTAAATACCCTTTCTACTGCAGTAATAGAACATCCATCGCAGGGCTGCTCAATTCCGTAAGTCAGGTCTGCATCTACACCGTTAACGATCTCCAGGTCTTCAAACGCTGCACAGGATAGTCCTGATTCGAGGTCGCAGGCATCGCCGATACCATCGTTATCAGAATCCTCCTGGTTGGGATTGTGAGTCTGGGGACAATTATCGAGATCGTTTTCTACCTCGTCCCCATCCAGGTCTGCATCGCAAACATCTCCCACTCCATCACCATCAGTATCGGTTTGGTTTGGATTTGGAATGGCTGGGCAATTGTCGACGGTATCATCAAGACCGTCATCGTCGCGGTCGTTATCGCAGAGATCTCCGGCACCGTCGTTATCGCCGTCTTCTTGCCCTGGATTCGGAATCATTGGGCAGTTGTCGACGTCATCATTAGCGCCGTCACCATCCAGGTCTTCGTCACAGGCATCCCCAAGACCGTCACCGTCAGTATCGGTTTGGTCGTTGGGTGTTAGTGGACAGTTGTCATCGGTGTTGTCTATGCCATCTCCATCGGCATCGCTATCACATTCATCGCCGGTACCATCGCCATCCGTGTCTGATTGAGCTGGGTTAGGGGTCGTCGGGCAATTATCTTCACCATCGTCGTGGCCATCGTTGTCGGTATCACTATCGTCATCACAGACATCGCCGATGCCGTCGCCATCCTGATCGGCTTGGTCGCTATTTGGAATAGACGGGCAGTTATCGGAAGTATTGGGCACATTGTCGTCATCTTTATCACTGTCACAGACATCACCAATGCCGTCCTGATCGATATCGGACTGATCGCTGTTGGCAGTATCCGGGCAGTTATCGTAGGCGTTGTCTACTCCGTCGTTATCGTTGTCGCCGTCACAGGCATCGCCAATTCCGTCGTTATCACTGTCTTCCTGTAGTGTATTGCTGACGTAGGGGCAGTTATCGTCGTCATTAAAGATGCCGTCTCCATCGAGGTCTGGATCGCAGGCATCACCGACTGAATCCCCGTCGGTATCTGTTTGCTCACTATTGGATGCTGTGGGGCAGTTATCGGCTATGTCATCGACGCCGTCGTTGTCGTCGTCGCTATCACAGATATCGCCGCTGCCATCCCCGTCAGTATCGAGTTGGTCTGAGTTGGGTATTGATGGGCAATTGTCGGCATCGTTATCGGTGCCGTCTCCATCCAAGTCGCTGTCGCAGGCGTCCCCTTCACCATCACCATCCTGGTCAATTTGATCCGTGTTGGGGACGAATACGCAGTTGTCGACACTGTCAGGTACCTGATCGCCGTCGACATCGGTGTTGTCATCGCAGGCATCTCCGTAACCGTCACCATCTGTATCTGTTTGATCTGCGTTGGGTACCAGCGGGCAGTTGTCATTTTCATTTTCAACGCCGTCATCATCGCGATCGCTGTCGCAGGCATCGCCAGTGCCGTCGCCGTCGGTATCGGTTTGATCATCGTTGGCAACGGCCGGACAGTTGTCATTACTATCGTCTATACCATCGCCGTCATCGTCGCTGTCACAGCTATCGCCTTGCCCATCACCATCGATATCGCTCTGGTCTGAATTGGCAGTAGCAGGGCAGTTGTCATCGTCGTTATCAATACCGTCACCATCCTGGTCGCTATCACAGGCATCACCGACACCGTCTTCGTCGATATCACTTTGGTCGCTATTGCTATGGCTGGGGCAGTTGTCGTTCTCATCTTCGACAGAGTCATTGTCGTCGTCGCTGTCACAGGCGTCGCCAATGCCATCTCCGTCGTTATCGTCTTGGCTCGGGTTGTGGGTAGATGGGCAGTTGTCATCTTCGTTATCGATGCCGTCACTGTCTGCATCGTCATCACAGGCATCACCTATACCATCGCCATCCTGGTCGGTTTGTGAGGAGTTGGCTGCGGTTGGGCAGTTGTCGTCCTGATCGTCTACGCCATCACCGTCGTCATCGCTGTCACAAGCATCGCCAATGCCGTCTCCGTCAAGGTCGGCTTGGTCTGGGTTGGATATGGCTGGGCAGTTATCCTGGCCGTCGTCGTGGCCGTCATTGTCAGTATCGCTATCTTCGTCACAGGCGTCGCCGATGCCGTCATTGTCCTGATCTGATTGGTCTGGGTTGGCTACGTCCGGACAGTTATCCAAGCTGTCGGTGTAGTTGTCCCCGTCGCGGTCGTTGTCGCACACATCCCCGACGCCGTCGCCATCGATATCACCCTGCTCACTATTTGAATCAGCAGGGCAGTTGTCAGAATCGTTGGGGACGTTGTCGCCATCCAGATCACTGTCACAGGCATTGCCTATGCCGTCGCTATCACTGTCGGCTTGGTCCGAATTTGGGGTTTGTGGGCAGTTGTCTGAAGTGTCTGGGTGGGAGTCGCCATCGTCATCAGTATCACAGGCATCACCGCTGCCGTCGCCATCTAAATCATCCTGGTCTGAATTACTAACACTCGGACAATTGTCATTATCATCATCGATACCGTCACCATCTGAGTCTGTGACGCCAGGGGGCGGGAGCAAGTCATCGGCGGCATCGCCCCGGCCTCCATCAGAACCGCAGGCACTTAAAAGCACCAATGAAAATAGTATCGCAATAAGCGAAGGTAGACGCATGGTCATAATCTCCCGAACAAAATCCATTTTTGTTATCTGTCGGACAAGCGCAGTAGACCTATAAAAAATACGCCTGCAATAAATCATTTATGCTGGCGCACTTGGACTCCGGCTTATTTTTAGATAGATGTCATTATTTTGGTTGTGCGTATTTCTAATACTAAAGTTATGGCGCACAACCGTTTATGAGTGTGGTAACTATGCGTTCTTTCTCACTAAAAGTGTGATGAATGGCGAAATTTTGGCGGGATAATTTATGGGTGATAAAGCATGTAATTAGTAAAGATAAATTCACGCCATTAAAAATATCGGAATAGATAATTTGACAGTTTGTTTTGCTATTGGACTTGACTATTTGTTAAGTGGAAAATGATTCTGAGCCTGATTTAACCGCTGTAAGGATCGGGAGTTATATCGACACTATTAATTGGGCAAGTGGTCAAATAGCTGAAGGCGATAAGGGAAGTTCATCTTGTGGTAAGTCTGATGCGGACTAGAGAACGCAGGAAGTTTTCCCCAGTATTCACGCAGTTTTTATAAAGGTAAGCGTTGAGTTAGTCTCAAGCATACTCGCCAGAAGCGTGGCAGGATGGTTTTTTGTGGAAGATAATTTTTCTGATTGATCATGAAATTTGCAGCTACGTATTTAAATCGAGATATATCGGTTAAGCTTTTCTTGAAGAGTATTCTTTGAAGTCATATGGTGTAAACCAGGTGAGTCAAAGACATCACCTGGGTTTATAGATTTTGATCTTTCTATTTAAGGTTTAACTTCATTTCCATCAGTGATGGTTTGAAGCCTACTTTTTCATAGGCTTTTATTGCTGAGCTATTTTGAGAGTAAACGTCAAGGTAGAAATCCTGAACCCCACTTTGTTTTCCCCATGCAATTAATTTCTCTATTAGCTTTGAGTTAATGCCCTTTCCTCGGTGTGCTGGTGATACATACATAAAACCCAGATAAGCATGCCGCTCATGATCAAGAGATATCTTTGAGTTTCGTATTTGGGCATATCCACTTCCAATGATCTCATCTTCGCTTTCAACTACCAGAAGATAGGAGTCATCAGATAGTATCAACTTCTCCATATCATAATAGAATGCTGATTCAGCTTTAATGGATGAATTGTATGGCCTTTCGGCTTCGATAAGGCATTGTTCAAATTTAAGTAAATCAGGAAGGTCTTCTATAAGTGCTTTTCTAAAATTCAACATCTTAATTTTCAGTGGTGTTAGGTTTGGTAGTGAAAACTGCTTTAGCTCTACAAGGGCCTGTATATGACATTGATGTGGGCTAAAAAGGCTCGATGAATTCCTATTGTTTGATGGTCAACTCATACATATATCTGCCCACTACTGTGAGCCATTATCTGTGTGATTGCGTGAGAATAACAGATTATACTAAAAAGGGAGAAGAAAATAATACACTACGCTCGGGACCCTATGAGGCATGGATGCCGATTAGGAGCTTACAGGGATATATTCTCAGCGTGTCTCGAGTGCGGTGTATTATTTCCTATTACCCCAGTAGTAAGTATTGAAGTTGCTTTTGTGATTCAAACTTTTCTTGTTTAGGAAATTAGCCCCAGAGTCCTGTCAATTGCCCAATACCCGCTGGCTATTCCAACTGGATAAATTGCGTATTTTGAATGTGTCAGAAGCTGGTTATATAAAGTTGTAATTTTCCACTTCGAGAATATCCGCTGAACTGTAGATGATAAGAAAGTCAAAACCAAGACAAATAATATTTGCCCCAATTCTACACCTATATTAAAGCTAAATAATGCGGTGATTTTATGGCTGTGAGGAAGGCCTAATTCCGCAAGCGCACTGGCAAACCCAAACCCGTGAAGTAATCCAAAGCCAGTGGCAACAATCGCAGGATAGCGTCGGGTTAAACTCGTTTTACGCTGTCTATTATGCGCATATACAATTTCTGCGGCTAATAGCATAATACTCAATGGGATCAACACTTCAACAACATCTACTCTTATGGTGAATAAGTCTAAACTTGCGAGCCCTAGAGTGAGAGAGTGGCCTACTGTAAATCCGCTAATCGCTATTAAAATGCCTCTAAATTTTCTGGCGATAAAGACTAAACATAATACGAATAGTAAGTGATCATAGCCCTCTAATATATGTAAGAAACCTGCTTCAATATATTGTGTGACACTATCCCAAATAGTTAGGCGGGAAGGTAGATTTATCTCTAAGACCTTGGGGCTATTAAAGAGATTAATAGTGTCGCCGTCTGATTTTTCAAAATGAATTAAACTCGATAAGGCTGGATTGGCAATGGGGTATGTGATTCTTATTGTTAGGGGGTTATATAGCCTTGTAAAATTGTTTGGGTGGAGATTCCTGCATAGGTAACTCTTCACGTTGGGTCTGGTAGGCCCTGTTATCTCTGGTTGTATTTGGCAGAATTCGCCCATTAAGTGTATCTCAGGTTCAGTCCCTGGCTGCATGATAGGCGGAATTTTCCATCGAAGGATATATCTGCTTTCCGTGACTTCTTTTAACTCAATGTATATCGGTCTTCCGTCATGAGCGAAACTAACATTACTAATTGTTGTAAGTAACAATAAGAATAGAATGGCTTTGATGATCTTGTAGGGATTTTTAGTTGGCATAGGTGATATCCACAGGAACATATGGTATCGAGGCATCCCTCTCTATTCTGTAGCCTGCCAACAGCTCTTGTATCCTAAGTTGTTTATTTTCCTCCATTTTATTTCGTCGATAATCCTCAAGTACTAAGGGGGAGGCTTCTCTAAAGCTGGGTAGACGGCTTGTTTTGTTTTCACTAATCAAAATTAGATGTAGACCATACGGAGATTCAAATGGACCGGACCAGGTATTCAATGGTAGTTGAAAGATACTTTCTGCCAAATTATCTCCGAAGTGGCTGGCTACTAGACTGGGAGTGCGATCTACATAATTCCGATGAAAGATAAATCTATCTCCGTAGAGGGCGGAATCCTCGAATGGAACTGACTGCTTTATTAAGTGGTTCAAGTTCTTTTTGACAGTCTCCTCTAACTTTTCTGTAGAGTGCCGCCTAAAATCAAAGAAAACATGAGTAAAGGTAATAGATGCTTCAATTCGATATTTTTCGCGATGAAGCTGGAAGTAGTTTTCCAGACCTTCTTCACTAATATCAGTGTTACTGGAAAAGCCACCATTTACATAGTCCAGCTTTTGAATAAGGCGTCGTCGTATAATCTGATCATGCTTCTGCAGGCCTAGATTAAGGGCTTCACGGTAAAGTACTTCTTCTTTAATGTAATCATTAATCAGGTTGGACTTCTCTGGCTGAGTCAACCCCTCCCAATAACGTCGTGCAAAACTCTGGTTAAATATTTTTTTCTGGAATTGTAGGTGCTCAATTAGAATGTCCTCGCTGATAAGCAAGGTATCTTCATAGTTGGTTCCATTTTCCTCTATTAATAACTCTGCGAAAACGAACAGCAATAAAGCGATAATAGAAAAGTGTACCAAAGGCTCCCTTTTCAGAATCTCTAATTTCCGCTGCATGAAGCTTCCTCCATTGAAACCTGCAGAGAGTATTGATGTCAGTATGCAAGCTACTTTTTTAGATATGCTATTTGCATGCTGTAGCGTCGAGGTATCCTATCGGTATCAGGGGGTATACCAAATTGGGGATGTATAAGCGCGCTCCTGGATAACAGCGGGTCCTTCAGAGGGTATCTGAATATTTCCGTTGTTAATTTCTTTTACGGCCACTGCATCGTAAAGTGAATGGCGAGGAGTAGGGATTTGTAATACCCGAACATAGTAAAATGCTCTTTCGTTCACATTAAAGCTTGGATCCTGCCACAAGGTCGATAACTCAATAGAACCAATATTGTTAGTGTATTGCCCCGTTTCTCGACTAACGGTATCACCCACTGGCTTTAACTGACCTTGGTTATTAAGAGTGCGCTCCCCAGACCAAGCAACATTAATTACTTTCTCATGACTTTTTCCCGTTGCGTCTAACCAAGATTTTACCACCTGAACTCGATCCAGATTTGCTCCTTTAGGATCTTTTGTCGCGCGTATAAGTAGTTGAATTGGTTGGTCAGTTCCTTGTGGTTTCACTAAATCACCCCCCATAGGTACTCCATGGGAGTAACCCAGTTCAGCAATATTTTCAGCATCTATAGCGTGCTTAGGAAAATTCCAGCCTGCAAAGACGCGCACCTGAATTCGAGGGCCTGTAGTGGCATATACTTCACGGCGTTTAAATGCAGCGAAAAGGCTTTCTCTGGTATTTTCTTCTGCCCAAGCGGCGGCGAGTCCAGAAGCGGACATGTTCCAACCTGTAGCCTTGGTTCCGCCAATGACAGTGTTAGTTCGCTTGCTGCTTGGTACTGAGTCATGGGCAAACTTACCCCAAAAGTTGTTCTCCTCAGCAGTTGACATACCCGTATGTGAATCTGTGGACCCTACAAACCCCAGCTTATAAGGGTTTACACCAATTTTCTCATGTATTTCCAGCCCTGAACGTAAGGCGGATCGGACGAAATCACCTTTAGCGACACGGTACGACTCCGGGTCAGCTTGCAAGTAGAATGGATAATTCTCAAAGTCTGCGAAAGGATCGTCCGGGGAAAGCGTTGAATGGGTTTCTGAATCCCCCTTAATTTGTGTTATTTCAACCAGGGGCTCCCAGCGCATGCGTGTACGCGCATACTGTGTATCAATTGGCTCACCACGCAGAGTGGTTTCTGCAAACATATAACCTTTGGACACATTGGAATTGTGGGGGATCGCAATGAATTCACTGCCAGTTCGTTTAGATGTCTCATCTAACCACTGCCACAAATCTTCTGGGTACTGGCTCTGATCAGACCCAAAAGGAAGATACTGCTTAGCTTTTTCCGCCCCATCAGGAGAGACAACCACCCGATGTAAGTTGGCCCCAGTTGGTGTTGAGCTCCACTCCCAGCCAATAAAACTGGTAAAAGTGCCCGGGTTATTATGGCGCTCTGCGGCATCGACTATTGCACTCCATGCGCTTGTCCGGGTCTTATCCAGGTCTCCAAGAACGGGCTCAGGGGGAGTGTTAGCTGGGTCCTGGACAGGGTCAGCGGGAGCTACTGTGTCTAGCGCCTTTTTGGGCAGTAACTCATTGAAAATATCCATACCTTCATTTATTGAGACTTTATATCTAATATGCTGCTTGGCAAACCAGCGCATCATCGACTGGTATAAGGACATATCGCTGTCGAGCTCATCTGTTTCATTCACCACTGCCCTCATAACTCCCAGCCCTTCAGCGTGATCTGAAACCACGAGAAAATCCAACGGGGTGTCTATACGTACTTTTGCATGAGTGTAGGGGTGAATAACCGGCTGCCCCTTGGCCCACCGATAAGCGGTGTCCGGAGTTGCCGAATAATTTTGGCTTAAGAAGGCATCGAATGAGTAGGAGGTATGAAGGTGCATATCTCCCCAGAAAACCTGAGTGGGCTCACTAGCAGTAACACTTAGGTGAGTGATGGATAATGTAACCCCTACCAGACGTGCTATTCTTTTTATGGGATTTTTCATATTTCCAATTACCAGCGTCGGCTGGCTATCTTTTAGGCGATTAGATCCTCTTAACATGTCAGGATCGTTAGGATAATCTTGGTAAATAAGGATGTGATTGATTAGATGCTAATCATTTGGCTTTTAGGTTTCTTTGCAAATAAAGCCAATCTCTTGACCAATTAGGACACATTTGTAGATGGCTGAGTATGGACACACGACCATTGCAACCTGGGTATTACCTATTATTGAGGCCCTAAAACCATTCTGTTCCACCCAAGAAATTTTGCAGCGTGCAGAAATTGACCCTAAATGCATAGTGGATGCAAACCAGAGAATTCCTTTAGAGAATATGAAAAAACTATGGGGGCTCGCTGAATCCATATCAGGTGATGATTGTATCGGCCTGCAAGTCACTAAGTATGTTAATCATACAAATCTTCACGCTCTAAGCTATGCCCACTTGGCCAGTAGCTCCATCAGGGAGAGCTTACTGAGGTCTGCTCGATTCTCAGAAGTGGTTACCACCGCTATGCGAATCAATGTTCATGATGAACAGAAACAAGTAGTAGTATCCTGGGAAAAAGTTGATAATTTTTCATATGATCCAAGTATTCATGCTATAGATGCCTTTATGGCTTTGCTAATAAAGTCCATCAGAAAGATATGCCCCGATGTGTATCATCATTTGATTTCAATTAATCTGGAGAGGCACAGACCTGCCACCCTTGAGCGGCATCAATTGATGTATAAGTGCCCAATTAACTTTTCGGCAGACATTTGTGAGATTAGATTTAAACAAGAGTTTGTTGATCGAAAGCTCTCTTCGGGAAACGATGAGCTGGTCAGGGTCAACGAGCAAGCCCTAATTGGTTACTTGGAGCGTTTGCAGAAGAATGACATAGTTAGCATGACCAGTAGAGTGCTTGTTGATCTGGTGTCTTCAGGTAATTTTTCACAAGAGGTAGTGGCCAAGGAGCTTGGTATTAGTAGCCGTGGTTTACATAGAAAACTAAAAGAAAGAGGTTCCAGTTATCAGACTGTGCTAGATGAAATACGCCAGTATCAGGCCGTGCAGTACCTTAAGCAAAACGATACCCCTATTACGTCAATCGCCTACAAACTGGGATTCAGTGATACCAGTAGTTTTTCGAGAAGTTTTAAAAAATGGACTGGACAATCACCACGAGAGTTTCGAACTAAGCATAGTAGAGATATTTCGTCAGAAATTTGTATGGATTAAGAGCGGCTTTATCTATAAATAGAGGATTCGACTTGTTTGCATTAATTACTCCTAGGGCTATTGGATATTACATACCGACCAGTTAGGTTTGGTTGGACTATTCTATAGTTATCGAGAGAAAAGAGGGGAAGCCTAATCTTTAAAGGGGTTGATAAAGTACTTGAATTTCTCATTCGGCATCATCAAATGCCTCAAGCTCTTCCTTGCTTCGAACCCAAGACTTAACTCTGCCAACTGTAATCCCATTATCATCGTCAAATAGGATTTCAGTGCCTTCAGGATCAAGTTCATCATAGATGGGAATAAGACTGCTTAACCCCTCAAAAATCCAGCGACCACTACGCCCTTTACCATTTGTCCAGTCACTTTTGTCCTCGATGCCGGACTTCCCGTACTGAATGGCCTTCTGGTAAGCTTGCTCTCTGTCATCAGCTTTTAGTATCACAACATTTGAGAATGCCCGGCAGCGCCGCAGCATATTGTCGAGTTCCTCATCATCAAATTGAAACCTCTCTATAATTGTTGCGACCCACCAGCCGTAGGGGCTCTTATTTCTGTCAGGAATTCTCTGGTTACTCATTTTAACTGCCTTGTACTCACCAGTGATGGGGAAGCTTATTATGAATTAATTCCTCCGCTTGCGCTCATGTAAAACAGGAACAAAGCAGCGGCGAGATTTAGGGGTACACGAATAATACCTGCAATTCTGTTTGGGCCCCACTCATCTTTAGCTATGGCCGTCTTGAACTCATTTAGAGTGAAGTAACAAAATGCGCAGCCAAGTAAAAAGGAGCCTGCCCGAGTATTGAAAATGTACAGATTTAGCATCTCAGGATTCAAAAACCGGATGGCCAGCAAACCAAGCATTGCCAGTAGGGTGGTTAGGATAATAAATTCATTAATTCCAAATGCCTTCTTGCTCATAAAATACGATGTTCCAATTAGTGCGGGCTAACAACTAAGGCAACTTGCCAGTGATGGGCTTTTCTTTGGGGGCATACCGGTTTGTTAAAGTAGTGCATGTCCTCGCAAGCTTGTATGGTTGCTCTCATCCGAACTTGATCTTAACGTCTCCACCGCGAGGGGATAGGTAGGGCCCCATCTTTGGAGTCAATTCTAGACCAAACAAAGGGTCAATTGCAGCCTAATTCCCACACTAAACAACACACTTGGAGGTAGTAATGGAAGCTAGCCGTGGACAGGCGTACCCTACACAGACAAGCCAGGGATTCCATAGGAATTTATATCGGCTCGCTGCATCTGGATGAGCGGCACCAGAGTTGGTGCGCTCAAGTGATAAAAACGCTATTCGCTAACTGTTGTGCTACACCTCAATTACTCCACAATCTCATCCCTAGCGAGTCCAATCGTGGTGTGGAGAGGGTTCTTCAGTAGGCGCTGTAGTGGTGATATTAATTTCTTAGCATCAAGCACCGAGGTGAAAGTACGGATTACCTTTCCCTGTTTTTTATGTTGGCTATTAAGGCACGACTAACGGGTTCGATACACGTATATTTCGATTGGGTTTCACTTTCTGAGATACACTACGAACATTTAGAATTTATAGCTTCACCCTTTGAGTGAAGTGAATTCTTAGGGGTTGTCGCATCAAAAAGTCCAATCCCTAAAGGGTTATAAAATAACGCCATCACTAATCCTAATAGGATGGTTACCTAAAATCTTCTGCAATATATTAAAAATATCTAAACAATTTTGGCTGTAGGCAGAAGGGAACTTGTGGTAAGCAGCAGTATTGAAGATCTATTCTTCTGAGTTCTTTCGAATGAGCTTAATGGAAGCACTAGCATAAATGATTAATTTTATGCATAACTCAGATTATTCAAAGCATTAAGTTAAAAAATATAGGCACAAAGATAATCTTATTGGATTTTATTAAGTTTGTTTTAGTGTCAAAGCTGCGTAAAATCAATGGATACTTATTGGTATATTGGTCGGCGTTGAGCTGCCTTTTAAAAATCTAGCTACCAAAGAAGTTTAACCAAGTCAATAATTTTCTAAGAATCAGCCCGTCAAAGGAGAGCGGTATTGTGACGTAAAAGCAAGTAAAAGGCGCTGACCCAAGGTGCTCGAACACCAGGGGCCAGCTAACCAAATTGATAACCGAACTATCAAAATGGCTATATGGATCATACGCTAGAAACCCGCTCGTCTTCAATAAACTGGAGCATATTGAGCAGTTTGGAGAGGTTGTCCAAGCTCTGGGAGCGTAGTGCCCGCCTTTTCTTCTTCTATGCCTACCGTTCTCGTGCACCCCCTCATATTTCCTCAAAAGTTACTTACAAAGCCTTCCATTAAGAGGGCTACAAATAGTTTGAGTCTCAGAGGAAACAAATATGTTGATCTTAAAGCGCCGCACGGGCCTAAACTTAAGGATTGGAGCAAATGTCTCAATTACCGTACTGGAAGTTAAAGGTAATCAAGTGAAGATAGGCATACTTGCTCCCAAATCCCTGCCTGTTCACCGTGAAGAAATATATATACGTGTACAAAAGGAGCGGGCACTTGGAAGAGGCGATCGTTGATAGCCCCGCTGTGGCTACAGATTTCCCAAAGCATCCATATCAAAACCATGGCGGCAGAGGTTTTGATATAGGGTGCCTTTGCTAGCACCTCCTATTTGCTGGATGTAATCAATGAGTTAGTGTTGAACTCACCTACCAATATGCCATAGGTGCCCAATTTATGGGCGCCCAAGATTGTTCCAATTCAAATGAAGAGCTGCTCGACAATATTTTTGAATAGAGTTTTATTGCTGATTGGGAGCTGCCCATCTCTAACCCGCACGATGGGTGGTGTGGGGGCCGGTAGCTAGAAGCTACCGGCTATGTGATCTAGGTTCTGGGCCCATTGTATCTTGACTCATTAATAGACCAGATTACACCTGCCAAGAGAAACCCAACAGCCAAAATACCTATTACTGACCAAAATGTATCCATAGTGAGAATGGGTTGGTTATAGATCATCTGCCTTGATAGAAACCCATTAATAAATAGTAAACAACCGCCCCCAAATAGACCTCTAGTTAAAGTAAAATGAAACGAACCTTTAGATCGAATCTTTTTCCATCTTTCATCAGGCTTCATTATTGATCCGTATATTGTCGGTGCTTAACGCCTTTAGCATAGGCCGAACGAAGTAAGGTCCAGCCCAGTTACTTTTTTGGCTTACCGATGCTGGCTAAATTTGTTATGACTTTACTGGCCATATAACAGTCTCGTTGTCCGGCTCAAATAGATAGCTACACTGCATTTCTGCAAGGTAATTGTAATCAAACCAAAACATTACCTAATTACCACTTATGCTAAGCCAATTTTTAGCAACCTTTCTGGCATCGGTGGTGTCCGAAGAGAGACGTAAATCAATCTTGGAATGAGTGCCGACAAATCAAACCTCCGATTAAAGCGATATTGAAATTCTGCCAAATAGCGCTGTGCATATTTCGGCCTAATAGCATGGTAAGTGCTACGTAGCGCACTCTTTAAATTACCAAGTACTGTATTTACCCAATAGAACTCAGGCTCTTCAACAGAAGCTCGGCCACCACCACAAACAATTTTGTCATGTACACAACCGGCCTCCTTAATGGCATTGAAGCATGGAAGACCATCTGAGATGACTGTGCTGCCACTGCAAAGGTACTTTTTACTCCAGGTTGAAATTTCACTGCTTTTGAAGCCCTTGATAATTGAGAGCTTAATACGGGTTGGGCGTCCCTCCTTGGTTGTTTCAACGGCCGCCACAAAGGGAGTTTTACCCTTGGCTCCGCGCCCGGGCTTGCATCCAGTACGCTCACCACCGAGATAGGCATCATCTAGTTCAATAAAACCGGACAGTTTGTATCGTTGGTCTCGCTCCATCATCACTTGCATGAGTTTCTGCTTCATACGCCATGCTGCGTTGTAAGAGATACCTAGATGTCGAGATAGCTCCATAGAGGAAATGCCCTTCTTATCCTGAGTAATCAGGAAAATACCGAGAAACCAGGTGGTGAGGGGGAGCTTCGTGGAGTCAAAAATTGTACGAGAGGTAATCGATGTCTGACGCCGACAATGGTTACATTGCTTAAGCTTGCGATAAGCGAGGTCGCAATGCTTGTCATGCCCGCAGTGAGGACAACTAAAGCCATTGGGCCAACGCCACTGCGACAGTGCATCGAAGCACTGTTCCTCGCTGCCGTACATTTTGAGGAATTGGGTCAAACTAATACCCTTCTGAAACTGTACCTTGTTGCGAGCCATGGCGTATTCCCTTGCAGATCAACGAGATAGCTGTATTTATATACAGTTACGCATAACTTAGCAAGAGTGGTAATTAGGAAACATTATACCTAAACCATCATGAATTAAGCATTTATGATCTGGAAGCCCTTCGGAAGACCAGTCTTCTAGTTTTGCTATCTCTCCAGTATGTTTAGCTATTACTAGCGGGGCAGAAATAATCAGTACACCCTGGTAATATAAACTGCATGAAATACGATGCCAGAAAACTTAGTACTGAGGAGCAGCACCTCATACGTAAAATTGCTGTTCAGCGAGTATTTGATGGAGAATCTGCGGCGGAGGTTAGTCGTAGCTTAGGGCTGGGGAGCAGAACTATTTTCCCATGGTTAAGGACTGCTCGGGAGAAAGGTATTGAAGCGCTATCTCCAAAAATTAGACCTGGACGCGGTAGAAAACTGTCAGCTATTGAAGAAGAGGAAGTCAAACGATGGATTATTGGTGGCGATCCAAGGCAATATGGCTTTGATTTCGGATTGTGGACACGTCAGATCGTATCGGATTTGATTTTTGAGAGATTCAAAATTGAACTTAGCGTTTCTAGTGTCGGCACACTTCTACATCGACTGGGCCTGACGCCACAAAAGCCTCTACGAAGAGCTTACGAGAGAGATGAGAAGGCGGTGAATAAATGGGTAAAGGAAGTCTATCCAAAGATTAAATCTTATGCGAAAAAAACTGGTGCAGAAATATTTTGGCTGGACGAGGCTAGTATCAGATCAGACGATCCACTCCAAAGGACATGGGGAGAAAAAGGAAAAACTCCAGTGGTAAAAACGAGTGGTCAAAGACAGTCAATCAATGCGATCTCAGCTTTATCGAATAGAGGTGGCTTCTGGTATCATATTTATAGTGGAAAGTTCACGGCAGAAAAGTGCGTAGAATGCTTCAAAAATTTCCAGAGAAGTCAGAAAAGACCAGTGATTCTCATTGTTGATGGGCACCCAGTACACAAATCGAAAAAGGTATTGGAGTATGTCGATTCACAGGATGGAAAGCTTGAAATGGTGTTCTTACCGCCATATGCACCAAACCTAAATCCAGATGAGTTGGTCTGGAATCATATGAGAAATATAGGGACTTCAAAGAGGCCGCTGAAAAAAGGTGAGACACTACTGAGTCGTGCAAATGCAGATTTGCAGAGCATCAAGAAAAATAGAAAACTTGTGAAATCATTTTTTCAAGAGTCGACTGTATTCTTTGCTGCTGCCTAGGTAGTAACCTTGATATTTCTTTGATTCCGAAACCAAATAGTTGCTGTTCAAATAATGAATATCCGGCTCCCATAACTGTTATTGTACCTAAGCGAAAGTTATCATTATCATTGAAGATACTAGCGGGGCAGAAATAATCAGTACACCCTGGTAATATAAACTGCATGAAATACGATGCCAGAAAACTTAGTACTGAGGAGCAGCACCTCATACGTAAAATTGCTGTTCAGCGAGTATTTGATGGAGAATCTGCGGCGGAGGTTAGTCGTAGCTTAGGGCTGGGGAGCAGAACTATTTTCCCATGGTTAAGGACTGCTCGGGAGAAAGGTATTGAAGCGCTATCTCCAAAAATTAGACCTGGACGCGGTAGAAAACTGTCAGCTATTGAAGAAGAGGAAGTCAAACGATGGATTATTGGTGGCGATCCAAGGCAATATGGCTTTGATTTCGGATTGTGGACACGTCAGATCGTATCGGATTTGATTTTTGAGAGATTCAAAATTGAACTTAGCGTTTCTAGTGTCGGCACACTTCTACATCGACTGGGCCTGACGCCACAAAAGCCTCTACGAAGAGCTTACGAGAGAGATGAGAAGGCGGTGAATAAATGGGTAAAGGAAGTCTATCCAAAGATTAAATCTTATGCGAAAAAAACTGGTGCAGAAATATTTTGGCTGGACGAGGCTAGTATCAGATCAGACGATCCACTCCAAAGGACATGGGGAGAAAAAGGAAAAACTCCAGTGGTAAAAACGAGTGGTCAAAGACAGTCAATCAATGCGATCTCAGCTTTATCGAATAGAGGTGGCTTCTGGTATCATATTTATAGTGGAAAGTTCACGGCAGAAAAGTGCGTAGAATGCTTCAAAAATTTCCAGAGAAGTCAGAAAAGACCAGTGATTCTCATTGTTGATGGGCACCCAGTACACAAATCGAAAAAGGTATTGGAGTATGTCGATTCACAGGATGGAAAGCTTGAAATGGTGTTCTTACCGCCATATGCACCAAACCTAAATCCAGATGAGTTGGTCTGGAATCATATGAGAAATATAGGGACTTCAAAGAGGCCGCTGAAAAAAGGTGAGACACTACTGAGTCGTGCAAATGCAGATTTGCAGAGCATCAAGAAAAATAGAAAACTTGTGAAATCATTTTTTCAAGAGTCGACTGTATTCTTTGCTGCTGCCTAGGTAGTAAATGTTAAGTTTCTATGCGAATACCATAATTTTCTATGCCAACCACCTTTGCCTTCAACATATTCGGATTCCTCAACTCGATCTGGCTTGCCCAAGAAAGAAATGACTTCTTTCTCTATCATGCCGTACCTAATTTTACCTATTCCAATACCCGGCAATATATTCATTTTCTATGGGTCATAACGCCTTTTTATGAGAACCTATGCAGTAGGCTGTTCAAGTCGGAGGCGACAACACAAGCTTGTTAAACATTGTGTAGGCCGAAAAACAAAGTATATGGAATTTCTATAGCCAACACTGTAACTGGAACCCATACTGAATACTTTAGTGATTTTTTTGCTGAATAGCCTAGAATCTTCTTTAAATAGATAAACGGAATAATAAAATATAAGGAATAGGCCGATAAAATAATGATCTCCGAAAAAGCATTTCCTATGACTACTAAGCTGATTATAAATATAAGAATCATAGGTACAAAAACGAAGGTAAAGGCAACCCACCAGTCAATATCTGGATCACTACTTTGTGCCTTGTTTCTGTCAATTAGCTTGTAGATGCCTATCAATATCAAAGCAATTATTGCAGCCTGTAACATCTTCCCACCTATTTATACTTAAAACACTTCAATCAACTGATGCGTTAGCGGACGATTGGATTGATTTGTTAATGTTTTCTAATTCTACTTTAAAAGTGCTTACTTTTTTTTCTAGCTCTTTCCTAATTCTCCTCTTGCCTTCAAGACAGTAGTCCACCATTAAATCAGATATTCTAACGAGTTTACCTGTTTTGCTCTCTGGCGAAGGTGACCATACCTTACCAGCGTAATTCAAGTTTCCAAACATTTTTGCTGAGAAGTGGTAAGTTTGACCGTCTGCTCCCATAGAAAAATCTCGTGGATACCTTGTTTCATACAGCATTTCTTGCCAAACATACTGAATTTTATCTGCTAACTCTTGACGAATTTCTTTTTTACACCTTATTCGTGGAATTTCTTGGGGAGATTTAGGGTACTGGGACTCTAGTTCTTTAAGCCCTGCTTCATCTTTAACGAATTCACCCTCATCATTCATAACCTTCACAGAACCTTCTTCCATCAAAGGCATCATTTGGTATCCCCATAATTGCATTTTAGGGGACTCAAAAAATATATAATTTTCTTTATCATTTTGCTTTATACCCAAGACGTATTCAGGAGAAAAGGAAGGGAATCCAATAAGCCTTACTATTACATCTTCTTCATATGCTGAACCAAGATAACTTAAGACAAGATGCGTATATCCGCCAAAGAACTCTCTCGAAAACTGAGAGTCCTCAGGTTCAAGGTGTTCACTTGCGAAAGCAGTACTACTTATGAACCATATAATAAAAATTCTTAATTTCACTCTATGCTCCTATTGTGTGTGGTCTTGCCCACATAAAGAAAATTGTCCTTCTGTTGTGCTTTGTTAGCACTGTTACCTACAGATTCTAATTTAATAGAATACTGGAATAATTGTTACTTTTTTCACTGGGCCAGTTTTAATCTCTGACTCGATATCCCCAGATTCTGACTCGATCCAGAAAGTAGCTAAATTTCCACTCCTTTTAGCTTTCAACATGTACGATTTTCCTGCCTCGGCCAATAGCTCAGTATTTGACTCAAGGACATAGTGAAAAGGGGGTTGAAAACCTATTTTTTGCGCTGTGGTTTTTTCTGGTGTAAATACAACTCTTACACCAATATCTCTCCGTCCTGGCGGAACTGGAAAGATTGCCTCAATTGGCGCCGTCCATGGTCCGGGATGAAGTTTTTTTCCGTCGATTGAAGCAAAAATGAGCGAAACACCGCCATCTGTTTTTTCTCGGCTATTTATGAGTACACCGTTTTCGGTTCTATCAATTACCTTGTTACTAGAGCATCCACAAAGAACAAGTAACACCAGTAAAAGTAATGTCGTTTTCATTGGTTGTCCCAAATTAGTGCTAATGAAGGTGCAGGAAAACTCAGCCCGCTTTTCGTGTTTTGTTTTTATATGAGAAATAGCCTACTTATCGGTGAAGGCTAAATCAGAATTCAAGTAGAATCACCATTTATGGTTGATATTCGATCCTGCTTGAGGAGGCAAAGACATACATTAGTTTTCTACAGCCTGAACTCCACAAACAATGACAAGGCTGTCCGCTTAATTTACATTGTTAAACATTTACTGCAATAGTTTCTTGGCTATATCTGCTGGCATTTCTCGACCTTCTTTTGACTTCAATATTTTCTTTATTGTTTTAAGGAGCTTCGTGTAGAGTGTTTTATACCATATGCCTTTGAGGTAAACCTTTAGATCTGATTAACCTTTATCAATCACCCTTTGTCTTTCCTTTGTACCTTCAGAGATATTTCCAAACGAGATTCAAGCTCAGCCACTCTTTCATGCAACTCGTCCAGTCTTGACTTTAAATGATCCTCTTCACTATATTTAAATATTATTTGTATCGTTTACGGTTTCTTCAAGCATCTCTGAAAATTCTTTGGGCTTGGCCCGATAAATCACATGATCACCATTAAATGTACGAATTGTCCATTTCCGCTCTACTGCCCGATGCCAAGAAGGATCTTTAGCTCTATCGGCTTTCGACACCCCCTCAGGAATAAAAGCTACATAAGTGACATTAAGTTTTTTGGCCAGAGGATTCTTATACGATACAGGTTCCGTAAGTGTTTTTAATGGCTGCGTAACATCTCGTGGAAATTCGGAATTAACATCAATCCATGAGAAGTGAACTTGACCATTTACCACTTTATGTTCCGCAGGTATTGGCTGCCCCTCCATCATTGACATGCCATCCTCAGGTACTTTCGCGTCTAAAAATGTAACATGATGAATTCGCTCTGGAATACGATCGATAACTCCGGTGATTACCATTCCACCATAGCTATGACCTACAAGTACCACATTTTTCAATTTTTCAAAAGTAATCAGGTTAACGATATCGTTGATATGTGTGGTTAAGTTAATATCAGGAGAGGAAAGATGATGCCTCTCACCTAACCCCGTCAGTGTTGGCCTGTAGACGGTATGACCTTTAGCGCTAAGTTGTTTACCAACCTCTTTCCAGTCCCATCCACCGCCTGTAGCACCATGTACCAAAACAAAGGTGTGATAATCTTTTTTTGTATCAACTTCTTCAGCAACAGTTTCAAATGTCGTAAATATTAAGAATATTACTAATGAGAATATAGTTTTCAATGAAATTCCTCTTTTTGTATTCTTGACTTTCCACTTGCAAGTAAAATTGCTAATAAAGCAGTTAATGCCTCAAGCTGCGGAGCGGAGCGTCCGATAACCTTGACTTGGTACGCCCGCCCAGCATGGGCGTGAACT
Source organism: Microbulbifer maximicatervae (SeqCode) (assembly GCF_052468295.1). Lineage (NCBI taxonomy): Bacteria > Pseudomonadati > Pseudomonadota > Gammaproteobacteria > Cellvibrionales > Microbulbiferaceae > Microbulbifer > Microbulbifer maximicatervae (SeqCode). The sequence goes on from NZ_CP174340.1 coordinate 521,523, forward strand.
AATGGGGTGAAAGCCCCATATAGGAAGATCACCATTAAATGCTAACTACTAGCGAATGGCAACTGTAACACCATGAGGTCTTGTAGGGAGGAAGTCGCTAGCAAGACTATGAGCTAACGAACAGAAAAATCATATAAGGCTTAGCCTGGAGGGGAGGCGGCCAAGGACACTGAAGCCAGGTGACCTAACGGGTAGAGCAAATGATGCAGCTATGTAGTGAAGTTTACGTTCTTATCTGGAGAGATCAGTTTAGCCTGCTGCTATGAGGCTGTCAGCGTGGACACTGATTAATAAATAGGCCCAACCCACTAGCGACCATTGCGAACTGGCACGATATGTGGTGTGGGGGCCGGTAGCTAAAACTACCGGCTACCCGATTTATGCGCCTATCCCTGCCTAATCACAGTGACATCTATGTGGTTACCAAATAGTGCTTATTTACGATTAGTCCACGGAGAGTTATTTTCAAAAGTTGAGATGTACAAATCCTCGACTTTATCTCTTGCCCACTGGGTTTTGCGTAAAAACTTGAGCGAAGACTTAATTGATGGGTCGCTCTTAAAGCAATTGATATTGATCCTATCTGCCAAACCATCCCAGCCATAATGTTCCTGCAAACGTGTAACAACTTTCTCAAGAGTAATACCGTGTAGCGGATTATTTGGTTGATCTTTACTCATTTTTCAATTAATACTCTATGTTTAATGGCGCATAATGCTGTGAACATGGGCTGATGAAATTGGCACGTAATCGCAAATAAAATTAGGTGACAGGCTTGCAAGTCCTTCCCCTTAACTTATTATGTGTTTAAAGCCCTTTAATAATTATAATTGATATACTAATAAATGTGGATATAAGTAATATAGTGATAAATTGTTTGAATCTTTGATTACTTCGTTTTGTTAACTTTTGAGTAAAGGTGGTATCTATTTCGATAGCATCTTTTAATAGAATGTTTGAGCTAGATTGCAATAGTTCACCTATCTTGTCAGCTTCCTCTGGGCTAATTTCAGCCTTCGATGACATTTCAGATATCCTCTGGTGAATCGATGAGAGCTCATTGTATTCAGCCTTGTTGATTTTACCTGACTGAAAAAACTCTTCCTGCTTTTCTCTCAGTGTAGTTACATCCACGATTCTTCCTTACGCATAACGCCTTGCACAGGTGTCGCTGGAATGGAGCTGCTTTGTGCTAGCGTAGCGTATAGCACAAAGCGAACGGAGTATAGGTGGTGGGATTCAGCAACTTGTTAAAAGCTCACTGGGACCAGTAACCCAATATATGGTATTTGCCGGACTCTTCAGGTTTTAAACGAACGCCGAGAGCTCTAAAGCCAGGGCAGATAATAAGAGCATGATTGCTAGCGCTACCATCACCTTCTAGAATGTTGAGGGCGCATGATGAAGCAATACTTCGCCGCTTATTGAATTCTGACTGTGTGCTGTTTCCGACGTGAACAAATCTATCTGTACTTCCTGACTCCAATAGAGCACTGACGGCCGTTGAAAGTGCCTGATATGATAAGGCACTAGAAGATAGAGCAGTCAAAATTAATGCTGCGATTAACTTCATAACTTTTAACGCCTTATACACAGGCGAGTGGAGCGACGTGTAGCGAGTCCAGCCTGTATCCTATGTGGGCGATTGTGCCACAATTTGTAAGTGCTATTTAACAGCATTGATCTGAACTACCGTGACATTTGCAATGCGACCACCGCGCCACCAAGTCCCTTTTGTACCAATCTTAAGCCTTTTATGGTGATGCTCACGGCGCTCTTCATTTAATATCCACATATTGGCAAAGCCTTCATTGGGAATATTGCCCGGAGTAGTATCCCTTATGACTCTGCCATCTTCATCAAGAATCTCTGGCCAGATCATGTGTATACCTTCAACTTGCGGATCATCCCCGTTATAAAGAAAATCCACTCTCATTCCTTGTCCCGGCTTGGCATTTTTATTCTCTTCAGATAAGTCTATCTTGTACTTGACTACAAAATCCGGATTTCTTCCAGATCTTTCTTCATAAGGTATATGTACTTTCATATACGATGCTAACACGAAGTTGTGGGGCGCCGTAGGCGTCCCGGGCAGCTTGCTGCCGAACGCCGACGTTTTGTGACGCCTACTGGTTTTATTGCATAAATGTGGTTCGCAAAGCGCTCACTGTTAAGGCTATTAATGGAATGTTTGATAGTGCAAATATTAAAAACCTGATTTCAATTTTGTTGAAAGTTGCTTGCACAATGCTATGAATTACTCGAATAGCGACATATGCCCATGCCAGAATATAATTTATACCATCTCCTGCACCAAGGAGGGCAAGTGATATTGCCAAAGCATAGAAAATAGTTGGTTGCTCCATGAGATGATTATAATTATCAGCTTTCCAACGAACATGGGGAGGCAGGGTTGACATTTGCTCTCCGCGAGGTGCATTCGGATCAAGCTTTAATTTAGCTTTCTTTACAGCAGGCAATCTTGTTGCGTACATCCACAACCACATAACCATTGACCAAGCTATCAAGGCAATTACAGGCTGAATTATTTGGGCACCTTCAATCATTCGTTGATTCCTTTTTATTATTTACTGATGTTAGAGAGCTGAACAGAGCATAATGACCACAACAGGAGCAGCTGGAGCGTTGGTCGTCCCGTGTAAGGCTGCAGGCCCAACGCCAAGTTAAGCAGCGCCGTTTACGACCTCTTTGCTTGAGCACCTGGCTAGCCTTCTCAGATGGAAATTAGCACCATAGTAGAAAAGTGGTGGCGCTAGAAAACCAGATAGTAAAATATACCAAAAGGGTACTTCACGAGCAGGAAAGAGAGCTAATACCAATATTATTGAAGAGACGATAATCGGATTAAGCAATTTGCCTTTTCGGGATATTTTGGAGATTATAAAGCCTGACCAGAGATAGCTAAAGGCACATGTAAAAAACAAAATAACAAGCTCTTCGGTAGTGTATGGAGCATTGTATGGTTGAGAACCAAACAGCATAATTTTACCTAATTACCACTTATGCTAAGCCAATTTTTAGCAACCTTTCTGGCATCGGTGGTGTCCGAAGAGAGACGTAAATCAATCTTGGAATGAGTGCCGACAAATCAAACCTCCGATTAAAGCGATATTGAAATTCTGCCAAATAGCGCTGTGCATATTTCGGCCTAATAGCATGGTAAGTGCTACGTAGCGCACTCTTTAAATTACCAAGTACTGTATTTACCCAATAGAACTCAGGCTCTTCAACAGAAGCTCGGCCACCACCACAAACAATTTTGTCATGTACACAACCGGCCTCCTTAATGGCATTGAAGCATGGAAGACCATCTGAGATGACTGTGCTGCCACTGCAAAGGTACTTTTTACTCCAGGTTGAAATTTCACTGCTTTTGAAGCCCTTGATAATTGAGAGCTTAATACGGGTTGGGCGTCCCTCCTTGGTTGTTTCAACGGCCGCCACAAAGGGAGTTTTACCCTTGGCTCCGCGCCCGGGCTTGCATCCAGTACGCTCACCACCGAGATAGGCATCATCTAGTTCAATAAAACCGGACAGTTTGTATCGTTGGTCTCGCTCCATCATCACTTGCATGAGTTTCTGCTTCATACGCCATGCTGCGTTGTAAGAGATACCTAGATGTCGAGATAGCTCCATAGAGGAAATGCCCTTCTTATCCTGAGTAATCAGGAAAATACCGAGAAACCAGGTGGTGAGGGGGAGCTTCGTGGAGTCAAAAATTGTACGAGAGGTAATCGATGTCTGACGCCGACAATGGTTACATTGCTTAAGCTTGCGATAAGCGAGGTCGCAATGCTTGTCATGCCCGCAGTGAGGACAACTAAAGCCATTGGGCCAACGCCACTGCGACAGTGCATCGAAGCACTGTTCCTCGCTGCCGTACATTTTGAGGAATTGGGTCAAACTAATACCCTTCTGAAACTGTACCTTGTTGCGAGCCATGGCGTATTCCCTTGCAGATCAACGAGATAGCTGTATTTATATACAGTTACGCATAACTTAGCAAGAGTGGTAATTAGGTAGATCTATCTTATTATTCTCTACTAATTGCATTGTAGCTTGAGCAGTAAATAGCTTGGAAATTGAAGCTGTACGAAACAATGACTCTGAGTCTGTAGGTTTTTTCTGCTCTTCATCAATAAAGCCGAAACCTTTGATGTAAGTTACTTCGCCAGATGTGATTACTGCTACAGACATAGATGGGATATCATTTTTCACCCGAATATTTTCTAGGGTAAGCGTCAGCTCATCATGAACACTTGCTTTATTGGCAAGTACGCTAGAGGAGATGAGCAAAAGTACTATTAAAATTAATTTATACACTAGGCTACCTCGTGAGACTTAACAGATATATAGTAATCATCGTGATCACTATTATCCTGATTGCTACTCTGGAATCAATCCGACGTCGTGATCAGAAAGCATTACTTAAGTCAAAAAATTACCTAATATTGGGTCGACTGTACCGAATATAAAAATAGTCAATTTGACTATTATCCCAAATAAAGGCTACCTTTGTAACTTGTTGTATTTCATTAATTTTTTTCTGATGAAGCTGTTCTGCAAAAATATTAGTCCTATGACATCCGGTATGGCCTATGTAGACCTAAACCTTAACCGCGCTAATATTGCCAAAACGCCTGAAGACTCTGATTACACCTTATTCAACTGCGTATTCGCTCTGAAATCACCGCTGAGCAACCTAAAAATTTACTGTTGTTAGTGCGATATGAGCGCTTAAATATGCCAAAAAGGTTTACCTTTTCAGCTGGGCCACTATGTGGAGTTGGTGGATTGGAGTGGTCGGCATCTAGATCCCAGAAAGCGCGGCACTATCGCTGAGAATACCCCTCCTATACTTGAACGCCTGCGTATTTCATCTGAGCACTGGCTTTACCTCAATCGAAATTTTAAAAATCGATTTAAAGGTTTGGTGGGGTCGGTTGAAGCAGTACGGAAAGCGTGTGACTTATTGAATAAGTGCTGGGCCCGAGGTGTGCATGATTGCCAGAAGTTTCTCTCTTACCCTTCATCTCAACTAAATTGAATCATTTTTAATCCCGTTGATCGATCCCCGTTCGCCCTGTGTGCTGAAAGCCCTGGACACCAAAAATAGACAAAATACTCTGCACAATTGTGCCTCGATGTTCCTCTGGTGAGCATGGCTTTTTATTTTTCCGATTTCTCCCTCTCCCACATGATTCATGGGCACATGATACATGGGTGTCCTATTTGTGATTATTTCAATACACCATTGACTTTTTAGCATAATGTATGGGATTGCCCATTATTTCTTGTGTGAAGGCCAGATGGAATATCTGACCTTTTGTTGCTTGCCTATTTAAGTTTCACGCATTCTGATTGCAGAATGAAAATCTACAATGTTTTTAATTTGCAATATTGGTTGATGCTAGACCAATACCGAAAATCAAAAAAGTAATACCACTTAATCTATCAAATACTTTTCTCCCTAAATCGCTGCTTGATATTTGTGCAACATTCTCGGCAAGAAGGGCATAACCAAAATAAATTGCAAAATGAATCGAAGCACTAATAATGCATAGTATTGCAATTTGTGGTGTGAGCTTTTCTGAATCCGTTATAAATTGAGGTAGTAGTGCAATAATAAAGATAAGTGCTTTTGGGTTTAATGATGTGACTAGAAAAGCCTGCCTAAATATTTTCCAAGGGGATGGCTTAAAAGTAGATTTAACCCCTTTCGCACTCAGCTTGATCGCAGGGGATGAGAGTATTTTTAAACCCAAATAACAAAGATAGCCGGCACCAATTAATTGAATTGCTATCAATGTGCCTGTGAATGTTGTTAGGGCGATTCCTAGACCGCTGGCACCAATTAAAGTTAATATCTGAAAAGCAAATACATTGCCCAAAACACCAATAGCAGCGATTTTCTTTCCGTAATTGATGCCATTATTAATTGATAGAAGTACTGATGGGCCGGGAGAGATCAGTAATACAGCAATGATCGCGCAATAGCCAAGAACAAGTTCAATATTCATTTTATATTATTACCACTATGTAATCAGTTTAGGTTCCATAATCTCTGAGGATGCTACCAACGCGAATTCTGAATTTATTGAATAGTTCATGCTTACCTTTACTTTGCGCCAACTGATGCTCTGTATTCATCTTCCATTGAGTAACTGCGGCTTCATCCTCCCAAAATGAAAGCGATAAATATTTATCCTTATTAGATAGACTCTGGAACCTCTCCACTGAAATAAACCCTTCAATCTCAGAAAGCGCTGGTTTTAGTAGCCCTGCAATATCAAAGTAGCTATTTCTACCTTCTGGATTTGGTATGACCTCAAAAATCACTGCTATCATTGTTACCTCTTCGCTTGTTGCATGTAGGTAGACGGCACTGCACGCAAAAACGTACGTTTTTCTTTTAGGATAAATGCCTCCCTTTGAGCGTATTCAAAATTACCCTTACCAAGGGCAGACTGACGCAATCTCACTCTATAAGCTTCATATTGAGCTAATGAATCAAAGCTAATTAATCCATAAGCTGTATCATTAGTGCCTTCGTGAGGTAAAAAGTAGCCCAAGAGTTCACCGCCACATTCAGGGATAATTGTTCCCCACCTATCAGCATATTCTTCAAATTTATCTAGGCTGAATGGATCGATCTGGTATTCAATAAAGCAAGTGATTTTCAATGTTAATCTCCTATGTTTTTTGAAGTCTATTTCTAATTAAAGGATAATACTTCGACGGTGGTCGTAGCGTGGAAGAAGTCCGCTGTGTCAGGATAGCTATCGCTTCTTTAAAATGGAAAAGTAAGTGAGGGGATGGTAAGAGGAGCAGATGCCACGTTACTTAATAGAGCGCAAAGCTTCAGTACTTAAGAAACTACTGCCACCGGATAACCGGTCTATTCCAGAAGTTGCTAGGGAGGAAGGCATTAGTGAAGCCACCTTGTGCAATTGGCGGCATGAAGCCAAAGAAAAGGGGGGCTGTGCCGGGTAGTGGTAAGCAGGGTGAAATTTGTCGGTAGAAGCCAAGTTTGCTCTCGTCGTTGAAACTGCAAGGCTCAGTGAGGCTGAGCTAAGTGACTACTGTCGTAGCAAGGGGTTGTACCCTGAACTGGCACAGGCCTGGATAACAGGCGGACGCTATCTGATGCAGATAGCCGCAAGGGGGAACAGGAAGAGGCGAAGGGGTTGGAGCGGGATCTCAGGCGCAAGGAGAAAGGGTTAGCTGAGACAGCGGCGCTGCTGGCACTTAGAAAATAGTTGAATGCCCTCAGGGGAGAGGTAGACAGCGGGGACGATTGACCCCGGCCCCAGAGCGGCGTCAACTTATGGGCTGGATCGAAGAAGCTGTGGCAGCCGGTGCCCGTAAAGCCCCAGCTTGTAATTAGGCCGGCATCAGTCTGCGCACTTTACCGCGCTGGAGAGGCGAAGGGACATCAGAGGAAGATCTTCGCCCCAGTGCGCAACGCCCAATGCCGAAAAATAGGCTGGCGGAAGAAGATTGGCAAACTGTCGCCGCTGATGTAGCAGAAGTACCTAACCAGGTTTGGTCGTGGGGTATAACTTATCTGTCATCGAGAGTTAAGGGGCAATATTACTACTTGTATCTGGTGAGGGATATCTAAAGCGGCAAGGGAGTGGCCTGGGGGATGCATGAGTGTGAATCTGGTGAACATACAGCGAAAGGGCCGTACTCCGAGAGCAGTGCTTTACTAGCCCTCCAGTACTGCACTCTGACAATTGTGTCCCGATTGCGCTGGTACAACCATGAGCATTTGCACAATGGCATCCGCTATGTCACTCCGGTAGACCGATATGCAGGCAAGGATGCAGGTCTACTGTTGAATCGCGATTAGGTCTACCTGTTAGCGCGTGAGAGAAATCCATCACGCTGGTCGGGAAATATAAGGAACTGGAGGCCGGTAGAATCAGTGGCCGTAAGTCCACAGAGAATAGAACCGAAAATTTAGGCCGCTGCATAACAAAGAAAGGCGACAACTATCTTAAAAAATACCGAAAACATGGAACCCAACATTGCATACATAGGAAGTTTAATTGGAGATGTAGCTCGCTCTAAAATGCTTATTGGGTTAATGAGTGGTAAAGCCCTTACTGCAACTGAACTCTCTGTTGTAGCTGACGTCACGCCTCAAACGGCTAGCAGCCACCTTACCAAATTACTTGAAGGGGAATTGCTACAAGTTAGGAAGCAAGGTAGACACAAATACTTCCAGCTCAAGAATAAACAAGTTGCAGATCTGATTGAACAATTGCTAAATCTTAGCCCTCTTGTTTCTGATGTTAGTGTTGTTACAGGGCCGTCTAATAATAGATTGAGAAAGTCTCGAATTTGTTACGATCATTTGGCAGGTGAGCTTGGTGTAGAATTATTTGATGCTCTAATTAATAATAGCTGGATAAAAGAAGTTGACGAGTATGTCGAATTAACGGACAGAGGGCAATCTAGCTTCAGTAGGTTGGGAGTAGATTTTAATTTGTTCAGTAATGGAAAAAGACCTTTGTGCAAATCTTGTTTAGATTGGAGTGAAAGACGGAGTCACCTAGCAGGGCATTTAGGGCAGTGGGTGTTAGAAAGTGCAATAAAGACAGGATGGGCTAAACAGGATCTAGATTCCAGAGCTATTCAATTTACGCCACAGGGGCTAAAAAAGTTTAGAAAACAATATGAATTTTGATCCTATGCATTTACGCGGTTTGCACGACTCACCTCTATTCAACTGCGTATTCGCTCTGCAATCACCGCTGAGCAGCCCAATAGTTTGCTGCCGTTTGTGGGATATGAGCGCTTAAATATGCCAAAAGGTTTACCTTTCAGATGGGCCACTATTTGGAGTTGGTGGATTGGAGTGGTTGGCATCTAGATCCCATAAAGCTTAGGCCCGGACCGAAATTGTGAAAAAGTCAGCTATATTTATGATCGCTACAGTGATTACGGAGCAATCGCGGCATAAAAGTGTCCGAAGTGTTGCTCTATATAAGCCATTTATATCTCCTTGCTTGGCTACTGTGTAGCTATAACGCCCGATTCTTAGGCAGGCTAAAGTGGAGTTCAGCGGAGCTTTAGACTGTCCTAAGCAACCGATTGTTAGGCAGTGGTTTCTAACTCAGACTCTATAGCTTCAGAGAACAAAATTTGGCTAATAGATCTACGATCACAATCCTGGATCGATCCCAATGCGTTATTTCTCATAGTTAACATTAGGTTTGTGAAAGCTCTTCTGTCCTCAAGCTTCGTAAAATTGCCATATTCTTCAAAAAACTCACCTACTGCTTTAGCAACATCAGAATCTCCGTAAATACCGATTCTTATTTTTGAATCAAGTAATAGTGCCATTGATTGATGCTCGGATTCTTTGTCTCGAAATCGTTGTGCCATTGCTATACCAGATGAAGCTCTAACAAAATCCACATAAGCACCAAGCTTTAATTCCTCCATCTTTCTAATTTCTTCTGCATTTAGTGCCAATTTATGCTTGATGCTTTCAACCTCTTTGTTAAAATTAAATTTTATTGATTCAGTCATCTTTGTTTGAGTATTTAGCTGCAATAATATCTCGTCGTATTTTTCCGCAATTCTCTTTTGTTCACCCGCGTTTTAAGATATGCGCTGAGATAGCTGCCAATTGCAGCTCCAATTAATCCTGCTATACAAGTCACAAAAATTCCGGCAGACAACCCATTACTGAGAGCCGCCTCAACTATTTGCTTTAGCTCTGAATCCATAGTTATTCTCCCTCTATTTGGATGCCTAACGCCCTGCAGCACGGGCCGGAGCCGCGAAGGTCCAGCACCGAAGGTGCGATCGTGCCTGCACTTGTTAACTGCATTTTATGATTCCCAACTGGTCAGCGTCAGGAAGCTCCATACCTGTCTTTTTTACTTCACTGCCCCAGTGCCTAATTGAAGCTATATATGCTTGTTCAAAAATATACCTAGGTCGAGAAAACTCCCAACTCGATGGAAGGAAAAAATAGTTCTCTTCATCCTCATAGTTGGGCAGGTGTATTGAAAAATCGTATACATCATCGCTCAGTGCTTCAACAAGACACTTAACCATCGCTGCTTTATGCTTAGTTGTGTACCCACATTCTTTAAAGAAGTATTCATCAAATAAACTTTGTAGCTGATCGGACTCAAGCGGATCATACTTGTTGAGCTTTTCCCCCAAAGACTCCTCTCGATCATAAATGTCAAATGGACCGAGAAGCCATCCTGGATTTGGCTCAAAAGCCATCGCGCTTTTTGGGTGGTTCAGTTTCATGACTCTCTCAAGCCGTTAACGCCAAGCGAATGGGCTGGCGCTGCGTAGCAGTGACAGTCCAGGCCAGCTTGTTGGCCGAGCATTGCGCGCCTTGTTGTGGCTCATTTATTTGTAAACTCGAGAGTTCAAAGGTGGAATAAGCTCTTCTGTGATTGTACCCATTATTATTTCTAATTCGCTTTTGATTTCTACGAGTTGGTTGTTGAACTCTGGATACTGCTGCCAAAAGTTATCAGGCATAACAGCAATATTTGCCAGTAAATCTCCTTTGTACATGTCACCTTCGGCCAATGGGTTTACAGCAAGAATATCAAGAGCAACGGGAACCAGAAACCTTAAACCAATTTTTTGACCAATTAGTATGCGTAGGTTTTCGACCGAAAGTTCCGCTAAAGGAACTGACCATAAACGGCGACATTCAGCGGCTAGACTTGAGCCAAAGTCAGGCCTGCCCCATTTTTCTTTGTGTAGTTCTTCGAGAGATTTTGATAGATCCACGATAATCCTTTAAGGGCCATAACGCCCAAAGCAGCGGCGCGCGTTAGCGAGTCCAGCCCGCAGGGCAATGCTGCCTTTGCTTGTTAAATGCATAAGTCTTCCAGCACACGGTTTACAAAAATAGTGCTGTTCTTACACATGTTATTAGAAAAATGAATTTCAACCATTACTCTTGGCCATGCGCCGGTTTTCACCCTAAATTGGTAAGCTAGCTCGGCTTCTATTGCTCTTCGTTCTTCAGGTAAATCCAATAACCGATTTACAGAATAATAACGAACTTCAATTTCTTCATCTTTGAACCCTTCTCTGAAATGGTAGGCTAGGTAATTCTTCTTTCCGTTGGCCTTGCGAAGCTGATGATTGAAACCTTTTCTAATCCGATCAAACCCTGACGCACTCTCCCCGAAGCGTATAACTGAACCCTTGTGTAGGAATGCGTAAATACCGTGCTTCTCACATTCCATATTACTTCGGGAAGGAAGCTTACCTTCCTTTGTAAGTTTGAATGTACTCTCAACTTTATTCATAGAAGCATTTAACGCCGGTGTAAAAGGCGAGCGTTAGCGAGTCCAGCCCGCGTTTTTTGCGGGCGATTTTTCACACCCTTGTTAGCTCTGATACACAAAGCAAGGTTACCTTTGCAGATTCAGTGGTTGTAACATTTTTTGCATTTGTTTGAATGCTACATTAACGAGCATGGATGGCCAAAGCCGTTCTAGCCACCATAATAACTTGAGCTTTGAGGGAACAATAATTACCTCTTTATTCTTTGCAATTTTCTTCAGCGCTTGCTTCGCAAAAGTTTCAGATGAAATAGGTCCAAGAGATTCAAACATCGCGGCTTGCTGTTCTAGTGGTATTGCTGTTGGCATTCTGCCATTAATACCACCCCCTTCTAGAATCGGTGTATTTACAGCACCGGGGCATAATATACTAACCCTTATACCAAACTCAGCCGCTTCAGATCGTAGTGTTTTGGATAGTGAAACTACTGCACTCTTTGATGCGGAGTACGCCGCCATCGCTGGTGATGGGACCAAACCTGCCATCGATGCTGTATTGATGATATGTCCAGAACCTTGTTTTCTCATAATTTCGTAACCGTAACGAACACCGTGAATTACGCCATACAAATTAATATCAATGGCTGTTTTCCAGTCTTCCAGTTCGTGATCGGACATATAGCCACCAACACCAACTCCTGCGTTATTAAAAAGAAAGTCAAGATGAGCCACATCATTTACGATCTGGTTAAACTCTTGGAAATCTCGCACATCCAGGGTAACTGTGTGAGCATCACCCCCTGAGGCTTTGATTTCGTCTACAACCTGAGCGGCAAGCTTTTCTTGTATATCAGCGACAATTACGTGACAGCCGTATTCTGCAAGCAGACGAGAAAGCGAAGCTCCAATTCCGGAAGCACCACCAGTAATGAGTGCTGTCTTTCCTTTGAAATAAGTTTTTTCATCCATTGCAATACTTTCTCAGTGGAGGCTTGTAGAGAGCTAACGTTGCTAACAAGGGCAGCCGAAGCGGAGCGTAGGCTGTCCAGCCCAGCCCCGAAGGGGTTGGGCGAGCTTGACTAGCCTGGTTATGGCTGGCGCGCTCGAGACTACCTACTGGCACATTGCCAGCCACAGCTTGGCTGGCCGCTACCCAATATTTGCGAGGGAAGAGTACCGCACTTCCCCCAACCGATTCCTATCTTACTGGCACTCCGCGAAATTGCAGCGGACTGCCCATTTTTGCAGCACCTGAGCGAACACTCTAGGAGTGAAACTGATTAAATAGTAATCAGTAAAGTTGCTCAATACCGGGGCTATTTAGTGGCACTAAAGCTTCAATGACTGCAAAAATCAATAAAGCCTACCGCCAGAATGCGCAGCTTTGCAGTTGATTATCTTGTGGTAGCGTTAAGCCACAAAGCCAGCAACGGAAAAGCTATCACCGTTGCTGGCTTTGTTAAGACTGAACCCGCCTAAGCCCCCACCAATGTTTTATTGCGAAAGGAGCAAGAAATATTAAGAATACCAGCTGCCCAGATGCGACAAATTTAACGCTATTTGCAGGGCTAAATATATTTACAATTACGTAAGACACAAAGCTTAAAATTAGCATGGCTATTATTTCAGGCAATATCGCACTCTGCATTGGGTCAATCTCTGGATCTTTCCCCAGCTTGAGCTGCCTCAAAGTCTCACTTGCAATACTTATATACTTCCACGCAAGAGCAATTAATATCGGCAGTATCAGGAAAATGACGATTTTCATAATTGAGCCTTAACGCCCACGGCAGGGGCGGCTTACCTCATGCGCGATTTGCGCGAAAATGGGAGCGTAGCGACCAGCGCAAAACGTGCATGAGGTACGCCGTCCCGCGAAGGCCCGAAGGGCCGTAGCTTCACTGCCCGTGATTGTTAGGCATTTTCGGAGTGTCGAGGGTCGCCTCTCCTGATGTAAATTTGAGCAACATGACTCCAATTGAACTGTATTACATCCCCTGGTGTTAATGACTCAATTGCAATAGGTTCGTTTGTTAAATGTCCGTAGAAGCAATTTTCCTGAATTATACAGACTTCTACCCACATTCTTTCTGCTCGAGGAACGCCCTTTTCAACAGCGCCTGTGAGTGTGAAATGCAAACGAAGTAAATCGCCAATTTTAACCAGTGATGCTTCTTCACTACTTGGGATTTCAAAGCTTTCCGGGTTAGCCTCATGAGTCAGCTTGCAATTCTCAAGCTCCCAACCATCTCCCTTAAATCCTTCTTTTACCGGATAGCCATCAAAAAAATCCATGGTATTCCTTCATCATTGCCTAACAGCTATATAGTAATCATTATGATCACTATTATCCTGATTACTATCCTGGAATCAATCTTACGTCTCGGCTAAAAAATGTTATTCAAATCAAAAGATTACTTTCTTTTATGTCAGTCGTACCAAATGTAAAAATGATCACTTTGACTGCTATCCCCAAAAAAGACTACCTTTGTAACTCGTTGTATTTCATCAAGTTTTTTCCTGATAAAGCTATTCTTCAAAAATAACAGTCAAGATGATCAAAAATATCTCTGTATGCCCATTAATTGTTAGCGACCGTTAGTGCAAATAGGGCTGGAATTGAGCAACAGCTATGGCCTGGGTATTTCAAATCTATAGTGCTGCTGATTAATTTCATGATACTTCTGGCTAACCGGGCGTTTCCCAATCAAGACGCGGTTCGACGGAAATGTCTGGGCCATTACAACGTCGTGGTACAGGTTGCTAGTAACTCTACAAGCGTCGAAGGGTGTGTCTTGAAGGCGATAGCCGCTGCATTACGAGGCTTGCAAAGAATTAGGTCCATTTGCGGCGAGTTACGCTTACTACTTGTAGCCTTCAAGGTGCGCATAGAATGAGTGGCTCCGTTGCGATTGCCTTGCGTTATAGATAGCCTTGAGCATTTACGTTTCAGGGTTTGTATCAATTAGCGTTCTTGATGGAGAGTAGGGCTATTCCAGGGTTGTTTAATCCACTTATGAATACCTCCCTGGAGTGGTCAAAAGCCTCGGTTTTATCAATTTACTTAAAGAATAATCCTTAGTTGAGACTTATCGGCCGAGGGGCTTTTTGCGTAAGGTATTCAAGAGCACCTAATTGGTTTCCCTCTCTCTGGCCGCGGCTGCCTGACTCAAAAGTCTATCGAGCAAAATGGTCAGTTCCGTTTTTGACTAGTTCCGATACCGTCCAATCCATACACTGGTAGTCAGAAACGAGAGAGACTTATGAAGATTGATGCAGCAGTTTGCTCCAGTGCGCGATTGGCCCGAGACCGGCGCTTTGATGGGCGCTTTTATACCGCAGTGAAAACAACCGGCATTTTCTGCCGCCCGATCTGTCCCGCTCGGCCACCGCTGGAGCGCAATGTTACTTATTTTGAGACTGCGGCGGAGGCGGCCAATGCGGGCTTTAGGCCCTGCCTGCGCTGTCGCCCCGATTCTGCGCCGGGCAGCCCAGCTTGGGGGTTGGTTTCGACTACCGTGCAGCGCGCTTTAAAACTGATGCGCAGTGAGCGCGAGCCTCAATCTGTGGAGCGGCTGGCAGAGCGTCTCGGGGTCAGCAGCCGCTATTTGCGCCGCCTGTTCTCTGAGCATCTGGGGGTAAGCCCCTTGGCGGTTTGGCAAACCGAGCGGGCACTGTTTGCTTTTCGCTTACTGCGGGATACGGACTTGCCTATTGCTGAAATTGCCTACGAGTCTGGTTTTAACAGTTTGAGACGCTTTAACGGCGTATTCAAACAGATCTATCAGCGCACTCCATCCGAGGTGCGCAGGGAGGCACACGCAGCGCGCGCGGAAAAGGCGAGTGCCACACGGGTGCGGTTGTACCTGGATTACCGCCCGCCGTTAGATTGGCAACAGCTCCTGGCTTTTTTGGGAACTCGCGCTTTGGCCGGGGTAGAGCAGGTGGAGGGGGAGGTCTATTCACGCAGCTTCGAGCTGGATGCCTGTCGCGGTGTGATGGAAGTTTCCCATGATCCGCAACGCAATCGCCTGGTGGTGGAGATATTTGGCCAGGAAGGTGGGGCAGGGTTATATCTACTGAACCAGCGCCTGCGCCGGCTGTTTGATCTGGATGCGGATATTGAGGAGATCCAAACGGTATTAAATGAAGATCCACTGCTGGCGGATCAGTTGGCGAAGAATCCGGGCCTGCGCTTGCCCGGTGCTTGGGACCCATTCGAATATGCACTGCGGGCGATTCTCGGTCAGCAGATCAGTGTCGCGGCGGCGACCACTATTGCCGGACGTATCGTGGCCCGCTACGGGGAGTCGTTTGTGGACGATGCTGGCAGGGAGCGGTTTTTATTCCCAACGGCGGAGCGTCTCGCTGAGGCAGACTTTGCCGATCTGGGCTTGACTCGGGCTCGGATGAAAACCCTACAGGAGTTTGTCGCCGCAACTTTGGATGGCCGTGTGAGTTTTGCCGATCAGTCCCTGGAGGATTGGTGCAGCCAAGCCACAGCACTGCCGGGTATTGGCGATTGGACGGCGCATTATATCGCTATGCGCGGCCTGTCGATGCCGGACGCTTTCCCCGCGTCGGATTTGGGTATTCTGCAAGCCCTGGGCAGTGATGGTGAAAAGGCAAAACCCAAGCAGGCCCTGGAGCGGGCAGAGCAGTGGCGGCCCTGGCGGGCATATGGAGCCATTTTGTTGTGGCAGTCCCTGAAATCTGGAGAGAAAAAATGATTGTCTATGAGAGTTACACCACGGAATTGGGGGATGTTGCCATCGCGGCCTGCGAGCAAGAGGGAGAGGGTCTCTCCCGAGGTATAGTTGCACTCCAGTTTTATGACGAGGAACGACCATTGCGTTTGGGGGCCGGTTGGCAGCGGGGCGCCTCGGAGCTGACGGATTTGGCCGCTCAGCAGTTGCGGGAATATATCGCCGGCCAGCGCAAAAGTTTCGATCTGCCTCTGGCGCCAAAGGGTACTGAATTCCAGCGCCGGGTTTGGGATGCGCTGTTGCAAATTCCTTTTGGCGAAACCCGCAGTTACAGCCAGCAAGCCCAGTGGCTGGGCCAGCCACGGGCTATTCGCGCGGTGGCGCGGGCCAATGGTGCGAATCCGATTGCTATCGTTATTCCCTGCCACCGTGTAATCGGAGCCAATGGCAGCCTTACCGGCTACGCCGGCGGCCTGTCTTTGAAAGCGCGCTTGCTCACCCTTGAGGGCGCCAACTTTGTCCAGCAGGGCGAGCTGCTCTAACGGGTAATATTGGGAAAAGCGCAATCATCTCTCCCTAGCCACGGCCTCTTTGGCGCGAGATAATAAGCGGTTCATAATCATATCGAGCCGGAGGCCAAATGCTGTACAGATTGGGGGATAAGCAGCCACAACTGGAAGGTGAGGGCCACTATATTGCGCCGGGTGCCCATGTGATTGGAGATGTGCGTATGCTTGCGCACAGTTCCGTATGGTTTAACGCGGTGGTGCGCGGTGACTGTGCGCCGATCACTATCGGTGAATACAGCAATGTACAGGATGGCTCGGTTCTGCATGCCGATGTCGGTGTGCCATTAACCATCGGTACCGGTGTCACCGTAGGCCATAAAGTGATGCTGCACGGCTGTGACATTGGTGATTACAGCCTGATTGGTATCAATGCCGTGATCTTAAACCGGGCCAAAATCGGCAAGTGCTGTATCATTGGCGCCAATGCGCTGGTGACCGAGGGTACAGAAATCCCCGATTACTCTATGGTGCTGGGCTCTCCCGGCAAGGTAGTAAAATCTCTCGATCCCGCCACCTACGAGCTGCTCAAAGCCAGCAGCGATCACTATGCGGCCAACGGCAAACATTTCGCCAGTGAGCTGGTCCCGCTTGAGGCTAAAGATGTCTGAACAACCGGTAAAAACCGTGCAGCCGAAAGAGCGCCCGGTGAAATCCCCCTGTATCTCCGTATGTGCCCTGAATGAACAGGACCTGTGCGAGGGCTGTTTTCGCAGTGGTAACGAAATCAGCCGCTGGGGCTCCATGAACAATGATGAGCGCCGTGCAGTGTTAAAGCTCTGCACCGAGCGCGCGCGGCAAATGGGCCGAATCTGGTAAACAATCGATAGCGCTTTGTCGGGGCCGGGCCTCGCAGGGCCCGGAACTAAATGCGACTATGACCCAACCCTTTGTCCACCTAAGAATTCACTCAGAATTTTCCCTGATCGATGGCCTGGTAAGAATCAAGCCGGCCATCGCCCGCGCCCAGGAGCTGGAAATGCCGGCCCTGGCGATTACCGACCAGTGCAACCTCTACGGGCAGATCAAATTCTACCGGGCCTGTTTGGGTTCCGGTATCAAGCCGATTACCGCAGCGGATTTTTGGCTCAGCGAAGGCGGTGAGGGCAAGCCTACGCTGATCACGCTCTATGCGATGAACGCCGATGGCTATCGCAATATTACCGAGCTGATTTCCCGCGCCTGGATGGAAGGCCAGTACCACGGTAATGCCTATATCAAGCGCGAATGGGTTAAGGAGTACAGCGAAGGGGTGCTGATGCTGTCCGGTGCCAAGTACGGCGATGTGGGCCGTGCATTGGTAGCGGGGCGCCGCGCCCAGGCGGAGGAGCTGGCACGGGAGTGGGCGGAGTTATTCCCCGGCCGCTATTACCTGGAGTTACAGCGCACCGGTCGCGCCGGCGATGAGGACTACCTGCACTCGGCGGTGAAGTTGGCCCAGAACCTGAACTTGCCAGTGGTCGCCACTAACGACGTGCGCTTTATGGACGAGAGCGAGTTCGAGGCCCACGAGGTGCGCGTCTGTATTCACGAAGGCCGCGCTCTCGATGACCCCCGCCGCGAACGCCGCTATTCCGCGCAGCAGTATTTCCGCACACCGGAGGAGATGTGGGAGCTGTTTGGCGATATCCCCGAAGCCCTGGAAAATACCGTGGAGATCGCCAAGCGCTGCTCCGCACCGATCCAGTTGGGTAAATACTTCCTGCCGGAATACCCGATTCCCGAGGGTATGACCGAAGACCAGTTCTTCGAAAAGGTCTCCTATGAAGGTATGGAGCGGCGTCTCGCCACCATCCTCGACAAATCCGCTGCAGACTATGCCGAGCGCCGCCAGGTCTACGAAGACCGCCTGCGCTTTGAGCTGGATATCATTATCCAGATGGGATTCCCCGGTTACTTCCTGATCGTAATGGACTTTATCCAGTGGGCCAAAGACCACGATATCCCGGTGGGCCCGGGGCGGGGTTCCGGTGCCGGCTCCCTGGTGGCCTACTCGCTGGATATTACCGATCTGGACCCGCTGCAATACGATCTGCTGTTCGAACGATTCCTGAACCCGGAGCGGGTGTCGATGCCCGACTTCGATATCGACTTCTGTATGGAGAAGCGCGACCGGGTAATTGGCTACGTTGCGGATAACTATGGACGCCAAGCGGTGAGCCAGATTATCACCTTCGGAACCATGGCCGCGAAGGCGGTGGTGCGAGATGTGGCGCGGGTGCAGGGCAAGTCCTACGGCCTCGCCGACAAGCTGTCCAAAATGATTCCCCCCGATGTGGGCATGACCCTGCAAAAGGCCTTCGACCAGGAAGAGATCCTGCGGGAATTCCTCGATCACGATGATGAGGGCCAGGAAATCTGGGAGATGGCCCTGCAACTCGAAGGTGTGTCCCGTAACGTGGGCAAGCACGCCGGTGGTGTGGTTATCGCCCCCACCAAGCTCACCGACTTTGCGCCGCTCTACTGTGACGAGACCGGTGCGGGTCTGGTAACCCAGTTCGATAAAAACGATGTGGAAGATGCGGGCCTGGTGAAGTTCGACTTCCTCGGCCTGCGGACGCTGACCATTATCGACTGGGCCAAGCGCATGGTGGACGAGACCCGTGCGCGCGAGGGTGAGGAGCCCCTGGATATTGCCGCGCTGCCGCTGGACGATGAAGAAACCTTCAAAATGCTCAAACGGGCAGAGACCACGGCGGTATTCCAGCTGGAATCCCGGGGTATGAAGGACCTGATCAAGCGCCTACAGCCGGACAACCTGGAAGATATGATCGCCCTGGTGGCCCTGTTCCGTCCGGGCCCGCTGCAATCGGGCATGGTTGATGACTTTATTAACCGTAAGCACGGTCGCGCCCAGGTGGCCTACCCAGATGCCAAATACCAGCACGAAAAACTGCAACCGATCCTGGAGCCCACTTACGGGGTTATTGTCTACCAGGAACAGGTGATGCAGATCGCCCAGGAATTGGCGGGCTATACCCTCGGTGGCGCCGACCTGTTGCGCCGGGCGATGGGTAAAAAGAAACCGGAGGAAATGGCCAAACAGAGGGCCACTTTTGAAAATGGGGCAAAAGAGCAAGGAATTGACCCCGAACTTGCGATTAAGATCTTCGACCTGGTAGAGAAGTTCGCAGGCTATGGTTTTAACAAATCGCACTCTGCGGCTTACGCACTGGTGTCATACCAGACCGCTTGGCTGAAAGCGCACTATCCTGCCCAGTTTATGGCGGCGACCATGTCTTCGGATATGGATAAGACCGATAAGGTGGTGACCTTTATCGAAGAGTGCCGAGCCATGGAGCTGGTGCTGGTGCCGCCGGATGTGAATCTGGGCAGCTTCCAGTTCTCGGTGGATATCGACAATCGCATTATCTACGGTCTCGGTGCGATTAAGGGCCTGGGTGAAGGTCCGATTGAAAATATTATTGCGGCGCGGGAAGAGGGCGGTCCCTTTACCGATTTGTTCGACTTCTGCTCGCGGGTTGACCCGCGCAAGGTGAACAAGCGCGCGCTGGAGGCACTGGTGCGCTCTGGGGCACTGGATAGCATAGGCCCGGATACCAATGGTGCCGACGGCCTGGATTACTCCCGCGCTGTGCTATTTAACGCGCTGGATGAAGCGGTAAAAGCGGCGGAGCAGCAAAAGGCCAATGCCAATGCGGGCATGATGGACCTGTTTGGTGAGGTGGTGCCTCAGGCATCTGAAGGCGATGTGTACGAGGATTTCCGCCGCACGCGCTGCTGGAGTATCCGCGAGCGCCTGGAGGGCGAAAAGAACACCCTGGGCCTGTATCTCACCGGGCACCCGATTGACGAGTATGCCGGTGAGTTAAAACACCTGGTGAAGGCGCGAATCGCCGATTTGAAACCCGGCCGGGAATCGCAAAAAGTTGCGGGTCTGGTTGTGGCGATGCGGGTAATGAAAACAAAACGCGGTGATTCCATGGCTATTGTTACCCTGGATGACCGCAGTGGCCGTATTGAAGCGGCCATGTTCAGCGAGGCCTTTGGCGAACATAGAGACAAGTTGGCCAAGGATGCTCTGCTGGTATTGGATGGACCGGTTGCCACTGACGATTACAGCGGCGGCCTGAAGATGACAGTAAACAGCGTTTCCACGCTCGATGAGCTGCGCCAGAGCCGGGTGACCGGGGTGCGTTTGCGAGTGGATAGCGGCAGTGTGGCACCGGGGCTGGCCAAGCGGCTGGCCGCTTGCCTGCAACCCTATACCGGTGGTCAGTGCGGGGTCAGCCTTGAGGTTTCCCGCCACGATGCCCGGGGCTTGTACCGACTGCCGCCGCAGTGGAACGTAGAACCAAACGACCAGATGGTCCAGTCTCTCAGGGAACTGTTGGGACGTGAGCAGGTGGCGCTTCAATACGCACAACGGCGTTAAAATCTACCGGGCTCGACTGGCTGGTTCTGTACAGTTAAGCTATGCCGCTGTGATAGCCCGGTGGTAACAAAAAGAGTTAAAGGCGCAGATTTCATGAATTTTAATTTTCTCGAGTTTGAGCAGCCAATTGCAGAGCTGGAAGGCAAGATAAAAGAGCTGCAGCTTGTGGGTGATGACAACGAGCTGAATATCGCCGATGAAGTTACCCGGTTGCGGGAGAAGAGTAGAACTTTGACCGAGTCCATCTACTCCGACCTGAGCCCATGGCAGGTCGTACAGGTAGCCCGCCATCCGCAACGTCCATACTCAAAGGACTATATTGAACGCTTGTTTACCGATTGGGATGAGCTGCACGGCGACCGTCACTTTGGTGATGACAAGGCGATTATCGCCGGTATCGCGCGCTTAAATGGCAAGCCGGTAGCGGTGATTGGTGAAGAGAAAGGCCGCTCTGTAAACGAGAAGGTTGCGCGTAACTTTGGTATGCCGAAGCCGGAGGGTTACCGCAAAGCCCTGCGTGTTATGGAAATGGCCGAGCGCTTCAAAATGCCGGTGCTGACCCTGATCGACACCCCGGGAGCCTATCCGGGTATCGACAGTGAAGAGCGCGGTATCAGTGAAGCCATCGCCCAGAATCTGGCAGTGATGTCCCGCCTGCGCACGCCGATTATTTGTACCGTGATTGGTGAAGGTTCCTCCGGTGGTGCACTGGCGATCGGTGTGGGTGACCAGCTGAACATGCTGCAGTACTCCACCTACTTTGTGATTTCCCCTGAGGGTTGCGCCAACATTATCTGGAAAACGGTCGAGAAAGCGCCTTTGGCCGCTGAGGCGATGGGGGTGACTTCCAGCGTGTTGGAAGAGTTGGGTATTGTGGATGAAACCATCCCCGAACCTCTCGGTGGCGCTCACCGTGACCCGGATGCAATGGCCAATAACCTCAAAGACCGTCTCAGTGAGCAACTGGACCAGCTGAGCAGCATCCCCATTGATGAGCTGCTGGAGAAGCGCTATCAGCGCCTGATGAGCTACGGCAATATCGTTTCCTAAGCTGCTTTTTTGCTATAGGGAGTTGTTCATAGGCTCCCTAGATCCTTTTCCTGCCGTGCCAAGTGTATAAACTTATTGTCCTTGTGCGCGGTTGGTGTTTCCTTCCTAGTCCCTTCTTTCCCTACTCATAGATAATTGCGCTTGTGTATCATTTTCCGCGAGATTGAGTTTTCCCTTTCGCTGTCCCTCTGCCTGAAAAAACCACTATTTACAGGGCTGCCTTGTGGACAGTCTCGTCAATACAGATAGGTTATTGGACTCCCGGGAAGTCTTAGTGGGAAATAAAGTACTCAAACAGGTCGATCTCCTCTTTCGGGTGAAGCCGTTGAGAAAGCGGTTTAGCTGGCCCGATAGCAGACAGTCTGGAGCTTGACGGCCGCTGTATGTCCACGCTGCCTCCATTTTGAACCCCCTTATCGAAAAGCCCTCTGAGGCGGCGCTACCTCCATGATAGAAAGTACCAACAATAAAGATTGGTGCAATAGGCACAGGTTTGCCCGGATAAAAATATCGACCGGAGAGGCCTGTGAGCTGAAGTCTCAGGATTAATAATTATGGCAATAATGCAGAGTAATACAGCAACGGATGCTGCGCAGATACCGACGGGTGACCAGTCGGGGCACAGGTTTGCCCTGGTGGCGCTGACCTCACTATTTTTTATGTGGGGCTTTATCACCTGCCTGAATGATATTTTGATTCCCTACTTGAAAGGAATTTTCGAGCTGAACTATGCCCAGGCAATGCTGGTGCAGTTCTGCTTTTTTGGTGCTTATTTCCTCGTTTCCCTGCCTGCCGGTGCTCTGGTCAGTAAAATTGGTTATCAGAAAGGGATTGTGACCGGCTTAAGTATTTCGGTGGTTGGCTGTTTGCTGTTTATCCCCGCTGAAAGAATGGAAGTCTACGCACTGTTCCTCGGTGCACTGTTTATTCTGGCTTCCGGTATTACTATTTTACAGGTTTCCGCCAACCCTTATGTGACAGCACTGGGCGATGAGCGCACGGCGCCCAGCCGCCTGACTCTGACCCAAGGCTTTAACTCCCTGGGCACCACTATCGCCCCCCAATTTGGTGCATTGCTGATTTTACCCGCTGCCGGTGTTGCAGCGGGTGCTGCCAGCGCTGCTGTTATTGAAGTTCCCTACCTGATCCTGGCCTCCGCGCTGGCGATCCTGGCTATCGTCTTTGCATTTTTGAATTTGCCAGCAATTGTCAGTAGTGCAACTTCTGAGTCTGTTTCCAATACTGAAGCCGCTTCCGCCTGGAGCTACCGTCACTTGGTGTTGGGCGCGATCGCTATTTTTGTCTACGTAGGTGCCGAAGTCTCTATCGGCAGCTTCCTGGTGAACTTTATCGCTGAGGATTCCATCGCCGGTTTGGAAGAGTCTGAAGCTGCCTTCTATATCTCCCTGTATTGGGGTGGCGCTATGGTTGGTCGCTTTGCCGGGGCTTTAATTATGCGCTTTATCTCTGCTGGCAAAGTGCTCGCAATCTGCTCTATTGGCTCCTGTGTATTGTTGTTGATTACTGTTACGGGTAGCGGCTATCTGGCGATGTGGGCGGTACTGGCTGTGGGTCTGTGCAACTCTATTATGTTCCCGACTATCTTTAGTTTGGCGCTGGCCAAGCTGGGCCCATCGACCAGTCAGGGCTCCGGAATCTTATGCCTGGCCATTGTAGGCGGTGCCATTGTGCCGTTGTTACAGGGGCTTCTGGCTGACCAAATTGGTATCCAATTGGCGTTCGTTCTGCCGATCTTCTGTTACCTCTATATTCTCTACTACGGTCTCTCAGGACACCGTACAGATAAACGCGCTTAAGTTTTCTTTTCTTCTCTTCTGAGCTCGTTTGCCGGCATTTTTATGCCGGCTTTTTTGTGTCCGGAATAAATGGCCAATTTGAAATGTATTTGATTGTGGGGGGAGGGGGTACCGGCGATCCCTGCCAGTTTTAGAGAGGTTGGGGGTTAGGAAGCTTGGGGGGCAGTTAGATCAGACTGTTTGTTGGAGTCGAGAAACTCTTTGATCGGTAAGCGATAGTTGCGACTTACTTTCAGTTTTGCACCGCTGCTCAGGGTGAGAAAGTACTCGCCTTTGGTTAAAACCTTGATATGCACAATAAAGTTCAGGTTAACCAGTGTGGACCTGTGAATGCGTTTAAAAGTGTCTGGGCAGAGTTGTTTTTGCAGGTCTTTAATAGTGCTGCGCATTACATGGGTTTCCCCTTTGGCATGCACACACATATAGTCACCCGCCGCATCGATCCACTCGATATCCGGTTGGCTAACCATGGTGATACTGCCCCGGTCTTTAATGGCGAGACGCTGGGTTGAAGTAGCGGCGTTCTCTCCGCTTGATGCTTTGCCGGCACTGCTTTCGAAAGATCGCATCAGGCGATTTTTCTCTTCCTGATGGCCATCCTCTCCTTTGGATATCATCTGTGCCTGGCGCTGGCGGGCTCGGTCGAGGGCGGTTTCCAGTCGGCGCGGGTCCAGTGGTTTGAGTACATAGTCAACTGCATGGACTTCAAAAGCCTTAAGGGCGTATTGGTCGTAGGCTGTGGCAAAGATTACCAGGGGCATGGTGTCAGCCTGCAAGTTGCGCACCACATCAAAACCGTTCATTCCCGGCATCTGCACATCGAGAATGAGTAGGTCCGGGTTGTGCTCTGAAACTGCTTGGACAGCTTCCCGGCCATTGCGACAACAGGCGAGAATATCCAGGTCCTTGCGTTCTTCGAGCATACTTTTCAGTAGTCGTAAAGCCAGGGGCTCGTCGTCCACCAGTACGACGCTGAGTTTGCTCATTGAACTTCTCCCTGTGTCAGGTGGGTTGATTGGTTGGAAATTTCCAGTGGAATATTGATGAGTACTTGCATACCGCCATCAGAGTTTTTGTTTTGTTCTATTTTGAAATCTTGCGGGTAGAGCGTCGATAGCCGCTCGCGTACGTTTTTGAGGCCCACTCCTGTTGAGGAGGATTCCGGGTCACATTCGCTGGCAAAGTGATCTGGGCAACCGGTGTCGTAGACTTCCAGCACCAGGCGATCATCGGTGTTGTGTGCGTGGATACCGATAGTGCCCCCCATTTCGTTGGGGGCTATGGCATATTTTACCGAGTTTTCCACCAGTGGTTGCAGCAACATGCTGGGCACTTGTGCGCGGCGTACGGTTTCATCGATCGACAGGTCTACGGACAACCTGTCGGCAAAGCGGGTTTTTTCAATCTCCAAGTAGAGCAATACCGCCTCGATCTCTCGTTCAAGCTCAACTTTCTGCATCGGGTCTTCTTTTAGGGAGAGCCTTAAAAAATCACTGAGGCGCACAACCATTTCCCGCGCTTCATCAGCTTGCTGGAATCGAATTAGGGCATTAATGGAGTTGAGCGTATTGAAGAGAAAGTGGGGGTTGAGCTGGTAGCGCAACATTTTTAGTTGCGCTTCATTGGCAATGGCCTCTGCTTGAAGTCTGCGGAGCTGCTCCCGTTCATGTACTGCTGCAACCTCCAGCATTTTCTTGTGCTCTTCATTGAGTAGGAAGTGATATTTTACCCCGCAGTACAGGGCGCTCCAGAATAAAAATACAAATAAAGAAGCGTAATACCAGCCGCCGAACTCAGACCAGATCGAGTGTTCACCACTGAGGCGTATATAGGCCTCCATTCGAACCAGGGTCCATATTCCCGAAATAACAGCGACAGCCAAAAGGTAGATCACGGTGCGGAAAGCGAGCTCTGATTCCCAGGCGACATCAAAAATCGGTTTTAGAAACAGGGATAATAAAAATGCAATAGCGCACTGGAATACTGTATTGACAGGCTCGAAGTGAGGCCACTCGGTAGGGGAGTGCCACAGGGTCAGTGAAAGAAAAGTGACCAGCAGTATGCCAACCCAGCTGACCAGCTGCAGTTTCCAAAACCAGCGGGTCGACTGAATTTCAGTGTTCGGTCTCGTATCTAGACGGGTCGAGTACTGCATGATTTCCCGCATATTTAGTATTGTGAAAAGGACGGGATAGACGCTCATCGTCGCGTTCATTATTATCCGCAGAATATTACCTTGCAGAAACGTGACCCGCCAGAGGGGATAGCGCCACGCTTCCGGCTTGTCCCCGAGAAAGTCCTTTTTATCTGATTTCGGGGTGAATAGTCGAGTAATTTTCGGCAATCTCGATTCAGAAGACAACTCCTCTCTATTTTTAAATGCGAGTTAATCAGCCCGGACTTCTTTGAGACTAAAGTTCAGTGGTACTTCTGTTTATCCAGCTCGACACTATTAGATTGTCTATCTGGTCAAAAACGGTAATTTGAAATTTGGTTGAGTAGATAGGTAGTTGCCAATAATTGTGGTAAAAATGTGCAGGGCCTTTAACGGCTTGAATGAATCCACAGTCGCAGAGGTGGTACTAACTTTTGCGCAAAATCATGTGGTGGCGGAAAAAATTCCGGGTGAATGGACCAACCGCTAGAAAGAAATAGTTTAGATTTGGGGATCGGTTTCCGATGAGCCAGATGTTGCCCGAATCGGGGTTCTCCTCGAGCGAGATGGCTAAATATGACACTGATGCCCGTGCCGGAGTAGCGGCCGGTGTTGCCCCGCGTTATATCAATTTAATTGCACTTACGTCCCTATTTCTAATTTGGGGATTTATTACCGGCCTGAACGATGTGCTGGTACCACACCTGAAAAATGTTTTTGAGCTGAGTTATACCAAGGCTGTCTTGGTGCAGTTTTACTTTTTTGCTGCCTATTTCCTGGTATCTGTGCCGGCAGGCATGTTGTTGAGGCGGGTTGGTTATCAGCTTGGTCTGGTGCTCGGGCTTTTGGTGGCTTGTGCGGGCTGCCTGGTCTTTATTCCCGCTGCCCGCCTGCAAATCTACGAAGTCTTTTTGCTGGGGCTGTTTGTTCTGGCTTCCGGAATTACCCTGCTGCAGGTTTCCGCAAACCCCTATGTTATCGCACTGGGCAGTGCTCGCACGGCGCCCAGTCGACTGAATCTGACCCAGGCTTTTAACTCCCTGGGAACCACCTTGGCACCGGTGATTGGCGGCGCAGTTTTCTTTGCGGGACTTACTATTACCGCTGACCCGGATACAGCGGCGAGTATTATTGAGTTCAGGGCCCGCGAAGCGGCTTTGGTGGAGACCCCTTATTTCTGGTTAGCGGTTCTACTACTGGTGATGGTCGCTTTCTTTTCCTGGATCAGGTTGCCGGCTATTCCCGAGCACCAACAGGGTGGCGGAGCGGATGGTCACGATGTGTTTTCTCTGTGGCGTTTCCCCCGCTTGACCCTGGGGGCTGTAGGTATTTTTGCCTATGTAGGTGCAGAGGTGGCTATTGGCAGTTTTCTGGTGAGTTTCTTTGGTGAACCATCAGTGGCAAAGATGGCTCCTTTTGAAGCGTCAAAGTATGTCTCTTATTATTGGGGCGGAGCGATGATAGGGCGTTTTGCCGGGGCCTTTTTGCTGCGCTTTGTCTCTGCTGGAAAAACCCTGGCGGTTTGTGGCCTGGGTTCGGTGGTACTTATAGCAATCGCGATGATGACGTCAGGCCCGATCGCGGTCTGGTCCATAGTTGCAGTGGGCCTGTGCAACTCGATCATGTTCCCGACTATATTCAGCCTGGCCTTGCGCGGGCTGGGCAAACATACCAGCCAGGGTAGCGGTATCTTATGCATGGCAATTGTAGGCGGTGCAATTATTCCTCTTTTCCAGGGAATGCTGGCTGATAGCGCCGGTATACAGTATTCATTTTTGGTGCCTCTGGTGTGTTACTGCTACATCGTTTATTACGGGGCTTTTTCACGAACCCTGCGCGGTAGCGCGGTGGAGTAGAACCTTCATTTATCCTTTCCGCCTTGTCTGCAATTTGGACCAGCCCATCGGATTTCTATTGGCCTGTAGAGACAAGTACTGCAATTTGTTGTCATTGCGAACTATGCCCACAGGGTAGCCATGACTTAGTTTTATGGCCGTTCGGTGCATACGGCATTCGCAGAACATGATTCCGACGAGAGCTGGATCTGGAGTTATCTCTAATATTTCAGCTCGGTGGAGGCAGACCGTGCACAACTGCCGGGGCAGGTGATGTGCGGCATAATAAATATGGCGATAGTAGGTCGCGCTGTGCGTAAGGCTTTGGAGATATTTCCTCTGAAGTTTGTCTGAGCGCAACTCGTAGAGCCAGTTAACAAGCGTGGAATAATTTTGGGAGTTATTCGTGAATTTTAGTAAGCGATTTTCGCTGGGCTTTGTGCTCTGTGCTTCTGTGCTCGCCGGGTGTCATTCCGAGAGCCAACAAACTGAGCCAAAAGCCGATAAAGCGCAGGCCGATACTGGCACCAGTGCCGCCGAGGGCATCGACAACTGGCCTGAACTCAAGCCAGCCTTACCACGCGATGAAAAGCTGGAAGCCCAAATCACTGAAATCATGTCCCGCATGTCTCTGGAAGAGAAAGTGGGTCAGATGATCCAGGCGGAAATCCGCAGCGTTACTCCTGAAGATGTGAAGACCTATCACCTGGGTTCCGTATTGAATGGTGGTGGCGCCTTCCCGAACAACGATAAGTTTGCCACGCCGCAAGACTGGTTGGCCCTTTCTGACGCCTTCTTTAAGGCTTCTATGGACACTTCCGATGGCGGTGTTGCGATTCCCCTGATCTGGGGTTCCGATGCGGTTCACGGCCACAACAATGTGATCGGTGCGACCCTGTTCCCGCATAATATTGGTCTGGGTGCCGCCCAAGACCCGGAGCTGATTGAGCGTATTGGCAGCGCCACCGCCCGCGAAGTAGCAGTGACCGGTATCGATTGGACTTTCGCTCCTACCGTCGCGGTAGTCCGCGATGACCGCTGGGGCAGAACTTACGAGAGCTATTCCGAAGATCCCAAGATTGTTGCGGATTATGCCGAGGCAATGGTGAAGGGGCTCCAGGGCGAAAAATCCAGCGCTGAATTCCTGCGCGGCGAAAACCTGGTTGCCACTGCCAAGCACTTTGTCGGTGACGGTGGTACGAATCGAGGAATTGACCGAGGTGATAACGCGGTTCCGGAAAAAGAACTGGCAGAGGTCCATGCGGCGGGTTACCTGACGTCTCTGCCGGCTGGCGTACAGACCGTGATGGCTTCATTCAATAGCTGGAACGGTGAAAAACTCCACGGCCACAAATACCTTCTGACCACCGTTCTGAAAGAGCGCCTCGGTTTTGATGGCTTTGTTGTGGGCGACTGGAATGGCCACGGTTTCGTGCCCGGTTGCACCGTAGAGAGCTGTGCAGCGGCGATTAATGCCGGCCTCGATATGTTTATGGTGCCGGCGGACTGGAAAGCCCTGTACAACAACACCCTGGCCCAGGCCAAGAGCGGTGAAATCGGTGCAGAGCGTATCGATGATGCTGTTCGCCGTATCTTGCGAGTGAAGATCCGTGCAGGTCTGTTTGACCGCAATATGCCGCTGGCAGGCAAAGACGGCATCCTGGGCAATCCGGAGCACCGCGCAATCGCTCGTGAAGCGGTACGCAAATCCCTGGTATTGCTGAAAAATAACGACAAGCTGCTGCCATTGGCTGCGGATCAGAATATTCTGGTTGCCGGCGATGGTGCGGATAACCTGTCCAAGCAGAGTGGTGGTTGGACGATTTCCTGGCAGGGTACCGGCAACACGCGCGCAGATTTCCCCGGTGCCACTTCAATCTTTGAAGGCATTTCATCGGCGGTTAAAGCCGCTGGCG
Organism: Microbulbifer maximicatervae (SeqCode); assembly: GCF_052468295.1. Lineage (NCBI taxonomy): Bacteria > Pseudomonadati > Pseudomonadota > Gammaproteobacteria > Cellvibrionales > Microbulbiferaceae > Microbulbifer > Microbulbifer maximicatervae (SeqCode). Next base: position 551,267 of record NZ_CP174340.1, read on the forward strand.
GTGAAGCTGTATTGAGTGCTGATGGCAGTTTCTCAGATGCCACTTTTGCCAATGGCAAGGCGCCCAAGGTTGCTATTGTTGTATTTGGCGAAGAGCCCTATGCAGAGTGGCACGGCGATATTACCAACTTGGAGTATCAACGCGGTAATAAGAAGGACTTGGCACTGCTGAAAAAACTACGTGAGCAGGGTGTTCAGGTAGTCAGTGTGTTCCTTTCAGGCCGTCCTCTCTGGATTAACAGTGAATTGAATGCATCCGATGCCTTTGTTGCCGCCTGGCTGCCTGGCTCTGAAGGTGCTGGTGTTGCGGATGTGCTGATTAAAGACGCCAATGGGGAAGCCCGTTACGACTTTACCGGCAAGCTGCCATTTAGCTGGCCAATGCACAGCTATCAGAATGTCCTGAATCCATACCACGACAATTACGAGCCACTGTTTGAGTTGGGCTATGGCCTGGCTGCTGAACAGGAATCCCTGGTGAGTAACGAATTGCCGGAGACCAGTGAATCCAGTGCCGGTGGCGGTTTGGAAGAAGCCTGGCTGTTGGTATCCCGCCCGCAAGCTCCCTGGGTGTTGAATATCGCTGAAGCTGGGGCAGAGGTTGTACCTGTACACGGTAACTTCGCGGTTAGCGGAGACGATAAAAACATCACTGTCAGCTCCATCGATATGTCTTCCCAGGAAGATGCTCGACTGATTACCTGGAAAGGCCTGCGTCCTGGTGCAGTTCAGTTGTCTGCTGAATATATGCAGGACCTGAATGTCTACCTGGAAGAGAAATCTGCGCTGACACTGAATATCCGTGTCGATCAGCCAATTGAAAAGCCGGTGGTGGCTACCATGAACTGTGGTGATGGCTGTTCTGCCAAGGTACCGCTGGAGTCTGCGCTGAAATCCATGGAGCAGAAAAGCTGGACTCGGGTTTCTGTAGATCTGCAGTGCTTTGTAAAAGCCGGTGCGGACTTCGGCAAGGTGTTTAGTGCCTTTGGCTTGGAGAGTGAAGCTCCGATGGCTATTGCGGTTGCCAACGTTAAGTTGACCCCGGAAGCTGGAGTATCTGCTGATATTCGTTGTGACGGTTAAGTTACAACACACTTAAAGGGCTAATTACCCTCAGTTCTAACCGGAGCCTGTTTTTTGGTTCCGGTTAGCGGCTGAAACAATTTGTTCTCACAGGAACGGTGCCAGTGTGATGTTCTATCCTCTTGGCACTTTTTTACCCGCCAATCTCTTCTTTCCAGATATTACTATTTCTTTTATCCCATAGATTTACTACTGGGGTGGAAGGAAAGAATACACTTCACTCGAGACACGCTGTGAATACATCCCTGTAAGCTCCTAATCGGCATCCATGCCTCATAGGGTCCTATTTCCTTCTCCATTTTTAGTATATTGGATAGCGTTACCCCACGATAAATCTACCTCTCCTGATTTTTGTTATTTCACGCCTTCATAGTATTACTTGTCACAAAATTATTGCCGCTATTGGTGCTGTATTGAGTTGTCAGGCACTGCAAACGTGCAGGCAAATAGATAATTCAATAAATTTTATTTTCTAATCTTATTTAAATTTTGGAGTGGGGTAGGCTTTGCGCAGGTTCCATTTTCTCGGGAACAGAAAGGTAATTGATTTGAAATGAAGCTGCCATTCCTCTCAGGTTAGTATGACTTCGCTCTCAAAATTAGGGCTCTTGGATAGTTGGCATTCTTATTGCTGGTTATTTTTCGAGTGTTTGTTTTTCAGACCTGGCCTTCCATTGAATTATGGCGGTTATGGTGGGTTGGTTCCCTATTTGATTTTTGTGCATTTTGAGGTCCTCGGCCATGGTGGTGCCGGGGATGGTGCGGATAAATTAACTTGAAATGGAATTGGAGGAACTAATGGCACCTTGTCATATCGTTTTTTTACCAGGACTTTTCGCGCGTGGATGGATCTGGAACCAGGTTGCAGACGCTTGTCGGCAGCAGGGGCATAAAATAACTGTTATCGAGCCATCTATCCCCGAGGTTTTTATGGGTAAGTTGGATTCGGCGCACGAAATGATTAGAGAGTGTCTCCAGTTAAATGGAGATATGGATAATAATATTTTGGTCGGCAACTCGATGAGTGGGCTTATTACGTTAGATTTTGCCGCAAAATATCCTGAATTGGTGGCTGGGGTGGTTATCAGTGGAGCCCCGGGGCTTGAGGAATTGGAGGCAGGAGTTTCCCTTTCTGATTTACGCGGGTCGGTACCTGGAGCAGCAAATATACTTTGTGAGCGGGTCTTCCGAGATATTAACCGCCTGCCGAAACCGGACTACGAAAAGGGCGTCGCCGATATCAATACTATTTTCTCCACTAACGAAACGTTTAAATCAGTGGTTAAATGGCTGAATATAAGTAGGAAGTATGATGTTTATGGCAGTCTGAAGAAAGTGAGATGCCCGATCAAGTTAATATGGGGAGAGTTCGATCAAATAACACCGGCTGAATCCTGGCGATCGCTGGCCTCCCAGAATGATAATTTGGATTATTGTGAAGTGTATGATTGCGGCCACAGCCCTATGCTGGAAAAGCCTGAAGAATTTTATCAGCTTCTCTCTGGGTATCTTCTTGGTATAAACAGGCCCTTGGCGCGGACTGCTTGATGACAAGCATTTCCCGGGTGGCTCGAGATGCATAGCTATGACAGAAGTTGCGCTTGTCATAGCTATGTATCTCGAAGGCTGTTATTAGTGTTCTCGCGAAGTTTTTTCTTCGAGATGATAGTCGGGTCGTTAGGTTCCCTGCATATAGTCTGTAATTGTTTTTTCCTCAAAGTTAATGTCAGAAAACAAAGCTTGTACTTCGGGGCCTGTAGGTGATTGGGCAAGAAAACCAATCCTGGTGGACTTGGAGGTCTGCAGGGAAAATGATCGAAGGTATGACCAGTGTCTGCTATCCTCTGAGTGATAAAAGAAGTATGTAGTCCCTTTCCTCGCAATTTTTAGATATCTGTATTCCCTCTGGGTTTCTATATGATAGGCATCGTCACCACCTTTATAAACGACGGTAGACGCTATGCCATTTTTGCCAGAGTTAAACCTCTCAAGTAGAAGTTTTGCCCAGTTTCCCTCGTCTGCATAAACAATTAAAGCGGCTCCATCAAAGTTTTTCTCAAGGTCTACAGAGACTTTTGCGGAAAAAATAAAGTCAGTTTTCGGTGCGAAAAGTAACCTTGGGGCATTGTCTATTTGATAAGAGTTGTCGGCATTGGTGAATAAATCGCTGCCTTTTGTGGCGGTGATGGTGATTTTTGAAGGTGCGATACTTGGTTCTTGAATGGTGTGCTGTTTTTCCAGCGGATAAGGAATTCTTAAATAGTCGTAAGTTTCTGGGGCGGCTGTCATTGCTATGCAATTGCTGGCTTGAAGTATCAAAGTCAATAGGGCGGGGAATAGGTATTTCATGATTTTATATCCTTTCTAGTGGACATATACGATGAAAGGTATTGCTGAAGATTTGCTTTTGATTTTATAAGCGCCTCTATTGTTTCCATACCCTTTGGCGCAGTCTCCTGCTCAAGAATAATCCACTGGCTGCCGCCGACTTCGATACTGGCCTCAATAATTGAAGGCCAATCTATTAGATCCATGCCGATTATAGGGAGCCTCTGAATAACTCCGTAATGTCTCTGCGGGCCTTGAAGGCTGCAGATGTTAGGCGCAGCTCGCCGCGAATGGCCGTAGCCCTTTGCAAGAGCTGCAACGCAGCAGCTGTAGCCTTCAAGGCCCGCCCTTCGGGGCTCGCAGAGCGATTCACACTCCGCGTTGCAACTTCTTGAAAGGTCTAGACATTCCTGCGAAGCCGCGCCTTGATTGTGAACCGCTTTGCAAGCCAGAGGTATCACGGAGTTATTCAGAGGCTCCCTAGCTTTATTGTTAATATTCTCATCAGGAACCCAGGATTTAAAGTGAGTGGTATAGGTTCGCCCCGGATATCGTTTTAGATAGCTGATAGGATCTTTGCCTGCCGCAGAAATCCAGCCGATGTCTAACTGCAAAATGAAATTGTCATCAGTAGACTGGGATATATAGTCCCAGAAAGTTGTGTTTTGGTAAGTGGAAAATTCTTTATCGTGATTATGAAATCCCATTTTCAAACCGTACTTGGAAAGAACGGATTGCGCACTGCGAAGCTGCGATATTAACTTGTCTACCCCGTTAGGGTCCCAGCTTCTCGGGTCCCAGCCAACAATTAGGTATTCGGCACCCAGGGTCTGGTAATAAGTGGCCGTTGCATCAATTGATTCCGGGAGCAGCTGGGTAATAGAAACGTGTGCACCGCTCACTTTTAGCTTTAATTGCTCCAGTAGAGAGCGGAGTTCCTTTGGCTTTTCTTTGTACGGCCCTAGTTCCGTAGCCAGTTCTATCGCATTAAAACCTGCTGCTTTTAGTCTTTTTAGGGTGCCTGAAAAGTCCCGGTTTAACTCATGGCGAACAGACCATAGTTGAACCCCGAGTTGGGGTTCAATTTTCTCAGTAGTCATATTCACTTCTATTGCGACTGATTTTAAGGTGGGTAAAGTTGTCAAGAGAAGAGCTGTAAACAGATTGCGAGATAAATTTCGTAGGCTTATCACTTTTATAATCTCCCCGCAGAAAGTTCGCTGGCTGCATAGTTTGCGGCTCGAGCAGTTAATGCCATAAAAGTTAGAGAGGGGTTTTGAACTGCTGAAGAGGCGAAGCAGGAGCCATCGGTTACAAAAAGGTTGGGTATATCGTGCGATTGGTTGTGCCCATTTAAAACTGAGTTGGTTTTATCACTACCCATTCGTGCTGTGCCTACCTCATGGATGGCACTTCCAGGGGGGTATTTATCACTAGTGACTTGTCCACTAACTTCACTTAGTCCCAAATTCTTAAGCATAGCTTGCATGGTCTCACAGGCATCCTCCATCATTAGGCGCTCATTTTCAGACCATTGGCAATTGATATGTAGTTGCGGGATTCCCCACTTATCTTTTTTGGTGGAGTGGAGGCTGACCTGGTTTTCGTGCCTCGGTAACATCTCTCCCTGTGCACCGATCCAAAATCCCCAGCGCCCAGGTTGTTGCAGTTTTTCTTTGAAAGATTTTCCAATCCCCTCGGAAGCAGCCATTGTCCGCCAGTCCTGCCGATAGGCGCTTCCTGAAATCTGGTAGCCGCGCTTGTAGTGCTTTCGGTAAAGTTCGGGGCGATATTGGAAATTGGGAATCAGGATGCCGGTTGGTCTCCACCCGGAGAAGTACTCATCTTCATAACCATCAATAAAGCCGTGGGCTGAGGCATTGTAATTGTGGTCCATAAGGTAGTGGCCCAGTACACCAGAGCTGTTGGCGAGCCCCTTGGGGAAATGCTTGTTGGCTGAGTTGAGGAGTATTTGGGTTGAGCCCAATGTGGATGCGCAGAGGAAAACGATTCGGCCAAAATACTCTCGTTGTTGCAGGGTTTCGCTGTCGATTACCCTTACGCCAGCTACTCGGTTCTTTTGCGAGTTGTAAATAAGGCTGTGTACCACGCTATTACTGGCAATTTGTAGTTTGCCGGTTCTCATTGCGGCTGGCATGGTGGCGCTTTGTGTAGAAAAGTAGCCGCCGAATGAGCAGCCTCGTTGGCACTGGTTACGAGCTTGGCAGTTGTATCGGCCTAGGGCTACCTGTTCCCGGTTTGGTTTGGTCAGGTGAGCAGCTCTTCCAATAATGAAATGCTTATCACGATACTGCTTTTCAAACCTGGACTTGATGTCTAGTTCACACTGGTACATCTCAAATGGTGGTTGGTATTCGGAGTCTGGCAGTTGCTCAATATTGTCCGTATTGCCACTGATTCCGGCAAAGCGTTCGACTTTGCTGTACCAGGGTGCAATATCCTTGTAGCGAATGGGCCAATCAACTCCTACGCCATCACGTTTGTTTGCGAGAAAGTCGTGGTTACTAAATCGATATGACTGCCGGAACCAGAGAAGGCTTTTGCCTCCTACTTGATTGCCGCGAATCCAGGTAAAGTCTGAGCCGGGCTCTGTGGAGTAGGGTTGTTCGTTGTCATTGCAGAAAAAATGCTTGGTGCTTTCATTGAGAAAAATACTACGACTTTGTATCGGATAGATTTCTTTTTTCTCTTTCAGGTTCATTTTAGTACGGAGCGGGAATTCCCAAGGTCCCTTGTTTTCTGTGGGGTAGTCCTGACCGTGTTTTACCATCCGGCCCCGATCTATCATCAGGGTATTTAATCCCCGTTCGGTTAGTTCTTTTGCTGCCCAGCCGCCGCTAATACCTGATCCTATAACAATCGCGTCAAATATCTGGCTTTCTTTTTGGATCAATAATTCATCATTTTGCATAGTGCTTTCCTTTAAATACGTGGCAGTGAACCCCAGGCCTTCCCGGTTTGATCCAATGGAACTGAACCTTTGAATCCACCGGGAATTGCTTGGTAAGCAAGCTCACGGGTGGCTCCGGTAAAGCTGGTGTAGTAGCCAAGGCACACCAGGAATTTAAGATTCCTGAAATCTTGCTGTAAGTCTGGGTTAAAGGGGGCTATTCCGGTATCGAGTGATTCGAGTAGAGCAACCGATTGTTCTGGGGCAAGATGAATAAAGGGGTGTCCATACCGGGTGGTGGCACGCTCATCCAACTCATGTAAGAGCTTTTTGGTTTTTAGCTGGGTCTGCTCTTCTATGCAGTCGGTTAAATAGTGATCGACAAATAAATGGCACTCTGTTTCAGCTGCGCCGGGAGTATCCGTTGCGGGTATCAGGTGGGAGCAGATTTTGTGCAGGGTGGTGAGTTGTTCAATAGAGAAAAGCCGTGCCCGGTAGGCGTCAGTTCTTCGCGATTTGAAAAAATTATCTGCTGCCGCAAGAGCTTGCTGCTCTGTGCAGGTTAGGGCCAGAGAGGTCCCGCCCACAGTGGCCAGTCCTTGAATAAATTTCCGACGGTTTATCATCCCGGTCTCCCCTTGTTGCTTGAAGAGTTAGTTCTTTTCTGGTGAATCGATACTGGTAGGGAGATTTTGTCTTCGGGGCTCAAGCTCGTCGTCTTGATTTGTGGTAATACCCAAATCTGGACGTACAAATTCAGGTATTACCTAAAGCTTTACCCCTCATTTGGACGGGTCGATGGTGGTTTAGTGGTAATATCTTTCTAGGGAGCCTCAGAATAACTCCGTGATACCTCTGGCATGCAGAGCGGTTCACAATCAAGGCGCGACTTCGCAGGAATGTCTAGACCTTTCAAGAAGGTAGAAGGGCTATTTGAGTATCAATGGACGCTTTACTATTCAATTTCCACGATATTGTTCTGATAATGACCAGTTATCAGTGCGCTCTTTTTGCACTGTTGTTGTTAGTGATTCGTCGTGAGCGGCGTTTCAGCAATACCTTGTTGGCGCTATTTCTGTTCTCGCAAGCCGCTATTCCCCTGGATATCCTGATTAATTTTGGTGAGGGTTTCCGCAGTTGGTCCATTGAGACCTCCCCGAACTTGTTTTTTGTATTTGGCGCAGCCTACTGGTTAGAAGGTCCCCTGTTACTTTGGTATACCCGCTCCTTAACTCGCGAGGGGTTTAGGATTTCCAGGCGGGACCTTTGGTACCTGCTGCCTTTTTTACTGGCAGTCGTGTTTGAATATTTCTCCTACTGGCAATTTGATAGCGAAACCAAGACAGCCATGCTGCGTGGGGAGAATTTAACAACTGGCTCAGTGTTCGATCACTTGTTGGGATTGGCTCGTGAATCGCTTCGGGTACTTTTCGGTGTTTTGTGTCTTTTTGAGGTGCGTCGATGCCGCAGGCAGATTCGAGATAATCATTCCAGTATTGAGAAAATTGACCTGACTTGGCTGCTGGTGTTGATCTGGGGCTTCTTGCTGGTTCGTATTTGGGCTCTGATGATTAACCTGGCGGTTGGGCTGGCGCAGGAGTGGCAGCTCCAGTTGGATATTGGAGCGATGGGGCTGTTTAGTAACTACGCCGTATTTGTTTTGGTTAGCGCCATGATCTTCTTTAGTCTCAGTTACTCCTCAATGTTTGAGGGCGATGGGCATAAAGTGGAGAAGTCCGGGGAAGATGTAAGTTCTGACCAGGAACAGGATGCTAATGGGGAGCCTGAGATTGATCTGGAGTTGGCAGCCCAAATTGAAAATTATATGCGGGAAGAAAAGCCTTACTTGGTTCCAGCCCTTACACTAGAGCAGCTGTCCGGGCAGTTACAGGTATCACGCAGGTTGCTTTCACAGACTATTAATCGTCATTTTCAATGCAACTTCTTCGAGTTTGTAAACCGTTACCGTATAGATGAGGCAAGACGGATGTTGCGGGAGCCGCAAAATGCGGGGCTCACCGTGATGGAGGTAATGTTGTCCTCGGGCTTTAACACCAAGGCTACATTTAACTCCTTTTTTAAGAAAATGGTGGGTATGACGCCGACCGAGTACCGCCGGCTTAATTGCGAAGCCAGGGCTGGCAGTGAGAAGGGTACTATAGAGCCCAGCTAAAGGGCTCTAGCCGCCTTTGCTGGGTTTGGCGGTATACTTTTGAAAATTTGATTCTGGCTCGACCCCTTGTGAAACCCGTAGCCCCCCCAGAAAAACTCCCAACTCTGATAAAGGGATTACTAAAGTCCCACCCTGCCAGCGGCCAGTTGTGGGTGGGGTTTTCTGGTGGTCTGGACTCCACTGTTCTCCTGCACCTTCTGGTAACTTGCCAGGTTCCCGTGCGTGCGCTTCATATTCACCATGGCCTAAATACAAATGCGGACATTTGGCTGGCTCACTGTAAAGAGTTTGCTGAAAATCTGGCGGTACCCTTTACAGCCATCCAGGTTGCTGTTGATTACAAAGATGGCGGATTGGAGCAGGGGGCTCGCCGGGCGAGATATGCGGCCTTCAATCAGGTGATGTCCGAAGGTGATCAAATTCTGCTCGGTCACCACGCGGATGACCAAGCTGAGACTTTCCTGCTGCGCTTAATGCGGGGCGCGGGCGTGTTGGGATTGGCCAGTATGTCCGAGAGTCGAACTATCGGAGATAATAAGTACTTACTGCGCCCTCTACTCAGGGCGGGGCGAAAAGAGCTAGAGCAGTGGGCTGAGGCTCACGGATTGAGCTGGATTGAAGATGACAGCAATGCGGATGAGGCCCTGGAGCGTAATTTTTTGCGGCATCGAGTTGTGCCACTGCTCAACCAGCGTTGGGGAGTGAGTCGCCAGATCGCTCGGGCAGCGGAGAACCTGAGGGAGTCTGCGGACTTGCTGTCTGAGTTGGCACTTGCAGACCTGGAGGAGGCTGATTTAAAGGTGGAGCGATTTGGCGAAAGTCTGGCCCTGCCTCGCTTCTTCAGCCTTAGCGAGGGGCGCCGTAAAAACCTTGTGCGGCATTGGGTGTTGCGCCAAGGGGGGCAGCCGCCAGAGTCGGCCCTATTAAATCAGGCGCTTTCCCAGGTGACTCATGCGGCAGAGGATGCACAGCTTGAAGTTAATTTGGGTGGGCAAGTGGTGCGGCGTTTTCGGAATCGCCTTTACCTGACCCCTGAGCTGGCGCCAATTGCCAATAACTCCGATAAAGGTTGGCACTGGGATGGCCGCTCTAATCTGGCTCTGCCAGCGGGTGGCATTCTTCGGCCCTCTTCGGATTGGCCAGTGGACGACTATAGAGTGTGTTATCGCAGGGGGGGGGAGCGTGCGCACCCGGTAAATCGCTCCAGGTCACAAACGCTTAAGAAGCTCTTGCAGGAGTGGGCCCTTGAGCCCTGGCTCAGGGATCGTGTCCCATTGGTATTTTTGGGGGATGATCTGGTGGCTGTCGCGGGGCTCTTTTCATGCAAAGCAGGCTGCGCCATCCCGGATGAACCACCCGGCTGGCGGTTTTTCGATTGAGTGTTAAGGGGGTTTCTGCTACCCTGGCGCCCCGTCTAAAAGGCACCGGGAGAAGCTGGATTATCCGCCCGGGCCAGCCCTGTAAGCTCGACATTCATCGAGCGCTCAACTGACCAAGGTTTTGCATGACGCGCTATATTTTTGTAACTGGTGGCGTGGTTTCCTCGTTGGGGAAAGGTATCGCCTCCGCCTCTTTGGCCGCCATTCTCGAGGCCCGTGGCCTCAAGGTTACCATCCTCAAACTGGACCCCTACATCAACGTAGACCCGGGTACCATGAGTCCCTTCCAGCACGGCGAGGTGTATGTCACCGAGGATGGTGCCGAGACTGACCTGGACCTGGGTCACTACGAACGCTTTATCCGTACCCGGATGTCCAAGCGTAACAACTTCACCACCGGCCGCGTGTACGAAACCGTACTGCGCAAAGAGCGCCGTGGTGACTACTTGGGTGGCACCGTACAGGTGATCCCCCATATTACCGACGAGATCAAGCGCCGCGTTGTAGAAGGTGGCCGCGATGTCGATGTCGCAATTGTTGAAATCGGTGGCACCGTAGGTGATATCGAATCCCAACCGTTCCTGGAATCTGTGCGTCAGCTGCGTGTGGAAATGGGCACCAATCGCGCCCTGTTGATCCACCTGAGCTATGTGCCTTTCCTTGCCACTGCTGGTGAAACCAAGACCAAGCCGACCCAGCACTCTGTTAAAGAGTTGCGTTCTATCGGCTTGCAGCCGGATATTCTGCTGTGCCGTTCCGAGCGCGAGATCGATGAGGACTCCCGCCGCAAGATCGCACTGTTCACCAATGTGGAAGAGCGCGCTGTTGTACCGCTGCCCGATGCCAAGACCATCTACGGCGTACCGCGTCTTCTGCACAGTTACGGCCTCGACGATATCGTTGTGGAAAAACTGCAGCTGGAATGCCAGGCACCAGACCTTTCCGAGTGGGACGAAGTGGTCGATGGCAAGCTGAACCCGCAGCACGAAGTGAAAATTGCCATGGTTGGCAAATACATGGAGTTGCTGGATGCCTATAAGTCCCTGATCGAGTCCCTGACCCATGCGGGTATCAAGCATCGCTGCAAAGTGGATATCGACTTTATCAACGCTGAAGACGTTGAGGGTGAGAACGGCATTGACCTGATCAAGGATGCCGATGCAATCCTGGTTCCAGGTGGGTTTGGTGAGCGCGGTTTAGAGGGCAAGCTTGAATCTGTTCGCTACGCTCGTGAAAACAATATTCCTTACCTGGGCATCTGCCTCGGTTTACAGTCTGTGGTTATCGAGTTCGCGCGCAATGTGCTCGGCCTCGAAGGTGCCAACAGTACTGAATTCAATACTAAAACCCCGCACCCTGTTATCGGCCTGATCACAGAGTGGATCGATAGCGAAGGCAATATCGAGAAGCGCGACGAGCAGTCCGACCTGGGTGGCACCATGCGCTTGGGTGGCCAGGAGTGTCGTTTGGCTAAAGACACCAAGGCTCGCGATATCTACGGCGCAGACGTCATTGTAGAACGCCACCGCCACCGCTACGAAGTGAACAACAACTACGTTGATCGCCTGCAGCAAGCTGGTTTGAAAATTGGCGGCTGGTCTGCAGACGATACCCTGGTAGAAATGGTTGAATTGCCGAACCATCCCTGGTTCGTTGCTTGCCAGTTCCACCCGGAATTTACTTCAACCCCGCGCGACGGCCATCCGCTGTTCGAAAGCTTTGTTGCCGCCGCAATGAAGCAGCGTGAAAACCAGGGTTAATCAGTAATCCGCCCCCGGTCTCTGTGACTGGGGGTGAGATGACAGGGAGCTGACAGTGAAAACAATTGAAGTCGGAAATATTCAGGTCGCCAACGATAAGCCCTTTGCGCTGTTTGGCGGTATGAATGTACTGGAATCCCGCGACCTGGCGATGCAGGTGGCTGAGCACTATGTAAAAGTCACTGAAAAACTGGGTATTCCCTATGTTTTTAAAGCGTCTTTTGACAAGGCCAATCGCTCTTCCATCAATTCCTATCGCGGACCGGGAATGGAAGAAGGCCTGAAGATTTTTCAGGAAATCAAAGATACCTTTAAGGTTCCCTTGATTACCGATGTCCACGAAGTACACCAGGCTGCTCCGGTTGCCGAAGTCGTGGATATTATCCAGCTGCCGGCCTTCCTGGCCCGCCAAACTGATCTGGTCGCGGCTATGGCAGCGACTGGTGCAGTGATCAACGTCAAAAAGCCCCAGTTTATGAGCCCGCCGCAAGTTAAAAATGTGGTGGAGAAATTCGCTGAGTGTGGCAACGAAAATATTCTTTTGTGTGAGCGCGGTGCCTGCTTTGGCTACGATAACCTGGTTGTCGATATGCTGGGCTTTAGCACCATGATCAACGCCTCCGGCGGTGCCCCGCTGATTTTTGACGTCACCCACTCACTGCAAATGCGCGATCCTTCCGGTGCAGCTTCTGGTGGTCGCCGTGCACAGGTCACTGAGCTGGGCCGCGCAGGTCTGGCTATCGGTATTGCCGGCCTGTTCCTGGAAGCACACCCGAGTCCAGACAAAGCATTGTGTGATGGCCCCAGTGCATTGCCACTGGAAAAGCTGGAGCCATTCCTGGCGCAGATGAAAGCGGTAGATGACCTGATTAAAGGTTTTGAGCCGCTGGATACGAAATAAAAAAGAAATATTTTTGCGCGCCCTGATTGGGCGCGCGGCACTTTCCCCTCTGCTATTTAGCCTGAGTGCTGTAGCAAAAAGTGCGTAAAGTCTGATTTACGAAAACCTATTTTCAGTAAGTACCAATACGGAGCCCATTGTAAATGAGCAAGATTGTCGCTGTTAAAGCCTTTGAAGTAATGGATTCTCGCGGTAACCCTACCGTTGAAGCCGATGTAATCCTGGAGGATGGTTCTATTGGCTCCGCCTGCGCCCCCTCCGGTGCCTCCACAGGCTCCCGTGAAGCGCTGGAACTTCGCGATGGCGATAAAAGCCGTTACTTGGGCAAGGGTGTCCTGAAAGCGGTTGAAAATATCAACACTACTATCGCCGACCTGCTCAAGGGTATGGATGCTACTGATCAGCGCGCCCTGGACAAGGCGATGATTGATGCCGACGGCACTGAAAATAAGGCGAACTTCGGCGCCAACGCTATTTTGGCGGTTTCCCTGGCTGCCGCTAAAGCAGCTGCCGCTTCCAAAAAAATCCCCTTGTACCAGCACATTGCTGAGGTAAACGGCACCCCGGGCGAGTACTCCATGCCGGTACCGATGATGAATATCCTCAATGGCGGCGAACACGCTGACAACAATGTGGATATTCAGGAATTTATGGTTCAGCCCGTTAAGGCTGAATCTTTTGCCGAAGCTCTGCGCCAAGGTGCTGAGATCTTCCACTCCCTAAAGAAAGTACTGTCCAGCAACAGCCTGAACACTGCAGTTGGCGATGAAGGAGGCTTTGCTCCGAACCTGCCTTCCAACGAAGCAGCGCTGAAAGTGATTGCTGAAGCGGTAGAGAAGGCCGGTTACACCCTGGGTGATGACATTACCCTGGCTCTGGACTGCGCTTCTTCCGAGTTCTACAAAGATGGCAAGTACGATCTGGCTGGCGAAGGCAAGCAGTTCGATAGCGAAGGTTTTGCCAGCTACCTGGCCGATCTGTCCGCCAACTATCCGATCCTGTCTATCGAAGACGGTATGGACGAGAGTGATTGGGACGGTTGGAAAGTACTCACCGATAAAATTGGTGAAAAAGTACAGCTGGTAGGCGACGACCTGTTCGTAACCAACACCAAGATCCTGAAGGAAGGTATCGAGAAAGGTGTCGGTAACTCTATCTTGATCAAGTTCAACCAGATCGGCTCCCTGTCCGAGACTCTGGATGCGATCAAAATGGCTAAAGATGCGGGCTACACCGCTGTGATCTCCCACCGCTCCGGTGAGACCGAAGATACTACTATTGCGGATCTGGCGGTTGCGACTGCTGCTGGTCAAATCAAGACCGGTTCCCTTTGCCGTTCAGACCGCGTAGCCAAGTACAACCGTCTGTTGCGCATCGAAGCTGAGCTGAATGGCTCCGCTCCTTATCGCGGCCGCGCTGAATTCAAGTAATCCATTATTTGAATTAGCGTGCAAGTACTACAAAGAGGGGCTAGCCCCTCTTTGTAGTACTATAAATACGAACAAGCGAAATATCGTAATCTCGTATGAAATGGCTGCTGGCAATACTCACCATTATGCTCCTCGCCACCCAGTACCGACTTTGGGTTGGTGAAGGTAGTCTCGCCGAAGTTACCCGTCTCAAGCGTCAATTAGCCCAACAGCAAGAAAAAAATATCGCGCTGGTGCGGGAAAACCGTCAACTGTTTAGGGAAGTCCGCAGTTTGAAAGTTGGCACTGATGGTGTGGAAGCGAAAGCCCGTTATGACCTGGGACTGATCAAGGAAGGGGAAACACTGTTTATCTTCCTGGATAAGGAAGAGGCTGAAAATTGATTAAGGATTATTGGGTCATTGTACCCGCTGCCGGCGTTGGCAAACGTATGGGGGCTGATCGCCCGAAACAGTACCTGCCATTGCTCGGGCGACCACTGCTATCCCTGACTTTAAAAAATATTCTTGGGTGGCCAGGTTTGGCTGGCGTTGTAGTATCGCTATCGGAGCAGGATACCTACTTCCCTCACCTGAAAGAAGCAAACCACCCCTTGGTACACACCGTCATTGGTGGAGCTGAGAGAGCAGACTCTGTTCAGTCCGCCCTGGATTTCCTGGCGGAGCGAGAAAGCGGCGATACTCCGGTTTTAGTCCACGATGCTGCACGACCCTGTGTGTCTGAGCGCGATATTTGCGCTTTACTCAGTGACGAAGTCTCACCGATGGCACTTTTGGCGCGCCCCGCAAGCGACACATTAAAGCGCAGTCATATGACTGGCGGTGTAGCCTGTGTGGAAGAAACGGTTGACCGCGAAAGTATTTGGTTGGCGCAAACCCCACAGCGGGCCCCTCTCAGTACTCTGCACTCATGCCTTGGTAAAGCCCTGGAACAAGGGGTTGCTGTAACCGATGAAGCCAGTGCACTGGAGTTTTTTGGCCATTCACCGCAATTGGTTGCGGGTGAAAGTGACAATATTAAAGTGACGCACCCCGCCGATATCATAATTGCAGAAACTATTTTACGTCTGCGCTACTCCCCGACCGAGGATAAGCGATAGTGAGTTTTCGAATAGGCCAGGGCTTTGATGTGCACGCATTTGGCCCAGGTGATCATGTAGTGCTCGGAGGAGTACAAATCCCCTATGGGTATGGTTTGGTAGCTCATTCTGATGGGGATGTTTTACTGCACGCCCTATCGGATGCCTTACTGGGTGCTCTGGCCCTGGGAGATATCGGTAAACACTTTCCCGATAACGATGAACAATTTGCCGGAGCGGATAGTAGAAACCTGCTTCGACATGTTGTTGGATTAATCGATAGTAAAGGGTATCGCCTGGTTAATGCGGATATGACGTTGATTGCCCAGGCCCCCAAAATGGCTCCGCATATCGATGGAATGCGAGTCAATATTGCCGCTGACTGTGGTGTTGATTGCGATGCGATCAGTGTCAAAGCAACCACTACAGAAAAGCTTGGATTTACTGGTCGCGGTGAGGGTATCGCCGCGCAAGCTACTGTTTTATTAGAGCGCAAAGATGTCTGAAGTTTGGAACCTGGATTGGCCCCGAGCGCTTGGGGGTGCGGTAATTTCTGGTGATTTTCGCACAGAACCAGAAGATTTTATTGTCGATGAATTGGCTATGCCACCGGCTGATAAAGATGGTGAGCATGTTTACTTACAGGTTAAAAAGCGCGGGGCAAATACCGCTTGGGTTGCCAAGGAATTGGCGAAGTTAGCCGGGGTGCAAAGCCGGGATGTCAGCTTTTATGGCTTGAAAGACCGACATGCTGTTACCACTCAATGGTTCAGTGTATGGCTCGGACAAAAGCCAGAAGCAGACTGGTCGCAAATTAACAGCGATGAGATTTCATTGCTCCAGGCCTTCCGGGGGCCACGCAAGTTGCGTCGTGGCGAGCATATGGGGAATCGCTTCAAGATTCGGCTGCGAAATGTAGAAGGTGATCGGGACAAAGCAGAAGAAGTACTTCAGCTGATTCCCAAAGGGGTGCCCAATTACTTCGGTGAGCAGCGCTTTGGGATTGATGGCAATAACCTTAGCCTGGCAAAAAACTTAGCTGAAGAGGACGGTCGCTGCCGCAAAAGCGAAAAGGCCTTCGCCATGTCTGCTGCCCGAAGCTGGCTGTTCAACCAGGTTTTGGCTGAACGAATCAACACCGGAACCTGGCAGAGCCCTCTCGTTGGAGAACCTGAAGATTACCCAACTGGGCCTCTTTGGGGGCGTGGCAGAAATCTGTCAACGGATGCCCTGGGGCTGTTGGAAGAGCAAGTGTTGTCTCCGTGGCAGCCTTGGTGCAACTGGCTGGAGCACTGCGGTCTTAGCCAGGAGCGCCGGGCCATGATTTTATCCCCGGAGGCGTTTCGCTATGAGTGGGAAGGTGATCATTTAATCGTCGAATTTGCCTTGCCACCGGGTACTTTTGCTACGGCTTTGCTACGGGAGATAGCTCAGCTGGTCAATGTTAAACAGTGCACATAAAATTTGTATTTAGGTGACTGGCACTGTTGCACAAATCATGGACAAGAAAAGAATATGGATCGCTTGAGACAAGAAGGTCTGGGGATGACTTCCCAGCGAACCCGTAATCGCTTGATCCAGCGATTGCGGGAAGAGGGGATATCCAACGAGGAGGTGCTGGATGTAATGGCGTCCACTCCTCGACACCTCTTTCTGGATGAAGCCCTGGCTATTCGGGCTTACGAAGATACTGCTTTGCCCATAGGGTATGGCCAAACTATTTCCCAGCCATACATTGTCGCCCGTATGACTGAACTCCTACTGAGTAGAGCCAAGTCTCTACACCGAGTTCTGGAAGTGGGTACGGGCTCTGGCTACCAAACGGCCATTCTTGCTCGCTTGGTCGAACAACTTTATTCCGTCGAGCGTGTCGAACCTCTATTGGAAACCGCTCGCCATCGGTTGGGGGAGCTGGGTTATAGCAATGTAGAGTACAAGCTCAGCAATGGGGGCTTTGGTTGGAAAGACGAGGGTCCTTACGATGCAATCCTGGCTGCAGCAGCACCTGCAATGATTCCCGATGAGCTGCGAGAACAGCTGGCTCCCAATGGGGTTTTGGTAATTCCGGTGGGGGCTGAGCAGCAATACCTGACGATGGTGACTCGTCGTGAGGATAGTAATAAGTTTGATGTGGAAAAGTTGGAAGCGGTACGTTTCGTGCCTTTACTCGGTGGCGTGGTTCGATGAGATTTACTGAGGTTCTAAAAAGTCGCTACCCCGGAGTACTTCTGCGGGGAATGGCAATGGGGGCTGCCGATGTGGTACCCGGTGTTTCCGGGGGAACTATTGCCTTTATTACCGGCATCTACCAGGAGCTTTTGGACTCCCTCAGTCGAATAGGCCCGCATTGTATTACAGTATGGCGGAAGGAGGGGTTTCTATCCACTTGGCGCTATATTAATGGGAGCTTTCTGCTCTCTCTTTTCCTTGGGGTATTGTTGAGCGTTTTTAGCTTGGCCCACCTGATTAGTGGCTTACTGCAAAATTATCCAATTGTTGTGTGGTCTTTCTTTTTCGGTTTGGTTATCGCTTCTATTGTTCCCATTGTGAGAAATATCCCCCGGTGGTCGCCATCTGTTTTGGTTTTTCTCGTACTGGGTATTGCGCTTGCAGTAACAGTGAGCGAGATGCGGCCTTCGGAGATACCGGCAACTCCACTTACACTATTTTTATCAGGTGCTTTGGCAATATGTGCGATGGCACTGCCGGGAATTTCCGGCGCTTTCCTGCTGTTATTAATCGGGATATACCCCAAGGTTTTAGCTGCAGTTCATGAACTCCAAATTTCAAACCTATTGTGCTTTGCGGCAGGAGCGGCAATAGGTCTGATGCTCTTCAGTCGGTTGTTGTCTTGGCTGATGCACAAATATGTAGCCAGGACATTGGCATTTCTTGCCGGGGTTTTGTTGGGTAGTTTGAAGATTATTTGGCCCTGGAAACTGCCTATGCCTGGGGAAATCGAAGCATCAAGCAAATTGGCCCCTTTGCTATCCAACACTTCTCCGCTAACTTATGTCGAGCAAACCGGCGACAGTGCTCATTTGGGGGGCGCAATTGTTGCGGCTCTAGTGGCAGCGCTCTTAGTTCTCGCTGTAGACTTCTTTGGCAAGGTGCACAGAGAGAAGTCTTGCGCCACTCCGCAATAAGATCTGGAAAATCTCGGTATGGCAGCGTTTTATCAAACTTTTCCAGAGATTTTTGGAGCTTTTCTTTAGACACTTTTTCCATAAATGCCGTGGTCTGATGTAAAAAGAGAATAATGGAATGTCATCTTTTGCAACCTCTTGAGCGCCGATGTTGGCGGAACAAACTCCCTAAAATCGGTCATTGTTTGTGGGGGGTGTTTAAAATATTAGGCTTGCTGGTTCTGCTGCAGGCCGTTTCCTCCTGTTCCAGCCACAAAGCCCCCTCAAGCTCCCTACGCCAGCCCCCGAGTATCAAAATTACCCACCACACAGTTGGTAAAGGAGATACCCTCTATTCGATAGCCTGGCGTTACGGCAAGGATTTTCGCCAATTGGCGGCGATAAATGGTATCCGCTCCCCTTATCAAATATATCCTGGGCAGAGAATCAGGCTGACGGGTTCAGTGCCAACCAAGAGCACTGCCAGCACGCAAAAGAAGCAAAAAGTGCCAGTCGCAAAAGCTAAACCGAAAACAACACAAACGACCACTGCTAAAAAATCTTTAACACCAAGCCCAAAGCGCCAATCAACAGCATCTCGCCGGAGCGGATCGGTCAACTGGCGCTGGCCCGCCAAGGGGAAAGTGATTAGTCACTTCCGCTCTGGGGACCCATTGCGTAAGGGAGTTGATATCGCGGGTGAAAAGGGTGAGTCTGTACTGGCAGCGGCTGATGGCACCGTGATCTACGCAGGAAGCGCCTTGAGAGGTTATGGAAAGCTGCTGATCGTCAAGCACAACGAGGTTTACCTCAGTGCCTATGCACACAATCACCGGTTGCTCGTAAAGGAGGGCAGCAGGGTAAAGGCGGGGCAAAGGATAGCGGAACTGGGTTCGAGTGGTACCGACCGCAACAAGCTCCACTTTGAGATTCGCAAAAACGGTCAGCCAGTAGACCCTCTTGCCTACTTACCGTAAGTTCACGGCCGCAGTAAAGCTCTGCAAATAAAAATGGACTTTTAACTAGTACCACTTGAGGTAGTCACTGTAATCGTGGCCATCCCAGGGTCAGCCGATTCAGTGGCTGTCGCCACATACCTGCGGCATTGATAGTTGTGTTATCAATGTCCGAGTGTGTTGTGCGGCTGAAATTGGCAAAGTACAAGGAGCAGGGGAAATGGAAGCACAACGGCAAGACCAGTCTATGGCTGGCCAGGCAGAAGACTTTCCTCCTGAGTTAGACGTTGAAAATGATGAGCAGAAATTAGGTTCAACTGAAGCAGGTGTTAGTCGCACGCGGAAATCTGCGGCTAAAAAGAGTTCCGCACCCTCCCAGGCAGAGAAAAGTAGAGTTTGTAGATTGGATGGCGATGGCCATTTGCAGAAAAATCTCGACGCTACTCAACTCTATCTCAATGAAATTGGATTCTCCCCCCTATTGACCGCAGAAGAAGAGGTGTATTACGCGCGCAAGGCTTTGCGTGGAGATGCTGCGGCAAGAAAACGAATGATCGAGAGCAATCTTCGCCTTGTTGTAAAGATTGCTCGCCGCTACGTTAGCCGAGGTTTGGCACTGCTGGACCTTATTGAGGAAGGCAATCTGGGCCTGATTCGAGCAGTTGAGAAGTTTGATCCAGAGAGAGGTTTTCGCTTTTCCACTTACGCCACCTGGTGGATACGTCAGACGATAGAACGGGCCATAATGAATCAGACCCGGACCATACGCCTGCCCATCCATGTCGTGAAAGAGTTAAACGTGTACTTGCGTGCATCTCGAGAGTTGGCGCAAAAGCTGGATCACGAGCCATCTGCAGAAGAAATTGCCACCCTCCTTGAGAAGCCAGTCGAAGATGTCGAGCGTATGCTGGGGCTCAATGAGCGGGTTACTTCTGTAGATACTCCCATTGGGCCCTCTTCTGAGAAGACCTTGGTAGATACCATCCCCGATCAGCAGGAATCTGACCCAGCAGAGCTTTTACAGGACAGGGACCTTTTTGACAGCATCAACCGCTGGTTGGGAGAGTTACCTGACAAGCAGTGTGAAGTGGTCTCTAGGCGGTTTGGTTTGCGCGGTTTTGAAGCGAGCACCCTGGAAGAAGTAGGGCGTGAAATCGGTCTCACCAGGGAGCGGGTCAGGCAGATACAGGTGGATGCACTGAAACGTTTAAGAGAGGTTATGGAGAAGCAGGGGCTCGACGGGCATTCACTATTTGGCAATTTGTAGCCTCTACTCCTTGATAATACCCCACTGCCAGTTTCTGGCTGTGGGGTTTTTTATCATCTCTTCTTACTGAGCTGAAGTCTTCGGGCTATGAGTTACTTCCTTACCCAGCGTCCCAGGTTGTCCTGGTAGTATTCTCCGGGTGACAAGCGGGCTTCCAACTTTTCAGCGGCGCGTGTTGCCACTTGGGCTATATCAATTTTATTGCGTTCAGCGATTCGAGCGTAAGCAGCTTTTCGCTTGGCATTCACTTCTTTGACCAGTTTTTCCAGTTCTGGTGAGCTGGCATCTACGATAGCGATGTATCCGCTATTGGCTTCACCAACCAGGCCCTTACTTTTGGCTTCATTCAGGGAAATTGCCATTGCAGGCAGGGCGATTAATAAGCTCAGTGCCAAAAAGGCTTTCATTAATGTCTTCATATTTGCCTCCTTAGAAAATCCCTTCCTTGTCTTCAAACAGGTTGTCCAGGTCCTTGTCGACCTTGACCCGAATTTCATGCTCAATTTTCACATTCAGGTTTACTGTAATTGGCTCACTGGGAGCCTTGACCGCTACAGTGGGTGTACACCCTGTAGCAACCATAGCGTATAGCAGCCCCATAGGAATCAGTCGGCTGGCTTTCATCTGACACTCCTCACAGTACCTCTTTGGTACCCTTTTACTTTTTGTACCTAGCCCGTGTTACCTGCCTGGTTCAGCAGGTGAGTTGGATGCCGGCAGACCCAAGTATTTTATTGAGTCAACCTTAACCGGTGATGAACCAAGCAGGCTTGTACATACCAATAAAGGCTACTTCACTCCTGACCTATTGGTCCAGCTGCTTTTCCAGGGTTTCAGTCAAATCACGACTGGCTTGCAATGAGCGCAGCATATCTGGGATATTGTTTTCAAGGTTCAGGTTGATCACCAGGTCTCGATCAGAATCGATAGCCTCACTTCGACCAACCAGCTTTAGCTGTAGTTGGAGATCTCCGCTGGCTGGATAGTCTATGCTGCCTTCCAGTGTTTGAAACTCATAATCTTCCAGTGCATTGGCTATCAGCTTAAGTTGGGGGTTGCTTGCCAGCATCTGCGGAGAAAAGGCTCCGTAGTAGCGTAAGCGTCCGCCTGGAGCTTCACCCTGAAGGTGGCCGGCTTCCACAGTGATACCCTCAGGTCCCGTTACAATGGGGATTTCCAAATTAATTAGCCCGCTGGCCTCAAAGTTCTCTGAGTCCGTCTCCTGAGCTAAAGCCTTTAGAGAAATACCTTGTGCATGTACAATGCTTTTTCGAGTCTCTTCAGCGAGATTCCAAATAAGGGCTGATGAAGTAACCTTGCCTTGCAAAAAATCAGCAGAAAAATTATGCAATGTAATATCTTTCTGTTTGTCCAGTTGCAGTGATAACTGGATATTTTTCACTGGTAAGCCCGCGTTAATAGATTCTATCGATAGTGGGTATGGTGTAGGTGTGATCCAGTGGCCATCTTCGTTTTCTACTTTTAGATCTCCACTGATTCCGGTGGCAAAACTATCTTTATAGGTTGCTGCAATATCGTCCAATAAAACATGGATACTATCTTTGGACTGGGAGGGCAAAGACACAGAACCACCGGCAGAAAGTCTGCCCGAGACGATATTGAGGGGAAGGCCCTGGATCGTATCGTTTAGAGAGCGATCCGTACTAAAGGTCACTTCAGGAACGGAAAATTCAACTCCACCTGAGGATTTTGATAAGTCGTAAGAGCCGCTTAAATCAATTTTAATTGCACCTGCTTTAATTTGACTATGACTTGTTAGCTTATTGTGTTGCAGGGATAGCTTGCCTTTGGCTGAAGAGTTAACCTTGTACTTTTCCGGTGTCTCAATCTCTAAATTGTTACTATTAAATTCACTGTCCAGCGCTGTAGCACCATTTTTGATGGTAACAATACTATCAAGAAAATTGAGGTCTCCAGAAAGGGAAAATTGCTCGGTGTTGATAATTCCAAACTGACTGCTTATTTCTGGGAGAGTACAGATTGTAGGTTCTGTTACTTCGCAGTGTACTGTTGGTATATCTAAGTTTACTCTGTCAGCCTCCAATGTTTTGGTTGTTATTTTTTCTCCAGATACTTTAATGTTCTCTAGAGTGAATTTTTGACCTTTAAGATTGCTTTCAATCTTTGCCTTGGCCGTTGAACTTAGATTGGTAACTGCTAATTCTCTGGCCCGCTCATAAAGTTGGGATACTTTTGTCTTCAGCTCAAAGTTACAGGCACTGATATCAGAGAAGTGACATTGTATGTCGCTAGCGGTTAACTGTACTGTCGAGTCCCCATTGGAGCCTTGTATCGTTGCAGTTAGAGATCCTTGTTCGATCTTAATATCTCTTTGGTTGGGATTGGTCAGGTCACCTGTAATGGAGATAAGATCTTTAATGCTTGCCTGTATCTTGCTCTGATGTAATCCAGTAGTAATTAAAGGAGAGTTTTTTCCTGAAGTGGAAGCTGAAATATCCAATTGAATAGTTTGGTTTGGTATCAATTCTAATTGAAAGCTATTTACTTCTGGAGAGTTAATATTGTTAAGCGAACTTAGTTGAAGTTTACCCTTAAATGTCACATCTCCATTAACACTATCAATAGGTAGTGCTGGCAAGTGTCTGAGATATAGGGGGGAATTAACTATAGTATTTGCACTTGTTAGATGAAAAGTACCTTCGATATCTAATTCGGGAGATGTCGCCGATGTGCTCGAGCTAAAGTCCGCACTTAATAGCGGGGTATTGGTGTTTTTATCAGTACCTAAAGCTATATCAAGCTCGCCACTCCCCTTGATATGTCGAGGTTTAAACGGAAATAGTGATTCAAGTGTTATTTTTATTGGATTGCTTATAGATAATTTGGCTTCTATATTGGAGTTTGGTTGAGCGTATGGGATTGTGGCCTTTAGATCATTGCCATTAAGTTGAATGTCAATTTCTCGGTAGCTTGAAATGGATAGCAGATTGTCTGGCAAGCTAATCGCGGTGGTAGCTATAATTTTGCCTGATACTGTCGGCTTAGTTGTGGAGCTAGCTTTAGGTTCAAATATCTCTATCAGTGGGGCTATAGATTCCAGCTCTGATACAAGTTCACTGTTTAAAACCCATGTGTCAGTTTCTAGTTTAGCAATAGTTATATCAGCTTCAGACAGAATCTTTGAGTTGTTAGTTAGTATTCTGGGTTTTAGTTTGATTTCTGACAAACCTAAATAAGCCTCAAAATATAAATTAAGCTCGCCAAACTGGGGGTGTTTAAGGGGAGTCTCGGCATGAATTTTTGTGTTGTCGCGAGCTATATTTAGTGGACCGCCAATCAATTGGCTATCGAGTACTATTTGCTTAACAGATATCTTGCCTGGCAAAAAGCGGGTTAGACTTTGGCTTAGGGTACTTAACGATAATGTATTATTTGTCTTGACATTATTTTCCGGGAGCTGCTCGTCGATATGGGCTTTGGTAACGATATCTTCAGCTTCCATGCTCCTGGTTAGCTTTTCTATTGATAGTTCAATTTTTTGAGTGTTATCTCGGTCATAAATAATATGGAAAGGATAGACAATTTTTACTCCCTCGAGGAGGATAATACTATTTACACTGGACTTTAGGCGAACTTCCTGGATAGAAACTTCTTTAAAACCCAGTCGTAGTCCTGTCAGCTCCTGAATAACTACCTCTCCTGAGAAAATATTGATTAGCTGAGAGGCAACGATATCCTTTTTCCACCAGCTAGCTGCTATGAGGGCAGCTAAAAAACAAGATAGAGTTATGATGGAGATACGGAGTTTACGCACACTGAACCTCGGAATTCCCGCAAGAGATTAGCTCAAACTTAAATCTATTATTCGTTACGAAAGGGCGAAGTAGGAGTACTTTATTTCCTTACTTCTACCTTATGACGAGTTTACCAGATTGGATAATTATACTGGCTGCAATTTCTCACCATGTTGGTCAGTATCTACTGTGCTGTGGGGTAGGGCAGACAGTAAGTGCTCTATATGGGTATATAATCGACCACTATTATATAGCGTTAATTTATTTAAGGTGGTGCACTGATAGTTTTTGCCTTCTCCGTCGATGTTACCTCTGTGCTTGTGGAGGCAGATGTGCCAAGAGTGGCTGTGGGCAAGGCTGCAAGGGCAAGCAGTAATCTAACTTATCTATGCGTGGCACCAATCGCGCTGGGAAGCTATAGTCCGGTTTTTAACTTGGGTGATAAATAGTATTAGCCCGGGTAACGATATTGTTGGTCCAATTAATCGAATTCATACTGCCCCGGAAGGGCATAGAATGACTGAAGGTGTTTCAATAATGAAAGATAGCCAGCCAAAGACCATTTACCTGAAAGACTATCAAGTACCAGATTACCTGGTGGATGCTACTGATTTACATTTTGAGCTGGAACCCAAGGCAACTTTGGTCAAATCTCGTTTGAATATTCGCAGAAATCCGCAAGCGGGTGCAGGGCTGCCGCCTTTAGTGCTGGATGGTGTCGAGCTGGAATTACTTTCGGTTTCTTTGGATGGAGTTTTGTTGTCTAAATCTGATTATCAGGTTCTACCTGAGGGCCTGTCTATCCCTGTAGAGAAACCAGAATTTCTGCTGGAAATCCGCAATCGGATAAATCCGGAGGAAAACACATCTCTAGAGGGATTATATCTCTCTAATGGTATGTATTGCACCCAATGCGAAGCTGAAGGGTTTAGAAAAATAACTTTCTATCCTGACCGGCCGGATGTTATGTCCAAATTTACCACCACCATCGTCGCGCCGATGGACCACCCAGTACTACTTTCAAATGGCAATGAAGTTGAAAGGGGTAGATATGAAGATGGTCGTCAGTTTGTAACTTGGGAAGATCCATTCGCCAAGCCGGCTTACTTATTTGCGTTGGTAGGCGGGGACTTGGAGCATGTGGAAGATAGCTTCACAACAGCCTCTGGTAGAAAGGTTAAGTTACAGATCTTTACGGAAGCGAAAAATATTGGGAAGTGTGATCATGCTATGCGCTCACTTAAAAATGCGATGCGTTGGGATGAGGAAACTTACGGAAAGGAATATGACCTAGACATCTTTATGATTGTTGCTGTTGATCATTTCAATATGGGGGCTATGGAAAACAAAGGATTGAATATTTTCAATTCGGCCTGTGTGCTCGCTAGCCCAGAAACAGCAACGGATTCAGCTTTTCAGCGGATTGAGTCTATTGTAGGACATGAGTATTTTCACAACTGGTCCGGCAATCGGGTTACTTGCCGGGATTGGTTTCAGTTGAGTCTGAAGGAAGGTTTTACCGTATTTCGTGATGCGGAGTTCTCCGCTGATCTTAATTCCCGAGCGGTTAAGCGTATTGAAGATGTATCCCTTTTGCGTACTACCCAGTTTGCTGAAGATGCCGGCCCTATGGCCCATCCTATCAGGCCAGATTCTTATATAGAAATTTCAAACTTTTACACTCTGACAATTTATGAAAAGGGTGCGGAAGTTGTACGGATGATTCATACACTCTTAGGTGCAGAAGGGTTCCGCAAAGGAAGTGACTTGTACTTTCAGCAGCACGATGGTTGCGCGGTAACCTGTGAAGATTTCGTCAAGGCGATGGAAGATGCTAACAAGGTTGAACTGAAGCAATTCCGCAACTGGTACAGCCAAGCAGGCACGCCGATACTTGATGTGACAGATAGCTTTAATGAAACTGATGGCACTTATAGTCTAACTATTCGCCAGTCTTGCCCTTCATCGCCAGGTCAGGAAGAGAAGTTACCTTTCCACTTACCAATAAGAATTGGATTGCTGGGGGCTGATGGCGCAGAGCTTGTACTCAATGAGCAGGGTGATACTGAAACTGTTTTACAGTTAACAGAAGATGAGCAATCTTTTGAGTTTTCCGGACTTGCGGAGAAGCCTTTACCCTCATTGCTACGAGGCTTCTCCGCTCCAGTAAAAATAAGGTACAACTATAGTAATGAGCAGCTTCAATTTTTAATGAGGAAGGATAAGGACACGTTTAACCGCTGGGATGCAAGTCAGCGCCTAGCATTAAATGCTTTGTGTGAGCTTCAGGTGGCTTTTCGTAAAGGTGAGGAACTACAGGTACAACCAAGTTTAATTAGTGCTTATAAAGAGGTTTTACAGGATGTTGATCTCGATCTAGCGCTGGTTGCAGAGATCTTGCAGTTGCCCAGCGAGCAGTTTATCGCTGAAGAGTCATCATCTATTGATGCGGAAGCAATAATTGTTGCGAGGGAATTTGTAAGGAAGGTAATTGCAGGTGAATTATTTGATGAATTTCGCACGCGCTATCTAGAATTGAATACGACTAAGCCCTATAGACCGAATGCGTTAGATATTGCGCAAAGACGACTTAAAAATACCTGTTTATCCTATATGTGCATAACAGAAACTGAGGAGGCGTTAAATATAGCCCAGGTTCAGTTTGAGAGCGCTAGTAATATGACAGATAGTGCGGCGGCTCTCGCTGTTATTATTAATCATGCACCGGAAGATCGAGCCAGGGGGTTGATTGAGCAATTTTATGAGCGCTGGAAAACCGATACTCAAGTCGTAGAGCTATGGCTGAGTCAGCAGAGTTGTAGTCCCAAGCGCGGTACATTGGAAAATATTCGTGCACTTATGGATCACCCTGCTTTTGAAATGAAAAACCCCAATAAAGTAAGGTCTGTAATAGGTGGTTTTGCTAATCGTAATTTTAAGCAATTCCATAAGAGCGATGGTAGCGGGTTTGAGTTTGTTGCCGATCAGGTTCTGGCCTTGGACAAGCTAAATCCACAAATTTCAGCAAGACTGGTTATACCGATCACACGTTGGAAAAAATACTCTGGTAGCCTGGGTGAGAAGATGAAAGTTGCCCTGCAAAGGATTGCTGATTCGGGAGACCTATCTAAGGATTTGTTTGAGGTAGTCAGCAAAAGCTTGATTTAAAATAAATGCCCGCTTGGGGTATGCTGCACATACCCCATTTTCTTATAGAATTTTGTTATCTTTTTCTTCGCCTAGCTGGACTAAATGTAGCTTGTTTCCATCATTTTTTAGCTCAGTGATTGAAGTGTAATCGGGCCTAAATTGTTGTACTTTTTGGTGGTTTCGGATATGTGCAACAACTGAATTGATGACCATAAAATGGCAGAAGATAAAGGTGTCCTCTGAAAGACTTTCCAAATACCTGATTATGCCATCGCGCCAACCTTTTTGTTCTCTGTCGCAGGGGTCCCACTCTCCAGTAAGTAATGTTCGTAACCAGGTTAGGCGTTGAGCTTTGGGTATTTCCTCTGGTGTAGGTATTTCCGTCACTGCATTTTCAATTACAACCTCTATATCCCAAACTTCGGCCAAGGGCTTTGCTGTTTGCTGTGCACGGAGTTTGGGGCTGCTTATTAATTGAACTTTCTCGAGAGAGGAAAGTTTTAGGGCTAGCTCTTCTGCCTGCTTGTAACCTTCGTCTGTGAGTATTGGATCGGGGATGTGCTCCCCTTTCGCTGCTTCTCCATGCCTGATTAAAAAAATTCTTGCCATCTATGCCAACCTAAAGATAACCATTCAACCTATCGTCGGGTATATGTTGCCATAAACTGAGAAGCTCTGGTGAGTTAAACGCCCTGGCTGAGGGATGATTGCCAAATCGCTTACTGTGTTTTCCTGAAAACTCTGGCCAATCATTGCCGGGTTTCCCTGTTTCAGCAAAATTCAGCCAAGCTTGTTGCATTGAGGCACTTAATAAATGGGGGTTTTCTTCAGCGCCATATAGTGTTTTCAAGGACTGATCGCTATGGGTTCCAAATACATAGCCAAGCTCAACGGCGTGACAGGCCCCTAGTAAAGGCTGTGCAGCGAGAGGTTGTGCAAAGTGATAGTGATAGTTTTCCCCCTGATGACTTTGTAGGTGTCTCAGCCCAGGCAAGGTGAATACCATATCAGTGAGCAAAAGGTTCCAGGCTCGACTCCACTCTGGCCAGGGATTGTCTGTCATTTTTTTTGCTAGTTGATAGTAATGTCTGAGTAGGGGCTTTAACTCGGACTCTGGGATAAGCCATTCGAGATGAGTGCATATTTGCCGGTAGTCCATGTTAAAGCTTTCAGGGTTTATCGCGCTGAAGAGATTCCATTCCTCCAAATTGTTCCCTAACAAAAGGGATGTTTGGTGTGTCGGGGAGAGCTTTTTTTTAGGGGAAAAAAGTTCCCTGTCTGCGACAGGTTTAAATGGCAGTTGCCCCCATTTTGCTGTCATAGACGTGTCAGAGAGTATTGCTTTTTGGGTTTTCAGAAGAAGTTTGGTCGGACAATTTTTTAGTGAGATGCCACCAGAGATTTTCTCAAATTGTTGAATGAAAGTCTTACCAACATGGTTAGCGCTTTGCTGGGAGTGAGAGGCTCTTGGGTGCCCACTTTGGACAATTGCACGCCGTATAAGGCCTTTACATTGTGGAGTTTCAAGTAAGGAGGCAATACTCATTGCCCCGGCTGATTCGCCAAAAAGAGTGATATTGTTTGGATCTCCGCCAAATGCTGAGATATTTTTCCGAACCCATTGTAGGGCGGCTATTTGATCTAAAAGCCCTTCATTGCCGGTTGATGGTATATCACTAATATCCTTTAGGCGCAGAAATCCCAGGGCGCCTAAACGGTAGTTTATAGTGACAACAATTGTCCGACCGCTAGCTGCCAAGTATTTACCATTGTAAATTTCTTGGCATCCTGATCCCATGTAAAAAGAGCCGCCATGAACCCAAAACATTACTGGCAGCTTTTTTCCTTGCGACATTGCGGGAGAGAATACATTCAAATAGAGGCATTCCTCCCTTTCAGGAAGATTCCCGTTTTGATCTCGAACTTCCATTAGGGCGGATGAGTTTTGCGCTGCTGGTGAACCAAAGCTATGCGCTTGGAAAGGATTTTTCCAGCGGTCTAACTCTTGCGGTGGTAGCCAACGTAAATTCCCTACAGGAGGGAGAGCGTAGGGAATACCCAAGAATTTATATACGCCAGTTTCCTCATCTGTGGTTCCGATGATTGGCCCGGCAGGCGTATCAACAACGGGGGTAGGTTTTTTGTTTAAGTGCCTGCCAATTTCCGGGTCTGTAGTCATTTGTAACTTCCTAATCTTGCTGAAGTTAGCACGAAAACTGTTTTTCTCCTGCCGCTGCCTAACTCCTCCTTGAAAACGTTTTGAATTACGTCCATACAAAAGTAGTGCGCGTAAAAACGTACTGGCGTAATTGTTTTTTTATGGAGGGAAATTAGTAAGGCTATGTATTAGTGAATCTAGTCACGGATGGGCTCAAAGTGGGGTATTTTCCGTCTTTAAGCTCAGGCCATGAACTGTGTATTTAGGAAGTTGCACCGTTTGAAGTTGGTGAGAGCATGATTGCGAAAATCTTTGACAAATCCACGGGCTCAATCGACGAGCGATCACTGGAGGGGCTATCTTTGACCTCTCCTGGTCTTGTCGAAATGCCCGCAGATCCTGAGGATATTGCGTCTTTTTCCAAGGACGGAGTAGACCTTGTTATTGTTTTAAAGTCCGGTCAAATCATCATTATTTCAGGGTTTTACCTGTTAGATGAAGAAGGTGACCATAGTGAGCTAGTGCTAACAGGGGCTGAAGAGCCTCTTATGTTAGCTTCTAATGGAGACTTAATCTCCGCCTTTGCTGCGGCTGGTGGTGCATCTTATCCCGCACCAGCGCCGGCCAATCCCGGTTTTTCTTGGTGGATTCCAGCATTAATTGCCCTTGGAGTTGTTGTTATAGCTGTCGCGGCTAGTGATGACGATGACAATAACGGCGATCGTTTTTTTATTCCTGATTCTGATGCCGACGCTGACTCAGATGCAGATGCGGATGCGGATGCGGATGCGGATGCGGATGCGGATGCCGATGCCGACGCGGATGCTGACGCCGATGCCGATGCCGATGCCGATGCCGATGCCGATGCCGATGCCGATGCCGATGCGGATGCGGATGCGGATGCCGATGCGGATGCGGATGCCGATGCGGATGCCGATGCCGACGCTGATGCGGATGCGGATGCGGATGCGGATGCTGACGCCGATGCCGATGCCGATGCCGACGCTGATGCCGATGCCGATGCAGATGCTGACGCTGATGCGGATGCTGACGCCGATGCCGACGCAGATGCCGATGCCGACGCAGATGCCGATGCTGATGCGGATGCCGACGCTGATGCTGATGCTGATGCTGATGCTGATGCTGATGCTGATGCTGATGCGGATGCGGATGCGGATGCGGACGCCGATGCCGATGCTGACGCGGATGCCGATGCCGATGCCGATGCCGACGCAGATGCGGATGCCGATGCCGATGCCGATGCCGATGCCGATGCCGATGCCGACGCCGATGCCGATGCCGATGCGGACGCTGATGCGGATGCCGATGCCGATGCCGACGCCGATGCCGATGCCGATGCCGATGCCGATGCCGATGCCGATGCTGACGCGGATGCGGATGCGGATGCGGATGCGGATGCGGATGCCGACGCCGACGCGGATGCCGACGCGGATGCCGACGCGGATGCTGACGCAGATGCAGATGCCGATGCCGATGCTGACGCGGATGCGGATGCGGATGCCGACGCCGACGCGGATGCTGACGCGGATGCTGATGCGGACGCCGATGCCGATGCCGATGCTGATGCTGATGCTGATGCCGATGCCGATGCCGATGCCGATGCCGATGCCGACGCTGACGCCGATGCCGACGCTGACGCCGATGCCGACGCTGATGCTGATGCTGATGCGGATGCCGACGCTGACGCGGATGCCGATGCCGATGCCGATGCCGATGCCGATGCGGATGCTGATGCGGATGCGGATGCGGATGCGGACGCCGATGCCGATGCTGACGCGGATGCCGATGCCGATGCCGATGCCGACGCAGATGCGGATGCCGATGCCGATGCCGATGCCGATGCCGATGCCGATGCCGATGCCGATGCCGACGCCGATGCCGATGCCGATGCGGACGCTGATGCGGATGCCGATGCCGATGCCGATGCGGATGCCGATGCCGATGCCGATGCCGATGCCGATGCCGATGCCGACGCGGATGCCGACGCTGATGCGGATGCCGATGCCGATGCGGATGCCGATGCGGATGCCGACGCGGATGCCGATGCTGACGCCGACGCCGACGCCGACGCCGACGCCGACGCCGACGCCGACGCCGACGCCGACGCCGACGCCGACGCTGACGCGGATGCCGACGCTGACGCCGATGCCGATGCGGATGCGGATGCGGATGCGGATGCCGATGCCGATGCCGACGCTGATGCTGATGCTGATGCTGATGCGGATGCCGACGCTGATGCGGATGCCGACGCTGATGCTGATGCCGATGCCGACGCGGATGCCGACGCGGATGCCGACGCAGATGCCGATGCGGATGCCGACGCGGATGCTGACGCAGATGCAGATGCCGATGCCGATGCTGACGCGGATGCGGATGCGGATGCGGATGCGGATGCGGATGCGGATGCCGACGCCGACGCGGATGCCGACGCGGATGCCGACGCGGATGCTGACGCAGATGCAGATGCCGATGCCGATGCTGACGCGGATGCGGATGCGGATGCGGATGCCGACGCCGACGCGGATGCTGACGCGGATGCCGATGCCGATGCCGATGCCGATGCTGACGCGGATGCCGATGCCGATGCTGACGCGGATGCCGATGCCGATGCCGATGCCGATGCCGATGCCGACGCCGATGCGGATGCTGACGCAGATGCCGACGCCGACGCCGATGCCGACGCCGATGCGGATGCCGACGCTGATGCGGATGCCGACGCAGATGCGGATGTCGATATCGACATAAATATTGATATTGATATTGACATCAATATTGATATTGACGTTGACATTATCATCATCAATATCGGATCAAATTCTCAAGAGCCTGGTGAGCTTCAAGACAGCGATGTAGAAGCTCTCGATAGCGGTGCCGGAACGCCGTCTGATGCGTTGTTCGCTTGGGTGCCCGATGGGGATGCCGACGCGGATGCCGACGCGGATGCCGACGCGGATGCCGACGCGGATGCCGACGCGGATGCCGACGCGGATGCCGACGCGGATGCCGACGCGGATGCCGACGCGGATGCCGACGCGGATGCCGACGCGGATGCCGACGCGGATGCCGACGCGGATGCCGACGCGGATGCCGACGCGGATGCCGACGCGGATGCCGATGCCGATGCCGATGCCGATGCCGACGCGGATGCCGACGCGGATGCCGATGCCGATGCTGACGCGGATGCGGATGCGGATGCCGACGCCGACGCCGATGCCGATGCCGATGCCGATGCCGATGCCGATGCCGATGCCGATGCCGATGCCGATGCCGATGCCGATGCTGACGCTGATGCTGATGCTGATGCTGATGCGGATGCGGATGCGGATGCGGATGCGGATGCCGATGCTGATGCTGATGCTGATGCTGATGCTGATGCTGATGCTGACGCGGATGCTGATGCAGATGCAGATGCAGATGCAGATGCAGATGTCGATATCGACATAAATATTGATATTGATATCGACATCAATATTGATATTGACGTTGATATTATCATCATCAATATCGGATCGGATTCGCAAGAGCCTGGTGAACTGCAAGACAGCGATGTAGAAGCTCTCGATAGCGAAGCTGGAACGTCGTCCGATGCGTTGTTCGCTTGGGTGCCCGATGGAGATGCAGACGCTGACACTGATGCAGACGCTGATGCAGACGCAGACGCAGACGCAGACGCAGATGCAGATGCAGATGCAGATGCAGACGCAGATGCAGACGCCGATGCCGATGTAGACATCGATATAAATATCGACATAGATATCAACCTTGATATCGACATTGATATTGATATCACCATCATCAATATCGGTTCTGATTCAACCGTTGGATCTGATGGGTTCCTCGATATCGACGTTACTGCAGATGCGGGCGAAGGTATGCTGGGTGCCGGTTCTAACCTGTCAATCGATGAGCTACTTGAGTCAACGAGTGAAGATGCTCAGGTATTTGAGTCGAGTGAAAATGAGGAGGGTGTGAGCCCGACCTTAGATTCCAGTGGCATGGTTGGTGGCACTGATGCCCTGACAGCGACAGATAATGCAGCGGCGTTTGAAGATCCTGTTGGAGATATGTGGCAACAAAATGGCTTGAGTGACACCTAGATCAGATAGCCTTTCATTAACTTATTTACCGGGCCGCAAGGCCCGGTTTTTTTTGGCTAGACTTTCGTAGCCACTCTTCGAAACCGTTGATGTCTAGCGGTGAGTGCGTGTTTTATCTCTCCAATAATCAGTGAAAAGTGAACATAGTGGAAGTGTTTAAACGACTATGGAAAATGTCAATGCTATTTGCTCTGGCATTTTGGGCTCTCCTTGCTGAAGCTGACCTCTTTGGTTCGTCTCCCACAGCTGAAGTAATTAGTCCAAGTAAAATGGATGTCGAAGTGAATGATTCACTTAGGCAGTTATCGTTTAGTGAGTATGAAAGGGGAATTAAACGAAATGAACTTAATATCCTTGAAGTCGTGCATCAAGCGGTGGGTTGGCACCCCCTAATTACAGAAGCAATAGGTAGTCTTTACCAGCAGAGGCAGGGCGTCCGTTCCGCAAGGTCAGGATATTTCCCGCAGTTGAGTGCTGGTGTTGTGGCTGGACATGATTCTGAATATAAGCGTGAAGGTGATGGTCACGCATTTCAGATGAATGTTTCACAGATGGTTTACGACTTTGGCAAAGTATCCAGTAGCGTTTCTGTTGCCCAAGCAGGGGTGCAAAGATCGCAAGCTGAAGTTCTCCAATCTATTGATGAAGTTGCAAGGAGAACTGCAAAAGCTGCAATTGAAGTTCAACGTTACCAGTCACTTCTAATTACTTCTGATGCACAAGTTCAAGGTGTATCTGCTATTGCCAGACTTGTGCAAATTCGAAAAGAACGAGGGGTGAGTTCTCGCTCAGATGTTTTACAAGCTCAGTCTAGAGTAGATGCTGCGCACGCCGCCAAGCAACAGGTTGAAGCCCTGTTGCGTCGATGGCGTAGCACGCTACAAAAATTAACAGGTTTTCAGTCCCCTTTTCGGGTTGCTATGTATGTTCCGGAAGATGTCGCCCAAGCTTGTGACGTTGAATCGTTTAATCTGTCCTCTGTTCCAGAGGTTCTGGTTG
Organism: Microbulbifer maximicatervae (SeqCode); assembly: GCF_052468295.1. Taxonomy (NCBI): domain Bacteria; kingdom Pseudomonadati; phylum Pseudomonadota; class Gammaproteobacteria; order Cellvibrionales; family Microbulbiferaceae; genus Microbulbifer; species Microbulbifer maximicatervae (SeqCode). Next base: position 585,858 of record NZ_CP174340.1, read on the forward strand.
CCGAAGCAGATAGAGCTGAGGCAGAAGCGAAACTAAAGTTGGCAAAAGCAAACACTTGGCCGACATTCACTTTGGACGGTAATGTAAATCAATATTTGGATCAAAACTATGTAGATGCCAACGCCCTCAATGAAAATGAAAAAGCCATCTTCCTAAATGTTTCCATGCCTATATACCAAGGCGGAAAAATATCTGCTGGTCGAGAAGGCGCTAATTATGCCTTACAGTCAGCGGATGCTGCTCGGGATTCAGCTCAGCTGTCAGCAACCCAAAAGTATCGGGAGGCACAAGAGGAGGCAGAAGGGTTAATGCGAAGTTTGGGGGCGCTTAGTGCCAGGGAAAGTGCAATTGCAGAAACAAGGGATCTCTATAAGCAGCAATACTCCACCTTGGGAACAAGAACTTTAATTGATTTGCTAAATTCAGAGCAGGAATTACACCTTGCTCGTCTGGAAAAAAATAATACGATTTTTGATTTGCATTTATTAAAAATTGACTGCTTACATAGTCGTGGCGGTATGCGTGAAGCCTTCAAGCTAGAAGGTATTCAAATTCAGGGCGTGGAGGTGTTGCCTTGAATAATAACCAAATTGAAAGTACTAATGATGGTGAGGGTTCATCTTTAGATGCCTCCAATATGGCATCTGACTTTGATCCATGGTGTGAGGCAATTATTGCCATTGCACGACATTATCGTATCGACTGTTCGGCTGAGAGAGTACGAATAGCGGGAAATTGGGGGGGCTGCGATTCGGTAGAAGGTGTTATTCGTCAGATGTCGCGGCAAGCAGGCCTAACGGTTAAATTTTGCCCATTCACAGAGTCTGCGATTAATTCTTGGAGATTGCCTGTTGTAGCACAAACGATAGATGGACAGTTGATTGTCATCGATTCTGTATCCAAGCAAGAGCAACTGAGTGTTACCTACTGTGGCGATAAAGGCCTAAAAACGAGTGTGCCTCTGTGTGAGTTGAAGAGTCAAATTTTAAGTTTGGCAATATTCCGGCCTAGGCGTACAGCGACTGATTCTAGAATTGATGAGTATATTAAGCCCCACGATAAACATTGGTTTCGACGTATTATATTACGGGACTTAAAACCCTACTTTCATGTGATGATTGCTACTACAATCGCTAATTCATTGGCGTTAGCAGGCATCATTTTTTCCAAGCAAGTCTATGATCGAGTAATCCCCGCCGAGTCATTGCCAACACTTTATGTCCTTTTTAGTGGTGTTGTGGTTGCCATTGTTTTTGACTTCATTATGAGAACCATGCGGGTCAGGGTAACGGATCTGTTGGGAAAACGTGCGGATATTCGTATGTCAGATTTAGTTTTTGGCCATGCTATTCGGGTCAAAGATCAGGCAAGGCCAAAGTCTACAGGGACCTTTATTTCACAAATTAGAGATCTTGAAAGAATAAGAGAGTTGTTTACATCCTCGACAATACTGGCACTCGCGGACCTTCCATTTTTTATACTTTTTCTGTTTGTTATGTGGTGGATTGCAGGAAGCCTGGCATTAATTCCTTTGGTAGCAGTCTTCCTACTGATAATTCCTGGTTTGCTACTTCAGCCAAAATTGGCAACTCTCTCCAAAGAATCAATCAGAGAGGGTGCTCTGCGCAATGCCATGCTAATTGAGACAGTGCAGGGACTTGAAGATATAAAAGCCATGCAGGCAGAGCAGAGATTTCAAGGGCAGTGGAATCACTTCAATGCCATTACCGCCGAATCCAGTCTTAAATTGCGGTATTTGGTAGGGCTGTTACTGAGTTGGACTCACAATGTTCAATCATCGGTTTTTGCTGTTGTTGTTCTTTTTGGGGCGCCGATGGTAATGGAAGGGGGTATGACGACCGGTGCTTTGGTAGCGGCCTCGATTCTGGGCTCCAGAATGATGGCGCCAATGGCAAACATCACCCAAGTTCTTAGTCGGTGGCAGCAGGCTAGGTTTGCGATGCAGGGTATTGATCAAATTATGCAGCTGCCGGTTGATAATCCTGAAAATGAAAAAAAAGTACAAAAATCAGTTATCCAGGGCAATTATCACTTTCAGCAAACGGTATATAACTACGGAGATAGTGCTGCTGAACCGGCACTGATTATTTCCGACCTAAAAATACATCAAGGTGAGCGAATTGCGATCCTGGGCAGAAATGGGTCAGGGAAGTCAACCTTTTTACATGCTTTATCGGGATACATTGAGCCAGCCAGGGGGCAGTTGCGGCTTGATGATGTGAGCCTTGCCCACATAGATCCTGCTGATGTCAGGCGTGATGTTTCCCTGCTTAGTCAGAAAACAGGCCTTTTCCATGGCACTATTTATGAAAACCTGGTGCTAGGCGCCCCGTATGCCAGTGATGAGGAAATTATGTGGGCGCTTGATATGACAGGCGCCAAGGCTTTTGTTAACAAGCTTCCAAAAGGGTTGGGGTGCTTGATCCAGGAAGGAGGGTTTGGACTCTCTGGAGGACAAAAGCAATCTCTACTTCTAGCCCGCCTGCTTCTACGCCAACCAAATGTTCTTTTGTTAGATGAGCCAACGTCAGCCCTGGATGAAGCTACTGAGAAGCGGTTTATTCATGCTCTTTCACAGTGGAGTGCTGAGCGGACAGTTGTAGTCGCTACTCATAGAACAAGTATTCTAAATTTTGTGGATCGCGTAATAGTTTTAGATAGCGGCAGAGTTGCTTTAGATGAGCCCAAAGATAAGGCGATTTCCATATTGTCACGACAAAAAGGCAAAGATACCCAACAGGGTGAGAAGGTTTCATAGACAAATTTTGGCGAGGTAGCCATGTCAAACGCAGATGGTCACGATTTGCTATCACACCCTCGGCGAGAACCAAAACGCGTTGCCCTCCTAGATATAGACTCTCAAAATGACGAAAAGCAGTATGGCGATGATGTTGATGATGCATCTCTGGTTCGTTCTGGAAGAATTGTTTGGGTATTTTTCCTACTTCTTGCAGCGTCAGTGACTTGGTCATATCTCGCCAAAGTGGATGAAGTGTCATCGGGTAGTGGAAAAGTAGTGCCAACTTCACGTTCACAAATTATTCAGTCTTTGGAGGGGGGCATACTTGCTGACTTAAAAGTATCTGAGGGAGACATTGTCGAGAAAGGGGAGGTGTTAGCACAACTGGATCCGACAAAGCTTCGCTCAAATGTAGATGAAATTTCAGCAAGATATAGAGCTGCACTTGCTAGCGTTTCCCGTTTAAATGCCGAAGTAAATGGAACACCAATAAAATTCCCGGAAGAACTTACAGAATTCACCGAACTTATTGCCACAGAAAAGAAGTTATTTGACATAAGACAGCGAGGTCTGGCGGAATCCCTCCGTGGTTCAAAAGAAACATTAGAGTTGGTTAACAAGGAACTAACTATAACAACTTCTTTACTTGATTCTGGGGCGGCTAGTAGTGTCGATGTGTTGCGTCTGCAACGGCAGAAGTCAGAGCTGGAAACCAAAATTCTGGAAATCAAGTCCGATTATATGGTCAAGGCTCGAGAAGAGCTTGCCAATGTCAGAGCAGAAGTTGAGTCACTTTCTTCAGTAAAAGAAGGGCGGTCTGACTCTTTGACCCGGTTGACTCATCGATCTCCTGTGAGGGGAATCGTTAAGGCTATTGAAGTTACGACAATAGGCGGAGTTGTGCCACCCAATGGAAAATTAATGGAGATAGTCCCTCTGGACGATCAGCTCTTAATTGAGGCAAAAATATCTCCTAGAGATGTGGCGTTTATTCGTCCTGGGCAGGCTGCCAAGGTAAAAATAACAGCTTATGAGTATGCAGTGTATGGAGGCTTAGATGGTGAGGTTACGACTATATCTCCAGATACAATACAAGATGAATTTACACCAGGAGAGTATTATTATCGGGTTTTTATCCTAACTGAAAAAGATTCCTTGATAAATAAAGTTGGAAAGAAATTCCCAATTGTGCCTGGGATGATTGCTACGGTGGATATCAAAACAGGATCAAAAACCATCTTTGATTATCTGTTAAAGCCGATTAACAGAGCAAGTGAAGCTTTGCGAGAGAGATAGCGGTGGGAATTGATGCTTGGTAGCAAAATCGCGTTTTCGGTGTTTTGTATTTTTCTCGGCCTTTTTGGTCTTTGGCGCGGTGCAGTAGCTGATAGCAAGAAGGTTACCTTGTCCGCAGAAGTTACTATAGAAAATCACTCTGAACGTGATGTCATAGGGTATATTCACAGATTGTCGATGCCAGTTGAAACTGGATTGCAGCAGTCATTAAAAGAGATAAGATACGAATACCCTGAAAATTTAGTTATCAAGGATCATAAGAAGGGAGATTCCAAGTATTTAGAAGTAAGGCTAGACATACCTGCAGGAAAGGTCGTTAAGCGGAAATTTCATTTTGACCTTTTGTTGAGTTCTTATGATTATGCCAAGATTTCTCGAGGTCGTGAGCCTTATCCGGCTAAAAAATATCTTCAGCCAGCAAAGTATATTGAATCAGATGCTTTGGCAATAAAAAAATTATCCTTGGAAATTCAGAATACGTTTTCTGATGAAGAGGGGCGATTGCGAGCTGCATTTCTCTTACCCCAAGCTGTTATCGAATATAAAATCCAACCGACAAAAGGCGCACTTGCGGCACTCGAGTCAAGAAAGGGCGATTGTACAGAGTATGCAGCTCTTTTTGTTGCTTTGGCCCGTTCAATGGGCTATCCAGCAAGGGTCACTTCTGAGTTTCTTTTTACCAAAAGAAAGCAATTTAAACAACCCAATCATCATGCTGCTGAAGTCTACATGAATGGACGCTGGATGCCGGTAGATCCTAATTTGGCTCAGGAGTCTCGATTTGGATATGGATTTGGTAGAGGACAGCTCAGTAAAATTACTCTTACCCGCGATTTTACTTGGGTGTGGTCCAATTTGTGGCCTAAAGAATTCAGGGGGAATGTAGATCAAACAAAGGTCGCTATTGAGTGGAGCTTACAATAGCGACTACTTGTTCTGATATATTTTGTAGACTGAATTTTATTCGGTTTCCAAAGTCTGCCCGGTTTTTTGGAGTTTATCTAGCAGTGCAGGAATAGAGCCAAAATCTGAATCCCGCCTTGAGCCTTTTAAAAGGATAAGGTCTGAATCCTGGCAAAAGTCTGTTAGATAACTTACCAAGGCGGGAGCTTCGGAAAAGTGAGGGCCCAATAATTCATCAGGTAGCACCTTGCGAAGATACTTCATCTCCTCGCCATGGGTTATTACCCAATTTACCTGGCTTTGAATAAGAGGTCCAGCAAGGCTCTCATGAAGCTCCTTGGCTTTTTCGCCTAAATGAACGATTCGGCCTAGAACGGCAATCTTTCTTCCTTTATCTTGAGTTTCAGTTTGTGCAAATACGGAAAAAGCATTAAGCATTGAGCTAACAGTAGCATTCCAACTATCATCGATCAGACTAATGGATTTCCCATGTACTTTTATACGTGTGCGCTGTAGGTGGCTGTCATCTAACTGTAGTTCTTGTAGTTTTAATGCCGCTGCATCGATATCTCTGCCCAAGGCATAGACTGCGCAAATGGAGGCGACAGCATTGTGTAGCATACCGATACTTGGAGCAGGAACGCGAAGTTCCAATTCCCGCTTAGGAAATTTCAGTTGGACCCAGCTACCAGATTCATCGGTACGTACTCCCAGAATACGAACTTCAGCATTAGGACTTTCCCCAAAGATGATGATTCGCTTTGCATGTTTCTTGGCTTTCTTCAATACATAGTCAAAGCACTTTAGATGCTCTCCAGCAATAGCGATAGCGGAGCCAGTAAGACCATCATAAATTCGTGACTTCCAACGAGCAGTATCTTCGACACATTTTACGTGGTGACTAGTTTGGGACATTCCAATTTCGGTTATTAAGGCAATAGTGGGTTTTACTTGATGTGTAATAGGGCCACGTTTCATCCATAGGGCACTTTGAGCAACTTCTATAACTGCGACTTCATGATCTTGATTCAGGCTAGCCATCATCGACGGCGCACCTACTCGAGAGTTATAGTTTCCCATACTGGAAAGTATTTTTTCTCTTGTTCCCAGCATTTGGGTAATCATCTTTAATGTTGTTGACTTTCCCGCAGTGCCAGTAATCGCTATTACATCACCAGTAAATCGCTCTCTTGCCGCTAAACCTAATTCGACAATAACTTTGATTGGGTCTTTTACCTGGAGTACAGGGAGATCTTTTGGAAGTCCAGCAACGGGTTTGGATACAATTACTCCGGCAATTTGATCGGCAAAAGAAGGGAGCTTCTGGTGGAAATCCCAAAATTTAGTTGGCTTTTTTGAGCTTTGTTCATGGTAAGCTCGATCAAGGTTAGTGTGTGCAACGAATAGAATAGGGTCAAGAGACTCCTCTATAAAGCTACTCCCTGAGATTACGCTTCGGACAAACCATCCCTTTGGGGGAGGGACCAACCATCTGCCGCCTGCAATTGCATTAATTTGTTCTTCGTTCCAAGTTTGACCTGGATGATGTTGATAAATAACCGATGGGAACTCGGTCATATAATTGGGGACTCTGGGACGTGTGGAGGGCTTCTTCCCCAGTAGATTCAGTTGGGTAATCATTCCCCCTACGAGTATGGGTTTAATCTGGGTGGTGTTTGAAATTAGGCCTACGGCTAAATGTAAATGTACAGGTTGAAGTTCATTCTTGGCTGGTGCTCTTATTCCATACAGGTCTCGGTAGATTACCCCCGGCTGCCATTTTGTGGTGGGTACCTGCCAATCACAGGGATCATGGTCCATCGATTTTCCCCAATAAGGCATAGATGTTTCCTTAATGGGGATAGCTCGAAAGTCCAGGCGAAAATCTTCCTGTACTTTCTCGTCGGTAGTCCAGAAGGATTCTACCCACAGCATCTGGCGAGTTTTTATTTCACGGGGATAAAACCTGACACCTAATAACTTAAGCGGTCCGCATTCAAGCGGAGGGATCTGTGCATCCAGGGGTACTTGATCTACTGTCCAGTTTGGACTCAATGGACGCTGCTGCTTAATCGGGTTCCGTTTGTAATGGGTTTTAAAGAGATGTGGTAATTTACGGTATTGTCTATCCGGAGGCGAAAGCAAAATGGTTCCGCTACCATCTGAATTCGGTACTAGGTTTGTTCCCAGAGCTGAACAGGATTTGGAAAATCGTTGGGTAAGCTCTTTTGCGCTATCTCCACTCAACTGCTTGCTAAAGCCAAATCCGACACCTACAGGTACAAAGACAACCTTTTCTACTCCTTTTTCACTTAAGTAAAGCCGAAAGACTCCACTATCTGCCAAGCTTCGCCGAACTGCATCAAATAATAGATCCCCGGCGTCATGGATGATTGGCCGATTCTTATAGACTTCAATACCTTGTAGGTTATGCGCACTGGTACCCAGAATACCATCTGCCCCTGCATCGATAATGGCATGACCAATAGCGATTTCGTCTTCGCTGGGTTCGGGTTCTCTGTTGCCTCCCCAGTGAACAGCGACAAGTACTATATGAGCTTTCTCTCGCGCGGCCTCAATTCGAGGCTTCAAATTGTCGAACCAGAGACTGGGCATGGTTAGTGGCAAGTGTGCACATCCGGGAGTATTTGGGCCTGCTGCAAATCGGGGTTGTGTAGCATCAAGAGAAAAAATGGCTATATTAAGTCGGCCTGCCGGGCGATATACTGGGGCCAGAGCTTCTTCGATATTGATGCCTGAGCCTGTGTGCCCGATACCGGTTTCGTTGAGCCAATACTGCTGTTCCATTAACGCAGCAGTGCCATAGTCTCCACTGTGATTATTTGCAGTGACAACAACATCAATACCGGCTTCCATTAATACCGAAAGCATTTCGGGTCGGGCTCGGTAATAGTATGGGGACGATTCGCCTTTACTGATCCCTTGCTCACCCTCAGTTCCGACTACACACTCTAAGTTAACGACGCTTATATCTGCGTTTTTTAGGGCAATGATTGTGCCGAGTACTTTTTCGGTGCCAAATTGGGCCGTACGGTAATGCTGCCTCCGGGCTAAGTTAACATCTCCTCCCCAAGCGAGCACTGGTAGTGACTTGTGGGAGTCGGCAGTTGGCTCGACGGTCATCTCTTGGTATGCCTCATCAATATCCTCGGGTGCATTTTTGGGCGTAAGCAGGTACTTTCGATAAGCGACAAAACCAGATAGATAGTGCTCGACATCATCAATACGGATTCTGAAGGCATGGTGCCGGATAAAGAAGCTTCCCAATATACGTTTGGGATTCTTGAAATACATGGCGAATTCAGGCCAGAAATACCCATTTAGAAGGTACATCGCACGCTTATGTAGTGCTCTGTAAAAGTGTTTTAGGTCTACCTGATCAAGTAAATATTGGAACTCGGGCTCTTTGCCCAAGCGAGTTACCATCTTTTCAGCTGCCATCATCAATTCAAGCAGAGTAGGGAATGTGGTTATCCTATTCTCCACAAAATCCAAATAGCTGGCGAAGTTTCGAATACCGAACTGGTAGTACTTCTCTTCGGGGCGATAAAGGGTTAATTCATTAACGCAGTAGCTTAACCAATGATCGTGGGCGCGCCAGTGATTGGCTTGAATGAAATAATCAAATGCCTTTTCAACCAAATTTAGCCAGCGTGAATCTTTAGTAAAGCCATAGAGGCGCATCAAGCCAAAGGCAGCTTCACCGTCGTAATAGATGACCCTATGTTTATCTTTAACTTGAAGATCTGGAAATTCAAGAACATGGGAGAACTGCCCGGTGATTGAGTCCTGCATATACTCTATCCCAAGTGCTAATTGCTCCATCAGTTTGGAATACTTGTCGGTTTTCGTTGCCTCAGAGTACTTTACCAGGGCTAACAGTGATACTGCGTTGCCACCTAGTTTTATTTCATTATTTGCCTCTACCAAAAAAGCTCCCTCAGCGCCTGAGGGGAGGGTGGCGGTCTGAATTAGCTCTGTTGTAAGGTGTTCCAGTGATCGATGTATGGAGCTCATTAGAGCTTTGTCGCCAGTAACCTCCCAGGCTTCAATCATCGAATAAGTACTACTGGCATGTCGTAAGTTGTTATAGGTATCGATCTTCCGGTCGAAACAGGCGTGCCAACCATAGTGGAAGGAGCCATTCTTTTTGACTTGAGAGCTTAAGTAGTTACTGCTGTTTCTAATCAAATCAGAGACAGTATTAGTATCTAATTTTTCTATGACACGTCGGCCGGCATCTAAACCGGGTCCGTAGAGGCAAACGGGCTGGCGCTTGGATTCACAGAAAATTCCCTGAGTTGAAAGCAGAAGCACAGTCTTTTCTTCTGAAAAATCCAGCTCGGTATTTATTCCGAATCTTTGCTTAGCGTAGGCAAGAAAATTGTTCTCATTAATAATGACATGATCAATCTGATTTCCGCCATAGAGCATGGCATTAGCATTTAGCTCTTGCTCCAGGAATGCTATTTCGCAGTCCATATCAAGTGCGAGGCCATAGCGGAAATACGACCTCTTGGTGTCTTTAAGGATTTCTTCCAAGCCTGCAAATGTCATTGTGCTTTTTTGGGTGACCCAATCGACACGTAACCAACAGGGTTCCATCTTGTGCGACTTTGCTGCCCTTTGGGTTGTCTTTGCTAAGGCTTGCCAGGCTTCCGAAATATCCGCCGCCGTTTTATGCTTCACGATGGCGCGATGCTTGGCATCACTAATTGAAAAAAACAAGGTATAGGGGGGGCGTTGCTTACCCAGTGCCTGCTCAACCTGAGCACGCACTTGAACGAGCATGTTGGATAGGGACATGTCGCGACTTATCTCTCTATTAAAAAAGCGTGGCAGTATTTTTTCTGCTGGTCGGCTCGGGTGCTTTTCCTGAACGAGTATAGACGGGGGGGAAGATTCTGCTTTTAGTGGTTTGTACTGGGGTGGTGTGTGGCAAATATTTTTTTGTTTTATCTGTCAATTTGGGTTTTCAAAACAAATCTTGTCGGATAGTATTGGGTAACCGTATTCAGAATGATTGTTGTGCAACTCACTCAGATTATTCTCTATTAACCTGTAATTAACAGTGTGGGTTAATACCAAGGTTTAGCCGTAGGGCAGGAGCATTTTCTGCCAAGAAGGAAACCCGGGATCTTATCATCTCGGGTTTTTTTGTCGGTAAATAAAGGTTGTTTGTCTCAAATTCATCTTGCTTACTGAAACTCTTCTTTGTCTACCTCTTAATTTTCTGAGGTAGGCTGCTTGCCCTCCCCTGAAAGATGGGTACCTTGGCCGAATAGTGAAAGAACCTTCCGGGTTTGCATTTGTACCAATGTCTTGCGGGCACTCGCCGAGTGGCCTTAGCGCCATTCTTTTATCTGGAACCAGCCAACTTAAACCATACAGGACAGGTGCCTCTATCGAATTGTTGGCAGTGAATCTATTGGAGTAGTAACCATGAATGGGAAGTGGTGGAGAAGCTTGGGGAGCTTCCCTCCGTTAGTTTGGATTATTTTAATTGGCAGTTTTTTTAGCCGTGGAACTTATTTTATGGTCTGGCCTTTCCTGGCCATCCTTCTATTTGAAAAGTTTCACCTCGGCGCGGCTGAAATTGGTTTGATCTTAAGTGCATCTGCCGTTGGTGCTGCTGTGCTGGGCTTCTTTACCGGTGCGCTATCGGATCGCTATGGGCGTCGCAATATGCTATTGCTTGGCTGTATTGTGAGTATTTTTTCCTTTGCCTTGTTGGCTGTGACGCAAACCTTGGTAGGATTTATCTGTGCGATGACCCTGTGTGCTATTGGTCGCGCGGTGTGGGAGCCGCCGGCGAGTGCGCTGATAGGCGACTTAATTGACGATCAAGCCAGCCGTGAATTGGCGCTGCAATTCCGCTACTTCCTGATTAATGTGGGGGCCGCGCTGGGGCCGATTGTGGGTGTCTGGGCTGGTTTGAGTGCGCAGCAATCCACTTTTGGGCTCACCTCTATCAGCTACTTACTCTTAGCCCTGGCCTTTGTTTGGGGTTTTGCCAGAACCGAGAGCGGGCGTTTAGCGAGTAAGCAAAGGGATGCGGGCGTATCTCTGGGAAATACGCTCTCGGTATTGCGCCGTGATCAGGTATTTCTGGTGGTGATTATTGCGAATATTTTAACGCTGTTTATCTACGCGCATATGGATTCAAGCTTGGTGCAATACCTCACCCGCGCTGAAGCGCCGGGATTGGTAGAGCTGATATCCAGCATGATCTTTGTTAATGCGTCGACGATAGTATTACTGCAGTTTCCCATTATGAAGTTAATGGGGCCGCTGGCCATTAACACCCGTATTGTGATTGGGTTGGGTATTTTGTCGATCTCCCAGATTTGGTATGCCCTAAATCCGGTAGATTGGTTTTGGGGTTGGCTCGGAGCGACTTTTATTTTGAGTCTGGCTGAGGCAATTTTGTTTCCAACCATGAGCATTCAAATTGACCGGCTGGCACCATCCCATTTACGCGGTACCTATTTTGGGGCCTCTTCCTTTTATGCCATTGGCTGGTCGATGGCGCCATTAATTGGTGGAGTGATTATTCAATGGTGGAGTGGCCCGGCCTTATACGGCTTGTTAGTGGCGTTATGTGGAGTTGTGTTCGTGCTCTATCGCCTTACCGAGTATCTGTCTCGCCCTGAGTGGCCTGAGCCTGAGGGAACGGTAGTCGCGGATCGAGTCGCCAATGTCTCCTAGCACGGGATACAGAATTTAAGGGCAAAAAAATACCCCCGCCAACTCTGGTCAACGGGGGTATTTTATTTTGTGATCGCCGGGAAATTAGATCTCGGCAGCGAGACGTGAGCCCTGGTCGATAGCGCGCTTGGCATCGAGTTCTGCGGCTTCATCAGCGCCACCAATCAGATGGGTGGTTACGCCGCGTTCTTGCAGAGCTTCGTATAGCTTGCGTGCAGGCTCCTGACCGGCGCAGACAATAATATTGTCGACTTCCAGTACCTTTTCCTCTTCACCAACGCGGATATGCAGGCCTTTATCGTCAATTTTGTCGTAAAGGGCACCGGCAATCATCTCTACCTTGCGATGCTGCAAGCTTCCGCGATGAATCCAGCCGGTGGTTTTACCCAGGCCTGCACCCACTTTGGTGGTTTTGCGTTGCAACAAATATACCTGGCGCGGAGAGCTTACTGCTTCGCGTGGCTTCAGGCCGGAGCGATTCTCCAGGGCAATATCGACACCCCATTCATTGAAGAACTCTTCCTTATCGCTGGCGACCACTTCATCTTCTGTGGAGTGGGGCCCATCGTGGGTTAGGTACTCCGCTACATCAAAGCCGATACCGCCGGCTCCGATAATGGCAACCTTCTCGCCAACCGGCTTCTTGTGCTTCAGTACATCCAGGTAACCCAGGACTTTATCGCTCTCAATGCCGGGGATCGGTGGAGTGCGCGGCTCGATACCGGTAGCAATAATCACTTCATCAAAAGATTGCAGATCTTCCGCTGTGGCGATGGTATTAAGTTTTACTTCAACACCGGTGACTTCCAGGCGGCGCTTAAAGTAGCGCAGGGTTTCCTGGAATTCTGCCTTGCCGGGGATCTGCTTGGCGATATTGAACTGGCCACCAATCTTATCGCTGCCTTCGAACAGGGTTACTTCGTGTCCACGCTCTGCGGCAACGGTAGATGCGGCCATGCCCGCAGGGCCGGCGCCGATTACAGCTACCTTTTTCACGTTGTCGGTAGGCAGGTAGTTCAATTCGGTTTCGTGACAAGCGCGGGGGTTTACCAGGCAGGAGGTCAGTTTCAGCTGGAAAGTGTGGTCCAGACACGCTTGGTTACAGCCAATGCAAGTGTTGATCTCGTCGGCGCGGCCTTCGGCGGCTTTGTTGACGAACTCAGAGTCTGCCAGGAAGGGGCGTGCCATGGAAATCATGTCAGCCTGGCCGGAGGACAGAACTTCTTCGGCGACTTCCGGCACATTGATACGGTTACTGGCGACTACCGGGATAGACAGGTGCTTTTTCACCTTGGCGGTGATATCGGTAAATGCCGCGCGGGGAACACTGGTGGCAATAGTGGGAACGCGCGCTTCGTGCCAGCCGATGCCGGTATTGATAATTGTGGCGCCAGCTTTTTCGATAGCCTGGCCCAGAGCCACTACTTCATCGAAGTCACTGCCATCTTCTACCAGGTCCAACATGGACAGGCGGTAAATAATAATAAAGTTCTCACCGACGGCTTCCCTTACGCGGCGCACAACTTCGATCGGCAGGCGGATACGGTTTTCGAAGGAACCGCCCCATTCATCGGTACGCTTGTTGGTGCGTTTCACGATGAACTGGTTAATAAAGTAACCCTCGGAGCCCATGATCTCCACACCATCGTAGCCGGCTTCGCGAGCCAGGGTGGCGCAGCGAACATAGTCATCGATCTGGCCTTCGATTTCCTCGCTGGTCAATTCGCGCGGGGTGAAGGGGTTAATCGGCGCCTGGATGGGGGAGGGTGCAATCAGGTTTTCGTTGTAGGCGTAGCGGCCGGTGTGCAGGATCTGCATACAGATCTTGCCGCCCTCAGCGTGAACAGCATCGGTGACTTCGCGGTGCTGCTGGGCTTCTTCCGAAGTGGTCATCTTCGAAGCGCCCTGGAATACGCCACTCTCTTCGTTCGGGGCAATACCACCGGTTACAATCAGGCCAACGCCACCGCGGGCACGTTCGGCAAAAAAGGCCGCCAAACGGGTGAAGCCATTGGGGTGTTCTTCCAGGTTGGTGTGCATGGAGCCCATCAGCACCCGGTTTTTCAGGGTGGTGAAGCCCAGGTCCAGGGGGGCAAGCATATTAGGGTAGGCTTGGGACATGGCAAATTTCTCTTCTTGTAACCTTTAGGGTTCATTTATGTATATGCAAAAAAGTGCATATCGTTGCCCAGCAGGATAACAAGACGGCCCACTGTGAAACAGTGACTTAACCGGTCGAATTCAGTGATCAATTACGGGCCCCATCTAACCTTGATGCGTCCCATTCTCATCTATAAATAAAGTGTTTTTTAAGGGTTCCCTGTCTCGACGTATACAGAGGCTCATTTACTCCTCTACCAAGCTTACCAACTTGTTTCGCAGCCATTGATTGGCTGGGTCGTCGTGTTGATTTTTATGCCACAGCAGGTGCCAGTCCATTTGCGGTATTTGAAACGGAAGCTCAAACAATCGGGCTGAGTACTGTCGCGCCAGGCTGGCGGGGACTGTCAGTGCCAGGTCGGTTCTCAATACCACTAACGGTGCGACCCGGTAGTGCTGGACCCTCAATTTCACATTGCGACGGCGCCCTAACTTGTTCAGGGCAATATCTTCCAGGCCAGGACCACTCCGACGGCTGGAGACATGGATATGTTCCAGCTTCAGGTACTGTTCCAGGGTAAGGCTGGCGGAATCCGCCAAGGGGTGATCCTGGCGCAACATACACAGGTAGCGATCGTTCATCAGTCGCTGTTGTTTTATCTGTGGGGAAGTGGGTACGGGAACATCCAGGGCAAAGTCCAGGGTGTTGGCGGCCAGTTCCTTGACCAGCTGCTCCCTTGGGACCTGGAAAGACTCGACAGTGATACCTGGGGCCTCCTGCTCCAGCACTTCCAGCAGCCTAGGTAAAAGGAAAGTCTCCGCCATATCGTTCATGGAGAGCCGCAAGGTTTTTCTGGCTTCCTGTGGCACAAAATGACGCTGCTCGCTAAGGCTTGCCCCCAGTAGAGAAAGAGCTTCCTGGACCTTCGGCATAATGCTCTCAGTCAGTGGCGTCGGTGCCATACCGGTGGGGCTGCGAGTGAATAGTGGGTCGTCTAACGTACGGCGAAGTCGCGCGAGAGCATTACTGACAGCCGGCTGGGTGATATGCAGTTGCTCAGCGGCACGAGTCAGGTTTCGGGTTGTGTATATCGCCTCCAGCACGGGAAAGAGGTTCATGTCGATCCGCTGTAATTGCATTGCTGTCACCACCATCACTCTCATGAATGATTCAATATTCGCATAATAAACTTTGATGATTCAAATGCTGGAGATAGGGTTGGGGAGATCAAAAGGGGAGGGAAATAGGTGGCTGAATTTATTCTGGTACGTCACGGACAGGCTTCATTTGGGGCCGATGACTATGACAATCTCTCCGATACCGGCTGGCAACAGTCGCGCTGGTTGGGTGAATACTGGCGGGATAAGGGTATTCGTTTCGACCGGTTGCTGTGTGGCAACCTAACCCGGCACCGGCAAACTTTGGACGGCATTTGCGAGGGGCTGGAAATCCCCGGTGAAAATACCCGCAGTGTACTCACCCAGCTTAATGAATTTGATTTTCTAGCGGTTGCCAAGCATTACAGCGAACTATACCCGGATCGGGCACCGGGAGCAGGTGCCAGTCGCGCCGATTTTTATCGATTCCTGAAGCAGGGGATGCTGGCTTGGGCCGCCGGTGAGATCAGTCCACCGGAAACCTGGTCGCATTTTGAAGCCAGAATCGCAGATGCGCTTAAAAACATTTGCGATAGCCCCAAAGGCAGCCGAACCCTGGTTGTTAGTTCGGGTGGTGCCATTGCCATGATGTTGACGCAAATATTGGGCGGCTCAATTTCCACCGTCGCCAATCTCAATATGCAAATCCAAAACACAGCCGTTAGCCGTTTATTTTTCAGTGCAGAAAATATCAGTCTGCACAGTTTCAATCATGTGCCGCACCTGGATCGGGATGGGCGTCACGAACATATCACTTACAGTTGATCGGGCAGGTAGCGATGGAATTTGAATACTCAGACAAAGTAAAAGGACTGCTGGAACGCCTGCAAAATTTTATGCAGGAGTATATCTATCCCGCCGAAGCGATATTTATGCAGCAGTTGCAGGAGGATCGCTGGGGAGAGCCGGCGATTTTGGCAGAATTAAAAATTAAAGCCCGGGAAGCGGAACTCTGGAATCTGTTTTTACCGGATTCCCGTTACGGTGCCGGGCTCAATAACCTGGAGTATGCGCCCCTGGCTGAGGAAATGGGGAAAGTGCTTTTTGCATCGGAGGTATTTAATTGTAATGCCCCGGATACCGGCAATATGGAAGTTTTGGCTCAGTACGGTTCTGAGGCCCAGCGGGAACAATGGTTAACTCCGCTTTTGGATGGAAAAATTCGCTCTGCCTTTGCTATGACCGAGCCCCGGGTTGCCTCCTCCGATGCCACTAATATCGAAACGTCGATTATCCGCGATGGCGATAGCTACGTTATTAACGGCCACAAGTTTTATATCAGTGGCCTGATGAATAAACGCTGTAAAGTGATGATTGTGATGGGTAAGACCGACCCGGAAAATCCCAATCGTCACCAGCAGCAATCGCAAATCCTGGTACCCACTGATACGCCTGGAGTCAAAATAGTTCGCCCGATGACGGTATTCGGTTATGACGATGCACCGGAAGGGCATGCGGAAGTGATTTTTGAAAATGTCCGGGTGCCCGCAAGCCATTTAATTCTTGGAGAGGGGCGCGGTTTTGAAATTGCCCAGGGACGCTTGGGGCCGGGCAGGATACACCACTGTATGCGCTTAATTGGTCAGGCTCAAAGAGCGCTGGAGATGATGTCGGCACGCGCGGAGCAGCGCATTGTTTTTGGTCGCCCGATGAGCAAGCAGGGATCGGTGCGGGAAGATATTGCCAAATCCGCCTGCGAAATTGAGCAGGCACGCCTGCTGACTCTGAAGGCCGCTGCGCAAATGGATCGGTTGGGTAATAAGGCGGCCAAAGATTTAATCGCAATGATAAAAATTGTTGCGCCACAGATGGCTTGTAAGGTGATAGATCGCGCCATACAGATTCACGGCGCTGCGGGATTGGGGCAGGATTACAGTCTCGCCCACCACTATGCTTATGCTCGGACCATCCGTCTGGCGGATGGTCCCGATCAAGTTCATATGATGCAGTTGGGCAGAAACCTGGCAGCTCACTATGCCGCCGCAGAAAATCATGGAGGACTCAGTGACTGAGACGGTAAACAATTTGCGCAGCTCTGTGGAAGAGCTGCCTGTTGAGCGACTGCAAGAATATTTGTCCGGCAAAGTCGACGGTTTCAATGGGCCTGTAACGGTCACCAAATTTCCCGGTGGCCAGTCTAACCCCACTTTCAAGTTGCAGACCCCGGCGCGATCTTATGTATTGCGGCGCCAACCTCCCGGCAAGTTATTGAAATCTGCCCATGCCGTAGATCGGGAGTACCGGGTAATGTCAGCACTCGCCGATACTAATGTGCCGGTGCCCAGGGTATTGCACCTCTGTGAGGACCGGGACCTGATCGGTTCTATGTTTTATTTAATGGAATATTGTGAGGGCCGGATATTCTGGAATGCGGCACTGCCGGAAGTTGACGCCGAGCAGCGTAGCGCTATGTACGATGAAATGAATCGTGTACTGGCGGCCATGCACAGTTTGGATATTAATGCCGTAGGCCTTTCGGATTACGGCCGACCAGGTAATTACTTCCAGCGGCAGTTGGACCGCTGGAGCACTCAATATCGAGCCTCTGAGCTGGAGCCCATTGCCGCAATGGATGAGTTGATGGCCTGGTTGGGTGACGTTTTACCGGATGATGATGGGCGTATCGCATTGGTGCACGGTGATTACCGGCTCGACAATATGATTTTCCATCCTCAGGAGCCCAAGGTCATAGCGCTTTTGGATTGGGAACTTTCCACACTGGGACATCCCTATGCCGACCTCGCTTACCAGTGTATGCAAATGCGAATGCCTGCAGGCAAAGACAAAATGTCCGGCCTATTAGGCTTGGATATAGAGGCCTTGGGCATCCCCTCCGAAAAAGAGTATGTGGCCAAATACTGCCAGCGAATGGGTATTGATGGGATTGATAATTGGCCGTTTTATTTGGCATTTAGCTTCTTCCGCCTGGCAGCGATTGTTCAGGGGGTGGTAAAGCGTGCAAAAGACGGCAATGCCTCCAATAAAAATGCGGCGAAACTGGGAGCTCTGGTAGAACCCCTCGCACAAGCTGCATTGGATATCGCTGCTAACGGTTAACTTCTGAAATTATAAGGATAAGAAATGGCAAAGAATATTTTTGATCTCACGGGAAAAATTGCCCTGGTGACGGGTGCCAGTCGAGGTATTGGTGAGGCCATTGCAAAACTTTTGGCTGAGCAGGGTGCCCATGTTTTGGTTTCCAGCAGAAAAATTGAGGGGTGTCAGGCCGTAGCCGATGCAATTGTGGATGCTGGTGGCTGTGCCGATGCGATCCCCTGCCATATTGGCAACATGGATAATATCCAGCAGGTTATTGGCGATATTCGCGAGCGATTTGGTCGCTTGGATATTTTGGTCAACAATGCGGCGACTAATCCCTATTTTGGCCATATTCTTGATACTGATCTAGCGGCCTTCGAAAAGACGGTAGAGGTCAATATACGCGGTTATTTCTTTATGTCGGTAGAAGCCGGCAAATTGATGCGAGAGCAGGGTGGTGGCGTTATTGTAAATACCGCCTCAGTGAATGCCTTGCAGCCGGGTGTTGGGCAGGGTATTTACTCAATTACCAAGGCGGCGGTGGTCAATATGACCAAAGCGTTTGCCAAGGAGTGTGCGCAATTTAATATCCGGGTGAATGCTTTACTACCAGGGCTTACAAAAACCAAATTCGCCGGGGCATTGTTTTCCCACGAGGATATTTATAAAGCTGCGGTTGGTCATATTCCCATGCACCGCCATGCGGAGCCGGAAGAGATGGCGGGTACAGTTTTGTACTTGGTCTCCGATGCCTCCAGTTATACGACTGGAGAATGTGTCGTTGTGGATGGTGGTTTGACTTCTTGTGGGGGGATTTAACCATGCATGATCCAATTCTCGATTTTAGCGATAAAGTCGCACTGATTACCGGCGCTGCCAGTGGATTTGGAAAATTATTGGCCGAGGAACTTGATTCTCGGGGCGCTCGTTTGGTATTGGGAGATATCAATGAAGAGGCCTTGATGCAGTTGGCGGACAAACTGGGAAGCCAAAATATTGCTGTGCGCGCCCAGCGCTGTGATGTTTCCCAAGAGTCTGATTGCGCTGCTCTGGCGCAACTGGCTCAGTCAGAGTTTGGACAGCTGGATATCGCTGTTAACAATGCTGGAATCGCGCCTCCGATGATGTCTCTTAAGCAGACAGATGAGGCCATGATGGATCTTCAGTACAACGTTAACCTTAAGGGGGTTTTCCTGGGGCTTAAACACCAGTTGCCCCTATTGAAGATGACCAGCGGAGCTGTACTGAATGTTTCCTCTATGGCAGGGCTGGGCGGTGCTCCCAAGATTGCCTCCTACGCCGCGGCAAAACATGGTGTGATCGGCCTGACCAAAACGGCAGCGATGGAAAACGCCAAGTACGGTATCCGTGTAAACGCGATTTGCCCCTTCTATTGCCTCACCCCGATGGTTACCGATATTGCAACTGAAGATGCCAGCCCTGAACAAGTTCAAGCGTTTCTCGCTGAGGGATGCCCGATGAAACGCCTGGGCAAGCCGGAAGAAGTCGTAGCGGCCATGTTGATGCTGGTTTCCCCAAAAATGACTTACATTACCGGACAGGCATTAGCGGTAGATGGCGGTCTCTCGGCCTATTGAGGTTGGGAGTCGCTGAGAAAGCGAATAGAGAATCGAAAAGGAGCCTTCGATGCCTGTAGAAATTTCACCTGATAGCCTCGGCTATTACATTGGCTTTGAAACAGAGCCCACAGACTGGTTTGAAATTGACCAGCAGAGAGTTGATAGCTTTGCTGAGTGCACCTTGGATCGACAGTTCATCCATGTAGACCCAGAGGCCGCCGCCAAAACACCTTTTGGGGGAACGGTTGCCCATGGTTTTCTCTCATTGTCACTGCTGCCTTATTTTGTAGGGGCTCTACAGATAACGGTTACAGGTGCTTATATGGGGGTGAATTATGGTTTGGATAAAGTCCGCTTTATCAACCCGGTAAAGACCGGTAGCCGGGTGCGCGTATTTGGGAAAATACTGGATATTACGGAGAAAAAAGAGTCCCAGTATCAAATTAAATTGATGGTAACTATGGAAATAGAGGGCGAGGCGAAGCCAGCTTTAGTTGCAGAGTGGATTTTTCTGCAGATTACCTAGTGGGGTCGGTATAAGGTTGGACCACCATTTTTCTAAGCCGTAGTGGAAAGTGGTGGTTTCGATCTGTTTGAGAGTTATTTAAGGCGAGTTTATATAAACGTTTTTTCCTGTTTAAGGGTGTTGAGACCCATGCGAACAATATTCAAGTGAGAAGCGGGAATACCTTTTTTGTAGTACTCGCCAGTAAAGTCAAATTGTTGGACTTCAATAAATGGTGAGAATAGGGTGCATCCCCAGTAGGGGTTTATACCCCACCAGCCATATTTTCCAGCGGTTCTGGGGTTTCTTTGAAAGAAGTTGTAAGCCCTTTTGATATTGTCATATTTGAGTTTGAATTTTCTTTTGTCATTGATGCTGTGGGCATCAAATATCACCAGGCATTGTATAGAGATGCCTTGCCGACCAAGTGCATTGGCGATTTTTACCGCAGCATTTCCCCCTCTGCTGTAGCCAAACAATATCGCTGCTTTTTTGCGCGAAACCTCATTTTTAAGGTAATGGTAAATAGTGGGCTTTCGAGTGTGGGAGAATATCCGCCCATGAAGTTGGTTGATTACCGACTTTAGTACCGGATTTTCTCCGGCAGAAGGACCACCGGCACCGTAGATGCCTACCACAGTGTAGTGGCTAAGTTGAGACTGTATAGGAAGTGAGAATTCGAACTGGCCGCTTGAACTTGATATCAGTTGTTTCTAGCTCCTTGAAGCCGTGCTCGATAAAATTCGGCAGTGACGCTTAGCACTTTTACGTAATTCATCGGGCAGGGATTCTTCACTTCCATCCTGCTGTTCAGTCCGCCAAAAGTGGCACAAGGCAACATACTCGCCACTATTTACCTGATTGCGTAGTGCGAGCCAGGGATCTGGCGCTGGGGTAACTGCCATCACAGTTTCTTTCCAATCCCTTAACGCCGGCTCGTACAAATGCTGCTCGGTGGAATTTGCCTTGTGAGTGAAGGCACCTAGGTGTTGGGCTGGATGAAGAAGCAATAGCAAGGCGGTTACCAAGCTACAACTTACTGTTGCACGAGAGAGTAGATGATTGACGTTTACTTTCGGCTTATAGGTTTGGGCTGTTTTATATAGATCGTCATCCAGCTGCTGCGGGGAAGTCAACGTCTCGGCTTCTTTAAAATATTGATTTTCCCAATTGCTCATAGCATTAACTCGATTACTCTTCGATAACTTCTACTTGCCAAGGTCTTCTCTCCGAACCGTATATCGCTTCGTCCAGTGCGGTTCGGGCGCGATGATATAGGGTGCGGCATTTATTGAGAGAGAGCTGCTCGATATCGGCCACGGTTGCCAGTGGCAGCTTGCATTCCATATGCAGTAATAAAACATTGCGCAATTGAGAAGGTAAATTTTGAATCGCTGCGAGAATTCTATTCTGCTGGGGAGACTCTTGCGCGGATTTCTTCGAACTGGAAAATTCCTCAAGCTTGAGCAATTTATTGACTTGGATGTAAAGCCAACTTTTAAGCAGACGCCCGTGCAATTCTGGCGGATTTTCCAAAAGACCACGCCAGAGTTTTTGCAAGAGTAAAGTGGATGAAGACGGCGCCATTTGCATACAGTAGCGATACAGGGAATCTTTATGGCGGCCGTAGAGTTGACGGAACACAGCAGGTTTGCGCGACTCCTTGTAGTATTGGAATAGCGCCTCGTCAGATAGCTGGCGTAACTCTTTGAGAGACAATGTCTTGAGCCTCCGTACGCAAATTATCCCGCCTCGAACCACTGGCCGAGTACTGGTTTATGCGGCGTCAATAAAGAAGATTGTAGTATGGTTCTGCGTCGCAATTATTCTCTGGCCAGTACTTATAATTTCAGCCGATGTCACGGTACGACAGATACGAATCTTCGGGCTTGCGAAGTATAGTTGCCCCTGGTTTGAGAGGTGGTTGCTCGGGTAAGGGCCAACGCCAGATTTATCAATAAGTGATGATGCGCCTAATTAAGCAATCAAACGTCAAAAAGAGGCTTGCTCTGGCAAGGGTAGTGGTAATTGAACAGGGCCTTGCCCCGCCCGGAGGTCTGTGAGTCGCAGGCCTACCCCAAGAAGGCGGATGGGAGCAGGGCGTTTTTCCCGACACTCCTGCAGTAGCTGGCGGAATTCAGAAATGCGCCCGGCACGGCTGCTGCGCTCGTGGGTGCTGGTAGTAAAATCTGCGTACTTTACTTTAACGGTGGCACCATTTACTTCGTAACGATCGCCGAGTTTTTCCAGCCGCTCCAGCAGACGCATATACAGCTCTGTCAGCTGTTCCAGCCATTCGTCAAAACTGGATAAGTCTTCGCGAAAGGTGCGCTCGACACTAACACTCTTGCGGGAGCCATCGCCGCTTACCGGGCGATCGTCAACACCACGGCAAAGGTCGTAAAGGCGGCGGCCAAATTTGCCAAACTTCTTACTCAGTTCAACTTGCGAAAAATTGCGTAAATCCGCGCAAGTGCGAATGCCTTGTCGATGCATTTTCTCTGCGGTTACCCGTCCCACGCCGTGTATTTTGTTGATAGGCAGGCGCAAAACAAATTGATCGACCTCGCTCGGCGTAATGACTGTCAATCCGTCAGGCTTCTGCCAATCACTGGCAATTTTGGCCAGGAATTTATTCGGGGCCACCCCGGCAGAAATTGTGATACCCAGGGTGTCGTGCACCCGTTGCCGGATCTCCTCAGCGATTAGGGTAGCGCTGCCGTGGCAGCGGCCACTGTCGGTGACATCCAGGAAGGCTTCGTCCAGGGATAGGGGCTCAATATCATCGCAGTAGTCGAGAAATATCTCCCGTATCTGCCCGCTGACCTCTCGGTACTTAGCCATGTTGCCGGGTACTACAATCAAATCAGGGCACAGTTTCTTGGCCTGGGCGGTAGGCATTGCGGAGCGAACCCCATAGCTGCGGGCTTCATAGTTGCAGGTAGAGATCACTCCGCGGCGGTCGCTACTGCCTCCAACGGCCAAGGGGCGTCCACGGAGATTGGGGTCGTCACGCATTTCGACCGAAGCGTAGAAGCAGTCACAATCACAGTGGATAATCTTTCTCATGCTGTGATTATATACAGTGTTATGTCGTGCCAGAAAGTAATTTATGCCACTTGGACACCCGGCGATGACAGGTAGGTGAATAATGAGCAGTATTCCGTTGGTCGAGCACCCAGCTTCCGATGATGTAGCCAGGGTTTTTGCTGAGATTGATGACGAGTTGGGGGGAATCCCCAGTCTGTTCCGTGTCTACGCCCAACACCCGGGATTACTTGAGGCAAACTGGTACAAGTTTAAGACGGTGATGATTCACGGCTGTTTGTCGGCTCAGCTGAAAGAAGCCATTGGCCTGGCAGTCTCAGCCGATAACCACTGTGACTATGGCATTTACCATCACAGTATGTCCCTGCAAATGCTTGGGGTGGAAACGGATGAAGTGATGCGGATTCGCACTGACCCCAAGCATGTGCACTTTTCTGAAAAAGAGCACGCCCTGTTTGACTTGGCGCGCAATGCCAACAGCGCCCCTGATGACCATCGCGAGCACCTGATTGCCGCTGCGCGAAAGCTCGGTGCCGGTGATGATGAGATTCTTGAGGCATTGGGCGTAATGGAGATGGTACTGGGGGCCAATCACATTGCTGAAGTGCTCAGCCTGGCGCCGACCCGAGTGCCTCACAAGAAGTAATAACAGGCGCCCTTAGGCGGCTGTTCTACTTGGGTCTGCCGAAAATCAGTGCCAGCACAAACATCACAAGGAAAATAAAGAAGAGAATCTTGGCTATTTCAGTTGCGGTCGAAGCGATGCCACTAAAGCCAAAGAAGGCGGCGATCAGCGCAATAACCAGAAAGGTGACAGCCCAGCGCAACATAAGAGGCTCCCAATAGAGTGGAGGGAGCCTTGGGCTCCCGTTCCGCTAATTGATAGAGTCCCGCTCCACAGGTTCCAAATGGTCGCCTGCTTTCATGAGGGTTAGTTGCTCCAGTGTGGCAAACTGGAAGCCCTTTTGCCTGAGTTGCGCAGTAATGAGGGGCAGGGCCTCCATTACCTGATGGTGCTGACCATACATGGGGTGCAGCAGAACTACACTTCCGTCTTTTGCCTTTTGGGATATATAGTCAGCTGCGACTTGAGCGCCGCCTGCTTGCAGTTGCTCAGTAGGATCGATATCCCAGTGAGCAATCTTGAACTGGTGATCGCTTAAAAGCGTGCCCAGCTCGTCAGACATCTTTCCGTGAGGAGGGAGAAACATGGGCTTGCTGGTATAGCCATTACTTTGTAGTAGCCGACAGGTTTTTTTAATCTCTTCCTTGGCACTACTCAAAGGCATCTGGGAAAGGTTTGTGTGTGAGTAACCATGGTTGCCTAACTGATGTCCAGCCTGAATGATTGCCTGGGTCTGCTCCGGGTACCTTTCCATTTCCTGCCCTGTAGGGAAAAAAGTGGCGGTCACGTCCAAAGATTCGAGCCGCTTTAACAGTGGCTCGGTTTTGTCGGGGGAGGGCCCCTCATCAAAAATAAGCGCTACCCATTTATCCTTGCCGGTAATTGCCTGGGCACAGGTTGAAAATACAAAAAGCCAAATGCAAATAGCATTAATTATTATTTTCATTTTTTGGGGTTTCCACAAATAGAAAAAAAGCCGTCAATGACGGCTTTTTTCTTTGAACTTGTTTAGCGCTCTAGCTGGTCCAGCTTGCCCTTCTTGCCGTCCCACTCCTCGGCATCCGGTAATGGGTCTTTCTTTTCAGTAATATTGGGCCATACCTCGGCGAGTTCTGCGTTCAACTCGATAAACTCCTGCTGATCGTCCGGAACCTCATCCTCAGAGAAAATCGCGTTGGCGGGGCACTCCGGCTCACACAGGGCGCAGTCGATACACTCGTCTGGGTGAATTACCAGGAAGTTGGGGCCTTCGTAAAAACAGTCTACCGGGCAAACCTCTACACAGTCGGTGTATTTACACTTAATGCAGTTTTCCCCAATTACGAATGTCATGTTTGTCCCTCGATAGTGCCACTGAATTCTTCGTGCAGCGGATTTTATCAATTACTGGCGCGAATTGTAGTGGCTTTTCAGTCGATTTAGTTCACTGTTTATAACAGGATGAATTGGGCGACCAGGATCGCCCGGTCTTTTACTTCAGTAACTTGCGTAAAGAATAGAGCGCTTCCAGTGCCTGGCGTGGCGTCAAATCGTCTGGATCAAGCTCCTCAAGGGCATCCACGGCCGGGTGGCTCGGGCTGCCAAACAGATCTACCTGCTGGGGGGAACCAGGGCCCGCAGCCATTGGCACAGCGGCTTCTTCCGGCTCCTGTTTGGGGGCCGATGCAGGCGTAGCAATAGGAGCTGGCACATCTACCGACTGGGCGCCGGCTTCCAATGCTGCCAAGCGCGCGCGGGCCTCGGTCAATACATCACTGGGGATACCGGCCAGTTTGGCCACCTGCAACCCGTAACTTTTAGAGGCGGGCCCTTCCTGGATGCGGTGCAGGAAGACAATTCCCTCGCCGTGCTCGGTGGCATCCAAGTGGATGTTGGCGGCCTCAGAGCATTGGCTGGGCAGGTCAGTCAGTTCAAAGTAATGGGTGGCGAACAGTGTAAAGGCGCGCACTTCCCCTGCCAGGTAGTGGGCACAGGCCCAGGCCAAGGACAGGCCGTCGTAAGTGCTGGTACCACGGCCAATCTCATCCATCAGTACCAAGCTGTGCTCGGTGGCATTGCGCAGGATATTGGCGGTCTCGGTCATTTCCACCATAAAGGTGGAGCGGCCACCGGCCAGGTCATCGGCACTGCCGATGCGAGTGAAGATACGATCGAGCAGGCCGATCTGGGCACTGTCGGCGGGCACGTAACTGCCGCAGTGGGCCAACAGGGCAATCAATGCTGTCTGGCGCATATAGGTAGATTTACCGCCCATGTTTGGACCGGTAATCACCAACATGCGGCGGTCGTCGTGCAACTCAATATCGTTGGCCACAAAGGGCTCGTCCAATACCTGCTCCACCACCGGGTGGCGCCCGCCGGTAATATGCAGACCAGGCTCAGTGCCCAGTTCTGGGCGGCACAGGCGCAAATCGTCAGCGCGCTCGGCCAAGCATGCCAGCACGTCTAATTCGGAGATACCCGCAGCAGCGGCTTGGAGCTCTGCCAGGGACTCATTCAGCTGATTGATCAGCTCTTCGTACAATGCCTTTTCACGAGCTAGCGCGCGGCTCTTGGCGGAGAGCGCCTTGTCTTCAAACTCCTTTAGCTCGGGAGTAATGAAGCGCTCTGCATTTTTCAGGGTCTGGCGGCGAATATATTCAGCTGGCGCCTTATCGCTTTGCCCGCGACTGATTTCAATAAAGTAGCCGTGCACCCGGTTGTAACCCACCTTAAGGGTGGGGATACCGGTGCGCTCTTTTTCCCGCTGCTCTAGTTGCACCAGGTAATCGCCGGCGTTTTCACTGATAGCGCGCAGCTCGTCCAGTTCTTCGTCGTAGCCGGTAGCAATAACGCCACCGTCGCGAATTACTACCGGAGGGTTTTCAATAATGGCATCTTGCAGAAGCTCTACTGTTTCAGGCCACTCGCCGATCTGGCTGCACAACTCACTCAATAAAGTTGCGTCAGATTCCGCCAACTGTTGCTGGATTTCCGGGAATTGAGCTAGGGACTGGCCCAGGCGAGCCAAATCCCGAGGGCGTGCAGAGCGCAGTGCCAAACGGCCCAGGATTCGCTCCATATCGCCTACAGGTTTGAGGGCATCACGCAGAGGCTCAAAGCCATAATCGGCAATTAACGCTGCGATGGCATCCTGGCGGTTGCGCAAGGTGGTCAGCTGGCGCAGGGGGTTGTTGAACCAGCGGCGCAATAAGCGGCTACCCATAGCGGTTTTACAGCTATCGAAGACCGACAATAGGGTATTGTCATCGCCACCGTTCAGGTTCAGATCAATCTCCAGATTGCGGCGGCTGGCACCATCCAAGGCGACTGTCTCATTACCACTTTCCGTCAGCAGGCCGCGAATATGGGGCAGCTCGGTACGCTGGGTGTCCCGTGCGTATTGCAGCAAACAGCCGGCAGCGATAACAGCACCGTGCATATGGCTACAACCAAAGGCCTCCAGGTTCATGGTGCCGAATTGCTGGTTGAGCAGACGCAAAGCGCTCTCCAGCTCGAACTCCCAAGGTGCGCGGCGGCGCACGCCCGCGCGGCGCTCGATTTCAACCGGCAGGCTAAGGTCTTCCGGCGCAAGCAGTTCAGCGGGATTGTGGCGCTGCACCTGCTCGGTCAGGGCTTCCAGAGTATCTGTTTCCTGAACCACAAAACGACCGGTTGCCAGGTCCAGCAGTGCCAGGCCAAATACATCGCCCAAGTGTGAAATAGCAGCCAGGAGGTTATCGCGGCGATCGTTGAGAAGTGCCTCGTCGGTAACCGTACCAGGGGTAACAATACGCACTACCTGGCGTTCAACCGGCCCCTTGCTGGTGGCGGGATCACCGATTTGTTCACAGATGGCAACGGAAACACCAGCTTTAATCAGCCGCGCCAAGTAGCCCTCAGCTGCATGGTATGGAATACCGGCCATGGGTATAGGCTCACCCCCGGACTTTCCACGGGCAGTAAGGGTGACATCCAACAGCTCAGCCGCCTTCTTGGCATCATCAAAGAACAGTTCGTAAAAGTCCCCCATGCGGTAGAACACCAACTCTTGGGGATGCTGGGCCTTGATGCGCATGTATTGCTGCATCATGGGGGTGTGTTCGGGTTTCGCGGCCTTGGTCTTGTTTGCGGTTTTTGGCATTTTTTCTAAGAAAATCAGTAAGTTACAAAAGTGTTCGCAAACCCCAAGAGCCCCGCAGGAGTGGCGGCCGGCTCAGATTGGGGTAGGGGGCAGGTTTCCTCGGGGGCTTAATAAGCAGAAGCGTTCGATCAAATAATGAACGGCAAGCCCAAACCTGATGTTCTTGAAGCATGCAATCGGGATAGGTCTGAACAGAAAGGTCCAGGCTAAAGTTCGAAGGGCTTCTTTATAGGGGGCGCAGAATAGCAGAGTGGGGGGCAAACCACTATGGATGGCTTATCAACTGCAAGTGGAATGGCCAGCAGCGACCCTGTGATTTTATGAGAGCCTTGTAGGGAAGCGGGACGTTTTCGTCTTTGAGGTAAGGACCGTCACTTTTCTTTGCTCTAATGAGTCTGCTGCTGAACTCAACAAAAAAGATACCTGACTCAGTAAGGTCGAGTACTAAGCAAGCCAATTCTTTACGCGGTAGCGCATCCCTCCAGCTGGGACATATGTGCATAGTAGGCTGATGAAATACAGTACTGATAACTCAGTCCTGCTTCGTATATCAGAATTCAAAAGACGCTGCTCCTATTTCTGGGGAAAATTCTATAACTTGTTGATTTTTAAAGGATGTGAAAAATGATATAAAGCAGGGAGAGCGCGGAATTATAAAGACGCTGCTTTATATCTACTTGTTTCGTTTCGTGACACTCAATGTATTTTTTTGATTTTATTGGGTTTTTAAGCGGGCTTTGATTGAGGGCGGTAGAATTATATAGAAGGGTGATATATAGACGCTGCTTTTGAATTAACTGTTATGTGTAATCCCCTATGAAACTACTGCTGTTAACGACTCTATGTGTCAGCTCATACATTCTTATGGTTTGGCTTACGACTAAAGATAAAGAAGATAAGGTTCAATCTCTTAAGTGGGTGCTCCAAGCAACATTAGGTACTATCTGTATTCTTTGGCCAGTTTTATTCGTTAGCAAGTTTTGGGTTCTTTTTGTTGCAGCTTTGATACTGGTTTTAGCAGCCTACTTGGGGTCACAAGGTGGGCTTTTCGGTAGGCTAAGTAAAAACGGTATGTTTGGTGGTTTCTGGTTAACCGTCCCTTTATATGTCTACTTACTACCAAACACATAACAAACCGCAGCAGTCGCTCTCGTTGGTCGCTGGGACAGCCAAAACGCTGCGCTTATTTGTCAGCCCCTGTGCGGGGCGTTATGCAAAGTTAAATTTAGGAAGAATGTATGAATTTGAAGAATAAAGAAGCATCAGACTATAAATTTTTACAAGAAATGTATGATGATGGATATTTCCCCAATTTCCTTGTTGATAAAGGGAAAGATATTCTTGTTCGTTTATGTCAAAAGATTGAGGAAGAACAGCCAAATAGCCTAGAAGAGCTTTATAAGTTAACTCATCAATCAACAGAAGAATTCAATGAGCTTCAAGAAGAGTTCGAAGAAAATGAAAGTGAAATCGAGACTGCAGCTAGAGACTGTATTGGCGTAGATTTTAGTAATCTAACAACAATATACGGCTTTGATGCTGATATAGAAGAATTAATAGCTACACGAGATTGGTAGAATGCATAACAAGCGCGTGCAATCTGACCTCCGGCCACTGTCACCTTTTGTGCAAAAAAAACCGCACAAAAGGCACCAGTAGCCTCCGGCAGTTGACGCGGGCGTTAGGCACCATCGAGAAAGTTACTATGAGCGAAAAAGTACCCTGTAAAGAATGCCAAGCTCTAATTCTTCCGAGTACAGCGGAACGAACAAGTGGCTTATGCATGGCTTGCAAAAATGGAATTCGAAAAAACCTAGAGAAATCTAAAGAGTTTTACAAAAATCAAAGAGAACTAGATAAAACATGCCCGTTCAGAGCTTTTTGGCGAGATCTTGTTTCTAGGGTGTACGATGAAAAACTAGGTTTTCACACATTAACAGATGATGAAAAAACCTATTATGCGGTTAACTGTTTAAGTGGCGAAGTTTACAACGGAGGTCTCGTTCAATATTTCGACAATTCAGCGGGTGAGCATTACAAATATGCAGAGCTAGGCCTTATCCAAATTGGTGCTACTAACTCGTTAAGATTGTTGCGTGAGGCAAAAGCTCAAGTATTTGGTTCAGATATTGTGCCAACTGATAGAGAGCTTAGACAGATAGCCACTGATAGCGATGCAATCCAAAAGTCTTTAGATAAACTAGATGATGAGTTTTATACAGATACAGATGAACTCGGAGATCGGCTTGAAAAGTTCGCTTTCGAGAAAGGTCTAGTAAAAAATGCCTAACAAGCAGCAGCAACGGACTGTCAAACCTGTCACTCAAATTGCTTCGCAATTACGTGCCAGCTTTGCCAGCCGCTGTGCTGGGCGTTATTGTGGCTGTCATTTTTTAGGTAGTTTGAAGTTGCTGCAAGCACCAATCTCTTCCTGAGCACATTTCTCCAGAGAGTTTTCCTGCAGGTTGGCACCGCAGTTCCGTTCAAGTGTCTTCGTTTTAAGCCAACAAGTTCTGCAAGCTAGCAGCAGCATTGTGGAGTGCCAGTCAGTTAGTTAACTGGTGGGGAAAGTATGGTATTTTTCCCAGTAAATTTATTGGGCAGTGGCCAGCCAAAGGTGGCTGGCAAAGAGCAAGTAGGTTGTTCAGAGCGCGCCAGCTATAACCAGGCCAGGCAAGCTCGCCCAGCCGGAGGCTGGGCTGGACAGCCTACGCTCTGCTTCGGCTGCCCTTGCTGGCAACGTTCTACTCCACTAATAACGGGAACTTATGAATATTAACAACCTATCAAATGCTGAGATCCTTTCAAATTTTAAGTCCTGTGCCGATTTGGATATTGAGCTTTGTGAGGAGGAGCATCTCCGTTGTTATCGGTTTTATCCTGAATGGTCCGAAAATATCCAAGTGGCGACATACGAAAATGGGGGCGGTGATGATTTGGTCATCGTGTTTCATCAAGGCAGTGTTCTCATAAAGGGCTTTGATCATGAATCAGAAGTCAGTCCGCATGCTCAAGATGAATATGGCGTTTGGCCCGGCATGTATGACGGCGCCCCTTCAATGCTTTTGGAAGTATTAGATGATGAGGCATTTGAAAAAGAGGATGTAACATTTTGCCTATGGAGAGATTCCGAAAGCGAAGAATGGAAAAGGGGGCCAGTTGTTTTTACAAATAATGAAGATGACGGATCTGGTTGGTTACTCTCGGCTATAAAAGTTTCACCAGAAAATTATATCGAATGGGGAAGAGATTATTACGAGGATGACTTCAATCGTATATCTGAATCCAAAATACGTGAAGTCTTTGCGCGTAACGAGTAGAACCAGGCTATGCATTTGACGTCAAAAAACTTCATTCGTTTCACTCACTGCGCTTTTTGTCGCAAATGATAGCGGCGTTGTACAAACCCGCTACGCGGGAGTGGTGCCACTTTTAAATTATAAGAGGCATTTTAGAAAATGCATAACCGGGTATTGCAAAATATATTTTCTGCGTACAGTGGTTATTTATCTAAAACCGCGCAACCACTAAAAAATTTAAAGGCTATCTCCTCGATACAAGAATGCCGTACAAAATCGATGGGAAGCAGTTATTATCGTTGTAAGCACAACCATGTCACTGAACAGCATCATTCTTGTAGGCATAGAAGTTGCCCCCTCTGCTCAGGCAGAAAAAAGCTCCAGTGGGTTGATCAGCAGCGTCGTAAATTATTTGATACAGAACATTTTCATGTGGTCTTTACTATACCTCATGAGTATCTGCCGTTATGGCAATACAACGAAGAGAAGCTTACAGATATACTCTTTTTGTCGAGTAAAGAAACCCTGTTTGAATTAATGGCGAGTAAAGACTATCACGGAGTAACTCCCGGGATGCTTATGGCTCTGCATACTTGGGGAAGACAGTTAACTTTACATCCCCATATACACTGTTTGATAACTGCTGGCGGCTTGACTTTAAGGGAAAAGTGGAAAGAAACAGGTGAATATTTATTGCCTGTGCGAGTGGTTAAGAGTCTTTATAGGGGAAAATTTCAAGCGCTTTTATTAGAACAGTATCGTGCCGGGTTACTCAAGCTTCCTCCCAGTTGGTCAATTGGCCAGTTTGATATCCTCTTTAAAGCTTGCTATCGCAAGGAATGGTCGGTTCGTATTCAAGAACGATATGAGCATGGTCAAGGCGTCCTGCTGTATTTTTCACGCTACATCAAAGGTGGCCCGCTTAAGCCAAAGCAGATATTAAACGTGGATCATAAGGGGCTGGATTTTCGTTATTTTGATCACCGTGACCAGCGACGTATGCAACTTCGGTTAAAGCCTCAGGAGTTCTTAAGACGTGTCTTGCAGCACATACCTCCAATAGGAAAACACATGGTACGGAGTTATGGATTATATGCTGGGTGCAATAAGAAAAAGCACGATCTATGTAGTAATCAAGTGGGTTTAATGAAAGATCAACGACTCCCAGCTGGATTGCAAATCCAAGATCTGATGGTAGAGTGTGGGCAGTGCCATGAATCTACAAAGTTGACTGGCAGAGTGTGGTCTAAGGCGAAAAAAGGAATTTCCTTTATAAAGGGGGCGGCTCGGCAAGATAGTGCCGGCGGGAATGTACAACATGGCGATGAACCAGACACTGCAGGAATGGGCCTCTTTAGTTCGGCCTAAATTCAATGCCAGGTCATTTTTTTTACCGCCTGCAGTGCAGGTTATCTAAGCGTTAAGTGCAATATGATTGAAGAATTTACCATACATAAATCCCCGGAAGAGTGGGCATCTATACATTCGAAAATGATTGATAGCGGATGGGATGATTTTACATTAGAGCGGCAAGGGGATCTTACCGTCTGGTTAACTCATCATCAAAAAGATGAATATCGTGATAATTGGAACAGATTGGCTGGGGAGTATAGGCCGAAGGTAAAGGCTTATGTTTCAGTGTTGGCAAAAGAACAGGGAATAAATGCTGATTTAGCTTCTTATTTGGAGTGGGATCTGTTGCATCTATATATAGAAAGCTATTTTCAAAAATTTGATGGAGCTCCTCTTTTTTATATAAAGCATACTGCCAAGTTGTATTCGAAAAATGAAATACCATGTGGTTGGGAGGGGGTATATCCCAATGGTCAAATTGTGTGCCAGTGAGGCACTTAACCAGGCGGTGCATCAGACGCTAACCAGCTGCTTTTTTATGTGCATTGCGCTACGCTTCATTTTCACACATAAAAAACCATCAGCTCAGCGCTGATGACCTGGGCGTTAGCACCCTATACGTACTATGAGCATTACAGAAATAATCGAGAAAAGAGATTGTGGTGAGCTAAGAATCAATTTCTCACCAAATTGGAATTATCCTATTAAGTCAATTCTAAGTGGCTTTGGGCTTTTTCCGAATGAGGAGAACCTCATAGAGATATCAATTGATATTGCCAGTGAGATCGTAGAAGCAATACTTTGGCGAGATCTCGCGTATAGTGGTGAAATCATGCCAAGAGAAGAGGCAAAGAAATATTCAGAGTATTTGGTTTATTCTATGGCACCGGCTGAATCTACTTTCTATACAAATGCAGAGTGGCATAAATACCATGGTGCAAGTTC
Organism: Microbulbifer maximicatervae (SeqCode); assembly: GCF_052468295.1. Taxonomy (NCBI): domain Bacteria; kingdom Pseudomonadati; phylum Pseudomonadota; class Gammaproteobacteria; order Cellvibrionales; family Microbulbiferaceae; genus Microbulbifer; species Microbulbifer maximicatervae (SeqCode). The sequence continues at coordinate 619,322 of NZ_CP174340.1, forward strand.
CTTCGGTTTAAGCCCTTTCACTAGCTCTACATTTGATGGTGGCATTTTATGTGTAGGCAAGAATTCAGCAATGAGTATATGGGTTGAAGATGAGGACTAGTGCTAACAAATCAAAGCACGCGGACTTGGTAAAGCTGTCACCTTTTTTGTTCCAAAAAAGCCGCCAACTTCACCAAGCCGGTGTTTGAGGCGCTAAGTTTTATACACAAGTTTTTTAAGTTTTATTATGTAAATCAATAAGTTACAGTTTGGCCTAGTAAGAGTTACAGATTTGGCTGGATAATTATGCAGGACTGGGTCATGGACGAAGTAAAAAATCAGGTTATGGGTGATACACGCTTGAATAAGCGCTTGTCTAATATTCTCAGTAATTTAAGTTCAGACCCAAACAATAGCATTCCTTGTGCAAACAAAACTTGGGCAGAAACGTTTGCAGCTTATCGCTTTATAGAAAATGATAAAGTCAACTTTGACTCTATTATGAGCGGTCATAAATCGGCAACTCTTGAGAGAATCAAAGTGCAGCCTGTTGTTCTTATCCCACAAGATACTACCTTTCTAAATTTTGCCACTGACCTAGAAAGTAAAGAGATGGGAACACTTAGGCGTAAAGAGACCAACCAACAACTCTTGCACACCTCCATCGCGATAACACCATCCAGAGTTAATTTGGGTGTTGTTGAAGGTAGTATGTGGCAGAGAGATAAGGAATCAAGTTCTAATTCCCGCTATACCAAGTCGATAAAGGATAAGGAGAGTCGACGCTGGCTAGACCATTACGAAACGGCTTGTCAGATACAAGAGCACTGCCCTGAAAGCACAATTGTGAGTATTGCTGATAGAGAGGGTGATATTCATGAGTGGTTTCAGCTGGCTGAAGAGCAAAGTGAACAGCGGCGGGCGAGCTATATCGTTCGAGCTAAGGCCAATCGCACTTTAGAGCTCGATGGAGAAGAAACGGTTTTGCTTTGGGATCATATGAATGAGCAGAAATCTGTCGGTCTATACACGGTAGATATTCCCAAACGGAATGGAGAGCCTGGAAGAAAAGCCAAGGTCAACGTATCCACTACTGAGATACGGTTGCTAGGAAAAGGAAAATCTAAACGACCACTTTCTCTCTATGCTGTATTGGCTAAAGAATTAACCCCACCAGAGGGTGAAAAAGGCATTGAGTGGATGCTGTTAACTGATCTTCCAGTTGAAGACTTTAAGCAGGCGAGAGTTATCATTGAGTGGTATCGAAGCCGGTGGGAAATTGAAACCTATTTTCGGGTGGTAAAAGGCGGATGCCAGATAGAAAGTAATCGTTTTAGAACAGAGCAGCGAATGTTGAATTGTATTGCGATCTATATGATTATTGGATGGCGACTACATTCGATAACTACACAAGCAAGAAGTCTTCCTGATGAACCATGTACGAGTGCTTATTCTGAAAAAGAATGGCGCATGGTATGGATGATGCGAGATAAAAGTTCCCCACCGAATATACCTCCAAGCATGAGAGATATAACGCGTATGTTGGCAGGCCTAGGGGGATTTCTAGGACGTAAAGGGGATGGCGAGCCAGGGGTTAAAACTGTTTGGCAAGGATATGCTAAGTTACTCCATTATATTGAAGCAGCGGAGGTGTTAAATGGATTTAAATAATGTGTATAAAACACAGGCACGGCGTTAAGCGTAAACTAAGTATGGAAAATATATACGATCTCATAGAGAAGATTCGTGTTAGAACGGCAATGTATACTGGTGAGTCTAAACTCTCCAATGTCAGGTCATTTTTAGATGGCTACACGTTTGCTATTAATGAAGGCTCAGAAATAGAAGGTTTCTTGAGTAACTTTCAGGGGTTCCATAATTGGGTCGCTAAAAAGTATGGTTTTTATGAGTCAACCGCAGGCTGGCAAAATATGATTCTTGCAATAGAACTAGGACTAAACCCTGGCGAGATAAGTTGGGGGAACTATTCGTCTAATGCTACAGATGCTCAGCATAAAGCATCTGTAGAAACTTTCTTCGAGCTAGTGTCAGAGTATAAAAATGCTTAACAATTTACGGCAACAGAAAAACCTTCCGCTAGTGCTCCAGTTTTTCTGTTGCGTAAGGCGTTAAGTATTAAGGTGGCTATGGAATATAGTATTGAGAAAATCGAGAAAGCGCTGCTGGAATATTTTGAAATAAACAGGCAAGGCCTATCAGATAAGAAAATAAAGCTCATAGATATAGGGGTGTTTCCTTGGCACGCTAAAGTGGAAATATCTTTTTACGAGTCAGGTGATAATGCTGCCACCGATGACATTGCAGCATGGGGCCTTTATGACTATGCGAACATGTATGAGGGCGGCTGGGACTCTGGTTTGGAAGTTGCTAAAGATCTCGAAAGTGAATGGAAAAAAGATAATGATATTCTACCTTTCCTTTTTGATTTTTCGAGTGCAGTAACCTCATCTGAGGTTAGGGCTGTTATTCAAAAACTTAATCTCGAGTCAGGCTTTTATGTACAGATATTAGATCCTGATTCTAGTGATTTTGAGAATTACTGCGAATGGTAGGCGTAGACATACTTAACAAATCAATGAACTTCGCGCCTTCAGCGCCGGACAGCTTACACTACGCTTCGCTTCGTTCCAGCTGCCGGTTATTGAGGCGTTAGTGCGTCAAGCTAAGCTTGATGCTTCTTGCAGGGTGGAAGTCCCTGTCGGGTAAGGCCTAACCAGCCACCTGTATCGAGTGTTGCGCGTAGGGCGGAACAGAAGGGAAAGAAAATATAATTATCTTTTTTTTTCAACTGTGAACAAACTATGTGAAGCGTACACAGAGAATTCTATAGGCCATAGGGATTATCGTGATCCTGAAGTGCTGGTATCGCTCCGATAATAAAGTGAGCTCCGATTGACGAGATGTGTAACGCCATCGAAGTCCAGGCAATGCAACCGTAATGGTAAGGTTGTTGCGGATCGGCGGGGTTATTAAGCCGTGGCATGTAGAAAGAGAAGTATTGAGAACTTGAGAGATCCGAGCAGGTTCCTGAAGGAGCAGGTAGAGACGTTAAGCCTAATGGCGAAACCAACGAAGACCACTCGGAAGTCGGATCAGCTCATAGTAGTCCGAGAGCGGGAAAGCCGCTTACATGGCGAAGGGGCTGACAGTAATATCGGTGTGCAACAGAAACATAGTCCAGACAAAGTAGGGCTGGAGACACTATGACAACCGCCTTGCACGCCATCGCATTTAAAGCACAGAGCCACCCCAGACACAGGTTTCAGAATTTATACGGACTGCTAAATTCCAACCTGCTGTATCAAAGCTGGGGCCAGCTCAATAAGCAGGCCCGCCCCGGTATCGACGGAGTAACTACCGAAGTTTACCGGCAAAGACTGCCGCAAAATATTCAATGCCTACATCAACGGCTGTGTGACAAACGCTACCGCACCCAGGCGATTAAGCGGGTATTGATTCCCAAAGGCAACGGCAAGCAGCGCCCACTGGGGCTGCCTACGGTGGAAGACAAACTGGTGCAGCAGAGCGTAGCGCAGCTACTGCAAAGTATCTGGGAGCAGGATTTTCTGCCCTTCAGCTACGGTTACCGTCCCAGGAAAAGCGCCCACCAAGCCGTACACAGTCTTGGCTTAAATCTGCAATTCAAAGGCTACGGCTACATCGTTGAAGCCGATATTAAAGGCTTCTTTGATCAGCTGGATCACGACTGGTTACTGCGGATGCTAGCCCTTCGTATCGACGACAAAGCCCTGCTGACACTGATTAAGCAGTGGCTGAAAGTACGCGTGCAAACTCCAGATGGTAAGTTCAGTAAAGCGGCAGCAGGCACCCCGCAAGGAGGTGTGGTCAGTCCGGTACTGGCGAACATCTATCTGCACTACGTCCTGGATTTGTGGTTCGAGAAGAAAGTTAAGCCGCGTATGCGTGGCAGAGCCATGCTAATCCGGTACGCCGATGATTATGTAGTGGCTTTCCAATTGAAAACGGATGCAGAGCGCTTTTACCGGGTACTACCGCAACGGCTGAACAAGTTTGGCCTGCAGTTAGCCCCCGAGAAAACGCACCTGAAGCGCTTTAGCCGCTTCCATCCGGGCCGAAAACGGCAGTTCCAGTTTCTGGGTTTTGAGTTCTACTGGAGCTTGGACGTCAACAAACGCCCCAGGCTCAGGCGCCGGACTGCCGCACAGAAACAGAAGGGCGCAATGGAAGCGCTCTACCACTGGATCAAAGCCAAGCGCAGTGAGCGTCTGAGAGAATGGCTGCCCACACTGAAGCGCAAGCTACAGGGGTTCCAGAACTACTTCGGTCTACCAGACAACAGTCGAAGCTTGTCCCGTTTGTACAGCTATGTTTTACACAGCATACACAAATGGCTCAACCGGCGGAGTCAGCGCAAGAGTTACAACTGGAATGGTCTAAAGGAAATGCTGGGATATTTTGGGCTAAAGCCACCGCGAGTATACAAACGCAGTATACTTGTGGACTGGTATTAGGGTTCGTGCTTTACACGAGCGAATATATTACTGAAGAGCCGGATGCGGTAGTTCCGCACGTCCGGATCTGCGTGGGGGCAGTTAGGGTAACCGGCTGTCCTACCACTACTGTGTAAGACTTACCCACGTTTAGTAGACACCCTGTATAGTTAGGTTTATGCCTAACACGGAGGTGTATCATGGGTAAGAAAAGAACTCAGGCGTATACGGAGGAGTTCCGTAGAGAAGCAGTTAAGAGAGCAGAAAAGCCTGGAGTAACAACGGCTTCTGTGGCAAGAGAACTAGGCGTCAGCGCACAGCAGATCTACAACTGGCGTCGTCAATTTAATCGACTGTCTGATAAGCAGTTCAATAGTTTAGACGGTGTCGACTATTCCAAACAGGAAAGCGCTGAAGTTCGCAAGCTCAAGAAGGAGCTGCATGAAGCTCGTCAGGAGGTTGAGTTTCTAAAAAAGGCAGCTGCGTACTTTGCGAACCACCAAGAGTAAAGTACGCATTGATACAAGAGCATGTAGGGTCATTCCCGGTTAGCTTGATGTGCCGGTGCTTAGATGTCTCAAGATCGGGCTATTATCGATGGCGGGGGCGATTGCCATCTGCTCGCACGATTAGAAAGATACGAACAATCGAGAAAATCCGAGAGACGTTTTCTGAGTTTAAAGGTCGTTATGGGGCGCCTAGAATCGCTTGCGAGCTTCAAGAATTAGGCGAGTCATGCTCGCGGAACTACGTCGCTAAGCTTATGCAACAGGAGCATATTAAAGCGAGAAACGGCAAAGGCTTTCGATATAGTCAGCCAGTAGAGAGGAATATCAATGTCGCCGCCAACCTACTTAAGCGTTGCTTCGATGTGGATCGACCAAATTGCCGCTGGACCAGTGACATTACGTATATCTGGGTTCTGGAGCGGTGGTTGTACCTCGCGGTAGTTATGGATCTGTACTCTCGACGTATTGTAGGTTGGGCATTTGACTCCCAGATGACCGATGAGTTGACACATCGAGCGTTGAAAATGGCCCTAGAGCGACGACAAATAAAGTCTGGACTAATAGTTCACTCTGACAGGGGTGTGCAATATCGATCGCAGAAATATCAGGATCTCTTGTCTGAAAGTAAGTGCAAGCCGAGTATGAGTCGCCAGGCTAACTGTTGGGATAATGCGGCAATGGAATCATTCTTTAGCAGGCTAAAAGTCGAGATGGTCTATGCCAGAGCATTCGAAAGCGAAGAGCAAGCAAAATCTGCGGTGTTTGAATACATTGAGATTTTCTACAATAGGGTTCGTAGGCACTCTGCATTGGGCTTTGTAAGTCCAGCAGAGTATGAGCGAAAATACGCATAGTTAGAGTGTCTACTTTTTGTGGGCAAGACCAATTTCACCATGAACGAACCACGAATAAAAACGGCAAATAAAAGTAATGGGTCCATATTCCTGGCGATAGCAATTGTTGGCGCTTTGCATTTTTTCTTGTTGGGTCAACTTTATACACATGTAGGCCCACAAAAAGCAGGAAAATTTATTGGAGGGGTGATACTTCTGTTAATATCTTTCTTCTTAATACTGGTCGCAATCAACAATTTGAGATTTAAAGTATTTAAGTGTCCAAATTGCCGATTGCGTATAGGGAAGATAGAGCCACATGGAAAAGTCCCTGGAGATCCGATTTACCAGTATTGTTATTGTTGTAATACTTTGTGGCTGGTAGGTAAGGCTCCTGGGCGCATACTGGCCGCCGGTGCAGATGCCTCCGATTCAGGCGCCGGCGGAGAATAAATTTAACAATGCGCTGCAGGCCGATGTCTAACTTTGTGCACTTTATGCGCGGTCGCTACGCTCCCATTTTTGCACATAAAGCGCCCAAAGTTAGTCTCTAAGTCATGAATAAATTCTTAGTAGTCTTAGCTCTATTGATATGCTCGCCAAGTGGGCTGGCAAGCTGCTGGATTGAATATACGAAGAAAACATTATCTGAAAGAATAGAAGAGTCGAATTTTACCTTTCGTGGAGAGGTTCAATATCGAAAGGCTATCGTATCGCAAGAAAAGGGGCATGAAGAAAGAATAGAGTCTATTGAAGTTCTATTTGATAAGGTCGAAGATCTTAATGGAAATAGGATTGAAAAAATCTATCTGAAGCTTGATACAGCCTGTACGTGCAAATACGACTTTCAAGTCGGGATAAGATATGTGGTTATCGGAGATAAGTCAGGCGCTCGGATTTCGGTTCAGAATTGTAATAATATCCTTACGGAGCAAATCTATGAGTTGCATCAGAAGTTCGAGCTTGGTGGCAAAGGCTAACAAGTAGGTGATGTTCGTTCCAGCCACTGCGTGGCTTCCATATGCCGCTTATGACTATGCCCATTCATATAATAAGAACACGAAGATCAAGCCAGTGAAGATCGAGTTCTCTGAGCCTTACTACAAAATAGAGGGAAGTTTTGCTGTAGTAGTTTACGGCAACTATATCGATAAGCTGTTTCTTTAGAAGAAAAATGGTATTTTAAAAGCTCGTGGGGACTTTCAGTAAAAAAGCTAACAAGCAATGGCAGCATTTTCTAGACTATGAAAGATAAACGAGCCATATTTGCGACAGTTGAACTCTGGTATTGCGAACACAAAGGCATTCTGTTCGCAATCTTGGTTACGCTAGGAATTGGAGTGCTCTTCCTATATGTCGGTTTTCCTAAAAGCACTGAGCTTGTTTCAGGTGTCGCGCATGCTCAGGTTTATGATGGCAGTCAAACTGGAAATGAGCCTAAGCTCTTGGTCAAATTAGCTAACGGCAACTTGGCTCATGTGGGGGTAAGCTCTCCTGGCCAAGTAAAAATAGGCTCAGAGCTGTGCCTATATAAAAAGACAAGTCATGCAGGTACAGTACATTTTTCAATTAAGGCAGTAGGTAAATGCACATAATAAAATTAAACGTGTGACGTTTGCTACGCGGCCGCACATACTAAAGGCGTTAAGGTTCTCCATGAATAAGCTCATCACTCTATTGTTACTAAGTACAATACTTGCTTAGCTCAGGATCTAGTAGGCACCTAGGCACCTAGGAGGATAGGAGTGGGGGCATATTTGGTGGTGAGTCAGGCTGGGACGAGTGTGAGTTGAGATATGACAACACTTTTAAGTGTACAAATCATCCAAAACTAGGCTGTTTGGTTTTACCTTTTGAAGGAGCTTGGGAGTTAATAGGTAACACTCTCATTCTTCGCTTGGATGGTTCTTATATGGTAAAGGCTCATATTGCCGAGATTGATAAGGGTTTCTTTAGAGGGCTGGTAGAAAATGGCAATAAATTTACGTTTGGCAGGCAAAAGCCTTAACAAGGCAATATAGTTGACGTTTTATTTTGTGCGTTTTTTATACCGTTGCTGCGCTCCAATATGTATGTTAAATGTTTACTAAGCAAGCCGCCGCTGATCTTAGCGCTATGAGAATAAGAACACGAAGAGCATTCCAATAATATTCACTCTCACTATTTCTCTCATGTCCGGAATTGCGTCGGCAACAATAATTTACCTAATTACCACTTATGCTAAGCCAATTTTTAGCAACCTTTCTGGCATCGGTGGTGTCCGAAGAGAGACGTAAATCAATCTTGGAATGAGTGCCGACAAATCAAACCTCCGATTAAAGCGATATTGAAATTCTGCCAAATAGCGCTGTGCATATTTCGGCCTAATAGCATGGTAAGTGCTACGTAGCGCACTCTTTAAATTACCAAGTACTGTATTTACCCAATAGAACTCAGGCTCTTCAACAGAAGCTCGGCCACCACCACAAACAATTTTGTCATGTACACAACCGGCCTCCTTAATGGCATTGAAGCATGGAAGACCATCTGAGATGACTGTGCTGCCACTGCAAAGGTACTTTTTACTCCAGGTTGAAATTTCACTGCTTTTGAAGCCCTTGATAATTGAGAGCTTAATACGGGTTGGGCGTCCCTCCTTGGTTGTTTCAACGGCCGCCACAAAGGGAGTTTTACCCTTGGCTCCGCGCCCGGGCTTGCATCCAGTACGCTCACCACCGAGATAGGCATCATCTAGTTCAATAAAACCGGACAGTTTGTATCGTTGGTCTCGCTCCATCATCACTTGCATGAGTTTCTGCTTCATACGCCATGCTGCGTTGTAAGAGATACCTAGATGTCGAGATAGCTCCATAGAGGAAATGCCCTTCTTATCCTGAGTAATCAGGAAAATACCGAGAAACCAGGTGGTGAGGGGGAGCTTCGTGGAGTCAAAAATTGTACGAGAGGTAATCGATGTCTGACGCCGACAATGGTTACATTGCTTAAGCTTGCGATAAGCGAGGTCGCAATGCTTGTCATGCCCGCAGTGAGGACAACTAAAGCCATTGGGCCAACGCCACTGCGACAGTGCATCGAAGCACTGTTCCTCGCTGCCGTACATTTTGAGGAATTGGGTCAAACTAATACCCTTCTGAAACTGTACCTTGTTGCGAGCCATGGCGTATTCCCTTGCAGATCAACGAGATAGCTGTATTTATATACAGTTACGCATAACTTAGCAAGAGTGGTAATTAGGATAATTTATGTAAAGCCAAATTATCCTTTAGAGGCACTTAAAAATTGTATAGAGGGTTGGGGCGAGTTCGAAGTGACGGTAATGCCTGGTGATTTTTTTGAAAATGTTAAAATCATAGATTCTTATCCTGAAGGCGTATTTGATGAGGCAGCTAGAAAAGCTCTTATGAAATACAAGTTAGTGCCTAGGGAATTAATAGGTGTAACTGCCCCAGTTCATGGCGTGAAGCTCAAAATAAGCTACAATCTGGACGGCGAGTGTATACGGAAATAACAATCACAGGCAGCGAGTCTACGGCCCTATGGGTCTCCGCAAGGTATTAAGTGGTACAAGGGGAGCAAATGAAATCATTCATAATTAATTTTCTCGGCCTAGTCGGATCTTGGTATATAGTCGATCTTACTTCCGAAAATTTGCTTAACTCAGTTTTTGCCCCGTTAGTATTCACTGGCTTCCTAATTTCCAGTGTGCTGTGGTTTATTGTAAAGTTTGGAATAACTCAGGGCTCTAGCTCTGGCGCTTACCTTGGCAGTGGATATTCAGGAAATTTTGGTGGTGGAGATGGAGGCGATGGTGATGGTGGGTGTTAAATCACTGAACAAGCACATATTATTTGCCGCTATCGCGGTCGAATGGCTTACGCTACGCTTCCCCCGCTGCAAGTGCGAATGTTATGTAAATACTCTGTAATCGAGTAACCATTGATAGCTATGTCTTCAATTTCGAAAAATAAAGAAGAATTAATCTCCTCGATTGAAAATTCTTATGAAAATTTATTTGCTGATTATATGGGAGTTCCCAAGGATCTTTCGAGAGAGACTGGTGTTGAGGGTAATATAAAAAATACAGAAATAAGCGTTTCTGATACTATTTCATACCTGATCGGTTGGGGGAATCTTGTCCTAAAGTGGCATGAGCTTAGGGCAAATAATCTCGAAGTAGATTTTCCAGAAAAAGGTTACAGCTGGAATGAGCTTGGGAAGCTAGCGCAGCACTTTCATGCATCCTATAAGGATTGGTCTTATAAACAGTTGCTGACAGAATTCCAGTTTACAATACAAAAAATACTGAAGCTTGTAGACTCATTGAGCAATGATGAACTTTATGGGCACAGTTGGTATAAAAGTTACACCCTTGGGAGGATGATCCAGTTTAATACCTCATCTCCAATGAAAAATATCCGCACAAAGGTGCGCAGGTTTAAGAGGCAGAATAATATCAAGTAAATTCATACAACCTGTAAACCCAGATGACGCCTAAGAACTACCTAATTTAAGTGTTTTGTTCGAGGTGAAGAGTGAATAGTGAAACAAAAAACGTACTGCTAAGTGCATATACAGCTATAGGGCTTCCTATATCAGGTATTTTGCTTTTTTTTGCATATATTCTTACAGACAAGACAGTGCCTAGCGTTCAAGATTATGTAATTGCTACGATATGTGTATTTGTTAGCTTAAGTAGTATTTACTACCTAGGCAGCAGCAAAGAATACAGTCGACTCTTGAAAAAATGATTTCACAAGTTTTCTATTTTTCTTGATGCTCTGCAAATCTGCATTTGCACGACTCAGTAGTGTCTCACCTTTTTTCAGCGGCCTCTTTGAAGTCCCTATATTTCTCATATGATTCCAGACCAACTCATCTGGATTTAGGTTTGGTGCATATGGCGGTAAGAACACCATTTCAAGCTTTCCATCCTGTGAATCGACATACTCCAATACCTTTTTCGATTTGTGTACTGGGTGCCCATCAACAATGAGAATCACTGGTCTTTTCTGACTTCTCTGGAAATTTTTGAAGCATTCTACGCACTTTTCTGCCGTGAACTTTCCACTATAAATATGATACCAGAAGCCACCTCTATTCGATAAAGCTGAGATCGCATTGATTGACTGTCTTTGACCACTCGTTTTTACCACTGGAGTTTTTCCTTTTTCTCCCCATGTCCTTTGGAGTGGATCGTCTGATCTGATACTAGCCTCGTCCAGCCAAAATATTTCTGCACCAGTTTTTTTCGCATAAGATTTAATCTTTGGATAGACTTCCTTTACCCATTTATTCACCGCCTTCTCATCTCTCTCGTAAGCTCTTCGTAGAGGCTTTTGTGGCGTCAGGCCCAGTCGATGTAGAAGTGTGCCGACACTAGAAACGCTAAGTTCAATTTTGAATCTCTCAAAAATCAAATCCGATACGATCTGACGTGTCCACAATCCGAAATCAAAGCCATATTGCCTTGGATCGCCACCAATAATCCATCGTTTGACTTCCTCTTCTTCAATAGCTGACAGTTTTCTACCGCGTCCAGGTCTAATTTTTGGAGATAGCGCTTCAATACCTTTCTCCCGAGCAGTCCTTAACCATGGGAAAATAGTTCTGCTCCCCAGCCCTAAGCTACGACTAACCTCCGCCGCAGATTCTCCATCAAATACTCGCTGAACAGCAATTTTACGTATGAGGTGCTGCTCCTCAGTACTAAGTTTTCTGGCATCGTATTTCATGCAGTTTATATTACCAGGGTGTACTGATTATTTCTGCCCCGCTAGTATCTATATAAGAAATTGAGCGCTAGAGAATCTGACCCACCGTTAACTATTCGTACTGCGATTAATGGTGTTTTGTATATTGTAGCAGTAATAGTAATTACAAGTATCATATGGTAATCCTCCTACACAACAAGGGGTTCCAGTCGACACCCAAAGCTACGTACTTTTGAGTGTAAGGTTGCTGCGCTCCCCTTAATACACAGGTGGCGCTTCGCTCCTGGCGAGCCTGAATCCGCCATTATGAGCTAAACCAGCTATGTTTAAGCATGTTCTAAAATTTTTATTTTTAGCGCTTTGTGGCGAATGTATGGCCTCTGCCCACCTAAAAATACTTAAGTAACACGAGTAAATGCTGACTTGCTGTCTATTAAGTTGGAAAAATAGATTCTGGAAGTGTTAATACTTTTCTATATCAGCTTGAGTTTGCTAACAAACTCGAAAGTTGCTTAGCGGGACGGGTTCAAACCTTTCTATTGCTTGATAAAAAGAAAATTTCAAGCTCTTCTATGGATTATAAAGTCGGCAGTGAGCAACCCAGTGTTTTACTTCATATGCCCGCATCGGGTTATTATACGGCGATAACTATCCAGTATTGCTGCTCAGAGGGAGTATCCCCCAGCTGTAAACAATCACTCTCAATCAGTTCGGTCATTGGGATTACATCGCAGTGAGAGGCCCTCATAGCAAATGACTATGGTTACTCGTCAATTTTTTAAGCCATACTTTTATCCCGGTAGGTGTTATTTTTCACGATCGTATTTAGGGGGGGAGTCTGCTTTCTCCGTGCGCAAATAAACTCTAATTCGAGTCTTTCTGTAGACTCTGCTAATATTCTTTGAGATTGAGAGGCGTCCTTAATGACTTAATGAAATTTATATTGGTGACACTAAAGAATTGGCCTGTAGATCTTACATGAATATCGAGTTATTTATTACCGGTATCAATTCCGATATTGATCAGTTGAGGTTCCATGCGATAAGCTATCTCTACCTTGCTATTTGGGCTTGAGATACACATAACTATCTTAGTTGTGCCTTGCGGATATCTGTCACGTTCGTACTCTTTAATGGTCTATATAAACTAATCGGTTTAGCAATGAACTGTGACTAACAAGGTCTTCGGTGGCCACCGAAGATGGCTCCCAATTTACCCGTTAGCGAAAAGTACTTTCAATATCAGAATCGGGCAAGAACAACCACACAAGGCGCTGTCACCGGCTCCAGCGCGAATGCGTCTCTGTGGGTGAGCTTAGCGTTATGAGGAAACTATGGTAACTCCAATAATTATTCTTTTACTGTTGTCTAGTCCCTTAGGTATCTCTTTTATTTATTCAAAGTTTAGCGGCATGCCTCTGAATGTTAAAAAGTACGCCTATTGGGGATTGGGAATAACCTTCATATTCTTCTGCGTTGGGCACTTTGTTAAAACGGAGGGCATGGTGGAAATGTTACCGTCTTGGGTTCCTTTTCGCCTAGCGATAATCTATCTCACTGGATTGATTGAGCTATTGATAGGTATTGCTCTTTTTGTGCCAAGATATCAACTCCATGCTGCATGGCTTGCTATTGTAGTTTTCATTATTTTCTTTCCTGCAAATATTTATGCGGCATTAAACGGTATTGGTCTTGGCGGGCATCAATGGGGGCCTGTTTATTTGTTATTACGTGCGCCACTGCAAATCATACTAATTGCGTGGGCATATTTTCTGTGTGCGAAAGGTCATAACAATTTAAAGCTGTCGACCACTAATTCAGTCGGCTGATTGGGGTGTTGTGTGTAAGGTCTGCCCAAGCTTTAGTAAATCAAATCAAATCTGACAGACGTGCTAACGCACACATGTGTTTGAATTGTTATATTTTTAAAAGGTCGGATGAAATATAGAGCATTATTTGCGTTAGGTTTTTTTGTTGGGTGTGTAGTTCCGGTTTCTTGGTGGGTTGTGATTTTTACTCAACTGAGTGGTTTGATAAAATCAATCATATTGGTTGTCGCTGCTTTGATAATGATAACTTCGATGTTTATTTCAAGTAAGGAAATTGACGAACCGTTTCGATTTAGTAAAATTTACAAAAGCAGATGGAAGCCCAAGCTTAAATGTTTTCAACATTTTGGTGTTTTATCACTAGGAATCAATACTCCTATATTCATGTGGGTTGTTTTTTCAATTATTTGGAGTAAAGCATAACAAATTGCTGAATCCTATGTTCTGCTCGCTTTGTGCTGTAGACCAAAGCAGCTTTACCATGGTGATGGCCTGAGTAAAGCGTTGCGCTTATGAGTAGGTCTATGCTACAACTCAGATATGTGTAATCGAGAGGAATAAAAGATGATGAGTTCTTTGGAAGTGGCAGAGTATTATTTCAAACTCTCAAACGAAAGTAACTTTGATGAAATCACAAAGCTATTTTGTGAAAGCTCCACATTCAGGTCAGGAAAAGGAGATCTATTCTTAGGTGTGAATGACATTATGTCTATGCAGAGGCTTCATCATGGTATGTTTTCAAAGCTTGAGTGGGAAGTATGCAGTGTTACAGAAACCAAACCCGGGATAGTTCATTTCAATTTTAACTTTACAGGTGAAACACATGCTGGAGAAAAAGTAGAGTATTCCGGCTTGGAAGATGTGGTTGTATATGGCGGTAAAATTCAGCACGTTCAAATACAGCGTTTGTGATACCTTGTAGCTCCATATCAGCAAGTGCTGCATGCAGGGGTAAAAATCAGGCAAGGGAAGCCATGTAAGTTAAAACAAGAAGCTTTGAAAAGCTGGCCTAGTTTTGCCCAAAAAATCCTCCAACTTCATAAGTCCGGTGTTTGAGATGTTAATAAAATGACTAGCCTGCCTATAGTAGGTATCCGGTATCGTTAGGTTTAATTGGAAGTTAATTGAAATTTTTGCGGGGAAATCTTTCACCCGTTAAAGCTGGAGAAGTGTTTAAAGTACTTCTCCAGTTTTTCTTAGGCTACCAATCAGCATTTCGCAAATTATTAGCTCACAAAGTGATGGCGTTCTGCTAAAGAGTATATGGTTTATGGGTTGATTAGATGGAGCCTAATCAATCCATACCCTGGTATAAACCCGCTTCTGATCCGGAGTATCAATAAATCCATCCCGATCATGTAGGACTTTGGTGTTGTCAACGAAGACCATATCTCCAGAGTTCATGTAGAAGCTTAATGTATTCTCCGCACTGTTTAATTCCTTATCTAGTATATCCAGAGCCTTAAGTACTTCTTTTGATAAAGGCTGGTTCACGCGTTGATGGCCTTTCTCAATCCAGTACCGCATATAACGAATACTGAGCTTTTCGTTTGAATATTCGAAAATAGGAAAACAGTTCTCAAGTATGCTTTTTATGTTTTTGTCACTGCCTGGAGTAACTAAATCCCTAATATAGTTGTTGTACAGGATCTCTAGTTTTTGTGGGGCAGTTTTTCGTAAGTTTTCATGAACTTGAGCCGCAGAGACGATTTTCGATTTTCCACCCTCAACTGCCGGAGTAAGGCAGCATAATCCAAGTATCGTTGGTTGTACGGTACGTTGTGAGCTATCAGTATGAACGCCAGTGGGTGCATTTGTCTGAGATACAGGAATAGCTTCGCTAGTGTAGTCTTTTCCTGTGTCGAGAATCCCATAAAGCCGGCCATAAGTATCTATAGTATTGCCCATTGCCAGGCTAAGCTTTAGAAATAGTAGGTTAAGCGTTGGCTTGCTTAATGATTCCTCGCCCTGTATCCATGCCACACCACTACCATGTTCTATTTCATGTTTTATCTGGTTGGCAAGCTGGTCGAACTCAGGTGTGGCAACTGATTCTTGGATCAGATTATCAATCGGGTTGTTTTGTTGTTTGGCCCAGCTCTCCAAAGCCTCGACTTCAGATTTCCAGTTTGAAGGCCACAGAAACTTCCAGTTGGAAGTTGCGGTCATATCATTAGCAGTCCAGGCTTGAGCTTGAACTACTTCACTTGGGGCTAAGTTAGTCATTTACTTGCACCTTAAATAATACGTGTAGTGGATAGCCGGCTAGTGGTGAGAAAAAATCTGGATCTAGGTCGAGGTGCTCTTGAGTCACTGAGAGTTCTTGAACGGTTGGCAGGGATTTAAAACCAGCTTGAGCCAGAGCTTCAAAATAGTGTGAAAAATTTTTATGCACGCATCGTACTGAAACTGGCTTGCCGTCTCTGCGCCATATTTTTCCTTCAAATGTTTGATCTATACCATCTAAATAAGTCATGTTGCCGTGTTGAAAGTAGAATGGAGGAACTTCTTCCCTCATGAACGGAAGGCAAGGGTGAGGCACTGTAAAAATAAAGGTACCCCCTTTATTTAGTAGATTCTTGACCTTGCTTATCACTTTTGTCATTTCTTCTATGGTTAGATAGTTGAAAAGAAATACAGCGATAGCATGGTCAAATTTATCTCTAGGGAATTCTGTAAATGTAACGGCATTTCCAACTGCATATTCTGCTTTCGTCAAGTTTCCAGCAGAAGCCGTTTTCTTTGCCTGGGAAATCATCTCTGAGGAAGAGTCAACACCAAAGATTGAACCTGCTCCCTTATCAAGTAGCATCCTGGATACATAGCCTTCACCGCAGCCCATATCCAATATGTTTTTCCCGGAGATATCTCCGATTGCTTCCAAAACTTTGGGGCGAGCGGTGAAATCACTGAGTAGGATTTTCTCAGAGCGGTTCCAGCTGCGAGCTTGTTTGTTATAGATGGTTTCAGTTGATAGTGGTAAGTTCATCCCGAACTGCTCCTTCAATTTTTAGGGATAAAGTATGCTATGCAGTGGTGTGTGTATTGGTGTTTACTACATGGCTGGTGAAATTTTAGGTATTTGCGGCTTTAATTATTTAAGTTTAATTGCTGTTTTGATAAGGCTAGCATTTTAAATATATAAAATTAGTCGTTACCAGGAAGTCCATTTGGTAGTTTTTTGTATTCTGCAGCTTATTTTGGGTGGGCATGCTGGCAGTTTTTTATTGTTTGGTTTTGTTGCTTAGTTGAGTATGCAAAGCTGGAGGAGGAGCGTCAAGGTCTTTTCTTTGAGGTGGAATATTCATAATTCACATTTTATTTATACTTTTCATGCCGGCTCAGGTTAGCAGTACTTATGTTTTTAGAGTTGATATATGTCAAATAAAACTTATTTTTTGGGGTTGAATTTAATGGATTAAATTCGCTTTAGGATGCTGTTTAGATAGGGGGTAATGTAATCAGGAGTATGTTTTAGCTTGTTGTATTCAATTCTCTTAGGTTGGATTGATGTGCTTGATTAGCGGCGCCTCTAGTTCCCCATATTCTTGGCGCCTCGATTCTTAGGTTAATTTTTTAGAATATCTCTTCCTTAGCTAATCTGATGTTGTTGTGGTTTTGATCCTGTTGGCGTCTAGGCATCTTGTTAAGCGTGATTTGATATGAGAGCAACCGCGATTGATTCTGTCGTTTTTTGCGATATTTTTAGTACTTCAGCAATGCGGAAGATTTTCTCGGATGAACAGCGTGTTCAGCGCTATCTCGATGTTGAAGCGGCGCTGGCCAAAGTACAGGCCCGGTTAAAAATAATCCCTGCAGAGGCTGCAGAGGACATTACTCAACACTGTGACGCCAAGCAGATAGATTTTGTAAAGCTCAAGGAGCAAACGGAGCTGATTGGTTATCCGGTGCTGGGTGTTGTAGAGCAGCTAGTGGCACTGTGTAGTCGAGATTTAGGTCAGTGGTGTCATTGGGGGGCTACTACTCAAGATATTACGGATACGGCAACCGTCTTACAGATTAGGGCGGCGCTTGAAATTGTTGAGACGGAGGTCAATGGGATAGCAGATGCTTTAGCGAGCCTGGCCAAGCGTTTCAGGGATACGCCTATGGTTGGGCGCAGTAATCTTCAACAGGCGGTACCTATAACGTTCGGCTACAAGGCGGCTGTTTGGTTGGCTGGTATTCATCGCCATCAAACGCGCTTAAAAGAGATAAAGTCTCGGGCGTTTGTAGGGGAATTTGGTGGTGCGGCGGGTAATCTTTCTTCCCTGGGGCATCAGGGGCTAGAAGTTCAAAGAGGAATTATGCAGGAACTCGATCTCGGAGTCCCTTGTATCGCCTGGCATACGATGAGAGATCGCGTTACCGAAGTGGCTTGTCTATTGGGGCTGATTACTGGCACCTTGGGAAAAATAGCCTTCGATATAAAACTAATGGCACAGACAGAAGTCGGGGAGGTGGCGGAGCCTCTTATATCTGGCCGGGGAGCGTCTAGTACAATGCCCCAAAAGCACAACCCTCTATCAGCAGTTCTTATCAGCGGTACTGTCCCAGTGGTTAGACAGCAGGTTGCCTCTTTGCTGGAAGCGATGGTTGAAGACCATGAGCGGGCTACGGGCCCGTGGGAGATAGAGTGGATTGTTCTGCCGGAAATATTCTGCCTTACCGCATCGATATTATCCCAGGCACGTTTTGCGCTAGAAGGACTTCAGGTATTTCCAGAAAAAATGATGCGAAACTTGGAAATGACAGGAGGTTTAGTGCTCTCTGAGGCTGTAATGATGGGACTGGGACCGAAACTGGGGCGTGAGAATGCCCACGATTTGGTTTACCAGATTTGCTGCCAGGCAATGGAGACGGGTCGTCCTTTTTCTGACTTGTTAAAGGAAGATAAACAGGTGTCGGGGGCTCTCTCTGATGCGGAGTTAGATCAACTTCTTGACCCTCATAACTATCTTGGATCATGCGGGGAGATGGTTGATGCAACGCTTGCTGGAAAAGAGCGCTGACTCAGTAACCTGCCGTTTCCCAATTGTCACTGCTAGCTGCTGTGGATTGATTCTTGTCTCCGCTGCTCTTAATGCAAACTCTCTAAGATTAGAGTCTAAATCTTTATCTTGGCTGGTTTTTATTTTTTCAGTCAACTATTTTTTTTAAATAGATACCTGAAGAAAATTTAGGTTGTTTATTTAAGGATAGGGATTCTATAGCTGGAAGAAACTTAAAAATTAACACAATCAAGAATCGATGCTTATTACTTGTGGTGTAACATATACAGTAATTTATTCGGTTCATGTTGTATTTAAGTGGTGATCTGAAGGGGGGGTGATGGGCAGGTTTAAACTGGCATTGGCACAGTTGCCGTCAGTGAAAGGAAATATAGAACGCAATATTGAGTCACATATCCATGCTGTAAAAGTCGCAGTAAGGAGAAAGGCCTCTATTGTGGTATTTCCTGAACTTTCTTTAACTGGTTATGAGCCGGATCTGGCTGAACAATTAGCGCTTAAGATCGACGATCCACAGTTAAGCCCTCTAGCGGAGGTGGCAGCTGACAGTGGTGTTTGGCTAGTTGTGGGTGCGCCTATTCGTCAGAAGAATGGTATTGCGATCGGTTCGCTCGTATTTTCTCCTCAGGGTGAGATTTCTGTTTATTTGAAAATACATTTGCACCCTGGAGAAGAAAAGTGGTTTGTTCCCGGAGTTGAATATCTATCACTGAACATCGAAGGTGAGACCGTAGCTCTGGCTATTTGTGCAGATGTGTGTAACCCAGGTCATGTTGCCGCCTATGAAAAGCAGGGGGCTTCAGTTTATGTGGCGGGGGTATTGATTACTCCGACGGGATACCCGGAGGATAGTCAACAGTTGGCAAATTATGCTTTGGAGCACAATTTATTGGTGGCTATTGCGAACTTTAATCAGCCGACAGGTGGTTATTCCACAGCCGGCTGTAGTGCAGCTTGGGGTCCCGAAGGTGAGATTGTCAGCGCGAGTGATACAGCCAGCCAACTAGTTTGCGTTGAGCGTGACGATGAAGGGTGGTGTTCGGAGATTGTATCTCTTTAATTGTGCAGCTCTATAAATGGTAGTGGCCAATAGCTCCCTTCATTTACTCGCTTCCAGCTCTGCTACTAAAGCTGTCACCAATCCGGCTGCGGGCAGGGCTCGTGCGAGAGGGGCTCCTTGTCCGGCCCATTGAACGGCATATTCGTCATTGCCCGCTTTTGCAGCTGCTTGAGCCAGGGCTTTGCCCGCGGAGTAAGCGATCGGGTAATCCGGCAGAGGGGGAGCGCCCTTATCTAGTGCTTTATAGAATTGGTTACTGATACCGCGAGCGGGGCGCCCGGAAATATTGGCGGTGATCTCTGTGTGCTGTGCGCGCTCACTTTGCAAGGCGCTGCGGTAGCTGTCGGAGGCCGCAGATTCCGGACAGAGGACAAATGCGGTTCCCATTTGCACGGCGCTGGCTCCGAGAGATAGTGCAGCGCGAATGCCAGCGCCATCCATAATGCCACCCGCAGCAACGATTGGTAAGCTGCTGTGGCAACACAGCAATCGCACCAAGGCCAGAGTTCCAATTTCCTGGTCGCTCTCTGGGTGGAAGACCCCCCTATGCCCACCAGCTTCAATACCTTGGGCAATTAAAACATCGATACCAGCATCCTCAGCCAGTTTGGCTTCTTGAGGAGAGGTTGCCGTGGCCATCAAGATAATCCCTGCACCTTTTAGTGAGGCGATAAACTCTTCTGACGGTAGGCCAAAGTGGAAGCTGACAACCGGTGGCTTTTGCTCGAGCAAAACTTCCAGCATGGCCTTATTGCTGATAAATGTTGAGTAGGGTTCATTGATCAGCTTGGGAACCGGTGCATCGAAGGCGGCAAAATGTGGGGCGAGATGGGAAAGCCAGGCTTGTTCCCGTTGGGGATCTTTTGTCGGGGGCTGGTGGCAAAAGAGGTTTACATTAAAGGGGTGCTCGGTCTGGTCGTGAGTACAACGAATTTCATCTGCGGCTTTTTCTACTGAGCAGGCGCCGAGTCCAAGTGAGCCGAGTCCTCCTGCATTGGATACAGCGGCGGCGAGAGCGGGTGTGGATACCCCGGCCATGGGTGCTGCAAAAATAGGATGGGAAATTCCGAGTTTTTCGAGTAATGGATTCATGGCCCTGCCTGTGAGTTGCGCTCCCCTTCTGGGCCACCTTAGTGCAGATTGTGCGAGGTAGCTATACCTCGCAGGCGTTACTGCTGCAAAAGTTTTTGGGGAGCGCGAACAGCAATCCTAGGTGGATTGCTTACAGGTGCAGGTTGAAACCGATGTATGGTCCTTTGATTTCAATATCGCTCTGCAAGTCGTCGAGCTCTTCCAGGTCGAGAGTCATTACGCGGTAACCAGCTTCGATAGCAAAGTCGACAGCCGGTACAAAATCCCAGCGCACTTTAGCTGTCAGGTCGGTATGGGTATCGCCACGGTAGGCTGTTGCATTGCCTTGGGCAATTACAGACCAGCCGGTAAATGGCAGGTCAAAGCGCGCCATGCCGTAGGCCATTGGCAGGTAGCCAGTGAGGTCGACAGTCTCTGCCTGGGTATCGCTCACTGCGGTAAATTCACCGTCATACATACGCGCGGTCAAACCGACATCCAGGTTTACCCAGTTGTCCAAAATTTCGTAGTAAAGGGTAGCGTCGGTATGGGTGAGGTTCAGATCTGTGCGGATTTCCGAATTGGCAGTGAAGGTTTCATCATCAAAAGTAACGGAGGTGGCCAGGATATCGTCACCGTCGGAATCGATATTGCTGTGGGCCAGAAGCACATTGGGCACCAGGGGAATGGGGTGCTCCAGGGCAACCTGCAGGAAGGTAATGTTATCTTCCGAGAGGGACAGGTTATCCAGCTTGTATTCGTCGGTACCGATATTACCGCTATAGCCTGGCAGCCATGCGCCGGCAGTAGCATCAAGGCCGAGGATAGTATCTGCGCTTGCGGTGCCGCAGGCGAGGAGGGTACTCAAGGCAAGTGCGGATTTCTTCATTGACTTCACTCCGTGATGAATTTGTCGCGGAGTTTACAGATAAATTTTTCCCGTGCCGTGGCTAAGTTGCACATTTTTACAAATCTTTAACGTTTTGCACTGGTAAAAATGGTGCGTTTGGGTATTGCCTGTTAGTAAATTGGTCGCTTTTTTCCTGCCTCTCTTAAATAGCTGCTTCGAACAACATCTGTTGTAGCGCGCTGGCGGGATTACTCAGTGTTCGGCCTCGGTGACTGATCACGCCAAGGTTTCGCAGTACTTGCAGCTTTTTGACTGGCAGCACTGCCAAGCTGCTGTCCACCAATGTGTGGGGCAGAACACTCCAGCCGAGACCGACACAGGCCATCATCTTAATGGTTTCCAGATAGTTGGTTGCCAGCTTCGCGGTGAGTTTTAACCCCTGGGCATCAAACTCTCTTTTGATCAGGCGCCCGGTATAGGTATTCATATCCGGCAGTATGGCGGGATAGTTGGCGAGGTCGGTGAGTTCCAGTTCCGGCAGCTTTGCCAGGGGGTGATCCGGGGCCGCCACCACAACACAGGGGTCGGGCCAGATCACTTCGGCATTCAGGTGCGGATACTCCTTAAGTGCCAGGGTGACCACGGCCAATTCATATTTGGCGGCCATCAGGGCTTCGTAAGCTTGTTCCGAGTCGACAAAATCGATGTCTAATGCAACCTGTGGATAGCGAAAGCTGAACTCTTTCAGCACTGGGGGTAGATGATGTAGACCCACGTGGTGGCTGGTGGCGATACGCAAGCTGCCGCTGACCGAGTTGCTCAAAGCGCGCAATTCCCGCTCGGTGTCGCTGATTTCATTAAGTATATGGCGGGCGCGGGGCAGCAGGGCGCGACCGGCATCGGTGAGCTGCAATCGCCGTCCAATACGATCGAACAGCGGAGAGCCCAGTTGCTGTTCCAGGGCGGCCAGGCGCTTACTCATCGCGGGCTGGGTCAAGTGCAGTTTTTCAGCGCCTTCAGATACAGAGCCCTGTTCGGCGATCGCCAGAAATGCCCGCAGCCACTGTAGTTCCAAGCTGTTTCCCCTGAGCTGGTTTGTCAGTAAAGGTTCCGATTGAGCCCCTGTGTAAATGGCAGAGACGCCAGAAGATGGATATTACCTCAGTTTGGCTTTCGAATTCCATTTAGGAATACTTTAGATAATAAATATAAATTGGTGTTATTTGGTGGGTCTGGGTAGACTCAGGCTCTTAACTACTGAGAGGAATGGCTGTGGCAGGGCAAACACTCTACGACAAACTCTGGCAGGACCACCTGATCAAGAACTGTGATGATGGCTCCTCACTTATCTATATCGACCGCCACCTGATTCACGAGGTGACCTCCCCCCAGGCGTTTGAAGGCCTGCGTCTGGCCGGTCGCAAACCTTGGCGCAAGGATTCGCTAGTCGCCACTCCCGACCACAATGTGCCTTCCGAGGCAGCCGAGCGCGCCGCTGGCGTCAGTGGTATTCGCGATGATATCTCCCGAATCCAGGTACAGACCCTGGATGAAAACTGCCGTGACTTTGATGTAGTCCAGTTCGGCATCAATGAGCCGGGACAGGGTATTGTGCATGTGATCGGCCCGGAAACAGGTGCGACACTGCCGGGTATGACGGTGGTTTGTGGCGACTCACATACCTCCACCCACGGGGCGCTCGGCGCCTTGGCCCACGGTATTGGCACTTCTGAGGTGGAGCATGTGATGGCTACCCAGTGCCTTACCCAGAAGAAAATGAAGAATATGCTGGTTCGCGTCGACGGCCAGCTGCGCCCAGGTGTCACTGCAAAAGATGTGGTGCTGGCGATCATTGGCAAAATTGGCACTGCTGGCGGTACCGGTTACGCGATTGAATTCGGTGGCGAAGTGATGCGCAATATGTCCATGGAAGGCCGTATGACCGTGTGCAATATGGCCATTGAAGGCGGTGCTCGCGCGGGGATGGTGGCGGTAGACCAGATCACTCTCGATTACGTGAAAGGCAAGCCCTACGCGCCGAAAGACGAAATGTGGGATCGGGCAGTTGAGGCCTGGAGCCACTTGCACTCCGATGACGATGCGGTATTCGACGAAGTCGTGGTATTGGTCGGTGAGGATATTGAGCCGCAGGTCAGCTGGGGCACTTCCCCTGAGATGGTGGCGCCGATCAGCGCCCAGGTGCCTACCCCCAGTGACGAGAGCGATGCCACCAAGCGTACGGGCATGGAGCGAGCGCTGGAATATATGGGGTTGAACGCCGGGCAGAATATCAGCGATATCAAACTGGATCGCGTATTTATCGGCTCCTGCACCAACTCCCGGATTGAAGATCTTCGCGCAGCAGCAGAAGTTGCCAAGGGTCGTTACAAGGCGGATAGCGTCAAGCAGGTGCTGATTGTTCCGGGCTCCCAGGCGGTAAAAGCCCAGGCTGAGCGCGAGGGGTTGCACGAGATTTTTGTTGAAGCCGGTTTTGAGTGGCGCGAACCGTCCTGCTCCATGTGTCTGGCGATGAATGCGGACAAGCTGGGGGCGGGAGAGCACTGTGCTTCCACCTCCAACCGCAACTTTGAAGGGCGCCAGGGTTACGGTGGTCGCACGCATCTGGTGAGTCCCAGTATGGCGGCAGCGGCTGCAATTGCCGGCCACTTTGTCGATGTGCGGGAGATGGCACCGGTACAGCTGGAAGAGGAGATGGTCTGATGAAAGCGTTTACCCAGCACGAAGGTCTCGTGGTACCGATGGATCGGGCCAATGTGGATACCGACCTGATCATCCCCAAGCAGTTTTTGAAATCCATTAAGCGCTCTGGCTTTGGCCCGAACCTGTTTGATGAGTTGCGCTATCTGGATGAGGGGGTTCCCGGGCAGGACTGTTCCGGCCGTCCGCTCAATCCGGACTTTCCCCTTAATTTCCCCCGTTACCAGGGTGGTTCAGTGCTGATTGCACGGGAGAATTTTGGCTGCGGTTCCAGCCGTGAGCATGCGCCCTGGGCATTGGAAGATCACGGCTTCCGCGCAATTATCGCGCCCAGCTTTGCCGATATCTTTTTCAATAACTGTTTTAAAAATGGTCTTTTGCCGATTGTCCTGGCGGAAGATGTCGTGCATCAGTTGTTTGAGGAAACACACGGGCAGGAGGGCTATGCGCTCACCATCGACCTGGAACAGCAGCATGTGCGCAAGCCCTGTGGCGAGCTGATTCCATTTGAAGTGGATGCCTTCTACAAGCACTGTTTGCTAAATGGTCTCGATCATATCGGTCTGACCCTGGAGCACGCCGACGATATTCGCGCTTATGAGCAGGCGCGCCGAGAGAAAGCCCCCTGGCTTTTTGATGCGGTTCAGTAATTAAAGGAAATTCCTGTGACGAAAAAAGTAATGATTCTGCCGGGTGACGGCATTGGTCCGGAAATTGTTGAACAAGCCATGGCGGTGCTGGAAGTTGCATCGGGAAAATTCAATCTGGGGCTCAGTTTTGAGCAGGGCCTGATTGGTGGCTCGTCTATCGATGCCCACGGTGAGCCTCTGACCGACGAAACTCTGAAGGCGGCGGGTGACTGCGATGCGGTGCTGCTCGGTGCGGTAGGTGGCCCCCAGTGGGATACCCTGGAGCGGGAAATTCGCCCGGAAAAAGGCCTGTTAAAAATTCGCAGCGGCCTGGGCCTCTACGCGAATCTGCGCCCGGCAATTCTCTACCCGCAACTGGCCGATGCCTCTTCGCTAAAGCCTGAAGTGGTCGCCGGCTTGGATATTCTGATTGTGCGCGAATTGACCGGCGGCATTTACTTTGGTGAGCCGCGCGGTATCAAGACACTGGAAAATGGTGAGCGCCAAGGCTTTAACACCTACGTGTACAGCGAATCAGAAATTGAACGCATTGCCCGCTCTGCCTTTGAGGCGGCACAAAAGCGCAATGGCAAACTCTGTTCTGTAGACAAAGCCAATGTACTGGAAGTAACAGTGCTCTGGCGCGAGGTGTTGGATCGTCTGGCTCCGGAATACCCCGATGTAGAGCTGTCCCATATGTACGTGGACAACGCGGCGATGCAGTTGGTGCGGGCGCCCAAGCAGTTTGATGTGATGGTAACCGGCAATATGTTCGGCGATATCCTCTCCGATGCTGCCGCCATGCTTACCGGTTCCATTGGTATGTTGCCCTCCGCCTCCTTGAACGAAAGCGGTTTTGGTCTTTACGAGCCGTGCCATGGCTCCGCTCCGGATATTGCTGGCCAGGGTATCGCCAACCCGCTGGCGACTATTTTGTCTGCTGCCATGATGTTGCGTTATTCCCTCGATATGAACGAGGCCGCAGATGCGATTGAAACAGCAGTGAGCAAGGTGTTGGAGCAGGGGTTGCGCACTGCCGATATTTATACCGACGGCTGCCAGAAAGTCTCTACCGCAGAGATGGGTGCTGCCGTTGTAGCCGCACTTTAAGTTTCGATTCCACTATCGCGCCGCTTTCCCGGCGGCGCACTTTGACCACCTCACATACAGGACACCGCAATGCAAAAAATAGGTTTTATCGGCTGGCGCGGCATGGTCGGCTCGGTATTACTGGAGCGCATGCGAGCAGAGGACGACTTTGCCCATATCGCCGAACCGGTTTTTTTCTCAACTTCCAACGCCGGAGGCACGGCGCCGGACATCGGCAGGCCCCTGCCGCCACTGGGCGATGCTTACGATATTGATGCACTGATCCAGCTGGATGCGATTGTCAGCTGTCAGGGTGGCGATTACACCAAGGAAGTTTTTACCCGTTTGCGCGAGGCCGGTTGGCAGGGTTACTGGATTGATGCGGCTTCCAGCCTGCGAATGCAGGACGATGCTGTGATTGTGCTGGACCCGGTTAATCGCGATGTGATTGATCGCGCGATTGATGCCGGACAGAAAAACTTTATCGGTGGCAACTGCACCGTGAGCCTGATGTTGATGGCTCTGGGTGGACTGTTTAAGGCGGGCATGGTCGAGTGGGTTACCGCCATGACTTACCAGGCCGCCAGCGGTGCCGGTGCGCGCAATATGCGCGAGTTGATTGCGCAGATGGGTGCGCTGCGCGATGGTGTGGCAACAGAGCTGGCCGACCCCGCCAGCGCCATTCTGGAGATTGATCGCAAAGTAGCAGCAGATATGCGCTCAGCAGAATTCCCCACTGCAGAATTTGGCGCGCCACTGGCGGGCAGTTTGTTGCCCTGGATCGATACTCAATTGGAGAATGGCCAGAGCCGCGAAGAGTGGAAGGCGCAAGTTGAAGCAAACAAGATTTTACAGACCGAAACCCCGATTCCTGTGGACGGTACTTGCGTACGTATCGGTGCCATGCGCTGTCACAGCCAGGCTTTCACCATAAAATTGAAAAAAGATTTGCCACTTGCCGACATTAAACAATTGTTAAATGGTGCCAACGACTGGGTGAATGTAGTGCCCAACGAGCGTGAGGCTACGGTGCAGAACCTGACGCCAACAGCAGTTACCGGAAAGTTGGATATTCCTGTCGGTCGACTGCGTAAATTGAGCGTTGGTCCAGAGTACTTAAACGCCTTTACTGTAGGGGATCAGCTGCTATGGGGCGCCGCAGAGCCCCTGCGTAGAATCCTGCTGATTTTACTCGGCAAACTGTAACTGGTACGGACCTGAGTAAGTCCTCTACTAAGAGTGGAAATAGGCCACTTTAGTGGAGGACTTTTTGCCAAGCTGTGAACTTCTTCGCGTAAAAAACGGCTACTGTTTGTCATAGCGCCTTTTTCGAATTTTCCCCACGGGTATAATCGCCCCTCATTTTCCCTTTCCAATTCAATGAAGTGATTTGCCATGTCCGAAGCCACCCGCGAACTGGTCATTGTCGGTGTTGATAACGCTGCCTTTGGTCCCCTGCTGGAAGTACTCGAAGAGCGTGAAGTAATTTCCGCCGAGCAGCTGAGTTTGCTGGAGACTGACGAACGGGAAGTAGACCCCCAGGTATTTGCCAATCGCAATATTCCGGTGGAGTCCCTGGAGAAATTTACATTTAACGATAAGCAGGTCGTGATTCTGCTGAGCGCCGGCGATGCCATTGAAGCTGCCATGGCTGCCGCAGAACAAAATGGCGCCTGGATTGTAGACGTGGCCAACAACACCCGTGGCGATGAAAGTGTTGCCCTGGTACACCCAATGTTTAACAGCGGTGAACTCGCTTCTGCCGAGCGCCGCGTTGTTGCGCTGCCAAGTGCCGGCGCCTCCATGGTGGCGGAAGCCCTGGCGCCCCTGAAAGATAAACTGCAAGCGGTAGAGGTACAGCTCAATCAGCCGGTGTCTGCTCTGGGCAAGGCCGCAATTGATGCTATGGCGGCACAAACCGCGCGGATGTTTAGTGGCCAGGACGCAGAAATTGATCCTGAGATTGGCCACCGATTGGCGTTTAACCAGCTCAGTGCCTGCGAGGCTCTGCTCGCCAGTGGCCACACCCTCAGTGAGCTGACTTTGGTTCACGACCTGCGCCGCTTATTTGGAGACGCGGTAGCAGTCGATGCCAGCATCAATACGGTCTCTGTTTTCCACGGTCAGCTAGCTAATTTGGGCGTCGCTTTAACTGAAGATGTCGATCTGGAAAAAGTGCGTGCGCTGCTGGCAAATGGCGCTGGCCTCAAAATGGCGGAGCAGCCCTCGGCAGAAAGTGCGGTGGGCAGTGACGTGACAATCATCGGCCGCTTGCGCCAAAGTCTACTCAACAAGCGACAGTTAAATCTTTGTGCGGTGTCTGACAACCTGCGTAAAGATGTAGCAATAAACTGTGCACAAATTGCCCACTTGTTGCTAAAAAACTACTGATATTTAATACTTAGCGGCCATAGTGAAGGTGTAATCTTAACTTTGGCCTGGCTGAGACTGGCGAAAAATTCGCCATAGTTGGCGGCTGCCTAAACGGCGGCTAATTAGTTGAACGATTACCGTTCAGTAATGGGGATATTCTGAAGGCGCGCTTTTCGGAAACCCTGGGAAGGTTCTAACAATAAAGGGAATCGGATATGCGTGTGCGTAAGTTGGCACTTGCAGTTGGTCTAGTCGGTGCACTGGGAAGCAACGCGGCTCTGGCGCTTGGACTAGGTGAGATCAAGCTCAACTCGACCCTTAACCAGCCTCTCGATGCGGAAATCGGACTGCTGCAGACTCGCGGTTTGGAAGATACCGAAATTAGGGTTCGCCTCGCAGGTCCTGAAGAATTCGAACGCGCTGGTGTCGAGCGCTCTTACCTCCTTACATCTTTAAGTTTTGAAGTGGACTACTCCGGTGGCAAGCCGGTTATTCGCATTTCCAGTCGCGACGCCATTCGCGAACCTTTTTTGAATTTCCTGGTTGAGACTCGCTGGCCCAGTGGCCGTCTACTGCGCGAATATACGCTGCTGATGGACCTGCCGGCGTTTTCCCCAACGGCTGCGCAGCAACCCGTGCGCGCAGCTGAGCGTGAGCGGCAGCAAGTGCGTCGCACTGCCCCAGTTCAACAGCCCCAGCCTCGCACAACACCGGCCCCGGCTGCTCGTCAGGCACCGGCCGAACCAGCCCCAACTGAAAGGGCTGCCCCAGAAACTCGCGAGCCCTCTCGTCCGCAGCCACGTTATACGACTACAGACACCAGTGAAAGCAATAGCCAGGTATATGGCCCGGTAAGTTCCTCCGATACGTTGTGGGAAATCGCGCTGCAAAATCGCGCCAGTCGCGAGTTCTCTGTTCAGCAGACCATGCTGGCGATTCAAAGGCTGAACCCAGAAGCCTTTATTAATGACAATATCAACCTGTTGAAGAAAGGTGCCGTACTGCGCCTGCCCAACACCGAGGATTTGCGCACTCTGACTATGACGGAGGCGATTTCTGAGGTGGCTCAACAGAATGACTCCTGGCGCCAGCGCTCCGAAGTGGAAGTGGCTACTGGCGCACCGCTGGATGCCCGTGCGGTTGAGGAGGAGTCCTATGTCAGCGAAACGGTTGAAGGGCGCGTTAGCCTGGCTGCACCGGGGGACAATGAGTCCGTTACTTCCGGTTCTGGAGTCGGCACTGATGACAGTGAGGCGCTGGAAGGCGATCTCACAGTAGCTGAGGAAGAGCTGGATAAGTCCAAGCTCGAAAACACTGAATTGCGTGAACGTATCGCCGAGCTCGACGAGCAGATCGATACCATGGATACGCTGATTGATGTTTCCAATGAGGAACTGGCTGCGGTGCAGGCCGCCGCGGAGCAGTCAGACGTGTTGCTCGACCCCACTGAGGCGGATGACGTTGAAGTAGAGTCTTTAGATGACAGCCTGACTGTTGAAGACAGCGAAGAGTTTGATGTTGCTGCTGATACGGAAGAAGAAACTGTTGAAGCAGAACCGGCTCCAGCAGAGACGCGTAACCGTGTAGTTGAAGTTCAAACCAAGCCCAAGCCAACCTTTATGGAGCAGCTGGCCGATAACGGAATGCTGATTGGCCTGGGTGGTGCGGGTCTGCTGGCCGCTATATTTGGCCTGTTCACCTGGCGTCGCCGCAAGGCTGAACAAGAGGCGCAGCAGGAACTTGAACAGCAGATGGCTATGGAACAAGAGCCGCTGGATATTCCTGAGAATATTGCCGAACCCGATGAAACTCTCGCTGCAGTTGAGAGCATGGAGGCAGACGATACCTTCGATCTCGGCGATCTCGGCGATGTAGGCACTGATGACCCAATTTCTGAAGCGGAGATTCACCTGTCCCTGGGGCAGTATGAGGAAGCGGAAAGCAAGCTGCTGCTGGGCCTGGAAAAGGACCCGCAGGTAGTCGATGCGCGCCTGATGTTGATGGAAGTTTACGCCCACAACCAGGACGTTGAAAAGTTTGACGATCACTACCGCCAGCTGCTTAGCATCAGCGACGGTCCTGCTGCCGATCGCGCCGCCCGCCTGCGTGAATCCATTGCTGGTGCGCCGGATTTTGAAGCCCCGGCTATGGGTCTTTCCAATGAGTCCTTCGAAGCGGCGCAGCTCGACGATATCGGCGCGGCCCTGGACGATGACTTCACCAGCGCCGAGCCGGGACTGGTTGGTAGCGGTGACGCGCTGGAGCCCGATACCTCTCTCCTCGATGACCTGACTATGGATCTGTCATTGGATCAGGAGAGCTCTGGTTCTGAGCAAGAGCTGTCCCTGGACCTGGAGTTGGATAGCAGCATTGAAGAGCCGTTGCAGGCGAGCGCAGATCAAAGCGAGTCGCTGGATACCGAGTTTAATCTGGATGATTTGGACCTGGACAGTGCTCTCGACGGAGACAGCCAGGAAGTTACTGCTGAAGTATCGGAACCAGAAGTTGAAAACGACTTAAATCTTGATGAACTTGATTTGGGTGAGTTGGACCTGGGTGATCTGGGCTCAAGTAATCAAGAGCCCGCTTTGATTGAAGACGATTTG
Source organism: Microbulbifer maximicatervae (SeqCode) (assembly GCF_052468295.1). Lineage (NCBI taxonomy): Bacteria > Pseudomonadati > Pseudomonadota > Gammaproteobacteria > Cellvibrionales > Microbulbiferaceae > Microbulbifer > Microbulbifer maximicatervae (SeqCode). The sequence goes on from NZ_CP174340.1 coordinate 650,083, forward strand.
GGGCTTGAGCTTTCTGATAACACAGAAGAGAGTGTCGATGCTCCAATAGAATTCGATACCTCTGAGTTGGATCTGGATTCCCTCGACCTGGAGCCGGCGGCAGAAGAAAACTCTGAGGCCTCAGTTGAGGCCCAGCTGGAAGAAAAGGCAACTACCAGCGGTGGTTCCGTTCCGGGCCTGGATTTTGAGCTGGATCTTTCCATGATGGAGGAAGAGATTCAGCCCCAGACAGAAGAAGAGACCTCGGTTGAGCTGGATACGGCCTTTGAATTGGATGATGCTCTGGAGCTGGATTCCGTTGACAGCGGTTTGAGCGAGGAAATCTCCCTGACAGAAGGAGTCGCCTCTGCCCGGGAGTCTGCAGAAGAGTTATCTATGGATGACTTCTCTGATGGCGATCTGGAGATGATCGGCGGCGACTTGGATTCCGATCTGGATCTCGACGGTATCGACCTGGATGATATTGCTGCGGATCTCAACGCAACTGAGCAGCCCTCGGCAGAGGTAGCCGCGGCCAGCAGTGAGCCGGCAGCAGATTTATCCCTCGATGCTGACCTGGATACTCTCGATGCGGCAGGTATGGAGCTGGCCGGGGCTAGCGACCTGGACTTCAATGCGGATGCAATCGAAGAGGAGTTCTCCCTGGAGGATGAGCTGGCTCTCATCGATGAATCCACTGAGGGTGATTTGACTCTTGAGCCAGAACCCCTGGTTGAAGCTAAGCCTGAAGCGATAGAGCAGGTTGAGGCGATTGTCGAAAAGCCGTCAGATTCTGACTTTGGTGACCTCGACTTCAACCTGGAAAGCGATCTCAATTCAGAGTTGAGTTTGCTGGAAGGCGGCGATGAGATGGCAACCAAGTTGGAGCTGGCTCAAGCTTATATGGATATGGGTGACGAAGAGGGCGCCAAGGATATCCTCAAAGAGGTCGCCCAGGATGGTGGCGGTGAACACAAAGACCGCGCCGAGGAAATGCTGGAGCGGATGGTGTAAGCTAGCAGCATATTCCGTTTTTGAAAAAACCTCGCACTGGTTGCGAGGTTTTTTTATTTTTACCGGGAAGTTCCCGGCAGTGATTTTTACCCGGCGCAGTCGCAGCGGGGAGAGCAAGTGGTTTTGGTGATATGAGTCAGGTGACGCAGAGGGAATATATTTACAAGCCCAATGGGGAGGTCCCTGAAGGTGAGGGGCTGCCCGAAGGGCTGCGCCGCATGGCCTTGGGCGTTGAATACTGCGGAGCCAAGTTGCACGGTTTCCAGAAGCAGAAGTCTGCATCGGAGACTGTCCAGGCTCATCTGGAGCGGGCTTTATCCACTATTGCAGCGGAGGCTGTGACCCTGGTTTGTGCCGGGCGTACCGATGCGGGCGTTCATGCTACCAATCAGGTCATTCATTTTGATACCCGAGCGCAGCGCCCGGACCGCGCCTGGGTGCAGGGAGTTAATACCAAGTTGCCGGATTCAGTGCGGGTGCGCTGGGCTCGGGAAATGCCGGCGCAGTTCCATGCACGCTTTTCCGCTCACGCACGCAGTTATCGCTACCTGATCCACAGTGCACCAACCCGCTCGGCCCACAGCACCGCTGAGGTAACCTGGACCCAGCACCCACTGGACTTGGAGGCGATGCGTGAGGGAGCCAGCTACTTGATCGGCCGCCACGACTTCACCAGCTACCGCGCCTCTCAGTGTCAGGCCAAGAGCCCGGTGCGTGAAATTACCCGCCTGGATATTGCCCCAGTGGGTCAGCTGATTGCCTTGGAGATTAGTGCTAACGCGTTCCTTCACCATATGGTGCGCAATATCACCGGGGTTTTGATGGCTGTGGGGAGAGGGGAGCGTCCACCAATTTGGGTAAAAGAGGTGCTGGATCAGCGGGACCGCTCCGCTGGAGGTGTTACTGCGCCGCCGTTTGGCTTGTATCTCGTTGATGTGCGCTACCCGGATCATTTCCAGCTTCCCCAATGTGAGCCTGGGCCACTGCTGGTGCCACAGCCTTTGGGTGCTTTGCTTTCCAGTTAGACTGCTGAATTTTTCGAGGCTAAAGCAAATCTGGGAGAGGGCGTGCATTTCGCGCCTTCTGACTATCTGCTAGTATCCGTGGTTCCCTCTTTTGATCGGCCAGCCGGCTGAGTCCAGGTTACACGATGCAAGTAAAAATATGCGGCATCACTTGTATAGAAGATGCCCTGATGGCTGTAGATGCGGGTGCCGACGCGTTGGGCCTGGTATTTTATAAGCCGAGCCCGCGCTATATCGATCTTGATATGGCAGCTAAAGTTGCAGCAGCAGTTCCCCCATTTGTCACCCTGACGGGGTTATTTGTCGATGCGGCACAGAGTGAGGTGGACGCTGTACTGGAATCGGTGCCGCTTAACCTGTTGCAATTCCACGGCGATGAAAGAGCCCGTTTCTGCGAACAATTCCGGCGCCCCTATATCAAAGCGTTGCGGATGAAAGATGACCTCGATGTCAAAGCCGCAATGACTGAGCACCCCAAAGCCCGGGGTTTTCTATTGGATGCTTACAGGCCCGGTATCCCCGGTGGCACCGGAGAGACCTTTGATTGGGACAGGGTTCCCCAGGATAGCAGTCGCCCGATCGTTCTTGCCGGTGGCTTGAATCCCGCGAATGTAACTGCAGCAGTAGAAGCTGCGCGCCCACAAGGGGTGGATGTGAGCGGAGGTGTAGAGCGTCAGCCGGGACGCAAGGATCGAGAAAAAGTTTTTGCGTTTGTCAGCGCGGCGAAGAGATAGATTTAGAGGCGTTACCGGAAGTGCCGCCCGCCGGCTTGGCCGGCGCGAGCCAGTAAATACCAGTAGATCGACGCATCTGCGCCAGTATTTTCTGGCGACGTTTGAATAGTTCGGGAAGAACCTCGGCTAATAGTATTGAGGCGACACAGGGAAGTGCCGCTCGCCGGCTTGGCCGGCGCGAGCCAGTAAATACCAGCAGATCGATGCATCTGCGCCAGTATTTTCTGGCGACGTTTGAATAGTTCAGGAAGAACTACGGCTAATAGTATTGAAGCGGCACAGGGAAGTGCCGCTCGCCGGCCTGGTCGGCGCGAGCCAGTAAATACCAGCAGATCGACGTATCTGCGCCAGTATTTTCTGGCGACGTTTGAATAGTTCAGGGAGAACTACGGCTAATAGTATTGAAGCGGCACAGGGAAGTGCCGCTCGCCGGCTTGGCCGGCGCGAGTCAGCAAATACCAGCAGATCGACGCATCTGCGCCAGTATTTTCTGGCGACGTTTGAATAGTTCAGGGAGAACTACGGCTAATAGTATTGAAGCGGCACAGGGAAGTGCCGCCCGCCGGCCTGGCCGGCGCGAGCCAGCAAATACCAGCAGATCGACGCATCTGCGCCAGTATTTTCTGGCGACGTTTGAATAGTTCAGGAAGAACTATTCAAACAGTAGGTAAACAGAAAGAAAGTTTTAACCCCACGTGACCCACGGAGTATGAGTGTGAGTAAGCCAGGTGCTATCGATTTTTCCACCTTCCCGGATGCGAGCGGACATTTTGGTCCCTACGGCGGTCGCTTTGTATCGGAGACGCTGATCAGCGCATTGGATGAGCTTCAGGCAATGTATAGCCGCCTGAAAGATGATCCGGATTTTGTCGCTGCCTTTGATCACGATCTGGCGCACTACGTAGGCAGGCCATCGCCGCTGTATCTTGCTGAGCGACTGACTGAGCAGGCGGGCGGTGCGCGAATCTGGCTTAAGAGGGAAGACCTGAACCATACCGGTGCGCACAAGGTAAATAACACGGTGGGCCAGGCACTTCTGGCCAAACACAGCGGTAAGACCCGCGTAATTGCCGAAACCGGCGCTGGTCAACACGGTGTGGCTACGGCAACCGTGGCGGCGCGTCTCGGTTTGCAGTGTACGGTTTATATGGGTGCGGAAGACGTTAAGCGCCAATCCCCCAACGTATACCGTATGAAGCTGCTGGGGGCAGAAGTGGTGCCGGTGGAATCCGGTTCCAAGACCCTAAAGGACGCCATGAATGAAGCCATGCGCGATTGGGTAACCAATGTCGATAATACTTTCTACATTATCGGCACTGTGGCTGGTCCGCACCCTTATCCGCAATTGGTGCGCGACTTCAACTCTATTATCGGCCGTGAAGCCCGTCGCCAGAGTCTGGAGCGCTTTGGCCAGTTGCCCGATGCGCTGGTGGCCTGCGTCGGTGGTGGTTCCAATGCGATCGGCCTGTTCCACCCATTCCTGAATGACGCTGAAGTGAAAATGTTTGGTGTCGAAGCCGGCGGTGAAGGCCTGGCTTCCGGTAAGCATGCTGCACCACTGAATGATGGTATTCCCGGTGTCCTGCACGGTAACCGCACCTACCTGATGGAAGATGATGACGGCCAGATTATCGAGACTCACTCGGTTTCTGCGGGGCTCGACTACCCGGGTGTTGGCCCTGAGCACTCTTGGCTGAAAGATATCGGCCGGGTGGAATATGTCACGGCCGATGATGATGAAGCCCTGGATGCCTTCCGCCGTCTCACTCGCACTGAGGGTATTTTGCCGGCATTGGAATCCAGCCATGCAGTCGCGTACGCGCTCAAGTTGGCGGCTTCCATGAGCCCTGAGCAGAATGTCCTGGTGAATCTCTCCGGCCGAGGCGATAAGGATATTTTCACCGTTGCCGCTATCGACGGTATCGAGGTGTAGCAATATCACCGCCCGCCTCTGAGGCGGGCAAAATGGGTGAGGATCAAATAATTGAGCTGGCTTTTTGCCAGGAGTAGCTCAGGGAATAAACTGTGACAGAACAAAATAGAATTGATCGCCGCTTTGCCAAGTTGCGCGATGAGGGCCGCAAGGCGCTGGTAACTTATATTGTCGCTGGCGATGGCGGCTTGGAAAATACTGTGCCGTTGATGCATCAGTTGGTGGCCAGCGGGGCCGATGTTATTGAACTGGGGGTGCCATTTTCCGACCCCATGGCAGAGGGCCCGGTAATTCAGAAAGGGCATGAGCGCGCACTGGCCAATGGGGCTTCGCTGCGCAAATGTTTGGCATTGGTGAAAGAATTTCGTCAGTCGGATAGTGACACCCCGGTAATCCTGATGGGCTATGCCAACCCTATTCAGCGTATGGGTGAATTGGAGTTTGCTGAAGCGGCGTCCACTGCGGGTGTCGATGGTGCCCTGACCGTAGATCTGCCGGCTGAAGAGTCCGGTTCCCTGAATGCCTTTTTGGCGGAGCGCAACCTGCGCAATATCTTCCTGCTAACGCCTACCACCACTGAAGAGCGTATTCGTGAAATTACCGATGTCGCCAGTGGCTTTGTTTACTATGTATCCCTGAAGGGGGTTACCGGAGCAGGCCACCTGGATTTGGATTCAGTGCGTGACAATCTGGACCATATTCGCCAGTTTACCGATCTGCCCCTGTGTGTTGGCTTCGGTATCAAAGATGGTACCTCGGCCCGCCAGGTCAGTGCCCATGGCGACGGTGCTGTGGTCGGTAGCGTGCTGGTGTCGGCAGTAGATGCGGCGGCAGACCTGGAAGCCGCTAAAGCAGCGGTTGGGGCCATTGTCAGCGAGATGCGCGAAGCCCTGGATCGCTAAAAGCAGCTATAGGTCTAAGCACAAAGCTGGCCAGAAAGCCAAAAATAGCGGCTGATCTGGCCGGGTTTGTTGTTCAGCTTAGTGTTTTAATTCCTAGCCTGAAACCCACTGGTCGGTAAAATGTGCCGGCCCAAAGAAAGCCTCCGGATTTGGAAACGAGATGAGCTGGTTAGAAAAAATTGTCCCTGCGGTAATTCGCACAGAGCGTCGCACCGGCAGCAGCAAGGTCCCCGAGGGGGTTTGGAAGAAGTGCGTCAAATGCGATGCGATGCTTTATCGCCCGGAGCTGGAACGCAATCTGGATGTGTGCCCCAAGTGCGATCACCACTTTAGAATCGGCGCCCGTCGCCGCCTGGATATCTTCCTCGACGAGGAAGGTCGTGAAGAGCTGGCCACCGATGTGCAGCCGGTTGATCGCCTGAAGTTTAAAGACGTTAAAAAATATAAAGACCGCTTGGTACAGGCACAAAAGTCCACTGGTGAGAAGGATGCCCTGATCGCCATGCAGGGCAGCCTGAATGGTGCCCCCCTGGTAGCGGTAGCATTTGAGTTCGCTTTCCACGGTGGCTCCATGGGCTATGTGGTCGGTGAGCGCTTTACCCGTGCCGCTCAGCGTGCCTTGGAGCAGCGTATCCCGTTGGTTTGTTTCTCTGCTACCGGTGGTGCCCGGATGCAGGAGGCCCTGATCTCCCTGATGCAGATGGCCAAAACCTCGGCGGTGCTGGAAAAAATGAAGATGGCCGGCGTGCCATATATCTCCATTATGACTGACCCGGTTTACGGTGGTGTTTCCGCATCCCTGGCCCTGCTGGGTGATATCAACGCGGCGGAGCCCGGAGCGCGCGCTGGTTTTGCCGGCCCGAATATTATTGAGCAGACCATTCGCCAGAAATTGCCGAAAGGTTTCCAGCGCAGTGAGTTCCTGCTGGAGCACGGCGCAATTGATATGATTATTCCTCGCAAGGAAATGCGCTCTACAGTGTCCCGCATATTGGGTAAACTGACCGGCAACTGATTTCCATTCCCTTGGGGTAATGCTGTGATCAGCTTAATTTCCGCTGATTGCAGCCCCCATCATCGATGTTTTCAACTATGCCTTCACTGCAAGATTGGCTCTCCCGCCTGGAGCAGCTGCACCCTTCCGAAATTGAATTAGGTCTTGAGCGCGTCGCGTCTGTGGCCGATGCACTGGGTATCCAGAAACCGGCACCGACAGTGATTACTGTGGCGGGCACCAATGGTAAGGGTTCCTGCGTGGCGACTATGGAGGCGCTGCTGTGTAAGGGGGGGCGCTCCGTAGGCGCTTACAGTTCCCCACACCTTCTGCGCTTTAACGAGAGGGTGCGTATCGGGGGTGAAGAGGTTGCCGATAAAGATCTCGTGCTGGCGTTTGAGGCTATCGAGGTTGCTCGCGGTGAGACCAGCCTGACCTATTTTGAATATACCACCCTGGCGGCGCTCTGGTTATTTCAAAAGGTAGGCGTCGAGTTTGCACTTCTGGAAGTTGGCCTGGGTGGACGCCTGGATGCAGTTAACCTGGTGGATGCGGATCTCGCTATTATCACTAGTGTTGCCATTGATCACGAGGACTGGCTTGGCAGTGACCGGGAAATAATCGGCCGTGAGAAAGCCGGTATCCTGCGTGCCGGGGCGCCTTTTGTCTGTGCTGATAGCAATCCCACCCAATCTGTGCTGTCTGCGGCAGAAAAATTGTCCAGTTCCAGTTACTTTATAGGTCAGGATTTCTCTCTTAATTTGGGAGAGGGTAAAAAAGAACTTTACCGCTTTGGTAAGTTGGAACTTGTGATCCCCCCGATCAGCTTGCCGCGCCCAAGTATCGCTGCTGGGATTACCGCGCTGGCTCTGCTCAATGTATTGCCCCAGGGTGGGATAGAATCTGCACTGGCTGAAATTGCCCTGCCCGGGCGCTGTCAGCAGGTTCAATGGCAGGGGCGCAACTTGCTATTGGATGTGGGGCACAATCCGGCAGCGGCCGAACACTTGGCTAAATGGCTTGCAGATCACCCTGTAGATGGTGAGACCCATGCGCTGGTAGCGGCTATGGCCGATAAGGATTTGGTGGGACTCTTCGCGCCTTTGCGGGATGTGGTGGATGCTTGGCACCCCGCAGAGTTACCAGGTAATAGCCGCGCTGCGAGCGGAGAGACCTTGCTGGAAGGTCTGGCCGCAGCAGGTGTTGAGGCAACGAACGCCGATAGCCGCTGTCCAAGCGTCGCCGATGGTTTACAACAGCTGCTGCCGACCATTGGTCCACAAGACAGGTTGCTTGTATTTGGTTCCTTCTTTACTGTGGCTGAGGTTCTGCAGCAGATGCGAGACGAAGGTAATGGAGAATTGCGAGGGTAAACCCTCCCGCCGAGGGCGATTGAACGACGGATTTAAGCAGCGCATTGTCGGTGCGCTGGTGTTAGCTGCGCTTGCCGTTATTTTCTTGCCCAGCCTGTTGGACCGGGAGGCCGCAGGCAATATCAGTGAAACCAGCCAGATTCCGGCGGAGCCGGATATACGCCCTATTGAAATTGCCGAGCCGCAACCGGTAGCGGATGCTATGCCTGCACCGGCGCCGGGTGAGGCTTTCCAGCCGGACCTGCCAGAGAACTTCTCCAACCCGAAGGCTCCAGTAGCTGATGAGGGAGAGGAGCGGTCAGAGATCGCCAAGAGTGATGAGCCGGAGGAAAAACTGGCCGCGCCGAAAAAGGGGGCCTCGCCCCTTGTGGATGCCTATGGCCTGCCTGTGGCCTGGGTGGTTCAAGTGGCTTCCTACCGGGATGAGTCCAATGCGGACAAGCTGCGTTTGCGCCTGATGAACGAGGGCTACAGTGCCTATACTCGGGCAGTGGATACAGACAAGGGTCGCCTGGTGCGGGTCTTTGTTGGGCCAAAGGTCAACAAGGCTGATGCCCATCAGCTGAAAAAAGAACTGGATACCCTTCTGAAAGCCCAGACTCTCGTGCTTCAGTTCAAGGCCTGATCGGGCCTTTGGCTTCAGGTTGCCACCATTTCAGTCCGAGGAGGATGGTGGTAACTCGCTGGCAGACTTCCACTTTGCACTTTTATTCGCAATTAACCGATTGCCACTGCGCCAAACGTCCAGGGAAAGCGGTACTACAAGTAATAAATTCCAATCGGTTGGCCTACGGCTTCACGCGCTTAGTCCCTTCAGTTAGAATGCGCGCTCTTCGCGGCAGCAGCCGCCACGCAGGTAGGATTGAATGAATTGGGCTGACTGGATCATTCTGGCTATTGTGGGTATCTCCACGCTTATCGGCCTTAGTCGAGGTTTCATCAAGGAAACCTTGTCTCTGCTTACCTGGATTGCCGCCTTTATCGTCGCCATGATGTTTCGCGACCAGCTGGCGCCAATGCTATCCAACCTCGTCGACACCCCCTCCCTCCAAATGATTGCAGCTTTTGGCATCCTGTTTATCGGCACCTTACTCGCTGGCGCCGGTCTCAACATGGTGCTTTCTGCCTTTGTTGAGGCAACTGGGCTATCCGGTACAGATAGAGTGCTGGGAATGGCGTTTGGCTTGGTGCGGGGAGCCATTGTCGTGATGGCGCTGTTGATCCTGGCCCCGGCATTGGTGCCGGTGGAACAGGACAGCTGGTGGAGTCAGTCTGTTCTGATTCCCCATTTCCTCGAGTTTGAGGATAGTGCGCGGGAGCTGGCGGGCTCCGTTAAGGAATTCTTCGTAAAGTTGTTTTAAATAGAGCGCCAAAAGCGCTCTTCTCGAGTCAATAGGGTCAAATATATGTGTGGTATCGTCGGTATCGTCGGTAAGAGTGACGTCAATCTGCAGCTCTATGATGGGCTCACTCTGCTACAGCACAGGGGACAGGATGCCGCCGGTATCGTTACCTGTGACGATGATCGCCTGAACCAGCAGAAAGCCAATGGTCTGGTTCGCGACGTATTCCGCGCGCGCCACATGGAGCGTCTGAAAGGCAATTTTGGTATTGGTCACGTCCGCTACCCCACTGCCGGTAGCTCCGGCCCGGCGCTGGCTCAGCCGTTCTACGTGAACTCTCCCTACGGCATCGCCATGGCTCACAACGGCAACCTCACCAATGTGCACGAGGTGGTCGATGAGATCTTCCAGCAGGACCTGCGCCATATCAATACAGATTCTGATTCGGAAGTTTTGCTGAACGTGTTCGCCCACGAGCTGCACAAGTTGCACAAGCTGCAGCCGAAAGCCGAAGATATCTTCAGTGCGATGCGCTCTGTACACAAGCGCGTGCGCGGCGCCTACGCTTGCGTTGCCCTGATTGTCGGTTACGGCATTGTTGCTTTCCGCGATCCCAACGGAATTCGCCCACTGGTTTACGGCAAGCGTGAAACCGAGAAGGGCACCGAATATATGGTGGCTTCCGAGTCCGTGGCTCTGGACGTACTGGGTTACACCTTGGTGCGCGATGTCGCTCCTGGCGAAGCGCTCTATATCGAACTGGATGGCACTGTGCACTCCGAGCAGTGTTCAGATAACCCGTCTTTGACTCCCTGTATTTTTGAGCATGTGTACTTTGCCCGTCCTGACTCCATTATGGATGGCGTATCGGTACACAAGGCGCGTTTGCGTCAGGGTGAGCATCTGGCGGACAAAATTCTCAGCATGCGCCCGGATCACGATATCGACGTGGTTATCCCGATCCCGGATTCTGCCCGCACGGCAGGTCAGACGGTAGCCCACCGCTTGGGGGTGAAATTCCGTGAAGGTATGGTGAAGAACCGCTATATCGGCCGGACCTTTATCATGCCCGGTCAAAAGCAGCGCAAGAAGTCGGTTCGCCAGAAGCTCAACGCCATCGAGCTGGAATTCCGTGGCAAGAATGTGTTGCTGGTAGATGACTCCATTGTGCGCGGTACTACCTGTAAGCAGATTATCCAGATGGCCCGCGATGCCGGTGCTGCCAAAGTGTACTTCGCCAGTGCTGCACCAGCGGTAAAATACCCGAATGTCTACGGTATCGATATGCCCTCCGCCACTGAGCTGGTGGCTCACGGTCGCACCACCGAGGAAATCTGTGAGGAGATTGGCGCAGACTGGTTGATCTACCAGGAGCTGGAAGATCTGGTAGTCAGCTCCAGTGGTGGCAAGCAAAAAATTGATCGCTTTGATTGCTCTGTATTCGACGGCAATTACATCACCGGTGATGTGGACGAGGAATACCTAAACGATCTGCACGCTCAGCGCAATGATACGGCCAAGCGTAAAAAGGCCGACGCCAACGCTTTGTAATTCGTCCTTTGGGGGAATATCTAAATATCCCTCACCTGATTTGGCGGGCGGCAAAAAACCGTTTTTTGTAGCCTGCCAATAGTAAAAAAGCGTAAGCGTCCTTTTCTCGCGGCAGAAGAGGGCGCCAGTTAAGATCGTTTCGGTTAAGATGGCTGCTTCCAAAAATACTGACCAGGAAGCGGTATATGTTTGAAGACGACGGTTACGCTCTGGAAACACTGGCGGTGCGCGCCGGCCAGGTTCGCTCACCGGAAGGAGAGCACTCCGAGGCACTTTACCTCACCTCCAGTTATGTTTTCCCCTCCGCTGCAGAGGCTGCTGCACGCTTCTCTGGCGAAAGCTCCGGCAACGTCTACTCCCGCTATACCAACCCCACAGTGCGTACTTTTGAAGAGCGCATCGCTGCTCTCGAAGGTGGTGAAGCTGCGGTAGCCACTGCTAGCGGCATGGCTGCCATTCTCAGTATTTGTATGGCGTTACTGAAAAGTGGCGACCACGTTATCTGTTCCCGCAGTGTTTTCGGCACAACTACGGCTTTATTTGGCCGCTATATGGAAAAGTTCGGCGTGCGGGTGAGCTATGTTGATTTGACCGATATGGATGCCTGGAAGCAGGCCGTAGATGGTTCCACCAAGCTGCTGTTTATGGAGACGCCTTCCAACCCTCTGTGTGAAGTAGCCGATATCCGCGCGTTGGCACAGGTCGCCCACAGCGCTGGTGCCATGCTGGTGGTCGACAACTGTTTTTGTACCCCGGCACTGCAGCGCCCCCTATCCATGGGCGCTGATATTGTGGTGCACTCCGCAACCAAATTCCTCGACGGCCAGGGCCGGGCCCTGGGCGGTGTTGCTGTTGGTCGCAAGGAAGTAATGGATGAGTTGGTGGTTTTCCTGCGCACTGCCGGACCGAGTATGAGCCCGTTTAATGCCTGGGTATTCCTCAAAGGCCTGGAAACTTTAAAGCTGCGTATGCAGGCGCATTGCACCAATGCACTCGACTTGGCTTGGTGGCTCGATGAGCAGGAGATGGTTGAGAAGGTAAATTACACTGGCTTGCCTAAACACCCCCAACACCGCCTAGCGCGGGAACAGCAAGACGCTTTTGGTGCAGTGCTGAGTTTTACTGTGCGCGGTGGTCGCGAAGCTGCCTGGAAAGTGATCGACAATTGTAAAATCCTCTCCTGCACCGCCAACTTGGGGGATGCAAAAACCACTATTGTGCACCCTGCCACGACAACCCACGGCCGCCTTAGTGATGAAGATAAGGCTCGCGCCGGAATTACCGAAAATTTAATTCGTGTTTCGGTAGGGCTGGAAAATGTTGAGGACCTCAAGCGCGACCTGATGCGTGGATTATCCCAACTATAAGCGCTGGTGTAAGCGCCCAGCTACCTATGATTATTAGCGGACAGTGAAATACTGTCCGCTGCTACCGGTAGCGTTTGCATTTTGTCGCGCCCCTGTCGGTATGCAGAAATAGCCCCCTTTAGAAAAATTGAGCAGTAATGGATTTGCCGTGCAAAAAATAGTTTCCGCCATAGTGTCTGATATCGGCAGCGTTTTATTGGGTAAAGAGCGCCAGGTGAAGTTGGCGCTGGCCTGTTTGTTATCAAAAGGCCACTTGTTAATCGAAGATCTACCGGGTATGGGTAAGACCACCTTGGCCCATGCACTCGCACAGGTGCTGGGGCTAACGTATAAGCGGGTGCAGTTCACCAGCGATATGTTACCGGCAGATATTCTTGGTGTTTCGATATTTGATCGGGAGTCCAGCCAATTTCACTTTCACGAGGGACCTGTGTTTAGCCAGGTGTTATTGGCGGATGAGATTAATCGCTCATCGCCAAAAACCCAGAGTGCGCTGCTAGAGGCCATGGAAGAGCGCCAGGTGAGTGTCGATGGTGAGACCCGCACACTGCCCCAGCCATTTTTTGTGATTGCCACGCAAAACCCGATGCAACAATCGGGCACCTTTGCATTGCCGGAATCCCAACTGGATCGCTTCCTGATGCGTATCAGTCTCGGCTATCCCACCCGGGAGGCGGAGCGGGCTTTGTTTATGGGGGCCGATCCGAGGCAGCAGCTGGCGAAACTAAAACCCAGAATTGATATTGCCACACTCGGAAAAATGCAAAGCCTGGTTGGGCAGGTGAAAACTTCTGACAGTCTGCTGGATTACCTTGAGCGACTGGTTTTGCAAACCCGCCAGAGCCCGGATTGCGCAGTGGGTTTATCACCCCGAGGCGCTTTGGCCCTTTTGCGCGCAGCCAAAGCCTGGGCGTTGATTCACAATCGCGGCCATGTTTTGCCTGAGGATATCCAGGCTGTGTTGCCGGCGGTGGCAGGACACCGATTACAGAGCGATGGCAGCAACGGCGAGCAGTTAGTTGAGCGTCTGATGCGCCAAGTGGATGTGATCGCGGCCTGAATCGATGAGTGTAAGTCACCCCCAGCGTCAGAACCCTTCCCGCAATCCGATATACCTACTGGTGGGGTATTGGCGCAACCTTATGCAGCGCTGGCTTAGTCGCCGGGCACCGCGGGCCCGAGCGATTACCTTGAACCACAGCCGATTATTTATCCTGCCCACGCGCGCAGGCTTAGGTTTCCTAATAGTGGTGGCATTATTGTGGTTGCTGGGCACCAATTATGAAAACAATCTGGTTTTCGCTCTGACATTTTTGTTGGTCAGCATTTTGGCGGTGCTACCACTACACACCTTTGCCAATTTAAGTGGCGTGCACTTGCGCCTTGTGGATACCCGAGCAGCTTTTGCTGGTGATTTTGCCGAGGCGGAAATTAATGTCAGTTGTGAGGGCAAGCGGGAGCGGGAATGGCTCGAGCTGAGTTGGCCACCGGAGCAGGGCAGTCGCGTGGATTTGTGCGAGCAGAAAAGTGCGGATATTTGTATCTCTATGCCGGTAGTAAAACGTGGGCGAGTGCAGGCACCTCGGTTGAGGGTTGAAAGTCGTTTCCCTCTCGGGTTATTTCGCTGCTGGAGCCGCATTGACCTGGATGTTGAATTTTTGGTTTACCCCCGTCCAATTTCTGCGGGTCCTTTACCGCTAGGAGAGACTGTTGCCGAGGGGGAGTTTGGTGAGGTGAAGCGGGGGGGAGATGATTTTGCCGCGCTAAAACCCTATCAAGCGGGTGACTCGTTACGCCATGTAGCCTGGAAGCAATACGCGGCCGGACGCGATCTTTACAGCAAGGACTATGAGCGCAAAACTGACACGCGCTTGTGGCTCGACTGGGGTTTACTCGATGGTAGGGATATAGAGATGCGCCTGAGCAATCTCTGTGACTGGACCCTACAAGCGGAAAAGCAAGGCATTGCATATGGTTTGTGCCTGCCTGGCATTTCAATAGAGCCTTCGCTCGGTCCCGAGCATCAGCAGCAGGTCTTGCAGGCATTGGCCCTGTACCCCGGGCGAGGACAGTGATGATTGCGAATAAGGATTTATTGCCCAGGGAAAGTTTGCTGTGGATTTTTGCTGCCCAGTTTGTCGCCCTTTTGCCGCAATTCACAATGCTGCCACTGTGGGTGGCTTTTGCCTGGGCCTTTGCGGTTTATTGGCGCCTGGAAGTCTTTCGCGGGCGCAGAGATTTACCCGGCCGCGCTCTTAAACTGACAGTGATTCTATTGACGGTGGCGGGACTGGCTCTGTCCTATCGGCGCTTGTTTGCTTTGGAGCCGATGATTGCACTCTTGGCGCTGTCATTCACCCTGAAAAATCTCGAACTGGTCAGCCGCAGGGATGCCTTTGTCAGTCTACTGCTGGCCTACTTCGTAGCCGCCACTCTGTTTGTGCAAGAGCAGACCATTCCCTATGCACTTTACGGTCTACTGAGTGTGTTGGTAATTACTGCAGCCATGGCGGCGCAGCTGGGACACTTTAGTGCGCGCCCGCGCCGGGCTCTGGGGTTATCCCTGCGGTTGGTGGCACAGGCCACGCCGTTAATGGTGTTGTTGTTTTTGGTTATACCTAGGCTGGGGCCCCTTTGGTCTGTGCCGCAGAATACCTCCGCTGGGCGTACTGGTGTCAGTGATTCGATGGCCCCGGGAGACTTTACTGAGCTTTCCAAATCCAGCAAGCCGACCTTGCGTATCTCCTTTGATGGACCTGTCCCCCCGCCTGAGCAGCGCTACTGGAGGGGCTTGGTGTACTCGGAATTTGATGGACGTACCTGGCGCCAGGGCTATGGTGTTGACCCTCGAAATGGCGGGCGAGTGTATTGGAGAAGTGGTGAGCAGGTGCTTCCGCAAGTGGGTCCCCGTTATCGCTACCAGGTTATCCAGGAAGCGAGCCGCAGTCCCTGGCTATTCGCTATGGCAAAACCGGCTTCAGAGAGCGCGGGTGTGGGAGAGACAACGGATGATCGCCTGGTAAAACGGACCCCGGTTTTCAACCGCTTTTCTTACCAAGTAAGTTCCTGGCCGAGAGAAACCCTGTCACTCAGTGCTACTCTCAGCAATGCGGAGCGGCGCAGGAATTTGCAACTTCCCAGTTACGGCAATAGCCGTACTCGTCAGTGGATGGCTTCCCTGCGAGATCAGGGGCTCAGTGCTGAGGCGGTTTCCGCCCAGCTGCTGTCGCACTTCCACAGTGCTTTCACTTATACCCTGAAGCCTCCAGCACTGGGCGGCGATACTATTGATGAGTTTCTTTTCGATAGCCAGCAGGGCTTCTGCGAGCACTTTGCCGGTAGTTATGTGTTTGCTATGCGCGCAGCGGGGATACCGGCGCGAGTAGTGGCTGGTTACCAGGGCGGTGAGTGGGTCAGTGGAGAAGAGTACTTATTGGTGCGAGAGTACGACGCCCATGCCTGGGCAGAAATTTGGCTCGACGGCCAAGGCTGGCAGCGTGTAGACCCCACAGCGGCAGTAGCTCCGGAGCGGGTGCGCGACGGTCTGGAGAGTGCGGCGGGTGAAGAGTTTATGCAGGACTCCCTATTTCCCTTGCACCGTATCGGCATTCTCAGCCAGTTGCGCTTACAGTGGGATATGATCAACTACCGTTGGTATCAAACCGTAGTGAGCTTTGATGCCGATCGACAGCAGAATTTGTTACAGCGGCTATTTGGTGATCTGTCTCCAATGCGTATCGCCCTATTACTGGGGGCGCCGATTCTTGTGCTTTTGTTGGGGATCAGTTTATGGGCGGCCCGCTCCGCAGGAGGACCCAAGTTGGCGCCTGCGGAGAAGCTCTACCAGCGCTTTTGCCGGCGCATGGCCCGCAATGGGGTCCAGCGGCATTCCGGTGAGACTGCAGGATCCTATGCCCGCCGGATTGCCGAGGAAAAACCGGAGGTGTCTGGTTATGCCGCAGCAGTGACAGAGGCTTTTGAGTCTGCCGCCTATGGTGGTGATGGCTCTGGGCTAAGAACACTTCGGAAGCTATCAAGCTGGTATTTCTGGTTGCGGCACTCGGCAAATATGACGCCGCACAAGCGTGAGTTGGCAGGTTATTAATCATTGAGTTATTTCGTATCTAGAATGCCAACCCAATTGCAAAGGTTTCTGTTGGGCTATAGCGGCACCTCCCTGGCAACCGGGTTGCAGGTGATATTGCTGCCCTGGATTGCGCTGACGATCGTGGATCTTCCGGCCCTGCAATTGGGGTGGATTCAGGCATCAGTATTGCTGCCAAACCTGGTATTCCTGTTGTTTGGCGGTGCTTTGGCGGATAGGCGAGACCCGGCTCTGGTGTCGGCTCTAGCCTGTTTGGGCCTGGCGCTTTGTCATACCGCATTGTTGTTGTATTTCACCTTCCATGTCCTGAATTTATCCACCTTGATGGTTTACGGAATTTGCCTGGGGGTGTGCAGCGCTTTTTTACAGCCGGCACGGGATAACTTGGTGCAGCGCAGTGCCCGCAACCGCAAGGGGCAGGCCACTGAGCGGGGCGTGCAAAAAACCGTAACCTGGATGATGTTGGCGCAGTACGGCGGCCAGGCAGTGGGAATGTTGCTAGCGAGTCGATTTGACCAGTGGGGCTTGCAGCACTTGCTGGGTGTACAGATTGCCGTTGTGCTAGTGGCTTCATTATTGCTTTTCTCCTTGCGCCAGCCTCAAGAGCGTCAAAAGGCACCAGAGAAGCGACCCCACACCCTGATTCTGGATGGTCTCAGTCAGGCATGGAAACACCCGGTTTTGCGGGAGCTGACTGCATTGATGGCATTCAATGGCTTTGTGCATATCGGGGTTTTCCTGGTGGTCTTACCGTTACTGGCCGAGGACTACGGTCGCGGTGCCGGTTACTACGCGACCCTGCAGCTGGCATTTATAGCGGGCACGGTGATCGCGACGGTGACTATGTTGAGACGGGGCCAGGGACAGGAGCCAGGGCGGGGAATTTTGATGTGCTTGCTTTACAGCGCTGCACTCTTGATTGCTATCAGCCTGGGGCCAACAAAGTTTGGGTTGATCCTGTTGTGTCTGTGTTGGGGGGCGGTTGCGGCAGCCTCCGCTGGGTTGGGGCGAGGCATCGTGCAATTGCTGGCGCCGGCGGATTATCGCAGTCGCATTATCTCCATTTATCAATTTGCCCTATTTGGCTCTGCGGCGCTGGGAGCCCTGGCAGCGGGTGTTTTGAGTGAGGTTGCAGCGCCTCTGACGACACTATTGTGGGCGGGAATCCTGAGCTTATTGGCATTCGCACTGGTTGCCATGAGTGGGGCTCTACGGCAGGTTAAAATTTCCGATAGCGAGGTTTAGGGAGCCTCTGAATAGCTCCGTGATACCTCTGCAAGCCCCGAAGGGCGGGCCTTGAAGGCCGCATCTGCTGCGTTACAGCTCTTGCAAAGGGCTACGGCCATTCGCGGCGAGCTGCGCCTTACACCTGCACCCTTCAAGACCCGCAGAGGCATTACGGAGTTATTCAGGGGCTCCTTAGGAATCCCGCAACGACCAAATCCGGTTGAGCCACCATATATTTAATAGGGAACTGCGGTTATTGAGGTGGGGTTTGGTATCAGTAAAAAGTGCCAAATGGTCACAGAGAGTCACGACAAACAGCCATGCGCTGGACCTTGAAGCCGGTGTATTTAACCTGGATGATCCAAAAGCGATAGCCAAATCCCTGAAGAGTGCAGCTGAGGCCAGTCAGCAGCGCAAATCAGAGCCTTTCCGTTCAGCCATGTCTATGCTCACTTTTTATATCAATCGTGCGGGTCACCATTTACCTGCGCGCAGGCGCAGAATCCTGGAGGCCGCGAAAAATGAATTGCGTGAGCTTTATGGGCGCCCGCGTCGGCATTGAGCCGGCGCAGGCTAGAGGCGATGAAGTCTTTTAGGGGGCTAGGCAGGGCAGGCAGCGCACGTAGAGTCCGCGCGGGTCGCGGAAGCTCTGCAGTTCGCCGATTGGTGCCAAAACCGGTTGTAAGCTGTTTAACCAGGCGCCGAGTGGCAGGTTTGCCTCAAGGCTGGCGGCGATACGTGCATCCACATTATCGCTCAGGGCGCGCAGGAATCTTTCGCCGGGAGTCAGCTCGCGCTGGATCTCTATTACATCGTATTCTTCGATCTCAGCAAGCTGTGCGGCGTCGGCAATGGCGTCGTTGAGATTGCCCAGATCGTCTACCAGCCCCAGGTTTTTAGCCGCGCGCCCGGTCCAGACCTGGCCCTGGGCAATTTTGTGCACTTCCTTGGGAGTGCTGCCACGGGACTCGGCCACAATTCTCAGGAACCTGGCGTAGGTATTATCCACTCCCTGTTGCAGGATACTGGCGGCTGCCTCGGGTAGGGCACGATCCAAGCGCATGCTGCCGGCCAGGTCTGAAGTGCCCACACCATCGGTATAAATACCCAGTGCCTCGAGGGAATCCTCAAAGGTCGGGAAGGCGCCAAATACGCCAATGGAGCCTGTCAGGGTTGCGGGAGAGGCCCAGATTCGATCGCCACCGGTAGCAATCCAGTAGCCACCAGATGCGGCCAGACTGCCCATGGAGATAACGACAGGGATATCGGCTTCGCGGGTGGCGAGTAACTCTTGTCGAATTGCTTCTGACGCGAAGGCGGAGCCGCCGCCACTGTCAATGCGCAGAACCAGTGCATCAACTTCTTTTTTGCGCGCCTGTGCGATTAGTTCTCCCAGGCTTTCGCTGCCGATCCTGCCGGCGGGGGCACGGCCATCGACAATAGAACCGCTTGCCGTGATTAAGGCAATCTTATTGGGTTCTTTCTTGGCGGCGACTTCGCTGAGTTTTTGGCTGCGCAAATAGGTGAGGGCATCGATGGCTTTATAACTGCGTTCATCGTTCTCATCTTCACCAATGGTTTTGCGTAGCTCTTGAACAGCCAAGTTGCGGTTGGCGAGTTGGTCGACCAGTTTATTGGCCAGAGCAGTACGTGCCCAGTCGCCCTCATGCTGCTGCAGTTTCTGGGGTAACTCGTCGATAAATAGATCGATGCTTTCAGTTGGCAGGTTGCGAAGGCCAGTCACCTGTTCGGTGTATTCACTCCAGAGTTCATGCAGCCAGCGCTGGTTATTCTCACGAGAAGCCGGAGACATGTCGTCGCGAGTATAGGGTTCGATAAAATCCTTGTAGTCGCCAACGCGGAACACGTGGAAATTGACTTTGAGCTTTTCAAGGGCGCTTTTATAGTAATTCCGATAGACGCCAAAGCCGGTGAGCATCACGGAACCCATTGGATTCAGGTACACCTTGTCGGCGTGGCTGGCGAGGAAATATTGCGCCTGGGTGTAGTTATCACCCACCGCATAAATGGGCTTGTCGGCAGCCTTGAAGCGCTGCAGGGCTGCGCCAATCTCGTCTAACTTGCTGAGACTGCCGCCGACCATATTGTCGAGCTCCAGCACCAGTGCGGAAATGCGTTTGTCCTGTGCGGCTTTGTCGATAGAGTCGACAAGATCCTTAACCCTGATTTCCGCTGGCCCCTGGGAGCCGCCGAAGAAAATCGGTAATCCGCTGGGCTGGCTGAGCTCATCTACCAGAAATCCACTCGGAGCCACGCGCAGGGCCGCGCCTTGTGGGACTACCAGCTGTTCGTCCTTGCCAAAAATTGCGATACCCAGGAATACCAGTATTAACAGGAACACCAGGTTGGTAAACACTCGCCTCAGCCAGGTAATTGAGCCGCCAATGGCACCAAAAAAGCTGCGGAACAGTCCTTTCTCATTGGATGAATCAGTCAAACCTCAAAACTCCTTAGTGCGCTGAGGGGCAAGCGTTGTCTATTTATCAGTTACAAAATCATTAGCAATGTGAGTAGTGCCGGTGGCTATTGCATGCGATGCCAGCGGCTGCTCATCATTGATGAAAAGAATAGGATAAGGCTAAGGACTACCAGTACGCCATCCTGCCAGCCGCGTGTAGGCATCATTACGTCGACAATACTGGCAGTGATATACAGCAAAAGAATAAAACAGAGCCACAGATAGCTACGATAGTGCTGCTTTAGTAACCCAGGTAGTACCAACAGCAGTGGTATGGTCTGCAAGCACCACAGGAACAATGAGCCGCCTTCGAGGAATAGATTCCAGACGACAAACAGTACGAGCATGCCGATATAACAAATCCAGTTAATTCGCAGCGCTATCTTGAGCTTGCGCTGTACAGAATCGTTCACACTTTATCCTCTAGTTGTCGCCGTTATGTGCATTATCCAGCGTCTGTGCCAGGCTGCCGACTCGCTTGCCCAGTGCTCGGCACAGGGTTACTTCGTCATCGGAAAGCGATGTGGCGTGTTCACCGGACCAGTGTGAGGCACCATAGGGTGTGCCGCCAGTGCGGGTGCGCATTAAGGCGGCTTCGGAGTATGGGATGCCGGCGATTAACATGCCGTGGTGCAGCAGGGGCAGCATCATGGATACCAGCGTAGTTTCCTGACCACCGTGAAGACTGCCAGTTGCGGTAAATACCGCAGCCGGCTTACCGGTAAGGCTGCCATCGAGCCAAATATCACTGGTTTGGTCAAGGAAATAGCGCAGCGGAGAGGCCATGTTGCCAAAGCGGGTGGGGCTGCCCATCAGTAAACCGGAGCAATTGCGCAGGTCCTCGATTGTACAGTAGGGGGCACCTTCGGTGGGTACCGGCGGCTCGCTGGCTTCGGTGTCTGGGGATACGCCGGGCACGGTGCGCAGGCGAGCGGTAATCCCGCTGGCCTCTACGCCGCGAGCCAGTTCGGTGGCCATGCGCGCTGTGGCGCCGGTGCGGCTGTAGTAGAGGATGAGGACATAGCCTTCGTTGTCCCGATCCATCAGATCAATCCCAGTACATTTTCAGGGGGCCGCCCTATCACTGCTTTGTCACCTTTTATAACGATCGGGCGTTGGATCAAAATAGGGTTTTGAGCCATTGCGTCGATTAACTGGGATTCTGCCAGATCTTTGTCTTTCAGGTTTAACTGCTTGTAGGGTTCTTCACCAGTGCGCAACAACTGTCGTGCATCAATATTCAGTTTGTGTAGCAACTGCTGAATATCCTCGGCAGAAGGTGGGGTTTGTAGATAGAGAACCACCTCCGGTTCAATACCGTTATCCTGCAATAACTGTAGGGTTTGGCGGGATTTTGAGCAGCGGGGGTTGTGGTAAATCGTCCACATTGTGGCGGCATCCTGTTACTGTTTGGCGTATTCTAACCGAAGAATGTTGCGGAGTTCTAAGGCGCTTCTGAATAATCCTCCCAAAGTTCTGCGGGGTTTTCGGGAGCTCCTTGGCTAATTGGGGCAGTAATACTGCGGCCTGGGCGAGATGTCCAGGCATAGAGAGATCACAATGAGAAGCACCGTTAAGGATTGGGGAAACCACTGGCTGCGCTTTGCGACGTCACTGTGGAAACTGTTTGATGAAAAGGATTGTCGGCAACGCGCGGCTGCTCTCACTTACCTGACACTGTTTGGCATAGTTCCCCTGGTGACGGTGAGCTACGCCATGTTGTCACTGTTTCCCGACTTTGCCGGCTTGCAGAGTAGGTTACAGGACCAACTGTTCACCCACTTTTTGCCTCAGAGTGGGCGCGAGATCCAAAAATATATCAGCAGTTTTTCCGAACAGGCACAGCGTTTGACGGGCGTTGGTATCGCGATGCTGATTATTACTGCGGGTTTGACCCTTCGCGGTATCGAGGGGACCTTTAACTCTATCTGGGACGTCCAAAAAGGCCGCAGCGGCGTTTCGAGTTTTCTTTTGTACTGGGCGATATTAAGTCTCGGTCCAATCCTATTAGGGGCGGGCCTGGCGACAAGTACTTTTGTCTTTTCACAAAAATTTTTCTTGGGTGGAGCCGATTCCTTTGAGGTAACTTCGTTGTTATTCAGGGTTCTGCCGTTTATTTTCAGCTCCATAGTTTTTACCCTACTGTTCATAGCTGTGCCCAATTGCTATGTCCCGTTGCGCCACGGAATAGAGGGGGGGATCATAATCTCGATTGCTTTCGAGGTTATGAAGTACTTATTCGGCTTGTTGGTAGCGCGGAGTTCAGTCCAGGCAATTTATGGGGCATTCGCTGTTGTTCCCCTGTTCCTGCTTTGGATTTATCTGATGTGGATACTGGTATTGGCCGGCTGTGTGTTGGTACGCACACTATCGGTTTATCACGCTGCGACCCAGGAGCGGGAGCATTCTGACCTGGTTGCCCTCCTTATTGTTCTCTGGCAGATGTATAAGAAATGCGCGCAGGGGAGGCCTCTGAAGGAGCGCGATATTTCCCGTATGGGAATCAAGTTTGTTCAGTGGCGAAGGTTGCGGAATATCCTTCAGGTTAATCGTATGGTGACCCAAACTGATCGCAATGATTATGTTTTGCTAAGGGACCTGAATACGGTGTCCCTGGTTGAATTGGCGGGTTGGTTGAGTGTGGAGTGGATGCCCAGTGGGGTTCCCGCAAGCCTGGATGGATTGCCCTGGTATGGAGAGGTAGAGCAACGCTTTGCCAATGCCAGAGAGTCAACCCGGGAGCAATTAGGTATTACTGTTGGGGAGTTGTTCCTGGAGACCGAGCAAAAAGAGGCTGAAGGTAAGCCCCTTGAGCTGGGCCACGACGGCGGGACTGATGATAAGCAAACAAACTCTGAAAGCGGGGGAGAAAGTGGGCCTGATGAAAATAGTCAAAGTGAAGATGACAAGAGCAGCAGCGGTCACCTTTCTTTTGTTGGTATGCGGAATAAGCGCCTGCGCTAAAGACGATAAATCGCTTCTAGCCATTGATGGGGAAGAGTTGGATGTATCGGGTAAGGTTTTGCTGGTTAACTATTGGGCAGAGTGGTGTAAGCCCTGTCGAGAGGAGATCCCGGTCCTTAACCAACTGGCCGACGGTAACAACAATGTCGTTGTTGTTGGGGTGAACTTCGACAATTTACCGATTGCGGAAATACAAAAACAGGCGGATAAGTTGGGTATTACTTTTCCCGTTCTAGTGGCCGAACCGCAAGGGCGCTGGGGGCAGGAGAAGCCGGAGGTGCTGCCTTCTACGTTCATTATTGGTACCGATGGACGCTGGCATAAAACATTGGTTGGGCCGCAGGATAGAGACGACTTTATTTCGGCTCTCAATCTATAGCGAGTACTAATGGAGTGCTGGTAAAAGCCGGCGGGGTAACAGTGGATTATTAGAAGCTCCCAAACTTTATAAAACTATAACTAACACATCTATAGGCTTGTGACGGATCGCTGATAGCATGCCGCCACTTTCCCCTTTTGTTCCGGGTGGGACCCAGACCTTATGCATATCAGTTCATTTGCTTTCCTGCTTCTATTTATTGTTTTTCTATACGGACTTTTTCGCTGGCAGCGAGGCCGTGACTCCCTCGCACCAGCAGTGCTGGCTGGCCTGATTCTTGGAGTTATCTTTGGAGGCACCCTGCAACTGTCTCGCGGATGGGGGGCTGCACCCGCAGAGGTGATACCTTGGGTAGAGATGATAGGGGACAGTTACGTAAATCTATTGTATTTACTCGTGATGCCCCTGGTGCTGACTTCCATATTAGTGGCGGTAGTTAAAGTCAGCCATACCCAGGCGCTGGGCAAAATCAGTATTTCAGTCCTGGGGGTGCTATTGGGAACAACGGCGGTGGCCGCTCTAATTGGCGTGGCTATGGCCGAGCTATTTGGTTTGTCGGCTGCGGGATTGGTTGAGGGTTCCAGGGAAGCTGCGCGAGTGGAAGTGCTGAATGAGCGCATTGGCAAGGTCACAGACCTTTCCATTCCTGAGATTATTACCTCTTTTGTGCCGCGCAATATTTTTCTGGACCTGACCGGGGCTCGCTCTACTTCTGTTATAGCGGTGGTTATATTCGCGGTGCTTTTAGGGTTGGCAGCCTTGGCGGTTCGCCGTGAATTTCCCGAAGAGGGCGCAGCGATTGAGCGCTTCGTTCATGTGGCTCAAGTCTGGGTTATGAAGCTGGTGCGACTAGTGATGGCTTTTACCCCTTACGGCGTGATGGCTTTGGTTACCGGCCTGATCGCTAAATCCAGTATGGGAGATATTCTTAACTTATTGAGTTTTGTGCTGGCCTCCTTTACGGCTATTGGTTTGATGTTCCTGGTGCACGGTCTGCTGCTACTGATTAATGGTATCAATCCGCTGCACTATTTCACCAAGGTATGGCCGGTGCTGGTTTTTGCCTTTAGCTCCCGCTCCAGTGCTGCAACTATTCCCCTGAATGTCGAGACTCAGGTGGACCAGCTGCGTACGTCTCCAGCAATTGCCAATTTCTCTGCATCTTTCGGTGCGACTATTGGGCAAAACGGCTGCGCCGGCATTTATCCGGCCATGCTGGCAGTGATGGTGGCAGTGCCGATGGGGATCAATGTATGGGACCCAGTATGGATTGCTACTTTAGTGGCGGTTGTAATGATCAGTTCTTTCGGTATAGCGGGCGTTGGTGGCGGGGCGACCTTTGCAGCCTTGGTGGTACTGCCGGCAATGGGGTTGCCAGTTACTATCGCGGCTCTGCTAATTTCTGTTGAGCCCCTGATTGATATGGCGCGAACAGCGCTGAATGTTAACGGCGCTATGACTGCTGGCACCCTGACACAACGCTGGCTCGGCGATGAAGTGCCCGGCCCGGAAGTTGTAGAGGGTTGAACAGAGAATGGTACTTTGTGCACCGATTATTTTTGTCTTCTGATTTCGCTGATTTTTCATAGGAGTCCTGTCAACCAGCTCCAGTGCCTGACGTTATAGTCAGTGCTGTTAATGCATTGAGTTTTTTGTTCACGGAACTGGAGCAACTTATGAATAAACTGATAGGACTGTCAGTACTGGCGCTTAGCCTTGGTTTTCCCCTCTCGCTGCAAGCTGAAAGCAGTGAGGATAATGGACATGATCGCGGCGACCGTATTGAAAATCGTCTCGATCGAAAGGGGGATCGCATTGAAGAGCGCCTTGATGATAAAGGTGATCGTATTAATGAGCGCCTGGACCAGCGGTCTGAGCAGGCTGCCGCTAATGGGAGAGATAAATTAGCTGCACATTTAGATAAAAAAGGTGATCGTATCGATAGGCGCCTGGATAACAAAGGTGAGAAAATAAACGAGCGCCTCGATAAAAAAGGCGAGCGAATAGATAATAGATACGATCGGAAGAACGAACGCGGCGAGCGGACAAAAAAGCACCATCGTAGATCCCGTGACAACAATAACGATTAGTGATTGTTGGTTGTAGCAGGCATTATCTAGTGGGTTGCGGCAAACTAAGGAGCCTCTGAATAATTCCGTGATATTTCTATAGTCTTGGAAGACTGCAGTCGCTAGGCGCAGCCTGCTGATAAAGGGCTTAGTCCTTTGCAAGAGCTATGCAGTAGCTGGGGCCTTCTAAGTCTGTCCTACGGGGATTTCAGAGTGGTTCATACTCTGTGCTGCGACTTCTCAAAAGGTTTAAACACTCCTGTGAAGCCGCGCCTAGACTGTGAGCTGCCCTGACAGCCAAAGAAATATCACGGAATTATTTAGAGGCTCCGCAATAGCCGTAGAAGGATTGCATCCTCGTCAAGGGACCTCAATCGGCTTTTATGGATCAGTTTCTCGCTTCAGTAGAAAAGCGGGCATTCACTATGGCGAAATATGCTGTAGGGGACCGTGATGATGCGCTGGATATCGTTCAGGACTCTATGCTTGCACTCGTCAAAAGCTATAGCTGCCGAGACCGTGCGGAGTGGCGCCCATTATTTTTTACCATTCTTAATAACCGCATAACCGATTGGCATCGTCGCAAGAAAAACCTGTCCCGTTGGCAGCTGTTGAAAGATAAACTTCCTATTAATAGCGAAGGCGATGAATGGGATCTGAGTGAATTTCCCGACCCCAACGGCCGCAGCCCGGATAGTGTCCTAATCGGTGAACGTACGATTGATGCCATTGACCGCGCCATTGAAAAGTTACCTCTGCGTCAACAGCAGGCTTTTTTGTTGCGCTGCGTTGAAGGCTTTAATGTCAGTGAGACAGCAGGGGCTATGGCTTGTAGCGAGGGAAGTGTGAAGACTCACCTCTCTCGAGCATTGCGCAGCCTGCGGGTTCATTTGGAGGCGATGGAATGAGTAATTTAGAAAACAATTCATCGACTAACGAGAAGCGTATACTCGGAGCGGCCAGTGCCGCTGTTATACGTAGAGAGAGATCGCTCGATACGGAAACCCTGGCTGAGTTGCGGCGAATCCGCTCCGAAGCGCAAGATCAAAATAATAAAAAACGGTACTTTTCACTCAACACCTTGTATCCATACCTTCCAGTTACAGCGGCTTCTGCCGCAGTGCTATTTCTTGCTCTATGGTGGCCCAGTTCTGTTATCAATAATGAAAGTCGTACAGAGCTGCTAGTGAGTGGTGATTGGCTGCTGGATGAAGATATGGATATCGAGATGATTGAGGATATGGAGTTTTATCAGTGGTTGGCGGAGGAGCTGGATGGGCACTCTTCGTAGTGTTTTATTCATCATATCTATGTGTGCGCTCGTATTTCCAGGTACTACCGAGGCGGAGGAAGCTGAGCCTCTGCCGGAGGAATTCCTGTTATTCCTGGAAGAGTGGGTCGATGAACAAGGTGATGTCGTTATCCCTGAAGATCCCGAGTTGGTTCAAGGTCCCGGGCAAACCCAAGAAGGCACCAAAAGCAAAGATATATGGCCGGGGGACAGTCATGATTAAAACCCTGGTCGCAACTTGTTTGATGGCAGCCTCTCTGCTTTGGGCTGGTATGGCGTGGTCTGTGGAGTGGAAAAACCTAAGTGATAGTGATCGCAAGCTGTTACAGGGCATGGAAGAGCGCTGGCCCAACATGTCTGATAGCCAGCAGGAGAGGTTGTTGCGGGGTGCGCGTCGATGGAACTCAATGAGCCCTGAGCAGCGTGACAATGCTCGGCAGCGCTATGAAAAATGGCAGTCTCTGCCCCAGGAGCGCCGTAATCAGCTGCGGGAATCTTATCGACAGTACCGCGCCCTGCCGGAAGGCAGGCGTGAGAGTATCCGTGAGGCTCGTGAGAGATATCGGCAGATGTCCCCCGAACAGAGAGAGCAAGTGCGCGAGCGCTGGCGGGAAGCTAGGGGCGATAGGAGTGAACCGCAAAGGCCCAGAGGTGATAGGGCTCGGGGAGAGCGAGCGCAAGGGGATAGACTCAGGGAAGATGGGCCTAGGAGGGATAGGTCCGATGAGAATAGACCTAGGGGAAACCGGCACAGAGAAGACCGACCAAGGGGCGACCGGGCGAGAGGAGATAGGCCCAGAAGGGAGCACGAAAGGGGGAGAAGGCACCAGGATTCTCGGCCTAGGCGTGATCGAGAGGCCAGTGACCGACGAGAGGGTGATGAGGAGACTGATAGTTCATCTGGGGCTCCTGAATAGTGCCCTGCCATTCAAATTCCAATCCTGAGAGGCTGGCTTATCGTTTTACCTCGCTGCTACGCTGGTACGACAGTGTAATTCAGCGTCTATTCAGATCATCTTAAGTAATCTGGCTCCCGTTGATGACTAGCGGGAGATATATCGTGCAACTATACAAACAGCTAATCGCGGGTGCGGCAGTTGCGGCACTGGTGGGTCTAAGTTCTACTGCCAGCGCGGGCCCCCGAGGCTATGCTGCGGGTGGCTATGATTATGCGCGAGTTACCGAGGTTACTCCCGTCTACACCGATGTTCAGGTTGTTACACCGACGACTCAGTGTCGCGATGAACAGGTTGCCTATCGCGAGCCGACTTCCCCTGCAGGTACTGTAGTGGGGGGACTTATAGGTGCTGCAATCGGCAATAACTTAGGCGATCACGGCCACCGTGGACGCTACGGTTATCATCGCAGTCACAATCGTGGCGGCGCCACAATCGCAGGGGCTTTGGTGGGCGCCCTGGTAGGTAACCAGATCAGCCGTGCCAATGCTCCAGTCCACTATGCAACAGAGTCCCGTTGCCATGTTGTAGATGAATACTCTACAAGAAGGGAATTAGTCGGATACGATGTCCGCTATCGGTATAATGGGCAAGTTTACTTGACTCGCACTGACCATCATCCGGGCGATAGAATCCGGGTCCATGTCGACGTCTCACCGGCTCTTTGAGCCCGGTTGAGGGCGGCAGGGAGTTTATAAAGGGTGGAAAATTGGATATCCACAGGAGCCGCACCGTGAAACTGAATCGTACCTTACTTGGCTTTATTGCTTTTACCGCTGTGTTTTTGCCGGCGCTCTGCAGTGCCACGGTACACAGCTACCCCGCTTATGAGCGGGAGAGTTTCCAGCCCCACTTTCTTCGTGTTCAAGGGGGAGAAATCTCAAGGGATCGGGCTGCTTCAATCGTAAAACAACGCTTTGGTGGAAAAATTCTCGCCATTTCTGAGACCAAAAAACAGGGGCGAGCCGTGTATCGGGTGAAGGGACTGTCGGCCAAAAGCCAGGTTTATGTGGTGTTTGTCGATAAACAGAGCGGCCGTATATCCCGATAGCAGAATAATTGCGAGCCGCAATAAGGTAATTACTATGCGCGCACTATTAGTTGAAGATGAAGCATTACTGCGGCAGCAGCTGGCAGAGTCCCTGCGCACGGCCGGGTACACCGTTGACGAAGCCCCCGATGGAGAAGAGGCACTGTATCTGGGAAGGGAATATCCCTACGACGTGGCAGTAATGGACCTGGGTTTACCCAAAATTGATGGTATCCAGGTTATTGAAACACTGCGCCGTGAAGAGAAGCATTTTCCTATTCTGATTTTAACGGCTCGGGGACACTGGCAGGAAAGGGTCTCCGGCCTGGAAGCTGGCGGGGACGATTACCTGGTAAAACCCTTCCATACTGAAGAACTGCTCGCACGGTTGAATGCCCTGGTGCGCCGTTCCGCAGGTTTCTCATCACCGACGATTAAAGCTGGACCTATCGTTCTGGATACCAGTGCGCAACGGGTTAGTGTGGATGAAGTTGAATTGGACCTGACTTCGTTTGAGTACAAGGTACTTGAATACCTGATGCTACATCCGGATGAAGTGGTGTCAAAAACCACCCTGACAGAACATATCTATGAACAGGACTGTGACCGGGACAGCAATGTGATAGAGGTGTTTATTGGACGCCTGCGGAAAAAAATTGATGCGGCAGCCAAGCTTAAGCCTATCGAGACTCTGCGCGGGCGCGGCTATCGCTTTGTGATTCCGCAGTGAGATCCATCAATTTCCCCCTGCTTTCTTATATTCTGGGTTCCTTAAAGGGGCGTCTGGCCCTGGTTACCAGTCTTGTGCTGGTCGGCTTTATTCTTCTTATCTCTGGAGTCCTCGAGCACGCCTACCGCACGTCCCTGAATGAAGCCAAGCAGCGGGAGCTGCAGGTCTACATTTACACCCTGCTGGCGGTTGCTGAGCCGGAAGGCAAAACCCTGATTCTGCCCCCGAGTTTGCCCGAACAACGCTTCAACCAGCCTGATTCCGGTTTGGTGGGCGCTGTTATTGATCGGGAGGGTGAGATTATCTGGCGTTCGGAGTCAGCCCTGGCAATGCCGCAGCTGGAGTTCTATCCGCTTTCCCAGGGGCAGGAGTCCTATTCGCAGGTATCGGTTCCGGGAGAAGAGGGAAGTTATAGCAGTTTCCGCCAAGGGGTTGCCTGGGGGCTGGAAGATGAAAATTTGTTTACCTTTGCAGTGCTCGAGGATGCGGCCCCGCTACAGGCTCAAGTGGGGCAGTTTCGCTCAACCATGTGGCACTGGTTGGGGTTGGGAGCATTGTTATTAATCCTTGCACAGTGGTTGGTTCTGCGCTGGGGGTTTTCTCCGCTGACAGCCCTGGCTAATGCGCTTCAGGAAATGCAGCGTGGGGGTGCTGATCGATTGGAGGGTAATTTTCCTCGGGAGCTGCGCCCACTGACAGATAACTTAAATCTGTTGATTGAAAATGAGCGCCGCCAGAGAGAAAAAACCCGGCATACATTAGCTGACCTGGCCCACAGCCTGAAGACGCCACTAGCGGTATTGAAAGGTCTCAAATTTTCTGGAGATTCAACAACCGCCGGCAAGACGCTAACGGATCAGGTGCAGCGGATGGACAGTATTATCAGCTATCAACTGCAGCGGGCAGTAACCAGTTCGCCGAAATCCATTATACGGGGGACACCGGTCGCGCCACTGCTCCATAAAATACTGGATGCGCTTGAAAAGGTGTATCGCAGTAAGCCGTGTGATGTCGAAAGTTCCTGTGCTGAAAACACCCTGTTTTATGGTGACGAAGGTGACCTGATGGAAGTCCTGGGTAACTTGCTGGATAACGCTTATAAATATGGTGACGGGAAATTATCGGTTGCCGTTGAGAATATGGAAGATACTCGCAAACTGTCTATTCGAATTAAAGACAATGGCCCAGGGCTGGACAGTGAGAAATGGCAAGCGGTTACCCAGCGGGGCGTTCGCGCCGATGAACAGCAACCTGGGCAGGGTATTGGACTTGCCGTGGTAGTGGATATTGTTGAGAGCTATGAAGGGCAAATACATGCAGCCCCTCTTCCTCAGGGAGGTACGGAAATTACGGTACAACTGTAATTTCCGTTTTGCTCGACAAGTCGTTTAACTAGAACCAATTTTCCTGCATGTCGAAAGGAACGCTATTGCCTGATTTCAGCAGTGCGATAGCTGTCTCTGTTTTTGGCAGCTCCCATTCAAAATAGTATTTCGCAGTGTGTAATTTACCCAGGTAAAAATCCTGAGCTTCACTGTTAGGATTCTTTTCCAGTGCTTTTTCTGCGATAACTGCCTGCTGCAGCCACAACCAGGCGACTACGGTACAGCCAAATAAATCCAGGTATAGGGTGGCATTACCCAGGCCGCGATCCACATCTTCCTGAAGCTGGGAGAATAATGCAAAACTTGTCTCATCCAATTTTTCCAGGGCTTCTTCCAGCATTTTGGCCATAGATTCGAGCTTAGGTTTATCCCTGGCCTGCATAATCGTATTGCGGATCTCTGCCTGTAACAGTTGGTAGCCAGCAAGATTTTTTGACGGTACTTTCCGGGCCAGTAAATCCAGGGCATGGATGCCTTCTGTACCTTCGTGAATTGCGTTAAGGCGATTGTCTCGATACAACTGCTCTACCGGGTATTCACGAATATAACCCGCTCCCCCCAAAACCTGAATCGCCAACTCATTAGCTTTTAGGCAGTACTTGGAGGGCCAGGATTTTACTACGGGAGTTAGCAGATCGAGCAGTGTTGCAGCATTGTTGCGCTGCTCTTCTGTAGGGGCTGTATGCTCATCCTCGTAAAGTGAGGTGGCATAAACACTCAAGCTTAAGCCACCTTCAGCATAGGCTTTTTGCATCAGTAGCATACGGCGAACATCGGCATGCTGGACGATAGGGACCTGTTTGGATTCAGGATCTCGGTTAGAGGGCATACGTCCTTGTGGGCGGCCCTTGGCGTACTCAAGAGAGTAAGTGTACCCCTGGTATCCAAGTACAGAAGCGCCAGCTCCCACACTGATACGGGCTTCATTCATCATTTGGAACATATACTTCAGGCCCTGGTGGGGTTCACCGATCAGGTAGCCTATAGCGCCACCGTCCTCACCAAAACTCAATACCGTTGATGTGGTATTGCGGTAACCCATTTTATGTAGCAGGCCTGCGAGTTTTACATCATTGCGTTTTGCCGGTTTCCCCTGCTCGTCCAGAAGGAATTTGGGAACCAGAAAAAGTGATATTCCCTTCACACCTGCGGGTGCGCCTTTAATTTTTGCCAGAACCAGGTGAACGATATTCTCAGTGAGGTTTTGATCGCCACCAGAAATATACATTTTCTGTCCGTGAATACGGTAGCTGCCGTCTTCTTCTGGTAAGGCGCTAGTGCGAATGTCTGACAGCGCGGAGCCCTGATCCGGTTCAGTTAGTGCCATAGTCCCGGCAAAACGTCCGTCCAACATTTGTGGAAGGAATTGCTTTTTAAGCGACTCGCTGGCGAAAGTGCGTACCAGATTGGCCGCGCCAATGGTCAAGAACGGGTAGCTAGCACTGGCAACGTTTGCTGCGGCCATATAAGCGAGTGCTGTGCGCAGAATAACTTCTGGCAATTGTAGTCCGCCTTCCTCTGCATCACAGTGAGCGGCGAGAAATCCTGCAGAGGCAAAAGCATCCCAGGACTGTTTGGTTTCTTCGATAACGCTGACGTTTT
Organism: Microbulbifer maximicatervae (SeqCode); assembly: GCF_052468295.1. Lineage (NCBI taxonomy): Bacteria > Pseudomonadati > Pseudomonadota > Gammaproteobacteria > Cellvibrionales > Microbulbiferaceae > Microbulbifer > Microbulbifer maximicatervae (SeqCode). The sequence continues at coordinate 682,515 of NZ_CP174340.1, forward strand.
CACCATCAAAGCTCGGTTCAATCTCATCGCCTTTGGCGTTGTGATTAGCGAAAAATTTTTCTGCAATGGTGTGTGCGGTATTCAGTGTTGCATCAAAAATTTCACGGGAATGATCACTGTACCGAGGGCGATTGATTAGGGCTTCGGTATCTAAAAATTCATAAAGTAAAAAATCGATTTCACGCTCGTTGAGCAGCTGATGGGCCATGTTTACCTCTTACATTATTCTTTTTGGGTAATCCGTTTAATTTCCAGGTAGTTTTCCATTGAATATTTTTATGCTGGAACTCTACGATTCAAGTGTATATGTAAACGTGGAGAGGGTGCACTGGGCAATGACTGATTCTATGAATAGACTTGGCGATTATTAGAGTGCTTTTACTCGGATATTCTTTGAAATACTGGTGCTGCTTCTGCAACGGGCTTTGGTACCACCTTGCGCCACAGTTGGGAGGATAGTTCAGCTGGGCTTTGTCGGCACCCGGAAGCAATCCAGTTGCCCAGTGATTGAGCCACATCAGGCCAAACTATCCGAAGTGGAGGGGGGCAGTTGGCTAGCCACTTGTCGATCGTATAGGCATTTATCTGTTTTACGATTGTGGCCAGTTTGAGCTGATCGAGCGCTTTGGCATTGGCTTCCTGCTCAAATTGATTGGCGAGAGGCCTACTGAGAATGGGTTTTCCCAGAGCCAGGGTTTCAGCCAATAATTCAAATCCGCTATTGCAGATTACTGCTTTAGAGGTTGCCAGATCCTTCTGAAAGCCATTAATTGAGGGGGCCTTAACTTGAATATTACTAGAGGTAGGTAAATTGTGGGGTATACCGTAGACGATAAACCGATAGGGCAGCCTGGAAAGTTCGTCCAGCATCGGAATAGGCTGTTCGAAAGGCAAGTAAACTAGAATATGTTCACCCAACTCCTGGGAGAGTTCAGGTTTCTGAGGGACGATTGGCGGTAGTATTGGGTTGCCGAAGTGGTGCCAATGCAAACCGATACTCTCTTGTGTTGGGGCAAATGATTTTAGTACTGTGCGGGATGCCCACTTATTGCGAGGTACAGGGATCGGGAATTCAAAGGCGTATTGATGGCCGATACCGATGCTGCGTTTTTTCTTAAATTTCGCTGCCCAGGCCGTAACAGGTTCATAGTCACTGATAATTAAATCAAAATTATTAACCGGCAGTGTTCTTATATCCTTGATGAACCTTACTGCATTGATGTTTCGTAGTGTTGCGAAACTATTCAAGCGGCCATGACTGTGGATAAAAGTCATTCCCTCCCGCCACCAATAGTCTCCAAAAGAAGACATCTCAAATAAGCTTTCTCTTGGACGGCCTGAAAATAACCACTGGACCTCGAGATTTGGATACTTTTCGAATTGCTTAGCCAGCGCACGGGAGCGACTGATGTGCCCATTACCCGTGGATTGAACGCCGTAAAGTATCTTCATAAAAAGGCAGCACTCACAATTAAACTGACACTGGTCCCCAAAATAGCGCCGGCACAAATATCAGACGGGAAATGAACTCCCAGGCCAACCCTGGCGGCTCCGACACCGGTGGCCCAGATATAACCGAAGCTCCACATGGGGCTCACCTGTATAGACATCGCGGTTATAAATAGGAAGGCGCATGAGGTGTGGCCCGACGGTAAGCTGAAACGATCGTGCGCCACAATTACGGGACGCATGCCCGGGATTGCTTGGGGCGGGCGAAGTCGCCGTGTCGTGTTTTTTATCCCCCAGTACAATCCGCGCTCCAAGGCAACTGCGGTACATGCCAAGTACAGCAGTTGAATGGCTGAATTGAGCCATACATAGGTGAATAAAAGTGCCCCGGCTGCCCACCCATCCCCAGATTTAGATAGCCACAGATAGCGCCGGCGAGAGCTGGGGCGTGATGCCCGCTCAACCATATACAGCACTATGGACACATCAAAACTCTTTAGATTCATCGGTAAGCCTCGCATGCCGACAAGTTACAAATCGATTATTGCACGGACTTGACCGATTTATGTCGCAATAATGAAATCTTGACCAGGCGGGAAGAATAGAATGAAAGAGCTTATTTCAAAGGCTGAAAGATCCAACGAATAGTTGGCGCAAAATTATTCCAAATCAAAATTATAAGTAATTCGATTAATAAACGCTGGGGGTTTTCGGGGTCAGTTGTAAGCTGATAGTACACCTAAGTACCAGCAAGTTAGACAAAAGATTGAGTTGGATTGGGTGCAGATATAACTGAAGAAAGTTGCTTATCTTATTGGAAAAAATAATAGGCAGATAAAGTGACTTTGGAGGAAGCATGGCCCCTCCAAAATTAATTATATTTCAGTCAGGTCAGGCAGCTATGTCAAATGCCTGGACTAATTCAAAGCGTGGAGATTTAACGCCGTTTTTAGAAACTGTTTCATTAAATGTTCTTTGGGGTCTCACCCAGACGCCATAGCTTCCATAAAGGGCTCGGTACACAACCATAACCTCTTCGGATTCGCTATGTTTTGCGGTATGTAAAACCTCGTACAGATTTCCTTTGTAGTGACGATATAGGCCGCGTTGCATGGGTACCTCTAACTTACGTGGTGGGGGGCAAGCTGTAACTGTTGGATGCGATTCCCGTGAAGTACAGCAGTGCCTGAATAGCGATGTTCGCCTGTAGAAGTAAACTCAAACTTGTAACTGCGGTGAAGGCTGAAAAACCCCCTCTTATCCTTTTTGATTCGAGTACGAACCAAAAGCACGGTGTCGTCTAACAGTTGGACACCGAGCTGTCGGCAGTGATCAGAAGCGGCTCGCCGGACGTGCTCTTTAGCGGCCATACTGGCCCAGATATACCAAAGAACCACAAAGAACAGGGAAAGCCACAGTATGTCGCTGAGAGTGTAATACATTGCTATACAGTTGCTATGATCGCTTTCCCGCAAGAATACCATTTAAGGAGCGCCAATGTCCGGCACGATTTTAATTACTGGCTGCAATCGGGGAATTGGACTTGAGTTGTGTGCCCAGTTTGCCGAAATTGGCTGGAAAGTCCTGGCTTGTTGCCGGGAACCGAAGAAAGCCGCTGAGCTCGCGGTGTTGCAAGAACGCTACCCCTCGATACAGTTGATTCGCCTAGATGTGACCGACTACGAACAGATGATCTCTCTAGGTAAGGCCTTTCAAGGAGAGCCGATAGACATATTGCTCAACAATGCAGGTTACTACGGGCCGAAGGGCGTGGGATTTGGCGCTGTTGACCGCGCAGAGTGGCGTCGAGTTTTAGAGTCCAACACTATCGCCCCCTATATGATGGCAGAAACTTTTTGTGACAATGTTGCGGCCAGCGAGCACAAGCTAATCGCGGTGATGAGCAGCAAGGTTGGGAGTATCGCTGATAATCGCTCTGGCGGGGGATATATCTACCGAACTTCAAAGACAGCCGTAAACCAGGTCGTCAAAAGCTTATCTGTCGATTTAGAGCCGAGAGGAATCACGGTTCTCGCTTTGCATCCGGGGTGGGTAAAAACGGCTATGGGCGGCCCCGGAGCACTGATTTCTGCTGAGGAAAGTGTCGGCGGACTAAAAAAGCTGCTTTTATCAGTAACGCCAGCAAAAACGGGTCGATTTTATAACTATGACGGGACAGAAATTCCCTGGTAACGCTTGTAATGGGCTGTGACAAAACTCCTTTGAGAATCTAATAGAATGCAGCTCCCACACTCTGCCGGCCTGAATACGAGGTCGCTTGAGTAGCCTTGATCAGTCGAATTTATGCATTTCAACTTTTTGCACATGGCCGGCGGGTGAGTCTGTTTTGTCTGCTTCGTGCTACTGCCTGCTGATTGCAAGATTGGGCAAGAATACGGAAGAAGTTTTCTATCCCCCAGAGTGGGAACTACCTGAAAATAGCTTCATATCAAGGAATGGTTCTGATAGATCCTTTCAGAGTGTTGGCGGGTTTTACGTTTTAGGCAAGGAATCTTACCTCTTATCAGGGTGTCCTCGAAGGAGTGGAAATCATGAAGTGGCCCAGTGTTTTAACCAAGCGTAAAAGCTTGTCCCCCCAGTTACTGAAGTCACCAATCCTTGCAATTCTCATTGTTGCGGCACTCGTCGGTTATCTGGGCGGAATGCCAATATGGGTAGCGGTGTTGGGTGTTATTGCCTATTACTCCAGGGGGCGTGATTGGCGGGCAGGTGCCTACAATCTCGCATGTGTGGTGACCGGGCTGGGGTTGGGGTTGGGCGCTCAAACAGCGGCACATAAATGGCAAATTGACCCAAGTATCCTGGTTGGGCCGATTGCACTTCTCTTCTCGATTATCAGTGTATGGGCAATGGGAATGGTGACCGGTATTCGGAACGTCACCAGCTATGCCATTGGTATCATTATTGCGTTTCTTGCGCAGTTGGACATTACCTTGGATACCTATTTTCAACTGATTGCAACGGTATCTATCGGTGCAGTATTTGCCGGCCTGATTGATATTTTATGGCCGCGTCAGCAACGAGCAGTAAGGACTTGTTGAAAGATTAATCTGAGTGCTTTAGGGAAAGGGTTGTAAGGGGTTCAGTAAGATTGAATAGAGGTGTAGTTCAATGGTAAAACGTATATTGCTATCTACAGCAATGGTATTTGTTGCGGCTTTGGCGTTTACTGAACCCTATGAGTCTGAAAGTAGTATCGAAATGGAATACTACAGAACACTTCTTCATTGATGTAATTCGTTTCTTATCTATTTTTTTACCTTGGATTGTAGGAGCCAGTTGTGAAGGAAGAATTTTGGCACGATAAGTGGAAAAGAAATGATATTGGCTTTCACGAGGCGGCCGGCAATTCGTTGTTGACCGAATTCTTTTCCAGTCTCTCTCTGTCTCCGGGTGATCGGATTTTCTTGCCGCTATGTGGCAAAACGAAAGATATTGCTTGGTTATTAGAACAGAATATCTCAGTCGTTGGCTGTGAACTCAATGAGGAGGCCGTGAAGCAGCTCTTCAGTGAAATGGCAGTAACCCCACAGGTAAGCCAGGTAGGTAATCTGAAGTGCTACTCTGGTGCCAACATCGATATTTTTGTTGGCAATATATTCGATTTGGGTAGAGAGGAGTTGGGGCCGGTTGTAGCGATTTATGATCGGGCTGCACTGGTAGCCCTCCCCACAGATATTCGTGAGCAATATGTCAGACACTTAATGGCTATTACCCAGGTCGCACCTCAACTCCTCGTATCCTTCGAGTATGAACAAGCTCAGATGCCTGGCCCACCTTTTTCTGTTGGGAGCCGTTTGATTTATGAATATTACGATGCCGATTATAGCCTACAAGTATTAGCGACAAGAGACGTTGTTGGTGGGCTTAAAGGCAAGGTTCCCGCAAGAGAAGAGGCATGGTTGTTAACACCAAAGTGATAATGGCTTTCTCAACAAGCTAAATTTCTGGCAGGGAATGAGAGCCAAGTATTAGTTTTTCCTTTTTTGATTTTGGCCACTTCTTAATGGCTATTTCCATTTTCAAGGCGGTTGATTTATCGGGTAGCCCCACAGAGAACACGAGCGTAAGGGGCCCCTTACCTCGTAGTGCTTTTGCCGCCTTTGGGCCATCACTACAGTGCTCAGCAAAACGCCTCTCCAAATCATTGGTTATACCGGTATAGAGTGTTCCTCTGGCCGTTCGAATAAGATAGAGAAACCAATTCACCCTCAGCCCTTCCTTCTTTTTTATATAGCCCATAGATTCAAGAGAATAAATCCTGCTGCTCATTAGTGCGAGGCGGTGGCTTGAACTGTGAGCAATCCAAGGTAAGGCGCCGATGATCCAAACCCAGCTTTTTCATTGCCACTTGAAAGCGTCTCTGGAGTAGTTGAGCAAATATGCCAGTGCCAGTTCGCCTTTGGGAAAATTCACTTTGATAGTCCTTACCTGCACGGCTTTGCTGCACCAGGCTCATGACATGCTTTGCTCTTTCTGGGTAGTGTACCTCTAACCATTCCCGAAATAGAGGGGCAACTTCATAGGGGAGGCGCAATAGGATATATGCGGCTCTTACAGCCCCTGATTCCCGCGCAGCTGCAAGAATCGACTCCAGTTCACAGTCATTGAGAGCGGGGATCATAGGCGCAGCGAGTACTGCGGTAGGAATGCCCGCTGTACTCAGCTGTTCAATTGTTCGCAGACGAGCAGCAGGGCCAGCGGTCCTTGGCTCAAGCTTACGCTTAAGGGCATTATCTAGCGTGGTCACACTAATGGCGACTTGGGCCAAGTTATCTTGTGCCATTTCTGCCAGCAGTGGGAGGTCTCGCAAGATTAGCTGGCTTTTGGTGACAATGGTTACCGGCTGGCGAAACTCCTGCATAAGCTCCAACAAACTACGGGTTATCTCTTTCTCTCGTTCCAGAGGTTGATAGGGATCGGTATTGGCTCCCAGAGCGATGGGACTGCACTGGTAGCTGCTCTTTCGTAGTGCTTTCTCTAAAAGCTCAGCAGCATTTGGCTTGTAGAAAATCTTGGTCTCGAAATCGAGCCCTGGCGATAAATCCATGTAGGCATGGGCTGGGCGGGCATAGCAATAGATACAACCATGCTCACATCCCCTGTAGGGGTTTATCGATTGGGAGAAAGGGATATCTGGAGATTGATTAGTCGAGATAATAGTTTTCGCCTTTTCCTCAATGGATGAGGTTATTAGTCTCACCGGCTGATCAGGCTCCACTTGCCAGCCATCAGTTTCACGGGAGCTGGAAAGTTCAGCAAAGCGCCCAGGGAGGTTAGAAGCGGTTCCTCGGCCCTTGCATGGGGATGGCGCTTTAGTGGAAGGATGATCTGACATTTTTTTAGCGATAACTGTATTAATGTACAGTTTACGCCTTAATTTTGAAGGATTGCAAGCCTTAGCGGATTTACCTGGAGAGGAAAATAAGTCTGGATTTGGTTTCCCCAAGAGGCAATGCCTCTTAGGGTCTAATTGTGCTCGTAAATACTGCTTAGGCAGTGACTGCGGGGTTATATTTCGATTCCATTGTCAGCCCGGGTCTTTCGTCATCCCAAATCATATGCACTACCTTCCAGGATTCGCCATCGTTCAAAAGCTGGATACTATTTATCCCTCTTTTTAGGAATTGGGTTTTCTCCTTATCGCTCCAGGCCTCATAAATACTGAAGACGTGAGCAATATTTCCAAATTGCTCGATAATATTGTGTATTTCAGTTTCATAGAAAGGACGATCTGCAATTAGATTTTCAAAATTTTCTGGATATTCTTGGACGCTGAGGATCGTAGACTGGGGCTTGCCATTGCTATCCTCAAATGTGCGTATCATTTTTGCATCAGGGGAAAATAATGATGCCTGTCTTTCCCAGTCGCGTTGAAATCCTGCAGGTCCGGAAATACCGCTGTAAAGTTCATCTACTACTTTTTGAATTTGAAGCTTGTCTTTCATGCTCATCTCCTTGCTTTTTAAGTATGAAGTCAAACTGCTGGGACTTTGCGAAAGCGTACTAGCTGACGTTTGCCGCTAATACTTAATTGATTTTATTACTCTCGTGCTCTTAATGTTCTTAATATTGGAATTGAGCTTAATCCCTTTTTCTACTGATGTCAGTAAAGAAATGTGAGCTTGATCTCAGCTGTGCAAGAAAGACCGTGGGGCGTTCGTACCTATTGCTACGTCACAGAAAGTTTGATTGTTATGTAGAAGAGTAAATTATCATCGATATGTTTGCTAATATAGCTTTATTAAGTTTTAGTCTTAATATTCGCTCATTAAGTTGATGCATGAATATTATAACTCATTAGAAACTCAGAGCAATCAATCGGGAAAAGTACAAAATTAAAAATAAAACACTATGGAATAGTGTTTCTGAAGTTCTGTCGCTGCGAAATTAGCGATAATTCTTACCCGATATTTCTAATCTGAGGGCTGTCGTTTTGCTTTTGTGTCAAAAGATAAGACGTAAATATGATGATTTGGCCCTCTGCTGAGGGCACCATAAAGCTGCATATCGTATATATCACCATATACTGTTTCCTTGGTAAATCAATTGGGATCAAGTTTCTAGTAGAGGCTGCTCTTCAGCTTTCTAATACACAAATTACTAAATAATGTTGCCTATACTAAGTGCTTATACGCGCTATAAGGTGACATTTTTTAGCATGAATTCAAGAGTGCTTTCTCGTGAATTAGGGCGGCAAGAAGCGCTTTACGTTGAGCTGACCAAGCAGTCAAAAGGCGGATTGCAATTAATTACCTTCACTAAGGTATGTGAACCTCTTACCCCCGAGTCACTATGTAAGGGGTTTGCTGTGCTCCATCAGCACCATCCCCTATTGCGGGCGAGGGTTGTAAAGAATGCCCACTACAAATGGGTATGTGATGTGAAATTTTCAGACATTCCTATTAAAATTCTCCAGCTAAATAACCCTTTAAATTTTGAGTTGGAATATGCCCGTCAAGCGGAGAACTATTTGGATAGTGAGAAGTATGCATATAGCCTTACGATTTTCACAAATGACAAGGGGTTGGTAGAGTGGGTGGTATTTAATAATATCCATGCCGTGATGGATGGCCGCTCTATCATGACTATATATCTGGAATTAGATAGGCTGCTGCTTGAGAACTATATGGAAGCAAAGGTCGAATCTTTACCATTGCAGGAAAGTATAGTAAATAGATTGGGGGATGCAGGATATGTAGGGGAGAAACATATTTTTCATGGGGGAGAAGAGAATTCTTATAGTCGACTTGTAGAGACACCTGCACCTGTAGGTGAGCGAAGGGCTAATGCGATAGCTCGCTTATTAAATCCAGATATTATTCGGTCACTGGCAAAAATTGGTAAGCCTAGGAATATAAGAATTACTTCGATGCTTTGTGCAGTTGCCTCTATTGCTGCAGAGACGCTGCCTGGCCTCAAAAAAGAAACGGAGATTGTTTTAGCTATGGATGTTAGGGGGCTTTGTGATCCCCCGATTTCCTTTGAGCATGTGGGCTCATTTTCATATACCACTTGTTTGAAGGTTCACAAGGGGGCTGCCTTGATTGATTTTCTAGACCTTGCAGAAGATTTTCAGTTTCAGGTGCTTTCTGCTCTATCTAAAAAGACTCCACTAGCTAAGAAGTTAGAATCCGTTTATACGGTTTCTGACATAGAGAATATGGCTGCAAAAACCACTTTTGCGAATGAATCCTTTATGGCTGGAATTTGTGTATCAAATTTAGGTAGCTTGGATAAGTTGGGCGGGAAAATGAAAATATTTGAAGTTGAAAAAGGAATGGTTACACAGACAAATGGTTTGAGCCCCTTAACAATAATATCATATACAACCAATCGTAATTCCAGTTTTATTTTTGGTTACTGTGAGCCATTACTCAGCCATAAAAGTGCCGTTAATTACGCAGATCGATTTATAGAGATCATACGTATTCTTGTCTCTCAGAGATAGTGCTCTTAACTTTTTTATAGTAAGTAACTGGCTCTATTTTATCTCAGTTAGGTTTAAAAGTCGCGATTTCTGAATTGACCAATAAAGAATACGGTACTTCTCTAGCTGTTTAATTTGTTAGGTTGCGTAGCCTAGCTTTAATTAAATAGAGTGCTGCCTGCTAGGATGTGAGGAGGACTGTATGTGAAGTTTTGATATAATATTTCCTGATATTTTATTGCTTGAATGTAAATTAAAAGTCTACTTAATGAAATGAATTTTTAACTTGAAATTTGTGCCTGTTTAGTGATTTTGTTTATTGATAATTATTGGTGGGTTGATTGGGTTGATTGGGTTGATTGGGTTGATTGGGTTGATTGGGTTGATTGGGTTGATTGGGTTGTTTTAGGTTGGTCTAACTCCTTAATTTTTATATAGGGTTTCTAGGTTGCTTTCTTTTTTCAAGTGAGAGTTTCAAAGGAAGATTAAATTATTCTTGTATTGTGTTGTGTTATTTAAGTTGTCAATTTAGATGCATAGATTGCTAGGCGCATTTTCTATTTCGTACTCGGTTGCGGTGAGTTTCTCCATAGTGGTGATGACAGTTTGATGAAAAGAAATTCTTGTAGAGGTCATTAATAATCACTTTTTATATAAAAATTAGTTGAATTCTATTTAGGTAAGGCATGATAAGATATCTATACATAAGCAATTTATTTTAACCTTTTAATCTGTTTAAACGAAGGAACAAATCGATTATTAATTGCATTGTGATTGTGCTAGCTGTCTTAGTGATCCGTTCTCTGTATCAGTAGACAATCTCAAACAAACACAGTCTAACTATTTTCCTATACTGAAGAGGGTGCTTCTTGTATTACATGTGATGTACCCATTAGTAAATGCGAGGCCTGCATGGAGAATGAGCCACTCTCACGTGAGTTGGGGCCCCAAGAGGCTCTATTTGTTGAATTGACTAATGAGTCTCGTGGTGGAGCTCAGCTAATATCGTTTGTTCGTCTCTGCGATTCTGTTACTGTCGAACAGTTATACAGAGGCTTTATCTTTTTGCATAGAAAACACCCAATGCTTCGGGCGAGAATCAAAATGGGCGCCAAGCCTTCTTGGATTTGTGATGTCGGTTTTGAAAAAGTACCTCTAATCATAAAGCAGTTAAATGAACCTTTAGAATACGAAAGTGAATACCTTTGGCAGCAAAATCAATTTATTGACATAGAAAACTGCGCCTATGGGATTACTTTGCATGTTAATGTGGATGGTGAAGTTAAGTGGGTCATCATTGTTAGTAACCATGCTGCATTGGATGGTCGGTCAATAATGACACTTTTTCGTGATTTAGACAGATTTCTGGAGAAGGAGGGAAGCTATATTAGCCAAGAACCTAAGCCGTTAAGAAAAAGTGCGGGTGAGTATCTTCACTTGGCTGGGTTTAAGGATGTTGATTTATTTAGCATACAGAAATCCAATAGCTGTAGAAGATGGGAAGTAGAGCAAGCGGCACCTATTGAAGACAGAAAAGGATGCTCAATTCTTAAGTTGATGCCTCCTGAAGTAGCAGAAGCTCTATCACAAACGGCTAAAAATTGGGGAGTTTCACTAAGTTCACTATTTAGCGCTGTAGCCGTTTGCGCTGCGCAGAACATGCCTACTTTCCCAGGGGAGACTGAAATAGTTGTAACGATAGATATTCGTGGATTATGCAAGCCATCAGTAAGCTTGGATGAAGTCGGATCCTTTTCGGCTACGGCCAATTTATGTGTTACAAAAAAAATGCTTTCTAAAACTCTAAAGTCTCTAGCTAATGACTTAGACAAACAGCTAGGTTTGATTTTGAATAAAGAGGCTCCATTTGCAATAAGCTGTGATACTCATTACGAATTTTATGATGTGAAAAATTTTGCAAAATCATTGACGGCAGAAAGTACTGTATTTCCTTCTGGTATTTGTGTTTCTAATGCCGGCAATATGCAGCGGCTAGCCGGAGAGCTTCGATACTTTGAAATTGAGTCAGGTATGGTTGTACAAACCCATGCCGCACACCCGCTAATGGTAATTACGTATACCACCAGTAGAAATACTATTTTTGTATTTGGATATTGTGAGCCCTTAACTAGCCATGAGAGTGCGCACTTGTATGTGGAGTCCTATGTAAAACTTGTAAAGTCTCTACTTGTAGATGGGAGTGTTCAGTGAGGATGTGTCTGTATCCGAAGTTAGAATGCACTGGTAATGGGAGTGGATAAGTGAATGATATAGTCACTGTTGTAGGGCAGGGGCTATATCTCGCTGCCGCTGCAGTTATTGGGCTGGGCATTGCAAGGATCTTACGTATTGATAATACACTTGGCTGCCTTGTCGCAGGAGTGCTGGCGGCTTTGTTACTTCCCATTATTGAATATGATACAGGCTTGCGTGCAACCAGTATCAGAGAGCTGGTATTCTTTGTTATTTTACCGGTATTAATTTTTGAGTCTGCCTGGCAGCTGGAACCTAAAGTCTTAAAGCGCTGGATTGGACCTGTACTGTTATTCTCTACACTCGGTTTGGTTATTTGTGCAGTTCTTATTGCAGCAATTACTTATTACGGCATTGGTCATCCGGAGGGGTTTCCTTGGGTGGCGGCCATGTTGACCGGGGCTATTTTAGCGGCTACTGACCCTGTTTCTGTAGTTAATAAGTTGCGTCAGGAAAAAACAGGAGAAGATCTCTTAACCTTGGTAGATGGAGAGAGCCTCTTCAATGATGCTGCAGCTGTAGTGCTCTATTCGTTAGTGTTAGGGCTAGCTACCTATGGTATTGTAGAAAGCTCGTCGATGGGGGCTGCAACCCCTTCGCTGGACGCGACTTCAGTGACACTATATTTTTGCATGGTATTTTTCGGTGGCGTTGCGATTGGGCTTATTTTTGGCTTGATAACCACTCTTGTTATATTGTTTCTGCGATCTCCCAGTGCAGCTTTAATGACTCTAGTAATCGCTGCATTTGGTAGTTTCTATTTGGCGGAAAGTATTTTTCATGTGTCAGGTATCATTTCGGTAATGATATGTGCAATTGTTGCTCGAGCGTGCTTAAGTAAGCAAAATAGCACCTATTTGACTCATGCGGGTCCAACCTGGGAGTGGATGGGGCTGTTTTTTACCGGCATTATTTTTGTAATTATGGGATTGGTGATTACTTTTGAGATGTTTACCCACCAATGGCTGGCGATGGTTATTGCTACAGCAGCTGCTTTAGGAGCTAGAGCATTATCTGTATTCTTAGTGGCACCTCTGACTCGCTTTGTTGGCCCCCCGATACCGAAATCCTGGCGTCTGTTAATGAGTTGGGGCGGGCTGCGAGGGGTTATTGCGGTCGCTCTGGTGCTTTCTCTTCCAGTTGAATTGCCCTATTGGTGGACAATTCAATCTATGGTATTTGGCGTGGTCCTTTTCTCCTTGTTGGTACAGGGGACTACCAGTGGCCGCTTGATTCATAAATTAAACCTTTGAGCTAAGGTTCCAAGTCATACAGCCTTTAGGCTAATAGCGGTTGGGTTATCAGCAATTAACCACACAGCGACAAGAAGCAGACTGAGTGCAAAAAGCTTGTTTTGCAGATTTCTATTTTTATCGCTGATAAGTGCTTTCGATAAGGTCCGACCAAAAGCGATCCATGAAAAGTGTGTCACAAAGTTGAGTATGGTGATCATAATAATCAAGGTGATAACACTGCTTTCATTGCTCTCCTCTTGCTTTGGTGCGAACACAGAGAACATAGTAATTACTATCATCCAAGCTTTAATATTCATACTTTGAATCAGCATTCCCTGCCAAATACTTACCGATTTGGTGGCAGTTTTTCCAGGCTCTTTATTAGGCTTTATAAAAACGTAAGCAAGGTAAATTAAGTAGATGGCACCAGTCCACTGTAAGATGGTCATTACCATAGGGTAGTGAATTAGCCAGCTCATAAATCCGAAGCCAACCAATAAGGCCTTCATTAGAAATACAATGTCTATGCCTGCCAGTAAAGGTAAGGAGCGACGAATACCCAAGCTGGCTCCGGCTGCAGCAAAGGTGATATTGGCAGGTCCTGGGCTAAAAATTAGTGGGAACATTACTGCCAACCAGGCTAATAGAAACTCTAAGCTCATATATATTACTCATGTCATAGAAGAGATATCGCTATGAGAAGTAGCTCACACTGTTTAACGGTGCGCTTTGTTTTCCCAGAGATAGGGGAGCTTAAAGGGAGTAGAAGGAAGGTTCTTGTACGAAATTGCGCTGTGCAGACTTTAAGTAGCGAGCAGGTGTGATACCGAAAGCACGCTTGAAGTTTCGACTCAAATGGCTCTGATCAAAAAAACCGCAGTCGATAGCCACCTCAGCCACCTGGGCTCCCGTACGAAATAATGCTCGGGCCCTTTGGGTTTTTAGGAGGATTAGGAATTGATGTGGAGGAACGCCAAACTGCGCATTAAAACTACGAATTAGCTGATATCGACTCATGCCAGTTAATTGGCACAATTCATCCAGTGTCACATTTCTTTGCCAGTTTTCCTGTAAATAAGCACGGGCCTTCAAGACTCCCTGTTTGTTAGACGATGACTTCGGGTAGATCTTTTGGTCGCCGTGACGGGCAAAGAGCTGGCTAATTGCCAGGGTGAGTAGAGAGTCTGTTGAAAGGGATAAAGCGTTCATTTCAAGACTGCTATGTAGCTTGTAAAGGAGCTGAAAAAGCTCAGGATCATCCAATAGTGGCCCTTTCAAAAATGGTACGGGTGTTTGATTCAGCAGAGTGTGTTCCCTGAGGGTTTCCTCAATGAGCGCCGTGTCAAAGTAAAACATACGGTAGTACCAACCGGAGTCACTTCCGGAAAAACCGGTATGAATCTCCCCTGGATTAAGCGCAGCAAGGGTTCCCTGAGGAAGAGTCACTGTTTCACCGCGATAATCGAGCTTTTCTACGCCAGAAAGGAAGATTCCAATAGCGAGTTCATCATGCCAGTGCTTGGCAAAGGAAAACTTATGGAAGTAGGCGTGAAAAAGCTCTATGCCGCAATGACTCGGACTTCGCCAAGCCTTAGAGAATTCCTTTCGCACTGATAACCCTCGTATAATAAATAACCATTACTTTACAGAAAGAAAGGGTGGTAAGGCAAAGTTACAGATAGGTGTGTAACAATTGAATAGTGGAGAGGTTTGAAGTGGTACTTTTGATATCGAGTGTCTTTGTTTGGTAAGTATTTACCTTGCGAAATATATATTGCCCATTCTTACTTCGTAGCTCACTGATTTTATCCTACCCGTGTATCAGCCAGGATTTGAAACTATTGTTCCGTCCAAAGAAAACCAGCCACCTTTACCCTCCTCAACGAAGGCATATTTCTTCCCATTTGAATAAAATCCTGATCTGTATCTGATCAATCTATAGTACTCGGAGTCATCATATTTAACAGAAGCTTCCAATACCACAGGGTCGCTTGTAGCAGATGAAATATAAATAAAGTCTGGCAATTCATCTCGCCCAAATAATTTTGGCTCATCTACCAATAAGTTACCTGTTGGGAAAGCTCGGAATTGATTTTTCCTTATGTAACTTACAGGTTTATTCTACCCAAATACAATGGACATATAGAAAGCTATACCTGTTAGGAAAATAATTAAAGTAATTTTGGTTAAGATTTTTCTTCGAATTTTATTCATGTCGTTTAACACAATAATTTTGCGCTCCGTGAGAGGCAAGTTTTTAATTTAAGCCTTCGAAGCCCAAGAATGGAGATCCAACCCTCATAGTAAATGGCGTTGACTAGTCTTGTAAAGTGTAACGATGCTACTTGAGAATATCATTACGAGCATGTCCCTCTTTTTTGTAGATGGCTCCTTAAGAAAGCCTATGATAGGCTGGAAACGATTTTCTTAAATATTAATAACCGATCACCTTACCGAAATTTAACGCTTTCGATAAGCGGTTTCTGGAAAGTGGGGTGAGTTGTTCTTTCCTGGGGGGGGTAATCGAACACATTGCTAAACGCCCTACGCTACCCCTTGCTATTTTTCTTTGCTAGGTACTCCTTAAAAGTCCAATACTGTACCCCCTGCATTTCTCTCTCCAGCTCATCCATATCATCGGGGCCAATCTCACTCGGAAACGGTTTTGAAAGCATCGAGCGTACTTGCGCTAGCCTATCACTTACCCTTGCACTCTGAAAATAATCAATAATTTCATCTTTCCATGCCTCTTCACCAAACTCGTGGTGTACTTTATTTATTTGATCCAGTGAGACCACGAATTCATTGATATCTCTAAGAACCGACAGGATCTCTTCTTTGCTATATATTAGTTCATCCACTATAAAGGTCTCTTTCTATAAGTCTTAAATGGGCGGCCGAGCAATCTGTTGTGAAGTCACGCCCGACTTGATTATTAGATTGAATTTCGTGTATTAGTCCTCACGGGTAATAGTCAAAAGACAAATCGCCAAGAGTAAGGTTGCAAGAACACCCGATGCTCCAGCAACGGATGAGGGTAAATAGGAATCACGTCCAAACGTAATCGAAATAGCATTAGCAAACATTGCAATAACGCCAACTGAGGCAGTCAAACCTCCCAGCACTTTGGAGCTCCCATTCATTTTGGCAACCCCAAAAATAAGAGCGGCAAAGCCCAGCAAAAATTTCGCCGCGTAATAGATCATAAATGAAAAAGCCACAACGGCCCCCGCCGCAGCTCCAAGCGCCTCTAATTGGCTAGCGACCTCCCGAAATGGCATAAACATAGTGGCGCCAATGCTCACTTGCATCACGTTGAATACAGAGCTGAATGCAATAGCGGACCACCCTACATGGTGGTTTTTAGTCTGCACCATGGCCGCTCCAGCAAAAGCTGAAAGAATGGTAAATAGCAAGCCCTCCAGCCCCCAGAAAAGTTGCCGTGAGGGGTTAATCTCTGCAACATACAGCATGGTAAAGAGTGCCTGTGTAACTACTAGCGCCAACAGCAGAAAAGCTATGATTTGGATATTTCGCGCACTGGTGAGCTTCATAGTTAGATGCCTCGTATTTTCTATTTATGGATCTTGCTTATAAAAATAGGGGTTGGCCTTATTTATTTTATATCGAAATATTGGGATATGCGGATTGCTCGAACCTAACTATATATTTATATCGGGTCATAGGAAAGCAAGCGTCCCCAACAAAAATTTTTAGATTATATGTGTCAAAGTCTACTTTTTAGGATCGGACCTTGCGATTGAGGTCGCATCATAGCTTAGCAAAATAATTGCCTAATTACCACTCTTGCTAAGTTATGCGTAACTGTATATAAATACAGCTATCTCGTTGATCTGCAAGGGAATACGCCATGGCTCGCAACAAGGTACAGTTTCAGAAGGGTATTAGTTTGACCCAATTCCTCAAAATGTACGGCAGCGAGGAACAGTGCTTCGATGCACTGTCGCAGTGGCGTTGGCCCAATGGCTTTAGTTGTCCTCACTGCGGGCATGACAAGCATTGCGACCTCGCTTATCGCAAGCTTAAGCAATGTAACCATTGTCGGCGTCAGACATCGATTACCTCTCGTACAATTTTTGACTCCACGAAGCTCCCCCTCACCACCTGGTTTCTCGGTATTTTCCTGATTACTCAGGATAAGAAGGGCATTTCCTCTATGGAGCTATCTCGACATCTAGGTATCTCTTACAACGCAGCATGGCGTATGAAGCAGAAACTCATGCAAGTGATGATGGAGCGAGACCAACGATACAAACTGTCCGGTTTTATTGAACTAGATGATGCCTATCTCGGTGGTGAGCGTACTGGATGCAAGCCCGGGCGCGGAGCCAAGGGTAAAACTCCCTTTGTGGCGGCCGTTGAAACAACCAAGGAGGGACGCCCAACCCGTATTAAGCTCTCAATTATCAAGGGCTTCAAAAGCAGTGAAATTTCAACCTGGAGTAAAAAGTACCTTTGCAGTGGCAGCACAGTCATCTCAGATGGTCTTCCATGCTTCAATGCCATTAAGGAGGCCGGTTGTGTACATGACAAAATTGTTTGTGGTGGTGGCCGAGCTTCTGTTGAAGAGCCTGAGTTCTATTGGGTAAATACAGTACTTGGTAATTTAAAGAGTGCGCTACGTAGCACTTACCATGCTATTAGGCCGAAATATGCACAGCGCTATTTGGCAGAATTTCAATATCGCTTTAATCGGAGGTTTGATTTGTCGGCACTCATTCCAAGATTGATTTACGTCTCTCTTCGGACACCACCGATGCCAGAAAGGTTGCTAAAAATTGGCTTAGCATAAGTGGTAATTAGGAATAATTGTGAAAAAGAAGCGATTGTAAAAAAGAGCAATTTCTTCATTTTATTATCATATTGTTAAATGGATCTGTGAATGGTATTAGCGTAACTATCTACGCCTAAAGATCTGTAAAGAGAGCTCGAAGTGAAGTGTAGCCCGTCTAGTCCGTATGTTTTTCAAGTGATCATGCTGTTGCTGTTTGTTACGTGTTTAGCTAATTTGACAGCCGTTTATAATTGAGGCAACTAAAACTATAAAAATAACTAGAAGCTATTCCATGACTTCTTTAACGTAATTAACATACATGCAACATAGAAAAAGCACGATAAATGGACAAATATCGCTCCCCTCAAAAAAACCAAACGGCGGTAATTTACTAGCCACATAAAATCTGCTTAACTTTCCAACGGAGGGCATACCTTCTGAGCCTTCTACTATCCTGCCTTGAGGCTTTTTTCCTATTTATCCTGTGTGACCAGATAAGGTCAATTCCAGGACACAATAGACTATCTCGAAGAGGATTAGAGTCCGCCGCCTTACCATAAACTAAACGATGAATCTTTCAATTTTTATATGTAACATCAAGTAATGGGTGTAATAACTTTACTTCTGCTGGTGAGGTCGAAGTAATGGTGCCTCTCAGTTAAGCAAAGACTATTGATCCAACAGCCCCAGGAATCTTCTCCATGCCTGTAACCAAACACCTTGCTCTTCCCAAAGTTGAAGCCTTCTCCAGCATGTACTCGGTGATGGATAGTATAAAGGAGGATCTTTCCATCGTGCTCCAGAACGCAAAACCCACAGGATGCCTTTAAAACAAGCTCGATTATCAATGGGTTTTGGACCTCCCTTTTCTCGTTTTAACTTAGAAAGACAAGGTTCGATCAATTTTCATTGACCATCGGCTAACTCTGACTTGAATCGGCTCACTATTGCTGCACTTTTTCCCTGTAATTGCGTGAGAATGGCAGATTTCAAGTTATGAAACAGCCTCTAATGTTGTTAAGTCCATTTACTGGCAGCTGGGGAGGCATACTATGCGAAGAAAAGGAATCCTCGAAAGTTATTATTGGATTGAGGATAATGAGGAATATCTAGGGAGCCTCTGAATAACTCCGTGATACCTCTGGCATGCAGAGCGGTTCACAATCAAGGCGCGGCTTCGCAGGAATGTCTAGACCTTTCAAGAAGTCGCAACGCGGAGTGTGAATCGCTCTGCAAGCCCCGAAGGGCGGGCCTTAAAGGCCACAGCTGCTGCGTTGCAGCTCTTGCAAAGGACTACGGCCATTCACGGCGAGCTGCGCCTAACATCTGCAGCCTTCAAGACCCGCAGAGGCATTACGGAGTTATTCAGAGGCTCCCTAGCAGATATTTTTCTTGAAATTTATCCTTTGATTCAAGGCTCTAGAGCTATAAATACCTCCTTTGATTCAGGTGTTCTTGGAAGGAAACCTATGAGGCTCACTAAAGAAGATATCAGTTTGGGCTGGCATACGAGTAATCGGCGAGCTGTTTCGCCCATCATTAGTGAGCCAAATTTCGAATCATTCCTTTTTACGGACAGCTACGATGAGTGGTACTTCTTCAGGGAGACACCAAAAAAGTTTGATGCTGTAGCCCTCTGTAACTATCTGGGAATTTCCCTTGGAAGAGCGGATGAGTTTAATTTTGAGGGCGGTTGCGATCTTATTGCAGCACTATCCGAGTATCAGCCTGTTGCCGTAGCTGGTTGGAATGATTCATTTTCTTACTATCTAGTTAATGAGGAGCCAAAGAGTTTCTCTCGTAAAATACAAGCACCTGGTAGGTCAGCTTCAAATTCTTAGAATCTATATATTAAACATAAAGAATCTGAAAAATTTTGGTCGAAATATCGTAAGTGTTTTTTAATGAAAACCCTGAAGCTTTAGGAATAATTGCCAAAGGTAACTTGCTACGGGGCCCATTGGATTAGAAGCTTGTCTTGCCACGCGTACTTCCAGTTCTTGCGGTTTTGGGATCCCTTCCACTGCAATGGGAGCTAATAAGCCCTGTTCAAGCTCCGCTTCTATCATATGTTCTGGTAGCGTACCCCAACCCATACCTTGAAGAATAATTTCTTTTTTAGTTGGAAAATCGTTGACTCTCCATTGATCGCCCCCTTCAAGCACCCCGTAGGTTTTAGTGGATGACTTCCTACCACTGATGATCACCTGGGGATGGCGTAGCATAATCTGCCTTGGGACTTC
The DNA here is from genome assembly GCF_052468295.1 of Microbulbifer maximicatervae (SeqCode). Classification (NCBI taxonomy): domain Bacteria; kingdom Pseudomonadati; phylum Pseudomonadota; class Gammaproteobacteria; order Cellvibrionales; family Microbulbiferaceae; genus Microbulbifer; species Microbulbifer maximicatervae (SeqCode). The sequence continues at coordinate 702,441 of NZ_CP174340.1, forward strand.
CTCGTATTGGGTAAGTAGGGGAGAGTCGCCAGCGATCACAGAAATGAATTTCATATTCATTAGATGAATGGATTCAAGCTGGTCGTAAGTTTCAGTCCACGGAATAATAGCTATGGAAACCTGGCCTCCCTTCAATAAGTCCAGTGGCCCAAGGCCATTTTCGGAATAGACCTCCAAGCGTGTTTTTGGGTACTCAATTTTGCACTGACGGATTGCGCTGAGTATTGGGCCGACTGGTATGGCGGAAGTAAACGCAATACCTACTTCCAGTTCTTCTCCTGCGACTAGCTGTTTAGCTAAGCTCTCAAACGAGTGGGCTTCAGCTAGTACATGTTTGGATTGTTCATACAGGGCTTTGCCGTCAGCTGTGAGTGTGCTCCTGTATTGGTCCCGATCAAACAATTGTAGATTGAGGTCCGCCTCTAATTTCTTGATGGCGGCGCTTATAGTGGGCTGTGTTCGGTGAAGTGTTTGGGCAGCAGCTTTTAGCGAGCCACCTTCAACTATCGCCTTAAAATATCGTAATTGTTCCAAAGTCATAGTGGCGTGAGCTTAGAGAAAATATAGGTCAGTTTCTGATGCAGCATATTTGAGGATCTTAAACTGAAAATAGCCATTAACTGGCTTTCTTTTGTGAAGCATCTTTTCTGTTGTGCTGACAACATGAGTAATCTGCACTTGATACCATTTGCCAGTGCTTGCAAACTGGACAGCATCAACACCGCTGATCATTTTGAATGAGTAACGTAAACCAGCTATTTGTTTTTCTTCTGCCAGCAGAAGCTGGGAGTCTGCATACACCTTTTTACTACATACCTGCGCGGTATCATCACCCGATATCAGCTAAACCAACATGTTAGTCAAAAGCTAACAAGAGGTTAGATTATAGTTAATATCATTAGCTTAAGTCTAACTTTATCCTTATCTCCTTATCCAAAAGTGACATGTTCGTGAGGCATTGCGAGCGGTCGCGCTTTATCCGAACAGTTGAACGATATTGAGGCGAGTTATGATCAAACGGACAGACGTGTTAATCGTTGGTGGAGGCTTTGCTGGTGTTTCTGTGGCCCAAAAGTTAGCTAAGCAGGGTATGCAGGTGGTATTGGTTGACCGAAAGGACCATTTTGAAGTGACCTTTGCCACATTACGTAATGCGATAGCGCCTAACTTACTGACTGCTAATCCACGTAAATATTATCGTGACTTTATTCAGAGCGATTTTGTTCAAGCAGATGTGGTTTCCATGGATGACCGGATAGCAAGGTCATCAAATGGATTAGAGATCCACTTTAAGCAGGCAGTTATCGCGACAGGCAGTCGTTACCCAACCTTGCCGATAGCTAAATCCACATCAGCTTATACGATTTCCGAGCGTGAGCAAGAAATGCGGAATGAGCAAAAAATACTGGCGAAATCTCAGTCAGTTTTGATTGTAGGAGGCGGTACCGTGGGTGTGGAGCTGGCCGGGGAAATTAGCAGCGCTTATCCCCATAAAACCGTGACGTTAGTCCATTCTAAAGATGTACTACTTGGCCATCTTAAGCCTAAAGCTCAGAACAAGGCGCTAGAACAGCTTACGGCTAAGGGTGTTAGCGTACATCTCAATACCCGGTTAGTTAAAGAAGGTGCAATTTACCGTTCTATAAATACTCAAGAAACTTTCAAGGCAGACTTGATTTATGAATGTGTAGGTATGTCGCCAAATACCGAGTTTCTAAAAACAGAATTACCCGGTGTGTTAGATAAGATGGGATTAATTAAAGTGGACGAATATATGCGGGTTAGGGGTTATTCTAACCTTTATGCGATAGGTGATTGCTCTACTCTGGATGAAAATAAGCACGGCTATATAGCAAATGTTCAAGGAGGCATCTTAGCGAGCGTTATCATTAATCAAGCCAAAGGTAAAAAGGCTAAGCCTTATAAAACACCTAGTTATGCCATTGTTACGCCGACCGGTACAGAGACAGGTGTAGCTCAAATGCCCTTTGGTGTTTTTACTTCAAAGCTATTTGTTAACCTGAAACAAAAAGACATGGGGATAGGCCACATGCTTAAAGCGAGCGGTACAACTCCAGACTTACTTAGCTAGAGCTTTTTGGTATACAGTAGAGTACCTCTAATTAAAATCTACCAGTCTCTAAGGTTTCTCTGAATAGACATTCTCACTGACCATTGAAAATCAAGTAAGAGGTAGTCCAGATACTAGCCATACTTGCCAGATGCGTATGAGGCGGCATAGAGGTGTTACTGCCATTAGTAGTAGTTTATTTACGTAGTTAGGTTCCCCGTCTGAATTTATTACAGGAAATTAGAGGACCTTTTCTTCTTAATTTGCGGTATTGCGTATTTACGTTCTCCAACGTAATGTTTGTGCCGAAAGCATGAGAATGTAAGAAGTGAGCCCCGGCTCTTATGGGTTTCTACTAGGTACCCGTAAGAGCTGCGAAGGTCCCAAACTCATGGAAGGCTCCTTTCATGTGATGAATATTTTTCATAGGCTGTAATCTCAACGGGAAATTGAGCATAGGTAGGAGGTCTGTATGTTTATAGGAGAGGTGTCAAGAAGAACGAATCTCACTGTAAAAGCGATAAGATTTTATGAGGAAAAAGGCCTTATTGCCGTTCCTAAAAGGCAGGGCAGATATAGAGTCTATACGGCAGAAGATGTTGAAATTCTTACTTTGATCTCAGAAGCCAAAGTACTTGGGGTGACTTTGGCTGAGTTGAAGGATGTTATTCGGTACCATAATGGAGAGGTTGATTGGGCTCGAATCAGCGTTTTTCTGAAGAAAGTAAAAAGAAAAATTGAGGCTGAATTGGAATCACTTTCTAATAAAGCTGAGAAGGTTGATCAATGTATTGCGTCTATAGATTCCTGTCATAAAAGCCTTGACCCTCCCCTTAAGGGGAGACGGTAGACTTTTCATCATGTCTTTAAGCAATAGTATGACGAGATGAAAAATATCCTACTTTTAAATGGCAATCCAAAGAAGAACAGTTTTGTTAAGCAGTTGAGCGATGTCTATGAGTCTGAAGCAAAGAGACAGGCTAATGTTCGGCGATATAACCTGTCGGAAATGGACTTCAATTCGAATTTAGAGTTTGGGTACGATGATTATCAAGTATTGGAGGATTGTCTATCTGAATTTCAAGAGGCTCTTAAATGGGCACAGCATATTGTTGTGGTGTCGCCTATTTGGTGGGGCGGATTGCCAGGAAAGCTAAAAGGCTTGATTGATCGATCTTTTCTTCCCGGAACTACCTTTAAATTTGAGAGTGGTAGTGCAGAACCGATACAGCTTCTTAAAGGCAAAACATCAAGAATAATTTTGACAATGGATGCCCCTACAGAATATTTAGAAGAACAAGCAAAGCCAGTATTAGAGCAGCTTGATCGATTTACTCTTCAATACTGCGGCTTCTCGAAAGCAGAGGTTAATTTATTTGGTTCAATGATTATGTCTGATAAGAATCAACAGGGTTCCTGGTTGAAAGCTGTTAAGGGACTTGGTGCTAGATGTATTTAGCCTAGAACATATCAATCTATGTTAGTTATGACTTCCTAACGACAACCAATACACTTGACGATACTTTAACTTCAATCGGTAGAGATCTAAGTAAGTGTATTTCAGGCAATGTATCTAATTGAGCTGCACTTTCTACCAGATTGATGTCTATCTGGTAGAAAATGCAGCAGCCATTGGGACTAAAGTATCGCTCATTCTTAATCCCGCAGAATAAAAATTGATCATTCGATTGATATTAGAAAATAGTGCTCGTTACTCCATAGTTTCCATCATCATCTATTCTTTTGGACAGACTTGTGGATTTACTTACAGCGAATAGGTGGATATCTGAGGGTGTATCTATAAATTTAAGATCGTCGTGTCCCGATAACTCTCTCTGTAACTGAGTGCTCAGTGTGGATTGGCAATACTAAATGAGCCGCAAGGTCAGTATATATGGAGGGCAAAAGGGAGGTCTGAACCTTCGCTATAGAGTCGCTTTTGTGTATATTTCATACAAATAGTCGGCAGATCACACCTCTTCTCACAAGAATCAGACAAAATTCATATGGGCGTCAGGTGTTATAAAGCCTGAATAGATACATTGGTTGCTTATTACTTCATGTTTAAGCAAGGATATGTCATGAGGCACCTTTGTATTTCAATGGTTCTACTCTCACTCCTAATTTTGAGTGTTAACAGTTATAGTCAGGATACACCGACAGCTCTTGAAGGGCCCTATCTTGGACAGAAACCTCCTGGGTTAACTCCAAAGTTATTCGCTCCTAATCCCTCGAAAGAGTATCGGGATTGGGGTGGTTACTTCACGCCTGATATGCAGGAGTACTACGTTACAAGAAGATATCACCAAAGTGGCGAGTCTTCGAAAGTTGTATTCAAGCTTGAGGGTAATCGTTGGTATGAATCGGAAGTGGCCTGGGGTGGCTCTATCTCACCTGATGGTCAAACAATGTATTCTAGAAATCGATACAGAGAGCGCACTGATAATGGTTGGTCAGAACCTAAAAGCCTGGGGCCACTATTTGAAGACTTTCGTATCATGCGCCTTACGGCTTCTGCAAAAGGAACGTTTGTATTTGATGAAGTAGGTTCAAATGGAGATGGTATTCTTCGCTATTCGCGTCTGTTAGATGGTAAGCGTGAAGTGCCAAAACCCTTTGGAAAGCAGATAAATACAGGTAAGTGGACTGCTCACCCGTTTATTGCTCCTGATGAGTCCTACATTATCTGGGATAGTGAAAGAGAGGGTGGATATGGTGATAGCGATATGTACATCAGTTTTCGCCAACAAGATGGCTCATGGGGTGCGGCGATTAACTTCGGTGATAATATCAATACAGAAGGGGAAGATGGTGGTGGATATGTAACACCTGATGGGAATTACCTTTTCTACTGTCGGCGTTGTACTCCACCGAATTTTGAAATAATGTGGGTAGATGCGAAGTTTATTGAGGCCCTTAGACCTAAATAAAATTTACACTAAGCTACGCCTAGTTCTCTGTATCTATCATTATTTTGCTAAATTTTAAATTCTTTAATGATATTTCCGGTCTTCACGATACATGAAGCCCCGGTTGATTCCGCAGCAACCTGTTAAGTTGTATAGAATCCTTTCACCAGATAAGAAAGTGAGCGCCACACTAAGTGTGTGGGCGCTGACTTTTATAAATTACTCAACTCAGCCTCTATTAGCCATTAACTATCGAAAACTTGAATCAATGTTGAGAGAAATAAGGTTAGATTAAGGTTTGTGCAAATAGATATGCGCACCACAAAAGCCTGTTCTTTCTGATAACATTTTATCTATTTGGAGCGGAAGTTCAGCCTGAGACATTTATTGTAGAACAGATAGCTAATACCGGAGTTAAAATTAGCTGGAGGGATTGTTCAGTGCGAATAGATGCTCTTTTGGGGCTCTATGATCGGTTAAAATCTATACAAGGTGGTGTAGATGTCTCAGATATGTGGGCTTTGTATCTTTATATTACTAAAAAGGAGTGTCTTTTTGACTAAAGGTGAATGCAATTGTGGAGAGATAGCTTATGAGATACAAGAATCCCTCACAGATTTATATATGTGCCACTGTTCAATCTGTCGTCGTTCCACAGGGAGTGGCGCTATTACTGTAGCTATTGTGCCTACCGAGAAGTTTAGTTGGGTTAAAGGTAAGGAGAACCTTAAGTATTGGTCTAAGCCCGGGCATGATTGGCATACAAATTTTTGCGCTACTTGCGGTTCGACTCTGCCCGGAGATAATGATGCTTTAAATACTTACATTCCTGCAGGAAGCTTGGTAGATGGTAACGAGAATCTAAAAGTGGTTCATCATTTATGGGTTGACTCAAAGGCCTCTTGGGAAGTAATAGGTGACGCCGGGAAGCAGCATCCCAAGGGGTTTGGGTCTTAATTTATTTAACGTCCTGGTTTATTGCGCTTTATATTTTTACTCATTATTACGTGTGTAGTGACAGGGAGATTAATTTTGGAGTGAGTTTTGTCTCTGGATCTTGAGAATACAAGGCATTTTTAGGTGTATTATCTCGGCTGTAATAACCAGAGAGAAAACTCATTCTCCTGTTTAGAAAATTGCCGAAACAAGCTCATATCCTCCATCTAATGTCCATATAAAAGCAATTGCGCTACAGAGTCCAGCAACAGAATAACGTATCCGGATTTCCCACTCCTTTTTCCATCGACTGGCCAAATAGGTAAGGGGCCATATGGCAAGAATTATGAGTACTTGCCCGGCTTCTATTCCCAGGTTGAAGGCCAAGAGGCTTTGCCAGATATTCGGGGAGTCAACTTGGAGTATTTCATGTAATACAAATGAAAAACCCAGGCCATGGAGTAGGCCGAGCATGCAGGTGCCGATAAAAATTGTACTTTCGCTGCCTGTGATCTTAGTGTCTTCCCTGTGTAGTGATATCCAGGCCATATAGATTATGGATAGGGCGATACCGGTTTCTACCATTGGTACGAACCAGCTGACTGTGGGAACAAAGCCAAAGAATCCGGCTGAGAGGGTGATACTGTGACCGATGGTAAAGCCGGTAGCGCGCCACAAGAGTAGCGGTAGGCTGAGTGCACCGAGGCTTAGGCAGAGTACAAACAACACGTGGTCCAGCCCCTTCAGGATATGGGCGATGCCCTCCGCCAGAAAAGTCTTCACAGCGTCTATTGAGGAGTGGGTAATCAGTAGTGGCTTTTGCATAAGACCGCGTGAGCGAAATACCTGGGTCCTACCTGGGTTGTAATCCAGTACCAGGTTGGCGGTGTCTTCCTGGTTGGGGAGGCCTGGGTTAAGAGAGCTGGATAGTTGGTATTCTCCAAGGGGAGCTTCCAGAGGGTAGTAGATCTGAATATCAACCAAGGTGTCGCCCACATACAACTTTTGATTGGTATCTTCAGGTAAGTATTGCTGCATAAATGCCTGCTGTGCCTCATCCAGCGTTGCAAAACCTGGTTCATTCCCTATCCGATACAAGCGCACGGCTTTTACATCGCCTTTTATTTGCTTGTCAGTACGGCGGAGAAAAGTGGCGCTCTCTGCAATATTACCGAGTCCTAGAGGCGCTAGCTCCAGCTGCTGGAAATCCACATAATGGACCAAGTCGCCTTGATCCAATGAGTTTTTGATATAGGGCGCGGGTTGCGGGAGTTTGCCAGTATAGGGGTCGCGACCCTTTCCTGCTTTATCTGCCAGTAAATAGGGCATAGGCACTCTCATATATAGGTTGGCACCACTGGCTGTGTGCTCGATATGGAAAATCCGTACATTGAAGTTAAGAAGAAAGTGCGCTTGTGCTTGCCCGCTGAGGCTGGATATGAGGAGGTATAGAACGATCATTGCGGGCAACTTGAGTGTGCTGTTTTTCATGGCTCAAACTATTTCTCTACTTTTGTTCTTACCGTACGGATAGGGGCGTAAATCCAGAGATTTTCCAGTGGTTATCAGACTGGATAATTGCGATATTGGCCCGGGTTTCTTGCGGTCTTTGTTCAAAGTGTCCCCAGCTTCGGTCCTCTACTACCGCCTGCCAACTTGTAATCAATCGGAACCCTTTATTGCCATTCAGGTTAATTTGGCTGGAGTACTCGACTTTAAGATTTGTAATAGTACTGATTGATCCCAAGCCACCACTCGTTGTTTGGGGGCGATAAATTTGTGCCAGATTTGAATAGGTACTTTCGAATCCTTCCTTGGTAATCAGGTTTTTTAGCTTTAATTCCAGATTGATCGGTAGAGGCTCTTTAAATGCGGCTGCAACTTTTAACAGTAGCTGTTCTGTTACTTGGCCCAAGTCCCGTTTTTTAGCGGTTCCTGGGAGGTTTACCCGGTATTCTTCTGGAAGATTGAGGTACAAAGCGCCAGCTGAAATTATTATGGCGGTATAGATAATAGTTGAACCCTTGCGGCCTAAAAGTGAGTGTTTGGTGGATAGTGTCAATACAATTATCGTAATAATAAGAAATGAAAATAGGATAGCCATAGGGACCGCCAGGCTAGGGGTTTCTATTACGAGTGGATCGCTATTTGGAGGTCGGTAATCGTATAGGTAGTTGTGCCACTGAATATCAGGAAATGAGGGAATTACATGGGTGGGGAATGGGCCTGTGGGGTCCTGAATAAGGGTGGGAATGGAGTTGATCGTATCGGTGAATATATTCCAGTCTACGGTAACACTCTGGGGCAGTGCATCGATGGAAAATTTTTCCCGGTAGCCAATCATCACTGAGCCCATTTCAATAGTGTCATTCTCTGAAATCTGTGAGTACCCGCTATTATTTGCGCGAAGAAAAACAGTCTCAATGCTATTTGGCTGTGAGGGCGACTGATCAATAGAAGTTGGATTTTTATTATTTAGATAGCTGCGTACTGTGTGGTGCAGGAAGGCCTTACTTTCTGGTGTTAATGGTTGCCAGGCATCAAAAGGGTGATTGGTCCACTCCAGTAAGTCCTTGGTGCGCACGAGTATCTCATGGCGTATCTGGCGGGGCTCTACGTAGAGGAAAGACATTAGAGGGTAGCGATTATGCCGACTAATGTCGGTGTTCTTAAAATGTGTATTCCATGGGTCTTTCCAGTCGATAATGAGTGGCTCAGGTTGGGATAGGTAGTGAAAGCCGCTGATAGGTGTTTGCCCGTGGCGACTGGTAAAGCCAATTGTCACGGATGCCAGCTTATCACTACCGATGGGTGGTTTTAGTTGCAGGTCTGAAAGTCCACCGATTGGATATTTCAGCTGAGTTAAAAGAATCTTTTTATCTGCTGGGAAATCCGACATTTTTATGCCGGTGCGGGGATCGGTTTGCCCAGCAAAAGGAGAAACTCTAGGTTTTCTCTGGGCTACTCGAATTGAGATGAGTTTGGGCTTAATGCTCTTATTTCCAGAGAGTACTTGAAAGTCGAAAGATTTCTGGATTTTTGCTGATTGTGCCAGTCGATAAATATCTGGTGTATCTTCAATTTCTGGCCAAAATAGTTTGGCATCGCTTGCTGATATCTCGAATCTAATGTTTAGGAGATTTTTTTGTATATCAATCTCCGCAATATTGTTGGCGGTCTCAGCGCCACTTAAGCTGATGAGATCAGCCTTGCTGGTTGTTGATAATGCACAGATGAATAATATCAGGGCCAGGCTGATAAGTATTTTGTTGAATGATAAATAAAATTTCGTTTCGGGAGTCATGTGTTGGTTGAGCAGATTTTATCAGTTGCACCTTGTTCATTTTTGAAGGGATATTAATTTAGTCTGGTGATTCAAGATCAGTACCGAAGGTTGCATTGACTTCCCCGTAAATTTTCCCAAACAGCTTTGTATAAATTACTTTTCCGCCATAAATAGTAGGTACGAATACAACCTCAGTAGGGGCAGCTGGTAACTTTTCGGACTCCGGCTTGGTACTGCTGGGGTCCCAAGTCAGAAAATACACTTGCCGGTTATTGATGGCCCATTCCACCCTGAGAGCGACGAGATCGCCAATGTGGTTGCTGCACTGATGCTCGACATGAAATGTTAATTTATCGCTGTTACCCAATGCCGGCAGGAAGTAGGTGGTGGCTTGCTTTGGGCGAGGGGAGACTATACGAGTGCCCGGGAAGTAACCGTCCCCGATTGCCGAAGTCGTATTTTTCTTTTGTAGTTCTTGAGACCAGAGAGCGGCACTGAATCCAGATACCAGTAACAGAAGAGTAATACTGAAAAGCTGCGATAGGGTTTTAGTCGTAATCATCTTCTTGTATAGAGTTTACTTATGGGTTTTATGCCTTTAGGCAGCTTAGTTGATGATTCAAGTCACAATAGGAGGGTAGATTGGTATGGCGTGGAGTTTCGTTTTGAAACTTGAATAAGTTGGTGTTGCCAGTTTTGGGGGATACGGGGATTTAATTGATGACGACTAGATGATTCGGTAGTTCATCTTTAATGGTGCTGGTGGGTATCGCTTCGTGAAGTAGATCTCCGCATTGCTCAATACATACCAGTAATGCCTCTCCTGCTTTTCCCCGCTTGATTTGTTGCACAAAATTTTCCACTACTCTCTGCCAGTTGTCATTGGTGATGTGTTGGGCAATGCCTCTGTCGGCCAGTATTTCCACATAGTGTTCGGCTTCTGAAACAAATATCAGTAGCCCGAGTCGATCCTTGGTTGCGTGTAAATCCTGCTCCAGAAATTGCCTGCGGGCTAAGTTTGAAGCTCGCCAGAATTTTATTTTCTTTGGTACCAGGCGCATGGTGATGGGGCGCCAGCGGAATATTACTGCCAGGACAATAAATAAAATCCACTGAAGCGTCACCGCCTGTTGGAGGTTGATCCAGAACGGCAGGAATTCGATCAGAGGGGAGACTAACAGTGTTAGGAATGCGGCCCATAGGGTAGAGATATAAAGGTAGTTGTCCGCTTCCTTGGCGACCACAGCCATGACTTCAGCGTCGGTGCGAGACTCTACTTCCTTGATCGCCTCTGCTACCTGGCGCTGATAAGTATTGGTAAGCATTACCATCCTCCCGATGCGCCCCCTCCGCCAAAACCTCCGCCGCCCCCGCTAAACCCGCCCCCAGAGCTGCCGCCGGATAGACCTCCGCCAAATCCGCCTCCACCATAGTAGCCGCCGTAGCGCCCCCGCTTAAAAATACGGCTCTGTACAGGTGAACCCAGTGCGGCACTGCCGAAGAGGTGTAGCATGACCAGCAGAAGGAACAGGCCGACCAGTACAGCAATTCGGCGTCCCTCTTTGGTTTCTACGGGTTCAGCGACATATTCATTTTTCGTCGCGGCGATAATTGATCGAACCCCTGCATTGATTCCGCCGCTAAAATCGCCATTGCGAAACTCTGGCAGTACTTTGGTTTGGATAATATTTGCCGCCAATGCATCGGTTAGGGCTCCTTCCAGGCCGTAGCCGACTTCGATACGGACCTTTCTATCATTGGGCGCAATCAGGAAAAGCACTCCATTGTCTTTGTCTTTCTTTCCTAGCTTCCACTTGCGTGCCAGTTGGTTGGCATACTCCTCTATAGTGATGCCCTGAAGCTCGGGGATGGTGGTGACAACCAGCTGATTGTCGCTGTCGCGCTCATACTGCTGTATCAACTCAGTAAGTTGGTATCTCTCATCGGCCTTTAACAACTCTCCCTGATCTACTACCCGGCCGGACAGCGCTGGAAACTGTACATCGGCCCAGGCTGCTAAGGCACAGACCAGAGCGATCAGGGTGGTTATGGTAAGACTGGGGCGGTTCATTTTGGGGTCGATGGCGCCTGTCTATTGGAAGTTGACCTCAGGTGCCTTGTCGGCATCTTCACTGGTGGCTTCGAAAGTTTCTCGAAGCGGCATATCCCTGTAGAGCACGGCATGCCAGATTCTTCCTGGAAAAGTGCGAATCTCGCGGTTGTAGCGCTCTACAGCCTGGATATAATCCCGGCGCGCGACACTGATGCGGTTTTCGGTGCCCTCTAACTGAGATTGCAGTGTGAGGAAGTTCTGGTTGGCTTTGAGGTCGGGGTATCGTTCTACCACCAACATAAGGCGGGATAGCGCGCTGGTTAACTGGCCTTGTGCTGCTTCGAACTGTTGCAGCTTGGCTGGGTCATTGAGAAGGTTGCCGTCAACCTGGAGAGAGCTGACTTTGGCCCTGGCCTCAGTGACGGCTTGTAGGGTTTCCCGTTCGTGGGATGCGTAAGCTTTTACGGTTTGCACCAGATTGGGAACCAGATCGGCACGGCGCTGGTATTGGTTTTGAACCTGGGCCCAGGTGGCTTTAACCTGCTCGTCATAGGTTGGGATATTGTTGACACCACAGCCGCTGAGGGTGGTTGCCAGCAGCAGTAGCAGTGAGCTCTGCCATAAGGGCCAGCCGCTGGGGAGCGCAGAGGTCATGCGGAATATCCTTATTCTCACGTGAACCCATCAAGAATAGTCCGCCTGACTCCCGGCGCTGGAGAAGGCATCACCATGGAGCCAAAATGGCGCTAAAAGCAACAATATTTAAGGCCAAAGTCCAGATATCCGATATGGACAGGGATTATTACGCCGAACATCCGCTCACTTTGGCGCGACATCCTTCGGAAACAGATGAGCGTATGATGGTGCGCCTACTGGCTTTTGCGCACAATGCGGCGGAAACGCTGGAGTTTACCCGGGGATTGTCCTCCGATGAGGAAGCAGATCTCTGGCAAAAAAACCTGAGCGGGGAAATCGATCTCTGGATCGAAGTGGGGTTGCCCACTGAGGAACGAATTCGCAAAGCCTGCAACCGCTCGAAGCGCGTTATCGTATACAGTTACGGGCGCCGTGCAGCACCAATCTGGTGGCAGAAACAGGCCAGCCAATTGGAGCGCTTTGATAACCTTACCGTCTACCATTTAGCCGCTGATGCCACTGAGCAATTGGCGGCTATGGCTGAGCGCAATATGGACCTGAGTGCAACCATTCAGGATGGCCATATCTGGCTGGCTGATAGTGACAACAACGCGGAGATTACTCCGGAAACCTGGAAATAGGAGCAGACAACTTAATGCCTTCTTTTGACATTGTATCTGAAGTGGATAAGCACCAACTCACCAATGCTGTGGATCAGGTGAATCGCACTATTACCAACCGCTTCGACTTTAAAGGTGTGGATGCGGAAGTGGAGATGAGTGAGTTCTCCCTGGTAGTTCGCGCTGAAGTGGACATGCAGGTAGACCAGATGGTGGATATGCTGCGCGGCGCACTGATCAAATGCGATATCGATCCACTGGCGATGGATGTAGGTGATAAAGAGCAGTCCGGCAAGCAGGTCAAATTGGACGTGACCCTGAAAAATGGCCTTGACAAAGAACTGTCAAAAAAGATTGTTAAGCTGATCAAAGATGAAAAGCTCAAGGTGCAGGCTGCCATTCAGGGTGAGCAGGTGCGTGTTACTGGCAAGAAGCGCGATGACTTGCAGCAGGTGATCGCCTTGTTACGCGGTAAAGAGCTGGAACAGCCATTGCAGTTTAATAACTTCCGCGATTAATTGGTTTTGTAGTGATCAAGCGTACTCTCTTCAGTGTTCTATCCGTGCTGTTGTCGCCACTGGCGATAGCCGCAGAAATTACCCCGGCTAGGTTGCTGGCCAGCTATTGGGTTGATAGTAGTGCAGGCCTGGATATTTCCGGCTTAAGTTTTTGTTCTGGAGATCTGCTGGCAGTCTCCGATAAGAATTCTGAAGAGATCTACACGCTTGAACTTCGCGATGACAGTGCCGACCTGGTATCACATCTTCGCTTAATCGGCCTTGGGATACCGGAGCAGGATGAGCCTGTCAGCGCTTGGGAAGGCTTCAAGGAGTTGTTCCGCCCGGCAGAAGATCTGGACTTTGAAGGTGTTACCTGTAGCGATGGCCAGGTTTATCTGGTCAGTGAGCATTACAACCGTATTGCCATCGTAGATATCGAGGGAAATGTACGCTGGCAGGAGCATAGCTGGTCGGCATTAGCCAGGTCCCAGGGGTTTCTAAAGAAGACCAATGCTTCCAGCGAGGGGTTGGTGAAAGCCGACGATACTTTCTGGGTGGCCATGGAGCGCGAACCCCGTGGTTTGTTGAGGCTTAATGCAGATGGCGAGGCCAGCACACTGACTCTGCCTCAAGTAGATGGCCTGGACTTTGCTGGCCGTTCAGAGGACTTGGCGGGATTGGATTACCACAACGGCGCACTCTTTACCTTGGAGCGCAACGCCCACGCCGTGTGCCGCAGGGCACTTCCTAGCCTGGAAGCCGAGTGGTGCCTGGATTATCGCGCCCTTGAAGAATCTCCCGAGCGGGTTTATGAAGAAACCCGCTATGGAAAGGGCGAGGGGCTGGCAGTTGGAGAGCAGGGTATTTTCGTTATCCTCGACAACAATAGTATCGGCCGTGCCCTGGCGCCTGACGACAAGCGCGCGCTGTTGTTGCATCTGGCAATGCCAGATGAGGCCAGTAGGCAGCAATAATTGACTCTGTCTGGCGCCGTACTTTCCGGGAGTCGGCGCTAATCCCATCCTTTTAGTTCTCTCCCGCTCAACAACTCCCTCCATTTTTAAAATATCTTCTAGTCACTAGCGCTAAAATTGTTTAGAGCAATTGGGGTAACTATGCTGTGTACCAATAGCTATTGGGACCTTACAGCTTGGTAGTGTCTGTTGGCCGCAGGGAATCTCCCGGTTCTTAAATCACTTTGGCGATAAATTGGAAGGATCGTGATTAAGCGTATTTTTTTAACTATCGTATGTGCGCTCTTGTCATCCATGGGGCTGGCAGCTGAAATTATTCCCGCCAAAAAAATAGCTCATTACTGGGTGGATGATAGTGCCGGGTTAAGCATATCTGGACTGAGTTTTTGCGATGGAAAAATGGTTACGGTGTCGGATAAGCAATCCAGGGAGATCTACCAGATAGTATTAGGAGATAGGAGTGCAACCTTGGAGCCTTATATCAAGCTGGCTGGGCTCCGGGTTCCGAAAAAAGATAGGCCTACTAATTTATGGCATTTCCTACTGGATCTTACTCGCCCAGCCGCAGCGATGGATTTTGAAGCCATCACCTGTGCCGATGACAAGTTCTATTTGTTGAGTGAACGCTATAACCGCATAGCCGAAATAAATAAGGAAGGGAAGGGGTATTGGTTGGAGAATATGTGGTCGAACACGGCTAAAGCACAAGGCTATATGCAGGGATACAATCTCTCCGGTGTGGGATTACAGAAAGTGGGCGATGATTTTTGGATGGCCATAGAGCGCGACCCACGCGCCTTGGTAAAACTTGGCCCCAAAGGGAGCGTGCAGATTTTTACACCGCCGCCAGTAAAAGGGCTGGATTTTCGTGATGAGTCGGAAAATATGGCAGGCCTCTATTACTATGATGGGGCTTTGTGGACCCTGGAACCGAATGCCTATGCAGTTTGCCGCAGGGAATTACCCAGCTTGAAAGCTGAGTGGTGTCTGGATTACTGGGAACATGAAAACTCCTCTGAACTCGGCTACGAGGTATCGCGGACCGGTGGCAAGGGAGATGGTTTGGCTATTGGAGAGCGGGGCGTTTTTATTGTGTTTGACAATGATAATATCAGCCGTATTCACGACCCTCAGGATCGCAGAGCACTCTTATTACATCTGGCTCTACCAGATCAACCTGACTAAATACCAATAGAGACTTTCTATTATTGGGGTTCGAATAGTTGGGTTGTGTTTAATGGGGAATGTAATGATCAAGACAGTTTTCCTCACAATTAATTTCATATTTTTAGCATCCGTGGGAATGGCTGCTGAGATTTTTTTGGCCAAAGATATTGCTGATTACTGGATAGATAATAGCTCGGGTGTAGGTCTATCTGGTTTGAGTTTTTGTGGCCAATTAATAACGATATCTCCTAAAGAATCGGAAAAAATATATAGAATCAATTTGCACGGTCAGAGTGCGACATTAGAAAAATACCTAAAAGTTAGCGGCCTGCCTCCGCCCAAAAGGGGAGTAGCTGATAATGTTTCTCACTTTGTTATGGATTTATTGCGGCCTAAATCCGCAATGCGTTTTGGTGGAATATGTTGTAGAGACGACGGTACATTTTTATTGAGTGAACGTCACAATCGAATAGCAGAAGTGGACACAGATGGGAGTTCACGCTGGATTAATAACAAGTGGTCATCAGCAATAGAACACCTGGGTTATTCGCTGGGATTCAACAATGGCGGGGAGGGAATAGTTG
Organism: Microbulbifer maximicatervae (SeqCode); assembly: GCF_052468295.1. NCBI lineage: Bacteria > Pseudomonadati > Pseudomonadota > Gammaproteobacteria > Cellvibrionales > Microbulbiferaceae > Microbulbifer > Microbulbifer maximicatervae (SeqCode). Next base: position 718,177 of record NZ_CP174340.1, read on the forward strand.
AGGTTGGCGATGACTTGTGGGTAGCTTTAGAGCGGGAACCCAGGGGATTGTTAAAGGTGGGAAATAAAGGAGAGTTTCAAGTTTTCTCCTTGCCTTCTGTAGTGGGGCTGGATTTTGGAGACCACCCGGAGAATCTGAGAGGACTTGATTATCATGACGGCGCTCTTTTTACTCTTGAAAGCAACGCATATGCGGTATGTAGAAGAGCTCTGCCGAGCTTGCAAGCTGAATGGTGCTTGGTTTACCGTGAGATTGAAGAATCCCCGGAGCACGCCTATGAAGTGTCTCGGTTGGGGGGAATGGGGTCTGGAGTTGCTGTAAATAACCAGGGGGTATTTGTGGTTTTCAATAACAATAATATCAGTCGTGCCCGTGATCCCCAGGATCGCCGCGCGCGGTTGTTACATTTGGCTTTCCCCGACGGTAAACAATAGGGGCGTAAAATAGGTGGTAGTTGAGAAGTTACCGGCACTGCTAGAGGAAATACGGGCTTGTCGCCTCTGTGAAGAACAGCTTCCTCTGGGGCCGAACCCAGTCTTGAGGGCTGCAGTATCTGCACGCTTACTGATCGTCGGCCAAGCCCCGGGCACCAAGGTCCACGCGACCAGTATTCCCTGGAATGATCCCTCAGGAGATCGCCTGCGAGATTGGCTGGCGATTGACCGGGACACCTTTTACGACGAGTCCCAGATTGCCATTATTCCCATGGGCTTCTGTTACCCTGGGCGCGGCAAGGGCGGTGACCTGCCGCCGCGACCCGAGTGTGCCGCCACCTGGCATCAGCGCCTAATGGCACAATTACCCAACTTGCAACTGTCGCTGTTGGTGGGACAATACGCCCAGCGCCATTACCTCCCGCACTGGTATGGCAGTATTACCGAGAATGTTCGACATTACCGCGATGCACTGCCAGCGGGATACTTTCCCTTGCCGCATCCAAGCCCGCGCAACACCCTGTGGTTGCGTCGCAGGCCCTGGTTTGAGGAGGAAGTTGTGCCCGAGTTACAACACTATGTTAAAAAGATATTGAAGGTTTAAGAATGCCGGTTCCGGACAAAATAAAGATCCACCCCTCTTGGTACGATGTTTTGGGCGGGGAGTTTGACCAACCCTATATGACCCAATTGCGTCAGTTTTTAAAGGGGGAGAAGGCTGCCGGCAAGAAGATCTACCCAGTTGGTGGCCAGATCTTTAATGCCTTTAACTCCACACCTTTTGATCAGGTAAAAGTCGTTATCCTGGGTCAGGACCCATACCATGGCGTTGGCCAAGCCCATGGCCTGTGTTTTTCTGTGATGCCCGGAGTACGCATTCCCCCATCGCTGCAAAATATTTTTAAAGAGTTGCACTCCGATATGGGTATTCCTCCTGCACACCACGGTTGCCTGCAACCATGGGCAGAGCAGGGCGTGCTTTTGCTAAATGCCACCCTTACTGTTGAGGACAGCAAGGCCGGCGCCCACCAAGGGCAGGGTTGGGAGCAATTTACGGATGCGGCGATTCACAAGCTAGCGGAACAGCGTGAAGGGTTAGTCTTTGTTCTTTGGGGGAGCTATGCGCAAAAGAAGGGAGGCTTTATCGACCGCAATAAGCATTTAGTGTTGCGTGCTCCACACCCCTCCCCTCTATCTGCGCACCGGGGTTTCTTTGGAACCCGTCCTTTTTCCCAGGCCAATCACTGGTTGCAACAGCGTGGAGAAAAGCCAATTGAGTGGGCTTTGCCAGAGGCTGGTCAATTGAAGCGGATTGCTGTGGAGATTTAGTGGCTTGACCCGGATAGGTATTATCTATCCGGGTTTGTATTTATCCAGAGCGCCAAAAATTCTATTCCTGTTATCCTTCTCTTGGCTTTTAGATAAAAAATTTTTCTATTTTTCAGTGGTTATATGCGTCTACTCTCTGCTTCGGCAGTGTTTTGGGATGGAAATCTATCGAGGCTTGAAAGCCAATTAGAGCTATTATCTATTTTTGGCTCTTTTGAAGTTATTTATCTGTCAGATAAAATGTAACTTATGAAATCTAAGGTGATATTGCTATGAAAATGATGACTTGTAAGGAGTTGGGGGGTGCCTGCGATTTGGAGTTTCACGGGGATAGTTTTGAAGAGGTGGCGGAACTCAGTAAGATGCACGGAATCGAGATGTATCGTAAAAATGATGCCCAGCACTTACTGGCCATGAAGAAAATGCAGGAACTGATGAAGAATCCTGAATTGATGCAGAAGTGGTACGAGTCAAAAAAAGAAGAGTTTTCAGCTCTCCCGGATTGTAAATAGAGAAAATTAGTATTTATAGGTAAAAATCATTTGAGCGTAAAAAAATGGCGCTAAAGTCGTGCTGGAATTGACTGTGGATATAGGGCTTGAGTAAATCAGAAAGTATTTCCAGTTGAGTGGTGATATATTAATTGCTCAATAATCTTCTCTGTTTTGGATTAGCGACCCTTCACAGGGTGCCTCTTTTTGGTTTCAACGGCCTTCCAAAGAGGTCGCATTAATAGCCGGGCAAACGCAAAGCCGACAAAAAACAAGTTACAGATATAGGCTAAAAAATAAGGGCCAAACTCTCTTTCGAAAAATATGCCAGTAGCGTTGAGGGTGCTGACGATAACTACCGATGTAGCGATACTGAAAAGCCCATAGTAGGTAACTTTCATTACAATAGACACAAATTTGAAGTGTCTTTTTTTCCACAGATAGACAATAAAGCCTGTGGTGGCTATTCCCATCAAGGAGCTGCTTGTAGACCAAACATAGCCAGCATCGATACGGAAGTTCAAAAGTGCCAAAGAAAAGGCGGCGAGCAGTGCGCTGAATAGGCTGATATAGACAATCATGGCCAGGGACACCACATGACCCCTAGAGATACTCTCTATTCTCCTTGACTGAAAAGTGGCAACCATTGCCGCAAATCCTGCCAGCACTATGGATATTTCAATAATGACAAGCAATTGATCGATTTGTACCGACAGTTTTTCCATCTTCCGCTATTGTCCCAAGCAGAAAGGTTAAATAGGAAAGTTGATAACAGTATATGAGTGAAATGGAGAACTGGTAAGTTGTTTCCCGTCTCACAATTAGCTTTATTTTAACCCGCTTGCTATATGGTTAATAATTTTTGTTAGGTGTAGGTGTCCAATGGTTGGTGCCACACTTTTAGCTGAAAATCAGCCGGACGCCGCCGTTTTCTCCTTGTCGGTTCGGCCTAGTTCATTTTCTTTAACAGCTACCCATAATGGGCGCATAAGCAGTCTTGAAAATGCATAACCGACGACAAATAGGTTGCAAACAAAGGATAAAAAATACGGCCCATACTCCCTGTTGAAAACGATCCCTAGCGCATTCATGATATTGATAATAACTACTGAGCCGGCAATGCCGAAAAGAAGGAAATAGGTAACCTTGGCAACAATTGAAACAGATTTGAGTCGTTTCTTTATCCATAGGTAGCCGATAGAAAACGACGTAGCCACACTCATGGCAAAACTGCTTACTGACCACAGGGTGCGATCAGCGAGATCAAAATTGGATAGAGTCAGGGTGAAGGCAGCCAGTAATGCGTTGATCAAACTGATATAAATAATCATCGCGAGGGATACAATTCTTCCTTTGCCAAGATTTCTGCCTTTTCTGGGTTGGAGCGTGCCAACTATTGCAGCAAAGCCTGCCAAAATAATACAGCATTCAAGAACGACAATTAGTTGGTCTAACTCTTTCAATATTGCCTCCCTCTACTGCTTTATTACGCTGGAATTTTGACGCCTAGGGGAATATCTATAAATATAGTAGCGGTAGTAAGCTGCGTTTTGAGTGGTGCAAACCTTTTTGCTTTCCAGAGGTTTTTTCTGGTTGTTAACTCATAAACAAAAAAGGCGACTAAAAAGCCGCCTTTTTGATTAAAAGTAATTTTTCTGTTTAGGCCAGCGGGTCGGCATCTGCATCATAGGGGAGTTCCTCGATATCCAAAGTGCGGCCATCTTTCAGGTGTAAGGTTTCACCTGCGGCCACTTTGGCGATGGTGAGTACGGCGAGTAGCTGAATGCCTTCTTTGCTATGGCAGGCTTCCACCAGATTGCCAATACTTTGCTTTCCATCTCCAAAGATCTCCATGCCCGATTCAGGGAGATCACCCGAAGCGCAGCTGGCCCGGTAAAGGCGACGTTTGGCGGCGCCGCGGAATTGCATACGGGCAATTACTTCCTGGCCGGTATAGCAGCCTTTTTTAAAGCTCACGCCACCGAGCAGGTGCAGGTTGGTCATCTGCGGGATAAACATCTCTGTCGTGGCTGCGTCCACCTGGGGGATGCCGGCTTCAATTTGGCGCATTTGCCAACAGTCATAGCCGGTAGCTTCACACTCTGGTGATAGCTTTTGCCACAGTTGCTGGACCTTGCTGGTGGGTACCAGGATGGCTAGCTGCAGGTCGGTAATACATTGGGCAATGCAGCGCTCCCCTTCGAAGTCAAATAGCTTCACCTCGCCGACAGAGGGTTGCTCGAAGCCCAGCAGTTTGGAGGTGCGCTCTGCCACATCGCGCCCCTGCAGGCCTAACCAGTGGGTTTCATCACTGATGTCGTGCAGCTCTGTTTTGAAAAAGACGGCGTACTTGGCCAGCGCTTGCTGGGCGATGGGGGCCAAATCCTTTGGCAACCGGAAGATGAACTCACTTTGCGAAAGTTTCAGTGCACTAAAAGCACTGATCATACGCCCCTTAGGATTGCAGTGAGCTCCCAGGGTGCTGTGTTCATCGGGAAGGTTGATCAAGTCACAGGTGAGCTGCCCCTGTAAGAACTTCTGGCTGTCGGGTCCGGTAATGGAAATAGCTCCGATTGGGCCTAAGTCCAGCAGGTGTAAGCTTTGTGGGTCTTCGCGACTGGTAAGGGGAAAGTGGGCTTTGCCGCCCTCCCAAATGGCGCCTTCATTGCTGAGAAATTCCTGCCACTGTTGCTGGTCCATAGTCCTGCCACCTATATTTGTATTGGGGCAATATTTGGGGATCTTCACGCCTATTTCAAGTTTGGAGTTTCAGGAGGGGGTTTGTTGGACCTTGAGACTCGGGGGTCAGGGGAGCACCCCTAAGTGGCGATCTCTATTGGTGTTAGAGTGGAAGTATGAAGTGCTGGCAATTTGCACCCCCCAGGGTGGCGGGTGTTGGTACTCTTGCGGTACTTTGATGCGATACCTGGGGGTTGAACTGTTCTACCTCATATTTGCAGTGAGTCAGCAATCATCGAAAAAACTTGCCAGCTTTCTACGTTGTGCTTTGGTGTAGGCTTCTGTAAAAATCAGGTACTCACTTTGCCCTTCTCCATAGTCGACTACGCCTAGCTTTCCAATGAACTGAAAGCTCTTTATTCCGGTCAAGTCCAGCGCTGCCCAGGCCATATGGCCACTTGGTATTTTCTCTTGCTCCTCTTCTTCCAGCAGTATTGGGAAAAGCAAACGCTGTCCGCTTCTGTCATAGGAGCAAAAGGGCATGTCCCGTATCAGGTATGCCTTCCGCCAGTATTTATAAAGCATATCTCCCAGTATATATACACCTAGAAAAATTCCTACCGATATTGCTCCCTCTGAGAGCATAAACAATCCAGATATTGCTGCTCCCATCAAAAAAAGAGACGCAAAACCTGCTATCAGGCTACGTCGAATAAACCGGCCCTTTCCATCAATTTCAATGAACTGTTCTGACACTTTTCTTTCCGCTTAATTATTTTGTCTTTCTCTGGGGGCTGGATTACATCCAGCCAGCCAAACCGCCTTGCAAGTTCATCCCTTCCAGTTCTCGATAGCCTTGTACCTGATTATAATCAATCAGCTTTTGAAGGAAGGACTGCAATTCCTGCCGCTGGTGGTAAGCAAAATGTCTCAAGTCGATAACGGTTTGGTTGTCCTCCCCAAACTTTAAGACAAGGTCCGTAGTATCCTGGGGAAAATCGAAGCCCCTCACTGTTGCCGCATCAAAAATCAAGTATTGTTCAGTGTTCATATTTAATAGCAGGGTAATTTTATGCCCATTTGGCAAATACAGAAACAGTGCGACTTTCCGCTGTATAAGATGAGCCGTAAAAAAGAACAACCAAAACATAAACACAAAGCCCCCTATCAGCGCTGAGATAAGCCAGAATGCCTGCATATCTCTTTGGGAGGTTTCTCCGATGAAAAAATATAATTGCAGTGCGCCAAGCACTGCCGCTGTCAGTAGCATTGTCTTGGAGAAAAAGCTTACAGCGGATTTCTGTGTCCCCATTAAATAAAACCTGTCCAGCATTATCCTTCCTGTCAGTTATAAATAAATCAGGCGGCCAAAGTTGTGGGCGCTTCCAAATTAGTACCGAAAGTACTTGAAATTTTTTTATTCAGTTATTCATTCTACGTGAATCAGGTGTCGCTTGATATCCCATTGTGGCATCCGTCAGGAAATTTATTTTTCACTGCAAGCGCTTTGTTTTTGTAAGTCGATGCGTTTCGATATTTTCAATAGACTATTCGGACTTTCATGCAGTAATTACTGATTTTTTAGTGGTGGGCGCGAAGAGCTTCAAGCTACATATTGATACGGACCCATAGACTTTCAGGCATGCATGGGGGGCATTTGCCTCGGGCACGAGTCGAAGTAAACCCCCTTAACGGGAGTCTCGGTGTGCTGATCGGGTCGGTCTGCGGTGCTGTAAGGGTTCTTTTTGCGGGGGAGAGCTAGTGCCTGATCGTCTCCAGGTGGGGGTGTCTGCAAGGGCCCACAAGTCACAGCGCCATAAATAGAGACTGGTGATCTCAGGGGGGAGACTCTGGGGTCGGAGGGGAGGGTATTAGCGTCTTTTTCAAGTTTGGTGGGGCAGGGGGTATACTGCGCTTTTAACCTGGTTGGAAAGAAGTATGGATCGCAACCGCCTGTTTTGGGCTAGCCGCCGAGGCATGTTGGAATTGGATCTGGTGTTGCTGCCGTTTCTCGATAATGTTTACGAAACCCTGGAGCCTGAGGATCAACAGCGCTATATCCGCCTGCTCGATGAGCAGGATCAGGATTTGTTTGCCTGGTTCCTGCGCCGTCAGGACCCGGAAGATCCCGAGCTGATGCGCATTGTGCAGATTATCCGTGACAACACCGGCTTGCAGGAATAACGCGCCTCTTCAAGTCTATGAGCGCAGCGCCCGCTTGAACTGCGTCGTTGCGCCTTCCCCTCTTTTACGGCTGCTTTTATTGCTGGCTGCCTTTTTAGCGGTCCTGCTGATCTGGCTCTGTGAATTACCCCTGTTTCTATCCTGGTTCTTCAGTGCGCTAGTGCTGGTGTATACGCTTATTGAGTGGCGCCGTGTCAGGGCGTTGAAAGGGGTGTTATCGACTCGGGAACGCAAGTGGTTTTGGTGTCGGGAGGGGCAAGGGAAGCGTGAATTTCAATTTGTTGGGGAGCTGGTACTGTGGCGCTGGCTAGTGGTGATTAATGGACGCGATGCTTTCGGGCACTCCCTGCGGCTGGTGCTTGCCAGGGATATGCTGGAGGCTGGGGATTGGCGCAGGCTGCAAGTGGCGCTGCGCTTTTCTCGCTAGGGCAATGGGGCTGGGGGAATACTTACCCCAGCCCACCTAAATGAACTGACGTTGACCGGCGAAATTCTCCGGTACCAGAATGGTGTCCATAGCCAGCTCCCGCAGTTGCGGGTAATCGAGCGAGTAGTGCAGTCCCCGGCTTTCGCGCCGATCCAGGGCTGAGCGGATAATCAGCTCTGACACCAGAGAGAGATTGCGCAGCTCCACCAAGTCGCTGCTGACCCGGTAATTGGCATAAAACTCGCGGATCTCCTTCTGGAGCAGTTTAACCCGGTGCTCGGCCCGCAGAAGCCGTTTGCGGGTGCGCACGATGCCCACATAGTCCCACATAAAGCGCCGTAGTTCGTCCCAGTTATGGGAGATCACGACATCTTCGTCTGAGTCTGTAACCCGTGAGGCATCCCAGTCGGGTGAGGGGCGGGGCGCTTGCACCATGCCCAGGTGCTCATCAACATGTAGTGCTGCAGAGCGCGCATAGACCAGGCACTCCAATAGGGAGTTGCTGGCGAGCCGGTTGGCGCCGTGCAGGCCAGTAAAGGTGGTCTCGCCTATTGCGTAGAGCTGATCCAGGTCGGTGCGGCCGTGGCGATCGACCATAATGCCACCGCAGGTATAGTGAGCTGCTGGTACTACCGGAATGGGCTCGCGGGTGATATCAATACCGTAGCGAAGGCAGTTGCTATAGACCGTTGGGAAGTGATCGCGCACAAACTGAGGATCTTTATGGGAGATGTCCAGGTAAAGGCAGTCTGCTCCCAGTCGCTTCATCTCGTGGTCGATAGCGCGGGCGACGATATCCCTTGGTGCCAACTCACCCCGCTTGTCGAAGCGGTCCATAAACCGGCTGCCGTCTGGAAGTTTGAGCACCGCCCCTTCGCCGCGCAAAGCCTCTGTGACCAGTAAGGCCTTGGCCTTGGGGTGATAAAGGCAAGTGGGGTGGAATTGATTGAACTCCATATTCGCCACGCGGCAACCGGCGCGCCAAGCCATCGCGATCCCATCGCCGCTGGCACCGTCCGGGTTACTGGTATAGAGGTAGGCTTTGCTGGCACCACCGGTGGCCAGAACGACAGCTTTTGCCTGTACCAGCTCAACTTCATCGGTATTTTTATCAAGCACGTAGGCGCCTGCACAGCGGAATCGGCCTTTCTGCGGATCGGGCTGGCGAATCAGGTCAATGGCGACATGGTGCTCAAAACAGTCGATATTTGGGCTGTTCAGTACCTTGGTGATCAGTGTGCTGTGCACCGCTCGGCCGGTGGCATCGGCGCTATGGATAATGCGCCGGTGGCTGTGCCCCCCCTCTTTGGTGAGGTGGTAGCCCTCTTCTTCTCGGGTGAAGTCCACTCCCTGATCGATCAGCCAGCGGATTGCAGCGGTGCTCTCTTCTACGGTAAAGCGCACGGAAGCGGGGTGGCAGAGTCCTGCACCCGCGTCTAATGTGTCTGCAATATGCGACTCAACCGAATCCATCTCATCCAGCACTGCGGCGATGCCTCCCTGGGCGAACCAGGTGGAGCCATCTTGCAATCTCTGCTTGGAGAGCAGGGCCACGCGATACTGGGAGGCGAGATGCAGGGCCAGCGTAAGGCCTGCTGCACCGCTTCCAATTACGAGAACGTCGTAGTTTGCCTGGGCATTCATAGATTTCAATTATGTTTAAGGGTCGCGTAGTATAGCGCCTCCTGATTATTCGTCGATTTGACGTGGAACTTATGTCCTATTGTCATTGTCATCAACACAGTAAAAGAAACGCCTGCGCCGGTGGCCCCGCAGTCAAGTTTTGTGGCGCCCGCAGTGTGGCTGGATATGGGAGTTGGGGATGACAGCGCATCAGGCGTCAACGAGTGACCGTGAGTTGGTGGAACGGGTACAAAAAGGGGACAAACGCGCTTTTGATCTTCTTGTGCTCAAGTACCAACACAAAATTGTTGCTGTAGTGAGTCGGTTCATTAAGGACCACAGTGAAGTACAGGATGTAACCCAAGAGGCTTTTATCAAGGCTTATCGTGCTCTTGCCAATTTTCGTGGCGAGAGCGCTTTTTATACATGGATGTATCGGATTGCGATCAATACCGCCAAGAACCACCTGGTTTCCCGCAGTCGTCGGCCGCCATCTTCTGATGTTGAATTGGAAGATGCCGAGTTTTACTCGGGTGCTGACCTGCTGCGCGATAACGAGACACCTGAGAGCCAGATGTTTCGCGACCAGCTGGAAGCGGCGGTGCATCGCGCTATTCGCGCACTGCCAGAGGATCTGCGCTCAGCGGTAACGCTGAGGGAGCTTGAGGGACTTAGCTACGAGGAAATCGCCGAGGTTATGGGATGCCCGGTGGGAACCGTGCGCTCTAGGATATTTCGCGCACGGGAGGCGATAGACCGGACAGTCCAGGCCGTGATGGCCGGCGAGCCGGAAACACTGGGTGACAGGAGTTAAAATTGCGGAAAATTTTCCCAGTCGGGGAAACCAACTGCTCAGACTCCGGTCATAACATGTAACCAAATATGGTGCTTGTGGGCACCGAATAAATGATTGCACAAGAGGGTTAACCCCTATGTCCCACGGGAATCATCAGGAACGTCTTAACGAGTCGCTCTCGGCGCTCATGGATGGCGAAGTCAGCGAACTGGAGCTGCAACGGCTTCTGAAGGCCAGCGCGGCCTCTGAAGAGTTCGGTGAGCGCTGGTCGCGTTACCAACTTGCGGCGAGTGTTATGCGCCGCGAACAGGTCGCGCCGGTCGACATCGGCCTTGCAGCGAGTATTTCTGCCGCCATCGATGAGGAAGAGCCTCTGTCGCAAAACGGCAATGGGGGATCTGCGGTTGCTGGCAATTTGGTCAACAATCGCTGGTGGCGTCCGCTGTCCCGTGGTGCTGTTGCTGCGACGGTGGCCTTTGCTGCCATTTTGGGTGTGCAGCAAATGACAGATTCTCCACAGAGCGCTATTCAGGGGGCAAACCAGCCGGTAGCTTCGGTAGAACGGGAGGCTCAGCCGGTCGTTCAGTCTGCACCGCAGCCTTCCGGTTTCTATGTGCCCGCCCCTTCCACGCGCTCAGTGAGCACTGCGGCTCCCCGCTTTGTGCCGGAACAACGCACCGGTGTTGTGGGGCAGGCCGTAATTCAGCAGGCCCCGACTCCCGAGTTGATGCGCCACCTGAATCGCGTAATGATTCAGCACTCAGAACAAGCCGCTCATGTGGGCAGTCAGGGCATGGTTCCCTTTGCTCGCGCCACTTACGGCGAACAGGTTGGAATGTAGTGTGACGAAAGTCGAAACCAGGGGGCGCCGAATTTTCAGCGGGATTCTCAAGGCCAACGGTCTACTGTTGGCCTCCTCGTTGTTGGCACCCATGTCATTTGCCCAGGTTGACACTGGGGTCGAACCCAGTGCCCCCACCACCATCAATCTCGATATGAGTACTGCTCCCGCAGCAGCCCCAGCTGTAGTGGAGGTTGCTATGACAGATGGGGGCTCGGTTAAGGTGGAAAGCCCTGCCGCAGTACCGGCCGATCCAGCAACTGCAGCTCCGGAAGGCGCTGTTGGTACCGTGCCGGCGCAAGAGGGGGTGACATCTGGTGTAGTTAATCTCAATCCTGCGAATCTCAACCCTGCAGCGCAGAGCGGCATGGTAAGCCCGGGTGTGGTGAGTAATAACGAGGTTGAGCATTGGCTAGCCAAGTTGGCAAAGGCAGTAACTGAGCTTGAATACAGTGGTCTGGTGACCTTTGAGCATGCGGGCCTCCTGGAGACCTTGCAGGTAGTTCACGCGGTTCGAGAAGGTGAGCAGGTAGAGCGCGTGCGCTACCTCAGTGGTGAGCCTAGAGAGTTGATCAGCCACGGCAGTGCCGGAAATTGCGATGTCAGTGCTTCGCCAAGAAATCGTGCTACAGCATGGAACTCGGCGGGCCAACAACAGGCTCAGCGCGCCTACCAATTTATCTTGCGGGGTGAGGAGCGAATCGCGGATCGCGATGCTATTGTGATTGAGGCGCGACCGAGGGATCGCTATCGCCTGGGCTTGGTAGTGAGTCTCGATAAACAGACTGGGCTGCCGTTGAAGACCATGCTGGTTAGCACCCAGGGCCGCGTACTGGAGCGTTACCAGTTTGTACAACTGGATCTCTCCCCTGTAGAGGATGCCGCACTACAGGCGGTCTCCAATAATGCCCGGCGCATCGATAATCGGAATGAGTGTACGGCTTCACAGAGCCGCTGGCAGGTGGGCTGGTTGCCCGATGGTTTCCGGGTAGTATCCGTCAAGCCGTTATCTGATGGCGACATGATGGTGTTTAGCGACGGGCTGGGAGTGTTCTCTGTATTTGTCCAGCGCCTCGGTCCAGAACTTGAGGGTTTTAAAGGCCGCGCAATCCGCGGAGCCACAACAGCCTATATGGACCGCTTGGAAATTGAAGGTGTTGCTTACACTGTAACAGTGGTGGGTGAAATCCCCGAAACTACAGCGCGCCGTGTTGCCAGCTCAATTACCGCAAAGAGCTAAGTGAGCATATAGGTGCTTCAAGAGCGTGGTCGGGTGGTGGCCATAGAGTCCGATGCTATCTGGGTGGAGGCCACCCAGAGTAGCGCCTGTAATGGCTGTTCTACCAAGTCCAGCTGTGGGACCGGATTACTGGGCGATCTGTTTTCTTCTTCGACCCGCGTTAAAGTAGCTCTCAACGGTTTTTCCGCAGATAAAATCCACCTCGATGATGTGGCGGTAATTGGTATTACCGAGAATGCCCTGACCAGTAGTGCCTTGCTGGTTTACCTCGTCCCCTTGATGTCCCTGGTGCTAGTTGCACTGATTGGGGATTCGCTCTTCGCTGAACCCGGTGCTGTAATTGGGGCCTTGATCGGTCTGGTCTTCGGTGCTTTGGGAGTTCGCTGGTACAGTAGGTCCCAGTCGCAAAACCCCACCTACACCCCTGTACTTCTGCAGATTGAGCCCTCCCAAAAGAAATAGTCCGTCGCCTCCGCCTTCGCCAGCTAGCCCTCGTCTCCCTGGCCTAAACTGAGAGTTCCTTTTATTGCCTGGAGGCTCTGCCAATGAGGGCTCGCTGTTTTGATGAGCGCTGGCCTCTACGTACTGCATTTGTCATCTCTCGTGGCGCGCGCACTGAGGCTCAAGTTGTGGTGGTGGAGCTTAGTGATGGTGAAGTCTCTGGCGTCGGTGAGTGCACGCCTTATGCTCGCTATGGAGAAAGTGCTGCCTCTGTTTTGCACCAGCTGCAGCCAATGCTCAAAGAGGTGAGTGATGGGTTGACCCGAGAGCAATTACAGCTGCGTATGCCTGCCGGAGCGGCGCGAAATGCATTGGATTGTGCGCTGGCAGATTGGGAGGTTAAAAAAGCGAGGCGTCTACATCCGGCTCCGGATTTTCTCCCTACCGTACAGACATTAGTTGTTGATAGTCCCGAGGCAATGGCAAGTGCTGCGAAAATTGCTGTGACGGCGGGAGCTGATGTTCTCAAGTTGAAACTCGATGACCAACATGTGCAAGAAAGGGTGTCGGCAGTACGCTCTGCAGCACCGGATGCCAGGTTGGTGATTGATGCCAATGAGGCATGGCGAAAAGAGACCTTGTTACAGAGATGTCATGATTTAAGCGAGCTGGGGGTGGCGATGCTTGAGCAGCCACTTCCTGCGAGTGAAGATGAATTTTTGGAGAGCTTTGAGCACCCGCTGACGATTTGTGCGGACGAGAGTTGCCATACTCGGGAAGATCTGCCGAAGTTGCTCAAACGCTATGAGATGGTCAATATCAAGTTGGACAAAACTGGCGGGATTACCGAGGCCCTGGCACTGACAGATGAAGCGACTGATCTCGGCCTGGAAATTATGTTGGGATGTATGCTTTGTACCTCTCGGGCTATCCGAGCAGCCTGGCTCTTGGGAAGTCGAGCGAGCTTTCTGGACCTGGATGGGCCCACCTGGCTGGCCCGCGATGTGGAGCCCCCTCTGCGTTTCGAGGCAGGAAGAGTTTATTGGTCGTAAGTCAGCAGATCAATTAGTGCTTGCAGGTAGTCTTCACTTGCCGCATCAGCTGATATTGGGGGGAATTCAAGGGTAATACAGGGCAGTGTTTGTTCTGCGCACCAGGTGCCGAATGATCCAGGGGTCTGGTAACCCACATCCCCAACCAGAGGGAGCTTAAAATCGCTGGCAAGCTGCATTCCCAGAGGGCTGTTGCTGGGGTCCTCGACACAGGCAAGGGGCTCGTGAATGGAAACGGTCCAGGTCGGTCCCAGCTTTGCAAGCAGCTGGCAAAGTGCAGAGGTCTCGGGTTCAGAGGCGGCGCTATCACCTGTACTTAACCGAACATCGCGTTTTTCCGCAGCACTGTTCCACCGGTAGACATTGCCACTGCCATCCCAATTTGCAGTGGCAAAGTTGCGGTTGAGATCTACGCCGCGTGCGTTGGCCCTGGTGCCCAGCTGGCAGCCATCCGGATTGACAGCGAGGATTACGTGATGCCTCAATGAATTGGTGGAGAGGGCCCGCAACGCGCAGGATAGAGCGACGACTGCGGCGACTTCATCTCCGTGGGTACCGGCCATAATGAGGCCGTGGTGGGTACCGGTTTGCGCGGGAAAATAGAGTAGGGGGGCGCCCAAAACACTTTGGCCGTAGAGCTCAGTGGGCAGGTGAAACTGACCGCGTTCTGGACGCGGGCGCATTTCGGACATCGTTAACTCTTTACACAGTTTTACAGTCTGTTGTAGAACTTTGGTGACTAGATCGCCACTAAGTCGTTACTGAGAGTCCCTAAGGGGCTGGACAAGCCAAGGCTCGCCCTTGAAAGGACTCGAAAATCCAATGGTTTCATATTAGAAGGGATCACTAGGGGTAACAAACCTATGGTTAAACGTTGTACACAATATCTACTGGTTCTTTGTCTGCTGGTTTCCGGGGCTGCCAGTGCCCGCGGACTGCCTGAACTTACGGAGTTAATCGAAGATAACTCTCCGGCAGTCGTCAAAATCAACACGGTTGATCGCAACCGCACTAGTCGCAGTAGCCAGCCGCAGCTTCAACAGGAAATTCCCGATATCTTCCGCCACCTTTTCGAGCCGCGCCAGCGCCAGCAGCGCCCGGTAGCGAGTATGGGGTCCGGCTTTATCATCTCTGAAGACGGTTATATCGTAACCAATAATCACGTGGTCGATGGTGCGGACCAGGTAACCGTTACATTGACTGATCGTCGCGAATACGAGGCGCAGGTTATCGGCAAGGATGTGCGCTCCGACCTGGCCCTGTTAAAGATCGACGCGGAAGACCTGTCGTCAGTACGCTGGGGGGATTCCGAAGAACTGCAGGTGGGAGAATGGGTTGTCGCTATTGGCTCTCCCTTCGGCTTGGACTACTCCGCAAGCGCCGGGATCGTCAGTGCGATGGGGCGCAGTATCCCCAATGAGAGCCGCGAGAATTACGTTCCTTTTATCCAGACAGATGTTGCAATTAACCCCGGAAATTCCGGAGGCCCGCTGTTTAACCTGGATGGCGAGGTAGTGGGTATCAACTCTCAGATCTATACCCGCAGTGGCGGATCTATCGGGCTCTCCTTCGCTATTCCCGCAAGCCTTGCCCAGGATGTGGTTGCCCAGTTAAAAGAAAAAGGGCGGGTGGATCGCGGGTGGCTCGGAGTGGGAATCAGTAATGTCGACCGCAATATGGCGGAAGCCATGGGCCTTGGTAAGCCCGCCGGCGCCCTGATCGATCAGGTGAGCCCTGGGTCGCCCGCAGCTCAAGCGGGAATTATGCCCGGTGATATCATTTTGCGCTTCCATGGTCAGAAGATAGGGGTTTTTGGTGACCTGCCGCACGTTGTAGGCCAGATTCGACCGGGTACACAGGCCCAGGTGGAGTTGATTCGCAATCGTAAACCCGAGCGCCTGAGTGTCACTGTCGGCACCCTGCCGGGTTCTGAAGATGAAGCGAGGCAAGTGGCAGCCAATCCCAGCTCTGGAGTGGGTGGGCGCCTGGGGGTCGTGGTTGAGGAAATTCCCGATATCCTGAAGCAACGCTGGAATGTGGAAACTGGGGTGCTGGTGAAGCAGGTGATTCCAGGCAAGCCCGGTGCCAAAGCAGGTTTGCGCAGTGGTGATATCATCGCGCAACTTGGTTTTGAAGAAGTTGGCGACATTAGTGACTACAAAACTGTCGTCAAGGATCTGCCGGAGGATGAGCTATTGCCGATTCGCTTCTTCCGGGCCGGGCAGTCCACTTTCCGTACAATTAAGATCGAAAGCTAGCCGCTTTCCAGCGATTGGTGGCCCATTGGGCCACCTAGCTCTCACCTCTGTCCATGAGTTCTGTTAGACTTGCGCCACACAGTTGGCACTATAGCCAGCTAATCATTTGATTTTGCAAGGGTTTTTATTCCGCAGTGGCCACAGATCTCTCTCATATCCGCAATTTCTCCATTATTGCCCATATCGACCACGGGAAATCTACCCTGGCTGACCGCTTTATCCAGGACTGTGGTGGCCTCTCCGATCGGGAGATGGCTGAACAGGTGCTGGACAGCATGGAGCTCGAGCGCGAGCGTGGGATTACCATCAAGGCGCAGAGTGTGACGCTCGACTATGAAGCGCGCGATGGTAAGACCTATCAACTGAACTTTATTGATACCCCCGGACACGTGGATTTCTCCTATGAGGTGTCCCGTTCTCTGGCAGCTTGTGAAGGCGCGCTACTGGTGGTAGATGCCGCCCAGGGCGTTGAGGCCCAGTCGGTTGCCAACTGCTATACAGCCATTGAACAGGGGTTGGAAGTTATCCCTGTCTTGAACAAGATGGACTTGCCCCAGGCAGACCCTGAAAAGGTTGCCGAAGAAATTGAAGATATTATCGGTATCGATGCCGCCGAAGCGACTCGTTGCAGCGCTAAGTCTGGCCTCGGTGTTGAGGATGTACTGGAAGATCTGGTGCGCTTGGTACCACCGCCTGAAGGCGATGTCGATGCTCCTCTACAGGCGCTGATTATCGACTCATGGTTTGACAGTTACCTGGGCGTTGTTTCCTTGGTGCGTGTTGTACAGGGCACCCTGAAAACCAAAGAAAAGATTGTCACCAAATCTATCGGCCGTGCCCATGTTGTGGACAGCGTGGGAATTTTTACACCCAAGCGCCACGAAACCGGTGTACTTCGCGCAGGTGAAGTGGGCTTTGTGGTGGCAGGGATCAAGGATATTCATGGCGCTCCTGTGGGCGATACGCTGACCCATGCTAAGGGCGCTGATGACATTGATATGCTGCCGGGCTTCCAGAAGGTTAAGCCCCAGGTTTATGCAGGCTTGTTCCCGGTTAGTTCAGACGATTATGAGGCTTTCCGGGATGCGCTGGAGAAGCTGTCGCTGAACGATGCCTCCCTGTTCTACGAACCAGAAACATCCGATGCCCTGGGCTTTGGTTTCCGTTGTGGCTTCCTCGGCATGCTGCATATGGAAATTATCCAGGAGCGTCTGGAGCGGGAATACGACCTGGATCTGATTACCACAGCGCCGACCGTGGTTTATGAAGTTGAGCAGTCAGACGGTGAGATAGTGATGGTAGATAATCCATCGCGCTTACCCGATGTAGGCTCCATCGAAGAGATGAGGGAGCCGATTGCCGAGGTAAATATTCTTGTACCACAGGAGTATTTGGGCAACGTCATCACTTTGTGTGTGGAAAAACGCGGTATTCAAAAGGACATGCAATACGTAGGTTCACAAGTGTCCCTGCGCTATGAACTGCCGATGAGCGAAGTGGTTATGGACTTCTTCGATCGCCTCAAATCCGTAAGCCGAGGCTTTGCCTCTTTGGATTACAGCTTTGTCCGCTTTGAAGCGGCCAAGTTGGTGCGACTGGATATCCTGATTAATGGTGACCGGGTGGATGCTCTGGCGCTGATTGTCCACCGCGATAATGCGCAGCAGAAAGGCCGCGCAATGGCGGAAAAGATGAAAGAGCTGATTCCTCGTCAGATGTTTGATGTGGCGATCCAGGCGGCTATTGGTGGTCAGGTAGTTTCGAGAACCACGGTGAAGGCGCTGCGCAAAAACGTGACGGCCAAATGTTACGGTGGTGATGTTACTCGTAAGAAGAAGCTGCTGGAGAAGCAGAAAGCGGGTAAGCGCAGAATGAAGCAGTTGGGCCGTGTTGAAGTGCCGCAGGAGGCATTCCTGGCGGTACTGAAGGTGGATCAGTAGGGCTTCGGCCCTGCGCCACGACGAAAAATAAGGGATAGTAGAGAAAAGTAATGGATATAAATTTACCTCTGATTCTGCTGTGGTTGGTTGTGATTAGTGGCGGAATCTGGTTAGTTGACAGTCTGTTTTTCGCCCGTCAACGCAAGAAGAATGTCGGGGACCAGCAAGAAGATCCGATCGTTGTCGAGTACGCGAAGTCTTTCTTCCCGATTCTGGCGATCGTATTTGTTCTGCGCTCTTTTATTGTCGAGCCCTTCCAGATTCCTTCAGGTTCAATGATTCCAACATTGGAAGTCGGGGACTTTATTCTGGTCAACAAGTATGCCTACGGTGTGCGCTTGCCAGTGTCCCGAACCAAGGTAATGGATGTGGGTGAGCCCAAGCGCGGCGATGTCATGGTGTTCTTTCCACCCCACAATAACGATACTTACTACATCAAACGGGTGATTGGGTTACCCGGTGACAAGATAGAGCTGAAGAACAATGTGCTCTATGTCAACGGTGAGATGGCTCGCCAAGAATTGATCCGGGCCATCCCGCCGAGTAACCCGCAAACAGAAGTCATGTGGGAAGATCTCGATGGCTATCGCCACGAGATGCAGAAAAGTGTCCGCCCCCGGCAGTACAGTAACTTTAGTGGTGTAGTGCCGCAAGGGCATTATTTTATGATGGGCGATAACCGCGATAACAGCCTCGATAGCCGGGAGTGGGGCTTTGTCCCAGAGAAGGATATCGTCGGCAAAGCTTTCGCCATTTGGATGCACTGGGACAAGTTGCTCAGTTTGCCCAGCTTTAAGCGTGTAGGCTCAATCCAATAAAGAAACCAGCCGGGCGTTAGCCCGGTTATTTATAAAGGATAGAGGGCATAGTTATGGGTAGTAAACTCAACCTTTCACTGCAGCAGCAGCGCGGTATGAGCTACTGGGGTTGGCTGCTGATTATCGCGATGTTGGGATTTGCTTTGACCTGTGTGTCCAAGATGGCACCGGCCTACGTAGATGCTCGTTACGTTAACGAAGGGCTAAAAACCCTCGGTCAAAACCCAAACCTAGAAGATATGACCACGGGTCAGATTAAAAAAGAGCTGAACCGTTTTTTCCTGGTAAACAATGTGCGCGGAGAGCCTACTAAATCTGTGCAGGTAGTTCGCGGTGCAAAGGGTTCTGTTGTGAGCATCAATTACGAACTGCGCCAGCCGCTGATATACAACGTAGATGTTGTGATGAAGTTTAATAAACAGCTCGACACTGCGAAGCCGGAGCTTTGCTGTGATGCGCTGATCGATCTGGAGCAATTCCGCAAACGTGACTGATCTTTTATTGGAACGCCTTTGCAAGCGCCTCGGCCATGATTTTGATCAGGCCGAGCTGCTTGAGTTGGCTCTTACTCACCGATCCCATGGGAGTCGTAATAATGAGCGCCTGGAGTTTCTCGGCGACTCGATACTCGGGTTCACTATCGGCGCGGCACTTTACGAGCAGTTCCCCAACGGGCGCGAGGGGCAGTTGAGCCGCTTGAGGGCACAATTGGTTAGCGGTGAAACCCTGGCAAAACTTGCGCGGGAGCTGGAAATTGGTGATTGCCTGCGCCTCGGTGAAGGTGAAATGAAAAGTGGCGGCTTTCGTCGGGCATCGATTCTGGCCGATGCCGTAGAGGCTCTTATTGGGGCCATCTATCTGGATGCCGGTTTGGAGGCTGCACGCTCCCGGGTACTTGAGTGGTTTGCATTGCGCTTGCAGGGCCTATCATTAGAGACCGTGAAGGATCCCAAAACCCGCTTGCAGGAGTGGCTGCAGGCGCGTAAAAAACCTCTGCCGGAATATAAAGTCGTAGATGTTTCTGGCGCTGAACACGCACAGCATTTTGTAGTGGAGTGCCGTGTCAGTGGCCTTACGCAGCCCGTAAAAGGCGAAGCCAGCAGTCGCCGTAATGCTGAAAAGACTGCGGCGGTGGAAGCTTATAAGCTCCTCACCGGGCAGGACTAACCTTACAATAGAAACGACGCGCCGGATCCATTTCCCGCATCGTAATGACAGCCTCCTGTATCACTGGGGGCGCTTCTGGCTCCGGGGATTCCCGGAGACCTCCAACTCTTTCGGAGAAATTTCTTGAGCGAACAACCTTCTCGCTGTGGCTATGTCGCGATTGTCGGCCGCCCCAATGTGGGAAAATCCACACTGTTGAACCACCTGCTGGGGCAGAAACTCGCGATTACTTCGCGCAAGCCGCAGACCACCCGCCACAATATGCTCGGTATTAAAACCGAAGGTCCAAACCAGATTATTTTTGTCGATACTCCGGGTTTGCACTCCGATCAAGAAAAAGCGATTAACCGCTATATGAACCGAGCTGCCGCCAGCGCTGCGCGGGACGTGGATGTAGTGGTGTTTGTTGTAGAGCGCACTCGTTGGAGTGAGGCAGACCAGTTGGTGGCAGATAAGCTGCGCGGTATTAAATGCCCATTAATTATCGCCGTGAACAAGGTGGATCAGCTCGAGGATAAAGCTGATCTCCTGCCCCAGCTACAAGCCCTGGCTGAGGAGCATCCAAAAGCTGAAATTGTTCCCATATCAGCCTTGCGCAACGTAAATCTGGATACTTTGGAAGAGGTTATTCTGAAGCACTTGCCTGAGGGGCAGCATTTCTTCCCCGAAGATCAAGTGACCGACCGCAGCTCGCGCTTTCTCGCAGCAGAAATTGTTCGCGAAAAAATTATGCGTCAATTGGGTGCCGAGGTTCCCTACCAAGTTACTGTGGAGGTAGAGGAGTTTGCCCAAGAGGGTAAGGTCTTGCATATCAGCGCTGCTATTTTGGTTGAGCGGGCGGGCCAAAAACGTATCATCATTGGAAATAAGGGCGAGCGAATCAAACAGATTGGCAGCCAGGCTAGAGAAGATATGGAGCGCTTGTTTGATAGCAAGATAATGCTCAATTTGTGGGTGAAGGTGAAATCTGGCTGGTCTGATGATGAGCGGGCTCTGCGCAGTCTCGGTTACAGAGACGAGTAATCATCAGGGCAATTTCCCCTGCACCTATGAAAACGCCTCAACCGCCTCAACCCGCATATATCCTCCATTCGCGGCCCTATAAAGACTCCAGTTTGATCCTGGAGCTTTTCACTCCCGATTACGGCCGGCTGGGCTGTGTCGCCCGTGGGGCCCGCCGTGACAAGCAGCGCCGCCAACAAGCGTTGCAGCCCTTCACCCCGTTGCTTGTCACATTGATGGGAGCGAGTTCGCTTAAAACGCTCGGTCCAGTAGAAAATGTTGGTGTACCACTATGGCTCAAGAGCCGAGCGGTTTATGCGGGCCTTTATGCCAATGAACTGATGGTAAGGCTCCTTCCCGAGGGCGAGGCGCATTACACGCTGTTTGCAGCTTATCAGAGCCTGCTGGAATCTCTGTCTCAGCTGGAGGGACTCTCCAACGCTGAACTGGAAGGTCCGCTTCGTCGCTTTGAGTTACAACTGTTCCTGGAGCTCGGTACCTGCCCGTCCCTCAATATTTGCGACCCGCAAGGAGACCCTGTAAGTAAAGATGGGGTTTATCGCCTGGATGATGAGTGGGGTTTAATTCCTGTTCACCGCTCCAATGATGAGAGCCTGGGAGAGTGTTTTTTTTCAGGTGCCGAACTATTGGGGATGGACAGCGCTATGAATGGGGGTGGCTGGTCAGGTGAGGCTTTAGCACCTGCAAAGCGCCTAACACGATTATTGTTGAGGAAAGTATTGGGGGATAAGCCTTTGCAGAGCAGAGAGCTTTTTCGACAGGTTTACGGAAAAAAATGATTGTTAGTATTGGCACCGATATTTGTAACTACGACCGTATTGAGGTGGCGTGGCAGCGCTTTGGTGATCGCTTTGTTGAGCGTGTTCTTAACAGTGCGGAGAGGAAGGACTTTTATGCTATGGCTGAGCCCATCCGTGCTGCATATCTGTGCAAGCGATTTGCGGCGAAGGAGGCTGTAGCCAAGGCCTTGGGCACTGGGATTGGTGAAGGGGTTTCCTGGCAAGACATCGATGTCCGTCGCCGCAAGGGAGCTGCACCGCAGGTGGTGCTGGCGGGCGCAGCTGAGGAGAGGGCCGAAAAACTTGGTGTGGACAGAATCCACCTCAGCCTGTCTGATGAAAAAGACTCGGCCCTGGCATTCGTCGTATTTGAATCCTGCTAGGCAACTACCTCCAGGCCAAAGAGCGCATCCAAGTCCTGTTCAGAGGCCCACTCGCGCAGCGCCCGGATCTCCCTGAGAACAGCATTGAGTTTGCGCTGGTCAAAGGCTTGGGCATCGGAGCCTTGGATAGTGCGCAATGCCTCTTGTAACACGCAAGTTGATTCTCTCAAGCGTGAAACTCCGCAATAGCAGCAGCCACCGTGCATGCGATGAGTGAGTTCGAACATGCCCTTGTAATCCCCAAGATTGTACAACCTTTCCAGTTCTCTCTCATCTGAGCTGAGACCGTCAATCAACATGCGCAGCATGTCCCTGGCCAGCTTGGCATCGCCGTTGGCGAGGGTCAGGCATTCGCCAATGTCTACCAGGCGCATCTCCTCAATCTTCACTTTTTCTGCGGCCTGGGGAGTGATGATCTTAAGCCAGCGCTTGATCATATGGGAGAGCTGGGCCTCGCTAACAGGCTTGCTTAAGTAGTCGTCCAGTCCCGCAGACAGCAGGCGTGCTTTTTCTTCGGCGCCGGCGTGGGCGGTGAGGGCAATGATTGGAGTACGGCGGCCGGTCTCCTGCTCACGAATCAGGCGTGTAGCTTCGATACCATCCATCTCGGGCATTTGAATATCCATAAATACCAGGTCGAAAGCTCCCTGCTGCCAAAGCTGTAGAGCTTCTTCGCCGCTTGCTGCAATAACGACTTCTACATCTTGTGCTCGCAGAAGTTCGCCGACCAGTCGGCGGTTTGCCGCGTGGTCATCCACTGCCAGCACACGCGGTGGTGCGGGCCACGGTAGCGCCTGTACCCCGCCACTAACCCGCTGTTGCCCCTGCTGTGGTACTGCTCGTTTCAGGGATCGCAGCAAATTGTCTCGGGTGACGGGTTTGCTAAGGAAAGTGAGAGTGCGGGTGCGCAGTTGGTCGTAGCAGCGACGCAATTCAGCGGGTGGGCCCAGTACGATCACGCGGCACTGATAGGTATCAACCAGCGACTGCACTTTGCTACTGAAATTATCAAAATCACCTTTGGCAGTAGCTGTATCGATAATAACCGCATCCGGTAGGGCATCGTGCCGCCACATTTGCTCGATTGCCGGTTGCAGAGTATCGGTATCGCCGAGTTCTATGGGCTCCACTTGCCATTGGCTGAGTAGCTGGGCTACCTGGGTCCGTGTAACTGGGTTGGGGTCTGCAAGTAAAATTCGGCAGCCAGGATATTGAATACGCGGATACATGCCTCGATTGCGTTCAGCCTGGAGGGAAATTTGCACCCAACAGGTGCTGCCGTCATTGGCTGTTTCTTCAATACCTGTGCAGCCGCTCATCCTCTCAACTAGGCTGCGGGCTATAGACATCCCTAAACCATTTGCGCTGATTTGTTGGGTGAGCTGTGGGGACTTGCTGGTGAGGATGTTCTCAATTTCACGGCGACCAGCCTCGTCAATACGGTTACCCAGGCCGGTAACCGAAATACGGAGTACAAGTTCTGAGTTATTAACGCTATGTACTGACAAGCGCACGGGGATATTGCCATTTGCCGAGCTGCGCACCGCGTTACCCACCAAGTTTGTAAGTATTTGCTTAATTCGTAATGGGTCTCCGATTAAAGTGGGAGGGAGTTGAGAATCGATCAAAGGCACCAGTTCCAGATGGTGCTCATAGGCGTTTGGGGCCAGTATTTGCAGGGTCTCTTCAAGTAGTAAGCCAAGGTCCATAGGGATATGGTCAAGGACCAGGTTGCCGGACTCAATGCGGGAAAAGTCCAGGATGTCGTTGATGGTAGTCAACAGGTTTTCCGATGAGCGTAAAATGGTTTGCAGGTAATCCTGCTGTAGCTCATCAATTCCAGTTTTTAACAACAGGTTGGTAAAACCGATAATTCCATTTAAAGGTGTGCGAATCTCGTGACTGGTATTGGCTAGGAACGTCGATTTAATCCTGCTTGCTTCCTGCGCCCTTTTACGTGCTAAGTCCAGCTCAATATTTTGTTCTTCCATACTGTCCAGGGATTGGCGCAGGTCATCCATAGACTGGAGCAAGTTGGCTTTGTATTCCTGTTGGTAACTGGACAGGTTTTCAGCCATCTCGTTAATTTGGTTTCCCAGTTGAGCGAGTTCTCGATTCTCCGTTTCATGGGTGCGTCGATCAAACTCACCTCTGCCAATCGCCTCCAGAGTATGCCCCATTCTAATCAGGCTGTGAGCAAAGCGCTCAGACATGATGACCGACCAGGCCAGCGCGGCTAGGGTGCAGAGAATCAACCCCACCAAACCTACGAGTAAAACTTGGTAAGTTCCCACCAGGAAATAGGGGCGATGTAGCTCAATACTTATCCAGCAGGTGGTGATATCGCCTTTCAATGGCTGTAAAACCTGAAGGGTCTCATCATCTTCAAAAATAAAGGGTTCGCGCTTGTTAAGGGTGTCCCTGCTAATGGGGGTGCGTGGACGCGGCCCGACACTGGCCAGCAAGCTGAGTCCGGTGCTGGGGTTGAGGGCTAGCTTTGGGCTGGGTTCGGTGGAGTAGACATGAACAGATCTGACCATATCTTTTTCCAGCATTAGCGCCAGCAAACTTTTACGCAGCCATTCCATTCTGAGTTCAGCTGGATGGCCCCCGCTCATCTCAATTAGTTCAGCTAGCTGTTCGGCGCTGGCTCGACCGTGGCTTAATAGTAATTGGCGACGATCGTGCATTTGCTGCAGGGTGAAAACGAGAGCGAGGAGCAAGGACAGAATTAGTGCGGGTGCTACAGTAAGGCGAAATACCAGGGTTCGTAAAGATCGAGGTTGCTCTGGTTCCTCGATTGAGAGAATAGGGTTGCCTGGGGCCATGTTAAGAGGGGCCTTGTACGATTATTTTTCCCTCATTTTACCGTTATGTACATCTGAGCGCACTCATTCACTTATCAGAAAACGCTTCTTTTTTGTCACAACATGCGCGTTTTAGAGGCTCAAAGATTCACTTTGCCAAGATTAGATAGCGCGACATAGCCATCTGAATAATACCGCTTCAGGTATATCTCCCTTAATAACCTCGGTAGGGAGTAGACCAAAGTAGACGGTATTTAGTGCATAGTACCGCTTGCTGTACACTTGGACCCCGCGAGATTTTTCTGGAATTTATTGCATTATGGATTATCCAACAATTGCTGACTGCGTAGGCAATACCCCGCTGGTTAAACTACAGCGCCTGCCAGGTGATACCAGTAATACTGTTTTGCTCAAGCTGGAAGGCAATAACCCTGCGGGTTCGGTAAAAGACCGCCCGGCACTTTCAATGATCAACCATGCGGAAGCTGCAGGATATATTTCTCCGGGAGACACCCTGATTGAAGCGACCAGCGGTAATACGGGAATTGCCCTGGCAATGGCTGCAGCGATTAAGGGCTATCAAATGATATTGATTATGCCCGACAGTGCTACCGAGGAGCGCAAGGCTTCAATGACAGCTTATGGCGCTGAGTTGATATTGGTTAGCGCTGAAGAAGGTATGGAGGGTGCGCGGGACTTAGCTTTGCAAATGCAAGAGGATAAAAAAGGATTGGTACTGAACCAGTTTGCCAATAGCGATAATCCCCTGGCTCACTATGAGGGAACCGGTCCGGAGATTTGGCAGCAGACCTCTGGAACGGTGACTCACTTTGTCTCTTCAATGGGTACAACCGGTACCATTATGGGATGCGGGCGTTACTTGAAGGAGCAAAATCCCGATATTCAAATCGTTGGATTGCAGCCAACTGAAGGCTCCAGTATTCCGGGGATTCGCCGTTGGCCGGAGGCATACTTACCTAAGATTTTTGTTCCTGAGCAAGTGGATATGGTCATGGATATGGGCCAGCGAGAAGCTGAGGATATGACTCGCAGGCTGGCGAAAGAAGAGGGTATTTTTTGTGGCGTTTCCTCTGGAGGGGCGGTAGCCGGTGCTTTAAGGCTATCTGCGCAGCTAGAAAATGCGACGATTGTTGCAATTGTCTGTGATCGTGGAGATCGTTATTTATCTTCAGGACTTTTTGCCTCCCCAAAATAGCTCTTACTTTTATTCTCTAATTTATCTTATTTTATTGATCAATGCTGGAAATAAAGTGCTTTAACTCCAGCATTGTGCCTGATATCTACTAGCAAAAACTTTGTGAGATTCGCAGCTTTGTAAAGTGATTCGCCAATCAATTTACAATCATCTCTTTTGCCCCTTTTTTTGGGGGGAGCCTCTAATCCTCTTGCTATATGTGTATTGCCAGTTAAAAAAGCAATAACTAAGCCGGTAAATACAAAAAAACTGATAGTTTGTAAAGTTCGGTAAAGCCTTGTTTTGTGTTCATGTAGAGGTGGAGAAATTCACTTTTAAGTAACAAATGCAACCTGTTCACTTCTCTCGATATTCCCCAATATCACAATTTTAGTTTTCTATAGGCATTGGTTTTGCAGGTTTACTGTTGGTTAAAAGGTCAACAAGCTGGACAAGACTTATACCCTCCCACTCAAATTGGTACGAAAAACTGCTGAATTTCGCGCAGCTTATTGAAATGTATACAGAAAATCATGGACTTTGGTGAGTTCAAACCTATGATAGAGAAGCGCTTAATCCAGCATGAGCACTGAGTAAATGTGCTGCTAAGCCAAGTAACGACAAAATTATGCCAATAACACAAATGACTCTTGTTAAAAGATGGTTCAAGTAAGAAAGCATCATTCCTTTGGTGGAGAAGGTGAACTCGACCTTGAATCCTGGTTGCGCCATGTACAGAAGCTCGCGGGCCTGGATGGTTCTGCGATAGTAACTTTGCGGCGCGCAGCTGAGGTGAGTGCCGAAGCAGAACAGCGCGCAATTGAGGCGGAAAATATCTGGGCTGAGGGCGCTAGCAGTTTTGCCACAGGCCTTGAGATGGCTGAGATTCTCGCCGACTTACAAATAGACTCAGAAGCACTTGTCGCGGCAGTGCTGTACCGTGCCGTACGTGAAAAACGCCTGCCACTGCAAGCTGTGGAAAAAGAATTTGGTGAGCGAGTTGCCAAGTTGATTCGTGGTGTTTTGCGTATGGCTGCGATTCGCAGTCGCAGCGCAGATACCGGAGAAGAAAGCCCGAGTGGTGCGGTAGAGGAACATTCAGAGAATATCCGTCGTATGCTGGTAGCATTGGTCGACGACGTGCGAGTCGCTTTGATCAAACTCGCTGAACGTACCTGTGCCATTCGTGCTGCAAAAAACTCAGAGCCGGCTAAACGCCAGAGAGTTGCTCGTGAAGTGGCCGATGTTTATGCACCCCTTGCCCACCGCCTGGGAATTGGTCATATCAAATGGGAATTAGAAGATCTATCTTTTCGTTATCTTGAGCCGGAAGATTACAAGCAGATTGCTCGCTTGCTGGATGAGAAAAGACTGGCTCGGCAGCAGTATATCGACGAGGTATTGGAGCTATTGCGCTCTGAACTCGAGCGCGCCCATATTGAAGGTGATGTCTACGGGCGAGCAAAGCATATCTATAGTATCTGGCGGAAAATGCGCCGGAAAAATATCGGCTTCTCCCAGGTTTATGATATTCGCGCAGTGCGTATTCTTGTCCCAACAGTAAGGGATTGCTATGCGGTTCTGGGTATAGTGCACAACCTCTGGCGCAACATACCGAATGAATTCGATGATTATATCGCCTCCCCCAAAGAAAACGGTTATCGCTCTCTGCACACGGCTGTAATTGGCCCCGAGCGAAAGGTGCTCGAGGTTCAGATCCGAACTTTTGCTATGCATGAAGAGGCGGAATACGGTGTTTGTGCTCACTGGCGTTACAAGGGCACTGATCTTAAGAGCGAGAGTAAAGATAGCTACGAGCAAAAAATATCCTGGTTGCGTCAGGTGCTCGACTGGCATGAAGAGGTGGGGGGGAACCCACTACAAGATGATTTGCGCTCTAGTGAGGCAGATTCACGTATTTATGTATTTACCCCCGGCGGTCATGTTGTAGACCTGCCTCGGGGTGCAACTCCATTAGATTTTGCCTACAAGATCCATACAGAAATTGGTCACCGTTGTCGCGGGGCTAAAGTAGATGGCCGAATCGTGCCGCTCAACCACCGGTTGGAGACAGCCAATCAGGTTGAAATCCTCACAGGAAAACTCGAAGCGCCGAGTCGCGATTGGCTCTCTTCGGGCATGGCCTATATCACTACCTCCCGTGCCCGAGCCAAGATTATTCACTGGTTTAAGCAGCAGGCTCGGGATCAGAATATCGCCGATGGCCGCAGTATTCTCGACCGGGAATTTAAGCAGCTGGCGCTGAGTGATTTCGATTTCGATAAGTTGGCAGCCAAGCTCAACATGCATTCCCTAGAGGACCTCTATGCGGCAGTGGGTGCCGGTGATATAGGCGTGGGTCAGGTTCTCAACGCAGCCCAGCGAATGGTGAAGGTCGACAATGTGCCTCGGGTACCATCGCTGACGGCTCCAGTTGCCCGGGGAGAAGGCAAGGCAGATGTCTATATCGACGGAGTGGGTAATTTGCTTACCCACATTGCCGGCTGTTGTAACCCCGTTCCAGGCGATGAAATTATGGGGTATATCACCCTTGGGCGCGGGGTTTCTATACATCGTAAAGACTGCGCAAATATGCTGCGTATGCAGGTTGAGGAGTCTGAAAGGGTACTCCAGGTAAGTTGGGCGGAAAAACCCCGTGAACTTTACGCCGTTGAAATTATGATCGAAGCCTACGATCGCCAGGGCCTGTTGCGGGATGTCACGGTGATGCTGGACAGTCAGAAAATTAATATTACCGCTATGCAAACCCGCTCTAATAAGAACAAGCATACGGTAGAAATGATCGTGACTGCTGAGATCCACAACTTTGAAGAGTTGAGCCAAGTTTTACATCGGATCAATCAACTGCCCAATGTGGCAGCGGCAAAGCGGCGAATTCTGCGCTGAACGTTGAGTAAGGAATAACGTGGAAAAGAATTACTCTGTGGAGGACCTCCTCCACTTGATGGCTCAGCTTCGCAGCCCTGAGGGCGGTTGCCCTTGGGACCTGAAACAGGACTTTGCCAGTATTGTCCCCTCTACGATTGAAGAGGCCTATGAGGTAGCAGAGGCTATTGAGCGGGAAGACTTTGAGCACCTGCACGAAGAACTCGGAGATCTGCTCTTCCAAGTCATTTTTTATGCCCAGTTAGGGCGTGAGAAAGACCACTTTGATTTCCCCCAGATTGTTGACACTTTGGTACGCAAACTAGTGCGCAGACATCCCCATGTCTTTCCAAGTGGAACCCTCTACGGCGACCGCTCTGTCGAAGCTCTTGATGAAGCTGAAGTAAAGAGGAATTGGGAGGCGATTAAAGAGGCCGAACGCACTGCCAAAGGGGATGCAGGAACCCTGGCAGGAGTAGCTGTGGGTCTTCCGGCTTTGACGCGTGCGGCCAAATTACAGAAGCGCGCCTCCCGTGTCGGTTTTGACTGGCCCAATATTGATGGTGTCCTCGATAAGATTGAGGAAGAGGTTGCAGAGTTGCGGGAGGCCGTGACAAATGGGGATACGGAGCATGCAAAGGAGGAGCTGGGGGATCTGCTTTTCTCTTGTGTGAATGCATCCCGCCACCTGAAGGTTGATCCTGAGGCAGCTTTGCGGGGGTGTAGCAGGAAATTTGAGCGGCGTTTTGGTTATGTTGAGTCCAGTTTACACAGTGAAGGTCGGCAAGTATCAGAGGCAACGCTGGAGGAACTGGACAGACTTTGGGACAAGGCCAAAGTTCAGCGGGAGCCCGGTGCTGATAGCTAGGGATCTTAACAGGCTTACATAGAGCGGAGCTTTAAGCCCCTTTTAGTACTCTGTGGTTTGTATGGATTGTGGGGGTATCGGTAGCAATCTTGCCCAATCTGAGGTGTGAGTGTAAGGTAGCGCTCTTTTAGCGCGGCGGCTTTTGGTTCGTCGATAGTATTGGAGGCTTACTGAACATGCGAATTATTCTCTTGGGCGCGCCGGGAGCCGGCAAGGGCACTCAGGCTCAATTCATAACAGAGAAGTTCGGCATTCCGCAGATCTCCACCGGCGATATGCTTCGCGCTGCGGTGAAGGCGGGTACCCCTCTTGGCCTACAGGCCAAGGATGTTATGGACGCGGGAAAATTGGTTTCTGACGACCTGATCATTGCGTTAGTTAAAGAGCGCATTGCCCAGGAAGACTGCGCTAAAGGGTTCCTGTTCGATGGTTTCCCTCGCACCATTCCCCAGGCTGAAGCCCTTCTGGAAGCCGATGTACATATCGATCATGTTCTGGAGATCGCTGTTGACGATGAAGAAATCGTAAAGCGTCTCTCGGGCCGCCGGGTTCATGAAAACTCTGGTCGCGTCTATCACATCGTATACAACCCGCCCAAGGCTGAGGGTGTCGATGATGTGACTGGCGAGGCACTGATCCAGCGTACAGATGATACTGAAGAAACTGTTCGCAACCGTTTGGCGGTTTATCACGAGCAGACGGCACCGCTGGTAGGCTTCTATCGCGAGCTGGAAGCACGCTCTCCTGAAGCGGCTCCCAAGTACAGCAAGGTAATGGGTGTTGGCGGTATGGATGAGATTCGCGAGAAAGTGTTGGAAGCTCTCAGCTGAGATCATCGCTAACATTTTTTAAAAGCCCCCACTTGGGGGCTTTTTTGTATCTCCAGAAGTGATATAGAGCGAGTTGATCACGGCGGTATTGGCCTGGCAGTATGCGCTCTTCCCTGCCTGATAACTGGCAGGATTTCTTGAAAGGATAAGATTTCTAACGGGGCGGTTTATGTCTACGGCAATAATTTTGATGAATTTAGGTACTCCAGCTGAGCCTACACCTACAGCAGTAAGAAGTTTTTTGCGGGAATTCCTTTCAGATCCGAGGGTTGTCGAGATACCGCGGCCAATCTGGCTGACCATATTGAACTGCTTGGTACTGCCTTTTCGTCCACAACGTATTGCCCCTGCCTATGCGGAAATATGGAATAGCAGTGCAGATGAAACAAAAGTGGAAGGATCGCCGCTTCTCTACTATACGCAGAAGCAAGCAGAGCTGTTGCAGCAGCGTTTAAAAGCAAAAGGTTGCGATGTCGCTGTTGAATATGCCATGACTTATGGTGAGCCCCGCCTCGACAACACCATAGAAACTCTGCGCGAGAAAGGTTTCGAGTCTTTTATAGTGCTTCCCCTATATCCCCAATATTCCGCTACCACAACTGCAGCAATTTATGATCAGGTGGCGCAAATTTTTCGCAATAGTCGCGATATTCCGGATATTTCTCTGATTCGAGATTATTACCAAAATCCGCTCTACATAAAATCCCTGGCCAATTCAGTAAAAGAACACTGGGAAAAAGCAGGGCCAGCGGAAAAATTGTTACTTTCATTTCACGGTATCCCAAAAGCCAATGTTGATAAGGGGGACCCCTATTATCGCCATTGCATGGAAACCGCACGGTTATTAGCGGATGAACTAGAAATCAGTGAGGATAAGTGGCAAGTCACATTTCAATCGCGCTTTGGTAAGGCAGAGTGGCTACAGCCATACACCGATAAGACCCTTATTGAATGGGGTAAAACAGGAGTTAGTAGTGTCGATATAATTTGCCCGGCTTTTTCTGCGGATTGCCTGGAAACATTGGAAGAAATTTCGGTAGAGAATCGCGCTAATTTTATTGATGCTGGGGGCAGTGACTACCGATATATTCCTGCATTAAATTTGCGTGAGGATCATATAGAGGCGCTTGCGGAAATTGTGCAAACTAAGCTCAATGGGACAAAATAATTTCTACCAAAGTGCTAAAACGGGACCCAAAAGTGAAAATTGATAAGAAAAATATACTTTTTTTATAAAAAGTTTCTCATTTTTCGCTTTTTTACTTGCAATGCCGGGTATTTTTATTAACTTTGATAAAGTTGTATCGAAATAGGCGGTGCGGCGCTCTGCATAAGTAATAAAAACGGCCGATTCCAGTTTTTATTCGATAGCTAAAAGGCAATGCTGCCGGCACACTTTTGGATGTACTTCTTCTTTCAGTGAGGAGACAAGGGATGGCAAGAGTAGTAAAAAAAGGTACACGCGCGAAACGAGCAACTAGTGCGACCGCAGCGTCGCCAGCGGTCGTGAAAGCGCAGAAGGCGGTAGATTCAGCGACTAAATCGCTGGATGCGCAAATGGACCGTGTTGCTAAGGCTAAGGCTCGAGCGCAGAAAAGTAATGCGGCAACAGCGAAAACTTCGCTGGCCAGTGCCAATAGTAAGGCAAAGGATTTGCGCGCCAAGCTGGCAGCGGCAAAGATGGATCTTGCCAAAGCTAAGGCTATGGATGCCGTACATATGGCTGAAGCTGCTGCAAAAGAAAAGGTGGAAAGTCTCTCTAAGAGCCTCTCCAGCAAAGCAGATAAAGAGTTAGCTGCCGCACTCAAGGCATTTGAAACACGCTGGGTAAAAACCAAAGAAAAGGCTCATGCCAAGAAATTGAAGGCTGCTGAGAAGAAGGCTGAAGCTAAGGTTAAAGCAGCTGCAAAGAAAGCTGCCGCTAAAGTTAAAGAGTTAGAGAAGAAGGCTAAAGCCAAATTAAAAGCCGAAACTCAAAAGGCCAAGAAGAAACCTGCAGTCAAGGCCACAGCAGCGAAAAAGCCTGGACGCCCCAAGAAGGCCGCCACAGCGACGGCGAAAAAAGCCGGTCGTCCAAAGAAGGCAGCTTCAGCGGCTAAGCCAGCAAAAAGAGTCGGACGACCCAAGAAAGCGACTGCGACAGCAGCTGCTAAGAAGGCTCCAGCCCGTCGCGGCCGTCCACCGAAGGCTGGTGCTGCCCGTCGAGGCCGGCCACCGAAAAAGGCCGCCTAGGGTCATAAATATGGGCTCAACGATGTGAACTTTGGCAGGCTCCTCATAAACCCCGGTTAGTCCGGGGTTTTTTAGTTGCGGGTTGCGATATTGGGCATGACTCCCCTCCGCTCCCGTGCCACAATTCCCTCCCTTTTTATGACCGGGATTAAGAACGCTGTGAAAATACTTGCCCTGGATACAACTTCGGGCGCCTGTTCTGTTGCTCTCATATCTGATGGCCAGCTAATTGAGCGTTTTGTACAGGCAGAACGCGATCATACCCGTCGCCTTTTGCCAATGCTGGATGACGTTCTCGCAGAAGCCGGCATAAAGCTGGCAGGCCTGGATGCTCTTGC
Organism: Microbulbifer maximicatervae (SeqCode); assembly: GCF_052468295.1. Lineage (NCBI taxonomy): Bacteria > Pseudomonadati > Pseudomonadota > Gammaproteobacteria > Cellvibrionales > Microbulbiferaceae > Microbulbifer > Microbulbifer maximicatervae (SeqCode). Next base: position 751,238 of record NZ_CP174340.1, read on the forward strand.
TGTCAGCCGCGGGCCGGGGTCATTTACTGGTCTCCGTATAGCAATTAGTAGCGTGCAGGGGTTGGCTTATGCTGCAGATCTACCGGTGGTTCCGGTTTCCAGCCTCGCAGCCCTAGCACTTGGAGCTCGGCGATCGCACCCGGACTGGGGAAAGTCACCCGTCGTGGCAATGCTGGATGCTCGTATGCAACAAGTATATTGGGGGGTTTATTCCAGTGACTCTCCCTGCGATAGCTTGATCCCGGAGGCGGTACAGAACCCGGAGGAGGTTCTGCTGTCTTTAGAGAAATCGGAGATTTGTACTCCGATCTATGGGGCGGGCCCGGGATTACATTATGAGGCTTTTGAAGGGGCGTCATTGGCTGCCGTTGATCAAGCCAGCCTCATTCACGCTCGGGATATAGCGCAGCTGGCAGTACCACTATGGGAGCAGGGTCATACAGTGACCGCTGAAGAGCTTGAGCCTGTTTATTTGCGCAATGAAGTGACTTGGAAGAAAAGACAAAAAATCCGATCTTAATAACACATGGAAACATTTCAGATTGTAATTTTGGCCCTGATACAGGGGCTGACAGAGTTTCTGCCCATCTCCAGTTCCGCGCACTTGATCTTACCTTCTGAGGTATTGGGTTGGCAGGACCAGGGGCTGGCCTTCGATGTTGCTGTTCATTTTGGCTCTTTACTGGCAGTAGTTTTCTATTTCCGCAAAGATATTTGGGTGCTGATTAGGGATGGTCTAGGAGGGTTTACGGATAAACAATTTACCGATGAGGGGCGGCTGGCCTGGTTAATTGTTCTCGCTACTATACCTGTGGGACTGATAGGCCTGGTATTCAAAGGGTTCATAGAAACTCACCTGCGTTCAGCCGGTGTTATCGCTGCTACGACTATTGGCTTTGGTATTTTACTGTGGTGGGCTGATGCAAAGGGGCGCAGGGTCGAATCTCTAGCCCAGTTAAATTGGAAAAAAGCACTTCTGATTGGCTTATCACAGGTGTTGGCCCTAATCCCTGGCACCTCCCGCTCTGGTATCACAATGACTGCTGGTTTGATGCTTGGCATGAAGAGAGAGGCTGCAGCGCGCTTTTCGTTCCTGATGTCTATTCCTGTTATTGCCCTCAGCGCTATTTTGTTAACGATTGAATTACTTGCACTGGAAAGTGTTCCATGGAATGACTTGCTGCTTGGTACCGTTTTATCTTGTATTAGTGCTTATTTGTGTATTCATTTTTTCCTTCAATTTATTAGCCGCATTGGGATGGCTCCATTCGCGATTTATCGCTTGGTTCTCGGTGTAATACTTATTTGGATGGTATGGGGGTAGAGGAAATGGCAACAGTTGCATTTATTGGCTTGGGGGTGATGGGATATCCCATGGCGGGGCATCTTTCTAATGCTGGTCACATGGTGCGAATTTACAATCGCACTGTTAGCCGTGCGGATCAATGGCTACAAGAATATGATGGAGAGAGCTTTGCAACGCCCGCTGAAGCCGCAAAGGGCGCGGAGGTTGTTTTTGCCTGTGTAGGCAATGACAACGATCTCCGCCAAGTGGTGACAGGAGAGCAGGGGGCATTCACGAGTATGGATGACGGGGCTTTGTTTGTAGATCATACAACAGCCTCTGCCGATGTTGCTCGGGAATTGGCAGTTGCAGCTGGCGAAAAGGGAATCGGTTTTCTGGATGCCCCTGTCTCTGGAGGCCAGGCCGGCGCTGAGAATGGTGCTTTAACGGTTATGTTTGGGGGAGATAAGGCAGACTTTGATAAAGTGCAACCTCTTATCGACTGTTATGCGCGGGCGAGCAACCTGATGGGGCCAGTAGGTAGCGGCCAGCTGTGTAAAATGGTCAATCAAATTTGTATCGCGGGTGTCGTTCAGGGGCTTGCTGAAGGTTTACATTTTGCCAAGGCAGCTGGCCTCGATGGAGAGCAGGTTGTTGATGTGATATCCAAGGGGGCGGCACAGAGCTGGCAAATGGAAAACCGCTCAAAAACTATGTTAGCTGGCGAGTATGACCACGGTTTTGCTGTGGACTGGATGCGTAAGGATTTGGCTATAGTCCTTCAAGAGGCACAACATAACGGAGCTTTACTGCCCGTAACTGCCCTGGTAGACCAGTTTTATAGTGAGGTACAAGCTATTGGTGGTGCTCGTTGGGATACTTCCAGCTTGTTTGCACGATTAATGAATGTGCGCTCTTTCGATTAACCCCTCCGATCAATAGCTACCGGGGTTAAGTTTGATCCCGGTGCCGCTTCTTCTTGTTACTATTTAATGAAAGTTTTATTACTCTCCGCTTATGATGCGGACAGTCACAAGCGATGGCGTAAAGGGCTGGTAGCGGCATTTTCTGATTGGCAATGGACCGTACTAACCTTACCACCGCGATACTTTAGCTGGCGAATTCGCGGTAATAGCCTTTCCTGGGGCCGTGGGGAAACTGCGCAAATATTGAAGCAGCGTTGGGACCTTATTGTTACAACCTCAATGACCGATCTAAGTGCCTTGTGCGGTTTAGTTCCTGAAATCGTTAGGGTGCCTACAGTTGTATATTTTCATGAGAATCAATTTGCTTACCCAGTGAGCTCTGATGCGTTTCGATCGGTAGAACCCCAGTTGTTGAATATTTACACGGCCTTGTCCGGTGATCTGGTCTTGTTCAACTCTGAATACAACCGCAGTACCTTGTTAGGAGGAGTAAAGAAATTACTCAAGCGCTTTCCTGATTGTGTTCCTCCCGGAATTTGTGAGGAGATTGAAGAAAAGTCGCGAGTTCTTCCTGTGCCAATAGAAGACATCGTTTTTGATAGTGCGAAAACTGAAGAGGCCTTTTCCTGGAGCTCCTGCGCAGAGAGCATTTATGGGGGCGAGATAGGTCAAGATACTTTGATTATCAGTTGGGCGGCCCGTTGGGAATATGACAAAGGCGCGGACCGATTGCTGGATATCCTTCGGGGCTTGAAAGCCAGAAATGTTAAGTTTCTTGTTAATCTAATGGGGCAGTCATTTCGTAATAGCCCTGCTGAGTTTGCTCAAATACAAGAAGAGTTTGCCGACCATTTATTGGTACTCGGGTATCTCGAAAGCGCTAAAGACTATCGTCAAGTACTGCGACATAGCCATATATTCCTTTCTACGGCTTACCATGAATTCCAGGGGCTGGCGGTGATGGAAGCAGCTATTCTCGGTGCGACTCCACTGGTGCCAGATGAACAGTGCTACCCAGAGTTCTATTCCGAGAACTTCTGTTATTCAGACTGTAATGATGCAGTAAAAAAGCTGGAATCAATGTTTTTGTCAATTCTATCGGGTTCAAAATTAAAAAAAGTTGATTTAAGTAATTTCTCAGGGAAAGTGATTTGGGCAGAATATAGGAAGCAGTTCTTAAATCTGGTTCAGAGTTAGGCCGGCTACTATAGAAGGCGGGTTTATAAAGGCTCCCAAAGTTATTGGTGAGTAAAAGCAGCGCCCTGAAAATTTTTAATCAGGGCCTGTTAAGCGAAATCCTAGCTAATTGGATACATGATCTATTGCTTTCAATAGCCCTTTATCTGGGATGTTACTGGGAAGAATACAAGAAGGAATATCTGAATGGCCAAGATTTTTACCATAAAGTAAGTTGCAAGCCATAATCTTGTGGCCCTCAGTTGTAGGGTGTACCGGGTCTCCAGTTGGGACAATATTTTCTTGGTCTGCTAAGAAAATATTTTTGGTATTGGAGGCCTCTGATAGTGACTTCCTGATTTTTTGATTATAAAAGTCCGTACAGTAATTTTTCGGATCTTGTCCGTCTAAATCACTTCGGCGAGGGATAGTTGAAATTACGAATGCAATTTTCTCTGTTGGAATATCTATGCTCTCAAAGTAATTTTGTATTCTATCTGTTATTGATATGCCTTGAATATTATTGGGTGATGATATTATCTTACTAACGACCATATTTAGCTTCTGGGCGGATTCACTATTTTCTTCTATAGGAAGGCTACAATCAATCGCATTATTCATGCTAAGGAAGGTGATGTCGTTAGTCCCGAGCTGTATAGGTATGACAACGCTATCCTCAGAGGTTATATCCCGCGTTAAATTGCAGGCTTGATTAGTGAGCCAGCCAGAACTAGTTTCTCCCTCCATGCACATTTCGCTGAGAAATTGATTGAAGTTCTTGATGGAATTGAGGCAGTTGGTGAAATTGTAGCCTGGGGTGATTTGATGGCCTATCGGATCAAGATAGCAAAGTAAATCGCTGGTTGTAGCTCCAGGTATCCCAGAGTGCCAGTAATTCTTGGTCTGTTGAGACATATCATCAGGGCCTGTTGGTCCAGTGATAGTGCCAATCGTTTCTAGTTGTTTTCCATTGTATTTTAGAATTAGCTGCTCACTGGTAGATTCTTGATCTATAGGAAAGATTGAGTTGCCATCGGCCGCTTTGGCAAGATAGTCCCAGATCTGGCTACGAAATCCGTTTGAATTATAAGGGAGTGTTGTCATGCCGTAAGTAATCGAATCACCAATAAACCATAGCTTAATACTGCTATTATCTGAATGTTCATTGGGCTGATTGGGGGGCTGACTAGGTTGTGAAGGTTCAGTTGTGAGTGTACCCGTGCAGTTGCCAATTATAATTGGTGGGATGTTTTCTCCAGAGTAATCTGCATTAAACCCAAAAGCCTGGGCCTCTCCTGGCGGAATAGATGATTCACTAGTAACAGTTATTGTCCCGTTACTTTCTGCGATTTGTGCATTCCAGAAGTGTGTGATTGATTGGTTACCTTGCCAGTTCCACTGTAGCTGCCATTTATCAAGAGAAGTCTTTCCTTTATTATAAATAACCACATTTGCCATAAAACCATTCCCCCAATCGTTTTGAACTGTATATTCCACATTACACTGGCCTGAAGGTTCACCGGGTTCTTCCGGTACAGTAGGGGGAGTGTCAGGTTTGGGCTGTGGTGGTGGGGTTTTCGATGATTCAAACCATTTTAAGGCATAGGCTCGAAATTCACTTTCTGACGGAAGGGAGGAGTTTTCCATATAATAGTTATCTAAGAATGCTCTCGCATCCTTATAGTACTCTTGGTGAGTCTTATAAATCTCCTTTTTATTACCATCCTTGTCAATCAGCCAGTAGCCAGTGAATTCACTGATCCAGCTATCATATTCATTGTCATACATTTGCCAGTACAAAATAAATGGAGCACCCCACTGGAGCGCCGTTTTTATTACATTGCGTGATAGCAAATCCTGGGCTTCGCCAGAGCGGGCTCCCCAATCCTTAAACCAGGACTCTCCGTAACCATATTCGCCAATGAAAACCCGCTTTTCAAATGGCAGCCCAGATTTTTTGGGAAGATTTGAGTTGATAAATTCTAGAGCTGAAGTCAACTCACTATGTAGAGTGGCAAAATCTGAATGCTTTTCTTTGGTAGTGAGATCGTAAGCTGAATAAGACACTAAATCTACATTAGTATGGGGAAGTACGGCATTGGTTATCCGTTCTTTGCCCTGTATTGCAGATTCAACCCTATTGACCTCAATATAGTGATATAAGTTAACGTCAGAGTGGGTGATATTTGCTTTGGCATCGTCAATGGCTTTTTGTCGAATATTGATCCAGTCAATTAGACCCTGTAAACGCTTAGGAGGGATAGTTTCCTGACTGTCATCTCTAGTACCATCAGTTTTTTGAACCAGGTTCCAATCGCCTTCCCAATGCCCGATCATGAATGTCTTACCGGAGCCGTTATATTCAGTTAGTAAATATTCAGCCAACGAATAAATTTTGTCATATTGCCAGTTTAGCTCTTCTTCACTCATTCCTTTGTTATCCATCCAGGAACCTGAGTCCTCAACCCAAAACATGTAGATGGAGAAATCCATTTCCAAGACTTGCTGAAATTCTGGTATTTCTTTCAGTATTCGCTTGAATTGATAGTCGAGTCCAGAGTTACTTAGCTCGCTATATAGGCTCGGAGAAAGGGCAATCTTGAGTAAGTTAGAGCCCATTGAGTAAATGGCTTCAGCACTTTCAACAAGTGATCCCTTATCTGTAAATGTATACCTAGGGTTTATCGTTTGAGTGCCTAAAATTAAATTGTATTGTGAAAGGGGGTCTAGCAGGTCTTGTGAAGGTGGGGTCGGATCTGGTTTATTGATGGTGTTGTTGCAACTAGCGTTAATATGAGTAGGCGTCTTTTCACCACCCGAGTAGCGAATATTAAAACCAAAAGATTGGGCTTGGTCAACGGGTACTCTTACATAGCCTTGTTTTCCAACTACAGAGATCAGGTTTTCATCCTGGGCTGAAGTAGCATTCCATATATGTGTGACTTCTTGGTCTGAGGGCCATTGCCATGAAAGTTCCCAGTCACTTATTGGCTCGGTACCTGTATTACGTACAACCACTGAAGCCATATATCCGTCTTCCCATTCGCTCTGTATCGTCATTTGTACATCGCACTTTTGACCGGCCAGGGATGGTAGGGATAAGAAGGTCAATATGGAAAAAACTGAGAGGGGGAGAAGTTTAGCGTGCATTATTTATGTATCTATATGGATTACTGCAGAGTAATCAGATATTGATAGCTACATAAAGTTCACATATTTATAGTCAGGGGCGTCAAATGCTAAAAGGGCCGATTATCAATGTTATCCAACTTCCACCTTATTTCCTGTCAAGACAACTTTGAATGTTAAGTACAGATGTTTGCCTAATTAATTGTTAATTTAATTGTTTTTGTGAACAAGAGGTCAATCTATAGAATATAATTGGAAACTGGTTGAGTGCTAATTTTGAATAACGAAAGTTTTTTACATTTCCTCTCTAAACGCAATTCAAATCCCCTAATCTATCCTTTCTTTACAGTCATTTTTAGATTGTGCTTGCTTAAATTGTAAATATTTAGGTTTGCCGCAGTTCAGAAAATCTTCGCATATTTAAAATTATTTTACTTTCGAATCTAAATTAACGGATTTATGGCGGGCAATTACTCTGCGGGTGCTACCAAATACAGCCAGTTAGGGTATTCTGAACATGCGTACTAGAGCTGTACTCTCAGTTCCAGTGTGCTGACAGCAAGGAGGTTATGGCTACTATGTGTTTTTTTAGAATAATAAAGCCGCTTTTCAGGATGAGATAATAAAAGCCAAGATTACATTGGCTAACTATCTAGAGAGCCGCGTCCGAGTCGATCGGAAGTGGCTTATTCAGGTATCAATTTTCAACGAAAAGGATACGCCTTCACTTCTGTGAACTGGCGAATGTACTCCTGCGTGTATAGATTCTGGAGAAAAAATGAAAAAAATAATTAATGGTTACGTCATTGCTTTAATAGTATTTATTGGAGCTTCTTCCACTGTTAAAGCATCTGACTGGCGTGTTGGTGTTGGTAAGTATGATATAACTGGCCCGGCAGCAGATGTTGGAATGGTAGGATATGGAGAAACGGGGCAGACAACCAAGGGAATTCATACCCGTTTATGGTCCCGCGCATTCATAATTTCTGATAGCTCTGAAAATGAGCGTTTGGTATTCGTATCAGCAGATCTGCAAGGTATTCCGCAGGGCGTGAAGCAGGGTGTCGTTGATAAATTAAAAAATCTCTATGGTAATAGTAAGTACACCGAAAAGAATGTGATGCTGACTGCTACACATACCCATGTAGGTCCTGGCGGGTATGATCATTATGTCATGTTGAATATGAGTGCTCTCGGGTATGCGGAAGATAACTATGACGCGATTGTTGATGGTATTTTTCAGTCAATCGTTGAAGCAGATAGTGGACTAACTCCAGGTGATATCTTTATTGAGCAGGGGATACTACTCGATACCAGTATCAATCGAAACCCATACCCTTATTCAGAAAATACTGATGCAAGCGACCATCAATACGATACCAATAAAACCATGACCCAACTCAAGTTGGTTGATGCCAACAACAAAGCACTGGGGGTTATTAATTGGTTTGCAGTACACAATGTCTCTTTAGGGACAGGGCAGCGGCAACTTAGCGGGGATAATAAGGGGGCGGCGAGTCAATTGCTGGAGTCTTGGGCTGCCGAGCAGGGTGCTGCAAGTCAATTTACTGCGGCATTTGCCAATAGTAATTTAGGTGATGCGTCTCCGAATATTTGTGGCCCTAGGGATGGATGCGGAAATTCTGAGTATGAAAGTTTACTTTTATCTGCTGAAAAGCAAGTTGCAAAAGCTCAGTCTCTTTACCAATCAGCTACTGTGAAACTTGAAGGTGGATTAGATTATCGACATCAACATATCTATTTCCCTGGCTATACTGTAGCAGATGAATTTACCGGTGAGGGGCAAATAGATATTTGTGAAGGTGCTGTTGGCTGGTCATTTACTGCAGGATCAAGTTGGGACGGTCCCAGCAATATTGATGGTATTTTTGAGGGAATGTCTGTTGAAAATGAGGGGGTGGATTGGGATAGAGATGTGGGACTATTCGAATCGGCTATTAATGGTTATCCACTTTTTGGCCTGATGAGTGCATTCTCTGCAGCCGCTGTATATGAGGATACTCAGGATGACCCCTGCCAGTACCCCAAACCTACATTTGTAGAGCGTGAGGTAATAGGCCAAGCACTTTATACCCCTTACCTACCTTTCCAAATGTTTCGCATAGGCTCACTTGTTTTGGTCGCCGCCCCGGGTGAAATGACGACTATGGCAGGCCGACGTCTTGAGGCTGAAGTCTTGTCAGCTTTTGAAGGAAGCGGTGTAAACACTGTGGTGATTGCCGGTTTGGCAAATGCTTATTCCGGTTACATAACTACCCCTGAAGAGTTTGATAGGCAGCACTATGAGGGAGCACATACCATATACGGCCCCAATACCCTTGCAGCCTATAGACAGATTTATACCGAAATGACACACGCTATGGTCAATGGCGTAGATATTACTGCAGGGCCTACTCCGAAAGATCTGTCTGATGACCAAATCATTAATGTAATTGGAGTTGTTTATGATGATAAACGCCTATGGGAGTCTTTTGGTCAAGTCTGGGATGATGTAGGTACCAGCTACAGTGCTGGCGATACTGTATCTGTCACTTTCCGTTCTGGCCATCCCCGAAATGACCTGAAGACTGAGAGTACGTTCATTGAGGTACAGCGTAAAGTTAACGGTAGTTGGGAAACTTATCTTACCGATGATGATTTGGATACACGCTTTATTTGGACACGAGATACGGCTATTGATTGTATGGCCTGTTCATTTGCTGAAGGACAGTGGATCATCGGAGATGATGCGCCATCAGGCACTTACCGAATAAAGCACTTTGGTAACTGGAAGAGTGGTTGGACTGGGAAGATTTCCAGCTATTCAGGTAAATCGAGCAGTTTTACTGTTAGCAATTAGAGTTCATCACAAATCGGCTGGATAATCTAGCCGATTTGCATGTCGATACTTGTAATAGACGTGATATGTTCTACCGCTGAATCATTATTAGGTGTTTATTATACATTTGAGCGAATACTATAAATTACGGCAAAAATTTAATAGAGTTCAAGTGTTCTCTTTGAGATTAGTTTGTCACCCATAACTTCAAACTATATTTAATGTCGCTAAATGGTACTTTTTTGTCAGAATATGCTGCCATATATCGCTTGACTGTGATTTTCTTTCTTTGACCCTAGTCAAATTTAATTGCACTATATGCAGTGTACTCTCCTGTAATCGTTTTTTCCTATCGCAACAATACGAATTAAGTTAGCTTTCACCTAATTTCTAGTTACTCCGAAAGATGGTGGTATGTTAGGTATCTTGGAGGATTGGCTTAGTAGCTATTAGATAGGGATTATAACTATTTCGTTTAGATCATTTGAAAAGTCTTTAGATGTGGATGAATTATGGTTTTCCTATTGGTATAGCTTTTGATGTTGCTATTTTGACTTTTAATATTTTGCTTGTGATAGTGAAGACTTGAATGTGAATCGAGAGCTTATTGTTCCCGGCTTTGAAACCCGCACTACTAAACTTCACACTCATTGTCAAAATTTTGGACGTAGAAACTGTTCTTGGTTCAGCCGGTTTTTTAAAACCGATGTAAGAAGGCTGAAATATATTTCTTTGTCCTTTGAAAGAAAAATCGTCCCAGTAGAAATGATTATGTCGAAGTTGAGCACCTAGTTTAGGTGCTTTGAATGGATTCGTTTTTTGATGACCGCAGAATAGTCGGTCAGCGGTTGATAGGATTTAACTTTTGATACAGCTCTATATCGAAAACTCTCAGGGCTCTCGTTATACGGTGCGGCCTGGATGGATATGCCAGACGGGTCCCTCTAGAAAGATTGATGCTGCTGAATTATTGAGGATGTTCGATACTAACACTCTTCAGTTAGTATATGACCAGTACCTTGGCTTATACACAACCTTTGCGCCAGATATAGACCCTGAGCAAGAGCGTCCCCCATCTCAATCGCGATTAAGTAATGTGCCTGGCTATCTTAATGAGCGGGATAAAGCCATTTATCTGGCATTGACTCAGGATCAACTGATTATTGAAGAGGCCCCACTGCCATATTCGGCATTGGGGGATCTACAAACAGAGTTGGTTGCTAAGATTCGTATGGGCTTGCAGCAAATTATTACGCAGGAAGTTGCAGATAAGGCTTTTATTAGCCAGCAAACTGATTGGAGTTGGGTGAAGCGTGTAACAACTGTAAAAAAGAAAGTAAAAGAAACTGACAGTTCTGTGTGGCGCTTATCGATTTGGTCAAAGAGTGCTGTTGATGTTGAGAAAATAGTAAGTCCAGCACGTCAATCATTTGAGTTTAGCTCTGCAGCAATCAATTATGTCTTATATGAAGAAACTCCAGAAGAAGAAGCTGATGAATGTGTAACCTCCCTGTATCGAGGTGTGATTGATGTACTAGGTTTTAATCCCAGTTCTGTTTCAAAAAAGCAGCTCCGCTTGAGTTTCAACATAGCTGAGGTTATTTATAGTGACCCAACTCTTCGGGGAGCAGTTTTTCATTTTGCCCAGGACTACATCAAAACACAACATAGCTTGCAGCACACAAACTTAACTGCAAGTGGTATTTTTGAGATCATTTTGACTATAGCACTTGCGGCATTGACTGAGGGAGATGTAGCTATAACATCCTTAACTAAGAATGAGCACTTAGTGAATGCTTTCCGTAATATTGGCGATTTAATGTTTGATTTTGCCAGGACAAAAAAGCAAAGGAAAATACTTGCTAAAAATTCAGGATATCCGACAGTAGGCAAAAGCACTGCTGTATCCGGAAAGAAAACCCCAAAAATAGCTGCACCCCGAAAAAATAGTCGAAATTTAGTGCAAGTCAAAGTGGGTAACGAGCTGCGAGAAAATAAAAGGGGTAGAGAACAAGCTTTCACAGTGCCCCATGATGTAAAGTCTGAATTTTATAAGATAAATTGTGTCAGGGATTATTCATATGATACTGATAACCACATTAGCGAAGTAGGTGAAAATTATAACTCCGATATATGTCAGAGCGATAATGTTACTGGTGAAGTAACTAGGTCTGTAAATCTAAAAACTGGAGAGGTTCAGTTTACTTTAGAAGATTTGGTATTGGAGGGGGCACTACCCTTATCGGTAACTCGTACCTATCGCAGTAGTAATTCAAGAAATTTCGGATTGGGTTGTGGCTGGACTCATACATTTAGCGAGCGCTTGGTTTGGCGTCCAGGCAAACCCATACTCTTCTTTGATTCTGAAGGTAGAATAATTAGCTTGCCAGCTCCCGGAAATAGCTCGCGCAGTCATAATATTTATGAGAGATTAACTCTCACGCGAGTAAACGATGAGCATTGGATCATTACGACATATGGAATTTCCAATGGAGCACAAAGACATTTTAAAGCTACTGGTGAAACTGGTGCGTTAAAGCTCGCTGAGATTCGGGATGATAACGATAACTTTTATTTATTCAACTACTCAGGGGAGTATTTAAGATCGGTCGAGAGTAGTTCCGGTGAAATTTTATACATTAGCTCGCTTGATGAATCTCCTGAAAGTCACCTTATAAATACTTTGACAAAAGAAAATAATTCGGGAAGTTCTGAAGTAGTAGCTCAATATGTCTTTGATAGTGAAAATAATCTGACTGAAGCTGTAGACAGTGTTGGCAATAATGAAAAGTATGTTTATCACAAAGGCCTTATTAAAAAAAGAACTTTAAAAACTGGTTATAGTTTCTATTTTCAGTGGGATGCTGAGGGTAGTTCAGCGCATTGTATACGGCAGTGGGGGGACCCTATTGACGAAAAAGCTGCTTACAGTTATCAATTTATCTGGGAGGAAAGTGGTCACCGAGCAACGATGTGTGACACGAGAGGCGGGCGGCAACGTTTTCACTTCAATAATCGCGGATTACTCACGTTCCATCAAGATGCTGAAGGTGGAGAAACGTGGTATGAATACAGCGATCTAGGTCACGTTACAAAAGTACGGCTACCCAGTACTGATGGGACTATACGTGAGGAGTTATTCCGATATGACAATCAGGGTCGCTTGACCGAGAAGATAGATGTGGCCGGTAATAATTATCACATTGAATATAACAATGAAGGTCTCGCCACAAAGTATACTGATCCATCAGATAGCAGTTGGCAGTATAGTTACAATAAAAAAAGACAGCTGGTGGTAGCTGAAGACCCGCTCGGCAACCAAGTGAAATATGACTATACCTCTGCTGGCATGATTAATTCTATTAGTGACTCATTAGGTAATGTTACGAGTTATCTGTGGGGAAGCAGTAATAAGCTATTAAGAATAAGTTGCCCCTTCGGACGATCTATTGATTGTAGATATGATGTTGATATTCGCACGGAATTGTTAACGCCTGCTGAGACGAAAGAGTCTTCTTGCAAGAATGAGGATCAGGGTCGGATCAATGTTAAGGTTGCTCAAAAAGATACAGATATTCAGTGCAGATTTAACCAGCATGGATTAGTTTCAGAAATATTAGATAAGGATGGTAATTATACGCGTTATTCTTATAACGCACTCCATCAAATAAAGAGCAAGGCTAGTTCCAGTGGCAGTCAATTAGAATATCATTATGATGGAGAGGGCAATTTAATTTGCCTTATAAATGAAAAGGGTGAGTGTTATCGGCTGAAATATGATCTCAATAACCGATTAATAGAAGAGGAGGATTTCTATGGTCATGTTACCCACTATGCATATAATGTCGCTGGCCACTTAGTAAATTCTACGGAGGTAATTGCTTCTCAATCAGGCATTGGTACCGATATCTACTTTGAACGTGATTTGCTGGGCCAGTTAATAAAAGAAACTACGCTAGAGGGCGTTAATAGCTTTAGATATAATTGCCTAGGGCAACTGATCGAAGCTAAAAATAATTACTGTAGTCTGAAGTGGGAATATGATGCTAGTGGTCGTATTGTAGCGGAATGGCAAGATGATAGTAAGCTCAGTTATAAGTATGATATTTTAGGTAATCTTACGGCAACTTCACTATCCAGAAAAGAAGATGTTAAATTTATCTTTGATCATTCTGTGGAATCTGAGAATTCACCCTTCTCCTCAGTAAAAGGAAATTTCAATTCTTTGTTGATAAAAACAACCGAAGGGTTGAAGCCTCTGGACAATTATGATCCTCAGGTTTATGTGCAAGGCTTTATTGTCAGTAAATTTGAAAGGCCAATTGATACAGTTACAAATATTTTGAATTTATTGCCGAATAGTAGCTGTTCACTTACCAGAGTTAATCATTCCGGCAAGGTTAATAAAAATATCTTTAATGTTCATAATTTTTGTAAAAGTGATTCAGATCAGCTTCTTGCCTTCTTAATTTATGACCCCGCTGATAGTCTCCTAGGTAAGCTTAACTCGACGAGTAAGCTTGATAGTCAGATTCCTGACAATGAAGTTATTGAGAATAGAATCGTTGATAATGGCAATATATCCCGTGGTTATACCTCTTCTACAGGTCGTGTTGAAGAAGTTGGAGGGGAGGGGGCACAGAGGATTCGATACCATTATAATAGTCAGCAAAAGTTAATAAAAATAGAAAATCTAAAAGTAGAAAAAGGTGTAGAGAAATTTCAGGATGTGATTCGGTATCAATACGACCCCTTGGGGCGATGTGTAAGAAAGGAAAATTATGATGGTTGTGTTAGATTCTTTTGGTCTGGTGATACGCTTATTCAACAGCTTAAGAATGACGATCAAAGTAAATGAAGTATTATTTCGTAAAGGCTTATAAGTTGTCTGTGATATAGGGGGTTAACTCGAAAGCTTGAATACGTTAATTTACGTAAGTTTTTACAGCAGTATTGCATTTTGAGATAAATCATATTCAGTGCTTCTTTACATGAAGACAAGTTGCTGTCCTTTTTAGCTTATATAAGTCTACCTAATTACCACTCTTGCTAAGTTATGCGTAACTGTATATAAATACAGCTATCTCGTTGATCTGCAAGGGAATACGCCATGGCTCGCAACAAGGTACAGTTTCAGAAGGGTATTAGTTTGACCCAATTCCTCAAAATGTACGGCAGCGAGGAACAGTGCTTCGATGCACTGTCGCAGTGGCGTTGGCCCAATGGCTTTAGTTGTCCTCACTGCGGGCATGACAAGCATTGCGACCTCGCTTATCGCAAGCTTAAGCAATGTAACCATTGTCGGCGTCAGACATCGATTACCTCTCGTACAATTTTTGACTCCACGAAGCTCCCCCTCACCACCTGGTTTCTCGGTATTTTCCTGATTACTCAGGATAAGAAGGGCATTTCCTCTATGGAGCTATCTCGACATCTAGGTATCTCTTACAACGCAGCATGGCGTATGAAGCAGAAACTCATGCAAGTGATGATGGAGCGAGACCAACGATACAAACTGTCCGGTTTTATTGAACTAGATGATGCCTATCTCGGTGGTGAGCGTACTGGATGCAAGCCCGGGCGCGGAGCCAAGGGTAAAACTCCCTTTGTGGCGGCCGTTGAAACAACCAAGGAGGGACGCCCAACCCGTATTAAGCTCTCAATTATCAAGGGCTTCAAAAGCAGTGAAATTTCAACCTGGAGTAAAAAGTACCTTTGCAGTGGCAGCACAGTCATCTCAGATGGTCTTCCATGCTTCAATGCCATTAAGGAGGCCGGTTGTGTACATGACAAAATTGTTTGTGGTGGTGGCCGAGCTTCTGTTGAAGAGCCTGAGTTCTATTGGGTAAATACAGTACTTGGTAATTTAAAGAGTGCGCTACGTAGCACTTACCATGCTATTAGGCCGAAATATGCACAGCGCTATTTGGCAGAATTTCAATATCGCTTTAATCGGAGGTTTGATTTGTCGGCACTCATTCCAAGATTGATTTACGTCTCTCTTCGGACACCACCGATGCCAGAAAGGTTGCTAAAAATTGGCTTAGCATAAGTGGTAATTAGGTAAGTCTATGCGGGTTAAATTGCTAGATAGGGCTTTCGGCAACATAAAGGGCAATAGCTTTAGTGTGTTATTTTCCATAAATAATGAAAACTCACTTTCTGAAGTCTTGGCTATCCTGCCAAGGTTGTCGGTAGTCATTGCTTATCCGCCCTGGAAGTAGCAGATTACCATGCGTAGCCTGAAGCCTATCTATATTTAATAACCCTCGAAAGTCCCAGCTATGGGGCTCAGCACCCAACCGACTGTAACAATATGTTAGAGAGCTTACTAAGCCTGAGGTTATTTGAGTCGATAAATTATTTAAATTTCTATGAGATCATCAATATTTTGATGCTCATATGAGCGAATAAGTAAGTGGTACGACGGTGCACTTCTTGCGGGCTTTTAGGTCGTTATACGATAGAGCGAAGGCTTTAGGCGATAAATGTGAGTTTCTTTTGTTTCTTGCCTTGAATCAATTCATATTAGCTGAGATGAATCGGACTTTAGATATTTACAGCTCCTTTTATTAGGAATGATTATCTTTTTCCTTTAATGGCGTTAGGTCTTTGAAGTGGCTCTTCTGTTGATGTGGCTGGGTAGTGTTTCTTTGTTGTAATTATTGGCCGCAATCAAAGTTTATTTGGCAGGATGCAGGGCTGTTTCATATGCGACTATATATTCCGAAAAAAAATATCGTTATTACTTTACAGAATAGAAAAAGCTGGTACCTTAGGGTCAGGATTGCTTAATTATACAGGATTAACAGTTTGTGATATTGGTTCTGAAGGTGCCTTATTAAATAGCATTTTTATGTATATGGATGATGAGAGTATGGCTGATGGATAGTGTGTTTGCCTGTAGTCTCTAATTGGGGTAAGAATCATCGTGTGATCAATTCTCACTATTGGGTAGTAGCCACCTGGTATATTACTCAGATCAAGTGAAGAATTAACTTATTAGTAGTGTTTCCAGTTAATCTGGATTTTATTTAGGTTTTATTCAGCTTCCGCTATGGCGTTTTTTCACCTTCCTCTAAGGTGGTTGGGCTACCCAAGATAGTATTCCTGAAGTTTCTTTTAATAAGTTAGTAATCCGCACAGTGATTTTTGAGTTTGGTATATAGTTTTACGCTTATTCTGCAATTTAAAATGAACTGTAAAAAGAAAGTATCTATCGTATTTTACTCTGGGGCACACTCATTAGATGTAATGGGGCCCGCAGAAGTGTTTTCGCTGGCAAATCAGCAGCTAAAGGATAGGGGCTTTAGTTGTGATGATCAGTATGAGGTTGAATTCTTAGCCGAAGATGGAGATACCAAGGAAATCTCATCAGGTTTAAGGATATGCTCAGATAGATGTTTTACTGATTCAAGAGGAATTCATACTCTCCTTGTGAGCGGTAATCTTAATGCTGCTGATGATTTGAATATCAGTGAATGTTTGAGTAGATGGCTTTCTCTTCAGTCTGGTTTAGTTAAGCGTATAGGCTCTATTGGCAATGGAGCTCTGATTCTCGCAAAAGTAGGTTTGCTAAATGGTCGGCGTGCCACTACCCATTGGAGATATATTGATCAGCTGAAGAGATTCCCAGAAGTGGATGTCGATTCAGAGTCTGTATTTGTCAAAGATGATCATATATATACTTCTGCAGGTGTTAGTGCGGGGGTTGATATGGCTTTGGCAATGGTAGAGGATGATTTTGGTCGGGGTATTGCTTTAGCTGTTGCTCAATTAATGGTCTTATATCTCAAGAGAGATGGAGATCATAAACAGAGTAGCACTTATCTTATGAGCCAGTTAAAGAGTGATCGTTTTTTAGAGCTGGTGCAATGGATTCATAGTAATTTGGATAAAACTTTATGCGTTAATAGTCTCGCGGAAAAGACATCTATGAGCCCGAGAAACTTTGCTCGCTGCTTTACTCGGGATATGGGAGTAACTCCAGGTCGATTCGTTGAGAAAATTCGCATTGAAAAGGTTTGCCAGCTTTTAGCAACTCAAGCGTTAACTCAGGAGCGTATAGCTACTATCTGTGGTTTTAAGTCTCAAGAGCAGCTTAGAAGGGCATTTCGCCGAAATAAGGGTATGTTGCCGAGGGAATACCGTCGAAAGTTGTCGTGAGATAATTTATGGGACAGTCTATTCGGTAGGGCTGTCTCATTTTTAGAAAAGATATTTTTATCCTTGGATGCAAATATAAATAACATTTTCTGTTAGAGATTTTTGTTCTTCTTACCTAATTCTTGCTTGTCTTTCCTTTTGTGGACGCCTCCACTAGATTTACATCTGGGAAAAAATCTTTTAGCTGGCTTTTTATTCTTACTCGATAATTTACACAGCTTGATTCTCTCCATTATATAACCTTGCTAGGGTTGATTGAGTCGCTCCCATGAATAGGAATTAATTTGTTGTGTTAACTAGAAGCTCCAATTTTCACGGGTAGACTGCGAGCTTCTCGGTCTCTATTAGGACCAGGCCGGTAGCAATTGGTAAGTGATATAGCATAAAATCATATCCCGATATATATAGGTGTGGCGAAAAAATAGTGATAGATTTGCGGCTAAATAAAATTAGACCCATGAACGGAAGCCCTTTAGTGGTGTAGATATTCTGGGAATCTAATATTGTTGGTGCGTTGTGGGAGTCGCGATCATACCCTTCGCAATATTAAATTTCTGAAAAATTTATAATGTACCCTTAATTATGGTGGATATATTGAAAGTTAGATGTCTTAGAAATGGGAAAAGCAGGTGCTGCAGCGAGAAGTATAGTTAGAATTTAATCTAAGATTTCTGGCCTGACAATTTCCGATATCTAATCTTCAGTATTAATTGACATATAATTAGCTACTCAGTCTAAGCTTTTCTATAAAAGATTGCCTGAGAGAATTTTTTGGACATCAAAAACAATCTTTCAATGTGCGCAGTAGCGATTGCCATTTAGTATGCCTCTCAGCTTGCAGATATACTTACTTTACCTATTAATGGATATGCTTTTAGGGAATACAAATTATTAGCTTTAGCCCTATTAGTTGCACTCGCTTATGAACCAAACCTCCTCTTGGGCATTTCTGCGCTTGGAATAGCCCATGTCAATAAAACTGATAGATCTGATTATCCTGGACTACCGGAAGTTGATATATAGTGGCCTAAATAGCTTAAGACCGCCCATATAGAGTGGCGGTTCGATGTATAGGATGGAGAGGTAAGATGGACTATCAATCTTCTAAAAGCCCAGTACTTAATCTTTGGGGGCGATTTGGCGGCTCGGCATTGGGCCGCTGGCTGGTGTCTAAATTAGTGGCACTTAAGGCACCGTATTTTCGTTCAATCAAGCCACGTTTCCTGGAATTATCACCGGGTAAAGTGGAGGTTTTACTGAATAAGCGTTGGAGCGTGACAAATCATATCGGTACTGTACATGCTATCGCTATGTGTAACGCCGCTGAATTAGCTGGCGGTGTTTGTTTGGATGTGTCTTTGGATCGACGCTTTCGCTGGATACCAGTAGGGATGGAAGTCAAGTACTTAAAGATGGCGAAGACTAATCTGCGAGCCGTTTGTGAGTATCCAGGGTTTAAAACCATTGAGACTGGCGATGTTGTTATGCCTGTGAGCGTTATTGATACTAATGGAGAGGAAGTATTTCATGCCGATATTACCATGCGTGTATCAGAGCGCCCCAACGCGAAGTAGTAGAGTTGTCATTTGAGGTCAACTCTTGGTGTATTTTCAAGGGGAATTGCCTTACTTTGAGCTTGAATATGGAGAAGAGTATGCAGGCTGGGAGGGGATGAAGTGTGCTCTACTCATAAATCTCGTAGAATATTTCTTTGTTCAGTCTTGATGTATTTGGAGGGTTTATGAGATTGGCTTGGCAGATAGAAAAGTCGACATGCCTCTTTGGTGGTGAAAATAAAACTGCTACGGAGCATGAGTTACACCGATCGGAAAGTACTGCCTTGGCGAATAATGATATTTATCAGGACCTTTCCGAGGTATTACAGCTCGCAATTTCCAAGCTTGATGAAAATGTAAGTGATACTTCTCTGTACTTCCTGATTAGTTGGGAGTCTGTATCTGCTTCTATGACTGTATCTGTAGTTGATGATAGTCGGAGCAATGACTCTAAAGTAGTTGTGCACTGTCACTTTGCTGGACTGGCTTCCCAATATGATGCTGAGCCGAAGAGGCAGGAAGCTTTGGTTAAATGGTCGGATGAACTTAGGTTTTGGTGTAAAGAGTATTTATCTACTGATCAAGGTTTTTCACAGTTTTCTCTGGTTGCATTGTTCGCGGCAGGCTCCAGAGATACTGCTGTGATTCTTTAAAATGTAGCTGAAAATGATGCTTATATAGTGTGAACAACTAGGGCGGGGAGGCGAGGCTTAAAATGCCTTCCCTGTACAAATAACATAGAAAATGGAGATTTCTATGAATGTTTACTATTTGTGTATTGGGCTCTTAGCGGCATTATCCCTTCTGCTCGGCGCCTTGGTTACTGTTGGGCGCGGTAAGTATGAGGTTTTAGTTGGGCATTCTTTCGACCCCGATAATACCCTGCACAAATGGGTAAGGGCCCATGCAAATACAGCAGAATATGCTCCCCTTTTGATGGTACTTATTTACTTAGTGAGCTTAGGGCAGTCTTCTACCTGGGTTTGGTGGTTTGTTATTCTGCTGACCGCTTGTCGATTTCTTTTTGTTGCAGGCATCTTATTTCCCTCCACTATGGCAAAGCCTAACCCAATGCGCTTCTTGGGTGCCGTAGGCACTTATATCTTTGGATTGGGGCTTTGCTTGGCGCTGGTGCAGCAAGCCCTGAGGCTTTGAGTTGGTTGCAAGCGCTTTCAAACCTTATATTGGTTGGTGCTTAAACTGATCAAAATCGATTGGTCTATCGATAGCTTTTAACTTTTTGCCAGCCGGCAAGAACTGTTTACGATCTTGGCTGTATAAAAAACAACCTTACAAGTTTCCCTGCAGGGTGGTTGACCGAATGCGACACTTGTCGCACACTAGCCCTGACTGTCACACGGGAAGATAAAATGAAAAAGGTAAAACCGTCCCCATCAGAACTTGCGCTGTTGAAAGCCCTTTGGAGGCGAGAACCGCTGAGTGCCAGAGAGTTACATGATCGGGTGGGACCTGAATTGGGTTGGTCATACTCCTCTACTCGAAAGACACTAGATCGGATGCGGGATAAGTCGTTTGTGGCTCAATCTGAGATCCATGGAATCCATGTTTATAGCCCTGCGATTGAGAAGGTGGAAACTTTGGCGTCATATGCAAGAGATTTCGCTGAAAGAGTATTAGAGCTTGATGGTCCCTTTCCTGTGTCGATGTTTGCCGGCAGTAAGTTAATGAGTGATAAAGATATCGAGGAGCTTCAGGCAGTACTCGATTCCTGGCCTGACTCTGAGCCGGTCAGCAAGGATGGTGAATAGGCTATGGCCGAGATAGTCTCTACAGTTCTACCATTTGCACTGGATTTTCTAGCTACTTCTTTCTTCTCAATATTGTGGGCGGGGTTGGTTTTTATTGTTATTTGGCTGGCAACAGCTAGAAATAAAGACAGCTTTAATGCGATATACCATTGGCGAAGTTTCTGGTTGTGTGCAATGGTTGCTGCCGGTTCCCCATTTTTTCTTGCGCAATTGAGCGACCAGTTAACGTTGGGTATTGCTCCGGATCTGAATTTTGAATTACCGCCAGCTTATGAGGCTACCTCTATACCACCAATTAACATAGTTCTGCATGAGTATGTATCGACCTCTTTGAGTTCTGTTGAATTACTGGCTTTTCTTTGGTTGCTTATATATCTGTCCGGGGTGTTTTTTACCTTATCTAAAGTGGTAGTGAGTCAGTTTTTCTATGGCAAGAAATTGCGTTTAATAGCAAATAATAAGCTTTCTGTTGTTAAATTTGACCAGTTTTTTACTTCATCTCAAAGTGATTTTCTAATCGGAAGTAAGACTCAGGTGTTTATAACACACTCAACGATTACACCATTTGTGATGCAGCTATTCAGTCGTAAATTGGTGCTTCCCTCCTATATTTTATCAATGAATGAAACGGAGCGTCATCTAATCATTGAGCATGAAATTATGCACTTGAAAAGGCTTGACCCCTTGTTGATTCTGATTGTGCATATATTTACTTGCATCCTATGGTTCAATCCCTTCTTAGGTTGGATGAAGTCTCGATTCAGCTGGGCGATAGAGTTGGGGTGCGATCGCGAAGTTCTAAAGTCATGTAAGCGAGAATTGCACCGTGTTTATGCACAAGCAATGATTGACGCTCTTCGACGGAACTCTTCACAAAGAACAAGTGACTGGGTTGTAGCTTTCTCTTTCTCTGGTGGTACGAGTCAGGCTCCTTTTTTCCGACGCAGACTTTTGAATATTATGGAAGCCTCAAGGGCGGGGTCTAATAATGGCGAATTAGGTGTCTATTTACGCGCTATGCTGTTCTGCAGTTTTTCAACCATTTTAATACTCGGAGGGCTACTGTTAAAACCGGGATTAACAATGGCTTCAGTGGAGATTACCAAATTGACAGTCCCGGTTGAGAGTGCCCGTATTAGTAGCCCTTTTGGTGATTTCAGTAAAATTCGCAAAAAACCCCATGAAGGTACTGACTTTGCGGCACCGATTGGTACTCCGGTGGTATCAGCTGAAAGTGGTGTTGTAATAGTCTCTACTGATGATTATAAGCATAAAAATTATGGGAAAATCATAATTATTGACCATGGTAATAATACGAAAACTCTGTACTCCCATTTAAATCAGCGGGAGGTTGAGGCAGGGCAGTCAGTACGTGCCGGCCAAGCGATAGGAACTGTGGGTATATCAGGGCGTGTAACAGGACCACATCTTCACTTTGAACTTATCAAAGAAGGCAAGCGAATCAACCCAGACACTTTGCTTGCGAAGTAAGGGGGGAGTGTGATTTATTACTTAAGAAAAGTAGGGTTACCTGTGAGGCGATTAACTATTTTCTTTCTGATCGATATCTGGAGGATGGCTTTGTTGCTGGTTCTTTTATCGATTCAATCACTGGCGATAGCAGGGCCGTTATTGGAAAACCATTCCAATGTTAAATCGGTACAATATGATTTATCTTTTACATTGCCCCTACTCAATGATCTATCCTTGGTACATCAAGATGAAGGGATGCAGCGTAGGGAGGTGGCCCCTCCATATAGAGTTGAGGAAGAATATCTAGAGCGCACAAAAAAAGTTCAACTAGCTAAAAACCAAGGGGTTTTATCACTATTGGTGGATAGTGGAGTCGATCGTGCAGAAGCGTATAAAATAATTCAGGCTTTGTCGGAACATGTCAATGTCAGTATCCTACCAGTTGGTAAGGAATTTAACTTAACAATAGATACCACTGGAAAGCTTAATAAGCTTACCTTGGTTGTTGGCTTTGCAGAGAGTTTGGAGTTGGTTAGACATGGAGACAATTATAGAACTAGTCAATTTGAATCTCCTGTCGATGCCAGGAAATACTACGTTAAAGGTGAAATTTCGGGCAGTTTATACCAAAGTGGAAAAGAGTCTGGCCTATCTAATTCTGTGCTCACAAAACTAAATGAAATATTTAGTTATTCCGTAGATTTTCAACGGCAGATTCGAGCAGGTGATCAATTCTCTGTTTTCTATGATACCTTGTTCAATAGCCAAACTGGAAAGGAAAAACTAAATAGAATTTTATTTGCTGAGCTTATTCTTAGTGGAGAAAAGATAAGTTTATATCGGTTTTCTACTGAGGGACCTCAGGGGGTGGATTATTTTTACCCTGATGGCCAAGGCTCTAGAGGGTTTCTAATGCGTACTCCGTTAGAGAATGCAAGGTTGTCATCTTATTTTGGGCGCCGCAAGCACCCAGTCCTAGGGTATACCCGAGTACATAAAGGTTTGGACTTTGGAGCCCCTTTGGGCACGCCGATATTGGCTGCAGGTGATGGTATTATTGAGCGAGCTTCTTATTTTGGTAGTTTCGGCAACTATATTCGTATTCGCCATGGCTCCGGGATAAAGACTATTTATGCGCACCTTAAGGGGTACGCGAAAGGAATTAGTAAAGGGGGAAGAGTAAAACAAGGGCAGGTAATCGGTTACCTTGGCGCTACAGGTCGTGTGCAGGGGCGTCACTTGCACTATGAGATTCATAAAAATGGTACGGCTGTTGATCCATTAAGGCTTGACCTCCCTATTAGTAAGGGGCTGGTAGGAGATTCTTTAAATCAATTTTCTCAACAGGTTCAAAAGATTCAAGATGAATTGATAAAGTACGCTCAACAAAATCAGTTTGATTCATAATTAAGCTTTTTTTTATCTTTTTTATTTCTCTCTCACCTTATTATATTCAGGGTTTAACTGACTTACATTTTTGTTGGTAGCGAATTTTTTCTTAAAGCAATATTGAGTATAAAATTAAACTAGGTTAAATATGATTAGAGCTATTCTGCTGATAGCCATTCTGGTGCTGTCTAATTCACTAATTGCAAAGCCCCTCATTACCAAGGTTTCTGAATCTTTTGAGTTAAGTGGATCTAAAATATACACAGTTGACTCTGATATTCTCAAACGCAAATACGACTTGTACGTGAAGTTACCATCAGGTTACTCGAACGATGACAATAAAAATAAGACCTACCCGATAATTTACCTTAATGATGGGCCTCATACATTTAAGGTTGCCTCGGGTGTTACACACTTTAAGGATATGGATAAAGCCATCGTAGTTGCTATTTCATTCGCTCACGGAGAAAACGGGCAGTATAGTCGAGTTCGAGATCTCACGCCCGTAGTCGATAGTGGGTGGAAGCGTTATACAACTGGTGGAGCCAGTAAGTACTTACAGTTTATTGAAAAAGAAGTAATGCCCTTTATTGAGGGGAGCTTTAGGGGGGATCCCACACGTAGGATTCTTTCAGGTCATTCATTGGGTGGATCTTTTGGTGCTTGGGTATTACTTACCAATCCACAGTTGTTTTCCACTTATATCCTGACAAGTCCTTCTCTTTGGTTTAAGGATGAAATGATCTTTGATTTGGAGAATAAATATGCAAGCCATAACAACACACTGCCTGTAAACGTCTATATTGCCACTGGCGCTTTGGAGACAATACAAAAGAGCCACATGCGTAATGATATGATAGATGGGCATAAGAGATTTCTTGCTAAATTACAGTCGCGTAATTATCGTGGATTAAAGCTTAGTGGAGAGGTGGTGAGCGGTACGGACCACTATTCCACTTTCCCGGTGGGCTTGGCAAAAGGTTTAAGGTGGGTATATCAGGATTTGTGGGCAATATAATAATTTTCGCGGTAAAAGAAGAGCTATAGCTGCCCGCGACAAATGGTAGATCTGTTATGCTATTGGAATTATGCGCGTTTGCCACTTTGTCCGGTCATTACTGCCGCGCCAATCATATGGGCTAAACGTAGAGCTTCAGGGACATACCCAGTGTCAGTGGTTTGCTCTAACACCTGGGCGGCAATCTCCGGTTCACATCCCTGCACTTGAAAATGGAAGTTATTGTAGTTATGGATACTCCCAGCTTTCATCAGGGTTTCTTTACGCAGTAGATAGTCAGGAAAATTTTGCAGCGCTTTATCAATGGCTTGAATGTCTGGTGGTTTTCGCATTAAGGCGATACAAGGGCGCTGTAAGATATCGGCCAGCTTGGGTAGATCAATAATATTGAAACCACCCACTGCTACTCCATCGGTCAATACGACATTTACCTGGCTGTAGAATTTACTTTCTTTCAGCAGTGTGGCAAGTGTTTCTGTAGCTTCCATCCCATCTTTGCTTACCTGCCCCCAAAGCATTCCCTCAAAGCGAGTTTTGGTGCAGACAATACCGCTTACTTTTACCGGCGCGCCCCTTCGTTTTTCAAAAGGGGCGTCATCAAAACCGATAACTCGGATCTGCTTCCTTAATCGTAATAATTCTGCCAGAGGCTTCATTATTTCTTGTTGCCCTGAAGAAATAAGTAGGGAAATAACTTTAGTTTTTCCTCATGGCTTAATGATTCCATACGACGGATATTATTTTCTGGAATACTCTCTGGATCTGGATATAGATCTATCATTTTTTCCAGGTTTTCTTCTCTCAGCAGGTGTAAGATAGGATAGGGTGCGCGATTAGTTAGGTTTTCCGCATCGGCGGCTGCAGTGCCAGCAAATTGATAATCTGGGTGGAAGCTGGCTAATTGATAGGTGCCTACATAGTCGTTGCGTTCCAGTAACCACTCTGCTAAATCCAGGAACTGGTTGTAGTCGCTGAATTTCCCTAGGTGATTAGGGATAATCAATAAGGTGGTAAGCAATTCAGATTCCGAAGTGGTATCGAGCCGACGTAATTCCGACAATAGATCACTGAGTAGCGCCTCGTCTCCTGTGGCAGGACTCACCTTGAGTCGAATTTGCCCTGCACGCAGAGGTTTGCGTGCGAAAGGGCAGAGGTTGAGACCGACAACCACATCAGTAAGCCATTGTTCTACCGCCTGAGTAACAGCTTTTTCCATTTGACTGCTTACCACATAAGATCATCGGGGATCTGAAAGTCTGCATAGGGATCATCTTCATCTACCACTGCTGAACTTTCAGCAGGCCTGATTACGATATCGCTATTGCGCTCCGCAATTTTCTCGGCAATAACCCGTGGAACCAACTCAAATTGTTCTCCCTGGACAACAATCATCAGGCGCCCCGCAATTAAGTGATCCCTTAATTCTTCGCTGACATAGATGGTTTTGATTTTTTTGTCGAAAGTGAAGTTATAAGTAATTTCACCAGAATAAGGTTGGCGATTTTTTTCCACCAATTGCTTGATTTGCGCGGCAATAGCTTTCTGCTGTGCAGCCGCATCGCGCTCAGCATTGAGGGCGCGATCACGAGCGGCTTTCTCTGCTTGAGCCTTTTGTGCTGCTAGCTTTGTTTCATCAATCTGGGGTTGTGAAGACTTCTTCGCAACTTTCTGTTGCTTCCGTTTATCTTTGCTGATTTGTTTGGCTTTCTTTTTATCGACAAGTCCTGCTTGGAGTAGTTGGTCTTGCAATGAGGCCATAGTCTCTTCCCCGTGAAAGTCTAAAGTTTCGGCAGCCTTTACAGGTATGCCTGATCAAATTTTCACCAACCATATGGGTTGATAGTTTGTGAGGGTATTTTACCTGAAGACGGTCCAACTACCGCTAAAGATTTTTATGGTGTCCAAGGCTTACCGGAGGTAGCAGTTGCGATGATTTCATCGGGTTCCTTGCCGTCACTCAGCATTTGAGCACCCCCTGGAATTACCAGGGCTGAGCCAGTAGCAATAGCCACCCGCTTGCCACTGGGAGTATCAATGTTACAAGAGGATACCCTCAGCTGCCGGCCGCGGTGGAGTACCTGTGCCTCCAGAATCAAGTCGCCACTGTTGAGCTTGGCTGGGCGAGCAAAGCGGATATGCATGTCCAGAGTAGCGAATATAGATCCTGCAGGCAGTGTGGAGTAGACCGCGCCTCCCATGGTGAAATCTGCGGCCCATGCCAAAAGTCCACCATATATAGAAAGGGTCCCATTGGAGAACCAGGGAGAGGAGGGCATAGTCGAGATACAGCGACCATTTTCAACCTCTATAGCGCGGTAACCTGTGAGCATCCAGATAGGGTGAGTTCGCCCCTCACTAATCGTGGTTCTCTGCAATTCGATAGGGACTTGCTCCGGTAAGTGTGCCATGTCGCAAAAGAACGTTTTTGGAGGAGGGCGAAGATAAGGGTCAGGTGTATCTGTTGGTCCTAGGTCGGGAATTGGAAGCTCCTGATCTGGGTTGACTGGAAAGTCGGCAATAAGGCAGCGAGTGCTACCGAAAGCGAGGGTTCTCCCCTCCTGATCGTTAATCTGAATACTTGAGAGCCCCACCTGGTTGCCTGAATGAACGGTCGTAGCTCTACCAACAATATTTTGTGTACTGCTAGTGATGGGTCGAATAAAGCACATATTTAATTCTGATGTGCTCAAGACTTTACCAGCGGGCAAGGTTGTCCATATTGCGGAGGCCAAGGGGGCGTCTGCAAACATGGCATAGATCCCCCCCCAATAGATCCCGGTCCCATCAGCTAGCCACGGCGTAATAGGCATAGAATAGGTGGCCTTACCAAGGCCGGCCTCGGTGGGAGTCATACCCGTTAGTCGCCAAAAAGGGGGCCCGGGTAAGCTGCCGCGAATGTAACGTTTAAAGGTGTCGAGACCAGGTTGCTGCAACGCCCTGAGGTCACAGATGGCACCACGATGGACTTCGTCGGTGATATTGGTCATCCCCCAGCCTCCAGTTGCTTCTAGGACAAGGGTAATGTGAGGGTTTGTTGGATGCGAAAAAGGGAGAAAGCTGCGGAAGAGTCTTTTACCCTAACAGCGCAGCTATCGATCGGCGGATACTGGTTATGGAGCTAAGTTGGGTAGTTTGGCTACGATATGGGTATTCGGGATAGGCTGCCCTTCCATGAATAGGTTTATCGCATCCTGGACTTCAGGGGAAGCCATTAATAAATTATGCCCTGCATTTTCGACTGTTATTTTAGTGGCGTTTTTGAACCCTGAAATGGCTTCATATTGACCTTCCAGGTAAGTTCTTCCGTCCAAGGTCCCGCTAAATAGTAATACCGGAATATTGCTGACTGGCTTTTCCCGAAATTTATCCCCAAGATCCAACTCTGGCGCTAAATTATCGTAGTGCAGAGAGAAATTTAGGTAGTCTTTCAGTAGAGATTTTTGTGCCTGTTCTACAACCTGTGCTTTACGCTTCATATCAATTCCAGAGGCTATATCCATCGCCGTAGGCATCGGGCGCAGGGATATGGGTATGCCTGGTTGCAGAAATTCATCGGGGAAGTAACGTCTGGGCACCTTGTCGAAACTTAATGTAGCTCCTTGGTCCAAATCGCGATAAAACCTGAGTAGATGGCTGACACTTTTAGGGTCCGCAATGAATGCCGAGGCTAGTTGTTGCATATCCCTACGCTGTAGGAGGGATTCGACTTCCCTGCCATCCCGTTGAGGGATTTTAATTTTCAATGGTTGTGACTCAAGTTTTTTATGGACTCGGCTTATAAGTGCTTTAATATCTGGATAGGCTTTTTTTGCTGCGGGTTGCTGATTGACTGCCTGTTGTAGACGGTTTAGATAGTAATCTGTTCGGGCGGGCAGCTTGATGGTTTGGTCCAAACCCTCTGCACTGGATAAAATTAGCTTACCAATAGAACCTTCGATCTCCTTTACCGCTGCCAAAGAGAGATGGCTTCCATAAGATGTTCCCCACAATACTATTTTCTCTGCACCCAAATGGCTCCGTATGGCATCAAGATCTCGGGCATTTTCGAGAGTATTATAGGCATTTAGGTTTACACCACTAAGTTCCCAAAAATGTAAGCACTCTTTTAGGGCTTTGCGGTGGTAGTTGATATACTGGGTATCGGTGATTGGTTCAAGGGAAGGTACAATTTGCTTGGATTCACAATTGGGAAGGTCATTGGAACGGCCGCTACCACGTTGATCTAATGCGATAACATCACCAAATTGTCGCAACGCCATAAACATATCAAAGCGATAGTTAACGGCCGTAATTCCTGAGCCACCAGGGCCGCCTGCTAGGTAGATTATTGGTGGGCCCACTTTCTTTCCTGTTGCAGGAAACCTTACATATTGGAGGGTGATATTACGGCTATCTTTCTTAGTGCGATCTTCTGGTACCTCAATAAAGCCTTGATAGCCCTCTGCAGTTTGTTTGCTCCATGTAGTAAAGGTGTGCGGTTTTTCATTGTTAATGGACTTTGCTGATCCGCTGACAGGGCTCAGTGATAGCATTATTATTAG
Source organism: Microbulbifer maximicatervae (SeqCode) (assembly GCF_052468295.1). Classification (NCBI taxonomy): domain Bacteria; kingdom Pseudomonadati; phylum Pseudomonadota; class Gammaproteobacteria; order Cellvibrionales; family Microbulbiferaceae; genus Microbulbifer; species Microbulbifer maximicatervae (SeqCode). Next base: position 780,505 of record NZ_CP174340.1, read on the forward strand.
CGGAGCGAAAAGATGTGCTTTTTTGGCATTATTTTTCATTGTTTCGATACTTCCTTATTGTCGAACTTAGGCGAATGTTATTGTTTTAGATTGGGCTCTTATTTTCAAGTGGATAAAAAGTTTATTCGAGAGCTCATGGGGCTTTTCTCGATATAGATACCCCGTGAATATCGGTAATATAAGCTATTAACCTCTCACTAGGGATTTCGGTTTAATTAGGCTGTCAGACAGAAGTCCGAAAAATAGTAGGTGGATGTTTAAACCCCAGTACTAATGGGCTTATGGGGTCCGTGCAAGGTTATAATCAATGACAGGCAATATTGCAACTCTATGAAAGCTAGCTTTCCTTAAATTCACTATTTAGCAATTAAGCTCTTGCTCTAAAATAACTAAAAAATGGTTCTACGCCTGGGGTGGCAAGTGTTCAGGTATTATGGGTTGTTATATAAAATCATTATGCTCAGATTCATGGGGCGCCTCTGATGTAGATATTTTACCTGAAGTAGGGTGTCTGAGAGCGAATCGTATGGCGATTTGAAATTCATCATCCCTAGATAATAGCTTTGGTAAAGTGAGGCTATAGTGTCAATGAAAAAATGCCAGCTATAACAATAAGGATAGCCTTTTTATCTTTGGTTTGTTCATCACGCCTATGAGATTTTTATAAATTTTAGTGGTTGTATATCGTTGATATAAAAGACCTTTGTATTGATAAAACTGTCATCTAGTAGTTCATATTATTATTGCTCTTACATTCTCGTTCTGTATAGCAAGCCAAGTCCTAAATGGCAGTAGTTGGAAATGAAGTGCCATGATTTGCTTCTGGAATAATGAGCAGTCGGGGGCTTATCTCTAGCCTTCTTCAATGACTAATTTTCTTTAGGGCTGCCTCGCTCCCCTTACCATGTCGTTGCGAATTTGGCTTTTTTCTGGAGTTTCTATGGCACCAACTCCAATAAACACCTTTCGGTGATTAGAGCTGAAAGTAGCTTTCATATTAAAGATTCTTGCACGATCGTGCCACACCGATAGACTGCTGAGTATATAGTTATCAAAGCTGCTTAGCCTGGTAAGCAACATATATATGCCAAATAGCCCGCCTAGAGAGTGCCCTATAAACGTGTGTCCACTGTCAGATAGGCGATGTGATCTTGCTAGGAGGGGCAAAATGACGTCATGAATAAAAGTGGCATACTCATAGGCCTTGCCAGTTAAATATTTCCAGTTTTTATCGCTGATGGGGGTAAAGTCCCGAATACGGCTGGCATGATTTTTGACCCTTTTGAGTAAGATAGTCCAACTAAAATGACTTCCTGCAATTTGCCAAAATCCATCGGCACTTGAGTTGTACCTGAAGTGGCCTGAAAGGCTGAGTCTGCATCTGTCATAAGCACTAAAGGATATCGTTAGTCGAGGGTACTTTCGTAACTCTTAGGTAACTTAACGTAAAGTGAATAGGACCTAGTACTGATAGGATCTTTAACTCCAGGCTGCTGCTTCGAGGAATTTGGAACGGTGAGATGTCTGCGTTCACTGAAAGTGAAGGGGCTGAACAAAGGCTGAGAGTGCAAAACAAGGTTGCTTAGGGCCCTCTCAGGGCTTTAGCACGGGTAAAACGCTTGTACTTTTTGTATAGTGGCTTGACAGGCTCTATAAACGAAAGTGTCATTTTCTTTCCCAGTTGCGACTATGCCGGCGTGAACAAAAAGTCAGGAAAGTACTCTAGCATATAGAAATGATTCATCTTGAAAACTGTTCGCATAAGATTTATTCAAAAGATAGCAATTTTTTTTGTAATAAGATAAAGAGTATGAAGCTCTCAATGTTTCTGTGGAAGTGTAAAAATCTACTTTACTACTACAAAAACGGAAGAAGTAAGTAATTCTATTTTTATATTTCGTAATGTAACTTTTTCATATCTACAATTATCCAAGTACTTGTTCCATTTTCCCCTCTTTTATTTTCCCTCCTTTTGAAGGTTAATAGTCTACGATTTGATTAGCCTTTAGGCGCTGAAGTTCATAGTAATACCTCTCTATGCTTGTAATTTAGGCGTTACTTTTTTCCAGTCACTGGAGGTGGTCGTTTATCGTATGTTTTTTGTCTACTTTCTGTGTTTTTAGGGGAAGTTAACTTTAGTAAAACTAAAGACTTATATTGGTTTAGCTAGTTGATACTCGATTTTGAAAATAAGGCTGGTTTTGTACTACAAAAATAATTTGACCAAAAAATAATTGATCGATGGTTTGTTTTGTTCATTGTCTCTAGAGAGCCTCTGTAAGTTGTACTAAGTATTGCAAAATTCTCCAGAAGCTCAGGGAAACCGGTCGGTCACACGAGATGGTTCACTAGAAAAATGGAAAACTTTTATCAGGATGATGTGACGCAGTGGGTTGGTGAGTATGGATTGGATTTGAAACGTTACTTTTCTTCCCGAGTTAATCTATCTGATGTTGATGATCTAGTTCAGGAGGTTTTTATTCAGTTATATATTCGTATCAAAAAGTATGGAGGGCAAATCGAAAACCCAAGAATTTACATTTATGCCATGGCAAGAAATCTTTTGATTAGTCATGGTAGGCGTCAAAAGTCTAGGTGTGGAGGGTTACATGACTCTATTGATCACAAAGTCGACATCCCTTACATGATTAGTCCGGAACGGACGGTGATGGGAATACAGGCTTATACCCGAGTGCTGGAAGCTATTTTAGGATTGCCGCCAAGAGCTGGTACAGCTTTTCGCTATCATCGCTTTGAGGGAATGACTTATCAAGCAATTGCGGAGCAAATGGGAATCTCTAAGGATTCGGTTAAAGAATTAATACAACGTGCTTTGACAAAGGTTAGGCAGGTGGCAGAGGAAGCCCCTTGATGGCGCAAAATAGGTCATATTGTGCTGTAGGTTGTGACCTTCTTTCGAGTAGATGTCTAACGGAGCAATAAGCTCAACTAGAAATTTTTTGGTGAGTGATTCTGCTAGCGCTACGCTAGAGTTTTGGTTTTTTAGTTCTAACTGTTACAGCTTTCGAAATATTTAGTTAATAATTCTGCTTTAGCCCCCAGAAAATCAAATTTATTTTTTATCCCCCCTTTCTTTTAGCTCTCGCGTCTTAAGTATTGTTAAACCTGAAATAGGTTTATATCAGGTCAATAACCCAATAATACCGACAATAAAGAGAGACGTAGTGTGATGATGAAACCTGTCAAAAAGAAAACATTGATTGCACAAGCGATTTATCAATCTGGACATTCATGCCAAATTACTCCCTGGTACAGCTCCATTGTTGCCTCTCTGGCAATTGCAGTTGTTCCTACCATTTCCAGCGCCCAGGAGAGTGAAGAAAGCAAACACCCAAGACAGGCGATTGAGGAGATCACGGTTACTGCGCAGAAGATTGAAGAGAGTATTCAAGATGTACCCATTGCAGTATCTGCACTCAGTGGCGACAGTATGGATGACCTTAAGATTGAGCGGGGGGAGGAGTTGCTACGAGCTGTCCCAAATACCAATTTTTCCAAATCCAACTTCAGCACCTATAACTTCTCTATTCGCGGTATAGGCACTAAAGCTGTGTCTGCTGCTTCAGACCCGGCGGTTGCTGTGAGCTTTAACAATGCTCCTTTAATTCGCAATCGATTATTTGAGCAAGAATTCTTTGATGTGCAACGGGTTGAAGTCTTGCGTGGCCCCCAAGGTACACTTTATGGCCGCAATGCGACAGCTGGTGTAGTTAATATGCTGCCAATTATGCCTGGAGATGAGTTTGCTTCTGAGATCAAGGCGGAGGTGGGCAGTTATAACACCAAACGCGCCAGCGGAATGTTTAATATGCCATTGGGGGACACCATGGCGTTGCGTCTCTCCGGTGCCATGACTAAGCGTGATGGTTTTGACTACAACACTTATACCGGTAACGATGTTAATGACCGCGATCTATATTCTACTCGTGCAATCTTTGAGTGGGAGCCCAGTGAATCCTTTAGTGCCAATTTAATATGGCAGCACTTTGAAGAAGATGATCGGCGCTCACGCACGGGCAAGCAACTTTGTACAAAAGATCCAGGCCGAACACATATTGGTGATACTGAACTAACAGGCTTTACGCCAGTGTTTTTTAGTCAGGGTTGTCTGCCTAGCTCGATTTATAGTGATGACGCTTACAGCGCACCCAATGCCCAGGGTTTTGCGAGCGTCTTGGCTACCGGATTAATTATCGCTAGCTATGGTCAGGTAATTGACTGGTTTACTGACCCTTATGCGAATTCAACACAGTCGCGTGATCTTCGTAAAATTGAAACCAGTTATGATCCGGTATTTCGCGCAGAGAATGACTTAGTGCAACTGAACTTCGAATGGGGCCTGACAGACTCTCTCACATTTTACTCTCAGTCGACTTATGCTAAGGACGATTACTATTCATCCCAAGATTATAATCGTTATGTTTCGGATCCAATCTTTAATGATGGGGGTAATTTAGAACCTACACCGGGGGGAGTTTTTACTGATCCACAGTTGGGACCCTCTGAAGGACTGTTGGCGGTTGATATTAGTCGATCAGATAATAAACAGTGGAGCCAGGAATTCCGATTGCAGACATCTTTCGATGGTCCTTGGAATTTTTCAGTGGGCACAAACTATTTAGACTTTAAAACCCAAGATGACTATTTTGTATTCAATAATATATTTAGTATGGTGGCGCAATATCTATATAATGCCGACCGCGATGAAAATTTCAACTTAGTATTTCAAAACTGTACTGATCCAGAAGTAAATGTTGGTTCAGATTGTATTTATGTTGACCCTAACTCGATAGAAAACATTGATGAGGAAGGACATAACTATTTCTTGAGCCGAAATTTGGTGGAAGTTAATTCTTGGGCATTATTTGGTGAAACTTATTGGCAAATTAATGATGATGTAAAGCTAACTACCGGCCTTCGCTATACAAATGATCGCAAGCGCTCTACTCCGGTACCCAGTCAGCTATTGTTAGGTACTTTTTATGATCCGGTAACGGGGGAAGTCTCCTCCGGTGAAGTCTCCGGGGGGCTTGTCCATCGAGGCTATCCGGAAGGTGATCCGGTTACGCAGAACTGGAAGGAGTACACCGGGCGTGCAGTTTTGGACTGGAGAACGGATCTGCCTTTTACGGATGAAACTATGCTCTATATGTCCTTTGCCCACGGCTACAAAGGTGGTGGTACTAACCCTCCCCGAGCCGAGGTTGATCCAGCAATAGTACAGTTTCAGCCCCTGGAAGATTCTTTTGAGCCGGAGTTTGTCAACGCAATTGAGTTTGGCAGTAAGAACATACTTTTCGATGGTAGCTTATCGCTTAATGCTAGTGCCTTTTACTACGATTATACCGACTATCAAGTCTCTCAAATTGTTGACAGAATTTCTCTCAATGAGAATTTTGATGCGGAAACTATGGGGCTTGAGCTTGAGCTGGCTTGGCAGCTTACAGATGCAACACGAATAGATATGAATTTAGGGTACCTAAAAACCCGAATTGCAGACGGAGAGGAATCTGTTGACGTGATGGATCGTACTCAGGGCAATGAAGATTGGGTACTGGTTCGTCCTAGCATCCAGGTGCCGTCTAACTGTATTGCACCTGTGGATTTAGTTGAAACGGTTATGGCAGCGCCTAATATTTTCGCTATTTGGTCGCTTTGTGCGGGTTCCGCCCAGTATGGTTCATTCTCTCCAGAAATCGAAGTCTCGGATGCATTGCGCCATGATATCAATTATGGAGTTGATTCCTACAACCCGCTAACCGATGCACCTAATGGGGGGCGTGGTTTTGCTGCTGATTTAAGTGGAAATGAGTTACCCAACGCACCACGTTTCACCGTTAATTTCGGAGTGGAACATACGATTCCTATTGAAAATTGGGATTTAACTCTACGAGCAGATTACTACCGTCAGTCGGAAAGTTATGCTCGTGTATATAATACTGAGTATGATCGTTTGAAGGCTTGGAGTAATCTCAATGCTTCAGTTAGCCTCAGCAATCCTGACTCTGATCTATATATGCAGCTCTACGTGAAGAATATTTTTGATGATGCGCCTATCACTGATATGTTCACTAATAGTGATGATTCAGGTCTTACTACTAATGTGTTTACATTAGAGCCTCGTATTGTTGGCTTAAGTGTTAGTAAAGGGTTTTGATTAATCCGGTGAAATCTGTGATTCATTGTTTAGATTTGATTGAATGAATATGTAGGTTGGTGAGAGGATTTCTTGCCAACCTATTTTTGCATTTTTATAGATGTCTTCTGAGGTCTAGCGGGCTTGGCTTTAGGGGCGCTGCCAGTTTTCGTACTGCATATGAGTTTTGGGTTACAAAAGTAGTCATTGATTATTGTTGGCAGGTATATAAATTAACTGTTTCCGTAATGCTAGTGTTGTTAGCATCTAGGGCTATTAATTAAGGCGGGATAGACTTAGAGGCTGTATTGGTGAAATGAGAGCTTGTTGAAATTACACTATTAATTTCCCTCTAGGGACCCTCTGATCAACGAAGCATTTTTCTAGAATTAAGCTAAACTGCTTGAAAAATTCACTTTATTACGCACAAATGTGTAATTTTCGCGTAATAGTCCCCTAATTTTTCATCTGAAACCCTCAGTAGGCGGGTTTCAGGCGAACCACCCCTAGGCAGCCAAGTATTTTCTCCCTATTAATAAGTTGGTAAAGCCTGCCAGTAAGCACAGCCTCTCAGTATTCTTTAGCAGTCCCCGATAGCGGACCTTGTCATAACCAAATACCCGTTTGATGTAGCGGAAGGGGTGCTCAACCTTCGCTCTTATCTGCGCCTTGATCTTTTCCGCTTTACGAAGTGCATCACGCCCTGGAAGAGTTTTTAGCTTGCTCGGCTTCATTGCTATATACCAATCCGCCTCCCGCTCTTTCAACTCTTCACGTTTCTCCGCACCAATGTACCCAGAGTCTCCCCAGATTCTTTTCTCCTCCCCGTGGAGAACTCGCTCTGTTGTTGTGACATCATGCGAATTCGCTGATGTTGTATCTATGCTATGTATTACTCCAAGCACATCATCAACCCCGATATGCATTTTCATTCCAAAATGCCACTGATTGCCTTTCTTTGTTTGATGCATTTCCGGATCACGTTCTTTCTTTTCATTCTTAGTTGAAGTTGGCGCAGAGATAATAGTGGCATCTACAATCGTGCCTTCACGCAGTACCATGCCATTCTCAGCAAGATGTTTGTTGATTTCATCAAAAAGAGCTGCACCTAGCTGATTGAGCTCCAGTAAGTGGCGAAAGTTAAGAATCGTTGTTTCATCGGGAATTGGGTTACTCAAAGTCAATCCAGCAAAACTACGCATGGATTCAATTTCATACAGTGCATCTTCCATAGCGGGATCACTGAGATTGTAAAATAGCTGCATGCAATGAATACGAAGCATGACACTCAATGGATATGGCTGTCGGCCACGTTTGCCTTGTGGGTAACAAGGAGTGATCTGAGCTTCTAGTCGCTGCCATGGAATGAGGGTTTCCATTTGAGAAAGAAACTTCTCTCGGCGAGTTATACGGCGCTTTAGCTTATATTCTGCTTCGGCAAAGGTGACTTGGTGCATAATTCATCGTAGTCTTGATGGGTAGGTGAATATTACCAAATTGACTCAGAATTATTCAGAGGTTCCCTAGCTGTCTGAACCTGTGCTGGGAGTTTTGGCGCTGTTGAAGGTAGTTTTTCCATTTGGCTGATTCAATGATCTTATGAGGTCTCCAGCATATTCACCGGCTGTCGTCTTAATAAGTCTATTTTTAATGAACATGGTATTGCTCATGCACTTATAGGATAAATCGTGAGGTTCCATCTTGCTGAAAAAATCAATTTATTTTCATCATTTACTTCTTGCTTTCAGTAAGGTTAAGAGCTTTTATTTTGCGCTTTGCTGTAGTGAAGCGAATGTTGAAATTCCAGTATCGAGGTATCGGCGATAAATCCTGGAAGGCCAAATAATGGATTGATTGTATTTTATGGTTTATTTTATTGTTGGCTTTCATTTGTTAGTAAGCTCAGTTAAGTAGGGTGTCCAAGGTCATCCCTCTCAGTCAAATTTCCAAAGAATATGGGTTTTACTTTATTAAATTTCAAATGCCTTGATTTTGTTAAAAATTCAATTTAATCGATAAAATGGATTTATAGGCAGATTAAGTAGTTGTGATGGAGGATTATGGGTTAGTAATGATAGTGCCACTTACGGTACATGGGGAAACCGGCTGCGTTATCGTTAGGAAACTCAGCCTCATCGGAAGCGATTTCCCCAATTAGCGTATTGGGCGGATATATTCTTGCTCTTACAGTTCGTTATCAGCTTTTCTTATAAAGCGTCATAGACTTGAAATAACTTATGGAGCTCTGGTGTCGGGGCAATTGAATTGCCGGTTGGCACCAAAAGATAAGATGCGCGAGGTCGGGAGTATTTGCCCATAGCGGACCACCTGCTATCGGCTTCTACACCTTGTAGGCTGTATTTGCTGCCCTCTGGGCAATTTTGTTTGGTTTTTGCTCTCCCTGCTCCAGATTCATATTGCTATACTCCGCGCCCTTGAAAGCCCCCTGTCTTTATATGGAGAACTTGATGTCTGATTCACAGTGCGATATTGGCTTTATCGGCGCCGGTGTGATGGGTAAGAACCTGATCCTGAACCTGGCCGACAATGGCTATAGGGTCTGTGCCTTTGATTTGGATCACAACCGGCTGAATGCGCTGCTGGAGCAGGACAAGAAAGAGCGTGGAGACCAGCCTGCGCGTGTTGAAGCCTGCAACTCTTACACAGAGCTGTTGGCGAAGGTTAAAGCCCCGCACTTGATTATTCTCTCGGTTCCGGCTGGAGCCCCCGTTGATGACGTATGCAGCAAGTTGCTCGATGCGGGCTTAAAGGCTGACGATATCGTTGTTGATACTGGTAACAGCCTGTGGACCGACTCTGTGGAGCGGGCTAAACGGTATGAAGGCAAATTGATCTTCTTCACCACCGCAGTATCCGGTGGCGAAGTGGGTGCTCGTTTTGGGCCATCCCTGATGCCCAGCGGCGACCGTTATGCCTGGAGTCGTATTGAGCCAGTTTGGCATGCTATTGCCGCCAAAGTGGATAAAGCCAGCGGCCAGCCGATTGAACGCTTTGAGCCTGGCAATCCGGTTCGCGAAGGTGAGCCCTGTGCGGCTTATATCGGCCCGATAGGCTCAGGCCACTATGTGAAGATGGTGCATAACGGTATTGAGTATGCCGATATGCAGATGATCTGTGAGGCCTACCATGTGATGCGCACGGCGCTGGGTATGGCCCCAGAGGAAATTGCAGAAGTATTCCGCGAGTGGAACCGAGGCCCGCTGAACAGCTATCTGATCAATATCAGTGCGGAAGTGCTCTCTACTTTGGACTCCGTGACAGAACAGCCGCTGGTAGACGTTATCCTCGACCGTGCAGGGCAAAAAGGTACTGGTCTGTGGACAGCCATGAGCAGCCTGGAAGTGGGCTGTCCGGCCCCGAGTATTGCCGAAGCGGTTTACGCCCGTTCATTATCTACCCGGAAGGTATTGCGTACCCGCGCAGCGAAGAAACTGCAAGGGCCTGAGTTGACACCAGTGGCTCCAGAGCAACGGGAAGAAGTGATTGCACAGCTGCACGACGCTCTCTACTGCGCAAAGATCTGTGTTTACGCTCAGGGCTTCGATTTGATGAAGCTGGCTGCGCGGGAGCAGGGATGGCAGTTGAACTTCTCTGAAATTGCCAGAATTTGGCGTGCAGGTTGCATCATTCGAGCAGTGTTCCTGCAATCTATCAGCGATGCTTACGATCGAGATTCCAAGCTTTCCAACTTGCTACTGGATGATTTCTTCACCCAGCAGATTGCCGATCACCAGGCCAACTGGCGCCAAGCGGTGGCGAGCGCCACTCTGAATGGTATTCCGGTGCCGGCCCTGTCATCGGCGCTCAATTACTACGATGCCTTCCGCACCGAGTCGCTGCCGGCGAACCTGCTACAAGGACAGCGTGATTTCTTTGGAGCCCATACCTTTGCGCGTGTGGACCAGCCTGAGCAGCGCAAGTACCACGTCCAGTGGACCGAACCTGGCCGCCCAATGGTTGAGATCTGATTGGTGGGGTAGGGGGCAGGTGATACGTGCCTTTCAGGTACGCATCACAATGTGAGTTCCCTAAAGAGCGACCTCTTCTACCTCTTTGGCCAGGGCCTCCGCCTCTTGGCGGCTGGCTTTGGCGACCAGTTCCTCAACGCTAGCCGACTCGGTGTTGACGCCACCGAAGGCGGAGAGCAAGTCTTTGGTCAGGGCTGAGATCTCCAGAGTCATCACCGCAAAATCTGCATCAAATCTCTGGGCTGCACTTTCTGCATCGGCACTATCGGCCTTCTCCAGAAGCTCGTCACTGAACTTGATACGCTTTAGGGACAACTGATCATCTACCAGGAATTCAACGCCCCCACGCCAGGTCAGCCCCAGTTTGTGCACTTGTAGTCCGGCCACCAAGTGATTGTGAATTTCCTCGGCACAAAGGTCCTGGTTTTTACAGCGGATAACACTGCCGCTGTCTTTGGGATCGCGCAACTCGCATTCGTGGCCAAAATCAAACTGATGCGGTGCTTCAGGGGCACTGAGCCAGTGGGTCATCGTTTGCTGTGGCAGGTTCTTAGCGGAGAGTGGTACCACGGCAAGGCTACTGATAGCCTCGCGGAGGTTCTCCAGCAGTTCCTCGGCGGCGGAGGCAGAAGAGGCGTCAACCACTACCCAACCATCCTGAGGTGCAATATAGGCGTATTGCAGACGGGAGCGAGCGAATGCCTTGGGGCGCATTTCAAGGAGAATCTCGTCTTTAAGGTTTTGCCGCTCCTTGCGACCAACCTGCCTGGCTTCTTTTTCAGAAATAGCTTGTGCCAGCTCTTCAACTTTCTCATTGACTACCGCAGCAGGAATCACTTTTTCTTGCTTCTTAGCACAGACCATTAGGTAGCCATTCGTTGCGTGCACCAACTGGCTGCCGTGGCGCCCTAGTGGAGGCACCCACCCATAGCGAGTGCTGTCCTGACTACCACAGGGAACAAATGCATGGGGCTCCAGCAATTCGTTCAATTTTTCAGCATCCAGGGAAAATTCTTTCGTCAAACGATAAATACGGAGGTTTTTAAACCACATACATCAGGCCATCTGTTTTCAGTTGCGGGTGCGGCCTGCATTATGCGGAAACCGGGGCGGGGCAGCTAGAGCCTGTTAACACTTAATTGATGGGTTCTTTAAGTTGTTATCAAGCTCCAGAATATTACTGGTCCAAGGCGGTGAAAATTTGTTCAGTCGAACTTGTCAGGCCTGGCTGAACAAAGGTTTATTTGAGAATACTGTCTATTGCTTTGCCACTATCCTGCGAGAACTCTTCTGACTTATGGCCGAGCAGTTGTAGTGCGGTTGCGGCTATCTGATCCTGAAAAATGGCTTCTCCCCTGGATACTTCTCCCAAGGCCTTAATGTCTGGGCCCAGTGCGGCAATCCAGATTTCATTGGAGCCGGGTATACCCGCTTTGTGGGGGTGGTCTTCTTTACCGAAGTATTGGGTCAGTGCAGGGCCACTGGCGTGGTGGGGCCAGGATTCAGCGGTGTTGCCACGCCCGTGGTCAACGGTAATGAGTAGGTTGGTATTGTCTCGGTATTGATCAAGAGATTGCAGTGTCTGCCAGAGTTTGGCGAGTATCATGTCGCTCCGATGTGCGGAGTGGAGATACTGGTGATATTCCTCATCGTGGGCAAAATCGTCAGTTTCACCCAGGGCAATATACATTACCTTGGGCTTTTTGCTAATTAAGTACTCTTTTGCAAATCCATAGGTAAATGCATCGGGCCGCACGTTTTCCCAGAAAACCGGCAGTTGCCCCTGCAAATCATTGAGAAACCCTGCTCTTTGGCTCAATTTTGGCCAATCGGCAGCTTCCAGCCCCGCGTTAATGTAAATACCACTGCGATCACGATTAAGTATCGAGGAGAATACCCCCCAGCTGCCGAATGCAGCGATTTGGCCTTTGTACTCAGATTTGCTGTTTAGCCACTCGAGAAAGGTAGTATTGGCATTGGGAGTTGGGTCGTTACTATGGATTTTGGGGTCGGCGGAGCCGGTTAAAATCTCATTGTAACCGGGATAGGAAAACCACCAGCTATTGGTAACTTGTGCTTTAGACCCCTTGTCGCGATTGCCAATTAAAACCCCTTCTTTAGCCACTGTTTGCCAGATAAAAGGCAATAATTTTTGACGTTTTTCGATGAGTGAATCGCCGTGAAAGTGATTGATAAGGTCTTGTTTATTTTCAGTGAACTCTGCGTGGTTGAGAAGTTCAGGGTCATAACCGGAGAACACTTCCTGCCAGCGCAAGCCGTCGATAGTAACTAATACGAGGTTGTCTGCGGCAAGGGATTGAGTAGAAAGAAACAGGGTCAGGATTGCTGTAGCCAATCTGTTCATTGAAAGAGCTCTTTGCTTATTTTTGGATTATTTATATTTGTCGCAAATAATCAAAATTATTTTTCGACTATATTTATTATTTATTGCACTTTATTTTTGAATCTACTGCTTGACTAAACATACGCACAATCGGCTAGCATTTCCAGCCGATTGTGTGGCTGCCAAAAAAATCTTAGAAATCAATAGTTGCAGAGAGTGAGGCTGTCCGTGGAGCACCTATCCAGGCACCGCCAGAAACGACAGTTCCTAAGTAATCCTCATCCAGTAAATTATTTATCACTAAATTCAGGTTGGCTCCCCGTAGTGCCGGGCTAAATTCTCCCAGATTCATGCCCAGGTAGGCATCGACAACTACATAGGAGTCAGCTGTCCAGCTATTGTCTAAGTCGACAAAGCGATCTCCGGTAAACTTACTGGAGATGCCACCGTAAAATATTTCAGAATTCCAATCCAGGCCAATCACATAGAGTTGATCAGCTATTCCGACTACGTCATTCCCTGGTGTTATTCCTTGAGTTTCATCTACTGCTGAGTTTCCTGAGCCAATATAGGTAGTGTCCAGCAGGGTATAGGATGTATAGAGATTTAGAGTTTCTGATAAATCGTAGTCCAGGAAAAGTTCCAGACCATCAGATTCGATTCCGCCGGCATTAAAATAGGTCCCATTGGTACCTATCAAATAGTTATTACCTGCGGAAGTATTGTTATCCAGGAAAATGATCCGGTTTTCAAAATCATTTTGAAAATAGGTGGCAGTTGCCGAGAAATTATCGGCGGTATAGCGAAGCCCTAGCTCTGTGGTCTCTGAGGTTTCCGGTTCGATATTGTCGAGATCTGAATCGGGCCGCTCTAATACGCTGTCTCCAATCGCCTTAAAGTTTTCAGCGTAGCCTGCGAACAGCTCTGCACCTTCCAGGGATGTTTCCCAAATCAAACCGGCGGAGAGCAGGATATCTGAATCAGAGTCAACACTTGCATCGGAAGACTCCTGAAACAGATCTTCCCTTTCAACATCGACAAAGAACTGCTTGGCGCCCAGTGTCAAAGTGAGAGTGTCGATGGTCAGGGAGTTCTGTAAATACCACTTTGTGCTGGTTGAGGGATAACTGCGGTCGTATTGCACCCAGTAGGGTGTTGAATTGAAACTGGCACCCTGAGTTGCATCAGTGATTTTGTGCCAATCGCGGTGTTCGTCACGGGTGGAGTCTTCATACCAGAGGCCGCCTCGCAGCTCATTGTCCAACCCGGCGATGGTGGTAGCGTATGTAAAGTCTAGAGTCAGTCCGGCACGCTCTTTCTCATAATGAGTGTGCCGATAAGACATCGAGGGTATGGCGCCCTCTGCATAGCAATCTGGATTGTAGGCCGGTCCTGAATCGCCATAGATATTGGTGACTGACGCTGTACATGTTTCATCATAAGTAAGGGCATTGCCATTGGCGTCAACAAAATAAATGATGCCCGACTGGCTACCGCCGTAGGCAGTTGAGCCGCCGAGGAACTCGGATTCGCCCTGTTCGTTGTCATCTGTAATATCAACCAGGTAAGGGGGCACCCAGTCCCCACGGCCTTCGTTGCTGTGGTAATAGAGTCCGGCCTGTAGATTGAATGAGTCTGTCAGGTCAAAATCGAACTGGGTGTAGGCTAGCAGGTTCTCGCGCAAGGTAGACCAGCCACGGCGATAGAGTTGATCGATATAGGGAATACCGGACCAGTTGCCGGTAAGGAAATCGTTTTCAGGGTACTCTTCAAATTGGGCGTTCGAATAGATTCGTTGATAATTATCTTCGTGGATATCATCGTAAGATAGGTAGGCCTTGATGGTACCAGCATCCAGGTTGGTCACTAGTTTTGCTGCAATGTGCTCTCGTTCATTCTCAGCGGTTTTAGTAATCCAGTCGGTCGCTTCCTGGTTAGAGTATGAGATCCAGGCTTTGCTGTTTCCGGCAAAAATACCAGTGTCATAGCGAAAATATACTCTCTGTGCATCAAATTCGCCTGCGGACAGTTCTACTCGACTGCGCTGTGTATCCAAAGGATCATCAGTGCGATAATCAATAGTGCCTCCCAAGGCTTCGTGGGAACGTGAAGCGATATCTGAAGTACCCTGTGATACTTCTACTGAACCGATATTACCCGGATCAACAAAGCGGTTTGCTTTTGAGCCTCCACCGTAATTCGAACCGCCATTGGGAATACCATCGATGGTAGTGCCAATTTGCTGTTCATCTAAGCTGTTAGTAAATCCGCGAATACTGATATTGGTTGACCAGTCGTCAAAGCCGTAAGTATCTCCTTCATTGACTGAGACACCGGGGAGGTTATCGATCAGTGCATTAACGCTGGTGATAGAGGACTGTTGCTTACGCATTGCCTCAGATACTTCGCTGCTGTTAAAAGTGCTACCGGAGCCCAGAACCATTACTTCTTCAATTTGTGCGTTGCTGAGGTCTTCAGCGGTTACGGGACTGGCATTCATTACTGTGGCCACTGAAATGGCGGCTGCCAGGCAGGTCTTTTTAGTATTCATCGGGATACCCCAGTTTGTAGTGATTCAGCAAGTTTTAACCAGCCTGGTTAGCGGCTTGGGTTATTTGCGCGCGTACATTGACGCGTCTTGATGAATAATTCTTTACAGGGGGGTTAAACTCTTTTTACCCGTTGATGAATGCTCAATAAATCCTGAGAGCCAGAAACATGAGCTGATTCAGACTGACTAAATAGTGTCCTTAGTAGTGGGGGTGATCCGGTGAGTAATCTTGATTGAGTGTAGAGGGGGAGGGCTGAGTTACCCCAGCCCAATTTAAATAGAAATCAGATAGCAGCTTTCAAAGAAATGCCGGTGCAAGCTTCAATTGTTCCCCAGAGAACTCCCAAAACTGCATTCCAGACTTTCTCAATGGTGACTAACAGGAGTCCACGTAAAGTATTGGCGAAGTTCTTGGCCATATCCTCCAGGGAGTCGAGAAAGTAATCTTGCAGATCGCCAGATATTTCATCAGATGCAATTGCTTTAGCAATCATTTTTGTTTGCTGGGCCATTGCGGATAACTGGCGCTCGGAAAATCCCCTGAGTTCAGAAATATCACTGTTAATTACCGCAGAAGCTGCCCCTTTGATATCGGCAACGAGTTGGTTAACGTCAATAGACATAGTAATTTCCTCAGCGATTCAGAAAAGACTCATAAGTGAGTGCTTGGTCCATGGAAACAACAATTTCATTTTTGAATAGAGAAACAGCGGTTGCGTTTAGGCCCTTATCTTCATCTACCGTGCGCATCATGTTCAAACTCTCTGAAATTTTCTCCAATGACGCAACACTGGGGGGTTCCCGCTCAAAGCTAATATTCCTGCCAGAGGATTCCAAATAGTTGTTAATCTTTTTGAGTAGTTTACTTTCAGGCGCAGGGCGGGTTTTCGATTGCATTGCCAGCGCATCTACTTTGCCGATCAATGCATGGTATCTCTCATCTCTTTTTGAGTAAGAATCTTTGTTGGTTCCACTGGAAACTGAAGAGAAAAATTCCATTATCTCTACATTGACAGTGGTTAAATCGGAGTATAGCGCGGCATCATAGCGCGGCGCCATTTGTGAGCATCCGCTAACTAGAATGGTAAGAAAGGCTAAAACTGCAAAGATTGCTATTGGTTGCCTTATCATGATCGCTCCCTCTTTAATTTTCATTTTAATAGTCCTGCTCGGCCCTCTCCAGTCGCCGGAAGGGGGCTGAGGTATAGATACATTTATTTCTGATTTGGTCGTCTGGGTACCCCTTTATACCGGTTCCAAAATCTCGTGCGAGGTTGGCGAAATACTGGGATCATTTTGCTTTTCAAAGTAAGTCAGCAGTAAGCGAACAGCCTCCTGATTATCGAAATATCGGGAGTGAACTCGAGCTGCCAATTTGTCCGGAAAAGTACCGTAAGACCCGATAATTCGCTCATAACAGTGGTGGCGTGCTGGGACCGCAGAACCACTGGCAAACCAGTCTGAGTGAGACTTGATATCAATCCACTCGATTAGATCTTTTCTTTGTGACAGTTGCTCTACTTCATTCTGCAGCCAAGGAGCTTGCTTGCCCAGAACTTCGATTAGGGACCCCATTGTTAGGATACGGATTGGTTTACCGATTTGCGGAAGATCGGCAAAAAGGTCTACAGTAACAACACTGCCAAAACTATGTCCGACAATAGTTACGGAATCGTAGTCGTATAGTTTAATACTGCTTTCGAGCTGTTCCCTGACTCGTCGGATAATCTCAAAGCGGACTGCAGGCTTGCCCTTGGCCGCCGGCTCATTGGTGAGATAGCGCTTACAAAAGTCAGAAATATCTACTAGTAAGGCAACCGGCATAACGGCAACAATGGCAGTAGCAATCAGCCAGATCCGCCAGCCCCCTATATACTCAACACCTTGCTTGAGCTGTTGTACTGCGGGATAAAACGGGCTGTCACTGGTGGGCTCAACAGCTTCGACAAACAAAATGATGGTACCAATGTACCAAACAATAAAGGCTAATGCTGAAAGCGTTAAACCAAATGTCAGGTACTTTCGTTTAAGCACCCCTTTCCAAATATGGAGGTTGGCCAGCCAGAACCAGATTAGGGAGAAGCCTCGGGCTAAGCGGACTTTCAGGCTCTGCTGGGTAATGCTAGGAACCAAGTCGTTCCAGTAAGCTTCAACCAGATCAAGCTCCTGTTTATCGTTGACCCTCAGGCGGTTGATGCCGGCAGGGACGGTAGGATCAGAAATCTGAGTGAGAGGCATACGCTCACTGGCTGCGATCATTCCCTCGGTGAACTCTGACAGTTGGGCGGTGCTGGTGACTCGTGTCAGTCCGGGCACCAGCATAATTAAGCTTCTTCTCATTGTTATTCCAATTGGCTCTATTCTGGAGATATAACCTTCTGCTAAGGTTTGCTCCGGCCTTTGTTTTTTCTGTGTGAAAATCGTGTCAGTAAGTGAGTATTTCCATATATAAGTACGCTAGCCAGTAGCTAGCTGCGGTGTATCTCAGCGGTGAAATTTTGTGCGATGGCCAGCTCTATACTAACCGAAGGACATTGGATATAGGTGCATGTCAACTGAGTGTTACTCGATTTATATGTGATACAAAACGAGATGTAAATATAGAAAAGAAAAAGATTTATTGATTGGGGGAGCAAAAGCCGCTTCGTGGTTCTTTTCTTAAATTATTTGTCGGAAGTTATTTCATCGCGGTTAAGGGGGAGACTAGCGAAGATGAAGAACTGTCGCTGCTTACACCGCACTCTGTGGAGGAATCAGAAGCGACAGGTTAAAATTTACTCTACGGTTTCTTTTTGTAGTTCAACTAAAATAAATTCGTTGCCGTAGAGATCTTCAAAGTGGGCAAACTCTGCCCCCCCTTCAGAAGTGGGTGGCTTGCTGAAGTGAACGCCATTTTTTGCAAGTTTTTTATACTCTCTATCAAAATTATCTGTATAAATAACGGCACAAGGCTGCCCTGCAGTTTGTGCTCCCACTTTCTTTTGCTGGCTTTCAGAAGTTGACTGAAGTAACCATATACCCATATCTTTTTGTGCCGGAAGTCGAATATGAACAAATCGATGCGGTGCTGCTTGAGTGTCAATAAATACTTCAAACCCCAATTTGTCACGATAAAAGGCAATAGCTTCTTCATAGTTGTTGACTAGGATTACCAGTCTGCCAATTGAGTTCATTAGGGGCTCCGTGATTGGCCTTATTGCTACTTCGATAAGAGGGATCATTTCTTTCTGGTTAATAGGTGTACAATTTTTTCAAATAGTTTTTATTTGAGTAGCCTATACCAAAATGAATGCTTTTAGCGTGAAGCTGATAAGCTGTAAAAGTTTACTGAAGTTACAAGATATTTGAACTGTACATGTCGAAAGCGGTGTCAGTTTCTGGACCTTTACGCCAAGGTTGGCAAGTATTGGAATGAAAGACAGTCTCACCATTGTTGGCCATCTATGATGGAAGCCGGACTTTCTATTGTTTATAGCCGATTATAGTGACTGTAAACGATCAGTATATTAATTAATGATTTCGAGGGATGGTTGGCAAAGTGAAAAGGATTTCATGTTTTTCTAAAGCTATAAACTCCGTTATGGTTTTTGTTGTTGTAGTGCTGTGCCTACTCGAGCCCAGGTCTTCGATTGCTTGTACCCGAATACTCTATGAAACTGGTGATAAGACCTATATTACTGCCCGTAGCATGGACTGGAGTGATACCGATGCAGCTATGGCATTTTGGGTTTTCCCTCAGGGGATGGAGCGCAATGGTGGCTTGGGCCCAAAATCTATTACTTGGACATCGAAGTTTGGCTCAATTGTTATCAGTATTTACGATGCGGCTACAACTGATGGGCTCAATGAAAAGGGCCTCGTAGGCAACCTTTTATACTTGGCTGAGGCAGATTATGGGAGTGCTGCCGATAGGGATAAGCCGACTATCTCTGTTGGGGCCTGGTTGCAATACATCCTGGATAACTACGCAACGGTTGATGCTGCGGTAAAGGGGTTAAAGAGTGACCCATTCACTGTGGTTGGCGCAGATCTTCCCAATGGGAGACCGGCAAGTACACATATTGCAATTTCAGACCCCAGTGGTGATTCCGCTATTTTTGAATATCTTGATGGTGTGCTAAAGATCCATCACGGTAAGCAGTTTACGGTAATGACTAATTCTCCTCCTTATGATCAGCAACTGGCAATCAATTCCTATTGGAATTCAATTGGAGGCCAAAACTTTCTACCGGGTACAATTAGTGCGGCGGACAGATTTGTACGGGCGAGTTATGCTTTAAAAACATCACCAGAATATAAAAAGTATCGCGATGCATTAGCATCCGCATTCTCCCAAATTCGTGCTGTCAGCGTGCCGCTGGGAATGGATGATCCAGATAAACCCAATATAGCCTCAACATTGTGGCGGTCGGTTATTGATCAAAAAAGTAGCCGCTACTATTTCGACTCTGTTATTAATCCATCAGTAATTTGGCTGGATATGGATAGTGTTTCTATTGAGCCGGGATCTAAAGTAATGACAATGAAATTAGATACTCCAATGGATACTGGTGGGGAAGTGGCATCTAAGTTGAGTCCTTCAGAACCCTTTAAGTTCCTCGCTCCAGGTAGCTGAATAAATACGATAACGAGAAGAGTCTAAGTCAATGCATGAATCATTTACTGTTCGGGAGATGACACGTAAAGAAGTGGATTTACTGGTTGACTGGGCTGCACTTGAAGGCTGGAATCCGGGGTTGCACGATGCAGAAATTTTCTGGAAAACAGATCCAGAAGCTTACATTGCGGCGGAAGTTCGGGGTGACTTGATCGGAGGAGGGGCAATTACTGCGTACGGTGATGATTTCGGTTTTATGGGATTCTTTATCGTTAGGCCTGAATTCAGAGGTCATGGGTTTGGTAACAGGCTTTGGTATATCCGACGGGACCGCTTAAAAACCCGGTTGAGGCCTGATGCAAGCATCGGTATGGATGGGGTATTTGCGATGCAGGATTACTATGCCCGCGGCGGTTTTAACTTCTCCCATCGGAATCTCCGTTATCGAGTCGAACTTTCTGCTTTTGAGGGTGTGAGTGCTCAATGCCCTGATGAAATTATCCCGCTTAGTGAAGTTTCTTTGGATCAAATAATTGCTTACGACAGGACCTGCTTTCCCGCAAGTAGACGGGTATTTCTGAAAGCATGGATTTCCCAGCCAGAGGCTCTGAGTTTGGGCTATGTCCAATTTGGAAGTCTTTGTGGCTATGGTGTAATCAGGCGTTGCCGCAATGGATGTAAAGTCGGTCCTCTGTTTGCAAATAGCTATAAAGTGGCAGATACGTTGCTGAAGCGATTGGTCTCATTTGCAGATGATGGACCTATCTTTCTGGATGTGCCGGAAAATAATCCTGCGGCTATGTCGCTGGCCAAGCACTATGGAATGGAGGAGGTTTTTGGCTGCGCAAGAATGTACCTGGGACCAATGCCGGATATTGCGCGGGATCGAATTTTTGGTGTAACGACATTTGAGCTGGGTTGATGCACAAGAGAAATCTGGAGGGTTACGCTGGGCGCCCGCCTCATCCCCGCTGGCCTGATCAGGCCCGCATTGCAATTCAGTTTGTCTTGAATTTAGAGGAGGGGTCAGAATCCACCACGCTAAACGGCGATACCCAATCTGAATCTTACCTGCATGAAATTCCTGGCAGGCCTGCACGGGTTGGAGGGCGGGACTTCAGTGTAGAGAGTATGTATGAGTATGGTTCAAGGGCTGGTGTCTGGCGGCTTCTCGATATCTTTAAGACTTACAACGTACCTTTAACAGTTTTTGCTACCGGTCAGGCGTTAGAGCTTAATCCGAATTTAGCGCTGGCCCTGATTGAAATGGGACATGAGATTGCTGGCCATGGATACCGGTGGATTGATTATAAAGATACTCCTAAGAGTCGGGAGAAACACGATATTCAGCTCACTGTTAAGATAATCAAACAATTAACGGCTAGGCCTCCGTTTGGGTGGTATACAGGTCGGGTAAGCTCCCATACCAGGTCGTTGGTACGGGAAATTGATGGATTACTGTATACGTCAGATTCCTACAGTGACGATTTACCATTTTGGGAACAGAAATCAGATTCATTGTTGGTGATTCCCTACACATTGGTGAATAACGATATTCAGTACCTGCTGCCCAGTGGGTGCACGACTGCCGATGATTTCTTTTTATTGCTAAAAGGTGCTTTCGATCAGCTTTGGCGGGAAGGGAGCGTGAGTCCTAAGTTGATGAGTGTTGGACTACATGGGCGAGTCAGCGGCCACCCTGCCAGGGCTGCTGGAGTTTATCGTTTCTTGAAATATATCCAGGGATTCGAACCCATTTGGCTTTGTCGCCGCAACGAGGTAGCGCAACATTGGATCTCTAATTTCTCTACCGCTAGGTAACTTGGGCGGTAGCTTTCCAAAGCGTTTGTGTGTGGAAAGTGTATGCGGTAACTATACCGGCCTCTTGTTGTGCAGATTTCCATTCTTCAGGGGTGATTTTGCTCTGTGCAATTAACTCTGCGGATACAGGCTCTATAAGTCCAATGATATTTTCCAGTAAGTTTTTACACCTAATCCCGTCACTTTTTCCATTGGCATTGATCACATGGGGTGAAACTACAACTTCGCTGATCTTTAGGGAGGATAGTACTGGAAAAAGATTAACGGCTATTTCAGGAGAACCGCGCCCATTGCCGTAGGCCAGCGTATTACGTGCACGGAAGCATTTCATTAGGTTGAACTTGTCGGGGCCAGTGTAATAGGTTGCGTCGTAAGGCTCGTGAATAATAAGTCTGCCACCGGGGCGTACAACGCGAATCATTTCTTGCAGCATGGTTTTTGGGTTTGGAAGATGTATCAAAACCAAGCGTGCAAAAGCTGCATCTACCGATGAATCTGCTAACCCTGATTTTTCTGCATTACAGAGCTTAAATTCTGTGTTGCAAAGCCCCAACATTTGGGCTGTTTGCTCGGCTTTGTTTAACTGGGCAGGCTGGATATCGAGGCCAATATAACTACCAGCGGATACCTCTTGCGCAATCCAGAGATTGGCGCCTGCACCACAACCAAACTCTGCTACTTGATAGTTTGAAGGAAAATGTATGTCTTCTGTATCCCCGTAGATTTTCCTCTGTAACAGCAGGCGTTTCTGCTCTGAGGCTTTTGCACCAAGTGAATAACTCTCCTTCATTTTCCCGGGGCACCTGTGGAGTTAAGAAATATTAAAATAGCCCAGTGGCTCTCTAACAATAGCTAGAAAGCAGTTTTTAGTGTGGTTGATGCGTTGGGTGTAGTAATTGGAGGGCGGTGTGGAAAGGCAAGGTGTCGGGCCTCGGGGTAACCCGAGGCCCGATTGGGCAATTAGTCGCGAGTGGGAATTGCCTGGACCACTTTAATAAAGTAATCCCAGAAATTGGCGACACTCTGGATATGTACCTTCTCTTCAGGAGAGTGAGCGCGGCGAATGGTTGGGCCAAAGGAAACCATATCCCAGTTGGGGTAGGGTTTGGCCAGCAATCCGCATTCCAGGCCGGCGTGAATGACTTTTACTTCAGCTTCCTCGCCAGTCATATCTTTATAGACATCCTTCATCATCGCCAGCAGCGGCGAATCGGGATTTGGTGTCCAGCCAGGGTAGTCGTTGTCCAGTGTTGTTTCTGCACCTGCCAGCTGGAAGGTGGCGGCGACATTGAGGCCGTGTTGGTCGCGGGCAGTGTCAGAGAGGCTGCGTACAAGACATTGGATTTTTACTCGATGCTCACCGTTTTCCTCCATTGTTACAACACGGGCCAGATTGTTGGATGATTCAGCAATGCCTTCGAGAGCAGTGCTCATTCGCTCAACACCATTGGGGCAGCAGCGGATTGCGCGAATAAGGGTCAATTGGCTATCTGCGTCCAGGGTGTTGGCTGGAGTTTCGGTAGCTTCCAGGGTGATGTCCAGTGCCGCTTCATTGTCCAGTTCACGGGCAATTTGAGCGCTTTCGCTTTTTACAGTTTCCTGTACTTTATCGACCGCTACTGAAGGCACGACCAGGGTTGTGAAGGATTCGCGGGGAATCGCATTGCGCAGGCTACCGCCATCCAGGCTGGCAATACGCAGCTCAGGGACCTGGGTTAGAACGGCGTGGATAATGCGGTTTGCGATCTTGTTGGCATTGCCTCGGCCTTTGTCGATATCCAAGCCAGAATGCCCGCCACGGAGGCCGCGAACAGAGAGTTTTACTGCTTCGGCACCGGGCAGGATCGCTTCTGGCGTATAGGGCAGGCTGACATTGACGTCGACACCGCCGGCACAGCCGATATACAGCTCACCTTCATCTTCAGTATCCAGGTTTAGGAGCAGGTCAGCTTCAAAGTAGCCAGGCTTAAGATTCTTGGCGCCGGTCATGCCCGCTTCTTCATCGATTGTCAGCAGGGCTTCCAAGGCGGGGTGGGGAATATCAGTAGATTCCATCAGGGCCAGGATTGCGGCAACGCCAATACCATTGTCTGCGCCGAGTGTGGTGCCTTCCGCAGTTACCCAGTCTCCATCCACGTAGGGTTTGATTGAGTCGGTGAGAAAGTCGTGCTCAGTGTCGGCATTCTTCTGCGGCACCATATCCACATGGCTCTGCAGGGCCAGTGTCTTGCGGTTTTCCATACCTGGAGTGGCCGGCTTCTTGATAACAATATTGCCGATTTCATCCAGCTGAACGCCTAGGCCGCGTGCTTTAGCGAAGTTAACGATATGCTCCACTACGCGGTCTTCATGCTTGGATGGGCGTGGAATTTCACAGAGCTTGGAAAAGTGTGCCCACAGTGGAGTTGGGTTCAATTCAGCAATATTGCTCATGAGTGGCCTCGATTTATTCTATTGGTGCCGGAGCTATAAGTTAGCTGGCCGATCAAAGGTGGTGGGCTTTGGCCCCGGCAGGAAAGCCCGGCGAGCGCCGGGCTTGGGTAAATGTGCAGGAGTTTATTTTTGAGCCGCGTCGGCAGCCTCAGTTTTTTCAGCGTTCAGTTCAAAGGCGATGCGTCGTTTGTCTACATCGACAGACGCTACTTTAACTGAAACTTCCTGTTCTAGGTGGAAGCGTTTTTCATTGTGCGTAAGAACCAGGTGCTTGCCATCGAAGGTGGGCAGATTCTTCTTATCGCCATTCATGCGCACAAAGCCGTCAATACCAAAGTCGTCGAGTCGCACGCCGATGCCTGCGCCGTTTACCAGGGTAATTTTCCCTGTAAATTCCTGGCCAACTTTCTTCTCGATAAATTGAGCGTAGAGCCATTGCTCCAGGGCTCGGTTGGCCTGGCGACCGCGAATCAGGCTTTCCTGCAGGGATTCGATTTTATCATCGGCCAGGGTGGAGGCTTTCTCTCCCTGCGCAGCAGCGCGCAGAACGCGGTGGTTGTGCAGGTCGTTGTACTTGCGAATTGGAGAGGTGACGGTGGCGTAGGCCTCGAGGCCTAGTCCCAGGTGAGCCCCTACCTTGTTATCGAGCTGGCCCGGGCGCAGCATACGCTTGAGCACGGCGAGCAGGTTGTTCATCTGCGGCTCTTCATGGTTTTCCAGGTGCTTAACCAGTGCAAGGTAATGCTCCAGTTGCCCCAGATCGGCCTCTGCATGCTCAGGCAGCAGCTCTTTCAGCAGGCTGCGAACTTCTCCCATGCGCTCTTCACGGAAGCCCAAGTGAACAGAGAAGCAGCCCTGCTCAATCTCGGCGAGTTTGCCACCCATGCTGATATTGGTAGCGAGCATGGCTTCCTCGACCATTCGCTGAGCGATATTGCGTTCCTGCTTTTCGATACGCTCGATCTTGCGCTGATCGTTCAAGCGGATTTCATAGTCCGGGCGATCTTCCATTGCCAGTGAGTGGCTGGCACGGTATGCGGCGCGCGCTTCGTAGATCGCCGCCAAATTACGCAGACTGTCCTGTTGCTCCTGGGGCACGGCGGAGTCGTCACCCTCAATAAAGCGGCTGACTTGTTCATAGCTCAGTTTGTGCTGGGAGCGAATAGCGGCAAATTCATAGCGGCTACTGCCAATGGTGCCATCGCTATCGATATCGATATGGATCACCAGGGCGGGGCGCAGCTCGCCGGGAACCAGGGAGAACAGGTTCTCACACAGGTTGCGTGGCAGCATAGGTAGGGTTTCGCCTGGTAAATACTGGCTGTGGGCCCGATTAAACGCCTCTTTATCCAGGGGGCTGTTCTCATCAATTAGCGACGATGGGTCTGCAATAGCAATGTGCAGGGTCCAGCCCCCGTCACGGCTGCTTACGGCCAGAGCGTCGTCCATATCGCGAGTGGTTTCTGCATCGATAGTTGCGAAGCCCTGCTCGGAAAGTTCGGTGCGCTCACCGGTAACTGTTGTCAGTTTCTCCGCAATTGTGTCCGCCTGCCTTTGTGCAGCGGCACCAAATTGCTCAGGCAGCTTGAATTGGGCGACAACATAGGCGTGTTCGATACCGGGCATATCGGGCTTGCCGATAACGGTTTCCACCTTGGCCTGGGCTCTGCCGTCTTTAAATGGATGGCGGTTTACTTTGCAGGCAATAAACTCTCCCGGCTGGGCCTTGCCGCGAGCCTTGGGAGGGAGAAAAATCCAGCGGGACAGGCCATTTTGCGTGGGCTGGATAAAGTGGCCCTGGCCGCGCTGTACATACTGGCCAACAAGGTAGTCGAGCTGGCTGTCGATCAATGCATCGAGCTCTGCCGCGAGTTTACCCTTGTTCTCTTCGGAGAGACTTACTCGAACCCGGTCACCGGGAAATACACGCTCCATTTCATTGGGAGGTAGGAAGGCTTCCCTCCCGTCATCCAACTCAACGAAGCCAAACTTGCCGTTACTGCCGCGAACCCGGCCTTCGGCAAACTCCTTACTGGAGCGAATATCTGTTTTCAGTTGCGAAAGTTGTTTTAGAGCGTCGGCATTCAGCATCGAGTTTATCTCTATGGGTCGATTTGGGCGCGGATTCTACCAGACCATGCGCAGAGGATGTAACGCGCTTAGGCGGTGGAAATGATCTTAGTTGTCAGTGTTGTGAGGTTTTCAAAAATTTTTGAAAAAATAGACATGTTAAGGAAGGCTTCAAAAGGTGGTTCTTTGCCAGAAGATTTATACAGGAATCGTGTTCTCTTGAGGGGCAGTTATAGGAAATTTATGCGAGAGCCGCCAGCGGTAGGAGAGGGTCCGGTATTCAATACCAATTGATGGAGAAATAAGAGCGTAGAGCTAGCCGCCTGGATTAATGACTGGGCGGCCCAAGTTATTCCGGGGTGAATACCCATCCTAAAACTGTGCTTCTAGTGTGATGCTTTAGCTATTGCAAGGCTCATGTGTGCAAAATATGCAAACTTTGTCTGTGGAAGCTGGATATAATCTTATTCCAGATAAAAACAGATAAGGGCTGTGGTTGTTCCCCAGCTGTAGAACCGGCCTTCCGGAGAGGAACAGTTAATGAGTATTTTTTCCCATTCCGCCTACGATAAACACGAACAAGTGGCGTTTTACCAAGATGCAAAGAGTGGCTTGAAGGCCATTATCGCGGTACACAATACGAATTTGGGTCCTTCACTGGGTGGCTGCCGCATGTGGCCCTACGCCGACGATGGCGAGGCCCTGAATGATGTTCTTCGCCTTTCCCGTGGTATGACTTATAAGTCTGCGATGGCTGGTCTCAAGTTGGGTGGTGGCAAAGCCGTAATTATTGGTGATCCGCGCAAGGAAAAGACTCCTGAGTTGCTGCGCGCTATGGGTGAATTTATTAATACCTTGGGCGGCCGTTATATCACTGCTGAAGATTCTGGCACGAGCGTGGCGGATATGAGTGTTATCGGTGAGACAACCGAGTTTGTTTCCGGCCTGTTTGCGGGCTCCGAGTATGGTGGTGATCCTTCCCCTTCGACTGCTTACGGTGTGTTTGTCGGCCTGAAAGCTGCGGTAGAGCACCGCTGGGGCAAGACTGACCTGACCGGCTTAAAAGTGTCTATTCAAGGCGTGGGCAACGTTGGTTTCCGCCTGGGTAAACTATTGAAGGATGCCGGTGCGGAACTGTTTGTCACCGATATTTTCCAAGACAATATCGATCGTGCGGTTACCGAGCTTGGTGCCATAGCCGTAACTGCCGACGAAATCTTTGACCTGGACGTAGATCTGTTTGCCCCCTGTGCAATGGGTGCAATTCTCAACGATGACACCATCAGCCGTTTGAAGGTTCAGGCGATTGCTGGCGCGGCCAACAACCAGTTGGCGGAAGAGCGCCATGCTGAAGTGCTTCGCGAGAAAGGTATTTTGTACGCACCGGACTATGTCATTAATGCTGGCGGTATTATCGATGTTTACTACCAGCAGAAAGGCGATTACGACGCTGCAGAAGTGCGTGCTCATATCGAAGAGATTGGCAACACTATGAAAGAAGTGTTCGAGCGTGCCGATGAAACCGGCCAGACCACCGCTCACGTAGCGGACCGGGTTGCCGAGGAGCGCTTTGGTCACCATACGGTTGTAGGCGAGGCCGAAGACAAGTCTGGTACTGTGGCAGCGTAATGTTTTCAGCGCAGGAGTAGAGCTGGTGACCTGATTCCTTGGGCGATTGTCATCTCGCTTCTCTCTGTGATGTATTGATTTGGGCACTTCGGTGCCCATTTTTTTGCCTGGAATATTTGCTAAATTGCGGTTGGTAAAAGGTTTTGCTGACACTCTGGAGGAAAGCTGGCCTAAACTTGCCATCCTGAAATTGCGGTTTTTTAAAAGGGAGTGACAATATGGACTTGCGTCCGCTACTTATCAGCGTTGCCATCGCTATTACTGGCCTTACCGCTTGCGGAAAGTCTACCGATGATACGCCTCATGCGCTTTCGGTGGATAAGGAAGCAGCAGCCAGTAGTAAGGCTGCTGCATCCGATAAAGAGGCGTATGTCCCGCCACCCAAGTTGGAGATTCCTTTCCATAAGGAAGTATTGCCCAATGGCCTGACGGTGATTGTGCATGAAGACCACAAAGCCCCCGTTGTTTCTACCAATCTTTGGTACAAAGTAGGTTCTAAGGATGAGCCGCCAGGTAAAACCGGATTTGCTCATTTATTTGAGCACTTGATGTTTAACGGTAGCGAAAACTTCCCAGGGGAATATTTCGAACCCTTCCAGCGCTCTGGGGCCACCGATATGAATGGCACCACCAGCAATGACCGCACCAATTATTTTGTCACTGTGCCCAAAGGCGCCCTGGATATGGCGCTGTGGATGGAGTCCGACCGAATGGGGCATTTTAAAGGTGCAATTACCCAGGAGGTTTTGGATGAGCAGCGCGGTGTTGTAAAGAATGAAAAGCGCCAGGGGGAGAATGCACCTTATGGCAAAGCGTTCGATATTATTGCCAAGAGCACCTTCCCCAAAGGACACCCCTATTCGTGGACGCCGATTGGCTCGATGGAGGACCTGGACAACGCCAGTCTTGAAGATGTCAAAAAATGGTTTGAGGACCATTATCAGCCCGCTAATGCAGTTTTGGTAATTGCGGGTGATGTTACGGTCAAAGATGCGATGGCCAAGGTGCGCAAATATTTTGGTGATATCCCGAGCACAGGGGTGCAACCGCGCATTAAGAATTGGGAACTACCCACCCAAGTGAAAAAGAGGGAGGTGGTTTACGACCAGGTGCCTCAAACGCGAATTTACAAGGTTTGGAATGTGCCCGCAGTGGGTAGCGAAGTGGAAGACGCGCTGGAATTAATGACTTCCCTTCTCGCCAATAGAAAAAACTCTCTTCTTTACCGCCGTTTGGTTCGTGATGAGCAAGTGGCTACCAGCGTCAGCGCTTTTTATTACGGCCGTCAGCTTGCAGGGCAGTTGATGATTATCGTCGACGTGAAACCGGGGCAGTCTGTAGAAAAAGTTGAAGACTTACTGAATAAAGAATTAAAGCAATTCGCAAAAAATGGTGTGAATGCGGATGAGCTGCGCCGGGTTAAACAGAGTGAGTTTGCCGGGCTGGTAAAGGGATTGGAAAAAACCGGTGGTTTTGGTGGTAAGAGTGACATTCTTGCCCAGTCGGAGTTTTATTTCGGCGATCCCGGAGCCTTGATAGAAGGCGTGGAGGATTATGCAAAAGTATCCGCTCTCGAAGTTCAGGAAGTGGCTGAGCAGTGGTTAAAAGAGGACTCCTACACCTTAATTATGGAGCCGAAGCAGAAGTATACGGCAGCGGCGGAGGGTGCTGACCGCAGCAAGCTCCCCGAGGTAGACAAAAATGTAGAGCTGGAACTGCCAAAACAAAAAGAATTTACCCTCAAAAATGGATTAAAGGTTGTTCTGGCCGAACGCCACGATACTCCCGTGGTACTGATGAATCTGCAATTTCGCAGTGGCGCCTCCGCAGATAAAAATAAGCCGGGTCTGGCTTCAGTTGCGGCGCAAATGCTGAATGAAGGTGCGGGTGATCTGGATAGCCTGGAATTTAGCTCTCGCTCAGAAGAGCTTGGTGTAAATATTGGTGGTGGTAGCGGCCTTGATTATAACAATATCAGCATGAGTGCCCTTAAGACGCAGCTGGAGCCATCGCTGGAGCTATTTGAGAAGGTGGTTACTGAACCTCGTTTCCCAGAGTCCGACCTGGAGCGGGTTAAGTCCAATCGCCTGGATGCAATAGCCCAGGAAAAAGCCCAGCCTCAGGGCTTGGCTATGCGTGAACTGCCGCCGCTGCTATTTGGAGAAAACCACCCTTATGGCTCTCCCTTGACGGGATCGGGTACTCCCGAGGGAATTAAGTCGATAACCCGTGAGGATCTGGTTAATTTCCAAAAGACCTGGGTGCGTCCGGATAATGCAACCCTGACGATCGTGGGGGATGTTACTGAAAAAGAAATAGAGCCTCTGCTGAATGAAACTCTCGGAAAGTGGACTGCTCCTAAATCAGAGCTTCCCAAAATTGAAGTTGCCAGGGTACCTCGCCCGGAAAAGGCTCGAGTTTATTTGCTCGACCGCCCCGGCGCACAACAGAGTTATATTATGGCAGGTCTGCTGATGCCGCCTTGGCAGCCGCAGGGCGCTGAAGCTTTTGATGCGATGACAAATATTATTGCCGGAAAGTTTACGTCCAGGGTCAATATGAATCTTCGTGAGAACAAGCATTGGTCCTATGGTGCCCGCGCGGTTTCCCTCGATACAGAAGGGCAGCGTCCTTATATCCTCTTTGCTCCTGTGCAAACTGATAAAACAGCTCCAGCTATTAAGGAATTGGTAAAAGAGTATGAGGAATACTTAGGAGAGCGTCCTATTACTGCAAAAGAGCTTGAGGACTACCAAAATGATGAAGTCCTGAAGCAAAGTGCTCGATTCCAGACCAAAGGGCAATTGCTTTCCAGTATTAATTGGCAAGTAGAGAAGGGGCTTCCAGAGGAATACATTGCCGAATATCCACAGCGGGTTTCAGCACTGAATAAGGAAAAAGTGGAGGCCTCCGCGAAGGAGTATCTTGCGCCAGATCAATTCACCTGGGTGATTGTTGGGGATCTGAGTAAGATTAAAGGCGAGGTTGAAGCCTTGGATATTGGCCCCGTTGAGGTGCTTCCTGCAAAGGACTGATTGAAATTATTTCCCCGCCCTGTTTGGGCGGGGAAATAGGGTTTAAGCTTTAAAACTGGGGCGCTCTTTAAGTTGTTCACGCCACCTGATTAGGTGAGAGTGCTTGGACGGATCGGGTCGAAGGTTTTGCACTTTGCCGAAATCCAGTCCGCAAACCATGCTGATATCGGCCACTGAAAAATAGTCACCAACCAGGTATTCATGGTCTGAAAGGTGATTGTCGAGGGTATCCATAAACTTCAGGGCTCGTTTGCCTGAATCCTCACCAAAATCGGGGTAAACATTCATCCGGTCCTTAAAGAAACCGGAAACGTGCTGGAAACACATCCCGACAGGAAACATAAGGTTAAAGTCGGCACGGCGATTCCACATTTCCACCAGTGCTTTTTCCTTGGGGGTGCGGCCGAAGAGTGGTGGCTCTGGGTGTAGCTCCTCAAAATAACGCTGAATGGCCACTGATTCCGCAATGTAAGTGCCGTCATCCAGCTCCATTACGGGTACTTTTTTATTGATATCTTTGCTTCGAAACTCTGAGCTAAGATTTTCCCCTTTTGTAATATCTATTCCGACATATTCTGCATCCAACCCCTTTTCTGCCATAAACATGCGAACACGTCGACAGTTTGGTGCTGCTGCGAACTCATAGATTTTCATAGAGGCTTCCTCTCGCTTGGGTAATTGCGTAGATTGTGCGATCTTGGTAAAGGACGTTGAGAATCTAAAAGAGATCTACTGGGGACGACAATGACAACAAAGACCAACCGAAGCTACTTTGTCAACCGCGCAGCCGCCGTGGCTTTGTCGGTATTTGCCGGGCTTTTCAGTTTGCAGGCGAGTGCTGAGAGCATTGCAATTTACGCTGGCAAATTATTTGATAGCAGTAATGGAAAATTATTGGAAGACCGCACCATTCATATTGTCGATGGGCGGGTTGAGTCGGTGCAGAAAGGGTTTGCCAAGCGCGATCGAGAGCGCTTGGTCGACTTGAGAGAATATACGGTATTGCCAGGTTTGATGGATATGCACAGCCATCTCACTTACGAGTTTGGGCCGCGTGCTTATATGGAGTCTTTCAGCTGGAATACTGCTGATTTTACCTTGCGCGGCGTGGATGCTGCTCATCGCACTCTACAGGCTGGGTTTACCACGATTCGGAATCTTGGTGATCATGACAACGTGACTGTGAGTTTACGTAATGCAATCAACAAAGGCCTGGTGGAAGGTCCGCGTATTTATACGGCGGCAAAGACAATCGCAACTACCGGTGGGCACGCTGACCCCACCAATGGGCTCAGGCAGGACTTGATGGGGAACCCTGGCCCGGTGGATGGTGTTATTGATGGGCCGATCAGCGCGCGCAAAGCGATTCGTCAGCGCTATAAGGATGGCGCTGACCTGATCAAGATCACCGCGACTGGTGGAGTCTTGAGTGTGGCAAAGAGCGGCCAGAACCCTCAATTTATGCAGGATGAGTTGGAGGCAATTGTTGAGGCTGCTAAGGACTATGGTTTCACGGTTGCAGTACATGCCCACGGTAAGGAGGGAATGATCCGCGCAATTCGTGCTGGAGTGGACTCCATTGAGCACGGCACCTATATGGATAATGAAGTGATGGACCTGATGCGCCGTAACAACACCTGGTTTGTGCCGACTCTAATGGCTGGCGAGTGGGTGACAGAAAAATCGGCGATTGAAGGCTTCCTGCCGGACCTGGTGCGCCCGAAAGCCGCGACTATGGGGCCTTTAATGCAGGATACTTTTAGCCGCGCTCACAAGCGCGGAGTAAAAATTGCATTTGGAACCGATACCGGTGTTACCCGTCACGGCGATAATGCCCGTGAATTTTTACTGATGGTGCAGGGTGGAATGAGCCCGGCCGATGCATTGCGTTCAGCGACTTGGAATGCGGCCCAGCTGCTGCAAGTACAGGATGAACTGGGCAGCATTAGCGAGGGCAAGATAGCCGATATTATCGCTGTGGCTGGAAATCCCCTGGAAGATATTTCGGAAATGCAACGGGTTCTGTTTGTAATGAAAGAAGGCGTTATTTACAAAGAGTCCAGCGAGCTGCCAAGTGATGTGTTTCTTGGGCAAGATATCAGCGGTTAGCCGGTAGAGAAGAACGGCAGTGAAACAGCAAGGCTGTTGGTGCTGTTTCACTGCTGACAAGACATTAGCTACTACGGTGCAGCAGGGAAGAATCGAAATGCGCTGTGAGTATATTCAAGCCCCGAATGGCCCCAAGCGCCGTGTATCCTTCCTGCTTTCGTATGTGAGTAGCTATTGCTCCGTATTAGTCCTCGAGTTCGTATACCAGATCCAGATTGACGGTAAGTGTGGTTTCTCCCGGTGAAATGGGGGTGGAAGCGCTGTCTGCCAACTTGGCCCTTTCAGTGAACATCATGGGGCGTGGCATACCGCCGTTGCCATTTTCTGAAATACTGACAATGCGACGCACTTTTGTACCCAGCGCTTTGGCGTACATTTCTGCACGCTCCTGGGCGTCTTCAAGGGCTTTTTCCCGGGCTTTGGCTTGAACTGGAGCAGGTTCACCAATTTCGAAGCTCGGACCGTTGATCTGGTTGGCTCCAGCGGCAGTAAGATTGTCCAAGACCTTGCCGAGTTCATCCAGTTTGCGAACCTTCACGCTGACGGTATTTCGCGCGGTGTAACCAGTGATTCGGGGTTTTTTGTTTTGCTGGTACTGGTAGCGCGGAGACAGGTTAACGCCTGTGGTTTGAATATCTTTCTTGTTGATACCCGATTTTTTGATGGCGGCCATTAAAGACTCCATCTGATTGGCGTTATCGCGCATTGCCTGTTTGCTGTCCTCTGACTCGGTTACCACTCCGACAGAAATTTTTGCGATATCAGGAACCTGGCTTGCCTCCCCCCGTGCAGCGATGGATACCATAGTCCCCCGGTCTTCTGGAGCCCGCTCGTTACCACAGGCGGTGGCGAGCAGGGCGAGAAGGGAAATTACTGAAATTTTTACTGCTTTCATAACGCGTCCTTATCCATTGAGTGCTAATTGTTGCGACGAAAATGGCGCCATTATTTTATGATTGAATCCTGAACCGCAGCTGAGCCAGTGTGCCTTTTAGGTGTGAAATATGCTCTAGCCGCGGTGGTAAAAATCACTCTGTCCTCTTAGCTCTGAAGCTTTAAGAGTTAAAAACCTGCTGGTAAGTTTCATCCTTATCGTGATAGATGGCGAATCCCAGCCTGAGAAACTGTTGTCGGCGATCACACAGAACTGCTCGAGCCTTGAGTTCTTCCTGAACCCTCTGTGAGATTTCTGGTTGTGAGCAGTCAAATGTGAAAAAGTGGCCGTGACCTTCTTCCAGATCATGATAAATCAAGTTGTTGCGATTCAAGATAGGGTGGTCTGAGCTATCCATGCTATTCAGGAATCGGGTTTGCGCATTGAGAACGTAGCCGTGTATTTTCTCGATGGTAATGCCTTCGCGATGGAATAAATCGAAAATAGCCAGGGCTTTGTAGAGTGTTGAATAGTCCATGGTCGCCCCGGCAAAGCGCAGCCAATTGTCGCTATATCCGACTTCTCCCGAGCGATTCTCCAGCTCAGCCATTTCTGCGAACCAGCCGGTATTTACAGGGCGCAGTGTACAGTTCGCAGGAATTGTCATAAAACACAGGCCTTCACCGGCGCCTAGGTACTTATATGATCCTGCCGTAAAAAAAACCTTGTCTGCAACGGTTGAAAGATCGATTGGGCGGGCAAAAAAACCGTGATATCCATCGATAACGAATTGTGTGTCATGCGGTTTCTGTGCCGCAACCTCCAGTAGCCGGGGAAATACCACACCGGAGTCAAAAAATACCAGGCTGGCATAGGCCAGATGGTATTCATTTTTATGTAGTTCGTTCTCAAATCTTTCCGCCAGAGTGGCGTAGGGTTCTTTGGCAACTCTCGTTACCTCTACTTGAGGAAGCTCTTCCAGACGCTGTAGTTGGCGGGTAAAACTGTAGAACTCTCCGTCTGTAGTGAGAATGCGCAATGGTTTACTGGGGTCGAATGAACTCAGTAGCCGATACACTAGTTCATGGGTATTTGGGGCTATAGCGATCAGGTCTGCCCTGGGTAATTTGAGGGATTTTGCGATCGCCGCTTGCCATGAGGGTATCTTCTCCTCAAAAATTGGCCCCCATTTCTCATCGGCCAGAAGTGCTGAATCGCGCCAGTACTGTTGAACTGCATCAAGGGTAACATCGGGCCAGTAGTGGTGGGAGTGGCAAGCCATGTGCAGCATGGAAGAGGGGCTGCCACTGGGCGCCTGAAGGAACTCGCGATAGAATTTTTTATACATATGCGTTTAGCTTTAAAAAGCCGATTTATTTGTTATGGGCTGATTGTAGAGCTTGGCAACAAGAAGGAGTAGAGGGTGAAGTACTTACACACCATGGTTCGCGTAACCAATCTGGATGAATCTCTGGCGTTTTACTGTGAAAAGCTGGGCCTGCAGGTCGTTAGTCGAAATGATTATGATAAAGGGCGTTTCACCCTAGTGTATCTCGCAGCCCCCGAGGATCTTGAAGCGGCCAGGGAGAATAAGGCCCCGACATTGGAACTCACTTACAATTGGGACCCGGAAAGCTACACTGGCGGGCGGAATTTCGGACACCTGGCATATCGGGTAAATGATATTTACGGGGTGTGCCAACGCATGATGGATCAGGGAGTGGTCATCAATAGGCCTCCGAGAGACGGCCATATGGCATTTCTTCGCTCCCCAGATGGGATTTCCATTGAGTTGCTGCAAAGTGGAGAGCCCCTCCCACCCCAGGAGCCCTGGATGTCTATGGCAAATCAGGGTGAGTGGTAGTCCGGGATAGTTGAAACCTGAGATAAATTCTGACGGCCAAGAAAAAGAGAGAGTGAGTGAAAAATACCAGTTGTATTCTACTGGCCGGAGAGACGGCTGCGCGGCGCATACGTGAAGAGGGATTGTCCCAGAGACAATTTTCGACGCTGGTCGGCGCTTCCGGCGGTCCCAAGTGGCTGGTGATTAGCCAGTTGGATCGGGTATTGATGGGGGAGTTCTTCAAGGAGCGGAGCGAGCCAATTGTCACCTTGGGATCATCTATCGGTAGTTTTCGCAACATGTGTTACGCAATGGCAGAGCCGCTGTCAGCACTTGAACGATTAGAGCATCACTACATCTACCAAGCCTATTCTGACAAGCCCTCACCAGAGGAGATTACTGCCGGCGGTCGCAAGATGCTGCAGGCAGTGTTGGGTGCTGAAGGTGCGCGCGAGGTAGTGGAAAATCCCATTTGGCACAGCCACTTTGTGGCGGTCAGGGGCAGGGGGCCACTGGCCAGTGAAAACAAGGCGCTGTTGGCGCCGGCATTACTTGCCTCGGCACTGGCAAATGCTGTATCTCGCAACAGCCTGAGCGCTTTTTGGGAGCGGGTGGTTTTTCATTCGCAAGAGTCGGCAGGCATTCACTTCCAGAATCTGAGCACCGAAAATATTCCGCTTACCGAGCAAAATACCTGTGCTGCTGTACTGGCCAGTGGCTGTATCCCTTTGGTAATGACAGGGGTGCAGACACCGGAGGGAGCTCCACAGGGTAATTATCGCGATGGCGGTATCACCGATTACCACTTTGATCTGCGCTTCCGCCACCCCCAGGGCCTAGTGCTCTACCCGCACTTTTTCCCCTATATGGTGCCCGGCTGGTTTGATAAAGGGCTCTCTTGGCGACGGGTTCGCGGAGATGCCATGCAATCCACTCTGGTTGTGGCTCCCTCGCCCAAATTTGTTGCCTCCTTGCCCTATGGAAAAATTCCAGACCGCAATGATTTCTACAAGCTCGACCGTGAAGACCGTTTGAAGTACTGGGGGCGGGTGGTTGATCTCAGTCGCCGGGTGGCAGATGATTTTTATGAAATTTGGCAAAGTGGCCGAGCGGCTGAGCATTTAATTGAGGTGGGTGCGGAGGATGTCCCTCATATGTTGGAGCAGGTCAGGGCAGCATAGGTATGGTGCAGGAATTTAACAGTCCCCAGGAAGAGTACCGCACAACCCAGGAGAGGGTTTATTTTCAGGTGCGGGATGCCATTCTGCGGGGAAAGTTTTTGCCGGGTAGGGCGATTACTATCCGGGGTCTGGCCTCGGAACTTAATTGCAGTCCAATGCCGGTTCGCGAAGCGTTGCGTCGCCTGACCTCGGAGCGGGCCCTTGAGCTGTCAGATACCCGCCGGGTCAGAGTGCCGACAATGACCCCGGAAAAACTGGCAGAGATCTGTGCCGCTCGTGTGGCCCTGGAGTGTCAGGCCGCTGAACAGGCCCTGCCATTGGTCGGGGATGCAGAATTAGCGCAACTTCGGGAGCTGGATGAGCGTGTAACAGAAGCTCTCGCTCAGAAAGACATCGAGCGCTATGTAACCACTAATCTGGAATTTCACTTTACCCTTTATCGCCTGGGGCAGCCCCATATCATCCTATCCCTGATCGAGAGCCTGTGGCTACAGACAGCTCCCCTCCAGCACTTGGTTTTCCAGCGCTTTGGCGTGCAGGAGTTGCCAGACCGGCATCAAGATCTGCTCGAAGCTATTGCCAGTAAAGATGAGTTGAAGGTGCGCAAAGCCATTCAGCAGGATATTGAAGAGGGGCTCGGCTCTATCTCTGCAGAGGAGCTGCTGTAGCGGCTCCTTCCCCCCCCCCCAGTTGACTATTTAGTTCCCTTTTTTCTCCTCGCACTGGCGCGATTCGACCTTATGTTTTCGGTAAGGGCAGATAGACCTTGCGCTTCTGTCGATGGCCCCACTAGAATGTGATCACAAATTAGTGGTAACGATTTGGCCTTTTGAGCCCGATTGGTGGGCGCTGAGCAAGGCCTGTGAAAGCCAGGAGAGAAATATGAACAAGACTGAGCTGCAGCAACACGACCGTGAGCACCTGCTACACCCATTTACTGACTTCCATGACTTGGGCCAGCAGGGGACCCGTGTGATTACCAGCGCCGAGGGCGCTTACATCACCGATATTGATGGCAACAAAATGCTTGATGGCATGTCAGGCCTCTGGTGTTGCAACCTCGGCTACAGCCGCAAAGAAATCAGCAATGCGATCTACGAGCAGCTGAATACCCTGCCTTTCTATAACAGCTTCTTCCAGTGCACTACGGTGCCCTCGATTGAATTGGCCGACGCCCTGGCTGAAGTGACCCCGGCGCATATGAACAATGTGTTCTTCACGGGTTCCGGTTCCGAGGCAAATGATACTAACCTGCGCCTGATCCGCCGTTTCTGGGATATCCAGGAAAAGCCGGAGAAGCGCATCGTTATTTCCCGTAAGAATGGCTATCACGGCTCTACCATTGCCGGTGCCAGCCTGGGTGGTATGAGTGGTATGCACAAGCAATTCCAGCCGCTCGACTACATTGAGTACGTACAGCAGCCCTACTGGTTTGGTGAGGGCGGCGATATGTCTCCAGAGGAGTTTGGTATCCAAGCGGCTCGCAGCCTGGATGAGAAAATCCAGGAGTTGGGCCCGGATAATGTTGCGGCGTTTATCGCTGAGCCAATCCAGGGTGCTGGCGGCGTAATTATCCCGCCGGAAACTTACTGGCCGGAAGTCAAGAAGGTGCTGGACCAGTACGACATTCTGCTGGTGATGGATGAAGTGATTTTTGGTTTCGGTCGTACCGGTGAGTGGTTCGGTGCCGACTATTACGGCATGAAGCCCGACCTGATGACTTTCGCCAAAGCAGTAACCAACGGTTACTTCCCCCTGGGCGGTACCATGGTGAGTGATCGTGTCGCTGAGGTGATCAAAACCAAAGGTGGCGAGTTTACCCACGGTTACACCTACTCCGCGCATCCGGCTGCCTGTATGGCAGGTCTGGCAACTATCAATATTCTGCGCAACGAGAAGATTATCGAGAATGTCCGCGATGTAACCGGCCCCTACCTGTCCAAGCGTTGGGCTGAACTGGCGGAGCATCCGATCGTTGGCGAAACCCGCAGTTTGGGTATGGTCGGTGCCTTGGAGCTGGTAAAAGATAAGGCCAGCCGCGCTCGTTTTGATGATGACTGCACCGCTGGTGCGGTATGTCGTGACCTGAGTATCAAGCACGGTTTGGTGATGCGCGCCGTTGGCGATGCCATGGTTATCGCACCACCGCTGATTATGACCACTGAACAGGTCGATGAGCTGGTAGAAAAAGCGCACCGCGCCCTGGACGACACTGCTAAAGCACTGGCGTAACATAGCGGCAAGATACTCTGTTGTAGAGGCGGTCTGATACCCCCGTTTTCCATAGTTTGAATGGAAAAGCGGTGTTGGGCCGTCTCTGCGTTTAGATTGGATCACCCCAGGCACCTTATGTCTCAAGAAAAAGAATTCACTGCCCAGCCCGATCTGCTGGAGCAGTCGCAAAAATTCCTGGCAGAGCACTCGGACCTAAAGTGGATCGAAGGCTTTATGTTCGATATCAATGGCGTGCCGCGAGGGAAGTGGTTGCCGGCAGAAGCTGCGGAGAAATTGCTCAAGGGCAGTCTGCAAATGCCGCGTAGCGCGGTCAGTCTCGATATCTGGGGGCGGGATATTGAAGACAGCCCGCTGGTATTTGCCAGTGGAGACAGCGATGGCGTTTGTCTGCCGGTTTCGCCTATTAGCCTGGCGCCCTGGCATCGCGAGTCCACCGCCCAGCTGCATATGCAGTTGCATGAGGCAGATGGCTCCTCTCTCTATGCCGATCCCCGCAGCCAGTTGCAACGCGTGGTAGAGCGTCTCGGTAAACTGGGTTATACCGCCGTGTGTGCGACCGAGCTGGAATTCTATCTGCTCCGCGATGAGGTGGATCATCTGGCGCGTCCGCGCCCGGTTAGCGATAACGACGCCGAGTTGGTGCCTTCCACCGACGTATACGATCTGTCCGAGCTCAATGCACAGCGACACTTCTTTGCCGATGTGCGAGCTGCCTGCGAGGCACAGGGTATTCCCGCAGATTCAGTATTGTCGGAGTGTGCGCCGGGACAGTTTGAAATCAACCTGTTGCACAGTGCCGATCCCGTTAAAGTGGCAGACCAAACATTACTGTTTAAGCGCTTGTTAAAAGGGGTGGCGCGCAGTCACGGCTTCCGCGTGAGTACCATGGCCAAGCCTTTCGGGGATCAGGCGGGTAACGGAATGCACGTGCATATGAGTTTGATCGACGCCAATGGAAAGAACGTTTTTGATGACGGTTCTGACACTGGCTCCGATTTACTGCGTTATGCCGCAGCAGGAATGCTGGCGACAGCCAACGATGCGATGGCGTTTTTCGCACCTCACAGCAACTCTTATCGTCGCTTCCAGGAGAGCTCTCACGCACCGCTGAATCTCTGCTGGGGCTACGATAATCGCACTACAACTTTGCGTGTGCCCGCCAGTGATCCTGTGGCGCGGCGTATCGAGCACCGTATTGCCGGGGCGGATGTAAACCCCTATCTGGTGTTAGCTGCGATTCTCACTGGTGTGTGTCATGGCATTGAGAACCAGATGGAAGCGCCTGCACCCGTGGAAGGCGATGCCTATCAGGTGGAGAGTGAGAAGTTGATCAATACCTGGAGTGGTGCACTGGAGCGCTTTGAGCAGAGCCCTTTGTGGCGCGAGTATCTTGATCCACGCTTTGTGGAATTGTTCTCTCTGTTGAAAAGACAGGAGCAAGCAGAGATAGCTGCCCGCGTTACCGATGTTGAATACCAGAGTTATCTGCATCGGGTATAAAGATTGGCGGTGTGCTTTAGCGCCGATTGCCGTTTTAGTGAACGGCTTTCACGACAGGAGAGTTAGTGGGGGTATTTCCTCTGCTATACCTAAATTTAAGTGCGTAATGTGCTTGAAACTCTCCTCCTGAAAGTGTGTTCGAGAAATCTGGCCCGCCTTTTGGCGGGCATTTTTTTATTCTCGATTGACTTATTTCCACTTCCTGTTCGTATTAATCCCTTCTTTTAAAGTCGCCATGGCTTGAGTGTATCGAATGACACGGTGTGCGGTTGCTGGGCTTTTGTTGCTATTTTGGCTTGCGAGCACACATCCTTGGGCCAGGATACCAAGAGTGTGGACCGCTTCCGCCTAGCAGTCATTTCTCCGCCAGTGTATTCTTCCGCTTTACCAGCGAGACACCCCAGACGGTCGGTTCTTAGACGTTGGCATTCGCAGAATGTCTGTGCGAGAGCGGATAATGTTATGGGGTATAAGAATATTGCAGATGGGGAAACTATGACCGCCTTGGGAAATTGTGCAGACGGTCCAACGGCTGGCGAGACGCAGCCACTAAAAATATGCCTTTTGGGGTATCGCAGCAATCCACACAGTGGTGGTCAGGGCATCTACCTGCGCTACCTGAGCAAAGCACTGGTTGATGCTGGTCACTCCGTGGATGTTATTTCTGGCCAGCCCTACCCAGAACTCGATGAGCGCGTAAAACTCATCAAAATGCCAGGGTTGAACCTCTATGAAGTTGAGCGTCCAGCGCGGGCCTTGAAACCTCGCCACCTGCTGTCGTGGGCGGATTTTTTTGAATGGTGGAGTAAGCTTACCGGCGGTTTTGCCGAGCCTTATACCTTTGGCCGTCGGGTAAATAAATACCTGCGCAAGCACGGCAAACAATACGACATTGTTCACGATAACCAATCACTGTGTTACGGCTTGCTGGATATCGAGAAAAATGGATTGCCTGTTGTCGCGACAATTCATCACCCCATTACCCGGGATCGTCAACTGGCATTAGATGCCGCCCCCGATTGGCGTTTTCGTTTGCTGGTACGTCGCTGGCATAATTTTTTGAATATGCAGATTAAGGTATCGCGGAAACTTCGCCATATAGTGACAGTTTCCAAGCAATCTGAGCGGGATATTATCGAGCAGTTTGGCGTAGCTCCCGAGCAGATTCACCTAATTTACAACGGTATTGATACGGAATTATTTAACCCAGGGGCAGAAAATAAGCGCTTGTCTCTGCGAATTATGACCACCGCATCGGCAGATCAGCCCCTCAAAGGTCTGCGCTTTTTATTACAGGCGTTGGCGGAACTGCGCCAGGAATATGAAAACATAGAGTTGTTGGTGGTTGGCAAATTACGCGAAGGTGGCGCCACGGAACGCTTGCTTCACGATCTGGATCTTCAGGAAAGGGTTCAGTTTGTCTCCGGTATTTCTAACGAAGAACTGGTCGATAATTACCGCAAGGCTACAGCGGTAGTTTGCCCATCGCTCTACGAGGGGTTTGGTTTACCTGCCGGGGAGGCAATGGCATGTGGTGCTCCGGTAGTATCCAGTGACGGGGGTGCCTTGCCTGAGGTGGTTGGGGATGCCGGAATCGTGGTCCCTGCAGGAAATCACGAAGCTTTGGCCAATGCCCTGCGCCAGGTTTTATCCAGCGAAGCGCTGCGAAAAGAACTCAGTGAGAAAGGTCGCCAGCGCATTGAAAATAAATTTTCCTGGAAAATCGCTGCAGAGAGTTTGGTGAAATATTACCGGGAAATTCTCGGACATACATTGGCGGAACAACCCAGCAGTCATGAAATAGAAACTCCGAATATGCGCAGTGCGGAGGCGGCTTAATGATTACTGTAGATCCCCAGCACTTAAATCTTCGCCCTGGCCAAAAAGTCCT
This sequence comes from Microbulbifer maximicatervae (SeqCode), assembly GCF_052468295.1. NCBI lineage: Bacteria > Pseudomonadati > Pseudomonadota > Gammaproteobacteria > Cellvibrionales > Microbulbiferaceae > Microbulbifer > Microbulbifer maximicatervae (SeqCode). The sequence goes on from NZ_CP174340.1 coordinate 822,764, forward strand.
CGACTTGGGGTGCGGTGAAGGGCGCCATTCCATCCACTTGATGATCACCGATGATGTCGATGTTTACGGCATTGACCTGTGTTTTGATGATGTGCGCACTGCCAGTGAGCGAGCGGAACCTTTCCGCTCTCCCGAGCACTCAAAGGGTCGCTTGCAGTTCGGAGTTGCCAATGGCTTGCAACTACCATTTGCCGATGGGAGTTTTGATGTGGTTATCTGCTCAGAGGTACTTGAGCATATCCCCGATTACAAGTCTGTCCTGGCTGAGATTAACCGGGTATTAAAACCCTCCGGTATTTTTGCCGCGACAGTACCGGCATTTTTTCCCGAGTGGGTGTGCTGGAAACTCAGCGATGAATACCATCAGGTTGAGGGTGGGCATATCCGAATATTCCGCGAGCGCGAGCTGCGAGAGGATATTGAAAGGCTGGGACACCACTATTTTGCCCGGCATAAGGCCCATGCGTTACATGCACCTTACTGGTGGTTAAAGTGTTTGTTTTGGGACAAGCCCGATTCCCGTTTGGTCTCTGCCTATCACCGCCTGTTGGTGTGGGATCTGATGAAGAAACCAGCCTTTACCCGGATTCTCGAAAAACTATTGAACCCGCTGTTGGGAAAAAGTATCGCTCTCTATTTTGTGAAACCTGCCGGGTCGACACAACGAGTAGATACGCCTCTCTCTCTGCCTGAGGGAGCTGAAGCATGAGTAAAGTTTCTGTGCCGGCAAAAGCTTCTGGCCTTTTCCCTGAAGGATTTATCCAGGATAGCGCCGCCTATATTCTCTCCCAACAGCTCCCCGATGGTTCAATTCCCTGGTTTAAAGGGGGTTATGCCGATCCCTGGGATCATGTTGAGGCCGCTATGGGGCTCGCCATTGCTGGAGAGTTCAGTGCTGCTGAAAACGCCTATTGCTGGTTGGCTGAGATTCAGCTGGAAGACGGCAGCTGGTGGGCCGCTTATAAAGATGGCGATATTGACAACCGGGAGCGCCGTGAAACCAATTTTGTTGCCTATGTGGCAACAGGAATTTGGCAATACTTTCTGATTAGTAGAGACACACTGTTTTTACAGCGCTATTGGCCGATGGTGGAGCGTGCAATCGAGTTTGTATTGCGTTTGCAAACGGAATTTGGCGAAATTCATTGGGCGGTAGATTCAGAGGGTGCCCCTATGGAAGATGCCCTGATCACTGGTTGCTCCTCCATTTATAAAAGTCTGGAATGCGCAATTAATATTGCCCACCAGCTAGGGGTTGCTCGCCACCAATGGATACTTGCCCGGGAAGCTCTGGGTGATGCGCTGCGCAATAAACCGGAGCGCTTTGATCGCACCTGGGAAAGCAAGGCGCGCTTTTCAATGGACTGGTTTTATCCCGTATTAACCGGTGCCTTTTCTGGTGAAGCAGCGCAGTTGCGTCTTCAGCAGCGCTGGGATGAGTTTGTCGTGGCTGGTTTGGGTTGTCGTTGCGTCAGCGATGAGCCCTGGGTGACGGTGGCTGAATCTTGCGAACTTACTATGTCCCTAATCGCTGCTGGCCAGCGTTCGCGGGCGGAAATTTTGTATCGCGGTTTGCACCGTTGGCAGGATAAAGATGGGGGCTACTGGACCGGTTATGTCTACCGGGATGAGGCCATCTGGCCGGAGGAAAAAACCACCTGGACTGTAGGGGCCATGCTTTTGGCTGCCGATGCGCTCGCCGGATTAACGCCAGCGAGCGAGCTGTTTACATCGGTGCGCCTGCCCCTAAATGCGGCGCAGGATTCCCAGGGTGTCGACAGTTTCGACGAGCTCGAATTGAGCGGAAGCCAGGGCTAGCTTGTAAATATCGTAGGGCGCTTGGCCGCCATCGGCGGGGTCCGGGAAAATGTCGTGGATCGCCAGGTAGCCACCGGGCACGATATGGCGGGACCAGCTGCGATAATCGGTCATGGCCGCTTCCAGGGAGTGGCCGCCGTCAATAAATACGAGACCCAAAGGGGTATTCCAGCAGCGTGCAGCTGTTGCGGAGGGGGCGACGACGGGAACAACCCAGTCATCCAATTCAGCCGCGCGAATATTCGCGCGGAAAGTGCGAAAACTGTCCATTAAATTGACCTGGCCATCAAACAGTTCGGGATCGTGATACTCCTCTCCGGGCTGGTGCTCTTCAGATCCTCGATGGTGGTCCACGGCGAACAGGACGTTATCGGTCAGCTTACAGGCACTGGCCAGGTAAATTGATGATTTGCCGCAGTAGCTGCCCACTTCAAGACAGGGACCCAGTGAGCTGGCTTCAGCTGCCAGGTGGTAGAGAGCTTCCCCTTCATGGGCGGCGAGGAAACCTTTAATTGCTCGAATATCAATAGGTAGATTTAGGGACATGGGTAAACGCTTGCTATTTTTCGTGGCCGAAACACTAAACTGCCACTAATACAAAAGCAATTGGGTTTTTACTCAGGGCTCCGTAAATCCCATAAAATATAAGTAGAAATTAAAATATGCGTAAGGATCACAGGCCCTATTGGCTCAAGCGACTGCAGCTGCGTTGGCGAAAATGGCGAACAGAGTATTTCCTTCTGCCGCAATTCGATGCGGTTGGGGTTGAGCCGGAAGTGATGGACCCAAGTTCTGTCCATGTTTTTGGCGGAAATGTTCGGCTCGGAAATTACCCTCACTTAATCTCTAACAACGAGAAATGTATTCGCTTTACCACTTTTGGACACAAGGGCGGAGAGGCATTTATTACTGTTGGTGATTTCGTATTGATCTCTCCAGGGGTACGTATTTCTGCGGCTCAATCTATTGAGATTGGCGATGCCTGTATGATCGCTGCTAATGTGTATATTTCCGATTCTGATTGGCATGGACTCTACAATCGCACGCGGCCCTTTCGTTGTACCTCCCCGGTGCGCCTGGGTAACAATGTTTGGATTGGAGATAGTGCAACCATCTGCAAAGGTGTCACTATCGGTGATAATTCTGTAGTGGGAGCCGGCAGTATCGTCACCAAGGATGTTCCCGCAAATACGGTTGTTGCAGGTAATCCGGCAAAACCCATTAAATCAATTAATCCCAAGCGGCGAATGATTACGCGGGAGGCATTATTTGCCGATGCCTTTCGCCAAGCGCATAATCTGGATGAATTGGATAAGATGATGTTGGGTGGGAACACCTTGTTAGGCTGGTTGCGCTCGGTATTCTTTCCCCGCCGTAGCGATTGAATGTGCAAGTATTAATAAAATGAAAAAAAGAAAAAGTATTGTCCTGATTGGAATGCCCGGCGCCGGTAAAAGTACGCTGGGGGTGTTGTTGGCAAAGGAACTGGCACTGGGGTTTACAGATACTGATGTTCTGATCCAGTCCAGGGAGGGCAAGACTTTGCAGCAAATTATGGCCGAAAGTGACTATCTTAATCTCCGCGCCATTGAAGGGGAGGTATTAGCCGAGGCCACCCTCCCCAGTGATGTTATTGCCACTGGAGGAAGCGCCGTCTATAGCGAAGAGGGTATGGCGAATCTACGCAGTCAGGGTGTGGTAGTGTTTCTTCAGTGTTCAGCGGAGGAACTGCGCCGGCGTATCCACAATTATGAAAGCCGTGGCATAGCGAAGGCGCCCGGGCAGTCTTTTGCGGACTTATTTGAAGAGCGACAGGCCCTTTACCGGCAATATGCAGAAATAACGGTGGATTGTGACAGTAAATCACTGCAGGAAACGCTTGATCATTTACTTGATGCGCTGCGGGAGCTTGCAGAGTAACCGAAATTTTCTCAGTAAGCCCCATGCGTTAAAGCAAGGGGCTTTACTTTTCACACTTTTGGCTTAAAGTGGCAGCTGGGTGGTGTACTTCACCTGCTTGAGGGCAAAGGTGGAGTTGACTGAGGCCACGTTTGGCAAGTGTACCAGAGAGCGCTTCAGTAATTGCTCATAGTGTTCCACACTATCCACTACAACGCGCAGGACATAGTCTTTGTCTCCGCTGGTGGAATAGCACTCTACTACCTCCTGGACATCCTGAACTGCTGATTCAAAGTTGTTCAGGGATTCCTCATCGTGATTGTGGATGGTAACGTAGCAGTATACGGTAACACCCAGATCCAATTTGCGTGGGTCCAGCAAGGTAACACGGCCACGGATAATACCTTCGGCTTCCAACCGCTTGATTCTGCGCCAGCAGGGAGTATGCGAAAGACCGACTTTATCGCCCAGCTCTGCCATGGAGTAATCTGCGTTCTCCTGCAGCGCTCGCAGAATCTTACGGTCAAAATCATCCAGGTCTGTCGAACGCTTCATAAAGACTCCTATCCTATAAAAATTATCTATATCGAAACTTCTATCACAAATTTACGCATATTTGCGCGAATAAAGCAATGCTCTATTGCGCTTAACGAACTAGTATGACCTGACTAAACCGTTTCGGGATAGGTGCAGTGTGCCCTCAGCCGCTCTGGGACTTTGCGGCAAATATAAAAACAGGCGCATCTGACCACGGAAAACGGACTATTCGGAAGAATAATGACTAATAACTCGAACCGGGTTTCGAGAAGAATAATTAACCGGAAGTAGGTGTATGACTGAAAAAGTAACCAGTCCTCAAAGTACGGCGGATTCCCAAGTAAAAAAACAGGTTTCATTGGACGACCGCTACACCATGCTCAAGGGCCGTGTGCTCCTTTCAGGTATCCAGGCCCTTGTGCGCTTACCCATAGACCAGATGCGAATGGACCGGGATCGCGGCCTCAATACCGCGACTTTTATCTCCGGTTATCGGGGGTCTCCCTTAGGTGGCTACGACCTGCAGTTATCCAGGGCGAAAAAACTGCTGGGAGAGTACAACATCCGTTTCCAGCCTGGCGTCAATGAAGAGTTGGCGGCTACGGCAGTTTGGGGTTCCCAGCAGGTGGGCTTGTTCCAGGGCGCAGAAGTGGATGGCGTCTGCGGGATTTGGTATGGCAAGACACCGGGTGTCGACCGCTCCTGCGATGCATTTCGCCATGCCAACGCCGCTGGCTCCTCTCCCAAAGGTGGCGCACTGATCGTTGCTGGCGATGACCACGGTTGTAAGTCATCCTCCTATCCAGGGCAGTCTGAATTTGCCTTTGTGGATATGCATATTCCAGTACTTAACCCTGCCACCGTGCAGGAAGTGTTGGATTATGGTCACTATGGGCTGGAGCTGTCTCGCTTTAGCGGTTGCTGGGTGGCAATGATCACCCTGGCAGAAAATATGGATAGCTCTGCGACCGTGGAAGTGGACCCTGAGCGGGTTAAATTCCACTACCCGGATATTGAACGTCCCGAGGGCGGCCTGAATATTCGCAAGCAGGATAACCCTCTCGAGCAGGAAGAGCGCCTGTGGCGCTACAAGCGACCTGCTGCGCTGGCTTTTGCCCGCGCCAATAAACTCAACAAGGTTGTACTGGAAAACCCTGAGGCGAGCCTCGGCATCGTCACCACCGGTAAGGCCCATCTGGACTTGATGCAGGCCTTCGAAGACATGGGTATCGATGAGCAGAAGGCCAAGCAGCTCGGTATCCGAATTCTTAAAGTGGGTATGACTTACCCGTTGGATGTACCGGGTATCCAGGAGTTTGCTCGTGGCTTGGACACGCTGCTGGTGCTTGAGGAAAAACGCAGTTTGATGGAAGTACAGCTGAAAGAGGAACTGTACAACGTCCACGTGAAGGACCCAAATTTCCCGCGTATTCTCGGTAAAGTAGACGATAGTGATCAGCCGCTGATGCCCGCTTATGGCGAGCTGTCGCCAGCGATTATTGCCCAGGTATTGGGTTTTGTTTTGGGTGAGGACAAGTTGGATGAAGGCGGCAAGCACCGCTTGATGCGCCTCAATGCCCTGGCTGAACGTATTTCCCAGCAGACGGGCTCAAGCGTGTCTCGCTTGCCTATGTTCTGTGCCGGCTGCCCCCACAACCGTTCCACCAAGGTGCCAGAAGGAAGCCGAGCCTTAGCAGGTATTGGTTGTCACTATATGGCTCAGTGGTTGGATAGGGAGACTTATACCTTCACCCAAATGGGTGCCGAAGGGGTCAACTGGGTAGGGCAGGCGCCGTTTACCAGTGAAAAGCATGTCTTTGTAAACCTGGGTGATGGTACCTATTTCCACTCCGGTATTTTGGCGATTCGCGCTTCCGTGGCTGCCAAGGTCAATATCACTTATAAGATCCTGTTTAACGATGCAGTCGCCATGACCGGCGGCCAGCCCCACGATGGTGAGTTGGCTCCGGATATGATCTGTCGCCAAGTTTTGGCGGAAGGGGTTCAGAAAGTTGTCCTGGTGATGGATAACCCGGATAAATACAAGGGTGCGCTGTCCTTCCCCAGTGAAGTTGAAATTCATCACCGGGATTACTTGCCCGTTGTAATGGATGAGCTGCGTGAGGTTGAAGGTTGTACCGTTATTATTTACGACCAGACCTGTGCCACCGAACTGCGCCGCAAGCGCAAGCGCGGGCTACTGCCTAAAGCCGAGGGGCGCCCCTTCATCAACGAGCTGGTGTGTGAAGGCTGTGGAGACTGCGTCCAGCAGTCGAGCTGTATCGCTGTTGAGAAAGTGGAAACGGCGCTGGGCGACAAACGCAGGGTAAACCAAACCGGCTGTAACCAGGATATGTCCTGCGTTAACGGCTTCTGCCCCTCATTTGTCACGGTGAAAGGAGGCAATATTGCCAAGGGCGCCGGGGTAGGCGACGTTTTGCGAACTGAAGCGGCCAAGTTGCCCTCGCCACAGCTTCCGGGCTTACAGCAGCCGTATAACTTCCTGGTTACCGGCGTTGGCGGTACGGGTGTAGTGACCATTGGCGCCTTGCTAGCGATGGCGGCACATATCGAGGACAAAGCGTGCAGCACCCTTGATCAGACGGGATTGGCTCAGAAGGGCGGAGCGGTTTACTCCCATATTCGCTTTGCGGCTGCGCCCGAGTCTTTGCAGGCGGTACGTATTTCCGACGGTCGTGCCGATGCCTTAATGGCCTGTGACCTGATTGCAGCCGGCAATGTGGCAGCTTGTTTGGTTAAACTGGATAAATCGCACAGTCGCGCGGTAGTGAATACCCACTTGAGCCCAACGGCGGCAACGGTTCTCGGGCGTGAGGATGTCCACTCACCGCAAGCGGTATTGGATACGGTGAGTGGCGCGGTTAATGAGCTCAGCTCAGTAGAAGCGCATCGCCTGACCAAGGCAGCTCTGGGTGATACGCTCGCCGCCAACATTTTTATGCTCGGCTACGCCTGGCAGAAAGGGTTGATTCCGCTAACTGAAGCCTCCCTGCTGGAAGCGATCCGCTTAAACGGTGTCGCTGTGGAAGGAAATCTGCAGGGATTTGCTGCAGGGCGGTTGGCGGCAGAAAATCGCAACGCTCTGGACAAACTGTTAACCCACGAAAAAGTTGCAGTAGAGGCACCACAAACTCTTGAAGCGATTGTGGCTCACCGGGTGGAGCACCTCACAGGTTATCAAAATACGGACCTCGCCGAGCGTTACCGCAGTTTGGTCGATACGGTGAAATCTGCTGAGATTTTAAAAGTGCCCGGGAATGTCCAGTTGGCCGAGGTGGTTGCGCGCAATTATGCAAAATTGCTTGCCTATAAGGATGAGTACGAGGTGGCTCGCCTATATACCGATAGCCGCTTTACCGAATCGCTAAAAGAGAACTTCAGTGGTGACTTTACCCTGGAGTTCAATTTGGCTCCCCCTTTACTGGCGCGCTTCGATAAAGCCTTGGGGCGTCCCCGCAAAATGAAATTTGGCGGTTGGATGTATAAGGCATTTGGTGTTTTGGCGAAGCTGAAGTTCTTGCGTGGATCGGCGCTTGATATTTTTGGCTATACAGCTGAGCGAAAAATGGAGAGGGCACTGATTAGCGAATATGAAGAATTGGTTAAGAAAGTTCTGGGCCAATTAAATTCGCAGAATCACGCTGCTGCAGTTGAGCTACTTCAATACCCGGATATTATCCGGGGCTACGGCCCAGTGAAAGAGGCCAATATTGAGAAAGCGAAAGAGCAGCGAAATATCGCATTAAATCGATTTGAAAACCCGGTTCGGGATATAAAACTATCAGCGGAGGTTGAGGTTTTTGACCCAGCTAAGGCACAGCAAGTAGGTTAATTGCCCGTTTGATAAAGTGGCTCAAGGACTGTCTTGAGCCACTTTATAATCCCCTACCAAACCCCTTGTAGTCGTATGGCGAATTGGTTGGTTTTGTCTCCAGTAAAATCGTTGTCGCCTAGGGTGATGTTCATCATTACCCGAACTTTGGGGTTGAAGTAATAGTTTACCCCTAACGTGAGATTACTTGCTCGCAGCTGGTGGAAATTGCGGTTTTCTATAGTTTGGTATCTTGCGGCAACTTCCCATGCGCCTTCTGGGGGGGATGGTTTAATTGACTTAAAAACCCCTTTCTTGTCGTCATATGGTTTGTGCTGCCCGGTAATTGCCCAGCTTCCCAAAATGTACCAGGAGTGAACATCCTGCCCGCCAATAAAGCACCCGGTGATAGGGTCACAGAAAAAATTCGGAGGCAAACCGAAAAACTCTTCATAGACCAATTCTGAGAGATATATTTTTCCTGAAAAGTGCCCGTAGGCGTATTCCGCCTGACCAAATAAGGGACCGTAGGTTGCAGCCAGCTCGAAACCGGTAATATTGACCCGCCCCCCACCGTCGCCGAGAAAAAATTCATCGTCACCAAAATCGCCAAAAAAATTAACTGATCCACCAGGTGAGATGGCTATAAGTTGCTCTGGCCCCCGCCGGCCCGCATAGGCGACCTCAGCAATAATATCAGGTGTATCTTGGTTAGCTTTTTCGTAACTACGGGATACACCCAGGTGAACGGTTGATATGGAGTCGCTGATTGGAGCCCAGGTTAATCGAGTTGCGGCGCCAAACCCCGAATTGCGTGGGTCACCGGGGTTTCGCAAGTTGAACAGGGTAAAACCGAAGGTATGGCAGCACCATTGTTTATCCCATTTGATCCCCTGTAAGTAGCCTCGTCCGTCGTAAATACCTGCAGAGCTGGTAAATGCTCGCTCCATAAGTACGAGGTCGTTTGAGCTGGTTAGTTGACTCATTGATCGACTGGGTTTGAAATTGCCAATAGTCAACTTTCCGGTATAGAACCTTGTACTTAAATAAACGTCACGCAACCCTGCGGTTCCACTGGTGGCAAAGTCTCTCTGAAGTTTGTATTCCCACTCCCAGATTTTGCCCCTCATTGTCAATCTAACCCGACGGAAGTCGGTTGTATTGACCGGATCTTCTAGGTCTTTGTCAAAAATGTATGTATCGAAGTGAATCCTTCCGCCGAGTTGTGCGGAGAAATCCCCATCGTCAGAGACAATTTTCAGTCCGCCTTTTGTCTCGGCTTCATCAGCAATAGCCGGGAAGCTAAATAAAAGAATTGATATGGCACAGTATGCTCCCCAGCATTTCATCGGACGCCTCTAGTTGAGAGTTGTCATTGGTCACGGGAAAAGTGCTATTCGAGTTTAGCAATAGAAAAGACTTTGGACGGGGAGGGGGGATGGGACGGCGCAGAAAATCTGCGCCGAGGGTTACTGGACAGTTGATTAAAGGCGTTCTAATTTGTAACCAGTGTCGCCTAGAAACTCGATAACACTGCGTTCGCCCACCAAGTGGCCAGCGCCGACAATGACAAACAGAGACTGGTAGTTTGGCCCCTTAAGGGCAATTTTCTCAGCCATCCTTTCATTGCGATTAAAAAAAAGTGTGTCATAGAGCGGCTTATATTCAGGGTTTTCAGTTAGACCGTCGAGGATAATAAGGCGATTCAAAGCTTCTTCATCTCCTCGCTTCCATGCGCTGGTAAGTTTGGGTAAAAAGGTTGAAATATCCCCAATTTGCTCAAGGGTTTGCTGGAAGAGGAGCGCAGGGTTGTCCAGGTCATTTAACATCTTGAATTGTTGCAAGACACCTTCTAGCTCCAGAACGGATTTCCCATCCTTTTTTGCTTTTTGTAAAAAGTGCCTATCAATGCCTAGTTCTGGGTTGAGGCCGTGGGCCTGCATCTCAATCATGCTCATAGAGATCATGGCTATGGCGGGACGCTGCCGGATAAACATAGCCTCGGGCATACTACGTTTTCGCATCCACGACTTCAGTTGGCTGTATATCGCGGGTGGAAGTTCGTCTTTTAAAGTTCGTTCACCTTGGTAGATAGACTCCATCATGATTCGCTGCTGTAACAGGCTGTCGCCTTCTGCAGCGAGAATGTCAGCCTCGACGGCAATGGCATCACTATTGGAGTAGGCCTGTTCAATTTTTGGTCTAAGAGGGTAAAAGTCCTCAGTTGCCAAGTGAACCGAGCCTAATAAGTAAACGGTTTTATCATCTTTAGTTGCTTTCCAGAAGATGCCTTTATCGCTCTCAGCGGCTGAAGCTCCTATTGTTAGTAGAAGCAGTGTAAAGGCGAGAAAGTAACTTATTTGTCGCTGAAGCATTGTCGGGTCCCTGAGTAATTTGCCTTTGCAAATACTATCACTAACACCTTCAGGTACCAGAGGGGCTTTTAGGCATCAAGTCACTGACTTGTAAATTAGTGATGATTTACTGGGAAATTATCCTATAGGAAGTCAAAATAGACCTTTTGGTCTGTTTCACGGAAGTCAAATTGAAAGTTGTACAGTTTTTGCCCAGCCTAGAACCAGGGATTACAGCAACTCTTGCGCTTGAGTTTGCAAATGAACTGGTCAAAAAAGGCCACGAGTCCCTGGTAATTTCTACTGGTGGACCATTGGAGGCGCGGTTTCGTTTGCACGGTAGTGACTTTATCAGCTTTCCAAAAATCAGTGAGTCAATTTGGTCTTTGCGGCACAAATCCCGCCTGCGTAAGATTCTCGCAGGATTGCAACCGGATATTGTCCATACCTATGGTCACTCAGCGGCCTTCCTTGCATGGCATGTCTTGAAGAGTGAGTCAGTCGCAACTCGTCCTAAGCTGGTGCCTCTGGTGGATCAATATTTTTCCAATAGCTACTTCAACAAAGGTTTATTGGCAGGAGATGGAGTTATTGCAACTTCGTATGGGATTGCGAAATACCTGAAAAATGCTTCTATCAAATTTTCAGAAAATCCGATAGAAGTTATTTATCGTGGCATTAATGTCCAAGAGTTTGATCGTGAAAAACCTGTAGCGAGCCAGTGGCAATTAAAGCTTCTAAATAGTTACCCTCAGCTGGAAGGGAAAAACTGGTGGTTAATGCCTAGCGAAATCTCTGCAAATGGCGGGCAGGAAGAATTTCTACATATGTTGGCTCAGGCTGCGGTACAAAGAGATGATATTCACGGAGTGATTGTAGGAGCTTTAGTCGAAAATGATTTGCGCTATCTGAAAAAGCTGGAAGGGCTCGCGCAAGGCTTAGGTCTTGGGGGTAGAGTTACTTTCTTGGGGGAGCGCCGGGATATGCGTGAGTTGTACGCAACGTCCCAGTTAGTTTTTCATCTTGCGAGTGAAAAGAATGAGAGTGCAAAATATTCTAGGGAGGCGCTGGCGATGGGATGTCCTGTAATCGCTTACTCTGATGGTTGTACAGGGGAAGTTTTAGAGAAATACTTTCCTGATGGCTTAGTGCAACGAGGCAATATGAAGTCTTTGATAGAAAAAAGTTTGGGGTTAGTGAATAGGCCAAATAGCTTGAATCCTGAAGAGTTCAGCTATTCTGCTTCAGCTGAAAAAGCCATAGTTTTCTTTCAGAAGCTATTAAATTAAATTGCGCGCGTAAAAATTCTCAGAAGATATGTAAAATACTAATTGACTAAGTTGCTAAAAGCTCAGGTGCCCATTTAAAGAAGCAAAATCAAAGCCGGGATTGGGTATGTTAGTTCTGGCATTTGAAAAATGGCTGTATCGTAAAGATAGGATGTGGCCCCTGGGGAAACGATAGCCAAGTGCAAAATGCAGAGCAAAATTGAGCTTAGTACTTAGCCCAATATCACCAAAATCTTTTTGACTCAAATAGGATGCGCCCGCCCCAGCTTCGGCAAATCCTCCCTGTAGTTGACTGCGAGGATACCAGCGCAGAATAGGTTTAATTTCGAGAATATTTTGTTGCTGGTTTTCGTTTTGATGCTGGGTCCGCATATGGGAATAACTGCCCTGTGCCCACCATTGAAGGGAGTTATTGCCAAGGTTAAATGAAGACAGTAGGTGGGAATAACTAAAACCAGCCATTTCTGCGGCTGAAATAGAGCGATATTGCATCAATTCAGTCCCCAACCCTTTGCCTGCACTTGCAATGAGTTCAGATTCAGCAAGGCTCTGGGGGGATAAAATTAGTCCGCCGGCAAAAATACAGGCACAGTATTTTAAAGCGCTGCAAATTTTAGAAAGGACAACTTGTTTACGCATAACTTCGCGATACTTATTGATAGAGCTGCTTTAAAGACTAGTGGGAAAGAAGTCGATGGCAAGCTCTCTCGGGAGGCTTGCCATCGACTTCTTCCTTTCTTAGCGCCATTGCCGCTTTAATTGTCGAAGTGCGTCGGAGTGCAGTTGCCGGGCACGCTCTTGGCTAAGCCCCAATTGTTCGCCAATCACTCGAAAAGAGCAGTCTTTGTCAGAAATTAATCCATACCTAAGGTTGAGAACTGTCCTTTGTCGTGCAGGAAGGCGGGCAACAGCTTCGCGGAGACGTTGAGCCAACTCCTGACTGGTTACTAGCTCATCGGTATTGTAAAGTTCGTCAGCAGGCGCATAGTCTAGTCTTGTACTGCTCTGATCGTCAGCTACTGGGTCATCTAGAGATCCAGTCGGTCCCGGTAGTTTTAACAAACTCTGAATTCGCTCAATATCCAGTCCTGTATGGCGGGCTAGATTTTCATCGGATGCGGGTTGTCCTTGGGCGCGGACTTCACCAATGGCCCTGTAAATTGCCCTTAAATCGTCTTGCACGTTGGCAGGCTGCCGGACGAGATCTTCATTGCGCCTCAAGGCCAGCTGAATTTCCTGCTGGATCCACCAGTAGGCATAGGTGGAAAAGCGGTATCCCATTTGCGGCTTGAACCGCTCAATAGCTTTCATTAATCCAACATTGCCTTCTTGAATTAAATCGATAAAGGGAACTGATGGATTGCGAAAGCGTTTTGCAATGGCAATAACTAGGCGCAGATTACATTGGATTAGTTTTTTCCGCTGTTTTTGAAAACGCTGTAATAGCCCGTTCAGTTTGCTGCGGCCGCGCCTGTCCAAGTACTCGCTGGCGAGAAGGATTTCGGTGTGGGCAATTATCAATCCGTGATCATAGGCTCCTGTGCTTCCTCGTTGCTCGACTCCCTCGCTACGCAGTTGGACCAATTGGGTGCCACTTTCCTGGAGGTTGGAAATGAGCTTTTCTTCCAGGTCGCGTAATAGACAGGTGGTACTGTGCTCTTCCTCCGGAGTTAATAACTCAAGCCTGTAGAGGTGCTTGAGATAGCTTTGCATTGGGGTGGTGCCGCTCTCGGAGAGGGTATCACCCGCTGCATGAATCTCTTCCGCGTCAGGGTCTCGCTCGACTTGAGGGTCGGGCTCGCTGGCACCCTGGCAGGAGTCAGAGAGTGGTTCGCCTGTATCCTTCAGCCATTCTTCATCCCTTGAGTAAAAATGTTCTCGGGACAAGTGCTTAAACCTTCTGTTGGCTGTGTGAACGATATTTGCTGATCGGTCTCTCAAGACTTCGATTGACGTCTATTTCTACTCACTATAGATGTGTCAGTAAACTTTAGGAGAGAAAAATGGGACTTGTAGGTTTTCTTTATCTGAAAAGGAGGGGCAGCTTTATGTACCCTTGAATAGAGCCGGGCATTTCGGCCACCGCGTCTTCCTTTCTTGGGTGTTATTTTCGGTAATAGGACCAATTTGTTATAACAAGCTGGGCGCTTATTTTTTACTCAGCTCGGCTATATTCCTCAGTCTCTTCCGCTAATATTGCTACGACAAAGGGCGAGTGGAGGGAGTAGAAAATATATCGAAGCGGATGACAACCATGGCTTTCATAGTGTTTTTGCTGCCTGTAATTGAGAGATGTCATCTAACTTTTGCCTCAAGAGACTTGTCTGAACAAATAGAATTGTCGATAGGTTCACACTTTTTTGGTTGTCAGCATGAAAGAATTTGAAGAACCGCACGCGCTGGCAGTCCATTAAGAGGGAGGCTGGAGTACGGCTCATTAAGCAAAGTCATTTGTAATGGTAATTGCTTGATGGAGGAGGATATTTAAAGGGTAGACAAATAACCCTATCGAGTAGTGATCATTAATAAAATTAGGTTATCCAGGGGGCAGAAAAATGAAGGGATTGCTAGCACCTACAGCACTATTCGCTGTTGTAATTGGGTGTGTGTCTTTTGAGGGAGTAAATCTCACGGTGTCTGATCGATCTGTGGCCTTGGCTGGGGTTGTTACTCTTAGTGAGCGTGATGACCAGTCTGTTGATTACAGTCAATATTCGGGGGATGCTCAAGATATAGAGCTGTTTGATGACTCCAGCATGCTGGAATTTGAAGGTGATGTATTTGCCGATGCTCCAGAGCATATGCCCCCAGCGGGAGAGGGCTCGGGTGCTAAGGAAGGTGATAACAAAGGCTTTGGTGAATAGCTGTTATGGACAAGCCTCGAGCTTGAGGCTCAGATTCTTGTCCATAGGCCAAGCTTTCTATTTCTTCTGGGCGCTAAAATGCTTCCCGCTTACGCCGTTACTGTCTCTACCCATTAAATAGAGGTAGGTGGGCATAATATCTTCTGCAGAGGTTACCGACTGTGGGTTTTCTGCTGGGTAGGCAGTTGCTCGCATTGTTGTACGGGTTGCCCCTGGGTTTAGGGAGTTGACCCGGGTATTGGAAACTCCTTCCAGTTCATCGGCGAGTACCTGCATGAGCCCTTCAGTGGCAAACTTCGATACTGAATAGGCTCCCCAGTAAGCTCTCCCTTTAACCCCAACGCTGGAGCTTGTAAAGACAACAGAGCCTGCTTCTGATTCCTCTAGCAGGGGCAGCATTGCTTTTGTTAGTCCAAATGCCGCATTAACATTCACCTGCATTACCTGTTGCCAAGTGTTGAAATTGTAATTGCCGATAGGGGTGCGTTGCCCGAGCAGGCCGGCATTGTGCAGGAGTCCATCCAGGCGGCCAAACTCGTTGCGAATAGCTTCTGCGAGGCTCTCGAAATCCTCTATTTTTGCCGTACCCAGGTCCATGGGGAAAATAGCCGGCTGTGGTCCACCGGCAGCCTCGATTTCGTCATAGACTGCTTCTAACTTGGGAGTTGTACGGCCTAGCAAAATTACTGTCGCCCCGTGAGCGGCAAAAGTCTTTGCTGCAGTTTTACCTATGCCGTCTCCGGCACCGGTGATAAGAATAATTTTGCTCTTTAATAGGTCGGAGGGCGCTTGATAGTCGCCAACAAAGTCTGACATGAAATATCCCGATACTGTCACCGGGCTTGGGTGCCCGGTATTACTTCAAGTTTCAAAAATAGTGTTGTTCTAGAAGGGGCCAAATTTCATTGGCGGAATTTACCAGGTGGTCTGCCCCCCAATTGGCGGGGTTATCTGTAGAGTCAATATAACCATACCCGCAAGCGATAGTTGGCATACCAGCCTTTTGGCCGGCGATGATATCGCGCTTGTGGTCACCGATATAAATTGCTTCAGCGGGCGCGCAGCCAATCTGGCTGCAGGCTAAAAATAGGGGCTCGGGGTCCGGCTTGGATTTGCTGACGTGGTCAGGGCAAACAATTGCAGAGGCTGGCGGTAGATGGGTAAAAGCCTCCATCAGAGGAGTGGTGTAGGCCTCCGGTTTATTGGTGACAATCCCCCAGGGAAGGTTTTTTTCAACCAGGTTGTCGAGCAGATTGTCGATACCGGGGAAAGTGGTCGTCTTCTCTGCAAGATGTGCCAAGTAGAGGTCCAGCAACCTTTGCAATAATCCTGGGAAGGCGGGGTCACCTTCTTCTTTGTTAAACCCCAATGTGACTAGCGCCCTGGAACCATTGGATACAGTTCCCCGGATCGTCTCGTCAGGCAGTGGAGGTAACTGTTCCTGTTGGCGCAGTTGATTTAATACAACAATAAAATCTGGCGCTGTATCAAGCAGGGTACCATCCAGGTCAAATAAAACGGCTTTCATTTTGCAGTTCACTTATTCTGGTTTGCTGGCATACATCAAATAATTGACGTCGACATCCCGGGGGTTCAATTTGTAGCTTCGGGTAACCGGGTTATAAGTCATACCGGTTATATCGTGCGCTTCCAGGGACTCATCGCGCAGCCAGGCGCCCATTTCTGAGGGGCGGATAAACTTACTGTATTCATGAGTGCCCTTGGGCAGTAAGCGTAGGACATATTCTGCTCCGACTACGGCAAACAGCCACCCTTTGGGGGTGCGGTTGATCGTAGAGAAAAATAGCTTGCCGCCAGGTTTTACAAGTTTCGCGCAGGCGCGAATGACAGAGGACGGGTCTGGTACATGCTCAAGCATCTCCAGGCAGGTAACAATATCAAAGCTCTCGGGCGCTTCTTCTGCCAGTTCCTCTACTGCCACTTTGCGATAGTTGACGCTGACGCCACTTTCGAGGGCGTGGAGTTTGGCGACATTGAGTGGGGCTTCCCCTAAATCGATACCAGTAACATCGGCTCCCCTCTGTGCCATGGCTTCAGCCAGGATACCGCCACCGCAGCCCACATCGAGGAGCTTCTTACCGGCAACCGGAGCATACCCGTCAATGTAATTTGCACGCAGTGGATTGATTTCGTGTAGTGGTTTGAACTCGCCTTCCTTGTCCCACCAGCGGCTGGCAAGTTGCTCAAATTTGGCGATTTCTGAGGGATCTACATTGCTCATGAACTTCTCTGCAAACTCCGTCGCTCGTAACCGGCATTTTTCAGTGATTGGGCCGGAATCAGTTATCTAGCGTAAATTTCCGCTGATTCTATCACGCCATATTTGCGCCCGCTGGATAACCTCAGTTTCGTTTAAGGTTTGTAGCTGGCGCTCCTTTAAAAGTTGTCGCCCGGCGACCCAGACATCACTGACATTGTGTCCTCCGTTGGCATAAATCAACTGGGACACTGGGTCATGCAAAGGCTGCTGTTCTAGACCGCCGAGATTGATAGCAGCAATGTCTGCGCTTTTGCCTACTTCCAGGCTTCCGGTTATATCTTCAATTCCCAGTGCTTTGGCTCCGTTGATGGTCGCCATGCTCAGTGTCTGATGCGCGGGTAGGGCTGTTGCGTTCCCGCTAACAGCTTTTGCCAGTAGTGCGGCTGTGTTGGCTTCGGAGAACAGGTCTTGGGTGTTATTGCTCGCAGCGCCATCAGTGCCAAGGGATACGTTGATGCCGGCTTCCAGCATGTCATAGGCTGGGCAGAAGCCTGAGGCGAGCTTGAGATTAGATGATGGGCAGTGAGAAACATGGGCGCCACTTGAGCTCACTAGCTCAATGTCTCGTTGATTAGTGGCCACCATATGTACACAAAGTGTCTGCGGCCCCAACAGCCCAAGGCGGAATAGCCGCTCGGTGGGCCGCTCTCCAGTAGCGTTCAGGGCGCTTTCAACTTCAGCGTGGGTCTCGTGGAGGTGCATTTGCATGGGGATCTGCGCTTCGGCAGAGCAGACTGCAATTTTCTCCAGTGTTTTATCCCCCACGGTGTAGGGGGCGTGAGGTGCAAATACCACCTCAATTCGATCGTGCGCACGGTAATCATCGCGTAACGCCAATCCTTTGTGCAGAGCCTCGTTGCTATTGCGGCTCCAGGGGGTTGGGGCATCCAGCACGGGGAAGGCGATATGGGCCCTGATTCCGCTTTCCCGCGCAGCAATGGCGACGGCTTCCGGGAAGAAGTACTGATCAGAAAAAGTAGTAGTACCAGAGCGCAACATCTCGGCAATCGCTTGCCGGCTGCCGTCAGCTACAAATTGCGGGCCTACCCAGCGTTGCTCTGTCGGCCAGATGTGCTGCTCCAGCCACTCTTTAAGTGGGCGGTCATCAGCGTAGCCGCGCAATAGCGTCATGGGCGCATGGTTGTGAGTATTAATTAACCCTGGAATTAGTGCGTGTTGCCCCAGGTCGACTTCATCTGTTGCCCTAAAACGAATTGAGGCCTCAGCTGTGGGTACCAGGGCGGAGATTTTGCCCTTTTCTATTGCGAGCGAACAATTTTCGTACACTTTTTTCTCGGGTACGACGGGTATGATCCAGCGTGCGTGGATCAGGGTATCGACAGCTTGTTGCATGAGGACTTATCTGGTGGCTGCTGTGGGGGTGTTTTACTGTAGCCGCAGTCAATGGGGGCGACAACAGTGGTTTGTGCCGCAGTTGTATATCTCCGAGTCCTGCAGCTCCAAACATCTCAAACTATGGTAGAATCGCCCGCTTATCCCGGGCACAGTACGTACGCCCGCGCTATAAAAGGAACGCCGTAAGCCATGGGCGAATTAGCCAAAGAAATCTCTCCGATTAATATCGAAGAAGAACTCAAGCAGTCTTATCTCGACTATGCCATGAGCGTGATTGTCGGGCGCGCACTGCCGGATGTACGCGATGGCCTCAAGCCGGTACACCGCCGCGTGCTCTACGCGATGAGCGAGCTTAAAAACGACTGGAATAAACCTTACAAGAAATCAGCGCGTGTCGTTGGTGATGTAATCGGTAAATATCACCCGCACGGAGACACTGCGGTCTACGACACTATTGTGCGTATGGCGCAGCCGTTTTCTATGCGTTACACCTTGGTAGATGGCCAGGGTAACTTCGGTTCTATCGATGGTGACAGTCCAGCTGCCATGCGATACACCGAGATTCGTATGGATAAGTTGGCCCACGAGCTACTGTCCGACCTCGATAAAGAAACTGTTAATTTTGTCGATAACTACGATGGTTCTGAGCAAATGCCGGAGGTATTGCCTTCGCGTGTGCCGAACCTCTTGGTCAATGGTTCCTCCGGTATTGCGGTGGGCATGGCCACCAATATCCCTCCCCATAACCTGGGTGAGGTGATCAAGGCTTGTCTGGCTCTGATCAATAATTCCGAGTTGACCGTTGACGACCTGATGGAGTACATCCCCGGGCCGGACTTCCCCACGGGCGCCATCATCAATGGCCGCGCCGGTATTCTCCTTGCCTACCGCACTGGCCGTGGGCGCATTTATGTGCGTGCCAAAGCAGATGTGATCCGCGATGACAAGACCAATCGCGAAACCATCATCATTACTGAGATCCCCTTCCAGCTGAATAAGGCGCGCTTGATCGAGCGTATTGCTGAGCTGGTAAAAGAGAAAAAGATCGAGGGTATCTCTGAGCTGCGCGACGAGTCCGACAAAGACGGCTTGCGCGTAGTGATTGAGCTTAAGCGGGGAGAGCTGGGTGATGTGGTTCTGAATAACCTCTATTCCCAGACCCAGCTGGAAAGCGTCTTCGGTATCAATATGGTGGCCCTGGTTGATGGCCAGCCCAAGGTATTGAACCTCAAAGAGCTGCTTGAGCACTTTATTCGCCACCGCCAGGAAGTCGTTACCCGTCGTACGGTCTACCTGTTGCGCAAAGCCCGCGAGCGCGGTCATATTCTGGAAGGTCTGGCGATTGCCATCGCCAATATCGATCCGGTAATCGAGCTGATCAAATCTTCCGCCACACCGGCAGATGCCCGCGAGGCGTTGCTGGCTAAAGGCTGGCCTGTGGGCAATGTACAGCAGTTCCTGGAGCGGGCTGGTGCTGATGCCTGCCGTCCAGATGATCTGCCGCAAGAATTTGGTTTGCGCGACGATTCTTACTACTTGTCCCCGGCCCAGGCTCAGGCAATTCTTGAATTGCGCCTGCACCGCCTGACGGGCATGGAGCACGACAAGCTGCTGGCAGAATACCAGGATCGACTGGAGCAGATTGCTGAATATCTGCATATCCTCGGTAGCTTCGAGCGTCTGATGGAAGTGATCCGCGAAGAGTTAGAGCAGCTGTCAAAGGACTTTAACGATGAGCGTCGTACCGATATCGTTGCGTCTCGCCAGGATCTGACCGTTGAAGACCTGATTACCCCGGAAGACAAGGTAGTAACTATCTCCCACGGTGGTTATGCCAAGAGCCAGCCTCTGACCGATTACCAGGCCCAGCGCCGTGGTGGTATGGGTAAGTCCGCGACCCAGGTAAAAGACGAGGACTTCGTTGAGCATCTATTGATCGCCAACTCCCATGACACCCTTTTGTGCTTCTCCAATAAGGGCAAGGTGTACTGGTTGAAAGTCTACGAAGTGCCTACCGCTGGCCGAGCCTCCCGTGGTCGCCCAATGGTTAATATGCTGCCCCTGGAAGAGGGTGAGCGTGTCAGTAGCATGATGCCGGTGTCTGAGTACGACGAAAATCACTTTATCTTCTTCACCACTGCCAATGGCACCGTGAAGAAAACCCCCCTCACCGCTTTTGCCCGCCCCCGCAGTGTTGGTTTGCGTGCAATTGAGCTGGAGGAGGGCGATCGCCTGGTAGCCACTGCGATTACCGATGGTGAGCGCGATGTAGCGCTGTTTACCAGCGCCGGTAAGGCAGCGCGCTTCTCCGAGTCCAATGTGCGCTCTATGGGCCGTGTTTCCCGTGGTGTTCGCGGTATTCGTATGCAGGAAGGTCAGCAGGTTATCGCTATGGTTATCCCTGAAGAGGGTGGCTCTGTGATGATGGCTACTGAGAATGGTTACGGTAAGCGCACAGCTATCAGCGAATTCCCCACTAAGGGACGCGGTACCCAGGGTGTTATTGCGATCGCGGAAAGTGAACGTAACGGTGCCTTGGTTGGGGCCTGTCAGGTGCACCCAGGTGAGGAGATGATGTTGATCTCCGACCAGGGCACTCTGGTGCGTACCCGTGTTGATGAAGTGTCTGTACTTGGGCGCAACACGCAGGGGGTGCGAGTGATTCGCCTGAAGACTGGCGAGAAGCTGGTTGGTCTCGGTCGCATTGAAGAGACCGAAGATGACGGTGAAGAAAACGGTGGGGAAGAGTGACCCACCGCTCCAGACCACTAAGAAAGGCTGCGTTTATCGCGGCCTTTCTTGCCTTTGGCTCCCACGAAAAACGCTAAAGGCGCGATATCTATCCCCCTGAATGGCAATTTGTGCGTAGGCACATCTAGTTGTATTTGAAACCTTTTTTGTATTGTGGAAATCAGCTCATGAGGAAGTTTAATTTCTGTGCAGGCCCTGCCGCTTTACCGCAGCCCGTACTGGAGCAGGCGCAAAGGGAGTTGCTCGATTGGCAAGGGCTCGGTTGCTCTGTAATGGAAATCAGCCACCGTTCTCGAGAGTTTGTTGAGGTAGCTGAGCGGGCCGAACAGGACCTCCGCGATCTGCTCAGTGTGCCGAGCAGCTACAAAGTATTGTTTCTTCAGGGGGGGGCAACTGGGCAGTTCAGTGCTGTGCCCTGGAATCTTCTCGGTGCCGGTTCATCCAAAG
Source organism: Microbulbifer maximicatervae (SeqCode) (assembly GCF_052468295.1). Lineage (NCBI taxonomy): Bacteria > Pseudomonadati > Pseudomonadota > Gammaproteobacteria > Cellvibrionales > Microbulbiferaceae > Microbulbifer > Microbulbifer maximicatervae (SeqCode). The sequence goes on from NZ_CP174340.1 coordinate 844,192, forward strand.
CCGAATTTATACACTCCGGTAGTTGGGCGGCCAAAGCGATCAAAGAAGCTCGTCGCTACGGTGAGGTAAATGTGGTCGCATCCAGTGAGGATCGCAACTTCAGCTATGCACCTGCAGCAGGCAGCTGGCAGTCGAGTGGGGATGCGGCTTATTTCCACTATACCCCCAACGAGACGATTGGCGGTGTTGAGTTTGGCTATGTGCCGGAAGTGGAGTGCCCGCTAGTGGCGGATATGTCTTCCACTATTTTGTCTCAACCGGTTGAGGTGGAAAAGTTCGGCGTAATCTATGCCGGTGCGCAGAAAAATATTGGCCCCTCAGGTATTGCTGTAGCCTTGATTCGGGATGATTTACTCGATCGCTCACTGGAAAATATTCCTCGCAGTTTGAGCTGGAAGGTGGCGGCAGAAGCGGGCTCTATGGATAACACGCCACCTACTTTCGCCTGGTACTTATCTGGTCTTGTCTTCCAGTGGTTGAAAGATCAGGGGGGTGTTGATGCGATGGCTAAGCAGGCCGATGCTAAATCCAAAATGCTGTACGACTTCCTCGACAGCAGTGACTTTTTCTCCAGTCCGGTTGAGGAGGGAAGTCGTTCCCGCATGAATGTGCCCTTTGTGTTGGCTGACGACCGCCTGGATAAGCAGTTTTTGATTGAGTCAGAAGAAGCGGGTTTGTTGAGTTTAAAGGGGCACCGCTCTGTGGGTGGTATGCGCGCGTCGCTATATAACGCCGTTCCCATGGAGGCAGTGGAAGCGCTTGTGGCATTTATGGCGGATTTTGAAGCGTGTAAGGCTTAGGTGGTTAATTCAATCTTGATGATTTCTAGAGAAAGTAGATAAACGAATGGCAGAGGAAACTGTGAGTGGCGACCAGCGACTGCTGGAGCTGCGCAATCAGATCGACAGTATTGATGGAGAGATTGCTCGCTTAATTAGTGAGCGGGCTCGCTGCGCCCTGGAGGTTGCAGAGGTTAAGAAAGCTACTGGCGAGGATGCTCTTTATTATCGGCCGGAGCGTGAAGCACAAGTGCTGCGCAAGGCTATGGAGCGCAATAATGGCCCGCTGACTGATGAAGAAATGGCGCGACTGTTTCGCGAAATTATGTCGGCCTGCCTGGCCTTGGAAGAGCCTGTCAAAGTGGCCTACCTGGGCCCTGAGGGTACCTTTACCCAGCAGGCGGCATTAAAGCACTTCGGCAACTCTGCCCAGAGCCGGCCGCTGGCGGCAATCGATGAAGTTTTCCGTGAAGTAGAAGCAGGTGCCGTCAGTTACGGTGTTGTGCCGGTAGAAAACTCTACCGAAGGGGTGATCAACCACACCCTGGACAACTTTATGCACTCCAACCTGAGTATCTGCGGTGAAGTGGAGCTGCGTATCCATCATCACTTGATGATCTCAGATGTAACGCGCCCAGAGTCAATCACTCGTATTTATTCCCATGCGCAGAGCCTGGCGCAGTGCCGCAAGTGGCTTGATGCCCATTATCCCAATGTGGAGCGTGTGGCGGTTGCCAGCAATGCGGATGCGGCCAAGCGCGTTAAGGGTGAGTGGAATGCTGCGGCGATAGCTGGCGATATGGCAGCGGAACTCTATGGATTGAAGGTGCTGTCGGAGAAAATAGAAGATCGCCCGGATAATTCTACCCGCTTCTTGATTATTGGTACCCAGCAAGTGCCTGCGAGTGGGGATGATAAGACCTCATTGATGGTATCAATGCGCAATGAGCCAGGTGCTCTGCACGATCTTCTGGAGCCGTTTCGTCGCTACAGTGTCGATTTGACTCGGGTAGAGACCCGGCCATCGCAGTCTGGCAATTGGACCTATGTGTTCTTTATCGATTTTAGCGGCCACCGCGATACCCAGGGAATTGCCGAGGCGCTAAAAGAGGTTGGAGGCTGTGCCTCAGATCTGAAAGTACTGGGTTCCTACCCTCGCGGAGTGCTGTGATGGCGCAAGCTCAAATTGGCCGGCTGCTGGTTGTTGGGGTCGGTTTAATTGGGGGGAGTTTTGCCCTTGCACTGAAAGCTGCTAGGGCTTGCCGAGAGGTTATCGGGGTCGCTCTGGAAGAGAGTGTCTGCGATGAAGCCAGGGCGCTCGGTATTGTTGATCGGGCCAGCACCAGTCTCGAACTGGTATTGCCGCAGCTGGAGCCGGGTGATTTGGTGTTTGTGGCTGTGCCGACACTGGCGATTGAGTCTGTATTCGCGCAGCTGAAAGAACACCTGCCGGCGGGAGTCACTGTGACAGATGGTGCCAGCGTAAAAGGTAGCGTGGTGGCAGCGGCAGGAAAAGTGTGGGGGAGTGCTCCAGATTTCCTGGTGCCAGGACACCCAATTGCTGGTTCTGAAAAAAGTGGTGTTGCCGCGGCGAGAGATGACCTCTATAGGGATCACCGCATTATCCTGACGCCGCTTGCGAATACAGGGGCTGCTCATTTGCAGCTTGTGGAGCGAGCATGGCAGGCCGTGGGGGCAGAGCCCCTGACAATGTCAGTGGAGGAGCACGACGAGGTTCTGGCTGCTACGAGCCATCTTCCCCATGTCATCGCTTTTAGCCTTGTGGACACTTTGGCCCACGATGCGGAAAACGAAAATATCTTCCGCTATGCGGCGGGAGGCTTCCGTGACTTTACTCGTATCGCTTCCAGTGACCCGGTTATGTGGCGAGATATTATGCTCGCCAATCGGGATGCCATCTTAAAGGCCATCGACCTATACAGCCTCAACCTTTCTTCCCTGCGCGACGCTATTGCCTCGGGTGATAGCGCTGCCCTGATGGGGGTTTTTACTCGCGCCAAAGCGGCACGGGATCACTTTACCAAAATGTTGGCAAAACAAGCGTATTCGGAACCTATGCAAGAACAAGAGATTACTTTTATCGTGCAGCCGGGCGAGGCTGTAAATGGCAAGCTCAGGGTGCCGGGGGACAAATCCATGTCGCACCGCTCAATTATGCTGGGCTCCCTGGCCGAGGGAGTTACAGAAGTTGAGGGCTTTCTGGAGGGTGAGGATGCACTGGCAACCCTGCAGGCTTTCCGCGATATGGGGGTCGTAATTGAGGGGCCGGACAATGGTCGGGTTGTAATTCATGGCGTAGGTCTTAATGGCTTGCAGGCACCGCCCGGACCGCTATATCTCGGTAACTCTGGGACCTCAATGCGCCTGTTGGCTGGATTGCTTGCCGGGCAGGATTTCGACGTAACACTCACTGGCGATGAGTCCCTGTCAAAGCGCCCGATGAATCGCGTGGCTAACCCCCTGCGTGAGATGGGTGCAAATATTGAGACTGGCCCGGAAGGTCGCCCGCCGCTTTTGATTAAGGGTAGTAGTGCGTTGAAAGGGATCGATTACCCGCTGCCGATGGCTAGTGCCCAAGTGAAATCAGCGGTATTGCTGGCTGGGCTCTATAGTGAGGGTCAAACGTCTACCGTTGAGCCGGCGCCCACTAGAGATCATACCGAGCGCATGTTGCAGGGCTTTGGTTATAAGGTGGAGCGGGATGGTGCTCAGGCTAAGTTAGCGGGCGGCGGCTCACTGAAATCCTGTCGCATCGATGTGCCTGCCGATATTTCTTCAGCCGCATTCTTTATGGTTGCTGCCGCTATCTCTCCCGGTTCCGATGTTGTACTGGAGCATGTGGGGATCAATCCGACCCGCGATGGGGTTATCAATATCCTCCGTGCAATGGGTGGCAATGTTGAATTGCTGAATATGCGCGAAGTGGGCGGTGAGCCGGTGGCGGATATTCGCGTTCGCTATGCGCCCTTGAAGGGAATTCGTATCCCTGAGGATCAGGTACCCCTGGCGATTGATGAGTTTCCCGCATTGTTTGTTGCGGCAGCTTGTGCAGAAGGTGAGACCGTCCTGACTGGTGCGGAGGAGTTGCGGGTCAAGGAAAGTGACCGGATTCAGGCAATGGCAAATGGCTTGATTGGACTTGGGGTAAAAGCTGAGCCAACACCGGATGGTATTGTGATCCAGGGCTGTAAAGAGGGGGCGATATTTTCTGGCGGTACCGTCGATAGCTTGGGGGATCACCGTATTGCTATGGCGTTTGCAGTGTCATCGCTACGCGCAAAGGATACAATCCGCATCCTTCACTGCGCCAATGTGGCGACCTCATTCCCAAACTTTGCCGAACTGGCAACGGGTGCGGGTCTCAAATTGCAGTTGGCGTGACACGGGCATTCAGGTTTGGGCGGTTGTGGTTCGCTTGAGTGCATCCGCCAGAGATGTTGAGTTGTAAAGAAAATATGAGTGATACAAACGGGTTGCCACCAGTAGTTACCATTGATGGTCCCAGTGGTTCGGGCAAGGGGACCATTGCAAAGCTTTTGGCTGATCGCTTGAGCTTTTCCTTGTTGGACTCCGGGGCCCTTTATCGGGCTGCCGCTTTGGCCGCACTTAATAAGGAAGTTGATCTCTCCAATGACAAGCTGCTGACCGAATTGGCGAAAGACCTCGATGTGCGCTTTACCGTGAGTGCCGGTCAGTTGCAGGTGTGGCTGGAAGAGCGTGACGTCACCGCAGATATCCGTATGGAGCGGGTAAGTATGGCCGCTTCCAAGGTCGCGGCAATTCCCGGAGTGCGGGCAGCGCTGCTGCAGCGCCAGCGGGACTTCCGTCAAGCCCCCGGCTTGGTTGCCGATGGTCGGGATATGGGTACTACCGTGTTTCCCGACGCGCCGGTCAAGGTTTACCTAACCGCCAGCGCCGAGGAGCGCGCTAACAGGCGTTTCGCTCAGTTGCAGGAGAAGGGGGTTTCTGTTAGCCTCCGCGACCTGCTGGAGGACATCCGTGCCCGAGATGCACAGGATATGAACAGAAAAGCCTCCCCCCTGGCTCCCGCTGAGGATGCGGTTGAGCTGGATAGTACGGGGGTGAGTATCGATGAAGTCCTCCGAAAAGTGCTCGATTTGGTTCAGGACCGTATTTCACCCTGAAGTTCGGGCAGTAAATAGTTTTCTAACGACAGCGGCCGGGATCAGCCAGAATCGCCCGGCCGTTATCGTAATCCGACCCGCGTGCTGGCAGCGCGGTTGGGGTCGCGGCTGGCGGTTGACTAGACTTAACAGTTACCAACGGCTGGACCCAGCACTATAGGTAATGTAATGAGCGAGAGCTTTGCTGATCTATTTGAAGAGAGCCTGAAAAGCGTTGAAATGGCACCGGGCGCAATTGTTACTGGTGTTGTAATCGACGTAGATAAAGACTGGGTTACCGTTCACGCGGGCCTGAAGTCTGAAGGCGTTATCCCTGCTGCACAATTCGCCAACGATAAAGGTGAAGTTGAGCTGCAGGTGGGCGACGAAGTACAGGTTGCCCTGGAAGCTGTAGAAGACGGTTTCGGTGAAACCCGTCTGTCCCGCGAAAAAGCCAAGCGCGCTGAAGCCTGGAAAATCCTCGACGCAGCTCACGCAGCTGACGAAGTGGTTAAAGGTGTTATCAGTGGTAAGGTTAAAGGTGGCTTTACTGTTGATGTTGCCAATATCCGTGCGTTCCTGCCCGGCTCTCTGGTTGACGTTCGTCCGGTTCGCGACACTGCGCACCTGGAAGGTAAAGAGCTCGAGTTCAAAGTTATCAAGCTGGACTCCAAGCGCAACAACGTAGTTGTTTCCCGTCGCGCCGTTATGGAAGCTGCAACCTCCGAAGAGCGTGAAGCTCTGCTGGAAAGCCTGCAGGAAGGCATGAGCGTCAAGGGTATCGTGAAGAACCTGACCGACTACGGTGCTTTCGTAGACCTGGGCGGCATCGACGGCCTGCTGCACATCACCGATATGGCTTGGAAGCGCATCAAGCATCCGAGCGAGATCGTGAACGTTGGCGACGAGATCGAAGTAAAAGTACTGAAGTTCGACCGCGAGCGCAGCCGTGTATCCCTGGGCCTGAAGCAGTTGGGCGAAGATCCTTGGGTATCCATCAAGCAGCGTTACCCAGAGAACAGCCGCGTGAAGGCGGTTGTAACCAACCTGACCGACTACGGCTGCTTTGCCGAGCTGGAAGAAGGTGTGGAAGGTCTGGTACACGTTTCCGAAATGGATTGGACCAACAAGAACATCCACCCGTCCAAAGTTGTCCAGGTTGGCGACGAGGTAGAGGTGATGATCCTGGATATCGACGAAGAGCGTCGTCGTATCTCCCTGGGTATCAAGCAGTGCCAGGAAAATCCGTGGGATGCCTTCGCGCGTAAATTCGCTAAGGGCGACAAGATCTCCGGTAAGATCAAGTCCATCACTGACTTCGGTATCTTCATTGGTCTCGACGGCAGCATCGACGGTCTGGTTCACCTGTCCGACATCTCCTGGAACGAAGCTGGTGAAGAAGCTGTTCGCAAGTTCAAGAAAGGCGACGAAATCGAGACTGTTATCCTGGGCATCGATTCCGAGCGTGAGCGTATCTCCCTGGGCATCAAGCAGTTGGAGTCCGATCCGTTCTCCGACTACGTTACCACCAGCGATCGCGGCAGCATCGTTGTAGGTACTGTTAAGGAAGTTGACGCTAAGCAAGCAGTAATCACCCTGGCGGACGAAGTAGAAGGCGTACTGCGCGCTTCTGAAATCAGCCGCGACAAGGTTGAAGATGCTCGCAACGTCCTGAAAGAAGGCGAAGAAGTAGAAGCTAAGATCACCAGCGTGGATCGCAAGAACCGCGTGATCAGCCTGTCTATCAAAGCCAAAGACCAGGACGACGAGAAGCAAGCTATCAAGGATCACAGCAAGAAGCAGTCTGAACAAGTTCAGCCCGCTACTATCGGTGACCTGATCAAGGCGCAAATGAATAACAAAGACTAATCGTCTTTGAGTGTTCACAGCTCCAAATGAATCATTTGGAGCGACCCGAAAGCCGGACTGGGGTTGCCCAGTCCGGCTTTCTATTAGATGATTGGTGCTCTACTCCAGAATAATCAATGACTTACAAAGGTTGCGGAGCGCATGACCAAGTCCGAACTGATCGAAAGGATTGCGTTGAGGTTGGATCAGCTGCCAGTTAAGGATGTAGAGCTGGCGGTAAAAGTGGTGCTCGACACCATGTCAGATGCCTTGTCCCAGGGTGAACGTATAGAGATACGCGGCTTTGGTAGCTTTTCTCTTCACTATCGAGCCCCGCGTACGGGCCGGAATCCCAAAACTGGGGACGCGGTTGATCTCGCCGGGAAATATGTCCCGCATTTCAAGCCTGGCAAAGAGTTGCGCGACAGAGTGAATCGAAGTATGCACGATGAGGCGAGTATCGAAGTATGATTAGATTCCCTGGCAGCAGTATAAATACTGCCATTAATCGGGGTGAGCTTCGTCGTTAATCGATAAAGTTTTTTGTGGAACGTGGAGGTTCCCTTGTCATTTTTGCGTTGGCTGACACGCATCGTCTATGGGGTCGTCGCCCTGCTTTGCATCGCCTTGGGGATTTATTTCGCAGTTGCCAATCCGGAGACTATCAAGCCAAATATTGTGGGCTATCAACTGCCGGCGGGAAGTGTAGGCTTTTGGTTGATTGGTTTCTTGTTGCTGGGGTTGTTGCTGGGTTTTGTCGTTAGCCTGCAGCCTGTTTATGCCAAGCGTCGCCAAGTGCGGTCGCTCGAGAAGCAATTGAAGAAAATGGAGCGGGAATTACACACCGCCCACCGCAAGGCTTCTGGAGACTGATTTGCTCGATTTTACCTATTTCTTTTTCCTGCTTGCGGCAATCGCGATCGGCTGGGTGCTGGGGCGAGGCAGCGCCAAAAAGAAAGTGGCGGATTATAGTGAGCAAGAGCATGCGCTGGTGAGGTCTTATGCCCAGGGTTTGAACTATTTATTGAGTGAGCGCCACGACGATACCATCGATAAATTTATTGACTCTTTGGAAGTAAGTCAGGCTACTTTTGACACCCACCTGGCTCTTGGAAGTCTGTTGCGCCGAAGAGGGGAGTACGATCAGGCGATTCGAGTCCATCAAAATTTACTCGGGCGCCCGAGCTTGTCCAGGGTTAGTCAAAACAAGGCTCAACTTGAACTTGCCTGTGACTATATTTCTGCTGGCTGGCTGGATAGAGCTGAACGTCTGCTACAAGAGTTGGTTGAGACCTCTCAGGAGTTAAAGGCTGTTAGCCTGGAGCGTCTGATTGAAGTCTACCGGGATGAAAGGGAGTGGGCTAAAGCGATTCACGCTGTAAACCTATTGCATGGCCGACGGTTCAAGCGCCTCTCGGCTGACTGGGCCCCGGTTCAGGCTCATTTTTGTTGCGAATTGGCAGAGGAGTCAATAGCGGCAAAGGATTACCTAAGTGCGAGGAAGCATATCGATTCTGCTCTGAGTTATGAGCGCAGCTCAGTGCGGGCAAATTTGCTGTGGGGTCGCCTCGAATATCTGCTTGGCAAGCCGAGAGAGGCCATTAAGGTTTTACAGCGGATCCCCAAGCAGAGTCCGGACTATATTCCTGAAATCCTTGAGTTGTTGATTACTTGTTATGGGGATTTAGGGGATGGCAAGGGGTTGGATCGCTATCTTGAATCCCTGTTGAAAGAGCACCCCTCTAATAGCGTATTGATTGCCCTGACTGAGCGTATTCAGCTGCAGGATAGTGAGGCTGCAGCGGCTGCATTTATGGGGAAGCAGCTGGCGCTGCGCCCGTCTTTGAGGGGGTTGGGACGCTTTCTCGATCTGCATATAGATAGTACAGAGGGTAGGGCGAGAGAGAATCTTTCCCTACTCAAGACATTAATCGACCAGCTTATAGCGAGCCGCCCTCACTACCGGTGTAGCAATTGCGGGTTTTCGGGCAATCAGTTGCACTGGTTGTGCCCGAGCTGCAAGCACTGGGATTCGGTACGCTCCGTTAAGGGGATTGAGGGCGAGTAAAGTAATGACTGTCCTATTCACCGGGCTGGCGGCCTGGTCGGGACGGCTTTTGAAATGAATGAGGTTTTTCTTGCAGTCTAAAGTTTCTTCTCCGGTTATCGTTGCTCTGGATTACGACAATGCTGAGTCTGCACTGGCAATGGCAGATCAGCTCGATCCGTCGCTGTGTCGGGTCAAAGTTGGTAAGGAGCTGTTTACTGCTGCTGGTCCAGACCTGGTGAAAACGCTGGTTGACCGGGGCTTCCAGGTATTTCTGGATCTTAAATTTCACGATATCCCCAATACTGTTGCGAAGGCCGTTAAAGCTGCGGCGAAATTGGGGGTATGGATGGTTAATGTTCACGCAAGTGGTGGTGAGCGGATGATGTTGGCTGCCGCCGAGGCCCTGCGGGAATTTGGCGAAGATAGGCCTCTATTAATTGCGGTTACCGTACTTACCAGCACAACTGAAGAGGAGCTGGCTGCAGTTGGTGTGGCTGCTCCGCTGGAAAAGCAGGTGTTGCACCTGGCCTCTCAAACTAAATCCTGCGGTCTCGACGGTGTAGTCTGCTCCGCAAGGGAGGCCCAACTGCTGCGCAGTGAATGTGGGGCCGATTTCTCCCTAGTGACGCCGGGAATTCGTCCCGCGGGCTCTGATGCCGGGGATCAGCGGCGTACTTTGACGCCTGCTGAAGCTTTGGCGCAAGGTTCTGACTATTTGGTTGTAGGTCGTCCCATCACTGCCGCATCTGAGCCTTTAGTGGCCTTGAAGTCAATTTTGGCCGAACTGGCAGGTTAGCATGGTTGTCTTGCTTCGCAACTTGTAATGATGTGTAATTAGGCCTGAGCCGACAGAAAGTTGCCCGTTGATATCATGGTGTGGCTTGGGGGAGGTAATAGCAGTCCCAAAGTGAAACCGATAATTCACTGGGAGTTGACCATGAAATTGACCTACCAATTGTTTTCTGTTGTTTTTGCGCTAGCTTTTTCGCTTTTTTTGAGTCCATCTGCATTTGCGGGAGAGATGGGCAGCGTTGAAGCCAAAGAGGTTGTGCTGTCTGTCAATGTCAACAGTGCTTCAGCTGTTGAACTTGCTGAGAGGTTGAATGGCATTGGCGAAGCACGGGCACAATTAATCGTTGAGTATCGCGAGGTGCATGGCCCGTTTACCTCTGTGGAGCAGCTGTTGAATGTTAAGGGAATCGGCGCGGCAACCCTGGATAAAAACAGGGATTTGATTCGGCTCTAAAGGTTTATGGGTCCCGACTGGTGGTTTTTTGTGGTCTCCAGTTGGGGTTTTGAGTTGGTGAGCAAGAGAGCCTTAATAGATGACTCCCCCAGATGAATTTCAGTTGTTACTGTCGATAAAATGTAGCATTTATGTTGCGTCTGCCGCAGAGCTACACCATTCGTTGTGTTCTACCTCCTGTTCTCGTCCCCCTTTCATTGTTGGTAAATGTTCCCCGCCTGGATGACCTTTAGGTTTTTCTGTCGAGTTGTGAAAACATTTTTAATTCCTTTGCTGGGCATGGTGCTTCCCTGTCCTGTTTGTTGAATGTGGTCGGAAGGATTGGCTTGCTTGGAAGTGATAAGGGTTGGTTAGTTGATTAGTATCGCTTGGGAGTGGGTAATACCGCTATTGCTGGCTTTAGCAGCAAGCTATGGCGCTACATCGTTGTTTATCGTGAGGATGCGCAATTTTGCGCTCGATGTGCCCAATAATCGTTCAATGCACTCGGTGCCGGTACCTCGCACAGGTGGTTGGGCCTTTTTACTCGGTTGTCTGGTTGCGGTAGTCGCTAGCCCACTTGACCTGTCTCCGTTGGTGTTGGTTGCATTTACACTGTTGTTAGTGGTATCCGCACTGGATGATCTTGGGGATGTAGCCATACATCTTCGCTTTTCAGCTCATCTTCTAGCTGTGGTCTTTCTTCTGTTTGCACTGCCAGAAAGTTTGGAGTGGTGGTTGTACCCGGTCCTTATTTTGGCGGGGGCCTGGGTTGTCAACCTCTACAACTTTATGGATGGAATGGATGGTCTAGCGGGGTCAATGACGCTTGTTGGCTTTTCCTCCTTGGGGATTATTTGCACTTTAAATGGGGACTTGGAGTTAGCCTGGCTCTGTGCCCTGGTGGCTGTTTGTGCGCTCGTTTTTCTGGTCTTCAACTGGCCTGCGGCGAAGATTTTTTTGGGTGATGCTGGCTCTACGGGCGTAGGTTTGGGGGTGGTTGCTGTCAGCTTATTTGGCTGGCAGCGGGGAGCGTTTGAGCTTTGGATACCCGTGGTCATATTTATACCATTTTGGTTGGATGCTACATATACACTGCTAAAAAGGGCGTTGAGTGGTCAGCGTTGGTGGGAAGCTCATCGTGAGCATTTCTACCAGAGGTGCGCAATTAAGATTGGCGTTAAAAGGGCGCTCATTTTGCAGCTGGGCGCAATGATATCTTTTTCTTTAGTGGCGCTGGCAGCTGTTGTACTTGAGGGGAGGTGAATGTCTCTCATGCTGGATGTCGGTTTAAAGGTAAATAGATTTCGGGGAGTCTCGTGACAAGAGTTTGGCGCAACGTAAAGAAAGCCCATAAGCCAGTATTGATGTTGGCCTTTGATATGCTGATGCTAAGCATGGCCTTTTTGCTGGCAATGATGATTAGGCTTAATAGCGTCGCTCAATTTTTTGAGTGGCGAATGGTGGCCTGCCTGATATTAACACTAGTTGCTACTAGCTTTATTTTTCTCCGGCTCGGCTTGTACCGGACGATTATTCGGTACATGGGACAAAAAGCTATCATTGCGGTTCTGCAGGGGGTCACTCTTTCTGCAGTGATGTTGGCGCTCTTTTCTTATCTGACTACGGCAGGGGTTCCTCGCTCTGTCCCTGTTATCTACTGGTGCTTTGCATTTGTTGCGGTGGGCGGATCCCGCTGGTTGGTTCGCCTTTACTATCAGACTGCATTGGAAATTCATAAAACCCGGGTGGCTATTTATGGTGCTGGTACTGCGGGTTTGCAAATGTATAAGGCGCTAGTTCATGGGCAGCTCTATAAGCCCGTTGCTTTTTTTGATGATAACGCCTCTAAGCAAAAGACCTTCATCGATGGTCTGTTGGTGTATAACCCCGCAGATATGCTTGAAGTTGTCGCAGATAAGGATATTGCTGAGGTGGTCCTTGCGATGCCAGGAGTGCCGCGGCGGCGCCGCAGGGAGATAACCAAAGCGCTCAGAGAGCGAGGTCTGGTGGTAAAGGCGATTCCTGGAGTGGAGGAGCTGCTCGACGGTGTGGGGCGGGCAGAGGATGTTTCGCAGACCTATGAAAATATCCTGGGGCGAGCCCCTGTTGAACCTCAGAAGGAGCTCGTTTCTGGCTCTATCAGCGGCAAGGTGGTTTTGGTTACTGGTGCTGGCGGGTCCATAGGGTCGGAATTGTGCAGGCAGATATCGCAATGGAAGCCTGCCAGGCTGGTTGTTGTTGAGTCCTCTGAATATGCCCTCTATCAGATAGAGCGCGAGCTGCGACAACAGCACCAGGATGACGGGGTCCAGTTCGAGGTGACGGCGCTGCTTGGTGATGTGCGCAATACTGAGCGTATGGCGGAAATTATTCAGGGCTTCTCCGTGCATACAATTTACCATGCGGCCGCATACAAGCATGTGCCCCTGGTTGAGCAGAATGTCGTTATTGGTGCCGACAACAATGTCCTGGGTACCCTTTCCGTACTTGAGGCCGCAGAGCAGCATGGAGTTGAGCAGTTTGTGCTTATCTCTACCGATAAGGCCGTTCGGCCAACCAATGTGATGGGGGCTACCAAAAGATTTGCCGAGCTGATTTGCCAGGATTTTGGTCGCCGCTTTAATAAGATGCGCGTGTGCATGGTTAGGTTTGGTAATGTTATCGGCTCTTCCGGCTCGGTAATTCCCTTGTTCACGGATCAGATCAATGCCGGTGGCCCGGTAACTGTGACCCACTCAAAAGTAACCCGTTACTTTATGACAATTCCCGAGGCGGCTCAGCTGGTATTGCAGGCTGGGAGTATGGGGCGCAACGGGGATGTATTTGTTCTTGATATGGGTGAGCCGGTGCGCATCTATGATCTGGCTGAGCGCTTGATTCGCTTGATGGGGCACACGGTAAGGGATGAAGAGAACCCTGATGGCGATATTGAAATCCAGCTCACTGGGTTGCGTCCTGGGGAGAAATTGTACGAAGAATTGTTGCTGGGGGATAACGTGCTGGGCACGGACCACCCAATGATTATGCGCGCAGAAGAGGAGCGTCTCGATAGCGAGGCTTTGCAGCTTCTGGTTTCAGAGCTTAGGGATGCGTGCGACTCTCATGATTGCGAGCAGGTCCGCTGGATTCTATGTCGGGCAGTAAAAGGCTATTCACCCAAGCAGGGGCTGGTCGATGTTGTCTGGTCGAGGCACGGGCAGGTACGTAAAGCGAGCGGAGGGGCGACTGTGGAGAGGTTGCCTTTAGCTGGGGAGGCTGGTTCCCGCTAGCGTATATTTTGGGCGGCTAACTAATACGGTTGGTCGCTATCTCACAATCTCCATGTAGATTAAAAATATTTGAGCAGAAAAGAAAAAGCCCGGATAGATGGAATCTATCCGGGCTTTTGTTTGGCTCCGCCTGCTGGGCTCGAACCAGCGACCCAATGATTAACAGTCATTTGCTCTACCAACTGAGCTAAGGCGGAATTTAATCTAATTTATAGAGCGCAAATTAAGCTGCGCTTTGAAATTTGGCTCCGCCTGCTGGGCTCGAACCAGCGACCCAATGATTAACAGTCATTTGCTCTACCAACTGAGCTAAGGCGGAATATCTTTTCGGCTGTGCCGTTGAGATGGCGCGTATATTATAGAGCACTTCCGAACAGGTCAACCCCTTTTTTCATCTTTAACTAATTGATTTGTCAGGAAATTATTTTTTGGGGCCATGCGCAAAATGCTGCAGGTCAGAGTTGGGATGGGTAGGACGCTATTCTCTTGCAATTGTGGGTCGTATGACGACAGCCTACAATCCTGTGTTGCATGAATGATTAAGCGGTTGGGGGAAGTGTATGGAATCGCGACCTTTTAAGGTGGAATCCAAGTATCAGCCAGCGGGCGATCAGCCTCTGGCGATAGAGCAGTTGTCAGAAGGAGTTGATGATGGTCTGAGCCATCAAACGCTGCTGGGTGTTACCGGTTCGGGTAAGACCTTCACTATGGCGAATATTATTGAGCGCCTGCAGCGGCCGGCCATTGTGATGGCTCACAATAAAACGCTGGCGGCTCAGCTCTACGGTGAGTTTAAAGAGTTTTTCCCGAAGAATGCGGTGGAATATTTTGTCTCTTACTACGACTACTACCAGCCGGAAGCTTACGTCCCCTCTTCGGACACCTTTATCGAAAAGGATGCATCCGTAAACGAGCATATCGAGCAGATGCGCCTCTCGGCCACCAAGGCACTTATTGAGCGGCGCGATGTGATTGTGGTTGCCACAGTTTCGGCAATTTACGGTTTGGGTGACCCCGACAAGTATTTGAAGATGGTGTTGCATTTGGATCGCGGCGATCTCGTTGATCAGCGCACTATCCTAAGGCGCCTGGCAGAGCTGCAATACACCCGCAACGATGCAGATTTCCGTCGCGCCACTTACCGGGTGCGCGGCGATATTATCGATATTTACCCGGCAGACTCTGATTTGGAAGCGGTGCGCCTGTCTCTTTTTGATGAGGAGATCGAAGAGATCACCATATTTGACCCGCTCACTGGAGAGCAGCTCAAGAAGGTGCCCCGGGTCACTATCTTCCCCAAGAGCCACTATGTGACGCCGCGAGAGACGATCGTCAGTGCTATCGATGAAATCAAAGATGAGTTACGAGGGCGTCTGGAGCAACTGCGTGGCAACAACAAGCTGGTCGAAGCGCAAAGGTTAGATCAGCGTACCCGCTACGATGTGGAAATGATGCAGGAGTTGGGTTACTGCAATGGCGTAGAGAACTATTCCCGCTACCTCTCTGGTCGCGAATCTGGCCAGCCGCCCCCCACGCTATTCGATTACTTGCCCAGCGATGCACTGCTGTTTATCGATGAAAGCCATGTAACGGTGCCACAAATTGGAGGCATGTATCGCGGGGACAGGTCGCGGAAAGAAACCTTGGTGGAGTATGGCTTTCGTCTGCCATCGGCCCTGGACAATCGTCCTCTCAAGTTTGAAGAGTGGGAGGGGTTGGCACCCCAGACGGTTTTTGTGTCCGCAACCCCAGGGGCCTATGAGCAAGAGAATGCGGGGCAAGTGGTCGAGCAGGTGGTTCGCCCGACAGGGCTGGTGGACCCGGAAGTCGAAGTTCGCCCAGCATTGACCCAGGTAGATGATGCCCTGTCTGAAATTCACCGTTGTGTGGATGCCGATCAGCGAGTACTGATTACCGTATTGACCAAGCGGATGGCGGAAGACCTGACTGAATATCTCTCCGAGAGTGGTGTTCGTGTCCGCTACTTACACTCCGATATTGATACTGTCGAGAGGGTGGAGATTATCCGGGACCTGCGTATCGGTGAGTTTGACGTGCTAGTTGGCATTAACTTGCTGCGAGAAGGCCTGGATATGCCGGAAGTTGCCCTAGTGGCAATTTTCGATGCCGATAAAGAGGGCTTCCTCCGTTCCGATCGCTCGCTGATTCAGACCATTGGGCGGGCTGCGCGAAACCTGGAGGGGAGGGCGATTCTCTACGCGGACAAAGTCACCGGCTCTATGGAGCGGGCACTCGAAGAGACTCGTCGTCGCCGCGAGAAGCAGTTGGCCTTTAACGAGGAGCACGGCATTACCCCCAAGGGTATTCGCAAGAGTGTGGCAGATATTCTGGAGGGAGCGGTGGCCCCCGGTGTGCCCAAGAAAGGGCGCCGCAAAGTTGCCGAGGGTAAAGGTGAGTACAAGGTGGATGTTGAGGCCCTTACCGATAAGCAGCGCTGGGCCCGAATTGCCGAGCTGGAAGAGCAAATGTACCAGCATGCGAAGAACCTGGAATTTGAAGCAGCAGCAAAATTGCGCGATGAGATTACCCACTTAAAAGGTGTGGAATAGTCCTTGCTGAAGGGCGGGACTTGGATCTACATTTTGATAGTCCCGCACTGCCTTGTTGGTGCTTGGTAGCTCTTAAAAAATTTCACACAAAAGTTCAGTAAGTTGTTGAAAACACTGAAAAGCGGTGCTAAAGTTCGCGCTCTTCACAGCACAGGGTTCCCCCGCTGTAGAGCTTTAGACCCGTAGCTCAGTTGGTTAGAGCGCTGCCTTGACATGGCAGAGGTCGGCGGTTCAAATCCGCCCGGGTCTACCACCTTTCAAAAGGATGGATTGCCCATCCCGATCAAGAGTTCCATGAAAAAATTCATGGATAGTTTCATGCGGTCTTTGGTAGGGATCGCCACTGAGAACAAAGGATAAACAATGCCCGTTGTTACTCTCCCCGATGGTTCCCGTCGAGAATTTTCTGCTCCGGTTTCCGTACACGATGTAGCCGCTGATATCGGCCCTGGTTTGGCAAAAGCCGCACTTGCTGGCGTTGTAGACGGCAAGGAAGTCGATACCAGTTACGTTATTGATGCCGACGTAAATCTGGCAATTATTACTGATCGTCAGCCTGAAGGTCTGGAAGTGATCCGTCACTCCACAGCGCACTTGCTGGCACAAGCAGTTAAACAGCTGTACCCGACAGCCCAGGTCACCATTGGCCCGGTTATCGATGATGGCTTCTACTACGACTTTGCCTACGAGCGCCAGTTTACGCCAGAAGATCTCGAGAAGATCGAAGAGCGTATGGAAGTGCTGGCCAAAGAAGATATCACTGTCAGCCGCCGCCTGATGCCGCGCAAAGAAGCGGTGAAATATTTCCGCGAAATGGGCGAAGAGTACAAAGCTGAGATTATCGACAGCATCCCCAGCGATGAAGATATTTCTCTCTACCGCCAGGGCGACTTTGAAGACTTGTGTCGCGGTCCCCACGTACCTTCCACTGGCAGGTTGAAAGCGTTCAAACTGACCAAAGTGGCGGGTGCCTACTGGCGTGGCGATTCCAACAATGAAATGTTGACCCGTGTTTACGGCACTGCCTGGGCCAACAAAAAAGAATTGAAAGCTTACCTGCGTCGTATCGAAGAGGCAGAAAAGCGCGATCACCGCAAGCTGGCGAAGAAATTTGACCTTTTCCATATCCAGGAAGAGGCCCCCGGCATGGTGTTCTGGCACCCGAACGGCTGGACCATTTACAGCACTATCGAGCAGTACATGCGTCGCCGCCAGCGCGAATTCGGCTACAAAGAAATCAAGACTCCGCAGCTGGTAGATTTCAGCCTGTGGCGCAAATCCGGTCACGCCGATAAGTTCGGCGATGACATGTTCACTCTGACCAGTGAAGAGCGTCAGTTCGCCATTAAGCCGATGAACTGCCCTTGTCACGTACAGGTATTCAATCAGGGCCTGCGCAGCTACCGCGACCTGCCGTTGCGTCTGGCGGAGTTTGGCTCCTGTCACCGCAGCGAGCCTTCCGGTTCCCTGCATGGCCTGATGCGCGTGCGCGGCTTTGTGCAGGATGATGGCCATATCTTCTGTAGCGAAGACCAGATTCAGTCAGAAGTTTCTGACTTTATGGATCTGCTGCACTCTGTTTATAAGGATTTCGGCTTCCAGGACGTGATCTACCGTCTCTCGACTCGCCCGGAGAAGCGCGTAGGTTCCGATGAAAGTTGGGATAAAGCTGAAAAAGCCCTGGCCGATGCGCTGGATGCCGCAGGTCTGCCCTGGGAGGAATTGCCCGGTGAGGGTGCCTTCTACGGACCTAAAATCGAATTCTCCCTGAAAGACTGTCTCGGCCGTGTATGGCAGTGCGGTACCATTCAGGTGGACTTCTCCATGCCGGGCCGCCTGGATGCCCAGTTTGTAGCGGAAGATGGCTCGCGCCAGTCCCCGGTAATGTTGCACCGTGCAGCCCTGGGTTCCTTCGAGCGCTTTATCGGAATCCTGATCGAGCACTACGAAGGCGCGTTCCCCACCTGGCTCGCGCCGCAGCAGGTGGCGATCATGAATATCACCGATCGCCAGGCCGAATATTGTCGCAATTTGCAAGATCGTTTGGGTGAGCTGCAATACCGCGCCACAGCTGACTTGAGAAACGAGAAGATCGGCTTTAAAATCCGCGAGCACACGCTTCAGCGTGTTCCTTATCTATTGGTAATTGGCGATAAGGAAGTAGAAAGTCAGACCGTGGCAGTACGTACCCGTAGCGGTGAAGATCTTGGTACAATGACGTATGAGTCATTCCTCGAGATCCTCGAGCAAGACGTGAATCGTCGCGGTCGTTTGACAGAAGATAATGCATAACAACTTGGCAACTGGGAGACCATAGCTATTAAACGAGACACTAAGGGACGGTCCAAAAAGGCCCGCATAAACGATCAGATTGAAGCGTCAGAACTCCGCCTGATAGGCGCTGATGGCGAACAGGTAGGCATTGTCTCCCTGGATGAAGCGCTGGAAGCTGCACAGAAAGCTAGCTTGGATCTCGTTGAAATTGCCTCGGACTCCACGCCGATAGTCTGTAAGATCATGGACTACGGCAAGCACGTATTCGAAGCTAAAAAAGCTAAGAATGCCGCCAAGAAGAAGCAGAAGCAGCAGCAGATCAAGGAAATGAAATTCCGCCCGGGCACCGATGTCGGTGACTATCAGATCAAGCTGCGCAACCTGGCCCGCTTCCTGGAAGCGGGTGACAAGGCCAAAGTATCCCTGCGTTTCCGTGGCCGCGAAATGGCTCACCAAGAGCTGGGCATGGAAATGATGCAGCGCATCGAAAAGGACCTTGAAGAGCTGGGCACCGTAGAGCAGCGACCGAAAATGGAAGGTCGTCAAATGCTGATGGTGATTGCTCCGCTCAAAAAGAAAAAGTGAGGTCTGGGGAAGTCATTCCCGGGATCTCCTTTGAGAAGTGGTTGGGCGACGGCTGCCTCCCCACTCTCGCAGTGCCGGTAACTTCGGTTGTCGGCAGTTACTAAAGGTGCCTGTTTTACAGGCGAATATTAACTTTGGAGTACAAAATGCCGAAAGCAAAGACTCACAGTGGCGCTGCCAAGCGCTTCAAGAAGACGGCTGCGGGCTACAAGCACAAGCACGCTAACAAGAGCCACATCCTCACCAAGATGACCACCAAGCGCAAGCGTCAGCTGCGTGGCACCCAGACTATGAACAAGTCTGATGCTGGTCTGGTCGATCGTATGCTGCGCGCCAAGTAATTGGCCCAAATCGCAAAGGTTTAAGAGGATAGAAGTATGGCCCGTGTAAAACGTGGTGTAGAGGCGCGTCGTCGTCACAAGAAGATTCTGAAGCAGGCTAAAGGTTACTACGGTGCGCGTTCACGCGTATTCCGCGTTGCCAAGCAGGCAGTAATTAAAGCTGGTCAGTACGCATACCGTGACCGTCGCGTTAAAAAGCGTAACTTCCGCGCTCTGTGGATTACTCGTATTAACGCCCAGTCCCGTGCTGAAGGCCTGAGCTACAGCCGCCTGATCGCAGGTCTGAAAAAAGCGGACATCGCACTGGATCGCCGTGTACTGGCTGATCTGGCTGTTTACGATAAAGTCGCTTTTGCTGCCGTAGTTGAAAAAGCTAAGGCAGCCCTGGCAGCGTAAGCTGTCACTTCAGTTGTAAAACTGAATACTCAAAATAGGGAAGGGCTGTAGTGGCCCTTCCCTATTTTTTTATGGAGTTTCCGCTATTTTTTACCGGTGGCGGTGCCTGGGGAAATTCCCTCCGGTACAGAAAGTACCGGCCGAACAAAGCAGAAAAAATTAATCGAAGTTGGATTCAAACGGGAACAGTTCGATGCAAGATTTGCAGTCCCTCACCGAGCAGGCTATGGAGCTGGTGGAGAAGGCCGATGGCCTCGCCGCACTGGATCAGGTGCGTGTTGATTACCTGGGCAAAAAGGGCCAGCTGACGGCACTGCTGAAAGGCCTTGGCAAGCTGTCGGCTGAGGAGCGTCCGGCGGCGGGTGCCAAGATCAACGAAGCCAAGCAGCAGGTTCAGGAAAAAATTAACGCGCGCCGCACTATGCTGGAGCAGGCCGCCATCAATGCGAAGTTGGCCGAAGAGACCATTGATGTCACTCTGCCGGGGCGCGGCGAAGAGCAGGGCAATGCCCACCCCATTACGCGCACCTTAAAGCGCGTGGAAGAATTCTTTGCGAGCATTGGCTTCTCCGTTGAAAACGGCCCGGAAGTCGAACAGGACTACTACAACTTCGAAGCGTTGAATATTCCCGCGCACCACCCCGCGCGCGCGATGCATGACACCTTCTACGTGGACCCCACCACCGTACTGAGAACCCACACCTCCTCAGTGCAGATCCGCACCATGGAGAAAAAATCTCCACCGCTGCGCATTATCTGCCCGGGCCGCGTATACCGCTGCGACTCCGATGTCACCCACTCGCCCATGTTCCACCAGGTAGAAGGCCTGGTAATCGGCGAGAACATCAGCTTCGCCCACCTGAAAGGCACTATCGACCAATTCCTGCGCGCCTTCTTCGAAGCGGAAGTACCGGTGCGTTTCCGTCCGTCTTACTTCCCGTTCACCGAGCCTTCCGCAGAAGCGGACATCCAGTGTACCGCCTGTTCCGGTGAAGGCTGCCGCGTATGTTCCGGCACCGGCTGGCTGGAGATTCTCGGCTGCGGCATGGTGCACCCGAACGTCTTCGCCGCCTGCGATATCGACAGCGAAAAATACTCCGGCTTTGCCTTCGGTATCGGTATCGAGCGCCTCGCCATGCTGCGCTACGGCGTAAACGACCTGCGCTTGTTCTTCGATAACGATCTGCGCTTCTTGAAACAGTTCTAAGCCAAGTGGCAGCGCGAATGGCAATGGCCCTTCGCAACAGCAGTCGAATTGTGGAGGCCTGGGAGGCGAAATAGCCCCAGGCGAAATGCGCACCAAGTTGCGCTGACGGAATACAGAAAGAGATCAACTATGAAAATCAGCAACTCCTGGTTGCGGGAATGGGTAAACCCGGAACTCACCACGCAGGAACTGGCCGATCAAATCACCATGGCCGGCCTGGAAGTGGACGGTATAGAAAAAGTTGCGGGCGATTTCTCCGGAGTGGTTGTCGGTGAGATTGTTGCCTGTGAACAGCACCCGGATGCGGACAAGCTGCGCGTGTGCAAAGTCGCTGGCCACCCCGACGGTGAAATGCAGGTTGTATGCGGTGCTCCCAATGCGCGCACCGGAATCAAAATTCCTTTTGCCCTGGTAGGCGCCAAGCTGCCGGGCGATTTTAAAATCAAGAAAGCCAAGCTCCGTGGTGTAGAGAGCTTCGGTATGCTCTGCGCACAGACCGAACTGGAACTGGGCGAAGACAATGACGGTATCTGGGAGCTGCCAGAAGACGCACCCACCGGTACCGATCTGCGCGAATACTTGCAGCTGGACGACGAGACCATCGAAGTGGATCTCACCCCGAACCGTTCCGACTGCCTCGGTGTTGCCGGTATCGCTCGCGAAGTGGGTGTACTGAATCGCTGCGCCGTTCAGGGGCCGGAAGTTGCTCCGGTACCCCAGCAGATCGACGAAAGCATGCCCGTATCCCTGCTGGCCGAAGCCGCCTGCCCGCGCTACGTAGGTCGTGTTATTCGCAATATCGATATCAAAGCGGTAACACCTCTGTGGATGCAAGAGCGCCTGCGTCGCAGCGGCCTGCGCAGTATCGACCCGGTAGTAGATGTTACCAACTATGTTTTGCTGGAACTGGGCCAGCCCATGCACGCCTTCGACCTGGAGAAACTCTCCGGCGGCATCAAAGTGCGTATGGCAGAAGCCGGTGAAGAGCTGACCCTGCTGGACGGCCAGGAAGTCAAACTGAAAGAGGGCACCCTGGTAATTGCCGATGAGGAAAAACCTCTGGCGATGGCCGGTATTATGGGGGGGCTGGATTCCTCCGTGACCGCAGGCACACAGCATATCTTCCTGGAGAGCGCCTTCTTTAGCCCGCTGGCCATTGCCGGCAAGGCTCGCTCTTACGGCCTGCACACCGATTCCTCCCACCGCTTCGAACGCGGCGTGGACTACCACCTGCAAGAGAAAGCGGTAGAGCGCGCTACCCAGCTGCTGCTGGATATCGTTGGCGGTGAGCCCGGCCCGGTACACGTGCGCGAGCTGACTGAAATTATGCCCGCCGAGCGCCACATCACCCTGCGCCGTGCCAAGGTCGAGTTAGGCTTGGGCATCAAGCTGGCCGATGACGAAATCGTCGATATCCTCACCCGCCTGGGCCTGGAAAAAATCGACCAGAACGACGAAGGTTGGACCTTCCTCGCCCCCAGCTTCCGTTTCGATATCGCCATCGAAGCAGATCTGCTGGAAGAGCTGGCCCGTGTATACGGCTATAACCGTATTCCCAGCGAAAGCTTTACCGCCGAGTTGGAAATTGCCCCGCGCCCGGAGAGCACTATTGCCCAGGACAACCTGGAGCAAACCCTGCTGAGCCGTGGCTACTACGAAGCGATTACCTTCAGCTTTATCGATAGCGACAGCGCCGCGCTGTTTGATCCGAAAGCCGATCCGGTGGCCCTGCAAAACCCGATCAGCGCTGAGCTGGCGGTTATGCGCACCACCTTATTGCCGGGCCTGTGCAAAGCGTTGCAGTACAACCTGAATCGCCAGCAAAACCGCGTGCGCCTGTTTGAAACCGGCCTGCGCTTTGTACCGGGTGCCGAATTGCACCAGGAGCAAATGATTGCCGGTCTCGCCTACGGCAGCCGTTACGCAGAAAACTGGACTGGCAGCAAAGACGCCGTGGACTTCTTCGACGTGAAAGCCGATGTAGAAGCCCTGTTGGCTCGCACCGGTGTAGCCGATGAGTTCCGCTTTGTCGCTGGCCAACACCCCGCGCTGCACCCCGGCCAAACCGCCAAGATTATGCGCGGCGACCGCGAAGTAGGGGTTATCGGAGCCCTGCACCCGCAGTTGCAGAAGAAGTTGGACCTGTCCAAGCCCGCGTTCGTATTTGAACTGAGCCTGGAAGCGATCGGCGAGGGTAAAACCCCCGCATTCCGTCCGCTGTCCAAGTTCCCGGAAGTGCGCCGCGATCTGGCCCTGCTGATTGATGCAGAGGTTCCTGCCGCCAGCCTGGTGGAAACTGCTGTCGAAGTTGCAGGTGAAACCTTGACGGACCTCAAGATATTTGATGTCTACCAGGGCAAAGGTATTGATTTAAATAGAAAAAGTGTCGCTTTGGGGTTGACGTTTCAGCATTCGTCACGCACCCTTAATGACGACGAAATCAATGCCGCTGTAGATGCGGTGGTCGGAAAACTAGAAGAAAAATATAACGCTAGTCTGCGCTAGTAGAGCATGATGCTCTCGGGTGCAGGCTGAATTGCACCCCGAGAGCGTCTGCTACCGGGTTGAAAGCCGCCGCGGTTTGGGCCGCTTCCGATCTGGAGTCGACGCCTCTGAATCAATTGGTAGGATCCAATGACAGAGGCACTGACCAAGGCCGGGCTCGCCGAGAAACTGTACGAAGAGCTGGGCTTTAACAAGCGCGAAGCGAAAGAGATCGTCGAATATTTCTTCGAGGAGATCCGCAATGCGTTGGAAACCAACGAGCAGGTCAAGCTCTCGGGCTTTGGCAATTTCGACCTGCGCGATAAAAGCCAGCGTCCCGGTCGCAACCCCAAGACCGGCGAAGAAATCCCTATCTCGGCCCGCAGAGTAGTTACCTTCAAACCTGGGCAAAAACTCAAGACACGAGTAGAAGAGCATGCTGGAACCGAGCAATAACGCTCAGCTACCTGCAATCCCCGGTAAGCGATATTTCACCATTGGTGAAGTGAGCGAACTATGCGCCGTTAAACCCCATGTCCTGCGTTATTGGGAGCAGGAATTCCCCCAGCTGAAACCCGTCAAGCGTCGCGGCAACCGCCGTTACTACCAGCACCAAGATGTCATCATGATCCGCCAGATCCGTGCGCTTCTGTACGAAGAGGGCTATACCATTGGTGGAGCCCGCCAGCAGATCGAAACTGGCAGCGAGAGGGCAGAGGTGGTACAGCTTCAACAAGTACTGCCCGAAGTGATCGCAGAACTAAAGGACGTGGTGGCCCTGCTGGAGGGGAAAAATAATTTATAAAAAACTGTAAACCTGGGCTTGCAATCCAGCCGCACTCAGGTATGATTCACGCCACATCGAGACACGATGTCTTTAAAAATCAATCACTTAGCGAAGTGAGCGATTTTTCAAAATCGGAGCGTAGCGCAGCCTGGTAGCGCACCACACTGGGGGTGTGGTGGTCGTCGGTTCAAATCCGGCCGCTCCGACCATATATATCGTTGCCTAGCAACGGCCAAGAAACCCGCTTTTTAGCGGGTTTTTTTGTGGATTGGAATTGATACCAGCTAAATCTGAATATGTTGGCTCACATAGTGATTATCTTGCACATGGCTCAAGCTTGAGCTTATAAGGTTGAGCATTGGTTTTGAGCTATCTGGAAGGGGTGGTCGTGTGGGCTGCGGGGGCAGGAAATCTACGAGCCTAAAAGGGGTCTCAAGGCACCATACTAGAGTAACCCCTTGATCATCAATGTCTAAATTTGGCGTTAGAGCCCATCTAAATTGATAACATTCTCTTCACCAAACCATCCTATAGCCTGATTCACTACAGCCTGGCTCGGCTGGTGGAAAAATACTGCCAAATTCCTTTTGGCTCGAGTGCAACAGACATAAAAAAGTTTTCGGGTCCTCTTGACTATTGAGGCTTTGTCGGCACGCTCAGTGAATAAATATTCGAAGTTATAACTGTTCCATCCGCCATTGTCTAACACCACCAGCACATTTGGAAATTCTGAGCCTTTGGTTTTATGTTGAGTTGAAAATGGCGTAAAGCCTTCCAGATATGCATACAAATTTTGAAATTCACTGAAGTTAAGCTTTACAACTTGATCATAAATATACCTCTTCTTAGAAATGAAATTTTTGAGCCGGTCATCAATTTCAACGATTCCAGCTTTATCAGCAATTTCTATAACTTCTTCTATTGTTTTGCCGTCCACTTCAGATAATTTTTCTATGCTTTCATGTAATTTAATTTTGTCAGAGACTCGAGTGATTTTATAATCTGTGTATTTAATAAATTTGTTATACTTTTTCTCATTATAGAGTCGTACATTATTTTGGATTTTAAAAAGATGTTTTATGAGGTCATCCCTGTTTGAGCCTGGTTTGCCTTCATCCTCCACATGATTTTTTTTGTCATCGACTAGCTGGTCTTTATCTATATATATTGATGAGATTAAATCGTAGGTGGTTTCAAGGGCTGATTCAAATTCCTGACTATGCTTATTAATATAAGCTTGCATCCCTGGAGTTGGTTGAACTTTTGAAAGATCGCTTCCAGCTTTACCTTGGGCTAGTTCATTCAATACTTCTGAGAATTTTTTACCATTGGTGTTAATGTTGATATTGTTGTCTTTTATGTGATTCTTTATTCGGCTGACGAATTTCAGAACTTGATCACTGGCGTATATTCTCATTAGATTCGAGAATCCAGCTTTATTGGCGATTAGATTGTGGGTGAGATTAAGTTCTTTGATTGACCGTGTATCTTCAAAATCCCAGCCAAGAAATTCTCTAACCCTTTTAAGGTTTGAGTTCTCAGAATAAAGAAAATAAGCACACCCAGCTCTAACGTTTCCATCTTCACATATGTTTGGTGCGGAAGGGTCTTGTGATGGGTGTTGAACCAATCCATCATTTCTAAGTTTATTTGCTAGAGAAATTATCGCAGATGGATTTCGTCGATTTTGTTGTTTTCTTACTTCGAAGACTTCATTTGATCCATTCTGTGTATAGGCATCAATGTTCTCAATGCTTTTTTCATAAATGGACTGCATTGAGTCTCCAAAAAAACCTATCACATGTTTTTGAGGTGAGCTTTTGAAGTGATCCAAGAAGATATCAATTATGGCTTTGTTAGAGTCTTGATATTCATCGATGAAAATAAATGGGAATGAACTTTTCGTAATCGCGGATAGTCTTGGATTTTTTTCATACATTTTTTTTGCAACGATCAAAAGCTCATCATGAGATATTATCCCTTCTGATAATTTGACAAATTCTTTGTATTGAACTCCTTTTTCTAGGTTTTTAAAATGGTTGTGCTCTAGTTTTTTATCAGAAAATTGTCTGAATAGTGAATGATCGTCACTGTTAATGAGCTCAACTAATAATGATTTGATTTCATTTTGGAAATGTTTTATGTTGAGCCATAAAAACTCATGTATTGTTGATACATGTACTTTTTCATCGTCTGCCCGCTCCGATATTTCTTCAGCCGCAACATTCGTGTATGTGATACAGGCAATTCTGTCGGTTGGAAATTTTTTTCGAATTTCTCTTATTACTTCTACTAATGTATGAGTTTTCCCAGAGCCTGCGCCACCACTTAGAAGAAAATTTTTTCCCTCCATGATCTTATCTATGATTTTTGATGTCTCATCGCTCGTAATGAAATCATTTAATTTTTGCGGAGCCATGTGAGACCCTCCTTAATGTAGCTGGGAATCTTCCAGTTGCTGAACTCAGAGTTTTGGGTGCCCTTGCTGTTAATGAGGATTTCAATTGCTAAAGAGGGTTTGCTTCCAATAGCTTTGTTTGAGAAGGTGAACACATCGGTAGGGTCTTGATCATCGATATATTTGTCGAACCATTTTTTTGTTAGTGATGGAAATCTGTAAGAATCATCCCCTAAAAATTCTTTGTTTATACTAAAGAAAGCATCTTCAAAGCTTCGGGGGTGGTAGCTTTTTTCTTCCATTTGATAGGCGGTTAATAGGCTGCCATTTTCATCTTTTTCCCATTTGCCATTTTTAAAAGAGAGGATTTTTTGGGGGAGGGTGAGTGATTTAAAATATTCCAAGTCTTCTTTGTTCTTGTCATGAAAAAATAGTAGAGAGCTGTTCGACGTTTTTTCAGCGTTTGGATCATTGGGGGAGCAAACGATAGTTTCTTGTTTCTCTTTTCCATTATCGTCCATGGTTATTTTTTCATAATAGCTGTCTATGTCAGTTATTACTAATGTTTTGGCTCCAATGAATCTAATAAATTTCTCGAATGTTTTCGAATGTGCTCCTACTTCAATAATTGAAATGTTTTGTGAGAGTAGCGGAGTGTAGGAAATCCCTTCTGATTCTTCTTGGTCGATCTTTCTCATCATGGCGGGAAGCAATACTCTTTCTGTGTCTCCTTCTATCAAAATTACTTTTTCAGCGAAGAATATTTCAGATCTATTGAGTGTTAAGTATTGTTTTAAGAACTTGAATTGCCTCTTGTATGCTGCATCTTGGGTCACTTCTGAAGATCGGTATTCTTTTTGTAAGTCTTTTAGATTTTTTGACTCCACGCTGTTTTTGTCGATACTTTTTCTTAGATATTTTATATCGTTAAAGTCGGATTCTGATACAATGTGCGAAGAGTGTGTGCTGATTAAAGTCTGTAGATTAATGGATATGCCGTCGGTTCTTTCCCTACTGTCGCTGAGTAAGTTTTTTATGTTCTTAATGAATATATATTGCATTTGCGGGTGAGTATGAGCTTCCGGCTCTTCGATGAAAAGCACGTTTATTGCTGAAGGGCTTTCTGTGAGAGTTCTTTTGAATTCACTCATGACAACTTCAATTTCGAAGATCATGCTTATGAGGTTCATATACCCCAAACCATTGTAATGTTCAGGGAAGTTGTGATCATCGTGAGCGTAAAAAACTGTGGTGTTTCCTTCAAGTAGCTCTCGGTCTTGTAAAGTAGAAGCTATTTTTATATCGGTTTCGTTTTGCTCTATACCACCAAATTTAGCAACTTTTTGTAGAACTTCGCTAAACATAGATCTATATATGTCAGTTAGTTCTAAATCTGTGCTTCTTAGCTTATCTTTGAATGCGTTAGTAGATGACTGATGTTCGTCAGAAGCTGGAGATTTTTTATATATTTGTGAGGTTTGAGTTGAAAGCGTCTTGTCATTGTTTTTGTTTGTTACACTTCTTTTGGCGCTGATATATTTAAAGCAAATTACCTCTCGTAAACTAATGCCTTCCTTTGCTAAGTCTACAAAATTTGCGTCATCCGCAGGGTCAATACTTTTTCTTTTAATTGGGCCGAAGTAGTTTTGAATATTTTCTTTTAGGAATAAATTTGGATCGTTGTTATATTTTTCTTTTTGCTCATCGTAAGTGTTCACCATCAGATGTAGCTTATTCCAAGTTGCTTGATACTCAAAGCCCAATACGATTGAATTATGGCTAATGTCTAAGTTCATTATTAGGTTGCGAACTGCTGAAAGATCGTCATTTTCATCATAATCAATAATGACTCTCAAGGTGATTCCGAGAGGCTTGTACTCTTCTTCAGTACCAATGCTTTCTGGGTCTACTAAGATAGAGGATAATTTCTTTTTTAGGTTGACATTAAAGTCATCTATCGTTATGGGATTTT
Source organism: Microbulbifer maximicatervae (SeqCode) (assembly GCF_052468295.1). Lineage (NCBI taxonomy): Bacteria > Pseudomonadati > Pseudomonadota > Gammaproteobacteria > Cellvibrionales > Microbulbiferaceae > Microbulbifer > Microbulbifer maximicatervae (SeqCode). Next base: position 872,525 of record NZ_CP174340.1, read on the forward strand.
TTTCTGATGGATTTATAAACTTATCAATTGCCGTTAAAATAGATGTCTTTCCTGTATTGTTCTTCCCAATTATAAGAGAGAGATTGTCTTCGAGATCAAGTGAAAAATCTTTTAGCAATCTATAGTTACTGATTTTTATGTTGGCTACTTTCACCGGAATCGCCTATTTGAAGTTCATAAGAGATAATTCTTAATCGACCTCCATCTTAATTGCTAGATGTATTGGACGTAAAGATACAGATATATTATTTACGATAGAGGTGCACTTATTTTTCTTGAATAAAGAAATCCTAAATGTATGGAATGGTCCCTAGCGTATGGCACTACTCAACCGAGTTCTCAACTTATTTTTGATTCTATCGGCTAAGCAAAGGCTTTTAGGGCCTAAGAAAGCCATCATTTGATTTTAATATCTCAACTGGTACGTCCGAACCTTTAATCTGAAGTAATTCTAGATATCCGAAGACTTGAGAGAGGTATAAGTTATGCGGCAAGCATGAGTTTTGAGGCTCTTCATATCTAATTTAGAGGTAAGGGACGTGAAATACTGGGCGTTTGAGTTCGAGATTAGTGAATTTTATTTGAACATATTGTCGACAATTTTAGCGTCGAGTGCTTGCAGCAGGGCAAAATTAGTAGAAATCATCAGATAAAAGGCACTGGCAACTGCCTATGTTGTGTACCCAACGTTTATTGAGCTAGTTACAAACTTGTTATATTACCCAGACTGACTCCTTCAAGCCTTGTCCTTAGGTGATCCTTAAATTTCTGGTTGGAATATAGCCTGTGTCTGGATGAAATACCAAGCCGCTTTAGAAAAGAAAGCGCGCTTTCGGAAATACAACCTTGTTTCTGAGATCTGCTTAGGCTATACAGGCGGCGAGGATTCCTTGATTCAGAACCGGCAATCGAATCCGGAACACCCAAAGATTGGAGGGTAGTGTCAGTTACGTGGCAAGCACCAGCTCTGGTGGTTCTTCCTCTCTGATTTAGGGGTAAGGGGGGTGGAATACAGGGGGGGGTTGTGTTCAGTCTGTAGGTAGCGCAATTTTTGGATATAAAACCGGCAGTCGTGCTATCGAATGTTTGGAGTAGGGCTAGATTAGTGGGGGGTAGCTGAGAGGAAGCGCCGGCAGTCACCAATACCGTGTACCCAGCGTTTATTGAGCTGGCTACAGGCTTGCTGTACCACCTTCACTGATCCTACCAAGCCTTTAAAGCGACTTTCAAAATTCCGGTTGAGATAGAGCCAGTGCCTGGGTGAGATACCACTTAGCCTGATAGAGCCCGCTTATCCAAGCAAGCTTGAGATTTGAATGCCTCCTTCCAAAAGTGGCGACCCTACCTCTCCTCATAGCAGTCAGGCGGAAGTTTGTTATAAAACTCTACTCACTATGGTATTTGCCATAGCCCTCTGACCACTCTTGCTGATAGCCTTGCTTTTTGAAGTAACCTCTAAATATATGAAGTGCTTTTTCTAGCCAAGACTGAATATCTGAAATACCCTCAATCATCTTGCAATCTTTTTCGTCATCAACCGCTTGATCCGTCATTTTCCAGAAAAAGTAAGCCAAAGACTCTGCCTCCTCTTTACTATCTAAATTGGAGTTTCCAGAAACAACCGATCGAGCGATTTCAGAGTTTAGTTGTTTCGCATAATACAGAACCAATGTCTTTGCTGGTTGATTATATTCATTGAAATTTATCATGCTTTATAGGTCTCTAGTGGCAAGTCACTCATTATGGCCACTCTTTAAGCTCATGGAGCTTTTCTATTTCGCTAGAATCGAGAGTGTTCCCTTGAAGATAGCGCTGAATTAGTACGGAAGTTCTTAAAAGCCCTCATCAGGGAGTAAGGATCTCGGTATCGGACCAAGTTTTGGCGGCTTCTGCGCTGATATAGAACACAATATAGTAGTGGTTGCTCACCACAGCATAGGCTGCAACATCGAACGCAAAGATGGCGACTAGCTTTTGCATTCTACCCTCAATACACTGATGCCGACTCTCAAAATCCTCTCCGGGTTGGGTATCTTTCCCACAAAGAAAGGCCCTGCGTATGTAACCAGAAGCGCAATGATTTACATTGGAGTCAAACTTACGAGTGGAGATAGAAATACTCTTGAAATAGTTATCAATATGACTAGCTATTATTGATGGCTACCTATTAAGCGCATTTATAAAGGAGATAACTGCCATGCCATACAAAGAACTTGGAATGCTAAAAGATAGCGGTTTAAGTAAAGATACTTATAGTGGAGTTGTTGTGCCCTATATGAGTGAAGCTGAAAGAGAAAAATATCAGGTTACGATACAAGATGGGCTTCTGTTTTGGCGCGGAGAGAGACTTAATACCAATCCTGGCGGATCTTGGGCATTCGTTATGGATAAGAATGGGCGTATCTTTTGTGGTAACAAAAATGGTGACATTCAGCACCATTCAGCATTTTTCTCGGGGCGACCAGTTGCTGCGGCTGGGCATATCTCGGTGGTAGGTGGAATAATAGAGCATATTAATAATTTCAGTGGCCACTATCAGCCCACTAGCGATTATATGGAGCAGTTTAAAGAAGAACTGGAAAAAAATAATGTTGACTTAAGTGAAACTGAAATGGATTTTGGGATTTCGTCAAAAACCTGTAAGTTGCGCTTAAAAAATTTTCAAGATCATAATTATAGAGGCAAATGGTATCAACGTTTTCGCGGTACTGTTGTTAAAGAGACTGTCGATGGGAGCGAGGATACTTATACCGGCCGTACACATATTCAAGGGCAAAGGTTAAGGCTTTATCCTGATGGCCCCAGATGGCAGTGGCTCTGATGTAAATAGCCATAAAAGCTTTCTGCAGGCCCTCCATCTCTGACATAGAGGCAGGGGAAGTGGAATACCAGAAATTGCTGTTCAGGCTTTGGGAAGGCTGATTTGGGGTTAGGCCAGATTATAACGAACGCTGAGAGGAAGCTGCCGGCAGTCAGCTACAGACTTTAAATCTGCTTTCAAAATTCGGTTGCTATATAGCCAGTGGAGAGGTGAGATATCAAGTCTCTCGGATAGGAGGGGTGATTCCGTACATACCACCACGTTTTAAGGATCTAAATACCGGCCACTCCAGTCACTGGCTCGAAATAGTGTTCCAACTGAAAAGGGAGTGCTTTAGGTCCTTTTAAGCGCTCACTACCAGTAATAAAGTAGAGCTTTGGGTTGCTCACTAGATACGACCGTGCGAATGCGCTGTTGAGTACAAGTGTAATCAGAGTCTTCAATATCTTGGCAATACTGGTAAGAATAGAGCTAAGCCTGGAATTTAAAATGACCTTACCAGCGGCTACTTGTACGATTGTTTTTAACCCAAAATAGCCAAGCAATAGCACTAATGTGGAGAGGTGACTTGCAAGATGGTAACTCCATGCTGATCTCAATATTTACCCCTACAACGGAATCCTGCTCTTCCAGTATTTAGCAAAGGAGTGTGGATACGAGTATAAAACTAGTGAGCCAATTTAATTATTAGTGAACTTTCACATTCCCCGGCTTTGCCTTTAGTTAGCTGTATGATTGAGAGCATTACTCTTTAATCTTTTAAGGAAAGTATGGAGTGCATTTCAATATGAATTGAGTTTTCCAATGGTTGATTGAGATTTCCTTAACCGAAAATAACCAAAAATATAGGCGCGAAAATAATCCTATTGAAATTTATTCAGTTTGTTTCAACCTCAAAGCTGCGTAAAATCGATAGACATTTTTGGTATTTTGGCCGTAATTGAGCGAGCCGATTAAAAAGGCTTCAGAAGTTTGAATAGTTTTGAAAGCTTCGAGAGAGTCGAGAATTTTCTAAAAGACCCATTCCTCAAGGGAGAACGGTAGCGTGACGTAAGAGTAAGTAAAAGGCGCTGACCCAAGGTGCTAGGAACACCCGGGGCCAGCTGACCAAATTGATAACCTAAGTATCAAAATGGCTATATGGATAATACGCTAGAAACCCGCTCGTCTTCAATAAAGTGGAGTACATTCAGCGGCTTGGGGCCTGTTCCCAAGCTCTGGAAGCCTAGCGCCCGCCTTTTCCTCTTCTCTGCCTACCGCCCCCGCGCACCACCCCACATTTCCTCCAAACGTTAAGCCCAAGCTTCCCCATCCCGGAAGCGCCCAAACTTTGACCACTGAAGGAAATAAGTATGTTGATCTTAAAGCGACGGACAGGTGAACTTCTAAGGATTGGAGCAAATGTCTCAGTCACAGTGCTGGAGGTTAAAGGCAATCAAGTGAAGATAGGCATAAGCGCACCCAAATCACTCCCCATCCACCGTGAAGAAATCTATGTGCGGATCAAAAAGCAGCAGAGAGCAAAGGCCTGAATATCCTAAAAAGATCCTAAAAAGGGTAGGGCAACTTGAGGCACCCAATAATTAAAAAACGGGACTCCAAGATGAATCATTGCGCCTCTGTTCGGTAGGGAATATACGCGCTCTGATTCGAATGCTTCTTGGGTGCTAAAGGTGATTAGGTAGTGAATTCGGAGTGGCCATGTTGGTGTCTTGGAGGTGTTTAACAAGCAGACCCTCTTATCCGACAGGAAGAGAGGGTAGGCAAGCCTTGCCAGCGCCATAAGACGTGTACTTAATGCTTGGCTTGTATGGTTGTTCTTGCCCGATTCTGATGTTGAAAATCCTTTTCGTTAACGGGTAAATTGAGACCCACCTTCGGCGGCCACCGAAGGCCTTGTTTATCACAGTTCGCTGCTTGGCTGGTTCGTAAAAGACCGATAACAAGTATGAACGTGATAAGCACTCACTAGGCATAACTCGGATAGTCATGTGGGCCTCGAGCCCGAATAGCAAGGCGGAGATAGCTTATCTTATGGAACCTCAAGAGATCAATGTCGGTATCGATACCAGCAGTAAACAACTCGATATTTATGTGAGACCTACTGGCCAGTTCTTTAGTGTTGCCAATGATAAAAATGGCATTAAAGATGCCATTAAACAACTACAACCTCTTAAACCTCAAAGAGTATTAATAGAGTCTACGGGAAGGCTCGAGTTAGAGTTTGTTTGCGCCGCCGACAAAGCCGGATTACCTATTGTTGTTTGCAATCCTTCGCAGATAAGGAGCTTCGCTAAATCCGCAGGGCGCCTCGCCAAAACTGACAAGCTAGATGCAATGGATATTGCACATTTTGGTGAGGCCATGAAGCCAGGGCTGTCGGTGCTAAAACCAGAAAAGCTTAGGGAGATCAGTGACTTACTGGCGGTAAGAAGTCAGTGTTTAGAGATGAGTACAATGCAAAAGAATCGGCTTCAGAGAATGCCGAAATCAGTACACAAACCTATACAGACCATTCTAAACACCATCAAGAAAGAGCTACAAGGTATCGACAAGCAACTGGATAAACTGGTTAACAGTGTGTCTGAGTGGCGGCAAAGGCGTGACCTATTGTTGAGTGCCAAAGGGGTCGGAAATGTATTGGCCTATACGTTAATGAGTGAACTTCCTGAGCTAGGACAATTGAACCGTAAAGAAATCGCTGCACTTGTCGGTATCGCCCCGATGAACCGTGATAGCGGCAACTTCCAGGGCAAACGATATATTCGAGGTGGAAGGCATCGCGTACGCACGGTTCTTTTTGTTTCCATCATGTCGGCCATACAACATCATCCCAAACTAAAGCCCATGTATAAGCGATTAGTCGACGCTGGCAAACCTAAAAAGGTTGCTCTGGTTGCCTGCATGAGAAAGCAGATTACGATCCTGAATACAATGGTGAAAAACAACACCTACTGGGATGAAAGTATGGCTTAATAACTTGACGAACAACCATAGTCACTTGCTATACAAAGATCCTCCACATGAATGTCGCCGAGCCCACCAGCTGCTTCAAGCAACCTCCGGGATTGCACTGAAGACAGAGACTAGGCTAAGTGAAGATGCCTAGCCTTTTGATGAGGGAGGTATATTCCCGTCAATGCTCCCTAGCTCTTGCCTGCTGAGTCAGTGATCAATCCAGCTGCCAGCAATGGAGGTTCCACTTTTGAAGGAATCTATGCTTTGGTTTTTCTGCTCCTCGCAGCTCATCCTTTCCTGAATGGAGCATCAAGCGGCTCGCCTAACATACAAGGTGCCCCTCCACATCGCTAGATTTCAATTCGTCACGCCCTTCCGAACCTATGTAACCAACCCCTCAGATTCGTTACCGCCACGTATAAGAATGGTAGCAACGGAGAACCTGTTGACGCCGTATGACAAAAATCAGGATATCAATAAGGTCGAGGAAGAGGGGATCGACCTGTATTTACAGCACAGTGAAGTTTAGGCTTACAGCTTGGATGGGAGCCTATGCCTGATGATATGGAGCACACCGCGTGCAAACACATATCAGTGATGGGGTTGCTTAGACGGCACAAGTGGCTAGCAAGCCATAACCCTCAGATTATCAGTTTTGGGCCATGTAAATTAGTTGACGCTGATCGAAAAATGTACAGTTGTACTTTCAATAACAAAAGCCAGCAGAAGCTGCACCTACTTCTAGTTGAAACTCAGTAACTCATTGATACTTAAAGGGTGCCAAAGGTGATGTAAAGCTGAGAAAATACAGAATTATAAAGGCGCTGCTTTGTATATATTCTTGCGTATTTACACAAAAATAAGGTAACTTATTGATTTTATTGAGATTTGAAAGAAAATCGGGCGTAGAAATATAAAACAGGGTGATATAAAGAAGCTTCTTTTGAATTAACTGTTATGCTTTCTAGTCCAAAATTTTAAATCCTAATGAAATATTTTGTAGGTTTTGTTGTTACTGCATTTTTCTATGTATATGGCCTCATGAGGTTATATGATCATAGTCATTACTGGCCGAGAACTGATGCTGTAGTTGGTCCTGTAGAAATGTTACTTTGGACGTTATCAAGTCTGTTTGTGGTGGTTATTATTCACTCTATAATTTGGGGCTTACATTCAATTTATCAGCTGAAGCTAATGAGTTTTAAGCCATCTTATAGGGGGCTTTTGTGTTCGGTAAATTTCTGTTTTATTTTATTTTTATGGGTGTTACCAGTATTAATATGAACGCAAGCATAACAAACTGTTGTATCGGACCAAAGTAAGCGTGGTTCGCTTTCGCTCACTTTACCACGATTACTTTGGCCACTTAATAGGGCATTATGAGAAATGGTATGAGGTATACATTCATTTTTTTGAATTTGGACGTAGAGTTTGAAGTCCTTTCAAAAAACAACACAATGGCTATATTCAGAAGTAATGGAAAACAGTGGGTTGAGGTTCTAGAGACTAAGCTTTCGAAAAAAAGTAGGTTAGCTTCATTCTTTTTCACATCCGATTCAATGGGCCAACTACCCAATATCGTGTTTCGCCAGCTTTCTTTGAATAGAAAATTAGTACTTATAAAGCGTAAAGATGAATATGTCACCTGCTTTCTGGTTACCTGGCGAATACCCTTTACATTTTCAGTGGGCTGGCCAATGTCGGTTCGCAAGTCATTAGTAGATAGTTTTATCGGGGAGCTGCGTGAGGGAAATTCATAACAAACTAATTAACTTTACGCGCGAAGGACGTGTGCCGGAGAGTCTGCGCTCCGGCTGCCGGTTTTAGAGAGTTAACTTTATCATGGATATCGAAAAGCTTCGCCGAATTCGGAACAAGAATACTGAACAACAAAATGAACTCTCGTTCCTTGAAATGAAAGAGTGCGTGGACAAATTTATAAATGATGAAAGTATGTACCCATGGTTGACCTTGCTGTTGTCCCAAAAGGGGATGTCCGCGAATGAGGGAATTCTATTGAATTGTTCCGAAATCTTTGAGCAGTATGGAACTCAATGGATGGGCACATGGCTAACGAAGAAAAAAGAGTTCTACGAGTTTGATGTAATGACAGATCGAGCCAATAAAGAGTTATTGGAAATTGATGGTTGGTCTAGAGTTTACCATGAAGTGTCTGCTCATTCTAAAGGCATTGGGAAAACGCCTGCTTTTATAGCTCTGGAACTGTTATCGGAATATGGTCAAAGTTAACAAATACAAGCAGGTTGTTAAGGGGCTTTGGCCCTTCGCGGGACTGCCTACACTACGCAGCAGCCCCCGTTGTAGTTGTTATATATCTAGGTAGAGGTTGATAGAATTAATGTTCTTAGTGATTGGTATCATCCTACAGATAGTGTTTCTAGGTCCGTCATTACTGATCTGGGCTTTATGCAAGAAGTTCTGGCCAAATATCTTTTCTATCAATCCGTATCTTGCCACATTCATATGTTTAGTTTTGGCTGTCATTAGTGCATTTGCCCTAAAGGTTGAATTTGAGGGTGGTTTAATAACAGGGGTAATAGTGTTTGGTATTTTCTCGTTTATTTACAGTGCTGCTCTCAGTGCAATAATATTTACCTACAAATCAATAAAGGCGCGTATAAATACATAATAGAGCACTGTTGTCACAGCCTTTGGCTACTGGGGCGGCTCACTGCGTGGCCCACCCCTAAACTTAGTGTTATGTGTTCCAATGAAGAGATATGAATTTTGAGTAAGTGGCTTTATCTTTTAGTTATTTTTGTACTGGCCGGTCTTCTTTATCCGGTAATCTACCTCCTCGGCCTGGAAAGGTTAGGGGGCGGAGCTTTACTGAGGGTTCCGGAGTTCATCATATATAGCGTACTGATAGGATTCTTCTTGTATCCGTTCATAGAGGGCTATAGACGCTATAAGACAGGTAGTCGCTCATTGGCTGCTATTTTTTTCATTTTCGGAATAATTTTACCAGTTATAAGTGGCGCTTTTTTAATACTTTTATTTGAATCTATGTTGAAGACTAGAAGCCATGGATAACAAAGCTACACATAATCAGGCCGGACGAGCTTGTCCAGCTATGTACATGTCATAGGCCTGCTGTTTTCATGTGTTATGTGGGTATGGTAGCTACTGCCGCCTTTTGGTAGGCGATTCGGTACTATGCCTAACTAGTAAAAGCACCGGACGCACTGGCGTGCGCTCGGTATATTTACCCCCAATACTCTAAATAGTTGATAAGATAAATGAGAAAATCATCGCCTGAAGCTTTACTTACAATCGGCACTATCATTCTGTTGACATTACTTCCACTTCTAGTTGGATGGCTGCTGGTAAAAACCTACAGACTTATAAAACCAATTCAAGAGAAAGATCTTACGGGCCTTGCAAGTATAGGGGCGCCAAGGCGGGATAGTTTTTTCAAATTTGCAGTCGCAGGGTGGGCTGTTTGCGGTCCAATTTACTATTGGGTTTTCAGTTCTGGGATTCTTGCTTAGCTCTGCGTTTGACAATCACAATCCTTTAGCTGCTCTAATTCAGCTCAAAAACCAGTCGTTAAGGCAATCAAGTATCAGAGAGTTATGAAAAATTTAGTATCAGTTATATTTGTACTATTCATATCAATTAACACGCATGCTGGAGGTTACTCTGTGGAGGTCGAAAAGTTTATTGAAGGGAGCATTGAAGGTTTAAGAATTCAAACTGATGCTCACGATAAGACATGGGGTCTGGGGTCTGGGGTCTGCTAAAACATGGAATGTCGACCAAGACAAAGGCATTATATTTTGGTCGCTTGAGGATGGTCGGATCGCTGTAGCTCCAGTTCAAATAATAGGTACTTACAATCCGAAGGATAGAAGCTTTCTATGGGGGTGGGATCACCCTTCAGTGCTAAAACCTCTTCAGCAACATTCACGTTTAGTTAAAGAGTATGGTGAAAAGCACGGAGTAAAGCTCTTTACCTCAAGAAAGGTCCATGTTTCCGAAGATCAAGCATGGGAATTTTCAGCCGTTGCCAGCCGTTTGGCTGCAGCAAATGGAGCTTACAGAGCTGATGCGGGTGGATCTCTTGTTTATATGACATTTGGTGAAATTGAGCTAAGAAATCAGCAGCCCTAACAATCGGATGCTGTCAGGTGTAAAAGTTCCAGCCAAAAGCGGCCTTCGCTTTTGGTTAACGCAGAGCCGAACATTATGCATAAACCTAGGTAGCGATATGAACATTTCCTTCAGCGAAGGCACGATAGAAGATGTCATACAGATCAATTCTGAGATTCCAGAGTTCGACGCTAAAAATAGCAAAGATAAAATAGAGAAGAGGTTAGAGGGGCGCCTTTACCTATTACTGGTAGCTTCAGTTGGTAATAAGAAAGTAGGCTACAAAATTGGTTATAAAGTATCCGAAACAGAGTTTTATAGTTGGTCTGGTGCAGTCCTCCCAGATTACCGAGGCCGAGGCATAGGAAAGTCTCTGCTTGAGCTTCAAGAGCAGTGGGTGATGAACAAAGGGTTTAAGTCTATTAGCGTTAAATCGATGAATAGATTTCCTTCAATGCTGCATCTTCTTATCTCTCACGAATATCAAGTGTGTGGGTATGAAAATAAAGGCAACCCCCTGCAAAGTAAAATAATTTTTATAAAGAAAATAGCTGAAAATACATAACAAATTGTTGCACAATGTTTTGGACTTCGGCTTCCAGCGGATCCCGTCAAGCTTCGTTTGTCGTGGCCGTTGTACCTGATGCTATGTGTGGTAGATGAGCAATGAGTATTACTACCTAGGCAGCAGCAAAGAATACAGTCGACTCTTGAAAAAATGATTTCACAAGTTTTCTATTTTTCTTGATGCTCTGCAAATCTGCATTTGCACGACTCAGTAGTGTCTCACCTTTTTTCAGCGGCCTCTTTGAAGTCCCTATATTTCTCATATGATTCCAGACCAACTCATCTGGATTTAGGTTTGGTGCATATGGCGGTAAGAACACCATTTCAAGCTTTCCATCCTGTGAATCGACATACTCCAATACCTTTTTCGATTTGTGTACTGGGTGCCCATCAACAATGAGAATCACTGGTCTTTTCTGACTTCTCTGGAAATTTTTGAAGCATTCTACGCACTTTTCTGCCGTGAACTTTCCACTATAAATATGATACCAGAAGCCACCTCTATTCGATAAAGCTGAGATCGCATTGATTGACTGTCTTTGACCACTCGTTTTTACCACTGGAGTTTTTCCTTTTTCTCCCCATGTCCTTTGGAGTGGATCGTCTGATCTGATACTAGCCTCGTCCAGCCAAAATATTTCTGCACCAGTTTTTTTCGCATAAGATTTAATCTTTGGATAGACTTCCTTTACCCATTTATTCACCGCCTTCTCATCTCTCTCGTAAGCTCTTCGTAGAGGCTTTTGTGGCGTCAGGCCCAGTCGATGTAGAAGTGTGCCGACACTAGAAACGCTAAGTTCAATTTTGAATCTCTCAAAAATCAAATCCGATACGATCTGACGTGTCCACAATCCGAAATCAAAGCCATATTGCCTTGGATCGCCACCAATAATCCATCGTTTGACTTCCTCTTCTTCAATAGCTGACAGTTTTCTACCGCGTCCAGGTCTAATTTTTGGAGATAGCGCTTCAATACCTTTCTCCCGAGCAGTCCTTAACCATGGGAAAATAGTTCTGCTCCCCAGCCCTAAGCTACGACTAACCTCCGCCGCAGATTCTCCATCAAATACTCGCTGAACAGCAATTTTACGTATGAGGTGCTGCTCCTCAGTACTAAGTTTTCTGGCATCGTATTTCATGCAGTTTATATTACCAGGGTGTACTGATTATTTCTGCCCCGCTAGTAATATACGAAAGTTTCCTGTAAGTGAAGTCTATAAAGAAAACATTGAAGAAATTCGTACATTGTACCCAGGCAAAAGTGAGTTTCGCGTGAGTCCGTACGAGTATGATGCCGGTAGCAAATTTTCAGGCTCTTCTGAAAATTGCATATGCTTTATTATATCTGGTAGCTGTGAATTAACATTTTCTAATATGGAACCAGTGGTTGTAAAACACGGAGATGTGTTCGAGTGGCCTCGTGGGCGGTATTGGGTTAAGGCTGATGATCCTGCCGGGGTAAAATATGTCAATGTGTGGAACTTGAAAGAGATAATTAAGCGAAGAGCTAAAAATACATAATAGTTATCGCGCCTGATGTTTTGGTCTACGCTCCGTTTTGTCATGGCTGCGCCACCTTACGTTAAAGTTCTAATAGTACCAAAATACTGCTGACTAAGCCGCTAAGTTTTATACACAAGTTTTTTCAGTTTTATTATAAAAATCAATGAGTTACAGTTTGTACGTTATAGGGGCTACAAATTTGGCTGGATAATTATGCAGGACTGGGTCAGGGACGAAGTGAAAAATCAGGTTATGGGTGATACACGATTGAATAAGCGCTTGTCCAATATTCTCAGTAATTTAAGTTCCGACCCAAAGGGTAGCATTCCCTGTGCAAACAAGTCTTGGGCAGAAACCTTTGCAGCCTATCGATTTATCGAAAATGATAAAGTCAGCTTTGACTCCATTATGAGTGGCCATAAATCAGCCACTCTTGAAAGAATCAAGGTTCAGCCAGTTGTTCTTATCCCTCAGGATACCACTTTCCTAAATTTTGCTACCGATTTAGAAAGCAAAGAAATGGGAACACTCCGACGCAAAGAGACTAATCAGCAGCTCCTACATACGTCTATCGCTATAACACCATCCAGAGATAATCTGGGCATTATTGAGGGTAGCATGTGGCAGCGAGATAAAGAATCTAGTGCTAATTCTCGCTATACCAAGTCGATACAAGATAAAGAGAGTCGACGCTGGTTAGACCATTATGAATCAGCTTGTGAGATACAAGAGCGCTGCCCTGAAACCACGATTGTGAGCATCGCGGATAGAGAGGGGGATATTCATGAGTGGTTTCAATTAGCTGAAGATCAAAATGAACAGCGGCGTGCAAGCTATATTGTTCGAGCCAAGGCTAATCGTAGTTTAGAGATCGAAGGAGAAGATACGACTTTACTTTGGGACTATATGACCAAGCAGAAGTCCATCGGGAAATACTCAGTAGGTATCCCCAAAAGGAATGGACAGCCAGAAAGGGAAGCTAAGGTCAGTGTATCCATTGCAGAAGTAAGATTGCAGGGAAAAGGAAAATCAAAGCGACCTCTTTCTCTCTACGCAGTCTTTGCTAAGGAATTAAGCCCACCAGAAGGGGAAAAAGGTATTGAATGGATGCTGCTGACCGATCTTGCAGTTGAGGACTTTAAGCAAGCGAGGATCATTATTGAGTGGTATCGAAGTCGATGGGAAATTGAAACCTATTTCCGAGTGGTGAAAGGCGGATGCCAGATAGAAAGTAATCGCTTTAGAACCGAGCAGCGAATGCTGAACTGTATTGCAATCTATATGATTATTGGGTGGCGTCTACACTCCATGACAACACGGGCACGAACGCTTCCTGATACGTCGTGTACGAAAGTCTACTCTGAAAAAGAGTGGCGTATGATATGGATAATGCAAGCTAAAACCTCCCCACCAAATGAAGCTCCAAGTATGAGAGCTATAACGCGTATGCTGGCAGGACTTGGAGGCTTTCTGGGGCGGAGCGGCGATGGTGAGCCTGGAGTTAAAACCGTTTGGCAGGGGTACACTAAACTTCTCCATTATATGGAGGCAGCAGAGGCTTTAAATGGACTTAAATGATGTGTATAAAACACAGCTAAGCCGTTATATGTATGAAGTTTGAAAGATTAGATAGTAAGTCAATATTAGTAGGCTGGGGAATGATAACGTCCTCATTAAACTAGAAGCATATCCAAAATGCCTAGAGGTAGGTGCCAATCTACAGGTTCGAGAAGGCTCAAGAGTAGTTGGTTATACTGAGATACAGGAAAAATATAATGAGTAATTACGTAAAGGCAGCTAACAATCACAGGCACGTTGCTACTTCCATTCGGACGGCCTAGGCTACCCTCTGGCTGCTCGTGTTGTGGCTTGGGATGATTAATATCATCTCGGGAATATCTCACTCGCGAGCGTAAACTAATCTTGTGTTAAATGGATAAAGATCTTGATATTTTTACAATTGAAAGGCCGCTTAAATTACATGAATTTTAACCAGTAGTGCTCTGCAGCTCAAAATATTATTGATAATTTTATGGTTTTTGAGTTTTATTTTAATTGTATCTAATAGAAATTTTTTTCATAGTTGGTAAGTTTAAATTCTTCAATTAATTTCTTTGCACCCATGCTATGAGTTATCTCTCGCCGATATACCAGACATATTTCATCTTTAAAGCCTGGTTGGTCTTTACTAACCCATTCGAGCTGATTTCTTCCATGTGTCTGTGCAACTCGACCAGGAATAATACCAACCCCAAATCCCTCTAATGTCATTTTTGTGATTAGCTCGTGACTTGAAGACCTTATATATTGCTTATATCTATTGCTTTCAGATATGGTTTTCAGCAGCCAGTTCGTCTGCATCAGTGCTGGATCATATATTAGTACGTCTCTAGATTGAATTTTCTTAGGATTATGCCAAAAACTAACCACATCGTGACAAAGGTGCTTGATTACTAAATCAGGATGAGATACAGGATTTACGACAATACCGATATCGATTTTCCAGCTGATCACGGCCTCTACAATCTCGCGAGAAAGTGCATGCTGGAAGCTCAATTCAATACCTGGGTTTTGTGCGATAAAAGCAGGAAGGCTATCAGGTAGCATATGTAGTGAAATCGAGCTGTGACATCCAATGGTGAAATGACCAACGGCCTCTTTATTTTCTCGCAGCGCAGAATACTTAACCTCATCCCAATCATCTAATAGCTGCTGAGCGCTCTTTAGCAGCCTAAGACCAGCACGTGAAAGCTGAACACCAGTTTTTTCTCGTATTATTATTTCAGTACCTAGCTGTCTTTCTAGCCTCTTGATAGCAGCACTCAGACTCGGCTGCCTAATCCCCAATCTTTCTGCTGCCCTGGATATGTTTTTTGTTTTTGCAACTTCAATAAAGTAATTAAGTTCATCAGCGTGCGGGAACATAGAGCCTAACTTATTTAGCGACTTAATTTAAAAGCAGCTATCGAGTCTACATCGACATACTCTTGGTTGCCATAGATATTGTCTATGGCAACCAGCGCCGACTTCTATTTTTCATGTTTTTATACTCATGTTAATTTCTTTACTCCCTATTTATTCAAAAAGTTTTGGAGTTAGAGTGTCTACGTCATCTCTCAGCTATCCCGTACCAGCGAATAGTAATGCAGTATCCTCTGAAGCTAATTTTAGTTTAGCTTTAACTTTTCCTTTGCAGACTTGGTATGAGTGGGGATATCTACACAACCCAATTCTCGCGAGTGACAAAGACATTTCCAGAGTTAAACGCTCCTATGCATTACTTCAAGATCAGATCGATGATACTGATAACCCCATTTATGGGCTACACACTAGCTATGGTGAGAATGAGCGAAATACCCTAGATCCAAATCAATGGAAAAATACCCAAGTCAACCTATTGGAATATTTACAAGTTGGTATCGGTACTCCTCTGCCGAAGTCGGTTGTCAGACGCGCTTTGAAACTACAAGCTCGGAAAACGGCCCATGGCTTATCTGGCATCCATCCTTCTACTTATCAAGCACTTCTTAACCTGGCAAACAGTGAAACTCTTCCCAGAGTTCCCCGAAAAGGTAGCTTGGGAGCCAGTGGTGACTTAATTTCTATGGCCCATGCCATATCTCCTCTATTCGAGGATGGACCAAAGGGCCCTCGCGACGTAATTGGTCTAGTAAATACCAATGCCATGATGGCTTCATGGGCTATCGAACATGATTATCAATTAAGGAAGGTATTAAGGGATTGTTTTAAATCTGTTGCGCTTATGTCCCTGGCGATAGGCACCGGAGATGAACATTTCTCGGAAGGTTTGCATTATGGGGAGGTACACACCAGCTACGCTCGGGCAGGTAACCTGCTGACACAACTACGACGTGACTATTTAAAATCGCCGAAGATTGTCGAAGGCAAGAAAACTTTGTTACAAGCTCGTTATTCTGTTCGCTGTGCTCCTCAGATACTTGGGCACTGCCTTGATTTATTGGATTACTCCGAAGCTAAAATTCGTTCCGAAGCTCTAGCTGTCGCTGACAACCCCCTAATTCTTGAGTCTGGTCCCTGGCATGGCGGACTCTTTTATGCGATTGGGCTGGCAGCTTCCGCTGAATTTATGCTGGAAATTATCCATCGTCTATCTGAAATGCTTGATCGACAAATATTGATTTTAATGGATCATCGCCTTAACGGAGGCTTGCCAGATAATTTAAGTGTTGAATCTTTCAATCACTGTAAAGGAATTCACCAGTTAACGTCGGCTTTGTTCCAGGAAATAAAGGCCAGGTCGACACCGGTGCGTCAGATGAGTTTCTCATGTGAAGGCAATAATCAGGACCTCGTGCCTTGTGGAATGGCCGCTCTTAACAATGTTAACGATCAGCTGGATACGTTAAAAGAAATTGTTCGCGCAGCAACTTTTTGTTCAGCTAGAGCCGCAATGATGCGCTCAACGGGTGGTTTACCCGAAGCATTAAAATTGTCGAACTGGTCACAATTCACAACAACTGAGATCGAGAGCATTTTATGAATTTTAACTATTTAACTGGTAATTTCGGGATTGAGATTCCAGCTAAAGAGCTGGCGGATTTGGATCAAAGTACAGGACTAACATTGCAAAACCTATGGCATGAGCATGAGCTATTGGTTATCAGGGATATGAACCTGGATACAAAAGCATTTGTCAATTTCTGCGGCTTATTTGGAGAACTTCAAAAAAATTATTTCTTCTTTCAAGGTCACTCTGAGGAGTACCCACAAGTTGCTAGGATTATCAAAGAGATCGGTGAAAAGAAAAATACTGGTGGGATCTGGCATCATGATCAGGGATATTATTCCAAGCCGGTAAAAGGTATAGCTTTGTATGGTATTGATATTCCCAACAGAGGAGGCGATACCCTTTTTACAAGTTCAACACTTGCTTACGAGAGCCTTTCAACTGCAATGCAGCAAGTAGTTAAATCCCTCAATGTGATACATACCACAGAGCTAATGCTCAAGAAACAACCATTATCAAAGTTAATGGAAAGTTCAGGTGAGAGTAGCTCTGGTATAGAGCGGGCACTAAAATTAATGCCACTGGAATCTGTAGTACACCCGGCAGTTTGTAGAAACCCTGTAACTGGTAAGCCTTTTCTCTACTTGAATCGGACTACGACCTCGCATTTTGATGGTATGACACTTGATGAAAGTTCGGGGCTGCTAAATTATCTATTTAAACACATCGAAAAACCTGAGTTTAATTGCCGAGTGCAATGGCGTCCCGGCACCCTAGTGCTTTGGAATAATCACCAAGTCTTACACTATGCAGTAAATGACTACAATCAACGACGGGAATTACACCGTGTGCATTTTTCTGCAGAACGACCAATTAAATATCTATAAATAGATTACTAGTGTATTTATGAACTATAGTGAACTACTGGCAGATTTTTTGCACCAAAATAGTCAGTCTAGAACTGAACAGCAGGCATTTAAAAATAATCAACTCAGGTGGCTGCTCAATGAGGCTTTTGCAAAGTCTAACTACTATCGTGAATTACTTGAACAAAACAAAGTTGATATAGAGGCAATTCAAAGCTATAAAGATTTACAACAACTGCCGATTATAAGCTCAGAAATATTTTTAAAGCCTATGCCGACAGTGAGTATGGCTTTTGACGATATCATACGCTACTGCCACACATCGGGTAGCACTGGTACTCCCAAACATGTACCTTATACCCGCAAAGATATTAATAATGCAATAATCTTACAAGCACGCAGTTTCCTATTTACAGGTGTCGAGCCGTCCCATAAGTGTTTGTGCGCAATGACTTATGGTCCCTGGCCCAGTGGTATGATTTGTCATGCTGCCGCAGAAATATTTGGCCTCACTATTCCTGCAGATTCATTTCTTGGGGTAGACCATCAGCTCCAGAGCCTTCAAAGGTATCAGCTGGATTATATGGTCTGCCTTCCTTCCTTATTACCTAGGCTCGAACGCCACTGTCTGGAGAAGGATATATCTCTAGCGTCCTTAAATATACGCAATATATTTATAGTGGGTGAACTATTCTCTGAAGAATTTCGGAGCCACTATGAGATTCTATTCAACGCCAGGTTGATTAATATGTATGCAAACACTGAGCTTGGGCTGATAGCAAGTGAATGCCAACATCATAATTTACATGTGTGGGAAGACTTCTTTCATGCAGAAGTTATTGACCCTGATACAGGAGAACCATGTGAAGATGGTGCGACTGGAGAATTAGTTATAACCGCTCTGCAACGTGAAGCCCTTCCACTGATTCGCTATAACACTCATGATCTGGTGGAGATGCACAAAGGCCCGTGCGAATGTGGCCACCCCGGAGCCTATTTGGGTCCCATCAAGGGGCGTATTGATAATATGTTCACAATCAATGGTGGGAATGTCTATCCAATTGCGCTAGAAAAAGCTATCACTGCCGTCGCGGGTCTTAGCTCATTTTACCATTGTATCATCGAAAAAGTTGATGGACACGATCACTTGGCATTTGAAATTGAAGCAAGAGAATCTGTCGATAATCGAGATAAAGATCATTTATCACGACAGTGTTATAAGAATCTCACCAGTTCAGATGTAACCCTTCGTATGATTTTCCTTGGACTCGAAGCGGCCTCAAGAATCACTATAGAAATTTTGCAACCTGGGGAAATAAGTAACAAATCTGGTAAAGTAAAAAAAATTATTGATCGCAGATAGGTATTCCGACTACTGAGCAAGGCTTGTAGGTGGTTATGAAGACTCCTGTTAGTTTAACTGATTGTGGTTGTGAGAGTTGTATTAATGTTTAGATTTTTATAGCTGGCCTATTGAGGGGTAAAAGGAATTCGTATCCCACTATGCCGATATCAAAAAAATAGCATTACCTTGAATGTTATTTGAATAGAATTAAATGGGAGATTTTAAAAGCATTAAAAGTCACTGTGAAAGAAGTATAAGTTCAATTAAAAAGGATGATTATGAAACTTGATGCGATTTGCAGCCAACTTAAACTCCCAGAGGGCGCACTTGACTATGCAGGGCTTCGCTTGGGGATAAATAGGGAAAAACATATAACACGTTATGATCTTGACAGAATTTCCTCTTTCTTAGAGGTACATGGAGGTTATTCTAAGGCTGGTCTAGAGGCAATAAGATATTTCTTCAATATTGGAGATGTATTTTGGGATAGGGTTAATGAAGCTAAACAAACAGACAACAGTGAGATAAAAAGTATTCGTATCTCAACCTCTGGGTTCTCTTATCGAGTAGCCGGTGTGAAATATTTTAAAGCAACAACAAATGACGGAAAGAGATTTACTTTAGAAGGAAGAGATGACCAGTGCGATGAATACCGAATTGGGGTGTACTGGCTTCCTTACGAAGCTAATAAAGTCACGCATACAAATCGCAGAGTTTATGAGTCTTTACCAGATGTCAACTTCTTTTTAACCATGGAGCTTTCCGGGTGCCGATTCACTATGACTGATCAATCTGTATGCCATGTTGCTTTCGATGTAGGAACGTCACTGTATCAAAATCCAACCTCTAACACGCGAAATGTTGCAGAGAATTCTGTGTTAACAAATAATAGTGATAAAAAATTGAAAATACGCAGATTATCTATAGGAGGAGATGATAACAATTCATATGGTTACGCTTACTTTGGTTATGAAAGAAATAGAGCTACAGTGATTGGTGTACGGCAACGTAATCAAAAATGGGTTTACAAAGCCTTTATCTACCATCGCGATTCACATTTGCCTCAAAATACTACTAAGGCCCTTGTACACATTCTTGATAACGTAAAATATTCAAGTAATAACTATTGGGCAGAAAACTTTTTATAAAGGGTATTTAATTAAGCAGTTCCTGCTCATTACCAAATACAGGTGCAGAGATGATTCAGAACAGCCAAAGACTGAAGGTAGAAGTTAGTTATGCGACAAGAATCACTTCTGTTGAATCTTTACTCTAATTTGGAATCAAGGAGTGTAAAATAATCAGAGTTTGTGTTCAGATTCTGGAAAACTTTGTTGTTGGATGGAAATAAGGCGATTGTGGCGTGAGGTGTTTGGAGTAGGGCTAGATTAGTGAGAGGAAGCGCCGAAAGTCGCCTTTGCTGTACACCCAAAATATATTGATTTGGAGCTTGTTAAGACCGAAAGTGTTTCGCCAAGACTATAGTTTACAGAGGCTTCTTTACGTCTATGAACTAAAAGTCTCGGATGCTGGACGAGCCCAACTCAAAATTAGAATCTAGCACTATGGCAGCAGGCGATCCGCGTTCCAGATCGCCTGGAGAAATACAAAAGTCTATAGGTGTTAGGCTGATACAGAGCTTTGAACACCCTTGCAGGTGTCTACAGTAACCTTTAGCTAATAACTCTTAAGAAAAGGTCACTGCACGCTCATTCAAATCATAATACTTGGTATTAACCTTAATCTTGACAGAGCTGCCAGTAGCGTCAAACCAGCCAAGGTACCCAGTAACCTCTAGGCTTTTATGGGTAGTGGCCATCGCCTCACGTAAACGCTGCGCCCAGGGCCTTAACCTCTCACCGTCATAACCTGACCCACAAGCACAGAGATGCAGGTCAACAAAACTACCAGGCAAACCTTCTTTAACCAGGGTAGCTGCTAGCTGCGTCGGAGTATAGGTTTTCCATTCTCCACCCTGCCACGACTCTACGCCCCTCTCGAAAACTTTGGTTTGTTTATTCTTACCGTTATTGCGCTGAGCACCAATTTGCTCGCCGTCACCAGCGCCAGTACCATGAGAAACAATATAAAGAGTATCACCAGATTTGAGGCTACTGAGACACTTATCTATCCAGCGGTACATAGACTTACCAATACCGGATGTCACCTTGTTGGCAAGAATATGATTCTTCGGAATACTCCATGCGCTCGCCATATTCTCCGCAAACTCTAGCATTTCTTCACTGTTTACGGGGAGGTAAATATACTTTGCCATTTTTACACCTTGTTATTATCACAATACGAAAATTATAACACTAAGCGCCTTTCAGAAAGAATTATTAAGGACATCCAAAGATTAGAGAGAAGTAACAGCATTGGACAGGCATCGGTCATGAAGGCTCTCCATCCCCGATTTGGAGGTTAGGGCCGTGAAATGCCGGGAAGCGGCCCCATATTCGCTTTGAACTTTAAGGTCCAAGCTACCAGCACCGATAACGGTCAAACTTTGATCATTTAAGAAAGCGAGCATGTCGGTTGTAAATAGACGGGTAGGGGAATACTTGAGGGGTGGTGCCGTGGTCACAGTCGTAATGTTGGGGGTTAAGGAGAGCCAAGTGATGATAAGTTTCAGCGAACTCAAGTCACTCCTAATTCATGGTAAAGAAGTTTATGTATGAATCAAAAGTCGCCGAAAGATAAATCCTGAATCAACCTAGAGAGCGGAACAACTCTGAGCTTCGATAGTAAAAAGTCAGATTTTGAACAAGAGTATTTTTGCCCTGTTAAAGTAGATGACTTTAGATAGAGGCGGCGCGTTAGCGAGATATATAACCCTTTGCTGATAAGAAGGTCGTTCAGAGATATTGCATCAAGAGAATTCTGGGGGGTTCACGGTAGGGTTTTAGTAAATCATATTTATTTGCATAACCACCTAGCGCTCTGCAAGATTCTTTTCATTTGTCAATAGGACTGGCGGCTTATACTTTATATTCATAGGTAACTGATGTCCTTAGCGCGTATTTAGTTAAGAGTAGAATCGAATTATTAGGCAAAGCTTGTGAAGGAATATGCTTAGTTGTAGTCGCATGCGACAAATTGCAGCGGTATAGCAGACATATAGCTGGTCCGCCCGTTAAGTACTTGCACCTTGTCTATATTACGAACTGCCTACCTGTTCATTTAGAAAGGATTAACAATTTTGTGATCCACTTAATATGTGGCCGGGTGAGGATTTGGTATGACTGGAGGTTGGTTGCGACACTGGCTATCTATCAAAGTTTCTATTTCACTGCCGGTAGATGATTGTGGGGGATGCCAATGGGATTTCTGATTTTATGTCTGGCAACATTATGTAAGCACGGACCAAAGGATTTTCCCAATCTGCTTTTGAGAGTCATATTTTCATTTAGCTTAGCTGTGGGTGTCACATCAAACGCGCAGGAATCCAGCTCCTCAGAACTGGTGGGCGATAAGTTATCTACTGTTGACTACTTGAGGAAGGAGTTAAAAAGCAGCCAGAATTTAGTTTGGATCGGGCATACAGTCCCCGATACTGATTCTGTTAGCGGGAGCTTACTAGCAGCCTTTATTTATGGTGGTAAGCCTGGGACACCCAGTAAAGTTAATCCTGAAACTCGTTTTGCAATTGATCAATGTGGTGCTGATGAGCCAAAAATAATCGAAGATTTCTCTGGAAAGACTGTTGGCTTAGTTGATTTTAATCAAAGCACACAATTGCCAAGTGGAATTGACCCAGACTCGATTGTAGCAATAATCGACCATCATGCGATTGGTGGATCACCAATTAATATTCCGAATGTAATTAGTATAGAGATAAGGCCCTGGGGATCGACCGCCACGATTTTGACTGACCATGCACGCATGTTTGACATTGAATTGCCGACATATCTGGCTTGTATGGGGTTGGCCGCAGTTCTTTCGGATACGGTTAACCTGACATCACCTACCACAACTGAATACGACAGAGCTTATGTTCAAATGCTGGCCAAGAGAGCTGGCATAGATGATATCGATAAATTCGCAGAGCGTATGTTGATGGCAAAATCTGATTTGGGTGGTTTTTCGGCCAGGGATATTATTTTACTTGACTATAAGGATTTTGAATTTGGGGGAAAAGAAGTTGGTATCGGTGTTGCTGAAACGCTGATGGCCCAGCCGTTGATTAATAGGAGATACGAACTGAAGTCTGCTATGGGCGAGATAAAGAAAGAGAAAGGCATCGATCATTTGATCTTCGCAATCGTTGACACTCGTGAAAATCGATCTTACATGCTTTGGAGTGATGACCAAGATAAGGCTGTTGTTATCTCGGCATTTGGAGATCATGTAGTCGATGACATGGTTGTTGCTGAGGGGATGATCTCACGGAAGCGCCAAATTGGTCCTGCGATTCAACGAGTCCTAGAGAAGTAAAAGGGAGATAAGAGAAATGAGAGTGGCTGGGCCTGTGTCAGTTGCGCGGCTTCACTACTATCCCTCCTATAAAAAATTATCATTCGCGCGTAGGTAAAGAGAAAACTAGCGAGATGAACTATATTTATTTGACAGGGACTTCAGCTTCTCGGCTGTCTCAAAATCGGAACTAAACCATATCTGTAATGGATAGGACTCAAGAATAACCACATCTTTTACCTTTCCTAATTCTTCCAGACGCTGTACTTCCTGTAAAACTGGATCAGGTGTATTTAGACTGCCTCTCACCATTATACGCTGCCATTCGGGTTCATCATCTGCCATCATTCCACATGCACTTAGAAAAAATATTAAAGAAATTAGCGTTCTCATAATTCTAAAAAAGGCGCCCAAGGGCGCCTTATCCTAAGCTTGGGTGAAGTAATTTTACTTTATGGGTAATTCTCAATCCAATCCTGCAAAGTGTTATAGACGGAGCTGGTTATACGCGTTCCACAGTTTTGCGAGGATGATCCAGTTGTGTGGACTCCGCGAACACTGTTGGACGTGTCTTTAATCCCACTGCCACTCTGACCGCCAGCTGTATCTAATGTGTAACACACTCTGTATGTACTTGAAGATGTGCTACCGGAATCTGTCCACATAGTAGCAAATGGCTTATCTCCTGGGTATCCAGTAACACTATGAGTGCCGCCAGAATAGACACCCCATCCGGAATATCCATTGTGTGGTGGTTCCGCTAACACAATAATTGCATAGTCATAGTTCGTATCTGAATTATTATGCCAAGCACTGGTAGTCACAGCATTTGTCCAGGATTCACTCCCCCAGGGCTCATAATTACCAGATTGAGCCACTGTAAAATCAAGAGAACTATACCAGTTGCCGGAGCCATCAGAAACACAATGTCCTGCCGTTAGCACATGCTTTGCGGTAATCAATGTACCGGTACAGCCTACATCAATGCGGCCATTGTACCAGTGAGGATTTTGCACGGTATTAGTAATTTGAACTCTGTCGTCGGTACCAATTACAACTGTGGGGAGCAGTTGTTCCTCACCACGAATCATGGTGGGCGCCTGTCCTTTTGATGAATAAATCCTTGAATCCAAACCATGAGATTCAATAATTGCTATCGCTTGCTCCAATAGCGATAAGGATTCTTGATCTACTTCTGCAGTATATTGCCTACCGTCTGGAGTAACCGAAACAGCACTTAAAGAAGCGGTGCGTTCCATTAACGTATATTCTTTACTTACTGCGGCATCATTGACTACCGGTTGTTTTGCAACATTATGACCGCTTATAAAACTTGCGGTTTGGTCTATCTCAACAAAGTTATAAAGGGGGGCTGCATGGGATGCCCCTGAGAGCACTACCAATGAAAGAAAAATATGACTTCTGTTCATATCTGATCCCTCTAAATTAATAGGTTTTAAGTAGTGGTACAGCCATTTTTGTTTTCGCACTTAATTTATGTGCGGGCGCATAATATAGTACCGCCGTACATGTTTACAACTCGATGATAGTTAATTAGAAAATAACCGGCGCCAGTTTTTATGCGAGAGAAAGCAGGAAATATTTGTCTAAAAGATTACCTAATTACCACTTATGCTAAGCCAATTTTTAGCAACCTTTCTGGCATCGGTGGTGTCCGAAGAGAGACGTAAATCAATCTTGGAATGAGTGCCGACAAATCAAACCTCCGATTAAAGCGATATTGAAATTCTGCCAAATAGCGCTGTGCATATTTCGGCCTAATAGCATGGTAAGTGCTACGTAGCGCACTCTTTAAATTACCAAGTACTGTATTTACCCAATAGAACTCAGGCTCTTCAACAGAAGCTCGGCCACCACCACAAACAATTTTGTCATGTACACAACCGGCCTCCTTAATGGCATTGAAGCATGGAAGACCATCTGAGATGACTGTGCTGCCACTGCAAAGGTACTTTTTACTCCAGGTTGAAATTTCACTGCTTTTGAAGCCCTTGATAATTGAGAGCTTAATACGGGTTGGGCGTCCCTCCTTGGTTGTTTCAACGGCCGCCACAAAGGGAGTTTTACCCTTGGCTCCGCGCCCGGGCTTGCATCCAGTACGCTCACCACCGAGATAGGCATCATCTAGTTCAATAAAACCGGACAGTTTGTATCGTTGGTCTCGCTCCATCATCACTTGCATGAGTTTCTGCTTCATACGCCATGCTGCGTTGTAAGAGATACCTAGATGTCGAGATAGCTCCATAGAGGAAATGCCCTTCTTATCCTGAGTAATCAGGAAAATACCGAGAAACCAGGTGGTGAGGGGGAGCTTCGTGGAGTCAAAAATTGTACGAGAGGTAATCGATGTCTGACGCCGACAATGGTTACATTGCTTAAGCTTGCGATAAGCGAGGTCGCAATGCTTGTCATGCCCGCAGTGAGGACAACAAAAGCCATTGGGCCAACGCCACTGCGACAGTGCATCGAAGCACTGTTCCTCGCTGCCGTACATTTTGAGGAATTGGGTCAAACTAATACCCTTCTGAAACTGTACCTTGTTGCGAGCCATGGCGTATTCCCTTGCAGATCAACGAGATAGCTGTATTTATATACAGTTACGCATAACTTAGCAAGAGTGGTAATTAGGAAAGATTATATTAATTGCTTTAGGTGTTGAGGGTTTTGTGGTTGCTAATATTTGTTAAAGTATTGAGTGAATAAGCTAAGATTTTTTAGTATGCGAATATTAAATTAATTGGTTCATAGTGAGGTCTATGTCATTTATCCAATGTTTCTCGCAGCTGAAGATTATCACTTGCTCAGCTTATGGTTGCATATGATCTTGGTTATTATTTAAATATGGAATGTTTATGTAAGAGGTATAGAGGTCATAAGTGTAGGAACCAACAAGATAAATAAACTGTTATAGAAGTGCTATTTTCTAAATCAGCTGCGGCGGCAGATACCCGTTAAAATCGTGAAGAACCTTGATGGCTATAAATGGTAGAGGGCGATAATCAAAATAAAGGTTTTTGTGGCGCTGGGCACTAGATATTCAATCATCCTCAAAGGAAATAACTGTTTGGCACTCATATATTTTGTAGCGTCAGAGGAATCTGTGAAGTGTTCGAAATAGGTGTTCCAACTATTTAAAATAGCAGAATCTTTAGAGCTACTAGTTGGAATCAAAGCTAATTGGTAGTAAAGCGATAAAGGGCCCGCATACTGCAGGCCACTCTTATCTATCTCTGAGAATCTCCATAGCAGCATTATGCCCAGGTACTCCAGTAACTCCGCCTCCCGGGTGGCTACCCGAGCCACAGAGATACAGATCCTGTATCGGCGTGCGGTAATCTGCAAAGCCCATAAAGGGGCGATTACTCCATAGTTGGTCCAGTCCTAGGGCACCATGGAATATATCACCTCCCATGAGGCCAAATTTGCGCTCTAAATCTAGCGGTGAGTGAATTTGTTGGGCGATTACCGCATCACGAAAATTGGGGGCATAGTTAGTGACGGTATCGATAATTGTTTTTGCAGCTTGGTCACGATAGTCGTCCCAGCTTTTTCCTTGCGGAAGTTCTGGAGCGAATTGCTGGCAAAATAGGCTGGCGACATGTTTGCCTTCTGGAGCAAGAGTAGGATCGATGGTGGAGGGGATCAATATTTCTACAATGGGGTGTGTTGACCAGCCGTATTGAGTTGCATCGACAAACGCCTGCTCCAAGTAGGTCATTGTTGGACCAATGACTATCCCAGATTGATGATGCTGTTGTAGGTGAGTTCCAGGCTTACAGATGAAGTCTGGGAGTTCAGACAGCGCCACATTCATACGGAAAGTACCGGAACCCACCCTGAATCCACGTACGCGGCGGCGGAACTCTGGCTCTAGGTGTTGTTCGTCAATCATCCGGGAGTAAAGCAGCTTGGGACCAACATTGGCGATTACTTTGTCGGCCGTAATAGTTTTTCCACTGCTAAGTCGTACGCCGTTGGCACGACTGCGGTCTACCAGAACTTCTTTGACTTCAGCATCTGTACGAATATTGACCCCAAGGCGCTCAGCTTCTTTTCGCATGGCTTGAGTGATAGCGCCCATACCGCCCATAGCATGTCCCCAAGCGCCTTTATCACCGTTAGCCTCGCCAAATACATGGTGCAACAGCACGTAGGCAGAGCCAGGAGTGCTGGGAGCTGCATAATTTCCGACTATAGAGTCGAAAGCAAATGCAGCTTTGACATGGTCATTTTCAAACCAGGCATCCAGTACACTTGAAGCACTCTTGGTGAACAGGTCAAGTGCATCGCGACGAGATGACATACTCAACTTTTTCGCTCTTAAGCCAAAGCCCCCAGCACGGACTAAATCCACAAAGCCACCGCCCACATTAGGGGGGGAGCGGAGTAATTCCTCGCGCAAAATATCTGCTACGGTTTCCAGCATGGCATAAAAGTCAGGTAAGGTGGCTGCGTCCTTTTCTGAGAAACGTGCAATCTCAGCTTGTGTATCCAAGATATTTTTATGGAAAGAGAGACTTTCACTATCTGAAAGTGGAAAGAAGTTAGCTTGTGGCCGTAACTTGATTTCCAAGCCGTGTTCACGGAGATTGAGATCTTCGATGATTTTCGGGTTAAGCAAACTTACTGTGTAGCTTGCTACAGAATTTCTAAAACCTGGGTAGAACTCTTCAGTTACTGCTGCCCCCCCGACTATAGACCGGCGTTCAAGGATCGTTACTTTTTTCCCTGCTTTTGCTAAATAACAAGCGCAGACCAGGCCGTTATGACCGCCACCAATAATCACATAATCCTTCATTATTATTCTCTATATGGATAAGGACTAGTATGAATATTTACAGAAAACTATCAAAAAATAAAGAGTGTTTTTTGGGTTTCAGTTTTGGAGCGATAACTTTAGTCATTACTTATCTGTTTTAGGGTATTGGAGAAGCGGAATTTAAATGCCCTAACTCCAGGTAATGTTGTCTGAGTAAGTGTAGAGTAACGGAAGTTGAAGAAAAAGTAATTGCTGAAGTTATTTAGATATAAATTAAAAAGACAGCTTAATTCTGAGTATTATTGTTGTGCCGGATGTTGAAGTTTCTCTAATCTTGATCGGATAAAGATATTGTCACAGGTTGCAGTCACGTAGTACTTTCGAATTTCGCCAACGACTACTTGTTTATGGATGGAGAATGATATCCCTTAAATTAAAAGTCTGTTTATGTGTGTTCTTGTAAAACCTCCTATATATCAATTATTGAGTAGAGTGTTTAAAGCTAACTAGTGCAGTTGATGGATATTTTTTAATTGTCCGGGTTATATTTGAGTGATAAAGTCAATTAGTAAATGTTTTTATTTGGTGTGTGAAGATTAAAAGGATTTAAAAATACCTAATTACCACTTATGCTAAGCCAATTTTTAGCAACCTTTCTGGCATCGGTGGTGTCCGAAGAGAGACGTAAATCAATCTTGGAATGAGTGCCGACAAATCAAACCTCCGATTAAAGCGATATTGAAATTCTGCCAAATAGCGCTGTGCATATTTCGGCCTAATAGCATGGTAAGTGCTACGTAGCGCACTCTTTAAATTACCAAGTACTGTATTTACCCAATAGAACTCAGGCTCTTCAACAGAAGCTCGGCCACCACCACAAACAATTTTGTCATGTACACAACCGGCCTCCTTAATGGCATTGAAGCATGGAAGACCATCTGAGATGACTGTGCTGCCACTGCAAAGGTACTTTTTACTCCAGGTTGAAATTTCACTGCTTTTGAAGCCCTTGATAATTGAGAGCTTAATACGGGTTGGGCGTCCCTCCTTGGTTGTTTCAACGGCCGCCACAAAGGGAGTTTTACCCTTGGCTCCGCGCCCGGGCTTGC
Source organism: Microbulbifer maximicatervae (SeqCode) (assembly GCF_052468295.1). NCBI lineage: Bacteria > Pseudomonadati > Pseudomonadota > Gammaproteobacteria > Cellvibrionales > Microbulbiferaceae > Microbulbifer > Microbulbifer maximicatervae (SeqCode). The sequence goes on from NZ_CP174340.1 coordinate 901,489, forward strand.
ATCCAGTACGCTCACCACCGAGATAGGCATCATCTAGTTCAATAAAACCGGACAGTTTGTATCGTTGGTCTCGCTCCATCATCACTTGCATGAGTTTCTGCTTCATACGCCATGCTGCGTTGTAAGAGATACCTAGATGTCGAGATAGCTCCATAGAGGAAATGCCCTTCTTATCCTGAGTAATCAGGAAAATACCGAGAAACCAGGTGGTGAGGGGGAGCTTCGTGGAGTCAAAAATTGTACGAGAGGTAATCGATGTCTGACGCCGACAATGGTTACATTGCTTAAGCTTGCGATAAGCGAGGTCGCAATGCTTGTCATGCCCGCAGTGAGGACAACAAAAGCCATTGGGCCAACGCCACTGCGACAGTGCATCGAAGCACTGTTCCTCGCTGCCGTACATTTTGAGGAATTGGGTCAAACTAATACCCTTCTGAAACTGTACCTTGTTGCGAGCCATGGCGTATTCCCTTGCAGATCAACGAGATAGCTGTATTTATATACAGTTACGCATAACTTAGCAAGAGTGGTAATTAGGTAAAAATATGTACAAACGTATAACTTTAAGCGCTGTACTTTCTTTATGTTCGGTATTTCCGGCTGAAAGTTCAGTAGCGCATACGGGTGACTTGGATAGTCTTTTTGTAAATGCGGTTTCTGAGGCGTCTGTGCCTGGAATTAGTGTGGCTGTAGGGGAAAATGGGCATGTTCGATGGGCAAGAGGTTATGGTTTTGCTGACCTCGAATCTCATGTTCCAATGACTAGAAAAACCAAATTGAGAATCGCCAGTGTTTCGAAAGTTATCACTGCAGCTGCTCTCATGAGGTTGAAAGAACAGGGGATTATTGAGTTGGACACCTATGTCTCTTCGCTGGTAGAGGCTTGGCCTGATTCACACGCTGATATTAGTTTAAGACAGATAACAAATCATACTTCCGGCATTCGCCACTACCAATCTTTGGGGGAATTTCTTTACAATGTGGAATATAGTTCCACAATAGATGCGTTAGATCTTTTTAAGGATGACGATTTACTTTTCTACCCCGGGACAGACTCTAATTACTCGACCTATGCTTGGACATTGCTCGCTGCCGCAATGGAGTCTGCATCAGGAACTGAATTTAAGAAGTTAGTTCAAGAGGAAGTATTTGATCCTTTGAACCTCAAAAATAGTACTTTTGATGAAAACTCTCCCATAATTTCCCACAGGCAAAGAGCTTATTCTTACTGGGGAGGAAGTCTAATCAACTCTCCAGAAGTAAATAGTAGCTATAAATATGCTGGCGGAGGTATGCTCTCTACACCAAGTGACCTGGTTAGGTTTGCTATGTCACATCTTGATAGTGGCTATCTGAGTGATGAATCGCTTTCTGAGCTTTTTAGCCCAGGAACTCTAACAAGTGGTGAGGAAGTAAGCTACGGAATTGGTTGGATTGTTGACTTTGTCAGTTTAAGCGATTGGTATGATCCGGAGGAGGATGCGGAGCTGATTAGAATTATCGAGGAGCATCCAAACATTAAATTGATGAGTGGTGAAGGAGTTGGCGGAAGTACCATGCTAATGCTTTGCCCTGATCATGCCCGCTCTATAAGCGTTGTCAAGAATGTAGATAGTGATCAAACGGCTGACTTGGTAGAGCTATCTCTGAAAACATTAGATATTTTCCATAATAAAAACTAATCAATTTAAGGTGTCAGAAAGCTAAAGTTGCTAATTTTAAGATTACCCTTCACTCGCTTAGAGCCATTGTCTGGTCTACAATGAGGGGAAGGGTAATTAAACCCCTCCGCCGTCCTCAGGTAACTATTTAGCTTTTTCTTTGAAAATAATCACGAGCACATTCCAGTGTCGCATGGGGTGAAAGCATATCAAAAGTGAAGTTCTTTGGGGTCTGATTTCGTTTTATGGTATTGGGCCAGTCCTGATTGGCTAGGGCCGTTTTACCAAGCGAGATGATATCTGCTTCATTGTTTTTTAGGACCTGAGCTGCGAGTTTTGGGTCTGTAATTCCGCCGTTGGCAATAACCGGTAGAGTACTATATTTCCTTGCCAGACTTGCTAATGAGTTACTGTTTTCAAAGGCGGGATTGTCTATTTTTGGTTCGGTAGTATGAATATAGTCGGCACCACATTGCTTCATTAGCTCGAAAACTTCGGCAGCTCCAGCTTCGCCTTCAGGCCAAATATAGTTGGTATCATTCACTTTTTTCTGAGAGAAACGAACGCCTACTACAAAGTCCTTTCCGACCGCTGCCCTTACTGATTTAAGTGTTTCCTTGTAAATACGTAAACGGTTAGTGAGTACTCCTCCATAACAGTCTTTTCGTTTGTTGGTATAGGTGGTTAAAAATTGGTCTAACAAGTAGCCATTGGCACCGTGTATCTCAACACCGTCAAAGCCGGCAAGTTGTGCCAGGCGGGCAGCCTGAGCGAAGCCCTTAACAACCATTGCAATATCTCGCTGTGTCATGGCTTCCGGCATGGGATAGGGGCCTTCTCCATAGTAGAAGGGCATTTGCCTTCCCTGGGGACGAACCATAGAGGGGCCAGCATTTTGATTGGCATAAGGGTTATATTGCGAAAGGGCGCCGGCATGCATCAATTGGGCATATATCCGGGCTCCTTGCTTATGAACTCTTGTGATAATCGGCTTCCAGCTCTGTGCATGATCGTGGCAGGTCATACCAGGTTGATACTTGTAACCCTGACTATAAAGTCTGTCAGTATATAATCCCTCGGTAATAATCAGCCCAAACCCTCCATGGGCAAATCCCTCATAGTACTCCTCCATCAATGGACCAACGCGACCATCCAGCCCGGCGCTGACCCGTGTCATGGGTGCGACTGCGAGCCTGTTAGGAATACGTAATTTTCCGATTTCAATGGTGTTGAATAGATTGTGATATTTGGTGGCCATAAATATTTCTTACCTATTAAGATTTTTAATATTTTGACAATTAACGAATTGTTGTGTAAATCAGACATTAGGTAATTACAGTTTCAACTATTTATTGAATATGGCAGGAATTAATCAATTAGAGAGCTTGAGGGTTTTCAGTGCGGTCGTGGAGTGTGGAAGCTTTACTACTGCTGCAAATCGTTTAGGTGTATCTGCAGCTTGGGTTTCTAAGTCGGTAGAGAGGTTGGAGTCTCGCCTGGGAACCACGCTTTTGCGCCGCAGTACTCGGCATATGCAGGTGACTAGTTCCGGGGAACGGTGTTACATGCGGGCACTTGAAGTGCTCAGCAAGTGGGATGCTTTAGAGGATGACTTGTGTGAATCCAATGAAAGCCCTAGAGGAAAGTTACGGATTGGCGTCCCGATGTCTTGGGGGTTATCCAAGTTCGGTTCCATTTTGAATATGTTTATGGATCGGTACCCGGAAATCCTTCTAGATATTCAAATGGGAGATCATTATGTGAATGTGCTAGAAGAGAAGTTTGATCTTGTGCTACGGCTAACTAATGAGCTAGCTGATAGCGCCTTGTTATGCCGAAAAATTACCAGTTATCATCGAGTTGCCTGTGCGGCGCCTGAGTACCTTAAACAATATGGGGAGCCAGGCCACCCCCGTGAGTTAAGTGACTATCGCTGTTTGGTATATACCCTACCGGGTAAACCCAGCGTGTGGCAGTTTAAAGATAAAGGTAAATGGCTCGATATTTATCTGGAACCTAGGTTGACTTCTAATAACAGTAAATTACTCCATTGTGCTTTGTTAGAGGGGAAGGGCATTGCACTGATCCCCCATTTTATCATTGAAGATGATCTTAGAGAGGGGCGATTAGTCCCGATTTTGACAAGCTTTCAAACTGCTGAATTAAACCTCTATTCTCTTAGGCCTGGGGACCGTATGTCCTCCTATCGATTAAAATTACTATACAATTTTATATGTGAGCAGCTTGGTGAGTAAGATTGGGGATGTATCAGAGGTAATATCTTTTACCTTGGGTGCATCCCCTATCAAGCTCTACCCTTTTATAGATTACCTATGATCGTGCGGATTAGTTCTAGTTAAGCATTAGGGTTTTACAAACTTATTTCTTGCACTCTCTATCTTAGATCGCGTGACACATCCCTCTAGATGGTCATTAATTAATCCCATTGCTTGCATAAAGGCATAGACAGTTGTAGGCCCTACAAATTTCCAGCCTAACTTTTTCAAATCTTTCGATAATATGATCGATTCATTTGAGGTAGACATGGACTGAGGCTTGCCAAGCATCTCTTTTTTAGGTTCGTATCTCCAGAGAAATGATGCAAGAGATCCTTCTTTCTTTACGATTTCCCTGGCACATTTGGCATTATTAATAACGGCTTCGATTTTACCTCGGTGTCGGACTATTCCCTCATTTGATAGCAGTTTTTCCACATTTGTATTGGTAAAACGGGCTACTTTATTAAAGTTAAATCCATAAAAAGCTTCCCGAAAGTTTTCTCTTTTTGCAAGAATTGTACGCCAGCTTAAACCAGACTGAAAACCTTCCAGGCATAGCTTTTCAAATAGGCGAAAATCGTCACTAACTGGAAAGCCCCATTCTTTGTCATGGTACTCCAGGAAATCTGGTGCAGAAGCGCACCAGTTACAACGGTATTTACCATCATGGCTTTGAATAAGTTGCGCGGCCATACCAATTACCTAACCGTTTGCCTCGGGTCTTAATAAGAATTCAAGCTGCGGACTAGCTTTGGATGAATCAATTTCTATGACATCGGCACTAACCACTTTTTCAGATACGAAAGGGTCTTGTTCGACGCGTATTAGCAATTCTTCATAAGTGGTGTTAAATGCTAGGATACCTCCACCAATTCCAGGTTTTATACTTCCAGACAGTATAAAAACTCCATCATCGAAGCCTTTCTGTAACCACTCCTTATGGCCAGTCATATATTTTGCTGCTTGTGATTTTTTTTCTGAAAATTTTAACAAAATAATAAACATATACTCACAGTTCCTTGTAAATAGCGCTAAGCTTTTTCCTTGTATGTGTCAACCCAAGAGCACATTTTATTCACTTCGTACTCAACATAGTCCTTGTCCTGAAAAGCATTTGCTAAGGTTGCAACACCCTGGCTCCAAGAGAGAACCTGTAGAGCTAGTTTATCGGCATCAGTGTTGGGATTTAGTTGTGTAAATTGTGTTTTTAGCCATTCCCGAAACAGACTGAAAATTTTATTGGCATCCTCTCGCCCTACATGGTTCAACTTGGCAAGTTCATTGGAGAGAGTACCTACGGGACAGCCGAAATCTCTGATCTTATCCCAGTTGGTAATGACAATACAGATATAACATTTTATCCGTTGCTCAGATGTATTCCCTTGTGCTTCCCATTCTTCCAGCATTGCTTGGGTTTTTTGCAATCTTCTCTCTATAACACCAGATAGAATTTGATCTTTAGTCTTGAAATGGTGGTAGAAGTTTCCGCGAGAAATATTTAAAAGATTAGCGATATCCTTGAATGAGGTATGCTCAAAACCCTGTTGATAAAATAAGTCATCTGCTATTGCGATGATTCGGTCGCGGGTGTCTAGTTTTTCCATATCGATAACTTTACTGATTTTCTATTTGGGTTGAGGCAAATGGGTAGTCAGTGTAGCCTTTTTCATCTCCACCGTAAAAAGTTGAGTGATCGGCTTGATTGAGTGATATGCCTTGTTTTAGTCGGTAAACTAAATCAGGGTTGGCTAAAAATGGTGTTCCAAATGCAATTAGATCGGCATTATTACTTTTCAGGGATTTTTGGGCCAGTTCGAGATTATAGCCATTATTCGCGATATACACACCCTTAAAGCATTCGCGTAAAGCTGGATAATTTACGGCTCTCTCTTTTTTCATCATATCGCCTTCCAGAATATGAACGTAGGCAATATTCCGGTTACTTAGCTGCTCTAAAACATACTCGAAATTTTCTTGTGGGTTAGAGTCAGACATTGAGTTAAAACTATTCTCTGGTGTTAGACGCACGCCTATACGGTTTGAAGGCCAAGTTTCCATCACGGAATCAATTATTTCGTTTAAAAGACGCATGCGATTCTCTATATTTCCACCATAGAGGTCGTTGCGATGATTAGTCCCGTCACGCAGAAATTGATCAATCAGATACCCGTTAGCGCCGTGAACTTCAACTCCATCAAAGCCGGCCTCTTTAGCCATTTGTGCAGCAAAGCCAAATTGCTCCACGATTTTTGGAATCTCACTAGTTTCTAGTGCACGGGGAAGAGCAAAGTCCTTATGCCCCTCGTAGGTAACCGCTTGCCCAATTGGTTTAATTGCAGATGCGCTCACGGGAGCCTTTTTATCTGGTTGTAGGTCGGGATGGGAAATGCGCCCGCAATGTTGCAGCTGTATAAAAATTTTCCCACCAGCTTGATGTACTGCATGGGTTAACTTCCTCCAACCATCAACTTGATCAGCGGTGTATATACCTGGCGTGTAAGGGTATCCCACACCTTGCGTAGAGATAGGAGATGATTCAGCGATAATTAGGCCAGCGCTTGCCCGCTGTTGGTAGTGCGTAACCATCATGGGTGTTACGACTCCATTTTTGTCCGCTCGATTTCGCGTCATCGGCGCCATAACCATGCGGTTTGTAAGTCGAAGACCTGATAAATCGAAGGATTGAAATAGATTTGCCATGCTGTACTTCCTCTTTAACTAGCATTACAGGGTCTAGGACGCTTGACCTAGGATCAATAATGCTAGGTCAAGCGTCCTAGACCTGTCAACCGTTTATCATTTGGGATGGGGGTGGAAGCTAAAAGTGGCGATAATTCATACAGGTGGAGTGCCTGGTCGTGGGGTTAAGTCTTTATGGCAACATTTGTTCTGGTACACGGTGCTTGGCAGGGAGGCTGGTGTTGGAAGCGGGTATCAGCGTTTCTTAGGCGGTACGGCCATGAGGTTTATAGCCCAACTATGACGGGGCTCGGAGAAAGGGCGCACCTTTTAGATGGCACAATCAACCTGGATACGCATATACAAGACATTCTGGGTGTTATCGCATGTGAAGAGTTAACGGATATTGTCTTGTGTGGCCACAGTTATGGTGGAGTGGTAATAACCGGTGTGGCTGATAAGGTGCACCAGCATATACGATCCCTTGTCTATCTTGATGCCTTAGTTCCAGAGGATGGGCAAAACGTCTTAGATCTTTTGCCTGTAGAGGTCGGGTTGAATTTTCAGGATATTGCCAGAACTCAGGGTGATGGATTTCGCGTAGCGCCAAGTCCTGCAATAGATTTCGGGGTTAACATTCAAGATCAGGCGTGGGTGGATCGGCGCTGTGTCGACCATCCTCTGGGATCATTTGAGCAACCGATTCAACTACAGGGCTTATGGAGGCAAGTAGCTCGGCACCGATACATCTATGCGTCAGGCTGGGCACCAGGAATTGGTAGGCCGTTCTTTGAGAGAGCCCAGAGAGAACTTGGTTGGGAGACGATAAACCTTCCCTGTGGTCATGATGTGATGCTAGATATGCCCAAAGAACTCACCCAAATTTTGATAGCCTCGATATAGCGATAGTTGCTACTTTAGCAACTTATATGGGGCACCCCTTATGAATGCTCCAATGAGAGATGGGTCAAGTATGTCTCTGTATAATTAAAGTGCGTGTCGATATAAAAAATAATTGATCTATTGAATCCAAGTTCAGTATTGATTGCGTCTAATTAAACTGTAGCTGATTAAGTGTGATCCCCCTTTTCTTGGCTGAAGATGGAGGCTTTACTAGGTAGTAGATCAGCTATTATTTACGAATTTATGATCCCCAGAATTATTATAGTGAATTTGAAGTGAGAAAAATGTTAAGAAGTTATTTGCTATTTGGTTTAATGGTGCTCTTCGTAGGGTTTCCTATGGAAGCCTCAGCAGCCGAGAATAATTTTTCTAAAGTTATGACTGAAGTTGCAGAATTAAAGAAGGAGTACAATCTACCATCTTTATCCGTTGCGATAGGGTTGGATAATCGTGTGGCTTTTGCGCAAGCGGTAGGTCTTGCTGATATTGAAAAGGGTTTGGAAGCCGATACAAGTACACAGTATTCAGTTGGTAGTTTGGCTAAACCGATGACGGGATTAGCTGTAGCTCGGCTAGTTACTAAAGGTAAACTCGATCTGCAATATCCGGTAAGTAAGTATGTAGAGAGGCCCCATTATACTCGGCTATTCAGTGTTGCTGAACTTGCCGCACATACCGCTGGTGTGCCACATGATACACCGGAAAGAGATTTGGCTGAGTTTTCCAATGTAAAAGATCATCAACACCCACTTGATGCATTTTACGTATTTGATAAACACCCTCTGCTATTTGAACCTGGAACAGAATATCGTTATTCATCGAATGGTTATATCTTGCTATCCGCTGTTGTAGAGCAGGCTTCGAAAAAAGGGTACGTTGATTATCTCAGTTCCGAATTCTGGGATTACCTGGGAATGAAAGCCACAGAGTTGGACACTTCTTTTGCAGGGCACGAAAATGAAGCGGCATATTATTCAAGTACCAGTAAAGAGAGTGTGCATGTTAAATCAACGACCAAGCGAGATAGGAGTTTCCTTTTTGGAGGTGGAGGATTTATATCAACACCCTCTGATCTGGTAAGAATGGCTCAAGCTACCTATGAAAATGGATTTTTGTCTACAGATGCCCTACAAGCGCTTTCTGTGCCATTGAAATTACGCAATGGCGAAATAAACAAGGAGAAATATTCCCTTGGTTGGCGGGTGGGTGGCATAAATCTAGGGGAGCAAGATAAGCCATGGTTGGTACTGCATCACGGTGGCGTGACTGATGATGCGGCTACGGCTTACCTTTTAGTTGTTCCTGAATGTAAGGCCTCTATAGCTTTTGCGACTAACTATGTGCCAGAAAAATTCTGGCGGATGCGGGGGCGTATGGCGTCAATCTTGAAAGAATACCTCGATGTTGAAAGATGCAACCGCTGGGATTTCCTTCAGCCCTCTGTATAGTTGCGTTAACTTTCGTTGCTGCATATGTTGAACGTGCCTCCCGGCAGGCAGCCCTAAGCTTTTGGAAAGGCGAGTTGATGCTCATGTCAAATTTCTATTAGGCCTTTAAAGGCTTCTATACAATATCTCCATTTTTAATTTTGACTTATACCTGAAGTAGAAAGAGATAACTTACTGTTTTTGGTTGAAATGAACTGGGCTGGCTAAACTAAAGATACTAGTAGCAGGAGCTATCAGATTAAATAGAGAAGACGCCTGCATAACACTATAGAAAACAGTCGATATGGGTTGTGCCAAAGGCGGAAAAAAACGCGTTTCTCTGTTGAGTGCTACGCTGCTTAGTGCCACCTGTATGATAGGTTCGGGCTGGTTGTTTAGTGCGCAGCTTACGGCAAACTATGCAGGTAATTGGGCTTTTGGAGCCTGGATATTAGCGGCGCTTTTGGTCTTGATGGTTGGCTTGTGCCTAAGCCGTGTCGTTGCATTCTACCCAGTCCGAGGAGCCCTCGCTCAATCCAGTGCATTGTCGCACAATAGTATTTTTGGAATGCCATTTGCGTTTGCTAACTGGTTTGGCACATTAATGGTTGTTGCGACCGAGGCGCAGGCAACTACCCAATATCTCTCATCTGCTATAGATTCCTCTTTGTTAATTGACAATCACACCTTGACCCCGTGGGGGAAGGTTCTCGCGTTAAGTATTCTTTTTGTATATTTGCTGATTAACTATTATGGAATACGGTTTCTTGCCAAGATCAATAATGTTGTCACTGTTCTAAAGATATTTACTCCCACCTTTGCAATAGTTGTATTGCTTATAGTTGTATTTAGTAGTGATACAAGTGGGTCAAATTTTTCAATTGACTCTAATCAGGAGTTTGGGTTTGGAAGCGCTTTTTCCGCTGTTATTGGGGCAGGTCTAATATATTCGTTTAATGGCTTTCAGATCAGTGTTGCCTTTGCCAGTGAGATAAAACATCCCAAGCGTAATATTCCTTTGGCCGTTACTTTATCAATTACAATAATGACGCTTGTTTATCTTGCATTGCAATATGCTTTTATGGCCTCAGTGCCGAACGATCTTCTGGTGGAAAATGGTGGTTGGCAAGGGATTAATTTTGACTCGCCGCTTTTGGACTTGGCGACACTGCTTGGCTTGCACTTCCTTGCAATGATACTACTTGCAGACAGTGTGATAAGTCCCTCGGCATCTGGATATACTTATTTGGGGGCCTCGTCAAGAATTCTATTTGCAATGGCCTCTGTAGGGCAAATGCCGCGATGGTTAGCTGTTTTAGATCCTGTACATAATTTATCAAGGCGCTCGATGCTTACTAATTGGTTGATAGCAGCAGTTGTACTTGCTCATGCTGATAGTTGGGCAGCACTTATGGTGATCGTATCTGGCTATCATATAGTTGGATATATGGCCGCCCCCATTAGCATGGGAGCACTTGAACCTGGCACGAGATACTTTGGGGCTGCTGTTTTTGCTGTACTGGGGGTGCTCATGATTACCATAACTTCATCATCCCTTTTGTTGGTGTGCGCCTCTTTGTCAGTACTTATCTGTATTTATGCATCGTTGCATATTGCCAGTATTGGGGTTAAGAAATTATCTGTGTTAGTTCTGCCGTTTATTATATATTTATGGATTTTATATTTTATTCAGTACGCTGGGGCGGTAATTATTTTTTCAGTTGCTTTTTATTTGTTAATATCTTCGAAGCCCTATGTTAAATTTTGCAGGTTGTATAATAAGCTGTAGCTTGATGTAAGGTTTTAAATGGTTGGTGTCTGTGATGTTAGCAAAAGATTCTTGGGTGTTGGGCGCATCCAAGTATATGAATAAACCCTTTTGCCAAGGCCAATTCTGACAGGATCCGTTTAAGTTATTGAATGCTTGATAATAGCTATCATTTTATCCGCAAATATATTGGTAGATGGCAATAGGGGGTGTTCGAGCATAGCTCGCGCAGTAATATCAACTTGAGGAAGCCTATTAATTCTTGTCTGTTTAATAAGTTAGTACTTTTCGCTAAAAAACTACGATTAACACATTTAAATCCGGGGTAATGCCGGGTTTTAACTTTTACTATATAGCCCTCCTGGAGGCTCACTTTCGGAGGGAACATAGTTAGTAGGCTGATGTGATAAATTACTCAATTGTCAGAGTTTAGAGAGCCGCCTTACAGCTTTCTCTCTCCATTCTTTGGATAAGGGTTGTAGCTGACTTGCAGCCTGGAGTACTTGCTTGGTATTGGGAAATTGCTTATCAAAAAAAGCTCTGAACATAGATCGTATGTCGATTGAGTTTGGAGCTTTAGCTATCTTACAAATCGAATCCCCTTCTTTTATATGCCCCTCTTTAACAACCCTAAAATATACACCGCAATTAAAGCTGCTAGTGAGAATCTTGGCTGCAGCGTCATTATCTAGGGCCATGCTTAGCTTAAAGCAGGGTATTCTGGGTTGACTTACCTCAAGGATACAACTGCCTATGCGGAATTGGTCTCCAACAAAGATATTTTCTTCTCGAAGCCCTTCTACCGTTAGATTCTCACCAAATGCGCCATACTTAAGGCCCTTTCTGCCTAACAGGTCCTCCCAGCAAGGGTAGTGGTCATTAGAAAACGCATATATGGCCATATCTTTGCCGCCATGATTTTTTAAGTCTGCCTGCTCATCTCCTTCCAAATTATTCTTACCAACAAAAACTTTTCCTTGGGCTGGTTTCTTGAAGATCCCCGTTGTTACAGTCTTACCTTTGTATTCATAATCTACTTTTTTGGATACGTTTATAGAAAGGAGTTTCATATTTTCTTATTGGTAGATAATTTATGTAGGACCTGGATCTTAGCAAAATATACGCTTATTGCACAGCTATCCAATGTTGTCTTGATATCCTATAGGACGGCTAACACATATCTGCTTATTGGTTAATGGTTGGAAGATTCATCTCGATACCAGCGCCAGCGATCTTCTTCGTATTCATAGCATATATTATCGCAGTGGATCTTCTTCTCTACGCACAAGTCTTGATTTTCATTATCTCTAATGCAGTCATAGTAGCTATTCTTACAGGTTTTTATACACCTGTTTCGAGCTTCACGATCATGAAGTTCTCCAGCTCTAACATTCACAAAGAGGCAAGAGGTCAGTGTAATTAGAATTGTGATTAGATAGCGAAACTTTGGCATGGTTAAACGCCGTTTGATTTTGCTTCTGAAGAGTAATGTCACTAACGATAAATCAGTAAAATATTTGTTGGTTGGTTTGCTGGCATGCGGGTGAGCGGATGATGGGTGCTAAGCGTGTATTTTTTGATAGAGTGAATGCCTCTGTCCTTAGGCTAGGCGGCAACTTTTTTTGAGTTGCCGCCTTAGATTGTGATGAGCTTTTTATCCGTTGGCAGTGGCCAATTGGTCAATTACCTGTTGTATTTTCTGTTTATTGTTCTTAATGAGTCGATCTGAGTGAATCTTGAGTGAGTCGATATTGTCGTATTCGAATAGACCGACATGGGGTTCAGTTACCTCTACATTGAGATAGTCATATTTGATCTTTACATTGTTGGAGAGTAATGAAGCAATTTCCAGGGCGTGCAATTGCTGCTCATCCATTGATCTTTGAACACTTGAGATAGCATCTCGTGCCCACTGTAGTATGCCCCAGTTTTTCAGGTCTTTATATTTCACCTGCGAACTGGTTAGCGGGGAGGTGCCAGACCCAAGAATCAGCACATAGTAGTTCTTGTGAGGGAACTCTTTGATGATATCCAGGAGCGCAACACTTGCAGGGTTGTTGGCAGAAATACCTGCGTCGGCAAAGTATTTATGGCCCACTTCTTTGCTGTCAGCCATAAAGCCAACTGGGGGAAACAGTGAAACCCCACTTACTGCAGCTGTGACCAGTTGGTATAGGCTGTTGGTAGGAAGCTCACTGGTATCTCCTCCTCGGTTTTTGAAGAGGTGAAGTTCACCAGTATTTACACTGAGTGAGGGGATAATCACATAATTTTTCAAATCGGTGAAGTTAAGCTCTGGTGTATAGTGCTTCTCCATCACTTTGTGAAGACGGCGACCCAAATATTTTGGAGAAAAAAGGCCGGATGCTGTAAGCAGTTTATGATACCAAGGGGTTGAAAACAGATAATTACTTTTCGACTTGTATAGGTTAATAAGCAAGTCTGTTTTTGAGTCGACATTGGCATAGTTTTTAGCCAGGTGAGATGAGCGGACATTCAACCCGGTAACAATGACAGCGCCCGTCGAGACACCACTAAACACATCGAAAAGCTCGTCAACTGGTTGCCCCAGTGCTTTTTCCAAGTGCTTAATGACATATAGCGGTATGAGTCCACGAATACCACCACCGTCAATGACAAGTATATTGATCGTATCTTTATCATTGAGGTGATTGCGTATCGCAGTCTCATCCTCTTGCACTGGTGAGCGATAAAATGTTGCGCTTGCTGTAAGGATATAGTTGTACAGATAGGCGCAGGCAGTGAAAATCACAATGATCACTGTACATATAATAAGGAAATAACTGAGTTCCATTTCTGCACCTATAAGGTATTTACGTCGCAAGGATATAGACACCGAATCTTTGATATTGACTAAATGGAGAGAGCGGGTTTTGCCGGGTAAGAACGGGGGCGGAAAAAACGTATGATATTACTTTTTATGGGTTGAGCGGTCCGTAGTTTTTTCTCGGTTGTAAGGGCTTTCGGTGAGAAAAAAGTGCGATTTCTAGGTCTGTGCGCCTTATTTTCAGTTTTCTGGTAATGATTATTTCGTATATCGATTTTTTCGAAATTATCGATATATCGATGATGACCGAATGGTTTAATATGAGCTGAAGATGACTATTTAGTTAAATATCAATAGTTTGATGCTGGATGGAGTGCTGTCCTAATTTGGGATATTAAACATTCCAAAAAATAAGTGTATTTCTGTATTAACCCATTAATTTTTCAGTGCTTTTTGCTTGACTGAAAATTCCGCCTTTAGTTACTTTTCACGCATAGAATCTTGAGTGTCCACAGAGTCCAGCCTTATTGGCTGACTCCCAGCAGGATTGATATCAGCGCTTGGCGTACTGGCTGGTATCAAATTTGCCCTTGATAGCGCTTGCCATGCAAATAGCCAAAAAGCTCTCGGTGGCTGAAAAAGAGGGGCTCAGCAAGGGGAGGAATGCTTTTTAAATGTATTGAGCAGGGTTTTGGCTTCTTTAAGGCTTAGCAAATGTGCCCTGAATGAATTGGCCCCGGCATTTACTCCCAGAGAGATCAATTTCATCACTACATTGAACGCGAGTTCTGATTTTAGGTAGGGGGTAAATGCCAGAAAGGCATTAAATATAGACTGATGAACTCTGTTTAGTAACTCTTGTATATCTGGATTGCTGGTTGATATCTTCTCGGCCTTTTTCTCAAAGGCTTTTAGCTGATTGACATACTCTGAAAATAACCTGAGATTAAACACAACCGTTCTGTGCTCTTTATATCCGGCAATGATGGTGCTGAGTGCATCATTGATCTTGCGTAAGGCTATGTAATCATTTCTTGATAGGTCGGTATAAGAATCGGAGAGATAGCCGATCGTATCTCTCCGTAGCTGACAAAACTCAAATAAGTGTTGATCATGCTTCTTTACTTCCAGAAGCTGATATATTTTCGCGAAAATGAAGACAAGAGCAATTGCCGGCAATAGATAGAGCACTACTCAAACTCCTTTTCATTAATTGGCTTCTTGGGCGCGTTTTTCCTAGTGGGAGGTGAATAAGAGAAGGCGTTGTCCATCAACTTTAAAAACCTGTCCCTATATTCTTTATTATCTGCTGCAAGCCGGTCAATTTCAACTTGTCGGTCCTTCAGGCGCCCACTGTACATCCAGAAGAGGAGGTAATGCGCAAAGATGAAAAATATGACAAAGAGGCCATTCTTAAGCCCCACATTCTGTACGAACTGAAGTATATCTTTGAGGATATCAGTCATGTAGTCCCTTACTTCTGATTTTGACAGCTCCTCATGCATTTTTAACTATTGAGACTCTTGATTCAACTTGGTTTAACTTTGAACAGTAATTTTGGTACTTGAGTCTTATTTGCTTCTGTTTAAATCCCGGATATAGCCTTCGTGAGACTGGAGGTGTCCGGCCTTGCAGCGCAAGCCACTTCTCTAGTTTGGGTAGTTAGTCTAAGCATGTGGGGTCTGAAGTAGTGAACTGGTTTCCACTCCAAAGATTTCTTTCATTGCAGTCGGGGTCAAAGGGATCTGCGAGGTCAAATTGCTGGTTGCCGTTTAGGGTATTCCCGGTAATCCGGTTGTTTAAGCTATTCGAGTCAGTAACGATAATACCGCCATTGCTTGATAGTATCGATAGCCCATTATTGGATACCGTGTTGCTTGCAATCGAATTGCTTGAGCCGCCACTTAGATTAATGCCCACCTGCCCATTATCCGGCACATTGTTACTTGCTATGTTGTTGAAATTACCGTTTATCAGGATTCCAGCTTCACCGTTATTCTCAATGATGCTGTTAGATACAAATGTGAAGTTGCCGTCAATCTCGAAGCCGTCCTCGCTAAACCCAGAAACGGTAGTAAAGGAGATATTGTTATAGTCTCCCAGGATTTCAATGCCTTCGTCTCCGCCTCCTAGTACCGAACTGCGACTAATGGTGTTGTAATCGCCAAAAACCTCAATACCATCAGAGATGGTTGAAGTAGCAGGACCTGTAATATCGACGTTGGTGATGGTATTGCCGTTGCCGAATAGCAAAATTGCATTTCTTACAGCGCTATTTATTTCCATATTGGAGATGGAGTGGAAGCCTGAGCTGGAGGTGATGACACCATTGGTGCAGTTGGTTAGTTGGCCGTTGCTGAGATATGCTGCGGTGCCCTGGAGGTCTATTGCGTAGAAATCTGTTTGGGTTGGGTCCAGCGATACGCAGCTAAGCTCAAACCCCGCCATATTCAGGCTCCCTGATGGACCTACAATGGTGAGTGCTACAGGATTGGCGATACTCAACTCGCAATTCAGGTCCTGAGATAGAGTGGTGGGCTCAGATATAGTGTCGCCGCATTCAATGGCCAGTGCGGCCGTAGATAGGGTAAAGACTGCGGCTAACAAACCTAGCTGCTTAAGTACATTCAGAGTCGTGATATCCATGGCGCTACCCCCTGAAAACTTCTCCTTGTTTCCATAATCCAAAGCCTAGCTGTGTTTTGGTGTTGAGGTTGTCGCAATAAAAAAGGGGCTTACGTCAAAAAACGTAAGCCCCTTGAAAATGGCGCGCTCGGGAGGATTCGAACCTCCGACCGCCTGGTTCGTAGCCAGGTACTCTATCCAGCTGAGCTACGAGCGCGTCGAGGAGGCGCACAATATAGATTGGCGTAGGTAGAGTCAAGCATTTTTTTCACATGAAGTGCTTTTTTGGTGTTTCGTGACCGTAAAACCTGTTTGTCTGTTTCTGCTTTCTCACAAAGGGATTCAGCTCCCGAGGCGTGGGTAGAAAGCTGTGTAGGGCTTTCTATAGGTTACAAAGGGCTTGTGAGGCTCTGCGGCGACTACTGACTGATCGTTCCGCTATTGCTTGTTCCCAGCTGGGTTACATTGGCAAGTTGTGAGGTTCCACTTTGGTTAGCTGTGAGGCTGTTCAGGGTCCCGTTTTGAAGGGATGTTAAAGCGTGGTTCATTCCGCGCTGATTCGACATTGCAGAGTTCTCCATGCCGCTTTGGGTGGTCCATGAGCTAATTTGTGAGCCTGCCTGAAACACTGTTTGTGAATTTTGCATGCCTTGCTGGCTTATATTTAATTAGTTAAAGGAACTGTTAGATTGATTGGCTGATACGGTATTTAGCTCACTAACTTGATCTCCAATAGCAAAATTATTACCGCCTGCACCCTGACCAAGTCTGGATATATTTCCAGTACCAAATTGTGTAGAGCTAGCAAAATCAGAAATGCTTAAGCTGTGAGATATTCCACTCTCATTTTGATCCCCGATTTGTAAAATTTGAACGGTACTCAGTGAGCTTTCAATCTGTATAGATACTCCGACATTGTTAGTGCCATCCTGAGTCATATTTATGAAATCATCGGTGCTATCTATTTGGGTGAGCAAGGTAGTATTAGAATCACCTTTTGGTGGTCTGTTAGCTTTGGTTAACGTGCGACTCTAGTGAATTGATATAACCCATATATATGTCTCGGTCACGCCTGCCTCCATTTGCATCGACTCCTGCCATAATGTCATTGATTAGATTGAATAGAGTTTCTGATAAGGTCTCTGATGCTTCACTCACAGCTTCAAGTCGGACAGACTGGCTTATATGGGTATAGAAGAAGTCCAATAGCCTTGTATCGTGGAGATTTATCGTTGAGCAAGCCAGTTCTATTTGTCGGGCATATATTTTGTATTCCGTCATGACCATTGCTCTGAACTTGTAGTCTCGAGGAAGGGCTTCCTTAAGGATATTTGCGTTTCTATTATTGTTGTTCTCTAAGTATGCTCTAAAACCCATCATGTCATAGGATGCCGGGGCTTGTTCTTTGTGAGTTATAGTGCTGATAGCCGCGGCACAAAAATCGGCCATGTGAACTCGAAAATAATGGTATGCATTTTTTAATTGTTCGACTCTTTTTTCTTGTCTTAATTTTTCTTGTCGGTTTGATTGGTATTTTGTAAATTCATTCAATAGTAACCCAAATGTTGCAATTCCCGTCAGTGTTTCAATGGAGGTTAGTAGGTAACCGAGCTCATTGACAGGGTAAATTTCTCCATAGCCCAAAGTTGTTATTGTTACAATGCTGAAGTAGATACTTTTTGTGAAATCGAGCTTTTCATTTATACAGGAGTCACATTCACTATATATTGCAGCAAAGATGAAGATTACTGAAAAATAACCGACAAGTATTTTTTTCCATGTCAGAAAAGATAGGAAACGTGTCATGTTCTGTGCTCATTAACTATAAGCGATGTAATTTATGCCTGCGTCATTCCTTTTGGGATAATTATGATCGCGCCAGCAAGTGTAAAAGAGGGCTGCTTGCAATCAGTCAATCTGGATTATGGTGACTGTTTTGATCTTACGTTTCTATTAGCATAGTAACGTTAGCTAAGTTGTGAATTATTGAGTCGATACTATAAGGTGTATTGCTTATGGGTTGGTGGTGATGTTGAGAGTATCATTTGCATTCATGAGTTGATGTGGAGGAGGTAGGTTATATCATCGAGAAACTCGCCCCTCAATTTATCTAACACCGAAAATAGTCTGTACGCGAGGGGGTATGATTATTGCTCTTCAGCAGAGAGTGCTGATGCGTAATTCTATTACACCTGATAATGGCTTTCCGTTGACAGTTTGTCGACTGGGGTTCGCCCACTTAATTGTTGCCGGTGGAGCTCAGTTAAAATCTAGTGCTTGCCCAATCGCTGGCTTTCTTCTTGGGAAAGAGGAGCTGGCTCAGCCCCTGCTTATATAAATTTATCTGTATCACTGGCAATTTATGTTTCTGGCAGTGAACCGCCAATTCCATCACTAGCTCCCAGCAATGGGTTCAAGGTGAGGAATACTTCCTAGAAGTTCTTGTATTACGGCCTGGTGACAGATGTCTAGCAGTGGAGTTCTGGGGGAGTTGATGGCGGTGGGGCCGACTCAGGCATAAAGGTAATGCTGGCGGTGATATATACATGCGGGTTTTACCGCGCTATAACAAAAAAGGGCTTATGCCGTTAAGCATAAGCCCTTTGTTTGTATGGCGCGCTCGGGAGGATTCGAACCTCCGACCGCCTGGTTCGTAGCCAGGTACTCTATCCAGCTGAGCTACGAGCGCGTTACGGGTGCGGATATTATAGATGCACCTGGTGCAAGTCAACCTAAAGAATAAAAAAACCCTTAAAAAACATTGTCTTGGGTAAATGTTAGGCACTTTGAGTGAGTTTTGACTAGTTGTAAATTCGCTGCCAGGGCTAGCGGGCCAAGAGGATGATAAGACCCCACCATCAAGAGTAGATAAGTGGTTTTACAGAGTGAGGGCAAGGCCCGCTTGCGTGGCTCTTGGAGGCTCTTGAAAGGAAATGTACCGATCAATGACAAAGTAGGGGGCAGTCAATCTCATCCGGCTTATCAGGTTTCGATCTCAGCGCCTAAAAGCGCGTCTCCAATGACAAGTCAAATCCGCTTATCCTCAGGGTATCATTATCAATTGTTTTCCATTGGAGCCTGCATGCAAAGTTATCAGTGAAAGCGTACTTTATTCCAATGCCGTAGACTAAGTCCGTTTCATTTTTGCTTTGGGAGTAGGTTGGGCTTAATGGGCTATCTGGTATCCAGCTGGATCTTGGTATGAACTCGCTGTCGATTTTGTTATGGGAGAGGCCAACAAGAGCATTTACAGTCGTCTTGTTAAGGATTGGATATTGGGCAATAACATGCAGATGATAACTTTCTACTGTAACCGTTTCATCATCGGTGATATAGGCATCGCGATATTCATCAATTTCTCTGTCATAGAAACTAACTAATGCAACAAATTCATCATAGGTGTTACCGAAGTGGTCATACCCGAGTTCAACGGAAAGAAACTGATTGAATTGGTACCCAGCGTGAATGTTGACATTGTTGGCGTGATCGCCAAAGCGTTGAGAGCTTATATAGGGTTCTGGAAGTTTGTTCTGGCCCTTAAAGTCAAAGTATCCATATCCTATTCCGGCGTAGATTGACTTCTCTGCCGCGATAGAAGCATTTGCAATGGTTAATAGTAATATGGCTAGTCTAGTGTATTTCATTTTGGCCCCATTTATTCCATTAAATGAGCGGTTTTATCTCTTTGATAGGTTGTAAATCGCTAGTTACCGTTGCGCTATATTCGCTTTCAAGTAAAGTTAGGACCTTTTGCCCGATCAATTCAATCTATTTTTGGCTTGGCCCATTAAGCGTCTATAAACTACTCAGTGAGCTAACTATGGAAGTGTAGGGTATTAGCAATAAAATGAAAGCTGGAAGTTTAGGGGTTTAGAATATGAGGCCAGTTTCGTGAGGGTAAAAATAAAGGCAGTTTTTACCCTCGGATATTCATTTTATAGATGTCCTTAGAAATGGGTTTCTATAGACAAATGTATGCCACTGATATCTACGACATCATTATTGATGTTTTTCCATTGCAGTTTGCCGCTGAACCGGTTGGTAAAGTCGTATCTGACGCCGATACCGTAAGTTAGGTCAAAATCATTTTCGCTGGACTTGAAAGGTTTATTGTCTTCATAATTTCCATCAATATCCGCGATGCTCATGTAGGCGGTATAAGTACTATCTATTTTAGTGTAAGAAAGGCCAAGGTAGGCGCTGACAGTGACATTATCTAGCATTGGGTATTCGAAGACAGAATTTATTTGTACGCTGTCAATATCCAAGCTTTCCTTGTCATTAATGATGTTATAGTCAAGTTGAGCTATTACTGCACTATGATGAATATAGGTGTCGGATGCTTTACCAAAATGGCTGTATCCTGCCTCTACAGAGAAGAATTGATTTAGTTGGTAGCCAGCGTAAATATCAAAGGAGCTGGTGGTATCTTTAAAATTATTATTTACATAATAATCTGTAAGTTCTTGTTGCCCATCAAAATCCTGAGTCCCGTATCCAATTCCAGCGTAGAAAGGGGTTTCTTTTGCAAATGCTGAATTGTAGTTGGCTAATAGAGGGATCAATAGAAATATTTTTGAAATTTTCATGTTGGTCTCCTGAGGTGTAAAAGTAACGAAGTGCTCAAGTGTCAAAATAGACAGTATCTATATTGCTTTTGTCTGAAGAATTCAGTCAAGTTGTTTAATTAGAGTTGGATGGTTTTGAGGCTTGATTGTGCGTTAAAGAGGCATTTTGTCTGATTTGGTTGCCAATCTGTCTTCTTTTGATTTATCAAAATGTCGGTCTGCACGCCTTTTTTGTCTGAGTTTGGTTCTACTTGTGGCAGGTTTTTTGAAGAGCTTTTTATAGTTTTTCTAACTTGCCACTGTAGTACATATGGAACTGTGTCATTTTTAAAATCTATCTACAAAGCTAAAATTGTCAGGGTACTTATGTAACCCATCAAAATCGCCTTTGCTAAGGGTTACACCGCAGTGGCGTGCAATTGCATAAACCATGCTTACTACCTAGGCAGCAGCAAAGAATACAGTCGACTCTTGAAAAAATGATTTCACAAGTTTTCTATTTTTCTTGATGCTCTGCAAATCTGCATTTGCACGACTCAGTAGTGTCTCACCTTTTTTCAGCGGCCTCTTTGAAGTCCCTATATTTCTCATATGATTCCAGACCAACTCATCTGGATTTAGGTTTGGTGCATATGGCGGTAAGAACACCATTTCAAGCTTTCCATCCTGTGAATCGACATACTCCAATACCTTTTTCGATTTGTGTACTGGGTGCCCATCAACAATGAGAATCACTGGTCTTTTCTGACTTCTCTGGAAATTTTTGAAGCATTCTACGCACTTTTCTGCCGTGAACTTTCCACTATAAATATGATACCAGAAGCCACCTCTATTCGATAAAGCTGAGATCGCATTGATTGACTGTCTTTGACCACTCGTTTTTACCACTGGAGTTTTTCCTTTTTCTCCCCATGTCCTTTGGAGTGGATCGTCTGATCTGATACTAGCCTCGTCCAGCCAAAATATTTCTGCACCAGTTTTTTTCGCATAAGATTTAATCTTTGGATAGACTTCCTTTACCCATTTATTCACCGCCTTCTCATCTCTCTCGTAAGCTCTTCGTAGAGGCTTTTGTGGCGTCAGGCCCAGTCGATGTAGAAGTGTGCCGACACTAGAAACGCTAAGTTCAATTTTGAATCTCTCAAAAATCAAATCCGATACGATCTGACGTGTCCACAATCCGAAATCAAAGCCATATTGCCTTGGATCGCCACCAATAATCCATCGTTTGACTTCCTCTTCTTCAATAGCTGACAGTTTTCTACCGCGTCCAGGTCTAATTTTTGGAGATAGCGCTTCAATACCTTTCTCCCGAGCAGTCCTTAACCATGGGAAAATAGTTCTGCTCCCCAGCCCTAAGCTACGACTAACCTCCGCCGCAGATTCTCCATCAAATACTCGCTGAACAGCAATTTTACGTATGAGGTGCTGCTCCTCAGTACTAAGTTTTCTGGCATCGTATTTCATGCAGTTTATATTACCAGGGTGTACTGATTATTTCTGCCCCGCTAGTATATGGAATAGAAAGTTTGGAAGTATATATTGATGGATATATTGTGGCTGTGGGAGATCCACGGTTGTAAAACCTGCTTTATCATTGATTCTTCTACTACTGTCCAGATCGGTTACTTCGGGTAAAGAATCTAAATAGTTTAGTGTTTTTTGGATAGTTCTCAGAATACCTTCCTTTGTATTCCCATCTTCTTCAAATGTCACAATTTTCTGGTCAACGAGCGGGCAGTATCCGCGAAGAGAAAAATTGGCCGCAATTTTTGCATTTTCAGCTAAGCTGAACATGTCAGGTGCCAGCTGCTTGTGAAATATTTCCTGCGGAATTTTAGTCGTAATGGAAAGCAGTTGGGAAAGATGATTATGAAGAAGGCTCTTGATAGATATTTGCATTAGGTAACCTGATAACAGCGGAGTGAATTAATTTTTTTGGTACGCACGTTCCTAGGTATTGCTACATCAGATATTGTGACAAAGTCTCCCAATCAAACCGCCGAGCCTTACCGTCGCTAAATAAAACCTCGATACGCTTGTCCTCCCATCCCAAAACCCTTCCATAGCCAAGTTTTCGATGCCGCAGTCCCTCTCCAGGTTCGGGTTTTCGCATTGGTGCCCTGGGTGCACTGATATTGGGGTTGTAATCACAAGCTTCTAAATAGTGGAGCGCTTGGCGTGAAACCGGTACATCGGTGTCGATTTTTTCCGGACGCTCCTTTAAGGAGTCTGCCATCAATTTACTTAAAGGAAGCTGCATTTCATTAATAAATAATGAAGGCTGCGAAGCCTCTGGATCATTCTTTTTGGAGTCTTCTGCAGGGGCCAACAAGAAGAGTTTTGACTTGGCTCGGGTCATCGCCACGTACATCAAGCGGCGTTCGCTCTCCAGTGACGCGGGTGTGCTGAAGTCCCGTTGAGGTTGATAGGGCATATTGTGCTGGGTGAGGGTGGGGATAATCACTTGTTCCCACTCCAAACCTTTAGCCTGGTGCATAGTCGTTATCTGTATAGCATCCGCTTCGGTTTGTTCGCCCTCCCGGTGTTGGCGTTGCAGCTCTTGTAGATGTGCCAGGGCTTCAGCGGGTGGCTGCTTCAGTGTGTCCAGGTATTTGCAGAAAGCGAGGATGGTTTGCTGCCTCTCCTCCCCTTGTTGGCGGGTGAAGGCGTCGTCAGCGATTCCGCTGAGAAGTTCCAGTTCACCGATATGGCGACGCAGTAGCTCTCCAGCGTGACCGCGCCAGCTCTCGATCTGGGTAAGCAGGTCTGCCCGTTGGCGCAAGCGCTTGATCTGGGGCTTGCTCAGGTTTTCAGGTAGTAGGGCAATTAGCTTCTTGCCCCAGCCTTTGTCCAGCGCTGCCAGAGAGGAACAGATGGGCTCCAGGACTTTGCGCGGAATACGCACATGGGGAGAGGTCAGCCATTCGTAAAGTCCCTGCTGGCGACGCTTGGGTGGAAGTTCGGCGAATCGACCGGAGGCAATATTTAAACTCCAAAATAAGGGGCGCAGCTCCCGGCGCGAAAGGACGGTGTTGCGGCTTGCTGAACGGTAGGGAATATTATTGGCCAGCAGTGCCAGTTCAATAGGAGCGGCGATAGACCACAGCCGCACCAATACGGCGACATCCCTGAGTGACTGACCTTGCTTTTGACATCGGCGCAGGTGCTCTACAAGCCAGCGCCCCTCCTTATCGGTTTTTACCAGCTCGATTTCTGTTTGCTGATCTTCATTGGCAGAAACACAGAATATATCGGCGCGATCGCGATTGTTCTCAATAAAGTGGTTGGCGGCCAGGGATAGCTGGTGGCCGTAACGGAAAGTGCGGCTCAGGTGATAAATATTCGAGGGGGGAAAATCCCCATCGAAAAATGTGAGCAGGAAATCCGGTTTGGAGCCTCGCCATTCGTAAATTGTTTGGTCTGGGTCGCCAATCGCGATGACGTTGCCAGATTTTCCGTAGAGAACTCGCAGTAAAAAGTGCTGTATCTCATTGATATCCTGGTATTCGTCCACCAGGATATCTTCGTAATAGCTGCCGTACTCCTCGGCCATTTCCTCATCCATGCTGAGCAGCATGGCTGGGTCATAAATCAGGTCGGCGTAGGTAACCGCATTTTGGCTGCGGCGCCAAGCTTCAAAAGTGCGAAATACCTGCAGAAAATACATGTATTCATCGCCGAGCTTCAGTTCCTGAAATGCGCTTAGATCTCCCGACAGAATCGTTTTGGTGTAGTCAATAAAAAATTCAGCGGCCTCAATCTCAGATTGCTTCCGTGCTCTAATCTCTTCGAGTTCGTGAGTGGGCGCGCACTCTTCAATGGCCTTCCAGATTTGTAATTGGATTGTGGGTTGGGGGAGGGGGGATAGGTTGGCAGCAGCGATATGGTCATTGGCGATCATGCGTCGGTATAAACGATATCCAACACTGTGAAAGGTATGTACCGCTGGTATCGAGCCTTCAGCCAGCTGCCGTAAGCGGCGGTCGAAGTCCTCTCGAGCACTGCGGTTGTACATTAATACGAGCAGTCGTTCGGGGGCGATACCTGCATCAAGGCGGTTCTTTATGTAGTGCAACAGAGCAGTGGTTTTGCCGGAGCCGGCAACGGCAATGATCTTGGCGTGACCACCGGCATGATCTGCAATTGCCTGCTGTTCAGAGGTAAGGTTATTTCCGCCCATCGCGCTCTTTGCTCAAATACTGGATATTTTGCCAGTGTTTGATGCTGTCTTACAAGTCGCGCAACCTTATTCGGATGGTTTGTCGCTATCGGAGATTTGATGGTGGCGCAGGGCAAGCTCAGCGATGTAGGGGGAGAGGAACACGCGGCCGCTCAATTCCTGTAGTAGCTTGGAGTGGCCCAGGCGATCCAGTACAGCCCCCTTTACCTCTGCCAGGTGCAGCTGGATATCCCGACTTTGTAAATCTCGATTTACCTGCAGTAGTCGCTCTATCGCTGTGCTGTCGATCCGGTTAACAGACGATAAGATCAGTACCATATGGCGGGTATTGCGATGCCGCTTTATCTCTACAAAAAGTCGCTCCTCAATCGCATTGATGTTGCTAAAAAACAGGTTCTCATCAATACGCAGGAACAAAATCTCAGAGTCGGTTTTCACCGTATGGCGAAGTACATTGCGGAATTGCTCAGTACCCGGTACGCGCCCCACGACAGCGATATGTGGCCGGCTGGCTCGCCAGATCAATGTGGCGAATGAGAGCCCGACACCCAAGGCAATCCCGGTTTCCACACCAAAAAACACTACCCCGAGAAATGTGCCGGCCATAGCCAGTCCATCGGTGCGATCGTAGCGCCAGTGGTGGGCCATACCCTGGAAGTTGATCAGGTTTGCGGCTGCAACAATGATGGTGGCGGCTAGCACGCAGATTGGTAGCTCAGTAAAGACTTTGGTGGCATACAGGAGTAGCAGTGCGATTAGCACTGCGGCTATCACGCCGCTGAGAGGGGTTTTTGCTCCACTCTCATCGTTAACGGCCGTCCGTGCAAAGCTGCCGGTCACCGCAAACCCTCCTGAAAATGCGCTGAGTAGATTGGAGGCGCCCAGCCCCCGCAGTTCCGCATTAGTGTTGAGCTTCTCGCCGCGCCGCTGGGCGATAGAGTGGGCAATAGATAAGCTCTCGACAAAACCGAGCAGGGCAATAATCAGGGCGGGCAAAAGCAGTTTGTAAATCAGCCCCGGGTTAATAGAGGGGATACTTAGGTTTGGTAGGCCAGCGGGAATAACTCCCACAACGGGTAATTCCTTCTCCCAGTGAAAAATAGTGGTAAGCACAATGGCAATCACCACGATAAGCATGGGCGCCAACCGTGAAAGTAATTTGGATCGTGCTGGGCCGACCCCGATTTTCCTGAGCAGGAAGGGCAAACCTAGACGGGCGGCAATTAAGCTGGCCAGTGCAATGAGCCCTAGCAGAGCTGCTTCCCGATCGGTTTCGGGTAGGTGGTTAAAGGTGCTGATCAATATCTCGAGAACCGTATCCCCATTGCTTGATATTCCCAGCAAGGGGGCAATCTGCCCGGCAATAATCAGCAGCGCGGCGCCGGAGACAAAACCGTCAACAACCGGAAGGCTCAAAAGGTTGGCGAGGCTACCGAGGCCAAGAAACCCCATTAATAGCAGGATTACTCCACTCAAGAGTGCTAATAATATGGCGCCGGAAATGTACTCGGGACTTCCCGGTGAGGCTATGGGGGTGAGAGCTGAAGCGGTCATTAGGGCGAGCACGGCCACTGGACCTACTGACAGCACCGAGCTGGAGCCAAACAGTGCGTATCCTACTAATGGGAGCAGCCCAGCGTAGAGCCCTAGATACGGGGGTAAGCCGGCAAGTGCAGCATAGGCGAGGGCCTGTGGAATCAGCATCATGCTGGCCAGGAGGGCGGCAACACTATCTCCCACCAGCCACTTGGGCTGGTAGCGTCGAAGCCATGGAGGGATTAGGTGGAGTAGCCGCATCCTTACGCTTGTTTCTGCTCTCTTCCTGCCGCAATTGTGTGAACTGCTCAAACAAGATAGACGGCGGCTGCCTCACCGTTGTGCTTGGGCGCAAGTTACTCCACTGCGGCAGTGCGCTTGATCCCGAAGAGTTGGAATATCCCCATACCCGTGAGCATGGCGAGTACAAAAATTACCGCTTTAAGTTGTCCCGCCCCGGTAGCGACAATCGCCGGTCCGGGGCAAAACCCCGCCAGTCCCCAGCCGGCGCCAAATAGAAGGCTGCCCAATACCAAGCGGCGATCAACCTGGTTACTTGCCGGCAGGTGAAGCGGTTGCTTCCAGATAGACTGTCCCCGCCGTCTGATGAAATGGAATAGTGGCAGGCCCACGGCGATAGCGCCAAACATCACCAGTCCCAGAGAGGGGTCCCAGGCGCCGGCTAAATCGAGGAAGCCCAGAACTTTCTCCGGGTTGGCCATACCGGAGAGCAATAACCCCAGGCCGAAAGTGAGCCCGGCCAAAAGTGCACTGATATTGGTTTTCATCATCATTGCCCCAGCTGGCTGATTAGGAGGTGTCGCATTAGAAACACTGTTGCGAAGCCCGCAACCATAAATATCAGGGTGGCGGTTAGCGAGCGAGTGGAGAGTCGGGACAAGCCGCAAACACCATGGCCACTGGTACAACCGGAAGCCATCCGCGTGCCTAGGCCCACCAGTAATCCCGCTGCAATTAAGGTGGGATATCCTGCCTGGATATCAATGTCGGGCACTGCTGCAAAGATTTTCCAGGCAAGAGGGCTTATCAATAGCCCCCCGATAAAGGCCAGGCGCCATAGGGAGCCCTGGATTTGGTCAAGCAGTCCGCCAATGATGCCGGAGATACCTGCGATACGACCGTTAAAGGCGAGTAAAGCGGCACTGGCGAGGCCAATCAGCAGCCCCCCGGCGAGTGCAGTGCCCGGGGTGAAAGCGGTCCAATCGATGGTCATGGGATTACTCCGCACAGTAGAGCTGGTAAAGGGTTTGCAGCAGGGCGAGTACTCGCGGGTCTGCAACCCGGTAGAAGACGTTTTTTCCCTCGCGGCGTGTTTCGACCAGGCCTTCGCGGCGGAGGACACCCAGTTGTTGGGATAGGCTTGGTTGATGAATACCCAGGCGCTCTTCCAATTCGCCTACATTTAACTCTTCCTGGCTGAGCTGGCATAGAAGTAGCAAGCGGTCCTGATTGGCCAGGGAGCGCAGCATCGCTGCCGCCTGGCCAGCGGAATCGCGCATTTTGTTGAGATCGAGATGTTCAGTATCAGGCATAGGTACTAAATCAATTTACACAATTACAATATATTGTTTTATATAATATCACATTGTATATTGTTGGTGTAGTGAATACGGGAGAGCAGAAGATGGCTCACGAAGAACACTGTGCCCGGGTGCAGCCGTTCCTGGATCGGGATACAGAAACCTGGAGTTATGTGGTGTACGACAGGGAAGGGGGTTCCGCCGCTATTGTGGACTCTGTGCTGAATTTTGATTCAGCCTCAGGTCGCACCAGTAGCCGAGGTGCTGAGGAGCTGGTGTCATTTATACAAGAGAAAGACCTGACTCTGGAGTGGATACTGGAGACTCATGCCCATGCTGACCACTTATCAGCGGCACCGTTTTTACGCCAGCAATTGGGTGGGCGTATCGGGATCGGTGAACACATTTGCCAGGTGCAGAAAATCTTCCGCGATGTATTTAACCTTGAGCGGGAGTTCCTGGCAGATGGTAGTCAGTTTGATCATCTCTTTAAGGATGGTGAAACTTTCCAGGTCGGTAAGCTGACAGCGAAAGTGATTTACAGTCCCGGCCACACCCCCGCAGATATGGCCTGGCTAATCGGCGATGCGCTTTTTGTTGGCGATACCTTATTTATGCCGGATGTTGGCAGTGCGCGATGTGACTTCCCCGGCGGCGATGCGTCAGAGCTGTATCGCTCAGTGCGTAAGATCTTGTCCCTTCCCGACCAAACTCGCATGTTTATGTGTCACGACTACCCGCCTAAAGGTAAGCGGGGCTATCAGTGTGAGACCAGCGTGGGAGAGCAACGCAGGGAGAATATTCATTTGCGCGATGGGGTTGCCGAGGACGATTTTGTCGCGGTGCGCCGCAAGCGTGATGCCACTTTATCTGTGCCGCGGCTGATAGTACCGTCTGTGCAGGTGAATATTCGTGCTGGGCAAATGCCCCCGGCAGAATCGAATGGCACCGTTTATTTGAAAGTGCCGCTTAATCAGCTTTAGACGAAATTACTGATCGATATATTTATTCAGTTGAATGCATAGAACTGAGGTGACAATGAATATTAAACAATTAGATGAACAGGTGAGCGTTTCTGAGCATATAGCCTGTGAAAGCATGGTGCCATTGGCTCAGAGTGGGGTACAAGTTGTAGTATGCAATTGCCCGGAAGGTGAGAGTGAAGCACACCCCTCCTATGTGGAAATGGAGCAGGCCGCATTGGCGGTGGGCATTAAATTTGTGGCTATTCCTTTTACTCGCGGACGTATGATGCGAAATCACTGCGAGGCATTTCGTGATGTTTTGCAGGAAGGAGACAAAGTGCACGCGTTTTGCCGGACGGGTAATCGTTCCAGCCAGGTATGGGCCGGCGCTAAGGTCCTGATGGGGGCAGATAAAAAGCAGCTCAACTCCCAGGCCCAGGCCGCAGGATTCGATATTGGTGCAGTGCTGATATCGATTGAACCCTAGCTCTAAAATGCAGCACTTTCGGTGCTGCAATTCAAACCCTTCTTTTAAGGTGATAGAACTCAGGCCGTAAGGCCAGAGCGGAAAACAGATCATGGCGATGCAGCATCTCACCAGATGGTTTCCCATTCTGGCTACTATTCACTCCTATAATCGGCAGCTGCTAACCCAGGACCTACTGGCGGCCTCAATTGTTACCGTGCTCCTTATTCCCCAGTCCCTTGCTTACGCTTTGCTTGCCGGATTGCCACCTGAGGTGGGCCTCTATGCGAGTATTGTTCCGCTGCTAGTCTATGGCTTGTTAGGCAGCAGTCGAACACTATCCGTAGGACCTGTAGCGGTAATCTCCTTAATGAGCGCCGCTACTCTTGGAAAGGTAACAGCGAGCGGTGAGGTAGACTACCTCACTGCAGCAGCGGTATTGGCGCTCTTGTCCGGGGGAATTCTCATCGTATTAGGTATATTAAAGTTAGGTTTTCTCGCTAACTTTTTATCACACCCGGTAATCTCCGGCTTTATAACTGCTTCTGCGTTATTAATTGCACTTAATCAGGTTACCCAATTGCTGGGGCTATCGGTCCATGGAGATACAATATTAGAGCTGTTGCCTGGCTTGTTTGAAAACTTGGGTGGCTATAATCAGTTGACCTTGTTAGTCGGTTTGGGGGTGGTGCTATTTCTATACCTATCTAGAGCTTGTGCGGCAAAACTATTGCAAAGATTAGGAATTACAGCTGATACCGCTAAACTTCTGTCTAAGTCATCCCCCGCAGTAGCGGTGCTGATAACCGTGTACTTCTCATATACTTTTAACCTTGAAGCATGGGGAGTAGCCCTTGTTGGCAGTGTTCCTTCGGGGCTGCCTCAATTTACCTTGCCAAAGCTGTCGCTTTCCCTATTTGAGTCACTTGCGTTACCTGCGCTAATGATTGCTATCATCGGCTATGTAGAATCGATATCCGTGGCAAAGACTTTAGCCGCAAAACGTAGACAAAGAATTGATTCCAACCAAGAACTGGTGGCTTTAGGGTTTGCGAATGTTGGAGCAGGTTTTTCTGGTGGATTTCCGGTAAGTGGTGGCTTCTCACGCTCAGTTGTAAATGCTGACGCGGGAGCACAAACACAGTTTGCCAGCCTATTTACCGCAATGGGCATTGGATTCACGGCTCTTTTTCTAACGTCACCACTATATTTTCTTCCGAAAGCTACTCTCGCTGCCACTATTATTGTTGCAGTACTTTCACTGGTAGATTTTTCTATCTTGCGTAAAACTTGGCAATTTTCCAAGGCGGATTTTCTTGCTGTAGCGGTGACAATCTTCGTTACTCTATTATTTGGCGTTGAGTCGGGCGTGCTCTGTGGAGTAGGGGCATCGCTACTATTATTCATTTGGCGCGCATCAAAGCCTCATATTGCAGAGGTAGGATTAATCGAAGGCACTGAGCATTTCCGCAATATAGATCGACACCCAGTTAAAACTGCTTCTGAGATTCTTACTTTTAGAGTAGATGGCCGTCTGATGTTCTCTAATATAAGTACATTGGAAGAGCGTATTTATACCCGTCTAGCAGGTAATTCCCAGGTCAGGCATGTTATCCTGATGTGTAGTGCCGTTAATGAAATTGATTGGAGTGCCTTGGAAGTACTGGAAAGTATAAACAGTAACTTGCTTAATAGAGGTGTTCGACTTCATCTTTCTGAAGTTAAAGGTCCGGTGATGGACCGTTTGGAGAGAAGTAGCTTTTTACAAAAGCTCTCTGGCGAAGTATTTTTAAGTCAGTACCAGGCATTTGTAAATATACAGGTAGGGCAAGGAGGTAACACATAGATGCCTGGAAACCTTCTAGGTTTCCCCCATGTTGATTTAAGAGTCACCTGTCAAGACTTATCACTTGAATTTTTAATGCTCTCACTTTTTAAATGGTCGATAATTAGATCGATTTGGGCCTGATTGTCTTTGATTAGTTGGTCCGAATAGTCCTTTAACTTTGGGAGCTTCTTATGCTCAAATATGCCGATAAAAGGCTCTCGAATTTCGATATTTAGATAGTCGTATTCTATCCTCCCTTCTTCAGATAAAGACTTTGCAATTTCCAGTGTATGGAGCTGGTGTGTATCCATTGAGCGCTGCATATTTGTTAATGCATCTCGAAACCAGTTTATTTGTCCCCAGTTTTTCAATGTGTCGTAGTTTGTTGTTGAGCTAAGGAGTCGAGGGCTGCCAGCACCTAATACCAGGATGTAGTAATTTTTATCGGGAAATTCGTTGATAACATCTCGAAGAATCATACTGGCCGGGTTGTTCATAGCTATAGCTGCATCTGCAAACACACATTGGGATTCGTTTTCCGATTCTGCAAATTCAGGCTCGCAATGCTGGATACCTTCATCTTCCGAATAATTGAATACGACAGGTGGAAAAGCAGTTTCAGCACTTACCGCGGCTGTCATTAATTGATAAAGCCGATCGGTGGGGAGATAATTAACCGTCTCACCTTTGTTCTTGAAAAGATGTATCTGTCCGTCCTTTAAGTTTAAAGAAGGAATGATTACGTAGTTCTCAAGTTCAGTAAAGTTAAGGTCTTTAGTATAATGTTTTTCCATTACCTCATGTAATCGGCTGCCAAAGTAAGAGGGTGAAAACAGACCGCCTGCGGTTAGGAACTTGTGATACCAAGGGGGAGAGAAAAGGTAATTTACTTCGTTCTCATAGATATCAACCAGATAGTCGAGATGGGATAGCTTTTGCCCGTTTCTGCTGGGAATAGCTTCATCAGGAATATTGAGGCCTGTTGCGATAATGGCTCCAGTGGAAACCCCTGAAAAAACGTCGAACACCTGATCAAGGGGCTTCCCTAATTTGTCTTCAATATACTGCAGTACATGTAGAGGAATTAAGCCTCTGACTCCTCCGCCTGCTACGACGAGGATATTAATCGTGTCTTTTTGCTGGAGATAATCGGTATTGTGAGTAAGATCATACGTGACCGACTCTCGGGGGAATGTGGTTGTTTGCGTAAAAAAATTGTTATAAACGTAGGCGAAAAAAGCATAACCAACAGCAATATACACAAGTGCAATAATAGTCTTTTTGAAAGAGGCGTTGAACTTACTTGCCATGTTGTACCCAAAACCATCTATTCCTTATGGGTTTTGCCTTTTTAAAGACAAACTCCCAAAAGTATATTAACTTTTATTTTATATCTTCAAAGGCTGAATGGTAATAAAACAAAATCTATAAGCAATATAGTAAGGAGTTTACGCGGAGCTTAAGTAGAAAGTGTAATTGTTCTAAGTGGTGGTGACTTGTCTCGAAATCCGACGCTGGTAAGCTCCGCCTTTCTATTGATATATCATTTGCAATGATATCTAGCGGAAGTAATGCAGCTAGATTATGTATCTTGGTTTTTGAAATTAATGTGTTTGGATTGTAACAACTAATTCATGCGGTCTTGCAGCAAATGAAACAGCGTGGTAGTGGAGCTATTGTCCAGATATCAAGTATTTTGGGGGAATTCGTATTACCTTTTCTTGGCTCATATAATACTACCAAGCACGCAATAGAGGGAATCGGAGAAAACTACCGCGTGGAGCTGGCTCAATTTGGCATTCAGTCTCTGATTGTTCAGCCTGGTAAACATTCATTTAGAACAACTGTTGATGGTACAGGATTAAATTCCATGATTAGGAAAATTAACAAGGCCACAGAAGAGACGATGCAAGAAATTTATTCAGCTTATGGGGTGAACAATATGTTCCAGATTAAGTAGCTTTGCTAATATAAATAATTGCTTGGCACTTCAAAGAGCAAGTTGATTTTTAGCGGGTTTGTGAGGTGCTTGTTTGTATAAGAGTTAATTTTTTAATGGCTGCTTTCAGGGTTTCCATTTTAGGGTTGTTTGCTTAAAGTATTTGCTTGCATGGAATGCTATTCCGAAATAAGGCCATTTAATATACGCATATATTCATTAACAAATAAATCAATACTATGTCTGCTAATCAATGGTTCACAATACCCAAAAACAAAGACCGAATTACGGTAAGTGGTAAAGGTAGCAGCCATTAATGGGTTAATACCGTTAGTTAGAGTGATCATCGGCATCTGAATTTCAAAATACTCCATTTCATCGGCTAAAAGAGGTATGCTGCCTGCATTGGATACAATAATCCCTGCTGGAAAGGACTTCTGTTGGGCTGTTATCTCTGAAGCCATATGAGTTATATCGCTCATCGTATAGTCTGAACTGAGATTTTTTGTCATAGGCCTCTGCTTGAGCAGTACCGAAAAGATTTGCTTTTGTAGCATTTTGGCAACATCAATAACATTCGCAGACTCTATATTTGGGGGGAGCTTCAAGCTAGCGGTTTCGGAAAAGGCTCCAATATGCCCTATGGGAATGTTTGGGGAGCATAGCCCTCTGGCATCCATCGATAAAATTACTTCTGTTAATTTTTTGTCAATAGGTACTGCTCGTGCAGCAATAGATGCAATGGCACAGTAAATAGCAGTAATTTTTATGCCGTTACTCTTGCCCCAATTAGCGAGTTTTTTAGTTCTTTCTGGCGACATAAGATATGAAATTGCACAGGACTTGCGCTCATTGGGAGCGGCTTGCTTTTCTACCGGCCAGATGAAATCGTCAGTGTTCTTATGTTCAACTCCCTTTTCTCCAAAATATCCAGCTGACTCTAGCTGGCTCGCAATGCTCTCTTGTAGTGGAAGTGACTTGGCTTGTTCAAGTGTTTCGTTAGATCGCAGGAATTTGTCTAAGTCTGAAAATATAGTCATTACTGATCTGCCATCAAATGCCGCATGTATATTGATGACGGAAATCCACTCTACGAGACCTTCTTTATTGAGGTATAGCTTTATGCTGTATACATATTTTTCACTGTCCAGGCAGTTTATGCCGTGAACTTTAAACTCATCCTCTAAATTGAGAGTGTCACTAACTTGGCTTATATTTAATGGGATATCATTAAAGTCAACGTCGCAAATCCAGCGAAGTTTTTCCCCTCTTTGGATACGAGCGCGTAGAAGAGGGTGGCGTTTGTGTAGATACTCTAATCCTGTGCGTAAAGTGTCAACACTTAACGATTTGCAGACTCTAATGAAAGAAACAAATTGTAAGCCACCATAGGACAGCCTTGTCATCTCTATAAACAAGGCCTCTTGGGGACCAAGTTCTCGAGATGGAGTTTCTAAACTCATATAAGACACCGACCAAAATATCGACGATCTTGATTATTTGGGGTCAGCGCAGCATGAATGCCGTATTCGGGAATGTATCCTGACTTGCTGTCAAGGATAGTATTACTCCGCAATTGACTACTTCAGTGCACCAAGCTGCTTTAGGAATCCATATTTGTCCCAAGTGACCCAAGTCTCGACTATTTTGCCGTCCTGAATCTTGGAGAATTCCACGGTATCCCAGGTGATTGTTTTTTTGGTTGGAGTTTCCCCCATAAACGAGCCGACATGATTAGCGCTGACTGTAACATGGGTTGCGACTAAATCTCCTTCAGCTACTTGCTTGGTACTGACCGCCTTGATGTCTTTGAAAGCTTTGTGAAA
This sequence comes from Microbulbifer maximicatervae (SeqCode), assembly GCF_052468295.1. Classification (NCBI taxonomy): domain Bacteria; kingdom Pseudomonadati; phylum Pseudomonadota; class Gammaproteobacteria; order Cellvibrionales; family Microbulbiferaceae; genus Microbulbifer; species Microbulbifer maximicatervae (SeqCode). The sequence continues at coordinate 936,471 of NZ_CP174340.1, forward strand.
CTTAGCCACCTCTTCTTCAAATTGTTTGAGGTTACGCTTTTGTGGGCTTGCGCTATCCGTTGTCGAAGAATCCAGGTTGTTTATATAGTTAGGAGATAAAATTGTCTTAGGATCTATCTTATTTCCGCTTAGCCACAACCCTACAGCTTGCATTGCGAGTTTTTTATTCTCTTCTAAATTATTTGGCTGTGCCGCCACCAAATTGGTGATACTGAATAAAAGGGCTGTTAAAACCAAACAGGAAGCTCGTTTGAACATTTGATAGATTCCTTTCTACATAAATTAGGGTGTGTTTCAGGACGTCTTGTAAACGACATTGAAAATGAGTAAAGAATTGTGTCATCTCCTATTATGGACACATATTCAATAAGGTGAATCGATATTCAGGTAGTTTGGCAAGCTGTCCATCTTTAGACTTTGCTGGATTAAAATTCCGCCGCTAAAGTTGATGTTTCAGGTTAGCGGCTTAGTATTTATGCGAGGCGAGTAATAGGGGTGCTGCTGCCAGCATTATGCCTGGCAGCAGGTTGCACGGCTGAACTACAAACTTAGCATTTCCCGTAAGCGAGTAGCGGGGCGTCTTGCAGCCTCTATTTCTTTTCCATCGGTCATTGTTATTAGTAGTCCGCTGTTGACCCATGGTTGAATATCCTGAATAAAATTCAGGTTTATGATTTGCTGGCGATTGGCGCGAAAGAAAACCTCAGGATTTAAACGCTGTTCAATTTTGGATAATGATTTATAAATAAACGGCTTGTTGTTATCAAAGAATACTTGGGCATGATTTCCGCAGTTTTCAAAATAACGGATATTCCCTATTTCTATTAGCCAGCAACGCTCTCCGTCCTTGATAAAGATCTTGTTATTGGTGTCTAGGTAATTCGATGAGTGATTATCATCCTGTAAAGGAGAATCACTTAGTGTTTTGTTAAGGGCTCGCTTTAATTTTTCCGGGTTGATCGGCTTGAGGAGATAGTCTAATGCGTTGACTTCGAATGCTTGTATGGCGTATTCGTCATAAGCCGTTGTGAAAATAACCTGGGGTGCAGTTTCAAGCTGTTCTAGTATATCGAAGCCTGTCCCATCTGGTAGATTAATGTCTAAAAAAATTAAGTCTGGTTGTTCTTTTAGAATCAGAGAAACTGCCTGCTCACAATCTTTTGCCTCTGCAACTAAATTTATATTTTTGTGAGGCTTTAACAGCTCTCTTAATTCATTGCGAGCGAGTCTGGAATCTTCAATAATAATGGCTTTCACTTATTATACCGCCAACTGTAGAGATGAAGTAGGAATATGGCATTGGGCAATAACTTGCTGCCCTTGTTGCTTTATCTGGAAGGATGTGTTGTTACCATATTGAAGAGTCAATCGTTTTTGTATATTTGCTAGCCCCAATCCGGTATTTTCATTTTTCTTTTTGCTGGGCTTTGTTTCTATAGGTGCGTTTAGTTCTAAGGTCCCTGGGTTAGCTACCGTGATGACTAGGTGTTCCTCTTCATGGGATACTCTGATGGTTACTTCACCGCCATGCTTGGACTTTTCAATTCCGTGGCGTATCGCATTTTCTGTAAGCAGTTGGATAATAAGAGGAGGGATTCGTTCTCCCATCAACTCTGGATCAGTTATCAAGTTGAAAGTCAAACGATCTTCATATTGTATTTTGAGGAGGTCGATATATTGACAAACAATTTCCAGCTCATCTCTGAGTGGCACGGTTTTCTGTTTATGTGCCATCAATGTATATCTCAGTAGATCAGAGAGGTTTGTCAGCATCGTTCTTGATTTAGTAGCATCCTCAAGAATTAAGGCCCGAATATTGTTTAGTCCATTGAATAGGAAGTGTGGGTTAAGCTGCCCCATAAGTGCTGCCATTTTAACCTCATTGAGCTGTAGGTTAAGTTGAATGGCTTCCTGTTCAGCTTTGAGTAAACGGTCTTGATTAACTGCTGTAACATAAATTAGGGTCCAGCTTACTAATAAAATAGTCATGACAAGCCAGTTGCCAAGTACGTTGTGCCAAATTGAGTCGGGAGTGGTGTATCCCATTAAATTATAATATGAGAATAGAAAAATAACTGAAATATAGGCACATAGAAATGCAAGTAATATTGAAGATAGAAAGAAGTAGGGCCACTGTTGCCTCCAGTTTTTATCTAAGAGGTCAAAGCGATAAATCATTTCTCGGATGATTAGCGTTAAAGCTCCGCAGGTTAATATCAGGGTGAGTGCATGTATGGCGAGCTGCTCGAAATTTTCATCGGTAAGTAAGCCGCGAGAAATGGAGTTCACTAGGGCGAATATTAGCCAGCCGCCAAAATGATACGCTAAGAACTTTGTCGTAGGTGCGGGGGACTTCAGTAACTTCATAAATTAATACATGTTAATAAAATGGCCCCTTGTTCTGGGGCCACAGAGTTTAGTTGAAAATAAAATCAGAATCTCTCGTTCAGCCAGATTGACATCGTCTCAAGGGCAATAGGGGAAAAGGTTTTCTCTATTTCCGCATACTCGGCATAGCTACCAGTCTCGGCTGTTTGAAAGAGATGATTCATTTTATCGAGTTCAATAATTTCATAATCTTTATGATTGGATTTACTTAACACCTTTTCTATATTGCCTAAGTTCATTTCCGCATCAACTTGAAAATCCAGTGAGCCGTTAAGAGCTAAAATAGGACATTTTGTACCCTCTAAATAGGGTTCAGGGTTGAAGTTAAGTGCATAACGAAACCAAGGGGTTGAATACTGTTTCTTAAGTACCTCAACTTGAGCTTCCAGTTTGCCTCCTTCCAAGCCTTCGAATTCAACACTCTTATAAAGAGCTTGATGTAACTCATCACTGATAGTTCCCCCTGTGGGAAGACGAGCAAATTGTTTAAAAACAATTTCATCAAGCTTGCGTAACTCTTGCAGGTTTTTCTCAGTCATACCGCTGTGTTTTCTATCCCTGTACCACTGGTCGAGAAAAAGCTCTTGCATTTTAACTCCCGGGCCGCCGAGAAGAATTGTAAACGCAATATCATCACGATTGCTGGCTACCATGGGGGCAATCATCCCCCCCTCGCTGTGCCCAATTAAGCCCGTTTTACCTTTGGGGAGATCGTTACGACTGTTCAGATAATCCACAATTGCACTGGTATCATTGGCAAAATCCTCGGTAGTTGCCGTGGAGAAACTCCCGGTAGAGTCACCAATTCCTCGTTCATCATAGCGCAATACGGCGTACCCTTGCCGGGTTAAATAGTCGGCAATTACCGCAAATGCTTTATGGCCGAATGCGGTTTCATCCCGGTCTTGCGGCCCCGAACCACTAATCAGGATCGCAGTAGCTTTTATCCTTGAGTTTGGTTTGGTCAATGTTCCAGAGATTATATTATTTGTGATTGTACTTTTAAAACTTACCTCCTCAATAGTATAGGGATAGGGGCCTGTTGGTATTTGTGGACGGTTATCCGGTTTAGTAGTACTTATCTTTCTGAAGTTAAGAGTTTGTGACTTCCCTTGAGTAAATGATCCGAACATAAGCTCAACTACCGGGTTGTACGCCCCCTCGTAGCTGATTTGTAAGTCTTCAATTTCGAAGGATATGTTGTTGCCGCTAATGTCCAAGGATGACATCTCTATGCCATAGGCATTTTGTGAAGGGCTATCCAGTACGCCCGTCCATTTATCGTTATCCTGATCAAAATGGAGGACAATTGGAAGTACCTTGTCGTTATCTGTTTGGATAGTGGCCTTCCATTCTCCATCAATGCCACCAGCACTTGCTGTAGTAGAAAACAGGCTGGCGGCTAAGAAAAGCGTCTTTAACTTTGCGTTTGTCTTTGAAAATCTAGTTTGAATATATCCCATAACTATTCTCTCTGTGTTCTCCTGCTGAATGCTTGTCATCTTAGAGGAATCTTTTTCTTCTGGATTAAAATTAGGATAAGTGGCGAATAGGGCTGCTGAACGGCGAGGAAGTCTTGACTACCCTTTGTCTAGTTAGGCGTGGGGCAAAGGTATATTACGTCATCAGATAGAGGCGACTTATCCTGATAGTTGGGACGGAGAGACTAACTAACTGTGCGGATTGTACCTATGACGAGCACGGAATCGCATATATACGTTGGTAAAAAATTTGGGCCATTACTGGGGATGTGGATGTAAGGGAAGAGTTGTTTCGGAAATAACTCTTTGGAAGATGATCTTTCGGTGCCAATGAGTCCATGTGTGCTGCCCATTTATGGGCAGCACTGCGAGATGAAGCGTTTACTGTAGAATCACACCTACGTTTGCGTTTCCAGTTTGATTGGCAATAGCGGATTGCGCATCGCCAATTTGTGTTGTCGTTTGGGCGTTACCCACACCATTCTGGTAAGTTTGAGCGGAAGAACCAATACCCGTTGCCGTAATATTGGCAAAGTTAGAAGTCCCGAGCTGCTCGGTCAGTGCGTAGTGATCAGAGCCCGTCTGGCTATGAATGGCCACATTGTTGTCGCCAATTTGCCAGAGGTTGCTCTCGTGATCATCGTTGGTTTGAATCACATTAAGGGTATTGGTAGTACCGTCCTGATATGAGTAGGAGTAGTTGGAGTCTCCATTGACTTGATTGTGGGTCGCCAGGTTGGAGTCGCCGAGTTGATCTACATGGACTTCACTGTTTGATGTCAGTGACTGGGTTACAACTGCGGTTTGGTTTACCCCAGCCTGATTCACCACAATAACATCATCAGTGCTATTGGTTTGAGTTAAGGTTGCACTGTGACCATCTCCATCTTGAGTAATGGACATGGTGCTACCGTCAATAAATGACTGGATGGTGAGAACGTATTGATTGTTGTCTCCCTGATTGATCTCGATATAGGCGCCTACAGAGTTATCCTGATAGGACTCGGCGGTATTCATATCGCCAGTTTGATTATGAATAATTGTGCCGCCATCACTGTTAGCAGATTGCTCCGCATAGCTGGTGTTGTTATCACCGATCTGAGTTTGATTGATGGTATTGTTTGTGGCGGTTGGATCACTTTGATCAGCTGTTGCAGTGTTCCCAAGACCTTCTTGGTAAACCGTTGCAGTATTGGTGTCGGCGATAGCGCCCTGGCTAATGATTGCCAGGGCAATACTGGCGGCTAGAGGTGCAATATTCTTCATCATAAACTCCTTTAGTGATGAGACTGTACGACCAATGTCGTTTTCCATTGCATTTCAAGGTTGAGGTCGTATCAATCACCGCTCACTAGCCTGATCGTCGGAACTTGGCCGACAATCTGGCACGTACTCCTTGTGAATGGGGTTGATACAAGTATGAGTTTGATAGATGGCCTAGATAGGCGCTATGAGAGGTAAGTGCTGATTTAGTGGGACATTAGTTTAATGGGAGGTTTTACTTATTTTTTTTAAAAACTGATAAATAAATAGTGATGCTGTTGATAAAGGCGTAGCATTCCAATTCAATGTAAATCCTAAAGTTGCGTTGGTAATTATGTAAGAAGACGATATGGAGCTTTATTATCGTCTTCAAACTAAACCTTAGATTGAGTAATCTTTTCGCTTAATTCAGGCATGAAGGGTCGCTGGTAACAAAAGTATTACCTAACCAAGTATTGGCGGTGCAGCTTGGATCATCGGGGGAGTAAAGGTCAAAAATCCCATTGTTTAGTGATGAGTTAGATAAAATGTTATTGCCACTAGCATTTGCATCCTCAATAGATATTCCATAATCCGTATTATCGCTAACGCTATTTATAGTGACTGTATTGCTATCTGCATTATCAATTGCGATGCCGGTTAGACTGTTTGTTACTACATTTTGAGATATAAGGTTTGAATCTGATTCAAATGTTAATATGCCTTCACCTGCACTCTGATCGATAATGTTTGATGTAACTATGTTGGAGCTGCCAGGAGGTTCAATAGATATACCAACACCAGAGCCATTAGTGTCAGAGGTGTTGGTGATTATATTGCCAGAAACACTATTTGAAGACCCCTCTATTTGCACGCCAACGTTATCCATACCATCAACAGTATTTCCGAAAACCTGGTTGAAATCATTGTTTTCAATTCGTATACCAAAGTTAGAGTCAGGGACGTTCGACTGTATCTGAACACCGGAGATAAAGTTGTGATCGCTTCTAACAAATAATGCAGTAGAGGTAGGGTTAACAATATCAACATCTACAACCTGGTGGGAGCCGTCTCCTGTTAATGTAATGCTATTATTACAGTTTTCGACAGTCCCTGAGGATATTCTCGCAAAAAACCCACCAAGAACTATACCATTATTTGCTGTGAGAGGGCATGTAACGGTAAAGCCATTCATATTAAGGCTGCCTGATGGACCCACAATGCTGAATGCAAAATTTGTAGTGCAATTTAAATCTTCAGTTAGCGTCTCCGCTGTAGTGATACTGCCTCCACAGGTAACGGCATAGCTATTAATAGAGGTTGATATTGCGGCGGTTGTTAAAAGGATGTAACAAAGGGCTATTGTTAGTTTTTTCATAGGGTTTTTACCATGTCAGTAATTATTGCGGATACCTTAGATAGGCAGTTTTTTAGTCTGGGTGAATTTCGTGAGGATATATCAGTGTTCCCCCTGCAATATTTAGTTGTTTTAATGATTTTTAATAATACTTAATTTAAATGATAGAGGAGGGCTTAAGGGCTATTTCTAATATGAATCTATTACTACGCCTTTAAGTGGGCTGTTTGTCTGTTCTAGGGCGCTATTTATTGTTGGGGTTTCTTAGGTGTAGACAGACAGGATGGCTGAAGGTTTTATCTCTTGACATGCAAAGCGGTTCACACTTCGCGTTGCGACTTCTTGGAAGGTCTAGACATCCCTACGCAACAACGCCTTGATTGTGAACCGCTCTGTATGCCAGAGGCATCACGGAGCTATTCAGAGGCTCCCTGGTTATTTATGCTATTTGTTAGCCAGCGATATACTACTCAGCTATTGCTTGTAAATTAGGGAGTGTGAATGTAATCGAGTGAATATTTAGTCCAGACAGTTGGGATCGTTGGTTGTAGAGATGTTGCCAATCCAGTTGTTCGAAGATGTGCAGTTCGGATCATCAGGGGAGTAAAGGTCGAATATACCATTGTCATTGGCTGTATTAGATAAAATGTTATTGAATTCTGCGCTAGTTCCCTCGATCACTATGCCATAGTCAATGTTATTGTCAGCTTCATTGCTGCTTACGGTATTGCTGTCACTGTTGTTGATTCTGATTCCAGTGGTGCTGTTCGATATACTATTTTGAGAAATGAGATTTGAATCTGAACTTACAGATATTCCCACATCTCCATCGCCATTGAGAGTGTTGAATATTCTCGCTTTACTGTCACTGATTATAGTGTTAAGTAGGATTAAGTTGCTCCCTCCATCGGAATCAAGAGCTATGCCAAAATCACCAGGGTTAAGAATTTCATTTCCGGTGACTGTATTGCTTCGCCCCTCTATATATATTCCTGAAAATCCCGGGAACTCTAGAAAATTTCCAGTGATCTGATTGAGGCTTGCGGGATTAGCTGTTTCTATGCCTATTGCATATTGCGTACCATTAAAAGGTATCACGATGCCGGTAACAAAATTACTGTTACTTTCAATACGTACGCCCACACCTACAAGATTGTTAATCTCAATATCACTGACAAAATGAACACCATCTTCCGTAAGTGCTATTGAGTCATTGCAATTGTCTATTACACCATCAAACAGGCTTGCAGCTAGCCCTGTTAGATAGATGCCCTCATGTAATGGTTCTATACAGGTAACAGTAAACCCATTTAAGTTCAGCCCGCCACCGGGGCCGTCGATTGTGAGGGCTGGATTGGTTTCGCAAGAGAGATCTTCTGTGAGGGATTCCTGGGTAGTAATCGTGTCGCCACAGCTCACAGCAAAACTGTTTGAGGCTAAAGGTAATCCAAGGGCAGATAATAGACTGAGAAATAGCGCTAAATTTGGCTTCTTCATGGGGGCTCCCAGGTCGATAAACTAAATTTTTATAGTGGGCACATGTTCGGGGGTGGGAATGAATGAGTTATTCCGGTTGATATTCTATCGAATTTATCGGCTTGGTTTTCTGTTTGTTAATAATATATATAAATCAAAGGAAGAGGTTTAGTTTCTGTTGTAAATATGGAGCTAAAGTGGCATGTGAAACCACACCTTCCATTGCTGTTTCTGTATGCGAAGTTGGGCGTCTTATATAGGTGTTGGCCAGAATTTTGGAAGCGGATCGGTTTGATGCGAGTACAATTTTCTTTATTTCTAGGGAGATTTGTCCCTTTGGTACTTAACAAACTTGGTAATAAGTGTAGGTGCTTTGTTGGCGAGCCCGATTGACGCAAGAAAGGTTATAGAAAGTGCAATGAGAAGAATGGAATCTAAAAAGGTATCGTTGGGGAATCCATCTTGAAGAATCAGATAAAAAAGAAATAAAGGTATTGACCAGACAAAGCCGTGAACCATTAGCGAAAAAGCGTAAAATTTAAAGCCTATAGTTTTGCTTTTCCGTGTGAGAAAGCTGATTAGATCAAAAATAACGGTTAGCTCGACAAAATAGATAGCAGGAAATATTGCAAGATAATAATCTTGGTATATGAATATCATCCCAAGGATAATGTAGTAGATATGATGTATTTGATTAAATCGACTTATCTGTAAGAAGATTATCTCAAACGCATACATTGATACGCCATACAGCAATGCAAGTCGAAAAAATCTGGTTGCGCCAATTTTGCCGATACTTTCGTATTCTTGATATAGTGCGATAGCGCCAAATATGACTAAAATAGTGTACAAAATTAGCTGGCATACTTTATCGATGTTGTCCTTTGAGCTGCTCTTAATAACTATGTGAAGAGATTTATGAATGAGAAAAAAAGTAATGATGAATGCGGAAAAACCAAAGATGACGGTGAAGCTGTTAATCATCGCCTAATTCTTCAAGACTCTTTTAGAAAGGTGTAACAGCTATTTAAGTTGGGCATCTACATGATCTATATGGAAGTTAATCTGCCAGCTTTACCTATCTTACTTAGATGGCTTTCTTTAATGAGTGGGATTAGTCGCCAGCGAATAGAGGGTATACCTTTGAAAAGTAGGTGAAAATCAAAGTATAGGGCAATTCAGGTGTTGGAGGGCCTATCCCTGAAGTTAATGGGGAGGGTTAGAGTCAGTGTTTAAACACTAAGTTACTTTTGGAAGTATCCTAAATCTTAAATTGGGGCCAGTGAAAGTTTATTGTGCACTTAATTGTTTAAGCACAGGTCGGCAAAGTGCCGACCTGTGCTTGCTTAAGGGCTAGTCAATCGAAGATCGAATCAAGTAGTCAAATGCGCCCAGCGAAGCAGTTGCACCTGCACCCATAGAGATCACTATCTGTTTGTAGGGGACAGTGGTCGCATCGCCGGCGGCGTAGACGCCGGGGACTGAAGTTGCGCCGCGCTCGTCGATCACAATTTCGCCCATGCGATTCATCTCCACATCGGTTTCTTTAAGGAATTCCGTATTGGGGACCAGGCCAATCTGTACGAAAACACCAGCCAGTTCGACCTGCTTATTTTCACCACTCTCTCGATCGGTATAGGCCAGGCCGTTCACTTTGTTACCATCGCCGAGGACTTCAGTGGTTTGGGCATTGACGATAATATCGATGTTGTCCATTAACTGAGCCTTGCGTACCAGTACCTCGTCTGCACGTAGTTTGTCGGCGAACTCCAGTACGGTGACGTGCTCGACGATTCCGGCGAGGTCGATCGCTGCTTCGATGCCCGAGTTGCCGCCACCGATAATGGCTACGCGCTTACCTTTAAAGAAGGGGCCGTCGCAATGGGGGCAGTAGGCTACACCCTTGGTGCGGTACTCGGCTTCGCCGGGAACCCCCAGTTCCCTCCAGCGGGCACCGGTAGCCAATACTACTGAGCGGCTGGATAGGGTCGCACCGCTTTGTAGTTTGATATCTACCATTTCGTTGCGTCGCAAGTTGGCTGCGCGTTGATCGGTAATGATATCGACACCATACTCTTTTACGTGTTGCTCAAGGCTGGCTGCGAGCTTGGGGCCCTCGGTATAAGGTACAGAGATAAAGTTCTCGATGCCTACGGTATCCATTACCTGGCCGCCGAAGCGTTCTGCCACTATGCCAGTGCGAATGCCTTTGCGAGCGGCATAAATAGCAGCCGCTGCGCCAGCTGGGCCACCCCCTACCACTAAAAGATCGTAGGGTGCTTTTTCATTCAGTTCTTCAGCTTTACGCTCGGCTGCGCCGGTATCCAGTTTTCCAACAATCTCTTCGAGGGACATCCTGCCTTGGCCGAAGTGTTCACCATTGAGGTAAACCGCAGGTACAGCCATAACATTGCGCTTTTCAACTTCCTCTTGGAACAGGCCACCGTCGATCATTTCGTGGGTGATGTTTGGGTTGAGGGTTGCCATCAGGTTCAGCGCTTGGACGACATCCGGGCAGTTTTGGCAAGAGAGGGAGATATAGGTTTCAAAGTGGAATTCACCCTTCAGGTTTCGTACCTGCTCCAGTAGCTCCGGGTCTGCTTTTGAGGGATGGCCCCCCGCTTGCAACAGTGCCAGTACGAGTGAGGTAAATTCATGTCCCAGGGGAATGCCAGCAAAGCTAACCCGGGGTTCCTCTCCGGCAGGGGCGATGGCCATACTCGGCGTGCGCTTGGCTTGACTCTGCTGTGCAGTAATTTTGTTGGAGAGTCCGGAGATTTCATCTACCAAGGCTTCCAGCTCTTTGGATTTTTCACTGTTATCTGTGGACACACGAATCTCGATCGGCTTGACGATATTCTGCAGGTAAGTGTCCAGTTGTTTTTTCAGGTTTGCGTCCAACATCGGTGTGTCCTTTCTCTAACAATTTAAGGCTTAGTTGTGGCCCACCTTTTGATGGGCCGGGTCAGAGGTATTTGGGTTAAATCTTTCCTACCAGATCTAGGGAGGGGGCTAAGGTCTCTTCGCCTTCTTTCCACTTGGCCGGGCAGACTTCACCGGGGTGAGCGGCGATGTACTGGGCAGCTTTGATCTTGCGCAACAGCTCGCTGGCATCGCGGCCGATTCCGCCGGCAGTGATCTCGACAATTTGGATGCGGCCTTCTGGGTCGATTACAAAGGTGCCGCGATCGGCGATGCCTTCTTCCTCGATCATCACACCGAAGTTGCGGGTGATGGTGCCAGTGGGGTCGCCGATCATCGGGTATTGGATTTTGCCGATGGTGTCGGAGGAGTCGTGCCAGGCTTTGTGGGTGAAGTGGGTATCGGTAGATACGGAGTAGATCTCAACGCCTAACTTCTTGAACTCTTCATAGTTGTCCGCCAGGTCGCCTAGCTCAGTGGGGCAGACAAAGGTGAAGTCTGCGGGGTAGAAGAAGAATACGGCCCACTTGCCTTTAACGTCGGCGTCGCTGATATCGAAGAAGTCGCCGTTTTGATAAGCCTTGGCGTTAAAGGGTTTCAGCTGGGATTCGATGTAACGTGACATGGATAGCTCCTTATTCATCACTGTCTTGTCGGTCGTTGTTTGGAAGTGGGATCTATACTATCGGTCGACAGCCTTTGATAAAAATTATTAATGTAAATGCGTGTGATAGCTTTTGGCAATCGTTGTTGGCTATTTGATTGATTGGGTGATTAGTCGCTATTTAATGGCTTTGCAAAGCGATAGCCTTCAGGTGAAGCCTTATCGGCGCGTCCTGATGTCTATTGAGCCGCAAAGACGACATATCGAAGTGTTGATCGCGGTCTATACCCTCAGGCATCAAAAAAGAGTTGAGTCGTAAATCAGCGCACATTAGCAATAAGTTAGAAGTGCAAGCCCAGTTCTGACGATCTGGGAAGTGCCAGCGGATGTGAGGTTAAATGTTGCCGCTATGAACCAGAATGTGGTGCATGTCACGGTGGTAGGTGTCGGTCTGCCTGGGGAGTCAATCGGATGGCTGCATTTGTCTCAGCTAATGAATATGCGAAATGTAGTGGTAGATGCGATTGTTGAAGAGTATTGGCTTTCCAGTGATGTCGAGTCATCTGAAAAAGGGATGGTTTTCCGAAATGAGATGGCAAGGCTAAAAGCTCAGTATGGCGATTTCAAAACTTTTTCCTCGGTGGAGCAAATACCTGATGCGCATCCCTCCTTAAAAAATTTGGTTGTTATCTCTGTGAGGACTCCACTCGCGAAGGGGATTTTTGAATGGGTAGTTAATAAAGGATATAGGAATATATACCTTGAAAAACCTGGTGCAGACTCGCTGGAAAAGCTACGTGAAATGGAAAGGATCGCCGACAGAAATGAAGTAAATGTTGTTGTTGGCTATCAAAAGCATATTGCAAATTACGTGGATAGAGCCGAGAGGCTTAACGAGCAATGGAAGTTGAAGTCCAGGAGTGTCGGATTCATTCATCACAACCCGCATCCGGAATCCAACCTGGAAAGCATTTTTAGGCAAAATTCCGAAGGTATGCTGCTAAACCAATGCTGCCATGAGCTTGAACTCTGTATAGCAAAGTGGAACCTTGCTCCTCACAATATTATTGATGTAGTGGTGAATCGAGATGAAACAGTACAAAAGCGCTTCGCTGATATTGAAGACTTCAAGAAACTATCTTTTACGCTAAAAACTAACTTGGGAGTAAGCTTCTCTTTTCTGGCTACCCGTTGTGAGGGCGTCGAAAGCTGCATAGTGATGCGAAAAGGACTTAGAGGTAGGCCTATTTTTATTCGCCAGGCTATGGAAGATGTGCTTGATCGGGCACTTGAACTTACTAGAAAAGAAAAGGGAGGGGTGTGGTATTGTTACTTGTTTGAGCGAGATTATTATAATCTGAAGCGGCTGTTTATTGAATCCATTCTAGATAGCGATGATGAGAAATACCTGAGCCTACCGCGACTGCTTCATGCATGTGGTGTTCTCGAATTAGCCGCAGCGATAGAGCCCGGTATTAAGGCTCAATTAAGAGAAGATGAAAGCCATCATTCTATCGTACAAATTTCAGACACTATTTGTCAGGCTCCAACGAACCAAAGAATTTGGTACCACCATGGGCTCTTTAATCCTGGTAATAAATTCCTTATAGAACTTCTAAGACCGCCGCAGAACAGAATTATTTGTTGTGTTGATGACAAGGTATGGGAACTCTATGGAAAGGGTATTATAGAGTGGCAAGAGTCCATGGGGATTGAGTTCATCCCGATAGTTATGAAGGGTGGCGAACCGTCAAAAAATATTAATAGTCTTATCAGTATGATTGATGAGATATGGAAGGTAAATCCTCTTCGCTACAGGGAGCCAATCTTAGCTATGGGCGGAGGGGCGGTAACCGATACGATTGGGTTTGTCAGTGCGGTGTGGCGACGCAATACCCCTTGGGTACGTATTCCAACGACTCTAATGGGAATGATTGACTCCTCTATCGGCATTAAAGTCAGTGTGAACCACAATATTAAGAATGGGATTGGTGCTTTTCATTGTCCCTTGCATACCATTATTGATCCCTCTTTCTTGAAAACTAATCCACAGCGGGTATTAAAAAGTGCGATTGGTGAAATGATTAAGGTTGGAGTGGTATTCAATAAGGATGTGCTCGATACCTTGTCAGCTCAGGGTGCCACTCTGTTGGAAAATAGTTTCTTAGAACCTGATGGCCTGCCGGGAGATGCATCCTATAAACTGCTGATAAATTGTATTGATGCCATGCTGGATAGTATTGCGGGAGACTTAAAAGAAGAGAACTTATCCAGACCAATGGACTTTGGACATACGTTATCCCGCTGGTTGGAGCGTGATGAGGCTTTTAGGTTGATGCATGGTGAAGCTGTGGGCATTGATTGCCTGTTTACTTCGCTGGTAGCTGAAAAAATGGGATTGATATCTAACGCAGACGTTGAGTTACTGTTTGGAATTTACGTGCAGCTGGGACTTGCAGCTAGTGTCAAAGGGCTGAGCCTGGATGTATACAAGACGGCAATAAAACAGATCTCGATTCATCGCTCCGGTACTTTGCGAGCGCCTCTCCCAGCCCCTCTAGGAAACTGTATTTGGGTCAATAAGATAGAGGCGAACCACCTGGAGAGCGCTTGGTATGACCTGCAAGAAAGGCTTACTCGTTATCCAGAGCTCATATTGGATCCTGATGAAATAGCAGAGGAGGAGTATTTACCTAAGCAATTAGACTTGACCAGTCATCAAAGCGCTAAAAAACTACCATTGAGAAGGCTGCGCTGGGGATTTATAGGCTGTGGAAGAATAGCAAATGATTTTGCATTAGTCCTCGATTACCTGGATTCCTCAGAAGTGTTTGCTGTAGCTTCCAGGGATTTTAATAGAGCGAGAGAGTTTGCGAATAGTCATGGAGCAAGTAGGGCTTATGGCAGTTACCTGGAACTTGTTTCTGATCCTGATATTGACATTGTCTATATTGCAACTATCCCCGAGTTACACCGACAACATGCTGAATTAGCATTAATGGCAGGTAAGCCTGTTCTTATTGAAAAACCTCTGGCGTTAACAGTTGAGGATGCTGTAAGGATTAAAGAGCTTGCCAATAAAAAACAGCTGTTTTGCATGGAAGGGATGTGGATGAGGTTCTTCCCTGCTATTAAATACTGTAGAGATATTATTAGTCTTGGAAATATAGGTAAGGTAAGCCAGCTTCGTGCAGATTTGAGCTTTGATCTGCGCAAGGATGAAGGGTTGCAGTCTCCAAAATGGAAGGTGGGAGCTGGTATGGATGCCGGTGTGTATCCTGTCCACACGGCGCTGATGGTATTGGGTAGGGGGATATCAGACCTGGAGTTCTCTGGGGTGCTGGATAACTACGGTTTCCAGGAGGATGGTGCCGGACTCATTTATGCGCACTTCGATAGTGGATCAACAGCTGTAGTTTCCTGGAGTCATCTGGTTGAGGGTGCGGAAGAGTTGGAAATCTATGGCACAGAAGGGCGGATAAAAGTGTTTGCCCCGGCACATTGTCCAACTAGGGTGTCAGTGACGCAGATCACCGGGGATCGCAGAACAGATAATGAGACTAAGTTGTACGAATTCCCGTTACCGAGAATAAGAGGTAGGTTTAATTATCCAAATTCTGAGGGTCTTTATTATGAGGCTCAGGCCGTTCAATTATGTATTGAAAAAAACTTCATAGAATCACCGGATCTTCCTCTTGCCGATTCTATACAAGCAATCCGAATGATTGAAGAGTGTGATCAATATATCAAAAGAAGGGCTGCGTGAAACGCAACATCTATTGGTTTGGATTGCTGTCATGCTATGGGGCTCTATTCTTACTGGGCTTTGTAGAGGTCTATAAAGCTCCAATTTACCCCAAAATTTTAGATTTTTTTTCTGTTTCCCCAACAAAGGGCTCCACCTTTTTCTTCCTGTCCACTTTTTCTGCCTTACTTATGACTTTGTCAGGGACTCTCTGGGTGAAAAAAATCAGAGTGATCTCTGGGTTAGCATTATTCGTAGTTTTTATGGGGGTAGGGTCGGTCCTTTCAGGTATTTCTGGATATCTGTACTCGTTTACCCTGCTTATTCTGGGTAGCTTCCTCTTTGGTTTGGGTGCCGGAGGGAGCATGGTTTTGATTAATGTGGCAATACCCCTTTTTGTGCCTGAAAACTTAACTCGTCAAGGTTATTGTGGATTACATAGTACCTATGGGGTGGCCTCCATATTGTCTCCTTTGTTACCCGGGTTGTTATATAAATTTCACTTTGGATGGGAGGGCGGTTTCTATTTGTTTGGGGGGATAGCAGCAAGCATATTATTTTTTATCTTGTCTGGATTAATAAGAAGAAAAGGAAAACTGAGGAAAAATGGGAGTTCTTTTAACCCTGGCGCCTATAAAGAGACAAGTCAACAAGATAAAGAACCGAAAGAGTGGTGGATCGCAATTGGTGGTGGGTTTATTGTTTCTGCCTACAACGGCGCTGAACATATATTGGCGAGTAGGATGGTGCTGTTTCTTGAAGCTAGGGGAGGGCATTGGGCCGTTGAGGCGGATATTTTGCTTTCAATCTTTTTCGGATTGCTTTGTTTAGGGAGAGTGGCCTTCACTTTTATCCTGCTGAAGGGAAGTGCTTTTTTCTGGTTGATAGTCTCCTTTTTATCGACAGCAGCCGTATTTTCTCTGGGCTACTGGGTGAGCCCACTATGGTTCCCAGTATGCGGATTGACACTATCCTACTTGTTTCCTTATGCCATGGAATGGTTGACAGATTGTAGTAAGAATCCCCCTTTTACAGTTTCATTCTCCTTAGGTATGGGGGGAATTTTCTTGATTCTGGCGCATGCTTTGGTGGGGTGGTTAGATGAAAGTTACGGAATACAAACCGCAATCTTTGTAGTTCCCGTGTTCCTCTTGGGAGGAGTTGTATGTTGCTTGCTTTTGTCACTTATTGCGAAGCAAAGAAGCCATTAACACCGATTTGCAATATTTGATTAACGACAATGCCCGCCAAAAGGGCGGGCAAGGCCAGTTCCAATCCTGTGAGGGCTTGGGAAGACTTAAATTTTGCCTACCAGATCGAGAGAGGGGGCCAGGGTTTCCTCACCTTCCTTCCATTTCGCTGGGCAAACTTCACCGGGGTGAGCAGCGATGTACTGAGCAGCTTTGATCTTGCGCAGCAGCTCACTGGCATCGCGGCCGATACCGCCAGCAGTAATTTCCACAATTTGAACACGGCCTTTCGGGTCGATTACGAAAGTACCACGGTCGGCAATGCCTTCTTCCTCAATCATTACACCGAAGTTGCGGGTAATGGTACCGGTAGGATCACCGATCATCGGGTACTGGATCTTACCGATGGTGTCAGAGGAATCGTGCCAGGCCTTGTGGGTGAAGTGAGTGTCTGTGGAGACTGAGTAGATCTCTACACCCAGCCTCTTAAACTCCTCATAGTTGTCTGCCAGATCGCCTAATTCAGTGGGGCATACAAAGGTGAAGTCGGCGGGGTAAAAGAAGAATACGGCCCATTTACCTTTGACGTCAGAGTCATTTACATCGTGAAATTCGCCATTTTGGTAGGCTTTGGCGTTAAACGGCTTGAGTTCGGATTCGATATAGCGGGACATGGTTAGCTCCTTATTGGGTGCCTGGCTCTTAACTTTGATGCTGTTTATGCTATTGGCTGGCGATCAATAATAGAAATTAACAATTTAAATATCTGAGATAGTTTTCTGCTATCTAGGCAGCCTGGCGATAATTTAGTCTGCAATCCGTACCAATTTGAGGTCGCTGGTTACATCGGGGATACTCGGGACCAAAGTATTAATACCCATCCATCGGGTATGGGTAATTTTTCACAAGGCGCATCTATGCGATTGATTCGGTTGCTTAAGCATGATCTGGCCCGCGAAGCCGGAGATTGGGTTGAAGACGGTGTGATCAGTGAAGCTCAGGCTGAGCAGATCTGTGCCCGCTATGAAGTGGATTACCACCGGGCGCAAGAAAGAACACTTGGATATCGTATTTTGATTGGGTTGGCCTATCTCTTTATCGGGCTGGCGGTGATTACACTGATTGGAGCCAATTGGGAGGAAATCCCCAGAGCGCTGCGAATGGGGGGACTGATCGCTTTGACCTTGGTGACCCAGGGAGTGGCGTTTAAGGTTTACCTGTCTGGAGATCGGAAAGCCGGAGAGGGCTTGTTCTTGTTGGGCAACCTGTTTTTTGGTGCGGCGATTATTTTGATCGCACAGGTTTACCATTTGGGCGAACATATGCCAGATGGTATTTTCTGGTGGGCACTGGGTAGTTTGCCATTTGCTTTAATTACCCGCAGCCCGTGGATTGCAGAGCAGTCCTTGCTATTGGCTTTGCTTTGGTTCTTCCTGGAGTCGAGTTTAGGCTTTTACCCCGCCCTGTTCCCAATTTTCTTGCTGGGAGCCCTCTATATCCTGTTAAGTGGTCGTGCGAGCGTGATTCTCTTGCTGACCTTTATCTTTGGCTTAGGTTTTTGGCTGGAATTTTCCCTATCAGAATTTTGGCGTTTGCAGGATGGGAAATTTAGTGCGGATATTTATCCAGAAAACCTTGCCGTTGCAGTCTCGCTCTTTATCCTGATGTATTGCTTTGCCCATTGGTTGGCAACTCGCCCGTCGGCGGTAGCCAAGGACTACGCAGCAGTAATCTCTATTTGGTGCCTTCGGTTTACTTTAATTGGCTTACTGATTTTTAGCTTTGAATATCCCTGGGAGGAGATGATAGAAGCCCCCTGGAGTCACTTACCTTCTATGTGGGCGGTAGTGGGGACTATGTCTGCTGTGTCGATAGTGTTGGCGCTGCTGTCTCAGAGGTTGCTATTCGGACTGGGGTTGTGCGGTGTTTTTGCGGCAGTACTTGCGTTCGTAACAAATGCCAGCTCCAGTGACTACGCAGTTTGGTTACAAATTTTTACAAACTTCGCCCTGATTGCCTGTGGAATCTGGTTGATCTTCAGGGGTATTCACGATGGTATCTCACACTACTTCTTCCTCGGAGTTATGGCGGTCCTGTTGACGGCTCTGCTGCGCTATATTGACTTGATTGGCGACTATATAGGAGCTGCTCTCCTGTTTATTCTCTTCGCAGTTTTATTGCTGGCAGCAGCCAAGTATTGGAAATATCACCAGGCGGGGGGAAGTTTGCGATGAAACGTAGAGTTGTGATTGGCCTGGTTGCCGCCATTGGCGTGCAGTTTTTTATATTGTTAGGAATGTATATTAAGGCTCAAATGCCGCTGTGGACGGGCCAGCCTGTCTCAGTGAAAACTGTTCCTGTAGACCCGCGCTCATTGTTTCGGGGTAACTATGCCCAATTAAATTACGCCTTTTCCACCTTAGATAAAGCCTTGTTTAAAGGGCAGGGACGACTGCGTCAGGGAGAGGTGGTTTATGTGGGCTTAGAGAAAGGGGCATCCGGATTGTATGAACGCGCCTCTGTCAGCCTTGAACAACCACAAGGCGGAGTCTTTATTCGAGGGCGGGTAGCAGGCCAGAATTTTTGGAATTCATCAGATAGCTACCGGATTCGCTACGGTATTGAAGCCTACTTTGCTCCGAAGGAAAAAGCCCTGGATCTGGAAAAACAACTGCGGGATGGTGGCGTGGCTGAATTGATGATTTCTGCGGATGGGCGAGCGAGCTTGAAGGTTGTCAGAGGCTCAGGAAATCAATAGGCAAAGGGAAAAATCAGGAATGGAAGCGATTGGTCCGGCACGGCGCAGCCTGCCGGTTTTCTTTTTTTTAATGGATATTCAACTGGGCTGTCTATTGTTTGCGGCTCTAGGGCTCTACCTTGTGCCAATGGAAGTTTCATTTATTGGTGATACGGTTTGGCTGCAACTGCTGTTGGGATTGTTAGGCGCTATTGTCACATTTGCGGTAGTACTGACATTGGCTCGTTCTGAGACGCTATTTGGGAAAATGCTGCGGCTCCACTGTACTCAATTGACTCCGCTATTTTCCAAGTTGTCCCCATCACAAATGGTATGGGTTGCTTTAGCTGCGGGTGTTTGTGAGGAGCTGTTGTTTCGTGGTTTTCTACAGTCTTGGCTCTCCCAGCTCAGTACGCCATTCCTCGGTTTATTGGGTGCATCACTGATATTCGCATTACTGCACTGTGTTTCCTGGGTGTACTTCTTCCTTACCTTTATGATTGGGCTTATTTTAGGCATTTTCTACCAAATGTCCGGGGGCTTGGTGGGGGCGATTGTTTGGCATGCGGTATACGACCTTTTGGCAATTTTCGCCATAGTGCACTTTCCCCATTTGCTCGGATTAAAAAATCAAGTCTTTAAGCGAGGGTAAGTAGCTAGCTTTGGTCTGGAGACCTGCAGAGATATTACGGAGTTACTCGCGGGCTCCTAGATCACGGCAACGATCACCACTAGTACCAGGGAGGCCGTTAGGATAAAAGCAATAAGCGCTAAGAGTCCGTCTCGAGCTGCCAGCGATAGCCCAAAAATGGTGAGAGCGAGACCAGCCGTTGAGGCAGAGAAGGGGATTACTTCCATTATTGGCAGGGTCAATGCAATAAAAATGCAGGTTCCAGCAATAGCGTAGGTGCCATATCGGCGCACGATAAAATCCATCCGTGGCTGAATCCAGCGGTCGGCAAACCGGGCGGGCTTTTCCATCCAGTGCAGGGCATCCATCAGCTTCTCGCTGGATATGGAGCGGTTGATTAACCACTGAGGAAGCCAGATATAGTTGCGCTTCATCAGCAGTTGTAGGGCAAACAGTAGTAGCAATACGCCCATCGCGGTAGACATTCCGGGAATACCGCTCAGAGGGGAAAACAGGATCAACCCGATAAGGATAAGGAATGGGGCAAAGGATCGAAGCCCCACAGCCTCAATAACATGCTGGATGGAGATTTTCTCCTGCCCCTGACTTTTCTCCTCAATATCCTTCAGCAGCTGGCCCAGTCCTATGATTTCTTGTGTCATGGTTGGAATTAGTTGCTGTGTAGTTTCTTTGCAAGACAATCTACTGATAAGAGGGCTGGAAACCGGGTAGTCTCTCGGAGTTATCCGGTTCCGTTGATATTGTCGAGCATAGCACTGTGACTGGCTTTTCGGCTAAAGTCAGACAGTTTTTCATAGGAGATAAGCTAAGCTGTCTGACGTCAAACTAAACGGATAGAGATCGGCTGTTGGCGGAGGATTATGCCTGCCATCATTTTCTGTTAGATTATTGTCGATGGCGGGTGTGCTTATTTCGGCTAATTGAATTTCGATGTGGTTTCTAGTTGATACGGAATCCTTAGGCAGTCTATTTAGGTACTGAGCCACTCGACTACCTCGATAAACTACTAAAAAAAGGACGGTCACAAATGGATGCTGTTGACCAAACAAAAGGGAATCCACCAGTTTTTCTTTTATTAGTTGGCACTCAGGTTGTTTGCTTGTTGCTGGCCCTTCTGGGCTTTTATCTAGCTTCACCCAAGGTAGTGATCATTGGTGATAGTGTAGGGTTGCAAGTAACAATTGGTATCATTGGTGCAATGGCTACCTACGGTGTGATGTTGTCGTTAACTCGCTCAGAAACGACCCTTGGCAAGTCAATGCGGCGTCAATCGATCGCCTTGATTCCGCTATTTTCACGATTGTCTTTCTTTCAGCTGCTGTTGATTTCTATTGTAGTCGGAATTTGCGAAGAGCTTTTGTTTCGGGGTTTTTTGCAGTCCTGGTTGTCAGAGCTTAGCTCGCCATTGTTGGGGTTATTAATTTCCGCAATTGCATTTGCGCTACTTCATTTCTCATCGTGGACCAATTTCTTTCTGACTTTGGGAATTGGTGTGGTTTTAGGAGTGGTTTACCAAGTGTCCGGAAGCTTATTGGGAGTGATAATCTGGCATGCAGTCTACGATGCAATTGTCCTTATTTTTTTGACTCAATACCCGCACTGGTTAGGGATTAAGATAAAGGAATAACCGCAATATTCGGGAGCGATTTACTTATTTTAAGCTCCCGAATTTAACCTTTGAGGTTTAAGGAGCCTCCCAGATTCGCCGAGACATTACGGAATTATTCAGAGGCTCTTTACGTATTGAATAACTCTTCCAAACGCAGGGTCTCAACACCTGTTCGTTCTTGTCGACTTAAATAAACCATTTTTTTGGCTACTTCACGCCCCTCAATGGGCCTATAACGTCTCAGCCCCGGCAGCATACAAATTACTGGTAGGAGGATGCCTCCGATTTTCTCACCGGGTCGGGCATTTGCACGATCTCCGAGGAGTAGGGAGGGTTGCAGTATACTGATGCGCTTAAATGGAAGTTTCTTGATTTTCTCTTCCAGCTCACCCTTCATACGTAAGTAAGCACTGGCGCTATTGGCATTGGCTCCGCTGGATGAAACCAGTAAGTAATGGCTGACTCCTGCCTCCGCTGCCAATTGGGCCGCTCTGTATTGATATTCAACGTCAACCTTGTGCTGGGCGGCTAGGCTGCCGGCTTGCTTGCGAGTGGTTCCCAGGCAGGAAAATAGAGTATTTCCCTGAAAAAGAGGAGCAGCCTCCTCCAACCGATCAAAATCGACAATATGATTATGTATTTTTTGACTTGCAGTGGCTTTGGGGCGTCGAGTGAGGGTAAGTACTTCATCAAAGACTTCTTCACCAGCCAGTTGCTCTGTGAGATGGCCACCGATAAGGCCCGTAGCTCCGAGGATAATGGCTCTTTTGGTCATTGGAGGTCTATTTCCATTGGGTATATGTTCGCAAGGCTAATAGCGTACTTTAGCGCAAAGATGTCTATGTTTGTTAAAAGTTGCCAGCTGGAAAGGGTGTCTGGTGAGCAAAGAAGGCCGAAGCGTAATTAACTGAGGGAAATCTAACTCTGGGATTCCTCAGTAACACTGGAGGATACAAAAATTCTCTATCATTGTGGATGTTCAATAATTGTTCACTGTGCAGATCCTTGCTGCATCTCATTGCGTCGCATGGGCATGCTGTCGATACGTTGGAAAACTTCGACGGCTGAGAATTTATTGGCTTTATACTTTACTGCCCCATCCTTTCCTATAAGAAGTACTTGCATTGCTGGTCCTTGCAGATATTTTTCCCGTACATTTTTAGCAAAATTGTCTGTGACTTTACCGGGGAAGTTAGTCTCAAGGGTGCCGTTAGAGAATAGGAACCATATCAAGTTTCTCTCTGCAAACTGCGGCGCTAACTTGAGTAATTCATTGATTGTGCTATTGGGATCTTCCGGGATATTCAGTAATAGAATGCGGTTTTTCCACTGGAAATCTTTTAGGTCGTTCACCGTAGATCCCTGGGCGAGTGTAGAAGAAGTCAACAGAACCAAGACAAGCACAATGAACTTATGCATTTACTAATCTCATCTATTAGCGTGATCTTAAGGGGCTAAGCAGGCTATCCAATCACTAATTCAATTTTCCGGCGCTTGGATGCCCTTTAAGCATAAGATATGAGCTGCCAGTTACAAGGCAGATGATGATCGGTATCGACAGTGAAAACTGACTAGTCAAAAGGCGTGTAAATTAGCGAGTGGTCTAGGCTCTAGGCGGGAGTATTAAAAATATATCGCAAGCTAATTAGGTTCTGAAGGATTACCTGAGCGGCTCGGGTGTCGAGTGAATTACGCAGTATGGCTAAACAGAGCGGCAAAATTACACGAGATCAGTACTTGGGGTTGGCTGCATTAGTTCTCGCGGCCTTCCTTATTAGTAATGACTATACCGCTTTTGCCCCCGCACTACCTGCCATCGAAAGAGAATTCAATGCAGACATAACTAGATCCCAGTGGATCATTAACGGCTACGCCTTGGTTTTTGGTGTTTTCATCATAACCGGTGGCCGCTTGGCGGATATCTATGGCCGCCGCAGAGTATTTATGATTGGAGCGGGAATATTCGTTTTCTTTGCCGTGCTGGGTGGCTTGGCAATGGATATGTGGATGTTATTGATATCCCGCGCATTGATGGGAGTGGGTGCGGCATTGATGTGGCCGTCCACTTTGGCAATGACTTTTAACTTGTTGACCTATGAAAGGTCAGGGTTGGCGGGTGGTATCCTGATGGCCACCTGTGGGTTAGCGAATGCAGCTGGACCAGTTTTGGGTGGGGTGCTCGCAGATTTTTTCAGTTGGCGATGGATTTTCTTCGTTAATATTCTCCTCACTCTGGCAACAATGCTGGCTTGTTGGTGGGCAGTGCCCCCCGATAAACCTCGTGACACCGAGGAAAAAATAGACTTCTTCGGTGTGCTACTACTATGCACCTCGCTATTTTGTCTGCTTTTTGCACTGGATGTCGCCGCGGAAATTGGTTTCAAGCATCCTGTGGTTATCAGCCTGATCGTTGTGTTCCTGGTGTTGCTCTGCCTGTTTACCATCGTGGAGTATCGAGTTGGTAAAGATGCCCTGATTCCCCCTGATATTGCAAAGAACCGGAAGTTCCTAGCGGTAGGTGTTACGACACTTCTAATCTCCGTAGTATTCCTATCGGCAATTCTCTATGTCCCACAGTTTTTGGCGAATTTTCGTGGTTACTCAGCATTTCAGGCCGGTTTGTCTTTGGTTCCTTTAATGGTTATATCGGGGCTGGTTGCTATTATCTCCGGCCGCTTCTATGAGCTAGCTGGACCAAAATTACTCGTCTCATTAGGTATTCTGGGGATGAGTGTTGGAATGTTCATGCTTTCGAACCTGACTTCGGACACGGGTTTTCTGGATATGTGTCCGGGCTTGGTCGTGTTGGGAGTGGGTATTGGGCTGTTCAATCCATCCAGTACGACTGCGGGTATTACGGTGGTGGAACCTCACCGTGCCAGCTTGGCAGGCGCAATCCTCTATATGTTTAAAATTGGTGGGGGTGCGGTTGGTTTGGGTATGAATGCTACAATCATCGCCTTCGCTCCAGATATACCTACGGGAATAGATAGAGCTTTTACAGTAAATGCTTACCTAGCCTTGGTTGGTTTGATTGTTTGCATGTTCTTTGTGATCGGTAGGCCAGAGAGCCAAAGTGGAGAGCTTTCTTGATTGCAAGTGAAGCGCGTCTCACTTCTTTTGTGTCGTAGATCTCCTTTATCTAATTGAAGTGCTTTTTTCAAAATTTATCCATTCTTTGAGTTTTTGTGAGATTTGAATTTCCTCACATCTGATTAGCCCTCTATTCAATACAATGCCGCAGCTCAAGGCCCTGTTGTGCCTGGGTTTATTGTGGTCCTGTTCCAGGTTCTCTGGCAGGAATTGATAGTTTAGGGTTGGGTCGGAGGTAGGCCACATGTTCAGAATTCTTCAGATTGTACTTTTCTTTCTGTTGGCCAGTACTGGGCATGCTCAGACTATTGATAGAGATGATATCCGTGGCCTGGATGAGCAGATCCAGGATGTTAAGAAAGATGTAATTGATCTCACTGCTGAGTTGTCACAGCTGGAGGAAAAGCTCCTATTTCCCTCTAATACGCAGGTAGCTCTTTTTGTCTCAGTGGCTGATGAAAAGCCCTTCGAGCTGGAGTCGGTTGAGGTCACATTGAATGGCAAATTAGTTGCCCATCATCTCTATACCTACCGGGAAATTGAGTCCCTGCAAAAAGGTGGGGTACAAAAAATATACACTGGCAATGTGCAAGTGGGTGGGCATCCATTAGAGGTTAGTTTTCTCGGTAAAACCCCATCAGGAAAAGAGTATCGGGCTACAGCTTCCTACACCGTGGAGAAAGCAGTGGGTCCTAAATTTGTCGAGATTAAGGTTCTGGGAACCGAGTCCACGATAAACTTCAAGGACTGGTAATCATGCTCAGGTCCCTGGTAAATGTGTTGTCCTGTCAAACCAGGATGATGCTTGGTGCTCTATCCCTTTGTTCTTTGGCTGCTCTCCCTGCTGCAGCGGCGACTGAATCGCAGGAAGAACTTAAAGACCTGTTTTTCGGTGCGGCAATGTTTCATGCCCATCAGGAAAGTTATTTTGATGCGATTGTGGCACTGGACACAGAACTTGCTCAGTATCACCGCTTAGATCAGCCCGAACTCGATCCTTTCAGTGCGCACTTGGGGCAAGCTGAGTTTTCGGTGGGTGACTTGGAATTGTCCTACCGAATGCACAGGGAGGCCGGGCGGGCTATTGAGGCTGTACTGCAGGGAAATGTTTCCCAGCCGGTGCGCAATGAAGCCGCGTATCGACTGGCAAAAATTCACTATCACAAACAACAGCCGCGCAACGCCTTACACGCCCTGGAAATGATTGACGGGCGGGTTCCCGAGAGGGTCCGTGCAGATGAGCAGTTTTTGCGTGCTCGAGTCTATATGCAGCTCGGTCGATTCGAAGAAGCCGTAGACCTGCTGCAAGATCTGAAGGGTGAAGAGTCCCTTGAGGGATTTGTTTCCTTCAATTTGGGTATTGCCCAACTGAAGGCGGGAGAAGAGGAGCGCGGTGTTCTGGAGTTGACTGCACTGGGAAGAAAGCGCAGTTCAGAGGCGGCCCTGCAGGCCCTTTACGATAAAACCAATCTCTTATTGGGCTCCCATTTAATGGAGCTGGGCAAGCTGGAACTGGCGCGCCCCTATTTTGATCGTGTAAACCTCGATGGCCCTTTTTCAAACAGGGCGCTGCTGGGTGCTGGCTGGGTAGAGGCCCGCGCGGGCCGCTATGACCGGGCACTGGTGCCCTGGAAGCTGTTGCAAGACCGCAAAGGCACCAATGAGCCGGTGCAAGAGGTCATGTTGGCGGTGCCCTATGCCTACGGCAAACTGGATGTCCACAGTACTGCTGCAATTAATTACGGTCGCGCGTTAGACGCTTTCGGGCGTGAGATCGATACCCTCACTCAGTCTATTCATAGTATTCGCAAAGGTAAGTTCCTTGAGGCGCTGCGTCGTAAAGAGGCCACCCAGGTACAGAACTGGGTAGTGGCCTTGCGCAATTTACCGGAAGCCCCCGAGACTCATTACTTACTCGACCTGATGGCGTCCAATGACTACCAGGAGTTTCTGCGGAATTATCGCGACCTCAACGATTTATATGAGCGCAATGAAGAGTGGCTAAAAAGCCTCACAGCCTACGAAGATATTATTCGTATTCGCCGCAACTATTACGAACCCCTATTGCCGGAGCTGGACAGGCAATTCCGTGAACTCGATGCCCGTATCCAGCTGCGGATGGAGCAGCGTGACCAATTTGCCAATCGCATAGAGCAGATGCTGATCTCCCGCCGACCAGAATATCTGGCAACGGCCGAAGAGCAGGAAGCGCGATTGAAGCTCTTGGAGCTTAGCGGAAAAATTGCTGAGTATCCCCAAGGCTTTACTGAAACTACTTTGGAGCGGGTTCAGCGGCTCAAAGGTGTATTGGATCTGCGTCTTTCCTTTGAGTACGACCAGCGACTGACCGAAGCCTACAAACACCTGGCGGAATTAAACCAGGAGATCGAAAGTCTCCAGTCTGTTTACGACTCCTTTGTGCGTAGTCGCCAGGCGGCAACTCACAGCTATACCGGTTACGACCGCGATATTACTCGTTTGCGCGCGCGTATCCAGCAAACCCAACGGCGACTGAAAACCCTGATGGCGCGCCAGGGCACCATGCTTGAGGCATTGGCAATTGCTGAGTTGGAACGCCGTCGCGCACAGTTGGAAAGTTATCAAATTAAAGCCCGCTTCGCCCTGGCAGACAGCTACGACCGCGCTAATGAGCTGCAGGAGCAGCGTGAAGATGAATTCAAGGTAGAGCAGCACAAAGCACTGTTGGAAGAGCAAATCCCTGAGGACAATCCGCCGGAGATGGAGCCGGTGGAGGAAGAAGAATCAGCAGAGGGAGGTGATTCGTGAGTAAGTTGCTCAAATCTAAATCTCGAGCTGGTAAATCTCTCAATCGCGCCGCCGGTCTTCTCTCTGCACTTATAGTGCTAGGGGGTTGTGCGGGAAATAGCGGCAAGACCATCGGCAGTCTTCAAAATGTCGAAGTAGAAATTAAGGAAGAGCATATTGATGGCAGCCTGGAGAAGGCACTGGCCAGCTACCAGAAGTACTTGCAGGAAACCCCTGAATCCAAGCTGACCCCCGAGGCGATGCGCAGGATTGCCGACCTGAAAATCAAGCAGGCACACCGCGCGGAAGATGCAGAATTCGATAACCTTGCTGGAGTAGCTGCTGGAGGCGGGGCGGTGATCTCTGTCGATGCGTCAGAAGCTATGGCTGAAAATACCCTGGATGCTCCAGAGACGTCAGCGCCGGTGGCGAAGGTAGAGCCGGTAGTGACTGAGGCGCAGGCCCCTGGGGTTGTCGAGTCTGATGAGGAGTTTGAAACCCGGGCTAGTGGCAGCATAGAAATAGCTGCAGATGAAACCCCGCTTGAAGCGCCGGGCGTTGATTCTGAAGAGATGATGTCAGCCAATGCCCGCGAGGCCATCGATCTCTATATTAAATTGCTGCAAAAGTACCCCCTGTATCACCGCAACGACCAGGTGATGTATCAGTTATCCCGGGCTTATGAAGAGGCGGGAGAGATTGATGCAGCGGTGGATGTATTGCGCCAGCTGGTGGCCAACTATCCGGACTCGCGACATATCGATGAATCCTGGTTCCGGTTGGGCGAATACTATTTTACCCGCAAGAAGTTTCTCGATGCGGAAGAGTCCTACGGAAAAGTTATCGATATTGGTGTGATATCCAGTTTTTACGAGCTTGCCCTGTATAAACGCGGTTGGGCGCTGTTTAAGCAGGATATGTATGAAATGGCCCTGGATGACTATATCGCCATGCTGGATTACAAAGTCTCCCAGGGATATGACTTCGACCAGCAAAACAATAAGGGCGAGCGCAAGCATATTGACGATACTTTCCGTGTGGTCAGCTTGAGCTTTTCTTACCTGGAAGGCCCTGATTCGGTTGTCGATTACTTCTCCCGCAAGGGTAATAGAGATTACGAATTCCGGGTATACAGCCAGCTGGGTGAATATTATTTGGAGAAGCGTCGCTACCAGGATGCGGCAAAATCCTATATTGCGTTTGTTGATCGAAACCAGTTACACAGAGTATCTGCGGATTTCTCAATTCGTGTTATTGAGATCTACAGTAAAGGCGGCTTCCCCAAACTGGTGCTGGAAGCGAAGAAGGATTTCGCCACTACTTATGCACTTAATGCCGATTACTGGACTGTCTTCGATATTAATGAATACGGAGAGGTGGTTGCCTTCCTGCAGACCAACCTGATCGACCTCGCCGGGCACTACCATGCGGCTTACCAGAATAAGAAGTTAAAAGACAAGAAGGCCGAGAATTATCGCGAGGCGATTCACTGGTATCGAAGCTATCTCGATTCCTTCCGGGAAACTGAGCGCGCACCGGAAATCAATTATCAGCTTGCCGGATTGATGTTGGAAAACCGGGATTTCCATGGTGCAGCTCTGGAGTATGAGCGCACGGCCTATGAATATCCTGCGCACAAGGATTCCAGCGAAGCAGGCTACGCAGCGGTTTACGCTTATCGCGAACATCTGGCCAATAACTTAAAAGATGCAACGGATGAGCAGCGTGCACCACTATTGCGGGAAATTATCCGTTCATCGCTGACATTTGCAGCCACATTCCCTGAGCATGCCAAAGCCCCTCAGATCATGCTCGGCGCGGTGGAGGATCTCTACGGGTTAAAAGACTATGCCCCGACGATCGCCAATGGCCGTTCACTGTTGGAGCAGTTCCCCACTGCGGAGCAGGAGATTAGACGTTCTGCCTGGCTGCTGGTGGCTCACGCTTCTTTCGATACTGCGGCCTTTGCGGATGCAGAAACCGCTTACGGTGAAACTTTGACACTGACTGCCCAGGATGCGAAGGATAGGGCAGGTCTGGTAGATAACCTGGCGGCTTCTATCTACCAGCAGGGTGATATGGCCCGTAAGCAGGAGGATCATGCAATCGCAGCGAATCATTTCCTGCGTATTCGAGGTGCTGCACCCGGTGCGACCATTCTGGCTACGGCGGAGTACGATGCTGCCGCATCATTGATCGTGCTTAAGGATTGGGTACAAGCGGCAACGGTATTGAATAACTTCCGCAGTCACTTCCCGGAGCATGAGCTGGCGAAAGATGTCACCAAGAAGTTGGCAGTGGTTTACCAGGAGAGCGGTGAGCTATTGCTGGCAGCTGCGGAATTTGAGCGTATTGAGCGGGAATCCGAGGACGATGAAATACGCCGTGAGGCCTTAACCCAGGCGGCAGATCTTTATGCAGCGGCAGAAGATAGCGCTAAAGCGCTGTCTGTTTTGCGTCGCTACGTCGATTATTTCCCCGAACCCATGGAGCCGGCGCTGGAGACCCGCCAGAAAATTGCCGATATCTACAAAGTGTCGGGGAATCAAAAGCTTTATATGGCAGAGCTTCGTGAACTGGTGAAAGTTGAGTCTCGCGGTGGTTCCCAGCGCAGCGACCGCACCCGTTATCTCGCAGGTAATGCGGCCCTGCTATTGGCTGAACCCAGTTTTGAGGCTTTCACCCAGGTGGATTTGGTTGCGCCTATCGAGAAAAGCCTCAACCTCAAGCGCAAGCGTATGAAAGCAGCCACCCGTGCATTTACTGACCTGATTGATTATCAGGTGGCCGATGTGACCGCTGCGGCAACCTTTTACCTGGCTGAAATTTATCTCCACTTTAGTGTGGCCCTGAAGGACTCTGAACGTCCAGCCAACCTGAATGCCCTGGAGCTGGAAGAGTATGAGTTGGCATTGGAGGAGCAGATTTATCCCTTCGAGGAAAAAGCCATTTCTGTTCACCAGAAGAATGTCGAGTTGCTGGGCGTCGGTATTTATAACCCCTGGATTGATAAAAGTATTGGCAAGCTTGCCAATTTAATGCCCGCTCGCTATGCACGGGCGGAAGAGGCTGGAGAGTATCTCCAGACTATTGTACCCCTGCCGCCAGAGCCGGAATTGCCCTCTGCGGGATCAGCAGTTTCGGGTCAGTAATAACAGGCATTTGCCTTTTGGAGTGGAAAGTTATGCAAAAACAAATGCGTTTGTTTTTTCTGGTGGGCTTAGCCTTGTTGTTAGCAGCTTGCGCCAGCACCCAAACCAAGTCTGGAAAAATCTCTGATTATTCTTCGGTGCGGGTATCAGGCAGTGTGAGTCGGGACTTTGAGCGATCCCTGGAATATCTTGCCGAGCAGGATTATGCGAGTGCTATTGAGCTTCTGCAGTCAGTGGTAGAGCGCGAGCAGCGCCTTCCGGCACCCTATATCAATCTGGGTATTGCCCACTACAAAAGTGGCAATGAGGCAAAAGCGGAAGAGGCTTTTTTAAAGGCATTGGCGCTGGATGAAAAGCATCCGGTGGCAACTAATGAACTGGCTGTTCTCTACCGAAAGCAAGGGCGCTTTGCCGAAGCGCGAAAAATATATGTGAATGCTTTGGCAGAAAATCCAGAATATCTACCTTTGATAAAAAATCTGGGCATATTGTGTGATCTGTATCTGCAAGATCTCCAGTGTGCTCTGGCACAATTCGAACAATATGTTCAATTGGAACCAGAGGACCGGGATGTCACTATCTGGTTAGCTGATATTCAACGGAGGGCTGGTAAATGATTAAACTTCGTTGGGCTTTGCCATTCGTGGCCAGCTTTATGGTTTTTCCTTATGCCTTGGCTCAGTCTGAGGGAGAGGAGAAAAAAGAATCCACCGATAATAAGGTGGATTCAAAAATTAAGGAGTTGTCGGGTATTTCTATTATCGGTAACAAGGAAGCCCCTAAGTCTCTCTATATTGTCCCCTGGAAAAGTTCCGAAGTGGGTGTCGAAAGCGACCTTGTCTCCAGCTTGATGGACGACAAACTCAAACCGCTCGACAAGGAAGTTTTCATGCGTGAGTTGGAGTTCTATCAACTCAGCCTGTCCGGCGATTAACGCCATATTGATTCTGGCTGTCGCCGGAGTAGCACCAAGATTTAGCTGTATTTCTCAAGAGGGTTTGTAATGGACTTTTTCAATAACGTCATCGAGTTTTTCCAGACGGGCGGTACTTTCATGTACCCGATTCTCGTGGTTGCCGCACTGGGTGGTGCAGTGGCTATCGAGCGCTTTATCCGACTGCATTTGGAGCGCCGCAGCAACCGCAATATGTGGGATAAGCTGCAGCCGGTATTAGCTTCAGGAGACTTCGATCGCGCCCGCAACCTGGTAAAACAGGACGAATCCAGTGTGAGCAAATTATTGTCTATGGGGCTGGCCCGGCAGGGGGCTGTTCGCCGTCGTGAAGATATCGAAATCGCGATGGAAGAGAGCATGATGGAGATTACTCCACAGCTGGAAAAACGCACCCCTTACGTCGCTTTGTTTTCAAATATCGCAACTTTGCTCGGGCTTCTGGGAACCATTATGGGTCTGATCGAGGCCTTTACGGCGGTAGCCAATGCCAACCCGGCAGAAAAAGCGGACCTGCTCTCCGCCAGTATTTCCGTGGCGATGAACACCACCGCCTTCGGTCTGATGACTGGTATCCCGTTGTTGATCGTCCACGCACTGCTGAACTCACTCACCGGTGAAATTATCGATAGCCTGGAGATGGTCTCAGTAAAAGCATCCAACCTGATTGATGGTGCAACCCGTCGCCGTTTTGAAGTGGAGCCCGCAAAATCCAAGCCGTCTAGTGAAAAAACTGCCCCAGCCAAAACCAATCCAGTAGCACAGCAAGCGGAAACTGCGTAATGAGAAGGCGGCGCCACGGGCGGGATAAAGAAGCTCCTGAGCTGGATATCACTGCTTTCTTGAATTTGATGGTGGTATTGGTGCCTTTTCTATTGGTATCGGCGGTATTTTCGCGGGTGACAATTCTCGAACTGAATATGCCGAGTGGTGCCGGTGGTGGAGCACCGGATGATCCCACGGTTACGGTGGAGGTGGTTGTGCGAGAACAGGCCGTGGAAATCAGTGATGGTGAAAAGGTTATCGCACGTTTCCCCAACCTGAATATCGAAGGTGAGGGTGAAAATGCTCCTATTGAGGCTCCCGTTGGAGCAGATACTGAACAGACTGAGATTCTTGCTGTGCTGCCCACAGCAGAGGTGTATGACCTAAAGAAGCTTACGCAGTTTTTGTTGGAAGTTAAGGCCAGTTATCCGGAAAAAACTGATTCCATCATCCTGATGGAGCCCACAATCGCCTATGAGCATTTGGTGGGCATTATGGATACTGTGCGCGGAGCTGAAGTGCGGGTTGAGGGGAGTGATCCCAGTGATCTGGATGCGGTGGAAAAGGTGGTTTTATTTCCTGATATTTCCATAGGAGATGCGCCATGAGAAATGAAAGCCGACGCATGAAGCGTATGGCGCGAAGCCATAAGCGCAAGAAAACCTCAGGTATGAACCTGACTTCCCTGATGGATGTTTTTACGATCCTGGTGTTTTTCCTGCTGACTAATACCTCCAGCAATGAAGCCCTGGAGCCCCCCAAGGTGATTACCTTGCCGGACTCAGTGGTGGAGACCAAGCCCCGGGAAACGGTGACCTTGGTGGTGACCAATGATGAAATCCTGGTGGAATCCAACTCGGTAATTGCCACTTCCGAAGTGTTGGAAAGTGAGGAAACCATTATTGCGGCCATTAAGGAAGCGATGGTTGCGGAGCTGGCCAAGGCAATTGGTGTTGCCCAGGCCTCGGCAGACTCAGGTGAGGGCGGCGTCGAGGGAGGCCAGGATCCAGAACCACCGGAGGTTAATATTCTCGCGGACAGAGGCATTCCGTTCAGTTTGCTGAAAAAGGTGATGTCCAGCTGTACAGACGCTGGCTATACCAAAGTTTCACTGGCGGTTATTCAGAAAGCATCTCAGGGTTAATGGAAGTTTGTGAGTAATTTTCTTCAACAACAGCGGGCGGTAGGTGAGGCGCTTGAGGCGGTTCACCATCGCATGCAGCTGCTCGAGGATGAGCGGCACCAGATCGAAGAGAAGCTGGCTGAATTGCAGGACCAGGGGTCCAAGTACCAGTTGCTCGACGAGATTTCCGAACGCCTGCGCAAGCTTGAAGAAGCGGGTGCGGGAGAAATGTTCTGGGCGGAGGATTATCGGGAGAATGCTTCTGCTCAGGTTATCGAGCGGATCGGTCAGTCGACGCGCAGTTTCAACCAGAGTCTGGAGCAGCTGCGCGATGAGCGCAGTGCTTTACAGAGCAGCATAGGCGAGTGCCAGGAAGAGATCTTTGCGCTGGATGAACGAGCGGATGAGCTGCGCCGCGAGGAGGAAGAGTCAAAGTTCGAGTTCGAGATAACACGGGAATTCGAACAGCCTAAGTTCCGCCCTATGGTGATGCCATGGCACAAGCAAGGCGAGGACGAAAAGCGTTTTCGCCGCTGTGTCTTTGCCTCACTGTTTATCGCCGCCTTGCTGGGCTACCTGATTCCTCTGTATACGGTGCCCCAGCCTGAGTCTCAAATAGTGGAAATTCCCGAGCGCCTGGCCAAGCTGGTTATTGAGAAGAAGACCAAGCCCAAGCCACCGCCGGAGCCAGAAAAAGCCAAGCCTAAGAAAGAGGAGAAAAAACCGGAGAAGAAGCCTGAGCAGAAAGTGGCCAAGCAGGACCCGAAACCCTCCAAGACGGAGAAAAAGCAGGCGCGTAAAAAAGCTGAGCGATCCGGTGTTCTCGCCTTTAAGGATAATTTCCAGGACCTGATACAGGATGATCTGGATAACCGCCTCGGCCAGCAAACCCAGCTGAGCACAGCCGGTAAAAAAGAGAACCGCAGTCAGCGCTCACTGATCATCGCAGCATCTACCGCGGGAAGTGGTGGTATCAATACGGCAGAGTTGAGTCGCAATGTGGGTGGATCTGGTTCGGACTTGGGTGGCGTTGCCTTTGCACGAGTTGAGAGTTCTATCGGTACTGAAGGTGACTTTGCCGGCGAGGACCGTCCTCTCAGTGATGGTGCTGGACCGTCGCGGACAGATGAGGAAATCCAGATTGTTTTCGATCGCTACAAAGCCACCTTGTATCGTATCTACAATCGTGAGCTTCGTAATAATCCCGCGCTGCAAGGTAAGATGGTGTTGAAGATTACTATTGAACCCAGCGGATCGGTTTCTGCCGTGAGTGTAGATTCCAGTGATGTGGATTCGCCGTCGCTCAATGCAAAAATTGTGGCTAGGGTCAAACGATTTAACTTTGGTGAAAAGGCCGGAGTGCCGACCATTACCATTCTTTATCCGATTGACTTCTTCCCACCAACCTAGGCTGATAATTGGCCGGAGCCCACTGAATAGTGGGTTCCGGTCGTTTCAAACTGATGAAATTTTCGTCATACCTATTCAGTTATTATTTGTCCGTTCTGAACTAAATTTTCCCTCACAGAGGGCCCGCCTGAGAACCACTTGGCAATCCCTACAAAAGTTCCACTTGCTAGCTGGCTAATTATGACTTGTTTCACGGCTACCTAAGTGGGTTGTAATTAAAGTTCGCCCACCGTGGAATGTCTGGTGTAAATGCCAGATTTATCTCCAAATATCTGTATTAGAAAGTGGCGGCCGTTAAGTGATAATAAAGTCGGAATTTGTTGAGCAAAAATCCTGCAAGTCTGTGATTGTTGGATTTTTATTGGTCTGTGCGGCGATCCTATTAGCTGCACCGCAGGCATTTGCTCAATCTAGCTGTCCTTCTATTACCGATGATCCTGCAGGGTTCAATATTCTCAGTCACCGCTCCGGCCAAAGTTGGTGCGTTTTATGTGGTGATGGACAGGTAACTATCGAAGTTGATGTGCCCAGTATTTTCAGTGGCCTATCAGGTACTCAGTCCATTCAGAATATCGTTATTAGGGAGAACCTCGGGTCCTCCGGTCTCGAGTATGTGACTGGCTCTACTTCAGTGAGTTCTGGGTTTGTTCTGGGTGAACCCACTATTAGTGGTACCACAATAACTTGGGATCAAAATGACCTGTCGGCACTCGCTGAGCGCGACGAAAATACTACCTTGACGATTACCTTTAATGTGCGCAGTCAGGATGACGAAGAGGAAGAGCTGGTTGTTAAGAATCGCACCTTAAATGCTACCGCAACTTTTGATTACTGCAGTTACCCCACCACTACAGATACTCACAGCATGGAGTTGGCGATCCGTGAGCCGGAACCCTCCATGGACAAGCGGGGCCGTAATATTGATGCGGCGCAAACGAATTACACCAATAATGTCTATGGCAATATTGAAGATGATGTGATCTGGCGTATTCGTATCTCAAATGATGGTGACGCGGATATGCAGGATGCGCGTTTTGATGATTTGATGTCCAACCCCAACATGGATATCAATTACGCTTGTCCGAGTGAAAGTGCCGCTGAAGCTGTTGCCAATAATAATGGTGTTGCGCCCGGTGGCAGTAGCTGTGTTTCCGCAAGTAATTCTATTAATAACTTTGAGCTGGATGGTAACTTTTCCAGTGGCTCAGGACGCACTGACGTTCCGTCTGGTGGCAACCTGGATATTTATTTAGTAGGTAAAGTAAATACTTCCTGTAGCAATGGCACTAATACAGTGTCAGATTTACAGTGGGGTTGTGAGATTGATGGTGATACGGGTGTGGGCGGTATTTCAAGCCCTGCAGAAGCCTCAGATCCAGGCTCTGATACTTCGGAAATGCGTGTTGAGGTTTTAACTGATCTCACTATTACCCAGGAGATTACCGGTACCAACTTGAATCAACCTCTCGGTGCTTCCGGTTACGTTACTTTAACCGTAAATAACCGGACGGGTGGCTCGGTAAGAGATATCCAGTTTGTCAGCGATCTGCCCGATGAGTATGTGGTTGATACCACCTTTACACCGGAAATTACCCGAGAGCGCCGCGGTATTGATAGCCATAGCGCTAACTACGGCTCAGACTATGACGGCAAAGTTGATACTCTGGAATGGCGTGTGGGCTCTAACTGGAATCAATGGGATACGGATCCACTTAATAACAACCAACCGGAATTCCGCTTGTTGAGTAGTACAGTTCACTCGGTATACTCAGACCAAGAGCACATGATGCGACATGGAGATGAAATTCAAATTCGTTTCCGCATCGTTACGATTGAGCCCGACTTCTATGACCTGGATGCGGACCTGGATGTAGAGGAAGAGTCTTCCACCACCAGTACTGATCCTAATAGTAATATCGCTCTGGCAAACAATGTTCTCACTATTGATTACGAGGACTTTTGTTCTTCAACCAGCCCTGCTACTCAGGTAGATACGGAATCGGTTACGCCCGATCCCGAAGACCTGGATGTTAGTACTGTTCACCCCCTCTATATTGTTCGCGATAGTGGCACTTCAGAACTAACAGTGGATATCACCAATAATGGTGGCCACGATGCGAATGATTATTCAGTGTATGTCACCTTCGGTGAGGCGATGAGGGTATTGTCTAACGACCGCAGCTGTACGGCGTTGGGCAATCCGAATGTAGGCACTGTACCTCAGCACCCTGTATGGAACCAGCCGGATTACTTGCCAGATTCCTCAACAGTGTATCGCTGTGACAGTGGTGATCTTGGTGGTGAAATTGGACCCGGTGATACAGAGCGGGTGATTTTTGTGGTTGAAAAGAATCACTTGGCCACCGATGACGACCTGACTTTTCGCGCGGATGTGGTCGGCGAGATCACTCTGAATGATGGTACACCTCTGTACTTTCCGAGCCCTGCCGTAATTACCGAAACAACACCAAACTTGCAGCTGGCCAACAATTACACCCTTGATGGTATGCGCGCGCGGGTAATGGGTTTTAACCTGGTCAAGGACCGTTCCGATGAATGTACTGAGCTGACCAGTGAAGCTGCTTTCCCAAATAGCAGTGTATTGATTGGTGAAGAGTGTAGTTTTGAAATTCAAGCCGGTGGTTGGTTTGGATTCGATACACCGGGATTTACTTTGATAGAAGTGAAGGACATTGATGTGATCGATGACCTTCCCGACGGCCAGGGCTATATTGCGGATTCAGCGCTAAATTGTTCAGATGTCAGCCTTCCTGATCCCACCTCCCAGGCAAATTGTGTGGTTATTTCGAGCAGTGATATTGTCGAGGGCGGTGGTCTGAATAACTCTCTGAGTGAGACAGATTTACAGTGGGATATTACTACCAATATTACAGCGAAAGATCGCTGGTTCCTTGCGGATATGACAACCCGCTTGTTGAATGACCCAGTGGATACAGAAAACACTGATCCGAATCAACACGCAAATGACAGTATCGATTACGCTCGCGCCCAGTTTACTGCGGTTTTTGATACTGAAACGATTATCGTAGATAACTACAATACCAGTGGAACCCTGACCAATATTGATGGTGTTCCAACCACGGTTCCCGGTTTCCCAGATATCACCGAGTGGTCGGAATCTGTCACTGTTACTGAACCCTCGATAGAAGTCGATAAAAAAGTCTGTAATGAAAATCTCTACGGCACTGGAACAAGCTGTAGCAATTTTGTGGATTTTACCGATGAAGGGCACCGGGACCAGACTTATATCTTCCGTCTCACGGTGACTAACCGGGCTGCGGATAGCGGTGTTGATCGCGCTCCCGCATACGATGTTGTCGTAACTGATACCCTGGATTCTTCCGGCCAGATGTGTGTGCAGGCAATGGATACCGATAGCCTGGATAACGATGCTGATGGCAGTTCGGAAACTGTCAGTGGCGACGATGGCTTGGTGGGAATTACCTCCGGTGCAAATAACTATTCGGAAGCTACCCACTGTAGTGATGGTGGTACACCGGCGATTATCACTTTTTCCTATGAGCATTCCACTGCCCTTGAGCGAATTAACCCGGGTGACTCCGTAACTCTGTATTACCGTGTGAAACCACATCAGTCAGTGGCACCACTGCAGCTGTTTACCAATACTTTCTTCACTCGCTATGACAGCTTGGAAGGCGATTTTGGTAATCAGACTTCTCCGCAAATTGACAGTGACACGGACAATGATGGTGTCGGTGATGGCGCTCCCGAAGCAGGACGTGCTCGTCACTACCAGTCTGGCAATGCCGAAGCGCAGATGCAGATTATTGAGGTGAAGGCGGAGCCGAAGAAAGCCCTTGAGTTTTCCAACGGCACGGCCAGTGGAACCAGCAGTGATACAGCGGTTGTCGGTGAAGAGGTACGTTACGAACTGATAGCACAGATTCCGGCTGCGAAACTGCGAGACTTTGTGATTCGTGATGAGTTGCCGGCAGGTATGCGCTGTATCGAAGGGGAAACTATCGATTTAAGTGCCTCCCCTTATGATGCCGCTGGCTTTGTACCGGGAGGTACTTTTAATGCTACCTGTACCAGTACAGGTACTGCAGATTACGTTGAGTGGGATTTTGGTGATCAGGAACTCACCACCGTATCCGGTAGCCTGTTTGATTTTCCGGTAGAGTTTATTGCCCGTATTGAAAACAGCAGTAACACCAATGACGGTGATGTTTTGGGTAATGGCGGCAGCTATACCACTGCGCAAGTTACCTATGTGGATGAGTCCGGTGCAGCGGTAGCGGTGCCATTTGATGCCCATGAAATAACAGTACTCGAGCCACAAATACAGCTGACCAAATCCTTTGCTGTTACCAATAGTGATGCTGACGATATTTTGACAGTCAAGGTTACAGCAGAAAATATTGGCAGTGCCGATGCCTACAACTTGCAGGTGCTCGACGATCTCACCGGTAGCAATCTTATTTACCTGGGCAATGTGGGCGGCAACGATCCCCCCAATAATGTCGATGTCACTACGGTGGGCACCAATGCCCCCATATTTACCTGGAATCGCAGCAATAGCGATTACACTATTGCGGTTGGCGATACAAAAATATTCACTTTTGAAGTCCAGGTAGAGCAGGGCGTTGAGCCCCATGAAATCCTGGACAACACCATTGAGGCCCGCTGGCAATCCCTACCTGGTATAGATGTTGCCCTTAATAGTAGCAACTCTATTGGCATTGATGGTGCCGCTGACGGCATGCGTATTGGTGTTTTGCCTAATGTAGGCGATCCCATCAACGATTATGAAACCACTGCCAGCGCCCAGACCGAAGTGCTGTCTTTGGCGTTGACTAAAACGGATTTGGACACCTCGGTAGTCCCCACCATCGGTGCCCATAAACAATTCCAACTGGAGATTAGTTTACCGGAAGGTATCAGTGAAAATGTAGTTATCACTGATCAGCTGGGTAGCCCCGAGGGTTATGTGCTCTCTCACAATGCTGACTACGATATCACTTACGATTTTGTCGGTATTGAAACTATTAATGGCAGCGCGCCGTCTGAATCGGCCTTTAACAGTTTTCCGGGGGATAATACTTCCGGAAATGCTACCTGGGATATCGGCACCGTCGATACCAGCAGTGAAAATGACACGGCCGGAAGCACAATTGCTCCGCTGATTCGAATTACCTATTTTGCCCGCATCGAAAATGATCTCGCCACTAATGATGGTGACAATCGCCAAAATAATGCCGCGCTTACTTACAGCAATGGGGAAAGTGGCAGCACAGAAAATATCAACGACAG
Source organism: Microbulbifer maximicatervae (SeqCode) (assembly GCF_052468295.1). Taxonomy (NCBI): domain Bacteria; kingdom Pseudomonadati; phylum Pseudomonadota; class Gammaproteobacteria; order Cellvibrionales; family Microbulbiferaceae; genus Microbulbifer; species Microbulbifer maximicatervae (SeqCode). Next base: position 976,430 of record NZ_CP174340.1, read on the forward strand.
CACAAATAGTGTAACGGTAGTAGAGCCGTTACTCGAGATTAGCAAGACAGTGACTAATGCCACTAATCCCGGCAATCTGCCGGTGGGTGGTGACGTGCTGGAATATGTTATTACTGTGGAGCACGATGCGGGCTCCAGTGCCGCAGCTTATGAGCTGAATTTAGTCGATGCGCTGCCTACAGAGTTGACGTTTGACAGCAGCTTTACACCCACCGCAGAAATAGGCGGTACCGCAGTATCCGGCTTTGTCGCCACACCAGCGGCAGCTCCAGCAGGTCCACTCGTATGGGGCCGTGACAACGGCGATAACAGTCTGGATTTAGCGCTGGGTCAAACTCTGGTGCTCACCTACCGAACCCAGGTTACAGGCGTTTTTGGTTCGCCTATCAGCAACAGTGTGATGCTGGACTGGACCTCCCTGGACGATGGCAGTATCAATGACCAGGCCTATGAGCGCGACGGTGCTGGATGCCCCAGTATTTCCGCACCTGATGATTACTGTGTTGGTCCTGCAGAAGCCAGTATCAATACGGTAGACAATACCAGTATTACAAAAACAGTAATTGCCGATACAGATACCGCAACTGCAGTGGGTACCTTGCGTGTTGGTGATATTGTCACTTACCAGCTCACCTTGAATTTACAGGCGGGAACAACACCAGCGGTAACTATTGATGATGCGCTGCCCAGTGGTTTGGAATTTGACACTGTTGTCAGCGTGAATGGGGATACCACTGCTCCCTACGACGATAGCCTGAATGATTTTACCTATTCAGCGATTTCGGTTCCCACTGCCGGCGATACCGGTACAGTTTCCTGGGATCTAGGAGATATCACCAGTAATTTCGGTAATACCAATAACTTTGTTATTGAGTACACCGCTAAAGTAGTGGCGGGTTCGGGAATCACCGCGCCTACCGCAACTCTTACCAATACGGCCCAGCTAAATTACACCGGTGGCGCCAGTACCTTGCAGGACAGTGCCGATATTACTGTACTGCAACCGGTGATCGACAATCTCACCAAGACCGATGCTACCTGGCCCAGTTCCCATATGAATGTGGACCCGGCCAACGATATTATGCAGTTTACCCTGCAGGCCTGTAACTCGGGTCTTGCCCCCGCCTACAACCTATCGCTAACTGACGATTTAGCGACGCAAATGGATGAGAGTTCCATTGCCAATCTCCAGGTGAGTCTCGACGGTGCTGTACTGACACAGGGAGCAGATTACACCTATAGTGCGCCGGCAACACGGGGTGCTGATATGGGCTTCGATTTCCTGGTACCGGTCGAAGCGGGTACCTGTTTGGAAATCAGTTATGAGATCGGTTTCTATACAGATATTAGTGGCGGTGAAAGCTGGGTTAATACTTTTACCGTCGATGAATTTTGGTCGCTGGAAGCTAGCAATGGCGAACAGTACTCTGCAGTTACTTTGGGCACTCCCTATCCGATGGGCACTGTTGCGACCAGTGTGACTGCCCCGCAAAAAACACTGCAAACAGCGACTACTGCCGCTGTCGGTGACGAGGTCGTATACCAGATACAGGTCCCCGGTAGCGGCACCACCTCGGCCATTTACGATATTGAAATTTACGATGTATTAGACCCCAGCCTGGAGTTGGTGCAACTGCAGGAAATTAATGGGCTTACCTACACCGATAATACCAGTGGCAATAATATCGATATGGCAATCGATATTATCCCAGCCGGTACCGTGGCAATTTTTGAAGTTCGCGCCCGGGTTGCCAACAATGCCACAGCCCAGGCTGGCCACAGCTTTGAAAATGAGGTGACTTATTCTTATGCCGCGACTGATGGTGGCACTTCTCAGTCCGGAGGCACCGGCACTGCAGCGACACTCACCATCGTCGAGCCAGAGATAAGTGCAATTGCCTCTGTCGCAAATCAAACCAATCCCGGTAACGATCCGGATGCGGGCGATGTACTGCGTTTTACCCTGGACCTCAGTGCTGCGGGTAATGCGGAAAATTCTGCAGCTTACGATCTTTCGGTTAATGAGTTGTTATCCCTGGGACTTGAGTTTGTACCGGGCACCGTGACCTTTGCCGGAGCCTCCCAGGCAGATCCCATCGTAACTGGTGACGGAATTACTACTGCGCAAAACCTGGTTTGGGATAGGGCCAATAGTGATCTGGATATTGCCGCTGGTGATAACAGTGAACTGGTTTTCGATGTGGTTGTACTCGACAATGTACAGCCGGCGGCGGCGCTGTCCGCAACTGCCAGCGTGGAATGGACCAGTCTCGATGAAGATAACAGCAGTATTTATGAACGTAACGGTGCTGATGGCAGCGGCGGCCTGAATGATTACTTGCTGGAAAATATTGCTGCTCAGCTAGATGCTGCCAATGACAGCACAATTAGCAAAATCCGTTCAGATGACAGCTATGGTAGCGCTGACGAGCAATTGCGAGTGGGCGACTTGGTTGAATACCAGATTACCCTCTCCCTACCAGAGGGCACGGCCTCCAATGGGCTTATTGTCGATACTTTGCCCCAGGGAATGGTGTTTGTAAGCACACTTTCAATTAATGGCCAGACTTCAGCACCATTTACGGCTGCGGCGCCCTTTACCCACACCGATATTGCAGAGCCAGTGCAGTCTGGTGATCCTTCTACTGGTGCCACTACGGTTACCTGGAGCATTCCCGACCTGGTCAACACGGGTGATAACGATACCAGCAACGATGAATTTGTTGTGCGTTACCTTGTCCGGGTTCTCAATGAGGATTCCCACCCCTGGCCGGCAACGAATACTGCTCTAATCAATACCGCAGAGTTTGGTTTTGATGCCGCCACAGGAGCCGAAACCCGCAGTGATAGCGAAACACTGGATCTGTTACAGCCGGACCTCGCCGTAGCTATTAGCTCAACTCCCGCAGATGGCAGCACGCTTTCCGCCGGTGATACCATTGAATATACCGTTACGATAACCAACAACGGTTCTTCACCAGCCTATGATCCGGTATTCCGCGATGTGATTCCTTTAGGTCTGCGCCAAGGGGGTGTCAGTGTCCAATCCCTCACAGTAAATGGTGCCGCAGCAACAGTGGTTGCACCTACTTTCGATAGCAGTACTGGCGAAGCCTTTTGGGATTTTGCCGCAGGTACGGGTTACGGAATCAGCGCTGGTGAGTCCATGGAAATGGTATATCGCGTTGAAGCGGATTCTAATTTGGGGGCTGGACTTAGCCTGCAAAATGCGGCCTATGTTGAAGTTTATTATTCGCTTGATGATAACGATTTGCCGTCTCTGAATTCCGTGGCGGTCACTGACGATTTACGCGAGGACTATGGCCCGACTTCTCCAGTGAGTGTCCAATTTAATACTCCTAATGCCGCGCCACTGTTGATTGAAGTTACCCAATTAACAGCCTCCATTGGCGAGCCGTTTAACTATCGCATTACCATCCCAGAAACGGCGCAGACCACAGCGCTTCACGATGTTACTGTGCTGATGGATCTAACTGCGTCTGCTGCGGATCTGGAATTTGTCAGTGCCAGTAAAGTATCTGGCAGTGCATCTTTCACTCCGGAAAATAACGGCAGCTCCACCAGTCTCAGTATTGCAGATAGCACTAACGGAATTGATGTGCCCGCCGGCGAGCAAGTGGTTATTGATGTAACACTGCGACTGCTGGATATGGACCCGCCGAATGTGGACGGTTTGAATTTTGCCACCAGTGCCAGCTACAACTACAACTACGATAATGATAATGCCTCAGCGGGGCAGGGTGCGGGTAGCGGCAATACTACGGCGGACATGACGGTAGTAGAGCCCACGGCTATTACCCTGACTAAAACTGGCCCCACCAGTGTCCAGTCCGGTGTAGGCGGTACCTTTACTTTAGATTTGCACAATACCGGTACGGGCCCGGCCTGGGATATTAGTGTTACCGATATTTTGCCGGATAATAATCCCGGTGGAATGTGTGAAACGGCCCCAGCCAATTTCACCGCGCAAATTACTGACAGCGCCGGCACTACCACGGCCACCCTGACAGAGGGTTCCGACTTTAGCGCGGTATTCGATAACGATAGCTGCACCCTCACAATTACCTCCATTGGTTCAGTGGCAATGCTGGATGCGGATTACCATCTGCTGATTGGTTACGATGCCTATTTGGATGCCGACACCGTCGATGGGGATACGCTGACGAACATTGCTGGTGTTACTCAGTGGCACAGCTGGGATAGCAGCCTCACTGAAGTTCGCCAGTACACCCGTGCGGCGCCCACCGATGGCACTCCCGGTGTGCTGGATCATGAGGACGCTTATTCGATTAGCGCCTCTGTGCCGAAAGTGACTTTCTACAAAGTAGTGGAAAATATCAGCCGTGGAGAAAACCCGGCCACTGCAGCCAGTCCCACGGAAGTTTTACGTTACACATTGACACTGACCAATACGAGTGGTGTTGATGTGAGCGGAGTCGAGATTACCGATGACCTGGGTCGATTAAATAATTCTGCACTGTTTGAATCGGGCACTTTACAGTTGGTAAGTGCTCCGACTGGCAGTGACAGCAGTGCTATCGATGCCTCTGCCGGTACCTGGAATAGTGGCTATCTGGAAGTCAGTAATCTGGATCTTACGGCGAGCGGTACCACGGGAGATTCTATCCAGATTGTTTATGAAGTTACCCTGGCAGCAGTTATTGATAGTGGGACCCAAGTCTTCAACCAGGCCCAGGTTCAGCTTCCCGGGCAATTACTGCAAGACAGTGATGATCCCAACATCAACGGCACCGATGATCCGGATACGGCGGGTGATGAAGATCCCACAGAAGTACTGATTGAGTCAGAGCCATTACTGGTGGTAGAAAAAACGTCGGCAGATATGACTGATGATGCAGATCTGCTGATGGTTGGGGATACCCTGCGATATACCATTACCGCGGAAAATGCCGGTAATGAGAATGCGATCAATGCCCTGATATTGGATCAGATCCCATCTAATACAACTTATGTCAGTGGCTCTACCACCCTGAATGGCTCCACATTGTCTGATGTCAGCGGCACCTCTCCTCTGGCTGCAGGTATGAGCATTAATACCGATGGTGAAGCCGATGGTTTTATCGGCGCAACGGCCAATGGCGCAGCCGCAGTGGTCATCACCTTTGATGTCACCATTAATGACGTTAATGATGGCACCGTTATTTCAAACCAAGCGTTTGTAAATGGTGAAGGTGCGGGTAGCGGTACTTTTGATGAAGTGCCCTCCGATGATCCGAATACCGATGCTCCCAATGATCCCACGATCGATATTGTTGGCGATGTACCCCTGTTAATTGCCCACAAGACGGTGGAGATTGCCGAAGACTATATTTCCGCAGGAATTGTCGATCCGGGTGATGTACTTCGCTATACCATCGCAATCACCAATATGGGTGGTGTAGATGCTCTCGAAGTGGCGCTTACCGACCAGGTACCAAATGACACTACTTATGTTGCTGGCACCACCACTTTAAATGGTGAAGTGGTCGCGGATAACGGTGGTGGTAATTCACAGTTGGATTCTGCCCTACCGGTTTCATCCGATGACCTGACTCCGCCGCTACCAGGAGCCAATGAAGGCATTATTACCTCGGGTCAAACTGCCACTGTCACATTTGAGGTAATGGTGAATGCTGGCACCCCGACAGGCACAGTTATCAGTAACCAGGGTAGTGTCGAAGCAGATGAGTTGGCACTTACCCTGACCGATGCAGATGGCAACCCAGCCAATGGTGCACAGCCAACTGACGTTGTCGTGGGTGATGCCCAGTTGCTCTCCATTGTGAAAGAAGTTGCGGTTGTCGGTGGCGGTGCCGCAGAAGCGGGTGCGGTATTGGAATACCTGGTAACCGTCGAAAATATCAGCGGTGTCCCAGCAACTTATATTGAGATCACCGATGACCTGGCTATAGCCGGAGATGGAGTTCTTACCTATATCGCTGATTCGGCCATGCTCAACGGGCAGACCGATGGAATAACGGTTGTCGACACGCTAATCACTGCAGACTACGCCACAACTTACGGTGATTTGGAACCGGGAGAGATGGTTACTCTGCGTTTCCAGGCGCAGATGTCAGAAAACCTGGATTATGGTTTTACTGTAGTAAATACCGCAGAAGTACAGTGGAATGATCCGGCTTCCAGCGCTCAGGCCAGTGTTGCCATTGACGTTGGCGGTACCCCGGGCATTGCCAACCTGGCTGGTTATCTGTGGCACGATGTGAATTTCAATGATGCCTTGGATACGGATGAGAGCCTGTTGCTTAATTGGGCGGTAGACCTGTATTTCAATGACGAATTGATGGAAACAGTTCAGTCTGATGAAAATGGTTACTTCCAGTTCCAGGGGCTCGTACCGAACAGCTATGGTGGCCTTAGCTATGAAATGCGTTACACCGCACCAGATGCTACTGAAAGTACAGCTTCATTGGGTAACTCTGTTTCTGATTTCACCAACGGCCCGCAGTCCATTAGTGAAATTTATGTAGATTCGGGAGCGAACCCGCAGGACTTGAATTTGCCTCTAACACCCAATGGCGTGGTTTACGATTCAGTAACCCGCTCTGCCATTGAGGGTGCCACCCTCACTATGTTGAGGGTGAGTTCCGGTCAGGAATTGCCTGCGCGTTGTTTTGATGATGAGAAACAACAAGGGCAGGTAACCCAGTCTGGGGGTTACTACAAGTTTGATATCAACTTCAGCGATGCAGCCTGTCCATCCAACGCGGATTACCTGATTCAGGTGGATATCGCGGATGAGGATTATGTGGGTGGTGAATCACTGGTAATTCCTTCTCAGACAAACAGAGAAACTGCCGGTTTTGATGTGGCTGGTTGCCTGGGCAGCAACGCCGATATGGTTCCTGCGACCGCAAATCACTGTGAGGTGCAGGAATCGTTCTCTCACCCCTCTCTTGATGTCGAGGCGCGGGATGCGGCAACGGACTACTACCTGCGAATGACTTTGGATGATGGTCAGATTCCAGGGGAAAGCCAGCTGTTCAACAATCATGTCGCCATGGACCCGGAGTTGGAGGGAGCGCTTTCTATCACCAAAACCGCGGCCATGCTCAACGTAACCCGCAGTCAGTTGGTTCCTTACACCATCACTTTTGGCAATACACTGCCAATTCCACTGACAGATCTACAGCTAGTCGATTACTTCCCGGCAGGCTTCAAATATGTCGCGGGCTCGGCGCGCCTTGATGGAGAAGCGGTTGAGCCTGAAAGCGAAGGCCTGCAATTGAGGTGGTCAGATCTGCGCGTGGAAGCGGAAGAAACCCGTGTATTGAAACTGCTATTGGTTGTGGGTTCCGGTGTGGGCGAGGGCAAATATGTGAACCGCGCCCGTATGTTTAATCAGCTCTCTGGACAGGCAGCCTCTGGTGAGGCCTCAGCCACTGTGCGCGTGGTGCCCGATCCCACCTTCGACTGTACCGATGTTATCGGCAAAGTGTTTGACGATAAAAATATGAATGGCTACCAGGATGAAGGAGAGGGTGGTTTACCGGGTGCTCGAGTGGTGACTGCTACCGGCCTGAATGCGACAGCGGACTCCCACGGTCGATTCCATATTACCTGCGCAGTGGTGCCGAATGGGGATCGAGGTTCCAATTTTGTGCTCAAGCTCGACGATCGCAGCTTGCCAAGCGGGTATCGTCTCACCACTGAAAACCCGCGTGTGCTGCGAGCCACCCGAGGCAAGATGCTGAAGTTCAACTTTGGAGCCAGCTTGCACCGGGTAGTGCGCCTGGATATTGCCGAAGCGGTATTTGAACCGGGCACAACAGAATTGCGCCCGCAATGGCATTCCCGAATGGATTTATTGTTGGAAAAACTCAGTGAAGCTCCCTCTGTTTTACGCCTTGCCTATCTTGGGGAGAATGAAGATCCGGATCTGGTGGACGAGCGTCTGCAGGCAATTAAAGATCAGGTCGCCCAGGACTGGGAGAGCCGTGAAGGTGACTACGATTTGACCATAGAAACTGAAGTTTTCTGGCGCCGTGGAGCGCCTCCTGGTAAAGGAGGTTTGGAGTGATGTCCTTTGCAAAACGGAATCGTGATCAGCGAGCTTGCTCGATAAATACTGCCGCGAAGACGACCCGCTTTTTCCCCCGGCGGGACTGCCGTCTCGCCACTGCGATCGCGTTGGCATTGACACTTCCAGCGCAGGCCCAGGAAGCGGGTGCGCAAGTAGATGAGCCTAGTTGGTGGCAGGTCTGGCAAAATATTCCAAGCCTGAGTTCTGAAGAAAGTGGAGCTCAATCCGAACTCGAAGAGCAGTCGATAGGCAGTAATACTGAAGGTATGCTGCTGCGCGCACCTACAAATCAATGGTTGCAGGATGCAACTCAATTTGTTGCACCGTTGGACCCGATCGTGGTGGAAGATTTTATCGACCCAATCCTGTTCTATGGCGTTGAGGATGAAATACCTCTGGAGGCAGTGGAGTTACTGCGCCAGAGCTTGAATGACTTGGGTGAGACGCCCAATTTTAAGTTGCACTTTATTGGCCATACAGATTCCGATCCCCTTACCGGGGAACAGGTAGCAGACTTTGCCAGCAAAGAAGAATTTACTTTGGCACGGGCCCAGTTCGTGGCGGACTTCCTTCAAGAGGCCCTTGAACTGCCTGAGCAAATGATTGTTGTTGAAGGGCGAGGGGATATAGAACCCACAGCGGATAATATTACTACCGCAGGTCGTGAAGAGAATCGTCGAGTACAGGTAAAAGTAACCTATGACGCCCTGGATGAAAAAGCCATGGCGGACCGTGCCCGTGCGGAAGCATTGTTGCTCAACCGGGTGAAAGTATGCCGCCAGGAAACGGTGTGCAGACTTACTTATGCCGCAGGCAGTGAACAGCGGGCACGCCTTAGAAACCTGGTGACGCCACTGAGGATGGAGCCCGGGCAAACAGAATTGCCGGAAGCCTTTATTCGCCGTATCCGCGAGGTTCGATCCAACCTTGCCGATAAAAATAATTTAGTCATTCACTTTATTGGTCATACCGACGCCCGCCCCCTGGACGTGAGTGAAAATCCGGAAGCCCAACAGAGTGCTTATCAGGAGCGATCCTATAGCGAAGCCCGCCGTGTCGCTCAGGCCCTGGGTTCTGCACTGAATTTGCCTGCGGCCATGGTCACCAGCAGTGGCAAGGGGGCAAGTCAACCAATAGCGGCCAACGATACTCCGAAAGGCCGAGCCCTCAACCGTCGCGTAGAAGTGGAATTTTGGTATGACGACCCATTGGAAGTCGCTACAGATTCTGTTCAGGCCTGTCCGGAAGCTGCCGCTGCGGAAACTCTCACCATTGCCTATGAATCTGCCGCTGGAAAACTGTCGCCGATTCGTTTTGATAATGGCGATCCGATTATCAGTCAGGCACAGCTGACACAAATACGTGCGGCCATGGCTGAAATTTCCAATAAAGCGAATGTTCGTCTGAGCTTTATTGGCTACAGCGATAACCAGCGTATGGATCGCCGCGAAGCGATGGTTTACGGCGATGACCAGGGACTGTCCGGTGCCCGCGCTCAGCGCGCTATGGCACAGGTACAGGAATTACTGAATCTCGAAGACACCCAGGTGGAGTTTGAGGGGCGCGGCTACGTCCAATCTGCGGATGTAGTGAGCAATGGCTTTGAGCAGCGGGATGGCGCCAGGGTTGAGATCGAAGTCCTGTACGATGAATTGGCAATTCTCACTGAAAGTGATCGCCTGGAAATCGAGCGCATTAATCGTGAAGCCATAGCGAATAATCCCTACGCACTTAACTTAATGCGTATCACTGTCGACGGCAGCCCGGAATACGATCCCTATAAAAACTCAGCGGACTTACAGCGCTGTACTGATGTGGCCTTGCAAGAAGCGAATATTCAATTTCGCTTCGACAATAAAAAAATGCAACCGCGCCTGAATGTGACAGCATGGCCCAATACCATCCGTTACGCAGATAACCCGGATACCGACCTGGCAGAGAACCGGGTATTTTTCAGTAGCTATACCAACTATCCCTCTTTTATTAAAAGTACCGAAGTGCGATTGTTCGAAGAGGGACAGTCTCTGCGCGATACACCTCTGGCAATTGTACCGCTGGATCACTTTGGCAAAGGGGAATGGCATGCAGAATTTTCTGAATTCCAGGCGCCTCTAAAAAAATTACACTACGTACTGCGTGCCTATGACAACAAGGGCCGCTATGACGAGACCTTGGAACAGACCCTGTGGTTGGTAGATCAAATTGAAGAGTCTGCAGAAAATGAAGATATTGGTAGGGAATTATTAGTAGGCTACGGTGAGAACCGCTTAGCGCAGCGGAACATTCCTCTGGATGGTAACAGTGTATTGGTCAATGGCACTCAGGTGCCGTCCGGGCACACCGTATGGTTAGCGGGCAATCCGGTACCGGTCGACAGTCAAGGCCAGTTTATCGCCGAGCAAATTTTTGAGCCGGGTATGCACACGGTTGAAGTGGCGATACTTGATGATGAGGGTAATGGTGAACTTTTCCTGCGGGATTTGGATTTTGCCAAAAACGACTGGTTTACTGTAGGTATTGCCGACCTTACTGTGGGTTACGATAAAACCAATGGCCCAGCAGCCTTGGTTACCGGTGATGAAACTCATTATGACAATTCAGTAAGCTACGATGGCCGTCTGGCGTTTTACACCAACGGCGGTTTCGGGGAAGGTTGGCGTCTGTCGGCCAGTGCAGATACCGAAGAGGGCCCGGTAGAGGATCTGTTTTCCAACTTTATGGAAAAGTCTCCCGATGCCTTGTTCCGCCGCCTGGATAGTGATTTGTATTACCCGACGTTTGGCGATGACTCCACCGTAGTTGAAGACGCCCCCACGTCAGGCAAGTTTTATGTGAAATTGTCCAAGTACGATGACTACGGTCTCTGGGGTAATTTCAAAGCCAACTACGCCGATAATGAGCTCGCCCAAATTGACCGGACGCTCTACGGCGGCAGTGGTCACTTTGAAACCGATGCGATGACCAGCTTTGGTGAGAAGCGCTTTCAAATAGATGCCTTTGGAGCAGAGCCGGGAACCATTGCCGGGCGCGATGAGTATCGTGGAACCGGCGGTTCCCTGTATTACCTCCGTCACCAGGACATTTCCAGCGGTTCGGAAAGTTTACGAGTAGAAGTTCGGGATAAAGATTCCGGGCTGGTGCTCGCAGTTAAGACTCTCACCGCAGTAGTTGATTACGACATCGACTATATCCAAGGGCGTATCCTGCTTAACAGCCCCTTATCTTCCCTGGCAAATGATGAACTGCTCATTGAAGATGGCGCTTACAACGGCAATCCCCAATACCTGGTAGCACGCTACGAATACACACCAGGTTTTGAAGAAATGGATACCCTGGCTGTCGGTGGGCGTGCCCACTACTGGTTGGGCGATCACGTCAAATTGGGCCTCAGCAGTATTCAGCAAGATGAAGATGAGAATGAAAGTTCCTTGCAGGGTATTGACCTGACTTTGCGTAAAAGCGCCAGTAGTTGGGTAAAAATTGAAGTGGCCGACAGCGAGGGCAGTAATCTCGATAGCGTCAGTTCACTCGATGGCGGCTATACCTTTGATGACGAAAGCCTGGATTCCACGGTTGCTGCCAGTGCAACCAAAGTGGAAGGCGTTTTACAGCTGGGAGATTTCTTCGAGAGTTTGCGTGGCTCTGGTAATTTCTACCATCAAGAGCGTGAAGCTGGTTTTTCCGGTCCAGGCCAATTTGTGGATGGCGATACCATCCAATATGGCGGTGGCGTTAACCTGCCGATCGGCGAAAGTTTTGATGTAAGAATCAAAGCCGACACCAAAGAGGAAGAGCAGGGGTTGCAAACCAATGCCATGGACTTGATGCTTGGCTACCGCATCAATGATCACTGGCGTCTCACCTCTGCGGTTCGCAATGACAGCCGCGAGGATGAATCCGAAGTTGTCGCCGCAACCCAGACAGAAGGGGATCGAACGGATGTTGCTGTCGAGGCCAGCTATGACTCCGGTGAGAGTTGGAGCGCCTTTGGTTTTGTGCAGAATACGATGGAGGTGACCGGTACCCGGGAAGAGAACAATCGCATCGGACTTGGTGGTGCTTATCGGGTGAGTGACCGTTTGACAATGGATAGTGAGGTTTCCGGCGGTGATACCGGCACAGCTGCCAGGCTCGGTACGGACTTTCTGGTGACTGACAGAACCAGCCTTTATATGAATTATGCGCTGGATAACGAGCGCAGTGATACCGGTGTGCGTGCACGCAAGGGCAATATGAGCACAGGCTTCCGCAGCCGCTATTCCGATACGCTCAATATTTATGGTGAAGAGCGCTACAGTCACGGCGATGTTTCCACTGGCCTGACCCACGCTCTGGGTATGGATCTGGCGCCCAATGACCGTTGGAGCTATGGCACTACCCTGGAGGCGGGTACGCTCGAAGATCCGGATACAGGAGCCAAAACCGAACGCAATGCCATGGGCTTTAATATGGGCTATGGCCGTGATGCTATACGTATAGCATCAGCGCTGGAATACCGTACGGATATATCGGAAACCGTATCGGACGAAAATACCGTATCGGAAAATGAGCGTAATACATGGTTATTAAAAAATACCTTTAACTACCAGTTTACTCCAGACTGGCGCTTGGTTGGCAAGCTCAACTATTCAGACAGCAAAAGTTCGGAAGGTGAATTCTACGATGGTAAATTTACCGAAGCGGTAATGGGTTATGCCTATCGCCCGGTGAATAACGACCGCCTGAATACCCTGATGAAGTACACCTATTTCTATAATGTGCCGACCCAGGATCAGGTTACGGTTGAAAATACCTCCACTGAATTTATCCAGAAGAGTCATATCTTTTCGATAGACGCCAGTTACGATCTCAATCGACAGTGGACCTTGGGTGGTAAGTACGCCTATCGTCTGGGTCAGCTGAGTATGGACACGGAAGACCCGGAGTTTTTCGATAGCCGTGCCAGCCTTTATGTACTGCGTGCCGACTGGCATTTTATCAAACGCTGGGACCTCCTCTTGGAAGCCCGCCTGCTTGACCTACCCGATGCCCAGGATAGCAAGAGCGGCGCCCTAATCGGCTTGTATCGCCATGTTGGCGACCACCTTAAGTTGGGGGTGGGCTACAACTTTACCGACTTCTCTGATGACCTCACCCAGCTGGACTATGACAGTCATGGGGTGTTTATTAATATTATTGGCAAGTTGTGATTCTAGGGCCCGGTACAAGCTGGGCCTTAATTCTTATCCCTTTCGTTTGAGCTTCAAACAATAATGTGGAGTTATTAAAACGGAAAAGAGTCGGGTTTTTTAATCCCACTATTTAACTCCACTTTTAAGTAAAGAGTAAATGACGTTATTAGCCGTCACTAGACGGATTCAGCCAGTAAGCCTCCCAATCTACTTGTCTACGTATCAACCGTCGCCAGATGCAATATATGGAGCTATACAAGCTATGAGACTCTTCCTCTGACCCCATGGACTAGAGTGTCACTAAGTAGGGCCTTAGAGAGCTTGTATCGAAAAATGACAAAAATGAAGAGTATCTCAGAGGGGCAAATCTGGGGACTGTTTGTTCTCTTTTTATCAGTATTTTTGATCGCCAGCGATTTCACCGCCTTTTCACCAGCTCTCCCCGCTATCGCCAAAGACTTTTCTGTCCGCATCTCATTTGTGCACTGGGTAGTGAATGCCTATGCCTTGGCCTATGGAGTCATTATTGTGACCAGTGGGCGTTTGGCGGATATCTATGGGCGTGAAACTGTTTTCTTAATTGGTGTTGGTATATTTTCTTGCTCATCGCTATTGGGAGGGTTTGCGAGTGAGGTAGGGGTGCTGTTAATCGCCAGGGTATTGATGGGGTTGGGAGGTGCATTGGCCTGGTCGGCAATGCTGGGGATGGCTTACACAATGTTGCCATCAGATCGTGCTGGATTTGTCGGGGGATTTATTTTGGCTGCGCTAGGCGTGGCTACAGCTTGCGGCCCTGTTATAGGTGGGATCTTGTCAGATTTTTTGAGTTGGCGCTGGATTCTATTTGTAAATATTCCCGTTGCTATTTTGGTAATTGCTTTTTATGGATTAAAGTACCCCAAAGAAAAATATGAAAAAAAAGTGGAGAGAATTGACTATCTAGGTGTGTTGACACTCTCCCTGTCATTATTCCTATTTTTGCTGGCCTTAGATTTTATGACAGAAAAAACCACTTCTGGAATATTGATTGTTTGCTTGTTGGTGGTGTCGCTTATCTCTGCGATTAGCTTTATCATAATTGAATCACATATGGCAGATGATGCACTGATTCCAGCGATTTTGGCTAGCAATCGCGTTTTCATGGTATCAGGAGTTAGTGTCTTTTTTGTCGCCATCGCGTTCTTTGCAATCCTTGTCTATATCCCTCTGCTTTTTATTAGCGTGCATCATTATTCCGCATTTCAGGCCGGATTGGCTTTGTTGCCAGCTATGGTCTCTTCTGGCGTTTTTGCCTTTGTATCTGGAGCAATTCATGAACGGCTTGGCCCAAAGCTGCTGCTCTGCTCAGGTGCTCTGGCGATGAGTCTGGGGCTTTTTATGCTCTCGGTTCACGGTAATCATATCGTCTATCTGGTCTTTGTACCGGGTATGTTATTGATTGGAATTGGGTTAGGTATATTTAGTCCTGCCGCTGTGACTGCCGCAATAACTTCCGTAGAGGCCAGTAAATCCAGTTTATCTGGCGCTGTTGTCTATATGTTCCGTTTTTTAGGTGGCGCTGTGGGTTTGGGGATCAATTCAGCCATATTGGCATCAGCGCCGGATATTGCTACCGGTGTAAACCGAGCACTACTGGTAGATGGGTTTATTGTTCTTATAGGTTTCTTGATTTCACTCCTCTTCTTCCAAGAGAAGAAGGGAAGGTGATAAAGGGTTATCTATTCACTCCTGGTAATCTAGCTTTTTATTGTCTTTCACAGGCGTATTCGTTTTCTTATATCTTTCAAATGTTTTTGTAAAGTATATGGTCAGCACTCAGAGCTATCCTTAAATGAACATTAGGGAAAGCTATCTCTATTTTTATTCGTATAGGCTATTGGCAATTTAACTTTGGTGGTTTCTACGGCATTGTGCTCTTAGCGGCCGCAAGTCAATATTTACGTCAACGGGATGTCGGATATGAAGCTGTCTTGGCTGTGTTTCTTTCGCAGAAAACTCTCTATTGCTTACTTTGCTTCAATCTTTGTCATATCAAGTTTTACTGTCCAGGCAGAAAACCTGCGGGGAAGCACCACGGGACCGACCTCTGCACCTGGATACAGTCACCCGGATCAGTTTCTCCATTTAAAGCCTGTAAAGCTGGCTGACAACATGTATCCGGTAATTCAGCATCCGCAAGAGGAAAAGCAAGCTAGACAGAAGCTGGCTCTTCTGGAGGAGAAGTTTGGCAAAAAGCCTAACATATTGATTTTCTTACTTGATGATGTAGGCTGGATGGATGTTGGCTTTAATGGTGGAGGTATTGCTGTCGGCAATGCCACACCCACTATGGATAAATTGGCGAATGAGGGGCTTATTCTAACCTCTGCCTACTCAACACCTTCATGCTCACCAACACGGGCTACGATTCATACCGGCCAAAATCCGCTACACCATGGAATCCTACGCCCCCCAATGTACGGTGAGGCTGGCGGCTTGGACGGAGCAGTAACCATGCCGGCGGTACTCAAAAAGTTAGGCTACGTGACCCAGGGGGTCGGTAAATGGCATATGGGAGAGAATAAGGGCTCACTACCGCAGAATGTTGGTTATGACGATTACCGAGGGTTTCTCGGTGTATCAGATATGTATACGGAATGGCGGGACGTTTATTTCAATCCAGAAGTGGCGCTGTCTCCAGAGCGCTTTGCCATGATGCAGAAGGAGCCATTTAGTCATAGTGAGGTTCATTGCACGCCGCAGGACACGGAGCGGTGTGAAGATCTCCATCTGATTGACCTGGACACTATCAAAGTGCTTGATGATCAATGGATGGAATACAGCGTAAACTTCATTAGGCAGATGAAAGACGCTGAAAGGCCCTTTTTCCTGTATCACGCTCCCCGTGGTTGTCACTTTGACAACTACCCATCCGATAAGTGGGCAGGAAAATCCAGGGCTCGTACAGTATATAGCGACTGTATGGTTCATATGGATTATGTACTTGCACAGCTATTTAGTGCTTTGCAGGAAACAAACCAGCTGGATAACACTCTGATTTTCTTCACCTCGGATAATGGCCCCGAGTGCGAGGTTCCCCCTTATGGCCGAACCCCTTTCCGGGGTTGTAAAGGTACGAGCTGGGAGGGTGGAGTAAGAGTGCCGACATTTGCCTATTGGAAGGGGATGATAAAGCCGCGCCGAACTGAAGGGTTGTTTGATTTGGCTGATCTCTTTAACACAGCCATTTCAATAGCGGGCAAGCCCGGTAGGGAGGTGGCAAGTTTTGTTAATGAAGATCGATATATCGATGGTATCGATCAAACGGGAATGCTGTTGGCGGATAATGGCCAGTCTGCACGCCGTAGTCGGCCCTATACGATGAATCAGTATTTTTCTGCCATGCGTGTTGATGAGTTCAAATATGTATGGACGGCAGAAATCGAAAATGGTGTCGTACAGAGGGGAAACTGGGGCGGGTTCAGTGGTCCCATTTTTGTTGAGAGTGGCGGGGCAATATTATTTAACCTTTATTCCAATCCTCAGGAAGATGTCAGTATCGGTGTGCGTCATTTGCCAATGCTTGTGCCGGTGATGACAACAGCAGGGGACTACATGAAAGAACTCATCAAATACCCCCCACAATTCAAGATCGGTTTCATATCCAACAATCCGCCAATCTATGACCTCTTACCTCAGGCGAAAGAGAAGTTGGAGCAGTTTGAGAAAGAGGGTACTGGTAAGTATCCCTGGCCTTAGAGTTGATCCCTGAAATGTAGCTTTAACTCTATAAGTGGATTTATGCTTGAGCCGTATAAGTATGTAATATTTTGACGGCTATTAAATAGGGTGGCGGGAGTCATTCTCTTGAGATACAGGCCTCGATAGATCAAACAAAATGGCCGGCCTCGCTCGTGTTTCTGGAGACCGGCCTGTGGACTACTGCAAGATTGTGCCGGTGTTACTGGTTCCCACTTGCGTAGCGGTTGCAGAGTTGCCAGATGTTGCCTGGGTGGTATCATGGGTGTTTGTTGTGCCCATTTGCATAATGTTGGCGGTATTCATCGTCATTGATTGGTTAATCGTAACCGTATTGGAATCTCCAATCTGTTCCACATCGGCAACCAGTAAATCTCCAAGCTGGAATAGCGTAGAGGAATTGCTTAAGCCATCCTGTTCGATCTCAGCATCGTTACTGTCACCAAATTGAATGGCAAAAACCATATTGGTTGTACCCAGTTGTTCGGCAAAAAGGTTATTACCGAGGCCGTCCTGCTGTCCAAGATCAGCATCGTTTGAATCGCCATCCTGTATTAGCTCGGCAGTACCACCGGTAGATGTAAATTGTGTTATGAGTGAGGTATTACCCGTCCCTAACTGGATTGTGCTCTGAGCATTCCCCGATCCGTTGGCGACCTGAAAAAAGGTAGCTATATTTGATGTCCCATCCTGAAATACAGTTGCCGTGCTAGAGGATTCATTTGCCTGAGTACCGTCGACTTCATTGGATGTTCCAAGTTGGGTAACAACAATCCCATTCCCTGAACTGCTTGCTTGAATAATTGAGCCGATATTGGAATCACCGTTTTGGGTAATAGCGGCAGTATCCAGGGAGGAATTGGCTTGTGTTGTGGTGAATTGATTGGAAGTGCCAATTTGTGTTGTTGTCGAAGTTACCGATGTGGTATTGGTTTGAGTGGTATCGAATAAATTAGTTTGACCGTTTTGCAGTACAGTAATTGTCGATGTGGTCGCATTATCTTGCTCAATCGTCGAAACGGTATTGTTGTCGCCAATTTGGGTACTGTTGATAACACTATTTGTAGAGTTGGTTATCTGTGATGTGGTTGATGAATTGTTGTCGCCGGTTTGAGTGAATATCGCGAAGTTGCCCGACGTGGTGGGGTCTGCTTGGTTGGCTGTTGCTGTATTCCCGGTGCCATTTTGATTGACAATCGTGGTATTGGCGACAGCATGCGCGCTGATTGCTAAAGCAAGTGCCGAAGCAATATAGGTGTAAGTTTTCATATCTACTTCCTTACAAATCAACATATTAATCTTTATCAAGCGGATTACCGCCTGCTTGTCGATTTGGGACTCTGCGGAATATCTGGTTAGGCAAAGACGGCTCTCAAATCCCTGGGTAATTACTTGAATTGTTCCCATCCAAAGTTACTGCTCACACCCAAGATACTATCGTTAAAATGATATTGGGTGATGGTGTAGGATGACCTAACGATTTTCGGTCAGGTGAGCAGTATTTTCCTTGGGATTTAACTATCAATCTACTGAGAAGAAATCCCTAAAGAGGTAGTTGCAGGCCTGTATTGCAGTTTGTCTTGCATAAAAAAGAAGTGACTAATGACGTTAGTCATTTCATTTGTGCATTTAAAATAGGGGAGGGTAAAAACTTGGGGGCTTTAATTGTTAAAAGATTTACTATAGCAAAATAAATATCACTATATCATCAGGTATGGCCGGCTCCAGCTTGAGTCTCACAGGAGCCGGCCGATAAATTACTGCAAGATGGTACCTGTATTACTGGTACCTAGCTGGGTAGCAGTTGCTGAGTTTCCACTTGTTGCCTGGGTGGTGTCATGGGTGTTGGCGAAACCCATCTGCATAGTACTGGCATTATTGTTGGTTGATGTTTGGGTAATTGTTGCAGTATTCGAAGTCTGGATTTGTTCTATATAGGCTACAAGTAGGTCTCCATCTTGAGAGAGGTCTGCGGTGTTGCTGAGGCCATCTTGTTCAAGTTCTGCCTCATTAGTTGACCCAGTTTGGTATGTCATCACCATATTAGTGGTGCCGAGTTGCGTGACTTCTATGGATGTGTCTGAGCCAAACTCCTGATCTATATCAGCATCATTAGAATCGCCATCCTGCACTAAATCCAAAGTGTTATTAAGTGTTGTGAATTGTACTGTGAGAGATGTATTGCTAAGGCCAAGCTGAGTGGTGCTTTGATCATTTCCCAAACCGCCTCCAGCCCCAAAGCTTGCAGTATTCGTTGTACCATCTTGAAATACTGTGACGACACTAGATGTCTCACTTGATTGAGTGCCTCCGGTAGTATTTGAGGTTCCCAGCTGGGTAATAAATTGAGATGTGTTGGAGGTTAAGGCTTGTACCATTGAGCCGTTATTGGAGTCTCCTATCTGGGTAACGACGACATTATCCAGGTTGGAATCAATTTGCACCGTTGTATATTGATTAGATGTACCATTTTGTGTGGTTGTTGAGGTGCTTGATGTGGTGCCCATTTGAATTGCATTAAATAAATTAGTTTGACCATTTTGCAATACGGTAATTACTGACGTGGTAGCATCGCTTTGATCAATCGATGAAACAGTGTTGTTGTCGCCAATTTGGGTGCTATTGATAACGCTATTGGTAGAATTGACTACCTGGGATGTGGTTGATGAGTTGTTGTCACCTGATTGTGTAAATATGGCAAAATTGCCGGAGGTGGTTGGGTCAGCCTGGTTAGCTGTGGCAGTATTCCCGATACCATTTTGATTGACAATGGTGGTATTGGCTACAGCATGCCCGCTGATGGCGATAGCGACTGCCGCAGCAATAGAGGCGTAAGTTTTCATATCTGTTTCCTTACAAATCAACATATTAAGTTCTATCAAGCGCATTACTGCCTGTTTGTCGATTTGGGACTCTGCTGAATGGCTGGTTAGGCAAAGACGGCTCTCAAATCCCTGGGTAATTACTTGAATTATTTTCACCCAAAGTTACCGCTGTCACACAAACCTCTATCAGTTAAACTGATAGTGGGTGACGTAATAGGATGACTCCACGATTTTCGGTCAGGTGTTCAATGTTTTCATTGAGAATTAACTATCAATCTACTGAGAAGAAATCCCTAAAGAGATAGTTGCTGGCCTTTATTGCTGCTTGTCTTACATAAAAAAGAAGTGACTAATGACGTTAGCCATTTATTTTATGCATTTAAAATAGGGGAGGGTAAAAACTTTGGTGGCTTTAATTGTCGAAAGATTTACTATAGCAAAGTAAATGTCACTATATCATCAGGTATGGCCGGCTCCAGTTTGAGACTCACTGGGGCCGGCCGATGAATTACTGCAAGATGGTACCTGTGTTGCTGGTCCCTAGTTGAGTAGCGGTTGCTGAGTTTCCACTTGTTGCCTGGGTGGTGTCATGGGAGTTGGCGAAACCCATCTGCATAGTACTGGCATTATTGTTGGTTGATGTTTGGGTAATTGTTGCAGTATTCGAGGTCTGGATTTGTTCTATATAGGCTACGAGAAAGTCGCCATCCTGCGATAGATCTGCTGAGTTACTTAATCCATCCTGGAGAATTTCACCATCATTACTTGCACCAGTTTGATAAGTCATAACCGTATTGGTGGTGCCCAGCTGTTCGGCGTAGAGATTATTACCGGTACCAAATTCTTGGGAAATATCAGCATCGTTTGAATCACCATCTTGTAATAACTCGGCAGTATCGCCGGTTGAGGTAAACTGCACCACTAATGATGTGTTACTCGTTCCCAGCTGGGTCGTAGTTTGGTTATTCCCCGTGCCGAGTCCCTGGCCAAAGGAGGCTGAATTTGATGTGCCATTCTGAAATGTCGTGGAAGTACTTGAAGTTTCACTTGACTGAGAGCCGCCTACAACATTAGTTGTTCCAAACTGGGTGACAAAAAGTCCATTCCCCGAACCGGATGATTGAACAATAGAGCCGCTATTGGAATCACCATTTTGGGTGATTACGGTAGTATCCAGGGATGAATTGGTTTGTACCGTTGTATATTGGTTGGAAGTGCCAGTTTGCGTAGTCGTCGAGGTGCTTGAGGTGGTAGTACTTTGAAGTGCGTTAAATAAATTGGATTGACCATTTTGCACTACGGTAACTACTGACGTGGTAGCATCGCTTTGATCAATCGATGAAACAGTGTTGTTGTCGCCAATTTGGGTACTGTTTATCACACTGTTCGTAGTGTTGACTAGCTGGGATGTGGTGGAGGCGTTATTGTCACCAGTTTGCGTAAATATGGCAAAGTTGCCAGAAGTTGAGGCGTCATTCTGATTGGATGTGGCTGTATTCCCAACACCATTTTGATTGATGATAGTAGTATTGGCGGCAGCATGCCCGCTGATGGCGATAGCGACTGCCGCAGCAATGGAGGCGTAGGTTTTCATATCTATTTCCTTACAAATCAACATATTAAGTTCTATCAAGCGGATTACTGCCTGTTTGTCGATTTGGGACTCTGCTGAATAGCTGGTTAGGCAAAGACGGCTCTCAAATCCCTGGGTAATTACTTGAATTATTTTCACCCAAAGTTACCACTGGCATCCAAAGCACTATCGTTAAAATGATATCGGATGACGTTATAGGATGACCCTCCGATTTTTGATTATGGGTAGGGTGTTTGCCCTGGGAATTAACTATCAATATTCTGAGAAGAAATTCCCAAACGCGAATGTAGGCTTTTATTTCTTTCTTTCTTTCTTGAGTGAGGGTGAGGTGGCAGTTTTTTAGTTGCTCTCTATGCCATCGTCAGATTTTCTAACAAAGTAATGGCATAAAAATGCAATAGGAATTGAATATAAAGCGATAACAAGTGCAGAAGCAAAGAAACCTGATTCTGCAGTTGCAACTCCAGCACAGCAAAGGAGAATACTTGGAAGAGCACCACCCAACATCATAGAAACTCGGTTATATCTCTGCATCTTTAATAGGAAATACTCTACAAGCTTCCCGTAGGTTAGGGTGGCGATTAAGGATATCAGGGTAGTCATCAGATAGAATGTCAGCATGGGGACTGTGCCACTAAGAATCTGAATTCCGGAAGCACCTGGCAAGGAAAAAACCGCAATAATAGTTGGCAATACGACACAGGTTAGCGCAGTAGCTTTAAGGGCAATAAGGAAGGATATAGTTTTGGGTGCAGGAGTGGTTTTACTTTCCAGGTTGGCCTTAGGCGCTTTGTAATAATTTGTAGGCATGTACTTCTTGATGAAACTCGCTTAAATCTGTTTTTTTCAAGTGGAATGTTGCTTAATTAATGGTAATCATTAGCTGTTGTCATGTAAATACGATAGTGGCTCGAATTATATAGATTTTTGATCGTGAGTTGAGGCTTTTGCTGGGGTGGATGTTGGAATAAATACACCATACTGGATATAAAGTACCGGTAGATTTAATCGATGGCATCCAATGAAAGCTCTTTAACTCCCACTCACTACTGGGGGCTTTTTGCCCTGCTACTGGCGGCATTTCTTCTTGCCAATGATTATACGGCATTTTCGCCGGCACTCCCGGCGATTCAAAAGACGTTTAATGTCGATATCACCACCATTCATTGGGTCGTTAATGCCTATACCCTGGTATATGGCGTTTTGATTGTGTCTACGGGCAGGATGGCTGATATCTATGGTCGCCGGCGAATGTTCATTACCGGCATCTATATCTTTACTGCATCTTCCCTTGTTGGTGGGTTTGCGGGAAATATAGGGACGTTATTATTCGCCCGTGCTGGGATGGGGTTGGGAGGCGCCTTGGCCTGGGCTGCGATCCTGGGTATGGTCTTCTCCCTCTTGCCCAGGGATAAGGCTGGGCTGGCCGGAGGATTGATTCTCACTACAACAGGGTTGGCCAATGCCAGTGGCCCAGTGATTGGTGGTCTGTTGGCTGATTTTGCCAGCTGGCGCTGGATATTATTTATCAATATTCCCATTGCTTTGCTGGTTATTCTTCTGTGCTGGAGAAAATATCCTCCAGCTAATACGCAGAGAAGCACTAAGAAAATTGATTATTGGGGTGTTATTACCCTCTGTGGGTCTCTATTTAGTTTCCTCCTTGCTATGGATCTGGTGGTTCAGTATGGATTGTCCCACTTCTATGTGTGGGGCCTATTGGTACTGTCCATATTTCTCATGATAGTTTTTGCTCTTGTTGAAACTGTTGATCCGAATAACGCGCTAATTCCTGGTGAGTTGATAAAGAATAGAGGTTTTATCGCCGCTGGACTCAGTATGTTCTTTGTCGCTATCGCATTCTTTGCAACCCTGGTTTATATCCCGCAGCTATTTATCAAGGTGAAGGGCTTTTCTGCCTTTGGGGCTGGGTTGGCTTTGTTACCATTAATGGTCAGCTCTGGTGTTGTCGCCTATATTTCTGGCACTTTATACGAGCGGTTGGGCGCCAAGATTTTGATTTGTTCTGGCGCTTTGGGTATGTGTATAGGGCTATTTCTACTGTCGGCTATGAAGCCTCAAGTATCTTATATTTTTTTCGTTCCTGGGCTTTTGATAGTAGGCAGCAGTATTGGCATATATAGCCCTACGATTGTTACCGCGGCAATTAGCGTAGTTGAGCCCAGTGACTCCAGTTTGGCAGGGTCGATTATCTATATGTTTAAATTTGTGGGTGGTGCACTTGGGCTGGGGGTTAATGCGACTTTACTGGCAATGGCTCCAAATATCTCTGTTGGGATTGAGCGGGCCTTTGTGGTTGATGCTTATCTGGCACTACTTGGATTCCTGATTTCCTTGGTTTTCTTTTCTGGACTTTCAAAAGAAAGATGTAGCCAGTGAAAGCCATTCTTTCCTCAGGATATAACTTGAGAATCCAGGCATGGATAGTCAAAAACCAGCGGTTGATAAAGGCCTTTATCTAGGCCTGCTGGCGCTGTCTCTGGCGATTTTTCTTGTCGCCAATGACTTTACGGCATTCTCTCCAGCACTGCCGGTAATGGAGCATGAATTTCATTCAGACCTTACAACGACGCAGTGGGTCATTAATGGTTATGCTCTGGTTTTTGGGGTACTGATCATTTCTGGTGGTCGCCTTGCCGATATGTATGGCAGGAGGAAGGTGTTCTTTATTGGAACCCTGGTATTTATGGCGTTCTCGCTTTTAGGTGGGCTTGCAGTCGATATGGGAATGTTGTTGATATCCAGGGCGCTGATGGGGGTTGGGGGAGCGATGATGTGGCCCTCTATCCTCGGCATGACTTATGGCCTGATGACTGAACGGCGAGCTGGGTTAGCAGGTGGATTGGTGATCACTGTTTGCGGTATCGCTAATTCGGTCGGTCCTCTACTGGGTGGCGCGCTGGCAGATTATGCCAGTTGGAGATGGATTTTCTTTATTAACCTGCCGGTATCGGCAATTGCTTTATATGTTTGTTGGAGAGTGATTCCTGATGACTCTCCAGAAGCTTGTGATGAGCGTATTGACTATGCCGGGATCGCTTCGCTGTCGATGGCTCTATTTGCCTTGTTACTGGCGTTCGATCTTGTTGTTGATGTCGGTTTCAAAAGCCCATTGGTCCTCGGCCTTATCGCCGCCTTTTTCTTACTTATTTGCTTGTTTAGTGTCGTTGAGAAACGAGTTGGGGCACAGGCGTTGATTCCACCGGATGTGGCTGGGAATAAACGGTTTGTCTTCGCCTCTGTTGCCACGTTATTGATTTCAGCGCTTTTCTTTGCTGGACTGTTTTTTATTCCACAGTTCCTAACCAATGTTCGTGACACCTCAGCAATGAAGGCGGGGATGGGGCTGATCCCTATGATGCTCTCCTTTAGCGTTTTCGGCTTTTTGGCAGGGAAACTATATGATGTGATTGGAGCAAAGAAGATAGTATCGGCAGCTACTTTATTGATGACGCTGGGAATGTATCTTCTATCTCATATCCACAAAGATACTCAATATATGTCTTTAGTTCCCGGGCTTGTGATATTGGGTGCTGGTATTGGTTTGTTCAATTCCACCATTACAACTGTAGCTATAACGGTTGTTGATAGCAGTAGGGCAAGTTTAGCGGGTGCAATCATTTTTATGTTTCAAATAGCGGGTGGTGCCGTAGGATTAGGGTTGAATACTACGATAGTGGCGATGGCCACTGATATGCCATCGGGTATTGAATATGCATTTACTGTAAATGCCTATCTCGCCTTGTTTGCTTTTATTATTTGCATTTTATTTGTCGGGGATAAAAAGCCTGAAGTTTGACTTTGATAATCTATCCATTATCTATCTTTCCACTTCAGTTGTTAATTGATCGGCAGCCTTTGAAGGTAAAGTTTGTGCTTCTTTGCCGAGGTTCCAAAATGGGGAAATTCCCGTTTCGATTGGGAAAACAGGTTTGCATTGGCTGATTGGTATGGCATTAAGTTCTATTTTTAGCTCTCCATAATGTTGTCTGTAGGCATAGGCTATTGGGATCAGTCTCTGCCGATCGAAATACTTGGCGCCCTTGTTGTTTTCGAATGCTTGTGTAAAATTATCTATTCCCTGCTGGATGCCAGCCCCATTTCTTGCTGTGAAGTTCCAGAGATTTTCATCAATTGTTTCTGCGAGACTGGCAAGATAAATCCATAATTGAAAATTGAGGCATTCATAATGAACACTATTTTTACTCTTGGTTTTCGATACTTGGTTATCTGAGTGATCAAACTGCTCTAATATTCGGAAGCGGGAGTCCCTAAGAGTTTTTCTGGCAGTTTGTATTTGATTGAGATATAGCGCTAAAGCTACAACTTGTAAATCATACTGTGTGCCAAGATGCCCAAGTTTTGGACGCATTGATTGCCCGCGATGACTATCTATCAACCAGCTAAGGTATTGCTCCAGATGGTAGTCTAATCGCTCAACTCCTATCAGGCGAATCTGCTGTTCTTGTTTAAGTTCTCTTAAAGTAGAAAGGGTGTGGGCCAGTAGGTTGGGATTTACAGATTGTAATTGTTTACTGTATTTCGTTTCATTTTTGTCGGGGAATAGCTTGATGAGGCTATTGTCGATAAATTGAATGAATTGTGGCTTCGAGCAGCGGGATTGCGCAAGGGCGACAATGGTCAAATCCTGAAGCAGGCTGTTAATCGAACTGGGCCATGCCCTCTGTTTTGCTTTTACCGATCTTTGCGTGGCCTCTCTTAATAGCATTAGATAGGAAAGGTCGCACCTGTTTGCAGTGGTCAACTTGCTGCCAGGGGTACTTGTGTCGGCGGAGAAGCTGGAATCATCGAGTTGATCCAGCATGGCAAGGATAGCTTCAGAGCGAGTTGTGCCTCGATCCCGGCTGGACTGCTGATCTGTCCGCTCCAGGTGCGGCTTTCCAGAAAATAGTCTGGCTACCCAGGCTCCTTGAGTATAGTGACCTGCGGCTTCCGAGTAATCCGGGCAGGGGAGATCCCATGGGAAAATCGCCCACTCATCCCATTTTCCCGATACGCCTAGCCGCCATAAAAGTTCAACCTTGGGTCGCCTGCCATAGCAGTAGCGGCTATCAAATACCTCTGTACTATCAGATCGAAATACTATTTGTGGCTCTTCAGTGGGAGTTGGTTTGAAGTTCTCACATAGAATGGATTGGTTATCCAGCAGTCTTGTCATTGGAATAACATGGTAGGGGTAAGCGTTGTTGTGAAGTACCTGTTGCTTTATTGCTCGCCAGGCTTTTGGGGTTACAAAGCAATTGCCATCCCAAGGTAAAATCCAGTCGGCTTTTGATTTACCGTCCTGAAGGGCGAGATTTCTGGCCCCATTATTGTTCATTACATAATTGTTTTTATAGCGGTAAAGGCTCAGCTCTGCCTGAACCGCTAAGTCCTGGCGTAATCGTAGCCCTTTTAATTTATAGGGGGCATAGCTGATGGGGTGATCGAGAATATTCCACTCTATTTTTCGATAGTCGTCCCAACTAAAGGGGATTCTGATGAAGGTTTGTTGATGGTCGTCGAGCAGTTTAATGATGGCTGCTTCTTCATTAGGGTCGACTATTCGATTGAGGATAAATACTTTTTCGCAGTTGTCAAGTTCAGGCTCATGCTTCAAAATAAATTCGAGATTCTTGCGGGACTGTCCCACACTATGCCGGGGAGCTAAGTCGTTGCCGATGACTCTGTAGAGAATAAAGGTCTGGGTTCTATTCGTTGTGGCTTTATGAGATTTGACTGGCGTAGTTTTGGGGTAGGGGGAACGACTGCTCGGATAGTGGAAATTGGGAAAGTGGCGATACCTTCGCATAATAATATTGGCTAGGCGCCTGGCATATTTTAGGGTTTTTCTTTTTAGCTTTTGAGAAAAAAATATACAGCGATCTCGCCACCTTAGCCAAAAAGTGTGCTCACGGAGTGATGTTGTTTCCTGTTCGGAGGCTAGCTGTTTTACGGGCGTTGGCATGGAAGCGTATTCTTATAGTTAGATATAGAGAAATCTAGTGAGTGCTCATTGATTGCTGACGGAAAGCCGGCAATCAAATTTTTTCTCGTGATTCGGAGTTAATTATAGTCGGCTAGATTCTAGAGCTTGGTGTCGAGCCATGTAGACGTAAAGTGCGCCAGCTTAAAAGTTATTTTTTTGTGCAGGGCAAGCTGAGATCTTTCCTATAGGCAAAAAAAGCCCCGCTAGTTAGCGGGGCTTTTCGTTTGGATCAGGTTGTCAATTAGACATTCACTTCCTGGATCTCAGTCGCGGCGATACGCTTGCCTTCTTCGGCAGACTTCTGGAAGTCTTCAATCTGATCGAAGTTCAGGTAGCGGTAGATCTCGCTGGACATGGAGTCCAGGTTCTGTGCGTATTCCTGGTACTCAGCCGGAGTCGGCAGTTTGCCCAGAATGGCGCCTACAGAAGCCAGCTCAGCAGAGGTCAGGTACACGTTGGCACCATCGCCCAGACGGTTGGGGAAGTTACGGGTAGAGGTGGACAGTACGGTGGCGTTCGGCGCCACACGTGCCTGGTTACCCATACACAGGGAACATCCGGGCATCTCGGTGCGGGCACCGGCAGAGCCGTAGATGTTGTAGTAACCCTCTTCCATCAACTGGTGCTCGTCCATCTTGGTGGGCGGGGAGATCCACATGCGAGTGGAGATGCCACCTTTGTGTTCTTGCAGCAGTTTACCGGCAGCGCGGAAGTGACCGATGTTGGTCATACAGGAGCCGATAAACACTTCGTCTACCTTGTCGCCAGCAACGTCGGACAGCAGGCGAGCGTCGTCCGGATCGTTAGGAGCACATACGATCGGCTCTTTGATCTCGGCCAGGTCGATCTCGATTACTTCCAGGTACTCAGCGTCGGCGTCCGCTTCCATCAGTTTCGGGTTGGCCAGCCACTCTTCCATGGCGCGCGCGCGGCGCTCCAGGGTACGCTTGGAGCCGTAACCTTCAGCGATCATCCAGCGCAACAGGGTTACGTTGGAGCGCAGGTACTCAGAAATGGTGTCTTCGGACAGCTTGATGGTACAGCCAGCAGCGGAGCGCTCGGCGGAGGCGTCGGACAGTTCGAATGCCTGCTCTACAGTCAGGTCTTCCAGGCCTTCGATCTCGAGGATGCGGCCGGAGAAGATGTTCTTCTTGCCTTTCTTCTCAACGGTCAGCAGGCCCTGCTTGATGGCGTAGAGAGGAATGGAGTGCACCAGGTCGCGCAGGGTGATGCCGGGCTGCATTTTGCCCTTGAAGCGCACCAGTACGGACTCAGGCATATCCAGCGGCATAACACCGGTAGCGGCGGCGAAAGCTACCAGACCAGAACCTGCCGGGAAGGAGATACCCATGGGGAAGCGGGTGTGGGAGTCACCACCGGTACCTACGGTGTCCGGCAGCAGCATGCGGTTCAGCCAGCTGTGGATGATGCCGTCTGCCGGGCGCAGGGAAACACCGCCACGGTTCATGATGAAGTCCGGCAGGGTGTGCTGGGTGCTGATATCAACGGGCTTGGGGTAGGCCGCAGTGTGACAGAAAGACTGCATTACCAGGTCGGCGGAGAAGCCGAGGCAGGCCAGGTCTTTCAGTTCGTCGCGGGTCATGGGGCCAGTGGTGTCCTGGGAGCCCACAGTGGTCATTTTCGGCTCGCAGTAGGTGCCCGGACGGATACCTTCAACGCCACAAGCTTTACCAACCATCTTCTGCGCCAGAGTGTAACCTTTGCCGGTGTCGGCAGGTTGCTCAGGCTTGCGGAACAGCTCGGAAGGCGCCAGGCCCAGGGCTTCACGGGCTTTGCCGGTCAGGCCGCGACCGATGATCAGGTTGATACGACCGCCAGCCTGAACTTCGTCCAGCAGTACGTCGGACTTCAGTTGGAATTCAGACAGGACTTTGCCGTCTTCGGCCAGGATCTTGCCGTCGTAAGGGCGGATCTCGATAACGTCGCCCATGCCCAGTTCGTCAACGGGGGCTTCGAATACCAGTGCGCCGGCATCTTCCATGGTGTTGTAGAAGATCGGGGCAACTTTACCGCCGATACAAATACCGCCACCTTTCTTGTTGGGTACGCCAGGCATTTCTTCACCGAAGTACCACAGCACGGAGTTGGTGGCGGACTTACGGGAAGAACCGGTACCTACTACGTCGCCAACGAAAGCAACGGGCAGGCCTTTGGCTTTAACTTCTTCGATCTGCTTCAGCGGACCGGTAACGCCTGCTTCTTCTGGCTCCAGGCCGTCGCGCTTCATTTTGTACATGGCCAACGCGTGCAGGGGAATGTCCGGACGGGACCAGGCATCCGGTGCCGGAGACAGGTCGTCAGTGTTGGTTTCGCCAGTTACCTTGAATACGGCAACTTTGATGCTCTCGGATACTTTGTTGCGCTTGGTGAACCACTCGGCGTCTGCCCAGGATTGCATTACCGCTTTGGCGAATTCGTTGCCGGCTTTGGCTTTCTCTTCCACATCGTGGAAGGCGTCAAACATCAGCAGAGTGCCTTTCAGCTGCTCGGCAGCCAGTTCGGCCAGATCTTTGTCGTCCAGCAGCTCGACCAGGGTGGAGATGTTGTAACCGCCCAGCATTTGGCCCAGCAGTTCTACAGCGTGTTTGCGATCGATCAGCGGGGATTCTGCTTCACCTTTGATAATGGCGGACAGGAAACCTGCTTTAACATAAGCGGCTTCGTCAACGCCCGGCGGAACGCGTTGGGTGAGCAGGTCAACCAGTTCCTGTTCTTCGCCTTTTGGCGGATTTTTCAGCAATTCAACCAGGCCGGCGACTTGCTCGGCGTCCAATGGCTTTGGCGGAATGCCTTGTTCGGCGCGCTCGGCGACGTGTTTGCGATAGGCTTCAAGCACTGATAAGTCCCTCTTGGTGTGTGGGGTGGCACCTACAGCGGGTGGAATTCCCGGTCTATTAACTGTCAGCCGGGATTTTTTTTTCGAGGCCGCTGATGGCGGGGGGCGAATACTACAGGAAAGCCCTACTGCTGTTAAGTTTATCGAAAAATCAATAATTTAAGTGAATTATCACTATTTGCTAGGTGAATTTTAGTAGTTTGGCAGCTGGTACTTCCCCCCCTTTTCTTGGCGGCGGAAACAAAATAGGCTACGCGCAATTTGAAGGCCGCGCGGGCGGCATAAATAGGTTGGTCGGATAGTTAATGTATAAGAAGGTTCGCACGCCCTGTATCGGTGTTTGTTCCACGGGAATTGGCGATGATGTTTGCCGTGGCTGCAAGCGTTTTGCGCACGAGGTGATTGATTGGAATGCCTACAGTGAAGAGCAGCGCCGGGTAATTGCCGAGCGCCGAGAAGGGTATTTGGTGAATGCGGTACGCAGCCAGTTGGAGATCGTGGATCGCGAGCTGCTATTGGAGCAGCTTCATCACCAGCGGGTCCGTTTTGATGAAAGTCAAAATCCCTACTGTTGGGTGTTCGAACTGTTGAGGGCAGGGGCCAGCCAGATATCAGACCTCAAGGCTTTTGGGTTGCAACTCACTGCACAGGCGCGTGGCGTCCCACTGGTGGAAATTCGCCGCCTTATCGATGAGGATTTTTACGCACTGTCTGTCGCCTATTACCAGCGCTATGTGGCGCCTGGTATTACATAGGAAGGTTCAATAGTTGATGGCAGCTCCATTTGAGAGCCTGGGTTTAGCGCTGCTGGCGCAAAAATACTCTGAGCGCCGGTAGAAAGGGCTCACTGGCGATTGCCAGATCCCGCCGCTGGCGCCGCCGACTCAAGCTCGGTTGGTGGTCAACTCGGGTGAATTCAGGCAGTTGCCCGGCTTCGTTGGCCTCTACCAGAATCGGCATGGAGGAATAGCCGACCTGATGATATTCCTCTTCCTCGCCTAGCTCGTGCCCATAGAAGATTTCCGCTACCTGGAGATTAGGGCGACTCTGTACCTGCACCTGGCGTAAATCCTCCTGCTGGCTTTTGTGTAGCCCGGCGAGTAGCTGGCGCTGATATTGGATACCGGGATCGGACCCTTGAGGGTCGAGCTGCACCAACTTCTTTTCACACCATTTCACCGTGACCTTGCGAATAGATTTACGCGCCTTGATCCATGAAAGGGTGATGGCATCCGGTCGCTTCGGGCACATCAACACTAGGCGATAGCATTGGCGCAGATGTGCGCGGGGGTAGCCAGCATCCGCAAGGATTTCCCGCACAGTGCGATCCTGCTCTGCTACTGGCCGCTCCGCCAGGGCGCTGCGAAGTTCGGCGATAGCCTTGGCAAAGATCTCTTTGTGGTTATTGAGTTGTTGAGCAAACTCAAGGGCTTTGGTCGGCACCGCCAATAAACCCGGTACCTGTAAAGTAGCGCGGGCATCTCCTCCGGCGCTAATGGGCTCCAGATAGTCGAGTTGCGAGTAGAGAGCGCCTGACAGTGAATAGGGGCGTTCAAAGCTCTGATTGAGACTGAGTGCGGCATCCTGTGCGAAAGGGGGCTGAAGTAGATAGTGCTGCCAGGGTTTCTCGGCATTTTGCAGCAATTCCAGGGATTCTCTCAAGGCTTGGGTGGCACCATGGACATTTTCTAATAGCGGTGGGATAGCTTTTGCCTGGGTTCTGTAGTCATTCATCAGATATGCCGGATAAAAAGTGATTTTTATATTAATGCACTTAATAAATCGTTATCAAGTTGAGTGTATTTATCACTAGGGACTTTCTTGGGTAATTGCTGCCAGGCTCTGTCAGTCGGTGAAGTAGTGCCCGCTAGAGGTTTAAAAGCGGGCGTTTGTGGCTTGGGGCCGCTATAATCCCGCGCCAAGTTATTTTGCTCCGGTTAAGTTTGTTCGCCCTATGAATGCTCAAATCCCAGATCTGTCCGCTATCAATGAATTCCTGCTGTGTCCCACGCCCGATGCCTGGGTGGAGGCTGCATTGAAGGAGCCGGAAATGATGCTGATCGATCATGCCAACTGCGAGAAAAAAGCGGCGGGTACTGCCCTGAACCTGATGTTTCGCTATCTGAATGACTTTGAGCTGCTGAACAAAATGTCGCGTCTGGCTCGCGAAGAGTTGCGCCACTTTGAGCAGGTGCTGGCGATTATGGAGAAGCGCGGTATCGCCTATCCCCACGTTAGTGCCTCCCGCTACGCGGCCGGTCTTCGTGCCGAAGTCCGCAGTGCGGAGCCGGGGCGACTGATCGACACGCTGATTTGTGGCGCTATTATCGAGGCGCGCTCCTGCGAGCGCTTTGCACGGATTGCGCCTCAGTTAGATGATGAGTTGCAGAAGTTTTATCTCTCCCTGCTTAAATCTGAGGCGCGTCACTTCCGCGATTACCTACATCTTGCCCAGAAGGCTTCCGATGAAGATATTCAATCTAGGGTTCAGGTACTGCTGGAGAAAGAAAAGGAATTAGTGGAAGGCAGTGATGGACAGTTCCGCTTTCACAGTGGTGTGCCGAAGAGTGCAGGGCAGTAATTCTAGCTCGGCCTGCTAAGTTGACTCAGATTTTCAGGAAGCTTTTGCATTGATGTTTATTGGCTACAAGCTTCCTGATTCTTTAGTGAAAACGTCAGGATACTCGCTGCCTAAGCTCACTAAATTGGGGCATTCCGGCAGTAGCTCTAATCGTTGGCCGTGGTGTTATCTTGGGATTGCCTAGTGATCCTATTACGTTTGCCCTGCTCTACGTTGGTGCTTTAAAAATCAGTGCAAATCGCTTTAATATCTTGTTGGTATTACTCGGCACTGCTTAATCGAATGTCATAGATAAATGGCAAGTGCCAGTTACTTTACACTATAGAATACTTGTAAGTTATTCCAGCATTTGCGTGCTGGAAAATCAAATTGGAATGCCGGGGGCAATCCAATTATTCCCTGTCGACAGCAGTACAGAGAAGTTACTTATTGTACGGATTATCTGGCTTACTCCGAACCTCCTCTCTACTAAAATAACAAAGCCAGGTTTGTATATCTTAAGAGCATGGGATCTGGGTTTTTTGGTGTTAATTTCTAGAGGTTTAAGTGCCAACTTCTAGCCAGATATTTTTATTAGTTGGTTATTGCTGGTCCAGCAAGAATATATTGAAAACCGGATATATTATAAATACATCCTTTATGATCCGAAATCTATATCCATAGCCCCTGATCACCTATGACTCTCTAGATAAATTTCCTCGGCTGACAGCTAGGTGCGGAAAGCTGAGAAAGGTTATCTAACTAAACAAGAAGTAAGCTACCTGGGGCGTTAGGGCCTAATCTAATCGATCAAAACCTTGGAAGGAATCGAACATTACGGTACTGAGCGCTTGCAGCTTAATTAATGAATCAACTCGTCTCTCCACCTTTGCGAGGGAGCTTCTGCCTATTTCTCGATAAATCCTGTAAGTAAATGTGCTTCATGATATCCTCATCAATTGAAAGCCTTATAGGCTGAAGCTTAGCAATAAATCCTTCAGTCCGAAATTATCAAACACTTCTTAAACTCTTGCTCTTGGCCTAGCCCCTTCCTCTTCTAGAGGATTTTAAAGAGCTCCGCAAAAATTACCCTACCAATGCATGTCAGCCTATAGATTTTTATTGCACGGCCGTCAGTAGGGTATGTAGCCCTGATTAAAATAAATATATGTTGTAATTCAGCTGTTAGCATTTGTAACTTTTGTGAATTAGAGAGTGTTTGAACGAGGGTACCGTCCACAAGGCTTCGTCTACTGTCTGGAATTGCCATACAGGAATTCTGCAGCGAGGGGACCTTTCCCGGACTAAAAGTCTGGTCTAGCTAAATGTCTGCCGCATAACAAATGTAATCAAATCTTCACCAGGTTTGGATTGGGTTTCTAGTCGATAACCTTGAAAGCTTCCGAGCTGGAAGGCATCTATTCTTTGGCTTTTCCTCATGGCGGCCGGATGAGGATATTGGCCTAACCGATCTCAATAATTACTGGAGTGCAACTGATAACATTCCCATCAAGGCTCAGTTTGCTAGTTTTGAACTAATCAGGTGGCGTATTAATAACTATTATCAGAGGTGCGAGATATGATGTATTTGTGATAGTCGGGAGAACCTACGGATAAAGCTAGGCTTGTGAATAGGTTGAGGTCATCCGCTGTGATCGGTTCAGGGCAAGCTGAGGTTGTGGAGCAGCCTAAGCGGTACAGTGGTCCGACTCTGACCCCGATTTCCAGCGCACTTGCCACTGCTTTTTTGAAGTAAGGGTACAGGCTATTACATACTTTATTGTTTATTTGATTGTCAGCACCTATTTTTGTTTAATTCGAAACTTCCTAAAAAATAGAGATTTTGCCGTGACAAATCAATCTAACCTTGAGAGAAAAATATCTAATCGCGAGGCGGATAGACCTGCATGTACGATGAGGAATCGTCGTCCACCAACAGGCGAAGGTAATAGTAGACACCATGTTATTCCTATCGGGGAAATGACGAAGTTTTACGATATAGGGTGTGATATCATGCGTGGTAATAAGAATGGCCCTATAGAAATTTTCGAACTCCTATTTTTAATAGCATCTGGTGGTCCTAACAGTAGCAAGCATAGTAGCGAGGACAAAGTAGCTTTTATTGGTACATCCGGAGGAGCTCCCTTGAGAAATGCGTTTGCATGGTCACCTATAAATTTATTTGCAGGGCCAGGGCCGGAATTTAGACCTAATGATCCTGGGTCGGATTATGAGTCGATTAAACCAGTAAGCATGTCCGAAAAACGATGGGATGTCTTAAAGTCTGTTAAGGAGTTTATGGAGACTATCGATCTTATAAAGGTAAATCCAGAAACTGGTCGTAAACACATAGATAAAAAATTAATTGCAGCCTATGTAGTGTTGCTGAGGAGGTTGTATCATTTCACATATTCAGGCGAAGGAAGAATTCTAGCTTTTAAAGCTTCTGACTGGGAAATGAAGGGGAAAACTAGAAGGGGGAAAAATAAAAATAGAAGAACAGAGTATCGATTGAAGAGCTCATAGCTCTAGTTGGATTTCTTTTGATTAAATCTTGCTCTCTTGGAAAAAGGGTTTTGCTGAAGATGCCTAGACCTAAACGCAATACCAAAAATAAATCACAAGGTCCATATTAATGGTCAAGTCATTAGATACAAGGTCGGATTGTTAAATCTGGTAGTAGAACTTTGTAATGCCCCCAGCGATTGTAAGGTACTTGGTGTGTTGAAAAAAATTCTCTATCAGTACGGGGAAGTCGTTTCAGATGGCGATGTGGATCCTCTTTTTTGTAAAAGATCGGCGAATACTTGACCATAAAAACCGTGTTGACGTTGTCATTGAGTATGTTGTTTTGCCTTATGCCCTCTCATAGGCTGTTCAAATGGGCTCGCATGGACGCTGGTTTTGGTAGAATACGCTACTTTAAGAATACGAAGAGTTATTCTTAAAGTAGTACTACTCTGAGGAATGACTGGCAATATTCAATGCATTATTTCGGAGCTCAAGATTTTCTCTATTTGATGTTTCTAGCTTCCTTTTTCTCACTCTGAATCAAGCTTTTTCAATAGCCGAATAAACTCTTCAAGCTCTTTACTGCTGGTGGAATCCACAGAAAATTTATTGTGAAAAAATATGGTGAGTTTCACTTTTGGGGAGTTGATAAAAACCGTATAGCCGTCAAAGTCAGTGCTGACTGCCAGTCCCTGGTAATGCCATTCGTTACCTTCCTTACGCCCCTCCTTTGTCGCCCTATCAAACACCCGCAGCGCTTGTTTGACGTCAATCTTCTGTTCGGCATCCATTGCTGCTTGCTCCTGCCGCTAAGCTTGTTGTTTGAGACGAAATTGTCTTTGACTTGGAAGCTTAGACGACATGGACACTGACATCCATCACTACCCACCAGTAGATACGCGGCTGTTTGAATGGCTGGCTTACCTTGGTTTGATTCCATTTGTCGCAGGAATCATTATGCAGTGGTTAGGGTTTTCTCTTTGGGGAGTGACTCCGCGCCTGCTGTTCACCGCCTATAGCGCCGTGATTCTGAGTTTTCTCTGCGGTGTTTGGTGGGGTGCTGCACTCAATCAAGTGGGGCATCCGCACAGGATGATTTTAGCGCTACTGAGTAACCTGGTGACGTTGGTGGGGTGGGTGGCGCTGCTGATGTTTCGCACCACTTGGGCGCTACCGGTATTACTAGTTGCTTTCGGTTTTGTGGTCTGGGCCGAGGCCCGGTTGAACCCCAATCTGCCCGGGAGGGATCAGTACTTTCGCACCCGCAGTATTGTGACCTATTTAGTGATGGCCTGCCATCTTCTTATGATTCTGCTGCTCCTTTGAAGTGCCTGGCGCAAACTAAACTGTTACCAGCGAAGATATTTTGGGGTAGCTCTTATGCAACCTGTTTCCTCTGAGGTGCTCGATCAGCTATTCAACAAAGCCCGAACCCATAGTCATTGGCAGGATAAGCCGGTTTCAAAAGAGGTTTTGAAACAGCTTTACGACTTGGTCAAATTCGGACCCACCAGTGCTAATTGTTGCCCTATGCGATTGGTGTTTGTTGTAAGTAAGGAGGCTAAGGAGCGGCTCAAGCCAGCGCTTAATGAAGGAAACATTGAAAAAACTATGCGGGCTCCGGTGACTGCCATTATTGCTTACGATATGCACTTTTATGAACACCTTCCGAGGCTCTACCCCCAGACTCCTGCGCGGGAATGGTTTGCCGATAGCCCCGAATATGCCGAGGTTACAGCATTTCGTAATGGTTCCTTACAAGGAGGCTACTTTATTTTAGCGGCGAGGGCCCTGGGGCTCGATTGCGGCCCAATGTCGGGGTTTGATAACGCATTAGTTGATGAGGAATTCTTTAGTGACAAATGCTCAGCACCGGCTTTTCTGCTGGAGCACTTCCCCGATTGTCATATTAAGTCCAATTTCTTGTGCAATCTTGGCTATGGCGAAACTGACAAATTATATCCGCGCAATCCTCGGTTGGATTTCGATGAAGTGTGCAGAACTCTGTAAATTGTTGCGTTTAACATAATTCGTATTTGTTAATACGAGTTAATGGCAGTGGATCAAGAATTAGGTGTGATTAAGTGGTTCTTAAACGATCTCAGCGGTTGATTGACCCGGAAGAATATTTTTTACCTAGGCAAGAGGACGCGCTTTATGAGTTGTTTGGGCGGGACATAAGCCGAGCTGTGGTTGAGCGATTTTTGTCGATGCAAGATGAGGAATACTTCCGCTGTGTCAGTTCGGGAAATTTCGGTATCTATGCCGCAGACCAACTGCTGATAGATTGCTACGCAAAGAAAATTAATGAGCAGGCGATTCTCGATGAAAAGTTGTTGTTTAGTCGAGAAGAGCTGGAGCCGATCATTCAGGCATATAGAGCGGAAACACTTTATATGAACCTGGCAATGGACAACGCAGCGCTGCCACACGATGTAATTACCACCGAGGAATTTGTCTTACATTTACAGGCGACCATTCTTAAGGCATTGGAAAAAAAGCGGGATGCTGATGATTTTATTGTGGTTATTCCGACCACCAGCTACAAAGGGGAACTCATTCCCAAGGCCATTTGCAGTAAAGCCAAGTTGAATGATGAAACCTTTGAGCGTCAATTCCAGTTGGGGCTTGTTCGCAATCAACACCTGCAATATGTCTTAAGTAAATCCTACTTGTGGACCCTGGCACATGCCTGGCCCTTTATAACGGGTTCGGAAGTGGGGGAGGGGTTGTTCAAAGGGGTGGTATTTCGGCAGTTTGATCTCGGTTTTGGCACTATAGCTTCGGATTTAGACAGTGATACCAATGTATTTGTGATTACAGATGCAAGTTGTACCGGTGGTGAGGCAGAGCATATTCGCAGCCGTCTGTTGAAAATGGACCGGCATGAACGCTCGGCGATTATTGTTCCGCTATGTAAGAAAGAAGCGATACATCGTTTGGATAAAAGTGCGGAAGGTAATGCAGAAATTGTGTCTGGCGTAGTCCTGGATGACTTCAAGCGGCAATGGAAAGATGTTGGCCATCGAGCGAGCTATAAGACTCTTAGGGGGGCGAGGAGGTAAGGGCCAGGCATAAGTTCCTTATAGTACTGGTTTGGATACCATCAGATAGACAATGGCAACGGTCATGGGAAATGCAATAGCTCCGAGCAGGCACCAAGCCATCATTAGCTTGCGCATTTTGTCTATATTACCGTCTTCTTTGGCATGTTTACGCAGCTGGTACTGAAGGTAAACAACCGGCAGCCACAACAAGAACACGGTTGCGCTGAGACCGGCGGCCAATTGCAACCAGGCTTGCAGCATCCAGCTTGGATTAATTAGCAGCATACCCACCGCGCTACCGAATAGACCAATTACCGCCGATCCGGTAAATATCCAGTCTGCCCGTACCGTCTCCCGGCTGACCCACTGCATAACTTGGGCATTTCCGGACAGCCAGCCCCTCAGGGTGTACCAAGCGATGCCGGTCCCTGTGCCGAGTACGATTATGGCGCAGAGGATATGCAGTGTTTTCAGTATCAAATAGTAATTCACAGTGCTGCTGGCCAGACTAAAGTTGGAGATAAATTAGTGGCTGCGATCGTTAATTTCAATGCCAATTATCGCTGGTTTGATATCTGCTAGCTCGAGCTAGTAGGACGATGAACGATATGGGGGAGAAAAGTGATATTCCGACCGGAGAAAATTATTAGTGGTGGTCAGACGGGGGCGGATACCGGTGGCCTGCTGGCGGGGCAGCGCCTGGGAATTGCCACCGGTGGCACAGCGCCACAGGGTTACTGGACTGAGATCGGTGATCGGCCGGATTTTCTGAGAGGGCTTGGGCTGATTGAAAACACGTCCCCGGATCTGGAAGAGCGTACTCGTGAGAATATCCGCAACTCCGATGCCACTGTTATCTTCACAACCAATCCCAGTAGTGATGGCACCCTGTTTACTATTGAGTTCTGCCAGGCATCGGGGAGGCCACACTTGGTAGTCAATCCGACTGATGCCAATCGAGTACAACTGGTGCGCGACTTTATCCTCAAGAATCGTCCGCAGACGCTCAATGTGGCGGGTAACCGTGAATCCAACTCCCAAGGGATTACTGAAATTACCGCGGAAACCATCGAGAGGGCGCTAACCCGCTGAGTCTAGGGTTCAATGTGCCTCTCAAGATGATGACCCGAGGGGTTGGGTGCGCGCAGGCGCAATTCCAAGTCCGGGTATTGCCCTACGGAAAACCAGAAGAACAGGCACAGGGCAGCAATTGTGGCAAAGAGAGTGAAGTAGTGAACCCAGGCTGGTTCTGGCCCACCGGGTAGAAAGTGCTTTTCTTCAACGCTGCGACGGCGATTTAAAATTAGCGCATAAAAAATGACTGTCGCAATCACAAAGATCAGGGACCAGCGGGTTTGTTGCCCGTCAGATCCCACCAGGGCCACAAGGCAGTACACCGCTGCAATCAGCAAAATCACGGTAAACAGTCCGTACTGCTGAGGCGGCATTTTGCCGTAGGCCAAAACCCGCAAAGCTACCGCAGAATAGATATAGGGCATCAGTGTCATAATCACAGCGACAGAAGCAATTTTGCCAAACTGCTGGCTGGCCGTTGGCGATATGGTGGTGAGTATCAATACAGACATCAACACGGCCACCAGGGTTAATCCGCCGGTAGGCACGCCTTTGTTATTGGTGCGGGCAAATAGCGCTGCAAACAGGCCATCATCTGCCGCGGCCTTGGCAGACTGCCCCACCAGCAGTATCCAGCCGCCCAATGAACCGATACAGCCAATAGCGGCGCACAGGGCTACGACATTGGCCGCAGTATTTCCCAGTGCCAGGCGAGCAGCATCGGCAAAGGGAGCGGAGGAGCTGATTAATTCCTGGTTCGGCAGCATCCCCATAATGACCGATGAGCTGAGTACATAGGCGATAGAAGCCAGGGTAACTCCCCCAACCGTTGCGATCGGAACGTTCTTGGTGGGGTCTTTTACCACTGCGGCGGATACAGAGGCGGTTTCCACCCCAATAAAGGCCCAGAGCGTGAAGGTCAGGCTGGCCATAATAGCACTGGGGTCGCTTTTGCCTGAGACATTCCAGCTGCTGGTAAAGTTTTGCTGGTCGAACCAGAACCAGCCAAAAATAGCGGTGCCGAGGATTGGAA
Organism: Microbulbifer maximicatervae (SeqCode); assembly: GCF_052468295.1. NCBI lineage: Bacteria > Pseudomonadati > Pseudomonadota > Gammaproteobacteria > Cellvibrionales > Microbulbiferaceae > Microbulbifer > Microbulbifer maximicatervae (SeqCode). The sequence continues at coordinate 1,016,912 of NZ_CP174340.1, forward strand.
GCAAAACCAGGCCGGTGGTGAGGGATTGGATGCGACCGACGGTGCGCGGGCCCAGTACATTGGCGTAAGTCAGCAGCCAGACCATAGCAACCTGGGCCATGGCAAAAGTCAGTGGGTCTTTTAACGGTGGAAAAAAATGGGTCAGATAGCCCAGGCCTGCAGTAATCAGCGCAACATTACCGATTACATTGGCCAGCCAGTAAACCAGATTGGTTTGGTAGCCAATGTAATCGCCAAAAGCGCGGCGGGCATAGGCATAGGGGCCGCCGGCTGCGGGATAGATAGCGGCGAGCTTGGCAAATATCAGGGCCAGGGAGATAGCGCCGACGATGGTTATCAACCAGCCGACCAAAGAAATACTGCCGACTGCAGCGAGATTGGCGGGGAGCATAAAAACCCCGGAGCCCATCATATTGCCTGCAACCATCAGGGTTGCGGGGACCAGGCCTATTTTATGCTCCTCTTTGATAGGCGAGCCTATGGCGAGTCTCCCCGCAGGGCGTAAATATGATAGTGGCCGTCCCGTACCTCTACTCCGTGGTTATCGTGGGTAAAGCCTGGAAATTGCTGGTCGAAGGCTTCCAGAGTTCTCAAGTAAATCAATGCCGGACTATCTTCATCGCCAAAATTTTCGCCGGGCATTAGCAGAGGAATACCTGGAGGGTAGGGTACAACGCCCGTGGCAGCCGTACGTCCCGGTAACTTGCTTAGCGGAAGCATTTCCACATCGCCGCGAACCAGGGTTTCATAAGCTTGTACCGGACTGCAGTCAGCTCTAGGTAAGGCTGAAAATCCTGCAGACATTTGCACTGTGGTTTGCAATTTTTTCATGGAAGCAAACATATTGTCTGCAAGGTCGCGCAGCCCGATATTGCGATAGGCTGGGGACTTTTTTATAAGGTTTGGCAGGCATTCACTTAAGGGCCGGTTGGCATCGAAGTCGCGCTTAAAGGCCAGCAAAGCATTGATTAGAGTGCCCCACTTACCCTTGGTAATACCGATAGAAAACAGGAACAAAATCGTAAAATCGGTAGTTTTTTCCACGATAATGCCGAGGTTGTCCAGGTATTTACTGACGATGTTGGCAGGTATTCCAGATGCAGACAGTTTGCCATCAGGGTTTATCCCCGGGGTGGTAATCGATACTTTAATCGGGTCCAACATGCAGTAATCTGGCTCTATATCACCAAATCCATGCCACGATTCGCCGGGGTCCAATAACCAGCAGCTGGGCTCATGACACAGGAGTTCCGCTGGGGCGCTGTGAAAGGCGTAGTTGTGCCCGTTATTGGGATCGGTGACATGCTCAGGCTGCCAACCTCCGAAGAACCACTCCTCTTTATCGCGATACTCCTGTTGCAAACGGGCCAATACTTGTCGGAACGCTACGGCCTCAGCAATTGACTCCTCTGTTAATGCTTTGCCGCCCGGTCCATCCATCATCGCTGCGCTCACATCATTGGAGGCCATGATGGAATAAAGTGGGGAGGTTGAGGCATGCATCATAAAGGCTTCATTAAAGCGCCCATGCTCAATGGGTTTACGCCCATCGCGAATGTGAATCATCGATGCCTGGGATAATGCAGCAAGTAATTTATGCGTTGACTGAGTGGCAAATTTGCTCGGGCCATTTTTCGTGTCGGTTTCTCCCAAATCGTACATTGCGAAGCGATCTCGATAGATAGGATTAAATCGAGCGTATGAGTACCAGGCTTCATCAAAGTGCAGGCGATCAACGGACTCGCCGAGAAGTTCTTCCACTCTGCGCACGTTGTAACAGAGACCGTCGTAGGTGGAATTAGTAATGACTGCGTGAACGGCACGGGAATTTTTGGCGTGCTTGGACAGAGGGTTTTGCCGAATAGCATTGGAAACAGAGCTGGCCGTCAACTGTTGGGGAGGGACAGGGCCTATGAGGCCGTAGTTGTTGCGTAGGGGAATCAGGTAGGTTGGAACTGCACCTGACATGGTGATAGCGTGTTCAACGGATTTATGGCAGTTTCGATCGCATAGAGCCAGTTGCCCCCGGGTAACCGATGCCATCAATATCACTCTATTCGAAGTCGAAGAGCCATTGGTTACATAGTAAGTGCGATCCGCACCAAATACTTTTGCTGCATATTGCTCTCCCTTGGCAATGGGGCCCGTGTGATCCAAAAGTGATCCCAGCTCTGTTACAGAAACAGACAGGTCCGAGCGCAACATATTTTCCCCAAAGAAATCGTAAAAAGCACGACCCGCAGGGGATTTGAGAAAAGCTGTTCCCCCAGTATGGCCGGGTGTATGCCATGAATATTCATGGACCCGGGCAAAGTGGGTCAGGGCGCGAAACATGGGGGGAAGAATGGCGTGGCGGTATCTTTCAATCGCACTCTGGATGCGACCGCCGATAAAGGTCGGGGTATCTTCCAGCATCCAGATAAAATCGTTGGCTAATTCCAGGGCCCGTCGCGGCATGGTGCTGACAGTCTGCTGATCTGCCAGAAGGAATACCGGCATTTGGGGATTGCGGGCGCGAAGTTCTTCCAATACAACCAGGGCGGGGCATTCCGCTTCACCGGGCAGGGTCCAATTAATCAGCAGGCATTGGATTGCGGTGTTAGTGCTCAGTATGGCGCAGGCATCACTACCGCTGGTGGTTGTTATTACGTCAATTTTTCGCTCTGATAACTCTGCCTGTAGCCTCATGGCGGCGCGGCCGGGAGCGCTGTTGTCGTCGACTTCACTGCTGGCGATCAGGGCCAGCATGCTGTTATGGCGTTGCTGTCCGAAATGATGCATGAGTGCCGCACAAACCTTTTGTTGTGGCCTGCTAAAAAGTCTCAGCGCAGAAAATTGTCTCGCAAAAGATCTACCACCTCATCTGCGCGGCCGTTGAGTATTGCCTTAAGCCCGAACAGTGCGGTGGAGGTGACTTGCTGCGCCGTAACTTCCGGCGGCATCACCAGTTCCACGCGGTTTGTCGGTACGCTGAGTAGTGCCGGCCCGTCAGTAGCGAGCCAGCGCTTCATGCTGTCCTCAAGCTGATCCGCACTCTCGATACTGGCACCGCTGATGCCACAAGCTTCGGCAACGCGGCCGAAGTCCGGGTTATGTAAGTCGGTATAGCTGTCGAGTAGCCCCTCAATGCGCTGTTCCATCTCTACGAAGCCGAGGGAGTTATTGTTAAATACCAGGACTTTTAATGGGATTTTTTCTTGCACCAGTGTCAACAGGTCTCCCATTAACATGGTCATACCACCGTCGCCGCACATAGCGATGACCTGGCGCCCGGGGTAGGCTTTGGCCATGCCCAGGGCTTGGGGGTAGGCGTTGGCCATGGTGCCATGGGAAAGGCTGGTGAGAAATGAGCGTTTGCCGTTGGCAGTGAGATCGCGGAGCATCCAAACCATACAGGCGCCGCCATCGGCGGTGAATACGGCATCCTCATCGGCCAGCTTGTTGAGTGTCTGGGCGACAAATTGAGGGTGGATCAGGCTGGGGTCTTTCTCTTTGCCGCGGCTCTTCATCTCTTCCCGATCTTTTTTGTATCGTTCGAGAAGGTCATCGAGGAAGGTGCTATCGGTGCGGGCCTTTAATCGGGGCAAGAGGGCTTCAATGGTGGGACCCACATGCCCTACCAGGCCCATATCCACAGGAGCGCGTCGCCCCAGGTGCGGCGCTTCCGCATCAATTTGAATAATGGTGGCTTTTTCCGGGTAGAACTGGGTGTAGGCAAAATCGGTACCCAGGCACAGTAACAGGTCACAAGTCTCCATGGCCCGGTAGCCTGCGGGATTGCCGAGAATCCCGGTCATGCCCACATGGCAGGGGTTGTCGTATTCGAGAAACTCTTTCGACTTGGTGGTGTGGGCAATAGGAGCGGCCAGGTGTTGTCCCAGTTTTACTACTTCATCGTGAGCGTGACGGCAGCCGATACCGCCGTAAATAGTGATATTTTTTGCGGCGTTGATTTTCTTTGCTAGGGCGTCGAGCTCAGAGTCAGACGGACGCGCTAGCCATTCAGGGCGATGTACCGACCAGGGCAGACTGTCTTTGCTCTTCTCCTTGAACAAGTCGCCGCTAATTTGCACCACCGCGACACCACCGCGAGTAAGTGCAGTTTGTGCAGCCTGCACAATCATTCGACGGGCTTGTTCCGGGTGGGTCATAGTTTCACAGAAGACCGAACACTGTTCGTAGAGTTTTTGCTGGTCCACCTCCTGTGGATAGCCGAACCCCTGTTCCGCACGGTCGATTCGAGAGGCAATCAGTACCACCGGGGCGCCATTGCGATGGCTTTCAAAAATGCCGTTGATAAAGTGCAGGCTGCCGGGCCCGGCAGTTCCGGCGCAGACGCTCAACTCACCGGTAAGGTAAGACTCACCCCCAGCGGCGAAAGCGCCGACTTCCTCATGGCGCACATGTATCCACTCCAAGTCGGAAGTGCGCACCGCTGATGTGAAGTGGTTGATGGTATCGCCGACAATGCCGTAACACCGTTTGGCGCCGGCCTTAACCAGTGTATCGACGATAATTTCTGAAACGGTCTGCATAGCAGTCTCCACAGATTGGGTGGGGCTAGCGGTTAATAGCGCGGCGGATTGACGCGTACTTGCCTTCTTCGAGCTTGATCGCAGGCTGAAAACTGTCTGCCTGTGCGGCCAGCCACCAGTGCCAGTAGGGCGTATCTTCCGGTGCGTCGATTAGGGAGTTGGTGTCGAGAAAATGCCATATACGGTCTATCGGCCTGGATTCAGCGCCATTAATTCGGTGAACCAGGTGGTAGGGTTTCAGGTCCCGGGGATCGGTAAGTCCTGCACCGGCCACTATATCCCCCAGTGCTTCGAGAGTTTTTGCCTGGAAAGCAGCCGCCCTTTTACTCTGCACATCCACCACCAGCCCGCGCTGGCGCCGAGGATCCTGGGTGGTAACACCAGTTGGGCAGGTATCCGTATGGCAGCGCTGGGACTGGATGCAGCCCACGGAAAACATAAATGCCCGCGCCGCATTGCACCAGTCAGCGCCAATGGCCAGGCACTGTGCCAGGCCGGACGCGGAATAAACCTTGCCGCTGGCAGCCAACTTCACTTTGTCTTTCAGGCCCGCCCCCACCAGGGCATTTCGTACGATAATCAGCCCCTCCAGCAGCGGCATGCCCACGTGGTTGGACAGCTCCAGCGGCGCCGCGCCGGTGCCGCCTTCGGCGCCATCCACAACAATAAAGTCCACCAGTTTCCCGGTCTCGTGCATGGCCTTCATAATGGCCATCACTTCGTAGATATGCCCTACGCAGAGTTTTATGCCTACCGGTTTGCCGCCGGAGAGTTCGCGCATCTGCTCGGCGAATTCAAGCATTTCAATGGGGGTGGAGAACATGGAGTGCGCGCGAGGGGAGACGCAGTTCTGCCCGGGTGTAACCTTGCGGGTGGAAGCGATCTCCTGGGTAACTTTGGCGCCGGGTAAAACTCCACCGTGCCCAGGTTTGGCGCCTTGACTCAATTTAATTTCCGTCATTTTGACCTGGTCGTTGCAGGCCTCGCGGAATAGATCCGGGTTAAAGCTGCCGTCATCGTTGCGCGCACCGAAATAACCGGTACCCAATTCCCACACTAGGTCGCCGCCGTGCTTGCGGTGATAGGGGCTGATACCTCCCTCACCGGTATCGTGATAGAAGCCGCCAATTGAGGCTCCCTTATTCAAGGCTTCTACTGCGGCAGCGGACAGAGCGCCAAAGCTCATGGCAGAGATATTTAACAGGGCGGCGGAGTAGGGCTGTTTGCAGCGGCCCGTGCCCACTTCAGTACGGCAGGAAGTGTCTGCATTTTTCTCGGGCTTCACTGAGTGAGTGAGCCAGGTATATTCCTCACTCTGCACATCTTTTTCAGTGCCGAACGGATGCATATCCGAAAAACCTTCGGAGCGGGCATAAACCAGTCGCCGGGCTTCAATGCTGTAAGGGCGCCCCTCCTCATCACCCTCGACCATATAGGCGCGGAAATAGGGGCGCAGATTCAGGAATATCCAGCGAATGCGGCCGGCAACCGGGAAGTTCCGCGTAATGCTCCAGTGGGGTTGGAGCATATCGTAGATTCCCAGCAGCACCAGTGAAACGCTAATCAGTAGAGCCACCAGCCACCAGGCGCTGTCTGTAAACGTGAGCACCAAGAAGAACGGGGTCAGGATAAGAGCGGTAATGGGGATTATTGCGCGCTTTATACCATTCCGGCCGGAATAGGCGCACCAGGGGTTGGAGCTACTCATAAAATCAGGTTCAGCATCGTTACATAAAGTTCCGATACTGAACCTAGATCATTTGTAAGGGTTCTGCCTTGATAAGGTCAACTAAAGGGCTTTTTCCCCTAGCTCGCCGCCAACGCAGGCAGTGAATTTTGCTCTGCAGGTAAAAACTCGATGGCAGTGACGATGGAGTAGTCCTTCAGTTCATCCAGGATTTCATCCAGCTTTAATAGTTGCCAGCAGGCGCGCGCGCCACTGTCTGAAATTTCACCGCGAAGGAATTTTCTCGCCAAGGCCACTGCGGGTGCTGCAGGAATCCAGACACCATCGCCATCCATTCCAAGTATTTGCCACTGCCTACCAGCTGTCCTACCGTCAGTATCTTCACCCAGTGCGCGGACAATCATGCCGCCGTGAGAGCTGCCACCAGGCCAGCGGGCACTCAATTTATGGGCAATCTGTGCGATGCGGGAACTCGTGGCGGGCAAATTTAGGCGCGAGAGTTGGGCGCACAATGACAGGCCGGCCTGGAGAATCAGGGGCTCTGTCCCCGTGGAAAATAGTGCTGTGTTTAAATCTGGCAGATATCTTGGGCACAACTCCAGGTCGGGTACTTCAAAGTCACACAGCCAGCGTTTTCCCACTGGATGGGCAAGAGTTACCGAGCGCAGATGATTGCCGGCAAATGATTCTCTCCAGCGCCCATCCCGCAATTGGGGGAAGCTCTCCCCCAGCGCTTCAAAGCCAGAGCGCACGGTGGCGAGGCCGCGCTCTACCTTGTGTGCCGGAGCAATTGCCGCCTGCACGGAGCGAATGACCGGCAGTTCTTTCTGAATCTCAGCTATGGCTGCTGAGCTGAGGCCGGGCAAGCTGCTGGCACCGGATACCATGGCGATACCGGCGGCCTCGGCGGCCGGGGAGAGACGGTGAAAATCACATACAAAGCGGCGCGCATCTGAAATATCGATGTAGGGTGTGCGGGATTCAATGCAGGCTTTGGCCACCCGGTAATCGGTTTCTCTCTGGTAGGGGCCAGCGCAGTGGATTAATAAATCCAGGTGCAAGGCTTTCAGTTGCGCAGCCAAGTTGATGGAGTCCCGCTCCAGTCGTAACCCCTCGGCGAGGCCACCGAGTGATTGGGCGCAACGGTCGGCCAACGATTTGTTATGGCCGGCAATAATCAGTTGGATATTGGGCTCTGAACTCAGCATTTGTGCAATACGTGCGCCAAAATTGCCGTAGCCTCCGAGAATCAATACGCGTTTATTCAGATTATTGATCACCTGGATGGAACTCCTGCCCCTTATAGTTTGTAGAGATCATGCATCGTGCCGGTGACTTAAATCAAGAGAATCTTGTCTGTGCCTTCAGCATACCGCCGTTGTCATTTCACCGTTTTGTATATTCTAAAAGTAACGTTCCCGATGATCTTGTGCAGTTTTATCAGGCTCATTAGTGATCTTGTGTCGGGCAAATGATTTTTGGAGACCAGAATGGCCGGTTGGAGTTTATCGACTCAGGTCCCCCTATCGATCACTGAGCAGCGTATTTATGATTTGCATCACCGCAAGGATCTGGTTGACCTGATTACCCGCGCTATGGTTTTCAAAGGAGAATTCGATGTTGAACTGTTTAAGAAGTCTATTTCAGAGGTGGTAAACACCTATCCGATTTTTCGCTGTCGTTATAGCGGGGAACCGGCTGTTCGCTCCTTTGTAGATATTGAACTGGACTATATCGACATCCGCCACTTAAGTGATGCTCACTTCGAGAGCTTTTTGCGTCAATTTGGTAGCTCGCCAATGGATTTGACGCAGGACCAATTGTTGGGACTCAGTGTTCTTCGCAGTGGAGAAGATGAATACATTTTCTTGACCAAGTGTCACCACATCATTGCCGATGGGATTAGCTTGTCACTCCTCTGGTCTGAATCCTTGACTCACTATTTGGATAGTGTGAAGGGTAAGGATTATCAACCCAGGGTGGAAACTGCAGACTTTGCTGATTATGTGAATTATGAAAATACCTATCTGAGATCGCCGAGGGGGGATAAGGCGCGAAATCTTTGGCAGCAAAAGTTGCAATCCCAAAAAGATGAGATAGAGCTGTTGCCCCAATCGGAAGAGACCTCGGTTATTTGTAGTGAAGTAATCCAGCACATAGATGAGATTGAGCTGGAGCAGATAAAGGCATTGGCCAGCTCGGAGAATGTGAGTCTCTTCGCCTATCTAGCGGCCGCATTTCAGCAAGTTTTATGTGAATTCATACCTCACTCTTTTTGGATGAATGGCAATTTATCCCTTCGGCTTAAGAGGGAGTATCGGGAAGTGTTTGGCCCCATGTGCCGGTATGTCAACCTGATGGTTTGTAGGGATGAATCCTGGCAGGAGAAGCTCACGCGCCTGTCTGCGGAGATAAAGTATGCTATGCGCACGGTTTATGCTGCTGATGCAATTGGGCCTCACGGCCTGATTGGCCATCACCTCGATGCATCCCATTGCTACTTGGTGACTTTCTTGCAAACAGAAGAACATCGGGAAGGTTTTTTTGCGGTCTATACCGGCGAAACTTCTGACTGGGTCAAATTGAGTGACCACTTGAAGATTCGCATTGTCCCCCTGGCGACGCGCTTAACGCCATATGGCATCTATCTATCTATTACCGTCTTTGGGAAGCAGTTGCGCTCGAGCTTTATCTACAATGAAAATTGCTTTGAACAAAAACAAGTAGAAGCAATGGTAAGTCGCTGGTGTGACAGATTATTGTGCGGACCTCAAGATATTCTACCGCCGCTGTAAATAACGCTGTATAGGGACTGTAGAGCCAATTGTTATGTCAAGATGTGCCTTTGTGACCCTGGTTAATAGTCCGGATTATGTGATAGGTGCGCAGGCACTGAAACACTCATTGGATCGTACGGCCAGTGCCTATCCGTTAATTTGTATGGTGCCACCGAACAGTTGTGATCCGGCGCCATTGGAAGCGGCGGGCTGTAAGATAAAAGAGGTTCATACGCCTCGTTTTTCCGATGAGTTTATCCTTCGCCATAAACGCGATTCTTTGCACCGGCGCGCGCCCTTTGACAAGGGTAGTAAGCCCGCTTTCCATGACCCATTGAATAACTTTTGCAAATTGGCACTGTGGCAATTGATCCAATTCGATAAGCTTGTTTTCCTGGATGCGGACACCCTGGTATTGCGCAATATTGACCACTTGATGAATTATCCGGAATTTTGCGCAGCGCCCAATCTTTACGAAGACTTGGATGGATTTCATCGTATGAATTCGGGATTGTTTACTGCGGTACCGAGTGAAGCGACTTACCAAAAAATGCTTGAGCAACTGGATCGACCAGGGGTTTTCTGGCGGCGCACAGACCAGACATTTTTGCAGTCCTTTTTTCCTCGTTGGCACGGCTTGCCTTATATCTATAACGCCTTGCAATACCTCTACCTGAATTTACCGCAGCTGTGGCAGTGGGACAGTATTCATGTCATTCACTACCAATATGAAAAACCCTGGCAAAAACAGCACTCAAAAGTTGAAAAGCTCAAGCCCCTGATCGACTTATGGTGGGCGGTTTACGAAGGGCGAGATATCGCCGTTGATCTGGGTGAGTTAGCCCGTGCTTAGAAAATAAAATCGAGAGAGGGAATTGTGAGAATAGGGATAACTGGTGCGAGTGGCTATGTGGGGCAATTTCTGGTCAGGCATTTTTTGCGGCAGGGCTATGAAGTGCGAGCATTACTGCGCAGGGAGGAAAGTGCAGATCTTTTTCGCAGTATTGCTTCACCCAGATTAGCGTGGAGCGTCGGGGATATTACTTCTGATACAACACTACAGACATTCGCCAGCAATCTGGATGTGGTGGTGCATGCAGCTTTCGAGCATCTTCCCGGTCGCTATCGAAATGGAGAAGGGGGTGATCTTGAGGGTTTTTTACATGTAAATCTCAATCGAACCCTGGCATTAATCCAATTCGCCTATGCAGCGAAGGTAAAAAAATTTGTATTTATTTCCAGTCGTGCCGTTTATGCCACTGGAAAGTTGAGCGGTTCTTTAAGTGAGGAGCAGGTTGTTCAGCCGGATACTTTCTACGGCGGCTATAAAGCGGCTGTGGAAGCCATGCTGTCTGCTTGGGCGTATCAGCGTGGCTGGCATACAGTTTCATTGCGCTTAACTGGAGTTTATGGGCTGGTGAGTCCGCTAAGTCGCAGCAAGTGGTATGACATCGCTCGAGCAGTGATATCTGGGGAAGCCTATTTAAATTCCCGGCTTTCAACGGAAGTGCACGGAGAAGATGTGGCGCGGGCGGTAGAGCTTTTACTGGAGCACAAAGATGCTCGGGGGCGGGCAGTAAACTGTAGTGATTGCCTGGTTAGCAGTCGCGAGTTGGTGAAGATTCTAAGATCGATATCCGGACAGCAGGGACCGCTACCTCCCCAGCCACAAATGAAACCGCCAGCAGTGATGGATTGCGCTTATTTACAGGGAATAGGTTTTCGATTTGGGGGTGTGCAGTGTTTGCGGGAGACGCTTGAGGAATTGGTAGAGGCTGTGCAGCAACAGCAGAGCCTCTACCAAAACGCCGGCTCCTAGCCGATCGGCCAGTGAATCAACTCCAGTGAGTCGTTGTCCGCTTTCAGGCACCAGGCATTCTTATCCCAGTCTCCCAGCACAATACGCTCCGCCTGTTCACCGTTGATTGTCAACCCGTGGCGGGCGGGCCGGTGGGTGTGGCCGTGGATCAGTCGAAGCACATTGTGCTCGAGCATCACCCGTTCCACTTCTTCCTGGGTTACATCCATGATGTCTTCGGCCTTGCGGCTGTTCATACTCTTGGATGCCATACGAATCTGCGCGGCAATAGCGCGGCGTTCCTGTAGGGACTTGGCCAGTAGCTCTTGTTGCCACTTGGGGTCCCGGGCCTGGCGGCGGAACGCCATATACTCTTTGTCGAGGGTGCAAAGGCTGTCGCCGTGCATAAGCAGCACGCGCTCATTACCGAGGGACAACGCAGTCGGGTCCTGAAGTAAAGTGGCTCCCGCGCGCTGGGCGAAGTCGCTACCCAGCAGGAAATCCCGATTGCCGTGCATCAGGTACAACTCTACGCCGGTACCACTATAGCGACTTAGCTCGCCAATCACTTCGCGGGCCAGCGGGGCATCGTCGTCGTCGCCAACCCACGCCTCAAAAAAGTCGCCGAGAATATATAGCGCCTCAGCACCGGCAGCTCGCCCGTGCAGGAAATCAAAAAACGCCCGGGTAATATCCGGGCGTTTTTCGTCGAGGTGCAAGTCAGAAATAAAATAAGTAGACAATGTCCCCGCCTTAGAGTCGGTACTGACCCGTGGAATTACTTATCGGCGTAGGCGTCAGAGATGCTGATACCGGTGATTTCGATAGTCTCCAGGGGTACGTCCTGGTGGAAGCCTTTGCTGCCGGTTTTAACGTCTTTGATTTTGTTGACCACGTCCATGCCGTCGACAACCTTACCAAATACGCAGTAACCCCACCCCTGAGAGTCTTCGCTGCGGAAGTTCAGGAAATCGTTGTCCTTAACATTGATAAAGAACTGGGAGCTGGCGGAATGCGGATCCATGGTGCGGGCCATGGCCAGGGTGCCAGTGTCGTTCTTCAAGCCATTGTTGGCTTCGTTTTCGATGGAATCGCGGGTTTCCTTCTGCTGCATGTCCGGAGTCATGCCGCCACCTTGGATCATAAAGTTGTTGATCACCCGGTGGAAGACAGTGCCGGTATAGAAATCGTCACGGCAGTACTGCAAGAAGTTGGCAGCAGTCTTGGGTGCCTTTTCGAAATCCAATTCGATGGCTATATCTCCATGGGTTGTGTGAAGGGTGATCATAAAATGTCCTATGAGGGTTGATTTGGGGCGGCATGATACCTTGTAGTCTGTAGCTGTAAAATGCTGTGTCGGAATATCTGTGTCAATTGCACAAAAATCAAACGCTTGCAGTGAATTTCTATGAAAAGCGTTCCTTCAAATTCGATATTCTGTCTCTCAACTAGGTTATAATTCGCCGTTTACGTTCGCACAGCTGTAAATTAAGAGAATCCTATGACATCCGAGAGCAAGCCAGCTCACTTTTTACAGAACCTTATCCGTGAAGATCTGACTGAGGGCCGGGTTACGCAGATCGCGACCCGCTTCCCGCCGGAGCCCAACGGCTACCTGCATATTGGCCACGCCAAGTCCATCTGTCTGAATTTTGGTCTGGCGCAGGAATTCGGTGGCACCTGTAATTTACGCTTTGACGACACCAACCCGGCCAAGGAAGAGGAAGAGTTTGTCGATGCGATTAAGCGCGATGTCTCCTGGCTCGGTTTTGAGTGGAATGGCGAGGCGAAGTACTCCTCGGATAATTTTGATCAATTGTACGAGTGGGCGCTGCACCTGATTAAAGATGGCAAGGCCTACGTTTGCGACCTGTCCGCAGAAGAAGCTCGTCACTATCGTGGCACGCTGAAAGAGCCGGGTAAAAACAGCCCCTTCCGCGATCGCTCTGTCGAGGAAAACCTGGCGCTGTTTGAAAAGATGCGCAACGGTGAAATGGAAGAGGGCCAGTGCAGCTTGCGCGCCAAGATCGATATGGCCGCACCGAATATCAACCTGCGCGACCCGATCATCTACCGCATCAAAAAGATGGCCCACCACCAGACCGGTGATAAGTGGTGCATTTACCCCAGCTACGATTTCGCTCACGGACAGTGTGATGCGATTGAGGGTATCAGCCACTCCATCTGTACCCTGGAGTTTGAGGATCACAAGCCGCTGTACGACTGGCTGATCGAGAACCTGCCGGTGCCTTCGCGCCCGCGTCAGTACGAATTTGCACGCCTGCACCTCAACTACACCGTGGTGTCCAAGCGCAAGCTCAAGCAACTGGTAGACGAAGGCCATGTAGACGGCTGGGATGATCCCCGCATGCCGACCCTGTCCGGTATGCGCCGTCGCGGCTTTACCCCGGCTTCCATTCGCAACTTCTGCGAGATGATCGGTGTAACCCGCTCCGATTCCGTTGTCGATGTGGGTATGCTGGAATACAGCATTCGCGACGATCTGGATAAAAATGCACCGCGCGCCATGTGCGTGATGGAGCCTTTGAAGGTTACCCTGAAAAATTACCCGGAAGGCCAGGAAGAGATGCTGTCAGCACCTGGCCACCCGGTGCGCGATGATCTGCCGACCCGTGAACTTCCTTTTGGCCGCACTCTCTATATTGAGAAAGAGGATTTCCGCGAAGAGGCCAACAAGAAGTACAAGCGTCTGGTACTGGGCAAAAAAGTTCGCCTGCGCAACGCCTATGTGATCTTTGCTGAAGAAGTCGTGAAGAACGATGCCGGTGAAATTGTTGAGGTGATCTGCTCGGTTGATCTGGACACCCTGGGCAAAGACCCGGCCGATGGCGTTAAGCCAAAGGGCGTTATTCACTGGGTATCTGCGGACAACAATGTCGATTGCGAAGTGCGCCTCTACGATCGCCTGTTTAACGATGCGGCGCCGGATGCCGGCGGTAAGAACTTCCTCGACTGCGTAAACCCGGACAACCTGCAAATCCTAAAAGGCTGTAAGGCGGAAATCGGCCTGGCCAAAGCGGAGCCGGAGCAGGGCTACCAGTTCGAGCGCAACGGCTACTTCTGTCGCGACAGCAAGTACGGCAGCGCAGAAGCGCCGGTGTTTAACCGCACCATTGGCCTGCGCGACAGCTGGGCCAAAGAGCAAAACAAATAGCAAAGCGGAGAGCTGCCCGAGCGGCAGTTTTCGCGGCTGGGTCAATGACTGGCCCAGCCACACAGCAAAAAGAATTCGAGAGAAAAGATGTCTCTACAAGTCTACAACACGTTTTCCGGGAAGAAAGAACCCTTCGTACCATTGGTGGAAGATCAGGTGCGCATGTATGTGTGTGGCCCCACCGTGTACAACCGCGTGCATATTGGCAATGCCCGCCCTGTGGTGGTGTTCGACACCCTGTACCGGATACTGAAAAGAAATTTCAGCGATGTGATTTACGCGCGCAATATCACCGATATTGAAGACAAAATCATGAAGACCGCGCGGGATAACGGCGAGGAAATCGGCGTGCTGTCAGCGCGCTATGCCCAGGCTTACTACGAGGATATGGCCGCGCTCAATAACTTGGAGCCGGATATTGTCCCCTACGCCACCCAGCACTTGCCGGAAATGATCGCGATGATCGAAAGCCTGCTGGAGAAAGGTCACGCCTACGCCGCCGAAGGCCATGTGCTGTTCGCCGTGGAATCCATGCAGGAGTACGGTCAGCTGTCCAAGCGCTCCCTCGACGATATGCTCGCCGGTGCGCGGGTGGAAGTAGCGCCTTACAAAAAGTACGCCGGCGACTTCGTATTGTGGAAGCCGTCCACCGATGACGAGCCCGGCTGGGACAGCCCCTGGGGCCGTGGGCGCCCGGGTTGGCACTTGGAGTGCTCGGCCATGATCAAGAAGCACCTGGGTGACACTATCGATATTCACGGCGGCGGTCGCGACCTGACCTTCCCCCACCATGAGAACGAGCGCGCCCAGAGCTGCTGCGCCAACGGTGTGGACTTTGTGCGCTACTGGATGCACAACGGCTACGTGAATATCAATGGCGAAAAGATGTCCAAATCCCTGGGCAACTTCCGCATGGTCAAAGACCTGCTCAGCCAATACCCCGGTGAAGTGCTGCGTTTTGCACTGCTGTCTGCCCACTACCGCTCAGAGCTGAATTTCAGTGCTGATTTGCTGGATCAGGCATGGCGCACCCTGGATACTCTCTATGGCGCACTGCGTGAAACGGAAGCGGTTGAGGCTGAAGCGGCAGATCTTAACGACACCGCCTTTATCAAGGCGTTGGAAGACGATCTGAATACGCCGATCGCCATCAGCGAGTTGCACCAGATTGCCCGCGACCTGAACAAAGCCGATGAGGCCGATAAAGCACGCCTGAAAGGTTTGCTGCTGGCCGCTGCAGATATGCTGGGCATTCTCCAGCAAGACCCGGAAGCCTGGTTCAAACAGGCCCGTGGTGGCGATGAGGGTATTTCTGCCGAAGAAGTTGAAGCACTGATCGAAGAGCGCGCACAGAGTAAGAAGAACCGTGACTTTGCCCGCGCCGATGAGATTCGCGAAGAGTTAAAATCCAAAGGTGTGGTGCTTGAGGATAGCCGCGAAGGGACCAAGTGGCGCCGCGAATAGCGCGGTCCCTCCCCGAGACACGGATAGACTTGAGACACCGATAGATTTTCCCCGGTTTGGCATATTGCGGTCGCCAGGGAAGTGAAATTCGAATTTCATTTGTAGAAGCGAACCATGAAAAAAGTATTTGTCCTGACCAGCGCTGTTATCGCCCTTATCGCACTGACCGGCTGTGAGCCCAAACGGGGTTCCGATGCCTGGTGCGAGAAAATGGATGGCATTCCCAAAGGGCAGTGGACTTTTGACGATACCCGCGACTACACAAAATATTGTGTCTTCAATCAAAAGCCGGAAGAGGAATAAGCGGGCCTATAGTCGTTGTTCTTCGTCGATTCCTACCAGCACTTCTTCCGCCCGCTGACCGGTAAATACCGCGAGCAGGTGGTTGAGTGCTTGCGTCTTTTGTATGAGCGTCTGTACACCGCCAAGGCTGACTACGGTGAGTCTCTGCTGCGCGAACAGATTCTGGAAATTTTTGCCGAGGCCCTGACCCGCGCGCCCCAACTCGACAGCGAGGACGGCGTGCAGGACCCTGAGGGCCGCTTCCGCAACCTGCGCGATCAGGCCGTCTGGGTACTGAACAGCCTGGTGGAGTTCGGTTGGCTGGAGAAGCAGGTGGACAGCGCCACGCTCACCGCCACCTATCCGTTTAGCCGCCGGGGCCGCCTTTTTACTCAGCCGCTGGTTGAAGTGAACGGCACCCGTGTGCGCACCCGCCACCGCAATACCCGCAACACCTTAAATGCCCTGGAAGCCTTTGCCAGCCGAGGTGAAATCCACGACTTGATCGATGCCTGGGAATACTGCGAGCGTATCGTGGCGGATTTCACCGATATGATCGCCGAGCTGGAAGAGCGCAAGCGGGAAATGGTGCGGGAAGTAGAGGCCCAATTGCTGGTGCAGCAGGCCACCGATGAGTTTTTCTCCTTTATGGAGAGCCGCTTCCAGCCGGACCTGGCTATCCGACTGTCTGCGGACAGCGTGGAAAAACACCGCGATTCCATCAACCGGGTAATTGACTGCATTCGCCGCAAGGAGGATATGCAGAAAGCGGAGTGGGAGAAGCGCCTGCGCCAGCTGCTGCCGGAATTGATGCAGCCGGGCCACTCCCTGTTGTGGCTGATGCTCGATACCATCGAGGACCGTATGCGCCGCGCCTGCGAGGTAAAACTGCCCGCCTTGCGCCGCGCGCTACAGGGTTTTACCAAGCGCGCGGATATTATTATTCGCCAGCTCAGTTACCTGCACAGCCAGGCCGAGGGCGAGTTTGCCGACCTGTGCCAGCGCCTCGGCGAGAGCCAGCAAAAAACACAAATTCTCGAACAGCTGGGCGAACAGCTGGGCGGTTTCCAGCTGCGCCTGTTTGACCCCAAGCAAACCCAGCTGTGGCAGCGCAACCGCCGCCAGCCGGTGAATACCCGGGTCGAAGATGAAACCCCCATCGGTGAAGAAAACCGCCGCGAGATCGAGCTGCAACAATTGCTCGACCAGGCGTTTAATTTCAACAACAGTAACCTGCGCGATTATCTGAGTGATGCCCTTGGCACCGGCCGCCAGATCAACAGCCGCAACCTGCCATTGCGCGATGCGCGTGATCTGCTCGCTATGAGCCATGTGATCGAAGCGGCGGCGGTGAACCAGAGCGGCGCCGCCGACTTGCAGGTGAAATTTACCGGTGAAATCGCCAGCAATGACTATTTCACCGAATTTGACGAATATATCCTGGAGTTGAAAAACAGTGATTGAACAGGCTTTGGAAGAGGCCCTGGCGCAGTGTCGCCTGAACCGCAGCGAATTTTCCGAGCTGTTGGTGCGCCTGTTGGATTACGGCGTTATCTGCCGGGATGAAAGCGTTATCGAAACCACCCTTTACGATCGCTTCCAGCGCTGCGAGCAGCTGGTGCGCGAGTGGTTGGCCCCGCTGGGATTGCGTTTGCAGCACGACAGCCGTTTCCAGTTTATCCGCGTGTATCCGCCCGGCGCCGAAGTGCCGGGTCTGCCGGATCAGGAAGAGCCGCACCACGGCGGCTTCCGCGCCCGTCTCAGCCAACAGGAAGTGGCCGCGATTCTCGCCCTGCGCGTGGAATACGATAAAGCGCTGCGGGAAGGGCAGGTGGATGAGAGTGGTTGCGCCGCGCTATCGATGGAAGCCCTGGAACTGGGCATGCGCAACCTGCTGAAAATGTCCCTGCCGGATAAGCACGCCGAGCGTAAAAATCTGTTGAAGAAATTGCGCCAGTTGCGCCTGGTGCAGTTCAGCAGCGAAGAAGTGGAGACCAGTGCGGAAGTCTGGTTACGCGTGCGCCCGACCATCGCCCACTTTGTCAGCGAGTCGGTATTGCACCAGCTGGTCGACAGCGAAGTTCCGCCCGCAGTGGAGAGCGGGGCCACTCAAGCTGATGAAATTGATGAGGCTGAAGAAGCGGAACAAGAGCAAGCGCTCGAACGCATCACTCCAGAAGTCGAAGATAACAGCCTGTTTGAGAGTGAAGCCGCTTCCTAGTTGAAAATAGAGGCCGCAGTAGCGGCTATAAAAAATCAAAACATTCGACCGCCCGGGCTTGCGTAAATCACGCCCGGGAGCCTCGGAGAGGGGTGTCGGCTTCCCGCCTGCAAAAAGTCCCTGCTTTTGAAAAGACCGTTTTTTTGAAAAGACTATGTTCCTAAAAAAACTGATCCTGATTAACTGGGGCAATATCCCGCAGTTGGAATATGATTTCGGCCCGATCAACCTGTTTTCCGGTGGCAACGGTTCCGGTAAAACTACGGCGGCCGATGCTATCCAAACATTGATGACTGCCGCCCACGATACCCTGTTTACCTTTAACCCCGGGCAGGATGAAACTACCCAGCGCGGGCGCGGCGGTAAACAGGTGCGGACGCTAGCTTCCTATGTACTGGGTTGTGACGACGGCAGTTACGCTCGTGTAGAGCCCACCGACTGTTACATCGCCGGTATTTTTCATCCCACCAGTGGTGAAGACGATGCTGAGCCTTTTACCGCAGTGATGGGGATTCGCGCGCACCTGGATAACAGCAGCAAACCTGCCCAGGCTCGCCAAAGTGATTTGCGCTTTTTCGTATTCCCCGGCGAACAGTTGGTGATGGGGGATTTTGTCCGGGATTACACCGATGGCAAACACCTGCTGCCGCTGGATAAGTTCAACCAGGTCCTAAGCAAGCAGTTCGAAAAAGTAGAGCAGTACGACAAGAAAAAGGCCTACCTGCGCCGCCTTTACGGTGCCCTGCGCGGACGCCGCGATGCGGTCTCCGATCGCGAGGCCATGCACGCTGCGCGCACCTTCGCCAATTTTATGGCCTACAAGCCAGTAAAAAGCATCAATGATTTTGTCGCCCAGGAAGTGTTGGAAAAACGCGATCTGGGTGATGCCATCCGCTCCGTCTCGGAGCTGATGAAAACCATTCACAGTATGGAACAGGAAGCCCGTCAGATTGTAGAGCGGGTAAGTTCCCTGGAGGCTATCGCCCAGTCGGTAGAGCTCTACCGGGAGCAGTGGTTGCTGTTGCGGGTGCAGGAATATTTGTGCGCACGCCACCGCCAGCAGCGGGTACAAAAGAGTTATCTGAGCGGCAAGAACGATCAGAAAAAACTGCGCAGCGATCTGGACAACAATGAGCGCGAAGTGCGCGTCGCCTCCGAACGCGTCGAGCAGCTCAATGGTCAGCTGGTAGAGCTTCAAGCCCAGCGCCTGGGTATCGATGCGCTGCGCAATAAGGACGAACTGGAACAGCGCATTAACAATGCCCTGAGCCTTCTGTCCCAGCAGCACACCCCCATGTCTGCCGAAGAGGCCTGCTGGCGCGAGAACCGCGAGGCCGCTGAAGAATTATTAAACCTGCTCAACTCCACCTCCGCCGAGCTGGAAATTCCCGCCTTCGCCGATAAGGCACTGGTGCAGGCGATCAAGCAGGTAGCCCGCGAGGAAGACCTGCCGGATTTGCACAAGTTGCTGGGCAAGGACTGGATCGATCTGGCCGCACTGGAGCCACTGCGCGAGCGTGCCGCCAGCAGTGAGGCCCTACAGAACCGCCTCTTCGACCTGCTAGATAGCAGTGGTAAAGCTGGCGCCAGTGATGAGGTTTCCCCCAAAGAGCAGATTGCCCAGCAGGCCTCCCGCTGGGAGCAAAAAGTGCAGCAACTGCAAAAGCAGCTGCGCACCCAGGAGAGCCGCATTCAGCATCTCCAGGCTAACCGCGTGCGCTACCCCCAATCGGTGGAAGTGGCCCTGGCCGCAATTCGCGAGCAGTGCCCAGAGGCGGAGCCCCGCGTCCTGTGTGATTATGTGGAAGTGCTGGATGAGCGCTGGCAGATGGCGATTGAAGGCTATTTGGGCGGCGCGCGCTTCTCGATTATTGTGGAGCCGGAACACGAGGCCCGCGCGATTCGCATCGTGCGCAGCCTGCCCGGGCGCAACAACCGCGCCCGCGTGATACAGGGAGATAAAGCCCGCCGCGATGCGGAGCGCCTGGATATGCCGGCGGGCTCTATTATCGAACTGATGGAGTTCACCCATAAAACTGCCGAGCACTATCTGCGCGCCTCTTACGGTGCAGTGGTTCAGGTGGAGGATGAACACGAGCTGCGCGGCACCCGCCGGGGCCTGACTGCCGACGGTATGGCCAGTGGCAACTACAGCATGTGGCGCTGTGATATGGACGATGCCGAGCTGGTGTTCGGCCAGGGCGCCCGCGCTCGCGCACTGGCGGCGCAACAGCGCGCTATGGAGCAGTTGCTGGAAGAGGCCGCCCACGTCAACGAGCGCCACCAGCTCTACCGCCGAGTCACCAACGCGGTGCGCGGACTGGCGAATATCAAGCTGTTGTCCATTGTGGATTCCGCCCTGGCGGCACAGCGGGAATGGCGCAGCGCCGAGCGGGCTCTGGAAAACCTGGACCTGAAGGACTTCGAGCAGTTCGAGCAGCAGGTCGATGAACTCAAGGCCCAGCTCAAAGATCAGCAAAAGCAGCTGTCGGACCTCCAACGCAAGCATGGCTCTCTGGAGACCAAGCTAAGAAGCAACGAAAAACTCTTATACGCGCTGTCTGGCGAGCTGGAATCCCTGGACGATGCCGCCAGTGACAGCGAGGAAATGGTAAGGCGTATTACCGCCATCGATCCGACTTTTGATGCCGAGCAAGTGCTGGTTACTGCCGACGAGCAGGTAGAGCGCGCTGCCGACAGCTTCGACTTCTCAGCGGATATCGAAAGTTGGCAGGGACAGCTGGAGAAATACAGCCGCCAGCTCGATCGCGCGGTGATGGAGTACAACGCCACCTGTGCCAGCGTCGATACCCTGGTGTTTGAGCCCGACTTGAGTGGCGGCCACAAAGATGGTTTGTTCAAGTTGATCAGCGGTCTCGGCGATCAGGTAGAGACCCTGCGCAACCGCCTGAAGAACAACCTGCTGGTGGAGCGCCACGATCAATTGCTGGGATTGAAGAAATCCTTTAACACCACTTTTGTAACCCACTTGTGCCACGCTATTTACCAGTCCATTAACGATGGTAAGCGCGTGTTGGATGATCTGAACAAAGAGCTGGAACACCACCGCTTTGGCGCCGACCGCGAGCGCTTCCGTTTCGACTACCAGTGGGTGGCGGAATTTAAGGAGTACTGGAGCTTCTTTAAGGCGGTAATTGAACTGCCGAATCTGGGTGAAGAGCAGAGCCTGTTCGACACGGACTTGGCACCCAAGCACCGCAAGGTGCGGGATCGCTTGTTGAGTATGCTGCTGAGTGAAGACGAGCAGGTAGCGCGGCGCGAGCTGGATCGAATCAGCGACTATCGCAACTACCGCAGCTATGAGATCTATAAGGAACCGGAGGGCAAGGAGCCGATTGCGCTCAGCCAGTACGGCACCGGTTCCGGCGGCCAGCTGGAAACGCCGGCTTATATTATCCGCTCTGCAGCGGTCACTTCGGCTTTCCGCTTTGGTGAGAGTGGCAGCCATTTGCAGATGGTGCTGGTGGATGAGGCCTTCTCCAAAATGGATGAGTCCCGCTCCAAGGAAGTGATCCGTTACCTGACTGAAACCCTGGGGCTACAGCTGCTGTTCATTATGCCCAGCAGTAAATCGGGGCCTTTTATGGACCTGATCTCGAATCAGTTTGTATTCAGCAAGTGCCCCAGTGCCAAGCCTATCGGCCAGCTGAATACCCGGGTGTATGTCGATCGCAAGGTCTGCAACCAGGAGCGTATCGCCGAACTCTGGGCCAACCACCGCCGCACGATTCGCCAACAGGCATCGCTGGATTTTATGGACCTGGTAGAAGTAGAGGGATAGGTATTTTCGGGGGAAACCCCTCCATTGGCAGGGAGGCAACCGATGGAAAAGACATTACCCTATTGGGTAGAGGAAAACCCGCTGTTAATCGGCATCCTGAATTTTATTCTGGATCGGCGGGACAGCCAGCTGGAACGCGGCAAGGAAGCCCGCATTAGTTTCAGGCTGGATTTGCGCGCTGGCAGTAAACGCTGGTTGGAAGTGTTGGAGCCCCTCAGGGACCCCGATCAAGACGAGCAGGAGCTGTGGAATGAATTGCAGCATTTTGCGCGGGAATACCAGTGTTTTACGGTAAAACCGAATCCGAAAAGGCGGCCGGGTATTGCCGAGTGGCAGGGGGCCCAATTGATTTTTCGGGATGCCAGCGAGGAACAGCTGCGCCTGTGGCTCAATCGCCCATCCCCCACAGTTCGCCAATCCGCCTGGACCAGCCTGCTGGAACCCTATGTCGATCGCTTTGAAAATCCCTCTGCTTTTCCCCTTGAAGGCTTGGAACTCCAACCGGGGTTTGATTCCGTCGAAGAAATTATTGCTTGCTGGGTGTCTGTCGGCAAAGAGCTGATCTTTGCCGATAAAATTTCCTGGCGACAATTAGCCGCGCGCTGCTTTAAAGGGGATTCCAAATACCTGGAATTACCCAGCCGTCAATCTCTGGTGCGCAATCTCTATCCTGACCTGAGCCGTAAAATCCAGGAGCGCCAGCTTTTACTCCACGCCTACCTGCCCAAGCAATTTGAGCAGGTCATTTTTATCGAAAACCAGGACACTTTTATTAGCCTGGCGGAGCTGCAACCCAGTCGTGCAGCGCTGGTTTATAGTGAGGGCTACCAGGGCGGCGCAGAACGGATTCGCAATGGGGAGAGGGTACGCTTCAGCACTATTAATGTGGTTAGTGAAAATATCCGGCAGCAATTCCTTAGCTGGTGGCACGATGGGGAGTCCCGAACGGTTCCAACATTTTTCTGGGGGGATCTGGACTATGAAGGATTGCGGATTGCCGCAGCGCTGAGAAAGAGCTTTCCCGACTTGCAGTGCTGGCGCCCGGGCTACGATCTGTTACTGCATTTTCTGCGCACGGGAAAAGCCCATGCTCCAGAGCAGGCGGAAAAGGTGGGGCAAAAGCTGGTGCAAGCGATTGGTTGCCAATATGCAGATAGCACTCTGCTGCCAGCAATTTCAGACAGCAATCGCTATGTGGATCAGGAGGCTGTTGAGATTGGGGAGCTGGCTGGGACATTAGTATGAATATGTCGCTATCCGATAAATTTTAATTGTTCGTTTTTATGGAATGGTGACTATTAAGGCGTCGGCGGGCGTTTGAACTTGTTTTTTATGCGCAATTTCTCGGAAGATAGAAAAAATATGCTGTAAAAATGCCCCTCAGAATAACAAGTGCAGTTTCCGGAGTTTGCTATGCGTCAGTTTTCCATCCTGGTCATTTTTGCGTTGGCCTTTGGCGGCGCCGCCGTGATGTACGAAAAGGAAAGCCGTAAAGTAAAAGGCGTGTTGACCCAGATTACTGAACTTCAGGCGCAGATGGGTGATTTACAGGCGGAGATCAACCGCCTGAACAGTGAGTTGGAAACCGTGAAGCTTGCGGAACGCCGCCGCCCTAATCTCAGTGCTATGGCCAACCGCATTCGCCGCGAAGGTAGCGGCAACTCCGCACAAGTTGCGCCCAAGCCAAAAGTGGAAGACCGCTTCGAAAAGTCGCGCAACCTGATGCAATCAGACGTTACCAGCGCGCCGCCGGCTATCCAGTCGAACACTCGTAGCAACAATGATGAAAGCGAGTGGTCTCGCCCAACTGTAGATGCCGATGAGTATCGCGGTGAGACCGGTGAAGAACCCGCAGTGGTCGATCCCTACCAGTAATTTTGCACTCTGCATATTGATTCCCTCGCCAAAGCCCGCAAAATACCTGCCTCCCGCAGGATACTGTTTTGCGGGTTTGCCAGTTTTAGCTGACACGATTTGAAATTATAAGTGGGCAAGGGGCGCTAGGTATGTCGCTGAACAAGTTTTACACCACCTTAAATGGGCAGCTGGAAGGATTGCTTTCTGGAGAGCGAGACTGGCTGGCCAACACCGCCAATGCCAGTGCGCTGTTGTTTATGGAGTTGGAAGATATCAACTGGGCCGGTTTCTATTTCCTCTACGGTGATGAATTGCGTTTGGGGCCCTTCCAGGGCAAGCCTGCCTGTACCCGGATTCCAGTGGGCGCCGGTGTTTGCGGTACTGCTGTTTCGACCGGTGAATCCCAATTGGTAGAGGATGTGCATCAGTTCCCCGGCCATATCGCCTGCGATGCCGTGTCGGCCTCAGAGGTGGTGGTGCCACTGTATGATGACGCGGGTCGTTGCCTGGGAGTGCTGGATATCGATAGCCCCAGTGTGGCGCGCTTTAGCGAGGAAGACCTGGCGGGCCTACAGGAATTTGCCCGGGTATTGCTCAAGTCCTCAGACCTCCCGGCGAGCTGATGGCGCTGCTTTGGCAAAAGCAGGTTGACGACACTTGTTACCAGGTGCGCAACCATGGCGCCAGTGTGCGCCTCTACAGCAACGGGGTTTTCCACTCTCAGTGGAATTCCCGCGATCCGCTCAAAGGCTCCCTTTGGGAGTTATTGCTGCTACCGGCATTTTTCCTCCCTGAAGAGCGCTTGAATTCGGTGTTGGTACTCGGCGTCGGTGGTGGTGCACTGATTCGCCTTTTGCAGGCGTTCACCTCCGCTAAGCGTATTGTCGGCGTAGATTTGGACCCGGTGCACCTGGATATTGCCCGTCGCTTCTTTGGCGTGCGCGATGTTGAACTGGTGTGTGCGGATGCCTGTGACTTTGTACGCGACCACTTAAAGCGACCCTCTCACAGCACTTTCGACCTGGTAATCGACGACTTATTTGGGCACTGCGACGGCGTAGCGCAGCGAGCGGTACCCGCCGATAAGTCCTGGTGCTCCAGCCTGATGCGCCTGCTTCATAAGGATGGCGTGCTGGTCAGCAACTTCGGGGATAGGCCCGAGCTACAAAACAGCGCCTGGCGCGACAAAGCTATGCGCGAGCGACTCGACGGTGCCTGGATGGCCTATATGCCCCAGTACGAGAATCACATCCTGGCAGTGAGCAGAGGAACTCTGCGCAAAGGTGAGTTGGCGGCCAGGGCCCCAGAAAAGATCAATCCCGCCAACCCCAACCGGCGCCTGGATTTCCGCATGAGCCAGCTTCGCTGATCTCGACAGCCCCCACAGAGGCCGGCTTCAAAAATCCCTGTCACTTTAATAGTGATATTCATTGGCGCCCTTTGTCACCTCGTGACTATACTCAAGGTGAGCGAAGTGTTCTGCCGGGATCGATTGATGCGGTACAAAACTGTTGAGGAAGTGATTCAGGAAGGAAGGGATTTTCATGCCAAGTTGGCGCTGCAATACGAAGAGTATGAGCAGCTTGCCACCAATGAACGGGTCGAGTTGCTGCTGGATCAGCTGCGACGACGGGAAGATTCCATGAAGCATTCATTGGAAAACTTCCATGCAGACCTGCCCCCTGGAGCCCTACATACCTGGGTGCAATTTGCCCCGGAAGGGCGAGAGAAAGAATTTTTGCAGCGCTTGCGCGGCATTGATATTGAAGACTTGGAGCAGATTGCCAAGTTGGCCATGGATATCGAGATCTACCTGGCCGATCAATATCGGGATCTTGCCCAGGGTGCTGAAACTCCATCAGCCAGGGATGCGTTCGAGCGGTTGCGACAACTCGAAGAGTTGGAAGAGCATACGCTGTCGATGAACTTATTTAATTTGCGTGATTACTAGCCTTTAATCCTGTTTCCAGGCGACTGCTGCCGGTCTGCGCCCCCAGCTCTTAGGGGCGCAGTCGGTATACGCAAAATCCTTGCTCTTTGGTGATTAAATCCACCTGGGAAAAATAGCGGGGCCCTTTTTTCGCCAGGGGAATAAATTCATTCACCACAAAAATCGCAGCGCCGGAATCTTTGAGAATCCGCGCACTCTGTTGCAGAAAGCGATCGGTCAAATCTCCCTCCACCTGAAAGCCCTGGTGGAAAGGTGGGTTGCACAGCACCAGATCGGCGATTTCACTCTCCAGTTCAGAGCCTGCATCAGAGGGCACAACGATGCCTTCGATTCCCTGTTCGGTAAAATTCTTGCGGCAGGCCAATAGAGCAGCGGCGTTATTATCCGTAGCGGTAAAATGATATTTACCCAAAGCGGCTAATTGCATACTCAGGTAGCCATAACCACAACCGAGATCAACAATACGAGAACCGTCCTGTGGCAACTCAGTCGTTAATTGCTGGGCGAGGAGAGTACTGCCTTTATCGATTTTGTTCCAGCCGAACAATCCCGGCTTGGAGTAGAGGTCTCCAAGCTCGGGCAGCTTCTGTAATTGGGCGTACTGAAGCTCACTGACTGGATTGCCGGTGTCCTCGTGAGCGACAACATTACTGCTCAGGTAGTCGTTGCCGTTTTTTTGCAAGTGCTTGGCGGTACCCAGGCGCTCGGCCACTTTGGCGGCGTAGCTTTTGATTCCGCTTTGCTTTTCACCCAGCAGAACCAACTCGCCACCTTCACCGAGGAAGTGGGGTGCGCAATCAATAATATGGTGAACTACGGCCTTCTCTTTCGAAACGGCGTAGACAATACGGCGGTATTTGCGGTCCAGTTCTTCAAAGTGGAAATCATTGAAGAAGCTCCGCTTCACCGTATTTTCGGCGAGTTCGGCAATATCCCAGCGGTTACTGATTAAATCCCCGGCAAAATGAAACCCCTCCTGATGTAAGAGGGGCTTGCTGTTTTCATCGGCGATCCACAGGGTTTCCTCTGGGGCCTGGATAAGTTCCTGATGTAGAAGGGCTGACATATCTTTTTTTAATTGATAGAGGCAATTTCTTCAGGGGTCAGGAGGCGGTAATCACCTTCCTGAAGTTCTTCATCCAAGATGATTTCGCCGATCTTTTCCCGGTGCAACTCCAGTACCTTGTTGCCCAGGGCCGCAAACATACGCTTCACCTGGTGATAGCGCCCTTCACCGATGGTGATGCGCACTTCGTTGGCAAAGAGGATCTCCAGCTTGGCGGGCTTGGTTCTCTTCTTTTCGTTATTGAGCCAGACACCCTTGGCAAGCTTGGCCACGGCATCTTCCTCAATTTTCTCGGCCAACAGAGCGTAGTAGGTCTTGTCGCAATGGTGGTTGGGGGAGGTCACTTTGTGGGACCACTGGCCGTCATCGGTAAGCAGCACCAGGCCGGTGGTATCAATATCCAGGCGCCCGGCAATATGCAGCTTTTCCTTGTTAGGCTCATCAATCAGGTCCAGCACCGTTGGGTGCTCGCCATCTTTGGTGGCACTGACATAGCCCAGGGGCTTGTTCAACATAATGTAGCGGGGCCCCGGCTCGTGCAGGGGCTCACCATCCAGGCACAACTCATCACTGACTTGTATTTTGGTGGCCGCATTGGTGACCACCTCACCATTGACGGTAATGCGCCCCGCCCAGGCCGCGCGCTTTACATCAGTGCGGGAGAGGTCGGTGACCTGGCTGACCGCTTTATCCAGACGAATCAGGTTAGCCAATTTTACGCTCACCGGAATCGACAGATTGATAAATCAGGGTATTGATGGTCATGGGACCAACGCCACCGGGTACCGGGGTGTAAGCGGCAGCGCGCTCAGCCAGCGGGCCCAGCTCGATATCGCCGACACCGCCGGGGTGGTAACCGGCATCCACAACTACAGCGCCATCCTTAATCCACTCGGCCTTGATAAACTCAGGCTTGCCCACAGCGCCCACTACAATATCGGCGCGGCGGATATGCTCGGCCAGGTCTTGGGTGCGGGAGTGGCAGATAGTCACGGTGGCATTGGCATTCAACAACATGGCCGCCATCGGCTTACCCAAAATGGGGCTGCGACCCACAACTACGGCGTGCTTGCCTTTCAATTCAATATTGTAGGCTTCCAGCAGGCGCATAATTCCTTTAGGAGTCGCGCAGCCATAGGCCTCTTCACCCATTGCCATACGGCCAAAGCCCAGGCAGGTTACACCGTCTACATCTTTCTCCAGGCTGATCGCATCAAAACAAGCGCGCTCATCGATCTGCGCCGGTACCGGGTGCTGGAGCAGAATGCCGTGGACGTTGGGGTTGGTGTTGAGTTCTTCGATCTTAGCGAGCAGCTGCTCAGTGGTGGTGGAGGAGGGCAGTTCCACCTGGAGGGAGTCCATGCCGATTCGGCGGCAGGCATTGCCCTTCATCTTTACGTAAGTGGCGGAGGCGGGGTCATCACCTACCAGAATGGTCGCCAGGATTGGCGTTTGGCCACCACTCTTTTCCTTTAGTACGGCTACCCGAGCCGAGAGTTCCTCTTCAGTTTTCTGTGCCAGGGCCTTGCCGTCCAGAACCAGTGCAGACATAGATACTATCTCTAACAGTAAAAAATCGATGGCTAATAGACCGGAATCTGCTTCAGCACCTACTTTATATAGAAGGGCGGAAGCCGGCGATTTTTAAAAACGCTTACTTTTTATCCGGTCGGATTCGCGAAGTGCGCCATTTTCGCACAGGTTGGAAATAATTTCGCCACTTCTGGGCCCAGATAGGCAAAAGGATAAACTTCTTTAAAAATAATAGCTTAGAAGCGTTGACATGGGCCGGGGGTATCATTACTATGCACGCACTTCGCAGCTACAGCGACTTACACAACCACCTACGGGGCGGTTAACAGGGTCAAAGAGGTGCGAATGATTGGAAAAACGGGGCATAGCGCAGTCTGGTAGCGCGCCTGCTTTGGGAGCAGGATGTCGGGGGTTCGAATCCCTCTGCCCCGACCAATTTTCCGGGTTCACCTTGCGCCCGTAGCTCAGCTGGATAGAGCATCCGCCTTCTAAGCGGATGGTCGCAGGTTCGAGTCCTGCCGGGCGTGCCATCTTTACAAGATGGTGCTGGTTTGGCAAAAAGGACTTAGTCTGAAGCCAGATTGGCTGCAAGAGGTATCCGGCAATCAGTACTGCCACAAGGTGCTGAAGTATATCACTTTTATGGTGGCCGTAGCTCAGTTGGTAGAGCACAGGATTGTGGCTCCTGAGGTCGCGGGTTCGATCCCCGTCGGCCACCCCAGATTCTTCCTTGTTTTTCAAGGACTTAAAACCTCGCCTAGTGCGGGGTTTTTTCGTTTTTGGCTCCAGTGTGGTAATTTGGTGTGGTAATTTTGTCCTCAATCTAGGTTGAGGTTCCATATTATTCATGAGTTAGAGCATAAGGATTTGTGGCTACATGGGTGCTGAATTAGAGAAAGTTAAAAGAGTTTTGGCGGAGGCGCCTAATTACTTTCAGCTTGAAGAAAGATCCAAGGAAATAGAGGAGCTGCTATCTGAAGATAGCGAATCAGATGTAGAGCGAGGTCTCTCAGATTATAGAAAGTGGAAAGCTCAATTATCGGAAACTCATCAAGTCCTGAATTGCCTCCCTGAGCTGTTTGAGGGGTTCTCGGGATCTCATGTGGTGGGTTCACCATGGAAGCCGCTCATGACTGAGCGGGATGCAAAGATGCGGGGTATAGAGGTATTTTTGACGAGAATCGAGGCGCGTATAAAGGACCTTGAAGATTTGAGGCGCGGCAAACTAGAGTGGGAGCAGGCTGACTTAACGAAGCGTTCAGTGCATGCTGCTGAACTTGCAAATACAATTGCTGCTGTTAATTCGGAGGCGGCGAAAGTGAGTGCAAGTGCAGCCAAGCAAAGTGCCCAAGTTGCAAGGCATGGATTCAGGCTTACAAAAAAGATGTTCTGGGCGGCAGTTTTTTCAGCCTTGGTAGCTGTTGGTGCGCTCATAGGACAGATCTATTCCCAAAATAAAGATATTTCTGTAAATCTAAACTCCCCTGTGGCTTTACAGCCAGTCACTCTCTCTGATGAATCAATAAGTAACCTAACTCACTCAATTGCAGTTGAGTTATCTAAAATGAAAGATGAGCAGGTCACTTTATCACCTGAATCAATCGAAGACTTGAGAGCTGTACTGAGACTTGAGCTTGAAAGAGATGCTCATATTGAAGTTGTAGAAACCAAAGAGAATGTAGAGCAAAAGGCAAACTAAATTATTTGCCTTTCTTAGGGCGCTTCCGGTCTAGGCTGACAACTTTATCCGCTGTTCGATTATATCGCTCTGCCATCGAGCGGGTTTTGTGTCCGGTAAATTTCTGCACATCGCCGTCAAAATCACTGGCGGCTTTAATTTTCAAATCGTGAAACCGAAACCGCTCCTTAATAACTCCTGCCTCCAAGGCGGCTCGCTGTTCTCTTAACCAAGTAGCATTAAAGCCCATGCGGGTGAAAGGTCGCCCGGTACGGCTGCGAATAATATGAGCTGTTTGAATTTGTGCTTCAATGTTGCTCGCAAGTGCGCGCTCAACCGCTTCCCTGAGTGCTGGGCTCCAGAGTTTTATCTGCGCTTTTCCGGTCTTGCTTTGAACAATTAGCAGGCCATCTTCTTTCATGTCTGTTCGGGTGAGGGCGAGTACATCCTGCTGCCTGGCTGCACACAAATAGCTAATCTCCATAGCGCACTGATGCATAATATGGCCGCGATCGCCAAGCCACTGCCAAAAGGCTTCATACTCCCAGTCTTCCAAATAGCGACCGCCTGCTTTTTCCTTGAGTGCTTTAACTACAACTGTAGGGTCTTCAATTTTTACAAACCCTCTGGCTTTGCCCCATTTCATCACAATGCCTAGAAAGGTTTTTTCTCGGTTTGCTGCGGTAGGGTGTTCTGCTCCTCGGGCATCAATGAACATCTGAACCAGTGGTGAGGTGATAGCATCGGGCGCCATTTCCCCAAACACTGCCAAGATACGCAGGCTATAGCGATGGTAGTCTTTTTGCGTCTGCGGTTTGATGTGTTTGGTGTATTGAGGTGATGCAAAATACAGCTCAATAAGGTCTTTAAGGGTGAACTCCTTCTCTACCAACCCGGCCAGGTAGCGTTCGTAAGCAGTCCAAACTTCTGCCTTACTGGCATCAAGTTTTGCCAGATGCTTGGTTGGGTAGCCTCTTCGATTCACTCGAAAACCATTCTTGTACCGCTCTACATTTGGCGGCATCCAAGTATTTTCCGGGTTTCGTCTTCTGCCCATTAGCCAGCTGCTCCAAGGTTAAAGCCTGCAGGTAAGCTTATATCTGAGGTGTTGAGTTTAGACGCCCCTCGGGATAGGGTTGCCTGATTGACCATTTCCCAGGTTAGCGCGGGTGAGCCGTCCTTGCGTCGCACGTAGGGGATTCGGTTGGCATCAAGAATACGCTTTTGCTCTTCGATATTATCAGCGCCGGCACCGGTCAGGCGGCCTATCTCTGTTTTAGTGAGTAGCTTACTCATGGCAATCCTTACCTTCTAGCTCTGCACTAGGGCAAACCCCTGGCCATTGCGTTTGAGTGTGCCCGCCTGTTGCAGGGCGTCGAAAACGGGTTTAACGGTTCCGTGCCTAAGGCGCATATCGTTGATGATGTTGCGCATTACGGGCTTGCGGCCGAACTCTCCGGCGCGGATTCGCTGGGCGAGTTGCTGTTGTTCTTCGTTCAAGTGGGCGGTGTGTAACGGTTGTGTTTCAGCCGTTTCAGACTGTTGCAACGGTGCAGTGGCGCGTTTCGCAACTGTTGCAGCAGCGTTAAACGCGAGCAACGCGACTAGCCCTACGATGTCTGTGATGATCGCCAGGGCGAGGAAGCCGATATGCTGAATCTTTGCCGGGTCTGCGTTGAGGGTGCTCGCCAAGCTGCTGAAGGCGCTGTGCGTGCTGGGTGTTTGTTCAATGGTGGATAGCTTTTCTATGAGCTGCGTGCGCTCAGCCTCCATTGTGGATAACTGTGCGGCGGTATTAATGGCGCGTTGGCGGTAGCCGTTGTTGGCGTCGGTGGTGACCAAGCCGTTTAGGGTGTTGATCTGCTGTTGCAAACTGTTTATCTGCTGTTGCAACGCTTGGTATTCCTGGCTGTTACGGGTGCTGCGCTGTTGCTGTTCGTCGCTGTGAGTGGCGAGGAATCCGACCGTTGCAACAATGCTGATTACTACCAGCAGGGGCCAAAGGCAGAGTAGGGCATAGCCGCTCTTTTGCCCTTGGCTGCACAACCAGAGGCCCAGCGGGGCGAAGCTGAACTTGCACAGCTCCAGCGCCACTGCCGTAGCACCGGCCACCACCTGCCCGCCGAGACCTGCGGGCATGGATATCCACAGCTGCACGGTAAATGCGAGGCTGGTGCCGCAGAAGATTAGGGCGGCGATGCCGGTGAGGGATTGCCAGAGTTTCACCTGCTCGCCCCCTTGGTTTCTGAGTGATGCAGGCTTTGAGCTAGTCGGGTGGCTGCTTCTTTCAGGCGAGCATTAAACCAGCGGCGCACTACATAGCCGCGTGCGACGCTGATAACGGTGAAAAAAGCAACTACTCCGAATTGCTGTCCGTAGTTGTACTCAATTCCGGTTAGTAGGGCGGCTAGAGGCCATGCAATGAAAGTAACCAGAAAGCCGATTACGGTATTGATGCAAGTTTCAATCAATGAACCGAGCTTTGACTGCTCCATCACGCAGCCTCTTCCGTAGAGCGGTTATGCTCAATTGCTCTATCTTTGGGGGCGTTGCGCCAGTCAGGCCAGCTGCGGCCCTCGTTCTTTTCTTGTTTGGCCGTCAACGCTGCCGCTATTTGCTCTGGTGTGTATCCGGCACGCCACGCACCGTCGAAGGATAAAAGGGCCAAGTCAATCCACTCGCTAAGGTCTTGTGGATTGTTTCTTACCTCGATAATTTCTTTGCTTATATGATCCAAAATGCCTTCAACTCGGGGGCCTGGACCGAAGGTATTTTTGGAGAACTCACGCTGACGGTGCAAGTGTGATACTAAATTGAGCTCTGATGCCCGTTCGTTGGTTGCCTTCTTCTTTGGTGTATTTGGGTCAACTTTTGTCTCTGCTGTCATGTTCATGCTGCTCTCCCTTTTTCCTGTTTACTATTCGGTAGAATCTCTGCCTGCCAGCCGTGGTCTGTGTAGTGGTTGGGGTTGGCTTTGTTTTTGATGGTGTCCAGTTCTGGGCGCACGAATTCGGCTAGGTCATTGAGGCGGACGCCGTAGGCTTCGAACTCGGTCGAGTCTTTATAGAAATCGCCTTCAGGGATTTTGCACTCAACAAATACCGTTACCATCCAGTGGTGTTGCCAGTTCAATATTTCATGTTGGTAATCAGCGCGGGCGATATCGCCTACGGCGCCGCGTTGGCGGCGGTGGGTGATCTTTAAAATAGGATCGCCATCGGTATCCAGGCCGGTACTGCTGCGCGCGGTGAGGATTAAACCGGGTAGCCAGCGGTTTACTCGGCGGGCGTGCAGGGCGCGTTGGCTCATGGGCTTGCGGGGTTTACGCTTGGGCATGAGCTTAGCTCCACTTGGCTCGTTTTCGCCGAGCTTTCTGGCTGAGTTTATTTTGCTTGCCGGTAAATTCGTTCTGGGTCGGCGTGGCAATTAATTTATCCGTCCAGTTGGCTGCTACGATGTGGGCTAAAGCTGATAGCGGTGATCTGAAAATAAGCATAATTTCCTCCGTGTTTTTCTACCCACTTAGCCCGCACGGGGCGGGCTTAGAAAGTTATTGGCTGTGGGTCAGGCGGCGTTTGGTTCTGGGTGAGGGCACTCTTGGGGTTTGTCCTTGGTGATTTTTTTATCGTCGATACGATAAATTTTTGCGGTGTCGGTTTTCTTGTCGAAGATCTGGGCCCAGTGTGTGAACAGCTCCTGCTGGGAAATGCGCTCTACCTCTTGGTAGGCTTCTTCTTCAGTGGCGTAGGAGCGTTTGAAATCTTTGATGCCACCCATCATTAAGTTGTAGGTGCCAGTGAATAGTGCGAATCTTTTCATGGAGTTCTCCAATTAATTAAAATTGGGCTCCGTACCGGCAGCCCTAACGGTTACAGCTGACTGATGCGCCTGGGGCGCGGATGAAAGTTATTAATCGTAATCGAGGTAAATAGAATCGCCGTAGATTTCATCTATATCGGTAATCAAAGTTCTGCGGGCATATAGCTTGAATAGTTCACCGGGAAGCCCGTAATTAAGTGTGTGGGCCTGCACTCCTCTTCTAAAGTTTTTGCCATCCTCTCGGATAATCGAGATGTAGTGATGCTCTTCATCGCGGTCCTTATAAAGTGAAATCTCAATATTATTGAATGAATATTCACCGTGGAGGATTTTCACTCTTGTAAAATATTCGGATCGCTCCCACTCTAGTCTTATTTCTTCATGCCCTTCACTAAGGTGCTCCTCTTGCCATTCCTTTTTAATGAGTTCTAAAAACTCTTCAGATGTTATTGCAGCCGGAACGGGTTGGAGAGCTTTATCTAATAGTGGTTTTAAATGTGCGCCTGCTTGCTCATCTAGAGCTTTGATGTACAGCTCACCGATCATGTCGGTAATATATTTGTTGTACTCGGGCAGGGTTATTTGGTTTGTGCAGATAGAGATTTTATCTTCAATAGCCTTTTTCAAAGACTGACCAAAATCACTATATTCGCGAAGCACTGAATCCAAAATTCCAACAATGGTAGCTTCAACTTTTGAGTCGATAGACTTTTCCAGTTTTCCGCTGTCGATGTACTTACCAAGACTTTCAGTGACGAGTTGCTGTAGTTCCATTTTTCAATCCTTTGCTTTTATTTGTGGGTGATTAACTAGCTTCGGGTACGGTTTGTTTTTCGATAAGGTCGCGCATCCAGACCATGCCGTTGGAGGTGACCTTGGTGTTGATGTAAGGCACTGCCACTGGGCCGCGTTTGTATTCAGCGTTTTGTGCAACGAGCAGGCCCTGTGTGGTGGCCCACTTTGTGGGGGAGTTGCGCATGGGTTCTTGGCTGTGTAATAAGCCGTTGTTCCGCATGAGTTTCATTAAATTGTTTCTGCCCATTCCCAATAGGCGGGCGGCTTGGGTGACGGTGAAGGTTTTTTCCTTTCTCACGCTGCCTCCTGATTTTCTTTTTGTGGGGCTTGGCCTTGGATGGCTTCGGAAAGTGTGGCGACTTGTTCGCGCATACTTTTCATTTCAACTTCTTGCAGCTTCACCTTGGCCAGCAGCTCTTCGTACAGCTCTAAAATTCGGGTGAATTCATTCATGGCCGGTCCCCGTTTTTTTGAACTTCCTTTCTCTACCGATGGCGGGTTCCCAGTATCGGCAGGGTTGGCAATTCCAGCCGCGTAATTGCAATTGCCCATTAAATACAGGCCCTGCTGGCTTGCCACAGTGAGGGCAGGGCATTTGCGGTAGCGGCTGGGCTTGGTTCACGCGGCTTCCTTCCTCTGGGTTTCCAGGTGGTTCCAGTCGCGGTAGAGGGCGTGGAATTTTTTCTCACCATCCGCAATGACGTTTTCAGGTGATCTGCCGTGGTAGCGCAGGTTGATCACGTTGATGGCATGCCAGAAGTTGTCGCCGTCGAGCAATGAGAGCTCCGCAATGGGGAGCGAAAAGTCGTGGCTATTCCAGGCGGAAAGCAAAACCAGTGCGGCAACTTTGCTGGCTCCAGAATTTCCATTGGCGACGGTGAGCAGGGTATCCACGCTGTGAGCTGGGTTGTTCTGGTTCATGCGGCATCACCTCCAAACGGTGGCCAGTTGTTATTTACTGGCTTTGCGGTGGTGGGTTTTGGCTGCACTAGGCGGGTGCCAATTTTGTGGACGGCGTTGGCAATATCGATGCGGCGCTTGAGGCGGTCGATATTGTTTTTACTCATCGCCGTGGGGTGTACAAACACGGTGGCGGTCATGCGATTCCCTCCCGGTTGTTTCGGATGGTTTGTGAGGTGAGGCGGCGTTGGAATCGGGTGCGTAGCTGTTCTTGCTCTGCGCCAATTCCGCTGACAATCGTGGCGATCAGGACGAACTGGATTAATCCGTGTTTTATGGCTTTGGCCACGGCGTCGGTGCTGTTGCGGGCGTGCAGTTTGTAGAAGCACTCGGCGAGCAGGTTGCTGACGTTCGTCACTGAGCACTGCATAGCCTGGGCGGTTTCCCGGTTTGAGAGCCCTCGGGCGCGATGTGTTAGCGCTTCCGCTTGGCGTGGTGCCAGGGGTATTAGGTGGCTTGTGGCGGTGTCCATGTTGGGTGCCCTATCCGTGGTGTTGATGATAAATATAGATAAACCGGTCTTCTAAAACAATAGGTATTCCTATATTTTTGTATGAGGTTGAATTCAGGTTCGCGGTTGATATGCTCGGAGTGCGTTTATCCATGGAGGAAAACAACAATGAAAACGCTAGGTTATGGAGTGGCAGCGGCTTTGGTGGTGGGTCTCGGGGGATGTGCGATGACCTATGAGGCGCCAGAGGTTAAGAATGAGCCGTTCGCTACGGAACACTTATCGAGCAAATCTGAGATTCTGAAGCAGGCTGAGCGGGCTCTGCTTTTGGAAGGGTTTCAGATCCAGTCCTCTGACCCAGAGTCTGGTTATATCTCTACTTCACTGAAGAACTGGAAGCTCACACCGGAACAGGCCAGCTGTGGTACTACTATGGGCATCGATTATCTGAAAGATAATCGGACCAAAACAGAAGTGGCCTTTAATGTTGTTGTAAATGATCGGGAAGTGATTATTCGCTCAAATATCCAGGGTGAGTACAAGCCAGGAGCGGCTACGCAGGATATTACGTTGACTTGTGTGTCCCTTGGTGTGATTGAGGCTGATATGGCAGAGAAGATACTTT
Source organism: Microbulbifer maximicatervae (SeqCode) (assembly GCF_052468295.1). Taxonomy (NCBI): domain Bacteria; kingdom Pseudomonadati; phylum Pseudomonadota; class Gammaproteobacteria; order Cellvibrionales; family Microbulbiferaceae; genus Microbulbifer; species Microbulbifer maximicatervae (SeqCode). The sequence goes on from NZ_CP174340.1 coordinate 1,053,388, forward strand.
TCTAGGAACTGTATCGGATTAGAAGAAGCCCGCATTTGCGGGCTTTTTTGTGCGAGTTATTCGGGGCTGTAAGAGCCAATGATTACACCGCAAAAGGATACGTTCTTGCCGGTGATATCCATCGGTGCGTAGGTTGGGTTGATTGGGCGTAAATAGATATGCCCCATATCTTCGGCGTAGGTTTTAAAAGTGGCTTCACCGTTTAATTTTGCAATGACCCTGCAACCATTGATCAACGGTTTATCAGGGTCCACAAAAACAATAGTTCCCTCTGGGTAGCTCTTTTGACCTGGGTAGGGGCTGGTCATACTGTCGCCTTGAACACGTAAAGCGAAAGTGCGATCAGAGTGGTTAGAGGGGCACGGTATCCAGTCTTCAGCATCGCCCGGTTCAAACAGGTCAATCGACTCGCAAAAAGCCCCGGCTTGAACCCAGCTGATCAAGGGTACGCGCCCTTGTATACGTGGGCCTGGTATTACATTGCTGCCCGTTTCCTCTGTTGTCTTGTCGTAATCCAGGACCCCAATAGGCAGCCCTAAGCCGCTCTCTATCGCTCTGGCCACCCTGCTATTGATGGCTCGGTTTTCATTAATGGCGAAGTGAATGTGGCTCTCAACGTCAGGAAGCTTTTGCTTTAGTTCTTCCAGCCCGTGCTCTTCCACAAGTGATTCCAGATTTTTGTGCCGAACCTCATTGATGAGAGGTTTTCGCATGGGGCCTTTACCCGTAGCGAGCCACAAAGCGTTAACGCCAAGGTATTCGGCTATTTGGGTGGTATAGCGCGTACCGTAGGACTTTCCGCGCTCAAGATCGGAGTACGAAGGTTGAGAGATGCCTACGGCTTCAACAACTTGCTTTTGTGTCTTACCTGCGTGTTTGCGGGCCTCTTTGAGCCTGTCCTTTAGGTCGGTCACTGATGAGTTCCGTAAGGTTTTTTAGTTGATTTGTATGTTATAGGGCGGCCTATATCACTCAAAATCGGATTACCGGTTGACGTCAGTATAGGCAGACCGATATTCTGCGGGCATGAATAGAAAAGATCCGGTTGAAGAAGCTGTCAGAAAACTGATTAAGCACTTTGGAAGCCAGAAAGCGGCAGCTAAGGCCCTGCGTATCAGTCAGCCCACCATAAGTAACCTACTAAATGGAAATCATGGTGCGTCGGCAGAATTGGCTCTGCGCGCGGAGCTGGTGGCAGGAGGGGTGGTTCGGGCTGTGGATCTTTGCCCGAAACTGGCTCGGTTGTTTGAAGCTGCTGATCAGCAAGCCATGCCAGAAGTTCAGCAGGCAAGTTAAGGCCGTGCGGGTTCGTTTCAGAAACCAGAATAACGATCATTTTCAATTCCCCATTTTATTGTCCTGCCATTCTGCGGTTTTTGATGACCGGGATTAATTCATTGCGGTACATGGGGATTTATACAGGAGAGGGAAAAGTGGATAAGCAAGTCGAGAAGACTGTAGATTCTGAACAGGGTAAAGCGCTGGTGACTGGTAGCTCAGCAGGGCTTCACCTAGAAAAGCCTGACCCGAATATTTATCTAACGAAGAAAGAAATATTCGATCAGGCCCTGGGGCTCGCCTATCAGAATGGGGGGTGTGTTGATGATTGGGTCGACTCCATCAAGAACGCGATTAGCTCTGTGAACTCTGATTAGCTTCCGCCTGGCGTTTCGATTTAGCCCGTGAACTCGCGTTGTAAACGGATTCAAAAATTACCTGAAAGGCCTTAGCTGAAGTTTCAACATCACCTTCAAACGATTTTGAGGTGCTTTCTCCGTTGCGCTGGAGGCAGGCAATTAGGATGTCAGCGGCAATGCGTTCATTTGAATCATTTTTCATAGCAAATCTCCGTTGCTGTTAGTTTTGGCGAACTCAGCATAACGGGAAACCCGTCACCTGGGTAGTGGTGAGGCGGTCGGGGCTGTCCGGTGTTTTTTCAAGGATAGGTAAAACAATATGACCCTTTCATTTATTCCTAGGGGGGCTGCTGCATGATTCGTAGAAGTGCTCGACCGTCTTCAAATTACTTGGTGGTCTCAAATTCCGTTGTGTGTGATCGCCGTATTTCTTTCGCGGCTGGTGGCTTGCTACTGCATTTGTTGTCGAAGCCGGATCATTGGGAGGTTTCCCCTTTGGCACTGGCTAAAGAGGCTCAGGAGGGCAGGGATAAAATCTACAAGCTGTTGGGTGAGTTGATCGACGCTGGTTATTGCCAGCGAATTACTCGGCGTGGTGAGCGGGGGAAAATAGTCGGTACAGACTATGAAATCTCGGACATGCCACGAAATGCTGATCCACTTCCTGAAAACCCGGATACGGATTTACCGGATACGGATTTACCGGATACGGATTTACCGGATACGGATTTACCGGATACGGATTTACCGGATACGGATTTACCGGATACGGATTTACCGGATACGGATTTACCGGATACGGATTTACCGGATACGGATTTACCAGATACGGGTTTACCGTATCCGGATTTGCCGACACAAGAAAGTAAAGATACTAAGAAAGTAACCACTCTAGAAAATAACCAGAGAGAGAGCGGTCAGGGTGGTGCCCTTGCTGTCCGTCAGGAACCCGCCCCGCCATCGAAGCGTGGTACCCGCCTTCCCGATGATTGGCAGTTAACCCAAGAATTTTACGATGAGGCGGCCAAGACGCGGCCAGAGGTGATGCACCAGATCTACGACATTGCGGCCAGCTTTGGTGATTACTGGAAATCTCAGTCGGGCAAGCAGGGGGTACGGCGTGATTGGTTGGCGGTGTGGCGCAACTGGGTGAGGCGCGAAAAGTTTATTCCACCGCAGCGAATAGCGCCCCAGCAGCGAACACGGGACCGGCCAATCGGTGAAATGCTGACAGACACTGGCTGGTAAACACGGATTTTCAAGGAGCGATGCTATGACCGTTGTGACCCTCATCAAGGCGAAAGAGCGAATTATGACTACCGTTGCGAGTAGACCCTTAGCGGTATTTCGCACGGATAACCCTCGCCAAGTGGATTTGGTGTTTGCCCATACGGTGGTGACTCAAAATAAAATTCGACAGGTGCATGAGGATTATTTGGGGACTTTCCATCGGGATAATCTGCATGTGGCGAGAAAGGTTTTTCAGGAGCATTTCGATAGTTTTCAGCAGGCTGCGTAATTGTTCCGGTTGAGGTTACCATTTGATGTCTTGGGGGGAGTGATATGAGATTCGATACTGCGAGACAGGCTTGGCATGATGCGTTCGATGGGTCGGCAGCGGCGTTTGATTACGAGGCCATGGGCGGTAGGAGTACGGCCACCCTAAGCACGCGCCGGGGCCGGAAGGTGGTTATTCGTGGTGAGGTGCAGGGCAAGGCGGATCAAGTCATTTGCCGGATAGATGCGCCGCGAGTGAGTGGCACTGAGACGGTTGTGGGGAAGGGAAGCGGTAGCCGGATTATGGATGCCTGCGAGAGGGGAATAATTCAAAACGTTGTTGCTAAGTTGCGGGATAGTGATCCGTTGGCTTATTGCTGGGGCATGGCTGCCTATGCTCCTCCGGCAAAAAGATTTAAAGAGCGGGCGGCGTTGTTGCAGTTCTTGATGTCTGAGTTCGATAAGTGGGAGGAGCCGCACCCGCGCGAGAAGGTTAGCCAGTTGGCGTTATTTTGTATTAGTGCGTGTGCGTTGCGGGATGTTAATGGGCGCAAGGTAGATGTGAAGCAGGCGCGGGTTATTGTTGGTTGTCAAAAATCCACGTGGGATCAGGAGTGGAAGAATATTTGGAGGAAATTACAAAGGCGTTTAGATCCGCTCCCTGCTCGTGCTCTGGGGCCTGTGTCTGAGGTTGTCGAGGGTTACAAAGAAAAGTTGCTGAAGGTGGGTTGACAGACTTTGACCCAGGATGGTACTTTTTTTCTAGCTTGCGGTTTTTCCGCTTGCAACAGAAACCCGGCTCCCCCAGCCGGGTTTTTTCGTTTTGAATCGCTCATTTTTCATCCTTGTTAATGTTCTTTATGGCGCTCTTTTGGGGCGCCTTTTTTTTGAATTCTATTTGCTCTGCAATGCAGGGCACTGAGCGCAAACACATGGACTGCAATTTACAACGATTCGCCTATGGGCCTGATGCCACATTGGGGCGACTGAGAGTGCGCGACTGTGTGTTTTATACGGTGGAGCGCCCTTGGTTGGGTAACCGCCCATTTGAGAGCTGTATCCCCGAGGGTATTTATTCTTGTGAGGCGTATAGTTCACAGCGATACCTCAATGTGTGGGAACTGCTGGAGGTTCCTGGGCGCTCAAAAATATTAATCCACACGGCTAATTATTCCTCTGATGTTCAAGGCTGCATTGGTGTTGGTTCTGGTGTGGCTCCGGGTGGCTGGTGGGTGATGCAGTCACGCAAGGCAATGGGGCAACTGCGGGATATGTTGCCGCCTAACTTTAATCTGACAATTACGCACTATGTGCCGGAGTATCCGTGATGGGTATTTTGTCTGGAATAACAGGGTTGTTCAGCAGTAACGCTAAACCCGTGGACGATATCCTCGACAAGGATAATGGGCTACTGGTGCGGGCGGGGGGTTGGATTGATGGCTTGTCTTACACCGAGCAGGAAAGCGCGGAAGATGCGAAAGAATTAATTCGCCATGCCTCTGAGGCCCGCAAGCAAATTATCAGTACGGTGGTGGCTCATGTTGAGAGCACGGCGAGTGAGAATACGCAACGCAGCTTAACCCGGCGCTTTGCGGCCTTGGCCATTATTCGCATCGAGATGTTTTTAGTATTGGCCTCTGTGGTGGTGTGGCCGTGGGATGCTGGGTACGCGAAGTTTATTTGGTCTGTTGCTGGGTCGATGCTGATGTTCGGTGCTTTCTCGGCAGTGATCATTTTCTTCTTTGGTTCTTATGGGATCAGCCAGCACATCATGAAGCCATTGGCTGCGGTAAAAGGCGCAGCGAAGAGGGTGGTTCAATGAGTCCAACTGATGCAGCAAATACAGCAATGGAGCGGCTGATGATATGGATTGCGGGAGTGGGTAGCGTGACAGCTCAGGTTGCATCGGCGTTTGAGCAGTATGTAATTACCTACGGTGCATTCACCACCGGCCTGCTTTCTATCGCGGTGTTTGCTTATTACCGGCATCAGGATATCAAGCTGAAGCGTGAGCAGATGAAGCGGGGGGAGGATAACCCTGCTGAGGAGCTGAGCGATGGACGTTAGTATCAAGCTGGATACCTCTGTATTTGATCGCGCTTTAACGGAGCTTAAACGCCACTTGCCCTATGCCAGTTCAGTCGCTCTGAATAATGTGGCATTTCGTATTCGAGGTGAGGAGCGTTCAGAAATTGGGCGAGTTTTTATGAACCCAACACGACTAACTCAAAACTCCGTATTGGTAAAGAAGGCCACTAAACGCTCGGGTGTTGCCAAAATATATATTCGTGATGAAGCGACTAAAGGCACAGCACCCAGTAAATATTTGGCCCCTGCAGTGTTTGGCACTAGTAGGAATGAAAAGCGATTTGAGCGTGCTTTGCGACATGCTGGCTTACTACCTGCTGGGATGTATGCGGTTGCAGGTGACGGCGCTAAGCTAAATAAATATGGAAATATTTCAGCAGCGACTTATACCAAAATCCTATCGCAGGTACGTGCTAGCAGTGACCCAACGCAGAACGCCACTAATAGCAAGCGCAGCAAGTCCAAGCGGGGCATCACTAAGGGCTACTTCGTTGGAAAGATTGAAGGCACCTTAGGTGTGTGGCAGCGGGTAGGGTACAAGCGGCGCAGATCCGTTAGGCCCATTCTTATCTTCGTAAAAAAGAAACCAAACTATCGCAAGCGCTTCCCCTTCTTCCGAATTGCCGAGGGCATAGCGCGGCGACACTTCCCGATTGAGCTTGATAAGGCAATGGATCGCGCCATTGCGACAGCCAAGCGGCGTTGACCTAAACGTCAACGGGTCCTCCTGAGAAATCCGTGATACGGGTAATTCGGACCCCGTTTTTTTAACAGCTATCTGAAATTTCCTAGGGGGTTATACCTTGGCTGACAACCCATCACTTAATGATCAGGCCACTCAGTCGGGGTTCGCTCGGCTGGTGGGAACTTCTCAACCGGCAATTGCTAAGCATGTGCAGGCTGGGGTGTTGCCGCAAGGCTCTACTTACAGCGTGTGGCTGCAAGTTTATTGTGAGCGGCTGCGTACTGAAGCTGCTGGCCGTCAGGCTAATGAAGCTCGTAATCAGAAAGACTTAGCTGATGCGGATAAGGCTAGGATGAGCGCGGAGAAAATTAGACGCGAATTATACCGAGAGGATCAATTAATAGTTGATGTTGAGTCTGTACGTAAGGTGATGGTGGAGTGGTCCACCATTGGTAAGAATGAATTTTTAGGAGCGGTAGAAAGCATCCTTATTGCTATCGAAAGTCAGCATGCCATTACCGTCGATCGAGAACCCTTACAGCCTAGTATTGACGCTGCCCTCAGAGCTATTGGTAGTTACGAGATCGAATCTCTCGCGCCTAGTGAAGGAGGTGCGGGAAACCTGGATACCGCAGCCTAAAGTCCCGCTGATTGAGTGGTTGCCGGAAAATATCAAACTGCCGTCAGAGGATAGTGATAACGCCGGTTATTACCGCAACGATTATGTGCCTTATTTCTGGGGCGTAATGCACGCGCTGGATAGCCCGGTGTCCTGGATGGTGGTGATGCAGAAAGCCGCGCAGATCGGCTGGACGGTTTTACTGGCCACCGATATCTGCAAGGTTGCCGCTACTGAGCCAGCCCGCATCCTGATGCTGTTCCCCAAGGATGAAAAAGGCCGGCTGTTTATGGATGAAAAGCTGGTACCGATTATCGAAGGCTCACCAGCAGTGAACCGGGTGATCGATGTCACCACCAGCCGCAAAGGCGGCAGCCGCTCAACGCGAAAGAAATTTCCCGGTGGTGAGGTGCGCACCATTGGCTCCAACTCAATTTCCAATGTGAAATCTACTTCAGCCCGTCGGGGCTATGTGGAGGAGCCTGACGATACCAACAAAGATGTCGGTGATCAGGGCGATTCCATTCGCCACCTGCGCGAACGCCTCAAGCGCATGCGCAACAAGAAATTAATTATCGGTGGCACCCCGGCGGTTGCGGATCTCTCCCAGGTAGAGCACTACACCAAACTCGGCACCATGCGTGTGTTACCGATTACCTGCCACGACTGCGGTGAGTCTCATGTGTTGGATTGGGAAAACGTCAGCTGGCTGGAGAAAGAGGGCGGCACACCGCACCCGGTATTCGGTCTGCACCAGCCAGAAAGCGCAGTGTATGGCTGCCCGCACTGTGGCAGTGAATGGGATGACTACCGCCGTCAGGCCAATATTTTGCAGACCTGCAAAACCGCTCTGGAAAATGGCGATGACTTTGCCGGCTGGGTAAAGACCCAATGCGGTGAAGACTTTGGGCAAGATGAGATCGAACCGATAGAAACCTTTATGGAGCTATCGGAGCTTTATGTATGTATCCCCGGCACTGGCCTTGCCGATGTAGTGCGGGATTTTCTCGAAGCGGAACACGAAGCGAAAAGCGGCGATGAATCTGCCCGCATTGTTTTTCAGAACAACAAACTGGGCCGGCCCTACCAGTACGCCGCCAGCCGCTTGCTGGACCATGAAAAGCTGCAAGAGGCTGCCGAGGATTACCCGGAATTAGTGTGCCCTGCCGGTGGCTTGCTGGTAACGGTCGGCATCGATGTTCAGCACGACCGCCTCGCAATCACCATTCGCGCCTTTGGCCGCAATGAAGAATCCTGGCAGATGTACTGGGGCGAGATCGATGGCGATACCGCCGATAAAAAAGATGATTGCTGGTCAGCTCTGGATAAGCTGGTGTTCCAAAGTTTTGAGCACGAGCGCTTCGGCGAAATTCGCGCAGCGGCGGTAAGTATCGACTCCTCCGATGGCGGCACCAGTAACGCGGTGTATCACTGGGTACGAACCCGCGATAAAAAATATCGCGGCGTGCTGGTGATGGCGATTAAAGGTGACAGCAACGACTTCGGCACCAAGGAAATATTCAACCAGCCCCGGCAGGTGGATTTTAACAACCCCAAGCGCCGCACCAAGGCAGACCGCTTTGGGGTAAAGGTATATATGGTTGGCACCCACAAAGCCAAAGACCTGATGGCCAAGCGGCTGCTCGGCACCAGTGCCTATATGCACAGCTGCAAGCATGTGCGGCAGGATTACTGGGAGCAGGTGACTGCTGAAGTCAAAGCCCCCAGCAAGAAAAATAAAGGCCGGGAAACCTGGCAGCCACGCCCAGGCCGGCCCAATGAAGGCACCGATACCGAGGTCTACGCCCTGCACGCCGCCCACGCCATGGGCATGCACAAATACAACGAGAAAAAATGGTCCACCATCGAATCGCGCCTGGGCCAGCGCACGCTATTTAGCGAACCTCAACAAACACCCGAACAGCCCATCGTTAAAAAACCAAGGCAGCCCGCGCAGCCAGCCGGCTCTCTACTGGATAGTTAAATGTCTAAAACGCCTCAAGAAATGGTCGACCTCTATATTGAGGCCGAGATAGACGTGCTCGCCGGAAAAACCACGGTCATTAACGGCCGCCAATTTACCGCCGAGAACCTGCAGGAAATCCGCGCGGGCCGTCAGGAGTGGGAGCGCCGCGCAACTGCTGAAACCTTAAAGGCCGCCGGCAAACGCCCTGGGCCCGCCTACGCGAATTTTTGCTAATGAATAAATTAGATTCTGTCATCGGGTTTTTTGCACCCGAGGCTGCCCTGCGCCGCGTACAAGCCCGGCGCGCCCTGGAGATTGCCGCCGCCTATGAAGCTGCGCGCCCCAGTCGCCTGCGCAAAAACCCCGGTGATAACCGCAGCGGCGACCTGGTGGTTGAAGGCAGTGTGGAAACCCTGCGCGGCCAGGCAAGGCACCTGGAGCAAAACCACGATTTTGCCTTTGGCATCCTTACAACCCTGGTAAACAACATTGTTGGCCCACGGGGCATCGATGTGGAATTCCAGCCTAAAACCTGGGATGGCGATATCCATGACGGCCTCGCCAGCCAAATGAATGACGCCCACAAGGAATGGGCGCGGCGCCCGGAATGCACCCGGCAATTCAGCTGGGGAAAAGCCCAGCGGCTTTTGTGCAATACCTGGCTGCGCGATGGTGAAACTTTAATGCGGCACTTGCAGGGCACAGTGCCTGGATTAAAGCACCGCACTTCCGTGCCTTATTCCATCGAATGCCTGGAACCGGACTTCCTGCCGGTGGATTACAACGATCCCAGCAAGCGCATTGTGCAAGGCATTCAAAAATCCGCTTGGGGTGAGCCTGCGGGCTTTTGGTTGTACGACGAACACCCCGGAGCCTCATTTAACTGGCGAATGAAGCGCAGGTTTCACAGCGCTGAAAATATCGAGCACCTGAAATTTGTACGCAGGCTGCACCAGACCCGAGGGGTTTCCATCTTTGCAGCGGTAATGAATCGCCTTACTGATATTAAAGACTATGAAGAAAACGAGCGTGTCGCAGCCAAGATTGCATCAGCCATGGTGGGCTTTATTCAAAAGGGCAGCCCTACTGAGTACGAGCATGATGGTAGTTGGGATGATGAAGGAAACCGCACTCTCGATATCCGTGCCGGCGCCATCTATGACGATTTACGCCCTGGAGAATCTGTCGGCACCATTCAAAGTAATCGCCCCAGTGGTCTGCTAACGCCCTTTTTGGAAACCATGCACCGCATGGCTGCCGCCGGCACCATGGCCAGCTTTAGCAGCATCAGCAAAAACTACAACGGTAGTTATAGTTCGCAACGCCAGGAACTGGTGGAGCAGTGGGGAAACTACGAAACCCTTAGCCTGGAATTCTGTGAGGAAATTGTAGAGCCAGCCACCCGCCGTTGGGTGCAAATGGGTTTACTGGCGGATGCCTTCAAAGTGCCGAGTGATGTCGATCCATCCACATTAATGCATGTCGATTTTATTACCCCGGTGATGCCCTGGATTAATCCGATCCATGAAGCCAGTGCCGATGAAACCCTGCTGGAAAATGTACTGGCCAGCCCACAGCAGACCATCCGCCGCCGAGGCAAAAAGCCGGACGATGTAATTAAGCAAACTGCTGCCTGGCAGCGGAAGCTCAAACAAAACGACATTACCACCCCAACCAAACGCGAAGCCGTACCCGCGCAAGAAACTGAATCTGAATAGGAGGCAGCCATGCCGAATAAATCCTGGTACAGCATGACCGCTGCCGCCAATACCAGTGAAGCCGATATCTATTTGTACGATTACATCGGCTACTGGGATATGACTGCAAAAGACTTTGCCCGAGACCTCAAAGCCCTTGGTGATGTCAGCAAGATCAATCTGCATATCAACTGCCCCGGCGGTGATGTGTTCGACGGCACCGCCATTTACAACCTGCTTAAAGACCATAAAGCCGAAGTAGAAACCTGGATTGAAGGCATCGCAGCCAGTATGGGCAGCGTGATCGCCCTGGCCGGGGATACGGTCCATATCGCCGAGAATGCCTATTACATGGTGCACAACCCCAGTGCCGGTGTTCGCGGTGACGAGCATGCCCTGGAAAAAACCAAGAGCCTGCTGGCCAAAGTTAAAGCCACCATGAAAAGCCTGTATTCCTCCCGCTCCGGAATGTCGGATGAGGACATCAGCCAGGTGATGGATGACGAGACTTGGTATACCGGCACAGAAGCGGTAGAGGCCGGCTTCGCCACCGATACCACCGCAGCCATCGAGATGGCCGCCAGCTTCAGTGCTGATCACTTAAATCAATTTAAAAACACCCCTCAAGCCATTAATGCATTGGTCATGCAGGGGACCACTGAATTTAGATTCCCGTCTGCGGTTGCAGGCAATCCAACCCAAACCCAAACCAAGGAAGCGCAAGCCATGCCTAAAACCACCTCCACCACGCCAGCTGCAACCGCTGCGCCCGAGGTTACTCCAGAAATGAAAGCGCAGATTGCCGCTGATGCCAAAGCGCAATTTGCCGCCGATGAGAAAAAGCGCAAAGACGATATCACGGCCGTATTCAAAGGCTTCGAAGCGCACAGTGTTGTGATGCAGGAATGTCTCAATGATATGGACTGCACCGCCGATAAAGCCAAAGACAAACTGCTTGAAGCCCTCGGCAGCCAAACCCCAACCCCCGTGCAAAGCTACAGCGTGGTGGTGCAAGAGGGCGAAGGCATTAAGCGCATGAAAGCCGATGCGGAAAATGCGATTGCTGTACGTGCCCTCGGTGAAAAACGCACGGAGGGCAATGAACTCAGCGGCTACAGCATGATGGAAATTGCCCGGATTCTGATGCAGGCCCACGGCCAAAGCCTGTCCGGACTGGATAGAATGGGTGTGGTTGCCGCAGCCTTTACCCATAGCTCGGGTGACTTCGCAACGGTGCTCGGCAATATCGCCAATAAATCCATGCTCAAAGGTTATGAAGAAGCACAGGAAATCTTCCCGCGCTTTACCAGTGTCGGCAACCTCAGTGACTTTAAACTAACAACCCGCACAGACCTGGGCAGCTTCCCCTCACTGCGCCAAGTGGCACCCGGAGCAGAATTTAAATATGTGGAAATTGGCGAGCGTGCCGAAACTGCTGCACTGGCTACTTACGGCGAACTCTTCTCCATTAACCGCCAGGCAATCATTAATGACGACCTGGGCGCATTTACCCGAATCCCGCAAAAGATGGGCCTCGCCGCCGTGCGCACCGTGGGGGATCTGGTATTCAGCATCTTGCTCAACAATCCCAAAATGGCAGATGGAAAAGCCCTGTTCCATGCAGATCATGGCAACCTAGCCAGCGCCGCTCTAATCAATACGGCCAGCATTGATGCTGCACGGGTGAAGATGGGCAAGCAAAAGGATGGCAGCGCAGTGCTCAATATCCGGCCCAAGTTCCTGCTCTGTGATATTGCCGACGAGGGCAGCGCAAAGGTTGCCCTGGAATCCGAATTCGAAGTGGGCGAATCCACTAAAAACAACACCACTCCAAACAGCGTGCGCAATATTGCCGAAGTGCTCTCTGATGCGCGCCTTAGCGGACACAACGGCTGGTACCTCAATGCCGACCCGGTAGCGCACGACACCATCGAAGTGCTCTATCTGGATGGCCAGCAAGCCCCGGTGTTAGAAGAGCAAAATGGTTGGAGTGTTGATGGGGTCGAATTCAAGGTCCGCCTGGATGCCGCCGCCAAAGCCTGGGATGCAAAAGGCATGGTGAAAACACCCAAAACCTAATCTCAATTCCAACTGAAATTAAATCGGAAAGGGCCGCACTACGCGGCCTTTGTTATTTCTACAGCTTTACCCACTGAGAGAAAGATTATGGCTACGAATTTTGTACAAGATGGGCGTATGCTCGATTTCACCAACAACACCAGCGCAGCGATTACCTCTGGCCAGGTGGTAATCGCAGGTGCCGTCCTGGGTGTCGCGATGGACGATATCGCCGTGGGCGCATCCGGTGTGATTGCCATTGATGGCGTATTCACCGTGCCCAAGGTATCCGCCGCAGAGATCAATCAGGGCGAAACCCTCACCTGGGTGGTTGCCTCCAGCTCATTCGATGATAACGCCGCCACCGCAGCCACTGGCGATATCACCGGCTCCACCGCCTTCGCAGCAGAGGCTGCCGGGAATGGCGTTACCAGTTTTGCCGTCAAGTTTACCGGCGTACCGGGCACTGTTAAGGCCTAGGTGACTCATGGACCTGGACCAAAGAGCCGCAGAACGCGCGTTTCGCAAATGGGGCAAGGCCGCTACCTATACCGATGGTAGCGGCGCTGAGCCTATTGATTGCAAGGTGATCTTTGATCAGGAGATCGACGAGTTTGAGGAGGATGATCGTTTGCGGGTAGCGCGCATTGAGCTGAGCCTGCTGGTGAGTGAGGTGGGTACTTACAACTCAGAGGCAGTGATTACGCTGGGTGGTGTGGCCTATACGGTGCGCAAGCGGTTGGCGGATGATGGGGTGGTTTGGCGGGTGTTGGTGGATGGGTAGGTCGATTATTTACCTAAGTGGTTCGGTAGTGCCAAGTGATCGTATTCAAGTGATTCAGTAGAAGAAGATGGTGTATTGGCGTAAATTTGTATCAGAAATAGTAGTCAAAATAATAGTGGTCATGATGACCACTATATAAATGTTATCTGAACTAGGAGGTTGGGATGCAAGGAGTATGTCGGCTTTGCCAATCTGAATCGGCGTTAAAAGAAAGTCATTTCATTCCAAAGTTCATTGGAAAATGGGTAAAGAAAACAGGTGTTACTGGCTACCTTCGGGAAGGTAACGAAGTTCATAAGCGTGCTCAGGATATCGCGAAAGAGTATTGGCTTTGTGGAGATTGTGAAGAGCTGTTTTCAGACTGGGAACGAGAGTTTGCAAACAAGGTTTTTTATCCATTTGCAGATAAAGGTGAATCTGTAGCAAATTATGGTGAATGGATGTCAAGGCTATGTGCCTCGTTGTCTTGGCGAACTCTTACATATATACGTAGTAAGAATGAAGCCGAGAAAAAATCTGACGAGTACAACAAATCTCTCGATGTTGCTGAGCAACACTTGCAGAAATTTTTGCTGGGCGAGGAATCGAACTTATACCAGTATGAGCAACATGTATTTCCGCTAGAACGAATTGAGTCTACAACAGAAACAGGGTTGCCACCAAATATCAATAGATATTTTTTGCGTACAATGGCGATGGATATTATTGGCAACTCAAAAGATTTATACATATACACAAAACTCCCCAGTTTCATTATTTTGGGAATAGTTAAAGCAAGTGATCTGAAAAAGATGAGATCTAGCAGAATAGCCATTAAACACGGAAAGATTAGCCCAAGAGAATATTGGTGGCCTGATGGTTTTATCAATTACATTGTTGAGAAGGCCCAGGCAGTATCAGATGCATACGACCAAATACCAGAAAAACATAAAGCTAGTTTTGATGAATACATAAGGAAAAACCCGGATAAAGCGGCAAACTCAAAATTATTTGAGGCGTTCAGCTATGATCACGATCAGTTTGGAAAAAAAGTATTCAGATAACAAATTGCTGCTAGGGCCAAACCTACGCTATGCTTCGGATTGCCCCAGGGCGCGACGTTTATTTTACCCAGTCCAAAGATAAGGAGATAGCTTGGATTATAAAAGTGATGATAAGAAACTAGAGATTAACGTTAACGATTTAGCTTCTAGGATCTTAAAGATGTCTGATGAAGACCTTTCCAAGTCCGTTGACTATGCAGAGCTTCAAACTGTCATGCTGGCAATATTAGATCTACGAAGACAAATCGATTAACTGCATTTTTCAGCAGAAGGAGTTGTGTATGTCAAAAATCATGGTTAATGAATCAGAATTCATTGATGCTATAAATGAAGAGCTTCAGAATCACCCTTCTTATGAAGAAGGTATGAAGGTATTTGGAGTTCCAGAAGGTGGAACTAGGTTGAGTGGTTATGATTGGAGTGGTCCAGATAGTATGTTTGGAGTTCTAGCTCAGGTAGTTGCAGAGGTTAACAAAAAATACGAGTTAGAGGTTTCCTAACTGCGATTTAAAAATATAACAAGGCGCTCAAAATGGGCACAAAACGCCTAGCGGCTTTTCGGTCCATTTAGCTTAGCGTTAACCGCTACTAACCCCTGAGTAGCAATAAAAAACCCTACTAGTCACCGCTGGTGGGGTTTTTTATTGCCTGCGGCAGCGGGCTGTATAGAAAACCATATATTTGGAGTGATTAACTGGAGATTGGGATAGGGGTAGCCTGACCCCAGGCTGAGGGCTTGACAGCTCCGTGCGGGTTGGTGGACACTGAGAGAACTAGAACATTCTCAGCGGTTACCGCACCCGACAGCCTCGCGGTTTTTTTGTGCCTGCAATTTGGCACGCCTAGCTTTTAACCGCAAGGAAATAGCGCTCGCCCAATTCTCACTCTCCTTTGGGTGTTCAGCAGCTGCCGCCTTTTTCATATGGTAGGTTTGTTAGATTTTAATACAGTCTCTGTGATAGGTTGGCAACAATGAGGTTGTTGTAATTTCTAAATAGTTGCTAAACGTCATAGGTAGCATATGAACGAATTTTCTTTTAAGCCGGCCCCCTATAGTCTCCAGCTTCACCCTGTTAATGCCAATCTAATAGATAAGCGAATCTCAGTGTTGAAAGACGCTTTCTTGAAGGTTGAAAATATTCATAAATCTGAATATGACACTATGTGCGATAGATATAGGGAGGTTTACGACGATCCAGAAATGGAAAGGGTGAAAGAGCTTTTATCAGATGATATACGAGAACTCGACCACTTTTTCTTTAGAGTGCATAGGGTGGGTGCGATTTTGGGGTTGTATGCATTTCTTGAAAATTCTATGACGGTTATTTGTCGGCAAAAGGATGAGGAGTTCGGGCAAGTCAGCTCGAGAGATAAAGGGATAGTGCGATGTAAACAATTTCTTTCTAATAACTTTGAAGCGGCTAATTTCGGCAATGGTGATTTAGGGCGGTTGTGGAGTAAGATTGTTAATTTTCAAATCTTAAGAAATAGTTTGGCTCACACTGAGGGTAATACTGAGTTGCTTAAGCCAGAAAGAGTATCCAAGTTAGAAAATACTGATGGCCTCTATTTTGAAGGAGAAGACGTCATAATGATTGAACGTCATTATGTGCTTGAATCTATGGGTTTGGTAAGAGATTTCCTGGTTGAGGTACTCAAAATAAGTGATTCACAAAGTTAAAAGTTTGATTAAGTAAGATCCTAAACCCGCATCAGCGGGTTTTTTTATGCCCGAAATTCCTGGAGCAATCCCAATGACCCAACGCATCACCATCCGCGATGCCGTACTAAGCAAGTTAAAAAACCTATCCGGCTACACCTTCCCCCCGGCCGGTACCACAGAGAGCATCTGCCCAGAAAAACTACCGGCGATTGTGGTGGGCTTTGCGAATGAACCGATCGTCCACCAAATGGACGGCGGCACCAGCCGGCAATTGGATCTCACTATTGCCGCAGTAGTGAAGAGCAGCGGAGATATTTATGTCGAGCTGGATCACGCAGCGGCCGATATTGAGAGCGTCCTGCAAGATGACTCTCTTGAGGGCACCTGTGACTTATTCCTGCTGAACCAAACGCAATTTGCCCTGGATCAAGATCACCCCCTGGGCGAAGTGCGTCTTACTTACAGCGCCCAGTATTCCAGTGAACCCACAGACTTTTAATTACTCAACCCAATGAGATCATAACTATGGCACAAGGTTACAAAACCAAGTTTTATCGCAGTGATGATGGCAGCTCCTATTCCCCGGTGGCGGGCATGTTGGATCTTGAACCCGGTGAAGAGTCCCGCGGTTCTGTCGACATGACCCCGATGGATGGCACCAGCGGCTATATGGACTACGACCCCTCCGGCTTGCGCGATGCCGGTGAGGTTTCCATTACTTTGATCTGGAAAGAGAGTGACAGCGGCCAGCAGGCACTGCGTTCAGATTACGACTCCGATACCAATAAGCATTACAAGGTTGAATACCCAGAAGGCACTACCGTGGAATTCACCGGCCATATTACCGGCTGGGGTAAGGCGGTACCCAAGGATGACAAGATCACCCGCACCGTGAAGTTTAAGATTTCCGGTAAACCCTCCGTAACCGCAGGTAGCTAACCATGAGTTTTGTAGCTGCGCCTATTTTAGAATCTGAAACCGTGTCTTTCGGTCAGCAAGAAGTCGAGCTTTTTGAGCTGAGTGCCTACCACCGCTGTGAGTATCTGCAAAAAACTACTGAAGATATTCCACTGCCCCAAGATGAAGAGTTGCCGGAAACTCAGCTGGAGACCTTTGGCCAGCTTTGGGCTTTTCGTATGGGGGAGGTGAGTAAGAAACTGCTGCTGGTTGCCTATGCTATCTGGATGAAGCCGGACTGTCAGGATTCACTGGAAGATATTCATCAGCGGTTGATTCGCGGTGTTACGCCTAAATTGATCGATGTGCTCTATGTCCCTGCGGCTAAGCTATCCGGGCTGTTTGTCGATGTCCAAACTGAAGAGGCGGATAGCGAAACAGAAAGCGAGGAAACCGAAAAAAAAGGCTAGTGCCGGGTTTCTACTTTGCCCGGCAACTCGCGCGGGATTTTAATCGTCCCGACTATTTCAATATGTTGCGCTCCATGAGTTCTACCGAGTTGGACCACTGGTATGAATTCCACGCCGAGCGGCCCTTACAGACCGAAGTCCAGCAGTGGCAGCTCGCCCATATCGCTGCCGGCACCCTGGGAGGCAAAGTCTCTCAATACCTGCCTCAGTTGCACAAACCCAAAACCGTGCAACAGCAAATCGCAATCTGGAACTCCATGAGTTGAGCAATGGCAAAACAAACTTCCATGGCCACGATGGTGGCCAACCTGGAGCTGCGCTCCACGCAATATAAGCGGGAGATGGACCAAGCTACTGCACGCAATAAAAAGCTAACCCGAGAACTGAAGTCCACCAGTGCAGCGGGTGATATGTTCGGCCGCTCCATGCGAGGGGCTGCACAGGGTGTCGCTGCCATTGATGGGCCTTTGGGCGGTATTTCCGGTCGAGTCGGTGCTCTCAATGGTTTGCTGGCCAGTGGTGCCACGAGTTGGGCCCTTTTTGGGGCGGGTGTGGCCGGTGTTGTCGCTACGTTTTATCAGAGTATCCGCGCCGGCGAAGAAATGGAGCGGGGCCAGCTTAAGATTGAGGGCTTGCTCAGGGCTACGGGTAATGCCAGTGGCCGCACAGCACAGCAGTTGGATGAGCAGGCGAGGTCTGTTGCCCGCGCAACTTTGGCCAGTATTTCCGGCATTCGCGATGCGCAGGGCGTGCTGCTGACATTCAAGTCAGTGCAGGCCGATGTCTTTGATAATGCCATTGTGCTGTCGCAAGACCTTGCCGCAGTGATGGGGGGCGATGCCAAGAGTGCGGCACTGCAATTGGGTAAGGCGTTGGAAGATCCCGCAACGGGATTAACTGCGCTCAAGCGTTCTGGTGTTTCGTTCACTGAGGTGGAAAAAGAACAGATTAGAACCATGCAGGAAAGCGGCCGCGTAGCTGAGGCGCAACGCTATATTCTCGCCAAGTTGGCCCAGCAGGTGGGCGGTGCCGGCTCCGCTGAGGCCGGTGGGTTGACGGGCGCAGTGGATTCACTCGCTCAGTCTTGGCAGGAATTTCTTGAGGAATTCAGCCGAACTTCAGGCTCCACCGGTGTAGCTACGCGCGCTATACAAGGCCTCACAGGGGTGCTCGATAATTCCCATGAATTGGCCGAGGGGTTGGGAACCGCGTTTACGGCGCTGACTGTATTAATGGCTGGCCGCTTTGCGGGCGCAATTGGCCCTCGCGTAGCACAGCTGGCGCTGCTGAATGCGGAAACGTACAAGGCTACCGTCCAGACCAATGCGTTTGGGCAGGTGGTCGGCCGCACGACTATTGCGACGCGCACAGCGACGATGGCCGCTGCGGGACTTAAGTCTGCATTTGCCTTTCTCGGCGGGCCGGTTGGAGTGATCACCGTGGCGGTGGCCTCTCTGGTTGCCTGGAACGCGTCGCAACCCACCGCAGAAGCGCATGCTGAAACGCTGACAGGCAAGATCAATGAGCTTACTAGTAGCTGGAAAAAGCTGACTGATGCACAACGTATCAACCGCGAGCAAAAGGTCTTGGTTGAGCGAGACGGTCTGCAAAAAGAAATTAATAAGCTCATTAAACAACGGGACCTGCTGCGGGATGGCGGCACCAAAGAGGGCTCGCGGTTTGGTTATCAGGTCGCACTCGGAAACGACGATTCTCGGGTGCGTGAACTGAACGACCAGATTGATACCCTCAATCAAGCCTTGAAAGAGGCTGATGCCGGCTTGGAAAATCTTGGAAAGTCGAATAAAGCGCGGCTTCGGGAGGAGACTGAAGCAGAGTTCAAGGCGGCATTGGAGCGGGAAGCAAGTGAGCGTTCGGCTGCGATGGCAAGGCTTCAGGCCGAGCAAGAGTCTGGAGCCCAGCAGCTTTCCCAGCTTGATGAGTTTCTGGCCGACCGGCGCGGCAAGATTCAACTCGACCATGAACAGCGACTGCAGCAAATAGCCACGTTGCAGATTGCAGAGGAAGAGCTTACCAAGCGCGGTTTTGATTCTATCGAGCAGTTGCAGGAAGAGTACAGTCAACGGGAGAGAGAGCGCTATCAAGCGGCGCTCGCAGAAGAGGCTGCACGGCGAGAGGAAAAAAGGCAGCGTGAACAGGCTGCGCTGGCGGAGGAACAGTTGCGGCGAGAGCTGGCCCATCAACAACAAATTGCCGCAGAGCAGGCGCTGTTTGACAAGCTTACCTCTATCCAAGAGCAGCAGGCAGAAATACGCCGCCAAAGTGAGGCGGGCTTAAATCAGTTTGTACTTTATGGTGCTCAAAATCTGATGGGGCAAATGACGGACCTCACCAGGAAAGGTACTGGCGAACAGTCGGCAATTTATAAAGCGGCTTTTCTCGCCCAAAAAGCTGTCGCCGTTGCGCAAACGATTATGAATGCTGAATCGGCATCAATTGCCTCATTGTCGATGCCACCCATTGGCTTGGGTCCTGTTGCTGGCGCTCCTTACGCAGCTTTTGTTAAGGGAATGGGCTATGCCTCAGCTGGGATTATTGCAGGAACCGCCATAGCTGGCATCGCCCACGGCGGTCTCGACTATGTACCGAAAGAATCCACCTATCTGCTGGATAAAGGCGAGCGGGTTTTATCTCCCAATCAAAACACCGATCTAACCAAAGCTTTAAGAGGGGGCGGTCTGCAGGGAAATATCACCGTCAACCTGATCGAGGATGCCTCCAAAGCCGGACAGGTAGAGCGCTTGCAAGGTTTGACTGAGGAGGACGTAATAAATATTTACGTAGCGAATGTCCGCGAAGGTGGCGCCGCAGCCAATATTAACGAGTCCACCTACAACCTTTCCCGCAACGGATTTTAATCATGGCGTTAATTCAATACCCAGCGGAGCTGCCGGCGCCGCTGCTGGACGGGTATGCGCTAAAAAAGGGGGATAACCGCATCCGCACCACCATGGCCAGCGGTCGTGCCCGTCAGCGCCGCCGCTTTTCCCGCGTGCCCACAGAGCTGTCTGCAAGCTGGCGCTGCCACGGTAATCAGGCTGCGCTGTTTGAGGGGTTTGTCGTACACGCCCTGGGCGATGCCATCGCCTGGTTTAGCGCCGATGTGCTTACCCCGCAGGGATTAATCCCCCACACCTTGCGCTTTATTACCCACCCGCTCAACGACTGCAAACCGCTGGGGCCGCGAACTTGGGAGTATCGCGCGCGGATAGAAATTGAAAACCGCGCAGTGATTACCGAGGAGCAAACCGTCGCGGGCTTGCTCGATCCCAATACCGTTGAACAGTTTACCCAGGGCGTCGTTGATGCCGTAGATAGTTACCAGGAATAAATATGGCGAATTATTTTAACGAGGTGAGCAGACTGCAGGCCGCGATTGATGCGCTGGACGAATACTTCGGCGGCGATGAGTCCACCACTGTCACCTACAACGGAAAGACCAAAAATAGTATTGAGAAATCATTCTCCGACCGATTTGCCGGGCTGCAAGCAATGGTCAACGGTCGCTTGACCTTCGCGACCAAAGCGCTGATGGATGCGGCTGGCGCGCCGCCAAATAACGAGCTGGCCGAGGTGTGGAACGATCCCACCCCCGGTAACAACAAGCTCTACGGTTGGGATGAGACCCACTGGACGGAATCAAAACTATCCAGCTACACCGATCTAAAGACGCGCATTCAAGAGACCGATGTCAATTTAAAAACGCGTATCCCCGAGCAGCCACTGCCCCATTCCCTAGACAATTTTGTCTGGGCGATAACCGACAGCGAGGGCAAGGTCGGCATGGGGCTGAAATCCAACGGGGAATTTTTCAGTTCCATTTGCCAAGAGGTGATGGGTTTAACCCAGCGTCAGCACAGTGTGGAGACGCAGGTGCTGGCCGTTGCCCCGGATGGCAGCACCGATATCGCCTGGGGCATAAGCGATCAGAATGGCGCTTTGGGGTTGGCGCTGACGAGAGACGGGAAGCTTTGGGCCAGACTCGCCAACCCCGAAAGCCTGCGATTTAAAACTGATGAGAATATTGTGTGGAGCGTGGCCGACGCCGCCGGTCAAGTGGCTTTGGGTATCGATAAAAGCGGAAAGACTGTCGGTGAGATCGCAAACCGCTGTGACAACATTGACCAGGCGCTCACAGCCTGCGACACGCGCCTGGAATTACTGGAGGGCTCACGCTTTACCAGTGACGATGCCTCCCCTTTGGTTTTGGTGGAAAACGCCGGTGATTTTGACCAACTCGTTGTGATTGATGCTGACGGCAAGCATCCTTTGACCGATGGCAGCTACAACGCGCGGAACCCCTCAGTTCATAAAAACAGCTATGTAAAATTCAGCAGCGATAGGGACGGCGTCGAGCGACTGTATCGGATGTTGTTGTCGGGGCAAACGGTTTGCAAAAGCCACAACAATACCCTGGAACATATCCTGATTATTGGGCAGAGCAATAGCATTCCAAAGCGGGGGATGGGGGTTGATGCCAGCTTGACCGGAGATTTGGTTAACGACCCCTACGGTATTTTTATGTTTAACGGTTGGGTCAATCCCAATCGCGTGACCGACTCGGCCTGGTGGGATACAGCGCTTCAGGATGTACCTATCGATCCTGGGAATATGGCATACCTGATTCCCGCCGGCGATGGTCTATTTAATAACGAATCCCACGGCTTTGGTGCTTGCGAAGCGATTAACAGCCAGGCGGAGCGATTGTTCTTAATCTCCGGGCACGGCAAGGGCGGGGCGAGTTATTCGGTCTTAAAAAAAGACGTTCCGGCCGAAAATTATTCGGCGTACCGCAATTCGATCGAGGCGGTTGCAGCGGGTAAGCGCGCCGCCAATGCGCTGGGCCTAGATTACAAAGTCACCGCGCTATTTTGTGAACACGGGGAATCCGACGCACAAAACAGTGGGTACCTCGATCACTTGATTGAATGGCGGGATAACTACAACGCAGATATTAAAAGAATAACCGGGCAGGCCGACAATATTCCTCTTCTTATAAGCCAACAAAACAGCTGGTCTCTTGGGGGGAATTTTGCTACTTCCAAAAGTGTGATTGCGCAATATCAGTTTCAGCGCGACGGCTACGGCTATCTTGTCGCGCCAAAGTATTTTATTCCCCACGACGCCAACGGCCCGACCAATCCCGACGGCATTCACACCAGCGCCTACGGCACGCGACTGCTCGACGAGTATTACGCGAAGGCCCTGCAAGCGGGGGAAACTTGGTCGCCGCTGATGCCCGAGTCCGTCCAAGCGAACGGCAAAACCATCACGGTGTCGTTTGCGGGCCGTGTCGGCGACTTGCGTTTTAATATTTACCACGAAACCAACAACCCCCACGGGGTATCCGACCCCGGCCAATACGGTTTCGAATTGTTGAATGCCGGCGGAATCGCCATCACTTCGGTGGTGCTCTCTGATGACAAAACCCAAGTCATTGTGGCCACCGACGGCGATGTGCCTAACGGCACCGAGCTCGCCTACGCCTATACCGGCGAACTGATGGCGCACGCCGGGCCATTAACCGGGCCGCGCGGCTGCCTTGCCGACAGCGATACCACCCCACCCAGTGAAAAACTTCAGAACTGGCGAGCAACTCAGCTGGGTATGAACGGTGCGGCGGTTACCGAACCGCTGTGCAACTGGTGTGTCACTTTTTTGGAAACCGTGGAGATACTCTAATGGCTGGACGTATTATCAAACTGGATGAGGTGACATTTACCGAGCCCAGTCTACCGACGCTGGAAGTCAGCGACGAAGACATTTATATGGCCTCTTTTCCCGGGCTGCGCGTATGGTTTGATCCCCGGGAAAAGTATGAGAGTGTCGCCGGGTCTCGTTTGCGCGAGCGCATGCAGTCCTACGAGATCCGGCAGTACGCACTCAACAGTTGGACGATTGACAGTGCGGCGATTGGGGGGCAGTCCGCGATGGTATTTGACCAGAATGAGAGTCAGGGCGCACATATCACAGATCAAGCTGCTCACCCCCTCGGTACTTATACCAAGGTTGCGGTTATTCGCCCCGGCGTCCTGGGGGGGTGGAGCGGCCTGCTGTCCGCGGAATCAGGGTTGGCCAGTTTTAAAATTATCTCGACCTCAGCATTACAAGTGGATCACGGCGGCACAACCTCGTCGACCACCGAAACGCTGGCGAGCAATACCGACTACGTCGTTATGGCCTGCTATAACGCCGAGACCCAGGCGGTGGCGGTGTATATCAACGGTATTGAATCAGAGATGAGTAGTGCCACGCTCGTCGCGCCAGTGGCACCCGAAGATGTCTGTCTTGGGTTTATCCCCGATCAAGGGAATTTTTTTGACGGTGCCATCGGCGATGCACTGGTGTTCAGTGTGGATTACGGGTTGCCCGAATACGCCTCCCACCGCGCCGCCCTGTTTTCCACCCTGATGACAAAGTACGGCATTAGCGCATGAGTGCGGTATTGGAAACCGTCTACGCCAGCGCGCCGATCGATGAAATCATCATCCATACCCTGGAGCTGAGGCACGCCGCCTTTGAGGGCGGTGCGATTCGTCTGTGCCAGGGTTTTGATGATATCGAAGCGACGCTGGAGGACGGGGAAACTGCAACCTTTACCGCGAGCGGTTTCGGTGTCTCCCTGCCGCAGCGCTCGGTGCGAGGCCGGCAGGATTTACAGTTCCAACTGGATAATGTCACCGGTGAAGCGCTGCACAATATTCAGGCCGCGCTGGAGGCGGGCGGCGCAATACAGGTGGTCTATCGGCAGTTCCTCGAATCCGACCTGTCCGCCCCCGCGCAGCCGGCCACGGTAATGACCGCCGTTTCGGTCAAAGCCAATCCGGCAAGCGTTTCGGTGATTGCCAGCTTTCACGATCTGGTCAATAAAGCCTGGCCCAATAAATTCTATACCCCCGACTTTGCCCCCGGCCTGAAATACTACGGCTAACCCTATGCACTGGATAAACGACTATCTCACCGTCTCCTATGTGGACGGCGGGCGGGATATGCACGGCTTTGATTGCTGGGGGCTGGTGCGCGATGTCTTGCACCGGCAATTCAAAACCCCGCTGCTGGAATCCTTCGGCCACGTTTGCCCGGATGACAAGCCGCTGCTGACCGACAGCTATCTGCAGGTGGTACCGGATTTTTTAGCGGGCCCCTGTAAACCCGGCGCTGTTGCCTGCGGCTTCAGGGGAGACTGTCTGATTCATGTGGGCATAGTCATTAATAACGGCCAGACCCAAATCCTGCACACCGGGCGGCAGTATGGAAAACCGCTATTAACCAGCCCGCGCGCCTTCCGCCGATTGTTCCAACGCTGCGAATTTTTTCACTATGAATGCAATTCTTAAAATCTATCCCAGCAAACTCGAGCGGGATAACTTCGAAACCTGTACGGCGGAGCCCGGGCAAACCTTCGAGCACTGGTTAAACAATAATGTACCCAGCTATGAGCCCCGAGCCGTGCCGCTATTTTCGGCGTCAGTAAATAATGAGCCATTGCCGCCTAGCGAATGGGCAGGCTATAGGATTCAGTCTGGCGATCAATTGGAGTTGGTGGTGGAGGCAAAAGGCTATGCGGCGATTGTGATGATAGTGGTCGCCGTGGCTGCTGCAGCAGCGGCGATGTATTTTGCCAATCAGATTCCGGACAACTACAACCAAACCACGCCGGATGGTTCCACCATCTACAACCCCAACGCCCAGGGCAACCAAGCCCGGCTGATGGGGGTTGTACCGGAAATTGCCGGCCGCCATAAAGTGTACCCGGACTTGCTGTGCCAGCCGCGCCGCCAGTACGACAATAACGAACAATATCTGTATTTAATGTTATGCGTGGGTGTCGGAGACTACGAAATCAGTGCGGACAATATTTATATCGGCAATACCCCGGTGAGCGGTTACGCCGGCGATATTGAGTACCGGGTATTTGGTCCCGGTGAGGATGTCACCGACCACGACGCCCACCGCAATTTTTATCTTTCTCCGGAAGTGGGCAGCAGCTCGGGTCAAACGGGTTTGGAGCTGGAGGGCTCGCTCGCCACCACCGGCGACGCCAGCAGTGCGGCGCGCTGGACTTTCTCAGGTACCACCTTAAAAAGTTACTGGTTCGAGCGGGAAATTGAGCGCGAGGATAATCTGGGCTTTGTACCGCGCAACTTCCCCTATATGGAGGGGGAGATTATCTCCATCAACGAAAGCAGCAATGATGGGGAATATCGTGTGGTATTGAAGTCTGGTCATTCCGCGCAAATGGAAAAGGTGGATGCCGGCGGCGATGCCGTACCGGGCTGGGGTGGGTTTGTTGATGCGCAGCTGGTATCTATTGCAATTATAAGTAATAACGGCGGTTCCGGCGGCTATCTAGGCCCCTTTTTCGCCTGCCCGGAAAACGAAACCACCCGTTATATCGAGCTGGATTTTTTCCTGCCGCAGGGGCTGGGTCGCATCAAGGACAATGGGGATTTTGAGTACTACAGTGTGACGGTCGATATCGATTATCGCGATGAAAGCTCACCGACCTGGACCACGATCACCCACACCTTTAGCAATGCCACCAATGACCAGCTAGGGCATACCGAGAAAATTAATATCGGCTCGGCCATACGCCCGGAGGTGCGAGTCAGGCGCGTCACCGAGGCCAGCGACGATACGCGCATTTATGACACGGTGCAGTGGACGGCACTCAGGGCCGAGCTCGACAGCGCCAGCAGTTACGAGGGCGTAACCACCATTGCGGTGAAGATTCGCGGCACCAACGCCCTGGCCGGCAGCGCGGAAAATAAATTCAATTTAATTCCCACGCGCAAGCTGCCGGTGTATGAAAATGGCAGCTGGTCCGCACCTGACGCCACCGAAGATATCGCCCCGTTTTTTGCCTATATCATCAAGAGCGTCGGCCATAGTGATGATCAAATCGGCCTGGAGGAGCTGGAAGCGCTGCACGAGCTGTGGAGCGCGCGCGGCGATACTTTCTCGGCCGTGTTCGACAATAAAAGCACGCTGTTTGAAGCGCTAAAAAAAGTATTAGCGGTAGGCTACGCAGAACCCACCTTGGATTACGGGCAAATAATCCCCGTACGCGATGGCCCCCGCACCGCGTTTGAACACATGTATCAGCCAGATAATCGGGTGGGTGAGCTGGAGCAGGATATCAGCCTATTTGATCCCGACGAACCGGACGGGGTGGAGGTGGAATACTTCGACCCACAGACCTGGAAGCCCGCCACCGTGCTGTGCACCCTGTCGGAGGATCAGGGGTTGGCCCCCAAGAAAGTCAGGGCTTTTGGTATCACCGACGAGACCAAAGCCTGGCGTTTCGGAATGCGTCAACGCCGCATCCAGCGCTACCGCCGCACCCGCTACAGCTTTAAGACCGAGATGGACGGCCTCAACAGCCGCTACCTGAGCTACTGCGCCCTGGCCGACGATATCCCCGGCTATTCGCAGACGGGCAGGGTGCTGGCGGTGAGCGGGCGAGAAATCACCCTGGATGCGGAACTGGAGTGGGGCGGCGGCACGCACTTCCTCGCGCTGCGTAAACCAGACGGCAAGCTGTCCGGGCTCTATACCGCGACGGCAACCGGCAGCGCCAATGTGATAGAAATCGATACCGACCTGGACTTTGCGCCGGTTTTAGATGGCAGCATGGAACCGCCGCTCTTTATGTTTGGCGAGGCGGACCGCTGGTGTTATCCCGCATTAATCACCGACATTAAACCCTCGGGCACAGAGCGGGTGAGTATGACTGCAGTGAATTATGACGAGCGGGTTTATGCGGATGATGATGGTAGTCCGGGGTGATTGCAGGGGCGGCACCCAGCCTAGCCGCCATAGTTCTATTGCAGCTATGGCGGTTAACGTTGTTGATGAGGCTGCCGGCCTGGTTTCTGACTGTATTGGTGAAGTGGCGAACCGCCTTGCCGTACATAGTTCGATTGCGGCTATGGCGATTCCGAGTGGGTGAATATGGTTGATGGTGACCGCTGTTCGTGGGCGAGGGTGCCAACGAGAGAGCAAGCCAGGACGGCCAACTGGCCCGCTATGTGGCAGACCCCGGCTACTGGCAATTCTTCCCCGTCAAGGTCGCACTGAATCAAGCGGACGGCCTGTTATATATCAACGGCAGTAGCGGCTGGCAGATAGCCAACCGCCCGGCGACTTTGCCGCAGATCACTGGGGATATCAGCTCGGATTTGGCTGGGGTGGTTGGGCAGATGTTGGGGGCTTTGGATGGGGTGTTTTGGGATAATCAGGTTATTTGAACGGTCAAAGGATTGGGATATCCTTTCAATTTTTAGTGAAAATGTATTTATAATCACAGCGGCAAAAAAACAATAGGATGTTTGTGTGAGTAACTGGAAATCTTATCGGCCCGAGTTGTTAGGTGTATTGACTGCTGTCTTAGTTTTGAATGCGTTGTATTTGTCTGGAATAGCTGTGGAACAAGCAGTCATACCAAAATACTATGAGTTTGCAATAAGAGCCGTGATTACAGTTGGTGGGGTATTTGTTGGTGCTTTCTTGGCTTTTAAACTTAATATTGAGCGCGACAAAGGTGAAGAAGATAAAAAGCAATTTCGTGAAATAAACTTTGCGCTTTTATATATACTACGTTTAAAAAAATCGGTAAGGCTGATAGAGATGGACCTTGAGATGTATGAAAGTCATCTGGCCAAGATGCTATCCCATCATGAATATCCATCTTTTGAGGACTTGAAATATGATTTAGATGAGTTGAAGTTCTTGGTGGTAAGGGGGGGAGTTGATAGTTTGGTACAATTCTCAGATCTTATGCAAAATTTCCAATGGTTGATGGCAGTGGTAAAAAATAAGACCCAGTATTACCAGGAGGTTGTCTATCCTATTTTGTCTGAGCAGACCCCCTCAATTAGAATGCATATTACTGAGGACGATTTTCGAAAGATGGTCGGAGATAGAGTGTATTCTGAGTTAGAAATTCACTTGAAGAATATAGAACGACAAATAAGTAATTGTAAAGAGGGTGCTTATGAACTTATGCATAATTTGCGTGCTGTAGGGAAGATGAATTTCCCTGCAAAAGTTTTTCTATATGGTGATGTCGAGTAATGGAGTAAGAATTTAATTTGGAATGACCTTTTCCTGTCGCTCGCCAGCGGCTTTAATTTCAATTATTATGGATGATCAAATTTTTGATGCCGAAAATATAGCATTGCCGAGCTGTCATGAAGGATAAAGAAAAAATTGCAGTATTTGTTGATGCTGATAACGCGCCTGCTAAAAAAATAGATAAGGTATTTTTTGAGTTGGCTCGTTATGGTGTCGTTAATATTCGTAAGGCATATGGAAACTGGACAAATCCAAATTTGAAGCCGTGGAAAGACATACTTAATGAGTTTGCAATACAGCCGATTCAACAGTTTGACTTTACCAAAGGTAAGAATGCCACAGATATGGCATTGGTAATCGATGTAATGGATGTTCTGTACACAAAAGACGTTGATGTTATATGTTTGGTTTCGTCAGATTGTGACTTTACTCCATTGGTAACTCGTTCATTAGCAGATGGTAAAGTCGTGATTGGTTTTGGTGAGCGTAAAGCACCATTAGCCTTCGTCAATAGCTGCTCTAGTTTCCTTTATCTTGATGAGGATAGCGAGAAAGCGCCGCCTGTCAAAAAGCAAACAAAGAATATCAAATGCGATACCAAGTTAGTCGGCTTTCTAAGGCAAGCAATTGAGGCTGTAGAGGAAGATGACGGTTGGGCTCCGTTGGCATTAATTGGTAGTCATATCTCAAATCACACTTCTTTTGACCAAAGAAATTATGGTTTTAAAAAATTAAGTGATCTATTTCAAGCTATTGACTTGTTTGAAATAAAAACAATGAGCGGGACAATTTTGTGGGTGCGAGATAAAAAGAAAGCAAAGCGACTAAACAAGTCAGGGCAAAGGAAGAAACAGATCAGCGTCCCCGCTTGAGGCTTTATTGCCATTCTTTCCATAGCTGATAGCTACTCTCGATGATTCGGTGAACATGCTTGCGAAGATTTTCCGGTAGTTGCGTATAGAGTAGCTCAATAAAAGGCGGAAATGGAATCTGCGCAAAGTGGTGCAGGTTCTCCACTCCGTACACCTCCGCCAAAGTAATCTCCTCCGCCTCACACCATACCGGCAGCAAGTCCGCCAGTATGAAACGATTTCTAAGAAATATAGGCGGATGTAGCAAGCTGCGGTATGCTGCCGGTTGTTCGTCAAAAAACAACTATGCTTGGCAAGGAGGCCGTTATGGGATTCGGTGGGATTAGTATTTGGCAGTTGATCATCTTATTGATGATTGTGCTCTTCTTTGTGGTACCTGTGGTACATGTGTTGGTTTCCAGCCGTTCCCACGGCGGGGCAAAAGTGGGCTGGTTCCTCGGCGTCTTTTTCTTTTCCTGGTTGGTGTATGCGGTTTTCTTGATTGTTACCCAGCCGGTAAAGGATGCGCAGAAATCCGCTGACAAGCCAGCTAGCCCACCCATGATTTTCTAGTGGCCTATCCAGCACTTGTAACACATTGAGTGCTCAATCAATGGCGGGATGACAATAGAAAAGCCACTCAGTAGCTGCGTTTTGCTGTGAAGGTGGCTTTTCTTTGATTGTTAATCGTGTGTCAGGTTGCTACTGAAAATCAAACCTTCAAGCTTTTCGGATTCAACAATTTCCTTGAAAGCTTCAGTGCAATAGTTACTGATATTGGACTCTTTTGTTCTGAACACTGGTATCCCTTCCAGCTTTTCCTGGTTGAATTCAATACCAGAGAGCAAGTTCCCGTTTCTGGTAACGGAGCCAGGCACTACCGCATCAAGGTCTTCAGCAATTGTCAGGGGGTTAAACAGGTAAAATGCTGTGCCTTGATATGTGCAGGGGAGGAACTCCCCAAAAGGATTGAGCGTACTTTCGAGGGCCTTGTAAGCCGATTCATGAAGCACTAAGTAATTTTGCCATCGAGAAAGCGTCGGAATAACCGGTGCCGAATCGCACGCTTTGATGCTTAGCTCCAGCGGTTCCCAATCTTCACTGTAGGATTTAGGCGTTGTGTTGAAAAGGAACTTAATGCCTACCCGCTTTTTGAGCACATTATTTGGCTCGAAATAGGGGGTCATATAGCCGCTGCTATTTGCGTTTAATTGATAGATTTTCATACTTTTAATACACGCTTAAGCTCATCTGCTGGCAACATAACATAGTTTGGGAAGGTAGAGAATTTAAGGTCATACTCTATTCCCTTAAGCAGTTTTTCTACTGAATCTGCAGATAGATTTTCTAGATCAAGAGAATCAAACTCCCTCTGTAGCCATTCGTAATACCCGTTTCTATGGATGCGTGAGTGCGGTACTGCGAGCGGCATCTTGGGATGGGGCGTGTCTGCTGTTCTGCTGGGGAGCCAGGTGCCATTCCGTATATCGTCTATCCGGATTTTTACATAGGCCAAAATAGCTCTTTGCTGTACAGCCATTGGGTGTGAGCCAGAGACTATAGCGTGGGCATCACAATTGCCGCCAGGGTGTGGCTTGCCGTTCCTCTCCATATAGCGCCCTAATTTGGCAGAGTCATGGGCTTCATTTAGTAGAACCTCTTCATCTAGGTCCTCAGCGGACTTGCGGTATTTATCGAGCCCTGCCTCAACCTGTTCGACAACCTTTAGCGCGATGTAGTCTGCTTTGGTGATATTGTCCTTTGAGACAAACATATCAATAGCCACTTCTCGGCGATCTTTCAGGTAGAACGGCTTTGGTTGTTCATAGTGCCCCATGTTCAATGCTCCTCCTCTGAAGTTGAGGTGGATTATATGAAGACTGCTCGCCTGCAAAGGCTCGTGTAAGTCAATGAAATGGGGGGTGGTTCACTATTATTGCCATATAAATTTGATTAGGCCTAACTCAACTGGAGGGTCGGTCGCAATGCATCTCCCCTCAATTTGATACCGATTGTCCCGCAGCCGTTCTCGGTCTCTGGGCGGCTTAAGAGTCACACAGGCTACTTGTCTTTAATGGGTGCTGACCAATACACTGTATATAAATACAGTATATTGTTAGAACACATGAAACTATCCCCTCTATACGGCAGTGGCGTCAGCTGCGGCTTTCCTTCGCCAGCAGATGATCACAAAGAAGCGGCGCTCAGCCTTGACCAGCACCTGATCACCAGTCCGGCCGCCACCTTCCTGGCTAGGGCCAACGGTGATTCCATGCGGGATCTCGGCATTTTTGACCGGGATCTGCTGGTAGTTGATCGATCCTTAACCCCGGTTCACGGTGATGTGGTGGTGGTTGCCCTGGATGGGCAGCTAACCTGCAAAGTGCTTGATCGGCAAAAAGGGCAGCTACTGTCCGCGAATGATAAATACGCACCGATCCCCATTTGGGAAGGGCAGGAATTGATTGTCGAGGGAGTGGTCAAGGCTTCCGTACGGTACCACCGGTCCTGCTGATGTTGGCACTGGTTGATTGCAATAGCTGCTATGCCAGCTGTGAACAGATATTCCGCCCCGACCTGCGCGGGCTCCCGGTGGTAGTCCTCTCCAATAATGACGGTTGCGTAGTGGCGCGCTCGAAAGAGGCCAAGGTGTTAGGTATTCCTGACTTGCAGCCGTTCTTCAAGATTGAGCACCTGCTGCGCAAGCATGGGGTAAAGATCTTCTCGAGTAATTACGCTCTCTATGGCGATATCTCCCACCGGGTAATGACAACACTGAAGCGGTATAGCCCAGAGGTTGAGGTCTATAGCATCGACGAGATGTTTCTGGATCTGCATGGTTTGCAAGAGTGCCTGCTGGATTACGGGCAGCAGATACGGCAAACCCTCTGGCGAGATATACGTATGCCGGTGGGCGTTGGTATCGCTCCCAGTAAAACCCTGGCCAAGCTGGCAAATAGAGCCGCCAAGAAGATCCCCAAGTGTGAGGGCGTGTGCGTGTTAGACTCCCCCGAAAAATGGCAATGGCTGCAACGGCGCACTGAGGTGGGCGATGTGTGGGGTGTAGGCAGGCGCTTATCAAGGCGACTCGGGCACCTGGGTATCAAGACAGCCTATGACCTGGCACAAGCCAATCCGAAAATTCTGCGCAGCCACACGAACGTAAACATTGAGCGCACGATAGAAGAGCTCAATGGCATTAGCTGCTTAAGCCTGGAGGAGCAACCCCCGGCCAAGAAGCAGATCTATTGCACACGCTCATTCGGCGAAAAGCTCACCGACCTCCAGCCGATACTGCAGGCCGTCACCCTGTATGCGAGCAGGGCAGCAGAGAAGCTGCGCGCCCAGGATTCCCTGGTGAAGTCTGTTCATGTATTTCTGCATACCTCACCCCATGAACCGCACTACTACAGCCGCAGTACGGTGGTGCAAACCCCATACCCCACGGATGACACTCGGCTGATAGTGCAGCTAGTAAAGCGCGCGATTACAGAGCTGTTCCTGCAGGGGCACCGATTCCTGAAAGCCGGGGTAGGGCTGGTAGAGCTTATCCCCCGCTCACTGGGTCAGGGTGACATGTTCACCGCGGGCCAGCCAATGCGATCAGGTGAGACCATGCAGGCCATCGATCAGATCAATCAGAGGTTTGGTCGGGGTACCTTGTTTCTGGGAGCTGAAGGCATCAACAAGAAGTGGAAGATGCGGCAAGAGCATCGGTCTCCTGCCTATACAACTCAGTGGGATCAGTTGCCAGAGATAACAGTCTAAATCTTGTGTAAATATACAGCTTTTGAGTGTGGTAAAAACTGAGCGGCTGAGTGTTCTTAGGGTTTAAAGGAGGTGTAAACCGCCTTACGATTTCCACATAGGTGGTTGTAAGTGTATGATTACGAAAAGGTTTTATGTTTGATTGTGGCTCCTGAGGTCGCGGGTTCGATCCCCGTCGGCCATCCCTGATTGTTCCTTGTTTATTAAGGGCTTACAAACTCACCTATGCGAATTTTTTCGTTTCTGTTTCGGTGTGGCAATTTGGGCCTTAATCTATATTAAAGCTTTGTTTCTCGGTGTCCCGTTAAAAAGATTCAAATATTAGTTAGGTGGGTATACTAGAGCCGATTATAGAGCTTTTGGGTACGGTGGTAGGCAGTGAAGAGTAGCAGATAGAATTTGTTGTCAAGAGAGCGACTGGGAAGAAGCTCAACTGATCCTACTCCCTTTTGTCATACGATATGAAGACTTTTATGAGTAGCTTGGAAGCAGGCTGGTTATCCAACTTCAGATAGAAATTTCTAATCGCTGTTCCTATGCTGCTTTCGCTCCCAAGCCTGAACTTGTGGCTCGGTGAGGGTGAGTCCCTTCTCCACCGTAGTCCCAAGTTCTTTTAATTTCAGTTTGAATTTTTTTAGTCTGATCTTAGTCAAATGCTTCGAACGCCACGAGGACACACAAGTGAACTGTGTTTACGCAGTTCACTGACGACTTGAACCTGTCGATGGTTAGGCTCCTAGAGATGGGTATAAGTCAAGGCTGTTTTTTCAATGGCTGCGTCAACATGGTTCTTACGGTTGGCTACCCATCGATTCTTCTCAAGAAGGGTGTCTACGTCGCGAATTGAAACGGTTTCTAAGGTGTCTCTCGATACATTCTGAATCATATCAACTTTGGATATATTGCCGAGTTCTTTTACTGGTTTGAGCTTCATATTTTTTGTTTGATAATGCGATTATTAGTATGGATCATCGGGCTTATCTTTGGTTTTAGGTCTAGGTTTCTGCAGCAAAACCGGTAAACACCTCCTTTTCATAGGGTGTTTCAGATTAAGATTGAGCTAGTGGTCCATGCGGTTAATTCTGTAACGATTGTTTTGCGCGTTCTACTGAAGCCAGGATTTGACTGGCAGGCTTTGTCCATTTAAATGGTTTTGCAGCTTCAGCATTATGAGTCTTGATGAAGTATTCCAGTTCTGGCTTTAGCTCCGAAACGCTCGTGAACACTCCCCTGTATAGCGCTCTACGCTCTAGTTGGGAAAACTATCCCTCTACTGCATTCAACCATGATGAACTGGTAGGAGTAAAATGAAGGTGAATGCGCGGACGTGATTCCACCCAATCTCGAACCTCTTTGGTTTTATGTGCACCGAGGTTATCCAATATTATGTGTAGATCTTTTTTTGAATCCGTACGTCGATCGATCAACTTCAAAAATGATAGGAATTCCTTGCTAGTAGTTCTATTCGCGACCTTTCCAATCACTTTCCCTGTCAGTGTATTGAAGGCGGCAAACAAACTCGCAGTACCATGCCTCTTGTAATCATGAGTCCGACTGCCAATTCGACTCGGATTTAGAGGGAGACCGGGCTGTGTTCTGTCTAAGGCTTGAATTTGTGTTTTCTCATCAACGCTTAGAATGACGGCGTTTTCTGGTGGGTTCATATATAGACCCACAATGTCGATAACCTTTTCAGAAAATTCAGGATCACTGCTGATCTTGAATGTTTTTTGGCGATGGGGGCGTAGATCAGCTGCTTTCCATATCTGCCGAACTTGCCGTGGTGTCACTGCTGCGTATTTAGCCATTAGCTCAATACTCCAGTGT
This sequence comes from Microbulbifer maximicatervae (SeqCode), assembly GCF_052468295.1. Classification (NCBI taxonomy): domain Bacteria; kingdom Pseudomonadati; phylum Pseudomonadota; class Gammaproteobacteria; order Cellvibrionales; family Microbulbiferaceae; genus Microbulbifer; species Microbulbifer maximicatervae (SeqCode). The sequence continues at coordinate 1,088,035 of NZ_CP174340.1, forward strand.
GTTGCTTCTTCGGGTATACGCTTTGTTGTTAAAAACAATACACGATCTACAACGTCCTTTTCGATAATAGTTGGCTGCTCAGTACGAGAACGTTCTCGTAGCCCTTCAATACCTTCCTGTTCAAAACGGTTTCGCCAGCGATGAACAGTCTTCGGTGATGTTCGCTGCACGGCAGCTACATCTGTAGGGGTCATTCCTTCGCTGAGCTGAAGAATAATCTTCGCTCGCATAATTTGTCCATGTGGAAGAGTTGTTGACCGGCACCACTTGTTTAGAATAGCCGTGTCACTGTCAGAAATTTGAAAAGATTTAGGTGTGCGCGTAATAGATATATTATACGAACAGTCCCCGATTAGTTACATTACTTTCCGCATGGACCACTAGTCCATGTAAGTGGTTTTTCATGAGGTTTTCGTTTCACCGAGATACACCTATGGACAGCACAGTTTTACTATTAGCGCTATAAATTTTTGTAGACTGGGATACGCCTGTGTCGAAGCTACCCTTCCGAATCATATGAGTAGCTTTAAGATCGGAGTAATTTCTTCTTTATACTTGCTGCTATTGGTGATTTGAGGTAGAGATACCCGCAGAATTGATAGCGCACAGGTATTGTTGGAAAGTAAGAACCTCCTTATTCACTGAATAGCCACATAGGTATCTGCTATTCGATACCACTAATAAATATGCGAGGGTTTGCGAGCCTGCTTTACGCGGGCTCACAAGCTGGCTGAATACTATTTAACAAAACTCAGTTACAGCCTTCACCATTGATTTAGCAGATCGCTTTGGGTAATCATTGATTTTATTCTCAATCACATTTTCATCGATAATATTAAAAATTCTTGCCTTATCAGTTCTCTTGTCGAATATCTGTGCCCAGTCAGTAAATGGGTCAGTTTTAGCAATTTGTTCTATTTCTTTATAGGCGTCCTCCTCATTGTGAAATGATCGCTTGAAGTCCTTTATTCCACCCATAAGTAGGTTATAAGTACCGGTAAATAATGCGTATCTTTCCATGGGATTCTCCAAACTTATAAATCTGGGCTCCGAGTCGGTAGCCTTGGGTAGTTGCTGTCGGCTAAATACGCCGAAGCGCGGTTGGCTAATTTCTCGGCTAGAAGTATGTTTTATCTTTTATAAAATCTACATGCTAACCATGTACTCTAATTTAACCCTTTTGTTTATGTATAGAAGCTTAACCAGTACATGCATTTGCATTTTGAGGAGAGTTTTTGTCGTGATCTGCAACATGTTTGCGCAAGAATAATAGGTCTAAATTACTCTAGGCATTATATTGTTCGATATATTTTTATTTTTGCTTGCTTGTGTAGATGAAGGGGGAGGATTTTCAGGCCCTCTCGACCGCTCTTAACCTTCCTAGCTTGATCTAAATGTTTTGTTTTAGCTTAAAGGATAGAATTTCCAACTCAGAAGCTTGATCGATATGTCCTTAATTGATAATGGATACTTTGTTTAGTTAATGAATTTGGTGGCGATATTTTCTAGGTTTGTGCATTAGTACTTAATATTTAAATGTATGATATTGCTTAAAATAGATGGGTGCATTTAGAGTGGTTTATCAATCAGATTTAAGTACTTCAATGGTTGATTCTTTGGTTGGGTATACGTGAACAAAAAGAGCCTTGAAGGCTGTAAGAGTTACTTTTGTATCTCTTATATAGTTTAAATAGGTTAAATGAGTCAATTCGTGCTTTGTATGTGAGGGAAATAGTATACCTAATACTATTTCTCTGTAGTATCTATTTTGGATTGGCTTTTGTTTGTGTCTGAGCAATAGCTCTCCTCTTAAAATATAGGAAACTTCTAAATGAACAACGCGCTCAAGATCGTTACTTGCCTGGTTTTATCTATGATGGCTTACAATAAGGTTTTGGCTATTGATATCCTTGCTCACAGAGGAGCTTCTGGTGAGTACCCTCAAAGTACCACCCTGGCTTTTGATATGGCATTGGAGCAGGGGGCAGATATTCTAGAGTTGGATATACATTTGTCGAAAGATCAGTTTATTATTATCAATCACGATGCAGACCTTAAAAAAAATGCTGGTGTCTCAGATAAAATAGAAGATTTGACTTTGGTAGAAATAAAAGCATTGGATGCTGGGTATGAGTTTACCCTAGATAATGGTGATAGCTACCCATTCCGAAACCAAGGACTCGTACTCTTAACATTAAATGAGCTATTTGAGCGCTACCCCAGTGCCATTTTTAATATTGAAATTAAACCAAATAATAAGGTCCTATCAGAAATACTATGGCAAGTAATTGTTGACTATAGAATGGAGCAGCAAGTTACTGTGGCTAGCCAGCACAATAGGGCTATGGGCCATTTTCGTGATGTCAGTGGGGGAGAGATTAGAACGAGCGCAACAATCGGTGAACTTATAGAGGCCAGTCTAGCCTGGAGTTCGGGCTTTGGATGGGCTTTCAAGCCGGACTTTGAAGTTGCCCAACTGCCATACAGTATTACCACTAAGCCCTATGTTCGCTTTTTTCAGAGTAAAGGCGTGGCCGTCGATCTCTGGACAGTTAACGATACAGATGACATTGAGCGCAGTATATCCCTTGGTGTAGATGGGATTATTGGTGATTTCCCTGGGCGAGTTTATCAACTACTTGAGAGTGCTGGAGAACGGTAATTTTTCTCGATGCGAGTCAGAATTGCCGAGTACAGAAATTTTCTTGTAAAAGAATAATGAAGTTGGTGTTAACTTGATAATTTCAACCTTAAAAAGTCAGTGCTTTATTGACTTTTTAAGGTTCTAGGAGACGGTGATATCGATCTTTATGGGCAAAAGTAGCATACAAAGAGTTTGTGTTTAGCCTGGAGGCAGAAATCTACATACTTCATTGAGCCTACCGAAACTTCAGATTCAACAATTAATGAGGGTTGGGAAAGACCTAGCTGCAATCTATTTCGGTATACAAAAAAAGTACTGTTGGGGAGGTGTGCTCTGATACCGACAGGCCTCCACTTTCTAATACTTACATTGTTAGTCGATAATTCGACCTTCGGTTTGCTGTATGCAATCCGTAGGTGAGACTGCAGTTAGAAGCTAGCATTCTCTACAGGCTGTTGTGTCAATTTCCAGGGCTAGCCCGCTGTCGACGACATTGTTTCTAGAAGAAATATGGCTGGCCATTTTTTGAGCCATTTTCATTCCATTTTTTGTCGTATCTCTGGATCCAATTATTGCAATGCTAGGCTACTTAAGTAAGCTAATATTACCGCGTGCATATACAGTCGAGAGGGAATTGGGAGTGTCTTCTAGTCCATAGGGATATTTGCAACTACCACGTTGAATCTTGACTACTACCATTGTGCAAGCCAAAAGAGTCCCCATACTTTCTAGCAAATCTCATTAACGCGTAGACAGCTAACAAAAAGTCATAGCCGCAACACATGAGGCTTTCATATCAGGTTTCTTTCGGCCTTTGAGTGACCCCGCGTTTATAATGCAAATCCTGTTGGAGAAACAGTAGGCTTCTGAAATGAAGCTTTGTTTTGGGTGCAGGGCTGGGAATGTAATGTCATAGTTGCCTTAAGTTATACAATCAGATCTAGGGCGAGACTTGTTGAAAGCGATGAGTTGACAGTTTAAAAATAACAGAAAGCCCTGTAATTGATGTCTTCTGGTAATGGATTTTTTGTGAGATAGACTTGTGCCAAAATAGAAGAGAGCTAGGGCTGTATATGAGATGTTATTAGGTATACATTTTGCTGAAGTTGGAAGTTATTCTATTGATATCATCTGCGTGGATAAAGATGTTCATCGTATAGTAATAATTGTTTGCGTGCGACGCAGATGTGCCCTGTTCGTTTGTTGCTTATATCTCCTCGACCTTTAATTTTTTAAAGCTCGCGGGAGGTTTGGTCAAGAAAATGATAACTTCTGACCTCCTATGACTGTTTGAGAGTTGTGCCGTAATCGAGGTTTTAGTTCGTTCGGATTGAATAGATAATATGTGGTATTAAGTTGACTTTTTAATTTTCCCTCTTTGTGCTTCGAACTCTTTTCATTTAAGCTGTGGAGGAATCGGTGCTCGATAAGTTCAGTTGTTATTAGTCAAATATACTGGAGGGGGAATATGTACAATACTATCCTTTGCGCTATAGAAGCGTCTCAAGAAGGGAGGTATGTGTTGTCTAAAGCGGTAGAATTATCTAAGAAATTTGATAGCAAGCTAGTAGTTTTAAATGTACTGCCTTATAGCTTCCTGCCCAAGGATTATCAAAAAGAGCTGAAAGAGAGTGCAATTCCGAAGTTTGAGGAGATTACGGAAGACTTTGGGGTTAGCAAGAGAAATCGGGCCCTTAAAGTGGGAAAGCCTTATGAGGTTATCTGTAAGGAAGCTGAAAAAAGGAAGGTGGATCTGATAGTTCTGGGAACTCACTCCAAGAAAGGTTTGAGCTCCCTGATTGGTTCTACCGCTAATAGCATAGTGAACTATGCACATTGTGATGTAACTTTGGTTCGAATCTAAGTTATAGGGACATAGTCGACTCAAAGTTTGCCTTCTATTCGTTCATTATTCGTGATGACGCTTTTTGTAGGCCGGGCAACTGGAGTTTGCCCGGCCTACTTTGATTGTTGCTGTTTAATTGGAAGTAGCTTGGGCTGGGTAATCTGGCTCCTCGCCCTTGACTTCATTCTCTTCTGAGGCAGGAGCGTTACGCAGCACCAAAAAGCCAGCTGTCCCAGCGATAACTGATGCTAATAGAATGCCGGCTTTCGCCTGAATAAGCAGCTCATTTTGTGAGCTAAATGCTAGTTCGGCAATAAAAATTGACATGGTGAACCCAATACCTGCGAGCAATGCTACACCGACAATATGTTGGAAATTCGCCGCTTTGGGTAATTGGCCCCAACCTAGCTTCCAACCTACCCAAGTGGCCCCTACAATCCCAAGCAACTTACCGACCACCAAGCCAAAGATTACCCCGAGAGTGACCGGGTTGAGTATCGCTTCGGAGCTACTGAAGCTGTCGACCGGAATTCCCGCGTTAGCCAGTGCAAAGATAGGTATCACTACAAACCCGACCGGAATGTGCAGGCGAGTCTCCATGCGTTGTAGCGGAGATTGGGCTAAGTTCACGCCATTACCCAAGCCCATTACGCGAGCTCGTAAATCATCGTTAGCGATAATCTTGTCACCTGGGCGGAAGCAGCGGTCAAAGCTGCGAATGATATCTTTTACGAAGGTGCTAAATGCTACAGGATCGTATTTTGGCTTGGCAGGTAATGCCATAGCGGTAATGACACCAGCGAGAGTAGCGTGGACACCGGCTGAGTGAAGTCCGTACCACAATAGACCTCCAACAAAGACATAGGCCGCGGATCGGCGAATACCCGCAGCATTGAGCAGCCCGAGCACTACAACCAGGCCACCTGATGCGATGAGCGCTGTCATGTTTACTTGCTCTGTGTACCAGATGGCAATAACGAGAATTGCCCCTAAGTCATCTACGATCGCCAGTGCGACCAAAAAGGTCACTACTGCTCGTGGTACACGGTTGCCTAGTAGTGCAATACAGCCTACCGCAAAGGCAATGTCTGTTGCCATCGGGATACCCCAGCCTGGACCGGCTTCGTTACCTAAATTAAGGGAGCTGTATAGTAGGGCTGGCACCACCATACCGCCGATAGCGGCCATCACAGGTAGTACTGCCTGACGGAGATCTGAGAGTTCTCCCACAAGAAACTCTCGTTTTAATTCCAAGCCGACTAGAAAGAAAAAGATGGCCATTAGGCCGTCATTGATCCAGTGATGTAGGGAAAGGGAAAATGTCCAGTCTCCTGCACCTACCGCAATAGGCATATGAAGTAGATGCTTGTAAGCCTCTTGCAGAGGAGAGTTAGCAACAATCAAAGCGATAAGCGCAGAGAGCATTAGCAATATACCACTGCTGCTTTGGCGATGAATAAATTCCTCAAAAGGAGTAACCAGGCGACCAAATGCCTCTTCTAGCGGGGCTTCAAAAATTTTTCCTTTGCGAATTTTAAATCTATTTAAAACCCCTTTACTCATCGTTGAGCATCCTCCTTTACTGGCTATAGACCCTAAGAAATATAGGGCTGTTTTTTCTCGATTCAGGCCCACAGATTACCATGGAACTTGTATTTTTAACTAGATTAATGCGCGTCACTCGGTAGTCGGCCGCAAATATGATGAATGAGAAAACCTGCGCAGTTGTCGGGGGGTATTCGCTTCGTGTGAAAAAGTTGAGGGTGTCGATGACTTGAAATTAAATGATGCTTTTTATCGGCAGGTGACAAGTTTAATTCTAATCTCATATAATTTTATTGTATTCGGGTTGTACGGAATAATAGTTTTTTGTGTTAACTGTAATAATCAATTGTCTATGGATTTGAATGGTCTACTTTAGTTTGCCTAGCTAGTCCAAAAGGGTAGTGATGCTCCTAAGTTTCTTTGCTTGAGATTAAGGAGGGTAGCATTGCATGGGAGCCTCCTTGCCAAATTTTCCTACCTGTTTTTGGCTCCTCAGCTGATGATAATTCAACGGCATATTGTTCATTGGAGCGAGTAAAAGGAGCTGACGGAAGGAGCTTGCATCTCCGGTGAGAATTTATAGATTTACAAAATATATAGATGGGTATTGGCTGCGAGCGTTTGTGACTAGTGATACTTCTTGCTCGATTCTTTATTTCGCTCAATAGCTTATAGAAGTACCTAGTTATAGATGGATTAGTGTAACAATCTGATGTCCCACTCAGCCTTCGCGTAACGAAGGGATGGTAGTGGCAGAATGGTTTAAATGATGCTGCCTGCAGTAGTACCACTGGAGTAGATTCCAAGCAAAAAAGTCCTGTCTATAGGGTTATTTTGCCCATTCGGCCCCACTATTAGAACAATGCCACTTTGTTGCTTATGCACTCAAGACTTTGAGTTGAATAGACACGTTATAACAGAGGGCTTTACGCTTACCGCCCAAATACTCGATAATTAGCGCCCATATCACAGGCAGGCATTGGCACAGAGTGCAATGAAATGCTTGATACCTGTGACACTAGGATTGTATTCAAGACTTGGAGTAATCAGTGACAGCTACAGTTGAGCAAAAAGCGACCAATGTCCATTGGCATGAGGGTGATGTGACCCGCGAAAACCGGGCGAGTATCCTCGGCCACAAAGGCGTGACTCTCTGGTTCACCGGCCTTTCGGGCTCTGGTAAGAGCACTGTGGCTGTTGCTGTAGAGAAGGCTCTGGCTGCTCGAGGCGTGCTCAGTTACCGTCTGGATGGCGATAACATCCGCTTGGGCATCAATTCTAACCTTGGCTTCTCAGCTGAGGACCGCCAGGAAAATATCCGACGTGTAGGCGAAATTTCCAAGTTGTTTGCGGATACTGGCGTGGTTGTTTTATCCAGTTTTATTAGCCCGTACCGTGAAGATCGTGATTTAGTAAGAAAGATGCATGAAGCAGGTGATCTTCCGTATATGGAAGTGTTCGTAGACTGCCCACTGAAAGAGGCTGAGGCACGCGACCCCAAAGGCTTGTATAAGAAAGCTCGCGCAGGTGAGATCAAAGGTTTTACTGGTATTGATGATCCCTATGAGGCACCTGTTTCACCAGAATTGCACCTGAATACTGCTGAAATGACTCTTGAAGAGGAAGTAGAAGTGATTCTCTCCACTCTCCAAGAGAAAGGCATTATCGCTAAAGACTAGGCGGTACTGCTTTCGAAAGGGGGATCACTAGATCCCCTTTTTTTGTTTTTATCCTAAAGATATTTGCGCTTCTGCGCACCGCTCTACAAGTCCTGCCTCTCTTTAAGTCTTCCTCGGCGCCAACTGCCAGTAGCCTGGGACATCCGTTCATATACTCAAGCTGTACAGAAAGTGATGTTTCCTGTGGAGGCGCTTATGTCCGTTAGGAGAGGCTGGATACTCTCTATTTTGCTCTTGGTGCTAGTGGGCCTGGGGGCAGCAGCTTGGTATGGGTATAACCAGCTGCCAAAAGTCCACGGGAGCGTAGATGCTCCGGTGTTGAAGGTTCCTGAAGGGGTGTTGGACTATCAACCTGCGTCAGCTTATTCCGGCCCTCACCCCCGAATGATGTCCCGCCCGCCTGAATATTTCCCATTTCCTATTGGCTTGGGAGAGGTGGGGCCTGTAGAGACTCTATTCAGTGGCCCAGCCAGGTACCCTCTATATTGCGGGAAAAACAATATTACAAATAAGCAGCCCCTGGTAGACAACCAGGATGGTGAAGGGGTGCCTATCTTTGCCCTAAATGATAAGGGCAGGAAGACAAAAGAGGTTATTGGGTATAGCCGGGATTGCAGTCACGCTACAGAGGTTACCTATTTTTACCGTAGTACCACTGATGGCCAGTTTCACTATATGCATGAGGCCAGAAATGATATCGATCAGGTGACGGTAAACGGGAAGCAGGTAGATTTTATTGTTCGTGTAGAGACAGGCACAATCAACCGTCACTTTTATGCAATAGCAGTATTAAGGGGAGAGGGTGAGTCTGCAGGTAGGCCAACTGGTAGTAACTGGAATAAGCGGCTGATCTATCAGTTTCGTGGTGGCGTAGGCATTGGAGGGCGCCAGGGAAAAATCAACAAAGGAGATATCACCACGCGGCGAATGGATGAGCTTGCGCGCGGTTATGCGATTGTCTATTCGACCGCCAATCAGACTAGAAACCACTACAACATGTGGCTGGCAGAAGACACTGCTCGTAGGGTGAAAAAGCAATTTGTATCGTTATACGGGGATCCAATGTACACCGTTGGCATTGGGGGGTCAGGTGGAGCGATCCAGCAGTATCTATTTGCGCAGAATGCTCCGGGCCTCTTAGATGCCGCTATCCCCTTGTATTCCTACCCAGATATGGTGTCCCAAACAATCTATGCCTTCGACTGTGAGCCACTGGAGTACTTCTTTGACATTGTGGATAGGCAGAATCAACGCTGGAAAAAAGCAGAGGAGCGCACGGTTATCCAGGGGTTAGCTGCCAGTGAGAATGGTTCAAGTAAATTTGGAGTATTGAGTTTTTTTGCTGGGATTTTTGATAGCCGCTACCGAGATAGGATGCAGGGAACCACTGAATGCGTCGAAGGGTGGCGAGGCTTAGTACCGTTGGTTAATAACCCTAACTTTGTTCACTTTGCTAAGAGTTTCGCTGCTGAGGTTGTCCCAAAAGTGCATTGGACGCACTGGGAGGACCTTCGCCAATTTTATGGTGCAAACGCATCAGGGTACGCAAATAGTTCTTGGGATAATGAGGGGGTGCAGTACGGCCTGAAAGCCTTGGTGAACGGCGAAATTAATATAGATACATTTTTACGTGTCAATGCTGCTGTAGGTGGCTGGAAAGCACCAGAAAACCAGAGCCAAGAGCAGTTGTGGTTTATGAATGGGAATATGTTTCCAGTTCGCTTGTCCCTTTGGAGTGAACAAAATCTCAATATGGGAACCCTCCAAAAGCCGGCGAAGCGCAGTCGCGCAAGTCTGGAGGCTATTAATGGAATATATCGTTCCGGGCACGTTTTCCTGGGGGATGCAGAGATCCCCATTATTGATTTGCGGCACTACCTCGATAAAGAGCCTGATATGCACCACAGCTCAGCCTCTTTTTCCGCACGCGAGCGTATTCGGCGTGCCCGTGGACATGCGGAGAACCAACTGATTTGGATGAGTGACAAAGGCTACAACCCATTGCATGAGGCGCTGGATTTAGTCGACCGTTGGATGCAGAACATCATAGAAAACCCAGGTAAAGGTGTAGTGGAAAACCGCCCGGATGATGCCAGTGACCGATGCTTCGACAAAGAAGGAAATTTACTTGCGTCTGGAGGTAAGGTTTGGGATGGCCCCTGGAATAGCCAAACTCCCGGGAAGTGTATGAGGGTATACCCAATTCATAGTACATCAAGGCAAGTGGCGGGGGCACCGGTGACTGATGATGTCTTTAAGTGCGCTCTACAGCCGGTTGAGCGGGCGTTGGCGAAGGGGATCTACGGTCCATTCACTGAGGAAATTTCCAGTCGTGTGGCAGATCTAAAGAAAATATTTCCTACCGGCGTGTGTAATTACAACGAGCAAGACTTGGCCCGCCCCAAAGAGCAGCTGATACCGAGGGGGATCCCAGTGAAGATAGCTGGGCATCTGCTAGACCCAGACTATCGGCAGGGTAAGGTCTTGCAGGGAGCAAGTACTGAAGAGGCTGAAATGAGGGGGGTTCCTGTCTCTTTACCAGACGAATCGGATGGAAATTGATCGGACGTGATTATTTGGCGTGAAAATTGTTGACAGGAATCTACAGTCGGGTAATATGCGCGTCACTCAAGGGGGCACGGCCCCTATAGCAAAGAGCATCGGGTGGTTAGCTCAGTTGGGAGAGCGACGGCCTTACAAGCCGTAGGTCACAGGTTCGACCCCTGTACCACCCACCAACTTCCATAGAGGAAGTTTACTACCGAGGACCGGTAGTTCAGTTGGTTAGAATGCCGGCCTGTCACGCCGGAGGTCGCGGGTTCGAGTCCCGTCCGGTCCGCCAGATCTAAAAGGCTCCCTCGAAAGAGGGGGCCTTTTTTTTTGCGGAAAAATAGGTTTTTGAGGGTGCTTTTAGATTTTTGCCTGGTCTGGCTGACTGCTTGCCTTGTGGGCAAGGCACGTAATTGGGGCTAGATCTGTGGCTTATTTCGTCGAGTATAAACTGGTCCGATAGATTTGATTTTCCGCGTAGATAATTTTTCTTTACCGATTGAAAGTGTATTGAGCGGTTAATTGCAAATTTCCAGCTTTAGCCTGGTGGGTTCGGGTGTTGCCAGGAATGTTGTGGAGCAGCGTCTGATTAATCTGACCTGGAGAAGGGTAAGCCCAGTAATGGCTTGTTTTGTGGGCTCTGGAGGCGATTTTCGGTTAGATTAAAAGGGAAAGTGGGTAGAGGCCTGTTTTTTAGGGTGATTGGTTTCGGCGATTGTTTTTGATTTTGTTGATAGCAGTCGACTGAGAATTATCTACTTAATGGGTAGGGTTGACCGTTGTGATGGTGTGATTTTCGGTAAATATTGTCCCGTTTTTTAACTGTCAATTATAAGCCTCGATTCAGAAGAGACTGCTCGGTTTTATTTTGTTATGTGGTTTGTCAGACATGACGGGTAGAAGGGGCGTATCGTTCGGAGCAATGACTTCTCGTTTTGATCAGTAACGCTTGGCAGTATGACATTGCGGGTAAGTTTCTGAATATCTACCTACTAGAGGGGGTGTAAAAATTCGCTATCTAACTTGCCTTAACTTGGAGAGCATTGTCGATGCAGCACGGGCAGTCCCTTACCAGCGAGTCGATAGTGATCAGTTTTTCGGGGTTGAAGTGTGGGTTCGTCGGGATGATCTGCTGGACCCGCTAATTTCAGGAAATAAGGCTTACAAGCTCCTGTACAATCTAATCGAAGCTGACAAGAAGGGTGCAGAAGTCCTGGTCACTTGCGGTGGTGCTTGGTCGAATCATTTGCATGCTACAGCAGCGGCGGGGGCACGCTTTGGGTTTCGTACAGTTGGTATTGTTCGCGGCCAGCGACCACCCGTGATGGGCGGTATGCTTCAGGATGCAGAGCGGTTGGGGATGCGGTTGCTGTTTATTTCTAGGCAAGAGTATCGGCTTCGTCATCAGCCTGATTTTTTGAGGCAAATTGGGCTAGCGTCCAGTTGCGGACTCTACATCCCCGAAGGTGGAGCAAACCTTGCTGGAGCAAGAGGCGTGAGCCTGTTGGGGCAAATTATCGAAGAGACGGCCCCGGTTAAATTTGACCAACTCTGGGTGGCCTGTGGTACTGGGTTAACTTTGGGGGGGCTGGCCGCATCGGTAGGCAGTTGCCCGGTGTATGGCGTTGAAGTACTAAGAGCTGGGGGTGGGATTAGGCGAGAGGCGCTACATTGGCGGGCAGAGTTATCGCAAATTAAAGCCTCTGATGATTCACGTATTGCTGAGAATAACATCCAGCTGACCAGTCAGTATCACTGTGGCGGCTATGGCAAGTACCCTGCCCCACTGTTGGATTTCCATCAGTCTTTTGAATGTCAGTCCGGTATCCCTTTGGACCCTGTGTATACAGCAAAGCTTTTTTATGCCCTTTCTCAAGAAGTTCGTGCCGGCCGCATTTGCCATGGATTTAAGGTGTTAGCGCTTCACTCTGGGGGACTGCAGGGTCGGCGCGGATTCTATCATGCCGTTTGAATTAAAAGTGTGGTCGTTCGGCAGAGCGCAGCCTTTGACTTGTCGTCCTAAATTCGACTCATGTACCAAGCTAAGGCATAATTGCCTGTCACAATTGGCTATGCATGCATAATGAAATTGCGTGTCAGTTAGGTTCGCTGCGGATCATAAGGTCCAGGCGTGGGAACTCAGAGGGCGAGCATTGTCAGAATTTCAAAATATTGGGTTGATCGGACGCACTGAAAGTAGTAGCGCTGTAATGTCACTTACTCGTCTGATGGCTTTCCTAGAGAAGGAGGGTTACGCCATCGTATTGGAGGAGGAGACGTCAACCGCAGTGAGACACAGTGCACGCATTTCCCCAAGAGATAAGTTGGGTGAACTCTGTGATTTAGTCATCGTTGTTGGTGGTGATGGAAGTTTGCTCTCTGCTGCTCGAGCTTTAGCTAAGTTCAGTGTGCCTCTCCTTGGTATAAATCGCGGCCGCCTGGGATTTCTTACCGATATAACTCCTGACGAGGTTGAGCAAAAAGTTGGTGAAGTTTTAGCTGGAAAATATATGGCCGAAAGCCGTTTCCTGCTCGATATGTCGGTTTCAAGAAATGGTAGCTTGGTTGCCAATGGGTCTGCTCTGAATGATGTAGTGCTTCACCCTGGCGAATTTATTCGAATGATTGAGTTTGACTTATTTATTGACGGTCAATTTGTGTATACGCAGCGTTCAGACGGTCTCATCATATCGACACCAACAGGTTCAACAGCCTACGCCCTTTCTGGGGGGGGGCCAATAATGCATCCAAAGCTAGATGCGATTGTTTTAGTACCCCTGAATCCGCATACCCTTAGTAGTCGTCCGATTGTAGTGGAGGGTAGCAGTGAGTTTGAGCTCATTATTGGCGAGCAAAATATAACTAAGCCATATGTTACTTGTGACGGCCATGACCAAGTAATCACAAAGCCGGGCGATCGAATTCGAATTCATAAAAAGCCGCATCGCTTAACGCTCATACACCCCCTGGAGCATAATTTTTATGGAATATGTCGCTCCAAACTTGGCTGGGCTGGTGGTGCATAAGCATGCTCTTTACCTTAAATTTATCCTCTTTTGCTAGGTTGTGATTTATATGCCGAAATATAGCAATGTATTTGTAATTACTTATGGGCGAAGTGGCTCCACTTTGCTTTTGGGTGTTCTGAACTCTATAGATGGATATTTAATAAGAGGTGAGAATTTTAGTTTCGTCTGGCATTTATATAAAGCATTTTGCTCACTAAAAAAAACGGAAAAAGAGTTTGGCGACTCTCGATCAGAGTCGCCTACATCTCCTTGGTATGGAGCAAGCAAGCTAGACTTTGATAAGTATTTAAAATCAACAAAAAAAACGATTTTAGAGCAGTTAAATCGTGACCAAGGTCTATTTAAAAAGAGAGCTAAAGTTGTAGGATTTAAAGAGATAAGATATATCGAGCCTAGCCAAGTTGAGGAGCTTGAAAGTTACATAGAATTCCTCAGGCAAGTTTTTGATAAGCCGGCATTTATTTTTAATACGAGAAATTTAACGGATGTAGTTAAGTCCAGTTGGTGGAAAAATCGTGATGAAAATCTAGTTAGGAAAAAACTGGGCAAGGCTGAGGAGAGATTTAACCTGTTAGCAGGCAAATATGACGATTGCCTGTTAGTTAGCTATGAGGGTGTTGTTTCCCGCAGAGAAGTTAAAAGTATATTTGACTTTCTGGGTGAAGACTTCCATGAAGAGAAGGTAGAGACGCTTCTAAAGGTTCGGCACAGTTATTAAGCTTTCGAGGTCGAGTAGATTAATGAGGTGGCATCTCACAGTGGAATGTAGATGATTAGCGTTAATCACTTATCGGTAAGCTAATAAAATACAACTGGTTATTGTTGAGTTTTCTGGGTGTTTTAATATTGGCTCTTTAAATTTTTAGCGTATCGGTCGTCAGAAGGGTTATATCATGGGTTTATAATGTTTTCTGTATGTAGATCAAATTTCTTTATACGTAAACATTGATAGTAGGCGATAGTTATGGAAGTTTTAAAGAGAATTATTACATTTGGAACTTTTGATGTGTTTCACATTGGGCATGTAAATATTTTAGAGAGAGCCAAAGAGTTGGGCGCTTATCTGGTTGTAGGTGTTTCCTCTGATGCCCTAAATATTAGTAAGAAGGGGCGCCCGCCAATTTACAATCAAGATGACAGGATGAAAATTGTAGAGTCACTTCACTGTGTTGATGAGGTCTTTCTGGAGGAATCTTTGGAGCTGAAGGGACAGTATATTAGGCAGTACGATGCAGATATCTTGGTTATGGGAAATGATTGGGAAGGCAAATTTGACTGCTTTTCAAATATCTGTAAGGTCCAATATTTTTCTAGAACTGAAGGAATATCGACATCAAAAATAATTAAACAAGTAGCTCTTGACTTTAGTTGACCTGAGAAAGAAGCACCTGAATTATTGGTATTTGAGCATAGATAATCGCTATGAAAATATGTGTATTTAGTCTTAGCCTGAAGATGCAGATGACAGGCATTGATAAGGTTGCCGTAGAAGTTTGCAATGAAATGGTGCTAAGAGGTCATGAAGTAGTCTATATAACTGTTCCGGGAAAGTTTAAGACAGAATATCTTGAGTTAAGCAAGAGAATTCGACTGCATTTGATTAGTAACAATTATCGTAAAAATAATATAGAAAAATTGCGCTCTATACTATTGGCCGAGATGCCTGATGTTGTTATTCCAATGTTCAGTAATTCCATTGTTAGTATTTTTTTGGGTGCTCTACGTGGGACTGGTATCCCGTTAATCCTCTCCGAGCATAGCGATCCAGAGTATTACATTGATCGATGGTGGACCCTTGGGCGAGGGCGGGAGGAAAAGCGTCATGCTCGGCTAATGAGTTTTTATGCTGCAGATCAAGTTCACTTACTGAATCATAAATTTGCAGATGACCTGCCGGACTTTTTGAAAGATAAGCTGTCGGTAATTCCTAATCCAGTCCCCATCTTGATTGACGATATCAGTACCTTTAACGATAGAGAAAAGATAGTTGTATCGATAGGAAGACTGGAAGAGTCTGGAAAAAATCTTAGCTTACTTATCCATGCATTTTCCTTGCTAAAAAATAGACTTAATGGCTGGAAATTACATATATATGGTGATGGACCGGATAAAGAGTATTATAGAAGTATCATCTCCCAGGAGAGCCTTCATGATCATGTGAAGCTCAAAGGCTTCACGGAAAAACCTAAAGAGGTTATTGGTGGATCAAGAGTCTTCTGTATCCCATCAGTTTTTGAAGGGTGTCCGTTAACGCTGATCGAGTCGAAGGCGCTAGGTGTTCCGGCATTAGGGTTTCATGATTGCACGGGAGTGCAGCAAATGATCCATCATGGTGTGGATGGGTTGTTAATACAAGAGCGTACCCCGCAAGCGATTTCCATAGCTCTCGAAGCTCTCTTCAGAGATGAGGGCTATTTAGAGTCGCTATCTAAAAATGCATTGGAAGATGCAAAAAAATACGAAAGGGGGCGAGTGTTTGATCAGTGGGAAAGTATGATCGAACGGGTTGTAAGCCAGTCCAAAGCGTATGGATCAAAGCTTGATTCGGTACCGTATTACAACCTCCAGCAGCAACTAAATTTTGAATTGGATGAGCTAACCAAAAATTTCTCCTACCAGAAGAGATTATCACCAGAGAGCTATTTGAATGAATGGAGGAAAGCGCAGCGATACATCGGTGATGTTGAGCGCTCTTTTTCATGGCGTATCACCAAACCTCTGCGATGGATGAAGCTTCTTTTGAGATCCCTCTTGGATTTTCGTGTGTCGCTCAAGAAGGTAATGTCAAGAAAGGTAGTTCTCCGCAACTGGTTACTCCGAAAGATAGGGGGCATGCTACCCTCTCGTGGTGTAGTTTTTATTGATGTTCCGGGTTTTCAAGATATGAAAACTACTTTTGGTAGTTTTTTTGAAAAGGAGTGTTTTTTCGAAAACATGCCTTTCCCATTCTTTAAAGATCTGAAAATTGCCAGGGCGAAAGTTATTGTATCTGCTTGTGGTGCAGTGAAATCTGAAATAAACCAAAAGGCAAGTAGGCTTGAGTTGTGGCATGCTAGTGGGGCAGTGAAATCTGTAGATAACCACTCTTATAAAAGGCTTTCTTCTAAATATGTAATCGCTTCTCCTTCAGATGATATGAGCAATCAGTATGCGAAGTACTTTAATGTCAGCATTGAAGATGTGCTTTCTGTGGGCGTCCCTAAAACCGATAAACTGATTTGTCCGTCGAGCCTGCAAAGTATGAGGGATGATTTTTTTTCCAAAAATAAAGAGTTGTACGGAAAGAAAGTGTACCTATTTGCACCTACATTTCGCGGGCAATGGCCTACGGATGTTTGGTACAGCTGTAAATTGGATTTTTCAAAGATAGCATCTCGCTTGCAAGAAGATGAAGTGTTTTTGGTAAAATTACATCCGTCTATTTTTAATTACAATGGGTATCATAATATTGACTTTGTAGCTGGGAAAGTAATTGATGCTCGTGATTGCTCAATAGATCAATTATTGGCCGTTTCTGATGCCGTGATTTCAGACTATTCTTCAATAATTTTCGATGCTGTATTGATGAATAAAAAAATGGTTTTGTATGCAGAGGATATAGACTTGTATGATCTTGATCGCGGGCTCTCATATGACTATCGAGGTCTTGCGCCATGTCCAATAATGGAAAGTCCGGATGAGTTAAAGTTGTTGAACTTTCTCAGATGGGGAGTTGTAGATCAATATGCGTATAAATTATTTAGAGACTATTTTGTTAATCGCTGTGATGGGAACTCTACATCAAGGGTCCTTGAATTAATAAATGAGTTGGCAGGTAAGGGGCATGGTAAATCCAAAAGTTTCAATAGTGGTTCCAGTATACAATACGGAGAGTCTCCTGGATGAGTGCTTGAAAGGAATAGTCAATCAGACATACAACAATTTAGAAATTATAGTGGTTGATGACTGTTCTCCGGACAAGGCTGTGGATGTTGTAAGGAAATGGCAGAAGAGAGATGCTAGGATTTCTCTTGTTCAGCATAAGGAAAACAGGGGCTTACCTGCTGCTCGAAACACCGGGTTAAGGCATGTAACAGGAGATTACGTTAGGCATGTGGATAGTGATGATGTGATCCCACACGATTCCACTGAAAAATTATTGAGGCGAGCGCTAGAAACCGAAAGTGACATTATATGTGGTAATGCCGCACGATTAACATCTAAAGGTATAAAAAGGGAGTCGTGGCTCGCTAGGCATATGGAGAATAAAAGCCATTTGAAGTTTGGAGAGGAGCCAAACTTATGGCCGCACCTGGGTAACGTTTATACTTATCTTTTCGATGTCAAATTTATGTTAAAGCATGATTTGAAGTTTCACGAACCGGTTATGTATGGTGAAGATCAGGTTTTTGTCAGTCGAGCAATGCCACTAGCAGAGTCAATTTCGTATTGTCCGAGTTATACTTATTTTTATCGAGATAATAACGATTCAATGACGTATGGATTGTCTATAAAAAAAATTGAAGACGAACTTACGTGGCCTGTTCTTGTTAGAGAGAACTTGAAAAACCATCCGGACGCTTTTCTATATACAATGATGAGGAGCTCAAAGCATCGCTTTAAGACAATAATGGATGCGCTCCCCGTATACGGAGAAGAGCAGTGTATCAAGTTTATAGATATGGCGAAAAGGTGTTATAAGGGGATTCGTACAGTCGATTTATACTCAGCAGATACACAACACCTGCATCACTATTTTAGACCAAACACCATACATCTTTTAAACTTGTTCTTAAATGAGAATGCTAAGGATATTTATAAAGTCTTGAAGTCGGAAAAAAGTAACAAGTTAATTTTTGAAGATTAGCAAGTAGGATTTAAATTAATTAAGAGTTGAGTTTTATTCTAACTGCTGTTGATAGTCGCGCCGATAACTATGTAATTAATTAAAGTGTAAGTTATGCCACTTGCTCTTGTTGGTCTTTGGCTTTGAGTAGGGGGTAAGGTGCATATTGTAGCAAAATCTGTATGGGCCGCCCATGCGAGTATAAAGGGGAAATGAGTTTCCCTCTTAATTATTAATGGTTGTGATTGTAAGCCAGGGGAGATAGTTTCCATGTTTGCCCAGCTTCGTGTTAGATATTAAGTGTGGTGATTTGTGCGAAATTTTCTCACTAGCTTTACAGCACTGGTTACCTTTCACCGGGAGGGGCTTCTTGCGCATAAAACCCTCCTTTCTATAGATCGGTGCAGACGATTCGCTGAAAATCATGGTATTAAGTGCAGGATTTTGTGTTCGGCAGACAAGGCTGATGAATTGACGGTAAGGACGCTGCGGGCCTCCCCATTCCTCAGAGAAGATGATTCCGTGCTAGAAGTAAATCTAGGAGATTTGGGGGAATCTCGTAATCATCTAATAGGAGTTGCTGAAAGTGATTTTGTTGGTACATTTGACGGGGATGATTACTTTTCAGAGAACTGGATAACTCAAGCGGTTAAGTTAGCGGCGGCGAACGAGCTGTATATTTGCCACCCTGAGATAATTATAACTTTCGGCAAAGAGAAGCAATGGTGGCGTCAGCCTGATCAGATTGCGGATCGCGTAGCGAAAGAGGTCCTCCTTAAGTTAAATCCCTGGAATGCTTGTATGGTAACTAATTTAGCATTAGCTAAAGAAGTCCCTTATCAGCCGGTTGCAGTTGAATCGGGCTTGGGGTTTGAAGACTGGCACTGGAATGCTGAAACTATGTCTCTTGGAAAAATTCATCGTTCGGTCCCAAAAACGGTTAGATATGAGAGAAGAAAAGTGTTTGGATCGCTATGTAAATCGCACGAGGACGGCGGGGCTACTATAGGTAGGTCTAAGATGTTCGATTAAATCAGGTCATATATATTCTTTATGGTAGTGAGCCCCCCCCCCAAGCTGGAGTTGGGATTTTTATTGATTATTTTTAAGCTTTACATATGCTAAACAATTTAATTAAGAGGTTTTTCAGTTATATTAGGGGGCTCTATAGCCTTGTTAGAGCAAGGCTCTCCCAAAATATACCCGAGTGGGCTGTTGTCGACCTTACATCAGTATCTAGGGAGATTGATGAGAATGTTTGGAGGGATAAAAAGGATATTTCCTCTATACAGCATATCGACCTACCCTTAGATGATAAAAAGCTTGGGCGCCATTATTTTCTCCTGAAGTCGTCATTGCGGAAAAAATCTTACTCGTATGTATTTATATCTCAAAATTTAGAGGCAGCGCTAGATTTTGCATCAAAATATTTCAAAAGTGAGGGGCTGAGCATAGAAGATGGTAAGGCCTTGTTTGTACTGGTAGAGGAGGAGAGAAGCTACCCCCTTAATTCTCTTTGCTCTTCTTTTGATGTTGTTAGTGTTGGAAGTCTAAACTTAAATCTTACTGATTTAAGTAGTTTGGTTGAGCGTTTACTCATTCAGCTTGGGCCAGAGAAAATTTTATTGGTCAGCTCTTCATTGTGTTGGCGGCTTCTGAGGAATAGAGTCCGAACTTTGCGGTATTTTTCAGAGGTGGCTGTCTATTTCCCAGAAAACAGTGATACCCACGATAAATTGCCAGATTTACATCTTGAAAACTGTCTAATTGAATGTATGCCTTTTTTAAATTATTTAATTTTTTCTGATCATATAATGATGGACCGCTGGCAGGCGAGCCTAGGTTATTTTGATAGTGTGCTACTAAGTAATAAGTAAGTATAGTTTTTTTAATGACTGATTTTTAACTTTTTATAGTCGCGTTAATATTTTGGCTTTTAGGGCGTGAAGCTGAGTTCTCTTTGGCTGCGTTAGGTTTAAGTATAAGGTTCAATGGATAAGCAAATATTTACAGTATGCACGACAGATCGCATAAACGGTGCCTTGGCGCTGTTTGATTCTTTGAAAGAGGCTAGCTTTTCAAAGTTTTACGTATTTTATATTGGTGATATGTCTGGTTGTAGGTTTGAAGTGGACCCCAGAATAGAATTTGTTTCTTCCCGTGAAGTGATTGGGGAAGGCGGGGAGTATCAAGGGAAATATGAACTTCTTTCTTTGACTGAGCGGTGTTGTCATTTGAAAGTGCATGCCCTCCATTATATGTTGAAACTAAATGGTGACAGAGATGTCTCGCTGCTTTACGCGGATTCAGACATATATTTCTTTGATAATAATCTTGAATTTATGGAGGGTAGTTGGAGTGTATTGCTAACCCCCCACCTTACGCCTGACAACCAGAGAGATGCCTCTGAGTGGGCTACGTTAATGAAATCAGGTACATATAATGCTGGCCTCTTTGTCGTGAAAGCCGGGGCGGTGGGGCGAGCTTTTTGCGATTATTGGATAAATTGCGTAAACACAGATTGCTCAATAGATTATTTTAGAAATGTGAATGCAGATCAGAAATGGTTGGATCTCGTGCCTACACTTTTTTATGGGGTCAAAATATCTAATGATGCAGGCTTAAATCTGGGACATTGGAGAGTTGACAAGACTGATGAGGTTAGCTGTCAGGGGGAAGTGTTTTTTGTTGGTGATGCGGTGATTAGATGCTTCCACTTTAGTGGATATTCTTTTGATCAGTTACCTTTAGTTTCTTGTCACTCGGCGTTGATAGCAGAAAAAGGTTCTGCGTTGCGGAGGATGGCTGAAACTTACTCCTCAAAAATGGAGATGTACAAAGAGTTTAATCAGCCTTTGGGGTTCAAGCTAGGTAATAGGTTTCGCTTTACAAAGTTTCTATTTAGGCTTAGGAATTTTCTTGTCAAGTTTGTTGTCTAGGTGTCAACCATTTAAGCTGGATGTATAATTTTCTTTTATTTCACCATTGAGTCCACTTCATTTGATGGTTTTAATCCCTGATGGTTTTAATCCCTGATGGTTTAGGTGGGGAGTGCAGTTCTCTCCCCCCCCCCCTAAAATGACAAAAAGTGTGAGTTTGAAAGGTGATTCTCCCTGGTGCGAGGATTGCTATCTATATTATTTATTTATTTGAGCTTTCAATTTTTTGTTTTTGTTATTAACTTTAGATAAGAATTGAGCAATGATGTTTTCTGCATCATTAACAATGCTAGTCATGCCGGGTTGTTTTTCGCAATAAGCTATAGGGGGATTTGAAATCACTGGTGCAAGTGTGCGTAGAGTAAGGTGGTTGTAGAGTTTGGATAGGTATCTTGTAATTGCTCTCTTGTTCCTACTTAGTATAGGGCCGCTTTTTTGTCCTCCGGAAATAGACTCTAGGCTGTCTGATAAAGAATGCCTTAAACCAGGTAGTTGATTTCTACTTAATATTGATAAAGCATATATTCCTGCCATGCTTGGCGTTATATTTTTTCTATTCGTGAGGAGGGGGAGTTCACGGACCTCCTTGGGTAAATCGAAGTTGCTTAAGAGATCTTTAATGATACTCTGCTCATTCCATTGTGAGCTTTCGTAGGGGCGAGTGACTACTGATGAGGGGAATACCGCATTCCACTTGGTAAGGAACCGGGCCTTTAAAGCCGCCGAAAAGACACTTCGATCTAATAATGCGGGCGTATAGATAGCGAGTCTATATTGCTTCTTAAATGAATTATATGACTGGGCACTCTTTAAGCGCTGAAGCACCCCGGATTCTAAATACTGGTCCGCACTACGAATATAAGCTAGTATTTGGGTATTTTTATGATTTAGCCAGCCGTGAAACCTAAATATTTCTGCCTGGTTGAGCATGCAGAATGCTTCAGAGCTAAGAATTATATGGGCAGGCTTCTTACTGAGAAGACTATTTAGCTCTTGCCAGCCAGGTCCCTTCTCGCCACACTGAACCTCCTTCGCTAAAATCTCGTGGTTAATATGCTTTCCCTTAAGCTGTGGGTAACAGACTCCGTGTTCGAGCAGAGCTTTACGATTTTGGCTTAGGGTAGATTGGATCGCTGTAGAGCCAGCCTTGTCTGAGCCGATATGTATATGAATTTTCATGAGTTTTAGTTGGGGCCTGCGGAAGGGGCAAGTGCTTATCAGTGCTTCCTAATTTGTTGATTTAAGCTGTAACTGATCTTAATTATGGCATAGTCGCTAATTATAGGCTGGGCTGATTCAATCCCTGTAATTAATCTTTACTTGAGCCCTAACCTACAGCATTCGAGAGTCTTAATTCATAAGGGGAGTGCTGTTTAATATAGTTTGCTTTTTAGATAAATGTTGAAGAAGAAAGTACAGTCGCACTCTTACGCGGGTATTACTTCTGACTCATAAGCCTTAAGGACTTCTTGTGTGTTCCCAATTATTTTAACCTTACCATTTTCAATCCATAACACTCGATCACATAGGTTGTTTAAGGTTTGAGTAGAATGGGAAACCAATACCACGGTCTGGTTTGACTGGACCTTAGCTTTCAGCGCCTTCGCTGACTTCCTCTTGAACTCTTTATCGCCAACCCCAAGGATCTCGTCTAGAAGGAGAATGTCGGGTGTAGCATGAATGGCTGTTGCAAAGCCAAGGCGCGCTTTTTGGCCAGCAGAAAAAGTACCGACAGGCTCTCTGATCACCTCACCAAGCCCCGAAAACTCTTTGATATTTGGGATTAGCTTTTTGGCCTGCCGAATGCTGCTTCCCTGAGTTACCAGGGCCATAAGCGCATTATCAGCGCCGCTTAAATTTTTATTGAACCCTAGCCCTAAAGATAATAACTGGGAGTTAATGCCTGGGGAGCGGATAATTTTACCCGAATTAGGGGCAATGATATCGGCTAATAGTTTGAGTAGAGTCGATTTGCCAGCGCCATTACGCCCAATAACTCCAAGAGTCTCACCAGGAAATAAGTCAAATGAAACATCTTTTAGTACCCATTTGCGCTTTGAAAACAGGCTTACTCTACCCCGGTAAGCCAAGCCTACTTTGCAGAAGGTTAATATGGGTGAACTCATAGCAAAACCCTTGGATATGTTTTATCAAGAGCCTTGATTAGAGTGAGCGCTAAAAGTAAAGATAAGCTACCAAAAAGAAATGGATACATGAGATCACCGAAGGATGGTATTTCGCCTTCAAGTAAAATCATTCTGTAGTTATTAAGTACTTCAGCAAATGGATTTAGCATAAGCAGCTCCTGAACATCTAGGGGGCGGCTATTGATGTCAAAAAATATACCTGAAGTGAATAGCACTCCAGTAATGCCCAAGGGTACCAAGTGTTTGAGGTCTGGTATCAGTGGAATTGTGGCAGCAGCAAGCATGCTGACCCCAAGGTTAATGACCAACTGACAAAAAATAATAGGTATAAGCCCTACCCATGCTATCGTTGGGGGGAGCCCTGAGAGCCAAAGCACTCCACCCAATATTGGCAAGACGCACAGGAATCTTAAAAGCATTGATAGGTTAATTGAGCAGGGGAAAATCCACTTGGGCAGATAAAATTGGCCAAGTATGCCTTTATTGTTGAGTATCGATTCGGCACTGCCGCTAATGCTAGATGCAAACCACTTAAATGGCAGCATGCCACAGAGAAGAAATACAAGAAAACCGGTCCCTGTTTCGCCACCGCGAAACCCAGATGAGAATGCGAAATAGAGTAGCCCTGTGAGGAGAAGCGGCTCCATTACCCACCAGATAGTTCCCAAGTAGGTATTTTCCATGTCCGCCTTCAAAGCGTTAACGCCTCTGAGCCAAACAATATTGAAGTAATTCTTAAGCATCCAGGTGTAACTGTTACAAGTAGGTATGGCATTATAAATGCACTGTAGCGGCAAATATACAGTAACAGCTTTAGAAACAACAGCTTACATGCTGTAAACTAGTACGTTGAAATTGTAAAGGCCATATGTTTTGGTACAAAAAGTAACTGCAGCTCACTGTTATAGGACATTCCTCCCTGAAACCCAGGGGGGACTGGAACAGGCTATATTTCAGATGGCGAGATCGGGAGGTGAGGTGTTAGCACTTTCTTCCAGGCCTGGTTCCTATGAGATTGAGCCGGGCTTGCAAGTTCGGGCAAGTCGCCGCTGGTTTTCTTTCAAGTCAATGTGTTTTGGACCTGGTTTGCTACTGGATGTATGGCGTAGCAAAGCGAAAGTGTTGCACTTGCACTTTCCTTGGCCTTTTGGTGATCTTGCCTATCTGTTTGCAGGCAAGCGGCGCCCTTTAGTCGTGACTTACCATTCTGATGTGGTGAGACAGAAGTGGCTGCTTAAGCTTTATACCCCTCTTATGAATCGTTTCTTTGCCAAAGCGGATCGTATCGTCGCTACTTCAGAGCAGTATGTGGCAACAAGTCCTGTTTTGCAGCGCTGGAAGCATAAGGTCTCTGTGATTCCCTTGGGGGTTGATGAGGATACCTTGCCGCCCCCGCGTGAAGATGACTTGAAGCGTATTGAGGCCACCTATGGCCAGGGTTTCATGCTTTTTGTTGGTGTTCTTCGTTACTATAAAGGTCTTGAATACCTGGTTAGTGCAGCTGAGGGGGCTGGCTGCCGCATATTGATTGCGGGGGCGGGGCCGGAAGAGGGGCGTATGCGCGCTCTTGTTTCTAAGCTAGGCCTGAATAACGTTGAATTTCTGGGGTTTGTATCCGATGAAGAGAAGGCAGCATTGTATAGACTATGTGGTGCTGTAGTTTTTCCTTCTCATCTGCGTTCTGAAGCCTTCGGGGTCACCTTGATTGAAGGGCTTATGGCCGGTAAGCCGCTGATTAGTTGTGAGATAGGGACGGGTACCAGCTTTGTAAATGAGAATGGTGTAACTGGCCACGTGATACCTCCAGCGGATAGCTCCGCGCTCCGGGCGGCTATGAATGACCTCAGCTCCAACCCTGAAAGAGCCAAGATAATGGGGGCTGCAGCTCGCCAGCGTTATGAGGCCCTGTTCACGGGCGAGAAGATGCGAGAATCGTATCAAGAGCTTTATCGGGAAGTTCTAGGGTCTGATGTTGGTAGTGAGGTGATTGACTCCGACAGGAGTTCCTGTGCTTAGGATTGGTGTTGATGCCAGACCATTGTCAGTTGTCACTACAGGTATTGGCCGTTATACGGAAGCCCTCATTGAGCGTATGGTACAAAGCGGGCATGAATGGTTCCTTTATAGTGATGCGCCGCTGCCTGAGAGGCTCTGTGATGTAGCTAATGTGGTCGTACGTACAGGGAAGGTTGGGCGTAAATCACTGGGTACTCTTTTTGCTCAAGCCCGCTTCCCATCCTGGGCTAGGCATGATGACTTGCAGGTATTCTGGTCCCCCAGGCATCATTTACCGCTGATGATGCCGTCTTCAGTAAGCCGGGTGGTGACGATTCACGACGTGGTTTGGGCGCGCTTTCCTGAAACTATGTCTGTATTTGGTAAGCACCTAGAGCGTGGGTTGATGCCCCCTTCGGTAAACTCGGCGCAAACGGTGATAGCGGTATCAGCATTTACCGCCGATGAGCTCACAGAGTTAATGCCGAAGTCTGTGGGTAAGACTGTTGTTATTCCCGAAGCACCTTTCCTGGAAAATACTGACGACCGCATTGATGGGGAGTATTTCCTTTTCGTCGGTACTCTGGAGCCCCGGAAAAATTTGGAACGCCTGCTGGCCGCATATCGAGCTTACTTGGATATGGCTACTCAAGGAGCATTGCCGCTTTATGTTTGTGGTGGGCAAGGCTGGGGGCTGCCTCGATTAAGTGAAGTTATTGAGGGGTTGGGTTTAGGAGAAATGGTAAAGGTGCGGGGTTATGTGCCTGATCACGAGTTAAGTGGCTTGTATCATAATGCCAGAGCTTTGCTTATCCCCTCGATTTATGAGGGGTTTGGGCTGCCTATTGTTGAGGCGTTTTCGCAGAATACGCCGGTTTTGACCTCTAATACTGGAGCTATGCGGGAGGTGGCTGGAGGTGGAGCTATTTTAGTCGACCCTCTTTCGGTTTCTAGCATGGCTAATGGTATCCATCAGCTGCATTCAGATTTGGATTTGGTCCATAGCCTTCAGGAATCTGCATGCGCTCGGGTAAAAGAGTTTTCTTGGGATCGAGCAGCGGAAGCCACCTTGAAGGTGTTGGAGGAGGCTGCTATCAACGGGTAGCTGGCTTTGGTTCATCTTTTTATAGCGCTAGCTTCTACATCATTCTCTTTTCGGACGGGTCTCTGGCTATTCCCTGAAGTATGTTTGTGTTCTGCGGTTTCAAGGTTATGGGGCTTTAAGACTTATCCAAATTTATTTTCTCATTGACTGTTTCGGTCTTCCCTTAAGGTTGCCAGGTTCTAACTACCCTGGCTGCTGTCGAAGTTCCTATCTATCTCTCTCCTGATCCAGTTGTTGAAATCCCCGCCTATCCTGTTTGTTGGCCAATGCTGTAGGTTGCTAATTCCAAGTGTTGTGCTAATCGTTTAGTCAGCGCGTGATGATTCAAATGTCTAACAATATCTGCAATTGGTGCTGCTATGCGGGTTAAATTTTCCGTGATTGTTCCGGTCTATCAGCAGTGGCACTTCATTGAGGAGTTGGTTTGTTGCTTGGAGTCTCAAGTCATTTCAAAAGACCTTTTTGAGCTTGTACTGATATCAAATGATGGGAATTCTCCATCCTTTTTAGGGGGGGGAAGTTTTCAGATTAAGACAGGAAAGTGCAAAAAGCCTGGGTCTTATGCGGCAAGAAACAAAGGGGCAGAGTTAGCTGAAGGAGATTGGCTTATATTTACGGATGCTGATTGCCTGCCGGATTCAAAGTGGATAGCTGGAATTGATAGGGCGGTTGGGTGTTGGGAGGGGAGTGTAAAGTTATTTGCCGGTGATGTGCGAAGTCAAAAGCAATATGGATTCTCCAATATCTATGAAGTCTATGACTTTATGAGAGGGATACCACAAGAGGTTTACGTATCTGCAGGAGTTGCGGCTACAGCAAATATGGTAGTTGATCGGTTTTTGTTCCTGAAGTTTGGCGGCTTTAGTGAGAATTCCTTTTCGAGTGGTGATTTTGAGTTTTGCAGAAGGTTGAGGGTAAGAGGGTACCAAGTCTTATTTCTGAAATCTGCTTTTGTTCATCATCGAGTTAGATGCTCCTGGCAATCTGTAGCGACAAAAGCAAGGCGGATAAAGGGAGGGCAGTTTTTCCTCTCTCAAGGGGCTGGGAGGATTAAGCTGATTCTATATACCCTTCTTCCGCCGGTAAGGGTGGTCGTATTTTTTTGGAGGAAAAGGGAAATTTATATAGGTTATAGATTGTTGGCAAGTTTCGTTCAGATAAGGTTGTGGGGGGTTGAAATACGGGAGATGGCTCGCTTGATGTTAGGGGCGAAACCTGAGCGACATTGATCTTTGTAAATGTTTGGGCGGTATTGATTGTGAAGAGGTGAGCTTGTATGCCAATAATTCTAACAGGCTGAGACATGAAAAAAGCATTAATAACGGGTGTGACAGGTCAGGATGGTTCTTATTTAGCTGAATTTTTATTGGCGAAAGGGTACGAGGTTCATGGGGTTAAAAGAAGGTCTTCTTCATTTAATACGAGCCGCATAGATCACTTATACCAAGGGCCGCAAGATGATAGTAGAAGGTTTTTTCTTCACTATGGAGACCTTACCGACACAAATAATTTGACCCGAATTCTTCAGGAGGTGCGGCCTGATGAAATCTATAATTTGGGTGCTCAGTCTCATGTTGCGGTCAGTTTTGAATGCCCTGAATATACTGCAAATGTGAACGGGCTTGGAACCCTCAGAATACTTGAGGGGATGCGTCTTCTGGGGTTGGATAAAACCAGGTTTTATCAAGCCTCAACATCGGAGCTTTACGGTGCTGCCAAAGCTTCCCCTCAGAATGAAAACACTCCTTTTTACCCTCGCTCTCCATACTCAATTGCAAAATTGTTTGCTTATTGGACTGTGGTCAATTTCCGTGAGGCCTATGGCTTATATGCTTGCAATGGGATCTTATTTAATCACGAGTCATCACGGCGTGGTGAAACTTTTGTTACTCGAAAGATAACCCGGGGTTTGGCAAATGTTGCCCAAGGTTTAGAGCGTTGCCTGTATTTGGGGGAGCTGAATGCACTGAGGGACTGGGGCCATGCTAGAGACTATGTTGAAATGCAATGGTTGATGTTGCAGCAAGAAAGTCCTAAGGATTTTATCATCTCTACAGGGCTGCAATACTCCGTTCGGGATTTTGTTTGTAATTGTGCTCAAGAGTTGGGGATAGCGATAGAGTTTTATGGAGAAGGGCAGAAAGAGGTAGGTGTTGTTGCTTCAATTGTGGGAGAAGATGCTCCAGCAATTAAGTGTGGAGATGTAATTGTTAAAGTGGACTCTCGTTATTTTCGCCCGACAGAGGTGGTGTCACTAGTAGGTGACGCCTCATTGGCTCGGCAAGAACTGGGGTGGGTACCTAAAACAACCTTGAAAGATTTAGTTGGGGAGATGGTGAAGTATGATTTGAGGGAAGCGAAGCGGAATTTGTTGTTGGCTGGGAATGGTTATCGCACCGAGCCTATTTTTGAGGAGTAGTTAGTGAAATGCTCCCAGAGAGTTTTTGTCGCAGGTCATCGGGGTATGGTTGGTTCGGCATTAATTCAGAGGCTGAGACCGCTAAAAAACTGTGAAGTCATTACTTGCCCTCGAGATTCGCTGGACTTGACAGATACTGATGCTGTTTCTGATTTTTTTAATTCGGAGTCGATTGATACTGTTTATTTGGCTGCGGCAAAAGTGGGGGGCATATTGGCGAATAGCAAGCTCCCAGCTGATTTTATTTACCAGAATCTGATGATTCAGTGCAATATAATTCATGAGGCGCACAAGGCTGATATCCAAAATTTGCTGTTTATTGGGTCGTCTTGTATTTATCCAAGGAATTCCCCCCAACCGATACGAGAGCAGTACTTGCTTGGTGGTAGGTTGGAGACGACTAACGAGCCTTACGCTATTGCTAAGATTGCCGGAATTAA
Source organism: Microbulbifer maximicatervae (SeqCode) (assembly GCF_052468295.1). Lineage (NCBI taxonomy): Bacteria > Pseudomonadati > Pseudomonadota > Gammaproteobacteria > Cellvibrionales > Microbulbiferaceae > Microbulbifer > Microbulbifer maximicatervae (SeqCode). The sequence continues at coordinate 1,117,198 of NZ_CP174340.1, forward strand.
GTTGTGCGAGTCGTACTCAAGGCAGTATGGACGTAACTATCGCAGTGTTATGCCGACAAACCTTTATGGTCCACATGACAACTTTGACTCTGCAAATTCACACGTTATCCCTGCATTAATATATCGTTTCCATAAGGCCAAAAATGAAGGGCTGCAGAATGTCAGGATTTGGGGGAGTGGTGATGTTCGGCGAGAATTTCTGTATGTAGAGGATATGGTTGATGCGTTGGTGTTTGTAATGGGTTTGGAAGATCGAGTATATCGATCCGTGACAGAGCCTATGTGCTCCCACCTAAATGTGGGTACTGGGGTGGATTGCACTGTTAAGGAGCTGGCTTATTTAATCGCCGAGATCATTGGGTTTGAGGGAAATATTACATTTGACAGGTCAATGCCTGATGGTGTGCCGCGGAAGTTGCTAGACATCTCAAAGCTATCGAAGTTGGGGTGGGATTCCCAGACTTCCTTGGGGGTAGGGTTAAAGAAAACATACGACTGGTATAGAAGTATTTTACGTTGATCGAATGTCAGATATTGTAATTTGTACTAAAGTTCTCAAGAGAGGTTTTACTTTTCACGAAACGACAACTTGAGACTTTTTGTGATAAAAATAAGCCTGATAACGGTTTGTCTAAATAGTGCTGACACCATTCGCGACACAATACTATCCGTGTTGGCTCAAGATTATGCAAATATTGAGCATATAATTATTGATGGTGGCTCTACTGATGGCACGCTAGAGATAATATCTGAGTTTAAAGACCAAGTCGCGGCAGTTGTGTCTGAAAAAGACTCAGGTATTTATGATGCTATGAATAAAGGCATATGCCTGGCGTCTGGCGATATAGTCGGCACAATTAACTCTGATGATGTCTATTCTGATAGTCGTGTAATTTCAAATGTTGTTAATGAATTTTTAGTTTCGGGAGCCCAATCTGTCTATGCAGACCTGGAGATTGTGGCTCGCAATAACTTAAGCCAAAGAGTGCGTTTTTATGGCTCCAGTAAATTTAGGGTGTCTAAATTTCGCTGGGGCTGGATGCCACCCCACCCTACATTTTTTGTACGGCGTGACTGTTATAAAAAGCTAGGTTTATATAAAACCAACTACCGTGTTGCAGCGGATTTTGAATTGCTAGCTCGTTTTCTTCATCGGGATAAAATCAGCTTCAGGCGTTTGCCAAAATGTATTGTGAAAATGCGTGAAGGGGGTGTTAGTTCCCAGGGCGTTTGGGGGCGGATTCATCAAAATCTGGAAATTGTTAGGGCCTGCAAAGAAAATCATATCTACACAAACTTTTTTCTGATTCTATTTAAAGTACCTCTTAAACTGCTCGAATACACAGGAATTGGCCTTACCCATAGGCGGTGAAGGCCAACCTTTCCCTGTTTGATTTGAAGTGGCTCCTGTTAAGAGAAGAGTGAGGGCAGGGCGCTATCCGTTTCACTGGGTTCACTTTCAGGTTTCGCGTTCAGTAATAAGTCGACTATTGCTTTCACCTTATTGATGTCCAAAGGACTAGCCGGTGACTTGTAAATAGCGGCGTCCAGAACTGCTTGGAGCTGATCCAGCTCAGGGATGTTCAGTTGCCTCGCGGTCTCAGCCAAGCTCTTCCCATTTACTTGCGGCCACTTTGCAGCAAGCCACTTTAAAGTGGCTTGCTGGATATGGATGGGGTTCTCACTCTCCATAGCTTTTTTAAGGGTACGGGTTTCACGTTGTAAATCGGGGGCCTGGGTGTGGTTGCTCGGTATTTGCTGGGCGGGTTTGCGCCTCTGAAAGAAAAAGTACAGCACCCAAAGTAAGTGAGAGGCAATCGCGATAATAGCCAGGTTGCGCCAAAAATGGCTCACAGCACCGACTTGTTCGGTGGGTGTAGCTGACTGAGGTACTTTAGCACTGGTTTCATTGTCGCTGGTTACTGCAGCAGCAGTACCGGAAACTGAGAAGCGGAATGCCGGTAGTTGAGTGGTGCGTTGTCGTTGGCTTTTTGTATCCCACCAGGTCACAGTGACGGGAGGAAGCTCGTAGTCCCCGGGTTGTGTAGCCACAATCGCGGTTGTCTCAATACGGCTTCCGGTAACGCCGTTGGGCCCAACCTGGTCTTCTTGTTGCGGTTGATCGGGGTAAGTTTTAAGGCCATCCACGTTGAGTTTGGGAAGTGGGGGCAACTGTGCGGCCCTGAGCCCTTCGGCACGTACGGTAAGAATTCGGGTAATAGGTTCGCCTACGGCAAAGGTGTCCGGGTCCTGGCTCCAGCTTTGAACAATGCCGAGACTGGCAGCGGGCAGCCATTGGCTGCCAGAGTAGTCAGCGGGTTTTGGCAGCACTTCAATAGACTTCTCCTGGGAGCGAAGTCGAAGCCTTTGGCTGTTGCGATTAAACAGGGAGAAGGGGTCCCTGCGCCCAGCGATGGCCACGTAGGTTAGTGCGGGAATGCTGAGCTTGCCTGAGCTATCTGGGAAAACGGCGTAGGTAACTTCGTAAACCGCATGGCTCACATCATTGAGCTTGCGCTCATATCGCTGCTCATCGACTTTTTCTGCATGAGCGCCGGCAACCTTGAGAGGCTCTGTTGCGATATCGTGTAAGCCGATAGTGGTGTACAGGCGAATTTTTACCAGCAGTTGCTCTTGGACATAGACCTTTTCCTTGTCGAGTGTTACTTCCAGAAAAGCCTGCTTTTCACCGCCGTTAGGTCCACTTTGCGCCTCGGTGACTGTGACGGGAACCGCATCGGAAACCTCTCCTTGATAGTTAAAAGAGGGGATAAACAGTTTGCCTTCCCGTTTGGGGGCTAGCGCCAGTACCCACTCGACAAAACTCTCTGCACGGCCATTGATAACGCGATACTGGTTGGACTGTTGGCGTGAGAGAATATCGAAATCCTGTTCCAACAAGTCAAAGTCCGGTTGTCCACCACTTTTGTCTCCTGAATAGCGCACACGTAAATTGACTGTCTCATCAATTCCAATCTTATCTCTATCGACCGTTGCGCTAAGATCGCTTGCTAAAACCGGTGTCGACAGACAAAGTGCTATTGCAAGAAGTAGCAAAGCGAAGGCGTGGCTGAGTGGGAGGCTCCAAAGTTTTATTCGGTTGTTAATGATTGCGTCCATAGGCATTTTTGAAATCAGTGTCCTTGAATCCAGCGACATTGTTCTACTGTTCTTTACCATCTTTGTGTCGCCCCATTTTCCGGTGGCTCCCACTCTCCGCTGCGATAGGCACGGCGCCTTTGCAGGCTCTCGTATTTGAACTTCTCGCGCATCAGGCCGGCTGGATCATCGGGAATTTGACGGAGCCATTGGTCCAGGGCTTGTTGGGTTTCCTGGTCGAGTGGGCTTTCTTCAGCCCCAGTAGGCTGCGATTCCCCTTGCGACGGTTGTTCTTCACCCTGTTGTTCACCTTGCTGTTGTTGTTCGCTCTCCTGCTCTTCCTGGCCCTTTTCTTGGGAGTCCTGCTGCTCCTCACCTTGGGGCTGTTGCTCAGAGGACTCTGGTGAACCAGAGGGCTGTTGATTATTGCCCTGTTGTTGCTGCTCGCTGGACTGCTGTTCGTTGTTCTCAGCTTGCTGCTCTTGGTTTTGCTGTTGTTCCTGGCTCTGCTGCTGGCCCTGCTGATTCTGTTCCTGCTCGCTTTGCTGCTGTTCACCGGACTGCTGTTGGGATTGCTGCTGTTTTTCTTGCAGCTCTTTCAGCTTTTCAGCAATTTCTCGATTGTGCTCGGCATCGGCAAACTCGGGCTGCTTTTGCAGGGCTTCATCGTAAGCTTCGATAGCTTTATCGTAGTCTCCCTGTTGCACCAGGCTGTTGCCAAGATTGTACAAGCTCTGTGAATTATTACTTTGGGCGAAATTTTCTTGGGCCTCTGCATAATTGCCTGCGCGATAGTTGGCAGTGCCTTTCCATTCGGGGTTGTGAAATTCTTGCGCGGCCTCTGCCGGCTGCCCCTCTTCTAATAGGCGCTGGCCCTGCTGGTCTTTGCGTTGCCATAAATCCTGCCACTCAATAGCCTGGCTTTCACTTGAAATTCCAGTTAGCAGTAGCAAGGGCAGGGCGCATGCCAGAGCTCCCCGACGGAAGAGTAGAGCTGCAAAAGGTAGTATTAAAAGGAGTAATAGCGGCCCTTCATCCCGCCATTGGTCGAACTCTCTTTCAGTGAGCTGCGCTTGTTGCGGGCTGTCAGTTTGAGGCAGTAAATAGTCGATATCGCTGTCATTTACCGTAATTTTGGCAAAACGCCCCCCGCTGGACTGAGCGAGCTGGCGAAGCTCACTGGCATCGAAATTGGAGATGACGATGGCCCCTTTACTGTCGGTCACAAATCCACCGGTATTCCCCCGAGGGATGGGGCTGCCCTCGCCGCTGCCCACGGCGAGTATGCTCATCTCAACTTTTGCGTTGGACAGAGCTTTGGTGACCTCATCGGCGGCCATTGAGTCTATGCCGTCGGTAACGGCAAGTAATTGCCCGCGCCCGGCAGCTCCATCCTTTAACAGGCGAATCCCGGTATCGACGGCCATTTCGATATTGCTGCCGGGGACTGGCATGATTGAGGGCGATAACGCGGGTACCAGATTGGCGATAGTAGCCGTGTCCTCGGTAAGAGGGGTGACGACATGGGCTTCTCCAGCATAGGCGACGAGTGCGGTGAGGCCGTCTTTTCTCTGGCGCAAAATATCCAAAATTTTAAGGCGGGCGCGGGTTAGTCGATTGGGTGAGAGATCTGTCGCCATCATGGACGGTGACAAGTCTAGCAGTATGACCAGAGCATCCTGGTTGCTGTACACCGGGGTTGGCAGCTTGCGCCAGGCAGGGCCGGCCAGAGCGATAATCATCGCGACCAGCAGCGCAAATATTAATGCGAATAACCAGGGTCTTTTACTGCCACCGCGCAGTAGAAGGTGGGGCAGCAGATCTGGGTCTATGACCTTTTGCAGTTGAGCGCTGTTGAGCACTATCTTTGCCAATCCCCAACAGAGTAGTGCTGCGGGAATTAGCAGCCACAGAACCCCTGGGCGCAGGAAGTGGAAGGATTGGATTAGGTCGAGCATATTCACTGGGCTTGACCTCCATTGTTACGACTTATCTCTTCTCGTCTGGCAGGGAGCTGAAAATTGCTCACCAGGGGAATCAAGGCCCAAATTCCAGCCAGTAGTAGGGCGATGCTAAGGGGCCAGGTGAACAGGGACCTCATGGGGCGGTAACTTTCCGCTTCTTGTTCGACAGGCTCTAACTTATCCAGTTCGGCATAGATTTCTGCCAGCTCCTGCGGGTTGTGGGCGCGGAAATAGCGGCCCCCGGTTTTATCGGCGATTTCCTTGAGTGTCTTGCTGTCGAGGTCTCGCGAAGGGTTAATTCTGCGGCTGCCAAAACGGCTCCCCAGAAGGCCGGGTTGAACCATTTCGTCGGCACCTACACCGATGGTGTAAACGGTAATGCCCGCTTGCTGTGCCAGTTCGGCAGCTTTGAGCGGGGAGACTTCCCCCGCAGTGTTGGCGCCATCGGTGAGGAGTATCAGCACGCGTTGCTCTGCGGGGCGTTGGGTCAGGCGTTTGACCGATAGCCCAATGGCATCGCCGATGGCAGTTCCCTGTCCAGCAAAGCCGATCTGGGCCTCTTTTAGTAGAGTTTCTACCGTCTCTCTGTCGTAGGTGAGTGGGGCTTGCAGGTAGGCGCGAGTACCAAACAGTACCAGCCCCAAACGGTCACCTTTACGCCGTTCAACAAAGTCACCAACCACTTGTTTTACTGCATTGATACGCATCGCCGGTCGGCCATTAATTACCATATCGGGCGTTTCCATACTGCCTGAAATATCTACGGCAATAAGGAGGTCCCTTGCGCTGCTGGGTTGAGATATCGGCTCCCCATACCACCGGGGGCGGGCTGCGGCGCTAATTAAAAGCAGCCAGATCAGAATCAGCAAAAATAGATTGAGCAGATTGCTTTGTTCACCGCCGCCACGTTGGGATAGCTCCGAATAAAATGGCACCTTCAGGGCGCTGCTCATGGGTTTGGAGCGGGGTAGCAGCCAGCGAGCGAGTAGCGGGAGTGGGGCTAAAAAGAAAACCCATGGCCAGGCGAATTCAAACATGCGCGGCCTCCCCGCCCTGGTGTTGTGGGCTGTTTTTGGTGGGTTGTCCGTGCTGCTTCACCCATAAAATGGCATATTCCTGTAGCGCTCGGTTTTTGTCTGGGTCACAGCTGCCGCGATAGAGGTTTTCAATGAGTGCTTGTTGCGCATCAGAGGGGCACTCGAGTGGGGCTGACTTTTTCAGGAATTCGACCCATGCTGTGCCGATAAGATTGCCGCACTCTGTACGGCTATAGGTTGTAACTGCCACTCGCTTAAGTATTTCATTAATTTCTGGTACTGCATCCGCCTCCTCAGTATTTACTGCAGCGAGCAGTGAAGCTGCTTCGACACGATAGCGATTGCGTTCAATTTTTTTGCGCCGCTGCCGCCACCATAGGGCAGCGGCGGCCACACAGACAAGAATTAATACGGCCAACATCCACCAGCCTGGAGCGGGTGGCCACCAATTAACCGCATTGGGCTCTTGTATATCGCGGAGTTGCGATAACAATTCCTGGGCCTCGGGCGAAGGCGCTTGCGGTGTTGGGGATTGCATTTGTTTTGCCAGAAGACTTCCTTTTATCACGACTGGCCCTCAATTAAATTGCCAGTGCGTTTTGCCTTCGCTCCTTGGTTCGCCAAAACATTGGCGACTAGCTTTTTCTGCACTTTCAAACTCATTACTACTTGGGCCTTCTCGTATTTTGCCAGCCATTATTTCTTTGCCGCGAGCCGTAGACGGACATCAGTGCTGGAATAAGCGGTTGGGTGTTATCAAAGTCCAGCAACGGCAGCCGATAACGTCGGCACAGTTGTTCAACCTCGGCGCGGGCTCGGGCTTGCTTTTCGGCAAAATGTTCGTGAACCGGCCGATTGCCGGCATGAAGGAATGTGCGCTGGCGACCGTCAGATATAGTGAGGGATTGGCCGGGCAGATGTTGCTCCAGCGGGTCCGATACCCTCAGCACCTGCAGGTCGGCATGACGGGATAAAAGGTAGAGTGGCTGCGAGCAGCTCTCGTCGAGATCATGGCAATCACTGATTAAAAAGAGCGCACTTCCAGGGCGTGCGATTCTTCGCGCTTCCTCCAGTAATGTTTTTAGTGTTTGGCTGCCCTGTTCGGGGACGGGGCTGCTCAGTTCCGCAGCGCGGGCAACCGTACTGTGAATCATCGAAAGTACGGCGTGGTGGCTGCGGCGCGGACGCACTGTGTCTATTTCCCGGTCGGAGAAAAGCAATGCCCCGATCCGATCGCTGTGCTGTAAACCAGCCCAACCCAGCGCTGCCGCAATGCCGCTGGCCGTCACCGATTTAAATGCCCTTTGGCTGCCAAAAAACATCGGCGAGCGCAAATCCAACAGGATAACTACCGGGCGTTCGCGCTCCTCTTGGTAAAGTTTGGTGTGGGTTTGGCCGGTTCGAGCTGTTACGCGCCAGTCAATGGAGCGTACATCATCGCCGGCCTGGTAGTTCCGCACTTCCTCAAAATTCATGCCGCGGCCGCGGTAGCGAGTGAGCAGGCTGCCGGCCTGATCACTGCGGGCCAGGCGCGGTTTGAATAATTGCAACTGCCGTGCGGCGTAGCGCATTTGTACCAACGGCGTTACTTCGGGATAAGCCCCGCGCAGTTCGAGCTCAGTTGGGGATGCTTCAGCGGACATCAGATCGCAGGCACCTGTTGAAGTAATCGCTCAATTACCTGGTCGGTAGTAATTCCCGCCGCTTCGGCCTCAAAACTCAACAGGAGTCGGTGGCGTAAAATATCGGGGGCGACATTCATCACATCATCTGGGGTGACGTAGTCGCGCCCAGCGAGCCAGGCGTGAGCGCGCGCGCAGCGATCCAATGCAATTGTTGCTCTCGGACTTGCACCAAAATCTAGCCATGACGCCAGCTCGCTGTCATACTTCGCCGGCTCGCGAGTAGCAATGACAAGTTGGACAGTATAGGTTTCCACGGCCTCAACCATCTGCATTTCCAGAATTTGGTTGCGCGCCTGAAGAATGGTTTCTTGGCTGATAATTTCAGTGGGGCGATTTTCGCCAAGGCTAGCCTCGGATCTGGCCAGACGCAGGATTTTTGCTTCCGCCTCCGCATTGGGATAGGCAAGATTTACCTGCATTAGGAATCTATCTAATTGTGCCTCTGGCAGAGGATAAGTCCCTTCCTGCTCAATAGGGTTTTGGGTAGCCATTACCAAAAATAACTGGGGAAGGGGATAAGTTTTTCGGCCGACACTGATCTGCCGTTCTGCCATAGCTTCGAGCAGCGCCGACTGAACTTTGGCTGGCGCACGGTTAATCTCATCGGCCAGTATCAGGTTGTGAAACACTGGACCTGGTTGAAAATGGAACTCTCCGGTTTCCGGCCGGTAAATGTCGGTGCCGGTAATATCCGCCGGAAGCAGATCTGGCGTAAATTGAACGCGATGGAAGTCACCCTCAATAGCTTCGCCCAGTGTTTTAATGGCCTTGGTTTTGGCCAGGCCTGGCGCTCCCTCCACCAAAAGGTGGCCATCGGCCAGCATGGCGATCAGCAATCGGTTAACCAATCTCTCTTGACCGATAATCTGCTCTTCCAACCAATCGCCCAAAGCGGCGATATGATCCCTAATAGTCTGGTTTGCTTCCATAGTATCTCTTCTTCTGAGAATTTAGCCGCCGCACGGACCTGGCTGGCTTTCTACCATCTATATATAGTCGCCGCCGAGAAGGTGGCGACTGATGATTTTAGCGGCACCAAATGAAGAGGCAACTCCTGAGACGTAGGCCTCTGCCGAGCCGACTAGATTCTGAGGTGGAATGGACTTCTCCTCACTGTCTGACTGAAAGTGTAATTTTTAGGACTCGACCCTGCAGCTGCGTATGGGCTGAGATGATGACCTTTTCGGATCTACAGTGTTTGGATTCGATGTGACAAAAATGAGATTGGGAGGTTCCCCGTGAATATGGCGACGGTTATTACCGACAGCCGTGAAGAATTAGTTGCGCAGATTTGCGAGCTGATTCGTGACAAGCTGACCAGCGAAGCCGAACCCGTTGTGGCTTTTGCCCAGCAGTTCCTCAATCAGTACCCATTAGAGGATCTGGCCGGTCGTCGTCTTGTTGACGTCTATGGCTGCATATACACCTGGTGGAACTTTATTCAACAGCGCCCGGGCGGCCTACCCAAGGTGAAGGTTTTTAACCCCCGCCTCGAAGACGATGGTTGGGAGTGCTCGCATACGGTCATTGGCGTGCTGCAGCGGGATATGCCATTTCTGGTGGACTCCATTCGCATGGAGATCAATCGCCGAAATACAGTGACTCATTCGATAAAGAGTACGGTAGTTCGAGTCGAACGCGATGCCAAGGGGAAACTGACTCGCCTGTTGCCACCAGAGGAAGAATTGCTGGGTGAAAAGCCGCAGGCAAAAGGGAAGCGCATTACGAACGAAGCGATGATTTATGTCGAGATTAATCACGACACTTCATCTGAGTTCGCTTCAGGCATGATGACTGGCTTAAAAGACGTGCTCGGCGATGTGGAGCTGGTAGTGGACGACTATGTCCCGATGCTGGAAACCTGCAGCGCAATGGAGGGGCAGTTACAGGCGGGACTTCCAGACGAAGACACCAACCTATTGGAAGCCAGTGCATTTTTACAATGGATGCGCGATGGTAACTTCACCTTCCTGGGGTATCGCGAATACGAGTTCAGTGTTGTCGGGGATAAAAAAATCCTCAATGAAGTTGAAGACCGCAGGCTCGGTATTTTCAAAAAGCTGGAAGAGGCTGCGCCGATGCTGGAAACCTCTTTTAGTGAGGGCAAGCAGCGTTTCTACCAAGGGCCCAATTACCTCACATTTGCCAAGTCCTCCGTTAAGTCTCGGGTGCACCGCACGGCCTATTCGGACTACGTGATGATTAAGCGCTACAACACCGAGGGTGAGGTGATTGGTGAAGCGGCGTTTATGGGGCTTTATACCTCGCCGGTTTACACCGAGAGCCCGGCGAAAATTCCGATTATTCGCCGCAAGATGGCCTCGATCATCGAGTCTAGCGGTCTCTCCGGGCAGGGGCACGATGGCAAAGCCCTGCGCCGGATTCTCGATACCTTCCCGAGGGATGAACTATTCCAGGGCAGTACCAAAGAGCTGTTTGACGTGGTAATGGGGGTGCTGCAGTTAAATGAGCGGGCTCACCTTCGTCTGTTTATGCGTCGCGACCCCTTTGGTAAATTCGTCACTGCCACGGTATACGTTCCCCGTGAGCTGTTTAACAGTGATGTGCGCGAGGTGATTTGCGCGCATATTGCCAAAGCGATTAATGCGAAGGACTCGGACTTCACCACTTTCTTCTCCGAATCCATTCTCGCGCGGGTTCATTTTGTTTTCCGCGTGTCCCCCGATGAGCCTGTTGATTTTGATGTCGCGCTGCTGGAGGCGCAAATTGTGGATATTACCCGCTCCTGGGAAGATGTTTTCCAAAGATCACTAATTGAAAATAGCGGGGAAGAAGAGGGCAGTCGTCTCTATCGTACTTTTGGCCGTGCCTTCCCGGCGGGGTACCGTGAAGACTTTGAGCCTCGTATTGCGGTGCAGGATGTAGCAGCCGTTCAGAGCCTCAGTGAAGATAACCGGGTGGCAATGAGTTTCTACCAGCCGGTGGGGGCCGCTCAGGGCAGTCTGCGGTTCAAGGTATTCAACTGGGGCAGCGGCCTGACGCTCTCCGACGTGATACCTGTGCTGGAAAATCTGGGCTTGCGGGTTATTGGTGAATTCCCCTATACGATTCGCCCCCGTGGCTATACCGATGTGTGGATGCACGAATTCCATCTGGAATTTGGTCTGCCCACCAAAATTGATGCGCAAGCATCCCGTGGCCTGTTCCAGGATGCGTTCGCGGCGATCTGGAATCATACGGCGGAAAGCGATGCCTTCAATCGCCTGGTGCTGGCCGCCCGCCTTAACTGGCGCGAAGTATCCATGCTTCGTGCCTACGCCCGTTACCTGAAGCAAACCAAGTCCGGTGCCAGCCAGAGCTATATTGCCGCTACCCTGGCCAGCCACGTGGATATCACCCGCAACCTGGTAGCCTTGTTTAGGGCGATGTTCGATCCCCGTTTAAGCACTGGTAAGCAGGAGCAGCCCCGTGTCGAGCGCTTGATCGCTAAAATTCACGACGGTTTGGATGCGGTTGATAACCTGAATGAAGATTTGGTTCTGCGCCGTTATTTGGAATTAATCCTGGCAACCCTGCGCACTAACTTCTTCCAGGTGGATGATGAAGGGCAGCCCAAGGATTATATTTCGATCAAATTCAGCCCCCGGGATATTCCCGGTATCCCCGAACCCCGCCCGGAGTTTGAGATTTTTGTTTACTCCCCTCGCGTGGAAGGTGTGCACTTGCGCGGCAGTAAAGTCGCTCGCGGGGGCCTGCGTTGGTCTGACCGACTGGAAGATTTCCGCACAGAAGTTCTGGGCTTGGTAAAAGCCCAAGCGGTGAAAAATGCAGTTATTGTACCCAGTGGTGCAAAAGGTGGCTTTGTCGTTCGACGCCCGCCTACCGATGGCAGCCGCGAAGCCATGATGGAAGAGGGAATCTCCTGTTACAAAACCTTTATTCGCGGCCTTTTGGATATCACTGACAATCTAAAAGATGGCGAAGTTGTACCGCCCAAATATGTTGTTCGCCGGGATGAGGATGACCCCTACCTGGTAGTAGCTGCGGATAAAGGGACGGCGACTTTCTCAGATATTGCCAACGGCATTGCTGGGGAGTATGGCTTCTGGATGGGCGACGCTTTCGCCTCCGGTGGCAGCCAGGGATACGACCATAAGAAAATGGGTATTACAGCCCGTGGAGCCTGGGTATCGGTGCAGCGCCACTTCCGTGAGATGGGGGTGGATGTCCAGAAAGAAAACTTCTCTGTTGTCGGCATTGGCGATATGGGTGGAGATGTTTTTGGTAACGGCATGTTGCTGTCTGAGCATATCTGCCTGAAAGCGGCCTTTAACCACCTGCATATTTTTGTGGACCCCAATCCGGATGCAGAATCCAGCTTTAAAGAGCGCCAGCGTTTGTTCGCGTTGCCCCGGTCGAGCTGGAGAGATTATGAGCGCAAATTAATTTCCAAAGGTGGTGGTATCTTCGAGCGTCGCGCCAAGGCCATTGCTATTACACCCGAAATGAAAGAAGCGTTTGATATCAAACAGGATCAACTGAACCCCAACGAGCTGATTAGTGCCTTGCTCAGAGCGCCGGTGGATCTGATCTGGAATGGCGGTATTGGCACTTATGTTAAGGCTACTACCGAGACGGACTCCGAAGTTGGTGACAAGTCCAATGATCACTTGCGCGTTGATGGTCGGGAGTTGCGTGCCAAAGTCTTTGGCGAGGGCGGCAACCTGGGTATGACCCAGCGTGGACGTATTGAGTTTGCTCTCAATGGTGGGCGTTGTAACACCGACTTTATCGATAATGCGGCCGGTGTGGATTGTTCTGACCACGAGGTAAATATCAAGATCCTTCTGGATAAAGTTGTTGCCCAGGGTGATTTGACTGAAAAGCAGCGCAATGAGCTGTTGGATGGGATGACCGATGCTGTCGGTGAATTGGTGCTGCACAATAACTATGAGCAGACTTTTGCCCTCAGTGTGGCGGAATATCAGGTTGCCAAGCGCCTGGACGAGTACCGCAGAACTATCAACACTTTGGAAGACGACGGCCGATTGAACCGCGCGCTGGAGTTTATTCCTGACAACGAGCAGATTTCTGAGCGCGAGCACAAAGGGCAGTCCCTGACCCGCCCCGAATTATCGGTTCTAATTTCATACGTTAAGGTCAAGTTGAAAGAAGAGCTGCAAAATGCACAAATCACCGACAATGAGCGGGTGCGTTTTGCGGTTGAGTCTGCATTCCCGGAAAAATTGGTCGAGCGTTATCGCGACCAAGTCTATGACCATCCGCTGTTGCGCCAGATCGTGGCTACCCAGGTCGCCAATGAGATGGTTAACAGTATGGGTATCACCTTCTACAACCGTATCGGTACAGCCACTGGCGCCGATGTGAACGATGTAACTGCCGCTTATGTCAGCGCTCGTGATGTGTACGAGATGCACGACTTCCAGGAGCAGCTGGCTGCGCTGGACTACAAGGTGCCAGCGGAGCTGCAAACAGAACTGCTGAACTCGATGATAGGCCGTGTGCGCCGGGCAACCCGGTGGTTCCTGCGCAATCGCCGCAATGAGTTGGAGCCAGCTACCAACTGCGAGCTGTTCCAGGAGCCGGTACAGCGGGTGATTACAGCGTTGCCGCAGGTCTTGAGTGGCGAGCCCCTTAACGAATGGGAGCAGCGCTACCAGAAACTCCTGGAAGCAGGGGTACCAGAGGCCCTGGCCCTGCTGTCGGCGTCGCCCACCTACCTCTACTCGGCACTGGGTATTTCCGAGTCGGCGCGAGCTAGCGATACTCCCGTAGAGGAAGTTGCCACGGTTTACTTCAGGCTGTCGGATGAGTTGAACCTGCATTGGTTTGGCAATCTGATCGTCGATTTGCCGGTAGACAGCTTCTGGCAGGCGCAGGCCCGGGAGACCAGTATGGATGACCTGGACAGCCAGTTGTCGACACTGGCAGTGAACATTCTCCGCTTAGGCAAGGCTGAAAATCTTGATGTAGAGGGTGCAATGTCCCGCTGGAGCGCTATCATGGCGCCCGCAATTCAACGCTGGCACAATATGATTGCCGAGTTGAAGTCTACTTCTGTCGGTGACTTTGCGATGTTCACTGTGGCTTTGCGCGAGCTAATGTATCTCGCCCACGCCACTGCGGACCGGGAAACCCTGGCAGAACAGTAGCGGAATAGAGCCCAGGGGCCGCTCAAAGGCCCCTGTAGTATCGTCATCACAAGATAGAGCCCTTCGTTTTTCTGAAGGGTTCGCCTCCCCACGTAAGGAAAGGTATGTATTCAACACTGCGTAAAGCCTTGTTTGCGCTTGACCCTGAGCGGGCCCACCATTTGTCGATTGATGCCATTGGCGCTGCAGAGCGCCTCGGCTTGATGTCCCTGTACAAAAAGTCGGTGCCGGATGATCCGGTCGAGTTGATGGGGCTCACTCTACCCAACCCGGTTGGTTTGGCCGCTGGTCTGGATAAGAATGCGCAGGCCTTTAATGGTTTCGGAGCCCTGGGATTCGGGTTTGTTGAAGTGGGCACCGTGACACCGCGTCCCCAACCCGGCAATCCGCTGCCAAGGCTGTTTAGGGTGGAAGAGGCCGATGCGATTATTAACCGTATGGGTTTTAACAACCTCGGTGTTGACTACCTGATTGAAAGAGTGAAAAAGCGCCGTTATAGCGGTGTTTTGGGGATTAATGTGGGTAAGAACTTAGATACTCCAGTGGAAAAGGCCGCCGATGACTACTGCCTGTGTATGGAGAAGGTGTACCGCTACGCCGACTACATCACTGCCAACGTTTCTTCTCCCAATACCAAAGGGCTACGTGACCTCCAGTTTGGTGACAGTCTCAATCGCTTGCTGGGCAGCATCAAAGACAAGCAGATGGAGCTGGCTCAAAAGAGTGATCGCTACGTCCCTGTTGCCGTCAAGATTGCCCCGGATATGGAAGGCGATGCGGTGGCGCAGATAGCCGAGGCGCTGTGTGAGTACGATATCGATGGCGTGATCGCTACCAATACGACGATCGATAAGTCTTCAGTCGCCAAGCTGCCCCATGGTAGCGAAGAGGGCGGTTTGAGCGGAAAACCCCTGAGAGCGCAATCCACCAAGGTCATCGAGCTGTTATCGAAAGAGTTGAGCAAGCAGATCCCGATTATTGGGGTTGGCGGTATTTTTGATGGTGACAGTGCGGCTGAAAAGATTCGTGCTGGGGCGACTGCCGTACAGATGTATACCGGTTTCATCTATCGGGGGCCTGAATTGATTCGTGAGGCGGCAGAGGCAATTGCTTTGGAGCGCCGCCGAACAGGGCAAGGGTAAGCTGTATTAGTTGCTGACTGCTAGGAAAAGGGGGGCTTTTGACGATAAGCCCCACTTGCCATCGCTAAATGGTGCTCCACCCGTCAGGGTATTGGATGTCGGTAGAAACGGCGCCATAAATCTCCAGTTTTTGCGCCTTGGTCACTCTGTCGAAGCCATTCCAGTAATCTTCCCGCCCCTCACGCCAACCGTTGATCCACTCCTGGTGAGGATCCTCTTCGACAAATGGGCAGCTATCCATAGACTTGTTGTTCAGGGCTGCCAAATAGCCCTTGTAAAATGCCCTGTCGGCGTGATTTCGTTTTTGGCGTTTCATCGTATACGGCACCTCTACTTTGTCGGTCTGTGGACAGTTTGTCGGCAGGTTCGCAAACGGCTCTATTTGGGGGTGTCTCTCAATGAATTTTAGTGAAGGAAATAAGTCTTTGAACGGACCGACCCAATCCACCTTACTAGTAAGAGTAAAGTGGCTGCGTGAGAATCGGAAAACATCTCTAGATGACAGTATGACTTATGGGGCAGGTAGTAATTAACGGCAGGGCGTATTCTCTTCTGCCACAAAATGGGATAATCGTCCTCTTTTGGGCAAGGCGATAATGCTCAATTTCCCTAGTTGGGGGCGGTAAAGGTTTTGCCTCCAAGTTTTATTTGTGCGTACTGGCGGCGCAGACGTTGCCGGCAGCTTTAAGTGGGCGGTCTTTATTGGCGCACAAAACTTCCTCCACAGGAGGAGCTTAATGAGTAAGTATTTTGACAGATTTACAAACCGAAGAATTTGAGTTTACGGCTACGTGTCCCAAGGGAATAGAGGGACTGCTCGCTAATGAATTACGCGACCTGGGTGCAGGGTCTGTAAGGGAGCAGCCGGCGGCAGTGTATTTTTCCGGCTCCCTGAAGCTGGCTTACCGCTGCTGTCTGTGGAGTCGCTTGGCAAACCGCATTATGTTGCGTTTGGCGCAGGTGCATGTAGCCACCGCTGAAGACCTTTACCAAGCAGTTGCCGAGCAACCCTGGGAACTCCACATTCGCCCCTCGGGCAAACTGTGGATGCAATTCTCTGGGACCAATCGAGAGATCCGCAATAGTCAGTTCGGTGCTCAAAAAGCAAAAGATGCCATTGTCGACCGCCTCCGCCGTCAGTCGGGAGCCCGTCCAAGTATTGATAAACATCATCCAGATTTGACGGTTGCCTTGCGCTTGCACCGGGATAAGTTGGATATTGCCATCGATCTAAGCGGTGACAGCCTACATCGCCGTGGCTACCGAACCCATATCGGTGCAGCCCCACTGAAAGAGAACCTTGCGGCAGCGCTGTTGCTGCGAGCCGGCTGGCCAAAGATTGCCGAGCAGGGTGGAGCATTGCTCGACCCGATGTGTGGCTCTGGCACTATTCTGGTGGAGGCGGCGATGATCGCTGCTGATATAGCACCGGGATTAATGCGGAATAGCTTTGGTTTTGAGCGCTGGCTGAACCATCAAAGCGATATCTGGAATGAGCTTCGCGAGGAGGCATTGCAGCGTCAGGGCGTTGGCCTGGCTCGCGAACTGCCAGAGATTCGCGGTTACGATGCCGATGCAAAAGTCTTGTTTGCGGCTGAAGCTAATATTGCCCGAGCCGGTCTGGAGCGCCAGGTGCGAGTGAGTTGCCGCCCAGTAGCAGGGTTTAGGGTACCGAGCCATAGAGAAGTCAAAGCGGGGTTGGTTTTGACAAACCCGCCCTACGGTGAGCGCTTGGGCGAGCAGGAAGCTCTGCGGGAGACCTATTTTGAATTGGGGCGGCAGTTAAAGGCGGAGTTCCCGGGCTGGTTAGTCGGTGTGTTTACCGGCAATCCGGAACTGGGTTATGCCACTGGTTTACGCTCTCACAAGCAGTACCAGCTATACAATGGCAGTATCCCCAGTCAGTTGCTAATGTTTGAGGTTCGTGCGCAAAGCAGAGCGGCGGCGAGTGAAGCTACTGGGCCGAAGCTTTCACCCCAGGCGGAGATGGTAGCGAACCGCTTACGCAAAAATCTGCGCACTACGGGTAAATGGGCCGCGAGGAGTGGCGTGGATTGTTATCGCCTCTATGATGCGGATTTGCCTGAATATGCTGCGGCGATCGATATCTATAAAACCCTGGATGGCGCCGTGTACGCGCATTTGCAGGAGTATCGTCCGCCGGCCACTATCGAGGAAGAGAAAGCTCGGGGACGCTTGCGCGATTTATTAAGGGCCCTTCAGTCCGTGCTCGAATTGCCTCGCGCGAATATCAGCATCAAAGAACGCCGTCGCCACAGCCACAAGGGTGGAGGTAAGGGCGGAAGTCAGTACCAAAAGCAGACGGAATCCAAGAAGGAACTCTGGGTTGGGGAGTATGGTGCAGAGTTGGCGGTAGACCTGTGGAGCTATCTGGATACGGGGCTTTTCCTGGATCATCGGCCGGTGCGCAAATATCTGCGAGAGATTTCTGCCGGTAAAACATTCCTAAACCTTTTCTGCTATACCGCCAGTGCGACGGTCCAAGCGGCTTTGGGTGGTTGCAAGCAGAGCACTAGTGTCGATATGTCGCGAACCTATCAAAACTGGGCGGGACAAAACTTCCGTGCTAATAACATGGATCCTTATCGCCATCAGTTGGTAGAGGCCGATTGTTTGCAGTGGCTTGAATCTGCTCAACAGAACAGGAAAGGCCATTACGATTTGATATTCATGGACCCCCCGAGTTTCTCCAATTCCGCCAAGATGAGCGGGGTATTAGATATTCAGAGGGACCACGGGAAATTGATTCGTCAGTGTATGTCCCTGTTGTCGCCTCAGGGTCGCTTGGTGTTCTCCAACAACTTGCGCAGCTTTAAGATGGATGAAGACGTTTCCAGTGAATACTCAGTAGAGAAGCTGAACCTTCTGGATAAGGATTTTCAGCGCAACCCGAAAATTCACAATGTTTGGGAGCTCCGGCTGAAGTAGGGTGGTACTAACGCTTTAGTGATTTATGGCCGGCTTAATTTAATGGCCGGCTATAAACAAGCTTAAAATACCTAAGCTCTAATAGGTTTTGACCATTGAAATGGAGGGATTTTGCAGGCTGGAGGTAAATCGCCGTCCAGTGTCAATTTACTTGTAATTCAATTCTAGGTTAATTTTGGCCAGCAGCTTTCAGCTAAAACTTTGCATAAATAAAAAGATAGCGAAAGTTTGACGGTACAACCACAGAAACCCGATTCGCTTTGAGCCCGGATCTATTCATTCAGATCCATTACAACCCGTATCCCCACATCCTTTGAGCGCGCGGTTTCATTGAGGCCTTTTCGATAGTCAGAAGAAATCTTACTAGAGGTATCACGCATTGAGCCGCCCCTTACAGAATGAAGTTGGCAGCCGTTAATCTTTACAGGTGCGGAAGTAGTTTTTGCTGGGTTGTATCCAGCTTGGTAGCAGTCTTCCACCCACTCCGCCACATTTCCCGCCGTGTCAAAAAGGCCAAAAGGATTCGCCTTGTAATGCCCTACGGGAGCTGTACTGATGCTGAACAGCTTTGTAAATTCGCTAGAGCAACCCCTGCGGCAATTCGCTTTTCCCCGGACGTCGCTGGAAGCCCACCAGTATTGGTGGGAACTGCCTCCCCGGGCTGCGTACTCCCACTCAGCTTCACTGGCCAGCCGATACTGCTTGCCAGACTCCTTTGACAGCCACTTCACATACCTTTGCGCGTCCCGCCAGGTCACATTAATAACAGGTCTATCACCGCGCCCCCAGCCTGCATCGCTGGGTTTGGCGCTTCCGGTGGCCTCGGCAAAATGATCGTATTCGGCAAAGGTGACCTCATAGATGGATATAGCAAAGTCCTTTTCTACATTTACCTTGTGCGCAGGGCTGGCCAATCGCCGCTGGTTATTGCCCATGGTAAAGCTGCCTGCTCCTACTGCGACCATTTTCGGGCCCAGGCCACCGGAGGATAATTCAGATTGAAATCGCTTGCCGATAAAGTAGGCAGGTTCCAATTCGATCGCCACTTCGAGGTTTTGTTCTTCCAGCAAGACCCACTGGCGAACTTTACTGAAGCCCCGCTTACTCACTTCCACATCATATTTGCCTGGACTCAATTCAAGCCCCGGCTGGTAGCGGGGGGCTATGTTCATAATCCGCACACGGGCATCAGAAGGCTGTGTATTAATCGTTAGGCTGTACAGCTTGGGCTGGTTCTCTGCACTTGGCTCTGCAGGTTCAGGTGTGAGTACTTTTGGGGCCTCAATATTACTCTTGGCAATCAGTGCTTGATTACCGCTGAGGGGTAGTTGTTCATCTGCATTGAGCGTGGAGGGTAGATTTAGCTGGGTAACTTGTATCTGTGAATCTAGGGCATCTGCTGCTGATTCTGCTGGTGTAGGCTCTGTATTTGAATTTGGACCAACATTGGCAGGCTGCTCGGCAGTGCCTAGTAGGGTGGCAGCTGTAAAATCGGCAGCGCCGTCCAATATAGGTAGCCCAAGTTGCCAGCCGGCCTTGTGATCAACGATGCTATACAGGCCCCAGGTTGAGGTAAGGCCAAGAGCGATAAAGCTGCTCATAAGCCAGGAGCGCTTGTGTTTTGTTGGCTCAGCGAGGAACTGCCGCAGGCGTACAACAGTATCCTGCTCCTTACGCTCTGGCTTCTCGGGCGTTTCCTTCCGTTTCCAACTGGAAGCAACTCTCCCGAGTTGGTCTGCCACACTGCCATAAATGGTCAGTACAAGTGCTTTTGCCAAGCTGGAAGTTTTTAAAGTTGAATTGTTGAGCTGGCTGATTTGGTTGGCCGGTTTTCCGGCGAGGGCTGCAACGAAATCATCTGCGGCATCGGCGATATCCAGGCCGCGTTGAAATCGCTTATCTGGATCTTTGGCCAGGAAGTGATCAAGGAGAGGCTGATAAAGTGCGTATCGGGCTGGCAGTCGCGGTATTGGGTCGGTGAGGTGCTTTATTGCAATGGCGACGGCTTCGTCTGCTTGATAGGGCACGGCTCCTGTGAGCATTTCATAGAAAACAACTCCCAGGCTATACAGGTCGGCACGACCGTCAACCGCTGCTCCGCGAGCCTGTTCTGGGCTCATATAGTGAGGGGTTCCCACAACCATCCCACTGTTAGTCATACGGGTGGTTCTCGCGATAGCCCGGGCAACCCCAAAATCACTGAGCACGGCCGATCCATCTTCGCGAAACAGGATATTCTCCGGTTTCAGGTCTCGGTGTACATACCCCTTGCTGTGGGAGTGGTCTAGGGCCATGGCTATCTGGCGCACAACATTAAGCGCCTCAAGAGGCTCAAGCCCACCTTTGCTTAAACGCTCTGCAACCGAGCCCCCAGGCATGTAGTCCATGGCGATATAGTTCAGGCTGCGGTAGCGGCCAATATCGTGAATACCGACGATATTTGGGTGTGACAGCTGCCCAACGATATTCGCTTCCCGCTGGAACCGCTCACTGAAGATTGGATCAGCGTTCAATACTGGCGACATAACTTTTAGTGCCACCTGCCGGCCCACACTGCGCTGTATAGCCAGGTAGACCGAGGACATTCCCCCCTGATTGATCTTCTTGAGGATGCGGTAGCCCGGTATCTGCATTGAAGAGGTGCCGCTATTGACGACTTCCATGAAGTGCTTTCCCTATCTTAAAGCAGAGTTGAAAGTCCGTAGGCAACTGCGGTGGCTAAAGCGACTGTGAAGAGGAGAATGAAGGGGCGATACTTTCTGAGTGTGGAGCCGGGCAGGGTGGGCTCGCTAATTGGGTTGAGGGATGCGGTAGAAGAAGGTTGCGCTGTGGATGGGGCATCTATGACCTGAACAGTGACATTATCTTTGCCTCCTGCATCCAATGCTGCAGCGATTAGAAGTTCTGTTGCTCTGTGGGTATCACTGTTTTCCGTCAATATCTGGTTGATTGAGTTTGCTGGTACTTCCGAACTAAGTCCATCGCTGCAGATGAGTAGTCTCTGTCCTGCTGCCCAGCGATAGGAGACTCGGTCTACTTCGAGTTTGGGGTTGGTACTACCGCCGATACATCGGGTAATTACATGCCGGTTGGGGTGAATTGCGGCTTCTTCGGAGTTGATAGCGCCTGAATCCATCAACATCTGTACGTAGGAGTGGTCGCTGGTTAGTTGGGTGAGCTTCCCTGTTGTGCCTTCGGGAGCCCAGAGGTAAGCGCGGCTGTCTCCAACCCAGTAGATATGAAAGTAGTCACCCTCTTCAGCAACAACGACCGCAGTAGAGCCCATATTGGCTGTGGTTTGTTCATCGCCCAGTAAAAGGGCGTGCGCTTTTTGCAAGGCACGCTCGTAGTGCTTGTCAGTTTCCGCTGACTTTTGGATTTCTTCAACAACAGTTTTGCTCGCGAGTTCACCAGCGTGGTGACCGCCAAGGCCATCGGCTACAACCCAGATACCTTTGTCTTCCGCAGCCCAATAGGCATCTTCGTTCTGTTCACGCTTATAGCCGGTATGGGTTGCGCCGGCACTGCGTGTAGCGTCTTTGCTATGCTGAACTATCCCGCTGTGCCGTGATACTTCGCGTACTTTGGCTTCACTCACTGGCGTGCAACTACCTGTAATTTATTTAATCTTTCTAACGGTGATAACCCTCCGGTAATCACACGCCTCTTCCCTGTTGTGCTCTCGGCTTATTCAAGTTGCCGATCACTTTGTAGGTCATCGCTGAATCTGTTAAATACTAGACCTTTGGGCCATTTTAAGCTGCAAACCGAATCACACGCTAATGATATCGCCCATGATAAACTCAACTTTATCAATAAAAGTGAGTGTTTCGGCTGCTTTTTAACATTAGTTAAGCTCACTGTCTTCAATAATTGGCCAATTTCACACGGCCATTTTGGCTTTAGGAGCGATTTCGATGCTCAAACTTTGTGATGTCAATGATCTCAGCCAGAGCGTATGGCTGGTATCGCCGGGAGTAACTGTGGGGCGGGCGCAGAGTAGTGACTTGTGTATTGCCGATGATTCCGTAGCGAAGTCGCACCTTAAAATTGCGGTTAATGGCGATGTTCTGACTTTGCACAATTTGTCGGGCGCGGCCCGTGTCTTGCTTAATGGTCAGCCAACTGGTACACCGTGCCAGTTAAAAATAAACGATCAGGTCAAAGTGGGCAGCCGTTTACTCCAGGTAATCGACCCTAAGGTAACTAAGCTCAAGTCTGGCCCCCCTAAGGCTGCTTCGAATCAGGGCGTTGCCTGGGCGCTAAGAGCCAATCACCGGGCTATTGCAGGAAAGGTGTTCCCTGTGAAAGAGAGTGCGGTAATTGGGCGCTCCGATGAGTGTGATATCACTTTTTCGCTTTCTCATCTTTCGCGTAGGCACGCTCGTCTCGAAGTAAGGGAGGGCTTACTGTTCGTTATTGACTTAGGTTCGGCAAATGGGACTTTTGTCAATAATAGAAAGGTTAGTGAGAGTCGGGTGCGCAGGGGAGATGAGCTTCGACTCGACACTTTAAGTTTTTCAATTGTCGGCCCAGCTGACGATAACAACCGAACGGCTGTACGCCCGGTTTTGCCGGAGTTCGAATTGCCCAGTTCTACCTCTGTCTCTGGAGAAGCCGATACAGTCCCCTATGCAGTGCAACCCAGTTTGTCCGAGGAGGTACCTGAGGAAGTCGATAAGCCAAAGGCTAAAAGTAAAACGTGGCTTTTAATAGCGGGGCTTGCGCTAAGTGTTGCGGGATATCTCTGGGGCAGCAGCCAGGGGGTTTTTGGATGAGCGATATAAAAGAGCTTTTGCTTTACACCACTTTGGGTTGCGGCCTGTGCGAAAAAGCCAAAATTGAAATTTGGCCTGCGCTGGAAAAATTCAACTTGCGTCTTCGCGAGGTGGATATCGCCGAGGATGAAGCGTTAATGGAGCGCTTTTCTATCCGCATTCCGGTGGTTGGCCTTGGAGACCCCGACGATGTTTGCGGTTGGCCGTTTGACCAGGTGCAATTGCAAGATTGGCTGAAGGAGCGGCTTTAAATTACAGTCGGCTCGCAGCTTCACTCTCCCTTAATAGTTGCAGCTTGGTGCCGCTTCGGTAGGCGTAAATTACAGAATAGGCGAGTACATTTTGCACATAATTACGCGTTTCCCGGAATGGAATGGTTTCAATCCACACATCATAGGGCAGCTGTTTTCGGGTCTCTTTTAGCCATCCCGCTACGCGGGTTGGCCCGGCATTATAGGCGGCGGCTGCCAGAAAGCGGTTATTGTCAAAGCGGTTAAGTAAGCTACTTAAGTAAAAGCTGCCCAGCGCAATGTTAGTATTGGGGCTCAAAAGGTCCCAGCTGCGTCGATAGCGCACCCCCGCTCTGCGTGCAGTAGCTTTTGCCGTGGATGGGAGCAATTGCATAAGTCCCAGGGCCCCGGAGCTGGATTTTGCATCGTGGCTAAAGTGGCTCTCTTGTCGTGCCACAGCGTAAATCAGATATGGCTCTAGTGCCGAGCTCTGGGCACCAACCTGTTTGCTCACATCGTGAACAATATCGGAAAAAGCGAGTGGGAATCGCAGTTCCAAGTCGTCGAGGTAGTCAGCCGCAAGCACTGACTGGATTGATTTATGGTACCAACCCCAGGCGCTAGCTACTTTGCCAGCCGCAAGTAATTCCTGGTGGTCCATAGCTCTTGTGGCATAGCTCCATTCCCTTCGGGCATGGAAGAGTTCGCCTATCGCTTGTAATTCTCGGGCCCTCAGCAGTTCGGGGCGCTTTGCCATCTCCTGCACTTGAATGGGGGTGATTGGTGCCGGCCGGTGCTCAAAGCTGTACTGTTGCCCCAAGGTATCAGCGGCAAGGAAACCGTAGTAACTGCGATTGCGGGCGGCTTTGCGGTAAAGGTGGGAGGAAGCTTCGGAACTTCCTGTGCCATAAAGTTCTTCCAGTGAGCGGGCTTTCCAATATATCCACCGGTCGAGTTGTTGTTTCTCCTCTGGCAGGCGGTCAATCCAGAACGCGACCTGTTGCCAATTTAATTCACGTAGGGATTGTCTGGCTAGCCACTCGATGGTACGGCCGTCGGTCACTGTGTGATGTTCAACCAGCTGTTGCAAGCGCTGCATATTATCCTGGCGAGCAAATTGACGCGCCAAGTGCTTGAACATGGCTTCTTGTTGGGCATCGGAAAACAAGTAGCTGGCCTGATAGCGGTGCCACGCAGTTTCAGCTTTGATCGCGTCTTTTTTCGCCAATTGGTGCAATCCGTGCAACACGATATCGCGATATTCCAGAGGGTTGTAGGCGAACTTGGTGTCAGTGAGAAGCTTCTGTGGGTTGCGATGGACCGAGCGTAAAAGTTTGGCTTTCTCTGCTTGTGCTGGCGTCATTTTTTTGGCGATATAACGTGCCAAATCGAGATTGCCTTCTTCGACTGCCAGCAGGTGCCGCTTCCAAGCGAGTTCCTGCGTCAAGCCGCCGTTTTTCATCCAGCGGGCAAAAACGGGGTCGCACTCCTCGACTTGGGACCGCCCAACAAGCCAGAGTTCTGATATCAACTGCTGTGTTTCTGCCTGATAGCTGTCTCGGCGCGATAGGGCATCGGCGTAATAGCAGCGGAGGGAGGTGCGACTGTGTTGCGAAGGTTGGTAATAGCGCAGGTAAGTCGAGAACTTTTTTTGACTACCGAGTTGGCGCAACAACCTGACCATCATCCAGTCGCCAATAGCCGTGCCTCTGTTGCTCTCCAGGAATTGATCAACTTCTTTTAAGGGCAGTTGGTGCAGTTTTTCACTGAGCGCCCAATAGTCAATATAAGCAGCGAGGGGATAATCTTTGAGCTCAGCTTTAAGTGCTCGAAGTTGCCGTCGATCCTTGTATTTTATCGCCTGCCGGGCCTGGCGCAGCTTTTCTCTCTGCGCCGCACGATTATCTTCGGATACTTCCGGTGCGATAGCGGTTGCCTGAACAGATTGTGCATTAGTGGGCACGGCTGTGCAGAGACAGGTGATGATTAGGGCAGAAAGAAGCGCGATTCCTTTTGCGTCAGCTGACATCTCAATTACCTCAGTTGGACGTGTGTTTCCAGCTATGACTGACTATACGGTAAAAACGCGTAAAATAGCTGATTTTTCACAGAACCCGAAAGAGCCGACTTCGCTTCTTTCATCAGCGGGATTGAGGTTCGGGTTTGATAATTGTAGTGCCTATTTATGTTGCTTCTATTGGATGGGGTCAGTCTTCGTTACGGGACCCAGGTACTGGCAGACAATGTCAGCGCAAAAGTTGAGCGTGGAGATCGTATATGCCTTGTGGGGCGTAATGGGGAGGGGAAATCCAGCCTGTTGCGCTTGATAGCGGGGCAAGTTGACGCGGATAGCGGCGAGATTGTTCGTGCCAGCGGTATGGTTCAAGCGGTTTTGGAGCAGGAGTTACCTGCCGATTGCCCCGATTCTGTCTACGGATATGTGGCTATGGGATTGGGCGAAATAGGCGCTGTTTTGTCGGCGTACAGGGACTCCCCCACAGCAGAGCTACAAGCCAAAATCGAAGCGGCTCACGGTTGGGAGTTGCTGCCGAAAGTGGACAGTGTATTAGATCGTTTGGGGCTCGATGCAGACGAAAAGGTTGCCGACCTTTCCGGTGGCTGGCAGCGCCGGGCTGCTCTGGCTCGCGCTTTGGTGGTGGAGCCTGATCTGCTGATACTGGATGAGCCAACCAACCACCTGGATATTGCTGCAGTCGAATGGCTTGAGAATTTCCTCGCCAGCTATCGTGGCGCTCTTTTGTTTGTGAGCCATGATCGTGCATTGGCACAACGTTTGGCCACCAGCGTATGGGATTTGGATCGTGGACACCTGCGGACATTTCGCTGCAAGTTCGACCGTTACCAGGAAGAAAAAGAGAAGCTTCTTGAAGAAGAGGCAAAAAATGAAGCTCTTTTCGACAAGAAGTTAGCACAGGAAGAGGCTTGGATTCGCCAGGGCATCAAGGCTCGCCGAACCCGTAATGAGGGGCGGGTTAGAGCGCTTCAAGCACTGCGTCGCCAAAGGGAAGCGCGCCGGTCCCAGCAGGGTATAGCCAAGATGGCCCTGGATAGCGGTGAGATGTCCGGCAAATTGGTCGCTGAGTTGAAGGGCGTCACTTTTGCTTACCCCGATGAGCAAGCGTTGATTAGGGATTTATCATTCACGCTGATGCGTGGAGACCGCGTTGGCCTAATAGGCCCCAATGGTGTCGGCAAAAGTACCCTGATCAAATTGCTGCTGGGAGAGCTAAAGTCCCAGGGGGGGAGTGTGCGCCTGGGTACCAAGCAGCAAGTGGCCTATTTCGATCAGCGCCGGGATCAGCTGAATCCCGATTTGACTGTGCTAGATAATGTCGCCGAAGGGCGCGACTCAGTGACTATTGGTGGTAAAAGCCGCCACGTAATGTCTTATTTGGCCGATTTTCTTTTTAGTGGTGTTAAAGCCCGTACTAAAGTCAGCGCCTTGAGTGGTGGAGAGCGAAATCGCGCCTTGCTGGCAAAATTGTTTAGCCAGCCCGCCAATATTTTGGTGCTTGACGAGCCCACCAATGACCTGGATGTAGAAACCCTGGAGCTGCTTGAACAGTTACTCCTGGACTTTGGCGGAACGGTTCTGCTGGTGAGCCATGACCGTGCTTTCCTGGATAATGTGGTGGGCTCATGCCTCGCATTTGAGGGGGATGGCCGCATCCGTGAATACGTGGGCGGTTATGGGGATTTTGTGCGCCAAGGTGGCAGCTTTGTCGCTGAGCTGAAAGAAGTTAAGCCAGCTGCTAGTAAACCAAAGGAAAAGCCCCAGTCCCAGGAGGCGGCTCCAGCGAAGAAAAAGAAACTGAGCTATAAGCTTCAAAGAGAGCTGGATAGCCTGCCCGCCTTGATTGAGTCTTTGGAAGAAGAGATAGGGGCTATTGAGCAAGAGGTTGCCGACCCCAGTTTTTATCAGCAGGAGCAGGCGTTGGTGCAGGCTAAGCTGAACACCCTGACGGAAAGACAAGCCCAGCTCGAAGAGGCATTTGAACGCTGGTCAGAGCTGGAGGGCGGAGACGACTAAGTTGAAGGGGAAGCTGCAATTATTGCTGCTTCCCCCTCCCCAATTTTGAAGGATTATTCGTCTTCCATATGTACCCGAATCGCCAGAACATCGCATTTGGCGCCATGGAGAACGCCGTTGGCGGTAGAGCCGAGTAGTAGTGCTAAGCCGTGACGACCGTGGCTGCCAATAATGATTAAGTCAGCTTCGATATCTTTGGCTAAGCGATGAATCTCAGTAGATGGCTGGCCGAGTATTACGTGCTGGCGATCTGCGGGGATATCCAGCCGATCGGCGGCTTTTTGCAATTGCTCCTTGGCCTGGGATTGTAGTTGGTCCTGTACCTCGGAGAGGTCCATTGGGATGTCGCCGCCATAGGCAAAAGTCAGGGGCTCAATGGCGTGAAGTAAGCTTAGCTCTGCACCAAATGCTTCAGCCATATCAGCGGCCCTATCAAGCACCTGGGAAGATTCTTTTGACAGGTCCAAGCCCACGAGGATGTGTCGGTATTTCGCCATAATTTACCTGCTCCTATCCCTTTTATTGACTGTGAAAAACACCCTTGTGACACCTATTTTGAGTCTACCGCAAAAAAAACCGATTGACATAGATCACGCGGAACACCGCACAATAGTCACTTTTTTCCACTGATGAGGAGTGGTTATGTCTGATTGGTTGCCGGTGATTATCGTCGGATTTGCCATCGCTTTGGTGCTGGGGCCGGTGATGTGGCTCAAGCCCAATGCCCGTGACAGCCGTCTTGCAGATTTGCGTAGCCGGGCGGCCCAGGCTGGCATTACCGTACAAATCCAAGCGCTGCCTGCGGCGTTGGGTGATGGGACTGCGGCTGTCTATTATCACCGCTGGCAGAACCGTAAAGGCCTGAGTGTGGGGTGGGTTTTGGATAAGCAACGGATTGAGCACGAACTGAATTTTTCCGGTGTTTGGGATTGGGCTGATGGCCAGCCAGCTCCGCAAGGGGCATGGAAATATTTGCGCGAGCTACTGGAGAGAATCCCTCGGGACGCCTGTGCGATTACTGCAACACCAGTGGGTCTCGGTATTCAGTGGCCGGAGTCAGGAGGCAATCAAGCCTTCCAGAAACTGATGGCGTCGCTCGATGAGTACACCCCCTTAATAGAAGAAGCTATTCGAAAAGTGAGTTCACGCGCGGCGACTGAGGGGCTGTCTTGATTGCCGTATTAGCGGTGTAAAAGAGCGTCTACTGAGTCGCATTTAGGCGGACTGCCCAGTGCCAAATTTGG
Source organism: Microbulbifer maximicatervae (SeqCode) (assembly GCF_052468295.1). Lineage (NCBI taxonomy): Bacteria > Pseudomonadati > Pseudomonadota > Gammaproteobacteria > Cellvibrionales > Microbulbiferaceae > Microbulbifer > Microbulbifer maximicatervae (SeqCode). Next base: position 1,145,511 of record NZ_CP174340.1, read on the forward strand.
TGACTGTGAGTGGAAAATTGTCAGCTTTGCTTGACCGCGCTTGAAGTGAGGCTTATATATTCGCGCAGCACAAGCCCGATAAGAGGGCTTGAAAGACTTGCAATAGCAGTAAATTTTCATTTGAAATCAAAGGCTTATGGGTAAATCACTGGTCATCGTCGAATCACCGGCCAAAGCGAAAACCATCAATAAATATCTCGGCAAGGACTTTGTTGTGAAGTCCAGTGTCGGCCATATTCGCGATTTGCCCACAGGTGGGGGCAATAAACAACCGGTTGACGCAAAGGAGCGCGCCCGTCGTGCAGCGGAAACACGCAAGCTTTCCCCCGAGGCGAAAGAGGCTTACAAGCGGAAGAAAAACCGCGATCAGCTGATTAAGCGTATGGGGATCGACCCGGATCACGAGTGGCAAGCCCACTACGAGATACTGCCGGGTAAAGAGAAAGTGGTGAGTGAGTTACAAAAACTCGCCGAAGGCGCCGATCATATCTATCTCGCAACGGACTTGGATCGCGAGGGAGAGGCAATTGCCTGGCATTTGCGTGAAGCAATTGGTGGCGATAACGATCGCTACCGCCGGGTAGTGTTTAATGAAATTACCAAGTCTGCGATTCAGGAGGCCTTTAAAGATCCCGGCCGTCTGAATATTAATCGGGTAAACGCCCAGCAAGCACGCCGTTTCCTCGATCGAATCGTTGGCTATATGGTATCCCCTCTACTGTGGGAAAAAGTGGCCAGAGGCTTGTCAGCGGGGCGTGTGCAATCTGTTGCGGTCCGTCTCGTAGTTGAGCGGGAGCGGGAGATTCGCGCGTTTATCCCGGAAGAGTACTGGACCCTGTTTGCCGATACGGCGACGGCAAAGGCTTCCAAGCTGCGCCTCGAGGTGAAAAAGCAGGCTGGTGAGGCTTTCCGTCCTACCAACGAAGAGCTGGCAATGAGTGCTGCCAAGCAGCTTCAGTCCAGTGAGTTTGTTGTTTCCGCCCGTGACGATAAACCAACCAGCTCCAAGCCCAGCGCACCATTTATTACTTCCACTTTGCAGCAGGCGGCCAGTAACCGCCTCGGCTTCAGTGTGAAGAAGACCATGACCCTGGCCCAGCGCTTGTATGAAGCCGGTCATATCACCTACATGCGTACAGATTCCACCAATCTCAGTAAAGAGGCTGTGGAATCTGCACGGGATTATATTGCCGAGAATTACGGCGATAAGTATCTTCCAGAAAGCCCCAATAGCTACAGCAGTAAAGAGGGCGCTCAAGAGGCGCACGAAGCGATTCGCCCGTCCGATGTTCGTATCGCCCCAAATATGTTGTCCGGTGTTGAGCGGGATGCGGAGAGGTTATACAACCTGATTTGGCAGCAGTTCGTGGCCTGTCAGATGACGCCCGCCCAATTTACTTCCTCTTCAATCGTGGTCAGCGCAGGTGACTTTGAGTTGCGTGCGCGGGGTCGAGTAATTCGTTTCGATGGTTTCCTGAAAGTTGCGCCACCGAGCGGCAAAAAAGATGAAGATCTGGTACTTCCAGATGTGAAGGTAGGTGAAAAGCTATCCCTGCAACAGCTGGATCCCAAGCAGCACTTTACCAAGCCGCCTGCGCGGTTTAGTGAAGCGGCCCTGGTTAAGGAGCTGGAGAAGCGCGGTATCGGCCGTCCCTCCACCTATGCTTCCATTATTTCCACGATCCAGGATCGCGGTTATGTCCGCCTGGAAAACCGTCGTTTTTACGCTGAGAAAATGGGGGATATTGTTACTGACCGTCTCAGCGAAAGTTTCAAGAACCTGATGGACTACGGATTTACCGCAAACCTGGAGGAATCCCTGGATGCGGTTGCCGACGGTGATAAGGGTTGGAAGCAACTGCTCGATGAGTTTTATCAGGACTTTTCCGGGCGCCTGGAAAAAGCCCAGTCTGCCGATGCAGGTATGCGTCGCAATACGCCGACAGACACCGATATCGAGTGCACCAAATGTGGCCGCCATATGCAGATCCGCACTGGCTCCACCGGTGTATTCCTGGGGTGCTCTGGATATGCACTGCCGCCAAAAGAGCGTTGTACCAATACCATGAACCTGGTTTCTGGTGATGAGGCGGTCGATGCGGATAAGGACGAGGAAGCTGAATCCAGGTTGCTGCGGGAGAAGCGCCGCTGCGGCAAGTGCGGCACGGCTATGGATAGCTACCTGTTAGATGAGCAGCGTAAATTGCATATCTGTGGCAATAACCCGGATTGCAATGGCTACGAGATTGAGCAGGGCACTTTTAAAATTAAAGGTTATGACGGCCCCATTATTGAGTGCGATAAGTGTGGCAGTGATATGCAGTTGAAGTCTGGTCGCTTTGGCAAGTACTTCGGCTGTACCAATGAAGACTGTAAAAACACCCGCAAGCTACTGAAAAATGGGCAGCCGGCGCCACCGAAAATGGACCCGGTTCCCATGCCGGAATTGGCCTGTATCAAAGTTGAGGATCACTATATCCTGCGCGATGGTGCCTCGGGTCTATTCCTGGCTGCCAGCCAGTTCCCGAAAAACCGTGAGACCCGTGCGCCCCTGGTTAAAGAGCTGCTGCCTCACCAGAGTGAGATCGATCCAAAATACAGCTTCCTATTCTCTGCTCCGACGCAAGATGACAGTGGGCGGGATACCGTAGTTCGATTCAGCCGCAAAACCCAGGAGCAATATGTTCAATCTGAGGAAGAGGGCAAGGCGACCGGTTGGCGTGCTTTTTATCGCGATGGTGGTTGGAAAGTAGAGGCCTCCACCAAGAGCACTGCTGCCAAGCGCAAGAAACCCGCAGCTAAAAAGACAGCGGCAAAGAAGTAGGTAATGAGTAACTCTTACACGATTCATGTCACTTCGGCTCTGCGCAAGAGCCAGCTGTTGCTGCAACAGCCGTGGGACTTGCCTCTCCAGCGCGATGCGCTGGAAGAGGCAGCGTTGATGCAATTGTGCAAGGCCTATCGGGCTTTTCTTGCAGAGCAGGCCGCCCAGCTTCAGCTGGGATTTGAACCGGAGTCTCCGCAGTTGATCATTGATGCGCTGGGCGTTCAGGGTAGGGCTAGTGCGGAGGCCAATGAGCTGTCCGGCCTGGTCGGCGACCCGCAGAGTTGGTTATCCCATATGCTTTACGCCTGGGAAGAGCAGCAGAAAATATCTGTGGGTGCTGATGAAAAACAGCAACAGGTTAATTTAATCCCGCTACACAACGAAGTTGCCAAGCCCGAGTTTGCACCTTTGTCCAAAGAGTTATTGCTTCAGTGGCATCGCTCGCTGAGTGAGTTGGTGGTGAGGCAGCGCGCTCACTTGGATGAATGTTAACTAATACGCTTACTCGACCTAGGTGAGCTTCTGAATAGGTTCGTAATATTTCTGCGAATTTTGAGGGTTGTAGATATTAGGCGTACCTCTGCGAGAAAGTTCGCTGTCCTTTGAGTGGGCCACAATGGGGTAGTTGTGGCCCACTCGACATAACCCGCAACTGGTGCAACGTGCAAAGCAATTCACTCTTCTCTTGTGATCTCTTCAGTGGTTTAGATAATCCTTTGATACAGCGTGCTGGTAATAGACTGCCTCGAAAGTCAGGAGCCAGAAGCCTCTCAAATTGGATGAATGAAACTTATCGCAAGCCTGTGGTACACTGGGCGCAAACTGTTGTGCCGTGAAGGAAAAGCGAATGTCCTCCGAAACTTTTGAAATAATCGAGCTGGCTAATGGCGATGTAGCTTTGCGTCGTGCTGGCCATAAAGAGGACCCTTTGGTAAGCATTTCTTTTTCTGCGGAAAGCCTTCAGTTTCTGCGCAAGAACAAGGTTGCTGTGGCAAGGGCTATGTTGGAAGCGGGTATTGAAGCCGTACAAAATCTAGACGATCTTGAGGCTGGTTACTTCGAGGAAGAAGACGATTTAATGCCGGTAAATCATACTATTCACTAACATCAGCGTTAGTTCGAGTCTTAACAACAGCGGCCAATGGCCGCTGTTGTCGTTTTTGGGGGCTTAAGGCGTTTGGCGAATAACCCCTACGGCTAATCCCTCAATCACAAAGTTCTTATCTCTCATATCGACTTGAATTAACTCAAAGTCATCATTTTCAGGTAGCAACTGAACGGTTGCCTGATTTCCCTTGCGGCGAAAGCGTTTCACTGTGACTTCGTCATCGATACGGGCAACGACGATTTGGCCATTGCGCACTTGCTCGGTCTTTTGCACTGCCAGCAAGTCTCCATCGAGAATGCCCGCATCTCGCATACTCATACCATGCACCCTCAACAAATAATCTGCGGGGGGATGGAAGAAGCTCGCGGGCAAGTCGCAGTAATCTTCAATATGTTCGCTGGCGAGTATGGGATTCCCCGCAGCTACTCTACCCACAATCGGCAAGCCGGATTGGTGATCCGGAATTCGAATGCCTCGGGAAGCGCCGGCAACCATCTCAATGGCACCTTTTCTGGCGAGCGCTTTCAGGTGTTCCTCGGCGGCATTGGGTGAGCGGAAGCCGAGCTCCTGGGCAATTTCTGCCCGCGTTGGCGGGTAGCCTGTTTCATCCAGGTAGGACTTGATCAGGTCGAGAACCTGGGACTGACGAGCGGTGAGATTGGTCATAGATTTACCTAGTTTTCTGTATTTATATACAGTTGCTGGAATTATATACAGATTTATTGTTCGCGCAATCCTCAGGTTTTAGTCTTTGTGAGCTGCTACATTGATGGAGAAAGCAAGGAGAGAAGAAAGCGTTGAAGGAACTGACAAAGAGGGAAAAATAATGTTGGATGCAAAAATGCCAGAAGCCTGGAGAGTGCTTCGTATTCAGTCTGAATTGGTAGATGGGATAGAGCGGCTGATAGCGTTAGGTGGTGCAGTGACAGTGTTTGGAGGGGCGAGATTTACAGAGGACAGTCCTGAATATCAACAGGGGGTAAAGTTGGGAGAGTTGCTCGCGGCTGAAGGGATCCCCGTGATTACCGGTGGTGGGCCGGGGCTGATGGAGGCTTGTAACCGAGGGGCTTTCGGGCAGCCCGGCGCATCAATTGGGCTAAACATAGAGCTGCCTTTTGAACAGGCGGCAAATCCATATCAGGACATCAGTTTGAACTTCCGATACTTTTTTGTACGGAAATTTATGTTTGTAAAACACGCACTTGGATTCGTTGGACTTCCCGGTGGCTACGGCACGTTGGATGAGTTGTTTGAAGCTCTTACCTTGGTGCAAACGCAGAAAGTGCGGCGTTTCCCAATTGTGTTGGTAGGTAAGCGTTACTGGAGTGGGCTGTACGATTGGTTGGTAGATACAGTGTTAGAGCGCGATTGTATCGATGCCAGTGATCTAGACCTTTTTCATATCGTTGATAGTGTGGAGGAGGCTGCGGCCCTGATTATGAAATATATGCAGGTGAAAGAATAATTATTCGGGTGATCTTAAAATACCGAAAAAATTTTCAAAGTTATTTTTGTTAAAGCTGCCTCCGGACTAAAAGGCTATGTCGGCTGGTGGGGTGGCGTACTTGCTCAAGTTGGCGGGAGATCAACTCCAGCAGTATTGATCTTACCGCCTGACATACTTTTCCCTGTTATTTTTACTCTTGTACTTTGCTGAGTGGAGAGCTTAGCTGGCGGGCTCTAGATCAATGAGAATGTGCTACTCTGGCGTCGATTAAACGTATGTTTTAAATGGTGGTTTGATACTTATGAGCCAGATAGATACGGTCAGCCGGATACTCGATGCAGCGGAAGTGCTGTTTGCTGAACGGGGTTTTCCTGAAACCTCATTGAGAACAATTACGAGCACGGCCGGGGTTAATCTGGCGGCAGTTAACTACCATTTCGGCTCCAAGAAAGAACTGATACAGGCGGTATTTGAACGCTTTTTAACGCCTTTCACTAACGCTCTGGAAGAAGAACTTGATCGCCGTATTGCCCTGGGGCAGCCCCTGGGGGTGGAGGAGCTGATCGAATGCCTGTATCGAGTTGGGTTGGGAAGCCTTGGGCTGGAGGGAAAGGATCCACAGCGATTTATGCGTCTTTTAGGATTGGCCTATACCCAGTTCCAGGGGCATTTGCGTCGATTTATCGTATCTCGATACGGGGATACTTACCGCCGTTTTGCCGGGCTGCTGGCTGAAGCGTTACCGGGCTTGGACCCAGAAACTTTCTATTGGCGCCTCTACTTTATGCTGGGAGCGACCATTTTCACACTGTCGAGCCACGATGCGATTGAGGCTATCCTGCGGGAGGATTTCGGTTCTGACAGTACCCTGACCCAGACTCTTGAGCGATTGGTACCCGCTGCTTCGGCCATGTTGAAGGTAGATAATTAGTGGGCGCACTCTTAAATCGATAAGGAACTTAATATGTCTTTACCACCCGGACCGGTCATGGTGGATATCGAGGGGCTTGAACTCACCGAGGAAGACTGTGAGTTACTTCGGCATCCGATGGTGGGCGGGCTGATCTTTTTTGCGAGAAACTATCGGGATCGCCAGCAGCTTATCCAATTGGTTAACTCCATCCGTGCGGTGCGACCAGAGATCCTGCTAGCGGTAGATCAGGAGGGTGGTAGGGTTCAGCGGTTTCGCGATGACTTTACGCGAATACCCTCAATGCAGGCTCTCAGTGCTGTCGCCAGTAACGAGCAGTTGCAGGATGTGGGCTGGCTGCTGGCCGCAGAGTTGCTTGCCGTAGGAGTAGATTTTAGCTTTGCGCCGGTTTTGGATGCGGATGACTGTCACAGCAGGGTGATCGGCGATCGGAGTTTTTGTCCCGACCCCGCCCAGTTAACCGCACTGGCTCGCCCCTTTATCCAAGGGATGCGCGAAGCGGGAATGGCCACGACAGGCAAGCATTTTCCGGGGCATGGCCACGTGCTGGAAGATAGTCATGTGGAGTTGCCAGAGGATAAGCGCTCGTTGGATCAGGTCTTGGCAACCGATGCACTTCCGTTTATCGATTGTATTGGAACCCAGGAACTTACCGCAGTGATGCCGGCCCATATCCGCTTCATCAACATTGATAGCCAGCCGGTGGGATTCTCCCGCTATTGGCTGCAGGATGTATTGCGGCGACAGCTGGGATTCAATGGAGTGATTTTTAGTGATGATCTGTCTATGGAAGGGGCGGGTGCGGCCGGAGGCTATGGCGATAGGATTCGCGCAGCCCTGGAAGCCGGTTGTGATATGGGTATCGTATGCAACAATCGTGTCGGCGCTTTTGAGGCGCTGGCGGCACTGGATACCTTTGTGCCCAAGCCGGAGTCCACTCATCGGTTGTCGGCCATGGGTGGCAGGCCGGTGATTGGCTCCTGGGTGGAGCTTGAGAAGAGTGCGCGTTGGCACAGAACCAGGGAGTGGTTAGCTTCCATAATGCGTTGAGATAAGTTGTTTAAATCCGTCGTCTATTGAGAAGGCGTTATACGGATATTACTGATTGTTGGTTAAAGCGGAGGGGTTCGAGTGGAGTCCGTTGAGAGCGTGCTGTTGTCCTGGCTTGGTGAAAACCGGGTCTGGATAGTTTCTGTTTTCCTCATAGTACTTGCGTCTGGGGTGTTGGCCTGGTTATTTGGCCGGTTTGTGCAGCGCATGGCCATTAAGGCGGAAAAGACGGTTAATCCCTGGGATGATGCTTTGGTTGGGGCACTCTCCCCTCCCGGGCAGGTACTTGTATGGCTGCTGGGCTTGAGTGTCGCTGCCCAGCGAGCGGGGGACGCCACTGGTGCCGAGATATTCTCCCTGGCTGCACCGACGCGGGAAATAGGCTTGATCCTGGTGATGGCTTGGTTTGCCTGGCGATTCTCACACAGCGTGGAACATAACCTGTGCGATCCGCGCTATATGGGCAAGCCGATGGATGCCACTACGGTACGTGCGATCGGCAAACTGGTCAGGGCCTCAATCGTGATCACGGCGGGAATTGTGGTCATGCAGTTCCTGGGCTATAGCGTCAGTGGTGTTTTGGCATTTGGTGGTATTGGCGGACTGGCTGTCGGTTTTGCGGCCAAGGACCTGCTGGCAAACTTTTTCGGTGGCCTGATGATCTATCTGGATCGGCCCTTTGCGGTGGGCGACTGGATTCGCTCCCCCGATAAGGAGATTGAGGGGACCGTGGAAGATATCGGTTGGCGCCTGACCAGAATCCGCACTTTTGATATGCGACCCGTCTATGTTCCCAATGGCATCTTCACCCAGATTGCGGTAGAAAATCCTTCCCGTATGTTAAATCGTAGGATTTTTGAAACGATTGGTATTCGTTATGAAGATGCCCATCATATGGCGGCAATCGTGGCGGATGTTAAAAATATGTTACAGGAACATCCGGAAATTGATTCTAATCGTACGCTTATTGTTAATTTTAATAGTTTTGCTTCCTCTTCTTTGGATTTCTTTATATATACGTTTACCCGCACTACCGATTGGGTTCGTTATCATGAAGTAAAACAGGATGTTCTATTAACAATTCTTAAAATAATTGAGGGATATGGGGCATCCTGTGCATTCCCAACCTCAACATTACATATTGCCGATATACCTTCATTAACGCGAGAGGCCGCGTTAGACAGTTGAGGAATGGGAGTGCAATAAGGTACAAATGATTAGTTTCTAATTGAGCACTATTGAAGATTTTGACGGTTAATTACGCATATTGGGAAAAACGTAGTATTTATTTCACATAGAAAACTAGACACTGGCGCTGTTTTATCTAAGAATCAGGGTACGTCCTTTGAGTATATGCTCATCGGATTAAGCAAGATAGCATTCTGCATGGAGCAGTTTGTTAACAATGGGGTGGCGTTTGCCCCTCTTGCCGAATTGAGCAGTGAGGTAAAAGAGGTAGGCGCAATAACAATAATGAGGTTTTCTCAATGAGTGATCGCGTTACAGGTACAGTGAAGTGGTTTAATAACGCACGGGGTTATGGCTTCATCACCTGTGGAGAAGGAACTGAAGATATTTTCGTTCACTATCGCAGCATTCGCGGCGAGGGCTACAAAACCCTTAATGAGGGGCAGGCGGTAGAGTTCGAAATGCAACAAGGTGACAAAGGACTGCTGGCGGAAGATGTTGTTCCCTGTGAGTGATTTATAGATCACTCGTTGAAAGAACTGTTGTCGTGTAGGGTCCTGCGGCTCAATTGACGCCGGCCCTGTCAGCGCCTCTGAAAAGCGGATCTTTATGATCCGCTTTTTTGTTTGCTACTTTGCAGTGGATATAGGCTTTTCTTCTTTAAGTTGCATTTGTGTCCCTCTTTGTAGATTTGGTCATATCCCGCCCCACCTAAAGTTCCCAATGTAATTGTGTGTATGAGTGAGTTTATTGTGCTCAATAACGTTGTGCTAATTATTATTTTAATACTCCCGGAATATTGCCCCACTGATTGCAATTTTATGTTGTTGTGGGGTGGCGGTATTTGCTTGTTTGCTGGCTGTGTTTTGATTAAAGATAAATTGATTAAATATCGGCTGGGTCGGGTGTGCTTGCAGTGATGGTGAAATTAATTCGTTTGAGGTGAGGAGTTTTAAAGGTATATTTAAAATAAAAGCCCCAGCAAGATTTGCTGGGGCTTTTGGCGAAGGTCGATTATTTAAATAAATTAACTTTCTGTGCGGTTATCTTTTTCTTGGTCGGAATTAAGTGTATCCATATTTTGCGAGTCTTCTTTGGGTTTGGCTACGGTGCGCACTTCAATAAGAATGCCAAATGCAGGGTGGTCGATATAATGAAGTTGTCCGCTACGTAAACGTCTCTCGTGTTGCAGTCTTGCAGCATGGGCTACATATAATGGCTCTTCTTTTATAAGTTCCGGCTCGCCCAGTGTGAGTGGCTCAGTTGTGTTAATTGCGCCCTGACTATTTTCGATATCAAACCCGTTATTTTGTGAATATGAATTTTCAATATCACTGTAATTGCCGGTTAGGATTTGTAGCGGCTTTTCGATTTTATTTTGTGGGCGTTGAGGAAGAAGAATACTGTGTTCCCCGGGTTGCGTATAAAAATCGCTGAGCCACAAATTAGTACTGATATGTAAATAGCGAGCGACACTCAGGGTGATAGATCCCTCAAGCTGGCTGTGGCCGCTGAGCTGGCTGCCGCCATCAATCAGAATGGCCGGAGAGTTTCTCTTGGTTTTTAAAACCTGGCGCCAGGCCTTGTGAAACAGGACCCTGTCACCAGCCCTGGAAATTGCGGCGGCTTTGTTGTTCAGCAGCCTGGGTACAGGTCTTAGCAGCAAGTTTCTTGGTGCTTGCTCAGAGTTCTGCAAACTAGTAGATGCGTCGCCCTCAAGCTCCGATGATTCAATATCGGCTGGGCCGCTCGTTTCTGGGCTCGAGATGATGTCTTCAAGCGATAACACCTCATCCTCTGTTGGCTGAGTTGGGGTGCGCAGGGTGTCAAAGTCGATCCACTTTGATGGATACTGAAGACGGGGTGCCGTCGGCCAGGTCTCTGCGGTTCTTTCCATCCCCTGGGGGCGCTCGAATACGATCATTTCTATTTCGAAAGTATTGCCAGCGTAGTTGACGGCCTGGGCACTGGTTGCTGCCAGCGTGAGCGCCAGGGTTGAGCAGAGGCTAATTATCCTTTTCATGGGTTTACCACTTAAACAATTCTATTTGGGTGCCGAGGGTGTCATTGCCGACAGGCCGTTTAAGCGGGAGTAGGAGACTAATTAGTTTTGCCGCCAGCTCCCGCTGCTGCCTGCCGGATGGTATCACTGTGCAAGCTTTTCCAGAACTTCGTTAATTTCCTGGAGCTTGCGATCAGTACCCTCCTCATCGAGACTGAAATTCAATTGGTTGGCGCCGGCCAGCTGGTAGCGTCCCGGCTGGGTTTGCACCATCTTAACCAAAGTGAGCGGATCTACACGGGTATTCTCCGCAAATTCGATACGCCCTCTTGCCGCAGAGGCCTCAAGTTTGCGGATGCCCATATTCTCGGCCTTTAACTTGATCTCCGTGGTGCGGAATAAGTGTTTTACCGATTCCGGCAGTAGCCCGAAACGGTCGATCATCTCTACCTGAAGTTCTTTCAGTTGCTGCCCGTCGGTGGCATTGGCAATGCGTTTGTACATGATCAGACGGCCGTGGACATCGGGCAGGTAGTCCTCGGGAATCAGCGCAGCAACCCGCAGATTGACGTCCACCGCAGGGGATTCGAGGGGTTCGTCAATATTCGGTGTGCGGCCCTCACGAATGGCCTTCACTGCCTTGTCGAGCATCTCCATATACAGGTTGAAGCCGACACTCTGAATCTGCCCGCTTTGCTCCTCACCTAGCAGTTCGCCTGCACCGCGAATTTCCAGGTCGTGGGTAGCCAGGGTAAAGCCTGCTCCCAGATCCTGGGCCTCGCTAATCGCTTCCAGGCGCTTCACGGCGTCACCGGTCATGGAGCGCTTGTTGGGAGTCAGTAGGTAGGCGTAGGCCTGGTGGTGCGAGCGTCCCACGCGACCGCGCAACTGGTGAAGCTGGGCCAGGCCGAACTTGTCTGCGCGCTCGATCAGTATCGTGTTGGCTGTGGGGACGTCGATACCGGTTTCGATAATGGTGGTACAGACCAGGACATTAAAGCGCTTGTGATAGAAGTCACTCATCACCTGTTCCAGCTCCCGTTCGCGCATCTGGCCATGGCCTATGCCGATACGGGCCTCGGGAATCATCTCCTGTAGCTCCCGCGCGATTCGCTCAATGCTTTTGACTTCGTTGTGCAGGAAATACACCTGACCGCCGCGCAAGATCTCCCGCAGGATAGCCTCTTTTACCAAGGCATCATCGCGCTCGCGCACGAAGGTTTTCACAGAGAGGCGCCGTGCTGGTGGGGTGGCGATCACCGATAGATCGCGAATACCGGCCATGGCCATATTCAGGGTGCGGGGAATAGGGGTGGCGGTAAGGTTGAGGATATCCACCTCGGAGCGCAGGCTCTTCAGGCGCTCCTTCTGTCGGACGCCAAAGCGGTGTTCTTCGTCGATAATCAGCAGGCCGAGATTTTTAAAGTCCAGATCGCTTTGCAACAGCTTGTGGGTGCCAACCAGGATATCCACCTTGCCACTGGCAACCTTCTCTTTCACGCTGTCCACTTCCTTGCTGGAGCGGAAGCGGGAGATCACCTCGATATTGATCGGCCAATCGGCAAAGCGATCCTGGAAGGATTGATAGTGTTGCTGGGCCAACAGGGTGGTGGGAACCAGCATGGCCACTTGCATACCTGCGTGGGCCGAGACAAATGCAGCCCGCATGGCCACTTCTGTCTTACCGAATCCCACGTCGCCGCAAACCAGTCGGTCCATCGGCTTATTTGAGAGCATATCCCCAAGAACTGCCTCGATGGCTTGTTGTTGATCTGGAGTTTCCTCGAAGGGGAAACCTGCGGAAAACTCCCGGTAGGCCAATTGAGGGTTATCGAAGGCATGGCCAATACGGGCTTCGCGGCGGGCGTAGATATCCAGCAGCTCCGCAGCTGCATCGCGGACTTTCTCGGCGGCTTTGCGTTTGGCTTTTTGCCACTGTTCACTGCCCATTCTGTGCAGCGGGGCCAGGGCTTCATCGGCACCGGAGTAGCGGCTGATCAAATGCAGGCTGGCCACCGGTACGTAGAGTTTGGCATCGTCGGCATATTCAAGGGTCAGGAATTCTGCCGGTTGCCCGTCGATCTCCAGGTGCTGTAGGCCGCGATAACGACCTACGCCGTGATCAATGTGAACGACGGGAGTGCCCATGCGCAGTTCAGCCAGGTTTTTAACCGCGTTGTCCGCTTCATCTTTGGCTTTTTTACGGCGGCGTTGCTGCAGTACCCGCTCACCAAATAACTGCGGTTCTGCGATCAGGTTGATTTGCGGGTCCTCAAGCAGCAGCCCTTGATCGATGGGGGCTACGGTAATCCCGATAGTGTCCTTTGCGGCGAGGAAGTCCTGCCAGCTTTGGAAGCTGGGAGGGCTGAGCCGTATGCCCTTTAATAGCTCCAGCAGCGCTTCGCGACGCCCGCTACTTTCAGCACAAAATAGCACCCGACCGGAGTATTCCATCAGGTAGCTTTCCAGTGCAGCCAGGGGTTGTTCGGACTTGCCATCTACTGGCAGTGAGGGGGGTACGGAAGTGTCAAAATTACAGTTGCCCTGGGCTTCCGGAAGACTCTCCGCAGAGAAGATTGCCCGGGGCATGGACTTCAGGGCACCGTTAAGCTCATCAATTTCCAGTAAAATCTGGCGCGGTGGCAATATGGGACGGGTCAGGTCGCCGCGACGACTTTCATAGCGATTGCTGACTTCGCGCCAGAAATTGTCCAGCGGCTGTTGGATATCTCCCTGTAAAAATGCCTGGCTGCCCTCGGGCAGATAGTCGAACAGGCTTGAGCAGTTCCCATCGAAGAATAGGGGCAGGTAGTACTCAATGCCCGCCGGGGCAATTCCTGCACTGATATCCTGGTAAATTGGCACTTGGCTGGGGTCGCTATCGAATTCACCGTGCCAATTTTGCAGAAACCCTGATAGGGCAGCCTTGTGCAAAGGGAATTCCCGCGCAGGCAAAAGGTGAATGGTTTTCACCTTGTCGATGGTGCGTTGGGTTTCCGGGTCAAAGGTGCGAAGGGATTCAATTTCATCGTCGAACAGATCGATGCGGTAGGGCAGGGGGCTGCCCATTGGGAAAATATCCATCAGTGAGCCGCGCACAGCGAATTCGCCGTGTTCGTAGACGGTGTCTACGCAGTGGTAGCCGGCCTGCTCCAGCAGTCTCCGCTGGATATCGATATCAAACTGCTGCCCCTCCTCCAATATCAGCGCATTGCCGGCAATATAATTGCAGGGTGGTAGCCGGTGCATCAGGGTGCTAACTGGGATTATGACGATCCCGGCCCCCATTTTCGGCAGCTGGTAAAGGGTGGCGAGGCGATCCGAGATGATGTCCTGGTGGGGGGAGAAGGTGTCGTAGGGGAGAATTTCCCAGTCGGGAAAATGGAAAATTTCCAGCTCCCCGTTTTCCCCCTTATCTCGCCGCGCTTTGTTAAAAAATTTCAATTGCACCTCTAAACGGTGCGCTTCGAGACTGTCCTTTGTGATTAACAGGGTGGGCGCTTTGTTATTGCGTGCCGCGTTGAGGATGGCGAGCGCGGCAGCTGCGCCATGCAGTTGTCCCCAAAATTGTCGGTCACTGGAGGAGCGAAACTTCGGTGGGGTCAGGGGCTGTATTTCTGTCATCTTTCCTTATATATCCGCGCATTCATTCGAGATGTCTTCGAGGTCGGCTATTGTAGCCGCGAACAGTTTTGCTTGCAGGGAATGTTAACCCTGCCTGTGTTTCCAGTCGGGAACAACTACGCTTTTTTATGGATTGCGCAATGTCGCTCGGGTGGACTACAAAAAGGTAGTTTTACTACATTTTTTTGGCTCTTTTTTGCTCAGTTGCGCAGTGTAAAGCGAACACTATAATGCGCAGCCATGCGGTCCTGAGTGGTTTCAAGGCCGTATTTCTTGCCTACTAAATACATTGCAGAGGTGTCCGATAGTGACTCAGAAGCGACCGAAGCCCGCGGACTTTTTCAAGGACTGGAAACAGCGTGAAGCACTGGCTGAATCCATGATTCCGATGATTGGAAAGCTCAACCGTGAGAGCAACGTCGGTATTTATATGTACGGCCGCAACCTGGTTAATCGCTCAGTGCTGAGCATTATGAAAGCGCACCGTTTCGTGCGTCAGGTTGAGGAAAATGAACTCTCCGAGTTTGAAACCTTCCCTGTATTGGAAGCCATCTGCAAGATGGAGCTGGGTCCCGTACATATCGACCTGGGAACCATGACCAACAAGTACATGCGCGACGATCGCGGCTTGTCTGTGGACGAGTTTGTACGTGAAGAGCTGTCCGACGCAGCGGGTGCCGGCAAGCCTCTGCCCGAATCCAAAGATGTTGTGATCTACGGTTTTGGTCGTATCGGCCGTCTGGTTGCCCGCCTGCTGATCGACAAGGCTGGTAGTGGTGATGTTCTGCGTCTGCGCGCTATCGTATTGCGCAAGGGCAAGGCCCCCAACGATTTGGTGAAGCGCGCTTCTCTGCTGCGTCGCGACTCCGTACATGGCGCCTTCCAGGGCACTATCCGTGTGGACGAGGAGACCAACTCCCTGATCTGTAACGGTAACGAAATCAAGATCATCTACGCCAACTCCCCTCAGGAAGTGGATTACACCCAGCACGGTATCGACGATGCGATTATCGTTGACAGCACCGGTGTATGGCGTGATGAAGAAGGTCTGAGCCAGCACCTGCAGAGCCCAGGCGCTTCCAAGGTGCTGCTGACTGCACCGGGCAAGGGCGATATCAAGAATATCGTTTACGGTATCAACAGCAGCGACATCAAGCCGGAAGACAAGGTACTGTCCGCCGCTTCCTGTACCACTAACGCCATCGTGCCTGTCCTGAAAGCGATGATGGATGGCTACGGCGTTGAGCACGGCCACGTAGAAACCGTACACGCCTACACCAACGACCAGAACCTGATCGACAACTACCACAAAGGTGAGCGTCGCGGTCGCGCAGCAGCGCTGAATATGGTTCTGACTGAAACCGGTGCTGCCAAGGCGGTTGCCAAAGCGCTGCCCGAGCTGAAAGGTAAGCTCACCGGCAACGCGATTCGCGTACCGACTCCTAATGTTTCCATGGCGATCCTTAACCTGAACCTGGGTAAAGAGACCACCAAGGAAGAGTTGAACGAATACATGCGCGATGTGGCACTGCACTCGCCGCTGCGTCAGCAGATCGATTTCACCAACTCCCCGGAAGTGGTGTCCAGCGATTTTGTTGGCTCCCGCGTTGCCTGCGTATTCGATTCCACTGCGACTATCGTGGATGGCAAGAACGCTGTGCTTTACTGCTGGTACGACAACGAGTTCGGCTATAGCTGTCAGGTAGTTCGCTGCCTGGAAGATATGGCTGGTGTTCGTTACAAGTTGTTCCCGCAGGAGGACTAAGGCGTCACGCCTCCTCGCCGCAGTCGGTACCCAGATCCGACTGCGGGGTTTCGGCGACTGTTCCAGTCGCCGCACCATATCTCCCCAAATCCCTGTTTTTTCAACAGAAATTTCCAATCTTAGTGCCACTTAAAGACTTTCCAGACTGGTAATGACTCTGGCCCATCTTTATAATGCGCGCGATTTTGCGGGGCGGCCGTGCGCCGAGAAGTTAGCGCGCACATCCTTTTTAGTTAGCTTCCTTCCTCCCGGTTCACGGGTGATACGGCATAAGCCCTCGCAGCACGGAATTCCACAATAGGACCCGTCATCCCAGGCATGGGACGGTGGGTCCTATTGCAATTTTTTTAAACTAGAAACTTAGGCATAGGCGTATGAGAAAGATCCGTCGGGGATTGGACTTACCCATATCCGGCGCGCCCGAGCAGGTCATTCAAAAAGGACCTGCGATCAAGACCGTTGCTGTTCTCGGCCCCGATTATCACGGGATGAAGCCGACAATGGCAGTGGCTGTAGGGGATCGCGTCAATCTTGGTCAGCTGTTGTTTAGCGACAAAAAAACTGAAGGCGTGCGCTACACAGCGCCTGCTGCCGGTCGTGTTGTTGCGATTAACCGTGGCGCTCGTCGTGTTCTGCAATCCGTCGTGATTGGCATAGACGGCGATGCAGCGGAACAGTTCCAAAGCTACAGCGCAGATAAACTGTCTGGTCTGACTCGCGAACAGGTCGTTGAAAACCTGGTTGAGTCCGGCATGTGGACCGCACTGCGCACCCGCCCGTTCAGCCGCGTTCCCGCCCTGGACGCTGAGCCGGTAGCTGTGTTTATCAATGCGATGGACACCAACCCTCTGGCAGCCAATCCAGAAGTAGTGATTGCTGAGAATCCCAAAGCCTTCTCCCAGGGCGTTGAGATTCTTTCCAAACTGGCAGAAACCACTTACGTCTGTACTGCTCCAGATACGGATATTCCAGTACCGAACGCAGCGAATATTCGCCGCGAAACCTTTGCCGGCCCCCATCCGGCAGGTCTGTCCGGTACCCACATCCACTACCTGAAGCCAGTTTCTGGCAACCGCAGTGTATTTACCATTAATTACCAGGATGTGATCGCTGTAGGCAAACTGTTTACCACCGGTAAGCTGTTTACCGATCGTGTCGTTTCCCTGGCAGGCCCTCAGGTCAAGCAGCCGCGTCTGCTGCGCACCCGCCTCGGTGCCAGTCTGGAAACCCTGACTTCTGATGAGCTGAAAGGCGATAACGATCGCATCATCTCCGGCTCTGTATTCGGTGGCCGCACCGCTGCTGGCCCGATGGCTTACCTGGGTCGCTACCACAACCAGATTTCTGTACTGGAAGAGGGCGATGAGCGTCCGTTCCTGCACTATCTGCGTGCTGGTAATAAGCGTTTCTCTGTATTCCCGATTTATCTGTCGCGCCTGGTGAAGAACAAGCTGTTTAACTTCACCACCAGCACCAACGGTTCTGAGCGTGCCATGGTACCGGTCGGTAGTTATGAGAAAGTCATGCCGCTGGATGTACTGCCCACTCAGTTGCTGCGCTCCCTGATCGTTGGCGATACTGCAATGGCGCAGAAGCTGGGCGCACTGGAGCTGGACGAAGAAGATCTGGCGTTGTGCACCTTTGTGTGTCCGGGCAAGTACGAGTACGGCCCCATTTTGCGGGACAACCTGACCCGTATTGAGAAGGAGGGGTAAGTATGTTGCGTAAATTCCTCGATTCGATCGAACCCAAGTTTCACAAAGGCGGTAAGTTCGAAAAGTTCTACGCCCTGTTTGAAGCGATTGACACCGGTCTGTTCCAGCCGGCAGACAAGACCAAAACCACTGCTCACGTGCGCGACGGTATCGACCTGAAGCGTATTATGATCACCGTTTGGGCTTGTGCCATGATCCCGGCGTTCTACGGTATGTGGAATATCGGTTTCCAGTCCAACACTATTCTGGAAGGTATGACCAACCCGGATCTGTCCGGCTGGCGTCACGCCATTATCGGTGCTCTGACTTCCTACAACCCAGCTAGCCTGTGGGACAACTTTGTCTACGGGGCTATGTACTTCCTGCCTATTTATGCGGTCACTTTTATTGTGGGCGGTATCTGGGAAGTCCTGTTTGCTGCGGTGCGCGGTCACGAAGTCAACGAAGGCTTCTTTGTAACCTCCATCCTGTTCGCATTGACCTGTCCGCCGGATCTGCCTCTGTGGATGGTGGCTATGGGCATCAGCTTCGGTGTGGTTATCGGTAAGGAAGTATTCGGTGGTACCGGCAAGAACTTCCTCAACCCGGCTCTTACCGGCCGTGCCTTCGTATTCTTTGCCTATCCGGCAGCAATGTCTGGAGATGCGGTTTGGACTGCGGTTGACGGTTATACCGGTGCTACTGCGCTGTCTGTTATGGCCAGCGAAGGTATCCAGAACGGTATCGTCAATGCTGCTGTTGGCCAGGTAACCTGGTTCGACGCTTTCTTCGGTCAGATCCATGGTTCCATTGGTGAAACTTCTACCCTGGCTATCCTGATTGCCGGCGTAATCCTGATGGGCATGAAGATTGCCAGCTGGCGCATCGTAGCCGGCACTCTGCTGGGCATGATGGCCACCTCTTTCATGTTTAACATGATTGGTTCCGAGACCAACCCGATGTTCCAGGTTCCCTGGTACTGGCACCTGGTAGTGGGCGGTTTTGCCTTCGGTCTGATCTTTATGACTACGGACCCTGTATCCGCTGCAATGACCAACACCGGTCGCTGGTGGTACGGCATCCTGATCGGGGTGATGGTTGTCCTGATTCGTGTGGTGAACCCGGCCTTCCCGGAAGGCATGATGCTGGCGATTCTGTTCGCCAACTTGTTCGCTCCGCTGTTTGACCACTTTGTGGTGCAGTCCAATATCAAACGGAGGTTGGCACGTGGCTAATAAAGATTCCGTAACCGGTACTCTGATTGTCGCGCTGGTAATGTGCCTGGTGTGCTCCGTAGTGGTATCCACCGCTGCGGTAATGCTGAAGCCTGCCCAGCAGGCGAATGCCGAGCTGGACATGAAGCGCAACGTACTGATGGCTGGCGGCCTGTTGAAAGACTCTCACGCTGATAAAGCGGAAGTCGAAAAGGCCTTCGCCGACGTAAAAATCAAATACGTCGACCTGAATACCGGTAAGTTTACCGATCAGGCTCCGGCTGGTGGCAGCGGTCGCGCTGCTGCCAAGATCCCGTCTGATAGTGAAAAACTGCCGGCTGACGAGGACACTGCCAAAATTATCCGCCGGGAAAATACCAAAGAGGTATACCTGGTAGAGAAAGACGGCAAGCTGGACAAGATCATTCTGCCGATTCGCGGTTATGGCCTGTGGGGCACCCTGTACGGCTTCCTCGCTCTGGAGAGCAACCTCGACACCGTAGCGGGCCTCGGCTTCTACGAGCACAAGGAAACTCCGGGACTGGGTGGTGAAGTTGACAACCCCAACTGGAAAGCCCAGTGGATTGGTAAGAAAGTCTTCAACAACCAGGGCGACGTGGATATCGCAGTGATCAAGGGTCAGGTTAACCCCAACAGCCCAGACGCGATTCACGAAGTTGATGGCCTGTCTGGCGCAACTCTGACCAGTAAGGGCGTTAGCAACCTGGTGAACTTCTGGTTGGGTAACCAGGGTTATGGTCCCTTCCTGAAAAACCTGAAAGCAGGGGAGGCATAAGCATGAAAATTAAAGATACTCTGCTAGAGCCGATTTTTAACAACAACCCGATCGCGCTGCAGATCCTGGGTATCTGTTCTGCACTGGCTGTTACCAGCTCGCTGCAGGTTACCCTGGTAATGTGTATCGCACTGACCTCGGTTGTGGCCTGTTCCAACGTTGCGGTATCCCTGATCCGCAAACAGATCCCGAACAGCATCCGTATCATTGTACAGATGACCGTGATTGCCTCTTTGGTAATCCTGGTAGACCAGCTGATCAAGGCCCTGGCTTACGACATCTCCAAGCAGCTGTCTGTATTCGTTGGTCTGATCATTACCAACTGTATCGTAATGGGCCGTGCGGAAGCCTTCGCTATGAAGAACCCGCCGCTGCCCAGCTTCTTCGACGGTCTTGGTAACGGTCTGGGATACAGTGTGATCCTGATCGGTCTCGCGGTGGTTCGTGAACTCTTCGGCGCCGGCAAACTGTTCGGTGTAGATATCCTGACTACCGTGAGCAACGGCGGTTGGTATATCCCCAACGGCCTGCTGCTGTTGCCGCCGAGTGCATTCTTCCTGATCGGCCTGTTCATCTGGGCAATCCGTGCCTGGAAACCGGCACAGGTGGAAGAAGATGAGTTCAAGATTGCGCCTAATTCCCAAGCGCAGGAGGCCTAATCCGTGGAACATTATATTTCTTTGATTATCCGCGCCGTTTTCGTTGAAAACATGGCGCTGGCCTTCTTCCTCGGTATGTGTACCTTCCTGGCGGTATCGAAGAAGATCGAGGCCGCTATTGGCCTGGGTGTTGCGGTTATCGTGGTGCTGACTCTGACAGTACCAGTGAACAACCTGATCTACACCTACCTGCTGAAAGACGGTGCACTGGCCTGGGCCGGTTACCCCGACGTGGACCTGAGCTTCCTCGGCCTGTTGTCCTACATCGGCGTAATTGCGGCACTGGTACAGATCCTGGAGATGTTCCTGGATAAATATGTACCAGCTCTCTACAACGCGCTGGGTGTGTTCCTGCCGCTGATTACCGTGAACTGCGCCATCATGGGTGCTTCTCTGTTCATGGTTGAGCGCGAGTACGCGTTTGGCGAGAGTGTTGCCTACGGCTTCGGTGCCGGCCTCGGCTGGGCACTGGCGATTACCGCTCTGGCCGGTATTCGTGAAAAGCTGAAGTACAGTGACGTTCCGGATGGCCTGAAAGGTCTGGGTATCACCTTCGTAACTGTTGGTCTGATGTCCCTGGGCTTCATGTCCTTCGGCGGCATCGATATCTAAGCGGGGAAAACAATAGAATGAGTATTGAAATTATCCTCGGCGTAGCGATGTTTACCGTCATCGTATTGGCGCTGGTAGCGGTGATCCTTGCGGCCCGCTCGCGCCTGGTAAATACCGGCAACGTCAACATCCTGGTTAACGGTGAGAAGACTCTCACCGTACCGGCCGGCGGCAAGTTGCTGCAAACCCTGGCTGCCAACAACCTGTTCCTGGCCTCCGCCTGTGGCGGCGGCGGCAGCTGTGCGCAGTGTATCTGTAAGGTGAATTCCGGTGGTGGCGATATGCTGCCGACTGAAGCGGCTCACTTTACCCCGCGCGATGCAAAAGAAGGCAAGCGTCTTTCCTGTCAGGTTGCGGTTAAGCAAGACATGGAAATCGAAGTGCCGGAAGAGGTGTTTGGTGTTAAGCAGTGGGAGTGCACTGTGGAATCCAACCCGAACGTGGCCACCTTTATTAAAGAGCTGACCCTGCGTCTGCCCGAAGGTGAAAACGTTGACTTCCGCGCTGGTGGTTACGTACAGCTGGAAGCTCCGGCTCACCATGTCAAGTTTGCTGACTTCGATGTCGAAGAGCAGTACCGTGGCGACTGGGAGCACTTTGGCTTCTTCAAGCTGGAGTCCAAAGTGACCGAGCCTGTGGTTCGCGCTTACTCCATGGCTAACTACCCGGAAGAGAAAGGTGTTGTTAAGTTCAACATCCGTATCGCGACTCCGCCGCCCCGCACTGAGGGCATTCCGCCGGGTCAGATGTCTTCCTACGTATTCAGCCTGAAGGCAGGTGACAAGATTAAGGTGTACGGTCCCTTTGGTGAGTTCTTCGCCAAGGAAACTGACAACGAGATGGTATTTATCGGTGGTGGTGCCGGTATGGCGCCAATGCGTTCACACATCTTTGATCAGCTCAAGCGCCTGAACTCCACCCGTAAGATCAGCTTCTGGTACGGCGCGCGCTCCCTGCGCGAGATGTTCTACGAAGATGACTACAACGGTCTGGCTTCCGAGTTCGATAACTTCCAGTGGCATGTGGCTCTGTCCGATCCTCAGCCGGAAGACAACTGGACCGGTTACACAGGATTCATCCACAACGTGGTATATGAAAACTACCTGAAGGACCACCCGGCTCCGGAAGATTGTGAGTACTACATGTGTGGGCCGCCCATGATGAACGCAGCAGTCATCAATATGCTCAAGGACTTGGGTGTAGAAGATGAAAATATCCTGCTGGATGACTTCGGCGGATAATTGGAGGGCTTAGCTTGCTAAAAGCAATCACAGGCCCGACAAACTCAAAAACAGGGCCCGTCTTTACGGCCCTGTTTTTGCTTTGGGCGGCTGTAATTTTATCGGCTTGTGCTCCTTCGCCGGAGTCCTGGCAGTTGGCTGGCCGCACCATGGGAACCAGCTATCACATCACCGTCGTTCAGGTGCCCTTTGGGCTGGAGCAGGGTGAGTTGCAGCAGTTGATCGACGATGAGTTGCAGCAGGTCAACCAGGAGATGTCGACCTATATCGACGACTCTGAGTTAATGCGCTTTAACCAAAGCCCGGTAGGGCAGGCGATCCCGGTGAGCCAACACTTGGCAGATGTACTGGAAATGTCCCTGGATATTTATCGCCGCAGTGAAGGCGCTTTCGAGGTGACGGTCGGCCCTCTGGTCAACTTGTGGGGTTTTGGTCCCCAGCCCGAACCGGAGCATATCCCCTCAGATAAAGACATTGCCGATCTGCTAACCGTCGTCGGTTCCGATGCGTTAACCCTGACCCGTAAGCCAGACACTGTTATCAAGAGCCGCCCCGTTGAGGTGGATCTTTCAGCGATTGCCAAGGGCCATGGAGTTGATCGGGTTGCGGAGCTATTGGAAGACCTGGGTATTCGAAACTACTTGGTCGAAATTGGCGGTGAACTGCGAACTAAGGGTGTGAATCCAAAGGGTAAGACCTGGGTAATTGGCATTGAAGTACCCAGCACGGCAGGGCAGATGGTGCAGGAGCCAATCGCGGTGAGTGGGAAGGCAGTAGCTACGAGTGGAGACTACCGCAACTACTACGAAAGGGATGGTGTTCGTTACTCCCATAGCATTGACCCACGCTCCGGGCGGTCCATTAAGCACAAATTGGCATCGGTAACCGTTATTGCCGACACCTGTGCAGAAGCCGATGGTCTGGCTACCGCGATCAATGTCCTCGGTGCTGATGCCGGCATGGCGTTGGCAGAAAGAGATAATCTAGCCGTCTTTATGGTGGTGAAAACTGATTCAGGTTTCGAAGAGCGTTCTAGCTCTGGCTTTAAACCTTATGTAGAGAGGTCTGAGAAGTGACAATTTTCATATTTGCCTTTGTGGCCATGTTGCTCGTTGTTGCCGGTATGGCGATCGGGGCCATGGTTCAGAACAAACCGTTAAAGGGAACTTGTGGCGGGCTCAACAATATCGGCATGAAGCAGGATTGCACAGTCTGCGGTGGCGATGACGATGAGTGTGAAAAGGAACAGGAGAGGCAAAGACAGCAGCAGATGACTGCCAAAGATCTCGCTTACGACGCATCTAAACGCAAGTAAGCTTTCCCTCTCCAACAAGCCCGTGATCAACGGGCTTGTTGTTTTATGTCATTGGCACAAGTGGTGTCGATAACCGTATATTTAGTATTGAGTAAATGGCGTTAGCGCGTTGTGGACTCCGTTTGGAAAATAGAATTAGAGCATTTAATGGCAGAGCAAAAGTTTGACCTGGTAGTAATTGGTTCTGGCCCGGCTGGAGAGGCCGCCGCAATGAGCGCAGCAAAAAAGGGCATGCGCGTTGCGGTTATTGAAAAGCGCCAAGTGGTTGGTGGTAATTGTACTCACAAAGGTACCATTCCCTCCAAGGCGCTGCGCCACTCTGTCAAACAGTTGATGCGTTATAACACCCAGAGCGTTTTTCGCGCATTGGGTGAACCCCGCCGCCTTACTTTCCCCCAGGTAATGCAGACGGTGAATAAAGTCATTTCCTATCAGGTGGAAATGCACACTTCATTTTATGCCCGCAACCGGGTTGAGCTGATCGTCGGCGAAGCCAAGTTCCGCGATGAACATACTGTCGAGGTGCTCATGCCCGATGGTGCGGCGGAAACTATTACCGCGAAGAAATTTATTATTGCTACTGGCTCACGCCCTTATCGCCCCGCCGATGTAGACTTTGATCACGAACGAGTCTACGACAGCGATATGATCCTGGACATGCAGCACACCCCTCACTCCATCATGATCTATGGTGCTGGTGTTATCGGCTGTGAATACGCGTCTATCTTTGCTGGCCTCGGCGTTAAAGTGGATTTGATTAATACCCGAAACAGCCTGCTGGAATTTCTCGATGATGAGATTTCTGATGCGCTGAGCTATCACCTGCGCGATATGGGCGTGACTGTTCGCCACCAGGAGGAGTATGCGCGGGTACTGCCCAATGAGCAGGGTGTAATTATGGAGATGCAGTCCGGCAAACGTATTCATGCGGATGCACTGCTCTGGTGTAATGGCCGTACTGGCAACACCAGCTCCCTCGGCCTGGAGAATGTCGGCCTGGAAGCGAACCATCGCGGACAATTGAGCGTTGACGATCACTACTGTACCGAAATTGAAAATATTTTTGCGGTAGGTGATGTGATTGGCTGGCCCAGCCTTGCCAGTGCCTCTTATGACCAGGGACGTGCGGTTGCAGCAGCGATTGCGGGCCGTGGCCATCGAGTAATTGAAGATGCGCCTACCGGGATTTATACCCTTCCAGAGATTTCCTCTGTGGGTAAAACCGAATCAGAGCTCACCGCAGCTAAAGTACCCTACGAAGTGGGCCGTGCACTGTTCAAGCATACTGCGCGGGCGCAGATTTCTGGTGAGCGCGTAGGCATGCTCAAGATTTTGTTCCATATCGAGACTCACGAAATCCTGGGCATTCACTGCTTTGGGGCAGAGGCTGCTGAGATTGTGCATATTGGCCAGGCCATTATGAAACAGCCAGCACCGAATAATTCAATCGATTATTTCGTTAATACCACCTTTAACTACCCCACCATGGCAGAGGCATATCGCAGTGCTGCACTGGATGGGCTCAACCGGGTTGCCCGCCTATGACAGAACCCTCACCCAGTGAGTTTCAGGCGTTGGTAAAGGAATTTTTTGAGCAGATTCCTTTTAATCAACAAATTGGACTTGAGATGCGCGACCTGGACCTGGAGGCGCTCACACTTTCCGCAGGCTTTGAACTGAACCCACAGTTGATCGGCAATGTGTGGAAGAACATCCTGCACGGTGGCGTAATTGCCACCGCCCTGGATACAGTTGGTGGTTTGACCGCAATGGTCGCCGCCTACCAGCATCTGGGAGATGTGCACTGGAAAGAAAAAGTGGATCGCCTATTAAAGCTGGGTACGGTCGACATGCGTGTAGACTACCTAAAGCCGGGCAGGGGAGAACACTTTCTCTGCCATGGCTCAATTCTGCGCACCGGTAACAAGCTGGTTGTAACGAGAATGGAGTTGATTAACGACACGGATGAATTGATTGCTACCGGTACGGCAACTTACCTGTATTGATAGAAATTTAGTAGACTCAACCTGTTATTTAAATGATAAATCACCTTGAGTACGTATCTGAAAAAAGTACGTTTGGTTAAGTGTTTTAGGGATATTCGTGGAAAAATTAGAGTATAGGTATGACGTGCAGGCTCTTCGAGCTATGTCTGTATTGTTTGTTATTATATTTCATGCCAGCTCAACCTTGCTTCCTGGTGGGTTTTTGGGTGTAGATATATTTTTCACCATTTCAGGCTTTGTAATATTTCGGTTGATGAAGTATGAGCTTGAGGGGGGAGGGTTTAACTTTACCTAATTACCACTCTTGCTAAGTTATGCGTAACTGTATATAAATACAGCTATCTCGTTGATCTGCAAGGGAATACGCCATGGCTCGCAACAAGGTACAGTTTCAGAAGGGTATTAGTTTGACCCAATTCCTCAAAATGTACGGCAGCGAGGAACAGTGCTTCGATGCACTGTCGCAGTGGCGTTGGCCCAATGGCTTTAGTTGTCCTCACTGCGGGCATGACAAGCATTGCGACCTCGCTTATCGCAAGCTTAAGCAATGTAACCATTGTCGGCGTCAGACATCGATTACCTCTCGTACAATTTTTGACTCCACGAAGCTCCCCCTCACCACCTGGTTTCTCGGTATTTTCCTGATTACTCAGGATAAGAAGGGCATTTCCTCTATGGAGCTATCTCGACATCTAGGTATCTCTTACAACGCAGCATGGCGTATGAAGCAGAAACTCATGCAAGTGATGATGGAGCGAGACCAACGATACAAACTGTCCGGTTTTATTGAACTAGATGATGCCTATCTCGGTGGTGAGCGTACTGGATGCAAGCCCGGGCGCGGAGCCAAGGGTAAAACTCCCTTTGTGGCGGCCGTTGAAACAACCAAGGAGGGACGCCCAACCCGTATTAAGCTCTCAATTATCAAGGGCTTCAAAAGCAGTGAAATTTCAACCTGGAGTAAAAAGTACCTTTGCAGTGGCAGCACAGTCATCTCAGATGGTCTTCCATGCTTCAATGCCATTAAGGAGGCCGGTTGTGTACATGACAAAATTGTTTGTGGTGGTGGCCGAGCTTCTGTTGAAGAGCCTGAGTTCTATTGGGTAAATACAGTACTTGGTAATTTAAAGAGTGCGCTACGTAGCACTTACCATGCTATTAGGCCGAAATATGCACAGCGCTATTTGGCAGAATTTCAATATCGCTTTAATCGGAGGTTTGATTTGTCGGCACTCATTCCAAGATTGATTTACGTCTCTCTTCGGACACCACCGATGCCAGAAAGGTTGCTAAAAATTGGCTTAGCATAAGTGGTAATTAGGTAACTTTAAAGACTTTTATAAGAGAAGGGTGGTAAGGCTTTTCCCAGCACTATTTTCTACAATCGCAGCTACAGTAATTTTATCAGGTTTCCTTCTGCCTGGCGAACTTTTGACCAGCCTTTTAGAGTCAGCAGTTGCTTCAGTTTTCTCGCTCGCAAATATTTTCTTTTATTTTGATAGTGGGTATTTCTCTGGAGACTCTTATGACAAACCACTACTTCATCTTTGGAGTTTAGGTGTTGAGGAACAATTCTACTTGATTTTTCCTTTGCTAGCTTTTTTTCTGGTGTTTATAAGGCGATTTTGGGCAATTTTATTACTTTTAGCAATGATTGCTGGCGGTGCGTGGTGTAGTCAGTACTTTATTGGTCGTGACCCAGATGCGGCATTTTATTTAATGCCTTTGCGAATGTTCCAATTTCTTCTTGGCGCGTTAGGGAACCTCTGATCAATGAATTATTTTTCTAGAATTAAGCTGAATTATTTAAAAAATTCACTTTTCTACGAAAAAACGCTTAATTTTCACGTAATAGCTCCCTAATTTTTTACCTAAAATCCCCGGTAGGGGGATTTCAGACGCACCACCCCTAGGTGGCCAAGTATTTTCTCCCTATTAGTAAGTTAGTAAAGCCTGCTAGCAAGCACAGCCGCTCAGTATTCTTTAACAGTCCCCGATAGCGGACCTTGCTATAACCAAATACCCGTTTAATGTAGCGAAAGGGGTGCTCAACCTTCGCTCTTATCTGCGCCTTGATCTTTTCCGCTTTACGGAGTGCATTACGCCCAGGAAGAGTTTTCAGCTTGCTCGGCTTCATTGCTATGTACCAATCCACCTCCCGCTCTTTCAACTCTTCACGCTTCTCCGCACCAATGTATCCGGAGTCACCCCAGACTCTTCCTTCCTCCCCGTGGAGGACCCGCTCTGTGGCTGTGACATCATGCGAATTCGCTGCTGTTGTATCTACGCTGTGTATTACTCCGAGCACATCATCAACCCCGATATGCATCTTCATTCCAAAGTGCCACTGATTGCCTTTCTTTGTTTGATGCATTTCTGGATCACGCTCTTTCTTTTTATTCTTAGTTGAAGTTGGCGCAGAGATAATAGTGGCATCTACAATGGTGCCTTCACGCAGTGCCATGCCATTCTCAGCAAGATGTTTATTGATTTCCTCGAATAGAACCTTACTCAGATGATTCGCCTCTAATAAGTGACGGAAGTTAAGGATCGTCGTTTCGTCGGGAATTGGACCAACTAAAGTCAATCCGGCGAAATTGCGCATAGACTCAATTTCATAGAGTGCATCTTCCATGGCTGGATCACTGAGATTGTAAAACAACTGCATACAATGAATGCGCAGCATGACGCTCAAAAGATATGGCTGTCGGCCACGCTTACCTTGTGGATAATAAGGTTCAATTCGAGCCTCTAGCCGTAGCCATGGAATGAGAGTATCCATCTGAGAAAGAAACTTCTCTCGGCGAGTTATGCGGCGTTTTAGATTGTATTCTGCTTCGGCAAAGGTGACTTGGTGCATGATCTAACGTAGTCTTGACGGATAAATGAATACTACCAAATTAGCCTGGAATTATTCAGAGGTTCCTTAGTTATATTTATACCGTCGATTCAGTTGGGGAGAGGGAGAGCGCTGTTTGTATGGCTGTTGCTCATGGCTTTAATTGTTGCATATTGCACAGTCTTAGGTGTCGATAGTGGCGGCTTTCCGGGAGTTAAAGCTTTAGGTTTATCTATTCTTGTTGCTCTTACTTTGTATGTTGGTCATGAGATACAAGAGTCGTCATTTGTTAGATGGCCTGGAGTACAGTTGTTTGGAAATGCTTCATATTCTCTTTACTTAGCTCATTGGCCTGTGGCGGTTCTGTTCAGTTATCAATTTGCTGGTGAATCAGAGTCCTTATTATCCTTGCTAATAATTTGCTTTGGTTTGTTGTTTGGTTTTGTATTATATTACCTCGTAGAAAAGCCGTTTAGAAAGTATGATTTTGGCACGGCTCTAACTTCTCCAGCTCTGTCATGTATGTTGATTTTGTTGTGTGCATTTGGCTTTCATTCAAGAGGCGAAATCAATGCTTTGGATGATGGTAAATCTAGTGGTGTGGTTTCAGAAGTAGGAGCTTTAAATGAACTTATTATAGGTTCATTGATGTTGGTTGGTGATAGCCATGCAGGAGCGCTTTCACCTTACTTAAAAAGTAAAATGCGGGTTGTTTCAGAGTATAGCCGCTATACCTTTCCAGGGTGCCTTCCAATTAAAAGTGTCTTCAAAGTTTACACGCACAAGTCTGCGGTTAAAGATAACCGGACCGAAAAATGTGCTGAACTTCAAGGGAAGAGGAGTAGGGCGATTCAGCTGTCTCGTCCAGATTTGGTTTTGTTGGCAGGTAGGTGGGAGCTTGTTTTTACCGATAACACTAAGGGGTACCCACAGCCATGGCATGAGCAGCGTTGGCAAGACTGGATTGTTGAAGAGCTTCCTGCAAGGGGGAGTTTTTCAAAGGAGAGGAATCTTGTGTTGCTAGAGCTTGGTGTTGAAAATATGCTGGCTGAACTTAAGGATGTAGATGTAATTTTGGTTGGGCAAGTCCCGCTCCATTTGAAGAGTGCGATTCGTTGTGCTAGAAGAATGATTAATGGAAGTAATAAAAGTGATCGAGAAATTAATGCGGTTTGCGGTGCGAGTAGCTCTACGAAAGCAAAAGACAACTATAAGACTTTGGATAGTATGTTTCAGCGTATTGTGGCCCGAAAAGAGAATGTTACTTATATAAACCCAGTAGAGCAGTTATGTGACCAATCTAGCTGTAAAATAGTTAGTGATAAAAGACTTCTTTATAAGGATGATAATCATCTTTCAGTGTGGGGTAGCAAGCTGTTGCTTCAGGAAGTGATACCTCTGGTCGGGGGCGAGACTGATAAGTTTAGATAAGTCTGACGCGCCACTCTTGATATAATGAGCTTCACTTGTGATTTTGGATGATCTTTTCGGTCGCAAGTGAAGTTGAAGGTGGCTCCCCTAATCAAGGTGGGTAAGATCCTAAAGGCCCATATAATGTTTACAATATTTGGAAGTGCTTTTTTGATGCAAAGAAATAGCTTCTAGTGATAACTAGGATGCCCTTCGAGAAAATTCTCGGTGAATACCTAGCAATGGTTGCATTTGCAAATGCGTTTGGCGGTGCTGTTATAAATAAATTTAACACGGCACCACTCTAAATACATATCTAAAATTATACCTAATTACCACTCTTGCTAAGTTATGCGTAACTGTATATAAATACAGCTATCTCGTTGATCTGCAAGGGAATACGCCATGGCTCGCAACAAGGTACAGTTTCAGAAGGGTATTAGTTTGACCCAATTCCTCAAAATGTACGGCAGCGAGGAACAGTGCTTCGATGCACTGTCGCAGTGGCGTTGGCCCAATGGCTTTAGTTGTCCTCACTGCGGGCATGACAAGCATTGCGACCTCGCTTATCGCAAGCTTAAGCAATGTAACCATTGTCGGCGTCAGACATCGATTACCTCTCGTACAATTTTTGACTCCACGAAGCTCCCCCTCACCACCTGGTTTCTCGGTATTTTCCTGATTACTCAGGATAAGAAGGGCATTTCCTCTATGGAGCTATCTCGACATCTAGGTATCTCTTACAACGCAGCATGGCGTATGAAGCAGAAACTCATGCAAGTGATGATGGAGCGAGACCAACGATACAAACTGTCCGGTTTTATTGAACTAGATGATGCCTATCTCGGTGGTGAGCGTACTGGATGCAAGCCCGGGCGCGGAGCCAAGGGTAAAACTCCCTTTGTGGCGGCCGTTGAAACAACCAAGGAGGGACGCCCAACCCGTATTAAGCTCTCAATTATCAAGGGCTTCAAAAGCAGTGAAATTTCAACCTGGAGTAAAAAGTACCTTTGCAGTGGCAGCACAGTCATCTCAGATGGTCTTCCATGCTTCAATGCCATTAAGGAGGCCGGTTGTGTACATGACAAAATTGTTTGTGGTGGTGGCCGAGCTTCTGTTGAAGAGCCTGAGTTCTATTGGGTAAATACAGTACTTGGTAATTTAAAGAGTGCGCTACGTAGCACTTACCATGCTATTAGGCCGAAATATGCACAGCGCTATTTGGCAGAATTTCAATATCGCTTTAATCGGAGGTTTGATTTGTCGGCACTCATTCCAAGATTGATTTACGTCTCTCTTCGGACACCACCGATGCCAGAAAGGTTGCTAAAAATTGGCTTAGCATAAGTGGTAATTAGGAAATTATATGTCCTCTCTGGTGGTCTATCTCTTCCGGATACCACGCTAAGATGGTAAAACTACTAAGTGAGGTGAGGTATGACAACGAAAGGTACACGTCGAAATTCAAAGAAGATACCGTAGTCTTAGTCTTTGATCAGGGGTTTTCAGAGATTAAGGTAGTAGGGGCTGTAGGAACCACTGCCACTAGCCAGAGTCGCTAGATAATAGAATTGAAGTAAGAAGATGGTGGTGTGAGATTAGGGGCTGGTGAATGAGTTGAATTAGGCTAGCTGCAACGTTA
The DNA here is from genome assembly GCF_052468295.1 of Microbulbifer maximicatervae (SeqCode). Taxonomy (NCBI): domain Bacteria; kingdom Pseudomonadati; phylum Pseudomonadota; class Gammaproteobacteria; order Cellvibrionales; family Microbulbiferaceae; genus Microbulbifer; species Microbulbifer maximicatervae (SeqCode). The sequence continues at coordinate 1,176,881 of NZ_CP174340.1, forward strand.
GGTAAAGAAGTTGCGTATGGAGAGAGAAATCCTTTAAAAGCCCCGCGCCTTCTTTGTGAAAGAAATGAAGTAAAGTGCAGTCCATGAATAATTAGCAGGACAGCGTCCCTGTTAGAGGGGGCTACTGGGTGATACAGGCAAATAAGAGTAGCTATTACAATTGGCGTTGCTGGAATGATAGTTCAATAGATGCTCAAGTATGGCAAATATGCTAAGGTTTAAAGATATTATTTACGGATCTCGACAGAGTCTAAGAAATCGTTAATTAATAAATCTTTTACGTAAAGAAGGATTTAAATTGAGTGCTATCGAGCCCGTAAGCTCATGAAAGAACTAGGCTTGGAAATAAAGGGTAAGAAGTGTTTGCTCTTGCTGGAGCCCCAAGGTATCGATGTTTTATCTCGCGGCCTTTCCGCAGTTTATCTCAGTTGGCAGCTCTAGTTACTATGAGGCTTTCCTGCTGGTCTCACTTCATGCATCAATAATATTCCTGTGGTATCTGGCACTTGCGACTATGTTGTCAAAGTGGAAAGTGGCTTCCATTGGAGGGAATATGCAAAGAAGGGTTCAGCGTTTTAGTGGTGACCTATTGATTGGTTTTGGCAGTTTAGTGGTTCGCCAGGATACTTAAGATTCTCTCGTGTAACTGATGTTGTTTCCAGGGCTTCCAGTATTTATTCCTTCCGCCCTAGGTTAAGACTTCCCCTGGCGGGTATCGAACACAACAATAGCAATATCCCTCCGAGACAAAAAAGAGCCTCGATGTAGTGGCTCTTTAGCCTTTTTGATCCAAGTTCATTGATTCTTTCGTCTGATCGTTTGTTTATGTCTCTTTTGGGTCCGTTATGCGGTGTAGCGAAAGATACTGATTGCTGCCTGTTTACCGAGGGCAATTAAGTCAATGTGTTGATTTAAAATTAACTGGGTGTTTAGTTAAATTGCTGTACTGATAAATATATTTAAAACCAGTCTCTATTTAGTAAGCCGAAATACCTTGTTGCCTGTAGTGAATTTTAAATAACAGTAATTATTTTGTGGTTGTTTTGCCTGATGGCGACATTGATCGTTTGTCGTGGACTTGTGGTCTATAAAAATATAGCATGTTGAAAACGTTATATTTTCGACCATTCAAACTAATATAGTCATTGCTAAGCTGCGTTTTAATTTTAAGGTTCCCTTAAGGGTGGGTGATACCTCAGTATTTTGTTTGTCACTTTCTTGTGATGAGTTGATCGGTTGAGGTGCAGTCTTTGAATTTTTGTCGTGGTTTTTAAAGGAAATGTTCGGGTGATATTTTTTCTAATAATAATTAATCACTAAATTTGCACATTGTTTGCATAAAGCCCGGATAGTATAAATAAAGCCGAATATTCGGTTGTGATGTGAGGATGAAAAATGCCAAGTTTAATGAATAGTGATGCAAGTGCGTCCAATTACGGCGGGCAGTTAACCTGGAAGTTCAGTCAGGGAAGCTATTCAAAAATCACCAAAAAGCATCCACATACCAAGGGTGGGATTTGTGAGGCTTTGTCAGTTAGTTGGATCAGTAAAGCCCTTCAGTCGGGGCTTCAGGATGCTTTAACTACCGGTGGCAGTATTGATGATACGAAGGTAGCTGTGGTTGCCCAGCGATTTGCCTCTATGTATCGGTTTAAGTTTGCAAATGGAAATGAAGGTAGGCCTAGCACATCGTTTGAGATGATTAAGGAAACCAAGCAATATTTGGAGTCTCAGGGATTTCGCAATATTGGTCAGGCGGGCAGTGGTATTGCGTTGAAAAAGCAAAACCCTTCTTTAGAAGATCAGTTTTCTGCGTCTTTTGATGCTCTTGAATCCAAAGATTGCTTCAAACAGCAGTCCAACACTATCCATTGTATGTTGAGAACAGCAGGTAACGGATGGGGACATGCGATGGCATTTCGTATTGAGCCATCTTCTGATAAAGCAAGCTACTTTTTCGACCCCAATAAAGGTGAGTTTAAGTTTCTAAAATATACACAATTTAGAAAGTGGTATGAGCATTATCACAGTGACTCTAAATTGTATAGGACTTCAAGGGCTTTGGGGTTTGATATCTTTGTGCATAGCGACAGATAAGTTGAGGCTTATGGATTAGCGCTTGCGCATTTGAGGAGCGCTTTAGGTGGTTGGGTAGGGTGTCCACTGGTTGTAAACCTAGAGGAGCCGCTCTCCCTTCTACTTTAGGTTCATACAGTTTTTATTGTTGATTTTCCGTTTTTCGAGCGTGCCTTAGCATAAACTTTGAAGGGCCTTTGTGAGCCAAAACTCTGGCTACTCGCCTAAATTATAAGTCTCGCGCTGACATAGTTTTTGAGTTTGTAAAAATAGGTTTTCAGCTCACTTTCAATATGTTCACTTGGTCTTTCAATACTCTTCTCTACTTTTTACAATTGCCGATGATATGTTCGCTTGGCTCTACTCTTGGCGTTCTCAGTATCTCTTGCTAAGGCTATCGGATTAGACCAATTCTTCGATTTCAGCCTAGCCCTTCAAAGAAACCTTGTACGCTTTTAGGGGTAGGGATAAGCCTCACGGCGGCGTTTATACTGTCATTGCCAAGCGACTTGGAATAAGCGGTTTTGACAGAGGGTTTCACATCTTTCGCGAGCGGTGTTTGCAGCTAACAATTATCCTTGAGAAAATCACTGGCGCCTTTCTCTGAGAACTGCTAGTACCTTATATTTCAGGGGTTAATAACTTATCAATGGGAATCTCAATCCAAATGCTGGGCGACCTGCTGGTCTCCCGAGATGGCAGCCCAGTTAATCTACCACCCTCAAGAAAAACTCGAGCACTTTTGGCTTTCTTACTGTTGGCTGCGAGACCTCACCGGAGAGATCGCTTATGTGAGATATTTTGGGAGCTGCCCGACGATCCGCGTGCCTCCCTGCGCTGGTCTTTGAGTAAAATTCGATCCATTGTCAACGACCCAGAAATAGAGCGCCTCATTGCTGATAGAGAGCGTGTCAGCTTGGATACGGAAGGCATTTGTATTGATGTTGCCGAAATAGCACTTAAGCTTGATTCCCCCGGCGTTCTGACAGCAGAGCTGGAAGATATCCATCGACAGCTGCAGGAGCCTTTCCTGGATGGGATCGATCTTCCCGATCAAGAACTATTTCAACGGTGGTTGCTGTCTGAACGACAAGAGATTGTTCAATTGCAAGGGAGGGTACTGTCCCGCTTGTCCTCTCACCCGGGTGTTCCTATACCGGACCAGTTAACTTGGGCCCGCAGCTGGGTGGCATTGGAGCCCTATAACCCAAACGCTGCAACGCAGTTACTGCATTTGTTGAGCTCATTGGGATTGAGTAGTGAAGTGGAGTTCGAACGGGCAAGGCTTGCTGACCGATTCCGCAAAGCAGGCATTACATGGTCGCCCTGCAGGCTTGGTGAGTCGGTAGTTCAGAAATCCGGTGATGATTTAGCTACGGGGCGTAAACTGCTAACTCAACAGAAGGTTGAGTTTTGTACGGCCAGCGATGGTGTGCGTATTGCCTATGCCAAGATGGGAGAGGGGCTTCCAATAGTTAAAGCCGCAAACTGGTTGAGTCATTTAGAGCATGACTGGGACTCTCCGATATGGAGTCCATTGTTTCGGGAGCTTTCTGTCGACCACCAGTTTATTCGTTACGATGAGCGTGGGAATGGCCTGTCGGATTGGGAAGTTGAAAATATCTCTTTTGAGTCGTTTGTTACAGACCTTGAGACAGTCGTCGATGCCTGTGAAGTTGATAACTTTACTTTGCTAGGTATATCGCAAGGAGCGGCAGTATCTATTGAATATGCAGTAAGGCATCCAGAGCGTGTTAGGCAGCTGATTTTGTTTGGGGGTTATCACGCAGGTTGGCGAATAGGTGCCAGTGAGGCCACGATAAAAGAGCGCGAAGCAGTAATGACCCTGACAGCGACGGGCTGGGGACAGGATAATCCTGCTTATCGGCAGATTTTTTCCACAACATTTATGCCAAGCGCGAATGCCAGCGAATTAGAGTGGTTTAATGAGTTTCAGCGGCTGACTACTTCGCCGGAAAATGCTGTCCGCTTCCTATCGGTTTTTGGCAGTATTGATGTGCGGGACAAGCTCAAAGAGATTAATGTGCCCACTTTGGTGATCCATTCACTAGGGGACCAGCGTATTCCTGTTCAGACGGGCTGTGAAATTGCTTCTGCTATACCTGGCGCTCGATTTGTTGGTCTCAATAGCGACGGTCACTTACTCCTGGGGCGTGAGCCTGCCTCCAATGTATTTGTGGAGGAAGTTCGTCAATTTATATCAAAGCATTAATCGCCGATAGTGTGACCTATAAAAATAATATGAGGGGGCGGTTCTGCAGTGCAGCCACCCTGCTCAAAAACCAACAACTAAAGCTCTTAAGGGTTGGCTATAGGTAAACAGCCAGTTCTTTAGCTGAAAGATAGCGAATAGATGCTTCTGGAAATTTTCGAATGATATCGAGGGCGGCAGAGCGGGCATCGGCCTCATCGGCATATATATTGGGGAGCTTAACATTGGAGGTTGTTCTACCAGATATATAGCGCATTACCACGATATATCGCCCTTTCCATTTGCCCCAAAAAACGTCATTAGGAGCGTTGTTGACTGAGGACTTTTCAGGGGCTGCTTCTTTCTCTTCCTGGGGCTTAAGCTCCAACTCCGCTTCTTGCTCCCACATAAGTTGGGCAAGCCGATTTAATTCTTTAGAGTAACTAGTTGACATAAATCTCAAAGGCTTAAGAGTTTATTGGTTTAGGGTGTTTTGCTGATTACTAATACTGGCAAATTAAAGAGTTAACAGAAAAGATCTTAATAAATACTAATCTATAATTGAAAAATAGAAGTTAAGTATGGGTATGACCTTATCCGCTTGCATAGTTTATATATAAAACTTCTCTCAATTTATCAATAAATATTCCACTTGGTTCCATGGCACCTATTTGGTACAGAGTCCGTCATGACGAGCCGAGGGATATTGTTAAAAGCTATCTTCTCACATTTTAGAAAAAAATCATACCTGGTACAAATCAAATGTTTATTAAGTTTAAAGATAGTTAAGTTAACAGCTGCATTACCCCCGGCAGTATCTTTGTGATTACCTAGCGGTTTTTGGGTGATTACACCAGAGTGAGGGGCTTAATCAGGCAAATTGTTTGGGTTTTCCATAATTTACAAAGCCAGTAGATGGTTATGGGGCCTGTTTTAGATATCTTTTGCCAAATACCTGAGGTCTCTCATTACCACCGGGCTGCTAGTGAATACTTAGGGTTTTTAAGTCAGTAATTTTCATATGGTGACACTATTTCTAATAGAATAGGCGATGCTTAAACCTCACAATCCCTCACTCTCAGAGACTCCTCTTGTTCCGTTTAAGGTAGTGTAAATAAATGTAAAGGGTGCATTGGGGTGTCTACTTGCTTTGTCGCGCATGAAGAATAATTGAATTTTGGAAGGGCCCGCTAAGTAGTGCAGGATTGTATGTTCCTGTTTATAGGTTAATTTATGAGACCTTCCCCTTATCCTGGCTAATAAAGTTGCCCTTCCTAAAGAGGTTGGCACTTTAGTCCTGCAAATAGTTTCGCTGTATCCGCCTTTCAAATGATTCTTCAAACGCTCAATTCAACGATTGTGGGTTTTAATGGCTGAACTCGAAAGCGGCTTTGTCTCCCCCTTGGTGACCACGCACCCCGTGCACGGATCTCTTGATGAGTGCTCCCTGAGCACAGTGGAAACAAAAGTGTCGTGATTGGAGCTTGGCTTCAGCTGAGTCAGGTGAAGCGTAAAGATACAGAAGAAGTAAATTTAGTGGTGAATTCCATGATTGCCCCTCGCCAAAAGGATTTGGACACTCACATAAGGCAAAATGTCTTATTTGAAAGTCAGTATTTAGGTGACTTGTTTCGGTTTCAAAAGATACTTGTTTCACCAAATGGAAATGTTTCAATTGGGTTTTCTTCAGATTTTAATCTGACAATGGTGATTTCAGGTGTTGCTGATATCAATAGTGATGCTTGCGAATTCCCTATGGCTTCGGGGGAGATCTGGCTATCGGGTGAAATGAGCCATGTTACAGTTGATAATTTGTCTGAGGGAGAAGACCTAATAATCATCTGTGCGAGTATCAGCCCGGTCATGCTGACACGATTTTATGAGCGACACACTCGCGTACTGATTAAAGCAAAGAATGCTCTTGCATCCAGCGTGACAACGCTTCCCAAAAGCGGGCCTTTTGTTTTTCCAGAGTGTGACTTGACACGCTTTACTTTGGACTCACTGAGTGCATTTAGCAAGTTAAATGATGAGAGTTTGAATTATTTAAAGCTGGAAGAATTACTTCTCTTAAAGCTGAAGGGTGCTTGCGGTTGTCGCTTAGCTGACGAGCTGCTTCGGCAGGTTAATCCGGTGAACGAGCGTTTCCGTCGATTTATGGAGGAAAATGCTACTCAGCACTGGTCTGTAGCAAATTATGCTAAACAGATTGGGATGAGTCTCACATCATTCAAAAATAAGTTTGGCCAAGTCTTTAAAGCTGAGTCACCAAAGGCTTGGATTAACGAACGTAGGCTACAACATGCTGATATTCAGTTGAAGACTACCAATAAGCGTTTAGTCGATATAGCTCTGGAGAGCGGATTCTCAAGTCAATCTTATTTTACCCAGCTTTATAAATCGATGTATGGGTACCCCCCTTCAGAGGTAAGGCAGAAATCCGTAAAGTCAGCTTGAAAAGGTACTTGTGATTTCTTGTGACCGTGTGCGCCTGGCGAGTTCCCAGAGAGCTGTTATAGTATTCGGCATTCTACGAATAACTAAATAATTGGTCCACAGAAATGGAAGTTAGAGAATTAGAAGGCCTGGAATTAGTGGGTTTTTATACCCGCACTAAGAACGCCAATGAGTCTGACCCAAAAACAGCAAAGATAACGCCAATGTGGGAGCGCTTCGGCGCAGAGGCTGCCCCCAAATTAAGGGGCAACCCTAAAGTATTTGGTGTTTACTCCAACTACGAATCTGACCATACCGGTTTTTTTGATGTCTATGCATGTTCAGATATGTTGTCGAAGGATATGTCTGAGGATTTCAAGTCGATTCAAATACTGCCAGGCAAATACCTGATGTTTTCCGCCAAAGGGGAAATGCCTCAGGTCGCCATTGATTTGTGGGGCGAGGTTTGGAGTTACTTCGCTGCGGAGGATTGCCCCCATCAGCGAGCTTTCACCACAGATTTTGAGCAGTATGTGGATGGAAACGAGGTTCAGATAGCCATATCCATCAAGTAATTGAATCGCGTATATATTCGGGCTATTTGACTCTAGGGTGAATACCAAATTGGCGAGCTGAATGCTCGCCCCTGCTGGGTAAGGGGTACTTTTTCATCCATTTCAATACCGAAGCGTACCTTGTCAAATAGAGTCCATCGGGGTGTGGGTATCTCCAGGGCGCGCAGGTAGTAGACGGCTCTTTCCTTGGGGTTAAAGTCGGGATCTTTGAATACCGCGATTAGCTGAGGGGAGCCGATGGAGTCGGTGTATTCCGCCGTCTTCATATCCACAGTAGTCCCAACCGGGGGTAGTTTCCCCTCGGTATCCAGTTTACGGCTCCCAGACCACTTCACATTAAAGATCTTCTCCCGGGTGAGTCCGCTGCTATCCAACCAGCCCTTGATGATTTGAATACGGTCCAGGTTGGCGCCCTCAGGGTCTTTCAGTGCTGCGATAAGGAATGTCGGTGCCTGTCCCTCACTGGCTTGAGGTAGCTTCCCGCCCATTGGCACGCCTTTTTTATAGCCATTGGCGACCAGGTCACCGTGAATATCCTCATCGTTATAGTCATAGCCTCCAAAGAAGCGAACTGAGATCCGGGGGCCTGTGGTGGCGAAAGTCTCCTTGCGGTACATCGCATCCCATATTGCCTCCCGGGTATTCTCGTTGGCCCAGACTCCCGTAACGCCTGAGGCAGCTTGTTCCCAGCCGAAGTACTCTCCACCAACTCCCTTGAGCAGGGGAAATGCCCAGCGCTCCTTGTTGCTGGGTTCCAGGGTCTTGAACTTGCCAAAGAAGTTGTCCTGGTCCGGTGTCGAAAGCCCGGTATGGGTGTCGGTGGCTGCGTTTGCGCCTAGCACGAAAGGGTTGGTGCCCAGCTTCTCCTCCAGGCGTAGGCCAGACTTCAGTGCCTCCCTCCAGTACTCGTATTGCAGGGCACCGGGGGGCTTGGGCTTTAAGATCAGGTTGCCTCTATCCCACAGATCCCAGTTGGCAAATTCATCTTCCGGGGAGAGGGCAGGGTGGGACTCACTTTGTCCCTTTACCTGCACCAGCTCATAAAGGGGTTCATAGCGGGCGCGCATTTGTGCCCACTCCGGAGTGAGTTCGGAGCCATCAAACTGCCGCTCAATAAACATACGGCCATTAGACATATTGCCGTTGTGGGGAATGGCGAGTACCCGGCCGCCGGTTTTGTCCTCGTAGGCTTTCATCCACTCCCAGAGTTTTACCGGGTTCTCGGTATCAAAGGTGGTTAGGGGGAGCAGGGTCTTAGTGCGGTCTGCGCCATCACGAAAAATAATATTGCGGTGCAGGTTGTCGCCACCATCGGCGTTAACTGTCCACTCAAAGGCGATAAAGGTAGAAAACTCTCCGGGTTTGTAATATTTCTCTGCGGCTTCAACGGTTTTTTCCCAGGCGGATTTCATCCATTTGGGGTCCATTACCTGCTCGGGCAGTTTGCCTTCTGATTGAAGCACGATGACTTCACTTTTTGCTTCATTGGTTGCTTCTTCGCTACCTGAAATTAATGCCTCGTGCCATTTTTTCAAGGTGGCATTGGACATCATTTCCGGATTGCCATCGACGATCTCGCTGATAACTCCCATACCGTCTGAATGATCGGTGATCATGAACCAGTCGTAAGGGCGGCTGAGCTTGGCTTTCAGTCCGCTGTTGGAGGTAACAGTTTCTCCCAGGGCAAACCGATAGGCGTCATCGGGAGTAAGAATTGCGCCATCCAATCCCGCATCTACCGACCAGCCAGTATGGACATGTGTATCGCCAAAATAGACATTGCGAGCGATGCGTTTATCGCTGTCCCGTTGGGCTTCCAGCTCCGCTTCTATCTCCGGTGCCATCGCCGTAAGCGGCCTTTGTTTTTCTGGAGTGGCGCTCTCTGTCTGTCGGGCGTTTGAATTTGTATTTTTATCTCCGTCGGGCTTTTTACTGCAACTATAAAGGTTGAGTACAAGAATAAAGAGGAGCAGGGTTAATCCAGCTTTGCTCTTGTGCATCGATGGCGGCTCCATTTTCTGAATGTGTCGGATCACTTTTTAACTGAAAAAAATTCGTTGCGAAGAGAAGATAAATTACAGCTAGCATAGTTGAGCGACTCTGTGTATTCGCGAATTGGGCCACACTGGGGGCCTTGTTATCTATCGGCACAATAGATAGTCTTCGGCCCCAGTTGAGTTAGCACATTTATGTAACTTCAAGAACATGGTTGGCTAATTCAGTCATATTGAAATATGGCTACGCAATAATCATCGCTTCGGGCGATAGGCAAAAGCAGGCATATGAGTAACAACGAAAAGCGTCCACTTTACATCCCCCATGCAGGCCCCTCCCTACTGGAAATACCACTGCTCAATAAAGGCAGCGCATTTAGCTTGGAAGAGCGTCTCGAGTTTAATTTGGTCGGTCTTCTGCCGAATACCGTTGAGACGATTGAAGAGCAGGCCAAACGCGCTTACCTCCAATTCCAGCAGTGTAAGACTGGCCTGGAAAAACATATCTACCTGAGGGGAATCCAGGACGACAACGAGACGTTGTTTTTCTATCTGATCGAACACCATACGGAAGAGATGCTGCCGATTATCTACACCCCCACTGTAGGTGCAGCTTGTGAAGAGTTTTCCAGTATTTATCGCAACCACCGGGGATTATTTGTCTCCTATCCGGACCGGGAATATATCGACGATATTCTGCGCAGCGCCACTAAAGAGAACGTCAAAGTTATTGTGGTGACCGATGGCGAGCGGATACTCGGGTTAGGTGATCAGGGTATCGGCGGCATGGGTATCCCTATTGGCAAGCTCTCCCTGTATACCGCCTGTGGCGGTATCAGCCCGGCTTATACCTTGCCTGTCACCTTGGATGTTGGCACCAATAACCGCACTTTGCTGAATGATCCCATGTATATGGGGTGGCGCCATGAGCGGATATCCCAGGAAGAGTACGATGAATTCCTGGAGCAATTTATTGAAGCGGTAAAACGTCGCTGGCCCAAGGTATTGGTTCAGTTTGAGGATTTTGCCCAAACCAATGCCACGCCGTTGTTAGAGCGCTATCGCGATCGCCTGTGCTGTTTTAATGATGATATCCAGGGCACGGCGTCTGTAGCACTGGGTACTATCCTGGCTGCCTGTAAGACCTGGCAAGAAACCCTCGCCGCGCAGAAGGTGACGATAGTGGGTGCCGGTTCAGCAGGGTGTGGTATTGCCGAGCAAATCGTCAGTGCAAAAGTGCAGGCTGGCCTCTCCGATGCTGAGGCTCGTGAACAGATCTTTATGTTCGATCGCTACGGGCTTGTGACTTCCGATATGAAAGGCCTGCACGACTTCCAAGCGGCTCTGGCCCAGGACCCGAGCAAGTACGATGGAGTGTCCAGCTGGAACCTTGAGACATTGATCGGCAATGTTGAGCCCAGCATCCTGATTGGTGTGTCGGGGCAGGGTGGCCTGTTTACCCAGCCAGTAATCGAAGCTTTGCACAAGGGGCACCGCCGACCTTTGGTGATGCCACTGTCAAACCCCACTTCCCGTGCTGAAGCGACTCCAACTGAGATATTCAGCTGGACCAAGGGCGAAGCTTTGGTGGCTACCGGCAGTCCCTTTGCAGCGGTAGAAATCGATGGCCATCACTATGCGGTAGCGCAATGTAACAATGTCTACATATTCCCGGGCATTGGCCTCGGCGTTATTGCTTCCGGTGCTTCGAAAGTGACTGACAGTATGTTGATGGCAGCATCCAACGCCCTGGCAGAGCAGGCGCCGGTGGTGAAAGATGGCGAGGGTGCCTTATTGCCACATCTAAATGATATTCGCGAAGTGAGCATGCATATTGCCAGGGCAGTGGCTGCCCAGGCGCAATTGGATGGTGTTGCGCCCAAGGTGAGCCGTGAGCATTTAGAGCGTTTGCTAGAGCGCAACTTCTGGCGTGCAGATTACCGCTCTTACCGTCGTCGCTCTTTCTAAATGAAAGTGCTGGGCCCGCTGCGACTATCGCATCGGGCCTGCATTTAAGCCAGCTTTTCTCCGGTATAGAAAGAGTCCGGCTGGCGCAACACCAAGTAATCCTCCCAGTGGAATCCCTGATTCAAAAACTCAATTGCTGCATTGACGCCAGATAAGAACAGGTGTTCGCAGTGGTGGTCCGGCATGGAAAAATCCAGCCAGTGCGGGTTTTCTCCGGTATCGGTGGGATTGATGGGGATTTCTTTTACCAGCGCATGGTATTCCGCGTTCAGGCTCGCGCGCACATGGTTGTCGAGCATATTGCGACAAGTGCTGATCAGCCCCATCGCAAACCTTCCTACCTTATCTGATTTTGGCTGGTACAGGTCCACTTCCAACTTGATCCCAAAGGTTGGCAATTTGGGGGTGCCTATGGGTTTATGGAAGATATCGAAAGGGAAATTGGAGACAAGGCCGCCGTCAACAAATTCAATATCTTTGGGAAAGCCAGCGCGGAAAAAACGTTTGGGATCACCGATGCCTTTAATGCTGCGCCAATTCTCGGCGACAGTATTGCACTCACTTAATTGGGGGATGCCCTTTACGGTGTAGGGCTTAAAGAAACCGGGTACCGACATGGAGGCACGTACGAACTCCGAGGGGTTTACTGCGCTCGGATTATCGAAGTAGAGCGGCGCCTTGGCTGGAAATACCGCGCGGGTCTCGGTAGTGATATCCGCTGCCACCAGGGCAACCTCGCCGCTACCTATCAAGTGATCTGGTGTGCCGCGGTACAGGAGCTGTGGGAACTGGTTAATTCTCTGGTTGAGCTGTGCGGTGTTGGTAATGCCCAGCTGTTTCAACTCCGTTTGTAACCACTGGGTAAAGGTATCTCCCGGATTTAGCCCCTTATGCCTGAGCAGGTGCCGCAAGGTGCGGATAGAATCGAAGGGGTGCAGTGCCAAACTACTCATCAAGCCTTTGCCTTTGAGCAGGCGCTGTACCGTTTTGCGTGCATAGCGCTCGCCATCTTCAAAACTGGCAAAGTCCGCATTGGCCAGGATACCCAAGAGCTTTTCGCTCTTGCCAGTGCTCGGTGTACCGGCCGCTGCCAAGAAGAGTGCGTTGATGGCGCCCGCTGAGGTTCCTGCAATTTTGCGAAACCGAATTCCCGCCTTTTCCAGAATGTAGGTATATCCCACCAAGGCGATCCCCAGCATACCGCCACCTTCCATCACGATATCGACATACTGAAGGCCCTGGTTGTCCTGTACATCACTGAATACTTTTCCTTCAATGGTAGACTTGGATGCCTGCCAGTGTGCATCCGCTTTTGCGATGGCGTTTTCAACCCATGGCGATTTTTGCATGTCGGCTTTCCGTACTGTGACAGCGATCTACAAGAGAATTTAGACAATTTATCCGCTTGTAGGTGAAAAAGGCAGGGTATCACCCAGAATCAAATTCGTCATAGCATCTAGTCGTCTTTATTTTCTTTCCCGCTTGAATACTACTTGACTCATTAAACGATGAAATATCTCGCTGTGGCTGTGTTTGGATATATAGCGGGATTCGTACTTGCTGGCATGGTCGATGCAATGGCGTGGTGCTTACCTGATGGAGACTGAGGGTGAGTTGTTCAGGAGGACGATGTCATTTGCGAGAACAGCTTCCCTTCACTGCGAAATGGGAGGTCCACTTGTCCAGCCTTTGAAACCCACTGAGAGCTCCATTTATTGGCTGGGAAATGGTTTGGTCAGGAGAGTATCTAGTTGTTGGACTATTTACCTGATAAGTGCCGCGCCCCACCCAAAAAGGTCCAGAGGAGCACTTTTTGGGTGGGGCAACGAAATAGCTTGAAAATAATGAATATTATTCAGCAGATAAAGTTATTGCCTATTAAATTGAGACACCCATATTGCCTTCAGTACCGACACAGAATCCAAATATTTCATGGAAAAAGAGGCTTTTACATTCAAAATTGGAGGCGATATGGAAAGTGTCATTTGGGAATTTGGGGTCGTGAAGTCCCAGGTTGTGCTCGGTTCCCACGCAGTAGATATCATTTCTTGGGTCACCGGGCCTAAAGGCTATCCAATCCAGTTTCCAGCCGCCGAGATCACCCTGATCATCCCACTTGCCGTCAATAGGGTTCCATTGACCTACATTACCGTCAGCGCCTACACACCACATTACTCCAAAGTTATCGAAGGCAATCATTTTTAGGGGCCAGGGCTTTTTAATCTCAGGTTCCTCCCAGGCTCCAGCGGCGGTATTCCACTTGGCAAGATTACCTTTAGTCCCAACGCTCCACATGGCATTTGACTTGTCAAATGCAATCATCTTGGAGTCCCAGGATTGGTTGTACTCTTTTTTGTCAACGAGGCCAAAAGTTCTTGAATTCCACTTTCCGATATTATTCGAAGTACCCACACACCACAGGTTATCCTCTCTATCAAAAGTGACCATATTTAAGTGCCACGTTGAGAGGAATCCTCTGTCTTTAAAGTTCATTTCCATGATAAATCTCCTTAGGGTTTATGGATTAGGGTTTTTTGATACGCAGGGGTGTCAAAATTTTAAGGCTTAAAGTGAATTCATTTGAAAGCTAATAAATAATCCAGTTGGAGTTTTGGTTACATTTTGTTGACAGTTTTCAGACAAAAAGTATGCGCAGCCTTTTGAAAGAAAAGATGTTTTAGATGTGCTTAGCATTTTACAGCAAAGACATTTATTGTGCTGGCCTATTTGTTTTCCATTCGCCGGCTGTGGTCTATCCAATGGCGGCTATTACTGCAAAAAGTGAGATTGAAGCTTTGTGGATAATTATTTTTCTATTCACTAAAAGGCTGAGTTAAATAATAGAGCTGGCCACTCGGCTTGATAAAAACCTCCTAATCAGTTGTTTCAAGCGATCTTAAAACAAAGGGCTGTGGTTTAAAATCCTCCTCGACTAAAAGGGCGGGGATTGCTACAGGTGGTTGCTGCCTTTTGGTAGTAGTTAGTCAATATAAGGCCGATTAGAGCTACCAAATAGCGCGGGCTAGTTGGATTGATTTTTATAGGTTTCCACCTCGGCGCGTTTATCAAATAATCCTGACTTGTGGGATAGAATTTCTGTCAGATTTTCTCAGTGCTGTAGCAGCTTCGAAACCCTTAGGTAAAAAGCTTCGCTCGAGCGGCGGGTATTTATTTATTGCATTTTCTGAGAGGTTTCTTCAGGCAGGAAACAGCTGTTACTAAAAGCGGAGAGTGAAAGAAATACACGGCGCTCATGCTTTCTACTGCTGCTACAGGAACAAGGGGGGCGTTGAGGATTGTGATGATTTTCTGAGAAGCCAGGTGATGACGGTCTCCCCGGTTGATTTGAGTCCCGGGAAAGAAGCTCTCTATACGGCGAGGCTACGCGACATAGCGTCGGTCTGTGGGGGATACATACGCCAGCTTTATTGTATTGAGTAATGGTTGACGGTCATTGGAACTTCACTCCTTTGACGAAGTTCCAGGATGTGCGGCAGTACTTGAGTGATCAACCCGAAAGCCTTGATATTCGGTAATGGGGAGAGGTTCCAGATCGATATCGAAGCTTGGCTTTTCATGTGGGCCATATGCACATTGGTCAAGTAACGCGGCAAGGGCGGTATGAGAGCCCTGCGCCCATATCTCTACACTTTTGTCAGGTCTATTCAATACCTTTCCGACGATGCCCTTACTAAATGCTGAACGTTGAACCCACTTTCGATATCCAATACCTTGAACTTTTCCTTTGACCCTGATTCTCCAGTGTTGCAATTGAATTATAGTTTGTTCCAACTTGGGAAAGAGTTGCAGTAGCAATGCTGAGGCGACATCGCGCCCAACACCATAAGTGGGAAAGTAATGCCAATCTAGCGAAGGGCTACATGTGATTTGGCTTACCATCCAGTACTGAGAGGGTAATGGCCGACTAATGTCTTCTGCGACTATGTCGACTCCCGCAATTAGTGGATTAAATAGCGCCTCTACAGATTGGGTCGCAATTGATGCGAAATCTGCATGCAATATTTCACTGACGTCGCGAAAAAATTCTCCGAAGCGCTGTTGATGAGTCTCAATGTTATTACTTTCATAATTGCGGATTGGCTCTATCCCTCTTTCCAATGCGGCAACAACCTGTCCGCCAATGGTTAGGGCGCGAAATTTTCGGAGCCGAGAAGGCACTTTACCAGGATCATGGGTGGATGAAGTCAAGCTCGTATTGACCCCTGCTTCGTTTAGCCTCTTGTTTCGTAATACACGGTTTAGGCAGGCACGACGCGCTACTTGAGGCACAAGATCGGGGGTCGATTGATGAAACAAGACATGTTTGTCGCCGTATACGACACCAGAGATACTGGTGCTGATGTTGTAGGGCTTCAAATCGTATTTATATGCAGCCAAGCTGATCAGCGCGTTTTGTCGGTTTCGGAATCTTGGTGTGTAGAATGGATAGTTCCATGGTGCCGCTAGTCTGATAGGGTGGAGCCCAGGACAATACTGGCCTTTCTCGGCGTGCTGAATGGTGCGGGCTGGCCCGGAGGCACTGAATAGATATTCCAGAAGTAGCCTTGGGAGGTCGATCGGTTTACCAAAATCAGGAAAAACTGGTGTTGAGGTTGCAGAGTTTGTATTGACTTCGATCACATAGGGAGAGCTGGCTGTCTCGGAGGAGTTGTCAGGGACAATAATATCCACTCCAACATAGTAAATCCCAGGAAATGCACTGGCTGCACGCTCTGCAACCTGAATGACCTCAGTGTCGAGTCTGTCCAATAACTGAATACTTTCTCCTCCCGCAGAAATATTTGCTACGCCCGCCAACCAGATGCGTTCTCCTTCAGCAGGCACATATTCACGGGAAATACCATTCACATCCAGCAGTTCTGTTCTGAGTATGTAGTCCGAGTCCACACGATACTTTGGGTTGCGTTTACTTTTATTGTTTTTTTTCTCCGAGATTAGTTCGTTGATGTTATGCGTTCCATCTCCAATGACGTTGGGAGCAATTCTCAGGCAGGCAGACACCGCGCATCCCCCGATAACATTCACTCTCAAGTCGCAGCCACTGATATGGCGCTCGATGATTATTTTATTTGATTTGGCGCTGGCGGTTTTCCAGGCATCTTGCAATGCATCGACCGATGTGATCCCCGTGGTAATACCTCGGCCATGACTACCTGTAACTGGCTTGATGACCACAGGGTAGTGAAGTGTTGAGAAATAGTCTGTTGCAGCTTTGATATCGTCGAAGACCCGACCTGTTGCCACGGGGACACCATTCCTAGCAAGCAAGTCTTTCGTCAGATGCTTCTGTTGAGCGCAAGCACGATAGGCCTCAGATACCAGTGCAGAGTTTCCGCAAAAGAGTACATATTTTTCTTGATATGTAATCTTGTATAAATCTTTGGAGTAATAGTCGACCTGCATTCCCATATCTTTGGCTGTTTCAGTAATCAACAGCTGATTAATTTCTCCTTTCATTCCGAAATACTTCGAATCGAGATAGCTATTTTCACGCTCAAAGAGGTCGCTTTTTAGCAGGTTATCTAAGGAGAAAGAGGGTGATTGCTTGGCATTGACGTTTTCAACAATTTGGGTCATGGCTGAACACTATTCACTGCATTGATGGGGGATTTGAACTGAGAAATGCAATCAAAAAGGCAAGTATCCTGCCGAGAGTCAGGCCGCTCGTCATAGTATCTGAGACCGCTTCGCAAGAATTGGGTGATGGCAAGCTTGCTAACATTTTGGCGTCGATAAGATTGAACAGCGAAATGCAGGATGATTCTTGCGAAGCCTTTGCCAGATTCTCACAGTTGGATATCGGCAGGCGCAGTATGATTGTAGTCAATGGGAGGCTGTTGAAAGCTCGCTTCTACAATGAGGGGGAAATTGTGACACTTGGCTCGGAGCTTTTACCCTGCTTGATATGAAAACAAGGTTCAAAAAAATGAAGATGGCTACCTTTGCGATACAGAGGCTCAATCTGGTCAGAGTTAGTTGGTTATATACTCGTGTAAGATAGTTCTTCTTTATGGCGGTGAGTAAGAGGGTATTCTTGGTTTATAGGTGCGATTTATTGATCTGCGGCTCTATTACTGATCGAAGGTTGAAACTTGCCCTTTGTTGACTATGGGGGCGCTGGGAGCCTGCCAGATTCAGCTTGCGCTAATTGTCTACGATGTTGATTAAGCTGCCGGATGGTATCAAGGGTTGGGGCGGGCTCGCTAGGGTCCAATTACTCGTCAATCTTGTAGAAGTGGGGTTCGCAGTTGCTATTGGCGTTATTGGTTATATGAATAATTTCGGTGG
Organism: Microbulbifer maximicatervae (SeqCode); assembly: GCF_052468295.1. NCBI lineage: Bacteria > Pseudomonadati > Pseudomonadota > Gammaproteobacteria > Cellvibrionales > Microbulbiferaceae > Microbulbifer > Microbulbifer maximicatervae (SeqCode). The sequence goes on from NZ_CP174340.1 coordinate 1,194,451, forward strand.
CTACAAATAAATAGCTGTAAGTACTGAAGTGCCCATACCTGCCGGGGCCGTGTAGTTCGCCTTTTGCGATAAGAAAATGACTGCTCCAGTCTGCAACCTCAATATCTGGTTGCGAACTGAACCAAATAGATTTGGGTTCGATTACTCTATCAGTTTGAGCTTCTAGAAGCTGGATGTTACAGGGCTCAAAGGTGTGCGTTTCTGGCTCTATGGCTAAGTTGTCTCTGAAGTACCCAATTAGTTTTCTATCTGTTTGATCAGTACATGTTTCGATGAGGGAAAGAGTGGTAGGGAAGTCCTGGTCTGGGGTGCGCTGGTATTCTAAGCCGCAGTTTCTACTTTTCTCAATAGTCTGTTGCGGTAAGTTATAGCCACCGAATCGCTCTCCCGCACAGCTGGATAGCAGTGGTATCGCTACTAGAAGTACGCGCCTAAAAATCTCATGTTGAAATACTACCCTAAAGATCATTAGGGTGTATTTAATTGTGGGCACAATTAGTTTGTACTGTTTGTTCCCCCTTTTTGGCTATTGGCATCCAGCCTAAATAGGTGCGGGCATTTTCATAATGATCCATACCCACTTCCCAGGTGGTATTAGCGTCCCCATTAATAGATCTTGTTGATTTCCATATTACCCGTACATAGCCGCGGCTGGTGGCATCCCCTTTATGGGGCAGGCGTTCGCGGCAACTGATCCACTGTGGGAGTTCTGGAGTGGCCACTTTGTCTGTTATTGAGGGGGAGTGATTGATCAAATGATTACTCCTTTTGAAAACAGGGTTTTTATTGGAATTTTCTAAACCAGCTTTCTAGCTCGGCAGCTTCTGCTCACTGCCTAATCGCTTCGGATGAGTATAGTTGCTGTTTGTGATTTCTGCCGCCTGATAAGCTCGGTTACTACGGAAAGTAAAGGTTAGTTTGTAAAGCACTAGAGGGCGCCATACTAAAGTTGTTAACACCCTTGGATCTGGCACTTGAATAGTGCGGGCGGAACTTACTACTGGGGTGGAAGGAAAGAATACACCGCACTCGAGACACGCTGTGAATACATCCTTGTAAGCTCCTAATCGGCACCCATGCCTCATAGGGCCCCAAGCGCGGTGTATTCTTTCCTTTTCCCTTATTGGTAGGTGGCAGGTAAACCCTTTGTGGATCGGACTGGGATGATGTTAAAAGTGGCTGCTCTAGTCGTGAGTATTTTTGCGCTGTTATGGATATTGATCGTTGCGGTTAACTCTGAAGTAAGTAGCGCTGGAGGAGGCAAGCTATCCAGCGATCCCTTTGAATATTGCGCGACAGTATTGAATGATGACAACCCAGTTCAGCGCTTTGCCGGACAAGCTATGCCAGAGGAAATCGTTGATGGTATCAGAAGAGCGGCCAATCTCGGTGCAGAGGCGCCTGAAGATTGGATCGCGAGGGGGACCTATTGGCGATGTATGGATGGAAGTGTCTATGCCTGCTTTGTTGGGGCTAATCTCCCCTGTGATGAGAAAGCTGACACCAGTCGGGAGCCGAGTGGTGCGATGCTTTCCTATTGCAAAGATAATCAAAGTTCCGGGACCATTCCTGCGGTAGTGGCTGGCCGTGCCTCTATGTATGAATGGCGCTGTAGGTCGGGTGCCCCGGAAATTATCAGGCAGATATCTAAACCCGATGCCCGGGGTTTTTTGTCTAATTATTGGTATCGGTTAGATAGGCCTGTTTCTGTTGAGTAGGGAAAGCCTATAATCAGAAGGCTTTCTCTTCCCGCCTATCTATAAGTTATCCCTGTCCTTCCATCTTTTCATTGTCCATGCGCTTGGCGAGTTTGTGGCCTTCGTCCGACTGCCCAATTTTCCAGTAACTGGAGATATAAATATGGGTTTTGGGGATTACTCTTTCCTGCTTAAAGAATTGCCGTAGGGTGCGCATGCTGTCGAATTCACAGGCGGCCCATACGGAGGCCTGTCCATCGAGCCAGGTTAGTGCCTGTAATTTTTCCAGGAGTTTCTCGCCGGATGGAGCCGGATTGATAATCCATTGGATTTGCAGGTTCTCTGGGTGTTCCAGCTCCTGAATATCAGCTTCACTGGAGACCTCAATTAATGCGTATCCCTTTGCATCCTTGGGTAGCTCCGCAAGGTTTACGCTGATGGCTGGCAGTGCAGTCATGTCCCCCAATAGTAAAAACCAGTCTGCCTCGGGATTGGTCATTTTTTTGGGGCCGGGGCCGCGGGTTAAGATCGTATCGCCGGGCTGTGTTTTAAGTGCCCAGCTTAGAGCGGGCCCTTCGTGTTCATGCAGGGCGAAGTCGATATCAATTTCAGTTTCACGCTGGTGTCTGATGGTATAGCTTCGCAATAGCGGGCGCTCGCTTCCAGCTTGTGGAAACAGAAATTTGATATAGGCGCTTTCCTGATTGGGGGCGAGAGTTTTTAGATCATCGCCACCGAGGGTGATGCGCAGCATATTTTCAGTAACTTGTGTCCTGCGAATAACGACCAATTCTCTGGTAACTTTCTCGGCCATAGGGTTTAGCTCCTTTCGTCAGGGGTGGAGTGCTCTTTCATATTAGCGACCATAACGCTGGCAATGCGGGCGAAGTTTTCTAGCTCTTCAGTACTCAAGTTGCGAGTCATTTGCCTGGCCACTTCAGTTTCTTGTCCGCTTACTTTTTCCAGCGTGCTTATTCCGTATGTAGTTAGTGTCAAAAACTGGCTGCGCCGATCATTGGGGTTGTCGGTCTTTTCGATTAACCCTGAGTGCACCAGGTCGTTCAGCACACGTGTTACTTGGGCTTTGTCCAAATTCATCCGCTGGGCAATTGATCGGGCAGTACTCAGTGGAAATTTGAAGACACCTTTGAGTACCCGTATATGGCTCACCGGCAAGCCAATTTGCTGCTCCTGTATGCCAGCTCGCAAGCGCCGTTTGTAGGCGTGAATAAGCTGGTGGAGGGATTCATTGATTGCGGTGTCTTTCATGGCGCCATGCTAACTGGTTGATAGTGTCAACCTTATTGATATTGGTTGACACTGTCAACTAAGCTCAGGTGGAAGGAGGTTGGGTTGATAGTCTGTGGAGGGTAATTTGGTTGGGGGTGCAGAGAGGCTGGGAAGGGGGTACCCCTTCCCGTGAGCTTAATTAGGTGCTACCAAGTTAAGCTGATATCGGTTCCATCAAACTTTACATCTGAATCGTACACATACTTCAAGGTGCCTTTCCAGAAGGAGCCGTGCCATTCCCAGTCGGCATCGTAACTGACTTCATTGAGCACCCTCTGTCTAAAAGCATCAAAGCTCCCGTAGCGCTCTTCACTTCCCATGATGACGACCCAGGTCTGCTCGTTCCAATCACAGGTCACAGTGTTGGAGTCACCGTTGCCACAGGGGTAGCGGACGGCAACGTATCCATCATCTTCCCTACCAAACTTCCAGTTACCGCTGCGGGACTCCTCCTCGAACTCTTCGGGCCACTGTAGAGCGACATCGGAGCCGCCGGAGTGAAACAGTTCTATCTCCGGGTAGGGGTTGTATTGGATCACGGCGACATTGTTTACCTGCTTTATTTTCGGCAGGTGGTCATTTTGCATGGTGCTATTGCCGTCGCCGACTTTTGCCCAGATAGACTGGGAACCGGTGGTGGCTATCCAGGGGGTTTGTTGGTAGCCCTGGCGGCCTCCCCAATAATTCTGGATGGAGTGCATCATAACTCCGCCATCTTTGTACATGGAAAAGTTGGCCGAGGAGAGTACGGAGCTGCGGCTGAATACAGCCCCCGCCTTGGCGGCCGCAGGGGCGGCTGCTTCGGATAGTCCCAGGAACTGGTCAAATGCTTTGAGCCCCTCATAACCTTCGAGTTGGTATTTGCTGGCGAACCAGGCGGTATCCGCTGCGACATCGGGGTGGAAGTAGGCTCCCTGGCTCCAATAGAAGGGTACGCGCTCTTCCCGGGGAAAGTCTGCATAGATCTCGTTTCTGGCATCCCCCAGCGAATGGCCGACTGAATAATTTATGTTGAGATCTTTACCGAAATATTCGAAAACCTCATCGGTGATTTCCAACCCGGATGTGGCGAGCATTACGCCGGCGGGACTGGGGGTGCGTACTGACTCTTTGCCCAGACCTGTCAGGAGGTAGATAATCCGGTTGATATTCCCTCCGGACCCATTGCGGCGGTAGCCGTCATTACTGCGCCCGGCTGCGGCGAAGTTGATCCCCTGGTCGTTGGTCACCAATAAAATATCTTGCAGCAAGCGATGAGCAGCGCCGATTGCAAGTTCACGAATTTCCTCATCCTCTGCAAAGTCTACGAGGTTTAGCAGTGCCGAGAGGGTATAGGGGTAGTAAACAGGGGAGTAGAACTCATAGAAACCATATTGGTTCTTCACTTCCAGATAGCGCTTTAGGCGCTTATAAGTTCTGTCGTCCTCAAATGCCCCATATTTCTCCTGGAGGAGATATTGGGCAGAGGTGTACATGATCATATGGTTTTCTGAAGCAAAGACATGGTCACCCGTCCCGCCTTCTTTAAACCAGAAGTGATAGCCGTCGAGTGCGGCAAAGAGTTCGTCTTTTATTTCGGGGCGGAAGAATAAGATGCGGATTAGGCGGGTGAGAGTGAAGTCAGAATTTTTCTTGCCGCCGTTGCGGAGTACATCCAGGTTCTTATTTAGCGCATCCCAGTTGAGATCATCACCGGTGTATGCCTGAAGTACGACGGCAGTATCGTTGGTAGAGGTGACTCCTTCCTCAATATATTGCAGCTGCCTGTCAATATAGGCGCTCTCATCAAAGGACTGGGCTTGAGACGTCGCTGACTGAATCGCCAATCCTAATAAAATCGGGTACAGCACTCCTGCTGATGGCACTTTCATAAGTACTAGTTCCTATTTGGTTTTAATTGATTTATAAAATAAATACAAGCGTACCACTTATCTATTACATAAATTTGGCGCTTGAGAAGCTAGTTATTTTCTTTCGGGATTAGTTGCAAAAACGATCAGCGGATATTGCTGGTTCTCAAATTGAAAATATTTTTTAAGTGGTCATTCTTGAGAAGTAGGGGGCTAGTGCTTTATCTAATTTTTCTGGCGTTTCCGCTGTGTCTAATTGGTACGCAGGCGTACTCAAGATAAATCTGGTTTATGTTCTGTATTATTGGGTAGGTAAAGTAGAAAAGTTACTCTGTCATCTCGGGTGGGGTTGTGATTCGTACGCGAGGTTATTTTCCATTGAGTGACGATGGTTCTTCTATATTGTGGTGTGATTCGCCAGTAAATATTGCAGTGGTCCTACAGTTCTAGGAGAGGGAGATGAAAAACCTACTGATATTCTTTGCAGCCGGAAGCCTCGGTGCTTTGGCAAACAGTATTGCGGTGTGGCTATTTGGCCAGTTGGGGATTAATGCCGCTTTTGGCGTATCAATTGCCCCTCCTCTATCTCCTGAGTGGCTTTATCCTCGTATTGTTTGGGGTGGCTTATGGGGACTGCTATTTATTCTTCCGTTCTGGTCATCGAAGTTACTTTTAAAAGGAACTCTTCTTAGTTTGTTTCCCTCTGCATTTCAATTGTTTGTGGTTTTCCCTGTGATGGTTGGGAAGGGTGTTGCCGGATTTGAGTTGGGAGTCTTAACACCAGTCCTGGTGTTGTTTTTCAATTGGATTTGGGGTGTTGTTACTGCCCTAACTATTAAGGCTGCTCGGTAATAGGGTGTTAACTTTGTGGTGGTAGGCTTGGCGCTATAGAAATGTTGGCCGTTGTTACTTTTGGGGCAGTTTGACCTCGCTATATCGCTTTTCTCCTGCAAGCTATCGATCTTATGTCAAGGTTGTACGTTACTCATGTAATCTATCTATTTCGTATCAAAGTTATTCGAATGGGGAAGTTGAACGTGGGAAAAACGGCAAAAATTTGTAGCCTTATCTGTTCTATGATAATTCTTGTGATGGGCTTTATTGCAACTTCACAAGCAGCTGAGACTAAGCGGATACTAATCGTTGCTTCTAATCTTCAGGATATGGGTGATCCGGAGAAACACGATGCAAGAAATAATTTGTGGGAGTACGCTCCGCCTTACCATATTTTTGTTTCCCATGGGTATGACGTGGACTTTGTTTCGCCAAAAGGTGGGGTGGTCCCGTTTATGATGGATCCACTGGGGATTAGTAGTTACACCATCAAACATGAAGGTTTTTTAGAACGGGCAAATAGTTCACTAAAGCCTGAGCAAGTAGTTATAGAGAATTATGCAGCTGTTTATATCGGTGGAGGCTATGGAACCTTATTTGATGTGGCATCCAATCGTGAGCTGCTAAATATTATGGGATTTACCAGAAAGGGGGAGTTGTGGGCAGCTGTGGCCATGGGGCAGGTGCGTTTGCTGATGTGAAACTGAAAGATGGCCATTATATGGTAAAGGGTAAGAAGGTTGCCGGTTTCCCGAACTCTACAGAAGAAGAGAAGTCATGGGCTAAGCAGGGTACTTTATTACCGTTCTTGGTAGAGGAACGCCTTCGTGAGAATGGAGCCATTATTATTAATAAGGATAATGTTGCTGATAAGCATGATGTAATATCTGATCAGCGTATTGTTTCTACAATGTTTTTACCTTCTTCTGCACTGGTTGCAAAAGAAATGTTGGGTTTAATCGAGAGCAACTAAATTGCTCCAGTACTTTATTGTGTATTTTCTCTGTCGTTAGGCAGTCACTCTGCGGGTCAAGCTCTAACGAGTTTGGCCTCAATGCGACCAATCTCTACCTGTTAGTTTCAATATGCTATAGCGCGGGCATGCCAACTCGGGATCACTCGATCGCCCTGTAGCTTAATCTTGTCTCTGCATATTTATCTGCCATTCTTTCTAAAGGGAGCTGAAATCGGCGGCAGTGAATATGCGTCCATTTGTTGTATTAATAATATCGGTAACTTTGGGGAAGCTGGCCTATATGTTTAGCCCCTCTCTGGGGAACAATGTAATAGTGGCTCTATTGGCCCTGTTGGGTGTGGTTCCCTATTTGTTAATGCCGATTAGATCTGAGTTTTTCAGGGCGCAAATTCTTCAATGGGCTAAACAGAATAATATTGGCGTTTTGAGACTCGAGAGTAGGGGGTTTTCCAAAGGACGATTGTTTTGGCGTGTATCTGATGCGCAATGCGTCTTCTGTGTTACCTCAAGAGAAGCCACTTACTGGGTGGCCTGCGGTTCATGGTTGCTGGGTTCCTATAGTCGGAAGCTAATCATATATAAAGAGGTTGGGGGTGCCTTGGATTTGATTGCAGCATTTGACGGAGATAGTTGCCAGGCTGAGTGATTCTGATCGGTGCTTACTGGACTAGAGGGTTTGATTTGATAGCAGCAATGTGAATATAAATGTATTTTTGCTTGCGATTCATTATAAGAAGCAACCTATCTCGATAATTCTGTAAAGGATTCCCAGGCTGACGAGCAGAAAATTGCTGATCTGGGGCAGGATATCAAGAATTTACAGGCAGATATCAAACCCCTGACTGCCAGCATCGTTACGCTGGATATTGCCGATGCCACTGTTATCTCTCTCGGTACGGTTGCTTCTATCGTGGCTTTTCCAGAGGGCTTGTTGAAATGGTTTGTGATGGGGCCGGTGGCTGCTGCAAAAATTGTTGCCGATCAAAAGAATACCTAATTACCACTCTTGCTAAGTTATGCGTAACTGTATATAAATACAGCTATCTCGTTGATCTGCAAGGGAATACGCCATGGCTCGCAACAAGGTACAGTTTCAGAAGGGTATTAGTTTCAGGGCTGTCCCATATAAATCAGTCTAAATGGTGGCTGTAATTATCTTGTCCAAGGTTTCATTATCCCAGCCAGCCTTTTTCCGAAGCCTTTTAATGCTCATGTCTTTTTTAAAGCTGGGCTTTGCCGCTTGCAACTGATTGAGTGCCGAATGCCTCAAGATCGCCATGTTTTCTGGTGCATTTCCTGATCTGAAGCGACTATCATCCTCACGAAAAACCACATCTAAAATCCAGTGTAACGAGTTTTCAACACCCCAGTGAGAGCGAATAATATGATTGAGTTCTGCTGAGCACGGCTCTAAACTACTGATATAGTAGCGCGTTTCGCAACTAGTTCGCCCATCTACAGTTCGTTTCGCCTGGACTGCGATAACACTTCTTAGACCGTGCCATTGCTCTTTACCTTCGAGCCAATCAATACTGTTAGTAGAGAGACATTTTCTGGATTCTATTCGGCCTCGGCTCACCTCTTCCACACAATCAGTATCGACATGCTTGTGGTGCTGCATATCGAACAAATTATTAAAATGCGTGGTAATTTGCTGGTGCAGTTTGTCCTGGTTGCCCTTCACAGCAATCACATAATCGCCGCCTCGTTCGATAATTTTCTGAGTGATCGTTTTCTGGCAGCCCATGGCGTCAAGCGTAATAATCGCACCATTAAGATCAAGAATCTCCAGTAACTTCGGTATGGCCGTAATCTCATTCGACTTTTCTTCTACCTTTTGCTGAGCAAGGACAAGTCGCGCCTCGGACGCAAAAGCACTCACCATATGTATAGGAGATCGTTTACTGGCCTGATCGAAGCTGCGCCTTAGCGTCTTGCCATCGATCGCAATCACGTTACCGAGTTCTTGCTGAATACCTTGGACCCACTGCAGAAAGCAGCGCTTAAATTGTTCGGGGTCTAAGCTTGAAATAACACGGCTAAAAGTGTTTTTTGAGGGTATTCCGCTATTTAGCGGGGTGAATCGTTTTAGGTAATCTATCTTAGATTCTGCGAAATCGACAAAATCTCTACAGCTTTCAGCACCACAAATAACACCGCAAAACATGATAAGTAAAATATCGGGCAGGGCGTGCAGCTTGTGCCGATCAACTCGAGGATCTTCCATGTCGTCAAAGTGATGTAAAAGGCTAACGCTATCCATTTTGTCTGAAAAACACTCTATTTATCAAAAAAGATAGCTATTCTAGGTCTATTTTGTTCGTTTTTACACCGATTTATATGGGACAGCCCTGGTATTAGTTTGACCCAATTCCTCAAAATGTACGGCAGCGAGGAACAGTGCTTCGATGCACTGTCGCAGTGGCGTTGGCCCAATGGCTTTAGTTGTCCTCACTGCGGGCATGACAAGCATTGCGACCTCGCTTATCGCAAGCTTAAGCAATGTAACCATTGTCGGCGTCAGACATCGATTACCTCTCGTACAATTTTTGACTCCACGAAGCTCCCCCTCACCACCTGGTTTCTCGGTATTTTCCTGATTACTCAGGATAAGAAGGGCATTTCCTCTATGGAGCTATCTCGACATCTAGGTATCTCTTACAACGCAGCATGGCGTATGAAGCAGAAACTCATGCAAGTGATGATGGAGCGAGACCAACGATACAAACTGTCCGGTTTTATTGAACTAGATGATGCCTATCTCGGTGGTGAGCGTACTGGATGCAAGCCCGGGCGCGGAGCCAAGGGTAAAACTCCCTTTGTGGCGGCCGTTGAAACAACCAAGGAGGGACGCCCAACCCGTATTAAGCTCTCAATTATCAAGGGCTTCAAAAGCAGTGAAATTTCAACCTGGAGTAAAAAGTACCTTTGCAGTGGCAGCACAGTCATCTCAGATGGTCTTCCATGCTTCAATGCCATTAAGGAGGCCGGTTGTGTACATGACAAAATTGTTTGTGGTGGTGGCCGAGCTTCTGTTGAAGAGCCTGAGTTCTATTGGGTAAATACAGTACTTGGTAATTTAAAGAGTGCGCTACGTAGCACTTACCATGCTATTAGGCCGAAATATGCACAGCGCTATTTGGCAGAATTTCAATATCGCTTTAATCGGAGGTTTGATTTGTCGGCACTCATTCCAAGATTGATTTACGTCTCTCTTCGGACACCACCGATGCCAGAAAGGTTGCTAAAAATTGGCTTAGCATAAGTGGTAATTAGGAAAGAATATTCAGGATCAACAGGCAGAGATGGACCTGATCACTGCTGATGTATCCACTCTACAAATATTGTCTCAGAGCTTTGGGCAGCTAGCAGAAGAAACCCAGCAAGTTGAAGATTATTTATAGGTCGTATTGCAAGAGTGGCAAACACTTGAAAGTGATGTTTCCGGTGCGATAAGTGATATTCAAACTGCGATTTCAGATGAAGAGGGGGCAAACTATATAGCAGTTATTAATGGCCTCAACGAAGCGGTGGCCGAGTGGAATGATGCCTATTCCCAAGCGGGAAGCCTGTTTATTGAGTTCAACGTGAACAATGCAGCTTTGAAAATTAGAATGAGTTCAGAGCAGGTTAAATCTGCTTTTTCTGCTGGAAGCACTGTTGGTGTGATTCAGTATTATAATAATCTCTGAAGATGTTCTTGCAGTTTAGTTTTGAAGGCTTATTTCTGTGGAATAAGCCTTTTTAATTACGGGATTGCTAAATTGACTCCTTCAAGCTAAGTATTTGAGAAAGCCAAGATCTCTACTCCTCGTAACAAATGTCAGTAATATAGAAAGTCTGCCACTTTTCCCCCTGACGGATATCCACTTCATCATCGAGCTTGCGCCCTAATAAGGCACGGGCAACGGGGGAGTCCATAGATATCAAGCCTGCTTTTACATCGAATTCATCGGGTCCTACAATGCGGTAGCAAACGCTCTCTCCCTCATCATCTTCAAGCGTTACCCAGGCCCCAAAAAAAACCTTTTCCTTATCGTCTGGTATTCGATCTACAACAGTGATCTCTTCCAGGCGCTTGGTTAGAAAGCGCACGCGGCTGTCGATTTCCCGCAGTCTTTTTTTACCGTAGATATAGTCTGCGTTTTCCGAGCGATCTCCCAGCTTGGCGGCGTCGCTAACTGCCTGGGTTACCCGGGGGCGCTCCTCCTCCCAGAGGTGCTTAACTTCGGCGCGCATACGCTGCGCACCCTCTGCGGTGATGTAGCGGGAGCCGCGTGGACGCGGCGGTCTCCATCTTCCCATAGTATTTTTTTAAACTCTTTTTAATGCAACATTATTTAATTATAGGTTTTCGATGGTAATTCCCGGGCCGGGTTCCGCGAGCGGAAAATTAAATATGCGGCTGTAGAATTCAAGCTCTCCCTCAAGAGCCAACTTGATACTGTCGCCACTGCGGAATCCATGTCCTTCGTTGGCAAATGTAATATAAGACACCGGAATGCCGCGCTCCCTCAGGGCATCCACCATGGTTTCGGCTTGGTTGGGTGGTACTACCTTGTCCTCCATGCCCTGGAAGAAAATCACGGGGCAATTCAGCTTTTCCACATCGTTAATGGGTGAGCGCTGAAGGTAGACTTTTTCTGCGGAAGGCCAGGGTCCTACCAGTTTATCCAGGTAGCGGGACTCAAACTTGTGGGTGTCTTTGGCGAGGCTGCTCAATTCCCCAATTCCATAATGGCTGGCACCTGCTTTAAAGGTATCGTGGTAAGTCAACGCTGCCAGCACTGTGTAACCGCCGGCACTACCACCTTTGATCAGCAGGCGATTGGGGTCGGCGAGCCCATCTTCTACCAGGTATTCTGCACCGGCGCAGACATCTTCCACGTCGTAGATGCCCCACTTATCGGCGAGGCGGTCCCGATATTCGCGGCCATAGCCGGTACTGCCGGAGTAGTTTACGTCCAGAATGGCAAATCCCCGGCTTGTCCAGTATTGAACTTTCAGGCTGAGGCCTGCTGATGTGGCGCCGGTGGGGCCTCCATGACTAAATACAATCAGCGGTGGCTTGTCGCCACTGGGTGCTTGGAAGTTGGGGTTGTGGGGTGGGTAATAAAATCCGTGTACCGCACGATTATCCACTTGGAAAGTGACGGCTTGAGCGATGGAGAACAAATTGGTTGGCAGCGAGCTGCTATTGCTACTGGCAATCTGTTCCGTTTTACCCGCCTTTTGGTTAAAGCTAATAACAGCGGGAAAGCTCTCTGCACCTGCGGCAATCATCACCCCGTTGCCATTTTCACAGTGCAGGCTTTCGATATCACAATAAGGCTGGGGAAGAGTTTGATGCTCTCCGCTTTTTATGTCGACCTTTCCAAGGTGCCAAGTGCCATTCTGGGTGTAAGTACAGAGGATTTCCGTGGGGCTAATAAAGCCGTAAGTAGACATCCCAAATACCCACTGTGGTGTGGCGAATTCTGCTTCTTTTTCCCACAAGGGTTCGCTTTGTCCCAGCCTATATAGGTTCCACCAGTTGTTGCGATCAGAGACATAGCAGAGTTCGCCCTCAGGAGACCACTGGGGCTGAAAGACGGATTCATTCTCACCGCCGGCTACTTGGGTGACTTCACCGATATCCCCCACCTGATCGAGTTTGGCGATACAGAGCTCTGTCGCGTCCCAGGGGAGGTTAGGGTGGTGCCAGCGCAGAAAAGCCAGTTGATCACCGGCCGGATTCAGGGTTGGGTTCGAATAAAAGTCTGCCCCTTCTTGAAGGATTGTCGGTGGATTAGCCAGTGGGTTGTTTAGGTCTACCGCGATAATGCGTGCACGGGGTTCCTCGCCCTGCTGGTGGCCACTGGTATCTTCCTCGACACAAACTAATCGATTTCTCAGGGGATCGATAATCAGATCGGCGTAGCGGGAGCTATTTTCTGCGGTGATTGCTTCGGGGATCGCATTGTCGAGCTTCATGCGATAAATGCGCTGATCTTCTGCCAGTACGAAATAGGCGGTGTCACCGTAAACAAGATAACTGCCGCCTCCGTATTCATGGGCTTTGGTGCGCACGGCGATTGGGGCGGGGGTGAGATCTTTGCGGCCATTTTTTGGGCAATACTGCACCAGTACATTCCTGCCTTTTTCAGACGGGCGGGACTCCAGCCAGTAATAGCGGCCATCTACTAAATTGGCTTCTGCCAGGCGAACGCTGCCCTCCACAAGAAGTTCTGCGTTGATTGCAGATTTCCAGCTGCCGTAAGGGGCGATGGTTGGAGTGATAGTCTCGCTCATGAGGTACTTACTTCCTTATTGGGTTTTTTCGCATTCTGCCGAGATGAATCCGGGGAAACAAGGTGCCTTGGCGGGGGCCCTATGATAGTCTCGTATAACCAAGCAAGCGCTTGGTGCTGTATTTTGTCGATGCGCTATCCAGAATCAGCTCTTCCACTCGCCTTGGTCCTTTTACGATCAGTTGGTGCTGTAGGAGCGACGCGCACACGCTGGATAGCCCTGTAAACAGCGGCCTTAACAAAGATAATTCAGGAGAGCCAGCGATGTTTGATGAAGTGGTGATTACTTGCGCCCTAACCGGAGTGCTTACCAACCCCCAGCAGCACCCGGTCCCGGTAACCCCCAAGGAAATGGCGGAATCCGCCCGTGAAGCCTACGATGCGGGGGCTTCCGTTATGCATGTTCATTTCCGCGCGCAAGAGGAAAACAAAGGCCATTTACCCACCTGGGACCCGCAAATAGCCTTGGAAATTGCCGATGCAATTCGCGATAAATGCCCTGGCGTTATTCTAAATTTTTCAACTGGCACTATCGGACGGGATCAGCAAGGCCCCTTGAGTTGTGTGCGTGCCGGTAGGCCGGAAATTGCCGCCTGTAATGCGGGAAGCCTGAACTATTTAAAGGCCCGATCCAACGGCACCTGGGCTTGGCCACCCATGGTATTTGATAACCCGGTCGATAAGGTAGAGGAGCTGTTGGCAGTTTGTCGGGAGACCGGTACCCGCCCGGAATTTGAGTGCTTTGATATCGGTATCGTTCGCTCTGTGGGAATGTATGCGGATGTAGGGATGGTGGATAAGCCCAACTACAACCTGGTGATGGGAGTGGCTTCAGGTATGCCTGCCGATCCCGATTTACTGGAAATTATTCCAAAATATATGAAGCCCGGGAGCTTATGGCAGAGCACAGTGATCGGCCGTGAGGAAATCTGGCCGGTGCATCGCAAGACTGCAGAATTGGGCGGCCATTTGCGCACAGGAGTTGAAGATACCTTTTACTTGCCGGGAGGAGAGCGAACTTCAGGGAATGGTCAATTGATTGAGGCTCTTGCGGCTGTAGCTGAAGAGACAGGGCGAAAGGTGGTGTCCCCGAGTCGGGCGCGAGAGATTTTCTGCTAAAAGCAGCATGTGCCAATGATTGCGTCCGGCCCCTTGCTGCGGAATCACTTTCCGAGGCTGTAGACTGTCAGCTATTACTTTTCCTCCTTTTGGGCCGCATCAGAATACTGATGCGGCTCTGTTATATGGAGCCGATGGGCTCTGTTTTTCCAGCATTAACTCCAAGGTGACTAGTAGATTGGCCTGCTAGTCTTAGAGCCAAATAACAGATTTGTTTAATAACGATAAGTTGTCCTGGGAGTGGTCAATGCAAGGGTTTCTGGATCATTTCACTACCCTGATCGAGTGGGCAAACCTGCTTGCCTGGGGTGGCGTCGGTGGCATCTGGTGGCTTGGAATCTTGATTTTAGGATTGCTGCCGGCGGGGCTCTACTTTTCTATTCGCACTCGCTTTATACAATTTCGTCACTTTGGTCATATGGTCAAAGTCATGATTCGTGGCATCCATAAGGAAAATGAAAATTCAGTAACCGCATTTCAGGCATTTGCCACTAGCGCAGCTGCGAGAATCGGCACCGGGAATATTGCTGGTGTGGCTGTGGCTATAACCGCGGGCGGGCCCGGAGCGGTGTTTTGGATGTGGCTGGTGGCCTTGCTGGGGATGGCTACCAGTTTGGTGGAGAATACTCTCGCGCAAACTTACAAAGAGCGCGGCGATGTTCCCGGGGCGTTTCGCGGCGGGCCTGCCTATTACATTGAAAAGGGGCTGGGACCACAGTGGAAATGGCTGTCCCTGACTTTTTCAGTTTTTCTCATGATTTGTTACGGATTTACCTTTAATGCTGTGCAGTCAAATACGATGGCTGCCGCATTGTATGGAGCTTGGGGTGTAAGCCCTTTATGGGTGGGTTTTTTTATTGCGCTCTTTGCCGGGATTATTGTTTTTGGCGGTATTCGTTCAATTGCGCGATTTGCCGGTATTGTTGTCCCTTTTATGGCAATTGGTTACTTGTTGGTAGCATTCTATGTTCTGGTCGCCAATATTGCTGAATTACCTGGGGTGCTGTTGGAAATTCTGGCAAATGCCTTCGGGTTTCAGGAGGCTGGGGCGGGGGCCTTTGGTGCGGCGGTGGCCAATGGAATCAAGCGGGGCCTGTTTTCCAATGAAGCTGGACTTGGCTCCTCGCCCAATGTCGCTGCTGCTGCAGATGTAAAACACCCAATGGTGCAGGGATACGTGCAAATGGCATCGGTATTTCTCGATACCATTATTATCTGCACTTCCACGGCAGCAATTATCTTGGTGGCAGATGTCTTTATGGTCGGCAATTTGGAAGGGGTTGAGTTGGTTCAAGACGCACTGGCGAGTGAGGTGGGTACCTGGGGAAGCAGTTTTATTGCTACTGCATTGATGTTTTTTGCCTTTACATCAATTATCGGTAACTACTATTACGGCGAAACCAATATTTATTACCTCTACCATACCCGAACATCCATTTTATGTTATCGGCTATTGTTTTTAATGTTCGTGCTTTTTGGGGCTTGGGTGGCAGATACGGGAAGTGCGGAAAACTTTGTCTTTCTTTGGCGTATGGCCGATGTCTCGATGGGTTTTATGGCATCGGCAAACCTTATAGCTATCTTACTTTTGTCTGGTGTGGCCTTTAAGGTAATGGCAGATTACGAGAGTCAGTTGTCTTCCGGGGTGCGTGAGCCGGTGTTCAATGGAAGTAAATTTAAAATAAAAGGCATTGAGCACGATGTTTGGGGTTGATACCAGTTTGAGGTTGATACCAAGAGTGCTCAATGCCATCCAGTTACAAGCTGGGCTTGTGCATCGCCAGATAGAAAATAGCGACTACTTGCAGGAAGGCAAGTACACAGGCAGTGATTCTAATTGGCTTGGAAAAGTTGGGGCGCAGAGCAAAGACGCCAGCAATAATGTAGCCAAATACCAGGGCTACTTTCGCACCTAGCCAGGGCGATGTGCCCGGGTTCCAGCTGCCGAGAATTACCAGTCCGGCAGCCGCAGCTAACAGCAAAGTGTCGTTGAGGTGTGGCACCCAGCGCAGAGGGCCATTTCGCCAGCCCGTGTTGTGGCTGAACTCCAATCCCACTCTGATGGTAAACAGCAGGATACTGAGCGCTGCGGCGGTCATGTGGACGTGTTTTATAAGGGCATAATCAATCATGGTTATGATCTGGCTGTATGTTGACCAAGGTGTTCTGTGTGCCTTCCAGACAAAGGGAAGGTGTGATTCTAGCCGCCAAAGCATAACGACATGCTGTGGTCGGATGCAATATGCAAAGCGGGGAAGGCAAGAAACTTACTGCTAGCGATATCTTATAAGTTAATACCGCTAGCAGTAGGTACAGATCATATCTGTCAGTTTGCTTTGGTGGGCCGGCCTCAGGTTTTGGTGCCGGTGAGGCGCATATGCACGAGATTAGTTCAGGTTTCTGATCTGGCCATACTTCATCCGCTGCGCTACGCCATGTTCAGCCCGAATCATATTTTCGTTAATGGCTAGCGGGTCAGTAGGTACATTACCATCATCGTCACTGAGCCCGACAGTGGCGATCTCCTCACGCAATTCCATGGAGCCACCTACCCAAATCCAGCCGCTAGCTCTGGTTGAGATCAGGTTGTTGCGGTTCGGGATAGTTATATTGTTATAAACAATATTTAGACCGCCATTGGCAATACGGGCCATGGTTAAGGGGGCATTTTGCTGGCGGAGCACTCTACCCATGGGTGCCTGGCGTTCATCCGCCAGGAAAGTGGAATTAGCACTGCCCGATAGGTATCGCCCACGATTACAGCGGTCAGCGTGAACCAATTCATGGGCCAGGGTGATATAGCTGGGGCAATTCCCCATTGCTACGGTGCCGTTGTTGGCCAGGTTGGCGGTTTGCAGGGCTGTATTGTTCCACATTACTACGCCGCTGGAGCCACTGCTCATCACTTTGGCCATAAAGCCTCTGTCCGGGCTTACTAGTGGGAGGTAGCTCTTAAAGCCGCTCCATACCTGATCCATCAGCCACTGGTCGGGACGAAATCCGAGAGCGTGGTGCTCAGTAATTCTGGTGTCGTGGCGGCTGGTAATTAGTCGGCGTAGCAGAGTGGTGCTGTTTGCCCTCAAGCCAGCTGCAGTCAAAATACCAACTCCCTCTGTAATTCGCAGCACATGTCGCCCCCCGGTTCGGTATCGCTCCTGTGTATAGGTAAGTGCGGTACCGACACCGCCGACAAGAGTATTCAGGGCAGCCCTTACTTGTGTGATAAACGTGATATTACTGGAGTCAATGCAGAGTCCCATTGTTATTCTCCTGTCCTGCTCGCAATACGAATTATCGTGGCTGAGAAAAGCTGTGACTTTTTGAAGTTTCTTAAATGGAAATTAATACGTACGCAGCATAAAGCTAAAGGTATTAATCGATATGATTTTGATAATAGTATTCTGTACTTGCCTAGAATTTCTGAACTGAAAAGTTCTCTTTGGTCAGGTTGTATATTTTGTAAGCGAGGCAGGATGAATTCCTGGAAAATTAAAATTTTTTTGTAATTTTTTTGAAATACATCTTGCAACTATCTAAATGATTATTTTAGGGGTGCCTCTGCGACTCTACTCCCAACTGGTACGTTTTGCTATATATTTTATTTTCCATGATGATTATTTTAATAAATTTAAATAATTGCTTGTTGAGCAGTGTAGGAGTGCACTATTTGGCAACTTATGTGCCTGTCTGCTCATTATCGTCATACAGCCTTTCCAGCTCCTCCTCACTGACTGCTCAGTTAATCTTATCTATTAGGCACACCATTTATAGCCATTAGTTTGGCTTACCTTCTTTAGCCCATTTAGCCCGCACCTCTTTGGGGGGTAATGGTGGAAACACCACCCCTTGATCAATAAGGTGTTGCTTGATTTTCATCACCCAAGGATATTGATGACTATCGGGCTTAATAATCCCTTTAGTCAATTTTTTATGAATATTCCAAGCCAAATCTGCTCCTCCTGTTGTAAATTCAAAAGGAGTAGCCCCTTTTTGTATAAAAAAATAACTCAGCTCATACTTCATAATATAGGCTGGATAAAGAGCACTATTGCGTCCACTGCGATCTTTTAAATTCACATCCGCGCCATGATCTAATAAGGCATGAATGTTACCCCAATTCGCTTCCCCTATGGCACCAAACAAGGCAGGCTGCCCATTCCTATCAATGGCATTGGCATCACCACCTGCGTTTAAAATCAGCTCAAGCCAAGCCAGATCTTTGCCTCCGGCCAGCATAGTCACTGCATTGTCACCATCAGAATCCTTAAAATTAGGATCGGCGCCTAAATCCAAGGCTAATGTTGCTGCAGGTTTATCGTTCGCAACCATGATAAGCCATAGCAAGGGGGTGATATCTTCTTTGCCGTGAACATTTAAATCGAGATCATGCTCAGTAAGCAGCATTTGCGCTTGTGCCTGCTTGCCTTGTTGTAGCGCGGCTAGCACCTCGACCATTTCAGGCTCAAAAAACACCTGAGCTTGCATTTTTTTATCGATTTTAGAAGACTGATCTTTTGAAAACATGGCCCCACCTTCTCCTTCGCACGCGGTAAATAAGCCGATAAAGAGTACTAGGCTTATCACCAACATTTTATTTATCAAGATCATAACTTGCATCCGCTTTATTAAATGCTTTTATATTCATTTTTAATAATGTGTCTTACATTGGTCACTCACTCACTCACTCACTCACTCACTCACTCACTCACTCACGTTAAGCGTGGCAATATCGGCTTCTTTTTGCGCTTCAATACCCGCTATCACTTGATCCATGCCATGGCGGGTCACTGGGCTGCCGCCGTCGATGCTCTCAAGAGGCGACATGGTGCCCGGCGCCTCGGGTAAGGCGCCACTGGCCAACACGGCCGCGCTTAGAACGCCTCCCACCGCCATGCTCACATTGCCAAACAAGCTGCTTGTGCCCCCGATGAGACCCGCCACAGCTACTTTACGGTTGCTCTGTATCAAGGTGAGCACCTCCCCATTAACGGATTGGGTTTGCATTAATTGCTCAATTTCGCTCATTTTAAGGCCGCCATTGCGCGCTACCGTTTTAGGATGCAAGCCTGCGGCATTAAAGGTATGGCCTTGATTGCCTGTCACTCCCACTCCGCTGGCGGCTAGGCCTCCTCCTAAAGAATGCCCAACATTAACAACATCATCTACTGAATCAGAAAATAGTTCAGCTAAATCCATGGCTTGATTATATTGTATTGACTCTCTCCCAATGCCTTGAGTACCATTGGTCATCCAATCTTGCTTTCCTGTCACGCCATTGTTGGTACCGCGAAAGGTGAGCATGGTTTCGTCATTGATCTCTGATTGAAACAAGGCGGCGTCAAAGCCAGTTTTTTTATCCATAAAAACGGCATCCTCTAACCCAGGAATATCTTTTCCATCGAGTAATTCCAGCCCAACTGGCTGCTCAGGCAATGGATACTTGTCAGGAGCCCGCCGATGCTCATCGACGCGGTAGACATATTGCGCCGCTTCAGCGCGCAAAATACTGTCATTATTCATGGCGAGACGCTCACTGGCCGCTTTAATATCAGCGTCACTATTATCACTGGCACTGGCCACTAAGGCCTTTCTTGATTCGTATCGCGCTTTTCGCAGCTCAACTGCTGAAACGACTTGCTTAGGCGCAAACACCTCAGCGGCAGACTCTGACCATTGGGCGAGCAGCGGCGCCAACATAGGCTCAAAATTCAGCATAGGCGCATGAGACGCCGCCGCCTCTTCTGCACATTGATGAGAGGGGGATTGATAAGGCGTATCACCAATCAGCACATCGGGGGAGCCTGCGGCAATCTTGCCGCCACAATTAATAGCATCGTCGACTCTCGCTGCAGGTTTACCATTAATACTGACATTGGCTGAACCCGCATTGACGCTGCGCATATGAATACCATGAGGCATATTAGGACAAGGGCACATGTGCAATAGCACCATATCCCCTTTACGGGCTGCGGGCATACCGTTAATGCTGACATCCCCACTTCCCGCCATAATCGGTGTTGCAGGCATACAGCCGTGACCGGCAGCCGTATCACCCAATCGCGCAGCTTTTGGCATGCAAATCCCTTATTCTTATTTTCGTTTTCCCTATCTGGATAAGGTAATCTTATAAAAAGTGCGTAAAAGTCAGCCTGTTTGACACCATTCAATACGCTCTATCCCATTGCACTTCAAACACGGCATGCAAAAACAGACACATATTTTCACGGCTGTTAACGTTGATCGGCAGGCTCTGGCTGCGCCTGCTGATTGGGCTCTTGTGGCGAAGCCACATTAGGCGCGCTCCCTTTACCCGGCGATCCGCCTTCATTGATTTTGACTTTCGTGCCGGAAATCGTCACCCCACCAGAGTCTATTTTTATAAAGCCCCCGGCGCCTTTAATGGTTAAGGCTGTTTTTCGGTACTGCGAATTGCTAAGTTTGACTTGCATTGTGTGATTTCTTGGTTCTGCTTGGGTCTCAAGGAATGTAGCTGTGACGCATTAAGGAAGGTATTTAGGGCGAGATGTGGGATTAACCGTTAAATTAGCGCTGGTGTTAGTTGATGTTGCGGTTTTGATTCTGGTATATGCAACTGTTTCCTATAAAAAATATAAATGGGTAGCGATTGAGTATCCTGTTGATGTTACAAAAAAGGGGAGAAGTGAATTTAACTTCCGATCGCAATTAAGTGTGCCCTACGAGCTGGAGTTGCAGACAGAAAGGGTGCTTGATTTTCGCGAGCAAAATTGTCGGTTGAGTATTCAATTTCTTGATAAGGAGAAGTATAAAGATCATTCTGAAACGCTGGCTATCGATTGGGCAATTTTAGAGGAGGGGGGCGAGGTTGCAGTGGGTAGGAGCGGTGACAAGGCCTCAGGAGTTGGGGGGGGGACAACAATGGGAAAAACACTGCATGTATTCGAAACAATAAAGGGCAGGAATTATACCATTCTAGATTCTGTGATAGAGCCTGACCCTGCACTTGCTGTTGCGGACCCGGTGCTTAAGGCGGTAATTGATCGGGTAGAACACAAAAGTGCCGTTGTTTACTCCGGCCTGCTTAATTTAACTTCTTATCTGCTTATTGTTATCGCTGCTGCAATTTGCTTCATTGGATTTATCTTCAAGTGGCTGACTTGAAATTGCTAGCTTGAACCACACATAAGTAGATCCAAATGGCGGTTTGTAAATGGGTTTGATTTATCAGGAGGAATCTAAATGGCCCGACTGTTAATAAGCGTCAAACTCTAGTGTTCATGGTACATTTTGTACAGAGTGAAGGTCGTTGTTCATAATCAATCGAAAAAAGGATACGGCGATATGTTAAAGGCGGAATATCAAGAGCGCGGACCAGTGCCGCAGGATGTTATTGAGGCGGTGTCCTTTGATACCCCTGAACTTCAAGAGGGGCAGGTGTTGCTGGAGATGCTGGCAGCACCAATTAACCCTTCAGATGTTCTGACCCTGACGGGCGATTATGGGATGTTGCCTCCTCTTCCTGCGGTTGGAGGCAATGAAGGTGTTGCTAAGGTCGTCAAACATGGACCTAATGTTACCGCGCCAGCCATTGGCCAGGTCGTTCTCCTGCCGGTAGGAAGCGGCACCTGGGCTACACATATGGTGGCCAATGCCCAGGGGCTGATTCCGCTCCCGAATAATGTAGACCCTCTACAGCTTTCCATGATAACGATTAATCCGCCAACAGCTTACTTGCTGTTGAGCGAATTTGTAGATCTCAAGGAGGGGGATTGGGTTCTTCAGAATGCCGCAAATTCCGGTGTGGGGTCTTATCTGACAACCCTGGCCAAGTTGCGGGGCCTGAAAGTGATCAATGTCGTCCGCCGTGAGTCTTTGATTGAGCCGATGAAGGCCGCAGGCGCTGATGTGGTTCTCGTGGATGGTGAGCACCTGGGTAAGCGAGTGGCTGAGGCTACTGGTGGTGCTGAGATCAAGCTAGGCATTGATGCTGTTGGTGGAATGGCAACTGCTCGCATGGGCGAAGCTCTGTCAAATGGCGCAACCTTAGTGAATTATGGCGCACTTAGCGGGGAACCCTGCGTTATCGCACCGGGGATGATCATCTTTAAAGATATCACCGTGCGCGGGTTCTGGTTGGCCAAATGGTTCGGCTCGGCATCCCCAGAGCGGCAACAGGAAGTTTTTGGCACTATCACAAAGCTTGTAGCGGAAGGTAAGTTATCTGCACCAGTTCATGGCACATACCCTCTGTCTGAAATTAAAGAAGCGGTACGAATAGCTGCGGCAGGTGGACGTGACGGCAAAGTACTGGTTGTTAGTGAAAGCCTGACTGGCTGATTGCTTGCGCATTTATTTTTCTAGCGGAAGTGTCACCCAAATAGGCGACACTTCCGCAGACCGCTCCGTCATTCGTACGGAGCGTTACTTCCCAAATGCTACCCTTGATGTCAACCCTGACATTTCGCCTAAGTTTGTTTTTTGCGATAGTTTTTAGTAAAAGCATTCATTCGCAAAAATGAACACAAATACATTCTGCTTGCATAATACTTTGATCTCTAGTTCATCCGCCTGATTTTATGGAGGCTGCTGCCAGATAATGGAAGAGGGTTCCAGTGCTTGTCTCGTATTGTCTCAGGAGGTGCCAAAGTACCTGGGGGATGAGTATCGATCATGGCATCAGAAGCTGGTGGATGTTGCGCTAGATTGTGATGGGCTGCTCGAGGTGAATTTGTTAGAGCCCGTTTCTAATATCCAAAATGAGTGGGTGCAAATATTTCAATTTGATACGGTTGCTCACCTTGAAACGTTTCTTGGAAATAATTTACTTAAAGATCTAATTGCTTTTTTAGAGAAGAAATTCTCGGTTGAAGTAGTATCTCAAGTTATCGCTGGTGCAGATCAACTAACAGTGCCCGTAACGATTGTGATATCCAAAAAAGTGAAGCCTGAATTTTTTCGTGAATATATGCAGTGGCAGAAAGAAATTGATAAAGTACTTAAAAAATATCCAGGCTTCTTGGGTGCTGGTCTAACTAAGCCAATAAAGGGGGTTCAAGAGGAGTGGGTTGCAATATTTCGATTTGACTCCAATAAGCATTTAGATAACTGGCTTAATTCTGATGAACATAAGCGATTGGTAAAACGTGGTGAAGGTTTTTTTGAAGATGTAAAAATAAAGCGGATAGGGCATGGCTTTGAGGATTGGTTTTCTCGGGCTCGTGGCCGAGCTCAAGACACCGCGCCCTCGCAGTGGAAAATGGCCATGCTCATTTTATTGATGTTATATCCGATAGTTATGGTTATTACGATGTGGTTGCTACCTTTGGTAGAGAGTTGGCCCTTTGCGACGACTAACTTCTTTATCAACTTATTAATTGTTGCATCGCTTACTTGGGTGGCGATGCCGCTGATCACTAGAGCTTTTAATATTTGGTTGTCTGACAAGTCAGGAAAGCTAACAAAAATCAACACTATCGGAACCCTTATCATTATTGTTCTCTATGGGGTCTCGATAATGCTTGTTGCTTGGCTGTCGAGCCTGAATTTAAAGTAGTCTTTCATGATGATCAAAAGAGAGCTGTTTATCTGTTTTTAGTTTTTTGCGGACGGGGTATTTTTAGTAGTCTAAGCTTGGCGGTTAACAGAAGGCACTAGGTATCGAGCGAGTCAAAAGATAGATGGAGCACGTATAGTGAGCAACTTAAAGAATCGGTCTGAGAGTAAAGACTGGCCAGAGTTACCCTACGCTGAGTCGGTAAATACGATTGCCACCCTGCATATGTGGATGCAAGTTATTGGCAAGATTCGCCTGGTACAAACCCCTTGGATCAATCACTCCTGGCATGTTCCTTTATATATTACCGCTAGAGGGCTGGAGACATCCCTTATCCCTTATGGAGGACGGTCGTTTTCTATTGGCTTTGATTTCTATCATCACGTACTGAAGCTGTTGACCACTGAGGGGGGAGAATGGGTATTACCCTTGGAGTCCCGCACAGTCTCTGATTTCTACTGGGAAGTAATGGCTGCACTTAAGCAGCTAGGTATACCGGTTGAGATTAACACCATGCCATCCGAAGTGGCGGACGCGATACCCTTTGAGAGGGATCAGGATAACTACGAGTATGATCCCGAATATGCTAAACAGCTGTGGCAGGCGTTGGTGCAAATTCATCGAGTTTTCACTGAGTTTCGCAGTCGTTTTATTGGCAAGTGCAGTCCAATTCATTTTTTTTGGGGAAGTTTTGATTTAGCACTTACCCGTTTTTCTGGCAGGGAGGCGCCTCCGCACCCTGGAGGCGTTCCACACTTTCCCGATTGGGTGGCCAGGGAAGCCTACTCCCATGAAGTTAGCAGTGCCGGTTTTTGGCCTGGTGGCGGTGGTGTAGATGGTGCTTGCTTCTATTCATATACTTACCCAGAGCCCCAAGGATTTCCCGAAGCAAGGGTCGCGCCCGCCTCGGCTTACTATTCCAAAGATTTGGGGGAGTTCTTACTGCCCTATGATGCGGTGAGAGCTTCACGCTCCCCTGATGAGGCACTGTTTGACTTTTTGCAGAGTACTTATGAAGCTGCAGCCGATAAAGGAATGTGGGATAGGTCTGCCTTGGAGGAAAGTTTCCCCCCACAAGCCCGGTAGAATTTGTGGGGTCTTTACTTATTTTCTGCTTTTAAGCTGCTCGATAAATGCATCAGATGCTTGTTCTATAAGCTGGAGAATATGTTGAAACCCTTCAATACCACCATAGTAAGGATCGGGTACTTCAGCGAAATCACTATCTTGCAGCACTGATAAAAATAACCCTAGTTGGGCGTCTGATGAGTCAGGCTGCAAGGATTGCAATGCTTCCAGGTTATCTTTGTCCATCGCAAAGATATGATCGTATTTTGTAAAGTCGGTAGTGGCTACCTGGCGAGCGTAGCTATTTTCAAATGAATAGCCATTTTCTTCACCAATAGCCAAAGTTCGGGGATCTGGTCGCTTACCCGCGTGGTAGCTGATAATGCCCGCGGAGTCGACAGAAACAGGAATACCCGCCTGCTGTGCCTTGGTGCGGAAAACAGCTTCCGCTAAGGGGGAGCGACAAATATTACCGAGGCAGACAAATAATATCGAGAGATCTGAATTGGCTGTCAAAATAGCTCCAAGATATTTCGGGTACATTAAAGAGGCGCATTTTAATCAAAATATCGAATGTTTACACTTTGGCTATCAGGGGCAATAGAAAGTACAGCTTTAGTCTCAATATTAAATGGCTGGTGTTTACTTGAAAGGTAGTTGGGATTAAGCTGCTTTTTAATAAAAGAGGTCGTATTTTCTGTCGTCCAGTAAACTTGGTCTGGCCCCCACTTTTCAGGCTTTAGCTCGTATAGTAAGTCCAAAGTATTTTCAGATAGCTTGTAAACCTGTAAGGCATTTTCATTAAAACCGGCATCCAGGTCTTGTTCGGCAACAAAAAGGTAGCCGCCTTGTGGAGACAGCAAAGGGTAGCCGGCAAGAGAATATTCATGGCCGTTTCTTAAGTCTAGCAAAATGTAGGAGTGTGCTTCCCAGAGCTGTTGATGAATCAGTAGCAGGTTATCAGTTATTTGCTCAATTGCAGAGTAGGCTATATGTTCTGCGGGATTATTAGCGGGAAGGATGTCTGTGTACGTCAGTAATTTCCCGCTATTCAGGGCTATAGTCAGGTGCCCTGGTTGCGTCCGCTGGATATGGTTGACCTGATCACTCAATCCACTTTCGATTGACCGTGCACAGTTTAGAGAATTGTGAATATCAATGCACTCAAATTTATCTTCAAACACACTGAAATGCAGGCCCAGGCAATAAGTGGGAGCTACTGCTAAAGCTATCAAGGTAAGGAATATCAGTGGACTATTCAGCCCCAACTTAAACGAGAACTTCATCCTCATAATTGCCCTATAGATACTCTAGCCAGTGATTTTGTACCGCGCACTGAATAGTGCTACACACCCGCGAACCTCTATTTTGTACTCCTTAAATCGACTGGCAAGGAATGTATTGAGGTCCTCTTCACAATCCTGGGTATTAGAAAATATCCCTTTCTTATTGTAGATAGCCATTAATTTCTTGGCAGCTCCACTTTTCGGTACGCCTTCGGACAGGATGGTGGAACCAAATACGGTGCCTGAATCCGATAGCAGGGTTGCGACATTATCCAGCGCAACCAGTTTTTCTGACAGCTTGCCGGGAAGGCAGTGAAATAGGTAATTTAAGGAGATTGAATCAAAAACTTCAGTCTCTAAAGTAATTTTATCCAGGACATTGCAGCGGAACTGTGTTGGATTATACCGAGCCACTCTTTGCGCTGAGATATCCAGGCTGTTTTGGTTCAGGTCCATCAGGGCGAGGCGGACTTTGTCGGAGGGGAAATGGCACTTGTCCATAAAGTAGCCCGTTCCAACACCTACATCCAAGTGGTTGGAAGATATATTTCGATTGAAGTGCTCTAGTATACCAGGAGTTGGGCACTTCCAAATAAAGCGGTTTGATATGCCCAGAACCCACATATCATAAAGCCAAAGTACGGGTTTGGAATAGACAGCTTGGCCTTGTTCGACCTCTTTAGTGATTGTCACTTCAAGCTCCAATGTATGACTGTTGTGCGGCTTTACCAATAAAGGAGAGGGGATGTATCTACAGTGTATTTCGAGAGTATTGTTTTCACTCTCTTCAGCCCCAGTAGCAAGCCGCTTATTATTGTTCTATGGTACCACCTAATGTGGTGCTAAACAGCTGAGTGTTTCACAGAGGATCTCTAATCGCTGCAGAGTTCTTTAGTGCCACATTCTCACTCATCAAACAGGCTAAAGTCATACTCCTGCAAGCGCTCTTGTGCAAAGTTCAAAAAAACGTCAATTTTCTTTGAATCTTTTCGCTTTACTTTATAGATAGCGCCTACAGTTTTATCTTTTCGCTCCAAGTCAGGGAGTACCTCTACCAGTCGCCCCTTTTTGATATCCCGTTGGCAAAAATAGGAGGGGAGCTTGGCAATGCCATTCCCGTTTAATGCGGCTGCTCGGGTATGGAAAGTTTTATTGGAGATTAAATTACCATTGAATTGGTAGAACTTCCCATCAATTGACCAGCCATCTTCCAGGCCGTCAAGGCGGGTTAGCATGATGTTGTGTTGGCTGAGCTCGGCAATGGATTTGGGGCAGCCGTGTTCTTCCAGATAGGTTGGCGCGGCAATAAAAATAGGGCGGATACTAAATAGGGGCTGGGCGTAAAACTGACAATCGGGCAGTGTTTCCCAGACGCGAAAAGCAATGTCGATATCGTCCTCGATTAAATCCAGGTGATAGGGGCTGAAGATAAGCTCCAAGCTGAAATCGGGGAATGCTTTCTGGAAATCATTGCAGATATGACTGAATACTTTTAGGCCGAGGGTTTCCGGAAAAGTGATTTTTAATTTTCCTCGGGTGAGCGTTGCCGCCTCTGCAATCTGGTCTTCCAGCTCGGTGAATGAGCTGATTATTTTTTGCCCTTTCTGGTAGGCAATCCTTCCGGCGTCTGTGACAGCGATTGCCCGAGTGGTGCGATTGAGTAATACCTGGCCAAGGGCCTGCTCAAGTTGGGCGAGAGTCTTGCTTACGGTGGGCGTAGACAGGCCCAAGTGCTTGGCAGCTTTGCTTAAGGAACCGTGATCAACAACACTGCAAAAAACGTTGATCAAGTGGTATTTGTCGTACTCTCTGCGCACAGACTGTTTCCTTAAAGCTAAAAGAGCTTTTCAATATATCCCCTTTGTTGAATTAAAGTAAATAGTAAACTGCTTCCCCATACTAATCGACCAGGGAGATAAGGCTATGAATCCGTTAACTTGTCATTGTGGAGCGATTCATTTCAACAAGCTTGTAGATGCCCTGTTTGTACCAGCGGGCCAAAGGGGGCACGGTGATACTGAAGTCGCTATCCATATCAGCGATCCTGAAAACTCACTGCGCAAATATCACTTTAAAGAGGGGGCTTTACGGGAGAAGGCATTCTGCAAGCACTGCGGTGCGGAAATCTATGCGATCAATCGTAGCGGCGAGCTAGTGCACAACCCGTTAGCAGAGGCAGCCTCTCGGCCGAACTATGCCGGTGTCCTTAATTACGGCTTTTAGCTGGCGGCACCTACTGATTGTGCAGTTTTGTCAGTAGATGCCTGCCGGCCTACGATCCAGAGGCTCTTTAGGCCTGGGTGGTTAAGTACTTCAGGATATCGACAACCTGTGCGGGTGTCTGTGCCCAGGCCTGGGCGGCACCGTCCACTTCCTTGAGTGCGTGCACCAAGGATTCATCGTGAAGTGTGATATAGGACTTGCCTAAGGCTGCACAAAAGCCGGCATCAAATGCGGCGTTCCATTGTTTGTATTTCTCGCCAAATCGAATCACCGCCAAATCACAGTTTTCAATCAGGTGCTTGATTCGGATTGCGTTAACTTTGGCAGATTTGTGATCCCGCCAGAAAGCGTTCTGCTCCTCACCCAGGCCATCACCAGCGGCATCGCTGGCATCGTGGTTGGTGACTGCGGAAGAGAAGGAGATATCCAGCCCTTCTTTTTGGCAACCTTCGATAATTTGCGCACGCCAATCGGAGTGGATTTCGCCGGAGAGGTAAACTTTAAGCTTCATTGAGTGGCCCTGTAGAACTGGAGACTAATATGCAATTTAGAGTCACATACTAGCACTTGGAAGCTTTGAAATCCGGTAGTTGTTCCAGTTGGGGGGGGCTGAGAGCGATCAAATAGACACAGGCCCTGTGTGATCAGGGCCTGTAAGGCACTTTATTATAGGACTTGCTGCTCGAACTGGACGTCTTTGGGGAATTTCTCTGCGGGCAGGCGGGTTGAGTGCAATTGGGCTACTAGCCACTTGCCATCGATTTTCTTAACAATGGCGCTTTCCAACCACACCGCTTCTTTATTGCCATCCTTGGATTTAAAAATGGACTTGGTCCAGTAGTTGATGGTCAGCAGGTTCTCACGCTCTTCAAAATTGATAATGCTGAAGTAGTTGATTCTTTCCAGCTTTGAGGGCTTGGGCTTTATTACGGCGATAAGGTCCTCAATATCCCAGACTTCACCGTGCTCAAGGAGTATAAAATCGTCGCTGACGCCGTCTCGCATAGCCTGGTGGTCCAGGTTTGAAAGCGCAGCAAACAGCCCGTCTATCGTTTTAAAACCTTCGGGTTTCTCTACCGCTTGTGCGTTGATTGCGATAAAGGTAAGTAGTATTGCAAAAAATGATCTGATCACAGGAGTACCTCTGTGGTTATTTTTTAGGGGTGTGAAAAAAGGGGGGGTATTTTAGCCGAGTCGGGCCCTAGTTGAATTACTTCGGTAGCAACCACGAAAGCAACTTGGATTGCGCCGCAGTGACTGAAAGTCGCTTCTTAGGGGTTGGGCCTATTCTAGCAGGGCTTACTCAGCTGAGGCTGTGAGCCGATAGGCCTTTCAATAACTGTTGGGCTTTTTTCCCGATATATCTCCCTTGCTCCGGGGACCTTTGGGTTTGGTTACTCCATTGTACCCCGTGCCAGAGAATACAAAGGTAACCGTAGATCAGCTGCCATAACCCCAAGCGCTGATTGTCTTCAGGTGACACGGTGCGATTAAGATAGCACTCCAGTAAACTATTTTGCTCTCGCTGATTCAAGTTGTGTTCCTCTACCAAAACAGCGAGGTCATAGAATTTATCCCCCATTGCCGCGTATTCCCAGTCGATAGCGTATAGCTTGTCAGAGGGAGCCCAGATCAGGTTGCCAACCGTTAGATCGTTGTGACACAGGCAAATTTCGTCGCCCATCCGATAAGCAGCATCAATTAATTGCGGAAGTTTCTCTTGCAGTGTGTCGAGCAAGTGGAAATAACTGGCTCGCTTGTCGATAAACTGCCTGTAACTAGAGATTTTCTCACCGATGTTTAATTGGACATCAATTGCAGGGGAGCTGTGTATACGGCGCAGCAGATCGGCAAGTTTTTCCAAACTGTGGGCGACATTTTGATCCCAGGGAGTGCCTTCAATATAGCGGGTCACCAAATATCGGTAATGTGGGTCACAGTAAACCAAAGGGGCACAGCTGTCGGAATATGTGGCAGCTTGCAGCGCCTGCTGTTCAGCAGCCCTGTCGAGATTGAGCTGATCGCTGATGCTGGAGTTTATCCGCAGCACCATCAGCTGATCGGCGGACTCAACCAGAAAGGCGTTATTGGTCAGCCCCCCAGCCAGGGCCCTGACCACCGTGGGCCGGGCCTTGCTCCAATGATGCCAATCGTTGGGGATGATGTTGCTCAAGTCCTGGCTCATATCAGTTGGTCACTATGCCGCTGCCATTGTTTGAGGAGCGCTATCGGGTTGTTTTTTCTCTTTTCGGAAAATGGCTAACCACTGGAAATAGCCAATCACAACCAGCACCAGGTACAGCATAAACAATACGGCAGTAAGGTAGAGTTCTCTGTCCAGGTAGAGGTAGATTGAAGCTCCGTCTACGACAATCCAGTAAAGCCAGTTCTCCAGTACCTTCCGGGTGACCATATAGGTGGTGACGATTGCCCCCAGAGTCGTGAATGAATCCAGGTAGGGGAGGGCGGCACTGGTGTTGCGATCCAACAGGTAGCCGATCAGTAAAGTCAATATCAGGGTAGCGCCAATAACTATCGAGTGGGTTTTTCCGCTCCAGCGATGGATTCTTAAATCGTCTTGCCGGTTGCGGTGATTTCTCCATTGCCACCAGCCATAAACTGCCATCAGCAGATAGAAAACCTGTAGTGCAGACTCCATTAACAGGCTGACATCCCAAAACAGAAACAGGTAGATCGCCGTACTGACAAACGCGGCATACCAGCAGATGATTTTCTCCCTCATGGCCAGAAGCAAATAGGCCAGAGCCAGTATTACAGCGGCTACTTCCCAGAGGGACATGGCTGCAATCGAAGCGCTGATTGCGGTGCTGATATCTTGGTCAAACATGCGCTTCTCCCGGGGCCAGGTCGCCGTCAATAAACTTGCATACAAAAATGGCGCGGCCAAACTGCTCGTAGGATTTGCGCATTTCCAACTTGAGCACATCCATCAATAGATCGTAATCGCCAAACACCTGAGTACTCATTGTATTGGTGATTACCTTGAGTTCTGGGTGGCTGTTTAGCTGTGCGATAAACGCTTGAATAGCCGGGATGTACTCGTCCTTTAACGGATACATACTGATTTCGACAGAGAGCTGCATAATTTCCCTCTTGATAGAGAGTTCTGGAGCAGCGAAGTGCTGCCCCAAAGCCACTGAGTGATTAGAAGGTGTAGGTGCCTGTTACCCCGGCAATCCGGGGCTCACCATACTGATAGTAGGGCTCGGGTGCGTAGCCGTTGGCCGGGTTGTTGCCATATTGGTTACTGAAGTAAAACCCGCGCACATAGTAATCTTCGTCAGTCAGGTTTCTTCCCCACAGGGCAACATCCCAGTTATCTCCCTGGTAGGTCAGGCGAGCATTGACCAGTTCGTAGGCTGTGGATTTTTCGTCGTGGCTATTTGAAAAGTAGAACTCGTCTTTACCCTCAAGCTCCAATCGCAAGATCAGGTTGGGAAGCAGATCGATTTCTGTACCGGTAAAGAACTGGTAGTTGGGAGCGTGAGCGATATCGCGGCGATCCAGATCAACCGCAGCCAACACTGTTCCTGCGTAGTCATCGCGGGCATCGACATGGGAACTGCTTTCGTAGTCTTTAAATTCCGCATTCAGCCAGCCAGCAGAGGCGAAAAAGCGCAGGGCTTCGGTAGCCTGATAGTTCAGTTCCACCTCCAGACCAGTAGTGCTTCCGCCGGCAGCATTGGCAAGGTAGTCACTAAATGAGTAGTCGGCAGGGTTAAAGATAGAAACCTTGGCCTGAACGTCATCCCGGTCCTGGTAGAAAGCCGCAACCTGGGCTTGCAAACGATTCTCCAGCCAGCTGCCCTTAATACCTAATTCATAGTTGAGCAGTTGTTCGGTATCGAACTCGAACATGTCATTGTTGATTTCAGTGTTGCTTGTTGATTCTGAGATGATTCTGCCGTTTACACCGCCGGCTTTATAGCCCCGGGAAACCGTAGCGTAGAGCAGGGTGTTGTCGGTGTAATGGTATTGCAGGGAGATATTGCCGCCCCACAGATTTTCTCCATTATCTGCATCGATGTTATAGGAATCTGAGTAATCGGCTTCGCGTCTTTCCAGTCTCAGGCCGGTAATCAAGTTGATCGCAGGGGTGATTTCCGTAGAGAGCTGGCCGTAGATGGCAGAGTTTTCAGTATCAAAAGTGCTGCGGAAACTCTGGTTGCGATTCAGGTCCTCGCGCTCCGTGCGGCCATAAAGGCCCACAACCCAGTGGCTGCGATCCCAGAATAACTTGGACTCTTCGGTAGAGAGTGCGCGAAGGTCAATGCTGATATTGTCTTTATCGCGCTGGTAATTATCCGTGGAGCTGTACTCCCAGGGATGAAAGCCGACATAGCTCCAATCCTCATCGTAGCCATATTCTGTATCTGAATCGGCGAGGCTGAGGGTGCCTTCTAGGGTAAAGTTCTCGTTACCAGACCATTGAGCAGTCAATGCGCCGGCAAAGGTTTCCTGGCGATCCCAGCCGGGCTGGTCAGATTGCGTTTCGCGAGTGTTATAGAGAGAGAAAGCATCGTAGCCGTTATCAACGTCGATATAGAAGAGGGTAACGCCCAGCTTTAAATCGTCGGACGGGGAGTAGGCCAGCTTACCGCGCAGTACAGACTCATCAATATTGCTGGTGTCATCGCGGTTGAGATACACATTCTCGGTATAGCCGTCGGATTTGCGTTTGCTGGCAGCCAATCGATAGCCAAGAGCATCGCTCAAAGCTCCACTGGTAGTCGCAGACAGGCTCTGCCCATTGTACTCGCTTAGCTCGGCGGACACCTTGGTGGTCGACTCACTGGTGGGCGCTGCACTGGTCATGTTGATCAGGCCGGCCAGGGCATTAGCGCCGTACACGGTGCCCTGTGGGCCCCGCAGGATTTCCACTTGATCGATATCCAGGGTGCTGGCTGCGAGCCCCAGGCCAGTAAAGTCGATACCGTCGATGATCAGGCCAACTGAGGGGTTTACCGGATCGATAAACTGGCTGCGCTCACCAATTCCGCGAATCTGTACAAATCGTCCCCTGGAGGCGCCGGAGGAAAAATTCACATTGGGCGCCATGTTCAAAAGCTGGTCCAGATTGGCCGCGCCCCGCGCATCGATCGCGCTTTCATCCAGCACGGTAACACTGGAAGGAAGCTCCAAAAGGTTGGTTTCCCGTAGCTGTGCCGTAACCACCACTTCCTCAAGCCCTGTCTCTGCGGTATTAGCGGTGGCGATACCAGCGAACAGGCTGCTGGCAAGGCTGACAGACCAGGCAATAGGGTGGGTGGGAAACTGTTTTTTCATGGTTCTCTCTCGAATAGCGGCAGTGAAAGAGACCCGGAGTGCGACGTGGGGAGGTTTTGCTTTGTCTACCTATTCCTACGCCGGTATTAACCGGATCAGGTTCAAGGGTTTGTCGCGACGGACCAATTTGATCCCCGGACATCTCAGGCAAGGCCACCCCTTAGGTTTTGCGGGCGCGATGATAGCAGAAACTGGGGTATAAAGTGGTAAAAGCAAGGAAGGGAAAGCGCTTATGGATCAGGTATCTTACTTTAGTGGCAAGACGGCACTGATTACCGGTGGTGCTTCTGGAATCGGTGCGGCCTTGGCCTGTCGACTGGCAGCACTTGGGGCTCAAGTCATTATCGCGGATATCCAGCGGGACCTGGCTACGCAGGTTGTCAGCCAAATACAGGAGTCCGGTGGGAGAGCATCGTTTGTTCACTTGGATGTTCGTAATTTTGATCAATTTTTTCAGGTCATTAGTGAAATATCTCCGTTAGATTTCCTTTTTAACAATGCTGGTATAGGAGTGGGTGGATATTTTTCCGATCATAATCTTGAAGATTGGAAAGCGGCGATTGATATCAATTTGTTTGGCGTTATTCATGGGCTCCAATGTGGTTTCCAGGCCATGAAGCGCCAGGGCTCTGGCCATATTATCAATACTGCCTCAATGGCGGCTTTAGTTCCGTCGCCAGCAATGGCCGCCTACTCAGCCTCCAAGAGTGCTGTGGTGGCAATATCAAAGGCTATTCGCCCTGAGGCCGAGTCCTGCGGTGTACGAGTGAGTGTTTTGTGTCCCGGGGCAGTATCAACGCCGATTTTGCAGGGAGGTGGCGTCAGTGGGCGGATGCCAACTCCCATTCCTCCTCAACAGCAGGCAGAAATGTTCGAGCCTCTGGGGCCAATATCTGCTGATGCTTTTGCAGAAAAGGCTTTGTCTCAAATTGCAAAGAACAAAGAAATCATTGTTGTGCCAGCAAAACTTAAGTTGCTGTGGTGGCTGGAAAGATTATTTCCTTCTTTGCTGTGTCGCCTTTCCTTTAAGCAGATGGAGAAAATACTTCAGCCTTTGGGACTAAAATAATTGTATCTTTGGAAAGGCGGAGTAAATTGGGAAATGATGATTTCCTGTGACCACTGTGGTGAAGTTTGGGAGTTTGCTGATAAGGCCCTGCCGAACATTCAAAAAATTACGCGGAATTTTTCTGAGGGGCGTATTAGCGTAAGTTTGATAAAAGCGCTGAGCGGTGAACTTAAATTGCCTATGCTCTACAGCAAAAAATTGGCTGTTCATATAACGGTAAGATCTGGGCACTGCTTTTACTGCCAGGAGCCCCTGGGCATAGAAGAAGCGTTTATAAAACACTGTCGGGGCTGTGGTGCCTTGAATTTGGATCGCAGATTCGCTTAATGGGAAGTAGCTTATTTAGAAGCACCCGGCGTGCCGAATTATCAGCATGCCGAGTTGGGGGAGGGGCAAATTTATGCCGCTAATAGCAGAATCTAATATCCGGGTTTGGGAAAAGTATATCTTTTAAGGGGCTGGTGGTTGTATTGTACGACAACAATATGAAGCTCTGTTCAAATTATTCACAGATTAAGTATTATTTCTTTGCTAATAGAGCTGGCGGCTTACGCTTCCTATTTGGTACCCCCCTCAGAACTTGATTCGATTTTCTGTTTTTCTGGCTCTGAATGATAAATTGCTATTTTTCAGGGGCACAAGTTAAGTACTATCTAGTCTAGGCATCATGCCAGTACAGTCTCTGTCTCCAGCTACGCCAAAACCATTCACTTTTTTGTGTTAATAGTCAAGGTAAGTAAAAAGGAATTTATTTTATGAGCAAGTTTAATTCTCTACTGTATTCGATTGTTTTAATTGTGGCTTCCCATTGTGTGTCTGCCGGTGCTATTAAGAAAGAGGTGAACAGCTTTGAGGACGTCCAGAATATAATTGAAGAATCAGCCACCCCAATAAATACGTTACTGGTTATGGATAATGATGACACCTTGAGTATGATGCCTTGCGCTGAAAAGTCTCAATGTCAATATCTTGGTGGCGCAGCTTGGTACTCATGGCAAGAAACTTTATTGGAAACCGATCCTAATTCAGGTTTCCTTGTGGCAAAAACAAAAGAGGAGTTGATTAATATATCCGGTTTGCTCTTCTCTGTGAGCAATATGGTATATACAGATGACAATATTGTGCCGGTACTTGACAGTTTGAGGCAAAGTGGGGTGCGATTGATGGTTGAAACTGCAAGGGGCGATGCAGATGTTTCAGCTACCGAGAGACAGTTCAAACGCTTGCCAACCCCGAATACGTCCTACCAAAATTTATTAGAGCTTATTCGGTCAAATACTCTCAACTTCAGTCCAAATAATCAATTTAGCCTTGCAAGTCCGTTTAAGCCCTGTGATTTAAGTGAGGCAAGGCCAGTAAGCTATCGGCAAGGTATTATGTACTTAGCCGGGCAAGATAAAGGTTTTATGCTTGACTGCTTGCTGCGATCCTACAATTCTTCGGCTAATAGTAGTGAGCACTACCTAATTTCCAACATTATCTTCATTGATGACAGTTTTGAGAATGTCGAAAGTGTTTACCAGGCATTCAAGGACAATAAGAAATATGAGGTAATAGCCCTGCACTACACCCGTCTAAGTAAGCACAAGCAGGATTTTATGGACGGGCCTCAGAAAAAAGCATTACAAGAAACTGCGAAAAAGAGATGGGAAACCATCATGGCGAGTCTTAATAGTGCGCTATTAATGCCGGCTGTTGAAAACTAGTTTAACTTCCTTGTAACTAAGCTCAACGGCTCCATTTCTAAACTGTCATCCAAGTAAAAAGGGAAGTGTATACGTCTACCTCCAATATTTAATCGATTTTGGAGGTGCCGAGCACTCAGAAGAGATGGTAGTCGTTGTATAACGATTAATCGGTTATAACTCAGTTGAAGAGGGAGGAGCATTAACCGGCTGTAATTTCGCGAGCCACGCGCCTAGGTCTTTTTGGCAGAGTGCAGGCTTGCCGCACCATTGCTACTGAATCGATTTTTTAAGTTTTGATAAAAATAGAACACGTTATTTGCGGATGGACGTTTCTGTAAAAGCTTTGAATTTTTCCTGTGAACAATAACGTATATCTCCACCAGAAAGGTATCCAGCAAGCTATGACCTTAGCTGGATACCCTTGTGATTGGTTAGGTTATGGTTTACAGCGACTGTAAGAACTTGAGTAGCGAGTTTCGCTCTGAAGCCGACAGATCAATATAGTTCTGTTGGCTCTCAGCAGCTTCTCCCCCGTGCCAGAGAATGGCTTCTTCAATAGACCGGGCGCGACCATCATGCAACAAATTACTGTGACCATTCACTGCGCTATTAACACCCAATCCCCATAAGGGAGGCGTTCTCCACTCGCGGTTGTACTCCGCGCTAATTGTCAAGTTGTCTGCCAAACCTTCGCCCATATCATGCAGGAGTAAGTCTGTATAGGGGCGAATGACCTTGCCTCTCAACTCCTCAAGAGGGTGAGCGTGATTGGTGTTCATCTCTGGCCGGTGACAGGATGAGCAGTTGATCGATTCAAATAGAGCTTCACCCTGAGCCACGATGGATTCATTGATTAAATCGGGATTTCTGGGCGGTGCGCCCAGTGCCTGAAGATAAGTAGTTAGGTCGTCCAGGTGAGAATCAGTGAGCTCTTCGTTGTGATTACTGTGCTTTTTACATTCCAGCTGTTCGATACCACAGTTTGCATTGGGTTCCAGTGCTGTGTTCACGCCAATATCATTGTTCAACGCATCTGCTGAGAAGCTGCGCAAGCTCGGTTGGGTAGCCTTCCAGCCAAAGCGTCCTACCTGGGGAAGAGGTGTTGAGCCCGTATCGACCAGTGATACTCGCCCAGAGATACCATCGCTATTGGAATCGTTAGGGTCGTGCCACTCAAGGATTTCTGTTTCGTCAACCGCCTCAAGTAAGCCCAAGCCAGTGATGTTTTGTGGCATACGTGGCGAAAAGTAATCAGCGGATGTGTTTTCACCTTCATTGGTTGTTACTACATAAGTGGGGGACTGTAGGGTGTAGCTATCCCCATTGGCATAGCTACCTTGAATGGGGCTATAGGTGACTTGAATAGATCCTTCTGGGGCTATGTCACTATTGAGTGAATGGGTTTGGAGGACAGGGCCAAAGTAGTGGTTTGGCAGGGGTTGTCCTGCTTGGGTTATTGCACCGGACGACAGCTTAAAGACCATCGAATTGGGAACACTAGCCTCTGAGGGGGCCGGGCCCCGGCCGTTATTGATATGGCACGCCAGACATGATTGCTCAATGGTTAAGCCTGCTGATAGGTTTGCCATTTGGTTGAAGTCTGGGTTCCCGAGTTCCTCGTGCTCTCCGGTATTAAACCGGGTGTGGAATATCCTGCGACCATCTAGAAACTCGTTGTGTGTCTCCCACTGGATGTTGAGGGCTTCTCTGAAGTAGGCTGTCCAGTCGGCGATTCCGCTATCCACGATGTAAGTATCATAGACATCAATACCATCCAGTATTGGGTAGGTGACTTCAACGGCATCAGCGTCGGAAGCCGTTGCCCATTTACCATCGCTGCCTGCGTAGTAGGTAAGAGTATTATCGTCAGTATTTACTGAAATGACTTCTGAAGCGGGTACCGGGTCAGTAGCCCTGATGTATGCTGCGGTTGCTTCACCGGCACTTTCAACAGCGGTCTCAGTTTCCAGGTCTGCAACCATATGAATACCGGGTTGGCCCAGGAGAATGCGGTAGGTGTCTGTGTAGTAAACTGTCTGCCCACTGACATTCTCATCGCCCTCCTCAATGCCAATGAATTGCTGAAACTCCACCTCCATCCATTCGCCGACTTCCAGCTGCCCGTCATCACCATCGTGAGCATCGTAGGTGATACGACATACCCAGACTTGGCCTCTCCCATCTTCATCAGCTTCCCGGTAAGGGGTTTCATCAAATCTGGCGTTGCTATTAAAGTCAGCGCGGTGTTCATTTGAATAAGAGGAGCGGCATTCGGGTGGCCGATAAAGCGCGTATTCGGCAGAGTAAAAGATCTCAATCAGGTTCTCACCGGCGGGCGTATGGTCGTGAATCTCTATGCCAAAGGTTCTGTGTTCAAAGTAGAAGGTCGGGAACTCGTAAAAACTATCTTCGGATTCATGTCGCAGACGTGCTCGGCCACTTGCCAGTGTTACAATGGTGCCATCTTCCTGAATATACCAGTGTTGAGACTCTTCTTCTGGCTGCTCAGTATCAAATAGAGGGGTATATTCTATGGACGCGGTTTGATTAATTTCCTCTGCCGCACGATCAAAAACCATCAGTTCCCACAAACTATATTGCGAACTCCCCTCACTGAGTTCAGTTCCGTTTAGCTGGATATAGCGATACTCTCCACCAATTAGGTGAGAATCAATGCGTTGGCCATATTCTCCTGAATCAGCTGTTGCCAGGGTGGTCCATGTTGTGCCGTCGCTTGAGCCCAGTACCTCGTAAGATTTTGCGTTGTGGTCGCCCCAGTCTATGACCACTTTGCTGAGCAAGTGTGTAGATTTAAGGTCAAGGGTGAGGCTTGATGTGTTGGCAGTATCACCACTTTCCCAAAGTGTCCTTCTTAGGTCATCAATGGCAAGGACCCCGTTGCCAGAACTGGAAGAGATAGTTCCACTACCTGCAATGTTTTGTCCAACCTCTTTATCGGACTCAGCTGGATCACTGTTTGAATTTGGTGTCTCTTCGTCGGACTCATCCGGGTCACCGCTTGAAGTCGGTGTTTCATCAGTGGAGCCGTTGCCCTGAGAGTTGGGGGTAGCTTCTGTGGGGTCTTCATCAGAGCTATTATCCCCGCCTCCACCACCACATCCGGACAATACCATTATGAATAAGGCGAAAAATGCTGTTAAATAGATTTTTGCCAGTGGATTGATTGTTTTCTTGAAATACGGATCCATATATTTCTCGTTTTATCAACAGCTATATATAGTAATAGTGATGAAATGAACTTTTTCTTTAATTCAAAAGGAGAATTTCAAAATTCTTGTTAAGTGTGCTTGGTTCGGGGTAAAAATAATTTAACTATTATTTTTAGTGTGTGTCCTTTTGTTTGTATGTGCTGCTGTTTTTTGGTGATGATTGCTCTTGGCTAATGTTGGGAATGAATTTTCTAGCTTGATTTGTAGGGCGACATAATAGTTATATTTTTTATGTGCATCGTTATGCTGCGTCCAGAAGGGATGAATTTAAGTTAAAAAGGACAGCGATATGAGCTTGTTCTCAGCTTTCTGTTTTACTTCGCATGAAGTATGTGATAAGGCGCACCTTATGTCTGTGATTTAGATCGGTGTATTTAATAGGTCTGGCTTATAGATTGATATCGTGTGTCAGTTGTGATGCTGGGTGCGTTAAACAGTTAATCTTAGGTCTTGTGTAAGATTTGGTACAACTAAAAATAGTTGTTTAAAGTTTGGTATTTAGTTTTCTACCCACAGTTACCTTTATTCCCTTGGGTGTTTTTTATTAATTAACAAACTCACCAGCACTAGGTGTCACGCTCTAAGGAGCCTCTGAATAACTCCGTAATGCCTCTGCGGGTCTTGAAGGCTGCAGATGTTAGGCGCAGCTCGCCGTGAATGGCCGTAGTCCTTTGCAAGAGCTGCAACGCAGCAGCTGTGGCCTTTAAGGCCCGCCCTTCGGGGCTTGCAGAGCGATTCACACTCCGCGTTGCGACTTCTTGAAAGGTCTAGACATTCCTGCGAAGCCGCGCCTTGATTGTGAACCGCTCTGCATGCCAGAGGTATCACGGAGTTATTCAGAGGCTCCCTAAGTCTTGATAATTAATTTTTTATACGCGAAGGTGTTATGTATATTGAAAGGTGAGCCGTACTTTTTTATGAATGGTTGTCGAACATTGAGCATCGCTACGTCGAGCCTGCTTCGTATAAAAAGCCCAAGCTTATTGGAGTGGCTGGTTTTGGCCATTGATTAATACAGCAATGACTTGAGCAGGGTGTGTAGATTATTTAATGGTGCTCATCGTTTGGAAAGTAAGCCGAAATCTCTTCGGCTCAGATAATATCGAGAAATGAGTATAGTTTTTAATAGCTACTTGTATTGCTGAGCTTTGAATCTTTATGGTGATTTTATAAATGGACTTAGGAAGGGCTCCAGCGTTCAATAGGATCAGAATGCTGGAGGCCTTCAGCTAGTGAGGCACTACTTCCTCACTAGCAATAACCCGGTTTCCGTATGATCTGTATAAGGGAACTGATCAAACAGAGCAAATCGTTCAATGCGATGGGTTTTGGTCAGCGACTCCAGGTTTTCCAATTGGGTTTCCGGATTGCAGGAGATATACAGGATTCTCGGGAAGCGGGCGACCATCGCACAGGTGTCTTCATCCAGGCCCGCTCGAGGAGGATCAACCAGGACGGTGGAGAAGTCGTAGCTATCAAGGTCTATATCCTTAAGTCGGCGAAAGGGGCGTACCTTATCGATCGCCTGGGTAAACTCTTCACTGGACAGGCGTACGATATCCAGGTTGGTGATCTGGTTGTTGGCGATATTCTCCTGGGCGGAATTTACCGATACCTTGGAGATTTCAGTGGCCAGGACCTTACGGAATTTCTCACTGAGCGGGATGGTGAAATTGCCATTGCCACAGTAGAGCTCCAGCAGATCGCTATCACTATCTCCGCAGGCACTTCTCGCCCACTGGATCATGGAGCGACAGATCTCTCCATTGGGTTGGGTAAAGCTACCTTCCACCTGTTTGTACTGGTAAGTTTTCTCATCGATATCTAGTTTCTCGGTAACGAAGTCACGCTCCAAAACCACTTTTTGCTTGCGTGAGCGCCCCAAAATCGGGAATCCTAGCTGTGCCTGTAGTGCTTTGGCTTCCTGCTCCCAGGTCTCATCCAGTTTCTTGTGGTAGATCAGCGTAATCAGCGCATCACCATTCAGCGTGGTAAGAAACTCGGCGGAGAACAGGCGCTTGCGCAGGACTTCGCTATTATTGACAGCAGCCAGCACCTTCGGCATCAACTGATTCATCAGCTCAGAGCCGACGGTAAATTCATTGATGATAAAGGGCTTCTTGTACTCACCCTGGCGGTACATGGCGTAATTGGCTACACCTCCCTCATGCCACACCTTGAATTCGGCGCGCAGGCGGTAGTGAATGGGCGGGGAGGGGAAGAGTTCCGGCTCCAGGTCAGTGAACTTGCTGTAAGCCTCTTGCAGGCGCTCGGCCTTGTCTTGAAGCTGTTGTGGGTAGTCGTCAGTATTAACGCGGTACAGTGCCATATTACAATGCGGTGTCAGTACAAAAAGCGGGCGCGAATTATATAGGAAACCGTATGGCAATAGGTGAGATAAAAATTCCGGTTCATGGGCAGGGGCTTCACGAGTTTACCGGCAGTGTAGTTGATTGGGTCAGTAAGCAGGCTCTCGATGAGGGGTTGTGTACACTTTTTATACAGCACACCTCTGCAAGCTTACTGATCCAGGAGAATGCCGACCCCAGTGCGCGCCGTGACCTTGAGAACTGGCTCAATCGACTGGTGCCGGAAAATGACTCGCTTTATACCCATACCCTTGAAGGGCCAGATGATATGCCGGCTCATATCAAGTGCAGCCTTACCGCGACCAGCTTGTCCATTCCAGTGCAAAAGGGGCGTTTGATGCTGGGTACCTGGCAGGGGATCTACCTTTGGGAGCACCGCCATCACCACGGGGCTCGGCACGTTATCCTGCATATCTGATTCAATACGGCGCGTTGGTGGCGATAGCTAGACGGCTACGCCAACTGCCTGACAGTATTGGTCGATCAATGACTGGGTTGCGCGGGCCCTCTCGATAGCCTGGATACGGTCAACTTGCTTATCTGGTCCTGTTAAGCAGCAGAAGTTTTCGATCATTTGTACCGCCTGCGATTGCTCTATTGGGACTTGTTGGTGTTCGAACTTATCTGGCGGTGCCTGACCTCGGCGAACCACAAACTCTGGCGTATATTCAGGATTGTAAAAGGCAGCGCTGTCTCTCCAGTCGAGTACAAAGTCGTCTAGCTGGATTAGGCCGCTTTCTCCCAGAATGTCCAGGTCCATTTGCCAAACGCCTGAGTCATAGCCGAACTCAAAAGTTGAAGTCTGCTCGCTGGCAAATTCAATCAGGCCCGCACCGCTTATAATGGTCCCTGTTTGTGAGTCCCGCTTTATCGCTCCTGAAATTGTCTTTATTGCTCCTGTAGGGCGCATATATTCGACGATTGCACGCATGTTGTACCAGCCGATATCCCCGATTGCGCCAGTGGGTTCTTTTTGTGAATTGAAGCGAATATTGTCGCGGTCCATCATTGGGATAAAAAAGGCGCTGTGAACTCTATTAACTTGGCCCAGATAATTTTTTTGCCGCTGAATAATCTTGGCAGTGCGGGGGTGATGGGTGAAATGTGTGGCATCCATAAATGCCAATTCTTCAGACTGAGCCTTGGCGGCAATTTTGTCGACCGAGGCAGTATTGAGAAAAGGTTTTTCGCAGAGAAGATGCTTATGGTTGGCCAGTGCCGAGAGGCAGATTTCCTCGCGGCTGGTGGTGGGGCTAGCCACGTAAATGGCATCCGAATCTTGCGCTTCTAGCAGGGATTTCCAATCCTCGTAGGTATTGGGAATTTGATGCTCATGGGCAAACTCCTTGGCTTGCGAATACCGTCTGCTGGCAACGGATGAGAGGCAGGCATTGTTAGCACGACTGATTGCCTTGCAGGTAAAGTCGGCAATTGCGCCACTGCCGACTATTCCAAAGCGCAGCTTTAACATTGGATGACTCCTGGTGAGATTTAAAATTGAGAGCGATAGATTACGCTTCTACCAGAGTCTAGAGCAGGTGATTGATGGGGGCGGTCAGCCGGATATTTAGAGGGGAAATTGACCAGGCTGTTTCAAAGTGCGCCTGGCCGGCGGAGAAATTTACAGGCAATTAGTTGGTTTAGGTAAGCCGGCAACTTTACTGGCCACCCTTGCTGGGCTTGGGGGGAAAAGTTGCATCAAATAGATACTGCGGCCCTTTTCTGCGCCTAGATGCTGGCCAATATATTTCACCAGCGGGCGCATCGCGGGGGAGAGTTCAAACTCGCGGTAGAATTCTTGTAACAGCTCAATAACTTGCCAGTGTTCCTCGGTTAACTCGATGCCCTCAGCATTGGCTAGCTGAAGGGCGGCGTCCCGGCTCCAGTCGCTGAGGTTGCGCAGGTAACCCTCCTTGTCCAAAGGGATTTTCTGGCCATTGACTACTAGGTTGCTCATTTTTTGTTACCGAAACCAGCTGACTATGGGTTGATGCTGGGTACAGAGCTGTACCCAGCGCGCATCATCGATCATTTCCACTTTATCCATATTTGCTGCAAGTTGCTGCTGGCCACGGGCAGCGGTGTCTGCTTCAAGGCAGAAAACTTGAGTACTTGGCACCGTTTCCAGAGCCTTGTGCCTCAGCGCATAGACACCATCTTCAATAAGCAGGAGCGAGTCATCCTGAGTAAAAGCACCCAGGCATTCCTTAAGGGCACTGCTGGTATAAGGGGATTTACTAACAATATGCAAAGTCATATCAGAAGCTCAATACAGTGGGATAGGCGCTGATCAGTGAGCCGGTATCTTTAGCGGCTTTAGTCTCGGCGCCGGCAACCTGGATCTGCTCCAGGGTGATATTGCGTTCAGCAAGGCTTTTCTCACAAACGAAAAACTGTTC
The DNA here is from genome assembly GCF_052468295.1 of Microbulbifer maximicatervae (SeqCode). Taxonomy (NCBI): domain Bacteria; kingdom Pseudomonadati; phylum Pseudomonadota; class Gammaproteobacteria; order Cellvibrionales; family Microbulbiferaceae; genus Microbulbifer; species Microbulbifer maximicatervae (SeqCode). The sequence goes on from NZ_CP174340.1 coordinate 1,238,678, forward strand.
AATGCCAAACATCGGCAGAGCCTGCAAATTGCGTCGCAGGCTTTTCTGGCCGATATCCGCAGGTGATTGCTGGTCCAGCAACTGGAATACCCCATCGCCGAGAAATAGCAGGTCCATGTCCTGTTCCATCGCGGCCGCTGCCAGTACGGCTTCGATACCTTCCCTCGCCAGGGCATTGCCGTAGGGGGCGGTGCGGCATAGGGCCAATGATTTAGTACTCATGCTTAGCCTCCAAAGGTAATCAGGCGATCGGAAATTAGAAATTATTCTGGACACCCATAGATTGGAGAAAGGCGTTAACAGTGTTGCTAGCGCTAACCCCAGTATCTATTTCTTTCTGTTTGCTAGGGAGCCTCTGAATAACTCCGTGATGTCTCTGGCATGCAGAGTGGTTCACAATCAAGGCGCGGCTTCGCAGGAATGTCTAGGCCTTTCAAGAAGTCGCAACGCGGAGTGTGAATCGCTCTGCAAGCCCCGAAGGGCGGGCCTTGAAGGCCGCATCTGCTGCGTTGCAGCTCTTGCAAAGGGCTACGGCCATTCGCGGCGAGCTGCGCCTAACATCTGCAGCCTTCAAGACCCGCTGAGGTATTACGTAGTTATTCAGAGGCTCCCTAGTTAAGTTGAGATGAAGTGCTGAAGGTCAATGCTGGCCTTAGGAAAACTGCGGTTATGGGCAAGTATGGAAAACAGCATCGAGAGAATCGGGGGGGCTAGCAGGGTGTTGCAGAAAGGTGTAGCTGAGAATCGCCTATGCTGCGTACCTAGTTTTATTGAGTCACCTGCAAGCGTGTCGTACGGCCTCAGCAGACCCTGCCAAACGTTTGAAGCGGCTTTCAAAATTACGGCTGAGATAAAGCCAGTGCCTTGGTGGAATATCCAGCCGCTCGAGTATGGGAGGAGTATTTTCATCAATGGCTCTGCGCTTACTGGGGGCTAGATGCCGTCCGCTCCGATTAACTAGCTCTAAATAGTGATCCAGCCGAAAAGGAAGCGCTTTAGGCATATTCTGTCGCTCACCGCCTACAAGTGGCAGTAGCTTTTTGGGTTGCACTTCTAAGATTACTGCACGAATACGCTGTAAAATGGGAGTGTGATCAGGATTTTCTGAAGTTTTTGCCATATTGGCTCGGATGAGTTTGAGGTCGATATAGCCCACACAGGCGGCAAGAGCCTTTTCATTCAATAAAGCTTGGGATTTAACGCGTCCTTCTCAGATGTGCTCCGTGCACTTATCTTCAGCGATAGACTCGCAAGGATCAAGAGTATCGCTGTTTAGATAGCGCTGGGCCAAATTAGGGGCCTTGAATATTCTTTGCCAGCGATCAATCACCTCGAAAAGAGACCACTTATCAGCAGTTTTTTTATCAATGTAGAGTACCACTTGGTAATGATTGCTCATTATTGCATAGGAGGCAAGATCCAGGGCAAAACCTCAGTCAAATTATGCATGCGATTTTCAATTCACTCGCGTCGATGCTCGTAATCTTTCCTGGATACACTATTCCGACCATAAAGAAATGCTCGCCGTACACAGCGGGATACGCAGTGGTAATAAGGTTTGCGTCAAGAGATATCTGGGTGCTTCGCGGTAGAGTCATCGGCTGTACGAGTATTAGTGTTTTGCAGATTTGTGCTCCTTTATCAATAATGTTAGCGATCTATACTTTACGTTTGATGAGCGTCTAGTAACTTGATCCTTAAATAACAATTTCTTGTTGTGTAGAACAATGAATACTGCCACCACCAGAGGCAATTCCATCAACTGCTATTTGCTCAATATTATGATTTGGAAAGGCGCCTTGTAAAATAGCTCTGGCTTTCGCGTCTGCGTTTTTATCACCAAATTTTTGAGAGATTATTGCACCGTTACAAATATAGTAACCAATATAGCCTGCGGCAAAGTCTCTAGTGCCAAATCTTTCGTTAATAATTTCTGGCGTATCCAAAATGTGTAGTTTAAGTGGGTTTTCATCTGCGTCGACACTATTGCTTAATGTTTTGATGTTTTCACGAGTAACCCAATAGTCATAGGAGGATTGATAATTATCTCGGCTAACTATCACTTCACCTGGCTTAATAAAGCGTGCATAAAAATCGGTATGGCCATCTGTGATATCCTTGCCCTTAATACCTTTGAGCCAAATAATCTTCCGTAAACCGAGTAGTACCTTGAGTTCCTCCTCAATATCAGACTTTGACCATCCTGGATTGCGATTCTCATTGAGAATACAGCTCTCAGTCATTATGGCGGTGCCATTGCCGTCGACCTCAAAGCATCCACCCTCCAGTACGATATTTGCTCTCTCATGGATTGCTCCAGATCGATTAGCGATATACTTGGCGACATGTTTGTCTAGTGAGTGCTCCTGTTTGTTGCCCCAACCATTGAAATTGAAGTTTAAAGCGATTTTTTCTCCATAGCTGGATCTTACGAAGATAGGGGCAGTGTCACGGAGCCACAAGTCATCGATTTCAAAAGTGTGTAGCTCAATTTCATAATTTGAACCATCTAAATCCAGTAGTGTTTTCGCTTCATGTAAGTCCTTTCTGCTCACCAGGATAGATACAGGCTCATAATTGGCAATTGTATTCGCAATTAATGCCAGATTTCTTTTCACCTCAGGAATTTGCTTGTGTGACCAAATGTAATTGTTTGCAACAAAAGCCATCCATGTTCTTTTGTGTTGGCCACTTTCATCAGGCATGTGAAGCGAGCTATAGGCTAAGCTCTGTGTGGCTAATGTTTTTTTTGCGAATAAGGAGCCTCCGAACAAAAGGGAACTCATCTTAATAAATAGTCGTCGGTCAATCATGATGGCTTACTGCAATTTTGAATGGTTAATTTCTGAGGTTTATTGGTTCAAGTCTAATGTCATTTTGCATTTAAGGCTATAAGTTCATGTGAAGTTTGCAGTCTAATTGCTATATAAAAATTATATTAAAATATATTTTCTTTTTAAGTGGGGTTGTCGTGTGTTTGAAGAGGATTTGTCCTATTTGAGTGCGCTCTATAGAGCCTTAATCTATCTTGTTGTTTAAAAGTATAATTAACTAATATTATATTAAATAATTTGTTTACATTAAGAGTGCCCGGTTGTTGCTGGGCGATACGACCTGTAGAGAGATTGTTGGGGGAAGCTTTACTGGCTAAGGCTCCAGCGACCCGTGCACTTGTCTTCAGCATTAGCTTGGTAAGCGATAGGCTCGTTTAAACAGCGCATGAACCGGCTGACACCTGTTAAGCGTTCTCGCCATATCGAAGCGACATGATCTAGTGTCTTAAGCTCGTAGCGTTCAAACTATGGCCGTTTAGATAGCGCCGGGCCAAATTAGAGGCCTTGAATATTTTTGCTAGCGATCAATCACCTCAAAAAGAGACCACTTATCGGCAGAGTTTTTGTCAATGTAGAGTGCCACATGTTAGTGGTTGCTCATTACTGTATAGGTGGCAAGGTCCAGGGCAAAAATCTCAGCCAAATTATGCATACGATTTTCAATCCACTTGCGTCGGTTCTCGCCGGATACACTATCCCGGCCGCAGAGGAATGCTCGCTGTACTTAGCGGGATAGGCAGTGGTAATAAGGCGTTGCGCCAAGAGATATTTGGGTGCTTCGCGGTAGAGTTATCGACTGTAAACGTATTGATATGGGGGGAATATCCAGTGTTTTGTGGACTTGCGCTCTTTTGTCAATGGTGTTGGTGGTTTATACTTTATGTTTGATGGGTGTCCAAAAATGTTGTTTGCCACTGCAGTTTTGATGCCGCTCAAGGGGCGCTCGAAGACGTAGGCTCTGAATTAATAAAAGAAGCATCTGAAGAATTTATCTTAGAAGGCTAAAATGTTCGAGAATTACCAGTTTAAAACCGAAAGAAATGCTCAGTGGGAAAGAATTGAGGTCTCTAAGCGGGAAGATGGAAGAGCGGAAGTTTATAATCAAAAAGATAAGGCGTTTTTCTATAACGGATTTGATGAAACTGATTGGCGTAAAGTTGAGCCTCATCATGTTGGCAACCTTGCGCTGTATCCAAAGAAGACGATTGCCGGCTGGAAAGACTACTTTAGTTATTTTAAAGACAACCCATTAAAGCCTTACCAGGTTGCTGACTTGCAACAAGCTTTATTGGAGGGGAGGATTGGGGAGTATGCTCACCCTCAAGATGATGCCTATTATGTTTGGAACTTTTGGGGTGATACTTGGCTCCCAGATTCAATTATAGACATAGAGATTCCGATAAAAGAACCGATAGTCCCGCTTGACGCAAGCTTTGCCTATAGTTGTGCTATGCGAAACCTTACGGGCTGGTTAAAAGATACGGACAATAACAGTGTTGGAAGCTATTTAGAATATCTACCACGCTTTATGGATGCCATGCCGCCATTATTAGACGCCCGGTTATTTGATTTCAAGAATTATAAGATCAGGCAGACACTATCCCCTGAGTTGCCGGTGCGTATTGGGCCGGCTAAATCCCGTATGAAACAATTAATCCGTAATGCCCATGGTCTGATAGATCCGACCGATAAAAAACGTGATTATAAAGTGACAGTGGCTAAAAACTTTTTTGACGTATTTGATGCTCATAGTGACAAGCTGGGTGAAGATTTCCCGCGCTTTATCGCCGAAGCCTTGGAAGAAGAGTAGGGGGGTTAGGTTATGGAAGCTGATGGAACGCTGTTAATACTGAATCCTAAAGTGGTTTTACCCAAGCTATTGGTAACTTTCAATTGTATTAGCTGGTCAGCGCTGACCGAGCTTTATCAATTAGCGGGGTTTAAAGAACCGTTAGAGGAATTAGACTATTCCCTCCTCGTTAATGAAGCCCTGCCTACGCAAGGTGCAGAGGAGGCTTTTGATGGTGTAGTGATTTATAGTTTGTCCGATGCCTGGATGTATTTTGCAAAAAAGCTAGTGGAGCAGGGTAGAGATATAGAGCTTTATGGCGTGATTGAGCGGGATGGCGGCAATATTGAATACTATGCCGTGCGAGAGGGTCTGCGCTTTTGGGGGGAGTTTAGCCGGGAAGGTGATGATGACAATACCGCTTTGGCTGAATGGTTAGCTGTATTGCCAAATGACGTGCGGGAGTATTTTTTAACTCAGGTTTCGGTGGGATGTGAAGAAGACTAATGCCAGGTTTTATCGAACGAAGTGATCAGTAGTTTAGCCTGTCTAGGCTTTGATGAAGTTGCTGATGTGACCGTTGCAGAGGATTAGATATGTCGAGTCAGCCTGATTTAGAATTCACCAAAGATTCTGAGTGGATTAATCAAAGAGAAAGATATTGGAAGCCACTTGAAGCAGACTTAAAAGAGAATAACCGCAGTGCAAAGGTTGCTCAATTTAAGCAGCTATATCTGACAGGAACTTGTGATGATATTCCAACCCTTAGAAATGCAGAGCGAAGTGGCGCCATCGTTATATATTACCCTTTGCAGACAGCTGAAGGTTGGGATTTTGCATTTCAAAATGAATACTTGAAGCCTGAGCTCTTTAAGAAGTTTTTTTATGATTCGTTAGAAAATACTTATAAAAACTGGATGCCAAGTGAAGAGGTTCAGCTTCGCTTTTTTGATTACTTTCACCCTGAAATCTATCAGCAAGTGGTTAAAAGTCGTGTCCCTGTCGGCAGAGACCAGAAAGTAGTTGAGTTGGATGTTGACCCTTATGATTTGTTTGATCGAATGTGTGGGTGTATAGGGAGTTACTTGCGCAAAGGTTATCCAACTATACTGATGAAGCGCCTAGATTACTTTTTTTCTTGTTTGGATGCTCTTGGTGATCTTGCCAATTCCGATTCCAAGTCTGTTGAGTATTGTATATATTTTATAAGGCGCTTCTTGAATAATTATTTTGAATTTAATCCAAAAGTTATATTGGATGACCAGTCACAGCAAATAGCTTTTTTAAAGCGATTTTATGATCATGTCGCTAATAACCCAGTAGACCCTAGTATTAAAAAAATTTGGCAAGAGGTGGTTTCTGAACATGAGTGATAATCGCTTTGCTATTGATATTACTGTCCCGCAGGACCAATTGTCAGACTGGGTGGTTTTAATTCAAGGTTTATGTGGTGGACAGTTGGGCGCTTACCTCGAAGAGCGGTTGGAAGCTCTTAACCCTGACTCCCTGACTTTAATGGATAAAGTACTGGACGACTGGTGCAACTATGGTCGTCCTACTTTTTATGATTTTGAACAGCAGGGTAATCGGCTACGCTGCCACGCTGAAGGCCCAACCGGGTTTCACCGAGATCTTGAAGTTTTTCGTGAGGCTTTGGTGCTTTGTGGGGCAATAGTTAATGTGGAGGATAAGAGTTTGTTGGAGCTTTAGGGATACACGATTTGGACACCCCGTGCGCCGAGTTAAATCGGCAAAAAATTGGAGGTGGAAGCCCTCAACCCGGTAAGGTTTAGCAAACCGCTGGGACCCTGAGTCATGGGCGTTGTTTGCAGCACATATGGATTTGAGTCTAAGAGGCAAAGAACTCGCAAATAAGCACTGACCTTATATGGTGATTAGATAAAATCCATTTAGGTGGTCTGCCGGCCAGGTTGTTTCTAGCTTACCTGGCCAAGTGTTGCGAGGGGATTACAAGCAGTTGGTCGGCTTAGGCAAGCCGGCAATTTTACTGGCCACTTTTGCTGGGCTTGGGGGGAAGAGCTGCATCAAGTAAATACTACGGCCCTTTTCTGCGCCTAGATGCTGGCCAATATATTTCACCAGCGGGCGCATAGCGGGGGAGAGTTCAAACTCGCGGTAAAATTCTTGCAACAGCTCAATAACTTGCCAGTGTTCCTCTGTTAACTCGATGCCCTCAGCATTGGCTAACTGAAGGGCGGCATCCCGGCTCCAGTCGCTGAGGCTGCGCAGGTAACCCTCTTTGTCCAAGGGGATTTCCTGGCCATTGACTACTAGGTTGCTCATTTTTTGTTACCGAAACCAGCTGACTATGGGGTGATGCTCGGTACAGAGCTGTACCCAGCGCGCATCATCGATCATTTCCACTCTATCCATGTTTACTGCAAGTTGCTGCTGGCCTCGGGCAGTGGCGTCTGCTTCAAGGCAGAAAATTTGGGTACTTGGCACCGTTTCCAGAGCCTCGTGCCTCAGCGCATAGACACCATCTTCAATAAGCAGGAGCGAGTCATCCTGAGAAAAAGCACCCAGGCATTCCTTAAGGGCACTGCTGGTATAGGGGGATTTACTGACAATATGCAAAGTCATATCAGAAACTCAATACGGTGGGGTAGGCGGCGATCAGTGAGCCGGTATCTTTTACGGCTTTAGTCTCGGCGCCGGCAACCTGGATCTGCTCCAGGGTGATATTGCGTTCAGCAAGGCTTTTCTCACAAACGAAAAACTGCTCAATGCCAAACATCGGCAGAGCCTGCAAATTGCGTCGCAGGCTTTTCTGGCCGATATCCGCAGGTGATTGCTGGTCCAGCAACTGGAATACCCCATCGCCGAGAAATAGCAGGTCCATGTCCTGTTCCATCGCCGCCGCTGCCAGTACGGCTTCGATACCTTCCCGTGCCAGGGCATTGCCGTAGGGGGCGGTGCGGCATAGGGCCAATGATTTAGTACTCATGCTCAGCCTCCAAAGGTAATCAGGCGATCGGAATTGGCGACAGCATCGGTTAGTTGGCCGAGGCCTGCCAGCTCAAAGCCCTCTGCCAAGTTGGCGGCGGGTCTTTCCAGGCGCTCGGCCTCTCGCTGATTCAGCACACCGCGCCGTTGCGCAGCGGCAATACAAACTACCAGGTCCAATTGGTGCTGGTGGCCCAGTGCCTGCCACTCTGAAGTCAGATCAGTTTCGTCCTGGGGAGGGACGGCAATGGCATTGCTGTTTTGCACGCCGTCGCAGTAGAAAAACACTCGATAAATTTCGTGGCCTTGCTCTAGAAGGGCTTTGGCAAACCGGAGTGCACTGGATGAAGACTGGGTGCTGTGGGGGGCTGAGTAGATGGCTAGGGAAAACTTCATAGGGGGCCAAATAGTAAAATGCCCCGCGGTGCGGGGCATTGTGACTTGCTCAACAAGGCTGATGCTTAGTCGTCAGAGGATGCGAATCCAAGGATGTGCAGCAGGCTGGTGAACAGGTTGAAGATGTTCAGGTACAGGGAGGCGGTAGCCATCAGGTAGTTGGTCTCGCCACCGTTGATGATGCGGCTGGTGTCGTACAGGATGAAGCCAGACATCAGCAGGGCAACAACGCCGCTCAGGGCCACGCTAAACAGCGGCATGTGGATGCCGAAGAAGCCAGCGATGATAACGCCCAAGAAACATACCAGTACTGCGATCAGGCCAACGGCCAGGAAGCCGCCCATAAAGCTGAAGTCTTTGCGGGTAGTCAGTACGTAGGCAGACAGGGCAAAGAAGATCAGGGCAGTGGTGCCCAGGGCTTGCATAACGATCTGGCCGCCGCCAGCCATGCCCAGGTAGTGGTTAAGCAATGGGCCAATGGAGGCACCCAGCAAGCCAGTAAATGCGAACACAACACCCACACCTGCGGCGGAGTTTGCTGTGCGCGGTAATACGAACCAGATGAGGGCCAGGGCTCCGAGGGAGCAGACCAGGCTCATGCCACGACCCATGCCAATAGACATGGAAATACCGGCGGTAATGGCACTGAAGAGAACGGTCATTGCCAGTAGGGCATAGGTATTGCGCAACACCTTCGCCGATTCCGAGCGATCCAGTGCGCGGGTTTGAGTATAAGCTTGCGGTTGCATTTAGCGACTCCTGCTATTAAGTGATAGAAGAATCATATAGCTCGCAGTGGGGACCTTCAAGTCGGGAAAACCCTTTTAGCGTCCGTCTGCCAGTCTCTATGAATTCACAAAAACCCTATATTTTTAAAGGATTTATTCAAATATTCTCCGCTTATTGTGGGGGCTGTGGGGCATTTTTCAAGTGTTATCGCTCGGGTTGGAGGGTGCGAAGAGTGTGGGGCTCGATAAGCCGAGATCGATTACTTTCCCCCCTTGATGGGTAGGTCGATATCCACGATCAACGGCAGGTGATCTGAGGCTTGGCGGGTCAGCGATGTCTTGGGCACCCGCACCCGCTTCACATTAAGTCCTGCACTTAGGAACATGTGATCAATACGGACCTTTAGGAAGGTGCCTTTGGGGTTGTGGCGGGGCGCCTGTTCCTGGGCATCCCTGAGATAGCCACCGAGTCGCTTGCACTCGGCAGAGTTGGGTAGCGCGTTGAAGTCTCCCAGTAGCACTCGCTCTCCGGTGCAGCGGGGATTGCTGAGCCATTCGGGGCCGAGAAGGGCATCCACCTGGCGCAGCCTCTCTGCACGGGATAACCCCAGGTGGGTGTTGATAATCTGGATAGGTTTGCCATTGGCTTCGATTTCCACCCAAACAGCTCCACGCGGTTCGTCTGCAGCGGGGTTAAAAAGTCCCCCTTTGCCGGAGGGAGGGCCGGGCAAAATCCCTTTCTTGATGAGCCGGGCGGGGAGATGGGTGAGGATCGCATCACCGTAGCGCTCCTCTTTCATATTTATGGTGGGCTGGAAGTGCAGGTCCATTGCCAGCAGACGAGCAAGTCTTTCGGCCTGGTCGAGGCCTCCGGTGCGTTTGCGCATGACATCCAGTTCTTGTAATGCCACCACATCCGGGCGATAGCGGGCAATTACCCGGGCAATCCGCTGTGGGGAGAGCTTGCCATCTAGCCCTCGGCAACTGTGCACGTTGTAGGTCATGATGCGCAAAACAGTTTTTGGCATCCTGTGGTTATCTACCTTCATGGGGCGGGCGCCACGGAGGTAGGCGCGGGCTGTGGAGCGCAGATCCTGCGGGCGCCAGTAGCCCCGACTGGGGTCTGGGGGCTGGATATCCTCTGGCATCAGGGCGAAGGCATGGGTTTCATTGGGGCCAGAGCCGCCGTGACTGCCATTTTCCATGGCGAAAGTCATGGGTTGCCGCATACCGGCACACCAGCCGTACATCATAAAGTCGCCAGAGTCCGGGTGCCGGCACAGGCTGGCCATATCCTCTGCGGCTTCAACCGGGTAGGGGTGTTCGTCCCCCATCAATTTGCGGCCGTCTTCAGGAAGCTTGATGGGGCCATCTTTCCACCACCCACGCACTGGTGAGGAGGCGGGGGAGGATGGGTCTTCCAGATAGAGTACTAGGGGCACTTTGGCTTGCTCCACCATCCTTTTGGCGGCATCTGCCCGGCTGGTACCGTTCAGATCAATGTTGTACAGCATCGCGATTGGGCCCAGGGCCGCTATGGCGGTGGGTGTTCTATCGCCCTCTTGCGTGGATTCCTCCTCAATACTGCTTTTGTCCATCCACTCACTGCCGAACAGTCGAGCTCGTTCGAAACGGACCTTTTTTGGGATGGTGGTAGATTTGATCTGCGGCGCTGAAGGTAAATTGGATAGAGCTTCCGAAAGGGCATCGCCAAGGCTGCGCCCATTGACCTCTTCATAGGCCACTGTTTGTTCCTGGCCGTGGTCTGAAAAAATCCATACGTCGTAGTGTCGTCGCTCAGAGCCGTGAGCGGCCTTCCAGATTTTGGCTATCGCACTGTCTATCCCCTTCAATACCCAGTGGGCAAAGGCCGATTGCGGCCCGCGCCGGTGGGACTGTTCATCGTAACCGAGCAGGTTGATATAAATAATCGGCAGGCCGCGGGTGATATCAACTTTTACCCCCATGGTGCACAGCTCTCTAGTGAGAATGGTGATGCCTACCCGTGTGGGGATAAACAACAACTCCTTAATCAGGTTTTGGCCGGCGATAATCCCGCGTATGCAATCAATCAGGGATAGAACCAGTTCAATCAAAATTAATGCAGTGGTGCGAACAAGGCTCCAAATATTGGTGACAATCAGGATGGCGATTGCCATGGGGCTGGCTTCGCGTAGGGCCGGGCCCCATCCCTGGTCGGCGGGGCAGAAGTGCGCTTCACCGGTTTTTGTTCCGGCTTTAAATAGGCTGAGATAACAGCTGCCCCCTCGCAAAAGAGGGTCGCGGTGTTGAGTCTTAATTCTTTTTTCGACCAGGGCGGCAACCTCAGGATCGTACATCCGTCCGAGTTTTTGCGTTTCGTGGACGAGGAAGCCAAATGCAGGTACGGCCTGGCGCACTCCATAAAAAAGTTCGGCTTGCACCGCAGGAGTTGTCGAGGGGACTCCCGGATACATATGCTCCAGGCGATAGTGTTCTTTTCTAATTAGCCGCTTCAGAAATGGCATTCGCCCTCGGGCCAGTGCTTTGAGAAGTTCGGGGTAGGCCAGTCCGTCAATCTGGATCAAAATTAGCCCCGGAGCATGGGGGCTATTTGGGTTGGTGGATAGTCCGAGCAAGCGAGTAATCCACTCGCTGCGACTGAGTCGGCGGCGCCAGCGTCTGATTGATAGTCCGATACGGCTTAACATAGTTTCTGGACTAACGCTTGGGTGGTTGATTCAAGGCTGCGCCTGCGGCTTCTGTGAAGCCCTCGAAAATCTCCCACTGTATGGTGATTAATTTTCCAGTGCGTATACATCGCGCATAAATAGAGTTATCAAGCGGCCAGTTGTAGTGCACGAGGGGTTGATAGAGATCCAGTGCTCGCTGGGCGCAACTATTCATGGAAAAATCCTGGGCCGTAATTCTGGCTTCCCTAATCATCTGCTGGCGGCGGTCATCAGGCAGGTTGTGGAACCAGCGTATCGCGGCGACAAAATCATTGAGCGATTCTTTGGTTACCAGGCAGCCGTTAATTCCTTGCTTCAATATATCTCTCGATCCATTGGCTTCCAGGGCGATCACGGGAACTCCAGAGGCCATTGCCTCAGACAGCACTAGACCTTGGGTTTCAGTAGTGGAAGTAAATAGGAAGGTGTCCATCGCGCTATAGACATCCCGGCGGGCATCACCAATGACTTTCCCTGGCATATGTACACGTTGTATTAATTTTTTGTCGGTAAAAAACTGCTGGAGCTGATTTTCCAGTGGGCCGCTGCCAGCGAGAAGAAAGTGTGCGGATGGATATTCCTGTAAAAATTTGGCGACGGCCTGACAAAGAAAAACCAGATTTTTTTCCTTCCCAAAGCGGCCCAGGTGTCCCAACAAAAATGCTGATGCAGGTATTTTCAGTTTTTTCCTGAGCTTATTGCCTTCTCCATGGGCGTATTGCTCTGGGTGCACTCCCGTAGGGACTTCCGCGATTGGAGTTTGTACCCCTCGCTCCCGGAGAAGTCTCACAACACTCAGGCTTGGGGCCAGGACCAGATTAGCTTTATTGGCGAAGCGGGTGGCAACTTCCATTACAAAGCGTTTGAGCGCTTGTGAATCTCCCATCAAGTTGTGGGTATAGTGCTCGTACAATGTGTGATGTGTAAAAACGAGCGGTAGCTCGCGCTCGCGAGAAATGCGCAGGGCTGTCAGCCCCAGAAGAAAAGGGTGGTGGGCATGAAGGATATCCGGACGGAATTTATCCAGCGCATCATTCAAAACCCCTGAAAATGGCAGCGCCATGGAAAAGTCGGTGCCATTAAAATTCTGGATGGAGTGAATTCTCAGAACATGTTCTTCATCGTCAGACTTTTGCGGGAACTCAGGTGCGATCACCAGTACTTTGTGCCCACGTTTGCGATATTCCTCACTAAACGCGGCGACGGAGTGCGCAACGCCGCCCACGTGAGGCAAGTAGGTGTTGGTGAGCATCACGATATTCACTTGGGGCTCAACTCCGCACTCTGCGATTCGTCGGTGATCAGCACTGGCCGGAAGCCGATGGCCTTAATGGCGATAGGTGGGGGCTTCCCATGCCAATCGGCAGCCCAAGAGACCGTTGGTGTGGAGCCTGGTTGAATTTCCAGGGTGACCGAGCCAAACCGGGTTGGCGCGGGCCCAAAGCGGATGGGCTGATCTGAGTCAGTACCTTTGAGCCACTCGGGGGGTAGCCCGGAGATGAGAACCAGAGCGTCCTGCTCTTCGCGGACAAAGCAATTGCGTTGCATCGCCACCCACTCAGCCGCTGCCCAGGCGTGCTGTCCATCCCCCATACATCCGCCGAGAGAATGGGGGTGGATGGCTTCCGGCCATTGCCCTGTTGGCGATGCCAGTTCTGCCACACTGCGCATAAGGTCAATACAACGGGCATCTCCAGCGCGAAGCAATACCTGGGCAATGTGGAGGGTGAGGTAGGCGTTAATTCCAGAGTGGATCATGTCCTGGAAAAATCCGCCGCTCACAAAGCACTTTTCCATCAGGTATTCAGCCAGGTCTAGCAGCCTCGGGTCCTCTGGTGGGTAGAGTTGCAAGGGATAGCCTGCGGCGATCGATCCTACGGCACCGGCATCCAGGCGCCGGTTTGGTGAGGCTGGCATCGCGGGGCGGCCCAGGCGGTCCTGTGCATCCTGCAAGCTTTGATCAATAGTGTGCTGGAAGTCGCTGGCCGCGGTATTGAAGCGATGGGCGTTGTCATCCATACCTTCGCGCGTGCAAATACTGGCGGCACTCTGCAGACCGGCGACACCCCAGAAATCGTCCCAGTAGTAGCAGTCGTTGGGCCCCAGGTGTTCTGCACTGAATCCCGCTGGTAGCAGCCCCCCACAGGGGCTGCCATCATTCGGCAGGCGCTTGTTGATAATCCATTTGGCACCCCTGACGACAGGATCGCACCACGGTTGCTTCAAGGGTTTACCGGTTAATTCACAATAGAGGTTGAATATCCACAGGGCTTCACCATTGGAGTCCCATTCGCCGTCCTGGGAGTGAAAAAAACCATCCCGCTTTTGCCGGTGGGGAAATTGCTCCAAGGCCCTTTCTGCACGGTCTGTCAGTCCGGCAAAAAGCAGCGATTGAATCATAAATGCCGCGTCCCGAAACCAAAACCGTTTGTAGGTGTAAGGCCCCGGGTAGACATCTTTGGGAGAGTGGAGAATAAGGGTGCGTATTGCCGAGTCGTAGAGAAACTGAAATTTTTCGTCGGGAACAGTCAGGGCGCAGTGACCTTCCAGGACGTGTTCCCAGCACAGGGGAGAGCGCTGTTTACTCTCCTCTGTAACCAGTGGAATAGCAACTTCAATCTTGCGGGATTTTCGGTCTTCGATACGAAACATAGCGGCCGCAGAGGCCATACCAATATCACAGAGCCCCTCGCGATTGCTTTCCTTGTCCCTGAGGTGAAGGTAGATGTCGCCGCCCTTGTAATTGGACGCCAAGTGCTTGTCCACCGGTTGACTGAACTCCACTGCAGACTTGTCTTCAATAAGCCAATTGCGCCCGCTATCGCCCAGGCGAACCTTGTGAATGAAGCTGACGCCCTCCGGATTGCAGGGGCGCAAGACCACCATTAACCAGCCGCCTCCCGGGCACTGGGCATTGAGTTCAAGCACACAGCGGGGATGGCCCTGGAGCAAGCTCGCTGAAGCCCTGTTATGTAACTTAAGACCCCGGCGGTGGGATTCGGTGACTATCGCAATATCATCTCCCAGTTCCTGGTGCTGGTTGCAGAAGCCGAGGGTGGAAGGCATTAGCTCTTCACCGCTATCACTGATGACCCAGACATCGATAGACCAACCATCGTAGTGGGGTGTAAGCAGGCCTCGGGGGTCGACAATCGGCAGTTCTTCGCAGTCGGGTATGCCTACAGCAGTCCAGTTGCGGTGGCTCAGATTGCAGTGGCTAATGGAAAAAGCCCGGGGGATAAACGACTTGTCATAGGGATCGAACTGGCGCTGAATCCAGTAGGGCCACACCCAGTCCAGGTTGTGTTGTATGACTTTGCTGTTGATCAGTGCTCGAGCGTGAAATACCGCCCCTGCGCGTAGCAGCTCGATGGGTTCACTCACCTCTGAAGGCTCGGCAAAGCGCTGTAAATGCGCCATCAATGTGAGTGGATCAAGGAAACCGTGAGCGGTGGCAAAGCGGCGTACGAAGAAGCGCCAAGGTAGCCATTTCATCCAAGGCATCAGAGATCCTCTTCTTTAATAATTCTTTTCAATGCACGGCGAGCCATTCGGGTGAGCCCGATGAGTGCGATGACGGCCAGGGCGAATCCGGCAATATAAAATCCCCACTGAATTGGAGTGCGCTCCTCAACCTTGCCCAGGGAGGTGAGATCTGCTGCGATGGAGCCGATGTAAACGTTGTGCAATGTAAGAGGGATAATTCCAAGGAAATTTCCGATCACAAAGTCACGCAGTCGAACTGGAGTCAGTCCAAAGAAGTAGTTCGACAACTTGAAGGGAAATAGGGGAACCAGTCGGGTCAACATAATCATTTGCCAGCCCTCGCGACGAATCACTTCGCCAACAGTCGCGGGCTTGATATGAGACATAACCCACCGAGAGGGCTTCTCGCCGAGAAGGTAGCGGGCGATAAGAAATGCGAGGGTTGCCCCAAGTACGGTACCGGCAATAACCAGTAGAGTTCCTTTTACAACGCCAAATACAAACCCCGCCCCCATGGTAAAAATTACGCCAGGGAGTAAAAATACGATTGCTGCGGCCACAATTAAGATAAATAGCAAACTTGTCTGCCAGCCCTGCTCATTGAGCCACTGCATCAGCTCAATAATCTGATCATCCAGGTCAAAATAAACCAATAAGCTCAACACCCCAGCCACGGCGATAGTGCAAACCGCGAGAATCAATAGAGGAATAAACTTCACCGCCATAGGGTTTTCCACGGAACCAAAGAAATACGGTTTTGATTGCCGCCATTAACTAGCCTAGCTAAAGGATCGCGACAGGTGATGCTTCTTTATGGCGTCTACACAGTTTCTGTTCGGAAAACTGCTGGGAGGGGGCTGTCCGCTCTAAGAGATGCTGGTGTTTTCGAAAATGAATCTCTAGTCGAGAGTCGGTGGAATATAAACTTACTAAGTTATTAAAAATGTGAATATTGTCCAAGGGGATAAATAGGAATCCGCCAGTCTGGGGTCAGCAGTCCGGGCAGTGGCTGTCAACAGATATACTTACTCGATCCTAAATTTATTTGCGTAGTGAGCAGATTTAAATTGTTGCTGGAAATAGAGGTGGCCGTTGTTCGAGTGTGCGCTCGCAATACTGCTGACTGGCGGCGGAGCCTGGAGCTATGCCAGCGAGCCGGTTTTGACCCTGGAAGATGCCGTCGATTTGGCAGTGACAGCTAATTTGCGGATTCAAGCGGCCGCGCTCGAAGTTAACGAGGCTTGGGATGACGTCGAGGCATTAAAAACAAGGCGCTATCCCCGGCTGGAAATGAATGCGGGAATAATCGATAACCTAACACGCGAGAGGTACACCTTCGATCGTGGCGTTTTTATGCAGAATTCTCCGATAGGCCCTATCCCCCCTCGGGACATAGAAATCACATCAGAGGAAGGTGTGACCAAGACCTTCTCCGTCAGCGCGACTCAACCTATCACACAGTTGTACACCATAGAGCTAGAGATTTGTGAGGGGTATGTTGTCACCGAAATGGCGGAGGAAAAGGTTCGCTTGGTGCAACAGGATATAGGCTACCTCACCAAGATTCAATATTTTGAAATCGGCAGAATCCTTGGTGATTTACAGGCCGTAGATGAAGCCATTATCTTCCTGACTTCTTTGAGTGAACTTGTTGGGAATTATGTTGCACAACAAGTTGCCCTCGAGTATGAACTTTTGGATGTGCGAGCACGCCTGGCCCAGCGCAGGCTGGAGCGCCAGCGCCTTATCGATGAGATGGCGACAGCGAAGGAGCGTCTCAATGCATTGATGGCCCGGGATGTTGAGACCCCCTTCAATATTCAGAGCCTTCCAAACCCACATCATTTAGCGTTCGATGTCGAAACCTCTTTAGGGCTTGCCTTTGAGCAGCGTCCAGATCTCGCTGAATCAGAGTTGTCGATTGAGCGGGCTGAATATAGTTACGATGTGAAGAAGTCTGAATATATCCCTGATATTGATTTGAATATTGAGTACCTAAAGCTCTATGACGTCAGGTTGATTCCAGATGCTGAAGCATTTATTGCTTTGGAAATGCGTTGGGAGTTTTTTGATTGGGGGCGGAAACGCGATGAACTGTCCAGTCGTGCCAATAAAATTATCGAAGCTGAAAAAAAATCTGAAGAGGTTCGCAATCGAATAGAAATCGAGGTTCGTGAGAGTTTACGTCGCTTGCGTACTTCCCAAGAGTCTGTAGGGGTTGCGCGGGAATTACAAGCCGCTTATAGGGAAAAAGTACGGGTAATGACAAATCGTTACCGCGAACAAGCTGCCGTCCTGAGTGATGTCCTGGAGGCGGAGAAGCAGCTTTTCCGTGCGAATAGCGACTACAACCGAGCGGTACTGTCTGTATGGGGAACACTGGCTGAATATGAAAGGTCGGTGGGGGAGGTGTGATAAATGCGTGTTATCAGCCTCTGTATTATCGCTATATTAGTGGTGGTTGGTGGTTGCCACCGCCAACCACCGGAGAGAAAGCCCACACCGGTGGAAGTTTTTGTTGCCCGCTCGCAAGACGCTGCAGCTGGTTATCCCTACTCTGCAGTCGTCAATCCTTATACGCAAGTTGATGTAGCATTTCGTACAGAGGGCTATGTACGTGTAATTCCCTCGCGAAAGGCGCTTGGGCATACTCGTCTGCTGCAAGGAGGAGACTACGTTAAACGCCATGAAGTACTGGCGAAGATTGATGACGAACAATATAGAGATCGCGTGGTGGAATCCGCTGCAAATGTGAGTAAAGCAGAAGCAGAGAGGCGTAAAGCTGACCTCAATTACAAACGGGCAACTGCGCTTTTTGCCACTGCCAGTATTACCGCGCCTGATTATGATTCAGCCAGGGAAGAGTATGAAATTGCGCAGGCGGCAGTAGTTGGCAGTAAGGCCCATTTAGACAGGGCAGAGGAAGAGTTACGAGATACCGTACTGCGCTCTCCGCTGACTGGAATTATCCTGCAGCGTAACATAGAGGTGGGCACATTGGTTCACTCGCAGTCGGTTGGCTTCGTTGTGGCTGATATTTCCCGCGTTAAGGTTGTATTTTCCGTACCGGACATCGTGTTGAGTTATGCTCCACTGGGCAGTGTAGTGTCATTGCGTACAGAGTCTTTACCGGATCTTGTTTTTAAGGGAATGATCACTGAAGTCTCACCCATGGCAGATCCCCGAACCAGGGTTTTTGCGGTCACTGTTACTGTTGATAATCCCAAGGCGCAATTGCGGGTAGGAATGATTATGTCTCTGGCCTTGGATAAAATACCGATACCTCCAGATAGGGTTCTTATACCACTATCCTGCCTAGTCGCTCATCCCGGGGAATCTAAAGGGTTCGCTGTATTTGTGCTGGAAAGAGACAAGGAAGTATTGCGAGCAAAACTAAGGAAAGTGCTCCCGGGACAAGTAGTTGGCAATAATATTGTCATTATCCAGGGGTTAACTGAGGGCGAGGAGGTTGTATCAACGGGTGCTGCTCAGCTCAGAGATGGGGAAGCCATAATTGTCGTGCCTTGAGGGCTAGGGAATGGCAGATCAGGAAGAAAAAAGACAGGCAGAAATTATTGAGGCGGAAAGTCACCACCGTTTCAATACTGCTCGTTTTTTTGTAGACAACCCGAGTATTTCCGCTGCATTACTAGTCACTATCCTGGTATGGGGGGTAGTTGCTTATCTCTTCATGCCGAAAAGCAAAGATCCAGATATTCCTGTGCGTATAGCGATAGCAACAACCTATTGGCCTGGTCAGTCTGCAGTTCGAGTTGAAGAGTTAGTAACGCGAAAGGTTGAAGAAGCGATAGCGCAAAGTGAATACTTGCATGAGCCAGATGCGAGAACTTTTGCAATAAAATCTTTAACGCTAAATGGTGTCTCCATGGTGCAAGCGCAGCTGGCACCGAAAACTGATGTTACTAAAGCATTTAATGATCTCAATCTGAAATTAATTGATGCACAGCAGCAGTTACCGTCTGGTGCGGGCAAAATTTCCCTAAATTCAGAATTCGGTGATACAGCCGCTATATTACTCAGCGTGGCGAGCCCCCGAGCGGGCCCTACAGAGATTACCTTGCGTGCAGAGGACATTAGGGAAGGTATTTCAGAAGTTCGCGGACAAGAATCGAATGGTAAGGGGCGTGTCAGTATTGTTGTTGCTCTCCCTTTGTCACTGGCTAATACGTACTCTGCAACAGGATTATGGATTTTTGCAAGTTGGCTTGAAGAGCAGGGATATGGAACAAATTTTGAAGTCTTAAATGGTGCCGGATACTTAGGGGTGGATTTCTTATCTGATAAGAGTAACAGCGAAATACTAGCAGCTACAAAACGCTACTTATCCGACAAATTAAGCGCCCAGCGCTTTTTCCCCGATGCCTGGGATCCATTCGTGGTTCGCCATCTCGCCAACACTCGTGAACATTTAATGAAAGTGGCCGGTGCAAAATATAGTTATCGGCAGCTTGATGATTTTTCTGACCTTATTGCTGCAAATATCAGAACTATTCCTGAAGTGAAAAGAGTGTTGAGAACTGGCGTGCTTACCCAGGAAGTAAAACTTCTGTATTCTCAGGAGAGGCTGGCTTCCTATGGGTTGCGACCTGATATGATTGCCCCGATTCTTAATGCGCGTAATACGACTATTCCTGGCGGCACCATCATTTCGAATGACTTGGGTATCGCCATTATGCCTAGTGGCGAATTTGGTAACCATGAGGAAATTGCCGATATTCCCGTTGCTCTTAGTAACACCGGAACGCCGGTATACTTACGCGGAATTGTCGATGTTATTATGGGGTATGAAACTCCGCCGCCCTTATTAAATTACTATGTCAATAAAGATGAAAACGGAGAGTGGCAGCGTAGTCGCAGTATAAATTTATCTGTGCAAATGCTGGATGGCAAACAAATAGGGGAGCTGGGGCGTAATGTTAGTGAGGTACTGGACAAGGTTAAGGTAGATCTTCCGCCAGACTTGATTATAGACCGGGTTTCTGATCAGCCTCGACAGGTCCGGGAAAGTGTAAGCCTCTTCCTGGAGGCATTGATTGAAGCCATTATTTTAGTTGTGATAATCGCTTTTATCGGATTCTCTGACTGGCGATCCGCCGTGCTTTTAATGATATCTATACCAGTAACATTAACTATGACCTTTGGGTTTATGCAGTTGTTGGGAATAGATATTCAGCAGGTATCGATTGCGGCGCTAATTATAGCCTTGGGGCTTTTGGTGGATGATCCTGTTGTTGCCAGTGATGCGATCAAGCGGCAAATGGCATCCGGTAAGCCCTCTATCATTGCCGCTTGGTTGGGGCCAACTTTACTAGCGAAAGCCATATTTTTTGCGACATTAACTAATATCGTTGCTTACCTACCGTTCTTGTTGTTGACAGGAAATCAGGGAGATTTTCTACATAGCCTTCCTATTGTTATGGTTTGTGCCTTAGCTGCATCCCGAATCGTTTCTATGACGTTTATACCTTATCTGGGTAACACATTATTGCGTCCCCCTGAGAAAAAGGAGCGGAGCTTGGAGGTGAGGCGAAAAGAAGGACTAACAGGGAGTTACTATCGGGCGGCAGGCTGGGCTATTAGTAATAGAAAGATTATTTTGTGGGTTGCCTTGGGATTGCTTGTATTTGGTGTTGTTATAAAGACCCAGTTAAGGAATGCATTTTTCCCGGCAGATGTTCAGTATCTTTTTTATGTGGATGTGTGGCTACAAAATGATGCGAGTATTGATGCAACAGATAATGTTGCAAAATTAGCCGAAGAAATAATTAGAAAAACTATTGAGGACTATGAGCAAAAACACTCAAAAAAAGGGTCTGCACCTATTTTGGAGGGGATTAGCAGCACCTTGGGCGGTGGGGCGCCGCGTTTTTGGTACACAGCCAACCCTCAGCAAAAGCAGTCTAACTATGGGCAGATTATTGTCCGATTAAGTGATAAAAATCTAACATCTATCCTAATTCCACTTATCCAAAGTGCTCTTTCTGAGAGTATTCCGGGGGCGGGATTGGACGTTCGTCAACTGCAGACAAGTACAGTAGAGCACCCTGTTGAAATAAGAGTTTCGGGGCGTGTGGCTGTAGGTTCTTTGGAGGAAGAGAAGGATATTGCACTCCTGCGAGAATACGCCGCGAAAGTTAAAGAAATTGTTGAGAGATCTCCCTATGCTCGCGTAGTCCGCGCTGATTGGGCTGGAAAAAGCTTAGTGTTGAATATGAATGTGATAGAAGATCGGGCTGAGATGTCAGGGGTTACTAATGCTGATATTGCCATGGCGTCATCCTCTGGCTTTAATGGTTCCAAGGTGGATACCTTACGACAGGGAGATAAAGAAATTCCCATCGTAGCTCAGCTTCGCCTGGCAGAGCGAGGGCAGCTGGAGGACGTCAATAACCTATATGTATTTGCATCTGATAGTGATATTCATATCCCACTGCGACAGGTGGCAACTACCTCCATTCTATTTTCGACAGAGCGAATCTATCGATTGGAGAAGTTTCGAACGATTACGGTATATGCATTTCCATATGCCGGTTTTATTTCATCAGATATTATGGCTAATATTAAAGATGAGTTGAAAGAATTCTCTGAATCACTTCCTGCGGGATATCAACTGCAAATATCTGGAGATGCGGCCAGTACGAAACATGGATTTTTGCAGTTGCTAATGATTATGGCCGTCTCTTCCAGTGCAATTTTTTTAGCGTTGGTATTTCAATTTAGCAGTTTAATAAAGCCTTTGGTTGTATTTGCCACTGTGCCATTGGGCATGGTTGGTGCATTGATGGCTCTATATATTTCCGGTCAGCCATTTGGATTTATGGCGTTTTTAGGGATAGTGAGCCTAATAGGAGTCATTGTTAGTCATATTATTGTCTTGTTTGATTTTATTGAGATGCGCCATGCCGCAGGAGATTCGCTTCGTCAGGCATTACTTGATGCAGGCATTCTTAGGCTGCGGCCCATTTTAATTACCATTGCGGCGACTACCTTCGCCTTGATTCCCTTAGCCATTCACGGAGGCCCTCTCTGGCGGCCATTATGTTTTGCGCAAATTGGCGGCCTTATCCTGGCCACTTTTGGAACACTATTCTTGGTGCCGGTCATCTATACAACCATGGTAGAGGACTTAAAGTGGATTAAGTGGGTTGAGCGTAAGTCAAAGAAGGGTGGCGATCCCAGTGACTTGGTGACTACCTAAAGCACAGCTGCTCTCCTTTGAGTCGTGCTTTTAAGGTTTTATGATTCTTGCAGGTAATAATCCTATTGGCAGGAAGGAAATGGCTACTTACTGAATATCAGTTGTAAATTACCACTGATATACTCTGAGAATTGTCACTTAATGCAGCGCAGCTGGATAGTGAAAAGGCTATGTTTTGATCCTATAACCTTGACAACAGCCAGGATCAAAATGCGCCTCTTAATGAAACTCCTGATACCGGCAAAGGCCGGCAATAAGTCCATTGCTGATGATAGTATGTCTGTGGCGATGAATGATTTTATCGCCTCAGCCAATCCTGAGGCTTCCTACTTCTTTTTGGAGCAAGGAAAGCGGGCAGCAATTTTTATCTTTGAGGAGAACTGTCAAGATCAGCTGATGACCTATAATGAAAAATTTTTTGCGGCCTTTGATGCTGAAATATGGATCACTCCGACCTTAAACCTTAAAGAGTTGCAGTTGAATTTATAGGTATTTTTTATGGTTGCAGTTTCTAACTTGAAAATCTGTCAGAGCATTGCAATTTTTCCTGCGTAATTCTGTGGGGTGTTAGAAGGTAAATATATTATCGATTTTTTTGTGTGTTCTGGTGGGGATTGTCAGCGTATTAAAGGGGTGCTTATTACGCAGTGCTGAGAAGTGGGCGGTGGGAGTTTAATATTCGATGAGAACCCTATTTGAGAACGTATTTGAAGTTATTATTCCCGTATTTATCTGCGTTCTTATTGGATACCTGTTTGCAGCAAGTAAGCAAGAATTAAATTCCAAAATGGTATCCAAATTAATGGCTCATATTGGTTATCCGGCGCTGATATTGGATCATATGCTGGGCCAGCAGATAGTATTGGGTAGATTTCTATGGATGCTGTTGGCCGCCTTCCTG
The DNA here is from genome assembly GCF_052468295.1 of Microbulbifer maximicatervae (SeqCode). Classification (NCBI taxonomy): domain Bacteria; kingdom Pseudomonadati; phylum Pseudomonadota; class Gammaproteobacteria; order Cellvibrionales; family Microbulbiferaceae; genus Microbulbifer; species Microbulbifer maximicatervae (SeqCode). The sequence goes on from NZ_CP174340.1 coordinate 1,261,709, forward strand.
ATGTACTCGTTGATGTCAGTGCTAGCCCTTCTATTCTTATCTTTATTTAGGCAAAATATACGTACTTACTTTTCTTGTCTAAGTATGAACAATGTAGGCAATATCGGCCTCGCAGTATGTGCGTTAGCATTTGGACATGCGGGAGTTCTATACGGAATTGCTTTTGTTGTTGTGGGAATGATTTTTTTCTTTGTGGTTGCTCCTGGAGTAACATCGGGTAGCTGGTCGGCCAAGGAAATTATGCTTAGCCCAGCAATTTACAGTGTGGTTTTTTCTATAGTCGCATTGATTTTCAATATAAGTTTACCAAAGCCCGTTATGTCATCTCTTAATATTTTGGGCGGTATGGCAATCCCTCTAATGTTGTTGACCCTCGGACATAGCTTGGCCCAAATTAAGCTGGGTGATACTAAGATTGGATTGGTCTTTGCTATTGGGCATATAATTCTCGGTGGCGCCGTCGCGCTTATTTTGACAAATCTGTTTAATTTTACGGGTGCTATGCGAGGGGTGCTTATTCTGCAATCCCTTATGCCATGCGCTGTTAGTACTTACCTCTGGATATCTATTTATCGCCCCCAAGATACCCCGAAGATATCCGGTATTATTTTCCTCTCAACTATTATGAGCATTTTTATTTTGCCTGTTGTGTTGACTTATTGGGTGCAGTAGTCCATAGCCAGTGTTGTAGCTCCAGGCTGATTTGGGAGTGATAAGGTGGTTCATTAAACTTCTGTGTGTTGTTCATTTGGCCTTCACAATGCGTAATTCACTGCCGTAGGTAGATAATTTAGGGAGGCTTCACACTTCAATGCCAACACAGACCTCGACTGGACGGCCATTTTGGTTGTTGTTGACTTTGCTACTTTTCCTGCTGGCAATGCCCCCCCTTGTTCTTGCGACCCCCCATCCCTTAGGGCTATTAACCAGCTCCGGTCGTGATCAGTATGCTATTCAAGAGTTTTTGGTTGTTACATCTTTTCGCGTGCTCTACCTGGATAGTGCTGCGGATAAGCAGGTTGGCCTGGATAGGAAAGTACAAGCGCCACCGATCCGCCACTTTGAAGGTGCTACTGCCAAGAACTTTCAGGAAAAGATAGCCCATAAAAAATACCACCAGATTTGTGATCGTCAGTCACCCAAAGGGTTGTCTCTTTGCGAGGAGGCGAACTGGAAGTACAAGCAAGCGAAAGCCTGTTTACAAGCCAGGGAAGCCTGGGAGGCCCGCTGGGGCAGGCCGGATACTCAAGCTCCACATGGGAGAGCCCTGAAGAATGTCCGGGCTCGGCTTAAAAATGCTATTACTGACAAAGAACGCCTTTGTGGTATTGAATAGAGTTCTAATAGCCAGCGATGCTTTGATAGCTTGTCATGTTCGCTATGTAGTTGACGAGATAAAGGTGTGTCGAAAAAGTGGTCCGTGTAAACTAACGTGAATTCTACAGCTGAGAAATAGGCCTCCATTGAAAGGACGTATATTACTAACCGGCGCTAGTGGCTTTGTGGGAACCGCACTCTTGCCGCAGCTCCGCAAAGACGGTTACCAGGTTTTGCCGGTGTATCGCAGCGATGTTGAGGGCGGCTTTCAGATCGGTGACCTGTCAAGCAATACGGATTGGGCTCAGGCGCTTGTTGATATAGATACAGTCATTCACACCGCAGCACGTGTCCATGTAATGACGGAGACTTCTGCTAACCCTCTGGAGGAATTCCGTCGGGTGAATGTCGGGGGCACTATCAAACTGGCACAGCAGGCGGCTTCATCTGGTGTTAGACGTTTTATTTATCTTAGTTCTATTAAGGTTAACGGGGAGTCAACCGACAACCGCTTACCATTTAATGCGGATGAACAATGTGATCCTACGGATCCCTATGGGATTTCAAAGAAAGAGGCCGAAGACGCACTGCTTGAGCTGGCTGAGTCTACGGAGATGGAAGTTGTTATTATCCGACCACCTCTGGTCTATGGCCCTGGGGTCAAGGCGAACTTCCAAGCGATGATGCGTTGGCTTACCAAGGGGATCCCGCTGCCACTAGGGGCTATTCATAATCGCCGAAGCTTGGTATCTATCGGCAATTTAATCGACCTGATCCGCGTTTGTATTTCTCATCCCAATGCGGCAAACCAGGTATTTCTGGTATCCGATGATATGGATGTATCGGTAACAGATTTGTTGCGTGGTTTATCCCATGCCATAGGATGTGATGCTCGACTATTGCCTCTTCCCCAATTCGCACTCACCAGTGCGCTGAAGCTAATAGGAAAGGGGGCAGTTGCCGAGCGCTTGTGCGGTTCACTACAAGTGGATATCACTAAAACCAAAGAGTTGCTTGACTGGACCCCCCCGGTGGCCTTAGGTGAAGGTCTGGCGGAGACTGCACAGGCATATTGCCAGGCAGGAAGCTCTCAGACCCCACAAAAGAGCACTTAGTCAACATTTATTTCCTACGGAGAGTGGTAGTCACCCCTCGTAATTGGCAACCGCAGCGTAAAAACCAAGCAAGTAGGTTGCTGGAACCTCAATGGTAGAGCTGTGCCCGGATCTTGCTCTCAGTTTAAGTTTGAGTTTATCTCGACTGCGCACCGAAGCCTGTATTTGTTCCTCAGTGAGAGCAATATCCAGAATCTCTTCAAGCATACATTCATTGCCACTTACGCATTGAAGGACATTTTTGTTAATAGGGGCCGTCTCTACTGGTTGTCCGCCATTTAACTCCGCAGACTCATAGTGACGCCACGCCATGCGATAGGTGATATGGATCTGTAGGTGGTACTTCGTTGGTTCGTTAGCAGCGGGTTCAAATGCGCGGAGGTTGTAGTAGTAGAGGTTCAGGTCAGAGCCATCAGTAGTGGCCTGTAATTTCGGCCCTGAGAACTGAGTACCAGAATTTTCCCCACTAGCTTGTATAGATACCGCCTGTCTGATTTCCCCTGCCGTTTTTTCCGAGAGCTGAGTGACTGAACTACAGCCAGCCAATAAAACCGCTGCCAGAGTTAGTGTGAATTTGGTCATGGGTCTTCCCTGTTTTCTTTTCACTTCTTTTGGGGCGGAAGTATCGCATAGTTGGAGTGCTGGCTGAAATTTTACGTAAATCTTTACCTAATTACCACTCTTGCTAAGTTATGCGTAACTGTATATAAATACAGCTATCTCGTTGATCTGCAAGGGAATACGCCATGGCTCGCAACAAGGTACAGTTTCAGAAGGGTATTAGTTTGACCCAATTCCTCAAAATGTACGGCAGCGAGGAACAGTGCTTCGATGCACTGTCGCAGTGGCGTTGGCCCAATGGCTTTAGTTGTCCTCACTGCGGGCATGACAAGCATTGCGACCTCGCTTATCGCAAGCTTAAGCAATGTAACCATTGTCGGCGTCAGACATCGATTACCTCTCGTACAATTTTTGACTCCACGAAGCTCCCCCTCACCACCTGGTTTCTCGGTATTTTCCTGATTACTCAGGATAAGAAGGGCATTTCCTCTATGGAGCTATCTCGACATCTAGGTATCTCTTACAACGCAGCATGGCGTATGAAGCAGAAACTCATGCAAGTGATGATGGAGCGAGACCAACGATACAAACTGTCCGGTTTTATTGAACTAGATGATGCCTATCTCGGTGGTGAGCGTACTGGATGCAAGCCCGGGCGCGGAGCCAAGGGTAAAACTCCCTTTGTGGCGGCCGTTGAAACAACCAAGGAGGGACGCCCAACCCGTATTAAGCTCTCAATTATCAAGGGCTTCAAAAGCAGTGAAATTTCAACCTGGAGTAAAAAGTACCTTTGCAGTGGCAGCACAGTCATCTCAGATGGTCTTCCATGCTTCAATGCCATTAAGGAGGCCGGTTGTGTACATGACAAAATTGTTTGTGGTGGTGGCCGAGCTTCTGTTGAAGAGCCTGAGTTCTATTGGGTAAATACAGTACTTGGTAATTTAAAGAGTGCGCTACGTAGCACTTACCATGCTATTAGGCCGAAATATGCACAGCGCTATTTGGCAGAATTTCAATATCGCTTTAATCGGAGGTTTGATTTGTCGGCACTCATTCCAAGATTGATTTACGTCTCTCTTCGGACACCACCGATGCCAGAAAGGTTGCTAAAAATTGGCTTAGCATAAGTGGTAATTAGGAATCTTTATGCTCTAGGAGGGTAGTGGCACCAATTGACAACTTCGGAGGGAGCTTTTTAGTTGAAAATAATAGGGCGCATCAGAGGGTAATTGGCTGCCTATTCAGTATTCTAGATTTTGTAAACAGCAACATCAAAAGGCGATATCTACTTTGCGATACTTAGCAAGATACCGCCTCTGCAAGCGAGCTTGTATTTCAAGCTGTGTAGATGGATTTTTTCCCAACAATGATAACCGAATCAGCTGATACAGTTGTATTTTCAAAAGGAATTTGTTCTTCGTCAAAGTAATAGGATTCTACGGTATCAAAGCCCGCATTTTTCATAAGAGATTTAATTTCTTCCGTAGAGCGTATATGAAATTTAAATTGAGTAAAGGGTATTTTTTTGAGCGATTTATCTGAACGAATCCCAAAAATTGCTCGCCCTCCAGGTGAAAGCCAGTTGCTAATATGACTAAAAAAGCTTAATAAATCGTCGATAAAGTACAGAATATTAACTCCGATAACACCGTCAACGCTTCCATCTTTAAGCCGGACTTCCAGGCAGTCACCACAAATTACTTCCGCTGCACACTGGCTGTCTCTCAGTTTTTCTCGAAGTTCGCTGGCCATAACTTCTGACATTTCAATACCTAAATAGTGCCCATTAATGCCTAATCCGCTCAATATCGGTAGCGACAGCGATCCATTACCTGGTCCGATTTCGACGATTGACTCATCTTCTTGCGGTGATAGTTTTTGAATAGCTTGATTGGTAATAATCTGATTGAGAGCACTCATTTTGTTGCCCATTTCAATGCCAGCCTTTCCCTCAGGGCATGAAAGCTGGTTTGCGATAGATTCTAGATCAAGGTTTTCCATTAGTAATGTCTTTGTTGTCAATTACAGTTATATTGCTTGGAGTATAACCCTGAAGCTTAAATAATGTTTCCTTTTCTTAGTAGGGCTTTAGATTCACAAGTGAGAAGACTGAGGGGCGGAGTATAGATCTGGCGCTCCAGCTGATAACTGAGAGGTGTCACAGACATGGGGGCACTTTCTTTTCTGTAACACTTTGTGGGGAAGTACTATTTAACAGCTTGGGATGTGGTTTCTACGCTGCTTTTCTCTGTACGTTTATTGATCTGGTGGTGCAGCCTAGATTGCCAATACAAGTGACACACGCCAGCCCGGTAGAGATTCTAGTGAGCTCAACTAATTTAGAATCTCTTTTGGATGCGAGTTTATTCGGAACACTGCATCGTCAATACGGATTTTGGGTATCTTGCCAGTTTTCACACCTTTCGGGAAGAAACGTCTCTGTAGACCATTCGTATTTTCGTTTAATCCATGTTCCCAGGAGTGATAAAGCTCTTCAATATATATTTTATACCCCAGTTTCTGTGCAATTGATTGCCCGACTTACTGTCTTCTTACTCTTGTTGGACACCCGACGAGTGAGCAACAACTTAGAGACTTGTTCAACTAAAGTCACAAGACGGCCATCTTGGCCGTAAACCGTATAGCCTTCCAGTGGCCGAGCTCGGTGTTTCCATCAACAATAGTAGGCCGACCTTCAATATCAATACGCTCCGGAATGAGCTTTGCTCCTGCCTCAGAGCCTGTACGCTTTCGGTAGACTTTGCCTTTTCGTGGAAGTCGCGGCCTCCAGCCAAGCTGGGCTATCCAGCGACAAATAGTAGAATAACCGACCGTTTTATTACATTTCTCAAGCTTCATCCGACCAGCAACTTGTTCGGGGCTAGCGTTTTTTAGCTGATAGTCGATTTGCACCTTCGTGGCGAACAAATTTGGTGTACTTACGAGTCCCATATCGTCTCTGCAACGCCTGGCGATGAGCGCTTTCAGCACAAAAAGGGTGAAAGCGATTAAGCTCTCGTGAGATAGTTTTGTTGGAGCGATTGAGATGTAGTGCAATGGCTCGAGCCGAATAGCTCTGTCCATTGAGGACTTCGATCTGCTATCGTTCATTCAAGGTCAGCTGGTTGGTATAGATTCTCATGAGGTTCCTGGCTTGTTTGTGTGGAAGCTAACCAGCCTACAGCCAGCTGGCCTCCTCCACTATCGCCACTTGTGTCAGTTATTGCGGGGATCTAGGCAGAATCTTGCCTGAAACATTACTCAGAAAAGAATGTTGTTTATAGTGGATTTTGGTGGGCGCTTAAGAGTCGTTATTAAGTTGTCAGGAGTAAATATAAGTCGCAAATAGGTCGAGATGTATATTTAAATGTAGAAACAAGTTTTGGTCATAAAGAGCCTTTTCGGATGTGGCGTATATGCGAGCTTTTGCCGAGGAATGTAGGGTTGATATTGCGCGAAATAGAGAGCTATTCGGGCTGCTTTATTCAAATAAAGGGTTGCCAAATATATTGTCTGACAAGGTTTGTCGGGAATTCTATAACTATGTACGAGAGTCGGATGAAGATTTAAGAACACTGGATTATGTCGATAGAAAAGATGCAGATAAAATTATTGCAGAGGGACGAGGGTGCTTTTGTCGGCATGACCATTTTATTGATGATTGGAAACAGAAATCCCTAGCCCATCAAATCTACAAAACTAATGTCAAAAGGGCTAAATGGCACATGATAGACATACTACCTAGGCAGCAGCAAAGAATACAGTCGACTCTTGAAAAAATGATTTCACAAGTTTTCTATTTTTCTTGATGCTCTGCAAATCTGCATTTGCACGACTCAGTAGTGTCTCACCTTTTTTCAGCGGCCTCTTTGAAGTCCCTATATTTCTCATATGATTCCAGACCAACTCATCTGGATTTAGGTTTGGTGCATATGGCGGTAAGAACACCATTTCAAGCTTTCCATCCTGTGAATCGACATACTCCAATACCTTTTTCGATTTGTGTACTGGGTGCCCATCAACAATGAGAATCACTGGTCTTTTCTGACTTCTCTGGAAATTTTTGAAGCATTCTACGCACTTTTCTGCCGTGAACTTTCCACTATAAATATGATACCAGAAGCCACCTCTATTCGATAAAGCTGAGATCGCATTGATTGACTGTCTTTGACCACTCGTTTTTACCACTGGAGTTTTTCCTTTTTCTCCCCATGTCCTTTGGAGTGGATCGTCTGATCTGATACTAGCCTCGTCCAGCCAAAATATTTCTGCACCAGTTTTTTTCGCATAAGATTTAATCTTTGGATAGACTTCCTTTACCCATTTATTCACCGCCTTCTCATCTCTCTCGTAAGCTCTTCGTAGAGGCTTTTGTGGCGTCAGGCCCAGTCGATGTAGAAGTGTGCCGACACTAGAAACGCTAAGTTCAATTTTGAATCTCTCAAAAATCAAATCCGATACGATCTGACGTGTCCACAATCCGAAATCAAAGCCATATTGCCTTGGATCGCCACCAATAATCCATCGTTTGACTTCCTCTTCTTCAATAGCTGACAGTTTTCTACCGCGTCCAGGTCTAATTTTTGGAGATAGCGCTTCAATACCTTTCTCCCGAGCAGTCCTTAACCATGGGAAAATAGTTCTGCTCCCCAGCCCTAAGCTACGACTAACCTCCGCCGCAGATTCTCCATCAAATACTCGCTGAACAGCAATTTTACGTATGAGGTGCTGCTCCTCAGTACTAAGTTTTCTGGCATCGTATTTCATGCAGTTTATATTACCAGGGTGTACTGATTATTTCTGCCCCGCTAGTAACTACCCCCTCTCCAAGCTTCAGCATTGCTGCTTAAAGAAAATAGCAGGTAATGAATAAATGACAGGGCTGTAATTACATAGTGAAAATTAGGGAGGGTGTTAGAGCGGATGGGTTATTTGGAATTGTGGAATATCTTTAATGCCCGCTTGATATGCGGTTCGCTTTGATTGTGCATGAAGTGATACTCGAAGAACAGCGCGGTGAGATTGACATCACTTTATCCCACAGTTACCTGGGATTCACGGCGGTTGACATGGTGCTATTTCAGGAGGGTGCTGGCGTATTGATAAAGTGAATATTGATCGAGTCGAGCAAAAATATAAACTGATTCACGACCGCAAAAGCGTCTACCAAAGCCAGCCTTTAGGGGGGGGCATGGCCGTACCGGATCAGGTTACCTTGATTGCGAACTCGACCTATACCGATTTTATTAGTGCGCCAATACTATCCAGCGGCGACGATACCTATCTGGGTTATTACATCACCATCGCAGGCAGTAATAGCGCATGGAGCGACGCCACTACCCCGGCCTCTGGGCAATAGGTTACCTGCTTCATGTACGCCTGGGTACCGAAGCAACCCAGCACTCATCGGGTACGGGCTTTGTCCTGTTGGATCGTAGCACGTTGAGCTATATCCCCACCGAGCGCTACAACCCAAACCAGACACTAACCTTCCACGCCACCAGTAGCGGCAGCGGCGTAATGACCACTACCAGCGCCAGCCATATTGAGTTGGCATCCACCAGCCCGATTTGCGGAATCTCATGAAAGCCACAAAATCCGTCGGTCACTGAAGTTGCTACGTAAAGAAGGCTTTGAAATTGGACGCTATAGAGTTTGCAAGCTAATGAAAAACTTGGTTTGACAGTAAAACACAAGAAGCAATTTACTCTAACCACAAATATCAACTTACAGTTGCTGAGGATTTTCTGAATAGGGGTTTCTCATCGAGTACTAAAAATCAAGTTTGGACTACGGATATCACATATATCTGGACTTTGTAGGGCTGGTTATACCTGGCGGTAGTAATTGATCTTTATTCATGCCGGATTGTTGGTTGGTGCTAAGATCGTTAGATAGTGACGGCCCTGGTAAGTTTTGCACTGAAACAGATATGAGGTCCTATATCGCTTATTGCAATCCACGCAGAATGCATACAACACAGGGGGACATAGCCCCATCGAATTTGAAAGATGCGCTTAAGAAAGCGTCCGGTTATAGTTGACCGCAGCATCTGACCGCACTCAAAAGAAAATGCTTTTGATAATGCTGAACCTAATCCATTGTTGGTTGGCTTATTTCTGAAAGCTACTATAACTGATTTTTCCAGAGCCTTTCAGATGTGTATGTAATACTTTCACGTTTAGACCTTCGCTTATTGGTGCATTGTACTAGTAAGAATGGCACTAAAGTATAAAGTTATCGTTCATAAAGTTCTTCTTGCTAACTATTTTTACTCTTTTTGAGAAGGAGTCTTTTGTTTCTATCGATCGAGTGTGACTGTTTAAGAGACATCGTGTAAGCACCTGTAACTTCCTAGTGAATATTATTCTAGTATAATAAAATAGAACGGTGGATGCTGTTATATATGGCTACAACGACAGTCCCATGTTATCCATTTTCGGGTTAATTGTACTGTAAGTATTTGGGTGCTCATAAAATAAGATCAATATATCTAATATCAGTAGAAAGTATAATTTAGGCAATTGAATGGAAATGTGCTGGATTTACAGTGTTAAGTGCTACTGTGTTAGTGTTTTTACTGCTATCTGTGTTGGGCTGGCTAATGTTTGTTGAAAATATGTGGTTAGCCAGTGACCCATTTAATCCGAAAAGCAATTACTAAAATATAACCTTTTGACTTTGCAGTTTGCTAAGAGAAAACACTGGTTTCCGATTTTTGAAAAAACTTGCCAATAAATTGAATCTAAAAAATTATTGTTTCCGTGAACTGGCATCTTTACAAGTAATTACTTTGTAAGTAGTTTCAAAAGCCTGCCTTACTTGTTGGTCTAAATTTTAGGGCCTGATAATTCAGGTAGCATTGACATTAGAAGAATATCGAGAGTTATAGTCATTTACTATTGAAATGGGGGAGGGTATAGAGAACAGTCTATTTTAAAGTGTTTTTAGGTGTTTATCATTAGAAAGTGATCGGTAGATAGGATGCTACATTGGTCACATGGATATAGCAAAAAGGAAAATCCAATGCTAAAAGATGTAACTTATAAAAAAGCTTTAAAAAGTATTATAGGATTAGTATTTGTTTCAGCAAGTTGGCAAGCACAGGCCATCAGTTGTCCTCAGTTAGAGGACGTCTCATTGCCTCCAAAATGTAGCTCTGAAGAGCTAGGAACTTGTAATGTAGCGGTACAAAATATAATCCCAGCTGCAGCCTGCGCAATCTTCGAAGTGTCACCAGCTGCAAATGATGCGACGTTGGTACTCCGTTTTACAACGCTTATCACTAACTCCTGGTTTGATGCAACAGCACCTTATCATCCGACAGCAAAGGGCGTTTACTCAGATATTAGCCGAATGACAGAGCCGACAGACAATACTGAGTTAAATATTGCATTGACTTATGCTTCCCACAAAGTGCTAAGTGGTTTGTTTCCTCATTTGGTATCTGAATGGGATGAAATGCTAATTGAGCTAGGGCTAGATCCTGAAAATGTTTCAGAAGATACGACGACACCAATTGGTATAGGAAATTATGCTGGTAGAAAAGTTCTGGAAGGGCGTGTTAATGATGGGATGAATCAGTTAGGTAATGAAGGTAACCAGCTTTATCATCGCTTGCCTTATGCCGATTATACTGACTTTAAACCCGCTAATTCTGCCTACAAGCTGCGTTTTCCATCAAAATGGCAGCCGGCAGTTTTAATGGAGCGACCAGGTGTATTTCGGGTTCAGCAGTTCGTAACTCCTCAAATAGCATTGACTACGCCCTATAGCTACGAGTCTCCTGATGATTTCACTTCACCAGTACCAATTAAATCCAAAATTTGGAACTACCCCAGTTACGTAGCGCAAGTAAATGATGTATTGGCTACATCAGCGAATTTAACTGATGAGCAGAAGATGAAAGCTGAGTTATTTGATATGAAGATATTCAGCTTAGGCTTCGCTGCCGTTTTTGCATCTGAATCTCAAGGTTTATCCCTGATGGATTTCATACACTATGACTTCCTGACTAATATGGCAGCTTTTGATACTGCTATTGCTATCTGGAAGGAAAAGCGTCGCCATAACTCAGTAAGACCTTTTTCTGCTGTTCGGTATATTTATAAGGATGAACCTGTAACGGCTTGGGGGGGCGCTGGAAAGGGAACCGTGAATGATTTGCCCGCCAGTCAGTGGACTAGCTATCTGCCTGTAGCTGATCATCCCGAGTATCCCTCCGCATCAGCTAGCTTTTGTGCTGCGCATGCCGAGACAAGCCGCTTGTTTTTACCTCAAGGCGATACTTTGGGATATTCTGTAACTGCGCTGTCTGGCAGCTCTCAGATTGAACCTAGTGTAACACCACAAACTGACTTGAATCTATATTTCCCTACCTGGACTTCATTTGAAGAGGACTGTGGTAACAGTCGTGTATGGGGAGGTGTACACTTTGAGCCTTCAGTACCTGCAGGGCAGGCGATAGGTCATCAAGTGGCACATCGTGCTTTTCAGTTTTACCTCTCAAAATTAGAAGGTAACTAAGAGAGATGACGAGGGGCAGAAGAATCACTAATTGATAAGCTCGGATCCAATTAGTATCTTCTGCCTCATTTATAAGTTAGATGTTTCTATTCTGGGACCTCTGTTCATCAATGTTTAAAATGTGAGCTAAGTTGTCATTAGATAATCTTTTATCTCGATACTTGGGAAATCTAGAGTGGCTTTCGATCACAAGAAATGTGAAGCTAAGAACCCGATAATAAGTTCACTCAAGTGACTGAAAAGGTCATATAGATAATGCAGCCTATTGTACCATAAGTTAAGAAGTGAAATACTTGACAATCATTTTTGACAGAGGAGTCTGAATCTCAGTAGGGGACAATATCCCGTTGAGGTATTTCTGCAGTTTTTAGATGTTTTACAGGGCTTAACTTTAATTAAAATATAATTCGGTCCTGTTTCTCTTATACTAATTACTTTACTTATAATAATTGGATTGTTATTGCCTGCAGTATGGCAGGTATTGTTAGGATAATTGTGATGAAGCGAATCCCTGAACCCTTCCGTATAAAAATGGTTGAGCCGATCAAGATGACAACCTATAAAGATAGGGAGGTTGCACTCAATAAGGCTGGATTAAATCCGTTTTTACTGCGCAGTGATGATGTCTATATTGACCTATTGACAGATTCAGGCACTGGTGCAATGAGTGATAATCAATGGGCGGGTTTGATGCTTGGTGATGAGTCCTATGCCGGTAGCCGAAACTACTACAATTTGTGCAATGCAGTAGAGCATTTTTTTGGGTATAAATTGGTTGTTCCTACACATCAGGGGCGTGGAGCAGAACAAATTTTGTTTCCTGCTCTGATTGAGCGTATGCGTCAAGTGCGTGGAGGAACGGAGCCTGTATTTATTTCAAATTATCATTTTGATACTACTGCAGGGCATATAGAGTTAAATGGAGGAAAAGCAATTAATGTGGTGGATAAACGTGCTTTTGATACCACGACAGCATACGACTGGAAAGGTAACTTTGATTTACAACGCCTGGTTTCCACTATTGAAGAGCACGGAAGCCACAATGTCTGTGCGATTATAACTACTGTGACCTGTAACAGTTCTGGTGGTCAGCCTGTGTCCATGAAAAATATGCAGGCAGTTTATGAAATTGCTACTAAGTATGATATCCCAGTGGTAATTGATTCGGCTCGATATTGCGAGAATGCTTACTTTATAAAGCAAAGGGAAGAGGGGTATCAAGAAAAATCGATTTTAGAAATTATTCGCGAGATGTATCAATATGGGGACATGTTGACAATGTCCGCAAAAAAAGACCCTATGGTAAATATTGGTGGCCTTTGTTGTATTCGAAACAATGAGGAACTGTTTCAAGCCGTACAAACCCGCTGCGTCCCTATGGAGGGTTTTGTGACCTACGGAGGGATGGCTGGTCGCGATATGGAAGCGCTGGCCCGGGGGCTCTATGAGGCTGCCGATGAGAGCTATTTGAACTACCGAATTGGCCAAGTGGCCTATCTGGGAGAGCGATTGAGATCTGCTGGAGTACCCATTCAATATCCCACAGGTGGGCATGCGGTTTTTGTAGATGCATCGAAGATTCTTCCCCATATTCCATCAGAGCAGTTTCCGGCACAGGTGTTAACCAATGCGCTGTATCTAGAAGCGGGAATCAGGGCTGTGGAAATTGGCTCTTTACTTCTTGGGCGGGACCCGGATACCGGTGAACAAAAGAAAGCAGATCTAGAATTAATGCGGCTTACTATTCCTCGTAGAGTCTATACAAATGATCATATGGATTATGTAGCAGATGCGATTATCGAACTTAGTTCGCGGGCCAATGAATTGCGGGGGTTAGCTTTCGAGTATGAGCCACAAGTTCTACGACATTTTACTGCTAGATTTACAGAGATTTGAGCTATAAATAACTATTTTTTCTATTATAGTAAAACCATTCTTTAATATAGTTTACAACTAAAATAAGGTGGATACATTGGATATTTGTATCCACCTTATTTTTTCTAGAAATTATCTTGTTGTCTTACCTGGTTCCAACTGGCCCCTAAGTCGGTTGATTCGTAGAAATCACCATTGGCACCATCGCAGGAAACTAATAAACGATCGGCAACAAGAGGAACTATAGAGGTACAATAGTCTGTAGGTGGTTTATTGTCTGTAGATATCCAGCTTTTTCCGCCATCCGTTGTTGTTAAAATTCTGGTTTCTGTTTCACGATTCCTACCAGAAAAGTTACTTTGTGAAAAACCAACAATCGCAACGGCTTCATTGTCAGTTGAGAACCAGGGAACGGATCGAAATATGAAATTTCTATTTATACAGCGATTTCTGGAAGACTTACTCTCTTTACATTCTTTAATATACGTAGTTATTTTATCCTGGTTGCCATTTTTATCAATTTTGTAATAGGTTGGCTTTCCTGTCCAGGACCAGAAGCCAGCTTCCTCGACACCTAACTGAACTGCGCCTGCGTCAATAATTGCATTTAGGTCAAAATCATCTACTGTTTTTTCAATCATCCAACTTTCAGGATCATAGATGAAGATTTCGCTATTGATTGGCGAAAATATAATACTTCCATATGTAGATTGCTCACGGACAGTTATGTAGTTCTGGCCGTTGAATTCAAAAATAGTTGTATTATATATATGTTGGTCACTTTTGGTGTGAGCTTTCATTTCCCCTATTTTTACTTCTGCAATATGCTTCCATCCTTGACCTGATCTTGAGGAGTATTGATTCAAAAGTTTCCACTTTACTTGTGAATTTGCTACTACTCCCCTATAGATATTCACTTCGAAGTCGCGAGTAACTAGAAGTTCTATCTCTCCTGTATCTAGAAGTTTCAGGTTTTCAATGTGAGCATTATGCTCCAATGATATGTCTAGCCAATCCCCTTTAGCAGAGCGCCAGAATAGCGCGCCTTCACTCCCCCCGACTACTAGATCACCATGATTATTTTGTGCGATAGCCGTTAGTTCATGATTGGTGTCAACAGCATCAAGCTCCCAGTCCCCGTCGGGAGTACGTTTCATAAATACGCCGACCTTTCCAAGAAAGTAGATGGAACTATCAGGGGAAATATACTCTTCGCTGTATGTCAGAGGATTCTGTGCAATGGATATATAAGCTGACTCACGCTCTTCATCATTTTCATCGATATGCCACCCGTTGATTGATTGAGGATCGTATTTTATGAATGGAAAGTGCTTTGCAATTACCTCCCCTTCTTTTGATTCAGGCGCGCGAATCAAAAGGTCAAGGTATCTGTCACCTTGTGGCTTTGGATAATAGATCAAAGTACCAAGATCAGTGACCTCACCCTGCGTAACTGAAAAGGTCCCCAGCTTCTCATCTGCACTTACGAAACGGCTGTACCATCCATTACCGTTTGAATAGAACGCCCGAATGCTACTAATAGAGTAATTCCCTGGTTTGACAGAAGAGGCAAATACCGTTGTACCATTTAGCTTTGGTCGATCCGCAAGGAGACGTTCGGGTTTTATGGCCTTAGACTCGTTTAAGTTTTCCGGGTTAATTGTGAGTTGATTAAACGGCAGGGCAACTCCAGATGCGTTAATGATTCGGGCGACAACAATTCCATCTTGTTCGTTAATAGGGGCGTCTTCTTTCAATGCCGGTAGCATATTAACTTGCACCGCACAACCTTGTAGAAATAATAAACAGACCGTTAAAAGAAGTGGGCAAGACTTAACGTACCTGAGAGCGTTCATCCCTGACATATTATTCTCCATAATTAGAACCAAAGCTTGCCAATTGTATTGCATTTGGCTCTGAGATAGTATTCAAAACGTTGTCACTCATTTATAAATAAACATATGGAAGTGTTATTTTGACACTAAATTTAAGAAGCGTGATGCCGATAGGCTATCAGGCAAGTGGAGTTAATACTCTTCTTAAAGGCATAATATTTGCGGCAATCCTTGTGTCTGAATCAGTAATTGCTCGGGCGCTGTCATTGGTACCCTATGATAGTCCGCCTGAGTTAGAGGGCGGGCGTGGGTATGTTTTGGTAAAGCTCGATGTAGGAGGTACTGCGCCCTCAATAGAGTTTGCTAAGATGTACGCTAATGGAAATAAATACCTGCTGAGTGGGCAAAAATATAAACTGCGAAAGAAAGGTCGTTATAAAGTCAGCCTCAAGGATAAGTCCGAAGGTTTTTACCTGATGACAGTCCCAGCTGGCCTGTACCAAATTACCCAAATAAATGCACCTTACTTCAATCTTCCCTACAAGCTAGATACTGCTAAGCAGCGTACTTGGCGTTTTCATGTGGAAGCTAAAAAAACAAATTATATTGGTAGCTTGTTTATAGGTAAGCAAAGAAAGTCAGATACGGTAGAGGTCTATTTCAAAAATCGAATAGCAACAGATTTAGATGGAATTCAAGAAGCTATAAATTCATTAACTGAGTTGTATCCTCTGGTATCTGGTGCGGGAGTGCAAGATGAATTCTTGCAAAGTTGGTTAAGTCCTTTGGAGATAAACCAATGATTGTTTTTTTTCGAGGGACTTTATTGGTTTTGTTGTGCATTCTGGTGAAAATTGGTCCAGTAGTAGCAATGCCAGCAGAAAGCTACTTTAAATCGATTGATACTATAACAGCACAAGTCAGTCCAGATGGAAGATTGGTAGCGTCCATTAAGCAGAATGATGCTAGTCAAAAGTTAGATATTTGGAGTCGTGAAGATGGGTCTAGTCATACCCTGATTGATCTCGAAACATTGACATCCAGGGACGCATCAATTCAATTTATCCGTTGGGTTGGCCCAAAGTATCTTGTTGCCCAGTTTAAGGAAGTCAAGAAGGGTGTTAAAAATTTATTAGATACCAAGCCAGCTTATCGACTATTAGTGCTTGATGTCTCAGGCTCCGAAGGCCAGCCTCCAGAAATATTTGAGGTAAAAACACCAGGATGGTTGGTCCATGCGTTGCCAAACAGGCCGGGCCATTTTCTGTATGCAAAAAGTGGGATTTACTCCAAGGTATACAGCATTGACGTATCTAAGCTTAACCGATTTAAACAGAAGGCAAGTAAACTTTTACGAAAAGATGGAGGCCAGTTTACAGTTCAGAATGAAGTGGCTTCAGTTGAAGGGTATGCGATACGCTGGTTTTTTGATCCATCAGGGCAGCCAAAGTCAGTTTTGTTTTTCAATGACAGCGAGCTTCATTTGAGTAAAGTTGTTGATGGACACTCTACCGCCCCAATAAAGAGTTGGACTGAAGAAGAGTTGGAAGAGGAGCCCGCCCCCGGAGCAGAGCATGGAATCCTTGTACCGGTGTCTATAAGTCCAGAGTCTGGAACTTACTTTTGCTTAGATACTAATTCGGAGAAAGATCGGATAGTTTACCGCTGCAATTTCACTAGTGGAGAACAGAGCATAGCTTATCGATCTGATAGCTACGATATTATCGATCTGGTAATAGAGCAATCGACAGGGGAGTTAATTGGTGTAAAGGTCGTTCATAATGGACGGTTAGAATATCAATATATTGATGAGGATAGACAAGAAAAAAATGGCATGGCGAGTCTACTAAAAACAACAGTAGGAAGAAGCCTCGATAGTACTATAGAGCTTTACTATAGCGAGAGCCACGGCCAACCAGGACGTTATTTCATTAGCAGGAAAAACCAGAAAATTGACCAGCTAGTGGCCTCAAAATTTCCACATTTAAATGATCAGCTTGAGAGTCGCCAATACCACGAGCAGGTTAAAGTGGAGGGATTGGATATTCCCTATATATTGACCATGCCAAAAGGTAACGGGCCATTCCCTCTTATAGTTATGCCACATGGTGGTCCTCTTGGCGTTTTTGACCATCAGTATTTTGACTACTATACACAGTTCTTTGTGGCGAATAATTATGCCGTTTTAAGGGTGAATTATCGAGGGTCGAGTGGTTATTCAACTGAGCTGGAGGAAGCGGGTGTTCACCAGTGGGGTAACTTAATGCTTGAAGATATATTTCAAGCAACAAAGGTGGTAAGTGACCGAAGCGATATTTTGTCTTCGGAAATTTGTTCTGTTGGAATGAGTTATGGTGGATATGCTGCACTAATGATGGCTATCAAACACCAGCAATTGTTCCGCTGTGCAGTCAGTGTGGCCGGTGTCACAGATGTTAACCTCTACCTGAACTCACCCTATGCAACTGAGGCTCAAAGTAAGTGGATGCAGGAGAATGTTGGAGATACTGTTAAAGACTATGGCAAACTGAAGGACATTTCACCGGTATATCTGGCACAAAACCTTCAAAGGCCTGTATTTATTATTCATGGTGAGAAGGATGAAACTGTTGATGTTGAACATATGTACCGCATGAATATGATGTTAAGTAAGTTTGATAAGGACTATGAGTGGAAACTATATCCAGATATGGCTCATGGCCCTACTGATAGTGAGCACCATAGAGCTATTTTTGGGTCGATCATCAGTTTCCTTAAAAAGAATATGTAGGTTTCTGGGATTATGGAGGCTCGGAGTAATTTCATAGCAGTATTTGTGGGATTACTTAGAGCCATCTATTACCCACTTAGAGAGCTAGCTGAGACTTTAATACTCTCCTTTAAGATGGAAAGAAAACTGCGAGATACTGGGATAAGTGTATCTGTTCCGGAAAGTCGGACAAAATGGCGTCGTGACTGTAACTTTAATTCAAGGATTCTATGGCTGTTAATGATGTAGCTTCGATGTAATCGGTAAAAAGTTTCCTTAGGTAGCTGCTCACTGAAACTGTCAAGTGTCATATCTGAAATAATGGTGTTTGTATTGTGAGATTTAACTCCTGTCTCGGTAAGGTGGATGCGACGATAACGACCGATACTGTCGATATAGTTAATTTGGTCGTATTCAAATATCTTCATTTGATTATAATCACTCAAAACCAATCGGTTTCCGCTTGTCGAAGACGTCTGTTGCCCTAAGGCATACATCTCTTGCCGTAATATCTTGCGAATGCTTTTCTTTATTAATTCTGGGTGAGCAGGCTTTGTCAAATAGTCAATTGCATTTGTGTCAAACGCACGTAGGGCATAGTGCTGATAGGCTGTTAGGAAGACAAGTTGATAGTTTATATGTTGAGTTGCATTAGCCACATCAAAGCCATTCACCTCTGGCATTTCAATGTCAAGGAATACGATATCAGGGCTTTTGGTTATGATCTGCTTTATCGCTGACTTTCCATCAGTTACTTGCGCCACAACTTTCAATTCATCGAAGGTGTTGATTACTTCTATTAGATTGGATCTTGCTGCAGGTTCATCATCGACAATAATTACTTTTTTAGTATTCATTTTCGCCATTTTCAACCTACGGGGTTATGGATGAATTTACTTGTGGGAAGCGAATTTTCAAACTTGCTCCTTCACCGCTTGAATTTAACTTAAGGGCGTGGTTGTCACTGAAGTTGACTCTTAATGTTTGAGTAAGAATACGCAATCCTTCACCATAAGTGATGTTCTTGTCATCAAAGCATGCCCCTGTATCCTGAACTTCCACTTCTATGTAACTATTATTTAGTTCCACATTTACACTCACATGACCACTTTTGGCGTAGGGTGCAATACCGTACTTTATGGCATTTTCCACAGCTGGCATTAATAGTAATGAAGGTATATTCATTCCATTCAAATTTTGTGGACAGTCAATATCAAAGGTAAATCGATCCTCAAAGCGCTTTTGTTGCAGCAATAGGTATAACTCGATTAATCTTAGTTCTTCCTCAATAGTTATCCATTGGGTTTTGGTTAAGTTGATTGTGTCGCGTAATAAATCGGAAAGGCTGTAAATGAGCTCTTTAGCTTTTGATGGGTGCTGAATGACTTCTGATGCAATCAAATTTAGAGTGTTAAATAGAAAGTGAGGATTTGATTGCATTTTAAGTATTTGTAGCTCTGCCTGTTGTGCATGAAGCTGCGAGCGATAGAAGAAACTTTGCTGTTGAAATATATATATGGCAAAAATATAAACTGTGGATTCAAGTAGCATTATCGCCAATGGTAATATTTTAATATCAGGTACTTTGAAAGTTAATGGGGGTTCTACGATCGGTGCAATGCTTATAAATAGAAAAATGACTACAATTGGTCTAAGTAAGTAGGTGTGTTTTTCTTTTAATAATCGTAGAGGGCTGTTGGGAAGATTTTCAATAAAAATGAAAAGAAGGTGACATAAAATAAATGTTCCCCATATTTTAGCTGTAGCCAACAGGAAGAGGTGGGGGGTTAGTGACTCAAGTGAATAAAGTGTAGCAGAGACGATAAAGATATTCACCCATGGCCATATTAGAAGAAATATCCATGCTTGGATCTTATTTATTTTGCGAAATTCAAACAAGGTTCCTTGCCTATATTGCATTCAATATCGATTTTATATATCAAAATATCAACAGTGAATGATATAGGTAATCTCATATGAAAGAAACTTGCCATTTGCTCCATTGAGCTTGAAATATGCACCGTTCATACAAAACATTCTCGATTGCAAGCAAATTTTTAAGTATCTAAGCATAAGTTTATGTATCTCAGGTTCTTAAATTGTCGGAGGTTAGTCATGTGCTTTTTTATTGAGTTTTCCCTGTTTAATTAATGATAAAACTTCCAACAGTTCTGGTCGTGCGGAGATTTTCACCATCCGCACAATTCTGTTATAGGTGGATGATCTGATGGTGATATGAATATCCTCTCCAGTTAAAGGAATTTATATTTAATGTAAAAGGAAGGTTTATATTATGAATTATTCTTTTGTCTCTATATCTATAACTCCCCAATATATCTCTCTATTCCGGTGCCTGTTCGGTATCTGCTTTTTGGGTTCCCTATTGGTTGCTTGTGACTCGGATGACTCTGAAGATGTCTCAGGGACAGAGATTCCCTTAGTTACAGGTCCAAATAGCGATGCTTGTAAATTGTCTGAAAGTGAAATATATGCAACCGCTACGGGTTTGGAATATATTGTTACTCCCGATGCCTGTTTTGACTCCCTTTCAGGATATGAATTTGAGCCAAGTTACGTAGAAATTGACGGCTTAAATATGCATTACGTGGATGTTGGGCCTGATAATGGCGAAGTTATATTGTTACTACATGGCCAACCCAGCTGGTCCTATTTATACCGAAAAATGATCCCGATCCTTGCTGATGCCGGTTACCGAGTGATTGCACCAGATAATATTGGAATGGGAAGGTCAGACAAGCCGATCGACGTCACAGTTCATCAATATGAACAACATGTTGCTTGGACTAAGGCGTTTATTGATAAGTTAAATTTAACTGATATTAATCTATTTGTACAAGATTGGGGAAGTGTTATTGGTCTTCGTATTGCAGGTGATATGCCACAAGTTATCGGAAGGCTAGTTGTCGCGAATGGTGACCTTCCGGTGATTCCATTGGGGGGAAATCCTTATATATACCCGACTTTTGAGATTGATGAATCACTGGGTGATGCAGAAACATTCTTTACTTCAAAATCGACTGACAGGGTGGAGGGATTCCAACAATGGATTAACTATGCTTCTAGTGTACCGGAATTAATTGCTGGAGATGTGGTACAAACATTGACTATTAACCTGCTAAGTGATGAGGAAGTACTTGCGTATAACGCCCCCTACCCAAATATTGAGTATAAAGCGGCAATACGAGCATTTCCTGCGATGATGGTAGGCATTGAAATGCAGAATTTTTCTGCCTGGAAAACACTTGGAGCTTTTCACAACCCATTTATGTTTAATGCCGGTGAGTATGATATCAACTTGGGGAGTATTGAAACGCAACAGAAGTGGGTGGAGCATGTACCAGGTTCGGATGATGGTGATCATAGGCGCTTTGCTGCAGGCCACTTTATTCAAGACGATGTAGGCGAGGAATTGGCCATACACTTTTTAGATTTCTTGCGAAATACTACGGTTGAGGAACCATTGCAAGCTGGCGGTCCACTCTTTAATTTTCGCTATTGTGAGATATTACTGTCTTATCTAGACGGAGCTGAGGAGTCAACAGAGATTTGGGGTACCCCGGGTGTTAATTTTTGTCCCCAAAGTCAGTGGGATGCTATCAACTTCAACGATATAGAAATTGAGTATGGTGCGCTTTTTGCAATCCCTAATGGGCCGCGTTTTTTTGTGGTGGATGAAATTTTAGGTGGCGATATTGTCTCACCCAGTCCGGATGATGAATACCGTTTTTTTGGTGACTTAGAAATGCGCTTATTGACTACCATGAATTATAGTTCTGATCTCGGAGAGAGTGTTTCCTATATTCCTGGACAAGTACTAAGGAATAATACTTGGTTGTTTTATGAAGGTCGCCGTGTTTATGAGCTAACTGATATCAATGGGCAGGTGTATATTATGCAATCATTTAGTCGTATTGAGGTCTCTGATCTTCAGTTTGACGATTTAAAAGACCTGGGAAGTCGCCTCAATCTGCCAGAAGGCTGGACATTTAGAAGTCGCATTCTAAGTGAGCCATTAGAAGTCTCCGCCATCAATGGTATTGCTGAGGTTGTACAAGACGACTTAGGTAATAGCTACCAGTTAGTGCCGTAATATAAATGAAGTAACATTCATCGGTGTTATAAGGAATTACTGTTCTTTAAGAAGCCCATTTTTATTAAAGTGGGCTTCTTATGCATCGCCATACCCTTCAAGTGCATAGGTTAATGGAGGCTTAGGTGGTCTCTATGTCAAGTTGCTAGCGCTTGTTACTTGTGACTCTGCCAATTAAACGAGTTTCACGCTCTATCCCTGGGATTTATCTATAAATATCCTCGCTTCGCCGATATTCCGCATTTGAGGTGTTGAAACTCATTTTGTTACAGTGCCTACTATAAAATAGGAAATTGAAGTTTTCTTTATAGAAACCTTTTTAATGAGTTTTATGTTGCGGTCTTATAAGAATGATTAATGTAAAAAGAGCGGGTTTAGGTGTATTGGTAGTTTCATCGGTCCTAATGGGGTGCTCAGTTACTGATAACCAAACTGATGTGGCCGGTAGGGAAGCTATTGACAACTCGGCGCTACTCCATGATCTAGCGGATCAATATGCTGAAGCTTATTTAGAAAACTTCCAGCCGTACGCTTACTTCTCAGATATGGAGCTGGACAGGCACAACCTTTTTTTAAGTAACTCCCCCAGTAACGCTGCCTCTCTAGCGGCATCTGAGGACAGAATACTCAATAAATTGGCAGAGATAGATCTTAATGGTCTAAAAAGTGATCAAGAGAAGGTATTCTACTTCAAACTAAAAGAGCGATTAGAGTCCAATGTTGGCCTAAGGGTGTGTAAGACTGAACTCTGGTCTGTTGATCATATGTTTGGGCCTCATATCATTCTTGGCTTTTTGACCGAGGTTCAGCCGGTTGAAACAGCCCAAGAAAAGGCAGATGCGATTGAACGTTGGCTTGACGCGGCTCGTTACTATGAGCAAGAAATAGCCAATCTCCGCCGGGGGTTAGAGCAAGGTTACTCCGCACCTCAGAGTGTGGTTAAGCGAGTCATTCAGCAAGTTGATGGCTTGACCCAAGTACCTATCGATGAGCACCCGTTCTTGGGGTTAGCGAAGAAAGCTGGGGACCCTGAGTTTGAAGCTGCATTTAAACAGGTGCTTTCAGATTACGTTATCCCCTCAATGGAGAATTACAAGAATTTTCTAGAGTCTGCCTATTTACCTGAAGCCAGAGCGGAGCTTGGTATCCATGCGATTCCTAATGGCCGTAAATGTTATATGGCTCAGTATCGTTCTTATACGACTTTGCAGAGAACACCTGAAGAAGTTTTTGAGTTGGGTTTAAGGGCTGTCAACTCAAACAAGAGCGAAGTGGTTCGCTTAGGCAAGGAGTTCTATCAAGTAGATTCCTATTCTGAGGCAGTGGCAAGGGCCAGTGAGGATAAAACTCAGAAATTTAATAGCGCTGATGAAATGCATCAGTTTTATGAGCGCCTGGTAGATAAGTCTAGAGATTTAACCGTTGACTTCTTCCATGAAATGCCTTTGATCGAAATGGAAGTAAAAGCTATCCCTGAGCATGAACAGGGATCAGGTCGCAGCGCACACTATATTCCGGGCACCAAGGAGCGCAAGGCGAGATTTGGATATGATCCGACAACTTACAAGGATGAGTCTTACGCTTCTGCAGAGAAGGTTACTATCCACGAAGGGTACCCGGGCCATCATATGCAAATTGCTCTCGTACAAGAGCAAGAAAAGTTTCACAAAATAGAAGATGCTTTGTCTAACTCTGCTTTTGCTGAAGGTTGGGGTAGGTACTCTGAACATCTAGCGGAGGAAGCGGGAATGTATCAGTATGGGTCAACCAAGATCCTAAGGAGAGCATGGCCTGCGCGAGGTATGGTAGCGGACACCGCAATGCATGTACTCGGTTGGAGTGATGAAAAGGTTGCGGAGTTTTTGCAGGATTCTGGCGCTTCATTTGCAAAAGGCCCGAGGACTCTGATGGACCGAATGGCGGTTATGCCTGCGCAGCTTACCTCTTATGATTCTGGTGCCCTCGAGATTTTCGCCTTGCGAGAACTGATGCAAAATGAACTTGGTGAAGACTTCGATATTAAGGACTTCCATGAAATCATTCTGAGAAATGGCAATGTTCCTATGGCCGTACTAAGTGAGCAGGTAAGGGATTTCATTCAGGACAAGAAGTAAGGGTAGCTGCATTTAAGTCTGATCTCGGGCTCGTGTTATTGCGAGCCTGAGCTACACAGTTGGGTACCAATTAATTTTTGAGTAAGTGTCAGCGCTATATAAGTTGGTTTCCCGAATTGGGCTATGTTTAACTTTTTTACTATAGTGGTTTTTTCCTTCCCAGTTACGATTTTAATCAGTCACCTAAAGTTATCTGATCTGATTAAGTACCAATTTGAGAGGTACCATGAAAAATGGCTTAGGGATGGAAGTCCGATGGCTTTGTTTTTCAAACCGAGGGGTTCTTCCTTTTATGCCTTTCATACTGTATGTAACAGGTTGGCTCGAGGGGAGAGGCCGGATTGGATCTTTGGTGATCCTTATGCAGAAATACTATTTGGGAAAGTGAATTTTTGGGATGAATTTTCTAAATATCACACAATTCTCTTCACTATCTCTATATTTTTATTCCTCTAGTAGTTGTTAAGATGGTTATAAAGTGGGTAGTTAATTGTTCTCTTAAGAAGTTGCTGCTGCCTGAGTCAAAGTAACTACCCCAAATAAAGCTTCGTAATTATTAATATGATGTTTTTAGGAGGCCTTACACTTACTAAATCCCCATTTGCCTGGACGCCAGATCCCGCATAATTTCTTCAGATCCGCCACCAATCGCATTCACCCGCACTTCACGATATATACGCTCAACACGGCTGCCGCGCATATAGCCTGCGCCGCCCAATACCTGCATAGCCTCCCGAGCGCAGAACTCAAGAGTTTCTGTGGCTTGGACTTTGAGTAGTGCGATATCCGCTACTTTGAGCTGATGTTGTTGCTCTGCCCAGGCACAGAGGTCCAGATAGGCTTGGGTGGCATTGATGCGTTGAAGCATCTGGGCAAATTTGTGTCGAATCACCTGGTGATTGGCGAGACGCTTTCCGAAAGTTTGGCGCTCCTGGGCCCACTCAATGGCATCCTGCAAGCAGACCCGGCTGAATTCTACACAGGAAGCGGCAATGCCCAGGCGCTCGCGATTGAAGTTGTGCACTATGGGCAAGAAACCTTGGTTCTCACCGCCAATTAGATTACTCGCGGGCACGCGCACCTGATCAAAAAAGATACTGGCCGTATCAGAACACCACCAGCCCTGCTTTTTATCGAGAAGCTGCCGGCTAACGCCTTCGGCATCCGCAGGGATTAAGAGCAGGGAGATACCGCCGAAGCCTTCCTCGCCAGTGCGCACTGCAGTAGTAAACCAGTTAGCGCGCATACCGCCGGTGATATAGGTCTTTTCGCCGGTAACGATATAGTCATCCCCATCACGCTCTGCGCGGCACTGAAGATTGGCTACATCGGAGCCTGCGCCTGGCTCGGTAACAGCCAGGGAAATATGCTTTTCGCCACGTAATACAGAGGGAATAACCTGATCTTTTAGGGCCTCACTGCCATAGTGCAGTAATGGGGGCAGGGCAATGCCGTGGACCATTAGGCTGGCGTAGAGGCCACCAGCGCCGGGGCGGGCTAACTCCTCTGCGGCAACAATCATATGGAAGACATCGGTTTCGATACCGCCGTAGTTTTCCGGATAACTCATCTGCAGAAGGCCAACTTCTGCGGCTTTTTTCCAAAGCTTGGCGGGCAGTTGGCCGTCTTCGTCCCATTGAGTGATGTAGGGAGTAATCTCACGGTCAACAAAGCGGCGCAACTGGGTGCGCCATTCCTGATGGCCTTCGTCGTAAAAGGGGCTTGCCATACGGGAGGCATCAATATCGTACATTTTGATCTCCTTTAGGAAGTAGCGTCGCTGGGGATTTTGGCTGTTTCCGCAGGAGCAGCTTCGATCTGAACTAACAGCTGGCCACCGCGTACCTGGTCTCCTTCACAGGCGCCCAGTTTAATTACGGTACCGTCGCGGTCTGCGCGCAGGGCGTGCTCCATTTTCATGGCTTCCATTAAGGCGATAGTGTCTCCCCGCTGAACGCTTTGATTGGGCTCAACCAATACCTGCACTAGGCAACCGTCCATAGGAGCCGTGATGCGGCCACTGCCTTCGTTAAGGCTCGATTTGGCCGGGGCGTGGGTGATATCGACAAAATGAAATTGCCTGCCGTCTAACAGGAGATGCAGATTGCTTTGGTTGGCTAGAAACAGTCTCTTTTGGCTAACGCCATCCAGCAGAAGTTCAGCGCTATAAACTCCAGTTTCTTTTTGTGATTTCTCAAAATGGACCCACTGAATCAGGAACTGCTGGTCGCCTACTGAGATTTGATAAGAATTATCTACTAACGCCAGCAGCTCACAGTTTAGGGTTTGTCCTGCAATTTCCAGTCGGTAGTTGATCGGCACGCTGCTGTCGCCACTGCGCCAGTCACTGCGGCCGCTACGCCGATCCTGAGGGTTGGCTTGGTGCAAGTGATTAAGTAATGCGGCTTGGGCTGCAATTACTGCTGGAACTGGTTCTGCGGATGTCAGCGTGCTGTTTTGGTCGAGAAAACTGGTATCGGCATCGCCAGCGATAAACTGTGATTCGGCCAGGATCTTCTGCAGGAAATGGATATTGTTTTTGGGGCCGATAAATTCCAGCCGGGTCAGGGCTTGGATTAGCTTGCGCCGAGCTTCTTCTCGATCCTGCCCCCAGGCAATCAATTTGCCGAGCATGGGGTCGTAAAATGGCGTAATTTCGCAACCATTTTTCAAAGCGTGGTCGATACGGATTCCTTGTCCCTTTGGCGCTACCCAGTGGAGTACTTTTCCGGCCTGGGGCAGGAATTGTTGTTCCGGGTCTTCGGCATACAGGCGGACTTCAATGGCGTGCCCTTGCTGGGTGACTTTCTGCTGGGGAACGCACAGGGCTTCGCCGCGTGCTACTGCCAGTTGCCAAGCTACCAGGTCAAAACCGGTTACCATTTCTGTTACCGGGTGCTCCACTTGCAACCGGGTGTTCATTTCCAGGAAATAGAATTCGCCGTTGGGGCAGAGTAGAAACTCTACGGTGCCCGCGCCTAGATAACCGCAGGCTCGCGCGGCGTCGACTGCGGCTTGTCCCATTCTTTCCCGCAGCTGGGTGTCGACCGCTGGGGAAGGGCACTCTTCGACCACTTTTTGATGGCGTCGTTGTACGGAGCAATCCCGCTCCCCCAGGTGAATACAGTTGCCATGACGATCCGCAAATACCTGGATTTCGATATGGCGAGCGTTGACCAGTGCCTTTTCCAGAATCAACTCGTCGCTGCCGAATGCACTCATGGATTCACTGCGGGCGGCGCGCAACTGGGAGGCCAGCTCGTTGTCTCCGTGAGCCAGGCGCATGCCGCGCCCACCACCGCCTGCGGCAGCTTTGATCATTAACGGGAAGCCAATTCGTCGCGCCTCGGCGACCAGGGTGTCGTCGTCCTGGGTACCCTGGAAGCCGGGAATACAGGGTACGCCGGCAGCGGCAACAAACTCCTTGGCTTTGCGTTTGTTACCCATCAATTCTATGACTTCGGCACTCGGGCCAACAAAACGCAGTCCATTCTCTTCGCAAGCGTTGGCAAATTCCGCATTCTCAGCGAGAAAGCCGTAGCCAGGGTGGACGGCAGTGGCTCCGGATTTTTTAGCTGCGGCGAGAATTTTTTGGATATCCAGATAGGACTCCGCCGAAGTCTGCCCGCCAATGGCTACGGCGATATCGGCAGTCTGTGCGTGAAGTGCATCGCAGTCCGCATCGCTGTAGACGGCGACTGTGCGATAGCCTTCCGCCCGAGCAGTATGCATAATTCGCAGTGCGATCTCGCCTCGATTGGCGATTAACAGGGTCTCTGTTGTCGACATCAGTGCTGCCACTCCGGTGATCGTTTTTCCAGAAATGCACGGGCGCCTTCGCGCCCTTCATGGCCTTGAATTGCATGGGAAAACTGCTGTGCAGCGTCGTCGAGCAGTTGGCCGAGGGCAGTCTCATCGCTCACCCGTGCAGCATCCAGCAAGATCTGCTTGGTGGTTGCCAGGGCGCCGGGAGCGCAGGCATTGATCGCGCCCAGGTGTTCCTGCAGCGCGCCTTCGAGGGCTTCGGAATTATCGAGCAACTGGTGGATTAACCCAATTTCCAAGGCCTGCTGTGCGTTGACTTTTGCTCCGCTCAGGGCCAGGCGCCGGGCCTGGGAGAGGCCGACCCGTGCCACGACAAAGGGAGCAATTTGTGCAGGCGGTAAACCCAGGCGGGTTTCCGGAAGGGCGAAGCGGCAACTGCGATCGGCAATGGCAATATCGGCACTGCAAGCGAGCCCGAAACCACCGCCCATTACGGCACCTTCCAGTACGGCAATGACTATTAAAGGGGTGCGATTAAATCGCTCCATCAATTCACCGAAACGACGGTTTAGGTGAAAAAACACATCACTATTTCCATCGCTCGCGCCCTGCTGAGCATTGAGCATATCGGCAATATCGCCACCGGCGCAGAAGTTGTGTTCTGCACCCCGCAGTACCAACGCTCGCACCTGCGGATCTTCTTCCGCTTCTGCGAGTTTTTGCAGAAGCTCATCTACCATTTGCAAACTGATGGCGTTGCGCTGTTGCGGGCGATTTAGCGTGAGATGGCGGGCGATGCCGATGGTTTCATCAATAATTGTCTCCATGGCCTGACCTCACGCGGTGGGTTTGCGTTTGCTGGGCAGTATGCCCATCAGCTTACAGATAATGCCGAGCATTACTTCATCTGCACCGCCGCCGATAGCGGTGAGACGGCTATCCCGGTAAGCGCGGTTGATGACAGTCTCCTCGATATAGCCCATGCCACCCCAGAACTGCAGGCACTGATCGGGAATAGAGCGGGACAGGCGACCAGCCTTGAGCTTGGCCATTGAAGCAAGGGTAGTGACATCTTCACCTGCCACATAAGCTTCCACCGCGCGCCAGGTTAGAGAGCGCAGGCATTCCACTTCGGTCTGCATTTCTGCGAGGGCAAAGTGGATAGTTTGATTGTCGATCAATGGTGCTTTAAAGGCATGGCGTTCGCGCACATAGTCGATGGTGCTGGTTACACAGTGCTCCAGGCCTTTTAAGTTCAGCGCGGCGCCGGCGAGGCGTTCTTCCTGGAACTGAAGCATCTGCAATAGGAATCCGGCACCTTCATCGCCGATACGGAAATGTTTGGGCACCCGTACATTGTCAAAAAAGATGGGAGCGGTTTCCGATGAGCGCATGCCTAATTTGTCGAGTTTTTCGCCGATGCGTACACCAGGCGTTTTCGCCGGAATAATGACCAGGGATTTGTTGCTATGGGCTTTGCCCTCACTGGTATTGACCAGGGTGCAGAAAAAATCGGCGCAAGGGGCGTTGGTGATCCACATCTTGCTGCCGTTAATCACATAGTCGTCGCCATCGCTCTTGGCGGTGGTCTTAATCGAAGCAACATCGGAACCGGCGCCGGGTTCGGAAACGGCAATTGCACCGATCATCTCGCCACTCACAGCGGGAATCAGGAACTGCTCTTTCAAATCCTGGCTGCCAAAATTAGCCAGGGCCGGGGTGCACATGGAGGTTTGCACTGAAATTGACAGAGGTACGCCGCCACAGTGGGCGCTGCCCAGCTCTTCCAGGAAAACGGTTTCGTAACTGAAGTCGAGACCCAGACCACCGAAGTCCGTGGACTTGCTGATGCCCAGCAGGCCCAGGCTGGCCAGTTGTTGGAAAATTTCGTGGATAGGAAAGCGGCCGGCCTTTTCCCATTCCGCCACATTGGGATTGATTTCCTGCTGTACAAAGTTTTGTACAGTGCGCTGCAGTTCCCGGTGTTGATCGCTAAATATCATTATTGTTTTCCCTGCCTTGAAGTGTGAACCCGGTGATTGTGTTAATGGGCAACCGCACTTCCTTGTTGCCCCGGTTTTTCGTTAGAACCTAGCTACGCCAAAGGTATTTTTATTGAATTTTCTCTGCTCGGCCTCATTGCAAATTTCTAGCAACATGCCTAAAAGTTTGCGTGTATCGCGGGGATCGATAATGCCGTCATCCCAGAGGCGTGCACTGCAGGCGAGAGCATCGGAATTGCCCTGCATAAATGCGCTGGTGTCATTTTCCAATTTGTCCAATACAGTCTCATCCACATTGCCACTGCGTTGCATTTTTTGCTCTGTGACGATACGCATTACCTTGCCGGCCTGGGCTGCGCCCATAACTGCGGTGCGGGAATTGGGCCAGGCAAAAATAAAGCGGGGATCGAATCCGCGACCGCACATGGCGTAGTTGCCGGCCCCATAGGAACCGCCCACGACAATACTGAGTTTTGGTACGCTGGCATTGGCCACGGCCTGAATCATTTTGGCCCCGTGCTTGATGATGCCGTTGCGCTCCACCTCGGTACCCACCATAAAGCCGGTGGTGTTATGTAAAAACAGCAGTGGCGTGCCACTCTGTTCGCACAACTGAATAAACTGCGCGGCCTTGTTGGCGCCCTTGGGGGTGATGGGGCCATTATTCCCAATAATTCCCACAGGGAAGCCTTCGATACGAATATGGCCACATACGGTTTGTCGATCGAATTCCGGCTTGAAATCCAGCATGGCAGAGCCGTCGGCGATACGAGCGAGAATTTCGCGCACGTCGTAGGGCTTTTTACTATCTGCTGGAATCAGGCCGAGCAGGTCGTCGATAGGGTGTAATGGGTCTCGGTAGTCTTTTTGTACTGAGCTTTTAATGGGTGAGGGTAGGGTGGCAATAATTTCCCTTGCTATGCGGATACCATCGGCGTCGTTCTCAGCTAAGTAATCGCCACTGCCGGATTCGGTACAGTGCATTTCCGCTCCACCGAGGCTTTCCGCATCGGCAATTTCACCGGTGGCTGCTTTCAGTAGCGGCGGCCCAGCCAGATACATACCGGTTTGCCCGCGTACCATGACCACATAATCTGACAGGCCTGGCTGGTAAGCACCGCCAGCAGTAGCGCCGCCATGTACCACGGTTACTTGCGGAATACCGGCAGCGGACATTCGAGCCTGGTTAGCAAATCCGCGTCCACCGGGAGCGAAAGTGTCGCTGGCATACATCAGGTTGGCACCACCACTTTGTGCCAGGGCGACAATCGGCAAATGATTCTCCAGAGCGATCCTCTGCATTCGCAGGGCTTTATCCATCCCGGCTGGTGAGATGGTGCCACCTTTTACGGCATAGTTATCCACCCGTACCATGCAACGTTGTCCGCTGACCTGGCCAATGCCACAAATGGCTCCGCCACCGGCACCGGTACCATCCTGGTCGTCAAAAAGTTTATAGCCGGCAAGGGAGCACAGCTCAACAAAAGGTGCGCCGGGGTCGAGCAATAAATTAAGGCGCTCCCTTGGCAGCAGCCAGCCCCTGTCACGATAGCGCGCAGCCTTACTTTTCTCTGCCTGTACCGGACGTTGCTCAGCTTCACGAAAATGGTTGATCTGTTCCAGCATGGCAGCTTGGTTGTCATTGAACTCTGCCGAGCGGTTGTCGAGCTGGGAATCAATCGGCTGCATTAGAGCTTGCCCTCCGCTTCCAATTCTTCCACTACCTGCGGCCGGCGTTTGCGATGGAATCCGTTGAAGCGCTTAGAGTTACGGGCCGCCTGTGGCTGCCAAAGGGGAGAGTGATGTTTGAGACTCGAGCCACCATCGATACGCAGCGTTTGTCCAGTGATATAGCTGGCGGCATCGGAAAGCAGGAAGCACACGGCCCCACTAATTTCCGCTTCCTCTCCCAATCGATAGAGGGGAATACTGTCTCGGAAGCCCGGTAATAGTTCGCGCAGGAATTTGGGGTCGTAAGTATCAAAGCCGCTGGAGAGAATATAGCCTGGCGCTACAGCATTAACTCGAACCCCAAAAGGTGCCCACTCTAAGGCGGAGGTTTCGGTAATATTTTCCATGCCTGCTCGAGCGGCACCGGAATGGCCCATCATTGGCATACCGCCGGCGTTATCTGCGGTGATATTTACGATACTGCCGCCGTGCTGTTTCATAGATTGAACAAAAACTTCTCGGGACATTAAAAAGCCACCGAGCAGGTTACTGCGTACAACAGCATCGAACCCTTTTGTGTTGATCTGCTCAAGGGGTGAGGGGAACTGGCCACCGGCATTGTTCACTAATCCGTGAATTTGGCCCCGGGCCTGGACTATTTGCCCCACTGTCTCCTGCACTCCTTCTTCATCGCGGATGTCCAGGCTGAATAAGCTGCACTCGCCAGCATCGTTGTGGATCTCGCCGGCAACCCTTTCCAGCTTGTCCAGTTTGCGCCCGATCAATACTACATGGGCGCCGAGGCTGGCCAGTTCGTGGGCAATGCAGCGTCCAATACCGCTGCCGCCACCGGTGACGATATAGGTTTGCTCGCTAAAGCTGCCGGAGCGCAGCTGGCTTTGATAGCGCATGAAAGTTTCCTTTTTTACGGCCTTACGGCTTATTCAGTTTTTATTGTTC
The DNA here is from genome assembly GCF_052468295.1 of Microbulbifer maximicatervae (SeqCode). NCBI lineage: Bacteria > Pseudomonadati > Pseudomonadota > Gammaproteobacteria > Cellvibrionales > Microbulbiferaceae > Microbulbifer > Microbulbifer maximicatervae (SeqCode). The sequence goes on from NZ_CP174340.1 coordinate 1,294,311, forward strand.
TTGTCGGCGCTTGCGCCTGCGTGTGGGAAAACGCAGAATAGCTTAACGCTACCAAGCAAGCGCTTGGTATTCAATACTTGGCGCCTATTTGATTAAAAATTCTCAGGGCCGTTAAGATGTTTGACTCAAATTGATCAATACGGGGAGTGGTTCGTGATTGAAAGTGGGCAGGATTTAGTGAGAGTTCCCGAAGAGTTATCGCCGCAGCAGCTGGTAGATGCTTTGGTGGCAGAGGGAGTGCTAACAGATCCTGAATCTGCCCGTGGACGTTTGCTGAATGCTGCAGCGCGGTTGTTTGAGCAAAAAGGGTTCGCCCGGACAACAGTGCGGGATCTCGCTGCTGAAGTGGGTATTTTGTCTGGCAGTATTTTTCATCATTTCTCCAGTAAGGAGCAGATTCTCTGTGAAGTAATGCGGGAGGTGACGATATTTGCCGGTGCGCGAATGCGAACCGCAGCGGAACAGAGTCGAACACCGCAAGAGAGGCTTCAGGCCTGTATTCAGTGTGAATTAGAGGCTATTCATGGATTGGCAGTACCGGGTTTTTCTATCCTGGTGGTGGAATGGAGAAGCCTATCCGAAGAAAGTCAGCAGGAAGTTTTACGCCTAAGGGAGGAGTATGAGCAGATATGGCTGGACGCTATTGAGGCCGCCGAGTGTCCCGGTGGTGATCCCGCACTGGTAAGGCGTTTGCTGGTCGGTGCCTTGAGTCACACATACAGTTGGTATAAGCCGAGAGATAAGGGGTTGTCTATTCCAGATCTGGCGGCGCGTGTTCTAGCGATATTCACTCCCTGATTTCTTCCTAAATTGGCAAAGCGTGCCAGAAAAACTGTGAACTTTGCCTACTTTCCTGCCATTTTTGTTTTTGAACTGGCTTGGTGAGAACTGGTGCGCAATTGATTTTCTCTGAATCTTTTACTCTCCGCGCAAGATGTAATAAATGTGACAATTTGCGTCACTTGGTGACAGGAGAGGGAGATGGCGGGCCAGGATTTGTACCAGGTGGTTTCCACGGGAAGGACGCTTCACGCCAAAGAACCGGGTCCGGTTATCCGGGATGTGGCGAAGTTGTTCTCTATCTCGGAGCCCCAGGCGCGCAGGCTGCTACTAAAAGGCTGGGTAATTAAAGATCGGTTGGTTTCTGACCAGGCGCTGGAGTTTCGCACCAGTCTGCAGAAAATTGGCCTGCGAGTGGAGGTTTGTCCGGCGGGACGATTTGATAACCGCGAGCTGATTGCTAAGATAAAAGTCGCCCAGCGGCGCAAGGCCCAGGTCAATGCTGCATCGGTGGATGCGCCGGATAAGTCGTGCGCTGGTACTGACCCTTTTGTTCCTGTTAGCCAGAAAACTCTCGAAGCAGACGAGCCCCAGAAAGTCGTTTCATCCACTCCTGCCGCAGGCAATCCAGTAATAAAGCCGGAAGGCTCCCGGGATTCGGTTGAGTGGTATTTATCTGATGCAGGCCGATTACAGGCTGACAGTGTCACGAGTCAGGGAAAGGCAGTTTGGGGAGTGGTCAAAGCAGTAATCGTGCCTTCAATATTCTGGTTGGTACTGTTCGCTTGTGTTTTCTCCAGTGGATATGCCCTATGGCAAATCCCTATGGCTGTTTGGCAGGGAGAACTTACTTGGGTGGGGGTGTCGCTGAGTATTTTAACCGTACTTCTCGCCCTGCTTGTTGGTCTGCTGTTTGTCTGGCCATTTTTCTGCTTATCCTCCCGTTTGCGAGATTCATCGGAGCCCCGTCAGCTGTTGCCCTCTGAAGGTAAGGAGGCCTTGAAGTTAATTAATTCATTGGTCGATAAGCTAGGGCTGCCAAAGATCAGCCAGGTCTTTGTAAGTGCAGACTCCCATATTCTGTCCCAGCCGGGATTTTTCCAGGTTTTTAGGCAGAATTTACCACTTACGGTAGGGCTTGCCAGCGTCGCCTCATTGAACGGAAAGGAGGTCCTGGCACTCGTGGGCCGGGGGCTCGCCTTTTATCGCGGCCGTTTGCTCGGCGCACTTGGTTGGTTGACTTACGGCACCGTGCAGCGATTGGAACTGATGCAGTGGGCTTTTGAAAATGAGCGCAGTGTTGTTAGCCCGGATAATGCTCCGGGAGCATTGGCCGCGCCATTTCACCGTATGCTAGTGACAGGTGGATATATTTTGCTCCCTATCTTGCAGCGCCTGGAGGCACTGCATTGCCGCTTAACCGCAGGCAGTGCCGTAATGCTACAGGAGAGGGCTGACGGTATTGCGGCACAGATAATAGGTAGTGATGCGTTGGCAGACTTCGCCAGAAAGTGGCACCGGTTAGTGCACGCAGATCTCTTAGTGGCAGAAATTAATCGCGAAGCCCAGGCGCTGGGACGCAGTTGTGCAAATATTCCCGATGCCGTCCGCTGGATGCAGGAGAACCTGGATGTTGATACCTGCGATGTGGTTGAGGCTGCTATGACACAGGCCAGGGACCCCTGGGATATTCAGCAGGCGATCGACAGTGAATGTGTAACGGTGTTGATTGAGCGGGAATTTGTGGGGCAGGTTAGATCTGCGATACCCCTGCAATCCATGTTTGTGGACTTTGCCGGGCTGGCAACCGCTGTGACCTCTGAAGTTGCTGGCAAAGACTGTGAGATGGTCGAAAACCGACTTTTACTGAGTTCAAGTAAGGAGTCAGAGGAGTCTGCTGAGGTACTGGACGAGTATTTCAATCGCCTGGCACCCTTGGCCCTGATGCCTCTGCGCAGGCCATCCTCTGCGGAAATGCAGGCGCTGGATCTGCAGGGCACTATCGATTGGCTGCGCAGTAAACTGGTGGAGTTGCGTGATTTGCGTGGACGCCGTGAGGACTTGCAGATCAGGGTTTTTACAATGCAGCTGGGAGCGGCGCTGATACGCGGCAAAATCCCTTTTACCGCTGAAGACTTTTGCTTGAAGGGGGCCAGCCTTGCAGGAGCTCAAGAGCAGATCGCTGTTAAGCGCGCTGAACTGGAGGAGTCACACAAGCAATTACAGCAGATTTATGGTGTTTTCTATCAGCGCCTGTGTCTATCCCTGGTAACTATGCCCACGGATCAGCGCCAGACAGCCAGGAACCAGCTGCGCCATTTGGCCGCCTACGATAGCTTGGCACCACATCTGGATCGGCTCACCGGTTATAGCCACTCGCTGGTAATATTTGCCCAGCACCTATCACCAGAGTTGAATGAAAGGGAACTGCTGCAAAAATATACGGCGCTGTCTTTGCGAGAGATAGATGCCATAGTAGCGGCAGTGGAGAGTTCGGCTCTATTAAAAGAGCAAGGCGTGGCGGCGGCAATAAATTTGAAAGCTCAGGAGGAGCCTTTCAGGCAGCTGCCACAAGGGCGACAGGAAGTGCTGGATTCTCTGCAGGTTATGGAATCGCGTTGCAAACACATTCGCGCTGTGGTTCTGGAGCAATATCATATCCAGCTAGCCGCCTTGCTGAGTCAGTGTTTGGAGCGGGAAAAGCAGTTGCAGTTAAAGCCGCTGCGACTGCTTAAGGCCGGTTAACCGCCGGCCAGTTTTACCGTGTGGTTGCGAGATTCCAGGAATGTTTTGATCTCAGTACGCTTGTCACCCTGAATCTCAATCACTCCATCTTTGAGGGCGCCACCGCAGCCACAGCGCTTCTTGAGCTCTGCCAGGAGCAGCTTGAGTTCACTGTCAGTGCCTGGCAGCCCGCGTACACAAGTCACCCCTTTTCCTTTGCGGCCCTTGGTTTCCCTTTGGATTCGAACTATGCCATCTCCATCGCGGCGCTTCTCTGTCCTGGATTCCTCTTTAATTCGACCGAGGTCAGTTGAATAGACGAGACGATTCTCCTTAGCCATGGCTGGGAATACTCCGTTGGTATTTGCTGAAAATGCCGGGAATTGTGCCCGAGGTGCGCAGGATGTCAAAGCCGCTGTAAACGATGTTGAAAATGGGGCGACCCCTGGGGCTTGAGAGGTTAGAATTTTGCCGCAATATGAAACAGCAGCGTAGTTGAGGTGATAGATGGCGTTGACGGGACGTCGCAAACTGCTCAATGAGGTAATTTTCGGAACCGAGACCCGGGCAGGGCGGAATTTTGATGTTTTTTTGATCTGGGCGATCCTGATCAGCGTGGGTTTGGTGCTCCTGACCTCCATAGGTACGGTGCGCGACCGCTATGAGCACTTACTCATCGGCCTGGAATGGGTATTTACTGGCCTCTTCACCATTGAATATATCGCCCGGATATATTGCACGGTGAATCGCCGCAAATATATTTTCAGTTTCTATGGGATTGTGGATCTGCTCGCAATTCTCCCCAGTTACTTGGCGCTTCTCTATACCGGCGCCACTTATCTTTTGGTGATTCGCCTGTTGCGGGTGCTGCGGATCTTCCGAATCCTGAAGTTGGTTCGCTACTTACGTGATGCCAACGTCTTGTTGCGAGCCCTCGGGCTGGCCCGGCGCAAAATCCTGGTCTTTTACTCCAGTGTTTTGGTTATGTGCATTATTTTTGGTTCCCTGATGTTTGTGGTGGAGGGGCCAGGCCACGGATTTACCAGTATTCCCACGAGTGTTTATTGGGCCATTGTGACCATCACAACCGTTGGTTATGGCGATATCTCTCCGCAAACGCCTTTGGGGCAGGGCATTGCTGCAATGACCATGCTGATTGGTTACTCAATTATTGCAGTGCCTACCGGCATTCTAACGGCGGAATTGGCTGGAGAAATGCATCGGGAGCGAGTGCAACAGCGCTGTGATAACTGCAGCCGTAGTGCCCATGACCCAGATGCGGAATACTGCAAATTCTGTGGCCATCGCCTGGAGGATATGGACGAGAGCGAAGCGCTGTAAGTTATTCGCACTTTGTCACTGCCGGCCAACACAGGGCCGGCAGCCATTTATCAGCTTATGGTTTTACCATTCATCAGGGACGCGGACTGCTATGACTTCTGCCTTGGCGCAGAGGCGTCCATTGCTGGTGAGATTGCAGTGCAGAACAGTTTTCTTGGAGGAGCGCTGAACAATAGTGGCTTCGAGAATGACCGGTTTATCGATGGCAGCCGGTGCCAGATAGCTAATATCCAGTTTGCCGGTGGCATACCAGATCTTGTCACCAGTGCCGACAGCTCGTCCGGCTTGCAGGTAACCATCGGCGATGGCTGTGCATACGGTATGGCAGTCGATAACCGTAGCGATAATTCCACCGTTTAAATATTGAGCAGGTCCAGCATTGTGATGGGAGCTGGGAAGGAACTCGCAGCGGGTTTGATCCTTCTCGGTCCAGTAGCTTTTAATACGCAGGCCCTGGTCATTGTCTGGGCCACAGCCGAAGCAATGATTGCCCTGGATCTGATCTTGAATTGCGCTTTCCTGAGTCATATTTATCCCTCGCTATGAGCGCGCAATACTACCGATTTGCGCCGCAGAGTGGAAGAAACTACCCTTGCGGGCTTGCAACAGAGTTATCCGAATTATCTGGACGTAAATACATGGACATATACGGCTTTTGTGCCCCTGGTTTAGAGGCTCTTTACGATGCTTTTGCCAGAAATTTTCGCGAGTGCGGTGATACAGGAGCGGCCTTTGCCGTGCGCCAGCATGGAGAATTAATCTGTTCCTTATGGGCGGGAAGTGCGGATCGGGGTGCAGAGAGGCCATTTACTGAAGACACATTGGCCAATGTCTTCTCATCTTCCAAAGGCGTTCTTGCAGTTTTGGCGATGCAGCAAGTTGCCGCAGGCAAACTGGATTTGGATCGCCCGGTAGCGGATTACTGGCCTGAATTTGCCCCAGGCAAAGAAACTGTCACCGCACGCCAATTGCTGTGCCACCGCAGCGGACTTGTCGCTTTCCGTGAGCGGGTAAAAGACAGTTTGATTTACGATTGGCAGGCCGCTTGCGACCAGGTGGCTGGCAGCGAGCCTTGGTGGAAGCCCGGAAGTGCACAGGGTTACGCCCCATTTTTATACGGCTGGAGCTTGGGTGGATTAATTGAAAGGGTTGCCGAAAAACCCTTGTTGGAACTTTATCGGGAATTGCTAGCCAAACCCCTCAATCTTGATGGGGGCTTTGGGGCAAATGGACATCGTTCGCAGAGAATTGCCGATGTCAGCCCGCTGAAACAACCCTTACCAGAGCTTCGGGAAAATGCCATTGGCCGCGCCATAAAAGAAGACCGCAAAGGGCCTGTTGCGATGGCATTTAGCAACCCGGTGAGCTTGATGATGGGTACCAATAGCTCCGAGTGGCGCGGTGCCTTAATTCCTGCAGCCAATGGCCACTTCAGTGCGAGAGACCTGGCAGCGGTTTACGGTGAACTCACCTGTGACGAGCCGACTATTTTGCCCAAGCGGTTGATAGATGAAGCGGCAAAGGAGCAGAGTCACGGCCGCGATAAAGTATTGCAGGCTGAGGTGAGTTTTGGTTGTGGTTTTATTCGCAGCAGTTCCGCTGCGGACTTGCGCTTTGGGGGTAGCCAGGGATTTGGCCATCCGGGAGCGGGTGGTAGTGTCGGCTTTGCTGATCCGGAAAGAGGGCTGGGCTTCGGATACGTGACAACTCGTTTGGGGCAGAGCTTATTTATGGATCGTCGAGCGGTCGGTCTGGTAGATGTTCTTTACGGGTTGTTGTGATGACTGAAGAAATAAAGGCTCTGGTAGAGCGGGTCGATGAACTGGAGAGCCGTTTGGCTTTCCAGGAAGACACTATAAGCCAATTAAATGATGTGATTACTCGTCAGGATACGGATATTCGCACTCTACTCGCACATATGCGCGAGTTGGGCGAAAAGTATCGGACGATTGCTTTTGAAATGCAGGGGGCCGGCAAGCCGCTGGATGAAAAACCTCCGCATTACTAATTCAGTGGTTACAAAAGGGTTTTTATAGAAGTCCACAGGGGCTGGCATGAAATTTTTTTTTGTTACTAAGTGACAAACATAGAGGTATTCGCTGCCTCTTGGGGGCGACTTTAAAAACAAAAGCGTCTAAAAAAAATTGCCTCAGTGGAGCGTGAGGCTATTGACAAACTTTTCCACATGCGCAGTTGGTAAAATTAGCCCTCAAACAAGAAGATATCCACCGCTATTTGACGTCAAGGCAGATTTCTAACTTGTTGTTTTTAAAAGAAAAACTAAAGAGTTTAAAAAATGTGCAAAACGCTGTAGGCGAGAGTTTACACCGGCTGGCGCCACGGATAGCTTATTAGTACACAGTTTTATCCACAGATTTTGTGGAAGATCGGGAAGCTGATCACTTCTTGCTCGCTATTTTGTCCGTCATTGGTACGTAGTTATGAATAGTTAGTACGTAATGGGGACTAGTCAGTAGAACTGACAAAAAATTCGCTTTAGCCTATGGAAAATTTCATTGGGTTGGTTCAGCCGCCAGTCAGATAGTGTGTTGAACAATACAGAGATTGCACAAGACGTGTGTAGCTCAATACCCGTTACTTAAAAATGCGTTAGGAGAGCCAATAATGAAATATTGGGTAGCAGCCCTGGCACTGGGTTCGATGGTTGGTTGTTCCACATTGGACCCTTACACAGGTGAAAGTAAGACCAGTAATGCCGCCAAGGGGGCTGGAATTGGAGCTGTAACTGGAGCGATCGTTGGCGTCGCTACTGCCAGTAAGAAAGACCGTGGTAAGGGAGCCTTGACCGGTGCCCTGGGTGGCGCGGCGATCGGTGGTGGCATTGGTTACTATATGGATCGTCAGGAAATGTTGTTGCGTCAGCGCCTGGAAGGTACCGGCGTACGTGTTGAGCGTGAAGGTGATAATATTCGCCTGATCATGCCTGGTAACATTACCTTCGGTACTAACCGCGCAGATATTCGTACAGACTTCTATGACACTCTGGAATCGGTCACTATTGTCCTGCAGGAATTCGACCAAACTGCAATTCGAGTTAGCGGCCACACCGATAGTACGGGCTCCGATGTGTACAACCAGAGCTTGAGTGAACAACGTGCTAACTCTGTGGCCAGCTTTTTCAGTGGCCAGGGTGTTTCCGCTGGTCGTGTTCAAGCTGTAGGTTATGGTGAGCGTTATCCTATTGCGAGCAACGATTCCGAGTCAGGCCGCCAGGCTAACCGCCGGGTTGAGTTGGAGTTGCTACCACTTTAATTAGTCGGTTTTGTAAATTAAGCCGTTGTTAGTGCTCAAGGTGCTGATCTTGGGCGCTATACAGCTTGATTATTTTTCGGGGGGCTATTTATTGCCTCAATTTTCTGTATCTTGGCCACCACTTACTGACCGTATCTTAAAATTTAATGTGGCTTTAAGTAGAAGCGACAAATTACTGTGTAATTTCTAATATGAGCTTCTCCAGCTTATATTGATAGGCTTCATTTTTTCCGGCTTTGTTAAATGCAGAGTGGATCATATCTTGCAAAACTTCTGACGGTACCCTGTGAGAAAACTCTCTAGTTAAAATGATACTGATCATGGTCTCTTTTTGCTTTTGCAAGTCTCCCCCCAATCGCTGAAGTTCAATAATTTCTTGCGTTGTAAATGCTTTTACTCCCTGAGGGGCCTCAGAGGGGTTGCCGCTAACGTTTTCTATGTTTGCTTTTTGTTGTGGTGCCGACCTGCTGGGTGTCGAAGATCTCCCCGCGAGGTAAGCTCGGTTGTTGAACCTGTTGTCAAGCTTCATATTGGCTGGCCGGCTCCATATTGTGATAGGAGCATTTTATTTATTGCATCGCTATCCTTGGCAACACTTTTTTCTTCTTTGGCTGTTTCCGTTACTACCTGGATAATTTGTTCGATATCAGAATTTAGGGCCGGGTTCTCTGTGTTGGACTGCATTCCTTGCCTTAGCAGATCAAGACCACTTTGAGTTTGCTCTTCTATTATTGCCAGTAACCCATTAGAAAATAGTTGAAAGTACTTAGGAGTATTCGGCGTGATAGCCAAGTGTTGCCAGATGTTCTTAGCTTTCTCAATTTGCTGAGTGACTAAATAAACTTGGCTCAGTTGAAAATGAGCCACCCATAAAGTGGGGGCCATTTCTATACTCATCTGCATTTCTTCGATGGCGCGATCAAAAAATTTTATCTGAGCATATTCTGCGGCAAGGAGTAAATGTGTTGCCGGTTGCTTCTCGAGTAAAAGGCAACGCTTAAGTAGCTCAATTGCTTTGTCATGGTCTTTTGTACGACTTGCTTCCAAGGCGCAGTGTAAGAGCTCGGCAGTATCTAAGTGGCTATGGATCTCTTGTCGCATGTCTCGATTCCTCACTTTCAAGCCTATTTTACATGTTCACATGAAAATATTCTGGGAGCATTCTCTGAATGGCAATTAGGTATGTAAATTTGTCTTAAATCCTCCTTTTCTGGTGCTTCGTATTAGTTCCATTCTCATTCTTTGAGATGTATGTGATTAAAATCACTGCTTGTGGAGGTTGTCCGTTAAGTTAGCTAGCAAGTCATGAAATCAATGTATTTTGAGCTTTTAAGAATAAAATAAAAAAATATCTGCACGATTCCCCCAATCTGATGGATATGTATTTAAAGCGACGCGGATAAAGTGGCCCACAGTGGTAGATGCCGCGACAGAGTCAAATGGAATAGTTTTTGGGGAATCTCTATGGTTGCTATTATCAGCGGAGACGTACTGGGTCTTTTCAATAGTACAAAGACCGGTATCGGTTCAGCGAGTTTTGGTCAGGGGCGTGAGTCTGTTTATGTGAACGCCTCAACCGGCAACCTGGTTTTGCGCCAACAAGATGAATTTGTAGCGGCAGCTGGCCTCGACTTGTCCATGTTGCGCACCTACAACAGCCAAGGGCAGATGGATGGTGATAACAACGACGGTTTTCGCTTCAATTTTTCCAACCAGCTGATCAACCTGATTGGCAGTCCCGGGCAGACGGGTAGCCAGGTTACCCGTATCGGTGGTGATGGCTCAGAAACAATTTACCAGTTTGATGCCCATCAACAGGCCTATGTTTCAAGTGACGGCGCCGGTGCCCACGACCAAATCATTTATGACAGTGGCAGCAATCAATGGGTCTGGCGTGAGGGCTCAAGTCGCAGTGAAGAAGTATACGGTCAGGTTAATGGCGAATGGAAAATGGTGGCCCGCGTGGATGCCGAGGGCCGGCAACTGGTTTTTGGTCATAACAGCAGCGGCTTGGTCGATAGCATCACCGATGCGGCTGGGCAGAGTTTCACCATTAGCTACAGCGGCAGTAAAGTTACCGGTGTTAGTGTTAGCACCGATGGCGCTGCTCAGCAGCGGCTGTATTACAGCTACGACAGTCAGGGGCGGCTGGACTCAGTAACCGTTGACTTAACCCCACAAGATAACAGCATTGCCGATGGCAATGTATACCGTACCGAATACACCTATGACGGCAGCAGTAATCGCGTTCACACGATTGAGCAAAGCGATGGCAGCTACATGGTGTTTATGTACGTCGATGTCGACGGCCTGGGAGATTATCGGGTCAGTGAAGTGCGCAGTGGTCGCCACTCTAACTCCGGTCTTGCAGAAGAGTTGGATGGCAGCGATCGGCGTATCACCACCTATAGCTATGACCTGGAAAATAACACCACCAAAATTACTCAAGTGGTTAACCCCGAATCCGATGCCAGCAGCTGGATTGGGCCGCAAACGGAATTGGTTTTTGATGGCGCCGGACGGGTTATCGAATTAAAAGCCCCTGCAGACCAAAATGGCGTGCGCGAGAGTACCCAGTACAGTTATGACGATGAAGGTAATTTAACCTCAAAAACTGATCACAGCGGCAATACCACGGTTTACGAATATGACAGTCGCGGCAATCAAACCCTGCTGCGCGACGGGCAGGGCAATACGCTCGAGCGGGAATACGACAGTTATAACCAGCTGATTAAGGAAACGGTCTACTTGCAACCGGACCCCGATGGCGATGGCGAGGAAATGCCAGCAGACCCCCGGGTAACCCACTATGTTTACGACGACATGCAGCGCCTGCGCTATGTGGTAGGCCACGACGGCACGGTACAAGAGACCCGCTACGACGACGCAACCGCTACCGCGCGCACTATCAGCAGTATCACCTACTTGCACCACGGCTACTTTGATCAGTTCTTGGTGGATACCTACACCCAGGCAAGTGTCAGTTACGATATCGATTTTAGTCTCAGTGCCCTGAATACCTGGGCGCAGGAAACCCAGGCGGACATACTCAGTAGCGAACTAGAAAATGCCACGCGCAGAAGTGATACCCGTTTGGACTTCCGCGGTCAGGTCTATAGCGTTACTGATTACAGTACCGTGGATGTGAATGGGGACGGCGTTCTCGATGGTACTGAATCCACCAGCTATACCGTTTATGATGCCCGTGGCCAACTGCTGCATACCGTGGACCCCCGCGGCACAGGTGCTGATTCCTCCAGTTATAAAACCAGCTATGTCTATGACGGGCTCGGTCGTTTGCTCAGTAGTACCGATGCCAAGGGTTACACCAGCGCCAGTATTTACAATGACGCTCAGTCGCAGATTATCAGTACCGATGCCAATGGTTTACAGGTAACCCGCACCTACGCCACCAACGGCAGCCTGATTAGTGAGGTCTATCACGATACCCGCGAGGGCCTCAGTGCTCGCGGGCAGGTCCAGTATTTCTACGATCACCTCGGGCGCATTCGGGCCACTCAGGATGCCGCCGGAGCCGTCAGCCACAGCCTTTACGATGATAAAGGACAGATGGTGGCGGTGATCAGTGCCTCGGGCGCAATTACGGAATTCCACTACGATGCCGAGGGGCGGCAAATACAAACCACGCACTACAGCACCCCGGTGAGTGGCACCCAGTTGCAGAGCCTGCTGATTAAAGACGGCGATGCCCTGGTCGGTATTGAGGAGAGTGTCAGCCTGGAGGATTTGCGTCCGGCGGCCAATAGCAGCGCCGACCGCGCCACTTATCAATACTATGATGATGCCGACCGGGTGCGCTTCTTTGTCGATGCAGAGGGCTACCTGAGTGAAACCCTGTACACCGCCCAGGGCGAGGTGCTGAGCAGCACCCGATATAATCTTTATATTGAAGACCCCGCTGCAGAAACGACGGATTCGCTAGAGGCAAAATATGCCTCCAACGATGCCAGTCTCACAGTTGCCAGCCGCAGTGCCACTCACTGGGTGGAGCCGGTGCAGAGCTATGCCCAGGCAGATAGTCCAGGGTTTAACCAGCGCGACACCGCCAGTTATATAGGCAGTGTCGATCTGGATAGCAGTCCCAGCACACGCACCGCCCGTAACGATTACACGTTGTACGGCACTGTTTACCAGCGAGTGGAAAATACCCAGACAGAATCGGTCAGTGGCAGCGCAATTACCACCGCCTATACCCGTGCACCGGTACAGCCCTATACCTATGCCAGCAGCGCGATTGTGGCCGAGGAATATACGGCTATTGAAAACCATCGGGTGAGTGTTCTTAATGTGCACTCCAGTCGTTCCGCAGAGCCCCCTGCTGGGATGAGATTTGATGGTAGAGCGCTGCGCAATGTTGATAGTGCATTGACATCTACCGAGGATATGGATGTCTATCGCCAGCATACAAAGGTTAGTGCTAGCTCTAGCCGCACTGCGTTAGCGGCGGACGCTTTCTCAAGTGCTAGTGCTAGGACTGGAACGAATTATCCTCAAATTTTCCAACATTTTAAGATTACTGTGGAGGTTAGTCGCAATGACGGTGAGAGCCTCCCTAGTGGCTATAACGATACTTTTAGTTACACCTCCACTAGCCGTGATTTCGACGGTAGTATTAAGCTCACAGATCACTATGGCGATAATTTACCAACAGGAAGTTATGAAGTTAAAGTTACGCTAGAAGAGGTGTTTAAATATCGGCCTACTCCTCCACCAGGGGGATATGACAGTATTGAAGACCCTGAGCTTAGTAGTGAAGATGGAATTGGTATCGACGCGACAGAGTATTTACATCATTATACCTCGACAAAGTCCTTTAATGTTGGCTCATGGGTTGAGTGGACTGATCCCTCTACCGGTGAGAACCATCCTACCGTTTTTGAATATAAGAAGAGCGGTAGTAGCGATAGCGAATATTCGGAAAAAACTATTACGACCTTTGGCTCTCATAAAAATCGGGTCACATTTGATGGTAGTCTCTTCGATTATTACGATTTTAAAATTTCCTACTCACATAATGATAAAGCGAAAAATGTAGGGGTAGGAACTTTCCAGAGTACCAGTGATAGTAACCAGATAGGCAAAGACGTTGTTTTTTATGCACAAAGGGAGTGGGTTAGTAACTCTTCTGCACTCACCGGACTGAGTGTCGACAATGTGAAAACAATTGTTGCTACCACGGAGGACGTAGAAGATAGTTCTACTAGCTATAGAGCTACTACGAATGCCGGCGAAATTTATAAGTGGGACAGTTACGGAATCGTCAATCTGCGGATTGGGGCTAAGATTCCCGATGGGAAATATACGGTTACCCTGAAGATATTTTTGGAAAATGGTTCAATTCAGACTGTTACTTATGATTATGAGCAGGGCACACAACACTCTTATGATCGTACCAAAATTAAGTGGGCATCTACTATTCAGCCCGAATCCACTGATGTGGAATTTGAATACCGTCGCACTAATTCTGACGCGAACCCCTGGATAAGCGCTGCACCCTATGATGTGGATGAAGGTGCTAATCAACAGGTAACGCTCGATGTGCTAGATAACGGTGACTATGAATTCCGAATCAAATTTTATAAACAGTCGGACGAGCCGGGAGGCGAGCTAATCCTTCTGGGAAGTAGTACTGATACTTTTACTATAGATAAAAGTGGTACTTCCGATAATAACAGCTCTGTGGATGCTGATTTTGAGTTTGACTCCACCCGTTATATCACTCAGACAAACGCCTCAGGTGTTACCGACTACTTTAGTCGTAATGATGCCGAGACAATTAAGCGTGTTGAGGTGCGAGTGCGGGATAAGGTCAGTGGCGATCTGGTATCCAGTAGCACCGCTGTTCCCGCAGATTATGTGGCTTGGGTTGAAGAAAATGATGGTACCTTTAGCGGTTTTCTTAACCTGTCCGAAGACGGTGAGCTGGAGAATGGTCGCTATGAAGTAGAAGTCACCACTTATGATTTGAGTGGTGATGAAATCGACACGAATACTTTTGACTACGAGATAGGGGATCAAACTGAGTATCACCCCACCGAATTCCGCTGGCCCGCGAGTTCGCGCCCCGAGGGCACCAGTGTTATTTTTGAATATGAACATAGCCCCGGCGACTGGCGCAGTGTCTTGGTCAATGACGAAGGGAGCGATTTAAAAGTCGTACTCGGCGATGTGGATGAGGGTAGTATCACTGAGGGGAACTACCATTTCCGAATTCGCTACGAGAAAGACGGGCAAACAGTAAAGCAAACGATTGGCGATCCGACACTCACAGTAGATAAAGGGGTCGCGAAAACCAGTGATTTTGATTTCCAGTACACCACCGTTTCTCTACAGGAAGACACGGGGGTAGGGATTATTGGTTACCCGGTGACAATTGGTTCCAGCCCGGCCCTGCAAAAAATCGTTGCCGAAGTGCGCGATCAAAATAACCAATTGATCTCCAGCGCAGAGACCTGGCCCCAGTTGTATGGCAGTTATAATGGCGAAGTAAATTTATCGGTCGGCAGTGACTTGCCCCCGGGCCAGGCATACCGTGTCACCCTGACCCTGTATTACGACGATGACAGCACCGTCGGCAAAGAGCCCTTTACTGTCGAGATCGGTGAGCAACCGGCCCAAGACCGGGTGATTCACTGGTCTGATCCCAACCTGAGTTCCCACAGCTACTCCCGTCATACCTTTAACAGTGAAGATAGTTTTAATATCAATCACTGGAGTGTCTATGACACTAGTCCCGCAGGGGCGACTGTTACACAAGTTTATGATTCGCAGTTACAGCGTTCGGTGGTGGAGGTATCCGGCACTGGTACAGATAATGGATTTAAACTGGGAATAAATGAAGCCGGGGATTCCTGGAATATTACCGATGGTCGCGTGGTTCGCACTGAAATTCAATTTTCCAGTGAAGAGCATACGCGCCTCTATTATACAGTGACTAGTAGTAAGGCAAGCAACGGGGTTGCCTATGTCTCCTATTCCTCAAGCGTTAGCAGTCCCTCTATATCGATAAGCGCTACCAGCGGTTCGATCTTTTATAGCTTCCCTTTGGAGGCCCAGTACCGGGATGGCAACTGGCATGTCTTTGAGCGGGATATTGTTGCGGATGTGGCCTCTCTGGACCCCGATGAACAAATACAGAGTATTAATAATCTTCTTGTGCGCGGTAGTGGTCGTATCGGTCGGGTAGATATTGTCAATTGGTCCGATGCGGGGCTGAGCGCACAGAGTTTTTCCCGCTACCGTTATAACACGGCTGATAATTTCGACTTGGGGCAATGGCAGGTAGGTGATAATGATCCTGCTGGAGCTACGCTCACACAAGTTTATGACCCACAATTACAGCGTTCGGTAGTGGAATTCTCAGGCAATGGTACGGATAACCGTTTTGACCTGAGTAAAAATGCGGCTGGAGAAAGTTGGAATATTACCGATGGTGGTGTGGTTCGCACAGAGATCCAACACTCAGGTGAAGGAGACCTTGCTCTCTTTTACAAGTTAGGTAGTAGTCTTGCTAGCAATGGGGTTGCCTATGCGACATATCACTCTGGGATTACAGAACCTGAAGCTGCGGTATCTTCTAGCGGTACAATTTATTATAAATTTCCATTGGAAGATCAGTACTTAGATGGTAACTGGCACACCTTTGAGCGGGATATCCGTGCGGATGTCAATTCCCTCGATGCAAATGAATATATTCAGGCTATTGATAAGTTATTGGTGCGCGGCAGTGGCCGCATCGGCACTGTAGAAATTGACTCGGTTTTTTCCGCTCAGTCAGGTGGGCTCAATATTCCTCGCCATGTATTGAATAGCGGTGAAAACCTGGATGTTAATAGCTGGGAGATTTACGACAGCACTCCAGCCGGTGCAACCATTGATCGGGTTTACGATGAGTTCTTGCAGCGGGATGTCGTCGCTTTCTCCGGTACGGGGACAAGTAATGGGTTTAAGTTACATAAAAATGCCGCGCACGAAGCATGGAATATTAGTGACAGCGCTCAGGCCCGTATTGAAGTTAACTTGCAGGGGGATACTTACTTATATTTTTGGATTGAGACTTCGGAGGGGGGTGCCTACTTAAAATATAACCCCTTTATCTCCAGTCCTTTTACTGAAGTTTCTGAGTCGGGGACTATTTATTATAACCTCCCTCTAGACAGCCAATACCTGGATGGCAACTGGCATGCTTTCGAGCGTGACTTGCGCCAGGATCTCGCTACTCTGGCCCCGGATGTTGAGTTGTTAGAGGTCGATCGTTTCCTGGTGCGCGGCAGTGGCCGTATCGGTGCGATTACCCTCGGTGAAGCCGATGAAGTCACCTACCTGGAGTACCGCCGGGTTGGGGGGAGTGATGTTGTACGTCACTCTTATAACAACGGCGATAACCTAGATATGAAACAGTGGCGGGTTTCTGACTCTAGCCCGGCGGGAGCCACCGTGACGGAGGTGTACGACACCCAGTTACAGCGCAAGGTGGTGGAGACTTCCGGTGATAGTGCCAATAATGCCTTTTCGCTCAGTAAAAATGCCGATAGGGATTCTTGGGATATTGCCGATGGGGTCAATGCCAGCGTTGAGATGCAATATGCTGGTGAAGGTGAATATCGAATTTACTACAAGCTGGACAGCAGTAAGGCCGCCAGCGGTATCGCCTATGCCAAGTACGATTCAGAAGCCACAGAACCCTATATTCAAGTGGTTTCCGGCTATATTTATTATACCTTCCCCCTTGATGATAAATACCTGGATGGCAACTGGCACACCTTCGAGCGGGATATCCTCGCCGATATTGCCTATTTGGACCCCACTGAAGAAATACAGGCTTTCCACGAATTTACTCTGCGTGGCAACGGCCGTATCGGCACCGTAGAAATTACGACCGATACCCCTGTCAGTGGCGAAAATCCCTGGCAGCGGGTGGCCGTGCAGCAAAACGGAGACCACTTCAGTGCTAACCTGGGGAATGATCTCAGCGGCGATTACGAGTATCGGGTTGTCACTTACCGGGATGGTGTTACCGACTATGTCGGTTACACCTACAACAGCGCCGACAACCTCAATCTGGACCACTGGGATATTTACAGTAATAGTTCGGAAACGGCGGCGCTCGGTACGGTTTACGACAGCTATTTACAGCGGGAGGTGGTCGAGATTTCCGCTCAGGGAATCGATGATGGCTTCAGGCTCTATAGCAACACCCTTGACCAGGGTTTTGGGGTTACTGATGCCAGTACGGTGAGTGCCCAGATCAACCTGAGTGCTCCCGCCGTACTTTACTACCGCATAGAGACCTCAGCGGGCTCCGCCTATGTCGAGTATCGCTCGGATATTTCCGCTCCCGAAATGTACGTTAGCGGCGGCGGCATAACCTATTACAGGCTTCCCCTGGGGGCGGAGTACCTAGACGGCAACTGGCATACCTTTGAGCGGGATATCCGCGCGGATATCGCGCAGTTGGATGCAGATGTTGAGCTGGAGTCTGTGGATGCTTTCCTAGTGCGCGGCAGCGGCCGTATCGGCACCATTGAGATTGGTACTAATCGCCTGGACAGCAATCGCTACGGAGACAACGATCGCCTGCTGCGCAGTTTGTCTGGGACTTTCGCCGCCAACGACAGCGGTATTACCCCGGCCACCTGGGAAATGCCCACCTACCACCGCAGCACTGCGGAGGGCTATGCCGTTGAGGGCTACCTGAGTGCCGAGGAGGCGGCGGCGATCGCCTATATGGAAGCGGTGGTGATCGACAATGCCACCGGCACGGCCATCGGCGCCCCCGTGCAAACCTGGATTGATCCCGCCACCCTGCGCGATGGCTCCTTTGCCGGCCGCCTCAACCTGCTGATGGGCGCCACGCTGCCCGACGGCGATTACACCGTGCAGGTGACCCGTTACTACAACGATGGCACCAGCCTGGTGGATGACCCCTTCCAACAGCAGGTGGGGCGGCAGCTGCAAATGGTGGAAAACCCCCGTCTAACCCTGGCCCTGGACCCGTCCTACAGCGCCAGTGGGATGGAGCTATCCATTCGCTCACTGCCCGAGGGTGAGTGGGTCACTCTGCCGGTGGATGCAGAAAATGGCACGGTGGAGCTGGACAAGGACTTTTATGGCAGCGGTGTCTACGAATACCGCCTGTCTTACACCCTGGATGTGGATGGTGTTGCTGTGAGCAAGAGCGGCGAGGGCCGCTTTACCCTCGCTCCCGGCGACAGCTATACCCAATATCTCAGCGCCACGGCCAGTGGAGTGGACCTGGCCGATGCCCGTATCAGCCGCACTTTTTACGATGAGGCGGGACGGGTCAGCGGCACACTGGACCAGGAGGGCTATCTCACTGAGTATCGCTACAATCGCGCAGGCCAGCTGGTGGCAACCACCCGCTATGCCAACCGGGTGGCCAGCTATAGCGAGAGCGCACACTGGCTGAACAGCGGTACCCTGAAGACCCTGCGCCCGGTGGTGGACGCGCAGAATGACCGCACCAGCTACTGGATTTACGACGCCCAGGGTCGCGAAGTTGCCGAGATTGATGCAGAGGGTTACCTCTCCGAGCACCAGTACGATGTCGCCGGCAACCGGGTTAAAACCATTCGTTACGCCAGCGCACTCAACGGCCTCGACAACGCACTCGATGCGGTGAACGGCGATGCTTCGCGCCTCACCCTCAAGGGCCTCAATTTTATCCAACACCGTTTTAACGAAGACAATTTGGATCTGGGTAGTTGGGATATCTACGCCCAGAACTCCGGCAGTGCCACGATAGAGAAGGTGTACGATATTCGTATGCAGCGGGAAGTGGTGGAGCTTTCCGGTTCGGGCACTAACGACGGCTTCAAACTGTATAAGAACGCGGCGCACGAGCAGTGGAATATCGAGGGTAGTGCCAGTGTGCGTCTCGAGATGAACCTCAGTGCCCCCAGCCGGATCTTCTTTTCGGTGGAGACCTCGAAGGGTTATGCCTTTATCGAGTACAGCTCGCAGGTGACCAGCCCGGGGATCTATTACTCCTCCTCGGGAACTCCCTACTACCAGTTCCCCCTGGATGCCAGCTACCTGGATGGCAACTGGCACGCCTTCGAGCGAGATTTACAGGCGGATCTGGCCTCCCTGGACCCGGATGTGGAGCTGCTCAATATCGGCGTGTTCCTGGTGCGCGGCAGCGGTCGTATAGGCACCCTGGAAGTTACCACCGAGACCACTGGGCGCCTGGTCAGCAGTGATGACGACCAGGTGAGCGAGTGGCGCTACGACAGCCGCAACCAGGTGACCCACAGCACCGACGTCTACGGCAATACCAGTCACTTCACCTATACCGCCGACGGCCAGCTGCAGAGCAGCCGCAGTGGTCTCGCGATAACTTCCGGCTCGATCCTGGATAATTACCTGGACAACTACCAGGGCGATGCGACCTTTAGCGCCAATGACAGCGCCGCTCGCGACGCCCACTGGGAGTACGATGTACACGGACGGGTGACCGGTGAGTGGGATCACCTGGGGCGGCAGGTCAAAGGGTACAGCTACGATGCCGCCGGGCGGCGCTTGTCCAGTACCGATGCCAACGGTTACACCACCTATTATGCCTACACCGAAGACGGGCAACTGAAATATACCATTGCGCCGGTGTTCAAACCGGGCTCGGAGACCCTGGAGTGGCAGGTCAGCCAGCTGGCTTACAGTGTGTTTGGCGAGCTGACCCGCAGCCGTCAGTACGCCAATCGCCTCAGCGACAGCCTGCTGCACAGCTTGAACCTGAATGGCAATGCAGCGCAGTTGGACAGCTTGGTCGAGGGACTCGCCAGTGATGGGGACACCGTCACCAGCAGCGAGTACAACCAGCGCGGCCTGCTGATGAACAGCACAGACGGCGAGGGTTTTACCAGCACCTCTACCTACAACGCCTTCGGCGAGCGCACCCACCTCAGCCAGGCCATCGACCGGGCCAACAGCCGCTTTGCGCAGACGGACTTCAGTTATAGCCGCCGCGGTGAAGTGCTGACCAGTAGTACGCACCTGAGTTACGGCGCCTATACGGCGGTGACCACGAGCAGTGAGTACAACGCCTTCGGCCAGGTACAGGCGACTGCGGATGCGCGGGGCAACCAGCGCGCGTATTTCTATGATCGCCTGGGGCAGGTGGTCGAGGAGCGCGATGCGCTGGGGCAGAGCACCCAGCTGAGCTATGACGCCTACGGCCGCGTCCTGACCCGCACCGACGCGCTCAATCGCACCACTATTTATAGCTATGACGATGTGCGCCGTTCACAGAAAATGACCACTCCACAGGGGGTGCACACCGAAACGCTGTTTACCATTCACGGTGAAACCCTCGAGGTCTCCCTTTACGCCAATGGCAGCTGGCACCGCCAGGCGCGCTATGAGTACGACACCCAGGGCAACTTGGTCAGTACCGAGAATGGGCTGGGTGAGGCGCGTCGCAGTGAATACGACGCTGCAGGTCAGCTCACCGCCACTTTGGATGAGCGCGGCGTGCGCACCGAGATACGTTACGACCCCCAGGGGCGGGTATTGACCCGCACCGAGGATGTGGGTGGGCTCAACCTCACCACGACCCAACGCTACGGCCACCGCTTTGAAGAGACGGTGGATGCCAGTGGCAGCGTGACTCGCACGGAATTCGATCACAACGGCCGCGTGGTGCGGGTGATCGTGGATGCCAGCAGCGATAACTCGGGCCTCAACCTGCTCACTGAGTTTGACTACGACGGCCAGGGCAACCTGTTGCAGATGCGCGAGGGTTATCTCAGCGGCGGCGTGGCGGGCACCGCCAGTTACACCCGCACCCGAGTGTACAGTTACGACGAACTGGGACGGGTGCAAAGTGAAACGGTCGACCCGGATGGGCTGGCCATCGCAACTCACTACCAGTACGACCGGGATGGCAATCGCACCGCCGTGACCAATGCCCTCGGCCATACCAGCTATACGGTATACGACGCCGAAGGCCGCGCGGTATACACCCTCTCCGCCAGTGGCAACCCGGACAACCCGCAGTACACCCTGGTTCAGAGCCAGTACAACGCGGCCGGCGAATTGGTTGGCAAGGTGCAGTACGGCGCGTTCCTAGACAGCGCAGACCTGCCGGCGAATATCGCCAGTGGCGCCGCCCCCGAGGCGATTGCCGCACTGCTCGACAGTGGCGTGGCCCAGCGCAGCACCCGCTATATCTACAATGGCGACGGCCAGCTCACCTACACCATTGACTCACTGGGTCAGGTGAGCGAGACCCGCTACGATGTTGCCGGGCGCGTCAGTGCGGAGATCCGCTATGCGCACAAAATCAATCCGTCTACCGAGAGTGTCGACGACCTGGTGCGCGATACCAGCCTGGATCGGGAGACCCGCTACCAATACGACGCCGCCGGTCGCCAGACCCACCGCTTGCAGGTCTTTGAGCGGGATGGGGCCCAGTACGCTTATGTGACCGAGACCCTGTACACCGCCCGTGGGGAAGTGGCCGGAGAGATCACCTACGCCCGGGCCATTGCCCTGGCCAGTGAGACCACCGCAGACCTGGACCCCAATGCCGCCAACAATCGCCGCAGCCTCTTTATTTACGATGCCAGCGGGCGCCGCACCCACAGTGTCGACAGCCTCGGTTATGTGACCGAGACTCGCTATAGCGACAGCGATAACCGCGAGACGGTTATCCGCTATGCCAACCGAATTAGCGTACCCGCTGTCGCCGATTGGGGTAGCTTGCGCGCTGGAGATCTGTCTATTGGCAGCAGCAGCGCCACCGACCAAGTGTTCGTTACCCAGTACGACAGCGCTGGACGCAAAACCAGCATCACTGAGCAAGTTTGGAATGGCAGCGGACTCAGCAGCTTTACCGAGTACTACGGCTACGACGCTCTGGGCAACCGCACTGAGATCACCGATCAGCTCGGCTACAAGTCCTACCTCAGCTACGATGCCGCCGGTCGACTGACCCATCAACTGGTACCGCGCAATGGCTCACAGGGCTATCTGTCCACCTGGAACTACGACGCCCTGGGCCAGGTGCTGACCGAGACCCATTACAGCCAGGCGATCCCGCTGAATAGCGAACCCAGTAGTATCGATACCGGTGCCCTGGCACACGCCCAGGATCGCTCGACCCGCTACACCTATTCGGCCCGTGGTGAAGTGGTCCTCACCATTGACAGTGCCGATGTGATGACTGAACAGCGCTACACCGCCTTCGGTGAAACCTGGCTCACGATCGAGGCCAAGGGGCTGCCCGAGCAGCGGGTGACCTACCGCGGCTTCGACGCCCTGGGGCGGCTGGTAGAGGAGACGGCGGGTCTGCCAGACGCCGAGAGTGGCACCATTGCCAATCGCGCCACCCTCGGTGAAGCTGATCTCGGTCGGCACGAGCGCATCGCCACGACCTACTTCAGCTACAACCACTTCGATGAGTTGGCGACCCTGGTCAGCCCGAGAGGCGAGATCTATGTCAGCGCCCAGGAGCACGACCAACTGGGGCGCAAAGTGGCTGAGGTGGATGCCCGCGGTAGCAGCACCCACTCGGTGCTCGATGCCTTTGGCAATATCGTCGCCACCACCGACCCCAACGGCAATACCGGCATCTTTATCTACGATGCCAACAATCGTCTCACCCACCAGGTATTGCCCAATGGCGGCGTAACGACCTATGAATACGACGCCTTTGGCCAGGCTACGGCGGTGCGCAGCTACGCCGAGAAGCTTGCTGGCGATGTGGATATTGCCGCACTGGATGCCGCCGCACTCGACGCACTGCTCAGTGGCAAACAGGATGTGGTGCGCGACCGCTATATCACCAACAGTTATGACAACCGGGGTCAGCTACTTTCGACGACGCAATACGGTTACGACTTGATTGCGTCCCAGGCAATCGCCAGTGAGACCCGCTATGAATACGACGCCGCCGGCAACCGCACTGCGGCCATCGACGCCCTCGGCGCCCGCACCGACTACCAGTTTGATGCCCAGGGGCGCATTACCCAGGAAACTGGACCGCAGTTTGCCGCAGCGCTGAGCGCCCACAGCACCGCGACAAGAGAAGTGCGCGCCATTACCGAATATGTCTACAACGCCTTTGACCGGGTGGAGATGACTCAGGGGCGCTACTGGGAT
The DNA here is from genome assembly GCF_052468295.1 of Microbulbifer maximicatervae (SeqCode). NCBI lineage: Bacteria > Pseudomonadati > Pseudomonadota > Gammaproteobacteria > Cellvibrionales > Microbulbiferaceae > Microbulbifer > Microbulbifer maximicatervae (SeqCode). The sequence continues at coordinate 1,317,570 of NZ_CP174340.1, forward strand.
GTGAGTGCCGCCAGTGAGAAAACCGATTCCCAGGGCCTGCGCACCACCGAGATGGCTTACGACCACCGCAGCCGGATGATCACCTCTATCGGACCGGAGTTTGCCGCTGCCAGCAACAGTGCATTGAGCACCCCAGACTTTGATGGCGCGATCGGCCAGGTCACCCTGCGCCAGGTTACCGAAGTGCGCTACGACGCCCTGGGCCGCCAGGTCTACGAAGGCCAGCGCGGCCTGAGTGGAGCCGCACTCAACAGCGACGGCAGTGTCTCCGGCACCCAGCACGGCCAGATCCAAGCTGTCGCCTCGGTTTACAACCGCCTGGATCAGCAGGTACTGGTTTTGGATGCCGATGGCGGCCTCACGTTTAACGTGTATACCGCCGCCGGGAACCTCACCACGGAGGTCCGCTACGACCAGCGCCTGCACATCGACGGCAGCACCTGGGACGGCAGTGCAGCCGCACTGGATCTCGACAGTGCCTCCGGGCACTGGCGCCACGATGCCCTGGCGCTACAGGATCGCGAACTTACCACCGGGCGCAGCACGCACTTCTACTACAACGCCAACAACCTGTTGGTGAGAACGGAAAGCGACGAGGGCATCTTCTTTGACCTCAACAACCTGGTCGACCCGGATTCCACCAGCGGTGACCAGGGCGAGCTGCAAGAGGGCTTCAGCCACGGCAGCACCCAGGGGTATCAGGTAAGTTACGATGCCAATGGCAACAGCATTATCCAGATCGACGGCAAAGACCAACCCAGCTTTGCCCTCTTTGATGCCGCCGGCAACCAAGTGCTGGTGGTAGACCGCCTCGGCTATGTCACTGAATCTGTTTACGATGGTCTCGGCCAAGTAATCGCGCAAACCCGCTATGCCATGGCCCTCAACTTTGATGGCCTCGGGGCCCCCGCCGACAATGAGGCGCGCCACGCCTGGCTGGAGTCTCTTTACAATGACAATCGCGATGGTTTGATTGCCAACCTCACTTCTGAGGAATATGACGAAGAGCTGCGCACCACCGAGTATGTCTACAGCGGCCGCGGCTTGCTATTGGAGGAGCGCCTCAAAGGCGAATCCTTCTCCCGTATCAGCAACTCGGGCACCGCCCTGAGTCGCAGCCAGGTAAGCAGCGATTTGGTGACCCGCTACGGCTATAACGAAACCGGCCTGCAAGACACTGCGGTGCGCTACGACGGGGATGAAAATGCCAGCGACAGCCGCACGGAGAGTGTGTCTTACAACGCCCTCGGCCAGCAGGCACAAACTCAGGGCGCGGAGTACACCGACTACAGCGGCGACCGCGTGCGCGCCACGGTGAGTTATCACTATGACCTGTATGGCAACCGCACCGCAGAGACAGTGCACAACGACGGCGACCAGGTGACCAGCCACCGCTACAACGCCCTGGGCGTGCGCACCGAGACTCGCGATGCGCGGGAGAATCGCGGCGATGCCAACTACCAAGGCACCACGGAGTTTGTCTTCGATGCCTTCGGCCATGCGGTCTACCAGACCAGCTACCAAACCGATATTGACAACCAACAGACCCAGGTGGTGACCTGGCTGCAATACGACGCCCAGGGCCGCGAGACCGCCCGAGTGAGCAGTGCCGACCAGGCCGTAGGTGGCGGTCTAGTGCAGCACGATATCGCCTACAACACCCACGGGCAGATTGTTGGCAAGGGTATCAACACCGCCAACCGCACGGGCTTCGCAGAGCACCAGTACCAGGAGTACTTTGTCTACGACGAACTGGGTCGCCTGTTTAAAACCAACAGCGGCAATGGCACCCCGCGCATCTACTTGTATGACCAAAACGGCAACACCACGCTGGAAATCTCCGCCATCAATAACGATGGTCTGGAAGATGTCACCACCGTGCAGCAGGCGCTGAACGAGACCACCCAGAGTGAGACCCAGTGGAAATACAGCCTTTACGACCAGGAAGATCAGCTGATCACCGTAGTGGAGGCACCGCTGGATACCCCGGATGACAACCCGAACCTGGATGTGGGGTGGAATGTCGACAACGACGGCAGCGAAACCCAAAACGAGGCTAGCTATGGCGAGAGCAGTGGCAGTGTACCGACCGTAGGTGTCCGCAATCGGGAGACCACCCACTCCAGTAGTAGCTCCGTGTGGGTGGACCTGGGCAGCGAGGACATGCCGGCAAGCACTAGTCTGGCTGCCAGTCATGTACTCACTTTACCTGCGGCGCGCAGTAAAACAACCGAGCGCAGCAGTATTTACTTTGTCGACGATGAGGGGCGCGGTTATACCAGCAACCCCGGCGATGCCGAGGCGGTGGACAGTGCCAACTCCTGGTTGGACAACACCGATGAGCTTTTTTACCTCAGTGAGGGAGACCCTCGGCTCGAATTTGAAGCCATGGATCTTACTACGGAGCAGCGTCATGGCCTGGATGAATTAATTGGCAATGACGAGTTTCTATTTGATGGTAGCCTCAAAGAGACGCGCCGAGGGTATATAGAAAAGGATACCCTAAGATATGTCACCAATCGTGAGGTGACCCTGGATAGCGGCCGTACAATCACCGTACAGACGATCCATTTCACAGTGGTTGAACAGTTGCATGTTTTTGTACCCCTGTCCCACGATGGCGTCGAGTACGGCTGGCGCGAAGTGGTAGTGACCACCCAGAGTTATAACTACGACGTCACCAGTAATTTCCTGCAGGCCGGCGATGATGAGGCCGCTGATATCCTGGATGACGCTCAGAATAACCCCCTGGCGCTGATGCCCAGCCTGGATTGGGCCCTGGCAGATAACACCCTCAGTCTCACCAGTGCGGATGTAGCCGATGTTTTTGGCAGCACCGCCAAGGTGCAGGTGCTGGCAAAGAATGCCGAGGGCGCAGTGGTAATGGACAACACCCAGTACGACTGGAGCGACGGCATGGAAATTGCCCTCGCGCCCGGGGTGCACTCGCTGTCGCTGACTTTCCTGTCCCCAGATGGCCTGGTGCTGCACGCCGTTGACCTCTACAGCAGCGGCGCGGCGACACAGGAAGGGAGCTTTGGCCTGCCGGGCGAAGGAGTGGGCCTGGAGCATTTACCGGAGGTAAATACTTTCTGGCTTTCAGCAGGTTATAAGGCGTCCAAGCAGGGCAGTGGTCAGAGTATCGATTTGAGTTATTCCGATTCGCTAGCTACCAATGAGACAACCTATGGACTGCCTCCGGGCAGCGTCGCTGCCAGTTACCCGGGGCAGGTAGAGGCTTATGGTGACGTGTCGGTTACCTATGATTCGGTGCAAAGTGTTGTTCTGGGTTCTGAGCCGACTGGCAACGGTGATCTCAGAATGTACGAAATGCAGGCTGAGATCACTTTTACGGTCTCGGGGTTGCGGGATGCGACAGGCGCTGAGCTGAATCTATCCATAGGTGGCAATTCGGCAACGGTTATCGTCACCGGTAATGGCACTTTTACGATCGCTGCCGGTTTCTACCGAGCGGTTACAGAGAGCCGGCCAAACCCTGCCATCTCCGTGTCTATGAAGACTAACGACCAGAGCTGGGGGCATTACGCCGGCGACGGTGGTGCGACTTATACCTCGCCTGAACGCGTCAAGGTCTACGCTTTGCCGCCGGGCACTGAGTCCATCACGTTTGCGGCCGATGGCGAGACGAGGAAGGTCGATGTACCTACCGGGCAGGATTGGGTTTATGTCGACACTTCAGATATGGACAACAGTGCTACCGCTCTCGACTTCGAGCTCTGGGCCTACAGCGGCAACAACCAGACCGGGACCTTGCTCAATCACGCCAAAGGCCAATTTAATAACGACAGTGGCGGCTCGGTGAGCAATATCACCAACGAGGTGCTGAAAACTGTTGACACAAATACTTATACCCGCAGTGCCAGTTCCGATGGTGACGCGAATAGCTCGGTGTTCTACTCCCAGGTGGGCATGTATAACCGCCAGGCAGTCCGCAATATCGCCTTGCAACTGACTGGTGCCGCCAATGACGAGACACTGATTGCCCACCACGCTAGTTATAACGCCTTTGGCGAAACCGTGGCCTCTATCGACAACAATGGCAATGCCACCCTGTACCAGTACGACAAGCGCGGCAATGTGGTGCAGGAGTTGAAACCAGAGGCGGATGTCTACACGGAGCAGATGACCCATTTCCGCGCCCACACCGCCACTGTGTACGGCGTTAACGCTTACGGCGAGACGGTGATGGAAAAAGTGGCTGCGCAAGCCGCCGCAGGCGCCAGCAGCGCCACCCGCACCGCTGTCGACAACTACAACATCAAGCACGAGCAGGTGAGCTTGCAGGACTATGCTGCGGGCTTGTTGGTTGCCAGCCAGGACGCGGTGGGAGACTACGATACCCAGGCCTTCGACCAGGCCGGCAACCTCAAGGGGACCAGCCAACTGGCCTACCGGGCCGGCGAGCGCGGCAGCGGTACCGGTGCGCTCTACTATCAGGTGGCCTACCACTACGACGCCAATAACCAGCTGGTGCGGATGAATCGCTTCCAGGACAGCAGCCGGGCGATCGACTACAACTACGGCGCCTCCGCCTACTACGATGAGTGGGACTACGACGAGTTTGGCAATCGCATCCGCCATCGCAACGCCCTCTACGGCGACACCCGCTATGTGCTCAATTCCAGCTTTGACAATACGGGCGATGCCAGTGCCAGCGGCACAGTTGGACAGGAGACCTATCGCTACGACGGTCTCGGCCGGGTATTGGAGTACACAAGTTACAGCGGCCAGGTGACGGATTACGCCTACGCCTGGAGTGACTATGTCACGCGCAGTGTGCTCGCCGCCAGCGGCGAGCAGGCCCAGGACGACGCCATCCAGGTGCGCCTGGGGGGCTATATCACCTCGGTGGCCAGAGCCGGTATGGGCGGTACCGTCGCGGTCAATTGGAGCCAGAGCTCCCGCGAAGACGTGATTACTGATGTCAGCGACTACTTTGGCAAAGCGGTCTGGCACGACGACTTAGGTGGTCACCGCATCGAATACTCCTATAACTATGCCGGCTGGCTGTCGCGTCAGACAGGCAATACCGGTATGAGCGGCGACGCCCTGTGGGAGGACCGGAACAGCCAGGATATTCGCTACACCTATTACCACAACGGCAACCTGTTCCGCACCTTCGACTACGGCAACAACGGCCTGGTCGATGGGGACCAGGCCGCAGTCGGGGATACGGTGGCGCCGGCGGTGACCGAGTATCGCTATGACAAGGCGGGCAACCGCACCGGTGAGCTCTATTACCGCTCTAACGACTTGTATAACAACAACGGACGCGTGGTGTATCAGCACAGCAACGCTGAATACGATGAGCAGGGCCGTATTGTCAGCATTGAGGGCTATGACGAATACGGAAATGCCTACCAGATCGACTACACCTTCGATGCCTTTAGTAATCGCCGCAGTGTCAGCAGTGTTTACAACGGCCGCTATGTGGATAACTTAGACGGCACTATCGAAGGGGAAACCCAATCGTTCTATTACACCTACGACAAGAACAACCGCTTTACCCTGACCCTGGGCGAATTCCAGGACGGCCAGATAGTGATGGGAGAGAGTGGAACCGCGATCAGTTACAACGGCCTGGATCAGCGTTATCAAGCTGTGCGCGCCAGTGATGGCAGCATTCGCGAGCAGTACGCCTACGATGCCAATGGCCGTGTCACCACCGTACATATCGACCAGGGCAGCGGCTTTGTCTTGCGCGCCCAACGAGTCAATAACCATGCAGGGCAGGTGACCGCCTCTTACGAGTATGACTCGGATGGCACCCTGTTTAGTGTGACCGAGAATCATCACAATGCCGATGGCACCCTACTGGGTTACCAGACGACCCGCTATGACGACAGCGGTCGGGCGACCGATGAGGTTACGCGGATGCGCAACACCTTCCTCGGTGATGGCGCAACAGTGGATACCTCGATTACCAGGGCATACCCCGAAGGCGGTGCGGCGCCCACGGTCACCACCTTGCACAACAGTTACGAGAAGTGGGACACCTACAAAACTAAATCGGTAGTGATCAACGCCGATAACGCTGATCTCACCCCGGAGCAGCGCGCCCAGTGGGAGAGCGGTGAGGCCTACTACACCTATGACAGCAACGGACATATACGCCGGGTCTACGATGTGGCCAATGAAAGTGCCAGGGCTTACGTAACCGATAAAGAGGGCCGCACTCTGGTGCGCGAAGAGATTCGCGATAGCGGGGAAACTACACTCGGTCGCGAGATGCGTCACTTCTATTACTTCAATGGCCACGCCGTGGGCGATGTGGGTAATGACCGGGTACCGAGCCGCTACGACTATGTGAAAGCGCTGGCGGAAACTGACGGTAGCGGCAACCGCCACCTAAACGACAACGGCGACCATGTACAGGCGGTGCAATCGGCAGACTTTGACCAGAACTTCCAGCCGATCAACCCCAGTTACCCGGCCGCCAGCTATACCAGTTACGAGGCCCAGGGCGGTGAAAGCCTGCAAACTATTGCGGCCACGATCTGGGGAGACTCCAGCCTGTGGTACCTGCTGGCGGATGCCAACGGTCTGCGTGGGGATGAAGTACTGACCCGGGGGCAGCGCCTGGAACTGCCCAATGTAGTCACCAATATCCATAACAATGCCGATACCTTCCGTCCTGTAGACGGCAGCCTACAGCTGGGCGATATCAGCCCAACCCTGCCAGATGTACCGCCACCACCACCGGTTGATTCCGATGGTTGTGGTTTGGCCGTGATGATTGTGCTGGCGGTTGCAGTGGTGGCCGCGATCTTTTTGGGGCCTTGGGTGTATGGTGCGGTATCGGGTGCACTTGCCGGTGCAGGTCCTGTCGTTGCCGGAGCGGCGGGTGCCTTTGCCTCTGGAGCCGCCGTTGCCTCTGCCACGCAGGTAGCCAGTATGGCCGTAGGCTTACAGAGCGGCTTCGATTGGAGTGGGGTGGCCAAAGCCGGTGTGACCAGTATGGTGACTTTTGGTGTGATGGAGGGCCTGGGGAGTTTATCGGGTGCAGAGGGCAGTATTGGCAGCACATCAGGATTCCTCTCCGGCAATAAGGTGGGTGCCGCAATTACAGAGAATGCGATTGGCCAAGGCATCAATATGGCCTTCGATGACCAGCATAGCTTTAACTGGGGCGCGGTAGCCGTGGCGGGGGTTAGTGGTGCAATTCAAGGGGGAATGGATGGCAACTTTGAGTATGAGATGAGCTATGCAGCACGTACCTACGGCGCGGCAAACCTGAATAATGCCGAGGACTTCTTAACCCAGGCCTCTGATGGTTGGCAGCTGACCAAGACACTTCTATCTACTTCTATTAATGAAGCGCTAAATGCAAGCGTATGGGATCAGAAATTCAGCTTCGCGTCAGTGGCACAAAATGCTGCGGTTTCCCACCTGGGATACGCCCTGTCTGCACCGGTGCGCCAATCGCCGATCGCCGTTGAGCCCCTTGCTGATAGGGCTGTCGGCCAAGCAACAGAGCCTGCGCCTCAGCACGCTGTCGAAGTAGCTCAAACGGCCCAGCAAACTAAAACCGAAACGCAACTCGTCTTGCAATCCCAACCCGCCGCTGTGCACACGGCCGAGACCGATAGCCGTGTCGAAGTAGTTGCAGAGTCCCTTAATAATCAGCGTACGGAGATAGGTTTCTGCCCAGCGCCAATGGATGAGGTGGATTATGGAGAGGCGTTGGTGGGTAGTGTAGAGAATATCATTTTCGAAAATGTAGGAATATCCTCTGCAGAAAAGCACCTTGACCAAGGTATCGGCACTGGTCTACCCACAGTCGAGCCGAGTTTACTAGACTCTGCACTCTTATGGTCTAAAGAAGTAATGCATGATTTTGATGGCTGGCTGAATGATTATAATAAGCCAGGATCAGGGAGCATTGGTCTGACCGGAGATTTGCAATATGGGCCGTTTGCTGGTAGTAAATTTTCACTTGTAGGTTTGGACTCAGCGGGGCAATTATTCTACTCATCCGGCTGGGAATCTGGAGCAGCATTAAATTCGATGGTGATTGAAGGTGGAGCTCAATTGGTTGCTACTGTTGCGGATGTGGATTACCCCGAATATGCCATGGAGGGTGGAGAATCAACCATTATTAGCACTGAATGGGATGCATCCAAAAGTACTTGGGGGAAAGGCGCAAAAGGTATATTCAGCTCTATTCTGCGGACAAGGCAAGTTCCTGTAGACCCAATTTTTGGATGGGAGCACGCTATGATTCAACAGAAGAAAGGTGCGAAGCAGATAGGTAGCGCGAACTCACTGAAAATAGGGGTGTCTTTTGGAGTTCCAAATGTAATTAATAAGAAAAATGCAATGATTCCATTTGTGCCTGCAGTTGATGTGACACATGCATGGACAACTTATTCGAGTAAATTTGATGCCGGAATTTTTGGTAAAGCCGTATATGCTGGAGTGGTTCAAACACCAATAAATATTTTTGATAGTTTTAAGCCGGCTATTGATTTGGTTGAGTTCATGGTTGAGTTTGAGAGCGATAAAGAATGAGTTTTAAAGTAAAAATCGATATTGAATTTGGCTGTAAAATTAATAAATGGTTGATGGTTCTACGGCGTATGCCGTGGGACCATTTAATTAACAAATAGGTAAACCACCGCCTCAGGCGGTGAGACTTGATAAGGCTCTGCCGTTCCGGCGTGCAGAGTAAAAATATGACCTCCATGAACCGGCAAGTTCTTTAAGGAGGCCATGTGCGAGATTGGCAGTGCCAAGCTCACGTGAAACATTATTGCAGGTACCATGTGGTATTTGTTCCCAAGTATCGAAAGAAAACGTTATTTGGAGCATTGAAACGTGAGATTGGAGCAATATTCCGAGACTTATGTCGTCAAAAAGACATTGAGTTGGTCGAGGGGTACGCAATGAGGGATCACATTCATATGTTGTTAATGATTCCTCCAAGGTTAAGTGTTTCCAATACGGTTGGGTTTCTGAAAGGGAAATCTGCGATCCAGATATTTCGGAAGTACAAGCATGTGCAGAGAAATTTCACAGGAAGGCACTTTTAGGCTCGGGGCTACTGCGTGAGTACAGTAGGTCTTGATGAGCAGATGATTCGAGAGTACATCAAGAATCAAGAGGTTGATTGAAGAACGCCGGCAAGAGCAGATGCAACTGGCTGCTTTCTCAACGGGTTCCTCCAAGCGTTTAAAGCGGCTTTCAAAGACATGGTTGAAATAGAGCCGGTACTTTGATGATATATTTTGCCATTCTAGAATTTGTGGGATACCTTCGGCAATAGTGCTGCTTTTTCAAGGTGCAGTTATCGGCCATTCCAGTCAAATAGTGATGTATGGGGTTAATTCGCTAGCACTTTTTATACTGGCTCAATTAAAGCAGTAATTTTCGCGGCGCTTTTGGTCCAATTGAAAGGTTTCGCCGGCGCTCAATTGTGGACCTTAATGAACGCCTTAATTTTATCCTCCAGCCCCCTCATACTGGAAAAGTCACCTCGTAGAGTGCTTTGCGTTCCAGCTGTGCAACCCTCCCTGTTACAGTATTCAGTCACGATAAAATAGATGGAGTAAAGCTAAAGTGTACTCGTGGATTCAGAAAAACCCAAGATGTAATAATTAATGTTTTGTGAAGCTCTGATTGTATCTATTTTCTTGGGGTTTTTGATTCAAATAAAGATCGTAGTGTGACACATTTAATAGTTTGAGCTTAGTGTTACATCTATTTAATTGCAGTTATATAAAATTAAAATGGATTCCGATGAGGAGTGAATTAATTTATTGCCCAGTATTCAGTTTGGCAATCTAAGGTTCAATTGTCGGATACTTTTTGAAGTAAATATTTACATACTTTATCTCAGGTATGGCGCGGTGTTAATTTCTTATGAATGTGAACTAAGATGGTGCCAAATACCAAAAAGTAGAGCTTTTGCAGGAAGCTTGTCCTTTGTAATAAAAGTCAGGAAATCTAAGATGAAGCCTCGTGACAATTACCCATTTTTGTCACCTAACTTATCTGTGAGGTTTTAAATGAGACTTAGGTCTAATTTTAAGTGTTTTGCCTGGATGTTGATGATGCTTCCGGCGGCTGGCTTTTCAAAGACAATCTATATGTCCTCTGAGGGAGATGACTCCAATACCGGTATCAATATTGAGGAGCCGGTAAAGACTTTATCCCGGGCACAGGAGCTAGTGGATTTTAGTGATGGTGATACCACGATTGCTATTCGTGGCGGTACTTATTACGCTGAAAGTGTGAAATGGACTGAGACTGATAAGGTATATCGGTTAATTATTAAGCCTTACGCTGATGAGGAGCCGGTATTTGAGGGGCAGGGAAGCCAGTCATTTTTTAATCTGAGCGCTCAAGATGGTCAGTGCACCAATGTTGAGATCAGTGGCTTAACATTGCGCAACTATGCCACCTACGGAATAATCTTTAATGGTGGTAGGCAGAATAGAGCGTCGAGCTGGAATGGCTGTAATAAAATCCACGATAATAAGTTTGTGGAAATGGGCACATTATTTGATGTTAGTAACTGCCCAGAAGGTTGCGCTGGGTATGGTGTGGTTGACGTTGTAAATTCAAAATATAACGTGATTTATAATAATGTTTTTCATAAGGCGGAGAATATCCCTGAGCAATCATCGTTAATGCATGCAGTATATCTTGCTCATAATAGCAGTGAGAATGAGGTGTATGGGAACTACTTTTACACTATATCAGGTGACCCTGTTCGGGTAAGGGATGCTAGTAATTTTAACAATATACACAGTAACTATTCAGATCGCTCTGGAAAGATAGCCTTTCTTTCTAGCTGGCGTAATGTAGCCGGTGGGGAGCAGCCTTCGTTTGGTAATTTAGTGAAAAACAACATAATTACTTTCCCCTATCGTGATCGTAGTAAAATAGAAGTTACAGCTACTCTTGCGTCTGACGATGTTGGTACTTTTATTGAAAGAGAGCAAAAGTTCTATCATGGAGATCAAATAGTTAAGGAAAGCATTGGAGGCACCATCGCTGGTGACTTTAATGGAGATGGCCTGGATGAAATATTGGTAGCATTAAACTATAACGACTTTACAAAAGTTGTTTTGGCTACTGGTGGTGAAGGGAAATACCTTAAGGACGTTGTCTATATCGGTTCGGATTATAAAGTCTCTAATTTGGAGAGCGGTAATTACGGTGGTGGTGAGTCGGACCAGGCTATTACTGTACTTTCAAATAGGGAGAGTGATGAGACAATAGTTTACCGTGGTAACGGCACTAGAAGCTTATTTGATCAAGGGCAACTTTTTAATAGCGTTGATATGGGCATTGACGCAATAGTATCGGGTGACTTTGATGGCGATGGCGCTTCTGAAATTGTCACGGCTATGACCGCTCCATCAGGTGAAACGATCATCTACCGTGGAGACGGTATTGAAGGCTTGACAAATATGGGGGTTCTACACCGCAGTGACTACTGGGAAGTCCCCGCGTTGGCATCTGGCGATTTCTTGGGGGCAGGACATGATCAGCTAACAGTGGCCTTCCAGTCGGATGATGAAACCCGAATTTATCGTGGAGATGGTATTACTTCAGCAACCGGGTACGGATACTTTTATTCAAGCCCTGATTTCACAATTACTGCAATGGAAGCTAATGACTTTAGCGGATCTTCACTCCCTTCATTAGTTACAGCCTTCAAGCGTAAAACAGCAGGTGATGTTTCCCTCTATAGTGGGGATGGTATGAACACGGCAATGGACAGGCAGTTTTATAGTAGCATTTACTGGGATATTACTGCGTTAACCTCTGGGTCTTTTAGTCGCGATGGCAGTGTGAATTTGGTGGAGTCATTTACCAACCTTAGTCAAAGCCAGATCTGGGCAGGGAATGGGGTTAGCAGTATTTCATCTGGAGGCCTTATCCATAAACTGGAAAAGTTGTAACTGTCATTAAGTGTAATATGGCCGGTACCGCCTAATTGAGTACTGTATAGAGTCCCTTTCTACTCTTTGGCTGGGGGCTCTTACAAGAAGGTGCCTACAAGAGGTCGATTCCCTTCTATTGCTTAAAGGCTGCCTGTTTATTTCTTTTAAAGTTAAGGAGCCTCTGAATAACTCCGTAATGCCTCTGCGAGTCTTGAAGGCTGCAGATGTTAGGCGCAGCTCGCCGCGAATGGCCGTAGCCCTTTGCAAGAGCTGCAACGCAGCAGATGCGGCCTTCAAGGCCCGCCCTTCGGGGCTTGCAGAGCGATTCACACTCCGCGTTGCGACTTCTTGAAAGGTCTAGACATTCCTGCAAAGCCGCGCCTTGATTGTGAACCGCTCTGAAAGCCAGAGGTATCACGGAGTTATTCAGAGGCTCCTTAAGGTTGTGAGCTATATGGGGGATAGGTGTGTAGATATGGTCTCACTCTACACCATACATACATAATAGCAGCCTGATATATAGTTCTTACGGCTTGTTGGGAATTATAGGGTCAAAGCTTTACATGGAAAAATGGGCAGAGGTTGTTCTTTATGTGTGTGAAATTTTAATCCAAAATGTCATTTAATTACCCTGCATGTGTTTTATTTTATTCTCTTTCATTAGATTTTTATTGTGTTCCTTGTTTGACGATATTGGGGCTAGTAAATCTCGGCTAGCTGTGAGGGAAAACGCACCAAAGACCTATTGATTTCAAAGAAATATAACCTGCAATCCTTGGGTGCGAGGTCAAATATTACTGAAAAAAGACAATGCCTGAAAAATTTAATTGTTGCCTCATTCCAAATAATTACTTTTTACGTAATGCTATTACGGGAGGTGTAGTGAGTTTGTTTTACTATTGAAACTATTTGGTGGAGCTAATTGGTACAAAAGATGTTATTTCAAATAATGGTCTTTTAAGAGAGGGCCTTCTATTTTCTGCTAAATAGCATGCAAAAAGCGCCAATTTTATAAGGGTGAAAAATGCTAGCTCTTACCGCCTAACAAAATAATTATTGGTTCAATGGTGCCAAATAAAGAGATAAAAAATATTTGGGTGGCTTGTAAAGATAAATAGGGTTGAATTTGACCAGCTAAGGAGCCCCAAATAATAGATGACCCGTTATTCCGAAAAGCAGTAATAATATCTCTTTACAGAATATAGGATGCTGGTACATTCTCACTTAAAGTCACTGAATCCAAAATAGTCATTTTGTCTTTTTGCGACAGGTTAACTTTGCAAGACAACATAAAAAATCCTTTAAGTTTGATAAGTTAGTTTTAGGTGTTCAAAGTGAAATGTAGTACCCCATCGCCCTACCTGGGTCTTAAGGAAAGAAATAAAAGAACGGTATCCATTGTTATTTGCTCCGGCGCTCAATGCTTGGATATTGCTGGCCCAGCAGAGGTTTTTTCATTTGCAAATAAGCAAATGGCCGATTTCGGTTACGGTGAAAACCAGCTTTACAACATCGAATTTTTGGCTGCGTCCAAAGAGCCCAAGGAAATATCAACAGGTCTAAAAGTATATCCTGACAAGTCTTTTGAAGAGGCAGGCTCCATCCATACTCTTTTAGTTGGTGGTGGTACTGCGAAAAGTTGCCTTGACTTAACGGATGACAGTCAGTTTCTTGAGTGGTTGAAAGTTAAGGCAAAGGAAGTTGAGAGGATAGGGGTTAGCGGAAGTGGCACATTGGTACTTGCTAAGGCTGGAGTTTTATCAGGGCATCGGGCTACAACCCATGAGAAATACATCGGTGATCTAAAAAAATATAAAGATATTGAAGTAGATAACAAAGCGATTTTTGTGAGAGATAAGAAAATCTACAGTTCTGTAGGGCGAAGTGCAGGGATAGACTTGGCCTTGGCTATGGTTGAGGAGGACTTCGGTCGAAAACTGGCCCTTTTAGTTGCTCGGGAAATGATTTTGTACCTGAAGCGTGATGGTGATCAGAGTCAGTACAGTAGTTATTTGCAGGCACAATTAAAAAATAATAGGTTCTCCCCGTTGTTGGAATGGATAAACCTTAACTTAGAGCAGTCTCTCAGCGTTGATTTTTTGGCCAAAAAACAAGCAATGAGCCCCCGGAATTTTTCTCGCTGCTTCACAAGCGAAATAGGTGTAACTCCGGCTCGGTATTTGGAGCAGGTTAGAGTTGAGAAGGCCTGTCAGTTAATATTGGAGGCAGGGATTAGTCAGGATGTAGTGGCAACCCAGTGTGGCTTTTCGTCGCAGGAACAAATGAGAAGGGCGTTTCTTCGGCAGAAAGGTATTCTTCCCAGTAAATACCGCAAACAGTTCGCTTGAAAATACTGGATTTCGTTGATTTTTGGCTTATCTTCGACATGGGAGGCGGCTTTTTAGGGTTTAAGCATGAATGCTCATGTATGTCTGAACCTCTGAGTTGATCAACATTTTCACTTTTAGTTAATATTTATATTTTGCAAGAATATAAATATGAAATACTCACTTTTGGCCAGTTTGCTATTTGCAGCTTCTGCAAGTGCTGAGATAGACCTTGATTACCTCAAGGTACCCGAGGGCTTTAAGCTCAGCTACTTTGCAGAATATGTTGAGACGGCTCGTCAATTGGCACGTTCTGAGTCGGGTACAGTATTTTCTGGTTCTTTCAGCGCGAAAAAAGTTTATGCTTTCAAGGACACAGATAATGATGGTGTAGCTGATCAGCGTTGGCTATTGATGGATGATTTAAAAGCGCCGACAGGTATTGCCTATAAAAATGGCGATTTATATGTGGCTGATGTCAATAAGATTATTCGCTTTCCCCAGATTGATAAAAATCTTGACAAACCGAAGTCTGAGGTTGTTTACGATCAGTTTCCAGCGGACAGGCATCATGGTTGGAAATTTTTGCGTTTTGATAGTGAAGGGCAGCTGATAGTGCCCGTCGGCGCGCCCTGTAATATCTGTGATGCCAACGAAAATTACTCAAAAATATTTTCGCTGGACTTGCAATCTAAGAAAACAAAAGTGATTGCAAATGGAGTGAGAAACTCCGTTGGCTTTGATTTTCATCCGCAAACCAATGAATTGTGGTTTTCAGACAATGGTCGGGACATGATGGGTGATGATATCCCACCCTGTGAAATCAATAAGGTAAGCTTTGCAGGAGAGCATTTTGGCTTTCCTTATTTCCACGGTGACGATATTGCAGATCCGGAATTTGGTCAGGGTAAGAAGGCCGCTGATTATTCCAAGCCGGTATTAAATTTAGATGCCCATGTGGCGCCTCTCGGAATTCACTTTTATCGCGGTGGGCAGTTTCCCAAGGAATACCAACAGAACTTGTTGGTTGCTGAGCACGGGTCCTGGAATCGAAGCAAAAAATCAGGTTACCGAGTAATGATGGCGATAGTTAAAGATGGTGAGGTCACGGATTACAAGCCACTGGTCACTGGTTTTATGCGGGATGAAACCACCTATGGGCGCCCTGTTGCATTTTTAGAAATGCCTGATGGTAGTGTGCTAATTTCTGACGATTTTGCCCATAAAATCTATCGCTTAACCTATACCGGTATTTAAATGGCCGATTTTATAGCTATCAGGGCTGCTCATTGAGCGGCCCGCTTAGTTATCCACTGTATTGATTTTCACGCTAGAGGAATTTCTGCCAAATTTCCTCACCTCTTAGCTATCCTTCAGACTCTGTAAAAAAGAGTAAGCCGATCCTAATTACTTGTGCTATGTCTACTGCGATAAGAGCATAAGTAAGGAGAGGGTTGTGACGCAAAAAATATCTTGTGAGACATTTTCCAAAATCGTGAGTGTTATTTTATATCTCCTAGTGAGTAGCATGGCGCGTGCTGCTGAGGACATAGCTTCGGCATCTACTGCTCATTTGGAATTACGTTTTGCCCAAGCTGAGGTTGTGGCGCAAGTAGAAATTATTGATGTTCACAGGGATGTAGATAGCGCACTGTCTGAGGAGGGAATTACAGCCATATCAGGCTATATCTACTCTGCCGTTCCCAGCCAGGTTTGGAAGGGGCCAATGGGTGGAGAGATCACCTTCCGCCTAGGGTTTGAATCCTGCGATTTAAAGCTGGAGCAAGGTGAAAACTATCTGATTTTTGCGAATTTGGATAGCTACGGAAGGTTACACCTGAGGAGTTGTGAGGCGGTTATTGCTGAGTCAGACGCCACCGCGATACTTGCCCAACTTAATAAGTTTATTAAACAGGGCTAATAAGTTGCTTTCTTGCAGACCTGTTAGAACTATCAGTTGTAACTGGTTCTTTCTTTACAGCAATCCAACCTGCTACGAAGTGGCTCTCCCCCTTGAAGAACCCCAAAGGCGGGTTATTCTTATCAGTATTGGCGCGACCTTCTTTTACAGGCGCTGCATCTCATTAAGTTGCGCACCGTTGTAAACAGGCTGGAGTGTCAGGGTTTGGGATTGTTATCGAGAAAGTACACCGACCAGCACTGTGTAACCGGCTCGATTTTAATGATTAATGTCTTCTTTTGAGTTTGCCTGGGGTCGAGAGGTCCAGATATGAAGAAGTTACTGATTCCCCTGATCATTTTATTACTGATCATCGGTTATTTTATGTCGCGCAGCGGCGAGCATAAGGCTAAAGAAGCCTATAACTCGATGGAGCAGGAGCAGAAGAGTGAACAGATGAGGGGATCCTCTACACCCTCTAGTGGAGGAAGTAGCGGTGGCTCAATG
Source organism: Microbulbifer maximicatervae (SeqCode) (assembly GCF_052468295.1). Classification (NCBI taxonomy): domain Bacteria; kingdom Pseudomonadati; phylum Pseudomonadota; class Gammaproteobacteria; order Cellvibrionales; family Microbulbiferaceae; genus Microbulbifer; species Microbulbifer maximicatervae (SeqCode). Next base: position 1,334,219 of record NZ_CP174340.1, read on the forward strand.
GCCCCAGCAGATACCTCGGATTCCCCTGATGGTATGGGTAATCCCGATTCCCAAATGCCCCAGGACTCTGACTCAACCGATCCCGCCCCTCCGGGGTCTTCAGATAACGGGGGCTCACCTGACGCTACTATGTCTGGGTCAGACAATATGGGTGCAGATGGCAACATGAGCCCGGATGCTAATGATTCTAGCGCCATGCCAGACGCGAGCAATAACTCGGGCGGCGACCTAAATCAGCAAGCGGATAAAGTCGTAGATGATGCTACGAAGGAAGCCAATGATGCTGTAGAGGGAGCGACTAACGATATGGATGCCTCTGCCGATGGCACTGAAACAGATACAGAGGCAGATACCGGTCAGGATGAGGGAATGGAAAGTAATGATAACTGACCAATAATAATGACTCAGCTACATCGAGCTAAGCGAAAAGCAGGGCCGCACAGAAGTGTGGCCCTGCCGCATTCTCAAAATATGATTGAGCATATCTGGCATCAGGGTGATCGAATACTCGAGGTTAGACCAGTTGGGAAGTTAACTGTTGAGGACTTCCAGTTGCTAGCCGCGCAAGTTGATCCGATCATCAGCAAGAGGGGACGTATAGAGGGGTTGTTAGTCAATGCGGGAGATTTCGCTGGCTGGGAGAGCTTCGTCGCAATGATCTCTCATTTTCGCTTTATTCGAGAGCATCAACGGCATATCCGCCGGATAGCCGTGGTTACCGATAATCCTATCCTCCGCTTTATGCCCAACCTTGCCTGTCACTTCATCAGTGCTGAGGTGCGTCCCTTTCCCGAAGAGGAGTCCGCTCAAGCTCTGGAATGGTTACAAAAACCGGGTTAGCATCGCCTCCCTTTTTCAATGTTACCTGGAGGGCAGGTGAGTCCATCGTTGGCTATTGTCGCTGCGGCGCCAGAATATGTTTCCGCAGCGGAAGAACTATCCGCTCAGTTAGATTACCCCCTCCTTGGAGCTATTTCTCCTGCTGATGTGGTCGACTTTCCCCAAGTGTTGTGTCTCGGAGAGCAACTGCAGTTATGTGCGACCGGGCGTAAAGCAGCCGGGCCAGTATGGGTGGATTTTGTTGCTGGAACACTTGCTCATCGCCGCAAGTATGGCGGTGGTAAAGCTCAACCGGTAGCAAAAGCTGTTGGTCTGCGTTCTGGCTTCCATCCCAAAGTCCTCGATGCCACCGCTGGTTTGGGTAGAGATGCTTTTGTTCTGGCGGCGCTGGGATGTGAGGTGCAGATGCTGGAGCGCAACCCGGTTGTTTTCCAATTGCTGAAAGATGGAATACGCCGGCTGCGACAGGCGTCTATCGGGGATGCTGAGTTGGCTGCAATTTCTGAGCGAATGAGCTTGGTGGATTGCTGTACGGCGGCGTCAGAGTGGCTCGCGCTGCAATCGGAGGAATCCATCCCTGTTATTTATCTGGATCCAATGTTCCCTGCGCGGGGGAAAGCTGCCAAGGTCAAAAAGGAAATGGCTGCCTTCCATCATTTGGTTGGGACTGATGAGGATGCGGATAGCTTATTGAGCCCTGCCTTGGCGGCCTGCTACTACCGCACAGTAGTTAAGCGCCCTAAGCTTGCCCCCTATTTGGCTGATATGAAGCCCAACCTTTCCTTGGAGGGGAAATCTGGCCGCTTCGATATCTACACCAAACATGGGGTTCCAGGCTAACTGCCATATACCGCTGCCCTAGCCGATTTCTCCTTGGGTGAAAGATGGTGTGGGCACCGACTTGCTATGAATTCTATGCTCCCATAAGTCCGTTGCTAAAAGGGCGGCTTATGCCTTGGTAGCGGCACCTCTGTTATCCCATCTATCCCGCAGACTCCCACGATAGGCTTTGCTTCTTTGTACTGCCGCAAAAATATTGCACTCCAGGGAGGTCCCATCAGTGCGATCAAAAGGGAGCAGTGCATCGAGCACCCCGGATATTGCCAACAGAAAGATGTTTTCTGTGGCTGCTCTCGGGCTCCTAACTGCCGCAACGGTCGTTACCAGCTTGCGTACACTGCCGATGATGGCGCAGGAAGAACTGACGATGTTTTTCTATATCGGCTTTGCGGCATTGTTGTTCTTGATTCCTGCAGGGCTCGTGTCGGCAGAACTTGGCAGCGCCTTTTCAGAGCGCACTGGGGGTGTCTATACCTGGGTTGGTGAGGCCTTCACCCCGAAGGTGGGTTTTGTCGCTATATGGTTGCAATGGATCGAGTGCATTGTTTGGTATCCCACAGAGTTGGGTTTTGCCGCAGCGGCGGTGGCTTATGCGGTGGGCGATAATACCATCGCCCAGAATACCTACTATATCGGTGGGTTTTGCATCCTTGCCTATTTGCTAGCGACCCTGATTGCTCTTACTGGAACCCGCTTTCTGGTAAAAGTGGCACAGTTTGGGTTTCTGGTGGGTATCATATTTCCCTGCTTGATTTTGATTGTCCTGGCTGTTTGGTGGGTGGTGAGTGGTAATCCTATTGGCTGGGAGACCTTGACCGACCCGGAAGTAGCAGTGCGTCGGGATGGTTATGATCACCCGCGCTGGTTTCCCCATATTAACGGCTTGGGGGCGATTGCTTTTCTCGGGGGTATATTACTTGCCTTTGCTGGTGTGGAAGCACAGGCCACGCATGTGTCGGAACTACGTGATACCCGTCGAGGATATCCAGCTGTAATTGCCATCGCCGCCGTTATTTCCATCCTGGTGTTCACCCTCGGCGCTCTCTCTATTGCTGCAATTTTGCCCTATAAAGAGATATCTGTAGAAACTGGCTTATTTACAGCTTACGAAAGAGCTTTTGGGCAGCTACTTGGGATTCAATGGCCTGTGCAAGCACTTTCCTGGCTAATTGGCTATGGTGCACTAAGTGGTGCCTTGGCATGGTTGGCTGGCCCCAGTCGAGGGCTACTGGCTACGGCCCAGGATGGGATGTTGCCGCCCTGGTTTCAGCGAGAAAACCGGGTGGGTGTACAAAAAAATATTCTCCTCGCACAGTTTGTAGTGGTAGCGGCAATCTCGTCCATTTATATTTTAATGGATAATGTATCTACAGCTTTTGTTTTGATTTCAGTGATGGCTATTAGCTTATATATCATTATGTACATAATGATGTTTGCTGCGGTTATTCGGTTACGGATCACGCAACCAGACTTGCCCAGAAGTTTTCGTATCCCCGGAGGGCTGCCAGGGGTTTGTATTGTTGCTGGAATAGGCTTAATTTCCGTTGTTTTTGCCTTGGTAGTTTCATTTTTCCCGCCAGAACAGCTCACGATAAAAAATCCTGTAACTTATGTTGCTCTCAACCTGGGTGGAATTGCTATAGCGATCACCGTTCCCTTGTTAATTTTCTATTTTCACAATCCCTCCTGGCGGGGGGAGGGTGGCCATCAACAGCAGTCATTTTCTGATATTGATGAGTGAGCCGGAGGTAGGTAGTGAAAGAGCAATCTCCATTTGACAGGTTCTTTGACGAATACAATGAAGATATTCCAGAAAAGCACTTTCCCCGGTGTAGTATTTCAGCAGAGGCTGCCGAGGCTATCGTAACCAGTGAAACCTGGGCTGACGCAAAGCCTGCGATGAACTTATCTTCGTTTGTCACAACTTTTACTGAGTCAGAAGCATTTGAGGTCGCTAAGAAACATTATCTGAAGAACTATATTGATCACGACATGTATCCTCAGCTGTTTGCGATGGAAGCGCGAATGGTTCGCTGGTTACACAACCTCTGGAATGGACCTGAGGGAGTAGAGCCATACGGCGCAGCGACCATAGGCTCGTCAGAGGCCTGCATGTTGGCTGGTTTGGCGCACAAGTGGAATTGGCGTAAGAAGAGGCAGCAAGCCGGCAAAGACGGCTCAAAACCTAACCTGGTTACCGGAGCCAATGTGCAGATCGTTTGGGACAAATTTATGCGCTACTTTGATGTGGAGCCGCGCATAGCACCGTTAAAGCCTGGTCATTACCGCTTTACCAGTGAACATCTGGATGAATTGGTCGATGAGAATACCATCGCTGTTGTCGCTATCGCCGGGCAAACCTTTACCGGTGAGGATGATGCATTTAGGGCAATTCAAAACTGGTTGGATAAGTATGAAGAGAGAACAGGAAACGATATCCCTATGCATATTGATGGGGCGTCGGGAGGATTTGTTAATCCATTTCTCTACCCGAATTATAAATGGGATTTTCGTTTGCCAAGAGTGAAATCTATCAATGCCTCCGGGCACAAGTTTGGCTTGGTGCCGCCGGGATTGGGGTGGATAATTTTTCGTGAAAAAGCAGTTTTTGATGAAGACTTGATGTTCTATGTGAATTACCTGGGTGGGGAGATGCCTACAGCCACATTGAACTTCAGCCGAAATGCATCGCCGGTTGCCTACCAGTATTACAATTTTATACGTCTAGGCTATGAGGGGTACAGGCAGATTATGCAGCACACCTTGGAAAATGCGCAGACTCTTCGTCAACTTCTGGTGGCCAGTGGGTACTTTGAAATGATGAATAAAACCCAGAGAATCCCAGTTGTTGCCATGACCCTGAATAAAAAATATAAAAATTTTAATGAATATGATGTATCCAATAAAGTACGTGAGCGGGGATGGGTTCTTTCTGCCTATTCGATGCCGCCAAACGCTCAGTCTGTAAACTCTCTGAGAATTGTTGTTCGCCCTCATCTCAATCAGAATGCAATCAGTGGCCTTGCAAAGGATATTATCCATGCTTGCGATTGGCTGAGTAAGCATTGTGGTAATGCAACTCCGCCCAAGTTGCATGACCCGCAAAAAGTGGCCCCCAGTAAGTGTTAATTCTTAAGGGACTTTAACGATCCTTGCATTCAATGACTGGGTAGATAAGCGGGCTATTTTGGAATCTCAGAGGCATCTTTGACAACTCTAACATGCTGCATCATGCCCCCATCCTCATGATAAAGTAAGTGGCAATGCAGAGGATACTTTCCGGTAAAATCCTTGAAACGAGTACGGAATTTGACATGTCCATGGGGCGGTACTTGAAAGGTGTCGCACCAAAACGGTAGTTTGAGTGTGTGGTGCATGGGGTCTTCCCCAACCACCTCGATAACATAATACGGATTAACATGAATATGGATTGGGTGGGGGAATTCACTTTCATTAACCAAGGTCCACTCCTCTACTGCATCAAGCTCTACGTAATGATTAACCACTTCACACCCTTCGAATGGTGAATGGTCAATACTGACATTCAGCCCGCGATAATATTTTTGGGGGTCATCAAGCGTGTTGGCCTGGAAAGTGAGTCGACGTGTATTGGTGATCTCATTATCTGTAATAGGTTTCAGTAAGTCCACTTTAAAACTGCTGGGGAAGGGTGGGGGCGCACATCGAGCGGGTGGTTTGCTGGGAGCATAGATTGCCGTTCCGATTTCCTCTCCCTGGGCAATAGCGATAACAAAAAGTGGACTGTTGTTATGGTACTTATAATGCGGCATTTGTTGGAACTCAATCGCATTATTGTAAATGTAAAAATGAGCTCCCGGAGTGGCGGCTTCACTGATTTTTAAGAAAAGGGAGGCTCGATTAGCGGGGCCCAGGCTTACGCCGTCTTGTAGGCGGTAGTCATCAGTAGGGTTTCCATCAAACCCGTAGATGTACATTTGCGCGAACCAAGGGCAATCGATATCTATCGATGTGCGAGTGGTAGCATTGAGAAGTCTCAGGTTGAGAAGCTCACCCACCGTTGCATGAATGATAGGGCAGTATTGTCCGTTAACGGTAATACAGTATTCACTATCTGGGAACTTAGCGACCTGGTGTTGATCCTCTACTTTTCCGTGCTCATCTACGGCAATATTCTGGAAGACAAGAATATGTTCCTTAACTCCCATTGCCTCAAGTTCATCGTCAAATTCATCCCTTACGATTAGGGCACCTGCCATCCCGCTGCCGACTTGTATAGCGACAGAGCCGTGCTTATGGGGGTGGTACCAGTAGAGTCCTGGGGGTTGGTCCTTGGGGATGTCATATTCGTAGGTATAACTTTCCCCTGGTTTGATCTTCATGCAGACATTGTCGGCCGGAGATTCCGGAGAAACGTGGAGCCCGTGAGTATGTAAGTTGTAGGTATTGAACTCATGGGGGAAGTTTATTGTAGCGGGTGTATTGAGGGGGTCTTCCTCTGGCAGCAGGTTGTTTGTCTGGATAGTAAGGTGGCTATCAGCGCGAATTTCAATGGTAGGGCCTGTCAGTGTGAAACCTGCTTCTTGAGTGATTGATGATGAAAATACACGGGTCCAGGTTGGTGTGTCATGGGTTTTGTAAAAACTGAAAATGTTATTCTTTTCGTACTGTACATCAAGTTTAAGTTCTAATTTTCTATTTTCTTTATCCATTGAGTAAGCGGGCGGATTTTTTATGGGTTCTAGAAAGGAAATATACTCTCTATTGCTCACTGTTAACTCCGAGGATTTTGTGGGAAGCGAGATTAGTAAGGGGTACTTTATGAACGAATATCAGTTTAGATTCTAAGGTGAGATTATTTGTGGAATTGTTCGCCATATGATCGTTAATTGAGAGGTAAGTTAGGGTGGTAATAATCCTTCTGCAAAATTTATAATAATTCTCGCGACTTTGTTGGGGTGTGCCTGAGCAATAAAGTGCCCACCAGGAATATCAATGACATTGAGGTTGATGTAGATCGCAGATATATCGATGACAGCTTTTTTACTTACAAGTCGATCTCTATCCGGGCGGATATAGATGGCAGGGATTTCCAATCTTTGGGATGGTTGGGAAATCGAGGCGATATTGTGAAGCCTTTGCTTTAGTTTGCCTCTGTTGGTGTTTAGTAGGGCGTTATAGGTGCTGTCAATGAGTATGTCACTGCCTTTGCCATTGAAACCAAAAAAATTTAGTGTGATTTTGGTTAAAGATGGGCAGTCTATAAGCGAGATTGGAGCTAGTTGTGCTGCCTTGGATAGAAGCGAAGGAGAGGTTATAAAGCTAGCTATAAAGGTAATGCCTAAAATTTTCTCGGGAGCTAAAAGGGATAACTCATATGCAATTCGTCCTGAATAGGACTCAGCAATAATGTGAGTCTTCTCATTGAGAAAGCTTTTGGCGATTGATTGAGCTTGAGTCAGGTAACTATCCCCTGGGAGCTTGGAAAGGCAGATAGTTTCGGTTGTCCATTGTTTTGGCAGTACCTTAATCAAATCTGAAAAAAGTGTTCCTGTCCCATCAAGTCCTGGTAAAAGTAAAACTTTCAATTTTGAACATCCTGCTGGGATTTCCTATTAATTGAATATTAACATGCTTATGTTGGGTATTTATCTATATATGACATTCAGCCAGGGTAATTCTTCTTGATGTTTGTACGGGACAAGCAATCTGTTAGTGCCGAAAGGTGAAGTTTTCTATCGTATGAGGCGGTTTGAGTTGCTGTGAAAGCTGTTGGGTGTGCATGTTTTAGATAAAAATAGTTTCTTTGATTTGAGCTTCTAAATATATTTAATTATTCTAATGGATATTTATTTATACTAATACGTTATTTCTAGTTATGTCGATAACGAAAACAGAATTGCTAGGCCAATAAGTTGTCTAGGTGGGTAAGTATTAGAGTTCGTTAGTGTAACTTAATGACAGGCCTAAACGTAGCTAGAAAGTTAATTGAAAGTCATTTGGTCAAAGGGAATATGGCTCCCCAAAGTGTTATCGAGCTTAAAATTGACCAAGGGAGCCTCTGAATAACTCCGTAATGCCTCTGCGGGTCTTGAAGGCTGCAGATGTTAGGCGCAGCTCGCCGCGAATGGCCGTAGCCCTTGGCAAGAGCTGCAACGCAGCAGCTGTGGCCTTCAAGGCCCGCCCTTCGGGGCTTGCAGAGCGATTCACACTCCGCGTTGCGACTTCTTGAAAGGTCTAGACATTCCTGCGAAGCCGCGCCTTGATTGTGAACCGCTCTGCATGCCAGAGGTATCATGGAGTTATTCAGAGGCTCCCAAGTCCTCAGCGAGGATGCTACCGGCACGTTAGTGATGTTGGAGCTTGAAGCTTTGGGGGCGAGGCAGGTGAAAGCAGAAATATGCGCTCAGTATGTGGATCACAATGTATTGAGGGCAGACCATAAGAATGGTGATGACCACGTGTTCCTGCAAAGTTCCTGTCGAAACTACGGGATATGGTACTCGCGACCAGGAAATGGTATTAGTCATCCTGTCCATATGGCTTGTTTTGGTATCCCCGGTAAAACCCTTTTAGGTGGGGATAGCCACTCATGTGCTGCTGGCTCGTTAGGTATGTTAGGAATAGGAGCCGGAGGAATTGAGGTTGCACTTGCAATGATGGGATTTCCGCTTTCTCTGGTAATGCCAACTATTTTGGGGGTGCGTTTAGAGGGGAGCTACAGCCATGGGTAAGCGCTAAAGATGTTATTTTGGAGCTTGTACGTAGATATACATTGAGAGGTTGCTGGAACAAGATTGTTGAATATCACGGCCCTGGATTGGCAAACCTTACAGCAATGGATCGTCACGTAATCGCCAATATGGGGCAGGAAATGGGGGCCGTAACAAGTGTCTTTCCTGCTGATGATCAAGTGAGGCTTTTCTTGCGGCAGCAGTCGCGCGAGAACGACTTTGTCGAGTTGCTTGCCGATAAGGATGCAACCTATGATGAGGTTGCAACTTTAGATCTATCGAAAATTGAACCAATGATCGCTTGCCCCTCGCGGCCGGATAAGGTTGTTAAAGTTCGTGAAGTTGAGGGTAGGCCAGTTTCTCAGAGCTATATCGGCTCTTCGGCTAACCCTGGGTTGCGTGATTTTTCTATTCCCGCCCGGATGGTAAATGGTCTCTTTGTACCGCACGAGATTTCTTTAGATATTAATCCCGCGTCGCGCCAACTACTTCATGAGCTGACTCATAATGGTGACCTTGAAAAACTGCTTGGTGCAGGGGCTTACTTGCATGAAACCGGCTGTGGTGGCTGTATCGGTATGGGGCAAGCCCCAGCTAGCGGGCACAATAGTCTTAGAACTGTGCCGAGAAATTTCCCTGGGCGTTCGGGAACTAAAGAAGATAGCGTCTATTTATGCAGCCCAGAGACTGCGACGGCCAGCGCCCTGAAAGGAAAAATAACTGACCCCAGAAATTTAGACATGGATTATCCGGTATTTGAAGAGCCTGAACATCTAATGGATATGCGATCACTATTGGAGCCACCGCAGGAAATACCAGTGAAAGTTGAGGTGAGAAAGGGCCCCAACATCAAGCCTTTGCCAGTTCTGGAAAAAATGTTAAGTGTGATCGAAGGCCCAGCTCTTTTAAAGCTGGAGGATAATGTCTCAACCGATGATATTATTCCCGGAGGTGCGGATGCTTTGCCTTATTGGTCAAATGTCCCAGAGTTAAGCCGCTTTGCTTTTTCAAATGTAGATGAATCTTTTTATCAGCGGGCTTTGAGCACCAAGGAGGATATATTTCTTATTGCCGGCAACAGTTTAGGTCATGGGTCGAGCCGGGAGCATGCCTCAATTACACTGCGATACTTGGGAGTGCGCTGCGTCATAGCCAAAAGTGTAGCTGGACTCTATCGCAAGAATCTTATTGACCACGGAATTCTCATTTTAACATTTTGTAATCCAAGCGATTTTGACGCCTTTAGTAAAGATGATCAACTTCAATTTTATGATCTCTCAAGCTGTACAGGGGGTAACAAGATGCTAGAGCTGAGAAATGTGACTAAAGGTATTAAGATTTGGTTGGAAAATGACCTTTCTCAAGAAGAAATTGAAATAATTAAATTTGGAGGCCGCATCAACTATATTAAGGGGTTGTTGAGAAGGTCTCTGGAAGATATGGGCTCATTTTAACAGTATACTGGATATTGTGGGGTTGGCTCTCCACTAAAGGTTTTTATATCAATAGATCTTTGTGTTAAAGTCCCTGTCGTCATGATGGTCAATTTAAGGGGTTGAGATCGCTCACCTACCATTGCTGCTGATGTCAAGCGCAGAGATAATTTCATCGTATCTTGCTTTAGAATGGTATCCATAATCTAAGTTGAAATCTTTTGATAGAGAATCATTAAAGGTCTTGGCCAGTTCGAAAATCTCCATCCTCTTTATATAAGTTTCACTGTAAAGTTTCTCAATGAGAGTTTTGTGGGCTCCGTAGATGTTATTCTCTTGGGGGACTAAAGTATATATAGGTTTAGATAGGGCAAGGGCCTCAGAAATCATTGATGAACTGTCTTCGGTTATAAAGACAGCTTCACTTGCACCGAGTATTTCTTCGAGGCTGGCATTGGGGGCCTCATAATCTAGCAGGTTGAAGCATGTATCAAATGGCATGTTGCTTTCAATTAGCTCAGCCACATATTTAGGGGTTCTTCTTGAGGTGCTAATTAGCCATGAAATATTTTGATAGATCGCTATCTTTTTTAGCTCTTCTATCAAGTCTGTATAATCCTTCCGTGTGTATTTATAGCCGCTTCCATTGCCTCCGATAAGTAAAGTATAAAAGGGTTTGTGGTGTTTCTTCTTTAAGTTGTCGCCCAATGCTTCGCATAAATTTACATCTATGCGGCTAAATGGAAGGTATTGCCTAGATTTCTTAATGTCCTCTTTGGTAGATAGGGTTAGAGAGAAGTCGGTTTTCCTGAAGCTGTAAATATTTCCTATGGCAATATTCATGCATTGTGTTTTTTGGGTTAGTGCAACGTTCGCAGCAACGCTATTCCCACCAAAGGAAATAATTAGATCTGGTTTTCTTTTGAAGGAGGGGTTTCTGTGAAAGAGCATGATAAATTTGTGTGCGTTTCTGGCGAGATGTCGAGTCAATAGTCTTATTGGTTTATTTAGGGCCTTTAAAACTGGTTTACTGGTGGTGATTTCATAAGAATATTTGCCCTTGGAGTGGCGGGAGAGTAGCTGGTATAGCCCCAGAGAAGGACTGAGATGGCCCGGTTTTCCATCGTAAATAATTAAAATGTGCATAACCCTGCTTAATGGTTTGAGAAATGTTTCTAGGGGGCTCTAAGTGAATAGGAGTACCCTAAATTGATTATTCTCAATTTTCTGTAGATGGAGTTTCTATACGTAGTGGCTGAGATGGAGAGTCTCAATTTGCAGATTTAAACTTACAATCTACCTTTGGTTTGTTATCGACTTCTGATGCTGCAGATAGTGGTCTAGCCCTTGCAGCATGATGTAGGTGTGAGAAGGTGTGATTTTGAAATTATTTCTGATCATATTTTTACTTCTTCGGTATAAATAGGGCTCAGATACTATGGTACTGCTGGAATTTTCTTAACAACAGTTAGGATCTTGCCGATATTCCAACGAAAAATGACACATTCAGAAAAAGTAAGTGGCCTTATTCAAGCATTGAATTTTTTACTGTTGGGGGAAATATGTAATAAAAATATCTCTTTTTAATCAGGCAAGCTCTCCCTGAGCCTGGTAGAGGTAGGTATGGGTGTTATCAATTATTTATGGAACCTCTGAATAATTCCGAGCCAGTTTGGTAGTATTCAGTTATCCGTCAAGACTACGATAGATTATGCACCAAGTCACCTTTGCCGAAGCAGAATATAAGCTAAAGCGCCGTATAACTCGCCGAGAGAAGTTTCTTTCTCAGATGGATACTCTCATTCCATGGCTGCGGCTAGAGACTCGAATTGAACCTTATTATCCACAAGGTAAGCGTGGCCGACAGCCATATCCATTGAGTGTCATGCTCCGTGTTCATTGCATGCAGCTATTTTATAATCTCAGTGATCCCGCTATGGAGGATGCACTATATGAAATTGAATCCATGCGTAGTTTTGCTGGATTGACTTTGAGCGGCCCAATTCCCGATGAAACAACGATTCTTAACTTTCGCCACTTATTGGAGCTCAATCAGCTTGGTGCAGCGCTTTTTGATGAAATCAACAAGCATCTTGCTGAGAATGGCATGGTACTGCGTGAAGGCACGATTGTAGATGCCACTATTATCTCTGCGCCAACTTCAACTAAGAATAAAAAGAAAGAACGTGATCCAGAAATGCATCAAACAAAGAAAGGCAATCAGTGGCACTTTGGAATGAAGATGCATATCGGGGTTGATGATGTGCTCGGAGTAATACATAGCGTAGATACAACAGCAGCGAATTCGCATGATGTCACAGCCACAGAGCGAGTCCTCCATGGGGAGGAAGGAAGAGTCTGGGGTGACTCTGGGTACATTGGTGCGGAGAAGCGTGAAGAGTTGAAGGAGCGGGAGGTGGATTGGTACATAGCAATGAAGCCGAGCAAGCTAAAAACTCTTCCAGGGCGTGATGCACTCCGTAAGGCGGAAAAGATCAAGGCACAGATAAGAGCGAAGGTTGAGCACCCCTTTCGCTACATTAAACGGGTATTTGGTTATGACAAGGTCCGCTATCGGGGACTGTTAAAAAATACTGAGCGGCTGTGCTTGTTAGCAGGCTTTATCAACTTACTAATAGGGAGAAAATACTTGGCCACCTAGGGGTGGTGCGTCTGAAATCCCCCTACCGGGGATTTTAGGTAAAAAATTAGGGAGCTATTACGTGAAAATTAAGCATTTTTGCGTAGAAAAGTGAATTTTTCAAGCAGTTCAGCTTAATTCTAGAAAAATGCTTCGTTGATCAGAGGGTCCCTAGTATTCCCAAGGGTCAAGAAGACCTCAATACTCGCACCTTTAAAACCAAGTTAGCGGAACCTAATAGGATAGAGTCTGCCACCGCAGTCGCATTAACTGACAGCAGAAGCCGTCAAGAAGCATTAGGGAAACTGGGGTTAGAAGATGCCAAAGAGCGATTAAAGATAACCGATCACCCCGATTACATTGAACGCTATCATGGCCCTGACGGAATGGGCCATGATGAACATAACAAGCTGGTTGAATTGGAAGCAAAGGGCAACAATAAAAATACGACGCAAGTATCAGAAAACGTTAATGGTGATAAACAAGGTTCGTCTAGAAAAAACCGTAAACGGGCTGAAGATATGCAAAGAAAAAGAAAAAAAATAAATCAACTCAGTAATCGTCAAGGTGGGGTTTATACCGAAAGTGAAATCAAACTATGGAAAGATATTTATGAAAAAGAAGGAAGGAAACGACACATATCAACCCATACCAATACGGAAACAGGCGATGTGAAAGTCCTTGAGCGTGACAATCAAGGAAAAATCTCATCAACATTAGACGAATTTACAATCGATGATTTCAATGAAAAAAAAGAAATTATCGACAACCACTTTATCAAAAAAGGTAAGTAACATGGCTAACGATAAGGCTGAGATAGTAAAAGAAAATCTTGAAATGATGAGAGAAGCTATTTTAGAAAGAGATGAAAGGTTTAAAGGCTCTTTTTATCAAGATGAAGATATACCAAGCGAATATTATTATTGCAGCCAAGGTGAAAGTTACACAGCTTTAGGGAATTGTTATTCGTTATTAGAAAAAAAAGACAAAGCCATTGCGAGTTATAAAATGGCTGCAAAATTAAGAACAGTGCCTTACCACATGAGCTTTAACCCCGATTTCAAAGAATTTAAAGGAGAGGAAAGTGTTGAAGATGGTGTAAATGAAAGATATAGCATCGAACTGATTAACTTATTAATTATTATAAATGATGATAGTCTAACAAAGCACATTATACCTTTTCTATTAACGACAGAATCAGATAAAAAAGCCGCTAGAAAATGTATTCTTAACTATTCCGATGCCTTAAGGTTCTTTGTGATGGGGGAGCCAGACAAGGCCGATCAGCTACTGATCTCTAATCTTGATGACTTCACTAAAAAGCCCCCAAAAGGGGTCAATCTTTTTACTAATTATTTTAGTTTAAGCACTGCATTATGGGGGATCGTTAAAGGCGACCAAGCAACTTTTAATCAAGGGATTGAAAAGCAGTTAGACCTCTATCAAAAGGTCGCGAAAGGGGAAAATAAAGACACCTCAGAAGAGTTTATTTGTTTACATGCATTAGCCCTTACCAAGCTTGCTATCAAGCACGGTCTTAAGCAAGAAATTACCGATCCATTTATTCCGCAAATACTCATTTAACATTCATTTTTTAGCGTTCATCCAAAGCGTTCACATCAAGAGCAAAAGTGACCGTTTTTGATGCCGCCGTCCACTCTAGGTTACACTCTCGTGTCAACCTAGAGTGGACGGCTCATCTGGCTTTGCGGAAAATCACGCACGGAAATTCGGTATCGATGAGGTGAACGCAAAAAAAAGCCCCTAAAAAAGAGGCTGTTCGCTGAAGTTGGGATATAACCTAGAGTGAACAATTAACACCCTTAGAGCCTAGTTGATTAACGCCCGTTTTCCTCCCCAATTTGAATACACCAAGCGACTTGAATTTATCGCGCTATAGGAATCTCTTTTAACAGCTACTCGCTTTTCGCCATTTTCTTATATAACGGCTACTCGTTTCGTTTTTGACGGCAGTCAATTGACCTCGTAGAGCAGGATGAGTGTTGAGAACGAAGTGCGAATAAGCTTAAAAAGTGAATAGGACACCCCGTTTACGGTGGTAGGCCTACTTCACCTATCCTGCCTGTTCAATCTCTTTTAACGAACTTAAAATGAAATTAAAAACTACTTTAATAATACTTAAAATATAATTAAAAAAAGATTGGCTATTCCTACCCCCTTTCAGTCTACAAATGAACCCGTGCAACCCGTTAAGAATGCCAAAGTCGCGAGCGACGTTACGCAGTAACTTTGGGGTTCAACGGGGGGGATGCAATATGGACTTTCTGAGGCACGAAGAATTAGCCCATACAGACCCCGTTGCACCCCATCAAACAGGCGATAAAATCGCGCACAAAGTGCCTGTTTTTATTTTAAAATCTAGGTGAAAGGTTAGGTAAAACCCATGTTGTTTTTTTAACGACTTCAAAAAATGTGAAAGTCACACTCAATGCATTGATATACAAGCTTTTATTGCAATAACCATAGATTGAAAGTTTAACGGATGTACAAAAAGTAATGTAAGTCTTTGATTTATATTATCAATTTAGGTAAAAGTATAATTTTAAATTTGTAGGGTGTTTCTTGTTCTGTTTGAGCGTTTCTTTACCTGTACTTTGATAACGTTACAGAATCAAAAGTAACAAATAAAAACCAAACCACTTCGCGCTATTGAATAGACTTCGCTAATTCAAAATCCCTCAGCGGCTCAAATTTCAATTTTAAATATCAAAGTCATGCAATGGGGTGTTTTTTTGATAAAAGTCGCTTAAATCGCCATTTTGCCCCCTTAAAATGCGTTTTCGAACGCAGTGAGAGCATGGGAGCGGAGCGAAACCAAAACGCAGCGCGTTTTTTCTTGTCGAGATGCCGCTTGTTAAACCGCATTCAGTGCGTCACACAGCTCCCTGCTAATGAAATTTCCCCCTCATCCTGCCTGACATGCTTTTAAATTCGTTTTGGTCTTAGAGAGCCTCTCAGGGGTGTAGCCGAAATGCCGTTAGCGGGTTGTGCTGTTGTGCTCGCCCCTGCCACCGGCAGGCAATGGCGAGGCATTTTTGCTTGTGTCTTTTGATGTTGCTTTTGGGGGATGCCGGAAACGAGCGAAGCGAGGGGAAGGGCTGGCGGGGGTGAAACCCCCAAGAAGGGTTATCACTCGAAAATTTCAAAATGACTGAGTTATCCACAGATTTTTTTTATTTTTAATTTTTTATTTTTATATCTTTCTTGTTTTTTAAGATCTTTCTTGTTTTTAGCACCTCTGGAGGCCTTGGTATGACTGGGGTTCAAGAGTTAAGGGTGAGAGGATTCGCAGTTCAAGAGGGTTTTAAGGTGAGAGGATTCGCAGTTCAATCCACTGGCTTTAGGTTAGAGAGTTGATTAACACACTCACCTATGCTAAAAATTATACATCTCTAGTAAAAGGACTAAGGAGCCTCTGAATAACTCCGTGATACCTCTGGCTTTCAGAGCGGTTCACAATCAAGGCGCGGCTTTGCAGGAATGTCTAGACCTTTCAAGAAGTCGCAACGCGGAGTGTGAATCGCTCTGCAAGCCCCGAAGGGCGGGCCTTGAAGGCCGCATCTGCTGCGTTGCAGCTCTTGCAAAGGGCTACGGCCATTCGCGGCGAGCTGCGCCTAACATCTGCAGCCTTCAAGACTCGCAGAGGCATTACGGAGTTATTCAGAGGCTCCCTATGTTTCAAAAACTCAAAGCGTCAATAGGTATTGGTGCAGCTAAAGTTGATACAGTTCTACAAAACTCTGAGCAAGTTCAGGGTGGAATCATTGAAGGGGCTATCCATATCATTGGTGGTGATATCGACCAGCAGGTGGATGCTATAAGTTTAAAGCTCTGCACCGAGATCAAGGTGGAGACCGATGAAGGGGTAAGCCATGAGCGTTTTGTACTGAATGAATTACAGGTACAGGACCCTTTCACTATTGGCGCTGGAGAGAGCCGGGAAGTTCCTTTTCAGTTGGCGTTGCATGAAGAGACGCCAGTTACTGTTTTAAACACCCGTAGAAATAAAAGCTATGTGTGGCTGGAAACTTCCCTGGATATTGATTTTGCGCTGGATCCGAAAGACAGGGATCCCTTGCGGATAAGACCTTTACCCGTTGTAGAGAAGGTACTTTCCATGATCGAGGAAAGTGGCTTTAAAATGGTAAAAGCGGATGTTGAAAAGGGGCATTTGCGTGGAAGCAATTTTGTCTCCCTGTCTGGATGCTACCAGGAGATAGAGTTTAAGAGTAGTGGCTTGTTGAATTCAAAAGAGATTGAACTCTCCTTTATCGTTGATGGTGAACAGGTGCACTGTTTGGCTGAAATTGATCGCAGATTTGGTCTGCGGGGCGATGAATATCATTCGTTTTCATTAGCACATGATGCGAGTGATAATGAGGTTGTCGCAGCGGTTCAGTCTATTTTGTCTCTATAGTTGAGCTGATCCATAGAGTCTGGCGGCACTGAGCTGCCGGGCCCTTAGGGGCAAAAGTGTTCCAGTAAAAAAGTATATTCTTAGTATCAACTGCCGCCAGGTTCGTTAGTGATTCAGGAGGGTTTCTTAATGAGATTGGGGGGGGCATAACAGGCAAAGTCAATATCATAAGCTTCTGGCCATTTATGGAGAGCAATTTCGGAGTAAAAATGCATAAAAGTTGCTGTTATTGCTAAATTTTCAGCTTAGCTTTGTCCTGCGGAATTGTTGCGCTTCTGGCCCCGAATCAAAGGGTTAGGTTTCCATAAACCACTTCGGGGGAATCCATGAGCCTTCAAAATATGTATTTCCCCATTTGGCGATTGCCTGAAGAATCGGTAAGACATCCTTGCCTTTCTGTGTTAGCAGGTACTTATATCGCTTAGGCTTTGATTGATATTGTTCCCTCACCAACATTCCCTCTGCTTCTAGCATTTTTAATCTTTCTGCGAGTCTATTGGTTGGTATTTTCTCTGGTGAGTCAGCTAGCTCGCTATAGGTCTCTTTACCACACAGTAAGTCTCTTAGAATAACTAATGTCCATTTATCGCCGAATACGTCCAGTCCGTTCACGATAGGGCATCCGGAACGCATAAATTGATTATCAGGACTCATGCTCACACTCTTACTGCCAGAAAATGAAATACTAGCCTAGCTACTTGCGAAATTGAAGTTATTGATTTAGGCTAAGGTTACTTCAACTTCGTAAGTAACGGGAGAAATCTATGTCCAAAATATCTGGAGAATGCCTGTGCGGTTATATTAGTTATTCTTGTTCCGAAGAGCCGGTAATGGCGGGGCATTGCCAATGTACAGATTGTCAGAAAATTAGTGGGGCTGGACACATCGCTAACATTGCTATTCCTCGCGGAAGCTTAGCCATTAGTGGCGATCTTGCATTTCATGAGAAGCAGACAGATAGCGGCAATACAGTAAGGAGAGGTTTTTGCCCTCGCTGCGGTTCGCATATTTATGCGGAAAATAGCGGTATGCCGCAGTTTGAATTTATCCGCGCTGGAAGTCTTCATGACCTGGAGCAATTCAACCCGACAATGGTGGTATATGCTGGTAGTGGTGCATCTTGGGACTATATGGACCCGGAATTACAAAAATTTGAAAAAATGCCAGAAATGTGACCTTAACAATCAAAAGTAGGGGGTGCAGCGCATAGCTGTTTTTGGGTTAAGGAAACTTCTGAAAATCACATTTCTCTCAATTTATCTCCCTGCAATCCCCATGACTCGCTACTTACGGGCACAAAAAGGTAACTCATAAGGGTGCCCTTAAGAGCAGTGGTTTGGTGACTTCTAAAGAGATTGACCCCTCCTTTACCCTTGATGGTTAGCAGGTGCATTGTTTGGCAGAATTATTCGTAGATTTGATTTGCGCGGCGATTAATATTATTCGTTTTCGCTAGCGCGTGATGCGAGTGATAATGAGACTGCCCCATCGGTTCAGCCCATTTTGTCGCGATAGTTGGCCTGCCTCTAAGAACCCAGCGGCATCTAGGCTGCAAAGCTCTTGGGTTTTGGCTTTTACAGAGTGTCTATTAGGCCTTGAGGGATTCCTCCCAGTTATTAGCCCATTCCCTCAGCGGATCAAGGGTTTCCATTAACGAAACCCCCAGATCTGTCAGTTGATATCCATTCGTACACTTATTAATCAATTTAGCTTCGCTCAACTGTTTGATTCTTGTATTTAGTACCGAAGGGGACATGGCATCACACTGGGCTTGGAGTTCCCTGAAGCTCCGGGGTGTGTTCCTCAGTTCCCACAGTATTCTCATATTCCATTTTCGCCCGAGCAGATCGAATACAGCCATAATGGCTATGCCGCTAGTCGAGCCTCTGACAGTTTTTTTCGGTAGAGGAGTTATCATGGTTCTTGCGCTTCTAAATTAGTAGCGTTACAGTTGCTACGAAATCAGTAGCAATCTTATAGTGTTTTTAGAGAAGAGGGAATGGGTATGTTTTTAGTGGATATGCATTTTAAGGATATGAAAAAGCTAACCCCAGAACTGACTGCGGAGCATAGGCTTTATCTGGAAGGAGAGTACAAGTCTGGAAGTTTACTCTTTGGAGGAAGGAAAAATCCCAGGACTGGAGGGGTTATTGTTTCTCGCCACAACAGTGAAGAAGCATTGCGGAGAGTGCTTGATGAGGACCCTTTTATAAAAAGTGGAGTGGCAGTTTATTCGCTAACCGAATTTGAGCCTGTTATGGCCTCTGAACAGTTTTTACACCTTCTAAAGATGAGTTCGCATTAACAGTCTAAAGAGTGAGCTCAAAGAGGGAGTGCCATCGCATTAATCCCCAAATGTTTTGAGGGGAGTTTGGTATGTGGCTTTGAGGGGGATACCATAGCCTGGAAGGCAGATGAAGTTCTTCAGGCCACATGTAACTTGATTAATCTGAAGTATCGTCTATTTAGCACTTTTGCCTAAAGAAAGGTACGTGATGGCACCATTAAATTAAATGATGCCCGATCATCAATCTCCGATGGTTTCCATTTAAACTACTGCTTGGGGATTATCCTCTACCGCCAAGATGAAAAGATTAGCTATCTATTAGTTTGGTGGAGGTTATTTCTGCAAGCTTAAAGTGGTGTAAAGAGTTGATATATAGCCCCTAAGGAGGGGGGAGACGTTATGTTTTTAGTGAACTTGAATTTCCCGGATATTAAAAAACTGACCCCAGAGTTAATGGCGGAGCATGTGAGCTACCTGGAGGGACACTATAAATCGGGAGACCTGCTTTTTGGCGGGGCGAAAGAGCCTAGAACTGGCGCGATAATTATTTCACGTCATCCCTCCAAGGAGGTGCTGCGAAAGGTTCTGGAAGAAGACCCTTTCACAAAACATGGGGCGTCGACTTTTACGATCACTGAGTTTGTACCCGTTATGGCTTCAGAGGAATTTTCCAGCCTCTTGAAAGAACCCTAGATCGGGTTCCTTCGAGGCTTGTGTTACTTCTTACTCAGACAATCTTCGGCCGTGTTATTCGCTAAGGTCTGCGGTGATCACCGAATCAGAGAAGCTCTGATAAGCGGCTTCAAAAGTCTGCGACATGGCATCCGGGAAGAGGTGAAAATCCCCATTTTTTAGCGCGCCAACAATTTCCTCAGCTACTGCACTGGGGGATTCTCCGTCCTCCAGTCCAGCCTGTTTGGCCATATCTGTTTTGATGGGGCCGGGGTGAACACTCAATACTTGTACGCCTCGCTCCTGCAGCGTTTCTCGAAGTGCCTGGGTAATTGCGTAGCTGGCGGCTTTGGATGCGGAATAGGTGCTAACGTGTGGGAAGGTACGCAAGGATACTACTGAATTCATTTGTACCAGGGCGCCTTTGCTCTTTTCCAAATGGGGGGTGAATGCTTTGGCTACACGGACAAGCCCAAAGGTATTCACTTCCAGTTCCTGCTTAAGTGAGTCCTCTACATGGTCGCTTAGCGGGTCTGCGGGCGCAAGTACCCCGGCATTGTTCACCAGAATATCCAATTCCTGAATCGCCTTTGCCGCCGCCCCTACACTTTGGGCTTTTGCCACATCGAGTTCCAATGTGATGACTTTGTCGCCATATTTTTCTGTCAGCTCTGTCGTTGTTTCTGGGTTACGCACGGCCAGATAGACTTTTTTTGCGCCACCGTCGAGAAAGCGCTCGACAATTGCCTTGCCAATTCCGCGGTTTGCTCCAGTTACAAGGGCAGTTTTTCCTTCGATTGAAATGCTCAATTCCGTTCTCCTGTGAAGGGTTGATCAATATTGTACCGATCGGTAAGGTTTGAGCTAAGTCTTACCGATCGGTACAATATTGTCAAAACAATTTTTGGGAGATTGCCAATGGCGGGTCGCAAGCCGGAGTTTGATAAGGCGCATGCGTTGGAATCAGCAACGAAAGTCTTTTGGAAAAAGGGCTATGTGGGCGCCTCAATGGCTGACCTGACCAAGGCTATGGGGATTAATAAGCCCAGTCTGTATTCTTCCTTTGGCAATAAAGAGAAACTGTTTGTTCTTTCATTGGGGCAATACTTGGATAGATATGCCAAAGATCGTATGCAGTTCCTAACGGAAGAGGGAGTGCCGTTACGGCAGCGATTGCATAGTTATTTGCTGGCTACCGTTAAAGGACAGGCCGGGGAGGGAACCCCGAGGGGTTGTTATCTGGCGTTTGGATTATCGGAAACTGCCGGTGATGCTTTGCCTTCTGATGCCATTGACGCTTTAAAAGCTGCTGACGCAGAAGCGGTAAAGCAACTGGTTGACTTGTTTCGTTTTGATAAAGAGTCCCAGGCTATAGGGCTGGATCGGCGTGCCGAGGAGTGCGCTATGTACCTGATTACCTTGTTGCATGGCACAGCATCGGTATTGCGATCCGGGCGAGAACTCAAGGAGGTGGAACCCTCTTTGGAGTTTGCGCTCAATGGATTGGGGTTGGAGGTGTGATGGAAGTGGAAATTTAGACCTCTGAGTATTCAGAGGTCTAAATTGAGCTTTAGAAGCGGCGACGGAACATGGGCAGCGGTTGGTCTACCCCTGTTTGGTAGCTATCGCCAAAATCGCTCATCGAGTCTTTAAGGCTTGCCAGAGGCTGCTCGCCTTCAAATGCGTAGGCATTGAAGCCGCAGCGTTGTAAATAGGTCAGCTGGTCTCGCATAAACCCGCCTACTGCGCGTAACTCTCCGGTAAAGCTGTAGCGCTCGCGCAGCATGCGTCCGGCGGTAAAGCCTCGACCGTCGGCAAATGCCGGGAAGTGCACGGCAATTACCGGCAATTTGGGAGCTTCTTCCGCAATCTGCTCGGCACCTTCTTCACTGTCCAGCCAAACACCGACTTCGTCACTGCGGGATGACAGCGCATCGCGATGCGCCAGCCACTGTCGCAGTGGCAGGATAATTTTGCCGGAGGGCAGGGTGCTTGGGTCCAACTCCTCTCCCGCTTCCAGTTGGGGTACCAGCTGCCATTCGTTGGTCTTTACTTCGCCATCGATGATCAGTTCTGCGGGGTTGCCCGGCTGTGGGCCCAGTTTAGCTGGCTTTGGCATAAACTCTCTCCTTGAAGGGCTGAAGGCCGATGCGGTTGTAGGTGTCGATAAAGGGCTCTTCCGTTTGGCGTTGCTCGACATAGAGGTCGAGGATTTTGCTGATCACGTCTGGCACTTCAGCGCGGGAGAAACTGGGGCCCAATACTTTGGCCAGGCTGGCCTCGTTGGATGCACTGCCGCCCAGCTGAATTTGGTAGAACTCTTCGCCTTTTTTATCGACGCCGAGGATGCCGATATGTCCCACGTGGTGGTGGCCACAGGCATTCATACAGCCAGAGATATTGAGGTTGAGGTCACCCAGGTCGTACAGGTAGTCCATATCGTCAAAGCGACGCTGGATGGCTTCGGCTACTGGGATGGACTTGGCGTTGGCAAGTGAGCAGTAGTCACCGCCGGGGCAGCAAATCATATCGGTCAGGGTGCCGATATTCGGTGTGGCGAAGCCGTGCTTGCGGGCCTGTTGCCAGAGTTCAAACAGTTTGTCCTGTTCGACGTCTGCGAGTACCACATTCTGGTCGTGAGTTACCCGAGCTTCACCAAAGCTAAAAGTATCGGCGAGATCGGCAATAGCCTCTAATTGGGCATCGGTTACATCACCTGGGGGTACACCAGTGGGTTTGGTGGACAACTTAATCGCGCGATAACCGGGTACCCGGTGCGGGTAGGTGTTGCGTTCAAGCCAGCGGGCAAAGGCTTTGTCGCTGTCGGCTTGGAGTTGCAGTGCAGCTTCAGCAGCTGATCCGTCAAACTCGCGATATTCCGGGGCAGTGAAGAAGGATTTAGCCCAATCCAATGCTTCCTGGGTTAACTTTTCAGCGCCGTCTTTAATGTGTTGCCACTCTTCTTCCACGCGGCGGCCGAACTCTTCTGGGCCGAGGGCCTTGACCAGAATTTTAATGCGCGCTTTGTACTTGTTGTCGCGGCGACCCAGCTGGTTGTAAACGCGGACAATCGCTTCAAGGTAAGAGAGCAGGTCTTCTTCCGGCAGGAAGTCGCGGATGGTCTCGGCAATAACCGGTGTGCGGCCCTGACCGCCACCTACCAATACCTGGAAGCCAATCTCTTCACCGCGCTTGACGATCTGTACACCGATATCGTGTACGCGGATGGCGGCGCGGTCCTGCTCTGAACCACTGACGGCGATCTTGAACTTGCGCGGCAAGAAAGCGAATTCTGGGTGGAATGTAGACCACTGGCGAATCAGCTCGCAGTAGGGGCGCGGGTCGGTAATCTCGTCGAGCGCAATGCCGGCGTAGGGGTCCGAGGTGGTATTTCGGATACAGTTGCCGCTGGTTTGTACCGCGTGCATTTCCACTTCCGCCAGTTCATCGAGAATAGCGGGTACGTCTTCCAGCTGCGGCCAGTTGTACTGGAGGTTCTGGCGCGTAGTGAAGTGGGCGTAGCCTTTGTCGTAGTCGCGGCTTACGCGAGCAAGACGGCGTAACTGGGCACTGTTGAGCAGGCCGTAGGGAACGGCAATACGCAACATGGGGGCCAGTCGCTGAATATAGAGGCCATTTTGCAGGCGCAGCGGCAGGAATTGCTCCTCGCTCAACTCGCCGGCAAGGTAACGTTCCGTTTGGCCGCGGAACTGGGCTACGCGATCGTTGATGATGGCGCGGTCCCGGTCGTCGTATCGATACATAACAGCTTGATTCCATTGCCTTTGTGCGCTGATGGTGGAGAAAGGGGCAGGCCCCGGACGATTCTCCGCTGGCGCATAACATACCAGCGCTCTTATGCAATAAATAACAATATTTTCCGCTATATCTGTAACCAACAGTTATAAGAGACATTTATCAGCATAGTGCTTGTCTGTTGTTGCAGATTCGAGGAGCGTTGGAGTAATGGCTATCTATGCCGTCCTGTCTGTTTTTTAGCCGCAACTTACCTGTTGAGTGTAGCGACTCCACTTCGGGACCTGGCAAATCGACGCTAATTCGGTTTGCTGTGAATTGATACCGCCTGTCAGTTTACTTGTGGTGATATAAATTGCGAATGGTCAGTCACATGTGAGACTGGTCAGTGGCTAAGTCAGTGACTGAATTCCTAAAAAAATATAAGAGGTAAGCGGGATGGCTAAAGATATCCTTGCGGCGATGATTGAGTTTGATGATTCATCAAAGTTTACTGGTGTGAGTAACAGTAATTTCGATGTGTTTGAGGGGGCGTTGGCTCGCGCTAAAGCCATGATGCAAGAGTACTCCGACGATAAATATATCAAGATGTTGGTTGCTCCGGAGTATTACTTTTCAGGGTATGCCTCTAAAGCAAAAACTAATCACATCGACTCTTTAAGCAAGGGCTCCAAGAGTGATATTTATTCCGGCCTGCGCAGAGCTTCCCGTCAGTACCCGAACATTCTGATTGTTGCAGGGACTATTGCTTACACAAAAGGTGGTGGATGTTTTTCTTCAGCATCTTACTTGAGCATTGCTCCCATCCTGGCGGGTGGCAATTTCCTGCTGAAGAAATATAAAGTTGGCAATGATAAGTATCAGACAGATGATGCTTTTTCGACCAAGGCAAGTGACAGTACTTTTTCGTACAAGGGCTTAACTTTTGGCATTGATATTTGTTTGGATCATAACAATAGGATTCTAAAAAACTCGCTGGGTGGTAAAACTGTCGATGTACATATTCTGATTTCCGATGGCTCAAGCCCGAGTCCGGGTTCTCTGGCGACGAACAAGAGTGGTGGTGGAGCCGTGGTGTTTTGCAATATGACGAGTGTTAACAAGGGCAAAGGTGTTAATGGAATTATGTCAGTTTCCCCAAATAAATGGGGCAATCTGAATGTCGATGTTAACAGCCGTACACAGGTTGCTAAGACTGGCCAGGCTCTCACCGGAGGGTTTCATATCGCTCTCTATTCCGGGCAGGCGTAGAGTGGCAGTTGGGTCGGTAAGGTTGTTTGCCGGCCCCGCCTTGCAACTGATGACTTGATTTGCTCTACTTGGGTTGCCGCATCCAGCGGCCCAACTACTTTAAATAACAATAAAGAACAATCGGAGAGATTCGATGAATGATGAAGTAGCTGTAGTTTCTGAAGACGATAATGTAGTGGATGCAATTGCTGCTGTAGCACTGGTCGCAATTTTCGTAGCCACCTGTGTTTTTTGGGTGGCTACGCGCTAGCCCGCCGCTGGCCCGGAGTTGTGTAGTCCCGGGCATTAGCGATAGACATTTCGCTCGGCTTATTTGTGTAGCTGCTAGCTGATGGAAAGCACTCTACGCTCTTAGCCCATATTGCCGAGTACTATTTTCACAATTAGAGCCAATCCGATTACAAATACGGCGGTAAAAACAACGCCGGCAATAACGTACGTCATAATACTGCCGCTTTGAAAATCCCTTTCGCGGTTTTTATCACTCTGCACGCCAATTGCGGCGGCCAGGGTACTGACTACCACCTGGCCGAAATTGGGCTTTTTCGCTTTCTTATTATTATCTTCCACAGGCTCACTCCTCGAGGTTGGGACGTAGCCAGCGCTCCAATTCCGGTTCGCTGACCCCTTTTCGTTTAGCCAGGCTTTGCAGCTGATCCCTGCCGATCTTGCCCACATTGAAGTACTTTGCCTGGGGGTGGGCGAAGTACCAACCGCTCACCGCAGCTGCGGGCATCATGGCAAAGTGCTCGGTAAGGCTGACGCCTGCATTTTGCTCCGCTTGTAGCAATTTGAACAGGGTAGCTTTTTCCGAATGATCGGGACAGGCGGGATAGCCCGGGGCTGGGCGGATGCCCTGGTAGGCTTCCTTGATCAGCTCC
Organism: Microbulbifer maximicatervae (SeqCode); assembly: GCF_052468295.1. Taxonomy (NCBI): domain Bacteria; kingdom Pseudomonadati; phylum Pseudomonadota; class Gammaproteobacteria; order Cellvibrionales; family Microbulbiferaceae; genus Microbulbifer; species Microbulbifer maximicatervae (SeqCode). The sequence goes on from NZ_CP174340.1 coordinate 1,359,971, forward strand.
TCATTGCTGAGGGTTTCGTCTTCGGCATAGCCCCAATATTCTTTTCGCACCAAACGGTGCAGTGTCTCAGCAAAGGACTCTGCCATACGGTCTGCCAGGGCCTTTACCATAATGGCGTTGTAATCGTCGTGCTTGGCTTCGTAGGTGTCTGCTAACTCGTCTGCGCCGATGCCAGTGGTAACCGCGAAGCCGCCCACATAGTCTATTTGGCCGGACTCAAGCGGCGCGACGAAATCTGCCAGGGAGCGGCAAAGGCCATCACCACCGCGTTTCTGTACCTGCTGGCGCATATGGTGAAGGCGAGCCAGCTCCTCACTGCGGCTTTCATCCTTGTAGACGATGATATCGTCGCCGACGCTATTGGCTGGCCATAGGCCGAATACGGCCCGTGCGCGCAATAGCTTTTTATCGATAATCTCGTTCAACATACGCTGGGCGTTGTCGTAGAGATCGGTAGCGGCTTCTCCCACAATTTCGTCTTCAAGGATTGCCGGGAATTTACCCGCCAAATCCCAGGAAATAAAGAAAGGCGTCCAGTCCATAGTGTCGAGCAGTTTCTCCAGAGGGAAATCGTCGATCACGGTAAGGCCCAGCTTGTTGGGTCGTGCTGGCTGGTAGTTTTTCCAATCAAATTCTGGGGCAGTATCCCGCGCTTCCTCGTAGGTTAAGCGGGTGTCATTGCTCTTGCGGTTGGCGGTGCGGGTGCGCACCTTGTCATACTCGGCCTGGATTTTTTCCACAAAGGCTGGGCGCAGCTCATTGGAAATCAGGCTGCTGGCCACGCCTACGGCGCGGGATGCATCGGCTACATACACCACCTGGTTGCGGTGGAATTGAGGATCAATTTTTACGGCGGTATGGGCTTTGGAGGTGGTGGCTCCGCCGATCAACAATGGGATATCGAACCCCTGGCGCTCCATCTCGGCGGCTACGTGAACCATTTCATCCAGGGACGGGGTGATCAGGCCGGACAGGCCGATAATGTCACACTCCTTTTCCTTTGCAGTTTGCAAAATGGTTTCCGCTGGCACCATCACGCCGAGGTCGATTACTTCATAGTTGTTGCAGGCCAGCACCACGCCCACAATATTTTTGCCGATATCGTGTACATCCCCTTTAACAGTGGCCATCAGGATACGGCCGTTGGAGCGGCTGTCTTCGGTTTTTTCCGCTTCAATATAGGGTTGCAGGTAGGCTACCGCCTGTTTCATAACCCGGGCGGATTTCACTACCTGGGGCAAGAACATTTTCCCTTCGCCAAACAGGTCGCCGACGATATTCATACCGTCCATCAGTGGACCTTCGATCACATCCAGTGGGCGTGAGGAACTTGCTCGGGCCTCTTCGGTATCTTCCTCGATATAGTTGTTAATGCCTTTCACAAGGGAGTGTGCCAAGCGTTCCTTCACGGGCAATTTGCGCCAGCTCAGGTCCTCTTTGCGCGCGGCCCCACCGCCATCCCCTTGGTATTTGGGGGCAATGTCCAATAGGGCTTCAGTGGCATCCGGGCTGCGGTTGAGGATCACATCCTCAACTTTTTCCCGCACCTCCTCTGGGAGTTCGTCGTAAACCGCCAACTGCCCGGCGTTCACGATACCCATATTCAGGCCGGCTTTAATAGCGTGAAACAGGAATACTGAATGAATGGCTTCACGTACTGGATTGTTGCCCCGGAAAGAGAAGGAAACATTGGAGACGCCGCCACTGATCTGGGCACCGGGCAGGTTTGCGCGAATCCAGTGGCACGCCTCGATAAAGTCCACCGCGTAATTATTGTGTTCCTCAATACCGGTGGCGACAGCAAAAATATTCGGGTCGAAAATAATATCGGTGGGATCGAAGCCGACTTCATCGACCAGCACATCGTAGCTGCGCTTACAGATCTCAATTTTGCGCTCGAAAGTATCCGCCTGGCCATCTTCATCAAAAGCCATCACCACCACAGCCGCACCGTAGCGCAGGCACAGTTGAGCCTTTTCGATAAACTCCTCTTTGCCTTCCTTGAGGCTGATAGAGTTCACAATGGGCTTGCCTTGGATGCATTGCAGGCCGGCCTCGATCACTTCCCACTTGGAGGAGTCCACCATAAATGGCACCTTGGCGATATCCGGTTCGGTAGCGGCAAGGTTGAGGAAGCGGCGCATAGCGGCGAGTGCATCCAGCATCGCCTCATCCATATTGAAGTCGATTACCTGCGCGCCATCTTCCACCTGTGCGGCAGCCACTTGCAGGGCGGTGTCGTAGTCCTCTTCAAGTATCAAGCGCTTAAATCGGGCGGAGCCAGTGACGTTGCAACGCTCGCCCACATTGACGAATAGGGCGTTTTCATCGGCGACAAATGGCTCCAGTCCGGACAGGCGCAGAGCAGGTTTTATTTCCGGCTGCTGTCGTGGGGGTATATCGGCCACTGCATCGGCAATTGCACGAATATGATCGGGGGTGGTGCCACAACAGCCGCCGAGGATATTAATAAATCCGCTGCGGGCAAATTCCGCTACGATTGCGGCGGTCTGCTCAGGGGTTTCGTCGTATTCGCCAAACTCATTGGGCAATCCCGCGTTGGGGTGGGCGGAGACATTAGAGGTGCAGGCGCCCGATAAGGCTTCCACATAAGGGCGCAATTCGGTGGCGCCCAGGGCACAGTTAAGCCCCACAGAAATTGGCTTTGCGTGGGCAACGGAATAGTAAAAAGCTTCGGTCGTTTGGCCGGAAAGGGTGCGGCCGGAGGCATCGGTAATGGTGCCGGAAATCATAATTGGCAGTTCGAAACCCAGCTCCTCAAAGAGCTGCTGCATGGCATAGATAGCGGCCTTGGCATTGAGGGTGTCAAAAATGGTTTCGATTAAGATCAGGTCGCTGCCGCCTTCGACCAAAGCGCGGCCCGCTTCTACATAGTTTTCTACCAGTTCATCGAAAGTGACATTGCGTGCCCCTGGATCATTGACGTCTGGTGAAATACTGGCGGTGCGGGAAGTGGGGCCGATGACCCCGGCTACCCAGCGCGGGCGCTCTGGGGTAGAGAGTGCATCTGCTGCACGGCGCGCGATCTCTGCGGAGGCCCGGTTGATCTCTACCACCAGGTGTTCCATATCGTAATCAGATTGGGACAGCTGGGTCGCGTTAAAAGTATTGGTTTCGATAATGTCCGCGCCCGCCTCAAGGTACTCCCGGTGAATCTTTTCGATCAGCTCCGGGCGGGTCAGGCTGAGCAGGTCGTTATTGCCTTTCAAGTCGCGAGGGAAGTCGGCGAAGCGCTCACCCCGGTAATCGGCCTCTTCCAGCTTCTCCCTCTGGATCATCGTCCCCATAGCGCCATCGAGGATCAGGATACGCTGCGCAAGCGCGGCATTAATTTGCTCGAGACGTTGGTCGCGGGACTGCTGGGACATTTACCAATCCTTATATTGTCGATCTTTTGCCGATGGTGGGAATGGCGCCAATCTTAGCACAGTCACGCCCACTCACCGGCTGCGACTTACGCCTTTTTGGTTGTTCCACCACAATAACAGAGCAGTTTTGAATAAAGTTGAGCAATTTATAGATACTTCACAGCGCCTAATCACTATAAATCCCTAGACGACCGGTCTAGTTTTGCGTAGAGTGATAGGCATGAAAAGCAGCTATGAAGATACTCGCCAACATTTGTTGGATACCGGTTACACCGTGATGGCCGTAAAAGGTTTCTCCGGTGTAGGTTTGAGTGAAATTCTCAAAACCGCCGGTGTGCCAAAGGGATCCTTTTATCACTACTTTAAGTCCAAGGAGCAATTTGGCGAGGCTCTGCTGGAAGATTATTTTTGCAGCTACCTGGAACAGATGGACGTTGGCTTTTCCTCCCGGGATCAATCTGCCGCCGATAATTTATTGGCCTATTTTGATGCTTGGCAGAAGAGTAGTGGGGAGCGTTACGATGCACACCGCTGCCTGGTGGTTAAGCTTAGCGCTGAGGTGGCAGACCTGTCTGAATCGATGCGGGTTATCCTCAGAGATGGGACTGAGCATATTATTCAGAAGCTCCAGAATTGTATCGAGCTGGCAGGGGAAGACGGTTCTCTACCAGACACCCTCAATGCCCGCGCCACCGCAGCTTCCCTGTACCAGCTGTGGCTGGGAGCCAGCCTGTTGGCCAAGCTAAACCGCAACGATACGCCAATGGCAGAGGCGATGCTGGCGACCCAGGAGATACTGGGAAAACACTAAGTTTTTACTGAGCCCGCGAGGGGAAAACCGTTGCGGGTATTTTTATGGCGCCTTTCTAGACGACCGGTCTAATTTGGCGACTTTGACTTCCGTTTTATGAAGTTATGGAGAATAGAGAATGCAATCGAGCGATATAAACCGCCGCCTGGTATTGGCATCCCGCCCTGAAGGTGCCCCGACGATAGATAACTTCCGCCTGGAGCATGCCCCTGTGGTCAAGCCGGAGGTCGGCGAGGTGCTGTTGCGCACAGTATTCCTATCGCTCGATCCCTATATGAGGGGGCGAATGAGTGATGCGAAGTCCTACGCAGAGCCTGTTTCACTGGGAGAGGCCATGGTTGGAGGGACGGTGAGCCGTGTGGTTGAGTCCCGATTGAATGGCTTCGAGGAGGGGGATTGGATACTCGGTTATAGCGGCTGGCAGGACTACGCCATTTCTGATGGTACCGGGTTGATTAACTTGGGTAAAAATCCGGATTACCCCTCCTTCTCCCTGGGAGTGCTGGGTATGCCGGGAATCACTGCCTACTTTGGCTTGCTGGAAATTGGGGAGCCAAAAGAAGGGGAGACTCTGGTAGTTGCAGCTGCTACCGGTCCTGTAGGGGCAACGGTTGGACAAATCGGCAAGTTGCAAGGGTGCCGGGTAATCGGTGTTGCTGGAGGTGAGGAAAAGTGTCGCTATGCGGTAGAGGAGTTGGGCTTCGACCTGTGCCTGGATCACCGCGCCGAAGATTTTGCCGATCAATTGGCTGCAGCTTGCCCTGACGGTATCGATATCTATTTTGAAAGCGTTGGTGGCAAGGTCTTTGATGCGGTGCAACCGCTATTAAATGATTTTGCGCGGATTCCTGTATGTGGGCTTATCTCTCAGTACAACGCAACCTCATTGCCGCAAGGCCCGGATCGCACCAGTTTGTTAATGCGGGATGTACTGACCAAACGCTTGAAAATCCAAGGCTTTATTATTTTCGATTACTACGAACGTTTTCATGAAGCGGTACGTACATTAAGCCAGTGGGTTGCGGAAGGCAGTATTAAATATCTTGAGGATATGGTCGAAGGGTTGGAAGAAACACCCAATGCCTTTATCGGGCTTCTGGAAGGAAAGAACTTCGGCAAGTTAGTAGTGCGCATAGGAAATGATGATTGAAGCAAAGCTGACAAAGTTTATAAGGATAGAAATATGAAAATACTGATGGTTCTGACTTCCCACGATGAACTGGGGAATACCGGTCAGAAAACGGGGTTTTGGCTGGAGGAGTTTGCCGCACCTTACTACACCTTCAAGGACGCCGGTGCTGAAGTGACCCTGACCTCTCCAAAAGGCGGGCAGCCGCCTCTCGATCCCAAGAGTGATGAGCCAGATTTTCAGACAGAGGCGACTCATCGCTTTCAGGCCGACGCCGATGCTCAGCAGGTTCTGGCCAATACCCACAAATTGGCTGATATGAATGAGTCTGATTTTGATGCAGTCTTTTATCCCGGTGGTCATGGTCCCTTGTGGGATCTTGCGGAAGACCCGGTCTCAATTGCACTGATTGAGAACTTTTTTGCCGCAGACAAGCCGATCGGTGCTGTGTGCCATGCTCCAGGCATTTTCCGTCATACCCGCCGCCAGGATGGCGCTTACCTGGTGTCGGGAAAAGGTGTGACTGGATTTGCCAACTCGGAAGAGGCTGCGGTTGAACTGGTGGATGTCGTGCCTTTCCTGGTTGAGGATATGCTCAAGAGTAATGGTGGAAACTACTCCAAAAGTGGTGATTGGGCACCCTACGTAGTGGTAGACGGCAAACTGGTAACTGGTCAAAATCCGGCCTCTTCAGAGGAAACCGCCCAGACTCTTATGGGATTTATCCCCACCTAGGAGAGTGGTGAGGCCGGTCGGTCGAAAGGGTTCCAACTGACCGGTTTCCCTTGAGTCTTTCTGAGAGTAGAATACCCGACAAAGAAGCTTGGTTATTTGAGAGCCTATATGTCTGATTTGAATGTCACTATTACTGAACCCGCTCAGGAATACCTGAAAGAGCTGTTGGCCAAACAGGACTGTGAGGGAATTGCCATTCGCATGTTTGTTTCCAGTCCCGGCACACCTAACGCCGAGACTTGTATCGCCTACTGCCGCCCGGGAGAGGAGGAAGAAGGTGATGTGATGTTGGAAATGAACGGTCTCAAAGCTTACTTTGAAGGGCGCAGCGTTCCCTATCTGGATGATGCTCGGGTCGATTACTCTTCGGACAAGATGGGCGGGCAGCTGACGATTCGCGCGCCCAACTCCCGTATGCCGAAAATTACCGACGACAGCCCTATCCAGGACCGTATCAACTATGTTTTGTACAACGAGGTTAATCCGGGCCTGGCAGCTCACGGTGGCCAGGTAAGCCTGGTAGAAGTGACCGAGGATATGTTTGCTGTGTTGAAGTTTGGTGGCGGCTGCCAGGGCTGTGGCATGGTTGATATGACTTTGAAGGAAGGCGTGGAAAAGACTCTCAAAGAGAAAATCCCCGAATTAGCTGGCGTGAAAGATATTACTGACCACACCGACAAGTCCCAGGCCTACTACTGAGTTCCTGAGACCATTCTGGGTCGGCCAAGTGGCTCAAAAGAAAAAGGCGAACCTTGTGTTCGCCTTTTTTATTGCTGTGAACCTCTCAGGTTAGATCCCGCGTAAGCCTCCCTACGAACTACTCCCACACTGTATATATTTGAAATATTCCTCGGTGCTTTTGAGGCGCTGGGGCAATGTAAAGTGCCGGTGCAGCGATCCAGTGATTGGTCATGCTAGGGATTGCTTGTGCGCCAACTCCAGGGAAGAACAATCTATGTTTGACCAAGTGGTGTTTGCCGGTGGCGGCGTGCGCTGTACCTGGCAGATCGGCTTTTGGGAGTCGGTTGCAAAGGAAATTGATCTGGCACCCAGGGTGGTCAGTGCAGTATCCGCTGGCGCCCTGGTCGCCAGCCTGGTTCTGATGGACAGGTCACTCGACGGAGTGGATTACTTCGTTTCGGCATTTAAATCCAATGGGAAAAATATCCATTGGGGTAATATGTTTCGCAAAGATCCTGTATTCCCACACTATACAATTTATCGCCGAGCATTAAGCGATTTATTTTCTGGGGGCTTTGATCAACTTAGGGAAGCCGCAGACCTACGTATTGGAGTCAGTACTTCGCCGAAATGGCTGCCTGGTCCGATCGCGTTAATGATTGGAGCAGCAATTGATTACTCTGATACTTATATTTTCCCGAACCTTCACCCCACTACTGCACTTAAATTGGGCTTCCGCCAATCTTTTTATAAAGTTCGTCACTGTTCAGATCCGTCCCAGTTAGAGAAGCTGATTATTACTTCATCCTGCACACCACCTCTGACTCCGCGTCTGAAGCAGGGCGGTGCAGAGGTATTGGATGGAGGGGTTGTAGATAGTGTGCCTATTGGTGGGCTGGATACCGCTGAAGGACGGGTGCTTATTTTGCTAACCCGACGTTTCCCACAGCTGCCGGACCGTTTTACGGTACAAAAATTTAACCAGGAATGGACATATGTTCAGCCCTCTGGACATGTTCCACTTAATGTTTGGGATTTTGCCAGTCCGGAAGAGGTGAAAGATACTTTCCGTATGGGGATTGCAGATGGCCGTGCATTTTTAGCGGCACTGAGTGGCGAAGGGCGGTTACTTGAGAGTCCTCCCTGATGTGACTGGGGATATCTTGAATTACTGATTGGAAGGTTACGATCTTAAAGTTACTCATAGGTTTGCACTGAGTGTTGAGATAAAGACACCTTTAGTCTCAATGCCTAGTTGGTTTGAAAAGTGAAGCCTTTTTTATATCTATTTGTATCAAGGTGGTTGGCAGGTTTGCTGATTGTGATGCGTAATAGTTGGGAGAGAGCCATTAACTGTTATCTCGCTTTAACGCTTGGTGGCGATAGAGACAAAAACTCCTGCCTAAAATCAAAAATCCCCGTATTTATTTCGATAGCCTTTTTTAGAGGGTGTCGTCATGTTTGATCAAATGGTTTTTGGTGGCGGAGGAAGCCGTTGCACTTGGCAGCTTGGTTTTTTGTTATCCCTAAGTCGCGAATTACCGATCCGGCCAAAAGTTGTTTGTGCTGCATCCGGAGGCAGCATGGTAGCGGCACTCATGCTTACGGATCGCTGCCGTGAGGGTGTTAATTACTTTCACTCTGCTTGCAAAAAAAATGAAAGAAATTTCTACTGGAATAATTCATTCCGCAAAGAACCAATTTTTCCGCACTTTGAGATCTATCGCAAAGGGGTGCATGAATTTTTCCACGATAGCCTTGAGCCTCTGCGTCAATCTGCCGACCTCAGAATTGCAGTGACCTATCCCCCGGAATGGTTGCCTGTGCCGCTCGCACTGACGCTGGGGCTGGCAATTTTCTACTCTAACAAACATATCTTTCACGACTTGCACCCAAATACAGCGTTACATTTGGGGTTTCGCCAAATGTTTCACCCCGTGAGTAAATGCAAAGATGGGAAAGATCTTGAGCAGCTTATTTTGAGTTCCTGCTGTGCCCCCCCCATATCCCCAAGGTTATCGCTTGATGGTGCAGAGGTACTGGATGGAGCTCTGGTAGGTAATGCCCCGGTCGCCGGCTTGGATGCTAGCAAAGGGCGGGTTCTGATTTTGGATACAGGGAGCTTTCCACACCTACCGAACAGTTTCAGTGTGCAAAGGGGGGGGCAGGTGTGGACTTATGTGCAGCCCTCCAGCCCGCTGCCTATCGGGATGTGGAATTTTGCTGACCCCAGTGCGCTGAGGCATACCTTAAAAATTGGGGTTGCAGACGGTTATGCCTTTCTCGATGCGCTGGTGTCCGGTAAGGATCGCCTGGTGGAAATTTGAGTATTCAGTGAGTTCAGGGTCAAGACGATCAGTTGCACAATACTTGTGATTCGATTAGCTTATGCAATTAGTTGCATATTGTTATCGTCATCAATATGTCATCATGAAGGCTGAAACTAATTGGTCATAAGTGTCGGCGGTAATGCAAAGAGCGGCCTGAAACTGCACTTGAGAGGATGTAAAACACAGAATGGACTCAGGAAGTTCCAGCCGGAAGGCTGCTGCAGGGAAGCGAGATCATGTTTGACCAAGTTGTTTTTGCCGGTGGTGGTGGGCGGTGTACCTGGCAGATTGGTTTTTGGGAGTCGATAGCCAACGAAATTAGTCTTTCTCCGAAGGTGGTTACTGCGGTCTCGGCAGGGGGCCTAATGTCGAGCCTGGTGCTGATGGGTAAGACGGAGGAGGCTCGTGAATATTTTTGGACCGCATTCGAGACTAATGAAAAAAATGCTTATTGGGGAAACCTTTTCGGTAAAGAACCTGTGTTCCCCCAATATGGAATCTACCGCAATGCGATGTTAGAGCTGTTTCGCGATGGACTGGAGCCCCTTCAGCAGGGCGCAGAGTTGCGAATTGCGGTTGTTCACCCACCAAAAGGTCTATCTGGAGGTTTGGCTTTTGGAGTGGGGGCCATGGCCTACTATGCCGATAAGCATTTTTTACGCAGCCTTCACCCCAAGATCGCCCAGCGCTTAGGTTTTAAGCAGCAATTTTATCGAGCCCGGGATTGTTCCAGTATTGAGGAGTTGGTGGACCTGATTTTGTGCTCCTCCTGTACGCCGCCATTCACTCCAAGACTTAAGTTGCGGGGGCGAACAGCACTCGATGGTGGGGTGGTAGATAATATCCCGGTGGCAGGATTGGATGATGGAGAGGGAAGGGTGCTGGTGTTGTTGACCCGTCGTTACGACCAGTTCCCAGACATATTTACACAGCGCAAAGGCGATCAGGATTGGACTTATGTCCAGCCCTCGAAACCGCCATTCATCAGTGTTTGGGATTACACAAATCCTGAGCTGGCCCAAAAAACTTACGAGTTGGGGTGTGCTGATGGGAGAAAATTTTTACAAAAACAAGTGAGTGAAGAGGAAGTCTCCAATGAACAATTCCAATAATAAAATAGCGGAATCTATTGCCTTATGGCACGAGATGGTCGCTGCGCGGGATCTGAGTCGCTTGCCAGCGATCGTTGCAGAAGATGCTGTTTTCCGTTCACCGGCATTTTTTAAGCCCTACCACAGCTCCGCTGCTGTGTGCCTGATTCTCAATACCGTGATGCAGGTTTTTGAGAGCTTTGAATACGACCGTGAATTTACTACCGAATCGGGACACGATCTGGCTCTTGAATTCGCAGCTTCCATCGGTGATAAAAGCCTGAAGGGATTGGATATTATTCGCTTTAATGATGAAGGTAAGATTATTGAGTTTGAGGTGATGATACGCCCGCTCAACGCCCTGCAAAAATTGGCAGAGGAAATGTCCGGGCGGCTTTCCCAGTATGTGACTCAATATAAGGAAACTCAGCAGGCCTGATGCCCGCTGAGTTAAAGCGTTGGGGCCTAATGATTATTCATCGCTGGAATCGAAGTATTCAAATGCATCGATTCCATCCATATAGGCCCCATCGAATCCTGCATCAACGATCATATAAATATAAGAATCATCGTTGCCGAAGATAATTTTTTGCCAGCCCTCCTGCCAGTACTTCACGTAGTAATTACCTGGCTCGTCGGATATTTCCCCCAGTAGCCATTCGGGAGGGGTGTTGTACCAATAGGATTTCCAGTAATAACGATCGTCTTGTGCCTCGCCGACGTTGACATAGGCCAGCACTAGGCGGCGCCCACCATTTTCTTTTACCCTGAGCTGCTCAATTTGTTCTTCTGTGTAAGGTTCACCGTCAAAGAAAAAGTCGATTATCAATATGTCGTAATCGGTTTCACTTAGTTTATCGATGAAATCTTGAGGCGTAGAGTAGTTGCTGGTATTGGTGATATTGATAAAGTTTTTGGCTTCCTCAAGGTCATCAATGTCCAGAGAGTTAACATTGAAGGGCTCATCGGGATATAGCGGTACATCGTTCAGGAGTTCGCTATCTGCGGCAAAAGAAATATACCCAGCTTCTTCGTTATTCTCATATGACTCTTGAATATCCCGCTCAATATTGGTGAAGTCCGTGATTAGGATTGTATCCCCTTCATCTTTCGCCAAGTCCAGGTAAGTTTGCAGGCGCTTGGTTTCTGACTCGCTGGTAGGCTCGTTGACAACACCATTTGCGCCAAAGAAGAGGGCCTCCTGTGCAATGCCGTCTGTGGCATCCAGGTAGGCTTCATCGACTGGACCAGTGGTAGTGGTTGTCGTAGTAATCAACTCAACCCCATTCTGGGGTACGATGAGAAAGTGACGGTTGATGCCCTTGGCGTAGGCGCTGATATCCTCTACCAGGTAACGCATTTCCTTATCGTACTTGATAGTTGACTGATTCAAATCATCGGGAAGATCATCGAGGCTACAGCCAAATATCAGTAATGGGCTGAGAGCGGCTAAGAGTATTCGGCGCAAAATACATCTCCATTGCTACGAGTTAGAGTTTGTTCTGGTTTTGGGGCGTCGCTGCGGGCCAAAATAATTCAGACTATCTCTATTGGCGCGAGTTCCTATCCCTTGCGGCAGCTTATGCTATCCGGTTGTTGCTGAATGTTAACTTAACCGCCGCCCAGAAGATAATTTTGCTGCCCAGGGGCAGTAAATCTAAAAAAAGAACTACCGTCCCATATCCATTCTCTTCTTCGTTTTAGTAGTAGCCTCAGCCGTCAGGGGATCATCGGGCCAATAGTGTTTCTGGTATTTGATACGCAACTCCTTCTTTACCTCTTGGTAAGTATTGGCCCAGAAATTCACCAGGTCACGGGTAATTTGAACGGGGCGCCGTGCCGGAGAGAGTAAATGAATCATCAATGGATAGCGGTTTTTTAGAATTGTTGGAGTTTGTGCCAATCCAAATAGCTCCTGCAGGCGCACAGCCAAAACAGGTGGGGTTTCTCCGTAGTCGATTCTTATCCGGGAGCCACTGGGAACCAGGTAGTGACTGGGGGCCAAGTCATCGAGTTGTTGTTGCAGGTCCCACTCAAGCTGTCCGCGCAAGATGCTTTGCAAGTCAAGCTGCCCTAGCTGCTCAAGTTTGCTGAACCCCTGCAAATGAGGTAGCAGCCAATCCTCCATGGTCTCCAATAGAGCCTCATCACTCCAGTTTGGTACTCGAATGTCGCCAAGAAAATCTCCGCACTCTTCACTTTGGCGTAAAAATTCCACTCGAAAACGTAACTGGTTAGCTTCTGTGTTCCAGGGGAGGGAGGAGAGACCTTTCTTTCGTACGGCTTCTAATAATGCGCGACTGAGGGTCTCCGGGGGAATATCTGCTGCAGGCCGCTGGTGTAAAACCAGCGCCCCCAATTGTGTTTGCTGTAGGGCGACAGCGCGGCCGGTAGTCTCGTCCCAGCGAACTGAAATCTCTTCTTTGATCTGGGCGGCGAAATGCGACTTCAAAGCGGGCAGAGAAATCTCTGCTGCCAGCTGGATACTTGCATCTCGGCCCTGGCCATCCAGTTCGGCAATGACCAAGTATTCGCTTAAAGCTAAGACGTCATCATGGGAGAAATGTGCGCCTCGGCCACTGGAGAGTAGAAACCGGCGGCCGGTATCACTGCGCGATTTCGCAATACGGTCTGGGTAGGCGAGTCCAAGCAGGGCACCAGTTTCATCGGAGTGATCGATACTCTGTGGTGCAGGACTTGAACTTGACTCAAATTTCTTTAATTGAGAGAGCCAGGTTTTAGACTGCTGGCGTACTCTGTGAGCAGTACCGCGATCTACCCGCCGATCGTTGCCTTGGGACTGCAGAGCCTGAATCCGTTTGCTAATGTCCCTATCCCATCGGGCTTCGCCACGAAAAATATCCCGTTCAGATAGTAGCGCTGCTAGCAGGCAGGCCTGTTCCTGCAATCCCCAGCTGACACTGGCAACTAACATATGTGCGAGGCGAGGGTGGGCGCCAAAAGCCAGCATGGTATTCCCGTGAGGGGTAATACGCAGTTTGTCATCCAGTGCCCCCAGTTGCTGCAAGAGCTGTTGGGCCTGGGCCATAGGTCCTGGGGGTGGTGTGTCGAGCCAGTTGAGCTCGCTGACATCGGTAACCCCCCATTTGGCTAATTCAAGTGCCAGGGGAGCCAGGTCACTGCGGGTGATTTCCGCTGTATTATTGGTGCTCAATGACCGTTGCCGGCCCTCACTCCAGAGTCGCAGACAGTAGCCGGCGCTGAGGCGCCCGGCACGCCCTGTGCGCTGGTTAGCTGAGGCCTGGGAAATCGAGCTTGTCACCAAACGATTCATGCCACAGTTGGGATTAAAGCGCGATTCACGCATTAATCCTGAGTCGATAACTATTCGGATGCCCTCAATCGTCAGGCTGGTCTCGGCCACATTTGTAGCCAGTACGATTTTTCTCGTGCCTGGTGCCGTTGGTGCTATCGCCTGATCCTGCTGCTCACGGCTCAGATCCCCAAAAAGCGGTGCAATAATAATGCGGCCCTTTTCGGTTTCCTCAGATAGTCGCTCCCCCAATAAGCTCTCAACCTGTTTGATTTCGGCGACACCAGGAAGGAAGGCGAGAACACTACCTTCTTGTTTGCCTAAGGATGCGACAACTTTACTTGCCATCAAAGCTGGGATTTGTCGTTTGTCCTCGGGCTCTTCTCGTTGGTTTAAGTATTCAATATCGACGGGATAGCTGCGTCCTTCACTGGATATGATGGGTGCGTTATTTAGTAGTGAGGAGATGCCGCTGGTATCCAGGGTGGCAGACATCACCAGAATCTTGAGATCCTCGCGAAGATACTCCTGGGACTGAAGACATAAGGCGAGGGAGAGGTCGGCTTGCAGGCTGCGCTCATGAAATTCATCGAATATGACCAGGGCACTGGATGCCAATTCAGGGTCAGCCTGTAAGAGGCGCGTGAGAATTCCCTCGGTTACAACCAGGATGCGAGTCTTCTTGCTTGACTTCCGCTCGCCCCGGACCTGAAATCCAACGGTATCACCAACTTTCTCACCCAGCTGGTTAGCCATGCGCGCCGCTGCCGTTCTAGCGGCCAAACGTCGCGGCTCCAGCATAATAATATTCTTTCCGCTCAACCAAGGCTCATCTATTAATGCCAGTGGTACGGCGGTCGTTTTACCCGCTCCGGGGGGTGCCTGGAGCACGACATTACTATGCCCTCTCAAGGCCTGGAGCAGTTCGGGGAGGATACTGTGAATAGGTAACTCAGACATGGGCGCGATTATAGTGATTTCGCAACATCGGTGATACCAGCACTGTCCGGTAAGCTGGCTAGCTGCTGGCTGAACTATATTCTCCCGTAACTAGATGGTTGCTTCCCAGGAGAAAGGAGAGTGCGATGAGTGTGAATGTCCGGCGAGTTGTTACAGGGCACGACCCAGAGGGAAAGCCAGTAGTGCTTATAGATGATCAGGGTTTGCATACCAGTAGTTGGCGGCCTCATATGGTTCAGCAGCAGTTATGGACTACCCAGGACTTGCCCGTAGAGCTTTGTGAAGATGGTAGAGACAACGGCGGGAGAAAATTTGATGGAACTACGATTCCGGGAGGCTCGGTTTTTAAGGTCGTAGAATTTGGGCCGGGAGTTACGCCACGATCTCACCAAACTGACAGCATTGATTATGCGGTAGTGATGTCTGGGAATATCGAGATGGAAATGGGAGATGAGGTTGTTGTGAAGCTGTCTGCGGGAGATGCACTTGTCCAGCGGGGGACAGTTCATAATTGGGTCAATCGAGGTGAAGAACCTTGCGTGATAGCTTTTGTGCTAATTAGCTCTACGGGCAATACGGCATTTGGTTAGTTGTCTTTATTAATGGTTACTTGCAAGTACTTTCGACTTCAACCCTATCCAAAACTCAGTACTAATGAAGGTTATTAACTTCTTTTTTACGTTCACTTTTCCGGGTAGGGGCTGGGGGGCGTTAAAGTGAAAACCAGTTGCGTAGCTAATATTCCAGTCCGGCATTCGATAGATTGTGTAGTGGCAGCGGAGCATGATTGATGCGTATCGGTATAGTCTACGACCTTCGTGATGATTATCTCGGGATGGGGTTTAGTGAAGAGGACGTCGCTGAACTTGATTACCTGGAGACGATAGATGCGATTCACGATGCGCTTACCTGCGCAGGCCACCATATCGAACGGGTCGGCAATATTTACAGATTGGCGCAGCAACTGGTTGAAGGTAACACCTGGGATCTAGTGTTCAATGTTGCTGAGGGGATGTATGGAACGGGGCGCGAAGCACAGGTTCCCGCTTTGTTGGACGCCTGGAAGATACCGTACACATTTTCTGATCCATTTGCCAGCACAGTGACTCTTAATAAGGAGATGACCAAACGCATATTGCGGGATATGGGTATACCAACGGCACAGTTTGCAGTTGTTCGAAGCGTTACAGATGTCAATCGAGTGGAGCTTGAATACCCTTTGATGACAAAGCCGCTCAGGGAGGGAACCAGTAAGGGGGTATCGCCTGAGTCCAAAGTTATCGACAAGGCAGCTTTGAAAAACCGCTGTGAATACCTTTTGAGTCGATTTAATCAGCCAGTACTGGTTGAAACATTCCTACCTGGCCGAGAGTTTACTGTGGGTTTTTTGGGGACGGGTGCAACTGCCGAGTGCATTGGCGTGATGGAAAAGTTATTGGGCGATGAACCTGTTTATTACAAGTATGATGGAGCTTTCCCCGGCCGGCTGGTTGACGATGGTCAGGCGCTTAAGGTTCGAGCAATTGCGCAGAAGACTTGGGAAGTGCTTGAGTGTCGTGATGGCGGTCGAGTTGATATTCGCTATGATGCACAGGGCGTCCCTATGGTTATGGAGGTCAATGTCTTACCCGGTTTGCGGCCTGAAGTTTCTGAACTGCCCGTGATGTGTGAATTGGCGGGTATTCAGTATGGGGCCATGATCAACCGTATTGTGGAATCAGCTATTAGCAGTCATTTATAGTTACCCTGGACCCTGCAAAACTTTACGATATATTGTGGTGAATACTACCGTTGCCAAGCACTTGGTGTTTTGGATATCTCAGAAACATCCATAAGGCATCAGCGCAATAAATTTGTCACTTATGATGAACTTCTCTGGTAGTTAGCACTTTGTTACTCCAGATAAATACCCGTTTGCCCTCTGAAATTTCGAATGTGCCATTCGCCTTCGATATCGCCTTGTTTTACATATTCGTAGGGCATGACCGGGTTTTTGCCCAGCTCAGTAGTAAGTACATATTGAGGGACCGCAAAACCTGTGATGTGCCCCTGCAATGACTCATAAATCGCCTGTCCTTCCTTCAGGCTTGTCATAAAGTGAGAGACACCGACCACATTATCGCAGTGATAGAGGTAGTAGGGTCTGACTCGTATTTTTACCAGAGCGAGCATCAATTGTCGCATAACATCCGGTGAATTATTTACGCCTTTTAAAAGCACTGTTTGATTTCCTACCGGAACGCCCGCTCTCAGCAAGCGGTCGCATGCAGCGGCGGCTTCTTCTGTGACTTCTTTGGGGTGATTAAAGTGCGTGTTCAGCCACACCGGATGAAATGATGCGAGCATTTCGCACAATTCGTCGGTGATACGTTGGGGGGCCAGTACGGGAAAGCGTGAGCCAATACGAATAATTTCCACATGATCTATTGCCCTCAGCTTCTCCAATAGTTTGGCCAAGCGGTCGTTGGAATACATCAGTGGGTCGCCGCCGGTGAGTAATACATCGCGAATCTGTGGATGTGATTCTATGTAAGCAATATCCTCATCCCAGCTGGTTGCTTCGCCTTGTTCAAAATAACTTTCCGGGCCCACCGTTGTGGTATGAAATTTCCTTGTGCAATGACGACAATAAACAGGGCAAACAGACGTTACCAGAAAGATGACGCGATCCGGGTACTTACTACCTAGGCAGCAGCAAAGAATACAGTCGACTCTTGAAAAAATGATTTCACAAGTTTTCTATTTTTCTTGATGCTCTGCAAATCTGCATTTGCACGACTCAGTAGTGTCTCACCTTTTTTCAGCGGCCTCTTTGAAGTCCCTATATTTCTCATATGATTCCAGACCAACTCATCTGGATTTAGGTTTGGTGCATATGGCGGTAAGAACACCATTTCAAGCTTTCCATCCTGTGAATCGACATACTCCAATACCTTTTTCGATTTGTGTACTGGGTGCCCATCAACAATGAGAATCACTGGTCTTTTCTGACTTCTCTGGAAATTTTTGAAGCATTCTACGCACTTTTCTGCCGTGAACTTTCCACTATAAATATGATACCAGAAGCCACCTCTATTCGATAAAGCTGAGATCGCATTGATTGACTGTCTTTGACCACTCGTTTTTACCACTGGAGTTTTTCCTTTTTCTCCCCATGTCCTTTGGAGTGGATCGTCTGATCTGATACTAGCCTCGTCCAGCCAAAATATTTCTGCACCAGTTTTTTTCGCATAAGATTTCCTAATTACCACTTATGCTAAGCCAATTTTTAGCAACCTTTCTGGCATCGGTGGTGTCCGAAGAGAGACGTAAATCAATCTTGGAATGAGTGCCGACAAATCAAACCTCCGATTAAAGCGATATTGAAATTCTGCCAAATAGCGCTGTGCATATTTCGGCCTAATAGCATGGTAAGTGCTACGTAGCGCACTCTTTAAATTACCAAGTACTGTATTTACCCAATAGAACTCAGGCTCTTCAACAGAAGCTCGGCCACCACCACAAACAATTTTGTCATGTACACAACCGGCCTCCTTAATGGCATTGAAGCATGGAAGACCATCTGAGATGACTGTGCTGCCACTGCAAAGGTACTTTTTACTCCAGGTTGAAATTTCACTGCTTTTGAAGCCCTTGATAATTGAGAGCTTAATACGGGTTGGGCGTCCCTCCTTGGTTGTTTCAACGGCCGCCACAAAGGGAGTTTTACCCTTGGCTCCGCGCCCGGGCTTGCATCCAGTACGCTCACCACCGAGATAGGCATCATCTAGTTCAATAAAACCGGACAGTTTGTATCGTTGGTCTCGCTCCATCATCACTTGCATGAGTTTCTGCTTCATACGCCATGCTGCGTTGTAAGAGATACCTAGATGTCGAGATAGCTCCATAGAGGAAATGCCCTTCTTATCCTGAGTAATCAGGAAAATACCGAGAAACCAGGTGGTGAGGGGGAGCTTCGTGGAGTCAAAAATTGTACGAGAGGTAATCGATGTCTGACGCCGACAATGGTTACATTGCTTAAGCTTGCGATAAGCGAGGTCGCAATGCTTGTCATGCCCGCAGTGAGGACAACTAAAGCCATTGGGCCAACGCCACTGCGACAGTGCATCGAAGCACTGTTCCTCGCTGCCGTACATTTTGAGGAATTGGGTCAAACTAATACCCTTCTGAAACTGTACCTTGTTGCGAGCCATGGCGTATTCCCTTGCAGATCAACGAGATAGCTGTATTTATATACAGTTACGCATAACTTAGCAAGAGTGGTAATTAGGTAAGATTTAATCTTTGGATAGACTTCCTTTACCCATTTATTCACCGCCTTCTCATCTCTCTCGTAAGCTCTTCGTAGAGGCTTTTGTGGCGTCAGGCCCAGTCGATGTAGAAGTGTGCCGACACTAGAAACGCTAAGTTCAATTTTGAATCTCTCAAAAATCAAATCCGATACGATCTGACGTGTCCACAATCCGAAATCAAAGCCATATTGCCTTGGATCGCCACCAATAATCCATCGTTTGACTTCCTCTTCTTCAATAGCTGACAGTTTTCTACCGCGTCCAGGTCTAATTTTTGGAGATAGCGCTTCAATACCTTTCTCCCGAGCAGTCCTTAACCATGGGAAAATAGTTCTGCTCCCCAGCCCTAAGCTACGACTAACCTCCGCCGCAGATTCTCCATCAAATACTCGCTGAACAGCAATTTTACGTATGAGGTGCTGCTCCTCAGTACTAAGTTTTCTGGCATCGTATTTCATGCAGTTTATATTACCAGGGTGTACTGATTATTTCTGCCTCGCTAGTATGTACAACGCGGTTGGTTTTACGAAAGTACTGATCACCTACAGGGTCAACGTCTGCACTGTCGGGTACGATGGTTTCCTCTAGTGAGGGAACTGCCTGCAATCTGATTGGGCAATTGGGGTCGTCAGGGTCCATTAAAGAAGCGTAGTAGGGGGTAACACTCCACCGATAAATTCCCTTGAGCTGTTCGATAGCGTCGGATTCAGAAGTAGAAACATTGATCCATCGCTTCAGGCCATCCAATGTACTGATGCGATTACGCATCTGCCAACGCCAATCAGACCAGACCCTGTCAGAGTTTTCCGTTACGGAACGGACTATAATATTGCGCATAAGTATTGCCGCTTTGTTGTGCATTCATTTGTTGCTGATGGTCTGCCTCGATATCTGAGATTGCCTGTAAGGGGCTTGAACATGGATTGCCTGGATCCAGTAACTTGAAGCAATCATTATGTGTAATGAAATCTGTGGAAGGATTTGATGTTCGTAATGCTTCAAATCTCTGTAGGACTTTCTGCGATATTTTGGGCAGCCAACTTCTGAGCAACCAATTCCAGTGCATTTTGAGACCATACTACTTAGTTTCTTCAATACCCTTGTGAAGTAGGGGGGCTGTGTTTTATCTGACGCCTTTCTAATAAAAAAAGAAGATGCGATTTTCAGCTGGTAGGTACGAAGAATACTGTTCTGTCGATAGCTTGGGAGAGAAGTGTTTTGCGCTCTAAACGCTAAATCGAGAAATTTGTAATCATCGCGATTGTATACCTGTAGTAACACAGGTCTAAAAAGGGGTACGTCATTGGCGATATAGGGTGTAACCACACAAATTATACCAAGTATCGGTTTCACGATATTTCAATCCTATATCCCAAATATCGTTTAGTTGTTGCTCTATGCAACTTGCCTGCTACGTGAGGTAGATGTTATTTGGTCCGCACTCCTTTGTTTAATAAATATTTGCACACATTGAGTATTTTTCAACAAGTCAGTAATCGCTGGTATGGGGCCAATATGAGTGTAAAATTAGTCACGATTGTTTCTGGAGGAGTATAAAAAACAGCTGTAATACTACAATTAGATCTATTGGTATCGATAGGCTAGGTAGTTGTCGGGGCTGAAATCTAGCTCTTCTTTTATTGCTGATTTGTCAATGGGAAGACATGAGTTATCTTGGGTAGCCAGAGGGCTGACTGCTGACTGTAAAGTCCAGCATTGTATTTCGTACAGCCGCATAGTAAATAGCAGAATCCCCGCTATTTTCCAATAGCGCTATTCGTCATAAATTTGATAGTATCTAGCTGATCAAGTGATTTGACTACAATAAATTCTAATGGAGTAGAACTTGACCTATTTGTTTTTATTTTTTGCAATCATTACCGAAGTTACAGCTACCCTACTACTTAAGGCTTCCAACGGTTGGGAAAAGTGGTGGCTGGGAATGGCCTCTATCTTTTTTTATTCTCTGGCGAGTCTATTTCTTGCGTTTGTACTAAAAAATATGAATGTGGGAATGACTTATGCCATCTGGTCAGGCGTCGGTATTGCTCTTGTTTGTGCAGCTTCTGTGGTTATTTGGCAGCAAAAATTTGACGTATACGCTGTGAGTGGAGTTGCTTTGATATTTATGGGTACGGCTCTAATTACTATAAAATCCACTGTGTTTGAGCAGTAGCTTTTTCCTACAGCTTTTATAGGGCGGCTTTACTCAGAGAAAGGCCGGTGAGATTGGATTTACGGTGTAAATGCATCAATGAATTGCTGGCCTCCTCCGAAGAATAGGTTTGGGGCATTCTTTGAAGTGCCTCTTTTGTCATTTAGGTAAACCTGGTTTACCGCAATAATATATATGGTGTTGCGAATTAGGCAATTTTTGCGGTTCAACGGGGTGGGCTTGGCCTATTATTATAGATGACTGTAAACCCTTTTATGATATCTCTTAAAAAGGAAGGTATGGCTGTGGTTGAGTTGTGTGTTAAGGAAGTGTTATATGAAGCAGAGCACGCACGAAAGCTATGAGACTGCAGCTGATTTACAGTTGGCCTTGATTCGAATTTATATCGGGCTCAATTTTACCCATCATTTTGCTGAGAAGTTTGGTCTGCTGGGCGCAGACGCTTACAATTTTGTTGTTCATTATTTTGAGGGGATTGGATACTCATCCTCTATGGTGATTTTCTCTGGTATTTGTGCGTTCTCTGCATTTGTTGGATTTACTTTCGGCTTGTTTACGCGGTTTGCCGCTGTTGGGACTGCTCTTTATTTGATAATTGCATTATTTGAAGGGCGGCATTATCTCGCAGGTTTTTCATGGGCAAGTCATGTCAGTGGTATAGATATTAGTGGAAATATACAAACCGTTTATGGTGGGTGGGAATACCCTCTTTTTTGGGCTTTTATTTGCTTATCTTTCGTGTTAACTGGTGGCAGAAAGTGGTCTGTAGATCAATATTTGAGGAAGACAAATTCTTCGGTGTTACAGTTTCTAAGTAGGTGATCTGGATTGTCTGAAACTAGGGGTAACCTATGGATAATTAGTGATTTATCGATGAGGCAATTTTTAGCTTTTGCTGATGAGGTGAGATACTCGTAGTGCAAGAAGAAATCGTTCGCCAAGATTTTTATCATCTTTGGTATGATAAAAGAGGAAGGTCAAGAACCACTGTAGGACATTTTTCAGATTTTGAATTGATTCAATACTCCAATCCTGTGCCCGAATATCACTATCGTGATTTGCCTAAAGTTATTCGAAGTGAGTTTGCAATTTTGCCTCCTGGGTGGAAAAGCGATTTTCACTCTACTCCGAACCCTCAATGGGTTATTACATTATCTGGCTGTTGGCGTACGACAACTCGGGACGGTGTTGAGGTGACATATAGGCCTGGAGATGTTCATTTTGGGGGAGATACGCCTGTTAATGGTATAGCTATTGACCAGCAGGGGCATTGTACGATTAATCCCTCCAAAACAGATCCCGCGAAATTACTTATATTAACTGTCGACTCTTTGCTTCCTGCTCCTGAAGAGTGAGTATCTAATGGTTTGCCTGATAGGCTCCGGATCATATTTCCTGTAGCTATTGAAAGCTATTTTTGATTAAAAAATCGCATATTTTAAACATTTACTTCGGTTGTTGAGTGGAATACGATTTTTCTCGAGATAATTCTATTTGTTAACTTAGGCTTTGAGAGCTGGGGAGGGTTTATGCCTGCAAAGGAGTTTTTCAGTAATGTCAAAAGTGCTTTAAAGGACTATTTTGGTAATAAGGCAACAGCACTTTGGCATACCTTTGATGATTCTGAAGTGGCGGTGGCAGGGAACTATCAGTGTGTAGATCTTGATGGTCGTGCTTGGTTGTGGACTCCTCGTGGAATGACAACAAACCGGTTAATTGTAACTGCTCACGGGTATCGCAGAACCACATCCAGTTTCAAAATAGAGCACAATGTTAACCTGCATTTTTACTCGCGTGATAAATTCAGTGTGAATGATCCTGGACTTGGGAGGTTTTATGATCGGGGGGCCAATTCTGTTGAAGATTTAGGTTTAAATGATACTTGTTTTAACTACATCCTGACGAAGTATACCAGTAGCGCTACTAATAGACACAATACTAACAATGAAACTTACACTTCGATTAATGCGATTATGTCTCACAATGATAGTGATAGTCGAAGACGCAGAATTCAGAATGCTAATAATATCGGAATGGTTGCCAAGGCAAATAGCATTCAGTCCTTTCAGCCGCCCAGTATTCTGACCATAAGAAATAGACAGTTTATGGCAGCTGTAAACCTGAAGTGGGTTTTGGATACCTTGGCGAAAAAGGGACATCACTTTAATGACATTGATTGTCTCTTCTGTAGAAATACTCTTTGGACTGGCACAGTAGCTGTGATGTCGGGTCTGTCCGGAGGAGATAAATATAGTGATGATGTTGCTATAAATTAGTAGTACTCGAAGGGGTTATTTTATAGTGTCGATATGGCCTTTTTTTGCGGTAAGAGCATTTATTGATCTACTTGGTGCTTTGAATTATCTCGTTGATATTTCCTTCTTTGTATGTTGATTGCATGAAAATTACTAGTAGGGAGAATATGACCTTACTAAACAGTTCAATTTGATTAGATTTGTAAGTGAGAAGGGATCGGATCGTCAGTGTCCCGCGGGTTAGCTAGTGCGGCTTCAATGGCAGCCTGTATCCCAAGGGCGGCAGTTTCTTTTGACATGCTGGGATTGCCGATATTTTCGGGTAGTGCGGCAATCTGGGGTAGCTGAGGAAGGTGTATCCAGCCGGCGGGGATATTTAGTTGATTAGTCGCGATATAGTGAAGCGCGCCATACATCATATGGTTGCAACAAAAAGTACCCGCAGTATCAGAAATGTCGGCAGGAATACCAATATTGCGCATTGCCATAACCATTGCGCGGATAGGGAGTGTGCTGTGATAAGCGACAGGACCATTTTGTACAGTCGGCTCACCCTGCATTTCAACTCCCCGGTTATCTTTCAAATTATATCTGGTGGAATCATTATAATTTTGTGCAATTCTCTCAGCCGTAATGATTGCACGGCCACTGTACTCTCCTAACATCACCACTAATTGCGGTTCTATTTCTTCAATAGCATCCGTGACAACTTCAATGCTTTCAAAGAAGTTGTTGGGTATCAAAAGACCATGAATATCACCATTGGCTATTCGTGTTCCGTCCAGCATACGCATAACTGATTCTGCTGGATTTATCGGTGTGTTACCGAAGGGCTCAAAGCCAGTCAATAAAACTTTTGCCATAGAGATGTTATCGTAAATTGGCACAGAAAGGTTGATATATGGTTAGTTGTCAAAGGTAGCGTTGAGTAGGCTACCTTTGACTGGTTCGTGGTCGGCTATTCAACTAAACCTAATTGCTCCAGGAAAGTGTATTTATCCCAGTCCACCCAGCTTTCCACCATTTTTCCATCTTTATATCTATCGGTATGTACGCCAGTCCAACTGCTGGTTTTTCCTGTCGCGTCATACTGTAGGAATTTACCCGTATGGGTGGCGGTAATCCTCCAGCGGGTGCAGACATAATCACCCTCGGCAACTTGTACCAGAATTTCTAATTTTGTGTTGGAGAATCCCTGGTGAAATTCAGCGACTAGATCCAGGCAGTCTTTTATCGATAAAACCGACGTGGAACCGCCAGCATAGGGCATTTGGTGATTTTTATAATTCGGTGATAAATAATCTGTCGCTTTGTCGGGGAAGTTGTCCCCCCACAATTCCAGTATCGCTTTTGATGTCTCTTTGTGATTGTTCGCCATTTTTGTCCCACTGTCAGTTAGGTCGGAATTTGGTAGCCCAAGCATAGTTCAGTGAATTTAAGGGGGGAGCGAATCGAAGTGGGATTAGATTCAATATTGATAGTCGATTGATATGAGTTGGCGCAGATTACATGATAAATATATTGAGTAACTACTTTTAGCTTTACAGGGTGTTGTGCGTTCTGCGAACTTTAATAGAGTATTCAACTGCTGGGTTTTAGTGGCACTAGGCTTTTTAAGGTCTGGTTCGGCCAGTTCTTTATGGGTAAAACTATGACAAGTAGCGCAATCAAAGCCTTACTAAAGCGTCGTCGAATGCTACCCGTTTTGATACTTGGTGGAATTTTAATGGCTATGTCGCTGGTGGCCAGTCGACAGAAACCACAAAGATACGAAGGGCAAGTTCCGGAGCTGCTGGTGGAAGCCATCGAAGTGAAGCGAATGCCTATTCGAGCTGAAACTGTTGCTTTTGGAGAGGTGATGCCGAGCCTTATCCTTGAGGCAAACTCTGAAGTTGGTGGTCGAGTGGTTTCAGTGTCGGCTGATTTGGAACCTGGCGCAATAATATCTGCCGGGGCACCAATCCTAAATATTGACGAAACCAGCTATCAATTGGCCGTTGCTCAAGCGGAGAGTGACTTGGCTGTTTATCGCGCAAAATTGCAAGAACTGGAGGTTGAAAAGGCTAATAGCCAGCGTTCGTTGGAAATAGCTCAGAGGACACTGGAATTAGGGGAACAGGAATTACAGCGAAAAGAGCAGTTGGCGGTTAAGGGGATTGTTTCTCGCTCAGCGGCTGATGCGGAGGAGCAACGGGTATTGAAGTTGCGACAAGAAGTTGAACTTCAAAAGGGTAATCTCTCCCTATTTCCCACTCGTAGGCAGGTGATAAAGGCCCAGATAAGTCGTGCTGAAGCGCTGCTTGGTGAAAGTCGCTACCAGTTATCGCGAACCCGGATAAGCCTGCCCTATAACGTGCGGATCGGTGATGTCTATGTGGAGGCTGGCCAGTCTGTTGCCCATGGGACACCGCTTTTTGTCGCTTATGGTATGGATCAGGTGGAAGTTTCAGCCGAACTGACGATGGCTCAAATAGTGCCTCTTTTTCGGAGTATTGAATCTCCCAGTGATCAAACTCTCTCGCCTGACGACTTCTCAGATGCCTTATTGGGATTGGAGGCCAGGGTTGGATTGGTAGGTGGTATTAAACCGGTGGAATGGCGAGGCAGGGTAGTGAGAGTTGGAGGTACCATGGATACCACAAGCAGAACTCTATCCGTAGTGGTCGCAGTGGATAACCCTTATCGAAATATAGTAGCCGAGGGTCGGCCGCCCCTATTTCGTGGTATGTATGCCCGGATTAAGCTTATTGCACCTCCTTCGCCAGCTTTGGTTATCCCTCGCAGAGCCATGCATGAAGGGCGGGTCTACTTGGCTGAAAATAATCAATTGAAGATTCGTACCATAACGGTGGACTACTACCAGGGTGATCTAGCTGTTGTGCGCTCTGGCTTGGTGCCTGGAGATCTGGTGATAACTACTGATGTTATCCCAGCAATCAGCGGGACGGCAGTATCTGTCATCGATATCAAAAAGGGAGTTTCAGACCTGGCCGTGGCAGTAGAGGAAGTTGGCGAGTGATTCGCTTTTTTGCGATCCACCCAACTGCTGCCAATTTGCTTATGGTGGGTTTGATGCTGGCTGGCTTTTTCGTATTGCCGACGATGAAGCGAGAGACTATGCCGGAAATCGACAAGTTCGAAGTACAAGTCTCAGTATTTTATCCTGGTGCAGCTACCGCTGAGGTCGAAGACAGTATCTGCCTCCCCCTCGAAGAGGCAACGGATGGCATCCCATTTATTGATGAGCGCCGTTGTGAAGCTGCAGACAATCTTGGTGTGATGAAGCTGAAAATGCTGGAAGCAGGTGATATGGGGCAGTTTCTTGCCGACATTGAATCTGCGGTAGGTGCGATAGATTCCCTTCCGGCTGAGAGCGAAAGACCAGTCATAGAAGAGCTGGGACGTACCCAGCCGGTGGTGAGTGTTGCCCTAAGCGCAGATTTGCCTTTGATCCAGCTCAACCAATTGGCCGAGCACTATCGCCGAGAGTTACTTCGTCATCCGCTGGTGCCCATTGTCAAAATTTCCGGTTTTTCAGACCATCAATTGCAAGTGGAAATTTCAGATTACAATTTGCGACAGTATGGGCTGAGTGTTGCCGATCTTGCCGCAATTATCGATAAGCAGGCAATTGATATGCCCGCCGGTAAGGTAACTGCACCTGATCGGGAGTATCAGGTTCGTTTTACCGAAAAGCGGCGCACCGCAGCTGAGCTTGAAGAACTTATTGTTGTAAAAGGGATGGCTGGCGCAGAGGTGCGCTTGGGCGATATTGCCACTATCTACGACAGTTTTGAAAAGGAGGAGGACAAAATCACTTTTGATGGGCAGCGAGCCGCATTGCTTGTTGTTCAGAAAAACAGCGTGGATGACAGTTTGAGGGTGTTGGAAGCGGTTCGCGAATTTGTCCAGGCGGAAAATGCCCGTTTACCGGAAGAAATGCGGTTGATTCTTACTCAGGATAGCGCCTCAATTGTTGCTGATCGTTTAAGGATGATTATTACCAACGCCTGGCAAGGGCTTATTCTTGTTGCGCTGACCCTTTATTTGTTTTTTAGCGGGCGATATGTGTTTTGGGTGGTGATGGGCTTGCCCGTTTCATTTCTCGGCGCCTTTGCTGTGATTACTGCTTTGGGTATATCCATCAATATGATCAGCTTGGTGGGGCTGCTGATTGCAATTGGCATCTTGATGGATGATGCCATTGTGCTTTCGGAAAGTATCGCCACCGAATACCGGGATGGCCGTACACCTCTTCAGGCGGTGGTTATCGGAACCAAGCGTGTTGCAAGGGGGGTTATCTCCTCATTTGTTACTACCGTGATCGTTTTTTCTGGATTAGCTTTTATCAAAGGGGACATGGGGCAGGTCCTCAAAGTTTTGCCAGTTGTTTTGATCTCTGTACTAGTGGTTAGCCTGATTGAAGCCTTTCTTATTCTCCCCGCCCATTTGCGTCATGCCCTTTCGCACAAGGAAAACCCATCAGCCTGGAAAGTCGCTTTTGCTCAGCGATTTGAGTTGTGGAGAGAGTATGTCGGGCGTGTCGCTGATAAAGCGGTTGAATACAGATATGCTTTTGTCGGCGGCGTAGTGGGACTATTTTTTGTTACGGTGAGTTTACTTCCTGCGGGGTTAGTTAAATTCCAAGGGTTTCCTACATTGGAGGGAGATTTACTACAGGCCCGAATTCTAATGCCCCAAGGAACCTCCCTCGTAGAAATGGAAAAGCTGGTGGCGTATCAGAAGAAGGCCCTGTATTTAGCTGCTGGAAACCTCTCAGGGAAAGAGGTAGCGCCACTTATCGAGCACATTAGTGTTACTTACGGTGTGAATGGCGATGCTTTTGAGAGTGGAGCTCATGTAGCCACAATAAATGTCGACCTACTGGCTGCAGAGGTTCGCCATACAAGTATCAGTGAGTTACGTCAGGCCTGGAGTAAGGCTGCTGGCGATATACCTGGTGCGATCGCGATTTTGTATAAGGAGCCATCGCCTGGTCCAGCTGGACGAGCTATTTACCTTCGCTTGGCCGGGCTGGATATTGATCAGCTAAAAGGAATATCTATACGTCTACAAAACTGGCTGCGCAGTTACGAAGGAGTGGTGAATGTACTGGATGACCTGCGTCCTGGTAAGCCACAGCTGACGGTCCGAATGCGGGAGGGGGTTTATGCTTCTGGTATTGATGCCAGTGTTGTGGCCACTCAATTGAGAGCTGCCTATCAGGGCACAGAGATTGATGAAGTGCAGTATCAGGGAGAGACTTACGAAATTCGTGTTCGAATGGATGAGCCATCTCGCAGTGCGCTGTCACGATTTGACGAGCTTGTCATTATCCACCCTGAGACAAGGCAGCGTGTACCCTTGATGGCAATTGCCGATATTGAAATGCACCGGGACTATGCGCGTATCCAGAGAATAAATGGTGAGCGTGTTGTTACGGTCTTTGCAGATGTTTTTACAGAGAGGGCCAATGCCAGTGAAATCCTGCTGGATACCCAACAGAACTTTTTTGCACCATTGGAGCAGGAATTTCCGGGCCTAAGGGTAACCATGAAGGGAGAGATTGAAAATAGTCTCATTACAGGTCTATCGATGGGTAAGGCCTTGTTGATCGGGACAATAGGAATCTATTTACTACTGTCGCTTCAATTTCGTAGTTATACCGAACCTGTAATTGTGATGATGGCGATTCCCCTGGCTTTAATAGGTGTAGTCTGGGGACATATTATTATGGGGCAGAATATGACGATGCCCAGCATGATGGGATTTGTCTCTCTCACTGGAATTGTGGTGAATGATTCAATCCTGTTAGTAGAGTTTGTGAAGCTTCGCGTCCGAAAGGGAATGGACGTTCACACGGCGGCAAGTCAAGCCAGTCGCGACCGGTTCAGGGCTATTTTTCTTACCTCACTGACAACAGTAGCCGGCTTGCTGCCACTGATGTTCGAAACCAGTCTTCAAGCCCAGATACTGATTCCACTGGTAACCAGTATTGTATTTGGGATAAGTAGTTCAACCGTTTTGATTCTGTTAGTCCTGCCAGCCCTTTATGGCATTCTCAAGGACTTTGGCTTAACTGAGCGAATTCAGGAGCCGCTAGATCGATTACCTGAAGATATCGCCGCTTCTACGACCTAAAGCACCCAGATAATCTTGGTTGTTGAAGTGAAAAAGTAGCCGAAATGAGTGGTAGAAGAAGGAAGACAAAAGAGAAGGCAGTGGTAATACTTTGAGCTCCAGGAAGAATTATTCATCAATTCTTAATTAGCGCACTTGTACGAGTATCCAACATAGGGTTTCGGAGTTGTTTTAATAAGTAGTCGAATGTTTCATGTACGTCACGGAATAAGTAGCGAATAGTCCTTGTTGTCCCCCGTACTTCAACTGATAATCAGGAAGATAAATTTGAACTTGCCTTCTTTTGTACAGATTCACTCTCAAAATGATTAGAAAATACAATAAAAATGACTATCCAAGTGTGCTGGATATATATGCCCGTTCAAAACTCGATGAGCTACGGTTTGAAAACCGGAGTTTCAATCTGCTGCCGCTGGATAAAGATCAAAAACGTTTGGCCCAGCTGATGGAGTCGGATATTTATGTGTACGAAAAAGGTGATGTTCTTGGCTATGGTGCGCGATATAAGAATGAGATTCGTGCACTGTTTGTGCATCCTTCGTTTAGAGGTCAGGGGGTAGGGCGGGAGTTGCTGGAGTACCTGTTAGGGGAAATCAGTGGCGCTGTACACCTGCAGGTTGCCAAAACCAACGACCCGGTGAAAAACCTGTATCGCAAATATGGTTTTGTGGTGACCAGGGAGCTGCAAACTACCTACAGTGGGGTCCCTGTACTTGCCAATGAGATGGTTCGCCCCCCCAGCGCCAACTAAATACACAAACACCTATGCTACAGGAGTGTCAGCAGGCGTTGTTCTCAAAACATTCCTCCAGAAACCTCCAAAAGGCATCCAGCTTGGCGGAGGCGGCTCTTCTCTGCTGATACACCGCAAAAAGTGGTCTGCTTGATTGCTGCCAATCCGGCAGAACCTGAACCAAGTTACCCGCCGTAATATCCCGCTCTACCAAATAATCGTAAAGGCAAGCTATACCGGCGCCAGACTGGGCTGCTTGGTAGAGGGAATAGTAGTTATTACTTGAAAAGTAGGGCTTGGGGGCAATCGTGATCGATTCCTGCCCCTTTTGAAAGGTCCAGGAAAGTGGATCGCGGCTGTATTTGTAACACAGTAGTTGGAATTTATTGAGTTGGTCCGGGGAGGAAAAAGACTTAATCCTTGCCAGGTACTCAGGAGATGCTACCAGGAGCCGATCGTGCCGGCCGATTTGATGAGAGTAGAGCGTTGATTGGGGCTGCGCAGGTTGGGAGCGCAATGCCAGGTCAAACCCTTCACCGGTAAGATCCCGAAGCTGATCATCCAGAATCAGGTCCAAACGGATATCTGGGTGCTCAGTTGTAAACTTCGGTAGCCTAGGTGCCAGCCAGAACTGCCCCAGAGCCGTTGGGGCGGTAATCCGCAACAATCCAGAGGGCTGCCCTTTGGAGCTGGTTAGGCGCTCTTCCACTTCCCTTAGATCATTAAGGACACGCTCTGAGGTTTCCAGGTAGTCCCGCCCCGCATCCGTAAGGCTTTGGGATCGGGTAGTACGGTGAATTAGCCGAGTCCCCAGTCGCTGCTCAAGCTGTTGGATGGCCTTGCTCACAGCAGACACCGTAGACCCCAATTCCCGGGCGGCACGGGTAAATGACCCCAATCGCGCCACCGTAGTGAACACCTGAATTAAGTGGAATCGGTCCAAAGGAACCTCCAATAATTTCCTGGCAGGAAAAAGTGAGTATCAAAATTATGCTATTAACGCATTTATAGGAAAAAGTCACAATATCTTGGCAGATCGACAAGTTAAGAAGGGTTTCTGATGAGAGTGATTGTATTGCTATGCCTGATTTTGGTTCCCAGCGCTTTTACGCTGGCCGAGGCACCGCCAAACAGCCAGCCATTTCACGTCAAGGGGGGTGAATTTAAGTTGCCAGTGGGTTGGCACTTTGGGGAGGTTGCGGGGGTGGTCCGCAGGGAGAATGGCCACTTTGTTGTGTTTCACCGAGGGTCTCATTCGCTGTTGGAGTTCGATGGACAGCGGCGTTTTGTTCGCGAAATTGGCGCAGGACTGTTTGAAAATCCGCATGGTCTTCGTATAGACCATAAGGGCAATATTTGGACTACCGATACTGCCACGCACCTGGTATTAAAATTTACACCTGATGGCGAAGTAGCCATGGTATTGGGGAAGCGAGGTGCAGCCAGTGAAGGCTGGTTTGATCGCGACTACAACTTGGTGCTGTTCGATCAGCCCCAAGATGTGGCAGTGGATAGAAATGGATTTATTTATGTGGTGGATAAAGGCAACAGCCGCATCGTAAAGCTGGATAAGAATGGCCTTTTGGTAACAACCTGGGGTGGTCAGGGGGAGGCCCCTGGAGAGTTTAATTTCCCTCACTCCATTGTGATTGATTCTGAGGGGCAGTTATATATTGCCGATCGTGAAAACCGCAGGCTACAGATCTTTGATTCACAGGGTAAATATTTAACTCAATGGCGTGGAATAGGTTACCCCTATGTCCTCTTTCTCAAAGGTGATGCTTTGTGGATGACAGATGCGCGGGCCGAGGAAGTGCGACAGTACGACCTGTCTGGTGATCTCAAGATGCGCTATCAGGGCCAGCCTGGGCGGGGACAGAAGCAATTTGGCTTCGTACATGGGATCTATGTGGATGACGACGGACTTTGGGTGTCCCATATCTTGAATTGGAGCATTAATCGCTTACTGCCAGCGGATACATTACCCGCTCCGGTCATGTAGCTTTTCTTGGTTTCGGGTAATAAGTGCAATTGGTAAGGGAGGGCTCAGCTGGTGGAGCCGGCACCTCTCCCGACCAAGAGAAAGGCACTGATGAGCTACTACCAACTGATCGAGAACGAACGATACCAGATTTACAGCTTAAAAAAGCAGGACACCTGGCAGAATTTCCCAAAGGATACCGACTTTAATAAAGTAACAGACGAGCAGGTTCAATTTGTAATGGATCGCTTGAATAGTAGACCAAAAGCGAGTCGGGGTGGAAGGTTACCGAATGAGTTATTTATAGGGCTGCAAGATGATCTGCTTGTGGTATAAAACGATTGCACTTAATAGTTGAAACCAAGGAATATATTCGAAGTTTATTCGAATTTTACTTCTCGCAGTGGTTCTTGTTGGAGATATTTTAGTGCTAAGGCGATGCGAGAATATTCTATATTTTCGTATTGATAATAACAATTGTATCTGATCCAGAACTAAGAATAAGAGAATTTTGAAAAATGATACGATGACCTATAAGGAAAGCATATAGTGAAATTTAATATTAACCTAGCAATCTTGATGTTCAGTGTATATCTTTCAGGTTGTAATGGATCTTCGAGTGGGGGAGATAATCCAGACACAGGTGGCGAGCTTACAGCTGCTACGATGGCGGTCCATTATGAGAAACCTAAAACGCTAACCTTTCGCTGGAGCGATGTTTCTGGGGCAACTTATTATCAGTTATTTGAAAATGCTGATGGGCACTCTGGCTTTGAACCTATTGGAAATCCCATTGCACCAAAAGAAGAGCGCATTGAATTAGTGGTGCCTTTATTCAAAAAGCTTAATGCCCAATACTTATTGCAAACCTGCGATGATCAGAGATGTATCGATTCTGATGCAGTAGCGATTGATCAGGATGTGATAGGCAGTATCGGTTATTTTAAACCCAGTAATACGGATGCTGACGATCAGTTTGGTTGGAACCTAGCAATTAGCGATGATGGCAACCTGCTTGCAGTAGGTGCTCCTCGCGAAGATAGCGGTGGTGACCAAGAGGATAACCTGACACCTGATTCAGGTGCAGTTTATATTTTTAGTCGGGAAGATGGCGAATGGACACAGCAAGCCTATCTTAAGTCTCCAGATCCTCAAGAAGCTGCAGAGTTTGGAACTGCATTGAGTCTTAGCGATGATGGTTATACGCTTGCAGTAGGGGCATTCAAGGAGAACGGGGAAAATGATAATTTTTCTGCGGGCGCTGTTCATATTTTTTCCCGAAGTAATGAAGGTTGGGCCCATAGCGCCCGACTTCAAGCAGACAATCAAGGAAATAATGACCTATTTGGCTATGCCCTTAGCCTTAGTGGGAATGGTTCTACTTTAGCAGTAACCGCACCCAGTGAAGATGGTGGTCTTGATGGCGATTCTATTGAAGATTCTGGAGCGGTATATGTGTTCCGTAATGAGGAAGGAAGTTGGTCACAGTATGCCTACATTAAAGCTACTGATAGTTCTGAGGGGTTAGGTTTTGGTTCTTCGATAAGCCTTGATGATGCCGGGGCTTCATTCGCAGTTGGGGCTTATGCTGACAATGCAGAGGCAGGTTCCGTTTATCTATACCAGTTGGATGGTGAATCCTGGGTGGAGGAGAGCAAGATATCGGCTAGTAATCCTGTCGCTGGTGGTTGGTTTGGATTTGCGCTCAATTTAAGTGGTAATGGGCAAACTCTAGCAGTTGGCGCCCCATTAAAAAGTGGATCTAACAGTGGCGCTGTCTACATTTTTTCTCGAAAAGAAAACACTTGGGAGCAAACTGCCTACTTGAAAGCTTCCAATCCTCATGTATCGGCTTACTTTGGAGAGGCGGTAAACCTGAGTGATGATGGCAGTTTTATCGCCGTGGGAGCATGGGGAGAGAAAAGCTATAGCCAAGGATTGTTCGGAGATAGTACAGACGAATCTTCAATTAGAGCAGGAGCAGTTTATACCTATATATTTAATGGCGTAGACTGGTCTAGTGAAGCTTATATTAAGGCGAGTAACACAGACTCGGGAGACCATTTTGGTGGCTCTGTTGCGCTAAGTGGAGATGGAGCTAGTTTAGCAGTAGGGGCGAACACTGAAGATGGAGCGGATAGCGGTTTGTTCGCAAACCCTGAGAGCAATGAAGCTGAAAATGCAGGAGCGGTCTATATTTATTAATTAGGCTGTATAATTTATATTTACGTATAAAGTTAGTTGTTTGAGTTTAAATGGTATTGTTATCATTAATCTAGACCGAACGGAATGCGTACAATGTAAATTTTAGAAATCTTTATTCTAAGTATAGATTTTAGGCTGCTCAGGTAAATCAAAAGATTTTCCTAGAGCAGCAATATATCTAGAATTTTAGCTAAAGCTTAGCTGGATAGTGAAAGAAAAGGATATCTTTAAAATTTATAACTCTCTTTAAGTCTGAGCTTGTAATCAAGCTCAGCTAGTGAAATGTGAGTTTGGTTCTAAATTTTAATCTCACTTGGTTTCGGATAATAAGTGCAATTGGCAAGGGAGGGCTCAGCTGGTAGAGTCGGCACCTCTCCCGACCAAGAGAAAGGCACAGATGAGCTACTACCAAATGAGCGAGAACGAACGATACCAGATTTACAGCTTAAAAAAACCCGGACACTTGGCAGAATTTTGCAAAGGATACTGACTTTAATAAAGTAACAGACGAGCAGGTTCAATTTGTAATGGGTCGCTTGAATAGTAGACCAAAAGCGAGTCGGGGTGGAAGGTTACCGAATGAGTTATTTATGGATCTGCAAGATGATCTGCTTGTAGTATAAAACGATTGCACTTAATAGTTGAAACCAAGTTTTTTTCAAAATTCACCTGGGAGTATTTATGCCTCACTGTGTTATCCAGTGTCCTTCTAACCTACTTGAGTTGGTAGATGTTGATAGCTTACTGACTTCTATCCATGCCGCTGCAGATCAGTCTGCACTGTTTGAGTCGGGGGATATTAAAGTTCGTTTGTTACCTGTCGAGCACTATTTGGTTGGACCTGAACCAGCACCGTTTGTACACCTGGAGTGCAGTCTGCTTTCAGGTAGAAGTATTGAGCAGCGACAAAGCTTGGCTCATTTACTAGCCAAGGCCCTATGTGCAGCCGTGCCCGATGTGGAGATGGTTTCTGTAGAGGTCCGCGAGATCGTGCGAGCTACATATTGTAATCGCGCTGCATTGGGACTTGCAGTGTAGCTTATTTCCCGTGTTTAAGAATGCCGGGGTGAACTACGAGAAAGCTTCGGCAAAAGGTACTCATTCGCACAAGTGGAGGGCTTGGCCCCCACTTGTGCACTTTCAAGCCGGTTAGAGGCAGTAGCCCCCATCAACCTTCAGGTGTGCATTTCGCATACCGGCTGAGTGATCTGTGGCCAGGTAGTGGATTGCTGGCACTATGTCATCTACCTCAAGTGCCCGGCCCAGTGGCGTTACCATCATACTTTCTGCGAGACTTTGAATGTCTGATTGGCTCATGCCGGCTTTTTCCTGGATTTCGGTCAGGGTGATTCCGGGGCGTACGCTATTTATACGAATTCCCCTCACCGCTAACTCCGCATTCAGGACCTGGGCATAACCTTCAATGGCAGACTTACTCGCGCTATAAGCGGAAGTTCCCGAAAAGGTTTTCTCTACGGCAATACTTGAAAGCAAAACCACGCTGGAGGGGTTATTCATCACCGGTAGTAATTTTTGCAGCGTGAAAAAAGGTCCCTTCACATTGATATCAAAAGTGTGATCGAAGAGGGCTTCATCGGTTTCCTCAAATATCCCAGGCTTGAAAATACCGGCATTCAAGATAAGGGCATCCAGTTTAACCTCATCGTTTTGTAATTTGTTTCCCAGTTGCTCAATTTGATCGAGTTGTCCGCTATCACATAGGTGGCAGGTCAGCTGGCCGCTACTCCCAAAGAGGCCCGCGATATCCTCGGCTGTTTGTTCCAGTTTTTCAGCGTTTCGGCCCGTGATGATGACTTGCCAGCCCTCGGTTAAAAAGTGCTTAGCTGTTGCGAGTCCAATACCGGCAGTGCCACCAGTGATTGCGATGGTTTTTGTTCTCTGCTGGTGTCCCATAGATCCTCTCTTGCGATTGTAATGGTGCAATGAATGGCAGTTGCCAAGATTAGGCTTAGGAGGATATGTTGTTATACTGGTATCAATAAGGCACCATTAGGGTAACACTTTGATTCTAATTTGGAAGCAGTGAGGCAGAATGCAGCATCTACATCAATACTTGGGACATTTGTACATCTTCCGGTTGGTCATTGAGCAAGGCAGTTTTCAGGGGGCTGCTAATCAGCTGGGCTTACCTCGCTCATCAGTCAGCAAGAAGCTGGCACAGCTGGAGGGGTTTGTTGATCAGCGTCTATTGCATAGAAGTACGCGGCAATTGCGCCTTACGGATGCCGGTGCTGCTTTGTTGGAAGCAACGGAGACTATGGCTCAGCTAATGAGCAATACCGAACACCTGATCCTCTCCCACCAGGATGAAGCTGTTGGTAGAGTTAAGATAAGTTGTTCTACCTTAATGGGGCAGCGGTACTTATTGCCATCCATACCATTACTAAAGCAACGCTACCCAAAAATTACTTTTCAAGTGAACTTGAGCGATAGGATTGTGAACTTACTGGATGAAGGCGTTGATATTGCTATTCGCACGGGGCACTTGCCGGACTCTTCATTGGTAGCGCGCCGAATAGGTGAAAAGCGTTGGGGGTGGTTTGCCAGCCCGGATTATTTGGCGAGTTGGGGGGAGCCTAATTCTCCAGATGATTTAAGCCAGCATCAATGCTTAGTGTTTAGTAACCAAACAACAACCATTGATCACTGGCACTTTTCTAACGATGGTAACGAAATAAAGACTGTTGCCATTGATCCGGCGATGGTGGTCGATGATGGCCGTACATTGGTTGAATTAGCTACAATGGGGCAAGGTATAGTTATGATTGATCCTCTTCTGGTGCGCAAGGAATTAGCGGAGGGCAAGTTGATGTCTATCTTTCAGCAATGGAGAAGCCCTGAGTTGCAACCGATCCATCTAGTGTGCTTGGGAAGGTCTATAAGAAGTAAAGCGGTAGAGGTAGTTTGGCAGGCATTGGTTGAGAGCTTGCAGAGGGATTTAATTCACCCTTAAAAGCAAATATGGTAGGGTTTTACGTATCATCTCTTTTTTTTGAATTTCCTGAAGCTTCTTTCTTTTCAATTCACCTTTCTCTTGGTAGTAGCGCTTGTCGACATATCTAAGCAGTAGCCATAAGACAAGCGCAGCAACAATGTCAAACAGGTATCCTTTTCCGTACATGCTATGTGCGACCCGCTGCTGGCCAGATTGATACTCTATTCAACCAATCTGGCCTTTTTAGAAACCTGATTATTAGTAGGCAAAATAGGGTAGGTAGGAACTCCAGTCGGTCCATACGAGCTGCTGGACAGTACTATTCACACCATTGGTTTGCGTAAAAGTTCCATTGGCCGGCTATAGCAAGGCTGTTGCGCGATTCGGTCGTGCATTTCGTATGATTAAAGAGGAACTGGTATTGTTTAGAGTAACAGCTCTGATCTTGCTTTATTTGTCATCTGTAGGTATCTATTATTTTGAGAGCGCTGCTCAGCCGGAACAATTTAAATCTATCTTTCACAGTTTGTGGTGGGCAGTTACAACCTTAACCACTGTGGGTTATGGTGACATGTATCCAGTTACTCTCGGTGGGAGAATATTTACTTTCTTTGTGCTTTTGATTGGTTTGGGGGTGGTTGCAATTCCGACAGGTCTTGTCGCTTCTGCCTTATCTAAAGCCCGGATTGAGGATGTAGAAAACGATTAATAACAAGCGCTATTAGGCTATGGCCTCTTGGTCTGTGAGGCCATCCCAGGGTATTTAATTGAACTTAATCGCTTTACTATTGATAAAGAGGTGGGTATCAACGGGTGTAGCACTGGAAACGGTTTGAAGTGACATACAGGCCTGCCGGCAACAATGCATGAATTTTACAAGTTTTTCTTCTGGCTCATCACTTTCAACAATCAAGTGTATTTCCACTCTATCCCCCTTGCCAAAGACTTCTTCCGGTTTGATACCCCCAAAATTCAAAGTGGTTGAGAACTCAGTTTTTTGCTCTAGCCTTACACTTTTTAATTTGATCCCGCCAAGTTTAGCCAGCATTTCGATGTGAGACATCATGCAAAGGGCTAGCCCTGCAGAGAAGTACATAATTGGAGATGGAGCGCTGCCTCTACCGCCGACGGCTGTGCCTTCATCACAGATAAGCTCCCATGTTCCACCATTAGGAACGTTGGAAAATATGGTGGCTTTTTTTAGGTGATGCCCCTCAGGCATTTGTTCGACATTAATATGAGCGTGAAACTTCAGCAGCTCGCCTTGTTTCACCTTATCGAGATGAGGGGGAGGGAAGGTTACTTGGTGTGCATCCTCGTCCAACTTGCGAACGATGGTAGAACTCGACATTTCCCATTGAATTGGGTCCATTTCGAGGCTCCTCTGTTTTTGTGTCTCGACTGGAGGGTCGAGTAGAGTTGATTTGTGCACCCCTGCGGAGTTGGGTGGCAACAGCTTTAACAAAGGAGGTTAGGGTGAGAAGGGCTATATCCCCACTTGTGCCTTAAGAGTACTGGCTCTTTAGTCCAGTAGGGGGAGCGCGGTAAAGAGCGCGAGTTCATGCGCGTAGGCCAGTGCATCATTCTTGGAGTGGAAGGCCTGCGCCTGGATACTATTGCTACCGTTATTTTGGCGGGGGACCAATATTACCTGCCAGCTGGAGTGGCTACTTTTACGGTCTGTGGTATGGGGTGAGTAGGAGACAACCTTAACCCCCTTGAACGCCGCTAGCGATTGCCTCTCGGTCCAGCTATGCCAGAGGGCTTGTCTCTTGGAAACATAGCTTTTTGATTCTCCATCAATGTAATGTGTTGCCCGAAATGAGAATGTGATTACTGCGAGAAGAGTGCAGAGAGCGGTGGCCAGCCAGGAGATGGTGGAGCCCCCATCGAGAGCAAAACTTAGGCTGACAAGTAGCCAGGTCAGAGTAAACCCACCAAAGATATAGATTGGTACTTTGTTGGACTGCAGTTCCATATGTGCTGCTTTCCTATTTCCCATAAATGTAAAATTAGGTGCCAGATTTCAACCTCAGTTAGTAGGCCGCTTATTTTTATTTAGCTGATTGAAGGAAGCATACGACAGCTATCTGTTACGGCAGGGCAAAAGTACTCTTTTTGTAGGGTCTTTATCAAGTGGATAGCGTAATTTGTAGGGAGATCAAGCTGTGGCGGTTATCTTTTCGGTAGGAAAGAGGCCCGTTATGGGCCTCTCCAGGGGGAGATCTAAGAGGAGCGTGCTTTAAGGGCTTCGCGCAGCTGTTCGGCCATGCCTAACAGCAGGGACTCAGTAGTTTCCCAATCGATACATTTATCGGTTACCGAAACGCCATACTCCATATCGCTCAGGTTTGGCAGAATTTTCTGGTTGCCGGCTTTCAGGTTACTTTCCACCATAATGCCAATAATCGACTGATTGCCATCGAGGATTTGGTGAGTCACATTGTCGACCACCAGGGGCTGTAATTCGTGGTTTTTATTGGAGTTGGCATGACTGCAGTCGACCATAATGTTTGGCACGATATTGGACTTACGCAGCTCCTGCTCGCACATTGCAACACTCACTGAATCGTAATTTGGCTTGTCATTGCCCCCGCGAAGTACAACGTGACCGTATGGGTTGCCTGCGGTGTGGATAATCGCAACTTGACCGTGCTTATTGATGCCGAGGAAACGATGGGGGTTGGCGACCGATTGAAGGGCATTGATAGCCACCTCCAGGCCACCATCGGTACCATTCTTGAAGCCCACGGCAGAGGATAGGCCGCTTGCCATTTCCCGGTGAGTCTGTGACTCTGTGGTTCGCGCGCCAATGGCAGACCATGAAATTAGGTCCTGCAGGTACTGAGGGGAGATTGGGTCTAGTGCTTCTGTTGCAGTAGGCAGTCCTAGCTCGGCAACATCCAATAGCAGCTTGCGGCCAATATGCAGCCCCTCCTCAATCTTGAAGGAGTCGTTCAAGTGAGGGTCGTTGATCAAGCCCTTCCAGCCAACAGTGGTGCGGGGCTTCTCAAAATAGACGCGCATTACAATTAGCAGGGTATCGGAAACCTTGTCCGCAATCGCCTTCAAGCGCTTAGCATAATCCATTGCGGCGTTCACATCGTGAACGGAGCATGGCCCGATTACCACCATCAGGCGGTGGTCTTTGCGATCTAGGATGTCGCGCACGGCGGCGCGTCCTCCAGCGACAGTCGCCTCGGCGGCATCGCTAATGGGGAGTTCTGCTTTCAGAGTCTCCGGGCTGATCAGTACTTCCTGGGAGACAACATTTAAGTCGTCGAACTGCTGTGTGGTCATGGCGTCTTCTGGTTTCTCTATTCCTTAGTGCCGCGCTGCACCTGCAGGCGGAGTACCTATCCTACTTTGCCATCAAGAATAGGGCGAGGGTTTCATTTGCAACCAAATAATTGGCCTTCTTTTGGGATGGCCATTTACTAGGGCCCCTTAGACTGGTTGGTGCAATGCGTTAGTAGAGAGTGCCCATTGCCGCCATCTTTAGCAGCCAAATGGTGGCAGATGGCATTAGCGCTTCTATGGAGTATGCAGCCAGAAGCGCAGTATTCAGAGAGTTCCTTACAGAGTAATAGCTGAAAACAATTCGCGAGTGCCAGGAGTGGGTGTCACTCGAGACAAGCCGCGGATAATTTTAATTAAGGATGGTCGATAGTTAACGTCACCGGGCGGTATTTGATTTAGCTAAATTAGCGATCTAAATCATTGAATAAGCTACACCGGCGCTGAAATTGGCGAGCAAGCTGTCTGTGAATCCCAGGATTATATCTGTGTAGTTTGCGAAGCTAGTGCTCGAGAATAGAGCCGGCTATTGCCTCCTATATGAGTCTCAAAGCTTCCCCATAAAACGAAATAATAAACTGATCAGCTATGTCTTGCATTTCAAAAAGGGCTCGCAAGTATTTTCAACTAATTCTGTAGTTATCGCAAACATCCATGTGAACAGTAATTGTCATTTCTGAGCATTACAGGTTCTAATTTGATGAGAATCTTCTCTGCTAGACATAAAGGTGTACTTATATCAAATTGGGCTTTTTGTAGGAGCTAAAATGTAGTCAAGTTGATGATTGTTGCGAATAAATTTTCTTTTTTCGGTGCGGATCGATTCCTACAAAATGTAGAAAATTGGCTTGCCTTTTCTTTGTAAGGGGTTAGGGTTTCGTATTGTGCAAAAATAGGAGTATTAATTTTTGTGGACACTCACCTCTATCCATGTGATCAATAATTATTTTTTGATTGCGGGTGAAAAGAGCATAATTATATTTTCAATCTTTCGAAGCTGGGGTTGTGTCTTTTTCCTGTATTGGTTAAGCAAAATTTATACCTTCTTACTTTTAATTGACTAGGCTGTGTTGTGAATAACTAGAGAAGTTATGCCCAACGCTTTGCAAAAGATTTACTGCAAGAGCCTTGTTTATAATGCTGTGATATGGTCTGCAAAACCTGAGAGATAAAGAAGCGTTTTTTTAAGTGCGACTTGGTTAACCGTCTAACCTGTCTTGTCGTACTCTTTCTGATATCAAATATATTTCCAACATTGGCAGCAAGCTTAGGGTCCAGTGTCTTGGTAGATGTTGAAATACTCAAGATATGCCTTAATTGCCTGATGAATGAGCATGGGAAGCTAACTCAAGGGAAGGCTAAGTTAAGTGCACTTATAACGCCTTGCTTTCGTTACATAGCTAGTTATCAAGCCTCAAGAGAAGACTGATAATTTTCTATGTTCTATAAATAGCCAATAGATTTGTAAGCCTTAGTAGTCAAAAAGAGCCGTCGTGGAAAAGTTAAGTAAGTCAATAAATTTTAGTGGTGGCTTTAATTTTAAGTCAGGGTGACTCAATCAAAGAACTGGTTCACGGTACCCGCGAGGAGATACGGATAAGCTTCGTTTGTTAATTTCAGTATTTCTAAATGACAAGTAATGTTTATACGTATCAGCAAAACAAATCGCTCCGAAAAGGCATTTAAGGCCCCCCTCGTATTATTATTAAGCGCACTACTTTTTGGCTGTGGTGGCGGAGGTAGTAGTAACGATGAGACGACACCGCAAGAGAACACTGGCGGTGATAACTCGGGTGGTGGAAATTCAGGCGGTGGAAATTCGGGTGGGGGAGTGGTAGATACCCCGGATGAAGGTGATGATTCTAACACGCTGCCCATTGCCAATGATCAGTTGGTACAGATGGCCGCACACGGCCGACTTGCAAAATCTATATTTCTTGCTGCGTATGATGAAGATCTGGATTCTCTAGAATATTCTATTCAGTCGGAGCCGGCGCATGGCACTTTAACAG
Organism: Microbulbifer maximicatervae (SeqCode); assembly: GCF_052468295.1. NCBI lineage: Bacteria > Pseudomonadati > Pseudomonadota > Gammaproteobacteria > Cellvibrionales > Microbulbiferaceae > Microbulbifer > Microbulbifer maximicatervae (SeqCode). Next base: position 1,402,419 of record NZ_CP174340.1, read on the forward strand.
GAAGTGGGCGTCGCTGGGAGTACCTCCCTGCAACAGACTTTACGGGTACTGATAGCTTCTCATATCTAGCGTCAGATAGTAGTGGTGCTAGTAATATTGCGACAGTTACTATTGAAGTTGCGGCAAATGATTGTGCCAGCGATTTCCTGGATGGACCAGCTGACAGCCTTCTGGTGCATGTCCCGTCTCACTTGGAATTCCGTGATGTAGCGGGTGGAAATTCTGTGATTGTTGAGGGTACTGCGCTAACAGAAAGTGCATCTTCGGATCCAGATGTAGAAGGGCGCACAATGTTTGTCAGTCGCAACGACTTTAATAATGCAGACATGACGGTGGCTCTTCCTGAGAAAGATGGCCTCGCGCATTTTAGCTTGTCTTTTAAGTTCATCCCGGATAGTACTGAAGACGATGAAGTGATGGTGAGATCAATTGCCGATACTAATGGTGATAATAACTCCGGCAGCTTTTATATAGGCATCAGTGATGAGGTTGTTGTAGGGCAATTGGGCGGCCAAGACAGCCAGCAGTTTTCTAACGCAGAAAGTACTTTAAAAACCCGTAGCTGTAATCATGTCGCAGTTACGGTCGACAATGGCACGCTAACCGTGTACGTAAACGGTGAGGCTTCTACTTCGATATCTGTTGATGGTGATAGCTATCCTTACTTGGGCGACATGCTGCAATTTGGGCCCTTTGCGGGAAAAATCTGGGATGCGCGACTCTATGAGCGTGTGCTGACATACGATGAAGTCATGGACCTGGGTGGCAGTAAGTGCAATGAATCCATGATTGCTACCAGCCCCTATGATGGTTACAACAACTATCTTTGTTCAACGTACCAGTGCCAATGGTGGTCGGATGATACCGACAAAACCATGGCTAATTTTGAGCATTATATTGTGGCTCAAGAGCGGGTATGGGAGAGGAATATCTTTGAAGCCGGCATGTATGGAAAAGGCGAGCTTTGCACTTACTTCAGTGATGAAGGTTCCACCCGTGATTTAGAACTCAATGACTCAATTAGTAATACGTTCGTTAAGAATTACACCCTGGAGGATAACCCGCTTACCCAGTCTAACGCCCAGCACTGGATGCATGAGAACTTCCACTCCTATCAGGGTAAGCTAAACAGGGTTACAGGTGAGTCCAGTGGTAAGTACACCCTGGAATCCTCCGCAAGCTGGGGCGCGGATCACAATATCCCGGGCGTTAAAGATAGCTTGCTGGGTTACTACACCCTCCACCCACATATTACCCTTTGGGCCATTCAAGACTCTCCCGTCGATCACCAATATGGTTATGACTTTAAAGGCGGGCATCAGTACGGTGCATATATTTTCTGGTCTTGGCTGACTAATTATGCTGTGAGTAAGGATCTGATGGGAGGTGTATTCCGTGACTCCAGGGATGGGCTCAACGACCTGGAAGCAGCGGATGCCTATCTAACAGCACAAGGGCACGATATGAAGGCCCTATTTGCAGATTTTGCCGCACAAATCACGACCTGGGATATGGTTGAGAGTGAGGCCTACCAGGTATCGGAGGCAGCCTCTTTGAGTCGGATGTTGAGTGAGCACCCTGATGCCAGCACCCACGATAATAAGTACACTCAAACATTTGATCAGGAAGGGACGGGTAACAGCTGGACTGATATGGATACCGGTTTTGTACCAGGCTCTTGGGCTTTTAATGCCTTTAAGGTAGAAGGTATTACTGAAGACAGTAACTACACCATTGCGGTTAGGGTTGATGCTGAAAATAACCCAGCTCATGCGGACTTCCGTGGTCGTGCAGTGGTTTACAACCCATCTACTGGCTCTCGTAGCTATTATCCATTTGATATTGATAGCTCCGGGGAAGATTCAAGTACCGTAGTACCGGTACCTGCCAATCATGAACTCTATGCTCTCGTAGTCACAACTCCTGACACCTTCAGGGATTTTGAGTTTTATGATTATGATTTTGCTATCTATCCATCTGGTGGTGACGTAAATACCGATCCAGTGGGTGATACTTCATATGAGGATGTTGTAAAAGTTGTGGTTATGGCAGGCCAGTCCAATATGGAAGGCAACAACACCCGGTTAGATCGCTTGCAAGAGCTGATTTGTCATGCCAATGCAGATTACACCTACGGCGATGTCGACTGTGGTTCTACGGCGATTAGTGATGACCAGATAACAGAGCAGTTTATCAATAATAGTGATTCGCTAGCCGATTATAACCAGAGACTTAGCGATGATAACGAAGATCCTGTGGTGCAGAAGCTCGGGCAATTCCTCTGCCGTGCAGGCAGTCTCGATTCCCATACAGGTGAAACCTGTGATAGCCGTAACTTTGATCTGACTGACCGACTCTTTGCCACCATCAGTAGATATTACTTCTCCTCTAGCGATGGCTCCTATGGGTACAATTACGATGCCTGGATGCAAATGAGTACTGCTATGGAGGTAGCTGAGATTTATACTGATGGTCACCTGGACGCAGCTCTTGAAGGTGCACGAGACGATATTACTGTACTGCAGTATCAGGGTTCATTGAATGATACCGGTTCTCTCTCCTTCTCTGAGCGCCATGGTGAATTGTTCCCCAATTACGGCGTGTCTACTAACCGCTATGGACCAGAGCTCACTTTAGGGCACTACCTCGGTGAAGAGACTGAGAACGATCTGTTGCTTTTAAAAGTGGTTCAGGGTGGTACTGACCTGAGAGTAGACTGGAAGGTCCCTGGCTGCCATGACTCCGCCGCTAATGAGTGGACCCAAGATGAGGAAAGTCAGGAGTCTCTTTACTCTGCGATGTTGGAGAAGATTGAGGCCCTGCGCGACCCTGAAGTCTTGGCTGGTTACTTTCCGCAGTATGAAAATAAGTCGATTGAAATCGATAGTTTTATCTGGTTTCAGGGTTGGAATGATGGAGGGCAAACTGTAAATGAAAACAACTATGAGGCGAATTTGACCTGTCTGGTGAATGGCCTACGGGAAGCGCTAAATGATTATGACGTGCCCATTGTTATTGCTAAAAGCCACTATGGTGATGCCAGTGGAGCTATCCAGTCTGCCCAACAGTCTGTTGCAGACAACATCTACAATGTTGAGGCTCATGAAACAGATGATCTCTCAGGTTATTACCATTTTGATCCAGCGGCGCATTTAGCGATAGGTAAGAGAATGAAAGAAGAGATGGATAACTTACATTGATTTAGGACTCATTTACAGGGGTTAAGTAGTGGATAAAACCATCATTCTTAAGGTTTTATCCGCTCTGGCTTTGCCTTAAAGGCTTACAAGTTAACTCCAATATACTCTCAGGTTGCCTTGCTTTGGTATATCGCTTTGCCTAGGCCAAGCGAGGTACCTAAGACCTAATTTAAGTCGTTCATTCCTCACATTATTACAATTCCTTCAACTCATCGCTGCCTTTTTCTGGACCGGGAAAGGTGGTAGTGCTACCAGTAGAATTTTCCCTGATTAATGGCACTTACTACTCGTAGCGAAGCAAAACAAGCTTTACTTTATTTTGTGAAAACGCACAGCCCGACTAGAGTTTAATCTTTATATATGCGGCTAATTATTTACTTCTACAACTGGAGGCGAATGACATATGGGAATTTTGTTAAAAATTTTCGAATTACTCACCCTCTTCAGATATTCAAGTTGATACTGTGAGCGTTGGAGTATTGAATCACAAGGGGCAAATTGATCTTTAACATCTCGTGAGTTGTATTTTAGGAATCCTCACTTCCTAGGTGTGAAGAGTTAATAGTTTCTATCCTAATAGAAAGTTATGAATATCATTTGTGAATTGATCTAATCGCAACCCTTAATACCTAACATGGATTCGTGAGGTTGTAATTGTACTTGTATGTAATCGTGCTGACCCATCACAGTAGGTTAGAGTATGAATTTTAGCTAGGCATAGCCATAATTTATTGCTATGCGATGGCGGCGTTTCAACCAGGAATGGTGATAAAGATGAGCAGGTCGGTACATGCTTTAATAATTAAGTTTGGTCTTGTTCAGGCTGGAATATCAGCTATAAGTGGGATGATTGCTCCGATTATATTCTTGTTGTTTATGAGTAAAGGAATCGAGCTTCATGAAATGGGTATATTGTTGGCAGTAGCAACAATATCCACTGTTGCTTTAGAGGTCCCGTTTGGAGCGCTTGCTGATAGATACGGGAGAAAAAAGACCTTTATAGCTGGCGAGCTGGTTCTACTGTTTGTAGTGATAGGTTTTTGGTGGTCGTCTAGCTTTGCGGAATTGATTGTATTTATGATTCTTAATGGATTGTCTATAGCTCTTTTCTCTGGAACTATTGATGCACTTTTTGTTGAGCAGTTTAAAGTGGTTTCTAGAGATGGTGAAACAAACTTGATGGAAGCCCAAGCTTCAGTAAATATTTTCCAGATGATTGGCTTAGCTGTTGGGGCAGTATTTTCAGGACTTATCCCAGTATGGTTTTCATTTGTAAGTGATAGCTACGATTTTATAGGGTTTTATGAGGTGGGTTTCGTCTTTCTTGTTCCTTTAATATTAATACATATGCTTTGTACTTTCTATTTTGTTGGTGAATCAGATTCTATGGGGGAGCCAGTTGGTTCGAATTTTTTCCGCGAGGTTCACAGTACCATTAAGAGTGCTTTTGATGTGATTGTTGAGAATCCAGTCTTTAAACCACTTTTATTAATTGACTTCATAAGCGGGGTCGCGTTCATTAGTTTAGAGCAACTTTGGCAGCCAATGCTTTCTACTTTAGTCGACAGCAAGGAAAGTCTTTGGTTGTTTGGTATTCTATTTGCGTTAAATTATGTTTGTATGGCGGTAGGGCAGGGATGCTCCATTCCCTTGTCAAGAGTTTTTAAAAATAATTATTCGAATATGCTATTGGTGCTTGAGTTCTGTACAGGACTACTATTTTTTATATTTGCAATTCAAAGTGATTTGTATGGTTTTATAGTTGTATATTTACTATTGCATGTTGTTGTTGGGATTTCGATGGCTCCAGGATCGGCAATGTTTCACGAGAAAATTCCAGAATCTAGAAGATCAACAATGCTATCGGTGAAATCTTTAATTGCACAAGGGGGTGCGACGGCAGGGGCTTTAGTGGCAGGGTATACAGCTCACTATTTTAGTATTTCTATTGCGTGGTCTATTGCTGGATTTGTGTTTATTATTTCCTCTTTCCTTTATCTATTGCCGTCTATCTCGAACTTGTCAAAAGATATGGCTATTGTGCTAAACAAGAGGTTTCAGCCACAACCCGAGTAGTACTTTCTGCGCTCAATAAAAATCTGAGTTGATGGTATGTAAATAGCTATCAATATTTTATTGATATGTGGGCTCTGAAATCTGGAATGTGCATTAATTGATGATGAGAATCTTCCTATATCCAAGTTGTATATCTCGTGCGTATAGCAGTTCATTGAATCTAGTGAGTCTCTGAATAATTCCTCAAATTAATCCAGGAATTAGAAATTAATCCAGAGAAATTAATCCAGGACATCCAAAGAACATCCAAAGAATGGAGAGTCGGAAGCTAGACAAGAATTTTTTCGCCACCACTTGGTAGCCGGTATATCTGTCTCAAAATAGATGGCAATTTGGCGTTAAAAGATCATTTTGGGAGTCCATAGGGAATCAGGTGGGGTGTAGAGTCGGGAGCGATGGAATCTAGGGGCAGCTGATAAGCGGATTTCTGTAATCTAGCAGGGGGCGGGGCAAAGAAAGCGCTGGCAATCGGGCAGCCCGTGTACCCAGCGTTTATTTTGCTGCGCACAGACCTGGCGTACCGCTTCCGCCGAGCCCACCAAGCGTTTAAAGCGGCTTTCAAAATTGCGGTTTAGGTAGAGCCAGTGTTTTGGCGAAATACCCAGCCGATTTAAAATAGGTGGGATGTTTTCGGGAATAGCGCCGCGCTTTTTAGGGTGCAGCTGCCGGCCACTCCAGTCTACCAGCTCTAAATAGTGATCCAGCTGAAAAGGCAAGCCTTTAGGCATATCCCGGCGCTCTCCGCCCACCAGCGGCAGTAGGCTTTTGGGCTGCTGGCCTGAGATGGCTGTGTGGATGCGTTGCTGGATCGAAGTGTAATCGGATTAGCGATACTAGCACGGATAGGGTTGAGGTCCACGTAAGCCAGGCAGGCGGCAAGGGCTCTTTCATCCAGCAAGGCCTGAGACTTGAAAAGCCCTTCCCAGAAACGACCGGTGCAGCTGTCCTCGGCATTGGCCTGGCGGGCGATGGACTCGTTCAGGCAGCGCATAAACCAGCTGATATCGACCAGGCGTTCGCGCCAAAGGGATGTCACCTCCTGAAGTTTTTCCAGCTCGACGGCATCCAGGGCTTCACCGCGAAGATAACGTTTGCTTAGCGCAGAACCTTTGAAAAGTTGTTGCCAGCGTTCAATTATCTCGATAGTGGACCATGAGTTTGCTGTGTAGGTATCGATATAGAGCACAATATGGGTGTGATTACTCATTACCGCATAGGCAGCGATATCGAGAGCAAAGATTGAGGCCAGCTTATGCATCCTGGCCTCAATCCACCGGCGTCGGTGCTCATAGTCTTTTTCGGATTAGCATCCCTACCGCAAAGGAACGCTCTACGCACACAGCGGGAGACACAGTGATAATAGGGTGTCGCATCGAGAGAGATTTGCGTGCTGCGCGGAAGAGTCATGGATTTTTATCTTTGACTCCAGTATTTTGATCATTCTGCCTGTGTTGTGTCAATTGACTTGACGCTTTAAGCTTCTACTTTGGTGGGTGTCCAGAATTGTCTCGATACCACCTACAATGTTGAGGCTCATGAAACAGATGATCTCTCAGGTTATTACCATTTTGATCCAGCGACGCATTTAGCGATAGGTAAGCGCATGAAGGAAGAGAGAGATAACTTGCGCTGATTAAAAATCATACTCGATAGCAAGTGCGTAGATAAGGCCTCCCTGCTGAAAGTCTTATCTACGCTCACCTAGCCCACAAAGCCAAAAAACCAGTATTATCCCTTCCGTTTATCTTGTCAGATTTTTTCAAACCATACTGTATCTCGCTCTAATAGCGTGATATCAATAGCGCTATACTCAAGTAATTAATTTGCCCCATCAAAAGGTGCGTACTTTAGCGTTTGAGATAGGCGTTACATTGATTAGCTGTGTCTTCAAAATTACTTTTGCTGAAAAGTTATGTGAAGGGAATATTGATATCGGTAGAGATATAGCCTTTGGGTTTTAAGTTTAGTTACTCTAAAGTGAGTATCGATAGTAGTGCGTATCATAAGGGACCGCCGCAATTCTAAGTGGCGGATTAATTCTAATAGATAGAAGTTTAGTAATATGAAAACCTTGCCTAAACATATAGGTATAGTTGGATGCTCCGCAGAAGGGGCCGCCCTTTGCTATAGAACAATATGTACTGAAAGCCCCAAAATTTTGGGGGAGTATGCACACCCGGAAATCTCCATGCATACTCACTCTTTGGCAGACTATGTGGATCGATTGAATAACAGCGATTTGTTGGGTGTTGGTGACCTAATGCTTTCTTCAGCTAAAAAGCTCAAAGCGCAGGGTGCTGATTTCTTAATTTGTCCAGATAATACCATTCATCAGGCGTTTGAGTATGTAAAAGAGTTATCACCGCTACCTTGGCTCCATATTGCTGAAGCTGTAGCAGAGAGTGCGAAATCTCGCGGTTATCAAAAGCTTGGTATTTTAGGCACCAAATGGCTGGTGGAAAGTGATGTTTACCCAAAGAAAATTGAAGGGCAGAACCTTGCTTGGCTGCGACCTACAAATGAGCAGGTACACAATATAGACCGCTTAATTATGGAAGAATTGGTCTGTGGTGTCTCGACGCCAGATTCAGTAACTTACTTTCAAGAGGTTATTCAAAGTTTAAAGGCTAATGGTTGTGATGCCGTTATACTTGGGTGTACAGAAATACCACTAATAATTAGTGACTCCAACTCCCCTCTGCCTACCTTGAACTCCAATCATTTATTGGCGGAGGCAGCAATTAGGTTGGCTGTTGGATGTGCAGAATATTCCTGGTAAGCGCAATAGTGGGTGCTCGATCGGCATTTATCATATGTAAAGCGAAGCTCTAATGTATGGATTTGGATTGCAGCAAAGCAAAAAACCATTTCACGGATAGGTTAGTATGGCTTTTGCTGCTGCCTGTATGGAAAATACGGTGGAAGTATCATACATATCTTAAGCTGTTTTGCCGCGAAGTATTCAGTTTCAGTTGCTATCTTAACACCTGCCTTAACACGCCAAGGTAGTTATCAGCCAGCTCTACATCATCATAGTACCCGCGGGCCTTAAGAAACTTATGGAGTGCCCTTAAGTTATAGGTGGGCACACCCATAAAAGCGTGATGCTCACAATGGTAGCTTAATCCATCGGTGGGGCTGACAAAGAGTAATCCTAAAATTCCCCTTGGAACCGATCGTGTATTATATTTTGGTTCCAGATGATAGAGATCTTTAACCCCGGCATGCTCAGCGATTTGACGCATTCGAATGATGGCCATATAGACTGTAAAGTAGGCTATTACCCATAGGATATACAACTGCGGAAAGCCAGAGGCCCACAACGCCGCAAACATGATACCGTTAACAAACAGGCCCCGTGTCAACTGATAATTAACTCTCTTATTTCTGCTCAACAAATCTCGACCGCTTAAAAAAAGATATAGGTTTGCCTTTAAACCAGTGATTCCCAAAAAATCTCTAATGAATTTTCTCGCTAGACTCCTTTTACTTACAGGATAGTCTTTGTAGTTCTTCAGATCCGGATCTTTATCTGTGCCAGCATTTCGATGATGTTTTAGATGGCTCTTAATATAGGTATCACCATCCATCAATAAAAATGGTGAAGATAACCACTTGGCAACGAATTTATTATAGGCCCGGGTTGCGAAAAGCGTTTTATGACTGGCTTCATGCATGATTGCAGCTAAGGCCTGTTGACGCCCAGCAAGCAAGAATACTGCTGCAATATATACGTACCAATACGGTAATAGTGCTGCAATAACAAAAATACTAACGATGCCAATCCAAGCGCTTGCTACTATCCACCAAGCTCTGGCATCACTACGCTGCAGAAAAGGCTTGAGTTCTTCTTTGCTAATTGGGATATTCATTGAGGAGTACCTTGTTGTGATTATTAGTCAACACCTAACTTCTTCAACTGTTCCAGCCAAATGTTACGGCCAACACGATCGTACTTACGCACGATATTCTTCAATTCTTGGTACTTCTCTTGCGGTCTTATTATCTTTGGGAGTAGAGGATCAATCGCTAGGCGATGAATGGCCTCACCACCCAACCGGCATGTTTCTGATAATGTTGTATAAATAGGTTTATTTGACAGAGTCTTAAGGCTGTTCTCAAGGGACCGTACGAGATCGTCATATTCGCTATCAAGCCTTTCGATATCCCATAGCTGGTGAGCCCATTGAGAGACTAATAAATCCGGAACCTCATGCAATACAAAACAGTTAGCCCCTACCTCAAGTTCAAGAGTATCTAATGAAGCGATTATTTCAGAATGGGCGAGTTTTAGATTGTTAGGTCGTACCCACAGGTGGTCGAGGCCTACGGAAAAACCATACCATTGGAGAACCGATAATGACTTTCTACGAACCGTACGTGATATTCCTTTAGGTAAGTGACAAGTAAGCCAACTACCGTCCCAAGTTTCATAATGAAAAGTATCATGTTGCCAGCGGTTGATAAAAGCGCGTTTGGCGATCGCTTTTTCTGTTAAACGGTACACCCCCCGACCATCATGGCTGACCAATTCGGTACTTACCAATCTATTTAATGTTACTCGTAGACTATTGATAGAAATGTCAAATGCATCAGATATAAAGCTGAGCTGACTGGTTCCAAGCTCGTGTCGCTTGTTAACGCCCATCAGGTCCAGTAGGACATTTTTAGGGGTAGGCTCATACGTAAACTGATACATAATGATTTTACTGACAATAATCCTGGTATTTGTTCTAAGTGATATTACAGGGCAGAGCACAACTTGCAAGACATTGTAATCTTTGGGTTAAACAAATAGACGCTTAAATCCACGGTAATGCCATCTTCTGCTATCCGATATCCTTATCACCGTGAGAAAAATCTATAGAGGAGGATTATATCCAAGTGCTTTTAAGTGCTCGGCAGGCTCGCCGCGCGAGGATGAGTTTTACTAGCGGGGCAGAAATAATCAGTACACCCTGGTAATATAAACTGCATGAAATACGATGCCAGAAAACTTAGTACTGAGGAGCAGCACCTCATACGTAAAATTGCTGTTCAGCGAGTATTTGATGGAGAATCTGCGGCGGAGGTTAGTCGTAGCTTAGGGCTGGGGAGCAGAACTATTTTCCCATGGTTAAGGACTGCTCGGGAGAAAGGTATTGAAGCGCTATCTCCAAAAATTAGACCTGGACGCGGTAGAAAACTGTCAGCTATTGAAGAAGAGGAAGTCAAACGATGGATTATTGGTGGCGATCCAAGGCAATATGGCTTTGATTTCGGATTGTGGACACGTCAGATCGTATCGGATTTGATTTTTGAGAGATTCAAAATTGAACTTAGCGTTTCTAGTGTCGGCACACTTCTACATCGACTGGGCCTGACGCCACAAAAGCCTCTACGAAGAGCTTACGAGAGAGATGAGAAGGCGGTGAATAAATGGGTAAAGGAAGTCTATCCAAAGATTAAATCTTATGCGAAAAAAACTGGTGCAGAAATATTTTGGCTGGACGAGGCTAGTATCAGATCAGACGATCCACTCCAAAGGACATGGGGAGAAAAAGGAAAAACTCCAGTGGTAAAAACGAGTGGTCAAAGACAGTCAATCAATGCGATCTCAGCTTTATCGAATAGAGGTGGCTTCTGGTATCATATTTATAGTGGAAAGTTCACGGCAGAAAAGTGCGTAGAATGCTTCAAAAATTTCCAGAGAAGTCAGAAAAGACCAGTGATTCTCATTGTTGATGGGCACCCAGTACACAAATCGAAAAAGGTATTGGAGTATGTCGATTCACAGGATGGAAAGCTTGAAATGGTGTTCTTACCGCCATATGCACCAAACCTAAATCCAGATGAGTTGGTCTGGAATCATATGAGAAATATAGGGACTTCAAAGAGGCCGCTGAAAAAAGGTGAGACACTACTGAGTCGTGCAAATGCAGATTTGCAGAGCATCAAGAAAAATAGAAAACTTGTGAAATCATTTTTTCAAGAGTCGACTGTATTCTTTGCTGCTGCCTAGGTAGTATCATCTCAAACTTGGTCGTAAGGCAATTTACGCGCTAGAGCACCGGCTTAGGGAGTTATACTCTCGTGGGCTTGGCAATCAGTGGACTACTTAAAGAAGTTATTAATGCTATAAATAATTTTGAGTAACTATATTGTGGTGAATTAATCTCGCGATAGATAGAATTAATGAGGGGCTTTCTTCTCAACTTGGAGATATTCCGAAGGGTGCAGCACAAAGTTCGCTCCTTGGTGCAGTAGTGAATACTGCAGTAGTAAGTTCTGTGAAGTCATATGATACGATTAAGAGTGGAGCTAATTTAATGACTATTGCAAAACAAACTGGGATGAGAATAGAGAATTCTGGTGGTCCCTGTGTTGTGACATATAAAGGTAATTAACTTATGAAATGTTCTTTGTTTTTAATGGCAATACTAGTTTTAGCTAGGCCAGTTTTTGCAGAAGATAAGGAGTTTCGAGATTTGATAACCTCACATGAAAACAATCTCGCTTTTATGTACGACCTGCTTGAAAAAGGAATAGATCCAAATAGAGAGGCACAGTTATACACTAATTTACTAGTTGGTTGGATTTCTTTTGCATCTGTTGCTGTTAAATACAGCATTCAATCAGATATGCTAACACCTCGTAGAGTATGCGAAATGACTCAGCTGATGGATATGACGTATCCAAAGTTGTTGAATTCCCCAAAAGGCGTATATCCGATACAAATGGTTTCTTACGCACATAAATCCGCTATTTCTGCGATGAAGTTGATCACTTCAGAGTATCGCATCGATTGCGAGGAATACTTCAAAGTAAAAACAAATCTTAAAGGACGACTGGGAGAGCTTAAAGAGCACGGAGATTCTTGATTTTGCCTTAATTATAATAATGTGCACAAAAGGAAACAGCAGCATTAGATATCTACTTTTCATAACAAATTCCTTTTCTAAGCGGACTTGAAGTTGATCTTGTGGACACCCATAGATAAAGGTAGGGGGCCAGCTGAGGCGCAGGTACCCCCTTTGGCGACTGGTTTTCATAAATTGGTACTAACGCGTAATGAAAGACCAAGTATTATGCCTCGGATTTGAAAATTAAGGTTTTAGGCAAAATCTGAAAGGAATGAAGGCGGTTGGAGAGAGTTAGAATTAGCAGGGTGTTGCAGAAAGGTAGTGTTGGAAGTTGCTGATACTTTGTACCCTGTGTTTCCCGATCTTGATGCAAGCTTGTGGTATAGTCTCTGCTGATCCAGCAGGTCATTAAAACGGTATTCAAAATTACGACTGAGATACAACCAGTGTTTTGGTGGTATACCTAGGTGTTCGAGTATGGGGGGCGTTCTCATTAATGGAGCCGCACTTTCTGGGATCTAAATATCGACCGCTCCAGCCCGCTAGTTCCAGGTAGTGCTCCAATTGAAAGGGTAACCCCTTACGCATGTTCGCCTCCTTCAAATGGCAGTAGGTCTTTGGGCTGCTCACCTGTGGTTGCAACATGAATACACTGTAGAATGGAAGTGTGACTGGAATCTTTCGGGGTTTTGCCATTTTGGCTCGGATAGGATTGAGATCGACGTAGGTCATGTAGGCGGCAAGGGCTCTCTCATCCGTCGAAGCTTGGGACTTAAAGCACCCCTCGGAAAAGCGACCTGTACACTTCTCTTCTGCATTGGCCTGGCGAGCAATAGGTTCGTTAGAGCGATAAGCTCGTTGAGCTTTTCCATTTCACTGTGATCAAGGGGGTGACCTTGATCACAGCGTTGAGCCAGTATTGATGTACTAAAAAACTCGCTGCCAGAGATGAATGACTTTAGTATCGGACCAAGCTTTGGCTGTATTTGAGTCAATATAGAGTACGATATGGTAATGATTACTCATTACTACATAGGCTGCAATATCAAGGGCGAAAATGGCAGTTTTTACATTCCGACCTCAATCCAGTGACGTCGATACTCATAGTTTTTCCCAAGCTGAACATCTTTTCGGCAAAGAAATGCCCTATGTAAACAGCGAGAGACGCAGGGATAGTAGGGTATTGCATCAAGAGATATCTGTGAGCATCGAGATAGGGTCATGGAATTAGGTGAGGTGGCTGTTTTTGTATCCAGTACTTTGTGGAAGTCCCTACATTATGTCAATGAATTTGACATTTAAATATACTTCTTTGATGGGTGTCCGGAAATAGGGTTTAAACTATATCTGATCTGGCTTAGCCTTCAAGGCTCACGAGTTATTCCTAAGGATTGCCTTATTTTATATATTGTTTCTCGTTTAAGCTACGCGAGGCCCCTGGGATTTCATCCAAGCTGTTCCTCCGCAATATCATTACAATTCCCTCAGATCATATCTTGGCCGGGAGAGGTGCCGGCGCTATCAGAAGAACCCTCCCGGACTAACGGCACTTATTATCCGAAACGAAGGGCGATTGGTCGGGAATAAAATCGAGTAAAAGATACTCAACAACACCGTCGGATGTTATGTAATCGAGTTCCGCTACAGGATGACAGTCAGCTTTAGTTCCTTGTTTATATTTTATGCTCATTATTTATATCCTGAATAAACTATATACTCGACTTAATCTAACCTAACAGTTAACTTAAGTTCCCTTGACTATCGTATCAAATAACGGAGTCATAAGTAATGCACCTGCAGGACTCAAATGGTGACTATCGCTAAAGTATGAAACCTCGCCATTAGAAAATAGGCAGGTATTTTCTGGGCATAGAATCTGGTGAGGTAACATCAGTTGGTCACCCAATCTACTATGTAGGTAGTTAACAACGTCAAGATAATCTTCATTAAATTTTTCAATTCCTACAAAGAAATGCTTTGGATTATAGATCCCCATGGCCAACTTTCGGCTTTGAGTAGATGGAAAATTATAGCCAGGTATTTGAATCGGCCCTAATACATACACTATCTTACCAGCCTTCTCCAATCGATTGACAAAGCTAATCGTAGCCTCAGCCAAAGCTTCCCTGGCTTTTCTACTGACAAGGCCACCTTCAGAGCTAATATATCTATTAGAATGCCAAGTTTGTGCGATAATTACCTTCTGTATTTCCTTATTAGAAACAATAGCTTCATAGTTCTTTTTTGCTTTTCTCAAACAATCTTGACTGAGATTGACTCTAAGTGTTGGCAAGCAGCTATTTAAAGGGACAATTAGACCTTTCTCATCAATACTGTTTAATGCATTAACAAAAGCTGGACCATACATTTGTGCATGAGAATTACCCAAAAGTACTGTTGAATAGGGTTGCTTATTATCACCTGCGACTAAACAAGCTCTAGAGGCACCAAAAGGTAAGTATTCTCTAACCCCACAACGAAAGTTAGAGCTTATCGATTCCGAAAAATTATTTGCTAATGGAGGGTGACGCTTAGGAAATCCATTAAAGCTAAAAATTAGTGCGGTCGATGCGACGATCAAGATATATAACAGGGCAATCAATAGTATGGAAAGTTTATCAGGATATTTGTTGCGAAAAGGAATTTCAATAAATTTCCAGGTCAAAGCTGAAGCAAGGCATGTAAATAAGAATCCTAATATCAATACATAATTACTAGGTGGATCAACATAAACATATTTAATGATAGAGATAACTGGCCAGTGCCACAAATACATGGAATATGAAATAAGGCCTATAAAACGAATTGCTGATAAAGTTAAGATACAATATAGCAAACTTTGCGAACCAATGGGTTGATACAACATTAGTCCTGTCCCTGTCGTTATCAAAATAGCTGGAATAATCGAGTTTTCGGGATATGAATACGCGACTATGATCATCCCAAACCCCAGGTAAGATAGCAGAATATTTATGTTTTTATTTTGCTGTGGGTTTCTATAAGCTAATAGAGCAACCAGGACGCCAATTGCAAGCTGCCAGATTCGTGTGGGTGTAAGAAAAAAAGCAGGATTTTCACCCCCGATAGAAAGAATGAATATATTTAGGCTGATGGATGTCAATATAACTAAGCAAGCTAAGATTATATAAAACTTCTTATTTTTGGATAATTTGGTTAGCATTAATAGCGTGCAAGGGAAAACAAGATAAAATTGCTCTTCGATACTCAAGGACCAAGAATGTAATAAAGGCTTCAGTTCATCACTAGCACCAAAATAACCACCTGAGCGCCAAAAGTATATATTGGAAACAAAAAATAAGCTTGTTAGCAGGCTTGTAGATAATCTGATTAAATCTGAAGAGATGAAAAAAATCAGACCAGAAATTAACACAAAAAGGAATACGACCAATGCGGCCGGTAAAATTCTCCTAATTCGTCGGATGTAAAAGTGAGCTAAATTGAAACTCCCTTTATCGGCATCTTTCATTATCAGCCCGGTGATCAAATATCCAGAGATCACAAAAAAAAGATCTACCCCCAAGTAACCCAGAGGCAGTGTGGCCGGATGATAGTGAAAGATAATTACGGGAGCAACAGCCAAGAATCTTAATCCGTCAATTTCTTTTCTGTATTCATGCATTAGAAGAATATTCTCATCTATAAGGAGTTAGAATATAAAGCAATTCCCGGTTAATGTTTTCAAGGGTAGAGAGAAATAAAGTCATATTGGTAAGTAGTTAGTTTTTTCTCGCCAAATAGGTAGTAGTTAACCCTCAGGCCCAAATGCAACGTTTACGCTATAAGGCAAGCCCTAAGTCAGACAATCCACAGCCAACTTCAAATAATATAATAGTATCACCAATCTTTCAAAGTCGGCTCATTTAGTAACGACCGGTAACCATCTCCCATATTTTAGCTCAAAACCTGGTTTCAAGCCGATCCTTGGCATACGCTTGAAGTAGTTTTGTATTAAAATCGTTAATTGTTTCCATGCCAGTATGAGTTCTAGAATTAACGTAGAGGGTTAAGAGCGTTCAATCACAGAGTTGCTTAATACTTTCCTTTCTAATATCACGTATCTTGGAAGTCGTCCAACATAAAAATCTTCCTAATTACCACTTATGCTAAGCCAATTTTTAGCAACCTTTCTGGCATCGGTGGTGTCCGAAGAGAGACGTAAATCAATCTTGGAATGAGTGCCGACAAATCAAACCTCCGATTAAAGCGATATTGAAATTCTGCCAAATAGCGCTGTGCATATTTCGGCCTAATAGCATGGTAAGTGCTACGTAGCGCACTCTTTAAATTACCAAGTACTGTATTTACCCAATAGAACTCAGGCTCTTCAACAGAAGCTCGGCCACCACCACAAACAATTTTGTCATGTACACAACCGGCCTCCTTAATGGCATTGAAGCATGGAAGACCATCTGAGATGACTGTGCTGCCACTGCAAAGGTACTTTTTACTCCAGGTTGAAATTTCACTGCTTTTGAAGCCCTTGATAATTGAGAGCTTAATACGGGTTGGGCGTCCCTCCTTGGTTGTTTCAACGGCCGCCACAAAGGGAGTTTTACCCTTGGCTCCGCGCCCGGGCTTGCATCCAGTACGCTCACCACCGAGATAGGCATCATCTAGTTCAATAAAACCGGACAGTTTGTATCGTTGGTCTCGCTCCATCATCACTTGCATGAGTTTCTGCTTCATACGCCATGCTGCGTTGTAAGAGATACCTAGATGTCGAGATAGCTCCATAGAGGAAATGCCCTTCTTATCCTGAGTAATCAGGAAAATACCGAGAAACCAGGTGGTGAGGGGGAGCTTCGTGGAGTCAAAAATTGTACGAGAGGTAATCGATGTCTGACGCCGACAATGGTTACATTGCTTAAGCTTGCGATAAGCGAGGTCGCAATGCTTGTCATGCCCGCAGTGAGGACAACTAAAGCCATTGGGCCAACGCCACTGCGACAGTGCATCGAAGCACTGTTCCTCGCTGCCGTACATTTTGAGGAATTGGGTCAAACTAATACCCTTCTGAAACTGTACCTTGTTGCGAGCCATGGCGTATTCCCTTGCAGATCAACGAGATAGCTGTATTTATATACAGTTACGCATAACTTAGCAAGAGTGGTAATTAGGAAAATCTTTATTGCCAAAAATTAGTAAAAAGTTGGAGGAAGGAAAAGTTGTTGTTGATTCAGATGATATTCATCCTAATAAAATTTCACGAAAAACTGAAGATTAAGTTGAATACTGTAATGTCAGATGATATGCATAGCAGGGTTGTTTTTGTAACATTCATCATTTGTCAGTTTGCTTGCGAGTCAGTCCAAAAAATGTTCTGCTGGAACTTATGGGCGTGAATAAAGGAAATAAGATTTAAATCGATCAGCTGAGATTTATATCTGATGTATTCAATATGTTTATCAATGATCTGCGCGTAACATTAAATAGGCCGACTTGAGTCAAGCTAATTACTCGCGACGGTCGAGATCTGTACCGGTTAACAAAAATGCCCTTGCAGAGCGTGCTTTATGGGGCGTTAGTAACAGAATAGCTTCTATTATAATAATTGGAGTCATAATTAGCTCACCTGCCTCCTCCCAAAGGGGGGCACGTACTATTCGTGAATAATCATTGTTAGCCCTTGAATGGTATGGCTTTCGCTCCGGCCCCGACTGACTATAAATGCACCCTAAAAATTCAAATATAACCATACTGAAATAACGGTGACACTAGTTTATCAAGGTTAAATACAGTAGAAGGGTGACTTGTTCATTTGGTGGTTCATGCGAAAAACAAGCTAATTTAAATGGGTATATTATGTTTTTGATGTATTTCTTTGGCATTTCATTTTTTGCAGCTGGAGAGTTGTTGGTTTTATAGTTCTCCGCATGGATCAATAGTATATGATATCTTTTCTTAGCTTGGTGAGGGATCTAAGATAGTATGAAAATTTTGGCTCGTATTTAAATGCATATAGAAATCAATATTTATCTGATGTGGATTTATAGGCTGCAACATTAAATGAGAATTTAAGCCAGTTTCACAGTAAGCATATATGTATTGAATGTTAAGTTAGAATAAGAGAAATTTCAATGGATGTTTACTTTCTCTAAGGAAGACCCTCTTCTAATTTTAAGACCTATTTCGTTTATGTCATTTCTAGTAGTTTCGGTGAAGCTAATTGAGCCGCTGATCATTGCGACCTAGTGCCGCATCGCGGTGAGAGTCTGGAGATACTTTATGGTAAAGTGGATAGATACTTAGAATATCTATTCAGCAGCTTCGTAAGATTCCTTTTCAATCAGTTCACCATTCAATGTTTCACTGCCACCACGATAGCGCATAGTCATTTGGCCAGTAGCAATTAAAGTTCCTTCACTATCGTATACCTCTGTATATGAATAGAAGATCTTTCGTCCAGTACTCGTTAGCTTACCTATCGCAGTGAGTTGATTAGTTTTTGCCTGACCGGTGAAATTTGCTGTTAAAGAAAGTGTAAAAGCTCTACGACGGCGGTTGGGGTGGGGGCAGTAGAGGCCGCAGTAAGAGCCAGCGATATCGATTAATGTTGTAATAAAACCACCGTGGGGCACACCGTGGGTATTCAGGTGTTCCGGTTGTACTTCTACGCTGATTGCCACATTGCCTTCCTGCCAATTATCTATGGTTACACCTAGATGGTCATTGAACGGGGGTTGTTTCTTGTTCTGCCAATTCATCCAATTTCACCTTAGAAAGTAAGTTTATGATGGGCCGCTACAATTTGTTTTCTGAGTTGATAGGTAGACTGTGAGCAATCCTGCACTGATAACAATCAGCGTCCCCACCAGTGCAATAGTGTTAGGTAAGTGCTGCCAAATGAGCCAACCTAGAAGTCCGGCAATAACCACACCAAAGTAACTGATTGGTGACACCACGCTGGGTTTTGCATAGCTATATGCTTTGGTGTACAGCCAGATAGCCAAGAGTACAGACACACCGTTGAAAATAAGATAGGGGAGTGTCCATAAAGGTACTGGTTCCCAATAATAGATACCCAGGGGCAGGCTGCACGCAAACGAGATTAATACGTAGTAAAACAATATAAGGCTGGGCCGGTCGGTATGGGACAAAATTCGTGTTCCGACCATAGAGGCAGCCAGGGTAAGCCCAGAAATCAGGCCGAGGGCATGGCCGCTACTAATACCGTCCACGTTGGGTTGAAGAATCAAGGTGATCCCGAGTAAGCCCAGTAAGATTGGTAGCCAGTGGGTTATGGGGATCTGTGCTCGAGCCCAAAGCCAGGCAATAAGGGGAACAAAAATGGGAGCTGCATTACGCAATAACCCTGCTTCCATTAGTGAAATTTTGCTTAGGGCAGAAAAATATGTGAAAAAGCATAACCACCCAGCAAAACCGCGTATTAGGTGGGTTCTCCAGTGTTGGGTGGTAAGGTGTCGAGGTGTTTGTCGCACTAGCCATGGGGTTAGCAGTATCAGGCAGATACTGTATTGGCTGAGCGTAATTAATGGCACGGGGACCGCGGTAGACACCCATTTGCTGGCTGCGGCCGCTGTACTTGCTACCAGCGCGGTAGCCAATGCAAAACCAATGCCCTTCCAGTTTTGGATATCCGTACGGAGTGGCTGACTTGGTGGAGATTGTACTTCGACTAAGGCATCAGGCCTACTCATGGTGACACAACTTCTTTATTTGGCTGCAGCAGGTAAAGTGGGAAGCCAGTAGTCATACTGGCTTCCCCTATAGTTTACAAACTTAGATTTTGCCATCAGCCCATTGCGCAAATGTTTTTCCCTCTTGGGCTAGCCGTTCCAGTAAAGGGGCTGGAGTCCAGTAGGTATCTCCATGCTGCTGGCGGAAAGTACATATTTTTTCGTAGATTTCCTTCAAGCCGATACTGTCGGCATAGTGCATAGGTCCTCCACGATGGGGCGGAAAGCCATAACCGTAAACATATACAACGTCTATATCACTCGGACGTTGGGCTATACCTTCCTCCAGGATTTTGGCTCCTTCATTAATCAGCGCGAAAGTTAGGCGGTTTAGAATCTCCTCGTCGGAAATTTCCCGCCTTACAACCCCTTGACTTTTAGCTTGGGCTTCAATGACTTTCAGTACTTCCGGATCGCTGCTGCGAGCGCGAGTTTCGGGATCGTAGCGATAGTAGCCGGCTCCACTTTTCTGGCCCAGGCGGCCCATTTCAACAAGGGCATCTGCAATACAGTAAGTTTTTGGCTCTCCTCTTTCTGATTCGCTCAGGCCCTGGCGCGCCTTGTAGCCGATATCCAGTCCCGCTAGATCTCCAACGGCCATAGGGCCCATAGCCATCCCCCAAGACTGCATAACCGAATCAATCTGCTCCGGGGTTGAGCCCTCGATTAAACACAGCTGCGACTCTCTGCCATAGGGGCGCAACATGCGATTGCCAATAAAGCCGTAACAGTTTCCCGCTAGTACAGGTACTTTCTTGATCGTTTTAGCGAGCTGCATGGCAGTGGTAATTACATCGTCAGCACTTTGCGAGCCGCGAACTACTTCGAGTAGTTTCATTACATTGGCAGGGCTGAAAAAATGCATCCCGATAACGTCTTGAGGCCTGTTGGTTGCAGCTGCAATTTGATCAATATCCTGGTAGGAAGTGTTGGTTGCAAGGATGGTACCGGGTTTGCAGGAGTGATCCAATTTGGCAAAAATCTCCTGTTTGAGCTCCATATTTTCAAATACGGCCTCAATGACCAGGTCTACATCAGCTAGGTCTGCGTAGTCAGTTGTGCCGGAAATCAACGAGAGACAATGAGTTTTTTGACCTTCTGTGAGTTTCCCTTTCTGCATGCTGATGGTGTAATTCTTGTCGATCACTGCTAGCCCTCGATTTATCGCTGTTTGATCGACTTCTACCAGCTTGACTGGAATACCGACATTGGCAAAGTTCATGGCGATGCCTCCGCCCATAGTGCCTCCACCGATAATGCCCACGCTCTTTATCTCCCTGGTGGGTAGGTCTTTTGGTAAGCCTGTGACTTTGGTTGCAGTGCGCTCGGCAAAAAATAAATGCCTGAGGGCGGCCGATTGGCTGGAAAGCAGGCATTCGATAAACAAGTCGAGCTCTTTAGCAAGCCCTTTATCAAAAGGCTGGTGAACTGCGGCCTCTATACAGGTAACAATATGTTGCGGTGCAAGCTGACCTCGTGATCTCTTTTCAAGGCGCTTGCGGAAATCATCAAATACCCCCTCAGGAATGCTGTCAGGATCTATTGCGATGTCTCTGACTCGGCGGAGAGGAGCTTCATTTGCTATCAATTCACGGGTAAAGGCGAGGGCTCCCTCTAACAAGTCCTCCTCGATAACCCGGTCTATTAACTTCATACTTTTGGCTTTAGAGGCCGGTATAGGGCTGCCTTTTGTGATTAATTCCAGTGCAGCGGCAACACCAGCCAAGCGTGGGGTGCGCTGGGTGCCACCGGCTCCTGGCAGTAATCCCAGTTTGACTTCTGGCAGTCCCACTTTGGCCGATGCTATTGCACAGCGGTAATGGCAGGCTAGAGCCACTTCGAATCCACCGCCGAGTGCCGTGCCGTGAATGGCGGCGATCACTGGTTTACAGGAGTTTTCTATTTCCTCAATCACTTCTGATAGGGCGGGCGCCTGTGGTGGCTTGCCAAATTCCGTAATGTCCGCACCAGCGATAAAAGTTCGGCCTTCACACACTAGCACCAGGGCTTTAGATGCATCGCCTTGAGCGTTCTTAATCGCTCCCCAAATGCCTTCACGCAAGCCGTGAGAGAGGGCGTTCACAGGAGGGTTGTTCAATCGAATTACACCGATATCGCCAATGAGTTCATAACTTACACTAGACATTGCTATCTCCAGATCTTAAGTGACAACTGTTCGGTCTCGGTTTTATTTACATCTAATCAGGTTTATATGCGTTCTATGATTACAGCGATCCCCTGGCCAATCCCTATACACATGGTGGCCAGTGCATAGCGCCCGCCGGTACGTTCCAGTTGACGCAACGCTGTTAGCAAAATACGGGCACCACTGGCCCCCAAGGGGTGGCCAACAGCGATGGCACCACCATTGGGGTTCACCCGTGGGTCTGCATAATCAATTTCGAGCATTTTGAGGCAGCCCATAGCCTGTACCGCAAAAGCTTCGTTGAACTCCATTATATCCATATCCCCAAGCTCCAAGCCTGCCCGGGCAAGGGCTTTACGGGTAGCCGGTACCGGGCCCAACCCCATTACCCGCGGCTCTACTCCTGCAATGGCGCTGGCGAGAATACGTGCCCTAGGCTTTAGATCTGCTGCTTGGCCGGCTTCGGCGCTACCAATAATGAGTGCCGCCGCGCCATCGTTGATGCCGGAAGCGTTGCCGGCAGTAACCACTCCATCTTCGAAAAGCGCGGGTAGGGCTTGAAGTCGCTCCAATGTTGCATTGGGACGGGGATGTTCATCCGTATCGATAAGACGCGCTGGCTTCTTGCGGCCTTGGGGTACTTCGATGGGAATAATTTCATCGACAAAGAAGCCATCGGTACGTGCCGACTCGTATTTAGTTTGTGATACCAATGCAAATGTATCGCACTCTTCCCGGCAAATATTCAGGTCTGATGCAATATTGTCTGCGGTCTGAGGCATGCTGTGGCTTCCATACTCAGCAACAATGTCTGGGTTGGTGAAGCGGGGGCCTAGGGTCGTATCTGCCAATACCTGATTTCGATCAAAAGCACTGTTGGCTTTGGAGAGAACCAGGGGGGCGCGACTCATTGATTCGACACCTCCTGCGATAAATAGCTCTCCTTCTGAAGCGCGAATGCAGCGAGCGGCATCTGCTATAGCGGACAAGCCGGAACCACAAAGGCGATTTACCGTTATGCCGCCTGTGGATATGGGCAATCCTGCTAGCAGGCCTGAAAATCGGGCAACGTTGCGACTGTCTTCTCCCGCCTGATTAGTATTGCCCGCAATAACGTCCTCAAAATGTTGAGGGTTAAAATTGTTTCTTTCAGTCAGGGTCCTGATGACATGGGCAAGCAGGTTGTCGGGCCGGATACAGGAAAGACTGCCCCCGTGGCGGCCAAAAACACTGCGGCCGCCGTCATAAATATAGGCATGTGACATAGTGAAATTTCCGATATTGGAGTTCTAGGTGCATTGAGTCATGCGTTAATTTCTTTTATTCAAACTCCAAAGCCACGGGTAAATTTTCCAGGGCTTCCTCTACATCGGCTTTGCTGGAGGCTTGTTCAAGTTGAACTTTTGCTACCTGGCCAAGGGATGCATCGAAGTGGGCGGAAAACTTAGCGGTAATACTTTTTTCCTCTAATGCCTGGCCTACGACATATTCGGTAGCGCGATTGCGCAGAGCCGGCTTGAATACTTTGGCTACAGCAGTGAGTGGAATCTCATCAATAATTTCCACGCGCTTAGGAATGGCTGCACGTTCAGAAATTTGGCTGCGGCAATAGTCAATGAGTTGTTCTTCTGTGGGCGGGTTAGTGGATGGAAACAGGGTAACGTAAGCTACTGGAACTTCTCCGGCATAAGCATCTGGTTGACCAACTGCAACGGCAATAGCAACGGCAGGGTGACGGGATAATGGTTCTTCGATCAGAGCAGGATCTATATTGTGGCCGCCGCGAATAATTAAATCCTTGGCCCGCCCAGTTAAGAACAGGTTACCATCTCCATCGAGATATCCCATATCGCCGGTATTAAACCAGGACTTATCGACCCAGGCTTTAGCATTATCCTCTTCTGATAAGTAGCCAGAAAAAATATGTGGCCCGCGCGCGAGTACTATGCCCACCTCTCCTGTATTGCAGGTTCTAACCAGTCGGGTACCGTCTACTTCGGCAATTTTCATTTCCATGTAAGGCAATCGCCGGCCGACGCTGCCTTCAGGGGCTTGCATATCGGTAGGAGGGCGAGCTAAAAGGCAGCTGGACTCCGTCATGCCATAGCCATTACTGACAAGGACGTTGAACTTCTCCTCAAAGGCATTCTTCAACCCCGTTGGCAGGGTGGAGGCTCCACAGCCAATGTCTGTCAGACAGCTGATGTCATTGTCATCCACTGGAATTTGCATCAATACACCGAGGATGGTGGGGACGGCGGCAAAGCCCTTCACCTGAAAACGCGCAACATGATGCCACCAATTTGGTAGGACATTGGGTGAGCGAAAACCAGAGGGTGTCATGATAACAATTGTGCGTCCGGCCAATAGGGTGCCAATACCCGCAACAACCGTACCGAAAATATGAAACAGCGGAAGTCCGCTCAGGGTAGCGAAGCGCCCTTTACTGGATGACGTATCAGCACTTAATTGAGCGACGAAGGCAATATTGCTGTGAGTTAAGCGGGCTATTTTAGGTCTTCCAGTAGTGCCCCCGGTGTGGAAATAACTAGCGGTTTCACTCCCCTGGATATAACGTTCACTCTTTAGATGATCGTCCGGCTGTTGGGATATAGCTGAGACAAAATTATCTGCGTGAATACCCGCTGGGACTGGAGTATTGCTAATTGGCTTTTTACTGATTAGTAACAGAGTTTTTAATGTGGGAACTTGCTCGAGAATTTGCGTTACTTTATCCCATATTTCCTCGCTAAGATCTTGGCCAAGAGTGACCAGGACTTTAGCCCTGGTGGTATTCATAATTTCGATTATATGTTCGGGTTCCAGCAACGGATTAATAGGGCTGGTAATACCTGCTGCCTGGCCTCCCCAAAGTGCAAAATGGGTTTCTGGCAAATTGGGTAGTAGTAAAGTCACTGTATTGGTCGGCTCAACACCGATGGAGTGAAGAAGATTGGCAGTCTGGTGCACTCGCTGGGATAACTCGGAGAAACTTACTTTAACCGTGTCTTCGTCAGGTGCGGCCGTTGGCAGGAATTCGATGGCCGAGTCATGTTGGTAGAGGCGGGCAGATTGCCGGATTAAATCAAAAGTGCTTTCCCAGGGGTATCGCTGCGAAAGGGGGACTTTTTCATATTCCTGAATTTCAGCAAGTGACTGCAACATTGTATCGGAGGATTGAATGGGCGTGATCGACATGGGGGCTTCTCTCACTTTGGTTATTATGGTGACGACCATAGCAAAAGTGAATACAGCATTCCACTCTGCGGAATAAGGTGTTAGTGTTTTACCTATTAAGAAGTGTCTAGTGCATTTTTTAATGGAAAATGGCGCAAAATAACTTATAAAAAACAAAGAAGCGCCATGTTGTTGAGGTTTTTCCTGTTTTATTTTCCGAGTGGTTGATTTGTGTGCCTATCTGGAGTTGATTGGCGCTAGAAATGCTCCGTTTTTTATTTCGCTAAAGGCATTTTGCGCCAATAATTTAAATCGTTGGGATCGATTCAAAGGCAATTAAGTAACTTGTCGAGGTGAATCTGTTAAACACTAGTTCCGCCTGTACCGGGGACCTTTCAAAAGATTGCGTATTTTTGCTGCGCAAGATTGTGATAGAAGCAGTTTGTAGGAGCTGCTGTTCAATGCGCCGACTAATAAAGGAGCAGGCGAATGAATATAGATTTTTCTCCCGAAGAGTTAGCTTTTCAGCAGG
Source organism: Microbulbifer maximicatervae (SeqCode) (assembly GCF_052468295.1). NCBI lineage: Bacteria > Pseudomonadati > Pseudomonadota > Gammaproteobacteria > Cellvibrionales > Microbulbiferaceae > Microbulbifer > Microbulbifer maximicatervae (SeqCode). Next base: position 1,428,110 of record NZ_CP174340.1, read on the forward strand.
AGGTCCAGCAGTTTCTCCAAGAGAAACTTCCTGAAGATATTAGAGAGAAAACCCTGAAGGAAATCCCCCTGGAGAAAGAGGATTTTGTTCGCTGGCAAAAAATACTCTATGAGCAAGGGTGGGCAGCTACGAATTGGCCGGTTGAATATGGAGGTACCGGTTGGACACCTACTCAGAAACACATTTGGGCAGACGAATGTGCTAACTATGGTGTACCAGAGTTGATTCCTTTCGGCTTAAAAATGGTTGCTCCAGTGATCTTTACCTACGGTAGTGAAGAACAAAAGCAACGATTTCTGCCTGACATCCTGGCAAGTAATGTCTGGTGGTGTCAGGGATATTCGGAACCAAATGCTGGCTCAGATTTAGCTTCCTTAAAAACAACAGCTGTCCGTGATGGCGATGAGTATATTGTCAACGGCACCAAGACCTGGAATACCTTGGGTCACTTTGCAGACTGGATATTTTGTTTGGTTCGTACTGGTGGGCCTCAAGTAAAGAACCAGGCTGCTATCAGCTTCTTGCTAATTGATATGAAACACCCTGGTATTACGGTTTCGCCAATTATGACCTTGGGTGGTCACCATGAAGTAAATGAAGTCCATTTCAATAATGTGAGGGTACCGGTAGAAAACCGTATTGGCGAGGAGGGGCAAGGGTGGACTTACGCCAAGGTTTTGCTAACCCACGAACGCACCGGTATTGCGCGGGTGGCAAAATCCAAGAAACGCTTACAAACGCTAAAGGATTTAGCCAAAGAGACCTGCGATGGAGAAAATAGTCTGCTTGAGAACCCGGCTTTTGCCCAAAAACTTGCCGAAGTTGAAATTGATCTCTTGGCCCTGGAGTTTACTGAACTACGTACGCTTGCGGCGGTAAGTACAGGTGGTGCCCCAGGAGCGGAATCCTCCATCCTTAAAATCAAAGGAACCGAAGTCGCTCAACTTATCGATGAACTGTATATGGAGACTGCGGGTTACTACGGAATGCCGTTTGTGAGAGAGCAGTTTAGGAGCGGGTTTGACGGAGAATGGGTGGGTCCCGGTGTTATTGCCAGCAGTGTGCCTCGTTACTTAAACAACCGTAAATCCTCAATTTATGGCGGAAGTAATGAGATTCAGAAAAATATTATCAGTAAATGGGTACTTGGCCTGTAAATGCAGCATCTAAAGAGGACTTGAGCGATGGATTTTTCCTACAGCGAAGAGCAGCGGATGCTGCAAAGCAGTGTGAGCAAGTTTATCCAGCAGGATTATGACTTTGACCGTCGTTGTAAAATAGTGAGTAACGATATTGGCTTCAGTAAGGAAAATTGGAAGCTATTTGCGGAACTCGGCTGGTTAATGGTGCCATTTGGAAAGGATGATGGAGGCCTAGGAGGCTCCGCCGTAGACTTGATGGTGGTTATGGAGGAGTTCGGCCGAGGTTTAGTGGTTGAGCCTTTCCTGGCCAGTGTTGTTCTCAGTGGTGGTCTTATCGCTGACTGCGCTAGTGAGGTGCAAAAGCGAGAACTCCTGGGAATGTTAATGGAAGGCCAATTGCAATTGGCATTTGCTTTTACTGAGTCACAGAGTCGCTATAACCTTACTGATATAGCCATGACTGCGGTAAAGGATGGAGACAATTACCTCCTGAATGGACATAAAGCTGTCGTTCTAAATGGTGACGTAGCAGATAAATTCTTAGTTGCTGTGCGGACGAACGGAGCACAGCGAGATCGTGAGGGGATCACCTTACTACTTGTCGATCCTAATACAGAAGGGCTTCAGCGGCATGGATATGCCACTGTGGATGCACACCGTGCCGCCGAAATTAAATTCAATAACGTGAAAGTACCCATAGCTAATCTGATAGGGGAAGAGGGGGCGGCTTTAGGAACTATAGAAAAGGCTGTTGATAGAGCGACGTTGGCATTGTGTGCAGAAGCTGTTGGAGCTATGGAAAGGATCTATAAGAAGACAGTTGAGTACACTAAGACGCGGGAGCAGTTTGGTGTTCCTATTGGCAAGTTCCAGGCACTACAGCACCGCATGGTGGATATGTTTACTGAGTATGAGCAAGCGCGCTCAATATTGTTGATGGCTGCGCTACAGCTTGATAGCAATAACGGAGTTGCGCCTAAGGCGATATCCGCTGCAAAAAGCCGTATTGGTAAAGCTGCGCGGTTTATCGGTCAAGAGGCGATACAGTTACATGGCGGTATAGGGGTTACTGAGGAGTTGGATGTAAGTCACTACTTTAAGCGTCTAACAACAACTCAGTACCTATTTGGCAGTACTGATTACCACACTTTACGATTTGCCAAGCTGTAAATCATAAAGCACTGACTATACGGCCAAATTCACTCTCTACTTGCCACTTTGCGAGGGCACACACATGGAAAAAGTTGTCGAGCACACCAGATCTGTGAGCATAGGTAAAGTAGAGAGTGTTTTTAAACTTCAAAAGGATGCATTTAATAGGAGCCCCTACCCGAGTCTTCAGGAGCGTCTGGAAAGTTTAAAAAAATTAGAGCAATTGATCCTGGAAAACCAGAAATCCATAGCAAAGGCAATAAGCGAGGATTTTGGTAATCGTGCCATCCAGGAAACTAAAATTGCAGAGATCTATGGGTGTATCGAGGAGATTCGTTACACTCGTAAGCGCTTAAAAAAGTGGATGAAAATTCAGAAGCGCCATGTGCCTTTGCTACTTCGAGGAGTAAAAAATCGCGTATTACCTCAACCAAAAGGGGTGGTTGCTATTGTTACCCCCTGGAATTACCCACTACTTCTATCTGTTGGGCCCTTGGTGAGTGCGATATCCGCAGGGAATCGCTGTATGATCAAGATGGCTGCTAACTCGCGTGCCCTTTCTGCATTATTACATCAGTTATTTAATAGATTCTTTTCAGAGGATCTGGTAGCTATTCTTCCTGGAGTGAGCGCTACGGAGTTTACAGCCCAGGCATATGATCACATGATCTTTACTGGATCTGGCAAAGTAGGAAAAGTGGTAATGCGGAGAGCTGCGGATCACCTAACTCCTGTGACACTAGAACTGGGAGGTAAGTCTCCAGCCATAATATGTGGCGACTTTGATGAAAATATTGCTGCGGAACGTATTTTGAGCTCAAAATTCTTCAATGCGGGCCAAACTTGTGTAGCTCCAGATTATTTATTGATTCCTGAAGAAAAACTTTCAGGATTCTTGGAATCGGCTAAGAGACTTGTACCCAAGTGGTATCCATCTTTAAATTCAGAAGATTATACTTCGATTGTTGATGAAAAGGCGTTTAATAGGCTGAATACTTGTCTAACGGATGCTCTGGAGAAAGGGGCTACAGTTCTGCCGTTATTAGATGTTGAAAACAATAAAGGTTTGCAAAAAATTGCTCCCACCTTAGTGTTAAACCCGACAGAAGACATGAGTCTGCTACGCGAGGAGATATTTGGCCCTATTTTACCTATTCTTACGTATAGGAATCTGTCTGATACGATAGATTACATAAATAGTAAAGATAGGCCTTTAGCATTATATATTTTCAGTTCTAGCGGAGATGTTCAGGAAAAGATTATCAAAAGCACAATGTCTGGAGGTGTTTGTATCAATGACTGCGCGATGCATGTCTCCCAGGCAGACTTGCCCTTTGGTGGTATTGGGGCGAGTGGCATGGGGCAATATCACGCTTATGAGGGTTTTTTGGAATTCTCAAAATTACGACCGATCTTTACACAAGCCAAAAAGTCAGCGGCGGTGCCTTTACGACCACCTTATGGCCAAAGATTTGATAAAATTTTCAACTTTCTACTGCGTTTCAAACTGTAGCTGTACTGATTGAGAAGATCTGGAGTTTGAGTCGACTAATATCGGATTAACATAGCTTCGATATTGCCTACCAGGTTTTTCAACAGAGGAGCTACTTCATTTTCTAAGTATTCCGGGTTAAGTCTAAAAGCAGGTCCGCCAGCATTAAAAGTGTAAATATGACCTTGGCTTAAAGAGAGAGGTACCGCGATACCGTTGACATCGCGATTCCACTCGCCAAAAGAGCAGCAGAAGCCGCGCTGCTGGTAGCTGGTGACCGCTTCTTCAATACCGGCTTTGATCGTTGGCCATTGATCACCAGCTTTTTTCTCCAGGTAGCCATAAAAATATTCCCGTTCTTCTTGAGGGAGTGCTGCCAAAAAAGCTCGCCCGGAGCCGCTGGAAGCTATGGGTACGCGATTACCGATTTCATGGCGAAAAGTTGTGACATTTGCAGGAGCACAGAACTCGACAAAAATCATATCCAGCCGGTCCCGATCAGAGAGACCAACAGCGGTACCGGTAGAATTAGCTAGATCCTGCATTAAAGGCTTGGCTACCTGCCTGACTGTGAGATTTGAGACAAAAGCATAACCAAGAGCCAGGACGCCACTACCCAGCTGATATTTTTCCATTCGATCAGAGTAGGTCAGATAACCTAATTTCGTCAGGGTATAAGTCAGTCTGGAAACACTGGAGCGGGGCAGGCCAGTGCGCTGGGCGATCTCCAAATTACCCAGGAAGCCATCACCAGGTTGAAAAGCTCGGAGCACATCCAGACCACGAGCTAGAGCCTCAATAAATTTTCGATCTGGTTCAGTATCTTTTTTTCTGGGGAAGTCACTTAGGGAGACCATTGGTTTAGTCCTTCATGTTGAAGGTAAGTATACAATTTGTACTCCAAAATCTGAAGTAGGGAGTCAATATTTTAACTTCTATTCAGTTGAATACATAGATGCGACAAGCTTGATCTGACTTTAATAGTAAAATCAAGCTAAGCCTGGAGTTGCAATGGTACCTATGTCTAGAGAGGGTTAGGTAATGACGGCTACATATATGATCTATTGGCTCCATTGAACAAGTTGGTTTTGCTAAGTGGAAAGGTCACGTTGACTAAAATATTGGTATCAAAATAAAGGTACGAACTGATTCCATACGATCCTTATAGGTAAACCTTTGGCAATGTTCAAGGTGTTTTTATTGTGGTATTAATGTTTAGGATTGAGCTTTGATTGCAGAATGCGAGACACGCAATCGATATTTATTTCTTCAAGTGTTTAGGTCAAGAACGTTCTTTTATCCTTGTAGTGTGAGTGTTTCGTGAGTGTTAAGTATAAACAGTACTTACTAAGCCCATTTGTGTCGACTTAATTTTTTGCTTAAATCAATTGGTTGCTTATTTTTTAAGGTCAAGTAAAAATATCCGGCCAAATAATGCTGATTGTGGCGAGGTAATAATTTATCGGGTCAGAGCTAATGAGTTAGCACCAAAGTATGATTTGAGAGGTGACAAAAATACTTTATCTGTCAAATGAAATTCAAAGATTACTCTCGGAATTTTAAATCTAGTGCATATGCTGCTCCCTATTTAATAAATACTGCAGGCCGGTTGTTAAATTTGATCGGTATGTAACTTGTTTCGTTAAATTATAAATAATGATTTTGTTTTCTAGTCTGCTTTAGTTTCCTGTCTTTGTGATTGGGTATCAGGCCTTGCCTTTCAGAAGTGGAGAGCACAATAAAATATTTCCTGGGGTGTGATAAAGCATGACCGTAGTTGCTGCGCCAATATAATTTTCAGTGAGGCTATGGTTGCCCTGTAAATCATTAGCGTGATAAGTCAGATTTCAAGCAGGTCAGGTGAGTCAGGTAGGTCAGTTTCAATCGTGTTTGTTGGCGTCTACATGCTATATATTAGCTGCATAGACGGCCGCTGATTTTTAATAAAAATTTAGGGGTGTTTTATTTGATTTGGCTTGTAAATGTTCTACCACCTTTGGTGGTGTATGTTTATGCTGTTTAGGTTATATCTTTGATTGTTATACAAAAATTAATTGATTGGCTGGTATTTTTGGTCTTTAAAAATTGATGGTTTGGACGGTCGTGCCGTATATGTTTTTAAGGCTGTAGAAAATTAAGGAACCTCTGAATAATTCCGAGCCAGTTTGGTAGTATTCAGTTATCCGTCAAGACTACGATAGATTATGCACCAAGTCACCTTTGCCGAAGCAGAATATAAGCTAAAGCGCCGTATAACTCGCCGAGAGAAGTTTCTTTCTCAAATGGAAGCCCTCATCCCATGGCAGCGACTAGAGGCTCAGATCACTCCTTGCTATCCACAAGGCAAACGTGGCCGACAGCCATATCCATTAAGTGTCATGCTCCGTATTCATTGCATGCAGCTATTTTATAATCTCAGTGATCCCGCTATGGAGGATGCACTGTATGAAATTGAATCCATGCGTAGTTTTGCTGGATTGACTTTGAGCGGCCCAATTCCCGATGAAACAACGATTCTTAACTTTCGCCACTTATTGGAGCTCAATCAGATTGGTGCAGCGCTTTTTGATGAAATCAACAAGCATCTTGCTGAGAATGGCATGGTACTGCGTGAAGGCACGATTGTAGATGCCACTATTATCTCTGCGCCAACTTCAACTAAGAATAAAAAGAAAGAACGTGATCCAGAAATGCATCAAACAAAGAAAGGCAATCAGTGGCACTTTGGAATGAAGATGCATATCGGGGTTGATGATGTGCTCGGAGTAATACATAGCGTAGATACAACAGCAGCGAATTCGCATGATGTCACAGCCACAGAGCGAGTCCTCCATGGGGAGGAAGGAAGAGTCTGGGGTGACTCTGGGTACATTGGTGCGGAGAAGCGAGAAGAGTTGAAGGAGCGGGAGGTGGATTGGTACATAGCAATGAAGCCGAGCAAGCTGAAAACTCTTCCTGGGCGTGATGCACTCCGTAAGGCGGAAAAGATCAAGGCGCAGATAAGAGCGAAGGTTGAGCACCCCTTTCGCTACATTAAACGGGTATTTGGTTATGACAAGGTCCGCTATCGGGGACTGTTAAAAAATACTGAGCGGCTGTGCTTGCTAGCAGGCTTTACCAACTTACTAATAGGGAGAAAATATTTGGCCACCTAGGGGTGGTTCGCCTGAAACCCGCCTATTTAGGGTTTCAGATGAAAAATTAGCGGGCTATTACGCGAAAATTACGCGCTTGAGCGTAATAAAGTGAATTTTTCAAGCAGTTCAGCTTAATTCTAGAAAAATGCTTCGTTGATCAGAGGGGCCTTAATTGTAAATATATATTTTGCTGTGTTAGGTTTTGTTGGTTCTGCGTTTGTAAATAGGTTATGGCTCTGTTTTTTGATAGGTGCTCTTGTGATCGATAAGGTTAGTGCTTTATGGTGTTAAGTTCTTGTCTCGTGGTTGGGGTTTTATCGTGAGGCTGGATGATTTTTACTTAAATAAATTTGGCTGTTTATTTGTTGGGCGGGTGTATTTTAGGTTGCTCTATTTCTGTGTGCGAAAAACTATTTGGTTGAGCTGAGAAAATAAGAATGAAGCATTCCGTTTTAGCTAAAGGTTATTTACATTTTTTTCTATGTTTATTTTTGCTGTTTTTTATTGGGTCTTCCCGTTATAGCTATGCGTGGGACCCTAGCGGAATGAATTGGTACGACTGGGGAGATAAGGTCAACTTGTCTGTTTCTCCCTCAGGTATAAGCACTAGTGGGAATTTTACGGTCAAGGGAACGTCAAATAGTGATGTTGGATGGGTAGGTATAGGCATGCCAATGCCACCACCACTCGGTCCAGGGAATTGCTTTTTTTATGAAAGTCTGAATCAGGGTGTTTCCTGGAATTTGATATCTAGCAATGAATGTAATTCCAATGTGGGCCGGATAGGTTCTCTTGAGTTTTTTAATAAATCTCTAACGAGGGGCAATGGCAGCTACCAATATAAGTTGGAAATTATAACTGGGTGCAATTCCTATGGGGGATGTGGTGGCTGGCGTCAAACAGTGTCAATTACAGTTAATACTCTGGTTAAGCCAGCGAAAGCAGTAATATCTGATGTTCCAACCGAAAAAGAAGCAGCCAGTGGAATATATACGTTAGGATGGAGTAAGCCTTCTGGAGATGTAAGTAAATATATTTTAGAGGAAAAAGTTGGTAGTTCTGGAGCTTACAACTCTGTAGCTCTTGATACGCCGACTGCACTTTCATATACAACGAATACGGCCAGAGCTAAAGGGAAGACTTATTATTATAAGCTAAAAGCTTGCAATGAAATAGAATGTGCCGATAGCTGGAGTAGTGAGGTTTTCGTCAAGGTTCGTACAAATGAAAATCCTACTATTTCTCTATTAGATTCTCCACACGGTGAAACCCATCGACCAGACCAGCTGCCTACCCTTTATGCACAAGCTTCTGATTATAATGGAATTAAAGAAGTAAATTTTTATAGGGATAATGGGAGTGGCTCTGGGGAATATTTGGTGGGTAAAGCTACCAAAGATAATAATAAGTGTTCTGATTGCTTTAGGGTAAACTGGAATTCAAGCCCTAAAAGTAATTCGGTAAAACTTTGGGCGGAAGCGGAAGATAGTTTAGGAGCAAAAAAAACTACATCCAAAATATCTGTAGCAGTTTTAGATAATACAGCCCCATCAGCTTGGTTAGATTCTCCTCCTTCAACCATCGTACAGTTTGATAATGTGACCTTAATTGCACATGCTCTAGATGATGATGGAACAGTAGATTCAGTGGAGTTCTTGCTCGATGATGCTATTTTAGGGTTAGATAAAACAGCTCCTTATGAGTTGGTGGGTTGGACGCCTGACTACTCTGGAAATTTTCAGTTGCAAGTAAGAGTGACTGATAATGAGGGCTTAAGCGCGAAATCGAACGGAAGCCCATTAACGATCCTAGCTTTAACCCCTCCGCAAGCTCCTTCAATGTTAACAGTTGACGAAGAAGTTGCGCCTATTCCAGATAATACTACAGGAAACTTTGAACTAGAGTGGAATCTGCCGGAAGGTGCAGAGTACTTTCGTTTACAACAATTACAGCAAGGTATTGATAGCGATTTTCAAGAAGTCTCCCTTTCTAACAATAAACTCCCCGGACATTATTTTTCAAACATGGCTACCGGTGATTATAGGTTTCGGGTTTTTGCATGTAATAGAGCGGATTGCAGTGACCAAGCAAGTCCTGAAATTAGTGTATCTGTTGTTAAAGAAGAGCCGCGCTCACCTGCTGGATTAATTGCTACTCCTTACAAAGGAGCGCAAGTTTTTACAGGCAATTACGAGTTAAGTTGGAATGTATGGGATTCTAGTGGTGACGATATACAGCCAAAGTATTATCTGCTTCAGGAAAAAAAATGGAGGTCCAGAAGATCCAACTGACTGGGTAACAGTGAGTAATAACAGCATAAATAATAATTATACGGTGATAGATAAACAGCCGGGTGTATATAGCTACAGAGTAAAAGCATGTAATGCGGTTGGATGTAGTGATTCCAGTCAGATAGTTTCTTTGACCGTGTTGTCCCCAAGGTTGACTGGAGCTGCCCTCTCTTGTGATGATTCTTGTATAGAAATCTTAGGACTAGGGATTGACCCTGAAGCATCGCTTGTGCTTTCTGGTATCCATAATCCAAGTATTGAGCAGACGTTATCTTTCTCTGATTTCGACAGTATTTCTTCTTCTAGAGTTAAAGTGGAACTATCTCCAAACAGTGACATTTACAAAGCTCTTTTTGAATTGGGTGTGAGGGCGTCAATAGTAAATCCAAACAGTAGCCGTGCCGGTATCACTATCTATGGGAATAGAGCCACGGAAATCATTGGGGAAACACAATCAGCCCCAGCACTTGGGAAAGATGGAACCCTTTATGTTGGTGCGGAAAATAATCTATTTGCCTTAAGTTCGATAGACGGCAGTGTTCTGCCCGCATGGCCATTTGAGACCGGTGGAATTATTAAGGCAACACCACGGGTTGATGGTATTGATGGAACTATTTACGTCGGATCGCTTGATCATAGCTTATACGCGATAACTCCTGATGCTAATCAGAAATGGAGATTAGGTACTGGAGGTGAAGTCATTTCATCAGTAGTAATTGATGAAGAAAGAAATCTGTACTTTGGGTCAATGGATGGATTTCTATACGCAGTTAATGCCCCGAATGGCTCGATTAAATGGACCTATCCAGCAGGTTCAGGAATTGCTGAAACCCCCGTTCTCGCGGGTGGAGATTTGATATATTTTACTACAGTTGATGACAGTCAGATCTATGCGCTTCCGCGTAATAACTCAGGTACGGGAAAAATTATTTGGGAAAGTGTTGATGATAGCTTGCTATGGGAGGAAATCGGAGATTGGTATCCAGACTTTTCAAAGAAAGCAGAATTCCTGGCTGTTGCTAGATTGTATCGTGGGCTGTTACAACCCCCTTTGCCGTTAGACAAGAAGGTATTAACTTTTTGGACTTATCAGCTAGTAGGTAAATCTGTCAGCAAAGTTGATATCGCGGAAGCGTTTCTTAATTCCAATACTGGTAAGAGTAATTTCCCTCAAACGCAAAGCAATGAACGTTTCTTAGAATCGTTATATGAACGGATATTTCCCGGTCAATCTCAACCGAACTTCTTGTGGGGGGGGATCTCTTACAGTCAACAAATGCTCCTTGATATGTTAGCAAGTGGGTACTCAAGGGGACAGGTAGCGACTTTATTTACTCAGTCAACGGAATATACCGCCCAAACCAGCCAATTTTTGGGGCTGAGCTTTGATTATTTATATGATCAAGACTATAGCTGGGCAGTAACTGAATGTGATGATGGAGATGAGTATACACGGGATTGTGATGGCGATGGATTACCGGATTGGTGGGAAATCCTTTTCCTTGGCACCACGGAATATGATCCTAGTGATGATCCAGATGGAGATTTCGTAACAATTGGTGACGCGTTTGACCGAAACCTAAGCCCCTGCGCAGCCGGTTGTTACAATGGTATTCCTGATGAGCCACCGTTGCCTGCTGAGGCTCCCGCAATCAGTACTGTCGAGTTGAGAGACTCACAATCAATAGGCTTTCTTGCTGGCGATTTTAAAGTCAGTGAGACTGGCGCATCTACTTACTCTATCCCCATAGAGCTTCCCGTTGGAACAGCCGGTGTGACCCCTGAATTGGCACTCTCTTATTCCAGCCAACGAGGCAACGGTTTAGTAGGACAAGGCTGGAATATTGATGGCCTGTCATCAATTACTCGTTGCCGACAAACATTGTCTCAAGATCAGAAAAATAGTGGGATATCCTGGGGACAAGATGATCGATTTTGTTTAGATGGAGCAAGATTAATACTTGTTTCAGATCATGCTTATGGAGAGCCTAAATCCCAATATAGAACTGAGATTGATACCTATGTATTGATAACGGCCCATGGGGGTATTACTGGAAGCCCTCTTTACTTCACTGTTGAGGGTAAAGATGGGTCTATAAGATATTATGGGCATGGAAATAAATCTCATCAAGAATATAGTGGACTTGGAACGTTGAGTTGGATGGTGAGTCGTTTTGAGGATAGCGCTGGGAATGGGATTGATTACATATATGCTACAGATAAAGGCCATCGTATTCGTGAAATACAGTATGCTTTTGCAGGAGGAGGGTTGCCTGAAGCACGAGTAGCATTTGAATATGAAGATAGAATGGATGTGGTTAATGGGTATTACGCTGGAGCATACTTTTCTAGTGAAAAACGTTTAACTGAAATTAGTATATTGGGATCTAATGGGGAATCTTTATTTAGTTATGAATTAGACTATTTAGATACAGGACATGATTATTTAAGTAGAGTGGAACGAATTAGGAAGTGTTCGAGTGGGTTTTGCCTGCCGGATACTGTTTTTGATTGGCACCTATTAAATAGGGACTTTGACCCAGATTACTCAAGAGCAATCACACTAAGTAGCCAACGAGATCGTACGGCACTATCACCTCGCCCATCCGATATAAACGGTGATGGGAATATGGATATAATTTGGCAGGAGCCAGACTGGGATGATGATGGAAGAATTCACGATCAGTATTTTAAATATGTTCTTAGTGATGGTAATGGATATGGAAGTGAGAAGTTAGCCTTCAAGTATGGAGAGGATCTATCTAGCCCATATCAGTGGGAGATGATTGATTACAACGCAGATGGCCGTTCGGATTTGGCTATCTATGTTCGAGAGCGCGGTCATTGGGTACTCCATATCAGCCAGGCCGACTCGATAAGTGGTGAATGGAGCTTACCTCCTTCGTCATTGCAGCCATTAGAACTTCCTATAACGGAGGAAAATACTCGCTTTATTGACATTAATGGAGATGGATTGGTTGATGCGGTTAGCGCAAGTGGATATCGGCTTTTACAGCGGGACACAAGTGCATCGGAGTCATCAAGAATCTTCTATCATTTCGGCGATCATGTTGACTGGAGCATAGTTGGCCTCGAATCTTGGTCAGGGATTGATGAAACTCGAGAAAGCACTTCACTTTATTTGGATCCGCAGGCATTGGGTGACTTTGATGCAGACGGACAAGTAGATCTGGTGCTGGTTAATACCAAACAAAAGTGGGATTCGGTAATTGACCCGATTACACGAGAAACACCAGAGCTAGAGTCGGTGCATGCTCGTTTCTACCTGGCGCTAGTTAAAGATAGCAAATTAATACTGAATCAAAAGTTATTTGATTTTCAGCAGTCTGATGGTTTTAAAGGGGATAGTAGAAAGTTTGAGGCTTTGCCAAATGAAAGGCATGGGTATCTTAATAAATCCATGCAAACTGTCGATATTAATTCAGATGGGATCGTTGATTTATTTATTCGGGACGAAAATCAAGTTTCGTATCAACTAAATACCGGTATTGATTTTGGGGGATACGTCAGCTTAGGGAGTTATGAGCAAGAGGATGATTTTAATTGGTTTGATTTTGAGGGCGACGGAGATCTGGATTTAATTATCAGGCAGCCAGGAAAATATATGGGGAGCTTATATTTGAGGCGCTGGGAAGAAAGGTCAAACAAGTATTTAAGCCCAGAGACATTTAAACATTCATATATATTTCCGGAAGGAAAGGATTTCTTCGTAGATATGAATGGTGATGGCGTTACTGATCATGCCGAGTTCTTGGGTAATATTCTTCATTTGTACTTATCGCCAAATAGTAAGGTGGCACCAAATGTTATTAATGAAATCACCAATGGGCTTGGAGCAAAAACTACGATTGAATATAGCTCTACATCTTCGAGTGCACACTATGCTCAGTTAGCAATTGGAACTCAGTTAGATAATTACTGTGATGAAGAAAGTAATAATTCTACTATTACTAAGGACTGGTGTTTAACGTATAAAGCATCAGATCTCAACGGTTTTTACACGGCTACTAACGGCGATTGGAGTGAAGATAATACACTTGGGAGATCTTCTGTGGTTATGGATATGAAGGGCCCCCAATTCCTAGTCACTCGTGTAGAAAGTACGGCTCCAGCCGCTGGTAGTAGTCCGGGTCTGGTCGATATTACAGCAACTAGCGCTGTTAGCTATTTTTATGGTCGGGGGCGAATGCAAGCGGGTGGGCGAGGCTATCTTGGCTTTGAAAAAGTGCAAACGCTAGATGAGCAGTCTGGTGTTACGACCACAACGACTTATCGTCAGGACTTCCCGTATATCGGTTATCCGGTTTTTACGGAGCAGCGTACGCGGGAAGGTATGTTGATGAGTGAAGCAAAAAATAACTGGAATCTTAATGGATGGCAGTCAAATTGGCCGCAGATTTCAATATCCAATGGCACAGCTGCTCTTGGAGCCTTACAGCCTTATATTTCTGAAAGTATAGAAAAGGTTTATGAGTTCAAAAACAACGGTCAGGTACAAGGGCAGCTTCTAAAAACAGTAACTACCGTAAATGAACAGGATGAGCATGGCAATGCCAAGCGTATCTATGTTGTTATCGATGCACCTAGCGGGGATAATTTTTCAACAGAAACATTAAATGAGTATGGTGAAGGCCAGGAAATTAGCTTTAATAACCCTGATCACAATCTTAGTGGTTATGCTGAATTAGGGCGCCTGACTAAGACAGAAGTTATTCATAGTCGAGTTGAATCTGGTGAATCTCATCAGGCGACACGTAAGAGTAATTTTACTTACTATGATAGCGGTAGTGAGGCGGGATTATTGCGTAGTGAAGTAGTTGAGCCAGATAATGGTGGTTCAGATTCACTGGAGTTGCGTTTGACATCTAACTATGAATATGACCACTTTGGAAACAAAGTTCTTATCGAGCAAATACCGGACAATGAAGAGAGGCGTTTACAGCGTTGGGTTTATGTTAATGGCCGTTTTTTAGCTCGTGAAGAAAATAGTTATGGTCAAACAATAATGTCTGTGCTCGAGCGTAACCAATTAGGCCAACCTACATTAGTTAAAGATATCGCCGGTGTAGATACCTATTCGACTTACGATGTCTTTGGGCGCAAAGTTCTTGAGTATAGTGTTACAGGTGCGCATAAGATCAATCTACTTGCCTGGGCAGGTGAGCAATGTCCCAACAGTGCTATCTACCAGGCAGTGGAGCGTATTGCTGGTGGAGGTAAGTCAATAACCTGCTTTGATGGGCTATCTAGAGAAGTACGCAAGGCTAACATTGGTTTTGATGGTAATTGGAACTATCTAGATACTGAATATGACAACCTTGGCCGTATCAAGCATAAATCAGAACCTTATCAATCTGGTGATGTTAGATATTGGAGGGCTCAGTTCTATAATTTGGCAGGGAGGGTAATCGGTTCTAATTTGCCAGGTATTGACAGTTCCAATGGCACTGCCTTTGACTTGGCAATTGTGTATGATGGCTATACTACGATAACAATAAACCCTATAGGCCAGGTTCACCGAACTACAAGCAATGCGGCTGGAGAAACCGTACGAGTGGAAGACAACCTTGGTAATGTGCAGGAGTTCAAATATGATGCCCAGGGTAATCAGCGATTCGTTATCAACCGTGGATATGGCTCAAGGAATATTGTCACGGAAATTCAATATGACCTACTCGGTCGTAAAACATCAATGTCAGATCCGGATAAGGGTGTTTGGTTCTATAGGCACAATGCTTTTGGTGATTTAGTTCATCAGACAAATGCTGAAGACCAGGTCGTAGTGAGTCATTATGACCGGATTGGACGTCTAATTGAACGTAATGATATTGACATCAATGGGAATACTGTAGAGACGACAGAGTGGCGCTATAACAATAGCATGGAAACGGATGGCTATGGGACTCCGCCCGCTGCGATTAGGGAAGTAGAAGCATTTAATTCTGGTTATATTGAATTGCACGGTTACGATAAATTTGGTCGACGGAGTGAAAAGATAACTAGTTTTTCTGAAGGGGATGATCACTTTGAGAAAAGTAATTATGATCAGTATGGCCGACCATTCCAGATATTTGATGCTGGCGGTGTCGGTGATTGGAAGAGCAGTGCTATTCAGTACAAATATAATGATTACGGTTATCTTGAGCAAGTAGTGGACGCCGAAAGAGTAAATCTTGCCGCTGTCGAAGAGTTTTATACCGTATTGAGAATGGATGCCCGTGGAAATGTGACCGAGTTTAGGACCGGTAATGGCGTTATTACGGAAAAGATATTTGCACCAGCCAATGGCCGTCTAACCAACCAAGTTGCGCATATTCTCGGAGTTCAAACTATTCAGGACCTCACATACTTTTGGGATGATTTAGGCAACCTTAAATACCGTGTAGACCGTAGTGGTGATAAAAATCTGCGTGAAGATTTTGTTTACGATGAATTGAATAGGCTGAAGCAATCCCAAGTCAGTGGGCGGGATACGTTGGAAATGGAGTATGACGATTTGGGAAATATTATCTATAAGTCAGATGTTGGCGAGTATCGTTACGGCAATGAATGCGCTCAAGCTTTTGGACCTAACGCAGTATGTGAAACTACGGATGGGGTCAGCTACGAATATAATCGAAATGGTAGCATGATCAGTGACTCTAGTGGGCGTTCATTGAAGTACACCACTTTTGATAAGCCTTCGGAAATCACCAAGGATGGTCATAAAACTGAGTTTTTGTATGGCCCAGAGCGTAAGCGTTACCTTCGCAAGGATATCGCTAAGAATGGGCAAATTGCTGAAACCCGTTATATCGGTAATGTTGAGAAAGTCACTCAAGGAGGTAATACCGAAATCAAGCGTTATTTGCCTGGCGGTGCATTGGTAACGATATCTTCTACGGGACGCCAGAGCCGCTATATTCACAAGGATCACCTTGGGTCTCTCGATGTAATTACAGATAGCTTGGGGCAGATTGCAGAGGATGAAAACGGAAACAAACAGCAATTTAGTTTTGACGCCTGGGGCCAGCGTCGTAGCGCCTTGGATTGGGGAACACTACTGAGTTCTGAGCTTACTGGCTTTGCTACAGAAATAACGACTCGTGGTTTTACTGGCCATGAAATGCTGGATCAAGTTGGTCTGATCCACATGAATGGCCGTATATACGACCCGCGTTTAGCGAAGTTTCTTCAAGCAGACCCTTTTGTGCAGGAACCGAAGTATAGCCAGTCCTACAACCGTTACGCCTATGCTTGGAATAATCCACTAAATGCGACTGACCCAAGTGGGTATATAGTGCAAATGTTTGCGGCAGCTTTACTGGTTGCTTTTGAGGCAAAATCAATTTGGACAATTGCACTTGTGATGGCGGCTGCTGCATTTACAGATGCGATGCTACAAGGAGCTAGTTTTAAAGACGCGGCTAGAAGTGGTCTTATAGCGGGGGTTTCTGCTGCGGCATTTGCCGGCATCGGTCGGGGTCTCAGGGCTAATTATCCTGGAACATTCGCGGCCAAACTCTCTAAGGAGGGATTCGCGTTAAAGGTTGCTCTGCATAGTTTAACTGGCGGCGTCATGGCGAAATTACAGGGGGGACATTTTGGGAACGGATTTGTGTCAGCGGGCTTTACGGCCTTGGCAACAGCTTATAATAACTCGGCATATATTGGCGGGGATGGTCCTAGCATTTTTAGAATTGCTATTGCTGCTGTGCTTGGTGGGACTGTTTCTAAGTTGACGGGAGGAAAATTTTCTAATGGAGCTATTAGTGCTTCGTTCAGTCAGGCTTTAAATCATGAGGCTGGTGAAGCAAAAACTAACAAAAGATATTTAATTGTTGTGGCAGAGACAAGCAAAGATGGACGAAACTTTTCTAGAGCCGCTGAGTCGCTAGCGATAGATCTCGAGGCTGCCGGTTACACCGTAGATATAGTTCACGTGAATACAATTGACGAGTTTAATGTGGCTATAAGTACGGGTGGAAAAATTTATGGGATGACAATGCTTGGCCATGGTTTTGGTTTGGGGGGGGCAGTTACTTTGGATTTTTACAGTAGGGCGTCGAATGCAAATATTACTCCAGACAATATCGCGTCACTAAATTTTTCTAATTTTTCTGGAGGTGCAGTTGTAGATATTCGACATTGTAACTCAGGAATGGTTTCTGAAGACTGGGGCATTTTTGCCAAAAGCCTACATCAAGTATCAGGTCTGAGAACTATTGGTTACACCGAAGGGCTTTCTTTTAGGGGGCCTGATATGAAGTACTTAATTGGAGATGGAGTTAGGCCCCCATCCACCGGAAACATTTATCTTGTTCCGAATCCAGGTACCGAGCAGGTGAAATATGGATTTTAGATTATTGCTTTTTGGTATATTGTTAATTTTATTTGTTCGTGAGGTCGAAGCTGGAGGTAAGTCTCGCTTTAGTGTCGGGGAAGGTTTCTGTATGGATCTTAGGTCGGGCGGAAACTTGGCAGTTAAAGATTTAGATAGGAAGTTGGATTTTGTTGGTGTATATGCGGTTCCATGTCTAGTTCCTCTTTTGGGGGAGGAAGAAAAGATTCGTGTTAGCCATGGTAAAAATATTTTTAATATTACTCTGTCGGAGTTATCTAATTTTCTTTTGTATTCGATAAAAGTGGACCTTGAAAATAAGGGGGTGGTTGAAGTGGAAAGCTATGAACAGCTTTTCTTACGTCAGTATTCATGTTTTCCTTGTGAGGAAGATAAAGAGGATTATATTCGATTCTTCAAACCCTTCATATTTCAAAAAATCAATCTAGAGGAATCTCTAGGTGTGTCATTTGATAGATTTGATGAGTATAGGTCGCTACTTGGAGAAAAGTGATGTTTTTTTGAATTTAAGCTCCTGGAGAGGTTGTGAGGTGTTTTATTTGTACTAGCAGAGATATATTGATGTGATGTTGAGTCTATTTATCTGTATAGCATTTTCAAATGTGAGGGTTTGTTGTAGTTTGGCGGTTTATGTGGGTGCCGTATTAAATTTGAGCTCTCAAACTTTAGGCTAAATTTCATTTTTATATATTTTTAGTTAAGTTTCTAGTTCTTGGCTTTTGGTGTTGAACGCACCAAGCAAGATTCAATGTTGATCATGATTGGGGTGGAAAATGGGTTTTTCTCTTCTGTATCCTAGTGGATTTAGGTTCGGCCTGGGGGTAACTACAATTTTATGCATCCTTACCTCGAAGTCAATACTGGCAGCGTTGCCCCCCAGCATGCAGTTTGAATCACCAGTAGATAAATCTCTAGTAGTAAACCGTTTCCCAGATTTCAGTATAAAGCTGGAGAATACCCAAGGTCTGTCTGATCTCCGTCTAAGAATTGGCAGAAATGGCTTACCTGAAAGCAACTGTTTGATCGATGAAGATTTGAGTATGGCTTTTTGCTCTTTGGCGATTAGCCTTTCTGACGGCTGGCAATCTATACAAGTCTGGTTGTTTGATGGCAGTGACCTTCTAGATGAGATTGAGATCTCCATAGCCGTAGATGAAGATAATGACAAGATCCCAAACCACGAAGATAAATGTTCAGGAACACTAGATCCACTAGCCGCAGATTTAGATGGATGTAGCCCTATTCAGCTAGATAGTGACGGGGATGGTATATCTAATGTAGATGAGTTTCTTCAGATATTACCGGCAATAAATATGCTTCTTGCCTCTTCCGATCAGATGCCTGAAGTGCCTGAACCCATAGAAAATGCGATCGAGGATGGATTATTTTTTGAATCTCCAGTTCATAAGTCATTAGTTAGTACAGATAAACCGTCACTAAGATTGAGGGCTAGTTCTGGTCCGGATTTAGATGGCGCCTTATTGACAGTTTCTGTGGCGAGTAATGATGCCGCCTGTAGTTTTGACACCACAACTGGTGTCGGTAAATGTGAATTAGCTCATTCTATTGGTGATTATTGGGTAGATGTCGAAGCCAGCCTATTTAAGTCTGATGTCCTTATATCTCGTAGTGTTATTTCAATCGCGGCAGACTTTGATGAGGATGGTATTGCAAACTTTGAAGATCACTGTTCATTTACCAAGCTTCAAGAGCAGGCAAATAGCTTGGGCTGTGGCCCTTCTCAAATTGATTCAGACTTTGATGGGATTTACGATTTAGAAGAAATCGCAGTTGGTAGTGATCCATTTGATATGAACAGTTATCCCGCAATAAATATTGATTTTTTCACAGCCTTGCCAGAACAAGTTTCGCGGGCGGGTGATAGTGTTGGATTGAGCTGGTCTGTTACTGGGGCCACTTCTATTTCTTTGAGTAACGATGCAAATGATTTGTCTTTTAGTCAGTTGTCTAATGAAGGGACCGCGCGTGTTGCTCCTCAGTTCGCTACAACGTATATGATTTCAGCTAAGGGACCAAGTGGTAGTGCTAGTAAAGAGGTTGAAGTTTCCGTTTCGATTTCTGTACCTGAGAACCAATGGGATGAGTCCCCCATAGATCAAGTTGAAGATGCAATTAGCGCCTCGTTAACTGTTACCGAAAATGGAACGGTATTTTTGGGAGCTTTTGATAATAATTATTATCGATTCACACCCAGTGGTGATCTAGATTGGACTTTGGAAAACCTCGGAATAGTGATGAATAAAGCTGCAACTTTTGGTGGATCCATTTATGTGGGTACAAACAATGCTTCTGGTGGGAGTGTTGTTGCATTGGGAGCTGATAAAACTACAAAGTGGAAGAATGAAATGGCAGATGGAGTGATCGCGGGTCCTGTACTTAATGACGATGGAAGTGTCCTCTAT
Organism: Microbulbifer maximicatervae (SeqCode); assembly: GCF_052468295.1. Classification (NCBI taxonomy): domain Bacteria; kingdom Pseudomonadati; phylum Pseudomonadota; class Gammaproteobacteria; order Cellvibrionales; family Microbulbiferaceae; genus Microbulbifer; species Microbulbifer maximicatervae (SeqCode). The sequence goes on from NZ_CP174340.1 coordinate 1,448,109, forward strand.
GTTGTCACTTATAATGGCTCTGTATTTGGTCTAGATACAAATAGTGGTGATGAAGTTTGGAGTTATCAGTTGCCGGAAAGCGAGACAATTAGCGCTACCCCAGCACTTAGTGAAGATGGATCTATCTTATTTGTGCACGGAAATACTCATAATGTATATGCGCTGAAGGTCGGTACAACCTCGTCGATGATGTCACAGAATTCTCAGATGATGCTTAATAGTGATTCAGCGGGTGATAACCAAATGCAAATAGATGGGCCATTAATTTGGCAAAGTGATATTGGTTTGGATGATGAATGAGTAGGATTAACTGGGTCGGTTTTAGCTAAGACTTTGTTTTGACGTTTGGGCAATGCCATCAAATCTGGCAGTTCTCTTTGTCAATAAGATGTGTAAAGTTTGAGCAAACTAATTCGTTTCATCTTTATTTATGTGTAGTTCACTTAATCGTTCTACTATCTAGGTAAGAAACAAGTGTGCCACTACATCCGAGGGAGTCAGCTAGTGCTAGCTAGCTGTCCTAGTGTATGGGTGGCTAATTTTTTTGAATGAGATTCCCAGATTTTTCTAGCTTAAGGTTCATGAAGTCTTCGGCTAAATACAGCTGCCCTTTATATACGGACTGAGCTTCGTTTCTGATCGTCTCAATTGAGCAATCTGCATCGATATCTTTTTGATAGCGTGTACTAAAGTGGGTGAGAACTAAGTTAGGTATTGAAAGACTTTCTGCAAATGAAGCTACTTGGGTGGAGTAGCTATGCCCCACATGCCTTGCTTTTACAGCCATTTTTTTTGCATAGGTTGATTCGTGCACTAAAACGCTGCTATTAATACAGGTATCATTTAATAACTGCGGGTTATCATTATCCCCGCAAATTGTTACTTTTCGTGGAGACCTTGGCTTCAGAACGAAGTCGGTTGCAGCGTATGTCTCACCTTGATGGATGACATCGATACCGGCCTTTAGTTTTCCCCATAGGGGCCCTTTGGGGATACCAGCAGAAATTAGTCTCTGCGTATCAAGAGTAACCTCAATATTTCTTTCAGTAAAACTATATGCATAGGAAGGAACCCTGTGAGAAAGTTGTGCAGTGTCAATAGTGAATTGCCCGATGTCTACTTGGGGTAGATCTTCTACAGGAATGAAGCCGAGCGCAAATGGGAAATAGAGTTCGGTGATTCTTTGAGTTGATAGAAGCCACTCATAAACGGCTCGAGGGGCAATAAGTGTCAGTGGTGCTGTTCTTCGTTGCATTCCTGAGCTACCAAGTAGACCAGGGAGTCCGTAGCAGTGATCGCCATGCTTATGGGTGATAAAGATTGCACTTAGCCTATTTAGTGATAAGTTTGTATGTAGAATCTGCTGCTGGGTACCTTCCCCACAGTCGATCAAATACCAGTTCTTTCCCAGGCTTTCTATTAGCCCAATACCAGAAACATTCCTCTGCTTGGTCGGAGTGCCTGATGATGTCCCCAAAAACAGTATTTCCACTTAGTCGCTACCTGATTGTTTAGCAATATTGAAGATTACGCTGGCTAGGGGTCTTCCTGAGCTTTGGCTTTGATTAACTTCTGATTGATAAGTAGTGTAGAAGATGAAAAAAGCTATTGACCTCAAGTTAGGTTTAGGTATTAAGCTCTTGTCTATTGATTATGAGCCCGGATTTTGAGGAGACAATCGAGATGAGTACCCCTGGTATTAACTTGCAGCAATATTTAGACCGTATTAATTTTGATGGAACCCCGGGTGCTAACTTGCAGTGTCTACAGCTGTTGTTGACCCAGCACGTCCGTACGATTCCATTCGAGAACGCCACTTCATTTTTGGGAAGCCCCGTGGATATTGAGTTGGAATCTATTGAGGCCAAGTTGGTACAACAAAAACGTGGAGGTTATTGTTACGAGCAAAATGCCTTATTAGGGGCAGTGTTAGGGCAAATCGGTTTTAAAGTTACGAACCTCGCCGCACGGATACTGTGGCAAATGCCGATAGGGCATCAACCCGCTCAGTCGCATATGATTCTGATGGTGGAGCTTGAGGGTACACGCTTCCTGATAGATGCGGGATTTGGAAGTAACACTTTGACTGCACCACTCAATTTAGACTCCAGTGATCGTCAGAGCGCACCGCACGGTGTTTACCGCTTTACTTTAATAGATGATGAGTACCTGTTAGAGGTTACAACCGATAGTGGTTGGCAACCTATGTACAGCTTTGACTTGAAACCTAAAACTCATGGCGATTATAAAATTGGTAGTTGGTATTGTTCAACGCACCCTAAATCCAGGTTTGTAGAGCACTTGATTGTTGCTCGGTCTTTCCCAGAGGGGCGGCATACACTTTTCAATAGACAGTTAAGCTATCAACCACTTTTAGGCTCCAAGAGTGTTGTCATGTTAGCGGATGTTGATGAGCTTCGGGCTACTTTACTTGATATCTTTGGGATAGAAGTGCCGGCTGGCAGAGAAATTGATCAAAAGTTAGGCCGGATATTTGAGTCAGACGGCATAGCGGAGCGAGTCATATGAAGAGGGTAGGTGTTGTTTACCATTCTGTATCTGGCTGCAGTAAAGTTCTTGCGGAGTCCGTGGTGGAGGGGGTTAACACGCTAGAGAAGTGTATTGGTGTTGCCCTTGAGATTCAGGGAGAGAGCATTCGTCACGGGCGTTACGAAGACCAGTCATTATTAGCTCAGTTGGATCAATGTGAAGCCATAGTAATGGGTTCGCCGACCTTTATGGGTACTGTCTCCGCTCAATTCAAAGCATTTATGGATGCAGCAAGTGAACGCTATGGAGATCGGTGCTGGCTGGATAAGTTAGCTGCAGGATTTACTGTTGGTAGTAATTTTAGTGGTGATCAGCTAGGTACCATCAGGACTCTACAGGTCTTTGCTGCACAAATGGGCATGTTGTGGGTTCCCCTGGATATTCTACCGAGTCAAGATTCCCTGGGTAGAAACCGGGGTGGTTGTCAGTCGGGCTTGGTAGCTGTCGCTGAGGGAACTGGTGAAATTCATCAGTTGGACCGACTCACAGCCGTACATTTAGGTCGTCGAATCGCAGGCTTAGCACTACGAACTTCCGATTTTAGGACCACGCTTCTTGACTAGCTTTTTGCTGTCCAAAAGTAGGCTGCTGATGCAGCCTATGATGACGATAATCCCGATTAGCTGAAATCCAGCTTGGTAATTGTAGAATTGCTGTGTTGGTTGTGGAGCAAAGTCAAAAAGTCTGGCTAATAAATCGCTGAGGGAGCGGATATAAGCGAACTCTATATCTTGATCAAGTGAGAGCCCTATGAGGGTTTGAATTACCCCTCCTAAAACAAAGCCCCCAGTTACAATAAGGGCAGAGGCAATGGCGTGCGCCTTTTCAGGAAGTTCAGATTGTACTATCGAGAGAGATAGAATTGAGCTGCTGAGGCCAAATCCTAAGAGAAAATTTGCCGTCAAAGTCCAGGAGTCCGACAAGTGAATACTCAGTAAAGCTGTGACAGCAATAATTGAGAGGAAACTAAAAGTTCTCGCTGGAATTACATAATCTCCCCGATAATGAGACCAAGCACCGACAATAAAGCTGCCGATAATGATACCCGTTGAAATCATCGCATTGAGTAGGGCACTTTCTCTGGATGTTTCACGAAAAAAATCAACTTGGAACTGTATATTCCATAAATCAGAGTAGGCGATAATTACGCCGAAAAGGCAGGAATAGAAGGTGAGGGCCAGCCAAAAAGCTCTTGATTTGAAGCATGAATTTAGCTTGTCAAATTGAGTGGCTTTTTTGGCAGAGAGTTCATGGGAAGAGTTTTGATTGCTGCCAATTAAAATAAATAGCAGCACAGCAAGACAAATAAAAAATATCGCTGCGATGAAGTAGGGCTCCCGGAATGAGACTTCGGTATCTAACAAACCGATAAGTAATGAGAGTGAAGCTGCTGCGAAATTAGCTAGTCCTTGGCTAACAGCGGCCATTAGTGAAAACTTATTAGGTAAATCCCGTCCGATAACATAGATAACTCCCAAGAAGCTACTGGATAATCCAAGTGCGACTAAGAGCTGCCCTGTAAGGGCTGTTCCGAAAGAATGACTGCTGGCAAAAATTACACAGCCGCTAGCGGCGAGGGCGGCTGAGATACTCAGTAAATACCGTGGACTTATAGGGCCCAATAGTGAGCCAAGTGTCAGTTGACCAATAGAATAGGCGACAAAGTAATATCCTCCCAGCATCCCTAAGCTTTGATGGTTGAGATTGAGTTCTTGAGTGAGGCTAGGTGATAGTAGGGCAAATAGGATTGAGTTGGTTACGCTGGCGCTGAAAAATATGACTGCAACTGTCCAAGACGCGTAGCGGAAGTGTTTCTGCCCCATAGGCTTTTCTTTATCGGTGTCTATTGCCACGTCTCGGCCTTGGGCTTCACTCCTCAGCTCCTGCTTATGATTGCAGCGACCAATAGGGATAAAGCGCTAGGGTTTTAAATGGATATGAAACAAGTCGCATTAGATAGATCTTAGAGCAATTAGGAGCCGTAGCCCGAACACAAGTAGTTGATAGTAAGCAGGATTGAAATCGATCAGGCAGCTAGGTTTGATCAAAGTATCGCCAACGGCTGTTGAAGTTGAATGCTATTTACTAGGCGGTGCCGTATCGAGGAGCTTTAATAGACCCTTTATTTAAAAGAATGCACTTACAAAGTCGTTACCATATGATTTCATCTCCCCAATAGAAACATTCCGTGGCTCGTTATCAGGTGGAAGGGATGTGAGTGGCGTGAACGCTGTTGGCATCTTGAAACTAGAGGTGAGATCCTGCTTCGGGACTGGGCTTTAATGAGTATCCAACCTTGGCAATCGATGGTGGCCCATGCGTCGAAAGTCTTTCTTGGCTAGCCGTATTAATGCCGTCAGTGATGGCGTTTTTGCCATTGCTATGACGCTGTTGGTTTTTAATATCCAGATTCCCGATCTGGAGGATATAAAGCCCGGCGAGGATTTCCACAGCAATATTCTTCAGCAGTTGCCCCATTTTTTTTCCTGGATACTGAGCTTTGCGATTCTCTGTCGGCTATGGCTTACCCACAATCATCTGATGTCGGACCACCAATTTAAATCGGTTGCCTTTACCAGTTTTAACTTTTTGCTATTGGGGGCGGTGGCGTTTATTCCTTTTCCAGCAAGTTTGATGGGGGAATATCCTGACCAGGTTTGGTCAGTGATCTTATTGTCAGCAAGCTATGCGGTGGCCGCTATAGCAATTGCGGGTATGTGGTGTGTCGCTGCCAATCGAACGAACGTATCCGCGCACCGTGTACTAGTGGTCAGCATGGTGATGTTGTGTACCAGTATCCTGGCGTGCTTGTTGACCCTTTTCAATCCCTATTGGGGGCTTGGGCTTTGGATAGTGTATGTGTTGGGGATAGCGCCTTTGGCTCACTTTGTCGAGAAGCGCTATGTCCCTGCAGAGAGTTGAGGTGGGGCCGGGCCTGCCATATGGTTGCTGGTGGCAGGCCTCAAAATGGTCAAATCAGGCTGCGCACCATTTTGATATGGGGAATTCCCGCTTCGTAAAACACGTCGCCTTCCACCTCAAACCCAGCCTGCAAGTAAAACCCCTCAGCATGTTGCTGTGCATGTAAATGGACTTGCTGAAAGTTTTGTTCCTTCGCCCGCTCACAGATGGCCTGCAATAGCCGGGCCCCGATGCCGCATCCGCGTGAAGATTTCTGTACAGCCATACGACCAATTTTTCCGCCTTGGGTGAGGCGCCCGGTGGCAACCGGTGTTGTTTCGCGGTAGGCGAGGAAGTGCTGGGATGCCTCCTCTTGATCATCCCATTCCAGGTCTGCGGGTACCTGTTGTTCCTGCACAAAAACGGCCTCGCGTATTGAGCGAATTGCCTCTCGGTCAGTATCCCAATCCGCTAGGCGTATAGCTACTGGCATCTCAGAAATCCTCAGGAGGGTAGATCAGGGTGCCCTGTGCAACCAGCTGATCGAGAAGGCCGCTGTCTTCCGCTATTTCCGGGAAGGCTTCGATATCATCCCAGGAAATTTCATGGGATTCAGCAAACTGCTCGGCAAACGCCAAGGGGCAGGGGAAGGCTTCACCATCAACAAACAAAGTGGCTGGCTCGCGGCAAAAGGCGGTGCGGGAAGCGGGATTTAAAACCAGTTGTGCCCCCTGGGGCATTTGTTCGCGCCAGTCTGCAGCGTCGTCAGCGTCCAGGGCGACAGTATCCGGGTATTTTGCTTCGGTCATAATTGCGCCAAACCACTGGGCGATTTTCTCCGGCTGCTGCAGCCATTTGCCGAGCTGTTGTTGCAGGCGGGCAACAGAGGCGGGGTCAATTTCCGCTGGGTTTTTCGCCACTTCAGCACCGGCATCGGTGTATCGCTGGCTGTCCGGCAAATCCATAGCGACTTCAGCGGCGAGATCTTCGAGGATCGCCGCGGCGGAAGGCGCGCGGAAACCAATAGAGATCGTAGTGCACCCACCTTCGGCTATTCCCCAATGGCTGTATTGGGGCGGCAAGTAAAGCATATCGCCGGGCTCTAGTACCCAGCTGTTTTCTGCTTCGAAATCTTTCAGGATATTGAGGGGCGTTCCTTCCAGGCGGGGATTGCTTTCATCCACCTTGGGGCCTTGTTGCCACAAACGCTTGCCTTCGGCCTGGAGAAGAAACACATCGTAGTGATCGTAGTGGGGACCAACGCTGCCCTTATCGGCGGCGTAACTGATCATCACATCATCCAGCCGCCAGTCGGGGATAAAGCGGAAGAAATCTTTTAGTTCAGCAATTTCTGACATCCACTGATCGACAGCTTGTACCAGCAGGGTCCAGTGGGTTTTAGGGAGGGAGAGAAAATCCTCTTCAGTGAATGGACCGGTGCGCAGCTCCCAGGGGCCACTTTCACCATTTTCCAATACCAAGCGAGACTCGACCGCTTCCTCCAGGGCCATACCTGCGAGTTCTTCACCCGAGATGGGTGATTCAAAGTTGGCGAAAGCATTGCGTATCAGCAGGGGTTTCTGCTGCCAGTAGTCGCGCATAAAAACTTCGATGGGCATGTCGCCAAGATGGGTAAGGGGGCTGGCCACGGTAACTCTCACTGTCAGAAGGCTGGGGTTGTATCTGGATATTCTGAGGTTCGAAAACTATCCAGCGTACTTTTGTATTTCTTAAAAGATGACCAGCCGCGCTGGGTGCGGCTGGTAGCTGGGCTCGATTAAATTTTGCGAGCCTGTTCCACGGCGTTACCGATATAGGATGCCGGAGTCATTTCCAGCAGATCGCTCTTGGCCTCTGCGGGAATCTCCAGGTTCTCGATAAATACTTTCAGGGTTTCACGGGTGATGCCCTGGCCACGGGTAAGGGCCTTCAGTTTTTCGTAAGGCTCTTCAATGTTGTAGCGACGCATAACCGTTTGGATCGGCTCTGCCAATACTTCCCATGAATTATCCAGGTCTTCCGCTAGGCGCTCGCGGTTGATTTCCAGTTTGCCCAGGCCTTTCATGGTGGCGGCATAGGCAATGGCGGAATAGCCTGCACCCACCCCCATATTGCGCAGCACGGTGGAGTCTGTCAGGTCGCGCTGCCAGCGGGATACTGGAAGTTTGGCTGCCAAGTGCTGGAATACGGCGTTGGCGATACCCAGGTTGCCTTCGGAGTTTTCGAAGTCAATGGGGTTAACTTTGTGCGGCATGGTGGAGGAGCCAACTTCACCGGCAACGACTTTTTGCTTGAAGTAACCCAGGGAGATATAGCCCCATACATCGCGGTCAAAATCGATCAGGATGGTGTTAAAGCGGGCAACAGCATCGAACAGCTCAGCAATGTAGTCGTGGGGCTCGATCTGGGTGGTGTAGGGGTTCCAGCTAAGGCCCAGAGAAGAAATGAATTCTTCAGCATTTTGCTCCCAATCAATATTGGGATATGCAGACAGGTGAGCGTTGTAATTACCTACCGCACCGTTAATTTTACCTAGCAGCGGCACCGCTTTAATCTGGGCTACCTGGCGGCGCAGGCGCGCGGCCACGTTAGCAAGTTCTTTACCAACAGTAGACGGGCTGGCAGTCTGGCCGTGAGTACGGGACAGCATGGGTACGTCGGCAAAGTCCTGGGCCAGGCCTACGATAGCTTCAATCAGGGCTTCCATCGCAGGCAACATGACGTTGTCGCGGCCAGCGCGAAGCATCAGGGCGTGGGATAGGTTATTGATGTCCTCAGAGGTGCAGGCAAAGTGTACGAATTCACTCACTTTTGCCAGCTGGGCGTTGCTGCTGATTTTATCCTTGAGGAAGTATTCAACCGCTTTTACATCGTGGTTGGTGGTGCGCTCGATTTCCTTGATGCGCTCAGCATCTTCCAGGGAGAAGTCGGCCACAATGCTGTCGAGCAGCTTGTTGGCAGCTTCGTCGAACTGCTCAACTTCGGCGATCTCTTTATGTGCGGAAAGTTTTTGCAGCCAGCGTACTTCCACTTCAACGCGGGCGCGGATCAGGCCGTATTCACTGAAAATTTCACGCAGGGGGGCAGTCTTGCTCTCGTAGCGACCATCAATAGGGGATACCGCTGTGAGTGCGGAAAGCTCAACTGTCATAGTAAATCTCCGGGATTAGTGTTCTATAGATTCGATATGTGCGATCAATTCGTTGGTCGCATTCAAAAGCTTTTTGCGCTGGAACAGAAGGTGCAGGCGACGCCCACCCAACTGTCGCCATAGAGTTGCCGAGCGGATGCCGGCAAATAGCATGGAGCGAATTTGATTGGCGATACGCTGCTGTTGCAAGTAATTGAAGTCACCCAGTACTTGAATCCGGAAGCGGAAGGTACCTAGCGTATCGCTGTAGATGCTGGCGAGGTTGGAAAATACATTCTCGTGAGTCAGCTCGAAGTGCTCTGCTTGAGTCTTGGCCTTATCCAATCGGCTGCCAATGATTGATAGCAGGTCATTATTCTTGCTGAGTTGTCGCTGCAGGTAGATCACCGAGAGGGCGTAGCGTAGACCGTCGGTATATTCCGGGTGTTGCCGGGTCTTTAGTATTTGCTGCGATACTTTTAAACCGGGCAGCAGCTTGTCTGCACCGGCGAATATATCTTCAGTGCGATCAGGGTTTAGCTGGAAGAGGCTATATACCCCGGTTTCCAGCTGTTCCTGCGGTGCAGAGCCTGTTTTGGCCAGGCGCTCCACCAGTGTTGCGGATTGGAATATTCCTGCCAGTGCCAGTGCCTGATCCCGCCAGTTATTCAAAATTACTCCTTAATCTTTCTTGTATTTTTCCGGTACTGCGGCGCCAACTCCCGTGGCTTTCTCGATCACCGCACCACCGAGACAGGTTTCTCCATCGTACAGTACCAGAGATTGTCCCGGTGTGATTGCGCGTTGTGGCTCGTCGAACTCTACAACCAAATTGCCATTATCCTGCAGGTGCACGGTGCAATCCTGATCTGGTTGGCGATAGCGGGTCTTGGTCTGGCAACGGAATGTTTTGCCCGGTGCTGCGCCATTAATCCAGTGGGTCTGTGTTGCTTCCAGCCCCGTTGCATAAAGCAGGGGGTGGTGTGCACCCTGGGCCACAATCAATACATTGCGCTCCAGGTTTTTTCCGACAACGTACCAGGGCTGTTCGCCTGCACCTTTGACGCCACCAATACCGAGCCCCTGGCGCTGGCCAATGGTGTGGTACATCAGGCCCGCGTGGCGCCCCATGACTTCACCCTCTGGGGTTTCCATATCGCCCGGCTGGGCGGGCAGGTACTGCTCGAGGAAATCCTTGAAGCGGCGCTCGCCGATAAAGCAGATGCCGGTGCTGTCTTTCTTGTTGTGGGTGATAAAGCCGTTTTCTTCAGCGATACGGCGAACCTCGGGCTTCTCCAGCTCCCCTAAGGGAAAGAGCGAGCGGGCAAATTCGGCTTCTCCCACCGCGTGCAGGAAGTAGCTCTGGTCTTTGTTACCGTCGAGGCCCTTCAATAAATAGGTGCGGCCATCGATATCGCGGCGACGGGTATAGTGCCCGGTGGCTATTGCATCGGCACCCAGCACTTCGGCGTACTCAAGAAAGACCTTAAATTTGATTTCCCGGTTACAGAGGATATCCGGGTTGGGAGTGCGCCCGGCTTTATACTCTGCCAGGAAGTACTCGAATACGTGATCCCAGTACTCCGCAGCAAAATTGGCGGTGTGCAACTTGATGCCCAACTTCTTACAAACTGCCTGGGCATCCGCCAGGTCCGCCTTGGCAGTACAGTATTCTGTGCCGTCGTCTTCATCCCAGTTTTTCATAAACAGGCCTTCCACTTGATAGCCCTGCTGGATCAGCAGGTGTGCGGCTACAGAGGAATCCACACCGCCGGACATACCGACGATGATGCGCTTTGGCTGTTTGTTGTGGGTGGAATCAGGCATAAGAAGGACAGTCACTACTTCACTGGTATGAAAGGGGGGCGAATTTTACCTGCGAACGCCCCATTTGACCAAGACCGCTTTGATCTTCCGTTATAGATTATCGCTTTCGGCGCGGTCGATTGCGGTTGTTTGCCGGCTTTGTTCGGGGCTTGGGAGCGCTAAAAACCTCCTCCGTTCGATACTCGCCAGGCTTTAATGAGTCGAGCTTCCAGCTGCCTATCGCCACCCGGATTAGCCGCAGGGTAGGGAAGCCTACCGCCGCAGTCATCCGCCTTACCTGGCGATTCCGCCCCTCAGAGATAGTCAGCTCCAGCCAGCTGGTTGGGATCGATTTGCGTTCGCGAATTGGCGGCGTGCGGGGCCAGGGCTCCATCTCAGGCAGGCGCTTGGCCTTGGCAGGTGCGGTTCGGCCATCCTTCAGGTTGACCCCTTGCCTGAGCATATAAAGGGCATCATCAGTAATTTCACCCTCCACCTGGGCCCAATAGGTTTTGGGCATTTTCCGCTTGGGGTGACTGATTTGATGTTGTAGCGCTCCATCATCAGTCAGTAGTAGTAATCCTTCAGAATCGTAGTCCAGGCGGCCCGCCGCATAGAATCCCTTGTGCTGGATAAAGTTAGCCAAAGTGGCGCGATCCTGATCATCTGTAAATTGGCTTAATACGCCAAAAGGCTTGTTGAGGAGAATAATCTTTGCCATAAGAAAAATTGAGTATTGTAATCCAACTACAAAAATTAGCCGAGGCTGCTATAATCCCGCCGTTTTTCATCCCCGCCCTAAGGTCCCGGGGGAGCGGTGCAAGCAACGCTGGACCTAAAAAGTCATAGAATTTTGGGAGTTTACGCAATATGGGTCATATCCAAGTGCCGGCAGACGGCGAAAAAGTTACAGTCAATTCCGACGGTTCGCTGAATGTTCCGAATCGCCCGGTTATTCCTTTCATCGAGGGTGACGGCATCGGTGTGGATATCACCCCGGTAATGCGCAAGGTGATCGACGCGTCTGTAGAAAAAGCTTTCGGCGGCGAAAAGAAAATCGAGTGGATGGAAATCTACTGCGGTGAGAAAGCAGCAGAGACTTACGCTGGCGACTGGTTCCCGGCTGAAACTCTGGAAGCGATCAAAGACTACGTTGTTAGCATCAAAGGCCCCCTGACCACTCCAGTAGGCGGCGGCTTCCGTTCCCTGAACGTAGCCCTGCGTCAGGAGCTGGATCTGTACGTATGTCAGCGCCCGGTGCGCTGGTTCAGCGGTGTACCTTCTCCGGTTAAAGAGCCGAACAAGGTAGACATGGTTATCTTCCGTGAAAACTCCGAAGATATCTACGCTGGTATCGAGTGGAAAGCTGACACTGACGAAGCTAAGAAAGTTATTAAGTTCCTGCAGGACGAGATGGGTGTTAAGAAGATCCGTTTCCCTGAGAACTGTGGTATCGGTGTTAAGCCGGTTTCTGCAGAAGGTACCAAGCGTCTAGTGCGCAAGGCTATCCAGTACGCTGTGGACCAGGATCGCGATTCTGTAACCCTGGTACACAAAGGCAACATCATGAAGTTCACCGAAGGTGCCTTCGCTGATTGGGGTTACGAGCTGGCTCGCGACGAGTTTGGCGCTCAGCCGCTGGACGGCGGCCCCTGGCACAGCTTCAAGAACCCGAAGACTGGCAAGGAAATCGTTGTTAAGGACGTAATTGCTGACGCTATGCTGCAGCAGATCCTGCTGCGTCCGGCTGAGTACGACGTAATTGCTACCCTGAACCTGAACGGTGACTACCTGTCTGACGCACTGGCTGCACAGGTTGGTGGTATCGGTATCGCTCCGGGCGCAAACCTGTCCGACGACGTTGCCCTGTTCGAAGCAACCCACGGTACTGCGCCTAAGTACGCTGGTCAGGACAAGGTTAACCCGGGCTCCCTGATTCTTTCCGCTGAGATGATGCTGCGTCACCTGGGCTGGAACGAAGCTGCTGACCTGGTAATCAAGGGTATGGAAGGTGCTATTGAAGCCAAAACCGTAACCTACGATTTCGAGCGTCTGATGGACGGTGCTGAGCTGAAGTCCTGTTCTGCGTTTGGTGACGAAGTTATCAAGCACATGGCTTAAGCTACATCCGTGAGGCCGGGCTGGCTTTAAGTTGGCCCGAGTCCCATGAAAAAAGCCCTTCACATTGGTGAAGGGCTTTTTTATTGTCTGTTTGCTGGGCTCGCTTAGCCGACAGCTTCCGCTTCCTTCTCCCTCGACTTTTCTGTGTGTACCGCATCAGATTCGCTTTTGCTCGAAGTGTTGGGTGAAGTGGTTTCGGAGGTCAATGCGGAGATATTTGCAGCGTGGTAGCCCTTGTCTCCCCGAATAATATCGAAGGTGACTTGCTGGCCGGCCTTCAGGGTTCGGTAGCCTTCCATCTGAATTGCGGAATAGTGCGCGAACAGATCCTCCCCTCCCTCATCTGCAAGAATAAACCCATATCCCTTAGCGTTGTTGAACCACTTTACAGTACCGGTAGGCATAACGATTCCCTCTAATTGCCTGAGTGGCCCCTGGCCACCTTACAGAGTTTTTATATTTATTTGACCTGCTGGTTAGTCGGCTGCGATCCTATCTGCGACTAACGTTTGATGTAGCGGTCACTACCTCTTGTAGTCAACAGCTGGGGGATTGTCAAGGTTCCCCGCTGACCGCTGTGTCAAAGGTCAAATAAGGTTACAATGTCACGTCATTGAAGGTTGCATTGGGTGCAATTTTCAGGCTCGATAGAATTCATTGATAATTGTTATGAGTACTTCGCGAATCATTAAACTAAGCTCCAGTGACTCCGATGGAGACAACCCGTACTTCGATGATTTCGATGGTGGGTTGGCCCTTGAGGAGGCGCCGCCGCAGCTGAAGCGGCCGCCGATGTATAAAGTCGTTATGCTCAATGATGACTACACCCCCATGGATTTTGTTGTTGAGACTTTGGAGTTGTTTTTTTCAGTAAACCGGGAGCGCGCCACACAGTTAATGTTGCAGGTTCACACACGGGGAAAAGCAGTGTGTGGTGTCTATACTCGGGATATAGCGGAGACAAAGGCCGCACAGGTCAATCAGTTCGCTCAAGAGAATGAGCATCCCCTGTTATGTGAAATTGAAGCGGACGAAAGCAAAGAGGATTGATTCTGACAAAAACTGCTTTGAACAAAGGGTCCCGTCACCTGAAGGGAATCAGCCAGGATATAAACGCCGGCGAAGGGTGCGCGCCTACCAGCGGAGTCGGCGGGAAATATTGGCGATTAGGGTTTGAGGTTTAGATGCTCAGCAAGGACTTAGAGGTAACGCTTAATCTAGCGTTCAAAGGTGCTCGAGCGAAACGGCATGAATTCATGACCGTTGAGCACCTATTGCTGGCGCTCTTGGATAACGAATCCGCAGCAGATGTTCTACATGCGTGCGGGGCGGATTTAAGTGCATTGCGCCGTGAACTCCTGGAGTTTGTGGACTCCACAACACCGTTGATCCCGGAGGCCGATACAGATCGAGAAACCCAGCCGACATTGGGTTTCCAGAGGGTCCTGCAGAGGGCCGTATTCCATGTCCAGTCATCCGGTAAAAAGGAAGTTACAGGGGCAAATGTCCTGGTCGCCATTTTTTGTGAGCAGGAGAGCCAGGCTGTTTACTACTTGAAGCAGCAGAGTGTTGCCCGGATAGACGTAGTTAACTACATCACCCACGGAATTTCCCGCGTTGGCTCCAGTGGTAATAATCACCATCACGGTTCCGATACTGCACCTGAGCAGGTAGATGAGGAAATTAGTGGGGGCGCTGAGCCAGGTGGTTCCGACCCCCTGGAAAGCTACGCCACCAACCTCAATCAAGAGGCAATTCTTGGCCGTATTGATCCGCTTGTGGGGCGTGCACCTGAGGTGGAGCGTGTCACGCAGGTTCTCGCTCGTCGCCGCAAGAACAATCCACTGTTGGTGGGTGAGTCCGGTGTCGGCAAGACGGCAATTGCTGAGGGCTTGGCACGGCGTATTGTCGATGAGGATATCCCCGAACCTTTGAAGGAGAGCACTATTTACTCTCTGGATCTCGGCTCCCTGTTGGCAGGAACCAAGTATCGCGGTGATTTTGAGAAGCGCTTTAAGGCGCTGCTGGCGGAACTCAAGAAGCGTGAGCACGCCGTACTGTTTATTGATGAGATCCACACCATCATCGGGGCCGGCGCCGCTTCAGGAGGCGTCATGGATGCCTCCAATCTGCTTAAGCCGCTACTTTCCAGCGGCCAATTGCGCTGCATAGGCTCCACTACTTTTACTGAATATCGCGGTATCTTTGAAAAAGATCGCGCGCTGTCGCGCCGTTTTCAAAAGATCGATGTCAGTGAGCCCTCAGTGGAAGAGACCGTGCAAATATTGCAGGGGCTCAGAAGCTGCTTTGAGGATCACCACAAGGTTCGCTTTACCGATGGAGCTTTGGATGCTGCTGCGCAGCTATCCAGTCGTCACATCACCGAGCGATTCCTCCCAGATAAGGCCATTGATGTAATTGATGAGGCAGGAGCCTACCAATCTTTGCTGCCTGAAGAGGACCGCAAAGAGGTTATTGGGGTCTGTGAGATTGAGATGGTTATCGCCAAGATGGCGAGAATACCTGCCAAGAGCGTGTCTGCTTCTGACAAGGAGCAGTTATCACGTCTGGATGACAATCTCAAAATGGTGGTGTTTGGGCAGGACAGCGCGATTGATGCCCTGGGTACGGCGATTAAGCTGAGTCGTGCCGGTCTGGGTTCTGAAGAGAAACCCATCGGCTCCTTCCTGTTTTCGGGCCCCACCGGAGTTGGTAAGACAGAGCTCTGCCGACAGTTGGCGAAGGTGATGGGTATCGAGCTGATTCGTTTCGATATGTCTGAGTATATGGAGCGCCATACGGTTTCCCGCCTGATCGGCGCGCCCCCTGGGTATGTGGGTTTTGACCAAGGTGGTTTACTGACAGACTCGGTTACCAAGCACCCTCACAGTGTTGTGCTGCTCGATGAAATTGAGAAAGCACACCCCGAAGTATTCAATCTGCTTTTGCAGGTGATGGATCACGGTACTCTAACTGATAACAACGGCCGCAAAGCGGACTTCCGCAATGTCATCCTGATTATGACAACCAATGCGGGCGCTGAGGTGATGAGCCGTCGTTCAATCGGTTTTTCCCATCAAGATCACTCCACAGATGGAATGGAGGAGATCAAGAAGATGTTTACCCCGGAGTTCCGCAATCGCCTCGATAATATTATTCAATTCCGTTCTCTGCCTCTGGATGTCGTGAAGACGGTGGTGGATAAGTTTATCGTTGAGTTGCAGGCCCAGTTGGATGACTCCAAGGTGACACTGGTCGTTGATGATGAGGCTCGAGAGTGGTTGGCGGTGCGGGGTTATGACGAGAAGATGGGTGCGAGGCCTATGTCCCGTCTGATTCGCGACAAGCTGCGCAAGCCTCTGGCAGAAGCCGTGCTCTTTGGTGAGTTGGCAGAAGAGGGTGGGCGTGTTTGCGTCACTATTGAAGATGATGAGCTGGCGATTAAAACGGCGGTGCCCGCCTAAAGTAAATTAGCTTCAGCCAAGCAATAAAAAAGCCACCGAGAGGTGGCTTTTTTATTTCAGGTCAAATTGCCTTGCGGAATTTGGCCTCTGAGCGAATTAGCGCGCGCGGTACGTAATGCGGCCCTTGCTCAGGTCGTATGGAGTCAGCTCCACTTTCACCTTGTCGCCGGTGAGAATGCGAATGTAGTTTTTACGCATCTTTCCAGAGATATGCGCAATTACCACGTGTCCGTTTTCCAGCTTTACGCGGAAAGTGGTGTTCGGCAGGGTGTCGATCACCTCGCCTTCCATTTCAATATAATCGTCTTTTGCCATGCGGCAGCAACCTTACAATAACTTGATCAGACCTTTACCCCGGAGGCTCTTTGGCCTAGCCGCGGCTTGACGGGCGAGCATTTTGCACGAAAAGGCAAGATAGAGCAAAGGGAGAGTGTGTTGAACTAGAGCGATTTAAGGCTCCAGCGGTTTTCTTTTAGCATTTCGATGGGGCGAAATTGGCTTTTATAGGCCATTTTGTGGCACTTCTCAATCCAGTACCCCAGGTAGAGATTAGATAGTCCCAAGCGCCGGGCCCATTCGATCTGGTAGAGGATGCAGTAACTGCCCAGGCTCCGTTTGTCCTCATCGGGATCGAAGAAAGTATAGATCGCCGATAACCCGGCAGTCAGGATATCTGTTACAGCCACTGCCACCAACTTGCCGCGGGCTCTTAGCTCAATATAGCGAGTAGACCCCCAAGCCTGACTCAGGAAGCTGCGGTATTGTTCCCGGCTGGGCGGGTACATCTCCCCATCGGCGTGGCGCTGCTCGATATAGCGGGCGTAGAGTTCGTAATGCTCATCTGTATCGATGGACTCGATATGGAATATGTCCAGGTCCTTGTTGCGCTTCCAGCAGCGTCTCTGGTTGCGGTCGGGGACAAACAGGCTCACAGGTACGCGAGCCGGTATACAGGCGCGACAGGTCGCGCACTGGGGGCGATAGAGGTAGGCACCACTGCGCCGGAATCCCAGCTCTGACAGACGGTTGTACAGACGCTGATCCACTTCTGTTTGCGGATCGACAAACACCGTTGTTGCCTCCCGATCCGGCAGGTAACCGCAGGGGTGGGGCAGGGTGGCCAGTAGGCGCACTGAATCCAGCTGAGAGTATTTACCCATAAGTCCACGAAAGCTTCCAGGGCTGCGGGAAAGGCGGCTGCTTAACGCCGTCTGCCAGCAGTTGTTCGAAATCCTTACGACACATTTCCACTGCCCCAAGGCTGCTGAGATGAGGATTGCTCACCTGGCAGTCGATCAGTGGGCAGCCCCACAATTCTAATTGCCGAACGAGGTGGACAAAAGCGACTTTTGAGGCGTCTGTCTCCCGGTGAAACATCGACTCCCCAAAGAACACTCGCCCCAGCGCAATACCATAGAGTCCGCCAACGAGTTGACCGTCGCGCCAAACCTCCACTGAGTGGGCAAACCCCTGATGGTGCATGTCGATATAGGCGTCGCACATCTCATCGGTGATCCATGTGCCGGTTTCATCCGCCCGGGGGGCGCGGCAGGCCTCAATTACCTCGGGAAAGGCTTGGTCGAAGGTGACCGAAAAGGTTCCTCGGCGCAATACTTTGCGCAAAGTGCGGCCAATACGAAAGTTATGCGGGATAACCACGCAGCGAGGGGAGGGGCTCCACCACAAGATCGGCTGGTCATCTGAATACCAGGGGAAGACCCCTCTTTGATAGGCTTCAACCAGCCACTCGGGAGTCAGATCTCCTCCGGCTGCCAGCAAGCCATTGGGGTCATCCAGTGCGAATTCAGTTGGGGGAAAGTCTATAACGGTGTGGTCGAGCCACATCAGGCGGCTTTGGGTGTTCCCTGCCACGATCTGACTCCTGTCGGTAGAGGGGGATACCGGGCAGAAAAGCTCTGCCCGGGGATTTGGCTTACTTCTCGGCGTCGAGGAAGCGCTCGGCGTCCAGGGCGGCCATACAGCCGGTACCCGCAGAAGTTACCGCCTGGCGGTAAATATGGTCGGATACGTCACCTGCGGCAAATACACCGGGAACAGAAGTCTGGGTGGCATTGCCGTTCAGGCCGCTCTCCACAATGAGGTAACCACCATTCATTTCAAGCTGGCCTTCAAAGATGCCGGTATTCGGTTTGTGACCGATAGCAATAAACACACCGGAAACGTCCAGCTCTGAAGTGGTGTCGTCCTGGGTGTTGCGCAGGCGCAGCCCAGTTACACCGTTGTCGTCACCGAGCACTTCGTCCAGGGTGTTGTGCCAGCAGACGTTGATATTGCCGTTTTCCACTTTATCCATCAGGCGGTCCTGAAGGATTTTTTCTGCGCGAAGCTCGTCGCGGCGGTGAATCAGGGTCACTTCACTGGCGATATTGGAGAGGTACAAGGCCTCCTCTACGGCGGTGTTGCCACCACCGACAACAGCAACTTTCTGGTCGCGATAGAAGAATCCGTCACAGGTCGCACAGGCGCTGACACCGCGCCCCTGGAAGGCTTCCTCAGAAGGTAGGCCCAGGTACTGAGCTGAGGCGCCAGTGGCGATAATCAGCGAGTCACAGGTGTAAGTTTCGTTGCCTTTCAAGGTGAAAGGACGCTGTTTCAGGTCAACCGATTCGATGTGATCGAAGATGATTTCTGTCTCGAAGCGCTCTGCGTGCTGCTGCATTTGCACCATCAGGTCCGGACCTTGAAGCTCCGGAATACCACCCGGCCAGTTCTCGACTTCAGTGGTGGTGGTCAGCTGCCCACCCTGTTGCATACCAGTGATAACAACCGGGTTCAGGTTTGCCCGTGCAGCGTAGATAGCCGCGGTGTAGCCGGCAGGGCCTGAGCCGAGGATGATCAGTCGATGATGGTTATTGCTCATGAAGTACTCTTTAAAACTCTCAATTTGCGAAGTTTACCCAATGGGCTGGGAGTCCATATGCCCGTCCATTTTTTGATCAGGCGAGACTATTAAATTGGGCGATATAATAGGCGATATTTACCATTCGGCGAAATAGTTTGCCTTAATTTGTTCGATTGATCGTACCTATTCAACTCTCTTTGACCTGGCTAGAGGTTTGGCTCAAATCGGAGTTTGCGCCATAGCTGGCCGTAAGAGCTGGAAAAATGTAAAAAAGTTCCAATCTGGGGCAGCTGCTGCTGGCACTGCTAGGGGGAGAATGGGGTGTCACAAATTAAAATTACGGACTGTTAGATGTATTGAGTGTGTGAGCGTCATAGAGGCCAGTGACTTCGAGTAAGTGCCCAAACCCCAGTGGGTTGAGGATCGTTATGCGCTACAAAAGAAAGTTCATACCCTTAAACCTGAAGCGAGAGCAGTTGGGGCATCCTAAAACTTTTCTGACCCTTAGTGAGGAGGCCCAGGCTTTCGTAGCCGAAATTATCGACGATAGTTATTCGTTGCGTTTTTCCATTGATCTGGAGCCCGATGGCGATCACCGGGCGAGCTTACATGGCCCACCCCACCTGCTGGATCTATTTACCGCGCTCAACTTGCAAATACGCTGTGAAATTGTCTCTGATGGATATGGTGATACAGGAGGTGGGGCGGTTACTTGCGCGGGTGAGCCAGAAGAACTCGAGAAGTTTGCTATGGCGCTGGGCCTCAGCAATGGTTGTCGAGTTCTCGACTTGATGTGTGGAAGGGGAGTCCTGAGTAGCTACCTGCTTAAGTTTGCCAAAGCTCATGGGGTTATTATTCAATGTAGCTTGTGCGATTCCCACCCTTCGCAGCTTGAAAACCTTGACCCAAATATTCAATTGCTAGCTGCCGATATCACTATAGGGGATGGAAGAAACTTGCCATATCCCAGTGAATTATTTGATGCTGTGGCAATCAGAATGGGCCTGCACGAAGTGCCTTATAAAGATCAGCCCCTGGTTCTCCAGGAGTGTTATCGGGTTTTGAAGCCGGGAGGTCCGCTGTTGGTTTGGGACTTGATGCCGGCATCTGCCGGGGTCCAAGATTTACTGTGTGCCCAAAAGCGAAAACTGTCAGCGCTGACACACCGTGAATCGTTGCTCTTGGATCGGTTCTTTTTGCGGGAAGACCAGTTGTTACAATTGCTCAGCGATGCAGGCTTTTCGCAAGCAGAGCGGGTATCCAGAACCTATTACCGGGATAGTACTCAAGACAAATTAAAAACAGAGTTGGGCGGGGATCAATACAAATTGGAAATTCTGAATAGTTACCTCCGCGAGAGAGTTACCCAGGCGATTATTGATGAGGTTTGCTGGGAGGATTCAGGGCAAGATATCTCGATGATGATTCCAAATTGCATCTATCGCACGTACAAACCGATAAATTTAGAAGAGAATACTGGCTAGGAATCGCTCCAGGTTTTCCGATACTGCCGCCAAACAACAAAAAACTACTTGGTGTCAGGGATCGTAAGGCGCAATCTGAAAGCGTAGATTGTAAAATAGCCTGATTGAGTTGCTTTCTTCTGTAAGCAATACAGAATTTTGTCAGGCGGCATGGGGATTCAGGCCCCAGGTAGACACCGCCAAGTTCATGTAGACATAAAAAGTACAGCATTATTGAGGTAAGCCATTGAAGGCCGAAAGCGCAACTGAAAAAAGCCCTGCAGAGAGCAATGCATTGCCAGACTCATTGATCGCCCGACTCGTTCGCGAGGGGGCCCTGATCAGTTTGCTGGCTGGTGCCCTGTTGCTCGCCATTAGCCTGTTAAGCTTTAGCGCAGAAGATCCGGGCTGGTCGCAAACTGGCAGTTCCCAACAAGTGCACAATGCCATTGGCCCAGCCGGTGCTTGGCTGGCAGACGTGTGTTTGTCATTGCTCGGATGGATGGCTTACCTGTTCCCCTTGCTGATTGGTCTGCGGGCCTATCACATTCTTCGCGATCGCAATGCCCGCTTCCATTTACCGCTGTTTGCATTGAGAGTATTTGGTCTGCTGCTGGTTCTTGTCAGCGGGGCGGCAATGGCGACTCTTTGTTTTGATCCCGCAGAAAACCCGTTGCCGTTTACCAACGGGGGCATCATCGGCAGCGCGATGGCTTCTGCCCTGGGTTCTAGCCTCGGCTATGTAGGGGCAACCATTTTACTGCTGGCGATATTTGCTATCGGTGTCACTGTTTTTACGGGGTTGTCGTGGCTCAAATTGGCAGAGGCAATCGGCAAGAATGTGCTCGGCTTTTTTGCCTTGCTGGGCAGTTTCTATCAACGCTGGCGCCAAAAGCGCAATGAGCGGAGGGTGGCCAGAGAGGCGATCGTCGTGCGCAAGGCCGCTGTGGAGGAAGAGAAGCAGCGAGTTGCCAAACGAATTCCCCCGAAGATTGAGCCCGCAGCCCCCAAGCCGAAGCAGAGTCCTCGGGCAGCAAAGGAAAAACAGCGAGAGCTTTTCAAAAGTGGCCCGGTTACTGGAGCCCTGCCGCCGCTGGGTCTTCTCGATCCAGCAGATCAAAACAAGAAGGCCGGCTTCTCCCGGGAATCCCTGGAAGCGCTGTCGCGCCTGCTGGAACTTAAGCTGAAAGACTTCGGTGTTGTTGCCGAAGTGGTATCTGTTCTGCCGGGGCCGGTAGTAACCCGCTTTGAAATTCAGCCAGCTCCCGGCGTAAAGGTGAGCAAGATTTCCAATCTGGCAAAAGACCTGGCGCGCTCACTGGCGGTGATCAGTGTGCGTGTGGTTGAGGTAATCCCAGGCAAGTCGGTTGTGGGTATTGAAATCCCTAACGAAAATCGACAGATGGTGCGCCTCAGTGAAGTGCTGTCGGCAGATGTCTACGATAATGCCAAATCGCCGCTGACTCTGGCGCTCGGTCACGATATTTCCGGTCAGCCGGTGGTGGCCGATCTGGCCAAAATGCCTCACTTGCTGGTAGCGGGTACCACCGGTTCGGGTAAATCTGTGGGTATCAACGTTATGTTGTTGAGCCTGCTGTACAAATCGACGCCCGATGAGGTCCGCCTGATTCTGGTGGACCCAAAAATGCTGGAGCTCTCGGTGTACGAGGGCATTCCACATTTGTTGACCCCGGTCATCACCGATATGAACGATGCCGCCAATGGTTTGCGGTGGTGTGTTGGAGAAATGGAACGCCGCTACAAGTTGATGGCGGCAATGGGGGTGAGAAACCTCGCAGGCTTTAACCGCAAAGTGAAAGAAGCGGAAGAGGCCGGGGAGCCGCTGATCGATCCTATCTGGCAGCCAGATCCCGCCTCCAGCGTGCCGGAAGATGAACAAACCGCACCGGCACTGAAAGCACTGCCTGCCATTGTTGTCGTGATTGATGAATTTGCCGACATGATGATGATTGTCGGTAAAAAGGTCGAACAACTGATCGCGCGAATCGCACAAAAAGCCCGTGCAGCTGGGATCCACTTACTGCTTGCAACCCAGCGTCCGTCGGTGGATGTTATTACCGGCTTGATTAAAGCCAACGTACCTACTCGAATCGGTTTCCAGGTTTCGTCCAAGGTGGACTCCCGCACAATCCTCGACCAGGGCGGCGCGGAGCAGCTGCTCGGTCATGGTGACATGTTGTACTTACCGCCTGGAAGTGGTGTTCCCGTTCGTGTCCACGGCGCTTTTGTCGACGATCACGAAGTGCATAAAGTTGTCGCGGATTGGGGCCGTCGCGGTGAGCCTGATTATATCGATGGTATTGTCGACGATAGTAATAACAGTATTCCCGTGCCTGGATTACAGTCTGAAGGCGGTGAGGATGAAGACCCTGAAGCCGATGCGCTCTACGACGAAGCCGTAGCTTTCGTCACTAAATCCCGCAAGGCGTCAATTTCCTCTGTGCAGCGTCAGCTGCGGATTGGTTACAATCGCGCGGCTCGAATTATTGACGCCATGGAGGCTGCTGGGGTGATATCTGCGGCGGGCCACAACGGCAATCGAGAGGTGCTGGCACCGCCGCCAGCCTGATAGGAGTTTGGCCCTTGGAGCAGTGGCGGGTTAAGCCACTGTTCACTTAGTCGGGGTTAATCTTTAAGGAAATCAATACGTTGGGACTCCACTATGAAAAGAATTCTGCAGGGTCTGCTGCTTTCAATCAGTGTTACCGCCAGCGCGGCCTGGGCTGATGCCACCGATGACCTGAGCGATTTACTCAAGCCGTTGGAGGCGATTTCGGGTAATTTCAAACAGACATTGATCGACGAGCGCGGTGAGGTCACACAGAAGAGCAATGGTAGCTTTTCTGTGCAGCGCCCGGGCAAATTGCGCTGGAAAACCGGTGAGCCTTACCCCCAGTTACTGGTGACAAACAACAAGACGCTCTGGCTGTACGATCCGGATCTGGAGCAGGTGACAGTTCGCCCAGTGGATGCCCGTATTAAGGATACCCCAGCCCTATTGCTGGGGGGCAAAGTAGAGGAAATTCGGGGCTCGTTTAATGTGAGCCAGAAAGAAGGGGTTTATCACCTGACCCCCAAGAACCCCTCGGCCCCTTTTAAAGCCATGGAAATTCGATTTGCCAAAAATGGCTTGCCGTCGGCAATGACCGTGCGCGATGGTATGGGACAAACCACTGAAATTCAGTTCAGTGGTATGGAGGCGAATCCAAAACTATCCGCTTCTATATTTGATTTTAAGCCCCCGGCCGGTACTGACATTATTAAAGATGAGTGATCTGTTCGATACTCCCAAAACCCACCAACCCCTCGCGGCCCGTATGCGACCGAATTCCCTGGCCCACTATGTGGGCCAGTCGCATTTATTGGGGGAGGGCAAACCTCTGCGGGAGGCCGTAGAGCGCGGCCAGCTGCACTCTATGATTTTGTGGGGCCCTCCCGGTGTGGGTAAAACCACTTTTGCGCGGTTGCTAGCAGAAGAGTGCGATGCTCGATTTGCCACACTGTCTGCGGTACTCGCCGGAGTGAAAGATATTCGTCAGGCGGTGGCCGAAGCTGAGCAGCACCGGATACAGTCGGGCCGACACACTATTTTATTTGTCGATGAAGTGCATCGATTTAATAAGGCTCAGCAGGATGCCTTCCTTCCCTACGTGGAGGAGGGCACTGTGACTTTTGTCGGGGCGACTACGGAGAACCCGGCTTTTGAGTTGAACAATGCGCTCCTGTCCCGGTGTCGGGTCTATCTTTTGCGCAGTATTCCCGAAGAGGAGTTGTTGGGGTTGCTGCGCTACGCCCTGCAAACCGACCAGCAATTGCGCGAGCGGAGCGTCAACATTCCCGAAGAAGTGTTGGGTAAGATTGCCCGGGCTGCCGATGGGGATGCCCGCAGTGCTTTGAACTTGCTGGAAGTGGCCTGCGACCTGGCCAAAGAGGAGGCCGGGCGACTGATTGTCGATGAAGACGTGCTCGCCGAGGTGCTCAGTGCCGATGTTCGCCGTTTTGATAAAGGCGGCGATTATTTTTACGATCAAATTTCCGCCATGCATAAATCAGTGCGGGGGTCTGACCCGGATGCGGCGCTCTACTGGTTTGTGCGGATGTTGGATGGAGGCTGCGACCCGTTATATATCGCTCGCCGTGTCGTGCGTATGGCCAGCGAAGATATCGGCAATGCGGACCCGAGGGCTTTGCAATTGTCGCTGAATGCCTGGGATGTGCAGGAACGACTGGGGAGCCCCGAGGGCGAGCTGGCAATTGCCCAAGCCATTACTTACCTGGCGGTTGCGGCAAAAAGCAATGCGGTTTACTCCGCTTACAATCGTGCCGTGGCGGATGTTCGTCGCGAGCCCAGTTATGAAGTGCCAGTGCATTTGCGCAATGCCCCTACCAAACTGGCAAAAAGCCTGTCCCACGGTGCGGAGTATCGCTACGCCCACGACGAACCCGATGCTTTTGCTGCGGGAGAGAATTACTTCCCCGAAGAGATTGCCGAGCGCGAGTACTACCAGCCGGTTCCCCGAGGGCTGGAGTTAAAAATTTCAGAAAAATTGCAGACTCTGCGCCGACTAAATCGCGAGAGTGACAGGCAGCGTTACAGAAACTCTAAATAGATAGATAGAAAGGAAGCAGCTAAATGCAGTGGCTGGCAGTCGCCCTGGGCGGCGCACTTGGGGCAGTTCTTCGCCACCTGGTGAGTATCTGGAGCTTTCCGGTATTTGAGGGTCGGTTTCCGCTAGGAACCATCATTGTCAATTTAACAGGCTCTTTTTTGATCGGTATTGTTTATGTACTGATCGCTCACCGCGCCATGTTGGGGGAGGAATGGCGTCTACTGTTGATGACCGGCATGTTTGGCGCACTGACAACCTTTTCCACTTTCTCCCTCGAAAGCCTGATACTGTGGCACAATGGCCAGCCGCTGGTGGCCCTTGGCTATATTGTTGGCAGCCTTGTTGGTTGTTTGTTGGCCACCGCTGCTGCTGTCGCTTTGGCGACACGGTATTTTTAATTTAACTTCTCTGTTGTAGGAGCCTGATAACAGGCGAACTGGAAACGATGCTCGATCCCAAACTGATTCGCACGGATATGGACCAGGTGGCCGCTGCCCTGAAAAAGCGCGGTGTAGAACTGGATACTGCCAAACTTGAAGCCCTTGAAGAACGCCGCAAAGAATTGCAGGTGCGCACCGAGAGTTTGCAAAACGAGCGCAATAGCAAGTCGAAAAATATCGGCCGTGCCAAGGCGAATGGTGAAGATATTGCCCCGCTTTTGAAAGAAGTGGAGTCCCTCGGAGGTGAGTTGCAAGATGCCAAACATGCACTGACAGAATTGCAGGGAGAGCTGGATGCAATCTTGTCTGCGATTCCCAACTTGCCGGATGCCTCAGTGCCTGAAGGCGAGAGTGAAGACGATAATGTAGAAGTTCGCCGCTGGGGCCAGCCGCGTACTTTTGACTTTGAAGTTAAAGACCACGTAGACCTGGGCACACACCTTGGTGGCCTTGACTTCGAGATGGCAGTGAAGCTAACCGGCTCCCGCTTTGCGGTAATGAGTGGTGATGTTGCGCGTCTGCATCGCGCGTTGGCACAGTTTATGCTGGATACTCACACCGAAGAGCATGGTTACCAGGAAACCAATGTGCCGGTTGTTGTGAATGCTGATTCCCTGTACGGCACTTCCCAGCTGCCTAAATTTGAGGAAGACCTGTTTAAGCTCGAGGATGATCGTGGTTTCTACCTGATCCCGACTGCGGAAGTGCCCCTCACCAATATGTATCGCGATCATATTGTTGAAGACAGTGCTAGCCTGCCGCATAAATTGGTTGCTCACACTACCTGCTTCCGCTCTGAAGCTGGCTCTCACGGCCGCGACACTCGTGGCATGATTCGCCAGCACCAGTTTGAAAAGGTAGAACTGGTTTGGGTGGCGCGCCCGGATCAGTCTGAAGAGGCACTGGAAACCCTGACGCAAAATGCGGAGACCATTTTGCAGAAGCTGAACCTGCCATACCGCACAGTGATTCTCTGCGGTGGCGATATCGGTTTCTCTGCTCGAAAGACATACGATATTGAAGTTTGGATTCCGTCCCAGGATAAGTACCGCGAGATATCCTCTTGCTCCCTGGTAGGTGACTTCCAGGCGCGCCGAATGAAGGCACGCTGGCGCAACCCGGAAACCAATAAGCCCGAATTGGTGCATACACTGAATGGCTCCGGCCTTGCCGTGGGTCGTACCCTCATCGCTGTTCTGGAAAATTACCAGCGCGAGGATGGCAGTATTGAGGTGCCGGAAGTATTGCGGCCCTATATGCGAGGCCAGGAAGTGATCTCAGCTTCCTGAGCGTAGCACTCCAAAAGGGCGAGCGTAGAGTTCGCCCTTTTTTGTTTGTAGTAATGAGTTTCACTTTGCCCGCTATTTGATGGAATAAGAAGTTGCGTTATTTACCCCTCGCATTTGATGTCAAAGATCATCCCTGTTTGATTGTTGGAGGCGGCTCCATTGCCACCCGTAAAGCTCGCTTATTGCACAAAGCGGGTGCACGGATATTGGTGGTATCCCCGGAAATTACCGATGAGCTTCAGCAAATGGTGACTGATTCTGGTGGGGAATGGTTTCAATCAGTTTATTCGAGCGAGTATTTACAGAAAGCGGGGCTGGTCGTTGCTGCATCTGATAGTGAGTCCGTGAATGCACAGGTTTCAGCCGATGCCCAGGCTCAGCGCCTACCTGTCAATGCGGTGGACGCGCCAGAGTTGTGCACGTTTACTTTCCCGGCCATTGTGGAGCGGGGAGATCTATCGATCGGCATCAGCAGTGGTGGCGCGGCTCCAGTACTGGCGCGCAGAATCAGGGCTCAGCTCGAAGCCCTGCTATCGCCGGGGCTGGGACCGCTGGTAACTTTGGCGGCAGGGATGCGCGATAGGGTTAAGGCAGCGCTTCCAGAGTCTCGGCGCAAGAATTTTTGGGAGTGGGTTTTTGCCGGCCCCGTTGCCAACCGCATGGAGGCCGGGCAACCAGCAGATGCCGAGCAGGCGCTGGTGGATGCGCTTCAAGACTGGCAGGGGAGCCCGAATCCGGTGGGTGAGGTTTACCTGGTAGGTGGAGGTCCGGGAGATCCAGACCTGCTGACTTTTCGCGCACTGCGCTTGATGCAGCAGGCGGATGTGGTGCTCTACGATCGGCTGGTTTCACCGGAAGTGATGGAGTTGGTGCGCCGGGATGCAGAGCGGATCTATGTGGGTAAGCGCAAGGCTTTCCACGCGGTGCCACAGGACGATATCAATCAGCTGTTGGTAGATTTGGCCAGCCAAGGTAAAAAAGTTTTGCGACTTAAGGGAGGCGATCCCTTTATTTTTGGTCGAGGCGGTGAGGAAATAGACAAGTTGTCAGAGGCGGGGATTCCCTTTCAGGTAGTGCCGGGAATCACTGCGGCCTCTGGTTGCGCCAGTTACGCTGGTATCCCACTGACTCACCGGGATCACGCTCAATCTGTGCGCTTTATTACCGGGCACCTGAAAGAGGGTGAGTTGGACCTCCCTTGGCAAGAACTTGCGGGCCCAGCACAAACCCTGGTTTTCTATATGGGGCTTACGGGGTTACAAACTATTTGTGCTGAATTGATTAAACACGGGCTCGATGTGAATACGCCGGCTGCCTTGGTTGAAAAGGGCACTACGCGAGACCAGCGAGTAGTTGTCGGTGACTTGAGCAGCTTGCCGGCCCTTGCTGAAAACAGTGAAGTTCGAGCGCCAACACTCACCATCATTGGTGGGGTAGTGAGCTTGCATGAAAAGCTTCAGTGGTATCAGCCTAATCGAGAGGATTAAGGCAGGCACCCAATGACGCCGAGAGTACCTATACTGAAAAGGTACTCTCAGAGTGGTGTTCAATATGCTGCTTGCATTTATTCGCTTTTATTGCACCAATGCTGTGCGCTTTTTTCTCCCACCGGTCCGTGAAATAGCAATTCCTGCACAGCTAGACAGTCACACCCGGCGCTACACCTACCACTACCAGCAAAAGAAGAGTTGGGTGAGAAATCTCTGGATTACATCGGCGGCACTGATGTTGTGCTTTCCAGTGCTGCCTTTCGTTGTGAGTCTTGCCTTCTTCACCACGTTTCTGTCTTTTGCAATTCTCGATGAGACTGCCTGACTTTAGCGTCCCTGCGGTACCTCTAATTTAACGTGAGTCGGTAGCGAGGCTCGCGTTCAATAAATGATGAAGTGTTTCCCTTTACCCAATCCTGATGGCCGTTGCCGAAAAATGGTGAGAGTGGATGAGCACTTTGACCTGTGGCCATATGGAAAATACCGTCTGCATCCCGGCCCGGTGAAACCACTAAGCGCTGGGATGCGCCATGAGTGGGAGACTGGAAGCGGGGCATATGGGTATCTCCGGCGAGAGGCTCCGCAGGCATTGCCAGGAACCAGTTCAGTGGTGGTATTGCTTTGCCTAGTGGATGCTGGATCTTTGCCGTGTTTTCAACACCCCAGGATTGACGCTTAAGGGGCTGATTGCTGCGGTTCATTTTTTCCAGTACTTGATCCAGAGCGGCGAGCTTTATCGCGTTCCAGGATTCAAAATCCGGGTTGAGAAGCTGTTTTGGCTCTTGCTGAGCCATTTCCCAAAGTGGATATTCAAACTGGCGTTTGAGTTGGCCGAAAGAAAACTTGGGCTGATAGCGGCGCATGTAAGTCAAAATGGGCGCTGTCGTAAGCTCCATCAACTTCAGGCGATAGTTGCGAACGATGCGATAGCCTACGGAGTCGATGGCGGCTCGGCCTCCCCAATTTTGAATCTGTTTATATACCTCGCGGTAGTCTTGCTGATCTTCAAGTAAGGTGAGGAGGTGTTGCTGCCACCGCTCGAGAAATACTGCCTGATCGTCGAGTTGGATATTTAAAAGGTCCTGCTCATTGAATTTCTCTTGAGCGAAAAGCCGTTCGCGAATTTGTTGCTGACGTGCGCCGAGCGCATAGCCGTGGTTGCCCATGAGTTTGAGATAGCCCCCATCAACGATTCGAGCGTTGGCACTCCAGATTCGGCCGGACTCCGGGTTATACAGGCGGGGGTGCTCCTGGGGGCTTAAATAGCCGTCCCAATAGGCACTACCATCTGCCCAGCTGACTGATCGACTGCCATCAAACCCGACTCGCTTGGGAATAGCGCCAGCCACAGTCCAACCAATATTGCCGTTACTATCGCCAACCACTAGGTTCTGGTGGGGGATGCCTATGGCGGGGCCAAGCTCCAGAGCTTCTTCGGCAGTACGAACAACTTCCATATCAATCAAGTTCATATTGCCGCCCAGAGTGTCGTGAGCAACCCAGCGGAATGCGAGAGGAACGCCATCGTGGTTTGTACCGATAACGGGACCCCAGATAGTTGTGCGAACTTCTATGGTTTTTGGGTCGCTGCCTTTGACGGCGATAGATTCTGTTTCATAGGCAAAATTCCTCCAGCCTTCAGGCGTTTTATATTGATTGCCGTCTTCGCTGAGTTCCAGTGGAATCAGGTCACTCCAGTCGCCACCGGTGTTGGTAAATCCCCAGGCAACTAATTCGTTGCTTCCGGCAACCATAATTGGGCCGCCTGGAAGGGTTACGCCACGAACAAATCGGTTGGTGCCTGGTATGCTCCAGCCTGCTCGGAACCAGATATTGGGAACACTCAGCCCGAGGTGCATATCGTTGGCAAGAATGGCTCCACCGTGCGCTGTTAAATTACCGCCGACCACCCAGTTATTACTGCCGTAAATCTTGTCATCACTCTCCATCGCCTGATAAACGATAGTGTCCTGTTCATCTAAAAGTGCAGAAATCGGTGTTTCTGGGAGGCTGACCTTTTCTCGTGCTTCTCCAAATAGTGGTGCGTCCCACCGCCCGCCTTGGGGAAAATAGAAAGCGTAGAGATCTGCTGGAAGCAATTCGGCTAAAGCGGTGTCGCGAAGTTCATAACTACCGCGTTCACTTTGTAGCGTCAGGTACATGCTGTAGATAGTTAACAGGCTGTCGGCAGAATTCCAGGGGCGCGGTTCCTGACCCAATAACAAATACTCCCAGGGTTTTGCGGGAAGCTGGTTGAGGCCAAAATTAATACCGTTGATATATTGATCCAGAAGGGCCTTTTGTTCCGCCGGCATCGCAGCAATGTTTCGCTCTGCTCGCTGGCGAAATTGATGCAAACGTACCTTTTGATCGTGTTTTATAGTGGACGCGCCCAGTAATTCTGATAATTCCCCGGCAGAACTTCTCCGCAACAGATCCATTTGGAAAAAACGTTCCTGCGCGTGTAAAAAGCCCAATGCGAAGGCCGAACTGTTTCGGTTTTCAGAATGAATTAATGGCACTCCCTGTGAATCGCGCTCGATAACAACTGGGTCTTTTAATTTACCCGTGGTAATGGTTCCATCGAGAATAGGCAAGCTCTGTCGGAGCCAGATCCAGGAGCCAATTAAAAATATAATTATCAAACCCAATAGGCTGATAATTAGTGCTGTCATATACCGCTTGAGAAATGGAAATGTTGTCATTGTGGTGGCCGCAAAATCTCTGAGTTAATGTCGGTAGCACTTTATTGTGCAATTTTAATTTCACTCGCAAAGTTACTAAGCGATACAAGGAGTAACTTTTAGTGACAAAACCCAAGCTTTAAATTATAGGATTTTCCTGTCATTCACTGCTATTTCTCGAAGAACTGACTGGTCACAAGAAAAAAGTCATCGCAGGGTTTTCAATATGAAAACGCAACCGTAAGATGGCGTGCAATAACAAAAACAACAATAAATCGAAAACATCAGGCTGTATAACAATAAACGCGAGGACGCGATGATGCACGATGTTGGTAGAGATGTAACAAACCGTAGATTCAATCTTTCCATTCTTTCTGGAACCATTGCTTTCCTCACCGCTGTCGGCTCTCACGTTCACGCTGCGGAAATTGAGGAGGTTGTCGTTACTGCGCAGAAGCGAGCGGAAAACCTACAGGACGTACCTATCGCGATTTCCGCCTTCACCGGGGAAAATATAAAAGAAGCCGGTGTCAAAAATTTGACTGACTTGGGGAAATATACGCCGGGCGTGGAAATGCACAATGATACCGCCCTGCAACCAACGTACAGTATTCGCGGCGTGCAAACTAATGACTGGACCATAGGCTCTGATCCAGCAGTGGCGGTCTATGTGGATGGGGTTTATACCGGCCGCAGTGCAGGTGCCGAGATACCGCTGACCGATATTGAGAGGGTTGAAGTCCTCAAAGGGCCTCAGGGTACACTATTCGGTCGCAATGCCACCGGTGGTGCGATCCACATTATTACCACCAAACCGCAGGCGGATGATTCTACGGAATTAAATCTAACTGCCGGTAATTATGGGCGCCAGTCGTCGGATCTTTTGGTTAATCGCCAGATTAGTGACAACCTGTATGGCCGTTTTTCGGCGTCGACAAATCGTCGCGATCCATTTGCTGATAATTTAGCAAATGGATTCTCTGTAGGGGATCAGGATACTCAGACCTACCGCGCCTCTGTGTTGTGGGAGCCGGCGACGGATACCGAGGTGCTGTGGCGCGCCAATTACGGGATTATGGATCAAGGCAGCGCTTTGCGAACAACCATAGTGCCCAGCCTTAAAGATGAAACGGATGTTTTTGGCGACTATGCCCTGGATACCCCGACCATTGAGGATCGTGATTCCTTTGGCACATCACTGACAATTACCAAAGATTTCGATAATTTCACTTTTACTTCGATTACTGCCTACAGCGAATTCGATGCCCACCTGCAGCAGGATGAGGATGGTACCGCCAACCCGGACTATATGTTTGGGTCCGCTAATACTGATGATCAAAGCCAATTTTCTCAAGAATTCCGTCTCAATGGTGCTACAGATACCATCAAATGGACTCTGGGAGCTTCTTACTCCGAAGAAGAGGTGGATCACACCACTTATGCCAATTTCACTACCGGATCGGTAGAATCCTTCGCCGTTTATGAAGGGGTAAAGGCTGCCTATCCGGACCTGACCCAAACCGAGCAAGAGGACTTAGCGGTTATCACCCGTGCGCAGCTGCAGCAGGCGGGGTTGGAGGGAATTGCCAGCGCTTCCTTTGTCTATGACCTAATGCTGCAAACAGGCCAAGTGGATGCGTTACTCGCTCAGTTAGGGGCCACTGGTATAACCGGCGATATGCTCTATGCGGAAGATGTAGTCGGACAGATGATGGCGGGTTTCAATCCCTGGATAGCCTCGGATGCACATTGGGGGGAGAGCGTTCGCAACACAGGTGATTACCGTTCCAGTGCTATTTATGGCGACATGACCTGGAGCCTTACCGATAAGATGGACCTGACTGTCGGTGCTCGTTATACCTACGATCAAAAAGATTTCACCATCCAGACGGCTTATGGCAACAGTATTCCTCTGTCACTATCCGGCGGAGATGTGCGCTTGGTTGACGGAGATGGCAATGTGATCGGCACTGTAACTTTGCCTGAGGTCGACTTGGGGTCCCAGTTGTTTGGCATTGTGTTTTTCAACAATGGCCAGCCGGTTTTGGACTCCAAATTGAGTGATAGCTGGAGCGACCTTTCCGGTCGTATAGTGCTGGATTACCGCTGGAATGACGATGTGATGACCTATGTCTCCCTGGCGGATGGTTTTAAAGCCGGTGGATTCAATAGCCTGAACTTTGGTCCCGGGGTTGAGTCGTCTTTCGATCAGGAAGATGTCGTTAACCTGGAGGTTGGTCTTAAGAGCAGCCTGTTCGACAACCGAGTACGCTTGAATACCTCTATTTACACCTACGAATACAACAATTTGCAGGAGTTGGATCTGGTGGGTACTCCTATTCCCAGTTATAACTTGCGGAATTCGGATGCGGAGGGTACTGGGGCGGAGATCGAAGTACAGTGGGCAGTAACAGAGAGCTTGTTTATTGCCGGTAATTACTCCTACCTGGATACAGAGTTTACTGACTACCAGATCATCGAAGCCATTGGTGAGACTGAAGAGGACTCGAAAGTAGGTCAGTCTCGGGTATCAACGCCAGAGAATAAATTCAACCTAATGGCTGAATACACAGTGGACCTTGCATCTGGCGGGGAGTTTATTTTCCGTGGCGATTATAACTGGACAGATGAGCGAATTGGTTCGATTACTGATCGGACACGTATCGTGGAAGACTATCAGTTGTTCAACCTGCGGGCGGCCTGGAACAGCCCTTCAGATAGTTATTCTTTGGCGCTCTGGATACAAAATTTGACGGATGAAGAAATCGCTGGCGGCTATGGTGGTACCGGTGCAGCCATTGGTGCCAGTCCCGCTTGGCGCTTTATGCCGAGAATGTACGGTGCGGATTTAACTGTCCGATTTTAATTAACCCATGGGTTAATACGGCACAGGGATGTGCTGTTGTCGACCTTGGGAGGGCATTTAAAGGCCACAAGAGTAGTGTGGGATTATTTAGAGCCCCTTATTCCGGCAGTAGCCTATAAAAAACGTTTAGATTGAGAAAATTGCGTCTAAATTTTGAAAGAAATATTACATAAAACAATTTTTGCTCTATTTTATTAAGTTATTCCTGTCAGCATGACGAGAGAGTGGGCCGGTTTATCCGGCCCTTTTTTTATTGACCCTTCAAGAGAAAAATAAACTGGCGCATATACCCTTCTGTTGAATAGCTACCCTCTAGGTTTACACCTAAAACTGCGTATGATGATTTCAATAGAGAAGAAATGTGTCGCAGTTGATTACTAATATGGCAATACACGTCGGTGAAGTAACTTTAGAGGAAGTACAACATCAACTTCTCAGTGATTACCAGAAAGTTCGTGCAGAGACAGAGAACCTCGCGTTGCCGTTATCCCCGGAGGATATGCAGCTACAGTCTATGCCGGATGCCAGTCCTACCAAATGGCATTTAGCACATACGAGCTGGTTCTTTGAGACCTTTATCCTTGCCAACCGGTTGCGGGGATATCAAACGTTTAACCCACACTTCAACCACCTGTTCAACTCTTACTACAACAGTTTGGGTACCCCCTTTGCACGCCCTAACAGGGGGCTAATTTCGCGTCCAGATAGTGCCCAGGTTTATGAATATCGAAAGTTTATTGATGACTCCATGCACCGGTTGCTCAGT
Organism: Microbulbifer maximicatervae (SeqCode); assembly: GCF_052468295.1. NCBI lineage: Bacteria > Pseudomonadati > Pseudomonadota > Gammaproteobacteria > Cellvibrionales > Microbulbiferaceae > Microbulbifer > Microbulbifer maximicatervae (SeqCode). The sequence continues at coordinate 1,482,573 of NZ_CP174340.1, forward strand.
GAGTACCCGATTCCTGAAAATTTGGCCGCGTTGGTCCAGCTGGGGTTGAATCATGAGCAGCAGCACCAGGAATTGATATTGACCGATATTAAGCATGCTCTATCAACTAACCCCATGGCACCAGCTTACCGGGATATGTTTCCTGAAGATGAAGACGGGGCACTGGAGCCACTGCGTTGGTTGAGCATACCCAAGGACTTCTATGGGATTGGGAGTAATGGGGATGCTTTCTGCTTTGATAATGAAGAGCCTGAGCATCAGCAGTTTATCGATGACTTTGTTATTGCCTCCCGACTGGTTACCAATGGCGAGTATCTTGAATTTATAGAGGATGGTGGCTATGAACAGCATCGTCTGTGGCTTTCGGATGGTTGGCTGCATTTGCAGAAAAATCAGAAAAAGCACCCATTCTATTGGCGGCTGAATAGTGATGGTTGGTATCAGTACTCCCTCTATGGGTTGCTACCCTTAAATCCAGCTGAGCCTGTCTGCCATCTTTCTTTCTATGAGGCAGATGCTTTCGCAACCTGGGCTGGAAAACGATTGCCTACTGAATTTGAATGGGAGGCAGCTGCTTGCCATTTACGCCAGCCGAATCAGATGGCATCAGCTAATTTCCTGGAAAAACGTCACTTTAGGCCATTGCAGGCGCAGCGGGGGCAAACGCAGTTCTTAGGGGATTTGTGGGAGTGGACTTCCAGCGCTTACTTACCTTATCGGGGCTTCAGAGCCCGGGAGGATGCAGTAGGGGAGTACAACGGAAAGTTTATGTGTAACCAAAAGGTTCTTCGCGGTGGATCTTTTGCAACCCCGGCTGACCATATCCGGATCAGTTACCGCAACTTCTTTTATCCACACCAGTCGTGGCAATTTACCGGTATCCGTTTGGCAGGAGACTAAATGTGAAAGCAGCCGTATCATCGATGCAGGAAAGTTCACAACAAGACCATGAATTTCTCAATGATGTGTTACGGGGGTTGGCCGGAGATCAGAAAACACTACCGTGTAAATACCTATACGACGAACTTGGCTCTCAGTTATTCGAGAAAATATGTGATGTAGACGATTATTATTTAACCCGTACTGAGGCGAAGATATTCAGTCAGTATCTACCGGATATTGCTGAGGAAATTGGCCCAGGGGCGCTACTGGTGGAGCCCGGTGCAGGCAACTGCGAAAAAGTAGAGGGCCTACTGCATCTATTAAAAAGCCCTAGCGGATACTATCCCATCGATATTTCCCCGGAGATTCTCTATCTGGCGGGGCAACGAATTAAAAAAGGCTTACCTCATATTTCTATCTGGCCGGAAGTGGGTGACTTTACTCAAGCCGAAGTATGGGACAATCTGTCGAATATTGAGTCAAAAAAACGTGTGGTGTTTTTTCCTGGTTCGACAATTGGAAACTTTGAGCCGGATAGGGCGGAGCAATTGCTGGAGACGTTTGCGGCAAATTTGAGAGCGGGAGACGGCCTGCTTATCGGAACTGATTTAGTTAAAGATTCAGTTGTGCTGGAGAGGGCGTATCACGATAGTGAGCATATTACGGAGCAGTTTAACAAGAACCTCCTGCAACGAATTAACAGTGAGTTGGGAGGCAACTTTGATTTGTCATCTTTCTCTCATCGCGCCTTCTATCAGCCATTGCGACAACGCGTAGAAATGCATTTAGTTAGCCTCCGGGATCAAAGCGTCGCAATCGCTGGGGAACAAATCGTCTTTTCGGAAGGGGAGACTATTCATACCGAGAATAGCCATAAATATAAAGTGAGTAGTTTTAATACCCTGTTGATGAAAGGCGGCTTTAAACCTGTTCGCCACTGGACTGATTCCTCTGAATCTTATGCTATTCACTATGCCCAGGCTATCTAGGGAGGTTTTAGGTCTCCTTTTCTCACTGGTGATATTGGCCGCACCAGCAAGTTTTGCTGGTGCGGAGGAAAAAAAACAGTGGGATGCCGATAGTTTTATTGTGTATAAACATCCGCTTTGCTTCTGTTGTAACAAATGGGTGGATTATCTACGGGGTAACGACATTGCCGTATCTACCAGTTCTGAGCTGAATATGGCCAAAATTCGGCAGCAATGGGGTGTTCCTCGGGGGATGGAGGGTTGCCATACGGCGGTGTGGCACAACAAATATGTTTTTGAAGGCCATGTTCCCGTCAAACATATCCTGCAATTTATTTCCTCTCCTCCAGAGGATGGAATCGGTCTATTAGTACCCGGGATGCCCGTTGGTAGCCCAGGAATGGAAGTGGATGGAAAGTTTGAACCTTACAATATTTATCTGCTGCTGGAAGGGGGAGACTATCGCCCCTTTGTCCGAGTCGAGAAGCCCCAGAGTTAGCTCTTGTTTTTAGGTCTGTAGCGAGCTGTACCAAATAATATAGAGATAACTCGCTGCCACACTGATAACACTTACCGGCAACATCAATAAAAAGAACTGCCAGAAGTTAAATGGTTGCACACCAAATTTTTCCGCCTGCTGCAGCACTATTACATTGCTGGCTGCGCTGATTATAAATAGGTTACCAGCAACTGTAGATATGGCTGATAGCATCATAAGTGTTTGAGTGTCGTGTTCATGTAGCAGATTCAGGTAGATTTCCACTACGGGAACATTGGAAAACAGTTGGCTGGCAAAAAAACTGACAAAAGTTACGGTTTCAGGTTCAGCCAGATTAATCCCGCTCTTGTGCAGAAAAAACTGTAGTGATCCGGACTTGAGTAGTGAGCCGGTCACAATAAACATAGAAATAAAGAAAAAGAGGGTGGGCCAGTCTACTTCTCTCAGTATTCTTCTTCTTTCATGACTCGCCAGATAAATGGGTGAGCAGGCGACCAAGCCTATTTGACCCAAGGTTGGGTGGTAAATACCTTCTACGTTATGAAGTACACTGCCTAATGCTATTAGAATTACCAGAAGGGCTGCCGACAATAGAGGTGGCCATTTTTGTGCTATCTCATTGTCCTCTCGATGCTGAATGCCTACATTGTGACTGGGTTCGTCAACTTTAAGAAACCTTTTTAACCAAAGAATCGACAGCAGCATGGTGATTGCTGCCGGGATAAAGATCCACTCGGCAAATACCAGAAACATATTGTCAAACTGCCCTGCGTTGGCAATCAAGATATTTTGTGGGTTGCCGACTGGGGAGATCATGCTGCCGATCGTTACGGTGGCACAAAGTAAAATAAGTAGGGGTACAACACCCCAGTTCATATCCCGAGCCATCAATAGAGCGATGGGTACACCAATCACTGCTGCAGCATCATTGGTGAGAAGGGCGGCGCAGACGGCCATGATCAGGACATAGCTTGCCAGTATGGTATTGGGGTTTTTACGGGAGAGTATTCGCCTGCTGATTTGTGCTGAAATCCCTGTGTCGTACAGAGCGGATGCAATCGAAAATACAGAGAATAAGTAGAGGATTAAGTCCCAATCCACTGCAAAGAATGCATCTTTAAGTGTGATTTGCCTCAAGGCCAAAAGTGCTACTGCGCCAAGGGTCATGATGTGCCAGATACGAACGGCAGATGGTAGCCATTGGCGCACGGCTATTAGGATAAAGATGATTGCCGAGACGGTTAAGCTGATAGACATCTATCGTTATCCGAGTGTCGCTAGTCCCAACTGCTACTCTGGTTTTCAGCATTGCTATTTTTCTGAGGCTCTATCCAGTGCAGCAGAGTGCCAACAAGGCCATTCATAAGAGTTTAAACAAACCTCTTCTCTTTACGAATTTCTTTGCTGGAGATGTGGTTGCGGGTTTGGGACCATACCTGGCTATTTACCTGCTCTCAGCCATGCACTGGAAGCCGGGAGATATTGGGGTTGTCCTGGCAATTGGCGGGGTAACCACTGTACTGCTGCAGACACCTGCTGGCGCATTTATCGATAGTACTCGCTTTAAGAGAGGGCTTATTGCCACTTGCGGGATCATTATCGGTATTGTTTCTATCACTATTGTGGAATTTACCAGCCACAAGCCATTGATTTATCTCTCTCAGGTTTTGATGGGAGGCGCAATTGCCTTCGTGGCTCCTTCTATTGCGGCAATCACACTCGGGGTTACCAGCGATAAGAACTTTACCTATCAAACCAGTGCCAACCAGGCCTCCAATCATGCGGGCAATGTCTTTGCTGCTGGGCTTGCAGCGATTCTTGCCCTGACTATTTCCGGGCAGGGGGTGTTCTGGTTGATGGCGGTTATGGGTGCCCTTATGGCGATCTCGGTAGCCTTTATTCCGGGAAAATCTATCGATCATATCCGTGCTCGGGGCGGAGAGCACAAGGATCTAGAGGGCAAAGCACAGCCGTCGGGTTTCAAGTCACTGCTGTCTGACAGGCGCCTGGTCGCTTTGGCTGTCAGCGTGTTTCTATTCCACTTTGGCAATGCCGCGATGTTGCCCTTGGTGAGTCAGAAACTGTCGATTAACTCGAATGCCGATATAGCTATTGCCTTTACATCAGCTTGTATCATCGCCGCCCAGTTTATGATGATGCTGATGTCCTTTCTGTGTGCGGCCAAAGCGGATACCTGGGGGCGCAAGCTAATCTTCCTTATCGGTTTTTTTATCAATCCGGTACGGGCGCTGTTGTTTATGTCTACGGACAATCCGTACTTCCTGGTAGCAATTCAATCCCTGGATGGCGTGGCTAATGGTATATTTGGCGTCATTATTATTTTAATGTGTGCCGACCTGACACGTGGTACGGGCCGTTTCAATGTTACTCAGGGCGCTATGGCCGCCTTGGTGGGAATTGGTTCGGCATGTAGTAATTTTTCTGCGGAATATATTGTTCAGTATTTTGGCTATGGCGTTGCTTTTCTTACTTTGGGAGCTATTGCTCTGATCGCCGGTACATTTTTTCTGATTTTTGTCCCAGAAACGAAAGGGGCAACAATCCCTAAACCATCAGCAGGAAACTGATAGCCCCGGTTGTTTCGACTATTGATAGAAATCTATGGTTAATTCTTTTTCTCCAGCCCCAGGCCTTGGCAATCGACATATTCAGACCGTATTCAGTCGTTTTCACCGCGCCACCCCCTGGATTGAGACAGATTGCCGCTGGTACGAAACGCCTGATGGCGATCGCCTTTCTTTGCATTTTCCCAGGCCGCTACGCAATGATCCCGATTATCCTCTGGTATTGATACTTCACGGTTTGGGAGGTTCGGTAGAGTCGCCCTATGTGCAGGGGCTGATGGAAACCCTTCTGGCATACCATTACCAGGTCGCTGTAATGCATTTTCGAGGTTGTGGTGGTGTGCCTAACAAGTTGCCGAGGGCCTATCACAGTGGTGACACTGAAGATCCTCGCTGGCTGGTTAGTGAACTTAAGAAACAGTTTCCATTAATGACGATTGCCGTGGTTGGCTTCTCATTGGGCGGAAATGTTGTTCTGAAAATGTTAGGTGAAGATGGTGGCCGCGGGCAGGTAGCCGCTGGGATTGCTGTTTCGGCGCCAATGGACCTCCATGCCTGTAGTCGCTACATCAACACTGGTATATCCCACCTTTATGAGCGCCACCTGATTAGCGGGCTTCGTTTGAGCCTGCTTCATAAGGCGAAAGACCCACAGTTGGCTGCGGCCTTACCCGATCTCAATTGCAGTGAGGACTTTGTCGATTTCAGGCATTTCGACAATGCTTTCACTGCGCCGTTACATGGTTTTCGTGATGTGGATGAGTATTACACCCAGGCATCCAGTAAGCCTTTACTCAAAGATATTCGCACGCCGACTTTGATTATCAACGCCGTTGATGATCCTTTTATTTGTCCATCAGCGATACCTGTAACCAGCGAAGTTAGTTCTGCTGTCGATTTGGCGGTGAGTGATCGAGGGGGGCATGTAGGGTTTATAGATGGGACGGTATGGAGCCCCAGTTATTGGCTGGAGAAAAAAATACCCTACTTTTTGGGGGCAGTCGTTGGGTTTCCAAAGGGAGCCCGTTAGGGGGCTCCCATTTCCAGGCTCAGGGTTAACAGCACTGGGTACTCGATTGATCCGCTTCGGGAGTGTCGCTGGCAAATGGCATTTCCTTGCCGCAGCCGGGAAACAGGCCAAAGTGCCGTGAAAAATCGCCAATAAACTCGAAGTGGGGTGCGAGACGGGTCTCTGCGAGCATTCTCCAAGTATTACCGCACACAGGGAATACTCGTCCGGTCTCAATAATGTGGTGTCCATCGAGAACGAATTGATCGGCAGAGCCCGGTAGTGTGCCTTTGTAAATCACTGCTTGGCCGTAATCCTCACAGTCTTTTTCCAGTTGCGCTAATTTGAACAAGCGATAAGTGGCAGAAAAAAACCGAATTGAACCACAGCGCTGGGCCAGGGTTGGGTTGGTGATAAGTAATGGCCGGCTCTCCACCAGGCGTGGATCGCGGAAGCCGCTGCCCTGAGCAATTTCCAGAAAGTCATTCCAGTAAAGTGCGCCCCCAAGACACTCGCCAAACAGCTCGGGGTCAGAGCTAATTGCGGGGGGAATGCGACGGTCGGCATAGACATCGGAGAAGTAAAATTCTCCCCCTTGTTTCAGCAGCCGGAACAAGCCTTTGAGTACAGCATCTTTGTCTGTGGAGAGGTTAACCACACAATTGGAAATGATCACATCAAAGCTTTCAGGCTCTAATTCCAGTTCCTCCAGCTTTTCGATGTAGCCGTGCAGGAAGCGGACATTGTCATAGCCAAACTTGTCAGCGTGATGGGCTTGGTGCTGCCTGGCCACAGCCAACTGCTCTTCCGTCATATCGACACCTACTACTTCACCATTTGGGCCTACCAACTGGGAGAGCAAGTAAATATCCCGGCCTGAGCCACAGCCAAGATCCAGTACCCGGCAGCCTTCCAAAAGTGGAGGGCAGACAAGTCCGCAGCCGTAATAGCGGGATAGGACATCGGGATGAATATTGGACAGCAATGGTTTTAGCCACTCTGGCATATCGCTGGGATCACAACAGGCATTGGTCTTCAGGTCTGAAGAGTTCTTTAGTTGGCGTCCGTAGTAGTCCTGTACTAAATCGTGCATTGGCTCTTTACCTATTGCGGGGGTTAACCAAAAAGGCGCAGTTGCGCCGGTATTGGCGCTCTTTGTAATTTTGCTGAGGAAGTGTAACAAGTCTGCGGTTCCCGCGACTAAAAACCAGAGGAATCAGGGAAGAGTCGAGGAGTTAGAGGTTCTTCTGGCCAAAGGTTTCCGCTTTCGAAACTGATGCAGAGATCTATACTGGCATGATATTTCACTTATTCTGGCTCAAGAGGGGGGGTGAAGCAGAAAAGTCTCAATTGGCACAAAAATACCAGCATGATGCACTAGATATTTCAGAATCAGCAAAATTGCCTTTTGGCGCCAGTGGGAATTGGTTTGTAGAGAATCGCATTATTTTCGTTAATATCGACTCTCTCCGCTTCGATATTATGAGGGAACGTAATTGAGCGATCACCTAGCTCCCAGTGCTTCGACAGAGTCTGCCAAGGATTCTTTACAGAATTCGCAGTTCCTGGTGGATTTGCGCCAGCAGATGCTGCGTTTTGCCAGTTTGCAGTTGCAGGATACGCAGTTGGCTGAAGATGCTGTTCAAGAAGCATTGATGGGTGCCCTAAAGAACTCGCGTAGCTTTTCCGGTCGCTCGGCTTTGAAGACCTGGGTCTTCGCCATTCTCAAGAACAAGATTGCCGACATATTGCGACAGAGACAGCGCTTCGTAGATGCGGATCAATTGGTTCGTGGGGATAGGGAAGAATATGATCACGATGAGCTGTTTGATCAGACGGGGCACTGGCAGAAGGATGAAAAGCCCAAGCGCTGGGCTGATCCTGAGTCGGCAATTCACGACAAGCATTTCTGGCGGATCTTCGAGGCCTGTCTCAGCCATCTTCCCTCGCGCCAAGCGCAGATCTTTATGATGAGGGAATTTATTGAGCTGGAAAGCCATGAAATCTGTGCTGCCATGGAGATTACCGTTAGCAACTTAAATGTCACATTGCACAGGGCGCGCCTTCGCTTGCGCGAGTGTCTGGAAGATAACTGGTTTGGTGTGGAGAAGTGACAATGATGAAGACCTGCCGGGAAGCCACGAGGCTGATGTCTGAGTCCCAGGAGAGGGACCTGCTCATTTCCGAGAAGGCGAGCCTGAAGTTACATCTGGCGGTTTGCACACCTTGCCGCAATTTCGGCAAGCAGATGAAGACCCTCAGGCATATCACCAAATCTTATGCTCAGGGTGGCCCCGAGAAAGCAGACAACGAAAAATAGCATTTAGCACTTGGGGCCACTTATCCAATATTGGCGTTCCTAGCGGGGAGGGCGAACCGGGCGGTAGGCGATATGGCCACCGACAAAGTGCGGTTCATACCAGTAGGACCCGCAGTGCTCATAGGTAACGTTACCAACAGTTACTGCAACACAGCTGCGAGGCAACGTATATAACCACCCGCCGACACCTACGGCTGCTGCCGTACCCCAAAATGCTGGTCCCGGGTAGGGCCAGTAGTGGGGGCGCCAAGGGGGCGGTGGGTAGGGTGGATGATGGGGGTGAAATGGGGGGTGATTGGGAAAGCGCCTTGCAAACTCCCCCGGGGCATAGCCACCGTGGAAGCCTCCACCCATCGGACGCATCCCATTAAAATGTCCCCCAATATTGAAATGAGCCCCACCACCACCAAACCGACCAAAGGCTTCGGCTGAGGGACTGGCCAATGCAGTCAGTAGTGCCCCCGTGACCAGGGCAGGCACAACCAGTTGTGCAAGGAAACCCGTCTTTTGACCGTTGCGATGCATCATGGTGTGGCCTCCTTATTGGGTTCCGCCTTCTTAAACTGGATCTGCTTGAGCTTGTCGGTGGAAGGGGTAAATTGCCCGGCGGCACCAGGTTTGGCTTCCATCCATTTCAAGGTGGCAATAAAGCGCGGCTTGGCGGGGTCGCGGGTATTCACTGTTGAAATACGCAGGGGCAGGGGCTTGTCACCAGCCTTGATCCAGATTTCCCAGTCCAGGTTTTCAGAGCGAAATGCCCAGTGCTCGGTTTTTTGGCCGTCAACCATAGGCCGGTTTACCAGAAAGCCTTCTTTGATACCGGACCAAACATTTTCCTTCCTTCCCCATTCGAGGAGGTCGGCAAAAGGAATCTCAATGCCGTAATCCTTGGCGGCTTTGGTCAAAACTTCCGCTGTAGGCTGGGGTGCTTCCATTTCTGCGAAATAACCATCGCGGGGAGCAATCACGGTGAACTTGTCGCCATTGTGAATAAATTGACGGGTAATAGAATCTGTTTTCAGGTCTACACGCAGTTGCTTTGGTGGCATTGCCATATATTTGACGGTACCGCCAATCAGGAGCTTTTCCTGATTTTCCAGAACGACTTCTGTGAATATATCGGCGTTAAACATCATCATTTTGAGGCTGGCGAGGTAGTCACCCATTCGTTTCAAGGTTGCCATCGCCTTGGGGTCTAGGGGCTCGTTTGATTCCATGGCCCCCATTTGGCCTTGAGGAGGTTTGCCTTGCTGCATTTGCCCTGGTGGCTGGGGGGGATTGCTGTCATCGGTCGATTGAGTGGGGTGCCCTGGTGGCGGGGTTTGGCCTTGGGAGCCAGTGCTATCGGGTTGCGGGGGTGGTGTCGGGTTTTGAGCGACAATCGCAGGGGCTAATGCCACCGTCGCTGCAAGAATCAGCGCCCTAGCCAAGCCACCAAAGGGTTGAAAAGCAAGCATTTACCGGTACCTCCCAATACATAGCCATAGTTGTGGCATCTGAATCAGTGTAGAGGAGAACCTTCGCGCCTGCTGTTGTGTAAAAACGAGTATTGAAACGAGACTGGCTATCCAGAATTGCTGGTCAATAAGCTGTTGTTTTACAAAACTTTTGCCGTATTTAATTGAGGCCCTGGGTTATGTTTGCTAGAGTCGGTCCATTATTGATACTAGCCTGCTCCTATGAATGTGGTTCGTCTGTCATTTTTACTGATTGCGCTGCTGATTTTCCAGACAGCTGGCGCCTTCTATGACAGTCATGATGAGCTAGAAGATATCACCATCCACTTCTCTTCAAATCATATTGATCAACTCCCGGGAGTAGCTCCTACTGACGAGCCTGATGGGGGTTCCGTCACTTTCTCGCTGCCTTCCTCCGGTGAAGAGCAATCTACACCGACGTTGGATTTCTGTAATCACTGTTGCCATTGTCACGGAATTAATGCAACCGGGCTTTTGGGGCAGTCTTATCAACCTCTTCTTCGGGGCACTATCAGTTACAGCGACACAATCAGTGCAGCTGTGCCCTCAGGTTATTTTTCTCCACTTTTACGCCCACCTATAACCCAAGTCTGATTAGTTAAATACTGCGTGTGCCGCTATAGAAGTATGTAGCTTTTGCTCGCACACGATGATCGAGTTGTGACTTGGGAGAATTCCATGGATTTTTTTTCCACGCTCTCGCTGAGCGTGATTGGTCGTACATCCTTTAGATTTTTGTTGACGACCGCTCTACTTATATCTGCGCAAGCTACCTCTGCGCAGAGGGGAGAAGTATTGACGCTGCCAGAGGCAATACAGAAAACTCTGGCACAAAATCCCCAGATTGCAGTTTTTCCACTCCAGCAATGGGCATTGGATGGTGCTGAGTTCACAGCCGGCCTACGTCCTGCATGGGATTTTGGTTTCGAAGCTGAGTATGCGGTATACGGAGATGATGGTTCATCAAGCTCAAGCTCAAGCTCAAGCTCAGGCTCCCCCGGTCGGCCCGGTCCGCCAAGTGACGACGATGATGATGATGACAAGGAACTTGAGCTGACTGCTTCTTTGTCATCAGTTATTGAGTTGGGGGGCAAACGCCAGGCTCGAATCGATGTTGTCAATGCTCAGCGGGACCTCTTAATTGCCGATGAGCAAGCGACAGCACTGGATGTCTTGGCCGAGGTGGTTCGTGGTTATGCGCAAGTACTCGCTGCCGCAGAATTACTGATTCTGGAAAAAGAGAAGGTCTCGCTGGCGCAAGAAGCGTTGGACGCTGTAACTACAAGGGTCAATGCTGCTGCGTCCCCCATAGCTGAACGCATGCGGGCTGAGTCTGCACTGGCGAATGCCATTTTGGCCGCCGAGGCACAGGAGCGAATGCTGAGCTACTACAAGTACGCACTATCCGCGCTGTGGGGGCAACCTACCCAGGACTTTGCAGTTGACTCCAGCGTGCTCTTCCGATTTGAGCCAAATGCCAGCTTTGATGTTCTGTACGAGCGAGCTCAGGAAAACCCTTCTATTGCCCGTTTTGCCTCTGAAGAGCGCTTGCGCGCATCTCACCTGCATCTGACACAAGCGAAGTCGATACCTGATATTGGTTGGTATGCAGGCTATCGGAACGACAAAGAAGATGATGAGAATGCTGTCGTTGTTGGCTTTAACGTGCCGCTTTTTACCGGGCGACGTAACCGGGGTAAAGAGATTTCTGCAATGGCTGAGCTGGAACAGGTTCAGTTGGATAGAGAGGCGGCATTGCTAAAGCTCTATCCCCAGCTTTTCTTGGCGGTAACGAGCCGTGAACAAGCGCTGGCCATTGTTGACGAAATGCAAAATACTGTTATTCCCACATTGCGCAAGGCGCTTTCTGAGGTTGACCGGGCCTATCGCCGGGGGCGCTATTCCTATGTTGAGTTGATCTCTGCCCGCGAGGAATTGCTCGATGCTGAGCGCTCGAGAATTGTGGCGGCACGCTCTGTTCATGTGTACGGAGCGGAAATTGAGAGATTAACTGCCCGGCCATTAGGTGTCGTGGCTGTCGAGAGCAGTAGATGAAGTTGAGTTTAAAAATGAGCAGATTAAATAGAACTTTAAAGCTAGCGATGCTGTTCCTAATCCTTTTGGTACCTCAAGGGTGGGTGGCAAATTTTAGTTATGCCAGTGGCTCCCACGGTGGAGAGCATCATCAAGAAGAAAGTAAAGGGCCACATGGGGGCCGCCTCTTAGAGCAGGGGGATCTTGTGGTTGAGCTGGCTCTGGTAGAGCGGAGTGGTAAGGCTGAGTTTCGCGTATGGATTCAGGAAGACGGAAAAGCGCTAGACAATGCAGAATTGACCCTAACTCTGGTTCGACTAGGGGGAGAGTCACAACATATTGCCTTACACCGCGATACAAATATTGATTACTGGCGCAGCCACAGAGATTTGCCTGAGCCCCATTCATTCGATATTGAACTCTCCCTGACCTACAAGGGGGGTAGTGCTGAATGGAAGTTTGAATCCTATGAGGGCCGCGTAAAGATAGCCGAGGATATGGCAGCAAAAGCCGGTATTAAAACTGCGATTGCCGCACCGGGAGTTATTCAAGAGCGCGTCACTCTTTACGGCAAAACCGCTATCGATCATCGCAGCCTCAGCCATGTTCGCGCCCGCTATCCGGGCACAATTATGACGATTGAAAAAGCATTGGGTGATTCCATACAAAAGGGGGAAAAGCTGGCAACAATTGAGTCCAATGACAGCTTGCAAACTTATTCCTTGATAGCGCCTATCAGCGGTCAGATTATCGATAAGCAGGCCAGTCGAGGGGAGTTTAGCGGTGATCGGGTACTGTTTACGATTGCGAACTACAAGCAAATATGGGCAGAGCTTCAAGTATTCCCCACTCGCCGGGGACAAATTGCTCGCGGGCAAAAAGTTTCTATTACCGCCGATGGGCTCTCATTTGATTCGACAATTGTCAGCTTGGCACCGGGGGGCAATGGCACGCCTTTCGCAATAGCCCGCGCGATGATTGAGAATCCAGAGGACATATGGACAACAGACCTGATGGTTCAAGCTGATGTTGTCACCAATGAGAGTCCCGCGCCTTTAGTGGTGGAAAATCAAGCGCTACAACCCTTCCGCAATTGGACCGTTGTGTTTGTAAAAGTAGGGGATGCTTATGAGATTCGCCCACTGGAACTTGGGCGGACCGATGGCAGGGTTACAGAGGTATTAAGTGGACTCAACCCTGGAGACCGCTACGTCACTGAAAACAGTTACTTAATCAAGGCGGATATAGAGAAATCCGGCGCTGCTCACCACCATTAATTGAGGCCAGAAGATGATTGAAAGCATCCTGCGCTTCTCCATTGAGCGGCGTTATTTCGTATTGTCCCTAATTTTTATTCTGGTGGGGCTCGGGGTTTGGAGTTACCAGAAACTCCCTATTGATGCAGTCCCCGATATCACCAATGTTCAGGTGCAGATTAATACTGAAGCACCTGGTTACTCGCCTTTAGAAGCTGAACAGAGAATCACCTATCCGGTAGAGGCGGCACTTGCCGGACTTCCCAACTTGGAGTACACCCGTTCGATTTCTCGCTACGGGCTATCCCAAGTGACCGTGGTTTTCAAAGAGGGGACAGATCTCTATTTCGCGCGAAACTTGATAAACAGTCGTCTGGGTACCATCGAGAGCAATCTGCCCCCTGGGTTGGAGCCGGAAATGGGGCCCATTGCCACCGGGCTCGGTGAGATCTTTATGTATACCGTGGAGGCTCTGCCCGGAGCAACCCAGTCCAATGGCCAGCCCTACGACGCCACTGCACTGCGGGAGATTCAGGATTGGATTATTAAACCGCAATTGTCTCTCGTTCCGGGGGTTACGGAACTAAATACTATCGGTGGCTATAACAAGCAGTATCACGTAACACCGGACCCCCGCCAGATGCTTAACTTCGGCGTATCTATGGAGGACATTGCCGAGGCTTTGCGTCGCAACAACGAAAGTCGAGGTGCTGGCTATCTGGAAAATAATGGACGCCAACTGTTAGTGCGTTCACCGGGACAACTACAGAATATCGGAGAAATTGAAGACGTAGTAATTACCAGCCGATCCAGGGTGCCGGTTAAAATTTCTGATGTTGCTGAAGTGGCTATTGGTAAAGAGCTGCGTACCGGTGCTGCTACGCGAGATGGTGAAGAAACCGTATTGGGCACCGCTATGATGCTGGTGGGGGAAAACTCCCGCGAGGTGGCGCGCAATGTTGCGGAAGCTTTGGAGCAAGTAAAATCCACTGTACCTGAAGGTGTAAAGGTGGAAGCGGTTTACGATCGCACGACGCTCGTGGACAAAGCCATCGCTACCGTGCAGAAAAACCTTATTGAAGGTGCGTTGCTGGTAGTCGTCGTGCTGTTCTTGCTGCTTGGAAATATTCGGGCTGCCTTTATTACGGCCGCTGTGATCCCGCTGTCCATGCTTGCCACTATATTTGGTATGGTGCAAACCGGTGTTTCTGCCAACCTGATGAGTCTCGGTGCGCTCGATTTCGGTCTGATTGTCGATGGGGCTGTAATTATCGTAGAAAATGCGATTCGCAGGCTCGCCGAAGCCCAACAGCGCAAGGGCGGTAAGTTACCTCTGCAAGAGCGACTGGAGCTGGTATTCCAGGCCACCAATGAAGTGATTCGCCCGAGCCTTTTTGGAGTGTTGATTATCACGGTGGTGTATATTCCTTTGTTCACACTGACTGGTGTCGAAGGAAAGATGTTTCACCCTATGGCCGCTACTGTGGTTATGGCGTTATTGGCTGCATTGGTTCTTTCTCTCACCGTAGTACCTGCAGCAGTTGCTGTTTTTCTCACCGGGAAAGTCAGTGAAAAAGAAAATAAGGTGATTGTTGCTACTAAGTCACTGTACAAGCCGCTTTTAATTGCCGCAATGAAAGTGCGTTGGCTGGTACTATCAGGGGCTCTTGCTTTAGTACTGTTTTGTAGTTGGCTAGCTACTACTCTCGGTTCTGAGTTTATCCCTCAGCTTAATGAGGGCGATATTGCACTACACGCTTTACGTATTCCGGGGACTGGCCTCGAGCAGTCGGTGGAAATGCAGCGTCTACTGGAGCAGCGCATTAAGGAGTTCCCCCAGGTAGACAAGGTATTTGCAAAAATTGGTACTCCAGAGGTAGCTACAGATCCAATGCCTCCGAATGTGGCTGATAACTTTGTGATCCTGAAACCCAGAAATCAATGGCCCGATCCAATACTGCCTCAGGAGCAATTGGTGGCAGAAATCGAAGCAGCCGTTCGAGAGCTTCCAGGTAATAACTACGAATTTACCCAGCCAATCCAGATGCGTTTCAACGAGTTGATTTCTGGTGTGCGTGCAGATCTGGGCATCAAAGTATTTGGTGATGACCTGGACCAGCTGGTCGCTTCGTCTAATCAAATCCTGGGTGTGTTAAATGGGATTGAGGGTGTAGCCGATGCTCGAGTAGAGCAGGTTGAAGGTCTGCCAGTTCTCTCTGTAGTCCCCAAGCGTATATCGCTTGCCCGCTATGGTATCGACCTGAAAACCCTACAGGACTTGGTATCAACCGCAATTGGTGGGGAATCTGCAGGGCTGATTTATGAGGGTGACCGTCGCTTCCAATTGGTAGTAAGGCTGCCGGAAGGGCTGCGCCGGGACTATGAAAACCTTGGTGACTTACCTGTACCTT
This sequence comes from Microbulbifer maximicatervae (SeqCode), assembly GCF_052468295.1. Taxonomy (NCBI): domain Bacteria; kingdom Pseudomonadati; phylum Pseudomonadota; class Gammaproteobacteria; order Cellvibrionales; family Microbulbiferaceae; genus Microbulbifer; species Microbulbifer maximicatervae (SeqCode). The sequence continues at coordinate 1,498,015 of NZ_CP174340.1, forward strand.
TACCCGCTGGTAGCCCGCTAGGTAGCTATGTGCCCTTGTCTGAAGTAGCCAATCTTGAAATGACACCGGCTCCCAATCAAATCAGTCGTGAAAATGGCAAGCGCCGTGTAGTGGTAACCGCGAATGTACGCGATCGCGATTTAGGATCTTTTGTAGAGGAGGCAAAAGCCCGAATCCAACAACAGGTGTCTTTGCCTGCCGGTTACTGGTTGGTATATGGAGGTACATTTGAACAACTGGAATCTGCAAGTACGCGTCTTTCTATCGTTGTCCCGCTGACGCTTTTGGTAATCCTCGGCCTTCTAGTAATGGCTTTCGGCTCATTCAAAGATGCCTTGATCATTTTTACAGGAGTTCCCTTAGCGCTAACTGGCGGGGTGCTAGCTCTATGGCTGCGCGATATGCCTCTATCGATTTCTGCAGGGGTTGGGTTTATTGCCCTTTCTGGTGTTGCGGTTTTAAACGGCCTGGTAATGCTGTCATTTATTCGTCAGCTGCGGCAACAGGGCGGTGAGCTTTTGGTTTCGATTATTGACGGAGCAATGATTCGTCTTCGTCCTATACTGATGACTGCTCTGGTCGCCAGCTTGGGGTTCGTGCCTATGGCATTGAATGTGGGTACCGGCGCAGAGGTACAAAGGCCCCTGGCCACGGTTGTGATTGGGGGGATTATTTCTTCCACACTTCTAACTCTGTTTGTACTTCCGTTACTTTATCGGATTGTGCATGGCAGGGGAGGAGACGAGATGGCTAAAAACTCTATTAAGTAGATGTTTCTGCCTACTTCACCTCACAAAAGAGGTGAAGTAGGTGTAGAACCAATGAGGCAAGATTCAGTTAATTTATTGACTCCTAGTGACGCTCTAAACAAAAGGTATGAGTGCAGGTCGTTCGGCTTCCTAATAAACTCCCCTATGAGTCTGTAAGATAATCTTAGTGTTTAATATACAGACTGCGTATGGTTTAAATGCATTGCTTTTATGGCGCTGTGTTTTTGTGAGTGGTACATGCCGAAAGTGACTCGATAGCTTGAGACGTCTAGTTTATGTGCAGCTGATTCATATCAAATTCTTTAGAGTGTTGATATATTTTTCAGCAAAATTTAAAGCGTTATTTCTTTTTGTCAGTGGGTCACAGTATGAAAAGACAAAAACGGAACTTTTTTCTGTTGAATAAGTGCTCAATGATATTGGATGGGCGCCGTGAGTTTGGAGTGAGGTACCTATGATAGGTTCAAAAAAATTCATGTGCACACCCAGGGATTCCAGGTTACCCAAGTTGGATACGCATAATCCTTCAAGAAAGTAGGGATTGTTGGTTTCGTATTTTTCAACCCACTCAATAATATTCCCTAAATCATAGTTCTTGTGAAAGTTAAACTTACAATATTCGCCGGACACTGCCTGCCGATCAAGTTCAATCTGTAAGTGCTTTGCCAGCTCCCAGGTGTTCTCGATATCGATATCTGGTGTAACCTCAAGAGTGGTAACTGCAGAAAAGGTACCAATAACGCTTAACTCGATTCCGGTACCGCATAGGTCGCGGACATCCATGGGTAATAAGATTTTGATCCATTCTCTGTGATTTGGCAGTATGTTTGATGCCTGGATGGCAATAGCACAAAAAAGCGCACTAGGTCTTACTTTGTGTTTTCTGCCAATAGCTGCAACGTGAGAGAGTTCCTCCATAGGAAATTTGCGATATAAAATATGGCCCTCCCGTTCAGTAACAAAAGCGGCTTCTTCTACTGGCCATTTAAATAAATTTTCTTTAATTCCAGATGTTTGCTGGTTGGAGAAATGCTTGCTTGAATCAAAGTAGGTCTCAACAGGGTCGTATAACGGCTGTCTATCTAACCTGAATCTTCCTTGATCCAAAAAATACAAATCTAAAATGTAGAATATGATCCCGGCAGACCGGCCGTCCAATGCAGCATGATTGCTGACCATAGATATGTAGTCGACTTTACCTAGTGAATTTAGATAGAAGGAAAGAGTATATGTACATGCTTCAACGTTGAGTCCTGTTTTACCTCTGCGAGTATATTCGTATTCAATATTAATGGGTTTTGAAAGCCCTCTTATCTCTAAAGGGATATCATCAAAGGGTACGTCGCAATACCAGCGCAGTTGCTCACCTGACTCAACACGAGCCTGTAGAAGGGGGTAAATTTTATGGATTAAAGAAAAGGCAGTTTTAAGTTGCTCAACACTCAGTGGAATTAGAACTTTATAAAAGGAAACCAGCAAGGTTCCCCCGCAAGTTCTCCTGGCTAGCTCGGTAAATAATGCTTCTTCAGGCCCCAGCACCCTGGAGAACTCTCGGCTGGACATAGGTGCTCTTTCCAAGAACAGATTGACTTAATGTCAAACTTAATAAAATAGAAGTTAAGATGCAAAAATATTGATACCTAAATATTGCTTGCTTATCTATATATACATGTTCGGAATACATAAGTGTTGGCTAAGATTTGTCGTGGCTTGATCTAATGTTGACTGGTTTGAGGTGCATTACTTGAGTGGGGGTATGGGGCAATAGCTCCTTTGGAATACATGTATGCCTTTCAATAAAGCTAGTAACGTCGCCTCCTTTTGGCAGGTTACATTAAAAATCAAGTACTGAATTTTATATGGTTTATTGGCTTAAGGTTGATGTTTGGTGAAATCTGTGAGATGTATATGATATGACTGACTGTACTTGGTTGGCGTTGCCAATATTTCCTTGCATTGATTTTTGGTGGTCACTTGTAGTGACCAATTGATTCTTTATTGGAGAATCGTACATAAGGTAAAATTGTTTGGGGGGTGGCCTTGGCTGATTAGGGAGTAATGGGCGCCTTTGCTTTACTTTTGCTTTTGTTCGTTTTTTAAGTCAAGGGTTAGTTCTCAGGTTCTAAAAGCCTCTTGATAGTGTTAATGAATTTTTCTGCAAAATTCAAAACGCTATCTCGTTTTGTGAGTGGATCACAGTACGAAAATATAAATACTGAATTACGTACCGTTGAATAGGTTAGTAGTGAGATAGGGTGAGCCCCATGTGTTTGAAATGGAATTGCCGTGATGATTTCAAAGTACTTCATTGCCGTGCCAAGCGCTTTCATGCTGCCTACATTAGATATACACATTCCTTCAGAAAAGACAGATTTCTTTTCCTCATAATCCTGAGCCCATTCAATAATATCCTCGAGTTTATATTTCTTGGGAAACATGAACTTGAATGGTTCTCCTTCTTCCGCCTGTTTATCAAGCTCAATCTGTAAGTGGCGCGCTAGTTGCCAAGTATCTTCTATGTCTATATTGGGCATGATTTCAAGAGTGGTTGCTGATGAAAAAGCACCTACTGCACTTAATCCAATTTCAGTGCCGCAGAGTTCACGAACATCCATGGGTAGTAAAATTTTTATCCAATCTTTATGGTTGGGTAATATTTTGGATGCTTGAATCGCAATGGCGCAAAACAGGGCGCTTGGCCTTACCTTGTGACTTTTCCCTATTTTTACCAGTTGTGAGATTTCTGCAATCGGAAATTGCCGATATATAGCATGACCTTCACGTTCTGATACAAAAGCAGGTTCCTCTACGGGCCAATTAAAAAGTTCATCTTTTTGAGAAGATGGTTTTTCATGGGCAAAGTATTTAGAGGAGCTAAAGTAGCTTTCGACAGCTTCATAAAGTGGTTGTCCGCCCAACCTGAATGTTCCTTCATCTTTAAAGAATATGTCCAAAATACAGAATAAAGTCATCACTGATCGGCCATCCAAAGCTGCGTGGCTGCTGACTAGTGAGATCCATTCAACTTCGTCATGGGAATTAATATAGAAAGAAAGTGTATATGTGCATTTTTCAACATCAAGGCCCGTCTTACCCCGACGATTGAATTCAGCCTCGAAATCAAGAGGCTCCTTCAATTTTCGAATCTCAATTGGAATTGACTCGAATGGTACGTCGCAGCGCCATCGAAGCTTGTTGCCGGACTCAACTCTTGCCTGTAAAAGTGGGTAGATTTTATGTGCCGATGCGAAACCACTTATCAATTTTTCAACGCTAAGAGGAGTGAGTACTTTGATAAAGGAGATTACTAATGTCCCCCCGCAAGTTCGCCTTGCCAACTCGGTGAACATAGCCTCCTCTGCACCTAATACTCTGGAGAGCTCTGTAGCCGGCACAAAGTACCTCCTTTTTAAAGCCCATCCATATCATGTAAAGTAACTTGAATAGGCTTGAATCGCAAAAAACAATTGCTTAAAGATAAATGGCTGTAGATTTGATTTTGGATACTTTGTTGCAGAAGAGTAGTTAAGTGATGGTAAGTTGTACTAACAATGGTTTTATTGGTGCGGATTTTATTTAAGGGTTTTTCCAGGAAAATTGTTGTTTATTGGTCTGTAGCGGTTTTAGTGAAGTTCTTTACATTTGCTTTTACCCTACTGGGGGGAAGTAGACTTACAGTTGGGTTTTGGACAGTAGCTTTGTGGCCAGCATGTTGTAGTTGATGTAAGCTGTGGGTGAGTGCTCTTAGTAGGGGGGGTATATTTGCTTATCCATTGGTTGCCCCTTGCTGAGTAAGATAATTTGCACATCTTATATAATTTATTCTGACTGGGCTTTTAAAATATGCCGGAACAACTCTTTACACTTTTACCTTTTTGGCCTGCGATACTTGGAGCTGTAGTACTTTTTTTGCTAGCTAAATCCATCGTGATAGTGGAGCCAAAGCAGTACCACTTCGTGCTATTTCTTGGTAAGTACTGGAAAACTGCCACCCCTGGTTTCAACTTGATTATTCCCTACCTTTCCTGGGTAGACAAAAAAGCCTCAACGGCTCTACACGAAACCCCTGTTGAGTTGAGTCTAAAGACCAGTAATCATGTCACATTTGGTTTGATTCTAAAGGTTCAGCATCAGGTGTCGTCGGATGTGCAGCTTGCATACAAAGCTCTCTATGATCTAGAGAATTACCAGGCACAGCTGAAGTCTTTTGCGACAGATGCAGCTATTCCTGTTGCCAACGGCATTGAGCTTGAAGACGTTTATAACAAAAAAGAACATATAGCTGATAAGGCTAAAGAGCGCCTTCGCCAATTTTTCCACGACTTTGGTGTAGAGATTGTCGATGTATTATCAGATGAGCCGCGGCTACCCAAGTCGGTAGAGGTTCAGGCTAACAAAGTTATGGAAATGCAGCGGGAGAAGCAGGCCGCTACCTACGAGGCTGAGGCGATCCGGGAGCGCGAAGTGGGTAAGGCTAAAGCTGATGGCGAGTCCGTAAAGATTCGTATGGAGAAAATGGGGGAGGCACGACGGGTATATGCACAAAGTGCAGCCGAGGCTATTAAGGTTCTTACCAGCGCTGGTACCAGCGCAGACGAAGCGTTGCGCTTTATGACTGCCATTGCAGATAATGATGCACTGGTAACTGCTGCACGTCACGGTAGTACTGTGGTAATGGCTACCAGCCAGGCGCAGCAAGTACCTGTCGCTTTGCCGTTACCTGATAAGTCGGCTGCGGTAGCAAAACAACGGCCGCTGAGAGAGCCCGAGCCTGTCTAGTAAGGTCATCCGAGGGGTAAGCCTATGGGCTTATCCTTTGGTAGCTTCGGGGTATCTAGATAGTACTTTACCCCGATAGTCGATGTCGTACTGCTCAGCGCTACAGTGCTTGATATTCTAAGTGGTACAACTACAACATTTTTTCACGGTCCTGGTGCTGCCTATATTGCTTTATCAGTTGTCTTTGGTCGTAATTTGATTCAATGGGCCGATATGATCTTTGCTAGGCGTTTTACCGGTGAGTCCAAGCCGGCTAGTCCCGACTATGGTTGGCCCAAGTTAAGGTATGAACTGATTGTATTTATAAAAGCACTGTTAGCCCGTGTAATCACCCTAGCTCTCATTCGAGCAATGACATGAATGATCGGTAATCCAGGTAAATCATTTGCACTATATATGTGGGATGATATTTCCAAAGCACTCTTATTTTTTTGGCTTATTTTTGGCCCTGGATGGAGGATTATGTTTCGCCTGTTTAGAAGGCCGTTGAAGCAAAGCTCTTAGAGTATTTTGTGCTATTGCTGTTTCGAAGTTCTATTATGACTCCTAATGTGTATTTGGTCTGCATAGTTAGTGGCGGAAAATTATACGTGATATCGAAGCTGTCAAGTTTTTACCTGGAAGATGATGCTCGTTTTATGTCTCGGAAGGGCAAGGTATCGCTATTTTGTAGTTTGTTGGTATTGGGCAGGAGTATTGATGTCCACTATCGCGCCAGTATTGGTCTTACATGAATTGTTGCACCTCAAGAAGTTATTGGTAGTTTAATGCTTGGAGGGGGTCCCAGCTGCTAATAAATAAGAATAATATGGTTTTTTTGATTTTGATCTAAGAGCTAGGGTAAGAGGTGCAGCTATAGTAGCTCATATATATTATCTTGCCGCGGCTGCTTAAAGAACCTTATTTGTCGGGGGCGGAAATGCACCATCACAAACTATTCAGTGACAAGAGTGAGCTTTATAAGCCTGCTAGGCCAACCTATCCTCCAGAGCTTTATAAGTGCCTCTCAAGCTTGGCTCCATCAAATAAACTTGCCTGGGATTGTGCTTGCGGTAGTGGTCAGGCAGCGATAGGATTGGCGAAACTATTTAGTAGTGTGTACGCAACTGATATTAGTGTCGAGCAAATAAAAGCGGCTAAAGCTCACCCTAATATTCACTATCAAGTAGGACTTGCTGAGCAGTTTGACCTGGCAAATGAGAGTTGTGATTTGGTTTGTGTAGCCCAGGCGTTGCATTGGTTTGACCTTGATGATTTTTGGCCCGAAGTTCTAAGGGTTTTGAAGCCAAAAGGTATTTTTTCAGCTTGGGGCTATAACTGGCCAGTCTTAGATGGAGAACTGGCTCAAATATTCAATGATCTTATTTTGGGTCCAATAGAGACGTACTGGGCTCCACAAAACAAATTGCTCTGGAATCATTTTAAGGATATAGACTTTCCTTTTAGTACTATACAGGTTTCGAAGCCAACTATGGAAGCAGTCTGGGACCTGAATGAGTTTTTTAATTTTATACATACTTTTTCGGCTGTGCGGAGATGTATAGATGGCATGGGTGGTGAATTTATGGAGTGGGCCTACCGTAAGGCTAGGGAGGTTTGGAAAATACCACAAGAGAAACGAGTGGTAGCATTTGATTTTGTGCTCTATGTAGGGTGTAAGAAGGGTTGGTGATAGAGAGATATCGCTATCACTAGATTAGGGCAGTAGAAGTGCTTTGTAAATCTGTATTTAATTTCAATAGTAACTTATTAAATTAGAAAATGTCGGGGAGTTAAAAATGTCTTATGCAGATGGATTTGTAGCAGCTGTACCCTCAGATAACAAAGAAGAATATATTAAGCATGCAAAAATTGCTGCAGAGGTATTTAAAGAGCAGGGGGCTCTAAAGGTTGTTGAAACTTGGGGTGATGATGTTCCAGAAGGCGAATTAACCTCTTTTCCTTTGGCCGTAAAGTGTGCTGGCAATGAAACTGTAGTGTTCTCCTGGGTCCTCTGGCCTTCTAAAGAGGTTCGAGACTCTGGATGGCAGGCGGTTATGGATGATCCGAGGATGAATCCAGATCAAAACCCTATGCCATTTGATGGTAAGAGGTTAATCTATGGTGGCTTTAATATTATTCTTGATAAATAAAGTTTATCTATAGTTTGATTGTGGGTCGATAAGGACTGTTTGTTGAATTTTGACCCTATATAAGTACGGAGTCAGATTATATTGAGGATGCTTTTAAGGCTAGGTGGTCATGTCGGGGAAAAGTAGTATTGGTTAGTAATGTGTACTTTCTTTCTTCTACAACTATAAAAAAGGGCATAGTTCAAGTATGCCCTTTTTTGTTAATTTTAAATTATCACTTAGCTTCCATCTTCAAATGAGGCGATAGCAGATGCTGTGTCCCATGAACCATCTTGATAAAGTATTGTTGCCTTAGCGGTATATGCCCTAAATGCACGAATCGTAAAAGAACAATACCTGTCAGAAGTGGTTCCACAACTATGAGCATCATCTGACCAAATTACGGAACTAATTACTTTGCTTGTATCTTCTTCTATTCTAAATGCCGCAGTTGCTGTATTCGCACCCCATACTAATGCGAAACAAACATTTGGTCTGTATGTATCAAACTTAATGGTGTCGACATAGCACTCCATTGTTGCAGCTGTTGTGTGAGAGCTGATAAAAAAGAGGGCTGCTATTATTCCTGTGCCCAGTAATCTTTTCATAAATGTTCCCTATAAATGATTTCTTAATTTTTGTGAGGGTATTCCAAATTACTTACCACGATTGAATGGTATACGCATAATTTTTCAATACACAAGTATTTTGTTTGATGGTTTTTCTTGTTATGTGATGGCGTTTATATATTTAAGGGCTTGTAGAGTACTGCTGGTAAATATTTTGTTATTCAGGTTGTACGTAGGTCCCAATTTGTGGCTGGTTGTTAGGTTTGTAGATATTTTCTGCCAATTTCTTATGGTTGCATTGGTAAATACCGGCCGTATAAAGAATAGTGCGCCGCCAGACGAAAAATGGCTGATAAAATTTGAAGGGTATATAAAGAGAGCTTTTAGTGGCCGGGTAAGGATAATTGAGTGATCTCTATTGTTTCCTATAAAGTTAGTGCTCTTTATCTTTTCAGTTTTGGAGATGGGGTAATTTAGACTGGTTTATAATAGCTAGCTCCTTCGGTCTTTCTTGGTTGCTTATATAGCATATGGTAGGTAAGGTTAGCCCTGTCAGTGATTTCCATTTCCTTGAGATAGTAATAGTTGCTAGGGTGAGTTAAATGGCGTTTGAAAATTGGTTGGCCTTTTGCGCAATCGCACTCTTGGCAACTGCTACCCCTGGCCCAGCGGCACTACTGGTCTCTATCAATACTCTATCGAATGGTGTTAGAGGAGGTGTGTTCGCGGCATTGGGCAATATATCTGGCTTGTTTGTTATGTCCGGGCTTTCAGTTATTGGATTGAGTGTACTTGTCCTTAACTCTTCTTTGGCGTTTACTGTGGTAAAGGTGGTTGGGGCTGGATATCTGATTTATATGGGAGTTAAGCTTTGGAAAAATGGAATAGGAAGAGTGGATTCTTCTGAGGTAACTTGTAATGCTAGGCGAGGTGCATTGAGTTTGTATATTCAAGGGGGCTTAATTGCCTTAACGAACCCTAAAGCGATAATATTTACAACCGCGCTTTTCCCACAATTTATTTCATTGTCCGACCCACTATTACCTCAGTTTTCCTTGCTAGTCTTCACTTTTATGGCATTATCTTTTAGCTGTTTATTTTGTTATACCTTATTAGCTTTCGGTACCAAAAAATGGTCAAGGAGTATGGCTTCAAGTCGATTTCTCGGTCGGATATTTGGTTCCACTTTTGTTGGTGCTGGTTGTATTTTAGTTGGCACATCAAAATAGGAAGATGTATATAAGAATATACAAAAATCTATTTTGGGTGCTTCTGTAAAATATACAGTATTCCTTATGCAGTCAGAAGCAAGGTGGTAAGTAGGTAGCAGCTAGATGAGTAGGGTAAGCCGCACCCTTTGCTTAATATGTACCCCCCCCAAAAAAAAATACAGCAAGTAGTTTCGCGAGTTACGTAGTATGGATATTAAAGATTATATTGAGTTGATCCATAGTTTTTCAAAGACAGATTTTGAACTTCAGGGAGGTGGAAACTCTATCTGTTTTCGGTTGCAAAAGGAAAGGGATTTTGTTTTTCCGAAAGAGTTTCAAGAGTATATAGTTCACTATGCGCCTGCCCACAGCCAATATCTTGATGGCGTGGGCAATCCAATTGATCTTTATAGTGCCAGGCGCTTGTCATGGGTGATGAATGGATATAACTACAACCCGGTTGATAATCAGCCAATACCCGGTTGGGATAAAACTTGGTTTTTATTCGCCGATGAGGGTGCAGATCCAATCATTGTAGACTTGGCCGAAAGCAACCGAAATTCAAAGGTATATCGTGCCATGCATGGGGCTGGGGGGTGGGATTTTAGGCCTATCGCCGATTCAATAGGGCAATTTCTACTATGCGCTTCAGCTCTACATCATGCGCTCTCCGGAATAGTTGACAAAGATGTACTTGTTGATGATGGATGTGGGTTTAATCTTCATGAAAGAAGTGCATCTTGGTTGTTTCCATTCTTTCGTCAATATGCGGATAAATATTACACAGATTGGCTTGCAGTATTTGATAATAGTTAGCGGAATGATTTATTGATAAATTCTTTATTATGGCTGCAACTCAAGGTTGATCTCAGTTTATGTGAAGGTACCTTGCTAAGCGCTTTTGAAATCTTGCTCATGAATAACTAGTACTTATGTAGTGAGGGAATACCCGACTCACGAACAAGCTTCCCTCACATTTTTTGGCTTCTGTTGACTTTCCGGTACCTTTCCACTAGTTTCGCGACCACGATTAGAGGTGCCTTCTGCCCTGAATTGGCTGAGAAGGTTAAACGGGAAGTCCGGAAATCCGGCGCTGCCCCCGCAACGGTGATCCACCTGTATTCTGAGTGGTAAGCCCGATACCGGCCTCTTTTCTAAACACGATGGAGCGGAGGGCTACCATCTTGCAATACGATCTTTCGCGCTTCGGCGTGCCGCATTGCTATTCCTCCCTCGATCCCATGTGCTTTTGTCTTAGGGGTTGAAACTTGAAAAAATCTATATTGAGCCTGGCTGTTTTATCAGCCGTGAGCGCGCCGTCTTTTGCTGAATCCACTGTTACCGAATCTTCAATTCCTGACCTGGAAACCGTGGTTGTTGTGAGCTCCCGTCAGGGTGAGCCGCTGCGCCAGGTAGCTACTTCAGTAACTGTATTGGATGAAGAACAGCTAAAAGAGCGGGGATTGGTGTCCCTTGCCGATGTCTTGCGCAGTGTGCCCTCCGTGTCTGTTACTAATACAGGGGGTATGGGCAAGACAACCTCCTTAAGGGTACGTGGAGAGTCCGGTTTCAGAACCTTGGTTCAGATAGACGGTATCGACATTTCTGACCCAACTGGTCTTCAGGCCGGTGCCCATGTTGAACATATTATGAGCAGCAATTTACAGCGTGTGGAACTGCTGCGTGGCCCGCAGGGAATGCTCTACGGGGCCGATGCGGGTGGAGTGCTGAATATCTCAACGCGTCGCGAAGATCAAGGACAGCGCTTTGAGCTGTCAGCTGAGGGCGGTAGCTTCGATACTGAACGCTACAATGCCAGCGCTAGCGGTGCCAATGAAACATTGGATTATTTTGTTTCTGCAGCGGCGGCAGAAACCGATGGGTTTAATACCAGCAGCAATGACAAAGAATTGAGAGATGACGACGGTTACGATAATGAAACCTTGCATGGCCGTGTAGGTTGGAATATCTCTGAGCAGTGGCGATTTGAAGCGGTAGCGCGAGATACAGATGCCTCTGGTGAATATGATCGTTGCGGTTGGTTTGTTCTCCATGACGATTGCAACTTTGAGTTTAATCAGGAAAGTGCTCGCGTTAGCTTGGCTCACAAAGGTGAGGACAGCCAACAGGAATTAGCCTATACACGGTCTGAATTGCAGCGTACCTATATCGATGAAGGTGTAACTTCCTATGAAGTAGAAGGTGATATCGAAAAGTTAAACCTAATGGGCTCCCACGGGTTTAGCCGCGAGCATGGGGTGGTCTACGGGGTAGAGCATCGTGAAGATACTGCGGGAGATCTGGATCGAGATCAGTGGGCCCTTTACTCAGAGTATCAGGGAAGCTATGCCGATCAGGCCTATATCACCCTTGGCCTTCGCCATGACAATAACTCCGATTTTGGCAGCTACAACAGCTTCCGCGCCAGCTCAGCCTATTTGTTTGAGGATGTTGCCAACGGTACTGTAAAGATAAAAAGCAGTTTTGGAACAGGCTTCCGTGCCCCAAGCCTGTATGAAGTCAACTACAACGCTACCGCAATTGATTGGTTGACCTATGCCCCATTGGACTTACCGTCTCTTAAGCCGGAAGAGAGTCAGGGTCTAGACCTTGGTGTCGAGTACTTTAATGAAGATGCTCTGCACCTTGAATTGGTGCTGTTTCACCAGATTATTGAAAATGCAATTGGCTGGAACTCGGACGCTTCTGGTTACTTGCAAAGTAGTGGAACAAGCAAATCTTGTGGGGTCGAATTGGTAGCGGAAGCACAGATAACTGATACCCTGTTACTCTCTGCCAACTACACCTACACCGACGCTGAAGAGGCCGATGATTCTCCCCGGGCTCGCAGCCCTAAGCACCTAGCCAATCTCGGCTTCACTTATCAGCCTACCAGTGACTTGAGTCTGGTTATGAACCTGCGCGGCAGCGCAGATGTTGTCGATAGAGATGGCTCCTCGCTGGATAATTATCATGTCCTGGATGCCAGCGTTCGTTATCAGCTGAATAATTCTACAACGGTATTTGTTCGCGGTGAAAACCTCACCGATGACGACTATGTGGAAGTTACTGGCTATAACACCGCAGGCCTCGCCGGTTATGCTGGTGTGGAATTCAGCTTCTAAAACACTTTTTTATAGGTTCTTGAACTGAGGTGGCCATGTCGGAAGACGAGCAAAAACGAAATGCCAAGCACAAGCAGGCAATGCAAAAACACAAGGAGAAGGTTGATGCCAACATTGCAGCAGCCGATATCCAGCGTGGAGTTGCTGTCCTTCTCACTGGAAATGGCAAAGGGAAGTCGAGCTCAGCTTTCGGCATGGTCATACGCGCACTGGGTTACGGGCAGAAAGTGGGCGTTGTGCAATTTATTAAAGGCGCACAGCAATCTGGGGAAGAGCTTTTCCTTACAAACCATTGCCCGGAAGTTACTCTCTATCAAATGGGCACTGGCTTTACCTGGAATACTCAGGATCGCACCAGTGATATTGCTGCTGCAGAGAGAACCTGGGCAGAGGCAGAAAAAATGCTCACCGATACCACCTATGATTTAGTGGTGTTGGATGAGCTCACTTATATGCTCGCTTACAAATACCTGGATGAGTCCAAAGTATTGGAGACTCTAGCCCAGCGGCCACAGGAACAGAGTTTGGTGGTGACTGGTCGAGGTGGTGGTAGTGCACTACAGGAGCTCGTGGATACGGTATCTGAAGTGAAAGATGTTAAGCATGCTTTTAAAGCGGGAATCAAAGCCCGCAAAGGCGTAGATTACTAGGTTGTTTTTACTATGTCCGCGTTGATGGTTCAGGGCACGACTTCCGATGCCGGCAAGAGTACTTTGGTGGCTGGGCTCGCTCGTTACTTTTCCCAGCGCGGAGTCAGTGTCGCACCTTTTAAGCCGCAAAACATGGCACTCAATAGTGCCGTTACGGTGGATGGTGGTGAGATAGGGCGGGCACAAGCGCTGCAGGCCCAGGCCTGTGGGATCGACCCCCACAGCGATATGAACCCGGTGTTACTTAAGCCCGCTTCAGATACCGGGGCTCAGGTTATTATCCAGGGTAAAGTGCTGGGGAATATGCAGGCGCTGGATTACCACCACTACAAAGCTACCGCGCAAAATGCAGTGCTGGGCTCCTTCGCACAGCTCGATGATCAATATGAGTTGGTGTTAGTTGAAGGGGCTGGCAGCCCGGCAGAAATTAACCTGCGGGAAAACGATATTGCCAATATGGGCTTTGCCGAGGCCGTTGATTGCCCGGTTGTACTGATTGCCGATATCGATCGCGGAGGCGTGTTCGCCCACTTGGTAGGCACCCTCGAATTGCTGTCTTCCTCAGAGCGAGAGCGTGTCGTTGGTTTTGTGATCAACCGCTTTCGTGGCGATCTGCAATTACTTCAGCCGGGGCTCGACTGGTTAGAGGAGTATACGGGCAAGCCAGTTCTGGGAGTCTTACCTTATCTCCATGACCTCTACCTTGACGCGGAGGATGCCATTAGCACCCAACAGAGCGGTGCTGATGCTCGATTGAAAGTGGTAGTGCCGGTATTGCCGCGCATAAGCAATCATACAGATTTTGATGCGCTGAGGTTGCATCCGGATATCGATCTGCAATTTGTCAGTGTCCGTGAACCAGTCCCACAGTGCGACTGGATTATTCTTCCCGGCAGTAAAAATGTGCGGGCAGACTTGGCTTACTTAAAAGAAAACGATTGGCCTGCACAGTTGGATCGGCATCTGCGCTATGGCGGCAAACTAGTGGGTATTTGCGGTGGTTTGCAAATGCTGGGGAGCGAGGTACAGGACCCGGATGGGGTAGAGGATACCCCGGGCAACGAACCGGGCTTGGGTTATCTGGATTTCACAACTCGATTGCAACCAGTCAAAGCACTGAAAAATATTACCGGCTTTTTAGCTTTGGAAAATGAAGTAAAAGAAGCTACTCCTGTTCAGGGCTACGAAATCCACTGTGGCATAACAGAAGGTGTAGCTCTGCAAACTCCAGCGGTATATATCTGTGATAAAGACGGAAATTCCAGGCCTGATGGTGCAATAAGTGCTGATGGACAGATATTCGCGACCTACGTGCATGGGCTGTTCGATTCACCCGAAGCGCTGAGCGCACTTTTTGCCTGGGGTGGGTTGAAAGACTCTACGCCGCTGGATGTGGGTGAACAGCGACAGCAACAATTGAACAGGCTGGCTGAGACTATTGCCGAGAATATCCAGGGAAACTGGCTCGAGCAATTTGAGGGAGCTAAGGAGACGGCAGTGCTGCAAGAGGATACCCAGTGACTGTTGCCCGTATCAAAGCATTAAATGTTGCCTGGTGGTTACTGCCCACAGCACTTGCCCTTAGTTTTTCTGCTGCCGTTGCTATAGGTGCAGTGTATCTCTCACCCTCACAACTAATTGCCGCGATCAGTGGTCAGGGCGATGGTGGACTCGCTGGGGATATTGTTCAGGTAATACGATTGCCAAGGGCGCTATTGGCCGCTGGAGTGGGTGCTGTGCTCGCCATCTGCGGGGCAATGTTGCAAGGCTTATTTCGAAACCCTCTAGCTGACCCATCCCTGATTGGTGTTACCGCAGGGGCTTCTCTCGGTGCTTGTTTGGCCATCCTGCTAGGAGTGGAGGTTGCCGCTGCGTTTGGGAGTTTGCCCGTTGTATCCATAGCTGCTTTTTTCAGCGGCCTTTTAGCGGTGACACTGGTCTACAAAGTGGCGAAAAGTATTAATGGCACTTCCGTGGCCACCATGTTGCTAATGGGGATTGCCGTTACCGCTTTTTCCGCAAGCCTGATCGGGCTAATGGAGTACTTTGCTGATAATGACACTCTGCGCCGTATGAGCCTGTGGCTAATGGGGGGGCTGGATGCAGCGAGCTATCCTCGCGCTTTTCTGGTTTTGGCCGTGCTGGGCGCTTTGCTTGCCAGTATGTCCCGCTTCGGCACCTCACTAAATGTTCTTTTATTGGGAGAATCCCAGGCACGGCACCTCGGTATTGATGTGGAGCGGGTAAAAACCCGTTTGATAGTGCTTGTTGCGGCTGGAGTGGGCACTTCGGTTGCTGTAGCCGGCAGTATAGCTTTTGTGGGGCTGGTAGTGCCCCATATAGTGCGTTTGTGGGTAGGACCTGATCACCGGCAACTGTTGCCGCTTTCTGCCCTGGCTGGAGCCAGTTTATTACTAGTTTCCGATACCCTGGCACGAACCATTATTGCCCCGGTGGAGATCCCGGTAGGGCTGATTACCGCACTGATTGGGGTGCCTTTTTTTGTTTCCTTGTTGCGTAAAAGCAGGGGGGCAATTTAATGGCTCTGCTACAGGTGGAGGGAGTTGCGGTTAGTGTCGATAATCGGCCGCTGTTGCAAGATATCAACCTGGAGGTAGATGTCGGCGAGCTGGTTTGTGTGATTGGCCCCAATGGCGCGGGTAAGTCGACTCTGCTGCGTGCCCTGTGCGGCGAAGTCAGGATGGATTCCGGGCAGGCCCACTTTAAAGGCAGTCCTTTTGCAAAGTTGTCCGCCCGCAATCGAGCCAGGCAAGTTGCCGTCCTGCCGCAAAATAACCCACTGACATTTGCCTTTACCGGGCTGGAATTGGTCGCCCTCAGTCGAACTCCGCATTCCACTGGCACTGACCGGGACCGAGAAATCTGCCTGGAAGCCATGGCAGCGCTGGATGTTAGTCATTTGTCTGAGCGCCTGTACCCAACATTATCCGGCGGCGAGCAGCAGCGCTTGCAATTGGCTCGGGTGATGGCCCAGATCTGGCGGGCAGAGGATGGGGGAGAGCGGCTCCTCTTATTAGATGAGCCCGCTGCCAGCCTGGATATTGCACACCAATATGGAATGATGAGAGCGGTAAGAGACTTCGCGCGAAGTGGCGTAGCTGTGGTAATGACGGTCCATGATCTGGCCCATGCCAGCGGCTATAGCGACAGAATCCTCGCCTTAAAGCAGGGGCGCAGTATGGCCTACGGAAATCCAGAGGATGTATTGACTGGGGAGAATATGCAGCAGCTTTACGGTTACAGTGTCACGGTGATGCCACACCCGGTAACCGGTCAATCCCTGGTGATTGCCGATGTCTAGCGCCAGTGGTGTACATCTGGTACTAGGGGGCGCCCGCAGTGGAAAAAGCCGGCTTGCACAACAGCGCGCGGAGCAGTGGCTAAATAGCAGTAGCGATGGTGGACTTACCTACCTGGCAATGGCTACGGCGGGCGATCAAGAAATGTCTACCCGTATTGCTCGACATCGGGAAGACCGGGATCATCGCTGGCAGACCCTGGAAGAGCCTATTGCATTGGCAGAGGCTCTGGTTACAGCTGCTGAGTCCCACTGTGTACTGGTGGACTGCCTCACTTTGTGGTTGAGCAACTGCCTTCATCAGGGCGTTTGGGAGCGTGAGCAAGAGGCGCTTCTGCAATGTATCGATCAGAGGCGTACTCTCGCTAACGGTAATACCCCACCTTGGATTTTTGTCAGTAATGAAGTCGGTTCGGGTATTGTGCCCCTTGGGCAGTTATCGCGGGAATTTGTGGATGCTGCAGGTTGGCTTCATCAGGCATTAGCCGAGCGAGCTGATAGCGTCACCTTGGCAATTGCTGGTTTGCCGCTCACTGTAAAGTAAAGGAGCCTCTGAATAACTCCGTAATGCCTCTGCGAGTCTTGAAGGCTGCAGATGTTAGGCGCAGCTCGCCGCGAATGGCCGTAGCCCTTTGCAAGAGCTGCAACGCAGCAGGTGCGGCCTTCAAGACTCGCCCTTCGGGGCTTGCAGAGCGATTCACACTCCGCGTTGCGACTTCTTGAAAGGTCTAGACATTCCTGCGAAGCCGCGCCTTGATTGTGAACCGCTCTGCAAGCCAGAGGTATCACGGAGTTATTCAGAGGCTCCTAAAGAATCACCTGAGACCGATAATGATGACAGATGAACTCAGTTGGCTCGATAAGCCTGCACCAACCCCGGACCAGAGTGCTCGCAATGCTGCGATTGCCCGCCAGAAGCAATTGATTAAGCCGCAGGGCGCGCTCGGCCGGCTCGAGAGCATTGCCGTGGATTTCGCCGGATTCCAGGGGAGAGAGCAACCCCAACTGAATAAATTGTCGGTGCGCGTATTCGGTGCTGATCACGGTATTGCAGCTCAGGGAACTTCCCGATTTCCTCAGGCCGTCACTTCTGTAATGCTGAAACTATTTTGCGAGGGTGGGGCGGCTATTAATGTGTTGAGCCGCGAGCAGAATGCGGACTTTGCCGCAATTAACCTGGGTTGTGTGGTCCCCGCTGAACACCCCGACTTGATTGATGAAGTTATAGCTCCCTCTACTGCGGATTTCTCCCAAGGTAACCCAGCTATGACCCAAACGCAGCTGGCTCTTGCTCTTGATGCCGGTCGCCGCCAGTCTACCGATGCAGATTGCTTTGTCGGCGGTGATATGGGTATTGGCAATACCACTTCCGCCGCTGCCATGTTTGCTGCCCTTTTTGAGCTAGAGGTTGGCAGCATTACGGGGCGAGGAACAGGTGTCGACGATGCAGTGCTCGCCCACAAGGTGGAACTGATCGAATCTGCCTTGGAGCAGCATCGGGCAGCGCTGGGCTCACCACTTGCTATTCTGCAAACTTTTGGTGGCTTTGAGATTGCAGCCTTAATAGGAGCGTTTATCGCCAGTGCCCAGCGAGGTGTCCCTGTATTGGTTGATGGTTTTATGGCGACTGCCGCGGCAGCTATTGCCGGTGCTATTAATCCGTCAGTGAAACCCTGGTTGCTCTACGCCCATCTCTCTGACGAGTCTGGTCATAAACTAGCCCTCGAGTGCCTGGGGGTGAAGCCATTGCTGAGCTTCAATATGCGCCTTGGCGAGGGCACAGGTGCAGTGTTGGCCATAAGTATTATCAAGCAAGCGCTGAACCTGCATAACAAAATGTTCACTTTCAGTGAGGCAGGAGTGCCAGTTGCGGATTGATCTTTTACGACACGGTGCCTGCGAAGGTGGAAATATTTTTCGCGGGCAGATCGATGTGCCCCTAACCAGTGAGGGTAGGGAGCAGATGTTGCGAGGGCTTGCCGAGCTCGATGACTCCTGGGACCGGATTGTTACTTCACCCTTACAACGCTGCCAACGCTTTGCTGCTCAGCTTGCCCGAGAGAAAAAGCTGCCGATAACTGAAGTTCCTGATATCCGGGAAATTGGTTTCGGGGACTGGGAGGGGCAGTCAGTCGATAAGATCTGGACTGAGCAACGAGCACTGTGTGAAGCCTGGGGGCGTGACCCAGAAAAGCACGCACCGCCGGGAGGTGAGCCCTTTCCCGTATTTCGATCCAGAGTTCTTCAAGCTATTGATAATCTAGCCCAGCAATACTCGGGAGAGTCCCTGCTGCTCGTTACTCACGGTGGCGTTATCAAGTTGTTGCTCGCGTATGCGAATAACTGGCTCCCAGTGAAAATGATTTCACTGCAAGTTAACTACGGGTTTGCCGCATCGCTGAGATACGACTCGGACAATAAGACCTTTACCGTTTCCTACCCAGAGCAGTCAGCTTATGTTTATTGCCCGTAAGTTGTACAACCTATCCCAAGCATTTCTGTATGCGCTGGTATTTCTTACCCGGCTGCCGGTGGCGGGTTTGCTGCGGGAGGTGGACAAGGAAACGGTGAAGCGGTCGATATATTTTTACCCCCTGGTTGGAGTGGTGATTGGTGTACTGTTATCCGGGGCCGCCTACCTTCTGGCTCCTTTAGGTGCCCAGTTGCAAGCTGCAATACTATTGGGTTTCTGGGTGGTCCTGACAGGTGCACTACACCTCGACGGCCTTGCTGACTGTACTGATGCCTACTTTGCTGGACATAAGTGTGCGGATCCTGAAGAACAACGTCAGCATATTCTGAGAGTAATGCACGATCCCCACTGCGGCTCTATTGCGGTAGCGGCTGTTGTTGTTTTCCTACTGATAAAGTTCGCTGCAATAGCAACCCTGCTAGAGCTAATAAACCCAGTAACAAAAGATGCTTGGGTCTATCTGCCGTTAGTGCTCTCACCTATGTTAGCCAGGGCTGCGGCCCTGGCTTTAATGGGAGTTTCACAATACGCACGTGTTGAAGGCCATGTACCGCCCGCTGGCTCCGAGCGCCGATGGGACCTATTGCCGGTAGTTGCAATCGTAGTTGCTATTGGATGTTTAGCGGCGCCAATACCCATTGCCATAGGCATCGTCTGTAGTTTGATTGCCCTGGTCTTATTCTGGCGTCGCCTGTGGGATAAGACTATTGGTGGTTATACCGGCGATTGTTTGGGCGGTTTGGTCGAGATAAGTGAATTGTCGATATTGATATTATGGGTGGCAGTGGCTGCCAATGTGAGTTACGGAGCTGTTTAGAAGCTCCTCAGTTATAGTCGAGTTAAAGAGATGTCTCGAAGCAGTATTGTCCGTGTTGTTTTAACCTTGAATCTGTTATTGGTGAGTAATACTTGGGCGGATGATTCCGTGCGGGTAAAAGATGCCCGTGGCCAATGGGTTGAACTGCCTGCACCAGCAGAGCGTATTGTTGCGCTAGCGCCAAATATCGTGGAGAACTTTTACAGTGCTGGGGCGGGGGATAAGCTAATTGCTGCGGTAAGCTACAGTGATTACCCCGAGCAAGCCAAGCAATTACCGGAGATAGGTAACTATAAAGCGGTAAACTATGAGAGTTTACTATTGCTAAATCCTGACTTGATTGTTGCCTGGGGATCGGGAAATGGCGATCAGATGATTAATAAACTGGAGGATCTCGGTTTTACAGTTTTCGTATCTGAATCTAATGCTCTTGAAGATATCGCTGTGAATGTAAAGCGCTTCGGTAAACTTGCAGGTACAAGTGACTATGCAGATAAATCTGCCGGAGAGTGGCTTGAGCGACTGAATCAGATACAGCTTAGCCATAAGGACCTGGATTCGGTCAGTGTTTTTTATCAGGTTTGGAATGAGCCACTGCAAACACTTAATGGCGACCACCTGATTAGCGATGTTATTCAAACCTGTGGCGGCCGTAATATATTTGCCGATGCATTGGTATTAGCACCGAAGATTAGTATTGAGTCTGTACTGGATAGAGACCCGAGAGTAATTATCGCCAGCGGAATGGGGGAGGAGCGGCCAGATTGGTTGGATGCCTGGGAAGCATACCCAAGAATTAATGCAGTTAAAGAGGGAAACCTGTTCCATGTACCACCGGATATCATCCAGCGACATACTTTTCGGGTGCTGGATGGTATGGAGATGGTTTGTGATCATCTGAACAATGCGCGAATGAAGGTTGATGCAGGTGCTACAGCTAAAAATGGTCTGTAATTCTCAATGACGTAGGAAAAATAAAATATTCCCGGGTATATTAAAGTAATTCATATATAAGGCTGTGATGAAATTCAGCTTAAGGAAGGAGGTGTATACTGGAAACAGTATTGGGGGTTATAGTTTTCTTAGTGATCATTGGTGGATTGCTAGCTATTCCTTTTGGGGTAGTTAAATTAACTAATCTTGAGAAGGATAGACAAAATCGGTGGTCAATTTTTTGGCGTTATATCTCTAAAGATATAGCTGCTGGAAAGGTAGCCTTATTAAGCCCTTTTTTAGGATGGTTTGTCTATTATGGATTCTATCAGTTTGTAAAAGTTGGAGATGATTCCTCTGCGATTTTAGCCATTGTCTCGTGTGCTGCAATTGGCTTGTTCCTTGTTTTTCATATGGGTTTGCTTGACCGTAAATTTTTTGATTTTCATTTAGATAACATGAAATTGCTGGCTGTGAGTGTAATGTCACTTATTCTCGTTGCGCTAAATGTTTCATTTTGGTTTACAACATTTATTGGCGCTATAGCTACTATGATTTGTGCAATAAAGTATTCTGTAGAGCAGGTCATTCTGGAGGCTGAGCGAGCTAGAGCCAGAGAAGAGGGGAAATCACGTAAAATCTAACTCAGCCCTCCTTTATGAAGGCTGTTAGGCTGTAGAGGCTATTGAGTTATTAAAAAAACAACTAGAAATGTCAAGATTCGATGCCTTTCCTTCTTGCTGCTCCAGGGCCATAGCCAAAATGTTTTTTAAATGCTTTACTAAAACTGGCCTCGGATTGGTAGCCAAACTGATGGGCTACTTGAGCAGTTGAATTTTTCTTCTCATAAAACTCTTGGTGAGCACGCTGCATTCTCCAATTGGTAACATACTGCATTGGTGTTTTTTTCACCAAAGACAGGAATTTTTCAGAAAATGAGGATCGAGACATAGCAGCAAGTTTGGATAATTTATCAACTGTCCACGAGTAACCGGGGTCAGAATGTATAGACTGTAAAACTTTTCCCAGCTTGGGGTCCGCGAGTGCTTTAATGTATCCATCGGTAAATTGTGAGCTCTTCATATGAGCGCGCACAATATAAATAAATAATATTTCGGACAAGCGATCAATTGCAATTTTCTCGCCAGGCAAATTGTTTTCTATCTCAAATGTTATAAAGCGAGTCACCGTTTCAATTAGTGCAGCACCTTCAGCCAAATCATTCTGAACGATTAAAACCTCAGGTAAATCTTCATGAAGAGGATTCCAGCTAAAGTGATCGAGCTCAAAATAACCACATATTAAACTTGTCGCAGCCCTACCTAAAGCCTGTCCCTCTTCGTTAGGTTGGTTTAGTTCCAGTTTAGGATCTGGTGTGTCCTGACTATGGGTTATTGTATGAATAGCATCATGAGGAAATACCACCAAGTCACCGGCCCTTAATGGTATTGGCACATCCTGAGAGGGTAAATGTAACCAGCAAACACCACGAGTAACAAGATGAAAGGTGGCCTTTTGCTCTCCGGAGGTGTCTACCCGCCACGCGCCATAAAATTGGCTGTGTAAAAAAACATGTGCTTTTAAGTGGAAAACCCTGAGCAAATCACTTAACACGTCCATAACGGCAAACACCTAAAAACCACACAGTCATACGATCTGACATAAAATACATATTTTAAAGCATTTATCGTACAGATTGTGAAGATATTATACGCCCCAGGTTGAGTGCTAGCAATATCCCGCTTACTTACCCTACATAACTTAAGAGCTTTGGATAGTAAAATAGCTGATGAACTTTTTAAATAATCTAGTAGCGCCAGTTGTGGCACTAGGGCTTATCTCTTTCTCATTAAATAGCTTTGCCGATCAAGTCGAGCCTGGTATGAAGATTGATCCAGAGCGGACGGCAATCGTAATTACCGACCCGCAGAATGATTTCTTAAGCCCTAATGGTGTAACCTGGGGTGTAGTGGGGGAAAGTGTAGAAAAAAATAATACAGTTCAGAACCTCGAACGGTTAATGAAAGTTGCAGGGAAAAAGGATGTGCCTTTATTTATTTCCCCACACTATTACTACCCTCATGATCATAAGTGGAAGTTTGAGGGGAACCTCGAAGTGGTAATGCACAAACTTGGTATGTTCAACCGAGAAGACCCTCTAAGCTTAAACGGGTTTGAAAACTCTGGAGCTGATTGGTTGGAGCAATATAAGCCATATATAAATAATGGTAAGACTGTTGTGACCGGCCCGCATAAAATTTATGGCCCTGAGACAAATGATTTAGTACTCCAACTGAGAAAACAGGGGATTGATAAAGTAATTCTTGCAGGGATGTCTGCAAATCTATGCACAGAATCTCATATGCGCGAATTATTAGAACAGGGATTTGAAGTGGCTATTGTAACCGATGCAACAGCTGGTGCAAATTTGCCTGAGGGCAATGGCTACGAAGCAGCAATGATTAACTTCAAATATATGGCTAATGATATACTTACCACAAAAGAAGCGGTTAAATTGATTAAAAAGGAATTCTAAGTAAGTAAACGTAGGCATAATCAAATTCACTGTAAATCTGGTTTATAGTGAGTGGTTATGCCTACAAAGGATGTTTGCAGACATTTAATGGATAGGCTCTTTGGCTACCTGGATTTAGGTCTGAGGTATAAAACATTCTCCGAATTCATGTGTAGTGCAGTCGATTTGAATAAGCAGATTGTTTGCTATCGGCTGAAATATGGCACTTGAAAAAAGCCCAGTTGTAGGTGCCTTTCTCTACTTTGATGATCAATTTCAGGGATGTCGTTTTTTGACATCCTTGTGGGTGCTGCGAAAAGGCGTAAAAAAATACTGGTTTGGACCTGATTACACATAGGAATGTCAGGTATACGGTGACAAAGGTTCTAAATAACTGTGGGCAGTGTTTCAGAAGGTTAAGTTTGCAGGATATCTTGGCCTCACTATTCTCTTAACAATTTCACTTTGAACTTCTAAGCTCGGAGAAGTCTGACATAAAAACCTATTGACGATCGGTTTTTGCTGCTCTACCATCATTCAAAGAATAGTTTTAACCTCTGGAATAATGGTCTATGCGACTTGGCGATCTTGAGAAACAGGTGCTCCAATACCTCTGGGATAGAAAATCTGCGGATGCCAAGCAGGTCCACTCGGACTTGAGCAGGGCCCGTGGAGGTTCTCTTAATACGATCCAAAGCACGCTGGACCGCCTCTACAAGAAAGGTTTGCTGTCCCGGGAGAAGCAGGGGCATGCATTCCAATACAGCCCGGCAGTGGAACGCTACGAGTTTGTCGGGCAGCTGATTCAAGACGTTACTCGTGAGTTCGTTGATGATGAGAACGGGCTGGTAGCCGCATTTACCTCCATCTCATCAGAGTTGAGCGAATGCCAATTGGAGCAGCTGGAGCAGTTGATCGAAAGCCAGAAGATAAAGCGCCAGCAGGGTGATCGCTAATGATTTTGGGGCAGGTTGCACTCTGGCTAAACCTGCTGACTATTGCAGCGCTTGGCCTGTTTGTCGGTATTTTACTGGTATCAGCTGCCTGCCTTTCTGCTTCCCGGCATTCACTTAGCTTGTCTGTCAGTAGCCGGCGTTTACTGCTGTGGAGTGCGGTATTGCTGCCGTGGTTCGCGGCTTCCACTGCCGCTGTTATTCTGGCTTTCCCCAGCCTTTTGGGAGGCGTTGCATCACTGGCGCACTGGCACCATATCAACGCTTTTAACCTCTATAGTTGGCACGGTGTTTTTACTATTGCGTTTCTTTTCTTTAGCGGTTTTTTGGCGTTTCAAAGTTTTAAACGAGCTCATCGCCATTTGGCGCAGCTCCGTTTGTTAATGCAACTTTGCGAAAGGGATAAGTCTGACCAGAGTATTATCCAGGCAAAGGGGCCCCAGGCTTTCACCAGTGGTCTGCTCCGTCCGCAAGGGTTTTATACCAGCGGTCTGCGAGACCAGTTAACAGCGGAAGAGTTTGAGGTGGTGCGCCTGCATGAGGAAGCCCATGCGCAAAAATTTGATCCTCTGAAGAAATTAATATTCGCTTTATTTGCCAGCTTTTTCCCTACGCGTTTGGGGAATTACCTGAATCGGCAGATGGCGCTGTGTATGGAGCAGCGTGCAGATGCATATGCTCATAGGCAGGGGTGGAGTGAGACTTTTATCGCCCAAACCCTACTTAAAGTAACCCGTATCTCCAATGGGTTGCATCCCAAAGAGAGAAGTTCAGCAATGGTCTGTTATTTCGCTCTTGACCAATTGGATGCTCGTATTCGTTACCTGCTGTCTGATGATAAGGGGCGCAGCTTACCCCCCTTGTTATTAGCTGGAATGTTTGTGGCTCTTACAGGCACTTGCCTTGTTTCGGTGGATGCGCTCCACCACACCGTCGAAACCCTTTTCTCCCACTAAGGAAGCCGAAGTGTTTAATTGTTTGCGTTTAGTCATAACTAAAAAACCGATTATAGATCGGTTTTTTGTGGCCGGAGCTGTGTTCTTTTTGGCCGCATTAAGTGGGTCCCTTAGGGCAGAACAGGGCGAGGAGTTATCGGGACTTACTTATGAGCAGGCAATTCTTAAAAGCTTGCAAAATCATCCTGAACTGGCGGGCTACCGATATCAGTTTGAAGCTGTGGATGCTCTATCCGAGCACGCCAAGCTAGGACCACGCCCGGAGCTTAGTGTTGCCGCCGAGGGGGTGGGGGAGGAAAAGGGCAGCGATGGCAACGGCAGTTCCCAGATAACAGTAGGCATCAGTTGGCTATTACAGGGTGATCTCGCAGAAAAACGTGTATTGGCTACACGCAGTAAGACTTCTGTGATTGAGGCCCAAAAGCAGGTTCTTGAGTTAGAAGTTGCCGCTAATACTGCGCGTTACTTTTTCCAGGTCCTGGCTCAGCAGGAACGCCTGGAAATTGCTAAAAGAGCAGTCGACCTGGCTCGCAGGATATCCGCCGAAATTAATCGCCAAGTTAGTGTTGGCAGAACGAATGAAGCCGATGCTTTTCGGGCGGAAGTCGACTTACAGCGTCGACACTTAGTTGTGGAAGATGTCGAGCACGAGTTGGATATTGCCAGATATCAATTAGCTGCCCAGTGGGGCTCCAGAGAGCCCATTTTTCGTGCGGTGGCTGGTTCTCTTTCCAGTGTCCTTCCAGAAGTTGATTTATCTAGATTGCGAAGCTTGGTGGCGAGCAACCCAAATTTGGAAATATTCATGAGCCGCGAGCGCGTGGCGCAGGCGGAAATTGATTTGGCACGTGCAGAAGCTGGTATTCAGTGGAGGATTGATACAGGAATTCGTCGCAACGAAGCGAGCGGAGATTATGGGTTGGTGGCAGGGTTCGCAATCCCACTAGGTAAGGGTGACCGTAATCGCGGCAAGGTATCTGCTTTGAGGGCAGAAAAAAATCGTTTCCGAGCAGAAAGAAATGCGAAAGAGATTGAGTTGGATACACAGCTCTTTGTGATGACCCAAAGGCTACAGCATCACCGGCACGTAGCTACCGCCTTGAATGAAAAGATGATTCCCAGTTTGGATAAAGCGCTCATCGCTACGCAAAAAGCCTATCGACGTGGCCGCTATAACTACTCGGAGTTGGCTCTAGCCCAACAGGGGCTTAGCGATGCGCAGCTTTCACTGCTCCAGGCACAGTACAACGCACACCTTAGCCTGATTGAAATTGAAAAACTTACCGGCCTGTCATTGGCACAGATAAGCGAGAGCGAGATATGAGATCCGCAGTTTTTTCCAGCCTGATATTCGGTGCTTTACTTTCCTTATTCCTAAGTGGCAGCGGCAGCGTATATGCGGCCGGAGCTGTCACGGAGGTGGAGCCGGAAAAAGGGCCCAATCGTGGGCGCATGTTGAGAGAAGGTGATTTTGCCGTTGAGCTAAGTATTTATGAAACTGGTGTTCCCCCGGAGTTTCGGGTTTGGGTGAGTAACGATGGAGAGCTGGTTAATCCTCGGCAGGTTGATCTTAAAGTGGTTCTTACAAGGCTTGGAGATGGAGAGGATCACATCGAGTTCAGGCCTGAGGGGAATTATCTGCGTGGCGATATGGTGATCTATGAGCCCCACTCATTTGTTGTGACTCTAACAGCCAAGTACCAGGGGCACGAATACCGTTGGCAATACGATAATTTTGAGGGGCGAACCCGTATCGAATCCGGTATTGCTAAATCCATGGAAATTGATACGGAAACCGTCGGCCCCGCCAGGATGAGTGAGACCAGCCGCGCTTATGGCAGGCTTATTGTAGATCCAGAGCAGGTACGTGAAATTAGTGCGCGTTTCGATGGCTTTGTAGAAACTGTGCAGGTGGGATTGGGGGAGCGCGTTAAAAAAGGGCAACCCCTGATTACAATTAACAGCAATCAAAACCTGAAAACTTACAGTATTAAATCCCCCATTACCGGTGTGGTAATTCAGCGCAATGTAAACCCTGGTGAACAGACCGCAGGTAGAGCTTTATTAACGGTTGCCGATGATACTGCCTTGCTGGCAGAGCTGGATGTTTTTCCCTCGATACGCCCCCAGATTCACCAGGGCGCGCCCGTTTCCGTAAATATCAAGTCTCTGAAAACTCCTCTGCTCGGGGTAGTGAAACAAATTGATACTTTGATAAAACCCAACCAGGCCTCCGCCGTTAGAGTGTCACTGCAAGATATTCCCGCAGGCCTCGCACCAGGTTCTTTTGTAAGCGGCGATATCCAAGTTGCTGAGTATGAGGTGCCCCTCGCCGTCAAGCGTTCCGGTTTACAGGCGTTCCGCGATTTTACTGTCGTTTATGCCAAGGTGGGCGATCAATATGAAGTGCGTATGTTGGAGCTGGGGCGTGAAGCAGGCGACTGGGTTGAAGTGCTGGGGGGGATTAGACCGGGAATCGAATATGTCACCGGTAACAGCTACATCATTAAAGCGGACATTGAAAAGTCCGGTGCATCCCACGATCACTGAGGGTTCGACATGCTTGAGTACTTGATAAGAACCTCAATTCAAAATCGCGGGCTGGTTATTGCCCTTGTGCTTTTACTGTGCGGTTTGGGCATTTGGAATTTCACCCGGCTGCCCATTGATGCGGTACCGGATATCACCAATATCCAGGTGGTTATTAATACGGAGGCACCGGGGTATACCCCTAAAGAAGTTGAGCAACGGGTTACATACCCAGTGGAAAATGCAATGGCTGGTTTGCCGAGCCTTGCTTATACACGCTCCGTTTCGCGGTATGGATTGTCGCAGGTTACGGTGATTTTTGAAGATGGCACCGATATTTATTTTGCCCGTCAGTTAGTGAATGAACGGCTCACTAGTGTACGTGGCGCACTGCCTGCTGGTTTGGAGACGGAGCTTGGACCCATCGCCACAGGTCTTGGTGAAATCTTTATGTTCACAGTGGACTCCGAACCCGGAGCCACCAATGCTGATGGCAGTGCGGTAACACCTAAGGACTTGCGTTCGGTGCATGACTGGATTGTACGCCCGCAGTTACTGCGTGTACCTGGTGTGGTGGAAGTCAATCCGATCGGCGGATTCAAGAGAGAAATTCTAATTGCTATAGAGCCAGAGAAACTGCTGGCATTCGGCCTGACCCAGGAAGACCTGATTCGCTCGATCGAGGAGAACAATCGTAACCGCGGTGTAGGCTTTATTGAACACAGTGGCGCCCAGTGGTTGTTGCGGGTTCCGGGGCAGGCAAGCTCGTTAGAGACACTGAAGGATTTCCTGGTTGCGGAAGTGAATGGTGTTGCTGTTCGCCTTGGCGACTTGGCCAAGATCGAAGAGGGGCGCGAAATGCGCACCGGGGCGGCTACTCAGAACGGCAGGGAAGTGGTGATGAGCACCGTTTTCATGCTGGTTGGCGAAAATAGTCGCACCGTTGCAGGTGCAGTTGGTGAAAAGTTAGAGGATATCAAACAGAGTCTACCACCAGGTATCACATTGACTGCGGTTTATGATCGTACCGGTCTGGTTGACCAGACATTGCGCACGGTCCAAACCAATCTTATGGAAGGTGCGCTGCTGGTCATCGCGGTTCTTTTCCTGCTGCTGGGGAATGTTCGCGCAGCAATTCTCACTGCACTGGTAATTCCGGTGGCCATGTTAATGACCATCACCGGCATGGTTCAGGCCCGCGTAAGTGCAAACCTGATGAGTCTGGGGGCGCTGGACTTTGGCTTGTTGGTGGATGGGGCCATCATTATTGTCGAGAACTGCCTGCGACGCCTTAGCGAATCCGCCCGCGAGCGTGGCCAGTTAGATCTAAAAGAACGGCTTACCCTGGTATTTCAATCGACGCGGGAAGTGATTCGCCCGGCCATGTTTGGTGTGTTCATTATCACAGCCGTGTATTTACCCATTTTTGCCCTGACTGGAGTGGAGGGCAAGATGTTCCATCCAATGGCTATCACCGTGGTGATTGCGCTGCTTTCTGCGATGTTTCTTTCCATCACTTTGGTGCCAGCCGGCATAGCGCTGCTATTCCGCAAACCGGTGATCGAAAAGAAAAACCCTGCACTTGAGAAGCTGAATAGCTTTTATCGCCCGGCCCTAGAGTTTGCACTGCGCCAGCGTGGCACAGTTGTCGCTATTGCTGCGCTACTGGTGTTGGTTTCCGGCTATACGGCAAGCAGAATGGGTAGCGAATTTGTGCCGAATCTGGATGAAGGCGATATTGCCATGCATGCCTTGCGTATTCCTGGCACATCCCTGGAACAAGCGATTGTACTACAAAAATCCCTGGAGGAGCGGATTAAAGAGTTGCCCGAGGTGGAGCGTGTATTCGCCAAAATTGGGACTGCGGAAGTGGCTACCGATGCCGTTCCCCCAAGTGTTGCCGATAACTTTATTATCCTGAAACCCAGGTCTCAGTGGCCAGATCCGGATAAGCCAAAAGAGCAATTGGTAGAAGAGTTGGCAAAGCTGGTAGAGCCAATTCCCGGCAACCGCTATGAATTTCTCCAGCCAATCCAGATGCGCTTTAACGAGCTTTTAGCAGGGGTACGCGCGGAATTGGCGATCAAAGTCTTTGGCGATGACTTCGAGCAATTAGAGCGTTTGGGCAGTGAAATTGAAGCGGCTATAGGCAGTGTAGAAGGCGTTGCTGATATACAGATGGAGCAAACCAGCGGTTTACCGGTTCTCGCCATTGTTCCTGACCAGGCCGCACTAACCCAGTATGGGCTGGCCATCAATCAGGTACAGGAGCAGCTGGCAACCGCCCTGGGAGGTACGGTTGCTGGCCGCTTTTATGAAGGAGACCGCCGCACCGATATTGTTGTGCGTTTGCCAGAGGTATTGCGCCAGGATTTGGATGCGCTAAAGAAACTGCCGATTTATCGACCCAATGGCAATTATGTGCCCCTGGAGGAAATTGCCAGCTTGGAACTCACTGCCGGTATCAATCAGGTTTTCCGCGAGAACGGTAAACGCAGGGTAGTGGTAACGGCCAATGTGCGGGGTAGGGACCTGGGTAGCTTTGTTGCTGATGTACAGCAGTCCGTTTCCGATAAAGTGGAAATACCACCCGGTTACTGGGTTGAATACGGCGGAACTTATCAGGCGCTACAGTCTGCTACTGAACGCTTATCGATTGTAGTGCCGCTGACCCTTGTGTTAATTATGGGGCTTCTCCTGCTAGCGCTTCGTTCCATAAAAGATGCGGCAATTATCTTTACCGGTATACCCCTCGCATTAACCGGCGGTGTGCTCTCTTTAATGTTGCGGGATATCCCTTTCTCCATTTCCGCAGCCGTTGGTTTTATTGCACTTTCCGGGATTGCCATCCTTAACGGCCTGGTGATGGTTTCCTTTATTCGCGACCTGCAAGACCAAGGTTACAGCATAGAAAAGGCCATTATTGAGGGCGCACTGATCCGCTTACGTCCGGTCATTAGTACCGCACTGGTTGCCTCACTCGGTTTCGTGCCCATGGCCCTGAATACTGGTATTGGTTCTGAGGTACAGCGCCCACTGGCTACGGTGGTTATTGGCGGTATTGTCTCATCAACAATCCTGACACTTTTAGTGTTGCCGGCACTCTACAGAATTTTACATGGCAGGAATGCCAAGTTGGAGAGCTTACAAGATAACCCTGAAGTGGCTATGGCTGGAGCCAGTTAACTGGGCCTGTGTGTGCTCTGGCTTACAAAAATTTAGAACTTTAATAATGGGAGATAGTAACGTTGCATAATAGTTTAAAAACAGTTTTCGGCCTGATGACGCTGATAGCAGGCATGGTGATATCCATGCCGCTATTTGCCCATGGGGTGGACGATGCTACCAAGACTTTTCTTGCCGGCAATGAAGGGGTATCTATTATTCCCTTTCTATATATTGGCGCCAAGCATATGGTGACTGGCTATGACCATCTGCTGTTCCTGGTGGGAGTCATTTTCTTTTTATATCGATCAAAAGATATTCTCATCTACGTAAGCTTCTTTACGCTCGGTCATAGCTTGACCCTTTTATTTGGAGTGCTAAACGACACCCATGTGAATGCCTATTTGATCGATGCCATTATTGGATTATCCATTGTCTATAAAGGCTTCGATAATCTCGGCGGCTTCAAACGGGTTTTTGGCTTCCAGCCTAATACCAAGGCTGCCGTACTGATTTTTGGGCTCTTCCACGGTTTTGGTTTGGCAACCAAATTACAGGAATTCAAGCTGTCCAGCGATGGGTTGGTGGAGAATATCCTGGCCTTTAATGTCGGAGTAGAAATTGGTCAGTTTGTTGCGTTGCTGTTTATTCTTCTCGCCATCAATTATTGGCGTCGCTTTGACAGTTTCCTGCGCTTTTCCACCATGACAAATACCTTGCTAATGAGTGGTGGACTGATGTTGGTGGGTTACCAGATGACAGGCTACTTCGTAGGTTAGATAGCCAGAAAGTGACTTTATAAAGTTAATTGAACAGAAAGAACACAGATTTAGAGCTTACAGAATGAATACAACTGAAATGCCAGTGCAGACTGCACAAACGCTGATTAAATCCACACTTGCTGCTGGCGTGCTTGCAGCCATTATGTTGACCACAGTAATCCTGCCAGCTGAATATAATATAGATCCTACTGGAATTGGCAGAGCACTGGGGCTGACTGAATTAAACAGTCAAGAGCAGAGAATTGCTGTACCAGAAATAGTGCAGCGCGGTGAGCAGACCTTTGCTTATCGGACTGACACCACAACTATTGAAGTGCCCGCTGGCCGTGGGATTGAATACAAATTTCAATTGGATAAATACGGCCATCTGGAATATGAGTGGGTAACGGAGAGTGGTGAACTTTACTTTGATTTTCACGGCGAACCCACAGGCGATACTACCGGCTACTTTGAGAGCTTTGCTATTGCTACCGCAAATAAAATGAGTGGCTCTCTCACTACGCCTTTTGATGGTTCCCATGGCTGGTATTGGAAGAATAACGGTCAGGAATCTGTGAAGATCACTCTAAAAACAAAGGGGTTCTACGAGGTTGTTGGACTCAAACAGTAACGTTTTTTATCAACATTCGCTAAAACCGAGAAGAAAGAGAGCATTATGAACAAACTTATTCGAGTCATCTGTGTATCAGTTACCTTAGGCTTCCCAAATCTTGCTTTCGCCCATGGTGATCACGAGAGAGACAATTTTGCTACCGTATCGATGGCTGAAGCTAAGGGCATCGCCAGCCAGGAAGTGGCTCGCCTAATCAAAGAGGGCAAGCTCAACAAGTCCTGGGCCGACATGCCACTCAATGCTGCAATACAGCGTGTTGATAACCAGCGACAGTGGGTTGTTACAGCGAAAGAGCAGAGCGGTGTTTTGAACCAGCAGTTGCAAGTCTTCCTGAGTGCTGAAGGATATTTTCTTTCTTTCGAAGTGGTGAATCGTTAACTGATAGGTTTATGTTCAGGTAGCGGCAGATTCGCCGCTACCTATTATTTTAATAGCATGGCTCGAGCAAGAGTTATAGCTGTTTTTTTGTGTTCTTAAGTAGGTAGATTTGGTAATAAACCCTGTTGATAGAGGTGACTATCCAATTTGCCAGTTACTCAGTTGACTCAATACTTACAACAACTTTTCCCATAGCTTGCCCACTTGCCAGCCGCTCATGGGCCTTGCCAATATCAGACAAACTATAGGAAGTTTCATCAAGCACAGGTTTGAGATCGCCTGCTTCAGTAATGGCTTTTAGTGCTTTTAAAATATGTCCGTGTTCCTCACGGTGATAATTGTGTAGCATTGGAATTAACATAAAAATGACATGCAAAGACAAGCCTTTAAAGTGAGCAGGCATCAGGTCAAGTTCTACCATGGAAACGGTAGTAGCTACTTGGCCGTTGAGTTTTGCTGCCTCAAAAGAGTTCGTTATATTTGCACCGCCGACGGAGTCGAATACCATATCGAAGCCTGCTCCGTTGGTGTACTTCAGTACATATGACTCAACCGATTCAGTCCGGTAGTTAATAGGCGTTGCCCCCAGTTTTTCAATCATCGCCAGTTGAGGATCTCCGGAACCTGTTGAGTAAACATTAGCACCAAAGTGACGAGCCAGTTGTACAGCTATATGACCCACACCGCCCGAGCCACCGTGAACAAGAACACTTTGTCCAGGCTTAACCCCCGCACGCTGTAACCCTTCGTAGGCGGTTATGCCTACTAAGGGCAAAGCTGCTGCTTCCCGCATGGTCAGGTTCTCGGGTTTCAGGGCAATTAAGTTCGCGTCTGCAACAATATATTCGGCTAATGTTCCCGGCAAGTCAGCCAGTCCACCTGCGCAGCCATAGACTTCATCGCCCACTTGATAATCGGTTACACCTTCGCCAATCTCTTCAACAACACCAGCGAAATCCATACCCAATATTGCCGGGGCTTTCGGTGAAAGGGGTAATGCAGGTCCCATTTGGCGAATCATGGTATCTACGGTATTGACGCTGGTTGCTGATATTTTAATCAGCACATGGCCAACTTTGGTGGTCGGCTTGGGTACTTCAGCAGCTTCAAATACGTCTGGGCCGCCAAAGGTATTTACAATCATTGCTCTCATTTTGATTCCCAAAAAGTGTACTTTCTGTAGAGTTTTGTCTAAGTGTCCGAAGTAAGTAGGGCATCGCAGTCTGTAAATCATCGAATGCCCAATTGCTACTGCTAGTTTATTTTTTGTACATCCATAACCAGTTGGTTCCAGTTCCGCTGATTTTCAATATCGTGTTCCAACCCTTGTTCATCTGCGATAGAGAAGCGTTTTAGCGCAGGTGTTTTACTGGTTGCTTGATACAGCCAATAGGCCTCCGCTTTTAGCGCTTCACCGATAGGTTTATCGATGGACTCATAGACCGCCTGCTTACAGGCATTGATTGATTCTGCTGGAAATTGAGCGATTCTCTTCGCTAGGCTATCGACATACTCGCCAATTTCATCTGGCTCTAGTGCTTTGTTGATTGTGCCGAGGCTTTCCGCTTCGTCAGCATCGAAATCACGGGCGCTGAGAATAATCTCCAGCGCTTTACCCAGTCCTGTCTGCCGAGCCATCCTTGATGCGCCTCCCCCACAGGGGAGGATTCCCATACCCACTTCCATTTGCATGAATTTATATTTTCCTCGGGCTGCGAAACGCATATCGAGTGCCAAGGCCAGTTCATGGCCACCACCTCTAGCGAAGCCTTCTAGTTTGGCGATCGTTGCTTGGGGCACCTTACTGATGCGTTCACAGATAGCCTGTAAATCCAATAGTTGGGCTTCTTCGCGAGATACAGCTTCGTCAGACATATCTTTCAGTAACTCAGTATCGTAATGACATACCCAAACTTCCGGATTTGCCGACTGAAACACAACGACTTTGGTTTCTCGATCCCGTTCCAGGCGCATTGCCAGGCTGTTTAAGTCGGCCAGCATTTCTTGCCCTTGGACATTCACGGGACCAAAGTCAAATGTCACAGTTAGGATTCCGTCATCTTGCTTCGCCGTGAATGTGGTAAAACCTTCATATTTCATGGTGAATTCCTTTTAATTGAATACGTTAACGTCTTAGGTATTTTTAATGCCGAGTTTGTCGAGAGTGTTCTCAATTTCTTCAATAAGTACCTTTCTCTTTTTCACATCAAGCGCGTCTGGGTGCGGCTGGGACCAATTGCCTATGTCATTGTCAAAGTATTTACCGCTAGCGTTTGAGAACTCATCATCGAGTGCCGCCCGTACCAATATGTTGGCGCCGATACTTAAGTCTTTCCCTTGAGTTCCGTAGGCATCTTTCACCATTTTGCTACCCAGAAATGAGGCGGGATTGATTGCGATAAATTGCGGGGCCTTGTTACCAAGTGATTGGGCTAGCTGGAAGGTCCACATGGTGAGAGCCAATTTGCTTTGAGCATAAGCGTCGCTGTCGGATACTTGTTGGTGGCCTTTGAGCGCTTCGATGTTCACAGTTGCTTGCGCTGCAGAGGATAGATTAATAATGCGGCCATTGGCGCTAAACAGCGGCAATAGCTGTGTCGTTAACAAGTAGGGGGCAATAGCATTTACGATAAAACGAACATCGTAACCCGTGTCGGTTATTGGGTTCTGTACTTTAAATACGCCGGCATTATTGATAAGAACATCAATATTTGAATATTGAACTTTTACCATTGAGGCCAGTGCTAATACATCTGATAAATTGGATAAATCTGCTAGGAATGTATCTATGTGGGCCTTGGGGTAGCTTTGCTTTATTGCTTCTTTTGCACTTTCTAGTTTTGTATCGCTGCGGCCATGTAAGAGCAAAGTATGATCCTTTGCTGCCAGTATTTTTGCAGTTTCTAATCCGATACCGTCAGTACCGCCTGTCAACAAAATGGTCTTTCGCATTTGTTATTCCTTTTCATTAAAATGTGGGAGAATTAACTCCGAAATTGCTCCAAGTGTTTCTTCAATATTTACCCGGTTAAATCGGAGGTTAAGAGCAACATGGTTAACTCCGATCTCTTCTCGCGATTTAAGGTATTGGTATAATTGGTTAATTCCCAGTCGATATCCCAAGTGTATGGGGTGTGGTAGGGCATCCGGAGTTTCAGTTATATCAATATAAAGAGGTTCCATCACTGGCTTGTCAATGGCAGAGTTATCTCTCAATTGGCCAATAAATTGTTTTTGCGTGATGTGTGGGCGAGGATAGGTGATCCAACCATCCCCGTTGTTAAAGAGCCAGTCTGGGGACTGCTGAGAGGAGCCCGTTATCAATAAAGGCAGCTTTGTTTTTTCTGGTTTGGGCAATATGTCCAGATCGCCCGAAATTGCTCCAAAGTAACTCTGAAGTTGGGGGTAGGGCTCTGCTACACGGCGAATATATTTATAGCTCTCCCGGAACAGTTTCCCTCGCTCCTGATACGAAACATTCATCGCAGGATATTCTTCCGGACGGTCGCCACTGGCGATCCCTAGAATTAAGCGCCCGCCTGAGATTTGATCAACAGAGGCAGCAGCTTTTGCGATATGCGCTGGGTGACGTAAGGGCAAAATGATGCTGGCTACGCCGAGGGCAATTTTCGATGTCTGGCCTGAGAGCAGCCCAAGGTAGACGAATGGGTCAAAAGTTTGACCCGCATCGCCAAAAGAAGGCACATTGAAGGGGACATCTCTAAGCCAAATCGCACTAAACCCCAGTTCTTCCGCAAGTCGAACCTTTTCAACATGATTAAGCATTGTTGGAACCGGATTCGTGGCGTAATTCTCTATGGGAACCACAAGTCCCACCGTGAGCTTACCTGGCCTAAATACAGCGTTGTAACCGGCATTGATACTAGCAAAAGAGCCACCTTGAGCTTGGTATTGAGAGTGCACTGAGGTAGCTCCTATGCTTACCGGATAGGAGAGGCTTGGCGGCCAAAGGTGCTAACTAGATCACTATCAGCGGATTGGGCCTGGCCATTTTTTGTGCCGCCGTTCATAAACACTCGCACATGCATCTTTTATCTCCCACAAAGCCTAGGCCAGTCGTCAATCAGTACTGGCTCGATCTATTATTCAAGACTAAATCATTGGAATTGGTGTATAAACGACGTATAAATGGAATTAGAATTCGGTTTTTGGAGATAATAAGTGGATACAAATGGGGTTCGGCTATTCGTGCTGGCCGCAGAGATGCTGAATATAAGCTCTGCGGGGCGAAGGCTTGGATTGGCTCCCTCTGTAGCCAGCGCCCGCTTGTCGAAGCTTGAAGTTCAGCTGGGGGCGGACCTTTTTCATCGATCTACCCGCAAGGTCTCACTGTCCATAGAGGGGGAGGAGTTCCTGCCTTTTGCCCGGGAGATCATCGCACAAGAGGATGCGGCATTTGCTGCGCTGGGGCGTGGAAATTCCTCCGTGAGCGGAACACTCAGGTTTGCGGCATCGAGCACTTTCGTTCAGCGTTTTATCGCGCCTATCCTGCCTGAATTCCTGGAAAGGTACCCTGGCGTCAATGTTGAGCTGAAGCTCTCAGACACACAAGTCAGCCTTATCGAGGGTGGCTTTGATTTGGCGCTGCGCAATTATGCGGTTGAAGACAGCAGCTTAATTGGTAGGAAGCTTGCGGATGACAAGCTAGTTCTATGCGCTTCTCCCAGTTATTTGAAAAAATATGGTGTTCCCGAAAAGCCGGAAGACCTAGTTGCGCATCAACTTTTGGCCTTTATCAATTCAAAACCCAGGAAACTCATATCTGCGAGCGATCAGACTACTTATCAATTCCCACCTTCAAACAGCAAATCTCGGGTGACTTGTGATGATGGTGCCAGCATGCGTATCGCTGCAAAAGCAGGGGTGGGAATTTGCATGAGTTCTGTCTGGAATATCAAAGCAGAAATTTTGGAGGGTTCCCTGGTTCGAGTGCTGCCAGAATATTATATAGATGATCAATCAGCCATTTGGCTCGTATACCCCAAGTCCAATGTTCTGACATCTAAAGTGCGAGTCTTTATTGACTACCTGATTGAGAAAATCGGAAAACCGCCGGTTTGGGAATAGTAGATTGTTGCTTCATCAAAAGGATTCCATTTTACATGGGTTTGTACAAGCTCTGTTCTGCATAGGATAGGTAGGTTAATTTCGCTCCTTAAGGGGGAAGATCTCGGTGCCCTGCTAGAGGTCTTTTTTTTCAGGTAATAATTCACGGCTTGATGCGGCCTCCCTTTTCTAATCTAGTAAATTCTCAATCTGTTAAGAATATATCCATTTACAGGATATCTTTTACGTCTAGTAGTGATACTTCAGTTGTATAAACCAGCCCCTCTCAATTTAAAAGGCCAAAATCTAAAAAAATATGCCCAAAACCTAAAGGCCGCACTGCAAACTGCGTGTAGTCTTTAGTTTTAGGGCAAACTGGGAATCTTTTGGATACTTTAGGTAATACGATCTACGGACTTTGGTATTTCTGTAGTCTTTCCTTTACGTATGAATTTTGTGTAAGGTATTTTTCAAGCCAAGCTTCCTGAGAATTTGGCTTTATTAATTGGATTCAAAAGATTAATTCAGTTTGTGTTCACAGATGCAGGCCTATAAATAAGTCAGGGTTAAGGGCGGTGAGCAAAATCTTTATCTTGGCGTGTTTGATAATAGTAATTGGACTAGTGCTTATTTTTAGAGGCACAAAATATAGATTTAGTAGTTTTACATTCATCGTAATAAATTTCTATAAATAGCATTTATTTAGCTAATCGAAATTTATATGTAGGCTGCCCCGAAACAGGAAGTTAATACATGGACCTTATATTTAACAATGCTGCATTGCGCCAAAACCTTATAGGCTGCCCGGCAAGTCACGCTGATGCATTTAAGGCAACGGCTGCTTCTCACCGTTGCGTTATCATCGTTCGCGCAACCGGGCCAACATGCACACAGTTGCTTGAGCAGGGATATGACACAAAGGGCTTTAGGATTCATGGGAAGTCATGTGATTGGGGGCCGATGGCAGGCTTTGTCTTACGAGACCCCCGGTTAAATAAACACGGGATGAGAAAAGCGGGCTATAACCGCGCTCAGCATCAAGAGGCATTCACTGATAACAACTCTGGCGCAGGATGGACTGCATCAACAACACCACTTCGCTTACATCAGGAACGGGTTGATTGGCTTATTCAGAACGGAAAGATCAATGTTACAAGAAAAACTCAAGATCGTTACGAAGGAGTAGCTAACCACCTCAGTGGCATTACTTTCCATTACTCACTTATCAGGGTTAACACATGCTTGGGAGACATGTGGGGTGTCTATGTCGATAAGGAAAAAAGTAGGCAGTCAGGCTTTATTCAGGAGCGTGGCAACATTGTTGTTCAGTATGACACTAAGTACAAGGATATGTATGAGCCGCTACTGGCAATGACCAACCCCGTGGAGCATCGTCATTTTCGTAATGAGCACCCCCTTAATGCGATTACTGGAGATTATGATCTGTTTGCTATCTGGCCATTTAAGCGGGGCGCAAAGAAGTTTGATCGATATGGAGATGATCGCCGTATTCTCGGCACTGCTCAAGCTTGGTCGCAGCGTCAGCATATCGAAACCCAATTAGAGAGAAATTTCACTACCCAAAGGCAAGGCACCAAGCTGGGAAATATAACTAATCGGATTTATGAAGTAAGCCAGACACTCAATTCCACTATTGGTGGCATTCGCAACCCGAGAGCTGGAGCTGGGCATTGGGGGCCATTCCCCAGAAGAAATGTACTATGGCACAGTGATGAAGCCGCACGCCCATATGTGAACGACATAGATTTACCCCTTATTGCATTTACTCCTGCTCGCAGTGAAGTGGTTATTCAAACTTTGCAGGCTTTCAGAGAGCTTATAGCAATGTGCAGAATAAATGGTGTCAATGTCACTCTGGCAGAGGGCTGGGCAATGAACCCTACCAATAATAAGCCAGACCGATTGGGACAAGGCTACGGAAGGTTTGTACCTCGCGACTGGCACTTTGGTCAGTGGATCGTCCCACCTTGGTACAATGCGTAACTATCGGGCTGTATGAAAGAAATATTAGTGGTCTCTTAGAAGGTGACCCTTATCTTCGCTTACTGTAGTTACGCTCCAGTATTTCCTGGCGAGCTTTCTCTTCAAAGGAAAGCTCTGCGGTGGGTCTTATCAATAGTCGCTGCAGCCCGATAGGGTCACCGCTGATTTCGTAGTAACCGTAGCTGCCATCTTTTATTTTCTCCAGAGCCCGCTGGATCTTTCTCAACAGCAGGTTCTTTCGACCGGTAAAGCGCAGATGTTGCTGGTTCTCTTGCTCTGCGGTCGCCCGGTCCAGGTCATCAGCTAAGGCAAGTTTCGT
Source organism: Microbulbifer maximicatervae (SeqCode) (assembly GCF_052468295.1). Taxonomy (NCBI): domain Bacteria; kingdom Pseudomonadati; phylum Pseudomonadota; class Gammaproteobacteria; order Cellvibrionales; family Microbulbiferaceae; genus Microbulbifer; species Microbulbifer maximicatervae (SeqCode). The sequence goes on from NZ_CP174340.1 coordinate 1,538,053, forward strand.
GGTAGCAATAGCCTGTTGCCCGTGTGCAAGCTCGGCTAGCAGGTCATTTCTCAATTCCATCAGAAGCTGTTTGAAGAAGAGTAATTGCTTTTCGTTCATATAGTCTGATGCAGGCATCCCCAGCAGTTCTTGTTCACCGATTTTTGGCATTCCATGAATCCCCTGTTGCATAGCTCGTGTTGACTTGAAATATTAAATTTATGATATAACATATCATTAAGTTGATTGAAGTGTATGTGGTTGTCTTGGGTTCTCGTAGATTAAAAGGATTGTTGTGAGAGATACTTTAGGAATTTTGGCTTCTGGGCTTTGCTTGCTGCACTGTCTTTTGACTCCTTTGTTACCGCTATTGGGAGGTTTGGGGATATTGGGTGCTTTACAAGAGGACCAGTTTCTCCACTTGCTGTTGCTTGTACCTGTGGTAATTCTGGCCTTGGCCAGCTTCCCAGCCTCTTGCCGGCGCCATCAGCGCTACGCGGTAATGATTGTTGGTTTCTCCGGGGCATTGCTGTTGGTTGGTGCGCTATATATCGAGGGAGTATGGGAGCTAGTTGCCAGTGTTCTTGGTGCAGGCTTATTGATTGTTGCCCACTGGGTAAACCTGCGCTTGATTTATCGGGATGCTTTAGTCGAGTAGGTGAGGGTCATGAAACTTGCAGGAGCATTGTTTGTTGCGTTGTTTTGGGCCGGCCCAGTCGCTGGGGAAATGGGAAGTCATGTTCACGGTAAGGCGATGATGTACCTGGTGGCCGAAGCAGACAAAATCATCGTCGAGCTGGAGTCACCCACAGTCGATCTAGTGGGATTTGAGCATGCGCCACGTAGCGATGTTCAAAAGCAGCGGTTAGAGCAGGTTGCTCACGAGCTATCCAAGCCAGATCATTTTCTTGAGTTTGTCGGTGCCCAGTGCAAACCCTTAAGTGTGGAAGTTAAAGCGCCATATAGCGCAGAAGTTACCAGTGACAACTCGGTGCACAGTGGTTTCCGTGCTAGTTACCAATTCAAGTGTGATAATCTGGCAGAGTTCAACAGTGTCATTGTTACCCTGTTTGAGAGGTTTCCCGGTATTCATGGGATTGCAGTGCAATGGATCAGCTCCGGTCGTCAGGGGGCTGAACTGCTCACTGGTAAAGACAACAAATTGCAAATGAAATAGGCTATGAAAGCATCCCAAATCAAACAGACCCTGAGTGTGGCGGAACAAACCTGTCGCAGTTCAGGTGCCCGCCTGACTGAAAAGCGTAAGAACGTTCTTACCGTGTTGTTGCGGTCAAAAACTCCGCTCTCTGCCTATGAAATAGCGGAGCATTACAATGGTGACTTTGGCGACTCAATTCCCGCCATGTCAGTCTATCGAATGCTGGACTTTCTGGCGGCAGAGAACCTGGTTCACAAACTCAATTCAGAAAACAAGTACCTGGCCTGTGCTCATATTGCCTGTGACCACAGCCACCAGACTCCACAGTTTTTAATCTGCAATCGCTGTAGCAAAGTGCGGGAAATTGGCATTAGGCCCGAAGTCATTGATGCATTGCGGGATACGGTTGAAAGTGCTGGATATCATCTCCAGACATCCCAATTGGAGCTGGATTGTGTTTGTGATGAGTGCAGCCGGGATGCAGCTTAGTGGCAGCTAGTCAGTTAATACGCGGGGTACCTGCCAACGTTATCACTGGTTTTTTGGGCGTCGGCAAGACAACGGCTATCCGGCATCTCCTGGAAAGTAAGCCCGCTGATGAGCGCTGGGCTGTTCTGGTCAATGAGTTTGGAGAAGTGGGCGTTGATGGCGCACTTTTTGAACCAGAACAGGAAGGCAATATTTATATTCGAGAGGTACCTGGCGGCTGTATGTGCTGTGCTGCTGGTTTGCCGATGCAGGTCGCTTTAAACCAGTTATTGGCTAAGGCCAGGCCCCATCGATTAATAATTGAGCCGACGGGCCTGGGGCACCCTAGAGAGGTGCTGGCGGCTTTGTCTGATGCAGTGCGCGGCGGTGTGTTGGACCTTCGCGGTACGCTAACTTTGGTCGATGCTCGCTGTATTGAAGATAATCGCTACTTAAGTAGTGAGACTTTTCGGCAGCAATTAGAAGTTGCTGATCTGGTAGTGGCTAATAAGTCTGATCTCTACGGCCCCGAAGACTTGCAAAACCTTCAGCGATTTCTCTCGTTCTTAGGTGAGGGCGCTGAAAAACCGCTGCAAGTGGTGGAGCAGGGGCGTATCGAATTGGATTGGCTCCAGCTGCCCTGCAGTTTTCAGGTCTCGTCAGGGAGTGACCACCACCACTCAGTAACCCAGGCGGTGGATGAGGTTGAGCTATTACCGGAGTGTGGCTATCTCCGCTCAGAGAATAGCGGAGAGGGATACTACAGCTGTGGCTGGCGTTTTAGCCCTGAATTTATATTTGATTATGATGCGCTCTTTTCACTATTCAGTGGCACTGACGCTGAGAGAATCAAGGGGGTATTTATTACCGAGCAAGGTGTATTTGGATTTAATAAGGCTGACAAAGTGCTTACAGTTTTAGAGCTGGATGACATATTGGAAAGCCGGGTAGAGGCGATTAACCAAGCGCGTTTGGATTGGGATGCAATGGAGAGCTCCTGGATCGCTGCCCTGGCGGATAACCAGGGTACCGAAACAAAAGTGTTTTACGAATCCAAATAGCTATATGGCCAGGTATTCAAATCTGGCCTGGCTTATTAGAAATTTTTGCATAAATTCGGTCATTTTTTCGCGGCCGTATTCCGTAAAGTTTTAATCTGACGTAAATCTCTGAAGTAAACCAATGAATATAAAATTACTCGGCCGCTTAACTGTGGCATGGCTTGCTATGTCCGGAACCTCGGGCAGCTTTGCCGCAGATCCCCTAAATGTAACCGGTGATAAGTTCCGCCAGCTGGAGGAACTGCTGCCGACACCGAATAGTTACCGAACAGCGTCGGGCGCTCCGGGCCATGCCTATTGGCAGCAGCAAGCGGACTACGATATCAAAGTTTCACTAGACGATGATAAACAACTGATAACTGCTTCAGAGACCATCACTTACACTAATAACTCACCAGATACCCTGCGTTATTTGTGGGTGCAACTGGATCAAAACCGTTTCAAGCCGAATTCCTCTGGTAATTTGGCCACGCCAGTTGATATGGAGGCGATTGCTCCAGATACCATTCCATTCAAAAGCTTTCGTCGTGCCGTCGTATCCGACGAATTTCCAGGCGGATACCAGATTACCAAGGTGGCCGACACTCGGGGTAGGGAGCTTCGCCATACTATTGTCGATACCGGGATGCGAATTGACTTGCCCCAGCCTCTGGCATCAGGTTCCAGCGTGAGTTTCCAGATTGACTGGGCTTACAAGGTTATTGAGCAGAAAGCACTGGGTGGTCGTTCCGGTTATGAATATTTTGAGCGCGACGATAATTACTTATACGAGATCGCCCAATGGTTCCCTCGTATGGCTGCATATAACGATGTTAGCGGCTGGCAAAACAAGCAATTCCTGGGGCGTGGCGAATTTGCGCTGGAGTTTGGGGATTATCGTGTTGCTATCGAGGTGCCGGCGGATCATATCGTTGCTGCAACCGGTGTTCTTCAAAACCCGAAGGATGTGTTGACCTCCAAGCAGCGTGAGCGTTTGCGAAAGGCCCGTACTGCAAGTAAGCCAGTGATGATTGTCACAAAGAGTGAGGCTCTCGAAAACGAGAAAAGCCGCTCTTCCAAGCGCAAGACCTGGGTTTTTGAAGCGGAAAATGTCCGTGACTTTTCCTGGGCATCTTCGCGTAAGTTCTTGTGGGATGCACAGGGTTATAAAAAGGGCGGCACCGACACAATGGCGATGTCCTTTTACCCGGAAGAGGGGACTCCGCTATGGGACAAGTACTCAACAGAGTCCATTATTCATACAATAGATATCTATAACCGCTACAGTTTTGACTATCCCTATCCGGTCTCTATTTCCGTCAATGGCCCTGTGGGGGGAATGGAATACCCCATGATCACCTTCAATGGTCCGCGCCCTGAAATTGATGAGGAGGACCGCAGCAAGCGTACTTACTCTCGCCGCACCAAGTATGGGCTTATCTCTGTGATCATTCATGAGGTGGGGCACAATTATTACCCTATGATCATCAACTCTGATGAGCGTCAGTGGACCTGGATGGATGAGGGCCTGAATACCTTCGTACAGTTCTTGGCTGAACAGGAATGGGAAGAGAAGTATCCATCCCGCCGTGGCGATGCACGAAAAATTGTCGAGTATATGAAGAGTGAAAACCAGGTTCCGATTATGACGAACTCGGAATCTGTGCTTCAGCTTGGTAACAATGCCTACGGTAAGCCTGCAGCTGCACTGAATATCCTGCGTGAATCCATTATGGGGCGTGAGTTGTTCGATTTTGCTTTCCGGGAATATGCCCAGCGTTGGAAGTTCAAACGCCCTATGCCTGCGGACTTTTTCCGCACTATGGAAGATGCATCAGGTATGGATCTTGATTGGTTCTGGCGTGGCTGGTTCTATACTACCGATAATGTCGATATCAGCCTTGATGCGGTCCATCATTACACAGTAGGCACCAAGAACCCTGAAGTGGAAGGTCCCTGGAAACGGGCCCAGCATAAAAATGAGCCAGACACTATCACTGTAATTGAAAACCGCGAACGAAAGCTGACTCGCATCGTTGATGGTAAGCCGGAGCTGGAAGACTTCTACAACAAGCACGATGAATTTGATGTCTCCAATGCGGACCGCAATAGCTACCAAAGCCAACTTGAAGGGCTTGAGGACTGGGAAAAGGACATGCTCAAAGTAGAGAGCAATGTCTATGTAATGGACTTTAGCAATATTGGCGGCCTGGTAATGCCGTTACTCCTGCGCCTGGAATATGAAGATGGAAGTATTGAGGACTTACGTATCCCTGCGGAAATCTGGACTCGCAATGCTAAGAAAACTTCCAAAATGCTGGTGCGGGACAAGAGCAAGGTACTCAAGTCAGTAGTGCTCGACCCCCACTGGGAAACAGCAGATGTTAATGTGGAGAACAATTTCTACCCACGCCGAATTATCAAGTCTCGCCTGGAGCTATTTAAGGATGAGAAGCCGCGTAACTTGATGAAGGATTGGGACGTAGAGCTTAAAGAGGAAGATTAAGCCTTGGAAGAAGTGCAGCTCTGCGGCAGTGGGCCTGGAGAGCTGCACTTAGTGCTCTTTACTTAACGTATCCACCTGAAACATTCATTGTGTTGTGGTAGTAATTGATGAAAATTTTATTTTCCTTCTTGTTGATAGTAACGACCTCGATATTTACACTCCAGGCAAATGCACATCGCTATCATTTTGGTTTGACCGACCTCTCCGTAAACGAGCGCACTCAAACACTGGAGGTCTCCCATCGTTTTTTTGTTGCTGATATTGAAAAGGCCTTATCAATAAGTGCCAGTAAAGAATTGAATGAAGCACAAAAACAGATGGAGAGCTATGTCAATTCAAGATTCCAGATTAGCCAGGAAAATGGTGAGTTGTTGAAGCTCAATTGGGTAGGTGTGGAGTCCGATGTTCATGACATCTGGATATATCAGGAAATACCTTTGGTAGATATTTCCAGCAAAAAATTGAGTGTTAAGCAATCAATGCTCATGGAAATTGAGCAGGATCAAGTGAATACTATAAATGTCAATCGAGGTAAGAAAACCCAAAGTTACACCTTAAAACCAGGTGGGAGTAGGGTAGAGTTTGCCTTATAAGCTGGAAATTTATCAGATAGCATCTAATTTTGTGCTTGTCTGAAGAGCTGTAGTTCAGGGTTGACCTGACAGAAGACCTTTTGAAAACCGGTAACTGTCAGATCAAATCTGAACTGATGCAGTCAAAAGCAGAATAGCTCAATAGGCTATACGTCCACTCTTGAGAAGAGTTAAATTACTTGCCCCGTTACCGGCATATATATCATGGTTGTATGGGAGTTGCCGTTATGATTACTATCTTTACCAAAAAAATGAGCCATATCTAGTAGCTCCCAACCGCCTGTATTTCCATCAGTAAAAACACAGTCACTTTTATTGCCTGCTCCATGACCATTTGAGGTATGAATCATTACATGTCTCATAACTCCTAAATTTGATAGAAAACCAACGAAGCAGCCCTCCGGCAAGGTCATCAAATCGTGTAGAGTATTAACTGATCGGGTTCTGGGGGTGGCTCCAAAAATTCTATTGTAGTTATTGTTACCAGTAACATTATAGTTTTTGTTGTCCATGGTTACACTTGGGCAGTTTACACCCTTGGCGCTCCAGGCACAGTAGAGCGCAGCGTCCCAGCATTGCAAACTGCTTAGTTTTGTATAAAGGGAAAGCTCTGGTCCTGTCAGAGTGCCGTTCATGAAAGCGGGTTTCGCATTTCCCATCGCCTCAGCTAACAGACGCGTTCTTCTACCTGGTGTTTGCCCCTCAGGGATTAAGGTCATTAGTGGCATTTTTGTTCCTTATTTTTATGCTTAGAAGTTGTTTTCTAAATGTTAATGCACCAAATGAATCGCATTGAAGCCATGATAAATGAATGGCGGACCTAACTGTTAGAAAAAAGTGCTATTTGTAATGCTGTATTTTAGTCGGCTAATGGCAATCTCTAGATGCGACTCTTTATTTTATATTTTTTGATTAAATGGCCGCGCTTTGTGGGCGGCAAGTCGTAAAACCCTACTTGGTATCAGGGGTTTCATTTTCGTAATTTCCGTTTCAGATCTTTAGTTTGAGTAACTGTGATCTCTGGTATCAATTTCTGGATGTTATTAACGGCTTCATGTTGCTTGTAAAGGCAGTTGAGTTGAGGTCGCTATGGTTGTTTTAGGTTGGAGTAATAGCTAGATGTAAATCTTTCTTAAATTATCCGCATCGATGGGTAGGGTGTTTGGATTTCCTTATAAAACTATTAATCTGGAGTCACATAATGCCAGTCGAGGCTATTGTGTCCTTTGGTCTTGGTGGTTTTTGGTTGTCTCCGGGGTTATATTCCTTCATGTACTTGTTTAAACCAGCTGAGTACTTTCTGGTGGTGTTCTTGCCCGTATAAGAGAATAAAATTACGGGTGTGGTAGTTCTTGTTGTCCTGCAGTGCATTGATGCGCTCATCAACAAATTCTGGTGTTAGTTCGATGCCGCACTCTACCGTAATGCAATGTAGCCAAGCGTTGAAATTCTCTGGCACTACTGGCTGGGTCATAATAACTCCTAATTATTTTCTTGGTGCCTACGGGCCCTAAGGGAAGTTCTTGTGAAAACGCAGGGATTTTTCTAAGTTCTTATTGAGGGCAATTTATAAAATGGAAAAACCACCGGCAATGATTACTGCTGGTGGTTTCATTGATTGACTAAAGCCTTTCCCTGACTAAAACATGCCTCGCAATCCAACATTAAAGTTCCGCCCCGGCAGTGGAGCAAGTTCCTTTAGGAAGGATGAATGCACGTAAGCTAACTCGTCAGTTAGATTGTTAGCCTTCAGGTAAACGGTGAGGTCGTGTTGGCTTCCTTGAAAAGTGTATGCAAGCTCAGTATTCAAAAGTGTGTAAGCAGCGGTGCTGGTTTCCAGTTCTGATACTTTGTTTTGCTCAAACGCGTGCGTAATCTCAATTCCTGCATCCCATCCATTGGAGTTATAACTTAACATACTGCCCAATCGTGCAGGTGGAATGCGAGGCAGGTTACCTCCGTCATCTAACTTTCCACGAACAGTGTCTCCCCACAGTGTTAATGTGAGTGGCTTGGATATTTGCCAGGCAAATTCAGCTTCTAGCCCGTAGAGTGTCGAATCCGCTTGATCGAAGACATAAACGGGTAATTCGCCATGATCGTGACTCTCTTCTTCCTCATCGTGACCATGCTCTTCAATATCTTCGCTGGTGTAGCCCGTATTTCGCTCGTAGTAGAAATTATCAACCTGGTTGTAGAATAGATTCAGCACCCAGCCGATATTTCCGGAATGCCGGCGAAAACTGAGGTCAATGTTGTTGGAAACCTCTTCCTCAACATTGTTCTCGTAGTAAAAATAGGGCTCTTCTGTGTCATCCAGTCTAAATAGTGCGCCGACTTCGAAGGTGCTGGTGCCAATATGGGGACCATAAGAAAAAAGTTCAGCGGCACTGGGTGCTCGTTGGGCGTGAGTAAAAGAGATGCCGGCATTGTAATTAGCAGCAATGTCCCAGACCAAGCCGGCAGAAAAGCTATAGGGTGTGAAAGCTAACTTATCGAGATTTCCCCCCTCACAGTCATCATCGGTGGCTTCGATAGTGACTCTTTCGATTCGGGCTCCTAACTGCCATAGGAACTCTCCCGTGTGCTTTTCCTGTATTAGCCCAATCGCTGAGCTTTCCGTTGTGCTCGGCGGAGTGAACGCCTCTTCGCCTATTGCTTCAAAATCAGTGGTTTTGCTTTCCAGGGTTATTGCGCCGCGCCATCCAGCCCTTTCTTGCAATAATAGGTTGACCCGAGCTTGAAGTGTCTGATTACTGAATGTTGTACCGACGGCGTCGTTTTCGATTTCAGAGTGTTCGTAGTCTGTGTATCCAATTCTGGCGTCCAGACCACTCAACCATACGTTGTCCAGGGACAGTTCACTGACCAACTGCCATCGGTCCTGTTTCAAATCAGAAACTACTTCTATTTCTTCTTCATGTTCATCATGATGCTCTGATTCATCATCTTCGTGTTCATCAGAGTGACCGTGCCCAGGAATACCATTAACTCGCTCCAGGCGTCCATAGGCAAGGCCGATTGAACCATTATCTAAAAACCAGTTGCCACCGATGTTGAACCCTTTGCTTTTTGAGTCACTGTTCTCTAATACCCCACTGGATTCTTCGCCATAGTCGCTTGAGGTGGGAATTTCATAGTTGTCACCTTTGCGCCAGAAACTGTCCACGTGATACGCCAGCTGATCATTGCCGCCGGTATGAGCCAGCGAGGCTTCGCGCTCATCTGCCACGGTATTGCTGCCCAGCGAGTAAGCGGTCCTGTTTTCACTAGAGGTAGGGATCCGCTCATCTACCACATTGACTACGCCACCGATGGCTCCTGAACCATAAAATAGAGTGGCAGGTCCCCGCAGGATTTCTATCTGCTCTGCAGTAATGGTCTCAGTGGCGACGACATGGTCTGGGCCAACTCGGGAGGCATCAGCGCTATCGAGCCCATTTTGGGTAATCAGAACACGGGGGCCGTTGAGTCCCCGGATAATAGGACTGCTGGCTACTGGCCCAAAGTAGCTGGAATGAACCCCCACTTCATTCTTGAGGGTTTCTCCCAAAGTGGAGGCTTGTTTTCGACGCAGCTCTTCACCGGCTACCACTGTTACTGGTTGTGCTGATTCAATAGTGGAAGCATGTAATGGCGTGGCTGTTACGTCAATTTGTTCGATAACAGTGTATTGCAAGGTAACCTTCAGGGGCTCATCCTGACCAGCTTGTAAAATTACTGTCTTATGGCTGTGCCCCGGGGCATTGATATGGATCTCGCGGAGCTGTGAAGTATTCACCTCAAGTGAAAATCGGCCCTGGGCATCTGTTTGGGTCTGTAGTCGACTTCCCGCGACTTCAATACTGGCGCCATAGATGGGCTCTCCAGAAGTATCTAATACCTGTCCGGAAATTCCATGGGCCAAGTTTGAAAGAGTCATCAGTGCGAAAAGGTTCGCGGTAAATTTCATGGGTTATTCCTAATAAGAGTTTTACGTCCCAGTAAGTGCTCCTCACTCGTCGGCGGACCCGAAATCGAAAGTGAGTAGCAGTCGCAGTTGGCCGGGCTCGACACTCGGCGAGCGGTGGATTAGACCGGCCCCTTCATTGCCCTCCCAGAGTTCGCCTTTGAGAAGGGCAACCGAGCCGCATGCCAGGTGATTGATGGAAGTAGAAGGAAATTCCTGGTTGGCCTTCAAGTCGAGTGTATGAGGGGCAATAGAGTCTGGAGTCAGCCACTCTGTACCTGTACCTAAATATGTCGTAATCAATCGGCAGGGCACCCGATCTACATGAAACTTGGGGCACATTGCACCGTTCAGGGTTGTTAAACGAATACCGACTCCACTTAGCTCAAATAGGTAACTGAACATGTCTGCCAGTAGCTGGATATCAGCACACAAGTGCGGGTAGGGAACAAGCTCTGGCAATGCTTCACCGAGGCGCTCGATCTTGGAGGTGGGTAATAGAATCCTGCGGTTGGGGTGTACACCACTATTTAAGAGGGTGCGGCAATCACTGGCTATGCTACTGGGCAGTTCCCGTTGCCAGATGGCCATATTGATATCAGCTTGGAAAATATCTGTTAAAACTTCTCCATTATCTGCAGACACGGCCCGACGGATATTTGGCAGGTCTGCCTCTGACAGTCCTTCCTCTTTCGGAGCCAGTTCAGCACTTGGAGTTTGTGTGATAAGTGTCTCATGGCTTCTTTCTGTAAAGTCATTCAGGCTCAAGCTAATCTCCAGTTAAGTAACTTCGGCTAATAAACACTATTTTCAGAGGCTTTAATTGCTTTGCTCTCTGCTGTGGCGGGCGCTGCAATACCTAAATTCCTCACTCGCACTACCCACTTCCTTATACAGAGTATGATATAACATATCACGCCGGGAATGGTCGGCCTAGGCAACCTCCAACATTGGGGTGAATCAAGCTTGAAGACCGAATTCATCGGGAGTTCTGATAGCTGGAGGGAACCTTGGTGAGGCGTATTGACCACTGCCTGGCGCAAGTAGATTATTCGGCGATGTTCTTTTTAGCAGCAAAACTGTTTATCGCAGATTTCTTTCTTGCTGTCGTCATAATTCACATTTTGCTCAGATTTGATTGGATCAAAATGATACAGTATATCAATTATGTATTTATGGTTTATCCCACTTGAGTGGAGGAGCCAGGGAAATAATGACAATGATTGGCAGGATTTAGCTAGGGGTGCAGCTGGGGAGGGTGTGTTACTCTGTCAGCCTGCCGTGTTTATGAGTGAATTTTCGGTGTACCGGAAAAGACAGGGTTAGCGTTGGGAAGCACTCATAATTAACCTGTTATTTTTTTAAATATTGCTGAGTAAATATGAAAATAAATAATTCTATTGTTTACGGGGTTGCAACTGCTGCATTATTTGCTGGAGCGAGTTGCGCCAGCCTCGCCGCAGAGAAAGAGAGTGTTTCGACTGAAGGCATGTGGCAACCTCACCAGTTGCCTGAGCTGTCCAAAGAGCTTCGCACTCATGGCCTGGAGTTGGACCCAGCCAGCATGACCAAGCTTACCGAATTTCCAATGAACGCGGTGATCAGCCTGGGGGGATGTTCCGCTTCCTTTGTCTCCCCCACGGGATTGGTGATTACCAACCACCACTGCGCCTACGGTTCAATTTCATACAATTCAACTGAATCCAAGGATTTACTGGCTGAAGGTTTCCTGGCCGGAGATTTGTCTGAAGAGCTGCCTGCTGCACCGGGCTCCCGCGTCTACGTCACCGTTGCAATGAACGAAGTAACGGACAAGGTCAACGAACGCCTGACAGATGAGATGGATGGCGCTGCACGTTTTGCCGCAATCGAAGAAGCGGAGAAGGCGCTGGTTTCCGAGTGTGAAAAAGATCCGGGCCATCGCTGTGAGGTCTATAGCTACTACGGCGGTTTGAATTACTACCTGGTTAAGCAGCTGGAAATCCGCGATGTGCGTTTGGTTCATGCGCCGGCGTCTTCGATTGGCAAATTCGGCGGCGATATCGATAACTGGATGTGGCCTCGCCATACTGGCGATTACGCTTTCTACCGCGCCTATGTTGGCAAAGATGGTAAACCGGCTGATTATTCCAAAGATAATGTCCCTTACGAGCCCAAGCACTATTTGCCTGTAGCTGCAAAAGGGCCTAAAGAAGGTGATTTCGTGATGGTTGCCGGTTATCCGGGGCGTACAAACCGTTATCGCACTGCCCAGGAAGTGGAAAGCAACTTCAACTGGTATTACCCAAACATGCAGCGGGTGCTGGGTGAATGGTCGGAAACGATTGGTGCGGCAACTGCCGACAATAAAGATGCAGAGTTAAAGTATGCAAGCCTCGTGGCAGGTTTGAATAATTACTCTAAAAACTTTACCGGCATGATGGAGGGTTACCAGCGTAGCGATCTATTGCAGCGTAAAGAAAAGCTGGAAAAAGATTTGCAAGCTTGGGTGGATTCAGACAAGGCCCGCGAGAAAAAATACCAGTCGACGATCGATGATCTCGAGGCGCTGGTTGTAGAAAAAGAATCAACCCGTGAGCAGGACCTGGCCATCGATTATATGGATCGTTCAGCCATGCTGGGTGCCGCGAGCAAACTGTATCGTTTGGCTAAAGAGAACGAAAAACCTGATGCTAAGCGCAAGCCGGGTTATCAGGAAAGGGATCTGACCCGATTCACAGAGGGCATGCGTCGTATTGAACGCAGCTATCATCCATCAGTCGACAAACAGATCTGGCTCTACTTCCTGGACCGTTACCAGGCACTCCCGAAGGAGCAGCGTATAGCCAGCTTTGATCGTTTCTTGAATATCGGCAAAGGCAATACAGACTTAGAGGCAACACTCGACAAAATGTATAAGGAAACAGAGCTTTCCGATGTCGAGGTACGTGAAGCGTGGATCGGTAAAAAGCCTGAAGACTTTAAAGAGAGCAAAGACCCGTTTATCCAGCTGGCAGTGGCCATGTACGAAGACATGCTTACGCGTGAAGAGCATGAGGAGTCCATGAAAGGTCGCTTTGCACAGTTGCGCCCACAGTATATGGAAATGCTGATTGATTATTACCACTCACTGGGTAAGCCGGTTTATCCTGATGCAAATAGCTCCCTCCGCGTGACCTATGGTTTGGTCAAAGGCTATGAGCCACCAGCAGGTACGATTAAGAAGGCCGCTGACGGCAATGACGGTAAGCAAGGTTTTGTACCCTTTACAACTTTGCGTGGCATTAAGGCCAAGTACACAGGTGAGGCTCCCTTTGATGCCCCTAAGGCTTTGATGGAAGCTATCGATAAGAAGAGCTATGGCCGTTACTATGAAAAGCAGCTGGATTCGGTGCCGGTTAATTTCTTAAGTACCGTAGATATTACGGGCGGTAACTCAGGATCTCCGACAATGAATGGTCGCGGCGAGCTGGTGGGAGTCGTATTTGACGGAACCTACGATAGCATCAATGCTGATTGGGACTTCACCGATAGCACCCGGGCGATTCATGTCGATATCGCTTACATTCTCTGGGTAATGGAGAATATCGACGGTGCCGGATACCTGGTTCGGGAGATGGGCCAATAGCCGGCAATCGATGAAGTAGTGTCCCCGGGTGAGCAGCGCTCGCCGGGGACATTATTCTGTGTAAGGTTGAATGTTATCCACTTCCATACTGTAAGCCGCAGTTCCGAACTCGCTTTCTATTTTCAATGTTCTCAGTTTCCCTTCTATAGAGAAAGGTTCGTACAGAGCGTCAACTTGAACTCCCTCAGGAAAACTGCCATGGATAATCTGATTTGGGGGTGGGGGCGGCAGGTGGATACAGGCTCCGAAGTAGGGAACAAAAAGGAAATTGGAAATTGTTAATTCGTCATTGAATTCAATTGGAACTATAAACCCAGCAATACGTATCTGTTGGTTGTCGAACTCTGGTTTTATTCGGGTGGAAGTCAAAGCGGCTTGGTAGCGGCTTTCATTTTCGCTCGTAGTGGCAATAGCTGATGTGTTAGGCATTGAGTCGGCAGTGGAGCCTTCAACAATATCATCTATGTATTCTGGTGGGTTGAGTAACGCATCCAGATCATCTTTTGGGATTAACTCTTCCCAGCTGACTTCACGATAATTGATACTTACCTGTTTGACTTGAGTATCTTCAGCGACTGGCGCTGAAACTTGATTGGTTTCAACTGGGCTATCACAGCCAGCTACGAGTAGTACGATTGCCAGGGTGCAGGCTGATGAGAAGAGATATCTGTTCATGGCTGGGGTTTATTTATCGTATCAAATGATTTGATATATCATTATATATCTGTTTGCAAAAATCCATGCTGCAAATGAGGTGCAAGATGAATGCTTTCACTACGAAATTGAAACTAGCGGTTGAAGTGGAGCAGCTGCGCTTCGCCTATCGTACAGGTCCTTCGGTTTTAGAGGTCCCTTATTGGTCAGTGCCTGTCGGTGAGCAGGTATTTTTACGTGGCCGCTCCGGTAGTGGTAAATCAACACTGCTGAACCTCCTGGCCGGTATTCTGTCAACAAAAGTTGGAAGCCTTAAGGTTCTGGGTCAACCACTGGGTACACTGAGTGAGCGCAAGCGGGATCGCTTCAGGGCGAGACATATTGGCGTTGTATTTCAGCGCTTTAACCTAATTCCCTATTTGAGTGTGGAGGACAATATTCGTGTCGCTACCCACTTTTCTGGTTTCCGTGGCGATTTTCGCGGCAGGGTTAATGAGCTGCTAACGGGACTCTGTTTAGGAGAGGAAATTTTACCCAAGAAAGTGGCCAGCTTGAGTGTCGGACAGCAACAGAGGGTGGCAATCGTGCGGGCATTGATCAATGAACCGCAGTTATTGCTGGTTGATGAGCCTACATCTGCTTTGGACCCTGAAGCGAGAGATGCTTTTGTCCAGTTGTTGATGACTGCATGTCAGCAAAAGAAATGCACTCTGATCTTTGTCAGCCACGATAGCTCTTTGGAACGACACTTCCCTCTGGTTATGGATATGCGCGAAATAAATATTGCCTGGAAACTTAGGCCCGAGTGGGACACTGCACCGGAGGCTTTAGCCGATGTTTTTTAAACTTGCTTGGCAAAGCCTGATGCAGCGTAAGGGTAGTGTGTCACTGGCCGTATTGTCTGTAGCAATCAGTTTGATTCTAATGTTGGGGATCGAGCAGTTGCGAAGCCATACTAAAAACAGCTTTAGTCGAACTGTGTCAGGGGTAGACCTTATTGTTGGGGCGCCTACGGGACAATTGAATCTCTTGTTATACAGCGTATTCCATATTGGGAATGCCAGCAATCATATTTCATGGGATAGCTACCAGGAACTTACTCACTTACCCCAGGTACGTTGGGCGATACCCCTATCCCTGGGGGATTCGCACCAAGGTTACAGGGTGGTGGGAACCTCAACGGGATTTCTCGATCACTATCGGTATGGGAATAAGAGGCCATTGGAGCTATCAACCGGCCAGAATTTTATCGATACTTTTAGTGTTATATTGGGGGCGGAGGTCGCTCGGGAACTCAACTACCAACTTGATGACACTCTAATATTAGCCCATGGCCTTGTTGGAACACGCTTTACTGAGCACGGTGAAAATCCCTTTGCCGTTAGCGGAATACTCAAGCCTACTGGTACACCAGTAGATCGAGCACTCTATGTGAGCTTGGCGGGACTGGAAGCAGTTCATGGTGCTGATGCGGAGCACGATGATCTGGTGCCTAATAACATTACTGCCTTCTTACTCGGGCTTAATTCCCCTATAGCTACATTTCAGGTACAGAGAAAAATAAACGAATATTCGAAGGAGCCGCTGCTGGCAATATTGCCGGGCATTGCACTATCGGAGCTTTGGCAGATATCCGGTGGTATAGAAAAGGTATTATTTTTTGTCTCAGCTATGGTGGTTTTGGCTGCATTACTTGGCTTATGTATCTTACTACTTTCCACGATGCGCGAGCGCAGACTGGAGATAGCACTACTGAGAACTGTAGGTTCTGGCCCTTTGTTTTTATTCCTATTGATCCAGACTGAGGCATTTTTGGTTTTACTTTTAAGTGCGACAATTGCTGTTTCTGGATTGGTAATGGGAGGCTGGCTGGTTGAGCCAATTCTGACAGATAAATTTGGAATCTATTTGGACGGCGTTGTTATAGGCGAACATACGATTGTGCTTTTAGCTTTAGTACTGGTAAGCACATTAATTGTGGCTGCTATTCCCGCTATAAGTGCATGCCGCCAGTCTTTGGGGGATAGTGATCTTCTGCATTGACTAGAAGCTGAGGCCGAGCCAAATTCAGAGTAAGACTTTCTCTAGATTTTGATGTCAGAGGTAACCGAATATCTTTTATTTTATGGGCGATATTAGTTTTGTAATTTCTATATATATTTGCTTTGTTGCCTTTCCACACCATTCGTGATCCTATTTCCAGGCTGCGAGCTTTTCCTGTCACTGGGACTTTTTTTTCCCGTGGCTTGTAGCAGCCTACAAACACTATCTAATAATTTTTCATGACAAGGAAATAGTTTTGAATAGGATAATACTAACAATCTTAATGTTGCTGGGTAGCCTCAATATATTTGCTTCAACCCCGGATATTGAGCAGGCCAGAGATTCCTTAGAGATTGTGAAAGAATTAACCCCCTGGCCTTGGGAAGAGCCGGTAACTCCAATTATTGAAGAGTATCTGGCAGCTGATTTTGATCAATATTCGGGAATGGCAAAATCCCACTATATGGTTGATGAGCTGCTGATGCACAAGTGGGGTCAGTCAATCACAGAATTTATTGTATTAGCCGAGCTTCTGTACACGTTTCAGCCAGAAGATTACCAGAATCAGTATAGGTCAGAATTTGATGCGGCTATTGCTGACCTGAATCTCTTCAGGTTGGCAATTAATGAGTTACTGCTTCCCCATGTACCCGGTTATAAACTGAAACAGCAAATTTTGACTAAACGCTTTGATGGCGAGGGTATGGTAATTGCTGTCTTTGATTTGTTTGATCCGACACGCTTACAAGAGCAGCGCGAACAGTATCCCAATATTGAAGCGGAAGTTGCCTTTGGTGATCCCATCACTTTCCTTCATGGTAACACCGTAATTGATATCATTTTGGGTATTGCTCCGAAGGCGACTATTGTACCCGTTAGTGCCGAGAGCAAAACTTATAATGATGCAATGGCCTATATGCGGTATCGAGATGACATTAGTGTGATCAATATGAGCCGTGCATTTCATATCACCAATGACCAACTCGACCCAGAGTTTGCAGAGCATCTTTCCGCTATTTTACAAAGTAAGATTTTTACCAAGTCACTGGGGAATACAGGTACAGATCTTGAGCATAACAACACCGATGTGAGAGAGCGCTTGGAGCTACCACCACTCGGCAGCTTCTTTACCTATGACCTGGATTTAATCAGGGCATTCCTTGCTCAGAACGAAGGGCAGGCCGGTGCTGAGAATTTGTTTTTTGCAATCAACCTCCAGCCATTCTCAAATGAGATCTCACTTACGGCGACGGTTCCGGGTTACAACCCCTTGGCTATTAGGCAGAGCTTTGCTATTGCCGGCGATGCAGTATATTCAGCTTCCAGTCAAAACTTTGAGTCTGGTAGCTCTTTTGCCGCGCCTCAACTAGCGGCTGTCAGCCTATTGCTCCTTGAAATGGCAGACTATTATGGCCTTAGCAGGGTAGAAGCTGCTCAAATAGTGAGCAAATCATTGAAAGATAATGCTCGCCGCAGTTGGTTAGGTGATCACAACACCGGGCTTGGGTTCGTTGACGCCCACCGGGCTATGAGCGCTATTCTGAGAGCGAATAGCAAATAAGCTTGATTTAGTCATCGAGTTGAATGAGAGTGCGCTGGCAGGTTGAATATTTGCAGCCTGCCAGTTACCTGTATAGATGGTACTGCGGGTAAAGGAAGTGAATAGGAGTGAATATTGAACATACTTTCTGCTCATATGGGGTCCTCATTCAATGAATTATCTCCACTGTTGCAATTTGCACACACTGGGGTGAAGAGGTATGAGGGTTCTGTTGTCGTCAAACGAGGTGGAGTTATTGCGAATACTATTTGTTCAATATTTAGATTCCCGAAGGCGAGTTCAAGTTCGCAGTTAGTTGTTGATTGTGGACACTTTTCCGATCGGATGGATTGGGTGAGAGATTTCGATGGGTTCAAGATGAGTTCATCATTTTATTCAGAAAAAAATTACCTGGTGGAAAGGCTCGGCCCTTTGGAAATGCAGTTTACCGCTCATAATGTCAACGGAGCACTTGAATATCAGTTTTCGAAAACGAAGCTATTAGGTATACCTTTGCCAAAATTTCTTTGGCCCAAAGTCAAGGCTTATGAAACAGAGAGTGAAGGGCAGTATCAGTTCAGTGTCAGTGTACACATGTTTTTAGTGGGGTTCATTTTATCATATGCTGGCGATCTGAAAATTACGGAGCCCGCTTGATTTAAAATTCCATTAGGGAAGAGCGATCTCAGTAACAAGCTCTTCCCCAACAACAATACATGATTTACTTACCTAGTATTAGAGGCTTCCGCTAGTCCCTTCAGGAGTTTCTGACTATCTGTATAAGCGCCAAAGACACCTCCCTGCATAGTAACCATCTTGAGAGCTGACTCATGATTGCCGATGTCGGTAGCCCCAGTGCAGTCTGATAGAAGCAGGCACTCGAATCCTCGATCATTTGCTTCCCTCATGGTGGTGTGTACGCATACGTCGGTTGTAACTCCCACGAGAATCAAGTTATCGATCCCTTTAAGCTTGAGTATGAGCCCGAAGTCTGTAGAAAAGAAGGTACCTTTGCCTGGCTTATCAATAATGACCTCACCAGCTTTGGGCGCTAGTTCAGGGATCACGTCCCAACCAGGTTCCCCTCTGACTAAAATACGTCCACATGGTCCCGGGTCGCCGATACCCGCAGCAATTTGTCGCGAGCGCCAGCGTTTGTTTGCAGGGAGGTCAGAAAGGTCGGGGCGATGCCCCTCCCGGGTGTACATAATGTGATAGTTTTCTGCCCGCATCGCATTCAATACTTGCTGGATGGGTTCGATGGGCTTGCGCATTGCCTCCAGATCATATCCCATCTTGTCGACATAGCCGCCGGGGCTGCAAAAGTCCACCTGCATGTCAATAACCACGAGAGCGGTGTTTTCTGGCCTGAGATCCCCATTATATGGCCACTTGTATGGGTTGGCCTCGACAGGGCCATTTTTGTCCGATGAATCTGAAGTGCTCATTGTCAAGGCCTCTACTTATTGATAGAGAAAGTGATTGCCAATGGATAATAGCGTTGATTGAGAGCTTGATTGATTGGTAAGACTTTATTGGGCGCACAATTCTTGCTTAGGTGAGGTATGACCGAACCCGCATGAGTAATGAATTCTCATCTGGTAGTGGGTTTAGGCGTATTTCTCCTATATCTTTTGTTCATGAAAGGCCAAAAACATTGCGACATATATTTTGTGTATTCGTTTCTATTCAACTATTTGATCAAATTTAAAAGGCCGCCTTTATTCGTATATCTAGCATATGAATTTTCGAGTGCGATTTTATTTTGCGCTAAATATCTACAAACAAGATCACGGTTGGATAGTTGAAGCTTACTTCTATATTTCGGTTCAAAGAGTTCGTTCCACTGATATGTGGAAGTGAAACGTCACACTTTTTTTATTGAAAAATTATCTATATTATCCTGCGGGTCATTTTGAGTGAATTTTAGTGGGGCTTATTTGGTACTCCCTTCTGGTTTAGAAATATAGGGATTAAAGAATATCCGCTTATGTATTCATCTTTGAAGTTAAGAACCGTTTTTGGATGTAAGTAGTTAAAGGAAAGTTTGTGGAAAATCTTAAGAAGGGAATTTTCGCTGGTGTTGCATTACTGATTATCCCTATCACCATGGGGACCGTTTTCACAGTTGATGAGGGTCACGTAGGAATCGTAAAGCGATTTGGCAAGGCAATCTCACAGGTTGATCCCGGAATTCATACAAAAGTCCCATTTATGGATAATGTGGTCGAAATTGAAGTGAGAACCCGGAAAAATGTTGAGACGATGAATGCCGCCACTGCAGAACAAATGCCGTTGAAAGCAGTGACTGCAGTGAACTGGACGGTAACTCGCAGTGCAGCCATTGATTTGTATAAGCAATATGGCGGTTTGGAACAATTTGAACAGCGGATTCTCGATCCCAGGCTGAGAAGCGCCAGTAAAGCTGGTTTGGCTGAATTCAAGGCAGAGCAGATTATCCAGAACCGGAATGCAGCAATTCGACGGATTGAGGAACTTTTGGAGGAGGAAACCAAGGGGTTACCTATGGAATTGGGAGATGTACAGATTGAGAGCATCAACTTGCCTCCCAAGTACATCCAATCTATTGAAACCAAGCAGACAGAGTTGAACCTGGCGGCTGCCGAAAAGCACAAACTGGAACGTCAAAAGCTGGAAGCGCAACGTGAGGTGAATACTGCTAATGCGCGCCGTGATGCCACCAAAGCTAAAGCAGATGGTGAAGCCCATAAGATTCGTGTAGAAGCCGAGGCGGAAGCTTTTGCGATTCTGGAGAAAGGGGAAGCGGAAGCCGCAGCGATTAAAGCAAAAGCTGATGCGATTGCCAGAAACCATACCTTGGTTGAATATATCCGCGCGCAGCAATGGAATGGTCAAATGCCTTCAACGATTATGGGTGGCGATCAGCCAATTCTGTGGGATATGGGGAATAACTCAGACCGCAGAAATTAAGATGGCCCAAAGCTAGATTTTTGCTCGCTTTTTACACAAAAGGTTTGGCGTTTATCAATAGGAAACGCCAAGCCTAGTTTGTTCAGTTGGCAGTATTTCCTAAATTCTAAATGATGGTACAGTCATTACTTAATGAGGCCTGTCTGTTAGTCTCGTAGTTACTTGACTTGCTAGGTAACTCCTCACAATATCCGAAAGGTACTTTTCGGTGTGCTTATTACCCGCTATATCCTGATTAAATTTATTGATGTTCCTCGGGTATCACGCACTCTAAATCAAGGAGATTCCGGTTGAAACACTTTATATGGTTTATCACTGCTGCAATATTGGTTTTTGGTGCCAGCAACTCGGTGATCGCAGAAGGTGGGGGCTCATGTAGCAAGTTATGTACTTTTGTGCTCAAGAATAGTCGGACCTCAGAATATACAGTAATTAATAGGGAGAGGGCAGCCAAGCAGTTCACACCATTCTCTACTTTTAAGGTTCCCAATACCCTTATTGCACTTGACTTGGGTTTAGTTGAGAACCTGTTACAAGAGCTAACCTATAATCATGACAAATACCCGGCTAAAGAGTGGTGGCCTACAATCTGGTTAGAAAGGCCTTTGACGATTCGCGAAGCATTTCAAAATTCAGCGGTTCCGATCTATCAGCAATTAGCAACGGAGATTGGCGCTAAGAGAATGAATCAGTATTTGGCAGGTTTTAATTATGGTAATCGGAATGCTTCGTCTGGTATTGATACCTTCTGGCTCAATGAGAGTATCAAAATATCAGCGTTGGAGCAGGTAGACTTCCTGGAGCGTTTATTTACTGGTCAATTACCTGTATCGCAGTCAGCTATAGATAAATTTAAAGAAGTGATGCTGGTAGAGGAGACCGATGCCTATAAGTTACTAGCGGGGCAGAAATAATCAGTACACCCTGGTAATATAAACTGCATGAAATACGATGCCAGAAAACTTAGTACTGAGGAGCAGCACCTCATACGTAAAATTGCTGTTCAGCGAGTATTTGATGGAGAATCTGCGGCGGAGGTTAGTCGTAGCTTAGGGCTGGGGAGCAGAACTATTTTCCCATGGTTAAGGACTGCTCGGGAGAAAGGTATTGAAGCGCTATCTCCAAAAATTAGACCTGGACGCGGTAGAAAACTGTCAGCTATTGAAGAAGAGGAAGTCAAACGATGGATTATTGGTGGCGATCCAAGGCAATATGGCTTTGATTTCGGATTGTGGACACGTCAGATCGTATCGGATTTGATTTTTGAGAGATTCAAAATTGAACTTAGCGTTTCTAGTGTCGGCACACTTCTACATCGACTGGGCCTGACGCCACAAAAGCCTCTACGAAGAGCTTACGAGAGAGATGAGAAGGCGGTGAATAAATGGGTAAAGGAAGTCTATCCAAAGATTAAATCTTATGCGAAAAAAACTGGTGCAGAAATATTTTGGCTGGACGAGGCTAGTATCAGATCAGACGATCCACTCCAAAGGACATGGGGAGAAAAAGGAAAAACTCCAGTGGTAAAAACGAGTGGTCAAAGACAGTCAATCAATGCGATCTCAGCTTTATCGAATAGAGGTGGCTTCTGGTATCATATTTATAGTGGAAAGTTCACGGCAGAAAAGTGCGTAGAATGCTTCAAAAATTTCCAGAGAAGTCAGAAAAGACCAGTGATTCTCATTGTTGATGGGCACCCAGTACACAAATCGAAAAAGGTATTGGAGTATGTCGATTCACAGGATGGAAAGCTTGAAATGGTGTTCTTACCGCCATATGCACCAAACCTAAATCCAGATGAGTTGGTCTGGAATCATATGAGAAATATAGGGACTTCAAAGAGGCCGCTGAAAAAAGGTGAGACACTACTGAGTCGTGCAAATGCAGATTTGCAGAGCATCAAGAAAAATAGAAAACTTGTGAAATCATTTTTTCAAGAGTCGACTGTATTCTTTGCTGCTGCCTAGGTAGTATATGCAAAAACAGGAGGAGGGCCATTAGCTAAGAATAAGGCTTTAGGTTGGTATATTGGAATTGTAGAGTCCAATAACAATATTCATTATTTTGCGATTAACATAGATGGCAGTAGTTTTCGGGAAGTACAAAAGAAAAGAATTGAAATTGCCAGAAAAAAACTATCTGAGTTGGGGATTATTTAGGCTCTCTATAGCGAAGCTGTGGTACGTCTGTTTTGTAATGGTTAGGGCTTTTTGATTGATTGTTGTGAGTCAATCGGCATAATGGCGACCAAATTCACTTTCATATGGGGCTTCCTATGGGAACTCAAGCTGTAAAAGTTATATTTGCTTTATTCATCAGCACCTTTTGCTCATTATGCCTGGCTTCCGATAAAGTAGCCAATTTGGATAAGCTTCTGCTTGTATCGGGTTTCACCAATCAGGTTGAGGGGTTTCCTGAGCTAGTAAAATCTGGATTTGCGGAAGGCGTACAGCAGGGTGCACCAATTCCTCAGGATAAACTGCAAAAGATTCTTGAAAGTGCAGATAATACAATTTTGCCGTCCATCATTATGGATGAAGTGCGCTCGTCACTGAGTACTTCTTTGACCGATAAAGATGTTGAGGTCTTATTGGCTTGGTATGAATCAGATATCGGTAAGAAAATTACTAAGGCTGAAGAGGAAGGAAGCTCTGAAGAGGCATTCCGGAATTTGATGGCTAATGCACAGCAGTTGATGGCTGACACAAAGCGCGTTGAAATGGCAACTCGTATTGATCAGCTTGTTGGTGCTACCGATATGGCGATGGAGATGCAGGCCTCTACGGGTATAGCTGTCTATTCCGCAGTGATGGCAGTGATGGCTCCCGGCCAAGAGATCAATCTAGATGCTTATAAGGCACAAATGGAGGCAATGAAGCCCCAGATGCGTCAAAATGTTGAGCAATTTGTTACTCTCTCTTTCGTGCAAACTTATCAAGGCTTCGACGATGCAAGCTTAGCGAAATATGAGGAGTTCTTGAGCCAGCCAGAAGCTAAAAAATTCAATTCCTCTTCAATGGCAGGGCTTAATAAAGCTTTAACACAAGTAATCGGCCGATGGTCCGGTGATATGGCTTCTATACTTAAAAACGAAGCGAACTGATTATGGGATAGGGAGCTCCTGAATATCTTTATACTTCTTAATTAGAGTATTTAGGGGGGGCTCGGCCTACCGCCTGCATCCATATTAGCTGTAAAGGAAGCAGGCGGTATGACCATCACATATTTACCTTTCCATTCTATGCCCTAAGGTGAGTCTCATAGGCTCGTCAGTTATTTGATAAAATAGCTTGTCATTTCATATCATTATATTCTCTTGTACTTCGACAGTCCGATTAGCTGGAATACGGTAATAGTCTATAGTACTGCTTGAATTCCTTACCATGGCGGCAAAGATTCGTTCTCTCCAATTTGCCATCTTGCTATAGCCGCCTTTAACAGGAAATATATTGTATCGGCAGGTAAAGAAAGAAGACTTACTTGGATCTATATCCAAAAGGTGCATTTTGTTGAGTTTATTTATGGCTCCTTCGACATCTGGGCGTTCCATATATCCATAGCGTAAGATTAGCCTGAAACATCCCTCTCTTATCTTGCTAATGATTGCTCGGTTCTTTGGGAGTACTTTTGGGGTGTTGGCCGACGTAACGGTTAGGAAAAGGTTCTTTTCGTGAAGGACACTGTTATGTTTCAAATTATATATCAGGGCATGAGGTACAAAGAGTTGATTGGTTCCCACAAATATTGCAGTTCCAGGTACTCGTAATGGGGGATTATCAAAAAGTGAGTTTAAATAGGGTTCCAATTTATAATTCTTACCCTGCAAGTAACAATTTATTGCTTTTTTTCCATCTCTCCAAGTAATCATCAGCATCGCAATAAAGGCGGCTAAACTTATAGAGAACCACCCCCCGTGGCCAATCTTTGCCAGGTTTGAAGTAACAAAGGCAAAATCAATAAAAGCAAAGAATGAGCCGACAGCCAGGCAAATTATCAGATTGTATTTGAGGTAGTGGCGATACACGATTGCTGCAATGCAGGAGGTAATCAACATTGCGCCACTCACTGACACACCATAAGCACTAGCCAGGTGGACTGAGCTTCCAAAGAGAATTGCCACCAGTATTACCGCTGTCATTAATAGGTAATTGACCCCGGGCATATAGACTTGTCCCGCGAGTGCTGATGACGTGTGCCGGATGGCAAAACGGGGCATCAAGCCAAGTTGGATTCCTTGTTTTGTCAGGGAGAAGGTCCCCGAGATACAGGCCTGGGAAGCGATGCAGGTTGCTACAGTTGCAAGAATAATCATTGGGTAGAGCGACCAGTCCGGGTACATCCGGTAAAAGGGGTTGTCTACCGCAGAGGTGTCACTAATAAGTAGAGCGCCCTGTCCCATATAGTTCAACACGAGGGCGGGGAACACCAAACCTATCCAGGCAATTCTTATAGGCATACGTCCAAAATGCCCCATGTCGGTATATAGAGCCTCTCCTCCGGTAAACACCAGTAATACTGCACCTAATATCCAGAATGAAGCCATGCCATGGTTAGTGAGGAAGCTCAAAGCATGTAGGGGATTGACGGAATGGAGGATTACAGGGTTCTGGAGCACCCAGTAAAGGCCCGCGAGTAGTAAAACTAAGAACCAGATGGCGGTAATCGGGCCGAACAGTTTCCCCACGGTTTCGGTGCCGAAGCGCTGTACAAAAAACAATCCAAAGAGTATGCCGATAGAAATTGGCAGGATAAACGGTTTTAGAGTTTTGTTGACTATCTCCAGTCCTTCGACTGCGGAGAGAACGGAGATGGCTGGTGTGATAACGGCATCACCAAAAAATAGTGCCGCGCCACAGATCCCGCCGCCTATAATGAACTTTCTTAATAATTCTCGCCCTTTTGTCGCTTCCAGAGCCAGCGTCATCAGCGCCATGATCCCGCCTTCTCCCCGGTTGTCCAGGCGCATTACCAATATGACGTACTTAATAGTGACAATGAGGGTAAGTGCCCAGAAGACAGCAGAGACTCCACCAATAATGGTCTCTGTGTTATGGGGAATTCCAAACCGGGGGTGGAAAATCAGTTTAAAGGCGTAGAGTGGGCTAGTGCCAATATCACCAAATACAACCCCGAGAGCGGCAAGTGAGAGAACCCAGTGTTTTCTTGCGCCTTCTGAGCGAGATTCCATTTGCAACTCTTATCATCCAGTGTCATACAAAGGCAGTGATTTAATACTTATCAGGGAGTTTGCTGTCATCACTTGGATGGTGGGTATCAGCGCGCAAGAAATTAATTTTCCCTGAGACTGATCTTAGCAATACATTGCTAAGGCACCATGTGAGCTACTGTGCAGGGTGCAAACTTACAAGCCGATAAAGTGAGATGTAAGAGAGGTATCCGCGTAATTGAGCAATCGTGACAGGCAGTTATAAAAACAGCTCTTTTGGCGGGGATCTTATTGTTAGTAAGGCGGGACTACAGGAGCCTCCCCAATGAAAGCATCGGACCTTTTTATTCGTGCCCTGGAGAAAGAGGGCGTTGAGTATATCTTCGCGATTCCTGGTGAGGAAAACCTGGATATGCTGGAGTCTTTGCGGGGCTCAAAGATAAAACTAATTGTCACGCGCCATGAACAGGGTGCCGGTTTTATGGCTGCCACCTATGGTCGGCTTACGGGCAAGCCAGGTGTCTGTATGTCTACTTTAGGTCCGGGGGCCACGAATCTGGTGACTGCCGCAGCTTATGCCCAGCTCGGTGGAATGCCGATGGTGATGGTCACCGGTCAAAAACCTATCAAAAGTTCCAAGCAAGGGCAGTTTCAGATTATTGATATTGTTGACATGATGCGCCCCCTGACCAAATTCACCAAGACAATCGTGGGGGGCGACTATGTGCCAGCTCATGTCCGTGAAGCCTTTCGGCAATCTGAAGAGGAGCGGCCGGGGGCAACCCACTTGGAATTTCCTGAAGATATTGCCCGTGAACACTCCACCATGCCGGTCTTGGAGCCCAGCTATAACCGTAGGCCAATTGCCGAAGAGAAGGCAGTGCGCAAAGCTGCAGAAGCGATTGAGGCATCCCGTAAACCTCTGCTGTTGGTGGGAGCAGGCGCAAACCGTAAATTAACCGCTAAAATGTTGCGCAAGTTTGTCGACAAGCTGGGTATTCCGGTGGTGACAACTCAGATGGGTAAGGGAGTAATTGATGAATCGGGACCGCACTTTATTGGCAATACCGCGCTATCCGACGGGGATTTTGTTCACCGGGCCATTGAGCAGGCCGACCTGATTATCAATGTGGGCCACGATGTTGTAGAAAAGCCGCCTTTCTTTATGCGTCCCGGTGGCCCGGAAGTTGTACATATCAACTTCAATTCAGCGCAGGTGGATCCGGTCTACTTCCCACAGATAGAGGTGGTTGGCGATATTGCCAACAGCTTGTGGCAGCTGGACCAGCACTTGGAACCCCAGGGTCACTGGAGCTTTACCGATGCGCACCGTATCCGAGCCGCGCTTCAAAAGCATATCCAGGAGGGCTCAAATACCACCACTTTCCCAATTCGTCCGCAACGACTGGTAAAGGATCTCCGCGAAGTGATGCCGGAGAAGGGCATTATTGCGCTTGATAATGGCATGTTCAAAATATGGTTCGCGCGGAACTATCCTGCTTTAGCCCCGAATACCGTGCTGCTCGATAACGCACTGGCAACGATGGGGGCGGGCTTGCCTTCGGCAATGGCTGCCAAGTTGGTGTGTCCAGACCGCCGTGTGGTCGCAATTTGTGGGGATGGGGGCTTTATGATGAACTCCCAGGAGATTGAAACGGCGGTTCGTTTAAAACTTGACCTTATCGTGCTTATTTTGCGCGATGATGCCTACGGAATGATCAAGTGGAAGCAGGCCATGATGGAGTTTGATAACTTTGGTCTGGATTTTGGTAATCCTGATTTTGTCGATTATGCAAAATCCTATGGTGCTCATGGCCACAGAATAACGGCCACAGATGAGTTTAAGCCGATGATAGAAAAATGCTGTAGGGCGGGTGGGGTCCATCTCGTGGATGTGCCCGTGGATTACAGCCACAACGACCGTATCCTGAATCATGAAATTCGCGAGTTGTCGAGTAAGTTGTAGGGGTAGCCGGCTCGGGTAAGGTAGTTGTAACAGGGAGGTGTTCGGCTTTCTTTTAAACAAGCTCCTCGGGCCCGAGTACTTTAAAGTAGGGGCCAATATCCAGCCTTATGGAGGACATGGCAATCTTGATCATTTCTCTGCGATCTTCAAGTATGTCCTCCTTAGCTATTCCATGTAGAACCATATAATCTTCATATTTCCCGGTAATAAAGTCCTCTTTCCGTATACCTTCGTAAGCTCTACATAAAACTCCATGAAGGTTCTCTATAAATTGGCGGCGGCTCTGCATTGTTTGTCGGGGCCCATGCTCGACTTCGAGTTCATGAGCATGTTCATAGTTGATATTCACCAAGCAAAAATTTGTTTTGTTCTCTTTCCATGCTCTTGCCGCCTGGTTGAGTTCTACGATCAGGGTGAAGGGCAGGTCGGCAAACATGGGATTGTGGTCAGTGAAATCGAGAAATGCGTATCCTGCCCTAAGGTAACTGCTGGCTCTTTCAGTGAGGTCGTAACTATGAATATCACCGGTACGGATTGACTCGCTATCGGTATCCATCTGGCAGTTGAGACACAAAAACCCTATTTCCACTTCTGAGCTGGCATGGCCGCAAGCATTGCAAATAAGTAGTGTGCCGGGTTTGTCGTAGTCACTGCCGAAGTGTAAAAGCTCCTTTCGACATTTGGGGCAAATCAGGTCTTCACCTTCCCTGAAGTCAGCTTCGCGTCCCAGGTAGGCGCAGCTGAAATGGTGCAGATAGAAGTCTTCGGTAAGGTTAGAGGATCTGCATACCGCGCACTCTTCACGGACATTAAACTGGGAACCTCCACAGCCGTTACAGATATGGCGTCGATCGAAAAACTTGCCCTGTAGAAATCCTGATTCGATCAGTTTTTCACATTCCGTCACAACAGTTGGGCTATCGAGGATAATATTAAAATCAACAGTCGCTTTGGAGTTGGGGCTATAGTGCGGCGAGAGACTTACGCCAGATACAAATAATCGCGCTAGTATTTTGTCGCTATCTTTCTGAGTGGTGTGGAAATCCAGGTGGACTTGCGCGCGCCGATAGTGAAAGTCGTCAATAACCTGGCTCACAACGGGCATATCCTGCGCACTAAGCTTTGAGCAATCCAGATCTGCCTTCTCGCCGACTGTTCCAGTGAGATCAATAACCGGGAGTAGATACAAGCCACCACGCATATGCCATATATGCGTCAGGTCATCTATTGATGCTGGCTCCTCAATTAAAATAGCGTCTTTGGATTCACCAGTATGCGATGTCACCTTAGAGTCGCCGGGCCAGCGAAAAAAGCTATATTCGTCACTTAAAAAGGAGATGCTGATTCCTCCACACCTATATAACAGCTGGCGTTTGAAAGATTAACTGAGTGTTTTAGCTTATTTCATGCCAGTTATACGTAACTGTGTAGCCTGTAGTGTATATGGCGTCCCTTTAACTGAATAGATTGTTGAGTATTTAAGAAAAGATAGGTGAAAAATTGGCAATAGGCAGGGATAGGTGCCCTACGTCCCTGGCAGGAATTAGGAATAATTGTATGACATAGAAGGTAGTCGTCATCTGGGGAAGTTAATTAATAAATTTATCAATAATGACATCAATCCAGTCAATCTTTAGGGTTATGGTAACTTTCTCGTTCACCGGAAATTTTGATGGGTCAAGTAAGACTATTTTCGCTAACTGATTACGCGATGTGGGCTTGAATGTATTTTGGAACTCCTGGGGTAGTGCGGCTGAGAGGGGGATCATTTCTACAAGTACCCCTTTGTCTTTAAAGCGTCCACCAGTAACCAATACCTCCATTCCAGGCTTGATCACGAATTGATATTGATTGGGTAGATAGGCTAGGACATAGGCTTCCCCGGTGTAGATAGACATAAGGGGCTCCCCAGCATCATAGACATTGCCGACATGGGGGACTGAAGCCCCAACTAGACCAGAAGTGGGGCTTTGAATAATACCGTTATTGTAATGCTCCTCCAGTTTTCTCAGCGCTTGTTCGGAGCGATAAATTGCCTCATCAACAGATCTACGTTTTCCTTCCAGGGTGGCGCTTTCAACTTGTAATTTTACCAGGGTCTCACTGGCCTCGAAGTTATCTTTCAATACATCTTGGTAACCGACTTCGCTGACTACTCCTCTATTTGCAAGTTTATTGATTCTATCTACGATTCGGCCAATTTGTACTTTACGCTCCTTGGCGGGAGTGAGTAGTTTTTTTGCAGTCTCTGCCAATAAAGTGAATTCAGCAGAAATCTGTATTAGGTTAGCTTGGCGGGTGGAGAGATCGGCGATTCGCTCCAGTAGCTCCATTGATTCAATCCTTAAGAGTAGCTCGCCCTCTCGAACAGCTTGCCCTTCATCTACGGCAACCTCTACCACTTTTACCAAGTAGCCCATTTCAATAACGCTTTGATCGCGTAGTACTAACCCATCGCTTCGCAGTAAAAACCAGTCACCCCATATATAGCGAATAACGCCAATACCAAATAGGATTAACATGGCTAAATATATTCGACGGCTTGCAGAACCCCGGGTTTTTCGCTGTTCACTTTCGAAACTATCAGGGCGTAGTCGTTTTCGCAGAGCCTTCATTCAAGCTACTCACGAACACGGTGTACTTTTAAAGGGGCGAAAGAATCTTTATAGGATGTTCTAAAGATCCACTCCTGAACATAAGCATACAGTCTTACGACTCGCATAAAGTTTACATAAAAGATGCTATAGGCAGGAATATAGGGCCAAAGGGGAAGTGACTTGACTTTTGGGGTTGCGTAAGAAGCTAAAGCAAAGGTAATTGTATCGAGTGCAATTAATACAACCTGGGCTCCCGCTAAAATAAACCAGGCATTGTCGCCATAGCGTACAAATAGCCAGACTAAATAGACTGGTAAAGCTATTGCGGCAATAACATTGAAAACCAGGAATTCATATTGGTGAAAAAATTCTTTTAGCTGCATTCCTTGGCGGAACGGATTAATAAAATGCAGGTACTTGCGGTAGCGAAGACGAATAGCATCCCGTTCCCACCTAAAGCGCTGGCGCATTAGAACGGTTATGCTGGTGGGAACATCGGTATAACAAATCGCCTCAGGTGCAAATTCCACTTTCCAACCGTAATCCCGCAAACGAAAGGTGATATCTAAGTCTTCTCCTCCGCCGGCATCAAAGCCGCCAATTTGATTCATTGCGGATACCCTAAAAGCACTGAAGGCACCGGAGGCACAACACATTTGGTCGAGCATCGCTAGAGAGTGTCGCCCCAAGCAAATACTGATTACATATTCAATGGCCTGGAATGAGCTGAGTATATTTTCTGTGGAGTTTCGGACAATTACATTACCAGAAACCACGCCAACCCTGGGATCTGCAAAGCCTTGCATCACGTATTTCATAGCGTGGCGATCGAAGGTGCAATCGCAATCAATTGATGCGATAAAGTCGCCAGTTGAAAATCTCTGTCCTAAGTTGAGGGCTGAGGCCTTGCCTCCACGCAGTTCTGTTGCATGAGCGCCATCCAAGCGGCCCTTGTTTTGCAGGTAGTGAATATCGTCTCGGGTTTTATCTGTGGAGCCATCGCTGATTGCGATGACTTCATAGGGGATATAGCTTTGTTCCTGTAAGCGTTCGCCGCACTTTTCAATAGAGTTTTCTTCGTTGTGACCGGCGATGACTGCAGTGAGTCTGCCCAAGGATTCAATGTCCTCCTCGTACTCTGGTTTTGTGGCGAAAAAGAATACCGAGGTAAAAAACGACATTAAATATCTAGGGAATTCCAATACCACCACGATCCAAAACATCGTAAAGAGGGTGGCGTAGCTCTGAGTGGCAAAGAAAGTAATTCCATCATCGATCATTTCCCACATTTAGGTCTGCTCCTGAATAGGCGAATACAGGCCCCGGCTATTGCTGTTACCTATCTGTGATGTGGTAGTGATCTTATTTGGAGAACAGTGAGTGTCTTGCGGCACTTCGCTTGGGTGGACTAGGGGGCGAGCATGGAAGGTTGGTCTTACGCTTGGCTTCCATTCACTGGTAAGGGCTATCAGCTCACTGCTTGTATAGGCTAAGCCCAATTTTGATACCCCCTGACTTTGGCCCTTTATGCTATAGAGCCTGTAAAAGAGACCTTGGCTCAACCAGAGGGGCAGCCATAAGTCTCCCTAGAAGGAAATGCTATCTCTGAGACTGTCAGTATAGTCCACGGTGGTTTGAGGTGTCGGGCAATGCAGAGCCCCAGAGCCCCAGAGCCAGCAGAGGCTCTGGGTTGATTTATTCGCTGCTAATAGGAAGGGGGGAATTCGGAGGCGGCGGTTCAGCCTTTATCGAACCTCAAGGTCCAGATTGTATTGAGCAACCACACGACCTATGTAGCCCAGTTTTAGAAACGTCGCACTAATGACCATAAAGATATGTCCTGCGACCTGAGCGGGAATTGAAAACAGGTGAGACAGGGGGTAGCAAATAACAATCGTCAGAATAAGCAGGGGAACTGACAGAAGCAGCGTAAAGTTACCGGCTTTTAGCAGAAGCTTGAAACGCTCACGCAGTAAGGGGTTTTCCGTATTCAGCATATCGGCCTCAGGTTCAAACGGCGTCAATCTATCTTTAGCAACTGCTATGCCAAATATAAATGCCAATAAAAACAATGAGTTATGGTTTGTTCTTGGTGTTTGTGTGTCAAGTTGACCTTTATGGTTGCTGTGTCATAATGACTCTTAAAGGTCTTTTGGACTGATTTGGCTATGGTAGATACCAACGCAACCTTACTGCTCGAAGTGGCTCTGGACCTGGCTAATAGCCTTAACAACAGCGATCGTTTTGAGCGTCTGCTCTCTACTATCCGCAAAGCGATCAAGTGCGATGCTGTTGCCTTGCTTGGGCTCAATGGCGCTACACTCACCCCTCTCGCAGTTCAGGGGCTTGCCCGAAGGACTCTGGGGCGGCGATTCCTGATTGATGAGCATCCACGGCTTGCGCAAATCTGCGCTTCGGAACACCCAGTCCGCTTCCCATCTGACTGTCAGCTACCAGATCCCTTTGATGGTTTGCTTTTGGATAGGGAGGGAGATCTTCCCGTGCACTCCTGTATGGGTTTGCCTCTCTATTCAGATAACCACCTGATTGGTCTGGTAACAGTGGATAGCATGTCTGCGGATGCCTATGCCCGAATCAGTGATCGAACCCTTGAACTGATAGCCGCGCTGTCTGCGGCCACTTTACGCACAGCTTTAGAGCTAAAGGCCCTGTCACACTCCGCTGAGCATGCCGAGCAATTGGTGAAAGACCTAACCCAGCAGGCTCTGGAGCGAGATGGAGGTGAATTAATTGGTGAGAGCGCGGAAATGCAGTCCCTGCGCAGTGAGATAGAGCTGGTGGCTGGGTCGGATTACAACGTGCTGATTCTCGGTGAAACGGGGGTGGGGAAAGAACTGGTGGCCCGTACCGTCCACAGGTTGTCGACTCGCAAGGAGAAGCC
Organism: Microbulbifer maximicatervae (SeqCode); assembly: GCF_052468295.1. NCBI lineage: Bacteria > Pseudomonadati > Pseudomonadota > Gammaproteobacteria > Cellvibrionales > Microbulbiferaceae > Microbulbifer > Microbulbifer maximicatervae (SeqCode). Next base: position 1,571,175 of record NZ_CP174340.1, read on the forward strand.
CTTAGTCTATCTGAACTGCGCTTCCCTGACTGAAACCCTGGCGGAAGCTGAACTTTTTGGTCATTCAAAAGGGGCCTTCACTGGCGCAGATCGCGAGAGGCCCGGCAAATTTTTACTGGCGAACGGCTGCACTATTTTCCTGGATGAGGTTGGCGAGTTACCGCTTGTGGTGCAGAGCAAACTGTTGCGTGTATTGCAAAGTGGTGAGATTCAGCCGGTAGGCAAAGATACGGTGCAGCATGTAGATGTTCGCATTGTAGCGGCGACTAATAGGGATTTACGCAAAGGGATTGAAAACGGTACTTTCCGAGCTGATCTCTACCACCGCCTCTCTGTATATCCCCTTGAAGTCCCACCGCTATGCCGGAGGGGTAATGATGTTCTGCTGTTGGCAGACTACTTCTTGGAGCGCTCCCGCAGGAAGCTGGGTTTTCGTCAGTTGCGTCTCAGTACAGAGGCCACCAACAAGCTACAGCGATACGCTTGGCCGGGTAATGTTCGCGAGCTGGAACATATTATCAGCCGCGCAGCCCTTAGGGCCCGCAAAGGTAGCTCTCCAGAAGCTATTGTTGCCATTACTGCAGCACAAATTGAAATTCCCGATGACCTGGTTATTCAGAAGCCTCCGCAGAAACCGGTAGAGTCGCTGTCTGAGGCTATTGATTTAAGGGTGGAAACGGAAAACTATCAGCGTGAACTCATTGGGAGTGCCCTGGCTGAGACCGATGGGAACTGGAGTAAAGCGGCCAAATTACTATCCGTAGACCGAGGGAACTTGGTGCGTCTCGCTAAAAGGTTGGGTGTTTACATCAAGAAAGAGGTTGTTCGAGGTAAGTAATCTATATGAAGCAAGGAGTTGCAATGTTGATTAGCGATAAAGGATTACGGCTTTCACTGGTTGTAGGGGTAATTTCCCTGACTATCGGCTTACTGGCATTTGCGTATAACTGGAAAATAATTGGTGGGGGTTGGCCATATTTCGGTACAGTTTTATTTCCAGGCAATCTTGTACTGTCATTTTTCTCTGAAGAAATAGACTTCTGGCCAAAGTTTGCGCTGCAGATGAGTGGCCAGTTTTTGGTTCCTTTTTTGGTTGCACGCGGTATTATCAAATTCAAAGATTGGTTGAGGTCACAGCTTTAGGTTTGTGATTTTGCTCGTTGCACTTCTTTCGATAGGGTAAGCAATGAACGCGGCGCTAAAAAAGATTTTTCCACTTCTATTTCTAATCTGTATCTCCATTTTTTGGGGCTTATACTATAGCTCTAACGGCCCCCTAAATGATTACGGTCGCGCTAATTACGAGTGGTTGCTACTGATAGATGGCCTTATTATTTTACCTATTCTGTATTTAATTTATTCCGAAAATAAGCGGAACGCACTGCTAAAAATACTGGTCTTTGGGAGCCTGGTAGTATTGGTTGGAAGTTACATTATCCCTAATCAAAGTAAAGTCCTTTGGCCATACCTGGAGATGGGGAGATACTTGCTATTGGCAGGCTTGGTTATAGTTGAAATGACGGCTATAGCTACAATGTGTTCGGCAATTAGGGCGGCAACTATCAACCATGATGATCTTGATATCGCAATACGCTCGTCAGTGGAGAAATATACCGGTGGGGGAGTGTTAGCACAAATATTGGAGTTCGAGGCCCGTGTTTGGATGTTCACGTTCCTTGGTCATCGCATTGACCCAAGCCAATATCATGGGAGTAAGCATTTTAGTTATCATTTGAAGGCTGGAGCAAAAACTACTGCTCTAGGATTCATTTTTATTATTTTATTCGAACTGCCAATAGTACACCTCCTTTTACACTTTATTTGGTCGCCAATGGCAGCAAATATTATCAGCTTTTTAACTCTGTTTGGGCTTCTATTTTTGGTTGCTGAATATAGGTCAATGGGGCGTAGACCAATATCTCTTAATAATGACTACCTCATAGTAAGGTTTGGCCTCTTTAATCAGAAGAATATTTGTCTAAGTGATATCCATTCTATTACCCAAAGCTCTGGTTACGCTCCAAGGTCGAAAGCTGTAAAATGATTTAACTTTTCCGGTAATCCAAATATTCTTATCGAACTAAACAGGCAAGTTGGGCAGGTAAGACGGATTTATATTGGAGTTGATCAGCCGGCGGAATTAATCAGTGCTGTGATCGATGCTAAGAATAACTTAGAGGTGCCGCTCTCCAGCACTGACTAACTTGAGTAGGATTGATTATTTTCTCATCACTCGGAGCCCATTAAAGACGACTAACAAACTGGTACCCATATCGGCAAAAACAGCCATCCACATGGTTGCTTCTCCGGCAAAAGCAAGCACCAGAAAGACCGCTTTAATGCCCAGCGCCAAGATAATGTTCTGCCAAAGAATATGGGCCGTTGAACGAGATAGTTGGATAAAGGTGGCGATCTTGCCCAGATTGTCGTCCATCAGGGCCACGTCAGCGGTTTCTATCGCTGTGTCGGTTCCCGTTGCTCCCATCGCAAACCCTATATCAGCACGGGCCAAGGCGGGGGCATCGTTAATGCCATCGCCAACCATGCCAACCTGGCCTTTTCCAGATAGAGTCTCCACCTCTCTGAGCTTGTCTTCCGGCAATAGGTTGCCTTCAGCCCGATCGATGCCGACTTGTTTAGCAATCGCATCTGCAGTGTGCTGGTTGTCCCCGGAAAGCATCAGTGTTTTCACGCCCAGCTTGTGAAGGCTCTCAATGGCGTGTTGGCTCGATTCCTTCACGGTATCGGCGACAGCAAATATCGCCAGTACGGAGTTTTCCCGGGTCAGCATCACAACAGTTTTCCCTTCTTCCTCAAGGGCTCCCAATTGGCGCTCCAGATCGGCGGAGCAAATACCCAATTCTTCAATAAGGCGGTGGTTACCCAGGTAGCACTGATCCCCCTGAATTCTGCCCCTGACGCCGCGCCCGGCCAGGGCTTCAAAAGAATCTACTTCTTGTAGACGTTCGTGGGGAATCTGAGCAAACTCTAGTACGGCCCTGGATACCGGATGATCGGAACGTTCGGCTAGGCTCGCCGCCAGGGTTTGTACCTCTTCCGCGGGCATTGGCGCTATCACTTTAAAATCCGTGACGGTTGGCAGGCCATGGGTGATGGTTCCAGTTTTATCCAATGCTAACCAGCGAAGGTGGCGCCCCTGCTCAAGGTAGGCCCCGCCTTTGACAAGGGTTCCGTGGCGGGTGGCTGATGCCAAGCCACTTACGATGGTGACAGGAGTTGCAATCACCAGTGCGCAGGGGCAGGCGATTACCAGTAACACGAGTGCGCGATAGATCCATTCCATCCAGCTGCCGGCAAAAAGCAGCGGCGGTATTACCGCAGTAGCCAGTGCCACTGCAAATACCAGGGGCGTATACCAGTGGGCGAATTGGTCGACAAAGCGCTGGGTTGGAGCGCGACTACCTTGTGCGGCTTCCACCGCATGAATAATTCGGGCGAGCAGGTTATCGTTGGCAGCAGCCGTAGATTGGTATTCGAGTGCCCCGGATTCGTTGATACTGCCGGCGAAAAGTTCATCTCCAGGGCCTTTGTCTACCGGAAGGCTCTCCCCGGTAATTGGGGCCTGGTTTACAGCTGAATTGCCGCGTATTACCTCCCCATCTAGAGCGATACGTTCGCCGGGGCGCACCCGGATGGTTGTGCCAACCGGAACAGTCTTGGCTGACATGGAAACCCACTCGCCATCTGGCCCCTGTACAGTGGCGGTTTCCGGGGCCAGGTCCATTAACTCCCGAATCGCATTGCGGGCACGATCCAGGGATTTGGCTTCAATTAATTCTGCCAGGGTGAATAACACCATCACCATTGCCGCTTCGGGCCAGTGACCGATAAGCAGGGCGCCGGTGACCGCGATGGACATCAGCGCGTTCATATTCAGGTTGCGATTGCTGAGCGCGATCCAGCCCTTTTTGTAGGTCGTGAGTCCGCCGCCAGCGATAGCGGCCAAGGCCAGTATCATTACCAGCCAATTGTTTCCCCCCTGTAACCAGAATACGACCTCGGAGGCAATCGCCGCCAAACCGGCAGCGCCCAATAACCACCAGTTTGCATGGGTGGTAGGTGGCGCGGAATCGATGTCATCTTCTGTGGCCAGGCGTGCGTCCAGGTCAAGGGGGGTCAAGGTATTGAGGATCTTGCTCTCCATACCTGGCGCGTGGCGCACCTGCAGGATTCGCTGCACCAGATTAAAGTCCAGCTGGTAAATGCCCTGCATACCGGAGAGCTTGGCACGTATTAGCCCCTCTTCAGTGGGGCAGTCCATCTTGCTGATGGAGAACAGGGACAGGTCACCTTTGTCGCTGTTGTTATTGCTGTTTTGAATCGGTGTCATGGTTGCGGCTTGGGTTGCCCCGCTGCAGCCACAGCTGGAATCGCGCTTGACCATTATTCACTCTCGGATAGATCAGTCAGTGAGCCAGTATTACAATCCCTCTAGTAACTATAGAGTCAAGAGGGAGTGGCATGGCTTACAAGATTGGTGAAGCAGCCAGGAGGGTGGGCTGCAAAGTGGAAACGGTTCGTTACTACGAGCAGGCAGGGCTACTGCCAGAGCCCGCTCGCTCAGAGGGTAATTTCCGGCTCTACTCAGAGTCTCACCTGGAACAACTGCGTTTTATTCGCCACTGTCGTTCTCTGGATATCCCCCTCGAGGATATTCGCAACCTGTTGAGATTAAAAGAGGCTCCATCGCAAAGCTGCACTGATATTGATAGCGTGGTTGATGATCAAATTCAAAGAGTCGAAAAACAACTGGAATCGCTCAAGCAGTTGCGAAAAAGCTTGGTAGATTTACGCAATCGATGTGAGGGTGGCCAGGCAATTAATGCCTGTGACATTATGCGGGAGCTGACAGATTGTAGCTGTCATGGCCATCCGGCAAATAATAATGAGTGTTAGTCGTAAATTTTGGGCCTTGTTTTGAGTAAGTGGCGTATAACTTTTATCGTATTATTTTGTATTGGTTTGTTGTTGGCCGTATGGGCATTTATCGTTGAGCCAGCAAGTTTCCGAATTAATGAAGATGATATTGTCGTAGATGCCTGGCCAAAGGAATGTAACGGGCTAAGGGTCGCGATACTTGCTGACCTGCATGTAGGTTCCCCTTACAAGGGGCGGAAGAGCTTACAAAACCTGGTTGAGGCTGTTAATAAAAGCCAACCCGACCTTATTCTCCTACCCGGTGACTTTGTTATTCAGGGGGTTGTTGGAGGTAAATTCGTTCCGCCGGAGGATGCAGCGGGAATCCTTAAAGAACTCAAGGCCCCGATGGGGGTGTTTGCCGTATTGGGAAATCATGATTGGTGGCTTGATGCAGCGCGGGTTGAGCAATCCCTTGAAAACCAGGGAATTTCAGTGCTTGAGGATAAGTCAGTAAGTCTGGTTAGTAGCGAATGTAAATTACGACTAGTGGGAATCAGTGATTTTTGGGAGGGGCCTCACGATGTTAAAAAAGCAATGCAGGGGATAGATGAAGGTGAGACGATATTGGCCTTCACTCATAATCCGGATATTTTCCCCGAACTGCCTGCGGAGCTGTCATTAACTATCGCCGGGCATACTCACGGGGGCCAGGTCTACTTGCCGTTTATTGGGCGGCCCATAGTACCTTCAAGTTACGGGCAGCGTTTTGCTATTGGGCATATTGTTGAAGGTGATAAACACCTCTATGTAAGCCCTGGGGTAGGGACCAGTATTTTGCCAGTACGTTTCCTGGTGCCACCAGAAGTAACTGTATTATCCATATTTGGTCCTTGAGGTTTGATCTCTCAATGATGGATTTGGGTAGGTGGTTTGGTAGGAATGGAGCGGGGACCTTCACATATAATTCCAGCCCAGATAAGAAATAACGGGTTGATACGATGATAACAGTCAAACGAAAAGTACTGTTCGGGGATTGTGATCCCGAGGGAATCGTATACACCCCAAGGTTCTCATCGTTTGCACTTGAGGCAACCCATGATGCAATGGCTGTTCTGCTTGAAGGGCCTGCTATCGCCAGAATGAAACAACTGGGTTTTCTTACACCTGTAAGAGCTTTTAATCTGGAATTTCTATCCCCTGTAACCTGGGATCAAGAATTAAGTATCCATGTTTCTGTTGCGGATATTGGTAATCACTCTTTTACGTTTCAAACGAAAGGCTTTTTGGATAATGGGATACTAGCGTTCACCGCTAATATTACCTATGTCACTCTGTCATCCCCTGAAAAGGAGAAGACCCCATTACCTGGCTATCTTAGAGAGGCCCTGCTGCGCGTCAGTTAGCTGCCAATTCATTGGCAAGTTATTAGAGTAGGATGCTTCCTAATTATCTTTTTGAAAGACCGTTGTCGGAATTCCCTTAGCACCAGCGTAAAAAATGATAAGTGTCGCCGGCTTGTCGCCTTCATTGCGCCCAAAATGCCACATATCGGTGACTTCAACGTAGGCTTTCCCCTCATCCAAAGTTAGGCTTTTATCCTGGTCAACGAGGGTAACTTTTAAAGTGCCTTCGGCAACATAGACGCTATTAGGTACGGGGTGTTTGTGCACTGGTAGCCGTGCGCCGGGCTCGATTGTCACACGCACCACAGAGAGCTCTGGCTGTCCTTTTGGATATTGGGGCAGGGTATTTCCGGCCCAATCCTTGGTCGATTCTACCAGTGTGTCAAATTTTACCCCCTGCATATTTTCCTGTAGATAACCCACCAAGGGGAGCAGTAGCAATAATACTAGGGCAGCCATAGGCTTCCAGGTGTTCATGGGCTGATTCCTTATCGCTCTAAGTAAGCAGCCGTCGCCATACCGCCGGCAGTGCAGACACCAATAATTGCCCGATGGGCGTCGCGCCGGCCCAGTTCTAATAGGGTTGAACCCAGATAGCGGATGCCCGACATACCGTAGGGGTGGCCGAGCGCAATAGCACCGCCATTAACATTGGTAATGTCCCAAGGGGTTTTGAGTTCAGCTTGGTTGTATAGGGTGGTTACGGCAAAAGCCTCATGTAGCTCCCAAAGGTCAATCATATCCTGGGTGAGTTGGTGGCGCTTCATAAGGCGACTGACCGCTGGCGCTACCGCAATACTCATCTCTTTTGGCGCTACCGCTCCCAGCTGCATACCGCGAAACAGCCCCAGAATAGGCAGGTTTCTCTGCGCTGCCAGTTCAGCATCCATCATGACGACCGCTGCGGCCCCATCGGATAACTGGGACGCATTACCGGGAGTTATCGTCCCTCCTGTGTTCACCGGTTCCAGCGCAGACAGGGCTTCCATGGTTGTGCCGGGGCGGGGGCCTTCATCTTCTGACAAGGTGACTTTCAGGCGATTGGTTTCGCCACTCTCCTTATCTTTCACTGCCATTACCGTATCAAACGGCGTGATTTCCTCGGCAAACTTTCCGGCCTTTTGAGCTTCGGCAACACGCTTTTGTGATTCAACCACATAGCGATCCTGATCTTCGCGACTGATGTTGTATTGATCGGCGACATAGTCGGCCGTTTGGATCATGGTCCACCAAACTGCCGGCACTTTCTTTTGTAAGGGCTCATAGACAAAATGGTTCAGGTTCAAGTTGAACTGCACCAGGCTGATACTCTCGACGCCACCGGCCACCCCAATTTGCATTTCGCCTGCGGCAATACGGTTGGCCACAATAGAAGCCGCATTGAGGCCAGAGCCGCAGTAGCGATTTATAGTAAAACCCGGCACTTGAGACCCAAAGCCGGCAAATAGTGCCGCGTTGCGCGCGACATTGTGCCCAGTAGCCCCCTCGGGTAAGCCGCACCCCAACACAACGTCTTCCACTTCCTGTGGCGTTAAACCCGCCTTATAAACCACCTCCCTCAGGACATGGGCAGCCATAGAAATACCGTGAGTTTCATTCAGCGCACCCCGCCTGGCTTTGGCAATGGCAGTTCGGCAATAGGCAACAACGGCGACATCTCTCATGGGTGTAGCTCACACGATCGGGGAGGGGATGTGTTTACATTAGATCAGATAGAGGGGCTTGCAGGAGGGAGGTGAGTTTGGAGCTGCTTTCAAGCGTAACCGCTCCAACGGGAGGGGTTGTTTTGGGCTAGATTCTCCTCAATTTTGGCAGCTAACACGTTGAGGGAGCCTGTAGTACCCATGATAATCTGCCATTCACAAAATAATAGTATGGCATCACAGTATTCTTCATGCGGAAACTTCCCTCGACTAACTTGCTGGTAACCTTTGATGCGGCCGCTCGGCACCTAAGCTTCAAGGACGCTGCACAAGAGCTTCATGTAACACCCTCCGCTGTTGGGCACCAGATACGAACGCTGGAGGCGGAGTTGCAAGCCAAGCTATTTATTCGTTTCAATCGAACTATTGAACTTACGGGTGTTGGTAGGGAATACCATCTGAAAATTGCCAAGGCACTGGAAGTGATTCGACGGGCAACTTTGGATTTACTTGCGCGGGATCAAAGTAAAACACTTACCATCCACAGTATTCCATTTCTGACCAATACAGTACTCGTCCCAAATATCAAATCCTTTAAAGCGCTATACCCCACAGTGTGTATTAGTATCGAGTCTCAAATCGCCCGCGCTAGCATAGACCCTGGCGAGCTGCAGGTTGCTATACGTTATGACAAGGAGTCGAATGATGATTTGTGTTACCGGGAGATCTCAAGGGTGCGAATTTCACCGGTTTGCGCGCCGGGTTACTTGAAGAACGATCGAGCAAATCAGATCCAATTGTCTACAGATAAGCTGGGTTGGCAAAGATGGTCGGCAGATTGGGGCTTATCAGTTGAATTCAATGAGACGCTGACTTGTGATGGCTTACAACCCGTACTCGAGATGGCCGAGCAAGGGTTGGGAGTCGCAATGGGATACTTTCCCGCACTAACGCCTAAAGTCAGATCTGGAGAGCTTGAACTACTCTACCCTGAAAAATTCAGTGAGCTGGCTCCTTTGTATCTTGCCTTTAGCAAGTCATTGGAGGGTAACGAAATTATTGAAGGATTTGTTCGCTGGTTTATAGAAGTTGTCCATTCCCTAGAAGGTTAATCACCTAGCTTTATTTTCCCAGACAAGATTTTCTTGCCTGAGCCTAAGGAAAAACCCATTTGTCGCAGTGTTGTCACTTCCCTAGGATTATCTGATTGAGTATCTAAAGTAATCAGGTGGCCAGAGTATGATATCGGCAGTTATAGATGGCTTTGTGCCGAGTTTGCTTAAAAGTCAAACCCTTAAAGGGTACGCAGCTCACTCAAGAGATGGTATTCAGTTTATGGATTTGGGCTCTTGTGTGATTCGCTATCGAAAGATAGGGCGAGGCAGCCGTGTAATTGTTTTTGAAGCAGATCCGCCAGTTGTTATTGAGCATTATGACTATCTTGTAAGCCAAGTTCCAAGTGATTTCACCGTTGTAATATTTGAACCACCTGGCTTTGGTTTTTCCATTCCTTCAACGAGTCTTGATTATAACTTTGCATCTTTGGTTAGCCTTACCGAGGTGTTTTTACAAAACCTTGCCCTTGGATGTGTGACGCTTGTTGCTCCATGCGTACTCGGCTTTGGAGCAATTGCACTTGCGTACAAGCGCCCAGATTTGCTTGACCACATAGTGCTATCTCAAGTACCGAGCTGGGGAGAAATGTTGAGATGGAAGGAGGGGAGAGATCCACGAGGATTGCTGAGCAAGCCAATTTTAAGTCAGCTGTTGCTAAAAGCTCTGAAACGTAAGCGAACACTTGCCTGGTTTGAAGCTGCGCTAGGGAGGAGTGAGCTGATCACACCGTTTAATGAATTGGCCCAACAAGCCTACCAACATGGAGCAACTTTTAATCTGGCGTCAGCTTTTCAACGATTATTAGTCGGCGAATCTCCTTTGCAGGGTACTCTTTTCTCCAAACCCTTAACAGTGAGAGCCTTATTTCTTTGGGGGGAGCGGGACCTTTCTCATAGATGTACTTGTAAGCATTCAAGTTTGAATATGATCCCGGAGGCCTCTCTACTACGCATAGCAGAAGCTGGACATTTCCCTGAGCTGGAGGCTCCGGATGTGGTGCTGGGTCCTCTCATAAATTTTGTATTAGACCAAGATATGGAGGTCTCAAGTAATGATTGAAGAATGTCGAATAGTAACTCAGGATGGCCTATCTCTCGGGGCAACGCTATTTTCACCAAAAGGTCTGCCTAAAGCGGGGGTAATCATAAATTCGGCTACTGCGGTCAAGCAGGGCTATTATGCTGAATTTGCAAAATTCCTGGCTAAGAATGGCTACTTGGTAGTGACCTATGACTATCGAGGTATAGGTAAGTCTGCGGTTGCCAATCAACGAGACTCTCGACTATCTATGAGCTCGTGGGGAGAGTACGATTTGGCCGCTGTTATCGATTGGTCTACTAGCCAATACAAAACGCTAACCTGGCATTGTGTGGGGCATAGTGTAGGGGGCCAAATTATTGGCTTCGCAGATAACAATACCCAACTTGCCAGTGTCTACTGTGTATCCTCCCAAAGCGGGTATTGGGGTCACTGGGGATTGCGTCAGAGGCCCAAAATATTGTTTGCATGGTTCGCTATGATTCCGCTCTTATCAAATATTTTGGGGCAGGTTCCAGGCCTTTTCCTCGGAGGTGAGAGTTTACCCGCAGGTATTGCTCGGCAGTGGGCCTACTGGGGGCGCCATAAAGACTATATTGTCGACCAGAGAGGTAGGCCCGTACGAGATGGCTTCTCCCGTCTAGAGTGCAATATGAAGTTTCTATACATAGATGATGATATAGATTTTGCTCCACTGCAGGCTGTGAAGGCTCTCAAGGCGTTCTATTGTAATGCAAATACTGAAATGCAGATTGTGAATGCTAAAGCCGTGGATACAAAGCCAATAGGTCATTTTGGTTTCTTCAAGGCGCGCTACGAAGATAGTTTGTGGAGGGACACTTTAGGTTGGTTGAATGCTGCGGCTTGAGCATCTAGGGGGACCATTTCTATTTTGATTTGGAAGTCGCCCCACTCGTCATACTATTTACTCTTATGTATCAGGTCCTGCTGGTTAGTCTTGGGTTTTCTTCTTAGAGTGGGTTTTGATGACTGAAAAACTTAAATTTGCGAAGGAAAATACAGTGCGTGCGGGACAATATAGGCATAGATGCCGGCTGAAAGCTTATAAACACCTATTCACAGCGCGTTTTGAGACCACTGTATTCTCCCGTCCTTTTCAGTTGCGAAAGAGTTGCCGATAATGGTCGTTAAGAATCTAAAGAAAGTTATTGCCGTACTTTTGACTGCGCTCTATTGCGGCCAGCCCTCAAGCGGTATGGCTTATCGTGATAGGGCATTTATAGTTGAGAGCAGAAATGTAAATGAAACACCAGAATACTTAATGGAAATAGGTCTTTCCAATAGTGTATTGCCTAGACCAACTGACTGGTGGTCAGGTGAAAATACATGTAATTACCATGGGGTTAATGCGGGCAGATGTGCACCAGAAGGAATCTCCCAGTGGATTCTTACTATGAACGATACGAATAGGGCTAATGAAAGTATCTCTAGTGTTGCGGTACATGGTAATTCAAAAATAAAAAACTACAGGCTTTTTGAACTTCATTCAAAATACAAGGGTGAAGATGTAAGGTGCCTTAAAAAATTTAAATATATGTGTCCTGCATATGTTATTTATTACACAGATGCCCAGCGAGAGGGGACGAAACTATCGGTGATGGACGGGAAGATTTATGACTCTACTGGTGAGCTTTTTGATACTAGGCGTGCACAACAGGCAGAAGATTATAATGGTAGAGCCGCTATCTATGTTATGGATAAGAATGGGAATATATATTCAAGTTACTTTTACCCAAAGCCAGTCTTTGCTCATTCGACGTTTCTGGCAGGAGATAGTGTTGCAGCAGCGGGTGAGATCGTGGCGGAGGGTGGAAAGATAGTTTTCGTTAACACTTGTTCTGGTCATTATCGGCCTACTCCAGTTGCCATTGATCAACTTCGTGCCCAGTTATTGTTGTTAGGATATACGGATATAAGCTTTAGTACTTCGACTGAATGTAGATGGCGGTGAAGGTTGTTTAGCGTATAGTTTTATTTTTGTCTAACTATATTCGAGTATATCTGGAGTGCGGCGATGTGGGTTTTCTAGGCGATTTGCAAGTTTCTTAAGCTATGTGAGCCTTGTTTTTGGCGTTTACAGCTATGTTTTTTTGTGCATACCTCGTGGTTATCTTGAATCGATTTTTATAGATGTTATGTGGCAATAGCGCTTTCTCGTTCTATACTATCGGCAGTGATCTCCCTACTGGGAAGAGCCTGCAATGAAAAAAGTAAAACCTTTTCGTAAGCTTGGGGCTCAGGAGGCACTTTTTGTAGAGTTGACCGAAAAGTCAAACGGTGCGGTTCAACTGGCTGTCTTTTTCAGGGCATATAAGTCTCTCGGCGTCGAAGAATTGCTAAAGGGAATGGAATACCTCCATAACCTGCACCCAATGCTCCGTTCTCGTATAGAAAAAAATCATCATGCTTATTGGTTCTGTGATGTAGCTTTTAAGGCGATACCTTTTGAAATAAAGCATGGTGCATTGCCTTTAAATTATCAGGAAGAGTTCAAGCGATTAGGAAGTAAAGTTCTTAAGCTAGATAAGTATACTTATCGTTTCACGGTTTATGTGAGTGAGGATGAAGAAGTAAAGTGGATTGCTTTTATGGTAAGCCATGCTGCCATGGATGGACGCTCCTTATTACTCTTGGTTAGAGATTTGGATCGGTACTTGAGAGGGGGGCGGAAGATAAATTCTCTGCTTCGATAATGCAAAAATCGGTGGTGGATTATGTTAGTTCCATAAAGCATCTTAAAAAAAGAAAGTCGGCAGTTGGTGACGAAAATGATGTTTCTTCAAAGTGGCCTGTAGAGCAGGCAGTAAACGCTTCCCTTCGAAAGGGATGTTCTATGTATCGTGTCCTCCCCAAAAAATTATGCTCCCATTTACACTTACTTTCAAAGCATGGGAATGTTCAGGTTACCTCTATTTATAATGCCATTGCTGTTATCGCTGCCCGGTCATTACCAGGTTTCCGCTCAACAACAGAGTTAATGTTACCTATAAATGCACAGTACTTGTGTAAACGCCAGATAGATCGAGATGTTATCGGGGAATGTACAACTGTATTAACTATATCCTTATCCTCAGATGAAACTAGTCTCGACTTGTTAGATCTCGCGCGTTTAATTCAAAGAAAAGTCTATTTGCAGTTGAGAAGTGGGCATTTTTTTAAACCTCCACTTGTGCCCGATTACAGCCTTGTTGAGATCGAACATTTGGCTAAAGCTTCTAGTGCTGCAAAAGATTACTTTCCATCTGGGATTTGCGTATCCAATGTAGGGGATATAGGTGAGTATACGGGCCCTTTGACGTTCTTTGACTTTGGTGTGGTTATGACCGTTCAAACACATGGAGAGCACCCCATAATGCTAGTGACTTGTACAATAGATGGAGAAGGCGTGTTCGTTTTTGGATATTGCGAACCGCTAGTTAGCAAAGAAAGTGCTCTAAAGTATGTAGAAAAATATATGAAGACACTAAGAGACTTTTCCGAGAGCAATGATTTACATATAAGTTAGTGATCTGCGAGGGATACTGTGAGATTACAAGATCTACCCACAATATCTATATTGAGATCAGAATAGGTCAACACTTGTGTTTTACTGCTTAAGCTATCCTCTTCATTAGTCTGGAAGCATCAGTTTTCAAAATAATTCAGGAGGCCTGAATGTTGAATGAAGATGTTAGCAGTGGTGGTAGTGGACCGGGTGTTGCGGTAGTAAGCGATATCTATATAGGGGGCATGTGCTTGCACAGTATTTGATCCTGCTGGTCCTAATGTGTCAATATTTGTGACGCTTTCGCTACGAATTGTGCGACTTTTTTTAATCTAGTTGGATTGTATCTGTACCATGGAATACTGATGGTGGTAGTAGGTTGCTTTGGAGGGCTTCCATATACTCTGTTAATAGTGCGATATAATTACTTTAGAAAAAAGATTGAGTTATGGGCAAAATCAAATAACGTAGAAATTTTAAGTATAGAAAATAACAACCTAATCAAGAGTAAGTTGATTTGGAAGGTGTCCGATATTCAAGATGTATTTTATTTGCAGGGGCGCGATGAAGAATATTGGGTGGCATGTGGGTCATGGTTTTGGGGGCGTTCAAGCGTGAGTTGAAAGTACATAGAGAGTCTAACGGGAGTTTAAGGCTAGTTGCTTCCTGGTGAATACAATATTTGACTAAAGGGAGTGGTTTATCCTAAATGATAAATCCAGGACACCAAAAGACTAGAGATGAGAGCTCGTTATATTATTGTTACCGGTATCGAGGGATGTTTCCCTTCAAGTCAGGGCAAAGGTATGGTAAAAAATTAAAAAACCTAGTTGTGTGATGGAACCCATTAGGTTCGATAAACGCTGCAAGGAGAAGTAACTAGAGGTTGGGGTGATAGTTAACAGTCGCTGAGGAAATGGATTGATATTTATGAACCTTAATAGGCTCTTATTGTTTTGTTATTGGTTGGTCATATTCTTAATGGTTGTGTTGATTGATTTAACAAATGTTATTGCACATGTGTATTCACTGTTTTTTGATTCAGAGAATGAAAAGGCAATCAACTCAATTCAGATGGGGTGCAAGGTCGGATTTGTAGTTGTTGCTTATCATTTGTTTGTATTTGTTAGGCGGAGAATATTGAGCGGCGTTGACAGTAAGTGAAAGTTCATGAAGGTCCTGAAAGATATCATCAATAAGTAGGTGGAAAGAGAACTCATTACCTATGGCGCCGAGATCTATAAGGTTTGTGTGAGTCTCGTGGTTATCTAGAATCGATTGTTATAAATGTTTCAAGGGTATAGCGCTTTCTCGTTCTATACTATTGACAGTGATCTCCCGACTGGGAAGAGCCTGCAATGAAAAATACAAAACCTTTTCGTGAGCTTGGAGCTCAGGAAGCACTCTCTGTAGAGTTGACTGAAAAGTCAAATGGCGCAGTTCAACTAGCAGTCTTCTTCAGGGTATGTAATTCTCTCGGTATCGAAGAATTACTAAAGGGAATGGAATACCTCCATAACCTGCACCCAATGCTCCGCTCTCGTATAGAAAAAAATGTTCATGCCTATTGGTTCTGTGATGTGGGGTTTGAAACTATTCCTTTTGAAATAAAGCATGATGCAATGCCTTTAAATTATCAGGAAGAGTTCAGGCGCTTAGGAAGTAAAGTTCTTGAGCTGGATAAATATGTGTATCGTTTCACGGTTTATATGAATGAGCAGGAAGAAGTAAAGTGGATTGCTTTTATGGTAAGCCATGCTGCCATGGATGGACGCTCCTTATTAATCTTGGTTAGAGATTTGGATCGGTTCTTGAGAGGGGGTTCAGGAAGTAAACCCTCTGCTTCGATCATGCAAAAATCGGTGGTGGAGTATGTTAGTTCCATAAAACACCTTAAAAAAAGACAATCGGCAGTTGGTGGCGGAAATGACGTTTCTCCAAAGTGGCCAGTAGAGCAGGCAGCAAACGCCTCCCTTAGAATGGGATGTTCTATGTACCGTGTCCTCCCTAAAAAATTATGTTCCTATTTACATTTAATTTCAAAGCGTGAGAATGTTCAGGTTACCTCTATTTATAATGCCATTGCTGTTATTGCTGCCCAGTCATTACCAAGTTTTCGCTCAACAACAGAGTTAACGTTACCTATAAATGCACAATATTTGTGTAAACGCCAGATAGATCGAGATGTTATCGGGGAATGTACAACTGTATTAACTATATCCTTATCCTCAGATGAAACTAGTCTCGACTTATTAAACCTCGCACGTTTAATTCAAAGAAAAGTTTATTTGCAATTGCGAAATGGGCATTTTTTTAAACCTCCACTTGTGCCTGATTACAGCCTTGATGAGATCAAACATTTGGCTAAAAATTCTAGTGCTGAGAAAGACTATTTCCCCTCTGGGATTTGTGTATCCAATGTAGGGGATATCAGTGAGTATACAGGCTCCTTAATGTTCTTTGACTTTGGTGTGGCTATGACTGTTCAAACACATGGAGAACACCCAATAATGCTAGTGACTTGTACAATAGATGGAGAAGGGGTGTTTGTTTTCGGGCATTGTGAACCGCTAGTTAGCAAAGAAAGTGCTTTAAAGTATGTAGAAAAATATATGAAGACACTAAGAGAGTTTTCCGAGAGCAGTGATCTTTATGCAAGTTAGCGATCGTAGGGCATAACTCGATTTTAGTAAACAGGGTGTGGGTACAATCGTCATATTCAAGCGAGCGCCTATAGATTCTTACGCTCCACCACCAATTTGAAGTAATTTAGGGCTGCCAACTACCCTTGTGCGATGACGCACAAAGGGTTTGATATAAACCGCAAGGAGAAGTAACTAGATATTATGTGGGGTTACGTCTGGCAGAAAGGTAGTGCCGACAATCGCTTATGCTGTATATCTGTTGAGGCAGAACTGGGGACAGGATTAATACTCTTGATCTTAAAGTGGTCAAAGCTCAGATTTCATATTATGAAGTTCATATTTTTTGTTACAGGGAAACTGACGCCGGCAGGCAAGTAATTACTGCGCCAAACTCTTTGGCTTGCCCAATAGGAAATGAATCAATCGGGGGGCTAATGTTACATAGAGTCCTGCTCTGTAATGACCCGCCCGATACATAAATGAAGGCATCATTATTACCTCTCAGGCAGGTTTGACCTCTAATTGCCAAAGGTAGTGACAGTTTGCCATCTACTTATCAAAATCATTCCCTGGGTGTTGGGTTAGCTCTTCTCGGCGGAGTGCTGATGGGGTGTCTTGGTATTGCCGGAAAGCTGGGTTCTGGTGCAGGCCTTAGCCCATTTCTGCTATTGGCTGCACAGGTCATATTACTTGCTCCATTGTCGGGTATGTTTCTTCTGATGCGACAAGGGGTGGCGGGGATAAGGCCGGTGAATCCTCAGATCCTTGTCCTTCGCTCCATATCAGGTTTTGTCTATTTTGCTGCCTTTTACTGGGCGGTCAAGGGAATACCCATCGCAGATGCGCTGGTGCTGGAAAGCACGAATCCATTCTTTGCCATGTTGATGGCCCGAGTATTCCTCGGTCACCGGGTTAGTATCGCCACTATCTTTCTTGCGATACTGGCATTCTTGGGAGTATGCCTCATTTTGATCCAGCACAGTGTTCAGGGCATTTTCAATCCCTATTCACTCCTTGCGTTGCTGGCGGGAGTAGCGCGTGCAGCGGGTAGTATCACAACCGGTGTCGCAGGCCGGACGGAACCACCTGAGCGCATCATGTTCTATTTCGCTGTTGGGATGTTGGTCTTTAGCTTATCTATTGTATTCTGGGAGGGGGCGAAGGTAGAGACATCGTCGCTATGGATTCTCGCGATTCCAGCGCTGCTGTTTGTTCCACAGAATCTTGCTTACACGATCGCTAATCGTGTTGCACCTGCTTACCTCGTTGGGGCACTGTTTTACAGTGCGATCCTCGTCGGTGTGTTAGCTGATCGTTTTATGTTTGACACAGAATTCGGTATCCGTGGTGTGATAGGCATGGGTATTACGGTTGCCGCTGGTCTTGGGTTGGCTTGGTTGCGGGCGAAAGAGCTCAAAGAGTAACTTGGTGCTCAGTACTCCAGCGTCAATCAAGTGCCTAAATACTCAAAAGTCTTTGAAAAATTTGGTGGGTTAGAGAGCGGTTGTTTACTGGGCCACTTTTCTCAATGACAGAGGCCTCTCCAGAGCTTCAACTTGTTACCTTTTTCGCCTGGTAAATCGCTAAGTCAGCTATTAGACGATAGGAGTTTTCGGAGTAGCCGCCACTGGTTACGGTGACCATAGGCACATCCAGCGATTGAATCTGGTCAACCAGCCATTGGTCCCTTTTTCTGGCCCCATCGATACTGACCTGGAGCCCCCCCAGCTTGTCCTGGGCAATAATATCTGTGCCTGCATTGTAGATAACCAATTTAGGCAGCGGACTCTGCTTAATGAAGTCCGAAAATTCCGACTCCAACCGACTGAGGTAACCTTTAGTATCTGTTCCTTGCTTTAGGGGGACTAAAAATGGCCAGCGAGATTCCTGCTCATCGGGGTGCAAGCCGGGGTAGGCTTGCATATTGTACATATCAAAGATATGTATATTGGGGTCCTCCATGGCCCAGTCAGCAAACCCATTCCCTCTATGGGCATCAAGGTCAATTACCCAGATATTGTCATCTGGTGAGAGCAGGTGCTGTTTGCGGGCACGATTAATAGCAATGGCTACATCGGCGAAAGCACAGAACCCCTCACCGTGACCAGCAAATGCGTGGTGATAGCCTCCACCGAGATTTAAGGTAGAGGCTTTCTTACTCAAGGCTTCCTGTACCGCCAAGCAAGTGCCTTCAGCTGCAAAGCGCATTGGCTTCATGAAATATCTATTTAATACGCCTGCGGGCAGCAAGCGCAGTAGCGGCATCTCTATAACGCGAGCCAGTGTTTTCGATTGATGTAAGCTATCTAAATAGGGCTGCGTATGTACAGATAATAGCCAGTCTTGACTAAGAGGCTCTGAAACAACTCTTAACTCAATGTTCGCTTCTGACTCGGCATTAATCAGTGCCAATGCTTTCTCATATTTACAGCCATCAAAAGGATGCAAGCTGGAAAGCAGCGGCAAGCTGATGTTGTAATTTGGCGAGTAGAATAGCGGTAGGCTCATGAGGTTATCTGGCTTCGAATTTGTAGCGCATAAGCTAACACATCATTGGGTGTCCACATATCAATATGATTACCAAAAAAGCGTAACTGGAAGAGAATACGATGAATAGGACTTGCTGCCCAGTCACTGATTTTGATTCCTCCTTTTCCAGGTGATGCGAACCCTGAGCCAGTCTCAAGTAACCAGGCAACGACCGTCGAGCAATTCTGGTCCTTCATATTGTAATGCTTCTGCTCGCCCTTGAAGTTTTCCCAGGCTTCAATCATTTTTGTTTCATTCAGCCCATCGATAAGAATGTTCTGATCCGCATCACCACCCTCG
Source organism: Microbulbifer maximicatervae (SeqCode) (assembly GCF_052468295.1). Lineage (NCBI taxonomy): Bacteria > Pseudomonadati > Pseudomonadota > Gammaproteobacteria > Cellvibrionales > Microbulbiferaceae > Microbulbifer > Microbulbifer maximicatervae (SeqCode). The sequence goes on from NZ_CP174340.1 coordinate 1,590,235, forward strand.
AGACGTCTATCAACTCGATAACCACTTGGAAAGGAAGGGCTGTGAGATCGGCCGATTTTAAAGTCCTTTTTCCCTGCCGCTGAAGAAGGCCAGTAGCTGATATAGGTGTTATCAATGGTGATGGAAGCATGTCCGACATTCCCGGTCTTTTGCTTCCAGACATGAACAGTAATAGCCATCGCGATCTCCTTATTGCGTAGTGGCTTCTAAATTCAAAACTCAATGAAGAAAGGACAGTTAGTTCAGTGACTAATTTTATTTAGGCGGGAGGTTAGCATACTTGTATCTGGGTACGTAGTTTCAAGCAATTACACTGAGCTGTTGCCGTATTATTCTACCGATCCAGTAGTCATTGTGTGAAGAAACAGTAGTTTTGAGTTTTTTATTCGACCAGGTTTTGCTATTGGTCGATAAATAGGTGAATAGCACTTCTTTATCTTTGTAGCTTCTGGAGGTCTAATAGTTGTGTGATAAAAATAGAGAGCAAAATTCTCTATTTTTATCACAGCTAGTTTTACTTTTTATGAATGAATCAATTGGCGCTATTTGAGTGGTAAATCATCGCTTGCCAAACATTCTGCTTGCCGCCGCCGTAACTATCAATTGTAGGGTTCTTGATATATGACCAAGCGACTTTACCGTTGCCCATGAAGACAGGTTCGTCAAGTCCGCCCCAACCAAAATTCGTCAGCTTTACAGGGCCTTCCAATACATTTAGGTCTGCATCAATTTCCATAACATAGTAGGCTCTCGGAACAAGCATCCGCATTGCCCCATTTTTAGCGGAACTCCGGTTATAAGAAAGGTTGTCGGAAATACACTGAAATTGCGCATAGCCAAATAGGTAACGTCCATTTTTCAAGTCGATAAGTTGTGGATTACTGATTTGACAGTCGGGCTCTTCTACAAGCCATTTAAAGCCTTCCCCCTCGATACTTCCTTCACCATCCACTTTAGCAATACCAATGCGAGTCAGGGATGAGGATTCCAGAGCATCCCCACTGCGTAGCCCCTGTCTTGAAATGGTTGGATTATCGCTGTTTGACATGTAGGAAAAGAAGCAGTTCGTATCATCGGATGAGCATTGCTGGTCAAAAGGCCCTTCAGTGCTGGTATCAATGCCGTATTCGCTTTGCAGGAAGCGATTCATTTCCTCATCATCAATGTACTTGGGGGAGACGATGAGAGATAAGTTAGTATCTTCATCCACAGGGACTACAGTATGTCCACCTCCGTTAGAGAAAAATGCATTGTCGGAGGGGATCAGGTAATTGTAGTAACCTTCAAATCTACTGGTAGAGGAAATATCCTCCATCTTGATGGCAATAGTGTTTAATCCGCGCGATTGACTATATTGACCGCCATCGCTAGTGCAAATTGCTCCATATTTTTCGGTACCAGGATTATAAAATGCCCGGATGTTCAAGACATGACCGTAGCCGCAAAGCCAATACCAGCCTCTGTTATTACTGCCACTCATATTTAAGGACCAGTTATCGCGATCAATAACAGTCATTCCAGCAGAATAGTGGGAGCCACCATAGCTGCTATCAAAAACCCGAGCAGTTACTGAGAAGGCGTAGCTGGTGCGGCCTTGGCTATCATTCTCGACATAGATAAGCTCTTGGGCTCCGGCGTGGCCACCACCGTGCATCTTGGTTACAACGTAGGCCGCAGGCTTCTCGCTAAGCGCTAAGCTATCCCACTCCATTAGCCAGATCTGATCATTATATTTATAGCCATTCTCGCGAATATACTCGACCATAGCGTTATAGTCGGCATCAGAGAGTTGATCGACTATATAAGCCATCTCCTCTTGCATTTCGTTACCTTTAATTGTCTTAAAGGTCGGGGAGTCGCCGAAGTCAGTCTCGGGGAAATTTTCTTTTAGTCCAGGTAGGAAGTCCTCGAACTTCAGTGCGGGGTGGTCCGTAAAATAGCCAATGTATTGACTGTGATTGGTAGATATCATCAGGCCGATATCCCTTTCAATACGTCCGTCAATAGCACTGATATTATTTTCCATCTTCATCCAGTCGCTACCGTATTGCTCAACCAGATCCCCTTGTACGTCATAGCGCTCGTTTGCCTGGTATTCGGTGTTGCACAAGACGGCAACCCGTGAGCAATCAGCGCTAGCTGCGATACCATGGGCTTCGTAGCATTGTTTTAGAATTGTGGTATTGCCGGTTTGGTCGAAGCTTAGAGTTTCAGGATTATATTGCAGCTCATAAACAGTGCCATAAGTGGTTTCATCTTCTCCACTACCTTCGCTAAGGGTTTTGGAAACAAACATCCTGGGTCTATCAGTGTCGGTTGCGCAAGCTGTGGTGTAACTTCGCATGGGCACAGACTGTAGATTGTCATCCTGATTACTATCTGTTCTGGCTATATAGTGTGGGAGTCCATGGACTTCTTCGGCATTGGTTTGGCCATTCGGCAATGTGATATCCCGGGAAGTAATCTGTGCAAACCCCAGATCTGCCGTTTCTATATCGCCAACAGTCACGGTACCAGGTTCGTTGTCTGGAAGGGTCCCCGATCCGCTATCCCCAGAGCCGCTACCACTACCTGAACCGCCTCCATCTCCAGAGCCTTGGCCCCCGCCATTGTCGCCAGATGATTGGGCCGGGTCCGAATCTGAAGAAGAGCCTCCACCTCCTCCACATGAAGCCAGTATGACTGTAAATGCCAGCGCCAAAGTTTTCTTGCTGAATAGCTTGCTCATAAGTTTGCCCGTAAATGTGCGATTGGAATCGATTGTTATCTGTGAAATTGTCGACAAAATCTCACTTTTTAGTTATTAGAATTGGGAGCGCCATTCTAGTTCTCTTGATCTACCTTTCTGTGGATTACTTAATAATTTCTCTAAAGGGACATTATTTTGATAGGAAATCTGGTGAAGTCCCTCTGTTTGAGCATCTGAAGAAGCTTTACGTGGAATCACTAGAATTTTTGTCGAAGATCAAGTAGGGCGACTGTTATCTTAATTGGAATTGCTGGTCCTATAGTTTTTACCAATGATGCTGGCTAGCTCTTTGATAAGGTTTTCAAGAGTGAAAGGGTAGGGGGTTAATCTGTTGCTGGAATAAATTCCATTAAAGTTGGTGCGGCTGGAGATAAATGTACTAAAAGGTTTGAACTAAGTTGCAGCGTGCGCAGGGGAGGGAGCATCGGCAATAGCCTGCGCTAAGATATCAGCATTTATTGAAGCAAATATAAGTTTGTTGTACTGCTCCCACTATCTCACAAAGTCTTCGCAAAGCCTCAAAGAATTCCGATTCAGAAATGGTCAGTGCCTGGTTGATATAGTGGCTGTGCAGAGATAGGCGCTGAGCTCTCGGCAACACGGCGCTCTTTTCGGAGGCCTACATGTTGTCTATCCTGTGTGTAAAATCCAATATGACTATTTTCGTAACTATATTTTAATGGACTTCCATCTTTAAAATTTCAATTCCCTGCTGGCGAGTTTAACGCGGGTGGCAGTCTTTCCTAATTTGACAGTAGAGATTGTCAATGGCTAAAAATAATCTTTTCCACTTTAAGTACATAATGTTTGGTAGGTATGCATTAGGGGTAAATACCAATCATTGTGTTACTAATATCCTATAAAGATGGTTCAGTCGCGTAATCCGAAGGGCTGGGAAGAGTAATTCGACTGGTAGTCTTTTAAACCACAAAGGCTATTGCGAGCATCTGATAATAGATGCTTGGGAGGAATTGACTATTTACTTCCGATCCGCTAAAAACAATCCAGAGGGTAGGTCTAGCCTAGCCCAGCTAACAGATTGAAGTTTTGCCAGATAAAACGAACCCCGATAATACAAAGCAGTAAGGCAAAGCACAGCTTTAAGCGCTTAGCAGATATCTTGTGTGCAACGCTGGCACCAAGCCTGGCAAAGAGCACGCTGGTAAGTACAATTCCCACAAAAGCCGGCCAGTAAATATAACCACTACTCCACTTTGGTAGTAACTGATTGTCCCACCCTTGCACGGCAAAGCTGATTGAACCAGAAATAGCGATTGGCAGACCAAAGGCAGCGGAGGTTCCGACAGCGCGCTGCATTTTTGTACCGAAGTGCGATAAGTAGGGAACCACCAAGGCCCCTCCACCAATACCAAAGATCGCTGCGAGCCATCCGATTACTCCTCCGGAACAGATCAAGGGGGCTGTCCCGGGTAAGTGACCGCCATTTTCTTGTGAGGTTGCCGAGGCCAATCCACCTAAGCCCATACGCACGGCCATAAATATGGCAAATACGCCAATCAATAGCTGCAACCAAGCACCAGGTAACAAGTCTGCTGTCACGCCGCCCAGCCAAGACCCTACAAGTATCCCTGGAGTCATAATCCAAAATAGGTGCCAGTCAACGGCACCTTTTGCGTTATGTGCCCAGACCGAACTGATTGAAGTCACGATAATGGTTGCCAACGAAGTCCCCACCGCCATATGGGTCAGCACCTGGGGGGAGATACCCGTGGCAGAAAAAATCAACACCAAAGCAGGCACGATGATTAAGCCTCCACCAATCCCCAAGAGGCCTGCCGCAGTACCCGCGATGGCGCCGAGTAACAAGTAAACAAATAGCATTTCCATAGTCTAATAGTTTAGTCACTCTTAAAGGCAACCAAATACACTGAGTCGCGCTGTTTGATACATTAAATTGCTTCATAGGATTTTTGCGTTCCAGCTAATTGACTTTTAAAAAATCTATTCGAGCCCCCATTTAAAAATAGAGGAGGGTGCCTCTGTAGGATTTGCACCTTTCAAGTTTGAGCTCTAGACGGGGTTTATATTGGGCTGTAAAGGTGTGGTGTTTGGTTGGCACTTGAACTATATCAGAAAGCTATTTACTCATTTCCTGGCTCCTAACTACTAACCCGGTGTGTTAGCCTCTATAAGTATTGAAACTATTGGCTATTTTTTGCATTTAATGAAGTTTGCTTTGCTTATGTCTTTGTGTGGTTAGGTCTGAGCAAGGATGGGAATCATAGGCATAAGTATTTTGATAGGATCAAAAAATATACTTACCTTTCCAGACTTAAAGAAATTTGAAGCTTCCCTATCTGTATAATTCAAGATGCATTTCAGGTTAGAGTGAAGGTGATTTATTGAGTTTAATAAAGGTTGCTTTGAGTATTGAAATATTTACTTTTCATATAAAAGAACAATTTTCCATTGTGTTTAACGGTATTGGAACAGGGCAATGCTTTACTCAACAGGCTCAAACGATTTATAGCATGTTAAGGTTCTATGGGGCTACGTGGGCACATGCAACAGTATTCAGGATTGATCCAACTGCAGTTGTTGAGTCACTTTAGAAGCTTGGTCTGCCAATTATTTAGATGGTGAGGCTTATCATCAGATAAGGCTTCGTTAGCTTTAAATTTAAGAAAATAATTTGATTAAACATGCGTCTTGCGACAACCCTGTCAGGTATCTATGGGCGTGTAGTTTTTCTTTAGTTATTATTTAGATAAGGACCCCGGCGCATACACAGTTGTGTTAATGGTTGTTAGCTGATAATAACTACTTGTCTTATTTTTTTCTACGTCCTCTTTATGCTAAGTTGCTCAAAGGAAAACTTTGAAGTAATTGTGGCCATAAGGGTAGTTGACTAAATTTAGATGGTATGTGATCGACTGAAGTGACAATCCCTTCCTTGTAAGGTGGTATCGTGGCCGACAAATCCAACTTTCTATCCAGATTATTCACGCCGATAGAAGCGCCAGAGAGCTTTGTCCAGCAGCACTTAAAAGGTTATGGCAGTGTATCTACTCTACTTATAAATGTTGTCACTAGAAGTGACCAGCGCGAAATTACTGATTGTCTAGACAAACTCTATAACTTAGTTGCATTGACTACCGCGCCTCACCCGAAACGCTTTTACTTAGAAAAGATAAAGGCGCTGAGGGAAGAGCTGACAGGTGTCGTTGGAAGGAAGGCCCTATATAAGAGGTTGGAGGTTGAAAAGATCCCCTTCTACATCCACTTTGATAGCACATCTGTATGCTTTATAGCAAATCATGACTTTTTTTCCGGTTACACTGGCCTGCTCTTTTCTAAATATGCCAATTGCTTGTTGAAGAAAGATCAGGAAAAGTCAGATGCATATTGCTCTTCAATAATGCATATATACAAGGGTAATGGGCAATACTCAAATTTTCACCGAGTTATAGGGCTGGTCCAAGCTATATTTATAGGTTTAAGTCTGAGAATGTTTAATAGGAAGGAGAGCAAGCCAAATCCATTTCTCTTGGAGGAAAAGGGTTGTATAAAAGGAGATCTCGATGACATCGTATTGGTGTCAGCTAAAGTTGAATCTAGCGAGATATCTTTCGAAAATGTCTTGAAATCTTTTATAGATAATTTTGTCAGTACTTTTGAAAGGCAGCGAGCAAATATATTGATTACACAAGAGTTTATTCACAACATTCCGGATCAGGGTGAAAGACTGGCTGGGGTAGGAAATACGGCATCTGGTTTCTATTTTTCTCTAAATAAACTCTCTAGGTATCAAATATACCTATTAAAAAGGTACCATATTGCATATTATGCAATGGTGCTCCTCAACATGTTAAAAGTTGAGAAGCAAGTTACATCAAGTATTAATGAAGACTTTACATTTAGTTATTTGCCTGCTCGAGAGGTCGACTGTATCGCGACCTATTCAATCACAAGAGATGCACTGGTTTTTGTTATTAGCAAAGCTTCTGATGGTTATCATATTGAGGTTGCTGTTAATGAGGCTATTTTCTCTCTTGATAAGGTTGTTCTGTTTCTGAAATCTTTCTCTAGCGAGATTGAACTATCAGATATCTGATAGATGCTTGAAAAATGTATAATAATATTTAGGCGCGTTTAAGTTGGTCACTCAGGTCAATTGTTAGCTTGCAGTAGTTGTTAGCCCAAATCGTTTGAATTCGCGATTACTAAACTCATAATACCCGGAAATTCTCTTGCAGATATATTGATAGTTTGGGTTGCTCAAATCTTTAATTTTGTTCCTCTTGCCATTGATTGTCTCTGTTAAATTTATGTTGTCTTGGTGGTAGACAATGGCTTCTTTCATAAAAATTGGCTGAACTTTGAGCTCATTGATAACTCGATAAGCCAGGTCTATGTCATCGTAACCCCAGGTTCCATCGTATTTTTCATCGAAAAAACCAACTTTAATGACATCCTGCCTTTTAAACACCATATTACAGCCATAAAAGTGCCCCCAGGGGTGTTCTGTATTGGGTAATTGCTCTATTTTCCCTAGGCGCCTATCTTTACTGAGCCCATAATTTGATGGGCTATTAAATCTAGGGCATGCATCAAGGTACTTGCCGTCGCCGTCCATTTCTGCTGGGTCAATATCTTTAGAGTGAATAAATTCCCTTATCCCGGTCATGCAGATACTAGGCCCATAATCATTGATTATTTTTTGAATCTCTGCCAGATAGTTCGGGGCGGGGATACAATCACTATCTGTAAATACACACCACTCGTATTTAGCAATCTTTACCCCTAAGTTTCGCGCCGAGTTAAGTGCAAATGGGTCTGGTAATTGAGGTCTGAATAGTAAAGTTAAAGTAAGGTGGTTCTTAAACTGGTTGTAACATGACAGGATGTTGGGGTCTTGCGAGTTGTTATCTACAATAATGATTTCAAAATTTTCCTTTGGAAAGGTTTGTAAAGTGTAGCCTTGTAATAGGTTATACAGAAGGTCAGAATCGTTGTAGCATGGCATAATAATACTGAATCGATCGGACATGCACCTAAACTTCCTGTTGTCTATAGCTCAAAATCATTTTAAGTGAATCAGGTGGAATATAAGGTGAGCGATAAATCGAATCTCCTTAACTTGGCGACTGGATTGATCGGCTATCAAACCTTATCCTTGCATTTTAGAGTACTTAGAAGTTTTAGCACTTTTGATAGTGAATATGAGGATTATTGGCAGGGTATATCTTTGTGCAGCTCACGTGGACATTTGCAGGTGAAATAGTGGAAAGCTAGAGCAATAGTCTGCCATGTTATTTGACTTTTTGGTAAAGCTACCTCCTTTCAATTCATAAACTGGAACATCAAATCTCATTATATAGGGCGATATAATTAAGGCTTTTAACTTGCTCTAGTCTTTAGGGGATAGCAACTGTCGAAAAGTGGATATTCAAGTCAATTTACTGCTCGTGGAAGGAGGAAATACCTGTTAGGGATCAACTTGTTAATTATATCTCATGCTATAAACCGGAAGTATTGGGTGAAATTTTAACTTACCCCAATGCTTTGTGTTGAATTACACGGGGCAACTTTTGAGTAAATGATTGAGGCTCAGCAAATCGCCACTAACGATGGGATAGTGCTTGGTGCAAGGCTATTCTCGCCGAGTGAGGTGCCCAAAGCCGGCATCATTATTAATTCTGCTATGGCGGTTAAGCAGAGCTACTATCGGGATTTTGCTTGTTTCTTAGCCCGGAATGGCTATTTGGTTCTTACTTATGATTACCGAGGTATCGGAAAGTCCGCTATCGAGAGTCAAAGGGACAAACGGCTGACCTTAAGAGCCTGGGGGGAGAGAGATTTGGCGGCAGTGATTGACTGGTGTAGCAAACGAGCTAAAAGCTTGGAGTGGCACTGCATTTGCCATAGTGTCGGTGGTCAAATTGTAGGTCTTGCATCAAATAACACCCGATTTGCGAGTGTGTATTGTGTTTCTTCTCAGAGCGGTTATTGGGGGCACTGGGATGCAAGGTATCAGCCAAAGCTGTTGTTTGGATGGTACTGCGCATTTCCTTTGCTATCGAATGTTTTGGGGTGGGTGCCTGGAGTACTTTGGGGGGGAGAGAACCTACCTGCAGGAATAGCTCGTGAATGGGCTTACTGGGCTCGACATAAGGATTACGTTGTCGATCAGCATGGTCGGCCGATTCGTGAGGGATTCGAGCGCTTGCAGTGTGATATGAAGTTCCTGCTAATAGATGACGATAAGGACTTTGCACCAGAGAAGGCTGTCTACGCATTGCGAGATTTTTACTGTAATGCGAATACAGATATTGAGGTGATTCAAACCAGCTCTATTGGAAATACATCAATAGGCCACTTTGGGTTTTTCCGAAAGGAGTTCAAGGAGAGTCTTTGGCGGAACGTATTAGGTTGGCTGGACTAGTCCCTCCTGGCGTTGATACGCCCTCGTATCAGAAATGATGCCTTTTTAAGCAACTCGAGTCTGTGGTCGTTAGCATGGAAAGACAAGTACTGTGTAGAGGCTTACAAGAACCAGAAGGGCCCATCTGTCTGCCTGATGGCCGCATTTATGTCACTGAAATGGCATCTGGACGGCACTGTATAAGCCGTATTGACTTGCAGGGTCAATATCAACAAATAGGCTATCCTGCTCGGCGACCTAATGGCATGGCAATCGATGGGTATGACAATTTATGGATTGCAGATGGAGGGGGTAAGCAGCTTGTTCGCATGGGGCTAAATGGGGATCTTATTGAATCTTATGACGGACCAGAAGATCAGCCCTACTTATGGCCCAATGATCTGGTTTTTGGTGAAAATGGCTTACTTTACATAACCGACTCCGGGATTGACCCGGATATTTTTGTTCAGGGGCAGGTGATTCGAGCTGATTGCCGATCTTGTCGCTACGATGGACAGGTATTAGAGATAGATCCTCGCAATGGAGATGTGTTGCGACAGCTTGATTCCGGATTACGTTTTCCCAACGGTATTGCCATTGATGATCGGGGCCAGCTGTATGTAGGGGAGACTATTAGCGGCAATATCTACCGCTACGATCTCGCTTCGTTAACGCACCCCAAGCGGGAGCTTTTCGGCAATGTGGTTGTTGGGGTGCCAGAGGGGTTTGTAGGGCCAGATGGGATGGCTTTCGGTAGCGACGGGCGATTATATTGTGCAGTTTTTGGTCAAGGTGACGTGACCGTTCTTGATGGTGAGGGAAGTGTGGCCGAACGTATACCCACCTGTGGTAAGCGTCCCACGAATATAGCCTTTTGCGAAGACTCGAGAGGTGGGGCGGTAGTAACGATTCTGGATGCAGGGTGCTTAGAGTGGGTAGGAATACCGTGCCGTGGTAGGCAGCTATATCGCCCAAAGATATAGACTGAGTGGATTGTCTACCTAATGATATTGTTTAGGGCCAAATAAAAGCAGCTTCAACGTCAGTTTTTAGATTTCTGTTGTATATAGTTGCGCCATCCATGAAATTGGGAAATGTCTTCTTGTTGCTGAGTCAAATAGTTTTCTCCTAATATCCCTAAAACTTGCCCGCCATTTTCTAAGACTACTTTACCCAAAGTTAGTCCCGTTGCCTCTAAATTAAGCACTTCAATTAAACTAGCCTTGGGTAAGGACCAAATTTCAATGTTGAACCATGTTCCACCAGTACGCACTCTCTGCATCGAAGGATATTCGCCTTTGATTGCCCACATCCGGTAAATGGCTTCTGTTTTAGCCTCCCTGACAAATGTTGCATTGTTTTGTATTAAGTTTTTATCTAACGCCAGGCCACGCATCAATGGTCCATTTACTGCGACTTCTGTATGTGTACTCATTTCGACTGTCTAAATCAAATATTTGATATTAGTGCTACTGACCGGTTTTATTACTACTCATACTCTCCGCATAAGCTCGCCAGCCATGCCACTTGGATATATCTTTCTGGTTTTGGACAATATAGTTTTCACCCAGTATGCCTAATACTTGTGTTCCATCCGCTAAAGCAACTTTACCTAAAACTAACCCTTTGGCCTCCTCCTCTAATAGATTGACCAAGTTGGCTTGCGGAATCGACCAGATCTCCAGTGTAATCCATGTGCCGCCGTTGAGAACTCTTTCCATTGCGGGGTATTTGTCTCCAATTGACCACATGCGATAGATCGACGCCGTTTTAGCCTCTCGTACAAAAGTGGCATGGTTTTTAAGCATATGTTTTTCGAGGGCGAATCCACGCATTAGCGTGCCATTAACTGCGACGTCAATAGATTCAGCATTCGCTAGTGACACCAATACCATTAAACTAGCAGCAATATATCTGAGTATCCTGAGCATTTATTTATCTCGAGTTGGCGCCTTATGAATTTAGCTTAGATATGGAGGCAAGAAGACACTAAATTATGCTTGTGCCTCCCTTATTATTTTAGAATGCTACCAGAGATATATTTTGTCGTTTATCAATAAAAACCAGTGGAAACATATTATGAACCTGACAGATTTGTTATTACCTACATATATACAACTATTGGAAGCCCTTTCTAGTTGGTTGGAAAAGGCAAAAACAGAATTTCCAGAAGATGAGTCTGAAGCCCTCCTTAAAGCGAGGCTTGCCCCAGATATGTTTCCTTTATCATCCCAAGTGCGGTTTAGTTGTTTACAGGCGCAAGAGGCAATATTTCGATTGAAGCGGTGTGCGCTTCCAGATTTTCTGGAGCAATTGGCTCGTGAAGGGCAGAGAGCTGATGAAAACCCCGGGTCCATTTCCGAAGCTCAAGAGCGAATTCGAGAGGCACTGGTATTTTTAAGAAGCGTTACGCCAGAAGCAGTGATGGTAGCAGTGGATGAGCCTGTGACGATTAAGCTCCCGAATGGGATGACTTTCGATATGACTAATGAGCAATATGCCAGGGACTGGGCGCTACCTCAATTTTATTTCCATATCAACACGGCCTATGCAATCTTGAGAGCCCAAGGTGTTTCCTTAGGTAAAGCCGACTATGTACAGCACGCTTTTGCTTATCTCAGGCCAGAGATGATTTCAGATTGCTAATGGTTAACAACGCTAAGTTTTTCAAGTTCATAGCTGATGGGGAGGGGGACTTTGCTTTTCTCCATCTGACTTTTGTGTATTAACTCCATAAGTGTTAATTTCGAGAGAAAAAGAGATTACTAGATAAAAAGTCAAACTTCTTTGTTGGTACGTTCTTCTATAGAATCCGCTCCCTTTCCGATTCTTCATGCGTACGATAACAGGAAGTTTATATATGACCATCTCCCGCCGAACCTTTGTCCAGGCCATGGGTGTTGCACTTTTGACTCCCTTTACGGTCCGTTCTCTCGCGGACACTGATAGCGAAACCTATGCACGTTTTGTACTGGGCGGCACCACATTTGCTGATCAAATTGATAACGACGGAATTGTTTTTGATTTATCAGTAGCCTCGGGAGATCCCAGTCAAACTGGAGTGGTCCTTTGGACGCATATTAACCCAGACTCCTATATCGCGGGTCAGTCTCTGTATGTAGATGTCGCGCTGGATGAAGAATTTACCCAGCCAATTCTAAGTGCTGAGATTAATGCTAGCGATATCACGGCAGACCGTGATTACACCGTTAACATTGACCTGGAAGGCTACTTATCTTCTGACCAACGTTACTATTACCGCTTCAAATACGGGACTGTCAGTAGCCGCGTTGGGCGTTGTCACACACTGCCTACCGGTAGCCTAGAAAATCTAAAGATGGCTGTGGTTACCTGTCAGGATTACACCACCGGTTATTACAACGCCTACAACCATATCGCGGACGAAGATGTACATTGCGTACTGCATTTGGGTGACTTTATCTATGAATATGCCCAGTACGAGGGCTTTGAAAGCTCAATAGTGCATTCACTCTCCCTGCCTTCTGGCGGCTCTGTTGCGATGGATCTTGAGGACTATCGTCATATTTACAGAGAGTATCGCAAGGACAAGAACCTGCAGCGAGCGATGGAAATGCACTCATTTATCATCACCTGGGATGATCATGAAACTGCAGACAATGCTTACTGGGATTACGAGCGGGATACTCTGGGTGTGCCATCTCATCCCTACCAGACCGGCGATAACAACCCTGACCAGCTGCGCCAGCTGCGTCGCGATGCTCAGCAGGCCTGGATCGAATATGTTCCAGCGCGGGTAAAAGTCGATGAATCCGCAAGCCACGCTTTTGACTACTTACAGATTTATCGTTCTTTCCAGTTCGGTGACTTGGTTGATCTGTATATGACAGATAGCCGCACCTATAGGACCAAGGAGCCGTGCAAGGATGGTACAGCTTGGGAAAACTACTGGTGCACAGATTATGAAGAAGATACCCAAACCATGCTGGGTAAGACTCAGCGGGATTGGCTGATTGATGGAGTTGTTAACTCCAGTGCCCGCTGGAAAGTGTGGGGGAACCAGACTTTGCTGGCACAATTGGCTGGTACTATCTTGGGGCGCTCTCTTGTGTATGCCAATTATGATGCCTGGGATGGTTACCAGTGGGAGCGGGAAAAGATCCTGTCATCTGTTAAGGACAGCAATGTCGATAACTTTGTAGTGCTGACAGGGGACCTCCACTCCAGTATCGCTTCATACCTGAAAGTTGATTTCAGCAAAATTAGCAACTGGGACTACGACAACCTGGTTGGCGTTGAGCTGATGACCCCTTCCATATCTTCTCCCAATATGAACGATACGATTGAGAAAGGTATTGATGTTGGCAGTGTGTTTACATCACTGCTAAATGGCGGGGTTCAGGTCAATAACCCACATATCAAAGATTTTGTTAGTAATATCTATGGATATGCAGTGATCGAATTCAATGTCAATGAATTAAACTGGACCGTATACAACATCGATAAGAAGAGTGATAACCCGGATACCGAAAAAGCGGTATATAAGAAGTTTAATTATGAGCCTGTTGGCATGTGGTTAACCGAAAAGTAGCTGGTTCCCAGTAAATATGAAGTTGTGGGGCGCTTGCCCCCAACTTCACAAGATTCCTCTATTTCTATCCCTTCTGCATCATATCTAGCTTGTACGAGTAAGAAAGTCCTTCCCCGGTAGCAAAACTAATAAGCCATTGAACACGCATTTGATATATGCCTGCGGGTCATCTATACCCGACGATGGGCACAATGCTGTATCTAGCGTTGGGGCACTCTTGATAGATCAAGACATCAAGTAAAAGGATATTACCTTGCTGCAAGAATCTTACCCTTACTACCTGGCCAATGAAGCAGTGCATGCCAACACCGATCTGGAAGTTACTGACAAGTATTCAGGGAAAGTAGCTACCCGGGTTGCAATGGCTGATGCCAAGGTTATTGACAGTGCCATCGACTGGGCGCTTTTGGCAGAAAAACCGATGGCTAATTTGCCGTCTTACAACCGCCAGGAAGTTTTACAGCATTGTGTTGTACGTTTTCGTGAAAGGTTTGAAGAGCTGGCCGAAGCGCTGTGTATTGAAGCTGGTAAGCCGATTCATGATTCGCGGGGCGAGGTGCTGCGTCTAATCGATACATTTCATGTGGCTGCGGAAGAGGCAGTGCGTATCAATGGTGAGATTATCAATCTTGAGATATCCAAGCGCTCACGGGGCTATCGCGGATATATCAGGCGAGTGCCAGTAGGCGCATGCTCATTTATATCGCCGTTCAATTTCCCTTTGAACCTTGCCGCTCACAAGGTGGCACCTGCCATCGCTGCCGGATGTCCCTTTGTACTAAAACCCGCTAGCCGCACGCCCATAGGGGCATTGATCATCGCTGAAGTTCTGGCCGAAACACAGCTGCCGAAAGGTGCTTTTTCTGTATTACCCTGCCATAGAGAGGGAGCAGAGCTGTTTACAGTGGATGATCGATTTAAGCTGCTGAGCTTTACCGGCTCACCGGCGGTCGGCTGGGACCTAAAGGCCAGGGCGGGACGAAAGAAAGTGGTTTTGGAGTTGGGAGGTAATGCAGCCTGCGTTATCGATCGGGATACAGATCTTGATGATGCTGTAGAGAGGCTGATTTTCGGTGCTTTCTATCAGTCGGGTCAAAGCTGTATCGGCGTCCAGAGGATCTATGGACATTGCAGTCTATATGAAGACCTGAAGCGACGTCTGGTTGAGCGTACCAAAAAGCTTAAGAAAGGCGATCCTCGATCAGAAGATACATTTATTGGCCCAATGATTTCTGAGGGAGAGGCTACCCGCTTGCATACCTGGGTGGAAGAGGGGGTTCAAGCCGGGGGAACCCTGCTTTGTGGAGGTACACGAGATGGCGCCATGCTTGATCCAACGCTATTGGAAAACGTGCCCCATGACTGCTCCATTGTGCAGCAGGAGGCATTTGGTCCAGTTGCAATTCTGGAGCCTTTCGATAGCTTTGATGATGTTTTAGACAAGGTGAATGACAGTGCCTTTGGTCTGCAGGCTGGCATATTCACTCGTGACCTTTACAAATCCCAGCAAGCCTGGGATACCTTGGAGGTGGGTGGTGTGGTTATTGGTGATGTACCCAGCTGGCGGGTAGATAATATGCCCTATGGTGGTGTTAAGGATTCGGGTCTTGGTCGGGAGGGGGTACGTTGGGCTATTGCGGATATGACCGAGGAGAGGCTGATGGTGGTGCGAACTCCAGGGTAGGGATTTAGAGCTTTCCTTTTTAATCGAGTCATTTAATTGCAGAGTGGAATGAAAAACTAAATCTTATTTCTGGTATATACCGATTGTGATATTGTAGATCTATCAATTTAATTTAACGCAGTAATTGGTACGCTATATATGTTTTCTTTCCTCTTTTGCCCCCCTGTTTATTATTTCTCAATTTGCTAAGTTTCTTAGAAGTCTTCATGGTGATGGAGTCTACTGGTTCTGATAATAATTAAAGTTGTACAAGGTTTTTATTCATGGAAGATCAGCTTAAGAAGAAAGCTAAGATAACACCAAGATCCCTACTGTTTTTCACTTTTTATCAAGTTGTATTTATCAGTTTTCTATATCCTTGGGTGCTTTCGCCAATATTTGATAATGTCAGAATGTTAAATTGGTATCCAATGGATGCTCAACTGCTTGACGTTGATATGGAAATTTACGAGAGTGAAGATGGTACACAGAAACAGGTTGTAGCTAGCTATGAGTACTCTATAAATGGAAAGACCTATTGGAATAATCGGGTCGATATACACTCAAAGCCAAACGATACCGAGCTTGCTAGCTATCATACAACTATGTATAGATTGCTCCAGAAACATATAAAGCAGGGGAGCATATTTAGCGGCTGGTATAACCCAAGAGATCCATATGATTCAGTGCTAGACAAAAACATACGGTGGTCGGAGATAATTATTCCTGGATTGGTATGTTTTGTGTTTATTTTTATAGGGTTTGTCGTTTATCTGGCCTATATTTTTCGAGAGCAGGAAAAGAGCCCCGATGTGGTCAGAAGAACACCATGGTTAGCAAAAAGTAAGTGGAAACCTGAAGGGATACAGTCAGAAACCAAAAAAGATATAAGAGGGCAGCTTTTGGGAGGCACGCTAGCAGCTTTATTGGG
Organism: Microbulbifer maximicatervae (SeqCode); assembly: GCF_052468295.1. Classification (NCBI taxonomy): domain Bacteria; kingdom Pseudomonadati; phylum Pseudomonadota; class Gammaproteobacteria; order Cellvibrionales; family Microbulbiferaceae; genus Microbulbifer; species Microbulbifer maximicatervae (SeqCode). The sequence continues at coordinate 1,606,533 of NZ_CP174340.1, forward strand.
TGTGATTTTTGTCTATGTGGGGATGATGCTTATACTAAATAGAGCTTATAGTGGCCTGTTCTTTATAGTAATTGGGATGGTTGGTTTCTATGTGATGTTCAAGTCAGTTAGTAGTTGGCTTAGATTCAAGTCGATTGGAGATGTCTTCGTTACTATTACACCTTTCCCTGGCCAGATAGGTGGAAAAGTATCTGGATATATTCAATTTCCTCCACTGCTAGCAATAAGAGATAAATCTATACGTATATTGCTAAAGCAATCCAAAATTGTTACAAAGCGTACGGCTAATAGCAATAATAAAAGGGAGTTTGTAAACTGGGAAGCAGTTACTTTCGGCAAGCTGAAGGTTACTAAATTAGGAACTCGCATATATTTTAGTTTCAATGCTCCTGATGACTTGCCTGAATCCAATACAGATGTCTACTGTGGAGATGGGGAATATTGGTTCTTAAATGTTAGTGGAGAGATACCTGGGGATCACTTTGAAAGACGGTATGAGCTCCCAGTGTTTAAAGGAAGCCTTTCAACGAAAGCTAAAACTACTGAAAAAGAGCAAGACAGAAATTTCGGAAGAGATAGAGTTAATCGCCTGCTAAGTCCGCCTCCTAAGAAAGGTCATGCAAGTAATGCTGGCAAAACGCTAATTACCGTGCCTGTGGGTGAGCCAGTTAAGAATTTTTCTGGAGAACTGTCAAGGAGAGTTGAAATGGAAATATGTGGAGCTACAACAATAATAAGGCAAAGGCCAATTCTTTATGATTTTTGTTTGTGGATGATGGGGGCGTCTCTCCTTATTGTAATCATTGCCAGTGTGATTTCCATTATAAAAGCTGAGTTTTATCTTTTTGCATTTGGGGTTGCATTCTTGATCTTTGCTTTGGCGATTCCGACAATATTTTCGATGAGGGAGGTACACATCACGCGAGACTATTTGATTCGAAAAAATATTCGCTTTGGCATTCTCCGAGATGTTGAGCAGGTACGGCGTAACTCAGTTAATGAGTTAGCGGCTAAAAGTACTGGGTACACAATTTATGTAGGAGGTCAGGCTCGAAAATACTACAACCTATTTGCCAAAAGTGAGTGTGGACGGGATATTTTGATCGCAGATTTTATTCCTGGTTTTGGAGTAGTTGAACAATTACGAAAAAGAGTGAGCCTAATAATTGGGCGGCGAGCGCGCCAAGCTAAAAAGAGCCCTCGTAGGCTTGATTCAGTAGAGAAAGGATAGCCGGCGGTAATATGAGTAAGTTTAGTAGGTTCTATTTTTCTTTCAACCCTTACTTATTTAGCATCGCAGGGATATTCTTTAGCTTTGCTTTTGCGGCATTTCTCTATGAAGTTGTTGGTCCTGTCCGAGATTTGCTTAAGATGCATAGTTGGAAGTCAATGTCAGCAGAGATACTCGAAGTTGAATTGGCAGAGAGTTGGGGAGATGGAGGTTCAGTAAGTTATCGAACTTTCTCAGCATATGAATTTATAGTAGATGATAAGGCTTACTGGAACAATCGAGTGGGTATCAATGATCGTTTTGAGAGCCTTGGGCAATACCAGAAACATATTTACCATAGATTGAATAATGCCAAAGAGAGAGGTCTTCTAGTTGAGGGGTGGTATAACCCCAAAAATCCATCTGAGGCCGTGATTGATCGAAACTTGAGATGGATGCAAGTACTACCCTTGATCTTCTTTTGCTTGCCCGTAATGATTTTCGCACTCATGGTTATGGTTGCTTCAGTAACGCGAAAAAGAGATGCCGATATCGACCTGGAATCAAGTGATTTCCTATTTAAAGAAGAATGGAGGAAGAGCGGGATTTTATCGATAGAGCATAGAAGTCAATGGTTTATGTGGCTATTGATCATGCTCCTGACCGCTCCGGTTATTACTTGCATATATGTTGCCGTTGATAAGCTAACTAGAGGGGTATACGATCTTGAAATAATAATGGCGTTGTTTTTTTCAATATCTCTATTGATTGCGCTTTATCGCCCTCTTAAGGGTAATATACAGCAGCTTCGATATGGGAGAGTGCCTTTGGTGCTAGTTCCATTTCCTGGAATCCTGGGACGTACTCTTTCTGGATACTTGCAGTTTCCGGACGAAATTGATGCTAACAAGCACAACTTTCAGTTTTCACTTCAACAAGTAAACACATTTAAGAGTGGTTTGGATGAAAACACTAATCTTCAGAATTCTGTCAACTGGGAAGCTGGGGGGATAGGTCATCTAGAGTTGGTCGATAATTGTTCAAGAGTCTATTTTGCAATTCAAATCGCAGATGATTTACCCCAGTCAATAATTGAGGGGTATATTGGAGATTGGTGGCGGCTTAAGGTCAAGGGCGGCATGTCAGGAGCTTGGTTTAATCGAACCTACGAAGTTCCAATTTTCAGTGAGGGCTATGAGGTTCAAGAGGCTGATGTGTTTAGTTCTGAGGTATTGGTTAAAGTCCCACTTGGGCGAGAGAAGTTGGACTACTCTGAAGATCTGAAAAAACTTGTATCGATCGAAAGGTTAGATACCGGTTACCAGATCCGGCAGAAAATTCTCACCACGGTACCCACCGTAATTCAGTTCGTTGGCGGGCTGATCGTGTCTGCTGTTGGATTGGCATTAGTATTTACCCGCGTACCATTTATTTTCGCTGCTATCTTTGCGATAGTTGGGTTACTTCCTATTAATTCTGCATTAAAAAGGACGGTCAGATTCTATCAAACTTATATAGGAGAAAGTAAGATTACTTGCCTTTTCTCCTGGATGTGGGCGAAGCATGAACAAAAGGTATTCGAGAAGTCAAAGATAGTTGGCGTCTATATGAAAAAATATACCGGTTATAAAGGTATGGACGACAGGAAAAAGGAGTACTTTGATTTTTACCTTGTTGTTGACAACGGGAATAAAGTGAAAATAATCTCAGACTTGCTGGGAGAGCAGGTGGCTAATCTGCTGCTTAAACGAATTGAAGATTTAACTGATCTAAAGTCAATCAGTGAACTTGAGCTCCACTCTCTTGAGCATAAAAGAAAACTTGAGGCCTGAACTCATCTCTCTGCGGGTATCCCGCTTGCTATATGCCTCTCCATGCAATTTGGAGAGGCAGTATTTTGAATGCCGATCTTATAAATGTAATTAAGAAGATTTAGTTTAGGTATTTTCCATGAAACCGAAGATGTTCCTCAATAAAGCTGGCGATAAAGTAATAGCTGTGGTCATAACCGGAATGGCGGCGAAGTTGGAGCGGGTAGTTACTTGCTTTGGCAGCCGCTTCGAGCATCTCGGGTTTCAGCTGTTCAACAAGAAAGCTATCGGCTTCCCCTTGATCCACCAACATCGGCACAGGCTTGACGGCATTTTTGAGCAGTTCGCTGCTATCGTAGCCGCGCCAACTATCCCGATCTTTGCCCAAATAGGTTTCAAAGGCTTTTTGCCCCCATGGACACTGAGTGGGGTTGCTAATGGGGCTGAAGGCTGATGCGGAAACATAACTTGCCGGATTGCGTAGGGCGATCATCAGTGCGCCATGGCCCCCCATTGAATGTCCTGCAATGGCCCGCTGTGTTGTCACAGGGAAGGTGCTCTCGATAAGTGCCGGCAGTTCTTCCACCACATAATCATACATGTGGTAGTGGCGACTCCAGGGCGCTTGGGTGGCGTTAATATAAAATCCAGCACCTTGCCCCAGATCAGAGGCTTCATCATCGGCAACAGATTCTCCACGGGGACTGGTGTCGGGAGCAACGATGGCTATCCCCAGTTCGGAGGCAATCCGCTGGGCTCCTGCCTTTTGCATAAAGTTCTCATCGGTACAGGTCAGACCTGACAGCCAGTAGAGCACCGGAACCTTGTGTATTTGTGAAGCTTGCGGTGGCAAATAAATAGCAAAACGCATTTTGCAGTTAAGTGACTGTGAGTCGTGAAGGTATTGCTTGTGCCAGCCGCCAAAACTCCGGTTGGCACTGATATTTTCAATAGACATGATGGATAGCCCTAATTGGACCACCTCCAAGAGATGGCCCAATTGATTATTGCTGGTTATTGATCGAAGTGAATGACGGTGCGGATACTTTCGCCTTTATGTAACAGATCGAAAGATTTATTGATGTCATCCAGGCTCATGGTGTGGGTGATAAAGTCGTTGAGCTGGAATTCGCCATTCAGGTAGCGCTCTACGTAGTCTGGTAATTCGGAGCGTCCTTTAACGCCGCCGAATGCGGACCCGCGCCAGACTCGGCCTGTTACCAGCTGGAACGGACGGGTGGAGATCTCCTGGCCGGCACCAGCTACACCGATAATGACCGATTCACCCCAGCCCTTGTGGCAGCACTCCAGAGCGGAGCGCATCACATTGACGTTGCCAATGCATTCAAAGGAATAATCAACACCGCCCTCGGTGAGTTCGACAATGACTTCTTGAATTGGCTTATCGTAGTTGTTGGGGTTGATGCAGTCCGTCGCCCCCAGTTTGCGGGCTAATTCAAACTTGCTTTCATTGATATCGATGGCAATGATTCGTGAAGCTTTTGCCATAGTAGCGCCGATAATCGCCGAAAGGCCGATACCCCCAAGGCCAAAGATCGCAACGGTATCGCCTTCTTGAACCTTGGCGGTGTTCATCACAGCGCCCATACCAGTAGTGACACCACAACCCAGCAGGCAGACTTCCTCTAACGGAGCAGCCGGATTTACTTTTGCCAGCGAAATCTCTGGCAATACGGTGTACTCCGAAAATGTCGAGCAGCCCATATAGTGATAGATGGGCTTGCCATCTTTATAGAAGCGTGTGGTGCCGTCAGGCATCAGGCCTTGGCCCTGAGTTTCACGGATCTTTTGGCAGAGGTTCGTTTTGCCGGATTTGCAAAATTTACACTCACCACATTCTGGTGTGTACAGGGGGATAACATGATCACCCTCTTTGACACTGGTAACCCCTTCACCGACATGCACGACAATACCGCCACCTTCATGGCCCAAAATACAGGGGAATTTGCCTTCCGGGTCGTCGCCAGACAAGGTGAAAGCGTCGGTGTGACACACTCCCGATGCAATGACCTTGATCAATACTTCACCAGCCTTTGGCAGCATGACATCCACTTCTTCGACCGATAACGGTTGGCCAGGCCCCCAAGCGATGGCGGCCTTCGACTTGATAAATTGTTCAGACATAAGATTACTCGCTGTTAAACCATGTCATTCAGGGCCTGGAGTTGGTTGGCCCCGCTGTGACGACTGGGGAGCCATTATATTGATTGCAGAATTGATTATAATTGGGTGTTTTTGAAACTTACTTTTACATATTTGCAATAATGAAAGACTGGGAAGGCATCACGGAGTTCGTTTATGTTGCTGAAAGCGAGAGCTTTACCCTCGCAGCGCAGCGGCTGGCTATTTCCACCGCTAAAGTCAGCCGCCAGGTCAGTGCTTTGGAAGGCCGTTTGAATGTCAAACTGCTATATCGAACCACGCGCAAGGTGTCACTGACACAAGAAGGTACGCTTTTTTACCAGCATTGCCGGGGGGTGCTCGATGGGCTGGAGGCGGCGGAACGAGCAGTAGCTCAATTACAGAGCCACCCACAGGGCAAGATCAAACTGACGGCACCGGTCACTTATGCTGAAAAGAAGGTTGCACCACTGATCAATGATTTTGTGATTCAAAACCCCAAGATTGAGGTCAATGCCTATTTCACCAATCGCCAGGTTGACCTGATAGATGAGGGTTACGATATCGCCATACGCCTGGGTAAGTTGCAGGACTCAACTTTGATGGCAAGAAAGTTGGTGGACCGGCGAATTCATCTGTGCGCCTCACCGGATTATCTTGAAGAGCACGGGACCCCACACTCGTTGTCGGAATTGAACAGGCACAACTGCCTGCTGGGCACACTGGATTACTGGCGATTCAATACCAGGGAAGGAGAAAAAAACCTTAGGGTCAAAGGTAGCCTTCGTTACAACAACGGCGGGGCGCTTTTAGATGCTGCGCTTAAAGGCCTGGGGGTTGTGCAGTTGCCCGATTACTACGTCGAGCAATATATCGCTGAAGGAAAATTAATCACCCTCTTAAGTGATCTCGAAGATAGGGATGAAGGGGTATACGCAGTTTACCCCGGCAATCGATATATCGCGCCGAAAGTCAGGCTGCTGATTGATTATCTAGCCGAGTATCTCACTTGAGAAAAGGGAGGAGGCAGATTAAGGGTTTGGTGTAGTAAAGGGTTCACAGTGATTTATTGCTAGTGGAGGTGGTTTTTTGAAATTGTTGGCTTACCCACGTGCTGCAGAATTCCGCAATCCGCTTCCATTTTGGCTCCAGCATTAAATAGTGACCATAACCTTCTGCCCGGTAGAAGGTGGTATTTTTACCTTGCCGCTCCGCGATTAACTGTGCTGTGGAAGGGGGAATTGCCAGGTCATCGGTTCCCGAAACTATTAAAGTGGGGCAATTGATTTTTTGATAGTCAATTCTGGTTGTTTTATTGCTGTCAAAAATCCAGAAGAACAATTCAAATAGGACTTGCCCAGATTCAGGACCTAATCGATCGAAGACCTTGTGCTGGTCGTCTGGATTAAGTTTATTCAACCCGAATTTCGCCATTGTCGCGAAATCCGGTAACAGGACATCATTCCAAAATTCACCCGCAGCCATAAACAGCTTGCCCAGCGCACGCTCTTCTTCTGTGGTGGGCAGTATTCCCCAGTTCACGCTTCCGTTAAGCAATACGATTGCCCGTGCCAAATCCATAGTTGCCAATTTTTGTGCAATAACACCGCCCAGGGAGTGGCCGACTACAACAGGTTTTTGATTTAAAGATTGTACAAATGCCCGGATGTCATCAACGTAGTCGGCAATACTCAGTCCTTTAAGGTGTTGCTGATTTTGTTCTGACTTTAGATCTTCATGGTAGCGGTAGCTTGGGCTGTGACAATAGAATCCTTCCTCTTCAAAATGCTGGTGGAAGTTCTCCATTGTCCAGGGGCCGGCATTGGTTCCGTGGATAAAGACGATAGGGGTATCCAAAGCCAGCTCCCGGTTTTTCAAGGCTTCCTTAGACTTTAGATGCGAGGATATCCGCAGTCATAATTTGTGGTTCTGATGCGAGCAGTTCATCCGCTTTGCCAAGCAATGCTGCAGCGATCTTACCGTTAAGATGTGCAGTTAAGCCGTCTTCATCGCTAAACGTGTCGAAAATAGCAAATCGCGTAGCGTTGATTTGTACGGCATACCAGCTCAGGGTTCCTTGCTCTTCCACAGCGAGCGGTTGGGCTGAGGTGAGCAGCGCCTTTACCTCATCAGCCTTATCCGCTTTGGCGTCGATCAGTGCCACGATGGCCAGCTTAGCTTCAGTCATTGTTTTCTCTCACGTTGTTTGGTGATGAGTATCCTAGGGGAAGCTCAGGCTTGACTATCAGTGTCCAAAAAGACAATGATCAGACAAAATTCGCCACTTTGAGGATTTATGGCCCAGATAGTCATCTTATCTATGCCGGGAGTTTTGCCGTCGGCTCTGGCTGGCGTTCAAGATATGTTTGCCCTGGGTGGCCTCCGCTTATCTGAAAGCCAGCACTCCCTGGACCCAGCCTATCAACAGTCCTGGTCCCCCGAAATCCTAGTCGTCAGTTCTGATGGGGCCGACATTATAGACGGGCAGGGCAGCCACTTTGCTGTAAGCCATGGGGTATCACAAATATCCAGTTGCGATGCCGTGATAGTCCCCGGATTTATGCCCAACCAGTTTGGTGTGCCTCCTGAAAAGTTACTGGACCAGCCGACTTGCGAATGGTTGCGAACTCAATATAGGCGCGGGGCGATTATCGCGGGTTCTTGTAGTGGCGTTTTGGCGCTGGGTGAAGCGGGTTTGCTAAATGGACGACAATGCACAACCACCTGGTGGTTACACAATGAGTTGAAATCCCGCTTTAGCAATGCCTGCCCTCTATGGGCCAGTGGACTATTAGTAGATGAAAATATAGTGACAGCGGGTGGCCCTTTATCTTGGGTAGATGTGACTCTACAAGTGATCAAGATGATAGCTGGCGATGAAGTCGCTACCAAAGTTGCTGATCTCGCCGTTGTGGACTCCCACCCGCGTTCGCAAACTTTGCATGTACCAAAAGGCTACCAGGTATCAAAAGATCAGTTTCTGGTGGATGCTGAAAATGTGGTTCGTCAATATTTTGGTCAACAGTTAGGCAGCCAGTTGCTTGCAAAAGAACTGTCGATATCCGAGCGAACATTACACCGGCGGCTAAAACAGTTAACAGCGCAAGCACCCAAACAATTTATCGATAGCGTCCGTATGGAGTACGCTCGCAGCCTTTTACTAAACCCAGTCAATAAAGTAGCCGGTGTGGCGCAAGAATTAGGCTATTCCGATGATGCAGTATTCCGACGTGTATTTAAGTTGCATGTGGGTATGAGTCCAAGTCAATTTAGGCAGAAATATCAGAAAAGCTGATTTTCTTGGTGATAGAAGTCAGCGCCCCAGGTTCCTGGAAAAAGCTAAGGAGCCTCTGAATAACTCTGTAATGCCTCTGCGGGTCTTGAAGGCTGCAGATGTTACGCAGCTCGCCGCGAATGGCTCAGTCCTTTGCAAGAGCTGCAACGCAGCAGCTGTGGCCTTCAAGGCCCGCCCTTCGGGGCTTGCAGAGCAATTCACACTCCGCGTTGCGACTTCTTGAAAGGTCTAGACATTCCTGCGAAGCCGCGCCTTGATTGTGAACCGCTCTGCAAGCCAGAGGTATCACGGAGTTATTCAGAGGCTCCCTAAGTTAATTTGGCGGTAGATAGACATTCACCGTCTGTGCAATCTCCTGCGATAGTTCTTTCCCAAATAAGCAGGTGACGAGTTCAAAAGCGAACTCGATAGCGGTCCCGGGTGATTGGCTGGTGACCAAATTCCGGTCGACAACCACTCTCTGATCACTGGTTTCCTTTACATATTGACTAAGTTCACCGCGAAAAGTCTTGTAGCAAGTGGCCTTGAAATTGGTAATTAACCCTTGCCGACCAAGAACGATTACGGGAGAAGTGCAAATTGCCCCTAGCCAGCGGCCCGACTCAAGTTGTTCTCGGATGAGCTTTATTAGGGGAGCCGAGTTATGCATTTGCTCGGCACCTTCCTTACCGCCTGGCAGGGCTATTAGATCCCACGTAGAGTCTAAACAATCCTCTATGGAGCAGGGGGCTTCAATAACAAGGTTACGTAGGGTAGTTATACGCCTACTTGGCATAATTGATGCTAAGGCAAGCTCTGCATCCGTGCGGCTCAAAATATCGTAGATGGCAATGGTTTCGATATCCTCATTACCATCGGCGACGGGAATCAGTATTTTAGGCACGGTCGCAGCTCCAAAACGATGGGGTTAACCTATTTATAGGCTTTTTAGGCTAATCCTACATCTTTGAGTTGGTAGAGCCTCTAACGGGCTAAGATCATTCACCTGAAAGGCCTACCTTAGGGTGCATCCCGCTCGAAATTTACGTCCTTCCAACTTTATTAAGTGCTCGTGATGCTACATTTCACTTGATCGCCACCGGTTATGCAATCAGGATATCGCCGGGACAGGCCTTTTACTCGTTGACGCGATCGATTTGTGTGGTAGCCATCGGCGCCAGGAAAGGAGGTTCGCTCAATATGCTTGCTACTAGCGGAGTATTTGGGTTAGATAGTGGGTCTTGGGGTCAGATTTATACGAAGCAGGTTGTGGGCTTCCTCTCGGTAAAAGAGAGGAGGTCCATAGGATTGAAGCGAATTTGATTGACTGGTTATGAACTTTATCATTCATGTATTTTGCGTCGACCCTGCTGATACTTTAAATGCTCTTTCAGAGACTGGTCAGGTTCTTTTTTAAAGCTCTTGAGCCTGCTGATTTTTTCGTTGACTTTAATTTCTGACTCTATTTCCTGAGAGAACGTTTCGTCTATCTCGTGATTTGTTAGCCGTGCGAGATTGGAAGCAGTTCTACGAAATAATTGGGAGCTTTGTTTTTCCCTCTTACGGATATTTTTACGGCTGCTCTTGTCATTCTCACCATAGGAGTTTCTCCTATCTTTTTCATAGCTAAGATTTTTCATTTCTTGTGGATTCTTAACTTTACTAATTTTTACTTATAACGACGTATTAACGGGTGCACATATTTCAGTGTATCGCTGATAAGCGATAGTGAGTGAATTAAACACTTGGTTATTCGCTTTGTTATATGAGGCACATAACAAGTATTACTATTAGCCAAAAACACATGCCTAGAATACAAACAGCCATAGCGCCTAGGTATACTTGGCCTGACCTCTCGATAAGTGTAAAGCCTGTCTGGTGCTTTCTTTTCTTGCCGGTTCCCTTGTCCTTTATAATTTTATCAGCTCTCCACTTGCCAAATGACACTATAGGTGTCAACAAGTAACCAGTACTATACGATATTCCCCAGTATATAACTTCGACAAACAGCAAAATAAATATGATTCCAATAAAGTCTTCCATAGATACTTCCCTTGTAGGCTACACATAGTCCTTCAATAATGGGCAGCTGCACGTAGTGTAGAGGTCTAGCCCTATAAGGGCGATATTGATTAATTTGTTAAACATTTTGCTCCAATGTTTGACCGCATGCTACACACAATTTAGCTTTTGGTGTGCGGAACAATTTGCCACACTTATTACACTTTGGGCCATAGTTACTACGCCTTAAGTAAGGCACTAAGTTTTATACACAAGTTTTTTAAGTTTTATTATGTAAATCAATAAGTTACAGTTTAGCCTGGTAAGAACTACAGATTTGGCTGGATTATTATGCAGGACTGGGTCATGGACGAAGTAAGAAATCAGGTTATGGGTGATACACGCTTGAATAAGCGCTTGTCTAATATTCTCAGTAATTTAAGTTCAGACCCAAACAATAGCATTCCTTGTGCAAACAAAACTTGGGCAGAAACGTTTGCAGCTTATCGCTTTATAGAAAATGATAAAGTCAACTTTGACTCTATTATGAACGGTCATAAATCGGCAACTCTTGAGAGAATCAAAGCGCAGCCTGTTGTTCTTATCCCACAAGATACTACCTTTCTAAATTTTGCCACTGACCTAGAAAGTAAAGAGATGGGAACACTTAGGCGTAAAGAGACCAACCAACAACTCTTGCACACCTCCATCGCGATAACACCATCCAGAGTTAATTTGGGTGTTGTTGAAGGTAGTATGTGGCAGAGAGATAAGGAATCAAGTTCTAATTCCCGCTATACCAAGTCGATAAAGGATAAGGAGAGTCGACGCTGGCTAGACCATTACGAAACGGCTTGTCAGATACAAGAGCACTGCCCTGAAAGCACAATTGTGAGTATTGCTGATAGAGAGGGTGATATTCATGAGTGGTTTCAGCTGGCTGAAGAGCAAAGTGAACAGCGGCGGGCGAGCTATATCGTTCGAGCTAAGGCCAATCGCACTTTAGAGCTCGATGGAGAAGAAACGGTTTTACTTTGGGATCATATGAACGAGCAGAAATCTATTGGTCTATACACGGTAGATATTCCCAAACGGAATGGGGAACCTGGAAGAAAAGCCAAAGTCAGCGTATCCACTACCGAGATACGGCTACTTGGAAAAGGAAAATCTAAACGACCACTTTCTCTCTATGCTGTATTGGCTAAAGAATTAAACCCACCAGAGGGTGAAAAAGGCATTGAGTGGATGCTGTTAACTGATCTTCCAGTTGAAGACTATAAGCAGGCGAGAGTCGTCATTGAGTGGTATCGAAGCCGGTGGGAAATTGAAACCTATTTTCGGGTGGTAAAAGGCGGATGCCAGATAGAAAGTAATCGTTTTAGAACAGAGCAGCGAATGTTGAACTGTATTGCGATCTATATGATTATTGGATGGCGACTACATTCGATAACTACACAAGCAAAAAGTCTTCCTGATGAACCATGTACGAGTGCTTACTCTGAAAAAGAATGGCGCATGGTATGGATGATGCAAGATAAAAGTTCCCCGCCGAATATACCTCCGAGCATAAGAGATATAACGCGTATGCTGGCAGGTCTAGGAGGATTTCTAGGGCGTAAAGGCGATGGCGAGCCAGGGGTTAAAACTGTTTGGCAAGGATATGCAAAGTTGCTCCATTATGTTGAAGCAGCAGAGGTTTTAAATGGACTTAAATAATGTGTATAAAACACAGGTAAGGCATAACGTCAGAATCCATGTTCTGATACCCCGTTAATTCCTCGAACTTCACCACTGCTTCCGCGCTGCAGTTGGTTCTAGCTGTTGGAATATCACAACCGTGTTTACCACGATAAGCCTTAATTTTCTTAATGGTATCCGTAAGTAGTGGATCGAGCTGTGACCACTCCTCTTCGTTTAGCATTGGTAGCTCTTTGTCTACCCTCCAGCAATAATCTATATTCATGACTAGTAGTTCTTAACGCTCAGCTAAGGGGCGAAGTCCGCAGCACTTAATCCTACACTAGTGCGAGTCTCAGTGTTATTCCTTTTCCCCTACTTATAATTTCGTTGGTCTAGTTAATGCCTTTAATAGCAGCCAAACCAAGAGCTTGGCTGCCCAGTTTAGCCGTAGGCGGAGATGGCCAGGTTAAATATGTTAGTTGTGATTATTTATGATGTATTCCAGGTGCCTTGTATCAGTGCCGCAGCAGCCGCCCAATATATTGAACCCGCTATTCTGATTTAGGTGAAGCATAAGATTACCCCATTCCGATATGCTGTCGGAGTGCGTTGTTATGCTGTTTTCTAGTTCATTGTGCGTTAGTGATGAAGCATTGGCTTGTATGCCGATTAGTCTGCCAGGTAATTGACTTGAAGCGTTTAGAAAAGAAGGATGAGAACAATTAATAAAGTATCCAGAAGGTTTAGGTGAAACCTGATAATCAATATGTGAAATTGCTTCTTGAATGGTATGGCCATCTAAAAGGCGACCATCTGAGCCAATGACAAAGCTAATAAAATATAGCTTAGAGTACTTTGACATTAGAGATGCAATGCCAAGTGCCTCTGGTACAGCTGGTAGGGTTACTCCCATGAGGTAGTCAGCATTAGAGGCTCCGAGCTTATCAATTTGCCAACGATGATAAGAAAGAGATTCTTTGTAAGTTAGGCCTTGTTGTGGTTTGTAGCAGTCATTTTTACATCCGACTAGGCCTCCTACATATACATTTCCTTCTTTTGGCAAGATATTCGAGAGAAAGTTAACAGCGTCTTCATTGATAGACGTAGGCGCCTTGGCTAAAGAAACTCTCTCTGAGCTGGCCCTCCATGTGGGAGTTGCAAGCAAAAGAGGGAGTTTTGCATCAATTGCAAGGTTTATGTATTCACTGTAGATTCGTTTAAGGCTTTCAGCACCAGTTTTGCTATAGATTAATTTAGCATGGTCGACATGGCTACAAAGGCTTATATCTTTGTTACGCCTGACTCTTTCGAGTATGGCCGCTTCAGTAAGAATCAATTTTTCTGAAAGAATTCCTTGCAAGGTGCTCTCCGATGTAAGCGGTCGGGCGCTGAAGTTGAGCACCCAGTTATAAGTTTAAACCTTATACTGCCGCCATTAAAATTGCCATGCAAGAAAGACTAGGGTTAAAACCCAGCTACTGACAAAGTATACCCATTGAGCCATAAAGTGTACAAAACACACATTAGTTTTCTACAGCCTGAACCACTGGATAAGGCACGCCGTACTAACGCACTAGTTTTATGTTAACTTGCGAAGCCGGTGAGCAATCCAAAAGCGAAGTAGAAATGTAGGCGTTGCCCCTCATTCATTATGTTTTTCAGCGCATCTCTAGATATGCAATCGACGCCGGAACCCTCTTGGGTTCAACGTGTGTAGAATGCATCTGCTGTAGAACCCATTTACCATCTTCCTTGACCACCACAACACTTTCCAGCCATACAACGTCTCGCGTACCCTCTTCAGAGGAAAAAACAGCTTTATTCCAGTAATTTATAAGGGCAATATCTTCTCTCACATCAGTAGAGATAAGGCTGTAGTAGTTCTCCCTCTTGTATTCAGCAGGGGGGACAGCGGCGATAAGTTCATCAATGCCCCAAACTTCTCCATTCTCAAGAAGCTCAAATTTGTCTGTTACAGACCTCTTCATAGCAGAATGATCAAACTTAGAGATAGCTGAAAAGAGTGCAATAACTGGTTCAAATGCTGGATCTGATCCTGCTACAGCAGGTCCAGAGAACAGTGACAAAACCAATGCAATTTTTCTTAGTGTTTTCATGGTTCCCTCTTAAAAACTAACGTTGCTAGCAAGAGCAGCCGAAGTGCCGCGTAGCTTTTCAAGCCCTGCCGCCGCCCGCTAAATTCAGAGGGAAAAATATCATACTTTCCCCACCAAATAACTATCTGATTGGATCTCCACATTGTAGCGCTGGCTTACAGGGCTCGTTAACTTAAAGCGAGGATGCTCAAATGAAACGGTGATACCAGTTTTAAGAGGGATCTTTGGGTAGTTGCGCTCATGTGTAACATGGTGCTTGCTGCAACTAAAGGGTTTTTATTTTTAGGGGCAAAGCTTGCCTGAAATGATAAGTCTCTGCTCCAATTTAAATACCATTCTCATCAGATTACTGGCTGATCCTGTGTGGTATTTCGATGGAAAAGATACTGAAAGAGCTTACCGTGTTTCTTTGTGGTTGGATCAATTGTTTTAGTATAGCCCAAGGTAATCAAAAATGTATTGATCTCGACTATTTGATAGGGCGGAGATTAATAATGAGCTATTGGAAGAACTGGCGCAGGGTTAGAGTGAAAGTCTGAAACTTACTGCACATGAGTGTAAGTGAATCGCTGGCAGTAACTTGTGCTTCGTCCGTCACAAGTTACTGGTGAAGTGCAAAAACTGAGAATGTTCATATCACTCTCAACAATGAGTTTTCGAAAAGATAGGTTTAATTTCGTTACGTGATCGCTGGGTAGATATTCATTACTGGTAGAGAGCGCCCATTGCAGTACCGCATGGTGGGTGGTGTGGGGCCGGTAGCTAGAAACTACTGGCTGCCCGATTAATATGCTATAGCCCTTGCCAACGCCAATTGTATATGTAGCCTTCTGGATTAACATAAAACATACGGGTTCGTTGATAGCCATTTTGCTGTGGTACGGTATATGTAGTATTTCCCCAGTAATCCGTCTGGACTCTTCCAGGAGTTTGCCCCAAATTTACGTAGCTGTTATAAATCAGAATTTCCCCTCCGCGACCATCATCGGCCACTTGATTTGGCGGCCCCCAGCTTGCAATTAGATCAGCCTTGTGATGCCCAACCCACGATTGCATAGCTTTATTGACTTGAGACGCACAACCACCGGCTAAAAGCGTACTCAGTAAAAGAAATAATATAATGGTAATTTTTTTCATCGTAGCCTCATATCACATATAACTTCTCAAGAAGAGGTGCGGTTTACGGTGTCCTTCTTGATTGATTTGTTATGCACTGACCTAATTGAAAAAAATATCAATTGAGCGCAGGCAATTAGTTGTATTAACGGAATATACCAATAATTTGTGCCGTACTCATTAAGATAGCTGTTGTAATCAGGGCCGCATAAATGGTTGCCGCTAATAGTAGTGTTTACCAAAAGCAAAGACCATATATATCCTATAAATAAACACGGTATTACTATTAAGTTGGCTGAGATGATTTCAAAGTATATGTTTGCTGGCTTGGCCTTAAAAATAATGAAGGAAGCAAGTAATGCAAAAGGAACAGCTAGAATGACACTCCCAACGTAACCACCTGTATCCCCCATAGTACAAGTTTCAGCCATAGGGCCGATCCACGATAGCAAACAAAAAAGTAGCGCAGAAAATACCGCAATTGTCCGTGCAAAAATATTTATAGCTTCACTCCATTTGGATCACAACGCCGCCATAAACGGATGCCGGAGCAACGCATAGGCATTCCGGTGGAGGCTGTTTCTTGGTCAGAACGTACTTAATGACTTTGTTAAATGTTTTCGGTTAAAATTTTCTACTCTTCAAGACAGTCATTGATATATTCTTCAATGTTTGAAGCCAGCTCCATATTTGAAATTTCTTTGTGATTAAAATCTTCTTCATGGTCTGCAATATATATAGAGGTATCTTCTTGGCTTAAATTGATAAAATAATAATTTCCGAAGCCATCGAAGCCTATTGCAAAAAAGTGATTTGGCCAATGATCTTGATAACAAAAACCATCTTCACGAAGCTTCCGATTAGTTTTTATAAGCCAGTCTAAGTCTTTTACAAGTTCTCCCTCAATACGGTCTGGATCACCAGATTGTGGGAATGGGTAATTTATAAGAGCATCGGTATAGAATGATGGTAACTTAATGTCAAAGGCATTATTAATTGTATTAATTGTATTTTTCATGTATTTGTGTGTTGCTCACGTATAGCATTTATATAGTAATCATACGGATCACTATGATCCTGATTACAATTTCAGAATCAATTTCTTCGCTATAACGAAAATATTGTTATAAAGTCATTGGGTTAAATTTAGTTGTCACGGCCGTGCAAACTGCAAAAAGGATCACTTTGACTACTACCCCATTTCTTATATCACTCTGTAACTCTTTGATTCATAGTTGATTATTATATTATTCGTCAGCTTTTGAAATAACAGTCAGGATAACCATGAACCAGAAGCGAGCGCAAAAGGGCAATCCCCCGGCGTCGCCAGGGGATATTCACTCGACTTAGCCTCGAATACGCCGCACCCGAAATTTACGTCCTTTCAACTTGCCGTTTTCTAATTTCTTCAGTGCTTGTGATGCTACATTGCGTTTAATCGCAACATAGGCGGTCATGTCCAGTACGTTAATCTTGCCAACATCTTTACCGTTAATCGGACGATCGCCGCCGGTTAGGGCACCCAGGATATCGCCGGGGCGGACCTTTTGCTTCTTGCCGCCATCGATTTGTAGGGTAGCCATCGGTGCCTGGAAAGGGGGTTCACTTAATATGCTGGCAGGTGGCGGAGTATCTGGATCGGATAGTGGGTCCTGGGTTAGTTCCATACGAACCAGTTTGTGGCCTTCCTTCTCGGCAAAAAAGGAGTAAGCGCAACCGCGTTCACCGGCACGGCCGGTCCGTCCGATGCGGTGGGTGTGCACTTCCGGGTCTTTGGCGATATGAAAGTTGATAACCGCATCCAGCTTGTC
The DNA here is from genome assembly GCF_052468295.1 of Microbulbifer maximicatervae (SeqCode). Lineage (NCBI taxonomy): Bacteria > Pseudomonadati > Pseudomonadota > Gammaproteobacteria > Cellvibrionales > Microbulbiferaceae > Microbulbifer > Microbulbifer maximicatervae (SeqCode). Next base: position 1,623,695 of record NZ_CP174340.1, read on the forward strand.
GATATCAAGACCGCGTGCCGCTACATCGGTGGCCACCAGAATTGAAGCGCTGCCATTGGCAAATCGAACCAGGGTTTCATTGCGCTGGCGCTGCTCCATATCACCATGCAGGGCGAGGACATTGAAGCCAGCCTGTTTCAGGTCATCGGCCACCTCATCGGTTTCGCGTTTGGTGTTGCAGAAAACCAGGGTATTGACTGGTTTGTCATTGAGCAGAACACGCCGTGTCATCTCCAGGCGATCCTCGAAACTCTCAGTTCTGTAAAAGCGTTGTTCGATCACCTCGTCACTATGCGCAGAGTCAATTTTAACCATCACCGGTTTTTGCATCACTCGGGCGCTGAGCTTTTCAATTTCATCGGGATAGGTAGCGCTGAATAGTAACGACTGCCGCCCAGTTGGCATCTGCGCCAGAATAGTATCGATAACGTCCTGGAATCCCATATCGAGCATTCGGTCGGCTTCGTCAAAGACCAGCGTATCGACATGCTCTAAGGAGAGTGTTCCTTTACGCAGGTGTTCTTCGATACGTCCTGGAGTACCAACGATGATATGGGCACCATGGGCCAGGGAGCCGATTTGAGGGCCGAAAGGCATTCCGCCGCAGAGAGTCAGAATCTTAATGTTGTGAATTGCCCGTGCCAATCGGCGCAGTTCCTGCGCAACCTGGTCTGCCAATTCCCGTGTTGGGCACAGAATCAGCGATTGAATCCGAAAGCGGCTGACATTGAGCCGATGCAGCACCCCCAAACCGAAAGCGGCAGTTTTACCGGAACCGGTTTTTGCCTGGGCGATAACGTCCTTGCCGTCAAGAATGATCGGAAGCGTTTTGGCCTGAACCTCGGTCATGGATTTATAGTTGAGTGACGCCAGGTTTTTCAGCAGGGCGGGGTTTAGGAGGAGATCGGAAAATGGTGCAGTCAAGGTGAATCCTGGAGTCGTTAAATGTCAAATACACGTATTACACAAGCAGTAGGGAAAGTGATCGTCACCTACTTAGCCTGTGTTATCGCCGCAATTTTGCAGATTGTGCAATACAAAATTTGTATGGAATTTTAACAGTTAACCTTGAAGAAACCTATGAATCACCTTGTTCCCGTCAAAGTCTCTTCTATCCAGATTATCTTCTTGTGCGAAGAGTGCAGGGGCACAGGGTAGCGTCAACCCGGTGCCCCAATTTATTTAAGTCAGCTTTGCTTACCTTCACGAGCTTTCCATTGATAGAAAACCCCGGGCATCACTAATAACACAAATAGCAGTGTGGTTATGGTGCCGCCCACCATTGGTGCTGCGATCCGTTTCATAACATCTGCGCCGGTGCCATCGGAAACCATGACTGGTATCAATGAAATTAACAGTGTCAGGCTGGTCATTAGCATCGGGCGAATACGGCCAGCTGCCGCTTGGGCAACAGTCGCGGTATTGCCGCGCTCCGAGTTATTTCCGGCGGCAGATAAGTAGTGCAGCATTAATAACCCCATCTCAGCGGCGAGACCAGCCATGGCAATCATGCCGACCCATACAGCAACGCTCAGTTTGTAGTCGAGCAGGTATAGCAGCCAGAAGGCGCCGATCAGTGCCATAGGCATGGCGGTGAGTACAAACAGAGTGTCGGATAGCCTGCCTCGATGCAGATACAGGAGGAAGCACACAGCTAACAAAGTCAGGGGCACTAACCATTGCAGGCGGGACTTGGCGCGCTCCAGGTACTGGTATTGGCCGGCCCAGGCGATACGTTGCCCGGGAATCAGATTAACCTGATCGGCAACAACCTGCTTTGCGCGATTAACATAATCTGCAACGCCGATATCGCTCTTCAAGTCGACAAATACCAAGCCCACCAACTGCCCATCCTCATTGCGGATCATGGGCGGGCCAGTGCGGAAGTCCAGATCAGCCAGCTGGTTCAGGGGCACTTGGGAACCATCAGAAGCGGGGACCAGGATTTGTTCAAGCTGTTCAGGAGTATCCCGGTAGTCGCGAGCATAGCGAACTAACACATCGTAACGTTCGCGGCCTTCGATGGTCTGGGTTGCGGCCAGGCCACCAGCCGCTGCGGAGATCACATCTTCGATATCCTGTACATTCAAGCCGTGGCGGGAAGCCCGTGCGCGATCGATATCAAAGTCCAGGAAGTAACCGCCGGTTAGACGCTCGGCGAAGACGCTTCGGGTTTGTTCCGAAGTGCGTTGGTCACTGCGCAGTGCTTCTTCGATGGCCAAAGCGGTCTGTTCGATCTCCTCCAGGTTATCTCCAAACACTTTGATGCCGAGCTGGCTGCGAATGCCGGTGGCAAGCATCTCAGTGCGGGTTTGGATGGGCATCCACCAGATATTGGGCATACCGGGATAGCGCAGCTTTTCATCCATTTCCGCCAGCAGGTCGTCCCAAGTCATGCCGGGACGCCACTCACTTTTAGATTTCAGGGTGATAACGGTTTCTACCATTGAGAGCGGTGCAGGATCGGTGGCGCTATTGGAGCGGCCAATCTTGCCAAAGACATGCTCTACTTCTGGGAAGGCTTTCAGTTCCTCGTCCATTTGTTGCAGCACCTTGCCCGCTTCGGTAACCGACATGCCGGGTAGGGCGGTAGGCATATACAGGATGCTGCCCTCATTGAGTGGCGGCATAAATTCACCACCTAGTTTGCTAATGGGGTAAGCCACAGAAACCAGAGCTAGTACCGCGAGAGTGGCTACAACCTTGCGTTGCCGTACGCAAAAGTGAATCACTGGTTGTAGTGTATGGACTAAAACGCGGGAAATCGGATTTTCCCTGTTGCGAATTTTGCCGCGCATTAGCAGTACAGCAAGAGCTGGAATCAAGGTGATTGCCAATAGGGAGGCGAAAGCCATGCTGTAGGTTTTGGTGTAGGCGAGGGGTTTGAACAGGCGGCCTTCGGTAGCTTCCAGCGCGAATACCGGCAGAAATGAAACCGTGATAATAATCAGGGAGAAGAAAATACTCGGTCCGACTTCCTGCATTGCCCGAACGATTAGCGTTCTTTTCTCGCCTGGAGACAACTCCTTATCCCCATCGGCTGCCAGCTTTTTGTGGATGTTATCCACCATTACCACTGCCGCATCCACCATGGCACCGATGGCTACGGCAATACCTCCCAGTGACATAATGTTGGCGGTAAGCCCTTGTAGGGACAGTGGAATAAAGGCCAGTAAAACAGCAATCGGTAGAGTGATTACGGCTACCAATGCGGAGCGGGCGTGGAGTAGGAAAATAGCGATCACGGCGGCGACCACTAGCATCTCTTCAATCAAGGTGCTTTTGAGATTGTCGATCGCGCTATTAATCAATTGTGAGCGATCGTAGGTCACTACCAGTTCAACGCCTTCCGGTAGGCCTGCACGGATTTGCTCGATGCGCTCTTTAACTCTCTCAATAACCTTGAGGGCATTTTCACCGTAGCGCATTACTACGATGCCACCTACGGTCTGCCCCTCGCCGTCCAGCTCGGCAATACCGCGCTGCATTGCAGGCCCCAGGGTAATATCCGCTACCTGATCCAAAGTCACCGGAATTTTTGCCGCATTGACCCCGATCACCACGTCTTCGAGATCGTCAACGCTGCGGATATAGCCCCGGCCACGCACCATATGTTCGTGGCCTGCGATCTCCAGTACCCTTCCTCCTGTGTCATTGTTACTGCGGCGAATGGCCTCGACCACTTTGCCGAGCGGAACCTTAAACATCTGCAAGCGATGGGGGTCGATTTGGACCTGGTACTCCTTTTCGTAGCCGCCAATGGAGGCGACTTCGGCCACGCCCTCAACAGAAGTGAGCCAATAGCGCAACTTGAAATCCTGTAGCGCACGCAGTTCTTGCAGATCGTTGTTACCGCTTCGATCAACCAGCGCGTACTGGAACACCCAGCCCACTCCGGTAGCATCCGGGCCAAGCTTTGGCTGAACACCTTCTGGGAGCTGGTCGGCTACTTGGTTGAGGTACTCAAGAACCCGTGAGCGGGCCCAATAAATATCGGTGCCGTCTTCAAAGATGGCGTAGACAAAGCTAAGACCAAAAAAGCTCTGGCCCCGCACATATTTGACTTTGGGCAGTCCTAACATTGCGGTAGAAAGCGGGTAGGTGATTTGATCCTCGACCAGGTCAGGGCTGCGCCCCGGCCAGTCTGTCATCACAATCACCTGGGCGTCGGACAGGTCCGGAATAGCATCCAGGGGGACACTGGTTAGCGCCCGGTATCCCGCCAGGGCTGCGATCGCTACAAGAATCAAAGTGATCCCCGGCTTACCGGCGCAGGCCCCAATAATTCGGGCAATCAGCCCTTTGGGTTCGGAATTTACCACTGCTGCACCCCCGACTTCAGGCGGCTTTCCGCCGCGATCAGGAATACTCCAGAGGTGACAATTTTATCTCCGGCCTGGAGGCCAGAGCGGATAACAATCCTGTCGCTGTCGCCATATCCGGTGCGTACTTGTACCGGTTCAAGACGACCCTGGCCCAGGTCGCGGAAGACAATGCGTTTCTTGCCGGAGATCAATACTGAATCCCTGGGTACCACCAGGAGATTTCCCAGTTCGGCGGTTAACATGATGTCCGCAAACAGTCCCGGGCGCAGTTCACCATCGGTATTGGGCAGGGTCACACGCAGCCGTGCACTGCGGTTATTGTGATTAAGGAAGGGATCAATCTGGGTGAGGGTGGCTGGGATTTCCTCGTGGTAGACGTTGGTTAAACGCACTTTGGCCGGCATACCTTTTTCTATCAACGGCAGCTGATCTTCGTAGGCGTGGGCTTCAATCCAAACCTGGCTGAGATCGGCTATGCGCAGCAGGTTGTCGCCCTTTTCAAACGCAGAGCCCGCGACAATATTCTTCTCAATTATCACACCACTGGCGGGTGCAAAAATCGGGATATAGTCCTGCGCTTTTTGCTGTTCAACCAGCCAGTCGATTTGCTCTTCAGATAGGCCCCACAACAGTAGACGCCTTCGTGCTGCTTTCTCCAGGGCGTCGCCACGTCGGCGGGCCTTTAGATACTCGTCTTGGACTGCGAGCAACTCCGGGCTGTAAACAGAAAACAGTACTTCGCCGCGTTTAACCTGCTTTCCTTCAAAATCTGCATCTAACTCACCAATCCAGCCGTCGAAGCGTAGGCTGATATCGCGCAAGCGGGTTTCGTCATAGGTAACCTGGCCGTGTAGGTGAATGGGCAAAGCGAATGGCTGTCGCTCGACGATACCGGTTTTGATACCAATGGCCTGGCGCCGGCCGCTATCCACCACAATGCTGCCACTTTGCAGTTCATCGTGGCTCACAGGTTGCAGGTTCATACCGCAAATAGGGCAAGTACCGGCTTCGGCAGCTCTTACCGATGGGTGCATTGAGCAGGTGTAATAGGCAGTATCTGAAGCCTCAGGCGTAGATTTCAGGCGCAGGCCTTTGCGATTGGTGCTCATATCAAAGGCCAAATCGACATGCTTATCGTGGCCTGTCGCTACATCTACCACCATGGGCCAGGAGCCCACCATGGCCAGCTCAATTTCACCGGTGAAGATACCGGGGCTGGATTCACTGATATCTGCCACGGCACGCATAGCTGGCATGGCGCCCATGGCGGGCATCTCGGCTACCGCGCGAACTTCAGCTCCAGATATCGGCTCATTGTCAGCATTACGAACTTCAATTCGAATTTGGTTTTTACCCGCTTGGGGTTGCAACGGGTCGACAGACACGGCGATCTGGAAGGGGCCAGCTTGCACAAAATCGGCATTTGGAGCTTCGGCTTGTGCAGAAATTTTCTTCCAATAAAAGGCCGCGCCGGTAGCCGCTAACATCAGGGTAAGGGCGATTAAGCTCAATGTTTTTTGCTGGCTCATAGGGCACCCTCCTGAGTGAAGGAAAGGGGCATCTGCGCGCAAAGCACATTATCAATAAACGGGTCAACGAGCAGGCCACCAATGGCCGCTATAGCTTGTTGGGAAATCAAAAGGTTCACTCCTAGAACAATCTTTCTGAAGCCGCCAGCATGGGCTGGGGGCATATTTCGCTAGTCAGAGAGAAAGGGAGTGATCAAATACGCAGGCGCAAAGTGGCAAGCCAGGTTCGGTTGCCGGGGTGGGATTCTGTCGCAGTAGGAGATAATTCAGGCGTACCGAATGGCGGAGCCAGAATTTGGGGCCACTGGTAAGTTGGCGGTGGCGCCAACTGGGGAAGTTCCAGATTCAAGTATGCGGCGGTGACGGCAACTTGGTGGTCGTCCAGCGAAGTCTTCAGGGAGACTTGGGCGTCATAGCCACAACAGTCATCACCTGAGTCTGACCCCTTGGCCATATCATCGCAGCAACATTCCGCTGATGGCTTGGGGTCCTCCATCATTTCGCAGGCGAGCACGGTCTGTACCTGCAACATCAGCAGGAGCAGGGCCGCCATGGCTATCAGCTTGGCGCGAAATGTGGACGAATAGTTCTTCATTACTGATAAATCATACACCAGAGGCCGGTTGCTCGACAAAGGTTGCTTTCGCTATGTGACCAAGAGGTATTTCCAAGTTTTTCTTTCTTCTACTAGGGGTAATTACGGCACAGGTTAACCCTTCGGCAGAGATTTCTTGACGATAGTTAGTAGATTCCCTTCGATAAATGCGACTACAACAGCACCACAAGGTGTCTCTATGAAATTAACTCCCCCGGTTTGCCTCCTTCTGATCTTCTTATTGGCGGCACCTTCTTTTGCAGATTCTAAACGCACATCTCTCGAGGAGTTATTTGCGACTACCTATAAACATAATGAAGAGATTAACAGTGAATGGGTGCTGAGTAGGGAGCGGAACTGGGCTGCCTGGCAAAGAATGAGGGCTGTTAGGGAAGCTGCTAATAGAGGGGAGGACTTGTCATACCTCAGTAAGTATGGGCTTGAGAGAAAGTCCGCGTGGTACGAGATTGATTTAGGAAAGCAACGAGCGTGGCTGACGTCATTTAGACTGCTAGGGGTACTCTCTTCTTGGTATATGTTAAAGACGAATCAGGAGGAGCTTTATGAGCTTGGTATGACTGTGGCTGAAGTGGAAAAGTTGGGTCGCTATGTTATCGCCAATGACATCAAAGAAATAAACATCCAGGCAAGATTAGATTATTTCCACAAAGAGGAAGCTGGTTACATAGGCCGGATCCTTCAAGGAGGTGAGGACTTTGCCGCTATCTATTTAGAGCTTCAAGGTAATCTTGAAGCTCTTGAACACCTCTTGGAAACTAATTGGATCATAGATCTATTCAGTAAGTTTGATAGTGAAGCTCAAGAGATATTACTGACCTATAGCTTATCGAAATATAACTCACGAGAGGGAATGGGACGTAGTAGTTACAGTCTGGATCAAGAAGCCGAAATGTTTGTTGATAAATTTCTTTCTGGGGAGATAAACGCAATGACGAAGGAGGCTTTGGAAAGGCTTCAAGAGAAAAGGCTGGCTAAAAAAGCTAAGATCAATGTGGAATTTAAGCCCCCGGTTGATTCGCCCGTAAATGAGTGCAAGTGTCCTCCCGATCAATGTTCCTACAATAATTCTTGATTATACTTAATTTAATAGATTTCCCGTCATAATCGACCGCGTGGCATGGTCTTCACTTCGAGTGGTAGTTGTAATGACTGTAACAAGGATCTGTTTTTGGCTTGTCGCGCTTTTCTATTCCTTATCCCCCTTTGCAGATGAGTACATAGTCCAGAGCGAGGACTACGACCCGTTTACCCAGATGACAGAACTCTGGCTAAAGGGTGAAATTTCAAATCGTCAGATAAGGGACTTGGCACTTAGAGGGCGCTATCAAAACAGCTCTGCCGCTAATAGTGCTCATGTCTCCTTCTTTCTTGATGAAATGCAGGTGATTGCGCGGGGGAACTCTGTATCGGGTCGTTCGGCCCAGATATCCGTCCAGGTTGATGAGTCAATTTTTGACTTGGATTATGACCTTGTTTCTATGCATATGATGATCAATGGTCATGGAAATGGGTTATCAAGCAAGCAGAAATTCCTTTTGGTTACTTTTATGTACCGGTTAGCAGCAGAAGGCTGGAGCAAGTCTTCTGGAGTCGATGAAATGGAGAAACATCTTATTTATCGAACTCTCGATTACTTATCTGAAATGCCTGCAGATTATAAAATGTGGGTGATTGCCAAAGAAATACAATACCCGGTTCATTAGGTTGTTAATCTATAGCTTAATTAAAGTTTAAGTGGCTTAAATGGCCACAACAGACTTTAACTGAAGGGCTAAAGGATAAGATTCCTGGCAGTTATTCAGATTATTGGTAGAGGTTCAATTTATTCAATTTTTATTGCTGTGAATAGCTATATATCAACTATTTAAGGATTTGTTGAATCTAAAGTTCCTAGTCATGTTGAATATATTGTAAAAAGGAAAGTTATGGATTTTTCTGATAAAGTTGCTGTTGTTACAGGAGCGGGCAGTGGACTAGGGCGGGCTTTAGCAATACGTTTAGCCGAAAAAGGAATGAAGTTGGTATTAGCCGGATATACCCTAAGTCATCTCGAATCAACAGCCAAGTTGATAGCACGAAAAGGTGCTGAGTGTATATGCGTACAAGCAGATGTATCTAAACTTGGGGATGTGCAAAACATCGCCGATAGAGCTTTAAAGCACTTTGATAAGGTACACTTGCTCTGTAATGTGGCCGGAATAGGTCCTTTGGGGGCTATAGCAGAAACCTCTATGGATGAGTGGGAGTGGATTTTATCGGTGAATTTGTGGGGGCCTATTAACGGTATTCATGTATTTCTCCCTCATATCGAACAGAATGACGAGGGCCATATATTGTCTGTAGCATCGGAATCCGGCCTATATGGTATAGGGTACTTAGGGGCCTACAATGTTTCAAAATTTGGTGTTGTAGGTTTAATGCAAAGTTTAGAGCGGGATCTTCGTTTGGCTAACTCGCCTATAAAAACTTCTGTATTTTGTCCTGGTGCTATAAAAACTAATATTCTCGACTCTTCACGTAATAGGCCTGCAAGTGTAGCGGTAATTCACCCTGAGTCTGAAGTCGAGAAAAAAGTTAAAGCCAAAGTTGTCAAGGTGGTTTCTGAAGGTATGAAGCCAGAAAAAGCTGCTGATATCATTACTAGTGGTATAGAAAGCGGGCAGTTTTGGATTTTCTCCCATCCTTATGTACCCGAAACTGCATTTCAGCAGGCGAAGGCGATGCTAGATAGTAATACGTTAATTGATATTTAGCTTAGTTAGGGAACTTCTGATTAATTTCGAGCCAACTTGGTAGTATTCCGCTATTCGTCAAGATCTTGTACCTAGCCACCTTTGACGAAGCAGCATATAATCTGAAGCGCCATGGAACTCGCTGCGAGAAGTTTTTTCTCAAATGCATGCTCTCATCCCATGGGGGTGGCTAGAAGTCCATTTATCAAAGCTTCCTTAGAAAGGTCCTAGTTGGTACCTGCGATCAGAAAAAATATAGCGATTTCTTCCTCTTTTCCTGTAATCTCCACCTCTTTACATCTGCAACGTATTTTAGTTTTAAAAGGACTTATATGCAGGATCGAATATCACAGCTGGATTTGTTAAGGGGAGTCGCTTTGTTGGGGCTTCCTTTAATGAATATGATAAATTTCTCTATGCCTATGGCGGCTTATTTGAATCCGAAGGCCTATTTGCCAAATGGCCCTTTGAATGAGTTTCTCTTTAGCTTTTTCCATTTGTTTGCTGATCAAAAGTTCATGGGGCTTTTTGCCATGCTATTCGGCGCGGGGATCATACTATTAGCTGAGAAACGCGAGCAGCAGAATAAGTCTGCTGCAAAAATTCATTACAGTCGAAATTTTTGGCTGTTATTGATAGGCCTTTGTCATGGCATCTTCATTTGGGAAGGCGACATCCTGATGATCTATGCATTTATAGCCATGTTTGCCTATTTGTTCCGCAAGTTTCGCGGAAGCTGGCTGATTGCATTGGGGGTGATTATCCTTGCCTTGTCAGCATATAGCTCATATCTGGCAGGAGCTTTTATACAACCCCTAACAGGAGAAGCTCGATATGCAACGGCAGCCATTTTTGCCCCTGATACAGCGCAGATCCAGCAAGATATAGAAATATATCGAGGAGGGTTCTGGGATCTGGTCGGGAGTCGATTAGTTGCTGGTAATTTAGCTTCTAGTCCGGAATCAGCAATCGTTATTTCCTACTTTAGTCTCTCCATTGTTTTAAAAGCTGCCGCTATGATGTTGCTGGGAATGGGCCTGTTTAAGTTGGATATCCTACGTGGCAAAGCCAGTTCGTCTGCCTACAAAAAACTAGCTATTGCTGGGGTGGCTATTGGTGTGACATTGACCGGTATAGGGCTTATTTGGAACTATAGTCATGACTGGAGTATGGATGATTATTTCACCTATGGTGCCATTTTTAATTTGGTAGGGTCCACATTTACCAGTATCGGTTATATCGGCTTGATCTGCCTTTGGTTCAAATTAGGTAAACACCTATGGATCAAAGGCAAGATCCAAAGTGTTGGGCGGATGGCATTTACCAATTACTTGGCTCAATCATTTATTTGCATTTATATTTTTTATGGCTTTGGATTGGGTTTATATGGTGAGCTGACACGTATAGAAGTACTTGGGGTCTGTGTGCTGCTGTGCCTGTTTCAGCTGGCCTATTCGGATCTTTGGCTTAAAGCATTTCGTATGGGGCCGCTAGAGTGGTTTTGGCGAACTTTAACATATTTCAGGTTTGCACCGATGATAAAGGAAAGGGGCGTACCTGCGACCGAACAGCGCTTATAGAGTTCATAGCTAAAATTAGGCGGGCTGCTGTTAACCTTGAGAATAGGAGTCATCGGTAGCTCGTTACCTGTACCACAGATTTTTTATTGTGAGGTCTTTTAAATATTTTTATAGGATGATTGGCCGTAAAGATAAGATGTTATCATATTAAAAATAGGCATGATTGAACTTGATCTGACAGGGCTTCTTTTAAGAAGCGGGTAACTGTCAGATCAAGTTGAAAGTTAGTAGATCTCTAATTACCTTAAGACAAAGAACCCTATAATATCTTTTTAGTAATCTACAGTTGTTATTATAAAGTCACCTTCAATTGTACCTTCACTATCCTGGTCAGTATAAGCAATCCAGGCTGCTGTCTCACTGGCAGCTGCCAGCTTACTTTTCAATGCGAGTGCTTCCATCATATTGCGAGGCACATCGAAGTGCCATTGAGTACCCAGTGCCTGACATTCACTCTCTCCATTCGACCAGGTAGACTTCCTCGTAGTCAGTGACCACATAACAGGGTAATCGATAGCGCCATCATCTTTTAAGTCGTTTACATGCAGTTCTCCATTTAACCGCCTTTTACAAGCAAATGAATAAGAGCGATCACATTGACGGTCGTTAAAGCGCCCGTCGCTTCTGATAACAGCGCAGTCCTCTCCGTTACCATGATCATTGGGTTCTCCCTCTCCCCAAGACCATAGTCCTTTATTTTGAAATCTGCTGTCTGTAGCACTGACATCATAGTGTTCTACGGTGTTGATACCGTCATCCCAGTTGTCCAGGGAATCGTCATCGCCACTCTTCCAGTGCCTGTCCAGTCCACCCCATCCATCGAATATTACATCGAATGACTCATTATCATCCCCAATATTGCTGTCATTTTTTGTCCAAAAAAATACGAATCTCTTTTTCCCATTTACACCATCATGTTTACGGACTGTCTCCCGTGATAACTCTTGAGAGGGAAGTGAGGTTCGTTTATAGCTCGTGACTTCAACCCCATTGGGAAAGTCCTCTCTATAGTCTTGGGGTGTGTAAATGTATTCCAGGCCTATCTGATCTATAAGATGGTTTTTAAAAGTTACCTGGGCACCGGACGATACCGCATTTTCGATATGTACGATTACTGTACGGTTAGTGCCATATTGATCCTGCTTGTAAGCCCAATCCCTCAAATCTCCCAATACAGTAGAGATAGGAACGCGTTGAGGATCAAGCCAGAAATTACAGTAGAATGAGCCATGACAAAAATATTGTTCACCACTGAACTGATGCAGGTCCAGCTCAATAATTTCAGCACCAATATCAATTTGGTCTTTAACCCTGGCAGATTGTTCAGAGCCTACCCAGATAGCACCATAGGCATCAGAGTTATAACTGTTGTGTGTTGCAAGGACTTGTGTATAGCGAATTGGTGTTGAGTAAGTCAGGCGCCGTTGTAGCTCGAGTGCATATTTTGCGTGGTCATTGGTACCTTGTTCTGTCTCGTAATCGTAATAGAGGTTGAATTGAACCAACATTAAATAAGGATCGGTCTCTGCAAATAGAGGCGTACTCATCAACGTTATATAACTAAATAAAGCGATACAAATCTTCTTTAGCCCTTTCGAGAGTGACCATGAATAGTTTTTTTTCATTATTATTCCTACTGTTCGCCTGAGTTTGTTATTTTTTAAACAGATTTAATTGCGCTCTCTATTACGACTGCCGAGATAAAAGTAATCGCATGCAGCAATACTTGCGTCTCTAAACGTATGAAGTTTATTTCTACCCGTCTCCCTTGTGAGGTCGGATATCAGGAACTTCAATAATCTTCAAATGTTTCAAGTATAAACCCCTGAAGGGCAATAGAGTGCGAAAGCAATGATATCGAAAAGATATAACCTGTTAGCTACTTTAAATGTATTAACGAGAAGCACCTCACAAAGTTATAGTTTTATAATGCTTAAACCAAAAACTATTTACTATTATTTAAAGGTTAAACACTTTCTAGCTAATACCCTAATAGTCAGTCGGTGACGAAAGGGTAATCAAAAAACGAACTGCTCGTGGAAGTAGCGATAGATATCATATAAGTAAAATAGGATAATAAGGGTAGGGCTAGGGCTTTCTGGCTGATAATACCGAGAAATAGCCGAGTGCCTGGTATGATTGAGGATTTACAAATCCTGCTGTCTCAAGCATCCGATAAAGCGCTTTGGCTGAGTATAGTTGGGAGCCGTGGTTCATAAACAAATGAAAGCAGAACAAGCTTGGCGTTAAACGAGTATCATCGAAGAGCATATCGTGGATAAATACCTGCCCACCTTTTGGTAAAAGTGCGAAGGCTCTGTCGATTAAGATTTGGCATGTAGCATGCTGCCAATCGTGCAACACATTGCTAAAGCAAATGCCATCGAACCCCTCAGGCCATGGGTCTCTAAAGAAATCCCCCTTAACTATCTGGATTTGCTGGTTTTTCTTGAACTTATTTATATACATTGCTGCTATATCGCAAACCGGCGGCAGGTCGAAGAGCAGCGCATTGCGCTCAGGATAGGTATCGCAGAAGGCGAGAGCAATGGTTCCAGAGCCTCCACCGGCATCGAGTAAGGTTTGAGCGTTTTCAAAAATACCGCAGGAAGCAGCCTCAACTGCGGAGGCAAACCCCTGCGAATGCATCAGATGAGTAAAAGCTGCTGCCGAGTCATTGTCCATGTCATTTTTTTGCCACATGTCGGTTACAGAGCGACCTTTACATTCCAGCTCATATTCTCTTTGTAAGCTGGTGAGTATCTTTTTATCCAGGTGATTGATGTCATAGATTTGAAAAGGATCGAGTAAGACTTCCCCCCAATAGTAGTGACTACTTTTGGAGAGGTAGCATTTTCCCAGCTCTGTATTTTTCACTTGTTGTTTGTCGAAGCAGATATACCCCAAATGACTCAGAATCAGCAGAAAGAAGCCCATTCCTTTATTGCTGAGCTGCAATTCCTTACTGAGTGCTTCGCAGGAATCATAACCGCGTTCAATTAGCCCGGTGATATCCAACTTTGCAGAAACCATCAGGCAGGCAAAATTATAGTTTCCCATAAGACGGTCCCACATAGGACCGTCGGATGCGCTAGGGGGAGTTATGCTTTGAGTTCTACCGCTATTTCCCATCGCTCATTCTCCAAATAACCCGGGGAACTTTGTTGGTGCGTTCGATACGCTTAAGTCGCTCGGCTTTTTGTACTGTGAAGGACTGAGGGTACTGTCTGACAACAGAGGCGAGGTTGTGAATGTTGTTCAAAATATGCTCACAGATGCTGTTGGCACTTGCCGTGCCTGTGAACTGAACGACTATTGAATCGGCAGACTTTTTTGTTTGTGTGTCGCCGCTGAGAAGTAGTTGAACTTCTTCGACGCCTTCACATTCATAGGTGAGTTCTATGATCTTATTGAGGTCCAGAAGGGCGCTGCATAACCCGACATTGTCATCTGCTCTCCCCTGAATAGATAGGCCATTAGGGCGACCACAGGGACAAGTTGCTTTTTGGATTAGGTCACCTAACCGGTAACGCACTATCGGTACTGTCCACCCTGTACCTACACGGGTAAGCAGGGCGCCTTGATCGTCAGTTTCGATCAATTGGTCCGCTAAAAGGTGATATATGTTCAAATCACACTCAGGGGAATTGACAGCAATGCTATTGGTTTCTACCGATCCATAGTCGCACCACAGCCCAGCATCAGGGAAAGCCTTACGTATGACCTTCAACTTTGCTTTGGTCCAAGGTTCCCCCATCCAGATAATTGTCTTTATTGGGAGTTGGCTGCCTGAATCTAGTATACCTTCGGCAAAATCTGCCAGTCCTGTGGGTGCGCCAGCAAGTGAGTCCACATCGATGTTATGTAGAAGTTCCAGCCAATTCTCCACCTCACCTGATATAAAGGGGCCTGTAGGTGCAATGGTGCATTTGGAAGCCTCTGCCAGTGTTTGAATGAAGTAGTGTGCACCCCATAGCCGCCCAGGATTAAAGAGATTAAGAAGAACACTTTGAGAGCTGAGCGGGCGCCATTCCTTGAGCAATCTTTGAATTGCCTGGTGATAAGGTGTATAGGCCAGCTTCGGCTTTCCAGTTGTGCCGCCGCTAGACATGATAATGGCTCCGTGTTCCTGCGCGGCATTTTGGCTGATATGTTTCAGTTCAACGGGGCCACAAACGGGGATGTCATCGAGACATACGGCAGAAACAGGTATATCTGGTCCGCCGTAGAGTGAAAGACTGCGGGCGTGGGCGAGAATGGCATTCCAATCCAGGTGGCCGATGTTCATAGCGTTAAGGTAGCTCCCGTTCAATCCCGTCTTCCTGGGGTGGTGAGGTATCGGGTGGAACTGAGGAAATTGTAGTAACAGGGCGCCTAGGTAGAGAGTGGTCTGGCCAATTGGGAGTTATCCTCATCAGTACCGATGCATTTCAGCAGCAATAGATCACGCCAGCTTTTGCCAGGGACTCCACTTCATCTTGTGGGATACCCAAGTCACCAAGGATCTCTCGAGTGTTCTCTCCGTAAAGTGGTGCTTGCTGGAAAGGCACTGGAGGAGTGTCGGGAATAGAGAAGGGGGCGTTTATAAATTGTATTGAGTCACGGCTTGTACTGCGTGCATAGGGAATTGATACAGTCTTGTCGTTATCTTGGACATAGGGGTTGTTAAGCGCCTCGGCGATATCATAGACCGGGGCACAGGGGATTTTACCCTCCATTTGAGCGCACCATTCTTTTGTTGTTCTCTTCTGGAAGTGCTGGTCCAGAGCTTCTGTCAGCAGCTCTCTGTTTTGCATCCTGCTTTCATTGGTCAAAAAGCGGGCATCAGTTTGTAATAAATCGGAGCCTAGTTCGTGACAAAGCATTTCCCAGAATTTCTGGGTTAAGCAGGCAACATAAAACCAACCATCTGCTGTCTTTACTAATTGGCAAGGTGCTTGGGATGCGTGGGCTGAGCGAGGTTGCTTCCCTGGGACTATCCCCTCGTTGAGAAACCATAACCCTTGGTAGCAGAGGCAATTTAGCGCAATATCGAATAAGTTAGTGTCAAAATCACCGCCTTTTCCTGTGACTTCGGTCCGCAGTAACCCTGAAACGGTACAGAGGGCTGAATAGACACTCCCCAAGAGATCCACTACTGACACGCCAACTTTGGTTGGGATCGATCCTGGTTCTCCAGTCACTGACATCCAACCAGTTTCTGCCTGCATAAGGAAATCATATCCTGGCCAGTGCTTTCTATTGTTGTCTCTGCCATACCCTGAGAGATGGGTACAAACTATTTTGGGGTTCGCCACTTTGAGGTCAGCATAGGTAACGCCTAACTCTTCGGGCAAAGAACCTCGAAAGTTGTCGATAACAGCATGTGAGTTATTCACAAGCTTCAAGAATACCTCCCTGCCAGTGGGATCCCTGATATCCAGGGCCAAGCTCTTCTTGTTGTGGAGCGTCGATTCACTTGTCTCATTGTCTTCGCGAGCTTCATCAAGATAGATAGATCCCATTTTTCTAAGTGGATTCCCACCTTGTTTGGGGTCTTCAATATTGACTACTTCTGCGCCCAGAAAAGCTAGTAAAGTGCCATGAAAGGATCCTGCGCCCCAGGTTTCGAATGAAAGGATACGCTTTCCGTGGAGAGGGAGCATCATGATATACCTGATTTGCGCAAACAAAATTAATGGCCAGCCAAGTTTTGCCACTTAGTTACAAGTGGGTATTAGTTTATAGATCACTGTGTAATTCTGATGTGGGAAAATAGAGTACGAAGTTTGCATTGGTTATTAGGATCTATTGAAGTTACGGAGGACATTGAGTGTTTAATTATTCCTTATAGGTTTGGCTGACAAATAGTATCCCGATCCGAAGAATAGTTTTTACCTAGTAGTAAGTCTAAGTATGTGCCACCAACGCACAACTGGGCATTGCGAACTAGACTCCTTGAGATCCAGTTAATGGCTTTTAAGGATGTGAATATGGATCGTTTTCATATCAGTAGGGTGGAGTTATATGCGATAGCCGATAAATGTGCGCCGCCAAAATGATATTGTTTTGCGTGACAACCCTGGACGCAATTTCGTATTCATTGACCGGGGTTGCCACAAAGCATCTTGATGCTGAGGTAAATGTTATGCCAGCATAAAATAGTTGGTCAAATGACATAAAACGGCAAGGGATCGCGGAGTGTCCTGATTTTCAGCCCTCCTCCTTGTGTTGCTCGGCATCAAAGTATGAATAATATAAGAGTATCGTTTTTGATTGTTGTTTATATCTGAAGTTCAGAGTATTTAAACGGGGTGTATAAATTTAACCGCTGCGCTCATATATTGCTGGTTTATACCCGTTCATCACATTGCTAACACCTTTCGGTATCCTGGCAGTAATTTGAGCTCTGGAAGTTTGGAGTTACTGCTACTTTTAAATTCATAGGAGTATAGATTTACTTTGAATCCATTACTTTTATTGCACAAGAAAGCCATTTTTCGATATTAGGATGATAGTGTTGACAAATAGTGTCTTGTTCCGCCGTAGAGGACTATTAATCATATCGATAAATCTCTGTATTGGATTCTGTGTGGGTTTTGAGTTGTGTGAAGCGACAAGGAGGTTACTATGCGCCTGCACTCAGCTGTCATTTTGGGAGCACTTATTTTTTCCATGGAGGCTATAGCCGCTGACTATAGCGGTCTAGAAAACCCGTGGGGGTTTCGTCCATATGTTTCACTAAATGGTGGAGTTAATAGGCTGGAGGTTAAGCAGGATTATCGTACTGTAGGGGTACTTTATGACCCATATTTCTACTACGATTATTTTTACGAATATAGTTACTACAAAACCTCAAGTTCAGGAAGTGAGCCTTGGGGCAGCGTCGATATCGGGATCGACTTCAATGGCTACCCGTTTGAACTTCGCTTTAGCTATGGCAGAACAAATTTAGGGCGATCGATATCGGTAGAAAATATCGATTATATTGATGACGAAGTTACAGTAGTTGAGCGATATCAGGTCAATCAGAAACATCGCTTGGATGTATTTTCAATTACAGGAACTTTGGATTTATCTTGGTATTGCGACAGGTCCTGTATGTATTTGTTGTTGGGCTATAGTTTTGCGGAGCTGGACTGGTCATATACTATGGCTGAATTTTACGCCGGCGGTAATTATTATGGGTCAACAGAATTCAGTAAAAGCTATTTCCATGTAGGTCTAGGTGCGCGCTACAACTTAAATAACTCTTTGCGTATAAGTGCCGAATACATGCTGCACAATGTTGGTAAGGTGGGGGAGTATTATATAAATGACTTTGACCATATAGAATTTGACTTAAGGAATCTTAATGTGCTGCAAGTTGGTATATCCTTTATATTCTGATTTATACTTCTTGTTCATTTAAAATGAAAGTATGGGTTAAAGCCATACTTTCATGAATATGGGTGCTCAATCTCTCAAATAGTACTAATCGATAAGATCTAAGAGCTTCCTCTTATCAACTTTCCCGACTGCGGTAACCGGCAGACGAGATAACACTTTAAGCTGCTCAGGTAGCTTAAAGCTGGCCAGGCCCCTTTCGGTTAAGAAGTCGCGCAACGTTTGCAAGCTTGGCGCTTTATCCGTACATACGATAGTCGCTCCAACTTGCTCTCCCATCTCTTGGTCTGGCAAAGCAATGATAGCTGCTTGTTGGATGCTGGGGTGGGCGAGTAGATGCTCTTCAATTTCGTCACATGCAAATGTTTCCCCGCCCCGATTTACAACATCTTTTAGTCGTCCAGTAACTACAATATTGCCATTGTCCAGAATGCGTACACGATCCCCGCTGCAATAGAATCCATCTGGGGTAAAAGCGCGTCGGTTATGTTCTTCTGCACGGTAATAGCCTCTCAGTGTATAGGGGCCGCGAGTAAGCAGTTCTCCTTCTTCTCCGGCTTTCACTTCCTGCCCGTACTCATCAACCACTTTTAGAGTATCGAGGGAACTCATAGGTCTTCCTTGAGTATTGGTGATGGTTTCATTGTTATCTTCGCGATGGGTGTAACAAATCAACCCTTCGGCCATTCCGAATACCTGCTGTAGTGCACCGGGAAAAGCATCTATCGCAGCATTGGCGTCAGTTGGACTCAGCTTTGAGCCACCAACTTGAAGTAAGCGGAGAGAGCTTAAATCAGCATCTTCCCATTCTGTCGCTGCAGTCCAGACTTGAGCCAGTGCTGGGACCAGGGCTGTGGCGGTTACGCCGTAACGCTCTATCAGCTCAAAGCAGTAGTCCGGGCTTGCATCTTTGGTGAATATTACCTGCCCACCCATGGATAGCGTGCCCAGAATGCCGGGGCAACCCAATGGAAAATTATGGGCGGCGGGGAGTACTGCCAGATAGATTTCATCTTTTCCTAAATTACAAGCAGCCGTAGCGCAGGTAATGTTGTAGCGATAGTCATTGTGGGTGCGTGGAATAAGTTTCGGAAGTCCTGTAGTGCCACCGGAAACGAGGAATAGAGCTGGGGCGTTGGGGTCTACGGGAACAGGGGTGAAGCCTTGGCATTCTCTTCTGGGCAGGGAGGGGAATGTGTCATTTTCATCAGAGCTGTATATGCCTCGCAAAGTCGGAGATTGCGAAGCAATTTGTTCTATCATGCTGTGACGGCTTGCATCACTTTCCGCTCCTGAAGTGATATAGATACTGGCACCCGAGACCTGTGCAAAATGGCATATTTCATTTTGGCGATGCGCAGGCAAAGCTAGTACAGGAACCAGTCCCGCTCGAAATAAGCCGAGCAGGGTTATAATAAAACTGACCTGATTGCTCCACTGGAGTATTGCCCGCTCCCCAACTTTGTAGCCTTGTTCCACCAGGCCTGCAGCAATGCTATCGGCCTCATTAACCAATTCAGCATAAGTTAATTGATTCGATAGGTCCCGAACTGCGCATTGATTGGGAAAGTTTTTCGCATTACGTGTGATCAGCTCCCAAATAGGTTGGTTATCCCAAATTCCTTGTTGCTGATAGAAATCCTCTAGTTCCTTTGGGTGAGGCGTGTAACCATTAAGTAAATTATTTTCCATGCTGGTCTCCTGAAATGTTTGGGTGGAGCAGGGGAGTGTTTTTTTGAATCTTCTTCAGATTTCTAAATTAAGAATTAACAGTTAGTATTCACGGCTTCAAATTTCTTATTGAGATAAATCTATGTCCGGCGCTTGGCTACAAATCCCTCGCCCTCAACCTAAAGCGGCTATCCGACTTTTGTGTTTGCCTCATGCTGGTGGTACAGCATCACTTTATCGGCCCTGGGCGAAATTATTGCCAGATTCCATAGAATTGGTTCTCGTATGTTTACCGGGTAGGGAGCAACGCTGTAATGAAGCTATGCCCGCAGATATGCAAACTTTAATCACTTTGTTAAGTAGGGCTATCAAACCTGTCATCGATAAACCCTGGGCAGTATTTGGGCACAGTATGGGAGCTACAGTTGCTCATGAATTGGCTCTCTCCTTGTATCGCCAAAAATTGTGCGGTCCTGAACACATATTTGTCTCTGCGCGCGAAGCGCCACAATTTCAAAAGAGTGGAAACGTACACCAGTTGAGTGATGAATCTCTGTGCCAACAACTCATTGAGCTTGGTGGCACCTCTCCTGAATTATTGGAAATTCCTGAGTTAAGGGCTCTACTACTTCCTGCTATACGCCAGGATTATCGATTGATCGAAACCAGCAAGATGTCCTCGGACCAACTTTTAGATTGTCCCATCACCGCGATGCTAGGACGGAATGATCCTGAGTTGAGCACCGATGAAGCTCGGGGTTGGCAGCAGTGGACCAATGGTGAGTTCCAATTGAATGAATACGCAGGTAACCATTTTTATCTGTCAGATTGTCCCGATCTGGTGGTTGGCCATATTGTTCAGAAGCTCCGCTTGGCCTAACTGCATGTAAAGTTAAGTTGGCCGTATAAAATCTTTCTGTTTCTTGTAACGCTATCGAAATTAATTGCCGGGAGAATAGGGCTGTTGAGCGGCCCTATATTCTCCATCGTTCAATGGATAGCGGATCTCTGCCTCGATTAATCCGGGATCATTATTTTTGATGATGTTCGAATTATTTCTCTTTAGTAACAAGTAGCACACACTCTCTCCACCCTGACGCCCAAATCCAAAACAAACATCCCGTTGATTTCGAAAATGATATGTTATAACGTTTCATTATCGATGGGAAGATGAACAGCTTAGGTGATGGAGTTTCTATGCAAGCAACGAAGCTACCAATGGAGTGTGAAAATCTGAATGAGATCCGCCAAGGTATCGATTCCATTGATCGCGAGATCATCAGGCTGTTGCAGCGGCGTATGGGGTATGTTTTGTCAGCAGCCCAGTTCAAGCCGGATGAAACGAGTATTCCTGCTCCAGACCGGGTTGCGGAGATGTTGATTGACCGCCGTCGTTGGGCTGAGAAAGAACAACTTTCCGCAGATTATATAGAGCAGCTTTTTACCGGGATTATTCACTGGTTTATCACTCAGCAAAAGCTGCATTGGCGCGCTGAGCGCGGCTTGCCAGTTGAGGAAGGTGTATGAAGGGCCGCTCTAAATATGCTGGCCTGGAAGCCTGTTTGCAGGAAGCCAAGTCCAGGGTAAGCCAGGGACAGCCAGAGGTTCTGGCATCGTTTTCATCTCCATGTCATAGACGCAACCCAATAGGGTTGTTTGCCTCCGGCTATCAGCATGAAAGGTTCGCGTCTCTGTGGGGTGTGTCCTCTAGAGATGAATATGCTGTGACCTTTGGCTCTGCCTGTGAATTTAGTTGTGCCCCAGGGGAATCTTGGTCTGAAATCCAAGCCAATTGGCAAAAATTGATGTCCTCCGCTGTGGTAAGCGGGGGGCATCGGCCGGTTTTGTGTGGTGGGTTTGCTTTTGATAGCCAAAAAGATTCCTCATCCTTGTGGCAAGACTTTCCCGCAGGGGCGCTTACGTTGCCCGAGTTGGCCCTTTACTGTGAAGGGGATCGCAGTTATCTGGTAATGAATTTTATCGTTACCGATCAAACAGAATGCAATCAGACTGCGGAGCGGGTGAAGGCGCGGTGGCAGCATATTTTGTCTCGTAGCTCTGACCTTTCTGCGAATGACAATTTGTTTTCGGTGGAGTCTGATTTTAGCCAAAATTATGCAGGCCAAATGGCTTGGCAGCAGCGTGTAGTAGGCGCGGTCGAATCAATCAAGCGCAACGAATTTCAAAAAGTAGTACTCGCTCGTTCTGAATCACTGAACGCGGATTGCTGCCCGGGAAGTATTCTCGGATATTTACAAGAATCTTACCCCGATGCCTATTTGTTCGCCTTTTCCCGCGGAAAAAGTTGCTTTATTGGGGCTTCGCCTGAGCGCTTAGCGGCTGGCAAAGACGGGCGTATCAGTACCGTTGCTTTGGCCGGTAGCGCACCACGGGGAAAAGACCCGGCAACTGATTATAAATTGGGAATATCTCTGCTCGACAGCGATAAGGATCGATTTGAACACGACCTGGTTGTTCAACATCTGCTTTCTATTTTACGCAAATACTGCCATAGCGTAGCGGAACCAGAACCGCCCCAGCTCTGCAAATTAAAGCAAATTCAGCATTTGCTTACGCCGCTGGAAGGCTTTGTGAAAGATGGCATAAATCTATTGGATATCTTATCGGATTTACACCCCAGTGCTGCGGTGGGAGGCCTGCCGAGGAAAAAAGCACTGAAGTATATCCGTGAAAATGAAGGCCTGGATCGCGGCTGGTATGCCGGACCTGTTGGTTGGCTCAATGCCGAGGGGGAAGGGGAGTTTGCTGTTGCACTGCGGTCTGCACTTTTCACCCCGGGCAAGGTGACACTATTTGCCGGTTGCGGCCTGGTTGAAGCCTCCCTTCCTACCCACGAGTATCGTGAAAGTTGCATCAAAATGCGTGTTATCCGAGACGCAATAAGGAGCGTATCTCTTGTCGCCGAAGCCGCAGAATAAATCAGAGCCAATCAGTCCGGCCAGTTTGTTAAAGGATTTAGTTTGTCAGGCTATTGATGCCGATATTAATGGCATTCATCCGCAGGCTGACTTAATTGCACTGGGGCTCAACTCAGTACAAATCATGAAGATAGCTGGTCAATTAAGGCAGAAAAAGATCAAAGTAAAATTTGCTGATCTTATTGCAGTGCCTCAATTAGAAGCCTGGCTTTCTCTACCTCAGTTGGTTACTGGAACTGAAGAAAGTACCAGTGAACATTTATCTGTGCCGGGAGCCTTTGATGAAGGCACTCCCTTTGATTTGGCACCGATGCAACATGCCTATTGGATTGGACGAGACCCGAACCAATATTTAGGGGGTGTAGCCGCACATTTTTATCATGAGTTTGATGGCCAGGATGTAGTACCTGATCGATTGGAACAGGCTGTGCGCTCCCTATTCGAGCGGCATGGGATGCTGCGTGTTCAAATCCTCGATGATGGTCGACAGCAGATTCCCGTAGAAGTGAGCTGGCCCGGTTTAAAGGTTCATGATTTCAGGCATCAGGCTGCCGCAGAAGCGGAGCAGAGTCTTATCGCTGTTAGGGAGCAACTCTCCCATCGGCAGCTGGATATATCGCAGGGCGAGGTTTTTGATGTACAGCTCTCATTGTTACCTGCGGAATTAAAAGCTGGCGGCACACGCCTACATATTAATCTGGATATGGTAGCTGCAGATGCCTTTAGTCTGCGCGTGTTACTGAATGACTTGGCCAAGCTCTACCTGGAACCAGAGCAGTCCCTGGTACCGCTTAATTACAGTTATCCGCGCTACCAGGCTGACCGCAGCGCTCTTCACTCAAAGGAAGAGCGCCGAGCTGAGAAGCAGCAGGCCAAAGAACACTGGCAGGGTCGCCTGGCAGATTTGCCCGGTGCCCCTCAGTTGCCAACCACAATAGGCGCTGAGTCTAAAGATACTCGTCGAGTTGTTCGGCGTCACTATAGCTTGTCTGCTGACCAGAAAAACCAGCTAGCGGAACTTGCGAGCCGTCACGGTATTACTTTATCCATGACCCTGGCAGCGGCGCTTGCTGAAGTGCTCACTGTCTATAGCGAAGAGTCAGACTTCCTGCTGAATCTCCCCCTGTTCGACCGGGAATCCCTGCACCGGGATGTCAACTCCCTGGTAGGAGACTTTACTTCTTCGATCTTGCTTGCCTGGCAGGGCAGCCAGAGTGGAACCTTCGTTGAGCGTGCGCAGCATTTACAACACAACTTCCGTCAGGATGTAGCGCACGGGAGTTACTCTGGCGTAGAGGTGCTGCGTGACCTTAGCAGACAACAGGGGCAAACGGTGTTTGCGCCGGTTGTCTTTACCAGTGCGCTTGGGCTGGGTGAATTATTTGGCGAGTCAGTTCGGAGTGCCTTTGGAGATGTCAATTGGATTATCTCCCAAGGGCCACAAGTGTGGCTGGACGTACAGGTTATGGAGCTCAAAGGCGGCCTGTCTGTAAACTGGGATGCGCGGGAAGCTGCTTTTGCTCCCGGCGTTCTGGATGGCATGTTTGCGGCCTTTACGCAGTTACTGGAATGCCTGATCGGTAGCCCGGAATTCTGGGCCCAGCCGATACCATCGCTGCTGCCAGCGGAACAAAAGCAGCAGCGCCAGCAGGTAAATTCCACAGCCAAGCCATACCAGCCTCACCAATTACATGAACATTTTTTTAGCAATGCCAAAAACTGCCCAGAAGCAGTGGCTCTCTATTGGAGCGGTGATCAAATCCGTTACGGGGAGTTGGCCCACAGTGCTTTGGCGATGGCCGCGTATTTACAGCTTCAAGGTGTTGAGCCCGGTGATTTGGTCGGTATTTTATTACCCAAGGGGCCGGAGCAGATTATTGCAGCCTTGGGCGTATTAGCGGCAGGAGCGGCTTATCTGCCACTGGGTATAGACCAGCCACCGTTGCGTAGAGAGCGCGTACTGAAACTTGCTGGAGCCAAGCTGGTTATAGATAACTTGTCTGTGCTCTCCGGTGTCGCGCCTTTATCCCAGCCTGTTGTGGGACAGGCAAAAGATCTCGCCTATACCATTTTTACCTCTGGCTCTACCGGTGAACCCAAGGGCGTCGAAATTAGTCACGGAAGTGCCTGGAACACCATAGCGGACATTAACGCGCGCTTTTCGGTTAACGAAAATGATCGCGTGCTGGCCGTATCGGCATTGGATTTTGACCTTTCCGTTTACGATATTTTTGGGCTCTTGTCCGCCGGCGGTGCATTGGTATTGGTTGAAGAGGAATCCCGGCGGGATGCTGAGCGCTGGCATCAGCTGGTGTGCCAGCATGGCGTTACTGTGTGGAATACGGTGCCGGCGCTTTTGGATATGCTGCTGACCACGGGTGGTAATACCCCAGCTGGGGAGCTGCGCCTGGTATTAAATTCTGGCGACTGGATCAGCCTCGACCTGCCGGAACGATTAAAGCGCGTAAACCCAGGTTGCCGCTTTATCGCTTTGGGCGGCGCCACCGAAGCTTCTATTTGGTCGAACAATTTTGAAGTCAAAGAAGTTGATTCCTCTTGGCGATCTATTCCCTATGGTTACCCTTTGGCCAACCAGCAATTCAGAGTGGTGGATGCCCAGGGGCGTGATTGCCCCAATTGGGTGACAGGGGAGTTGTGGATCGGTGGTGCTGGCGTTGCCTTGGGGTATCGCGGTGCTCCCGGTATCACCGCAGCCCGTTTTGTGACAGATGAAGGTAAGCGCTGGTACCGCACCGGAGACTTGGGCCGCTACTGGCCGAACGGGTGCCTGGAGTTTTTGGGCCGCGCCGATAACCAGGTCAAGGTGCGCGGACACCGCATTGAACTCGGTGAGATTGAAGCGGCACTGACTGCGCACAAAGGGATTGCGCAGGCGGTCGCACTGCTGACTCAGCGGGGTGTGGTTGCGGTTGTCGTTCTGGAATCCAAATTATCGCAAGGGAATATAAATCCAGAAAAGTGCTTTGTTGATTTGCAGCAGTTGCAGGAACCTTTGAACGATTTGCGGGAGTTCCTGAGTCAACGATTGACCAGCGCCATGTTGCCCAGTGAGCTTTGCTGTCTCGCTGAAATACCGCTTACCGCCAATGGCAAAATTGATCGCGGCGGTTTACAGCAGTTTGCCGATGAATCCCTGTCGCAGCACCAGGCAAAGCAGAACCCACCGCAAGGTAAATTAGAGCAGCAGGTGGCTGCCGCCTGGTGCAAATTCCTCGATGTTACCGATATAGCGCGGGACGATAACTTCTTCGCACTTGGGGGTGACTCCCTGTTAGCAACCCGTGTTGTGCGAGACCTGCGCGAGTCTGGCTTTGAAGGTGTCACACTGTCGGAATTATTTAGCCAGCCAAGCCTGGCCGACTTTGCTGCGACATTAGTTCAAGACCCACCTGAGAACCTACAGCCAAATAAAGGCACTACCGAAATTGCTGCTACACCCTGGCAATCAAATAAGGCCAATCGGTACGCCGCTTTTGAACCTACCGATGTCCAACGGGCCTATTGGCTGGGAAGGGACCCAGAATTTGTTTTGGGTGGTATCGGTTGTCACTTTTATCGCGAATATGACGTTGTTGATCTCGATCTGGAGCGCTTGGAATCTGCGCTAAATGCCATGATTGCCCGCCATGAAATGCTGCGGGCTGTATTCGACAGCGAAGGTCGACAGCGCGTCCTTGCCAATGTGCCGAGATTTTCCATCGATGTTACAGAGGTAGACAGCGATCCAGCTTCTGCTTTTGCGCAACTGCGACAGGAGTGCGCGGAGCAGGTGTTTGAGCCCAGCCGGTGGCCACTGTTTGATGTCCGTGCTGTGCGCTGTGGGCGCAATACCCGATTGGCTATCGGTTTGGATAATTTGATTCTCGATGCCTTCAGTATTCTGCTGTTTTATCGTGAGTTAAATATTCTTTATCAAAGCCCTGAAACCCATCTACCTTCTATCGAACTCTCTTTCCGCGACTATGTGCGCAATGTATTGCCGCAAACTACCGCAGTATTTGATAGTGATCTTGCCGAAGGTCCCCTGGCTGCCGCAAAAACATTTTGGCAGCACAAATTATCAGAGCTACCCCCCGCGCCCCAATTACCCATTGTTCGGGAGCCGGCATCCATTGAACGGCCGCATTTCGTGCGTCATCAACAGCATATCGACAAGAGTACCTGGCAAAGCCTGGTTGCACGTGCTGCTGAACAGGGAATCACGCCTTCGAGTCTGCTTCTAACCGCATTTGCCGAAGTGCTTAGCCGCTGGAGCAGTCGCCCTGATTTGAGCCTGAACCTTACCTTATTCGACCGCCGTGAGATTCACCCGGATATTTATCGGGTAATGGGCGACTTTACCTCTTTGACCCTGGTGGGTTACCGGCCAGAAGCCAGCGACAGTTGGTTGGCAAGAGCGCGAAAAATACAAGGGGAAGTTGGTGCGGCCCTGGAGCACCGTGATATTTCCAGTGTCAGCTTGATGCGGGAGTTAGCTCGCCGGCAGAGTGATGCGGACGCCACAATGCCTGTGGTATTCACCAGCGCCCTGGGTATTCCCGGTGGTACAGCGGCTCCCGAAAATGGGCCTCTGCGAGAACCCATCTGGGCTTTGACACAGACACCGCAAGTCTGGCTGGATCACCAGGTGGTCGAGGTAGAGGGCGGTGTTTATTTAAATTGGGATGTGGTCGAAGCACTGTTCCCCGAGGGAATGTGCGCAGAGATGTTCCAAGCCTATATCGGTTTGCTCCATTGGGCGGGTAGTGCCGAATGGGATTTGATGCCCCCGGATTTATTACCTGATTCTCAACGGGGAAAAAGAGCCCAGCTTGAGAAGCGCACTGCAATTGACTTCGCGGATAATTTATCCCAGCGATTTTTCCAGCAGGCAAGGGATAACCCCCAGAGCACCGCTTTGTATTGGGGCGACGGAATTTCTTTGAGTTATGGCGTCCTGGCAGAACGCGCCCTGCGTATTGCCGCTTGGTTGTTGGAAAGCCAGGTTTCTTTGGCGGAGGTGGTCGCCATTAACCTGCCGAAAGGGCCCGACCAGATTGCCGCTGTTTTGGGGGTACTCGCAGCGGGGGCCGCTTATTTGCCCATTGGTATCGACCAGCCTCAGGCCAGGCGAGACTCAATGTTGCGCCGGGCAGATGTAAAAATTGTACTCGACAAAAATACAATTCAGCTGGCCTATCAATTTGCACCTATTGCCGAACCGATTGATACCAATCCGGAACAACTGGCCTATATCATTTTCACCTCTGGCTCTACCGGCGAGCCCAAGGGAGTTGAAATCAGCCACGGTGCCGCCTGGAACACGATAGCGGATATCAACGAACGCTTTTCTGTTACCGCCATGGATCGCGTGCTCGCTGTATCAGCCCTGGATTTTGACCTCTCTGTTTACGATATTTTCGGATTGCTATCGGTGGGCGGTGCGCTGGTATTGATTGATGAAAAGGATCGGCGGGATGCCGAGCGCTGGCATCAACTGGTATGTCGATATGGCGTTACCCTCTGGAATACAGTACCGGCGCTACTGGATATGTTGCTCACTGTCGGTGCCGATACGCCGCCGGGCGCATTGCGCTTGGTATTGAACTCCGGGGATTGGATTGCCCTGGATTTACCGCAGCGCTTAAAACAAATACAGCCCGATTGCCGTTTTATCGCACTGGGTGGTGCCACTGAAGCTTCTATTTGGTCCAACAGTTTTGAAGTAAAAGAAGTTGACCCAAGCTGGCATTCGATTCCCTATGGATACCCACTGGCCAACCAGCAATTTAGGGTGGTGGATACCCAAGGGCGCGATTGCCCTGACTGGGTTATAGGTGAACTGTGGATTGGCGGTGACGGAGTCGCCATGGGCTATCGCGCAGCACCAGAGTTAACCGAAACGCGCTTTGTCACTGTCAATGGTGAGCGCTGGTATCGCACAGGGGATCTTGGGCGCTATTGGCCGAATGCCTGCCTGGAATTTTTGGGACGTGCCGATAGCCAGGTCAAAGTGCGTGGCCATCGTATTGAGTTGGGTGAAATCGAAAGCGTACTTACTCGCCAAGTGTTTGTGCAGCAGGCCCTGGTGCTGGTTAATGCACAAAAGTTAGTTGCTGCCGTTGTGCTCGGGCCCCAGTGCCCAACAGATTTTAATACTGACGACCTACGGGAATACCTTCGCTCCCAGCTGCCTTCTTATATGGTCCCGGATTTCGTTGTGACTTTGCCGGAAATGCCCCTGAGTGCAAATGGCAAAGTGGATCGCGCTCTAGTTTTAAAGCAAGTAAATGCAGCAGAAAAGCCGGAACAACAGAAAGCCCCTGAACTGGCAACAGACAACGAACGCTTGGTGGCGCAGATTTGGCAGGAGCTTCTCAGCTTGCCAAAGATTAACCGCGATCAAAGTTTCTTCGAACTCGGTGGTGATAGTTTATTGGCGACCCGCTTTATTGACCGCCTAAAACAGCAGCACCGTTTGCTCCTTCCCCTCAGACGTTTATTTGCCTCTCCGAGACTGGCAGATGTTGCCGGTGCCCTAAGCACCATGGAACCGCCAGTGGATATTGATGCGGATATGGTGGAAGAGGGCGTGATATGAATTTGATAAGTAAATTATTTTTCAGCGATTGGACGGAGTTTTAACCCCATGACGGCTATGGAACTGATCGACGAACTACAAGGGCTTGGGGTTGAACTTTGGACCGAGTCTGAACAATTGCGTTTCCGCGCAGCCAAAGGCCTGCTGACCGAGCAGCACAAGCAAAGGTTACGGGAGCATAAATTACAAATTATTGAAATATTAAACGCTGCTCAATCAGGCGCTGGCAATGACTCTGGTTTGGGGGTGGTGGTCGAGGCCGACACAGAAAATCGGCATGAGCCTTTCCCTTTAACCGATGTACAGACTGCCTATTTGTTGGGGCGGCAAAATGCATTTGGCTATGGTGGCGTTGCCTGTCACGGCTACCTGGAGCTGGAATATCCCGGATTAAACCCAAAAGGTTTGCAGGAAGCCTGGAACCAGCTGATTGAGCGTCACCCTATGTTGAGGGCGGTTATTGAGCAGGAGGGATATCAGCGGGTCCTCCAGGAAGTGCCGCACTACCAGATGATCAGTCAGGACCTCACCGGCATGGATGAGGAAGCCTTGGAACTCGCCCTTAAATCGGTGAGAGATGAACTGGACCACCGTGTGTACACCATTGGTGAGTGGCCGATGTTCGAGCTGCGCCATACCCGCACGGATAAAGGACATATCGTACATTTCTCTATGGATGCACTGATCGCAGATTGGGCCAGTGCGGGCATACTGTTCAGCGAGCTTGATACTCTGCTAGCGAATCCCAGTGCCTCCCTACCTGCACTGGAAATTGATTTTCGCGATTACCTACTGGCCGAACGGAGTCTACTGGACAGCCAAGGCTACCAAAACGACCGTCGCTATTGGTTGGACCGCCTCGATCAACTACCGGCAGCACCTGAGCTACCGGTATTGCCGCCAGCCTCAGAAGCGGAATCTGTGCGCTTTAATCGCCATCACTACCGCTTGGATATTACCCATTGGCAGAAACTGAAGCAGCGAGCCGGTGCTGCTGGACTGACCGCATCAGTTGCCGTACTGGCTGCCTACGCCGGGGTATTGCAGCGTTGGAGTCGTCAGCCACGCTTCAGCCTGAGTCTTACATTATTAAATCGATTGCCCTTACACCCTCAGGTCAATCAGCTGATCGGGGACTTTACTTCGGTCAGTGTATTGGCGATTGATGATTCCACAGGAAAGTCCTTTCGCGATTGGGCGGCCAGTATCGGCGAGCAGCTGTTCAATGATATTGATCACCGCTTGTTCTCCGGCGTGGAATTACTGCGGGAGCTATCCCGTGCACGAGGACCCGAGGCCGCATTGATGCCGGTGGTATTTACCAGTGCTATTGGCCTGGGAGATACAGAAAAACCTGCCAGCGGTAGAGAGTCTGGCAGAGGAATTACCCAGACACCGCAAGTCACCTTGGACTGCCAGGTGAGAGATGACGCCGATGGTCTGGAAATCAACTGGGATGTGCGCCAGGGCGTTTTTCCATCGGGCCTGGTGGAAGATATGTTCGTGGCATTTACCGGCTTGTTGAATGAGCTTTCCACGAGTGGCGATAGGCAATGGCTGAGTACATCTCCGGTTTCTTTACCCGAGTGGCAGCAACAGGAGAGATATCAGGTTAATCAAACCGATGGACCTGTTCCTTCAGCGTTATTGCATCAGGGCATTTTTGCCCAGGCAGCGGCGACGCCGGAAGCTACCGCCATTATTGATTGCAATGGCAGTGTCAGTTATGGCGACTTGGCAAAAAAAGCGGCGGGCATCGCCAAAGCCCTGGCCAAAGAAGGTTTCCAGCTGGGTGGCCGCGTTGCTATCGCAATGCCGAAAGGGCGAGAGCAAATAGCGGCGACCCTCGGTGTGCTTTTGGCCGGTGGAATCTATTTGCCACTTGACTCGGCACAACCGGAAATACGCCTCAATAAATTGTTGCTCAGTGCAGAGGCGGAATATGTCCTGACACTCAGTGACCTCGCCAACCAAATTAAGTGGCCGTCAGAAGTGCAGGTGATCAGTGTCGATAGCCTGGCTCCTGAAACTGAAATTCCGGTGGCCAGCAACGGCGACCCGGAGCAGCTCGCTTACGTTATCTATACGTCCGGTTCTACCGGCGATCCCAAAGGCGTGATGATTAATCATCGGGCCGCTTTGAATACGGTGCTGGATATTAATCGCCGTTTCGAGGTGGGCCCAAGCGATCGTATTTTGGGGCTGGCCCAACTCAGTTTTGATTTGTCGGTCTACGATATTTTCGGCCCCTTGGCAGTGGGTGCGACTTTGGTATTGACCGATCCGGCCCGTGGCGCAGACCCTTCGCACTGGGCGGAGGTCATGGATGAGCACCGGGTGACATTGTGGAACTCTGTTCCTGCGCAGTTACAAATGCTGGCTACCTATTTGGATACAGAACCTCGTCCATTGTCTGAGTGGCGATTGGCAATGCTGTCGGGAGACTGGATTCCGGTTACTTTACCGGAACATATCCGGCGCCATGTGCCAGCACTCGACCTGATCGGTATGGGTGGGGCTACAGAAGCTGCGATTTGGTCCAATTATCACCGTATTGATCGGGTCGACTCTGCTTGGACCAGTATTCCCTATGGCGTGCCGCTGACGAACCAGGGCTTCAGGGTATTGGATAGCCAATTGCGCGATGCCCCTGTGTGGGTAGCGGGTGAGCTGATGATTACTGGCCTCGGATTGGCCGATGGTTATCTCGGTGATGCGGCGCTCTCTGAACAGAAGTTCTTTTCTCATCCGGTGGATGGCCAGCGCCTTTACCGCACTGGTGACTTGGGCCGCTATTTACCCGGTGGTGAACTCGAATTCCTGGGCCGTGAAGACGGACAGGTAAAAATTCGCGGACACCGTATTGAGCTGGGAGAAGTGGAGTCTGCATTGCTGGCCCACCCCGCAGTGTCAACAGCGGCGACGGTGATTGAAAAGAAAGAGGGAGACTCGCGAGGGGATTTAAATCTGTTGGGTTTTGTGGAAAGCCGTCGCTTAGATGATGCAGAACCGGCGACTATTGATCCCGAGCTGGTGAATTCAGTGCGTCAGTTTGCGCACTATCAGGCTGGTGAGCCAGAAGCTGTCAGTGTCGGCGATTATGTGCAGGCACTTGAAAATGCATCCCTGTTATCGATGCTTCACGGTCTGGTGGAATTAGGGGCGTTTACAAATTGTGGGCAGGGATATAGTTCAGAAGAAGTTCTCTCCTTAGCCAAAGTACATGAAAAGCATCACTGGTTAGTGCGTGGTTGGTTGGACCTTCTCGTTAACGCAAAGCTGCTCAGCTTATCCACTGCCAGCTCCAGTACTGAGGAAAAATACACGCGAACCCAAGAAATTGATGCTTCCGCTGTTGATGCTGTGTGGAAGCGAGTTGAGCAGGGGATTGAAAGCGGCTTTTGTAATCGGGAATTCCTGCAATATCACCGGGATCATATCGAGTTATTACCGCAGTTATTATCGAATCAACAAAACCCATTTGAGTTGTTGTTCCCCCAAGGCGACCAGCAGGTGGCTTTGGCTCTCTATCGAGATGACCTTATCGCCCGCTATAACAATGCCGCCGCTGCCGCATTAATTAACCGTATTGCCGCCCAGAGCGATAGAGGGTTAAGGGTTCTTGAGCTGGGTGCGGGCACAGGGGCTACCAGCGCTTCTGTTATTCCTATGTTGGATGGATATGACGTCGATTATCTATTCACTGACATGACCGCCTTTTTCCTGACTGAGGCTCGCCGCCAATTTAAAGAGTGGCCTTGGGTACGCTTTGGATTAATGGATCTCAATACCGACTATCGCGCCCAGGGTTTGGCTCCTAATAGCGCAGATGTCATTTTGTGTGCAGGTATGCTCAATAGTACCCGAGATCCAGAGGCGGCTATTGCCAGTGCTGTTGAATTGCTGGCGCCTGGAGGCTGGTTAATCCTGACTGAGCCAACGGTGGATCACGCCCATATCTTACTCACCCAGGGCTTTATGATGGACCCGGCGGGTGATGATCGCGCTTGTGGTGCGACCAAGTTCCTTTCTATCGGGAAATGGCAGTCGCTGTTGAAAGCCAATGGAGCCGGACAGATTCTTTCCCTGCCTGAAGATGACCATCCTTTGTCTGCGTTCGGCATGAATCTACTGGCCGCGCAGATGAAAACTGACAGACAGGATTTGAGTGCCAGGACACTGCGGGACTTTTTAGCGAATCGGTTGCCCGCACATATGGTGCCCGCACATTTGCAAGTTCTCGACCAACTGCCGCTCACCGCCAATGGCAAGATCGATCGCAAAAAACTGGCTGGTTGGCGTCCAGCAACGGGGGATACGCAAGAGGCTGCGGACTCAGAGCAAATGGACCCACTGGAAACTGCTCTGTGCAAACTCTGGGCGAATGCGTTGGGTCTCGATAATGTCGGCCGCCAGGATAGCTTTTTTGATCTCGGTGGTGACTCGCTGATTATGGCGCGGGTTGCAGGGCGATTGCTGGAAGAAATTCCGGAAGCGAAACCTTTCACTTACGACGCCTTGTTGCGCCACATGCTCAACGGACCAACGGTTGCTGCATTGGCCAGAGCCCTGAGAGTTGAGCCGGATGCTGTTGCCGAGGGGCAGGAAGATACTGAGAGCGACACTTTGGTTGCCACTACCCGAGAGGGCAGCAATTCCTTGATGGTTCCTTTCAGTCATATAGGCGAGGGTAAAGGGGCATCTAAAGAAGGGGCGCCGGTACGGATTATGTTCCATGCAGCCCTGGGTACCCTGGATTATTTCCAGCACTTGGGCAAAGCGCTTGCGGCTCAAGATCTGGGTCCAGTATTTGGGATTGCGGTAGCGAATACGGAAGAGTATTTGTCGATCGATGCAAAAGAATTAATCGAGCGCACTGCCGACGATTACGCCCAGCGAATAATTGACGAGGGCTACCAGCGCTGCCAGTTAATTGGTTACTGCCTGGGTGGTCTGCTGGCGACGGAAGTTTCGCGGAGATTGCTGGAGCGCGGGGTCGATGTGATTGACCTGAGCCTGATCGACAGTATCCCAATGTTTGTCGATACCGATGAAGAGCTGGCTTTCGAAGCGATTTTTGCCCCCAACCTAAATCTCGACCCAGTAAAAGCGGTATTTGGTGAGCATATCGAGAGCGAAGATATTTCCCGCGCGATCGAGACCTTAATGCAGAAACACAACGGTCGTGTTCCCGCCGGTGCAATGGCAGAACTCGATGGTGATGCTGGGCTTAAAGCGGTAGCGGAAGCCGTGCGACAACGCTCTGAACTCACTCAGGAACAGCGCCTGGCCAGTTATACCGAAATGGCCTCTGCCCAAGCGGGTGTGCCGGTCGAAGCCGCGATGATACCGGGGCTTTTCCGGGTGTGCCGACACAGTATGCGCGCTGCCTGTTTTGACCTGCCTCCCTATATTGGCGATATGACCTACTTGCGCTGCCAGGAAGAGCAATCCTTCGGTGTCACTGCCGGCGTAGGCCATATGGCTGCGCCTTATTGGCAGGATGTTTGTCTGGGGGATTTTGAATTAATCGATGTACCGGGCAATCACTTCAGCGTGATGGAACCGCCGCAGGTTGCCACTGTCGTCGAGCATTTGGCAAAACCATTACAGCGCGGTAAAGCGGGCGAATAGATGGCTGAGCACATTTTGCCAAATTCTAACTTGCGAAAGCACAACCTACGGGAACTGATGCGTCCATTTCGTAGCCTCGTGTGGCTGGGGGTGGTGCTCGGTGCCTGTGGTGCGCTCACTTCACTGATTCCTTTTATCGGTATCGTTGAGCTGGCTCGCCTGTTCCTAGCGCCCGATATCAGTGATATCGCCGATGCGATTATTCCTGTTGTGTTCGCGATAGTTGCCGGGCTGGCGATGGGCTGGATTTGCACCGTAATCGGTTTGTGGTTAACCCATATTGCCGACCAGCGTATGCAGGCGGAACTGCGACGTGCCCTGGTGCGGAAATTGGGGCAGGTGCCTCTGGGTTGGTACAGCGAGCACACTTCCGGTGCGGTGCGCAAGGCCGTGCAAGATGATCTCGATGATCTCCACCATATGGTTGCGCATCATCAGGTGGAGTTGGCCACTGCGTTTGCACTGCCGCTGGCGGGCTTGGGCTACTTATTCTGGCTCGACTGGCGCTTGGCCCTGTTAGCGGTAGTTACCCTGCCAATTTACCTGGTGTCCTACGCCTGGATGATGCGTGGCTTCGGGGAAAAAATGCAGCAGCTGGATAAGGACTTTGGCCGGGTCAGTGCTGCGATTGTTGAATTTGTCCACGGTATTGCGGTGGTCAAGGTTTTCTCCCAAACCGGTCGCGCCCACAGGAATTACCAACAGGCCGTGGAAGATTTTAGTCGCCGTTATACAAGCTGGGTTACACCGCTTGTGCGTCTGGAGGCAGTCACCTCTCTGGCCCTGTCGGTGCCGGTCATCATGTTGGTGAGTCTGGGAGGGGGCGCCTGGTTGGTAGTGAATACAGGCATTCAGCCAATCGATGTTCTTGCAACCACACTGATCGCGGTAATGATTCCTCAGACCATCCTGACTTTGAGCCAGGGATTAACCGCCCAACAAAAAGCCAAAGCAGCCGCAGCCAGGATTGACCAACTATTGGAGGTTGCGCCCTTGGCTGTTACCTCTGAACCCAAAGAGCCCAAAGATGCAGGGCTGCTCTTTAAGCAGGTCAGCTTTGCCTATACCCAGGATCGGCCGGTATTAAGCGATATTACTTTGCGCTGTCGCCCCGGCTCGATCACAGCTTTGGTTGGGAGTTCCGGTGCCGGGAAATCCACCTTGGCCAAGCTGGTTCCCCGTTTTTATGACGTGGCCCAAGGTGCTGTGCTTCTGGGAGACGTCGATGTCCGTGATATAGATCCGGACAATTTATATCGACATGTTGGCTTTGTACTTCAAGAGACCCAGCTATTGGGTGGCACTGTGGCAGATAACCTGCGCCTTGGGCGCCCGGATGCCAGTGACCAGGAGCTAGAGGATGCAGCGCGCAGTGCCTACATTCATGAACATATTTTAAGTTTCCCCCAAGGTTACCAGGCGGTTATTGGCAAGGATGCCTTTTTTTCTGGTGGAGAAGCGCAGCGCCTAAGTATCGCTCGCACGCTTTTAGCAGATGCCCCTGTGTTGATTTTGGATGAAGCCACAGCCCATGCAGATCCGGAGTCCGAAGCGCAAATTCAGCAGGCATTGTCCTGCCTGGTGC
The DNA here is from genome assembly GCF_052468295.1 of Microbulbifer maximicatervae (SeqCode). Classification (NCBI taxonomy): domain Bacteria; kingdom Pseudomonadati; phylum Pseudomonadota; class Gammaproteobacteria; order Cellvibrionales; family Microbulbiferaceae; genus Microbulbifer; species Microbulbifer maximicatervae (SeqCode). The sequence continues at coordinate 1,660,272 of NZ_CP174340.1, forward strand.
GCAATCGCACGGTACTGGTGATCGCCCATAAGCTGCACACCATCACCGGTGTCGACCAGATTGCGGTCCTGGACGGCGGCCGCTTGGTTGAATGCGGGAGTCACCGGCAACTGTTGGCTGAGGGCAAGCACTACGCAGAATTATGGCGTTTGTACAACAGTGCCGAACAGAGTGAAAAAGCAATGAGTGATGAGGCTCACGCTACTAGCGGGGTCTCATCATGATTCGCAGTTTGCTTGCCATTCTCGGACCTGCGCATCGCCGTGAAGTTGGCATTTATGCGGTATGGCTTCTCGCCTATGGGGTTTTGCAGGGAATCGCGGTGACACTTCTGGTGCCTCTGCTCAGTGCACTGTTGGCCTCTGAGATGCAGGCGGTTGGCTTTTGGTTGATCGCTCTGTTCTCGGTTGTTGCGATCGCCTGCGTTGCCCGTTACCAGCAAACCATTAAAGGGGCTGCGCTGGCCATTCTGGTATTGAAAACCCTGCACAATCGATTGGGTGAACACCTCTCTCAACTTCCTCTGGGTTGGTTTAACTCCGAAAAAGTGGGTCGTGTATCCCGCAGTGCAACCGGGGGCACCTTGATGGTGACCAATATCTTTGCACATTTGCTACCCCCTGTTGTCAGCGGCGTTGTCACTCCGCTTACCGTGGGGGTGGCGATGTTGTGGTTTGACTGGCGCTTGGGGCTGACCGCTTTGTTGTTTGTGCCCCTGATTTATATCGGCCATCGCTGGTCCTCCCAGTGGATAGGCGCCATGGAAACAGAAGTGGATGCTGCCGGTGCTCGCGCCAGTAGCCGGGTGGTGGAGTATGCCCGCAACCAAGCGGTACTCAGGTCTTTTGGCAAAAATGTCAGCGGTTATCCCCCGCTGGAAGAGGCGATTGCCGTGCAAAGCAGAGCCGCTGGGTCCATGTTACGGCAGACCTTCCCCCGTTTGTTTGCCGGTGGATTTATGGTGCAACTCGCCTTTGCCGCAGTGATTGCCGTGGGTATTTGGCTCACGCTCAATCAACAACTTCCCCCTATTGAATTGGTGGCTTTGCTAGCTTTGGCGGCCCGATTTACCGGTCCTCTGGCGGAACTCGCCGGGCGCAGTGGTCTGCTGCGCATGGCCGGTAATGATTTGCACAGACTGGCCGCTATCTTTTTTGAGCAGTCGCTACCTGAGCCATCCAGATCTCAGCCTTTTACCGAGCAGGGTGGGTTGGTTGAATTTTCAAATGTGAATTTTAGCTACGAGTCGGGGCAACCGGTATTAAAGGATCTTTCCTTTAGGGTTTCTCCGGGTACCACTACAGCGATAGTCGGTGCATCAGGCTCGGGTAAAACCACCATCACCCGTTTGTTATTGCGTTTTTTTGATACCGACCAGGGCCAGGTAAAAGTGGGCGGGGTGGATGTGCGGCAACTGCGCACAGAAGACCTGATGCGGCAGATCTCTATCGTTATGCAGGATGTGTATCTGTTCAGCGACACCCTGGAAGCGAATATTCGCTTGAGCTGTCCCGAAGCCAGTCAGGAAGAACTGGAACGTGTGGCGAAACTGGCTGGCGTGGATGAGATTATCGAGCGTTTGCCCCAGGGATGGCAGACGCAGGTAGGTGAGGGGGGCGCTGCACTTTCTGGTGGCGAACGCCAGCGGGTTTCTATCGCCCGTGCCCTATTAAAAGCTGCACCTATTGTTGTGCTGGATGAAGCAACAGCAGCACTCGATCCGCGCAATGAAAAGTACCTGAACAGTTCCCTGCAGCAATTAAAACAAGGGTCCACTGTCATTGTGATCGCCCATCAATTATCCACCATTATGAACGCGGATCAAATAATCGTACTTGAAGAAGGTGCGGTGGCTGAAGTTGGCAATCACCGCAAGTTGTTATCCCAGCAGGGTCTGTATGCACATTTTTGGCAACAGCGCAGTCAAGCTACTGGCTGGCGTTTGGTTGAGTCCGATATGGAGGTAAGCCTATGACAATTGCGATTTTAGGTGGTTATGGCGATGTGGGTGCAGCGGTTACCGGTTATTTACAGTCCCTCGAGTTGGGTGCTATGCGTATCGGTGGTCGCAACGCACATAAACAGCCGCTATCCAGTGATTCGGTAATTTCTTATCAGACGGTGGACTACCTGGATGCAGCCTTACTGGATCAGTTTGTATCTGGCTGCGAGGTTCTGATCAATTGTGCAGGACCTTCACATTTAATTGGCGACAGGGTTGCCAAAGTTGCGGCACAAGTGGGAGCAGCCTATATCGATGTTGCTGGCGATGAAGCCCTCTATGAGCAACTCGATGGATCCTATTACCAGAGCCATGGACTGACCGCAGTTTTATCAGCCGGCTTACAGCCGGGGCTCAGTAGTCTGCTACCACGCTGGCTGGCAGAGCAGGAGTTTTCACAGGTAGAGAGCCTGATCAGCTATTTCGGCCTGCGCGACCGGTTTACCGATGTCGCTGCCGATGATTATTTACAAGGTGCCAACGAACAGCACAGCAAACCTTTAGCGGCTTGGCGTAAAGGTTGCAGGGTGAATGGTGTGCTGAAGCGCCGCTCTGATGTGGAACTGCCGTTTTTCCCAGACACAGCCACTGTTCTCCCCTATTTAAACAGTGAAAGCGAGCGTTTGGCCCGGGACTTATCCCTCTCTGAAGGCGATTGGTATAACGCGATTACCGGCTCTCATATCTTGTCGGCATTTAATAGCGCCCATGGTTTGAGCCGCGACGAAGCGCGGGCAGCGCTGTGTCGGGCCAGTGCGCTGGATCTGGCGGGGCGCCATCCTTATGTGGTCATGCTTTTGCAGATTACCGGTAAATACAGCGGGCAAGAGCGCACTCGCACGGCGGCGTTGCGGGGTACCGGTAATGCAGATCTAACAGCAGCAGTAGCCGCAGTTACCACTTTGGCTGTACTTCGCGATGAAATCCCAGCGGGTTGTCACTACTGCGCCCAAATATTGCCGCCGGCATCAGCGATGGAGCGTATGTCGGAGATTGGGGCATTCAGTTTTTTAACCACCCTGGAAACAAGTATTGAAGATATGGTGTGCCTTGAGGAGGGAGCCATTTGAAAAACCTAACACCTCCAACTGCCAATACCGTCCATGAGGCTGGGCTGGCAGCTCTACCCGCTGAGCTGACGGTAGACAGTGGTTTGGCGCAACTGCCTGCTGCAATGCAGAGGCTGGAATTCATCAGCCTGCGGGCGATTATGGAGTTGCTTTCTTCCAGCGGCGCATTGACTCCTGATAATGCCGTGCGCAGCAGTGACGAAATTATTAATACGTTGGGTGCCGCCTGCCGACACCACTGGCTGGTTCGCCGTTGGCTGGTGGCCTTGGTTGAACGGGAGTTTTTGAAGCTCAGTAATGGCTACTACTCCTGGGAGCAAATTCCCGAGAGTGCAGCTGGTGCAGATAAATTACCGGAGGCCTACGATGCGTTGGGGTTTCCCCCCGAGATGGCTCAGTCTCACCAAAAGCTCCTCACGCATTTGGCGGAGCTGGTGCGAGATCAGGTCTCCATTAATCAACTGCTGTTCGAGAATGGAGAAATACTAACCGCATTGGCCGCCTACCAGAACAACTGGTTTACGACTTATCTCAATTATGCGGCGGCAAGCATTGTAAAACAGGCTGTTAAACCCGGTCCTATGTTAAGAGTGCTCGAATTAGGCGGTGGAGCGGGTCTAACCACTGCTGCAATTTTAGATACTCTGGCTGGCAGGCCGATTAATTATCGTTTTACGGATATATCGCCTCTATTCACCACTGCTGCCCAGAAGAAATTTCGCAATCACATCGGTTTGCGTTGCAGCCTGCTAGATATCAATGCGGATTTCACTGCGCAGTCAATCCCTGCAGCCAGCACCGACATTGTTGTGGCTGGCAATGTTTTGCACAACGCTGCTCATATTGGCCAGAACTTACAGCGTATTCGTCGTTCTCTGGTCACCGGTGGCTGGCTGTTGTTTAGCGAATCCACTCGGGAAAACCATGCCATGTTAACGGCAATGCAGTTTCTTCTTTCCCCCGCAGAATCGGAGTCGTTGCTGGGGAGTGAAGACCGGAGAGGAGGAACCGACCAGGTGTTTATCGACAACACAGCATGGCAGGAAGAACTGGTTGTGGCCGGCTTTGAAGTTAAGTGCTTCTTACCTGCATCTACATCGCCATTATCGGTCGCGGGTCAGACTCTATTTTTTGCAAAAGCTGTTTAAGGGGCTGTGATGAAAATCGAGGTAATAACAGCAGAAATCTTAAGTGGGTTAGAGCAGTTGGGGGAAGCACCGGCATTATCCTTTGATGGCCATAAGTGGAGTGGTAACCAGGTACTGGCCTGGACAAAAGCTGTAGCAGAAAACCTGGGTGAGCAGTTGGATATTTTGCAAGGTAGTGCACTGCTGTTACCTGCCAATAGTTGCGAAGAAGCAGTTCGACTGCTTTTGCACTTGGTGGCGCTAAGGTTGGGGATCGGGTTTGAAACTGAAGCCTCGACTAATCCAGAGGGTGAGCCCCTGGCAATTAAAGTACAAACCCCAGATTTATTGGAAGTCGTTCAAGAAGAACTTTCCCTGTTGTTAAAAGACAAGGGGATGATAGAGGCTGACACCGCTGAAGCAAATTTCACACTGTATAAATCCCAACAAGAGTCGCTAAGGGCTCTTCAGGGCTGGGTAGGGGTGTTTTCTCCTCTCAATAAGTTTGCTCGATTTGCCATTTTTGCGGCATGGAGTCGTGGGCTTTCTGTCTATTTACAGTCGCCTGAAATCAATCCCGCAAAAGCACTGGTCGTTTTGGAACGCTCGGGGTTTAGTGGAGTAATACTGCCGGCAACTTTATTAAAGGGGTTGGTCGCACATCCCGCAATTGCCCTGACAAACCTGAAAAGTCTGCAATGTCTGCTCTATGAAACCGAAGTATTACTGCCACAACCCCTGTTGCAGAATGCTCGGCGCCTATTAGCCAGTGAGATAGCTGGTTGGGTCTGTAGCGAGACAGATATAGATCCTGTTGCAAAGGCGGAGCAGGCGTTAACCCAAAAGCTTGAGGCCATCACTGAGAGCGTTGCGAAACACCCCGCCGTCGCCAACTCTGCCACTGTGCCCCTAACCGGGGGCGAGCGCTGGGCTGTGTTTGCACAAGCTAAGGTACAGGAGAAGATACAGGACAAGCCTGGCATGCCCGATATGGCTGGGTTATTTGAAGGGATCAATACCGAGCTGGATACAGAATTTGCCCATATTGACTTGGAACATGCGGTAAAGGTTACCGAACAGCTTAACGCTACCGCTTTGCTATCTATGCTGAATGCCTTTAGTCACCTGGGACTGTTTTGTGACCAGCACTCAGTACACAGTTTGGCAGAGATACTCGAAATCCCACCGGTTGCTCAACAGCACCGAGCCTTGATTAAACGTTGGATCAGGGTTTTACAGGAGCAACAGTTACTTAGTGCTGACGGTGACAGCTGGCGTGTCGAGGTTGATCCTGATAACTACAGTGATACCGCTCTTGCTCAGGCCTGGGGTCAATTGGAACAGGATTGGCGAGCACTCTCTGGAGCAAGCAAAACGATCGATTACGCCCGCGCTAATGCGGAGCAATTGCCAGATTTGATTCGAGGCAAAGTCCAGGCTGTGCACCTGCTGTTCCCCCGTGGTAGCACTGAGTTGGCGAGTGCGCTCTACCGGGAGGGTATCGCTGCCAGGTACCAACAGCGTGCAGTCAGTGCTCTATTGAAGTCCATTTTAAATAACCGGGAAGGGCAGCCACAGCCCCTGAAAATTTTAGAGGTTGGTGCAGGCACCGGCGCGACAACCCAGGCCCTCTTGCCCGTGTTGGACGGTGCCAGTGGTCATATTCAGTTTGATTACCAGTTCACGGATATCTCTGCGGCTTTTCTCGACAGCTTTTTCGCACAACATGGTGATCAGGAGCAACGCCCCTGGTTGCGCCGTGGTTTGTTTGATATTGATCGTCCGTTGCGCAGCCAGGGATTTTCTCCCAATAGCTTCGACGTAGTTATTGCCGGTGGTGTTTTTAATGCCGCTCATAACACAGATGCCTCACTGCGAAGAGTGGCTGAGTTATTGCGCCCGGGAGGTTGGTTCATTATGACCGAGCCAACCAGTGAGGAGTTCTGGGTGATGGCTTCACAGGCATTTATGTTGGTCGATGCCGTCGACGAGCGCACGGATTCCGGTGCAACATTTCTGTCACTTTCCCAGTGGCACAATGCCCTGGAGGCTGCCGGATTAGAGTTGGCTTTGGATTTGCCAGTATCTGAACACCCCCTATCCAGACAGGGGCATCGCTTCTTTGCCTGTAGAGCCAAACAAAATCAAATGCGCCTGACTGCGGATAGCCTGGCCGAATATATCGATCATTTTGATTCAGATATTTGTATCGAGGTTTTGGACCAATTGCCTTTAACGCTTGACGGTGAGGTAGACAATGTCCAGTTGCAGGAATGGGCTCAGTCCATGGGCAGTCATCAGGGAGATTCGTCCCATGGGAATTGATAAGCGCAAGCGAGTTGTCGTTGCAGGGACAGGCTTTGGCCGTATTTATCTCGAAGCCCTGACTTCCTCCAGATTACCCGGTCGGGATTATTTTGAATTGGCCGGTTTATTGGCTCGGGGTAGTGATTATTCCAGAAATTGTGCCGAGCAATATGGAGTGCCGCTTTACACAGAGGCTGAGCAAATTCCCGATGACATCGACATAGTCTGTGTTGTTGTTCGTTCAGGGGCAACGGGGGGCGAGGGTTCTGAATTGGCCCAATCGCTACTCAAGCGGGGTATTCATGTATTGCAGGAGCACCCGGTCCACACCAAGGAAATTACTGCAAACCTGCTGGCTGCAAAGCAGGGAAATGCGGCTTACGCGGTTAATACACTATATCCAAATTTGCGTCCTACCAGGCAATTTTTGGCGGCGGCCGAATATTTGCGTCGGCACCAGTGCCTGGAGATGGTCGATGCTATCTGCAACAGCCAGATGGCCTATCCGCTGCTGGATGTAATTGGCCGCGCGGTAGGCGGCCTTCGCCCCTGGTCTTTTAGCGAGCCGGTGCAAGCGGAAGGGCACCCTTTCCAGAGTTTATCGGCCACTCTTGGTGGGGTGCCCTTGACGTTACGCATACAAAATCAGGTGCACCCACAAGACCCGGACAATCACTCCCTGTTACTGCATCGACTTGCCATAGGTAGTGAAGGGGGTGTTCTAACCCTGGCCGATACCCACGGCCCCGTGCTGTGGAATCCAAGGCTGCATTCACCACGGGATCAAACAGGCAGGCTGATACTGAGCGGTGAGGGTACCGAGCGATTGGCGGTTCCCAACATGGTAACCCTGGGTGATACGGACATGCGCAGTTACCACGATATTTTTGCCCTCACTTGGCCTGAGGCCGTTATCCAGGCTCTGCATTCCCTTTGCGCCGATATCGCGCAACCCGAAAGACGCAAGCAGAGCGGCCAGTGGGCATTGAGTGTGTCGATGGTATGGAGTGATTTAACTGCGCGTATCGGTATGCCGGCATTAATCCAGCCCGGGGAACCGGAGCCAGTATCAGTGCAGGCGCTTACCGATATTGTTAGCCAGGCTTGCGACTAAAAGACAACGCAAATAGCAAAAAAAGTGATTACGGAATTTTTACTTATAAATGGGGTTAGGAGGAGAGATGCAAAAGCAATCAGGGTTGATCGTTGAAGGGCTCTTTAAGACTTATAAAAACGGGGTAAAAGCGCTAAACGGTGTTGATTTGGAAGTTGGCCCCGGAATGTATGGGTTGCTCGGGCCTAATGGCGCGGGGAAAAGTAGTTTGATGCGCACTTTGGCAACCCTGCAAACACCAGATAGTGGCCGGATTATTCTTGATGGAGTGGATGTTCTGGCAGATCCGGATTTTATGCGCAGTAAATTGGGTTATTTACCGCAACATATTGGTGCTTACCCCGGGATTGCCGCGCGGACATTACTGGATCGTTTCGCCTGGCTGAAAGGTTTCACCCAAACGAGTGCAAGGCGCCGCGAAGTGGACAGGCTTTTGGAGCAGGTCAATTTGGCCGATGTAGCCGATCGAGCTGTATCAACATATTCCGGCGGCATGCTGCGTCGCTTTGGTATTGCCATTGCACTTATCGGCGAGCCGCGCCTAATCATTGTCGATGAACCCACCGCTGGCCTGGACCCCGCTGAGCGCAATCGTTTTCACTGTGTTTTGGCGGATGTCGCGGCGGATGCGATTGTATTGCTGTCCACCCACATCGTTGAAGATATCGAAAACCTATGTCAGCGCCTGGCGATATTGGCCTCAGGGCGCATTGTCGTTGAGGGGACAGCCCCGGAAGTGGCTGCGCCCCATAAAGACAAGATGTGGCAAGCACTGATTCCTCGCGGCGAGCAGTTACCGGAATCCCTGCACAACATCGCTAAGCCCGATGGCACCCAGGTAATCGTACACGGTGAGAAACCCGAAGACCCTCGATTTACGGCCCATACCCCGCGCCTGGAAGATATTTATCACCTGGCGATTGAGCAGGTAAAAGACCAGCGGGAGGCGGCATGAATAAGCTGGCGCTTATTGCCCATGAGGCAAAGCTGGAAATAAGGGCCGGTTTTAGCAGCGGCATTGTGGCTTTGGCCTTTTGGGGCCTGGTGATGTACCTGCTATTGAATCTGGTGAATGCAGACTATATGCAAAAAATGGGGGCTACAGATATCCCCCGGAACTCCCCATCGCTCATTTACCTGATGGGTGCTGGGTGTATGTTCTTTCAGTTTTTTGCCTGGGCCTGGGTATTCTCACAACCGATTCTGCGCGATCGCAAAGCCAGTTTGCACGAAGTCATTTATACAACCCCGAATTCCTTGAGCGTAATGCTTTGGGGGCGGTTTATCGGTGCAGCGGTGATAGGGGCCATATTAAGTGCATCGGCGCTGGTGGGCTTTTTATTCTCCCCGGTATTGGTTTGGATGGGCTTATTGCCTGAAGCGGCGATTGGCCCAGCCCCCTGGAAAGCCCTCGGCTTTGCATGGATCTGGCTACAGATTCCTGCCAGCGTCGGTATCGGTGCTCTGTATTTTATTATGACACTGCGCACTCGAAGCCTGGCAGGTCCCTTTGGGCTCGCTGCGGCTTTGATGATGTTGTGGATGTTTGCTGTAATCGTGCTTCAGGGTGCAAGCATTAATCCGCAGCTGGCTGCGGTAATGGACCCTTCGCTGTTTACTTTCGTTTATACGGAAGTCACCTCCTGGACACCTTTGCAAAAATCCTCTTCTTTATTGCCCTTTACCCTGGGTTCGGTATTAAACCGGATTTTTTGGTGTCTCTTACCGCTGCTTGCTTTAGCTGTCTACTTGAAATACCTGCGAAGGGAAGCCCTGGTTCTGGAAGGGGCTGCCAAACCTTCTCGCACTAAAGCCAGCAAAAAGACAGCTGCCAGTAAAGTAGTAGATCTCTCTCCATCGAAGCCGGATAGCGCATCATTTGGCCGCAGCCTGCGTCAATTAATGCTGGAAGCCCGTTGGAGGCTGCTCCATGTATGGGGTAGTCGGGCCTGGTGGGTTGGTGTGGCGATACTCGTCGTGATGGGGGTCGTCAGCTCTTTTACCCAAATTATATGGCATGCCGAAGGGCCCATGGCACCGCGTTTGGAAATGCTGTTGCCGCTTCTCAAGGATGTTATTTTTCTTGTGATTGCATTTGTGATCGCAGCGCTGACTGGCTTGGTATGCCGCAGGGATCAGGTGCCAGGGTTTGAGGATATGTTGGCTGCTACTCCAGCGCCGGACTATATGCGCCTGTTTGGTGTCGCTCTTACCGTATTTGCCATGACGGTGCTGTTGGCACTGCTACCGGGGTTATCGGGCATCTTTGCCGTGCTTCTTTCTGCTCCGGCCTCAGTCGATATTGGCCAGGCATTTACCTACCAGTTGTTGATAGTGACAGCACCGTTATTGGAGTTGTCGATGATGGTGCTTCTGGTGCATGCGCTATTCCGCCATGCGGGCTTTGCCTACTCCATGTCAATGTTCGTGACCTTTATCTTGGTACTGAATCATGAGTTGGAGCTGGTGCATTACCCTCCCTATGAAGTGGGTATTACTGCACATATCCAACTGTCGGCTCTCAGTGGTTGGGAACCTTGGATCGGCTATTTGTTAGCCCTGGATGGATTCAAAGTTGCACTCGCCGTATTGATGGTCGGCCTGGCTGCTCTATGGATTCCAAGGGGATTGGATAGCCGCATGTCCCGGGGTTTTGCCCTGATACGCTCTCGCCTTATAGCCCCTCAGGGTGCCTTGGTGGCTTGTTCCGCTCTATTTCTTCTTGGACTGGGTACTGTACTGGAAGACAAGTTGGTAGTGCAGGGAGGTTATCAATCACCGGAGCAACTGAAGCGGGAAGATGCTGCCTGGGAGGCATATTGGTTGCCGAAAGCCAGTGAGTTTCAAGTATCTGGCGGTGATCTGAATATCAGCATCAATCCGGATAATCAGACAGTGGAAGCTGAGTGGCAATTGCTCCAAGTCCAGGTTGATGGACAGGGCCTGCATTTTGAATTACCTCAGGGATTTGTCCTGGTGAACGCTTTAGTGGATGGGCGTGAAGTAACGGCTGAACAACGTTACGACCATATGTCCCTGCCAATCTCAGGCTGCCCTGAGCTAGGTTGTAATATCAAACTATCGTGGCAACTGACTGCTCCCGGCTGGTCAGCTGAGGGGGAGCCCTCGGGGCTGACACCCAGCGGAGTCTGGTTACAAGCCAGTGATATTGTTCCGCGTCTGGGCATTGATCCCGAGCGAATTTTGCGGGTGCCAGCAGAGCGCGAAGCACTGGGTTTAAGCCGTGAGTTCATCCTGCCAATCGCACAGCTTGCCACAACCCTTGAAGGCGCCGCCCCTTCAGGAGATTGGCGCTGGCAAGTTCGTATTAAAAGCGCTGACAAACCTGTGTTCAGAGAGCAGGGGAGGACTAATGGTCCCTTGGACTTCGCTATTCAATGGGCACCTGATAAGGAACTTGCAGTATTCGATGGTTTTGAAATTCCCCATGATTCCAACCGCTCTAATATGGTCTCCGCCATTGCAAAAGATGTGGGCCAGATGCAGGCCTGCGTTAATGAGCGGCTGGGTACGGATATCGAAATTAAGCGAATTGCCCAGTGGCCAAGAGGGCTCGGCGAGACTCGAGCCAGCGGTACCTTGCTGCAATTATCCGAAGGTCCTCACTGGGATATTGCCGATGAGGGCACAGGACGTTGGCTGAGGCGTGTTGATATTGCCCGTGCCTTGGCCCGTCAGCATCTAGTTGCCAAGTCGGATTTACGACGTATTGCTGGTTCTGCATGGTTAAGCGATGGCGTATCGGGAGCGATAGGCCTGTTGTGTGTTGCAGAAATCGACGGTATCGAAGTGCTCGATGACGTTCTGGTTCGCTATTCCGACAAAACGACTAGAGATTTGGCTGGTAGCGAGATCCCTGTTGAGCGTTTAAGCACAGCGCCGATTTCTGGTTGGGCTCGGTATTACGCGCCGGTCGCCGCACTGGATTGGACACTTCATCAAACCCCCGAATCTCTGTCTGCATTACTCGATGATATTCAGCAGCAGAAAAACATCGAGAGTGTGCTGCACGCCTATGTGGGCGTGACACGCACACAAAATATGCTCGGGGCTCCTCTTTCGTCAGCATTGACGGTCGAATACTTGGAAACAGGCCAGATACGCCTGGATGGGCAGCGTTGGCGCTGGGAGAAAGGCGGGTGGCAGCCGGTTACCGAAACTGCCAGTTACCGTTTGTTAGCCGATATCAACGAGCTGGATGCAAAGGTCATCAATGGAAATGCACTGATCGATCGCTTGCCTTCCGAAAAAGTATTGGCGCTGGATATCTGGCCATCATATCAGCGGGACCCTGCACAGAATTTACTGGCTGAGAGTTCTGAAGTTTTGAATAAAGATTAATCATGGAGCCTCTGAATAACTCCGTGATGCCTCTGGCTTACAGAGCGATTCACAATCAAGGCGCGGCTTCGCAGGAATGTCTAGACCTTTCAAGAAGTCGTAACGCAGAGTGTGATTCGCTCTGCAAGCCCCGAAGGGCGGGCCTTGAAGGCCACATCTGCTGCGTTGCAGCTCTTGCAAAGGGCTACGGCCATTCGTGGCGAGCTCCGCCTAACATCTGCAGCCTTCAAGACCCGCAGAGGCATTACGGAGTTATTTAGAGGCTCCCTCTAGGTAGAAAGGAAATTAATTCATGCTCAGCTTAATCCGAGATAAAAAAGAACTCAGTAAACAGATTTCATTGCTGTCCGCAACTTTAATGTACGCCTCTGGAGCCTATTCTGCTGCGGAAAACGCAGATAAAGAGAGTGCTTCTGAGAACGCGATGGAAGTTGTTGAAGTCACTGCACGGCATACAAAAGAGAAAGCCAAGGATATTCCCTTCAGTTTAAGTGTTATTGGTGAAGAGGAGATAAAAAACCGGCTGCATCTCAACGTTGAAGATGCTTTACGCAGTGCACCTGGAGTTGATGTCTACTCATCTAGTGGTGCGGTGGATGCAAATATCCGCATCCGTGGTGTTGGTTCACTCAACCAGGTAAACAAAGACGATGGCTCCGTCGTGGTTAATATTGATGGGGTATCTATGCCAGCAGGGAATGTATCCCTCGGGACCCTGGATATTGAACGCCTGGAAATATTGAAAGGTCCGCAAGGTACTTTGTTTGGTCGTAACAGTGAAGCTGGAGCGGTCAATATTACCACCCAGAAACCAACTGAGGAGTTTGAAGCTTATGGGCGCATTGAGCTGGGTGAAGATAACCAGAGCCTTTATGAAACTGTAATCAGCGGCCCGTTTTCTGAATCACTCCGAGGTCGCTTGGCAGTGCGTCATACCAGTGAGGATCATTGGGTTGAAAATACCACTAACGGTGAGCCAATGACCGAGCCTGAAGACCTGGCTTTTCGGGGGAGCTTGTTATGGGATTTGGGCCCGGAGACCTCTGCTTTATTTATCGCAGAGAGGCAGCACCAGGACGGCTTCCTGAACTTGCAGTTGTTGCAACCTTTTGGCGATGATCCGAGCAGTGAACATACCTTGGGGGCATTTGACGATAACGAGAAAACAGTTGAGCGTTTTTCCACGGAAATCAATCATCAACTGGGTAATAGTCAATTGACTTCAACCACCGCATTGGTCAATACAGATTTTAGTTACTTAACCGGATTTGATCAGGAGACAGCCGCCGCTGTTTTTAATTTCCCTGTGGAGTATCTTCGTGGCGACAGCCAGGATGAACAAACTATCAGCCAGGATCTGCGCCTCTCCTCACTGCCTGATGCATCTACTTTCTGGGTAGTTGGGCTTAACTTGCAAGATGGCGAAAGAAGCTTTGATTCGATTGATTTGGTGTCCTACGCCAACCAATACCGGGATTATGAAACTGATAGCCAGGCTATTTATGGTGAGACTACGGTTCCTTTAACTGAAACCATAAAATTTACTGCTGGACTGCGCTACACCCAAGAGAGTAAGGACTACGCCGGTGAGTACGCCAGCTATGGCACGGATGGGAATTTTTATGTCACCCAAGATCAAAGAACTTTGGATGATGATTATACAACTGGGCGATTGGCTCTCAGCTACTCGCTGACTGAGTACACTAACCTATACACAATGGCCGCACGAGGCCATAAATCCGGTGGCTTCAATGACTTTGCGTTACAGTCCGCTGACAGCGTGGCGTACAAGCCGGCAACCGTTGATAGTATCGAAGTTGGTTTCAAGAGAGAGTCAGACAGCTTGAATATCAGCGGTGCGATATTCTTTAACTCTGTGGAAGATGATCATTTGCTTGGCTTTGATTTCGCTTCCTACTCATCGGCTGCGGTGAATGCGGATACGGAAACCTTTGGAGCGGAGTTTGAAGCCGATTGGTTTATTACTGAGAGATTCAGTATTGCCGGAGGCTTGAGCCTCCTCGATACGGAAATTACCAAAGATGTGTACGGTGTTTCCGGTGGTGATGTTATGGCGGGTAATGAAGTACCTGATGTACCCAGCTGGAGTGCAAGTTTGGCATTAAACTACTATCAGCCGTTACCAGACTTTATGGGTTTAAGTGCACCAGCTCTCAATACCAATTTGACTGTTCGCCACGTGGATGAGCGCCCGGCAGATGCACAAAACCACTTCAACCTGGATGCTTATAGTAAAGTGGATTTACGTGTAGCCTTGCAAACTGACTCGATGGAACTCTACTTGTTTGCCGATAATCTGCTGGATGAGCAGTATCAGCTATATGGCTACACCAATGCGATATTTGCTCCTGATGCAAGAATTGGGGCACCGTCAAAAGGGCGTCGTGCGGGAGTTGGAGCACTCTATCGTCTGTAATGAGGTTACGACAGCTTAGTTAATAGCTGTTTTGTATTGCTTGATGGTTAATGGATCAATCTCTTTACAAGATTGATCCATTAATTTGTTTAATTTGCGGGGTTGATTTTACTTCCATGTAATAGAGTAGGGTCTAAATTTTCTTTCAGCCCGCTAACTTCTATGCCTGTGACTTTGGTTGTGGGACCGGGTTTGATATTAAATACTGAATCTTGATCAGTTAAACGTCGCACAGATTTCCAGTCCCGCTCACTGACTTCCATATGCACTTTACTCAGACCAGTAGCACCATTTTTATGATTTGTTTTTTGGGGGCATTGAGGTGGGTTGTACGGACTCACTAAGAATGGCAGTCGCTCAGAGCGAGGATAAACAAAGCGGAAACTGGTTTTTTCTCCGTTTGGCTTGGTGCGTTGCCAGGGAATTACTCGTCCGGTTTGAACCCCTTCACGGTTCATTGCCGAAAGATCATTATCGAAATCGTCACTGACTAAGGCAACATCACAAAAACCTTCTCCTTCTTGTGACCAACGTATCATCCTGCGTCCCGCGCCTCGGCCGGCAAAGATATCAATAAGCCATTTGAAATAGTGGGCATTGGATGGAGATGTTAATAATTCAATAATAGCCCCTTCACTAAACCAAATATGGGCGTGCTGGGCGTTCTTTTCTTTTGTGGCGTAATCCACGGAAAAACCGAGCTGACGGAAATCTTGTACAGCTTGATGAATATCCTTCACCCAGAGTAAAACGTGGCTACAGCGTGTTTTCATAAGAGTGCCTTTTGTCTAAAAATAGTGTTGTTTGTTTGGTTTTTATTTTTGAGGCGGCAGTTGTTGGTTAAACTTTTTTTGTGGTTGATTTAACCATACCAGAAATTACGATAAGGTTAATTTAACTTTTGCCGCAATTTTAATAGTTATGAAAATAATAAAATCTACTTGGTGATTCTTTCAGGGGCTGAATAGGCCAATAAACAGTGTAGGGGGCAACGGTTTGTACTGCGAATCGGGTATCTATTTCTAAAAAATACAAAAGCTTGATGCGACTTGAATCGAACAGAAATCACTCTGAAACCTCAGGATTCATCCCCACGCAATATTTGGCGGGAACCTCATCTAAGCTAAATGCCTTCATAAGTTGTCTGCTTGCTCCCACATAGGACTCTGCCGTTGCACCAGACCAGTAACCCGTATCACAACTCAGGGAAACACAATCGCCTCCAAAAGTTACAAAAGACTTATCCCGTACAATCTTGCATGTGCATATGGCTTTGAGTGGATTCATCGGGTCGACAATGCAGGGTTGATCCAGGCAATCAGTCCAGGGTTTACCTTCGGGGCAGGAAAGTACAGGCTTGCTGGGAGCCTGTGCGAAAGAAAATGTCGATAAGGCTTTTTTGACGTCGTTTGAGTCAGTCACAGGAGTCCTGGTTTTACATTCGGAAAACCCGAAGTTCAACCCCTTATTAACGTCACATCTGCAAATTGCACTTGAGTCTGGATTGCTGGGGTCTGGAATGCATGGGGCAGATGTACATAGAACATACTCATTATTACAAATGATACCCTTACCATTCTTGACTGAGTTATGACTATTCTCTTCTGCTGCCGTTTTCGTTCCCATAAAAGCAGCGGCAATCAAAATTATTGTGAATAGAAGTGACTGTTTTATCATGAGCAGCTCTTTTATACGCTAATCGCCAAAATAGAATGAAAGCTGATATTTCCCAGATGAAGACGATAGAAGTGTCGTTTTTTTAGATTTGACCTGACTTCATCCCGCCCGATATCTCATAGACTATTAGCTCGTGTGCGGTGCCTCCGTTCTATTCGACAGGGGATCTTTGAAGTTAAAAGATACACTGGGGCCGCCGTGGGAGTATGGTTGGGAGGCTGAAGGTTTAAGCGGTAAAATTTGGGATCGAGCCCTGGCTCCATCCTTGGGGCCACAAAAGAAGTGCGTAGCGGCTAGGTCAATGACATATAGATAAAATTCAAGTTAGCTTGCGGTGGTTTTGGCCAATTTCAATAGTCCAGCTTTCAGAGACACCGGAGGCTTCAGCGAACTGCTCCCAATTTGCTACCGCACTTGCGACCTGATCAATTATCTCCAT
Organism: Microbulbifer maximicatervae (SeqCode); assembly: GCF_052468295.1. Classification (NCBI taxonomy): domain Bacteria; kingdom Pseudomonadati; phylum Pseudomonadota; class Gammaproteobacteria; order Cellvibrionales; family Microbulbiferaceae; genus Microbulbifer; species Microbulbifer maximicatervae (SeqCode). Next base: position 1,676,807 of record NZ_CP174340.1, read on the forward strand.
TGGGCGCTTAATACTGATGGATTCCCCAATAGTTATTAAGTCATCTAAAGTGAAGTGATCACGCTTTCCATTAATACTCATCTGGTGTTGACTTGTCCAAGCTCCGCCCGGATTGTGGGCATAAGTCAGGTCAAAGGCCGGTGAAAGAGACCATTCTCCGGCTGGGTCCATAAGAAATGCAATATTCTTTGTATGATCATCTTGATTCCTGGCCAATACGTTGAAGACCATACGGCGATATTGCTGAACGGCTTCATTTTTAGGCAGATATAGTTCACGCATTATACTGAATACTTGCTCATAGGAGTGGGCGCCTGCCATGTTGAAATCCAAGTGCGCAATACCACATAGAGATTGCATATGAAGCTTTTGCCTGTTTACCCGATCAAAGCGCTGCGTCATAAAATGCGCTCGGCCATTTTCCTCCAGTAGCCTGCATTCCGCCATATTGATACCCGCTTCGCGAGCCATACGATGATAGGCGTATTCAACCCGCCCGTAGCCATCGCTTACCCCGAGTTCAAGATCTCCCGCGCCGTCAAATTTGAGAAGCCAGTAGTCATAGCCTTTAGGGGCGGGGACCTGACCAGAGCGAATATCCCCCATAGCATTCATGGCAATAATTGCTTTTGCACGGGCGCCTCCCGCACTGGTTCCTACGCGCAATATGTCCAGCAAGGAGCCTGATTTTTCAGTATCACTATGTCCAAATTGCGTGTTGAGATCTGTCTGCCTATTGGTAATTGCGGCAGCTAGTTTGACTAATTCTTCAACGTTCAGGTCGACAGAATCTTTGAAGGTGCCGTCCACCGCCGGTTGAAATTCAAGCGCTCCCATGCCACGAGTACCGGTGTAACAGAGTCGCTCAATAGGGTTGAAGCTCTCTGGAGTTCGCCCTTGGCGTGCGAGCCAGGCATCAATCACCGCATTGCCGAACTTGTCAGGCAGGCAATCGGCGAGGAGTCCCGGTAATCCTTTAAATGTTTCCCGACCGAGGCCGCGAAATGTATATGGCTCTTGTGAAGTTTCAATTGGCATGGTTATCGGAGCAATATCCAGCCCCCGACGCAAGAACTCCGGTGCATACTCGAATGAACCATAACCACTGTCACCCCAGTGGACAGCGCCTACCAACTCGCCCCACAAGTGAACTGTTGCGGCATTTGTCTGGCTTACCATTCTGGCTTGCTCCTTTTCTTATTGTTGTTCACGGGCAGAGTATCGCGCTGATTCTGTGAGCTACGGCTGGCTCTCTGCCGTTGCTTGCCTTGAGTAGCAATTTGCATCGGACTTACTGCCGGTTCAGGTAAGAAGCTATCCAATGAATCAAGTTGGCGAAGTACCCTTAGTGCAGCCACAAGGCTATCAAGTCTGCCACGACCAGCTTCTAACCCTTTAATGGTGGAGGTGGATAGGCCTGCACGCTCAGCCATGTCATCCTGAGTGAGGTTCATTCGTAAGCGGTACTTTTTTAGACGATTGCCCAGCGTCTCAAGTATTTGCTTATCTGATTGACCATGAAATCCCATAATAGTTGCCTTTCCAACCTTTGTGTAAGTTTTAACATATTAGCGGGTGCTTTTTTAGCTATTATAGCCTGCATAGGTTAAAAGTGTTAATAGATGGAAATGTAGCCATTAAAAATTAATTTAATCGTTTACAGGTGTTATTCAGGCTGTTATCTGTATTAATTCTAATATCGGTAGAGGCTCGACTCTACCGGAAACCCAACTTCTGTTGGTGATAAGAGAAACACCTGCTCTACATAACATCTGATGCCATAGGCGGGCGACTACTTTCTCGGAGGATGAATAGGCTCTACTGCTGCTATTAGATTTCTTGCCACTGCCAAATGGAAACAACTTAGAGGTTTCTATCGCGATTTACATTTTATACTGTCATGAACAGTGGCTCGCAAATTAACTAGAAGCAAATTGTTTCCTTATATTGTTCTATGGGTGAACCAACAGTAGCTGACCGCTACAAAATTTATCCCTGTTAACTCCTAATTAATAGGAAAGCTTATTTATAAGCTTACTTTTAGTTTGTGGGGGAAGTTTGGTTGTGATTAACTTTTTATAAGCCTGAATACCAGTTTTAGTATAGAGAGTCTCAGCTCTTCTAAATCTTATATCTTCTGCTATTTACGTTGTTTTAGATTCTTAGTTAATGGACTATCGTACAAAAAAGATCGGGATAGCTCGTATTGTGACTCCATATTGGACTTTCGAGTGAAAAAAGCCTTTACTAAGCCCCTTGTACCAGCAGGTATTGAGTTAATTGGGTTTGTAGCCTTGTTTCATTGGTGCGCACTCATATCGTATTTGAAAGCCACTCTAAGTATTGTAGAAAAGTAGATAATGAAGAAAAAGATTGATGCGGCTATATCAATAGTTTTAGTGATTTGTTCATTGTTGGCCGCAAGCAAGGTTTGGGCAAGGGAAGAGGTTGCTACATCTCCCATACCAGATTGGGTAACAAAGGTAGTAGTTCCTGAGGTAAAAGAACGGCCGATCGATAAAATCCAGGATGGGGTTCATTATCTTCTGCTGGACTCGCAGATCAAAGCGGGGGATAAGCCAGAATTTGAATACTTCTTTCGAATGGCTGAATACATTATTAACCCAGAGGGGGTTGATGAAAGCTCACAGATAAGTATTGGTTATGACCCAGAGTATCAAAAGGTTACATTACATACTCTTAATGTGATCCGAGATGGACAGGTTTTAAACAAACTCAATACTGCGCGAATAGATCATATTCGGCGCGAAGAGGAAATGGATGAGTCAGTTTACCATGGTCAATTAACGCTCAATATATTGTTAGACGATATCAGGGTGGGTGATGTTGTAGAGTATAGCTACACTCGTTCGGGGGTGAATCCTGTTTATCAGGGAATATTTGCATATAGCTCCAGTCTGAATTGGTCTGTCCCACTTGAGAGACTCTATTTGCGTATATTGTGGGAGAAGCAAACACCTCTCTATAGTTCAATTTTAAATAGCGATTTAGAACTCAAACAAAAAGATCTGGGGGGTGCCAGAGAGTATATCATCGAGGACAATAAACTTGATCCACTTAAATCTGACGATGGGACTCCTTCCTGGTTTAGTCCTTGGGGCGCTATTTACTTTAGTGAACTGGCAACCTGGGAAGATGTTGGTGTCTGGGGGTTAGGGTTATATCAAGGAGTTTTTAATGTTGATGCGGAGATAGCCAAATTAGTCGCTGACATCAAGTTAAATCACAAAGATAAGAGTTCTCAAATCTCTGCCGCACTTCGGTTTGTCCAGGAGGAGATACGTTACTTGGGAATAGAGTTGGGGGAAAACTCACACAAGCCCAGACCAGCCAGCACGACTTTGCGGTTTAGATATGGAGATTGTAAAGATAAAACCGTACTGTTTTTAACTCTATTGAAAGAACTTGGAGTTGTTGGCTACCCGGCTCTAGTGAATACCGAAACAAGACTTAAAGATAGAATCCCCAGCGTACGGTCATTTGACCATGTTATCAGCTATTTTGAATTTGAAGACAAAGAGTATTGGGTAGATCCAACGCGTAGCTATCAGCATGGTGACTTGAGTAGTATTTTTCAGCCAGATTATGGAAAGGCACTAATACTCAGGCCGGGCACTGACGACTTGGTAAATATGGAGGCAGATGCCGCAAAGTATGGAGTATTTGTAAAAGACGAGTTCACAGTACTGGATGACGGACCTGCAACCTTTACAACCACCACTGTAAATTATGGTAAGGATGCCGAAAGGCAGAGGCAGCGTTTAGCCAGCAATGGGCGAGATCAAATCCAGACAGAGTACTTGGACTTCTTTGAAGATTATTACCCCGGTATTGAGGTCACTGCCCTAATTGAGCTTGAAGATGACTCAGAACGCAATATATTCACCTCTCATGAGCAATATAAGCTGGAAAATTTCTGGGAAGATAAACCAGATAGAAAACGCCACGAGGTTGATTTTTATGCAAACATTGTTATCCCTTGGGTATCTGAGCCGGATGACCAGGATAGGCACCATCCGTTGGCTTTATCGTATCCAGAGCATATAGAACAAGTTATTGAAGTTCACTTCGATGGAGATGATTGGTTTTTTGATAGTGAGTATTTTGAAGAAGACAACAGCTTTTTCTATTTCAAAAATGAAGTTTCCTTTCAGGAAGACAGTAAGACGCTTTCTCTGAAATATATATACCGCAGTAAGGTTGATCATGTTAAGCCCAGTGAGTTTCAAGCCTACGTAGAAGCTATCAATAAACTTAATAATCAATTGAGTTACGGTATCTATCAGTCTTATGCAAATACCTCAGGAGGCTCTGAGGGTGAGAGTGGTTTCTTATCACAGTTATCGACCGCTACGTATATCTATATCTATGCAGCAATGTATGTCTTCCTGGTCTTTATGTGGCGTTTTGATCGATGGAAGAATCCAGTAAAGGAAGACACGATTTTTTATCCTGTCTCCCTGGGTAAGCTGACGGCGCTGTGGGTTTTTACATTCGGAATTTTTGGTATTTACTGGTTTTATAGAAACTTCAAATATATCCGGGAGCAGGAACGTAGTGCGATTATGCCGCTCGCTAGAGGTATTTTTAACAAGTTCTGGTACTTCCCCCTTTGGAATAAACTCCGTGAAGATAGTGAAAATCGATATGGTAAATCATATTTGCCAAACAAAGGATTTGCAGTTGTATTAGCCATTACCTTTTTGATCTCACCAGTCTTGGGTAGATATACGGGATACCTTCTGGTGTTCCAGCTTCTAACCGTGCTAACAGTATTGCCATTGGCAAACTATTTACTGTTTGTGAATGGTGATAAGTCACCAGCGGTTATTGAGGGTTCCAAATGGCGTGCTAGGCATGCTTTGTTAGTGGTGTTGAGCTTGCCTGTGTGTGGGCTGGTGGTCGGTGGAGAGTTTGGTATTTTAGCTAGCGACAAGGTTGTTGCAGGAAGTGAGATATCAGATAGGGACCTCAAGTTTATGCAGAGAAAGGGGATCCTAAAGGCTACTGATGAGGTAGCATATTTCTATAGTGACGCGCTTCTATTCGTGAGTGAAGATGGCAATGGTTTTACACAACGCCATGTATTTTCCTATTGGAAAGATGGGGATATTTTGGAAAAGGAAATGGCATCTTACGAGGATATTGAGGACCTACAAGTAGACTGGTCTAGTTCTTTAGGCGATACCACTACAGTAACGGTTGTCAGAAAAGATGGTAGTGATTTTATACTTTATGTTTCCAATCTTGGGGGGAAGGATAAGGTGTTTATATCCTCTCTGAAAGAGCGGTTGAAAGCTGTTCTATAGGTATGGTTGGGGTCTGCTGGAGCTTAAATTTATAAAATAGCTCCAGCTGTCCTACCTTGAATTTTTTAGACTTGGGATAAGGTAAAATTAGTAAATACCTCTTGTACTTTTTCAGTCTTCAGGTTTCATACCTAAAGACTGAAAAAGCCTCTGATGTTGTTCAGGTTCCATTTCTTCAAACTTATGGTGCTATGCGAGCGTTGAGGCTTCATCAATCCCTTCGGCTCTAATGATTTCTACCCATTGGCTCTTTGTGACCATTATTCAATAGAGAGTTGTCCGCTTTCTTTCCTACGCACCCAGCTTGCTGCCAGTAAAAATTGCTGATAGATTCTAAATGTGATCACATTTCAGCTGGGCAAAAATGTAAATAAGTTAAAGGGAAGGGATAGTTTATGGTGAGTCCGATTGTAAGGGCCGGGGCGAAGCAGAGTAGTGAGGTCGCAGGACTGGTAACAAAATTGCTGCAAGCTCTTGTCGGTCATAAGCGCAACATCGATCCAGAGGTCATGGCAGTAACGGCTAAGAAGTTACTTTCACAAGATAATGGGTTCCATGCTTTCCTATATTATGCCGATGGAGCTCCAGTGGGCGTTATTACCCTATCAAGGTCTGCTGCTATTTATGCCGGTGGCAACTATGGGGTAATTGAGGAATTGTATGTTGAGCCAGAGTTCCGTTCACAGTTTATTGGTAAGGCTCTTTTGGATGAGGTGATCAGATTTGCGAAGGAAGAGGGCTGGCCACGGTTGGAAGTTAGTACTCCGGAAAGAGAAAACTGGCAACGAACAATTGATTTTTACCTCCGAGAAGGTTTCCTCGAAAATTCGGTCGGGGAGAGGTTGAAGCTGGAATTGTAGCTCTTAACCTGAAAAGGAACAGGTCGCTTTGAAAAAAGAAAGTCGTATAGGCTGAGTTTGATCTGACAGGGTAATTCAAAAAGTAGCGCTGTCTGCCAGATCAAGCTTGGGCCACAGGGCTCAGTGGTGTGTTAAACCAGAGCTGCGACTAGCCTCAAACAAAAACCATGACCGCTTTTCCGCCTGATCAATATACTCTTCCAGCAAGCTTGCTGTAGCAATATCTCTGTGCTCATCACAAAGTTCGTGGACTTTACGCATACTTGCGATCATTTCCCGGTTGTCTTCGCCTAGCTCTAACAGCATATCTTGCGGATCTACATACTCGGCATCATTATCTGAAGAACGCTGTAGCTTAGCGATATGGCCAATGGAGCGAAGCGTAGTGCCTCCTAGTTTGCGTACGCGCTCCGCCAGTGCATCGGTCATCTCGAATACTTCATCGGCTTGATCATCAAAAAGCAAATGGTAGTCCCTGAAGTGGGGGCCGCTAACATGCCAGTGAAAGTTCTTGGTCTTCATATATAGGCTGAAAGTATCTGCCAGCAGGGTATTAACGGCAATAGTAATGCTGGCCCTCGCACTTTCACTTAAATCAGATGGGGCGGCTAGCCTGGATTGTGTGCCTACCGCTTCTCCAGTTGCTTTTCTCATATCAAACCTCACAAGTTATGACAAAGGGACAGGTGTGGCAGTCGTTGTCTCCATGGCACTAGATTAGACACCTATATGGCGACTAGCCATTCATAAAAGGTTGGAAGCCAGAGAGAACCAGCACATTATTTTTTCATCGGTCTTATACTGGTTGATATATCTCAAGCGTATATGGAGGAGTCTGTTTGAGATATAAAGCGGATCAATCTGATTTATTCTGAGGCTCTTACGATAAGTAATGCAACTACGGAGAATTTCTAAGTGGTCAGCAGCTTCCGCAAAGACGAGTTATCTAGAGGATTGTGTAATCTTTTGACGGAAGCATATCTAAAGGTAAAAGACCTTGGTTATGATGAGATAGTTACTGAGTTTGATAAGGTTGAACGCACACATGCCCCGCATATTCAAGAATATCCAGATTTAGTATTAGAAACAAAGCGGCGTGTCGCTGAAATGAAATTCTTATTGCTCTCCTCAGATAAAGGCTTACCTTTTGAAGTTATTCAAGGTCTTCACAAGGATGTGCACGACTTGGGGTATTTAAACATTGATAGCGAAGATACGCTGGAAACAATTTTTTGTCGGCACTGCTTAAACCACCAAAAGTATGCTCTTGCGATTGAAGTTGCTACTGCTCTTAAAAAGAGTGTCCTTTCTGAGCTCGATACTTCTCGGGGCAACAAAGAGGCCTATGCCTATAAAGCTATAGCCAGGTGTGATCGTTTAATTTCACTAGCGAAAGAACACCTATAAAGGCCGAGATATAGCAGCTATACAACTCGGAGAAATTAGATTTGATGCTGATTTATCAAACGGTGAATGGTTAGCTCAAGTAAGAGGCTGATAACTAGCGCCGATTAAAGTAGTAGATTTTTTCTTTTCTTTCATACTCGCAAGAGCGCCCATCCCTCATTGAATCAACTTACCAGTCATCAAAAGTCATAGTTAAATAAAATATTTTTGATGTGATATAACATTGCTTTATGTTTGAGGGATAAGGCCGTATTTTTTGTCATAAGTGATCTGTTAATCCTCTTTGGTTGTGTCTCCCGTGAACCATTCCACACTTTTTTGCGGAAAAATATTTATTACCTAAGTTTTTTATAGAGATTTAAAACTTGTCATCGCAGTCCACATGAGTTTCGAGATCTCCATTGAGGACAACAATTTCCAAGTCGTTATACATTTGTACCAAGCTGAAACAATGGTACCAATTTCGCTCAAGCTAACTAAATGATCCTAAATTCAGCAGTTTTTGGGCTTTCCCTTTATAGAATTTATTTAGCCAAAGCGGGGCGGTTTAGGAGTAACCAATATCGAATGATTTTTTGGTATTGGAATAAATATAACTTCGGAGAAACCACAATAATGAAATTATCTTTAAAATTTCTTTTACAAAAGACGGCTTTAGCAAGTGCATTCTCATTGCTATGCACTGCGCCTTTTGGTGCCTATGCGGAAGAAGCGGATAACAAGCTGCTAACTGATCGCATCATCGTTAAGTACAAAGAAAGCGCTAAAGTTGGACGGGCCGCTACTATGGCTCAGGAAACTGTGGAAAGAGCTTCCCGTCGCGCTGGCCATAAAATGCACCATCTGCGCCGCATAGCTACTGGCGCTCAGGTAATGCGCCTGGAAGGTCGAAAAAATAGAGCTGAAGTAAATGCAATTATCGATCGCCTGAGGCAAGACCCGGATGTGGAGTACGCAGAACCAGATCTGATCTTGAAAGCAGTGGCTGTACCTAATGACCCAAGTTACCTCAATCAGTGGCACTACTATGAATCTACCGGTGGCTTGAACCTTCCATCAGCCTGGGATACCACTGCGGGTAACGGGGCTGTGGTCGCGGTACTCGATACTGGTTATCGACCCCATGCAGACCTGGCAGCCAACATTTTGCCGGGCTACGACATGATCGACGATACCTTCGTTTCCGTAGATGGCGATGGTCGCGATAGCGATGCCACCGATCCGGGTGATTGGTATAGCTCTGGTACTTGTGGAGATAGCTCCTCAAGCAACAGTAGCTGGCACGGTACCCATGTTGCCGGCACTATCGCTGGCGTTACCAACAATAATCTTGGTATCGCTGGTGTTGCCTATGAGGCCAAGATCGTTCCTGTCCGTGTGCTCGGCCGTTGTGGTGGCTATACGTCAGATATTGCTGACGGGATCATTTGGGGGGCTGGCGGTTCTGTCAGTGGCCTGCCAGCCAATGCGAATCCCGCCGACGTACTCAATCTCAGTCTTGGCGGCAGCGGAAGCTGTGGTACTACTACACAAAATGCCATCGATACTGCTCGCAGTCTCGGTGCCACGGTTGTTGTAGCCGCTGGCAATAGCAATGCTAATGCCAGCCAATTTACTCCTGCCAGTTGTGATGGGGTGATCTCAGTGGCTGCGACTAATCGCAGTGGCGGTCGTGCTTACTACTCTAACTACGGCAATGTAGTAGATGTTGCAGCGCCGGGTGGAGCACAGAGCTTCGGCAATGACTCCGACGGCGTCCTCTCTACCTATAACAATGGTGCTACTGACCCCGGCAGTGATAGTTACTATTACATCCAGGGCACCAGTATGGCGGCACCTCATGTGGCCGGTGCTGCAGCATTACTCTATTCCGTAGACCCTACCTTGACCCCAGATGAAGTTGAATCAATTCTCACCAGTACCGCGCGGAGCTTCCCGGCTTCTTGCAGCAGCTGTGGCTCAGGTATTGTCGATGCAGCAGCGGCCGTAGCCTCGGCCAATGGTGGCGGCGGCGGTGGTGGCGGTAACGACGGCGGTGAACTTGAAAATGGTGTTGCTGAGACTGGTATCGAGGGTAACAGTGGTGATGAAATTAACTTCACCCTAGAAGTGCCTAACAACGCTACAGACTTGTCTTTTGTAATGTCCGGTGGAAGCGGCGATGCTGATCTCTACGTTCGCCATGGCAGCGCCCCCACAACCAGTACCTATGACTGCCGCCCCTATACTTCAGGCAATAATGAAACTTGTGATATCGATAACGTACAGGGAGGAACCTATCACGTCATGGTACGTGGATATAGCTCCTTCTCTAACGTTAGCCTCGTAGGCAGCTACACCGCAGGTGGTGGCGGCGGTGGCGGTAGCGACAGCTGGGAAGAGACAAATCTCAGTGGTTCCCGCAACAGCTGGCAGCACTTCACTATCGACGTTGATAGCGGAGCTTCAACACTGAGCGCCGTAATGTCTGGTGGCAGTGGGGATGCAGACCTCTATGTTCGTTTCGGCCAAGAGCCCACCCGCACAGCGTACGATTGTCGTCCTTACGAGTGGGGTAATGATGAAAGCTGCAGCATCAGCAATCCAGACGCAGGTACCTGGTATATCAGTATCCGCGGTTACTCTGACTACTCTGGAGTTTCTTTGAGTGCTAGTACTGAGTAAATGGGCCAACTCCCACTCGACAGGTTCCTGTGGGGTGGGTAGATAGCTGTTCTACTCAAATAATGCCAGTCAGTTAAGCTGACTGGCATTTTCATTTAACACGTTGATCTCCGCAGAATCCTTTCCCAGTTATATTGCCGGCAATATCACCAATTCTGTGATGATCATTTCCACTGTTCGATTAAAGCTCGTTTTATCAGAGTGGATTAACTTCAAGCTCCAGCCTTTTCTTTAAAGTTGATAAATTTCGAAAAGTATTTTGCAGCCTTTCTGTGCACAGTGATTGGAAAGCCCTTAGTTATCTCTATATCGGTGCAAAGACAGATAAATAAGTTTGTTTAGGTGGAGGCTGTCACAAGAATAGAAAGAGGCCGGCAATCACCTAAGAAGGATACATCGGTTGCCACTACTATCCCTGTGGGCAAAATTGAAACACTGGTACTAATTTTGTCTCGATATCCAGCCATGACTTGCTCAGGCATATATCTTGCGTAAAGCCTAACGTGCCCTGTCACAACAGGGACAGTGGTACTAATGGTTAGGATGTTACACCCCGTCGGCTAAATCATCATGGAGAGATAACAATAATGAAGTCACTGTTGAAAAAATCCACTCTAGCAGGTGTGTTTTCACTTCTATGTACAGGCTCCTTCGCCACCCAAATGGATAACCTAAGTAGTTCCCCAACAACTGACCGGATCATTGTGAAATACAAGCAGGATTCCACGATCGGACGGTCAGCGAGCATGACTCAGGAAACCGTGGAGAAAGCCTCTCGCCGTGCGGGCCACAACTTGCGCCACTTGCGGCGCATGGCGACGGGTGCACAAGTCATGCACCTGGGGAGCCGAAAAAGCCAAGCCGAGATCAACCTGATAATCAACCGCCTAAAACAAGACCCCAATATTGAGTACGCTGAGCCCGACTTGATGATGCACCCTATGGCGGTCCCTAATGACCCCAGCTATTACGACCAGTGGCACTACTTTGAAGCTGATGGTGGACTGAATTTGCCCGCAGCCTGGGATATAACTCAGGGGGAGGGCGTGGTAGTAGCAGTTATTGATACCGGTTATCTCGCTCACACAGACCTCATGGACAACTTGCTGCCTGGTTACGACATGATTTCGGATTCCGATATCGCTGTAGATGGGGATGGCCGTGATAGTGATGCCAGTGATCCCGGGGATTGGTATACCGATAGTTACTGCGGAAACCCACTGTATCCCGAATTTGATAGCAGCTGGCATGGCACTCATGTGGCCGGCACCATTGCTGCCGTCACCAACAACAATATGGGTATCGCTGGGATAGCCCATAAAGCAAAAGTGCTCCCCGTTCGAGTACTCGGCCGCTGCGGCGGTTACACATCTGATATTGCTGATGGCATTGTCTGGAGCGCTGGCGGCTCGGTTAGTGGTGCACCAGCCAATGAAACTCCGGCTCAAGTGTTGAACTTGAGCCTGGGGGGCTTTGGCCTCTGTGGAAGCACAACTCAAAGTGCCATCAATACAGCCCGTAGCCTGGGCGCCACAGTTGTTGTTGCCGCGGGTAACTCTGGGCGGAATGCCTTCTGGTTTTCGCCGGCTAACTGTTCAGGAGTCATTACAGTATCCGCGACCAACCGCTCCGGAGGACTTGCTTACTACTCCAACTACGGCAATGTGGTCGATGTCGCTGCCCCCGGAGGTGAAACTAACTCGGTGGAATCCGATGGCGTTCTCTCTACATTAAACAGCGGCGCGCGAACTCCCGGTAGTGATAGCTTCGCTTACTACGCCGGCACCAGCATGGCCGCTCCACATGTTGCCGGTACAGCCGCACTTATATATTCAGTCAAGCCCGATGTTACACCAGATGAGGTTGAATCCATTCTCACCAGTACAGCCCGAAGTTTTACAGGCTCATGTCGGCGCTGTGGGTCAGGCATTGTTGATGCGGCGGCAGCCGTTGAGGCCGCTATAGAGAATTGAACTGTCGAAAGGCGCTAGCTTAATAAAAGACCGACATTTCGTCGGTCTTTTACACTTTCCCACTAAAGGATCTAGCCAAGTACAGGGGTGAGGTTAATATTCATCCTTGTTCCCATGCGGGAAATGGATCATTCAATGTCGCCCAGTATTCTTTGCCTCGTAGCACTTCGTCCTCGCTTAGCAGGCAGTCATCAAGCGCTTTTGTCATGCTGGTTTGATTCAAACTCTGGCCAATAAATACTAGTTCTTGCCGCATATCACCAAAGGGTTCTACCCATTGTTTTTCAATGGAGCTGCGATAATTTTCGTCTGTGGGCCAGTTTTCTTTGGGTATAGCTTTCCAGAACATCCCAGCGAACCCATAGTGGGCAATACCTCCCGCTTGACTCCACTCGCCTGCAAACTCAGGGCGGGACGCTAGCCAAAAATACCCTTTGGAGCGAATTAACTTGCCGTGCCTCTCAGTATTGTGCAGAAATTGATGAAATTTTTCTGGATGGAAGGGGCTACGTGCTTCGTAGCTGAAACTGCTAATGCCATACTCTTCCGTTTCTGGAATATGTTCACCTCGCATCTCTTTAAGCCAACCAAGTGCTTGCTGCGCGCGCTCGAAGTTAAATAAGCCGGTACTTAGAACCTCGTCAATATCGACTTGCCCCTGAGAGACCGGAACTATTTTTGCCTGCGTATTTAGAGTTCGCAGAATGGCCTCTAGGCGCTCAACATCAGAAGGGCCAGCTAAATCTGTTTTACTGATCAGAATGACATCTGCGAACTCGACCTGGTCGATCAGCAAATCAGTTACACTGCGTTCGTCGTCTTCACCTAATGATTCACCAGCATCCTGTAAAAATACGGCCTCGTCATAGTCCTTTAAAAAATTGACTGCATCGACCACCGTCACCATTGTGTCCAAACTGGCAACATCAGAGAGAGAAACACCATTTTCGTCGGCAAAAGTGAAGGTTTCTGCAACGGGTAAGGGTTCAGAAATCCCTGTTGATTCAATAACGAGATAATCAAACCGTCCTTCCTGCGCAAGCTTAGTGACTTCCTCCAGAAGGTCTTCCCGCAGAGTGCAGCAAATACAGCCATTACTCATTTCAACAAGCTTCTCCTCACTACGGTTAAGAGAAACTTCGCTCTGTACTTTCGTCGAATCAATATTGATTTCACTCATGTCATTGACGATTACAGCAACTTTTTTGCCTTCGCGATTGTTCAGTATGTGGCTAAGTACGGTAGTTTTACCGGCACCTAGAAAACCTGAAAGGACGGTGACTGGGAGTTTGTTTGTATGTGCCATTAGTCTCTCCACACTCTGAGTATTCATCCATGTGTACTAGGTTAATCAGATTGTGCGCAATGATATATCGTATCTTTTATGGGTCAAGCTATTTCATTTACATGAGGGTAGGGCGGTAGTATTACCGCTCCTCCTTTACCCGCTTACTCCGCCCACTTTCATGCCGCTCCCGCATATCGGAATCAATGTAGCGATCGGTCGTAGCCATACTTGCATGGCCCGCATCATCGCGCACATGCTCGCGGGGGCGGTACTTCACATCTTCAGAAATACCCGTATGGCGGAGCCAGTGCACAGTGGCAGCCTTAAGATCTTCAGCATCTTCCCCTAAGCCTTCTTCAACCATCCGTTGGTGGGCAGAATCAAAGCAGTTTTGAACAATCAGGCGAACCTGTCGGGTACTGGTAACCGGTCCCTTGCCACGGGACTTGTGCACCAGAGGTGTCTGCTCATTAATGCTGGGCAGAGCAGGGAGCTGCAAATAATTTCTGTAGCGCTTCAAGGCCTTCAACATTTGGTCGCAAACAGTGATCGCCCGGCCTTTGTTACCTTTGCCCGTAACGTGAAACCACCAGTTTCCGTCGCGATCTTTCTTGAAATCACCCATAACTGGTGCCGATCTTTCATCCGCAACCAACTCAGAGATTCGCAAATACATAGCGAATAGGGCGTTCATAATGAATAAAGTTCGCTCGTGATCAGTTGGTGATGTCTCGGCCATGATCTCAGCAGTCTCCAGGACATAATCCCACTGCAAGTTGCTGATTCGACGTACAACCTGGCTTTGTTGCTCACGTCGAACAAACTTACTTTTCTGGCGAATCAGTGCCACAGGATTGGCTGGAACCAGGCCTTCTTGATAGAGAAAATCGAAGAAAGACGACAATGCAGTAAAGATGCATTTGATCGCTGCCTGGGATGGCCGGAACTCCTTGGGGGAAGCCGTCTTGCCAGCACGAAACTCAACTTTGGACACACTGACTACGAATGGCCGCCAATCGGCATTCACAACGCGCTCGCCATTTTGTGTTTTGAATCTGGCAACATTCTTAGTTCCGATCCAGGCAATTGGCGGTTCAATGCAAAACTGCACAAACTCCTCAATGTGTTCGCGCTTCAGAGTCATTATTGAAACTTCTTCAATGCGCCAAGCCCATTGCAGCAAGCGCTCAAGTTCACGGCGGTAGCTGTTAAACGTTGCCTGGCTGCCGTTATAGCTGTAAAGAAACTTAAGCGTGAACTCCAGATCGGTATTAGCACCAGGAATCTGCTTGCTGAGATAACGGCTAGCTGAAAAGCTGGTGCAGCGGAATGGATTCTCAAGATTGCTCAGGTTGTCGATGATTGGTGCTGGTGGCCGGTTGGAAGCAGACATAGAAATATGGAGTTGTTGTTGGAATGCGGCAAATTATACGTAAAATCGGGTATTTATAAAATATCCGATATTCACAAATATCGGAAATATCGTAACCCCTTGAACCCCCTCAGGTTTTCAATTTTTTCTTGACTGCTATTTCCGATAACCACGTCTGTCCCTGCTTTCCGAAAGATTGATTGCGGTGCTCGTGTCGAACCGTGATCAAATCAAGCTCTCCGATGATTTCCTGCAGTGCTCCCATAACGCTCTCCGTTTGTTTTAGGTCCTGGGTAACCAGGTTAACCAGGTTAACCAGATTAACCAGGTCGGTGTTTATGCTCGCGAGGAAGTCGCGAAGCGGCTTAACCTCGTTAGCAAATATTGTTAGCTGCACATCAAACGGCGCTGGGTTATCTACCAAGATTCCAGCTCCTGCACATCCGTCGCAAACTCTCCACTGTCGATCTACGCCTATCCCTGCGCACGTATTACAAAGCCTCCTTCATGCTAGAAATCACAAGTAGATTGACAGCTCAAGGCTAGATTCCGACGGAACCCCTATCCAGCTTGACCATATGGAATGAATTTCACTTGGAACTTAGGCGTTTTGCTTACCCTTCTTTGGTATTCTTCTGCAACCTTGCAGTTGTGGGATGCATTATATTCTTCTCTGCAGCTTACATCGTACAGAAACTGACATCTTACCGGCGGGGTTTGAGGCAGCACTTTAACCGAACTTGGATCCTTTACGGCCTAGGCATATGGACGCTGACCTTGGTAATTGTCTATTGGCCTCCTGCTGGGGAAAATGTCGAAGGTGGAAATACTGGCACACTTACCGCATTCTTTCTTGCCCTTTTGGGGGTAGGCATCGATCTAGCAGCTATCTACATCCTTATTCCTAGGAAAGGGGACCAAAGCAAGTAGAATCTTGGTCGGGAAAGATACTGTGTGAATCCCTGGTAAAAGTTCTACTATCTATGAAAATCCAGAATTGGGGTACCCTTTACTTAGAGTGCGTCGCGAATATACTGCAAGGGCTTGCGAACTTGATCAGTAGATGACTCCATTAGCTCGAGGCTAATACAGTAAAATAGTCAAGCGGTAACTGGCTGAGTATGCCGTGGAATTAAAGTGCAGTATGGTCGCATTCTGAACCAGGACTATCAGAAAAGGACCTTAACGGAGGCAGGCGTGCTAAATCCCCCTTCTTTTTAAGGAGATGTGTCAGATTTGGTCTGAACTAATACAGATAAATCAGCTATGAAGGTGGTATACCTAGCTATGCAGGGTGCTTCAAAAAAATGGACAATGCCAATCCGTAATTGGAAGCCAGCTTTAAACAGATTTATGATCGAGTTTGGTGAGCGACTCACCGACTACCAATAACCAACTGACGGGGCAGTTACACAGAATTATTTACCCCCTCAGGTGCCCGCAAACAACTTCCATTAGTGTTTTACCCCCGAAAGATCCATGAAGCCCTTGTCACTCGAGAAGCGTGGTGCTTTGGAGTTCTTCTAGATCCAGACTAACGGTCGAGTAAAATTCCTCTTTGTCAGTTCTTTGTGAGCGCCCTACTTTGCCATCAGGATGCGGAGAGCCGGGTTTGTTTGGTCGAAATTTACGATTTTACTTTAATAATTGTGGTATATGGCTTGTGTACTCCATCATTGCCATGAGGCGCTCGTGTTCCTTCTTTAATTTTTTCCCCTTTGCCTCCTTCACCTCCTCCGCCTCCTTTACCGCCACCGATACGATGAATTTCATTTTTGTCCCATTTAAGGCTGGCACCGTTTAATTTCACAACTGAAATCATTGGCCCTCCAGGCCCTCCGGCCCCTCCACCGCCGTCACCACCTCTTCCTCCATCACCTCCTTTACCCCCTTTTTGTGTATAACCTTGATGCCCGCAATAATCCACATAGTTACCGTGTTTAGGTTTAACACCAGGCTGCCCTTCTTCTCCTGGTCTGGCATCGCTCCCATTACCACCTCGCCCACCTTCTCCGCCGATAATTACCAGACTTTTCGATCTAACCGTTGACTTATTAATGATAAGGCCGAATGCCCCTCTGCCAGATTGGCCTCCTATTCCTCCGTTACCACCACATCCTCCATCCCCTCCGTCGCCACCATTCCCGCCCTGATACATTTTATCATCACACCAAAACCAATATACATACCATGAGCCACCGAGACCGCCCCCTCCGCCACCGGCCGCGTTACCACCACGACCTCCATTACCTCTACCTAAATTTGTGTCCCAATACAATTTGTTATCATTATTGTAAGAAAAAAAACCACTAGTTGCGTTTAACGGAGATCCATGCCTACCTGGAATCCCATCGCCACCGTTATGTCCCCCATTTCCTTTTGTTGCATAACTCACTGTTGGAAAATCAATACAGTTGGAATTTCCAGTCTCCCCTCCACTTCCACCTCGTGCAATTTTACCACCAGTAGCTACATCGGTACCCTTTTTGCCTGAATGATTGCTCACGTGACAATAAGGATTACGTCGAGGATACGCTGGGTTTGGGGGGTAACCACTCCAATCATGAATATCTTTGTAGCGACCACCCGTACCGCCTTTGGTACAGTATTTTTTTCCAGCTTCGGGGGGCTGGCCATTTTTCCCCACACCCCCTTTCCCCACTTTAATGACCACTGAATCTAAATAAGTATCTACCTTATCCACAATCAATGCATATGAACTCTGCCCTGGTACTTTTGAGCGGTCACTACCATTTAAAACAAGCTGTTTTAAATGGACATTTTTTTGATTAATGGTTAGCAATCGGTCAGCGTTTTTGCCATTCAAGCATGTATGCTTTTCACATAGATAGTCTTTTTCCTTTAGGTTTAGGAGCTGTCGATTTGTGAACTGATTTTGCACTGAAAACGCATTTTTGATACCAGTGTTCCACCCGCCTTCAACGGTGGTGTTGGGAGGTAGCAAAAGGTCAGCTGTTTCAAAGTTTCCAACTGACATTTTGATAGTCACCGGGTGCACATTGTCTTCTCCAATTTTATCTACAGCTTCTGCTAAAAACCTCAGGGGCTGGTCTGGGTGTATACCCGTATTGCCATGCTTTCCGTTCGTTGCAACGAAATAAACTAATTCCTTTGCAGCATGCCCAAAAGGAATAAATGAACAAAATAATAGGAGAGAGAAAAGTGATTTTAAGATGACCAAATTCATACTTCCACCTCGTGGTGAGAAGCGCCGCTCTCTTCTAATGCTTCCTCTTCTTTCTGAAATTCCTCTTGTCGACTCCTTAAGTCTTCATTAGCGTTTTTTAACTCATCAATTTCCCGCTCTAAATTATAGATTTCTGAACTTAACCTTCCGTTCTCATTGTTATTTTCAAATTCCAACTCTTCAAGCTTGGATTCTAAATCAGATATCCGCTTATTTCTTTCTGTTAAGGTATTCCTCATTTTTTCAATTTTATGATCGATGTCATTTATATTGTCTTCTATATTGGTGCGTGTTTCGACTTCAAGGTCTGCGAACCTTGTCGAAATTCTATTAATCTCATCACCCAATCGTTGAATGTTTTCTTCATTTTCATGTTCAATTTTACCTATCAGTTGACGAGCCTTCAATTCAAGGTCCTTATCAGTGGTCTCTTCGTCTTTCTTATTTAGCTCTTTTGCCCCTAAAATGATAGCCAAGGCAAGCCCAACCAAACCAGCACACCCTTCAACTGCTGCTAATGCGATTAAACCATCGTCTCGACTTTTTTGATCTTCAATTTCGGGTTCACTAATTTGAATATGTGGAATCACTAGTGTGGGCGCCATTATCGCATCTTTATGATTCATAACACGTATCAGGGGCTGATGGGTAGTTCCTGGATCTTCACTATCGTCGACGGTTCCGGAAACCCCAAAAGAAATTAATCCGGACTCATCAATATCCTTGCCAACCTTTGCATCATGATCCCAGTCTAAACCAGCAGGTATATCATTTTTAATGAGGCGCCATGTAAACGGTTGAACGCCCTTCATTGCCGTTACTCTTGCTTCATAGTGTTTAGAGCGGTAAGCTGGAGGCCAGTCTTCACCCGATAAGGCAATCTCATCTGCGCTTCCCATATTTATCAGCGTTCTTATTAAGATGGGTACACTTTCTGTACTTTTGGACACTAATTTGTAAGGGCCTTCTTCTGTGGGTTCACAAATGTACTTGGAAACATCATAGAAGCCTGATCTGCCTTTGGTTTTGGGGATCATAGAAAAATGATAATAGTGACTGCCTGCCACTTGCGTCTCCCCACTAGTTGCACGAATCAGTACAGAGGCCTTGGTAAAGTCTGGAACATCCCCTTCTATTTTCACCACCGTACCGTTATCAGCTGTTATTACATTAGATATTTTGATATCAGGCCCTAGACCCACCGGACTTACTTTGTGGCATGTCGCATTTGTGGCCTTTGATGTAGTCAATAATTTACCTTGGTCCGGATCATCTATAGCAAGTTCAATACTAACCCCATCGCCACAATAGCTCCCATAATCCAATAGATTAAGTCTACATTCGTAAAAGTCAGTTTCCACTAGTCTTGGTAACTCATGTGTTAATTCACTACTAAAACCTAATCGAACATTCTCTAGACCAGGCTTTGGTTTCATATCTAGATCTAATTGTTGATAATGTTTCAAAGATGCACCGTCAGGAATCTCCCATTCAGAGGTGACATCATCGGTGTTATATATCGCTATCCGCCCAGTTTTATTTTTTGACTCATCCAGCTCATCCACTCTGAAACCGGTAATTTCACCTTCTTGATTAACATCATCTTTCACTAAAGAAATAGTACTGCCTTTAAATAAACTATTTTCTTCTTTTGGCCCCTCACCTTCTGCTGGCGTATTCGTTTCTGTTAACGGAAACAAGTCAGCGGCCATTAAATTGGAATCGTAAACCGTTCTGCAAAATAAACTTTGTTCACGGGTTATATCATCACCATCGGTAGTAAATGGAAAAATCGGACTTGTTTGTTTTCCAGTAATGCGCGCTACATTTTTCGCAGAAACTTCTGCTGCTAGAGATACAGGCTCCCCCCAAAGCGTGGATTTCTTCAGCCTAATTTTGGAGTATGCAGATAAGTTCCGATTTTTTTTATCTTCATCAAATCGAATAAACAGCTTTCGTTTCCCATTCATGCTAATGCAGCACTTCATTGAGACATTGGTAACAACCCCCTTTTTTCTTTCCAGTTTGCAGCCCATTACATTGTGTGTGTAATATAAGTCAGTAGCTTTGACTTTTCCTAAATAGAGTGACAAAGTATGCTCATTGGTGTCATACAGAATATTAAGTGCTTCCTCCAAAAAATCCCAGTTATCATTGTCGGTATACCGAACAACATATTCTCCCGCCCAAATAAAAGGCGGTTCGTAACCTTTTTCATAACGAATACCTGCTGGCGTCTTTACGCCAGCTTTGCCTACAAGCACTAACTCGTCCTTATTATCCTCCGCAATCAACGTCATGCTTCCGGTCACAGTAACTTTGTAGCTGTCAATTATTTCTTTAAAATTAGACCCAGAATTCAATTTTTCAATAGGCGTATTTAATTTAATATTCAGTTCTATTTTTTTATTTTTTATTGTAATTCTTTGGCTGTTATAATGTTCTCCCTCACTGAGAACGTTAACAACTTCATCTTTTCCGTTTAACAAAAACCGTATAGATTGAGAGCCAATAATTAACCGATGAAGGTTATCTTTTGAGTCAATAATCGCGTAATCGCCACAAAAAAGACCCGCATGATACGCATCCATATAATTTTGCTGGCTTTTAAAGCTGGCAAGATCGGTGATATACCCCATATCCTGTATACACTCTTCTCTCAACCTATCGATCTGCTCCTCGGTAGCATATGGATTGGAATCCTTTAATTTTCTCACTGCATCCGATACTTTAGTTGTCAGCATCAATGCTGCCAAAGGTTTTTTTGTATGGTATAGGAGCATAGATCTTGCAGCGCGCTCCTCTTCATTTGCTTGATTGCTATCTCCAATGAGGATATTTCTCGTTTTTGAATTATCTTGTATAACGTCTTCCATTATTCTACTCCTAATTTGGAATAATATTTTCCACGCTTTACAGTGTAAAAATGGATATTAAGGACAATATCTTCAATTTTTGTAGCTGCAGTCAATCCGCTATTAAATTCAATATCAGGAATGCACAGCTGAAAAAATGTAAAAATTCCGCGTTGCTCAACAAATTTACTATTAATGTTTCCATCCTCGCCCAGCGCATCCTCTACTGAATCGTCACCATGAGTTGCTTGCGCGGCATGTACAAATGTTGCAACCGGGGCATCAAGACCGTAATCATAAAAATGAGCGATGTCGTTTTGGTCTACGATGTACGCTTGCATTCCTATCTTAGCCTGGAAGACCACTCTTGAAATTTCCCCTCCTACTGAATCGGTATTCACCCCTTGTATCCATGGACGAATTTTTGCAATACGTACATCGAAGCTGGGCACACCCATCAATGGGAATTGAAAGGTAGAAGCATTTCGCCAATAGGGGTAATCTACCCTTTTACCCTCCATTGAATAGTACTTTTGTATTTTTGTTGAT
This sequence comes from Microbulbifer maximicatervae (SeqCode), assembly GCF_052468295.1. Taxonomy (NCBI): domain Bacteria; kingdom Pseudomonadati; phylum Pseudomonadota; class Gammaproteobacteria; order Cellvibrionales; family Microbulbiferaceae; genus Microbulbifer; species Microbulbifer maximicatervae (SeqCode). Next base: position 1,698,313 of record NZ_CP174340.1, read on the forward strand.
TCCCCGGGCACCACTTGAATCGTAACTGTTTCATAATTCAATAATGAACTAATCAATTCTTTCCCATCAGGGGTTTTGCCGCTTATAGTGATATAGGCATCGCTTTTTTTTTCAACTTTATATTTAGAATAATCACTTGGATTGGTCGCTATCGCCTTTTGTAAATTTGCATTATAGTTTGCCAGCTGCCAACGAACGCCATCTTTTTTCTGCTCTCCGATTACTTCATTATCCGCAATATCCCACAGACTATTTTCTTTATCAGCCTTCTCCTGCGCGCTAGCTTTATCTACTGTCCAGAATGTAGACAACCTATCAAAATAGTTATTTTCCATATTGATTTGGCCAAGGGTTATATACGACAATTTACGAAGAAGTTGCACCCAGATATCTGCTGTACGCTCAATGTTTGACAAGTAGACATTGGTATAATGTTTAATTGCTTTGTTTAACTCGGGAGACTGATTCTGATCAAAAAGCCTATCTATATCTTGTCGTTTTTCTACAGCTTTTTGATAATCCGTAAGCTCTTTAGCAAGCAAATTTATTTTTTTATTACATAAAATCCAAAGCTCATTTTTTGATTTGGCAAGATTTACAATATGGTTTACGTCACTCTCAACCTCTTTGCCTTTTTCTTTTAATTTATTAGAGAACTTTTTGACATAATCACTTATTTTGTTTGCTGATGTAATAATTAGCGTATTTACCTTTTCTTGATTTTCGCCGGTAGCAACTAGCTCGCCAAGCTTAACTTCGGTACTGATCATATGTCGGACTTCTTCAATAACAGTACTCTTGAGTACTTCTGCTCCATCATCAGTCGATATTTTTTCTTTTGCTTTTAAGAATAGACTTGTACCCTCTTCAATTGCCATCAGTCCTGCTGCAGGCAAATCCGAAGCAACAAATATTAGGTCTTTAAAAGCGCTGAGTATATCTTTAAAGCTAAGACTAACTGAATCCTCAACAATCGGAACAACATCTTCAAGATCTCTAGAAAGATTTTCAATCAATGTTTGACATTCTTGATCAGCGACGTAAAGCTTTCCGACTAAGGACTTATCGTTCTTTATGTCATATTTAGACGTACCAAATAATATTTTTTTTAATACTTTGATAGTCGCCTCATGTAAAGCTATCGCGCAATCCGCCGAATCAGTCATATCTGCGTGTTTTGAGTTCTCAACTTTTGCACCTGCTTCTTGAATCCGCAATTTTATATAGAAATCACGTATCCTAATTTGTGATGAAAAATATTCATCAACCAATTCAATTAGAACATCAAAAGGTAACTGCGGAACACGGGTAATCTCGCCTCCCCAGATTGTTTGTTTTCCAGCATGCCACATTTGCATCATCTTAAATGCTTCAGCCAAAGGCTTTTTTAGTTCTCTTTCGCTGTCATCCATGACATTTAAAATTGATGAATCTAATGCTTTTTTCTCGATATCATGCTTTTTTTTGAATTTTTTAGAGAACTCTGGATTATCCGAATTATTTGAATGTAGTGCCCCCAAAAAGGTCGTAAAAACCAAATTTTCACCAAGTGCTACCCACTCAGGGTTCTCAGGGTCTATAGCCGAATAACCAGTTGGTTGAAATTTGATATAATCTAGCTTTATTCTATGATAGAGCAATGACCAAAAGTGGAAATCAGAATAGACGGCTATTGCAGAAAAGTCAGGAAAGGGCTCATCAATGTATTTGCTACTTAATGGTAAGCTGGCCGGTGAAGCCATCACTGGAATACCGTCTTCAAAGCTATCAACTAATTCAGCGCTTGAGCCATAAACTTTGCTATATGGTTTGCCATATTTGTCCGTAATTTGTGCGTATCCTGGTTTGCCACTTTCGCCAGGTTTTCCTGCAAAACATTCTCTAACAACCCATTTATCGATATTCCCTGAATACGCTTTTTCACTAGACTTAATTTTGTTGTAGTAAAGCTCAATTTTACCTGGTTGACCGCCCTTACCTCCCTTACCGGCATCTCCACCAATGGAATTACCGATTACCGTTATATTCTGTCCTCCTACCCCTGCATTACCTTTTGCACCGTTTGCCTTTAGGATTAGCTTAGATTTAAACTCGATAGTTTCACAAGCTATAATTATGCTTCCTCCATTGGCCCCCTGCTTAGCCCATGCTTTTCCTTTAGGTTCTTCCTCAAAATATCTACTCCAACTTCCATCCGATCTGTTGATGGCTATAGCAATATCATCACCGTCAGTGCCTTTTGTATCACTTTTTTTTGCTTTATAGGTCTTAGTGGGCGCTATTGTATTCTTGTGGGTTTCATCAGGATGAGCACTTACATCAATGATCAGTCCATTTTTTTTACTTCCATTAATGGTTAGTTTCCTACAGGCAATAGTTACATTTCGGCCCTCGTAAATCTTTGCAGATCTTTGTATGAAATCGCTCACAAGTACAATATCTAAACCATATATAACAATGTCGTTCCCACCAGAAACTTTTTCAGCATAAGGATTTAGTAAATCCTTTTCCCCAATATATACCTCATCCAATACGGAATAAATTATTGTCTTTCCTGCCGTAACAAACTTTCCTCCTTCCTTTATTGCCTTCCTCTCTTCGATGAAAAAATAGGGATTAGCTGCATCGGCTATATTCATAGTTATTTACTTTTTATTTAATATCTAGTGTTCTCTTAGCTGCAATATTGCGACACCAGGGGACTACCGTTCCTCCAAGCGATTTTTTCTCACGTTTGAGAACATGATCGTTCCTACTCTTATCTTCTAAATCGTTAATAAGTAACACTGTATCTAGTTCATTGTAAATGTGCTGACATCGAGTATTCCACATAATGAGGCTCCTGTTTAAACAGGTTGAATAGTTTGCTTAGAAATATACTATTTATATGGCACTAAGAGGTGCCAATTAAACTTGCATGAAATCAGCATTAACTAAGTGTATGCAATCTTAAATTAAGATGGAAAAATAAGTATGACAAATCGACACAATAGAAAATATTTTACGCCTTACCTAACTTTTAGTAAAACTAAAAGTACTCTATGGCTTTCAGATATACACAGAATGCTAGGTTAAAGAGAGACAGACTCTTCTGAAGTAATGCAAAATTTAGAATGCCACCTACCCGCCCTGCTCAATCCCTTCATATTTTGTAATTTTTCAAAAAGCTATTATTTGCTTCGTCGAAGCAACACTAAATCACTGTACATCAATCGTCCAGACGAGGATTTGCTCTTTATGTCATTGGCCAATATGTTAACGTTTTTGACTCGACCTTCGAGCGGTCAGATTTTATAAAGATTTTTATACGTAGTAGGTTCAATACCAGAACCGAAATAAGAAATTTCAAACAATGATGCTACCATGTTATTACTTTTAGTAATTGATATGCTTTTTCCAAAAAATCAGAGTGATTATATCGTGGTATGTAATGAAGACCCCTCGATTACCTCGTGTATATCCAAATAAGTAATATCTTTCTGACATTGACACTTAATTTGTGAGAGCTCATCTTTCGAGATCATCTCAATGTTATCTTCAAGGTAATTAAACATCCTGGTTAAAGTGAGTAAACCCATACTAGCGCATCGTCCATTTAGGGTGTGGGCTAAAAGCCTGGCTTGATCGAACTCCTTATTTGATAGGGTCTGTGAAATCATTTCGAGATCGATGTGCAAGGATTCAAATAACTGAACCCATCGTTTTCTAAATTGAGGCTCCCCTAAGATTAATTTAATTTCACTGATTAATTTGACGTCAAAACTATTATCATCCCTCAGCCTATCATCACAGTTCTGTGCAGTCACATTAGAGCTTTGGAAAGGTCTATTAATCTCTGTCGACAGTTGATGGGTAAATAAAATATCAAAAAGTCTCTGCCAATCAATAGGCTTTGGCAATACATGATTAAAGCCTGCTTTGTAGTAAGTTTCGATATCTTGCTTCATCACATTTGCCGTGACAGCAATGACCAGCATAGAGGCGGATGTTGTGCCTAGGCGCACTTTTCGACACAAATCAATACCGTCAATAAAAGGTAGGTGCATATCCAAGACAGCACCATCAAATAGGTTATTTTGCAATTCATACAGAGCGTCACGACCATTATTCACTGCAGTAACTTTATGCCCAAGCTGCCGCAGTCGTGCTGCGATCAACTCTCGGTTCAGCTCATCATCTTCAGCTAACAACAGATTTAGGCATCTGTGATTGGGCAGAGCGCTTGTTGGTGGCTCAATGTTAGGCTTGTCAATTTGCAATTTATAAACAAGCGGAAAGCATAACTCAAAGTAAAAACAGCTCCCCTTACCTAGTTCGCTGTTACAAGCCAGCTTACCCCCCATCAATTGCACCAAGTGCTTTGTAATGGGTAAGCCGAGCCCTGTTCCTCCGTAGATTCGGGTTGTAGAGTCATCGGCTTGGGTAAATTCTTCATAGAGCATTTCAAGTTTGGCCGGCTCAATACCAATGCCGGTATCAGAAACACTAAATAGCAAGGTTAGCTTGTTATGCTTTTCCTGTTTTTCTGTCACAGAAAGGATAATGCCTCCCTGATGAGTAAATTTGAGGGCATTGCCCAGTAAATTTATTAGAACTTGCTGCAAACGTGCGGGGTCACCAATCACCATCGGTAATGCTTTTGGAAGCTTTAAATCAAATGCAACTGCTTTATTACTCATCCCCATGTTACTGATCTCGAAGGACTTACGCGTAATCTCAACCACCGAAAATGGAGTCTTTTCCAGATTCACCTTCCCAGACTCTAGCTTAGTAATATCGAGGATGTCATTGAGAATCTGCAATAAGGTATGCCCGGCACTCTCCGCTTTAATCACAAATTGCTGATTTTGATGGTGGGAGGGATTCGCCTTTATATGAGAGAGCGTCCCCAAAATTCCACTTATGGGTGTTCGTATTTCGTGGCTCATCATAGCCAAAAAACGCGATTTTGCTCGGTTCGCGGTGTCGGCTTGTCGCTGAGCCACACTTAACTCAGCCTCTCGTTTTTGTAGTGTGTTAACCTTTTCGTGTAAAGAGAGCGTCTGCTCATGGACTTTTTGTTCTAAGTCTTTATTCAATCGTTTTAAGTCTTCACGCATACGATTGATACGATCCCCAGCATCGAATGAGAACAAAACAGCGACCACTATATTGCCACCGTATAAAATGTAATCTGACATCACAACAACTTCTGCAAGAATATGAATGCTATAGACTGCGGTGATATAGAGTACGCCTACATAGGCCGGCCAAGTCAATCTCAAGTATTGGGGTAATCCTTTTTTCTTCCACCACACGCGAAATATTAAACTAATTAAACACAAAGGATAGGAAATCATCAGCACCTGCAGAGATTCTGCCTGCGCAATCGATAAAAAGGGGAAAAAGGTTAAGCTAAAAATTAATACGACAATCACACCGGTAATAACACGATACATTAGCGGATCAAGTGTTTTGCATTGTAGGTGATTTCGTGAAAACAAGAGCATGGCAATTATGGTGATATGAGCGCTTGTTGCTGAAATCCAGTGAGTTGTTCTCGAGTCCCCGCGCCAACCCCATTCGTAAGCAAACCCTGTATAACCCAAACCTTGGACCATATAGCCCAATATAAAAAGCGTTAAATATAAAAAAGAATTATCTCGAATCGTGATATAAGAGAATAAATTAAACATCATCATAATGGCCAGCATGCCAAAAACGGCGCTAAAGAATACATTATTTTTTGTGTTTATATTTTGAAAGGCATCAAGAGAATAAATATTCGTTCTGGTGTCAAGGAGACCTATCGTCTGTAGTTTCAAATAAAGTTCGTAAGGATTGTCTTTCTCCAAGGACAATTTAAAAGCCGGTTTCCGGTATTTTACCTTTCTTTGATCATAATCTAAATTTTTATCAAAAATTTGATGTTCGACAACTTCTCCCTTGGATATAAGATACATCTCAACACTGTCGACCCAAGCCTCACCAACTTTGATGATCCATGCTGGTTCCGAATGATTATTAACAATTTTTAATTTCAACCAAAACGTTGAATCGGTATATCCAAAGATTCTCGGTTTTTGACCATAGGGCATAAAGCGTTCTGACGAAGTAAATTCCATTATACCCATAATGTCCATCTGCCCGTTTGGGTCTTCCAGGAAAGACATCTGTGAGCTAAGGAGTTGTCTATCTGTCGCGTGATCTAAAATGAGTTCATGTGGTTCACTGTGCTGGGCATGAAGCGAGGTGCAATGTGCAGTGATAAAGAATATTATAAAATACAAATAAAGATAATAATTTTTTGCCATAGGTCTGCACTTTACTTTGATTAAGACCATGTAAATAATTCAGCCTATCTGCCCGGTTGAATATTATCTTCCAAGCGGCCTTCGAACTCGATAATAAACCGGTTCAAGGCTGGTTTCCATTTCCGAATGAGCATTACCCAATTTTTCGATGCATAGCGAATCACTAGATAAATCACCTTCCGTGCCAAGCCTTCGATAGAGAAGACCCTCCGCTTCTTGATCGCTTTGCGGAGGACCTACTGAAGATTCAATCGCATTTGTCGTGTAGATGGCTTTGCGTATGTTAGGCGGATAACTAAAGAGCATATTGAGGTTGTCCCTGTGCGATCACCAGGAGCAACTGATTTTGTGGGTACTGAGTTACGAGAAAGCCTTCAGCTCTTGAGGGTGAAGAGAGTCTATCAGGAATAGAAAATCGATCTTGAACAAGTTTACTATCGATTTATCCGACCATTTGTGAAATTATATTTAACCGGGCAGATAGGCAGAATTATTTACAGAATCGATATAACGATTATAACCGTTACCCCTAAAATCCCGACTTAAATAGACTCCAGTCAAGTATTTTCGAATAAGTTCAAACCTATTTTAACATGGCCCTAAGGTATCTGTAAGCTGACTTGTTTTTTCTGAACAGGTATACGAGCATAAAAGAGTTCATAGTCACTTGTACTCACAACTTCAACAACGGTATTTATTTGCGCATCATAGCTCACAGCAAAACATTCCCCTGTGTCAGCAACGAAGCCTACTGCAGACCCTACCTTACAGAGTTTTCCATCGGTGCCAATAATTGCATTAATATTATTGGGGTTGATGTAGACTGGGCTCAGCTTGTTATCAACGCCGCCTGTTTCTGTGATTGCCACCCATTTGGCACTGCTGCCTTCCCTGCTAAAAAACTCATCAAATTCCGTGACAAACTTCACTGTCCAGCTACCCTCAGCTGACCCACGGTTAGTAACACATGCCTTAACGTTATTGCGTGTCACCGATACTCCCGGTGCATATCGAACAAATTTATTGTTAGCGTCTCGAATAACAGCTCGACATACCGGAGCAGAGTTAGTTCCTTCTGACTGAATCTTTACTTCACCTTCTGTTCCTGCATCTTTACGCAAAGGAAAATTTACTTTTGAATAGTCGTTATAGAGTGATGTTGAAAACCAGTAAACATCTTCCTTAGCGCTCTTCTCAGCTCTATCCCACATATTGACATACCCCATAGCGGAGCGATAGAAAGATTCAAGTTTGGCTAACGGCATCCCTTGAACGCGTAGATCTTCAATAAAATCAGGAAGTTGGCCAACTGTCGCAAGACCACGATCGTTATAGTCCACTCCGGTTAAATCCAATAGTGACATTGATGCTTTTGACAGCTTCAAACCCGGTTGTAACTGATTTATACTGAGATCACACTCGCTTCCCTGGCTGTTGCAGTAGGCCCCCATCAACTGCTCTGGCAAGTCGAAAGGATATTCCACATATTTTGTAACTTTCGTCCCGGCACTCCCCCACCAAGCAATTTGTTGATCAAATGGAAAACGGAAATAGTAGTGCTGTTTGCGGCCAATCGCATGTGCAATGCCGCCATTAAAATCTGTTCCGATGGCGACAGTGCCATAATACTCTTTAGTGATACTATCCTGTTTCACCCCAAAACCCTCCAGGTCATTAATATATTCATAAGCCTGGGACCATGAAGATGCGCTGCCGCCAACGGTGTCGGGTATTGATGCGTGAACATAATTTGTTGTTAACGATTGATCCCCCTGAAACTCGATCGCACCCACCATACCACCGACCGATGCTATTTTTTTAAACTGGTACTTGCCTGTATTCCCTTCATAGCGACGGCTGTCTGCTGCCGTAGCAAAAACACCACTATGCCCATGAACTACCGGGACATTGTAGGTATCCGCTAGCGCTAAGGTTGAGTTAAAGGTATATTTTCCCATATGCCCAACATCAATCATGTGTCCGAGTGACCACGATTTAAGAATCGCATGGCGACCGAGGTCTGATAAACCCCCAGATGAACAGACACCCATGTCGGGATTTGTATCTTCATTGAAAGCGGCCATTCCTTGGTAATCCCTGCAGGCTTCATAGCCCTCACTCCAAGTAGGCCCCTGAAAGACCAGAGGAGAGTTGAATGCTGGATGTCCCAGGCCATTGGCCTTTACATGCACCGGAAATACTGCACGAATACGCAGCATTTCATGGACCATAGCGGCTTTATCGATATCTCTCTGGTCGCACACTTTAGCACTAGCCGCACCCCATGCTGTCGACCAGCTTTCCTTACAATTGAATGCCTGATCAATCTCCGAACCCCAGACCATAGCCAGTTTACCGGCCTCAACGGCTGCTCGTGCTTCTTTTGCATCGGATACGAGTTCAATCCATTCGTGTTCTTGGGCGAGTTTATGCATTTCTTCCGTTTGTCCCAGTAGCGCCCCCCAATCATCAATATCCCATTTATTTTTTTCGCCATCGCCGTTCAGGTCCGTTTCAAGTTCGCCCATATATGCCGGGCCTTTTGCGATGTCAGGCAATCTTGTTTCGTCAGCATCCCGGCCGTTCCAATTCAAACCATGGTTATTGGCAAACGCGATCATTAAGCGCAAACCTCCAATATTGGCGCGCCGCAACCAGTGATTATGCATTTTTACGTGTGCGTCTTCCCAAACACGAGGCCAAGCGTTACCGGGATTGTCAGACCAAGAGGTGGTGGTGAAATCCGGGTACCCTGTACTATGCCGGTCCCATGGGACAACGTCAGAGTCCCACCTCCCGCCCGCTAACCAAAGTTGATCGAGCAATCCTCTCGCCGATTGTACACGCCACGTCCAGGTAAACCACGGATGTTTTTCAAGCAAATCATGATTATGATTTTGGAATGCTTCTGCTACTGTGCCGCGTACAGAACCGAAAATACCGCCGCCAAACGCTTTATAAGCAAAAGGGTGAGCATGAAGATCTGCATACCCGTTGAGAGGGGTATTGCTTACCAGACCAGAGCCATTACCGCGCTCCGGAGTAGCGAAATTACCATTACATGTTGAGTCTTTGATCCAAAACTCGGCGTGTGTGTTAAACACGCTGTTGCGCCCTATGGCCCCAGGAAAACAGGCCCGCCACCCCAGCTCTGACTGTGAATTGCTGCCGCCTTTGCCAAATTCCACCCCAGCAATATTAATCGGCCAGTGAGCACACGTTGCCAGCCAATCAGCGGAACTTTCGTTTTTATGATCCAGCCATGCATAGTATTTTCTATAGCCACGAGCACCCGCATTAACGGCTCCACTGGTTTCCCATTCATCATTAGTCCCACAATTCTGGCGCTTTAGCGCTCTCCACTTTCCTCCCATTTCATGAATTGAAGTCGATCCACACCTTGCATCGGGAACAGCCCACTCGCCCCAAGTACCCGTGCTGCCAGAATAGTCTCTACAGTAATGCGGCCGCTTAAAATATGTATTATTGATCGTTATGGTTGTCGTCCAGCATTCATCTTCCCATCGACTCCCCTCACCTCCATATAAACGGGCCGCATACCAGCGGTACCCTCCTTTGGTACTGCAGACTCCAGGCTGCAGGCTCGATTTATCAAAATAAGGTGCAGCAGTTACTGTTCCTGCTATACAGTTGATAGCGGCAAAAATAAACAGTTTTCCCAGGCTGCCGTAATATATCTTGACAATCGAGTTGAGTTTTAACTTATCCATATTTTCTCACTAGATAAGAGAACCAATGTACTAAAAAATAATGGGCTTCATGATAGCTGAGAGTGTCTATTCAAGTTTGACAGATTGACACAATAGAAATTTTTCTTGCACGAATACGAACGGTTGATTCTTAATTTTTTAATTAGGTGGTAACCTTAAGGTATTAGCGTTTTGGTCTCTAGGGAGTAAATCATAACCTGCAAGGCGCAGCTCACCATATTTACTCTTTTCAAGTTGGTACAGTTTTTTAAATTTGTACAATTTCCGATAAGCTCATAAAGGTCAGCTCATTGAATATTAAATCGCAGCTTTAAGATTTGCTTTGAACTGAACTGACTGCTGGCATTGCTCCGGTAAACCGGTACCCTTCCCCTCTAACTGTTTGGATAATTTGCGGAGGTTTGGCTTGATCGGAAATCTTACGCCTTAAGCGGCTAACCAAAGTATCGATGGATCTATCTGAGACATCTCGAAAACTATTGCCAAATAGATCCAATAAACGATCTCGAGACAAGGTTATTCCGGGGTGGGAGAGAAACTCTACCCAGAGAATGTATTCGCTTAAGCTTAAATCTATAAAATTACCGCAGGGGTCAGATATGTCGTGGTAGCGTTGATCGATATACCAGCCTTTGTAACGTAATATTTTGTTTTCTTTTCCTTTATTTGCTCGTGCAATAACTGTCTTGATCCGCGCCACCAACTCGGCGGGAGAATAAGGCTTGGCGATAAAATCATCAGCCCCCTGCTCAATCGCCTCTACACGAGCAGCCTCTGTGTTTCGAAGAGAAACGACCAGTAAGCCACAGGAAAGTCGGCGTCGCAGCTGCGCTATTCGCCCTAGAGCATCACCATCAGGAAGTGACAGGTCAAGTAATATTGCGTCGATTTTATTGCCAAAATCATCTAGATTCGTGTACATTTGCGCCAAACTAGCTGCGCCTTTGACGTGAAAGCCTCTAGCTTCCATTAAATCTGTCAACAATTCCCGTTGCTGAATATCATCTTCCACGATCAATAACTGGTACATATCCACTCTTCAAAAGCGGGTAGTATATAGGCATAATTGCAGGCAGATAAAGACAATCAACAATTGAGCTGTGAAACAATCAGCAACCACCCGCATAGCGGGTGGTATGATGAAAGCCCCCTGAGGGGGCTAATTGAATACCCCCCATTTAAAGCATCAAAATTTGAACAACCGTTCAAAGTAGAAAAAAATGATAATAGACAACCAATCACAGTTCCTTTTATTTTCATATTTCCTCTCCCTGCTGATCATATGAAAGTTGTGAGTTTAATCAGTGTAACTATAATCTCCCATCAAGCATACAACTAAAAGCTAGAGATTTCTGCCCGCTGAAAAAGACTCTGAGTGTGATCTGAATTAAATCGCAGACCAATCCTTTATGTCATTGAAAATTACGTAGGACTCTTTAATATTATCAGGATCATAATAAACTTTGACTTTTTTAGAGCTGCTAACAATGGCAAGCGCCCGATCAGCGCGATCTTCATCTTTATTGTTAATCATGCTAAAAACAGACCTTTCACATATATGTTTTTCTTCGTCAATATAGAATATAACCTTGTGTTCAAGGTTATAATAGTAACGGTTAAAAAAGCCTGCATCGTGATTAGATAGAACGGTTTTATTTATTTTTCTTAGCGATAAGAGTTGCCCTTTTGTCGAAACATATCTCTCTTCAATATCGTTAAAAAATTCTTGAGCCGGTATTATACCGATTTTATTTGCAATATTTTTCAACTTCCCATCCATGGTATTATTCCTTACGGAATAAGCCATCCAGAAAATAAAATAAGCAAAAAAAATAGCTGGAATAGCGATCAAACCAAATGTATAACTCATTACCAATAGATTTCCACAGTGATTACCTTGGCCTTCATCTTTCAATCCTCAAGTTCGCATTTCTAGTAATTCATCGTATTCACTGCACCTTAGGTCCGAACTGGCAATTCTGTTTGGCCATATCTCTTTTAACTTCATCCAAAAAGACATACCACCGCTTATAACGTGTACAGGTTGAATCAGTTGTGAAGACTGCCCTACGAGCCACTTGATAATAGCTGTCCCTTGCCTCTTCCTTGGTGTTGAAGCCTTGATTTCATGAACTAGCAGAAGGTTCTCATCACACCACAGCTCAGTCACTACCTCACCTATCACCTCTCCCTGGGAAAAAAATGTATATCGAATCATCGTCCCCTGATTTCTTGAACGAAACTGGACTTCACTTTCAGATACTTGTTCTATTATTGGAATGGTGCTCATAGCTTCTATTAGCGGCTGTTTCGATCTATTTGAAATTGAACCAAAAACCATACTCCAATAATCTCCCAATTATTTAAAAGTGATCATATACAAGCGCACTGCTACTCTTCTACGATTCGCTTCAGGTCTTCGAACCTTAAACCTAAAGGAGCATTAGAAAGATAAGTATCGATCCGTTTTAATTGACCTGGCTCTGCTATATGCATCATCTCTTTATGTTGTTGCTCTTTATAATTTTGAATCATTCTAAGCTTGGGGGTAGATGAAATAAATTTTCTAGCCTCCAGCACCTCTTCAGCATTATTGTGATAGTAAATGTAATCTACCTTTCCTTTTTTTAATACATGATCCAAAACAATTAAAGAGCCGGGAGGCTGCTGCTCAGGGTGAGATGTTTTTGTTAATGATACATCAGTCTTCAGACCATTGTACTCAATCCATGCATGTGAAGTTACACCCTCCCAAGTACCATCATTCACCCATCCAACTACAGGGATAACAGAAATCTGTTTTTCCGCCAAATAGCGAGTCATGAAAAAGGCTAAATGATAGCACCCTTCTGTGAATGACTGAGCTTGAATGAGCTTTTCTTCCAGTCTCTCAGCTAAATTAGCTATCGTCGCTTCCTCTTCAGTTAGATTGGATAACCAATTGATATGCTGTTGTTTTATTTTGATGATTTCATTCGCTCTTCTTTTTGCTTCACCCAAAATGCTTTCCTTTATATTATCTAAATCAGAATTTTATTTACTTTTATATGTATACTTTGAAATTCATATTTGAAAGCATATCCCAATAATTTCTTGATTTTGACAGATATAACCCGCCCTTTTTTTCACATTGACGTTTCTACGAACAAGGCAACCGTCATATTCCAATCTCTATATGTGTGACACTATGTGTTAAAACAAACTTCTCCAGCCTCTTCTACTATATTTCCAAAATCAGGAATGCTTATGCTGGCACACCATTTATCATCTGTTCTCCGCGGGTCTTCATCATAAAATATGAAGTACCTATTCCCATCAATCGGAGCATCCCCCTCTTTATTACGATCTTCAAATGATACATTTCCGTGAGAAATGGCATTCCTAAGACGCCTAATAATATATTTACATTTGTCTTTATCAGATTTATTTTCAAACTCACGAGTGGTAACAATAAGATTGAATTTACTTATAAAATCACAATACTTTGAGCTTGGAAATTTTGTAAGAAGATTACTTTCTCTACCAATAACAAAATATATGTACGCCGACGCCAAAATTGATCCGGGATTAAGTAGTGACCAACTCATATTTTGTGGCAAGGAACTAAGTCTTTCAACTCTTCCATTTTTAATAGCAATAGCCGAATCCCAAATATACCTCCAGGTACTATTAAAACTTTCTTGGATTACTTTTCTATCAGCTACAAATTTATCCATATTCCTACCTACCCCTTACTTTTCTTCAACAGTGGCAAGATGGGTTTTTTGGGGGACATCAGACACAACAGCATGACCAAAGGTCGTCATAAGCGGGACTCCTGCGGCCTTTAGGTCAGTCACAGTGATGACCTTGCCAGATTTCATCACCGGCATATCTAAGAAGCCGTTGTCTTCAGACCAAAAGCGAGCAGATACAGGGTGAAGAAGATCCATATCAAGCTCACCATCTGGATACAGAATAAACTCTAGCTTCCATCCGGCAGGGATCTCGGGCCATTGATAATCTGGGCTCACTGCCTGTGATAAGCGCCCAATAATCTCTTCTGTGTCCATATTCCCACCCAGTTCTTCTGAGCCTATCTAGTTTCTAACCCAAGCTTGGTATTCTGCTTATTGTTGCCACTAATTTTTTCTACTCCTCTCCATACTTTCGTAAATCGTACGCACATAACAACCGCCTGTAATGCGTATCTTTCTTATTCTGCATACCCTGCAAGAAACTCGCCACGTCATCAAGATCCAAGTTACCATTAGATACAGACCAAATGACGGCACTAACTTTGTTTGCGCATGATATCTGCTCGTCATCTTGAATAGCTTGAACGCTAGCGTGAGTAGATTTAACATTACCATTCAGGTTATCTAAATATGCATTCAACTTGCTTTTCTGCTGAGCCTTCAGCTCTTCAGCTTTTTCTATTAAAGGGCATATTTTATGGAACCCAAATATAGGGAACCACTGAGTAGATGCGATCTTGATCTCGTTAATCAACTTTAATAACTGAATATTAGCCTCATCAATGATACTAAAATAATTACTCATCATCCCTGATGTATCTTGGTGTGTGTATGTAATCGATTTGCTTGAACCGATTGCTAGGATTTTTTCACTATTACTTAGCGAGTCAAGATCTTCAGTTATATTTACCTTTATGTTTCCGCCGGAGTAAATCTCTTTCACGATGCCTTGAACTTTTCGGATATCCATGGCAGAAACAGGTAGATTTAAATCAGACAGCGCCTTATAAATTTCTACAAAATCATCCGTTTTAACCTTGTTAATACGAATAGTTGAAAAACCCTCAAGATCGATATCATGCTCACAAATCTCGTGTGACATGGAATCTTTTTCATATTCAACCAACAGGAAATTATTCCTGATACGCTCCGCATCTTCTGAGTTTGGCTCAACGTAAGTGAATACAGTTTTTAGTAAACTTTTAATATTTTCGTCACCAATACCATACCCCATAAATATGATTGGATTATGAATGAAAATAGAAAGCAGTTGGGCCCGGATAAGTTCGTACTTATTATTGAATTTAGTGTAGTCGTCTGCAGTAATAATCACTTTAGCTGGGTCAGTGTGACAACCGTGAATTTTATAGACAGAGCCGTATGGGTTACTTAGTAATATATCATTCCCCACCAGCGGCTGAAAGCCAAAAACATCCTCTACTAGCTGGTCATAATTAGTCGTGATCACTGAGCCGATATTTTTGCGAATTTTCTTTAACTCTGCAATTTCATCTTTCATTTCCTCACGATAATCAAGATTACTTATCAGATGAGAAATAAAAATCTTGAAGCGGCTCAAGTTATTTTCCTTCTCCATTTCTTCATAAAAGAAATCGTTTACATCTTTGAACTTACCGTTCCGGTCCGCACTCAAGGTGTTATTGAACTCATGTTCAAGCTTTGTCGCAATCATCGCAAAGTCGTATTTGCCATCAATTTGGCATTGTGATTTGATATCTAGATAAAACTCTGCATTGCCTGTTATCTCTGTGGCGATGTACTTGAGCAAGCCGTCCCAAGTGTACGAGTTTACCAAGTATCGGAGGCTGATGCCCGCACCAATAAATAGAACTGGATGATTTCTATATTGATTTATAAATTCGCGAATATTCATATTCTTATTCTTACTCCTTGATTAACCCTCGATCCCGAAGCTCAAACTTCAACAACCTCAACATTGTTGGGGGCATATTTCTATATCTAGAACTTCTAGGATCAGCGCACCAGCCTTTAACTGTATCAAGGCTTGTTGGTTCCAAAAGCTCGGCAACTCTTTCCTGCTTTAGAGGGATTGTTGCCATAATCATTCTTAACTCTTCATTGGGTGTCACGTTGTCCTTCCAAGCTATTGGTTAGTGTTCATAGTACACCCTGTAGAGATCAATATATGTGTTCATTGAACACCCTGCAAGTATCATCACCTATTTTTTGCATTTATCCAAAATTCGGCAATTGAACACCGAAACAAGTCCGTCTGAATGCAGACTGTATACGTTTTTCCCAAGGATCTATGTAAATTAGGGTCATATCTGCTGAGGTATGACCCAAAATATTTTGAATTAACTCAAGGTCAAACCCCTTGCGGTCCATCCAGCTTGCTAGGCTACGTCGCCCACTATGACTTGATCCGCCATGAATTCCGGCTTGCTTTATAAGGTCTCGCGCAAGGTTTTCGAGTGAACCACACACCAGAGTTGTTTTTATATTTCCATCGGCATCTGGGTATTTCTTGAAATTGAAAGATAGCTTGCGCCACTGTTTGCCTTTCAGAGATAGAAATACGGGACTATCTGGTGCAAGCCCAGCAAAAGCCCCATCTTCACTAAGCATTACACGATCCTCTATGCGCTGAGCCCTAAGATCCTCTAGTGCAGCTCTCTGCTGTGGAACCAAAAGGTATACCGTACGAGGCTTCCCTGTCTTGGTATATGTTCCAGGCAGCCTAAAAGCTAGCTTTAGCTCACCTGTTGGGTGGTATATATCCCCAATTTTTAGCTGTGCTACTTCATTGATCCTTAGTCCGCTACCAAATAACATCCAAATGAGAGCTACATTCCGCTTCCCTGTATCGCCCCGCGAAGCTGCCCACAGGATATGAGCCAGCTGCTTAGGCTGCTCCACGATCTCAGCCTGTCCTGAGCCAGTCACAGTGACAGACTTCAACCTATTCACAGGTCTAGTTCTAGCCATAGGTTTCCCCTGATTATCACAAATGCACCATATCTTGTACCTGTGATAATGGTTATTAATGCGCCATCTGATTAGCTCAAAGCTAGCAAAACCGGGCCCTGATGGGAATGTTTACTGGCAGACAACTCCACCGGAAAAATTGGGGCACTGACACGTGTCAGTGCGTAAGTTTTCAGGGGTAAGGTACCAGCCTTGCGTCCATGAGGAGAGCTCCACCAGCTTCGATGCCTCCAGCTGGACCTGTATCCGCTAACCCACTGAAATACAAAGAAACTTCCTATTTGGCGTCAACCCGTAATTGCACGTTAAGTGCAAAATACCAGCGCCCACGAGCCCGGTATTCAGTGCCGCGAATTATTGGCATATCTGCCCGGGTTACCGCAAAAATGAGAGTAAGAGAACACCACCTGCGGCGCGGCCCCCCCGCCCTGTCCAGGGTTGCCCCTGCCGACCTTAAAGTAGCGAAAAAGCCCCGCAATCAGTTGACCAAATAAAGCCATCATCGCCTCAGCCTCCATAAGAAATGAGAATTTCCACGAGAGTACCGCAGACAAATTGAACTTGCAGAAATAGCCCCTAACCTTGAAATCAACTTAAAATCCGCACGCAAAATCGCCAGCTGTTAACTTGACTTTCAAGTTATAACTCGACTGCAAAACTGTTGGGTAGAGGGTTGTAGCATTTGCAGGCTGGCAGCTCCGGCGAAAAAATTGGGGCATTGACACGTGTCAGTGTGATAGTTTTTAGGTTATCGGTTAGGAGCCTGCGGCAGCTAAACTCGGCCTGAGTACCGTTTCATGAAGCTGGTAAAGTTTCGTTAGCCAATATAGAAAGCCCTGAGCTTTTCTCTCTAATAGGTGGCTGTGTAGTGGTCAACTATTTCCGGATAGTAAGTTAAATTTTTCTTCCGCTTTTGCGGGAGGTAATCCGTCATTGCGTTGGTGGGGACGCTCCCAGTTGTAGTAAGTCATCAAGTAATGGCTGATGTCTCGGCTCGCTTCTGTGATAGAGGTGTAACCGCGAGAGGGTATCCATTCTCTATGAGCCATAAAACTTGGATCTATGACTCATTTACCGGTCGTTTTGTGAGTCATAGCCCTTTCGGTCCCTAACTGCGACAACTTATGGGGGGACGAACACGCCAACTTATGGGTGCACACTCACTCTATCCGAAGCTTGCTTTCCATGCCTTGCTAGGCAGTATGATATAAAATCGGATAATCAGGGGGTTCAGCTCAAGCGTAGAAAACTCAGAAAGGGGGTTTACTACCACCATGCTGGCCGTATAGACCGGTGCGAGCGGAAATGACTTAAGTGTTACATTTATGGGCATTTTGACAGTCACACCTGCTCCCTTTAAAAGCATTTGCGGAATACTGCGTGGATCATTCCTATTGCGTCAAGTATTGGTCAAAATGATTTAGAGAGGCCTATGCGTAGGCAATTCCGGATAATTAAACGTGGTATTAAAGCGTCTGGCATACCAGCCTGGCGGGCAACTTAAGATAACAAGCGCATTTAGGCTATGGTAGTCTTTCTGTATAAGATGCCAGAATTAATTCTACACCAATACCAAATAATTACTGCTAGTGATGAAGAGGACTCCAATCAATACGGGCAGTAAACGAGTACCGAATGAGATTGACAGCTCAAGGCTAGATTCCAGATATTACTTCGACGCCACATGATAAAGGTCTTATGACATGGAATATCATCATATTAAATACGAGCAAATTGGCCCTGTAGCCATCGTTACTTTTAACCGTCCAGAGGTTAAGAACTGTATTGGTACTCGCGCTCACCGTGAGCTGGTGGATGCATTCGATCGCTTTCGTACCGATGACGGAGCAAAAGTTGCGGTAATCACCGGTGCTGGCGATTCTGCATTTTGTGCAGGGGGTGATTTGAAAAGCAATCTTGCTGCAACTGAACCCACCAATCACCCCGATCCTGACGTGGCTGTTTTATGTCCTGTAGAACCCGCTGATATTGCCCGACATAATCGAGGTGAAGCTCCAGGTATTATCGGTCCATCCCGCTGGACCGATATTTATAAGCCTATCATTGCGGCTGTGAACGGAATTGCTTATGCGGGTGGCTTTGAGTGGGCATGTTTTGCTGATATGCGGATTGTAGAAGAACACGCATCCTTTGGAATGACTTGTCGTCGTTGGAATATCGGCTTAGCCGATGGTGGTACTCAGCGTTTGCCGCGTATTGTTGGTATGGGGCGAGCGCTGGAGTTAATCATCACGGGAAAAGTTATTAATGCTGAAGAAGCTTATCGCATTGGATTGGCCAACGAAGTGGTGCCAAAGGGAGCCGCATTAGGTCGTGCCGTTGAGTTAGCACAGTATATCTCTACCCTTCCCCAGCCAGCGATTCACTCTGATAAAGAAGCCGCCATTCGTGGTTATGGAAAGGATCTTGATGAAGGTCTACGAATTGAGGCTGAGTGCTTCAACCGATTATTCAGCGACTCTGAATCCAGAGCAGAGCTATCCGAAGGCTTGAGGCGCTTTAACGAGCGCGATCATCCTGACCGAGTGCGAGGACAAGCCAAAACGCCCGGCATTATTCGTAGCGAAATGGAGTAATTGTAATAAGCCAAAAGAAGGCTGTATTCAAGAGGATATATTGTTTAGGGGCTTAGGGAACCTCTGAATAATTCTGAGTCAATTTGGTAATATTCACCTACCCATCAAGACTACGATGAATTATGCACCAAGTCACCTTTGCCGAAGCAGAATATAAGCTAAAGCGCCGTATAACTCGCCGAGAGAAGTTTCTTTCTCAAATGGAAACCCTCATTCCATGGCAGCGACTAGAAGCTCAGATCACTCCTTGTTACCCACAAGGCAAACGTGGCCGACAGCCATATCCATTGAGTGTCATGCTTCGTATTCATTGCATGCAGCTATTTTACAATCTCAGTGATCCCGCTATGGAAGATGCACTGTATGAAATTGAATCCATGCGTAGTTTTGCTGGATTGACTTTGAGTAACCCAATTCCCGATGAAACAACGATTCTTAACTTTCGCCACTTACTGGAGCTCAATCAGCTAGGTGCAGCTCTTTTTGATGAAATCAACAAACATCTTGCTGAGAATGGCATGGTACTGCGTGAAGGCACGATTGTAGATGCCACTATTATCTCTGCGCCAACTTCAACTAAGAATGAAAAGAAAGAACGTGATCCGGAAATGCATCAAACAAAGAAAGGCAATCAGTGGCATTTTGGAATGAAAATGCATATCGGGGTTGATGATGTGCTTGGAGTAATACATAGCATAGATACAACATCAGCGAATTCGCATGATGTCACAACAACAGAGCGAGTTCTCCACGGGGAGGAGAAAAGAATCTGGGGAGACTCTGGGTACATTGGTGCGGAGAAACGTGAAGAGTTGAAAGACCGGGAGGCGGATTGGTATATAGCAATGAAGCCGAGCAAGCTAAAAACTCTTCCAGGGCGTGATGCACTTCGTAAAGCGGAAAAGATCAAGGCGCAGATAAGAGCGAAGGTTGAGCACCCCTTCCGCTACATCAAACGGGTATTTGGTTATGACAAGGTCCGCTATCGGGGACTGCTAAAGAATACTGAGAGGCTGTGCTTACTGGCAGGCTTTACCAACTTATTAATAGGGAGAAAATACTTGGCTGCCTAGGGGTGGTTCGCCTGAAACCCGCCTACTGAGGGTTTCAGATGAAAAATTAGGGGACTATTACGCGAAAATTACACATTTGTGCGTAATAAAGTGAATTTTTCAAGCAGTTTAGCTTAATTCTAGAAAAATGCTTCGTTGATCAGAGGGTCCTTAGATACCACGAATATATCTCGGACAATGTAGTAGAGGCCCATAGTGGCTATATGGGCCTCATTACTTTGGTGAATCAGTGGGGTTCTTATCTGTAGTAGTTCAGACTTGATCTGGACAGCCGCCCTCTTCCCAAGGCCCAGTCTTGATTGGACGCATGAATCGGATACATGTTGTTTATTTGCTGTTACGCTCAACCATTTGAATCCATATCCTTACTCCAAGCCATTGGCAAAAACGCATCATCGAGACTGACATTCAGATTGTGGGTAGAGTAATTCGAGAGTACTTTTAGGCTAGTTCCAACTATCACCTCTAGAACCGTCTCTTTCGTATAACCTGCTGCAAGAAACGCCTCAACTTCCTCTTCTGTAGCCCATCCACGTTTCTCATTGATAATGACACTGAATGCTCGGAGCGCTTCGAGTTTAGGGTCATCGAGTGTTTTACCGCTACGCAGAGCCTTGATTACATTTTCATCTACACCGGCCATTTTGCAAACTGCGGTATGCGCAGCCATGCAGTAGGTGCAACCGTTTAGGCGGCTGTTTGTCATCAGGATTATCTCTCGCTCCGTTTCGCTCAAGCGAGATTTATCGAATAATCCCATAAGTGTTAGGTAGCTCTCCACCATTACAGGTGATTCGGCCATGGTTGCCATTAGATTGGGTACAAATCCCATTTTCTTTTTAGCGGCTTCTAGAGTGGGCTTAGAGGCTTCTGGTGCTGTTTCAATTGTGTAACGTGTAAAATTGACCATGAGTCTTACCATATAAGTTGGGTTTTACGGTGCTCGATATCGATTTACATTGAGTGCTTCCACCTCTTTGGCGCTAGTCAGCGCTAAAGAGGTGGAGGTGTTTACATACTATGCAGTTGTAGACTGACTGAGCTTTTCAAGTACGGGAAATAAGTCGCTGGGTTCGGGGCGACGTGTATAGTCAGGATTCACCTCCGCATATGCGATTGTTCCATCGGTATCTATGACATATCTTGCAGGCATAGGTAAGTTCCACGCGCCGTCACGATGGATGGTCGGGAGTTCGACTTTGAACACCTTGTGGAACTCAATTACATAAGGTTGTAATGTCCAGCGGATACCAAACTCTTCAGCAAGCTTTCCACTTTGATCAGTCAGAATTGGGAAGCTTAGCTTGTTATCCCTCTGAGATTTGCGGCTTTCAGCGGGCCCTTGCATGGAAATAGCAACCAGGGTTGCGCCACGCGCTTTGATCTCTGCAGCAACTTCTTCTAACGCTTGCAGCTCAATATTGCAGTACGGGCACCACACGCCTCGATAGAACGTTAGAATAACGGGCCCTTTGGCAAGGAGTTCTTCCAGGACAAGGTCGTTACCTTCTGAATCTGGCAATGTAAAGTATGGGACTTTCTCCCCTACTTTAATCGAACGTTCAACTTGGCCACTAGCAGCCAATTCCCTGGATGATCTGGCAAAGGCTTCAAATGCTCCTTCCGGGGCCTGTTGTTTAAATACTTCTTTGAAAGCATCTAGTTTGTCTTGAAGAGACATAACCTATTCCTCTAATGGTTTAAAGTTTGGAAGCGCGAGCTTTGGGTAAGCCTTCGATGTGACCTGGCTAATTCTCCAATTGGTCTCTATGCAGGTACTTACGCCAAACCACTATTGGGAAGATTAGTTACTTTGATTTGCGCTATAAACATGCTATTTTGATACTCATTGTATCCATTGGGGACACAATCTGTGTTTCAACAAGCCCATTTGAACGAAATAGTTGTATTTATTGCTGTTGCCGAACATGGAAGCTTTACAAAAGCGGCGGCATCATTGAACTCAACCAAATCAGGCGCTGGTAAGGCAGTGAAGAAGCTTGAGGAGGAATTGGGTCTTAAGCTATTCAACAGAACCACACGAAGTATCAGGCTGACAGAAGAAGGCAAAATATTTCTAGATGCCGCAAAACATGCGTTAGAAACAATCAATGAGGCCAGGCTTTTACTGCATGCCAGGAAGGATGAGCCTGCTGGACGATTGCGTATCAATTTGCCAATAGGCATAGGCCGAACTATTGTCAGTGCTTTGAAGGGGTTCACGCAGTTGCATCCCAAGGTTACGGTCGAGGTCTCTCTTTCAGACAGTCTAGAGGACGCTATTAGAGGTGAATGGGATGTCGTCGTGAGGATTGGTGAACTGGAAGATAGTTCTTTTATCGCAAAAAAAATATGTGAAACCAGACGTATCCTGTGCGCTTCACCTGAATATCTTTCACAAAAGGGTATGCCAAAGACTTTGGAAGATTTAAAGGAGCATGATTCTCTTGTTTTCCGTGCACCTACAGGAAAATTGAGAGGCTGGTTGTTCCAAGAAGATGGAGGCCCAATTACTGAATTTTCCCCCTCACCGCTAGCAATATTCAGAGATGGACGAACTCTGATTGACGCAGTGGTAGCCGGTATGGGAATAGCTCAGGTATATGATAAAGCGCTTGGCTTTTCTGTTCAAAATAGTGAAGTTGTTGAGTTATTCCCAGAGAAAGCAGTTCCAGGACCGCCTGTTAGCGCACTGATTCCCAGTGGTCGAGCGATGCCGGCAAAGACCAGAGTCTTTATCGAGTTTCTAAAAAAGGAACTGAGTTAAGCCCCGGATTACTAGGTGGACTAGGAGCAACCTAAATTCCAACTAGTGCTGTTTCTATTGTTCTTTACTGCCCAGCTCTCGATAGTTGGCGGTTCTTTACTGTTGCAAGGCTTCAAAGTTCGATATTACTCTCTGTAACATCCGATATTAATTAATGTATCTTTGAACCCAGGCTCCAATAACATTACCGACATATTCAGCATCTGCTTTTTTCATAAGCAAATGATCGGCTTTGTCTAAAGAAATAAAACTTTTAGGATGGTTCGCAGCAGCGAATATTTTCGCCGCATGCTCAATTGAAACAGTGCTGTCTAGTGGTGAATGCATTACTAGCAGCGCTTTCCTTAATTCCTTAAGGTTAACCAAGACGTCTGCTTCATTTATATCATCAATGAATTGCTTCTTTAGCGTAAACTCTCGGCCAGCCAGAACCACTCTTGCCTGACCTGTTTTATTGATGCTATCGAGTTCCTCTTTAAACATATGCTGGATGTGTTTAACATCACTTGGGGCAGCTATAGTAACAACAGCTTTAGCTGTCTTTATCATACCAGCGGCTTTCAAAACGGCAGCACCTCCAAAACTATGCCCAATTAACAATTTTGGTGCCTCGAAGCGGTTTTCGATTTCACTGTAAGCACTAAGTAAATCTTCAACATTGGATGAAAAATTAGTATTGGAAAAATCTCCATCACTATTACCCAATCCAGTGAAGTCAAACCTTAATACTGATATTCCTTTACTCGTTAATGACTTACAAATATTGCTTGCTGCAATAATATCTTTTGAGCAAGTAAAGCAATGTGCAAAAATTGCATAAGCCTTTGGGATTCCAGCAGATTCTTCTAACTTACCCTTTAATTCTACGCCATCACGATTTGGGAAGTTAAACTCCATGACGTTCTCCAATTTCAATTACTTATAGAATACTCTAATCTCAACAAGGAAAAACCCCTGTCTATCATAGAAAGGGGTATGTGAATATGTGATAGTTTTTTATATGTCAACTGATATAAGGTAGACCTGTATTTGCTTAGGCATCGATAGAATCTTCAGGCTTTATATAATCCATATTGGTTGTTCTAAGGCATTTACTTAATCCAGGTTCAGGCCTGCGACAATATTGCTAGCTAGACAGTTATCTTTCACTCTTCATGGGCCTATCGATAAGCTCTATGAGAGATTGATATTTTACCTCACTAGGCGGTACCTTTGAGAGTTGGGTTAGCATCTAAAGTCTGCGGCTTTGAGCCTTCAAAAACATACAGAAACGTTGTCGGGTCTGGGCGTCTCCGATAATTGTCGGTCTCATCACCGAATATAACCGTACCATCTTCATTCAGTGCTATCACTGTGGCCATAACGGTATCCTTAGGGTACCCAGGCATTCCTGCAGGGGAACCGTCAATATCTTCAATGCCTAGGGCTTTAGCACCCATTAAGTTGTCATCTTGAAGAATTTCAAAATGACCAGGTAGGTCAAGCTTGTCGGCTAACTTCCTTGAGTTATCGTAGCCTTGGTTAGAGATAAACTTTACCTTCACATCATATTGCTTAAGTGTCTCAGCATACTTCTTCACTTCTTTTAACTGGTTCATACAAAATGGGCACCAGTTGGCTCTAAAGAACACTAATAGTGTTTTAGATTCGTCAAAAGAAGTGGAAGACACAGCCGATTTATCTAATCGATTAAAGTTCATTTCAGGCAGTTTTTGGCCTTTTGATATGGCCTTGCTCTTTCTGCGGTTGTAAACGGAGAATGACCAGACATACCAATGAAGGGATACGAAGCCCAGGGCAGCAGCTGCAATAGGAACGTACTGAGACAAGGACATTGGAGCCTGGTTCGAATAAGTTGAATAAGCAACCAGTGCAACTCCTAAAAAGTTAACGGCTTGAATAACTGGCAGCCTTTCTGATGTTCTTGAAATGCTGAACACGTTTGTTAAGACCATCAAGAAAAATGGTAAAGGTAGGGTCGCTAAAAGTGCGCCGACCCAAACCGGATCGCCGCCAGACATATAGATCATGATGCCGGACCCTACTCCGCCAAGCATGTTTAATAGAATCATTGGTAAAATAAGTTTTGCTTTCATTTCAAGCTCCTGAAGCGTTGGGTTAATGTCCAAAACTTGCGATCTATCCTAGTACATCACATTGACTCAATAATTAGTTCAAATAGAGAAATAATGTTGCGAAAACGGATACAATCGGATTTATTTTATCGATCTATTAGTAGTGGCTGGCATGAGTAACTTACACTCAGTTCTAGCAGGATTTTAGTATTTCTTA
Source organism: Microbulbifer maximicatervae (SeqCode) (assembly GCF_052468295.1). Lineage (NCBI taxonomy): Bacteria > Pseudomonadati > Pseudomonadota > Gammaproteobacteria > Cellvibrionales > Microbulbiferaceae > Microbulbifer > Microbulbifer maximicatervae (SeqCode). The sequence goes on from NZ_CP174340.1 coordinate 1,723,773, forward strand.
ACAAATAAAGGAGCTAGTAAGCTGGAAGAAGGTGTAAAGATGTAGACAAGATCAGACCACGATCTGACAGATCGTCTTGAATAAGAAGGGTTTACCGGTTTTGATGAAAGTGCCTAAACCTAAAAGCAAAACCAAGGATAAACCCCATGATCCATACTAATGATCGCATCATCAAACATTAACTGCTAGGTGATTTCGATTGCAATACCACTCCAAACGTAACTATGCCTTCCAGCGTTTTGATGACGCAACGTTCGCCATCCAATATCAGCCCTCCAAACTGGTTGATCTTCATTCGGGTTATAATATTTGACTGTGGTCCCATCCTTGGCAACCAGGATATTATGGAAACCCATTTCATGAGCAGACCCAGGGGAAGGGCCTCGAAACATCATAAAAGCGCAATTGTAATAGGTGTCGGTAAGCAAGTTCCTCGGCATTCCCCCATTACTAGCTGGCTGTATGAGATTTGTAAACAACGCATTATAATCAACTCTATTGCCCGGCTGCGCGAATTGAAGGCACATGTCTTTCTGGGTCGCGTCATATAAAATCCGACCGGTACGCCCAGGGCACTGGGTATTCACATAGTTTCGCACACGCATCGGTGAACTATTGTTGGCCGCCACTAAGGGATGGTCGGCACCGTTTGGCATCGGAGGTAGGTCCCCATTCTGCCATTTGATAGCGCGCCACAGAGTGTCTTCCACAAAACTCTGTGGCCTTGGCGCACGGAGATCAAATCCTGACACTGCGATCTCGGTACAGTGAGCGGCGCAAGAATTACCGTTCTGACTCGGTAAAGTTTTAAGATTCAACATCAAAATTTCCTTTTTCGTTGTGCTTGACAGTGAGAGTAGTGAGTCCAATGTACCAATTTGATAGGCAGTAATATATAAAATGGAGTGAAAAATAAGATTACGAGTTATTACGTAACCAGCAGTAAAACCGCGTACTTCCCTTTCCTGATTTAAGGGCCATTTTTTCAATGCCACTTTCAAAGGACTTCGAGACTGAAGCAGCTCTGTCTGAGTAGCAACACAGAGATATAAATTCTTAAATCAATCGCTATAGCAGTTCTACGGTCGTTAGTAACCATAGAAATTTTATTAAAAAAAAGGATAATGTTTTTAATCAGCGTTTTATCCTCCACATCCTTGGCATAATCGTATAAATTTAATAATGCCGTTAGGAAGGGCTATAGATGTTTGGTGTGGCCTCATACACTCCAAACTATTTTTTTATTTATAGATAACGCAGAAGACGGGCCCTTAACTTTTCGGGCCATCCTAATCTTCCATCTACGACAGTTACCAGCTGGAGAATAGCCTCATAAGGACGAGGTTTTCAGGAGTGTAAACTCGCTTTACTAGTGTAAAAAGCTCGGTTATCCCCTGAGCCTCTTTATTCAGCATCACAGGTTATTGGCAGTAGATCTTTTTGAGAATCTAACTGTTCTAACTTTACTGGTTGCTCCACCAGCTCCACCAGCTCCACCAGCTCCATAGTTCTGCTTATCCTCCATTAGGCTCCGTTTGCCCTAAATGCGTTTATCTCTGTTAGTGATCAGCGTATCTATCACAGGAACTTATATGCCTTTCTGATAGTCAAATTTTGCCAACTGAATTCTGGAAAGTTATTGATAGGTTCTGATTGCCATGGAACGACGTGATTTCACAAAATTATTTCTTGGAGCTACCTCTATATTTGCTGTCCCTCGACCACTCATCGCTTTAGATGCTTTATCAAGTCAACCGGTGAATGATGATGATGATTTTCAACGTCTCATTCGCCATCGTATTCTTAAGCAACACGCGGCACATGCAGCAGTTGCAGGTACCCTAAATTTTTCTGATCGTAAAATTTTTACTGTCCGAGTGCCTGAAGCCAAGGATACTTATCAACTAGGGGACGATACGATTTTTGAAATTGCGTCGTTAACTAAGATATTTACGGCCTTGCTATTGGCTGTTGAAGTTGTACATAAGAGAGTGCAACTCGATGATCCTCTCCAGGATTACGTACCAGCCGGTGTAAAAGCTCCAACTTTTGAAGGGCAACAAATCACTCTCGCCGACCTGGCTACCCATGCTGCCTCTCTTCCTCTAAGACCAAATAATCTTGCTGCATCGGCGCCCGATGCGCCCAATAAGTACGCTGGTTACTCCTTTGAGCAGCTCTATAGTGGCTTGCCAAGCTATCATCTGAAAGCTAGCCCGGGTACTCAATTCAGCTATTCAAACCTGGCTTTTGGGCTCTTAGGTCAAGGACTTGCTTTGAAGGAAGGCCGCTCTTTTGCAACGATATTGCGAGAGCGTGTGACGGGACCTTTAGGGCTAAGTGATACCACTTTAGAGGATGATCCCAAGAAGTCTGCTCGGCGAGCTCAAGGCCATGACTTCTATCTCAGCCCGATCGGCCCAACAAGCGATGGGGTGCTCTCGCCGGCTGGCGGTTTACGATCTACAGCCAGCGATCTCCTCACACTTCTAGACTTGTTTATCAACGGTCGAGGCCCTAAGGATTTGGTTGCAGCATCGCGACTAATGCTGTCAATTGATAGGCCGGGAGGCAGTGATATCACTCGTATGGCCCTGGGTTGGCGCAGGACAACCACCAATGGAGAGACTTACTATTGGTCCAATGGCAGCAGTGACGGATCGCGTACATTTATGGGTTTTAACCCAGTGCGGAGAGCGGGTGTTGTTGCCTTGGCAGATACTGCCAGCGGTGAAGGGCTGGATGATATTGGTCATCACTTCTTGAACCCCGAGCAGACAGTATCTACTAAGGTTGTCCCTGTCCCAGACTTCATCACTTTACCAGAGGAGGTGCTTTTGAGAGGTGTCGGGCGCTATGGGCACGGAACAGATGATATTGTCGAAATCAGCCGCGGCTATACAGGTCTTATAGTTTCAGCGGAATATGGAGAATTCGTAATTCGACCGCAATCGTCCACAATCTATGCATCGAAGATGGTTCCAGGGTTGACTATAGAGTTTGAGGAGGGCGATACGAGCCCTGCCCGCTCGTTTATTCTTCGTCAAGGTGGAAAAGCTTATTCCTATAAGCGACTGCCCTAGTTTGAATGGTCAGTTAGTTACTACTGGGGTGGAAGGAAAGAATACATCGCACTCGAGACACGCTGAGAATACATCCTTGTAAGCTCCTAATCGGCACCCATGCCTCATAGGGTCCGAAGCGCGGTGTATCTTTCCTTCTCCCTTTTTAGTAAGTGCAGCCTAGGGGAATATTGGACGAAACAGTTTAACTTATTGATAAATTGAGATTTTTTATGTCAGTCAGATCATTGCTGCAAATTGATTTATCAATACCACATCTTAATTGGGCTGGATTAGGCAGGGTTTCGTAGTGGCCGACGTTCAGTAATTACTAGCCCAGTTAAAAATCAGTAAAAATCAGTTAAAGTGACTCAAAATACTGCGAACTGCCTCAATCCCTCCGCAATATTAATCTATGAGTAATTTCCAGAAGAATTATTGCAAGACACATTAGGAAATTTTAATCCGAGGTGGATTGTTAAGAAGTGCTATTCCTGAATGATTTCAAGAATATTAATGTACAGTCGTGCTAAGTAATATTATATATTCTATTTTGCTCTGGTTTGGCATCAGAGCAGAAACAGTGGATTCCATCGCTGAAAGTAGCAGGAAAAGGCAGGAGAATAATTATGACAAAAATAGTGAGCCGCAGTATCAACCGGGAAGTGAGTTTTACCGTGTTGGTAGAGGATAATTCGCCGATACTTTTTCAAACGAAGGTCAAAAAATCACTCGAAAACTGGCTGGATGAAGCACAGACTATCTTAAAACGAGCGATAGATATGTGCACTGTAGCGATTACATACCCTGATAAGGTTCCTGATAAGTTTAAAAATTTAGTCTCCTACTACTTCGGCCTTCCTATGGATTGCCCGCCACAAAGATATTCAAATTGTGTAAATGCGATACTTCAAAAACTCAGTAAAACCCAGATAGGCTTGAGTGGTGATGTGGAGTGTGCGGATGTAAAAATGATGCCCACCTTGTGTAAGGTTCAATGCTCTACCATATCGACGATAGGATATCCATTTGGTATTGAGGACCCTTCGAAAAATGCGGCCGGGTTTGTGTTTGTGCCCTTTACGGAAAGTTGGGGCAGATCAATTTCAAACTTCTGTAAGTTGTCATGGGCTGGTGGAGGGCAACTTAAGGGAGGGAGCTTTATGAAGCCCAATCAAAACCCTATCTGCTTGAGTTTTAGTAAAATTTGGGAGAAAGGTGAGGTATTCTGCATTGTTACTCTGATCCATGAAGGAACACATAAATATGCGCAAACCGTGGATCATAAATATTTCAATGATGAAGGCATCGCGGATAAATTGGATAAAGCTATTAGTGAAGGTGGCGCTATATGGATGAAGTTCCATCAGGACAGTGGTAAAACCCATGAACAAGCATTCAAGCTTGTTGTACAGCAGGCATTCAATCAGTTACGCGGACAAGATGCAGCGGCAACTCTTATGGCAGAGCTCACTGAGGTGAAAGCGGTGGAAAATGCGGACTCAGTGGCATGGTTTGCGTATGACGTAGCACAATTACCCTCTGAGCAGGAAGTTGGGAGAGTTATAACAGGAATGGTAGGTAAACGAAAAGTACACCCAAGCCTACTTAATCATTAAAGGAAAACCCAGGGGGCAGTCGAATTAATAGAGACGATTACGTTTCCTGCAATTTGGGGTCCTATCCCGAAATCAGAGAACTGTCCCCGGGACCCAAGGGTTTCTATGTTTGGGGTGTAGATGCTCTGGCAAGTCCGTGATTGGTGAAGGATTGGTTGATATTGGTCACCACTTCCCGTACGCCGAGTACACGGTAACAATTTACACTGTTACTACCTAGGATTTTATCGCTGGAATTGGAGAGGTACTTTAGGGAGTTGGCTAACGCGTGCGATGCAGTTGTTACCATCAAAATCAGTCGTGACCATGCCAACCCTATTGTTTCAACGGGATTTGGAAAGTTCGTAATTCGGCGGCAATCGTCCACAATTTATGCATCGAAGGTCGTATCAGCGCTAACTATTGAGGCCAAGTGAGGGGACATGAAGGCTCGCTGTTCGCTTACTCTTATAAGTGTGTATCTCTATTTGGATAAATGCGGCCCGCTAATCGCTAATACCTTGAAAGGAAAGATCAATGCTCTATCCAGAAGTTACGATGTCTAGTAACACAATCCACAACCCGAAAGAACCCCGACACCTTATGCGCGCCAAGATTGTGCCTAGGACAGTGCGTGTGCGTCGTGGTGGCAAGGTGATTGCCGAGAGTAGTAATGCTTTGAGAGTTACAGAACTCGCAAAAGATATGCTCGACCCCGTATTCTATTTCCCAAAAGAAGATGTTCTTGCTCCCCTCTCCCTTATAGAGGGAAAGACAAGCTATTGCCCACTGAAAGGCGATGCCAGCTACTTCTCAATCGATGATAGCGGAGAGGCTATTGCATGGGCCTATGAAGCTGCTTTTGACTTTGCCGGGGTGATCAACGGGCGTATTGCCTTTTATCCGGATCAAGTGGCAATCGAAGAAGTTGGAACTTCATCATGACCCTCTTCCCATAGACTCTTTTAGGTTAATGATACAAACCATGCCTAGAACCTGGTTGCAATAACACTCCGCCCTTTTATAGGCACTTGTAGCGAAGGACCACTCCGCCCATTTCAAGGGTATCTGCCCGCATCAGCTCAAAATTTTTCTGGATGCCGTCAGGCTTGAAGAGAGGTGAACCAGCTCCAAGTACGATAGGTGCTAGGCATATCCGGTACTCGTCTACTAGACCCTCTCTGAGCAGAGTAGCTACAAGATTCGAACTACCAAATACGAAGATATCCCTCTTCCCGGTCTCTTTTTTCAGCGCGCGAACATGTTCGGCCGCCTCGCCTTTCAGTAGACGAGTATTTGACCAATTGGCGGTTTCCAGCGTGCGAGAGATGACGGCTTTTTCAAGCGAGTTCATCATGTCCGCAATCGCCCCAGTTTCGTTTTGCCAATAATCGGCCATCCCTTTATAGGTGCGACATCCGAATAGCAAGGTGCCGATTTCATCACCCTGTCGAAGAGAGAAGGCTTCTAATTCGTCGCCCCACACTGTTGCGTGATGGTCCAATGACCACGGAGCGGTACCTTCAAAGCAGCCGTCCAACGACATCACATTCCAAACCACTAACCGTCTCACAATCTGATCCTCATGTATTTGTCTCTTGTATTGTCTGTTGGGACTGAGCTTGATGAGGGCAGTGTCACTCAGCTTGTTAAGGCCTTGCGCTAGTAGCTCTGGGCTTCCGAGGCGGTTTGGCCATGCGTAGTTCAAATATTCTTTCGCGATATCTATCTGTTACTTCAAACCGAATTTGTCGCAGCTTGAATTGTCGCAATATCGATCTTTCTCATGGTCATCATCGCGGTAAAGGCGCGTTTTGCCTTGTTACGGTCGGGGTTCGTTGTAAGATCGAGTAACAGTTTTGGCGTAATTTGCCACGAATGGCCCCAGCGATCCTTACACCAACCGCAGGCGCTCTCTTGCCCACCGTTATCCACAATCGCATTCCAGTAACGGTCAGTTTCTTCCTGGTTTTCGGTAATAACCATAAAACTGACCGATTCATTCGGAGTAAAATTTGGGCCGCCATTCAGTCCTATAAACTTGCGCCCGAGGACAGTCAATTCAACAGTTAGCTCACTGCCCTCATGGCCGCCGGGGTAGTCAGCGGCAGCCGTATTAACACGGTCGACATGACTGTTGGGAAAAGTTGCTGCGTAGAATTCCGCCGCTTTCTTTGCTTCGCCGTAGTCGAACCAAAGACAGGTAACGAGTTCTGTCATTTTGATATCTCCTTGGGATTTAAACGGGTCGAATACTTACTCTGCTGAAAGGCTCTGGCATTGATAGTTATGTCGGGACATCTGGTGGGCGTTCCAGATCTGATCTTACTGCTGAGCGTATCGGCATAATGTGCGCAGCTTTCCTTGAATACCAAGTCAGTGATGGGCTCCATAACTTTCGAGTTCCTATCTCTGCTTATCTATCCCAAATTGCGCTTAGACTGCCGGCCCTACTCTCGTTGCAGGGAGAAATCGCCAGTCGTGATACTTCCGCCTCGAACATAGGTCACACAAATTACACCGCTATTTGTCGTTATGGCTTGCTGTACATGGAACGCTGTAGGGATCACACCTGAACCGAAAAGATGTTTCCCGTTACCCAGGACCAAAGGAAAAAGCAGTAATTTAAACTGATCAATTAAGTCCGCTTTGAGTAGAGTTTGAATAAAGTCAGCACTGCCTGGAACCAACAAATCAGGGCCATTGCTAGCCTTGATTGCACGAAGCCTCGAGATTGGGTCATTCCCCAGCCACTCGCTGCCTTCCCAAGTAAACTCAGGTTTCGTGCGAGAAGCCACGTATCGTGTTGTACCGTCGATTTTTTTGGCCAGCTGGATTTCACTTTCATCAACACCCTCAGGCGGAGGGTCAGCAGCAACTTTTGGCCAATGCGCAGCGAAAATATTGTGAGTCCGATGGCCAAGTAGTAACTCAAATGGCGCTGCGAACACATTGCCCATGAATTCACCAACACCTTCATCAAAATAGGAAGCTACCCATCCACCAAGCTCAAAGCCCCCTGAAGAGTCCTCTTCCGGGCCGCCAGGGGCCTGCATCACACCATCCAGGCTAATAAACGTGTTTACAATTATTTTTCGCACAAGTTCTTCCCTGTTGGTTCTATTGGCCCAAATGATGCTGCGGGTTGTACTTGGACTGTTACTCAATGGCTATTGAAGCCCGAAGAGAAACAATATTGCCCTTCTCTATTCGGCTTCTACTTTTCTTGCTTCCAAGTAAGCAGTCAGATTAGAAAGGGCCCGCTGCCACCCATTGCGAGTTCCCTCGATCATTCCCGAGCCAGCCAGGGAGGCGATTTGTATCGTTACCTTGAGTTCTGTCACGCTTTCACTATTGCCGATCTCCACGCTAATCAAAGAGATACTCAGTGGAGAGCCATCCGTAGTTACACGTTCGGTGAACAATAGCCGATGTGGCTTTCTGATTTCGTAATAGTGTGTTTCGACCCGGAATCGCAGATCGCTACTTTGACCGCATAGATGGACGTCTAGGCCTCCTTCGCGAAAGTCATTTTCGAGAAATTCGATTGATTCCTCTTCAGAGGGTGGCCCCCATATCGAGCGGGCTTGTGGGTCTTCCCATGCGGAAAATACCCACTCTCTCGGTGCTTTGATCGTTCTACTGATCGATATGGTGTCGTGGGATAAATCTTGGCTCATGCGAATCCCTCTGCGATGTTTGCAAAGCGTAAACAGCCGAGTGCAAAAATAATGATAGTTAGCTTTTTGGATAACTATAGTTAACAGCAATTGTTAGGTCAATGGATAACCCGTGAATTGCTCCGCGCGGTTAAAGCTTCAGTGCTAGGTGGGGTGGAGGGAGAGAAATTGGTTTACGCCTGGGGGATCCGTACTGTTCGGGCATTTACCCCTTTTGTACTAAGTCATCCTGCTCTTCTGCATCAAGCGTTTCGACATAGCTCGCCATCCGAGCCATCCGGCCTTCCCATATAGCCGTTTGTGTATTGATCCATTTTTGTGCGGCAGTCAGTTGCTTGGGTTTTATCTCACAGGTTCGCACGCGACCGGTTTTCTTGGAGCGAATCAAGCCCGCATCCTCCAGCACACCAATATGCTTCATGAACGAAGGGAGTGCCATCTCAAATGGTTCTGCGAGCTCGGTGACCGACGCTGGTCCGCTTATCAAATGCTGAATGACAGCGCGTCGTGTTGGATCAGCCAGAGCTTGGAAAACAGTATTCAGGTTGTCGTGATTTTCTTCCATCTGAATAAGTATATCGGTGAAAAATTGTTAGGCAATGGCTACTGGGTGTAGCTACGTATTAAAAGCAGCTTAAGGTTACTTGGAAACTGCTCATTCAGTCATTCGATTAGCCTCGCCACCTCAACGATAATGGATATGCTCTAGAGCGTCTGCAAGCGCTGGTTTGGCTCCCTACTATGATCATAGAATCAGGTGGAGTCGATTAAATGGTGTTATAGGACAAAGATAAAATGTTTCAGTGTTAACAGGCTGCTGGAACCCCCTTACTTAAAAGAATAAGGTGCAACAGTGATCGATTTTACATATCAAAAGGATGTTCGAACCGAACCGATCTCTTATACAGTCCGGGCAGTGCCAGAGAAGGTCTTTGATGCCTGGATCATACCCAACATGGTTGAAAAATGGTGGGGGCCTGACGATTTCACGACACGTGTATTCAACCTCACCGCCAAGATTGGTGGGTGCTTTGCTTTTGAGATGACTGCTCCAAACGGCAGTTCCTGCATTATGTCTGGTGTGTATCGCAGCGTTGACAGGCCAAAGCGATTAGTTTTTGAAGTCCACGAGCATTGCAATCTTAATCTGCCAACCAACACCGAGTTGCAAGAAAATGCATCTTTGGTTGAAGTTGTGTTCAGGGGCACTGAGCTTGGTACCATCGTTACTCTGACACATACGCTTCTCAACACTGACTATGCAAAACTGGCAAAAGTCAGTTGGACTCAATCAATTCGTCAAATGGAAGCTGTACTTACCGAATTTTTCACGAGCTAGTGTTTTCTCTAATGGGCTGGATTAATGAGTTAATGTTAGTTTTCTTTGGATCAACAATATAATCCAGCTAGCGATAACAAATGGTGCGGTTAATACAATAATATCAGCGCTCATAAAAGCCATTGCGATTGGAACGGTTAATATGCTCCCTGCAATTGGGGCTAGCCATCGCTTACGACCATTTGATAATGCAATAGCGCTCAAAGATGCATTGTAACCGAAGAGCCCGGCAAGAATTAATGTGGGTGATAAGGCCAGGAACATGGCCAGTGATGTGGCCAGCATTCCACCAATAATACTCCAAAACGCATGAGATTTATTCGAGATTAAAATCCCAATTAAAAAACAAATACCTGTAATGGCATTGTTCTGAAAGATTATTTGACCAATACCTTCGAATATCCCCCAGGTTGAGGTATTTTCGTTAATGAATGCTGCAGTTGGCGCTAGACCTAGTGCTGGAGCCAATATCCATATAGCCCATATCACCAGAATGTAGGGCACAGTATAAGGCGGAAGGACAAAATGAAGCAGCATAAAGCGCATGATTAAGACTGTTAAAGCACTTCCACCGACAATCAATAAAAAAGTCATTAAAGATGGAGCATATAATAAGAATATGACTACACCGATCAAAGCTCCATTGTACCCAAATAGTCCATCTTCAATTTGTTTTACGGGGTAATTAAGAATATTTGCACAGGCAGTTGAGGTGATAACCCCAATTGCGACCCCTATAGCCATGGCAATAGAGTTAACTGTTACTCCGAGTATGAATAGAAAGCCACTCAAGGCGTTTCTTTGTAGGATGACCTGGCTAATTCCTCTGAAGAGACTGACAAGACAATTTCTGAGTTTTGTAGTTATTGGCTTTGTCATAGTATCTCTATTACAGCCTTAATTCGAATTAGTTAGTGTGGCTGCCAGATTTTGAGCCAAGTGAAATTAGAATATATTGTGTATGAGATTAGCAAAGGGGTTATCCATTATCTTTCTTAATCTGAATAAGTTGTAATAGACCCTACCTGCTCACTTGTTCACGGTCATAAATATACTATTAACTTTAGGTTATCCAGAATAAGCCATGGGCAATACACAGTTACCAGGTAAGCTCGATATATTGTAGTGCTACTTAGTTGACTGTCACGTTCTGACCAGAGACCTGTAGCCTGCTTTAGCTTATTAAATTTTCTTCAACCCTGCGATTGAATGTGCTTCCCCAAAAACCATCTACAATTCAACACACCACTTAAGCGCCGTGGGTAGTACTTTAAGCTATTCCGGTGTATATGGTTAAACGATACTTTCGGTAGTGAGGTAGCAAGCATGTTTAACAATGTAGGTTGGATTATCGAGGGAAAGATAAGAAAGGGACATGAAGCGGAGTTCAAAGCTGTTGTGAATGAGATGGTCGCAGCAACTAAGAAAGAAGGTGGAACCCTGAACTACCAGTATTACGTAACCGATGATGGAAACGTGCTTATCTATGAGCATTTCAAGGATTCCAAGTCAGCTCATAAGCATATTGACTCGTGGGACAACTTTGCCGATCGTTGGATAGCGGCTGCTGAACCGACTCGCTTAGTCCACCTAGGAGATATGCCACAAGATCTTCGGGAGCGTCACTCAGGCCTGCAATCAACTCTATACCACCCTTACGCTGGATTTGAACGTTCAGGTGGTAAGGCTCACTAACCTTTAAGCGAAGAAAGTAAAGGTGTAAGACTTTCACCAGTTGAGTTGATTACTACATGTTTCAAGACAACTGGTGAAGGTTGGGTACCCTTTCATTTATAAAAAGTTACTCCAGCAGCTTCATGGAATCCCATATTTCTCAGCCAATCGATCGATTTCTGCTTGTGATCTGGAATTATCTGGACACTTCGCACCAAACCATGGGTTTAGATCACTGTCTGTATTTGTAGCAGGTAGCTCTTTAACATCAAAACAGCGGTCTCCAACTTGAACAAAGGTTCCTGTCGAGGTCTGGTTTCTGTTTTCTGTAGGCTGATATCGACGGACTTTGTTGCGTTCCCTGGCTATTTTTCTCTCAAGAGCGGGATTGAATACAGTCGGTTGTCGCCCTGACCTTGGCGCAGTTGGGAAATCCCCGGAATGGGGCCTTGCCTCTAATGCTCCTTCCAATTTGGGTGGTGGCTCTTCTATTTTGGCTGGCTTCACCTTATTCAAACTATCAGGTATTGGCGGGCTAGTAACGGTTACTGCATCTGTCGGAGCGGTATCCTGCTCTGATACTACGCTCGGTTCTTCAGCAGTTGGCGGAGACGTAGAAGGCAGAGGAGTAAATGGGGCCAGTAAATTGACTTCTAGCGACGTGTTGGTCCTAGGAGTTGGACCTGGAGCGATTGATACTGGAACAACTATCAGTGCTATATGGGTTCCAATAGCAATAAGTACTGAGACTGCAAAGCGCCAATTTTGGGTGGTTTTGATGTTGGAGAGTGAAGGTGTCGCCGTATTAAAACCCATCTACTTCGTAGACCATATCTCAATAGACCTGGCCAAAATCCTTTTCCGAAAAACTCTGTGATTAGTGCGATAACAGGTAGGACTCCCACAGATCTTATAAGTTCTTTGGAGGCTCCAACTTCACCTGGTTGTTACTTTATGACAGTGAGGCCATCACCCTTCTCCATCTCGATGCCTAGCCTTCTTCGCTCCTGAATACACAGAGAGTCGGCCCAGGGTTCCTAGTCGAACAAATCCTCGTAGCCTTACTGTAAGAATTTGCACTCCAGTACGACCAAGATGGGTATCTAAACAGATTGTCTTCAAATTAGGGCTTATACCCTGCCACTAAGGATATGGATTGTATGAAATTTATCCGCTTAGCTCTTCGCACCTTGATCGCCGCTACATTAGTTTTTTCTATGCCATTCGCTCTAGCATCAGAGCCATTTTCCGAAGAACGATTCAAGGAGTTACAAGCCGCCAAACGATCCATTTTGATCGATGTGAGAGCAGATTGGTGCCCAACCTGTAAAAAGCAGGGCGAGATTCTGGCGCAGTTTCAGAGGGACAATGCCCAGTGTGGCCTTACGATCCTGAATGTGGATTTCGACTCCCAGAAAAAGTGGGTTAAGCACTTCCGCGCTCCTCGGCAATCAACGCTACTACTGTTTAATGGGGAGCAACAGGTGTGGTTCAGTGTTGCCGAAACTCGTGCCGATGTAATTCAGCAGAATATCTTCGATTCAGTTAAGGCTTGCACTGACAATGCTTGAGCTTAGCGCCATCCCCCTGGCTTTGATCGCGGGTACTCTCAGTATTCTCTCTCCCTGCGTTTGGCCATTGGTGCCAATGGTTGTCGGGGCTTCTAATAGTGCCGGGCGCTGGGGGCCGTACGCGTTAGCTATTGGGCTGAGCTTGTCATTTGCATTGGCTGGTACTGTGCTGAGCTTTCTATTGGTCTCCTTAGGATTAGACCCAGAACTCTTCCGCTATATTGCCGCGATAATGTTAGTGGCGGTTGCACTTGTCTTGTTGATCAAACCACTTTCCGATTGGCTTACCTTACGCTTATCAAAAATCACCGCAGGGGCGAGCATTACCGGTGATGGAGCTTGGGCTGGGCAGTTTGGTATTGGCTTCCTTACCGGAATCATCTGGCTGCCATGTGTTGGCCCTACCCTGGGTGCCGCTATAGCACTGGCTTCCATGGGCCAACAATTGGGGCAGTCATTTATGGTGATGTTTGCTTTCGGACTAGGTACCGGTACAGCGCTTTTAGTGGCTGGGATGCTATCGAAGCAGATTTATACTCGACTGTCACCATCAGTTGGGGCTTTCGCGATTGGAGGCAAAACAGTACTAGGTCTTATACTATTACTACTCGGGGTACTGGTCTTGAGTGGGCTTGATAAAGTAATGGAAGCCTGGGCTTTGAATTGGGTTCCCGAGTGGACTTTCAGTTTTTGATGGTCTTTTAGTGGTAAGCCAAGCCATATTGGTTTTTACGGGCCGGGTATTCTTATTCGGCCTTCTTAACTTGGAATCACAAAATTAGCCTTACGACTCATTAGGTACTCGCTCCCTTCATCGGCGTGAATGCGCACTTTTCATATTGGAGGATTTACGGTGGTAGAAATCGAGTGTCTATGGGAGTGCAATGATGGATTGGGCGAGACACCGATTTGGTCAGCGGAAGACAAGTCTATTTATTGGGCTGATCACGTTAACCCCGAACCTGACCCCGCTGATGCCCGGCCTCCATCCATAAGAAGTTTCAATATCGAAACAGGCGAACGCAAGACCTGGGAGATGCCTGAACAAATAGGCTCCTTTGGCTTCCGTCGTGGAGGCGGAATGATCGGAGGTGGATGCTCCGGTTTCTTTGCGATCGACTTGGAAAACAGGCGTGTCGATACAATCGTTAATCCTGAACCCGGTAGGCCCCACAGTCGTTTGAATGATGGCAAAGTGGACCGCTATGGGCGTTTCTGGTGCGGTAGCATGGATGTGCGTTTTAAAGACAAATCTTCCTATCTCTATTGTTTGGAACCCGATCTAACCTACCGAAAGGCCGATAAGGATTTTCGCTTTGTTGTAGCCAACGGCATTGCTTTTGACCCTGAAGATACGCGAATGTATTTCGGGGATACCTTTGGACATATGGTTTACGTATTCGATCTGGATATCAGTGACGGCCGGATTAGTAACCGGCGCCCTTTCTTCTCCATTGAAGACCGACAACCAGGAATTGTCGACGGTGCAACGGTAGATACGGAGGGGTTTTACTGGTTTGCGTTGAATCTTGGGGGCAAAATCTTGCGAGTAGATCCCAAAGGAAGGCTTGATAGAGAGATCGACCTGCCGATTCGAAGCCCTACCTGCATCGCTTTTGGCGGTAATAATTATGAGACACTGTTTGTCACATCTCAGCAGTCATTCCTCACTAAAGAGGAACTGGCTCGACATCCTCAACCGGGCTGTATCTTAGCCGTTCACGGGCTTGGAATTCAGGGGCTTCCTGAGCCAAAGTTCGGCAGTTAATCTGCTGTTGAATGCAACTCTTCAAACAGGCATCCCGAATCTTGCGTTCTGTCGGGCTAGAATCTTTGTGTGTGATAAATCTGAATCGCCAATTGGACAAGAGAGGTGTCAGTTGCGTATCCCTGCCATCCCACCTGAAGAACTCAGCGAGGAACAGAAACCCCTTTACGAAGATATGAGCAATGAGATGAAGGGGTATTTCACAGGTTTCATCAAGAAGCGCAAGGATGGCGCTTTACTGGGGCCCTGGGCACCAGCACTGCAATATCCCAGGTTTGGAAAGCCCTGGTGGGACAATATCAAGGCTATTGCAGACAAACCCACGCTTCCTAAGGCTGCTCGGGAAGTTGCGATTCTAATCACCGCAGCTCATTTTAAAGCGGGTTATGAGCTGTACTCCCATACGGTTATTGGTGAGAAAAGTGAGTTGGCAAGGAGCAAAATTGCCACTATCGCAGCGGGCCAGCGTCCGATAGACCTAACTTTTGAGGAAACCGCTGCTTATGATGTCGCCGCATCACTTGCAGCTGGAGGCCGCCTGCCAAAGGCTACTTGGGAGATGGCCGTGAGTGCTTTCGGTAACGAGGGTGCCGCCGAACTGGTCTTTCTCGTGGCTGGCTATCATCAGGTCTCTGCCATTTTAAATGGTTTTGATATTTCCATACCTGGCGACGGGAGTTAGGGAGCGTCTCGGTTCGGGAGGGGGCAAGAATGTTCTGGATTTATCCAGCCCAACGACACACTCATCCCATATGTAAGTTGTGAAAAAAGTAGCGTCCTCTGAATGCTTGAAAGTAAATACCACTCTCTTCGAGAGTAATTGAGTGGAAGGTAAAGTGTGTAGTTGGGATAGGTTGCAGCGCCCTATTCCAGTGCTGTACTGATTCTATAAAGTTTACGAGATGGCATTCGCCATCTCGCAGGAAATACCCGTTATTGGGCGGCAACAGCTTGGGGTATATCTGCAGACTGCTTTGACTGGGATACCTGCCTGTAGATATATCTGCTCGAATAGAGGCAAATGACACCCATTACCAGGGCGCCCAGGTCAGTGAAGACTACTGGCAAAGTGACGGACTTCCAGGGGACCAGCAGACCATTTCCAGTTACCAGCGCATTCAGCAGCGGGATGCCGCACAGCAGCAAGCCTGCACAAAGTGAGAGATCTGCTAATGCAGGTTTTATCTGGCGGCGCAACATCGCCCAGGCTATGGCCACTCCCCATACAGAGAGATACACCATTTCAATCCAGTGAAAGCGCTGATCGCCACCACCACCGAGAGGTAACAGCTTATTGGCATAGAACGTGGCCGCGGTGGCGACAACCAGACCGGCACAAACCCCTACCGTGAGCAAACTGAGGAACCAGCCGGAACCTCGGGTATTAATATCACCAGAGGGGAGCTTTTGCCTCTGCGCCTTGCGAACCTGCCAGATCACGGTGCCCGTTACCATCATCAAACACAATGCCAATCCCAACACAAAGTACAGGGCTTTTATCAGGAAGCCACCGTAGAGTGCGTAGTGAAGCGGAGTCAGTGAAAAATACACCCGCATAAACGGACCTGAGTCCTGCACTGGGTTATTGATGTTAACTACTTCGCCATCTTCACTGCGGTATTTGACATCTACAAAGCGCACCAGCGCCTCGTTTGTTTGGCCCGAGACTTGGACAACCTGATTGCGATCCCCGTAGGCCTCCACAAAAATGGCTTTGGGTTTCGCATTAGGCACTTGGTCCTGGTAGCGCAGCAGAATTTGGTTATAGCTACTGGATTCCAAAGGCTCGCCAGTTATCTCAGGGTGTTCCCCCACTACCGAGGCGACTGCAGCTTCCACATTACCTTCAAAAGCAGAAAATGCAGCAACCTGGATCATAATGCCATTCAGGCCAAGTATTGCGCCGGTAAAAGCAATCACTATATGGAACGGTAGCGGCCAGACCCCTAATACTTTGTGCAGGTCTGTCCATTTGAGCCGCCTGCTGCGATCCACACGGAATTTAAACATCTCTTTAAAGATTTTCTTGTGAATGATGATGCCACTTAATATGGAGAGCAGCATCACCAAGCCCATCAGTCCAACCAGGTAGCGTCCAAAAGGCCTGGGAAACAGTAGATCAGTGTGCATATACGTCAATAGCTCAGCGAAATCAGAGCCGCTGGGCGGCAGCACTTCACCGGTATTGGGGTTTATATGGCGTACCTCGGTTTCCTCGCTTTCAGCATCAGTCCAGAGTACTTCCAGCATAGGGTGGTAGTAGTCTGGCATTGAGATCATAAAAAAGCTGTCCTCACCGATATTTGCCTCGGCGAGCACCGGAGCGACCAGTTGATCTACATCCACAGGCGCTTCAGCATCGAAGGCAATACGATGCTCGGGGCGTTCCCATTGGGTCAGCTCGTGGCCAAATAGTGCGACCACGCCGGAAAAGGAAATTACGAATAGCAGAATAGAAAATAACACCCCAATCCAGGAGTGAATTTCGTAAAAAAGGATATTGCTACGCTGTTGCATTTAAGTTGGCTAGACCGAAAATTATAAAAAAGAAAGAGCGCTTAGTCCGAGCATGACCAGCAACAGGGATAATAGGTATGCCGCTGCGCGCCAAGTGGAGGCGGCGAGTAACCCCATACTCATATACCCGACCCATAAAAGTGTCGATAACATAGATCCCGCTGCCATCCGTTCTGTTGGCTCGGCGGACGGCCAGTAAATCGACAACATCACCGTGCTGGAAAACATCAAGATAATGCTCAGCACAATGGTCAGGGTGACCTGTTGCCAACTGATTTTTATTGAAGCAGCCATAGAGTTATCCGATAGTCAGAAGAGCCTGCTCTAATACCAACAAGCCCACTACTGACAGTGGAAAATGGCGAAGCAGCCAATTAGGTTTGATTGGGGCGAACAGTGCTTGTAATAAAGCGCAGAACATCGCGACACAAAGCCAGATGGGTATCCCTACCTCCCAACCATATAGGAATCCATAAGGAATTGAACTCACCGGAAGCACCCACCAGGCAATTCTTTGTAAGCGCTTAAAACTACTGAGCTGTAGATCTTTATGTCTGGTTACAAAAATAAGTAGTACAGCCAAATAAGTAAGTAGGAAAGCCACCAGGTTAGACATTGAAGTTTTCCAGCCTTCTTTACTTAGAGGTCGCGGATTTTTTGAACATTGCGCTTATTCTTTACAGAAATGGAGTTTCGTAGTTGCAAATATTGCCTTCAATACTGGGAAGCTTTGTATTTAGCGATCTACCGGGTTTAAATTTACCTAATTACCACTTATGCTAAGCCAATTTTTAGCAACCTTTCTGGCATCGGTGGTGTCCGAAGAGAGACGTAAATCAATCTTGGAATGAGTGCCGACAAATCAAACCTCCGATTAAAGCGATATTGAAATTCTGCCAAATAGCGCTGTGCATATTTCGGCCTAATAGCATGGTAAGTGCTACGTAGCGCACTCTTTAAATTACCAAGTACTGTATTTACCCAATAGAACTCAGGCTCTTCAACAGAAGCTCGGCCACCACCACAAACAATTTTGTCATGTACACAACCGGCCTCCTTAATGGCATTGAAGCATGGAAGACCATCTGAGATGACTGTGCTGCCACTGCAAAGGTACTTTTTACTCCAGGTTGAAATTTCACTGCTTTTGAAGCCCTTGATAATTGAGAGCTTAATACGGGTTGGGCGTCCCTCCTTGGTTGTTTCAACGGCCGCCACAAAGGGAGTTTTACCCTTGGCTCCGCGCCCGGGCTTGCATCCAGTACGCTCACCACCGAGATAGGCATCATCTAGTTCAATAAAACCGGACAGTTTGTATCGTTGGTCTCGCTCCATCATCACTTGCATGAGTTTCTGCTTCATACGCCATGCTGCGTTGTAAGAGATACCTAGATGTCGAGATAGCTCCATAGAGGAAATGCCCTTCTTATCCTGAGTAATCAGGAAAATACCGAGAAACCAGGTGGTGAGGGGGAGCTTCGTGGAGTCAAAAATTGTACGAGAGGTAATCGATGTCTGACGCCGACAATGGTTACATTGCTTAAGCTTGCGATAAGCGAGGTCGCAATGCTTGTCATGCCCGCAGTGAGGACAACTAAAGCCATTGGGCCAACGCCACTGCGACAGTGCATCGAAGCACTGTTCCTCGCTGCCGTACATTTTGAGGAATTGGGTCAAACTAATACCCTTCTGAAACTGTACCTTGTTGCGAGCCATGGCGTATTCCCTTGCAGATCAACGAGATAGCTGTATTTATATACAGTTACGCATAACTTAGCAAGAGTGGTAATTAGGTAAATTTAAGTCACAAATAATAATCATTATCAGTTGTAGTCTATCTTAAGATACATGTTTGTTCAATTGGCTTGAAAATGCAGACAGACTGGAAGGTAGCAAGGAAGAGGTGCTAAGTTCTTTTACCTTTCTTCCATATCTTATCGTTCTTATCATGTGGATTATTGACTTCGAAGCCAGTGGCTTATCCAGGCAGAGTTACCCTATAGAAGTTGGCCTCTGCTCTGAGACAGTGGAATACCAGGCGCTAATAAAACCAATGCCACACTGGTCTTATTGGTCCGATGATGCTGAATCGATACATAACATTTCCCAATCAAAGCTGGAATCCGAGGGTATAGATCCAACTACAGTGGCTTATAGCCTAAACAGGATTCTTTCAGGTCAGATTGTCTATTGTGATGCCCTACTCTGGGATAGATTTTGGTGCAATGCCCTTTTTTCTGATACTGGCATTCATCAGGAGTTTGAACTCAGGGATATTCAGGAGCTAATTGGTGGCTCTGAAAATCACTTAAGAGCATTCATTAATGAGCGCGAAAAGCTGGAGGACTCTGACAAATTCACAGTTCATCGAGCGCTGGATGATGCAAAAATAATCAGGAAGGCATTAGAAGTAGCATTAGCAGGCCGACATGAGTGAGTAGCTTTAGAGCTAAGTAAAACGGTCGTCCTCCTTAGACTAACTAACAGAGAGCAGTAATTAGGGAGCCTCTGAGTAACTCCGTGATACCTCTGGCATGCAGAGCGGTTCACAATCAAGGCGCGGCTTCGCAGGAATGTCTAGACCTTTCAAGAAATCGCAACGCGGAGTGTGAATCGCTCTGCAAGCCCCGAAGGGCGGGCCTTGAAGGCCACAGCTGCTGCGTTGCAGCTCTTGCAAAGGGCTACGGCCATTCGCGGCGAGCTGCGCCTAACATCTGCAGCCTTCAAGACCCGCAGAGGCATTACGGAGTTACTCAGAGGCTCCTTAGGTCTATTACTTCTGCACCTTGTGGAGGCACTAACTTTTTGCCGCAATAAAAACACCACTTCCTATAAGTAAAGTCCCAGAGCCGTATTTTAGAGCCGGGGTCTTTCCTGATTGACTGATTGTTGACCGTGCTTTGCAGGCAAGGTACGCATAACCTGCCATCACACTGCCTACGGCTAGCGTTGCAATTGCAAATATAATTGCAATGTCCAAAGAAGCAACGCGAGTTAGATCGAGGAAGGCTGGAAAGAAGCTTACGTAGAAAAGAATAGCTTTCGGATTACCCAGCGTGGTGACTAAGCCCAGTAGAAAACTTGAAAAGCTGTTATGGGAGTGGCTTGTAGCTATTTGGTTTTGGTCGACTTGTCTTTTCTTTGCTGAGAGAAAGATATTCATTCCCAGCCAGATAAGATAGGCTGCTCCAGCATATTTAATAACGATGAATAAGCTCCCCAAGGTTTCGGCTAGCGTTGCTAAGCCAAGCAGAGCTAACAAAATAAAGAAATAATCACCTACAACAATTCCCATTACTGTAATTAATCCCTGGCGCAAGCCGAGTGTCACTGACCGGGAAACAACAGCTAATACTCCCGGCCCAGGTATCAGTGCTAGAACTAGCATTGAAATGAACAGAGCTAAGGATGTAGAGATTGTCATGAGGCACTCAGTGATAGTTAGGGCTTTTATGCATTGATTCTATATGCTCAAAAACTGTACGTAAATTGTGCTTTTGAGGCTTCTGGCTAGCAAATCCTTGGCAACTGCTCCCCAGGTAAACGCTGCAATAACCGATCACACCCCAAATTGTTTTTTAAAATAACCTGGGAGCTACCTCCTCCCCCAACAGTACCAATAACCGCAAAGCTGCTATCTGCGGTTGCTTTTCGAAGAATGGAAAGTGCCAGCTTAACACCTGTTTCGGGGACAAAAGCCACAAAACGCCCCTCATTTGCTACATAGAGTGGGTCTAGCCCCAGTAACTCACAAGCGCCCTGCACGGCATCACAAACAGGTATCTTGCTCTCCTCCAAGACAAAGGTCAGCCCGCAGTTTTCCGCTAGCTCCACCAATGCGGTGGCTAGCCCACCTCGTGTGAGATCTCGCAGACAATGAACTTCAATTCCGGCATTGATCATTTGTGCAACTACACCATTCAGTGGTGCACAGTCGCTGAGGAGATCACTTTCAAACTCGAGTCCCTCTCGGATGGCCATCACCGCTATGCCATGGCGGCCGAGATCGCCGGACAGGATAATAGAGTCACCTTGGCAAATACGGTTGGGATCAATGGGTTGTTCTCTTATCAGGGTACCGATGCCACTGGTATTGATATAGAGCCCATCCCCCTTCCCTTTCTCTACCACTTTGGTATCGCCGGTGACTAAGGTAATTCCTGAGTTCCGGGCAGCCTCAGCCATCGAGATCAGAACACGTTGGAGAGTATCCAGGGGCAACCCCTCTTCGAGAATCAAGCCGCAGCTTAAAAACTTGGGTTCCGCGCCGGCCATGGCTAAATCGTTGACGGTGCCATAAACGGCGAGCTCACCGATGTTTCCTCCGGGAAAGAAAAGCGGTGAGATTACAAAGGAGTCGGTGGTAAATACGAGCTGATCCGGTTTCCATGGAAGTGTTGCACTGTCATGGGCCTGGGATAGCCAGGGGTTAGAGAAGACAGGTTGAATATATTGATCGATCAAGCGTTGGGTCATCTCCCCACCGCTGCCATGGCCGAGGCGTACGACCTCGTCAGCGGTTGGTGGAATTGGACACTGCAGATTCATTCGATTCCACCTGATTCTGGTAGCGATAGTAGGCCGCGCAAGCGCCTTCAGTGGAAACCATTGGCGCCCCCAGCGGTTGCTGGGGTTGGCAGGTCTTAGCGAAGTGAGGGCAATCCCCAGGCTTCTTTAGGCCCAGCATAATATCCCCACTGATACAGCCCCTGTTTTCAGAAATGCTCAATGTTGGCAGATTGAATGTTTGTTCTGCATTAAATCCTGAGTAATCATCGCTCAATACCAGACCGCTAGCGGGAATTTCACCTATGCCGCGCCACTGTTGTGTTGCTACTTTAAAAACCTGTTTAATCAAGTCCTGGGCAACGGTATTACCTGTTTTAGTAACCGCGCGCTGATATTGGTTTTCTACTTCACTGCGACCACTTTCTAATTGACGGACACACCGGAGTACGCCTTCAAGAATATCCAGGGGTTCAAAGCCTGTAATCACTATTGGAATCTGGTGCTTTTTCACCAAGCTGCGGTACTGACGATATCCGGTTATTGCACAGACGTGACCTGCAGCTAGGAAACCTTGAATCCGGCAGTCTTCACGGGCACATATCGATTGAATCGCCGGTGTAACCAAAAACTGGGATATCAATGCGTAAAAGTTGTCGATTTGCTTTTGCTTGGCGAGGGACAGCGCCAGGGCATTGGCGGTAGCAGTCGTTTCAAAACCCACCGCAAAGAATACGACCTGCTTGGTGGGGTTCTGCTCTGCCACATTGAGCGCTTGCAGCGGCGAGTAAACAATACGGACATCGCCTCCGGCAGCTTTGACCTCTAGTAAATCTCGATCTGAACCGGGGACTCGCAACATGTCGCCAAAGGAGCAGAAGATAACATTGGGCATTGCAGCAATCGCAATAGCTCTATCGATGATTTCCTGAGGTGTGACACAAACCGGGCAACCGGGTCCGTGTACTAATTGAATCTCCTCGGGCAGTAATTGCTGCAAGTTATATTTTGCGATGGCATGGGTTTGCCCTCCACAGATCTCCATTAGAGTCCATGGGCGAGTGGTGACTTTCTGAATCTCTGCCGCAATTAGCTTGATGCTCTCGCCGTTGCGGTATTCCTTGAGGTATTTCATTACAGGCTGACTCAACCCAATGTTTTGAGGTACTCGAAAACCTTATTTGCTTCTTTTGCTCTCAACTTGCTGATCGCGACTCCAGCATGAACGATCACGTAGTCTCCTACTTCAGCCTCGGGTACCAGTGATAAATTTACAGCTTTACTGATACCGCCGAAGGAAACTTTTCCAGTGCGCTCCATGGCTGATTCTTGCTCTATTAATTCGATTCTTCCGGGAACTCCCAGGCACACTAGGAACTCTCCTCTCCCAATGATTGCCCAGCAGCATCCATACATTGTGCGTAGTGGATCTGGCCCAGCGATATTCCGCCATCATTTGGGGGGACCTCGCTATGGCTGTGAACGGAAAAGCCCTGACTTTCCAGAAGCGCAGTGACGGTTTCGGTAAGCCGCTTGTTCTGGAATACACCGCCGGACAGAAAGATATTCTTTTCACCTTGTTGCATTGCTACTGCCAGCGCCATCTGCGCGAGTGTGTTGTGAAATGCAGCGGCTCTTTGTGGCAGTGATCGGTTTTCATCGTAGATCAAAGCACTAATACAGGGTGTCCAATCCAGTTCCAGCAGGTCCCCTTTTTGAACAAGGCTAAAGGGGTAGCTGTCTTTAGAGCTGACGCCACGGGCACACTGTTCTAGAGCCATGGCTGCCTGCCCTTCAAAGCTGGTATGCGTAGTCAGTCCCAGGAGTGCGGATGCCGCATCGAAAAGGCGGCCGACAGAGCTACACGGTGGACTGTTAATCTCACCTTTTAGCATGGTGACCAGGTTTTGACGCTCGCCACGGGTGAAGCAGCGCTTTAATTGTCGATTTTCCAGGGCGACAAACCCGGAGATTTCATACAGAAGTCCAGCCGCAGAGCGCCTGGGCTCCCGTACGGCCTTTTCACCGCCTGGCAGCGGGAATGTGCGAAAACTTGCGATGTGTTTGACAGGAGATTGTCCATTCCAGTGAAAGAATTCTCCACCGCGAACAATGCCACTGCGGTCGTAACCAGTTCCATCCCAGCAGATTCCCAGTGCAGGCCCTGAGTGAGCGTGTTCTGCCATGCAGGAGAATAGATGGGCAATATGGTGCTGAACGCCAATACGCACAGCTCTTTGCTTCATAGCCCAGCGGTGAGAGGTATAGCCTGGATGGAGGTCGTGGATTAATTTTTTCGGGCGGCACTGCTGTAGTTTGGTGAGGTCTCCAATAGTTTGGTTGAAGTGCTTCAGGGTATTGGCACTTCCTAAGTCGCCAATATGTTGGCTGGGATATGCCCACCCGGCGTGAGACAGTGCAACTGTGTTTTTCAGGTCCGCGCCCAGGGCCAGAAAGCTCTCTCGTTCACTTTCGCCCTTTTGGCCTGGGCTAGGCAAGGTAATGGGAAGTGGCGCGTAGCCCCGGGCTCGACGCAACATCAGCGGACGGTTATTGACCACCCTGAGTACAGAGTCATCCAGCGGGCGCAAAATTCGACGATTGTGAACCAGAAAGTAGTCAGCGATTTTACCCAGGCGCTCAAACGCCTCATCATTTTCTGTACAGATAGGCTCTTCCGCAAGGTTGCCACTAGTAGCGACAAGGGGGGCTCGATACTTACGCGCAAGCAAGTGATGTAAGGGTGATGCAGGTAACATCACCCCCAAGTCGGCAAGATTTGGAGCGACCAGCGGATGTATCCTGGAGTGACTGTCATCCTTCGCTTCCAATAGAACAATCGGTCTTTCTCGGGTTGATAGTAGCTGCGCCTCTTGCTCCGAGACGCAGCAATCCTGGCAGACACTTTTCAGCTCGTCATATAGAAGCGCGAATGGCTTATGCGGACGTTGTTTGCGCTGGCGCAAGTTGGCGAGCGCCTTACCATTGGAGGCGTCGGCTAACAGTTGAAAGCCGCCTACCCCTTTAAGGGCAATAATTTTCCCCTGGGCAAGGGCATCAAGGGCTTTGGATAGTGCCCGACTCTTCTTCGCAATTGTAACGCCGGCAGTATTACAGAAAAGTAATTGAGGACCGCACTGTGGGCAGGCATTGGGTTCCGCGTGAAAGCGTCGATTGAGGGGGTCCCGGTACTCCCCCGAGCATTTTCCGCACAAAGGGAAGTGGTGCATGGAGGTGTTGACACGATCGTAGGGCAGTTTGTAAATGATGCTGTAGCGGGGGCCGCAAAGAGTACAGCTGATAAACGGGTAGTCATAGCGGCGATTGTTGGGGTCTGACAATTCCCTGAGGCAATCATCACAGGGAGCCAGGTCTGGTAAAACGATGGTTGAACTACTGGCATCACGGACACTGGGTAAGATTCGAAAACCGTATTCTGCTTGAAGAGCCACCGGGTAGGATTCAATGTGAGTGATGCGACTGTAGGGTGGCTTCTCTGAAGATAACTTATCGATAAACTTTTCGATTTCCCGGCTTTTGCCCTGGACTTCAATTCTCAGGCCGCCGCTATAGTTGGCCACCCAGCCTTTCAATTGAAAGCTATCGGCCAGGCGATAGATAAAGGGCCGGAATCCTACTCCCTGCACCAATCCGGCGATTTCAATCCGGCGGCGTTCAGTGGCCATCAGTCTCCTCAAACTTTAAGCTCTCCAGGATTACATCCTGGGCTTCCTTGTGATTAATATCCTTAAGCTCATCAATTTCCAGCTTAATCCCCTCGAGAGAAGTCCCGAGTATCTCCCTGTCAAAATGCTCCCTCAGATGCGCTGCAGACATATGCGCCAGGGCACCCAAGCGTAAGCGAACGCCGATCGGCCTGCCGGGTTCATCAGAGGCCAGTTCCTGGATTTTATCGATCAGGTTTTTGATGAGATTCTGTTCGTGCATAGTGGTCTCCGCTGTATAGCGTTAGGTGCGCGATAATCATTTGCTCTGCTCGATGGGCTGCACTGGCAACTTTGGGCGATAACCCCTGTCCTTTTGCCAGACTTTCTGAGTTGATCGCAAAAACATCCAGATGTGCCGGCAGAGAATCAATATGCTTTCCCATGGTCAGCGCTTCGGTCAGCCCAAATCCATGGCTTGATGTATTGCACATCGAAGGAGCAAGAGCACTTTCAAGCCCATCAATGGCGACGACCTCCCCGATAGGGTGCTGATCGCTTACCATGGCATCTACAAGGCAAACCCATCGACCTTTCCATTGCGCGAGCAAATGTAAAATATCGCCGCCGCTTTCGAGGTATTCCACCGCCCCTCCAAGTTTTTGGCGAAGTCGAGCGATGATATGTGGCCCTACTCCATCATCACCGCGCAGGGGGTTGCCCAGGCTTACCAGTAACCATGGATTGCTTACTTTGCGCTTGCCCATAATTCAAATGTAGCTGTAGGAAGTGAGTGGAGCAGGAAATGCAAGGGTCGTAATTCCTTATCGCCCGTTCACATAGCCCCTGTAATTTATCCTCAGGAAAGTGCATAAAGCTCGGCAACATTAAGCGGAGGTCATCTTCGATGGTCTTCTGGTTTTGGGAGGTGGGAGCGACAATTTTTGCTGTCGTAATCTTGCCTTTCTCATCAATATCGTAGCGATGATATAGAAGCCCACGGGGTGCTTCGGTGGCTGCACAGCCGCTTGCGGTTCTCGGCTCGGTCTTTAAATGAGGCTCGGCTGGGGGTTGGTATCTATCAATAATATGCAGGGCTTCTTCAAAGGCATGTAGTACCTCCAGGCTCCTAACGAGGATGCTTTGGAAGGGATTTAAACAGGGGGCGGTAAAGTTGATCTCCTCCGCTAATTGCAATGCTCGAGGCGACAGCTTGTCGCGATTAAGGTTGTAGCGTGCGATGGGGCCCACCAGATAGGCACCCCGCTCCCGTAAAGTACAGTGCAGCGCGGTGCTATGAGCGACGTGCTCTTCTTCAAAGTGGTTCTCATAGTCTTGGGCGCTAATATTGAGTCCCGCACTGGAGGTGATCCTGCCCTCGTTCATTGGGTATTCTGACGGGTGGGTTAGAGCGACAAATTCGTAGTGATTATCCCTTCGCCATTCGTAGCTGGGGAAAGGCAAAGCTGCGGACCAGCGCACCAGTTGCTCGGTGAGACCCCGGGCCATTTCCAGCTGCGCTACCATGGCTGTGAGTTCTCGGGCTTCCGGAACCTTGTAGAAACCCCCTACCCTCACATTAATCGGGTGTACTTCCCTCCCACCAATAAGGCGAACCAGGGCATTGCCCGCCTTTTTAATCTCCAGCGCGTTCTTAACAATCTCTGGATGATCCTTAGCCATTGCGACTGCATTGGGGTAGCCGAGGAAATCCGGCGCATGGAGCATGCTGATATGCAGCATATGGCTCTCGATCCATTCACCGCAGTAAAGCAATCGACGAAGCATACGCAAAGCGCCGCCGGGCTTTAGATTCAGGGCATTCTCCATGGCATGCACAGCACTCATCTGGTAGGCCACCGGGCAGATCCCACATATGCGTGCGGTGATATCTGGGGCTTCCAAGTAATCGCGCCCTCTGAGAAGGGCTTCGAAGAACCTTGGGGGCTCAAAAATCTTGAGCTGTACATTTTGTACGCCGCTATCGTCGTAGTCGATATGGAGCGCTCCCTCCCCTTCGACCCGAGCGAGATAATCTACCTTAATCGTTTTGCTGCGATCCGCCATAAAGCTCACCTGGGGGCAGATTTATCACCAATGTTTGGGGGGAATTAACGCTCCCCATCTTCTTGCCTATCCTCACTTTGCACTTTAAAAGAAGGTGCTAGTGGATTGAAATTCCTAAGGTTTTCAACAATTAAAGTATTTTCTACATTTAGTTTTTCATCCCACCAATGGCAAAGTGATTCGGTGTTGGGATTTTCCTTGGGACCGTAGCAAGCGTAGCAACCGCGGTTGTAACTGGGGCAAATAGCGCCACATCCCGCGTGTGTAACAGGCCCCATACAGGGGGTGCCGTGGGCAACCCAGATGCAAACATTGCCGCGCAATTTACAGTCAATACACACCGAGTGATTGGCAACCTGGGGTGCTCGCCGGTGCAGGAATGCACTGATTACTTCGAGCAGTTGATGCTTGTTGATCGGACACCCCTGCAACTCAAAGTCCACTGCTACCCTTCCTGATATTGGTGTGGACTCCTTGAGAGTGGCGATATATTCCGGGTGGGCATAGACCACATCGGTGAACTCCTGCACATCGGCAAAGTTGCGAAGTGCCTGAATCCCTCCAGCTGTTGCACAGGCGCCAATACTGATTAGAAAGCGGGACTGACGTCTGACCTCTAGGATTCTCTCTTCATCTGCTGGCGTGGTAATGGAGCCTTCGACGATAGAGATATCAAAAGGACCCTCTTTCACCTCACTGGAAGCCTCCAGGAAATAGGCGATATCTACCTGGGCTGCCAAAGAGAGAAGCTCATCCTCACAATCCAACAGGCTCAGTTGGCAGCCATCACAGGAGGTGAACTTCCAGACTGCAAGTTTGGGGGGAGGATCACTACTCGCTATAGGCTGTTGATTTGAAACCATGAGCGAATATCCCGGTAGCAAAAGACAGGGCCATCTTTACAAACAAAGTTAGGTCCCCACTGGCAGTGGCCGCAGATTCCAATGGCACACTTCATGTTGCGCTCCATGGATAGATAGATATTGGATTCATCCACACCTTTATGGAGAAGAACCTGTATGCAAAAGCGCATCATGATCTCGGGTCCACACACAAACACTAAAGCATCATTGCACTCCAAATGAGTGACACGCAGAGGGTCGGTAATCACACCAATGTGCCCGTTCCAGTCTGTGCTGGCGTGGTCCACAGATGTCACCAGTTCAAATGAGCTGCGCCAGTGACCAAGCTCTGGCTGGTAAAGCATTTGTTCGGGCCGACGAGCCCCATAGAAAACTTGTAGGCTCCTGGCCGGCAAGTGCCCCTTAAGAAAGCTGTAGATCAGGGGCCGCAAAGGCGCTAGCCCGAGTCCGCCGGCGATGATCACTAAGGGACGATTTGCCGCCAAGTGAGTTGGCCACCCCTGCCCGAATGGTCCCCGGATACCCAGTTGCGCACCAACTTCCAATTTGCAAAGCGCTTGGGTTGCAAGTCCCTGGCCTTTAATCGTATGGGTAAGTGGCTCAGCGGATGACGCACTGGGGCCGCTCAAGGAGATAGCAGCCTCCCCGGCACCAAAGGCATAAAGCATATTGAATTGCCCGGGCTGAATGGGTGATGGTGTCCCAGCTACTTGCGTCAGGGATAGAGTGACAGTGCCCGGAAATTCTTCGCGCCGATGAGTAATACGCCATAATTCAGGGATCATAGCGAGGGATTCCCTGTGACGGATGTGGCCCGTAAAGGTCCAACAACTGTATTCGTGCTGCCTGCAGTCGTTCTGTAGCAACTTTGGTAAACCGTTTCATCAGCTCGAAACCGAGTCTCGGTTCTTTTTCACACTTATCTCGGAGGCACTGCCCGCCAAGTTTAAGGCTGCGAACTGAGGTCAGGGCCCGGGCATCGAAAGCACTCAAGTAGGGAGGATACAGCCAGGACCAGCCGAATATATCTCCACCATGCAGTGTCATAAGGCAAAGGGGTCCATAGTTGGGGACAAAGGTTTCTACGGCGACACGTCCAGATCGAATTAAGAAGAAATGGTTAGCTGGAGTGTTTTCCCTGGCAAGGTATTCTCCTTCTTTATAGTGACTATTGCTTGTACATCCGGAGAGGAATGCCAGGTCCTTGTCTGCCAACCCGGTAAAGAAAGGGTGCTCCTTGAGTAAGGTGGTGACAACTTTCATTTTTGTTCCTGGGCGCGAATATTCTGTATCTCTTCCGTGATATCGATGCCTACTGGACACCAGGTAATACAACGTCCACAGCCGACACAGCCAGAGCTGTCAAATTGGTCATACCAAGTGGCCAGTTTGTGAGTCATCCACTGCCGATAGCGGCTGCGGGTATCCGCCCTAACTGGGCCGCCAGACAAATAGCTCAACTCAGCCGTAAAGCAGGAATCCCAACGCTCCCAGCGCTGTCCTTCATTTCCGGTTAAATCTGTTGTGTCCTCAACGGTTGAGCAGAAGCACGTGGGGCAAGCCAAAGTGCAATTGGCGCAAGAGAGGCAGCGCTCCGCGACTTTATCCCAGTTTGGGTTGTCATAATTGCAATAAAGCAGTGTCTTCAGGTCAGAGCTGTCAAAGCTGCGGCGACCGTTACTCACTTGATTTTCGGCTTGCTGAACGGCAGCTTGCCCCTCTTGTTTCTCCGCTTCTGATGCGTCAACAGTGGGTAATTGCTTTAACACTCTGTCGCCTTGAGGGCTTCCGCTGCGTATGAGGAAGAAGTGGGCATCGGAGGTCAGAACTTCGGTGATTACCAGATCACTGGGCAGTTGCACCTGCGGGCCTGTGTTCATTGAGGTACAGAAACAGGTATTTGCTGCTGTTGTGCACTCCACAGCGATAGTGAACAGCTGTGCTCGACGTGCCTTATAGCTGCTGTTGGCGTAATCTCCCTGTGCGAGGACACGGTCCTGGATAGCAATGGCGTGTAGCTCGCAACTGCGAACACCGAGAAACGCTAACTTGACCGGAGGCTCTTCAATTTCCAGAATCTGAACATCTTCTCCAGAGCGGCTAGCGCTCCAGAGCTGGCGCTGGGGCAGCTGAAGAAACTGCTTCCAGGAGTGGGGGCCAACGGCGTAGCCAAAATAAGCCTTGTCATTGCGGCGCTCTACCCGGTATTGCCCCGCCTCTTGCTGATCCGTCCATCCTTGGGGCAGATCTGTGGAAGTTTCAATCTCACCATAGGTAATAGCCCCGTTATGCAGTATCGGGCCAAAGAGCTGGTAACCTTCACTGCGAATTGCCTGAATCAAACGATCCAGGTCATTCGCTGCCAGTTTAAGTATTTCCACGAATAGCCGAGAGCCGGCTCCGAAAGAGCAGTAGTTGGTGACCTACTGATTTTTAGGTCTGTACTGGCTAATTGCACTAAGACAAAAGTGCCAAAATGCTAAGAATAAAGTTTAGAGAAAAGCTATAGCTCTGAATCTTTATTGAGGTGGGGTGCATCCTTTAGGCAAAGTATTTCATAACCTTCTGATACTTATATACGACATACCATCTAAGCAAGATAATCGGCACACTGATTGCCATCATAAGCAATACACTGGCCCCAAGTTTGGTTAAATTAATGGCAATTAAAGTAAATTCAAAAATATCGATAAGGACTAGCACGGGAATAAAGAATATCCAGAGTTGTTCAAATCCTATTCTTTTAGCAAAAGCTAAACCAAAAAGTACCAGGTAGAAAAGAGAGGACACGATTAAACTGATAACCAGCCACCAATAAGGGATACCTTCGGCAGTATCAGTAAAAACTGTGTACTGCGAACATAACTCCAATGGACACAGGATAAAAAATACAATTTTCCAACCTAAACTAGAGGCATATTTAGGAGGACCATTATCGAGTTCACTCTCAGGTGCTTGATAGGGATTTTGCACACTCTGCCCTTTTGTTGCTTTCAAAATTTATGAGCTACTGACCAGTTCCATCCTATGAGCTTGTCAACTACCAAGCAATTCTTTACAACTACGCAGGACCTGAACCGAATAATCGATTGGCGAAATAATGAACGTTTGCCATTGAGCTTTTGCTATTTAGACGTATTGAATTGACATTGAGCTTGCCAGTTGATAACACTGCAAAGTGGCAGGTTGAATTGTCACATTTATGCGATGAGCTGCCTCACATTATCGGCAAACAGTTGTACCAAGTGTTGACTTTAAAATCGCAGGCAATATCCTCGCCTTTCAAATTTTGATAGTCATAGAGTATAACTAATAAGCAATGTCCACCTCAAATTAGCTCAGGGAATGGCGAGAAGTAACTTTCGGATTGGCAATTAGTGCCTGTTCGAATTAGTGGTAAATAATAGGGAAGTTTTAAGATGCAGAATATGTATCAGGCACCAGATAGCCTCCAGACAGACGCCATTCCACATTACAAGCCCAGTGTTGGCTGGAAGATACTTTTTTTTATTCTTGTGCCACTAGAACTTCACGCCCAATATAGTGGATTTTTCATTGACGAGTGGATACACCCTATTTGGTGGATGATTTTTAGCCTTTTGGTATATTTTGTTTTCTTTATTGCCTTATTTGGGCTGGCCTTTTCAAAAAGAATTGCTTTTCCAAGCGTGTGGCGTTTCTATTTACCCATTCTGATTTTCACAGATGCATATGAATTATTCTCCGCCATAGGGGATTTTAATATGTCAGTATTAAAAAATCAGATCATCATCATGATTGTGCTTTCAATAATATTTTTTACATGGTATATCGTTTACAAATATCAAAAAGTGCTACGATATTTCAATTAATCATTGGGCTATTCCTATTCATTTTATGATTTCTATTGAAAGGTATTGCCAACATTACCTGTGCCAGTTTGCGTGGTTAATGCGATTTCACCACTGCCAACCTGAGAGGTTGTTTGAATATTGGAAACGCCATTTTGCGTCACCAGAATGCTGCTACTAATACCGCTGTGTTGATTAATCTGGGATGAATTAGAATCACCAAACTGATTTAGTATCAATGAACTAGTGAGCAAAGACCCGTCCTGCCCCTGATCTATTTGTGCTGTATTGGTTGAGCCATCTTGGATTACTAGAGTGGTACAGGAAATAAGTTCAATAGCGGCAATATTTTCGTTCCCTTGATCAAGATTTACCGTATTAGAAGAGCCTGTTTGCATTACCTCACCGCTGCTTGAGGTAATATTCTCCTGATCCACATTTGCAATGTTGTTGTCACCAATCTGGGTGACTATCCCAGTAGCAGCTGAAACATCAGTTTCCTGTTCTATTCTTCCGGTATTCGAATCACCTATCTGCGTTATTATTGCAGTGCTCGTCGTCGTGACTTCATCCTGCTCGATATCTAAAAAGTTGGAAGAGCCAGTCTGGCTGGCCATAGCAAAGGTAAAGGTTACATCTCTATCCTGATCTATATTGGCGAAGTTGGAGTCACCAACTTGGGTGAACATGGCACTAGTGCTATCCACCCTTATACGCTGATCTAAAACCAATGTGTTAGACATTCCTTGTTGAGATGCAACAAGTGTGGTGGAAGTAACATCTTCCTGTTGCAGGACTTGGATGTCGTTTAAGTCTCCAGACTGAGAGCCAGTGAAGGAGCTGAGTTGAGCATCGTCTTGCAGCAAGGTCGCTGTATTATCACTGCCATTCTGGGTCAGGGAAGACGTAGTAAGCTGCGTTGCATTCTGTTGCACTGCTGAGGCCTGATTCAAATTTCCCGTCTGCACTAGTTCAATAGTGCTTTCAGAAGCGCCCGTAGTTTGGGATGCATCCGAGTCATTGAAATCGCCGATTTGGGTCTGAACAATCAAGTTGTTATGCACAGTACCATCGGACTGATCAGAAGTTGCACTGTTGCCAGTACCTTCCTGGAATACCAGGGTGACATTATTATCAGCTAGAGCAGATACGCTGGCGGCAAATAGCGCGGCTGCAGTCACAGAATTTGTCACTTTCATAGAGGTAATCCCTTATTGGTTAAATCTTATGGGGCGACCGCTTATAAGCCTCGACTGCAAGCCTGGATGAGCATCAAGGGAGTTGCCATAGGAAAAAATGGCTGAAAAAATTAAGAATAAAGCCTTAGTCTATTATTCGCTTACTCTATCTTACTACCCTGACTCAGTACTAAAACCGTTCTCCACCATCGAGAGTTTTTTAGGATGGTTAGAAGCGGCTGTCTACAGCGTCCGCTAACATAGATAGTAATTTCTCTGTATCGGACCACCCGAGACATGGATCGGTAACTGATTGGCCATACGTTAAACTCTTCTTATCTTCCAATTTTTGTTCCCCTCCAACCAGAAAGCTCTCAGCCATAACCCCGGCAATGTAGTTGGAGCCTTCATGTATTTGCCGACAAATATCCTTGGCAACATCTAATTGCTTGTGATGAATCTTACGGCTATTACCATGACTGAAATCGACAACCAAACGCTCAGGTAAGGAGTGCTCAGTTAAGTTTTTACAAACATTGGAAATATCAGAGGAATAGAAATTTGGTGATTTCCCTCCTCGCATTACAACATGGCCGTGTGGATTTCCAGCAGAACTAAAGATAACTAGGTTTCCTTTTCTATCTGGCACAGGAAAAGAATGTTGATTTTGTGCAGCTCGTATCGCATCAATCGCAATATGCGTATTTCCGTCGGTGCTATTTTTAAATCCTATTGGGAATGGAAACGCGGACGCCATCTCTCTGTGTGTCTGGCTCTCTGTAGTGCGCGCTCCGATAACTCCCCAGCTTATAAAATCTGAGATGTACTGACTTATGACTACATTTAGAAACTCGGTTCCAGTTGGCAATCCCATTTGGTTAATAGACAGCAAAAGCTTACGTGCGAGTTCAAGTCCAACATTTTTTTTCCACTGCCATCTAATTCCGGGTCAAATATCAAGCCCTTCCAGCCTACAACGGAGCGTGGTTTTTGGAAATATGCACGCATGACAATTTCCAAGCGATCCGTGTATAAATGTCTTTTTTCGTTGAGGCGTGAAGCATATTCCATCGCAGCGTCAGGGTCGTGGATCGAACATAGGCCCACAATAACCAATAAACGATGATCCTCCCCAAGAAGTATTTTCTCAATAACTCTACGGGTCGAATCTACAAACTTAGAGATATCTTCCGATATGGGGTATTTCTTCTTAAGTTCTTGTATGGTCAGCAAATTGATTGGTTCTACGTTAGGGGACTGATTCATGCCTTCCTCCTCAGAGGATCTGGATACTCTTAGCCTTTAGTAGTAGGGTTATCAAGATGATTCTACATAGTTGAAGGGAACTAAAACATCGTTTAAACCAAATTCAAGTAACACACTCAATTAGACAATAAAGAAGTAAAAATGTTACGCAATCTGATAAGGATCTTGTCTCAGTATATAAATAGTAATCAATATAACCGGGCAGATTAAATAGGTCGGTTTCGTTTAACTGCTGATCTCAAATTATAATTTCAACCAAGAAAGGGGTTAACTCTGAAGCTGTAGAGGTACAGATGGCAATACCCACAATTAGGAATTATGACCTTGACTCAACTACCTTATCAGTAGCTAACAATGTTCCATGGGAGATCGATGCTTCTCGAGTGTTGCTTCTTGTGCATGACATGCAAGACTATTTTCTCACCCCTATTCCACATTCTATGCGAGAAAAACTTGTAAGAAATTGCAGTGCACTAATTTCCTGGTCTAGGGAAAATTCTGTGCCAGTAGTTTACACAGGTCAAAAGGGAGATATGACTCCTGAAGAGCGGGGGCTGCTGTTCGATTTTTGGGGACATGGTATGAGTGCGGCCCCCTCACATACTAAAATCGCCTCCCCTTTGACTCCTCATCCTGAAGATGACGTTTTAGATAAGTGGCGCTATAGCGCCTTCTTTTCCTCTAGACTTGGCGATATTTTTTAGAGAAAAAACGGGATCAAATAATTATTTGTGGAGTTTACGCCAAAATAGGAATTCTAACTACTGCACTGGATGCTTACTCGCGAGATATTGAAGTATTCTTGGTGCAAAATGCCATTGCAGACTTTTCCTTTGCTGAACACAAACAAATGCTTAGATATGCCTCCAAATGTTGTGCATACGTACTGCCAGCGGACAAAGTAGTAATATGAATATCGATTCATCTCTAGCGACGTTACTCCGGCATGGCTCAGAAAAAGAGTCATTTGCCCTGCTATTTAGGCCGGAGAAAGCACCGGATATCGATGTCCTTGAGGGCGAAGAAGTCCACCTTCATAACTTAAATGATCTAACAAAAATATTGAATAGAGGTAATGAGTCTAAATCTGAAAAAACTTTACTCATAGCCCCTTATCGGCAGATCATCGAGCGAGATTACTGTGCCATTGATGACCATAAACCTCTCATTGCCTTCAAGATTACACAGCACAGGAAAGTATCCTATTACAGTGCTCTCGATTACTTACCTGATACGCCGGGAAAATTTAGTAAAACAGAGTTCTTTCCACCTGACGATCAATACGCTCAAATCGTAAAGCAAATCATAGAAGAAGAAATAGGCGGTGGCCAAGGTGCTAACTTCGTTATTCGGCGGGAGTTTAAAGCACTATTTTCCAATTACTCATGTGAATCAGGGCTGACAATATTCAAGCACCTATTGCAGCAAGAAAAAGGGGCTTACTGGATATTCTTCATTAAGTGCCAAGATATCACGCTCATCGGCGCTTCACCAGAAAGGCATATAACCCTGGACCGGTACCGAGTAACCATGACACCGATTAGCGGAACCTATCGCTTTCCGCCTTCTGGACCAACTCGTGAGGGACGGATTAGCTTTCTTTCAGATAAAAAGGAGGAAGATGAACTGTCTATGGTGCTCGATGAAGAGCTAAAAATGATGACCAGAATTTGTGACACTGATGTAAAGACCCATGGGCCATTTTTGACTCCGATGTCACACTTAGCACACACAGGGTACCGCTTGGAAGGACATTCATCCCTGCCTCTAGCTGACATTTTGAAGGAGTCTATGTTTGCTCCAACAGTAACCGGTAGTCCCTTGGAAAATGCGACTCGTATTATCGCTAAATATGAAACTAAAGGGCGTGGTTACTATAGTGGTTTTGCCGCCCTGATAGGAGGCTCATCTGTAGAGCCAACTATAGATTCAACTATTCTGATTAGGACTCTAGAAGTTGACCACCAAGGCTCAATGTCTATGGGGTTAGGGGCAACGCTGCTCAGAACATCAAAACCCGAAGCTGAAACAGCGGAAACCCGTGCAAAAGCGGCAGCTCTGCAGAGTGCGATGGGTTTAAGTGGGCACATGCCACCAGTTTTTCAAGACGACCAAGTCAATGAAGCTCTGCTGAAATACAACCAACGCTTGGCCTCATTCTGGTTTGAAGACCTTTCTGAACCTGATGCAGTAAGAAATTTTAAGGCAGGTAAATATAATGCAGTGTTAATCGATAACGAAGATGCATTCACTTCAATGATGAGGTATCAGCTTTGTACTATGGGATTCAATACATGTCTATCTCACTATTCAGCCCCCTTCCAAGCGGATTCTAGCGAACTGCTTGTGATTGGCCCTGGACCTGGCGACCCACGTGATAAAACGGATAAACGAGTCATTAATAGCCGTAAACTAATTTTGGATGCTTTGGAACAAGGCCAACCATTTGTTGCTATTTGTTTTGGGCATCAAATTCTCTGTACCATGCTTGGATTTCAGATTGCCCAGTTGAAGCGCCCTAATCAGGGGGTACAGAAAACAATACCGTTTTTCGCTAAGAAGGAAACGGTAGGATTTTATAATACGTTTACAGCAGAGGCCACCGCTAACGTACTAGACAGTCATTTTGGTAAGATCGATGTAGCATTTGACCGAGATACAAGGCAAGTCTTTGGGTTAAGAGGCCCTCGCTTCTCCTCCATGCAATTTCATCCAGAATCAGTACTCACGATCGACGGCCCGAGGATACTCTATGAGTCTATTTTGCGAGTAATCAGTTAGCCTGAAGTCACAACTAAACGGGTCAATCAGACTCGATTAAGGAGGACGAAGAAACTTATGCACAATTATGCCATTGTTAATGCATTTAGTGATCAGCCGTTAGCGGGAAACCCTGTCGCAGTATTCTTTAGCTGTGACGATCTTGATAGTAGTATCATGCAGCGAATTGCTGCTGAGATGCGACTATCTGAATCCACCTTTGTGCTGCGTCCAAAGCTCAGTGGCGATGCGCGTGTTCGTATCTTTACTCCTGTAAATGAACTTGGCTTTGCGGGCCATCCACTATTGGGGACCGCGCTTGCACTCTCTCACCGTTTAGGTAAATCCAGTTTACATATCGAAACCATAAAGGGAAGTTTTCCTTTTTCTGTACAGCAACTACCCCACCAACAGGATACTCAAATTGCTCATATAGATATGTGCCAGCCATCACCGGTGATTAGGCTATATCCAGGAGAAGAACACCTACTACATTCTTTGGGCTTGCTACATAGTACATTGCCTGTTGAGGAATATGATGTAGGGCCATGTCATGTATTTGTAGGCGTTGAGGATTTAGAGTCACTTTCCCTGCTCAACCCAGATCAAAGGGCTCTAGCCAAGCATAAAGATATGGCCGCCATCTGCTTTTGCCGAGAAGGGCCAGTAACATGGCGGGTGCGCATGTTTTCTCCAGCATATGGGGTGGTAGAAGACGCAGCCACGGGGTCTGCTGCAGGTCCACTTGCGTTGCACCTTGCTCGACATGGACTCATCGATTTTGGACAGATGATCGAGATTCGGCAGGGTGTTGAAATGGGTCACCCTTCAAAACTAGAAGGGATGGCACAAAAGAGCAGTGAAAAATATCAAATCTTTGCAGGTGGTAATGCTATTGAAGTCGCTCAGGGTTCCTATGTGATTTAAGTTGCTGACTTTAGAGCCCAGAGTTAACACGTAACCTCGCAAGGGAAATTTGGAGGCATCGGTGTATGGATATTTGTCCATTTGTGCTGTATAACCATACAGCTATAAAACAACTTTAACCTCATTATTTGCATATCACGCCATAGGATACCGATATGCTGGATCAATGAAAGATAAATCGCAAAGCTTGCTCCTGAACCATGGCCCAACCGATAGAATTGCCAGCTGGATATTACCTTGACAACTTCAAAGCGTTAATTGAGTTTGTTCACCAACATTATTATTCGCTTTTGACCGAGGATGAACAAAATTTCTTCAAAACTTTCCAAGGGTTGGATATCCATAGCCAGCGTCTGTATGTACGCTTGTTATCTCGCAAAGGAGTGCCCTCCTCTAGCGGCGGTCTTTTCCGGCTGGAGAAGCTTAACTACTACGAAATAGATAGCATTGAAAATGCGGCTACTACTTTGAGTCACGCTGAATTACTCTCTTGTAACCCAGTATTGACGAAACAGGAGTATCTCCCCTTATTTACTAAAGCTGAATTACTTGCAGCTTGTCCTTTGGGGGCTTCTAAGTCTTTAAGCCGGCCTTCCCTCGAGCAACTATTGCTTGAAGACTCCAGTTCGAGTGACTGGTTTGTGAAGTTGCTTTCTCAGCACAAGGTACTAGCCGTCCAGGGTGCTGAGCATTTCCAGACTTTCAAACTGTGTTACTTTGGCAACTTGAATCAGGATCTTACCGACTATGTATTGCGGGATCTTGGGCTTTATCGGTATGAATCCTATCCACTGGATAAGCAAAATCTCCCCTTTCAAAGCCGCTCGCAAGTTGATCAGTATCTGCTTTACTACCAATGCCTGGAGCTGTTAGAAGAGCCATTACTGGAAGATGCGGAAACCATATTGGCCTTATCTGCTCAACTGCCAGAAGGTATCGATGGTGACTCAACCCTGGCTCGTCGGCTGGACAGAATACGTCTTAAGTTGGCACGACAGCTTGAGCGGCTCAATGCCCTTGAGCAGGCCGATGCACTATATCAACTTTGTAAAACCCCTCCCGCCCGTGAGCGCCGCGCACGAATTGCCGTAAAGCAAGGGTGCGACACTCTAGCATTGGAAATATGCGAGGAAATAATAGCTTCCCCTATGGACCAAGCAGAAAGAGAGTTTGCTCTTAGCTTTGGTTACCGCACAGCCAAACGAAGTGGAGGCCTCAACAACTGGCAGGCACCTCATAAAATCCAAGCCCCCACTGAAGTGATAAGTTTGGCGCAGGGGGAAAGCTGTGTTGAGCTACTGGTGGCAGAGCACCTTGAAGGTTCTAGCGGTGGTGAGTGTTTTTATGTAGAGAACACCCTATTCACCGGTGTGTTGGGCCTCTATATTTGGGACATACTATTTGCACCTGTGCCTGGTGCTTTTTTCAATCCCTTCCAGGTAGCCCCAGCTGATTTTCGCACCGCGGATTTTTACTATTCCCGTCAAGCGCTATTCATCCAGCGATTGGCTGAAATAGAGCATGAGTCTTTGAAGTCCCGTGTCCTCGCTACCTTTGCTGAGAAACAAGGTATTGCCAACCCTTTGGTTACTTGGGAGCCTTTGTCTACAGAACTACTTGAGGAGGCGCTGGATAGAATCCCACCAAGTCATTGGCGTTCAATTTTTACTCGCATGCTCAGTGACATCACACAGAATAGAAATGGGCTGCCAGACCTTATTTGCTTTACTCCCTCCGGCCACTATGAACTCGTGGAGGTTAAAGGTCCTGGGGATCGCTTACAAAAAAACCAAGAACGCTGGCTGACGTTTTTTGCTGAAGAGGCGATCCCTCATCGGGTAATTCATGTGGAGTGGCGCTAGCTTTGGATAGCTTAGAGTCGGCTGAGATTTTGAATCTTTCTGTGGGAGAGCTAGTCGCTTTTTCCTGCCGCAACGGAGATTTGATTCGGGAACCAACTTCAGGGCCCTCTGCCCAGGAAGGGATTCGGGCTCATCAGAAGCTACAAAGTCAGCGGCCCAAAGGCGCTGAGGCAGAATACAAGCTCAAGGCCCAAATAGATTGGATGGAACAGCAGGTTACTTTGAGCGGCCGGGTTGACATTTTCCACCCGAAAAGTGATTTGCATAAACCGGCTCAACTGGATGAAATTAAGACCACTTATTTACCTCCATCGAAGTTGCCCGAAGCCGCCAAGAAATTGCATTGGGCTCAGCTAAAAATTTACGGCTATTGCCACTTGGTCAATGAAGGCACTACAGGTGGTACAGATACAGTCGCCTTGCAAGTTGTCTGGTATAACCTCAAGGAGCGCAAGTCCTATCCAGAATGCATAGAGTACCGTTTTAGTGAGCTGGAGACCTTCACTCTTGAGGCTCTCACAAAATATTTGTGTTGGCACAGGGCTTGGCAGGAACATCGGCAGCAGCTTATTGAAACGGCGAAACAGCTCGCTTTTCCTTTCCCACAATACCGCCCCGGCCAGCGCCAACTGGCAGTGGAAGCCTACCGGTGTTTCCGGGACGGTGGTGAGCTGGTGGCTGAAGCACCCACGGGAACCGGCAAGACAATCAGCACCCTATTCCCAGCCATAAAGGCAATTGGCGAGGAAAAGCTGGATCAGCTGGTTTACCTGACAGCAAAGAATTCCGGTCGGCAAATGGTGCGGAAAACCATTGAGGCACTTCAGGCGAGTGGTTTGCAGTTATCTTTACTTGAAATTCAAGCAAGGGAAAAAACCTGTGCCTGTAACCTGGGGCTTTGTACCCGTGATGATGACGGCATCTGTCCGAGAACAAAAGGGTTTTATGATCGACTTCCAGTTGCAATGGATGCCCTGCTCGGCCGGCCCCAGTTAACTCCCAAAGAGATTGCTGATGTGGCGGATCAGCAGCAAATCTGTCCCTTTGAACTCTCCCTTCAAATATTGCCTTGGGTAGACTTGGTGGTATGTGATTTCAATTACGTGTTTGACCCTTTGGTACGCCTGGTCAGTTTTCAGGACCAGCGCAATCGCCGCGCACTATTAGTTGATGAAGCTCACAATTTGATCGACCGCGCCCAGGAAATGTACAGTGCAAAGTTATCCCGCCGTGATAGTCGCCGCGCAGCTAATGCTTGCAAAGGGCACTCTCCGACATTGCAGAGAAGTATTCAGTCTCTGGTTCGGGCAATTGAAAATTGGATCAAAAAATTGCGAGAAGTTGGTGTAGCTCAAAGCCGCAGTACTTTTGAAGGGGGTGAAGTTTGGGTCACTGCAGCAACAGGTGAAGCAGAGCATCCAGAACCGGTTTCCCGAGCCGTGCAAAAAGTGCTCTCCACGGTCAGCCAACTTATGGAAAGCTCTCAGTCGCCCCCGGAAGAAATAGCGGAGTGGTTAAGGTCTGTCTATCGTTACGCCGTTATTGAGCAGGAGCTTTCCGATCAGCATAAAGTCGTCACACGGGTGATTGACCGGGATGCTCCCTGGCAGGAGCAGGAAATTAAGCTACTTTGTTTAAATGCTGCACAGTTTTTACAGCGATCCTACCAGCAAAACCAAGCCGCTATACTCTTCTCTGCGACTTTGCGCCCAGCCAGCTATATATATAGTCAGCTGGGTGTAGAGCATGAGTCGCCCTACCTAAGACTGCCCTCGCCTTTTCAGCCGCAGCAACAGGGCGTTTTCCTGTGCCCATATATAGATACGCGCTACCAAGCCCGCGACCGCTCAATAGAGAACCTCGTCGACATTATTTCCCGTACCTTTTACAGCCGCGCAGGAAATTACCTGGTATTTTTTCCCTCTTATCGTTACCTGGAGCAAGTTGCTGAGAGTTTTAAGGCGAGATTCCCGGAAGTGTCCTTGTTACAACAGCTGCCGGGACAGGGAGAGACAGAGCGCGCTGAGTTTTTGTCTGGATTCAACGAAGGTAACAAGAGCCTTGGGTTTGCCATTATGGGGGGCATCTTTGGTGAAGGCATTGACTATGTTGGGGAGAAGCTGGTTGGCACTATTATCGTCGGTACTGGGCTCCCGCAAGTTAATGTTGAGCGGGAGCTACAGCGCGATGCTGCGGAAACCACTGGCATCCATGGATTTGACATCGCCTACCGCTATCCAGGGATGACTCGCGTACTGCAAACTGCCGGTCGGGTTATACGTTCCGAATCTGATAAAGGTGTGATCATTCTGGTAGATAGCCGCTTTTCAGAACCTTTTTATTGGCAGCTTTTCCCCGAGCACTGGCAACCGGCGGTTTGTCGCAACACCGATCAATTAACGGGCAACTTGGAGCAGTTCTGGAGCTTGAGCTAATCCAGGTTTTTAGGATTTGTACTCCCTCAGCCCAAATTTTCCCAGCACCCAAGCGATAAGTGTGCCGCTCAATATCCCTGCCGTATTAGCCGCGAAATCCAACCACTCACCTGTGCGATTCACGTAAGGTTGAAGTAACTCTATGCCACCGCTCCACAGCACAAAAAATAACCCTATTAGCCACCAGTAACTAGGCCTGCGTAGGGCGACGGGGAACATCAGTGCACTATAGGCAATTAAGTGATTGGTTTTGTCGGTGCCGGGTATATTGGGTACTTCGGGAAGCGGAAACAGGGATAGGCTCGTAATAATGCACAAA
The DNA here is from genome assembly GCF_052468295.1 of Microbulbifer maximicatervae (SeqCode). NCBI lineage: Bacteria > Pseudomonadati > Pseudomonadota > Gammaproteobacteria > Cellvibrionales > Microbulbiferaceae > Microbulbifer > Microbulbifer maximicatervae (SeqCode). Next base: position 1,766,660 of record NZ_CP174340.1, read on the forward strand.
AACACCACTGTTAGCAGAATCCAGTAGTTGTAGACGAGCCTTAAGGGAAGTTGAATTATCATTAGTTCCTACTAATTAGGGTTACATTGTTAGCCTAGTGGCACTGCATCTGCATCCAAACATCTGAGAACTTCAGCTGCGCAAGGTCTTCATTGTGTATGGAGAAATACAATCTTCCTGCATCTCCCCACATAAAGCCACCAAGACTATTGAGTTCCAATAGCAACTGCCAATCTTCAGCTTTGCCTTTACTCATAACCCTTGCCGCATCTTCAGTTATACCATCGTACTGTACTGGATTGGGATAACCAGAAATTTGGAGTAATTTTGATCCTGTAAGGTTTTCCTTCAGGGTGCAATATGCATCAAGCAAATAATCATCTTCATCAAATATCTTTAACTCTTCATAAGGATACTCGCCTAAATCTGGAAGGGAAAAAGAGCGCTTGAACGATATTTTACTTTCAGGATAAATCGAAGGTAGTCTCTTTGGCTTTAACAGTCCCCAAAAGCGCTTTTTATGGATACCGGGGGCCTGGTGATTCGAGAGTGCTACATCAACCGGGATATAGATTATCCGTATAAAATCTTTCTCACCTCGCACATCCGCCCAAACTCCATCACAGTAAAAAAAGAGCAAGTAGCCTGCCGATGGCAGGATAGGTGAATTGACTTCTGCGCAATTGAGCTGAAGGAGAAACTCCAAAGGCAAACCTCGATAGAATGGCCACTCAAAGTCAGCAGGGACATCAGGGTGCCCCCCAATCTTAGATGAGCCCTGCTCAATAATATCAGAAGACAATTCAGCGGTAGTACATTCAACACACAGCGATTCTATTTCATTCAAAAAAGCTTCAAGACCGACCGCTTTAAGTTCTTTCAATAACAACGCTATATACACCCTTCAATATTCGCCCTGGCACGCTTTTCATATCTCTTATAGAAGTAATCAGTGTGATAAAGCCTCTCTTGAGACAAAAATTCCCTTAATAGTTCCCTGCGTTTCTTTTTGTAAATCATAATCGGTACCAGCCGATACTCTTTACGGACTTGTTTTTCATATGCTTCGAAAGCGCTTGTGCTGGCACCCAGGATCGTTAGGTCAATGTCGATTATTAGCTTTTCATCAATACTAACTGGCGTGTAATTGTGGCAGGTTGCCATAATCAATTGGTACACCCTATCCACTCCTGCGGGACAATACCCGGAATCGATCAGGAACTTTTTTGCCCATAGAGCACTGTTTTCTTCATTCTTAGAGGAAAAAGGCTTGTAAATCGCATCGTGAAACCAGATAGCCAGCTCGACCTCATGGGGGTGCTCGGCAAGCTCTGCAACTTTATCAAAGTGCTTCAGCATCGCATCAATGTGATGCCCTGTATGATAATGCCTGTGATTCTCTGCATACGAAGAAACCAACTTTTCGAAGCACTGAAGGGATTCAGGAAGATTGAGTGCCCCCATTAGGTTGAGCCATCTATTTTGGTTCATTGGCTAATCCCCGGAGCGTCATCTTTCCGTAAACCCGTAGCTTGTAAAATGTTTTTCCCTGCCAATACCAAATAAAGCCATGCCTTTCTCCATCGATTCCCCAATAATACGATATGAATATGCCAGCCTTTTTCCCTTCGAGCACTATAACCACTGTAAAGGAGAGTATAGGCTTCTGGGTCATCGACTATTGATTCGGCAGCGCTTTTAGCATGCTCAATGCCAAGTGAAACCATCTCACTAACCTCCTCCTTACTTGGCTCTCCCTGGGATTTTGGAAAAACCAAGAGGTGGTAATTCGGTATTAAGTCTCTACGAACCCTGATCAACCGGCAATTATTCCCAGAGGCTAAGGTAATATTCGCTTTGTCTTCTGATGAATTGCCAAATACCTGCTGCTTCATGAATCCTCAGATACTTATTTACTTTTGTACCAGAGTGCAAATTGAGAACTGACAAAGACGCTATTTGCGCCCATTCCGCATAGTAAGTATCGGGATACCACTCTGACAAGCCGCTGGCCACTTCATTGGGGAGACAAGCTAGCTTTGGTAGGCAAACTTTAAAGGCAGTTAGCCAACGTTGCGGTTAACTCCTGGGTTTTGAGGAAAGCTCGTTTAATCGAATCCCGGTGCCTTTCATCAGCAAATTCCTGGTACTCTGCATTGATTTCATGAAACTCCTCAACCCCCAAATAGTGGCTTAAGGTTCGGATATGTGGCCCCAGGTGATTCATTTGCTCACGGATTCCTCCTTGTCCAAAGCCAAACTCCCCGGCAGAGGTGATTAGCACCAGCTTTTTGCCAGACATAATAGGCTCTAAGGGGAAGTCACCACGGTCTAAATCGAAGGTGAACGTCTTGTTGATACGAACAACTTGATCGAACCAGGCCTTAAGTGCGGCAGGCATGCCGTAGTTATACATCGAAGTGGACATAACAATGATATCCGCCTGGGATAGCTCATCAATTAAGGTGTCAGAAAGCGCGACCAAGGACTGTTGCTCCTTGGTGCGATCCGCTTCAGGCGTAAAAACCGAGGCAATCCAATCTTGATTAATAAAACCTGGTGGATTTAAACCGACATCTCTATGGATAACTTTATCTTTAGGCCTCTTTTCTAGCCAGCTGCTTATAAAACTCGCGGCAACTGCTTTGGAGATTGAGGTATGCCTGGGGATATTCGCACTGTCTTGTGGTGCTGCTAAGCCGCTCCACTTCTGTGCACTAGCGTCAATATGTAATAGTGTTTTCATAGTCTGGAACCTTTACTAAACCGCCTGAAGGTTCATCTATGGTGATGCTGGGGAGTATCCTTGACAAACGAGTTATTTCTTCTTATAGATGAGGAAAACTCATCTATAAGAGATTCTGATCGGTGTACCCAAACCTGCCCTCCCTCAACGCCCTCAAAGTATTCGATGCCGCCGCGAGACTGGGCAGTTTCAAGAGAGCTGCGGAAGAACTCTTTATAACGCCGACAGCCGTATCACATCAGATAAAGGGTTTAGAGGAATCCCTGGGTACAACATTATTCGAGCGCAAAACCCGTGCCGTGCAGTTGACCAGTGAAGGGCAGATGCTCGCTCAAACTACCTCTCAAATTTTTCAGCAGCTCACTGAAACGGTGAGTGAAATAACGTGTTCAAAGAAAACACTGACCGTTAGTACGACTTCAAGTTTTGCTGCTATGTGGCTTGTGCCCCATCTGGAGAATTTTTATCAGAAATTTCCAGATATCATTGTTTCAGTAGTGACCGGGGAAGAAGTGAGTGATATCGAGCGAGATAGACGCATCGACATCGCTATTCGGTACGGGAATTATGATGAAAGTACAAAAAATGCCCTCCACTTGGCCACCGAAACAATCGGTGCCTACGCTGCACCAAGCTACCTGACTCAGATTAGGGATATTTCTGAAGCTCAACTTCTGGAAACAAAATGGGTCAACTCATCACTTCCACCGCTGAACTGGCAAACTCTCCTCAAAAGAAAACTTGATGGCATTCGGGTGCGGCAGTTTGACCAGGAGCATCATGTAATCCAGGCCGCCTTGGCTGGCCAGGGTATTGCGCTAGTAAGTTCGCTTCTTGTTCAAAATCCTTTGCGCAATCAATGGCTGGTCCCCTACAGAGGAGACTCCAAGCTTTCAGGGATTGAGGGATTTACCTATTCCGCATTAATACCTAGCCGCCATTCAAGAAATGGAAATGTGTTGGCTTTCGTAACCTGGCTGAAGGAAGCACTTCGCGATTCTCCCTATAGTTAGGTACATCCGACTGGCACTGAACTCGCCTTCGGACTTGCCGAGAGTAGGTATGTACCTAATCTAAGCTCACACCAAGAGCACAACATATTGTGCTCGTCTATTAACCAATGTGCCATATATAGTGATCTGGATCAATTGGCGTTCCTGTCTCTTCGATATGCTCTCCCCACAAATTGTGAGGAAGTCCGATGACCAGTACCGCTATACCCGACAGCGAAGCCGCACCAGCTTCAGAACAGATTTCGCAGGTAAGTTCAGATCAACTGTTGGTGCGTAAGCGAGATGGCAGGACACTGGCTTTTGATGCTCGCAGGATCACTTTGGCTCTTCTCAGTGCTGGCCAGGCAACGGAATCTTTTGATCAACAGGAAGCGGAACAACTTACCGAATCTGTCCTTAAAGTGATCAAGCACCGCTTTGATAGTGGTGAGCCCATTGATATTGAAGAGATTCAGAATATTGCTGAACAGGTATTGATCAATAACGATTACATTGATACTGCCCGCGCCTATATCGCTTATCGGGGGCGGCATGCGCAAATGCGCACTGATCGGCAAACACTGGTGGATGTCGGTGCTTCTATTGAAGAGTATTTAGAGCAAGCGGATTGGCGAGTTGCAGCCAATGCGAACCAGGGATATTCCCTAGGGGGATTGATCCTGAACAGCGCAGGTAAAATGATTGCCAACTATTGGTTAAATCATGTTTATTCCCCTGAGATCGGCGCAGCACATCGGGATGGCGATTTACACATCCACGACCTAGATATGTTGGCTGGATATTGTGCAGGTTGGTCGCTGCGCACCCTATTACATGAAGGGTTGAATGGTGTTCCGGGAAAAGTCGAATCGGCACCGCCGGCCCACTTGACCAGCGCGGTCGGACAGATTGTTAACTTTCTTGGAACACTGCAAAACGAATGGGCGGGCGCGCAAGCATTTAGCTCTTTCGATACCTATCTTGCGCCTTTTGTGCGCAAGGACCAGCTGGACTACGCGACCGTACGCCAGTGCATTCAGGAACTGATCTTCAACCTGAATGTGCCATCCCGCTGGGGCACCCAAACCCCTTTTACTAATCTCACTTTCGACTGGGTTTGCCCCCAGGATTTGCGCGAGCAGGTGCCTGTGATTGCCGGTCAGGAAATGCCTTTCACCTATGGCGACCTGCAAGAGGAAATGGATCTAATCAACCGCGCCTATATCGAAGTCATGAGCGAGGGGGATGCGCGCGGTAGGGTATTCACCTTCCCTATTCCCACATACAACATCAGTCAGGATTTCCCTTGGGAGAGCGAAAATGCTGAGCGGCTGTTTGCCATGACCGCTCGCTACGGTCTGCCCTATTTCCAAAACTTTATAAATTCAGACCTGAGCCCAAACATGGTTCGCTCCATGTGCTGCCGCTTACAGCTTGATCTACGTGAATTGTTAAAGCGCGGTAACGGCCTCTTTGGCTCCGCCGAACAGACAGGTTCGCTCGGCGTAGTAACTATCAACTGTGCCCGCCTTGGATATCTCTATAAAGGAAACTGGCAGCTTCTGCTCACCCAACTGGACAAACTGCTGATACTTGCCCGTGATTCACTTGAAGTGAAACGGAAAGTCATCCAACGGCATATGGATGCAGGTCTGTTTCCTTACACTCGCCGCTACCTGGGGACACTGCGCAACCACTTCTCCACGATCGGGGTGAACGGCATCAATGAAATGCTGAGAAACTTTAGTGGCGACAACGAAAGTGTGGTTACGGAAGATGGGAAAGAACTGGCCGAGCAATTACTCGACCATATCCGTATGCGCATGACTGAATTCCAGGAACAAACCGGGCATCTCTACAATCTGGAGGCAACTCCGGCAGAGGGCACTACTTATCGGTTTGCCCGCGAAGATCGCAAACGTTACCCGGATATTATGCAGGCAGGTAGTAGTGAAGCGCCCTACTACACCAATTCATCCCAGCTACCAGTGGGCTTTACCGATGATCCCTTCGAGGCCCTGGCCCGACAGGAATCCCTCCAATCCCGTTACACCGGTGGCACTGTGCTTCATCTTTATTTGGGCGAACAGTTGCCTGATGCCGATAGTTGCCGCCGCTTATTGCGGCGTGCTCTGGAAAACTACCGCCTGCCCTATATCACCGTGACCCCGAGCTTTTCTATTTGCCCGGTCCATGGATATCTGAGTGGCGAACACGAATTCTGCCCACGCTGCGACGAAGCTCTCCTGGCCCGTGAGCATTCCTGTTGTAGCGACTAAACCATACTTTCAAGGAGAAAGACCATGAGCCAACAAGATACTTTATTGAGAGAAGAAGATCGCACCCGCTGCGAGGTATGGAGCCGGGTAATGGGGTACCACCGCCCAGTTTCATTTTGGAATCCGGGAAAACAATCAGAGCACAGGGAGCGCCAGTTCTTTGTGGCGGACAACAGCAGGAATGCACTAAAAACTTATGAGTAATAAGTTACGTGTCGGTGGATTCACGTCGTTTACGGCAATCGACTTCCCCGGCGAGTTGGCAGCGGTGGTTTTTTGCCAGGGATGTCCCTGGCGCTGCCGCTACTGCCATAACGGCGATCTACTGCCTGCGCGAGCACCCAGTGCCTATGACTGGGATCAGATCCTCACATTTTTAGACAGTCGCCGGGGCTTGCTGGATGCCGTTGTGTTTTCCGGTGGAGAGCCCACCGCCCAGAATGCCCTGGAACCTGCGATTGCCCAAGTTAAGGATCTGGGATTCAAGGTCGGGCTTCATACTGCGGGAATCTACCCCCGCAGGCTGGAACGCCTGATCCAAAGTCTTGATTGGGTGGGGTTGGATATCAAAGCAATGCCGGAAAACTACCCTTCCATTACGGGTGTTGATGGCAGTGGTGCGGCTCCTTGGCAATGTGCGGAGCTTCTCGCTCAGTCCAAGATACCTCTGCAAGTGCGCCTTACCAGGCATCCGAGCCTCACAACTGATGCTGAACTGAATCAAATACGGGAGAAACTTAGCGGTATTGGTATTGAAAAGTTGGAGATCCAGCGCTGCAATAGTGAGCAAGCGATTGATCAGACGTTGAGGTTCTTAACTTGAATGATAAAACCTAGTTTAGCTGTGCTAATGCGTCAGGAATCGGGGTTTCGCCCCCAATGAATTCAAAAACCGCACCGACTGTTTTGGGCTCATCCAGCGCAGAGGTAATTACCTCTGCAACATCGGCTCGGCTGATCTCTATGTCTGGCCCCGCAAATAAATCGCTTATGCTGATTAACCCCGTTCCCAAGGTGTCAGTTAGGGCACCAGGTCTCAATATCGTGTAATCGAGGCCACTTTTTTTTACATATTCATCCGCTATATGTTTGGCTTTTAGATAGGGTTGGAGCTTTTCAGGCCCCTGCTCTGATCGCCCGGCAAAAATGGAACTCAATAGAATAAAGCGCGATATACCCGCGCTTTTCGTTGCATCACAAAGATGGATAGCACCATCCCGATCCACAGACTCCAATGCTTTACCCTTGGAGCCCGCAACAAAAATGACTGCATCTTGCCCCTTTACCGCATTGTTTAGGGACTCCTTCCTTGTCAGATCTCCAAGAATGGGGCGCGCACCTGTACTACGAAAATTATCTCGTTGTGATTCCGTGCGGACCATAGCGGTTACCTCGTGCCCCTTGCCGACAAGTTTACCCACAAGGATTTGACCGATTGCACCGTTAGAACCCGCCACAAGTACTTTCATTGCTCTACCCACGTCTATATTGCGCTACTTAGAAGTACCGTATCAGCTTTTGATTGACAAACTCTTTAATACCTAGTTCTCCCAGCTCCCGGCCATAGCCGGATTTCTTCACTCCTCCCATAGGCATACTGGCGTAGCTTGAAGCGGCATGGTTAACGAAGGCAGTACCACATTCCAACTGTTCCGCGACACGGCGGCCTCTTTCATGGTCCTGGGTATAGACAGAACCACCCAGGCCAAAGGAGCTATCATTGGCCAACTTAACCGCTGCCTCCTCATCGGGAACTACCCAAACACAAGCGATGGGGCCGAACAACTCCTCTACGGCTGCCGGGGAACCAGCGGGTATTTCAGTTAATATACCCGGCTCGATAAATGCGCCATTGCGCTTACCCCCCACTAGCAGTTGGGCGCCAGCCTTAACGGACTTGCTGACTTGATCCTCCAGTTGCTCAGCGGCCTTTTCAGTACATAACGGACCGTAATCTGTACTTTCTACAAGAGGGTCACCGGGTTTCAGCGCTTGGAACAGCTTGGTAGCTCGGTCTAGGAATTCTTCAGCAATGGGCTCAGTTAGAATGATTCTCTTCGCAGCCAAACATATCTGCCCGCAATTGCCCAGCTTTCCCTCCGCAAATCGCTGTATCGTTAAATCCATATCCGCATCTTCGAGCACGATAAATGGATCAACACCGCCCAGCTCCATAACAGTTTTCTTTACATTGCGGCCAGCTTGCTCTGCAACCATTGCACCGGCGGCATTGCTGCCAGTAAATGAGATTCCTTTGACCCTATCGTCATCAATAATGGAGGCAGCCCCACCGGATGTGATCGGTAGATTGGTATAGACTCCTTCCGGTACCCCTGCATCAAACAACAGCTGTGCGAAGGCTTCGGCACACTGGGGAACATTAGAGGCATGTTTAGTAAGTACAACATTGCCGGCGATCAAGTTGGCGGCGGTAAAGCGAGCCGGTTGGTAGAAGGGAAAGTTCCATGGTTGGATGCCGTAGACCACTCCTAAGGGCTGGAAGACTAAAGTACCCTCCCCTTCGCGGGTGGAAAGCTGCTGTGGAGCTAAGATTTTTTCGCCCTCTTCGGCGTAGTAGTCAAAAATTTCAGCACAAAGTGCCAATTCACCTTGACCATCACTGAGCTTCTTACCCATTTCTAACGCCATCAGGCGGGCAAGTTCTTCGGATCGCTCCTCAAATAGGTTGCTTGCACGCTTTAGTATCACTGCTCGATCACTAAAACTTCGGTTTCTCCAACTTACAAAGGCTTTGTCTGCGCGACCGATCGCCTTGTCGAGATCCTCTTTTGACATTTCGTGATAAGTCTTCAGAGTTTTACCGTTCAAGGGGTTGACGGAAATCAGTGGACGTTTTGACTTTGTCATGAATAGACTTCCAACGGTTGCTTTAGGAACCGCTAAAGAACTATTTGGAATAGTACCAGTGCGGCATCTACGAGTGTTTGCAAAAGTGTAGTTGCTGAGGTTTGGCATACCACTGCTTGATGGATCAGCTAAAGTCACATCATTCTTTCTTATAGACAGCTGATAGGCAGTAATCTTTGGTGAATAGCACTTAAAGCTAATGGAACACCATTAAGAGATTTAGGTACTTTATGAGTACCACCGTGGCATAAAGATCAACTGCAGAGCTTTTAGAACATACCGACTACATAGAATCGAATCTGCTCAAACAAGCTGCATGATGTTCATCGTTAAGCCACTAGCCCTTTTGAAACAAGTGTTAATTCACAAACTATAATCGCAGGACTTAGTAGCTCTTACTTCCTTATCAGCGCTTGATTGCAGGTCTATGAACGTTTTCTGCTTATTAGCGCCTTTGTAACAGGACCGTAAGAGCGACAGCAGCCGCTTCAAGGATCACAGTGTGGCCAAATAATCGGTTAATCTGCTATGGATAACAACGCCCTGTATAAAAAGAAACAGCTAACACCTGAAGAAGCAGTTAATTTAATCCCAGACGATAGCGTTATTTCTATCGGCATGCGCACCGCTAGCCCACCAGCCCTACTTTCAGCACTAGAGAAGCATATTCGAAATGGATTTATTACACATTTAAAAGTCTATTATATGCGTTGTGGGAAGGTCGCGACGGAAACTATTTTTCAAGAAGATCTAATGGACCGGGTAAGGCCTTACTCTTCAATGCTAACTAAAGACGAAGTTAAATTAGCAAATGCTGGTTTTTCAAAAGGGGAAAAATATATTAACTATGTCCCTATATCTTTTAGTCGATACCCTCAAATAATCAGAGAGCAAGTTAAAATAGATGCTTTCCTGGTAACTGTGGCGCCGATGGATAAGCATGGTTATTTCAATTTTGGTACTAATGGTGATTATGCTATTGAGTTGTCGCGCCACGCAAATCGATTAATTGTGGAAGTGAATAAAAATATGCCACGTACAGCGGGGGCCACCTTGTTGCACATTAGTGAAGTGGATGCCATTGTTGAAAACACTATGGAATTAGCGGAGGAATCTCCAAAAGAGATTACCGATTTAGATAGGAAAATTGGTGACTACATTGTTCCGTTAATACCTGATGGCGCAACTATCCAAATGGGTATTGGTGCTATTCCGAATGCAGTTTGTGAACAACTAACTAAAAAGAAAGATCTGGGCATTCATACCGAGGTAATAACACCAGGTATGATTAAGCTTATTAAGTCTGGAGCAGTAACTAATGCCCGAAAGACAATTAACCCTCATGTGAGCGTATTCACTTTTGCAGCTGGAAACAAAGAACTATTTGACTTTATAGATGGCAATCCATCTATGTTCTGCCTGCCCGTGTCATATGTGAATGAACCCCAAATAATAGCCCAGATCGATAATATGATTTCAGTTAACTCATTTATTGAGATTGATTTCAGTGGACAGGTCAATGCGGAATTCATTGGACATCAATTCTCGGGTGTTGGCGGGCAACTGGATTTCGTGAGGGGAGTTTACTACTCAAAAAATGGGAAGACTATTCTGGCCAGTAGCTCAACGGCACAGCGTGGTAAAACCTCCAGGATAGTTCCACGTTTGAAATCTATCACCACAGACTCTCGGTTAGATATCGATTACGTGGTAACCGAGTACGGATCTTGCCGACTTATGGGGAAATCAACCACAGAGCGGACCCTTGCCTTGATTGAAATTGCACACCCTAAATTCCGTAAGAGCTTATTGGAGCAGGCCAAAGAGCAAAACTTTATTTGAGCGATACAATGATTAATTTAAAGCTTTTCCCCGCATTGTTATTCACCCCTGGAAACCAACCGAAACGCTTTGCTAAGGCGTCTGAAGTTGGGGCGAATGGAATAATCGTTGATCTTGAAGATAGCGTACCAGTGGAGGACAAAGATAGTGCCAGGGATATCGCGATCGATTTTTATTCAAGGCCAAGCTCGAATGGTGTTATAAGTGCAATTCGGATAAATAGTTTGTCAACGATCAATGGAATAAAAGATTTGGCCGAAATTATTGATAAAAAGCCATTTATAGATGTGGTGCTTTATCCGAAAACAGAATCTCAACATGATATCAACCTTATCAGTGAGCTCTTGAGCGAAGCCTATAAGGATATTTCGATTATAGCCTTAATTGAAACCGCTCAAGGAACATCCAATTTATATGATATCGTTAACTGTAGTTCTGAAAAGTTGCAAGGTTTGATGTTTGGAGCCGCTGATTATGCAGCCGATCTGAATTGTGAATGCACCCCACAAGCACTCATATGGGCGCGTATGAAAATGGTCGAAGCTGCCGCACTCAAACAGATAGCTTGCTATGACTCCCCCTGTTTTAACTTTAAGGATGAAGGTGGACTAGTTAATGAACTCCATGAGGCTCAATCGCTTGGCTTTAGTGGCAAGGCAGCTATTCACCCTAAACAGGTAAAAACTATCAAGTTATCTTTTAGGCCCACACTAGACCAGTATAAGGAAGCAAAGGAAATCGTTCGTATCTACAATGAATCCTCAGGTAAAGCCTGCCAATATGAAGGCCGAATGATAGATATCCCGATCTATTCTAAGGCTCAGCAAATAATCTCAAACTTTAATAGTCTTAGCTAAAGGCTACTCCAGCGCAAATCTGCCAGTGCTCCGGGTATATCCAAGCGAACTTACAATCACTCAATCAAGGAGGCAATCTTAAATGGAATTTAACCCCTATAAACAGATTGACAACAATCGATATCGCGAAGATTTTGGCTTCTACTTCGAGGACTTTGTAGAAGGTATCATTATCGAGCACCGCCCAGGTAGGACATTGACGCGAACAGACAATACCTGGATGACCCTGTTAACTATGAATACGGCGCAACTCCATTTTGATGCCCATTACGCAGAGAGCACTGAATGGAACCTTCCATTAGTAGATAGTACTCTGACATTGGCTATTGTCACGGGTATGACTGTAAATACTATTAGCAAGAAAGTTGTTGCCAATCTTGAGTGGGACAAAGTTAAACTGCTTAAACCTGTTTTTGAAGGTGACACGGTTTATGCAGAAAGTGAGGTCATTTCTAAGCGTGAATCCAAGTCTAGGCCAACACAGGGTATTGTTAGCGTAGAAACCCGTGGTATTAATCAGCGAGGAGATACTTTTATGAGCTTTCAGCGAACAGTTCTGGTTTATAAGAAAGGCCACGCTCCTAATTATGAGATCAAAAAATAACCTAACAGAAAGGCTATCTCATTGGTATATATGCACTTCTTTAAGTCGATGTCCGATTAGACTCACTTCAATGAAAAGGAAGGTATTGATGTTATAAAAGTAAGATTACAAAAAGTTGCAATATAAAGTAACGGTTGTGCTAGATAGTTTTTATCTCCGTATATTTTTCGATTCCTGCCTCCGCAGCAAGAAGTGGATTCAACTTTGCAATGATGGTTTTTAAGTGATCTGTATTCCAATGCATCATTTCAGCTTCAGAAGACTCCCAAACTTCTAGTGTAGTGAAAACATTGCCTTCATCCAGTGAGGGTAAAATTTTATAGGATAAACAGCCAGACTCTTGTTCTGACTTACACGCCAGCTCGATTAAAAGTGCTGATGCCTGAGAAGTATATTGTGGGCGGACTGTGACTTTTGCCATAACGATTAAATTAGTCATATGATCTCAGTACATAACGATTAGTATTGTGAAATTAAGGAGCCTCTGAATAACTCTGTAATACCTCTGCGGGTCTTGAAGTCTGCAGATGTTAGACGCAGCTCGCCGTGAACGGCCGTAGCCCTTTGCAAGAGCGGCAACGCAGCAGCTGTGGCCTTCAAGACCCGCCCTTCGGGGCTTGCAGAGCGATGCACACTCCGCGTTGCGACTTCTTGAAAGGTCTAGATATTCCTGCGAAGCCGCACCTTGATTGTGAACTGCTCTGCATGCCAGAGGTATCACGAAGTTATTCAGAGGCTCCTTAAGACGTGCGCTTTACTACCAACAGTACACCGACAACCATCATGGCGAGACCAATAAGGCGCTTGGTATCCAAGCTGGTTTGCTGCGGACCCAGTAGCCCAAAATGGTCGATAACGCTGATGGCGAGCAGTTGCCCCAGAAGAACGAAAGATACTGCATTACCCACGCCATACCTTGGCGACACCCAAGTCACACTCAATATATAGAAAGCTACTAGAATCCCACCCAAATAAAAGTACCAGGCAATATCTTTGCTAAAAACAGCACTGGGTAACCCCTCCGTTTTCAAGAGATAGGCCGCGGAGATTACAAGTCCAACGAGAAATAGCAGTGTAGTTGCCAGGGCTGAACTACCAAGCTTAATACCGAGACCACTATTTAGCGTTGCCATTACCGGTATACCAATGCCTGCAATAAGCATTAGAGACGGGTAGATAACTGCATTTTGCACTACGGGACACCTCTACTTAGAATCATGAGCCGACCCCAGAGGGGCCGGCCAGGCCATGTACTAGCTGGCAAGCTGTTTGGCGATGGCAACACCAACACCGTGTGCACTTGCCGGGTTTTGGCCGCTAATCACTCGCCCATCTTCAATAACAAACTCCTGCCAAGGTTGTACTTTGTTGTAGCGGGCAGCGCCCCTCGCCAAAGATTCTTCCAGCAAAAATGGGATGTCATTAATGGTGCCGAAGTCAATCTCCTCCTCACGAGTGAAGCCGGTGACAGACTTGCTAGCCAAAAGCTTTTCGCCATTGCTCAGGGTGATAGGCAGGAAACCAGCGGGGCCGTGGCACACTGCGGCCAATGTGCCACCCTCTTCGTAGATCTCGGCACTTAGCTTTGCGAAGTCGTCGTTAGTTGCCAAGTCAGAAAGCAGACCAAATCCGCCGGGGTAGAATACTGCATCATAGTCTGCAGTATTCAGCTGGCTCATAGGGATGGTGTTATTGATACGGTTTTGGAAATCTGAATCATTAAGCACCTTTTGGTTGATGTCGTCACCTTCGATATCAGTGCCATAGAGTGGTGCTTTCCCCCCTTTAATAGAGGCGATGTCATAGTCGAGACCACTCTCCATAAATACGTGAATCGCGTGAGTCAACTCAGGTGAGTAGGTGCCATTTGCCTGGTCAGTTTCACCAAGGGTGGCGTGGTTGGTCATTGGTATAAGTACTTTCTTCATGTTTCTTTCCTCTGTTGGTCAGCATTCAGTGGGGAGGGATTGTAGATTGTCCCTCTTCTGCTGATAATGTGTAAAATCTGTTAAATACCTTTGCAGAATGGCAATAATCGAGTTTGAGAAACATGGAAAATTTTGACGGCATAGTCGAGTTTGTAGCGGTGGCAGAAAGCCAAGGTTTCTCAGCGGCTGCCAAGCAACTTGGCTGCAGTACTAGCCATGTGAGTAGGCAGGTCTCCCGTCTGGAAGAGCGCTTGGGCTCATCCCTTTTGGCCCGCTCAACACGTCAGGTAAGTCTGACCCAGGCCGGGACCGCCTATTACCAGCGGTGTAAAGAGTTAGTGATTGGCCTGCAACAGGCGAATGAGCAGGTTAGCCAGCAACAGTTTCAGCTCAATGGAACACTAAGAGTTAGCGGAGCTGGTATCTTTGCTGAGCAATATGTTGCCCCTGCCCTGATGGAATTTGGCTTGAAACACCCGGGGTTGAAAATCGACATGGACTTCAATAGCAGGATGGTCAATTTCGTCGAGGATGGGATTGATTTTGCCATACGCTATGGTCGCCTTGAGGATTCCGGCTTAGTTGCTCGTAAACTGGCCGACCGCCAAATGATGGCCGTCGCAAGCCCGAGTTACCTGAAAGAAAATGGTATACCCAATCACCCCGATCAACTAAAAACGCAGAGTTGCTTGGTGGCTAACAATGATGAATGGGTTTTTGACCTGAATGGAGAGCCTGTAAGCGTAAAGGTTAGTGGGCGCTGGAGAACAAATAATGCCCATGCGATCGTGAAAGCTTGTGAGCAAGGCCTGGGTATAGCTTATATGCCCAAAAGCAGTTTCAGTGGTTCAATTCAGCAGGGCTTACTGGAGCCTATCTTGGAATCTTTTTGTGGGCGCGGAGCAAGTAGCTGGATCGTGTATCAGAACCGTCGCTTTTTACCGATGCGAGCGCGAATGGCGATTGACTATTTGGTTGATTACTTTTCTGACTGGGTTGAATAGAAATCAATTAGGTTCGTTGGCAGGAATAGAAGCACTCCCCATTTCTTGCAAGCCTTCAATCCGGAGGATTAATATCCACCCTCCTCCAATCAACTGGCATTGATTATGGTCCTGACCAGGGCATTTTATCGCAGTGGTCACACTGCAACCCAGCAACGACAACCCGTTTCGTTTGTGGATGTCAGAAAGCGATTCGGCTTTCGCTCAATTGCTGTTGGCCGATGGGTCACTCGCGAGGAGCGCGATCGGGCCGCTGGGCTTTTTTATGATGCACTTGTTGATCTAATGGCCATTCTTCAAGGACCGGAAGCGTTGGTATCCCTCCGAGGTACATTGTCTTTTCAATATGGAATCGGCGGGCGCCCGGGGATGGCTGCCTTTTATGACCCTACTGCCCGGAGCTTTTCTCTCGCCAAGAACGCAGGACCTGGCTCTATTGCCCATGAATGGTTTCATGCATTTGATCATTACTTGGCCCAAAAAGCGTTCAGTGATGCGTCCAGTACCATGTATGCTTCAGAGGCCTGGTTGCGGAATGCAACTCCAGTACCCCACCCGCTCAATGACTTACTTTTTACATGCTTTAAAACTGTGATGCTGGATGAGAGTGGTAATAACCCCAGTGACTTGGTGACTGCTTCCGTCAGTGCCGATAAAGCAAATGGTTCTGTCTACTACAGTGAGCCTGTGGAGCTGAGTGCTCGGGCTTTCGAAGCATTTATTCAGGATGCCAGTATCAACAACAATTTTTTGGTTGCAGGCTCAAAGGCTAGCCAAGAGGCAAAGTTGGGACTGTATCCACAGGGGCAGCAACGTAGGAAAATTAACCAGGCTTTCACAGCCTATTTTTCCTATTTAGGGCGAAACCTTAGGGCTTCCACAGGTATAGACAATGACGTCAACCCTTAGGAATACCTTTCTTCTTGGCACGGCCCTTCTCGCTGGTGTAGTCGCTTGGGTGTGGGCTGAACTTTCAAAAAGCTATGAAATGATTGCAATAGCCAGCGATCCCGTGTTGTCTGCGGAGCGTGGATTTATTGATGCGGAAGATGATTTCATTCATAACCGGGCTAAGTTCGTGGATGTTTATTCTCCAGGGGTTGGCCATGTAACGCCCGGGATACTAGAAGAAGACTTGCAAGGTAAGCTCGCTAAGTTCAGGCCTCAGGAAATATTTTTGCTATGTGGAACCGGCTTTCATATTGAAGATTACGCTCTGGATAGCGAGCAGCACGAACACAATAAATTTTACGCTCAAGCATACAATGCCAAGTTATTGGAGCTCATCAGCAGTTCAGCCCAGCGCTATGACTGAACGAATACTCATCTCTTCAACTAACTATATTTAGGCTTTGCTCATTGTGGTAATTTGCTCCACAACCAGTTTGCATACAGCTAATGTCTTCATGAGCCAAAAACCTTCCACACAATCCAACATCCTTATCGTTGAAGACGATCGCGGTCTCAACGACCAACTTTGCGAAATGATCCAAAGCGCAGGATACCAGGTCAACGCTTGCTTTGATGGCAATACCGCACTGCTGGAAGCTGCCAAGCAACAACCTCAATTAATTTTGCTCGATTTGATGCTGCCGGAAATGGACGGTATTTCTCTACTCAAAATTTTACGCAAAACCAGTCAGGTTCCGGTCATCATCCTAACTGCCAAAGGCGCTGAAGAGGAGAGGATCGCAGGTTTTCGCCATGGAGCAGATGATTATGTGGCCAAGCCATTTAACAAGACCGAACTGTTACTGAGAGTTGAGGCGCTATTGCGCCGCAGTCAACCAGTGATGATGGAGGCCATCCACCATACAGAAATCGACAACCTGCAACTCGATTTGAATGCTCAGCAAGCATTCACCGGCGATCTGGCAATTGATTTTACCGCGACCCAGTTTAAATTGTTGTGGGAGTTAGCGGTTCACCGGGGAGAGGTATTGAGCAAAGCCTATCTCTCACAGCAGGTTCTCAACCGTACTCTGGGTGCCTATGACCGCAGTTTGGACATGCACTTGAGTCGAATCAGGCGCAAGCTGACTGGAGCAGGATGGCGTGGAGACCGCTTACAAACAGTACATGGCAGAGGGTACTGTTTGAAATGAACCGCAAACTTTTATGGAAACTATGCCTTCTAATTACTGCGGGCATTGTCTCTCTCTTTTACCTGATCAATTCCCTGACTATTCGCACCGAGGAGCAGATGAGTATGCTGGAGGCATCTCATCGAGAGGAATTGAAACAGTGGGGCAAGGAGGCGGAAGCGCGGTTTCTCTCCGGCAACGAAGGTGAATTGGAGCAATGGTTGAAAGAATTGCAGGAAAAGGAAAACACCTGGGCCACAGTTACCCAATATGAGTTAACCCATGTTGCTGGTGCGACGGGTAATGAACATCGTTACATCGGCTATAACCTCGGCCGGGATGTGGATTGGAAGGTCCACCTGTATTTTGAAGAAAACCCGGTGATGGAAATTCCTTTTGCAACCGCGCAAACCAGTCTCTTGGTACTTCTTCCCGATAGGATGCGTCCCGGCAGCAACTGGAAAACAACGCGACTCCTGCTGCAAATACTCCTGCCAATGGGAATCCTAGCTTTAGTTTCCGTGATGCTCTATCGCCATATTATGCACCCGCTGCGCAAACTTGAGCAGGCAACACGGGAGTTTAGTCGGGGAAACTTTGATGTTCGAGTGCACCGCCAATTGGGAAATCGTGACGATGAGATTTCTGAATTAGCCAAAACTTTTGATCAAATGGCGACTCGGATAGGTGAGCAAATCGTCAACCAGCGCCAGCTAATCGCGGATCTATCTCATGAACTGAGAACTCCACTCACCCGACTGGATATTGCCATAGAGGGAGCTGGCGCAAGTCACGCTGATGATAAAAATATCCAGAGGATTCAGCGGGAGTCTGCTCATATCAGACGCCTGGTAGATGATACGCTCACCCTTGCCTGGCTGGATAACGAACAGCCTTCTATAGGTATCGAAGACTTGGATCTGGTCGACCTTATCGATGTGATTGTCGAGGATGCCCGTTTCGAATTTCCCGATCGCACTATCTGCACTCATTTGCCAGACTCGGCTGAAATAAGACAGTCTAATCACAAGGCGGTAGGACAAGCCTTGGAAAATATCTTGCGTAACGCCATGCGCTATACCCCGAAGGGACAAGCCGTTCATGTCCTTCTGGAGGGAAATACGAAAAATAGATTTGTTATTGATATTGAAGACTCTGGCCCCGGAGTACCTGAAGCACTACTGGACAGTATCTTTAAGCCTTTCTTCCGAGCTGATCAGTCTCGCACATCAAAATCGAAAAATTTTGGGCTGGGCCTGGCGTTGGCGCGACGCCAGCTACATAGCGTGGGCGGAACCGTAGAAGCCTCCAACCGCTCTGTAGGAGGATTGTGTATGAGAGTAACTCTCCCCACTCAATCTTTGGAGCCTGCATAAGGTAACCCTCCAACACACTGATGCAACTAAATGTAACAAATGCAACACTGCTGTACTTCGCAGTCGCCAATAGGAATAATTCGCATTTGCAAATAAGTAACTCTGTGAAGGACAGCCAATGGCCCGCAACATTTCTCACAATAAGTACGCGTTACTCCCCTTGATGGTATCCAGCGCCCTGGCCTCTGGCATCAGCCAGGCACAGGAAGTGCAGAAACAAGAGGATGCTGCTGAAAACCCAATGGAAACCGTAGTTGTTGTCGGTGTGGCAACTGATACCGAGATTACGCCTGAAGAGCTTGATATGCAGCAGGCAAATGATCTCAGCGATATATTCCGCCAGATACCCTCCGTATCTGTTGGTGGGTCAC
The DNA here is from genome assembly GCF_052468295.1 of Microbulbifer maximicatervae (SeqCode). Lineage (NCBI taxonomy): Bacteria > Pseudomonadati > Pseudomonadota > Gammaproteobacteria > Cellvibrionales > Microbulbiferaceae > Microbulbifer > Microbulbifer maximicatervae (SeqCode). The sequence goes on from NZ_CP174340.1 coordinate 1,785,611, forward strand.
TGGGGATTGCGCAAAAAGTCTATGTCCGAGGTATGGAAGACACACTTCTTAATGTGACTGTTGATGGTGCTCCACAAACAAGCACCCTCTTCCATCATATTGGTCGGGTATCGATAGAACCTGAGCTGTTGCAAAAGGTTGAAGTGCAGGCTGGAGCCGGTGAAGCTACCAGTGGGGCTGGCGCCATTGGCGGTGCTATCCGCTTTGAGACCAAAGATGCGGATGACCTACTTGATGACGGTGAGCAGTTTGGCGCAATAGTGAAAGGCGCTTTCTTTAGTAATGATGGTGAGAAAGCCAGTGCTTCAGTTTATGGAAAGATAACTGACAACTGGGGACTACTTGGGTCATTTGTAACCGTTGATCGCGACGATATGGAAGATGGCGACGGTGACACTATCTATGGTACAGCTTCCGAACAGGATCTCGCCTTTATAAAATTAAGTGGCGATTTGTCTGAAGATCAAAAACTGAGTGTCAGTTTTGAACAGCGGGAAGAATCAGGCGAGTTCAGTAGACATCCCAACTGGCCCGCCCTTCAAGGCGATACTCTCTACCCGATGGAAGCTGAGCGCCAGACCTTTGTTGTCAACCATCAGTTTTCTCCCAGCGATCTGATCAATCTGGAAACAACGGTTTATCATACAAAATCAGAAGCATGGCGGGAGCTATGGGACTACGTTGCTTCCGTGGAATCCATCGGTTTTGATTTACGTAATACCAGCAGTGTTGGTCAACATACCATCACCTATGGCATTGAAGCTCGTGAGGATGAAGTGGAAGGGGTGGAGGGAGGCCTCAACTCCTGGCTTGAAGAAGGACATGTTCGTGGAGCTTATATCCAGGATCATTGGCAGGCTACGGACGCGCTATTGCTAAGTTTTGGACTTCGTTACGACGAATACGAGCTGGAACAAGTGACTCATGATGACGAGACGGATAGCCAGGGTTTCAGTCCCAATATTGGAATGAGTTATTCGCTTACCGATGCACTCACCTTTACTGCGGGTCATGCAACAGCGATGCGCGGCAAGGAGGTTGGAGATGGGTTTACTCTGTGGTCGGCAACTCTTGATCCTGACCTGGATGCTGAGACGGTCGACAATACCGAGTTGGGGCTAGAATACAGCCTGGACGGCCTTCAACTAAAAGCCGCTATCTATCGCAGCACTATCGATGACGTTATTTTTGATCAGGTCGGGCGTCCCGTTTATTATGAAAATATTGGTGAGCTGGAAACTGAAGGGTTTGAACTCAGCGCCTCATATGTTTGGGATCAGTTAACCATCAGTGCCGCATTCAGCCACAATGATTCGGAATTGAATGGAGAGACTGTAGAGGGGTATGAGCACAACGGTTTAGCAAATGCTCGCGGCGATACATGGAACCTGACCACCAGCTATGCTATTACACCGAAATTAGAGTTGGGCTGGAATTTTACACTGGTACAAGACTTAAATGATATTGAGGTTTTACACCGCTCAGTAGAGGTCGACGACGATGTCGACAGTATCCAAGAGGTTGACAAGCCCGGTTACCAAGTACACGATCTTTACTTGCACTGGGAACCACTGGCAGATGACAGTCTGAATGTGAATTTAGCGGTTCAAAACCTGTTTAATGAGCACTATCGGGATCACTCCAGCGTAGCAGATTATACAGATATTACCGGGTTTGGTAGCGTAGCCGGAATTTATGAGGCAGGCCGCGATATCAGGTTATCAGTAGACTACCGCTTCTAATTTCCTTTATTTGTTTTATTAACTATCAGGGCGCAATGCACTTGCATTGCGCCCTTTGTTGCCTATGAAATCCAGATACCGTTTACTGTGGATCAAGCTCCACACCTATTTTTCCTGCTTTTTCCTACCCATTGCCATTTTGTATATCGCCACGGGCGTGCTCTATCTATTTGATATAGAGGGGGGCGTCGATGAACAATTTGAGTACACAGTTTCTCTACCCAAGGGCCTGCCCAGCAATGAGCAAGAGACTCTGGATACCATATCTCCGTTTGTTCAGCCCACAGAAGTATCATTGCCGGCAGATTTCTATTTGGAGGATGAGTGGATTGGCTGGTATGGCTACAAACGCCAAGTCTATTTGGAGCCTAGCCAGGATAAGCAATCAGCGATACTTCATGTAAAAGAACATGATCTATGGCATCAATTTCTGCTGATTCATAAAGGTCATGCTGGCCCCCTCTTCTGGTTCTCATCCATTATGCTTGGTGCGAGCCTGCTATTTAGCCTGATTAGTGGATTAGTGGTTGCTTTTGCGGTGCCAAAATTCAGGAAGACTTCTATACAATTTACTTCTCTCGGGCTTATTGCACTGGTAATTGCCTTTTTTATTGGGGGCTGAAGTTTCACCATTTGAGGGAGTTCTAGCTAGGGAGCCTCTGAGCAGCTATATGCATCTCTATAGCTCTTCAAGGTACGCATTATGCGACTTTAAGAGCGGGTTCACGAAATTACCCAGAGCCCCTAGCTCCAACTTAAAACTTTAAGCCAGTTTACAAATCTTGTCCTCCAACTGCTGTTTAAATTGATAAAGATGGATGCCATCCAGAAAGCAGTGATTGACTTCAACATACATCGAGGTGACAAGGCGTCCCTCTTGGCGATGGTATTTACCCCAAAAAATAAAAGGTATTCCTGGATCACAACCTTCTTTCTGTACAGGCTTTACCTGTAGACCAGAGAAGTCACCCCAGGGGTAGCAGCTGATATTCAAGATATCATGACGGCTGATGAAATTTTCTACAGGGAGATACTCAGATTGCGCCCGTGAAAGCTCCCTTGCCTTGTGGACGAACTCTGTCAGATTCGTTTCCATTCTGGCCATAACGAGTTTGAATAACTCATTATTCCCTAAATCAGAAAATAAAGGATGCAGCATATCGTGCTCGATGGGCTGGCCATTGACGATACGATGCCTGAAACCCGCTATTTCATTTCCCACCTGCATGACCAGAAAAATAAGGCTGTAATAAAAAGGGAGTGTATTTTTTTTACAGAAAGATACCAGATTTGTCACATCGACCGGCTGGGTTAAGCCTATCCGAGTTGACCCTGCACTGCTCATAAAAAATTCAAAGTGGGCCTTTCTATTCCAGCGTTCGATATCTATAGGAGTCATGGACATATGAATATCGAGTCTTCAATGGATATTCATAGTTTAGGGTAGATTATAAGCAGCATCGGTGTTGCTAGTAGCTTTTATCTAGTTAGGACACCTGGAATATATTTAGAGGCATTAGCTACCATGCTGTAATCGCCATATCAAAACGCTCTTCCCTTCCGACTAATACCATTTTAGTAACGCTACTATTTCTCTCTTTCGCTCCTGTTTGAGGCACTAAAATAAGTCCCAACAACAGACTGTGCCACCTCATAAAAAGCGTTCATCTGTGCATAATTTGCAAAAGTGATGTTCCTGCTTATAAGTTTTAAGAAGGATAGAGCTCCCTATAATAACTTCCAGCTGTTAAAGCGAAATATCATTTAGATAACCAGGACTATTAACTATGACTACTAAGTACGAAAATGCCGTTTTGGATGATCAAGCATTGATCGAGGGACTTAAGTCTATTAACCCGGTATGGGGAGATCTAGCTGTACGAGTCGCAGGCGAGGTATGGGGAAAGCCGCTTCTGGATCAAAAAACCAAAGCACTAATCACTATCGCTATTGACCAAATGGCGCTCAATGTAAATGGTGAAGGTAACCCGTTTGGAGCCCATGTTGATATGGCACTCAAACAAGGGGCAACGTATGAAGAGATTGAGGAATTGATTGTTTTTGCCTCAATGTATACGGGCTTCAATAAAGGGGCTACCACCATGGGCGCACTGAATAAGCTTCGCCATGATCGAGGAGACATCTAATGGCTATCCCCGGACTTAAAAAAGCAGATCATATAGGATTCACCGTCCCCGATGTTGATTTGGCCGTTGAGTTCTTTAGTACACACTTTGGTTTTGAATTGGCTTATACGTTTGGGCCATTTGCCTCAGACGATACCTGGATGACGGATCACCTTAATGTAAATCCTCGTGCAGAGATCAAGAAAATTGCTGTTATGAATGCTAACAGCATCAATCTGGAAATATTCGAGTATGCCGACAACATAGATCGAAATAAGGTGGCACCAAACAATGCTGATGTTGGGGGGCATCATTTAGCATTCTATGTTGAAGACATTGATGCTGCGGTTGAATACCTCAAGAAACAGAATATAGAGGTGCTCGGCGCCCCTACGGTAATGACTGAAGGGCCAACTGAAGGAGAGACCTGGGTATATTTCATGGCTCCATGGGGCATGCAACTTGAACTCGTTTCATACCCTAATGGAAAGGCCTATGAGCATTTGACTAACGTACGCTTATTTGACCCTCGATGAATATTCTCGCCACTATTTTGGTTGTTATTGCAGGTATGGGGCTCTCCGTCGAGGCGGGATTGTTAGGGCCCCTAGGTATGCAGGTTGGTCACTTGTGGGCCACCTTAAGCATATTTGGTGTTGGGGCAGCCCTACTTTGGCTCATCAGTCTATTTGTCCCCAGTGCAAAATATATAAGCTGGCGAGAGGTTCCAAAGTGGCAGCTTTCAGGTGGCTTATTGGGACCTGTTTACGTTGTTGTTCTAACTTTAGCCACTCCTATACTTGGAGTAGCTATGACCATGATCGGGATTCTTGTGGGGCAAACAGCCAAAAGCTTCCTAATTGACTCACTGGGGTGGTTTGGGGTGCGTAAACAGCCCATTAATCTCCTGAGAGTATGTGGGGCAACATTTTTATGCCTTGCATTATATTTTACCTACTTGGGAGCCAAATTATGATTGGGCTGATGTTACTCGCAGTACTATCCGGCGTAGCGTTGAGCTCCCAGGCGGCAATTAACGGAAAATTTGGAGAAAGTGTAGGAGTTGTCCAAAGCGCCCTATTTACCTTTGGTATCGGAGCTGTAGTGATGGGCTTACTGGTGTTTTTCTTTGGAAAACACAGCGGCCCATCAATTCTTTCCGTACCTAAGTGGCAACTAACAGGTGCACTTTTTGGTATCTTCTACATGATAGTCGTAGTTGCTGTTGTTCCTAGAATTGGTGTGGCATCAACAACAATTGCAACGATTTTTGGGCAGATGAGCATGAGTTTGATTATTGATACCCAGGGATGGTTTACGAATCCGTCTATCCCGTTAAGTTCCTGGCGAATTGCCGCAATGGTTTGCGTAGTTCTAGCGTTGATCTGTAATTACCTTGCTAATCGGAGAGCTCCAGTTCGCAGTAATGAGGCACTGCAGCCCGCTATCCAAAGTTAGCTGAATATACAGGAGTAAAGCACTACTCAGAGGGGCCATAACATCACTCAACAGTTACCCACTATCGACCGCTAGCTAATGAATTACGATATATCAATATTAGAGTTAAAACTGTTCTTAATGACGGCCCAATTGGGTAACTACTCTGAGGTTTCCAGGCAGCAGGGAATGACACCGTCCTCTGTATCGCGAAAAATGGCCCAGCTAGAGGGGAAAGTGGGAACCAAACTACTGCACCGTCATACCAGGGCAATATCACTGACGGATGAAGGTACGGTCTTTGCAAAGTACTGTAGCGATATCGTTCGTCAGTATGAGTTAGTTTGCGGGCAAATTGAGCAAAGAGCCAACACACCACGGGGAGTTGTTAAAATCAGCGCTCCCGTTGCTTTTGGGCGGCTTCATATTGCTCCTTATATTCCAGATTTGTTAGAGCTTTATCCGCTACTTAGGATCGAAATGCAGCAGACAGATAGCTTTATTGACCCTGCTAAGGAGGGGGTTGACTTACTTATCAGAATTGGAGCGCTCCAAGATTCAGGCTTGAAAATGAATCGCTTTGGCAATCATAACTTTGTATTGGCAGCCAGCCCGGAATATCTGAGGGTAAATGGGGTTCCGGAAACCCCAGAGCAGTTAATTGCTCACAACTGTTTGGTATTTAAGGGAACCAATGGGCTACAGCGCTGGTTTATCGGTAAAGATGGTTTGACACCCTATGAAGTTAAGGGATCACTTTACAGCAATAATGCAGAAACGCTGGTTTCCAGTGCTATAGGGGGAGCTGGGGTTGTTATGTTTCCAACCTGGTTAATCAATGAAGAGATTCGGCTGGGCAAGCTGGTTCCTATTTTGACTGACTACCGCGCATCTTCATCGGCAGAAAACCAGACTATCAATGCACTCTACTTACCTACGGATAACCTGGCTCCCAAAGTACGTGTTGTTATTGATTTCCTTAAGGAGAAATACGGTAGTCCCTGCTATTGGGATGCTAAATAGAGAAGCCTTCTTGCTATGACTCGGTGGGTATCGTGTACATTGTAATGCAAACAGGTTTTAGTTACAGGCTGGGGCTCCTGCCTCGGCCTGTAACTTCTGCTTGGTATTGATAAGCCGGTTAGTCTAAATAATCTACACTCATCAAATATCGTAAGAAGAGTTAAAATTTATAACTCACCATTAATGACGTACGTCTAGAGCTATCAGTGTCCACGATTGGGCTATTACTAATCTCATCGCCATACCAGGTTTGATATACGCCCCCCATAAGAATAAGGTTTGGGCTAATGTTGTATCCCACTTGTACACCTAACCGCGTAATGATATCTGCATCAGCTTCATACGCTGCCCTATCTTGAGTTACTTGATTTAGGTCTACACCATAGTAGTAATCCAACGCACTATCACTTTGCCAGCTAATAGTGAAGTCGGGTTTGATGATCCACTTTTGGTGCTTGTAAGGCAGACTATATCCAGCCGATAGACTGTATCCGTCGTGGGTATCACTGATATCTTGTGAGATGCCAACCTTCCAAAGGCCTACAGGGCTTTTATAGTTCATTGATAAGTTGGCAAGAATCGCCAGGTCAAGCTCTTCCATATCGCTGAGCTTATCACTGTCCCCTCTGTCTCTATCGCCAGCGAAGTCGCCGCCAATACCAAACTTCACTCGAAGTTTATCATCGTGGTACAGATCAGCACCCAACTCAAAACCCTGAAAGTAAAAACGCTTGTAGCGGGCTGAGATCAGTGGAAATATGTTATTTTGGTCCTCTCCATCAACGTAGATTGACTCAACGCTAAAGGTCCCAATACCTACAGAAAGTGCCGTCTCATCCTGCCTTGGCGGCTTCTGGGTAACTTCATCTGCAAAAGCCAGGCTGGATAATGCCGAACCCACCAGCGCGGTGCACATACTCAAAGTTAATGGCAGAGAACTCTTATGGTTTTGATCTCGCAAACTAGACATATTGAATCCCAATTTGAACTGGTTGAAGTTCTGTTATTTATGGAGTGGATTCTATGCCGCTAAAGGTAAACGCCAGGTAAATAAACTCATGCCCAGGCCAGGTTAACGGTTAAGTATTGTTCATTTTTGTTGTAAGAAAAGATCCATTGCTGCTGATCGGCCACTTGCTTCAGAATATGAAGGCCCAAACCAAAACCCTGCCCTTCCCCCCTGTCAAAATGCACTTGCTGCTCCGGCAGTATGGGGTTCTGAACCCGGATTCCATTTGCATCAAAATCAATATCGATACTTCCCTCAAGGGTATGCTCAAAGGCATTTCTGAGCAGATTGGTTATAGCGATATCCAATAGCACTTGTACTTGCTTCAAGTTGACCGAACTATCCGAATTGAGATGAACTTGTACATCTCGCTGCCCCAAGAGATATTTGAGCTGCTCAACTCGAGTTTGTATCATATTACTGAAATCAAATTCTGTTGATTCCAGATTTACCTTGCTTTGAGATAGCAGCAGAAGTGCCTGTGTTAACTGGGTCATCTGCTCATAGGAGCGCTCAATCTGCTCCAGTTGAGTATCGATTGGCTTGCCTTTTTTTTGCCTTACCTTCACCACGTGCAAGGCACTGCCAATAGTTGCCAAGGGAGTTCTCAATTCATGGCTCGCATTCTGTAGAAATTGCTTTTCCTGCTCTTGATGATTCCATACCTGCTGTAGCGACTCTTGCAGTACGCATCCTACACGACCAAATTCGTCCTTCCTTTGCTTTAAAGATTCCGGGATCGGAGTCAACTTATGCCGGCTCTTTTGCGCAAATTTCTCCAGGTCTTTTAATGGCGATATCACTTGTCTTGCAAGAATAAGAGGCACACTTAATGCTAAAGTAAGGGTTAGTAAGACACCGATAAGAACTTCAATTTCTACCTTTTTGTACTTGCTGGGTATTGCAGCTTCTTCTATTTCCAGCACGTAGTAAGTTGTCTTAAGGGCGCTTTCAGCATAAGGCATAATGGCTAAATAGTAGCGATCATCAATTAAGTCTTTGCTAAAGTGCACCCTTTTTTCTTCGCCGTCAGCTTCCTCTAACACGCGCTTTGCCGTATCTGGCAGTGAACTGTACTCATCATATGTTTGTAACTGGGCAAAAAAAGGGTCATCAATAACCCCTCCAGCCTCAATGATACGTTTTTCGGCTACAGATATCAGTGTCGCACCTAAAGCGTGCTTAACCATTTTGATTTTGGATCTCTCGACGACAACTGCACTGCACGCCACAATTGCGGCAAGAATCCAAATATAGTGAAAGAAAAATTTTCTGCGAATGGAGCGATCAAAGGCTTTCATCACGCTTCCCCAGGATAACGCCCTTCCCTCTGATCGTGTGCAGTAGTGGAAAACTGAACCCCTTATCGATTCCCTGCCGCAACCGATACAGATGTACTTTGATTACGTCGGATTCGGGGGAAAGAAACTGCCATAAATGCTGTTCAATTTTTTCTTTAGTAACCAGCTTCGGACTCTGTTGCATCAAAAACACGAGCAATTCCCAACAGATTGGGGGCAGATTTATAGATTTTCCCTGCCTGGTGACTTCATGGGTCTCTAAATTAACTTCCAGGTCCTCAACTTTATACCGGGTTTGGGTAACACGTCGTTTTATCGATAGAGACCGAATCCGCGCGACCAGCTCAAGCATTTCGAAGGGTTTAACCAGGTAGTCATCCCCTCCAGATTGGAAACCGGTGATTTTATCGTCCAATTGGTCCAGCGCGGTCAGCATCAATATTGGTGTCGAGCTTCCTGCATTGCGCAACTTAGAACTCACTTCGAAACCGCTTCTACCCGGCATCATGACATCAAGTACGATTACATCGAAGTCATGCTTTGAGGCCAGCTCAGTGGCCATTATTCCATTGTCAGCGTAGTCACACCGAATATTGTACTCTTCGAGGCTCTCAATAATATTGGACGCCAGTGCGTGATTGTCTTCAGCTAAGAGTACCAATAATGGCGTTTTGCAGTCAGGCCCCATTGATCTAGTCACTCAAAAGTTCTCGATATCCTGGAATGATAAGGCTCAATGGGTAAACGGTAAGTAAACAAGTGTAAAAGTGATGAAATTTTAACCACCTATTTGAAGCTTACTTGTGAGCTGGCCTGACTACAAATACGAGATCTATAGCCCCTCTTCCCAAAAGGCTATTTGATTGCTGGATTACAATTTTGGTTAAAACTCATTTTCGGCAATAGTTGCTGCCAACTGCTTAAGCTTTGGCTGCTGCCCCTCGATATTGGTGAGCCCAATTATTAAATGGTTTTCTTCAGGAAATATGACGATTAGGGCGCTAAAGCCATAGATTCCGCCAGATTGCGTATACACTTTTTTGCCAGCGACTGTGGAGGTAACCCAGCCAAAACCATATCCTCTCTCGACAAAAACATCTCCTTTGTCAGCGGCAGGAATCAAAGAGCCTGTGGCTATGGATTCGGACCAGGTTTCCAAGTCTGCCAGGTTACTGGACAAGGCCCCTGCAGAATAAGGAATCGACATATCAATATAGTTTGCCAGCTCAGCCTGGTTAGCGGTTGCATAGCCTTGAGCGTGGTTCGCTTGGGAGATTGTACTCTCGCCATATCTTGTATGATCCAAGCCTAACCCCTCCAGGATATGTTGGGACAAGTACTGCGTGTAGGTGTACCCGGAGATCAACTCAATAAGGTACCCCAGTAAAATATAGTTTGAGTTTGAATAGCTATATTTTTCACCAGGCTCGAACTCCAGAGGCTTAAACTTAGTCAGATTGACCAATTCCAAAGGACTAAAAGATTCATTGTGGTCAATGCCGTAAAAAAACTCCGGGATACCTGAGCGATGAGTGAGGAGGTGTCTAAGGGTGATCTCATCTCCTCTTGGGTAGTCCTTCACAAAATGTGAAACAGGCATGTCGTAGCTAGAAATTTTTCCAGTGTTCTTTAGCTGTACAACCGCTAATGCCGTCAGGGTCTTGGAGAGAGAGCCAATTCGAAACTGGGTATCAGTTCGGTTAGGTATCTTTTGGGCTACATTGGCAGAGCCGAACCCTTTTCTCAAAATATCAGTGCCATTACGCTTTACGAGAAATGACCCTATAAAACCTTCAGATTCAAGCAAACTTTCAGCGCTGGTGTAATCCGAGTGGAATGGATGACTGTAGACTTGTGGAGAGAGTGCACCGAAAGAAGCGATTAACAAAACCGCAAGACAAACTGCTTTCATTCTTATATCCGTGAAACTGTAGTTAAGCTGGTAGCAACCCCTGGTCAGGGGCAAGAAATAGCCAAGGTATTAAAGAAAAGCTAGTCAATTTTAGTGAGGTTTCTAGAAAGTTGATCTGCAACTGCAAAAAATGCCTGCAGATTTTTTTTATCGATGCCTTGCATCAGATCTTTCGAAAAGTTTCCCTCAACTTCCTCTACACGAGCAAAGAATTGGTTGCCTTTGCCGGTAAGCCGTAAAAGTTTGCTACGTCCATCACTAGGATTGGGAACACGCTCCACCATTCCCGACGTACACAGCTCATCGACCAATCTTGTAATTTGCCCTTTGTCTCGCTTTAAGGCCCCACCCAATTCTGCCGGCGTCAGCTCCTGTTGAGCCCATATTTGCCGCATTGCCCGCAACTGCTGGGGGGCGAGTTTTATTCGCATTTCCTCAAGTTGAGGCGCTATCTGCATACCCAAGTCGTAACTGAGGCGGAAGATCGCTTCATGAATACTTCTGTGCTTTTCCACCTGATGTTCCCCTGACTTTAAAACTGTATGCGAGAAAGTCGCACTTTAACTGATTTGCCTCGCCCAAGATAGTTGACATTAATCAACCAAATAGAATAAGTTGATATATATCAACTAAAAACATTATGGAGATTACTACTATGAAGATACCGCCAACCCTGAAGAAAGTACTTCTGGCTGCACTGGCGTACACTTGGATAGAAGCGACAGTTGCGGCCCTAGGCCGGCGAGTGCTGCTGACTGATATTTATGATGGAGCGGACTTCTTTGACACTGTTGAGCCGTCACTATCCGTATTCCTGCAAGGTATGAGTATTCACTTTCTTGCGGGGCTGCTAGTTTCTTTGTTATTTGCACGGATGTGGACATCAGCAAGGCCTGATCGCCCTGCATCTCCGGTAACCTATGTAATCGTGATGGGACTATTGCACTGGGTGCTGGCTGTCTATGGTTATATTCCTCGCCACCATATGACTGATGCGGGAGTCTTCCTTGGGCTAGAGACCCTCTTTGTTGCTATTACTTTTGCGCTTTATGGCCTGGTGCTCAGCAGAATATTCAAGCGGCAGAAAGATAGTACCAAGGCACAATCGGTAGGCGGCCGTCAACTGACTTAGTTGAGCTTGGTAGTTTTTTTAGAGTGAGAGGTTTTCCCGGCTCTGTCAGGTTTTCCAGAGGAAAATAAAAACCGGCAATATATGAAGGGGATTGCTTCTGAAGTGCCTCCCCAGCAAATATCTTGCCGGGGAGGTATAGCGGTCTCGCCCCTTATTGGGGGCGAAGCCTAAAGTTTACAGGCAGACAATGTTTTCTGCTTGTGGGCCTTTAGCGCCCTGAGTCACGGTAAACTCTACCTTCTGGCCTTCGGCCAAGGTTTTAAAACCGCCACCGGAAATTGCGCTGAAGTGAGCAAAAACGTCGGGACCGGATTCCTGGGCGATGAAGCCAAAACCTTTCCCTTCGTCAAACCACTTAACGGTACCAGTAACTGTATTAGACATAATAGATATCCTTGATTGAACAATTGCGCTCCAATTGAATGGAGTTGTGCGGGCAAAAAGTATTATTTTAAACGAGACCGAACGAAGGATTATGACTAAAACTACGAGGTAAACTGCAATAAAAAATGGCTTTTAAACCGGCGGACGAATAGTAGCACTAGCCTGTCACCTATGTCCACTTTTGCCTAAACTCACCCTCGACATTGGTACTCAGACCGCCGTCCACTGCCGCATAAAGGCGCGATGAACCGGAGGCACTGAGGCGATGCAGTGTGCAGATAGCCACAATGCCGATTTTGCCAAAGGATTGCTCGAGGAGATCAGCTTTCTCGCCAGTTCTGTTTTCTTAACCACGGACTCCCCTGCCTCATGCCGGGAGGTAGAGTAGCTATCGACCGCACCGTTAGCGATAGCAGATGCTGCAGCTATGGCGTCGGCCATACCCAGATTCATCCCCTTTCCTCCCACTGGAGAGTGGCAGTGGGCTGCGTCTCCAGCCAATAACACCCGGTGCTTTCGGTAAGTTTCTGCCTGTCGGATGGAGATTTTGAAGGCTGCTGTCCTTCGGATGTTGGCGATTTCTATCGGCAGCCTGAGGGTTGCCAGGGCATCTTCGGTTGATGATGCGATGCGAGCGCGGCGCTGTTCGATAGGGAGTACCAAGGTGAACTCACCTTCCCCGCCGTACAGGTCCAGGGCAATCTCTTCCGGATCGAAGTTTCCTCTCAAATCCACATCCGCAATTGACCACTTATTGGGCAGATCAATACCCGGGTACTGTATTTTCAGCTGCTGTCGCACGGCGGACTGTATACCGTCTGCGGCAATTACCCAGTCAAAAGAGGCGCTGGTATTGTCTGAGAAATTAACGGCCGCCTTCTCTGGGGTGGTTGTGATGTTTGTGACTGAGACCCCGTACTCAACTTCGACGCCCCTCTCGGCAAGAGTATCCCTGAGGATTCCCTCGGTCCGGTTTTGCGGCAACCCGAGAGGCACCCTATCGCGAAACTCATTTCCGCTGTTGTCGATATAAACCAGGGTTCTCTCATCGCGCAATATGTGCATTTTCCTCAGAGGCATCGCCTCTGCAAGAAAGGGATCTGCGGCTCCCAGCTCCCGAAGGGCATCAATGGTGGCTGGCATAATGCCAACAGCGCGGGAGAGTTCGGAAGGGCTATCTTTGCGCTCAACAATACGGCACCTCAGCCCCAAAGACGTGAGGGCGACTGCAGCAGTCAATCCGGTCGGACCGGCACCAATTACCAGGATGTCCATCGATACAACTTGTAGCCTGAAAGCTCAACCGGTCGACACAGAATGCCTCGATCGCTACAGGGAGCTTGTGCTGCAAGCTTAGACAAATTTCTACCGCTATAGAGGGGTGTTATGCACTCTAAATGTGCTCAGCCCCTCTTCTGTGGTATCCCTACTTAAATACTTTTATCTCTGTCGGAGGAGTCGGGAATGTCACTGTAGCCCAGGGCCGCTGCGGGCTTATCCATCGAAGCTCCCTGGCGATCCAGAACACCGATATCCAGTACTGGGGAAGCATCGATATGTTGAGCATCCATCATTTGAGCCACGCGCTGTAGTGAAGCAATAATCATGCTCTGCTCCCAGTCTTTCAGATCGCCAAACTGACGAGCAAACTGGTCCTGGAGCGGTATGGGGGCATCGCGCAAAGTCTCAGCGGCCTCTTCAGTAAGATATGCATGCACTTTGCGCTTATCCGCCTGGGAACGCTGACGATAAACCAAACCTCTCTTCTCCAGGCGGTCAAGAATATTGGTCACGGTTGCCTGGCTCAGACTGACCTCGTTGGCCAGTTCACCGATCGTCACTTCACCCTTGTTGCGAATAGCTTGTAGCAATAGCACCTGGGGGGCGGTTAGACCGGTGGTTTTTGCCAGATGCCTGGAGTGCAAATCTGTGGCTCTTATTACTCGCCGCAAGGCCACTAGCACTTGTTCGATACTGTTCAAAGCTACCTCTTAATCTCGAAATCTGGGTGACTGTGTCGATTATATCGCTGGAGACTTTAATCGCTAAGCCCTTCTAAATTTAAAGGCAGAGTACGCCGCGAAAGCGCAGGCTGTTCAAGTAACCCCCACTGAATACCCCCTCAAAAGCAGTTTCAAATTAATCCCAAAGCTTTACTTTCGATCTCAAAGGAATATTTTATGGCTTCAATAGGTGAGCTATCCCAATAAGTCACCAAAAATTAGGCTGTATTATGCATAAAGCGTAGGCTGGACTTTACACTTTACTGCTGTACGATGCTTAGCCCTCAATGCAAATTCACAATAAAACCGGTACAAAATCACTTAATTTGGGTTAATTTTCACCGCAGTGAGCTTTTTTTAATCGTTAGAGTGTTTAGAGCTAAAATAATTGGTTGCCGGTTACGGAGGTTTTTTGTCTAGTTCAGAGAGTATTTCATTGCGAATCCCATCCCTTGAAGACGGTATTGCAGCCCATCGATTAATTGCCAACTGCCCACCTCTGGATACAGATTCCAACTATTGCAGCCTGCTCCAATGCGGCCACTTTGCCAACACCTCGGTAATTGCAGAAGCTGGTGGAGAGACTTTGGGATTTACCTCTGGATACATAATCCCCGACCGCCCAGACACATTGTTCATTTGGCAAGTTGCGGTGGCTGAACAATCCCGAAACCTGGGGCTTGCCTCTCAAATGCTCAGCAACATTATTGGACGCCCCCATTGCAAGTCGGTGAAGTTTATTGAAACCACAATAACCGAGCACAACCTACCCAGCTGGGCACTTTTCCATAGCACCGCAGAAAAATTAGTTGCCGACCTTCACTCTTCGCCCTGGATGGATTCACTGGAACATTTCGATGGGGTGCACCCCTCTAAAACCCTTGTTCGTATCGGGCCCATAGCCCAATAAACAATAATTCTTCATGGGGAGGGAGAAGCCTCCTGGGCGAAGGACCTGAGTAACCCAGATCTAACGACGGTAAAACCCTGGCAAAAGTTGAGGACCTGCTAGACTTAAGGCACCTCTGCACGGCTCCTTATTTTCACTCAGATAGATCGACTACGCAGGTCGTAAGTTAGAAGTATCGATGACCAGACAGCCCCCAATGCCAGAGACTCTCCACCCCGATTCTCAATTGCAGTCGCACTTTCAAATCCCGACGCGGAAGCTATGCACCCCCACTCGATACAGGGATGCCGGGACGGTTTTGTGATTAGCCACTGCCCGGTTTCTCTCGCAGCAAGTAATCGACCTCGATCTCCCGGCCTGAATTTAATTTGATTCTCCCACTCTTTTTTCAAGCAAGAGAAAGGATCTGTTAGAGACGATGCATACGATAGAAAAGATTGGCGGCACCTCCATGACGGACTACGAGTCAGTCAGGGATAACATTATTAAAGGTAGCTCCAAGGGGCTCTACAACCGTGTTTTTGTAGTCTCCGCCTACGGGGGTATCACCGATCTACTTCTCGAGCAAAAAAAGAGTGGTCAGCCGGGTATTTATGCCCTCTTTTCCAGCAGCATTGAAGATGATAGCTGGCTGACTAAATTCGCCGAGCTTCGTGAAGCGCTACTGCAAATCAATAGCCGCCTGTTTGAGCGAGGAGATCTCCTTGCTGAAGCCAACGCATTTCTGGATGAGCGACTGGAGAGCGCCAATAAGTGTTTGCGAGATCTGCAAAGTCTCTGCCAGCACGGCCATTTTTCCCTCGATGCCCACTTGGCCACCGTAAGGGAAATGTTAGCCAGCCTGGGCGAGGCCCACAGCGCATGGAATACCGCAAAATTACTCCAGCGGGATGGTGTTAATGCCTGCTTTGTTGACCTCACCGGCTGGCGAACCAATAGGCACATCCCTTTGGATGAGCGCATTCGCGATGCCTTCTCCAATATCGACTTAAGCAAGCAGCTTCCCGTCGTGACCGGTTATGCCCACAGCGACAAAGGGCTGCTGACTTCATTTGATCGCGGCTATAGTGAAATGACTTTCAGCCGCCTCGCGGTCCTTACCGGTGCAAAGGAAGCGGTAATTCACAAAGAGTTTCACCTGAGCAGCGCTGATCCCCACTTGGTGGGAAAGGAAAACGCGGTACCGATCGGCCGAACCAATTACGATGTTGCAGATCAGTTAGCCAACCTCGGCGTGGAAGCAATTCATCCAAAAGCGGCCAAGGGGCTGCGCCAACAGAATATTCCCCTGAGAGTAAAAAACACCTTTGAACCCGAACACGCCGGCACCCTGATCACGGGTGATTATGTGAGCGACTCCCCAAGGGTGGAGATCATTGCGGGCTGCAAAGGTGTCTATGCCCTGGAGTTATTTGATCAGGATATGGCTGGAACCATTCACGACTATGATCGCGAGGTGCTACTGGTTATCAAGCGTTTTAAGGCCCACATTATTTCCAAAGATACCAATGCCAACACCCTTACTCACTTTCTTTCCACCAATTTGAAAACTATCAAACGGATTCAGTCGGCATTAGAGGAGCGCTTTCCCGAGGCAGAATTGAATCAACGCAAGGTTGCGATCGTCTCCGCCATCGGTAGTGATATGCAAATCCCCGGCGTACTTGCCAAGGCAGTGCAGTCGATGTCCACTAACAACATTCAAGTGCTGGCTATGCATCAGTCTCTGCGCCATGTGGATATGCAGTTTATTGTTAATGAGCCGGACTATGACACAGCCGTTCGAACCCTGCATGAAGCCCTGGTTGAAATTTATGATCACGGGACGGCAATATGCCTCGCCTCTTGAGTGCGGGTGCCCTGCTCCTGGTATTTATTTCAGTTATATCTGCTTCACAGGAGGCAGGAGAAAAGAAGCAGGACCAGGAAAGTGTGCAAAGCGAAGTAGATACCCTCCAGAAACCCCTATACACCCCCTTTGTCGAGCGCTATGTGCTCGATGAAATCAAGCAATTGCGTATTGATCAGGCTAAAGCCAAGCAGGAGTTAATACAGCAAATCGTCGATCGGGAGCACAATTCGGTTGACCGCGCAGTGGCCTATGCCACCGATACCGTGACCTACTTCTTTTACCTGATAGCCGCAGCCACTTCGATACTGGTATTGGTGGGCTGGCGATCTTTCCAGGATATTAAGGAGCGCGTGCACTCCCTGGCCGATGAAGAAATATCCAAACTGGTCCAAGAGTACGAGAAGCGCCTGGAAGTTATAGAAAAGCAGCTCCAGCAGAAAACCCAACATATCGAAGAAAACCGCGAGGAAATCGAGCTAACCCAGGAGGTTCAGTCCCTTTGGTTACGAGCACAACAGGAATCCTCTATTGCCAACAAAATAGCGATCTATGATGAGATATTGCGTCTTCGCCACGAAGATGTAGAGGCGCTTACCTATAAGGCTGATGCGGTGTTGGAACTCGATGAGCCCCAGTGGGCCGCGAACCTTTGCCATCAGGCCCTGGGTATAGACCCGGATAACAGCCACGCCTTTTATCAGTTGGCCTGTGCCCATACCACCATGGGGCAATTTGATGAAGCATTGCGCTATCTGGCTGAGGCAATTCAGCGGCGGGAAAGCTATCGAGAAGAAATCCTCAGCGATAGCGCTCTGCAACCCTTAGCCGAGAGCAAAGTCTTTAAGGATCTGGACCAGGTTATCGCAAATACCCCCTTCCCTCAGAACAGTGGCAAAGGCTCATAAAACAGGCCGCTTACAAGCAGGTCATATTAAATCCCCAAGCCGGTTAACGACCTGCCTTCACCCTCCCTCTGGATAGTCTTATGACTTGCAGGTCCAACCTTTTGTATGATTTTTAAACAGTCCTTTTTATAGAGTTCAAATGAGATTTTTGGCCCAATTCGAGCCTAATCTACCCCTCTAGAAATCGGTTTTACGCTGTATCCGCCGGGAAATAAATCCCCTACGAACCTGCCGCTTTTGTTGCATTGAGTGCTAACAATTAGAGTTCAAATTAAAAATATGTTACATTTTGTGTCATATCGCTCGATAAACGACTATCGAGACCGGGCTGGAATCTGACGATTAGGGACAAAAGTCTTCGTCAGACCGGCCCTTTTTTATGATGACTGGACCTTCACGATCGGCCCATTGCGCCCTTCAAGTCCATCGCCAACGAACAACCGACTGACCCTCTGTTAAAGCAGTATGGAGAGACAGATGTCACTGGACAAACAACGGAATTTTGTAGACGGCCGCTACCTGTCGAATGAGAGCGGCGAGTGCTTTGATGTATATAACCCAGCTACCAACGAGGTCAGCTATCAGGTTGAGGTTGCCGACGAAAAGGTACTCGCAGAAACCATCGAGAGTGCCAAGCGCGGTTTTGCCCAGTGGTCTGCGATGATGCCGGTAGAACGCAGCCGCATCCTGCTGAAAGCAGTAGCACTGTTGCGCGAGCGCAACGACGAACTGGCAGCTATCGAAGTGACTGATACCGGCAAGCCCTGGCAGGAAGCCAGTGTTGTCGACGTGGTGACTGGGGCCGACTCCATCGAATTCTTTGCCGGCCTGGCTGCAGGCATTGAAGGCAATCAGCAGCAAGTCGGTGAGGACTTCTACTACACTCGCCGCGAGCCCCTGGGCATCTGCGCCGGAATCGGTGCCTGGAACTACCCCTTACAAATCGCTTGCTGGAAAGCCGCCCCGGCCCTGGCCTGCGGTAACGCCATGATCTTCAAGCCTTCCGAAGAAACCCCCAAAGGTGCTTTGAAGTTGGCTGAAATCTTTATTGAAGCAGGCATGCCCCCGGGTGTTTTCAACGTAATCCAGGGCGATGGCGCCGTGGGTGCCTGGCTGACTAACCACCCGGATATCGCCAAGGTTTCCTTTACCGGCGAAGTGGGTACCGGCAAGAAAGTTATGGCCGCAGCGGCTTCCAATCTGAAAGAAGTCACCATGGAGCTGGGAGGCAAATCTCCGCTGGTTATCTTTGATGATGCCGACCTGGAGCAAGCCGTTTCTGCTGCCATGCTGGGCAACTTCTACACCCAGGGCGAAATCTGCACCAACGGTACCCGGGTATTTGTACACCGCAGCATCCACGATCAGTTCCTCGCTCGTCTGAAAGAGCGTGTTGAGCAAAATATTATTGCCGGTGATCCGATGAATCCGGACACCAACTTCGGCGCCCTGATTTCTGCCAAGCACCAGCAACTGGTAATGGACTACATCAGCAAGGGTAAAGAGGAAGGCGCGACCCTGTTCTGCGGCGGTCACACCCTTTCACCAGAAAATTCACCTAACGGTTACTTCGTTGCTCCCACCGTATTCACCGACTGTCATGACGATATGATCATCTGCCGCGAAGAGATCTTCGGCCCGGTAATGTCGGTACTGGTCTTTGATGATGAAGACGAAGTGATCCGCCGCGCTAACGATACCCGATTGGGCTTAGCCGCCGGCGTATTTACCCGTGATATCACTCGCGCCCACCGTGTGATCCACCAGATGCAAGCGGGTATCTGCTGGATCAATGCCTACGGTGCTTCCCCGGCAGAAATGCCGGTGGGCGGATACAAGTTATCCGGAATCGGACGCGAAAATGGACTTGCGACCCTGAACCACTATACCCAGCTAAAAGCGGTGTATGTGGGCCTGGCACCACTGGAAAGTCCATTTTAAGCGGTACCCTGTATGAGTGAGTTTGACTACATCATTGTCGGCGCCGGCTCTGCCGGTTGCGTTCTGGCCAACCGCCTGTCTGCCCAGGAAGATAAAAAAGTCCTCCTGGTAGAGACAGGAGGTAGCGATCGCAGCATCTTTATCCAGATGCCCACCGCGCTGTCCATCCCCATGAATACTGAGAAGTACGCCTGGCAGTTTACGACTGAACCGGAGCCCCACTTGGATAACCGCAGTATGCACTGCCCCAGGGGCAAGGTACTCGGTGGTTCCTCCTCGATTAACGGGATGGTTTACGTGCGCGGGCACGCTAAAGACTTTGATGAGTGGGCACAGCACGGCGCCGAAGGCTGGGATTACGCCCACTGCCTGCCCTACTTTAAACGCTCTGAGACCTGGGCTTTCGGCGGTGACGATTATCGTGGTGACGAAGGTCCACTGGGGGTCAATAACGGCAATGAAATGGCCAACCCCCTTTATGGAGCCTTTATCGAAGCTGGCAAAGAAGCTGGCTACGACTACACCGCAGATTACAATGGTGAGCAGCAAGAGGGCTTTGGCCCCATGCATATGACGGTAAAAGATGGTAAGCGCTGGTCTACCGCCAACGCTTACCTGAAGCCGGCAATGCAGCGCCCCAATTTGACGGTATTGACCCACGCCACTGTGCATAAGGTGATTCTGGAAGGTAAACGGGCAGTCGGAATCAAACTTGAACGCAAGGGAAAGATCCTGGAATTCAAGGCGCGGCAGGAAGTCATCCTCAGCGCAGGTCCCATCGGCTCCCCTCACCTTCTTCAGCTCTCCGGAATCGGAGATCCCGACACACTGGCAGAAGCCGGTATCGAACTCCAACACGAACTCCCCGGCGTCGGCCAAAACTTGCAGGACCACCTGGAGTTCTATTTCCAGTTCCGCTGCAACCAACCGATTTCCCTGAATGGCAAGCTCGATCCGTGGAATAAATTCCTGATCGGCGCTCGTTGGATACTGAAGAAGGATGGTCTCGGAGCCACCAACCATTTCGAGTCATGCGGTTTTATTCGCTCCAAAGAAAATGTGGAGTGGCCGGACCTGCAATATCACTTCCTGCCAGCAGCCATGCGCTATGACGGCCGCGAAGCTTTCGACGGCCACGGCTTCCAGGTGCATATCGGGCACAACAAGCCCAAGAGTCGCGGCAGAGTCAAAGTGGTGAGCAGTGATCCCAAGCAATCCCCTTCCATCCTGTTTAATTATTTACAGGAGAAAGAGGATATTGAGGGTTTCCGTGCTTGTGTGCGACTAACTCGCGAGATTATCAATCAGCCGGCTTTCGACGAGTACCGGGGCGATGAAATCCAGCCCGGCACCGATATCCAGACTGATGAACAAATTGACGCTTTCGTACGGGAATCCGTCGAGAGTGCATACCACCCATCCTGCTCCTGCAAGATGGGAACTGATGCAATGGCAGTGGTAGACCCGGAAACCCGTGTACACGGATTGCAGGGCTTGAGAGTTGTAGATTCCTCCATCTTTCCGACCATTCCCAACGGCAACCTGAATGCGCCCACCATTATGGTGGCGGAGCGGGCTGCTGACCTGATTTTAGGGCGCCCAGTATTGGCGCCCTCCGAGGCACCGGTAGCGACCAAAGCTACCAGCACTCAGCGACCTGGCCGCCCTGCGCGCTCAGTTAGCTGATTTTTCGTCGGCGCTCTGGCAGAGATTTGACTGCCCCCTTCAAACACGACGGGGATACTCAAATCTCGCACAGCAACGCCCTTGAGGGGCGCCGGCATACCAATAACTAGCTGGAGACTCAGCATGACAGCTTGGCTTTCTGCGGGATTATTATTTACCTTCACGGCAATAATTTTCTCGCTGATTAAATGGGGAAATGTGAAGATGGTCGGGGTGACCCCGGTCAAAACCTTCACTTTTATAGCGATCCTTTTCACCTCCGGCCTCGATGTAGGCCTGATCATGTTCCCCCTCACCGAGTTCGGTGGCTATGCAGACCTAGCCGCAAACCCAGAATATGGCTTCACCAACGCACTCGCGATTGAGTTTGGCTTTTGGGCCTTCCTGATCTGGGGTTTCTACTTCCTCACCTGTTTTTACTTCTGCATTATCGAGCCCAAAGTTAAATTCTTTGAGATCGGCCTGGTAAAGCTGATCAACAACGTGGTGATTATCGGTACCTGCGCGTTTACCGCCTACCTGCTGCTCAGCAACTTGCCCTGGTATCTGCCACAGGTTGGCGATGGTGAAACCATTGTTGGTACCTTCTACCTGATCGTATTTGCCGTGATCGCCGCTGCGGTCTACTCATCCACCAGCCTGCGCTATGTGCGCTTCCTCAGTCTGGCGACTACCTGGATGTTTATTGGCTTGATCGCGGTAATGTGGGTCGGTGCCTTTACCGGTGAAAATGGCAGCGTTGGCGACTTCGCTTCCACCTTTGCGCTGCTCGGCGGTTACTTCGGTAATATCCACCAGTTCGTGCTGCCGCTGAATGACTACCACGAGTTCTACCTGTTCTGGTGGTTTGCGTGGAGCATTATGATTGGCCAGTTTACCTCCCGCTTTGTGGGCGGTCTGCGTACTTACCAAGTGCTGGCGGCGATGCTGATTTTCCCATCCATCCCCATCGCACTGTGGTTCACCGTGCTTTACTACTATTCCAGCCAGGGCCTGGATACTACTGGCTTCTATAACCTGGCCATGATCATTGTGGGTGTTACTTTCGTGATCAACTCACTGGACTCCCTGATTCGCCTGTACACCGACAACCTGGGTATGACCGTTGCGCGTCTGGGTAAGTGGAAATACTTCGTACTGAACCTGGCAGCGATGAGCCTGCTCACCCTGTTGTTCAAGCTCGACTTCCTGCAAATCCAGTGGATCGGTGCTTTGGTGATTGGCATTTTCTTCTGCTGCCTCGGCTACATCCTGGTGAAGCGCTTCAAGGCCGTAGCGGCTATCGACTCTTCCCCCAAGGAGAACCAGATCGACTTCACCAAGATCGAACTGGCGAGCTAACTGTTGAAATTCCCCCATCCAATTGGGTGGGGGCTACAAAATATAAATAAGTGGTAATTGAACAATGAAATCCATATTGAAACTTTCTGCACTGACTTGTGCATCCATGCTGGTACTTGCGCAGCAAGCTCAGGCGGAACTGACCTCCACCGTAAACCTCACTACTGACTACACCTTTAACGGCGTCAGCCAGACCCAAAACGACCCCGCACTGCAAGCGAGTCTGGATTACGGTTTCGATAGCGGCTGGTATATCGGCACCTGGGCTTCCAACGTGGACTTCGGTGGCGATGACGACACCAACCTGGAGTGGGACTTCTATGCCGGTAAATTTTTGCAGCTCAATGAAAAAGTGAGCCTGGATACCGGCATCGCCTATTACACTTATCACGGCGACGATGATCTCTCTGATGACTACGCCTACCCGGAAGCCTACGCAAAGCTGGGCTATAGCTCCTCTTTAGGTGAGTCAGAAGTTAATGGCTGGTATAGCTGGGACTACTTTGGTGCAGGCGGCGGCCATTACATTATGATGCTGGCCCACACCTTTGAATTTGCAGAGGGCCATAACGTTCGCTTCAGTGCTGACCGCTCTACAAGTGCCAATAAAGACAACTGGACTTGGGAAGGCAAAAAGTCATACAACCACTACCGTGTGGAATACATGACCTCCCTGAACGGTTTTGACCTCAATGTCGCTGCCGAGAATACCAACCTCGACAGTGATACTGCAGACGAGCGCATCGTATTCTCTATTGCCCGTACCTTCAGTCTCTAACTGGTAGGTATTCCGGGGCCATAAGCTGGCCCCGGGTTTTCCCTTCTCACCTCAGGTTTCTTTTTCTTCCCAAGAACCATCTCCAGGCAGCCTGTTCAGGCAAATTTCTTTGTCATCCTGCAGACCGAATTCGCGCAGATCAGCGCGAGCGATCTTCACAAGGGAAATACACATCAACACTGCCACGGCCAATAAAGGCACTCCAGCGAGAATACTCGCCGCTTGCAGAGCCTCCAGCCCTCCGAGAAACATCAGTGTGACTGGCATAACACCCAGGGCAGCCGCCCAAAAAACCCTATTCCAACGCAAAGGCTCTCCGACCACTTCTTTTTGTACGACGGCAGCGAGAATATGTGAGATGGAATCAAAAGTGATGGCGGTAAAAATCAGGGCAATGGCGGTGTAGACCAGAATCACTAATTTGCTTGCGGGCAAAGTAGTGAGTATGGCGAAAATTGCACTGGATGCACCCTGCTGATTGAGCACTTGAACAACATCCAGCTTTCCGGAAAATTGTAGATATACCCCGTAGTTTCCCAGCACCATAAAAAACAGCAGGCAACCCAAGGTACCAAAAAAGATCGAGCCCAGGACAACTGACTTTATCGTCCTGCCACGGGAAATACGGGCAATAAATAAGCCGACACTCGGTGCAAACACCAACCACCAAGCCCAGTAGAAAATAGTCCAACTCTGCGGAAACCCCGTTTGTGGAAACTGTTTGAATGCTGAAAATGACTCAGTCCAGGTCGCCATTTGGAAAAAATGCTGCAGAACTCTTCCTAAAGCATCCAGGCCACTGTTCAGCATAAAAAGGGTTGGCCCCGCAACAAGCACAAAGAAAAGGAGGCTCAGGGATAACCAAAGTGAAAGCTTGGAAAGACCGCCAATACCGCGCTTGAGACCGGCAAAGGCACTGTAGCCGAGGATCGAAGCACAGATAACCAGCACAATAACCTGTGTTTTGAAGCCGGTAGGAATCCCCAGCAGCTCATGGGCACCCTGGGCAATCAGAGGCGCAGCAAAGCCCAGGCGTGTTGCCGCCCCCCCCAACATACCGAAGACAAAGGCAATATCAACGAGTTTCCCAATCCCGCCATGAGCGTGCCTTTCTCCCAGCACAGGTGTTAAGGCAACGCTGAACTTTAGGGCCTTTTGTCCGCGCACGTAGTAAAAGTAAGCGATGGGCAATGCAGGTATCAGGTAAATAGCCCAGGCCAGGGGCCCCCAATGAAACATGCCATAGGCCACCGCCCAGCGCGCCGCTTCTGGTGTGGAGGCTTCAATATGAAATGGTGGCTGCTGATAGTAGTAGATCCATTCAACCATGGACCAATAGAGAATGGATGCGCCGATTCCCGCACTTAAAAGCATAGAGGCCCAAGATAGCGTGGAAAATTCCGGCCTCTCCCTTTGCTGACCCAGTTTGATTTGGCCTATCTCACCGAAAGCGATATAACCCATAAACAACATGGCGCCGAGGCCCAGGGCAAGATAAAAGACCCCAAGGGTTTCAGTGACAAACTCTTTTGCTGCCAGCAGCCAGACAGTACCCAGCTCAGGGAATATCGCCAGGGGTAATGTCGTAAGAACCAACAAGGTGAGAGCCCCAGAGAAAGTGGGCCAATCGATAAGCTCCAGTGCGCCTTTTGCCAACCGTACCTCCTTGCGGGCTCCAGGCAGGCATACAGGGAATCAGGCAGGGAGACCGCTAGGAAAAAGTGTAGTGGTCCGGAGGCAGGAGCTGCTCCAAATGTCGCAAGAGAGGCAAGCCATTTGACCTAAATCATCGGGCTTACCTGTGAGAAAATCCAGCGAGCCAACATTGTGCCGGCTCGCTGGGTTATGTGCAGAGAGTTACAGTCGCGATGGATGACTGCCGGGATCACCCTCTATATGCGGCTTGTCGTCGTGAGATACGCCGTGCTCAGAGTGAGTGGGAATTTCCCAATCCCCCTCTTCTGTCCAGGGGTCATCTTCGGGAAATTCTTCAATGTAGATTTCCTTTTCCTCATAGCTGGGCTGGTATCTCAGGTCGTAATGGGCGGCCTTCACAATGGATATGCACAGCAGTAATGCGACAATCAAAAGCGGAACCCCACCGATAACACTTGCGGTCTGCAGGGTATCCAGCCCACCGAGAAATAGCAGCGTAATCGGCATCACTGACAGAGCAAAGGCCCAGAACAGGCGGTTCCAGCGGGCCGGCTCCTCATCCACTTCCTTCTGCACAACGGCAGCCAGAATATAAGAGATAGAATCGAAAGTGGTGGCGGTAAAAATCAGAGCGAGCACGGTGTACACCAGGATCACCAGCTTGCTGGCAGGAAGTGTTTTCAGAGTGGCAAAAATGGCAGCGGTCGGGCCCTGCTCATTCAGCACCTGAACGACATCCAGCTCGCCAGAAAACTGCAGATAAACACCGTAGTTTCCGAGAACCATAAAGAAAAGAAAGCAGCCAAGAGTGCCGAAGAAAATCGAGCCAACCACCATGGTTTTTATGGTTCTACCCCGGGAGATACGCGCGATAAACAACCCGACACTAGGGGCAAACACCAACCACCAAGCCCAATAAAAAATGGTCCAGTCCTGCGGGAAGTGGGTATCAGGGAACTGCTCGAACTGGGAAAATGGTTCGGTCCAGGCCGCCATATGAAAGATGTTATCCAATACGCGACCCAAGGCATCGAGCCCCGTATTCAGCATAAACAGAGTGGGGCCAACGACAAAAACAAAAGCAAGAAGTACGATCGACAGCCACATATTGAGATTGGAAAGTGCACGGATACCTTTCTTTAACCCCACGAAAGCGCTATAGCCGAAAATCATTGTACAAATCATCAGCACCACAACCTGAGTACTCAGGCCTGTGGGTACGCCAATAAGTTCGTGGGCACCCTGGGTGATCAATGGTGCGGCAATCCCCAAGGTAGTCGCCCCACCACCCAGCATGCCGAAAATGAACAGTACATCAATCAACTTGCCGATTCCCCCCTGGGCCCTCTGTTCACCCAAAACCGGCATTAAAGCTTCACTGATCTTCAGTACACTGTGATTACGCACATAATAGAAATACGCAATGGGCAGAGCTGGAATCAGATAGATAGACCAGGCCAAAGGCCCCCAATGAAATATGCCATAGGCTACAGCCCAGCGAGCCGCCTCAGGCGTGCCCCCTTCCACCTGGAAAGGAGGAGTCTGATAATAGTAGATCCACTCGATCATTGACCAATAGAGAATCGATGCGCCGATCCCTGCACAGAACAGCATTGAAGCCCAGGAAAGTGTAGAAAATTCCGGGTCCTCCTCAGGCGTGCCCAGCTTGATCTGGCCGATATCACTGAACACGATATAGACCATAAACAGTATTGCCCCCACCCCAAGGGCCAAATAGAAAACGCCCAGCTTGTCAGTGACAAAGCTCTTGGCAACCAAAACCCAGGCCGCTCCCACTTCCGGGAACAGTACCAAGGGCACTGTCACTGCCAACAGCAGCGCGAGCGAGCCGAAAAATGTGGGCTTATCAATAATGTCTTTAAATTGGCTGGTCAACAGTTGCCTCCCAAATGCCTGGTGAACCGCGGCAAAATAAAAGCAAGGGTGACTTTATATAAAGAACTGATTGATATGCGGTATGACTGAATAGCACTTATATAAGGAAAGGAGCTAGGAATAACTACTTCTAGATTTACTTTTATTTGAGGATCAATAATAGCAGCTTGCTATAGCTTTTCAATCGAGTTGTAGTCATGATCAGGTCGTTACTATCTCTCACAGCTCTCCATTGCACTGCCACTACCATCGATACTGGGGGCGCGCACCTTGCAGGGCAGTGTTACCTTCAGCTCTTCGTGATGAGTTCTTCACCCTCAACATTCCATGTAGGGGTGAGTCCCTGGGGGCCATAATGATGATACCTATGTGCTATCCCTTGCAGCCCAAATCTGCAAGAAATGGGAATTTTGACTTGTAAGCGTTGAATTTATAGTAATCCTTGCGTTTGAGACCAATAGATTTGCAGTTGAGGGGTGTATAAATGAGCAAACTAAATTTATGGGGATGGAACAAAAAGCCAAGAACCCTGCTGCGTTTTATAAAAGTGGGCGATATTTTTTGTTTTCAGCGTACTGAAACAACGTTTGTGTTCGGTAGAATTTTAGGGTATAGCTCTATTGGACATATTGTTGAAATATTTAATCTAGCGAAAAAGGTACCCAGTATTACAGTGCATGAACTGAATATCGCAACCAGAGCCCTTGCGCCACTTATTATTGACAGCTACTCCCTGTTTGACAGAAAGTCCGAAGGAGAATGGCGTATTATTGGCAGAATAAAAGACTTTGAGCCCCAAGATATAGATAATGTATTTTTTGTTTATGGGGTTGAGGGGCTAAAGAGGAAAGTAGACTTTAATGACAATGATATAGCAATTTCCGACAAAGAGGCGGAAGGCTTACCCCGTTACTCTCCCCGCGGCCATGAGCAGATTATTGAAGCGTTAGTGCGTCAAGCTAAGCTTGATGCTTCTTGCAGGGTGGAAGTCCCTGTCGGGTAAGGCCTAACCAGCCACCTGTATCGAGTGTTGCGCGTAGGGCGGAACAGAAGGGAAAGAAAATATAATTATCTTTTTTTTTCAACTGTGAACAAACTATGTGAAGCGTACACAGAGAATTCTATAGGCCATAGGGATTATCGTGATCCTGAAGTGCTGGTATCGCTCCGATAATAAAGTGAGCTCCGATTGACGAGATGTGTAACGCCATCGAAGTCCAGGCAATGCAACCGTAATGGTAAGGTTGTTGCGGATCGGCGGGGTTATTAAGCCGTGGCATGTAGAAAGAGAAGTATTGAGAACTTGAGAGATCCGAGCAGGTTCCTGAAGGAGCAGGTAGAGACGTTAAGCCTAATGGCGAAACCAACGAAGACCACTCGGAAGTCGGATCAGCTCATAGTAGTCCGAGAGCGGGAAAGCCGCTTACATGGCGAAGGGGCTGACAGTAATATCGGTGTGCAACAGAAACATAGTCCGGACAAAGTAGGGCTGGAGACACTATGACAACCGCCTTGCACGCCATCGCATTTAAAGCACAGAGCCACCCCAGACACAGGTTTCAGAATTTATACGGACTGCTAAATTCCAACCTGCTGTATCAAAGCTGGGGCCAGCTCAATAAGCAGGCCCGCCCCGGTATCGACGGAGTAACTACCGAAGTTTACCGGCAAAGACTGCCGCAAAATATTCAATGCCTACATCAACGGCTGTGTGACAAACGCTACCGCACCCAGGCGATTAAGCGGGTATTGATTCCCAAAGGCAACGGCAAGCAGCGCCCACTGGGGCTGCCTACGGTGGAAGACAAACTGGTGCAGCAGAGCGTAGCGCAGCTACTGCAAAGTATCTGGGAGCAGGATTTTCTGCCCTTCAGCTACGGTTACCGTCCCAGGAAAAGCGCCCACCAAGCCGTACACAGTCTTGGCTTAAATCTGCAATTCAAAGGCTACGGCTACATCGTTGAAGCCGATATTAAAGGCTTCTTTGATCAGCTGGATCACGACTGGTTACTGCGGATGCTAGCCCTTCGTATCGACGACAAAGCCCTGCTGACACTGATTAAGCAGTGGCTGAAAGTACGCGTGCAAACTCCAGATGGTAAGTTCAGTAAAGCGGCAGCAGGCACCCCGCAAGGAGGTGTGGTCAGTCCGGTACTGGCGAACATCTATCTGCACTACGTCCTGGATTTGTGGTTCGAGAAGAAAGTTAAGCCGCGTATGCGTGGCAGAGCCATGCTAATCCGGTACGCCGATGATTATGTAGTGGCTTTCCAATTGAAAACGGATGCAGAGCGCTTTTACCGGGTACTACCGCAACGGCTGAACAAGTTTGGCCTGCAGTTAGCCCCCGAGAAAACGCACCTGAAGCGCTTTAGCCGCTTCCATCCGGGCCGAAAACGGCAGTTCCAGTTTCTGGGTTTTGAGTTCTACTGGAGCTTGGACGTCAACAAACGCCCCAGGCTCAGGCGCCGGACTGCCGCACAGAAACAGAAGGGCGCAATGGAAGCGCTCTACCACTGGATCAAAGCCAAGCGCAGTGAGCGTCTGAGAGAATGGCTGCCCACACTGAAGCGCAAGCTACAGGGGTTCCAGAACTACTTCGGTCTACCAGACAACAGTCGAAGCTTGTCCCGTTTGTACAGCTATGTTTTACACAGCATACACAAATGGCTCAACCGGCGGAGTCAGCGCAAGAGTTACAACTGGAATGGTCTAAAGGAAATGCTGGGATATTTTGGGCTAAAGCCACCGCGAGTATACAAACGCAGTATACTTGTGGACTGGTATTAGGGTTCGTGCTTTACACGAGCGAATATATTACTGAAGAGCCGGATGCGGTAGTTCCGCACGTCCGGATCTGCGTGGGGGCAGTTAGGGTAACCGGCTGTCCTACCACTACTCCGGTAAACTTTAGAGGGGTAATTGAGTGACATTAGGCGCCTGAAAAGAAAGCATAATCAAGTCCACCCCTTTAATTTAGTTCGATACCCCCCCTATTTGTCTAGATTGCATTTTTTTCGGCCGATTGCCCGCACTCTATTTTCTTTTTGAAACAACCAAGTTTCGGTTCAAATTCGTAAGTGGTTTTTCCATTTTTTATCGTGTTTGTATCTATCAATTTGATCTGATCAAGTGTTCGAAAGATAAAAAGAGGAAGGCACTTTAGGCTTAACTGATCATACCAAAACATTCGATAAATATTTTTCCTGGTGAGACTATAGAAAAATACACCCTGGAAATGACAATAATGTTCAAAATAATTATGGTGAGCATCCTTCGCTCTATTTATCGCCAGAACCTGAAAGGTACTTATATCCACGCCTTTCAGTTGGCTTTTACCCAGAGAGAAACTATTGCCCGATGGCGAATAATAAATGCGAGTATTCCACTTATTGAAGTAATAATCGATGCTCTTTTGGCGGTCTACGGCTTTACCCAGGGCTCCAGGACGCATCCGATATATAAAAAAAGATACAATGATAGATATCAACAGACAGGTAAGTTTAACAATCATCAATATGTCTCATTCTTAAGCCCCCCTCTCTCCCCCTGGTGTGGCTCAAATGATATACCAGTAGTCGTGTCAAAGTTAAGGAGCCTCTGAATAACTACGTAATACCTCTGCGGGTCTTGAAGGCTGCAGATGTTAGGCGCAGCTCGCCGCGAATGGCCGTAGCCCTTTGCAAGAGCTGCAACGCAGCAGATGCGGCCTTCAAGGCCCGCCCTTCGGGGCTTGCAGAGCGATTCACACTCCGCGTTGCGACTTCTTGAAAGGCCTAGACATTCCTGCGAAGCCGCGCCTTGATTGTGAACCACTCTGCATGCCAGAGACATCACGGAGTTATTCAGAGGCTCCTTAATAGTCTGCAAGTGTCTCGGTTGTTGTGGGAATCTGGGGTCTTGTCATTAAGGCCTCGCCAAGGCTGCTTGATGATTGCGACATTCATGACCTATACCCCGCTGCCAACGTTATAGATCCCGCCTCTGCTTCAGCGAGTTCTCCAGCTGAGTAAACTGCCCTTGGAGCATGGCTTTTTCTTGTAGAACTGTGCGATTTTCATCTGATAAGCGCTCCGCCAGATCCCTTGCGGCAACCAGCTCTGATTCCAATTTCACCAATGACAACTGCTGGAGCTGAATCTCTCTCTCTTTTGCCGATCTATCGTTTTGGAGTTGAGCAAAATTACCCTGAAGCTGAGAAATCTCAGCAGACCTGGTCTCAGCCACTTCTTTTAGCTCTTCACTTTGCCACTTTAAGTTGCTGGCTTCGGCGAGAGCAGCACCGATCTGCTGTCGCAGATCCTGCTTTTCACGATTGAGCTCTACAATCAGGGCCTGTCCCTGCTTATACAGCAAGTCCAGCTCACTCAAATTGCGTACGGCCAGTGCCAATTGCTCGTTAAGTGAGGCTATCTGCCCTTTCAGTTGCTCGCTGGAAGAGCCATATTGATCGCGCTCATGCTGGCGATCCGTAGCAGTCCGCTGCTGAAAGTGCTCAAAATGTTCGCGAATGTCCCGATTTTCTTGCTTCATTTCCTCAATGGCTGCCTTCTGTTCCGAAACCCGGATTGAGGACTCCTTGAGCTGGTATTCACTTTTTTCCAAGTCTGATCGACCTTCATCCAAAGCGACTTTAAGCCTGCGCTTTTCGGACTCAGTAGAGGATAGTTTTTGTTCCAGTTCCCGGATTAGGGCGGCCTGCTTGACAGAGGTTGCCTGCGCTTCGGCCAAATTCTTATTAAGCTCGGTTTGCAGGGTCCCGAATTCCTCCTGCACCTGCTCAATCTGCTGGTCTGCATCCCCTTGAATGCGCTGTTGCAACCCCTTCAGCGCCTCCACCAAGTCTTTAGGTAGCCCACTGACATCCGTATTGCTGGCAGTTTCACTCTTCCAGCGTTTCAGCAGTGGCGCGATAGTGCTTTTACTGCCCGTTCCTAGCAGGGTCCGCACTTTATCGACTGTGGGCTCCTCCCCACGGGCCTTTATGGCCTTTGCCGCCTCAAAAATATCCAGATAAGTGACCCCTGTGCGCGCCATTAACAGCTCCTCATATTATTTCGTACTAAATTACGTAATACGTAATATTACATAATATATAAAAATAAACAAATCCTTGAATTACTCTGACTAACCTTCGATAATGATTCTTATCGAAGGTTATAAAGGTAAGGGAATCCCCATTTAACGTACCCTCAGTACAAATAGTGGTTTCCG
This sequence comes from Microbulbifer maximicatervae (SeqCode), assembly GCF_052468295.1. NCBI lineage: Bacteria > Pseudomonadati > Pseudomonadota > Gammaproteobacteria > Cellvibrionales > Microbulbiferaceae > Microbulbifer > Microbulbifer maximicatervae (SeqCode). Next base: position 1,817,859 of record NZ_CP174340.1, read on the forward strand.
GGTGACGCAGAATTCATGAGAAAACAGCCTGTGGCTTCAACCAAAATCCAAGCTCAATCCCCGCTCGGTAGTACATCTAGCGGGGCTGGAGCACTTCTGACTGAGGGTGACATTCAGAAGTACCTGCGAGCAGCGACTTCAGACAGCACTCGCAAAGCCTATCGGTCTGCCATTCGCCAGTTCGAGAAATGGGGAGGCCGACTCCCCACCGATAGCCATTCACTGGTTAGCTATTTATTGAGTCGGGCCGAGCAATTGAACCCGCGCACCCTGGATTTGCACTTAACCGCTATAGGCCAGTGGCACCTTTATCAAGGCATTGCCAACCCAGTCGCTGAGCCGCTAGTACAGAAAACCATACGCGGTATTCGCCGCACCCACGGAAAGCCCAAGCAAAAAGCCAAGGCGCTGAGCCTCGAACACATTGCAGCCTTCACCCGACAGTTGCGCTCTCAGCCTGATTCCAAGAAGAAGGCCCGTGACTTGGCGTTGGTGCTGGTAGGTTTCTTTGGCGCCTTTCGGCGCAGTGAGTTAGTAGCGATCCAGGTTGAAGACCTGATATGGGAGGAGGAAGGCTTGATCATTCGCCTCCCCAAATCAAAAACGGATCAAAGTGGTCAGGGAATGATGCGCGCCCTTCCCTACGGCACCCCTGAAATCTGCCCCGCACGAGCACTTAAGTCTTGGCTAGACGTTAGTGGCATTAGAACTGGACCAGCATTTCGATCGGTCAATCGCTGGGATACGGTGCAAAGTCGACAGTTAAACCCCACAGCTATCAACGATCTACTGAAAAATCTCGGGCAAGCCTGCGGTTTTGACTTTGTTGCTGAACTCAGCAGCCACAGCTTTCGCCGAGGCCTGTCTACTTCCGCTGCGCGAGAAAAAGTTGGCTTTGAGCTGATCAAGAAGCAAGGTGGCTGGAAGAGTGATGCCACTGTCTGGGAATATATTGAGGAGGGGCAACAGTTTACCGACAACGCCTCAGCTATCTTGATGAAGAAGATGTCGGAACTGATCGATTAGTAATGACTTATGCACTATTAGCAATAGGTCTTTACCCTAAAATAAATGCAATAGTTAAAGCACTTGAAGGTTGCAAATACTCAAACCTCTACTTCTTGGCATGAATATTACATCGCCACCTAGACTGGATTCAAATTCCATTGGCTGCTCTTATATCTCGCCAAGGCGGTGCCAAGAGGCTTGAAAAGCAAGCAAATTAAAAGATACGGGGCCCTATGCATGGTTAATTGATTCAACTGGACAAGCGAAAAGTCAAGCTCAAGCATTATCCAACACTTATTTAATACTTATTTACAATTATATACATATCAAGCGTTGTCTAAGCTAGTAAGGATTGATATTAATCGATCTATCAATTGTCTGATTATGGAATAAAAATAGATGAAGCTAAAAAAACTAAGGTTCAACAGTAATGACTTGGCGAAAGTTTCAGGCTATCTATTTTTTATTCAGTTCATATTGTTTGTTGGGTTCATTATTTTACTGCCAAACAATATACAGTTCTTTAAGCCCAGCTCTACAATTCAAATGGGCGATTTTTTGATCGCGCTTGGCCAAACCCCAAATGAATTTATTATCCTGAAATTGATTTTACTCGCATTAAGGACCTGTTATGCCCTTTCGTTTGTATTTATTGCAGTCCTATTTTGGGAGAATAGTAAAGTTGCTTCAGCGGCATTGATTTCATTCACCCTGGTCTCCGTAGCTATTATCAATATTGCCCAGCTCTTGGGATTAGCACTTATACCAATAGCTAATGATTATACAAGCTCCTTGGCACTAGGCGATGATATCAGGACGATCTCATTAGAAACGTCAGCTTTCGGAATTTATGTAGCTCAAGAATTATTGGATACGTTCGTAAATACGGTGACTTTTAACGGTATATTTGTATGTCTATTCGCAATCTCCTGTTACAAAGTAGAGTTAAAATATACCAAATGGCTTATCCCTATTATGATGATCCTCCCATATAACAGGTTCTTTGATTTACCTGCTGTATTGAGCTTAGTCTCAGGGTTGCTCAATGTCATTGTTACAGCAATTTACTTTCTATTGATGGGGTTTTTCTTATTAAAAATGAGCTCACCAGAAACCTCCAAATCAACTGTTTAAGTAAAATAGAGTTTAACCTGCTCAGATTGTTTGAATTGCGAGTAGCCAAAAGTACATTTTCTGTCAGTTTAGCCTGAATAGAGCGCATGATACTGCCCCTCTACCTGTGTAATGGTCAAATTGAGTGCCGTACAATCATTGTTGCCAGGTTGTTAGGCAGAGTCGAACTCACAAAAACTTGAGCCTCAAGCAGTACATGAGAGATCTATCACGATGGATGATCTAATGCCTGTATCCCTACTGCTTGGTATGGGTTTCATTGAAAATTGATTCCCAATCCTGATCAAAGGTCTCGGGTATCGATGAGGATGACCTCCGAAAGAACAGAACCCCAACGTGAGCTTCATGACCCTGCCCGGCAGAATGATCAGCTGTAACCTCTTCAATAAAGCCGCGCATGGTGCCACTGCCATCTAAGGTCAAATTTGTAACGCTCTCATCGGAAACATCAACAGCTACCAACTGGATTCTATTGCCACTCTTCATGTAGGCAAAGATACCGATATCCTTGGCAATAGTGGCCTTATTCACCGTCTCTTCAACCGCAGTCAGCTGGTGTTTAACATTCGGTTTCTTCGTTACCTCAAGATAACGGCCACCACCGCCTACACCTGTTTGCTTGAGAACCTTAAAGGTCCGGCAAATTTGCCCCTTCTCCAAAGTAAAGGCGTCCGGGCTGTGCTCATAGAAAATAAACGACTCTCCTTCAACCGCACACCACACCCCCTCCAGGGAATCTTTGGCTTCCGACTGAGCATTGGCATGCATGTTCACAAGAGTCATAAGTCCTGATACGAGCAAAAGTAATAGGTGATTTTTTATTTTCATGGAGACTTCCAAGGTGGTTGTCAGTCAAATATAGGTGCAGCTTTATGGTTAGATAATCTCTGAGCAAGCTGATTCACGTCAAAAGTAACGAGTTCTAAGGATCTACAGTCCTCAAGTTGACCTCGGGCGAATAAGTCAAAACGATCCTCTTTGAAATCACGGGATTAGAACTCAGGCTATTATCTAAGTGGTGGCAAGGAGGCCCAAAATGACGACGTTAAATCAAAAGCAAATTGAAGACTGCAAGTCTAGTGCGTCGGACTTCTCCGACCTCAAGGCGCTATTCCTCAACTGCACTCTAAAGCCTACGCCTGAACTCTCCCATACAGACGGTCTAATTCGCATATCCAGGGAAATCATGGAGCGCAACAAAGTCTCAGTTGAGGTTTTACGCCCTGTTGATCACGATATCGCTTTTGGTGTTTACCCGGATATGACTGAGCATGGCTGGAACACTGATGAGTGGCCACTGCTCTATCGCCGGGTTGAAGACGCAGATATCCTGGTTATTACCACGCCGATCTGGTTGGGAGAGAAATCCTCTATCTGCACCCAAACTATAGAAAGGCTCTATGCGAACTCAGCTGACCTGAACTCCAAAGGCCAGTACGCATACTATGGCCGGGTTGGAGGTTGCCTTATCACCGGCAACGAAGATGGCGCAAAGCACTGCGCCATGAATATTCTCTACTCTCTGCAACACCTTGGCTATGTTATCCCTCCCCAGGCAGATGCGGCATGGGTGGGAGAAGCTGGCCCCGGCCCCTCGTATCTTGACCCCGGTTCCGGTGGTCCACAAAACGACTTTACCAATCGCAACACCACCTTTATGACCTGGAACCTGATGCATATGGCGCGAATGATAAAAGATGCTGGGGGCATTCCCGCCCACGGCAACCAACGCTCTGCCTGGGATGCCGGCTGTAAGCCCGACTTTCCTAACCCTGATTATCGATAGAAACATCCTGCATTTTTAACTTTATAGAGCTAAGCAGCCTAAATTTGTTGCTGTTTGGCTAAGTCTATCCGTATTTACAAAATCCTATTTACAAGGTGTAGCACCAGGGATAAATTCCCGCCTTCTTTGCTCCCATTAACACCCACCTGACCGGCATAGCACTCTTATCTCCATAAAGGGGTGCTAGGCGTTGCCATATGAATTGGTGGTCCAGTAATTCCTGTGAGGTCCCTGTCCCGAATGAAACCAGAGTTCTTAGCGCATATCCTGGATAGCAAATTATTTATCACTATATGCCTGATCTCAGTAGTGATGTTATTACGTGGTCTGCTCACGCTAGTAATAGCACGAAGTAGTTGGCAAAAAGCGGATAAGCGCCGCCGTATAAATACCGTACATAACCTTGGCAACTTGTTGTTGGTTGTTGGCCTGATGGCAATTTGGGTAAGCGAACTCCGGGACTTTGCCCTATCCATTGCCGCCTTCTCTGTGGCAATTGTGCTGGCACTGAGAGAGGGTGTGCAGTGCCTCGTTGGTGGCTTATATCAGGCAAACATGCGCTCATTTACTGTGGGAGACTGGGTAAAGGTTGGTAATCAATTTGGTGAAGTCACCGATAGTGACTGGCTAAGCACCACCCTTTTAGAAATCGATCCGCACGGTTTGGGCAATGGCTATACAGGAACAACTCTGTACATCCCTAACAATGCCTTCTTTACCCAACCGGTAAAGAACCTGAACTTTATGCGCCGGTATATCGAGCACACCTTTTCGATTACCCGAGAAAGCAAAGGAATGAATCCATTTGAAGCCAAGAAGTTTATCTCTGAGCGACTTAAAGAACACTGCGAGTCCTTTCGTGAAGTTGCCGAACGCTACTGCAACCTGATCGAGAATCGCATGGGCGTTGAGCTGTCAGGGCCTGATGCAAAAGTCTGTATCACAACGAATGAACTCGGCCACGATGTAACCACGGTAACCGTATTTTGCCCCCGAGAGGAAGCCACCAATATCGAACAGCTGGTGACTGAAGATTTCTATAACTTTTGGTTCGAGAAGACCAAGGAAGTAAAAGCAAGTTAGCGGTTTTGGAAATTCAATGAAGGTACTGGTAGAGATAATCGCCAGTGCCTTATTCCTATCATGGTTTAGATGAAGCGCCTCTGTTATTGCTGGCGAATCAGTAAAGCACCCTTGAAATCCTGACTACCTATAATTATATACCCCTTACAACCCTATATAAGAGGCGAAGCCTGCCCTATCGCATGAGCAGCGCTACTCACTCAAGCCACTTGTTATTCCTAAGACAACACACAAGAAGCCGACAATTAAAACTTCTAATATCTACGCAACAAACACAAACTTGTCTTTTTGCAGTACCTGCTCTCCATCAAAACGGTAGGCAACTAACTTGCCGTTACCCGCTACAGAGTAATCGAGACAAGCAACATTCTCGGTTAGAGGTGCGGGCACACCTTTAAGCCAATAGTGGCCGATAAAACAAGGCTTTTCTGTTTTGAGATAGTGAGGAATATCGAAGGGAACCGGCAGGCTAGCGGCGGAACCGATATCAACACCACGCGGTAACGCTATCTCCCCCAGCGCTTTTGCAGAAGCGCTCCACCATTGAACGCGGACGGCAGAGCGGCGATTACCATCCTTATCCAGAAAACTCACTCCTTGAGGCAGTTCAATTTCACACCCTTTGAGCAAAGTTTCCACCGCTTTGAAGGCACCACTGCCCGGGGAGCTAGCTTGCACTAAAAGCTCAGACGTTAACCTGCCGCTATTGGTTCTCGATGCTAAAAAATTGACTTTCTCTTCGTCCCAGCAAGCGTGTACCGCACGCAGAGGGCCAAGATCAAGCCACAGAGGCAATGATCTGAAGAAATCCAATACCTGAGATTTTTCTGGATCTTTATCCGGGTACTCATTCAAAAAAGCCTGGTGCTGTTTAGTATTTTTATCGGTATGTGGGCGCAGGGGCTTGCCATTGACCTCGGTGTGATAAGCCAGGGCATTAAACTCGTGATTGCCCATAATTGCTTTGGCATGACCATTTTCTACCATGCTCATAACTATCTTTAGGAGCTTGCGATGCTCCACAAGATGCTCTCCTCGGTCGATAAAGTCTCCAAGAAAGATAACTTTGCGTTCTGGGTGCGCATAACCACTGCTTGTTTCCCGATAACCCAGAACATCGAGTAACTCAATCAATGCACTGCCGTGACCATGAATATCACCAATAATGTCGTACTTGCTGTGCTCCATGCTAGTCCTACCTCCTAAAACACAAGGACGTTTCTGTATTCCAATCCCCCTATATGTATCATATTTAGATTAATCTGCGCACTTTTCCGGCGCACAAGAAAGTGCGCCGGATCGGAGGCACATACTCAATAACCTTCGGTGCATTTAGATGCAGCACAAACAGGGAACGTCCACACTATCGATAGATATAAAGTGGTTTAGCTGGAAGCCGTTACCTGATCTGAAGCTATTGCAGCTTTGGCCATACTAATCGCCACTGCCGTTGTCACTAACCTGCGCCCAGCATTACCGGCGGCCAGAGCAAAACCCAAAGCGGCCAGCGGGAACACCGCGCCGGAAACTAACTCAAACGCAGACATCGATTCAGTCAGTAGCAGCTTTGCCAATACAAAAATTGCGGCGCACAGCAGTGAAACCGTTGCGGCGTCCCGGTAGAGCAAATAGGACTTGTGCGTAGAAGCCACCTCATCCTGGGCGGATACCGGGCGATAAAACTCTCGATACCAGTAACTATTTTGTGCCTTATGGTCCGACGAGAGGGATTCGTAGCCTGGCACTTTCTCTTTGAGCAACTGGGCATCTATGCGCGGGTCGGCCTCCGCCAGCTGAATAAAGCGATGGCCGGGGAGCACATTCCGCAGGCGCAGGAATATCAAGGTGTTCTTTAGGCCTGTGGGCAGTAAATAGCTTAGCCAGCTGGCCAAGACGCCAATAGCCAGCATCACCCCGCCGGCCTCCTTGATTGAGGTGAGTAGATTGATATCGAATGAGGCTGAATTAAAGCCGTGCACCGCCAGCAATTGCAGCAATACCAGTAGTGTCAGCGGAGCAGTATTTTGCGTTTTCAGAGAAAGGCCAGCCATGCTTAAGCTTCCTCATCTTCGTACTCGAAGTGATAGGGCTCTGGCTCAAGGTATGCCCAGCCCTCTCGCTGCGGTGCATCATGGTTAACGAGAATGGCATTGCCACGGGTTGCCAAGGCGCCTACCCCGCGATGGGTAAACGCATTCATCACCGCCTTTCTCGGGTGTTTTGGCTCGCCCTCTTTTGCCGTTGAGGCAATAGCGGTAATACCGCGAGACCCTCCCTGTATTACCGGCTCGCCAATCAAGCGGTTCAAAACCGTGGTGCCGATATTCCGCTTGCTGCCGTGATGGGGGATCTGCATCAACTTGAGCTCGGCGCTACTTGTGCAACCATCCACTTGGTCAGCCGCCATTTCAAGCGCCTGAATCCCTGCATCCCCGGTAAACAGTAACCTGCGTCCATCGATAACCAGCTGGGTGATCACGCTGGAGTTATTTTTCGCGGAAGTTACGCCCTCGTCATCGATCTGGTCATCACCCCAGGTCGCGAAGAAGCGTTTGATAGCGGCCACAGCTTTATCAAAAATACTCTGTGCCGCTTCGGTTACGGGGGCCCGCTCCGGCATACCTTCAAAATCGGGGATTAGGGATTCGTAATATTCAAGGGAGGGCCCCAATACCTTCAGTGTGCCGCTGGAGTCCTGCTCGCCGGTAAAGGGTTCACGAATAACCACCCCCTTTGACTCGGCAAGTTGAACCAGTGACCAGGCTTTTTCCAGGTTTTGTTTTAAGCGTTCGCTAAGGCTATTATCGCTCACCCGGCCATCTTTGAAGTGTTGGGCCAACCCCTGGTTGTGCTCCCAGGGCTGGTGAATCCACAACTCTTTCACATCCAGCTCATCCAACACCGTCTCTAAGCCGTTAATATGGTCCTGATCTGGATGGGTATTGATCACAATATCCACCTGATTCGTGCCGAAGTGCTCCTTGATATGCGCCACCAGCGCCGCCCCCGTATCTTTAAAGCCCCCGTCGATCACTACTACGGTCTGCTCGTCCCGGCCGCCATGCAGGTTGCCGAAGCGGATCGCAATCGCATCCCCACTTTTGGATTCATCGCCCACACCGAGAAAATCAACTTCGTATCCCATAACTTATTTCCTTTTTTGATTAAGTTATGGGATAACGGTCAACTTCTATGCCAAGTTGGTTTTTGTAAATAAATCAGTAGGTTAGAAGAAAAACCAAAATGATTGATGGCAAAATAGGATAACTTAATTTATGTAGGGATAAGTTTTCTTATATTCGTTATCCAGAAGCTCACTGGAGACCACCTTTGCGGAATTTGAGTGGCTGAACTATTGCGGGGCTGCCCGGCGGATAGGGAATCATTGGCGGAGGATTTAAGATTCGCAACTCAATGCGTGAAGTTGGGGCGAGCAACAAAGTATCCGCTTCCGCCCGGATAAGCTTGGCAGCGAGGAAGCTGTGTATTCAGGCAGCAGCTAAGACAGTGCTCCTATGGAGGGATGGTTCTGCGGCTGGGAATGCGGGAGGATGTCGCCTCTTGGGTATGGCTTGCAAGGAAGGGCCGTATCAAAAAATGATAGAGCACTTCCCACCAAGGACCAAAACATCACTTGATTTACTATCTGAGTGTAGTTAGACAGCAGCGTTTTAGACCGCTACAAGCGCCTCTAGATGCTAAAGCTAAAGGCATATTGCCTGCACTTACTCTAAACCGCTGCCTAAACCTTCAAATCCGGCCATTGACCAGTTTCCAAAGCCACCGATATACTTATCTCCCTGCGCTTAGATGCGAATTGGGTCACTCTGGATTTTGCTAAAGGAGTGAAAGTTGGTTAGGGATAGCTTTGGTGCCCTCACAATAAATTCTTGTTATAGCCTCCCTGAAAAAGCTTGCTTGTTTAATGATAAAAATAGCTCTTGAGGATTTGATGCCTTAAGATCCGAAACCACCTTCTTAACCAACTTTTCAATCATGGAGTACTTTCGCTGTAACTCCATAGGCGGCAAATAAAGCTCAACTTGTTTTAAGTGAGATGGGCCAAAATTTGGCTGAGCTGAACCAGTTATTAATCGATCAACCTGCTTAGTAAACGCCACTGACTCTAAATATCCACGCATGAACTCCCTATTAATATCTGCATTATTAATAGGCCTAAAACGAATGGTGCTAGTATTCATACACAACGGCAGATCCGCTTTTTTCACCCATGCCACCTTTCCCCATGTAGCGCCGCTGCTGGCCATCACAAGGTCGCCTTCTTCTGCAAGAAAATGTGAATACTTGGTCGATACTTCTTCTTCAGATAAATATTTATCCGAGTTTTCTAAGACCAGCTCCCCGTTAACAATATTCTTAACATTGAGAAGTTTTACGCCACTTTCTCTAAACTGCCACTTTCTAACACCAGGCCCTTCTTGAAAAAATAGAAGGTCTTGCAAAGACTTAACTTCGAACCCCTTCGGATTCGTCACCGGATCACCAAACATATCCAGGAAAACGGAGCGGAGGAATTCGTCGGCGAGCTGGATGGCTTGCTGGCGTTTGCGGCGCAGGTTGTCGGCCTTATCCAGAATGGCGGCGATGCGTTTTTGTTCTTTTAGGGGTGGGAGGGGGATCTGACTTTCTTTGATAATTTTATCAGATACAGCTGGATAGTTTGCCCCGGTTGCTTTGGACATCATGTTTTTTACAAACTGCTTAGTTTGAACCCAATAAAACAAGTATCTGCAATCTAGAGAAGAATCTCTCGCTCTGAGAACGCAATATCCAGTAGATGCTGTAGCGCCACTCAGATCCTCAGGAACTAGAGCCACACCATTAAGATTCGGACGCACAGTTGCGACTAAGACATCTCCTTCATTAACAAGCTGACGGGCTCTACTTGGCGCCTCTCCCGGTAAGATATTTGACACCTCAGAACGACACACCTGCTTCAGGTCTTTATCAACCGAGCTCAGATCGATGTAATCGAAAGCATCTGCATCTAAATTCTTAGCAGGACTCCAAGAATTTACCTTCTCTACATGCTCGCCTATAGAAACCAAAGGCCAATTCACAACATCGCCTCCAGCTCTTTCAGCTCCTTCTGGATCTCCACTTCCAACGCCTTCAGGCGCTTTAAAATCTTCTTAGGCGGATCGTATGTCTCCTCTTCATACACCACTTCCTTGTAGCGATTAATAGAGAGGTCGTACTTATTGCTGGCAATCTCGGCCTTATCCACCAGGAATGCCTTGGCGGTTTTATCGGTCCATTTCTTGACGGATTTGCCGGCCATGGCCTTGGCGCTGTACTTATGCCACTGGGTAATCAGGTCCGGCAGATCATTGCTGCCTTTGCCGGTGAGCGGGGTGCGCTTATCGTCCAGTGAAAAACCGTCCGCTTGCAGATCGTAGAACCAGACTTTGTCGGTCTCGCCCCCTTTGGTGAAGATCATGACCGCCGTGCTGACTCCGGCATAGGGCTTAAACACCCCGCTGGGCAGGCTGATAATACCCTCCAGCTGGTTGTCTTCGATCAGGGTTTTGCGCAACTGCTGGTGGGCCTTGGAGGAGCCGAACAGCACGCCGTCGGGTACGATCACGGCGGCGCGGCCACCGACTTTAAGCATGCGCAGGATCAGGGCGACAAACAGCAGCTCGGTCTTTTTGGTTTTCACCGTGCGTAGGATTTCCGGATCGACATCCTCCTCATCCAGGCTGCCCTTAAACGGCGGGTTTGCCAGCACCAGGTCGAAGCCCTCTTTGGCCTCTTTAGGAAAGCTGTCGATAAAGCCCTGGCTCAAGGTGTCCTGATAGTGGATATCCGGTTGGGCCACGCCGTGCATCACCAGGTTCATGGCGGCGATACGCAACATGGTGGCATCGAAGTCGAAGCCGTGGAACATATCGCGATCCACATGCCGGCGGTGCTTGGACAGAAGGTCACCGGTATAGAGGGGCTGCGCTTCTTGCTCACCTTTTTCATTGGTGACCCGCTCGGTAATGGTGCCCTCTGGCGAACTGTACTTTTGCAGGATAAATTCGTAAGTGGTGCTTAAAAAACCCGCTGTGCCGCAGGCCGGGTCGCAGATGCGGTCGGTTGCGTCGGGGTCCATCAATTCGATAATGGCGCGAATAATATGGCGCGGGGTACGGAACTGGCCATTAATACCGGCGGTGGTCAGCTTGCTTAGCAGATACTCGTAGAGGTCACCCTTGGTATCGCCCTTTTCCAGCGGCAGGTCATTGACCATATCCCGCGCGCGCACCAGCAGCGAGGGCTTCTGGATCATCAGCTGGGCGTCTTTCATAAACTCCGCAAACAGCGTGCCCTCGTTACTCTCGGCACTACTCTCCTTGAAGTAAGGGAACAGCTCATCGCGCACGGTCTCCAACAATTTGTCGGCGGACTCGATATGCATCAGCTTTTGCCAGCGCAGGTGTTGTTGCTTTCTGTTAAAGCGGCGCTTAAAAGTCTTGCCGGTACGCCGGGACCTTTTCTCGTCGGTGGTCTCGTTCATATCCAGCAGGCGTGCGTACATCAGGAAGGTGATCTGCTCGATCACGGTGAGGGGATTGGTAATCCCGCCGGTCCAAAACTCTTCCCAGAGTTTGTCGATATTGCTTTTTAGTGCGCCTGTAATCATGTTACTTCTCTTACTACTGGGTCGGAAGGAATGATCACACTGCTCTCGAGACACGCTGTGAATACATGCCTGTACGCTCGTCATCGGCATCCATGCCGCATACGGTCCCGAGTGCAGTGTGAACTTTCCTTCGCTTTTTTAGTACAACTCTAAATTACTCAACGGGCTGCGCTTGCTCTGAAGCTTTCTCTGAAGCTTGGCTTGGCACGTTGAGCTGTGATTTCTGTGTTTCTGTATCGACAGTGAAGCCGGCCACAAATTTGGCAATCAGCTCCGCTTGGTGTTCCTCGAACAGCCCGTCGATTCCATCCTGGTGCAGGCCTTTGAACGGTTGCTCGTAGAGATCTGCAACAGTCATCTGCCCTTTGCGGCAAATCTCGCTTTTCAGCAGCCCTAAAAAGCGTTGCTGGAGAGCGCTGAGATTGATGTGGTGCGCTTGCACAAACGCGGTAAATTGCCGCTCAATCGCCCCCACGTCCAGGCCGATAATAGTGCGCAGCAGCTGATCGACGCCGGTACTGGACTCCGGGTAAAACTCAGCCAATAGCTCAAGGTCGACGCTGGGGTTTTGTGTGTGCACCAATGCATTGAGGGTATCCAGCTCTGCAGCTGTGACCGGCTCTCCGGCACGGATTTTTTGCAGCACCGGGTCTTTGTCGAAAAGCGGCGTCAGTGTTTTTTCCACTTCTTGCCGGTAGATTTCGTAGTCAACAGTGCGAATATTGGTTTTGCGCTCCTCCACCTGGTAACCCGCGCTGTCCTCTTTGATATCGTAGATAGGGATCGGCGCCGTTGGTGGCACCGCGCCCTTGTCCCGCAGATGGATAACTGTGCGGAGCTGCTGGCGGCTATGTTCCAGCTTATCGAAGTCCGGAGCCGCCCAGTATTCATCTTGTTGCAGCGCGTTGACATCCGAGGCTTTGCTGCGCACCTGGTTTAAGTGCATGGATAGGCTGCGCACTTTGCTGAGCATCTGCTCTCTGACGGGCTCCAATAATTTGGGTTGGCAGAGCTGGGCATGCTGGGCCGTGGCGATATCGAGATCCCACTTTAAGGCCTCGCTCTCGCCCCGGATATTACGCCATTGCATCAAGGGGGCCATTTGTTCATAAAGCAGCGCTTTGGTGGCTGGGGCAAACTGCTGCAATACTTCGATCTGGCTCAGCTGCTGCTTGAGCTTCCAGTTATCTTTGATCGCGATAGTGTTGTCATCCAGCGTATCAATATCCTGCTTGATCAATAGGACCATTTTGCCAAAGCTTTCCATCTCGCCGCGCTTGAGGGCCTCCTCCGCATATGCCAGCCGAGCTTCAAAGAGTTTTTGGCTGAGGGATTTACTTTGGCGGGGCTCTTCCTCCTCCGGCTCCATTTCGAAGTATTCGAAATTGCCCCAGTGGTCAAAGATCAGGAATTTCTTTTTGTCATCGCTGCCATCGGTGGCGGGGCCAAAGAGATTCGGGCACAGGCGGGTGCCCCGCCCCACCATCTGCCAGAATTTCACTTTAGATTTTACCGGCTTGGCGAAAACAAGGTTGAGCACCTCGGGCACATCGATACCGGTATCGAGCATATCTACGGAGATGGCCACAGTAATTTCGGAGTCTTTACCATCGGTAGCCTTGAAATCATCGATCAGCTCTTCAGCTCGCTCGTACTTGGAGTGGATCACTCGACAGAAGTTACCCCCGTACCCTGGATACATCTCGGCAAAGAGCGTGTTGAGTAATTCCGCATGCTGAATATTGCGGGCAAACACCATGGACTTGCCCAGTGTTTGGTTGTCGGCCAGGCGCTGACCGTTCTTCATTAGGTTGCACAGGATGGCGCGGTTGGTATCTTTGTTAAAAACGGCTTTATCGATTGCAGCCGCTTTAAAATCCAGCTCATTGGGATCAAAACCTTGATCTTCCAGCTCGGCAATTTGCTCGTCACTGAGCTTGTCGCCCTGAATCCCCTCGCGCAAAAATTGGGTGGTATGGGTGACGACTTTAAAGGGGACCAGGTGCTTGTCTTCAATCGCCTGTTCCAGTGGATAGTTGGCGGTTGGCATTTTGTAATCACAACCAAACAACTGACTGGTGGAGCGGCTGATCATTTCAACCGGCGTGGCGGTGAGGCCCAGCTGAAACGCATCAAAGTATTTGAACAGATCGCCGAATACGTTGTAGATGGAGCGGTGCGATTCGTCGGCGATAATCAGGTCGAAGTAGCCGGGATCAAACTCCTCCATGATTTTCATCATGCCGGGGTAAGTCGCTACATAGATCTGCGATTTTTTGCGGTGCTCTTTCTTGCTCTTGCCGACAATATAGAGCGGCTCGTTGGTAAACTCGTTGTAAGCCTTACCCGCCTGTTTGCGCAGTTCTTTGCGGTCGCAGAGAAACAGTACACGCTTGGCCCAGCGGGCATCAATCATACGCTTGGTGAGTGCGATAGCGACGCGGGTTTTGCCGGTTCCCGTGGCCTGCACAATCAGGGCTTTGCGGTGACCTTGGCTAAATCGCTCACACACTCTTGATATGGATTCGAGCTGGTACATCCGACCCGCGATATCCGTTGCCACCGGTGTGGCATTGAGATTTTGCCGAGTGCTGCGCTGGCCCACAAGGTATTGCAGACTGCTCTTGGAATAGAAACCGTAGAGCTTGCGGGGGGAGGCATCTTGCGCATCATCCCAGATAAAGATGTCGTAGCCGTTGGTATAAAAGATGACTGGGCGCTGGCCGTACTTTTTCTCTAGGGAGTCGGCGTAGAGCTTGGCTTGCTGGCGACCCTTTTCAGCCCTCTCTCGTGTGCGCTTGGCTTCGATAACTGCGAGCGGTTTTCCGTTATCGTCCCAGAGTACATAGTCACAGTAGCCGGTGCCGGTAGCGGTGGGCTGGCCGTCAACCTCTTCCTCAAAGCTCACTTCATCAGTGTTCTTGCCTTTAACAAGGTCGATATCCCAACCCCGGCTGTGCAATTCCGTATCAATCAGGCGGCGGCGAGTTTGCGCTTCGTTGAGTTCCAGCTGATTTTTAGCATCATCACTGGCTTGTTTGTACGCACTGATTGCTGCTTTATCGAGTTGGGCTTTAAGCTTGGCCGCTTCGCGCTGCGCTTTAATTTCGGCCTGCTGTGCGGCTTCAAGTTCGGTGATGGCCTGCTCAAGACGAGCTTTATGTTCAGCTTCACGTTGTTTACTGGCCTTCAACTCTTTCACGGCGGCCTTGCTTAAGGCTTCAGGCGAAACGGTTTTGGCAGGCTCTTTGAAAGGCGTTAAGTCACCTTTGCTCCCCTTTTTAAGAGACAGCAGTAACCAGCAACTCAGAATATGTGTTTCCTTGAGCAACCAGGGGCCACTACCTTTGCCAAACTTGCCCTCGTGCGCTGCCTTATTGCCCTCTTTGCGAATCGCATGCAATTTATCGATGATGGCCTGGTCGACTACCGAGGCAAAGGCGTGGTTTTCCAGGCGATCGATAAACTTTTCATTGGGCAAGCTGGGTAGGCGCCATTCCCGGTAGACAATACCTACCAGCTTCTCGGCAAAACAGCGAAGCTTAACCAGTGCACTTTGCGGGTCGCTGTAAACGTATTGCTCGGCGTGGCCCGCTAAACTGGCAAGATCTGGCCAGTAAGGTCTTAAGTGCTCAAAATTCTGTGACTGCATAAATTCTTTTATTTCCATATCCCTGCTAGTGCAGGTGTCGTGCCAACAACTTAGCGACCATTGATTTACACTGAATTTTCCATCCAGGTGATCAATACCTGAGGTCTCTTCAGCCTCAATAGTTGCGCCGCTTCCTTCTTTACACCACCACTTCCGTCCTGCGAACACTCGCTATAGTGAATGTGAAATCTCGAAATAAACTCTTTAATATCAACAAGTTGAAATAAAACCCTATCTGCGCCCCACCTCAGGTTAAATACTGTACGCCATCACCCAGCAGCTTAGACCGCACCCTACAGTCCCCAATGGAGACCTGAAAAATGATGGGGCAATCCCACAAACACCAAAAGATAACGTTTTTTACCTCAAAGTAAACTTATTTACTCTTGCTCTACTTTCTTACCCCAGCCTCTAGCCAAGTTTCCCAGTAGTTAATACGCCTACACCTATGCTCCAACTCCAAGCTGGCAGCAGCTAGCTAATGCTCAATTTCTTCACTTTATTCTCAAGGGTTTGGTAGCTATTGAAACCCAACAACTCCGCTGCCTTGGTTTTCTTGCCTTGGGCTGCGTCGAATGCGAGGGGAATATAATGCCGCATTACATCATCACATAAGCCCTGTAAATCAATGCCTTTTGATACATCTTTATCCAGCAGTCCCGAGTTTTTCTCGGGCATCTGAAACAGTGCCTGACGAACATCCTGTGCACTAATCGTTTCCCCCTGACACCACAGCGCTGCACGCAGCAAGCTGGACTGCAACTCCCGCACATTGCCCCGCCATGGGTGCTTGAGGATAAGGTTCATCGCACCGGGAGATAGTTTTTTACCCCGTAAACCCACATCTTGCTCACACAGGGCTTCCAAGATTACGCCGGCTAGCAGTGAAAGATCCCCTTCTCGCTCGCGCAATGGTGGCAAGTGCAGTACGCCAACGGCAATGCGGTAGAACAGGTCTTCCCGGAAAGAGGCATTGGCAACGGCCTCCATCAGGTTGCGATGGGTTGCGCTAATCAGACGGACATCCACCCGCTTTTCCCTAGTGCCACCAACAGGAACAAAAGTACCCTCTTGGAGTACTCGCAATAGCCGTACCTGTACGCTGGGCTCCAGCTCACCAAACTCATCTAAAAACAAGGTGCCACCATGGGCCTGCTTGAACACCCCAGGCTTATCGGAGGCTGCACCGGTAAAGGCGCCCTTGGTATGACCAAACAAAACCGAGTCCACCAGTTCCGGTGGAATCGCACCGCAGTTTAAGGGAATAAAGGGCCGACTGGCCCTATCACTGGCATTGTGGATGGCACGGGCAAACAGCTCCTTGCCAGTGCCGGTCTCACCGTAGATCAATACAGGGACATTACGCTGGGCCAAAACCTGGGCCTGCGCTTTCAGCCTCTGCATGTCCGGGTTGCGGGTAATGATGCTGTCAAAAGCGGCATCTACCGGCGCGGCGACTTCTGCCAGCTGATTGATTTTTGAGCTGCTCAGCTCTTTAGCTGCGGGAATATACTCCGCCCACAATTCAAAAGGCAAGGTTACTTCTTCAACGCCCTCCTCGATCGAGGCTCGATAGAAACGACTGGGATAGCGCGTTTTACCCAACAGTATCCAGATAGATTGCATAGCCGGAGTGCCGGGGCTCAGCAATATAGAGAGCTCGCAGCCTTCATCTACAAGCCTGGCCAGGTGTTTATCGGCCGCCTCATAGATTGCCGAAAAATCCACCGGTGAGACTAGCGACTCAGGATAGGCCTCAATCGGTATTTCGACCTGCTGGGAAAGCCAGTGCAAATAGGGATTAACCTCAGCTTCCGGATAGCTGTACAGCAGTTCAACCGCATCAAATGAATGAGACTTTAGAGTGGAGGCTATAGGCCCGAGGGGCCGCCCATCTACTGCACCGTTAGAGGTATTCTTCAAATCATTGGCGCCTACCCAACTGATCATGACCTGGCGTTTACTACGGCTCATCTGTGAGCTCCAACATATCGCTAATATCACACTGGAATAGGCAGCAATGCGTATCCAGGGCTTCGATGTCGATTTTTTGTACGGTTTCTTTGTATATCAACATCACGGCATTACGGTTGAAACAGATACCATGCAAGGTATCGGCAATCTTCATTTTCCACTTCTCTATCACGCGAGCGAAGTGGCAACACAGTTAACCAAACCTATAGTGAATACAGTAAGAGCGATCATATCCAAAAAATTGAAGAAATTTCAGATGAAATGAAATATTTAAGTGGGAAGGCGGAGTAGCTGATGAATTTTTGTACGAGCCTATTCAAGTTGATGACAGAGTGACGAAGGCTTCTGTAGGCTTAAATTTTAAATAGAAGGCTAAAGCCTAACATTGTAACTGGGAGCAACTTCGTTCATAAAAACCGCTAGCAGTTCTGCATTGCTAGCGGCTATTGTATGAATTTGCCGTTAACTTTCCCCATCGACCCGGAAGTTGGCAACCTCCCAGGCGCGCTCACGGATAACCCGCGCATTATCCTCTAGGTTGGAGGTGCCTGTAGGGTCTCCATCTATTGTGATATCCGGGTTGGACCACTGCTGAATTCTGGGGCCGCCTCGATCCGACGGGCAATTGTAGGCCATCACACTCCTCCAAGTTGAAGGGGTGGTATTGCAGTAGCCGTGGCCATATTCAAACGGCTCCATATTCGAATCACTGTAGATAATATGTCGGGCTCCCAGCAGGTGGCCAATTTCATGGGCAAAGCTGAAGTACCCCGTTGCACACCCTTCCCTTGCGAAAGCAAAGGCTGTTGATTCCGTTGCGTAGATCGTCTTAGCCAGTCCACATGATCCGCTGTACAAATCATTGCCGGTTAAAACAATCATTACATCTGCACTATACAAGTCTCTAAGTTCGTATAGTTCTTTAGTTTCTGGGTATGCGTCATTCGAAAAGTACTCGCGATCAACATAGAAGCTGCCGCTCTCTGCATAGCTCGTTCTATAAGCGTGAACAATTTCTACCGAGGTATTGACTTCACTATTGGCAAATGAAACATTGGTTTCCTCTTCCAATAAGTCCATGTAGGCGGGTACATCACCGGCGTCTGCCTCAAAGGCATCGGTATAAGCAACTATAACGGTTATTTTTCCACCAGAGTCAGTAGTCGCAATTCCTGAGGTTGTGTTTAGCGCACCAACCTTGGAAGTAAAATCCATTTCTTCAAAGTAGTTACTATCATGGTCGACAAGTGAATTGTCTGGAACCTCAGCGATTGTAACCGCACCGTTTCCGGCAGGTCTCACTTTGTAGAGCCTACCTTCAGATTGTATTGAGCCAACAATTCTACCGTTGTTCTCGGCTAAGGTGATAAACCCTTTTCCATCCTCAGAAAATGCAGATAGTGAAGCCCTATTTTTTGTTGAGCGAATATTTTGCAAGGTAAACCGTTGCTTGCCGAGCTCACTGGGAACCTCAAGGGTACTACCGGGCTTCAAGCTAAAAATCTTGTTATTTAAACTTTTTTTAGTTCTATTTGATATTAGATTTGATCTACTTTCACTCATGGGAGATTCAAAAACAACATGCACATTTTCTTCTGAATGAGCGCCAAATGTAGAAAATAGCAACACGAAAGGCGCAAAAATTTTAAAGCTTTTCACAGACATACTCCCTGTATCTGCTTCTCGGAAAATCAATTTAGAAAGATCCGCACTAAAGATAAAAATAAATCTATTAATGCAGCCTTTAAAAGACTGAATAGAAATATTTATTGAAATCCACAGTGCGCGGCTACTCTATATGATTCTTAACTAAAAAAATATTCTTACGCCTACCAATAATTTAACTTCGCAAATTTTTGACAAGTTACTATCTGAAGAGCAGATAACTTTTTGGAAAATTAAATTCAAATGAAAGCTTAATCACAATCCTTTAAATGGAAACTGAAAATATTTTACTTAACCACTCAATAAATGCTCTAACCCTGGGAGATAAAAAGCGATTCTGGGTGAACACAACCGATACCGGCTCGCTGGGCGGGCGAAAATTGGGCAATATTTCAACTAAATTTCCTGCATCCAACTCTTTTTCTACATGAAACTTTGGAAACTGAGCCAAGCCGAGCCCCCGCTTAACGCCATCCAAGTAACTCTCTGTCCCAGTTACCGTCAATTGCGCCGGAACTTGCAACGTCTCTATCCTATCGCCAAGACAAAAAGAGAGCGGCGTAGACTTGCCAGTCGTTATAGAGCGAAGCGCTACAACACGGTGACCATTCAGTTGTTCCAAAGAGCTTGGGTGGCCGTAGTGTTCCAGGTATTGTGGCGATGCGCATGTAAGCCGTTCCAGCATGGTTAAACGCCTGGCAATCAGCTCACTATCCGCCAAGTGTCCATAGCGAATAGCACAGTCGACCCCTTCTTGGACTAAGTCCACCCATCGATCCCCCTCACTCATTACCAAAGAAATGTCAGGATACTGGGCAAAAAATTGGGGGAGTTGTGGCATAACAAAATGACGGGCAATAGTCCCTTGTACGTCTACCCGCACCTCACCGCCTGGCAATAAACCTGTAAATGCCCCTTCTGCTTCCTCTACGTCCGCAAGTATTGAAATACAGCGCTGATAATACAGTTCTCCATCCAGTGTTGCCCTGACCTTGCGAGTCGATCGCTGCAACAACCTGACTCCCAGCCGTTTCTCTAGCCGGTTGATCACCTGAGTCGATGTCGACCTCGGAATCCCAAGATCAGTAGAAGCGGCTGTAAAACTGCCCCGCTCCACAATCCGCACGTACAAGCGCATCGCATCCAGCTTATCCATATCGCCCTATTGTTTGTTTATTTGGAACAATAGATTCCATTTTAGCCGGATTATCTACATGAATAACACGAATAGTATGGAAATACAGCCAAATCAGGGAGCAGCAAGGGCAGCTCCAGTAATCACTACGGAGATCATTATGGAGAAAGTGACACTGGTAACAGGAGCTTCCCGTGGCATAGGCGCGGCGATCGCCTCTCGCCTGGCAAAGGATGGCTTTACCATTCTGGTGAACTTTAAAAGTAATATTTCAGCTGCCGAAAAGTTGGTAAACCGCATTGAAACCGAGGGTGGCAAGGCGGTTACTGCCCAAGCCGATATCAGTGATCAACAGGCGGTTTCACGCCTATTCAACTCTGCAGAAGTCACCTTTGGCGGAATCAATACTGTCATTAATAATGCGGGCATTATGAAACTAGCCCCTCTGGCAGAATGTGAAGAAGATGATTTCGATCGTCAGGTAGCTGTAAATCTTAAGGGCACCTTCAATGTCATGCGTGAAGCCACCGCAAGGCTTCAAGAAGGCGGCCGGATTGTCAACTTATCCTCGAGTGTCGTCGACTTGTGTATGCCGAATTACAGCGTATATGCGGCGACCAAGGCAGCTGTTGAAGCTCTGACCCAGGTAGTCGCCAAGGAAATGCGGGGGAGAGATATCACTGTGAATGCCGTCGCCCCAGGGCCTACGGCTACCGAGCTCTTCCTGTCGGGAAAGACTGATGAAATGGTGGGAACTCTTGCCAAAATGTCGCCACTTGAGCGATTGGGAAGGCCTGAAGATATTGCGAATACCGTTGCCTTTTTAGTCAGTGAGCAAGGTGGCTGGATCAACGGCCAAGTTATACGAGCCAACGGTGGAATTATCTAACTTCACAGCCAATGCCCGCTTCAACTTAACAATCTCCAACTGATCGTTATACCAGTTGGAAAGAGGACTAAAAACCAATGGTCGATCAAGCCCAAGTACCGTCGGCTAAATACATCAGGGATACCCTTATCGCTGCAACTATTGCCAGTGCAGCAGCATTCACTTGCTCTATGTTAGAACTACCACCCTGGGCTATGTTTGTTGGCTGGGTTGCTTTCTTTTCACAGCCAGGCTCTGCCTTCAGAGCAATCTCCAGTGGGATTTGTGTTGCTCTGGGAATATTGATGGGGATGACAGCAGCTATAGTTAATGCCCTATTGCTACCAATGATGGGCAATATTGCCTTCGCGGTTATAGTGTTTTCCGTTGCATTTATGGTGGTATCACTTAGAGGACTGCCACTTGTAGGTAATATCATTGCCTGGTTTTTAGGGTTAATCACTTTCTTTGCAGCCCATCCAGCCAACGTTCTATCTGGAGTGATTGGGCTGACAATAGTGACCGCTCTAGGCATCCTCGCTGGCTATTGCTGCTCCTACCTACAATCTCTTACTGGAGAAAGTAAAGCTAATTGATAGTCAGGGAGTCTCGGCATAATTCAACATTATCCCTGAGGGCCTTAAGAGGCTCCCTGATTAGAACTAACCCCAACATATGTTCAAAACTAGATAAATTGAGCGCTAAGTCATATCCTCTCTCAATTCACACCGCAGATATCCAATATCTTATTCATTAGATCATTATTTCTACTGCTTAACATACGCGATACAGTATAGTGGTTTTTATTTTTCAAAAGTAAATATTCGCACGAGCTTTTCGTTTGCTGTAGCTTCCCACAGTATCTTTTTGACTGATCAATAAATTCCGCAGTCTCATCATCACCCACTGCAACAATTGCTTTGGTGAAACATCTAATATCGCCAAAAATGGGACTCAAATTAGTAACGTCATCTTCTGATAAACGCAGAGATTCATTGAGGTAAGATTGCCTCATCTTTGTTAAGTCATAGAGCCCGCTTAACATAATGGCGCCGCTAATTGAGCTACGGATTTCAGGTGTCCACTCAAATTCTAAAATTTTAGCCACAAGGAATGCCCCAACAGAGTGACCGCAGATCACAATATTACTGGGGTTGCCATTCCAGCGATCGATATTTTTATATATCCATAAGAATGCCTTTATATTTTGCTCAATAATTTCTTTAACACTGACGGCGGGCGCCAAATCATAGTTGACCAAAGCAACCGTACACCCGGCCTCTATAAAAGGCTTGGCAATGTACCGGTATTGCTTTTTATCTAGCGCCCGGAAATACCCGCCGTGGATGAACACAAAAACCGATGCATTAGGAGATTTAGCAGGAAATATATCTAATTTCTCACCGGAACTATCTCCATAGCTGATATCCAGCGAGCTTCTTAGGGATTGCGTGGCAAGATGGCTTTGTAGCTCATTAATTAACAGATGGAGTCTACCAAATGGGTGCCGCTTACGTAGATTAAACTGATCGTCATATTCACTCATTTCCTGCGTCGGCTCCGCAATTACCGGCTTAAACTGCCTATTTTACACCAAAGGGGCTCCCTAGCGTCTGAGGAACCGCTAAACAAATTTGTGACTCCCCTGGCTTATGGAGCAATTCATGCTGAGGCGGGACTTATCTTTCAGGAAATCGCAGGTTTATGGAGCACTCCTCAATACACTAAGAATGGGCATTGAAAGCCCTTTCTGACTGATACCTTTACATGAGCTAGGCCAGCTTAATGAATGCGTAAATCTACTATTTGCAGTTCAAAGAATAAGTATATTTCGTACAAAATCTATTCAACAAAGAAGGAATCCCTGTAACAATCAAGATCTGAAGAGTATTTAACAACTAAATACCTGCCAACTACATTAACAAATCAGATATAGCGTACAAAAGTTGGAAGGCCATCTCGCTTTTGTTAACCCAAAGAAAGAAAATATAATTTAGTCAGGCTTTCTGATCTATATATAACGCCAATAGTTGCATTTTTAGTTTTATCCTACAAATTTTGAACTACAGATCCGCAGAGGACCAAAAGAATGTTAAAGCGTTTAACCGTGTTTATTCTAAGCCTCGTTATATTGTGCGGCGTACCCTTCGTATTATCTCAAGAAAACCCAAAACCTTTTGTTTTCACTGCCATTCCAGACCAGGACCCGGAGCGCTTACAAAAACGCTTTGGCAAAGTTGCAAAGTATTTGTCCGACGCGCTTGGGGTTGAAGTTAAGTACTTACCGGTGAAGTCCTACAGCGATACGGTTGAAGCCTTTAAAAATAACAAGGTCCAATTGGCCTGGTTTGGCGGATTTACCGGGGTGCAAGCCCGTATTGCAGAGCCTGGCGCTAAGGCCATTGCCCAGGGAGAAGGAGATCAAAATTTCACCTCCTATTTTATTGCGAATAAAAGTACTGAACTCACTCCCTCAAAAGACTTCCCCCGTGGTATTGAAGGTATGACATTTACTTTTGGCTCAGAGCACTCCACTTCTGGACGTCTAATGCCGGAATACTTTATTCGAAAAGCGTTTGGTAAGCCCCCTGCCGAGGTGTTCAGCCGTGTGGGCTTTGGAGGTGACCACTCCAATACCCTGGATCTTGTGCAATCTGGGAAGTATCAGGTTGGCGCCCTAAATCACAAGGTGTGGGAAAATGAAAAGAAAGCCGGCAAAGTGGATGAAAGCAAGGTGCAAGTAATCTGGAAAACCCCAGGATACCCAGATTACAACTGGACAATTCGTGGGGATGTCGCTGAAACCTGGGGCAACGGCTTCTTAGACAAGGTCCAGCAGGCGATTTTGAATATGCGGGACCCTAAACTACTTGCCGCATTTCCCCGCAAAGGGTTTATCAAAGCCGACAACTCAATGTACCAGCCAATCGTCGAGACCGCTCACGAAATTGGCTTGTTGAATAATGAGTAAGCGAACTGTTGGCCCTGCCGACCGACCTGGTTCTTACTTAAGAACTCTCCGGGGAAGACAGATCCTGCAAACGCTCCCTGATAATAGTTGCCAATCTCAGTGCGCCGGGGCCGATATCATCCCGGTTAGGAAAGATCAGATACATAGGGACCTCTCTTTTACCTCCTCCTTCAAGGGGCAACGGTTTTAGACTTCCCTCAATAAGCTCATTAAGAATTTTATCTTCCGGTAACCAAGAGAAACCGTACCCCTGACAGGCGGCTCTGATCAAAGAAGACATGCTGCTTAGCGTCCATCGCTTAGCGACGTCAACCGTAAGCGTTTTACTTCCGCGCTGGGGGTTAGTATCCCGAACCACCAAATGCCGGTGATTACGGAGATCTTTCATTGTCAACGGGCGATCCAACTTATGTAGGGGATGGCTGGGGTGCGCCACGGGAACAAGCCGGGCAGGAGCCGGTAGTAACTCACCGTTGTAGCCCTGGGGGATTCTAGGACTGATCGCAAAATCGACCCGCCCTTCATTTAAAGCCTCCAAAGCACCACTGATCACCATTTCATGGACTTCAATACGGGTCTGGGGGCTCTCTTCACCAAATAGCGCAAGGCAGTCCAGTAGCAACCATATTGGGAATAGCACCTCTACAGAAATCGCAATCTGGGACTCCCACCCAGCAGACGCCCGGCCAGCGGCCTGCTCTATTGCAGAGGCATCCTCCAGCAATTGCTTTGCATGCCGGTAAAGCATCTCACCTGCGGGAGTCAGAATCGCCTTGCGCCCACTAATCGTGAAAACCGCTACAGCCAGTAGTGATTCCAACTTCTGCACCGAATAGCTTACCGACGACTGACTCTTATGCAGAAGCTCAGCGGCCTTTGCATACCCTCCCCCTTCAACTACCGCTATCAAGCAACGCCACTGCTCAAGAGTGATCTTTGGGTTTGATAATTGCGCCAACTGTTGTTTCATGATCGAATTTTTCGATGTAAATAAGCAAATAATTCTAATTTTTAATCAACTTAATGAATGTTTCAATAGCTTCATACAAAGTTAGTTACGAGGAAGCAGTCATGGCAAAGGTACTCAACATCAAGTCCAGCCTCTTTCAAGAGAACGGTCAGTCATCTCAACTTGCGGACAATTTCATAGCGAGCTGGAAGGCTAAGAACCCGCAAGATGAAATCATCCATCGTGACTTGGTATCCGAGCCTGTACCTCATCTGAGCCTGGAGCACTTTCAAGCCCACAATACGCCAGCTGATAGCCGTTCAAACAAGCAAAGTGAAATTGCAGAACTTTCGGACAAACTGATAGAGGAGATATCATCGGCAGATCTGCTGGTGCTAGGTATCCCGATGTATAACTTCAACGTCCCGTCTAATTTGCACACCTACTTCGACTTTATTGCACGTGCCGGGGTAACATTCCGATATACCGAAAACGGCCCTGAGGGCTTATTAAGGAACAAAAAGGCCATCATCTTCATTTCACGGGGTGGTGTTTATGGTGACGATCATCCCCAAAGTAATTACCTTCGACAGTTCTTGGGGTTTGTTGGTATTACTAATGTGGAGTTTGTCTATGCTGAAGGCTTGGCAATGGGAGAAGAAGCAAAAGAGAAGTCGTTGGCTGCTGCAGAGAAGCGTATTGCAGAGCTTATGTAAAATAGAAAGCTAACAAGTCTGTATATGAATACTTGAAGGGGGGAGGCTTCGGCTTCCCCCCCCCCTCTAAGTAAAAAACTCAGATGATTATTACTTGACCCATTCTAGCTATGTAAATTCTCATTTAGATCTTCTGAAAGAAGATAGCAATGTGTTTGCAACCTCAATAGAAATCCAACGCTAGAGGAAATTTCGTCTTATTATCCGGGGACACTTGACCACTATGTAGCAAGTCCTCACAAGCCATAGTTACTCTCGCCGACTTACTAAGCTAGCTTACCAGCTACTATCAAATTCATCTTCTCCAGAAATATCGGCTTCTCGCTCCAAGGTGCCAGTAATCACCTGGCTACCCTCCTCCATTTTGGAAAGCTCTAAATTATCCATAAAATCCCACATGGGGGATTTACTGACCAGCAAAGCTTTTTCACTGGGAACATGATAAGGTGGCCAGAACTGTCTGGGCTCATATGTGATACACAGCAGGTGCTTATCGGATAAGTGAGTATATAAGTTAAAGCACCAGTTTAAAGCTCGAGTTCCGTCAACAATTTCATACCAATCCCGGCCCTTAATTTTGTACTCCTGGATCTCATCTGGGGTCCAAGCGCTAAAACGATCTTCGTGTCCCAATTCTTGTAAGTATTCTAGGTCATCTTTATGCTTTTTAAATATAAACTGCTTTAATTGGCTGCAATCAGAGAGCTTAAAGACACCAGATTTAGATGCTTCTTGTACCTGAATCACCTGAATTGAGAAATAGCCACCACCCACAATCCATGTGTCATCCGGCCCCACATGGACACTACATGTCGTCCTGATAGGGTGAAACGTAAACCAAATATAGGGGCTCTCATCATCCCACATTGGCTGTCCGCCATAGAACCTAGGGTAACTTTCTTCTTTGTCAATAGGTGTGACATATGGGGCATACTTCCTGCCCCCATAGGTTTGCTGTAATAGCTTTCCGTTAAACGAAAGATGCCATAAACCAAGGTCAAACTGGTGTAATGGCATCGTATCAAAAGGCGACCAGTAAATCTCATCAAGTTGCTCGATAATTGGGGAGTTTAAGTCCAGCGAATCCACGTAAGCCACAATCAATGACCCCAGCCACTTTTAAATTCACTTCTAACATAGTTAACTGCGTCCGCAAAGGTGCGATTGCTATCACCGCCAGCGATCAATTTATCCTGGTAATAGCGACTGCACTTCTGCAAATCTGTATCAAACCTTGTCCAAGGAGCATCTGCTACTTTTTGTAGGCCTCTCACGGCACAACTACTATCCTTTATTTGGTGCACCTTACTAGCGATATCATCCACCATCTCATGTTCGTAACTAGTCTTTTTCGTCTGCGCGCCAATAGCTTCAACTTCCTGCATCAACAAGCCTAGATTTTCTCGTGGGTTAACAAAGTAGAAACAGTGTTGCTGCAGCTTTTTTCCACCCGCTTTCTGCTTAAATATTTTTAAGGCTCGATGGAGTATTTTTGCCCCCTCTTTAAAGACGTACCAGTGGTATTTTATGGTTTGATCCCTCTCATCCCAGGACCTCTCCGATTTATTTAAAATACGAGCCAGCTCTTCAGGCCCAGCATTAGGCCCTAAGAGCTTCTGGGATTTTGTTTCCCACCCTCCAAGTTCATCAACTACAAAGCTAGGTGCATAGTAAAGTGAGAAACTATTATTCAGCAGTTTATGGCTTACCTTCCCTGAAGTCTGAAAATATTCACCATACTCCTTTGCAGTAGATAGAGCATCATAAGCGGTTTCATCAAAGACGGCTCCAATTGCCCCCACTGCTGTAGGAATAGCTTCGTCCATAATCGGTGTCAAAGCCCATTCCGTTCTCTTATAATCTGATTGGTAAAAGCCCGCAGGTAGAGCTGCTGAGCCCGAGTTTCCATTGGCCCGCCTTATTTTTTTGATATAAACCCCTGCCCCCCTGTTCTCAGGACCCCCTTGCTGAACCACCTCGTAAAGAACCTCTACAACACCCATTACTTCGCGGTGTACACCTGCTGTTTTTAGGTTGCTGTCAGCAGTAATTCCCCCTGCGGCCCCTCTAAGCTCGATCAACTTACTTGCAGTTCTTTTGCCTTCAGCAGAGTCTATATCTACTAAATCAATAAACCTGGGGAGTAAGTTCGGGTCGATAAAAACAGCCCTACCATCTTGCATCCCTGTTGTTTTTGGATGAAAAAAATAAAGTTCTTGTAGCCACTCATGAATACTCATCCCTGAAACTATCCGACATAATCTTACAAGGATATTACCATAGAAAAACTAGACATCGATGACCCCACCCCCCCCCTCTTAAATGCATTCCTCTGTGACCTATCTCGCAAAAATGAGCCTTTTGAATCACTTTCAAGTCGCCACTTTTTATTTGAGACTTGTGTTTTAATTACGCCAATTGTTGGTTCTATATTCTCGGCAAAACAGAAACTATCGTTCCAACCACCAATGAAACATCAACTAAAACCTGGCCACATCAATTCAGCGCTAAACCCAGTAATATCTTTTCAAAAACGCCATTTTCACTACCCATTTGTCAAACAGGAGCTATTTGTAATAGCAAGCAAAAAACCACCCGAGAAATACTATATCTTTTTCTCAAAGCCAACCACTGGATTACAATTTGAACTCCAAGGCCGCAGGTTATGCTAGATTAAAAGTATGAGGGGGATAGAAAATACATGTCGCGCCCAGGGATCTATATAGCTTTGCCGCCAATTATAAACTTACAAGCACGACATGTATTAATTCGTAGAATTTTAAACTAAGTCTATTGGGAGGAAGGTACGAACTGTGAAAATGCTTACCGTCTCTTTACACTTTTTTGAAATAGAGTGTTACCCCAAGCGCACCGCCATGATCTGTAAAATCCAAATAGCAATGTGACATAGCCTCCCTTTGAATTTGGGAAAGCAACTTATTTAAATCATAGTTATTCATCTGCATTCTTGGAGCCATAAAAGGCTCGCCTTTAAGAAGGTTAAGGATATTCCCTGAAAAAGGCACAGTACTACTCAAAAATGAAGTCAACCTTTTTAGTTTTGAAGTTTTGGCATATGAAAAATGGGCAACGCAAACCCCGCCCGATTCTAACTTATCAAGCAGAAGACTAAATAGTCTTTGCCCTTTTTTAACAGGGATATGTTGAAACACTATAAAGGAGTGGATGAAGTTGAATTTCCCTTGAACTAGAGAGAGCTTCTCATCAGCTTTCACAAATTCAATATTCTTTAAGCCTTGCTCATGACTATTTTTTTTAGCCTCCATAAGCATCGAATCAGATATGTCAACACCTGTAACATCTTCAGTAATATACGCTAAAGGGATCGCTACTCTTCCAACTCCACAGCCAAAATCAAGCGCCCTCTTGACGACAAAGCCATCATCTACATGTTGTTTCACTTTTGTCAGTATATTGTGAACATGGCTTTGTCCCGTTTTAAAGAAATCTTGCTTTGCGCTATCTGTTAAGTTTTCCTTCCTAAATTTTTCTTCGGTTAGAACACCGTAATAAGCATCTTCTTTGCCAAACTTTTCCCACTCTTTGTCAGAGTCAGCAATAAACATCGACATTCTCCCGCTACTACCTCACTCACTCCAAATCTAAGGCCATTTGAAATAAGCAATTCCATTTCACCACGAATACGAGACGATTGTATCAAGAAATGTCT
Organism: Microbulbifer maximicatervae (SeqCode); assembly: GCF_052468295.1. NCBI lineage: Bacteria > Pseudomonadati > Pseudomonadota > Gammaproteobacteria > Cellvibrionales > Microbulbiferaceae > Microbulbifer > Microbulbifer maximicatervae (SeqCode). The sequence goes on from NZ_CP174340.1 coordinate 1,847,143, forward strand.
TTCCAAAACGAATATTTATAGGGTACCGGTGTACCACTTCATCCTCAGGGAACTCAAAGCATATTGACGGCCTTGGCAAGTCAGCTCTATTCAGGTTAAGTATTTCTTACAGAGACCCCAATCCTGTTTAGCTGCAACTTGATTCCACAATATATGGTTGATAGATAAGTATAAGCAATCCACCAAGGCACTGCATTTTGCCAACTGAACTATCAGAAATAGTGAGCTTTTACTAAACGAATAGAGTTGCCTTCTCGATATAATTCAATGCGTTGAGCCCCTGCAACTCTATTTAGGGGCTATAAGTTTGAGACGGTTATCACATAAAAGGATATTTGTTTTTGAAATGTAGTAAAAAGGCTATTGTTAGCTATTCACCGCATCATCCATATACTTCACTGCCTCTCCTATAGAAATAGTGAACACGCCAGCATTGCCATTAATATACTCTCGTTTCCATGAATTGTAGCCGTCCTCATAATCAGGTATCTCACATTCCCCCATTAGTTCAGATATGCTTGCCCCTAGTGCCTCAATTGAAAACGGCATATGAGTAATTTCCTCAATGACCTCTCCACTATTAGGGTTATAAATTTTAATGCCTGAAATCTGAGCATGTACCACCATTGAATCGTCCTTAGACTCTTCAATTTTTAATATGATAACCCGCGAATTCTCCTCGCCCTCTCGATTATCATATTTCCACACTTGACCTTCTTTAACTTTTAAATCCATCCCGACTCTTCACTTTAAATTATCTGCTAATAACATTTATGCAATATCGGTGCTTCCTTGCATGCCCCATAGAAGTAATAATCTATAACGTCTATATCAGGCTTCTATACTGCGCTCTATCTAGCTTGGAAGTGAGGCTCAATCATGTATGGATAGTTACTCACCTTGCCTGGGATTAGCATTTTGACTCCAAACGCTATTCGGCTTCTTGATTTAAATCATTGCTGATGCTTCATTACTTCAGCGAATAATTTAAAACGATGACATGTTGGTGGAGCTGGAACTAAAGAGGTTCACTTTGTATCTTGAGACTCGCAGTAGCACCCTATTCAGGGATCTTGTGGCTTATGGGGGCCAGAAAGTAAAAAGCCAGGCCCATTAACCTGGCCTGGCTTTATTTACTTTATAGTTAAAGCTCTGTTAAAGCGCTTCGGTCGCTTCTGCTCTCTCATTTTTTTCTGACGAAATGTCTTGTTTAGCCAGCTCCACTTCCTGCTTATGCACTCTCTTGCCAAACAACCGCTGCACCACAACAAAGAACAGTGGGATAAAGAAAATTCCCAGTAGAGTTCCAACAATCATGCCGCCGAACACACCGGTACCGATTGCCCGTTGGGCACCTGAGCCAGCTCCGGTTGCTATGGCTAAGGGCAACACCCCCAAACCAAAAGCGAGAGATGTCATTAAAATCGGGCGTAACCTGTCCCGTACAGCTCGCATCGTGGCATCTACCAGTTCCATACCGTCTTCCAGATTCTGTTTCGCAAACTCCACAATCAGGATGGCATTTTTACTGGTTAGCCCCACTGTTGTCAGCATCGCGACTTGGAAGTAAATGTCGCGCTCCATGCCCCTTAGGCTATTGGCCAGTACTGCACCCAGGATTCCCAAAGGAGCCATCAATAGTACTGCTGTCGGTACTGTCCAGCTTTCATAGAGAGCAGCCAAACACAAGAACACGATCAAAAGGGACAAGGTATACAGCAATGGGGTTTGTGCTCCAGCAGAGCGCTCTTGATATGAGAGACCACTCCACTCCATACCAATACCTGCGGGTAGCTGCGCCACTAGGCGCTCAACCTCTTCCATTGCTTCACCAGAGCTGACTCCGGGTGCAGCCTGCCCATTAACCTGCATTGATGGAACGCCGTTATAGCGCTCCAAGCGGGGGGAACCGTACTCCCAGCCAAAACTGGCAAAGGATGATAGCGGTACCATATCGCCCTTATCGTTGCGCACTGACCACAATTGGAAGTCTTCCGGGACCATCCTAAAGGGAGCATCAGCCTGCATATACACGCGTTTTACCCGCCCGCGATCGATAAAGTCATCAATATATGAACCGCCCCATGCTGCACTCAAAGCGCTGTTAATATCGTCGATAGACAAGCCAAGCGCAGCTGCTTTTGCATTATCAATTTTTACACGGAATTGCGGGGTATCTTCTTGGCCATTGGGGCGAACATTAGCCAAAAGTTCACTCTGCCCGGCCATTCCCAGAAACTGGTTCCTGGCTGCTGTTAAAGCCTCATGACCCAAACTGCCATTATCCTGAAGATAGAAGTTGAAACCACCAGAAGAACCCAGCTCGGGGAGTGGCGGAGGTGCGAAAGCGAAAGCCATCGCATCTTTAATTTGCATCAAGGCACCCATCGCGCGCATGGCGACAGACCCAGCACTCTGAGACTCTTCTTCACGCTGGGACCAATCTTCCAAATTTACAAAAGCAATACCGGTATTTTGCCCGCTACCGGCAAAGCTGAACCCCTGTACCGCGAATACTGATTTCACGATACCCTGCTCATTATTTAGGAACTGGTCCTCTACTTTTCGGATAGAGTTCATAGTGCGCTCCTGGGTTGCCCCCACCGGCGCCTGTACCATGGAGAACAGCACACCCTGATCCTCATCCGGCAGGAATGAGCTGGGCAATCGCAGGAATAGGAAGGCCATGACTACGGAAAGCGCAACAAACAACAGCATAAAGCGACCGCTGCGCTTCAAAATACCTTGCACTCCACCTTGATAGCGCTGGCTACCTCGATCAAAGTTGCGATTGAACCAGCCAAAAAAGCCCTTCTCCCCATGCCCCTCCCCTTTGGATATTGGCTTCAGCAAGGTCGCACAAAGCGCTGGTGTCAGGATAATCGCCACCAACACTGACAACGCCATAGCGGCAACAATCGTGGCGGAGAACTGGCGGTAGATCACGCCGGTGGCGCCATCCATAAATGCCATAGGCACAAACACTGCCGACAAAACTACGCCAATGCCAATCAGTGCCGCAGTAATCTGGTGCATCGACTTCTTAGTGGCTTCTTTAGGGGAGAGCCCCTCTTCCCGCATTACGCGCTCGACATTCTCCACCACCACAATGGCGTCATCCACAAGCAGGCCAATAGCAAGCACCATGGCAAACATCGTGAGCATATTGACTGAGAATCCCAGCGAAGCGAGCACGGCAAAAGTACCCATTAGCACCACTGGTACCGCAATCGTCGGAATCAACGTGGCACGGAAGTTCTGAAGAAACAGATACATCACCAGAAACACCAGGACGATCGCTTCAATCAAGGTAGAGATAACACCCTTAATAGATGCCTCAACAAACGGTGTCGTATCGAATGGTACTACCGAAGTCAGGCCTCGGGGAAAGTAAGCCTCGAGCTCCTTCAACTTGGCTTTCACCCCATCAGCAGTTTCCAGGGCATTGGCCCCAGTCGCCAAGTTAATAGCGATGCCGGTTGCGGGCTGGCGATTGTAACGGGAAATAAACTCATAATTCTCCGCACCTAGCTCGACTCGAGCAATATCTCCCAGGCGCAAGAGCGAGCCATCGTCATTGGCTCTGACGATAATATCCCTGAACTGCTCAGGGGTTTGCAGACGTTCCTGGGAAGTAATTGCCGCATTTAACTGTTGCCCCGGAATAGAGGGAGCAGCACCGAGGCTTCCAACCGTAACTTGTGCATTTTGGGCCCGCACTGCGTCGGTAACATCACCAGGGGTAAGTTCATAGGTGGTAAGCTTATTGGGATCGAGCCAAATCCGCATCGCGTACTTGGAACCAAATACCTGCACATTGCCCACGCCTGGCACCCTGCTGATCGGGTCAACAATGGCCGAATTGATATAGTCAGCAATATCATTGCGGTTCATGCTGCCGTCTTCAGACACAAAGCCGGCAACCATTAGGAAGCCACCTCGAGACTTACTAACATTTACTCCTTGTACCTGGACCTCCTGTGGCAGCAGCGGCATCGCCAGTTGCACTTTGTTTTGCACCTGGACCTGGGCCGTATCCGGGTCAGTTCCATTCTCGAAAGTTAAAGAGATTGAAACGCCACCGTTGGATTGACTGGTGGCGGACATATAAAGGAGACCATCGAGGCCCTTCATGTTGCGTTCAAGGATTTGAGTAACCGAATCCTCAACCACCTTGGCGGAAGCGCCCGGGTAATTTGCCTCAATATTGATCGACGGTGGCGCAATATTTGGATAGCGCTCAACTGCCAGCTCGCCGATAGACAACACACCTGCCAGTATCGTGATAATTGCCAGCACCCAGGCAAAGATGGGCCGATTGATAAAAAAACTTGCCATAACCCCTACCCTTAAGACCCCTGCTGTGCAGGCGCTTCGCCAGCCTGTTGATCGCCTTCAGCCGCCGGCAGCTGCTCATTTTCGCGCTCGCTGGCCTGTACCGGGGCTCCCGGGCGAATTTTCTGCAGCCCGGCAACTACGACCCGGTCCCCGGGCTCGAGCCCATCTTCCACTAACCAGCGATTGCCAATCGTACGACTAACCCGCACAGATCGCTGGGCAACCACATTTTCCTCATTAACAACCATGGCTGAGGTGTTGCCCTTAGGGTCCCGCGCAATTCCCTGCTGAGGTACCAGAATTGCGTCTTCACGGACACCACTACCGACAATTGCGCGTACATACATACCTGGCAACAGCATGGTGTCCGGGTTTGGAACAACTACTCGCAACAACACACTGCCCGTTGAGGGGTCGACACTGGCTTCGGCAAACTCCAGCTTGCCCTGGTGTTCAAATTTGCTGCCATCTTCTAATAGGATTGTCACAGGTAGATGAGTGGCGTCGGCCAATGTGCCCGCTTGAAGCGCTCGGCGGAGGCTAACAAGTTCAGCTGCCGACTGGGTAACCTCAACATAGATCGGATCTAGTTGCTGCACAGTAGCCAAAGTTCCGGCCTGATTGGCCGTTACCAGAGCGCCTTGAGTAACAGTGGATTTGCCAATTCGGCCTGTAATCGGAGAGGTGACCCGCGCATATTCCAACTGGATTTCAGCGCTGTTCAGCTCCGCCTGAGCTGCGGCTACATCGGCTCGGGCCTCCTGAAGATCGGCTTCCGCAGCATCATTTTCCTGCGTGCTAACAGCACCATTACCCACCAGGTTCGCGGTACGCTCGGCTTTGAGGCGAGCAATGTTCATAGCCGCCTTTGCGCCTTGCAAACTTGCTCTGGCACTATCGACGTCAGCACGATAAAGAGCGTCATCTAGCTGGTAAAGCGGCTGATTTGCACTAACTTGGCCACCTTCACGGAACAATTGGCGTTTTATGATGCCATTAACCTGCGGGCGAACCTCGGCCACTTTAAAAGGTGAAGTCCGCCCCGGCAGCTCCCTGGTAAGGGTGACGGATTCCGGCTGAAGTGTGACTACGGTCACTTGGGGGGCCATTCCCGGTGGAGCCGAAGCTTCCTCGTTACATCCCGCCAACAATGCGGAAGCGACCAAAAGGCTGGTGAGAGCGCGGGCTTTTAACATGGTTACCTCTAAAAGTGACTGCGCGGACAAAATACTGGCAGTTAGCGGAATTTTTAAGTGACAAGGAAATCTGAGTAAAGTAGCGTGGCATTTTATGAGTACGTAGGAAACAGGATCAACTGTTCATAATCGTGCAATTTTCATCTAACATGCGCTTTCACCCAGTATATTCAAGGGTTTGCACATAAAACCCCTTTGCACACCTGCGGTTAAACGCTGCAAAAATGAGCCAGAGTGAAACTAATAATTGATTAAAGAAGCCGCTGTTCCTTATGACCAAACGCAGAGATGAGCAAATTTTGACCACCCGTGAGCGTATATTAAACGCCGCGCTCAATGTGTTTCATGAATATGGAGTGTGTCGCCCTTCCCTTTCCGAAATCGCAAAGCTGGCTGGAGTTAGTTGCGGTGCTGTTGCCGACCACTTTCACAGCAAAACCGGTTTGCTACTCGCTCTGACAGAACGTATGGTACTACCCGGCGAACAACTTTGTAATAACGCCGGCGAGCAACTCAACGCCAATCCCCTCGGCACATTGCGAACCCGCTGGGTGTGGCTTTTCCAGGAAATTGCTTGTAACCCAGAGTGGCAGCAGGTACTTGAGATTATCTTCCATCCCTGTGAAGAAAAGGTTACCGAGAACAATGAAGCCCACTTGCGTATGAAGCAAGGGCGAACTCGTGGGCTTGAGCGAATGGCACAGCTGATTGCCCTCGCAGTATCCGAGCGCCAACTGCCCGAAGATCTTGATACAGACCTCGCGATGCAGATGTTACACGGTGGCCTGTTCGGTGTGATTGAAACTTGGCTCTTATCCTCAAGAATTGAAGATATCGGCGAACTCGGTGAACGCTATATCGACTCTCTAATCGATATGATCCGCTTCTCCCCCGCCATGCGCTTAAGTTCACGGTTGCTCCACACCCTGCACTAACGCACCTTATCCTTATCTATTTCGGTGGGGCATACTGCTTTGCAGTTTTCACCTCACCGTAAGTACCTTTTCTCTTTCATGCTCATTGGAAATCCCAAACTGGTTATTTTGGCCCTGAAATCATTGATTACCGCAATGTCAAAGTTCTTTTTTCAGGCAAAACATTTAACTATTACTCATTAATCCAATTTTGTTGAATCAGAAGGCAAGTACTCTACCGGGAAACAGGCATGCTCTCCTTCCCCAATAGCCATAAAAAAGACCATGGCGCTATCCTTATCCAGCTTCAATAGGCTCTCAAACTCTTCATCATAAAAAGCGCCGGCTATAAACACGTCTTGTTTTAGGGAATGAGCGTAGAGAAATATATTCTCAGATAAATGACCCGCTTCAAGGTAAGCCATCCGATAGATACGAGAATGACGATACTTAGACCAGAAACGATTAAATTTGCATACAAAGCAAATATTAACTGCGGCACCCTCGGCATAGGGTTGACCTACCAACAAACGACGTATCTTATCATGGCTAACAGCATCGCCGACTTTGGTTAATCCATGATCAATCGGATTATAGAGGTAAATGCCAGGATCAATCCCCTGTACCGAGTGCACTATAAGGTATATATCTGTAGCTTGTAATGCGCCGCCAGCAGGACTACTACGAAAATATCCAAAATAATTTATTTTGTCTGCATGGGACTTATAAAACTCTTCAACAAACGGAGAAGTACGGAATTTGACACAGTGAAAGAGAATCTTTTCCAAAAGCTCTCGCTTTAAAGTAGCTCCCGGTACAAATTTTCGTGAAGAAAAACGAGTCCCAAACACAGATTCCAGCTGATTGGTGATAGGAAAGCTATTTAGTGGGATATCCACTTCTGGATAATTGTACTTGCCTTTAGCCTTTTCCGGCACCTGTTTACAGTAGTCAACATACTGTCCGACCCAAGATACCCTGGGATCTTCACTAGCCCCTTCTTTGCCCTCAGTTGAGGGCGGTAACGAAAGCTTGGTGCCATAATGGTAAAACCAGGATAGTACATCCCAACCCCATTGTTTCCGAGCTAAATCACCACTGATGAGGGCTCCATTACTTTGAAGGAAATCTGCTGCCTTAGTTTCTCCTGTCTGCACATCGGAATAAAATTTATCCAGAATATTTATGAGAGTTTCTTTATCCAAAGCCCACTGATCGTGATGAACAACATCCCACAAGATGACTTCATTTTCACTGAAATAGAGAAAGAAATTATCCAATAAATCAGAGCCTTTCATCATCACTTAACCGTCATGTTAGTAGTGGTGGTAAGGAAATTAGAAAGGCAGAATCGCTAAATTCTTGATTTATCTGTATTAGCCTTGAGTGAGACGTCCCTCATGTTCAAGGGCCATCTCACTTTTCATAAAAACTACCTTCTGTTAACAGGTAGTGTAGACTGCGACAGCAACTCCCAGAGCATAGGGTGCTGTGTCTTCTATATATACCCTTTTCATGATATTTCCCTCCATTCAAAGTATTTTAAATTGCTCCCTCATTGGAGCTGCTTGCTACGCTCCCTCAACTGAGTACTAGTATAAAATACCCACAATTCCTAGAACGAATAGATATATTTGCATTAATGTAATGCTCAATACTGTCTAAACTGGGCACGCAAACCAGGTATAAAAAATTTGCAGAAAGGTGCGGACACGTCCCTGTGTCCGCGTGACTGGGCGGCAATGAGGTTAGAAGCTATAAGTCAGCCCCATATAAGCTCGTCGGCCTGAATATGAGGAGCCCCAAACCCTGTTTTCCTCACCCCAATATCTATCCACCTTCTCTTCGGTAAGGTTGATTATTGAAGCGGTCAACGTCAGGTTATCCATCAAACGATAAGATGCATTAACATCAAACTGATCGTAGTCATCAGTGAAAGTGTTCATGCCATTGTGGAATCCGTCTGCATAGTCACTGCGATAATTGTAAGAAGCACGAATGCTAAAGTCGGTATTTTCATAGTAGAGGGACAGGTTGTACTGGTCCTTCGAAGTGCCGGCAATCTCTGTTTTGGTTTTGATACCTTCGGAGTCGATCTCCGCCAGCTCCGTATCTGTGAAGGTATAGTTTGCATAGACTCCAAAGCCATTATCAAAGGCATACTGAACAAACAGCTCTATACCTTGCGCAGTAGCATCAGTGCCATTTACCGGCATAGACATAGACACGGTCCGGGTAATACCATCGATATCCCTTGTCACCATGGAACTGCCGTTGATTACAAACGAAGCAATATCCTTTCTGAACAAGGTCAGTCCTGCAGCAGAGGCATCATCGAAGTACCACTCCAGACCCAAATCAAACTGATCAGCTTTATAAGGCTCCAACTCAGAGTTGCCCGCATACCCCTGACTGACTGTTGAGCCGGGCAAAGGAGCGTGGATCACTTCAGAACCACCGAGATTATCGTATTCCACTCTCGCTACGACTCTAGCGAGAGCTGCGCGCATAACCAGTTCATCGGAGATATCCCAAGCGATATTAGCACTAGGTAAAATATCAGTATTGCTGCTGTCACGAATATTGGGTTCGTCCTGTAAGACCCCATCAATATTGTCGTAGGTGCTCGCAAACTGCTTGGTCTGGACTGCTCGAATGCCAAAGTTTCCGCGCAGGACTGCCGAGGCAAAATTCTGCTGTACATAAGCAGCCGTAATTTCCTCACCAACACGGTAAACCTGATTTTTCTCGACGATTACCGTAGGGTCACCATAGGTTGCGTATAGAAACTCTTTTAACTTATCAAACTCCAGATAAGCGAAATTTGGCACATTCACACCGCCGATAATATTATCGACAGGGCCGTTTGAAAGGATATCGATTGTGTCGGGCACACCATCGGGGTCAGTGTGGAATGAATCGCTTGGCCACCAGGGGTAACAAGCTCCATCGACATCACCCCAGTTAATCGTTGGACAAGGGGGATTATCATCATCCCAGGATTGTTTGGTGATGCGGCGGTTTATCTCGTGGTCCCGGTACTTAACCCCAACATCCAGGGAGGTAAGCCAGGCATAATCCATATCGATGGAAACGTCCAGCTGGTAGTAACTCTCCTCGTCCTCGCTGCTGGTCCAATGGGATGAGAACCAGTCATATAAAGGATAAGTGTTGGGATCTCCCAGATCTGCACTGGTATCAATTTCAGCAGTACCACTGCTGAGATCCCAGCTCCAATCGGTTGCAGTGCCATAACGGGAATTGACTGATGCAAACAATTTCTCAGAGGGGCCGCCCTCTGCACTGGTATTACCGACTACCAACCGAGCACTATATCCATCTCCCTCGTAACTGATATTGAAATCCAGCGTATCCGAAACATATTCCGCTCGAGTGTAGTCACCAGCTACCTGTGGAGACTGTAACTCTGCCTGGCCCCGATCGAGCATACCAATGCCAAGAAGAGTATCACCATCTTCATCAAACTTGAGACTGCCCGGCGCTATTGCATCCCCGTAGTTCCACTCAGGAAATACGATACGATAATTCTCTGAGTTGCCGCCCAGCTCAAAGCGGAAATAATTGACACCAAATTCCAGCTGTTCTACCGGACGCCATTGGGCACTTAGCTGCATGCCATCCCGGGTCCGTTCCTCTTCCAAGACACTACCGACAACGGCTCGCGGCGCATAGAAATCCCGGTATTCATTACCGTCGATATCCACCATCGGCCCCCTGGCCTCTACGCCAGTCTGGGGGGACTCATCTCCCTGCCAACCCCAGTTTTCTACCGAGGTGCTAATTACCCGGTTCTGACGATCCTGCTTTGAGTATCCAAACAGTACGCCAAAGGTTTCCTGATCATTTTTCCATGAGTAAAAACCGGTGTACTGAGGTTCGTACTCCCCAGTAACATCAGCATAAGTACTCTCAATGGATAACATGCCCTCCCCGGAATCCAGGTCCAGTGGCTTGCGGGTGTGTGAAATTACAGTACCACCTATCCCACCTTCATCCAGTTTTGCTTCTGGACTTTTATACACATCCGCTCGGGAGATCATCGCTGAAGGTAGCAATGCGTAGGAAAATGATCGGGATGGATCATCGCCGGGAGTGGCTATATAGTTTCCATTTAGCTGGGTAAAAGTGAGCTCAGGTGCAGTTCCTCGGATACTTACCTCGGCACCTTCGCCGCCGCTTCGAACGATGGATACTCCCGGAACCCTCTGCAAAGAGTCTGCAACATTCTTATCGGGGAATTTACCCATATCTTCAGCGGTGATTGAATCTACCACCGCATTGGAAAAACGCTTTACATCGAGATTTTTCTCCATGCTCCGGCGAATACCCAATACCTCTACTTCCTCTAGCACCAGACTCTCTATATCAGATTCACTGGTGCTCTGGGCATTTGCCATACCGACAACACTGCACAACACTAGAACACTTACGGACGTCCGCAATAGATCTAGCTGGCGATTTGTATTTAAGGGTATCTCTCTCATTGCTCAAATTTCTCTTTTATTATTTTTTTTAGCTTTCCGTTCACCCTAAAAGCCCGACATATCATTTGCCGGGCCACCGGAATATGCCCTACTCTTATCGATCCAATTCTGTCTCGATATTTTTATATGTGCGTATAGCGCTAAAGCAAAAAGCGTTTTTAGCTATCCAAGCCAAGTCGCTTGAGAACTTCAGGGGGCGCTCCAGGGAAACTCGCCATTGGTCGGTTACCCACATAACCAATATCCGCCATACCTTCCTCGGTGGTATAGAAAGCGGTGGACACGAGAACTCGAACTTTGGCAAAGAAACGAGCACCAGCCTGGAACTCTGGCTTTGCCGTGCGAGTCCACTTGATATCCTCACAGATGGCTACTTTTTGAGGCTCATTCAGATCGACAAAGGAACCTCCAAATCTGCGCTTGGACTCACCCTCCAGCCAAACAACCCCTCCCCGAATCGTGACAAGATCTGCTTTATTATTGGAATATGGGGCGCTGACATATTCGTTGATGTAGTGATGGGCCCCTACTGAAGAGGCACTCGGAGAAGTTTCATCTGCGGGAATAATGACGTCGCAAAGTGCTGCCAATACCGCTAACTCACCCGTTTCAAGCTGCATCTCCCAAGGCACAACGGGATTAAGGAGATCCGGATCTGTCGGCGTGCCCCTGGCCAGAGTCTGCTTCGGGGCATCCAGGTTCTTTACTACCGGTTCAGCCGCTGGTACCTCCTCTTTCACTACAACTTTTTGCGCTACTTTCTCAGAACAGCCAATGACTGGAACTACAGCGGCGGTGGTAGCAATCAAACGCAGGGCGTTGCGCCGACCCAGGTTGGTTTTTTCCTCGCTCATATCAGATATTCCTCTTCTTGAACTGGTCCACGATGTAGTCGCAGGTGCGCCAGGCCAGCGCCATAATGGTCAGGGTTGGATTCTTATCGGCATTGGAGACAAAGGGTGCGCCGTCAGTAAGGAAGAGATTCGGTACTTCCCAGGACTGGCAGTATGGATTGAGCACGGAATCTTTCGGATTTGAGCCCATGCGCGCCGTGCCGACTTCGTGAATAATCGCACCGCCGTTGATAATTGCCTTGGCACCGTCGGTTTGCACGGTAGAGGTGACCTTACCGCCCATACCTTCAATGATTTCAGCAAAGGTTTTGTGCATGTGAGCGGCCTGGTTCAATTCCTGATCACTCCACTTCCAATGGAACTTCAGTACAGGGATGCCCCACTGATCTACCTGGTCCTTATCAATTTCACAGTAGCTGTCCTCGTTGGGAATCATTTCCCCGCGACCGTCAAACCACACAAAGGAGCCGTAGTAACGCCGGCAGGCTTCTTTCAAGTCTTTGCCATAAGCACCACTGGTAAAATCACCCATACCGCCGAAAGCACCTGCGCCCGGCATACTGCGACCACCGCCGAATTCAATGTGGTAACCACGGGCAAAATCCAGGTCACCACGCAATTGTTCCTTGTACAACCACCAGGGCATATACATGTGCATCGCCGATGCGCCGTCCTCGTTGTGGGCAGGCATACTTTCCAAAGCGGGAATCTGCCCGCCGATACCAGCTCCCACCGTATCCATCAGGTATTTCCCTACGGCACCGCTGCCATTGGCGATACCATCGGGGAATAAAGTGCTTTTGGAATTAAGGAGAATGCGCGAAGTTTCAGCCGCACTGGCTGCAACAACCACAGCGCGGGCACTGGCAAATCTTTCCTGACGGGTATCTTTATCAATATAAATAACCCCGTTTGCCTTACCTTTTTTATCAACGGTAACTTCACGCACCATGGCATCAGTAATGATATCCAGGTTGCCCGTCGCTAATGCCGGCGGCAGTAGTACAGTCGTGGACTGGAAATTCGCCTTAATTGAGCAACCGCGCCCACAGGGCGTGGCCCAAAAACAGGCTGCGCGAGATTTCATTGATTCCCGGGTGACGTCCTGGGCCAATTTATTTTCCGGGAATAATCTCTGCGGAATATTTTCGTGATCCAGACGCTCACTGAGAATAGCCAGGTGAGAGGGAATTACAGGGATCCCCAGCTTATCGCACGCTTTTTTGGCCAGAAGTTCATAGGCACGGGGCTTCGGGGGTGGCAGCAGCACTCCTTCGGAGGAGTCAGGAGTGTTTTCTAACCCCTCGTTAGTACCATAGACACCAATGAGCATCTCGGTTTTATCGTAGTAGGGAGCGAGATCGTTGTAACTGATCGGCCAATCAAAACCGAGTCCATCCCTTGAGTAGGGTTTAAAATCATACTCACCCATTCGCAGGGAAATCCGTCCCCAATGGTTCGTACGGCCACCCAGCATACGAGCACGCCACCAGTCAAAACGGCGGCCTCTTTCTCTGGAGCCCTGAGTGTAGGGTTCGCCGGGTACCTGCCAACCTCCGTCAACCGTTGCATCATAGAAACCGAACGGCTTTTCCGGTGTGCTCCCCCCACGCAAAGGTGCATCTTTTGGGAGGTTAAACATTGGGGTTTCCTTGACTGGGTCATAGGATCTCCCCGCCTCCAGCAGTAGAACCTTTAGCCCTGCAGTGGCTAGTACATAGGCAGCCATACCGCCGCCAGCACCAGATCCAACAATCAGTGCGTCATACTCTTTCTTCTCGAAGTCATCATTCGGCATCGCCTCTCTCCTACTTCATCAATTATTTTTGTTTTACTCGTTTAATTTTAAATAACTTATAAGATAAATCTGTAACCGGTTACATTTTTTGCCAAAAATTTTTACTTATCCGTTACATTTAATGTCTAACTTATATTTTTTTAACCAAAAAGATTAATTTTTATGAATATTTTTAACGAACCTAGAAATCTCTAAATACTTTGATCAAAAAATGAGAGTAACCGGTTACATTTTTAATCTAATAATTATTACTTACTCACCATATAGCTCACCCTGTCGCGACAAGCGCAGCAAAAGCTCTTTCGTTGCTTTGATCCCCCAGTCTTCATCGCCGGCGCCTTCATACTCAATGCCGATATACCCCTTGTAACCCGCCTTTTGAATTATCCGCAGCATCCGGGCAAAATCCGTATTGGTCTCATTTCCCCGCTTATCAAATGAAAAACTCTTTGCACTGATTCCGCGGGCAAAGGGCATCAACTGCTCTACTCCCAAGTAGCGGTCGTAGTCACCAAAGTTTCCAAAGTCTGGCAAACTTCCACAGTTCGGCATATCCACTGACTGTAATAACTGGGATAACCAAAGTCCGTTGGAGGAATAGCCACCGTGGTTCTCCACCACAATATTGATGTCGAAATCCAAGGCAAACTCTGAGAGAGCCCGCAGCCCATCTCTACAAGCAGAACTAACCTCCTTGCTACTACCCTGTCCGTCAGCATTCACCCTGATAGAGTGGCAACCCAAATATTTGGCCGCTTCAACCCACTGGAAATGATTTTCTACCGCTTGTTGTCTTTCGCTAGCATTTGAGTTGCCAAGATCACCTTCTGCATCAACCATAATCAAAAGGCTTTTAACCCCGTGATCTATTGCACGCGCTCTCAACGCTGAAAGAAAATTCTGATCCCTGGCCTTATCGGCAAAAAACTGATTGACATACTCTACCGCGTCAATTGCAAATGCCTTTTTTGCCTTAATAGGGAAATCCAATACCTTGAGAGTGCCACTTCGCAATTGCCGGTGCAGGGACCATTGGGCCAGGGAAATTTTCACAGGGCCACCTGGGGTATTGGTAATGATTCGCCCACTATTGCCAAACAAGGGTGCGGTAAAAGCAGCTGCAGCCAAGCCGGTACCAACCTGTAGCAAAGTTCTACGCTTCATTCCCGCTCCCCAGCTTGGAGTAGATTGCCAGACAAGTTACCTGGGGAATCTTCTCTAGTGCCATCCTTATCGCTTTGATGCAATGAGCGGCGGAAACCACTAATCGCTCCTCCAAGGTCTTCTCCCAGACGGCGGATCTTGCCACTACCAAATAGTAGAACCGCTAACACAAGAACAATAAGTACCTGCCAAATACCCACGCCTGAAATACCCATGATTTACAGCTCCCGAATTCTGATATTGCGGTACCACACTTTGTCGCCGTGGTCTTGTAAAGCAATAAAACCACTCTCACTACGGGCAAAATCGGGGTAAGAGGAAAACTTACTGTTGGCAAGACGTGTATCCCAATCTTCAGACCAAAGTTCATAGCTGACAATCATGCTTCCATTCAGCCAATGTTCAACCCGGCCATTCTCCACTCGAATACGCGTTTTATTGAATTCTCCCGCCGGCTTTACCTCATCTTCGCTGGGTGCATACAAGTCGAAGACTGATCCCGCGCTGTGGCTCAGTTTTTCCAGTTCGGGAAAAGCACTGTTATCAAGTACTTGGTATTCCATACCTGACATCCAGACTGGTGCATTGCCACCAGCTACCCGATAAATAATGCCGCTGTTGCCGCCTTCAGATATCTTCCATTCCAGTTCCAGCTCAAAGTCAGAAAACTTATCTGCAGTGACGATATCCCCCGCTCCGCCAGCAGTGAGCACCAGGTTACCATCAACGACCTGCCAGGCCTCTCCTACATTGGAGCCATTGGCACCGGTCCAACCCTGCAACGTTTTACCGTCGAATAAATGCCTCCAGTCCTTATCCGCTTGTATACCGGACTTTTCCGGCATCCGTTCACAACCCCCTAGTGTGACTAGTAGTGCTGCAGAGGCCAGTAAAGACGTGCAAAATTTTGTCTCAGTGAATTTTTTCATCGTTGTTATCTCCACATGAATTGGTGTTTATCTAATCAGTTCGCCGTGATGGTTTTACATCCGTACTTTATTAATCCTGATAGCGGGCCGTACTTCCCCTTGCCACTAAATCAAAGGGCAAAATAGTTCGACTCGCTTTTAACGGTTTTCCATCAATAATGCGGCGCAAGGTTTCCATCGCATATCTGCCCAGCTTCTCTGCGGGCTGGTCAATTGTTGTCAAGGGTGGGTCCGTAAATTGCGAAAACTCAATATTATCGAAGCCCGCCACCGACACATCCGCAGGCACCTGAAAACCCATTTCCTTCGCTTGATGAACAGCACCAATAGCCATTTCATCATTCATACAAAAAATGGCGGTAGGCGCACTGGCTAAAGAAAGCAGTTTTTTTGCACCCTCCGCACCAGACGGCATAGTGAATTCTCCGTTTACAACCAGGTCAGAATTCAATTCGAGACCGTGCCGTTGCATCTCCTCCTCAAAACCGGCCAGGCGATCACGCACAATCGGACTATTAAGTGGGCCGGTCACTATGCCGATCCGGCGGTGACCCAGCTCGATCAAATGGCGAGCCATGGCTTGCGCCGCGCCAGAATTATCCAGTTCAACAACCGGATAGCGGTCGTCTTCAGCAATGCGCTCACACGCATTTACCATTGGAATCGACGCTGCTAAAGCTGCATCTTTCTCTGCAAATGGATAGCGGCTATCCAGTTGAATAAGCCCATCTGCCTGGTTCGTCAGCGCCATTCCCGCATAGAACTGCTCGTGAGCTGGTTCGCCCTTGGTATCTCCCAGCAATACGGAGTAACCCTGGTCTTGAGCTGCCTTTTCTATCCCTCGGATAACTTTGGAAAAAAATGGATTGGCGATATTTGGGACCAGAACCATCACCGCAAATGACTTACCGGAACTAAAGTTTCTCGCCAACATATTGGGCCGATAGCCGGCCTCTTCCACTGCTTTCAGCACGCGCTCCCTGGTCCGCGGAGAAACCATTTGCGGGTCTTTCAGGGCTCTGGACACGGTCGCGACGGAAACACCGGAGCGACGTGCAACTTCGCGAATGTTTGACATACTTTTCCGTTACCTTGTTGTTAGTAGTCGACTATTTTCGCACAAATGGAAAACGCCTACTGGTTGCCTACTGCAGTGACACCTTGCACTTTGCTCGCTGCCTGCCTGCGATCCCAAAACCAGATAAACGCAAAAATCGGCAGCAAGATAAGGGGAACCACGGCCAGTGACTGGAATGATTCGATAGAGGCAGTTGCCAACACAGCATCCAGTTCATCGCCCGTTAACTTTTCAAAGGCTTCCAAACCACCGGCAGCCTCAATCTTGGCGTTGTCGAAAATTTCTCCAAGTTTCGGCAGTACGAACTGAATAGACATTCCCCCAGCAAACCCCAGCAACCCCAAAAACAGTGCGCCACCGCGTACAAAACGCTCGGATACCGTAGCGAGCATGGTGGGCCACATATAGCAGACACCGATGCCCCAAACTGTTGCCGCTAAGAATGCAGTTACCGGGGTTCTCGCCATTCCTAAGCAATAGAGGCCAACAGCTGCAAGTAAACTACTGAGCCACAAGAGTCCAATGGGAGAGAGTTTTTTGGCCAGCCGTCCGGCAAAGTGGCGCATTACAAACATCAACATGCTGACATAAACCAGAATGAGAATGCCCTTCATACCGACTACTCGAGAGAGCGTCAGGTCAACCCACTGCCCTGGAGCCAGCTCTGTTGCAGCGGTTAGCCACATACAGATCCATAGCACGATAAACATCGGCTGCCTGAAAACTTCTTTAAACATCTCGCCATAACTGATGCCAGAGGAAACCCGTTCAGTTACCGGGAATTCTGTTCTGGACACAAGCCACGCCATGACCACAGCCGGTAGGGCCAAAACAATCAGGTTCAACTGCCAGGGAAGTTCAAGCGCAGAAATGGCTAACCCAAGTAATCCGCCCACCACAATCCCGGCAGGCCACCAGGCATGTAGTACATTTAGCCGCTGAGTTTTATTTTCAGGGTCAACCGCTGCAACCATTGGGTTACTGGCGGCCTCCACGGCCCCCCAGCCCAAACCGGTAAGTAAAAGCCCCGCAAGAACCAGATTCTCAACGCCCTCCCCCGGGGTCACCAAAGATGCTGCAATAATAAGCAGGCTGCCCAATACATAGCCTATCGATGAGAGCATTAGCATCCGCTTGATACCGACCAAATCTACCAATGCGCTGCCAAATAGCAGGGTTAGCGCAAACCCTGTAAAGGTAAATCCAAGCGCTTCTCCAACCATTGCGGTGGAGTTGGCAAGATCAATATGATCATAAATATCCGACTGTAAGTTGCCGGCGATCGAAGCCCTCACAGCAAACCCAAGGCCAATCATAAAGATTGACAGATTTCCCACCAGGAAGACGTTCCTGTGCAAAGCCTTTGTCTGTGTACTCATCTATCCAGTCTCCGCATGATTTATTGTTATTCGTTGTTCACTGGGATTGGCAAAAACTAGTCCAGCCCTAAAATCCTACGATTTCGAGCGCGATCTGTTTCAGCACCGGCAAAATCATCAAAAGCTTTGTCAGCCGCGGTTATCAGGTGCTCTCGAATAAATGGTGCACCCTCGCTGGCCCCCTGCTGTTGATCCTTAATGCAACACTCCCATTCCAATACCGCCCAGCGATCGTAACCGTACTGGGTCAGCCGGCTAAAAATCCCACGAAAATCTACCTGACCATCCCCCAGGGAGCGGAAGCGACCGGGTCGGTCAATCCAGGGGGCGTAACCACCGTACACTCCAGCCCTTCCACTCGGATGAAACTCCGCATCTTTCACATGGAAAGCCTTGATTCGCTCGTGATAGATATCGATAAAGGCCAGGTAATCCATTTGCTGTAAAAGCAAATGGCTTGGGTCATACAAGATGTTGGCTCTAGGGTGATCTTCCACCTCGTAAAGAAACCGCTCGAAGGTCAAGCCATCATGCAGGTCTTCACCAGGGTGCAGCTCATAGCAGACATCGACCCCCGCGCTGTCAAACGCATCCAATATCGGACGCCACAAACGGGCCAGTTCGCGAAAACCTTCTTCAACCAACATCGCTGGGCGCTGGGGCCATGGATAAAAAGTGTGCCAGAGTAAAGCGCCGGAGAAAGTTGCATGGGATTTGAGCTTCAGGTTGGCACTGGCCCGGGCTGCAAGAACTAATTGATTGCTCGCCCACTCTGCACGGGCTTGCAAGTTTCCGCGTACTGCCTCTGGAGAAAAAATATCCAGCATTTCCTTATAGGCTGGGTGAGCTGCGACCAACTGCCCTTGCAAGTGCGTAGACAATTCAGAAATCTGTACTCCAGCCTCCTCACAGATCCCCAGTACATCATCACAGTAAGCTTGGCTTTTACTGGCCAGCTCAAGATCGAAAATCCGCTTGTCCCAAGTGGGAACCTGGATGCCTTTGTACCCCAGGTCTGATGCCCAACGAGCCATAGATTCAAGCGAAGCTGGCTGTTCGCTCGATGGGAGAAACTGGGCGAGAAAAATTCCGGGCCCCTGAATTCTGGGTGCCTTCATTTATTGTTATCCTTTTTACTGCTGTACTTATTAATTCTGCAACCAACCCTTTCCAAGCGATTGGTTTGCACCTTTTGAGAAAACTCTTCAAAAGGTAACTGGCCGCAGGCCGACATCGGCACCTCCCTGTGCCGTACTAGCTGCCGGACGCCCACCCTGCCAGAGATACCTAATTTCTGTGAGGTTGGACCTGGCCGCTCACTTCCAATAAGGCGCCAGGGAAACCCATGAGGATTTTGCGCGACTGCTCTCCAGCACACCGCGCACAAATGCCATCGCGCGAACACCTGCATCAATGTTCCCAACGGCGGGACTGTTCTTTGAAACTAACCCCTTCCGGCGGCCTCGGACTTGACCAGCAAAATCGCGATAGATATTGGCGAAGGCCTCTATATAGCCCTCCGGGTGCCCTTGAGGTGTCCGGCAGAAAGACCTGACGTCTCCATCCAGATACTCACAATCCGCACCGGCTTTCCAAATCGCCACAGGCTGCCCCCTGCGCTTTACTAGCAATTGGTTTGGGGCTTCCTGCTCCCAAAACAGCGAACCGTCTTCACAGTAAACGCTGATATTCAGGTTGTTCCCCTCTCCTCCACAGACTTGACTGGCTGTAAGTGTTCCTCGGGCGCCCTGATCTAATTTAAATAGCGCTGCACCGTCATCATCCAACGCTCTTTCATCAACTACCGCTTGCACGTCTGCGCAGACTTCAGAGATATGCTGGCCAGTAAAAAACTCCACCAGATGATGAGCATGGGTGCCTATATCCGCAAAGCAGCCACTTTCTCCCGAACGTGCAGGATCTGTTCGCCAACTCGCCTGCTTACTTCCCGTGGAATCACCGGCTAGTGCCAGCCACCCCTGCGGATAGGCAACGGTAACTCGTCGAATAGACCCCAACTCTCTCCTGCCCAGGATTGCTCTCGCTTGCATAACCAGAGGGTAAGCAGCATAAGTGTGGGTCAAACCATAAAGATGCCCGCTTTGCTCCACTTCCTTTTTAAGCTCAAGTGTTTCTTCCAAAGTGGAGGCGGCTGGCTTGTCGGAGAGGACATGGAATCCCGCCCGCAACGCAGCAATAGAAACGGGTAAATGGAGATGGTTGGGAGTTACTACAGATACAAATTCAACTCGATCATCAGCGCTGCGACGGGATTCCTCTTGGAACATCTGTTGATAGCTTTGGTAAATCCGGTCCGGGTGTAGCCCCAGCTTTTCACCAGTTTTACGACTGCGTTCGGAATCGCCACTAAAGCAGCCGGCGACTAGTTCTATCTCACCGTCGAGAGCTGCTGCCATCCGATGGATTGCACCAATAAAAGCACCCTCTCCACCACCAACCATGCCCATTCTTATTTTTTTAACCAAACCCCATCCCCTCGGGCCACTCAAAGAACCAGCTGAATAAACAGCCTATTTATTTTTATTTCCGTGTTTTGTAAGCGGACACGCTGTTTCCAAATCGCGGTTTTCGTAGCACTCCACCGTTTGAAACAGAATGTAACCGGTTACATTTCAATTTAAGATACAGAAAAAAAATGTCTTTGCAAGCGAAATACGTTGTTAATATCGCCTTATTGGACTCATAGACTAATGGCTCGACGCCGAAATACTAAGCAAATCACCTGATTGGCAGGCCCATTTTCTGGACAAACTCAGCCCAAGAGTGCCACTTCAGCTCGTCGCTTTGCCATTTATTACAAATAGCTTGATGACCAACTGACAGCGACAGCAAGCTACCTGTCGCTTCAGATTGGGGATGCCGAGGCCTAGCTTTTGAGCGAACCCATTTCCCGGCCTCCTTTGCAGCTTCCACGGCGAGACCCCAGTGATTCGGCCAAACCGCCAAGAAATTGGCTATATCAAAGCTGTGGATGTGGTATGGACGCGGATAGTTTAACTGCACAAGAGCATCCCCATCCGGCCCTGGAGCGTCAGTTTTCCAACCTGCGTAAACACCCCAATGGCAGCCGGCTGCCCAATCCTCAAACCCGGTCATACAATTTGCCAATCTATCCAGGGTATCCCGGATTAACGCCCTCTCTATGGGTGGGGCCACCCTCATGTCAACCATACCAGAGCGAAATCTGGGGTGCTCTGGATTGAGGGTGAGTATCCAAAGTCCCTCTCCACTTTCCAGCGGGTGATATGCCACTACCATGTCCATCAGGAAGGCTGAGATTGGAGGGGTATTAGCCCCCTTAGCCAGCAACATATGTAGGGGCCGAACAACTTGACTATCCCGCACACCTTGAGCTGGCACTCCAAGACTTTCGAGTATTGCTGCATTGCCCGCCCCGCATGCTGAGAGAACCAACTGGGGTTTTATTTGGTGGGAACTACCACCGATATCGGCAGAGACCTCAGTCACGCCACCACTATCTTTGTCGAATTTTCGGATACTCCCTTTCACCAACATCTCGCTAACAGGAGCACTAAAACGACGATAGGCTTCAGCGCCGTCAAACATAAGGTCATCAGCAAATCGAAAGCACTGATGCGATGGCAAGCTAGTTGTTACCAGTGGAGCTGGTATCGGAACCTCTTCCACTGGAATACCCGCCGCAATCCAGTTGGGCTCGACAGTATCTAAAAATTCTCGGGGAAGCGCGGCATAGAAATCTGTTATGTGGCTATCAACACCATCGCTCTCCAGTTGTGTGCGCCAAAACTGTGCGGCCTTTAAGTAAGCCTTTGCCGCACTTGGGTGTGCCGCATTCCAGCCTGAGGAGAAATAGCCATGAAAGTGTAACGACTCAGCATCGTCTAACCCCTGATCTATTGCCAGCACAGAAAAATCTGTTGATAGCTCTCGCAACAATGAAATCGCTTGAATTCCGCCCCCTAATACCAGGACGTCTACGTCTACCGTTTTAGCCATGGTCAGCCTCAAACAAATCCTATCTATCACCACTTAGCAAAGGCTGGACTTCTGTCAACTTCTAGGACCTCAGCTCATTCACCTAGGTGACACTTTTTTGAAATTCAGATTAAACACAGAACCTGGTTAATCCGTTCCAGTTATATCCCCGTAAAGAGATTGTCGCTTAGCTATGAAGCTGGCGGCCTAAAACACTGCGAACACAAGGAGCGAGGAAATGAAGAGTTTATTGAGAGGTATAGGGATTGTACTGTTTGCACTCAGTACCCAGGCCGTTCTGGCAGATGATGAACTGGAAACGGTTCCCTATGTCGATGTGAATCAGTATCTCGGCAAGTGGTATGAGATTGCCCGGCTACCGCAAATTTTCCAGCCGGCTTGTACTGCGGTAACAGCGGACTACGGCCTTAATGATGATGGATCTATCAGCGTTTTCAATTTTTGTCGAATCTTACACCCAAAATATGGGTTCCCGATCAGTGTTCAGGGCACTGGAGCCCCCATTGATGAGACCAACAGTAAACTCGCTATCACCTTCTTTGAGGGTAAAGCTGCCGGCGACTACTGGATACTAGAGCTAGATCCTGGCTATCAGTGGTCACTCGTTGGTGATCCGGACCGCTCCAGCCTCTACCTGTTAAGCCGCACTCCCCAGCTGGATGAAGCTATTACAGACTATCTACTAGACCTGGCAGTTACAAAGCATGGTTACAACATTGACCACATCATCATGACCCGCCAACCGACCGATTAAAGAATATATACGGGTGTTGCACTCGCGACACCCTCTCTCTTTCTTGACGGATTACTTTAACTTTGCTTTATTTCTTTAAAATCAATTAGTTATAAGCCCTATTAAAAGTGCATTATTAAGTTATTTGTATGCTTTCTCTTGCCTGGCCGCCCAGCTTTTACCTTAACTGACAAGTACCAATCAACTTAAGACAAGAACAACCTTACGGAGCGGTTATGAGAACCACTTTACCGTAACTGGCAAACGCCTCAGTTGCGCCAGCCAATTTCCAGCTTCCATGAAATTATTTTCTAGCTCTCAAAATGGGCGAGGATCTCGCGGAAAAACAGCCAATTTAAAATGTTCAAAAAATATACTGCAATTGCCGCCTCTGAAAGCGCGCCACTCAGACTTCAGGCTCATTTCCAGGCAGGACTAAATCTGAGTTTGCGCGCTAATAAACTTACATCTTGGGACTACCATTCTGGTAGTCTCATCAGTCAATCAATAAAATTACCCAAACATTGCTACTTACTCCTTGCAGCCCTCAACCATCCTGTACGAGACAAGCTGCTGTCACTAAATGAAAGGGCACACTTGGCATATGATTGCAGTCAATAGCCCTTTCTCTCCCACATACTTAGACACTTTTACACTTTCAAAATTCCTCTATCAGGAGGCACACTCTCCCTAAGAGCCATGCAGATCCGCTTTATAATTGAGGAGCACCTCCCAACACCATATTGCTTCAAAATTGGATAGTGACCCACAGAGCCCTAGATCACGGGGTAGACCACTGTCTCTCCTTCCGGAGTCCACTCATTGGCTGCAAAGGAGCTATCCAAGGCGGTCTCGGCAATGTGATTTGTATAGTTCGACATAACTTTTAAAGCGGTGCCTAGAACCACTTCCAGTACGCTCTGCTACGTGTAGCCAGCAGCAAGGAATGTGCTGACTTGTTCCTCCGTCGGCCAGCCACGGCTTTCATTCACTACCGCAGCAAATGTACGTAATGCCTCAAGCTTTTCATCTGCAATCGGTGTGTTATACGCAGTGCTTCATTAATTTCCGCTTCAACACCGGCCATTTGGGAAATGGATGTGTGAGCAGCCATACAGTAACGACACCCGTTCAGGCGGTTGTTTGTCATTAAGATGATTTGGCGCTCTGTCTCGGAAAGATTGGTTTTATCGAAAATTCCCGCCAAGGTCGTATAACCCTCAAGTAATGCGGGGGCCTCTGACATAGTTGCGAATAGATTGGGCACAAAAGCCCATCGATTTCTTAGCGCCTGCAAGAAGAGGCTGAGCAGCAACAGGAGCGGATTCAATCGTGTGAGTCTTGAAAGTAGCCATCATATTTCCTAACTAGATAGTTTCACTTGTTTGTAGCGATCGGTCCAAACCTGGTTAAAAAATAAGGGGAGACACCCCTGTAAACTGTATGTACCGATTGCTACAAACAATACTAATGAGTTTGTACCGATCGGTAAATATGATTTATATAACTATTTGCTATGCATTAATGCCTACTGAGAATGAGCAGAAAAAATATGAAGCCCTATCCAATGCAAAATTGACAGGAAGATCAATGGAGGTCAGGAGAGGGAAATCACAGTGCAGCCCTGGCAACCCAAAGGACGGTGCCAAGGCCCTACGAAAAGCTTTCAACACCAGAAGAAAGATCAGGTCAACGCAGCAAGTCTAATGCCTGTACCTTAATTCTGGAGAGGCTTTCCTTATTAAAAACTCCACGTGCCAACACTCGCAAGCCGACTAAAAGAGTCAGTAAACTATTGGCGCAGACTTCCGGGTCTACTCGATCAGATATCACACCTTTCTCTATCCCCAGGCGAACCTGCCTTGCAAAAAATGACTCAGTATCCCGCAAGCCCTTTTTTACAGCATCCCCAATATCGCTATCCAGGTTAGGCATATCGAGTGCGGTATTAACCAAAAAGCAGCCCTTCTTTTCCGGATCTGCAAGGCTTTGTTCAATTAGGGAGTCGAAAAGCTGACTGATAGCGCCGATAGGATCTTCCAACGACTCAAGCCGGGCCATTACATCGCGCCGCTGCTCTCTCTCATACTTGAGTAAACTCAGGGTAAAAAGCTGCTTCTTACTGCCAAAGGCATTATAAAAGCTCCCTTTAGTCAGCCCAGTAGCTTTGAGCAGGTCGGCCAGAGAAGTCGCTTCAAAGCCTTTTTTCCAAAAGGCTTCCGTCGCTTTATCGACTGCGCTATCGACATCGAAACTTTTCTCCCAAGGCATAAGCACCTCACCTCAAACAAATCTACTGGCCATGTTACCACTGTTTGGACCAAGTGGTAAAAACACGATTCGCAGATACAGATACTGGCACTCGCCCGATATTCGCCTATTGCTCCGAAATCAAAACACCATTTTTGCGGTCACAGTGATTATTGGAGCAACACTTCTAGCCGAGGAGCGCTCACTCGAATTAATAAAGTGGTAACTGGTGCAACTTCATGACCCTAAAAGCCTTCAAGGTCATCAAAGTGGTGCTGACCTATTAGTCAAAGTGCTTGTTTTTAACGCTTTTTTACAGTTGCAGTTACACAATAGTTATGATGACCATACATACTCAAGCCTTCAAAACGAGAAAAAATGCCTCAATTTCACACTCAATAGGAAAGCTATTTTGCTAAATACAGTGTTAAAGAAAAAGATCCATCTCTGATTAGAGGTATTTCATGCCCTTTGGAGCTTTCAGCCTTTATACTTGTCCTAAGCTATAGGTCGCCGAGCCATAAGGGCCGGACGCCTATGAAGTAGGACGTATAAAGAGACTCCCTATGCTTACCAATCGGATCGCCGCTTACTTTTCCGGCTTCTTGGTCATTGGCCTTCTTTCCACAAGCGTTCTGGCAGAGCCAGAGCGAATAGCCCCCGAAGAGGGTCAAGGTGGTACTGCACAAGAGATAGTCAGCAAGCTTGAAATGCTGCACTACAACAAAATCAAAATCGGCGACGAAATGTCCGAGAACTTGTGGAACGAGTATATCGATGCACTCGATCCCACTAAAAGTTACTTCCTCGCCTCTGATATCGATGAGTTCCGCGCGTGGGAAGCAGAGATGGATGACCAGCTTCGCGCTGGTGATGTCACCGCAGGGTTCAGTATCTACAACCGTTTCCGTCTGCGTATGGGCGACCGGCTAGATAACATCCTGTCCCAACTAGAGAAAGGCCTGCCCGCCTATGACTTTTCTCGGGAAGAGACCCTTGAGCTGGATCGGGAGGAAAGCCAGTGGCCCAACTCGATCAGCGCTGCAGATGAGCTTTGGCGTAAGCGCTTAAAGAGCAGCATCCTGAATCTGCGCCTTACCGGTAAAACCGATGAGGAAATCCAAGACCTTCTCGTACGCCGTTACAAAGGCCAAAAGAAGCGTCTCGAGCAGCAGAAGAGCGACGATGTATTTGAGCTCTATATGAACTCACTGACTCGTCTCTACGATCCACACAGCAACTACCTGTCACCGCGCTCATTGGAAAACTTTAATATGAGCATGTCCCTCTCCTTGGAGGGTATCGGTGCTGTGCTGCAGGCAGACGAGGAATACACCAAAGTTGCTCGCCTGGTGCACGGTGGTCCAGCCGATCGCACTGGCAAGATCAAGCCCAACGATAAAATCGTGGGTGTTGGCCAGGATAAAGAAGGCGAAATGGTCGATGTAGTGGGCTGGCGCCTGGATGATGTTGTCGACTTGATTCGCGGCAAGGCCGGTACCTATGTTCGCCTGGAAACCATCCCCACTGGTGGTGACGGCACTCATAAGACTATCTTGATCAAGCGCAGCAAAGTGAAGCTTGAAGATCAGGCGGCCAAGAAGGCAGTGTTTGAATTCTCTGACGGCAGCAAGAATTACAAGATCGGTGTGATTAACCTGCCGACCTTCTATATCGACTTTGATGCCTATCGCCGCCGCGACCCCAACTATAAGAGCACCACGCGAGACGTTGCCCGTCTGCTGAGTGAACTTAAAGAGGAGAAGGTTGACGGTATTATTCTGGATCTTCGCAACAACGGCGGTGGTTCACTGCAAGAAGCCACCATGCTCACCGATCTGTTTATTGATCAGGGTCCTGTTGTACAGATCCGTCATGCCAATGAGCAGATTTCCCGCCATAACCGCTCGCGCTCCCGCGCCATGTACCGCGGGCCGCTGATGGTATTGATTAATCGCTTGTCGGCCTCAGCATCCGAGATTTTTGCCGGTGCAATCCAGGATTACAACCGAGGCCTGGTAGTGGGTAACCAATCCTTTGGTAAGGGTACTGTGCAAACTATGGCTCCCCTGAAGGAAGGCCAGTTGAAAATTACCCAGTCCAAGTTCTACCGGGTTTCCGGAGACAGCACACAGCACGCGGGTGTGAAGCCGGACATCGATATGCCACAGTTGATTGATGCCGAAAATGTCGGTGAAAGTGCTTACGATACTGCCCTGCCCTGGGACCGTATCCACGCTGTGCCTCATGCGAAGTATTTCAACTTGAAGATGCTGATCCCGAACTTGATTACCAAGCACAACAAGCGCACGGAAACAGATCCAGATTTTGTTTTCCTGCGCGATCAGTTCAAGTTCGACGCCGAGCGGGCTGACAAGAAGTATGTCTCTCTCAACGAATCAACTAGAGAGAATGAGCGCAAGTCCGTTAATCAGCGATTGCTGGATATGGAAAACCGTCGCCGCAAAGCTAAAGGCCTTGAACCCTACGAGAACTTTGAGGCATACGAAGAAAGCGAATCTGAAGAGGTGGCCAACATTGGTGGTCCTGTAGAGATCAAGTTGGAAAAAGATCCAATTTTGAATGAAGCGGGCTATATAATGGCGGACTTTATCGGCCTGGCCGATAAGGCCAGCAAGGCCCCGCCCCAAGTTGCTAACTTCTAAATACTGATAGGCACTGGGCGCGGCGTGCGCCCGGTCCGCGAACTAACTCTTAGGTCGGGCTAGCCCGACCTTTTTTATTTTGGGGGAAGAGATGAAGGTTGTTTCCTTTAACGTCAATAGTATTCGCACTCGCCTGCACCAGATGCAGGCCCTGGTAGACAACCATCAGCCCGATATCATCGGCCTACAGGAAACCAAAGTCACCGACGAAGATTTTCCAGTAGATGCGATAAAAGACCTGGGCTATGAGCTGATTTATTTTGGCCAAAAAACACACTACGGCGTTGCCCTGCTCTCACGCCTGCCCTTTATTGATCGCGAATACGGTTTCCCAACCGATGCCAGCGACGCCCAGCGCCGTATGGTTGCCGGAAAATTTGATATCGGTGGTCCTGAGCTTCTCACGGTAATCAATGGCTATTTCCCGCAAGGTGAAAATCGCGAGCACCCGGTTAAATTCCCGGCAAAGCAAAAGTACTACGCCGACCTGGACACCTACCTGCAAACCACGTGTAAGCCCGAAGCGCCTGTATTGGTTATCGGCGATATGAATATTTCACCCAGCGACCAGGATATTGGTATTGGTGAACCCAATCGCAAGCGCTGGCTGCGCGATGGCAAATGCAGCTTCCTTCCAGAAGAACGCGAGTGGCTTCAAAAAATTGAAGGCTGGGGGCTCACCGACACCTTCCGCGCACAAAACCCAGAAACAGACGATGTATTCAGCTGGTTCGACTACCGCAGTCGTGGGTTCGATCGCGAGCCCAGACGCGGCCTGCGTATCGACTTGATTCTAGCCACCAACCCTCTTCTGGAAAAATGTGTCGGGACTGGCGTGGACTACGATATTCGGGCTATGGAACGCCCATCAGACCACGCTCCTGTATGGGCCGAGTTTAAGCTATAAGCACAGGTTACAGCCCGCTGGTTCGGTGGGCTATTTTTAAGACTGTGAATATATGGTTTTCCATATATAATTGGTAAAAAGCCAAATGGAGCCCTCCAATGAAAAGGCGTGTTCTGTTTGTTTGCGCCGGGGACTCTGCCCGCTCACTGATGGCTGAGGCACTGTTGCGGCATTTTGGAGGCAATTCATACGAAGCCGTTGGCGCCGGAACCAATGTCCACACAGTGGACCCACGCGCTCTGCAAGCGCTGGAGCGACTGGGGGTTTCAACAGAGGGACTCATTCCCAAAGTTGTAGAAGATGTAGCTGACCAACCTTTTGACCTGGTCATCACACTTTGCGACAAAAGCCGGGAAGAATACGTACCCTCCCCAAAAGTTGACAAGATGATTGCCTGGAATTTTAAGGAACCGACAAAGCGGCGCTGCTTCTGCCCTTTTTACACCACGGCACGTGAGTTGAGCACTCGCATCAAACTACTGGTCTTGGCCCAAGCCGAGGCGGATTTACGAAAAAGAGCAGCATGAACCCAGTACAGTTTTACAAATGCCTGGCCGATGATACGCGGCTACGCACATTGCTCCTTATTGCTCACGAGGAAGAGCTTTGCGTATGCGAGCTAACGGCAGCCCTCGAATTGAGCCAGCCGAAAATTTCCAGGCACCTCGCCTTGCTGAGAAGTTCAGACCTGCTCCAAGACCGCCGCCAGGGGCAGTGGGTGTTTTACCGAATCAACCCGGACTTAAATGCCTGGGCAAAGTCTGTACTGTTCGATACCTTGCAGGCGAACCAGCACTTTATTACCGAAGACCTCAACAACCTGATTCAAATGGGAGACCGGCCAGAGCGCACAAGTCTGTGCTGCTGATACCACCTTCTGACCTAAGATTTAAACTATCTAGATATATATGATTTTTCATATGTGTCTGGCAAAAATGGAGCGAAATTAACAATGACCATCAAAATTGGGATCAATGGATTTGGCCGAATTGGCCGACTGGTACTGCGCGCTGCCTGGGATTGGCCTGAAGTTGAGTTTGTCCAGATTAACGATCCTGCCGGTGATGCAGCCACTCTCGCCCACCTGCTCAACTTTGACTCTGTACACGGGCGCTGGCACAGAGAGGCGAAAGCCGTTGATAACACAATTCAGGTTGATGGCAAAACAATAACCTGTAGCCGCAATTCCGCTATTGCAGAGACTAATTGGAAAAACTGTGATCTGGTTGTAGAGGCCTCCGGTAAAATGAAAACTACCGAACTTCTTCAACCCTACCTGGATCAAGGAGTAAAGAAGGTGTTGGTCTCTGCACCAGTTAAAGAGGATGGGGTACCGAACATTGTCCTTGGAGTGAATCAACATATATACCAGCCAGACAAACACCAGATTATTACCGCCGCTTCCTGTACGACTAACTGCCTTGCTCCAGTAGTAAAAGTTATTCACGAAAACCTGGGTATTCGTCACGGTTCAATCACCACTATTCACGATATCACCAATACCCAGACTATCCTCGACGCACCCCATGGAGATCTGCGCAGAGCCCGCGCATGTGGTGCCAGCCTGATTCCCACAACAACAGGTTCAGCTACAGCTATTGCCACCATCTTTCCAGAGTTGTCCGGCCGCCTAAACGGCCACGCAGTTCGTGTTCCCCTCGCCAACGCATCCATTACCGATTGTGTTTTCGAAGTGGAAACCGCCACTACCCCAGAGGCAGTAAACCAGTTATTTAAGGACGCTGCAGAGGGTGAACTAAAAGATATCCTCGGCTATGAGGAAAGGCCCCTCGTTTCTGTGGATTACAAAACCGACCCCAGATCGAGCATTATCGATGCTCTATCGACCATGGTCGTTAACGGCACCCAGGTAAAAGTTTACGCCTGGTATGACAATGAATGGGGTTACGCCAACCGCACGGCGGAATTGGCTCGAATGATTGGCACCATGGGCTAAGCAGCCAAAGTACAACGGGGCCGGAAGGAAAGAACACACTGCACCTGAGGGGTACGCCTCTCCATGAGCTCATATTTTTTTCCTCCTGCTTTTAGTAAGTAGCAGTACACAGAACAAGATCATGCAGTTTCTTCACAATTTATCGTCGCCAGTGCGCCAATACTTGCTGGTAACAGGCAATTACTGGGCATTTACTTTGACTGACGGCGCTCTGCGCATGCTGGTGCTGCTGCACTTTCACGAACTCGGCTACAGCCCTTTGCAAATAGCCTTGCTTTTCCTTTTCTACGAATTCTTTGGCGTAGTCACTAATCTTGTCGGCGGCTGGCTCGGTGCCCGGATTGGACTCAACCGGACCATGAATTTGGGACTGGCCTTACAGGTTGTTGCTCTTTCCATGCTGCTGGCACCCAGTCAGTATCTCTCGGTCCCCTTGGTTATGGCCGCCCAAGCCCTCTCCGGTATCGCCAAAGACCTGAATAAAATGAGTGCGAAGAGCGCAATCAAGTTACTGGTGCCCGATCAGGCCAGTGGCACCTTATATCGATGGGTCGCCCTTCTTACCGGTTCGAAAAACGCGCTAAAAGGCTTGGGCTTCTTTCTTGGCGGTGCCCTACTCGCCTCACTTGGCTTTCAAGGCGCGATTGCATCGATGGCCCTAGCTCTTGGAATAGTTTGGATATTGAGTCTCAAATTTCTTAAGCGGGACTTAGGGAAAGCCAAAGCAAAAAGCCGATTCAGAGATATCTTTTCCAAGAGTCCCGCAGTCAACATATTGTCGGCCGCGCGCTTACTCTTGTTTGCTTCCCGGGATGTTTGGTTTGTTATAGCTCTACCGATTTTCCTGGCCAGCCAGTTCGGTTGGAGCCACTGGCAGGTAGGTACCTTCCTGGCATCCTGGGTGATCGGATACGGCATAGTGCAAACCCAGGCCCCAAAGGTCACGACGGCACGTTCAGCCCAGGCTCCGGATGGTCGAACCGCACTATTCTGGGCAATAGCGCTCACTGCAGTGCCCGCATTAATCGCAATCGCATTATATAAAGGGGGGGATCCACAGCTCGCCGTACTGGGTGGACTTTTGATGTTTGCTGTACTCTTCGCCGTAAATTCATCTTTACACAGCTACTTGATAGTTGCTTATGCTCGGGAAGATGGGGTCTCTATGGATGTGGGCTTCTACTATATGGCAAATGCCGCTGGGCGATTGCTAGGGACACTGCTCTCGGGGTGGGTATTCCAAACTCAGGGGTTGGTGGCTTGCCTACTTATTTCCAGTGCTTTTCTGCTGTTGACCGCACTGGTTTCACTGGGTTTGCCCAGACACAAAACCGGGGCTCAGGAGGTTGGCAGCTTAAGTAGGAGCTGATCCGATAGCAGTATGAGTGCTACTTGCCAGCGCAGGCTGGCAAGTAGGCTGAGGGACTGTTTCGACTTGCGCGATTCGATACAGTTTGGACTCAGGTATGCACCCCATTTGAAATAGAATCAAAGCAAGGACCAAATACCTCATACAACACCCACCTCAAGTCCAAGTGCACAGCTCCACAGGAGCTGCAAAAACTCGAGATTAAAATGTCTGGATTTGGCGCTCAATGCCTATTTGCCACTACTTTCTGCCAAAACCATCGCAAGAACTATGACTTCTTAGTCGCGGTCATTCTTAGCAAAGTCCGATCCTTTTTGATGTAGTGGTGATATAGAGCGGCCATTACATGCCCCAGGATTAAGATCCAGACCACCCACTCTCCTAGGATCTCTTTATGGATAAAATCGACCGGCTTCTCAAACTGTTCGAATGTCATCCCCATCCGATCCTGAACTATCGCCACAAAGGCTTGGGTGCTCTCAAACTTAGGAATTTCAAACAGGAAAAAGTAATCCGTATCCACACCTGTTCCGATATACCCTGTTAGCGGAGCGACGATCATAATCAAGTAGAGAAGAACATGACCGGTATGAGCGGCAAAGTGTTCCAGGGAGCTACCTGGTTCTAATGGCGGTGGCGGATTAGTGAGACGCCATACGATTCTTAAGATGACGATCACCCCAATGGTGACACCAATAGATAGATGTAACTGCAAGGCAGTCCAATTCGCCGGTGTTTCCTCTTGGGTAAACCACTGGCGGTAGTAGACTGAAATATAGGACCCCAAAAACAATAAGGCCGTTAACCAATGTAGCCACTTGGCTACTGAACCGTAACTGTCAGGTTGATTTCTCAGGCTCATTTCTATCTCTTCCCCACTTCCGAAAACTATATTCTATCGGCAATTCGCCTACTATCTCTCCGAGTAAAATCTGCGTAAACCCAAAATAAAGAGCACAACACCAAGCGCCTGGACAAAATGGTAGATAATATTGTGATCAAGGTCCCAAATGATATTGACTGATAAACTTCCATCTAACTGGACAGCCATTGCAACAATACTAACTATCGAGCCAAGTGCCATAAACCAACTGCCACACAGTGAGCTTTGTCTCCTTAAGGCTAATATAAAGTACCCTATGAAAGCCACCGCGCAGATTAAAAACTGATAAACAGCAAAAGCAAAAATTTTATCTTTAAGTGAAAAGGAAAAAACAAACAATATCAAGAAAAGAAATAACACTGGGAAAATAGCCCGTTTGGAAAAACCTTCACTCACCAAATCTACGCTAACCGCAAGAACAAAAGAAGAAATTAGTAAACCAAGTAAAAAAAGTATTCCATACCATAAGCAACTTCGAAAATATGGGGGGATTTCAAACCCGTGATAGATAGCTGCCACTAATGAGGCTATGAACATGATAGTGAAAAAAATAAGCCAAATACTTCTTTTCCACTGCTTCCTCCTTACAAACACCAACAAATAAAGGGCGCCAATAAATGCGACCAGAGCCAGCCCGACATTAGTAATTGCAGTTAGTAGGTCTATTTCGCCATGTACTAGAGTCATTCTATTTCGAATATAGTCGACACACTTTCATATACATTCTCTATCCAACCCAAATCGTAACCCTTTAGAGCAATATATCAGACTTTCTGAAGATCAATTGAACATAGGTGTGTCATTTATGAAAACTCAATAATATCAATTTCCCTAGTGCAACCTCAATAATGAGGCAGATGCAAAGTTTAAACAGCACAGAGACAGACAAGAGTCAGCGCGCCATTATATTTCAAGGCGGCACTGACATTTATTGATCGTTTCAACTCTTATTAACTGGCTATAACAGATATAATCACCTTGCCTTTAGCGCGTCCTGAAGCGAGATATGAAAAAGCTTCTTTGCCTTGCTCTAAAGAATAGATCTTGTCTATTACTGGAGAAAGAGTCTTCTGCCGGTACAGACCTCCCAACTTACTCAGCTGCCCTCCATTAGCTTCCATAATAACCATTCGATAGAGCGCAGATTTGTCCTTCGCTGCCTTCATTAGCTTTCGTGACTTAAGCGCCAATAGCTTGCGGAGAAACCAACCTAGCCCAAGCTCTTCAGCTGTCTGCGGATCTAAAGCCCCTTTAACAGAGACAACACGCCCACCAGTTTTCAGGACCTGAAATGCATCCAAAGCATACTGGCCACCCAAAGTATCGAACACGACATCCATATCAGATAGTAATTGTCGGTAGTCATCTTTTTTATAATCAATAACAAGGTCGGCACCGAGTGCTTTCACCCACTCCACATTCGCACTACTTGTTGTAGTCACCACATAGGCGCCTATAGACTTCGCCAATTGGATCGCCATAGAGCCAACACCACCTGAGCCTGCATGTATCAGCACTTTCTCGCCGGACTTCAAACCCGCAACTTTGATCAAAGACTGATAGGAGGTCAGCCCAACGAGCGGAATACCCGCCGCTTCACTATGTGACAAGTTTTCGGGCTTTGCAGCCAAGTGGGAAACACTAACGGTGAGATATTCTGCAATAGTGCCCACATGATCCTCCCCCACCCTGGAAAACACCAGGTCCCCTACACTGTATCCAGCAACATCATTCCCCACTGCTACAACTTCACCGCTGACATCCCGGCCAATACCAACCGGAAATACTTCCCTTCGTACCGATTTAAGCTCCCCCCGCAACATCATGTTATCAACTGGATTTACGCTAGCGGCATGCACCCGAAGCAAAACTTCACCAGCCTTGGGGGTGGGAACCTCAGCTGACTGAAACTCCAGGCTGCTATCAATATCCCCATAGCGAGTCATTTTCAAAGCTTTCATTGGTCATCCTAACAATCGGTTCAACAAACATTGAAAGCGATAGTGCCCATACTGCGACCATAAAAACAGCTGGTAATAGGTATAAGTCTTTTGTCATTTTGGCAATAATGGGGAATATTTTGAGCCGATGACAGACAGTTAGAAGTTGATTATGGACAAAATCAGAGCATTGCGTTACTTCAAGCGGGTGGTAGAACTGAATAGCTTTACTGCCGTTGCTGAGGAATTCGAGGTTCCCGCTTCATCAATCTCTCGCCGCGTAAAAGATCTGGAGCAGTCCTTAGGAGTGGAGTTACTGCAACGCAGTACCCGCCAAGTCAAGGTTACTGAGCTCGGAAAGCTCTACTATTCGATGATAAGTAAAGCAATTCGCCAGCTTGAACAGGCTGATGAACTGGTTAGCCAGACTTTTGAAGCGCCCAACGGTCTGATACGCATCAGCTGTCTCCCAACTTATGGAGAGCAGCATTTAACCCCCCTTCTTGAGAAGTTTGCCCAACGTTACCCCAATATCGTATTCGACTTAACCTATAACGATGACCTGTCCCAGTTAGGGAAAGATCCCGTTGATATTGCGATTCGCGGAGGGTTTGCCCCGGATGAGCATGTTATTGCCAAACGCCTATCGGATAATGAGTTCACCCTCGTGGCCACACCGCAGTTTATCGACAAGTTGGAGTATAGCTTCCCCTTAAACAAGTCGGCGATTGAGTCAATTGCTACCTTGCAATACCGGGGGCCGCGTGGCGTCATTGAGTGGTACATACTCAATGACGAGCACTGGAAGCCCCTGAAGTTGACTCCAAAAGTTATCAGCAATAACGGCAAAGCATTAACAGCAGCCGCCCTCAATCACCGCGGTATGTTCTGCGTACCTTCCTGGAGTATTTGTAACTATCTAGATACAGGGGAGCTTGTACAGGTACCTTGCGAGGGTAAAGTCTCAGTCAGCCCCGGTGGCGATCTGGGAGTATTTCTTCTTTATGAGCGCACTAAATACCAAATTCCCAAAATAAAGCTTTGCGTAGATTTTATCTATGAAAATTTGAATGGGCGATAGAAGAAAGCTAAAACCCCTTGCTTTACTATTTAAATCATATCGATCACTAATGCTAATTTGATTAAGATCGCCATTAGAGAATCACTTTTCTCTCGCTACTATTCGAAAAGATTTATATTCGATTACAAACTTATATCCCGAGCCACCAACACACTAGACATATAACAACCTCACAGAAAAATAAAAATTGATCTATTTCAAGCTACCCGTAGATTTTCTTGGAAGCATAATGGGGGATATGCTAGGTTGAAAGATAGAAATTATGCCAAAAGTATATTTATCTATGAGTAACTAAAAGGGAGAGCTAGTACCAATAAACCAAGGCAAA
The DNA here is from genome assembly GCF_052468295.1 of Microbulbifer maximicatervae (SeqCode). Classification (NCBI taxonomy): domain Bacteria; kingdom Pseudomonadati; phylum Pseudomonadota; class Gammaproteobacteria; order Cellvibrionales; family Microbulbiferaceae; genus Microbulbifer; species Microbulbifer maximicatervae (SeqCode). Next base: position 1,883,411 of record NZ_CP174340.1, read on the forward strand.
CCATTTATATCAAAACAGCCGGCGACATAAGGATTGAGCCATGCCAAGTTATGATGACTTTATCAGCTTATTAGAAAAAGATTTTGAATTAGCCTTCAAAACCTATGAACTCGACTTTAATACAGAGGCCTTCGACTGCAAATCAGGTGCCTACGAAATTGAGTTTGATTTTGAATTTGTAAAACCCAACAAAATCATGATGGTAAAAAGCGGAAATTCTGGCAAGAAAGCTACATATCTCACCTGGGCTCGGAAAACAGCTGTACCTGTAACTCTAAATAGTAAAAGTCCCCCTTACTTCTTTACCTCTCACCTCAGTAACTGTCGAATGACCTTCAAGTTCCATGACGACCAGAGTAAAAGTGTAACGGTTATCCATGTTGCAGGTGATGTTTCCCAGGGGGGGACTATCAAGGGGAGCGAGCAAAGAGATGACCTAGAGAAGATGGTAAAAACTCCCCATGTAACCGGGGAGAGGCGACTTTCAATAGGTGGTCCCAAAGGAGGTAGAAAAGGAGCAAACTTCAAGAAAAAGCAAGCAAAACTTGGTACTGCATACTACGATACCTGTGCACGGGTATTCGGGGTTCGAGATGATAGTGGTCAGTGGACATTTTACACGCAAAATATTGGTCGAAAGGACGAGCTTTTAGGTTTTTTTGATGTTCAGCAATTTAATTAATAATTTCGCCTACCCGAAAAATACTACTGGAAGGTAGGCGCCCTCCAATCTCTTCACTAACATTTATAAAGCCGAAGACCAACCGAGCACAAAGTACCCATACAAAAAGTAAGCGCACAACAGAGCGGGGAGCCTGCTTTCACCTCGGATGTCTACTTAGCAATATTATCTAAAGCGGTTAACCGTGTATCCGGGTATTCCTAGCACATCTATATCACTTGAATGACAACAGATAACCGTAAAAATAATGCTTAGCATCCACTCACGCATACCTACAGACCCAGACATAAAAAAGTGACAGAAGGTAACCAAAACGGCGAATCAGGTATTTCAACGTCATAATGATAGGTCAGCCCATAAAGGCTATCTATAGCATTCTAGGAATTCATGAAAATATTAACATATTGTTGATATTTGGTCATTTTATTATGCCTAATATGCCTGAGGTATTTACATGCCCAATTTAAGTGTTACTTGGTTGGTTAATTTTAGATACCTACTAAGTTTAGTGAACGGCCCTTATTAGCTATCCTATCACGCCCACTGAATCGCATGTTGCTCAACACTTAAGTCAAAGTAGGTGACTCTAAGAGTGACCATTAAAATATCGGCATTTAGCTCGCTATTTATCGGTTACTTGGATAAGCGCAGAGAAGCAATATATAAACCCCTTTATACTAATTCATTAATCTAGCTAATCTCTTGAGAATCGGGCCGCCTTAATTCGTAAAGTTACCATAATTAATCACAAGCCATATAATCAGCTTGTTGTTTTCAACATGAGTATCAGCAAGAAGTCAAAGGTCTATCAGATTCCAGCGAGCATTATTTTGGCAATCTATAATCTGTTGATCAATAGCGGCTATTCGACCCCGAATACGCTCCCAATTACTTTTCTTCATTTTCAGCTCATCAGTAATACTTGCACTGTAATCAATAGCTTGATTATCAGCTAAACTTGCTGTCCGAGAGTCATGGTGTTCTTGCCGTATAGTAATCCAAATATTAGGGTCCAGCTCCGATGTATATGTGATGGCCTGACGGAGCTTCGTGGGTACAGATTCTACTCTGACGTTTCCATTTCGATCCGTAAAGTTAAGTACTTTTTGTTTGTCCACATTGACAATATAGAAAAATTTACGATTTTGATTTAAGACCCAGTTCGCAATACCCTCAAAGGGGATCATCGCAGTATTGAGGCCATGACTGCCAATGATCGTATTGTAATTAGAGTAACGGCGTTCATGTAAAATACCCGCGCTTACTCCAATTAGGTGAAGTCTCTCCCAGCTGCGCCCCAATCCAGAATCTCGATCCCCAATTATTGCTCCCAAATCACCGCTAATTAACCCCATTGCGGAGCGAGCCATATCTCCTGGCAATGGACCTATAACTCCTGCTTGGTTATGCAGTGACCTATGCACAATCCCTTGTGGGGGATTGAAAGGCTTAGAGCTCGCAAACCATTCAATATCACCTGAAATATCATACCCCGCAGAACTAACTCTGAAGTACATTATGTCGTCCCTATAATTGAGGAAATTCCGTTAGCAATTAGTTGTCAACTTATAAACTTGGAAAGCGAGGGAAATTATCCGCCTGAAATCAGATAAGCAAATAGTCAAATTGGGGGGAACTAACAATCCCTCCCATGCCCTGAATATAATATCAGCAATCCTGAGCACACAATCACCTGTGTACTGCGCCGTAAGAAATGACTCAAATTTTGTCCAGAGAAAACCAATATAAACACCGCCGACACATCATTGGGTACCTATTTAGTTTGACCCAATAATTGCAATAGAGACATTATACGCCGACCTTTTCTGTTGAAATTAAAGTTCGTCCATCGACTTTAGCAATGACATTCTCACTACTGATTTGGCATGCTGATCATTATCGGCCACAACAAGCATCGTGACCGAATTTCATAGGGTTTAAAATTCAGAGGAGTATCCAAAGTGCGGCTATTAGATTCAGTGACATCATTATAAAGTCAGTGATAAAGATAAAACGCATCACGCCTTTAACTTGCCACGGCCCTTCACCTTTTCGGTTTTGTAGGGCTACCGGGACATTGTAAATAAACTGTGTTCCGTGAGTGACAGCAAACACCAGCAGCAACGTAGCGCGTTGCACCTCCGTAGCAAATACTGAGGGGCTGATTAGCAGTAGTATATTAAGTAGCGCCAACGACAGGTTAAAACCACCCAGAAATTTTCCCGATTCTGCCAAGATATTAAATACGGGGGTATCCCTTTGTTCCCTGGGTACCAGTAACTTCGCAAATATATGGTTCCTCAAAGAGAAAACGTTAAATCCCATCAGAAACCAAATCGTGTTTAACACCAAAACAACTTCATAGATCATCAATATCTCCAATACTTGTTGTTTGCCCGTCACTAAGGTCAGTACGTTTATTAAACAAATTTGTACTTACCCCGTAGCAGGAGTTGAATCCTCAGGAATTACTCATTACCGGCCAGAGATCCACTATCTCGCCTTTGCTATAGACCGCAATATCACCAAACTGCAGGAACACGGACTCACTCTGTGTGGGCCGGAGAAAGACCCAGTCGTCTTCATCCAGCAGTACCTTTTTTGAGCCATTCAGCATTTCTTGGTTGCTGGAGCGGCCATAGATGGGGTTGATCGACAGACCTTTTGGTGATTCTGGCTCCGCCTTCCAATAGCCGCCAGATATAAAGAAGCTTTGCTCCCGATTTGGGTTCAACCAACTAAAGGGTCCGGTGAGCCCTTCTATGCCGGGTATCTGTGTCTGTGACAATTTCTTCAATACCGGACTTGCGATATACGCCGCGGGTAAATGATCAGACAGAGTGGGAATATCAAAGCCCACCGGTTTAACCAGGCACGAGCCAGCGGCAATCTCGTTACAGGGAGCCCGGTCTGCTCGGGATTTGTACAGTTGGTAGGTTGGGCTACCGGCAGCGTTCAAAGTGGCCGCTTTCGGGAATGCACTTCCCAGCTGGATCTTAGCTTGTTCCACCCTGCTTTGGTAAATATCCAACCCCCGAGTGATTGCCTTTTCAGGTCCACCGAGAACACCTGGCATTTTTGCGGCGTGGGCGTCGTACCCCATAAAACCGGTAAATTCCAAATAGGGTTCCCGCTGAATGATACCGAGCATCGCGGAGAGGTCTTCCGCACTGGCAACGCCACCCCGATGTAGGCCTACATCAATCTCGATATTAATTCGTAAGGATTGTTTGAGGGATCGCGCCAGATCGGCGTATTGATTAAGTCTGCGGGGGCTGTCAACCAGCCACTGTAACTGCCGCGTAGGATCAAAATGCTCCGCCCTAGTGCCAAAATAAAAGGCCTTTGCCGCAGCAATCGGGAGAGGTTTACCCAGTAAAATATCACTCGCTGGATAAGATTTAACCAGATGCTGTAGAAATGGCAGCTGGAATACCATGATGCGATTGGTATTTGTTCGCTGAGTAATAGCATCCAGCAGGTTTAGCGAGGGCAAGGATTTAGCCACTACCCGGTAGTCATAGTAACCCCTGAGGTGGCCGGCTAATATATCGGCGTTCTTTTGCAGATTTTCCAGGTCTACGACTAAGGTGGGACCAGAAAAGCCGGCATTATCCAGAGCTTTAGAAACACTGGAGAAGTATTCGCTGTGCCCTCCCTGCCCTTGCGCTTTAGGGCGAAGAACGGCGACACCTGCCACCGCTCCTAACGCGACCCCACCTAGTATTAGCTTTCGTCGCTTGATATCCATTGTGCTTTCCTCTTTGAGGGTTCACTGCTGAGCAGCGTTGCTCAGGTAAAAAGCGTTTTCAGATAGGGGTTTAAGAACTTCCCACTGGGGTCTAGCTCTCGGCGAACCTCAAGAAACTCCTGCCACTGAGGGTAGAGCTCGGCAAAGTCCGAGCCTTGTAGCTTGTTTAACTTGCCCCAGTGCGGGCGGCCCCCATATTTGCGCATAATGGGCTCAATGGCCTGGAACAGCGGTAGGTGGTCCTCTTCAAAGTAGCGGTGTATGGCGATGGATACGGAATCTTGCTTATAAAACGGGCTCAGCCAGATATCGTCAGCTTTAACGAAACGCACCTCGATAGGGAAGAAAACATCCAGGTTATTTTCCTCAATCGCTCGACGTATTTCCGCGAAGGCTTTCAAACCGTCCTCACGGGGCAAGTGGTACTCCATTTCATTGAAACGTACGTTTCGCTCACTGGCGTAATTCCGCCAGGAGGACTCGACAACGACTTCCCTCTCGATATCTTCCATCGCATTTTGCAGCGCAAACTGACGCAACTTCGGTGACCAACCCAGCCAGTCCCGCACAGATTTCAGGGTCATTACCGCTTCATTAGTATCTTCCCGCTCCGTAGAGAAGATTTCCTCTGTGGTCGGCTGGTGGGAATCAGCCATGCACATCCCAGAAAACGGGATATAGTAAAATTCAAAATTCCGATTGGCCTCTGCCAGTGCTGGAGCCTGATCTAACACCTCTTCCAGGGGCGCTACCCAAGATTCACGACGCAAACGATAGCTGGGCTGGTTCTGCATACGCACCTTGGTCACCATACCCAGGCTGCCAAGGGATACTTGCGCTGCCGCGAACACCGCGGGGTTTTGCTCACCATCACACCAGAGCGTATCCCCGCCTGCGGTCACCAGTTCCATACCCGTTGCATAGCTGGACATACAACCCAAGCCTGCACCGGTTCCATGGGTCGCGGTTGCCAGGCAACCACCTAAAGTCTGCTCATCGATATCTGGTTGGTTAATCAGCGCTTGACCGATATCCTCTAAGGGTTGGCCAATGTCTGCTACACGGGTGCCAGCGTAGATTGTCGCCTGGACCTTGTCGGAATCGTGGTCGGCGACGCCAGTAATGCGGCCCAATGAAATAATTGTATCGTCAGTTGGTACCAGTGCAGTGAAGGAGTGACCCGCACCTACCGCCCTGACCGTACCTTCCGCTTCCGCAATTATCGTTTGCAGTGCAGGAATATCTTTGGGTGCCAGACGATGGGCCGGCAGACACTCTTGTGAACCAGACCAGTTCCGCCATCGAACACCCGCTTTTTTTGTCGGTGGGGCTGCAGCTTGCAATAAGGTACGTGCAACTGATGAGATGGGCGCGGCCGCTAATGATGCGGAGCCGATCGCGATAGAATTAATAAACTGGCGACGATTGAACCCCATATCCTTTACTCCGCTGTAGCCATAAAGACAATCAACTGTTCAAACTGCTCGGGGGAGCACTCAAAACAAAGACCTAGTGGCGGCATACCCTGGAACCCATTGATCGCATTTTCCACCAACACATCCATCCCCTTCTCCATACGGGGCTTCCAGTTGGCCAAATCTCCGGTAAGGGGTGCGGCGCTGGCGCCAGTGCTGTGACAGCTGCGGCAAGTGCGAGTATATATTTCAGCGATTTCCGGATCAGCGGGCGCAAGAGACAGCGCTCTTTGGGTCAAAATTGCCCGGCTTTTTTCACTATCCTGTGGAGGCTCAGAACATCCTTGAATGACATTTAGTACCAAAAAAATAGACAAGAGCTTAAAGCTCCGGCACAAGACTTCCAGTTCCATATGCGTACACCTACTACATTATTGTTGTTTATTTCTTTTTGGCTATTGCCAAAGCTATCGTGTACATATCGCTGGCACTATTGTTAATCATGATGACTGCTAAAACAACTACTTGAGTTGCCTGTTCTCAATTATTTCTATCGTAATTTATTTGCGTACCACTTAGAGAACTAAGGCCTATGTACATCTCGAAGTTAAAATCAGCATTTATTACAGAGATAAAATGACTCTTGTTAACAGTAGACAGGCTTTGCAAACATCAAAAGGAGCTATTTATATTTACGAATATATAGCCATAAATAGAAACCGCCGACCAAAGTGCCCAGCGGAACATTTAGTACACTCACTGTTGAAAATATTAAAGCTAATTCTGGGGCATACCTTTTATCCAAAAGGACAGCAATACCTGCAAGGACCCCCAAAATATTCAAAGACGCAAACAGTATTATTATCAACCCCATAAGACTGAATATATTGAATGGCATACTCAAAATTGAATTCCCAAAAACTGCGTATAGGAATAACAATATTGCGCTGGATATCAATAACATCAAAATTGAGTAAGTAATTATCAACCAGCCGGAAACTTTTTCCTCGGTACTAACCATGCGGTGCTCCTGTGAAGGTAAAAGCCTAAGCCTCTTTAGTGATCCTCAGAACATCAGGGCATTGAGAAATGACTCTAAAGTTGCTCCGGTTTCAGTTGTCAGCTAGCTCAACGATCAACATGACTCAATGACATTTATGACACCGATGGCGACTTTGGGCTGCCTACCCTTCTACTTTAGGCGTTGAGTATCAACAGGAACAGGAATACCCTAATGCTTTTCGATCAGGTAGGTATTCAGTGGTTAATAGAGTGCTAGCTTCTCCAAAAGGACCAGAACTGTCAGAGCTGGTCCAAGGCTACTGGCGTGTGAGTGATTGGAATTTAAGCCCTCAGGAGCGCCTGACATTCCTAAAGCAACATATAGATAAAGGGGTTACCACCGTAGATCATGCTGATATTTACGGAGATTACTCCTGCGAACAGTTATTCGGCGAGGCCCTTAAGCTGGATAGATCTGTTCGCAATCACATCGAGATTGTCACCAAATGCAATATCAAATTGCTTTCTGAAAAATATCCAAACAGGAAAGTTAAGTACTATGACTCCAGCGCTGAACATATTCAGCACTCGGTTAATAACTCCTTAGCCCACCTCGGTGTAGAGCACATCGACATCCTGCTTCTTCACCGACCTGATGTTTTGATGGATGCAGATGAAATTGCCAGCACATTCGCCGAACTGCAGAAGTCCGGTAAGGTATTACATTTCGGCGTTTCCAACTTTACCTCCCAGCAATTTGATTTGTTGCAGTCCCGCCTGAGCTCACCACTGGTGACAAATCAGGTCGAGATTAACCCTATCAATTTTAGTGCTGCGGAGGATGGAACTCTGGATCAACTGCAGCAATATAGAATTCATCCTATGGCTTGGTCCTGCTTAGCTGGAGGGGAAATTTTTAGTGGATCAAGCACCCAAGCAACACGGTTACGAATCGCCCTGGAAGATATCAAGGAGGAAATCGGGGCAGCCAGTATTGACCAGGTAATCTATGCGTGGGTACGACGCTTTCCCTCCAAGCCCCTAGCAATTATGGGCTCGGGAAAAATTGAGCGCGTTCAGTCGGCAATAGAAAGCCTGAAACTCAATTTGAGTAGAGAGCAGTGGTATAGAATATGGACCGCCTCTAAGGGGATTGAAGTTCCCTAGATCCAGCTTTCAGCCTAACAAATTATTGATTACTTGGCTTACGCAAAAAATAATTTATTAAGACTAATCTCTTGCTTAAAAATTGGGTGGTGTAACTTTAATTCGGTTACACCACCCATCAACCAGACAAGTATATTTGTTCTACGGCCCCATCTGGCTTGACCACTGCATCAAGCGCCCCTGGGACATATTTTTATTTTTCTCATCCCCATTATTCATAAAAGATGCCAGTTCGGTTACCAGATTTGCCTTTCGCCACTCATAAAGAAAGCTTGCAAGCACATGGAAGGCAGCATCTGAACAGTTGGAAATGACTTGCAGCTGACCATTATTATTCCCTTCCAGGGAACTCAAACGCTCCATCCACTTTCCTGGGGCAAATGCATAATGGTATGAGACTCCGATATTATTGAGGTGGGGCCCGAAACCCTGGGTACCCAAAAGATCTTGCTGCAAAAAATCTCTGAAATTACCATGCTGTGTCTGGCTAACTTGCAGGCCATAATACTGAGCTGTTGGGTCTGCATTCATCCCTGTGTCATCACGCCAACGACCAGCAATAGGCCTCATACTATTGTGACGCCCGCCCACTGAGCCTTTAAATGCATCCCAAGAACTGTTGGGGTCCCAACCTACAATAGTATCGATAACACCATTGTGACCTGATATTAATGCCGTGTGCCCATTCCATGTTCTACCCAAAGAACTTTCCACCCCACCATTATTCCACCACTGCGCGTAAAACCTGGAAAAAAGAGAACCGTATGACCTCAAACTGGATACAAAACAAATACCTGCAAAGTATCCTCCACACGCCCTAGGATTAAAACCTCTTCCGCTCATCGCCCACATCCTCCATAACGACTATGAAATTTTTTGCCAAAATTGTTATTTAATATTTTGACAATTCAAGAACTCTTTCAATTCATCGCTAAAGCCACTGAATTATTATTTTTATTACTCAGGACCCAATGAAAATTGACAGACTTTCTATATAACTCGAGATTATTTGATACCAAATCTGGTACTACCGTGTCAACACGGAAAATATTTCAAGCTGAAGAGAAGGGGTAACTGAGAGGCAAAGTAAAATAGGAGTCATGTATCCTCTAAAATTTATCAGAGAATCGCAAACAACCCAATGGGGCCATAACAAAACTCAAGATATGAAAGGATACAAAGCAGTTATTAGATATTATTTGTTTATTACCAAGCATAGTTGAATCATGAAAATTATTAGGAAATTACAAAACAACAACCATAAGAGAACTCACATACTAAAAACTCCCGCATAAAGGATTCCTTTTATAGGCATACCTGTACAAGGAAGACTCAAAAGGCTGAGGGGAAGCTACTCTAAAGATCCTTTCTCTCATCCACAATCGCCTTTAACTTTCCCTCCCCAACCTGCTCAATCGCATTACTCACGAGCTACTTGAGCTAAAGATTTCACTCCCCCTACTTACTTGAGCAAACATTTAAATGGGGATAATTATTGCAAATTTCAGCCATCTTTCGAAATAGATAACTTTACACATCTACAGTTCTAGGCAATTACCGACTGCTTATCGGACAAATTGATGACATTCCAATTAGTTAACCAATAGACATCAAGAGAACAAAAATAAAAGAAGATAATTCGACTGATTTTGAAACTTCACTTTTGGCTCACCACACCAATGGCGTAGAGTGAGGCGAGCCCCAAGAAAGAATTTACTTATTAGCCACATCGATCGCAGGGTTACCAAGTGCACTGTTCAGAACAGAGGCCAGGCGAACTCCCCCCTGCTGCAAACGCTTTTCAAGGGACTCCTGACAGCGCAGAAAGTACTTTTCCCCAAGTTGTGTTTCGCTGGTATAGGCGAGACCATGGGCTAAGTGATGAGACTCCCGGGCCCAAACTTCGGCCGAGGTAGACTGCCAGATCTGCCTCTCAGCTGCACTAATTTTATCCGTTTGCTCCTGAGCATAATATTGCCAGTCTAAAAACAAACGGGCGACCATATGGATGTCCCAGAGCGCGTGTAAATTCGTTTCGACCCCATAGAATTGGACTTCCACATCATTACCACCTTTATCTGAAAATAATCCGGTATGTAATGGCTGATGAAGGTCGCCAACAAAGTGGGCAATAAACATCAGTGCTTCTGCACGCTCCGTCTTGGTGCGCGAGCGATCGGCCAATACTTCCTGATATCTTTGAATCGCCTTCAATATGCATCCTGCAGCTGGGCAATCCCGCTCCTCAACATAAGCAGACCAGTCTCGAGACAAGTTTATATAGTGAAGCGGCGCAGCCCAGTTATAAGTCTCATCAGACCTAATTCGATCAGCCCAAGTTGTGGATTCAGCTAGGTGCGGCTCACCGACTTCATCAAGGAGCAACTCTATTTCGGCGGCTACCTCCGGGTCCAGATAATGCCATGCAATTTCTCCAACGACCCTGTGACCATCATCTCCCCAAGCGTGTGCTTGTGTCATAGCTGTGAGTCCAAATAGTGCAACTGCTATACGGGCAATTATCAATCGTATGCTCATTGGGCATGTCCGCCAGAGTGAATTTGCTGCGTACTTTAACGCCAGTATGTGACAAGTTCACGGCTGTAATAATTTATTTATATGTGCACTACATAATCGCTTCAGCTCTTAGACAGTACCCAATAAAAATCACATAACAGCCTCCATTGGAACTTGGAACCTAAGTTGCAAGAGCAAAACTCGATAATTACTTGGGCCACTTGAGTTGGCAATTCTTTAGACCAGGAAAACGCTATGAAACCTTCTCTGTTCCCGCGCGTATTGTTATCCGCGGCGATTATCTCTGCAGCTAGTATGGCGCAGGTATCTTATGCACAAGAAACCGCAGCGGGTATCCGCGGATCTATTACCGGTAGCAATGGGCAAACAATTAGCGATGCCAAGGTAACGGTAGTTCACACCCCCTCTAACAGTCGTCGGGTTGTAGAGGTGAGCGATTCCGGCCAGTTCAACCTAAGTGGCTTACGTGTAGGTGGACCTTACACTGTAACTATAGAGTCAGGCGAAGGTAATCGGGTATTAGAAAATATCTACCTGTCTGTAGGCGATACCCTGCCGCTAACCTTAACTTTAGACAACTCCAACCTGGAAGAAGTGAGCGTAATTGGCCAAGCCATAACCAATTCTCGCTTGGCTGTCGGCCCATCTTCTCACTTTAATAGTGATGATCTGGCGAGCGCACCTTCTGTAAACCGCGATATTAAAGACCTCCTACGCCTCGACCCCCGCGTTTACATTGATGAAGCGAACGTAGACTCCATTCAATGCGGCGGATCAAACCCGCGCTTCAACAGCCTGACTGTTGATGGCGTTCGCATGAACGACAACTTCGGCTTGAACAGCAATGGCTATCCCACTGAGCGTATGCCTTTCTCATACGACGCCATAGACCAGGTAGCCGTAGAGCTTGCACCTTTTGATGTACAGTACGGTGGCTTTAGCGCATGTAATATCAACGCTGTTACCAAGTCCGGTACCAACGAGTGGCACGGCTCTTTCTTCTATGATTACACTGATGACGGCTTCCGTGGTGACTCTCTCGAAGGGGATGATATTCCCAATCCCAGCTTTGATGAGAAACGTTACAACGCCACCCTGGGCGGTGCCATTGTTGAAGACAAGCTGTTTTTCTTTGCTGCCTACGAAAAACTGGAAGGTGTAGCCAACTTCTACCGCGGCCCTGCCGGCAGCGGCGCGGCTACTGAGGTTCTGGGTGTATCCCAAGAGCAACTGGATGAGATTATCCGTATCTCCAACGAAGTATACGACTACAACCCCGGTAGCCTTCCGTCCAGCTTGCCAGAGGAAGACGAGAAACTCCTGGTTAAGTTCGATTGGAATATATCTGACTATCACCGAGCATCGTTCACCTACAACTATAACGATGGATTCTCTATCGCCGAATCTGATAGCGATGACGTCGAATTGGAGCTTTCCAACCACTACTACGAGCGCGGTGCGGAGCTGAATTCTTACGTTGCACAAATGTTCTCTGACTGGAGTGACATTTTTTCTACTGAAATAAAGGTTGGTTACTCTGAACTAGATAATCGCCAGCTGTCACTCGGCGGCACCGACTTCGGTGAAGTGCAAATTTATACTTCTAACGATCACAACGGGGATGGCATTCCCTCTGAAGCAACCGTTTATCTGGGTGCTGACGACTCCCGTCATGCGAACAAGCTCAGCTACGATAACCTAACCTTTAAACTTGCAGGCAAGCTTCTTCTGGGTGAGCACAACCTGACTGCCGGCTACGAGCACGAGAACTTCGATGTATACAACCTGTTTATTCAGGAAGCCGCCGGTGAGTATCGCTTCAGCAGTGTAGAAGACTTCGAAGCGGGCACCCCTAGCCGTATCACCTACGAAAATGCGACCGGCACCAATAATATTCTGGATGCTGCTGCAGAGTTCGCCTACGACATTGATACTTTATATATTCAAGACGAATACACTTTTGCAGACGTGGACCTGACCGTTGTAGCTGGCTTGCGCTATGACCGCTATAGCAGTGATGATAAGCCGGTGGAAAATTCTGATATTACTGCAGCCTACGGCTTCTCTAACCAGCACACCATGGACGGCCTGGACCTGTTGCAACCGCGCTTGGGTCTAAGCTGGAACGTCGATGACAGCCTAGAGGTTCACGGTGGTGTCGGACTCTACTCCGGTGGCAACCCCAACGTTTGGATTTCCAACAATTATTCCAATAATGGCGTATTACAGGTCGAGGCTCAGGATAGATCTGGCACCTCCCTGTTTGATATGGATTGGACTGGCAGCGGCAATCCTATCTACGATATCCCCCAGTCCCTCTACGATCAGGTTGCCAGCGGTGATGGTTACCCGGGCGGCGTAAACCTGATGGACCCGGATTTCGAAATCCCATCTGTCTGGAAGTATGCAATTGGTGCTAGCTATGAATTTGAATCTGGCTACTTACTGTCTGCCGATTACCTGTACAGTGACTACCAGGATGCCGCCATTGTTCAAGATATCTCGCTTGAACAGGCTGGCACCACCGTAGATGGTCGCGCAATTTATGACAGCTCCAATGACCGTAGCGGAGACTTTATGCTTACCAACGTGGATGGGGACTCTGGTTTCTCCAGCGTGCTCTCCCTTGGCCTGAGCAAATCTTTCGACTTTGGACTGAATGTGGCAGTTGGTTATGCTTTCACCGAAGCTGAAGACGTCAATCCGATGACCAGCTCTGTGGCCTACTCCAACTACACCACTATCGCGACTACTGACGCCGAGAACCCAGGTACGGCCACTTCCAACTATGTAGTACCGCACCGCTTTACTCTCAAGCTCGATTACGCCCAAGAGTTTTTTGCAGGTTACGAAACGCGCTTCACCCTGTTCGGTAGCGCTAACGAAGGCTTGCCCTATAGCTATACATTTAAGGGGAACAACCTGTCAGGTGTTGTTGGTCGCGATAACGCGCTTCTATACGTACCTACTGGAACAGATGACGCCAATGTAGTATTTGCGGATGGCTTTAGTGCAGAAGAGTTCTTTGCATGGGTTGAATCAGAAGATCTGGACAGCGGCACCATGGAACGCAACTCTCTGAATAGCGACTGGTGGACCAAGTTCGACTTGCGTATTGATCAGGAGCTGCCAGGTTGGCGCGCTGAAGATCGCGTAAATGCATACTTTGTTATCGAGAACCTGGGCAACCTGCTAAATGATGAGTGGGGCGTAATGTATCAGACCGACTTCCCACGCTATCAAGCCGCAGTAACAGCCAGTGTTGATGATCAGGGTCGCTACGTTTTTGAAGATTTTCATGAGACTTCGGGGCAAACCCGAGTTAATGAAGCATCACTTTGGAGCGCCCGTATGGGTATCCGTTACGAGTTCTAATCCCACCTTTCCCCGCAAGGCCGCAGTGTTTACTGCGGCCTTTTTTGTTTCGTCTTTCCAGAAACCGGTTCTCTACCTTCAATAGCTGCCGAGATAATTACTTTTCTGGAGCTAAACTTCTTCACCTCAAAAGCAGTAAGGCGTAAAGGTTGAGCGATTGGAATTAAAAAAGCCGCATTTACTTACAGCTTTTTACTCAGCATTAAGGCAAGCTCTGTAAGCTAAGCACTACCCAGCCAACGCGCCAAGGTTTCCCGAAGAAGATCCTTGCTCAGAGGCTTAGTCAGAAAATCATCCATACCTGCTGCCAGGCAACGGCCCTCAAATTGCTCTTCAGTAGTACTGGTTACAGCAACAATAGGCAGGCGATCATCCGGGCGGTGCTCAGACTCCCAGCGACGCAGTATCTCGATAATCTGCGCACTATGATCCGTATTTTGCTGGCAGTCCACTAACACCAAATCATAATGACCTTCAGACAAGCGAACTAAAGCATCATCCGCATCTACCGCTATATCTACCTGGTAACCTAGGGCCTGAAGCATTTCCTCAGTCACCCATTGATGAGGCCTAGACTCCTCGACCAAGAGCAATGAGTAGTGGCGCGGCTGATCCGCCCCACCGGTAACCACTCTTCGACAGCTTCTTTTCGCACCGCCAAACAGTAATCCCACTAACGCATCGTGCAGTTCTTTACGGGTCACCGGTCGACTCAGATACTGTGCCGATGGTAAGAGTTGCTGCAAATGAGTGAACTCACTTTTCTGGCCAAAGCCGCCCAGGCATACCAGGCGACTCTCTTTATCTTTTGCCCCTTGGGACTCTTCAAAGAAAGGCGTAATGGAGTCGAAAAGAGTCGAATCCCCCATTGCCGGTGCCATCATTACCAATTGGTTGCGCTCTACCGCTTGGCGCAGCAACTGCTGGACTTCGCACTCGCAACCTTCGCACCAGCGGATGGACTTTACATCCATCCCAAAAGAACGCAGCACCTGCACCAGACCTGAAATAAACAGGCCCTTCTGGTGAATTAACAGGACTTCAATATCCTGTAATTTCCTATCCGGTGTGAGGTAGGTTCGCTGGTTTGGCTCGGTGGAATACTTGATCACCACCTGATAGCGGTTGCCATCTGGGGTTGAATGCAGTTGAAGGTAACCGCCCATTGCTTCGGCTAGGCCTTTAGCAATCGAAAGTCCGAGGCCTGTAGTTACCTGGGTGGTATCCATACGGGAGAAGGCACCGAAAAGTTCGCTCTCGTCCGGCAATATCTCACCGCGCCCATCATCCATCAAAGTGATCGAGAGCTGCCCTTCTACCGTGGTGATCGGGTTATAAGATACCTCACCCCACAGCTCGCCTCTTTGGGCAATGCCAGTAGCGGAGTCCACCAGATTGCGAATCAGCTGGGCCGTTTTGCGATTATCCCCTGTCACCATCACCGGGAGATTGTCATCAATCTGGAAGTTAAATTCTAACTCCTGACTGTGGGCAGCTCTCGCTGCAAACTTGAATGATTTTTCTACAGTCTTAACTAGGTTAAACGGGCCCTGGCGCAACCGAATATCTTTGCGAGCCACCCGGGTAAACAAGCCCACATTATCAACCAGTTTGAGTTGCTGGCTACTGGCAACCTTGGCCAGCTCTACCCATTCGCGCTGACGGTCACTCAATGGCTCAGCTTCGAGCAGCGCTAAGGCACCAAGGGAATCAGACAGCTGACTGCGGAATTCCTGTCCGATATTAACTATGAACTCATTGGTCAGTTCAACTGCAGCTTCAGAGTGTTTGCGGGCTGCAGCCAAGCTACTCGCTCTCTGTTGCAGCTCCTGCATCGCAGACAGACGCTCCCAATAGTTCTCCGATTCGCGACGGCCCTGGTGGGCGGTCAGCCAAATAAAAGCGAGGGTGAGAGTCCCGTAGATGGTCCCAAGGATCATGCCCGAGAACAGTGCCATTAGCGCTGCTGGCAGTAGTGAGGTTGCGGTGAACCAAGTCAGGAAACGATGGTAGGGAGAAAATACGGTGGTGACACTGGAGCAAAAGATTACCGAATAGATCCACAGGAAGTGGGTCTCAGGCGCAAACCCCATTAAATAGACAAAGTAAAATAAGGTAATGCCCCACCAGGCTGAGCCGATAATCGAGAACAGGAAGTAACGATTGCGCCAACGATTTGGTCCCGAGCCATACAGGTGGTCGAAGCGAAAAACGTAGTATCCCCTGATCAGGGTTAGTACTACCAGGCCGATTCCCATTGTTAATAACAGGCGCGGAGCTTCTAGGCGCATGTCGCCAATAGAGGCTGCGATCAGAAATGCAAAAAGGGAGAGCACCATGCCGCGCCGGGTATATTTGGCGATACGCATATCAGTTGCGCGGCAAATACGTCTGTCTTTTTGAACCTTGAGTTCAGGGCGATCAAATATAGACATTGCGACCTTCCCTGAGAGACTGGGTATCCGGTGCCATTGAAGCTCCCTAGCCTATCCCGAGTACTTCAACCAAAACGGTCTTTATTAGAAATCCCAGCAATCCAAGCCCCAGAGCGAGGAACAGAATAAATGTTCCAAATCTACCAGCCTTGGAGTCTTTTGCCAGGTTCCAAACAATAAACACCATAAATAGAATTAGTGCACCGATTCCCAACCACAGGGAATACTCTTCAAACTGCTCAAATGTCATGCGTGCATTCGCTTAAAAAATTGGCGCGCATTGTACAGTGCTTGAGGGCAACTGGTAAGTCATTGGCAAAATCTAGTCGACCATCGTACCATTTAGTCAAACTATAAATTCAAGCACCTTGATAGTAGTCGCCATCCTCTGAAGCGTGAGTGCCGCAACGAAGCCTGCGAACCTCTTTATCCCGGTAGCGGCTGTCATGCCAGCATCTAGGAAGTGGCTCACCAGAGAGGAAGCATAAGTCAGTTTTATCGAAGACTTCTGGGTCCTGAATCTCTTCACCCCACAAATAACGGCCTACCACAGTCAGCTCGTAGGGATTCGAAAGTGTGACGATATCAGCCACTTCTACCAAATGCTTGGTGGATATGTCTTTAAAAAGCATAGTGGCACCTTTTTCCTCATTACTAATCCAGTATAGGGCTAAAGATGACATTTCCGCCTAAAACCGCCCTCCTTCTGTGAGGGTGCACACGATTGGGAGCGCCGATGACAGAGTGCGCTAAAGAGGTGGTTACCGGGGAGAAGCAGGCTCGAGTTCTATATTCGAGCCTGTCAGTAGGGAGGTTACTAGCCTTCGATCGTCAATCGAGCGGAGACCATACCTTCATCCGCAAGGGCATCCAGATTAATCGTGCGAACAGCCATTTTCTCCTGCATTAGGCGATTCAACCAGGGTTGCAAATCCTGATAACGGACTTCTTCAATCCACAATCGGATGCGGTTTTCACCCTCAGGCTCAAAGCGCTTAATCACAATCTGGTTTTGTTTGGCCGCACCAGTAACGCGCTGCAGAAGAGTTCCTGAAGCACCACCAGCACCACCACCTGCGGGCTTTATTCGCTCCAGCGTTGGGCGCTGGCCCTCCATCCAGTTAACCAGCTCACGATTTTCTTCCGCTCGCAAGCGGGACTCATCAAAGAAGCCCTTTGCCGGAGAATACAGGCCATAAACAATAAAAATTACGGCTCCGAATATACTCAGCAGACCCAAGGCTCTCTGGTCATTGGGCGGAAGTGCCTGCCATTTTTGGCGCCACTGTTCGATCTGTTCTTTCATTATATTGCTACCACCAATCTCTTCTTACGCCTGGCTGCTTTATATAAACCGCTGGCTCTAACGTAAGCGAATACGGCCTGAAACGCCTTTTTTCAACTCGTTCGCACCTAACAAGTCCGCCTTGATCCCACCGCCAGATAGCTTGCTGACAAATGCATCGAGATCAGACAGGTTTTCTGCCTGAAGCTGCAACACCATTTCTCCACGCTGGCCATCAAAACGAAGGGACTGCAATTTTAATGCGCCCCCTTTGTGAGCAATCCAGACTTTACTCAACTGCTGCATCTGGGTAGAGAAAGCACCCCCTTGATTACCCGCGCCTTTCAGGAAACCTTCAAGCTGTCGGCGCATCTGGGCAGACGGTCGAGTATTCGGGAACAATTCCGTAAACATCGCCCGGGCCTGGTCTTCAGCCTGATTGCCCTTCCACTGATAAAAAGCACCGGCACCGACAAAAAACAGTAGCTGGATAACAAAACAAGCGGCAGCAACTTTAGCCGGGCGCATCCACCAAACCGCAGCGCTTTTATTACTCGATAACTGGTAATCTCCAGTTAGCAAGTTTGTTAGCAGTCCCAACTTGAACCGCTCAATAAAGACTTCTTCCGCTGAGCGCTGGTTCAGCTGTAAGCCATTGCCAAACTGGGATTCCAACTCAGCAATCAGCAGCCCATCCTGCTCACCAGCCCCCAACAGTACTACCTGTTTGTTATCGATCGGCTCGCCGCTTTCTGAATCGTCTTCGCCTTCGGATTCATCACCTTCATCAACTAATAGCGAACCGAGAAGAGGTTGTAAAAAATCGCGATTAACAGTTAGACCCTGCCCGGCACCTTTCCAGATATGCGCTTGGCCGCCATCCAGCCACAGGCGAATGTCACCTTCGATCAAGCTAAGTAATTCATACTCCGGCACTACAGCAGCCAGCGGCCACTGGAGCCGCTCCAACTGGGAGTGAAGCGCTTCTATTTTTTCAACATCAATGGCGTATACGCTGCAGAGATCACCGGTGCGGGGTCTGCAGGCAAAGTGTAAGTCCTCGACATCCTGGGCCAAATGCTCCTCAACCATGTAACCAATGGCACTTGCCTGGCGACGAGCTGCCTTAGGTATAGTTTCGAGGCCGCTCCATACCCAGTTACCAGGCACCATCAGTAGCGCTTTGGCTCCCTCAGGAAGGTTGAGCTGAGGGAATTCAGGCTGCTCTTCGACAGCTTCAAATTCGGGATTAAATGCCTGAGCAAATTCTGAATCCAGGGCTACTTGTTGCCAATTACCCTCTTGCCACTGATGCAGGCGCAGAGTCAGGTCAGCAGTTTCGCTCAGCCGCAGCAGAACCAGAGACGACTGAGGAGGCGCTGTAGGGGCTTCAATCTCGTTAATGCTTTTCTTTTTAAACATACAATTTCTAACTATTCGCTCTCTTCAGTGCTTTCGTACTCGAGCAACTCCTGCATCATTTGACCAGAAAAGGCCCGGCGCTGGCGCTGACGCACCCGAACCTTGCCATCTGTACTGTTCCGAACCAGGGCGGACTCCCAATACTGCCTGTATTCGCCATCGCTTCCGAGTTGGACAGCAATTCGCGCCAGAAAGTGCTGGCTTTGAAAAGTAAAAGGCCCCGAGTTAGCGATTTCATAATCTGCATATTCACTCGAGTCACTGATATAACCACCCGACTCGCGAAGTTGCACCAACTTGGAAACACTTGCGGAAGGCTCAATCGCCTCGATTAACTCCTCAGAAGCCGTGTTGATATTCACCAGGGTTCCTGTCTCCGGGAGGGCACAAAGGAAAGGCACAAGTTTCTCCCAGTCCTCTAATTCCATATCTACTACCGATGACAACTCAGTAATATCAGTGATCATCATGTCCGGTGTTCTGTGGGCAAGTTCCCTTCCCAGGTAGCCGTCATCCTCTGTCCCCGAGGTTCGCGGGGTATCGCCATCGTCCACCCAATCTGCAATTGACTTGGCCAGGTCAGACTTGCCGGTAACATTATTCACCAGGCGCTGGAAGATCTCGAATTGATCACTATCGCTGCTATCAGACAAATTATTCACGTTAAAACATGAATGTAAGTCTTTGATATTCATGCGAATTTTGCCATTGTCAGGATTGAACTGCAGAACGGGGAATGCCCAGGCCTCCAAGGCATGGTCTGCGGTTTCCTCCTCTTCCTGGTCTTCCTCGAAATCCTCCAACAGCGCTACCCGTGTCCAGGCCTCAGCCGCTTCAACAAACTCTGCCAACTGTGTGTTGGCCAACAGTGCACCGCTGCGGGAAATCGCAATCTGATCGCGCAAGATAGCGTGGGATACCGCCGCGATGGCAATCACCATCACCAGCAGTACAACAATCAGAGCCACCCCTTTTTGACGAGCCAGCGACCTCGGCATTTTTCTACCTTTCATCGCCTAACGCCCGTCATCATCATCGTCGTCAGCAGAGGAACTGTCTTCCGCTGCCAGTATCTGGAAGACACGACGGACCTCCCCGTACTGCCGGGTGACAATAACAAATTCAATAGCTTGCGGAAGCCGTATATCCGCTTCTGTTTGGGAACCGTCCGAACTGATCGGTGGCCACTGGGCAACCCAGGCATCAGTGTCTGGGTCCAGGTATTGAAGGCTTAAACTTTCGACTCCCATTAGCAGAGGCTCGGCGATGGGCGCAGAATCGGGAGACCGATCCAAGACCTGCCAGCGACTGCGCAGTAATAACCCACCTATATCGTCCTCGCCCTCCCGGCCAGTGCCGGTGGTCAGGGAGTCGATCTCAAGATCCTCGGCGTATCCGATGCTATAACTCAAACGCAATAGCTCGCCCCGAGGTTCCCCGGTGAGATTTGCCGCACCAAGGCGCGTAAATTCCAACTCGTCTTCATCACCACGTAACGCATGCTCATAACCGCTGTAGGCATTCTTAACAGCGCGGGCAGTTACCTGGCGAAAATCATTGTCAATACGGTACATCGCCATAGAAAAGCGACGTAGCTGCTCGGCCCTCTGGTCCACCATCTCTTCGGTGTCAAAAAAGAGTCCCAACAGTGAAAAGGAACCGACACTGATAATGGCGACAAGAACTAAAACTATGAGGACTTCAATGAGGGTAAAGCCCGACTGGCTGGGAAGGCGCAAAGACATATCAGTTACTCCTCCGCAGCCCAAGCATCCAGGGTCAGAGTTGGGTACTCAGCATCCAGGTGGCCTACTTCAATAATGATATGGCGCAAGCGCTCATTACTGGTCGCCTCCACTCGGGCACTAACCTCCCACTCCCTTTGCCCCAGGACCACCTGATCTGTTTGTTCCCCTAAAGGAGGCCAAGGAGTTTGCACACGGACTTGGGAGAGCACTTGTTGTGCAACCCAGTTTGCCGAGAGGCGATCCTCCATCACCCGCTGCTGGCCAACACTGCGCTGCATTGCCTTCAAAACACTGGCGGCAATAACCCCAAAAATAACCAGGGCTATCAAGACTTCTACCAATGTAAAACCGCGCTGGGCTCTCTTAAAATTCATCGGCCTGCCACTCTAGCTGCAATCCGTTCAGGCTGGTGTAAGAAATAGTCGCACCTCGAACGTCGTCGCCATTCTCAACAAGGTACATGGCAACTTCCACGGGAAGTACCTCTCCACTGGAGAGAGCAACAAATTGCGGAACGACTCGATCTTCATTGGTCTCTTCTGCAAATTCCGTGGATTCTGTCGACGGCAGCTCCGCCTCAGTTATCACTTCAAGGCGAACGATTTCCGGCAATTCATGGGTGGCAAAACGTGCAGCACGCCTCCCCGACGCAACCGAATCTATCGGCAACCAGGTCATTGTTTCTTGCTCAAAATGCACCACGCTATAAGTGCCCTGCTCAAAAACAACGCCGTAATGCATTTTGTCAATCAGGGCTCGATCCGCAACCAACTGCAAAAGGGCCGACAAGCGCTGGGCTTCTTTTTGCCACACGCGCCCGCCGGAATTCCCCATCGATAGAGTCGCCATGCCCGCCAGAGAGGCGATGATGACAATCACTACCAACAGTTCGATCAGCGTAAAGCCACGGCTTCGACCGATGCTATACATCAAGTGCAAATTTCAGGTGTTACAGGTCAGTAACGTAGATATCAGCAGCTTCGCCCTCACCGCCCGCTTTGCCATCGGCACCGAGGGTGAATAGGTCGTAGGCACCGGCACTGCCTGGACTGATGTACTGATATTCATAGCCCCAGGGATCTTTTGGCGCTTTCTTCAGGTAGGGCTCAGTCCAGTTCTTCGCTTCGGGGAAGCCGGATGGGCGGGATACCAGTGCCATCAGGCCCTGATCAGAGCTGGGGTAGACAAAGTTATCCATGCGGTAAAGGTCTAGTGCAGTCTCGATAGCTTTCAGGTCAACCCTGGCCGCTTTCATTCGAGCTTCGCCGGTCTTGCCAAGAACATTAGGTACAACCAGTGCACCGAGCACCCCGAGAATTACGATCACCACCATAATTTCAATCAGGGTAAAGCCACCACTTTTACGTAGGGTTTTCATTTTTCTCTCCTAGTTCACTCTAACTCTGGGAACCCCAAGGGTCACGATACCCTTCGTGACCCCAATTATTTAAAAGTCACCAAATCAGTAAATTACACGATTCCCCAGCCTAAAGCAGCAACATGCCCAGCAAAACTGCCGCTCCCAGCCCAACAAGAATCTTTGACGCCTCTAGCAGTGTAAAGCCGGCGCTGTTGCGCAAGGATTTCATACCAACCTCCTGAAGCAGCTACGCAATTTCTCTTTGACCTACATCTAATTTGAGCATTAAACAACCAATTCGTTCATGCTCAGAATTGGCATCATAATCGCCATAACGATGAACAACACGATGGCAGCCATTATCAGCAGCATCAGAGGTTCAAAGATGCTCACAAAGGCAGTTACCGCACCCTGCAAATCCTGCTCTTGCGAATCCGCCGCACGCTGAAGCATTTCATCGAGAGTGCCCGAAGATTCACCACTTGCGATCATATAGATCATCATCGGTGGGAAATAGCCTACATCTTCCAGGGCTTTACGAAGGCTCCCGCCCTCGCGCACGCTCTTTTGAGCCGCATCGAGTCGGTCTTTAAGGAAGGTATTGGTCATTACTCCACCGGCGATACCCATGGCTTGAACCAGCGGCACACTGCTGCCCGTAAGAATCGCCAGGGTCCCTACATAGCGAGCGCTCTGTGTCCCTCGCATCATCCAGCCAATAATTGGCAGCTCCAGCAAACGGTGGTGGAAACGATACCGAATTGCCGGGCGCCGCAGCATCATCACAGCGCCAAAAATGAGCGCCCCAAGTGCCGGCGGCACCAGCCAGCCCCAGGCAGAAATAAAATCGCTCATGGAGACCAGGATGCGGGTAGCCAGCGGCAAAACTTGCCCGGTGCCGGTAAATACCTCGATAACATCAGGTACCACGTACACCATCAAACCGGTTACAACCAATACACAGATAAATACCAAAACAACTGGGTAGATCAGAGCCAGCTGCACCTTCTGCCGAAATTGCTGCTGCCCTTCCGTATAGTCACCAAGGCGATCCAGCACCGCATCCAAATGACCAGAGTGCTCCCCTGCTTCAACCGTAGCGCGATAGAGTTTGGGGAATGCCCGTGGAAAACTGCTCAGGGCCAAGGCGAAACTGTGCCCTTCAAGAATTTTGCCCCGAACAGCCAATACCACGCGTTTGATTTTTTGGTTGCGAGTCTGGTTGGCAATGGCCCCAAGGGTTTCTTCCAGAGGAATACCCGCTCGAAGCAAGGTGGACATCTGCCGAGTTAGCAGGGCCAGGTTTTTAACACTCAGCCCAGGGCTACCAGATAGAAAGCTGGCGCCGCCCTTCTCTTCTTTTTCGGTAGCTGCACTGACTTCCAGGGGCACCATGCCTTTCGCGCGCAGTTGCTGCCGCGCAGCGCGCGCGCTATCCGCCTCGAGCGTACCGCGACTCTTGCGGCCGGATGCTGCCAGCGCTGTATACTCAAAAGCTGCCACAATCAGGACTCCTGCGTAACTCGTAGTACTTCCTCAAGGGAGGTCCTACCCGCTAGTACTTTCTCTACGCCATCGTCGCGGATGCTGGGGCCAAGCTTGCGTGCTTCCGCAACCAACTTGCTCTCTGAAGCGCGATCGTGGATCAATTGGCGCATCACTTCGTTGAGCGGCACCAATTCATAGATACCGATACGACCGACATAGCCACTGTGATTACACTCTTCACAGCCATTAGGTCGATAGATGATGGCTTCCTCATCAGGCCCGACGCCCAAAACCTCACGCTCGCTGCTGTCAGCCACATGAGGTTGCTTGCATTCAGGACACAGAACTCGCACCAGGCGCTGGGCAAGAACACCAATCACGCTGGACGACAGCAGGAAGGGTTCAATTCCCATGTCCACCAGACGGGTTACCGAACCCAAAGCGGTGTTGGTGTGCAGGGTTGAAAGTACCAAGTGTCCGGTCAAACTCGCCTGGATTGCAATCTGCATAGTCTCCAGATCTCGAATCTCACCAACCATCACTACATCCGGGTCCTGACGCAGGATCGCGCGAAGTCCCCGGGCGAAAGTCATATCGGCTTTGGTATTAACCTGAGTCTGTCCAACCCCTTCCAGGTTGTATTCCACCGGGTCCTCGACCGTCAGAATATTCTTCTCACGGTTATTGATACTACCGAGGCCAGCATACAAGGTGGTGGTTTTACCGGAGCCCGTTGGTCCGGTCACCAGGATAATGCCGTGGGGATGTCCCAACAGGTCTGTCATCACGCGCAAGTCGCGATCAGCCATCCCCAGCTTACTCAGGTCCATTTTGCCCGCTTGCTTATCCAGCAAACGCATTACCACCCGCTCACCCGCCGATGACGGCATGGTAGAGACACGTACATCTACCTCTCGGCCAGCCATCAAAAGGGAGATCCGGCCATCTTGAGGCACGCGTTTCTCGGCGATATCCAGTTTTGCCATTACTTTAATACGGGATACCAGCAATGGAGCCAGAGCGCGCCGGGGTTGCAGTACTTCACGAAGTACACCATCGACCCGGAAGCGCACGACGAGGCGCTTCTCAAAAGTTTCAATATGAATATCCGAGGCGCCCTGCTTGAGCGATTCGGCAAAAATTGCGTTGATCAATTTGACGATAGGTGCATCGTCTTCCTGTTCCAACAAGTCCTCAGTCTCAGGCAGCGAATCGGCGACCGCTGCAAGATCCAGGTCTTCACCCAGGCCTTCGACTTCGGAGAGGTTGCCACCCTCCCTGTTTTCATACAGGCGCTGCAAAGCACCCTGGAAAACATCTTCCTCTACAGCCTCCAAAGATACAGCCGCACCACTGATGCGCTGTACTTCGGCAACCGCTGATGGGCTCAGCGGCGCCACATATTGGCAGAGGGGTTTGCCTTCCTGCTCGGTTAACAGAACCTTGTGACGCTTTGCGAAAGCGTAAGGAAGGCGGCGAATTGTTGGAGTCCCTGTTCCTGTTTCAGCCGTCATTTAGCTTCTTCTACCTCCAACACCTCAACCTCAACATCCACATCTTCTTCGACTGATTCAATGGCAGCACCATCTATAGAACCATCTACTGGCGCAGGGCTCTCGTTGTAGGTGCCTGTTGGCGGCATCAGGTCAGGTAGTACATCACCGCGGTGCCAATCCCAGATCAGGCTGGTGCGGTCTTTCAGGAATATTTGCTTCTGCTGCATATCCATGTAGCGCTTGCGCGTCTCCTCATAGCCAGCAACCTGACTACTGAGGATTCTGGGACGCAAGAACACCATCAGATTAGTTTTGCTAACACTCTTCTCAGTGTTTCTGAACAAGCGACCAATTCCGGGAATATCACCGAGGAGAGGCACTTTGGACACGGTTTCATTAACCTGATCTTCCATCAAACCACCCAGTACCAGTATGGCGCCATCATCGATCAATACTTTTGTGCGGATCTCACGCTTGCTGGTAACGATGTCGGATGCACCTTCCGCTGCAGCCGTAGCTGAAGACAAAACGTTTTCAACCTTTTGCTCGATCTCAAGAGTTACCGAGTTGTTGTTATTCACACGGGGAATCACTTTAAGAGTCGTACCCACATCCTCACGCTGGATAGTGGTAAACGGATCATCGTTACTACCAGACAGCAACTGTTCACCGGTAATAAAAGGTACGTTCTGGCCCACCAAAATCTCAGCTTCTTCATTATCCAAAGCCATAATTGTTGGTGTAGAAAGGATATTGGTATTGCTCTCTGACGCTACGGCATTAATCGCAGCACGGATATCACCGCCACTGAGGTAGCCCAGGTGCAATGCGCCAGCTCCCACCAAATCAGTCACAGGAAGTGAAAATGGGTTGGGTTCCCCGTCGGAGTCTGTGCCTAACTGGTTATTCCAACCGGCAACAGCATTACTGCCGGAACCAGCAATCCAACTAATACCCAGTTCGCTACCTGTACCTTCAACTACCTCTACAATAATTGCCTCAATCAAAACCTGCGCTCTGCGCACGTCCAACCTGGCAATAACACCTTTCATAGTTTCAAGGAGAGCGGGAGGAGCAGTTAACACCAGTGCGTTGAGCGACTCGTTAACTTGAATGCTGACTTCGATATTCGCCGCTTGCTGGTCTTTCTCTGTGTTCTGGATGCTACCGCTCATACCCTCGAGGATAGGCTTCAGATCTGCTGCATTGGCATACTGGATATAAACAACTGCGGTATTGCCTTCGCCATCCAGCGGTGCATCGAGACGGCCTATTACCGTCTTAATCTGCTGGCGGGTCACAGGGTCTCCAGTCAGGAGAATACTATTGGAGCGTTCATCAACAGAAATACGCAGCGGTTGCACTTCCTTACCCGCTTTGCCTCCACTCGATTGAAGCAAATCGGTAAGGACTTGCTTTACTTCCTTCGCAGAAGCAAACATCAACGGCACCACTTCAATATCAATAGCGCCGGCGCGGTCAAGTTGCTTCACCAGGCGAATAATCTGGTCAATATTCGCAGCGCGGTCAGCAATAATCAGAGTGTTGGTATCAGCATAAGCAGCCAAGTGCCCAGTTTGCGGAATCAGCGGGCGCAACATAGCAATCAGCTGTGAAGCGGAAATATTCTCAACCCTTACCGTGCGAACAACCAGGGATTCCGCGGGAGCTCGAGTGGTCTCATCGGCGACAGGTATCGCCTGCTGCTTGGCCAGCGCATCGGGAACCACTTTCCAGGTTCCGCCCTGTTCCACCAAACTAAAGCCATTGACTTGAAGCACCGACATAAATACATCAAAGGCTTCATTGTGTGTCATTGGGTCACCGGCAACTACGGTGACCTTACCCTTAACATTCGGGTGGACAATAATATTTTTGCCAGTGAAATCAGCAGCCCAATTGATCAGATCACGAATGTCTGCATTGTCGAGAGAAAGGGTAACCCGCTCCGGGCCCTGAGCCAGCGTTGCAGTACAAACAAAAAAACTCAATCCGACCGCAAGCAGCCGTCGATAAAACATCTTCATCATTATTTATCTGGCTCTAGTAAATGTTCAAAAAATCAAAACAATCTAGGTAGATAGTTTTTATTTAGGCTCACGCTGAGCACGACGCTCGCGGGCCAATTCACGCAGCTGCTCCATTCTCTCCCGAATGTTCTGCTGGTTCTCATCTCTTTGAGCAGTTCTTCTGGAGGAGCTGGAACTTGACGTTCTCTGTCTGGAACTGCTGACGCCTCTCAATGGTACGTTTGGCCTTCCGTCCACTTCTGGGTATGTCAGTTTTTCCATCCTGCCATTACGACGAAGAACCACATGGTCAACCTCAACAGAATAAAGTTCGGCGCCACCTGGAAGCCGATCACCGACATACAAACGCTTGGAGGGTTTACCTTTCTCCGACACCAGAGCACTGGCTTTGGTTTTATTGGAGCTGTCAAAAACACCGGATAAAACAATATTCAGCTGGGTCAGAGGAATATTTTCGAGGTCGACTTCAGGGACTTCTGTAGCCTTTTTAGGTTCAGCACGTCCAAAGAACGGCGTGCTGGGAAGACTGGCAGCGCTGGGGGGAGGAGCACCTCTCGGGCTTTTGCGCTCCGCGAGCAGGGATTCCTGAGGATCGCTTGGGACCAATAGGGAGCCATAGGCAAACAAATTGCCAGACAACCACAACAGGCCAATAGCTGACGCCGCCATAGTGCCACGGGAGAGACCTTTGCTCGACTCGCCCTGGGCAAACTTATTGCCAATTGAGCCAACGGCTCGCGCTAGAGGGGACATGAACATACCCACATACAAGTTCAACTTTCTGAGGTTATTGGTTTTTGACGCCTATTTTCTTGCCTCAGCCCGGGAAAGGCAACGCTCTTTCAAGTTAAACGCCGCAAACCCTCATTTCGTCCCTTAAATTGCACACTAGTTCCGCAGGTTGTCACCAAAAAACGAAAAAAGGCGGCATGACGCCGCCTTTTTCAATGCCCGCTAGTATAGCAATCGGGCATTACAGCTTTGTTTCAAGCTCTGGTACAGCTTCAAACAGGTCAGCTACCAGACCGTAGTCAGCAACAGAGAAGATCGGTGCTTCTTCGTCTTTATTGATGGCTACGATAACTTTGGAGTCTTTCATACCTGCCAAATGCTGGATTGCGCCAGAGATACCAACGGCAATATACAGGTCAGGAGCAACGATCTTACCGGTTTGGCCAACCTGCATATCGTTAGGTACGAAGCCTGCATCCACAGCAGCACGGGAGGCACCAACTGCAGCGCCCAATTTGTCGGCCAGCTTGTACAGCATTTCGAAGTTTTCGCCATTCTGCATGCCGCGGCCACCAGAAATGACTACGCTCGCAGCGGTCAGCTCAGGACGATCGGATACAGCCAGCTCTTCGCCGACAAAAGAGGAAACACCAGCGTCATCCGCGATATCTACAGACTCAACCGCTGCACTTCCACCTTCAGCCGCCACAGCGTCAAAGGCAGTGGTACGTACAGAGATTACCTTGATGGCATCGGAGCTCTGTACAGTGGCAATGACGTTACCCGCATAAATCGGGCGCTTGAAAGTATCTGCACTTTCAACAGCGACGATGTCGGAAATCGGCTGAACATCCAGCAGCGCAGCAGCGCGTGGCAGCATGTTCTTACCGGTAGTAGTGGCTGGAGCCAGGATATGACCGTAGTCTTTACCCAAGTCCGCTACCAGCTTGGCAACGTTCTCAGCCAACTGGTGCTCGTAAGCGGCATTATCTGCCAGCAGCACCTTGGAAACGCCCTCAGCTTTAGCAGCAGCTTCCGCTGCAGGGCCGCAGCCAGATCCGGCAACTAATACAGCAACATCACCACCAATAGCCTTGGCAGCAGCGATGGTGTTGAGCGTAGCGCCCTTCAGTTCGGCGTTGTCGTGTTCAGCAATAACCAGAATGCTCATCAGATTACCTTCGCCTCGTTTTTCAGTTTCTCTACCAGTTCAGCAACGTCAGCAACCTTAATGCCTGCTTGACGCTCAGCCGGCGGCTCAACTTTCAGGGTTTTGGTGCGGGGAGTAATATCAACGCCCAGCTCATCCGGGGTCGTGGTATCGAGAGGCTTACGCTTTGCCTTCATGATGTTAGGCAGGGAGGCGTAACGCGGCTCATTCAGGCGCAGGTCAGTAGTAACAATGGCAGGCAGTTTCAGTTCAACAGTCTGCAGGCCGCCGTCAATTTCACGAGTTACCTTAACAGCGTCGCCTTCTACGGCAACTTCAGAGGCGAAGGTACCCTGCCCCATGCCAGTCAAAGCACCCAGCATCTGGCCGGTCTGGTTGTTATCGCCATCGATGGACTGCTTGCCCAGAATTACCATTTGAGGCTCTTCTTTCTCAACAATCGCTTTCAGGCATTTGGCTACTGCCAGAGGCTGCAGCTCAGCATCGGTCTCAACCAGGATACCGCGGTCGGCACCCAGGGCCAGTGCAGTGCGGATTTGCTCTTGGCATTGCTTGGAGCCCATGGAAACGGCGACTATCTCGCTGACAACGCCTTTTTCCTTCAAGCGCACCGCCTCTTCTACTGCGATTTCGCAGAAGGGGTTGATAGACATTTTGACGTTGGCTGTATCAACGTCAGAGCCGTCCGCCTTGGGGCGAACCTTGACGTTGTAGTCAACAACGCGTTTCACAGCTACAAGAACTTTCATGGAAATCCCGTCTCAAATATGCTTTTTAACAGCCGCGACTGATAATTCACGTCGCGAACGGATACGGTGTTCTGGTCAAACAAGTGTTTGAACGGCGTGTATGGTGGCGGTTCTATAGCGCAAAATCAATAGTCAAATGGAAGTCCCTCCTGCCATTCACAAAATCTATTTCCGGGAATAAGAACCGCCTATCCACCCCCAGTAAGCCGTTGAAATACAGCGCATTTGCCATAGCAAATGAATAGTCATGCAATTGGTAGGGTTGATTAAACGCCTATATAATCCGCCAGCAATATAAATGATAAGGCCGGATTGGCCGCAAAAAAGTTGAATACAACTGCTGAGGAGAGTGCCGTGGAACGCGAATCAATGGAATACGATGTAGTGATCGTGGGTGCCGGCCCCGCTGGATTGGCCGCGGCCTGTCGTATTCGTCAGCTCAATGAAGACGTCTCTGTATGTGTCGTGGAGAAAGGCTCAGAAGTAGGAGCTCACATCCTATCCGGTGCTGTATTTGAGCCCACCGCCCTGAATGAACTCTTCCCCGACTGGAAAGAACGTGGAGCCCCCCTCAATACTGAGGTAAAAGGCGACGACATCTACGTCCTGCGCAGCGAAGAGAACTCTATAAAAGTCCCCAACATGTTTGTGCCCAGCACCATGCACAACGAGGGCAACTACATTATCAGTCTCGGCAACCTGTGCCGTTGGCTGGCAGAACAAGCCGAAAGCCTGGGAGTGGAAATCTTCCCTGGCTTCGCCGCTGCCGAAATTTTGTACAACGAAGATGGCTCTGTAAAAGGTATCGCTACTGGCGATATGGGCATCGGCATGAACGGAGAGCAGAAAGACTCTTACATGCCAGGCATGGAGCTGCATGCCAAATACACTCTCTTCGCTGAAGGTTGTCGCGGTCACCTGGGCAAGCAGCTGATCGAACGCTTTAAGCTAGACGAAGATGCCGACCCACAACACTACGGCATCGGTATTAAAGAGATTTGGAAAGTCCCTGTGGACAAACACCAGCAAGGCCTGGTTGTTCACACTGCTGGCTGGCCGCTGGAACAAAGCTCCACCCACGGTGGCGGCTTCCTTTACCACCTCGAAGACAACCAGGTTGTTGTCGGCTTGATTACTGACCTCGCCTATAGCAACCCCCATGTGAGTCCATTTGACGAATTCCAGCGCTATAAACACCATCCGGTAATCAAGCAGTACCTGGAAGGTGGCGAGCGCGTCGCCTACGGTGCCCGCGCCATAGTAAAAGGTGGCCTTCAATCTCAACCGAAAATCACCTTCCCTGGCGGCCTGTTGATCGGTGATAACGCCGGCACCCTGAACTTTGCCAAGATCAAGGGCAATCACACCGCGATGAAATCCGGCATGATCGCGGCTGAGTCTGTAGTTGAAGCCCTCGCCGCTGAGCGCAATAGCGAAGAGCTGACCGACTACACCACCAAGTATCGCGATAGCTGGGCCTGGAAAGAGCTGCACATGCAGCGCAACTTCGGCCCGGCCCAGCACAAATGGGGCAACATTCTGGGATCTGCCTATGCATTTGTGGATATCAATATCTTTAAAGGCAAGCTTCCCTGGACCCTGCGCGACACCAAGGCTGATCACGCCCAACTCAAGCCTGCTGCTGACTGCGCTAAGATTGACTATCCGAAGCCCGACGGCGTACTCAGTTTTGACAAGCTATCTTCCGTGTTTATTTCCAATACTAACCACGAAGAAGACCAGCCTTGCCACCTGACCCTGAAGGACCCAGAAGTTCCGCTGAGTCACAACCTGCCGATTTACGATGAACCCGCGCAGCGCTACTGCCCTGCCGGTGTTTATGAGGTTATTGAAGACACCAACGGTAAGCGCTTCCAGATCAACGCTCAAAACTGCGTACACTGTAAGACCTGTGACATTAAGGACCCAACCCAAAATATTGTCTGGGTAACCCCTGAAGGTGCCGGCGGCCCCAATTATCCAAATATGTAATTGGGTCTACTCATAAAAAAATGGCGCCGATGGCGCCATTTTTTTATGTGAGAAAGTTAATCTCGCAATATCCCTAAAGAGAGTAAAGTAGGTACCGTATAACCCCAGGCAGTATTTGAACAACCACTCACCCAAACGGCCACTCTTTTGTCAGCAACTAGTGCAGTCATAGCAACACTTAACTTTTGATCTGCATCAACCGCATCAGCCTGTATTACTATTCTATCAGACCTTTCGCAACCATCTGGATTGAGAAAGTCATCTGAATACGCCTCAAAAGCGATCTGATCATCACCCACTAAACGGACCGACTCTAACTTTCTTGTCCCACCATCACCAATGGCCCAAGCATTTGAAACAGCACTCAACAACAAAAAGAAGCCTATAGCTACCCGCTTAGCTCTATCAATATTTTTAAAATCCATGAATAAACCCTCTCCCTAAAACCTATAGTGTATTTAAAAAAACGCCAAGCAGTAGAAGTGTACCGCCTGATACTCAGGATTAGCAAAGAGCGGCTATATACTATGAAGTGAATCAACTGCTCTTCATTGAGATGCCCCTGGTAGCGATATTATATCCATATCAAAAGCCATGCGAAGATAGCAATTTACGATGGGCCACCTCATCGCTTTAACATGTCACATAGAAACCTAGACGTTAGACAGCAGCAAATCTGCTCAAGAATACTAAAATGGGTAGACACACCAATGCGCGCCTACCCTCACTGATCTTTAGAACTTATACTGCGCGCTCAATGCGAAAGTCTGCCCAACCTCCTCTTCAAAAACGGTGACACCCTGTCTCTCAATTTCAATGACTTCACCCAATAGGTTCTGCACTTTCGCCTTCACCGTCACCTCATCAGTTGGATACCAGAAGTAAGTCAAATCCAGAGAGTGGAAT
Organism: Microbulbifer maximicatervae (SeqCode); assembly: GCF_052468295.1. Classification (NCBI taxonomy): domain Bacteria; kingdom Pseudomonadati; phylum Pseudomonadota; class Gammaproteobacteria; order Cellvibrionales; family Microbulbiferaceae; genus Microbulbifer; species Microbulbifer maximicatervae (SeqCode). Next base: position 1,916,155 of record NZ_CP174340.1, read on the forward strand.
GGCTGCTCAAATGAATCGGGATGAGGATCTCGCCCCGCTTTGTAAAGGCGCTCACCAAATACGTTGTAAACCAAGCTGGCGGAATGGTTCCCGTCCGGGCTATCAAAGCCGAGCAGCATATTAACCACATAATCAGATGCCCCTGTCATTTCGCGGACTGCATTAGTCGGTGCATCAGCCTCATCACCGGCAACAATTTCCGAGTCTTGAAGCGTAATATTGCCCTGCAGGAAGAAGCTATCCATTGGGTCAGAGATAAAGCCAAGGCTTTTCATACCCTCTATTTCTATACCGGTAATCTCACCAGACTCAGCATTTATAATCTCTCGCGCAACATTGTCATCACTTGAGGCAGCTTCAAAAAACTCAATAGGATTAACAATATCCTTATAGAAAGCCGAAATAGTCAGGCTATCCCCGCTATCAAAAAACCACTCTGCACGAATATCGTAGTTGTCGATCTCCGACGGCCGAACACTCGAATTCCCCCTGATCTGATCATCAGTGTGCGGATCTATATAAATAGCGTCGGTAATTTCACGTAAGTCGGGCCGAACAGCGGTCTTGGATGCACCGAACCTCAACTGGAATGTCTCCGCCCAAAATGACCCCATATAGGTCAAGGATAATGAAGGATAAATATCATCATCCGTATATACCGCTTCAGCCAACTCCTCGGGGTCATTCGTAATCTGTGGTTCACTTTGTGAGAAACTATAGGGGTTCCACTCTAAAGCAGCTTGACTATAGTCCTCCCATCGGGCCCCAGCTGAAATACGCCAGGTTTCCTCAAGGGTCCAATCGAATTTACCGTAGATCGCATCTGTCGAAGTAGCGGCCAAATAACTTTGCTTGTTACTGCCAGACTTGGCAAAAACAAAGTTATTTTCATCGTTAGTGATATTGGTATCGCTAAACACATCACTCAAAGGGTCATCAAGTATTGAGGGGTCAGCCACACTGAAGATATCCAATCCAAATTCAGTTTGCTTATAGGAGCGCCCCTTCTCAATTCGAGCAAACCCACCACTCAACTCCAACGAAGACGAGGAAAACTCAACGGGCAATGTTGCGGACCAACCGTAGTTTCGGACCTCATCCTCCAGCTCGGTAAATCGAAAACTCGCACTCCGCGAAGCAATATCCACCGTTGAGTTAATAACCTCTCCGGTTTCAGGGTCAGTTTCGGTGTTAGCAATCACCTCAACCTGATTGGGGATATCTGTCATCGCCGTTGAATCGGAGTAGAACCAGTCAACCACCAAATCCTCAGGCACCCAACTTAGGGAGCTGACGGACAGCAGGCCTTTTGTTTCTGGACCAAGAGAGTGACTTCCCTTTATTTGATGAAGCACCAGCTCCCGCTCTTCATACTTCAGGTCATAATTTCTCGATCCAGCGCCATCAGACAATAGACGATTTGAGTCAAAGTAATCCCTGATTGAAGTCTCATCGTCCGTATTCCTCAAATACAAACTGATACTCTCAACCGAATGCTCGTCCGCAAAACGTATACCTAGGTTTAAATTTCCACTGATATCTACGGAGTAAGTAGACTCGGTTCGACGGTCAACCTGCTCCTGTGGGTTACCGTAGTCACGAATAGTGCGCTCACTCTCCCTCCACTTACTCTTGTAGGAGGCTCCAGCCAGGAAACCGAACTCCCAATCGTCCCCGTAGTAGAAGCGATTCCCTACACTAGCCTTGTAGTCTTGGTCAGGATCGCTAGATTCCTCTTTAATAGAAATATCACGATTCAAGCTTAGGGCGAGTTCCCTATTTAGCGCTTGAGCCGCCTTTTCCGCCTCCTGGTTACTTGAATACTCATTCCCCTCAGCAATCAAGGTATCACGGATATCCGCAACTGAAATATTACCCTTGAAGCGTTGCAGTGCCGCAGATATCTCACCCGGCATCGCCCTGGTACCATCATCAGCACCCCAAATATCATCATCTCCACCGCTGTAGCTGAGCACATCACCATTGACTTCACTATTGGTGCCCGTACCAACTTCAATAGCGTAAGTCAGATCATCAGGTATCCCTTTGGTGCGGATATCGACATTACCACCTCCAAACGAGGCAGACTTATCAACTGAGTAGCTCTTCTGTACCGCTAGCGATTCCACGATAGAGGTCGGGAATAGATCTAGTGGGATGACATTTCTGGTCAGATCCGGGGATGGCACCGTCGAACCATTGAGAGTTGTACTTGAATATCGCTCACCCAAGCCCCTTACGTAAACGAACTTGTCACTTACCAGGGATAATCCGGATACTCGTCGCAGCGCTGCGGCTACGGTAGAGTCCCCCACCCTGCTGATCATCTCAGCCCCGAGGATATCCGTAACTACCTCCTCCTCCAGGCGCTCGCTGATTAGGACTTCAGCAGAGTCCTTCAGCCGCCCCTGGACTACAACCTCTTCAATCCCAGGAGTGGCACTATCAACCAGTTCAGCATCCTGTGCATACACTCCAGCTGCAAATGTGGAGCCCGCAGCTACCGCCAAAACAAGCGGCGCCCTTTGAAATCTTTCGCACTTAACCATCTCTCAGGCCTCTTTTCATTCCTAAGAATCACGGTCTTAAATCAAATAAGGCGCCGACTCCATCAGCGAAGGCGGCGCCTTAATTGATTGGGATTAGCATCCCCAACCGCTACCTCGATCTATTACTCAAACCAGAGAGGTTGAGCGCGATCACCCTGGTGAAGACCGTAAGTCCAACCCTGAGTCCAATCGGTACCATCCTGCTCAAGCGCACCCAAATAGGCACGACCCAGTTCGGCAGAAACCGTAGGTGCAACGCCATCGATCACTTGAGCAGATGCATCAACTGTGAACATTGCAGGGGAACCGCCGAGCAAAACAAAGTCAGTATCGGCATTAGAGGTTGGATTAACTTCACCGGAGATAGTGGCAAATTGGTTACCGCTATCCACAGCCCAAGTCTCAACATTGAAGCTGTCTTCATCGGTTTTAGTGCGATCTTCACAGGCGAAAATGTTGGAAGTCAGAGCCACCTCAGTCCCAGCAGATGCTTCGCCGCGAGTTTGAGAGCTCTCAATACGCAGGCAGTAGTTATCGCCGGCCACGCCAGTCTCATCAGCAAAGAAGGAGGCCACAACTATAGAATTAGTGATCATTGGATAAATACCCTCACGCAGGCGCCAGCCTGCACCGGGGTCATGAGTACCCTCTTCTTGAGCGGAAACAATACAGGTCAGCCCGTCAATTACTGGTCGACTGTTGAGACCCTGGCTGATCAAGGTGGAATAATCAGCTCCATCACTATATGAACCGATGCCATCGGCCTCTATACAGTGATTGCCGTCAGTCTCACTTTGAATCACCAAAGCATTGGTAATACTTCCACGATAACCTTCATCAATATCAATGGAGTCATCGCGAACGTAGAGTGCAACATAATTTTCGACATCTACAGCGCCACCGAAGAACTCGATACCGTCATCGTAAGTTGAGTATGTTTGAAGGTTACGGATCGTTGTGCCATTACCTACAGCATCAAAAGCAATTCCGTTCAACTCATCACCACTAGCAACTTCTGCGCCAGTGTGTTTGACAACAACGTACAAAAGCTCTCCCGAGTTATCGGCATTGTTGTCACCGCCGTAGTAGGAAGTATTGTCATCAGTGGATCCTTCAGCAGCTACGTGACACTCGCCATCAAGAGTCAGATCACCACCACCAATAGAACCTGTATATTGGCATTTGTTCGTTACACCAAAGCCATTAATAACCATTCCACCCCACTGTGAAACATCCTCCGGACCTACAGTGCCAAGAACATCAGTTTCTGACGTAAAAGTGATGGGAGATGTTTCTGTACCGCGAGCAAAGACTTGCGATCCACGGTTTACAACCATAAATGCTGAATTATCTTTAAAAGCGATAGTGGCGCCCGCCTCAATTTCCAGTTTTACGCCGTCACCACCCTCAGAAATACCGGCTGCTGCTAGGTCAGAATCGCTGGAGTAACTTTCTCCAACAAACAAACTGCCGCTAAAGACATGAGCTCCATTGCTATCCAGCGCAGTGAGATATAAATCTTCAGTTAATGGGTTTGCAGCAGAAACAAAATCAGTTGTGTAATAGCAGTTACCACCGCTAAATTCACCTTGTACACTTGAACTTTCTATAGTGGCACATGGATTTTCATCAGTGGAACCTCCGCCAGGATTTGTCACTGAATTATCTACCGAGTTGTCCACCGAGTTATCTACTGTTTCCGGCTCGATACTCACACCGCCACCGTCACAACCCGCTAATAGCGCAGCAATCGCAGCTGCCAGTAAGAGCTTATTCTGTACTCGCTTCATGTTTCCCCCTATAGGAATTTCAATCCAAAACTTTAATTGCTTCAACTCCGCCATTTTTAAAAAAAATAAATGACAACAACCAAGCAAATAAAAACTATATTTTTTGTTTCGCCGTAGCGATTTGGACGGAGGGAAGTTTAGAAATGCACTGTTGCGGATTTGTTACTTATTTAGATATTTCCGTAAATTATCGAATTAATATTCTATTCCTTTCAGAACAAATACACTTATATTTCCATAAGATTTCAAACACTATTTTTTTAATAGAAATGAAATACAGCAACACCACAAATAAATAGTACGGACATGTATATTCCCGGGCTATTTTCCGGATTCAAGCAAGCACCGGCACAATCAAGTATAAATTCCACAGCGGTAATCAAAATACAGGAGCGATAGTGGCATCCACTAAACAGTTTGACACCAAAGATATAAATAAGGAAAGTTCGTCGAGAGAGTAAAGTCAGGAGCTATAGGGTCAAGCAAGTACTTTCTAAACTCGAACAGTGAGGAGCAAGGCTATGAATTAAAGCCCCAGCTACAAATCAGCGCTGAGGCGCGAGGAATCCGCCAGCAGGAACCGGGAGCTATCTAATTGCAAGAACCCAGCAGGAAATCTTTTCCGTCACTTTGCACAAAAAGCTTATCGGTATCGCGATCCCCTTCAAGCGCCCAGTCTACCAACTGGTAAAAAACATCACGGGAAACGCGAGCCTGTAACCCTCCTCGAATCTCCAGGTAAGGGATTGGCTGCGGCGGAGCACCAAAGTCTCTCAGTTGCCACTGCCCCTCTTCCGACAGCTCAACAACGTCGCCCACATTTGTGGTGAAAAGTAGCTGCTGATGAGTACTTCCGGGGTTGCGGGCCACCTGAGTGATTACAAATGGAACATCCTCCACTGTGATTCGCAGCTTTTCGACAGGGGTGACAAGGAAGTATTCATCCCCCTCACGCTTCAAAATGCTGGCAAACAGTTTCACAAGAGGATGACGACGAATCTCTGTTCCCTCGTGGATCCAACGGCCATCAGATTTGATGACCATATCCATATCCCCACAAAGCTCTGGGTTCCACCTTTCTACAGGTGGATGCCCATGAAATTCAGCCTGTAATTTTTGCAGCTGCTGGAACAGGGGCTCAGCCAAGGGCGGACCCCGCAGAATCGCTGTGATGGCTTGTCTGGCTTCCCTCTGGCGTTTTGCGAGAGGACATATCACCGATATGCACACCCACATCCATAATAAACTCCATCAAACCTTCCCTGTCCTCTATGACATTGGCAAAAGACTTGGAGTGATAAAGCTCTACCGCCCCTTGCACAAGCGCCCAGTATGTTGAGTAATAGAAGTATGCAGGAACGTTCTTCAGCATGCCCTGCTCCATACGGCGCTCAAAGACCCGATTGAGAGAGGTGGCATTGGAATTACGAATATTGTGGAGCTCCGCAATCATTTCTGGAGCCAGGTTCAACGCGATAATCTTCTCCTCCAGGCGCTGGAAGAGTCTATCTTTGCCAGGATCGGCCATACGAGATTCAAAATAGGCGCGGGCTGGAGCGGTGATATCACCTTGCTCGGCCAGGGCTACAGCGGTCTTGAGACGTTCAGCGAGTGATTTTTCATAATCCATCAGCAAACGCATGTAGATTTCTGTCTTGGAAATGAAGTGCTTGTAAATCGTGCCCTTACCGATATCCACACGCTCGGCAATCTGTTCGACCGTGACTTTCTCTTCACCGTGCTCCAACAGAAGCTCCAGAGCCGCATCCAGGATACGCTGCTCCCGCGCGCGGAACCGCTGAACCTTCTCTTTTGCCTTATCCATACTTCCGACCTTCTTTGCCCGTAAAAATGGGGACTGAAATTGACTATTCATTCATGAATGATAGGCAATTCAAGTCGGTTGGAAAAGTAAATCGGGGAATTAGACTGCCTAATATTAAAAATATTAGGCCATTTTGCTCAAAATTTACTCAAAATGAGCCAATTTTAAGCTGAGAGCAGACCTTTTATTTTAGCATGTGGTGACGTTTGGCGAGCCCAAGCATTGCACATAACACATAAAATTCGACGATTGAGTGATTGCGGGGTAGTCCATTACCCCAATACTTCCGAATGAAATCAAGAACCACACCAGAACACAAGAAGCCACTATTAAACGGACTTCAGCTTTAGCTCCAACAGAGGCGCGACTACATCGTTGTCCTGCGTGCGTATCCAGAGCATTTCCTCCTCTGAGTAAAGCTCTGCAACAATCGCATTAGCTAATTCACAATCATGAGAAATCAAATGCTGCGCCAACCACTCTGCAGCAAAGGTACGTTTTTTACCGAGCGTACCTTGTGAACGCTTGTACAGGTTTTTTACTGCCTTGCGCGCATATTCTACTGAGGCGATTCCCGGAGTCGCTTCAACCATCTTGCGATGCAACTTTTTGCTTTTCTGTTCGATGATATAAGGAAGCACTTGGCCAGAAACATAGTCGTGGGCGACCGATCCTTTACAAGGACAGCTATACGACTTCCTGTTTTCGTTGATTTTTTTCAGAGCATTGAGGTGATTATTGGTCTTGTATGCGGATCGGGCCGCCAAACCAGCGTAACCAATGGACAATGCTGTTCCAGCAACAACCAAACCAATACCCGTCGCAGAAGTCGCGGCCGCTGCACCGGTAGCCAGGCCGGTTAGTGTGGCACCTGTAGCCGTCTGTGCACCCCACACCCCATAATAAGCAGCGGAGCCAACCCCTCCAGCCACAGCCTTTGCGGTACGGTGCCGACTGACAACCTTGCCGAAATTCAGTGGTGGACGTATATCAATATTGTTGTGTGGCACCTGTGGTATCTCCTACTTCTCTTATTCAATCTTTGTTGGATAGCTGCAAACAAATTAGTCCAACTGTCCCAACAACTATTGGCGCTTTATACCACAAAAATAAGTAAGAATTCGACAAGTCGCAATAGTCAATAGCACAGGGTTTCAATTTGACTGAGAAAACCGGTAGCTTCTGTAAGTCAAAGAGCTATATAGCTAGAAGAGGTGGCACCTGTGACCAAAATGGGCCTAACGTTCAAAATATGAATGGGGTTAAAGGGATTTGCTGTTATTATCCTTTTGATTAAGAGCGCAAAGCTCCCCATCTGCAAACTCTGTTAAGTGGAATAGGTAACGGGCAAAATCCCTTATGTTGGAAAAATTAGGTAAGTTATTGGATGTTGAAGAGCTGGATCGAAATCTCTTCCGCAGTCGTCATCACGTTGAAAATTATCGTAAAGTGCTTTTTGGCGGGCAAGTTCTGGGCCAAGCACTGATGGCAGCAACTCGTACCGTTGAGCATCGCCTACCCCACTCCCTGCACGCCTACTTCCTCCGCCCAGGCTCTAGTGAGCTGCCGGTGATCTACGAAGTAGACCCAATCCGCGATGGCGGTAGCTTTACCACTCGTCGCGTAGTCGCCAAGCAGCGCGGGCGCGCGATCTTCAATATGTCCGCCTCCTTCCAAATTCGGGAACCCGGATTTGACCACCAGGCCGACCTGCCTTGTGTCGAGATTCCCTCTCCTGAGAGCCTGAAAAACACCCAGGAGCTGGCCCTGGAAGCTGGATTGGTTAGCCCGCAGTACGATCAGCGGCGCTATATGATCGATTTTCGTCCGGTAGACCCGCAAAGCTACTTTGGCGCTGAAACCCGCGAAGCCAAATGCATGTTCTGGCTGCGGGCAGAGGGCGAGATGTCGGACGACCCGATGGAGCACCGAGCAGCACTTTGCTATGCATCCGATATGGGACTCCTGGGTACCTCCCTACAGCCGCACGACATATCCTTATTCGACCCCCAATTGATGCCCGCGAGCGTTGACCACGCGATGTGGTTCCACCGCGATTTCCGCCTGGATCAATGGCTTCTCTATGTAACGGATAGCCCTTCGGCAACCGGTGCCAGAGGCTTTACCCGCGGCCAGATTTTCACCCGCGACGGAACGCTGGTAGCGTCTACCTGCCAAGAGGGACTGATTCGACAAATAAAAAATTAAATCAGTGGTTTACAGCAGAAAAATTGCTGCTATAGTGCCGCCCCTTCGCAAATGATGCGAAACAAAAAACGGTGAGTAGCGCAGCCTGGTAGCGCACTTCGTTCGGGACGAAGGGGTCGGAGGTTCGAATCCTCTCTCACCGACCATACAAAAAGAAAAAGCCCGCTTTTAGCGGGCTTTTTTGTGTTTATGATTTCATTCCTGGCAGAGCTTTTACTCTAAAGGATTACATGAGTAATTACACAGCTGCCTTGAGGGTGTAGTCTCTTGGTTGTTTATCGGTATCTTGGTTGTTTATCGGTATAAATAGTTAAGCCAGCCATACTCAAAGCCTCGTCGGTATTTCTGAAACCCATTCTTTATTTGTCCCCATCGCATCTGACTTTTGTAGTTTGCTTCCGCATTAGCCCCTGATTTGACGAAGTTGAATAGCAAGTGGTCTAAGGTGGGGCCCCAACAAGGTACAAGTAGGAGTTGCTTGCACTTTTTCCAGGTGCGATGTGCTGAGGGAAAGTAAGGGGCAATCTGAACGGCTTATCGTCAGCTCAAGCTAAAGAGTTCAGGCACAAAAAAGCCCGCTAAAAGCGGGCTTTGAAAATCTGGTCGGTGAGAGAGGATTCGAACCTCCGACCCCTTCGTCCCGAACGAAGTGCGCTACCAGGCTGCGCTACTCACCGAGGCCGCGAATACTACTCATCCATTTTTCAAAGATCAAGTAATTTTTGGCGCGAATGTCATCATAGGTCATTTTGCCGACACAACTGGTCTTTGAGTTGTCCTCAAAGGCAGTCTAATCCGCATTATAGCTGGACCTCCCCGGCTCCAAGCGCCTCTTTCTGCACTGGAGATCCAAGCTTTACGGTTGCTAGTAATTGCCCCAATCTCCGACACATCCGTTTAGTCTGCCAACTAACAACCAATCCCTTGTTCTCCCTGGGGTCGAACACTTTCCACCAATCTATCCACTCTCTGAAGCCCTCTTCACGTATACGGCAAACTGTGGTCGCCAAAAAAATACCGATATTAGTTCTATCCACTTTCTTGTATTTACATATCTTCAACGACTATCAAGTACTTTTAGTTTTGAGAGCACACGTATAAACAAATGCAATGCTCTCCACAGAGGACATCAGAACTTGGAGCAAAAAAGACCAATAGAGGCATACAGCGTGAGGCCATAACAAATTATATTGAAACGCTACTAGATATCGTTTTTTGATGTTTTGAGTAAGTAGACCTTTACATAAAAGCGAACTGATAAGTTCTATAAGTTTCTTTTCCAAGACATCGATATAAACAATTACCTTTAAATTCCAGTTCGCTATTTACAGATATTTCTACAAGTGCCGCTATTTTTCACCGGGCACCCGAGGGGATTTTCCCCGAGCCCTAACACCAATACAAGGGAGTAACATCCTGCACGCCACAAGAATATTAACCACTCATTTAAGTAGCAAATCCCGAGTAAGACTTTATTTTTTAAAAAATATTCCTTTTCGAAAAATTACAAAATTTTAAGAAAAATGGTGACTACAATTGCGCCCCCATTACCTTTTTGTTTCCCGCTCCATTTTTTTTCAAACTTTCCCTGTGCTTCTGAAAAGCTTCTCTATACTCAGATCAGTCGGCTGAGTGTCCGTCGCAAGATGCAACAACTCGAAAGCTCATTACCGATTTATTATCAGCAGGCTGATCCTAAAAACGGGGCTCTATCAAGCTCCAAAATTCTCACCCGTAAACCATGAAATAACCTGGGCGATAGCCCCCCTATCGTCATTGGTCTACTCGAGGAGTACGTTCATGTACCAACCATATGCATATGCTCAAGGGATCTTTGGACAACCACAAAACTATGCCGTACCTCCGATTAATCCGGTCGTCGGACTCACTCCCCCCCAGCCATACCTACCGCTTCAACAGTTAGCACCACAAGGATTGCTGGGAGAGTTTATTAGCCGTGCAGCTCCGGTAGTTGGTGGCATTGTCGGTGGACCACAAGGTCAATTGATCAATGCACTCGGCGGATTGGGCCAAGTACTGCCCTTCCAGGCCGCACCACAGCTTCCACAACAGTTAGCGCCCCACATTCCTCAGCAGCTTGCTCCACAAATTCCACCTCAGTTCGCCCCCCAAAACTATCTCAGCGAATTGATAAACCGCGCGGCCCCTGTTTTGGCCAATTACATCAATAACCCTCAGGCACAGCTAATCAATGCAGCCGCCCAACTAGGGCAGCTCTTACCCTATCAAGCCGCTCCGCAACTGCCACCGCAAGGTCTCCTCGGTGAGTTGATTAGTCGTGCCGCACCTGCTCTTGGCAACTACATTGGCATGCCTCAACAAGGTCAACTCCTTAACAACTTGGCGCGCCTCAACCACCTGCTGCCCTACCAGGCCGCACCGCAATTCACGCCACACCTCGTTCCTCAGACCTATATCGGCCAACCGGTAAATCAACTGGCACCTGTGGCTCCAGAGCAGTATGGGTCGGTCCCCCCGCAGGCTTTTGCACCACTGAGTCAACCGGTGCCATTCCAGGCTTTCCCGCAGCCGCCACAGCAACCTTTTCAGAATTTGAGTGGCATCGGGCAACCACTACCCTATCAGGCAATGCCGCAACCCAACTCAGCCTTTCAGCAACAAGCTTATCTGCACTAAAAATGATGCAAAAAGGGGCTTCACGCCCCTTTTCCTGGGGGTGGGTTCGCCCCTGCCCTACTTTGGATAGCGCAGTCACAATGAGAAGAAAATGAAGAAGTTTGAGCAATATGTAGCCGTACCCAATCGTAAGCTATCAGCTAGCACACTGGAGCTAGAGGAGCTGGTGAAGGAAGCTTCAAATTGCCCCGATGTTAAGGACGTTACTTTGCGCAAAAGCAACGTCACCCTTGTGGCTACACCCGATGCCGTCGACGACCTAAGAAAGAAATTGAGAGGCAAAGTAATTATTGATCCGGATCAACCTGTCCACCCTCTCAATTGAGATTGAAACCCACTCGATTCACCACTTTCAGACGTTTCACACGCGTACTAAATCAGTACCGCACTGAAAGCGAAGGAACATGAACATGACTGAATCCCGACAAGAAAAGGCCGCAGGAGAACCTTCGGTCGAGGTTGCAGAGAAAGTCGAGTTACTTATTTCACCCCGCCGCAGCCTGATGGCTAAATCCATGGGCGTGCAGCCATTGAGCTCGGGCTCAATGCACCATGTGATTTCCACTATTGCCAGGCAGGCAGGTTGTGAGGTGCTTCGTGAAATACGCCCCGGCAGAAAACTAAAAACGCTGTCCTCAGCCGATGAGGCCACCAATATTTACAAAGTCCGTATGGATGTGGATGCTGCTGCGGCACTTTACCAGACCACTCCACCAAACGTCGCCGTTGAACTGGACTCACTTCTCTCTTACGGGCAAGCGAGTTATTCACCGACCTTTTCCGCAGTTTTTGCCCAGCAACCCGGACTATTGCGCGAATACCATGTCCAGGCTCAGCAGGTGCACTTCCGCGTTATCGGCGCAAAAGGTGAGCCCATACGCGACGCGCAAATAATTGTTGAAAGCGCGGGCTTTCCCCAGGAGGGGGTCACTAACAATAAAGGGGAAGTTGCGCTCAGTATTTTTGCGCAAAGCGGCGGCGCTCAAGTGAAATCACTTCTGATCCGTCCCGCCAAAGATTTCTGGAACAAATATATTCGCAGCCCTTCCCTGTCGCTCACCGGTGTGAACCTGGTGAAACTCCAACCCCTAAGCGAAGCCATACCCAACTTCCCCAATGATGCCTCCTATGGCTGGGGGCAAAAGTACATGGGCCTGGACCAGCTACCCGATGAATACACAGGCAAAGGTATCAAAATCGCAATCATCGATTCCGGTGCGGACAATAAGCATCCGATACTGAGCCATTTAAAGAATGGTATCGATGTCACCAATAATTACGATACCGATAGCTGGGCAGAAGATATCGTCGGCCATGGAACCCACTGCGCGGGAATTATTACAGGCCAACCCTCTGGCTCCGAAGCAATACGCGGATTTGCTCCTGAAGCCGAAATCTATGTATTCAAAGTTTTCCCCGGCGGGCAATTTAGTAGCTTGATTGATGCACTCTCACATTGCATAGAGCTCGGCGTTGATGTGGTGAATATGAGCCTGGGCAGCTCTGATTCATCAGAGGCTGTTGAGCAGCAAATCGAGGAAGCGGTCCAACATGGTATCGCCTGTATAGTTGCCGCAGGCAACAATGGCGGGGCAGTCCAGTATCCAGCCAGATCCCCAAATGCTATGGCTGTAGGCGCTCTTGGAATGCTAAATGAATTCCCCAAAGATTCCTGGGAAGCGCAAACAGTAATACCCTCAACAGCATCAGCCGACGGTCTATTTGTTCCTAGGTTTAGCGCTTTCGGCCAGGAAATTTCTGTTGCCGCACCTGGTGTGGGTATCATTTCGTCTGTGCCTGACAAAGGCTTCGATGTTCAGTCAGGTACATCAATGGCCGCGCCGCATATTACCGGTTTGGCAGCACTACTACTTGCCCACCATCCATTATTTAAAGGTGCGCTCCGGCAGAAAGATGTATCCAGAGTGACCGCCTTATTCCAACTGATCCAATCCTTGGCCGCACCAATGCCCCTCGGGGCAGAGAGAGTTGGCGCAGGTGTTCCCAAGCTTTTCGGTATCAACTCAGCTTTTGAGTCCGCCAAAGAGCAAGCAAGGGCCGCGGGTACTCATGCCGCAACCGCGCAAGGCCCCTCCCCAGCCACTCCATACTCTGGGTTTACTATGAGTCCGTTACAGGGCTACCCCCCTCAAGCTACACCCAGTTGGCAGGGGCAGTTTGTGCCGGGAGGCTATTACCCTTCCGAAATAGCCGCGGTTAACCCCCAGCAACCAATGGTAAGCAGTTTTCCAGATGGATTTGCCCTGAGCGCCTACGGTATGCAGTTCGTTGATCCCCGCGCAATCAGATATTGGTAGCTCTGTCGCCATCGTTAGTTAGACTGCAAAAGACCCTTCAAGACCGCAGCTATGCTGCGGTCTTGTTCTTCGTAGCGCTCAATTCCCACTTAGTCGGCATGCCTGCCCACTAACCCAGCCCTCTCAAAAGATGTTTGTGACGGCCCACCCATATCTATCTTCTTGTTTACTTATACGGAAGATGCTTACTAGTATGTGCCACTATATGATAACGACTTTGTAAGTGTATTCTTTTTAAGTGGTGCATATCTGAAAACCAATCCAATGAAACCTGGCGGCACAAAACTGTCACCTCATAACTGGCTAGCTTGTGACCAGTTTGCTTGAAGATGACACAAGGGCACCTGTAGGCTTAGATACTGTCGAAACGACTAATTGTTGGATTTCCCGCTGAAGAAATGATGCTTAAACGATTACTAACACTGCCGCTATTACTCGCCACTCTATCCCCTGCTGTTCAGGCTTATGAGATTCTTTACAGTGCAGAGATCTCACCCAACTCCAAGCTGGCTGAGGTGGAAATGGCGCTCAGCGGTGATGATATGCCAAGTAAGCTCGTTCTAAACTTGCGCTCTGGCCGCTATCAGGACCTGGAAAGTGACACCCCCCTAAAGATCGAGGGCGACAAAGCAACCTGGCAACCCGAAGGGAAAAACCCCGTCCTCAAGTACCGCTTTGTCATAGACAACCAGCGTAACAACGGTGGCTACGACTCACGGATCACCAAAGACTGGGCAATTCTCCGCAGCGATAAATTGATTGCACCGGTATCGGCGACCAGCCGTGGCCGCTCTACCGCCCGCCTTAAGCTGGAACTTCCTGACCAATGGTATGCAGCCCTACCCTACCCTGAGATCGAAGATAACCTATACGAGCTATCTGACCCCAAGCGTAAGTTTGTAAGACCCAAGGGCTGGATGATTGTAGGGAAAATTGGCAGTCGGCAGGATATGATTGCCGGCACTGAAACCCGTGTTGCAGGCCCTAAAAATGAGAACATTCGGCGGCAAGACATCCTGGCCTTCCTAAATTGGAACCTGCCAGAGCTCAAGAAAATCTTCCCCCTCTTCCCTGATCATCTATTGATCGTAACCGCTGACGACCCCATGTGGCGCGGTGGACTGTCGGGGACACGCTCTCTATATATGCATGCTGATCGACCATTGATCAGCGGCAACCGCACCAGCAGCATGATCCACGAGTTAGTTCATGTGGGCACGGGAATTCACGGCGACGATGAGAGCGATTGGATTGTAGAGGGACTGGCTGAGTTTTACTCCCTGGAGATTTTAAGGCGAACTGGTGGCATCAGTGAAACCCGCTATCAGGAGGCAATGAATAAACTGATCAAATGGGGTAAGAAGGCTCCTTCACTATTAGTCGAACGCTCGTCCGGCCCCATTACCGCCCGTGCGGCCGGGGTAATGCAGCAACTGGATAAAGAGATTCGTGAGGCCAGCAATGGCAAGGCAAGTATTGATGACGTCGCACAAGAACTGGCTCGAACACGCGGTGAAGTGACTCTGGAAAGGTTTAGGTCCCTGTCTGAGAAAGCAGCCGGTAGACCCGTGGATGCATTAGCCACAGAAAACCTGACAGACCGGACGAAAGGCTCCAGTAAATAGCAGACAAAAAAAAGCCCTGACGACGGGGGGGGAGAGCGTCAGGGCCAAGACCATTAGGAGTGAAACTTGGAGGATTTCATCCTTGCTTCCGGGTGGCAGCCATGTGAGCCACCCTACCAGCATTACTAAACACGTTGGGGGAGATGTGTTAGCCAGATAAAGACAGTATCGAACACAGGTCACAGATTGCCAGCACACCTGAAGATTAATTTAGAACAAATGGAAATAGGTTCTTGAGCACCAGCGCTAAAAGTTATTACAGCCCTCCCCCACCATCAGAAGGTAACTTTTCCTACTTTTTTTCACTTGTTTGCAACATTGATGAAAACAATGCTTGACTAATCCTCTAGAGTCCCTAAAATGGCGCCCACTTACACAGCGAAACGCACGTAAGTATAAGAAAACGCTAGGATTTTTCAGATTTATCAGATAGAATTCGCAGCGTTCTTTTCCGCCAAAGGCGGATAAAAAGGCTAGGTGGCAGAGTGGTCATGCAGCGGACTGCAACTCCGTGTACGCCGGTTCGATTCCGACCCTAGCCTCCATTTTCCTCTTCATTGCAGTATCCTGTTGAATGCAATGAAAGTGAGAATGAAGGGCAACTATTAAACATCGCCCTCTCTCGCAAAGGATCTGCCCGGGTGGTGGAATTGGTAGACACAGGAGACTTAAAATCTCCCGGCTTCACGGCCGTGCCGGTTCAAGTCCGGCCCCGGGCACCACTAGATCCTTATAGTTTCACAGTTATAAACCTTACGATATAGGCTTTTTGAGCCGGCACCCCCTCCCTTTATAAATACGAACCTCAGCAGTTAATATTTTTGTTGGCTGGGCAGAGTTCTATAAGTTACCGGCTCCCAACTTTCCCTGTCCGGATTAAGAAACACATTTAGAGAGCACCCCGCCACCCATCAAAGATTTTCCAGCCGGGCTACCGATCCACGACAACTAACACGACATCGCCATTTACGACCGGGATTTTTCTCACCGCAGGAAGCCAAATATCACCTGTACCTGGGAAAGTAAGATGAAAAGCATTTATTACACTGTGGTTACACTTACCGTTTTCTTGGCAGTCTAGCGAATTTAATACAGGCGCTTAGCCTATATGAGGAGCCCGATTCGAACTAAAGGACGCAGCCGTCGACCAAGGCCACACCAAGAAGGTATTCGTTAATATTGATTGCCGCTCTACCCCACCGCCACTTCAGCTGGCGGCAATCAAACCCATAACGCTTTCACCTGTTTTCAATCTAGAATCACCCTTGAAGACTACAGGGAAAGCGGCAAGCAGATTTACCGGACATCCGAGAAATATCAATCCCGGCAAATAAAACCACTTGAGTTACTACACTCATTGGACATCCGCGGGACTAGATAGACCTGCCTCCAGAACCAGAAATGAAATAGCTTGCACGGATGAGAATAAAAAAAACCGGCTTGGGGGCCGGTTCAAGAAAGGATGGTTGCTGCATAAAAACCAAAGCAGCTACGAATATATTACCCGTCAAATCAAAATACTGTCAATACATACAGCTGTATATAAGAACAGTTTACGGTGATTTATACGCCAATTTAAGGGGCGGGCTTGGGGCATTTAGCATCGAGCTTTACCACTCTTTTGGTGACGGGCTGGGGAGGGCTATCACATTTCAGAACCCAGACACTGTAGTGGGGACAAAATTCTGGCAAACCTATATTTCCTTAAATGAAATGTGTGAACTGGTTTCAATTTAAAGAAATCGGCCCACTCAATACAGCGCTAAAATCTGATTTGTTTAAGGAGGAAAGAGTGCACTTGCATAGCAGCGCTCCGGACTCAGGTATCCCGGAACGCTATTGTTTAACGAGCCAGTATTGTAAAGTGCGAAACTCAGGTAAGCAGTGGAGTGGAGCTACTCTGAGTACAAGAGAGCTTTCGTATCTATCGCCACCTTCAAGGCATACAACTTATATACAGATCTCGCGTAGATTCATCACCTAATATGCACATATGCCCTTTAATGTCTTTGTTCAATCAGCAACCACCCGCATAGCGGGTGGTATGGTGAAAGCCCCCAGAGGGGGCTATTTACAACCCGGCCAGTTGCATCTGCTCTTGCCGGCGTTCTTCAACCTCTTGATTCTTGATGTACTCTCGAATCATTTGCTCATCAAGACCTACTGTACTCACGCAGTAGCCCCGAGCCCAAAAATTCCTTCCTGTGAAATTTCTCTGCACATGCTTGTACTTCCGAAATATCTGGATCGCAGATTTCCCTTTCAGAAACCCAACCGTATTGGAAACACTTAACCTTGGAGGAATCATTAACAACATATGAATGTGATCCCTCATTGCGTACCCCTCGACCAACTCAATGCCTTTTTGACGACATAAGTCCCGGAATATTGCTCCAATCTCACGTCTCCAAATAACGCTTTCTTTCGATACTTGGGCACAAATACCACATGGTACCTGCAATAATGTTTCACGTGAGCTTGGCACTGCCAATCTCGCATATGGCCTCCTTAAAGAACTTGCCGGTTCATGGAGGCCATATTTTTACTCTGCACGCCGGAACGGCAGAGCCTTATCAAGTCTCACCGCCTGAGGCGGTGGTTTACCTATTTGTTAATTAGCTTGATTTAGCAGGTTATACTTCACCAAAGAGAAAGCGGCTACTCATAAGTTGCAATACACAGTTATCCCAGGAAGCATTTCAAGCTTTGCGTGGTACCCACCAAGGGTAAAAAATGGTCAATCGCAAGATGCAGTGAACCGTGTTTTTATGCATAACTTACAAAAAAGAGATTCCCATGAAGATAAAGACATCACCCATAGAAACGTTAATTTTCGCAATTCTCGCTATTTCACTTTCCAATGCCAGTTATGCAAAGGACGCTGAACAGGTTGAATTTCTGAACCCAACAGGATCAGCCTCAAAGCTACCGTTTTCAGAGGCTGTAAAAGTTGGCAACCAGCTATTTCTTTCTGGCCAAATAGGGCTTTCACCGGAGACTAAGCGGTTAGCCCAAGGGGGATTCGCTGCGGAGACCAAACAGACTCTAGACAACATAAAGCAAACTCTGGAGCGCTATGACTACGAAATGAAAGATGTTGTTAAATGCACGGTCATTTTAACAGATATCAAGAATTTCCCTGAATTCAACAATATCTACCAGAAAGCTTTTGCCTCCCCCTACCCTGCAAGGACTACTTTTGCAGTGGAGTCCCTAGCGCTGGACGCCCAAATTGAAATTGAGTGCATCGCTGCCAAGTAGTCAATATTAAAACTGGGAGTGCCAGACTAATCCCCCTAATTGACTCATTAGGACTTTTACTGCGGTCTAAATTCTCTAGTATACGCTTGCACTTAAACTCAACGCACAGGGTCGCCTAAGCGACCCTGTGATATCTAGACAATAAAACAACCCTACTAACTTATCTAAAAGTTGAAATCATCCAGCTTCCACCAGCAGTGCCCATCGCCAGGTATATCAAAGCCAGCTGATGTAATTCGGCCTTAAAGCGGCTGTATCCATTAAATACAAAGGAACCAAAATTGGGGTCAAAAAGTCTCCAGGTATTACCATTCTGTACTTGAATTGCAATTGCATGGCCGCTGTTGGGGCCCAGGAATCCTATCAATGCAAAGCCTTGATTAAGGCGGGCCATCCCCTGCCGTATCCATCGCAAAAATGTGGAGAAAGGCTCAAATGGATTCAACTGATGCCCACGGGCGATACAGTGCTCGGTATACCCATCTGTCCGACAGATCGTCCTTAACCCTGACGATATACCCATCACATTTCCCTGGATCTGCTGTTGCGCGGAAATTGCCCTTTGCATTGTATAGATAGGCTGCCCAAAGGTGGTGGTCGACCCACCAACAGCCCTTAAAAACATACCTGGAGTTGCTCTGTTGAGGGCGTTTCCAATTCCCGTATTATGGTAACGCTGTTGCAGTCCTGCCTGGAGGTGCATATTTATATGACCACCGGGTTGCAAGCCGAGTCTCACCCACATGTAGGATAATGCGTAACAAACTCCACGCCTGACGTCATTGTGGACACCGGGTTGGATGTAATTTGCCTGATCCAATAGAAATTCTGTTTCTGTTAGTTTCGGATTGAACATGGAGGTCTCCCTATTCTTTAGAGATAGTGGACTTTTGCCTATCCGCGGTATCGCGGCCCATGTTCTATTTTTCTTACCTACAGTTTTATCTCTATCAATTTTCCTGCGGCTTTTTTAGCTTTAAGTCACTTTAAAAAGTAAACTGGAATTTAATTACACTTGGTTACAGTTGGCTTTTCAGGGCATAAAGAGCAAAATATGATACAAACTTCCAGTTTAAATTGCGTTTGGATATGTGCAGAAAGTTATTTATTTTTAATCATATACGAGTGCAAGTATTGCGCTGGTAATAACAAACTCATCAGAACAGTGAGCTATCAAATGCCAGCGCTAATATATCTGTTGAGAAGGCTGCGGAATCTAAATTCAACCTTCCTATATGATATTAACTGGGAAGTTGAGTAAGGAAGAAATCTCTCAGGTTCTCACCCATTACTTTACGGATCTCTTCTTCAGTAAACCCTTGCCGAAGCATTTCTGCGGTAAGCACGCCCAGTTCACTTACGTCAAATGCAACCTTTACACTGCCGTCATAGTCCGACCCCAATGCGACATGATCCACACCCAGTGTATCAATGGCATAACGAATGGATTTAACAATGCTCTTGGGGCTTGTATCACAGACAGCACCAGGCCAGAAACCGATTCCAACCAAGCCTCCTTTGCCCGCTATCTCCTTCATTAGCTCGTCACTGATATTCCGGCGTGAGTTGCACGCCCCTTGAAGCCCGGTATGGGAAACAATCACTGGGCGCTCGGCAATATCCAAAACTTCGCGGACGACCTGCTCGGAGGAGTGGGCGACGTCAATCACAATAGAGCGCCTTTCCATCTCCTGCACTGCTTCCCGGCCAAATGCGCTCAAACCCTGCCCGCTTTCTCCATGCAGGGAGCCACCCAGCTCATTGTCGAAAAAGTGTTGCAACCCCATCACCCGGAAACCAGCATCGTATAGGTGACCGATGTTTTCGATCTTCCCTTCCAAAGGATGGGCACCTTCAGTGCCAAGGAGTGCGGCCAAAACCTCTCCGCCCTGCTTCCTTGCTACAAGCACCTGTTGTAAATCTGCCGCACTTTTGACGATACGTATTTGGTCAGGCGCAGATTGCTGTAGCGCATTAACACGCTCTGCATGATAGAGCGCCCGCTCATACAGGCTGCCCCACGCCTTTACTGGCCACGCCTGAGCAATGGCCAATAAGGTTATGTTATCGCCAGCTTTGCTGGAGTTCTTCTGATAGTTCTGCCCCCGGGGAGACTTGGTAACTGATGTGAAGACCTGGATACCCAGATTACCTTCTCTCGCCCGGGGAAGGTCCAGATGACCATAGTCGGCTCGCTTCCTCAAATCCCTGGCCCACAGGAAACTATCTGCGTGGAGATCACCTACCAATAGACTTTGGTGTAGCGCTTTAGCCTCAGGTGACAGCGCTGCAATTTTGCCCGGCTCTACTTTGTTCATCGACTTTTCAATAGCCGGAAGCAAAAGCCATTTCCAGCTGGCGAACAATATCACCACCATTGTTGTCAGAAGAATGAACCACTTGCTCATCTATTGTCTCCATTAGTAGAAATCCATGGGGAAGTTTGCACAGAGGCAACAACCTTCTTCGATCCATCAGGATCGCAGAATGAAGCAATTCGAGCGGTTGCTCAATAAGCAAGCAAGAGAAATAAAACTGTGGTGGTCGTGGAATAAGCGCTGGGACACCAACCTCGTACTTATCAGAAGAGAGAAAAATGAAGGACAAGCAGTGATCAAACTTTTACAACTGAACTTACTCGTATTATTCGCTCTATTCATGGGTGGTTGCGCCGCTTTATCGCCCAATTTTCAGCAGCCCGAGGTTGAGATTATTGGGCTGGAGCCGCTTCCTCCTGCCGTCGGCAGCGATCTGCGCTTCAGAATCCATTTGCGCATTTTCAACCCCAACAACCAAGAGCTACCCCTCTCCGGGATCTACTACAAGCTCAGTCTTGCCGGCCATAAAGTGATGACAGGAACCTCAAACAACTTGTTGCCCATTGCCCCCTATGGCCAGGATGATATCTCGGTAGACGCAACTGCAAGCTGGATGGGGTCTCTATTCGCCGCCGCTGAATTAGCGAATAGAGGGCAGCAATCGGTACCCTATGAACTTCAGGCAAAAATTGGCCTGAGCAGGTCCATTGTGCCTTCCATTACAGTGCAGCGAAGTGGCGAAGTTCGACTGAATCAGAATCCGGGCCTCTACCACTAGTCCAAGCCTACTCACTTTGGATATAGCGTTTTAATCTCCCCAGTCGCCGACCTTGTCGGCACCGGGGATCTGATACTCGAGATAGTCTTCAACAGTGAATGGCATCTCACTGATGACTCCGCGCACGCGCTCACCAATAGCCTGTGTCTCAGGGCGCGCATTGGCCAGCCCGGTATAGGGTATGCCTTTGCCGCTGGCTACGTCTGGATATTTACGTTTGAATAAACGGTGGCGAGCCACCATATGATTGAACTGGCCCTGGGTGTAAATTAACGGCACCAACTGCGGGGACTCCTCCCGGGGGTCCATATATAAATCGTAATAAGCCTCCGGCATCCCCGACCCTGCCACCTCCCCCGCTCCCAGCCAATGCCTCTTATATCGCCCCTTTACTGTTGCCCCCAATTCCTTACCCGTATAAATAAATACATAATCCCGGCGGCCATGAGTATCGCCGTTTAGGAACAGAGCGGTCTGGTCGAGGCCATCAACGACGCGATCCGTGGGAATAGCATCAGTTGCTCCACCCAAGCGAGCGAAAGTCGTATACAGGTCAGTGATATGAATAATATCCCCTGCCGTTTGTCCCGCTTCGATAGTTCCTGGCCACCAGGCAAAAGCAGGTACGCGAACACCGCCCTCAGTAAAATCCCCTTTGCCCCCCCGATACAACATGGGCAGCATTCCCCACCCCGCCGGCGGACTGTGGACCATAGGGCCGTTATCCGCCATTGCAACGAACAAGGTATTTTCAGCGAGCCCTAAGCTTTTCAATTCTTGCATCAGCACCCCGACAAAGTTATCCATCGCCGGGAAAGCATCGGCAACCATCAGCCCAGCTACCGAGCGCTTGGGGTTGTACATCGCCATGAAATTAAGGAGATTGGGCCAGTAGGCAACGAAAAACGGTTTCTTCTGCTCCGCACTGCGGCGAATAAACGCCAGCGTTCTCTGTTCTGCCTCTGGATCAAACTTAGCGAAGCACTCGTTGGATGTTCCGCACCACTCTCGCCCGGGTTGTCCCTTTTTCCCTTCAATATTCATTACCCAGCCAGCGGGAATCAGACCAGGGCTGTCCAACTGATAGGGGTCAGGTGGATAGATTTCGGGGAACATGCCCAGCACCGCATTCGCCACATTTGCCTGGGGGTTAAACAGGGAGGTAATCTGGTTCATAGGCGTGAATAACGCCTCATCAAACCCCTGATTGTGTAAATAACTCTCCTCGATATCTCCAAGGTGCCCCTTGCCGAAAAAGCCTGTCGTATAACCCGCTCGCGAAAGTACCTCGGCAATAGTGACTTCTTCAGCGCGCAAACCGGAAAACTCATGGGGCATACCCACTTCACCCATGCCATAGCGCACCGGTAGCCGTCCGGTGAGCGCAGCGGCTCGGGTCGGTGTGCATGAGGGCTCAGAGTACATGCGGGTAAAGTTGATACCCTCTGCAGCCATCTGGTTTAGGTTTGGCGTTGAGTAGCCAAAGTTCTTTTGCAACGCAGGAAAGCCAACAGCCCCAAATGCAGTGTCATCCCACAGCAGGAATACGATATTAGGTGGCTGTCCATATTTCTGCCGCAACTGCTGTAAGCGTTGCTCAAGTTCCGCATCCTCTTGATCCCAACGATCGCCGTTTTGCATCTTGAGAATATAAAACTCGGCATCGTGTACAACTTGCCCCTCGACATTGAGAGTGATGCAAAGCAGCCAGATCATAATCAGGTGGCTTTTGACGGACATGAGCTTCCTATGGATCGCAGAAAAGTATCTAACAATTTAGAGGAGCGCAGGGGTTTGGAAGAGGAAGAGCGAGTTTAAGCGGGGTAAAGAGCGCCTCGTTTTCCAGCAAATGCCAGAATCGAGGCGCCAATTTCGTGAGAGAAGGAACTCCCCTCTATCTACTTATCCCGGCTGTCGGCCATAAGGGCCGGCCATGCGGCGCGCAAGTACATCACCATCGTCCACAAGGTGAGGCCGGCAGCGATATAGAGCAGCAGGTATCCAATAGTTTCCATCACCGGAAACTCTCTAACATCGAAGGCAAGCAGAACAAGAATTGCTGCCATCTGTGCGGTGGTTTTGACTTTGCCTACATAGGAAACGGCAACACTGCTGCGCTGCCCCAGCTCAGCCATCCACTCCCGCAACCCAGAAACCGCGATCTCTCGACAGATGATCACCGCCGCAGCAATCGCAAACAGCGGATTGTCATGCAGCCCCACCAGCAAGACCAATGCAGTAGCCACCATTAGCTTATCGGCAACCGGGTCCAGAAAGGCACCTAGGGCAGTACTCTGATTTAATTTTCTGGCGAGATAGCCATCAAGCCAATCGGTAATTGCGGCAACTGCAAAAATTGCAGCAGAAGCAATGTAACTCCACTTGTACGGCAAATAGAAAACCAAAACAAAAAATGGGATCAAAGCAACACGTAACAGCGTCAGTTGATTGGCGATTGTCATACTTTTCTCTATTCTTGCGGAGGGCGTACGTTATCAAGCCATCGCGCAAAATGAAACGCTTTGGAAAAAACTGGCCATTTAATCGCCAGCTCAATCCTGTTCTACTCGTGGTGTAGTGCCGAGTATATATCCTGAGCCAATTTCCGGCTGATACCATCCACGCTGGCAATCTCCGTTACTGTTGCGCGCTTTAGCTCCTGCAAACCTCCGAAATGTCGCAGCAGCGCCCTGCGGCGAGTGGGCCCTACTCCTGCAATACCTTCCAAAGGAGACTCCCTGCGTTTTTTATCCCGTTTTGCCCGGTGGCCAGCGATAGCAAAGCGGTGCGCTTCGTCTCGCACCTGTTGAATTAAGTGCAGTGCTGATGAGTCGGCGGAGAGTACAAGCTCTTTGTTACTGGAAACCACATGTAATGTTTCAAAGCCCGCTTTTCGTGTAGTTCCTTTGGCAACACCAATAATTTGCACTCCGACGATGCCCAGCTCATTCAGAACTTCAATCGCTTGTGTAACCTGGCCCTTCCCCCCGTCGATCAACAGGATATTCGGGAATTTGCCCTCGCCACCGGAAAGGCGCGTATAGCGCCGCTTTAGCGCCTGCCCCATTGCCGCATAATCATCGCCCGCCTGGATACCCTCAATATTGAATCGGCGATAATCCGACTTTACCGGGCCTCCGGTATCAAATACAACACAGGACGCAACCGTGGCCTCACCGGAAGAATGGCTGATGTCAAAGCACTCAAGCCTCTCCGGGAGCTGCTCCAGTTCTAATACTTCCTGGAGCTTCTCGAAACGGTTGTAGAGTTTTTGCTGGGCTGCAGTTCGACTAGTCAAATTCTGTTGCGCTGCCTGTTGCGCCATTTCAACCCAAGTGGCCCGCTTGCCACGCAACTTATGGGTGATACCGACATCGCGACCACACTGCTCGCTAAGAGCCTGTTGAAGTGGTTCGAGATCCTGTAAGGCCTCTGAAACTAAAATCTCACGGGGGATCTCTCGGGGACTGCCCAGGTAAAATTGCGGGACAAATGCGGAAAGTAGCTCTGGCGGTGTGAGTCCCAGGCGCTCACTGGGAAAATAACTGCGACTCCCCAGAATTCGCCCCTGCCTGACAAACAGAACGTGTACGCAACAGCTGCCGCCCTCACTGGCTATCCCCAGCACATCCACATCGCCACTTGCCCCCTCAGCTACCTGATCCGCTTGTAGACGACGCAGCGCGGAAATTTGGTCCCGCAGTCTCGCGGCTTTTTCAAATTCCAGCGCCCGGGATGCCTCATCCATTTGATCGGCCAACTCCTGGATAATGCTGTCACTTTTACCCGTGAGAAACATCTCTGCGTGGCGAACATCCTGGCGATAGTCCTCGGGAGAAATAAAATCGACACAGGGAGCGGTGCAGCGCTCTATCTGATATTGAAGGCAGGGCCTTGAACGGTTGCGAAAAACACTGTCTTCACAAGAGCGGATTCGAAAAGTTTTTTGCAAAAAGTTCAGGCTGTCGCGAACCGACGATGCATTTGGAAAAGGTCCGAAGTATCGGCCTTTCTTGCGCTTGGCACCACGGTGGAATGCAATACGGGGAAAAGTGTCATTGCTGGAAAGAAAGATATAAGGGTACCCTTTATCATCCTTCAGCATCACATTGTATGGGGGCCGCTGGGACTTGATCAGGCTTTGTTCAAGCACCAGGGCTTCGGTTTCACTGCGCGTAACGGTGACTTCGATGTTTCCAATACGCTGCACCAGCGCCATGGTTTTTGTCGTTAGTCCGGAGCTCCGAAAGTAGCTCGACAACCGATTGCGAAGGTTCTTGGCTTTCCCTACGTAGAGGATTTTATTTTCGGCGTCGAACATCTGGTAGACGCCGGGTTTGCGAGTTACTGTCGCGAGGAAACGCTTGCTGTCGAACATCTGGCAACCGGCCTCAATATTTTAAGAAATCAGCCACTTTTCAATTAAAGTGCAGCATCTGGGTCGAGAATTTGGTGTTTAACAGCGAGGATCGTCAACTCTACATCACTATTAATATCCAACTTCTCAAAAATCCTGTAGCGGTAGCTATTCACCGTTTTGGGGCTTACCGAGAGAGACTTTGCAATATCCGCAACCTTGGCGCCATTGACGATCATGTCTGCAGTCTGCAATTCCCTTTTAGATAATTTTTCAAACGGAGATTGCTGATCATCCTGGCCGCTGACACTGCGCATCGCCATTTTGGTTGCCATGGAATTACTGATAAAAACACCACCTGAAATAACCGTCCGTATCGCTCGAACCATTTCTTCAAGATCCGCGCCTTTAGTCACGTAACCCATTGCCCCAGCCTGCATCAAGCGGCCCGGGAATAAATCATCATCAAGTGCACTAACGGCAACAACCTTTGCCTCCGGGCACCGCTGCAGCAGCTTTCTAGTCGCTTCAAGGCCGCCCATTCCTGGCATTTTTACATCCATCAGAATGACATCAACATTAGACCGGCGAACGAATTCCAGGGCCTCCTCGCCACAGTTTGCCTCTCCGGCGACTTCTATATCCTCAACATCACCCAGCATGCGCGAAATGCCCATTCGCACAAGATCGTGATCATCCACCACTAAGACTTTGATCAAGCTATCCCCAACTACGGATAAGTGCAGTGGCTACGCCGCGTATACATCCCCAACGCACGAGCTCTATAAACTGCGTTCTTCTTTTTAGCTCACGGTGAAACTACCCCGTGTAGGTCCCCCCGGAACCCAACCGCAACATACCAGACAAAAACGCTACTGCAAAGCAGAAGCACCGTTTCAAATGCTGCTGAACAGACATTTGACCACAGGATCTTGCTGCCTTTATAACATTTAATTATAGCGTAAAAACGTACCAATTAATTTTTCTGCGATCAAGATGAGCACTTCCGCAAAATTTGCGATAGAAGATTCATTTTATCGCAGAAAATATTTATGAAAGAAATCGGAATATGAGAAAATGTAAGAGGTTGAATTCGTTATAACAAAATAATCGTCAACAACTAGAACAATTCTCTACTGATATTCAGGCTGAAAACTGCCAACCCCACCCAACAATTTGCACTTTTCTATTGGGTACTTGATAACTGCAATTCAGTGAAAAATAAAAGAAGGGATTGTCCGTACCCTCATGCAAACAATCTTGAATAGATTAAGGGTAATAGCGCGGCTCAGGCTCCAGGGTAACACCAAACTTAGCCTGCACATCAGAAGCGATAGCGCGAGCCAATCTTGTCACTTCATCACCTCGGCCCCGGCCGGGATTAACCAAAACCAATGCCTGCTGGTGGTGAACACCAACCGCTTCTTGCCGCCTGCCCCGCCAACCAGCGCGATCAATTAGCCAGCCCGCCGCCAGCTTCCAACCTTCACCGCTGGCATAAGCTACTAAATCGGGATGTTCCAATTTTAGGTTTTGGTAAATGTCCGCATTCACCACAGGGTTTTTGAAGAAGCTCCCCGCGTTGGGAATTTGATCGGGGAGCGGCAATTTACTGTTGCGAATATCGATAACCGCAGCGGCAATTTGCGCGGGTGTTAAGGAGTCACAATCCCATCCTTGCTGGTCAATAAATTGCTGCAGTGCCGGGTAAGCTACCTTGGGCTGCCAATCTTGCGCAAGGTGAAGGTTAACCTGGGTAATAATAAATTGATCGCGCAACTGCCCTTTAAACACACTGTCCCGATAATCAAACTCACAGTCCGATGCGGAAAAGTTATGTAGTGCACCTGTAGAAATTTCCATGGCCTGCAAGCTGCAAAAACAGTCGCGCAACTCTACACCATAGGCGCCGATATTTTGGATTGGGGCTGCACCCACGTTACCTGGAATCAGCGCGAGGTTTTCCAAGCCTCCCATGCCCTGCTCGACAGTAGACATAACCAGCTGGTGCCACCCCTCCCCGGCCGCCGCCTCAATAGTACCGCCACGACCATTGGGAGTAATTGTTAGCCCTCGCAGCCCGACCTGAATGGCAAGCCCGGGAAAGTCTCCCGTCAATACGATATTGCTGCCCCCACCCAACGGCAGAATCGGCAAACGCTTCTGCTGCGCAAAACTCAAAGCCTCACGCAATTCATCCAAGGTTTCCACACGCGCAAAGTAAGCGGTGTTTGCTGAAATTGCGAGAGTATTGTGGGGCTGTAAATCGATATTGACTTCAATCATTAGGTTCTACATCAGGCCAGGGTTTCTCGCATACGCTGAAGATCCTGCTCAGTATCTACGCCACCGGGCACTTCTGCGCAAGCATCTGCTACGTGAATCTCTTGGTCGTGGTAAAGAAAACGCAGCTGCTCCAGAGCCTCGAACTTTTCTAGCGGGGCCATAGGCCAGGAGACAAACTGGCGCAATAGCGCAACACGGTAAGCATAGATACCAATATGGCGACGAGGTTCCAAGCCCCTTGGCAGTTCACTGCTATCCATCGCAAAGGCATCTCTGGGCCATGGGATTGGCGCTCGT
Source organism: Microbulbifer maximicatervae (SeqCode) (assembly GCF_052468295.1). Classification (NCBI taxonomy): domain Bacteria; kingdom Pseudomonadati; phylum Pseudomonadota; class Gammaproteobacteria; order Cellvibrionales; family Microbulbiferaceae; genus Microbulbifer; species Microbulbifer maximicatervae (SeqCode). Next base: position 1,944,425 of record NZ_CP174340.1, read on the forward strand.
GAAAAATACCTGGCCAACCCGGACTCAGTTGTCACTACCTTGACGATATTCGGGTTGCGAAAATCCTCCACTGAGGTGATGGGTTCCGCCAGGGTTGCAACGCCGGCTCGCTTGCTAGCCGCCAGGTTTTCAGCCACTTGATTTATCACCTCGGCGGGTATCAAGGGTTCATCGCCCTGCACATTGACCAAAATGCGGTCCTCGGCAAGGCCCAGGTTCTGAGCCACCTCCTGCAGTCGGTCAGTTCCCGAGGCATGCTCGGCAGATGTCATACACACCTCGGCGCCGAAGCCATGGGCCACCTCCGCTACACGCATATCATCGGTGGCGATAACCACCCTCTGGGCATCGCTCTCACGGGCACGCAAATAAACATGCTCCACCATCGGCTTGCCGCCGATATCAGCCAAGGGCTTGCCTGGCAGGCGGCTCGAGCCATAGCGTGCGGGAATAATGACGTCGAAAGAAGAGTTACTTTTCATTTTCACTAAATTGTTGCAAGTGCTTGTGTACTTTTTGATAAAAAAGGTCTGGCAACTTGGCCCGCACCTCGAGCGCCCACCAGTGACTCTCCCAGAAATCGCGACATTTCACCGCATCTTTCATGGTCATAATCACAGGGGTTTCCCCATCGAAATGCAGTTCCTGGGGGCTGAATTGATGATGATCGTCAAAAGGTTGCTCTGTCACCTCGAACCCTAGCGCTTGCAGTGACCGGAAAAACCGCTTGGGATTACCGATCGCCGCCACCCCGTGGCAAGGCCCCACCTCAGGCCCTGATGGCAGGCGCAATGTGGAGGTTTGGTCGAGGTTAAACTGGTGCCAGCAGGAAGGCTCGAGCGTCATTTCAAACTCTAAAAGCCCACCGCACTGATCCCTGACTTTGGCTTCTGGCTCTCCATTACTAACCAGCATGTCGACGCTTTGCAGGCGCGTCACCGGTTCCCTCAGAGGTCCTCTGGGCAGCATATGGCCATTGCCCAAACCGCGATGACCATCAACTACACAAATTTCATAGCTGCGCCACAAACTATAGTGCTGCAGCCCATCGTCAGACAAAATAACATCGCACTGGTGATAGTCGATCAGGGCCTGCGCCGCCTCGGTGCGATTAGGGGAAACCATCACCGGCACACCAGTGATCAAGTGCAGCATCAGCGGCTCATCCCCGGACTCCAGGGGGTGGGATTGGGCAGTCACCTGATAAGGATATTTTTCTGCACGACCACCATAGCCACGGCTGATAATCCCCGGATTGCGACCCCGCTCCTTTAGCCAGCGAGCCAGCTCCGCCACCAATGGCGTTTTACCCGCACCGCCAACGGTGATGTTACCGATGACGATGACAGGAACTGATAAGGGCTCCGGTGGCGTGCGAGAACTCATTACCCGGCGCCGCTTGCTCACCCCCCCATAGAGTAATTCCAGCGGGGTGAGCAGGGAGAGCGAGCGACCTTCACCCTTTTCGGGGTACCAGCGCTTGTTAAACCAGTCTTCCAGTGACATCCAGGTGCCCTACCCCATTGTTTGCTGCTGTAACAGAGATGCGTATCGACCACCCTGGGCGAGCAGCTCTGCGTGATTCCCGCTCTCTACAATTCGACCTTTCTCCATCACCAGAATGCGATCGGCATTCTCGATCGTACTCAGGCGATGGGCGATAACAAACGTAGTGCGGTTTTTCATGACTTCAGCCAGAGCCGCCTGAATATGGCGCTCCGATTCATTATCCAGTGCTGAGGTGGCCTCATCCAAGATCAGTATGGGCGCATCCTTAAGCAGGGCACGGGCAATAGACAAGCGCTGGCGCTGGCCGCCGGAGAGCATCTGCGCATTATCCCCCAGAACCGTATTCGCCCCCTCAGGCAGTTCTTCAATAAATTGAGCTGCATGTGCCTGCTCCATAGCACGCAGAACATTTTCCTTGGGTGCATGCTCTAATTCACCGTAGGCAATATTGCGATATACAGTGTCGTTAAACAGCACGATATTTTGGGAAACCATACTGATATGGCGGCGCAACTCTTTAAGTGGCACCTTGGAAATATCAGCCCCATCGACCAGGATACGTCCACCTGTCGGCTCGTAAAACCTAGCCAGCAGACTTACCAGCGTGCTCTTGCCGGAGCCAGATGCACCCACCAGGGCCACCGTTTCTCCCGGATTTACCGCGAAACTGATGTCGCAGAGTACTTTAGGTGCTGCCGGGTCATAGCTAAACTCAAGCCCTTCAAAAGCTACTGTGCCATTCACAGGCTTAGGTAGCTGAGCTTCACCATCCTGGGGCTCTCTAGGAGCATCCATTACTTCAAAGATACTCTCCGCTGCCGCAATACCCTTCTGGATATCGGCAAAAATTTCGGAAAGGCTGCGCACCGGCTTGGCCAGGGATGCAGCCGCACCAATGTAGGCGGCAAAAACCCCAGCAGTCATGGACTCAACCATACCCGGTGCCAGAGCCAGCCAGACAATAGTTGCAGTAGACAAACCAACCAGTATCTGAATCACAGAAACACTGGCATTGTTTGCTACTACGAGCTTCATAAACTGCCGACGGTTATTGTCGCTGGCAGAGAGGAAACGGGATTTCTCGTAATCCTGCCCCCCATACATTCGCACCACTTGATAGCCATTGATCGCCTCCTGAGTGACATGGGTAACGTCACCCATGGAATTCTGGATACGATGGCTTAATTTGCGGAAACGCTTACCCACGATGCGCACAATAAAGGCGATCAAAGGGGCAAAAAGGAAGAAGGTTAAAGTCAGCTTCCAGTTCACCAGTAACAGGTAGGTCAAGAGACCGATTACCGTAAACGACTCCCGGAAGAGTACCTTCACCGCCTTGGTGATGGAGTTGGTTACCTGCTCAACATTGTATGAAACCTTTGAGATCAGGTAAGCGCCGGTATAGCGGTCAAAATAGGAGCTGGGAAGCTGGCCAATTCTCTCGAATAGCTGTGTTCGCAACTCATGGATCACTGCGCGGCCCACATAGGCTAAACCATAGCTGCCGACAAAATTGCCAATAGCCCTAAGGACAATAATCAGCAACATTGCAAGCGGTACAAGCCAACGAGCAGTCTCCTGGGGCATTACCCCGTCGGGGTAATAGGATGCTACAAACTTTGAGAGAAACCCGCGACTCTCTTGGATTCCAGCCCCCACTGCATCGAGCAAAAGCTCGGTCACAGCAATAAGGCTGACGCCCATGATCGAAAACAGGAAGAAGCCCAGTACCGCAACCCCGAAAATCGCCATGTGCGGGCGGGCATAAGTGAGCAATCGACGGTAAGTTTCCGCCCCATTTTGCGGTTTGCTGGGGGGCGCTTTTACTTTCTTCATACAGACCAATGAATGGACTCGCCCCAACTGGGGCGAGTGGGCACAGAAACCGAAGGTAAGTCAGCTCCCTACAGGGTTCCGCGCTAGTTTTCTTCCGGCTGCCGTGTAGTAATGCTTAGGTTGACAAAGCCTAGCTGTCCAGCGGCATCCATTGCCCGAACCACGGCTTGGTGATGAGCGGTGGCGTCGGCGGTTATCACAAGCGGGCGATTGTACTCGCCTGCGGAAACTTCCGACAGCGCAGATTTGAGGGTGTTGATCTTCTTGTTGATCAAAGCTTGTCCATCTACTGAATAGGAACCATCAGCACTGATCAAAATCTCTACAGATTTAGGTTGGTCAACAGACTGAGGACCTGCTGCTTCAGGCAGGTTCAGCTTAAGATGGCTTTCCTTGGTGAAGGTTGTAGACACCATAAAGAAAATCAACAGCAGGAATACCACATCGATAAGTGGTGTCAGGTTAACCCCTTCCTGCTCTGTGGCTTGGCGGCGGAATTGCATTGCTTGCTACCCCGCTCAGGCCGCATCTTCGATTTTACGATCGCTGTGCAGAGCATCCACAAGCTTGACAGCTTCCTGCTCCATTGCCACAACAATCGTGTCAACGCGACGCTGGAAGTATCTGTGTGCCATTAACGCAGGAATAGCGACAGTCAGGCCAGCGGCAGTGGTGATCAATGCCTGGCTAATACCACCGGCCAGTACGCCTGCATTACCGGTACCTTCCACCATAATCGCGGTAAAGACCTGGATCATACCGATCACAGTACCCAGCAAACCAATCAGCGGTGCTACGGCAGCAATCGTGCCCAAAGCACCCAGAAATCGCTCCAGTTCATGCACAACCTGGCTGGCAGTTTCCTCGATGCTATCTTTCATTACTTCGCGACCGTGACGGGAATTGGACAGGCCCGCAGCAAAAATTTTTCCCAGTGGGCTGGAGTCGCGCAGCTCCTTCAATTTTTCCGCATTGACCTGGTTATTTTTAAGCCAGCCCCATACCTCACCTAATAAAGTACGTGGTGCAATATGCTGCGAGTGCAAAGTCCAGAAACGCTCGACACAAATAGCAATAACCGCTACAGAGCAAAACAGGATTGGCCACATCAGCAGGCCGCCGGATTTTATTATCTCAAACACTTTCTTAGCCCCAGAAAACCAGAGGGAATTTTTGGAAAATTATTACTGCGTCCTCGACGCAGAGCAGCACTTTATCACAGCTGGTGGCGGCGGCTAAGTCCTCCCACGCATCCTTATTCCCTGTTGTGACTCGCATACCAAAACCGTGGTGCCAAACGAGCCTGTAAAATTTGCGGCTCTTGTTCTCCGGCTCGCCAGAAAAATTCTACCGCCCCGCTCTCCGCAGTACTGAAAATGCTGGCGCCGAAGTTTTGGTAGCGTTTCACAACATCGGTGTGAGGGTGACCAAAGTGGTGGCGGAAACCGGCACTAAATACAACCCGTTTAGGTCTTGCCCACTCGAGCAAAGCGGCCGATGAGGAAGAGCGGGAACCATGATGAGGCGCGATCAGTACGTCAACAGCGGAAAATTGTGGATACATTTTAGACAGTTGATGTTCAACCTTACGACTGATATCCCCAGTAAGCAGTAAACGCACCCCCTGCCACTCAGCCAAAATTACACAGCTGTGATCGTTCTCCTCACCATCCAGTAATTCCTCTCCCTGTGCCGTTAAGGAAGGCCATAACCATCGAAATGATATATCTCCCAGTTGCTCTTCCGTTCCTGCCCGACACTGCTCAGTAATCGTGGCTGGCGATAATGGTAAATTGCTAGCTAAAGTCCCCGGAGCATAGAGCTTTTTTGCTTCAATGTTTCTAAGTAAACCCGCCACGCCGCCGGCATGATCCCTGTCGCCATGGCTGACGATCAGCACATCGAGTTCACTACCTCCGCTACTCATCAAGTAGGGAGCCACTATCGAGCCTCCCGCGCTCCAGCCCGAGGGGATTGAAGGCCCTGCATCGTAAACAATACGGCTTTTTCCGGTGCTGATAACTACTGACAACCCCTGACCAACATCCAGCACTGATAATTTCAAACGCTCATCTGCCGGCGCCAATGTAGAAAGCCAGGGCTGAGCAACTGGAAGAAAAAATAACCAGCCTAACTTGCGTCCTGGCAACCCTTTAGGCAGCAAAAGTAGCACCGCGCCAAGCCCAGCGATGACTATCACCAATGCAGTGGAGGCAATCGCAAAACCACGGAACCCCGGTATCGAATGATCGACAATATCGAGCGCAGTCATCAGCAGATCCAATTGCCAACCTGCAAACTGCAGCAGCCAAACACCCAGCTGAGTATCAATAAATACAGCACCTAACATAAGTGATGGCAAAATAGACAGGCCCATCCAGGGAATCGCTACAAGATTGACCAATACACCTGAAAGACTAAAGCCAGAAAAATATATTATCGATGGGATAAACAAGCCAATTGCAATCAGCCACTGGCTGCGCAACAGCTGCCATAACGATAACTGGGAAAATCGATGCTGCCATGAGGTTACAGCATCAGAGACCTCAGTCTTCGGCCTCCATTGCGGCTCTCGACTTAAAGCAATTCGCCCACTAAACCCCAAAAGCAGACTGCCGACGGCCACGAAGGACAACCAAAAACCAGCACTGTAAAAAGCCAGTGGCTGTAGGGTAAGCACTATTGCCAGTGCCAGTGAGAAAGCAAAACCCGCTCCCAGTCTGCGCCGCCAGTGCCACCCCAGCAACAGCACCCAGGTCATTACAAGCGCCCGTTGCGCAGATAGTGGAATGCCGGCTATCAAGGTATAAACAAGGCTCACCACCAAGGCGAGTCCTATCGCAATACCAAAACGGCTGGTGCCCGTAAAAAGCCCAATCCCTTTTGCCAGTACGGTGCCCATCAACAAAATACAACCGGCCACCATGCCCACATGTAAACCGGATATGGCAATAAGGTGGCCCGTACCTGTCCTTTTAAGCAGGTCGGTATCACCTTCGCTCAACTGACTGCGATCTCCTAGTAATAACGCAGCTATCAGGTCCGGTCGCTGGATTGGTAACTGACTAATTTGGGAACGCAATTCATCCCTTAGCTCGATAATGCCATTCCCCTGCCCCAGCCACTGAGGAGGATAATCGCGGGGGCGAACATACCCTGTTGCCGTAATTCCCTCTCGCAACAGCCAGCCTTCATAGTCGAATGTATGTGGATTCACACTTCCCCTAGGGCTTTTCAATCGCACAGGCAATATCCATTGAGAGCCACCTCGCAGACGAGCCAGAGCCTCACCGTCAACTCGGTACCAGGTTAGGTTGAGAAGGCTTCCGATAGATAGCTCTGGCGGTGCTAACTGGCCACCCTCTTCACCTAAAGAACTGGAAACAATATCCACAACTCGAGCGCGAAAACGCACCGTGTGTGATTCTGAACTAGCGCCAAACCCTCCCCCCTCAGTTAATTCAGGCAGCGAGACCAGGTTCAACTGAAGTACAAAGTCCGCACCATGTGCACCGAGGGGGAGCCGGCGATCCAGCGATGCTTCATGAGAGTGGAGTGCCCAGGTCGCACCAATAAAGGAGAGAAAGATCAGAGCAAGGGGGCGCCAGCGGCGTATTACCATCCAGGCAAACAAGGCTAGAGAGAGATACAGTGCCCACAGAGTGCTTTCGGCGGGTAATCGGGCAAGACATCCCACTGCGATAATAGATAGCGAATAGACCCAAAGATATATGCTGGGCCCCATGTAGACGACAATGCCTCTCGCCTTAGCCAGCAGGTGAGAAAGCTGCTGAATTCGCTCCCGAAAACTCCATAATTCCATCCTCAGCGCCATCCCTTACACCATCTTTTTGTTCAACTATTGAACACCTTCACTCAAATCAACGATGATTGCGAACCGCCGCTTCAGGCGCCTAAAACCTTAATATAGCTAGCTAACCTGCCATTCATAGCACTGGCCAGTCACATATTTTTAAGAAAAATGCCATTTTTAACATGTTTGTCATATTCAAAACGCAGAATCCGCACCAAATCGAAAGGCAGCCAACTAGGACGACACGGAAGGCACCTTTCAACCCAAAACCATAAACTGTGCGAGACGATTATGAATAAGACCGCTCTCTCTCTGGCCATCGTTGCCATGGTACCTGCTCTGGCCAACGCCCAAGATGAAGGCGATGTACTCGACTTTTACGGCAAAGCCAACGTCACCTTCCAGGCTGCCGACGAAGGTGACGATTCCGTCACTGACGTTCAGAGCAACGCTTCCCGCCTGGGCGTGAAAGGCGAAATCGCCCTGACTGAAGGCGTTAAAGGTATCTACCGTATGGAATACGAAGTAGATATGGACGGTGACGCTGACGATACTTTCTCCCAGCGCAACATCTACGCAGGCCTGGAAGGCGGCTTTGGCCAGGTCATCGCTGGTAAGTTCGATACTCCCCTGAAAGTTGCCCAGAAGAAAGTTGACCTGTTCAACGACCTCGAAGGCGATATCAAGAGCCTGATCACCAGCAGCGATAACCGCGAAGAAGACGCACTTCAGTACACTACTCCTTCTTTCGGTGGCTTCAAAGCTTCTGCGGCTTTCATCAGCAACAAAGAAGAAGTTATTGACGAAACTACCGGCGAAGAACGCAACAACGGCGTTTCCATGTCTGTCGCCTATGACAACAACGGTGTTTACCTGGCCTACGCTATGGACCAGGACGTTGAAGGTCAGGACGTTGACGTTCATCGTTTTGTAGCTCAGTACAACATCGGCCCTGTACAAGTAGGCGCCCTGTTCGAAGAGCAAGATGCTGACGGCGGCGAAACTGTCGACGGCTGGATGAGCTCTGTTGCTTACAAGCTGGACCAGTGGACTCTGAAAGCCCAGTACGGCCAGTCTGATATCAAAGAAGAAGGCGGCGAGACTTTCAGCCTGGGCGCAGACTACAAATTCAACAGCGCAGCCAAAATTTTCGGCTTCTACACCGACGAAACTGCTGACGAAGACTACGATCGCAGCTACGCCGGTATTGGTGTTGAATACAAGTTCTAATCATTCCTTAAATGTGGCGGTCCAAATTGGAAAGTGCGACTCTGCCGCTTGGGGAAGATTGAGCAATGAAAAAGGCGGCCTTTGGCCGCCTTTTTCACTCTGGGGAATTTCCTAAGGAGCCTCTAAATAACCAATAGATCCATAAAGCGATTAACTGACAACTGCTTTAACCCTTGAAGATCATTAATAGCTGCAAAAATTTTGTTAGCCCGCCCTTGAGGGAATCGCGTAGCTAAATTACTACGGAACTTATCTTCCAATAACGGAATCCCCTCCCGTCGGCGACGGCGGTGTCCCATCGGATATTCAACTTCAATCTTTTCTGATGCGTCACCACTTTTAAAAAATACTTGTACCGCACTGGCTATAGAACGCTTATCTGGGTCTAAATAATCTTTTGAGTAACCTTTATCTTCTATCACTTCAATCTTGTCCCGCAAGATATCGATCTCTTTGTGATCGCGATGAAAATCATCTTCATAAAAACCTGGCTGTAAGTCACCAAAAATTAGCGCCACTGCAACAATATATTGCAAACAATGATCCCGATCTGCCGGATTATTTAATGGACCTGATTTAGTGATGATGCGAAGGGCTGATTCATGTGTGGTCACTACCACCTTGGTAATATTATCGATACGGTCTGCAACCTGTGGATGTAAAATAATTGCCGCCTCACAAGCTGTTTGACCGTGAAACTCAGCCGGATAAGAAATTTTGAATAAGATATTCTCCATGACATAGGAGCCAAAACTTCTGGGGAACTGAAAATTGCGCTCTGATGGTGGTTTCAGTTGCTGCTCAGCATTTGTCTTGCTAAACAGGACATCATAAAAACCCCATTGCTTTGCCGTAAGTACTCCGGGCACTCCCATTTCTCCACTTATCGCCAAATCAGCCAAGCGAACCCCACGGGAACTGGCATCACCTGCAGCCCAGGACTTGCGTGATCCAGTATTCGGGGAATGCCTATAGGTCCGCAATGCTCCACCATCCGCCCACGCCTGAGACACCGCCGCCATTACTTCCTCCCGCCCAGCACCTTTAAGCCAGGCAGCCACAGCGGCAGAAGCAACCCGCACCAGTAGTACATGATCGAGCCCAACCCGATTAAAGCTATTAGACAATGCCAAGACACCTTGAATCTCGTAGGCTTTGACCATTGCTTCGAGTACCGCGCCCATTTTTATTGGGCTTCCCCCTTTAACTAATCGCCCTTGCGACAGGTGGTCACAAACGGCCAATATTGCCCCAAGATTGTCAGAGGGATGCCCCCATTCAGCCGCCAACCAAGTGTCGTTGTAATCGAGCCATCGAATTGTACAGCCGATATCCCATGCAGCTTTTATCGGGTCCAAGCGAAACCGGGTGCCAGGTACTCGGGCCCCATTCGGCACCCATGTCCCCTCCACCCAGGGTCCTAACAACTTTGTACATTCAGGGAAACTCAACGCCAGAAAGGCACACCCCAAGGAATCCATCAGGCTTAACCGTGCTGTTTCCCAAGCATCACTGGAACCCACTTTGAAATGAAGCACATAATCTGCGATATCCTGTATCACCTGATCGTAATCGGGGCGGATATTCGGAGCGGGGTCAGCAATCATGATTGAATAGCCCGTAAAATTGTCGGAGGGCAAAACAGATGGAGTAAGATTAGCTGTTTCCTAAACTTCAGATAGTTAAACAAACGACCGAAGAATTCTATATTGTTAGGAATCTCTAAAAACAGGAATCAACCCACTTGCAACGAACTAGCGACCCAATAAAAACACTTCGATTCCTCAAAGAAACGGTATTATTCCGACAAGGGGATTCTGGTCCCCAGATTTATTTTATTCATGCCGGCTACGTCCTTATCCAAAAAGTGGACTACTGCGGCAACCTAGCCATTATCGATCTCTATGGGCCCGGATCATGGTTTGGACCAGGTCTAACTGGGAAAAACCTGGACATTCAAGCAACCGCCAAATCCGGCAGTGAACTGGAAGTTACATCCATTCAACATCTAAACGCCATGATGGAGCGCCAATCACAGACCCACGATGAGCTATTGCAACAACTAGCCACAAGGGAATCTCAGCTTCAGCAACGTCTTTTCCTCCACATCACCGCCCCTTTACCGGTCCGGCTGGCCAATTTGTTAGCACAGCTATTTAATTACCGGGGACAACCCTGTGGTCATGGACATCAACTCGACATCAAGTTGACCCAGTCCGAATTGGCCGCCATGGCCGGTGGCAGCAGGCAAACAGTCAGCCAACAGCTTAAACAGTGGAAGTCTGATGGTGTTATCGACTATACGCGCCAATATATCTGCCTTCTCGATCAAACCGCGTTAAAAAACCTGGCAGAGAACCAAATATATGCGCCAGTGTCAGCCAGCTGACAGTTTTACCCTTCCCACCTTCATATACTTTCCAGCAGCTGAAACCCGGGTATAGCTCTCCCACATCAACAGCAATGGAAAAGGATTATGCGCAGCGCCTACTTATTTACCTCTTTAGTTCTGACACTCGTATTGGGTATTTCTGCAAAGGCCGATGAAAACCTCAATTCAACCTATAAAAGCATGGTTGATAGCCAGGGGAATATTACTTTGCCGGATAATTACCGCCGGGAATGGGTCTTCCTGGGCTCCTATCAGGTAAAGTCCTCGAGTGGCAATGGATGGGATACTCATAATGTTTATACCCAACCCCAGGCAGTAGAAGGGTATCGCAAAAAGGGGAAGTTTCCCGATGGGACAGTTTTGGTAAAGGATGTTAATAGCACCCAATCGGAGCCCTTAACCACAGGGTTGGCTTATTACTCCTCAGACCTTCAATTCACTTTTATGATGGTAAAAGACGATAACAACCGCTTCCCAGAAAACCCGGCTTGGGCCGAAGGCTGGGGATGGGCTTTATTTAAGCCAGGAATAGCCAAAAGTGAAACTGAAACCTGGAAAGGCACCGGGCTTAACAACTGTTTTGGATGTCATTTGCCTGCCAAGAATAATGACTGGGTATACACACAGGGTTATCAGCAGGTCCTGCAGAACTAAAAAGTAAACAGCAAAAATCAGAGGTTAGAGGTCTATTATTCGGCTAAAGTAACAGCATAGATTCCCTCCATAACAGCTTATCACCCCCACCCCAGCGCTAATTGATTTATATCAATTAGCGCGATCTTGAATACCGTTAACATGCGGCCGCGTTCGACTATTCCACAATGAGTTTTTCCGTGTTTAAACCTGAGTTATTGTCCCCCGCAGGGACTTTAAAAAATATGCGATATGCGTTTGCCTATGGTGCCGATGCCGTTTATGCCGGCCAGCCCCGTTACAGCTTGCGCGTGCGCAATAATGAATTCAAAAATACTGAAACCCTGCGCCTAGGCATAGAAGAAGCACACCAGCAGGGAAAACAGTTCTATATCGCCTCTAATATCGCCGCTCACAACGACAAAGTTCGCAGTTACCTGCGGGACCTGGAAGAAATTGTCGAAATGGGGCCTGACGCCCTGATTATGTCCGACCCAGGTCTGATAATGATGGTAAGGGAGCGCTGGCCTGATCTGCCAGTCCACCTATCCGTACAGGCCAATGCGGTAAACTACGCAGCCGTAAAGTTCTGGCATCGCCAGGGGTTATCTCGGGTGATACTTTCCCGGGAACTGTCCCTGGATGAGATTGAAGAAATTCGCCAGAGAGTGCCTGAAATGGAGTTGGAAGTCTTTGTCCACGGTGCACTCTGTATCGCCTATTCCGGGCGCTGCTTGCTATCCGGCTATATGACCCATAGAGATGCCAACCAGGGCGCCTGCACCAACTCCTGCCGCTGGCAATACCAAGCTCATGAAGCCAAAGAGAATGAAGTTGGCGAATTGATTCATGTGCAAACCCAGGAACCTATCCAGCAACCCGCCCAGCAACCCACCTCCGCCAGTGAAAGTACTTCCCAGGCCTTTTTACTACAGGAAGAGGGTCGCCCTGGAGAGTATATGCCTGCCTACGAAGATGAGCACGGTACCTACATCATGAACTCCAAGGATTTGCGGGCCGTACAGCACGTCAAGCGCCTCACCGAAATGGGGGTTCACTCTTTAAAAATCGAAGGTCGCACCAAATCCCACTACTATGTGGCTCGTACTGCTCAGATCTATCGTCGCGCGATAGACGATGCTGCAGCAGGAAAAGACTTTGACATGAAAATGATGGACGAATTGGAAACCCTCTCGAATAGGGGCTACACGGAAGGTTTCTACCGTCGCCATCCACCAGCAGAATACCAGCAATATGAAAAGGGATTGATATCAACTCCGGGCCAACAGTTCGTAGGCGAGCTTATTGACGGCAATCCTGAGTATTTGACGATTGATGTAAAAAATCGCTTTGAACGCGGTGATCAATTGGAGTTAATGACTCCCAGCGGTAGCTTGTTCTTCCCCTTGGAGCAAATGGAGAATACGGAAGGTAAGGCTATCGATGTGGCGCCAGGCTCTGGGCATATTGTGAAAATTCTTCGCCCGGAAGGCATTGAAGATACGCAATTGCAGCGGGCATTATTGGTTAAAGCACTGGGCTAAATAACTACCCACAGTGATAAATATGGCGCAATCGCCTTTTTTGCAGCTATAACAAAATACGTTTTAGTAACCAAGGGAGCCTCTGAATAACCCAGAGGCTCCCTAGAAAGACTCATTCACTTTTCTAAGGTACTTCACTCCCCCATCTTTTGGCCTACTTACAACCGTTCAGGAAATTTCAACCTCCAGCGCTTGACAAGTGCCACTAGCTTGAAAGTCAGCTGAATCCTCAGCCACTTCATTTCACATATTTTTCTGCTCAGCTACAGCTATCTTCAGGGAATGAAAAAGAAACAACCTTGAAATAGCAAAAGTCTCAGCTAGCCTCTAGGCACTAGGCGCACCGCTTACTCTCTCATGCGCTCATGGATGAATAGCATATGAGTCACTTCCTGGACCGCCTCACCTTTTTTCGCCAACGCACCGAAACTTTTTCTGACGCTCATGGAATTACAACAGGTGAGTCTCAGGATTGGGAGGATGCCTACCGCAAACGCTGGGCGGCTGACAAAATTGTACGGTCTACCCACGGTGTCAACTGCACCGGCTCTTGCTCATGGAAAATCTACGTAAAGGGCGGCATTGTTACCTGGGAGACTCAACAGACTGACTACCCCCGCACCCGGCCCGATCTACCCAACCATGAACCGCGAGGCTGTCCCCGTGGTGCCAGTTACAGCTGGTACCTCTATTCCGGCACCCGAGTGAAATACCCACTGGTTCGGGCACGATTGGTGGAGGCCTGGCGCAACGCGCGCACCTCTAAATCCCCTGTAGATGCCTGGCGATCTATTGTAGAAGACCAGAACAGTCGTGAGAGCTGGGTTTCCCGCCGTGGCAGGGGTGGTTTCGTCCGTATCGGCTGGGATGAAGTCAATGAGATAATCGCCGCAGCTAACGCCTATACGATCGACAAGTACGGACCCGACCGAGTCGCTGGCTTCTCCCCTATTCCCGCGATGTCGATGGTTTCCTATGCCGCTGGCAGTCGCTATTTATCACTTCTTGGTGGCGTGCTGCTGAGCTTTTACGATTGGTACTGTGACCTGCCCCCCTCTTCCCCCCAAACCTGGGGGGAGCAAACCGATGTTCCCGAGAGCGCTGACTGGTACAACTCCGGCTATCTCCTGATATGGGGGTCAAATGTCCCACAGACACGCTCACCAGATGCGCACTTTTATACCGAGGTGCGCTACAAAGGCACTAAAAGCGTTGTTGTTTCACCGGACTATAGCGAGGCCTGTAAGTTTGCCGATCTGTGGCTGCACCCCAAACAGGGAACAGATGCCGCCTTGGCCCTGGCACTCGGACATGTTGTTCTCACCGAGTACTACGTAAAGCGCCAGGTTCCGTATTTTATGGACTACGCACGGCAATTCACTGACATGCCGTTCCTGGTCAAACTGGTTGAGCGGGATGGGCACTTAGTACCAGACCGGTTGTTGCGGGCGGCCGACTTCAGCGGCGCTCTGGGTGAGGACAACAACCCCGACTGGAAACCCGTCGCTTTCGATGAATCCAGCGGTGATATTGTCTGTCCCAACGGCAGTGCCGGATTCCGCTGGGGCCAACAGGGCAAGTGGAACCTGGAGGAGAGAGATGGCCAGGGGCGCGCTATCAAGCTCGCACTGAGCCTGGAGAAAATATCGGACAGCCGGGAAGCCGTTGCATTTCCCTATTTTGGTGCCGACGCACCTGAAACCTTTGTTGCAACCGGGCACGATACCATCCTGGCGCGTACGATACCGGTAGCGACCGTCGAGCTAAAAGGAGGTCCATGCCAAGTAGCCTCCACCTTCGACCTGTTTCTTGCCAACTATGGCGTCGATCGCGACTTCGGCGGCGGCAATATAGCAAAAAGCTACGATGATGATCTGCCTTTCACCCCCGCCTGGGCCGAATCAGTTTGCGGTGTAAAACGCAATGCCATCATCCATGTTGCGCAGGAATTTGCCACCAATGCTGAGGCTACTGAAGGCCGATCCATGGTGATCCTGGGCGCCGGCCTCAATCACTGGTACCACATGGACATGAGCTATCGCGGCATTATTGCACTGCTGATCATGTGCGGCTGTGTGGGTAAATCAGGAGGAGGATGGGCACACTATGTCGGGCAGGAGAAACTTCGCCCGCAAACCGGCTGGCTGCCAGTCGCCTTCGCCCTGGACTGGAACCGCCCTCCCCGCCATATGAATGGCACCTCATTTTTCTATGCCCATACCAACCAGTGGCGCTATGAATCCCTGAAGGTTTCCGACATCCTTTCCCCGCTCGCCCCCAAGGGAGACTGGGGCCAGGAGATCATCGACTACAACGTGCGCGCCGAACGTATGGGCTGGCTGCCATCCGCACCACAACTGAATACTAATCCTCTAGAAGTTGCTAAACAGCTTACCGAAACGGGGGGATCCCCCGCAGAAGCAATTCCCAGAAAATTAAAATCCGGCGAATTGGCATTTGCCAGCGAGGACCCGGACAGTCCCCAGAATTGGCCGCGCAACATGTTCTTCTGGCGCTCCAATGTGCTGGGTGCCAGCGGCAAAGGTCACGAGTATTTTCTCAAACACTTTATCGGTTCATTACACGGCGTGGTGGGAGAAGAAAATGATGCTGACGAGGGGCGACCCAGTGAAGTGCGCTGGCATGAAGAGGCCCCTGCCGGCAAACTGGACCTGATGGTGAATATTGATTTCCGCATGTCGACCACCAGTTTGTACAGCGACATAGTCCTGCCCACCGCCACCTGGTATGAGAAACACGATCTCAACACCTCAGATATGCACCCATTCATCCACCCCTTAACCGCTGCGGTGGACCCGGTTTGGGAGTGTCGCAGTGACTGGGATATTTTCAAAGGGATTGCCCGGAAATTTTCAGAAATATGTCCAGAGGTACTCGGCGTGGAGCGGGATTTAGTATTGACCCCGATCCAACATGACACACCCGGGGAAATTGCCCAGCCCTACGAACCCAAGGATTGGAAGCGCGGTGAATGCGAGCCCGAGCCTGGCGTTACCATGCCCAGTATTGCCATTGTAGAGCGCAACTATCCAGCCACCTATGAACGCTTTACTTCCATAGGCCCAGAACTGGAACATAAAGGCAATGGTGGCAAAGGGCTCAACTGGAATACCGATACCGAGATCGATAACCTGGCTAATCTCAATGGCAGGATTAAGTCAGGCGAGTGCGCCGGGCGCCCCAAAATCGAAACCGACATCGAGGCCTGTGAAACCATTCTGATGCTGGCACCGGAAACCAACGGTGAAGTAGCGGTAAAGGCGTGGCAAGCACTGGGCAAAAATACCGGCCGTAACCACGAGCACTTGGCCGAGGGTAAAGAAGAGGAAAAAATCCGCTTTCGCGATGTGGTATCACAGCCCCGAAAAATCATTTCCTCTCCCACCTGGTCCGGTATCGAAAGCGAGCATGTTTCCTACACCTCTAACTGGACCAATGTACACGAGCTGATTCCCTGGCGCACAATCACAGGCCGCCAACAACTGTACCAGGACCACAACTGGATGCTGGCATTTGGAGAGGGGTTCGTTACCTGGCGGCCTCCTATCGATACCCGTTCGGTCAAACAGGTGCTGGGGAAAATCCCCAACGGAAACCCGGAGATCCAACTCAATATTCTCACTCCCCACCAGAAGTGGGGAATCCACTCTACCTATACTGAAAACCTGATTATGTTGAGCCTCAACCGGGGCGGCCCGGTGGTGTGGATCAGTGAGGAAGATGCACAAAAAGCCGGTATCAGGGACAACGATTGGATCGAGGCCTTCAACATCAATGGTGCCCTGACGGCCCGTGCGGTGGTCTCCCAGCGCATCATGCCGGGCTCAGCCATCATGTACCACGCCCAGGAAAAAATCGTAAATACCGTGGGCTCGGAAATTACCAACCAGCGCGGTGGCATCCACAATTCAGTCACCCGGGTCAATATGAAGCCAACCCACATGATCGGTGGCTACTGCCAGCTAGCCTATGGTTTCAATTACTACGGCACCGTCGGCGCCAACCGCGACCAGTTTGTGGTGGTGCGCAAAATGAATGAAATCAACTGGTTTGACAAGGAAGTACTACCGGCTACGACTTAAACAGCCTCACCCTCACCACTGGCCCAGCACAATAATTTTGTGAGTTGCTATGGATTTGGAAATGGACGCGCAAGGTCGCCGGCATAAAGACAGGAAGCTGAGATGAAAATCCGTGCCCAGATAGGGATGGTCCTGAATCTCGACAAGTGTATTGGCTGCCACACCTGTTCAATTACCTGCAAAAATGTATGGACCAACCGTGAAGGTGTCGAATACGCCTGGTTCAACAACGTGGAATCCAAACCCGGTGTCGGTTACCCGAAGGATTGGGAAAACCAAACACGCTGGAACGGCGGCTGGATTCGCAAGAGAAATGGCAAACTCCAGCCCCGGGCTGGCTCAAAGTGGCGCTTACTGGCCAATATTTTTGCCAACCCGGACCTGCCGGAAATTGATGATTTCTATGAGCCCTACACCTTCGAATACGACTGGCTGCAAAAGGCTCCAGAGCTCCAGGCACAGCCCTCAGCCAAGCCCCGCTCTCTGGTCACCGGTGATGTGCTGACAAAAATCGAATGGAGCGGCAACTGGGAGGATGATCTGGGCGGCGAATTCAGTGCGCGCTCAAAGGACTATAACTTCGCCGGTGTCGAAAAGGAGATCTACAGCCAGTTCGAACAAACCTTTCTGATGTACTTACCCAGGCTGTGCGAGCACTGCCTGAATCCCTCCTGTGTAGCATCCTGCCCTTCAGGCGCAATTTACAAACGCGAGGAGGACGGCATTGTCCTGATTGATCAGGGCAAATGCCGCGGCTGGCGTATGTGTGTTTCCGGCTGCCCCTACAAGAAAATCTATTACAACTGGTCCACTGGCAAATCTGAGAAATGTATTTTTTGTTATCCCAGAATCGAAGCCGGGATGCCTACGGTATGCTCAGAAACCTGTGTAGGCCGTATTCGTTACCTGGGCGTTATGCTCTACGATGCCGACCGCATCGAGCAAGCCGCTGCCGTGGAGAATGAAAAGGACCTGTATCCCGCGCAGCGGGATATCTTCCTCAACCCCCACGATCCCGAGATCCAGGCGCAAGCGGCCCTCGATGGTATTCCCCAGGCATGGCTGGATGCCGCAATCAAATCCCCCGTGTACAAAATGGTAATGGACTGGGAGGTGGCATTCCCCCTGCATCCGGAATACCGCACTCTACCGATGGTCTGGTATGTCCCTCCTCTATCGCCAATTCAATCCGCCGCTGAAGCCGGCAAGATCGCCGTTAACCAAGGGATGCCAGATGTCAGTTCGCTACGAATCCCTCTGCGCTACCTGGCCAATCTCCTCACTGCCGGCGACGAGGCACCGGTAGCCCGTGCGCTGGAACGGATGCTGGCAATGCGCGCCTATATGCGCGCTAAAACCGTCGATGGAATAACCAATGAGGAAATCCCAAAAAGCGTAGGCCTCACCCGGGTAACCATTGAGGATATGTATCGCTATATGGCGCTCGCCGCTTACGAGGATCGCTACGTGATCCCAACCAACCACCGGGAATCGGAAGAAAACGCTTACCACCTGCGCGGTGCTATGGGCTTTAGCTTTACGGAACCACATAACGGAAGTACCAATCTTGATCTATTTGGCGGCCCCAAGCGCATGCCGGGCAAACGCTATACGGATACCCCCTAATGAAAAGGTTATTACGTGCTTTGGCGTTACTACTGGACTACCCCAGCGAATCCGTGAAGACGCATATCGCTGATATTCGCGAAACACTGGACAGTGAGCAAGTACTTTCCAGCATAGATCGCGCCATGATTGCCCCCTTGCTACGTAGTTATTTACAGCAGGAGCTGCTGAGCTTACAAGTGGACTACAGCGATTTATTCGACAGCTCCCGCGCCTTATCACTACATTTTTTTGAACATATTCACGGTGAAAGCCGCGAGCGTGGCCAGGCCATGCTCAATCTGGGCGAAGAGTACATTGCACACGGCTGCTTCCTTCAACGCGATGAGCTGCCAGATTACATCCCGATCTTTCTGGAATTTATTTCCTGCTTGCCAGAAGCCGAAATCCATGACTGGCTATCGCAACCGGCCCATGTATTTGCCGCCTTAGCCCAGCGCCTCGACGAGCGCCAGTCAGCATACGCAGGGATCTTTCACCTGCTCATAAAACTCGCAGGAAAACAGCCCAATGCCCAAGCGGTAAAGGAATTACTTGCGCGAAACCAACAAGCAACGGAAACGTCTGTCGAGGAAGAATGGGAGGAAAAACCCATCACCTTTACAACGCCCCAGCACCAAGTTCCACCGAGCGGCATCATCGCGCGACTGAAAGCCGCCGGTAAATTGATTATGTCTTCCAGCGAAACGTGAAATAAACCACCCAAAAGTTTATTGAGACAAACACCATGCACAGCGTCATCAACTACTTATTATTTGGCTGGTACCCTTATGTTGCCCTCACCGTACTGGTACTGGGAAGCATTATCCGTTTCGACAAGGGGCAATACAGCTGGCGCTCACAGTCGTCACAGTTCCTGCGCCGCAAGCAGATGATGCTGGGGTCCAACCTGCTCCATCTGGGAATCCTGATTCTGTTTTTCGGCCACTTTGTTGGCCTACTGACTCCTATTGGGGTATTTGATTATTTTGGAGTAAGCCATAGTTTCAAGCAGTTAATGGCACTGATCGTTGGCGGTCTTGCCGGAATTGCCGGATTTATTGGCTGCAGCATACTGTTACATCGTCGGCTCTATTACGCTCGCATCCGCCACAGCTCTTCGGTCGGTGACATCCTGGTCCTTGTACTGATCTGGCTGCAGCTATTTATCGGACTGGCCACGACCATCTGGACCATGGACCACCTGAGTGGCAAGGAAATGGTGTTATTTATGGGCTGGGCTCAGGGCATACTCACCTTTACTCCATCTGCCTCTGAGCTGATTATCAATACCGAGCTCGTCTACAAGATACACATTGTGCTCGGGCTGACACTATTCCTGATTACCCCCTTTACACGATTGGTACACATCTGGAGTGCGCCGTTTGCCTATGTATTGCGCCCCGGATACCAAATAGTGAGATCGCGAAGACTCGCTCGCAAAAGTACGACCCCCATACCTAATCCGACCGCACCTCAACCGACAAGCCCAGCACCCAAGTGAAGGCTCAATATGAGCAAAGACAACGCCATACAGTATATCGAGCTGCCCCCCTCTCCTACTGGGGCAAAGCTCCAAGATCCCGTATTACCATCTGCCTGCGAGGTCGGCGGCTGTGGTTATGGTCCAGACATTGAGCATACACCGATGCCCGCCTTTGCCGAGGTGCGAGTCAATGGAGTAGAGATTACAGCCGAGGAGATTGCGCGGGAGATGCAATATCACCCAGCCCCAGATGGCGAAATCGCTTGGCACCACGCGGCAAGGGCTCTGGCTATTAGGGAACTACTGCAGCAGGTTATCGGCAGCAGACATCACAAAGGACAGAGACATAACGATACCGACAATCCCAATGATACGGAAGAAAATACAGAAATAAGTGCTTTACTGGAGCGGGAACTACCCGCAGCCCACGTCACTGAAGAGGAATGCCGCCGCTATTACGATGGGCATATCCATCGTTTCCGCACGCCTGACTTATTTGAGGCCGCTCATATCCTGATTGAACCCATCGAAGATACCGACAATGGTCGGCTGCAGGCAGAGCAGCAAGCTCGACGGCTCGCCTGCGAGTTAGGTGATGACGCGGAACTCTTTGCCGCAGCCGCTCGGGAATTATCCGGCTGTCCAACAGCCCAGCAGGATGGCTCACTGGGCCAAGTTCGCCGTGGCGAGCTGGATCGGGCTGTACAACAGGCCCTGGAAGCGCTGGCAGAGGGATGCACTGGGCGGGAACCGGTACAGAGCCGTTTCGGCTGGCATGTGGTGCGCCTGCATCGCCGGACTCCCGGGCAGACACTGCCATTTGAGTTGGCCAGGAAAAAAATCCTCGACATGCTGGAAGCGCGCGCTTGGGTAACATCGGCCTCAAGGTTTATTGGTGAACTGGCGCGCACTGCCAATATAGAGGGCGTACAACTCGATTTAAATGCATCGACGACTGAGAGCCCAGCATCATGAGTATCAAAAAACCTCCCAAGGATGCCCACTTGAACCCGGACCTGCACGCTGTGCAAGATGACACCTATGGCCCGGACCAAGAAGGACACGACCCGATGGAGTCAGTCTCCGTCAAACCTGAAAAAAAACGCCTATGGCCAATGGTGTGGGCCATTGTGACTATTGCCTGTGTACTGATTGCGGTGTTTCTACTGATTCCTTAAGCCTCGGGATAGGGAAAATCCATCATGGCTTCACTACCTGCCGCCTCCCGGCCCGATCAGGTTCGGGCATTGAGCCTGAGCACCATTGCCTTTACCGCCTGCTTTGCGGTGTGGACGATTTTCTCGATCATTGGCATTGCGATTAAAGAAGAGCTGGGCATCAGCGAATCCGAGTTCGGCCTCCTTATTGCAACCCCGGTCCTCACAGGCTCTGTCACCCGCCTAATTCTTGGCATATGGACAGAACGCTATGGTGGCCGCCTTGTCTTCACCCTGCAAATGCTGCTCACCGCTCTTTCCACCTGGCTGCTGACATTCGCCTCTACCTATCCAATGTATCTGCTGACCGCCTTGGGGATTGGCTTGGCCGGAGGCTCATTTATTATCGGGGTTACTTATGTCGCGAGTTGGTTTGAGCCCGAGCGACAGGGCACCGCTCTGGGCATTTTTGGCGCAGGTAATGTGGGCGCTGCCGTTACCAAGTTTGTAGCCCCCTTTATCCTGGTGGCCTTCGGTTGGCATATGGTGGCCTATATCTGGGCCGCTGCGTTGGCGCTGATGGCGGTCACTTTTTTTGTATTCGCTAAGGATGAACCCCAGTGGGTGGCGCAGAAGGAATCTGGCAAGCCAGTGCCCTCATTTGCAGAGCAATTCAAGCCTTTGGAAGATATTCGTGTTTGGCGATTTTCCCTGTACTACTTCTTTGTATTCGGCGGTTTTGTCGCCCTGGCACTGTGGACCCCCAATTACCTGATTGAAGTCTACGAAGTGGATGTGCGCACTGCTGGCATCTGCGCCGCAGCCTTCTCTCTATCGGCATCACTATTTCGCGCTTATGGGGGACATCTCTCTGACCGTCACGGTGCGCGGACCATAATGTACTGGACCTTTGGTTTCTCCCTGTTACTACTGCTGATGCTGTCTTACCCACCCACCCAGTACATTATCACTACTAAAAATGGGCCACTGAGTTTCAGTACCCAGATGGACCTATTGCCTTTTGTAGTGGTGCTCTTCCTGCTCGGCTTCTTTATGAGCCTGGGCAAAGCGGCAACTTATAAACACATCCCGGTTTATTACCCCAAGCATATCGGTTCTGTCGGTGGACTAGTGGGAATGATCGGGGGGTTGGGCGGCTTCATACTGCCGATTATTTTTGGCATCGCATTAGATTTAACAGGTATTTACACCAGTTGCTTCGCAATCCTCTTTGCCCTGGTCGTATTCGCCTTAATCTGGATGCATTTGTCGATTCAAGCTGAGGCCAAGCGCCCAGAACAGGTTGAAGATACTGAAGAAGATCTGCGCCCAACGGAGGAAGAAGCCAGAAAAGATCGAGTCCTGGAAGACTGGAACCCAGAGGACAAAGAATTTTGGGAAACCCGAGGCCGCGCCATTGCACGGCAGAACTTATGGATCTCTATCCCGGCCTTGCTTCTCGCATTTGCGGTGTGGATGGTCTGGTCAGTAGTGGTAGCGAGATTGCCTGCGATCGGTTTTAACTTTAACTCCGCCCAATTATTCTGGCTTGCCGCCCTACCCGGCCTGTCTGGCGCCACATTGAGAATATTTTATAGCTTTATGGTGCCCATCTTCGGCGGAAGACTGTGGACCGCAGTATCCACAGCATCCCTATTGGTGCCGTCAATTGGCATGGGTTATGCCGTGCAGGACCCAACCACACCATTCCTGATTTTCCTGGTATTGGCCCTGCTTTGCGGTTTGGGCGGAGGCAACTTCGCCTCCTCAATGGCAAATATTGCTTTCTTCTTCCCGAAAAAGGAAAAGGGCCATGCTCTGGCACTGAATGCAGGGCTCGGTAACCTGGGCGTATCGGTGATGCAGTTTCTGGTACCCCTGGCGATCACTGCAGGCATTTTCGGCGCGCTGGGTGGCAGTCCACAACAGGCGGATGATGGCACCTTGCTATGGATGCAGAATGCAGGCTTTATTTGGGTCCCGCTGATTATTGCTTCCACAGCGGCCGCCTGGCTAGGTATGAATGACATCGCAGATGCAAAGTCCAGCTTTGCAGAACAGGCTGTTATTTTCCAGCGCAAGCACAACTGGTTGATGTGCATCCTCTATACCGGCACATTTGGTAGCTTTATTGGATACTCCGCTGGATTCCCGTTGCTGACACGGCTGCAGTTTCCGGATGTTAATGCGTTACAGCTGGTATTTTTAGGGCCATTGGTAGGGGCCCTGAGCCGCGCTGGTAGTGGCTGGCTAGCGGATAAATACGGGGGCGCCAGGGTTACCTTCTGGACCTTTGTCGGAATGATGCTTGCAGTACTCGGGGTTATTTACTTTATTGCCAACAATGAAGCAGCCGGGGCTTTCTGGGGATTCTTCGCCTGCTTTATGGCCCTGTTCTTCCTCACCGGGGTCGGCAATGCCTCAACATTCCAAATGATTCCAGTGATTATGGGCAAAGAAATCCCACACCTTATACCCAGCTTGAACAGTGAGGAGCAGAAACGCCAGATCGACCGCGAGAGTGCTGCCATAATTGCTTTCACCAGTGCCATCGCAGCTTATGGAGCTTTTTTTATTCCCAAGGCGTACGGAACATCCATAGAGGTTACCGGTGGCCCCTTGGCGGCACTGTGGGGATTCCTTATCTTTTATCTGATTTGCCTGGTCATCACCTGGCGCTTCTATTCTTCAAGGCATGGCTTACTTTACGATGTAGAGCGCGGTTCCAGCAATAATTGACATAAGAATAGAATAAAGAGTCAGGAGATTGGCTCTATTGTGCAATCCCCCAATTATTAGAGCCTGTGCTCAATTACATAATCGCATCATTACCACTGCGGGCAATCAGCTCAAGTCCGGGGCGGTCACACCAGTAGCCATCCACCCCCGGCGGCAAGAGTTGTGGGAGCAATTCACCATGCCGGGCACGATCGAAAGCTTCAATAACCTGGAGCGTTCGTTGCCATTGTGGAGACAGGCGCAGAATATCAATATCCATTTCACACAGTTGTGGGTAGTGTGGCAGTAAATTGACTACTTCCCCGGATAGCGTCTGAATCCCATTTATCACGAATAAATCTTCTCCTTCCTGAGATGCCAAGGGCAACCCATTGGGATACTCCATGCAACGGTAATCGCAATTATCTTTTGCCAGCCCGTGGTGGCGAGCAGTAAAGCAGCGCGCCGAATAAGCCAGTGGCATATGGCCATGGGCAAACAGCTCAATTTCTGGTTTATTGGTGCAGACTTCAAGCACCGCTCTCAATTGCTGCGCCCCCATTTCTACCGGCACCGTCCAGCGCATCATGCCTATTGACATTAGGCGCTCTACGACTTTGTGATTATAAATATTGACGGCAGGACCACAGGTAAACGGCAGCCGGGCTTCCGATAAAAGCTGTACTGCCGACATATCGTTAGCTTCAACCAACCACTGACCATTGTCACAGATTTTCCGTACCCAGTTGAGATCCGCATTGGATTCCAGCAACGTCAGTGTAGACAGGACTATTTGCTTGTCGGAAGCCTCCGCCAACATCCGGGCCAGATCCAACCAGTCCGCCGCTCGCAACTCATGTCTCTTACCACACACCACTTCTCCCAAATAAATAATATCCAGCGGTGCCGAAAGAATTTCTTCATAGAAAAAATTAATATCGGTACGCCGCCAATAATATTGCGCAGGTCCCAGAGCTAGCCGCATCTTTTGTCCTCTACTGCCAGGGGCGATCATAAGCGCCCAGAGTCGTTTGCTTGCCTTCAGAATTTTTTGCCAATGTATCCCGCCAGCGATCCCTCACAGAGAAATCATCACCAAGCTGTAACACCGCATCAATCGCCTCACGCCAAGTGCGCACTATCTGCGATACATAGGCAGGACTCCGCTGTCTGCCTTCTAGCTTAATAGCCTTTATACCTGCCAACCTCAGCTCCGGCAGCAGAGCCATACTGTTCAAGCTTGTCGGCTCCTCAAGCGCGTGCTGACGCTTTTCGTCAACGATAAACCGGCCCTTACACAAGGTTGGGTAGCCGGCATTTTCACCCTCGGTAAACCGGTCGATCAGCACTCCGTTCAGCCTGGTTTCCAGTCCGTTCGCTACATTCCGCCATTCCACCGCCTTGGCCGGCGAACAAACGCCGTTCTTATTGGGCGACTCCCCAGTTACGTAGGAACTTAGATGACAGCGCCCCTCAGCCATAATACAAAGGCTACCGAAACCAAAAACTTCCAACTCCACTGGGCTGGCAACTGCCAACTGCTCTACTTGTTTAAGTGACAGTACCCGGGGTAGAACCGCACGGCGGACACCAAATTGCTGCCGGTAGAATTCTAATGCGGGTCCACTGGTAGCAGATGCCTGCACCGATAGATGGAGAGCCAAATGCGGATACTTTTTCTGCGCATATTCCATAAGACCGATATCTGCCAAAATCACGGCATCAGCACTGAGCCCTGCCGCCCT
This sequence comes from Microbulbifer maximicatervae (SeqCode), assembly GCF_052468295.1. NCBI lineage: Bacteria > Pseudomonadati > Pseudomonadota > Gammaproteobacteria > Cellvibrionales > Microbulbiferaceae > Microbulbifer > Microbulbifer maximicatervae (SeqCode). The sequence continues at coordinate 1,970,197 of NZ_CP174340.1, forward strand.
ATCGACCGCTGCCTGCCAGCGCGAAAAAGTATCTGGCTTTGCGTAGGTATTAATAGCCACATATAACTTTCTACCTCGGCTGCGAATTCGCTCCAAGGCACGCAACGCACTCTTGTCGTTAAAATTTAGTCCGCCAAAGTTCCGTGCATTGGTTTCATCGCTAAAACCGATATAAACCGCATCTGCACCATTATCGACTGCGGCCTCCAGTGCTGGCAGGCTCCCGGCCGGGCATACAAGTTCCATAGTAGCTCCCTAATTAATTCGGGTAATCATTGCTAATTCAGCAGCAATAATATCCAGCCAGCGCAGGGTCCACTGCGGTATGCGGCTTCGATCGAGTGCATCGAGCCGGTTCTTTACTGTCAGGCCAATTTCGGTCTGTCCACCGAGGCATAGCCTACGTTGGAAAAAAAGCGTATCCGGGTCCTCACGACCGCTGGCAATTGCCAGAAAATCGGCAATATCAGCTGAGATAGTAGAGTCAGCCATGGCGTGAGCTGGAGCGCGTACAAAGAGTGTGTCGCGCTTACTTACCCTAAGACAAACTCCCATATCCCTAACGGTAACTTCCAGCACCTGACCATCGAGAAAGTCGAAGAGTCCATCGTTTAACTCCTCTGAAAGCCTCGTATTTAGCAATTTGATAAATGCGATCTCACCCGGCCAGCTGGGCAACAACGGCATTACTCTGCAGCTGAGTCGATAGCCCATATGTGAAATTGATTTTCTGATCGCCAGCATTTCCCCTCCATATCCGATAAAACAGCTACAACTTAGCTCCAGCTTTATCATTTGCCCTGAAGCCTGCTATACATCATTGTGGAAAACGTTACTCCCTTTGACTTTCTTCAACAGGAGTATTCAATGTTTAGTGATTTTCGCAGGAAGCACCCCGCTCAGGGTAAGAACCAAATACTTCCAAAGATGAGTAGTCGACATCCATTGTTTGTAAAACATCAAGCTAAAGGAATGGTCCCCTATATTTTAAGAATTACCTTGATCATGGCGGCTATACGGCAAAGGATCACTATTGGCAGATAGCCGTTAAACTCAGCGGATAAGTGGGTCACGGTTCTGTCATCATAGACAGCTGGGGAATCACCACGGAATTCCAGATACGCTCTATTTCCTCTTCACACGGGTCCGCATGCATTTTTTTTCGGACCCCCTCCTTGGAAAGGTCTATGTGCACTTCAGGTTCAACCCCCTGGCGCCTTAAGCAGTTGATGGCACAGTGCAAAGGACAGCCATCCAGCACAATTTTCTTACGCCCTGATTTTGCAGTTTTAACCAATGCATCTACATCTCCCCCCACCCCAGCCACACAGGACATCTCTGCCTGCCCATTGCGGTCTAGCTTCACAGCTAAAGTATTTGCTAACTGTGCGGCACTGGAACACCCGGAGCATGCATAGACCAAAGGCAACTCCCGGTAACCTGATTTACTAGTCACTATCGATTTACCCCATGTAAATTTGTTCCGGGTATCTATCACTGGATTCGCGACATTTTTGATCAGCGGACCTATTCTTCGGCTGAATGCGCTTCAAGCAATTCATTAACCGAACTACTATGGAGTAGAAGGCAAGAATTTATGCACCCCAGACGCGCTGAGAATACGCCTCTATAAACGCATAATCGGTGTCCATGCCTCACATGACCGCAGGCGCAGTAAACTCTCCCCTCAATTTCTAGCAATAACCTCCTGAATAAATCAGAGGTATCTCTGCATGCCCTAAACTCTATAGGAGTGGCTCCACGAGAATAACCACACACTACAAAATAAATAATTTGCCACCCGGTGCATTTAAATACAGTCAAATTGTGATACACCCGGATAATATATAAAATCAATAAAAAAGTGGCACCTGCCCATAATAGGTAGGCATAGTGTATTTACCCCCAAATAGGTAGAGAGATTTGCGGGCAACAATAGCTCCATTTAACTAGAGTCAAATTCTGACAGGGGCTTCCAAGATAAATAGAGGATAAGAGTTCAGCCTCTTTTTTTAGAAAATTCTTTATTGGTATTGCCAAATCAGTCTCTACCACGGAGATACAACTAGCTTAACCAGTTTATCTAAAGCCCTCTAGATTGAGAGTAAATCCAATCAATTTATACGCGCCCCTCCCAACTCCCTACCTGCTCAGGACAAGATATAACTCGCACCATTATTTCGGACACTGCCGGGAATAACATGACTATAAGATAAATAACCAATCAAACCACACCTATGAAAACCAAATAAATGCTCGATCAAGTGTGACCTATAAGCAACCTCGCGAATATTTAAGGTATCTAGAAATCGAAATACGCCTACCACTTTTCAATATCTAGATCTACTTGTCGGGGTATAGATCAACAACTTACTTTAAGGTTTACGTACCCGTTACTGACTACTACACTGCTGCGACACATATCTATTAATAATGGCAACCATTACAGAGAGCGTGACATGAAACGCTATGGCCTGCACCTTGCTTTGGCCTGCTTGTACTTCTCCAGCCCCTCTATCGCGGATATAGCCGAAACAAAAGGGGGATTAAAAATCACCTCTGATGATGGCAATTTCTATGGTGAACTCGGCGGAATTATCTTCTTTGATGGATATATTTTTGACAAGGATGACTCTTTTTACTCTGAGTTAGACGAAGATTATTTTGTTTTTCGAGATATAGACGAGCCTGTAAACACCACTGACTTTCGCGCTGTACGCTTGATAATGAGAGGAAAACTATGGAAGTGGGAATACAAACTAGAACGTGATTTCTCCATTGCCGGCACTGGCGGACTTTTAGATGTTTATATGAATACTGAAGTCTTTAATGGAAAATTCATCACAGGGAATTATAAGCCAAGTAGATCTCTTGGTGAGCTAATCGGACAAAATGACATCCTGATGATGGAGCGTCCCTTTGCTTCAGACGGCATTTACTTTGGTCGCGTCAGGCAACAAGGGCTTGGTTGGCATACTTATTGGTGTTGCCATACATTCGGCATTGATGTGTTTAATCTGCGCAATCCAGGCAACCCACGGAACTCAGGTATCGGTACTGCAGCAAGGTTCACATGGGCCCCGATCAACGACCAGATAAGCACCCTTCACCTGGGTGCATCAGTGAGCTACGAAAACCCCAATAGATTCACCCTTCCACGCACAGCCTTTGTTGAATATTCTGGACGCCGTGGCCTTGGTCAGCTAATTGCACTAAGCCCTGGCGGAGATGACCTTTTCTTTGGGGAATTTGGTGATGACGAATTTTACCTTGGCAGCCCTGAAGGTAACGTCCACTTCACAGGGCTAGAATTAGCTGGCACCTATGGGCCATTTTATTTTCAGTCAGAATATGCTTTTGGAAAATTTACTGGGGATTATTTTCTCTCCGAGCTAACCTTCGAAGAATTTTTTGGAGCTCCACCAGACTTTTTCTGCGATCCTTTCTTCGGATGCTTCATAGGCGATCAGGACGTTCGCACTTGGTATATTACTGGCAGCTGGGCTGTTACCGGAGAACGAAAGCCCTACAATGAAAAAAGAGGCACTTTTAAGTCTATAAAGCCTATCCCTCCGGCAGGCGCTCTTGAGTTAACCGCTCGGTATCAGTCTATAGAAAATAGGGATATCCCAGACATGAAGGCTAGCAATTTCGTATTTGGATTTAATTATTATTTCAACCCCAGAGTGCGTGTAATGCTAAATATAACTTTAGGGAACAATAGATTTCTAAGTGACGACACAAACCAATTCGCTGTGCGCATTCATGGATTTTGGTAACTAAAGCACTCACTGCAATACAGTCATCCAACATGGTACTCCATTACAGATTCTAGAGACCAAATACAAATCATCCAATGTAGCAAGTCTGAGATTTCCAGATTATTTAACAGCTCTGCTTTTTAATGCTCACTGAACAATCTATTGCCAGTAGGGTCAACTATTAAGCTTACGTCATTCACACCATCTATATTTCCACGCCATTCATCGCAAGTAACTAGCTCTACCATCTATTTTACTGCACTTTCATTCCTTATAAGATTCAGCAGAAGTTGATCGTTGATATTTGAATATGGAAAAATAAAACATGTTCAGCTTAGCAAGTTACAAGCACCGAGATCCGGAAACTCTCAAAACTCCAACAGATACCCCCCTAAATTTCAATACATTTAATTTTCCACATTTTACAGGATCATGCAGAAAAGCTTCACAATTAGAAAATTGCATAACGTTTACTTAACTCAGGAAATGCCTCAAAATGGATATAATTAAAACCAAGAAACGCCCCCTGATTAAGCACCCTTTAATGCTGGGTGGTGCTGCTCTTGCTTTTGTGGCATTTACCAGCACCGTCCTGTTACTTCCTGACAGCGCCTACAAGGTTGAGCGGGAACAGCTGATGTTGGGTACCGTCCAACGGGGAGACCTGCAAGTTGTGGTAGATGGCTACGGTAGGCTGCGTTCAGACAAGCAGACTTTAATTACCGCCCTAACCGCAGCGAATGTTGAAAAAATCATGTTGCGTCCCGGTGCAGAAGTACAAAGTGATAGCATCATTATGCAGCTGAGTAATCCAGAGTTAATGCGCGACCTGGATGCAGCCGAAACCTCCCTGGAACAAGAGGAAGCTAATCTGCGTCGGCTTGTTCTGAACAACCAGCGCGATGTTCTTGCGGAGGAAGCCATACTCGCGGAACTGAACTCCAATTACCAAGTGATCAAGTTGCGTCGCGAAGCTGAGGACGAGCTGGTAAAAAGTGGAGTGGTTTCCCAGCTCACCTACCAAACCACCGTCTTACGCCAGGAACAGATGAAAAAACGTGTGGACCTGCAAAAACAGCGTATCAATCACTTGCGCAAAGTCGCCGTTGAATCAGAGTTAATCCAGCGCGAACAAATCAACCAAGCCCAAACCCAATTGCAAAGTATCCAGCAACGTACAGACCGACTGACAGTACGCGCCGGCCTGGACGGCATACTGCAACGACTGCCGGTAGAGCTGGGGCAAGGTGTCGATCCCGGGCAGGAGCTGGCACTGATCGGCAGCGAGACTGATCTTCTCGCTTTGGTTCAAGTACCACAATCCAAAGCAGAACAACTGGAGGTTGGCCAGCCCGCTGAAATTGATACCCGCAGAGAAAAAGTCGAAGGTATGGTAACCCGTATTACTCCTGAGGTTCGGGACGGCAATATTGAAGTGGAAATTGCTTTTAGCGCGGGCGCGCCAGAGTCTGCCAGGCCACAGCTCAACGTCGATGCCCGGATCTTCACTGACACGATGGAAGATACGCTGTTCGTCGAGAGACCTATCAATGTGCAGAGGCACAGTGAGGCCAATCTGTTTCTGATTAACGAAAACGGGGAGGAAGCGGCACTTCAACCGATCAGCTTCGGCGAGGAGTCAGGTCGATATATCCAGATCACCCAAGGCCTCAATGAAGCGGACCGCATCATCCTCTCGGATATGGCCAATTTTAATGAAGCTGAGCATATCCAGATTATTGACTAAAGCCTGAAACCCAAAGCGAGAACAGGGAGTTCGCTATGTCCAAGCCAATCCTTCATATGGCCGGGATCACCAAGGTGTTCAGCACCGAAGAAATGGAAACTCACGCCCTGCGGGGCGTTGACCTGAGTATTTACTCGGGGGAATTTGTTTCTATCTGCGGCCCCTCGGGTTGCGGTAAATCCACACTTCTCTCGATTCTCGGCCTGCTGGACCTCCCCACCAGCGGCAGCTATGAGATTGAAGGCACTGAAGTCGCTCAATTGACGCTAAGTGAGGCGGCAACAATTCGTAACGAGAAAGTAGGCTTTATCTTCCAGTCCTTTAACCTGATTGACGAACTCTCTGTCTACGACAATATCGCCCTACCCCTGCGATACCGCCGCAATCCCATTCCCAAGCCTGAAGCCGACAAAAAAGTGAAACACTGCCTGGAGAAGGTGGGAATGAGTCACCGGGCCTCTCACAAACCTAACCAGTTATCCGGTGGCCAACAGCAGCGAATCGCCATAGCCCGCGCGCTAGTTGGCAATCCATCCCTACTGCTGGTGGACGAGCCCACCGGCAATCTGGATTCCCACAATGGCGATGCAGTAATGGATATGCTGCGACAGCTCAATAATGAAGGGACCACCCTGTGCATGGTGACCCATGACCCTCGTTATGCAGACATGGCCAGCCGCCAATTGCATCTGCTGGATGGAAAAATCTCAACACCGCAGCCCATACTAGAGCCCCATGAGATGGCCCTATGATCACCACAAAGGACCTGTCCATCGCCCTCCAGTCCATCAATCGGGCGCGGAGCTACGCCACCACTATTATTCTGACCCTGGGTATCACTCTCGGCGCCCTGGTAACACTATTTAATCTCAACTACCAACTGTTAGCCACACCCCTACCCTACCCGGACGAAGATCGGCTGTATGTCGTGAATGGTAATCTCTACCAGAACAAGCAGCTGCGGCTGGAAAACAACAGCCAATACCCCGCCCTGGTTGAAATCTATAAGAACGATAGTTTCTTCGAGTCCAGCGCCCTGGTGTACTTCTGGGAAGATGTGGTTCGCAATTTATCCGGATCACCACGGGTTAATGTTTCCTATGTCTCTCCGGAATATCTCCAGCTGGCTGGAGCACCCCTGGCCCTGGGCAGACAATTCAATGCCGATGAAGGGCTCGATAGCCGAGTCCCCGTGGCGGTTATCAGCTATCAAACCTGGGAGCAGATGTTCCGGCGCAACCCAAATGTCTTGGAGCAAAGCCTGCAATTTGGGGAGGTGGACTTTCGCATTGTCGGCGTCACTGCCAAAGACTTCATTGAACCCCAAATCTATAAGCAGGGCCGGCAAACGGCGGTCTGGCTGCCCTGGGACTTTAACGATACACAAGTAGAGCGCAGAAATAATTGGAGAGGCTTCCTGCCTTTCCGCATGCTCACAGGAAAGCTGAAGCCGGGCATTGACCCCGCCAGTGCGGGGCATGAATTGAGCACATTAATGGATGCCCAGTATCAAGCGGCCCTAGCGGGAAGATCCTCTTCGGTAGAAAGGTCCGTTGAATACCGACTCACCCCCTTCGCCAATAAAATACTTGGCGACAGCGCCACGCGAACCCTAATGGTAATGGGCGGTACACTGGTGCTTCTGTTAATTGCCTGCGCCAATGTTACCAACCTGATTCTTTCTCGCGCAGCCAAACAACAACGCAATATGGCGATACAGGTCGCGTTGGGCGCACATAAAAAACATATCTTTTTGGCCCTGCTATGTGAAATCGGCCTACTTATGTTAGGGGCTGCATTACTTTCTCTACTTTTAGCCCTGGGATCGACGGAAGTATTAAAGGTGATGGCTACGGAACAAATTCCTCGCATTCAAGAGCTCACCTTAAACTGGCAGACACTGGTTTTTGCACTGTTGTGTGCCTTACTGCTCGCCCTGTTCTTCTCAGCCATAGTCAGTCGCCAGGTTAATTACCGCGCACTGAATCAAATGCTGCAGAGCAGCGGCAAAGGTTCCGGCGTACAGATCTCGCCTCTAATCCGCAAAGTCCTCATCAGCAGCCAAGTGGCGATGACCAGTTTGCTTATCGTCGCCAGCTTGCAGATTTTCCTTCAAGCTAACCGACTGATTAACCAGCCCTTTGGCTTCCCCTTGGACAACGTTCAAGTGATGACTCTGAATATCGGCAATCTTAGGAGTGCCCCCACTGCCGAACGGGAGAGTTATCTGAAGGCCATCAGGCAAAGATTGCTGGAGCACCCTAAAGTACAAAATGCCAGCCTGAGCCTAAACACTCCTATCTCCATCAGCCGGCCACTCTGGACCACATCCCTGAGTCATGATGCCAGCCGACAAAACCCGGTGATGGCCAAGACCACAGTGGTCGACGAAAACTACCTTTCCATTTTGCGTATGCCACTGATAGCTGGCCGCCATATCAATGCGGCTGAATTTTCCGATAACAATCGCATGATGCTCGTCAACGAAACCCTGGCCCAGCAACTGGAGCCGGATGGAGAAGTATTAGGCAATAGCTACTACTGGCGAGGTGACTTGCCCTACCAAGTGGTCGGTGTAGTACGCAACGCAAGCCTGCCCGGCAAAAAGGAACCCGCCCGCTTATTTGTGCGCGGTATCAACGTGAGCTATCCCCTACTCGTACTTAGACATAAGCCTCACCAACCGCTCAGCACCACAGAGATTAATCGGGAGTTTGCCGAAGTAAACAGGCAGTACAAAGTTTCTGAGCTATTCACCCTGGAGCAGGCGCGAGACCTACTCTTAAGCAATGACCGGGTCTCAGTTTGGGTAACCACCGCCCTGACATTACTGGCACTTAGCCTCGCTGCCATCGGTATCTTTGGAGTGCTCAGTTACAGTGTACAACTGCGGCGTACTGAGCTTGGCGTGCGCATGGCAATCGGCGCCCGCCCAGCGACGATTTTCTATCACACCCTGATCGATAGCCTGATTCCCGTCGTTATCGGTATCGCTGTAGCGACTTTGGTCCTCGTCCCTCTGGCGCTTTGGCTTGAGCAAAGCGAGTTCAGTATTGAAACCAGCCTATGGGGCTGGCTGCTACCACCATTGCTTATTATCGGCCTAACCGCCTCGGTGACCCTGCTTTCAGTATGGAAGATAATCAACAAGCCCGCGATTTACGCATTGCAAGGAACAGGATAATTACTTTCCACCTGTAGCCGCTGCTTGAGGTTGCGCGCTCATCGTGCAATCTTTACAGCAAATACAACAATAAGAAATGGAACAGCCAATGCAGCCTCAGCAGTGGTTATCAAACGGAAAGATTTTTGATTATCAAAACCACCAACTCTTCTATGTCGATAGCAACCCAAGCTGCCGAAATAAACCAGTGCTGCTTTTGATTCACGGTTTTCCAACCAGTAGTTATGACTGGCAAAAGGTATGGGCCCAACTGACAGCGCACTATCGCTGTATTGCTATGGATATGCTGGGATTCGGTTACTCAGACAAACCCAAGCAGCATAACTACAGTATCCACGGGCAAGCTGATTTACATGAAGCTCTTCTGCAACATTTAAACATCAACAAGGTCCACCTGCTGGCCCATGACTATGGGGATACCGTTGCCCAGGAGTTACTCGCCAGAGCCAATAGCGGTGGTACCACGAGGTATGCCTCAGCATGCCTGCTAAACGGAGGTCTGTTTCCAGAAACTCATCAAGCGCGTTTCGTACAAAAACTGCTGCTCTCTCCCGCAGGCTTCCTGATCAATAAACTGATGAATTACCGGCAGTTTTGCCGCAGCTTCAGTGCCATTTTCGGACCAGAGACACAACCCTCTGACAGAGAGTTGCGAGACTTGTGGCAAATTCTCCAATATAAGAATGGCAACCGGCTCCTTTATAAACTAATCAGCTATATGCGCGACAGGCGCCAACATCGTCAGCGCTGGGTCGACGCCCTAAAGCAATACCCCGGCCCCCTATTGCTAATCAATGGCTCACTGGACCCAGTTTCAGGGAAGCATATGGTGGATCGATTTCGTCAAGTGATTGATCGTCCAGCAGATATTGTTGAGCTGGGAACGATTGGGCATTATCCGCAGTGGGAGGCTCCTGAAAATGTTGGGAATGAATATCTAAAGTTCCTGAAAATACTCCAGAACAATCCTTTCTTACTTTCTACACTATCGGAGTAAAGTAAACTACTAGGGTAATAAGAGCCAATCATAGTAGCAATGCTGACACACTAGCCACTAGTAATAATAACTAAGACTGGAATCTTCCTGTTTTAATTTAGTAAATCACCCAATTACAGAGCACAGAAGTAGATAGAATGATCGAAAGGATAAACTACCAAGACCTTCCCCAAGCTGCAGGCCCTTATGTACACGCAACAAAGCACAACAACACCCTATACATATCTGGCCTTACAGCGTATAAAACCGAAGTACAATCTTCTAGCTTGATTGCTCAGACTACTGAAATACTTTCCCAGCTTTCAATAATCCTTGATTGCGAGGGACTGGTAAAAAATAATTTAGTCAAACTAACAATCTTTGTTCGCGATATTGGCAATCTAACATCCATTCGAGAGCTACTTTTTCAATTTTACGAAGAAAGTTTACCCGCTTGTTCATTGGTGGAAGTTTCAAAACTAATACATCCAGATTTACTAGTAGAAATAGAAGCTATAGCAGCCCTTTAGTGATGAAGCCTACAAAATTTCACAACATCTACCTTACACTTCACGCACGAAAAGTGAGACCTAACATTTGAGCATGAGACACTTAACGACAAAAGCCATTACTATTCTATATTGCATTTCGGCCCAATATTCTATTGCTAGTAATTAAGTAACAATACATGAAATACCAAAGGAGAAGGTTGCACAGGAAAATAAACTGCTCACTGATTTATTCACCCAAGACCAAAGCGCGCGCATTGCCCCCCACCGTGACATTGACTGGGAATCACTAAATCATGAAGACAAAACCCGGCGGATAAAAGTCTTAAAAATGCTTGAGAATGGGCATATTAGAACGTCAAAGGATTACTATCATGCAGCACTTATCTTCCAGCATGGTAATAAGTCAGAAGATATAAGACTGGCCCATGCTCTTGCCACTATTGCAGCAACCCTGGCAGAGGATAAGAATAAAGCTAATTGGCTAAAGGCGGCCACTTGGGATCGCTTAATGATGAATCTTGGTCAGCCACAGTGGTGCGGCACTCAGTTTGTTAAAGATGACTCTGGGATCTGGAGACTGTATAACATTGATTCTGATATAGTCTATGATCAGCAGCGAATAGATTGGTCCGTTCGTACACTAGAAGAATCAAAGGCCATGGAAAAGTCGCTAAATAGTAAAAAGAAAAGTAAGCATTGATAAAGCTTTACAGAGCCAGCCAGCGGGTATCTGGCTTGTCAGTTCACCACCAATCTCTGGCCAATACTATCAAACATAGGGAGAGACAATAGTATGATACGAGCAGTTAAAGCTTCTGACTCTGCTGGGATTGCTAAAATCTACAATTACTATGTGGAGAATACCTGTATCACTTTTGAGGCAGAGCCAGTTTCTCCGGAAATTATCGCCGACCGAGTCGAAGAATGCTCAAAAAACAATCTTCCCTGGTTAGTTGCTAAGAATGAGGACCGTTTAATTGGCTATTGTTATGCCAGTAAATGGAAAGGACGCTGTGCTTACCAGTATTTGGTGGAGGCTACCGTGTACTTGGACACGAACTATTCTTCTAAAGGCTGGGGCTCGAAGCTCTATAATGAACTGTTTAAACAGTTAAGTGAACTCAATGTCCACGCAGTAATCTGCGGCATAGCTCTACCAAATGCAGGCAGCGTAGCACTTCATGAGAAGTTTGGAATGGAAAAAGTTGCTCATTTCAAAGAAGTCGGCCGAAAATTTAACCAGTGGATAGATGTTGGTTATTGGCAGTGCTTACTCCCCTTAAGAAAGGAGAAAGCATGAAATAAGCACATCATGAGGGAGTACATTTTAAGCAACTTTTATGTACCCACATTAACCCCACTAGGGATTTTTAACCTAAATTTTACCAAATCCTCTCTAATCTAAGGTCATAACTGCGCGCTTTTGCGCAGCAAGGGCTATTACATTGAGTAGCCGAGACTTTATTGAGGGCACTGATTTCCCTCTCACATTTATACCCAAAATAAAAGTGGACAACTTATCATTGAGAAAAATGCCGCAATTAATGAATTGCATTTAATTTAGCTCTTACTCCATCAAAAGTTACTGACCTATATGATCATTACACTTTTCACCCCGGAACCCTACCTCATTTAATGTAAGATAAAAGCTAAAGTCCAGAAAAGACACGGTAGCTAAAAAAAAGCACTCGACCACCATCAAACAATTAAATATATTCGCATAACGGATCCAGGTTAGGGTAAGATCACCAATATAGCCAAAAATATAGGTAATTATAATTAAGGAAATGATATGATTTTTTCAACTACAGAAACAGTACCAGGAAGGGAAATATCGGAGGTACTGGATATCGTTACGGGCAACGTTGTTCAATCAAAACATATCGGCCGTGACTTAATGGCAGGTATAAAGAGTATTGTCGGTGGAGAGATACGAGGCTATACGGAAATGCTGACCGAAGCGAGAAACAAAGCTTTTCAAAGGTTGAGTGACAGTGCCCGGCAAAAAGGCGCTGATGCCGTGGTAGGAATTCGTTTTACTACAAGTGCAATTATGGATGGCTCCTCAGAAATTCTTGTTTTTGGTACAGCTGTAAAACTAAAAAAATAGGTTGGAATGCCCCTAAAGTTCTACCGCAAACTGCCCCAGTTTTCTCCGCACCGCAGGAATAGAGCTGGCGGCAGCGATTAACGCCCGAAATTCAAATCTTGCTTTCAGGGATTGTCCAGTAATCATTTTCCGGCCACGCTCAGTTACTTCAATAACCTTTTTATCTTCTTGATGGCGCAATTCAGAGTAGCCTAGGAGCTGCCCCTCAGTGATTCGTTTTGCCAATTCGGCTGCATCAGCTATCCCAAGGTTCATACCACGACCTCCAACCGGAGAGTGGCAATGGGCAGCATCCCCAGCTAGATGTATCCTGCCCTTTGAGTAAGTTTCCGCTTGTCGAATTGAGATTTTAAAGGTTCCCTCCCGCCTAACCTTCTTAACATCCACCGCCATCGGAAATGCTTTAATTGCATTATCACAGCTAGCTACCAGACGGTGTCGGCCTTCTCCCAATGGCACCGCAACAGCGACCACGCCAGATTCCATTTTGACCAAGGTAAACTTTCTTTTAGGAGGCCAATCCCCTGTATCAACATCCGCGATTGACCACACTTCATCCAAATCAAATCCAGGATAACTGATACCTGCAGCTTCACGAACAGTACTGCGAATACCATCCGCTCCTACGACCAGGTCAAATCGCTCCTCTTCACCATTGTCAAAAAAAGCTACTACTCCACTCTGTTCCTCGGTAAGGGTTTTGAGTTCTTTCTTGTATTCAACTTCGACTCCCATACCAGATAAAACCTGAGCCATGAGAGCTTCAGTTCTGTCTTGAGGGAGTCCAAGAATTGCAGGAAAATAGGTCCGATTGGAATGGAGGGGAAACTCTAGTGCTAAATGCGTATTTAGGTAAATGCATGCGCTCTGAACCGAGATCCCCTCAGCAATCAACTTTTCAGAAACGCCAGAGTGTGAAAGCAACTCAAGGCTGCGAGAAGTAACTCCCACCGCTCGACTAAGGGTTGAAGCGCTATCCCGGCGGTCCACAATTCTTGGCAATAGCCCTCGCCGAGCAAGCTCGACCGCTGTTGTAAGGCCCGTGGGCCCAGCCCCAACAATCAGTACTTTCACAGGCTACCTCATATAACCCCACCTAACAGTAAGATAGTACATATGAAAGAGTAAGGGTGACTAGCTGGTCTGAGACTCTTCATAAAAAAACCTCGGCCGCTATCTGTGATCTCTTCACAGCAATACCAGTCACGGCTTGGTGAGGACGTACTTAAACTTGCGAAGTCGAAAACTCTAATATCTGGCAACGATAGACAAAAGGCTCGTCTTGCCAATAATTACCCACTGTTATATCGATATTTTTATATTTCATCTCTTGGATATAATTTCTAAATGATTACACCACTTTACGATGATGTACATGGACTCGCACTTGAGATAGTCAATAAATCCGCCTCTGGGGATAAAGCTGGGTGCCAAGACTCCCTCAACTCGCTAGAGAGACTATGCGCAAAATATGCCGGAGGCGAGCTAGACCATCCCCTACAGTGGGAGGCTTTGGGTGATTTTTCAGAAAGCTGTGAGGATGCAATACAGGCATACACCCAGGGACTTAACTGCTCAATAAAATTAGATCTCCCTTTGTATTCAGCTTCAATTGCCCTGGAAATGGCTGAACATTTTTTGAGGCTAAAAAAACAAGATAAAGCCTTGGAATTTGCCCATAAAGCACATATCTATTCTGTCAGTGCAGAGGATTACGAACTACAAGAGTCAATTAATAATTTCCTTAGAAATCTAACACAGGTTTAGTTTATCCTTAAAGACCATCCAAGCTGAGTTATCATAGTTAACTAAAACAATGATTCTAAGATCACTGATTACTTCTATAATAGTCAGCCTAAGTTACACTCTGGCTGCACATTACATTTACGATAACTCTTTTGGTGAAGGTAAAATTCTGAAGCTCCAGGCCTCCATATTGATATTTCAAGCTTTAGTCGTTTTCATACCTACATTAGCTGCCTGCTTAATAATCACATTCTGGCAAAGCAAACTTAATAGAAAGACAAAATAAGACATTCTGTATGCCCCCAACTTCAAGCATCATGGCTACAGGTTCAAAAATCAGCCTTTGCCTTATAGCAAGTTCAATAGCAACTCTTATTTCCATTATGGAGTACTGGCGAGGGCTTAATGGTAACGAACTGCTTCTAGCCAAAAGTGTCTCCGCTGTAACAGCTGCCGGGCAAAGCGGCCCCAAGTATTTAGAACCGACGCTAGTTGCCGGAAATGATGGTGTTACCGAAGTTCAAGTCATCTTGATGGCTCTAGGCTTATCAGCACTTTTGGCCTTAAGTTCGCTGATAGTGGTGACGATTTACAGGGTCAGGCATGGCCATCACAAACTCTATCTGCCTTTAGCTTTTTGTTCCACAGTTCTATGCTTGGGTATTATTGTTGTGGTCAACTCCAACCGGACACTTCTTCAAGCACATTTCTCAAATTCGATAGGGGCTAGGTCTCCCAGTGTTGTGTGTATTCTGCGTGAGTTGTAATAAGCAATATAGGCTCTTACATCCGCTACCGCATCCTCCCTTGTCGGATAAAGGTTTCCTGTTACCCACTCCCGCTTCAGGCTGCTGAAGAAACGTTCAGTCGGTGCGTTGTCCCAACAATTTCCCTTACGGCTCATTGAACACACCATCCCATGCTGACTCAATAACGTTTGGTAGGTATGGCTGGCATACTGACTGCCACGATCAGAGTGATGCAGGAGACCTTTTGGAGGCGAACGCAAATTGACAGCCATCATCAACGCACGAGTTACCAGGGCCGTTTCCATCTTCCGATCTAGATGCCAACCAATAATCCGGCGCGAATAGAGATCAATCACTACCGCCAAGTACAACCAGCCCTGCGAAGTCCAAATATATGTAATATCAGTCGTCCAAACTTGATTTTTAGCACTCGGTGAGAACTCCCTATTCAGAAGGTTCTCTGCGACCGGTAGGTGATGTTTACTGTCTGTCGTTATTGTAAATCGCTTCTTACGCTTTACTGCCAAGCCTAGCTTTTTCATGAGCTTGCGGACTCGATAGCGCCCGACTTCAAAACCTTCTTTACGTAACAGCTTCATTAACCGACGACTTCCGAGGCTCTGTCTAGATTCTGCAAATAGGGCCTTCAAACGATGGCATAGTTGCCATGTTTGAGCATCTATTGAGCTACTACCACGGCAACACCAATCGTAATAGCCAGTCTTACTTACCTGCATTACCCGGCAGAGCACCCTAACAGGAAAGCTGCCTTGCTGTTTTTCAATAAAGCTGTACTTTATTTCATTTCTTTCGCAAAGAAGGCGCTGGCCTTTTTTAGGATTTCTTTCTCCATCCGCAACTGCTTATTTTCACGTCGTAATCGCTCTAATTCTGCGCGCTCACCTACATCCAACCTTACACCGTCTTCTTCCTGCTTCAGTTCCTTTATCCAGCGTCGCAGGTTATTGGCTGTTGTTCCTACAGCCTCTGCTGCTTTAGAAATTGAATACCCTTGCTCAGAGACTAGCGCTACGGCGTCTTTCTTAAATTCCGGCTTGAAATACCGGCGTGTACCTTTTGTTGTCATACTTCACCTCGCTTGGTAGTTTTACCATCTTAGCGAAGTGTCCGGAAGGATTAGACCACTACATATTTATGTTGGGTTTAAGTCCGGTATTCAGTATAGTCTTTGAAGTAGGACAAGCTTAGGCTAGAACTGAGGCATAACAAAGGAATATCAAAGTGAAAAGAATTGCCACCGCACTACTATTTCTATTTGCGGCGATTGCCTGCTACGCTTTCGGAGTCCCTGTGGGAGGAGTAATCTTCCTTGCTCTTGGCATTATCTTTGAAGGAATCTTCTGGATTAAGCTATTTAAACGTAAAAAGAAGCCAACATAGATGTAGTGATATAACGTTATTTCGGCTAGATTCAATTGAGCTAGTGATTGTCGAATAAACTGCACGCCTCAACCTGGCACCATAGAACAGGAAGGTCGCTTACTCCCTAAGCCACCTAATTGCCATCCCATCATTCTATAAATTTATTTTCTAGCCATCAGTAATCCCCACCTCACTATTGGTACACACTTGCATCAGAAGTAGATACCGAGTTCGGAAACCATGGAGGAAACTTGAGACATATGTAAAGACGGACTAAATTGTGCGCCGTTAAATGGATTCTATAAGGAAATACCCATGTCTCTTCACCGCTCACCACGTTGGATTGCGGTCATTCTTCTTTGTCTTATTGCTATGGCTTGCTCACAAGAAAAGTCAGAGAAAAAACTCGCTGAACCCCCCAAGCTTGCGGAAGGCGGGAGCGTTGAAGAGGGTAACAACCAGGCACAAGCTCTCAGCGCCACTGAGAAAGCGCATAAAAAAGAAGCGGCCTCTTCTAGTGAAATAAGCTCGAAAGCTGATGAAGTTCAGCGCACTTCTGAAACTAATTCTACTGAGCTGACAGAGAATGATGCTACCTCTGCACAAGTCACAGCCAGTGCCAGTACTCAAATCTTCGGGGATCACTTTCTAAAGGTCCTCCATGTTGGGGAGCGGACGTTTAAAGATGCACGAGCCATCGCTGTTATCTTTTCTGAACCTTTACTGGGCAATGCCCATTTTGGCTCCTACTTGAATCTATCCCGTGACGATGGCGAGCGTGTAGATGGTGGTTGGGTTCTCTCCGATAACCAGAAAATTCTCTATTTTCCTCATATTGAACCAAATACTCGCTATAAACTCACCGTGCTCCCGGGTCTGCCCGGCGAAAACGGCTTGGAGTTACAGGAAGAGAAACAGGAGAAGATTCGCACCCGACGGATTGAGCCCAGTATCAGCTTTGCCAGCAATGGAAGTATTTTTCCCGCGACGGTAACTCCCGGCCTACCTGTTACTGCAGTCAGTGTTGAGGCTGCACAGATTCACTTCCATAGAGTGAAACCTGAGCATTATTCCGAGTTCTTCAGGCTGATCAAAAGCCAGTCACTAAAATACTACTATCGCTTAAAGTCTCTCAATCAAGTGGCCGATTTTGTCTATAGTGCCCAGTTCGATCTCACCAAGGAGAAATACGTCCAGCGAGATTTCGACCTCTCTATCGGGCATATAAAGCCCCTGCAACAACCAGGAATCTATGTCGCAGTTATGCAGCCGGCAGGCGTGTATGACACTAATCTCTATGATGTCACCCACTTCTCCATCTCCAACTTAGGCCTTCATGCGCGGTACTATCCAAACAGTGTTGACCTCTATGTTTCATCTCTGGATGAAGGGCAGGCTCTTAAGGGCATTGAGGTTGAGCTGCTCAACAACAAAGGGGAGCTAATCCAGCAATACACAACCGACCAAGACGGCCAGGTGCGCTTTGCTCTGACGCAGGAGCAGGAAGACTCACAGCGCTTCTTCATCGCAAGAGATCCTGATACCGGTCACTTCTCCATACTCGACCTACGTGAACCTGCATTGGACCTTTCGGATTTTCAGTTGGGCCAGCGCCCTTCGAGACCGATGGAGTTTTTCATGTATGGCCCGCGAGATCTGTATCGCCCCAATGAATCGATCCAGGTGAGCGGGCTGCTGCGCAATTATGATGGTCGCTATATCAAAGGCCTGCCGATCAAGGCAGAACTCATAAAGCCGGACAATACCAGCGCGCGCGCATTCACATGGCACGCCAGCGCGCCCGGATACTACGAAAAGCTTATCCCACTTCCACAAAATGCACCTACCGGTGACTGGCGCCTGGATGTTGAGCTAGCCGATGGGCGCAAAGTGAAATATCCATTTAAGGTAGAAGAATTATTGCCAGAGCGAATGAAGCTGGTTTTGCAAGACGGTGAAGAGCGCAGTCTGGTAGAGGGCCATAAAGAATCTTTCGAACTTCAAGTAGAAGGTAGTTATCTCTATGGCGCGCCAGCGGCAAAAAACCGCCTGGAAACTCTGGTGCAAATTAGCCACTATCGCGAGCCCTTCCCCCAGTGGAAAGGGTTCTTATTTGGGAACACTAATGAATCTTTACCCACGCGACAGTTTCATGCCCCAACGATTGAACTCAATGAGGAAGGGTTGAGCAATCTGACCTTGCGCTCCCGTTGGAAACGAGCAAAGAGCCCTCTGAAAATCAACTTGGTTTCCAGCCTGTTCGAATCCGGCGGCCGCCCGGTAACTCGCCAACATCCAGTCCTGGTATGGCCCACACACCCGGTGGTAGGTATTCGCCCAAATTTTGGAGAGGAAAACCCCTCGGCCAACAGCAGGCCTGAATTTGAAATAGTGGTTGCCGACGCACAGGGCGAGCCTGTTATCGGGCGGGATCTCAAAGCGGTGTTAATTTCCGAAGACCGCCAGTACTTTTGGGAGTACTCTGCAAATCGGGGCTGGCACTATGAATACTCAAGTGCTGAATTCGAAACTTTCAGTCGCCAGCTCCAATTCACCGAAGAGCAGCCCCTGAAGCTCACAGTCCCAGTGGAACACGGCCACTACCGCTTAGAAGTCACTGATACCAATACGGGAGCAACCAGCAGCTTACGCTTCCACGCCGGCCGGGACTGGTATTACTGGTGGCGTAAGGATCAAGTAGCCAAAGGCCAGGCCGCGCGTCCGGATACCGTGGCCCTATCACTGGATAAACCAAGGTACTCTTCTGGAGATCTGGCACAACTCACCATAGTACCGCCCGCTGACGGAGAGGCGTTGGTGTTGGTGGAGAGCGACCAACTATTGTGGTCCAAACGACTACCTGTAGAAAAGTCGGGCACCAATGTCGAAATCCCAATCTCTCCTGAGTGGGATCGCCACGACACCTATATTTCTGTTACGGCTCTGCGCCCTGCGGACAAGAATGAGCGTATCGCCCCCAATCGCGCTTTTGGTCTCGCCCACTTGCCCCTGGATCGTGATCCTCGGCGTCTGCCCATTTCACTAGAAGCGCCCACGAATGCCCTGCCCGGCTCGGAAATTGAAGTTACCATTTCTACTGACGAAAATTCTATCGAACAAAACGGAAGCAAAGCCTGGACCACCCTGGCCGCCGTCGATGTCGGTGTACTCAATATCACCCGCTTCAAAACCCCGGACCCCTTCGAGGCCTTTTTTGGCCAGCGCCGTTATGGTGTGGATGTAAGGGATATCTATCATCGCATTATTGAATCCAACAGTGGCAAACTGGTGGAGCAACGTTTTGGCGGCGATGCGGAACTGGCCCGAGGCGGCGACGAGCCCAACTCCGACGTTCAAATAGTATCTTTATTCTCAGGACCCGTTGAATTTGATACTCAGGGCCAAGCGAAGGTCGCGCTACAACTACCGGAGTTTAACGGACAGCTGCGCCTGATGGCGGTTTCTTTCAGCAAAGACCGATTCGGTAGCACCGACGGAGAAGTAACAGTCGCCTCACCGGTTGTCACCCAAGCCGCCTTGCCTCGCTTTATGGCCCCTGGTGATAGCAGCACACTGGCCCTTGACCTCAATAACTTAAGTGGCCGCTCCCAAAAACTCACTGTAAATATGCAATCAGTGGGCGCGGTAGATTTGGAAATGGGTGAGCGGATGCTGGAACTGGCGGATGGTGAACGCAAAACTTTGCGCTTCCCTATCACCGCCAAAGATGCCACCGGAGATGCGGAGTTCAAACTGGTCATGCAGGGTGCCGTCGATAAAGATGGAAATAATATCGATATCGAACAGCAGTGGCGCCTGGGCGTGCGCCCCGCTTGGCCGGCAACCACACGAAACCAGCGCAGACTCCTGTCCCAGGGCGAGAGCTTCAGTGCCGATAGCAGCTTCCTGGATTCCCTAATGCCTGGAACTGTTCAAACCCTGGTATCCCTGGACAGCCGACCGCAACTGCAGTTACAGGATCACCTATCCAACCTCCTGCAATACCCTTACGGCTGCCTGGAACAAACCTCCAGCCGGACCTTCCCGCTAGTCATGGCAACGCCGCAGCGACAGCAAAAACTGGGCCTTGAACCTCTGGATGAGAATGAACGGGCCGAACGTATCGACGCAGGTATTGAGCGCATTTTCAGTATGCAAAAAGGGAACGGCAGCTTTGGCCTATGGAGTTCCGAGTCTTCCGAAAGCCAGTGGCTAACCGCCTATGTAGTCGATCTTCTATTGCGGGCCCGGGACCAGGGAATCGTATTTGACGATAACCGCCTGGAATCCGCACTCAGGCGCCTGCAGGATTACGCCCGTGAGCGCGGTGCTTTCTATCAGCAACGCTATAGCTATAGTCCCGATTTCTATGCTTATGCCTCAAGAGCTTACGCAGCTTATGTGCTCTCACGAGTACAGAAAGTGTCTCTCGGGCAACTGCGTACCCTTTATGAAAGCGGCTCTAGCCTGACCCAATCTCCCTTACCCAATCTGCATATGGCAATCGCTTTGCACACCATGGGCGATGCCACCTTGGCCCAGGAGGCCCTGCAAAAAGCGCTTGAAATCGAGCGCAAACGCCGCAGCTACTATGGCGATTATGGATCAGACCTACGGGATACGGCCCAAATGATCTCCCTGCTCCTAGAGCACAATTTCGCAGGTGATAAAACGGAATCCCTGGTGTTCGAGCTGGCCGATCTTCTCCACGGTCGCCAATATCTCAGCACCCAGGAGCGCAATAGTGTGTTTATGGCTGGAGCACAGTTGCAACTCAATAGCAGCGCAAACTGGTCTGCGACTTTGGCCAGTATTGATGGCTTGCGCGAGCTCAATAGCGATAACCCGCACAGCGCATTATTCCGCGGGCGCGAAGCCGCCAGCGCACTTGAGGTAACTGCACAAATAGAAAAACTCTATGCAGCAATTACCATCAATGGTTACAGCAAGAAGTCACCTGAGGCGGCGATGGATAAAGGTGTCAGAATCAAACGCAGCTACCACAATTTGGATGGCACGGAAGTCATTCCCAACCAGGTTCGTGAGGGCGAGCTTTACCTGGTGCGTTTGCAAATTGATGCGGACCAGCGCCTGCCCGACCTACTTGCAGTGGACCTATTGCCCGCAGGTTTTGAGCTGGAGAATCAAAACCTGGCCGACAGTGTCAAAGTGGATGAACTCCAGTTCGATGGCAAAACTATCGCCCAGTGGCAGGACACCCAGGACAATATCCAGCACACTGAATATCGCGATGACCGCTTTGTGGCGGCACTGGATCAGCTGAGATACAAAACCACCAATCTCTTCTATATCGCCCGCGCAGTAACCCCCGGCAACTATCAGGTGCCCCCACCCTACGTAGAGGATATGTACAAACCGGAACGCTTCGCTATCGGTGAAAATCCCCTAACGCAATTGCGGGTAATCGGTAAACAGTGAAGCTGTTGGCCACTATCCGGAGAGCCTGGCAAAGCAGCAGTCGCAGAGTTCGCGCACTGCTGCTTGCGCCCGCCGCCCTCACAGCGGTACTGCTACTGCTCGACTTTGCTTTCCCTCCACCTCTTCCCGAAACTCAAGATTTTGCACGGGTCGTTGCAGATCGTTACGGCAAACCACTACGCTTCTTTGCCGACAGTCGCGGAGTTTGGAGATACCCAATATCTCGGGAAAATGTATCGCCGCGCTTTATCGAAGCTCTTCTCAACTACGAAGACCGACACTTCTATCGGCACCCAGGCGTAAACCCGCTAGCCCTATTGCGAGCTTCAGTCCAATACCTTCGCAATGGACGAGTCGTTTCCGGCGGTTCCACTCTCACCATGCAGGTAGCGCGACTACTGGACCCACACCGCAAAACTCTGCCGGGCAAAACCAAGCAGATATTGCGTGCATTGCAATTGGAGTGGCACTTCAGCAAGAATGAAATTCTCGATCTGTACCTGAACCTCGCACCTTACGGTGGCAATATTGAAGGCGTGGAAGCAGCCAGCCGCCTATACCTGCGTAAACCAGCCTCCGACCTTACCCATGCGGAAGCTGCACTGCTAGCTGTACTGCCTCAGGCTCCGAGCCGCCTGCGGCCAGATCGGCATCCTCTAAAGGCACAAAAAGCCCGGGACAAAGTTCTGGATAGACTGCAGTCATTTACCGTCTGGAGCGCAGAGGATGTTGAGCGCGCTCAACTTGAGCAGGTCTATGCGGAACGCTTGGAATTCCCACAAAACGCCCCACACCTAGCTCGCAGACTGGTAAATACCATCAGCGATCAAGAAGTTATTCGCACCACAATCGACGGCAACATCCAGCGCGGATTGGAAGATTTTCTGCGCGATCATATGGATAGCTATCCAGCCAAAACATCTGCAGCTGTTGTAGTTTTGGAGAATTCCGATTTATCCGTGCGAGCCTACGTGGGAGCTTCTCATTTTGGCAACGGGCGCCGCTATGGCTATGTGGATATGGCCAGGGCTGTACGCTCACCGGGCTCTACGCTCAAACCCTTTTTGTACGGACTTGCCATTGATGAGGACCTGATTCACAGCGCCTCCCTGCTCAGCGATGCGCCCCGCATCTACGGCGATTACCGCCCTGAAAATTTCCATCGAGGCTTCGCCGGCCCTGTCACCGCCACTGCCGCCCTTCAGAAATCTCTCAATGTCCCTGCAGTTCAGCTACTGGAACATTACGGCCCCGGTCGATTGGCCGCAGCCCTGGAGAATGCCGGACTAGCACTAGAGTTTCCCAGTGGTGGTAGACCCAACTTGGCCATGATTTTGGGGGGCGTAGGTGCTCGTCTTGACCAGCTGACAGGTATTTATGCCACACTGGCACGGGGAGGCCAGACTGCAGCTCCCCGCTATTTACCCGAGGAGCCCGTACGTGAAAGGCATCTGATGTCTTCTGAGGCGGCTTGGATTACATTTGAAATGCTCGCTTCCAATCGCGGAGGTTCCCGCCGTTGGCGCAATCTGGTGCGACAAAACAAGGCAGATATCGCCTGGAAGACAGGCACCAGCTACGGCTATCGGGATGCCTGGGCGATTGGCGTAACTCCCGGCTACACCGTCGGCATTTGGGTAGGCCGACCGGATGGCACTCCCCTACCCGGTTACTATGGCTCCATTAGTGCCACACCTCTGTTGAACACAGTTATCGCCGCATTACCAGACAACAAACAACAGCACCTGAAAAAGCCAGACTCAGTAACTCATGAGACTATTTGTTGGCCGCTTGGGGGCCAGAAGACGCTCACACAAACCAGCCACTGCCATCTGCAACACAACGCCTGGTTAATCCAAGGGCGCACACCCAGAACACTATCGCCGCAAGGTGAGCCTCTGCGGGCAGCACAAACCTTTAGTTTCTTTGCAAACCGGCAAGGTATGCGGGTAAAGCCCAGTTGTATGGATTCTACTACTGAAAGGCATAGCCTAGCCCTTTGGCCGAAAGAACTGGAATCCTGGCTACCCGCAAACCAAACCCGGGCCCAACAAATCCCTCCGACTGCTCCCGAGTGTTACACCCCGACGGCAACAACAGGGACCCCACTAAAGATTGTCGGAGCTGGAGATGGTAACCAGTATCGACCTACCGGCAAAAATGCCCCACTTCCGCGTTTAACTCTGAGCGCGATTGGCGGACAGGGAAAGCGCTATTGGTTCCTAAACGGTGAACCCAAGGGCGAAACCCTCGGAAATGAAAACCTGGCACTACTTCCGGGAAGTGGTAAGCACCAAATTGCTGTACTGGATGCTAGCGGGAATGTCGATCGGATTGAGATTTTTGTAGGAAACGACAACTGATTTTCATAAAGCAGAAGACTGCCATGTCGTTTCTCTCGCAGAACATAGCCCTTAGTGTCACCCTATCGGCAATCGAGTGTCAGCATTGGCGTGGAACATCGTAGTTCGGGTTTAATTTTAGTAACTCCCAAAATAGGGAACACACGAATGCACAGTACACCTTAAACGCAGTATATCTTTCCGCCTTCTCCAGCAGTATCACTTACACGCTTCTACTTTTCCCAGATTAAAAGCCTCCCCGATTTTAATCCAAACAGGCAGGTTCTGCTGTTACATGAGTATTGCCAATCCAAGTATTACTTCCACTACAGGTTGGATCGGTAGGATCACGCAAATCAACTGCAGAGTTATCAAGCGACGTATTCCCTACTACTATATTATTCTCATTATCGAATCCAGCGATATTGATACCGGCTGTATCAGGCGAGCCATTTGTGCCATTTTCCATGACTATATTTTGTATTATAGAAGTACTTGATACATCCACATTGAGTTCAATCCCATTACTCGCACTGCCGGTAACAAAGTTCTGAATAACTGTTGTGTGACTTTCATTAATATCAATTCCGTTATCACCATCAGTACTGCCGACAACAGTATTTAGCTGAACCAGTGTAAACACACCATTTACCGTAATCCCCTGATCACCGGCTGATTCAATATAATTATTGATAATTTGGTTTCGATCGCCTCTAACATCTATACCATCATCATTGCCAGTATCAATAATTTGATTCCCAACAATATTATTGGAGTCACTATCAATAACAATTCCCTCTCGTGGAGAGTTTAAGATCATAATTCCATCTATGGTATGAAATCCATCTCCCTCCAGGTTTAAACCATCTGGGCAGTCGGTTATCGTCCCACCATAAACGGCACCAGATAATCCATTAACCAAAATTCCAGCAATACCTTCTAGATTTGGGTTATCACAAATAATTTCCCCGCCCTCTGCCATCGTAAGACTTCCATTGGGTCCAGTTACTGTCACTGCATAGGGATTCGCCAGGCTCAGTTCACAATTCAGCGTTTCCGACAGGGTTTCAGCTGTTGTTATTACATCGCCACAATCAACAGCCATAACTAGTGGTGATGAGAATAAAGTAGCACTTGTGACGAAAACTGTGACTAACTTGTGGTAACAGGTGTTCATGGCAGGTCCCTCTCATTGATATAAGAAAATTGTAGGCATAAGCCACCCTTCACGTTTCCAATATCAATGAAAAGAATTTATTCTGAGCCTAAGGGGGCTTTCATTATATTGCTCTATCTCCCATCTATTGTTTGAGCTAGGCAAGCATAACGAAACTTTGATAACGCCAGTAAATAGACACTGTAATTGCCTTTACAATTTACCCAATTAATCCTTGAGGCCTACTAAAAGAACCTCAATAGCGATTCATCCCTATTTATCATCTCCTTAAAAGCTATTCTCGAACAGGACGTCATTTATCGACAGCTGTCCACCACGCCCATTCGCAACTTTTGCCGCTTTTCCAATCACTATCATCATCCCGATCAAATAACCTTCGGGCAAATTGATCAGCTCAGCGACTCTCTCTGGGTCAAACCCAACCATTGCACCTGTGTCATATCCCATCGACTTTGCCGCTAACATCATGGTTTGTGCTGCCAATCCGCAGCTTCGAATAGCCTCGTCCCGCTGTAGTTGCTGCTTACCCTTGTAGAACTCAGTTAGCATTGGCACTAACACATCCCGAGCCCCTTTCGGCGCATCGGCCCAGTACCGCTCCGGCCGATCGCTCCAGGCATTAATATCTGCACAAAGTATGACCAACTCAGAAGCATCTTCTACTTGCTGCTGCCCCCAGGCTGCATCTTTAAGCTGGCTGCGGAGGGAAATGTCAGTGATGCGCAGGAAGCGCCAGTGCTGGATATTGTAAGAAGTCGGCGACAACATGGTCGCCTGGACCAGACGGGTGAAGTCCTCGGCAGGCATCTCTGCAGTGACATCGAAATGCTTAACCGAGCGGCGGGATTCAACAGCTTTAAACAATTCCATAAGTTTCTCTCTGACTATCGTTCGTTGATTGAATGTCGATGAGAAGAAGCTTATTGGGTTTCCTTGTCGTTGATAATGGGGCTCGGCGGAGACTTACTGTTGACGAAAGGTTAACAGTTTACTGATCCCAGTAAGGTGTATCGCCGCCAAAGTACTCTATTGCAAAGTCTATAAAGGCGCGGACTTTGGCTGGCATAAACTGCCGCTCAGGGAAAACCGCGTAGATAGACTTGGCAGGCATCTGGTACTCCTCGAATAGAGGAGTTAGCTTCCCAGCCTCAATATCTGGTCCTGCCACAAAGGTAGGTAAGCGGCCAATTCCCACCCCCTGGAGAAGAGCTTCCCGCAGTGCCTCGCTATTATTTACCTGGTAGTTACCCTTCACCTCGATGGTATGTAAGTGATTGTCTTTGATAAAACCCCACTCTTTCACATCCCTGGAATAAGTAAAAACCAGGCAATTATGGGCACTCAACTGCTCCAGCTCTGTGGGCTCTCCGAATTCCTTCAAGTAGGAAGGTGACGCACAGAGTACACTTTTCAGAGGTGCAAGTTTGCGGGCAATCAGGCTGGTATCGGGAAGGTCACCTCCGCGAATGGCGATATCAAAGCCCTCCCCCACTAAATCGACAACTTTATCGTCCAGTACCATGTCGATACTAATCTCGGGGTAACGCTTCATAAATACGGGAATTAAGGGAGCCAGATGCAATCTACCAAAGGACATAGGAGCATTGATCCGCAAGCGCCCCCGAGGCTCCCCCTGTAGCTGCAGAACTGCGTCTTGTGCATCTTTGGCCGATTTATAAGCAATGCGTGCGTGCTCATAAAAATGCTCCCCAGCCTCCGTCAGGCTCAACTTTCGCGTAGTTCTGTGCAAAAGCTTCACCCCAAGCTGCAGCTCCAACTGGGTAATCCGCTTGCTTACCGCTGATTTTGAGATGCCAAGTAACTTTGCCGCCGGGGAAAAGCCACCGGTTTCTGCCACAGTCACAAATATTGGAATCGCTGCAATTGTCTCCATAAGCGACTGTTTCCTTCTCCTCAACAGTGAGTGTCTATAATGCTGGATTATCAGTTTACCAGAAACGACATACACTTATCTCTCGCTAATAGAGGCAAGAAGCATGAGTGAGCTTACCAAGGGCATAACCCCATCAACTACAAGCCCCAACACCTCGCTCTGGTGGGTTCACTGCCTGATGATACTTTGTACACTACTGGTTGCAGGATCATTTCCTGTTGGGGAGTTAATCGCCGATTCACTCCCGGCGGATTTCATGATGTTGATTCGATTCTTAATTGCGGCGGGACTATTTGCACCCTTCATATTTTTAAAGCACGGGATTCAGCTTCCAGAGCCCAAAAAACTACTGGGGTATACACTACTCAGTATCCCATTAGTTATCTTTTTCTGGTGTATGTTTGAAGCACTCAAATACACCACCGCAGTGAATACCGGCGCTCTTTTTACAACCGTTCCGGCGATGACAGCCATCTTTACTTTGATCATCAATGGCGAGCGGAGCAGCACCCGCAAAGTTATCGGCCTAACCCTTGGGACTCTGGGTGCAGCCTGGATTGTATTCAAGGGGAGTATCACAACAGCGATAATGCTAGACCTAAATAAAGGGGATTGGATATTCACCCTAGGTGCTATATCTCTCAGTTTTTATAACCCGCTTATCAAGAAGGTTCATTCAGGGGAGCCTACAGAAGTCATGACATTCTGGGTTATTCTATTTGGCGCGCTCTGGTTACTATTGCTCTCTTTTCCAAATTTAAACCAGATAGAATGGCGAAATATACCCACCGAGACTTACGGCGGGCTATTCTATTTAGCCCTATTCTCAACTTTAATTAGTTTTTTCCTGCTGCAATTCAGCACGTTAAAGATCGGGGCAACCAAAGTTGCGGCGTATAGCTTCTTGAACCCAATATTTGTACTTATAGTGGCCATAGTATTGGAAATGGCAAACTTTAATATCAGTTTCATACCTGGAATAGTATTGGTTTTTGCAGCCATGCTATTTATCCAGGCAGAAAAACCTAAAAATCAATATCCTTGAATAGCTTCTAAGAGATAGAATCGTACTGCCATCAACAGGTGCAATAATTCTAGTCGACAGGCTTTTCTATCTCATAAATTGCATCAGAAATATCCTCCAACTTAGAGGACACTATTACTTGAGCATCATGTAAACCCTGATTATAAAATCCGGCTCCCATCTCCTTTGCAAGGAAATCAATAAAGAACTCCGCTTCAAAACCGCCAATTTCCAGCTCAAATTCTTTAGACAGATAACCTCTAACCTTTTCGATTAGCTCTAACTTCCGTCTTTCTTCCAACTGTATTTCAGACATACCGCCACCCCCAATAGAGAAAGTGTGCAAGTATGACACAGATGCAGCAGTCTTAGCCCCAGACTTCTTACCGAACCACCATATGGTGGCATCTGAGGCGGCATCTAGTATCAAAACTTTGCCGGCTATTTACTGCGACAATATTTAATCCACTATTTTAATTTTTGATGTCCCATACTCACTGATAATATCTCCGTAAGTATCAGCGCTCGGACCATTTATAGATCTTACTGTTTCATAGAGCCTGTAGCCGCGCGCGATAATTCGCGACTACTAATGCATTAAATAAGCTCTTCTAATTTTTGCGCACTGTGGAATTCTTTTGCAACTCTTCGATTTGCGCCAGCCCTAAGCTGTATAACTCTTAGGGCTGGAAAATTTCTCATTTCTTTTATCGTCTCTGCTTACATGGTCAAACTCCGCTAGGTTGGTTGGCTTAATTGATATCTTTAGATCCCACCCGCCCACCTTATCCTCAATTAATACGCCGGCCCTTTGTACCAGGGCAAAACCTTATTGCACGGTTAGTGTGTGGCTATAAATCTCGCGGCTTGTGAGTCCGTCGCGGCTGGTTTCCAGTTCTATGCGCAGCACTGTTGGTGGGTTGGTGGTGTATGGGGAGTCTGGTGGGGTGAAGTCGTCGGGGAAGCGGCCTATGCCATTGGTTACCCTGAATTCATCTAACCAGCCACCCAACCCTGGGAGAGTGTCGGTGTCACTAATCCCGCCTAAAATGTAGCGGTCTTGGGTGTAATTTGTGGAGTCCGTCCAGCTCCCTACCGCTACACCATCCACATACAATTTGGTGGTGCCTGAATTGCGGCTTAGCGCGATATGGTGCCATTGAGCTGCACTTAGGATATCAGTGGTTGAGGTAATGCGGGCTAAGCCATTCACGTAATATCGAATGGAGTTATCTGTAGCAAGATAAATACAGGGCCTGGGCTGGTTGTAATTACCATAAGACCTGGAATCGACAATGCCTCGGCTGTCGCTGCCATTTAGCGCTTCGATATAAATCCAAAGATCAATAGAACCATCTCCCGTTCCCCATGCCAGTTGATCTTCTGTTTCACGGTCCAGGCCGCTGCCATTGTCTGTTGGGCAGTACAGGGAGGCGTTGCCGAATTTGCTTTGGGTGGTGCTGATTTTTATTCCACTGGTGCCGGTCCACTGGCCGCCGTACTCATCGGTAAAACCTGTCGCGCCATCGTCGCCCTCAAAATGTAGAAGTGCGGCGTTACCACCACCCCCACTGCCAGTTGCTGTGGCTGTGGTTTCGGTGAGGCCCGCATCATTTTGGATTTCATTGTTGCCTTCATCATAGATTCGCAGGTTATAGGTGGTGCCGGCTTCGGGGCCAATATCGCCATCGGTCCAAGGCACCAGGACATCCTGTTGGAGGCTGCGGTCTCTGTGCGACCAGGTAATGGTGAGCGGGCTAATGGCTGTTTCGGGCCAGTCTTTGCTATTAATCTTCACATTGGCCGGCGGATAGGGTCGTGCCTGGCGTTGGTCGATGGTGACGATGTTTGCAGTGGCCGCGCTTTCGCTGAGTGTTTGGTTGGTGGTGCGGGTTAAGAGCTTTCCGCTGACCTCTTCGCCATCAAGGTACTCGGTAGTGTCGGCGGCGGCGTTGTCTTGATAGAACCAGACCAGGGTGCCGGCGCTATGGGTGCTGGGGATAGTATCGGCGCAACCACGGGAAAGGCTCAGCGTGTTAGTGGATGTGTCCAGCGCATCGATGCGCACTATCTCATCACCTATCAAGGCGGCGGTTCCGGTTTCCACCAGGTCGAGGTCATCGCCGTTAACCAGGATTGCCTGGCTGTCCAGGTGCGCCATATCGCTCTGCAGTGCAGCTATGGGTGCCCAGGCACCGGTGTCGCGCACCTGATATTCGGTACTACCTACGCGGGTTACCAGTTGATAGTCCACTGCCAGGCCGTTGGGGCGCGCACCTAAGGCGCCAATAAAACCGGCGTCTGCGTCCAGGGCCGACAGGTCTGTCTGGGATAATTGCAGGCATAAATCCCGGTAGGAAACCTCAAATAATTTTTGATCGATTACGGCCTGGGGAATCCGGCTGGGGGGTTGCCAGGTGCTGGGCTGTTCCTGGCTGTAGACGGTATCAGGCAGGCCGAAAACATCCTGCAGTGCGGTGATGGTGATGGCGCCTTCGCGGTGGGTGCCATAATCCATTCGGCCCGCGCGCAGCACTATACTGTCGATGCCTCTGTCAGGTGCGCTGATACGGAAGAGCCCACCCGGTGCTATATCGTAGCCGCGCCGGTCCATGCGGACTTTGAAACGACGCAGGCCCAGGTTTGCGCGCAGATCCCGCTGCGCGACGCGGCTGGCCAGCTCAAAGGTGGGTATGCCTGGGTAGTTAACGGTTTGGGAAAATATTGCTCCGGCCGCTTGGATAGCACCCAGGTTTTGCTCACGGGCCTGGCGTTCTTCGTTATTGATGGGGTCATGCCAGTTCACCACAATTTCATTGGGGATGGCTTCACTAACCGCCAGGGTTTCCTCTTCGATAGACAGTAACCCACTACTGTAATCAAACAGCGGCAGGTCATCACTGTTGTAACCATCGCGCAGCAGGCTAAGCGTTAATAAGCCGGTGCGCCGACTGATATATTGCCCGGCGCCAATATGGTCCAGCACCACCTGGATAAACTCCAATACGTTTTCTTCACGCAGCCAAACAAAGCAGAGGCCAAACCCTTCGGCGTGCAGCTGGTCGGCTGCGGCTTGGTAGCTGTCCAGGTCGAGCCGCTCGTGTGGCAGCCCGCGGCCCCAGCGGCGGTCGGTATTGCACTGCACCAGGATATGGGCGGGATTCATCGCGTGGATATTGTCATCGTCTAGCAGGATCTTGGCTTTATCTGCATACCAGACGTCACCATCCCAGCCTTTTAGTGCGCGCCGCCAACGAAAAGTCCAGGGCTTTGGATAGGGATTGCTGACGCTGATCATGCCGTCATAGAACAAGGTACAACAGCGGCGAAAGGCCGGTACTAGGCCGCCGAGCATCGCCTGGAGTTTTGAGTTTACTGGCTGGTCCGCCTCACCCATCATTACATCCAGGGTGCCTTGGATGCCGCCTTCGCGCTCTTTGCCACCGAATAGATCTGGCTTATCAATGTAGATTTCCTGGTTGCTGGTTACCGAGCCTTGCCAGGCGGTTAGGCCACCCACCTGGACCTCTACCAGTTCATCGTTTTCGCTGCCGCTGATGCCCATATGCAGGCCAAAGTAATAGGCAATCACACGGGGTTTGCTGCTACTGCTCCCCATCTTCGGCCTCCTTGCGCGCGGCGTCGATCACCCGCTGGGCCAGTGCATCGCCAGTGGCCGCCAGGGTTTCAGTGGTAATACGCCCACGGCGCAGATCTACCATCTCCAGGTTGTGATGGGCAAACCAGGGCCGTGCGCCGGAAATACAGAGCCCGGCCAGGTGGATGTGGTGAGGTTTAATCACCAGGCTTTTTTCACTCACTTTTTGCCTCCGCTGTCGAGCTTCAGCTGGCGGGTGCGATAGTTGCCAACACCCAACACCATCCAACTGGGGGTCCAGCGATCGCCAAAAATAATGGCGCGGCGGGTACCTTCATCCGGGGTGGGAAAATCCCAATCGGTGAGTGCTGCCGGTTTGGGTTTAGGGGGTTTATTGAGTGCTGCCGATACATAGGCGGCGACGATCATCACTGCAATCTGGATTAGAAAATTCACAATTTTGCCCTCTTAAAAAACCGGGTTGCCATCGAATGGAGATATGCCAGGGAGTCCGGGCACAGCGCCGCAGTTTTCGCTGTTATTGAATTTCTCATCGCACACCGATATCACCCGCGCACATCCTGGATAAGCGCGGAGGTCCAGCCCTGGCACCAAGTCAAGACTGCCTCCTAACAATGTAATATTGATGCCGCTGTGGCTGTCGATGCCCCGTTGTTCCAGGGTGCCGCTAGTAGCGAACCACTCGACAAATCCACCACTAAAATGGCCATCGCTGAAAGCGGCAAATTCTGAGGCCACCAGAGTGAGGCCCGTCACTTCTGCAAGCACAGCATCAACGCGGTGCAGCTCTTTATCTACGCCGCAGTCGTCGCCATATAGCGTGTGCGGGCAGTTTCTCCCCCAAGTTAAACGCAACCCGGTGGTATCCCTGGAAGACAGCGGCGCGCATACGAGATTGAGCTGATCGCGGCGGCGGGTGACATCGGCGATTTCTCCTACCCACACCACCAGGGCGTCATCTTCGCCCAGATGCTTGTCATATACGGTAATGCTGACCGGGATAGAGGGTGGGTAAACCTGGTAGAGGCTGACCAGAGTGAAATCCAACGGCGCGGTAATAGTGAGCAAGTCGGCGCTGGCCTCACCGGTTTGGCGGATACCATCGTCGGAAATACCGGGGCAACTGATATAAGTTTGTAGGTTGTGGACCACTCCCAACTGGGCATTGGTGTACAGCCAGCGCTGCGGCCCCAGGGCAAATTCATACAGGCGCACGGGCTGTCCATCGGCGATGGAGATTTCGCGGTCGTTAAAGGTCATCACGTACCCCGCGGAATAGAATTTGGGCCGAGGCCGCACCCTCGTTATCGGTGATATGGTTCAGTTCCACCCGGTCGCTGTCGGCCCGCACCAGCGCCATAAAACTGATGCGACGAACTTCTGTGGGATCAATGGTGCGATCCAGTGGACTATCTAGGGCAAGGCGTTCCATCTGGCTGTCCACCTCTGCACAATTGGTAATACGACGATACAAGGTGGTGCCGTCACGCAATTCGATACGCAGATCCCGCCGGCCTTCGGATAGCGCAGCCAGGCGCACATAGTGAACATGAGCAATATCAAGGCTGCTGCTGTTCGTCGGAATCGGTTCTAGCAGTTGCAGATCTTCCATCC
The DNA here is from genome assembly GCF_052468295.1 of Microbulbifer maximicatervae (SeqCode). Classification (NCBI taxonomy): domain Bacteria; kingdom Pseudomonadati; phylum Pseudomonadota; class Gammaproteobacteria; order Cellvibrionales; family Microbulbiferaceae; genus Microbulbifer; species Microbulbifer maximicatervae (SeqCode). The sequence continues at coordinate 2,003,474 of NZ_CP174340.1, forward strand.
AGGTGGGCAACCATACTGATTTTTGACGGCCGCAAAGCGTATATATAAAGCTGCGCAGTGCTGCGCGCTCCTCAGCGCCGAAGGTTAACCAGCGGTGGGATTGGAGTGAAAACCCCAGCTCTATGGGCTCATTGATCGCGGGGTTAGTGATGCCGTTATCAATAGAATCCAGCAAACGAATATAGGAGCTGCTCAGGTCGCTACTCTCCGCCGCTGGGACTTCTAGCACCGGCCATCCCCGGTAACTGGGTAAAGAGTCGGTGGGCCAGCTTGTGGGCTCCTCCAGCAAAAATTCCACCTCGGCGCGCACTGTCGCACCGGAGTGCTTTTGCATTTGGGGTTGTGCCACCAAGCGTGCATTACGCATAGGGAACAAGCGGACACCCTGGGGCCAGTAATTTTGCACCGGGTCGATTAATTGCAGGCGGTCGGATTGAATGGCCCGTACATTAAGCACCTCGTACTGGATGGCGTTTTCCCCCAGCAGCAACGCAGTTCCACCTGCTGCAAAATCGCGGTATTCCGTTGTACATGTAATTTCCTCACTGCCTGCAGCCACCGCTGGCAGCAGCTGCACATCATGCCAAATGGGCAGTGCCCAAACCCTTGCGCCCCAACCGTACAGGGCTAGATCCAAACGGGTGCGGTCGGCGCCTGTGGTCAGCGTTTGAAAGCTGTAAAAGCGACGGGGAAATTCCCGCAGTGCGCGGCGCTGTTCTACAGCGGTACGGCTGGGCAAAATATCGGTGAGCCATTCCAGCATTTCATGCACACTCTGGCTCCAATCCGGGGCAAATGGCCAAGCCATTACCCGGTTGCCGGAAATAGTCAGTAGCGCGGAATCCCCATTGGCAAATTGCCAGGTGATTTCCGCACTGATCACGGCGGGGCCATCCGTCAAAATCTGCAACTCCCACTCCCTTTCCTGAAGCGCGCCAAATACCAGGGGCGGATTGGGTTGCCCGGCTATAGTGATGCCTTCGGCATTTTCGCTGCTTAAATCTGTCTGTGTGCGCGGTTCCAGGTAGGCGTTCCAGACGGTGACCTGGTGGGTTTGCGCGGAGGAGATATTGCCCACCTCCAGGCTGGTGGGACTGATGTGGATTTGGTGGTAAAAGTCATCGGCAAAGCCGCTAGTCTTGGTACCGGAAAGATTGCGTCTGGGCGCCTCAAATTGGGCGCGATTAATAGAGCCGGTTTGGCCTGGAGAAATAACCGAGACCGCGCGCTCCTCATACAGTGCATCCCCTAGAGTATCCAGAGGCACCATATTGAGGTGATCGGTAGCCCACTGTTGCGATTGGCCTTGGGAAAAACCGCTTAATTGAGCCATGGTTAAGGACCGCCATAGCGCACAGCAATGCCAAGTAAGCCCGTAGAGGTGGCTCCGCCGGTATAACCAGGGGCACTGCCATCGGGATAATCAGAGTCTTTGCGATGCCAGGGGAAAACCATCCACCGTTCACTGCCTACGGCGAGAATATCGCCTGGGTTGTAGTTGGTGAGTTTTACAAAGCGGACATGGCCCACATGGCCGATGGCCATGTAGTGGCCATCGGTATTCTGCAAAAATAAATTAAATGGGGTTAATACGGTCTGTCCATTAAAGCTATTCGGGTTGTTCCTATGGATAGGAGTGAATATTGTTGGGCCGTGTACTACGTTTAAGTTGCTCTTATCATTGGCTGAATAAGTAGATTCCCAGATATAACCGCGCAATTCGCAGTGCAAATAACTGGTTTTACTGATGTGGTTATTACTGTCCCAGGATCTACCGTCTTTTTGGCTCCAAAAAAGTCCGCATTCTCGCGATGCAGCGCCCCCCCAAAATGAATTGCTGCCCCCGTCCACTAATGAATAGCAGGTACTGTTAGCATTATTCGAGCTGTGCTGAGCGTGAAACCATTGGCCGCCAGACCAGTTGCCTGTTTTTTCCAACGCGCCAAAGCCAAGATGAAAATGATCAGTAACGCCGGATACCATTGTCACCCAGAGCGTATCTGGATTATTAAATGCGGCGATATGGTAGATGGCGTTAGTAGGCCAAGTATCGGAGTCAAAGGCGATACGACTGTACCTTGGGCAAGCATCTGGATCTGAATCCAACCCATTTCGCAGTCCAGTAATTTGCAGTTCGTCGTCACTGTTGGCCGTGAGTTGAATATGAGCATCATCTTTCTGTAGAAGGCTACCGTTTAATGTCCAGCCGTTGTTCTGTGCAAAACTTTGTATCACTGCTAGCAGATCTACAGCGGAGTTCACGGTACCAGTCTCGTAAGCCATGATTATTGTGTCCTCATGCAGTAGTAATCATTAAATCCTGTTAGAGAGCCATCACTGAATACGGTATAAGTTTCTGACTCTACCGAGACGGTATTGCCCGCAATATTGTCAAAGCCAGTAATAAAGTGGATATCGTGCAATACGCCGTAGGTGTTGTTTGCGTCGTAGAGAGTCAGCGGCAGTAATGGGTAATCCCCGCCGGTATCGCGAAAGGTTTTTCCTGAACTGTATGGCCAAACGTAGGGCGTTATCCAGCTACCATCGGTGCTGCGCAATTTTAAATTTTGCCGATAACCCTTATATGGCAAGCTGACAGAGTCATCGGAATAGCGCGTGGCTGCAGGCGTGGATAATGGCGCGGCGATTAGGAGTGGATATGGGAACTGCCCCGGTGTGCCAAACGGCAGCATTTTTCCTAAATAGATCGGCAGCACACCGTTATCCACGCGGACATTAAGGGCGATATGCTGGCCATCGACAGCTGCCCAATATTCCATATTCTGGTTCCAAAGGGGCAGCCCCATCTCTGCCAGTCCAGGCTGCGCATTAATGTCGCCATCATCAATAAAGCCGGTAGCACCAATTAAAGCCAGATTAAAATAATCATCAGTGGGCCGGTCATACACCTGGAAATTTAAATAGACAGGACCATTACCGGTAAGTCCCGGCGCACGAAGCCAGGCAGCAGCCATACGACCGAAATTAATGTCCGCCGTATTTTGGAATTCTAGGAATCGTACCTGCTGTACAGCAGTGGTATCAGTAGAACCATTGTTGTTGGAAATTTTAATACGCCAATAACGCTTGGCTCCCGGCGAAACTCCGCCCAGAGAGAACTCCTTGCTCTCGTTATCGCTCCAGGTGACACCGGAAAACGCTTCGCGCTGGTGCCAGGTTATTCCATCATTGGACCACTCAAGGGCAAAACTATTAGGTGCCTGGGCATTAGTTTCCGGTGCCTGAAGTTCTATGCGGTAGATTTCATAGGGCCGAAAAAATTTCCAACTGATCCAACAGTTTTCATGTTCGCCGATCGCTGTGGCCCAGGAGTTAGAATGCTCGTGATAAGGCCCTTTAAATATCCGCCAGGGTTCACTGTCAGTGCGGTAAGAACTCGCTTCTATTCCAGCCACACCACCAATGCGCAACACCTCCCAGCGTTCATCTGTAGGCATTTCCCCGGCGGTGACATCAAATTCAAATTTATCTCCCGCTTGATAATCGGTATCACCGGCGGCCAGGTCGAATAGCACCAGGGCGTTATCGTAATGAGTGCCCACAATGGCCGAAGCCTGCGCACCAGAGATGGAACCCTGCACGGAAAATGTGGCGGGGAACGTGGCATCGGTGCAGGTGATGGTCCAGGTTTCAGTCACCGCTGCGGGGTGTGCGTCTGGGTTGTGTAGTTGCCCATTGCCGGTACCGGAAAAACTCAGGTTACTAACCTCTCCGGCGCCGGTTACTAGGCGCACTACTTGGTCCAGTAAATCAATATGATTGGTTGCCACAGCCTGCCGATAAATACTCATTACCCCCCCAACATTTGCCGGAATTTTCCCGGATTGCGTTTGATATGTAGTTCGATTAATTGCTCGCCCTCGGGTCCGCGCAGGGCATCAGAAATCAGATCTTTGTCCAGCACCGGCAGCAGGCGCTGCCTAACAGTCATCTCCGGCATACTGGCGGCGAGAGTCTGTGCGGGGCTGTCGTAATTGGCTGCGGATAAACCGACCGGGCCGCCTTCGGCGTAGCCACGGAAGCGCTCCAGGGAGCGCATCCCCTCGCGGCGGAAATTCTCCATAAAGGCCATGGCACCGGGCTCGCGCATGACTTCGGCGGGTTGCACGTATTCGCCAGCGTGGACCACGCCGGCCACCTGGTATTTAGTGCCCGCACCGGTGTAACCGCCGTCGGCGTAGCCACTCACTGCCGAGACAGCCATTTGGGTGATCTGTGCGGCTGCCTTTTCAGCGGCAAGCCTGGCGATGGCCTGGGCAATAGAGGCAATGACTTCCTGGATTACATCGCTGAGGCTTTCGGCCCCACTGGCGAGGGCCACTAGGCCATCGGTGATGCTCTCTTCAAACGCATCCTGTGCCACGGAGCCATAGCGTTCGGTGGTCACGCGCAGTTGCTCTATTTCGGCTTTCAACTGGCGCACGCGCTCAATGGCATCGGGGTCGCCAGTTGCCTCGGCCAGGACTTCCATTTGTGGTATCAACGTCTCCACCTGAGCGGTGGTGTCGCGGTGTAATTGCAGCAGCTGCTCGCGGGCAGACAATTCGGTAATTAGGCCGGCTTCCTGCTGCGCCTGGATGGTTTGTTCTTGTCGGTTTTGCTCCGACAGCACGCGAGCCACTTGGGCCTGGAGTTCATCCAGTTGCGCCTGGGCTTTTTCTACATTGATCAGGCTGTTAACCAGTTCGATGCCAGCGGTATCACTGCGAGCCTGAAGGCGCAGCAGCAAATCTGCGTATTGATTTTCCAGGTCATTGCTGCGGGCTTCGGCAGTACGGCCTTGCAAACTGAGGAGACGGTTTTCAATGGTGGCTAATTGCTTGGCATCCGCCGTCGCTTGGTTGAGTTTTTCCTGGGCGGTGATTACGGCATTGGCGGCTTGAGCGCGGGCGAGCAATTCGCCGCTTAATCTTTTTTCGGCGATATTGTACGCGCGGGTTTCTGCAGCACTTTTGCCCAGGACTTCCGCCTGGCGCTCAAGCTGGGCAACAAAGGATTCCAAGCTTTTGCTTTCGCGGTCGATGCTTTTCTTGTCGGTGTAACGGGCATTTATCCCGGCAATATTGTTGGCGATAGTGTCGCTTTGCAGGCGCGGGTCATCGGGATTCGCTTGGCGGATGGCTTCCAATTGATTGCGGTATTCCTTTAGGGCCGCCAGGCGTTTTTCTTCTTTACTGAGATTGGATTGAGTGAGGCGGTCCACTTCGCGCATCGCCGCAATAGCCTCTGCATCGATGCGGCGGCGCTCACCCTCGCGGGCGGATTGCTCATCGCGCTGCTGGATCTGCAATTCCAGGCGCGCTTTTTCTGCGGAGAGATCGCCGAGGTTAGTGACATTTCCCCGGCGGCGCCCCTGGCGTATTTCCTGCTGCTCACGGATGCGCTGGTTGACGCGCTCCAACTGGTCTTCCAGGGTATCCGCGCGGCCGATGCCCAGCATGGCATCCCAGCTTTCCCCGGCTGCGGTCTTTAATCCCCGCCAGCCTTTTTCCAGCCAGCCTATATTGTCCACCAGCTCATCGCTGCGCCGGTTCATCTCTGTGGCATAGGTTTCCAGGGCAAGCTGCACCGCTTCCACTTCGCGGCCCTGGTCCTGCAGAGCGGCGATATTGGAATAGATGGCGGCGTCAAGGAAATGGTATTGCTCGTTGAGCTTGGCAATAGCCTGCACCGGGTCATCTGCCAGGCGCAGGAAATGATCCACGGTTTTATCCACTGCGCGACCGGTAGCCAGCTGCATTTTCACCGCTGCCAGGCCCACCTGCTCGATTTGCTCGGCGGAAAGTTTGCCACTTTGGGCAATGTCAGCGAGGGCGGCAGCGGCCTGGCGCCGGGTACCGGCGACCTGGTCGAGGCGCTTGGACATTTCCGCCAGTTGGCCACTGTTGGTGCCGGCGGCGTTACCGCTCAGGATCAGGGCTTCGGTATAGCGGCGGCTCTCGGCCGCGCCCCGCTCATGGGCCAGTACGACTACAGCAGTGGCGGCAGCGAGGCCGCCGAGCAATAGTGGAATGGGTTTAATCGTTGAGGCCAGGGCCTTGGCGGCTTCACGGGTGCCACCAAACGAATCCTTTATCTGCCCACCTTGTTGGATGGCCACCAGCCAAATGGGCATACCGGAAGCCAGGCTGGTGGTGATGTCGGTAATCTGTGCCGGCAGCTGGCGCATGGCCTGTTTGTACTGGCCGGCGGAGATGGCACCATCACGCATAGCATCGTTATTGGCTTTAACCGCCGCCGTATTTTTACTGGTCGCAGAGGTTTGATTAGATGCGGTTACTTGTTTAATACCTGTGCTGGCTTTTGTTGCCGCAGTCGTAACATCAATCAGCTCTTTTTCTATTTTGTCCAGCTGTTTGGCTGTACCGTTATCTTTTACAGCCGTTGTCTTTTCCAAAGCCGCATCAGCATTACGGGCTGCCTCAGAAACGTTTTCCAGATCCTTTTCTAGTTGCTCTAGTTGCCCACTAGATTCCGCCTTGCGCGGCGCGGTGACTTTATCCAGGCTTGTGTCTGCCTCAGCGGCCGCGACTGAAACACCATCCAGCTCTTTCTCGAAGTCGTCGAGCTGCTTGGCTGCATTCTTTAAATCGGTGCGAATGCGGAGGGCGAGTTCAAGGTTTTGTTGTGCCATGGGGGCATCATGGCGAGTGCAGGGGGAAACGTCTTTTGAACAAGGGCAAAAATGCCAGCGGCGAATGCTGCTGGCTTAGTCTTTAATCAGGCTGCGAAGGTGCTTTTGGCTGTCGTTTTTGTCGGCAACAAATGCGGCGCGTATATCGGAAAAAAAACCGGCGCGTTGGTGTCGCTCGCGGCGCAGGGCCGCATCGTGGTAGAGCATTAATTGCCGCTCGGTATAACTGCCGATTTTTTCCGGGGGGTGTCCGTTGGCAATCAGGGTGGTGTAGATGTCTCGCCAGCGGGTACGGTTTTTTGCGCTCTGCTCGCGACCAGTTCCGCGATCCGGCGTTGCTGCACAGAGCGCAGAAAAAAAGGGCCAGTCACCGCCCACCAAGTCATCAGCAGCCTGTTGCCATCGGGATCATTGAGGTCGTGTAGCCAGTCGTTATCGCGGTCGATGGCGATGGCCATTAGCTGCAGTGTAATTTCGTGGTGCTCGGCGATGATATCCAGCACCGCTTCCAGGGAGAGCGCCGCACCGTTGCCCATTACCTGGTGCAGCGCCTTGAGAAATGGCGCTGCCAGTGAACGCAGGCGCAACCCCTCAACAAAGCCGTATTCACGCACGGTAATTACTTCGCCGGCAATGGTCAGGGTGCGCTCTGGGTGCAGAATCTCCAGGTCATCCTGGGATTCTGCAGACGCTTTTTTTTCCAACTTTTTGGCCATGGGTTAATCCAGTAATTCGATGCGGCCAAAACCGCCCAGGGCTTCATCCGGGTCGGACAGTGCATCGAATAGCGCTGTACCTGTCAGCGCCAGTTCACCAAAACTGGAGTTAATCAAATCCAGCTGGCTCACCGGATTAAATTTGCACTTGTATAAGCGCCCGCGTACTCGCTCGCCGCTACCATCTACGGTGTTAACGCCATCCAGCATCAAGTAACGCACCGGCGGGGACTCGGTGAACATGGTGATATCGGTGCTGGCGCCGTGGGAGTAATCGGCATTAAACGGTTGGGTAAAGGAAGTGACATCTAAAAATTCCAGAATTCCGCCAGGGCTGGATGTAACCTGGTAATTGGTGCCGTCCACCAAAGTGGCCGGGGTGCCATTGGAGTCGGTGATTACCAGGCTGGAAATATTGCCGCGATCCAATATCACAGAATCGCCGTCTTCCACTTCTGGGATGGCTTCGTCGGTCACTGTCGAACTGGTTACAGTGCGCTCGCTACCATAGAGCCCCATGGCCAGGTTGCTGGCGGTAGCGTGATACAGGGTCAGGGAGAAACTGACCTCGGTGCCGGTGTTTAAGGTGGCGCTGGTGAGGCGCTGGCCGCTGTAGGATTCCTGGCGATTCTCCGAGCTGACATTGGCTGTAATATTCAGCAGGCCGACATCGTTGACCCAGTGCATTTTGCCCGGCTTGCCGGTGGATAGGCGATCGCCCAGATATACCTTGCCCTGTAGGGAAAAGTCTTGCATTGCTGCAGCTCCTTATTTGCCTGGTGCGGCGACTTTTTTATGCTGGATAAGCCAGTCGCGCTGATTTTCGGTAACCTCAATTTTTTCGCCCTTTTCGCAGGGCCGGCCCCGGTGGGTGTGCGCCTCGATTAGAGTGACTTTTACCCTTTTTGCGGCGGTTTGCTTGGCGGTCATGACGTGGTGTCCCCCATGAAATAAGTGATAGAGAAAACATCGATCCAAAGTAAGGTGCTGCGGTCGTGGTCCAGTACATCGCCGCGCAGCCATTTAAGTGGGCGCTGTAACTGGCCACCCGGAATCCAATTGCTCAGCAGTGCGGTGCGCACGGCGCCGATCAGTGGTTTCGCTTCCTGTAATGCTTCGCTGCCGGTTTTGTCGCGGTAATTACGCGCGGCGACGATCACGCCGATGGTGGCTTTGACTTGCTGCTGGCCACTGGGGCGGCGTTGGGAGCGGCTGTCAGACTCGGGCACATCCTCCTCATTGGCGAGCACCACATAGGCACTGCCGGGGCGAAAGCTCTTTAAGTCTTTGATCCCTGCATATTCAGCAGCGCCGCCCACCTGTTGCAACGCCGGCACCTGGTCGCGCAGGCGCTGCTCGATAACGGCGGTATCCAGTGGTTCGTTCATCAGTAATCTGCCAGGTTATCCCGGAAGGTACTGGCCCCGGTGGTAGTGGCTGGCTGGCCAATGCCTTGCTGTGCGCTGGTATCTTCGAGGCCCAGGGAAAACTTGCCGTCTGCGGTGAGTTGCAGCAACTTTAGGGCATCGCGGTAGTCGCGCACTATGGGGTCGTCACTCTCGCCGCTGATGCGATCCTGGTGCAGGAGATAGCGGCAAATTGCCCTGGCCCAGGTGGTAACAATGCCCGGTACCGGGTCTAGGGGCAGATAACCACGGCGACCTAAAAACCCATCGATCACCGATTTGGCATCACTGATGGCGTCATCAATCCGCACCAGGGTGTTGTCTGCCACGATAATTTCAGCGGCGGACCAGGCACTGCGATCAGCGCCCAGCAATGTGGCCTGCATCAGGTCGTAATCCACCAGAGCCTCGTGGGCGGGGCTGGCAACTTCGGCCAGCTCTCGGGCGCCGGGGCGTTCAGCCAGTTGTGCATGGGAGATATACATCAGTCTTTATCGACCTCTGCCCAGAGTGCGTCGCGCTCGGCGGCGGATATTTTCAGGCCGGCTTTGTTTAAGGCTTTGATATCCGGGGCGCCGGCGTTGGTCCAGTGCTCGGAGTTTTCTGTATCCAGTTGGGCTACAGCTTCGGCGAAAACTTCCATGGAAATTTCACCATCGCCGGCACTGGTACCGGCCTCGATAAGGCTGCCGTTTTTCAGCAGTGGCGCTGCCTCTTGCTGGGTACAACTAACGGTGCCGGCTTTGATAATTTTGCCGGCCACCTTTACAGGCTGGCGCACTTTGTAAATTTGCTTAGTCAAGGGTTTCTCCCTTCGCGGCGGTTGCCGCTGCTGTGAAAAAAGCGAGGGGTTTCCTATTCCACCCCCGGACTATCTGCCCCCCCCAAGGTTTGCCGGTTGATTCGCTGATTAGGGGCTGCGTGGCGATGCCAGCGAAAGCGACCGCCACCCCTTACTCAGGTTGGGAATCAGCCAACATTGCGCATTAGGTAGCCGGCGGTGATACCAGAGAGCACTGGGCGGCGTTCGTAGGTCACCGGGTAGATCCAGCTCTTGGCGTTGTTGTCGTAATAGGCTTCTTCCACCAGGGGGTGGCCGTCCATGGTGTAGGTGTAGCCATAACTCGGTTCAGCAGCGTCGGCACTGTTATCACCACCGGGAGGGGCGACATAGGCGAGGATGGCATCAGTACCCCAGACATCACTGAATTTGTCATTGGCATCGGCAGAGACCGCCTTGCCCACCTCTACCTTGTCGATATCCAACAAAGCGGCAATCATGGCGGCGGTAATGGAATCCTTGCTGGTGTATTTGAAACGCTCCAGCACATAGGGGTTTTCCCGCATTGCGGCAAAACCTTTGGCAGAAAGCAGTAGAGTGTTGGCATCCATCCCGATGCTTTCGCGCACCGCCTCCTGGCCAGTGCGAATATCTTTGCAAGGGTTGTTGTTGTCATCGGTCCACTGGGAAGAGGCCAAATCCACCTTGTGGTCGTTGTCGTAGTTGTCCGGGTTGCGGGCCAGTTCGGCCTGCTCAACTTCCAGGGTCAAAGATAAGCTGCCCATGGTGTTGTTGACGGCCCGCTGGCCCAGGTTGATGCCGGGTACCTGGCTCGCATCGCGCAAGTGTTCCCGTGGCACCATCCCCTCCAGTGCATCCTGTACCAGCGCAAAGGGCTTGCCTGCGTGGCCGTACTGCACGCGTTTGGTACTGCTGCCGGGGGTGCGGCGGGCGTTATAGAGACGGAATGCCTCCTTGCCAAATTCCAGTATTTGGCCGCCGCTCACTGCGACAGGCGCGCGGGGAAATAGCACGATGCCTACATGGGTCTGGTGGCGGTAGCCCTGGGCGTGGGTGGTGAGGATGGGATCAATCACCCGCACCTGTTGGTTGTTCATCTGGGTCATGATGGCGCTTTCCTTAGTTGGCGATTAACAGCACTTCGATGGAGTCGCCATCGCTGCTGGCGGCTTGCAGGGCTCGGGCCACGGTGACACCGGAGGACTTGGTGGCGGCCTTGCCATCGGCCCCCACTTCGATGGCGTCATCGACAGCAATGGCGCCGGCGGCAGTTACCTGGGCGGTGCCGATGACATCCACCGGAAAATCCTCACCGGCCTCGGCGCTGCAGCGGGACACGCCGAGGGCGTTACCGCCGGCACTGGCGGTGGTGCCATCACCGGCAGTAAAACGCCCGGCACTGATGGCTGCCGTGGCGGCGAGAGTGAGCGTAAGCAGAGAAATAGATTGCATGGGGGCTCCCGATTAACTCACCGCTGCCAGGGCGGTGTTGTAGTCGCATTTGTGCTGGCTCTGGTAAGACAGCGCTTTGTTGTGCAGGGCCAGCTTGTCCTGGTTGACGGAGTAGCCGGTGGGTGCGGCAAAACTGGCCGCTTGGGTGGTCTCATCCTCGGCGGCACTGCGTTCGGCAAAATCTACGCGGGTGGGCAAGCTGTTGAGGAAATCCCGCAGGAAATCCGGCGCGCTTTTCTCAACCGTGCCATCCCCTTCGGCAAAACTCAGGGCGTCGGTATCTGCCAGGCCGGCCATCAGGGCTACGATGCCATTGCGCTCGCGAGGTAACAGTTTGCCGCTGTCCACCAATTGGTCTGCGAAGCTGGCGATATCCTTTTCCCGCGCAGCCGCTTCCTGTTCCGCCACCTTTTGCTCGCGGGCCTCCAGTTGCGCCTGCTGGGTTTGCAAAGCGCTTTCACGGTCGGCAAAACTCGCGGCTTTGTCTTTGTCATCATCCACGGGGAGTTCCTCCGATTGTGGGGTTGGGGTGTCTTTGTCATTGGGTTGGGCGAAATCGGGGCTGGGTGATGCTTCTGCTAGTTGCTCGGCGTCGCGGGCCATCCAATCGGTGACCACTTTGTCGGCATCGTCGGCGCCAAATTTCGTCAGCATCCAGTCGCGCAGGTTGCGCATCAAGCGGCCCACCAGCCAGCTGTCGGCGAAGTCGGCCCCGGCAAATTCCACCGTAAAAATATCTTCGCCATCGCCGGCAAAGCTCGCTTCCTTCAAACCTTTTACGGCCGGTGCGGCGGCACCGAGAAAACCCACATGACGCAGGTACCAAACACCGGGTACTGGGTTGTTGGTGGATTCCGGGTGGAAGAAGCTCGCGGAGATTTTGGGAAAGCGGCCGGTATTCACCATTTCGGCAAATTCCGGTTCCACCTGGTCGGGCTCGGCAGTGAGGACGCTGCCGGCAAAGTCCAGGGAGGATACCCAGCCGTAGGCCGGGTCATTGACCTTGGGGTGGCCCACCACCAGCGGTGCGCGAAATACCGCTGGGTTGTAGGCATCTTTAGTGGACTGAATATCGGCCTGGCTGAATGACAGGGTTTTGCCACTCACATCGGTAAAAGTGCCGGGTTTGAAAATTTCCAGATTCACTGGCTTTCCCATTGCGTTTCGATTGAATGGGGCCAGCTTAGGGGCGATGGCGAAGGAGGTCTTTTGTACGCGGGCAAAACCGGCGGGCTGGGAATTTGTGCAGATTCCGGCGCGGATTGCGGGCAATCGCCCTGTAAACGGTTTTATAAAGCTTTTACAGCGGCGAAACGGGGGGCGCTGGCTATCGTTGGATGCCCTGGAGGGCTGAGGGCCTTACAGGGGCGCTCAGGCGCCAGCGGCAAATTCCAGGTAATCCCGCGTTAGGGCCAGGATTTCGCGGTCATCCTCTGCGCTGGTACCCAGCCAGGGGCGCGCGGGAATATGTCCCCAGGGAATGGGGCTGCCGCGTTTAGTTTTGCCGAACTGGCCTTGGGTAGCGCCAAACTGGTGTACGGCGCCATAGGGGCGATCTGTGCCGAACAGCAGCTCCGTTCCCTGCACCTGGTAGCGCAGTGTATTGCGTAGCACGCCGCTCAAAGTGAGCACTTTGCCCTGGTTCTTGGATTTGCGTTTGAGATAGCTGGGGCTGAGTGCTGCCCAGGGTATGCCGTCTGGGGAGGTCTGGGTGCGGAAGCGGTTGCGGTGGACCTGCAGCAGGTACTCGCCAATATCCCGCAATAGCGGCGCGGGGTTTTCCAGGTCACCCACCAGTTTACTGAGGGTATTGGTGGCCTCGCGTGCGTCTAGCTCAATTCTCGCACCGGCCACAGTCAGTTCCCGCTGTCCAGGTTTTCTATCAGTTCAGCGGTAAGGCTCTCTGCCAACTCCTCCGGCAGGCCCTCGGCTTTCTCCAGAATGCGCTGTATTTGCTGCTCAATATCGCTGCCGCCGGGGGCGTAGTCCCAGCCGGGGTCGATACCTTCCGGCACCTTAATCTCTGCGCCTTTGAAGGTAATTTTGCGCAGCTTGATCGCGGGGGCTTTGTCCGGGCCGTTTTTGCCCATGCGCTTTAGGTCGCGCAGGTTATAGGCGATCACCGTGCATTGGCATCCCCAGCCATTTGGCGGGTAATGGCTTAGCCACCAGGGATCATCAGCGTGGATCACCAGGTTGTCCCAGGCCAGGTGCTGCTCGCGGGGGTGCAACACCGCATCGCTGTGCTGATATCCCCAGTAGGGGCGCCGGTCCTTCACTTCCAGTAACTGGGCATAACGGCCGGCCGCATAGCTGGTGCGCAGGTTGGTGTGATAGATCACCGAGGCGCGCCAGTTGCGCCCGCCATTGGGTTCCCAGCCGTAGTGATCCAGCACCGCTTCATAGTCTGGTTGGAACTCCTGCAGCGTCATCCCCTCGCGGATAGCCCTGGCAATGACCATAAACAGGTCCCGCACCAGGTCGATGCGGTGTGCGCCGGCGCTGATAAATGCGCGATCATGAGCCGCGCCGCGAATGCCCTGATAATCGATGCTGGGGAATTTGCCCTGGAAAAACTGGATCTGTTGTTCGAAGGAAAGACTGCCGTAGGCCGCCGCTGTTGCCATTATGGATTCTCCAGTGCGGCTATCTCGTCTTGCACATCATTGCGCCCCGCCAGCTGGGCTGCCTGCAGTCCGGTAGCCATGATGTTGGCATACTCGTCGAGACTCAATTCCGGTGCCAGCGCGATCAGCCGCTCCTGCAGGTCTTCCAGGCTGGTGGCCTTATCGAGGAGCCGGGCCAGTTGGTTGCCCCAGTTCCGGGTGATAGACCGCAGGCGCTGCTCCAGCTGTACCGCCAGGGCATCCGGCGAGGTTTGCGGCAAATCAGCATCGGCAAATTCGGCAGCAGGTTCCAGTGGTGTTGGTTGCGCCGGGGGCTGCGCTGGGGTGGCCTCGACCCAGTCGCCGCCGTAATTATCCTGGATATGTTTGAGGCTGGGTTTAAAGCCCATATCCACGATCTTCTTGTCACGCTCGGCAGTTTGGTTGAGGTCTTCAGGTGGTTCCACTTTGCGGTATACACGCGGCACCTGGGCGCCGGGGTAATTCCATTCGGTAAGCCAGCGGGCAATGGAGCGATTGAAGCTTTCGCACACCAGGTCTGCATCGGCTTTTACCAGGTCGAGGCGCACATCGCTCTGCAGCTCATCATTGCCCAGGCGCCCCGGTGTGCCCTGTGAAGATGCGGTTTGGCCGACACAAACCTTAGCAATAGCGGCATCCATGCGGTCGTAGATGCTGGCGTAATCCGCCGTGCCACTGCGGGCGGCCTCCAGCAGTTCTATGGCCATGCCCTCCGGCACTATGACGCCGGCATCGGTGCTGATGGCGGACAGGGCTTGCAGCAGTTTGTTTTTTTCTTCCGGCAGTGCGTTGGGGGCATAGGTGCCCTTGGCAGTTGGCTGGCCGAATTTCTCCAGGAAGATCAGCCAGTATTTGAGGCCATTGCGCTTGAACCAGGCGGGCCAGTATAGCCAGTGTCCGAGGCCCAGGCCGTAGGGTTCGTCATCGTGGTCGCTACCGGTGGCAAAGTCCCAAAATTTGCGTTTGGGCAGCAGCTCCCCCAAAGGGGTGCTGAAAGTTTTCATGCGCAGGCGGCCCAGGCCATCGTAGCCAAAGCGGCGGCGGTCGCGCACTTTGACTTCATCGAGCATGATGTGGCGGCCATCCCGCGCCCACAGGGCTTCGGAGACGGCAAAGCCATAATAAACCCCGTAGAGCATTTTTTTGGTGACGCGATCCCAGCCGATATGGTGCAGCATCTCCTGCAGGTGCTCCGCTGCGGCTTTGTCTTTTTTTGTTTTACCGCCGGGGTCCACGGCCCATTCTTTGCCGATTACCGCCAGGCACCGCTGGTTAAAACAGCTCGCCACCTGGTCATCCCGCAGCACTTCCTGATACACCCCGTAATCGCCACCACCGCGCAGCTGCAGCACGGAATCCTGGGCCGGTTGGATAGTGAGCGGGTCGGTATAGCCTCGGGTAATATCGCGACCATCGGCAGTGGTGGCGATTTCCTGCATGTCCGGGCGCGGGCTGCGGGTTGCAGGTTTAGCGGCAAAGTTGGCGGGTACCAAAATGCCGGAAGCGGTTTGCTCAAAGTCGGCCATTAGTTGAAACCTCCAAAATTGCTGCCGCCGGCTACGGTGCCAAAGCCGGTATCGGTAGTATTGAGACGGGAATCGGCGCAGGCGCTGCGGCGCCCTGTGGATTGGTATTCGATGGGGGCGCTGGGTTGGGAAGCCGCTTCGATAGCCAGACCCAGTGCCCAGAAGTGGTCGGCGTG
This sequence comes from Microbulbifer maximicatervae (SeqCode), assembly GCF_052468295.1. Classification (NCBI taxonomy): domain Bacteria; kingdom Pseudomonadati; phylum Pseudomonadota; class Gammaproteobacteria; order Cellvibrionales; family Microbulbiferaceae; genus Microbulbifer; species Microbulbifer maximicatervae (SeqCode). The sequence goes on from NZ_CP174340.1 coordinate 2,018,855, forward strand.
GCCATCGGCGGTGCGCTCAGCAGTGAAGCGGACATTGCCGGCGCTGGTGGTTTGTTTGGTGACCTGGCGCAGGTCCGCGCGGATCTTGGGATCATGGGGAATGCGCAGGCGGCGGTCTTCCATGGCACTGCGGATGGGGTATGCCAGGGCCTCTTTGACGCGGGTGGTAAAGGTCACCGCTTCCACCCGATGCTCGCCAAATCGGTCCTGGGCATCGTCGGCCCAACCGATGCCGAGGCCGGTGGCATCAATACAAATGCGGTCGCAGCGGTCCAGCCAGGGCCAAAGGATCTTCTCTTGCTCCGACTTGCGCATGTTCTGCAGCCGCTCTATGTGGCGGGTATAGAGCACATCGCCGAGCTTTTCCAGTATCCACAATACGGTCAAATCCTGCTTGCGACCGATATCAATTCCGGCATAGAGGCGCCCGGATTCCATGTTTTGCCAGTGGACCTGCGCGGAATATTCCGCTGCGGCAATCAAGTCGTATTCCAGGAAGGCCACATCATCGTCGGCCGGGTTGCACATATATTCCTGCTGGAAAGACTCCTCATCGGCGCAGCCGGAGCGCACATATTCGAAGTACTCCGCCTCGCACATGGCCTGGCGTTCGTCATCTGGTGGGAGCATCTGCTGCAGTTTGAATAAAAAGCCTTGGTCCAAGGCATCCTGCAGTGTCACGCGGTGCAGGCTGATGTTTTTCGGGTTGCCGTTTTCCCGCGCTTCGCGTACCAGCTGATTAAAAAAATTGTGGCTGCCACGGTGGGTGGAAATCACTTCCATATTGCCGCCCCAGGTAATACCGGGGTAAGCAATGGACCAGAGTTTGCGCGGGTCTGGGTGCAGGGCAAATTCATCCAGGATACGGCCGCCGCGCTTGCCGGCTTGGGCATCCGGGTTACTGCTCATACTGTGGATACGGCGGCCGCTGGCAAACTCCAGAACGTAAGCGGAAATGCGCTTTTCTTCATCCAGCACCATTTCGCCCAGGTCTTTAGCGGCCATATTCATAATGCCCGCCCACATTTTGCAGTCTTCGACAAATAGGCGCGCTTGCAGGTCATCACGGCTGCTGACCCATTGATCGTGACGGGCACTGGCTGCGGCCGTGCGTTCGTCGGCGGCATAGGCGGTGGACCAGGACAAACCAATCTGGCGGGATTTCTCCATCAATTTGAGGCGGTTGTCGTCTTTAATCCAGCCGGATTGAAACGGCAGAAATATGGCGTCGGGATTAGCCGGCAGGTTTTTTGCGTTGCCCTTGCGTTTGGTCATCACTCAATTCCCAGGGCTTCGCGGATTGCTTGTTTGGTGTCCTCGGTAACGCCACCTTTATCACCCAGGGCATCGAGTTTTTGCCGCTGTTCCTGCAGTAATTGCTTGCGCGCTTCCGCAGCCAGGCGTTTCTGGCTGACACTGGCGCGGCCCAGGTCGGCGATGGCTTTAGCGATTTTATCCAGAGGGATATCGCCATCGATCTGCGTATCCCGAATTACGGTAAAAAGCTTTTCTTGCACCAGGCGCATCAAGGCTTCGTTGATCGCGCCTTCATCGTCGGGGGCTTCGGCCACTACTGCGCGGGCTTGTTCGGTGATCATCTTCACCTGGTCGAGGCGTTCGCGGAATGTCTGGCCGTAGCGATGCAAGCTGCTACTGGAAATATCAATACCGCGCTCGTGGCAAAGGTTTTCCAGTTCGTCGTAACCGGAAAAACCACGGGCCACCAGCTCTTTATCGAGCCAGTCTTTATCGTCGGTATTGAGGCGCTGGACCTTGGAAACCTGGGGCATCTTAGCCCTCCCAATATTTTTCGGGGCGGGCGATGCCGGGCTCGCAGTCCACGGTGTATTCAGCCAGATCCACGCCGTGACGGGTAAGCCCGGCGCGCCAGGTTCCGCTGGGTTCTTTTTCTACCTTGAGCAGTTCGCGCTCGTGCAGGTATTCCAGTTCCCGGCGCAGCTCTGCCGGTGTGGCATCCGGGTAGACGCCCTGGACCGTTTGCAAAATTAGCTGTTCGTGGGCGCCGATTGGGCGGGCGTGGTTGAGGGTGAGCAGGATGGTCCAGCGCATCCCCTCGCGGCGGACTTTGTTGTGGTCGATTTTTAGACCTGTCATTGGGCCTGTGCCTCCCTTAGCTGCAGGTTTTCAATGCGTATAAATACCGCGTCCAGTTTTGATTCCACCACCGTTTGACTGCGCACATGGTCCTCGCGGCGCAGGTATTTCTCCGGCAGATCGGCACGCAGGGTCATTAGGTTGCGCTCAATTTCGTTGATCCGCTTATCGGACTCTTTGCCCCGGCCATCTACATCGGCGAGTAACTTGTTCAGGGTTTCAAAGCGGGCATTTAGGTATTTTTCGTATTGCTGTTCCTGGCGCTTGCCGATCACAACCAGCACGCCAGTGAGTGATACCAGCAAGGCGAGAAACTGGATTCCAGGCACTATCCATTCTTGTGCTTGAGGCATTAGGGTTCCTCGCTTTTACTGAGCCAGTGCTGCAGCTCAAACAGGCGGCCAGCACAGGTGCCGTAAAGGTCATACAGCCGCTTTAATTCGATAGCCACGGCATCGGCGTTATTGTCCGGGTATGGTGCTGGCACTGGGCAGGGACTCATCAAGCCCGGTGGCAGCGGCCTGGGCGGCTCTGTCACGGGCGGCCGCCAGTGACTGCATGACATCAAGATCAAACACACAGCGCACACGGCTATCCGCCGTTTTAGCGAGGGCATTCCTTAACTCCTGCGTGGTTTGGTTATCGAGGGCAGCGCGCTGGGCAGTCTGCGCGGCGAGGCGCTGCCCGGCGGCGTTGGCCTCATTAATGAGTTGGCGGTGGTTTTCTATCAGTGAGGACAGATCGCTCACTGCCTGGCGATTGGTCGTGAGCTGGGTATCACGCACACCGTTCTGGTGCCCGCGCCAGTATCCGGCGGTGGCCGCAATGCTTGAGCTAAGGGCGGCCAGTAATAGCCAGCGGGCAATCACAGTGGCACCCCGCGAGTGCAGGCACCGCTGCCCCAATAGGCGCGCACGTAGAGCGGTTCCCAGCGCAATAGAATTTTGCGCGGGTAGTCGCGGTTTTCACGGAAAGCAGCGCGGGAGCGGCCGGCGTTGTAGTGCTCAACCGCATTAAACCAGCGCAGCTTATCGGCTCCCCCAGCCGAGGCTTCGCGCTTGTCCCTAAGTACCCAGCCCAGTCCGCCGTTATAGGATGCGAGCACCATGGCCCAGCGCTCGCAGTTGTCGCTGGCAGAGAGGCGCCGGTATAGCCAGTGGTCATAAAGCACCAGGGCCTGCAGGGACCAGCCAGCGCTATAGGGTTGCCGCTCGCCCAGGGTTTGCGGATACAACTGGGCAAACCAGTCGCTGGTGGCGGGCATAAACTGGGCCAGCCCTTCGGCACCCACCGGCGAGCGCGCGTCCACTTTCCAGCGGCTTTCCTGGTGAATCTGGGCGGCCATAGTAGCGATGGGGGCATCCAACCCCCAGTGAGCGTGGGCGGCCCTTATCAAAGTGCGCTTATAGATTTGCGAGGCCCTGGGGATTTCTGCATAGGCAGGATGACAGGAAGCCAGCAGCGCAATGGAGAGCGCCAGGACTAGTGCGGGAATGCCGGTAAAACCCAGGGCAAGCCACTGGATTCTGCTTTGGTCTGCTCTGGTCATAGTTACAGCCCCAGGGTGAGACCGAGTACACAGGCGAGGATGATCACTGTGCGACGCAGTGTTGCGAGGGAGGCATTCAGGCGCATCGCTCGCGCGCCATCCAGGGAATCTGTTTGTATCTGCAAAGCCTGCTGGAACATATCGTGCGGGCGTGCGTAGTGGAACAGGCTGCGGTCTAACCAGTAGCCAAGTACCACGGCACCGGTGACTAGTGAGGTTTTATACAGAACTACGGGTAACTGCTGCGGGCTGAAAAATCCGATGGCCAGTAACAGCGCTATGGCCATCAACAGCCAGAATGACAGGCGGGGCAATATCATGACGTTCTCCAGGTTTTGGGAGTCCAGAAACACAACGCCCCCATAATCGGGGGCGCGGGGGAAAACGTCTTTTGAACGGGGGCAAAAAGGGGATGGACTTAGTGAGTGAAGTTAAGGTTCACAGGTTTTTGTTATTGATTTTTTTTTACTATTTCTTAAGCTTCTTTGGTAACTATGTAATCTTATCCATAATAAAGCTATAGCTGGCCTCAACTGCGGGATTAAACCTTTAGAGGGAGCGTTAGATTCATCCCAAGCAGAACTAACAGCTGTTCTAAAACGATCAATTTTTTCTTCAATTCCTTTAGGTTCAAGACAATGAGCCATTTTATTTCTAATTTCATTCAGTTCTTTGAGTGCTTTCCAATCATAATCAAACCATTCTTCATTTACTAAAAGCCATAAAGCTTCAAGCTTCTTGGAAAACATCCAACGATCAGTCACCTTAACTCCTAACGGATTTTCTTCGATTTGCCTTAGTTTTTCTTGGAGAATCTCTGTAATGAGTTCCTCAAGCAATAGGTGCCCCTTTAGAACCACAAGGACCTGATCTTTATCAGAAGGAAGATAACTTAAAAGGCGATCTATAGATGGATTGAGATCTTTCCCTGTAATTGCCTTATAAAACTGGTCTGTAGAATTTTCAGTTAGATTTTCTTCAGTCATGAATAGCTACACCCAGTTAAAACCTTGCTCTTTCTACAAGCAGCTTAGTTTTCTTTTCCTTTATCCTGTCATATCTTTTAGACAGAGTTTTGGATTCCCCTGGCAAGGAGATTGGGCTCCTCAGTACCCTTGGGACAGGCAAAAAGGGTAGCGTTAGGTCTTCGCTTCCTCTTTTGCCGCCATCCCATTAACTGCTTCTAAACGCCTCAAACAACCATTCAATTCGATCCACAGAAAGCCAACTGCACTCTCTAAAGCCAAGTGGTCCCCTAAATAAACGGATTGGGATTGGATGCGGGTATTTATTCCCAGTGTGAAAGCAGCTATTTTTATATCTATCTCTGCCGGCTCCAGGCTATGGGCCATTTTATTTCTAATTGAATTTAGTTTAGCGATAGACTGCCAGACAAATACTGGTAATTCAGAGCCAGCAAGCGCCCAAAAAATTTCCAGCTTTTGGCGAAATCTCCACCTCTCCAAAGTCCGGTCATTGATGGCTAGAGGGTTGTGTTGAAGTTTGATTTTGAGGATTTCAGTAATAAGCTCCTCAATCAGTAGGTGCCCTTTCAAGATGACCAGAGCCTTATCTTCACCAAACGGCAGCAACTCAAGAATTCGGTCGACCCCAATTTTATCGTTCTCACTCATGAGTTAGTTTTCTCTTCCATGTTTTTCTCCCTCCGAGATGCTATTACACTTGAGATATTCGCAATAACCCAAAGTAAAATAAAGTACACCAACCACCTTGTAGGAATTTCCAGCTTTTCTATAGCCTCTAATATTGCCTCCTTGGCCACTATATCCAATGTGCTTGGTAGTTGTAGTTTGACAACTATCATCGCAATTGTCCAAACACAGGATGCCCCAAGGGTCACCCAAAATACCCAATTTATCCAGTTAAATAGCGTCTCCCGGTAGAGCTTTGGGTCATTCCATGATGCAAAAAGTAGTAACGTTACAATGCCGCCTACTATGAACTTCTCGTCCAGCATTTTCTAAAAGCCTTATTGTTAAATTGCGAAATGACACCAAACTACTTGATTAAAAGTGTGGCTTGATGTCTGGAGCTTATCCAAAAATGTTTATGATTTTGACTCCAAAATATCCTCATGCCGATACTTTGCAATCTCCCAGAGGATTAGGTTGCCAAGAAAGAAGAGTCCTAGATAAGACCACCACATAACAGGAATGGCTAGCAACTCCAAAGGTTTTTGAACTCTTCGTAAAGTGGCTTTATCCAGTGATTTTTCGAGTATGTAATCAACGGCCTCTAGCGCAGCCCACCAAAATCCTAAAGCGATTAGTACCAACGCCAAAGCCAAAAAGACCAAGTTTGATAGTTTTTCTCTATATAGTTTGGGGGCTGTCCAAGTAGCAATGACTAGCATGGTGATGATGCCACTTAGAATAAACTCTTCACTTAGCATTTCCTAAAAACCCTATCCCTAACAAATTAACGCCAAGCGACCCTGAAAAGGAGCCGCTTGGTTCCTGGAGGTTATCCCTGATTGCGTTAGGCTATCAGTGGTAACGCGCCGCTACTAATTCCTATTTTCCATTTCGTCGCAGGCTGCGCGAGCCATGCGGCGCGCTTCGGTGGTTAGCAGTGAATCATCCTGGGCTTTCCTGCATTCGACCAGAGCACCCTGTAAGGCGTCCTTTTCTGGGTCGTAGATCAGATTTCCCAGCACTAACAGTCCAGCAGCTATGCCGAGCAGTGACAACATGGCCACGCCCGCTTTCCTACCTGTTGACGTTTTATTGGGATTGCGGGCACCGCAGTGGATGCAGGCTTGTGCCTGATCGGAATACTCTCTGGTGCATTCCTTGCATTGGATCAACATTTCGGCATTCCATTAGGGTTTCAAGTAATAGTCCTTTAGCTGATTAATTCGTCGGATCTCCATACCACCGAATTTAGCTATTTTGCGCTTGCTGTTTGAAAAAAATTTGCAACGTCATCCTGTTTAAATCTCTCAAGTAGCCCGCGATCACTCGGCAGTGAGCGATGATCAATTTGCCTAACAAGTAAATGATTGCTAGATGAGAGCATGTGTCGATTATATCTTTCAGGCATTCTTTGGCTAGAAACCACAATATCAATTAGGTATCCATAAACAATAAATGATTGAAATATATGGTGTCCCATTCTACCTCTCCCAATGCAGGATATTAAGTCCGGGCAATGGGTTCCATTAAGCGTCACCTCGCTCACAAAAATAGGATAATCAAATGATCTCAAAGGAGCATCCTGATCTATGATGCCTCTCAGCTTCTCTTCAAATGGCCCAAGATCATATCGGGCAAAAATTTTGTTAGATGAAATACTCATCCGCCACAAAATCGACAACATACACTTCTTAAATGAATTGTGCCTTATTTGTTCAATCAGTGTGTACTTGCTTGAGAGTTGAGAAATTTTAAGAAAGTTGCTGGACCTCTTAGAAATGTCTACCAGGTCTCTTTTAGTATTATTTTCCCACTTGCTTAACTTTACTTCACAATCTTTACATAGCAAATATTCCCTATAGCCTTTCTGTTCAGATTTAATATTCTGATGATTCTCACTGGTGATTGGGATGAATTTATGCTTTTCATTATAGACTTTTTCATAGAAGCACTCTGAGATTATATGAGATTCACACAGGGAGCTTACCTCTGATAGGCACAGTCTACACTTCATATTCAACTAACCTTAAATGTCTTAACGTCTCAACGACCTATAGCTAGAGAGAGGCACGGCTTGAGTTATCCCGCACGATCGTTCGATTTCTTGTGATACATAAAACTCTCTCAATATGCATAATCCCTTCCATATGATTGATAGCTTGTTAGGAGTCATCAGGGCTTTGCCTTGTGGTCAGATAAAACTGATTATTGCCTGGCAATACCACCTTGATACCTGTGGTCGCACCGTCCAGTGCTGCCAGTAAACGGTTAGCCAGCTTTTCTGCGGCCTCGCCATCCAGGTGGATCTCGTAGACGATGTCTCGCCCTGCGACCCGGTTGTGGTTACCTCGAATTTCCATGGCTACCCCCAACATCCGCCATAAACGGAATTGCATTAACGATACGTAAAAACCAAATACGTGACAATGCTCACAATATTGCAGCAATTAGAGAAAGCTTTTATGCCGTTGGAAGGAATCACGAAATTGGTACTCTGGCACCAAAACGGATAAACCGCTCAGCGCTGAGCGGTTTACTTCATGTTGGGTCCGAATGTTGATGTTTGTTGGGATAGGGATTGCGCAAAACCCTTAATTTTCGATGCCTCATGTCAAATTACAGGCTGTTACAAGATTTGCTTTGAAGGTTCTACACGGGATAGAAGTCTCCGGGCAGTATCTATGAACCGATTCTATTTTTTTTAAACACAAAGGTGGCATAATTCTGACGCTGGAGAATCTCGATAAGGCAAAGGAAATGCTAGCTACTCACTTTGAAGCCAAAACCCGATACGGAGCAATGAGAGATCAAGCCCGGCAGATTGCCTGGGAAGCCCTACCCGTGAGGGTGCGGGGCAAAATTGAACTCGGGGGCGTGGACAACAAAGCGCTGGTGGCGTTTAGAACCTGGCAGCATCACCCCAATAGGAAAGTGGATTGGGATTGGACCTTTGCCAACCGCTACTGCTTTAGATATCCGAAAGGTTTTGATTTATCTGTTTGGTTTGGAAATCGCCTTTCTACATTGGCTTTGGGCCGCCCGACATACCATGGTACCTCGCTCAGAATGGATTTTGTGGAGAAAAGTCCAGATTTACCAATGACAGGCTTCCCCGCTTTTATTGTTGTGAATACCGCATATCAAGCGTATGCACAGCTAATTGGGGCCAAAACTTTCCGTATCATCAAGCCGATGAATGAAAAGCTAGTAAATTACTATATGTCCTATGACAAAAGCTTTGAGTATCATCCGGCAGCCAACGGAAACCCCTGTTACTTGGAGAGGCAGCTATGAGTGGGAACAAGCCGACCAAATCCCTTGAAGAGATTAAGCAGTCGATCAAGGAGGAAACAGAAAAGGCGTTGGAGCACTGGGAAAACCTTTCCGAGGAGGAGCGTGAGTCTATTGATAAGGAGACCACGATAGGAACCCCGGAAAACCTGGTCAGACCGGATAAAGACTCCTGAGCCTCATTAAGCTTCTTTACTAAGTGACAAACCGCTCATTGCCGAGCGGTTTGTTTAAATCTAATTACTCTTCCTTCTTTCCATTCTCGTAGTAATCCCCTTGTGCTGAAACCCGGTTTCCTTCCCCTTTGATGGTTACCCGCCTATCACTACTCGTCTCTGGTTTAGCGATGTCGCTATTGCCCGATAACAACTGAGCCAGCAGAGCCTTGCGCTGCTGGGGGCTGAGTTCGCGGTAGCTGTCGAGCAATAGCTGCTCATCGGGGGCTATTTCTGGCGCCAATGAGTGAGTCTGGCCCGTGAGGATAAAGAGAGGGTCAGCCCCTACGCTGACGAAACTGGAGAGAACTTCAGTTCCCATCGCTGCCTTTCCCCTCTCGTACTTTCCCCACATCTCCCTACTGACACCACATTCTTCGGCAGCCTCAACCTGGCTCAACTTCAACCTTTTTCTTTCGGCCGCAATGCGGGGCCCAGAAAGAGAAGAAAAGTTCACAAAACCCCCCTGAAAAAGGGAACTATAGTTCTCATAATTATCCACACATTCACTAAACATCATTCAGCAACAAGGAGGGCCACCGGCATGGCCGACCAAGAGTTACTGACCCCAGACCAGGTTAAGGCGCAGTTTCGCGCCCAGGGCCTGACCGTTACCCAGTGGGCAGAGGAACGGGGCTACCCGCGCAATGCGGTTTACCGCGTTCTCAATTCTTTCGACAAGGCCATTTATGGCCGTGCCCATGAAATCGCGGTGGCGCTCGGCATTAAGGCCGACCCCAACGCCGGCAGCCAACCTGCTGCGGCATAGGGGGCACCATGCAAAAACCAATCACACAAAAGCGCGATCGGTATGGCTTTAGTTCGGTTGCGCCTGTGCTTGGCGGGCAACGCGGGCCTCGGCCAACTGCCCCAGCAGGCCGTCAATGGTGCGGCGCGCTTCGGGCTCTATTGCCTCGCCGGGCCAACGGGTGTTCCCCAAGTCCCTGGCAAAGGCTTCGGGATCTAGCCCGCCTTGCATTTCGACGCTGGCAGCCAAGTACAACCATGCACGCGAGAGGGCATTGACCTGTGCTTTTAGTTGCCGCAGTTCGCTGTTCATCACGATTCCTCGGTGTGTTGATGATGCCGTTATTTACACATAACGCAACAGCATTGCACCAGATGCACAGCGGCAATTTGTTTGGAAGGGCTGATTTTAGGGGGTTCCAATGACCAGCAAAGCTTGGAAGCGCCGTCGCTGGAATAAATCGGTGGCCACTAACCTGCGCCAGGCGCTGGAGTGGTGCAAGGACTACGCGAAGGACATTCACAACCTGAGCGTGGAGCGAATTGCAGAAGGAATGGGGCTTGCGGACCACTGGACTCTGTACAAGTGGATTCAATCTGGACGTATGCCAGCAGTAATGATTCCCGCTTACGAGCGGGTTTGCGGTTGCGACTTTGTTAGCCGCTGGTTGGCTGCGAGTAGCGGTTATCTAGTGGTGAAAATTCCCAGCGGTAAAGCGGCTTCGGCCAGTGATGTTTTAACCCTGCAAGGCGAAATTAGCGGGGCCATTGCCACACTGGTGGGATTTTACAACGGCAAATCGGATGTGGCGGAAACGCTGGCGCAACTGCGCCAGGCAATGGAGGGCTTAGCCCACCACCACCGCAATGTGGAGGAGTACCACGCACCGGAATTGCCTTTGGACTTGGGGGGAGACGATGAGTAACGCCAGTGCATTACACAAGGGGCTGCGGGTTCTGAAGGCATTAAAAGGCCATACCTTGACCGGGCTGAGCAATCAGCAATTGGTCCAGGCTACGGACTTAAATGCCAGTGCTATCACGCGAATCATGAGCGTGTTGATTGATGAGGGGCTGGCAGAAAAACGCGAGGACGGCCGCTTTGCTTTCAGCCTGGGGATATTGCAAATCGCCCAACGTCACGCGCTGGAGATGCAGCGAGCGCAGGAAAAAATCGATGAAATTAACCGCCGGGTAATTGCCGGCGCACAGGGGTGATCTATGAGCAAGAACGCAATAGTCGAACACCAGGCGCATTCGCGCGAAATTACCGGCTTGTATTTAGATGGCCAGCCTTATGACCGGCTGCGCGTTATCAATGAGGCCCGTTTTTGCCTGGCGCAGAGTGCTGAGGCAATGCTGGAAGCCGGCCGCCGCTTAATTGTCATTAAAGAGCATGAGCCCCACGGGGAGTTCCAGGAGATTATTGAGCAGCAATTGGGCATGAACCAGAGTGTTGCCCGGCGTGTGATGCAAGCTGCCGCAAAATATCTCTCGCCCAAATTAGCCAATAAATCCCAGGCGCTTGTGCCGCTAGGCAAAACCAAACTGTATGAGCTGATGCTGGAGGATGATGATGATCTGGCAGAGCTGGCCGATGGCGGAACCGTTGCCGGGTTGGACCTGGATGATATTGATCGCATGAGCACCCGTGAATTACGCGGCGCCCTGCGTGATGCCCGTGCGGATAATGAGGCTAAAGACTCCGTCATCGCAGATAAAAATAAAAAACTTGATGAGCTGGCCACCAAGAAAAAGCGCATCAAGAAAATCCCCCCAGACCAGGAGAGCGAGCAGATCCGCACGGAGGCGGCAGACCACTGTTACAAAGTTGAGGCATTGCTGCTGGGTCAGGTATCGCAGGCGCTGACCCAGGTAAAAGATCATGCGGATATTCACCAGATCAGTGTGGATAGCTGGATGGGTGGGCAGCTGGATCAGCTGGAGGACGCACTGCAGGAAGTGCGGCAAATCCTTGGGGTTTTTCGCAGTGAGAGCGCTGCGCCCTGGGAGTCTGAGGAAAATGGGGAGGCGGTGGCATGATTAGGCCAGAGCAAAACCCATTTTATACAGGCAGTTATTGCGGTCAGCCTTTCTTTTGCCATTCCGTGGAAGAACGCCTGGAGATGGTGGAGGCGTTTACCGAGCAGGAGTGTCGCAGGGCCTTAGAGGTTCAAGGGCTGCAGCCTGCAGTTTCTGATGCAATCTCTACCCGCTTGGCTGCGCTGGCCGAAGGGGTTGCCCAATGAACCCGGCACTGCTTGAGCGCCTGCAGGCTGTAGCCGCCGACGCCCAAGCGGCTGGCCATGGGAAAAAAGGGCCAATTTATACAGCTGCGGCGGCGGAGATGGGCATCAGCGTGGCCACTCTGCAGCGGCAACTCAAGCAGGTAGTTGTGGCGCCGGCGCGCAAGCGTCGCGCTGATGCGGGCGCGAGTGCGCTAACGCTGGAGGAAGCGCGCAAAATCAGCGCTTACCTGATGGAGAGCCGCCGCAAGTTGGGCAAACGCCTTTCCTCTATTGAGGATGCTGTGGAGGTGTTGCGTTCAAATGATGAGATTGCTGCGGGCCGTACTGATGAGGAAACCGGGGAATTTATCCCTTTATGTGCAGCCAGTATCGGCCGTGCACTACGCCGCTATGCGTTGCACCCAGACCAGCTTTCCCGGCCCACACCTAAAACCCATTTGCGTTCCGAGCATCCCAACCATGTTTGGCAAATAGACCCTTCACTGTGCGTCCTCTTTTATCTTCCGAGCAAAGCCGGCCAGTGCTTACAGGTGATGGATGAAACCAAATTCTATAAGAACAAACCGGCCAATATTCGCCGCATCGAAAAAGAGCGGGTTTGGCGCTATGTGATCACCGACCACACCAGCGGGGTGATCTATGTGCATTACGTATTGGGTGCGGAGAGCGGCAAAAATCTGGTGGAGGCATTTATCGCGGCTACGCAAAAGCGCGGCGGTGACGATCCTTTCCACGGCATTCCGCGCATGGTGATGGTGGACCCTGGCAGCGCTAACACTGGGGCAGTTTTCCGAAACCTGTGCCGGGCTCTGGGTGTGCAGCTGCAGGTGAATTTACCTGGCCAGCCCTGGGCCAAAGGCCAGGTGGAAAAAGGCAACGATATTGTGGAGCGCAGCTTTGAGAGTCGCCTGCGCTTTATGACCCAGCCGCCTACATCCCTGGAGGAAATCAACAGTGCAGGCTGGCAGTGGATGCGCTGGTTTAACGGCCAGAAAAAACACAGCCGTACCGGCCAGCCGCGCTATGCGGTTTGGCTGCGCATTACCGCCCAGCAGTTGGTAGTTGCTCCTGATGCTCAGGTGATGCGGGAGCTGGCTATTCATGCGGCGGAGTCCCGCAAGGTATCTCCGCAATTAACCATCAGTTACCAGGGTAAAACCTATTCGGTGCGAGATATCCCCGATGTGTTGGTTGGGGAAACCATTTCTGTCACGCGCAACCCGTGGCGCATTGATGCGGTGCAGGTGCTGTACACCAATGAGGATGGCCGCGAGGTAATGCAGGTGGTGGAGCCGGAGGCCCGCGACCAGTTCGGATTCTTACAAAGCGGCGCGATGCTGGGTGAGGAGTACAAGGCGCAGCCGGAAACCCGTGCAGACCAAGAGCGCAAGGCCATTGAGCGCACGGTTATGGAAACCGAAACGGACCAGGCGGCGGCGGAAAAGCGCAAGGCGCAGCCAGCACCGTTTGGTGGTCGCGTCGATCCAATGAAACCCATTACCGATACACCACTGCCCGATTACATCCCCAAACGTGGAACCGATTTGGATCTGGATTCGCCGTTGCCCCAGGTAGAGGCGGTGCGCCTGAATACCGTACAGGCGGCCAAACGGTTGCGCTCTCGCATGGGTGATCGCTGGCAGCCGGAGCACTTCCAGTGGCTACAGGAGCGCTACCCCGATGGGGTGGCTGAGGATGAGTTGGACAAAATTTCGGAATTGCTGACCCGCAGGCAAGAAAGCGCTTTAAAGCTGGTTGGCCTTTAACACAACAAGTACTAGGGAGGGTTTCGCATGTTGCAGCTTAAAACATTGCTGAAAAATCGCGGTATGACCCAATCCGCGCTGGCTCGAAAAATAAAAATGTCACCGGCCACAGTTGCACAGATTTGCAACCACGCCATCTGGCCGAAAAAGCGAGAAAAAGAACTTAAAAGGCAAATCCTTAAGGCAGTAGGAAATTGTGGTGAGGAAGTTTTTGAGCAAGCAAAAAGCAACCAAGCCGCTAAAAAAGTAACGCCGGTTACACAAAAAGAAAACCATCTGGAGGATGACATTATGCTGCTACGCAAGCAGGCCCTGACCCCACAGGCGAGGCGCACATTTAATTTGGTGCGTGATCCGTTTGATGAGTGCCGCAATAGCGATGAGGTTTTCTTAACACCGGATGCCCGCTATGTGCGGGAGAGCCTGCGGCAAGTTGCCAGGCACGGGGGATTTGTTGCCCTGGTTGGAGAATCCGGTTCTGGTAAGTCCACCCTGCGCCGGGATTTGATTGGGTGGGTTGATCGTGAAAGTGAGCCGACAATTATTATTGAGCCCTACGTTTTAGGAATGGAGGACTGCGAGGCCAAGGGCAAAACGCTGAAATCTGGCCACATTGCTGAGTCTATTCTGGCTGCGGTTGCCCCTGGACAGCATGTGCCGCGCAGCAGTGAGGCGCGTTTTCGCCAGGTTCACAAAGCGCTGCTGGAATCCCACCGGGCGGGCAACCGCCACCTGCTGATTATTGAAGAGGCCCACGGTATTCCGCTGGCAACCCTCAAACATTTAAAGCGCTTTTTTGAATTAGAGGACGGTTTTTCCAAGCTGCTCGGCATTGTGTTGATCGGCCAGAGTGAGCTGGGCGAAAAATTGGATGAGCGTAACCCGGCCGTGCGTGAGGTGGTGCAGCGCTGTGAGGTGGTGACGCTGCGCCCACTGGATGCCGACTTGCTGGGCTATTTGAAGCACCGCTTTAAATTGTCGGGAACCACTTTAAAAAGAGTAATGAATGATTCCGCAGTGGAGGCGCTGCGCAGCAAGTTATCGCGCAGCAACTACTCGGTGCTCTATCCCTTAGCGGTGCATAACGTGCTGACCGCTGCCCTCAATGAGGCCGCATCCCTGGGTGTGCCCCAGCTAACCGCTGATCTGATTGCGGGGGTGTGACGTGGCTAAAGGCAAAGTTATCAACTTAAAAAACCGGGCGCAGGTGCTTAGCCATTTATTTGCCGAAGTGGAGATCAATGGCCGCGTATTGGAAATGGGCGTGGAGGTGGCCAGTGATCTGCCCATGATTATCGATTGGGAGCGGCGCGTCGCGTGGGTGGGCACTTGGGAGGATTTGCTGGGAGATATCGCCACCATTCTATCGGAGGAATCCAGCTATGCCGCAGCCGCTAATTAATGAAGATGAGCTGGAGTATTGGGGCGAGATGTTCACCGCCCACAATTTGCACCGCTATTTGCCGTTCCAGATTTTTATCCGCGATCCGCGCCGCCACTGGGAGGACATTATGGGGCGGGATTACCGACCACTCTTGCCGGCGCAGATGTCAGTGGCAGAGCGTATTGATGCGGCTTGCCAGGGTGTTGAAAACGCACTGGCCAAAGTTGAAAGCGGGGTTAAGCAGCTGCGCCAACGAAACAATGGCCACTATTTTGAGCCGCTAAAGCATCACCAGGTTGCGCGGTAAACCGGGTTTGGAGCGGACGCTGCTGTCTAAAAGTTTCGATGTGAACTGCGGTTATTTTTCAGCAGTTGAGCAGATACGCCGGTGTCTGTTGTGGCTATCTGCAAGGGGCAGCCGCGTGGTGCGAATGCAGATTAAAGAGGGCCGCGTATTAATTGAGATTCAGGGGCCTGTCAGTTTTGGAGCGCCTCCCCAGTGCCTGGTGTTTGGCGGGGAGGATTATCGAAGTATCGAATTATATGGCTGCCAGGTGTTGTGGCGGCACCAAAAAACCAATGGAGAGCTTACCCATGATTCCTGATGGATTTTGCCAAAATGCTGCCGGGCACCTGGTGCCCGAGGACCAGGTTCGCGAGCAGGACAAACTGCGCGATGCCACTGTGCGCGCTTTGGCTGATATTGCTGAAAAGCTAAATGTGGCGCTGGGGCAATTTAAGGAAAAAGCGCTGGCCGATGTTGCCGACCTGGTAGCGATTTCTGCTGAAAAATATGACGTAAAGATCGGCGGCGAAAAAGGCAATGTATCGCTTACCACTTACGACGGGGAGTACAAGTTGGTGCGCTCAACTTCGGAGCGTTACCAGTTTACCGAGGAGATAGAGGCGGCCAAGGCTTTGATAGATGACTGCATTGTGCGTTGGAGTGAAGGCGCTAATGCCAATATCCGGGCGCTGGTGGATAGAGCATTCCGCACCGATAGCCAGGGGCAGCTGAAAACCTCTGCGGTACTGGAGCTGTTGCGCTTGGATATTGATGACGATGGCTGGAAGCGAGCCATGGAGGCATTGCGAGATTCTATCCAAACCGCAGGGACTGCCACTTATATCCGGCTTTATAAGCGCAAAGGCAAAAATAATCAGTACCGCCAGGTGCCTTTGGATTTGGCTGCGGTTTAGGGGGAAGCATGGAAGAAGCGATTCTAAGGAAGATTAAGCGTTGCCTGGCTCTGGCCAAATCAAGTAACCCCAACGAGGCTGCAACCGCTTTACGCCAGGCGCAAACGCTAATGCAGAAGCATGGTATTTCCAAGGCAGATGTGGGTGCGAGCGATGTAGGCAGCCATATTTCTTCGGCTGTTGGTGGTGGAAGGACGCCGCCGGCTTATATGGCCGTATTGATGAATATGGTTGCCGGGGCCTTTGGTGCTAAGTGTGTTTATCAGACGCAATTTGATAACGGCAAATGGCGTGGGGTGGTTGAATTTTTCGGGTTGGATGGAGCCCCAGAAGTTGCCGCCTACGCCTTTGAAGTATTAGGCCGCCAACTTAAGAGTGATCGCAATGCCTACGTTTCTGGCCTTAATAAACGCCTGAAGCGCACGACAAAAATCCGCCGTGGTGACCTGTATGCCCAGGGCTGGGTTCAAGCGGTTAGCCAGAAAGTTGTGACGCACAAGTACAGCCCGGCGGAGCGGCAGGCAATGGCGAGTTACGAGGAAAAACGATGGCCTAATCTGGAAACTGCCGAAGGCCGAGATACTACTACCAAGGCGCGATGCCACGATATGCAGGCAAAACTGCAGGGTTTGATTGATGGGGAGAAAGTAGATTTTCACCGGGGTGTACGCAGCACTAAGCGTGCGGCCCTGTATTAAGGCCATTTAGGAGAAATACCATGGAATCAGAGGTTAAAGCACCAGCAGTAAACAGATTTGCGATTTTTGCCGGTCGTGTTCACTTGATGAATGGTGGTGCAAGGAATTTTAGAAATAGCGCTTCTACGGAGCAGGCGGCAATGGAGTTAGCGGTAAAAATTGCCAAGAAATCGCAGGAATCACAGTTTTTTTCTTGGCTACAAATAGTAGACAGAGCAACGGAGAAATACACCGAGTACTCAATACTGAGAGGTGGAGAATTAGAGGAACGGGAGAAACAGGAGTGCCCGGAATGAATAAGGAAGTGCTGAAAAAAAGAATTGCTGGACTCAAAACCCTGGATCTGCCCCAGGTAATGTCCGGGATGATCGATGAGCTGGATGAGTGTGGCCTGCAAAAAATGGAAGTGGTGCAGCTAGAAAATGGTGTGCCGGTTGCTGCGGTGGTTGTGGTCGTTGCTCAAGATGTCACGCCATATATAGAGGCACTGGGGGCTGTCGATGGCTGAGAAGTCCAACCGGCAGCGGGAGCTGGCAAAAATCCATATAGCGCGGGCTGAGCTGTGTATGGATGACGATACCTACCGCCAGCTCCTGCAGCAGGTGGGCAAAGTGGATTCCGCAGCAAAGCTGGACGCTGCGGGCCGCTCCAAACTGCTACATCGGTTCCGCGAGCTGGGTTGGAAACCTAAGCAAGCAAAGCAGAAGGTTACAGCCCGGCAGCCCCAGGACCGCAAGGTCCGGGCGCTGTGGCTGGAACTGGCTAAACGGGGGATAGTGCGCGACTCATCAGAGCGCGCGCTGGCTTCCTACGTGAAACGCCAAACGGGTGTTGAGCGTTTGGACTGGCTAAATGGTCTGCAGGTTACGAAGGCAGGGCTGTCCCATATAAATCAGTCTAAATGGTGGCTGTAATTATCTTGTCCAAGGTTTCATTATCCCAGCCAGCCTTTTTCCGAAGCCTTTTAATGCTCATGTCTTTTTTAAAGCTGGGCTTTGCCGCTTGCAACTGATTGAGTGCCGAATGCCTCAAGATCGCCATGTTTTCTGGTGCATTTCCTGATCTGAAGCGACTATCATCCTCACGAAAAACCACATCTAAAATCCAGTGTAACGAGTTTTCAACACCCCAGTGAGAGCGAATAATATGATTGAGTTCTGCTGAGCACGGCTCTAAACTACTGATATAGTAGCGCGTTTCGCAACTAGTTCGCCCATCTACAGTTCGTTTCGCCTGGACTGCGATAACACTTCTTAGACCGTGCCATTGCTCTTTACCTTCGAGCCAATCAATACTGTTAGTAGAGAGACATTTTCTGGATTCTATTCGGCCTCGGCTCACCTCTTCCACACAATCAGTATCGACATGCTTGTGGTGCTGCATATCGAACAAATTATTAAAATGCGTGGTAATTTGCTGGTGCAGTTTGTCCTGGTTGCCCTTCACAGCAATCACATAATCGCCGCCTCGTTCGATAATTTTCTGAGTGATCGTTTTCTGGCAGCCCATGGCGTCAAGCGTAATAATCGCACCATTAAGATCAAGAATCTCCAGTAACTTCGGTATGGCCGTAATCTCATTCGACTTTTCTTCTACCTTTTGCTGAGCAAGGACAAGTCGCGCCTCGGACGCAAAAGCACTCACCATATGTATAGGAGATCGTTTACTGGCCTGATCGAAGCTGCGCCTTAGCGTCTTGCCATCGATCGCAATCACGTTACCGAGTTCTTGCTGAATACCTTGGACCCACTGCAGAAAGCAGCGCTTAAATTGTTCGGGGTCTAAGCTTGAAATAACACGGCTAAAAGTGTTTTTTGAGGGTATTCCGCTATTTAGCGGGGTGAATCGTTTTAGGTAATCTATCTTAGATTCTGCGAAATCGACAAAATCTCTACAGCTTTCAGCACCACAAATAACACCGCAAAACATGATAAGTAAAATATCGGGCAGGGCGTGCAGCTTGTGCCGATCAACTCGAGGATCTTCCATGTCGTCAAAGTGATGTAAAAGGCTAACGCTATCCATTTTGTCTGAAAAACACTCTATTTATCAAAAAAGATAGCTATTCTAGGTCTATTTTGTTCGTTTTTACACCGATTTATATGGGACAGCCCTGGTTACGAAGGTGATCGAATCACTGAAAGCTTGGCTGGACCGAGAAGAGAATAAAGGAGGCAAGCAGTGAGCCATCAAGATCCGAACATGGAAAGCCGCCGCCATGAACTGCTAGAGGAGATTCACGTCCATGCCCGCGAAGTGTTAACTCAACATGGTGTGGATTCTGAGATTGCGGACCAGGCGGGCTGCGCTATTGCTGACCATTTAGCGACAACCTGGGGCGGGCAAATCGTAACGGTACCGAAAGACTATCACTACCGCGTTGCGTCGCGTGATGCTCAGATCTATGAGGAATTCAACGGACGCAATCATTCACAACTAGCTCGCAAATACAGTATGACTGTACGCGGCATCTATAAAGTCATTTCGAGAGTGAGAGCGAAAGGCGATCCAAATCAACCTGGACTCTTCTAACTCTCAATTTCACATCATGCAACGCCGTTGTAAACTCTATCCCATATAAACCCGGTATATCCCACCTAGTCCCAGGATTTAGTGCATCATTAGGTGGGGTTTATCTCATTAGTGAACAAGAGCCGCCAGCGACCTGTAAACTGATCACTTTCAAATTTACTAATCAAGTAACCTGCCCTATTCCCTTTGCGGAACTTCATATGAGGATTTTTCTTTAACGTAGTCTCGGTGCTACGGTTATCTGCGATTTCGTACCAAATAGCACCACCATCCCCGCGGGTCAGGGATGGAGACGTTATTTCAATCGCGACATTATCTCTACTCGCATTGTAATCATCCGCAAAGGGATCTAAGGCGAGCCCAGAGGCCATTGCTTTATGTAACCCTCCGGACAAGACTACGATATTGTCTTCAAGCTCACCAAATAAATTCAATAACCAGTTATGTGATTGAGGGTATCCCCGCCAGGCACTCGGGGAGTAATTATTCCACCATTCAAAAACCGGTGCCCCAGAGCAAACTATTCGCCAGCGCGCACTGGATTGCTTAATAGCCTGCTCAAACCATGTCGCCTGTTCCTGACCAATAATACTGCGGCCAGGGTAATCAAATTCAGAAAATATAGGTTGCCGTTTCTTGAAGTTATCCGGCATATCATTGATTGGCTCATCCCGATCATAGAAGCACATATCCAGGAAGAAGATATCAGCCATTTCACCATAAGGAACAGAGCGCCATACTCGCCTCGGCGCAATAAAACGGGTTGGCATCCAAAGGAAGAAGGTTTCCATTGCAGCTTCCATCACTTCTTCGAAGTCAGCTCCGTTGATTTCCGGCCCCTCTCGCCAGACACCATTTCTCAGGTCGCCATCATCCCAAATCACCATCCAGGTGTGCATTTGATGTGCTTGCTGTAGAAATGTGTCCCTTCTAATTTCAGAGTATCTAGCTCGGTAACTCTCCCGATCAAATTTGAAGTCAGAGTACTCAAACTTACGGTAGTCACCAGAATTTGAGGATGCATAGGAGTAGTCCCCCAGGTGAATAACAGCATCAATATTTTGCTCCCGCTCCACCATATCCCGATAGCCTACAAACTCCCCATGCTCAAAATGTGAGCAGGAAGTGACAACAAACTTAAGAAAAGAAACATCCTCGCTAGTCGCTGGAGCCAGTTTTATGCGACCGACAGAAGAAGTCTGATCCCGGTACTTAAATCGGTAGGTATAATCCCGACCGTAGTTTAGTTCTGTAACATCCAGCTTAACCGTAAAGTCTTTTGATTCATCCGTTTGCAGATACCCGGATGAAACAATCTGGCCAAACGTATCGTCGAGAGCAACTTCCCAATAGACAAGGGGAGAAACCTCCTCAGTGGTTACCCTTGTCCAAATAATAACCGAATTGGCTGTTGGGTCTCCTGAGGCTACACCATGCATGAAGTGGCTGGAGGTACTAGCGAGCCCATCATACTCATACTCGAGCACATCACTACTGGCCCTCAGCGATGGCGCCACAGCGCTAACGCTTAACAACCCACCCCATTTTAAAAGCGTCCGTCGATCAAATCTGTTCACTGTAAGCAGCCTTGCCCTTGCCCTTGCCCTTGCCCTTGCCCTTGCCACGGTATAAATGTTGACGCACAAGTGAAGCAAACGATGATGACAAACAGGTTAAGGCTAAACTTCCTTTAAAAACGCAAGATCCTATTCCATTGGAAAGCTAAAATTTTCCTACAAGTATTTTCACTCACAGTTGCTTCCAAATAGCTTACAACACATGTTTTGGGGTAATTACAGCAACAGATTATTTATTGCTCTAGATAGCTCACAATAATATTTTTCCAGAACAGCTGAATTAATTACATCATTAGATCTGCGACATCATGTCGATAGTATATTGATCAGTGAGAGGTTCATTAGGCAATAAAAAAGCCGGACTGCATAATACAGTCCGGCTTTTATCATACTCGCTTAGTAACTACTTAGAAGTTGTAGTTAAAGCGCACACCGTAGCTCATTGGGGTAGAGAATGGTCCAGATACGAGGCCATCGCTTCCATCTGCGTAGTACGGAACAACTTCGTCAGTCAGGTTGTTACCAAAAGCTTCAACATTCCACTGATCGTCGGGGCTTACATACTTCACAGAAGCATTTACCATCCAGAAAGAATCACGGCTATCGTCATAAGCAGAGGTATCCTCATTAGGGAAATCATGCTTATCAACATTCCAATAGGTTAGGTAAGATTCATCCTCCCAATGAATGCCGACAAACGGAATTATCGCACCACCATGAGCCAGCTCAAAGGTATGATCGTAGTTGATAGTGAAGCTGAATTCAGGCGATACCGGCAGCTCATTACCCTTTAAGTTGCGGAATAGCTCGGGGTTTTCATTAGAGTAGGCATCCTCATAGCTTGATATTTCAAACAACGCCTGGTTATTGAAGTTCCAGCGGCCCCAAAAGTCAGACGTGATTTCAGTCTGCATCCATGTCGCAAATCCACTAATTCGTCCATTAGGGTATGGTGCCCAGTCGAACTCCAGTTCCAAGCCCATAATCTCTGCTTCAGAGGCATTCTTAGTTAAGTAAATTACTACTGGCTCAGTAGTAATTTCTCCAGCGTCCTCGCCCTCTTGCTCAATAGCATAAATTGAAAATGCTGTATCTGGTGCAGCCAATTGCATATCCTGATACTTGGAGAAAAAGAAGGTACTCGCTAAATTGAGCCGCCCATCCAGGAAAGTGCCTTTTGCACCCAGCTCCCAAGTTACTACCTCTTCCTCATCATAACTAGTATCGATTACCTGCTGAACTATACGATTACCGTCAGCATCTAGTATATACTCAGCCGTCGTAGAGTCTTGCTCATACTGAATTACAACGTCACCCAATCCGCCAGACTTAAATCCAGTTGCAACATAAGCATACAGCATCACCTCATCAGTGAGATCATAGTCAAGACCAATTCGGAAATCTGATGAGTCCCAATTCTGACTGGCATCATTATAAGTTTCTACAGTGTAAATTGAACTATTGGCAAAATGGTCAGTAGAAAAGTCATTAAAGGTGTCCTGTAAGAATGCGGGGAAACAACCATACTCTTCATCTGATCCAGTAGACCAGTCGCGGAGACATTTAAGGTTATTGCCACCTTCATCACTCTTCTTGTCTTCGGTATATCGACCACCCACAGTTAGGTGAAGTGAGTCAGTAAGGCTATAGGTTGCCTGAGCAAAGATCGCCCCAGCCTCAACAGTTCTATCTGGCTGCCTCCAAAAGGTGGCATCGTTAAGCGAAGCTAAGAAATAACCGTTTAAGTCTGTATTCTCATGAAAATAGAATAAGCCCGTGATCCACTGTAAGGGACCATCACCTGTAGATTGCAACTGCAACTCATGGGAGTAAGAGACATTTTCTGAGTCTGTAATACTCATACTCATATCCCAGGTATTGCGACCAGCATCAATATCAATCAGGTTGCTTCGTTCTTGAACGGCATAACCAGTGTTATACACAAACGCCATGGTATCGCTAAAATCCCAGCGGAAGTTAGAGCGGAATGAAGTCATGGTGAGATCAAGCTCACCCGGTACATTCACAGCAACTGTGTACTCGTCAGCTCCGGATCCATAGTAAGTTTCGCAGTTTACACCATCTTCTCGCTGCTCAGCTTTTTCACAGTCAATAGTGTTGATGCCGCCTGCACTACTATCTTGATAGTGTTCCGCTACGGCATACCAAGAAATATCGTCAGTCGGTTCCCATAACGCACCTATACGCACCGCCTGCTGATCAACATTCCCATAAAAATCATCAGCATCAGCCCTAACCAGCTGATAGTCCGTGGCTCCTTCAGCGTTATTCGCTTGAATGAAGGTTTTTGAAGCGTCATCAGATAAAACGCTCGCACCTACAGAGTCAGCATCAATATAGCGATTGTCCCACTGGTTAACGTCATAATATCCGGTTAGGTAGGAGTCCCTAGTCTCGTCCATAAAGGATGCACGAAGAGCAAAGGTATCTGAAACCGGAATATTAATAACACCCTTAACCAGCTCTTGATTCCAGCGGCCAAGTTCAACACCGATAGAACCTTCAAATTCGTTGATTACCGGTCTTTTTGAGATAACGTTGATGGCACCTACTGTGGAGTTGCGTCCATATAGGGTACCTTGCGGCCCACGCATGGCTTCAACCCTTTCAGAGTCAAACATCATTGCCATGGCAGACTGGGGGCGCGAAGAATAAATACCATCAAAGTGCAGACCAACAGCTGGGTCACCAAACTCAGAAGTATTAGTAGAGCGCACGCCGCGCATAGAAATTACTGGGGAGGACTGGGAGGCATCATAGCCAATATCCACGTTGGGGATAGTGTTGCCCAGATCTTTTACATTCTTGATACCCTGGCGATCCAGCTCTTCTTGCGTAAATGCACTGATCGCTACGGGGGTGTCCATCAAATTGGTTTCGCGTTTGGTTGCGGTAACCGTGACTTCTTCCAGCGCCCAATCGTCATCCTGTTGGCTATCTTCCTGAGCCCAAGCCGACACTACCGCGACATTTGCCATTGCAATTGCAAAGGTAAGTGGTTTTTTAATTCTCATTGATGTCTCTCCAATCTGCTGCAAAAGGAAAGCCACATTTATTTTTTAATGAATGGCCATCCCATAGGGCCGTCGGCAGTACGGCGGCTAGGCTAAAATCTCAAAAAGAAGGGACGTAAGAAACTCAGATACGATAGAGCGGATCGCGACTAGGACAAAGAGGACTAGTTCACAATTTGTTGTCACTAGCTGCGACCAGCAAGTCAAGTAAGTACTGAAACCGTAGGATTCATATACCAGCTTTCTACGAATATTGGGAATTTTTTAGAGTCTATCTGCTTGCTCACCCAACGCCTCGCATCCCAACAGCAGGCCTTAAATATACGTACGCTGAGCAGTAAAGGCTATATCTAAACAGACCTAGATGTGACTCTTAAGGCAAGCCCTGTCTCACAATGATAAAAACACAGCCATTTTCTCAGATAGAAAAACCTACCGGAAAACACAGGAAAACCGGAAGAAAAGTTAATATCAGGATGACTGAGATTAATATTCGCCTATAAAATTAAATATATAGGGAATATAAAATTATATTGGAGTAAAAATTTAAAACCGATTCCTAATCAATCTTTAGAGAAGGAAAATAAAAGGGGCCAAAAGGCCCCCTATAAAGAAATCACCAAAGCCCTAAAAGCTATTGCCAGGTATTCGCACCCAACCTTCCATTAGGATTCGGGCGCTGCGACTCATAATGGCCTTGGTAGCAGTCCACTGACCATCGACCTCTTTGGCTTGAGCACCCACACGTAAGGTACCCGATGGGTGACCGAAGCAAACAGAGCTGCGCTCACCCCCGCCAGCTGCAAGGTTAACCAAAGTGCCCGGGATCGCCGCAGCGGTGCCAATAGCTACTGCTGCCGTGCCCATCATGGCATGGTGCAACTTGCCCATAGATAAGGCGCGCACGAGGAGATCAACCTCGGAAGATGCCACAGCCTTACCACTGGATGCAGTGTAATCCCGCGGTTTAGCGACAAAAGCAACCTTCGGGGTATGATGGCGATTGGCAGCTTCTTCAATGGTAGAAACTAATCCCATCTTTACCGCACCGTGAACGCGAATGCTCTCAAACATCGCCAGTGCTTTGCTGTCACCATTAATGGCATCCTGCAATTCAGTGCCGGTGTAGCCAATATCTTCTGCATTGACGAAAATTGTCGGAATGCCAGCATTGATCATGGTGGCCTTGAGCACACCTACATCGGGCACTTCCAGATCATCGACCAGGTTACCGGTAGGAAACATGGCACCCTCACCGTCGGCAGGGTCCATAAATTCCACTTCCACTTCAGCCGCCGGAAAAGTCACTCCGTCCAGCTCAAAGTCCCCGGTTTCCTGAACTTCACCATTGGTCATAGGTACATGGGCAACAATGGTCTTGCCAATATTGACCTGCCAGATGCGCACGGTGCAGATGCCATTTTCTGGCACTCTGTCGGGCTCTACAAAACCGCTATTAATCGCAAAGGCACCCACGGCGGCGGTGAGATTGCCGCAGTTACCACTCCAATCAACAAACGGCTTATCGATGGAAACCTGGCCAAACAGGTAGTTCACATCGTGATCGGTTTTATCGCTGGGCGACAAGATTACCGTTTTGCTGGTGCTTGAAGTAGCGCCACCCATACCGTCGGTTTGCTTACCGTAGGGATCTGGACTACCAATCACACGCAGCAGCAGGCTATCACGGGACTGTCCCGGCACTTGTGCAGCTTCGGGCAGATCTTGCAAGCGGAAGAAAACACCCTTGCTGGTTCCCCCGCGCATATAAGTCGCGGGGATTTTTATTTGAGGAGCAAACTTCATAACTCAGGCCGTCGCTTCTGCTTCGAGGAAATCTTTAGCAAAGCGCTGCAAAACACCCCCAGCCTCATAAATGGAAACTTCTTCTGCGGTATCCAGACGACATGTAACAGGAGCCTCAATCGTCTCACCATTAGCGCGGTGAATAAGCAAGGTCAGCGTGGCATGGGGTGTGCGCTCACCGATTACATCGAAACTCTCGGTACCGTCGATACCCAGGGTTTCACGAGTAGTGCCCGGCTTAAACTCCAACGGCAATACACCCATACCGATCAGGTTGGTGCGATGAATTCGCTCGAAGCCTTCGGCAACAATCGCTTCCACACCGGCAAGGCGCACACCTTTCGCAGCCCAGTCACGAGAAGAACCCTGCCCGTAATCAGCACCTGCAATGATAATCAGAGGCTGCTTCCGATCCATATAAGTCTCGATGGCTTCCCACATACGGGTAACCTGCCCTTCCGGTTCGACACGAGCCAGGGAGCCCTGACGGACTTCGCCGTTATCATCGCGCACCATTTCGTTGAGTAGCTTCGGGTTGGCGAAAGTTGCACGCTGGGCAGTGAGGTGGTCGCCACGGTGGGTCGCGTAGGAGTTAAAGTCCTCCTCCGGCAATCCCATTTTCGCCAGGTATTCACCGGCAGCACTGCTGGCCAGAATGGCATTGGACGGAGACAAATGGTCGGTAGTGATATTGTCACCCAGCACCGCCAGCGGGCGCATGCCCTTCAAGCCGCGCTCGCCTGCCAGGGCACCTTCCCAATAAGGTGGGCGGCGGATATAGGTACTCATCGGGCGCCAGTCGTAGAGTGCGTGGCCCTGCTCTTCTGCGGCATCCCGCTCTTCGAACATGGGAATATACACATCGCGGAACTGCTGTGGCTTCACGCTCTGACGTACGATCGCATCGATCTCTTCATCGCTGGGCCAGATATCTTTCAGGGTAATCGGGTTGCCATCGGCATCGTATCCCAGCGCATCTTTTTCAATGTCGAACCGGATGGTGCCGGCAATAGCGTAGGCAACGACCAGCGGCGGTGAAGCCAGGAAAGCCTGCTTGGCGTAGGGGTGGATACGACCGTCGAAGTTGCGGTTTCCGGACAGGACTGCAGTAGCATACAGATCGCGATCAATCACTTCCTGCTGGATTATTGGGTCCAGGGCACCGCTCATGCCGTTACAGGTGGTGCAGGCGAAAGCCACTACGCCGAAGCCCATCTGCTCAAGATCCGGGAGCAGGTCGGCCTCTTCCAGATACATTTTTACCGTTTTGGAACCCGGTGCCAGGGAGGACTTGACCCAGGGTTTGCGGGTCAGGCCGAGCTTGTTCGCATTGCGGGCAATCAGGCCTGCGGCAATCATATTGCGCGGGTTACTGGTATTGGTGCAGCTGGTAATCGCGGCAATAATCACAGCACCATCGGGCATCTCACCGGCTTTCTCTTCCCAGGCTTTAGCGATACCGCGATTTGCCAGTTCCGAGGCCGGCAGCAGCGCGTGAGGGTTGGAGGGGCCAGCAAGGTTGCGACCCACTGTGTCCAGGTCAAACTTCAGTACCCGCTCGTATTCGGCATCCTTCAAGGTGTCGGACCAAAGGCCCGCTTCCTTGGCAAACTTCTCTACCAAAGCTACCTGCTCATCATCGCGTCCGGTGAGTTTGAGGTAGTCGATGGTTTGCTCATCGATAGAGAACATGGCCGCAGTAGCGCCATACTCTGGAGTCATATTGGAAATAGTGGCGCGATCGCCCAGGGTCAGGTTGGAAGCCCCCTCACCGTAAAACTCCAGGTAGGCTCCAACCACGCGCTCGCGGCGCAGGAATTCAGTGAGAGCCAATACCAAGTCGGTACCAGTAATACCCGGCTGCAACTTTCCGGTGAGCTCCACTCCAACAATATGCGGCAGACGCATATAAGAGGCGCGGCCAAGCATCACGCTCTCAGCTTCCAGGCCGCCAACACCCACAGAAATCACACCAAGAGCGTCTACCATCGGCGTGTGGCTGTCGGTACCGACACAGGTATCCGGGAAGGCCACGCCCTCGCGCACCTGCACCACCGGAGACATTTTCTCCAGATTGATCTGGTGCATGATGCCGTTACCGGGGGGAATCACATCGACGTTTTCAAATGCGGTTTTGGTCCAGTTGATAAAGTGGAAGCGATCTTCGTTACGACGCTCCTCTACCGCACGATTTTTTTCAAAAGCATCCTTCTCAAATCCGGGGTGCTCTACCGCGAGGGAGTGATCCACAATCAACTGGGTGGGAACAACTGGATTTACCTTGGCGGGATCACCGCCTTTATCGGCAATGGCATCGCGCAGACCGGCCAGGTCTACCAGCGCAGTTTGGCCGAGGATGTCGTGGCACACCACTCGGGCTGGAAACCAAGGGAAGTCCAACTCGCGCTTACGCTCAATAATCTGTTTCAGGGAGTCGGTCAGTTTTGCCGGCTCGCAGCGACGCACCAGGTTTTCCGCCAGAATACGTGAGGTATACGGCAGTTTGGCATAGGCTCCGGGCTGGATCGCGTCAACAGCGGCTCGGGTATCGAAATAATCGAGGTCTGTACCGGGCAGTGATTTGCGGTAATCAGTATTCATAGCAGGTAAATCAGTCGAATCTTTTTTTAAAATCGTATCTCTTCTGAGGGTGGCTCCAGGCCACTCACCAAAGGCAACCTGGAGCCGGCACACCGGGTGTGCCTCATTTCAAAAGTGAAATGAAAATTAACCGCGCTCAGCGATTGGAGTTACTGTACGGGGCTCAACACCTACGTACTCCGCACTCGGGCGAATAATGCGGTTATCAGCGCGCTGCTCGAATACATGTGCAGCCCAGCCGGTAACCCGGGACATTACAAAAATCGGGGTAAACAACTTTGTGGGAATACCCATAAAGTGATAAGCGGAAGCGTGGAAGAAGTCTGCATTACAGAACAATTTTTTCTCGCGCCACATCACTTCTTCACAGCGAACAGATACCGGGTACAGCACGGTATCACCAACATCTTCAGCCAACTTTTCAGACCAGCCTTTGATAATCTCATTGCGCGGGTCGGACTCGCGGTAAATGGCGTGGCCGAAGCCCATAATCTTCTCTTTGCGCTCCAGCATACCCAGCAGTTCTTTCTCTGCTTCGTCTGGATTGGCGAAACGCTCGATCAGTTCCATTGCCGCTTCGTTGGCACCACCATGCAGAGGACCACGCAGGGTGCCGATAGCACCGGTGATGCAGCTGAACAGATCGGACAAAGTGGAAGCACAAACGCGAGCGGTAAAAGTAGACGCGTTAAATTCGTGCTCTGCATACAGAATCAGGGAAACGTTCATGACCTGCTCGTGCAGTTCATTGGGCTTCTCATCGCGTAGCATATGCAGGAAGTGGCCGCCAATGCTGTCGTCATCGGTTTCAGTTTCGATGCGCACATTGTCGTGGGTGAAACGGTACCAATAGCAGATTATGGAGGGGAATGCGGCCAGGAGGCGATTGGCTTTATCCAACTGCTGGGCGAAGGATTCTTCACCTTCCAGGTTACCCAACATGGAACAACCGGTGCGCATTACATCCATTGGATGGGCATCAGCCGGAATGCGCTCAAGCACTTCTTTTAATGCCTGCGGCAGGCCACGCTTGGCTTTCAGCAGCGCCTTGTACTCCGCCAGCTCCCCCTCAGTGGGTAATTCCCCATAGAAAATCAGGTAGGCAACTTCTTCAAACTCACAGTGCTGGGCCAGATCTTTAATATCGTAACCACGGTAAGTCAGGCCGGAACCGGATTTGCCCACTGTAGAAAGTGCAGTTTTACCTGCTACCTGGCCGCGCAGACCAGCACCGCCCAATGCTTTCTCTACCATCTTCTTATTTCCCCTGTTGTATACACATTTGCTGTGTTCATCCAATTGAAAGCGCAGCGCCCGGCTTTCGCACCGGGCTGCTTGGGAGCCTCTGAATAACTCCGTAATGCCTACTTATTGAAAAGTTCGTCCAGCTTCTGCTCAAACTCGTGATAATTCAGGTAATTGTACAGCTCCTCACGAGTCTGCATGGTGTCGACAACCGCTTGCTGATCGCCATTTTGCAGGATACTGGTATAAACATTTTCCGCCGCGCGGTTCATCGCACGGAACGCCGACAGCGGATACAGTACGATATCTGCGCCCGCTTCGCCCAAATCTTTGGCGTTATACAGCTTGGTTTTACCAAACTCGGTAATATTCGCCAAAATCGGCACATTTAGCGCGTCTTTAAAGGCACGATAGTGCTCAAGTTCAGTAACCGCTTCCGCGAAAATGCCGTCGGCGCCAGCCTCAATACAAGCCTGGGCGCGTTCAATAGCCGCATCGAGTCCTTCCTGTGCAAAGGCATCGGTGCGAGCCATTACAAAGAAATCATCATCGGTACGGGCATCTACTGCCGCTTTGATACGGTCGACCATCTCCTGCTTGGAAACAATCTCTTTATTCGGGCGGTGGCCGCAGCGCTTCTGCGCTACCTGATCTTCGATGTGTACTGCAGCGGCTCCAGCGCGGATCATCTCTTTAATGGTGCGGGAAATGTTGAAAGCGCCACCCCAACCAGTATCGATATCCACTAAAAGCGGCAACTCACTGGCAGCAGTTATACGGCGCACATCCTCCAGTACATTATCGAGGCTGGTCATACCCAAGTCCGGCAGACCGTAGGAGGCGTTGGCAACACCGGCGCCAGACAGGTAAATCGCCTTATGACCAATACGTTCGGCCATAATGGCGGAATAGGCGTTGATGGTACCAACCACTTGCAGCGGTTGATTCTCGGCGAGTGCAGCGCGGAAACGCGCGCCAGCAGAAGGCTTTTGGCTCATGCTCTACCTCAGTTTCTTTTCAATGTTTATTCTCGAGGCGCGGATATGCCGGCGCATTAACAGCTCCGCCAGCTCACCATCCCCGGCCTCAATGGCCTCAATAATATGGTTGTGCTCGCGGAAAGCCCGCTGGGCCCGGGGACTGGCCATCCCCAATTGGTAGCGATACATACGAACACGGTAATAAAGTCGATTGCACAGGGTATCGATCAGAAGATCATTCTTTGATGCCTGCACGATGCGGAAATGAAAATCAAAATCCCCTTCCGGCTGGAAGTACGCCTTACCGGCCTGCAGCTCTTCCTGCTGCTCATGGTGATAGAGCATTTGGCGCAGCTCAACCAGGTCTTCCTCGGTGCGCTGTTCCGCTGCCAGACGGCAAGCCATCCCCTCAAGGGCTTCGCGAACTTCATAGAGTTCCAGTAAGCCGCGCTCACTTAACTCTACAACCCGGGCTCCGACATTGACCTTGCGTTCCAGCAGCCCCAAAGACTCCAGGCGCATCACGGCTTCGCGCAAACTCCCGCGACTGGCATTAAAGCGGCGCGCCAGTTCCGGCTCGCTAATTTTGCTGCCAGAGGCAATTTGCCCCTCCACAATTTCAGCGCGCAAAGTCAGAAATAAGCGTTCAGCAAGACTTTGGCGCTCCTCTGAAGCTGAACCGGCAGTACCAACTACAGTCATGCAAGACCTAGATTGTCGACAATCTTAATGGGGCATGACATTAAATCACCAGCATGCTCTCGTCAACTGCAGGCATCCCCGATTAAACATTAAGGATTGTTGACAATAGGGCAAAATAGGTGACTTTCAACAGAGCAGTAGTCTTGCCATGTTTAAGTGGGCATAATAGCGCCCGCGCCAGATGAGCCTGTTCGACTAACGCGAGCGCTCTATGCTTTATTTGGGGCTTAGGGAAAATCCCACAGAAAGAATATCCAGGCCTCGGAACAGCGCTTGTTTTAGGCTGCCACCACCCAGGTTACAGACAGAGTTATGCCGAAGAGTATTATCAGGCGATGGCTGCCAAGCCCCGAAGAAGTTAGAGCCAACAACGGCCTCAAATTTCTGGGGACTCTTCTCCACGACCCCAACCTTTTTCATTTGAACCGACACTCAGTCTCGGTCGCATTTGCGGTTGGCGTATTTACCAGCTTCCTCCCTTTGCCAGGGCAAATGGTTATAGCCGCCCTGCTCGCACTTTGGCTGCGCTGCAATCTACCTTTATCGATGATTCTTGTATGGATCAGTAACCCGATCACCATGCCGGCTATTTTCTTTAGCACTTACAAGCTCGGCGCCTGGGTTCTGGGGGCGCCACCGGTGGATTTCAGCATCGAACTGTCGTGGGAATGGTTGACCAGTGAAGTCGGGAAGATCTGGCTACCACTATTTACCGGCTCTCTGATTGCCGGGGCATTCTTTGCGACAGTGGCCTATTTTGCCATGCGTGCCCTCTGGCGCTGGCACGTTGTGAAAAGATGGAAATTGCGAATCCAAAGGCGATCAGCGGTCAGTTAATTTTTCCCGCTGTAAACCCTCTGCAGGCTCCAACAGGCAAAAGCCCCTGAGGCAATTGCCAACAATGTCTGCAGGTAATACTCGGTAAGAGCACCTAGCACCAGAGCTGCAATAACACCAACAAATAAAGCCTTGCGGGCCACCTTAATTTTGGCGGTAGCCGCAGCCAACGCTGCCGCCCACACCACCATAAACGCTGAAAGTACCGCTCCCAGTGAAACAATCCAAATGGGCCAGATCTCCCACCCCTCTGCGTAGCAAACGGAACCACTACGCATATCAGGCGGACAAAAAACCCGTAGGTACCACCCATCCAGCATCAAGGTAAAACAGGCAGCCAGCACCCAAGCCAAAATTGCGGCGGGCACCGGTAGATATCTTCTAAAAATTGATACCCTACCCAAAAGCCCGGCCCGACTTATTCATTACGCAAGGCCGCTGCCGGCTGAACCCGACTGGCCTTAAAGGCCGGATACAAAGTTGCCAGCAAGCTAAGCAGAAAGCCCGCCGCCACAACCAGTGCCACGTCTCCCCATACCAACTGGGACGGCAAATAATCTACGGGATAGACATCAGACTTTAAGAATTGAATGCCGAGCATTGACTCCAACCCCGCTACCAATTTGGTCACCGTCAGAGAGCCTAACACCCCCAACGCACCGCCAACTACAGCCCCCACAAGCCCGACCAGCGCCCCCTGACTCACAAAAGTCAGCAAAATCTGCCGGGTACTGGCACCCATAGTACGGAGGATGGCGATATCAGTATGCTTATCGATAACCACCATCACCAAAGTGGAAACCACATTAAAAGCGGCAATCGCAATAATCAGGAAAACCAGTAACCCCACCAGGTTGCGGGACATCTGAATAGCCTGGTAGAGGTTGCCGTGGGTTCGGCTCCAATCAGTGCCGTAGAAATTGCCCCGAGGCAGGTCTTGCAGAAGACGCCGCATAATCCAGTTGGCCTCGAGCATTTCATTGACCCGTAACTGGACCCCTGCCCCACCGCTACCTCCAGCCAGAGTCCTGGCCTGCTGCCAGGCAACCAGGGCGAGAGATTGATCCAATACAGTGCCAGAGTGAAAAACCTGCGCCACTTTAAATCCAGCAACCCTGGCTGCCTTGCGTGCACCGGTGGCACTATCGTTATTTGGTACAATCAGGGAAAGGTAATCACCCGCCTCAACCCCCAACTTCTCAGCGAGCCCTTTACCCAGAACCACACCCGGTTCAGACGGGTCAAGCAAGGCATCGAAGGATGAGGATTCAAGGAAGTCCCCGATATTGGAGACTTCAGTAATTGTCTCCGGGTTGACCCCCTGCACCAACAGCGGCGTCACTTCAGCCCCACGCCTGGCAAGCGCATTGACTTGCCACACTTCTGCCGCAGAGAGAACCGCAGGGTCAGAAACCAATTGTTGGCGCAACTGGGCCCAATCCACGTCAGGGCTCCCGTTGTAAATAGTGACATGAGGCATGATTCCCAGGATTCGCTCGCGCAATTCCCGGTCAAAACCATTCATCACCGACATCACCACAATCATCAAGGCAACACCGAGGATCAGGCCAATCATCGACAAACCGGAAATGAATGAGACCAAACCGGCAGAATCGTCATTTCTACGCTGGGCACCGGCATAGCGAAGCCCAATATAGGCGGGAAGTGGCTTAAACATGATCACCCTGGTGCCAGTCAGCAGTCAGCCGCCCATCGATCAGGTGCAGGCAGCGATCCAGGGCCGCCGCCAGATCCGGGTCGTGGGTAACGATCACAAAGCTAATTCCCATCTCCTGATTCAAGCGATCCATCAACTTGTGGATCTCTGCCGCCGTAGCCCGATCCAGATTGCCGGTGGGTTCATCCATCAAAACACAGGCAGGCCTTGTCACCAGTGCTCGAGCAATGGCCACCCGTTGCCGTTCACCGCCAGAAAGCTGTGATGGCTTGTGCCCCATGCGTTCACCCAGGCCTACCGCCGTGAGCATCGCCTCTGCCTCTTTGCGAGCTTCGGCAACTGAACGCTTACCTATCAGTAATGGCATGGCGACATTTTCCAGGGCGGAAAACTCGTTAAGCAAATGGTGAAACTGGTATACAAAACCGAGACTGCTATTTCTCAACCAGCCCCGCTCATTGGCGTTGAGTTCAGCGAGATTCTTACCCGCAACCCAGACCTCACCGGAGCTTGGGGTATCGAGACCACCAAGCAAGTTGAGCAGTGTCGATTTACCAGAGCCGGAAGCGCCGACGATGGCCAATTTCTCGCCCCGCTTTACCTCAAGCTCAACACCACTCAGAACCTCCAGGTCCCGGCCTCCCTGGCGATAATGTTTGCGCAATTGCCGACAAGCCAAAACAGCACCATCCGGGGCCGGAGCTGGCTGCGCTTTTTCCGTATCTATTTCCACTCGACTGTTCATCAAACTATTCGCTGTCTCTCAACATCTATAAATCACACCAAAACAGGCCGACTTATATAAATTATTCGTAACGCAAAGCTTCCGCCGGCTCAATCTGTGCCGCTCGCCAGGCAGGAAATATCGTTGCCAACAGGCTCATACAAATTGCCGCCGTTAGCACCACCACTGCATCGCCGACACGGAATTCAGAAGGCAGGTAACTAACAAAGAAAACACGGGGGTCAAATATCTTGGCGCCTACCACCGACTCAATCCAGGTCACCATTTCAGTCAGGTTCATCGCTATCACGATGCCTAAAACAGCACCGGCAAAAGCGCCGATAATGCCAATGGCACTCCCCTGAATCACAAACACCGCCATAATCTGGCGGGAGGTGAGCCCCAATGTCCGCAACACTGCAATATCGGAGCGCTTATCCGCAACCATCAGTACTAATGCGGAGACAATATTGAATGCGGCCACGGCGACAATGATCATCAGCATCAACGTGACAACGGTCTTTTCCATTTTAACTGCCTGGAAAAGACTTCCCTGGGAATCCCCCCAATCTTCACCCTGAAAACCTTCGCCCAGCTCATTTGCATAAACAGAAACAAGCCCCAGCGCATTGTCCATATCGTCAAAGCGCAACTGCAGCCCCTGGACCTTACCCGTCATCCGGGTCAGGCGCGCAGCATCTTCAATATTGATCAGCGCGAGATTCTGATCCACCTGCGCACCCACAGAGAAAACACCGGCAACCGTGAAACGCTTTGTTCTGGGGAATATACCAGCGGGGGTCACGCTGACTTCTGGCAGGGTCAGTATTACCGAATCTCCGGGAATCACATTGAGCTGATGGGCAAGGATTCGCCCCAGAACCACCCCGTAGCTGCGGGGCTCGAGCAAATCCAGGTTACCCATCACCATATGCTCACCGACGGTAGACACCTTGCGCAGCGCTTGCGGTTCCACACCTTGGAACTGGGCACCGTGACTGCTGCCATGAGCACTCAAGAGGGCGTAGCCATTCACAAAAGGGCTGGTCGCTTCGACATATGGCTGAGCTTCCAACTGCCGTGCAGGTGTCTCCCAGTCCACAAGGCCGCCTTCCCGCTCGACAAAGCCGTGAGGTACAACACTTAGTATTCGGGTTTTAAGCTCACGATCGAAGCCGTTCATAACAGAAGCGACAACAATCAACGCAAAAACTCCAAGGGCCATTCCCAGTAGAGAAAAGCCATTGATAAAGGAAATAAACTGCTGCCTGCGGCGGGCAGCCACGTAGCGCAGACCAATAAATAGGGGGACAGGTTTTAACATAGGGTCGATTTAAACGGAAAAACGTCAGGAAATCCAAAGATTTAGGCAAGTTTACCGAACGTTGTAAGTCTTGAGCTGGGCCTTCAGGCGTTTCAACGCCTCTTCATCCCACTCCTCTGGCTCTGTAAGGGCGAGCCACGCCAAGGTGTACCCCCACGGGGTATACCGATGGCCAAAAGATAACGGAGCGAGCCCTACATTTAAGTCTGCCAGCAGCTGCAAGCCGGTAACTAGAGGGTACCACTGGAGATCCGGCGATACATCAGGTCCTCTGGGATGGTTCAACCAGTCGGGCCTTTCCAGCGCCCAGCGCACACTAAAGAATACTATCGGGTCACTGGCGTGCTGCAAAAATGCAATCCTGAACTCACCCCATGGCTCACGACCAATATAGCCTCCGTACTGATTACCAAAGCGCACCACCTCCCCCCCTTTGAACTCTGGCAGCCAGGCGGGAGTGCCCGGATCTCGATTTCTGACAATCCGGCTCCACATGCCTACACCGAGGGGCGGCCCAGCCCAAAGGGCTCCATCAATCGGGTTATCGATAATGTCATAGAAGTCGAAGGAGTCTTCGGAAAGTTGAGCGCCAAGACTGAGGCCAAACAAGTAAACTCGGGGCCGCTCATCTTCTGGCAACTCCGCCCAATAATCATAAATGACCTTAAACAGTGCTCGCGCCGACTCGAGCCCCTCAGAATCATCCGCCATCAGCGCTATCGGGCTGGATAAATAGGAGTACTGCGCCGCAACAGTGGCGGTATTACCTCGATACAAAAACTCTAAGGAATTTACGGCACCTGGATCAACCCAGCCGGCGCCGGTTGGAGTTGCCACTAACAAGATCTCACGCTGGAATGCACCAACCCGCTTTAATTCCTCCAGCGCCAACTGAGCGCTCTTCATGGGCGTCACAGCACTATCAAGCCCAACGAAAACCCTGATGGGCTGTACTGCAGAACCAGCCACCTCTTTTATTTCTTCCTCTGTCGGCCCCAGCGTTAAGAACCGGCGCCCCTGATTGCCAATGTCATCCCACTTAATCAGCGAATTGGCGCCACCAGGAAGATTGGGGTCTGCCGGAGGGGGAATACTCTTCGCATAAGAATTATCTAGCCGCTGATAGGTCGATGAAATCACATGCAAACCTGCTTTCAACAGCACCCCATTAAAAACAGCCCAGTAAAGGAGCACAGCCGCCAACACACCCACAAGCATCGCCACTCGCTCAGGCACATGCTGCTCCACATAGCAGGCCACCAGGAGAACTATTCGCTGAAACCCTTTTCCCAAGCACCACAACACCAGGAACATGAGGAGAGATATTACAGCGATCGTAATAGGCTCTACGGTACCAACCTGCTCCATACCCATAAGGGCGCGGATAGAGTTCTGCCACTTCACTCCCTGCCAGAGAGAAACAAGAAAAAGAAGGAGACATACGGCTAATACACTTCGATCAAATAGACGTCTTTGCCATGTGGAAATCGGCAGATTGG
Source organism: Microbulbifer maximicatervae (SeqCode) (assembly GCF_052468295.1). Classification (NCBI taxonomy): domain Bacteria; kingdom Pseudomonadati; phylum Pseudomonadota; class Gammaproteobacteria; order Cellvibrionales; family Microbulbiferaceae; genus Microbulbifer; species Microbulbifer maximicatervae (SeqCode). Next base: position 2,056,264 of record NZ_CP174340.1, read on the forward strand.
GGATACCCAGGTATTTCCAAAGCCAACTCAGAAAGACGCCGAAAACATAGCCGACAAAGAATGCAACGCCCCCCAGTATTCCCTGCATTACATCACTGCGAGGAATAAGGGATGGCGTAAGGGAGAGCGCAAAGCAGATAGAACCAATAAGAAGGCCGAGAATTGAAAAGGTATTAACCAGCCTCATTCTTGTCCGCTCGACAAGCCAAGCATAATTAACAGCCTAGCATAGGCGCCTATACAGCCAGCTAAGCCGTCTTCTGTTAAATCGCATCAAAATTCGAAGTAGTAGCGCTGCAAGAATTTAGCCGTCAACTCATGGCACCTAACATCCCAAAGAGGCGCATTTATTTCTATTCTTGGCGCGAAAACGTGAAGAAGAACAGGAGCATTGGCGGAAATTCTGTTTTAATGGGACGGCTAATGGAACATCTACATCGGAGAACAAAAAATGTTCAGCAGACTCCGCAGCGGATTGAATTGTCTCGCTGGCTCAATGGCACTACTTCTTACTTTTGGCGCCCAGGCGACAACCATTGAAGTACCCGTAGGCACCCAGGGTGGGGAGCTCACCATTGAAGAAGTCCGTGGGCTTAAAAAACATGATGTGACCTCACGCCTGGGAGAACCCCTTGGTATTGAGGGGCCAATTGGCGAACCCGCTATCACGCGCTGGGAATACGGCGAGTTCTACGTTTTCTTTGAGCAGGACACCGTCCTACACACAGTGAAAAAACCCAGCGGCTGATCTAGCACATCCTGGCAGGCGCTCAACTGAAGCTGCCTGCCTCACCCAAAGTGAAGCACCCCACTCTAGCTGCAGCTGCAGCTGCAGCTGCAAGATAATTCAGCCCCGCCCTTTTGCTGATTCGGAAAATTTATATCACAGCAATCTGAATCAACCACCTCCAACCGGAGTTACAAGCCGTGCGCTATATCGCCATTCTGCTTTTTACATTAACCACTATTGCCCAGGCTGAAGTCACCCTGATGGAAGTGATTAAGTCCGAAAACAAAATGCACTTGCTCGATGGCAACAAGGTTATAAAGAGCTACCATGTAGCCTTCGGCGGGCAACCCCAAGGACACAAGCAGCAGGAAGGCGATGAAAAACCCCCCGAGGGACACTACACGCTGGATTACAAAAAAGAAGACTCCTCTTATTATCGGGCAATGCATATCTCCTACCCCAATGCCGAAGACCGCGCTCAAGCTGAGGCTCGGGGAGTCTCGCCAGGTGGCTTCATTATGGTCCATGGCCAGCGCAATCGACTGGGCTGGCTCGCTCCAATCACCCAACGTTTTAACTGGACTGATGGTTGCATTGCCCTTACCAATGACGAGATGGATGAGTTTATGGCTCTCGTAAAAATCGGCACCCCCATTGCAATCCGCTGGTGAGACATCACCAATATAGAGGCCATAACAGCTCTTCAAAGTCCTTAGGGAGATTTTGAAGAGCTGCCCGATAGCCAAGGGACTGGATTTCCCCTCTACAACCAGTCAATATGCCCGCCGTAACTTCACCTTGGTGGGGTGGTCAACTTTTAGGCAAGCTGACAGAACACCACCTTCCGGACTAATGAGAAACCGATAGAAAATGACAGTAAAAGTCGAATCCGTAGATAGCCTATTGAAATCCAGCGGTCGCGAGGGCGAAGAAGTCCGCGTTCAAGGCTGGATCAGAACACGCCGCGACTCCAAAGCCGGCCTCTCTTTCCTGGCCGTACACGACGGTAGCTGCTTTGATCCGATCCAGGTGGTTGCTGAGAATCACCTGCACAATTACCAGTCAGAAGTGCAGCGCCTGACTACCGGCTGCGCGGTAGATATCCTCGGTACCATCAAACCATCCGAAGGCAAGGGACAGTCTATCGAACTGCTCGCCACCGAAGTCCAGGTTGTCGGCTGGGTGGAAGACCCGGATACCTATCCCATGTCCCCCAAGCGCCATACTATGGAGCACTTGCGCGAACACGCTCACCTGCGCCCGCGCACCAATGTCAGTGGTGCCGTAGCCCGCGTACGTAACTGTATCGCCCAAGCGATTCACCGTTTTTATCACGAGAACGGCTTCCTCTACGTGCACACCCCAATTCTCACCGCTTCTGACTGTGAAGGTGCTGGCGAGATGTTCCGGGTCAGTACCCTGGATATGGAGAACTTACCGCGCACAGATAAAGGTGCAGTGGACTACAGCAAGGACTTCTTCGGCGAAGAGAGCTTCCTCACTGTATCCGGCCAGCTGAATGTTGAGAGCTACTGCCTGGCCATGTCCAAGGTGTACACCTTCGGCCCCACCTTCCGTGCAGAAAACTCCAATACCACTCGCCACCTGGCAGAGTTCTGGATGGTTGAGCCGGAAGTTGCCTTTGCAGACCTGGCAGATGTAGCCGATCTCTCCGAGCAAATGCTGAAGTATGTATCCAAAGCGGTACTGGAAGAGCGCGCCGATGATATGGCCTTCTTTGCCCAGCGCATCGACAAGGAGGCTATCAGCCGCCTGGAGAATATCGTCGACAACGATTTCGCCCGCATCAACTACTCCGAAGCGATTGAAATCCTGGAAAGCTGCAAAGAGAAGTTCGAGTTCCCCGTATCCTGGGGTATTGATCTGGCCTCTGAGCACGAGCGCTACCTGGCAGAGAAGCACTTCAAAAAGCCAGTTATCGTAATGAACTATCCAAAGGACATTAAAGCCTTCTACATGCGCATGAACGACGATGGTAAAACTGTTGCCGCAATGGACGTTCTGGCACCGGGAATCGGCGAAATTATCGGCGGCGCCCAACGTGAAGAGCGTTTGGAGAAGCTCGATGAGCGTATGGATGAAATGAATGTACCCAAGGAACACCTGGACTGGTACCGCGACCTGCGCCGCTACGGCACCGTGCCTCATGCGGGCTTTGGCCTGGGCTTTGATCGCATCGTGTCCTACGTGACCGGCATGGGCAACATCCGCGATGTAATCCCCTTCCCGCGCACACCGAAGAACATCTCGTTCTAAATAAAAAGCCCCGCAACGCGGGGCTTTTTATTTCACATACCAATCTTCAAGCGCTCAGCCCAGTTGCTGTAGCAATGATGTCATCGCTCGCCTTTTCACTGATCATATAGACCGGCACCACAATGAAAAAACCGGGGATTCGGGGGAACACCGAAGCATCCACCACCCTTAAATTATTGGTGCCGTGAACCCGGAATTTACTGTCGACAACTGCCATAGGATCACTGGCAGGCCCCATTTTATTGGAACAGGAAGCGTGATGCCCCCAAGCTTGGTTCTTAACAAAATCGCCAATTTGCTGATCTGATTGAACCTCACTACCGGGCAATAATTCCCTGGAGACCTGCTTGCTCACAATAGGGCCCGACATAATATCCCTGGAAATTTTTACCCCCTCAACAACTGCCTGAAGGTCTTCTCCCAGAGCATCATTACCCTCACCAAAATAGTGGAAGTTGATTTCCGGCGTATCCCTGGGATCAGCAGATTGCAGGGTCACACGTCCGGCGGTATTGTTCGTATGGCCTTTCAGTACAATCCAGGAGAAACGGTCTTTGTAGTCCCGCAACGCCTGGGAGTACCCGGGAAAGTATCCGTGGAAATCGGAGGGCACTCCGAAAATAAACAAGTCGGGATCTTCCAGCTCCGGTTTGGAACGTTTGACCAGAGACAATACTGGACCATTTCCACTGTAGGGCCCCTGATTGAACCAGCCATAGCGATAGCGATTTAAGCAAGGATCATTCCCCTCCCCCCAAGTGCAATCTTTAAGAAGGGCAAGATCCTCACTCATCTCACTAACGATTCCGACCTCGTAGCGATCCTGGAGGTTCTCTCCTACCCCAGGCAGATCTACCAGGGGCTCTATGCCGTGATCTCGGAGCTCATGGGCGGGACCAATTCCCGACAACTTGAGAAGTTGCGGGCTATTGAAGGCCCCTCCAGACAAGATAACCTCGCGATTTGCCCGCACTTGCCTTAAGACTCCGGCAGTACCACTTTCGTCATGGTAAGGGTCTGCCTTATACAGGCTCGCCCCCTCTAAAAACTCCACTCCAACAGCAGTATTCCCCTCAAACAACACACGAGTTGCCAGTGAATTTGTACGAATATGAAGCAAGTTTGGGTAAACTGACTGGGTATCCAAGAGGTATTCGCGCACACTGGTACGGCGGTTTCGACTATCTGCTGCCATAGGGGCGATAAAAGGCCCTTCCTGGCCACTGGCCACGTCCCAATGATTGATATCCAGGCGAAGATTGCCGCTGATAATTTTTTCCAAGGCCCCTTCGAGCCCATATTTGGCCAGCGCAGCCTGGGCAACTTTCAAGATCGCCGGGTCTTCCAGCAATAACGCGGGGTTGCCGCGATTCGTAGGCAGCCAACCATCAAAACCGTGGCGGGATGGGTTAGAGAAAATTGGGCGGGGCACATATTCACAACGCTCTAAACGCTCAAAATATCGCCGCATATTTGCGCTATCCCAGGAAATATCCCCTGTATCCCGTGCTATGCGGTCAAAATCATTGTTATGTGGATAGACCGTAATCAGTGCGTGGTGCGTGGTACAACCACCGATAGTACTCGCCCGTGGGTAGAGGATTCCCTTCCCGGAAACGTATTTTTCGTCCAGTTTCTGCTGATTGATATCTGCATAATGCTTAACAAAAAAGTCCCAGCTCAATTTGGGGTCTTCAGACGCGAAGGGGTGCCATGCTGGAATATTATGGGTGTCATCACTAGGATCGTCAGCACCAGCTTCCAGCACCAAAACAGAAAATCCCGCCTTTGCTAAATTTACCGCTAATGGCCCCCCACCCGCACCCGACCCAACAATCACGTAGTCATATTGATCATAGAAATTCCGATCCAACATTGAGAGAGCGGAAACCAATCCTGTTGAAGCCGCGCTGGCAGCAATACCCAGTTGCATCGCCCCTTTAGTAAAATTTCTACGGCTAATTTTTTTACTCGACACTTTTTTGTCAATCGAATCCTTCTCTTCCATAGTGCTTATCCATTTTTATAGGTTGTATCCGAGATAAGCATTATGCACGCCAGCTTTTGCAATTCTGTCTTACAAGGATTGCTTTAATCTAAAACTCGACCTACTTACCAGCGCCAGGATGTATCACATGCCTAAAAGATATATCGACGCAAGACTTCTTAAATGAAATTAAATAAACCTCTCCCACTCCACCTGGAGACCCCAGAAGAGAACCACCTGTGAGGCATCAAATAAAAGGCAAACGAGTTATTAAGCTGGCCAAAACCAGAGGTCACGCTCCAAAATTCAATCAACCAGATAAACCTTCAAGCACCACCTCAAAAAGGAAATATAAATAAATTTGAATAACTGCAAGGCAGTTTATTATTTTAAGCATTACGCCAACGCTTAAAATAATAAATTACCCAGTCCAGCAAGTAACAAACTCAACTCACAATGGCGGTTTTCGTGAATTTTCTACACAATCAGTCGCTGGAATATTCTTAGCCCCCCTATTGAGAGCTTAAAACATTGCCCAAAGTATCAATCTGTCTATATGATGCAATCATCGAATTTGATTGCGATTCTTGGAATAACAACTAGATTAATAAACACTAAAAAATAAAAGCGATCCGATTCAATCCAAAGTACTCAGGAGCATCGGACACAAGTTTTAGTTGATGACCGTGAGAAGGAGATCAGAATGTCTGGAAAAGAACTCTATATCACCTACGAAGAACTTTTAAAACTCGAGAGTTTTAGAAAACCTAACTCAACACCAAGAAAACCACAAAACATTGATACCACCCACCTTGATGATATCGAAGTAATCATTGCCAACGGCAAAGGAATTCAAGCTCTCGATAGAGAAGCTATCAACAAACTACCACTAACAGGATGGGTTTGTAGATTTCCCGCCCACATTCACCCCCCAAAAGGGTTGAAACTCGTTCAAGTCAGCGAGCACCTATTGAATATTGCTCCGGCTAGAAATATGCCGCTGCAAAAATTTGAGGCTTTAGTCAAGGAACTCACTATCAGCGCCATCACAATATTCAAGAAGCAAGGTCGAGCCGTCTGATATATGACCCTGATCACGGCCGACTGCAAAACGGTATGCTATTGAGCTGCCGTTTTGCTATCTCTCCACTAAGTACTTACCCCCTAGCCTATTAATTTCTGAAATGCGATTAGCTTCCTGATGTAAGCTCGCATTTCCGGAGTATCAAATTTCCCCTGATAACGATCAGGATCGTTGACTGAGCGCCCCTTAATACCGGGACAGCCGCCAAATCGTATTAGTGTGGAAAAAGCAGGCATTAACTGCAACTCTTCTACCGAAGCCTTGATTTCTAAATCCAAATGATCTGAGTACTCTTCAATATATCTGGAAACCGTCCCCATACCTGAAAGTGTTTGTGCACAAACCATATTCCCAACTGTCCCAAACTTGGGGAATCGATGAACTTCTTTAAAGTCCACCTTATCAAAGCTGGCCAATAGATTTTCCTTCAATACCAACTCGGCAAACTCCAGGTGCTCCCCCTTTTTGGGTTTCAAGCCTGTCACCTGGTAGTGGAGCGCCTCAAAGGGAACAAAAAGATTGCTCCACCCCTTTTCAATTTTTGAAATTGCATATTCCTTATAAGCAGCTTTTTCCTGATACTTATCGATAGTCTGAAAGATTGAAAGCGCCAGACCAACAACTGCCACCCCGGCTGCAACACCGCCTATCCTGGTTACCCTCTTCAGGCCAATTTGGGTTTCATCCCATGTCTTCCCATGAATTGCCAAAAGAGCCGCGATAGCTGTAAGTGCATGCCCTAAAATAGAAATAGTCAGATCCATAAGCTCCCCCAGAAAAAAATCAAATTTCAATATGCACTAAAAATCAAATCTTGGTATCACTATCTACCGATACCAGAAAATTTCAACACAGTAGATACACGCCACATTGCGAAAATCACCGCCAAACTATCTATTTTCATTAATAGGCAGGAACAAATAGAAAGATACACTTACTCAGAAAAGTTAATCAATAAGTTAAAATTACTATTTTTAGACGGGAGCCTTATAAGAAACCTAAAGCAAAACAATCGTACCCATTTGGGTTCACCTCATCGCACACAATTAAATAGCAATATACGAAGCTTGTACTTTTCCTGTGAATTTAATTAGAAAGTAGGCAGAGCAATAAGGGGCAAAGGTTGACTCACAAGATAGAGTTTTACTAGAAGCTGTTTCATAACTTCTTTAGCGTAATTAACATGCAGGCAATATAGAAAAAAGCTCTGTATGAAGATAAGTAGCGATCCCACCTGACAACTAAACGACGGTAGTTCCCTAGCCATGCAAAAGTTCGCTCAACTTTCCAACGTCGCACATATCTCCTAAGCTTTCTGCCATCTTGTTTCGAAGGTTTTCTTCTATTCCTACGGTGAGGGCAAATCAGGTCAATTTCACGGCGGGCCAAACTATGGCGTAGTGGATCAGAATCTGCAGCCTTGTCGTACACTAGTCGTCGAATTTTTGTATTTTCATAGGTAACATCGAGTAGTGGATGTAATAAATTTACTTCTGCTGGTGAGGCCGAAGTAACGGTGCCTCCCAATGGAATACCTTCGCCATCGACCACCACCATCCACTTTGTACCCTTGCCTCGCTTAGTTTTTCCGACTTCTGCTCCCCTTTTTTTGCTGAAGCAAAGCTACCATCCGAAAAGACTTCTTCCCAATTAAGCAGGGATCTTTGATCGAGCTGTCCGAGAAATTTTCTCCAAGCCTCCAACCAAGCGCCTTGCTCTTCCCAAAACTGGAGCCATCTCCAGCAAGTACTCGGCGAAGGGTAAGATGAGGGGAGATCCTTCCATCGTGCTCCTGAGCGCAAAATCCACAAGATACCTTCAAAACATGCACGGTTATCAATGGGTTTGGGACCTCCTTTTCCACGTTTTAGCTGGGGAAGGCAAGGCTCAATCAATTTCCACTGAGCGTCGGTTAATTCTGACTTAAATCTACTCACACTTACTGGTCTTATCATTCCATGAGGTCGCAAGAATAACTGATTTCAAGTTATGAAACAGCTTCTAACCATACTATTTAAGTCAAATCTCCTGACTCCATACAATTAATAAATTTAAAGGACTATTATAACAACCGACCCCCAACTACCTGCCGAACATCTCCTTTGCGACCCAAAGGCTACTATAGGGAACCTTTTTAAAACTTGACCCTGAATAGCTAACTACTATAACTATTCACAAGGTTGTATAACACGCAGCATCTTCTGACCAACTGGTATCCATATGATACATCTATTTGTACACGCAAATGTTAAGGACTTCAACGAATGGCACAGAGCGCTAAAGGAGTTTATGCCTATAGTTGAGCAAATGGGTGCTACTGCCACATCCGTATACCGGGAAATTGACAATCACCATAATGTGACCGTGATCCATGAATTTCCTTCGAAAGAGCATGCAATTAAATTTGTCAATAGTAGTGAACTTGAAGAAGCCAAGAAGAAGGCTGGCGTGCTTGTAACTCCAAAAATTTGGTATACAGAAAAATTATAATTATTCCTTATTTTGGCATAGAAATTTATAAAGCTATCTTCACCCCCAATAGGCCTATCCATTCAAGGGGTGTATCTTGATCAATGGCTCTTCCTTTATAAATAAGCTGACTCTAGAGTATCCCTCCACTAACAGTACCCATATAACAATACTGATAACCCCTGCCTTTAAAGTAACTTCATATACTTGACTGGCACATGATCAACCAGCCACACATTATTAGCAGAGCGATAAAAATCAAAACCATCTCGATGCATGGATTTAGCCTCCACCCTTAACAGTACGGGCTTGCCATACCTGGCACCAACAGATCGAGCAACAGCCTCAGATTCTGACAGGTGAACATGATGCCTTTGCATTTTCTTCAGTCCTTGCGCGAGGATATCTTCAACAAAACGCTCTGCAGTGCCATGGAGAAGCGCACCTGGTGGTTCAAGGGGGCTTAAATGTAAATTAATATCTACAGAATGTCCCTGATTGGCTCTGATAGAAAGACCATCATCACTTATAGAAAACCGCTGCTTATCATTGGTTTCCACAACGACAGAAACCAAATCCCTGTTTAGCTCAAAATCTACAGTTTTCTGAATCAACTCATCAACTGCCACCCATCCATTCTCATCCATAAACAAGCCGATGGCTTCAGGCTTATGCCTGAGCAGGTAGCTGAAGTATTTTGATATCCTACTCAGCTCTCTACTGAATTCAGTATCTCTGTTCAATTCTAATATTCCACAACTAAGAATATAACTCGAAATTTTATGATGGGGCATTCACCTTGGCGAAAATGTACTCATCAAAATAAATACCCCCTTTTTTTACTGAGCAGCTTAAAGTCCCTTCATGCTTATACCCCGCCTTCTGTAAAACCTTCATTGATCCGACATTTCCAGAAAAGACAGAGGCATAAAGCCTGACAATATTTTGTGAAGAAAAAATCTCACGAGTAAACTGAGTCAAAGCAATAGTAGCAATTCCTCTCCCCCAAAATTCTCGCGCAACCCAATATCCAACCTCACCGGAGTGAGAATGCTCAAACAGCTGCTCGCGCATACTTATAATCCCGCAAAAGGCCCCTCTGTACTCTATTGCTTTTACAATCCCTTCCTTCTTACAACCTTTATCAACCCACCAAGCAGCATCTTCCAATGTATAAGGGTGAGGAATTCTCGATGACAAATACTTAAGCACAGACTCATCATTTAAGTGCTCAACCAGTAGTGCTTCATCATTCTTTTCAATGTTTCTTAATTCAATCATTCGAACAAACCATCAATTCCCTAACCTATTACTGACACCCTTTCAATGAAAATCAATGCTTTTGAAAGCTAGGGTTCTCAGCTATCAACTCTTCCTACCTACTCTCCAATCAGCACAATAGCTTTTTAGCTTCCTACGACTGCCTCACAATTATTACTACATCTCAAAAATTTCAGCCATTATCAATTATAATCGACCCTATTTGTACGGAATTCTATCAATATGTACCCTCAACAACTCAACTTGGCAGTATGGGCCTCACTAGCCCCTGCTGCGTTGGTGTCTGCCCAGGAAGTAACTCAAACGGTAGAAGAAGTTGAAGTTATTGGTAGAGCCCAACAATTTTATCTGGACTCTCATACACAAGTTGGAACTAAAACTGACGCAGACTTATTGAATATTGCAATGTCTGCTCAGGTACTAAATGAACAGCTTATTGAAGACCAGGCTGCCCGCGATATCACTGACTTGTACCGCTCCATCGCAGGAGTTAGTGAATTCAGCTATTCCGGTGTCACATTTCGGGGATTTCGAGACAATAAAAATATTTTTTACGATGGAGTCCGCGGCGATCCCTATTCGGGGTTTAGTGTTCCTCAAGTATCAAATGTAGCGCGCATCGAGGTACTAAAAGGGCCATCCTCCGCCCTCTATGGCGGCGGTGAGCCCGGAGGGATGATTAACTACACCTCCAAGAGGCCAACCTTCGATGAGCGCCGTGAATTAACAGTCACCTCCGGAAGCGAATCGCTAAAAGGAGCTTCTATCGAGCTAACAGGCGGTGTAATTGGAAATATCGCCTATCGTTTAGGAGGCTTCTATGAATCTCAAGATAGCTTTCGCAATAATGCGAACAGCGAGAACATTGAACTTGCCGGGGGACTACTATTTGACCTCTCAGCAGACACTCACCTGACGACCACCTTCGAGCACATAGAACAAAACCTAGGCGGTAACCGCTTGCGCGGCGTACCCGTTAATGATGACGGCAAATTCCTGGTAGATCCTTCCTACAACACCAACGAAAAATCTGATTATCAAAACCTAAAAGCCTTGGTTCTACGAACCAAAGTCAAGCATAAGGTGACAGATAGCCTGAACCTTAACGCAACATTGCGTTACATGGAAAATGAAAGGGAGCAGGCTTATCACGAATCACGCGGTTGGGTAGACATCAATGGTGATGGAATGGCCAATGCTGAAGATGGAACCATCCGCCGTGAGTACCGCGATCAGTACCGGGCAAATGAAGAGCTGAGCCTTACTTTGGACTTTGTGTATGACACAGACATTTCAGGCATGAATCATCAGATTTTGCTTGGTGGTGACTATCATGATGTTGATACAAAATATGACTATTGGCGAGCGCGCCCTGGAGCAGACGGTGTTACAAACCTCAACATCTACGAACTCAACTACGGGATAACTGACCCGTCAACTTACAACCTTATCAATATGAATAAGGATGGTACGGCCAGCATCCGTACCAGCATTTATATCCAGGATACTGTGGAATTGACCAATCAGTGGTTCTGGATGATAGGTGCGCGCCTTGATCAGTTCGACGAAACTGAAAAAGAAAGCGGCAATAGCTACAAAGATAATGATGCAAGCTACCGTACAGGCATCACTTATAAGCCCGTAGATACACTATCCCTCTATGCAAATTACTCCCAGAGCTTTAATCCGGTGAGCGCAGACGACTTTGAGGGCGGCGCTGAGGAGCTTGAACCCAGTACTGGCAGTCAAGTGGAGATTGGTGTGAAGAAGGAATGGCTGGATGGGCGTATCCTGACCACTCTAGCCTTCTATCAGATAAAAAAAGCAAATATGGCCCAAAGTAACCCCGCCTATATCAGTGCCGATGAGACCCCGAATGAAGCCGAAATTATCAACCTCGGGCAGGTTCAAAGTGGTGGAAGCGAGTTCACCTTAGTCGGTGACATAACTCAGAGACTCAGCATAACAGCTAATTATGCGTACAACGATACGTATATCGCTGAGGGTGACTCACGCAATGTGTCAGACTCAGGTCAGTTCGTAAATGCACCCAAGCACCAAGCAGGCTTGTGGGCCCGCTATGACCTCAGTATATGGGATTCAGCATTTGCTATTGGTGCCGACTATGTGAGCGATCAAATAAGCTTCGATGATCAAAAAGTAAAGGCCTACACTGTACTCGATGCCAGCTGGGCAACTCGCTGGGATGATATTCAGCTGAGTATCAACGTAAAAAACCTTTTGAATAAAACGTATGCAGTGAGCGGTTTTAATGAGCGGCAAGGACATTTTCCCGGCCAACCACGAGAGCTAATCGCCCAGCTTTCCTATGACTTTTAGCGACCTAGCAATTTATCGTCAGCGGATTTCCACTGGCGATATCATCTTGTTCTATACAGGAAGGAAGTTCTTTGACGATACACTCACCAATATATCCCCGCAGACTTACCCACCTGTTCAGCCCTTTTTCTAAACTTAGGTATTATGAAAACGACACTGATCCCCCAGATTGAATTTCTATTAGCAAATATTCAATCCGAGGTTGCACCTTCAATCAAGACGAGCACAGGCCGTATAAATTTCGATCGGGCAATCTCCCCATGACGCTATACAGGCAGTAAACTACTATTAATCAAGTTGGTATTCAAAGTCGTAGTAATGAACTCCACCATCCACCTGAATAGACATTTTCCCAGAGAGTCCCACTAGTTCTCCAGTGCCAGAATCAGGCACAACTTCTAAAATAAGGAAGTCCTCTCCTTTCTTCATAGTCCCAAAGTGCTGTAAAACAAATGTGCCTCGCTTACCACCTAAAGTACCGGCAACTTGCTCTATAGCTACATACCCCGCAGATCCTTTTACTGGAGTCATTGCACTTAACATTTCTCCTCGACTTTCTCCTGAAAGATCACCGTAAAAGACTTTATTAATTGACATACGCCCCAAGCTGTTTCCTTCACTACCTTTCGCATACGGATCCATCGGCTTTACAGTAACCTCGAACTTTCCTGAAATTTTCACACTGCCTCCTTTTTAAAGCAGTAAAAGTCTAAATTAACCCATAACCATCCAAGCCCCGTCTGAGCCAGGGCTGTCCCATATAAATCGGTGTAAAAACGAACAAAATAGACCTAGAATAGCTATCTTTTTTGATAAATAGAGTGTTTTTCAGACAAAATGGATAGCGTTAGCCTTTTACATCACTTTGACGACATGGAAGATCCTCGAGTTGATCGGCACAAGCTGCACGCCCTGCCCGATATTTTACTTATCATGTTTTGCGGTGTTATTTGTGGTGCTGAAAGCTGTAGAGATTTTGTCGATTTCGCAGAATCTAAGATAGATTACCTAAAACGATTCACCCCGCTAAATAGCGGAATACCCTCAAAAAACACTTTTAGCCGTGTTATTTCAAGCTTAGACCCCGAACAATTTAAGCGCTGCTTTCTGCAGTGGGTCCAAGGTATTCAGCAAGAACTCGGTAACGTGATTGCGATCGATGGCAAGACGCTAAGGCGCAGCTTCGATCAGGCCAGTAAACGATCTCCTATACATATGGTGAGTGCTTTTGCGTCCGAGGCGCGACTTGTCCTTGCTCAGCAAAAGGTAGAAGAAAAGTCGAATGAGATTACGGCCATACCGAAGTTACTGGAGATTCTTGATCTTAATGGTGCGATTATTACGCTTGACGCCATGGGCTGCCAGAAAACGATCACTCAGAAAATTATCGAACGAGGCGGCGATTATGTGATTGCTGTGAAGGGCAACCAGGACAAACTGCACCAGCAAATTACCACGCATTTTAATAATTTGTTCGATATGCAGCACCACAAGCATGTCGATACTGATTGTGTGGAAGAGGTGAGCCGAGGCCGAATAGAATCCAGAAAATGTCTCTCTACTAACAGTATTGATTGGCTCGAAGGTAAAGAGCAATGGCACGGTCTAAGAAGTGTTATCGCAGTCCAGGCGAAACGAACTGTAGATGGGCGAACTAGTTGCGAAACGCGCTACTATATCAGTAGTTTAGAGCCGTGCTCAGCAGAACTCAATCATATTATTCGCTCTCACTGGGGTGTTGAAAACTCGTTACACTGGATTTTAGATGTGGTTTTTCGTGAGGATGATAGTCGCTTCAGATCAGGAAATGCACCAGAAAACATGGCGATCTTGAGGCATTCGGCACTCAATCAGTTGCAAGCGGCAAAGCCCAGCTTTAAAAAAGACATGAGCATTAAAAGGCTTCGGAAAAAGGCTGGCTGGGATAATGAAACCTTGGACAAGATAATTACAGCCACCATTTAGACTGATTTATATGGGACAGCCCTGCCGTCTGAGCCCTTAGCGTTACTTGCCAGTTTTTCATTCTAACCTACAAGGCTGTATTTATATACAGCACGTTAGCAAACACTTAAGTAGACCCAAATGTAAATATAGATCTCAAGCAAATTAGATAGCCTTGGTGTAACAGTTCCTCGAAACCGAAAACTTTATAGCTAAAAACTGATTACACCTCATTACGCGAAAAGGTTCTAGCCAGTCAAAACAAGAGTAATTTTTGTGATTCCCTTATCATTTTTCTAGCAAAAACCTCCTGAAGAGTCTCCCCCACCATCTTTAAATCGAATATTATCGACCAACTCAAACTTCACAAATTTACACTCAATACAGCTGCTGATAAATTATTAAAAATATGACCACTATGAAAAAAGTAGACGCCTAGCTTTTGCATGGCGCTACCTATCTGATGCAATGACCCAAAACAGGACCAGGGATACCAAGCATTTATGGAACAGCAAATTGAGACTCATATACTTTGCAGCAGTGGCGGCCGTAATCTGGTAGCCTCGCCAGGAACGGCTCAACTTTGGTCACGCATCCATTCTAAAGCAGTTGATACCAGCTCACCTAACTACCACGCGGTAGGTGCCTATATGGCTATCAGAGGCTTACTAGCCAAACCCAATGATTTCGATACACATTCACAGGTTGATAACCAGCGTTTAAAAGTAAAAACGGAGCGAGGGTACCAGCTAAGCTATACCCTTTTGCGCGATGGCGACATTTACCTCAATGACATTCAGATTGATTTTGATGATGAGTCATTCAAGCAGAATGGGAAAGAGAATGTTTTATATGAAATCTCAGCCAGTAAAAAAACCTCTGGTGAAAACAATACTATTTGGACATCTCGAGCCATCGATATTACTACCTAGGCAGCAGCAAAGAATACAGTCGACTCTTGAAAAAATGATTTCACAAGTTTTCTATTTTTCTTGATGCTCTGCAAATCTGCATTTGCACGACTCAGTAGTGTCTCACCTTTTTTCAGCGGCCTCTTTGAAGTCCCTATATTTCTCATATGATTCCAGACCAACTCATCTGGATTTAGGTTTGGTGCATATGGCGGTAAGAACACCATTTCAAGCTTTCCATCCTGTGAATCGACATACTCCAATACCTTTTTCGATTTGTGTACTGGGTGCCCATCAACAATGAGAATCACTGGTCTTTTCTGACTTCTCTGGAAATTTTTGAAGCATTCTACGCACTTTTCTGCCGTGAACTTTCCACTATAAATATGATACCAGAAGCCACCTCTATTCGATAAAGCTGAGATCGCATTGATTGACTGTCTTTGACCACTCGTTTTTACCACTGGAGTTTTTCCTTTTTCTCCCCATGTCCTTTGGAGTGGATCGTCTGATCTGATACTAGCCTCGTCCAGCCAAAATATTTCTGCACCAGTTTTTTTCGCATAAGATTTAATCTTTGGATAGACTTCCTTTACCCATTTATTCACCGCCTTCTCATCTCTCTCGTAAGCTCTTCGTAGAGGCTTTTGTGGCGTCAGGCCCAGTCGATGTAGAAGTGTGCCGACACTAGAAACGCTAAGTTCAATTTTGAATCTCTCAAAAATCAAATCCGATACGATCTGACGTGTCCACAATCCGAAATCAAAGCCATATTGCCTTGGATCGCCACCAATAATCCATCGTTTGACTTCCTCTTCTTCAATAGCTGACAGTTTTCTACCGCGTCCAGGTCTAATTTTTGGAGATAGCGCTTCAATACCTTTCTCCCGAGCAGTCCTTAACCATGGGAAAATAGTTCTGCTCCCCAGCCCTAAGCTACGACTAACCTCCGCCGCAGATTCTCCATCAAATACTCGCTGAACAGCAATTTTACGTATGAGGTGCTGCTCCTCAGTACTAAGTTTTCTGGCATCGTATTTCATGCAGTTTATATTACCAGGGTGTACTGATTATTTCTGCCCCGCTAGTAACTCACTTAAAATTAAACCATCCTCCGTAACACACATTTTAATCAGCGACTCCAAAGTTACAGACCCCGATCATTGTGCCAAATTTGGAGAGCATATAATTAATTCTGGCCACCCAGATTACAAAGTTAGCAGTGATGACATATTCTATATGTTTCACTACCCCAAAAAGAAAACCATTAAGGGATTTTTTACTTTACGTAAGCCCACCCCTGTTAATAAGGAAGCAAAATTTATTAATGAAATCTCCAGTGTAATTTCACATGCAGCTCGTATCAGTGCTAAGGAGTATCAGCGCAGGCGAACGGCCAATGAAAAAGCCATTCGAAAAATCACCCAAGGTGTCGAGGCCAAAAAGCACTTAAGAAACCCTGACTTAGGCAATCTAAGCACTAAAAATCAAAGTGAAATATTTCAGCAAAAAGGTGACAGGGTTCAAAAAGCAAAGAATTTACGGACTAGAGCTGCCGAGAAAATTGGCTTGCCTGACCCAGTCGTTTGCTGGACAACTACTGGAAACGGTGACAAAACATTTAAGCAAGCTGTAAAAAAAGCTTCGCAGGTGGTCAATGTAGAGAACATCTACAAAGCTGATGCCATATCATCAAGTGATCAATTGAATAGCCACAAACTTCAGCATGTATTCCTTAATAACTATACTGTTAATGACAATCGACTAGATCGTGCAATGGCCAATATTGGCATGGAATGGAGCGCTAAACGAGGCACCAGAAACCCTGTTAGCCTTAAAAATCTATTAACTGATAGTTTCTACTCAAGTGAATATGCCCTTCTGAAACGCCGCACTCAAGTTTCAGCTTTGAAACATGAACGTGACCAACTGCACCCAGCCTTTTCAGCAACAAGCAAATCCCAGAAGAATAATATGCTGAAATCTAAGGCACCTATGCTTAGTAGCCATGGTGCTGTTAAGTCGGCTATTAAGGCCGGATCAGTAGGAGCTGCGGGAGTTTTTGGCGCCCTACTTAAATCCCAAAGTACTGGAGAGCTAGATGCTCTTACCAAAAGTGCAGGAGCAATCGCGGAAAAATCAGCAATCGCATTAAATGGAACTCTCGGGTCACTCTACAAGACGATAAATGTTGCCTCTGAAGCTACAGCAAGTAATGCATCCCTTGCTCTCACGGTTGCCGGGGCAGCTACAGTTGGCTTTGTAGCCGCAAATGCTATTCATGGTGGTGCACTACAAAAAGCAAAACTGCTCTTCGGAGAGATGAGAGCCGGGGATTTAAGCTCTATGCCCACAAGTGAATTGACTGATTTAGAGACAGCTGCCGCGTTTCGTGCTAGCCTCACCGTTTGATCTAAGCTAATTAGTGTGAATCTTTAGATGTTATTTGGAACTACAAAGAAACCTAAGGGGCCTAACTTAAGTAAGTCCAAGCCAGTAAGTTGCAACTTATCTGGCACCAAACTTAATTTCGTTAAGCCCCCCAGCAATAGGTTCATACCAGGAGCAGTCGACTCAACCCCTAATCTTCCTCTAAACTTCGACTTTAATATCTATTCTTTTAAAGATTTCGTAAAGCTTTCAGATAATGTTTGGGGCCTACTACTAGCTGAAGAATACTACAAGTACTGTGGCACACCCTTATGGAATCCAGAGATTGGTGGGATGGATTTTCGTGCAGCACTTAGGCGACCGGTTGGCCTCCCAAACTTATTAGAAGCCAACAACTATGAGCTATGGATTGATAGTAATATTAAAGCCTATTACGAGCCTGGCACTGGTTTATCCTTTAACGAATGGTACTACCTATTCCCTCTTTTTTGGCAAACTTTTAGGCTACCAAAAACAGGGAACATTCAGTGGATCGCCTATGTCGTTCAAAAATTTTGCGCTCGAAAAGGAGATCAATTTACTTATTATACAAGAGCGGCAATCTCCTCCGAACACGAATTAATCCTATCCTTCAGGGCAACAACAGATCAATATGAATCTGGTGCTTTTAGTCTTTTCAAAAAAATTGTTCGCTTTATTCTAAACAATATTGAAATTAAACTCACTAAATCTATTGAAGTTGAGATTTCGGAATTAGAAGAGTCAGGATTGCGAAACTTCAGTAAAGAAAAGCCAATCTCCAGGTATGACGACACACCAAAAAATCCTTTTGGCGATTATGAACTTCTGGAAGATCCTTATTTTTACTTTACTAAGATTGGCAAAACTATTGATCGTAGGCTTTGGGTCGACTAAGCCATTTATTACACCGCCTAGTTGGGCCAGTCAGTTGGGAAGCTTCGCTAACCCACATGCAGATCTACCTCTCTGATTAAAATGTAGCTTCACCACTTGATACTACCTAGGCAGCAGCAAAGAATACAGTCGACTCTTGAAAAAATGATTTCACAAGTTTTCTATTTTTCTTGATGCTCTGCAAATCTGCATTTGCACGACTCAGTAGTGTCTCACCTTTTTTCAGCGGCCTCTTTGAAGTCCCTATATTTCTCATATGATTCCAGACCAACTCATCTGGATTTAGGTTTGGTGCATATGGCGGTAAGAACACCATTTCAAGCTTTCCATCCTGTGAATCGACATACTCCAATACCTTTTTCGATTTGTGTACTGGGTGCCCATCAACAATGAGAATCACTGGTCTTTTCTGACTTCTCTGGAAATTTTTGAAGCATTCTACGCACTTTTCTGCCGTGAACTTTCCACTATAAATATGATACCAGAAGCCACCTCTATTCGATAAAGCTGAGATCGCATTGATTGACTGTCTTTGACCACTCGTTTTTACCACTGGAGTTTTTCCTTTTTCTCCCCATGTCCTTTGGAGTGGATCGTCTGATCTGATACTAGCCTCGTCCAGCCAAAATATTTCTGCACCAGTTTTTTTCGCATAAGATTTAATCTTTGGATAGACTTCCTTTACCCATTTATTCACCGCCTTCTCATCTCTCTCGTAAGCTCTTCGTAGAGGCTTTTGTGGCGTCAGGCCCAGTCGATGTAGAAGTGTGCCGACACTAGAAACGCTAAGTTCAATTTTGAATCTCTCAAAAATCAAATCCGATACGATCTGACGTGTCCACAATCCGAAATCAAAGCCATATTGCCTTGGATCGCCACCAATAATCCATCGTTTGACTTCCTCTTCTTCAATAGCTGACAGTTTTCTACCGCGTCCAGGTCTAATTTTTGGAGATAGCGCTTCAATACCTTTCTCCCGAGCAGTCCTTAACCATGGGAAAATAGTTCTGCTCCCCAGCCCTAAGCTACGACTAACCTCCGCCGCAGATTCTCCATCAAATACTCGCTGAACAGCAATTTTACGTATGAGGTGCTGCTCCTCAGTACTAAGTTTTCTGGCATCGTATTTCATGCAGTTTATATTACCAGGGTGTACTGATTATTTCTGCCCCGCTAGTATCTGTTTACTGGTGTGAATTGTAAATTTTATTCAGCAGCACACCGAACCCCAGGGACCAAACTTAAACAAGTCTGTACCGGTAATTTGTAAGTTTCCCGGTACAGAACTTCGTTTTCTGCCCTCCTCAGCAAGATTTCCATGCCCGACAGATTCTGATCTACCTCTGGATTTTGATATAAACATATACTCTCATGAGAACTTTTAAAAGTTGCAAATAATGCCTGGGGCACCTTACCAGCAGAAGAATACTATAAATATGAGGGTCTTCTTTTATGGAATTCTGACATCGGAGGAATAGAATTTATTGCAGTTTTAGGGAGACCAGAAAGTCGTCCTAACTTGCTTGAAGCAGCTCATTACGAACACTGACTAGACAGTAAGACTCGAGCTTATTACTCTCCTGGTGAAGGCGCTCCTTCTGAAAAGTGGCAATATTTATTCCCCTTATTTTGGCAGACATTCAAGCTCCCAAAAACTGGAAGAGTTCAGTAGATTAGCTATGGAATACAAAAATTTTCTAGCAGAAGAGGCGACCAAATTATATATTTTGTCCGGGAGGCTATCTCACCCGAGCACGACTTAGTACTTTAATTTAGAGCTACAACTAATCAATACAATTCTGGCACCTTTGATCTGTTTAAATAAGTTGCTCAATTCATCCTGAAAAGCATAGAAATATGCCTTGTCAAGTCTGTCGAGAACGAAATTCAATCCCTTGAAAAATCGGGGCTACGCAATTTTCAAAAGTTTAACCAATCTGTCGATATGATGATGCCCCCAAAATCATTTTGGAGACTATGAACTGTTAGAAGCCCCCTGCTTTTACCTTACTAAGATTGGCAAAACTATTAATCGTAGGCTTTGGAAAGACTAACCCAAAGTACATTGCCTAGCTTATTACTACCACTTTGGGTGCACTAAGCTAGGCATTATTCTGAGTAATTCGAAGAAAAGTATTAACTACTTGGCGCAGTTACCATAGGCGCCGGTACTAATACGTCTTCGCCATCACTCTCTTCTTGAGGTTCAGTAAACCCAAAATCCTCCAGTATTCCGTAGAGCGCCGGTAGCACCAGAAGGATCAGAATAGTAGAGCTGCTAATACCAAACACAATACTGGTGACCAGAGGTACCAACACTTGTGCCTGCAAGCTGGTTTCAAATAGCAGTGGCAACAGACCGACAATTGTAGTCAGTGAGGTAAGGAAGATTGCCCGGAAACGATCGCGACTGGCCTGACTTGCCGCGCTATGTACATCCATTCCCTCACGCACTCGCCGCTTCACAAACTCCACGAGCAAAATTGAGTCATTGACCACAATTCCGGCGAGAGAGACAAAACCCATCATACTGGGCATAGACATATTCTGCCCCATGATCAGATGCCCCCAAATAACACCAATCAGTGCCAGGGGAATAGCCACCAATACGATCAGAGGCTCCACGTAGCTACGGAATTGCATGGATAGGAGAAGGTAGATACCAATGGCACCTATTAACAGGGCTCGACCAATGGACTTACCGGTAACCTCACTATTTTTCATTTCCCCTTGCATATCAACGCGCAATCCCGGGAACTCACGGGTAAGCTCAGACAGGAACTTCTCCTGGGTATCGCCAAGTACCTGTCCAGCATTCGCTTTCTCAGTGAAGACATCAGCAAACACACTCACTACCCGCTCGCCGTCAATACGTTGAATTCGCGCATACTCCCGATTCATTTCTATATCGGCAACGGCAATCAGCGGAACCCGTTGCTTGGTAGATGGATGGATAATGACCAATTCATCGAAACGGCTCAGCGCTCCGCGGGAATCTGCATCCATACGAACCTGTATCTCGTAGGTCTCCCCCCGATATTGAATTTCATCTATCTCCATCCCCTGGTAAGCAGCTCGCAACTGATTGGCAACATTGCTGGCATCCAGGCCAGAGGCATAGGCGCCTTCACGCATTTTGACGGTGAGTTGCGGCTTGCCGGGACGCAAGTCATCCACCACATTCACTACGCCGTCGTATCCACGCAACCAATTCTGCAAGCGAATGGACGCTGCCTTTAGTTGATCCAGCTCCAAACCGGCAAGGCGCAAGTGGATAGCACGGCCGGCAGGGCCTAAGGCGGGCTCCTTATAAAGAATAGCGATTGCCCCTGGCGTGTCGCCGGCAGCCTCACGCCAAGCATGGCGCAACTCATCCATGCTGGTATTGCGACCTTCAGCGGCGAGCAGATCGACATTAATAGTGGCCACATGGGGCCCCGATTCAAAAGCATCTCCGTTAACACCAAAAGTGACACTCGTATGGTTCACCAGAGGCGCTCTTTCACTTTCAGAAAGTTCTGAGGCAACTTGATCCAACGCCTTCAACTGCTTATCGACTAAATTCTCCATATCGACCAAAGACGTGCCTTGGGGCATCAAGATCCGGGCTTGCAATAAATCGCCCTCCAAGGTGGGGAAACCCTGAAATTTGACGATTCCCGATGTCATCAAACTAATAGTGACCAGGAACAAGCCAAATACACCCCCGACAAAGGCATAGCGATATTTAACAGCCCAATCCGCTGCGCGCCCCATATTTTCTCGCCAACCATCAAAACGTTTGGCAAAAGCCTGCTTCCAGGCGGGGGGGCGACTTTTATGCTCAAGGGCATGGCGCAAGTGTGCCGGCAAAATCAGGAAAGCCTCGATCAGACTAATGAGCAATACAGAAATCAATACAATCGGGAGCACCTTGAGGACCTGCCCCATATCCCCCTTAATAAAGACCAGTCCTCCAAACACCATTACCGTAGTTGCGAATGAAGACAGTACTCCACGAGCCACTCGCTTGGTGCCATTGATAACCGCTTCCAACGGCGACCTTCCCTCACGGTGTTCACTGGCAATACTCTCCGATAACACAATGGCGTCATCCATCAGGATACCAATGGCAACCAGCAGTCCTACCAGACTGATCATATTAATGGACACGCCCATGGCCGTGATCAGTGCAAACGAACCCAGGAATGAAACCGGCAAGCCCATGACCACCCAAAAGACGTAGCGGCCACTGAAAAACAGATAGAGAGCCAGCGCTACCAAAATCAGGCCCTGCCAGGCGTTAGCCATAATCATCTGCAAGCGATCCGCAACGATAGAGGCGCTGTCTTGGGTTAGAGTGAGTTTCATACCCTCAGGCAGATTTTCATTTTCACGGTCGACAAAGTCGCGTACGGCTTCAAGCACACGCAAGCTATCATCCACACTATTCTTCTCGACATTGAGAAGCGCTGCACGATGACCGTCAAAAGTAATTTTGTCTTCAGCCAGCTCAAAGTCATCGTAAATTTTTGCAATATCCCCAAGTCGGACTTCCGCTCCATCACCACCTTTAATCACCACAAGGTTTTCCAACTCTGCCACCGTGCGGCGCTCTTCAGTAAAGCGCACCTGGTACTCTCGATCCGGCGTGGATACCTTGCCGGCGGGCATGTCGATCGCTTGCTGGTCAATAATATTGGCCAGATCCATCACACTGAGGCCGTACTGGCGCAAGTTAAAATCTGAAACTTCAATCTGAAGCTGGTGGTCAGAAAAACCGGAAATGCGCACAATAGGAATAGCGGGATCGCGAAGTAATTCTCGGCGATAATGCTCTGCCAGCTGGTTTAATTGGGGCAAAGGAAGGTCAGCACTGATAGCAATACTAACCACCCCCTGAGTGCGGCCCAGCTCTTCAATCACCGGGCGCTCGCTTTCTGCAGGAAGCGAATCGATACTGTCTACTGCGGACTCCACATCAGCAACAAACTGGTCCATATCACCCGCTTCTTGCATCTTGAGGATCATCAGGCCCAGGTTATCTTTTGCCTCACACAGTCGCTCATCAATAAAGCTGATGCCATCGGTGGCCTCCTCCAAGGGAAGACAAATACTATCTTCCACTTCGGCTGCCGCAGCTC
Source organism: Microbulbifer maximicatervae (SeqCode) (assembly GCF_052468295.1). Lineage (NCBI taxonomy): Bacteria > Pseudomonadati > Pseudomonadota > Gammaproteobacteria > Cellvibrionales > Microbulbiferaceae > Microbulbifer > Microbulbifer maximicatervae (SeqCode). The sequence continues at coordinate 2,079,716 of NZ_CP174340.1, forward strand.
CGGCATATGGTACCGAAACCTGAACCTCAAACTTATCGATTTCCGGCATCGTTTCACGCTTCATACCAGGCAGAACAAAAAGCCCGCTTAGCATCAGCGCAACCATCAATAAATTGGCCGCCGTTGGGTGACCGGCAAAATAACGAATCACTGCTGGGTACCTCTAGCACTCGCCGCGACGGATTGTTCTGCGCTGACAACGGAAACTGCCATTCCATTAATCGCAGGGATTACATCAGTCACAATAACCTGCTCTCCGGGATTCAATCCCTCGCGAATCACAGTGGTGTCGCCTTGGTGGTAGTCAATCTGTACGGGGCGCACTCTTAGTTGACCATTTTCTACCAGATAAACCTTGCCTTCATGGAGGGCACGGCGGGGTATGGCGAGTGCTGGTGCGGCGGGAGCCAATAACTCTACACGAGCATACATACCGCGAAATAGCGGTGGTTTTTCACCGGTCACCGCTTTGCCGTAGGGGTCATCCACAGCTACAACAACGGAGAGTGTTCGACTGGTGCTATCCAGGGTTCCACCCAAACGCACTACCCTCCCCTGCCACTCACTATTCCCCGGGCCACCCACCAGGGTGATCCGAGCTTCCAGCCCCAACAACATCTTGGGTAGATCATCAGGAGTCGGATTGGAATCTATGCCAGGCCTTAAATTGCGCAAAAGTGGAGCCACATGAACCATAGGGAGCTCTGCTGCAATTTCTACTTGGGCAAGGCCGCTTGCATCAAATAAACGGGCATTGCCAGCAACATATTGGTTTTCTTCAACATGAACTTCGCCAATACGAGCAGTAAATGGCAGGATCACCTGGGTGCGCTCCAGATTGTATTTACTGTCTCGTACCTGAGCTTCTGAGCGAGCTATCTGGGCTTCAATCACTTTGCGGCGGGTCGGGAAAAGGGAGAGCTGGCTGCTCTGGTTCTGCACTTCCTGGCGCAAGCGCAGCATATTTTGCTCTTCAGTATCTACGGTCGAGCGGGAGACGGTTCCCTTAGCAACTAACTTTTGTTTGCGAGCGAGTTCTTTCTCACCCAATTTGAGGGTGCGCTCGGCGATGTCCAAAGAGCGTTTACTATTGGCCTCTTCCACGTCCAGCTCTTGCAAGTTAGCGCGATTTGCCGCCAAGTCACTTTCAGCCTGCGCCAGGGCAAGCTGGTAGCTGCTATCATCGATCTTCAGCACCAATGTACCCGCAGAGATAATATTTCCCCGCTCCAATTCCGGAGCTGTATACACCACCCTACCACTGACTTCTGCATTGGCTTCCAGGAAAGTACTGGGTTTCACCTCCCCATATGCAATGGCTTGGGCTCGCAACGGTAACTCCTGCACCTTTATTGCATCTACCATCGTTATGGGAGCCTCTATAGCATCGTGTTTAGGCTCACCTTTAGTGGCAACCAGGGCCATAGATACAACTAGCCCTGCCGCAATCAGGGCCGGTAATGCCAGCCGGCGATTCATCAGTGCTTTCATATGAGTCTTAATTTCCATTGCCGACATCCTCGCCTTCGGTCACAGATTTATTAGAAACGCCACGGAGCAAAAGTTGAACAGTATGGTTAATCCATCTCTCCCGGTTTTCCTCCCCCAGAGCAAAGCCAAACCCCTCCTTCAAGGGGTCGCCAGCGATGAAGGGAAAGGCAATCAGACTGATAAAAGAGACTGGCATCAGGTCAATATCCAGGTCCTCTCGCAACTGGCCGCTGGATTGGAGAATTCCCAGCAACCCGCGCAGCTTTGGCACCAGTTGTGAGGCTAACCTGTCAACAAAGAGTTCGCGCATTCGACCAGATTTGGAAGCCACTTCATCAGCAATCAGGCGCGGAATCCAGGGCTCCTTGATGTATAGGCGTATCATTCGACTCATTGCTTCTTTCAGCAACTCTAAAGAGGGCTCCCCTCCATCCAGCCCTGCACTAACAAACGCGGGGCCATACTGCATGATTTGGCTCCGAACCACCTCGATAATTAGCCCCTCCTTACCGCCAAAGTGGTAACTGATCATCGCAGAATTCACCCCTGCTCCCTGAGCAATCTCCCGAATCGAAATATCACGGAAGGCCTTATTCCGAAGTAGAGAGTAGGCTGAGTGCATAAGTGCCTCACGCACCTGGGATTCACGCTCAGGATCTTTTGGGCGCCCGCGGCCTCGAGTGGATGGATTGTCAGTCACAGGCATTTATCCTTAATTAATCAGTTGATTAATTAAATAGGAATTACACCCATGCAACAACCCCAAAATCCGACCAGTCAGTCAGGTTGTGCCGGGTTAATTTCTGATTCACAAGCTAAGCATCTCGGGACGCAATACGTGCCAATGATCAAGGGTTTGACGGGGCTAGCAAAATAGGTTGTAAAATTGACCTCCTGCAAGTGGCCACCTTTACTAAATTCAGCAGTACTTACCGGGAAAATTCCAACCACTTAGATTGGTACATTTTCAGGCCAAATATCCAAATTTCTACTTAAAGCGGCCTGAATGCGAAACCAGGAAAGCCATTCAGCTAGAGCAGAAGAAAAACGTCGCAATCTCATCCTCTTCCATATCCGAACGCCAATCCCAACAAGACTTTCTGTATAAATGATGAGTGATGAATAATTTTAAGCTTTAAATAAAGCATTACTACAACCAACACCCTCCTCAATGTTAGTATTAGGCCGTTTCAATATGAATATTCTACAGACCCTATCTATTTCAAGAATAATTTAACCTTCAAAGGGCATATAACTTATGGTCAAGTATTTGGCTCTCATCTCATTTTTTCTTATGGCTACTTTCGCAAAGGCTACAGACCTTAAGAGTTCTCCCCTGGTAATTGGCGACTCAATTAGTTTTCAGTCAAAGATATTAAAGGAAAAGCGCACCTTAAATGTCTACTTACCCGAGAGCTACCATCGTGAACCTGAAAGAAACTACCCCGTAATCTATCTTTTAGATGGCTCCTTATCCGAAGACTTTATCCATATAGCGGGAGTGCTCCAATTCGGCTCATTCTCATGGATTAATATGCTTCCAGAATCCATTCTTGTAGGCATAGAAAATATTGATAGAAAACGCGACTATACATTTCCATCCAAAATAGCTTTAGATCAAAAAGAATTTCCATCATCAGGCGGATCAAAGGAATTTATTGATTTTTTGGACAAAGAGGTTCAACCCATTATTGCGAGCAATTTCCGTACAAAAGAAAATTCCACACTGATAGGTCAGTCTCTGGGAGGACTTGTAGCTACAGAAATCCTGATAAAGCATACGGACCTTTTCGACAACTATATTATTATCAGCCCAAGCTTATGGTGGAGTGGAGAATCTCTTCTGACAAGCATCCCTGAAGACTGCTGTGAGGACAAACAGATCTATATTGGAGTTGGAAAAGAGGGGGAAGTGATGGAGCGCCTAGCGCGAACACTATACAACAAGCTAGATAATAAGAAGAGCAACACAAAAATACACTTCGGCTACTTTGAACAACTAGACCATGGTGACACTCTGCATCTTGCTGTTTACGATGCGTTTGGAAAGCTGTTTTCAGACAAAGCCCCTAAAAACTAGAAACATTTTTCAATTTAAAACTGGTTGCTTTCGTTTCAGGAAATAGAATACAAAACCTGCGGGAGCAACACACCACTTACCTCACCATCAATCAAGTACACAATTACCATAGCGTCAACCTCATTTCAGCGACGTTCTGAAAGAGAGGCGGTGTGACATTTACAGTAAACACCGCCAACACCCTACATTTTCTAAACCTACGTCAAAGCTGCACGACGGAAGTTGTACACAGCCACCTGAGACAGAATAAATAGTGTAAATGTCACTACCAAGCCAGTCAGCATTACTGGCTCGTAGCCCTCAACCAATACAGAAATAAGCCGCGAAGAACCATTAAATAGAAAGTACATCGAGGCAGGAAGTATTAATAACCACTCTTTGCGAAAGGCACCAATTGCCGTAATGATCGCTAAGCTAAGCGTGGGGGCACCGAGAGTACGTAGGTTAGTGAAACCGTAGTTAGTTGTGGCATCAAACCCTGCTGGACCATTAATAACTTCAGGGAAAAGCATGGTCACTAAGCCAGCCGAACCCAATATAAGTACAAATATACCGGAAAGAAATTGTGCGAAACGAATCATATTAAATATTCCATTTGGTTGATTAAATGAACAGAATGAGAACTCAAAGATCTCTAAGAAATTCCTTATCATCTCTGCGAGACCTCAACAGGCCCTTAGCTCGGATAACAGACCAAGGCAGTGCTACTAATTGACTGTATCAAGTTTCACTATTTTTGATTGCACAGGGGGCAGAGTGATTAGCCTTCAGGCTTCCAGCAAACATCAGCAAGTAATGAAAAGTGACTGGTTTATAGTCTTCAGCGGTATCAGCTATAGTTCGCCCTAGGAGGGTTCTAATCAAACCACCAGGACGATAACTAATGCTCGTCGGGCTAAACGCAAAACCAACATCACCATTAGCACCAGCAATGAGCATGTATTCATTCTTTAGCCCCTCAGTAACAAGAGGGTTTAAATATAACGACATATCGTGAGAAAAGTACGCTGTTAAGACAAGGACTAGATTAACCAGCAAGCCAACACTTTACTTGGAACATCCAGTCAAGGATTTGTACAAATCCGTCAAATCGCCTTTTTACGCATTTGGGAAGGGGCTACTTGATAGTGCTGTTTGAACACCCGGGAGAAGTAACTGAGCTCGTCAAAACCACACTCCAAAGCAACCTCAGTCAGGCTAAGATCGCTATTGAGAATCAACTGTTGTGCTTTCTCCATCCGTTTTGCGGTAATATATTTCGTAGCACTAATGCCATAGACTTGCTTAAATTTACGAGTAAATGTTGACTCGCTCATATGGCATAGAAAAGCTAGATCCGCCAGTTTCAGAGGGGTGTATAAGTGAGCTTGCACCACTTCCTGTAGTTTAGGTTGTTGCCTGATGAACAACTGCCCCAACATCTTCGCAACTCTTCCACTGCTATCGAGCCTGGGGATGAGCTCTACTAATTCTCGAACCTTTAATACCACCAGTGGCTCACTGAATACTTCTGGCTGCTGGATATAGTCAATTATGCTACGCATATAATTGGAGAACAGTACAGATTCCTGCAGGCGCTCAGCCGAGGGGGGCTGATTATTGGACTTATTATCCGCCTTAACAGAAGCCCTACTTTCGCCATTATTACCAAAGGCATCAGGCATACCACTTGGGTAGAGTCGCTGTAATAGCTCTGACGTTAGCCGAAAACCGATGAAATTAATTTCATTGTTTAGTCCATCTTCATGCCACTGATTAATAAAATTATCTGTCTTCATTAGCACAGTGGCACCTGGGCTCAAGGTAAGGGTTTCATCACCGCAAACCAGGGTTGAACAGCCACTGATAACGTAAACCAACCTTGCCTCATCAACCAAACGGTCTTGATAACTTAACGGTGCCCTGAATTTACGCTGACCAATTACCATTTTCCCTTGTATTTTAAATACAACTGATTCTTCACTATCTGGCATAAATTATTATCTTTATCAGGGACCTAGTCATTTGCAATAAAACATGAAGCATATCAACTTTTCAATCAGAGAAAACGACCAATCAGAAGTGATTGCCATAGCTTCTCTGACAGGGGACCAAGTTAAATCCAGGGACTATAAAGAACATGCTCTACAAAGAATCTTCTAAACCTAAGAGACTCAAAAGCCTCAGAAAGGAATAAAACAACTTAAGGAGCCACTGAACAACTTCGTGATACCTCTGGCATGCAGAGCGGTACAGTCAAGGCGCTGCTTCGCAGGAATGTCTAGACCTCTCAAGAAGTTGTTACACCACCGCGTTAACTTCCACCTTATTCCCTACTGGATCAAAAAATACCAATTGCCGTACATTGCGTCCGGGCACATCCATTAAGTGATTGGCGACTCCCAACGCATCCAGACGCTGCTTAACCGGCTCAAGCGCATCTGTACGGAAAGCTATGTGATCCAGGTAGGGTTTCTCAGGCTGGTCACCACTCACCTCACCGTCTATTAAATGCAAAATAGCCCTACCACTGCCATAGAGCCAAAATCCATTACGCTTGAAATTTGGCCTCTCACCCTCGGTCAGACCGAGAACCTGGGCATAGAAGTCCCGTACCCGCTTTAGGGTTTCCATAGGAGCAGTAATATTGACGTGGTCGAGTTCCATCTGTTTTCCCTAACTTACAAGGCACATCCTTGTGCCTGATTATCAGCAAGTTATCTATCTATAACTTACACAATACTCTTGTTCCGCAACTCTTCTACTTGCTCGTCACTTTTACCAAGCAAATCTCGCAATACTTCCTCAGTGTGCTCACCCAATACTGGCGGCGCCTGGGTGTAGTCGAGTGCGGACTCGGAGAAGATTACAGGGTTGCGCACGGTCTTCACCTTTCCAGCTTCCGGATGATCCTGCTCAACCACCATACCCCGGGCCTGTACTTGAGGATCAGCAAAAACCTCCTCCAATGTATTGATAGGCCCACAGGGAACATGAGCATCACTAAGATGCTGGAGCCACCAAGCGGATTCGTGCTTACGAGTCGCAGCTTCAATCTGCGGCACCAATTCTTCACGGGCCATTACCCGCGCTGAGTTAGTCCCGTAGGCAGGATTTTCTGCCAGTTCTTCTACACCTGCGATTCCGCAGAAGCGTTTAAACTGGTCATCATTACCCACTGCCAACATAAAATAGCCATCTTTTGAAGGGACTGCCTGGTAGGGGACTATATTGGGATGGCCGGTACCCTGTCGCTCAGGGCTTTTACCAGAGGTAAGGTAATTTTGGGCTTGGTTAGCCAACCATGAAACCTGGGTATCCAATAAGGCGAGGTCGATATGCTGGCCAACGCCCGTATGCTGCCGGTGAACAATAGCTGCCAATACAGAAGATACCGCGTACATCCCTGTCATCAGGTCCGCTACGGCCACCCCTACCTTTTGCGGGCCCGCACCCGGTTGCCCTTCCGGCACACCGGTAATACTCATCAGACCACCCATCCCCTGGATCATCGCATCATAGCCTGCTCGATTTTTGTACGGGCCAGTTTGCCCAAAACCTGTGATCGAGCAGTAGATAACACCAGGATTGATCGCCTTGATGGACTCATAATCCAGGCCGTACTTTTTCAGCCCATCTACTTTGTAGTTTTCAAGAAGAATATCGCATCGGGCTGCCATCTCCTTGATCAAGGCCTGGCCATCTTCAGTAGTGATATCAACAGTAACTGATTTTTTTCCGCGATTGGCACTTAGGTAGTAAGCAGCATCAGCCGTGTCATTTCCCTTCTCATCTTTTAGGTAGGGAGGGCCCCAGTGGCGAGTATCATCCCCTCGTTCCGGCCGCTCTACTTTAATAACCTCAGCCCCAAAATCTGCAAATACCTGCCCAGCCCAGGGTCCGGCGAGAATACGACTTAAATCGAGTACCTTTAAGTGTGCGAGTGGACCTGCCATAACTTCCTCATATCGCTTACTTGCGGGTTAACCGCATATTTTTGCGGCAGCCTAACAGATAATTTGTGCCCGCGCCCTGATTGGCGTCTGTAGATATTCGTCTTAAACTTAGGAGTCTCTGAATAAACCCGCGATACGTCTAGCTTACGGAGCGATTCATAGTTAAGGCGCGGCCTCGCAGCAATGCCTGGACCTTGCAAGAATTCGCAACGCAGAGATGTTACGGATTTGTTCAGCGGCTTCCCTGATTGTGCAATAAAAATAAGGAGGCACAGCATGGCCGCAATAGAAGCGCAAAAATTTGAATCTTTTCGCGAGTTTTATCCATTCTACTTACAGGAACATAGCAACCTCACCTGTCGTCGGCTGCACTTCTTTGGTACCAGTCTGGTGTTCGCGACAATAATTGCGGCTGTAGTAACTTCCAATATGTTGTGGCTGGCAGTTACTCCTGTCGCAGGCTACGGGTTTGCATGGATCGGGCACTTTTTCTTTGAAAACAACCGCCCGGCAACCTTTAAGTATCCGTTCTACAGTTTTATCGGAGACTTTGTTATGTTTAAAGATATGCTGATCGGGCGAATCGAACGCTAAACAAACTATTTTTTATTGGCCGACAAACCGTATTTCCGCAATTTGTTGGCCACAGCGGTATGAGAAATACCCAACTCCTTAGCCAGCTCCCTGGTTGAGGAGTGACCCTTGATAATATCCGCCAACAACGCCCTCTCCAGCTGCTCCATCATTTCCTTATAGGTAAGTCCACGGCCCCAGTCCCGCCAGGGAAGTTCCGCCTTAAGCATTAAATCCGGCACATCTGCACAACTGATCGACGCCGCCCCTCGAATCAGACATTGACTGGACGCGGCCATTAAATAGTCCCTGAGGCCGTTGAAGTTATCCGGCCAATCGTGGAGTTTGATCAACTCCACCACCTCGCAATCAAAATTGAGCTCACTAGCCTCTGGAGACTCCTGGCGCATTAAAGTACTGGCATAGCGCGGCAGAGCCGGTCGCATATTTCGCAACGGGGGCAAGGACATCGCTAACGACGAAAAGAGCTGCGCAAGTGGTGGCGCAATAGATTCCCTATCAATAGCGGTGGCCACCAATCTCAGCGATGCCGGCAAATTGCGGAGTTTTCTCAATAAATCAACTTGAGCTTCTGTTTTGAGAGTATGTAAATCCTCAAGAATCAAAGTACCCGTTCGACGAAGATGTGAAGGCAGTTGCATAGTCCCATCACGTGGGATAATTCGATAGCAATCAGCCCTTGAGGCCGACGGGGAGAGGTAATGCACCGCACAGGCAAACGTTGTCTTTCCTGTGCCCCGCTCACCCAGTATCAACAGAGGTGCGCTGAGTTCAGATAAGTCCTGTAACTGGAGGCAACTCCTTCGACGCAAATCAAAATCCCACAACACCATCGGTCTTGGCAGCTCAGTGACAAACTCGCTGCTATCCCAAGGCTGTAAACGCAGTACCGCCCCAGCCAGTGAGTCAACCGCTCCGGGATTTCCCTCCAGAGTGATTGGGGACCAGTCCACACGAAAACTCTGCCCCCTAACCACCAGAGGCAGTCCGTAGCGAGGCACTGCAAAATCCCGCAGTAATTCTGCGACCTGCATAAGCGGCAGGAATCTCTGCAGCTGTAGACCAGGCACCTTGTCCAAGCTCACACCGAAGGCCCTTGCCGCTGCCAGATTGGCAGCGACCACCCTGCCCTCGCGATCCACACTAAGAACCGGATCAGTCACATGACTCAGCAAAGTGTCCAACTCGAAATGACGTCGCTCCAGGGGCAATAGAGAGATCCTCCGCACCCGCTTAACTCCAGGAACCTGGTGCAGGGACTTCTCGATAGTCTGGTATTGAGTGGCAAGCATCCCGGGCGCTATCAGATAGACCTTATCTCCACTGTCCCCCCCGAGCTCACCAGAGGTCACATTTATCCGATATTTACCGAAAATTTGCATTATTTCGTGCAAAATACCAACACGATTTGCACAAGTAATCTCTACCCGCACAGCTCCACCTGTAAAGAAATGTTTACAGAAAGTGTAATTTGAACTCCCCGGAAGGCGCAATAGCTCGCCGCTACCTCTCCCCACCAAGGGCACGCCTGGCTAAAAATAGAGGTCGAAACATAACAACAACAGGTTCAGCGGCAGGTGCTGGGCACTGGGAATCAGCGAGAGCTACCGAGCCGCAGGAGAGACATTCATGAAGAAAGAAGCAAAGAAGGCAAGCAAGTACGTTGCCCGTGAGCCCAATGAAGACGGCTTTATCGAGTATACCGACCTTGAACACCAAACTTGGCAGCGTCTGATTGAACGCCAACTGGATGTCTTACCTGGCCGCGCCTGCGATGAATATATGCACGGCCTGGAGCTGTTGGACCTACCGAAAGACCGTATCCCCCAGCTCGAGGAAATCTCCAGCGTGCTGCGCAGGGAAACTGGCTGGGAAGTCGCCCGGGTTCCCGCCCTTATCGGCTTCGAAACCTTTTTCGGTCTTCTAGCGGATCGCAAATTCCCAGTTGCTACCTTTATACGCACTCCCGAAGAATTTGATTATCTGCAAGAACCAGACATCTTCCACGAAATTTTTGGCCACTGCGCCATGCTCACCAACCCAGCATTTGCAAACTTCACGCAAAAATACGGACAACTGGGCCTTAAAGCCTCGCCTAAAGAGCGCGCCTATTTAGCCCGCCTCTATTGGTTTACAGTGGAGTTCGGCCTGCTGAACACCGACGATGGTTTGCGCATTTACGGTGGCGGCATTCTGTCTTCCCCGAAAGAGACACTCTACGCACTGAGTCACCAACCAGAGCGCTACGATTTAGACGCGGTTACCGCACTGCGCACCCCATATCGCATCGATATTGTTCAACCCATTTACTATGTTCTCAACAGCTTGCAACAGCTGCAGGAACTGACAGAAATTGACCTGATGGCCAAGGTCCGCGAGGCCATTGAGCTGGGACTATTCGAACCCCGCTTCCCGCCCAAAGACGCAGCCTGATCTGCATTCAAGATTGGGCGGCCAACTTCCGCCCAATCTCACCTCTACTAAAAAGCTCCCCCAGAAGCGTTGCACATCTAGGGAAATTCCACTACCAGCACTCTCCCCCTGAGCCTATCGTATCTGCAGTAGGTGTGATGGTAGTTCGATGACTTTCATCCAATAGCCCCCACACCCACTCGCCCAAATACCGTTAGGGGTAGCCAGGGAGGCAATGCAATCAGCGCAAGGACACAAAACCCCTACCTTATAGGGAGCGCATAGCACTATGTCCTCACTTGACGCGATTGATAGAAAACTTCTTGCGATTCTGCAATCTGACGTCAGCCTTTCGATCGAGGAGCTGGCGGAGCGTGTGGGCCTGACAAAAACCCCATGCTGGCGCAGGGTGCAGAAACTGGAAAAGAGCGGCATCATTCGACGCAAAGTCGCCTTGCTTAGTGCCGAGATTTTAGGACTTCCGGTCTCAGTGTTTGCCCAGGTTAAAACTGACCAGCACACACCTGAGTGGGCCGACAACTTTGCCGAACATATGGCACAGTTGCCAGAGGTTGTGGCTTGCTACCGTATGGCTGGCGACTACGATTACCTGTTGCGAGTGGTAGTAAGCGATATCACGGCCTACGACCGTTTTTACAAGGAGTTAATCCGGCATGTCGGCATCAGCGATATTGTCTCCAACTTTGCCTTGGAACAGATCAAAAGCACTACCGAGTTACCGATTCCATCCGGTGAGTAAAGTCTCAGCGCAACCACTTGGTAGGCACATAGCCCTTTCAGCTGTTCGCACATCTATGGATAATGGTTAAATCTCGCTCACACACAAGGATGGCCTGTGGCGGACAGCTCCCTTTTCCAATCATTTTTCTTGATCTTTAGTGGCGCAGCAATTGTTGCCTCACTGGCTCTTTTTGGACGACAACCACTTCTGGTCGCTTACATCGCTCTCGGTGTTTTACTCGGCCCATCCGGCTTTGCAGTAATCGACAACCTGCGACTTCTATCCGATATGTCCAGCGTTGGGATTATCTTCCTGCTCTTCCTGTTGGGGCTGGATATGCAGCCTCAAGCGCTGGTAGCTGTATTGCGCAAAGCTACATTTGTGGGGGTTGTAAGCTGTGCGATCTTCCTCGGCCTTGGCTTTGGCATAGGCTTGCTGTTTGGATTTACTACCGTTGAATCCTGGGTAATCGGCATGGCGCTGATGTTCTCTAGCACCATTATCGGTATCAAACTGCTTCCCACGACCGTACTTCACCACAAGCACTTGGGTGAACTTATGGTGGGACTTCTTCTTTTTCAGGACTTTGTGGCAATAGTCTGCCTAATGGTACTGCTGAGTGATAACACCGGTGACGAACAGATCTGGCAATTGGCTCTCTCTTTTGGATCGCTACCACTGCTGATACTTTTTGCCTGGCTAATAGTAAAATATATTTTATTACCACTTTTTACCCGCTTTGACCGCTTTCACGAATACGTATTCTTAATGGCACTTGGATGGTGCATGGGAATGGCAGAGCTGGCGGAAGTTGTTGGCCTTTCAAGAGAGATCGGCGCATTTATTGGTGGTATCACGCTGGCTGCCAGCCGGATTTCACAGTACATCGCCCTCAGCCTTAAACCTCTGCGAGACTTCTTCCTGATCCTGTTCTTTTTCAGCCTCGGAGCGCAATTCAAGCTGGCCATGCTGCCCGAAATTCTACTTCCTGCCCTGGTCACAGCCGCCGCAGTTCTGGTAATAAAACCCGTTGTATTTCACTTCCTGCTTGGAAACCGCAGTGAACACAAAGTGCTCTCGTGGGATATTGGATTTCGACTTGGGCAAATTAGTGAATTTTCCCTGTTAATCGCTCTGCTCGCTTATACGCAAAACCTGATTGGCAGCGCAGCATCACATTTAATCCAGGCAACCGCGATTCTTACATTCCTGGTGTCGTCTTACATTGTGGTGATGAACTTTCCCAACCCCATAGCAATCAAGGATGAGTTACGAAGAGACTAAACCTCTTAGCCTCTTCCAATTGAGCAGTTAAGTTAACCGCCAGAATCAACCACAGTGACAGACAGCCGATCAAAGCTTAAACACTCTCTCTGCATTCTTATACAAGAAGAGTTCCGCAACCTCATCACCCAACTCCAGAAGGTGCATTTCCTTTAAACACATCTCCGGTGTCAGCATGGGATAATTAGTCCCGAACATCACCTTATTCTTACCGTGAGACTTGATAAATGAAACCAACTCGCGGGGGTATCTTTTTGGCTTATAAGCAGAAGTATCTATGTAGACATTGGGAAACTTGGTCGCAAAAGCGATCATTTCATTGTGCCAAGGGTACCCAATATGGCCGCAGACAATCTTTAGATCCGGAAAATCGAGAGCAATCCGCTCAATATGAGCAGGACGGCCAGAATCAGAGCTGCGCAACGGCCCGGTAAGACCCACTTGCAAACAAACTGGCACATCCAGCTCAACACAAGCCGCATATAGCGGATAATACAAAGGGTGAGTACAAGGCAACTCCCAGAGCCACTGCACAATACGCAGCCCTTTAAAGTCATGTTCCAAAACGTACTTGCGCAGGGTTTGCACAGCCTCTACTGGCTTTCGCAAGTCCACTGATGCCAGACCGCAAAACCTGTCAGGATGAGTTAAAGTAAGATCCAGTACTTCATCATTGCTTATCAAGGCTCCGCTCGGCCCATGCCAAGCAGAAATCAATGCCTTGGACACATCTGCCATATCCATAGCTGACAGGGTCCACTCAAGGGGCACTTCTTTAAAATCCTGCCCCATCCAGCGCTTCAAAGTGTCAAAGAAAGGTTCAGCAAGAAAACGTTCTGTAGGATGCTGGGCCCAAACATCAATCACTTTCATGCTAGCAACTCCCTGCTATTGAAATCCTTAACCGTGAAGGAGAAGTACTTATCCCCCCTCTATTCTCTGGTAACACAAGTATTGCCAGTGAACAGCTACACCCTTTTAAAGAAATGTTATTGACTACCTACTTGAGAGGCATCGCCACACTACTAAAGAAATCTCTCTCCTTAGAGAAGGAAAACGCTAAAGATGTAACTTTGCCCATAACCCTATCACGATCAACCAAACCCCAATATCTCGAATCCAAGCTATCGTTGCGATGATCTCCCATGACAAAGTACTTACCTTCTGGGATCTCAATAGTCTTCCCAATGTATGGCAATTTCTTATTACCACTAAGCTTGAACTGATGTTCCCTGCCATCAATGACTTCCCTGCCCAGGATGTCCGAACCCACCCCACTTTCCAGGCGATACTCAAGCTGAGCCCCATTAACAAACACATTCACCCCTTCAATACGTAAGCTATCACCAGGGACGCCTATTACACGCTTCACATATAGTTGATCAGTGTGAGGTGGCAAAAAGGTAATAACATCTCCCCTGGAAGGGTTCCCCCATTGTGCAACCTGCTTATTGAAGAAAAATAAAGTTGGCCCATAGCTCGTCTTATCTACCCACAAAAAGTCACCAGGATGAATAGTAGGCTCCATAGACCCACTTGGTACTGGAGACCAATCGGCATACGCTGACTTGAAAAAGTACATAAGAAATAGAAACAATATTGCACCGCGGTTGTTTCTTACCGCACCCTTAAAACTAAACCTGCTCATTCCCTAAACTCCTTTCCCAGGGCAACGCACCACTTAAAACTGATCACTCAGAAATAACAGAACCTCTGAAAACTAAAAAATCAGCCTTTAGCTTTCATTAGGTGGGACATTACCCTTATCAGAACGTTCGAAAAGGATTACCCTATTTGCAGCACATCCGTACTAAAAAAGGGAGCCATAAATATCAAAGGGTACTCGTATTACACAGCGTTTATAAACTCGGATAAAGCTCCAAAATTTTTTCCCTTAGCCATCGATGAGCTGGGTTTGTTGTCTGCGACTTATGCCAGGTGAGCTGAAGTACTACCTTTGGAAATGCCATTGGCAGTTTGAGCATACGTATGGGAAGCTCTTTATAATAGCTTGAAATCATCATTCTTGCTGGTACAACGCCAATTAAATCGGTTGTGCAAACCACATAGGGGAAAGACGAGAGGTGTGGGACTCGTAAACAAATATTACGCTGTAACTTTCTGGGCCTGGCTAGCCTTTCCATTGGAGAGCCCATAGGGTTTCCTCTTAATAGGGATACTTGTGGCAGCGATTGGAATTTTTTTTCACTGATTGTCTCACCCACATTTTTATTATGTTTGCTGACAATAACCACAAGCTCTTCTTCTGCGATAGGCTGGTTAACATAGCTGGGGGAATTGACAGGTAGGTAGTCAATGATTAAGTCTACTTCCCCATTACTCACCATTCTGGCTGTCATTTCTGACTCATCGGGGAGTACAGTAAGCCTTATGCCGGGTGCAAATTCTCGAAGCCATTTACAGAAGCCGGGGATCATCAGAGTTTCCACCACATCGGGCATAACGACGGAGAATTCCTGCTCTGCTTTGCGGTAGTCAAAAGACGTTTGCTGGAAGCCTGAACGGACGGTGTTGAGTGCCTGATGAATAGAGGGGTGCAGTACCAGTGCGCGTTCAGTGGGGCGCAATCCCCTAGCGGTCCGTATAAAAAGCTCATCTTCATAAGTAGCTCTCAACCGCTTGAGGGCAGCACTAACGGCCGGTTGGCTCATATGCAGTTTTACTGCAGCTCTGGTCAGGTTTCGCTCAATCATAAGTGCTTCAAAAACGGGAAGCAGATTTAAATCCAGTGATCTAAGGTGCGTAGACATTATCAACCTGATGAATAATGCATTTAATAATTATTTATTAGACGATACATGATGTCCCTGATTATATTTATCGTCAATAGCATGAAAAACCGTAAATACTATAAAAAGTCAGGTGAAATATGTCGAACATGCATGATACGGCGGCTTTCAGAGAGCAATATAGAGCCTATGCCCATAGCCGCTATAGCGGCTGTCTCCATTTAGGGAGTATTCTACTGATCAGCCTAATCGGTGCTATTTACTGTATTTTTCAAATAAGTGAGCTGAGGGCGCATGAACTGCTAATAATTCCACTGGGAATTCTTGCTTACAACGCTGTAGAGTATGCCGCCCATCGCTGGTCTGGGCATAATAAGTTGAGATTTACCAAACTGTTTTATAAGAGGCATACTGGCGATCACCACAGTTTCTTTTCTGCACCATTGCTGTCTTTTGAATCAACTCGTGATTGGCGTATAGTGCTGTTTCCAATCTATCTAACAGCTGTTATCACTTTTTTTCTGGCTCCACTTTGTGGTTTTTTTCTATCCTGGGTGGCTTCAGGTAATATGGGATATATCACAGCGGCAACCATGATATTAAATCACCTGGCTTATGAGCTAATGCATATCGGTTATCACCAACCCAAGAGTCACTGGTTTCATAAAGTGCCAGTATTTCGTGAGTTAGCCCACTTACACAGAATTCACCATCACCGTAAACTAATGAAAATTTATAATTTCAATTTAACTTTTCCGCTATTCGACCTTTTATTAGGCACTTTCTATTGGGAGCCTCAGGATTCCTTTGACGATTTTCGCGACTGATAGTTTGTAGATTACTTGTACCTTATTACGCACTAGGTTCTGCCTTTGATCTTGATCTTCTTCCTGTAATCTTGCCAGCGTTAACTCTCTGATAATTGGCACTGGCGCATTACCAAAACTTAGAAACTCCTCATGGAAGGCCATGAGATCAAAATTTTTCTAATTTTTCGTTTGATTTCCTCACACAGAGAGAGAATATCTGAGTAATTGGCAATATAGCTGGCTAGCTGTACCTGGCTCAAGGTGACCCGCTGCCACTTGTCTTCAGCTCACTTAAAGTAGAAGCAATTCATGGTAACCGCTTTCCCACAAGGTGCCCCATGAGAGAAACCGTATTTGAGTATATGGAGATAAACTACAATCGAAATCGCCTACACAGCGCCAATGGCTATCTCAACCCTAAGGCGCTTGAGAAACAACTAGTCGCATAGTGGAGTGTCCGTAGTTGACGGGGAGGATCAAAATGCTTCGATCATGCTACTACGAACACAATAAATAGAGGGGGTTTGGTGGTATACTCATAATTCTGCCCCCAAAATCATTGAAATTTTCGTGTGCAGACATAGTTTTGCAGGAAAGGTATTCAGCCGCAGGCTTGCTTTATGAGTAAGACATATCAATCGGGTGCTTTAACATCCAAAGGCTAACTTGTGCGACCAACCTAGTACGATAACAGCCTGCCCCTCAGAAACATAAAGTAGTCTAGGACCTATATGTAACGAATGAAATTTGCCTCCTCATGATCTCTAAGCGCCAACTCTAAACTTCCCAATCCATTACTAATGGCATAATCAATAGCAAGTATTGCCATTTAGCATATAAAGCCATTTAACTTTACCTAATTACCACTTATGCTAAGCCAATTTTTAGCAACCTTTCTGGCATCGGTGGTGTCCGAAGAGAGACGTAAATCAATCTTGGAATGAGTGCCGACAAATCAAACCTCCGATTAAAGCGATATTGAAATTCTGCCAAATAGCGCTGTGCATATTTCGGCCTAATAGCATGGTAAGTGCTACGTAGCGCACTCTTTAAATTACCAAGTACTGTATTTACCCAATAGAACTCAGGCTCTTCAACAGAAGCTCGGCCACCACCACAAACAATTTTGTCATGTACACAACCGGCCTCCTTAATGGCATTGAAGCATGGAAGACCATCTGAGATGACTGTGCTGCCACTGCAAAGGTACTTTTTACTCCAGGTTGAAATTTCACTGCTTTTGAAGCCCTTGATAATTGAGAGCTTAATACGGGTTGGGCGTCCCTCCTTGGTTGTTTCAACGGCCGCCACAAAGGGAGTTTTACCCTTGGCTCCGCGCCCGGGCTTGCATCCAGTACGCTCACCACCGAGATAGGCATCATCTAGTTCAATAAAACCGGACAGTTTGTATCGTTGGTCTCGCTCCATCATCACTTGCATGAGTTTCTGCTTCATACGCCATGCTGCGTTGTAAGAGATACCTAGATGTCGAGATAGCTCCATAGAGGAAATGCCCTTCTTATCCTGAGTAATCAGGAAAATACCGAGAAACCAGGTGGTGAGGGGGAGCTTCGTGGAGTCAAAAATTGTACGAGAGGTAATCGATGTCTGACGCCGACAATGGTTACATTGCTTAAGCTTGCGATAAGCGAGGTCGCAATGCTTGTCATGCCCGCAGTGAGGACAACTAAAGCCATTGGGCCAACGCCACTGCGACAGTGCATCGAAGCACTGTTCCTCGCTGCCGTACATTTTGAGGAATTGGGTCAAACTAATACCCTTCTGAAACTGTACCTTGTTGCGAGCCATGGCGTATTCCCTTGCAGATCAACGAGATAGCTGTATTTATATACAGTTACGCATAACTTAGCAAGAGTGGTAATTAGGTAACTTTATGTAATTTATCTGCTAGCCAATCTTTCAGTACGTATTAGATAAGCCCGCCTATAGACCGCATAACCACCCCAAGCAGCACCTGTTGAAGCAATACAGAAAACCATATAAAAATCAGATAAGATTTGAAATCTTACAAGAAAGCCGACTGCAGCAAGCATACATAGAGCTACTAACGCAGCCCATTTCATTTTCCTAGTAATTACTGCATAACCTCTATAAACAGATGAATGATATAGCCCAAAAATTACAGAAACGGCAATACAAAAAACCAACCCCTCAATATCGAAATTGGGGCTAGCCAAAATCAGGAATGGAAAAAGGCACCCTGAAGCTGATATAATTTTGTCTCCTTGAAAGCCAGCCTCACCCCAAAAAATACTATAAATATGATTCGGATCTCCTTCTGACTCGGTTGACATCTTTACCCACAATGGAATCAAGAAAATGACTCCAAGCAGCCCCAAGATAAGAAGAACAAATAAAACCACCCCAAAAAAAAATAGCAGTCATCACTTAATTCACTCACAACACCTCAACCACCCTTTACAGAGAAGTAGCACAATACGGCATAAACTATCAGGCTACAATTGTAAAGTGTATTGATCTTCAAGAGGGTTCTATATGAAGCCTCCACTCAGGTGAAAAAATTGAGTAACTATAATCCTCTGAGTATTCACTAATATAGCTGTAACCTGGGCCACGCCCAGCTAGCTTGACCAGAAACCGCTGAAAGCTAGCAAGGATGCCAGCACTTCCGTACACCCTTAAAATATTCCGGCTATTCCAATCATCCATTGAAAAGTAATCGTTAGCTTTGTTCTGAAGAGCCGTGAAAAGCTCCTCTTTTGTCTCATCACAAATAATCTCGATTGATATTTCTGACTCAGATATCACTAGCACTGACTCATTTTTCCCAATGGCTTTTCCAACAGCATCAGCGAACAGCAAGTAATCTTCTGACTTCGCACTTAAGACAAGATCATCAATCAATCCATTTGACCGAAACATTTGCCTTACTTCTATCTTCACTATTTTTTACCTAACTCGCTAACATACCCAATACTTTCACTTCAATGTCAGTTTTTTCTGTTAAAGCTTAACGAATTACCACTTTAGCTGCCTAACTTTTATGCATCTTCAAAAACTCGTAGGGCCTTCTCACCCAGCCAAACTACGGTACCTACCATTAAGCAGCTCATGCCGCCACCCAGCACTGAGGTAACTAATGCACTAACACCCTGCACCTGCTCACCGTTTGCAGTGACAGTTCCAAAGCCAAAAAAACCAAGAACTCCGAGAACCAACCATAATAACCCGATGCTGCAACAGCATGCTAAAAAGCAACGTTTAAACGTAAATTGATTTCGGCTTTCATCAATCGCTCCTTGCCGGGGAATTGATCCTGACAGCCCTGCAATCCTATTATTCAGCTCTTGGACTTCCATCTTTTTCTTAGAAAGTTCAGCTTTCAGATTACCATGCCTTTCTGGATATTTTCCCTGGTCCATTCCATCAATGGCTTCTTGTAACTCTTGAATAGTGTAAGTTTCAATTTTTCTCATACTAAATACGGTAGCAACCATAACACTCTATATAAGGGTGGCCGGGGTTTTGGATATTTTACAATCGACCCGGAAGATACCCTCTAAATCATAAACATTTCACATCGACTCTCCAAATAGCTCTTTACAGCATTTCCAGCCCCCTACTTAACAACACATACATTCCTTGAAAAAAACTGGAAGCATAAATCTAGCTTCAGGAAAAACAGGATGTTCACACGAACTACACATAAAACCGAGCTCAGGCGCTTACAAAAAACCAACCGCCCCGACTATCTCAACGCAGCATCCCAAATTAATTTAAAGATCAGGCTCTCAAGATGTAACTTTTCTTAGCGAGTTCGCAACTGGTACATCGATAAATCATACTGCAACAATAAATATCCGTATAAATCTACGAAATAGCTACTCTTAAATAAAACAATTAGAGCAACACCCAAAACTGGCAACAAAGGCACCAAAATGGCACTTAGTCGACTGAACGGTGCCACCTCTAAATATGCAAGACCACTGACTTTTGGGTTAACCCGAACGTCAACAACATCTCCTGGCCGGTATTTTTTGGTAAGGTAAGATTCATATTCCAAACTCGGAAACAGATCATAACCTCGCAAAACTGGCGTTTCGGATTTATACTCTCTTCCTCTAAATTTATAATTGAAGGCAATTATTGCTTCAGTTACCTTTTTTCCATTGGAATCCAATTGATTCAGCAATCGGGAGTGAGTGATCTCTCCAACTACCACAGGCCAATTGCCGAATGTTTTTCGCATCCTCAGATACACAACCGTCTGGAAAAACCCAAATAAAATCATAACCGCAGGAATAAGTAATTGTATAGCTTTAAAGATCATTAATTTACCTAATTACCACTTATGCTAAGCCAATTTTTAGCAACCTTTCTGGCATCGGTGGTGTCCGAAGAGAGACGTAAATCAATCTTGGAATGAGTGCCGACAAATCAAACCTCCGATTAAAGCGATATTGAAATTCTGCCAAATAGCGCTGTGCATATTTCGGCCTAATAGCATGGTAAGTGCTACGTAGCGCACTCTTTAAATTACCAAGTACTGTATTTACCCAATAGAACTCAGGCTCTTCAACAGAAGCTCGGCCACCACCACAAACAATTTTGTCATGTACACAACCGGCCTCCTTAATGGCATTGAAGCATGGAAGACCATCTGAGATGACTGTGCTGCCACTGCAAAGGTACTTTTTACTCCAGGTTGAAATTTCACTGCTTTTGAAGCCCTTGATAATTGAGAGCTTAATACGGGTTGGGCGTCCCTCCTTGGTTGTTTCAACGGCCGCCACAAAGGGAGTTTTACCCTTGGCTCCGCGCCCGGGCTTGCATCCAGTACGCTCACCACCGAGATAGGCATCATCTAGTTCAATAAAACCGGACAGTTTGTATCGTTGGTCTCGCTCCATCATCACTTGCATGAGTTTCTGCTTCATACGCCATGCTGCGTTGTAAGAGATACCTAGATGTCGAGATAGCTCCATAGAGGAAATGCCCTTCTTATCCTGAGTAATCAGGAAAATACCGAGAAACCAGGTGGTGAGGGGGAGCTTCGTGGAGTCAAAAATTGTACGAGAGGTAATCGATGTCTGACGCCGACAATGGTTACATTGCTTAAGCTTGCGATAAGCGAGGTCGCAATGCTTGTCATGCCCGCAGTGAGGACAACTAAAGCCATTGGGCCAACGCCACTGCGACAGTGCATCGAAGCACTGTTCCTCGCTGCCGTACATTTTGAGGAATTGGGTCAAACTAATACCCTTCTGAAACTGTACCTTGTTGCGAGCCATGGCGTATTCCCTTGCAGATCAACGAGATAGCTGTATTTATATACAGTTACGCATAACTTAGCAAGAGTGGTAATTAGGTTAATTTATGCTCCTAATATCGTGAGCAGCGGCGGTCTATTCTGGAAACTTTATGCGTGCCGATTGCAATGAATCTACAATGCAAAATACATATTTGGCATCCTACAACAAGGCTCACAACCGATACATTATCAATCACGGCCCTCCCAAATTGGGAAGCCGAATTACATTTGAGAAATTTTTGACTTTTGCGGAAGATAATCAACCACCAGCGATCAAACTCACGCTGCACCATTAGCCTGAGCACTCAAAATGCTCTACCCTGTTATAATCCGGACTTGTCTCTATCCTTCTTGCGGAGTTCTATTAACTCCTCCAATCTCATCAACTTCCTTTCATTCCTTTCCACGAAGTACTCTATTAACTTTAAATTATCTTTTTGCCACGCATCCATATGCAGCTGTGTTGCTTTCATCGTCACTTCATTTATACGATCTAGCTTTTTAAAAACTGGCCTTTGATTAATCTCCCTTAACTCCAGCAACTCTTCATAAGTGAGCATTGAAACAATATTATTAACTAGTAATTCCTCAAGCTCCTTGGGGTCGAACTTAAATACATTGGAAGACACCACATCCATGTACAACTGTTCTTCCATGGCAACAATTTCCGGCGACACTTCACTAACCCCATAGAGAGGCTCATATAACTTTATAAAGTCCTCTCTTTGTTCATCGAAGAGTTCTTTGAGGTCTGCAGATTCTTTTTTGGCGACATCATCGATAAATATTTCTCGAGCCAAATCTTCACTTGATTGAGAAAAACCTACCCCCGGTATACACAGGCAGAATAGAAATATATTCTTAATAACTTTATTCATTTGACATTTAACTTAAAACTTCGACCACATACTTTTCAATAACCGCACCCACCGATAAAATTATATGGGCACCCAAATCTCATCACGCCCTACATTTCATACCTGGTTAAGCCTCAGAAAATAGAGGCTTTAATAAATAGAAGATATTGACGATAGAGTCACAGGGCAGATAGATAACATCGGCTCGACACCTACCCACTTCCCCCACCTTAGAAAACCTGCAAACTTCATTGAAAATCAATGAGTTAGCCAATTTCAAAATAGTGCAAACCAATGAAGTTGGTTTTGGCTTTAGGTATCTTGAGCGGATTAGGCTAAAAACCTAGCTTGATGTCAACCTATAAAAATATGGAGATGTAGTCGATGCTGGCGTTTACAGCTGATGGCTGGTGAATTAATTGGAATATATTTTTATGAATTAGATATTTTATAAAAAAGCAATCTGGTTCCGGCAGCAGATTGATTAGGAGGGAATACTTCACCTGATTTCAACGAGCAGATTTCTGCTCGTTGAAACATACATAAATACTCAAGTCTAATGAGTCACTTTTCAGTTTCCAGATTCAAAAAGAACGCCCCAAAATCCGCTTGGCAGCATCCATCGCAAAATCCTTATAGTCCGCCTCTACTTGCGCCATCTCCAACTCATATTTGAACTGTTCTTTACGCGGCAGTTCTTTCCAGTCTTTGAGAATTGGGATATGACTGGTTTTCTCTGCGATGGTGTAGAAGGCCACAAACTCTTCACGGACTTTATCTTCCACCTGAAGCGCATCCAATAGAACGCGAATACGAATCGAAGCTTCGGTAAGCCCTACTCCATCATCCAACAGGGTGCGGGCAATAATCTGGATGCTGTCGTTTACTCTTTCGCGCTGATCTTCGGCAGCTTGCTCTAGCTCCGCCAGTTGTTCGGCCTGTTTCTTTTGCGCTACTGATAGTTTGCGCAGATAGTAGCCAGCCACAATAGCGAGAGCAAAAATGATTACTGCTGCAAGAATAAGCAACCAGGTTGGGAAAACGGTCATTAAAAGTACACCTTAAGCAATGCCAGCCCGATACTGGCAGTAACAACAGAAAGCAATGTGCTGAGCCCCACAATATTCGCCGTAAGCTGGCTATTCCCGCCCATCGCATGGGCCATTACAAAAGCCGAGATCGCACAGGGAGCACCCGTCATCAGGATCAAATATCCCAAGTACTCAGGGCTCATGCCCAATGCCAAACCAATCAACAGGCAGACAATCGGGGCAACAACCAGTTTAAGTAATGAGGCCGCCAGCGCCGTAGGGGAACTGCGCATCAGTGTTCGCATTTTCATGCTGGCACCAATACAAATAAGCCCCAATGGCAAGCCCACAGATGCAAGATACTGAATGGTATCGTGCAGCACCTCCGGCAACCTTACAGCCAACAAACGGCACACAATGGCTGCGATTACACCGAGGATAAGAGGGTTCTTGACCAGCTCCCACAGCATCACCCGCCAGCCAAATTTTCTGTCCTTATTGTAAAGCACGAAAAGAGCGACGGCGATAACATTAAACTGAATCGTAAGTGCCGCTACCAACCCTGCGGAATTGGAAACACCCTCACTTCCGTAGGCTTTTTCGATCCAGGCAAGGCCGACAATCGCCACATTTCCACGAAAGGCTCCCTGGATAAATGCACTGCGATCCATTGGCGCTACCGGCCGTGCCAGCAACCATGCCAACGGGAGCATTACAAAAGTGCCGAGAACCCCTGCTACCAGTAGGTCTATTTCTTGCGCGGGGCTGGTATCCGAGGAATAGATATTAATAAAAAGCAATGCAGGCAAGGCTACGTGGAAAACAAGCCTTGAAGCATCATCAATAAAGCTGTCCCGAACTATCCCTTTATACTTGAGCAGGTATCCGCCAATAATCATCAGGAAAATCGGCCCTGTGACTGATAGCGCGAATACAAGATTTTCCATAAAAAGTTATTCTTCCGCAGCAGTTTCCTCAGCCTGTGGCAATCCCTTTACCTCAGGCTGATCCGCTCGCTCCCTTAAGTCCGCAGAGATCTGTTTACGGGTTTTAGCACCCAACTTACGCAAGCTGTCGATACGCTTCACCGCATTACCACGCCCTGTCGCCAGTCGCTTGTAGGTCTGCTGGTAGGCGTCATCCGCTTGGCGCAGGCGGTCACCAAGAACATCCAGTGACTCCAGCACCATAGCAAACTGATCGTGCAGCTTGCCGGCTTCGTCAGCGATTTTTTCCGCGTTCTTGTTTTGTTTCTCGTAGCGCCAGATATTCTCGACGGTGCGCAGGGTCGCCATCAGGCTGGTGGGGCTCACCAGGACAATTTGCTTCTCATACGCGAAACGGAACAGGTCCGGGTCCGCTTGCATAGCCAACATATACGCAGCTTCAATGGGCACGAAAATAAAGACGAAATCCAGGGTGCGCACACCCTCCAGCTGCTCGTAGGCTTTCTTGTTAAGGCCGGTGATATGGGCGCGCAGGGAATTCACATGCTGTTTCAGGGCTTGGGTGCGCTCCTCATCGGTTTCCGCCGAGCTGTAGCGCTCGTAGTCCACCAGGGAGACCTTGGAATCGATAATCAGGTCTTTGTTTTCCGGCAGGCGCACAATCACATCCGGCTGGCGCCTGCGGCCATCGCTCGTCAGCGTTACCTGGGTTTCGTACTCGCGACCCTTCTGCAAGCCGGACTCCTCCAGCAAGCGCTCCAGCACTACTTCCCCCCAGTTACCCTGAATCTTGCGGTCACCTTTTAGGGCTGAAGTCAGGTTCAGGGCCTCATCACTGATGCGCTGGGTTTGCTCGCGCAACGCTTTAATCTGCCCCAGCAGGCTGTTGCGCTCGGCATTTTCGCGATCGTAGACATGCTCTACTCGTTTACGGAAATCCCCAAGCTGACGCTCCAACGGATCGAGACTTTTGCGCAGGCTGTCCTCACTGCGGCGCACGAAGCTCTGCTGCTTCTCTTCAAAAATCCGGTTGGCCAGATTCTCGAACTGCTCACCCATGGCAATACGCATTTGCTCCATCAGCTTGCGCTGCTCCGCCAGGGCCGCCTCCCCTTTTTCTACCAACACTTGGCTTCTCGTGAGCTGTTGCAGCTTGTCCGCCAACTCGGTACGCAGGGATTCCACCTCAACCCCAAGTTGGGATTCCCGCTCGCGGCTGCTATCAATACGCGCCTGAGCCACCTGCAAAGCGGCTTCGCTTTGCAATAAAGCGCGGCGGCTACTGGCTCGTGCCAACCAAAACACCAAGCCCAACAGAAACAAGATGGCAACAGCCGCCATCACCGCATGATCGGCATTCAATTGCAGCGGGAACGCTGGCATAGAGTAGTACTCCCAGACCTGGAAAGAGGTGGATAAATCAGGATTTTGCCAGGAGCCTCGCCCACTGGCTGCCCGGGAAACCGCCCAGGCGAAAGCGCCATTCTACCAGCTTGCCCCTGGAAAGTACCCCGCGCCAGCCCGGCCGATAACCTCAGTATCAAGGGATAGGTTTGCGCCCGAGAAGACCCAGCGGGAATTTTTACGGGGTTTTAGGTATTCTTGGAGGATTGGTTTCGATGTTGGTACTCCAGAACGCATGCACAAACACAGCGCCCACCCAGATAGCCCAGCCCCCAGCGCCCTGATCTTTGATTCCGGCGTGGGCGCCGTCAGCATTGCACGGGAAATCCGCCGCCTGATGCCGGGCCTGACCTTGCACCTGGGTGTGGACAACGGCTTTTACCCCTACGGTAATAAAAGCGAAGAGGAACTGCGCCCGCGGATCGTCCAGCAGGCCCAGGCCATGATGGAGCACTGCGGTGCCGATATTTTAGTGGTGGGCTGCAACACCGCCAGCACCCTGGCCCTACCCCAGCTGCGCGAATCACTGAAGAAACCCGTAGTGGGCGTTGTGCCCGCGGTGAAACCCGCCGCTGCCGCCAGCCGTTCCCGCACTATTGCCCTGATTGCCACCGAAGGCACCGTCAATCGCCGCTATACCCGCGAGCTGATCGAGCAATTTGCCAACGGCAACCGGGTAATTAATGTCCCCGCACCGGAGTTGGTGCATCTGGCGGAAAGCAAACTGCGCGGCGAAGCCATCACCGCAGAGGATTTGGAGCCGGTCTTGCACCGCGTATTCCACACCGCCGGTGGCGACCAAGTGGATATTGCCGTATTGGCCTGCACTCACTTTCCCCTGCTGCGAGAAGAACTGGACCAGTTCGCCCCCCGCTCAATCCAATGGCTGGATTCCGGTGAAGCCATCGCCAGGCGCGTGCGCTGGTGGCTGGAAGAACTTGAGCTGATGCTGCCGGATGCTCCAAACACTGGCCGTCTGATCACCAGCACGGTGGACCTAACCGGCAATATAGAACGGGCCTTCCGCGAGTTCGCCCCAGTTGCCGAACCCCTCGCACCTAACCCCTAACAACAAGCCATTAAATGATGAGAACCGCGCAACAGAGTTGACAGCTCCGTCACAAACCGCGACCGTTCCCCGAATAACAAGCCCTAACCGGTACCCGAATTCATGCTGAAGCCGGCATTTCCCGCTCTCGAAATATTTGCGCAGCTGCCCCCTGGCGGACTGCTGCTCACCCCCAACAACCGTTTGCGCAACCGCTGCCAACAGGTGTTTGCCGCGCAGCAGTCGCCCGGTGCCTGCTGGATGCCGCCGCCGGTGGAGTCCCTGCGCAGCTGGCTGGACAAGCTCTGGTTCCAACTGCAACAGCGCAACTGGCAGCCCGCCTTGCAACAGGTATTGAATCGCGAGCAACGGCAATTACTCTGGCAGCGCGCCCTGGATGAATCCCTGGACCGGCAACTGCTCAACAGCCAGCAGTTGTGCCGGGATGCCGATAGCGCCCTGGCGCAGCTGCTCCAATGGCAGCTGATTTCCGATCTCTCGCAAATAGATGAAGCGCTAACTCCCCTACTGGAACAGTTCGCACTCTCTATGCGCAGCGACGAACTGCCGCTGTGCGCCATGATCAAGGCCTTTGCCACTGAACTTCAGGCCCACAGCGCCATCACGCCAGACCAGCGCGATCAATTGATCCTGCGTGCATTCCAAGAAGGCATTCTGGAACCCGTCGCGCAAATTGATACCGCCGGCTTTGCCCAGATTTCGCCCCTCGCCAATGCCCTGATTCACGCAGGTGCCGCAGCTGTAAATGAAAGGCCGGGACTCACCCAGCAGAGTGAACTATCCGTATCCGCCTGCGCCGATTTGGATGAAGAGCTCTACCAAGCAGCTCTTTGGGCCGGACAAAAGCTCGCCGAAAACCCCGGCCACAGCGTTGGCATAGTGGTGAATAATCTGGGCCAGTGCCGCGCTCAGGTGGAAGCGGTATTTTCCCGCGTGCTCGAACCCCAATACCTGGACCCGCAGCAACCGCGCTACACACTGCCGTTTAACTTCTCCGCCGGTACGCCCCTGGCACAGACACCAGTCGGCAGCGCCGCCCTGCAATTGCTATCGCTACTGCAAGACGAATGGGATTACCCCCAATTGCAAAATATCCTGTTCAGCCCCTTCTGGGGTGACGACAGTGAAACCTGGCTGCGCAGTGCCCTGTTCCGCCGCTTACAAAAACTGGAACTGCGACGCATCGACGGCGCAACCCTGCGCTACTGGGCCGAGCGCAGCGCAGAAGTCCTCCACTTGGAATCACCGCAACTGCCCCGCCAGCTGGAACAAATGGCCGAACGCGCCCGGCGCTGGCAGCGAGCGCCCACTGAAATTTGGGCCGCGCGTTTTTCCGAAACACTGACAGCATTAAATTGGCCCGGCAATCGCAACCCGGACAGCCAGGAATACCAGCAGCTGATGCAGTGGGAATCCATCCTGGAGGAGTTCGCCGCACTCAGTGCCTGCGGTGGCAACCTTACTCTCACCCAGGCCCTGCAATTGCTGCGTCAAATTGCAAGCCGCACCCCCTTCCAGGCGGAAACCCGCGATGGCCCCTTACAAATTCTCGGGGTACTGGAAGCCGGCGGCCTCGCTTTCGATCACCTGCGCCTGGTCGGCTTCGGCCAACAGCAGTGGCCGCCGGCACCGGCACCCAATCCGCTGCTGCCGATTCAATGGCAAAAACACTGGAAAATGCCCCGCGCCAGCGCCGAGCGGGAACTGGAACTGGCCCGCGAACTCACCGCCGACCTGCAGAATGCCAGCGGCGATATCGTCGTGAGTTACACCTGTGAAGAAGACGGTGTGCAGCAGGGACTGAGCAGCTTGTTTGAAAGCCCACAACAAGCCCAACACTTTGCCGAAGGCGCCCTGCACATTCACTACAGCCAACTGGCGCAAGCCTGTCAGCTGGAAAAAATCGAAGACAAAAAGCTACCGCCACTCACCCCCGCCGAATGCGAACGGGTGCGCGGCGGTGCCTCGGTGCTCAAGGCCCAGGCCCTGTCCCCGTTAAATGCGCAATTGCGCTTCCGCCTCGGCGCCACCAGTTTTACCCAACCGGATATCGGCCTCGGCCCCGCCGAGCGCGGTAATGTGGTGCACCAGGTACTGGCGGAATTCTGGCAACAGTGCGGCACCCTCGCACAACTGCAAGCTATGGACGATGAGCAACGCCAAGCGCAAATCGAACGCGCAGTAGAGCGCTCCCTCGGCAGTGTGCGCAAAAAATACAATCACCTGCCGATCGGATTTTGGGCCATGGAAAAGCAGCGCCTGGAGCGCCTGCTGCAACAATGGCTGTCCGTCGAACTGGACAGGCCCAATTTCTCCGTAGAAAAAGTCGAATGGGAACAAGCCGTGGAAATCGGCGGGCTGCACTTTAACCTGCGCCTGGACCGGCTGGACCAACTCGCCAGCGGCGAGCAACTGGTGATCGATTACAAAACCGGCGTCCCCAGTATTCGCGACTGGCTTACCCAGCGCATCCGTGAACCCCAGCTGCCCCTCTACGCCCTATTCCAACCAGATGCCCATGCCATCGCCTTCGGCCAAGTGCGCAACGGCGACTGCAAATGGAATGGCTGTGGAGATTTGGAGCACCCCATCGCCGGCATAAAAGCCGTGGGCGATACCGAAAAGGAATCCCCCTACGGCACCTGGAGCAATCTGGTGGAGCACTGGCGCTACAGCCTGGAATCCCTCGCCACCGAATATCGCAGTGGTGTAGCCACCCTCGACTTTGATCGCCCCACCGATAACAACAGTGAACTCTGGCCCCTAAACCGCTGGCCGGAAAGGGAGCAAATAACCGAATGAACGAAGTCGTGACCACTCCCGCCCTGCGCCGCCCCATCGATGCTGACGCCCGTAGCCAAGCCCTGGATATCAGCCGTAGCTTTGCCGTGTCTGCCCCGGCGGGCTCCGGTAAAACCGGCCTGCTCACCCAGCGCGTATTAAAGTTGCTCGCCGCCTGCCAGCAACCGGAAGAGGTGCTGGCCATTACCTTCACCCGCAAAGCCGCCGGTGAAATGCGCGAGCGCCTCATCGACGCCCTGCACAGCGCCCGCGACCAAGCCCGGCCAGACAACCCCCACGATGCCATCACCTGGGATTTAGCCCGCGCCCTGCTGGAGCGGGATCGCGAACTGGAATGGGAACTGCTGCAAACTCCCCAGCGCCTACGCATTCAAACCATCGACGGCCTCTGCCGCAGCCTCGCCAGCCAACTGCCGATCGAGAGCGGCCTGGGCGCACCGGGCGAACCCCTGGAACGCACCCAAATCGCCTTCGAACTGGCCGTAGTGAACCTGCTCAAACATCTCGATGGCGAAACCCCAGACGCAGACCTACAGCAGCTACTGCTCCACCTGGACAACGATCTCGGCCAACTCAATAAGCTGCTGCGTATTTTGTTGGACAAGCGCGAGCAATGGCTCGGCCCACTTTTGAGCGTTAACTTCGACGGCGCCCAGGATTATTTCCATTTTGTTATCGACGAACTGGTGGCAGAAAAGCTGCAAGACCTCACCACAGCCCTCGGCAGTTATGCCGGGGAACTGCTGGAGCTGGCCAGTTATGCCGGCGGCAATTTACAAAAGGAAAACCCCAGCCACGGCCTGTGCCTCTTCGCCGAACTGGACGATTTCCCCAGCGCAGACAGCAGCGGCCTGCCCGCCTGGCTCGCCCTCTGCAGCCTGCTCCTCACCACCACCGGTGATCTGCGCAAAGGCGGCGGCATCAATAAAAAACTCGGTTTTGGCCTGCCGGATAAAAAAGACCCCGAGCGCCCCATCGCCGAAGAATACAAACAGCGCATGAAAGACCTGCTGGCAGAACTGGCCGGCAACGAACCGCTGTTATCCGCACTGCGGGAAGTGGGCAAGCTCCCCAGCGGACTGCAACAGAGCCAATGGCAACTACTGCAAGGGCTCGCCCAGGTACTGCCCAAATTGGTCGCCGAATTAAAGCTGGTCTTCCAACAGCTGGGCGCCACCGACTATACCGAAGTGGCCCAAGCCGCACTGATCGCCCTGGGCGATAGCGATAACCCCACAGACCTGGCCCTGAAACTGGATCTGCAAACCCAGCATATTCTGGTGGACGAGTTCCAGGACACCTCCCACACCCAGCTACAACTGTTGGAAAAACTCACTGCCGGCTGGCAGCAGGGAGACGGCCGCACCCTATTTATTGTCGGCGATGGCATGCAGTCCTGTTACGGCTTCCGCAATGCCAACGTGGGTATTTTCCTGGATGCGCGCAATCGCGGTATCGGTGAAGTCTCCCTGGAAGCCCTCGACCTCCAGGTTAATTTCCGCTCCGAAAGCGCAGTGGTGAACTGGGTCAACGAGACTTTCCAAAGGGCCTTTCCGCAAGCGGACAATATCGGTCGCGGCGCCGTGCGCTATCTGCAATCCGAAGCGTTTAAAGGCAGCAAATGGGCCGAGCCCTCGGTGAATTTTTACGGCTGCATTGGTGACGAAGACCGCAACCGCGAAGCCACCCAAGCGGTTGAACTGGTGCAGCAATTACAAGCGCAAGATCCAGAAAGCCGCATCGCCATTCTGGTGCGCAAGAAAAAACACCTGCAAAAAATTCTGCCGGCCCTAAGTACTGCCAATATCGCCTTCCAGGCCCCAGAGCTAGCGCCACTCGCCAGTAAAATGGTGGTGCTGGATTTACTCAGCCTCACCCGCGCCCTGCTCGACCCCAGCGACCGAATCAGCTGGCTGGCCGTACTCCGCGCTCCCTGGTGCGGACTGCAACTGCCAGACCTTTACACCCTGGCCAACTGGGGCAATGGGGATATCACCGTAACCGATACCAGCGCACGCCCATTATTAATGGCCTTGCAGGAAGTGGAAGATATCGCCCTGCTCAGTGACGAAGGGCGCGCGCGGCTTGCCCAAGTGGCCCCCAAACTGCTGCACGCCTGGCAACAGCGCGGCCGCAAACCCCTGCGCACCTGGATTGAAGGCCTCTGGCTGGAACTGGGCGGCCCCGCTACCGTTGCACAAAAATCTGACCTGAATAATGTGCAGGATTTTCTGCAATTATTAGAAGCCTTCGATACCGGCGGCGCCATTACCGACTGGCAACAGTTCACCCTGGCCCTGGAACAGCTCTACGCCCGCCCCGCCCAGGATGCCAAAGTGCAGGTGATGACCATTCACAAATCCAAAGGGCTGGAGTTCGAACACGTACTGATCCCAGGCCTGGATCAGGGCGGAAAACCCGGCAGCGACCAACTGCTGCGCTGGAGCGAATGGCTCAACCGCGAAGGCGAAAGCCGCTTCCTCCTCGCCCCCAAAAATGCACGCGGCGGCCAGGACCCGGTGTTTGAATACCTGAAGCACGACAACAGCGAGCGCGAACGCCTGGAAGGCACCCGCCTGTTGTATGTAGGCTGCACCCGCGCCATCCGCTCGCTGCATCTTTTGGCCTGCATCAACCGGGATGAAAAAAAGGGCCACCTAAAAAGCCCCGGCAGCGCCGCCCTACTCGCCGGCATCTGGCCCAGTGTTTTGCACCACCAGGAAAGCGACTGGTGCCATTGGCTGGAAGCGGAAGAAGCCCTGCTAAACCAGGACGAAGCCAGCAGAGATCACGACTACCTGCTGCGCCTGCCCCACCAATGGCAACCCCAAGCTATGCCCCGGCAGGAATGGCTGGCCCAATACCGCATGCCAGACTACCAACCCAAAACTGAGGAAGAAGACAATATTCCCGAACTGGGCCAGGTAGCCCTGCGCTGGTTAAAACACGCCGGCACCGTAGCCCACGAAACCCTCGCCACTATTGCCGAGACCAATATCAACGACTGGACACCCAGCAAACTGGAAGCCCAACGCCCTCTATGGCAACTGCGCCTGAAACAATTGGGGCTATCCGCCACCGGCCTGGACCGCGCCACCGAGAAAGTGGAGATCGCCGTACGCAACAGCCTCAACTGCCCCACGGGCCGTTGGCTATTGGATGGCTCACTAAGGGAATCCGCCTGCGAACTGGAACTCCACAGCGGCGGCCGACAGTTACGGCGCTCTATTGTGGACCGTACCTTTATCGATAACGAAGGTACCCGCTGGATTGTCGATTACAAAACGGCTGAGCCCAGTGGTGAGGAAAGCCAGGAAGAGTTTATTGCGGCTCAGCTGGAGCAGTACCGGAATCAGCTGGAGAATTATCGGAAGCTCTTTTATGCGCGGGGAGAGCGGAATATTCGGTGTGCTTTGTATTTTCCGTTGATGCAGAGGTTGGTGGAGTTGGATTAGAGTACGCTAGGCATGGTGCAGGGCTGGTACCTGCACTTCCTACAAAGTGTCAAGAGATAAGCCATCTTCAACACTGTGCCTAACCTTTATATTTTCCCATCGCTCGTGCTTCGTTGACAATGTGAAATAGTCATAAGCTTTACTCGATCGCACCTTAGACACCTTCGAGTATCACTTATGACTTTACTAAAGACTATGCTACTTGTGTATCAGCAGTCTGTAAGCGTCTCGTCTCATAGTAATCTTCTGCCGCAGCAGTCATCTTAAATTCTGCTTCAGTTCCTGCAATTCGATTAACTGCTTTTTTAATCGATTGCAAATCAATCCTAAAGAATTCCTTTCTCAAATTAACTGCGTTAACTCTTACCCTTGTAAACTCTTTATGAAGCGCTGCCTCCAGTGCAGGCGCATCATCGACATAAATCATCGCATGAACGTCGAATGAAAAAGGTACACTAGCATCTCCTAGTTCCTTGACTCGATCCATGGGTTCCAGCCTTCTGGTTAGGCCAATTTTGTATACATCCTTACCAAAAGATCCGATATTACTAATGACATACACATGCCCTTTCCTGGTTTGTTCTGCCATACTTTTAGCTCGTTCTTCTTTAGCCTCAGCCTCGGCAAGCTGACGCTCTAATTCTTCTATTCTTTTTTCAGCTAGAATACGCTCTTCAGCAGAAACTTTATCCAACTCCTCTCTTGCCCTAACGAGCATATCTCGATACATTTTTTCTTCTTTTTCCGCCTGAGCAACTGCTTTTTCATATTCCTTTATTGCCTTCTGCTCTTCTCTAATTTGCTCCCTAATAAGCCTCTGTTCTTCTACCTCTTCCTGTTTTTTAATAGTATATTGATATTGAATCTTACATTCTTCATATTTAGATTCAATATACTTAAGATTAAAGCCACACCTTAGTGTTGCCGCCGATTTTTCCAAATTGCCTGCGAGGTTTTCAATACGCTCTAAAGTTCGAGAATAAGTACTGGGTTTAACTTTGCCTATTATCGAGTCACACTCTATATTAAATGCTACAAGCATAAGCTTAACCTGGCCATCCATTATCTTCTTATTGTGTGACTTATTATCACTAACTACGACCGAATCAGGGTAGGTTATTGCAGTCTTTTGCTTGATCATTTCTTTTTGGCTTGACCTAATTCTTTTTATTTCTTCAGAAAATCTTGCTGATGTCTCAAAAAGATACTCAGGTGTCTCGTAGTGGCCGCTATCTACAAACTCATCAATTCTATTATAAATATCAATCTTGGAAACCAGCTTATGAAGCTCACTTTCTTTATGGCTTATTAGCTGAGTTAATTTATGCAAACTTAACTTACGCCTTTCTAAAGCCTCTTTACCTTTAACTAACTGTGAATTAATTTTTTCAGAATTTTGCTTTAGCACTTGTAATTTTTTTGTGTCAGCGTTAATTCTAGCCAACTCAGCATCTGCCTTTTCAATTTTCAACCTTGAATCGGTCATCTCCCGCCCTATCAAGGAAAGATCTTCTTTTGCTGACTTTAACGCTTCTTCAACAGTCCTATACTCTAAAATTTTTCTATTTTCTCTTTGCCTGACAAAAAAATAAGTAATAACGACTGAAAAGACGATTACAATCAATAAAGCAATTATAAATTTCACTTCCATTTTATTACCTAATCGCTGCATTAATGAATTTATATCTAAGAGCCTGCCGAGCCGAACACCTACTTTCAAAGTCGACCTTGGCATTTTCCAGCTCTTTCCTAAGCATTTCTTTCTCAGCGGCTATTCTTCCTTTTTCTCTAAGTCTATGCTCTTTCTCTTTTTGTTTGGCTTGCCTTTGCTTATCACTCTTTTCTTGCCTAACCTGCCTCTCACGCTCTCTTTGCTGCCGAGAAAGCTCCCTTTCTTCTTGCCTAGCTAACTTCTCCCTTTCTCTTTGTTGACGTAAATAATCTCTCTCTTGTTGTTTACGCCTCCTTTCTGCTGCTCTTGCAGACTGTCTACCTGCTTTGTCAATTGCCTTTGCAATCTTAATTACAGTCCCGAATCCACTTCCTCTTCGAGCCATGACTCTCCCTTAAAATTGATAAAAATAATGGAAGGTAAGGATGAGCTTATATCTGACTATCATCGATGATGATTATGACCCAACTCTGTTTATAAAAGATAATACTTTAACTTTTTTATCTTTTTAATGAGAATTTCCTTTAGATTGTCAGATGTTGCTATCTAGACACTTAAAAGACGAGACTCTTTTGGGCGAATCGAACAAAAAATATAGGCGCCCAAATTATCTTATCAGAATTTATTAGGTTTTTTCTCAGATCAAAGCTGCGTAGAATCAACAAACAACTATCAAAATCGTGGGCTGTAGTAAAATAATCTTCTTGAAAGCTCATATCGTAAGAAATCTCTGGGAGCTTCCTAAAATAGGCAGTCTTTTGTAGGTAAAACAGTAGCGTGAAGTAAGAATAGAGAAAAGGCGCTGACCCAAGGTGCTGCAACACCAGGGGCCAGCTAACCAAATTGATAAGGACACTATCAAGATGGCTGTATGCATACTACGCTAGAAACCCGCTCGTCTTCAATAAAGTGGAGCACAATCAGCAGCTTGGAGCGACTCCCCAAGCTTTGGGAGCCTAGCGCCCGCCTTTTCCTATTCTGCGCCCACCGCCCCCGCGCCCCACCCCACTCTTCCATCAAGCATCACTTACCAAGCTTTCCCACCAAGAAATGCCCACCCACAGTTTGAGTATCGCTAGGAAGAAAACATGTTGATCCTAAAGCGCCGAACAGGCGAGAACCTAAGAATTGGAACCAATGTCTCAGTCACAGTGTTGGAAGTGAAGGGAAATCAAGTGAAGATAGGAATCCGAGCCCCTAAATCCCTTCCTGTTCATCGTGAAGAGATCTATGTGCGCATTAAAAAAGAACACAAAGTAGGCAATTGAAGGTGTTGAGGGAAGGTTCTGCAAGGAAGGAGGCTCCAGACGATCCTCCTTCCTTTAGTTAACAAATCTAGCTCTTTGCTGAGCCGCAACCAAATATTTAGGGCTTGAGTTTTGCCACTGCTTGCTCGGTCAAGCAACATTGAGGGCAATACATCAGCACAATAACTTGTTAGAGCTAAAGTGGCTCTCTACTGAAATTGGTAATTTGTTGACCAAAAACTTCTATTGCCTGATTTTCTAAACGTTCCTTGAGGCCAATAACTTCTAGATAGTCATTCCCAGCATCTGCCACATCATCCTCATTTTCAGATGTTTCACAAATAGACTTTAAACCCTCAGCTTCATGAGTTATTGCTTCAAGTATTATCCGGGCTTCCCAATCACTTAGTGATGAGTTCATTTCTTTTATATGTGTCATAACGCAATCTGCTTTTTGAATACCTTCTGACATTTCAATGCCAGTTTTGAAAGTAGCCCCTTGAATTCATCGAGGGGCATACTAAACTGGCATAAAGACTCTGATATAAAAGTACATTTGTCAGCTTAGAGCGACCCTCTGAGCTCTGGGAGCCTAGCGCCCGCCATTTCCTATTCTGCGCCCACTACAGATAATTCCTACAAGGAAAGAGAACAGATATCCGCAAGACTTGACTAACAGATAGCTATCCACGAAGTAGGTAAAACCTTCTTATAAAACCGCATGGGACACACGAGAAAGTAAATTAAATCCAAAATAAGAGAATCGGAGATACTTGCAGGGCCGGTCTAATTACTTTTCTTCAACAGACAACAATAGCCACTTGTTATATTCTAACCTGTTCATTCTTCGAATACTGGTACATGAATTCATCGCCATAGATAGACTTTATTTTCAGAATATAATCTAGTCTATTCCGCTGATATTCCATTAAACGCAGGCGTTCCCTTGGGCAACTTTGAGGTATAAGTAAGCCTTCTTCAGTAGCCTCAACTATAAATTTTTCATCCCCAACCTGAATAGAGTCATTTGGCCTAGGCGCACCAACCATAAAGCAGAGAGGATTCAAGTTTAACGCTATTAGTGCCGAAAAAAATTTACCTCGCTCATTTTCAGGAACTTCAACTCCATCCACCAAAACTATAAGATCGGATACAAATCCTGTTCCCATACCATTGTTTACTAGATAGATACCCCATTGACCTTCCTTACTATTATTTGAAAAATATGAATTTATTCTAGGCTCTAACGTTATATGGTTATGTTCGATCTGAGTTCGTCCTTGCCAGATTGTTAACCCAAGGGCTATGCATGCAACTAGAAGTGCAGAAAAATCAATAACATACTTACGCACTCGTACTCCTTAAAATTTAGCATTTAGCATACGATTTAATTATCAATTCTAATTTAAGACTCAAAAGTCAAACTATCGTTTAGTGTAGCTACGTATTCTAAAAAAATCTTCAGCCTCCCCGCTATCGATAAACTCAAAAACTTTAGCTTTAGCCTCCTCAGCGGTCAAATATTTAGACTTCCCTGATACGCCATTCATTCTTAACCGGTAGCCAGCTCCACAGGAAAACACTATCACATCAATTTTTTTCTGTCTTATATGCAATTCACCTCCGGATTCCTTCCAGCGTGGAGAGTTAATAAATTTTGCTCTCCGATCTTCTTTTCTTCTCAGCGCTGATGCAGTTTCAGTCCCTGTGAGATTATCACAACATACAGTTCCAACCTCCATCGTAGGCCAATTTTCATGTGAAACATAAAACACATATCTAATAGCACTTCCGCATAATTCGCACGTACCACATAAATCGCCCAAGTCATCATCTCCACCATATTCCCAGCCATTTTTTGGTGGGATAATGCCGTGCTCAGCAGCATGACAACCTTTACATAGAGTCTCACATAGATTGTAAGGATACTCCCAGGGTAACTTTCCTGAAATATATTCTTTGTGATGCACTTGGAGAACAATCCCATTATCTTCTGTACGACTGCAAACAACGCAAGCACGTCCATCTAGTTCGATGATCTCATCCCGGAAAGACCTCCATTCACTTTTCCGATACTGATTCACACTACAATCTCCCTTTTAGACCTACTCCACTAGTCACCCGCCACAGTTGGAAATTGTTTAATTGATTTCCCTGATAACTTCATTAACTCACTGAAGTATTCATTTAGAACTTCCTCTAAATCTGTTTTTTCTAAAGTCAAATTAGGTCGACCCTTTTTTGCCGTGATCCTTTTGCAAATTGCAAACAATTCTGGACGCCCACCAAATAGAGCGGTAAGCAAGACAATATTAGCCAGATTAGAAAATTGACATTAGCGCTCCAGAAATGATTTAAATTCAACAGGTTATAGTGAAATACCAACTCAGGAGGAGTACCCCCCTTCCCTATCCTGTACCACTACGGCCGCTCCACACCCACAAAAGCATCACTTGCCAAACTCCCCCAACAAGGGATACCCACCAACGGCTTGAATACCATTAGGAAGCAAATAGGTTGAACATAAAGGACCGAGCCGGCGAAAGCTCACAAGTTGGAACAAATGTCCCAGCCGCTGTACTGGAAGTGAAAGGCTATCAAGTAAACACAGGCATCCACGCCCCCAAATCCATCGTCCATCGTCCATCGTAATAATTGGAACCTCAGGGTCAAAAAGTCCACTTATGAGCACCCAACGATTATCCCAGTAGATGCTAATTCCCTTACCGGCCCAGTTAAACTGCAAGCCTGAAATGGAACCAATCACGATCAAGCCTGCATAACCTGGCTTTGTAACTATGGTGAGTAGAATCAGTACAAAATCTAGCCATTTTGATTTCATAAATTACCCTACTTTGTTTTCACAAGGCACTCCCCTGCTCACCAGCAAAGCAAGTTTGTATTCCTTTTATAAAATAAAAAGCGGTCCTAAAACTTAAGGGTACAGCACCAAATTGGAGTAGATTTATTTTGTGGAAATCTTAGTAAAAATCCCTCACACTCTCTTGTTGGACCTCCCATTTCGGCTTGGCTTATTTTCTATGACTTGCCAACTTTTCGCACTTAAATATCAACTACCCTACTCCAAATTTTCGACTATAACCTTCCCGATCCCTTTATCCTTATAGACAAGCTGATTAAATTCGACTTGAATAAGCTTAGGGCCACGCTGTTTCAGCCTATAGAAATCTAAGCCACTGAAATTAAGTTCAGTGTCATCAGGCCAAACTTCCAACATTTCTTTTAATTCACCTATCGTAATATTCATGCCTAACTCCTTAAGGTGCTTAATGCTCTTGGTACGCTCAATGTCAAAGATAAAACTCTAGAGAACTCAAAAGCAAGGATAATTCTGGATACCTACCAAATAGGGTGGCGAGCAGTAACAATTCTGGACACCCAACCAGAACAGAGTGCGAGCAGGGAACCCAAATGGGAACATTGGCATTTGGCCTATAAAAGTGATTTAAATTCAATAGGTTATAGTGAAATACCAACTCAGGAAGACTACTCCCCTTCCCTGTTCTACACCATTACGGCCAGTAATCCTGGACACCCACCAAATAGAGAGCACCAAATAGAGTGGCGAGCGGAGCAGTAGAAGCCAGATTGGAAAGTTGATATTACTCCTGCAAAAATGATTTAAATTCAACAAGTTATAGTGAAATACCAACTCAGGAAGACAAGCGCCCACCCTTCTCTATTCTGCACCACTAAAGCCACTCCCGACCCGAAAAGTATTACTTACCAAGTGTCCCAACCCACCCATAGCTTGAATATCAGTAAGAAGCAGCCAGGTTGACCCTAAAGCTCCCAGCCGGTGTAAACCCTAGAATCAAGATAACCGTCTCAACCATAGTGGTAAAAGCGAAAGGAAATCAAGTAACATAGCAATTCTGAATACCCACTAATTAGAGTGGAGATCAGGGAAGTAAAAGCTATCGATAAGAGCCCCCAGGGTCGAAATAAACAGACTCAACTTTTTATACTATTTCCAATACTTTGGTTGTTACAAATTTTACTTTTTCCTGAACTGGGATGTCCTCCAAAAGGATTTCAAATGCACAGAGTTCTCCATTAACATATAGAGAAAGACTGACTTCCATTGCACTCCGCCAAGAACCATACGTCTTAGCATCATCAGCCAGCTGATCAATAGCAATCGGATCTAATTCTACTATTCCCTGACCGGGGAAAGCATTCATACCTGGTAAGACACTAATATCCTCCAGCCAAACTTCGTACAACATCCCTGATTTAGTTTTTAGAGTTGCTTTCATTCCTAGCTCTCGTTTAATAAATAAGGTTCACTATTACTACAGGTTTGGAACACAGCAGAAAACCGGTCCAACAACCTACATCCATGTGGCTATTTCGCCTGGATCAAAGGTTGAACATCTCTTTCTCGATAGGGAAATTTGAGATTCACTTATTAATATAGTCCGGAATCCCCAACAAATAGAGTATAAACTTCCAAGACTATTGAGTGAAGAGGAAGCTAAGTTCAAATTTGTATCTCTATGAACTCTATTTCTCTGGGTACCTCCTGAGATTTCATCAACAGATCTGAAATTTTTAATTAAATTTAAAAACCCATCGAAGCCACATGAAGATTACTAACAAGCGGAACGGAATCTTCACCATTATTACTACCTACTTTGTGGCGAATTTTCCTGCTATCAGTTGCAACAGTTTTAGCACCTCCAGCCTTTAGAGCCTGGTGTAATTCAGATCTTGAAATTTTTGGATTCACATTTGAGCTGTATACGTGAATATTAAAACCTGACTGAATTCCAAAGTACTTACAGGCCTCGGTCAAAGCTCTAGCTGTATTTTCGTATAAAGCCATGTTTAACTTTACAAGTAGCGGCATATTACCTTCATGTTGGCCTTCAGCATTCAAGTTTTTAATATAGATATTACTAAGGATATCTTTAGGCTTGACCTGATAGAACTGCGTAGCAATTGTTACCGCGTCAATAATATGGCTAACATTGGTACCATCAACACCAAATACCCAGATCTCATTATCAATTAATGCGGCTTCTTTAATCGTTGTTTTTAATCTAGGATAAAATGGAGAAACACTTACTGCATACTTTGCCTTCCAAACGGACAATTTGTCATATGCAGTCCTTAAAACGTACTCTCGCTCTTGATTGCCATTCAAAACCAGAGTAGCGTCAGTTTTAAATTTATTCTTCTGGCTTCCTTCCGCTAATGTCATTGCTCCCTTTGACATAGTTATTCACTCTCCAAATACATGCCTGATGCAAAAACCCCAGTAACTACTTCGTTAGTTGCTTTTGACTTCTCATAGGATTCTAAAGTTTCATAGAGATCATCATCATCCGAGTCCCAGCTCTTATGGCTGTAATCAACAACTGCAAGGATCGCATCGACTTCAACATGCTTGTCTCGTAGTGCCATTTTTAGAATCTCAATGGCTTCTTCTGCTGATTTAGCAGGGACTATTGAACGACCGTAGTACCATTTACTACCATCTTGCTCATATGTGCTTTCTGGAGAAATTTTGGCTTTTGTATCAACAACCCAAAACCTAGACATTGACCTTACTCCTAACTAGTTGCCTGAACGCGAAAATACTAAATATTCACTTCTATTTAAAGCGGTTAGAGGTAAAATTATGACGACATAAAGAATTTTCGACTGCTATGCAGCATAAATAGCGTTTCCCATTCTGAACGCACCGCCCAGCACTCCAACCCCTGTCTGCCACCAAGCATTACCTATCAAATCTCCCATCACAGAGTACCCATCACGACTTAATACTACTAGGAAGCAAATAGGTTGACCTTAGAGCACCGAGCTGGCGAAAGCCTGCAAACGAGCGGAGATTCTGGACACCCACTAAATAAAATAGCCGCAGGGCTGCAGAAGCCAGATGAGAAAATTGGCATTGAAACTATAAAAATGTTTTAACTTCAACAACTTATCGTAAATCACCAACTCAGAAAGACAAGCACCCATCCTGTACCACTACAGCCGCTTCCCATCTGCCAAGCTCGCCCACCAAGAGGTACCCACCCACGGGTTGAATACGACTAGAAAGTAAATAAGTTGACCCTGAAGCTCCGTGCTGGCGAAAGCCCACACATTGATACAAATGTACCAGCTACTGTACTGAAACTGAAAAGCAATCAAGAAACCCGGGCATCCACGCCCCCCCCTAAATCCCTTCCCATTCATCGCGAACGGGATCTATGTGCGCTAAAAATGAACAAAAACTAAGTAATGGAAGGCGTTGAGGGAAGGCTCTCCACGGATTGAGACTACCACCTGTGCTATCACTTCTGCAGTAGCCAACCTTTTGGGCGGAGATATGTATTAGTCATCGCACCAATGCACTGCTCAGCTTCTACCTGGATGGAGGCTTCATGCGAACGCAAGCCAGAACTCAAAGCAAAACTAGGAGCCTCAGTTGGATTCGATAACATATCTGATATGACATTATCACATTAACACCAGGCTCTGAGCGGCCCGCTATATGCGCTTTTTTATGATTATACGAGCGTAAAGAGCTACATAAAAAGGTAAATATAGTCGGCAGCCTTTCAGCTGTAGTAGTTCAGAGGTTCTCTAACTTTGCTATTTTTCCACCTGTATGTGATTTTATTAAGACTTAGTATTCTTCCAATATCCAATACGCTTTTTCTAAATGAGTTAATTTAGATATCAGCTGTTCTTTAATTGATAGCAATTTTGTATCTGGAATACTCCCTTCAATCACTACCTGTATACAATGCCATTCTTCGATGAACCGAATTCTTACACCCTCAACATAGAGCCAATAGACATTGTATTCTTCCTCATCCCTCTCAATAGGCTCATGCTCAATATCAAATTCGTAAAGGTTTTTAACTAGCCTAACATCAACCTTAAAACCCATTTCACTTTCAAGTTGCTGCATCGCTTTGTCATAACTATCTTGCCACTTGGCTTCGTAGCTCCACAATGCCTGCCTGATGTCGTAGATATGATTATTCGACTTATCCTCTCTACGTAATTCCCATCGAGGCCATTTTCTTTCCGTAAGTCGTTCCCACGTTGAATTCTCTAAATTCAGCCTCCAGTCGTCTATATTCTCACGTAAAGAATACTCATCACCCCGATCAATTAATCCATTAGTAATGGTAATCGATTTTTTATCTAAGCTGAGAACAGCATTATGCTGATGAATCCAACCCGGAGATTCACCTAAGGTTTCAACTTTATTAATCTTAAAATTATTTATATCGAGGACATACACTTGGGTATCGTTAAGCCTTCTTTCTGCAGGATAGCCAAGATTGCCTATGATGAAAATTTTTTCGTCAACTAGGGTGGCAGAATGAAAGTCTGTTGGCGGAAAATCTGTATTCCTGTAACAATAGAACTCAACTCTACCTTCGGGCGTTTCAACGACAACATCGTTATAAATGTAAAAGTCAGGATCATAATGATCCTCATGCTCACCACCTATGTATACAATGCGACCATCAGGTAACTTATTTATCGATTGCCCAAATCGATCAAAACTCCAAGTTGGGCCTTCATCAAATGGCGAAGGACCATTCATTTTTTTAGTCGACGCATAACCGCTGAGCCTTGAATGAAAAAGCCACTCCCAAACATTTGAGCGCACCCTTTGAGGATTATTATCACCCAATCGAGGTGAACGCCATTCATTAAATAAAGCTGTTGTTACACCATATATTTTTGGATCTACTTCTTTTTCCATGAACCCTAACTCAATATTCTAAAGCCATGATCTGCAGATGGCCCTACAAAGCGTGAACTATTCGGTGGAGTTCGTAGTGTGCAGTAATCCTGGACACCCACCAAACAAAAGTATAACCCGCCAAAAAAGGTGTTTGAATAGGAGGGTTAATCAAAACACTAGAGGCCAACTTACCTAATTAATATGGACGTCACGAACGAGATGTGTGTTCAAGAGATTGGTGCGAGCCCCCAAACTCTGAGAACCCGACACTAGCCTTTCCTTATTCTGCATCCAACCCCACTCACCCACTATGCTTCCCTGCCAAGGAATACCCACCTACGTCTTGAGTGTCAGTATGAAATAAATATGTTAACCCTAGAGCGCCGAACTGGCGAAAACTGCAGATAGGCACTTAGGCCTCACTTACAGTACTGAAAGTGAAAGGCTATCAAATAAAGACTCCCTCAATTCCCTCCCCGCCCACCGCAACAACTCTGAACACCCATCAAATAGAGTGGCGAGTAGCATAGCAGAAGCCAGACTAGAAAATTGACATTGGTCCTACAAAAATAATTTAAATTCAACAGGTTATAGTGAAATACCAACTCAGGAAGACTAGCCCCCACCCTTCCCTATTCTGCACCACTGCGGCCACTCCCTTCTCGAAAAGCATTACTTACCAAACTCCCCTACCAAGGAATACCTACCCACGGGTTGATTGCCACTAGGAAGCAAATAGGTTGACCGTAAAGCACCAATCCAGCTAAAGCCTTCAAACTAGAACAAACGTCCTAGTTGCTGTACTGGAAGTGAGAAGCAATCAAGAAAAGATGTGTGCTCGCGCCCCCAAATCTTGCTCAACCCGTCG
The DNA here is from genome assembly GCF_052468295.1 of Microbulbifer maximicatervae (SeqCode). NCBI lineage: Bacteria > Pseudomonadati > Pseudomonadota > Gammaproteobacteria > Cellvibrionales > Microbulbiferaceae > Microbulbifer > Microbulbifer maximicatervae (SeqCode). The sequence continues at coordinate 2,124,181 of NZ_CP174340.1, forward strand.
TAAAGAGACCTTTATTTATATCGAAAAGTAGGTAAAGAAAAGCGTTGAGAGCAGATTCTCTTAGAAAAGAGGCTCCATAGCGACACTATTGTTAGTTAGTCATCTTCGAGGTCGAGAACGGCATACTTATAAAACCCTCTCCACAACTACAACAAATCACCTCCCGACAGAAGATAAAAGGCAACGTAAATTAGAGCGAACAAGCGGCATACCTAAAATCGACGCCACACCAATTATTAAGTACACGCAGAGCTCACTTTTACTTTCTACTAATGCTCGCGTGAATAACCAGGTTTTGCTCATAACGTCTTTGCCCTCAAAAAGACTAATCATCCTTTCATCAAGGCAATATTCCTTAAGATTGTCAATCAACTTACTCTGGATAAAGCTCATCAATTTTGTACCAACGTTCATCGCCGTTAGATTGCAGTTGTATTTTTGCAATCGGCTTTCTAATGTCTACTACCATTCCTATACTTGTCATGTCTCCAACTTCTAAACTTCTCCTAAACCCAGCTGCCCTCTTGACCCTATCCAAGGCAACCTTTTTCTGATAATTCTCTTCCATTTTTCTAATTCTAGCTTTTTCTTTCAATTCCTCTTCCATTTTTTGTTTTCTAGCAGAAGCCATTGCTTTCTGCCATCCTTCAAAGTCCGCCTTCCTATTAGCCATATATGATTCATTATCAATTAGCTTAACCCAAAAAATATTATCAACTTTATAATATCCAAACTGGAATATTACATGCTGACCATTGACTTCACATGCTTCATAGAAAGGCTTTCTAATTGAAGATGCTTGATAGCGGCTCCTGAAAAACTGATAATACTTCTTATATGGAAACCTATATCTTTTATCTACATATTCAACTGCGGTCACATCTATGCCACCATGCTTTTTGCACAGATGTTTGAACGCCTTCTTGCTATCTTTCTCCTCGTGAAAATAGGGTCTAGGATGTACATCCCAAAACCCTTGCTTGGTATAATATTGAATATTTACACTATAAGTAACGTAATTATCCCTCACATCTAACGAAACGCCATCAACATTAGACAACCATTTGTCAAGATCTGAAAAAAGAGAAACACCTGCATTAAATTTTCGATCAATTTCAAATAAATTTTCAGCAGCAAAATTTTGTGACGCACACAACATTAAAACCAGAATTACAAAACTTCCTTTGTATTTCATATTTACATTATCCCTTATATACATTCAGTCATTAAGTTACTACCAAAAAATCATCCTGGACACCCGCTAAATAGATTGACTAGGATGGCAGCAGAAGACAGACACGGAAATCAACATTTAAAATATAAAAAAACATATAAATTCAACAAGCTATACTGGAATTCCAACTCAGAAGACTAGCACCCTCCCTATTCAGCACCACTATGGGCGCTCCTCACCTGCGTAGCATCACTCTTAAAGCTCCTACAAGAAGGGAGACCCGTAAAATAGAACCCTCGTCCAATAAACATCATCTTTTTAACCATCATCAGCAAGGAATACTCTCCCACGTCATTGGCATCAGCAGAAAACAAACACGATCGTCCTAAAGCACCAAATACATGAGAGCCCACTTATTTGGGCACATATTCTGGTAGAACCACTGGAAGTGAAAGGTGATCGAGTAAAGATAGGTATCCATTCCCGAACTCCCTTGCCACTACAATGAAAAAATCTACGTGGATCTCAAAATAGAAAAAATTAAAGAATAGAGGGCTTTGAAAATAGATTCTTAATAGGAGGAGAATCTCCCATCCTAGCATCCAGCTTTTGCTCATAGTAATCGCGCCCATAAGGACACAACAACTCTAAGATAGATACGTCGCTATTTCAAAGCTATCTTAACATGTATAAGAAAGGTTCCCCCGCTCTTCTATAAGCCAAAAATCGACTCTAACTGGGACGATCAGCTGAGCTCTATACATTGCTAGCGTTAATACAATCTGCTTAGACTAACGTACATCAGTTACCTCCTCCCTTTAATCCTCAAAACCCAATGAACAAAATAAACCATCAGAGGATTCATAATTTACTCAGGGGTCTACTCACTATTCTCACCCTTCTTCTCATCTTGCCTATTAGACTCTCCGGCAGCGCTCTGAAAAAAGGCCATTCAGACAATATAAAAACAGATTGGTGTCCCTTTCCTTCCATTAGATATTTAATGCCTTTCGTGTACGATCTTTCAGAGATTCCCCGAACTGAATGGCATTAACTGACTTGGCTTGTGGCCAGTAAGTAATTTCTATAGAGCTTTCCTTATCAGCGACCTTTTCGACCCTAAAATCAATTACTGTAATCACACCGTTATGCATACGAGTATCCCTCATGTGATAATACATAGATGGCATAATATCGTAGTGATACTCAAAATTTTGCATCTTTGTACTTGCCAAGCTACCGAATTCTTGCTGGATTTCACTGGTTGATTGGTATTCAAATTCTCTTTTAATTTTCATGAACACCACGTCCACATTCACAGGCACGGTAAATGCGATTTTATGATTAGTAGGCTTATTGGCAGATGTATTCACCGCAGTATTGTCGGTAGCGCTTGTCTGCTCCATCTGGGATTCCTGTGCAGCTTGTTGCTGGCGAGTATTTCCATCGTGATTGATGGGGTCGCCAGTAACCGGATTATTCCAGCAGGTAAGACATTTACCGTCTGATGAGTAGACATGCTGATTAGACGCACATCCGCTCACGATAGAAACCAGGGCCAAAGAGAAAATAAGTGTTGGTAGCTTCATGAATGTTCCCCTAATGAGAGTGTTTAGTTAAAAGTTACTATGAGATTCCAAGCTAGCAACCGAGCATACCGACTCCCTGTATTAACATCGAGCAAGGAGATACTTGTACACGGAAGTCTTGGAAGGATCTGTTTAGTATTGGATTATCCCGCTCTCTGTATAGAAACCAAGAAAAAATAGCTGTGGGGTTGGTCCCTTTCTAACGCTAGTACCTAAATTAAACTTTCCTTTAGAAGAGACACTGTTGCGTTTAACATTGATCAGTCGTTTTCGACGAACCCTGTTCCAGTCTAACGTTCTTAGTGACCAAATCCTTTCTGATATCATGTTCAATTTCTACGGTCCTCCCTAAATATAGATATTGATGGTTCTTTAGGTCGTTATTATGGAGCATAATACCCGGTGCGTCCGCCAGTAAATCATTATTTAAAAACCAATTTTAGAAACTCTTAAAATAAAGCACCGTTCAATATTGTTGTGGCCTAGTAAGCAAAATAACACAAAACTGTAAAAGCTTTGTGAATTCAACCACTTGTAGTGATTCCTCAAACTATAGGAACTTAGCGCCTGTGCCATTCACACTCTACTCCGTTCTACCTGCAACTTCTGAAGCAGGGAATGCCCAGCCACAACCTTAAGTATTGGCACTAAAAAATTATGATCTTAGAGCTTCCTAAAGGTGAGAGCATTAAAATCGGTACAAATGTCTCTGTTGCATTACTGGACGTAACCGGCAACCATGTAAAGCGTGGTATCTACAATACCCAAATCTCACCTCATTCACAGGGAGAAGATCTTCGTGTATTTTGATAGGAAAAGATGACTGGGGCCCTGCCACCATAGGGCCTATTAATCTTGAGAATCGCGGGGCCCCTTAATTAATAAAATGAGCCCCCTCAAGAGTTAAGCTAAGCGATGTTCAAACCGCACACCAGTAAGATGATTTTATTGAATAGACTTTTTAAGGATATCTGTACAAAAAGCACAGGTAAAAATATTAAAAGCTGATTTGAAAATAGCCTTTGTACCAACTTCCTCATGAGAAAAAACAATGCGCCAAGGAATACCCACCCACCACTTGAATATCATCAGGAAACAAATATATTGAGCCTAAAGCATCGAAACGGCGAGAGCCCAAGAGATAGAACAAATGTATCAAGTAACATACTGGGAGTGAACAGTAATCTCTATCAGCCCATAGTGGAAAGATCTATGTGCGCATCAAAAGAGAACAAAAAGTAGGCACTGAAAGTGCGGTGGGAGCAGATTCACAATGGAGGGAATCCCACCCAAATCTCCTCCCCTCTTTCATCATCATAGTGGCACCTTTGAGCGCACACTATTTCTATGATGAGAAATGTCACAGCCATACAGTTACTTCCAAATGTATTAGAAAACAGCTGCACACACTCTATAAGTGAAAATCGACACTAACTGGGGAGATCAACTGAGTTCAAGACATAGCTAGCATTGCTGCAATCTGTTCACACTAATTTTTATCAGTTACCTCTTCCCATTCATCTTCATAACCGGCTGAACGAAAATAGGCCATCAGCGTAATGATGATTTTCTCAAGGATATATTCACTACTCTCTCCTTGCTTTTCATCTTGCTTATTAGACTCACTGACAGTTCTCCAGAAAAACTCAGCGAAGTGAATAGCCTCTTCTTTACTAGCCAAAGATCCTGAATTGATAATCTCAAGGCTTTTTTTATCATTGAGTAGCTCTGCATAATGCAAAAGAAACTCTCTCTCCTCGGGCAATTTATAATTAATCATCCTATCACCTTCGTACCATCTCTTATTACACTCATACGATCAGCAACCATCTGGAGCTTTTGGACTAGTTGAGAAACCGTCATTTTCCTCGTTATGGTTAGGAAGTAGTGTCTATTATCTTTCTGATCTTGCACAAATTTCAGATCAGGCGGCAAATCTGACTTCTCCAAAACCCAAAATACGTCGACATTTTTCCCAGGGTTTTTAGATGCTTTAAGCTTATATATTGATTTGAGGTGCTGCCAGTTTGCCGAAAAGCTGAGTCCCATCTGATTATGAGGAATCACCCACTCGTGCTTCCTCTATAGAGATTTAACTTTGGTGTATCAAACTTTGGTTACCGTACTATCGCCATAAAGAGGCGCATAACGTTGATCGCCGACTGTAATACCCTAGTAAACTCATAGTAGTTCGCGTGAAAAATTAACTATATTTTTTCCGTATTTTTCAACTGCCTTTTCTTTAAGAGGCTTTAGTAGGAGCCTTACTTCAATAAGATCATTACCAACATCCGCGATCTCATCTTCATTATCCGATGTTTCGCAAATATTGGACATTTTTTGTTCCATTTCTATCAGCGCTTCCAGGATAATCTTGAGCTCTGATTCTACTAGGCTTAATTGAAAGTCATTCATACCACTCTACCTTCTTTCTTAAAAACTCTTGTGGCGCTAAGGGCCATTTCTTCGAGAAGTCCTTTAAATTTATCAACCGGCATATTCTGGGTGGGAGATATGCAATAGTGATGGGCCTTATCTTGAACCATCTTGAGGCCCATTGGTGGTTTAGTATTTGGTTGAAATCTCCAAACCCAACCCGTCATCGGGGATTCATTAATCCCTTCCCGATCAAAAACACTTATACCCTTGCCGTTAGCGATAATTACTCGAATGCCATTGACCTCCATTGTATCAACATCCTTTGGTCTAACATTTGATAACTTTGGGCTTGTTGAATTACCGAGCCTAAATAGCTCCTCTGGAACAATGAAGAATTCCTTTGGGAACATGATGATCTCCTTTTCAAGATACTGAATTAATCCTGGCCCCACACCGAACAAAAGTATAAACCGCTAAGGCTATTGGCTGAAGAGGATAATTATACAAAAATTTGGTATTTACGATCTCTTATTCGACAATATTAAGCTTTTTACCTCTAAGGGCAATTCTGGAAAGGTCAATTCTGGACACCCACCAAGTAGAATAGCGAGCAGAGCAACAGTAGCCGGATAAGAAAATTGGCATTGATGAAGAGGAGGGTCAAACAAAATAATAGGAGTTAGCTACTTAAAATGCCATAGACACTATGGCGATAAGGTACATTTATCAGCTTGGATCGACTCCCCAAGTTCTGGGCGCCTAGCACCCGACTTTTCCTATTCTGCGCCCCGCGCCCCACCCCACTCTTCCATCAAGTATCACTTATCAAGTTTCCCCACCAAGGAATGCCCACCCACGGCTTGAGTATCACTAGGATACAAATATGTTGATCCTAAAGCGCCGAACAGGCGAGAACCTAAGAATTGGAACAAATGTCTCAATCACAGTACTGGAAGTGAAGGGAAATCAAGTAAAGATAGGCATCCACGCCCCCCAAATCCCCTCAGCCCATCGTAAAGGGATCTATGTGCGAATCGAAAGGTAGGCAATAGAAGGAATTCTCCAAGGAAGGAGACTCTACCCCAATAGGGCTCCAGAGAGGCGCTATTGATAGCTAGCTATCTTTCAGGTAACGGGCGGTATGCTCATAGAATCCTTTTCACACCTACAAGGAATTACCTCTCTACAAAGCAGAAAAGACAGTACAAGTTAGAGTGAACAAGTAACCTAGCTACTCAGCAGAAGACTTTGATCGTTTTTCAACCTACTCCTCCTCATCAATACGATCTATTAGGTTTTCTGGTGAACCCAAGGTACTGTCTTTTTCAAGCTCTTTCTTGATATCTTCAGGAAGTGGCTTGAACAACTCTTTTGCTCTCCCTTCAGCATTCCTTTTTACTTTCTCGTACCTTGGTTGGCGCTTCATGAAATTTCTATCAACAAATTAAGGTTAATATAGTTAACGAATGAACCTGAGGCGGAGCTTATAAATCAAGCAAGCAATGCAACTAACGAGCGTGTGAAATATCGACTACCTGACAGTTTTCACGGTGTAGTTTCACAGTCGGCTGACCACCGCCACGTCTATACTTTGATTCTTCCTTCGGAATCACTAAATAGAAACTGCCATCAACAATCAACTTGTAGTCCCCAACTTTTGCGCTTTTGGCCGGAAACTTTGTAGCAATTTCGGAAACCCCTTTTTCAAGAGCTAGTTCATGTGAACACAAGCAGGCGCTTGCAATGTGGGAACAAACTGTCAATACCATGAAAACTATTATTTTTACATTAAAATTATAGAATACTTTAAACATAGCAAGTTACCTTGTATGTATGGCTACCCATTTAGTAATACAGCCTTCTTGTTGGAGCAAAACTAAAAGCGAGTCTATCAATATACACTCGTTAAGACTCATTGACAGATGCCATTTCCTCTAGTTTTCTTTTCGCAAACTTACCCCTTTCTGATACAGGGTGAGACTCATCTGAAGCAAACTTGTTAGCTAACTCCTTAGCAATAACTGCTTCAATTTTACCCAGCTCTCGTATCAAAATCTCAGCTGAAACTCGTCTAACGATAGACGAGCGATCAGTAGATGATAATTTCAAAAAATCGAGTATAGGGGAGCTTGATGTCTAGTTTTCGTTCACCTACGATGGGCCTTACCCTACCTTCACAATAGCGTATATCTGTCCATTCCCATTTCCGGCCCTCCATCCATACAATACGGCCTTCAAATAAACTACGATATGCCTTAGCTCTAACCGAAGGTTGAATAGCTAATCTCGCTATTTCCTCTAAATTCTCATCAAGAATAGGTGTGCGCCCAAGCTGGGAAAAAAGTGATGGCATGGGCCCAGACGCAGACGAAATTAACTTACGCCGAAGCGACTCTGCTATATCTTTTTCACAAATGACTTGAAGAAGAATCTGCTTGTCTTCTTCCTTGATTCTACCCCATGAGTTCCAATTTGATAGTGCAATACATAGTGCTTCAACTACACATTTTGGATCAGTTAATTTTGCTATCTCAGGAAGCTTTTCTCTTGCAACCTCACGCACTTGAGGCACCCAATCATTCAGCCTACGAACGGCAAGCGAAAAAAAGAATGTATTTGGCGCTCCTCCCGAAAGAGCTCGTAGAGCTTTCTCTCTTTTGTAACCATCCCAACTTATTAGGTCAAGCCAAGTTGTCAGCTCCTTAGGTTTTGACCAAAGCTTCCACTTGGAAGGCGTGGATTCTCTTAGTGCTGAAGAGAACTCAGTGCGTATAAACCGTTCCCAGTAGTCAAAACTGGAAAGAGATAACTGACTCGTCACATCAACTAATGCAGACATATCAGCTACAACCTTGCTCCCCGAATTTATCGAGTTCGCAAAGTCCTTAACTGCTAAAATAACTTTCTCTTCCATCATCTTCAACTGTTGCACCTATTTCACTGCTTGAGTAGTGGTAGGACAGCCGGTTACCCTAACTGCCCCCACGCAGATCCGGACGTGCGGAACTACCGCATCCGGCTCTTCAGTAATATATTCGCTCGTGTAAAGCACGAACCCTAATACCAGTCCACAAGTATACTGCGTTTGTATACTCGCGGTGGCTTTAGCCCAAAATATCCCAGCATTTCCTTTAGACCATTCCAGTTGTAACTCTTGCGCTGACTCCGCCGGTTGAGCCATTTGTGTATGCTGTGTAAAACATAGCTGTACAAACGGGACAAGCTTCGACTGTTGTCTGGTAGACCGAAGTAGTTCTGGAACCCCTGTAGCTTGCGCTTCAGTGTGGGCAGCCATTCTCTCAGACGCTCACTGCGCTTGGCTTTGATCCAGTGGTAGAGCGCTTCCATTGCGCCCTTCTGTTTCTGTGCGGCAGTCCGGCGCCTGAGCCTGGGGCGTTTGTTGACGTCCAAGCTCCAGTAGAACTCAAAACCCAGAAACTGGAACTGCCGTTTTCGGCCCGGATGGAAGCGGCTAAAGCGCTTCAGGTGCGTTTTCTCGGGGGCTAACTGCAGGCCAAACTTGTTCAGCCGTTGCGGTAGTACCCGGTAAAAGCGCTCTGCATCCGTTTTCAATTGGAAAGCCACTACATAATCATCGGCGTACCGGATTAGCATGGCTCTGCCACGCATACGCGGCTTAACTTTCTTCTCGAACCACAAATCCAGGACGTAGTGCAGATAGATGTTCGCCAGTACCGGACTGACCACACCTCCTTGCGGGGTGCCTGCTGCCGCTTTACTGAACTTACCATCTGGAGTTTGCACGCGTACTTTCAGCCACTGCTTAATCAGTGTCAGCAGGGCTTTGTCGTCGATACGAAGGGCTAGCATCCGCAGTAACCAGTCGTGATCCAGCTGATCAAAGAAGCCTTTAATATCGGCTTCAACGATGTAGCCGTAGCCTTTGAATTGCAGATTTAAGCCAAGACTGTGTACGGCTTGGTGGGCGCTTTTCCTGGGACGGTAACCGTAGCTGAAGGGCAGAAAATCCTGCTCCCAGATACTTTGCAGTAGCTGCGCTACGCTCTGCTGCACCAGTTTGTCTTCCACCGTAGGCAGCCCCAGTGGGCGCTGCTTGCCGTTGCCTTTGGGAATCAATACCCGCTTAATCGCCTGGGTGCGGTAGCGTTTGTCACACAGCCGTTGATGTAGGCATTGAATATTTTGCGGCAGTCTTTGCCGGTAAACTTCGGTAGTTACTCCGTCGATACCGGGGCGGGCCTGCTTATTGAGCTGGCCCCAGCTTTGATACAGCAGGTTGGAATTTAGCAGTCCGTATAAATTCTGAAACCTGTGTCTGGGGTGGCTCTGTGCTTTAAATGCGATGGCGTGCAAGGCGGTTGTCATAGTGTCTCCAGCCCTACTTTGTCCGGACTATGTTTCTGTTGCACACCGATATTACTGTCAGCCCCTTCGCCATGTAAGCGGCTTTCCCGCTCTCGGACTACTATGAGCTGATCCGACTTCCGAGTGGTCTTCGTTGGTTTCGCCATTAGGCTTAACGTCTCTACCTGCTCCTTCAGGAACCTGCTCGGATCTCTCAAGTTCTCAATACTTCTCTTTCTACATGCCACGGCTTAATAACCCCGCCGATCCGCAACAACCTTACCATTACGGTTGCATTGCCTGGACTTCGATGGCGTTACACATCTCGTCAATCGGAGCTCACTTTATTATCGGAGCGATACCAGCACTTCAGGATCACGATAATCCCTATGGCCTATAGAATTCTCTGTGTACGCTTCACATAGTTTGTTCACAGTTGAAAAAAAAAAGATAATTATATTTTCTTTCCCTTCTGTTCCGCCCTACGCGCAACACTCGATACAGGTGGCTGGTTAGGCCTTACCCGACAGGGACTTCCACCCTGCAAGAAGCATCAAGCTTAGCTTGACGCACTAACGCCCAAATCAGCGGAGTTTCAGTTCCGCTGTATTTTCTTATTACATGCCCTACGCCATCTCTCTTAGCAAGTGAATAGATGTATTTTTTGGCAACCCCATTGAGCTTGCCAAACCATCTATACGATTAGCCACCATGGTAATCTCTGACTCGGCCACCCCTATCGCTTCATACACAGCCTGATAATCAACCTCAATTTTTCTATCTGTGGCGGGGATGAATGGCTCGTCATCAATGCACTCAATTATTACTTTATCGCCCTTTCTAAACGCACGCGAACTTGGATGCCCCTCAATGGCTATGTAGAGATCGGATTCCGACCTCAATCGCACCCAGGACTCAAGATCAGCTATAGTCCCACAACATTGGGGAAATAATTTATTAACTCCATTTATGACTAGAGCAAAGCCGCCAAAGAAGGCGCAACAATCTTTGACTTCAAAATCTGATATATGCAGTTCAATTGCGCGCGCCAAATTGTTGTCATCAAGCTTACTTAATGAATGAAATTGATGATCAGCTGAATACCCGACCAAGTCTCGATATCCACTAACTGTAAGTAGCTCGTCTCTTGCAGTCGAGCTGCATTCTTTCCTAAGATCGTTAGCCTGATCTGATATTGGCAACTCTATTAATGCTTCTAATTTTACTTCCATATTTGTGCAATTCTGGGTACCCACTAAATTGAAAGTATAAACCGCAAGAGCTATCAGACTGAAGAGTAGACTCAAATAAAGCACCGTGGGACAGCTGGCTCTAGAGGCCTAGCTTCGCATATTCTTACTCTGGACCTACCACCTCCTCACCCACCCCATTCCTCTAAGGGCTTCACTTATCAAGCTTCTCTACCAAGGAATGCCTACACACAGCTTGAGAGCCAGCGCGAGGGGGGGAGCATTTTGACCATGAGCCAGTAAGCCGGCGAAAACCTAGAATCTGGTACGAATGTTTCTATTGAGTGTGATAAACCCGCAATAAGCTGCTTGTCCGAATGGCAAATATTATGCTTTTACAATCAATACCATCGAAATGGAATTCAAAAATAGGTAAAAAGAAGATACCTTTCAAACATCAGCTAAAAACTGTACAAGACATTACTGACCGCATATCCAGAATCTATTTAGAAGCACTGGAGTGAAAGGAGAGAGCATTCTTTAGAACTGTCATAGATCCGAATGAAGCTATTACATAAGGAAGGCTCACATGGTAGAGGCGGGATAAGTAAAGGGGTTAGGCATTGTGACGACAAATTCTCAAATTCAGATCCTATGTGGATTGAACCCCGTGACGAGCACGGTTTGTCTTTCTCTTCAACGGTTAAGCATGCTGTCTCAACAATGGGATTTCTAGGCAGATTTTAAGAAAAGAGAACTAAAGTTAACTGGGACTATTGGATTATAGAAGACAGTCAGCATATCCCTTCCGGGATGAAATTTGTATAAGCCCCTGATAACCCTGCTCATTATTTACGGGCAGTGACAGAACGTATGCAAGTTGATGAACTCGTTTTCAAACTTTGACCTATATCCGATAGAATGGCCATCATGACAGACCTACAACTGGAGGCTTATAAAAGTGCTTAAATTTAAAGAGTCTGAGTCTGATGCTAAAAGCCTCGCTTTACATTACGCTAAAGAAATGAATGATGAACTTCTTGAAGATTTTATCAATTCAAAAGTAAAAATTAATTCGAACGAAAAGGCAGCTTCATTAACAGAATCATTTTGGAAAATGACAGACTTAGCAATCAAAGATAATGAAGAGCAAAAAGTCATAGAGGGAATTACTGATATAGAGTTCTGGATGCATAAACTCTTTAACAAATTTTCTGGCTACATGCTTATTAATGGTTTTGAAGAAGTTTGGGAAAATACATCAAGCAAGATACGTGCTAATTAAAACCTGGTATTGCCTTGCTCCAATTTAAAGGAGTATAGGCTTTCCCACACCCCCTTGGTCTGTCAGTATTTTGGAAATAACTACTCTTGTACTTGGCAACTCCCATGTACTCTACTTTGTTTAGAGGCTAGAGTTTCCTAGCATGTTGACTACTTTCTTTGCATGAATTGTACCCGAAAATGCATCCCCTGGTCCGCGCCCGTTCATCGCGAAGAAATCGTTACTCGCATTTAAAATGCGACAAAAAGCAGGCAATGAGAGGAGTTTTCTATGGGAAGAGGCTCGAGCCAACCCTCCTTTATAGAGATTTGGTCTAGACGAATACCTATCAGACTATGTATTACTTTGAACTACACATCTACCTCCTTAGGAAAACCAGCCAAACCCAGCTTCTTAAAGGCTGAAGATAGATTCTCACGGCCCTTCTTCTTTAGAACCACTCGCGTCGAAACGAAGCGATTCATACCATGCATTATACCCACTTCTCCAGTACGCTTCTTCACCACCAATTGTTTGGTGACCTCACGTAGCGTAGAGATTTCTTCATCGGATAGATCTATTTTCATCTAATTCAGCCTCTTTTCAATGTATAAAACAATGAGATAGCTAGTTAAAGGTACCTAGCGCGGCATATTTCTATTCTGCCCCCACCGTTGCCGCGCCCCCATCCTTATACAAGCTTCTCCCCTAGAAATACCCACCCATAGCTTAAGCATCAGTAACAACCAAGCAAAGATAGGTACCCACGCTCTCTAATACCACTCAGTTCATTGTGAGAGATCATTGTACACATCGAAAGAGAACAAAAAATATGCAGTGGAAAGCACTAAGGACATATTCTCAAAAGAAAGAGGCCCCAACAGAGCCCCAACCTCGATAGAAGATCCGCCTTATTAGGCAACAGTATTTTACGCCGCGGTTATCGTACTAACTTATTTAAGTTGAGAATCTGGTTTCGGCGTCCTACTGATTTAACCTGTTAGCTGCATATCTCCCCGCCCATAGTGAAGTGTAAAAATATAACCACAATAAGCTGGGTAGAACCATCCAAAAGTAAGCTTCAGCAACGCACAGAGCAACGATGACCGCGGTCATACCCAGCAAGAACAAGTAAAAATAATTAGAACCCTTAATTTTCTTGAATGAAATTATTCCGCCCACTTTGAATTTTCCATTCATGGCTAGTAAGTTAAGTAATGTCCAGCCAAACAATATAATTGCCAGGAAAGGGATACTCATAAGCGGTATTCCTATCGAGTCAGCCCACCAAGGATATGAACCACGATAAAACTCAAGGAAGACATCACCAATACTCGCCCCTACGGTTAAAGTAGCCGCACAAAAACCAATTAGCGCTATTCTTCCTTTAGAAGATGGTGCATTAATTAGTTTTCCCTTTCTAAAAAGAGTAAAAATAGCTATGCCTAGTATAAGAAAAGTAAACCCGTAATCTTGATACCGGTATTTCGGAGAAAGATACTCGTTTCGTAAATTATAAAACTGATTTGACGCATTTCTACCACCTAGTTCCTGCCAATCAAGTGCCATATACTTTCTGTGATACTCTTCCTCATTGGTATATGCAGGAATAGAAAATGAGTAAGCAACACTCAATAACGACAAGATTATAATTCCAATAGATATTCGCTTCATAGTAAGTTACAATTAATATATTCTTATCCAGCTACCGCGCACTTAACGGGCCAACAGGATGTCGGTCTTAAATGCCTTAGCAAGTATTAGACACCCTCACACTTAAATTCTCTAAATTCAAACTTATTGGTTTCGAAATAAGTTTTTAAGCTAGAGATCGGTACACCGTGAGTAGGAAAATAGAATCCTCCCTCAAGTCTTACATATTTTGATTCTCGAATCTTAGGATACGTATCCTCTAGTGGTATAGCTAGCTCTCGATATTTTTCCTGATACTTTAACGGCCTTATCTGTTCATAAATAGAGCAAGGAAACCACCACAGGTCTTCCTTTTCGTACACTGGAATTGCAAGGTCGCCGTTAATAAGCTTGGCTAATGGCATACGGTGATATCTAGGTAATATATGTGAATTAGACTGGGAGCCAATAAGTATGATTTCAGGTTTGTGTGACCTGAAATCAAAGCTCTGTAGCCCAAAATGCCCTGTTGTTGCCACCTCAATTCTTTGCGGCAACTCTTCTCCAAAGATTTGATCAATAACCACATAACTAATTACTTGTGGCGGAGGATCGAGGCATATAACATTCTCCTTCGTACACTCTTCAAACTGCTGCAAGTATCTACCCTTTAAAGGAACAGCAACAATCACTGCTGGTGAAAGCTCTTCTTCTTCCACTTCAGGATATTTCTGCACTTTGGAAGCACAACCCAAAATTGAGCATTCAATGAAAATTAGGGAACCTCTGAATAATTCCAGGCTAATTTGGTAGTATTCATTTATCCGTCAAGACTACGTTAGATCATGCACCAAGTCACCTTTGCCGAAGCAGAATACAATCTAAAACGCCGCATAACTCGCCGAGAGAAGTTTCTTTCTCAGATGGATACTCTCATTCCATGGCTACGGCTAGAGGCTCGAATTGAACCTTATTATCCACAAGGTAAGCGTGGCCGACAGCCATATCTTTTGAGCGTCATGCTGCGCATTCATTGTATGCAGTTGTTTTACAATCTCAGTGATCCAGCCATGGAAGATGCACTCTATGAAATTGAGTCTATGCGCAATTTCGCCGGATTGACTTTAGTTGGTCCAATTCCCGACGAAACGACGATCCTTAACTTCCGTCACTTATTAGAGGCGAATCATCTGAGTAAGGTTCTATTCGAGGAAATCAATAAACATCTTGCTGAGAATGGCATGGCACTGCGTGAAGGCACCATTGTAGATGCCACTATTATCTCTGCGCCAACTTCAACTAAGAATAAAAAGAAAGAGCGTGATCCAGAAATGCATCAAACAAAGAAAGGCAATCAGTGGCACTTTGGAATGAAGATGCATATCGGGGTTGATGATGTGCTCGGAGTAATACACAGCGTAGATACAACAGCAGCGAATTCGCATGATGTCACAGCCACAGAGCGGGTCCTCCACGGGGAGGAAGGAAGAGTCTGGGGTGACTCCGGATACATTGGTGCGGAGAAGCGTGAAGAGTTGAAAGAGCGGGAGGTGGATTGGTACATAGCAATGAAGCCGAGCAAGCTGAAAACTCTTCCTGGGCGTAATGCACTCCGTAAAGCGGAAAAGATCAAGGCGCAGATAAGAGCGAAGGTTGAGCACCCCTTTCGCTACATTAAACGGGTATTTGGTTATAGCAAGGTCCGCTATCGGGGACTGTTAAAGAATACTGAGCGGCTGTGCTTGCTAGCAGGCTTTACTAACTTACTAATAGGGAGAAAATACTTGGCCACCTAGGGGTGGTGCGTCTGAAATCCCCCTACCGGGGATTTTAGGTAAAAAATTAGGGAGCTATTACGTGAAAATTAAGCGTTTTTTCGTAGAAAAGTGAATTTTTTAAATAATTCAGCTTAATTCTAGAAAAATAATTCATTGATCAGAGGTTCCTTAGCAGTATAAGAATTCTTTTCATGGGTTTGCCTCGTGTATTGCTCAGCTGCCATCTAAATGACGCTGCTTTGTGTTAGCTTAGCGTACAACACAAAGTGCGCGAAGTATTGTCGAATAAAGCAGCAATTTGTTAGGCAGAGCTGTTTTCATCAACCTCTTCCCAAACTGCTTTTGAATCCAAAAATAAATGCTGCTTTACTTTTAGCCTCTCAAAGCCAGTGTCAAGCAAGCTTACAGGAACGTACATAGCCTTATCATCGTTCTTCCCAGGTAAGGATGATCCACATTCTGAACAAAAACTTGTTTGCCAATCATGATTTGGCTTTATCCATGTTTTTATATGGTCTTGACCAGAACCCCACTCAAAACTTTCATTAGCAATCACCGTTACGGCTATTCCGCCTCCACCTGTAGCTTTGCGACAAATAGAGCAATGACATATATATACATCTTCAGGGATTACGCTAATTCTGAAATTTACTGATCCGCAGTTACAGGAACCATTCGCTATTTCAGTCAATTGTATCTCCTATGCGCCCAACAATTAATTCAAAAGCAACATCTATATATCACGCTTCTCTATGATTCCAAAGCGCGTCAACCCGATGATATATAAAGTCATCAGCTGGAAGCTATTCTTTAAGCTTGGTAGCCTATTTCCTATTCTGCGCTCACCTCTCCGGCGCCCCACACCACTCTTCCAACAATCATCACTTACAAAGCTTCCCTACCAAGGAATGCTCACCCACGGCTTGAGTATCGGTAGGAAGAAAACATGTTGATCCTAAAGCGCCGAACAGGCGAGAACCTGAGAATTGGAACCAATGTCTCAGTCACAGTGCTGGAAGTGAGAGGAAATCAAGTAAAGATAGGCATTCGCGCCCCCAAATCCCTTCCCGTCCATCGTGAAGAGATCTATGTGCGTATTAATAGAGAACACAAAGTAGGCAATTGAAGGCGTTGAGGATAGGCTCTCAAAGGAAGGAGGCTACCACCTGTGCAATCACTCCTGTGGTAGCCGACCTTTTGGGTGGTGAAATGTACATCTGTGGTCATCGCTCTAATGCGTTGCTCAGCCTCTACCTGAATGGGGAACTTCATGCGAACGCAAGGTAGAACTCAAGGTAAAACTAGGGGCTCTTCGTTTTATCTGCATCCACTTTCAGGGGTTGGTAGTAGACAACTTCAAACTCTTCTAGTCCTGGAATCATTTTTTTCGCAGTGTTGACGTCCCTATCCCATCTATTAGCAAGTACTACATTCTCATTAATCAATGGCTTATCCAGAGCTACGATTTCTCCTAGGTAGTTTAGCTTTCCTCCCTCCAGCTCTATTTTCATCATAATTGGGGTCTCTTCATTGCTGTCTGGGAGCGAAACAAACATCCCGCCTCCCGCGACCATTGAGTTATAACCGCGTCCACTACGACCCGATAAGTAATAAATTCCTTCAGGAACTTCCAATATATGCATAAAGCCATAGTAGCCTTTATCTAAATCACCCGTGGGTCTATATAGGCGAACTTTTTCGGCTTGAAGGAAAGCCACCTTTTCTAGCTGATTATTGTCATCAAGGCGGAGTAAATCATAGCTCACAAAAACACCCCCTATTCCTTTGTCCTTTCTTCCATGAGTTAACACTACGAGGGCGATATCGTCTGATATTTCCCCAGCTTCATTTAAATTCGGTTTATAGGTGGGGGCAGCGCAGCCTACCAACATAAAGAAAAATAGGCTTGCGACATACAAATAAACTTTATTACTCATATAGATTCTCTCTTTTTATTGGTATAGATTTATCAATTTAGAAGTACGTATTTTTAATCTACAATCTGATATTTATCCACAAAAATCACTTATTAAAACCTGCCACCACAAAATACTTGCCTGCGGCATACGTGGCAGTTGGGAATCCCTATTATCCCTCAAAGTTAAGGTCAACAATTCTGCCCCCCCACCTAATAGAGTGGCGAGAAGGACAGCATTAGCCATATGAGAGAATTGGTATTGAAACTAACAAGACGATGTAAGTTCAACAAGTTAATTCGGTTCACTAACTCCGGGGGACTAGCCCCCTATTCTGCTCCGCCACAGACCTTCTCAATCCGAAAAGCGTCACTTACCAAACTCGTCCATTAAGGAATACCACCCACGGCCTGGGAATCAACATGAAGCAAATAGGTTAACCACAAAGCATTGAAACAGCCAAACCCAAGAATTGGAACAAGTGCCCCAATCAGAGTACTGGTAGTAGAAGGCAATCGAGTAAAGATAGATACATACACTCCCAACCCTCTCTCAATCCTAGTAAGAGGATCTATATGTGCATCAAAATTGTACAAAATACAGGCTGCGGAAGGCGTTGGTTCAGATTATTCGAGAAGCGGCCCCAGGTAATTCCGAGGCTTCACATCAATACAAGGTGAGATCTTATTAGACAGCTCCTGAATATCACCATAATGTCGCTATGGAGATCTCAGGTATCATTTGCTGGGATATCTAGAACCATCACAGAATTTCTAAGACCTCCAAAGTAAACTTTCCGTTATTAAGATCTACTTTGAAATAACTACACCCTCTCTTCACTCACCTGAGAAAGGGTGTAAAAAACTACTATAGCTTGGTTGCGTGTTGTGGAGATACAGCAAGATCGCTATAAAATTTCATTAGCTGCTTACCTTCTTCATCCTCATCAATGACAATATAAGTCAATGTGTTTTCAAAATAGAAGCTATTCTCAGACATCGGAATAATTTCAAATTTTGGCCCGTCATTCCATTGATAATAAACTTTTTCATTTTCCATAGATAAGGTTCGGACGGTGCTTTCATCCACCTTGTAATCTCCCAAGAAGCTCTTAACTTTTCTTTCATTTAATTTGAATGGCTCAAACTTGGGAACGTGTATATCAAGCACTTCAGCTGCCAAAAGCTTACTAATTAAGTTTGGATTAGTGCCGCTGAAATTACTTAAAACAGCAATATATAGATCTTCTGATGGAATATAAAATGCATCGGTAGCAAAACCAGGAATACCGCCACTGTGTGCAATAATAACATGTTGGTTAATCTTTCCGATGCCTAATCCATAACCATAATTTGATACTGAGCCATCGCTTAATTTAAACGGCTCAATCATTTTTTGATAGCTAGCATTTGATACAAGCACACCATTACGAAGTGCTGTAAACCACACATTCAGATCTTCCACAGTAGACAAAAGAGCTCCTGCGGCATGAGGCCACATCATGTCAATATACATGGCATTAACTACACCACTGGGCGACATATCATAGCCATTAGCTCTATTATGAATAATCTTAGATCCACCATAGTGACTAGATTTCATACCGATTTTCTTAAAAATATTTTCATTGATAAAATCAGCATATGACTGCCCACTAGCAACTTCGATGATTTTCCCCAGAAGAACGTAGCCCGTATTCGAATAACGCATTTGCTCGCCTGGTTTAAACTTCATTGGGTGCTTGGAAAACCGAATCAACATATCATCTATGGTGGTCGGCACCTGTATTTCTTTAGCAAAAATCTCCTCATCTTCAGTATAATTTGCAATACCAGAAGTATGAGTCAATAGGTGCTCAATAGTTACATCATTACCTTCGGTTGGAAAATCCGGTACATATTTGTGAATATTATCCTTTAATGAAAGTTTATTTTGCTCTTGCAGTATCATTATTGCTGCTGCAGTAAACTGCTTAGTTAAAGACCCCAAGCGAAAAATACTGTTAGTTGTTAAAGGTATATTGTGCTCTAAGTTTGCAAGGCCACGAGCCCCCTTGAAAACCACTCGTCCATCTTTACTAACAATAACGGCCACGCCAGGCTCATCTATATCAATATTTTCTGCCAAAATAGTTTCATAATTTTTTTGTTCAACTTCCAACATATCTGCAAATGATACATTTAAACTAAAAGCTGACAGAACCACACCGAATATTAACTTTTTCATGTTACCTCTTATTTTTTTCGATTTTTTGGAGAATAGTCGCACAAGGGCGTCTCTCAACTATTGAATATATCACTAATTCAGACCTCTGTTTAAAGACTCACATGCTTTCCTTTTAGAGATTTGAAAATCATTAGTTGACTTATCCAACATTATCAACTTTACAGGTGTGGCTTCTGAAGGACAAAAAGGAGTAGCCGAAGGGTATTTCTATCCCTAGACTAAAAATTGATACTAGAGTCTTACTTATCGTGATAATTCTGAATACTCACCAAATGGAGAAGCGAATAAGACTTTAGTGCTCATAGAAGTAAACTGTCATCAATACCTTAAAAACGGAGCAAAATCGACAATTCTTTGAGCATCTTAAGTTATGCCTCCCACCCATAACCCCTTGTCATCTATCGAGGAGACATCTACGTGCGCATCAAACATGAACAAAAAGTAGGACTAGAGAGCCTTGCTGTAGTATCTGTTTGATAGATGGTACATAACTGTAAGAGTTTCTATCTCTTGGGCAAAGTATGGGCTACCTCATTCATTGCTTTAAAGGTTGAACCATGCAGAAAACTATTACGATTATTGGCGCCACAGGCCATTTAGGTCGTCAGGTAGCACAAAAACTGGATCATAAAGGTGTAAAGGTAACTGCGATCGTGAGGGACGCGGTTAGTGCTCGCACTATCCTCCCAGAGAGTATCCAGCTTGTCGAAGCAGATATCTCGGATAAAGAGAGCCTGGTGTCTGCACTAGTTGGTACCAAAACACTTTATATCACCCTGAATACCACGTCACTCGACCCGACTTTACCCTTTCATAGTGAGCGTGAAGGTGTGATTAATATCGTGGAGGCTGCAAAGGTCAATGGTGTGCAACACATCATGCAGATTGCTGGTATTGATTATCTCCACCCAGAGTTTGCGGACAAGGGACTTGAGTACAAAACCAATGTAATCCGTAAGCCAGGGATAGAGGCCATTAAAAGTTCGGGCATTGATTTCACATTCTTCTTCTGTTCATTCTTCCTGGATTCTTTCCCCACATTCATCGAGAACGGCCAATTTTCTATCATCGGCGATCATGTCCACCCTATCTACTACACCAATACAACAGATCTGGCAGAGATGATCGGTAATGCTATCGGGAATGAGATGGCCTACAACCAGAGTTTTTCAGTTCAGGGTACTGAGGGGATGTCTTTACCAGAGGCGGCCAGAACATTTGTAGAGGCATACTCTCCGGGAACAGAAATTGCCGTTCGCCCTATCGCGGCCATTGCAGAAATGGGCCTGCCCGAGGAGCAGGCAGTATTTATGGAACATATGCTGACTTACGTAGAACAGCTAAAGGAGCAACCAGTGAGTCAAAAAACTTGGCAGGTGTTAGGTAAGCCAGATACAACTATCACAGATTTTGCCCGAGGTCTGTCAAACGCTTCATAGCGACTGATCCTTGTTCAGTATTGCGTCCTCTGTGCTCAACCGCTTCATCAAGTCAGTGGCAGCGGGACCCAGTGGACGCTTACTGGACCAGATAATATCTACACCGTGTGACAACTCTTTCTCCTGCTCAAATACTAGCGGGAGCTGTATCAGTTTTTTCGCCGCTATCCCTTTCGCAACCACGTGTAGTGGCAATACTGCCCAGCCCAAATTGGCGTTGACAAGGTCAAGTGCATCATCGACACGTGACACACTCCACACGTCGGGAGACACGAGCCAGCGAGTTTGGCTGGATATCTCAAACTCCTGCAATAAGATTTGCCGGTACTGTTTCAGGTCTTCCCAGGTAACTTCAGTAAGTTGTGCTATCGGGTGCTCAGCACAGGCGACGCCAGTGAGCTTCAGATGGCCCAGGGCTCTGAAATCGTACCCAGTGGGCACATCTTCTTGCTGCGTAATAATCCCGAGTTGGGCAACCTCCCGTTCGACCCAGGTCTGTACATCCTGAACACTTCCCGCTCTGAGCGTAATTTGAACATTTGGATATTTGGTCTGAAACTCTTGAAAGAGTCCACCCAGGTTTTTAATCCGCACATGCTGGGCAATAGCTAACGTCAACCGGGCCTCGACATCCAGAGACAACCCCTGTGCGATCGCCATCAAACGCTCGCGTTGCTCGATAAGATTCCGTGCGCGTTCCAGCAGTGACTCACCTGCGTCCGTCAATCGCGGGTATCGTTGACTTCGATCAAATAGATTGACTCCCAAGTCAACCTCCAGATTCGATACCAGTGAGCTGATTACCGACTGTGCCTTTCCACATTTACGTGCAGCCGCTGAGAACGAGCCAGCCTGCTCGGTTGCTACAAATGCTTCCAGTTGCTCAATAGAAACTGCCACGCGCCCAACCTATCTGTTTAAGGTATAGTATCTAACTTATCCCACCTAAAATAACTATATATCATTCAGGCATATTTTCTCAACCAGAGTGAGTATGGCTGATGACTAAATCATTGAAGAATCGTTTATTCCATGCGGTTTCCTACGAGTTTTTTCTGCTGCTGACAGGTGGCTTACTGGTGGTGCCAGTGTTTGATCTGGAGGTACACCAATCGCTAGTACTTGCGGCTGGACTATCACTGTTTGCGCTGGTCTGGAATATGGTTTTCAATCAAGCTTTTGACTGGTACTTATTGAATATACGTAAAAACCCGGAGAAGACATTTATCGTTAGAGCCATGCATGCGTTATTGTTTGAAGGGGGTATGTTGGTACTGACGTTGCCAGTAATCGCCTGGGGCTTTAATCTGACTATCCTAGAAGCATTTATGCTTGAGATAGTCATGGTGATTTATATCGTGATATATACCTATGTATTCAACTATTGCTTCGATAAGCTGCATAGCTCGTTTCAAGTTACTGAACACAAACGTTAAAGGTCTTCCCCACTTTCTATTTTAGATGAAATGCAGGACCAGTTAAGATACACATCGCCGGAATCACCCGATGGGGGCAGAGATACATGCTTTTACTATGTGCTTAGCTCAATACCGATACATCTTAAATTTGTTAGCAGTTCTTTATATTGATCGGACTTGGAAGATAAGTATCGTAACTTACGATGCCTTTTAACTTCCCAATTACCAATGACAGAGTCAGTTTTTGTACCGGATGCCGATGGTTCATCATCGAAACCAAACTCAAATCCACAGCTACATATCTGAAAAGAGCCACTACCATCCTCTAAGTAAGCAGGAGATCCTAACTCAGGACTACCACATACAGGACAATGCCAATATCCATTAACTCTTTAACAAACTTTCTGGCTATATGCTTATTAATGGTTTTGAAGATGCCTGGGAAAGCATACGTGCCTACTAAAACTAAGCATATCGATTGGATATGACCTCTTTTTAAGTGAAGTGGTTCAGGATTGATCTGACAGTTAACAGAAATTCTGGACACTCACCTAATGTAGCAGGCACAGGACTGATACTTATTCAAACAGATTGATTTAGGACTTGTGATAATTTTAAGTTGAATGGTAAGGCTTCCGAGTTGAGAGCAACTGGATTCTATCACTAACAGTTTTTGGGTTTTATCGACTGGAGTTCCACCCATACGGGGTGAGAGGAATTTTGTGGAGAAACAATAAAGTACCAACGAAGCTCATCAGTTTTTTCACAGTTAACTTGATTCCCTTTAAAGTAGAGGGTCTGCTCTTTTTTGGTTACAAATGGCTCAATCCACTTTATCTGACCAGTATACTTGCCATCATCCCACTCAATTGTAATAGCCGGCTCATATTCTTTGCCTTGAGTGACGGCCTTGTACAACCCCCTATAGTAGGAGGCTATAAAATCCTGGATTTCGACCTTCCCAAAAACTTGGTTCTTCTCTGGCTTGTGAGTCCATGAAAAAGCATAACTAAAGAAATCCGCTTTTTCTTGTTTATACATGCCAGGCAAAAACACAAGCTCTTCAACACCATTCAAGGTAATATCCGAAGCAAATTCGATCGGGAAAGGAATCACTTCAGTCTTTGAACTCTTTGGGAATTCGGAATAAGTACTAAGTCCTTCAGCAAAAAGCAAAGGTGAAAAGAGGAGAGTAACACAAGCAACCAATCGAACTAGAACGCCATCAAGCCTTAGATAATTATCCATTTAATCTTACTTTCCTTTAATTCCATACCGAAGCAAAAACACGCAACCAGTTTTTACCAATTATTTTTTCTACCACTCGATCAGGAATTCCTTTTTGGCTTAACCTATAGGCAATAAGCTCCATCCGCATCTCGGAGTTCAGTTCAGGAATAAACGGTGGACGATTTGGTGTTTCTCCGGGCGCGGAAATTCCAGCCGCAATACGACGCTCAACTTCCTTACGGATACTTTCTCGATACTCAGGGCCATCATTGACCGGTACTACGCCTTGGTCACTACCTATTGCAATATGATCTTCACCACATACTTTATAGGCATGCAGTATATGTTCTATCACCACATCGGCCTTTATTTCATGCTCCCCACCCTCCAAAAATGGCATTAAATAGATTCCAACCAAGCCACCGGTGTCTGCTGCAGCTTTTAATTCGGTATCGTCATTATTTCTAGGGTGGTAATAAATTGCGTTGCAGCCAGTATGAGAGATCACAATCGGTCTTTTTGATTGACTGATTGCACTAGACACTGTCTTCTTTCCAGAATGCGAGAGGTCGATCAAAACCTTCTCCGCCTCCATGATCTCTATGGCTTTCTTGCCAAGGGAAGTTATCCCTGAATCTTCCTTTACGAGACCGCCGCTGCCAAGGATAGAGGGCCCATTGTAGGATACCTGCATTATCTTGACGCCCATTTTGGCGAATTCTGAAATACCTGAAAGTGACTCATCAAACATTTCAGTTGATTGGAAACCCATTATGATACCGAGCTTACTCTCCTGCTTCGCTTTCAGGATATCTGATGCAGAATGAATTAAGCTCAAGTAGTTTGAGTTCTGCTCGATGATAGATTTGGTTTTTTCAACCTTCTTTAAAGTCTCTGTGTAGTCATCACCTGGATAGGGGACTGTCATATTCAAGGCACTAATCCCCGAGTTCTTGAATATTCCCAGGACTTCTTCAGAGACTGGCTCCCTGAGTGAGAATGCTCCGCTGAGGCCATCAATTACAATCGATGAACTGTATGGATTCCACGTTGCTTTACCTGCGTTAACCCCGGAAAAGGCATTTAATATACCCGAGTTAATAGCCAAGTATGAACCAACACTACCTGATACTAGAGATTTAATCAGTGCTCTTCTATTTATATCGTTCATAAGTCCCCTACTCCAGAATTAATCAGCGCTTCGTGAAGCTATACACTCCACCTCAGCTTTGGCATCAAGTGCCAGGCCGCTCGCAGCAAAAGCACTCCTCGCAGGTTTCTTTCCGTTGAAGTACTGGAGGTAGACTTCGTTCGCCGCAGGCCAATCATCAATATCAGCGAGCATCAAAGTACACTTAACCACATCGTCAAAATCCAGGTTTTTGCTTTCGAGAACTTGGCCAATATTCTTCATTGTTTGATGCATCTGAGCTTCCAGACTTTCACCTGCCATGGTTAAAGTTGAAGGATGATTACCGATCTGCCCAGATAACCAAATGGTTCCATTCACTTCACGTGAAGAGGAGAAAGGCAACTGTGGATCGTCGCCAATAAAAATAAAGCGACCGTTCTTAACCACATGAGCTATCGACTGGCTATTTTCGATATTCTTTTCTGGACTTTCTGAAAGTACAACAATATTTGCTTTCTTTCCCTCTTCAATACTACCAACAGAACCTTCTATCCCTATCACTTTCGCTGCATTTATAGTTGCAGCTTGAATTGCCTCAAGAGGTGTCATACCAATTTCATCTACGAGCAGCTTAAGCTCATGATGAATCATCGGTGTAGTGTCATTTTCAAGGTCACTAAATGCATCCGTGCCAGCAGCAATAGTGATGCCGTTTTGATAGGCAAATTGTGTCATTTGTGTACTGAGCTGATCAAGTTTCCTGTACTTTTCGTTTAAGGTATTCCTTCTTTCAAATACTGTAAGCGTCGCATCTAAAATTGTACCTTTCTCTTTCATTGCATCAAAAAGGTCTAAATAGCTATCCTTTTGCAGCATTTTTTCCCAGGTTGAATCATCGAACTCAGCAGTTTTTCTGCGCCACGCCTTGAAGTTATCAACTAGCTGAGCAGACATATCTGAGGCATGTGAAATAGTCTCAACACCAGCATTGACAATATCCAAAGGTTTGGAGGGGCCTATATAAGCATGCGACCAGACTTTTAAACCATGTTTCTTGGCTGCACTTGCGAGTAATGGCACCGTCTCGGCCTCAACATCAGCATATATCTTGATGCCTGTTGCACCAGCGCCTATGGCCTGGAGCATTATTGAATCCATATCTGAATTTTGATCTACCGCTCTCATCCATGTTGTGTGACCTGGAGTACGCCCTTTAGCTGAGGCAATGGTTCTCGGGTCCGAGAAGAAGGATTCTCCACCAATAATGACTGAAAAGTAGATGTCTGGCGAAGCGATGGAGTCGACCTCTGCTTGACGTTTTAAGTAGGCCAATGCTCGTGCATCACCGCCCATAT
Organism: Microbulbifer maximicatervae (SeqCode); assembly: GCF_052468295.1. Classification (NCBI taxonomy): domain Bacteria; kingdom Pseudomonadati; phylum Pseudomonadota; class Gammaproteobacteria; order Cellvibrionales; family Microbulbiferaceae; genus Microbulbifer; species Microbulbifer maximicatervae (SeqCode). The sequence goes on from NZ_CP174340.1 coordinate 2,150,229, forward strand.
CTCTCACAGATGTGACACCACCACGAAGCAGGTATCGAAGTCGCTCAGTAGTGATAGACAACTTATCCCAGCTATCCGGATCTGTCGCATGGTGGACATGCGCATCTATCAAGCCGGGGATTACAAACTTCCCTTTTAAATCGACAACACTGGCCCCCCTCACCTTGGAGATATTTTTCGTTGAAGAAATTCTCTTTATCTTATCGCCTTCGATAAGAATCGACTGGTTTTCATCAACTTTAAGCGCTTTAACGTCCACTATATTGGCGTTAATGAGCAAAACTTGCTCTAGCTTTCCATCCTCTGCTGATACAACGCCGCTGGTAGCAATGTGTAGAACCGCCAGAATAAAAATTTGTTTTATTTTCATGTACTTATCTAATGTGAGACCGTGGGACTTTTAATCTACTAGCAAAATTTTGCGTCATTTAGGATGCACTTTAAATGTAATTTAGGTTTATAGTGTATAAACTATTTGTTTATTATGTTTGTCTGTATACTCCAGCTAATGCCCACCGTAAGAAGAGAAGCGGATTAGCCATCAGGGGAGTCAATGAACAAGTTACACGCCCTTGAGGCATACTGTTTAGTGTGCGAAAAGCAAAATTTTGCAGCTACTGCTCGCGAGCTCGGCATTTCAGCAGCAATGGTCGGTAAGTACATTAAGCAGTTAGAAGAGGAGCTGGGCTGCCTATTGGTGATGCGCAATACACGCAAAGTATCCATAACCGAAGCGGGCGAAAATTACTATAAACAGGTTTCACCAATACTAAAAAAACTCCACTCCGTCGACCAGGCGATGTCAGAATACAATCAAGAGCCTAGAGGCAGACTATCGATATCGACTAGCATAGAGCTAGGCAGTCAATATTTTTCAGGATTGATTGCCAATTACCGTAGTCTATACCCTCAGGTATTCTTGGATTTTCATCTCAGCAATGACCCACTCGATTTACTCGACAATAAAATCGATCTCGTTTTTAGAATCGCACCAGAATTGCCAGACTCTAGCTATATCGTCCAATCTATCGCAAAAACTAAGCTAGCACTCTGGGCAAGTGACTCTTACATAGAGAAGAATGGGCTCCCTGAAAGCATAGAGTCATTAAAGAAGCATCAATTACTCTTCTTTAACCACAGTATTCGAGGGGATCATTGGCTATTTCAAGACAAAAAAGAAACAAAAAAAATAAAACTTCCCTGGGCCTGGCAATCTAACAATGGGAGGCTATTAAATGAGGCGGCTGCTGAAGGACAAGGAATAATCCAAGCCCCTTTTTACTCTGTCAAATCTTATGTCGACTCTGGCCATCTCACTGAGATTCTACCTAGATTCACAATAAAGCCACTAACTATTTTTGCGCTCTACCCTCATCGCTGCGAACTTTCCCTGAAGGTTAAAACCTTTATCGATGTGGCTAAGAGCTATTTTGAGCAAAATCATTCCGAGCAGTTCTGATTCAATGGATGTATTCAAACGTACTTTCTCAAATCTAGGCCCTGGTATCATTTGGGCTGCAAGCAGTATTGGCGTATCTCATATCGTGCAGTCAACTCGCGCAGGTGCAGATTACGCTTTCGCTTTGATTGGTTTTATTTTCCTGGCTCATTTAGTCAAATACCCTTTTTTCAAAATCGGTCCAGAGTACGCTGCTGTCACCGGCGAGAGTTTATTGGAAGGCTATAAAAAACACAGTCGACTTGGTTTTTATAGTTATATGGCTCTGACATTTCTAACAATGTTCTTTGTTCAAGCTGCGGTTACGATTGTCACAGCTGCTTTAGCTCTCAACTTATTTGGCGATATCTTAAATGTTTCAGAGTGGTCTGCCATCATTTTGGTCATTACATGTGCAATATTGATTGCTGGCCAATTTAAATGGCTGAATGAAAGCTTAAAGTGGATGGTCCTCATTCTGGCTATTGCCAGCTTGATCACTCTCATTGCCGCAATAAGTCAATATGGGCTTCTTCCCTCTAAATCCTATTTAACAGCTGATATAGCACCAGCTGTGAGCATCGCATTTGTTGTCGCCTTAGTCGGCTGGATGCCAACTTCAATTGAAGTTTCTGTTTGGCACTCTATTTGGTCGGAGCGAAGGATAAAGGAGAGACCGGATAGAGGCTTTGCCAAGAAATCTCTCGTATTTGACTTTAAGGTTGGTTATTTCACCAGCTTGATATTAGCTATTGTATTTGTATGGCTAGGCGCATTAGTAATGTTTGGGAAAGATATTGAACTATCTCAATCTGCAGGCATATTTGCTGGTCAGCTAATCAATATTTATACCGAATCTCTAGGTGACTGGAGCCATTTAACAATCAGTATTATCTGCTTTATTGCGCTTTTCTCAACTACCTTTGCAGTCTCCGATGGGTTTCCTCAAGTTTGGCGAAGTGCCTTGAGGTCATCGAGTAGTATTAAGATTCCCGAAAATAGAGTCTACGTATCCACTCTTATTATACTAAGCCTCATAAGCTGGTTTATTATTTCCCTATTTGCCAACCAGCTAAAGAACTTAATCGACTTTGTAACTACTCTATCTTTCGTTTGTGCTCCAATCTTTGCTTTACTCAACATTCTTGTTATGAACGGGAAATGGGTACCAAGAGAACATCACTTAAAGGGATGGTACCTAGTTTACACTTATGCCTGCCTATGCCTAATGATAGGTTTTAGCTTTTACTTTATTTATTGGCGCTTCTTGAGTAACTAACTATTCCTTTGCAACATCGGCCGGCTTGAAAAGTCTATAGATAATAAGCTCAGGGATGAGCGCAACATATAAGGTCATCTAAGCGTTAAACATCAATCTGTAGTGGTCTAATCCTTCCGGACACTTCGCTAAGATGGTAAAACTACCAAGCGAGGTGAAGTATGACAACAAAAGGTACACGCCGGTATTTCAAGCCGGAATTTAAGAAAGACGCCGTAGCGCTAGTCTCTGAGCAAGGGTATTCAATTTCTAAAGCAGCAGAGGCTGTAGGAACAACAGCCAATAACCTGCGACGCTGGATAAAGGAACTGAAGCAGGAAGAAGACGGTGTAAGGTTGGATGTAGGTGAGCGCGCAGAATTAGAGCGATTACGACGTGAAAATAAGCAGTTGCGGATGGAGAAAGAAATCCTAAAAAAGGCCAGCGCCTTCTTTGCGAAAGAAATGAAATAAAGTACAGCTTTATTGAAAAACAGCAAGGCAGCTTTCCTGTTAGGGTGCTCTGCCGGGTAATGCAGGTAAGTAAGACTGGCTATTACGATTGGTGTTGCCGTGGTAGTAGCTCAATAGATGCTCAAACATGGCAACTATGCCATCGTTTGAAGGCCCTATTTGCAGAATCTAGACAGAGCCTCGGAAGTCGTCGGTTAATGAAGCTGTTACGTAAAGAAGGTTTTGAAGTCGGGCGCTATCGAGTCCGCAAGCTCATGAAAAAGCTAGGCTTGGCAGTAAAGCGTAAGAAGCGATTTACAATAACGACAGACAGTAAACATCACCTACCGGTCGCAGAGAACCTTCTGAATAGGGAGTTCTCACCGAGTGCTAAAAATCAAGTTTGGACGACTGATATTACATATATTTGGACTTCGCAGGGCTGGTTGTACTTGGCGGTAGTGATTGATCTCTATTCGCGCCGGATTATTGGTTGGCATCTAGATCGGAAGATGGAAACGGCCCTGGTAACTCGTGCGTTGATGATGGCTGTCAATTTGCGTTCGCCTCCAAAAGGTCTCCTGCATCACTCTGATCGTGGCAGTCAGTATGCCAGCCATACCTACCAAACGTTATTGAGTCAGCATGGGATGGTGTGTTCAATGAGCCGTAAGGGAAATTGTTGGGACAACGCACCGACTGAACGTTTCTTCAGCAGCCTGAAGCGGGAGTGGGTAACAGGAAACCTTTATCCGACAAGGGAGGATGCGGTAGCGGATGTAAGAGCCTATATTGCTTATTACAACTCACGCAGAATACACACAACACTGGGAGACCTAGCCCCTATCGAATTTGAGAAATGTGCTTGAAGAAGTGTCCGGTTGGAGTTGACCACAACAATCCCTCTTCATCTTAAGCTAGTCCCATTCAACATAAAGAACTCTGAAAAGGATTCCCATGATCATTTTTCAGCCATTGCGCACTCTTAGGTAGGCTTAAACTCAACTGATAAAGCTTATAATGATCACTTCTTCAACTCCAAAACTAGCCTAACCGAGCTTCTCTAAATGCTCGTGAAGCACCAAATTGTCATAGGAAGGTTGGCGCCCAGACTTCCCTATTCTCCACCACTACGGCCGTTCCCTAACCGTAATGTAACCCTTATCGAATTTGAGAAATGTGTTTAAACAGGTGTCCGATGGGACTTGATCATAATAGTTCTCAACCCTTCTCCCACTACGGAACTTCGACCCACAGGTAGTAACGTCTTTCAAAAAACTCATAAAAAACCTATTTTCAGAGTGACACACATCAAGATGTGTATCCACAAAGATATAGAGACCTACCAAGAAGCTGTTTGCGGAGCGTAGCTCAATCTGAGAGCCCGCAGGGACTTAACTTGTTATTCGTGATGGATCAAAGGTTGACGAAGATACTCCGTGCAAATTCTTGACACAATTTCTATTTTATCCCCCAAAGGATAGCTATTATGTAAAGGTCTATGCTGAATACGTTTGTCGATAAAATTAGAAACTTCATCAATAGAAGCTCTATGACCCTCATTCTCCCCTTTACCTGGAGCTGTATATCCCGAATCACTCCACATTCTCATCACATACTTTGCATCTTTAACTTGCTTAGAAGAGAAACACAAAATAGGCTTTTCTTTAGCTACAGGCTGCGTCTGAAATTGAACAAGGCGTTCAGACAAATCAGAAGTGAGATGCAAATCTAAAGAATCTACAATACGTTGTGCAAAGCTAATGTAATTTTTCCATGATACGCGCTGATTTATTCTGTATGCATTACCGGCATTCGAAGCTGATCGTGTAATATTAAACTTAAAACTTAAAAAATGCTTATCTGTCAACGGGGTATACCAGCTAAGCTTGTCAAACTTTCTTCGCAAGGGCTGACTTTCAAAGTACAACCAACACTTATTGGCCTGCTTGATCCACTGACAATTAACAGGTCCCAAATAGTTAGGCCAACGATACTGGGTTAAATCAAATGGATCATCCTTTAATCCTTTATGGAAATCATGGAGATCTTCTAACTCGTACTTACGATAAACTTCTTTTGCCAATACCCTTGCATCAAACAAACTCTTATTTACAGGCAGATCTTCAACTGAATTGACATCTACAATCAGCTTAATATTACCATTGTACCCTCCTATAATAGGCACGCCCTTAAATCCCCAACAACTAGAGAAAATCCTTAAATATGTTACACCTGGAAACTTGATTTTATCATCTAAATTCTTACTCGATCGGTATGAAATTGGGCGAAAATTCTCAGCCGCAAAAATATCAAATTCGTCAGGTTCTACTTCCCACTTTTGAATAGAGGAAAATGGATCTGCTGGAGGAGGCACTATAAAAGAAAGCTTAGAGCCGGATAAAGTTTTCTCTATCTTTCTCGCACTACGGAAGCTTGGCCCATGAGGGAAAACATCTTTCAAAAAATTCATATGAAACTAATCTTCAAAGCAATGCGATCAAGGCAAGATATTGCAATAATAGAGCAGCTCATCTACGGAGTATTACCCCGCAGAATACAACTTGGAACCTAAAGAAGTGTTATAATGGCTTACAAAAGCTATTTAATTCATCATCCTTGATAAATTAAAGGTTGACGAATATGTTCTGCGGGAATCCTTGATACAACTTCTATTTTTTCCCCCAAAGGATAGCTATTATGTAAAGGCCTGGGCTGAATTCGCTTATCCATAAAACTAGAAACTTCATCAGCAGAGGCTTTATTATCTTCACCCATTCCATTTCCAGAAGCTACGTATCCAGAACCACTCCACATTCTCATTACATACTTTGCATCATTAACCTGCTGGGATGTAAAAGATAAGATGGGCTTGTCTTTAGCTCCGGGTTGTTCCTGAACTTGGCTAAGGCGATCAGACAAACCAGAAGTAAGATCTAAACTTATAGAATCTACAATGTTCTGCGCAAAGCCAACATAATTATCCAATGATGTGCATTGAGCAACTCGATATGCATTACCAGTATTCGAGGGTGCGCGAGTAATATTGAATCTAAAGCTCAAGTAATGTTTATCTGTTAATGCAACATGCCAACTGATTCTATCAAATCTATCCCTCAAAGGCTGACTTTCAAAGTACAACCAACTCTTATTAGCCTGCTTTATCCATTGGCAATTAACTGGCCCCAAGTAGCTGGGCCACCGATATTGAGTCAAATCAAACGGGTCACTTTTCAAACCCGGGTCAAAATTATGAAGATCTCCCAATTCATATCGGCGATATACTTCTTTTGCCAGCACTCTTGTATCAAATACACTCTCATTAACAGGGAGATCTTCTACTGAAGTAACAGCGACAATCAGCCTAATATCGCCACCATACCCCCCTATAATGGGTACCCCCTTAAATCCCCAACAGCTTGAGAACACTCTTAGATACGTAATATCTGGAAATTTGATTTTATCGTCCAAGTTATCACTCGAACGGTAAGAAATTGGGCAAAAATTATTAGCCTCAAAAATATCAAACTCCTCTGGCTCTGCCTCCCATTTTTGAGCAGAGGAAAATGGGTCCGCTGGAGGAGGGACCATAAAGGTAAGTTTAGAGCCGGATAAGTTTTTCTCAATTCTTCTTGCTCGACGAAAACTGGGAGCTCGCGGAAAAGCGTCCTTTAGCAATTTCATAATATTACCTATTTCTTAGACGAGTTCGCTGAACCAACTGCTTGAATGGATCTGTTGGACTACTATGGTAACCCTCGTTTAAACTAGGAATACTTGCTAAACTTGTTTCAGCTGCAATCTGTACACCCTTTACAGTCATTACTCCAAGAAGTAATTTAGCTGTACTGAATGAAATACCCATAGCTGTAGCAGCCGTTGCCATTCCGCAAATAGAAAATCCTCCCATTGCCACTTTTTTAGCCCCTTTGATAAACTTCAAAGTGTGATATCCAGTATCAATTAGTTTATTAGTACGATCTTCCTTCGATGTATACTTTATAAATGTATTCACTGACATCACAGGTTTTGCTGTACCAATAACCGATCCACCAGCCAATTGTGCAATACCCGGAGTGGCCTTGTACCATGTCGAATCATTAGTATTCATTCCAATTTTACGTCGTGCGTCATCTGCCAAATAGTGACTGGATGTAGCATCACTCAAAAATATTGTTTGCTTGCCATCAAGATTTATTTGTCGTAGCGCAAGTTGTTCCATTGCCTTTGTTAGAACTTTTGAACCACCCCGATGGCTAGTCCACTCTACATATAACCCTTTATCATGGGCTTCTTTCATGTATCCAGCAAGAATCCTTGCAGCCTCCATATCCTCTCTAGTGGAACTTCTTCCTAAATTTCTCACACATCGCCAGCCTGATTTAAGAGCTCCATGCTGAGGAACGTAAAAGAGGGTATATCCATTCCCTTTCAATTTTTCAAGCGCCCCTTCATCCCCTCGGGTTATATGCGAAGGCATCATTTTTGCCGCATGAGCCAAGTTTTCACAATATCCATTAACACCGATTTTTAACCGTGAATCTTCCTTGCCCGTTACAGTGCCATTAGTGCGTAAACACATATCTGGCTGAACCTTTGGGGACCACTCCCCGCCATCATCACCTGCGTCCCAATCGACCCCCCAAAGGGCGGCTCGTCGTTTCTCTGCTGCTTGTTGCTCTACTAATCGAATATCAAGAATCACAACATCAGTCTGCGGCCCACCATAGTAATTGATTAACTCATATTCAATCTCAAAACCACCTCCAACAATACAGCGGCGAGTTGCACTGCCATTCTTCAAATATGAGTTAACCGGTACAGCCCCGCCTCTCAACCCGTTCACAGCATTAGTCAACGCTAATGCGTGATACCCCTCACTACTAGGGACACGGCTGAGTTCCTGAAACCCTTCCAGCATTTGATGGAGCTGGTCATTAGCCACTATCGAACGACCAGAACCAGATTGACCAAAGGTTTTAAGTCCCAAGCTGGCAGCTGATGAAGGTAAAGAGTTCATTGATCATCCTTATTCAGTAGACGCAGTTTCTCCTGTGAAGTGAGTCACATAAAGATATTCTGCCTGGTAATTTGCGCCTCAATTTACCAGTGAGACCATTCTAAGTACATTTTGAGAGAGATCACTAAAAATCGATTATATTTTGTCAACATTTAGACCGATCGGTCATAGCAGCAAGATTTTGCGGGCTGTAAAATTGGTGCCAGAGTGGAATTTTACTTAAATTGCTTTTTGGCCAAAAAACAAGCAGCTATCTACCGCCAGAGTGTAATCATATGTAATCGGTTTCCTGTTATTTCTGAGAAGCACTTCCCACTGCTAGAAGTCCCTTAGCTACAAACGAGAGATATGTACTAAATCAATAACACAAGACAACTACATTGTTCAACTGTACCTTTTCCGTAAATTCTGTCAGTAATACTGGACACACACCAAATAAGTATAACCTGCCCAAAATAAGTGGTTGAATCGAAGCGTTAAACAAATAAAGGGAGCCAATTTTACTAATGAAATGAACGTCACAAATTAAAGGTGCATTCAACATGCTTGGAGTGATGCTCTAAATTCTAGGAAGCCAGCACCCACCTTTCTTTGCTCTGGGCTCAACCCCAGTCGCCACCGAACTTCTCCTTCAAGGAATACCTATCTGCGGCTTAAGTGTCAGTAAAAAACAGATAGGTTAACCCTAGAGCACCACCCCATAACAATTCTGCGGCAATTATGCCACGCACAAAAATTGAGCCGTGAGCCCAGCTTTGTTATCAGTAAGCAGGTTGAATATTGAGCACAAAACCGCCAAAAAGCTGGGGATCGGTACGAATATCTTAATCACAGTGCTGAAAATGAACGGCAACCAAGTAAAGATAGGCATCTGCGTCCCCAGGTCCCCCCCCCATCTCCACTGCGAAGTGACCAACGTGCGCATCAGGAGAGAAGAAAAGTAGCCAGTTCAAGGGGATACTAATTGGTTCTATAACGAAGGAAGGTGGCCCATACGCTCGGTGCGAGCTTAACTTAATTAGATGTTAGATTTTAATTACCCCAATAGGGCCCTGTATAGCGATCAATTAAGAGTGGCGAACGGACAAAAACGGAGCTTCCTGGTCATACTTTTTATAAAACTCCATGACAAAATCAACGGCTTTCCTGAAACTATTTTCCTCTATTATTTACTACGTTTTCAATATTAAAAACTCACGCCTGATACTTTTATCGTATGGATAATTTGCATAACCCATTGTTTCTTTGATGATACTCTTAACAACCTCTTCAGAAATTACCATCTTTTTCCCTACAATTATAGGGCCTACTTAAGATGCCTCGCCAAACATAATTTTTGAAACACTTGTTAGGCATGGGCTAATCAGCACCATCGTAAATATCAAGTGAAAGCACTATCCCACGACTACCAAGTTCCAACAGTGTTTTAGAAGAAACATTCATACCCTCATTGCCCTTATCCATAAATATGCCACAGAAAAGGTCAATACTATATTTTTGTGAAAGGTCCTCCCAAATGGCAATATTATCTGTCAAACGATCAAGAGTTTCCTTCACTTGTCCATCTAAATCTTCAGGTTTGCATTCCTTTGCTGCCAAAGACCAGTGCCCACTTTTACACACATATTCTCTACCACTTCTTTTTACAACCTTTAAGTCACCTTTGGAGTACATAGTTGTACCCTCACACCCCAATAGCACTGAAATCTCTTGTGGTTGCAATTTATCTCCAATCAATCTCAACGTAGCTTTAGACCGACTTACCTGTGCCATTGCTATAAACACCCAAAGCTTTAATAAACAGCAGCCGGAACAAAAATAGACTGCCTGATAGGAATCTCAATTTTTCCAGGAACGAGTCTAAGTGAACTTAATATCACAAGCTACTGGTAATTCAATAAAAATAAAATCAAGAAAGCAATAAATATAGGAAAGAATAGCAAACCAAAAATTTCCGAACGCCTGAAATTTGCTATCCTTTGCTCATCCATTGTTTCAATTTCTTCGCTGCTGAAATCAGTACCGCAAATATGGCAATCAAATCTACGCTCCTCGTGTGCAGCTCCACAGTGAGGGCAATTCGCAGTCCGTTTTTCATACAGCCATTGGACTTGATCCAGTAAATGAAACATAAGCTGAATCCCAGTATTTAGACACTATAAGTGATAGCAGTTTGTTCAATAGCACAATCTAAACATCACACTTTCCTATAACTTAAAAGTTAGTCAGCCCGATGACCCACAGAAGTTAGCAAATAGAGGGATTCCCAAGTCTCTTGCAGCTTGGTATTTGCTTTTTCCTATTCTGCGCCCCGTACCCCATCCCTCCATCAAGCTTAACTCATCAGTCTTTCCCATTCGGGAATACTCACCTACGCTCAAATATCAGTAGGAAACAAATAGCTTAATCCCAAAGAGCACTACCGGCGCACGTCTAACAGTTTGAGAGCATGCCTCAGTCAAGACAATAGAGATGAAAAGAAGTCACGTTAGGCTTGGCATCCCCAAACCCCTCCGCGTCCAAAGAAAAGAGATCTATGCCCATATCAGAATCGACTAAATATTAGACAATGGGACGTTAAAGGCAAGTTCCCCAAGAGAGGAGGCCCTAGCCAAACCCTCTCTGGTGACATTAAACTTTGCTTGGTAACAAGATACGATTACTGTACAAAAACTGCACAGCCTTGTCGGTCATGCATTAGTGCTTACTCAGACATTACTTTTGTATAAACCTGGAGCATCGACTGAACTAGGTTTGATGTTAATTCCTTTGATTAACAGCCATAGGCCAAATGTGATTTCAAAAAACGCACCTGGAAGCATGAAGTGTTTCAATATTTGGGGCGGCTCGAGTAACAAAATATTTGAAAACCCATAAACCACCATCGACATATACGTGAAAGCCCCCCAAAGAACTAACCACCTAGGCACGTAATTTGAAACGTAAAATAAGTACATGAAAATAGTAGCGCCTATGCCCATTATGATTAAAAGAACATCCCACATCGAACCACTCATATTCACAAATATACTCGCTAACGCATGTAGCTGCTCTTCTTGAAATGTATTCGAATATTCCTGGTTTCTTAAAACTACTATAACCGTCAATGTAATAATTGTTGCTACAAAGCCAAGAAGCCCTTCTCCAAACCTGAAAAGCAATGCCAAAAAAGCAACATTTTTGTTGATTGTTTTTGTAACCAAGTACTGCGCCCAAGATGCCCAAATAACAGCGATAAACATAATTATATCTATAATCTGAGCGAACCTGAATCTCACCTCTGTCTCAGCAAAAGCCCCAAAATCATATATTCCTTTCTTGACAAGTAATGAATTGAGCATCCCTAAAACGATATAAATTAAGTATGCAGCACCTAGATGCTTCGCATATAGGCTAAGTGATGATTGTGTATTATCCATCAGTAATTATCCTTTGGCTCTCGTATACGACGAAAGTCCTAATCTTTATTTCAGGTGCGAAGCTGGCGCCACCTGAATATAGTAGTTAGAGTTCTTGCTCCAGTGTGCCAATACTGCTTAAAAATGACGTTAGCTGAGTTGCGGAATCCTTTAATGACTCGGCTACGGCAGCGATCTCTGCCTTCTTTATGGTTTCATTGAAATTAGTATCACCGAGTTCTTTGCGGGCAGAGAACTCGTTACTTGACACAACCGTAAATGGCACTATACCTGACCGAACATCAAGTAAGACTACTTCCACTGAACAGTATGCCTTTGTTTCATTCGGATCAATAAACTTACCTAATTACCACTCTTGCTAAGTTATGCGTAACTGTATATAAATACAGCTATCTCGTTGATCTGCAAGGGAATACGCCATGGCTCGCAACAAGGTACAGTTTCAGAAGGGTATTAGTTTGACCCAATTCCTCAAAATGTACGGCAGCGAGGAACAGTGCTTCGATGCACTGTCGCAGTGGCGTTGGCCCAATGGCTTTAGTTGTCCTCACTGCGGGCATGACAAGCATTGCGACCTCGCTTATCGCAAGCTTAAGCAATGTAACCATTGTCGGCGTCAGACATCGATTACCTCTCGTACAATTTTTGACTCCACGAAGCTCCCCCTCACCACCTGGTTTCTCGGTATTTTCCTGATTACTCAGGATAAGAAGGGCATTTCCTCTATGGAGCTATCTCGACATCTAGGTATCTCTTACAACGCAGCATGGCGTATGAAGCAGAAACTCATGCAAGTGATGATGGAGCGAGACCAACGATACAAACTGTCCGGTTTTATTGAACTAGATGATGCCTATCTCGGTGGTGAGCGTACTGGATGCAAGCCCGGGCGCGGAGCCAAGGGTAAAACTCCCTTTGTGGCGGCCGTTGAAACAACCAAGGAGGGACGCCCAACCCGTATTAAGCTCTCAATTATCAAGGGCTTCAAAAGCAGTGAAATTTCAACCTGGAGTAAAAAGTACCTTTGCAGTGGCAGCACAGTCATCTCAGATGGTCTTCCATGCTTCAATGCCATTAAGGAGGCCGGTTGTGTACATGACAAAATTGTTTGTGGTGGTGGCCGAGCTTCTGTTGAAGAGCCTGAGTTCTATTGGGTAAATACAGTACTTGGTAATTTAAAGAGTGCGCTACGTAGCACTTACCATGCTATTAGGCCGAAATATGCACAGCGCTATTTGGCAGAATTTCAATATCGCTTTAATCGGAGGTTTGATTTGTCGGCACTCATTCCAAGATTGATTTACGTCTCTCTTCGGACACCACCGATGCCAGAAAGGTTGCTAAAAATTGGCTTAGCATAAGTGGTAATTAGGTAAACTTATACTTCTCAAAAGTACGGCAACTTGAACGGTAGGCTAATAGTAAATCAGCTTGGTAGCGTGCAGCAGCTTCTCGAAGATAAGGCACAGTACGTTGCTCTGGAACGAGCATACTTGGTAAGAATGAAGCATCGTAAACCCTTTCAGACTCTCTCAACTGCCCTACAAAGTCCCTAGCAATAGTTTCATTTAGTTGCGTAAAATCATTAGAGTAATGGCGCCAGTAGCTATCATTGGACAACTTGAGTATTGCAATTCTATTTTGTGCAGGAAGCTTTAACTCATAGTTGAGGATGCGGTCTATGTCTATATCCCCTAACGATTCACCAGTGGAGCCAAATAGAGGCTCATTATTCGCTTCATTACCCCCAGCCTTATAGTAATCGCTTGGTCGATGAGATGTAGCTACAGTAGCGCAACCTGTAACAAGTATCGCAATTATAACTATCAAGTACTTTGTCATTTGTAATCCTTAGGTGGCAATTATTAACTCTTAATAGTTAATTCAAGTACAGCATCTATATATCACGCTTCTCTAGAATTCCAAAGCTAGTCCAGTGAGATAAAATCAAGAGGAGCAAAGAATAGCCTTTAACTGGTACAAATGTTCAATACAAAATACAGATTGAGACATCCATAATCCTGAGACCGCCCTACTTTATATCTTATGATGACGCTCCACGAGTTATGGAAAGACTCGTCCTATCCAAGAAACAACGGTAGCTGCGCTTATATTCTGATGATACTAGCGGGGCAGAAATAATCAGTACACCCTGGTAATATAAACTGCATGAAATACGATGCCAGAAAACTTAGTACTGAGGAGCAGCACCTCATACGTAAAATTGCTGTTCAGCGAGTATTTGATGGAGAATCTGCGGCGGAGGTTAGTCGTAGCTTAGGGCTGGGGAGCAGAACTATTTTCCCATGGTTAAGGACTGCTCGGGAGAAAGGTATTGAAGCGCTATCTCCAAAAATTAGACCTGGACGCGGTAGAAAACTGTCAGCTATTGAAGAAGAGGAAGTCAAACGATGGATTATTGGTGGCGATCCAAGGCAATATGGCTTTGATTTCGGATTGTGGACACGTCAGATCGTATCGGATTTGATTTTTGAGAGATTCAAAATTGAACTTAGCGTTTCTAGTGTCGGCACACTTCTACATCGACTGGGCCTGACGCCACAAAAGCCTCTACGAAGAGCTTACGAGAGAGATGAGAAGGCGGTGAATAAATGGGTAAAGGAAGTCTATCCAAAGATTAAATCTTATGCGAAAAAAACTGGTGCAGAAATATTTTGGCTGGACGAGGCTAGTATCAGATCAGACGATCCACTCCAAAGGACATGGGGAGAAAAAGGAAAAACTCCAGTGGTAAAAACGAGTGGTCAAAGACAGTCAATCAATGCGATCTCAGCTTTATCGAATAGAGGTGGCTTCTGGTATCATATTTATAGTGGAAAGTTCACGGCAGAAAAGTGCGTAGAATGCTTCAAAAATTTCCAGAGAAGTCAGAAAAGACCAGTGATTCTCATTGTTGATGGGCACCCAGTACACAAATCGAAAAAGGTATTGGAGTATGTCGATTCACAGGATGGAAAGCTTGAAATGGTGTTCTTACCGCCATATGCACCAAACCTAAATCCAGATGAGTTGGTCTGGAATCATATGAGAAATATAGGGGCTTCAAAGAGGCCGCTGAAAAAAGGTGAGACACTACTGAGTCGTGCAAATGCAGATTTGCAGAGCATCAAGAAAAATAGAAAACTTGTGAAATCATTTTTTCAAGAGTCGACTGTATTCTTTGCTGCTGCCTAGGTAGTAAAACCACCTAAAAGACGTCTTTTAGCACTTCAAATATGAATTCCTTTCCTATTCCGTAACCAAGAATCACCTACTAAACCACCCCATTAAGATTATCTCATATACCAGATTTGGAGGCTGCTATTCAGTAAACCCGATATCAGAAAAAAATAATAGAACTACAATCTATCGTTTTATAATTTTATTAAACACTTACAGAAAAGCTGCTCTTTTTCTCATCTCGTGACTGCCGTTAGATTTGGTTAAGTCAATTACGGCGAGCATATCTTCTCCATCATCATCCATTCCGACCTCAACAAAGCCGAAACTAGAATAAAAAACTTTTGCAACGGGATTATTAGGGTTATAACAAATTTCAATCTCTTGAAGTCCCGGGACGTCCCGAATTTCTCCTAAAGCAAGATCCAGAGCTATGCGACCAATACCTTTTTGTTGGTAATTTTGATCAATCATAAACCGCCAGATTGAGATTTTTTCTAAGCTTTCTTGTACCCACATTAGAAATCCAACGGCTTCATTGTCCAAGTAAATAGCACGAGTTTCATAGCCTTCGTTAAACATCGATTCAACTAGTGACCACATATTGCAGGCAATGTAATCTTCTTGATCCGATGCAACATCAAGATCACATACTGCTTCATAATTCTGTTTGGTAATCTGACCAGGGCTGTCCCATATAAATCGGTGTAAAAACGAACAAAATAGACCTAGAATAGCTATCTTTTTTGATAAATAGAGTGTTTTTCAGACAAAATGGATAGCGTTAGCCTTTTACATCACTTTGACGACATGGAAGATCCTCGAGTTGATCGGCACAAGCTGCACGCCCTGCCCGATATTTTACTTATCATGTTTTGCGGTGTTATTTGTGGTGCTGAAAGCTGTAGAGATTTTGTCGATTTCGCAGAATCTAAGATAGATTACCTAAAACGATTCACCCCGCTAAATAGCGGAATACCCTCAAAAAACACTTTTAGCCGTGTTATTTCAAGCTTAGACCCCGAACAATTTAAGCGCTGCTTTCTGCAGTGGGTCCAAGGTATTCAGCAAGAACTCGGTAACGTGATTGCGATCGATGGCAAGACGCTAAGGCGCAGCTTCGATCAGGCCAGTAAACGATCTCCTATACATATGGTGAGTGCTTTTGCGTCCGAGGCGCGACTTGTCCTTGCTCAGCAAAAGGTAGAAGAAAAGTCGAATGAGATTACGGCCATACCGAAGTTACTGGAGATTCTTGATCTTAATGGTGCGATTATTACGCTTGACGCCATGGGCTGCCAGAAAACGATCACTCAGAAAATTATCGAACGAGGCGGCGATTATGTGATTGCTGTGAAGGGCAACCAGGACAAACTGCACCAGCAAATTACCACGCATTTTAATAATTTGTTCGATATGCAGCACCACAAGCATGTCGATACTGATTGTGTGGAAGAGGTGAGCCGAGGCCGAATAGAATCCAGAAAATGTCTCTCTACTAACAGTATTGATTGGCTCGAAGGTAAAGAGCAATGGCACGGTCTAAGAAGTGTTATCGCAGTCCAGGCGAAACGAACTGTAGATGGGCGAACTAGTTGCGAAACGCGCTACTATATCAGTAGTTTAGAGCCGTGCTCAGCAGAACTCAATCATATTATTCGCTCTCACTGGGGTGTTGAAAACTCGTTACACTGGATTTTAGATGTGGTTTTTCGTGAGGATGATAGTCGCTTCAGATCAGGAAATGCACCAGAAAACATGGCGATCTTGAGGCATTCGGCACTCAATCAGTTGCAAGCGGCAAAGCCCAGCTTTAAAAAAGACATGAGCATTAAAAGGCTTCGGAAAAAGGCTGGCTGGGATAATGAAACCTTGGACAAGATAATTACAGCCACCATTTAGACTGATTTATATGGGACAGCCCTGGTAATCTGACGAAGTGATACTTCCATGGTCTAACCTTAAAGATCTAATAATCAATCGACAAGTAACACCTATATATCACACTTCTCTATATTTCCTAAGCTTATCAGCCTGATCGGAAAAAAAGAGACAAATGATAAAGAAGCTACCGCTAGGTGGCACTAATAATCAAAGTAAGATGTAAAGCAGCATCTATTGAATTTTGATATTCATATCGTAGCGTAATCAACGAAACAGCTTTTACCCATATTTTTGAGGTATTTTAGCCCCCCTCTAATCCACACCGGTAAACCCAGCTACTCCGTTTCCAAAAGCCGCCTTCTAAGCTTGTCTTTCAAAGATTCTGTACCCATAGATTGCATATCAGTAAAAAAATATGCTGACCTAAGAGATCCGAACTCACGAAATCTAAGATTTGGAATCAATCTGTCAATCAAAGTACTATTGGTGGATGGATGCCAATTAAAGATAGGCATCCACGCTTCACCACCGTCATCAAACGGATAGAATCTTACTGCACATATAAATGAAGTATTAAGGGAACAGCCTCACCAAAGGAGGCCTAGTGCAGCTTTTTCTTAAGAGGTTTAACTTTACCTAATTACCACTCTTGCTAAGTTATGCGTAACTGTATATAAATACAGCTATCTCGTTGATCTGCAAGGGAATACGCCATGGCTCGCAACAAGGTACAGTTTCAGAAGGGTATTAGTTTGACCCAATTCCTCAAAATGTACGGCAGCGAGGAACAGTGCTTCGATGCACTGTCGCAGTGGCGTTGGCCCGATGGCTTTAGTTGTCCTCACTGCGGGCATGACAAGCATTGCGACCTCGCTTATCGCAAGCTTAAGCAATGTAACCATTGTCGGCGTCAGACATCGATTACCTCTCGTACAATTTTTGACTCCACGAAGCTCCCCCTCACCACCTGGTTTCTCGGTATTTTCCTGATTACTCAGGATAAGAAGGGCATTTCCTCTATGGAGCTATCTCGACATCTAGGTATCTCTTACAACGCAGCATGGCGTATGAAGCAGAAACTCATGCAAGTGATGATGGAGCGAGACCAACGATACAAACTGTCCGGTTTTATTGAACTAGATGATGCCTATCTCGGTGGTGAGCGTACTGGATGCAAGCCCGGGCGCGGAGCCAAGGGTAAAACTCCCTTTGTGGCGGCCGTTGAAACAACCAAGGAGGGACGCCCAACCCGTATTAAGCTCTCAATTATCAAGGGCTTCAAAAGCAGTGAAATTTCAACCTGGAGTAAAAAGTACCTTTGCAGTGGCAGCACAGTCATCTCAGATGGTCTTCCATGCTTCAATGCCATTAAGGAGGCCGGTTGTGTACATGACAAAATTGTTTGTGGTGGTGGCCGAGCTTCTGTTGAAGAGCCTGAGTTCTATTGGGTAAATACAGTACTTGGTAATTTAAAGAGTGCGCTACGTAGCACTTACCATGCTATTAGGCCGAAATATGCACAGCGCTATTTGGCAGAATTTCAATATCGCTTTAATCGGAGGTTTGATTTGTCGGCACTCATTCCAAGATTGATTTACGTCTCTCTTCGGACACCACCGATGCCAGAAAGGTTGCTAAAAATTGGCTTAGCATAAGTGGTAATTAGGTAACTTTATGCGATAACAAGTAACAACGAGCTTCGATTATTTCGCTCTCGCACAGATCAGATCCGCCAAAGCCTCATCTGAATTTGCTTGCTGGAGAGTCACTCCCGCATGTATAAAGCTTCAATAGTACTTTCCCCCAAAGAGTTAGCCTTAACTATATAGCCAGTTAGTGCCCCTGATGCATCGCTTGGTAAATCTAGTTTCTTTGATAGCGCAAAAACGGTAAACTGATACCGATGCGCACCATGCCCTTTCGGTGGGCAAGCACCACCATAACCTCTTACTCCATAATCATTTACTATTTGTACACTACCTTGTGGAGTGCGATTTTTTTCTGAGTTTCCTGCGCCAGCTTCCAGTGAACTTATATTTTTGGGAATATTTACAATTTGCCAATGCCACCAACCACTGCCTGTTGGTGCATCAGGATCATATGCAAAAACAGCAAAAGCTTCTGTCCCCTTTGGGGCATTTGCCCAAGATAATTGGGGTGAAATATTATTACCAGTGCAACCGAACCCCTGGAACTCATGCTCTTTACTCATATACTTTCCAGTATCTATATCATTACTCGAGAGCAAAAATGATTCTGCAGAGGCTACGCCGGATATAAGCACTGTAAAGACGGCACATTTAATTTTACTAATTAGGCTAAACATATTTACTCCAAACATATTAAAAATGATTACTTATCATAGGAGCATTATGTTCAGAGTAATATATCAAAAACAGGCAAACTTTCGCCTCAAACGTTCACTCGTGTTTTTCTCAGCTCTATAGGAGTTATACCAAAAGATCTTTTAAACTTATCTGAAAATCTAGACTGGGATTTATAGCCACATCTTTCTGATATACGGCCTACTGGCTCAAAAGTCGTTTGAAGTAAGTGCAACCCCAATCCAAGCCTGATGTCATCTATAATGACTTTAATGCTCGTACCTTCGCTATTTAACTTTCTTCTTAATGTTGACTCACTCATTGACAATTTTGAAGCCAACATATCCACTCTTAAGTCCGCAGCTGGGTTTTCACTGATAATTTTATATGATTTTTGGCTTACACTTGTCGATTCAAAAACAGAAGCTACTTCCTGGTATCCCAAATGGAGTAGTGTTTGTAATATTTCCTGTCTTCGAATATGCCATAGATCAAAAGGAACGGAAGAACTCCACTCCATAAACTGATGAAGGGCTAACTCTAAAGTAGAATCTATATCTCCCGTAAAATATTTTTCTTCTTTGTTTCTTGCAAGCGTTAATCTATCGAAATCATTGTATTCAAACTCAATAAGCAATGCGAAGTATTCTGAATCACCTGGGATATTTCGCATATCAATTTTAGGGCTATTAGATAAAAATATAAACTCCCCTGTTGAGCAACTCTTTTGCCTGTCACCACCCAGCTCTTTGCATCCATCAAGCACACATATCAAGGTCGGATTAACAATAGGAACACTGAAAATATTTTGTTCTCTATATGAGGAATATACTGAAAAAGGTAAGTTCTTACTCTCCTTTAGTATCTGCTTTGCTAATTGCTTAAGTTCATGCATAAGTTGATTGAGCGCCTAATAGTAAATTCAAAAGCAGAGTTTATATAGCACGATTATCAACAATTACAAAATATGCCTGCCCAATCGCACACAATAAAATCGCCCGGATCACGACCATCAAAAACGCCTTAGTAGCGATTTCGAAATGGGACCTCCCTATTCTCCGCTTACTATCTTCCAGGTACACCTATTGCATACGTACCAAGCTTGCCTGTCAAAGCAAGATCAATTGTATGCTGGAGCAGCATCCGGTATCGAATACTTTGGTACAAAGCAGCGAACTAGTAAAAGCTGAAGAGTCGGCACAAATGTATCTGTCATAGAGCAGAAAGTGAATAGAAATCAAGTAATAGTATACAACCACGCCGCACAATTCCCTGCTGGTCCAAAGTGAAGATATCTGCGAATGTACCAAATGAGACCAAATAATAGCTAACACGAGGCATCTGTGAACAGATGTCATATATAAGGATGTAGTCGAGACCAGGCTAGAGACTAAGTATTGCTAGACACAACTGTCCAGGTACAGGATCCCCTTTCTATCAGTAGAAAAGATTAAATAGCTCACTCCAGCCTCAAAATCATATTTACAAGAGCAAATATTACCAGAAGTAACTAGCTTCTTACCTGCGATTTTTCCCTTTATTGACTCTTCAACATCGAACAAAGTGACTACTTCTAAAACATGTCCGCCCTTACCACTACCCTCAACGATTACTTCTTTTCCAATACTCTCAGCGCTACCTATAAAAATTATTCTGCTTCTATCAACAACAAACTCTATTTCAGAAGTACCTCTTTCACGTGAAACTGCCTTGTCATGGAATGATGTCCAACAACTCGTAGAATAGGCATCAAGTGAAATTGCCAAAGCGAATAAAGCTAGTATATATTTTATGTATTATTACTTTAACCTTAAGTAAGCTGTATGACTGACGTTAGCAACAATAAACTAAAAGGATTACTCATAAAATTTACCACGTTTGAGAAATATATTTAAAGCATGCTTTGACTCAAATAGCAGATCACACCACTCTTGAGAGGACGGTTTCGAATCTGGCTGAACTCTCTCCCAGAATTTATTTACAGCTAATAAAGATTCAATTTCTTCTCTCACAAATACCTCTTTATCAAATTGAATTATTGAATTAGCATCAAACCAATCACTCCAGAACTCAAGGTTAGCGATTGCAACATCAAATCTAAATTCATCTGAGAAAAGTTCTAGAACCTCTATGATCCTATTCCTGACTCTTTTCTCTATACAATTCTTCTCTTCAGGTTTCATATTTGAGATATCTTATTCTCGCCTTATGCATAACGTCGCGCTAGACGACAGAAGCTAAGCCGACTTGAACTCCTTTTTATATTTTTGTACTCATTAAGTATTCTGGGTGACCAGTATGCTCATCTCTTTGTTCTTTTACTACTTTAAATTCTTGAGACAAGTAAAACTGATAGCTAGAAACGTTCTCTTTGTAAACAGAAAGTATCAGCCTATCTCTTTTTGACTTTGCATGGTTAAGGAGCTGTTTGCCTACTCCTCTTCCCTGTAGAGAGGGAGAAACAAATATAGCTGCAAGCGTATCGCCACTAAGTGAGTAAAAGCCTACTGCTTTACTTTCCATCTCATAAACATATGTCTCCGATGTAGGAATGTAAACATCTCTCATATCACTTAACTGTGCCTCCCAGAAATCTGAAGGTATGAAATCATGAGCTTGAATAGAAGCTTGCAACCAAATATCCAATATAGTAGGCAGATCGTTACGGTTATATAACCTAATCATTTT
Organism: Microbulbifer maximicatervae (SeqCode); assembly: GCF_052468295.1. Lineage (NCBI taxonomy): Bacteria > Pseudomonadati > Pseudomonadota > Gammaproteobacteria > Cellvibrionales > Microbulbiferaceae > Microbulbifer > Microbulbifer maximicatervae (SeqCode). Next base: position 2,171,892 of record NZ_CP174340.1, read on the forward strand.
GATAAATTCTCAGTAAATTCGATAATATTGCTTTTATTTCAACAACAATCTCAGTAAGGAGAGTCGCATGAGTGAGTTTTCTATTTAACAACGCTCTTTAAATAGCCCTGCCATCTAGTGATTTATAAAAATGCATAAAAGCCCCTGAGGGGCACTTCGCAAAATTGATGAGTTTGTATTTTGATGAAATTTCACCACTTTCGAACAGTCGCTTTCCTTCTCCAACAACTACTGGAAACGTCCAAAGCCTAAGCTCATCTACCAAGTTATGCTTTAGAAGTGACTGCACCAACTGCCAACTTCCATGAACTTGTAGTAAAGGCCCATTCATTTTCTTAATTTTGGTTATCTCGACGACCGCATCTGCCCCCTTTAGCTTGAATGAATTATTCCATGTGAGATCATCACTACCTGATGTTACGACATACTTTTTTGCTTGATTAAGTTTGTCTGCAGCTGGATTTCCAGGTTTGGCATTTGAAAAACTTGTGGCAAATAAATTGTACGTATTACGTCCTAATAGCAGATCATAAGGTTCCGCCATGGCCTCCCTTCCGACTTGCTCCATGACTTCATCCCAATAATCCTTGGCCCAGCCTCCATGACTAAAGCCACCTGAAAAATCTTCCTCAGGCAAACTCGGTGCTTGCATTACTCCGTCAAGTGTTTGAAATACTAATATGGCTAAGTTTCTCATTGGTTGATTCTCGCGAAAGAGATGAATAATTTGTGCCGAATAACGCCAATCTCAGCTATATAGGCACGAATATGCCGGAAGCGAGTATAGCGCTGGATTATAAAACCACTTACAACTTGAAAAAGAAACACGGCAAGCATTTACCATACATGAGTTCAATAGCGACATGAATCACAAACACAAGTAGTAACGCAGCGATAGCTTACCTTATACAGCTAATGTCTTAAGCCAGAGTACATTTATGCAGCACCTTGCTTTTGCTTATTAGGCCAGTTCTTTGAAAGGAAGCGAAATACAAATACTGCACCTATAAAATTGATTATACTAGCAATAAAAATACCAATCTCATCGTCTACGCCCTCAGAACAGTTCTCGAAGCAACCTCCATATGAAAATGCGAGCAAAGCAGAACAAGCGGCAATTGTGATACTTAAATAAACACCAACCGAAAAACGGGCGAATTTAGAGAATTTTGACAATCCATTCAGTCCTATCGGAGCAAAAAGCGTAGCTAACAGCAACGCTCCTAAAGACGGGAAATATATATACGAAATTATGTGGTCTAGAAATTCCTTATTCATGCGATCCTCTTACAACTATTAACTAAAAAGCAGTATCTATATACCATGCCTACCTATAATTCTAAAGCTTCTCGTCCCTACAGAAAAAAGAGCGATAGATAAAGGAATCGTATTAAGTTGGCACCTATGTTTACCAACAAAAAAACTATTCCTCTCCAATTTTTACACATGCCCACTCTTTACTTTGAGAGTAAACAAGTAAGATACATATCTTTCTTAAGGAGCTAAAGCAGACCTCCCCTATGGATGTTAAAATTAAGTAAGAACAAGTTATGTGTACCACTCAGCCGTACTAACTTGGAAAGCGGCTGGGATTAAAAACCAAAAAAATGGAGGAATCCATATCAACCGACTGTTAACCAAGCTTCAGAAACACAAACCCTTATGATTTCCTACCTGAGGTTCGCACGATCTCATCGCTTCCATCAATCCAGTTCAGCATACCATTAATCGAGAGGAACAATGAAAACTCCACTTCTATTTCTTCACTATAAATGACAGCCCCCTAACCCAATGTATGGTATATAAAATAGAAAGTAAATATTATAAATGCAAGAGAAGCATCAACTACTTTTAGTTCTAACCGACTCTCTTCCCAGGTAACTTTTTAACCAAAAAATTTAAAAGGAATTGAGTTTTATATTGTATTTTAAATACGACAACTGATGAGAAAATTGCTACCAAAATGGCACCTAGTATATCTAAAGGATAGTGAACACCAACAAAAACTCTGGATAAGCCACTAACAACGCTTAACAGGCACAAAACAGCACCGATTAACCTGGTTGATTTGTTAAATAGAAGCACTATAGCTATCGAAAAAATAAACGTAGTATGGTCTGAAGGAAATGAAGAGTCAGGCGCATGTTCTACTAATTGCGTGCCTAGATTATTTACAAATGGACGAGAATTATAATAAAAAATAGAAATAATATAGCTCATTAACATACCGAGCATCACAGACAAACCGCAATTCAGGCTGGACCTTTTTCTTTCTATACTAGGATCAAACCATAGATAGAGCATCACAAGCATAAAAATATAAGGCATGACCTCTGCTACAGCTATTAAAGCAGCATCTAAAATGTCACTTTTTCCTGCGAATTGATTAATAAGAACAAAAGTTTTTTCGTTGAATTTTTCCATTTATCAAGCTCTGAACTCTTTCAAAACCTTAACATTAAGCCTTTATCCAGGCGAAACAATGTGTACCCAGCATGGCACAAGCAGTAGCTTTTGGGCTGGAATCCATTAGGTATGTAAACAGCTGCTTTTATACCTGGAAGACATAGTACTGTAACAGACTTTAGTCTTTGTAGTGCTCTAGTTGCTCAATAGATTCAATCCATCCCTTATCATAGTTCAGGAGTCGACATACACCATAATTCCCCCAAACAGGAAGAATATAATTAACACTAATATTTTAAATTGGAAGCTCATTACTTATATCTATTTACCCTCAAGGTAGCAGTGTAGAGAATTTTCTACTTTTACTTATCAAGCGCTATTCTTTAACAATTTAGCACTGGAACATATGTACTTTCGCTGACTTTAAATTCGATTGGCGGGATTGTAACTTCTTCACCATTTACAAATAGAGGCGGCAGTTTTACCGTAAAATACTCCAGATTTTCAGGAGATATTACTACCTCAGGTCCCCAGAACCCATAAGACTCATCAGATGGTATTTGGTATGGCTGTTGAAAAAATGGCAGCTCAACTTGGGATTCACTACCATCAAGAAAAATGATAGTAGCTACAGCACTTGAGAATGAGATCTCGATATGTTGGGATTTGCGTTCGGCGATTAAGCTCTCTTTAGTCTTCTTTTCTTGCTCTGAGGGAAATAATGACCAAGTGCCATTTGACTCAGGATGTCTATACAAGACAGGCCTTACATAGGCAATTAACTTTGTACCTTCTGGGTGGCGCTTTGTAGGTTGTTTGGCCAAGACTCTAAATATCAGCCAATCGTAATCAGGAAGACTGAACTCTAGTACTTTTTCAGCCCCATAACATGCCGGGTTTTCGGTGCTGTGCCATCCTATTGGAGCACTCGGTTTTAAGTATGGCCCGGTACTACAACCAGCTAAAATAAAAGCAGCACAAGAAAGTAGATTTATTCGCTTGATACTCAAATACACTCCGATGTATAATAGTTAATCCATCAGAAACTTATATATCACGCTTTTATCTAGTTTCATAGCTCATAAGTCGAATTACACAAAAAGTTCTGAGAATTAAAAGCCCGCTGTAACTGATACGGATGTTCAAGTCAGACATTGGACAAGACCCGCTATAATTCTACCCTTTCCATTTTCTATATTTTTTAGAGATTCTAGTTTAGGTTAACGAGCTATTGAAATAGCTGCTATACATAATAAAGTATAGCCACCAAAACTGCTTCCACTCTCCTCCCTCGGGTAATTAAGCACTTGATCCGCTGGCCCTTTCATATCATCTAATCCCGCGCCCACCTACTCCGCCCCAAAGAGCTAGTTTACCTACAAATTAGAACAAATCTCTCAGTCGCAGAACTGGAACTGAAAAGAAGCCATACGTTGCTTCTGGAGAATTTTCTCGGAAAGCTATCAAATGAGCTGCGACGAAACAGCCATGAAGTTATCGGAAGGGTTCGCTTCAAGTCTACTTGAAATGGGTCTTAAAAAGTGATGCTCCACCAAAAGCACTTTAACCGATGGAGTTGTTTTTGATTAAAACACCTTGAGGTTTATGGTGTTGAATGTTAGCGAAACTCGCCGAGCGCTTGTGCTGCTAAATGTCCATCTCAACCGACGGTTCTGCTGACACAGGCCATACCAGTCCAGTTCTTGTTACTAGGAGCAATAATACAAAAGACATCTCCAATGCGAGAAATATACCAATAGGGTGATTGGGAACCCCGTGTATCATTAGGTAAAACAAATAGCTCGTAGTAAGTAAATTACCCGCGAGAGTAACGTTGAGGGCATAGCGACGCTCTTGCCAAAGTAGTTTACAAAGCAGGAGGTTCAACACCGCCGTGCCGGCGAGCATCACACCGGGTAACATCAACATCAAACGACGGGCTAAACCAGTCCCATCGCTGGTTACCAAAGGCCAGATGGCAACAAAGTGGCCCTGGGCTCCAAGGAAGAGAAACAGCCCCAGAACCACAGTGCCACAGGCGGCAAGGCGATAAAGTGCATTGCGTTGCAAAGCGGGCTTTGATCTAGAAGCCAACATCGCGCTCCCCCACGGTGGCTAGGCCACATTCGTAAGCGAATACGACTGCCTGCGCACGATCGCGCAGTTCTAATTTTGACAGCAAACTGGAAACGTGGGTTTTCACGGTAGCTGGGCCAATAAACAGGGTCTCGGCAATCTCTGCATTACTCTTGCCTGCGGCTATGGCCTCCAACACTTCACGCTCCCGGGTGGTCAGGCGCTCCAGGCGTTTTGCCAGGTTGCGACCTGTTCCCAATTTCTGTGCGAACTGGCTAATCAGGCGTTGGGTGATGCCCGGTGCAAGCATGGCACCGCCCTCTGCTACGGTGCGCACTGCCTGTACCAGCGCCTCTGGGGGAATATCCTTGAGCACAAAGCCACTGGCGCCAGCCCGCAGCGCACGAAACACGTATTCATCAGGATCGAACGTAGTCAAAATAATGACACGGCAAGTTGCATCACTAGCTTCCAGGATGCGCGCTGTGGATTCCAGCCCGTCCATCTCCGGCATACGGATATCCATTAGGATGATATCCGGCTGGTACACTCGCGCGGCTTCAATTGCCTCGACACCGGTACCGGCCTCGGCGACCACTTCGATATCGGGCTGGTTATCCAGAATCAGGGCAAAACCGCGTCGCACCAAAGCCTGGTCGTCCACTACCATCACTCGCAACATTATGTTTTCACCATTCCTGTAGGTAGTTGTGCATATACCTCAAAACCGCCACCATCGACTACACCCGCATACAGATAGCCACCGAGCAGTTCCGCGCGCTCGCGCATTCCCGCGATGCCGTGCCCACCGCCTGGCTGCCCATCAATAGCTATTTCCCTCATGGGCCGCTCGCCGTGAGTATTTCCATCATCGCGCACTCGAATTGTGAGAGTGCCGTGGTCTGCGCGCACACTCACTTGCACCCGCACTGCGGCACCGACGTGCTTGATGGCGTTTGTGAGGGATTCCTGAACAATGCGATAGGCGGCGAGCGCGACACTGGTTGGCACTTTCTCCAGTGCGCCGTTGGCCTCGTAGTCAACCTGGGTTAACACCTGTCGGACCTTTTCAATCAGATCTGGCAAATCGCCGAGTTCTGGTTGCGGAGTGAGCGCAGTGTCGTTATTAGTCGGTCGCAGTACACCGAGTAAATGACGCATTTCTGCCATGGCCTGACGGCCAGCCGCCTCTACAGAAGCCATAGCCTCATTGGCAGCTTGCGGGTTATTGCGGCTGATAGCTCTGGCGGCACCGGCCTGCACAGTCATAAGACTCACTTGGTGCGCCACCACATCATGCATCTCACGGGCGATTCGAGTGCGCTCGGCTACAACTGCGCGCTCGGATTCGGCATTGCGCTCGCGCTCCAAATACTTGGCCCTCTCTTCCAACAAGCGCAGATATTCGCCGCGAAAGCGCAGCCGGCGGCCGATATACCACAGCGCCCATACCAGCATCACCGTTACTGTGCCTGCCGCAGTTGGCTGAACCGGAATACCCTGGTCAAGCGCCACAAAAACCAGCGTCGTGATAACGCCAAAAAAGCTAGCCCGGGTATTGGCCTCGTAACGACCGAGGCTATACAGCGAAATCGCCATAGCCACGATGCCATCTGCCGGCAAACCCAGCTCCAGCAATATTGTTGCGCCGAGAATAACGGCCTGTACCTGCCAAGGGTGGGTGCGACGCCACAACAGAGCGAAAGAGCCAACGAATGCACACTGGAAAGCAACAACATCCCACAGGCTCTGCATGGATAGCACTTCGGGGGAGCCGTTGCGCGACCACATCAGAAGCGTCAGCAAGAACATAAGCAACACAATAAACAAGTCGGTCAGGTGCGGCCATCGCTCAAACGGCCCACGTAAGGGCCGCCACATAGGGAGTTTGGGTAGTTCCGTGCTGGCATTGGGCGGATTCGGCGCAGGCGTATTTAGGGACGAAGATTTCATTTCCGCATGCTAAACCAGGGGCAACCAGCTGTCATGGGACTTTCGGGGGAGATGGATACGGCAAACTCTCCACCTTTTGGGGGAGTTCGATTCCTGCCTGCGGCCGATGTGCGTAGGTCTGAAAAAGCAGAACATGTCCGGCAAGCACATTCAGACCCAATACGGACCATAATCGCCTGGAGAACCCCATGAACGACGCTGCACTCAGCCAAACACTACCGCGACCATTCGACACCCGGCGGGCAGTTAACCTGTCGGTAAAAACCTGGTTCTGCATCGCAGCTATCGGCCATGCGATCTTCTTCGCCTATATCCTGGCCGTCTTCTACCCACCCATTGCCGAATCAGGAGTGCATGGTTTGAAAGGGCTGCACCTACCGGCAGGCTTCCGCGAGGGAGATATATTAGGCAACCTGGCTTCGGTGAGCCACGTGCTATTGGCCGCGATTGTCATTGGCGGTGGTCCACTTCAGCTGATCCCTTCGGTGCGGCGCCATGCCCCTAACTTCCACCGCTGGCTGGGACGCAGCTATCTGCTGACCGCTGTCATCGCGAGTATTGCGGGGCTCTACATGACCTGGACACGGCACACTATTGGTAATCTGGTATCGCAGATCAGTATCACCATGGACGGCATACTAATTTTGGTGTTTGCCTTTCTGGCGGTGCGTACCGCGATGGCCAGGCGCTTTGCTGCGCACCGTCGTTGGGCCCTGCGCCTATTTATGGCTGCCAGTGCGGTGTGGTTCTTCCGCGTGGCCTTGATGGGTTGGGCAATGCTCACCGGCGGCTGGGGGGTCGACTGGGAATCTTTTACCGGGCCATTCCTGTATGCACTGGGCTTCGGTCAATACCTGCTCCCGCTGGCAATGCTGGAATGGTATTTTCACTGTCAAAAGCGTGGAGCCGCACAGGGTACCCAGATTGCGTTTGTCAGTACACTAGTGCCGCTGACCGTGTTTATGGCCATTGGTATTTTTGCCGCTACGATGGGAATGTGGTTGCCACGGATCTAAAGCTACTTGGGCTGGTTATCGTGAACTTCTTATGGTGATTTGGCTTTAGAGGTTCACGACTTGGATATCCCGCTCTGAGCGAAGAATTAGAAACTAGAGCACTAAATTAATTTTGGCACTATACATTTGTGTGATGCGAGGAGTTACCTCGTACTGACAGCTCGGCATCCACTTTTGCCTATTCTATACCCACAAGCATTTTTAGGAGCCTGCTAGCCTGGCTCTCACTTCCATAAGTGCGAACCCTAAAAGATTAAGGCCTTTCCAATCGTTAGGGTTTTCTGATGAAGAATTATCTTGGGCCAGACCAATCCCCCATATTCTATCTACTGGACTAGCCTCAACTAATACTCTGTCTTCTGTATTAAGCAAAAACTGCTTTAGCTCAGAATTTTGAGAGAACTTGGCCAGATTAGCATTTACTACAATCTCAAATCGTTTCTCATTCCATATTTCTTGCTGGAACCCAAGTACCCCGCGACCAATTGCCTTAGCCTCTCCAGGAGTGCCCGCAAGGAGAACTTTCTTGCACGCACTGTCATCACCAAATAACTTCGCCTTATGGTACATCATGTAATGCTCTGCAGTGATAAATCTATTTCCATCTTCTACGAACTTTGACTCATACCACTGACTAAAACAGCTCTTTGATACTTGGCTTCCTTTTTCCTGGTGCCCCCAGAAAAAGATATACTTCACCCTATTGCCTTGATTTACAAAATCAACAAGTTCATCTCTAGTTGTGATCTTCACATTTACTGCCATATGCTTAATGTAATACTGTTCTTAACTGTATTTTACCGAGCCACTCCCAGAGTGAGCCAAAGTGTTGAACCCTATAGGAATTTAAGGTCGTGAAAACATTTGAATTCCAAGATCTAAATCTATTTATGTAACCCTATTGAGCCTTAATGACGACTTCACTAAGAGAGACCGTCATTAAGTTATTAAAAGCTAACGAGATTCTAATTGTTGTAGCTGAACGCGCTCAACATAGTCTTGATATGCAGGAATTGAAACCGCAGCTAAGATTCCAATTACAGGTATTACTACAAAGAAGAGTATAAGCACTAAAACTAATGCAGAACCTCCATTTTTATGCCCATATTTATCTAACCACCTCTCGTCAGACGTGCATAAGAACACAATTCCTTCGATAAAGGAGATTAGTCCTGGAATTCCCGTCCAGCAGAATAGAAGATAGAACAATCCCCACCACTGCCCTAGATAGAATCGATGAATACCAAAGCCACCTAAGAATATAGCCAGCAACCCTGCAGCCACCTTTCCTTTCCCGCCTACCTGCTGAGCCGCACACAACTTGGGCAAGAGGGTGCCGTTCTTGAAATCTGGGACCCGCAGTCTCTACAAAATACTAGGTTTCGTTCAAGCTCAGATGTGGGCTGTTCATAGATATTTCCATCCACATTAATACTCCTTAATCTACTTCTAAAATATAACAGTTCACTCACAAGTAGCGACTATATATCACGGTTCCCTATAATTCTAAAGGCCACCAAACTGTCGACCTCCGCACCTCCAGTTTATTCAGTCCACAAGAACCAGCTCCCAAGGCATTCTTCAAAGAATGAATACTCATATCCAGAGTTTCAGTGATAAACAACTAGGTTTCTCTTCCTAAAAGCGAATGGCAATCAAGTCAAGATAGGCATTTATACCCTCAATTCTCACATCCCCCACGAAGGAAGGAGCTACACGGAATGAAAGCGGGTAGTCGATTATCCAAAGCATCAAGCCGAATAGAGGGCCAAACTCTAAGGAAGCGCCACTACCCTTTTAGGTAGCAACATATAAGTGTATTTACCGTACTCACCCCACCATCATTAGCATAACGTATAGTATATCGCAGACCCGTTGAAAGCCAAACAAGTGGCCAAAAAACGAGATTTATATCCTGGTTAGATGGTCCTACCTGCATGATATAGGTCAATCGCCAACTTTCTTATCTCAGCTGACATTACAATCCCCTCTCGCCAATTAACTGGAATGTTGGAGTACCCATAAAAAGCACCTGCCATCTGCCCGCAAATAGCCGCAGTTGTATCTGCATCATTACCGAGATTTGCAGCCAAAAGGATACACTCGCGAAAACTATTTCCATGATAAAAGCACCAAGCAGCCGCAATCAAACTCTCTATCACATATCCACTGCCATTTATCTCTTTATAGCCAAGTGCGGAGAAATCCTTGTTGGTTAGTGATCGAAGTTCCTCGCAATAATCAGTTGGATCTAACCCATCAAAAACTTCATCTTTACTTCCCGCCCTAAAGGCTCGATAAATCAACAATGAAAGCATCCGGCAAGAGCTTATGCAAAGATAAGACCCATGTGTTGTCCTTGAGCTTTCTCCAGCATATTTGATACAAAGCTCTTCGCTCTTACTGAAGAAAATAGGTATTGGTGCCAGCCTCATTAGCGATCCATTCCCAGATGACCGTATATCTATACTTCCAGAAAATGGGTCTCTAGTTTGAAGGTATTGCTCTAAGGACTTGGATACTGTAATTCCGATATCAAAACATCGTCCGTTACTACTCATATACCCGTATTGATACCAATTACAGTAGCGATTCATTTGGTCTTCTGGATCAAAGTCGAGTTTGCTTAAGAGGCTATGAGCAAGGCAAAGAGCCATAGATGTGTCATCTGTCCATTCTCCACGTTGTAGCCTAAAAGGGCCGCCTCCAACCATATCTTTAATTGGCTCGAACGTACCTCGTACCTCAAACTCCAGCGTAGTACCTACAGCATCTCCGCAAGCTAACCCTACGAGAGATCCAATAATTCTATCTTCCAAACTAAATACTACCTCAATCCTTGTTTGCCAACGCCGTGATAACTACAGCTTTTTTGTTATCGTAACTGTGAGACGACAGAGAAGCCATGTACATCTGACAAATGAAAAATCCAGCCAAGTTGAACTGCCTTCTTGTCAAGAACTCCAGAAAAACCGCTAGCTTTCCTCATGTACAGATTCCTTTCCACCCCAACTCACCTTTAACAACATGATGATACCCTACTTCAGAAAAGCTTGATAACAAATGAATACAAGACTCTATAGCCGGGCTTGCAGATTATAACTTTTTACAGGTTGATAGCCTCTGTTCCGAACAAGAAAATCTTCTAGGTATATCCTATCAAAAGACACACATACCTCATTACTGTGGACTTAAGCTCTTATGGTATAGATGCCACTACGAATAGAATGAAAAAGCACTTAATGAGTTGGTATAAATACAAATTTTGGGTAGTATTAACGTCATATGTCGCTATAAAATATCTAGAAAGTCATCTTACGCTCCTACCAAATACGGTTAGTTAGCTAACCAAATTGTCGAGGACTATCTATTTGGCGTAATTACTATGGTCACGTATCAATTCGCTTGCCTTGGCGTGTAAGTAAGCTAATATGTTTTAGTTATCTGGATATCGTAGCTTTTGTTTTAAATATCTCGCTAGCGCATGGTATTCCGGCATGAGCACAAACCCAAATGGTTCATTTGGGATGAGGAATGAATGAGTTACTGTCATGCAAAGCATCGCTTTCATTATCTTTGCTTGTTAATAAGAGGATGTCTACTATACCAGCTGTTATCGGTGAATCCTCAACCCCCTCCAGAATTTACAAAAGTACAGTAACAATGACTGATTCAGCTATTCATTTACATCCTGCTTATATACAACTCAGGAATATAAACAATATGTAACTATATGAAAAATAGAGACCATCCAATATCAGGCGCAAAAAACACCCTACTGGAGCGTAAAGATGTTCACAAAATCCTCTCCTCTAATTAATAAAATACTTGTCGGCAATCCCGGATGGGAGTGGTTGCCTATTTTAATTACGCGAGTATCACTGGGATTGTTTTTTTCGGTATCAGGATACAATAAGCTATTTATCCCTGAGAGGCATGCAGATCTTATTAACTTAATGAATGAAATAGGAGTTCCATTTCATGAGTTTATGGCATTTTTTTTAGCTTCTGTGGAGTTCTTCGGAGGGTTACTTTTAATGGTAGGCCTACTGTCAACACTTGTCGCCGTCGTCCTGTCTATTGTGATGATTGTTGCCATTATTACCGTTGAAATAGAAAGTGTCATCCCTAAAGATATTGGACCATTAGATTGGATGAGCTGGTTTCTCTATTTACCTCAAGTTTTATATATTATTTTATTCATATGGCTAATAATTACAGGTCCTGGAAAATTCAGTTTAGACAATCTAATCGCAAGTGAACTAGGCATTCACAGGATCAAGTAAAAATGGAATGGCTGCCTACGAAAAGATACATTGCGCTGAGGTATCATCACTATATTTATACCTAATAGTAACATGCCAATAGAGCAGAAAATGCGAAATCTAGCTCACCATATGGTGAACTTATAGAACTTCAATGTTAGTAAAGTAGGTAAAGATCTTACTTCCATATACTCTGGATGAACTGCACAGACACACCCTATCCAGTAAGTTGCTAAAACAAAGATAATACCTAACAACATCCCCATTCTAGATAAAAACCCCAATATCCTTATATACAATAAAATTCTCTTTTCCAGACAACTATTGGATTTGGTCTAAACTAATCCAGATCAGAATCACCTCTCCTCAACGGCCAGATAGTAAAGGCGTACTTTGCTTTGGGTGAGGTAAACTCATTACAGCCCACCATGGCGCTCAAGGGATACTAGATGGAAAATCAACACGCCGTAAAAAGTACCAGATTTTGGCTGTGGATTTCGATTCTTATTTTTGCTGCCTCCAACTCAGTCGTTGCAAAAATCGGGGAGTTAGGTGCCAGCCACCCCATTAATGGAAACAACCCAATCTCTTTTTGCAACCTTTTGTTCGCTGGAAATCTCTTGGCAGGTATCACTCTTTTAATAATCTATAGGAAAGATTGGCGTCTCAGCATCTTAAAGCAATATCCATTCAAAGACTGGTTTTACATGTTCGTGCTTATTTTGATGTCTGGAGTTCTTGCCCCGGCCTTCTTCTTTATTGCTCTGATGCTCACAGAAGTGACCAATGTCGTTTTAATTGCAACTCTAGATGCTCCCTTGGGGCTTTTGTTCGCTTATCTGATGTTCAGGGAAAGGCCTACTGGGTTCGCAATAGTGGGAGCCCTTGTGGTAACGGTTGGTGTTATTGCAATTTTTGTCCTACACCAATCCCCGATGGAAGATCCAATGAGTATGAAAATGCTGAACCTTGGAAATCCAGCCATGAACCAATTTCTTCAAGACCTTCCCAAAGCTGGAGAAATTTTAACCGCTGTAGCAACACTCTTAGGAGTCATTGCCGTTCAGGCGAGCCGGAAACTGCTTGATCGCGTCCCTATTGGCGTCTTTTCAACTTTCCGCATGCTTGCGGGAGCGATACTCTTTTCGGTCATTGTCCTCTCTGTATTTGGCCCCCATCACTTTGACGATCTTTTCTCTCCTTTCCTCTGGGTGTGGATGCTTGTATACGGAGCAATCATTATTGTCTTTGGGCAGATCACCTGGTTTAAAGGACTCCAAGGAGGGGCGAGCTCTGCTGATATCTCAATCGCGACAGCCATTACCCCCGTAGCCGGTACTTTCTTCGCCTTTCTTATCCTGCAAGAGGTTCCCAACTTCGCTCAAATCATTGGGGGTATCATTATTATGTCCGGAATAGGTATCTCATTACTCGGCCAATATCGCGAGCAAAAAGCCGTCGAAATGAAGTATGAAAAACCATGCTCTTTTAAAGGGGTATAGAGCTTAGTAGATGAAACAGACACTATAGTGGAGACATAGGTGACGATGTAGGCTTTGCAAGGCTAGGTAGTGGACTTTGCGAAAGCTCAAAGCTATCGCCTATGTTGAGAGAAATCTCTGTTCGTATGGAGCTATAGCTAATAAATATTGGTGAATAACTTCTCATACAAGGAGACTGACTTACCTGAGATTGGATTTCTAAATTAGCCAATCCTGACTATATGGCAAAAGCCCAAACTATAATTTAAGACTATAAATACTTACATGTACCAATTCAAACCTGACTTTCCAATTACCACTAATATGGAAAACACCCTGCCAATCAACATCCGAATTAATACAATCAAGGCTCACCCTCGGGGTCAGCCTTAACCAACCATTTATTTATAGGCGAGTAGCAATGTGTTTTTCTAGAAAACTAATTCTCAGGGAACCATAGCGATTTGATATTACTCTAGAACATCATTTTTTCCGAATCCATCTACACCAACAATTACCGAGGTAACGCCCTGAAAGATCTGGGGTAACATTTTTTCACCCTGCGGGTCATTGAAATCTGCATGGCTATGTCTGCCAATAAACCCAGGAGTAACATATAATCCTTCAGCATTAATGGTTAATTTAGTCTTACTCCTAAGACTATCAGCATTCCCTACAAAGAATATCTTGTCATCGACCACTCCAATGTCTTGCTGTATCCATGGATTACCTGAACCATCGATAACCTTTCCATCAATAATCAAAATGTCCAAATAATCTATTTTATAGTTCTGTACCAGAATTACCGCACTGTAGAAAATGAACGATAAAACAAGGCAAGACTTAACAAATTAACTCTGTATACATTTCACAATTACTCCCCATCAACTACATAATCCAAACCAAAAAACTTCACGATACGGTGAAATAGACAATCCAACACCTTTAATACTCTATACTTTAAAATACCACTATTTTCAGTAAGAATTGAAACACCAAATAATATTATACCTGCGATGAGAAAATTGAGAATCGACTTGGCATTCATAATCACCCTTATCAATTTATCTTTATATGGCACACCACAAAACACAACTAAATGGACTTAAAATTCACCGCATTCTAACCTTATCTGTTACAATCTTTGAATCAAACACTACTTATCGCTTAAACAAGACCGGCTATCGATATAATTCATATGAATCTCGAATTTTTCCTGGCATTGCAATACTAACGTTTAGTTAACCTTATAAATATTGACGTAACCAATGGTTTCCCAGCACTAGCAGCTTAATATGTAATTTTCCATTCTACATCCATAACCCTTTTGCCTTGTTTTACTCTTCTACCAAAGATCAATTATAGAAACCTCTACGCACTAAGCCTTTCCTTACCCAAAGTATCACTAGGAAGTAAGTTACTGATTCGACTCGGAACAAGCTAGTGAGCTGGCACCACTATTTCAGAAGCTGCCAAAATAGAAAATTATCGAATAGAGGGCATTTAGGACAAAACTCCACTGCCTCGCCTCAGATTCTACCCTTATAGAAGCAGCCCATTATTAAAAGAAAGCACACATCAATTTCCGACTATCGCGCTTAACAGTACAGCTGCCGCATTTTCTGGGAACGACCTTGCATTTTATTCACATTCTTGGAGTATCGCTAAATTGTGGTGTTTTACAGTTTACTGGGTTCTAAATAGGTTTGTAGGTCATTTTTCATGTATTCGAGCACAGAGTTATGTCACACCATATTGAAGCCCTATTAAGTGAATGGCAGGCATCGCCTGAGGATGATTGGGTACTTGCCGTAATCACCAAAGTTCAGGGCTCAGCTTATCGTAAGGCGGGAGCGATGATGTTGTTTCACCCACTAGGTAAGAGTATTGGTCTAGTCAGTGGTGGTTGCTTAGAGGCCGATTTAAAACGATACGCTCAACGCGCTATTCAGTATGATACTTCGATTAAAGTGATTTACGATGCCAGTGATGAGTCGGATACTAGCTATCAATTAGGCTGTGGTGGCATTGTAGAACTAATTTTATTTCCCCTCACGCATAGGAACCAATATCTTCAGTTGCATTGCCTTTTAGAATATTTGAACTCGGGAAACTCCGCTTTCTACGAACTGGAGTTACCTATTCAAAATACCAATTCAAGAGATCTTGTTGCGAGAGTTATTGCCCCAGGAGCAATGGGCTACCAGATTGATAGCACTACCAAAGCTACCCTATCACTACAAAATGGAAAAACAGATACTCTGCATCCGAGATTAATTATTCCCTGCCTACCCCGCTTTCATATTGCTGTTTTTGGTGGGGGGTTAGATGCTCAGCCAGTAGTCAAAATTGCTCAAGAACTAGGCTGGCACATTACGGTGATTGATGAACGCGCAAGTTTTGCACGTCATTACGATTTCCCTGGTGCAAATATTCTAAAGAAACCCTATTCAGAGCTGACTACATCGCTGCTGAGTCAGTTTGATGCGGCGATTGTGATGCACCACAACTTGGACTTGGATGCGAAGGCGTTACAAGCCGTAAGCCTAACGAAGCTACACTATGTTGCGCTGCTCGGCCCTCCACATAGACGTGATAAAGTTCTTGATAGAGCGGGGATAAAAGTAAGTGATTTCTATGGTGTCTTTTCCGCACCGGCAGGTTTAGCATTAGGTGGTGAGCTACCTGAGTCCATTGCTTTGAGCATCCTGGCTCAATGTCACGGAGTATTGCATCAAGCTAGATTGTTACCCCTAGACAAGGTCGCAACGTGAATAAATTTATCCGGGAGACAGCTAGACAACCTTCAAAACGGATACTGGTAGCATTGCTTGCTGCCGGAGAAAGTCGTAGATTTAATGGTATAAAATTACAAGCAACAGTAGATGTGATTGACTCAAATGGGAAGATTAAGAGTCAGCCTCTGCTGTTGCAAACGCTTGATAAACTAACCAGCCTAAACACAAAAACATCAACCGGGCTAAAAGTAGAGTTATTGGTAGTTCTGGGAGCACATCAAGAGAAGCTGGCTAATTTGTTGTCTTCCGATGTGAACCGACGATTTAACACTAACTGGCAAAGTGGTATTGCAAGCTCTATTAAAGAAGCAGTTATCGAAGCCGAGGCCCTTAAGGTAGATGGTTTGCTAATTGCCTTGGCTGATCACATAGGCGTAACTTTGGATGATTATCAAAAATTAATTACTGTGTGGCAGTCATATGGGCAAACTTGCTGCGCCCAATATCAAAATAGTTTTGGCGTACCTGCAGTATTTAACTCCTCAGATTTTACTGATCTCGCATCTCTCACAGGCGATACGGGCGCAAAGCACTTATTGAAAAAGAAATCTAATCTTGATGCTTTATCAATTGTTGAGATCGAGGGTGTCGCCGTAGATATAGATCGTAGAGCTGATATAGAAAAATGGCAACAAATGATTGTGGAAAATATCAGTTAGGGCTTATTTTCAGTTTTTAGTGAGAGTATCAATTTACATAAGTACTTCCGTAAAACTAGCTCTGCGATAGTCAGATTTCCAAGTCATAACCAGTTAACGAAAAGAAGCGATTTCGCCACCGATACGCAATTACTAGCGGGATTATCAAGGAGCGGGTAATGTCAGATAAGAAGTTAACCTTAACCATCAACGACGAAAGTTACGCACTAGATGTTGCACCAGAGATGCCACTTTTGTGGGCAATCAGAGATTTGCTTGGATTAACAGGCACTAAATATGGTTGCGGTGCTGGATTGTGTGGAGCTTGCACAATCCACTTGGACGGAACGCCGACGCGAGCATGTTTAACGACGGTTTCGCAAGCCAAAGGCAAGAAAGTAACTACCATCGAGGGGCTGCAATTTGCTGAATTGAAGCAAGCATGGAGCGACAATAACGTTCCACAATGTGGCTATTGTCAGTCTGGCCAGCTTATGACTGCTGCCGCGCTATTGACCCAAAACCCATCACCAAGTGATGAAGAGATTAACTCTGCCATGGCTGGAAATATTTGCCGTTGTGGTACCTACACACGAATTCGAGCTGCTATTCAAGACACCGCTAAAAAGAGAACTTAATAATGAGTAGCTTTACAGCTGTAAAAAATTTCAGCCGCCGGGATGTACTTAAACTATTTGGAGCAACTGGCGGGGGCTTAGCTTTAGGTGCAAGTGGGATAAGCTGGAGTCCGATGGCCATAGCACAAGGAAAGGAGCCGAGGTTAAACCTGTTTGTTGCTGTTGGCGAAGACAATAAAGTCTATCTTACCTGTCATCGTTCAGAGATGGGCCAAGGTATTAGAACCGGGATACCTCAGATACTCGCTGATGAGCTTGAGGCTGATTGGCAACATGTCGTTGTGATTCAAGGGTTAGCCGATAAGCGCTATGGAAGCCAGAATACCGATGGGTCACGCAGTATTCGTAAGCATTATGACAAAATGCGACAAATGGGGGCAATAGCTCGGACCATGCTGGAACAAGCTGCAGCAGACTCATGGCAAGTGCCTGTCGGAGAAGTGGAAGCCAGGAATCATAAAGTTGTGCATGTAAAGTCGGGCAGAAGCTTTAGTTATGGAGAGCTAGCAGTTGCTGCTGCGAAACTTCCCATACCAGAATTGAACCGCGTGAAACTGAAGGAAAACAAGGACTTTAAACATATCGGCAAATCTCACAAGATTGTCGACATGGATAATATGCTATCCGGAAGAGCTAGATATGGCTACGACATTCAAATAGATGGCATGCTGTATGCCAGTATAAGCAGGCCCCCGGTTCTCGGTAGTGATGTAGAAAGTTTAGATGATACCCTGGCTCGCAAGGTTCCCGGGGTTTTGGATGTGATTCAATTACCTGTGCCCGAAGGACCACCTAAGTTTCAAGTTTTAGGTGGTGTAGCAGTTATTGCTACTAACACCTGGAGTGCCTTGCAAGGGCGTAAAGCATTAGAAATAACTTGGACTGCCAGTAAGAATGATAGCCACAGCAGCACAAGTTTCATGGAGTCGTTAATTCAGGGGGTCAAGGAGCCTGGTAAATTAGTTCGCCAACAAGGAGTTGAAAACACCGATTGGCCGGAGGACTCTACCCAGCAAGCCATATACACAGTGCCCTATTTGGCCCACGCACCGATGGAAGCTCCTGCTGCTGTAGCTTCAGTTACACCAAATGGCTGTGAAATCTGGGCATCAACACAAACACCGCAAAGTACGCAGCAAAATGTAGCAGCAAACCTCGGGCTCAATGACGAACAAGTGAAAGTTAATGTCACGCTATTAGGGGGCGGCTTTGGAAGGAAGTCAAAGCCTGACTTTAGTGTGGAAGCGGCACTATTGTCTAAAAAGCTTGGACGACCGGTTAAAGTTAGCTGGAGCCGCGAGGACGATATCCAAAACGGCTACATGCACGCAATTAGTGCCCAATTTTATCAAGCAAAACTTGATAGCGATCAAATGCCAACGGCAATACTACAACGTACCGCCTTTCCATCTATTAGCACTACCTTTGCCGAGAACGTGGAGTACCCCTCAGCTGGAGAACTGGACCTTGGCTTTGTCGACATTCCATTTACTGTGCCAAGTCATCGTTGTGAAGCGGTTAAAGCATTGGCGCATACCCGTATCGGCTGGATGCGCTCAGTGAGTAATATTCAGCACGCCTTTGGTATTGGTAGTTTCGTGGATGAACTGGCACACAATGCCAAAGTATCATGCCCAAAGATGTGGAAAGAAATGTTGGGCCAACCTAGGCATATCGACTTTTCCGGTCAACAGTTCAAATACGGAAACTACGGAGAGGATCTATCACGTCACCCAGTCGATGTTGGTCGCTACCATCAGGTAATTGATATTGTTGAAAGAAATATGGCTGAATTTGCACCTAACCAGTCAAATCAAGGCTGGGGCTTTGCCGTTCATCGAAGCTTCAATAGCTATGTGGCTATAGCGATTCTGGTGGAGGTAGAAAACACAAACCTTAAGGTACTGCAAGCAATTGCAGCCATTGATGCTGGACTTGTTGTTAACCCTGATAGAGTTGTCTCACAAACCGAAGGCGCGGTGATTTTTGGCTTAAGCTTGGCGATGATGGGAGAGATAGCCTTTGAAGATGGAAAGGTTAAGCAGTCCAACCTCCATGATTACCCTGTACTTCGTATGGGGCAGTGCCCTGATATTTCGGTAACGGTAGTGAGCGCCAATTCTGCTCCAGCAGGCGTTGGTGAGCCTGGTGTGCCACCCGTAGCCCCTGCATTGACCAACGCGATATTTGCAGCAACAGGAACCAGAATTCGCAATCTGCCAGTAAATAAAAAACTTAGTGTTTAAGTTATGATCACAATTGCAAAGGTAGAGCTTTATGTCCCCCTACTCGTTCTTCGTGAAGGGGGATATATAAAAGAAAACAGCGTAGACAAAGACCCACAGAACTGACTGAACATAATGCAATTCCATTATTGACTCATCAAACTCGTCTCGATCTACAACTTAAAAATTAAATCGCTCAAAAGTTTCTTAATAAAAGCATGGATTGCTACGTAGCAACGGGATACAGGGTTAAAAATTTTCACTTTTCCGACTTCCTCACACAGAAGTCTCATAGTTTTTGGGCCATAGCCTTTACCTTGTTGAGCAACATCAAATAAGGACAGATCTACAAATAACTCGTTCGGCTTGCCATTATCATCATGGGGATAGTGTTGAATACTGCTCTTACTGGAAACTAAATTACTTTTTTGCTCTAACCGAATAAATTTTGGAGAAGCTTGTGGCTATATCAACTGATTCCGGAGAACATGCGGGATGTCCCCAGCTATTGTGCTTAACGCCCGGCCTGTGTTTTATACACATTATTTAAGTCCATTTAAAACCTCTGCTGCTTCAACATAATGGAGCAACTTTGCATATCCTTGCCAAACAGTTTTAACCCCTGGCTCGCCATCGCCTTTACGCCCTAGAAATCCTCCTAGACCTGCCAGCATACGCGTTATATCTCTTATGCTCGGAGGTATATTCGGCGGGGAATTTTTATCTCGCATCATCCATACCATGCGCCATTCTTTTTCAGAGTAAGCACTCGTACATGGTTCATCAGGAAGACTTTTTGCTTGTGTAGTTATCGAATGTAGTCGCCATCCAATAATCATATAGATCGCAATACAGTTCAACATTCGCTGCTCTGTTCTAAAACGATTACTTTCTATCTGGCATCCGCCTTTTACCACCCGAAAATAGGTTTCAATTTCCCACCGGCTTCGATACCACTCAATGACGACTCTCGCCTGCTTATAGTCTTCAACTGGAAGATCAGTTAACAGCATCCACTCAATGCCTTTTTCACCCTCTGGTGGGTTTATTTCTTTAGCCAATACAGCATAGAGAGAAAGTGGTCGTTTAGATTTTCCTTTTCCAAGTAGCCGTATCTCGGTAGTGGATACGCTGACTTTGGCTTTTCTTCCAGGTTCCCCATTCCGTTTGGGAATATCTACCGTGTATAGACCAATAGATTTCTGCTCGTTCATATGATCCCAAAGTAAAACCGTTTCTTCTCCATCGAGCTCTAAAGTGCGATTGGCCTTAGCTCGAACGATATAGCTCGCCCGCCGCTGTTCACTTTGCTCTTCAGCCAGCTGAAACCACTCATGAATATCACCCTCTCTATCAGCAATACTCACATTTGTGCTTTCAGGGCAGTGCTCTTGTATCTGACAAGCCGTTTCGTAATGGTCTAGCCAGCGTCGACTCTCCTTATCCTTTATCGACTTGGTATAGCGGGAATTAGAACTTGATTCCTTATCTCTCTGCCACATACTACCTTCAACAACACCCAAATTAACTCTGGATGGTGTTATCGCGATGGAGGTGTGCAAGAGTTGTTGGTTGGTCTCTTTACGCCTAAGTGTTCCCATCTCTTTACTTTCTAGGTCAGTGGCAAAATTTAGAAAGGTAGTATCTTGTGGGATAAGAACAACAGGCTGCGCTTTGATTCTCTCAAGAGTTGCCGATTTATGACCGCTCATAATAGAGTCAAAGTTGACTTTATCATTTTCTATAAAGCGATAAGCTGCAAACGTTTCTGCCCAAGTTTTGTTTGCACAAGGAATGCTATTGTTTGGGTCTGAACTTAAATTACTGAGAATATTAGACAAGCGCTTATTCAAGCGTGTATCACCCATAACCTGATTTCTTACTTCGTCCATGACCCAGTCCTGCATAATAATCCAGCCAAATCTGTAGTTCTTACCAGGCTAAACTGTAACTTATTGATTTACATAATAAAACTTAAAAAACTTGTGTATAAAACTTAGCGCCTTGCTAAGGGGCGTATTTGTAGTTGTTTTAATGTGTGGTATTTAACCACACATTGAAGCGACGGAAAATATGTCCCGCTTGAGCTACTTGTTAGAACTTACTGATACGAAATTTGATATTTTCACTTTCTTTTGCACTGTAAGCATATATTGTTTTGGCTGAAAGCTTAGTGATATAGATCGTTTCAGACCACTCTTCCGAATGAATGACTGTAAGCACGCCACTTTCAACTCTCCATTGAAATTTTTCTATTAAGCAAATATCAATAACTCCACACCATTCTCGTTTGCCGCTCCTGTCCTTAAAGAAGGTCCATCTTTGAAACTCTTTTCCGTCTTTTACCACCCAAGCTCCAGGTAGTAAATTGGATATTTCTTTGTCGCTATTTGGGAGTGGCGATGTGCTTGTGCAGGATGCCACTATCGTGATTATGAGTATTCGTAGGAGTTGCATTGAGTTCTAACGCCGCCGTCACGCGGCAATTGTGAAGTTGATTTTTTGTGGCAGCGTAGCGATCGCCACAAAAAAGCGACGGAAAAATTGCTCGCTGTGCACGGCTTTGTTATACGAATTCAGGGCAAGCCCCCGGTGTTAAGTACCCCCATACCCGGAAGTATGACTCCTGATTGGAATATCTAATTCCGCGACTCTTTAGGACACTTAGAATCTCAGCTGACCTATTTGTCTCTTTATCTGATACGAGACGACCCCGATATTCACTCACAATGGGGTTGAAATCTAGCCACTCTATTGCCGAAGTATCTTCGAACAATTGATCCCACCAAACTGGGCTAAAACCAAAAATCTCATCTGACGTAATTAGCTTATATCTGATACAGATATTCAGAGAATGAAGTTCTTCAAAATCCCCGCATAACTCACGCCACTTTGTTTTGTTCATCGCAGAGACCAACTGACGCTCATTGATGATCTTAAGGAGATTCTCGTTCATACTTCAGTCGTTGGTCTTGCCCACAAAAAGTAGACACTCTAACTATGCGTATTTTCGCTCATACTCTGCTGGACTTACAAAGCCCAATGCAGAGTGCCTACGAACCCTATTGTAGAAAATCTCAATGTATTCAAACACCGCAGATTTTGCTTGCTCTTCGCTTTCGAATGCTCTGGCATAGACCATCTCGACTTTTAGCCTGCTAAAGAATGATTCCATTGCCGCATTATCCCAACAGTTAGCCTGGCGACTCATACTCGGCTTGCACTTACTTTCAGACAAGAGATCCTGATATTTCTGCGATCGATATTGCACACCCCTGTCAGAGTGAACTATTAGTCCAGGCTTTATTTGTCGTCGCTCTAGGGCCATTTTCAACGCTCGATGTGTCAACTCATCGGTCATCTGGGAGTCAAATGCCCAACCTACAATACGTCGAGAGTACAGATCCATAACTACCGCGAGGTACAACCACCGCTCCAGAACCCAGATATACGTAATGTCACTGGTCCAGCGGCAATTTGGTCGATCCACATCGAAGCAACGCTTAAGTAGGTTGGCGGCGACATTGATATTCCTCTCTACTGGCTGACTATATCGAAAGCCTTTGCCGTTTCTCGCTTTAATATGCTCCTGTTGCATAAGCTTAGCGACGTAGTTCCGCGAGCATGACTCGCCTAATTCTTGAAGCTCGCAAGCGATTCTAGGCGCCCCATAACGACCTTTAAACTCAGAAAACGTCTCTCGGATTTTCTCGATTGTTCGTATCTTTCTAATCGTGCGAGCAGATGGCAATCGCCCCCGCCATCGATAATAGCCCGATCTTGAGACATCTAAGCACCGGCACATCAAGCTAACCGGGAATGACCCTACATGCTCTTGTATCAATGCGTACTTTACTCTTGGTGGTTCGCAAAGTACGCAGCTGCCTTTTTTAGAAACTCAACCTCCTGACGAGCTTCATGCAGCTCCTTCTTGAGCTTGCGAACTTCAGCGCTTTCCTGTTTGGAATAGTCGACACCGTCTAAACTATTGAACTGCTTATCAGACAGTCGATTAAATTGACGACGCCAGTTGTAGATCTGCTGTGCGCTGACGCCTAGTTCTCTTGCCACAGAAGCCGTTGTTACTCCAGGCTTTTCTGCTCTCTTAACTGCTTCTCTACGGAACTCCTCCGTATACGCCTGAGTTCTTTTCTTACCCATGATACACCTCCGTGTTAGGCATAAACCTAACTATACAGGGTGTCTACTAAACGTGGGTAAGTCTTACACCTAACGCCCCTTTGTAGCGCATTGTTATGCGGTTACTGCGATACATGTATGAAAACGTACCTACTATCTGAACGGACAGACGAAACTGAAGTAATTCCATATTTTTGAACTACCGCGATTCTCTCCCATTTCTCTGCACCACCAATTTTCTTAGGTTGCAGCTTCCACTTAGAATTTACAATCTCTAAAAGATTTTTATAATCCACCGCGTCTAGTTCCAGCAGAAAACTTTCATTATATCCTTGCCAAATATCCAAGAATTTGGGAGATCGCTCATGCTGGACAAGCGCATATTGTTTTAGCGGGGCATACCCTAGCGCTTGATCCAGTATCTGGCTCAATTCAGGCTTACTTGAGCAGCCTGATAATAACAGCACTAAAAGAAAAATTACGATGAATCTCATATTACGCATAACGTTGCCAGCAAGGGCAGCCGAAGCAAAGCGTAGGCTGTCCAGCCCAGCCACCGGCTGGGCGATCTTGCCTGGCCTGGTTATAGCTGGCGCGCTCTAAACGACCTACTTGCTCTCTGCCAGCCAACTTTGGCTGGCCACTGCCAGATAAATTTACAGGGAAAAATACCATACTTTCCCCACCAGTTAGCTAGCAGATTGGTACTCCACAATGGTGCAGCTGGCTTGCAGAACTTGTTGGCTTTAAACGAAGGCACTTGAACGAAACTGCGGTACCAGTTTGAAGGAGAACTCTCTGGCGAAGCGTGTTCAGGTAGAGATTGTTACTTGCAGCAACTACAAACCATCTAAAAAATGACCGCCACAATAATCGGGATAGGGAGGCACCTCACGATGCCTCTCCTCCCACACCACCAGGCATACGGGTCACGTACCATGGCGGTTCAATTCTATTCCCCTTCCTATCTGCCAATTCCGGCAGCCCCAAGTTCCTAAAGTATCTATTTGGCAATGCTCTGTAAAGGGCTGGGCTTTTGCTTAGCCTCCATGGACCATGCGCTGATTTGGCCGTGTTCCACGCTAAAAAGCGATCAACGCCCAGCCTTCTTAATCGGCGGTAACCACTTCGACCCCATTGTTTCCATAAATAACATCGCAACTTCCGCCTTATCCACTTGTCCAGATCTTTCAGAGGGCTCAGTACTTCACTGATGTCAAAGTACGCTTTCCAACCAAGCAGGGACTTCTTTAACTCTTCCATGATCTGAGTAAACTTGCGGCCTCGTGTTCGGCGGGTGATCATTCTGATCTTGGCTTTCAATTTATTCATCGATGATTCTGATACCTTTATCCGGGCATCTTTCTTCAGCAATCTAAATCCTAGAAAGCTCCGCTTCCAGAAATGATCCTCTGCACTCTTCTCAGTATTTACTGTGAGCTTCAGCTTACATTTGATGAAGTGCGTAAGGCTTACTTTTATCCGCTCTGCAGACCGATGACTTCCCACCAGTATTTGAAAATCATCGGCATATCGTACAAAACTGAGTTGCCGCTTGTGCAGCTCCCAGTCCAGTTCATTAAGCACAATATTCGCTAGAAGCGGAGATAACGGCCCACCTTGCGGGACGCCTTTTGTTGTAGCTATTACCTTGCCATCGACTACCGTTGGCGCTTTTACTACCTAGGCAGCAGCAAAGAATACAGTCGACTCTTGAAAAAATGATTTCACAAGTTTTCTATTTTTCTTGATGCTCTGCAAATCTGCATTTGCACGACTCAGTAGTGTCTCACCTTTTTTCAGCGGCCTCTTTGAAGTCCCTATATTTCTCATATGATTCCAGACCAACTCATCTGGATTTAGGTTTGGTGCATATGGCGGTAAGAACACCATTTCAAGCTTTCCATCCTGTGAATCGACATACTCCAATACCTTTTTCGATTTGTGTACTGGGTGCCCATCAACAATGAGAATCACTGGTCTTTTCTGACTTCTCTGGAAATTTTTGAAGCATTCTACGCACTTTTCTGCCGTGAACTTTCCACTATAAATATGATACCAGAAGCCACCTCTATTCGATAAAGCTGAGATCGCATTGATTGACTGTCTTTGACCACTCGTTTTTACCACTGGAGTTTTTCCTTTTTCTCCCCATGTCCTTTGGAGTGGATCGTCTGATCTGATACTAGCCTCGTCCAGCCAAAATATTTCTGCACCAGTTTTTTTCGCATAAGATTTAATCTTTGGATAGACTTCCTTTACCCATTTATTCACCGCCTTCTCATCTCTCTCGTAAGCTCTTCGTAGAGGCTTTTGTGGCGTCAGGCCCAGTCGATGTAGAAGTGTGCCGACACTAGAAACGCTAAGTTCAATTTTGAATCTCTCAAAAATCAAATCCGATACGATCTGACGTGTCCACAATCCGAAATCAAAGCCATATTGCCTTGGATCGCCACCAATAATCCATCGTTTGACTTCCTCTTCTTCAATAGCTGACAGTTTTCTACCGCGTCCAGGTCTAATTTTTGGAGATAGCGCTTCAATACCTTTCTCCCGAGCAGTCCTTAACCATGGGAAAATAGTTCTGCTCCCCAGCCCTAAGCTACGACTAACCTCCGCCGCAGATTCTCCATCAAATACTCGCTGAACAGCAATTTTACGTATGAGGTGCTGCTCCTCAGTACTAAGTTTTCTGGCATCGTATTTCATGCAGTTTATATTACCAGGGTGTACTGATTATTTCTGCCTCGCTAGTAGGTATCGGTTTATCAACCCCAGCACATCAGCCGGTATTCCGCTTTGCTTCAGTGTTAGCATGAGCCTGTCATGATTCACTTCATCAAAGAAGGATTTCAAGTCCATATCGATCGTCCAGCGCTTTCCTTGCCGGACAAAGTTTTGGACCTGTCTAATCGCCTGGTGTGCCGATCGATTTGGTCTAAAACCACAACTAAGAGCATGAAACTTCGGCTCCCATTGCTCATTGAGTATCTGTGCGATAGCTTGTTGGATCAACCTATCTTGCACAGTGGGTATACCCAATGGACGCAGGCCTCCATTGCCTTTTGGTATAAAGACGCGTTTCACCGGTTGAGGACGATAGCTACTACTTAACACCTTGTGTCGGGTAGCAATCCAAGTCTGCTTAAGATGTTCCGGCAATTGTTTTACCGTCATACCATCGAGACCTGGCGCACCCTGGTTACGAGAAACTTGTTGTAATGCTCGAAACAGATTATTCCTATCTAGAATTCGCTGCATTAAAAGAGATGGGAAATTGGACAATGTATGATTAAGTTTCCAGTTTGATGTTCACCCAGAAAAAAAATGTTTTTTTTCTGGCAACTAAGTTACTTGTCAGATGCAGTCATCAAGCTCTGCATTAATAATACTGTCCAGAATTGTTCAGGCCTTCAGTAGCACGAAATCTACCTACTATGCCTTCTGCTGACTTCTATGGATCGGTCAAAACCAATCTCTCAGTTTTCAGTTACTCCATTAACAACCCATAGACCTCCCAGGGTAAGACATTTAACTTTCTTCACGTAGATGCTGGATTTATAAAACGTAAGCCAATTGTGGATGGAGAGCTTTATGGTCACGTGCCCACTGGCTCCGCCTACGTCACACCTCATATCCAGTTCTTGTTCATCACCCCGTGAATTTGCGTTGGGCTTCCTCCAGCCAATACCTCGCGATATTAACCTTGCCCTTTCGCTAACCTTCGGCTCCACGAATACCTGGTAAGAGGACTTTCACCTCTCTAGTTAAATGCCATGCCTGGCACACACGCCTAGGGTATGCGGCGGACCGCGCAAAGCGTGGGCCGTCCGGTGGAAGCCCCAACGGGGCTGGAACGAACATCACCCTCTTGTTATGAGTTTTTGATGAAATGATGCTCAGCTTTTAGACGTATGACATTTAGGCCATAAGTAACACGCCGAGTATAATTATCATACTCTTCGGTAGGGATTTCACCTAAGTTGTCAAAGCCTTGAATAAGATAACCTGCCTCGAATTGCGGCATTGGCTCTAAATTATCTTCGCTCAATGGTTTGAAACCAATTACTTGTCCGCCAACATGACCAATTGAATTTATATGCATTACGCCCTGTTCGATTATTGCACAGTTATGGATATCTTCTTTTGTCGGGTAATTTTCTCCAGCCCAGTCATGTAAGCCGACAAGAATGGATTTAGTTTTACGACCACTTTTCTTTTCTATTGCTAGTAAACGACCGCAAGCAAAGCTGCCATTACTTAAAGGGATGTAAAAAAACTCGCCTTCTTTAATTTCTGAGGCTTTCTTCGGTATATGTGGATACATGCTATGACTCATAATGCCACAAAGCACGGGCCGGAGCGAATGTCCAGCACACGAAGTATGCGAGCGTGCCTTTGTTTGTTATGAATTTTATTCAGCACGACAGAAGTACTCTCTAAACTCCCACTTTGTTACAGGCAGTGAGTAGCAGTTTTTTTCATATTTCAGAATCCGTGTCTCATCAGATTTAGTGAGCTCATCATGATATGTGACACGAATCGAATCGGTGCTCAATACCTCGACCTTATGGGGTAAAAATGTCAACTCCTTAGGTTTTTCCTCTATAAAGTACGTTGCAAACGAATCTACCCGAACTACATTCACGAGCCGCCCAAAGAATTCGGAGCGCAAAAACATTTGGGTTTTCTCGGGCATACCCTCCACACCATCCATGCTAGCTAGAGTCATTTCTTCATTCGACTGCCAAGTACCCACATAGAAGAGATTATCGTCTGCTATGGCAAACTGTGCAAAAAAAAGTAATGTCAAAGCTAATTGTAGATTCATACTCTTACTCATAATCGGGATAGGGAGGCACCTCACGATGCCTCTCCTCCCACACCACCAGGCATACGGATCACGTACCATGGCGGTTCAATTCTATTCCCCTTCCTATCTGCCAATTCCGGCAGCCCCAAGCTCCTAAAGTATCTATTTGGCAATGCTCTGTAAAGGGCAGGACTTTTGCTTAGCCTCCATGGTCCATGTGCTGATTTGGCCGTGTTCCACGCTAAAAAGCGATCAACACCCAGCCTTCTTAATCTGCGGTAACCACTACGTCCCCATTGCTTCCATAAATAACATCGCAACTTCCGCCTTATCCACTTGTCCAGATCTTTCAGAGGGCTCAGTACTTCACTGATGTCAAAGTACGCTTTCCAACCAAGCAGGGTCTTCTTTAACTCTTCTATGATCTGAGTAAACTTGCGGCCTCGTGTTCGGCGGGTGATCATTCTGATCTTGGCTTTCAATTTATTCATCGATGATTCTGGTACCTTTATCCGGGCATCTTTCTTCAGCAATCTAAATCCTAGAAAGCTCCGCTTCCAGAAATGATCCTCTGCACTCTTCTCAGTATTTACTGTGAGCTTCAGCTTACATTTGATGAAGTGCGTAAGGTTTGCTTTTATCCGTTCTGCAGACCGACGACTTCCCACCAGTATTTGAAAATCATCGGCATATCGTACAAAACTGAGTTGCCGCTTGTGCAGCTCCCAGTCCAGTTCATTAAGCACAATATTCGCTAGAAGCGGAGATAACGGCCCACCTTGCGGGACGCCTTTTGTTGTAGCTATTACCTTGCCATCGACTACCGTTGGCGCTTTTAGGTATCGGTTTATCAACCCCAGAACATCAGCCGGTATTCCACTTTGCTTCAGTGTTAGCATGAGCTTGTCATGATTCACTTCATCAAAGAAGGATTTCAAGTCCATATCGATCGTCCAGCGCTTTCCTTGCCGGACAAAGTTTTGAACCTGTCTAATCGCCTGGTGTGCCGATCGATTTGGTCTAAAACCAAAACTAAGAGCATGAAACTTCGGCTCCCATTGCTCATTGAGTATCTGTGCGATAGCTTGTTGGATCAACCTATCTTGCACAGTGGGTATACCCAATGGACGCAGGCCTCCATTGCCTTTTGGTATAAAGACGCGTTTCACCGGTTGAGGACGATAGCTACTACTTAACACCTTGTGTCGGGTAGCAATCCAAGTCTGCTTAAGATGTTCCGGCAATTGTTTTACCGTCATACCATCGAGACCTGGCGCACCCTGGTTACGAGAAACTTGTTGTAATGCTCGAAACAGATTATTCCTATCTAGAATTCGCTGCATTAAAAGAGATGGGAAATTGGACAATGTATGATTAAGTTTCCAGTTTGATGTTCACCCAGAAAAAAAATGTTTTTTTTCTGGCAACTAAGTTACTTGTCAGATGCAGTCATCAAGCTCTGCATTAATAATACTGTCCAGAATTGTTCAGGCCTTCAGTAGCACGAAATCTACCTACTATGCCTTCTGCTGACTTCTATGGATCGGTCAAAACCAATCTCTCAGTTTTCAGTTACTCCATTAACAACCCATAGACCTCCCAGGGTAAGACATTTAACTTTCTTCACGTAGATGCTGGATTTATAAAACGTAAGCCAATTGTGGATGGAGAGCTTTATGGTCACGTGCCCACTGGCTCCGCCTACGTCACACCTCATATCCAGTTCTTGTTCATCACCCCGTGAATTTGCGTTGGGCTTCCTCCAGCCAATACCTCGCGATATTAACCTTGCCCTTTCGCTAACCTTCGGCTCCACGAATACCTGGTAAGAGGACTTTCACCTCTCTAGTTAAATGCCATGCCTGGCACACACGCCCAAAGCAGCGGCGCGCGTTAGCGCGTCCAGCCCGCAGGGCGATGCTGCCTTTGCTTGTTATGAGTTTCACTGTACAAGAACCCAGAGATCATCATCTTCTTCATCATAAGTTCTTTTTTGAATCTGATTATTTTTGATTCGAAGATAAGCAAGCTTTCGCACTACCCCAGAGCTATTTGATACTATATTCCAATAAGCCCAGCCATCTTCGATGTGGTTATCATCCCAAATTTCAACATCATCTCTACCAGATGCAATCTCTTGATATATGTCCGAATCTTGAATAATAGTTTCCATACTCGCTTTACTCATAACGCCGTGCTCAGCCGCCGGAGGTCGGTTGCAGCGCCTTGTTAGGCTGCTCGCTTTTGCCATTGTATCTCTGGCAAGAATATTCTCGTTTTAATGGTACCGTCCCAATCGACCTTAAAGCCTGCTTTGCTTAAGCTCTCTGCTACGCTTTTACCGGTTTGAATGCTTTTCCCATCGTCATTTTCAAGAGCACCAAATGCAATCATAAGACCTCTACCATTTACTGCACCTTCTACATCTTGTCCATGATAGAAGCAAAAGCTGTGATAATGACCTTTGGGAGCTTCATGAACGGCCTCACTAACATCTTCAAATCCGTCAGACATTGTGTATCCCGCGTTATGAAGAGCACAAATTCCTTCTTCATGTAGCTTATAGAATACTCCATGAAGGCGATCGAAGTCTGTAACCTCTGGCCATTCCTTTTCCGCTAAATGCTTTTTCTCAATCTCGGGCTCGATTGAAGCCAGCAACATTTCTTCATCGCATCCTTCCTCGAGAATATCGTATATCATTTCACGAATATCGCCTTTGCTATAAAAGCCTGACCATACCCATCCTTTGATTGAATCTAGGATGTATTTTTCTTCTTCGTTCACTAAACTCTCCTTGGCGGCCTAACGCCTTTAGCAGCGGCCGCAGTGTAGGCGCGAAGCGCCGAAGCGGAGGTCCAGCCCCGAAGGGGCGATGCTGCCTAAACTTGTTAGGTGCTTGCTCGGTTCCAAATTAAAAGTCATACGTCCTCGTGCCATATTTGACGAAGCTTTACACCTTTTTCATACACAAGGTCACTATCATCTGAAAAGTGAACCTCAACACGTATATCGTTTTCATCATCCGATTGCTGAACCCAATCGACCCATTCTATTGATGGTGAAAGCTGACCATTATCTTGAACGATATGGTAGCCCTCACCTAAATTCTCTGAAAGTACGTCTTCAATTTTGTCGTTATTCATAGTTCTCGCTTCATGAGAGATTGCCACCTAACGCCGCAAACAGCGGCAGACTTGTTGTTGATTGTTTTGTGCAATAATGGCGAAGCCATGCACAAAACGAGCAACGGCAAGGCTGTCCAAGGAGCGCAGCGACTGATGCTGCTTTGCCTTGTTAGGTATTTTCCACCTCTATTTGCCATACAAATTCGTGATCTGTACCTTTCTTTAGAACTTCGATAAATGTGGTTACTCTCGCTCTCCTGCCAACTTGATAGTGCTTCATGTTTCTTCTTCGATTCACTACGCAGGTGTATGAATAAGTACCACCGTTATCCAGCTTTAGCGTGAAGCCTTCAGCCTCATTATGCATTCCTGTAAAGTGAATATCGTCAATGACCCCCTCATAAGTCTTGCTAGGTACTTTGCCACTATAAATATTGTCCCACCATTCGGGAGAACCATATAAACCATAAACACCTTTCAGTCCCAGGTGAGGCTTACTACTATCGAGAGACAGTTTCTGTGCCTTTTCAACTCGTGAAGGATCATCTTCATGCTCAATTTCTAGTGAGAATATTTTCTTCATGGCTACTTCTGCCTAACGCCGGCCACACAGGCGAACGCTTTTCGCGAGTCCAGCCAAATGCGTTTTTCGCATTTGGCGATTGTGCTGGCCCTTGTTAAGCGCTACAGGTGGACACATTACTAAACCCCGCTTTTGTAATGATTCCAGACAAAACACCTAATATTGATTCTTCGTCTGAAAGCTTATTTTTTCCCGTAAGCACCTGGACAATAGAGCGAGGCTTTGTGACCATAACACGCCACTCACCATTATTCTTACCCTCAGTCTCTGGTGTGCCACCAAGGCCTATAAAGTATTTATTACCTTTGAAAGAACAGCTGATTTCCCAGCCCCAATCCTCCTGATAGGTATCAAGAACCTCAATGCCGGCTGATTCCATTTGAGGTTTAAACCAGTCAGCAGCATCTTCGCCAAAGCAGCAAGGATTGATAAAGTTATCCTTCTCTTCAGTAAGAGTGAAAACATCAGTTTCAAACGTAATTTCTTTCATGGGATCGCTTAATCGGGATAGGGAGGCACCTCACGATGCCTCTCCTCCCACACCACCAGGCATACGGGTCACGTACCATGGCGGTTCAATTCTATTCCCCTTCCTATCTGCCAATTCCGGCAGCCCCAAGTTCCTAAAGTATCTATTTGGCAATGCTCTGTAAAGGGCTGGGCTTTTGCTTAGCCTCCATGGACCATGCGCTGATTTGGCCGTGTTCCACGCTAAAAAGCGATCAACTCCCAGCCTTCTTAATCGGCGGTAACCACTTCGACCCCATTGTTTCCATAAGTAACATCGCAACTTCCGCCTTATCCACTTGTCCAGATCTTTCAGAGGGCTCAGTACTTCACTGATGTCAAAGTACGCTTTCCAACCAAGCAGGGACTTATTTAACTCTTCCATGATCTGAGTAAACTTGCGGCCTCGTGTTCGGCGGGTGATCATTCTGATCTTGGCTTTCAATTTATTCATCGATGATTCTGATACCTTTATCCGGGCATCTTTCTTCAGCAATCTAAATCCTAGAAAGCTCCGCTTCCAGAAATGATCCTCTGCACTCTTCTCAGTATTTACTGTGAGCTTCAGCTTACATTTGATGAAGTGCGTAAGGTTTGCTTTTATCCGTTCTGCAGACCGACGACTTCCCACCAGTATTTGAAAATCATCGGCATATCGTACAAAACTGAGTTGCCGCTTGTGCAGCTCCCAGTCCAGTTCATTAAGCACAATATTCGCTAGAAGCGGAGATAACGGCCCACCTTGCGGGACGCCTTTTGTTGTAGCTATTACCTTGCCATCGACTACCGTTGGCGCTTTTAGGTATCGGTTTATCAACCCCAGAACATCAGCCGGTATTCCACTTTGCTTCAGTGTTAGCATGAGCTTGTCATGATTCACTTCATCAAAGAAGGATTTCAAGTCCATATCGATCGTCCAGCGCTTTCCTTGCCGGACAAAGTTTTGAACCTGTCTAATCGCCTGGTGTGCCGATCGATTTGGTCTAAAACCAAAACTAAGAGCATGAAACTTCGGCTCCCATTGCTCATTGAGTATCTGTGCGATAGCTTGTTGGATCAACCTATCTTGCACAGTGGGTATACCCAATGGACGCAGGCCTCCATTGCCTTTTGGTATAAAGACGCGTTTCACCGGTTGAGGACGATAGCTACTACTTAACACCTTGTGTCGGGTAGCAATCCAAGTCTGCTTAAGATGTTCCGGCAATTGTTTTACCGTCATACCATCGAGACCTGGCGCACCCTGGTTACGAGAAACTTGTTGTAATGCTCGAAACAGATTATTCCTATCTAGAATTCGCTGCATTAAAAGAGATGGGAAATTGGACAATGTATGATTAAGTTTCCAGTTTGATGTTCACCCAGAAAAAAAATGTTTTTTTTCTGGCAACTAAGTTACTTGTCAGATGCAGTCATCAAGCTCTGCATTAATAATACTGTCCAGAATTGTTCAGGCCTTCAGTAGCACGAAATCTACCTACTATGCCTTCTGCTGACTTCTATGGATCGGTCAAAACCAATCTCTCAGTTTTCAGTTACTCCATTAACAACCCATAGACCTCCCAGGGTAAGACATTTAACTTTCTTCACGTAGATGCTGGATTTATAAAACGTAAGCCAATTGTGGATGGAGAGCTTTATGGTCACGTGCCCACTGGCTCCGCCTACGTCACACCTCATATCCAGTTCTTGTTCATCACCCCGTGAATTTGCGTTGGGCTTCCTCCAGCCAATACCTCGCGATATTAACCTTGCCCTTTCGCTAACCTTCGGCTCCACGAATACCTGGTAAGAGGACTTTCACCTCTCTAGTTAAATGCCATGCCTGGCACACACGCCTTGCGCACAGGCAGCCGAACCGCAGGTTTGGCTGTCCAGCCGCGAAGCGGCGACTGTGCCGCAACTTGTATGGTTGTTCTTGATCAATTCTGATGTTGAAAATCCTTTTCGCTAACGGGTAAATTGAGACCCACCTTCGGCGGCCACCGAAGGCCTTGTTTATCACAGTTCGCTGCCTGGCCGGTTCGTAAAAGACCGATAACAAGTATGAACGCGATAAGCACTCACTAGGCATAACTCGGATAGTCATGTGGGCCTCGAGCCCGAATAGCAAGGCGGAGATAGCTTATCTTATGGAACCTCAAGAGATCAATGTCGGTATCGATACCAGCAGTAAACAACTCGATATTTATGTGAGACCTACTGGCCAATTCTTTAGTGTTGCCAATGATAAAAATGGCATTAAGGATGCCATTAAACAATTACAACCTCTTAAACCTCAAAGAGTATTAATAGAGTCTACAGGAAGACTTGAATTAGAGTTTGTTTGCGCCGCTGATAAAGCAGGATTACCTGTTGTTGTTTGCAATCCTTCACAGATAAGAAGCTTCGCTAAATCCACAGGGCGCCTCGCCAAAACTGACAAGCTAGATGCAATAGATATTGCACATTTTGGTGAGGCCATGAAGCCAAGGCTGTCGGTGCTAAAGCCAGAAAAGCTTAGAGAGATCAGTGACTTACTGGCGGTAAGAAGTCAGTGTTTAGAGATGAGTACAATGCAAAAGAATCGGCTTCAGAGAATGCCGAAATCAGTACACAAACCCATACGGACCATTCTAAACACCATCAAGAAAGAGCTACAAGGTATCGACAAGCAACTAGATAAACTGGTTAACAGTGTGTCTGAGTGGCGGCAAAGGCGCGACTTATTGTTGAGTGCTAAAGGGGTCGGAAATGTATTGGCTTATACGTTGATAAGTGAACTTCCCGAGCTAGGAAAATTGAACCGTAAAGAAATCGCTGCACTTGTCGGTATCGCCCCGATGAACCGTGATAGCGGCAGCTTCCAGGGAAAGAGATATATTCGGGGTGGAAGGCATCGTGTACGAACAGTTTTGTTTGTTTCCATCATGTCGGCCATACAGCATCATCCCAAACTAAAACCGATGTACAAGCGATTAGTCGACGCTGGCAAACCTAAAAAGGTCGCTCTGATTGCCTGCATGAGAAAGCAGATTACGATACTGAATACGATGGTGAAAAATAACACCTACTGGGATGAAAGTATGGCTTAATAACTTGACGAACAACCATAGTCACTTGTTAGGCATTGAATTTACTCCCGCTCTATAATTTCCACTGCCCAATCACTCCAGCTTTCTTCTCCCAAGTCGTCTACGACAGTGCCTGGATTAATAGAACACCACCAGTCTTTAACTAAATTATATTCGCGACTTGAGAGCTTGAATGGAGGCCAGTTATCCATTCTACCATCCTGATCACAGGGGTCATTTCCCTGCATTAGAAACTGATTTAAAAAGTTGTGCGGCGGAAAATATCCGGACAACTCTACAATACCGAAAATACCA
Organism: Microbulbifer maximicatervae (SeqCode); assembly: GCF_052468295.1. Classification (NCBI taxonomy): domain Bacteria; kingdom Pseudomonadati; phylum Pseudomonadota; class Gammaproteobacteria; order Cellvibrionales; family Microbulbiferaceae; genus Microbulbifer; species Microbulbifer maximicatervae (SeqCode). The sequence goes on from NZ_CP174340.1 coordinate 2,207,927, forward strand.
TAAAGCACCTTCGAATTTTCAGTTAATACTCTCTTCGCCCTTTCAACGCCCATTTCTTAATGATGCTGGTCTTGCCCACAAAAAGTAGACACTCTAACTATGCGTATTTTCGCTCATATTCTGCTGGACTTACATAGCCCAATGCAGAGTGCCTACGAACCCTATTGTAGAAAATCTCAATGTATTCAAACACTGCAGATTTTGCTTGCTCTTCGCTTTCGAATGCTCTGGCATAGACCATCTCGACTTTTAGCCTGCTAAAGAATGATTCCATTGCCGCATTATCCCAACAGTTAGCCTGGCGACTCATACTCGGCTTGCACTTACTTTCAGACAAGAGATCCAGGTATTTCTGCGATCGATATTGCACACCCCTGTCGGAGTGAACTATTAGTCCAGGTTTTATTTGTCGTCGCTCTAGGGCCATTTTCAACGCTCGGTGTGTCAACTCATCGGTCATCTGGGAGTCAAATGCCCAACCTACAATACGTCGAGAGTACAGATCCATAACTACCGCGAGGTACAACCACCGCTCCAGAACCCAGATATACGTAATGTCACTGGTCCAGCGGCAATTTGGTCGATCCACATCGAAGCAACGCTTAAGTAGGTTGGCGGCGACATTGATATTCCTCTCTACTGGCTGACTATATCGAAAGCCTTTGCCGTTTCTCGCTTTAATATGCTCCTGTTGCATAAGCTTAGCGACGTAGTTCCGCGAGCATGACTCGCCTAATTCTTGAAGCTCGCAAGCGATTCTAGGCGCCCCATAACGACCTTTAAACTCAGAAAACGTCTCTCGGATTTTCTCGATTGTTCGTATCTTTCTAATCGTGCGAGCAGATGGCAATCGCCCCCGCCATCGATAATAGCCCGATCTTGAGACATCTAAGCACCGGCACATCAAGCTAACCGGGAATGACCCTACATGCTCTTGTATCAATGCGTACTTTACTCTTGGTGGTTCGCAAAGTACGCAGCTGCCTTTTTTAGAAACTCAACCTCCTGACGAGCTTCATGCAGCTCCTTCTTGAGCTTGCGAACTTCAGCGCTTTCCTGTTTGGAATAGTCGACACCGTCTAAACTATTGAACTGCTTATCAGACAGTCGATTAAATTGACGACGCCAGTTGTAGATCTGCTGTGCGCTGACGCCTAGTTCTCTTGCCACAGAAGCCGTTGTTACTCCAGGCTTTTCCGCTCTCTTAACTGCTTCTCTACGGAACTCCTCCGTATACGCCTGAGTTCTTTTCTTACCCATGATACACCTCCGTGTTAGGCATAAACCTAACTATACAGGGTGTCTACTAAACGTGGGTAAGTCTTACACATAACGCCCGCGTCATTTGCCGCAGCGAAGCGGAGGTCAAATGCACGCGTTTGTTATACGCTCGTATCTTTTGTTAGTTGATAGCCAAATTTAGTACCATTTGGCAAAACTTGATATTGCTCATCAATGTACGAAATATACATTACCCTTCCTTCGGAGCATTCTTCCCAGCCAGAATCTAGTGCAAATTTTATCGCGCTAGCTATGAACTTGGGGCGGATTTCGAAGTGCCAATTGTAAGGATCGATATACAGGATATTTCCCGTTGTTCCCTCTTTGTGAACTCGAATATGAGTATCGCTAGAGCTATCAATGGTATTGGCGTTGAGTACCCAATAATATCGAGTCCCATCAACAACTATCCCCCGCTTCACTGACCTACTCATTTAAGCCTAACTCTCCTTGCGTATAACAGTTAATTCAAAAGAAGCGTCTTTATATCACCCTTCTATATAATTCTACTCACTTCTTTCAAGATAACCTCAAAAACCCAATAATATCAAAAAGTTAAGAGCTTTGACATAATTCTCAACAGGTAGATATAAAGCAGGCGCTATATATCTACCTGCTTTTTCTGCTCTTTATAACATTATCAACCTATAAAAATCAAAGAGATAGTTCGTCACCCCCAGAAATAGGAGAAGCTTCTCTTGAATTCTGATATATAGAGCAAGCCTCAACTGTCTTAACCGCCTTTATTCCCGGGTAACTAACCGTGCGCTTAGTCTCAAATAGCTCTATCGCTCTTACCTGGCTTACGCTGCTCAATGACAGGCTCCGTCACCTATTCATCACCTGCTATCTTGCTTTAGGCAGCAAAGCTGAAGCTGGGGGAGGAAGTGGTTATGTCTGCCATGTGCCGTTTAGCCCTTTTGGCAGTAGTTTTTGTAGATCTGATGGGTCAGGGATTGCTGTTCCCGATCATCAATGAATTGGTTATGTCGACAAAATTCCAGTTCCTACCTACTGATACGCCACAATCAACTCGGCACTTGTACTATGGAGTTGTGATCAGCAGCTTCTTTCTGGCGTGGTTTGTTGGGTCCGTATATATCGCCAAACTGTCTGACAATATTGGACGCAAAACTGCCATGGTGCTGTGTTTGGTGGGGGCCATGGCCGGATACGCTATCACTGTCCTCTCTTTGCTAAGCAATAGCCTTTGGCTTCTTATTCTCGGACGAGTGATCAGCGGCTTTACTGCGGGAAACCAACCTATTGCTCAAGCAGCAATGATTGATGCCAGCCAAAGTGAGCTGGAAGCCTCCAAGAACTTAGGCTTACTGGTAGCCGGAATGAGTGCTGGGGCTGTAGCTGGACCGATTATGGCAGGAGTCCTGGCAGACAGGGAGCTATTGGGGAGCATAGCCAGTATCCAACTACCCTTTTACTTTGCTCTGGTACTTGTCGCTATTACTTTGTTTTTGATCCTGACCTTTTATCACGATACCCGGCAAGCCCCGATGCAGCTTAGGCTTCGCTTTCTGGATCTATTTACTCAGTTTATACATCTGAAGGACCGTCCTCGGGTTGTCCGACTTTGCCCTGCCTATCTCTGTTTCATGCTGGTGCATCTCAGCTTTTATATATTTATCACAAACTATTTAAGCAGTAGATTCCAGGCAGGCCTGCTAATAACCAGTATGGCCATGCTGACTATGGGTATTGCGGTGGCAATTTCCAGCCTCTTTATGGTCAAGCCTGTTTTGTCCCGCTGGACTAAACCCCTGGTAGTTACAGTTTCCGCCTTAGTGATGGGCGCGAGCGCGTTAGTCTTCGTATTCAGCAGCTATATTTGGCTATGTTATCTCAGTGTGTTCTTCGCGTACCTTTGCTTTGGGCTCGCTTACCCCGCCCTCTTGAATATATTTGCCAATAGTGTCGATGAAACGGAACAGGGTTGGGTGATGGGAATAGCTACTGCGGGCTTCACGCTGGTAGCAAGCTTGATTTCGCTCGCGGGGGGCATGGCGATGGAAGTTGATGTCCGCTTACCGTTTTACATTACAGCAGCTGCATCGATATTAGTATTTGTTTTAATCCGCTGGAGCTGGCGCAAGCTCCCTGGCGTAGCAAAGTGAAATACGGGGTAAATAAGTAACTGACCTACTCTGCTAGTAATACCAGACATGGGCCCTTCAGGGTAAGCTGAAAGGCCCATAACTTTAAACCTCGCCCCTCATTAGTTAATGAATCGCCTGCTCTCTAGCTAATCCACAGTCTACAGGGTTATTTACCTCCACACTTAAATCTAGAATACGGGCGATCCACCATATAAATGGCTCAACCTGACCGCTTAAGGTGCAACTACCAGTGCAAATACCATCAAGCAGCGACTGAACATCGTGAAGCCGCAAGGCCGTGACAGACCTCTGGTTTCTTAGCGTTACTGAGCAAAAAGGAACGTCGTTGACCGAGAGATCGCTCAAGGTTACTTTGCCACCATCAATTAAAATCCTCACCCGCTCAAACTGTTCAGTAACACTCACGGACAAGCACAAGTTGGGCACGGGGCTGGATAGTCGATTGATATATTCCTGTAGGAAGTTAGAAAAGGTATTTGCCCACTCACCAATTTCAGCGAGGGCTTGCCCCAAATCCATAGCTTCCTCTTTCGCTCCCTGGGATTGAGCATCAACCTCTTTTTCAGCCTCAATAAGAGCTTCCACGGTCCTATCAACATCCTCCCTGGTGTGGGCTGCCGAGCAGATCAACCTCAGGCGGCCACGGCCGCTCTCGACTATCGGGTATGTGACAGCCGAGGTTTGAATACCGCGCTGATAAAGCGCTTGGACTATCCCGTATAGTTTATCTTTATCCTTAAAATGGGGCGTGATAATAGGCCCATCACCTGTTCCCAAGTCGTATCCGGCCTGCTCAAATTTCCGGCGCATATAGCGGGTCGTATCCCACAATCGATCACGCAGTCCATCGTCAGATTTAATCCGACGCAAGGCAGTCAATGCGGCTGCAATATCTGCAGGACTGATAGAAGCCTGAAAGATATATGCCCTGGCTGAGGACCTCAGCAAGTCAACGTACTCCTTACTCGCAGCAACCACACCCCCAAGGCTACCAAGCGACTTACTGAGTGTTGTCATAATAAAATCAACTTGATCAGTAATACCTTGAGCCGCACAGATACCGGCACCACGCTCACCATAAAAACCGAATGAGTGTGCCTCATCAACTAAGGTCAAGGCATTGTATTTCTTTGCTGCACGCACGATTTCAGCTACCGGCGCAGCGCCTTCCCCCATACTGTAAACGCCCTCAAGCACCACTAGCATAGTTCGGTAGGGAGACGCTTCAGATTCCAACACCGACTCCAGATCAAAGGCATTATTGTGTTGGAAAGTTCTGATTTTGGCACCACTGAGACGGGCCCCATCAACAATTGAGGCATGGCAAAGTTGGTCTATAACCACAACATCATCTTTACCTAATATTCCTGCCACCACCCCGACATTGGCCGTATAACCCGTTGGAAACAAGCAGGCTCCAGACTTGCCTACCAAATCAGCAAACTCCGTTTCAAACTGTAGGTGAAGGTCCGTCAGGCCCGATGCCGCCGCTGAAGTGCCCATTCCTGTCCCGAAAAGCTGTACAGCAGATGAAGCCTGTTCGATAACTTCTTTATCTCTATTCAGGCCAAGGTATAGATTGGTCGTCCAAATAATCGCTTCCTGGGTATCATCGTTATAAACATCTGTAACAGTGCCGTGCGTCCCACTACCTGTACGTAAAACCTTACTGTAAGGATTCCTCTTCTGGTTGTTTGCCATGGCTATCACCGCCTGCACCAACTTACTTTTGTCAGAAGCAGACCAGGATGACGCCTTTGCGGCCTGAAAAGTTGGATGGCTCAACTGGAGCTGGGACTGGAAATTAGCCAGCGCATCAATTTCAGATTTAGCAACCTCATTAGCTGACTCACTACTGATCCTACCTTCCGTCAAATCAAGCATATAGCCAGCCAATAGCTTCGGCGTGGGATAATCGAAGATTGTTTGCGCAGATAGGGGGTGTCCAATGCAATGACTCAACCGGCTGGCCAATTCTAATGTTGTCAGCGAATCCAGGCCCTGCTTGTCGAAGGCTATCTCTGGGAGCACAACCTCCGGATCTGGGTGGTTCATGATGGAAGCCATCTCACCGCGGATAATTGAAGTAAAAATTGCCTCGCTATCTACTGATAAACCTGCGAAGTGCTCGCCCATTCCGCTGCTTCGATTAATATCATCGTTTGCAGCCAAACTGCTTTCAGTTGGGACGACAAGCTCCGCTTCAAGGAGGGCTAATCGTTTACGATCCAGCTTATTGTTGGGTAGCAAGGGCAGCTCTTGCAGGTGCTTGACAAACTGGGGGACCATAAATTTAGGAAGGCGCTGTTCAAGAAACTCTTTTACTGCTACCTCGGTGATTGTCTTTTCGCTAGCAACAATATAGGCCACCAGAATCTTCTGCCCGGCCCCGCCATCAATAACGGTAGTAGCGGCTGCATCAACGCCCGGTAGAGACTCAATTGCTGATTCTATTTCTTCAAGTTCAATACGATAGCCCCTAATCTTCACCTGGCAATCAGCGCGCCCCAAGTATTCTATTTCTCCATTTGCTGTCCATCGGCACAGGTCTCCCGTTTTATACAAGCGCTGATCGGCAATTCGGGGGTTGGAGGCAGGCTGTATAAAACGCTCCTCGGTCAGATGCTCATCATTTAAATAGCCCCGAGCTAGCTTATCACCAGACAAATACAACTCCCCCTCCCCGCCGGGAGCAACTGGCTCTAATCTCTCATCCAAAATATATGCGCGTGAACCTGAAACCGCCCTTCCAATCGTAATTTGGTCGCTATCGGGGCTAACTTCTGTATAAGTTGAGTAAACCGTGTCCTCTGTGGGTCCATAAACATTAACTATCCGCAGTTGTTCGGCCCCCGCATATATTTGCTCAACCAGGGATTGCTTAAGTACTTCACCCCCAAAAATCAGGCAACGCACTCCCTGAGGCAATTTGTCTATCGAAAGTAAAGCCTGAACCGCAGATGGAACGGTGATACAAGTTTGCACTTGCTCTCGAAAGGGAAGTTTTGGCAGCTCCAAAATATTCTTCGACAATATAACTCGGCCGCCCAGAGAAAGAGTCCCGATAATTTCCATCACCGAGGGGTCAAAGCAAACTGAGGTCGAAGCCAAAACGCCTTCTAGCTCTCCATCGCTCAACAGCTCACTCATGGACTTACTGAGAGCGATAAGGCTTCGGTGTTCGATAGCAACCCCTTTCGGGCTTCCAGTAGAGCCGGATGTATAGATTACATAGGCTAAATCGCTCGTTTGCGGCCTGGTATGTCCCGGTAAAAACTCCGGTGCCTGCTCTCGCAACTCATCGATCCATAACAGTTCTTTCACGCCAAGGCACAAGTTTGCGTTTTCGTCACAATCAACGATTGCTGCAGCAGCTCTGGAGTGCTCGAGCATATATCGCACCCGCTCTAACGGATAAGTTGGGTCCAATGGGACATAAGCACAACCTGCGCGCATTACGCCGAGTAAAGCCGCGACCAGCTCCCAGGATCGACTCATACAGACTCCAACCAAGGAACCAGGCTCAACCCCTCGATTTACCAAATCAGCGGCAATCCCATCGACCCGTTTCATCAGGCGAGCGAAACTTATTTCTGTGTTGCCATCGATAATAACGACCTGATCAGGATTCTTTAGCTTTTGTCTTTCGATCAAATCGCAAACTGTATCTCCTGATGGTACAACGCCCATTTCTCCCGATTCAAAATCTAAGGACTGGGCGTTATGTTTGTTTATTGAGCTGCACACTGAACATTACCTTTTATACTTATTAAAATCCGGAAACTAACTTTCAATTCATTTCTCTGTCTTTCAAATTTGGTCAAAATTTTCTGTTATTTGAACTACTTGAAAATCAGTTGCTAAACTGGAAGTATGCCGGGAAATAATTTCATAACATTGAACTGGAGCAGTATTTCAGCTAACGCAGTTCCAAGTCATAAAGGAAAATTAAATGAAGGTGGTATTCAGGGAGACAGGAACGTATTTTGGAAACTGATAGTTAAATATCAGTCATAAAATTAAATTTCTGAGGAAAATAGCCGATAAGAAGATACCGGCTACTATTGAATTTATTTCTGTGCGATTGCACCGCTACGACCAAGGCGAGCGATGATATTTTTCAACCTTGCAAACAGCTGGGGAATATCTTTACCCATCATTAAATAGAGACAGGGTACCAATAACAATGAGATCGCTGTGGCCGCGAGTATTCCATAGCCCAGCGAGATCGCCATCGGAATCATAAAGCGCGCCTGCACCGAACTTTCAAAAATCATCGGCATCAAGCCGCAGAAAGTCGTTACTGTAGTCAATACGATCGGGCGAAAACGCCGCGCTGCCGCTCCCTTAATAGCGCTTTCCAAATCGGCGCCATCATTTCGGAGACGATTGCTGTACTCAATCATTACCAGAGTATCGTTAATCACAACTCCGGCCAGTGCCACCATACCCAGCAGACTCACCATACTGAGTCCGTACCCCATACCCAAATGACCAAGTAACGCACCAATCACACCAAAAGGTATCGCCACCATTACGATCAACGGCTGCACATAACTCTTTAAGGGAATTGCCAATAGCAAGTACAGCACCGCCATCGCAAGGGCAAAGGTCATCGCCAGGCTTGCCAATCCCTCTCGCTCCTCCGCTTGGCGTCCCTCATAGGAAACACTTAGGCCGGGGAATTCGGCTTTCAATTGGGGGACCACACTTTCATTCAGCTCATTAATGACGAGTGTCGCTTGGTCACTGGGCTCCACATTGGCGGTAATTGTTGTAACCCTGCGGCCTGCCCGGCGATTAATCGTGGCATAGGCGCGCCCTTTATCAATTTTTACCAGATCTGGCAGGGGCATCCAAAGTCCATTGCTAGCCCGGATCATAATGCTATTCACATCATTGATATTGGCCCGCTCATCCTCAGGCAAACGCACCATGACCTTCACCTGATCCCGGCCGCGCTGTTGGCGCAGGGCCTCAGCCCCGTACAACGCTGCCCTCAACTGGCGACCAATATCCTCCGCAGACATACCCAAACTTTTGGCCGTTTCAGTCAGCGTAAGGTCCAGCTGGGTTTTACCGAGGGAAATACCGGGATCGATATCACTGACATTGGGGAATTTCTCCAACTCATCCCCTAAACGTATCGCAGCTTGCTCCAAGGTATCCGTGTCGGTATGGCGAAGCTCCACGGTTAACGAGGAGCCAGCGCCGGGACCGCCACGGTCAGAAGCTGTTGTCGCGCTAAGCGCACCGGCAATGGGCCCCACTTCCTGGCGCCAGGCGCGAATAAACTCACCGGTGGAAAAAGGGCGCTCATCTGCGGGAACAAAGAAAGCGTCCACCATAATCGCGTCATCGCCCATCAAACCGCGAATCCCCAGGAAGACCTTCTCTTTATCGTATTGCTCGAGCACCTTATCGGCAGCAGTAATAATCTGCGAGCGCGCTTTTTCCAGCTGGGATTGGGCCGTTCCGGTGGGAAAGGTGACGGCAAAGCGACCGGAGTCCCGCTCCACCCTGGGCATCAGGGTGAAGCCCATACGGCCGCTAGCGGCATAACCACCAACCACCATCAGTGCCGCAACTGCCACCGCAATAGTGGTGTAGCGATGCTTGATACATATATCCAGGAAGGGCCTAAAGCGCTGCTGTACAAAACGATCCAATCCCCGCGCCAGCATTTTCTGCCGCGCGGCAAAGCGGCGCGCCCGGCGACTTTTATAGCCGCGACGAGAGTGGGCCAAGTGACCGGGCAAAATAAACAGCGCTTCCACCCAGGAAATAATAAATACCGAGCCCACCACAAAGGGAATCACACCAAAGATCTTGCCCATAAAGCCGGGTAAGGCCATCAGTGGAAGGAAAGCGACAATATTAGTCAGGATCGCAAATGTGAGCGGTACCGATACCTGGCGGGCACCGGCAACGGCAGCCTCCAGATTGCTGTAGCCTTTTTGTCGCCACTCGTGGATATTCTCACCGGCAATAATTGCATCATCCACCACTATTCCAAGGGCGATAATAAAGGCAAACATACTTACCATGCTGATGGAAATATCCAGCCCAGGCAGGAATAGCAATGCCCCCAGGAAGCTGGTAGGAATGCCCAGTGTTACCCAAAAAGCCAACCGCAATTCCAGAAAGGCTCCGAGCACAACAAATACTAATAAGAGCCCAATAAAACCGTTCTTCAGCAGCAGGGTCAGACGCGCTTTGAAAATTTCCGAGTCGTCATCTCGAACTGTCAGGGTCACCCCCGGAGGCAGGCTTGCCCTGACCTCATCAACGACTTCATGGGCAGCCTCACTGACACTCATTGGTGTCTGGTCGCCCACCCGGTAGATCTTGATGCTGATAGCTGGCTCACCGTTAAACACCATATTGCGCGCTTCTTCCTCAAGCGCATCGCTGATATTGGCAACATCCTTTAAATAAACGGCACCGCCACCAATGCCTTGGGCAATAACAATATCGCCAAACTCACGAGCCCAATCACGGCGCTCGGTCACCCGAACCAATATCTCCCCCGCATCAGACTTAACACTGCCGCTGGGAATATCTACCGCTGCATTTTCTACGATGCTTGCCACTTGCAGCAGGGTAAGCCCATAGCGACGCAGATCATCGCGGCGAATCTCGATCGCCACTTCCAAGTCCCGCATCCCCCGCGCTTCCAGCTGGGTAATACCGCTGTGCGCTTCGAGCTTATCGTAAACCTGCATCGCCAACGAGCGCAGGTTTTGCTCGGTAAGATCGCCGTGTAATACGAGATCCAGCACATCCCGTTTGCGCTCGGCCAGACTGACCTGGGGCTGCTCAATATCTGTGGGGAAGGTGGTTACAGAATCGATAGCCTGCTGAATATTCTGGTACACCAAGGCAGCATCAGCATCGCCTTCCAGCTCCAGTGTTAAAGAGGCACTACCCTCATTGGCCCTCGCGGTCATCTCTTTGATACCTACCAAGCCCTGCACCGCTTGCTCGGCAGCCACCAGTACACCGCGCTCGACTTCCTCAGGGCTGGCACCGGGATAGGAAATGGACACGCTCACAGTGTCCAGGCTGAACTCCGGGAAAACTTCCTTTTTAACGATGGTCGAAAAAATCAAACCACCGATCAGGAAAACCAGCATCAACAAATTGGCGGTTACATGGTTGCGCGCCATCCAGGCGATGGCGCCCGTGCGGGTATCGACCTTATCTTTGGATCTATTCTGCTCAGTCATCTGCGCCCCCAGCGTTGGGTCCACCGGGGCCGCGTCTTGGCGGCCGTTCCGCAGAGGCAGCCGCATCTATCGGCGGACGCTGCTGGCGATTACTGTCTCCGGCAATTCGCACCGGCATGCCTTCAGTAACGGTTACCAACCGGGTCGTCACTAAGGCTTCTCCACCGCTGAGCCCCTGCTCCAGGACTGCAAAGTCGCCGCTCATATAGGCCACTTCTACCGGCAGAACCGTGGTGCGGTTCTCGCGAACCACCCACACATTGTTGCCGTCTTGCAACGCAGTGAGGGGGATTCGCACACGTTCATCCTCACTTTGGGAAACGATCTCTACTTTCGCCAGATCGTTGAGAAGCAGCTGCGGCTGGGACGGATCCTGGACGGAAAGCGGGTCTTCCAGCTCTACCAACACACTGGCGAGACGACCCTGCTCTTCCAGTACCGGGATAACCCGGACAAACTCACCGCGGCGGTAGACGCCCTGCGGCCACTGGCTGCCATAAATTCGAACTTCAACATCACCGCGTCCGAGCCGGTGCAGTTGTGACGCGGGAATCTCAACGGCTATCTGGAAACGGTCGGCACTAGCGAGGCTGTAGAGAGTATCACCCGGAGAGACGCGATCACCGACGTCGGCATCACGCTCAACTACCAGGGCATCAAATGGGGCGCGAATCTCGGTAAGCCGAAGATCGCGTTTAGCCAAGGCCACATTTGCCTCTGCGGATTTTACTGCCGCCTCTGCTGCTGCTCTCTGAGGCTCGCGCAACACCAGAGCCTTATCCGTTCCAGACAGGGCTGTGCCGAGAAGCTCGTATTCCTCTTGAGCAACTTGCTGCTGTCCTTGCTCCTGCTGCAATTCAGCACGGCGTTCGGCGAGGGCACTCTGGGCAGTCATCAGGGCCAACTGGTAGGGCTCCTGATCAATACGCAACAGCACCCGCCCTTTTGGCATTACGGCTCCGGGGCCCAGATCATAGTCGAGCCATTGCACCTGCCCCTGTACCTGAGGCTCCAACTCCGCTAACTCACGGGCACTCACTTTACCCAGCGCGCTCAGAGTTACAGGAAAACGACCCTGCTCAGCAACAGCTACATCGACTGTCGGCGGAGGTGATTTGCGTTCACCGCGACTGACCGACGGTTTTTCCCGCATCATCCAGTTGAAGGCCAGGAATGCCAACACCACCAACACTATGGGGATCAGCAGGCGCCAATTGAGTTTCTGCAACATCAGTTATTTCCCTCCAGGTACAACTCCAAATCCACTGGCTCGGGGGCTGGAAGATCCGCCTGGGGGATCCCGCCGGAAAGCGCGCGGTAAAGTACTACTCGGTTTTCAATCAGTTCGCGCTCGGCAGACAAGATTTGTCGCGCCAAACTCTGTTGTTCACTCGTCGCGGTCAACACATTGAGGAAGTCGATGGTTCCCCGCGCATAGGCGCGGCTTTGGCGCAGAACCAAAAGGTCTGCGAGACGCTCACGCTCACGTAGATGGTTGAGTCTCTGCTCGATCAGGCTCTCTCGAATCAAGGCCTGCTCTACTTCAGACAAGGCTTCATTAACTGCACTGCGGTAGAGCGCCCAGCGCTCCTGCAGAACGGCGTCCTGTTGCTCCCGGGCCGATGCCAGGGCGCCACCATCAAAAATCACCCCCTCAATAGAGGCTGCGATGGCCAAGAGCCAGTTTTCAGTCACGTCACTAATTAAACTGGTGCCATTGCTAGCTACCGCAGACAAACTAAATACAGGCAGTCGATCGGCCCAGGCCTCATCGGCTAAGTGATAGCCCTGTAAAAGGTCTCGCTGCGCCTCAACGACATCCGGGCGGCGCAATAACAATTGCGATGGCACGCCGGTCTCTGGCAGGGCTGGTAATACCGGCAACCCGGCCTGTTCGCGAATAATGCTGCTAAGTTCCTCGACATTGATACCCAACAGCACAGCTAACTGTACTTTTAGAGTTTCGGCATCCGCTGCCGCCTCATCCAGTTCCTGCTGTGACTGCTGGACCAGTTGCTGTTGCTGCAAAACATCGGCTGCACCTGAGACGCCGCGACCAAAGCGCAGTTCCAGAACCTTCAGACTTTTGCGATTGATCTCCAGCTGTTGTTGCAGCAAATCCCGCTGCCCCCACTGCTCCCGCAACTCCAACCAGGTAGCTGCCACCTCGCTCGCCAGGGTCAGGGCTGCCGTCTGTAAATTCTGTTCCTGGGCCAGGTAAGCTGCCTCTGCTGCACTGGCACCGGCACGGACCCGCCCCCAAAGGTCCACTTCATAGCTGGCGGCGATACGGGTACTCCAACTATTGCCCTCCGCAGAGGGGTCGGTGAACTCGCCGGAAGAGTAGCGCTGCTCAGTATTTTCAATACTGGCGGTCAGTCTTGGCCAAAGTCCCGATCGCGCTCCCCGCGCGGTGGCTGCGGCCTGCTCCAATCGCCAATAGGTAGCCTGAATATCCGGATTATCTTTCAGCGCCAGCTGTACCAAATTGTCCAACTGCGGATCTTCCAAATCTCGCCACCAGCGCAAACTCGGTGCGACAGTGCCCGATGCACGAAAAGATTCTGGTAACCCCAAATTTTCATCGGGTTGAATGGTCTCAATTGGCTGCGAACTACAGCTGACAAGCAGCGGAACACAAATTGCCAAAATACGGTAAAAGGACAAGGAATATCACCGAAATTAAACGTTTAATCGTAAAAAATAGAGATTTATTGCGTGCATTATCCGCCCCCCAAAATCGCTCGCAATGCGTTTTACTCTTGTTTACAAAGCATACGTAAAATCAGGCAAAAAATTGCTGCCCGCAGGAGTGCCGAAAACCGACTACTTCGGTATGATGCGGCACACTAAACTGAATAGTCATCGGGGTTTGACGCGGAGCTTATCCAAAAAGTCTCCCCTCTGTACAAAGGTGCTCGGCCTTCTTCAGCCGGCCCTCTTGGACGCTCCGGTGGAATTAATAACGGAAGTAGAAGAGACAAACCATGAGTAAACATCAGCCACTCGCCCATTGGGACGATATTTTGCTGCTGGACCAACAGCTGACCGACGAAGAGCGCATGGTGCGCGACACGGCACGTGAGTACTGCCAAAGCAAACTGATGCCCAGAGTTCTCGAGGGTAACCGCCACGAAATCTTCGATCGTGAAATCATGAACGAGATGGGTGAATTGGGCCTGCTCGGTTCCACCATCGAAGGCTACGGCTGTGCCGGTCTCAACTACGTTTCCTACGGCCTGGTGGCGCGCGAAGTTGAACGCGTTGACTCCGGCTACCGCTCCGCTATGAGCGTTCAGTCCAGCCTGGTTATGCACCCGATTTACGCTTACGGCAGCGAAGAGCAGAAGCAGAAGTACCTGCCCAAGCTGGCATCCGGCGAATGGGTTGGCTGTTTCGGCCTGACCGAGCCCGATGCGGGTTCCGATCCCGGCGGCATGAAAACCCGCGCCAAGAAAGTTGATGGCGGCTACCGCATCAGCGGTTCCAAGATGTGGATCACCAACAGCCCAATCGCCGACGTTTTCGTTGTTTGGGCGAAAGATGACGACGATATTATTCGCGGCTTCGTGCTGGACAAGGGTATGGAAGGCCTCTCCGCACCGAAGATCGAAGGCAAGTTCTCACTGCGCGCCTCCATTACCGGCGAGATCGTGATGGACAATGTGTTCGTTCCGGAAGAAAACAAATTCCCGGAAATTGGCGGACTGCGCGGCCCCTTCGGCTGCCTGAACCGCGCTCGTTACGGTATCTCCTGGGGCGCCATGGGTGCCGGTGAGTTCTGCTGGCACGCCGCTCGCCAGTACGGCCTGGACCGCACCCAGTTCAACCGCCCTCTGGCTCAAACCCAGTTGTTCCAGAAGAAATTGGCGGACATGCAGACCGAAATTACCCTGGGCCTGCAAGCCTCCCTGCGCGTAGGTCGCATCATGGATGAGAACAAGCAGTTCGACCCCACCATGATCTCCCTGGTGAAGCGCAACAACTGTGGTAAAGCTCTGGATATCGCGCGTATTGCTCGTGACATGCACGGCGGCAACGGCATCTCTGACGAATTCCACGTAATTCGCCACGTGATGAACCTGGAAGCTGTAAATACCTACGAAGGTACCCACGACGTACACGCATTGATCCTCGGCCGCGCCCAGACCGGCCTGCAAGCATTCGTGTAAAACACGTCTAGTTCGATGCTCACGGTAGTTGCCGTGGGCATCGCCCTTATCCCATTACTTCTTATCTCCTTACTTCTACCTCGCCCCCCAGGTTGGTAGCACAAAACCATTAAACTAAAGTTCGGAATAATGACACAAAAAAGCGGCGCATAGACTGTGGAGCAGTATTAAATTATTACCCACACCAAGCAAAGTACTGCACCGAAAAAAAACGTTTGGATTTAAAGTAATAATAATTGAGAGCAGGCCAAAACTCACTGCGACCATTTACGCATCATCGAACCGCGAAATAAGTAAAGACAGCCCTCAGCAATTATTAAACTCTCAATAAAGGTATAAAAAGGAAGTTTTGGGGAGCGCGGAAAGCCCAAACAGAGAGCCCAACAAGCTGAATAAAATTATTACCCATCCCCTAACTTCCCTCCACATCAACAATCTCCTGCCCCGGATTTCGATCATTTAATTTCACCACACAAAGAGCAATACCCAGCAACACGACAAAAGTCGCTACCCACTCGACAAATGTAAGATATTCACCGAGGATAATTGATGAGCCGATTATTCCCACAATAGGAACCAGCAACCCAAATGGTGAAACGCAGGCAGAGGAATAGCGACGAATTAAATCACCCCATAAAATATAACCAACCAATGTCACCATGCACACTTGATAAACAATTGAAAACCAACTGGCCGTATGCGCTTGAAAAAAGAAAACCCAGGGAGTATGGCTTTCATAAAATATCGACAAAACCAAAAGAGGTACTGGCGGTACCAGTGAAGCCCAAACCATTAAATGTAACAAATTAACACCTGGCATCCTGCGGAATACGATATTCGCTATCGCCCAAGACAGCCCCGCCCCCATAATAAGGATAAATCCCACTATCGTTGTCGACCCACCTTTATCGGCATAGTAGAAAAATACAGAGAACCCTACAGCAGCTATTACCAAACCCAAGCACTGCTGCATATTTATCTTATCGCCAAACAGCATTGCGAATAGCAATAGGGTGAATGGCACCTGCGACTGCATTAGCAGTGACGCTACACCCGCTTGAATATCGGCCTTCATGGCGTAGTACATCAACCCCAGAGAGAGAAACTCTAAGAAGAAGCCGAGCGCAATAACATTGAGGATCGAGGTCTTGGGGAATGGACAAAAGAAAACCAGAGGAACAGCGACGAGGGTGAAGCGAACCGAAGCCAATAACATTGGCGGGAAGTCGGCCAGCGCCACCTTAGTTATCGGGTAATTCAGTCCAAAAATTGAGACTGCCAGCAAAGCCAACAGTATGCTTTTATACGGCATCTCTACAGCCAGTGAACAATGGACGTAACCAAAGGGTAGCAGCCTCCATTACTCTTCTGCGCCTAATGGGCCCTTGGTCATTATTTCGATAGCTCCCTGGTACCCATCTATTGCGGCGCCTCACACTTCTCACCAGTAGATCGCTGCTCAATTCCCTTTGCGTCGACAGAAGTGCTATTCTCCCCTGCCCGCCAATCTCTGGATGTAACGATGATATGGATGAGCTGCTGCACTGGTTTGAATTGATCGGTATCGCGGTCTTTGCCTTCAGCGGCGTACTCGCCGCCGGCCACAAACAGATGGATTTATTTGGTGCCGTGGTACTCGCCTGCGTCACCTCTATTGGCGGCGGCACCGCCCGGGACATTATTCTCAACGTCCCTGTATTCTGGCTTGAGCACACCTATTACCTGTGGATCGCCTCAATTACCGGTGTAGTAAGCTTTTACCTGATACGCTATCTAAAGGTCCCTATGCGCCTGCTAATGGTGGCAGATGCCATTGGACTCGCCGTTTTTGTGGTGCTCGGAACCCAGAAAGTTCTCGAACTGGGCTATTCCGCGACTATCGCAATCGTACTCGGCGTAATGACCGGTACTTTTGGCGGGGTGATTCGGGATGTGCTGTCCGGTGACATTCCACTTTTACTCCGGCGAGAGATTTATGCCACCGCCGCCCTTACCGGTACGGCCATACTCGTTGCCTTGGACAATGTAGGGTGGCTACCCCATGAGCTGGTGGTGGCTATTGCTGTATTTGTGACCCTAGCGATTCGCCTCGCGGCATTGCGCTGGAATATCTCCGCGCCAGTGGCACGCTTCGGCAAGCACTGACCCGCTCAAAGGTCTGGAACCATAAACCACTATTTAGTAGCAGTCACAGGAATAATCTAAGTGCAAAAAGCCCGATTGCGCATACTCCTCATCATTCTCTTTTCCATGGTGATTGGAGCCTGTGAGCGCTCGACAAACTCTGTCCAAACCGGTCAACCCCCGCAAAAACAATACGCTCGCCTGGTCGCAAAGCCCTGCTGGTTCAAAACCGATGAAACCTGGCCTTTCACCCAGTGTTTCATGATGGAGGTGCCGGAGAATTATGCCCACCCAGAAAAGCGCAAAATCCGCTTTCCGGTCGTGCGCTTCCGCGCCACAAACCCCGATCCCAAGAAAATCCCCCTACTCCACCTAGGCGCCGGAGGCCCCGGAGCCAGCATGGGGTTAGAGCCCGAGAACGCCAGCGATTGGTTGTGGCTTAACTATGCCGCCATGACAGTAGAAGATGGCCGGGATCTCTTTGTTATAGATCCCAGGGGCACCGGTATGGCCCAGCCGCGCCTCACTTGCAGCGAGTTTATCGAAGATGCCGATACCGCCTTCCGGCGCAACCTGTCTCCGGAAGAAGAGGCCCGTGTTTTTTCCTTCAGTATGGAGCGCTGTTACAGCCGCCTGAGCAAAGGTGCCGACTTGGCCCAGTACAACAGTTCTGTGATCGCCAGGGATGTAGAAGAGCTGAGAAAAACCCTCAAGCTCGATAAATTCGATCTCTACGGGGTGTCCTACTCCTCCCGCTACGCCCTGACAGTGGCCCGCGACTTCCCGGAATCGGTCCGCACCCTGGTACTTAACAGCGCGGTTTTCCCCAATATTGTCTACACGCAGCAGCTCCCACAGGACTCCCTGGCCGCCTACGAGCGCGGCCTGAAGCATTGCATCGAAGACGAGAAATGTAACAGTCGCTATCCCAATTTGCGCCGCAGGCTGGAAAACCTGATCCAGACCTTAGATGAAGAGCCGCGCACCATTCCGATCAAGCACCGCTACTCAAAACAAAGCTATCCCTTTGTGCTTACTGGACAGCGCTTGCTGAGAGTTTTATTCCAGGCGCTGTATAACGAAAACTTCTACAGTGAACTGCCCAAGATGATCGAGGGCCTGGAAAATGAGGGCGATGAAGGGCTACAGCCGGCCCAGGATGCCATCGCACACTTTATGGAGATCGTACTGGACCCCTACTTTGGGGATGCAGCCGGCGTTAGCCACTTCTGCTATGAAGAGGCTCCCTTTGTCGATTTTGATCAGGCCAGGGCCAACGCTGCAGACACCGGCATTCTCGGCGGGGCCGTACGATCAGATTTAAATTTGTTGCAGCTACAGTGTCGCATCTGGGCAATCCCCTCTGCTCCACTCACTGAGTCAGAAGCCATCTCCACCCCAGTTCCAGTGATAGTGTTACACGGCGGCCTGGATCCGGTACTGGCTGCAGATGATGTCGATATCGCACGCAAAGAGCTACCGAATCACCAATGGCTGCTATTTCCCAACCTGGCTCACGATATTATTTCCGCAAGCAACTGCGCGGAGCGGGCAGTTGCGCGCTTTCTCGACAACCCTGCCGAAGATCAAACCGAAACCACCATGACTTGCCGCAAAGCGGAGCTGGCAGACCAGATTTCCACCGAAGAAGAGTCTGAGTCCCAGCAAGAAGCCGAACAACAGGCCGTTGAACCCCAAGCAGCTGAGGTCCCTGCCCCGGAAAGCGGCCAATAACCAAAAACAACAGCTGAAGTTACACGACAAAAGCGGTATCAAGGATTGAGGAAAGGCCGATGGAGAGCAACAACAACCCTGCCCTGATTGAAGTTGCGGATTTGGTAGAGCTCAAAAAGACCGGCGAACCTGTAATATTGGACTGCCGCTATAGCCTGGCGGATCACGATAGTGGTGAGCGGGACTATCGGGCTGGCCATATTCCCGATGCCCATTACGCCTGCCTGCACCGTGACCTCTCTGCCCCTGTGCAACGCTACGGCGGCCGCCACCCAATGCCGAGTGCTGCACAGTTCCAGGACTACGCTCGCAATCTGGGAGTCGATAGTGACACACAGGTAATCGTCTACGACGACAACCGCCTGGGTTTCGCCGCCCGTGCCTGGCTCCTGTTTTTCTTCTTTGGCCACAAGAAAATTAGCATTCTGAATGGCGGTCTAAAAGCCTGGCTCGATGCAGGAGAGGCATTGGACACAAGCGAGCCCACTCGATCCAGGCAAGGAAACTTCAGCGCACAACCAAAAGAAAATCTATTGGTTCATTACGAAACCATCAAACAAAATCTGAGTAAAGCACCCTGGCAGTTAGTAGACGCCCGGGACAGTCAGCGCTTTGAAGGAATTGAAGAGCCTATCGACCCGATTGCCGGACATATACCCACCGCAATCAACCAGCCCTGGCAAAACATTACTGACAAAAACAATGGGAAAGTGAAATCTATTGCCGAACTTAAATCACAGTTTGGCAACTTGGCAGATGGTAAACCACTTCTCAATTACTGCGGCTCCGGAGTTACTGCCTGCGTTAATTTCTATGCACAATATTTAGCTGGTCGCCACGACTCACTACTCTACCCTGGGAGTTGGAGTGATTGGTGCGCACATCAATAAAAGAAAAAATCAGAACTCCTTAGCACACACAATTGTCAAGGGGTTCATTTAAGTAGATACAGCGTACTTGTCCAAACTATATGGCTATAAGGTAACGAGGCCAAAAAAGATAAGAGACAGAGCCCGGCATGAGGGTTAGCGGTCGGAAGTACAATTCTAAAAAGATAGAAGAAAAACCCAAATATAATAGCTAAATCTAAATTCAGCCCACACTCTAAAATTCCTCAGCCGACTAACGTAAATACTTTGGTAAAAGAATCCGCAGCTATAGCCATCACACCAAATGTGAAATTCTTCTTCTCATTACAATGAATACTCTTGGTACATACATTAGAAAATATCTCAGCCCTTACCAAGCAGAATAAAGCGGATAACCCACACTACGCCTTCCTCCAAGCATCTCTTGATACTGCCAATGATGTTGTAATATTTTATCGCCACTCGAGATTGCGAACAATTATCAAAAGCCTAATGGAATATTCTTTTCACCAAGCCTGTGCAACAAATTGAACTACCAGACGCCTCTAAAATTAGCATGCCTCTCAGTTCCGAGATCTACTAACAGATGATAGAATGCAGCCGTTTTGAACATGCCAGTAAAATTTATAGATCATGCTTTCAGCGGCAAAAGATGGCTACACAGGTCTCAGGAGAGTAACCCGAACTGATACTTGCGCACCAATTATTGTCGGCATCAGCTTATGGGAAGAACTGGCTGGGAATTGAAATAACTGTGTTTGCCTTGCCAGATTCTAATATCTATAGGTCTCAATCATAAGGAGATTAATCGTGAGATACAGGAAAGCATAGCTTTACATCATTCAGAAGAAAGGGGGTGGTTAGTGCATGCACCCTAAAATTAGTAAGTAAAGGCACCTGACATCACAATCTTAACTAACTCTGGTTGTGTAGAAAGTGCATTAAGCGTTATGTGATATGAATAACACGCGTAGTATATTCTTGAAGTATCTGTCATTTTTAAGCATTTTATTCCCTTCCATTTGTTTTTCGGGTAATTACTTACCTTTAAATAGCAGTTGCGATGGATTCCCTAAAGTTGCTGTAGGTAGCATTAAAGGAACCTGTATTGGGATTGTCAGTCAGTTCTCAGGTTTTAAGAAGCCCCGTAAAGCGATCCAATTGGGCAAGCGCAGTCTCCTTATAACCGATATGGGCGGATGGTCCGAGGGTAAGGGAATCCTCTGGCTCCTTGAGTCCTCTGATGATCATTTAAAAGGAAATGTCACAGTTACCCCTCTGTTGCATGGGCTCAATATGCCTCACGATATTGAGATGGACCCCAAGGGACGTATTTTAGTGGCAGAGACTAATCAGATTCGTCGGCTAGAGTTAGTAGACGACCAAATTGTTTCTGATGAGGTAATAATTGGAAATTTACCTCACAAGGATTCGCTGCATCCTTTAAGTAATTTCGTTCAACTACCTGACAACTCACTGTTAATTAACTTTGGCTCAAGAACTGACCAGTGTGAGCGTCATATAACGGATGGTAAGTGTAATGAGCTAGACGAGAACGGACTCTGGCAATACAGCTATAAAAATTCTACCGATAGCTACTCCGCAACAGGAAGACAAATTGCAAATGGGTTAAGGAACTCAATGGCCCTGGTGGCCCACTCTTCCGGGGTAATACTACAGGCAGAAAATAGCAGTGATGTGAAGGATGCTGATGAACCCTATGAGGAAATCAATATAATCAGGGAAGATGGATTTTATGGCTGGCCCTACTGCCTGAATGAAATGTTTGATCAAGGCAAAATCAAAAATGGTTGCCATGTCAAGAACTACCACCCTCCCTATACACTTCTGCCTCCCCATGTCGCCCCACTAGATATGCTATATAGCCAATCCAGTAAAATACCAGCGCTAAATAATAGACTTTTAATGAGCTGGCATGGGTACCGTGTGGTAGGTAATCGGTTGGTTGCCTATGATATCAATCATAATGGGCTACCCGTTTTAACCGACAAAGCATGGTTTAACCGTGATCCTATCGCGCCAAGCACAGAGTGGACACGCCATCCATTTGCCCCCCAGGGGGGAATGTCACAACAAGCTCAACACATCGAAATTATCACTAACTGGAATCAGGTAGATAACCTTCGCCCCGAAGGCGCACCGGTGGGCTTAGTTATGCTTATGGATGAAACATTATTAATCGTCGATGACAAAAATAAAGCTATTTTAAGGCTTGCTGCTGGAGAGTCATATATAAGTGAAGAGCCTATTACTGGCGACGATAACATTGAAGCTGAAGCTATGGCCACAATTTTGGACAAGCACCCGAACCTTAAAACTACCCTAATTGAACACTGCGCCTCATGCCATGAAGATATAGCTAAATCACCGGAAAAGCTGTTAAACAACACTAGCGGCTGGCTTAAGTCTACAGATGGAGTCATGAATATCGAACTAGCGCTATTCAACCCTGTTCGCCCAATGCCTCCATCATCTACATTGAGCAAAGAACAAAAACAACAATTGATCAATAGCATTAAGTCTATTTTTGAATAACTGTTTCCGCGAACACCTAAGAGAAGCGAAGATATAACCATAAACCCAGGGTCTGCATTTCTTATTGCGAACAACATAAAATATACGCGACACTAAGAAATGCAACCCTTTGGCATTCGGAAAAAGCACCTTAGGAAATCAGTTAAACTTGACAATAACAGGCAACTATGAACCTTTGCCTTTGGGCAGTTATACCAACTTAACAGAACAGCAACAATATACACTTTTGAAAAAAATTGCACCAAAAGGGAGTTTAAGACCTTGATTAGTTCACCCACAAAATGGGAATACAAAAAAGAAACCCAAAAAGTCACAGGCGACATTGACAACTCAAACGCTAGCATTATTGTCAATGTAGCAAAAAATTCCCCTGCAGATAGTATTGGATTAAAGAAGGGTGACTTTATCCTCAGCTTCAATGGGGAACCATTGATAGCTCAAGATGAAATTGACTTAACCTACGGTAGAGGAACTGTGAATTACCGCTTTTATTCACGCGGTGA
This sequence comes from Microbulbifer maximicatervae (SeqCode), assembly GCF_052468295.1. Taxonomy (NCBI): domain Bacteria; kingdom Pseudomonadati; phylum Pseudomonadota; class Gammaproteobacteria; order Cellvibrionales; family Microbulbiferaceae; genus Microbulbifer; species Microbulbifer maximicatervae (SeqCode). Next base: position 2,230,527 of record NZ_CP174340.1, read on the forward strand.
TCACACAATATTAAATGTCAAAGCATCCCCAGTCCCTCTCGGGGTTATTACTGAGCCGAGTTCAAATTATATCCTAAAGGAGTTAAAGACTGGCAGCTTCCCTGGCTGGGAGGGATTTCGCTTGCTATGGAAACGCAGAGATTGGGAGAGACTGCTTGAAGCAAGCGAGGCCACATATTCAGACACAAGTATTAGCAGAATAATTAGAAAAGCATTTAAGAATTTCGGGAAAAATGCTGGAATGCTTTATAAAGGTGCATCACTTTTTGAAACAAACAGGGAAAAAGAAGGTATCCATCTAATTTCTGACTTCATCGACAATCAACTATCAAGCTATGAAACATTTGAGCATGCCATAGCCTATTTTTATGCCTCTAAGTGGTGTGAACTTAGGGGGGATAAGGAAGGTATTGAACACTGGCTGTTAGCCTCAGATAGAAGCAATGCTGGTGAGTTTGAGAGAATCTCTCAAGAAACTTACCTGAAAGGATTTGATCCAGCTCCCAAGAGGTATAAATGGATAAATAAAGAATTTCCGAGCAGCTATATTTTTGAAAATATAGGTAGCGGGGGTACCACCTCTCTTACTGAGTCATTGGCGAGACTAGATGCCAGTCAACTTTTACCCGTTTGCGTGATGCCATTCTATCGAGGTAATGGACCTTACAATGATGCACTAGGCTGTTATGGAAGCATGTTTGAATATATTTCCGATAAAATTGCTCCTATGCACGTCATTATGGATTCTCCTAAAAAAGAAGAAGGAGAAGAATGGCGCTACGAAAATGAGGAAAAACTCATCAATAATGGCGTTCCTTTTGAACTCCTATATGATCCGGAAAGTTCGATTTCTAAATCCCTAGATCTTGAGTATTCACCAGTATTTTACCTTCTAAACCAGGAAGGTTTTATTGTTTATGAGGGCGCGCTCAGGAAGGCCTATGACTATTGGGACACACTAGTGGCCCATGCGGAAATTAATGTAACTAATGGCGAACCGTCCGTGTAATGTATCTGTTATGCGTACACCTAAATCGTTTCAAGTTTCTGATAGTGAAGTATCCACTCTGAGCGAGTGGTGCCGATCAACAACCCTTTCAAATGGACAGGTAATGCGAGCGAAGATAATTCTTCAGCTCAACGAAGGCATGCCTCCTACAGATGTAGCTACTGCACAGAGAACGCCACCGAAGACCGTTGATCGGTGGAGAAGCAGTTTTGAGCAGGAAGGTATTGAAGGTCTGCATGAGCGTGCTCGTAGTGGTCGGCCAACCCTTATCGAGAAGGACATTATCACTCTTGGGAGCGTGGATTGAACGAAAACACGAATGGTCTACTGAGACGCTTCTTCCCGAAAGGTATGAAAATTGACAAGATACCCAAAAGCTATATTGACGATGCAGCGTTCCGAATAAACACTCGTCCAAGAAAGATTCTAAATTACTTGAGCCCACTAGAATTTCTAGCGGGCAGGCGTGTGTCACTTAATATTGGCAATCTAGGATTTAATAACAGCCAAATACAGGGAAGCAAGTTCAGAGAAGGCAGGAAAAAGACAGAAAAGTGAAGTGGAAGTAACTATGTTCAGCATCACAAAAGCAGGCAGTACTCACCGTGCCACCTGCTTCTGTAATCTATCAATTCTCAGTCGTGCATTGGGTTGCGAAGAATTGGGCAAACAGCGTCTTCATTCTTAGCCATATACTGCTGGTGGTATTCCTCGGCATAGTAGAACGGTTGAGCCATGCTAATTTCGGTGGTGATTGACCCACGATCTTTGGCGTCCAACGCTTCCTGCACAGCCGCCCTGCTCGCTTCCGCCTCCTGTTTCTGGCCTTCATTCAGACAGAAAACACAGGAACGGTACTGGGAGCCGATATCGTTACCCTGACGCATACCCTGGGTTGGGTCATGGTGATCCCAAAAGATCCGTAGGAGTTCTGCGTAGCTCACCTTTTTGGGATCAAAGATTACTTTCACCACCTCCGCGTGCCCGGTACGGCCGGTGCAGACTTCATCGTAGTTCGGGTTTTCAGTGGCGCCATCGGTGTAGCCAACGGCAGTGGCAAACACACCATCCGTATCCCAGAACACATGCTCTGCGCCCCAGAAGCATCCCATACCAAAAATGGCGACTTCCAGGTGCTCAGGAAATGGCTCTTTAATGGTGTTGCCATTTACAAAGTGGGTGCCACTGATCTCCATCGGCTGGGGCCGGCCGGGCAGCACCTGGTCCGCATCGGGTATCTGAAATTTGTCGTATTGCATACTGTTTTCTCAAGTGCAGGTATTTTCTTTTGTCAGGATAGCTTGAAGGCGCTTATCCTCCCAGATCAAGTAATATCAATCCGCGAATCAAGTAGTTAAGAGGACTCTATGATACGCAGAACAAACATTGGCAGATCAACACTATAAGGAGTCGTCATTGGCGCGCTTAATCTTACTGATTTTAATCGCCATCGGTGCCTGGTATCTCTGGCAAAAAATCAAATCTAGCTCACCGCAGGAGCGGCGCAAGCAGATTTTTATGGCCTGCATCGCCGGCGTCGCCGCAATAGTGGTTGTGCTGGCTATCACCGGGCGCCTGCATTGGGTAGGAGCAGCGCTGGTGCTCATTCTTCCTGTGTTGGGCCGCTTACTCAGTCAGCTCTCCCGTTATTTACCCTGGTTGATGCCACTGTTTGAAAAGTATTCAAGCAGGCGCCCAAATCCAGGGGCCACTCAACATCCGCCGCCACACAACGCCGAGGGCCCGCCACTCTCGGAACACGAAGCGCGCCGAATCCTTGGCGTTGACGCCGATGCTGGCAGAGATGAAATCATTAGTGCACACCGCAAATTGATCCAAAAACTCCACCCAGATCGCGGCGGCAACGATTACCTGGCATCGCGTATCAACGCCGCTAAGGAGTTACTACTGAGCATTCTTGGTTAAACCTTACAAAGCAGGTGGATATACCTGGCCAATTGCCGATAGGGGTCCACCTGGGAGTATTCAAGCTCCTTTTCCACAATGGCCGACGCGGGCAACTTTTCCCGGATTGATGGCGTCATAAAATCGTGGAAGCAGCGGATGCCGCTGTGACAAGCCACGGAAAAGCCCGCTTCGGTCAGCCAGTCTTCCACCCATTCCGGCAGCAGTGGATTCTGTGGAGTGAGGCTGCCAGGGTGGCCACCCCAGTTATCCCCTTCAATATTGCGGTCCAGCTGGCGAAAGCTGCCCCGCTGTAATAGACGGAACTCAAGGGCACGCCGATTGTAGAAAGTGAGCGAAAGATGCCCACCAGGCTTTAACAGGCTGCGCAGCTGCTGCAATGCCTGTTGCGGCTGTTCCAACCATTCCAGCACAGCGTGGCAAATTACCAGGTCTGCGCCCTTTAATGCTTCTATTTGCGGCAGTTCTTGCAGGGGTTTATGCAGCAAGGTCATTTGCTTTTGCAAATGGCGCTGGCGAATTTCCGCATCCGCGAGTTCAAGCATCTGCGCAGAAATATCTGCGAGAAAAACCTCGTGCCCCGCTTCAGCCAGATCCATCGCAAAATGGCCCTGGCCACCCCCAGCGTCAACGATTTTTAGAGTGCGCTGCTCGCTCCCCAATAACGGCGCCAGATCCCGGTTGAGCACTGCCAGGCGGATATCCCCTTTAAGGCCGCCATAGATACGGTTGCGAAAACGGTGAGCGAGATCGTCAAAGTTTCGATCTTTACGCAGGCTGTCACCCATCGGAGCCCTCACCTTGCAAAGCCTCATTGCATCGGCGGCGGTTCTCGGCGAATTTGCGCTGTAGCGCCTCTTCCATATCAACCCCCAGTACAGCGGCCAGTTTGCTCAAGTACATCTGAATATCCGCCAGTTCAGCGGCAACTTGCTCGGCCTTGTCGCCTGCCATTAGATTATGGATATCTTTATCACTGCACCATTGAAAGTGCCGCCCTAACTCTGCAACTTCCACAGATAGCGCCATGGCCAGATTTTTTGGGGTATGCAGTGACTGCCAGCCGCGCATTTCAGCGACTTCATCAAAAGCCGCCAGGATTTCACGGTCTTTCATCGAATTTTTTCCTCTGCTGGCGCTCCAGCCCACCCTCCCGGGCCGCCAAAATTGAATTCAGTGCGCGGGACAGAAACTCACGCCTGTATAAAACACAAACAACAAACAAATAGCCGGCAACAAACAGGATGGGGTGGATAAACCAGCCCAGCACTGACATTGAGAAATAATAAGAGCGCAGACCGTAGTTGTAACTGTGGCCCGCATGGTCGATCACCTTGGCTGTACTGATGGCAAACCGGCGTCGCTCTTCCTCAGATAGATCACCGGTTTCCGGCGGCGGTGCTGCGCCAATAAGTACATTGGCGAAGGAGTACTGGCGCAGAGACCAGGTAAAATTGAAAAAGGCGAAGATAAAAATCAGGATCAACAACATCACCTTGAGCTCAAACTGCTCAACGGTGGTGGGCTCTGCAAAAGGCAAACTGGTGAGCACTTCGATGGCGGCCTTGTTCGCCGTCAATGCCGTCACTAAACCCGCCAGGATAAGAATACTGGTGGAGGCAAAAAAACCAATGACCCGCTCCAGGTTACTGAGAATAGCGGTATCCGCCATACGCATATCCCTATCGAGCATACGCATCATCCATTCAACGCGGTACCATTGAAGCGATGAAGTAAGGCACCAGGTTTCTTTGGCTTTTTTTCGCGCAAAAACGGTGTAACCCACCCATGTGATAAAAAAGCCAATGACACTGGCAATATCCAACCAGGACAACCTCTAATATCTCCGTGTTCGTCTACATTTATGCCGTAGCTTCGGCAAGCGAAGTCTTCGCCCTACTGGCATCCTTGTCAACACTGTCTTTCCGATGTGTGCAAGCGGTAGAATAGCGCCCTTTCGCCGGCAGCAGTGGCCGGCCAGAAAATTCATATAACTCCAGGGAGCTGTCTTTTGAGCAACTCACATCCTGCATTTGAACTGGTTACCAGCGCAGATATTGATTCTCTCGGCGTGCGCGTCGAGGAATACCGACACATTACGACCGGTGCCCAGCACCTGCACATCGCCGCAGACAACTCGGAAAATGTTTTCCTTGTCGCCCTGCGCACCGTGCCCGAAGACTCCACCGGTGTCGCCCATATTCTTGAACACACCGCCCTGTGCGGCAGTGACAAGTACCCGGTGCGCGATCCCTTCTTTATGATGATCCGGCGCTCACTCAATACCTTTATGAACGCCTTCACCAGTTCAGATTGGACCGCCTACCCGTTTGCCAGCCAGAATCGAAAGGATTTTGACAACCTTCTCGACGTCTACCTGGATGCAGTATTTTTTGCGCGCCTGGACCCGCTGGACTTTGCCCAGGAGGGCCATCGCCTGGAATTTGCCGAAGCGGATAATGCGAGCAGCGAGCTCGTCTACAAAGGTGTCGTGTTCAATGAGATGAAAGGTGCCATGAGCTCCGTCACCTCACAGCTGTGGCACACCCTGAGCAAATACCTGTTCCCCACCACCACCTATCACTACAACTCCGGTGGCGAACCTACCGATATTCCAAAGTTGAGTTACGAGCAGCTGGTTGCCTTCTACCGCAGCCACTACCATCCCAGCAACGCCACTTTTATGACCTTCGGTGATATTCCGGCGGCGGAACACCAGGCCGCGTTTGAAGAAAAAGCGCTGCACAAATTCGAGAAGCTCGACAAGACCATTTCCGTTGGGCGCGAAGACCGCTACCAGGCGCCGCTGAAAGTCGAAGAGCACTACCCGTTAAATGGCGAGCCTCTGAAGGCCAAGACCCATATCGTATTGAGCTGGCTGCTGGGTGATGTCACCGATCTTGAAGAGGCCCTGACCGCACACCTGCTCGCCGGCGTACTGCTGGATAACAGCGCTTCACCTTTGATGAAGCTGCTGGAAACCACCGACCTGGGCACTTCTCCTTCGCCACTGGTTGGCCTGGACGATTCCCAACGCGAACTGGTGTTTGTCTGCGGTATTGAAGGCAGCGAACGCGAAAGTGCCGACGAGCTTGAGCAACAGGTTCTCGACGTGCTGAGAGACGTCGCGGAAAACGGCATCCCCTACGAACAGGTAGAAGCCAGCTTGCACCAGCTGGAATTACAACAGCGAGAAATTGGTGGCGACGGCTACCCCTTCGGCTTGCAATTGATTCTCACCGCATTGACCGGCGCCACTCACCGTGGCGATGCCATCGGCCTGCTGAATATCGATGCCACCCTGGAGCGACTGCGCGAGCAGATCAAAGATCCGAAGTTTATCGCCAATAAAGCCCGTGAACTTCTGCTGGAGAACCAGCACCGCGTACGTATGGTACTGAGTCCCGATGAGCAGCTGGCTGCGCGCCGCGAGCAGGCGGAGAAAGACCAGCTGGCGGAAATCAAAGCCGCTCTCAGCGAAAAAGAAAAAGCACAGATTGTCGAAACCGCCAAAGCCCTGGCCGATCGACAAAACCGCGAGGACGACGCTTCTATCCTGCCCAAGGTCGGCGTAGAAGACATTCCCGCAGAGCTTCCCGATGTCGAAGGCGAAGCAATAGACTTGGGTCCACAGAAGTTGACCCGCTACAGCGCGGGCACCAACGGCCTGGTTTACCAGCAAATGGTCTGCGCGCTGCCGGAATTCACCGAAACCGAAAAGCAACTGCTGCCCTACTACTGCCAGGTACTGAGCGAAGTTGGCCTGGGTGAAAAAGACTACCTGGAAGTCCAGCAGTGGCAGACCAGCGTGGTGGGCGCCCTGCACGGTTTCACCAGCAGCCGCACTGCCATCGACGACCTGGATCACCTGTCCGGCCACTTTATCCTGTCCGGTAAAGCGCTGGCTCGCAATCAGGGCGGCCTGACCGAACTGATGCAAGCCACTATGGAGCAGGTGCGTTTTGACGAGCACGCCCGCATCAAGGAACTGCTACTGCAAACCCTCGCCCGCCGCGAACAGGGTGTTGTCGGCAACGGCCACGCCCTCGCCATGGCTGCCGCCAGCGCCGGCTACAACCGCGCCGCCTGGGAGAGCCATGCCAGCGGTGGTCTGCTGGGATTGCGCAACCTGCGAGCCCTGGTTGGCGGACTGGAAAAAGAGGAAGGCCTGCAAGACCTTTCCACCCAATTCCAGGCTATCCACCAGAAAATCCTCGCAGCACCGCGCCAGTTCCTGCTGGTGGGTGAAGAAGAGAAAATTGGCGATTTCAGCCAGACACTGATGCCGCTGACCTCGACTTCCAGCATCGCCGCAGCCAACCCCGCTGCACCTTTCGAACGCAAACAAATCGAGGAACTCTGGGTTGCCAACAGCCAGGTGAACTTCTGTGCCAAGGCCTACGCCACTGTGCCTATGTCCCACCCGGATGCGGCACCGCTGTCGGTTTTGAGCGGCTTCCTGCGCAACGGCTTCCTGCATCGCACTATCCGCGAACAGGGCGGCGCCTACGGCGGCGGAGCCGGCCACGACAGCAATATTGGCGTATTCCGCTTCTACTCCTACCGCGATCCCCGTATGGGTGAAACCCTTGAGGACTTCGACGCATCCCTGAAGTGGCTGGCCGAAGAGAAGCACAAGGAAGAACAGGTTGAGGAAGCGATCCTCGGCGTCGTCGGCGGTCTGGATAAACCCGGCTCCCCCGCTGGTGAAGCCAAGAAGAACTTCCACTCGGGCCTTTACGGTCGCACCCACGAGACGCGCCAACAATTCCGCAAGCAGGTTACGAAAGTTACCCTGGAAGACCTGCAACGCGTCGGTGCCACCTATCTGGACCCGAGCAAGGCCAGTACCGCCATTGTTACCGGTCCCCAAGGTAGCGAAGCGGCAGCCAAACTCAACCTGAAGGAAGAAAAGCTCTAACTGGAGCTCGACGATTCCCCGGCAATTTGTCCGGGGAAGCTCTGCGGCGCCGGCCAAAACCGGCGCCGATCTATCGCCGTTATCCTCTAGCGAAGTTCCAATGAGTAAACACGACAATATTTATGCAAACCCACTGGGCCAGGTAGCCGGCTTCGAGTTCGATCGCCAAGTGGTGCAAGTTTTTCCCGATATGATCAAGCGCTCCGTGCCCGGCTACACCACGATCGTAGCCATGATCGGCACCCTGGCAGAGCGCTACGCCCAAGCTGGAAGCCGCTGCTATGACCTGGGCAGCTCCCTTTGTGCGGCAACCCTGGCCATGCGCCATCGCATTCCCGCTGCCGACTGTGAGATCGTCGCTGTAGACAATTCACAAGCCATGGTTGATCAGGCGCGCACGGTCCTCGAAGCCGATAGCGGCGAGGTTCCCGTTCAGCTTATCTGCGACAACCTGCAAAACGTAGCTATCGAAAATGCCTCGGTGGTAGTGCTCAACTTCACCCTGCAATTTATTCCGGTGGAAGAGCGCGAAGAAATCCTGCAGAAAATCCACGATGGTTTGCGCCCCGGCGGCATTCTGATTATTTCCGAGAAAGTGGACTTCGCCGATAAAGCCCACAACGATTTAATGATCGAACTGCATCACTCCTTTAAAGCCGCCAACGGTTACAGCGCGCTGGAAATCGCACAGAAGCGCTCTGCCCTGGAGAATGTATTAATTCCGGAAACCCTGGATACCCACCGCACACGACTGAAAAATGTCGGCTTTACCAGTGTCGATGTCTGGTTCCAGTGTTTTAATTTTGCCTCTTTAATCGCCATCAAAGGCGCGCCGGAAAAGTAAGTACCCCGTGATCGACTACACCCAACTCTATCAAGGCCTGCAACACGTTCCCGCCCTGCGCACCTGGCTGGCCCAGCTGCCAACACAGGTGGCTGAAAACCTGAGTCCTCATCGCTGGGGCGATCTGCCCGATTGGCGCGCAGCGGTGGAAGCCCTACCGGAAATCACGCCCTCCGCAATCGAACTCAACCGCAAGGTCAGCGCAGGCGCTGCCGCCGATGCCAGCCCGGAACAACTCGAAGCCCTGGAGCGGGAACTGCGCAAATTACACCCCTGGCGCAAAGGCCCTTGGGAGTTATTTGGACTAAATATTGATACTGAGTGGCGCTCCGATTGGAAATGGGATCGGGTGCTTCCGCACTTGGCACCACTGAAAAATCGACTGGTGCTCGATGTGGGCTGTGGCAATGGGTACCACTGCTGGCGATCCTACGGTGCCGGCGCGCGCCGGGTCATCGGTATTGATCCTTCCGCCAAATTTGTCGCGCAATTTTATGCGCTGAAAAAATACCTGGGCCAGGAAGCACCAGTGGATTTGTTGCCCCTGGGTATTGAAGCGCTCCCGGCAAACTTGCGCGCTTTCGATACCACTTTTTCCATGGGGGTACTCTATCACCGCCGTTCACCCATGGATCACCTGCGCGAATTGCGCGAAACCCTCCGTCCCGGCGGCCAGCTTGTATTAGAGACATTGGTTATCGACGGCGGACTCGGCGATTGCCTGGTACCCGAAGACCGCTATGCAAAGATGCGCAATGTGTGGTTTTTCCCCAGCTGCGCCACCCTGGAGAGCTGGCTGCGCAAGTGCGGTTTCCGCAGCCCCAGGACCGTGGATTTGAACACCACCAGCCTGGAGGAACAGCGGCGCACCGACTGGATGCACTTCGAATCCCTGGCAGATTTTCTCGACCCGGAATCGCCAGACAAAACCGTGGAAGGTCACCCCGCGCCCAAGAGAGCGGTTTTGGTCGCGGAAGCGCCGTAGCTTGTCTATACGCTTAAGGTCTGGGAACTCATAAATTCCGCAAAATTTGCTGCTAATAGAATTTTGTACGGAATGGGGAGCACCATCTTGATTGTTGCGACTCATAAGGCAAAGTGCGCCCCTAAATAGTGCAACTATATCCTTTAGGGAGGGCTGCCGCAGGATGCAGCCCGGCGCAGAGAATATTTATGAGTATTAGCGTTTTTGAGCTTTTCAAAATTGGGGTTGGCCCTTCCAGCTCCCACACGGTGGGCCCTATGGTCGCTGCCCGCCAATTCGTGCAGGATTTGCAAGACCGGGACCAACTGCCCCGCACAAACCGCGTACAAGTTCATTTATACGGCTCACTGGCCCTGACCGGGGTTGGTCACGGCACCGATATGGCAGTTCTGATGGGGCTATTGGGTCAATCTCCAGACACCATTGATGTCGACTCGATTGACGAGAAAATGGCGCAAATCCAGAGCGAGCGCCGCCTGCTATTAAACGGTGACCAGGATATCGAATTTATTCGCGAGCGCGATCTGGTTTTCCATATGGAGGAATTTCTTCCCCAGCACTCCAACGGAATGACCTGCCAGGCTTACGCTGGCGAAGAGCTGCTGTTCGAGCGCAGCTACTTCTCCATCGGCGGCGGCTTTGTGCTCTCCGAAGAGGATTTCGCTCACAAAGAGGAAATCGCCACCCTTCTGCCCTATGACTTCAGCAATGCAGAACAGCTGATGAAGATCTGTGATCATCACGGTTGGACTATTGCCGAGCTGGCCATGGAAAACGAAAAAGCCTTCCGCGGCGAGCAGGAAGTCAAAGACCGTTTGTGGAATATCTGGAAAGTAATGGATGCCTCCATTGAGCGAGGCTGCCACCAGAATGGCATCTTGCCCGGCGGCCTCAATGTTCGCCGCCGTGCTGCTGAACTCTACCGGGAGTTGAGCAAACAGAGTCCGGAAGAGCGCAACCACGGCCTCGCCATTCTCGACTGGGTTAGCCTTTTTGCCCTCGCCGTCAATGAGGAAAATGCCGCGCGCGGGCGCATCGTCACCGCACCCACTAACGGTGCCGCCGGTGTGATTCCCGCCGTTATCGCCTACTATGTGGAATTTGTACACGACAGCAAAATTCACGGTGAATTGAAAGACCAGGTAGTGAAATTCCTGCTCACCGCCGGCGCTATCGGTATGCTGTTTAAAAAGAATGCCTCTATTTCTGCCGCTGAGGTGGGCTGCCAGGGAGAAATCGGCGTAGCCTGCTCCATGGCTTCCGCCGGCTTGGCCGCCGTAGAGGGCGGCACCAACCAGCAGATTGAAAACGCTGCTGAAATTGGTATGGAACACAACCTCGGCCTTACCTGCGATCCAATCGGCGGGTTGGTGCAGGTTCCCTGTATCGAGCGCAACACCATGGGTGCCGTAAAAGCCATTAACGGCGCACGCCTGGCCCTGCGCGGTGATGGCGCTCATATCGTACCGCTGGACAGCGTTATCGAGACGATGCGTCAAACCGGTATCGATATGCAGAGCAAATACAAAGAGACCTCTCTCGGCGGGCTCGCAGTAAACGCTGTGAACTGCTGATATTTTTCGGCAGGAGCACAAATCCGCTCCTGCCGCTTACTTAGGGAGCCTCTGAATAACTCCGTAATGCCTCTGCGGGTCTTGAAGGCTGCAGATGTTAGGCGCAGCTCGCCGCGAATGGCCGTAGCCCTTGGCAAGAGCTGCAACGCAGCAGCTGTGGCCTTCAAGGCCCGCCCTTCGGGGCTTGCAGAGCGATTCACACTCCGCGTTGCGACTTCTTGAAAGGTCTAGACATTCCTGCGAAGCCGCGCCTTGATTGTGAACCGCTCTGCATGCCAGAGGTATCATGGAGTTATTCAGAGGCTCCTTAGCCCGGAAGATACCAAATTCTTTTTGTGGCATATCTCCAACGAACCCCCACCGGTCTTTAACAATCACTGGTTAAATATCAACGAGCGATGAGCTCCAACACCCGCCATGGTGCCGGATGCAATCGCAAAGGTTCCGCTTTGCATCGGGTTGGATAAATCCCCAGCAGCAAAAACTCCCTTTACAGAAGTTTCCTTAAAGCCATCCACCTTCACAATCTGCCCGGTAAAAGACTCCTCCAGCTCCAACCCCAATTGATCGATAAACGGAGAGGTCAACTCCGCTTTGGGGCTCACGTAGAGACCCTCCAGTGGCAACTTGCGGCCATCCGCTAAAACAACTTCACGTAAACTATCCCCCTCTCCCTCCAACTGCGTAATCGGGGCTTCTTCCAGCATTACTCCCCGAGCCAGCAGATGATCGAGCACTTCCCCCTGCGGATTGAACTGGCCCTGGGTAAATAAGGTAGTTGCGCCCCAATCGGGAATCATCGCCGCCTGGTGGAAAGACAGCTCGCTGGTAGCCAGCACACCTAAAGGGCGATCACTCAGCTCATAACCATGGCAATAAGGACAGTGAATCACACTCCTACCCCAGCGCTCTTTCACGCCAGGGATATCCGGTAGCTGATCCGTAATGCCGGTTGCAAGAATTAGCCTCTTTGCTTTAAAAGTGGCATCTCCCAGTGCAGCAACAACAAACCCCTCTTCATGAACATCCACAGTATCCGCAGTGCCTTCAACCACCTGGAAACTCGAGTAAGCCTGTAGCTGGGAAAGCGCCGTGCTACGAATTTCCTCGGGCGTCTTACCATCGAGGCAAAACACTCCATGGGACGCTTTTGCAAAGCGGTTTCTAGGTCTTTTAGCATCCAGCACAACGACCTTGCGCCTGCCGCGAACGAGCTGCATCGCCGCAGACAGACCGGCAAAACTTCCACCGATAATCAATACATCCGTATCCATAACCACCCCTCCGACATCATGTAACTTTTATTGTTACACAAGAATTCAAAGCTGCACAACACACGTAACAGCAAAAGTTTCGTGATAAACTGCAGGATCGGAAATTCAGGTGAATTATGCGCAAAGACAGCCGATTATCCCGGGCACTTCATGTCCTTATCCATTTGAACATGACTGATAAGCCTGTTACCTCAGACAAGATGGCGGCTATGCTCATCACCAATCCTGTGGTGGCTCGCAGAACTATGGCGCTATTGCGGGATCAGGGGTACGTGCGCTCCAGTAAAGGGCACAATGGGGGCTGGTCACTCGCGAAGCCCTTGGATGAAATTACACTTCTGGATATCCATAAAGCGCTGGGAGACAGCTCAGTTTTTACCATTGGCCTCACAGACGAACACACTAACTGCGTCATTGAGCACGCAGTAAATGCCGCCCTAAAGGATGCAATGGATGAGGCGGAGAGTATTTTACTCGCGCGATTTGGAGAGATCACTCTGGATCAGCTCGGTGGAGAATTTACACACATAGAGACTTCGGAATAATTCGCCTCGCCCTAGGGAGCTCCAAATTTCGATTCTGAGCCTCCCTAATATCCAGGTCCATTTTGCGATTGCAAGGTGCACCCTATGCTTTAGCTTGGTACTCAGGGTGTATTCTCGCCATCAGCAAAACGTCTATATAACGACCCGCCTTAAACCTGCCAAGTCGCTTGGTTCCCTCCACCTGAAAACCCGAGCCCTCATAAAGTGCTATTGCAGTACCATTATCAACATGAACTTCCAGCTCCAATCGTATTAGATTGAGCCAATTATCCGCCTGATTAAGCGCCTCTTCCATTAACATCCGGCCAACTCCCCGACCGTGAAATTCAGGATGTACCGCAATTGCCAGCACAGCACTATGTCTATCCCGGATTTTATTGGTTAAGAACAGAGTGACATACCCAACGACCTTCGTATCCAACTCAGCGACCAAGGTATAATTATTCGGATCAGAAAAAAGATTAGCGACTTTGTCAGAGCTTAGGAAAAGTAGTTGAGAGGTATTTTCATTTACTGAGGCAAAACTATGAATCTCGAACAAATCCTTATTATCGGATTCTTCTAGGTGTCTGATTTTTATATTCAACGGAACTCCTTAAGGGATATCGAAAACAATAGAAAGTATTTCTATTGTTCTCTTTACTCCATATACACCAGATACTAATTTAAAACGCGAACTGATCAATCAACCCGTGTTAGCCGAGCATCATCCACTGTCATCTGCCAAATCCCATCCTCTTCATAAGGGGGATTGGAAACATGAAAATTTGCAGTCAAAATAAAAATCCAACACTGAAATCATCTCCGTTGAACTCTTTTATCGGCCCCTCTATAGAAGTTGTAACGCTCCCTTCAACCCGTTCATACAAGACCCGGCCATCAGTTGTTATGATCAAACTTATTTGGCTACCAATCCAAGTGCCAGCGTAATCTAACTTGTCTTCAGGAAGTGGTTTTGCACAACCGGCCAACATCAATAAAATAAAAACCCAAAAGGTATTACGCATTATCAACCCGCTTACTCCTTTAATATTTCGAGAATAACACCCTACCGTATCCCTGCAAAATCCCAGATAACAGGCACGTAATACAGAAGTAACTCTTCAAACTGGAATACAACTGAAGGGAACACTCACCCCACAACTAAATAGTACGTAGTAATGAATTCAATATTTGAAAGAACCGCGACAACCCATGTGTGTTGCCACTTCTGCTCAAGGCAGCACCTTCTATGTAACTAGACTAATCTAATGTCTAAGGTACTCAAAAAAAGGGGGGGGTATGACCAATTACAACAGCCTATTTAACCGTCACTTCGCAAGTTCAGAACGGCTTAAAAATCGAGCAAAGCAGAGAGTTCCAAAGTTTTCCTATGAATACTTAATAGAAGGCTGTATGGATGATATTGGCTTATGCCGCAATCGCCAGGCATTCGATTCTGTAAAATTCACCCCCCAATATATCCGCCCCAACTCTACACCGAACTTAAATTGTGAACTTTTTGGGACGCTATACAGTGCTCCATTTGGCATAGCGCCCATTGGGCTACAGGGGCTTATGTGGCCAAATGCGCCCGTAATACTTGCCAAAGCCTCATATGAGCACAAGATCCCGTTCATCCTCAGCACTGTATCTTCTGAATCACTGGAGCGAATTTCTGAAGTCTCACAGGGAACAGCCTGGTACCAACTATACAACCCAACAGACCCAGCTATTCTTTCTGACCTATTATCCCGACTAATCTCTGCCCAATATCAACATTTAGTCATTACCATTGATGTTCCTACTTTTGGCTTGCGCCCCAGAGACTTCCACAACGGATTGGCAATGCCACCGAAATTGAATGTAAAAAATATCTGGCAAGCGATACTCAGGCCAAATTGGAGCCTATCCACATTGCGATACGGTCTCCCTAAATTTAAAAATCTAGAGCCTTACATTGATACCGATAACAAAAAACTTGAACTAACCGAGTTTATGAACACCACAACTATGGGCCCACTGGATTTTGACAGTGTAAAACGTATACGAGATCTATGGCCCCATAAACTTATTATTAAAGGGATAATGAGTGAACCCGATCTTCAACAAGCGATCAAACTCGGGGCAGATGGAGTCATTTTATCCAATCACGGTGCACGGCAACTTGATTTAGGCGAAGCGACTCTCCCCTTACTGGGACGGTTTTCCAGCTATCAGGATAGGATTTCCTTGGCTATCGATAGTGGAATCAGATCCGGTGTGGATATCGCAAGTGCTTGTGGCCTAGGGGCAAACTTTTGCTTTCTGGGAAGATTTTTTATGTATAGCGTCTGTGCCCTTGGCACTGAAGGAGCTAATCATGCAATTTACCTACTTAAAGCTCAAATGATTCAGGTCATGCAACAAGTTGGGGCTAATACGCTTAAAGATCTTTGTGGAAAGGTAGAACTCTCTATAACTCCAAGACCTCTATGATGGTGCATAACACTATTTGTCCTAACGTTATCTTTAGGCTAAAAAATTAGAGTTGAGCTATCCCATGCTAACCTGCATGTAGAACAATAAAAGTTACAGCGAGCTAAAACAGAATTTCTAGCAACTTTACATATTAAGTAGGCTGACCGTAAACCAACCTGAGTAGGTGCCATAGGATTACTTATCCACTTCTTACATAAGAAGATAATTAAACATTATAGGCACTTAAAAATATCTCACTTCCTATTGTTTTCTAACTTTTACGATACTCAACCATACGATCTAAACTCCAACCAAGATGAGAAGATTTTTCTTGCGCCAACAATGGCAGATCAGCTTCAATAAAACGCTTATATAATATTTGCACTCCCAAGATATGATTGAGCACCGCATCCAATTGAACTTTTTTTGATCGATGCAAGGTCGGTAACTTATACTCTTGAATTAAAGTATCTATTTCCGAATATCGCAGCAATCCAGCTAAATTAACCTCCTTTGGGCTGAGAAATTTCTCAATAACTCGTTGCACCCAAGTCCAAGCTCCGGTAGCTGTCTCTACCGGAGGAGCCATGAATGCAAATTTTTGCTTTTTATATAGAACATCCGGAAGAACTCCCTTCATCGCTTCGCGAAGAACATACTTTTCTGTAGTTCCGCTAATCCGGACCGATGGTGGGATTTGTATAGCAAACGCTGCCAGGTGATGATCGAGAAAGGCCGGACGGGTTTCAATGGAGTGCGCCATATCTACTCGATCACTTACCCAGCCCAATATCTGGGTCTCAAACATAGTTTTAATCCAAACATACTGAGCAACATCCAGCGGATGTCTATCTTCGAGTTGTGATAAATCTAGCGTATCAACAATTGCCTTCCCGGCATCATAACCAGATATTTCTTTACGCCACTCTTTGTTAAGCAATTTTTCTGCTTGATGATGACAGCTTAACCAAGATTGCAAGCATGTAGGGGTGAATCCTAAAGTCCGTTCCATCCCCTCTGATCGATAACTATCAATTGGCAGCATAGCTCCCTTAAATAAGCTATTGCTTCTTTCTAGATGTTGCTGCCAGGTTCTTCGTTTATTCAACTCAGCTTCAGATGTGCCATACAAGTAAAAATCTTTTTTAAATGCAGGATACCCAGAAAATAGCTCATCTGCCCCCTCCCCAGTAATTGCAACCTTGTAGCCATTAGACTTAACAGCTTTACTGAGCAAAAATTTAGCTACTGATAATGTATTGTAAAATGTCCTTTCGGTATGCCAGATGGTTTCTGAATAATTTTCATATATTTCTTCATCAGTTACTTTTACTATGAATTGGCTGACACCAATCTCACTCGCGGCTTCCTTTGCGATATGAGACTCATCGTAATCCGGATTTTCAAACGCTATCGTAAAGGCGGTGAGATCCTGCTGCGAAAGCGACTGCCCTACTCCAAGCAAGCTACCCGAATCAACACCACCTGAAAGATAATAGGTTACTGGGACATCAGCTTGAAGCCTCAAAGACACGGAGTCTATAATTTGTTCCCGCAAACCCTCAATATAATACTCATCAGACTTGTCACGAGCATACTCATCTGAAATCAAAAAATCGATGTCCCAATATTTATGTTGAGTAACAGCCAGTTCAGTGTTGTCTCGCTTAACTTTTGTAATGCACCCAGGTTCAACCTGGAAAACCCCTTCAAAAGCGGTTGTTCCAGGAATCGATACCTGAATAAGCTGGTGATACACTCCATGCGCTGTTAGTCTTCTTTGGACATCAGGGTGGGCAAACAAACTTTTAATTTCAGAACCAAATACTAAACCTTTTTTGATTCTTGCCCAATAAAGTGGCTTCACTCCAAACCGATCTCTAACCAAATAGAGGCAGTCCTCCATTTGATCGTAAACGGCAAATGCAAATTCTCCTCGAAGATGTTTAATAGCCCGAACAAGACCTAACTCCGCAATAAGATGCAAGATAATTTCGGAATCACTTTTACTTAAAAAATAAACTCCAGAGGCCCTCAGTCTGGCTCTTATTCGCTGATAATCATAGATTTCACCATTATGAACCAAATAGTAACGACCATCTTCTGATACATAAGGCTGAGAAGCGCGCGCATCACTCAGGTCATTGATCGATAAGCGCACATGACTCATCCCAAATCCTAGACTTGGAGGGTTTGTAAAACCTACACCATCCGGGCCACGGTGGAACTGAATAGCAGCCATATTTAGAAGGAGTTGGCCATCCACAGGCATTGTACGCGCACTATGAAGAATCCCAGCTATTCCGCACATAGACGATACCTTTTATTGGGGTCATTTCGAAACTGGAGAGGCTAGGCAATATCTACGATCTCACTAGGGCGGCCACAAATAGCCATTGCCAAGGCCATTCTGACGTACACACCACCTTTTGCCTGTATAAAATACCAATTATGGGGCGTATCATCCAGATTACTATCAAGCTCCCCCATTCGGGGTAAAGGATGCAGCACAATAGCTTGTTTTTTCAAAGGAGAATTATTATCTATAAAATATCCAGACCCAAAATCTCTATGCCCCGCTGTTTTTAGGGATATAGCATTCATATAGACCACATCGAGTCGGGGAAGAATATCTCCAATCTTATCCGTTAAACTTATTTTTAAACCTTTTTCCTGAAGCATTGATAATTGCGCTTGCCGAAACGGTTCTTGTTCCTCCTCATCACAAAGCACAAAAACCTCTGAGAAAAACTCAGGAAAACAGCTCATGAGTATCAAGAGGCTTCTCGCCGCTCGCATTCGAGCTGGCGCTCCAATTAAGCCAATGGAGATTTTTCGACTTTTTCCTGACAGAATGGAAGGGTTCCACTTAAGAAGTGCATATAGATCGATAAGGGATTGCGTGGGGTGCTCATCTATCCCGTTACCAGCATTGATGATTGGTATACTTAAATTATTAGACATAATTTTCACTGAATCTTCAGAAGAATCCCTCAAAACTACACAATCACCATAATTACTTACCATCTCTGCAACATCTCTTAAGCTCTCTCCGACACCAATACGTGTTGTCCCTTTATCTGTAATTGAAACAGTACTCCCTCCAAGTCGCAGCCAGGCGCTTTCAAAAGATAGCCTCGTCCTGGTGCTCGACTCAAAGAATGCGCTGATTAAGATTTTATTGTTTAAATGACATGAGAATTTTCTGTTATCCAGCTCACAGCGAGCAGCAAGTCTGAGTAACTGCAATATTCCATCTCTATTAAGCTGACTGCTCGATATAAGACTTTTACCAGTTAGGGACTCTAAGTATCTACCCTGCTCCGGGATAGCCTCTACCAGAGCTTTTGCCATCAAATTTGTATCTTTGTCGAACGGAGCGCTAGTCATCATAACCAAAACCTAAATAGAATTTGACGGGACAATTATCGCTTGAATAATCTGCGTGCAGATAAAGCACTTACAATACGGTTACTTAAATTCATACATCTAGTACCACCATCAAACTAAGAATCTTCAACCAATTTTATTGAACCTTGTTCCAATACGGTGTTCTTTCTAGCATTTCCTGCTGAATGTCTTCTGGAAGAAGTTGAAATGGTGGAATTCCCTGCTGTATCTGCCATCCACCTCCGAGCGATAGATACACCTGCACCAGATTCGCTGCCACGGCACCTCGCGCTATCGCCAAAATATCCTGCTGCTGAACATCTGATATCAGCGTAGTTATCACAGTATCAAATTCCACTTGGCCATTAGTATATTGAGACAGGGAAATATCGACAGATCTCTGGGAGGCCTGAGCAGCCACCTCATAGTGAACCAATTGCCTTTGAGATTTTATGTAAGCGACAATGGCGTTCTCCACATCAGCTTGCGCTAACAGAACCACTTGCTGATAGTCTGATACTAACTGCTGAAAAATCGCATCCTGTAGCCTGACATTGCTACGGAGCCTTCCGTAGTTAAAGAGATTCCAGTCAAATTCAATGAACAGATCCCAGGCACTACTACTGCCATTGAGTTGACCGCCATTAATATCTATAGCCCCTATTTCTCCACCGATACTAAAATTTGGATAGAGTTCCGCCCTCGCAACACCTATTAACTCACCTTGAGCTGCCAGCCGTCGTTCTGCTGCACGAATATCGGGGCGTTGCCTTAAGAGATCCTGTGGCATCCCAACAGTAACGACTTTGGGAATCATAGGTATGGATGAGGGAAAAGAGACTATGTGACTCAAACTATTAGGAGGTATTCCAAGAAGAATCGCCAGGGCATTTTCAAACTGCTGCAAATTTATCTCCAGTCCCGGCACGCTGGCTTCTGTGTTGCTTAGCAATGCCTGTGCTTGCTCCGCATCCAATGCGCTGACTTCACCTGCGAGAAATTTGACTCTAGCGATCCTTAAACCTTCACGCTGCACACGAATATTCTCCCTGGCAACTTCCAGTCTGCGTTTCGTTGTGCGAATATTGATATAGGTTTGCGCCACCTGGGCAATAATAGAAACCAGCACACCATCATAGTCAGCTATGCTGGCTTCAAAATCTGCTGCGGCCGAATTAACCAGCCTTCTTAACTGCCCCCAGGTATCTAATTCCCAGGTTAAATTAAAGTT
This sequence comes from Microbulbifer maximicatervae (SeqCode), assembly GCF_052468295.1. Lineage (NCBI taxonomy): Bacteria > Pseudomonadati > Pseudomonadota > Gammaproteobacteria > Cellvibrionales > Microbulbiferaceae > Microbulbifer > Microbulbifer maximicatervae (SeqCode). The sequence continues at coordinate 2,250,665 of NZ_CP174340.1, forward strand.
CGGGTAATATTCAGTCTGCAGATTGCCAGTGATCCCCGATCGAACATACTTTGAACGATCAATAAGTCCCTCAAGCTGCTGTGTTTGGGGATACTGGTTACCTATTGCAATAGCTAGCTGTTGCTGGGCCTGGAGAGCCCTGAGAGCCGCAGAACGCAGCTCCAGGTTATTCTCAATCGCAAGTGAGACTAATTCGTCCAGCGTCACATCTGAAAATGCCCACTGCCACCACAATGGGTTAACGGCTTCCAAGGTATCCAGTTTTGAGCTGGTTTGATAGATCCACTCACTTTCGACCTCTACCGGCGGGGGATGGTAATCTGGCCCCAGCATACAACTACTGCCGAAGATGAGCAGCAATGCCAACAGACACCCCTGTAGGCTCCGTATTAACCCTTTCCTGAAACTATTGAGATTGCACCGGTTCATCTTGCTCGGTGCCCGCAGAATTGCTCATTACTAGCACTGAGCTGGTAAATCCAACACGAAGCTTCACAGATTCGGGGACTTCTGTCAGATGAATCCTGACAGGAATACGCTGTGCAAGGCGAATCCAGTCAAATGTGGGATCTACCATTGGCAACAAGTCATTACCTGCAGTTCCATCTTTGCGAGCAATACCCCAGCCAATACTTTCAACATATCCTTCCAATTCTAGATGAGGATAAGCCATCAACTTCATAAACGCTTTATCCCCCGGAGCGATCCGACGAACAAAAGTTTCTCGAAAAAAACCATCAATGCGAAAAGTGCTTATATCAACTACAGAAAGTGCAGGTTGGTTGGCGACAGCCTGATCACCGTAACGAAAATCTATATTGGTAACATAACCAGTAACCGGAGCAACAACTGTTGTGTATTCGAGATTAAGCCGCGCCTGCTCCAGCAGCGCAAAAGCCGCACGAACGCCCGGGTTATCGGCTCCAAGCGCTCCCAATTGTGCTCTAACCTGCTCCAGCTCCGCTTGGGATTGCTCCAAAGCAGCCATAGATTCCACCAAGCTGGCTTCTGCACCCGCTCGATACTCAATTGTGGATTCATACTCAGCCTGAGCCGCTTGCAATGCCCTTACTGATGTCGCTCTCTGGGGTAGCAGTTCTCTCTGCCGATCATATTCAGCTTTGGTTCTTGCAATTTCCGCATCAAGCGCGCCGATATTACTTTTTGCCAGATCAATATTTGCTATTGACTCCCTAATCCTGGCCTCATAAGCGAGAACATTCTTGTTTTGCGCTCGGTATGTATCGAGAGCTTCCTCGTACTCTGCCTTGGCCTCTTCCAAGGCTGCTTCATATATTCTCGGATCAATCTGAAACAGTAGTTCCCCTGCTTTAATAAACTGATTATTCTTGATAGGCAACTCAACTACCTGTCCAGTTACCCTGGGAGTCACTTGAATAATGTCCGCCTGCACTTTTCCATCCCTGGTCCAGGGATTATTGAGATATCTCCAGAACTGGATAATAAGTAACAGCAGTGCTACAAGCACTATTGTTCCAGTAAAAATATATTTTCTATACCTAGCCACTACTATATTCCCAAGAATATCCTTCCTATAAAAATTGAATAAATTACACTGAGGGAGATAATAACAACCGGTGGATTGGCAAAATATCGGGATAAACGATACCGATCCAAAAGCCTAGCGGTTAACAAGGCTGCAACAACACCAAACAAAGCTATCACCAATATTGGTGATAGATAGAAACTGCCTATTGATATATCGTGCGGTACTCTTTCCATTTAAAACCCTACAGACATTAAAGACACCTTTCCTCACAGAAAGCCTTCCAATCCACAGTTTCTGAAACGCGACGAAACTCTACCAGATAGTTATTGATGCAGTGGATAACACCCAAGAAATAAAGAAAGTTTGTTACACCCTCTCTGGATTTTTCACTACATTCCCTTAGCTCCATCAACTCACCGACATCAATATTTGCCCTTTCAAATATCCTCCTATAACCTCTTCGCAGGGATTCAATATCAACCTTTTGGTTGCCACCAGAAAAATAGATAAGTATTTTGCTTGCAAGCCGCCTCCACATAAATGCCTCGCGAAGTAATCTTTTAGGAGCCACAAAATTTATTTTCTTCTTATCTATCTTATATAACAGCTTAACCTGATTGGATATCAACATAGCCAAACCTATAAGGCTTTGCATCTGGCTTCTGGTCATACCCCGCATTTTTTTATCAGAAATGCCCTCCACCCAATAGAACACTCTCTTCCTTGAGATCATAATAATATTCAGGTGGTACAATATATATAACCTGAAAAACAATGATTCTCTCTTTTTTTTCGGAATATCACCCTCCACCACCAGCCATGCGGCACTATTGAGAATCCTATCAATACTTCTCTTCAGGTTTATTTCTGGGTGAGCAGTGAAGGGGATATTTCTTGAAACGGCCAAAATACAAAAAATTATCGCCAACACAAATAGATAATTTGTGTAAACTACAAAACTATACTCTTGAGAGTTGTTAAAATTAAAAATAATCTGGGGAAAGATAAGAACCAGGGTTCGAATCATCGACTGGGGTCCAAAGACCTTATTCGAAGAAAAGCTTACTACAAACGTCCATACAAAAATCACGACAGCCAATGAATAAAATCCGTGCAATTTCGGCATTAGAAAGAAATATATAGGTGCCGATAATATGCACACTAAAATCGTGAAAACACAGGTTTCAAACAATTGAATTTTAGGGGTCATTGAGGCGAGAATACCTATTACTGTTATCAGTAATATAACCAGCAATCCACCAATCATGTCAGGGATAAAAAGATATGCCAGATAAGCGATCCACATTCCCATCTGAACACGGACAATATTAGTCAACCTGTCCGGGTCGGGCATCAAAGCTCCAAGCCAGCCTATGCCATCGCTACTTACCTGTCTCGAATAGGAGTCACCCCGTGTTTGTATATCATTTACTGAATCAATTAGAGATCGGGTTTCAACCTCCAAGTCATTTAAGGATTTTCTAGTAACGGCTAAAGCAGCGGTTTCAAAGGTTGACAACCTCTTTACTTCTTCAATATTTCCTCGAACCACTCTCCCATTGGCACTATCTACAGGCCTTTCCCCTGAAAGGGCGCTTTCCACTTGCGCGAGACGTCCCTCAATGTCGGGCATGTATTCGTCGACACCAATAAGGTATTTCGATATACCCAGATCACCAGAGAGGGCTAAGCTTTCTTCCAACTTCAAGAGGGATTGCGTGACGGCTGTCGCAGATTGACCAAAGTGACCCCACTGCTTTCGACATTCCCACACCTCATAACTATCTGAACTCGCATCGCCAATAGCTGTTTGTAGGCGCGTATCAAGCTCTAAAAGAGCAACACGTTTTTTACGCCTAATCTTTATTTTCTCGCCACTTCTAACCCGGGAAAAACAATTATCCGCAAACCGACGATGTTCTCTCAATAAATCCAGAGATGCTCTTCTTAACTCACCACGACTACAGTTAGGCCAGATCAAAACGGCTACCAATCCGTAGACAATTATTCCGAGCAAGGACTCCTGAATACGTAAAACCCCAGCCTTGTAGGAGATAGAGAAGTCGCCACCAGTCACATCCCACAACAAAAAGATGACATAACCACTTGTAAGCCAAAAATACTGATAGTTTGATCTCTGCAAAAAATAAACGCAGATAGATACCCAGATAGATAGGGCGATCATAAACAACCAGCGATCCTGTGGAAATAATGCGACGATTAACCAGCCAGCCAGCAAGGCAAATAGCGTCCCTAAAATCCACAAAATGGCTCGATTAAGAGACTGCCCCAGATTCGCCTGACTGCAGACAATAACAGCAAATCCACCCCAAAAAGGCTTCTCCCAATTCAGGCCCAAGGCAATGGCATAAACGATCACTAAAGCTGTTGCTAGCTTAATCGACTCTTTAACATTACGAGACAACTGCAAAGCTTTCTCCGACCATTTCTACATACTATTAATTCGTCATTTTGATCTATGACACAGCAATATATATTCACCCCGAATATATACCGGATAACCAAAAGGAAGTATGGCATACCAAGAGCTAAAGAAATTCGCTATCGGCGAGCTTATCTAAACCAACCCCAGATCTAAGAATCAATCCAAATAATAATAAATATAAAAGCTGACAAACAATAAAAATAAACGCCTACCCCCCAAACATGCAGGTACATCTTTATAGACTTTTCCTTTCTGCAAGCCTAAAGATCAAGATTATGACTAACTGAGCCACACCCCAAATACACTACTTATAAATCTTTAAGGCATGAAGGGAACGAAGTATTTGCTGTATTGCCAGACCAAATATTGGTCCCAGAACTACAATCTGAAGCCTCGTTGTCATCTAAAAGGTCATCAAAGCCACTGCCTGCTACTGTATTTCCACTAACTACATTGTCCATATTCTGAATGACATAGGGACCTCCAATCGCTATGCCCCCAATTTCATTATTCTGGACATTATTACTGGCAATAACACAAAAAGAAGCACCTACAGTCACACCATCAATTATTCTTGCTCCCAGGCTTATAGCAACAGCATTACCTTCTAAATAATTATTCCCAATATAAGAAAAGAAACCAAAGCCACCAATTCCATTTTCAAAAAAACCAGAGACACTATTTCCAATTGCAACATTAGCAACCCCTTCCAGCACAATACCCGATGCCTTAACATTAGTGGTGTTTGACAAGGTATTCTGTCGGATAAGGTTACTATCACTTTCTGCAAAAACGCCTGCGCCACTGGATTCCTCGACGGTTACACTGAATACTTTATGTAGGCCACTCCCCGCCAACTCCAATCCAGTTTCACAATTACTAACAACTCCACCCGTCACAACTCCTGAAGCTCCTAACATAAGTATCCCAACCCCATCGGTAGTGCATTCAATTGCGCCTTCACCAGACATTACAAGACTACCGTCAGGACCTTCAACCGTTATTGCTGGATCTTCGCTGCAAGAAAGCTCACCAGTAAGAGTCTGCGCGTCAGTAATAGTATCGCCACATTCAACATCTGCAATGCAGACTGAAGAAAAACATAGAGTTGACATCACCACCCCAGGAGCAAGGAGTGTTTTTGGAGAGAAGGACATTGATGGAACCTCAGCAAGTAGAATATAGCTTCACCAAAGTATCGCCTCTTTACGATCAACCCACTATAGGAATATTTTCTTAACTTCTAAAGATTTTTAAGGCAGGATGGAAATGATGTGTCAGCAGTATTGTTAGACCACACATTTAAACCATCACTACAATCTGACTCTTCATTATCATCCAAAATATCATCATTACCACTTCCAGTTACAGTATTCCCTGTCACTAAATTATCCATGTTAGGATATGTATAGGGTGCGCCTATTCCAATTCCCGTACGTAGACTGCCTACCACTGTATTACTTTCAATTACGCAATACGAAGCACCTATACTCTCTCCATCAACTACTAATGCACCCAATATAATCCCCAACTCACTATTCTCTACATAATTATTTCCAATATATGAATAGAAACCAAAGCCAGCTATTCCATATTCTAAAAATCCAGACACATTATTACCAACGGCAACATTTCTCTCACCATCTAGCTCCAAACCAGATGCTATTACGTTAGTAGTGTTCGACACCGTGCTTTGACGAATTAGATTACCGTCACTTTGTGCAAAAATTGCTGCGCTAGAGGATTCTTCAACTGTTACACCAATCACTTTATGGGAACCATCTCCATCCAACAACAACCCTAAATCACAATTAGTGACAAACCCTCCCATGACAACCCCAGACTTCCCCAGCATATGGATTCCTATACCATTAGTAGTGCACTCAATAGAACCCTCACCTTCTATCACAAGGAAACCCTCCGGCCCCTCAATAGTTAGCGCTGGATCATCACTGCAAGATAATGCGTCAGTGAGGACTTGAGAATTGGCAATAATATCTCCGCATTGGACAGCCAAACTACCGGTAGAATAAACACATGAAAACAGCATCACTAATCCAGTCGCGTAGATATCCTTTGGGTAATTAAACATGGATTGAGCCCTGGTAAGAATGTAAAAAAATATCACCTCAGTATCGCCTGTCCGTATTACCCTGCCATAGGAACATCATCTCAATCCATAGAAAATAACATGCTTGCACAGACCAATTCCCAAACACACATAAGAAGAATTATTCCTGCTTCATCACCCCCTCTAAGATGCACTGCTTATTTTGCCTTGGTCACCCAATCCAATAACGAATAACAAAGATGAAAAACTCTGCAAGTTAGAGTTCCATAATTTAACTTAAGAGCCAATAGAGAAGCTACAGGATTACCCGCAGCAAAGTGGGTTAACGCGGAACAATCAAGCTCGTGCCAATTAATTAATAATCCAATGACCCCCAAAATAAAAAAGGCCCCAAATGGGGCCTTCTCGAACTCAACTAGCTCAGCAATTATGCATTTAGAGCTTTAAACTCGCGTCTACGACGGTGCAGAACCGGCTCGGTATAACCATTCGGCTGGGCACAACCTTCGAATACCAGCTCACAAGCAGCCTGGAAGGCAACGCTCTTATCAAAGTTCGGTGCCATATCGTTATAATTGGAGTCGCCGGCATTCTGGCGGTCTACCACAGCAGCCATACGCTCCATGGTTTCACGCACTTGCTTTTCGCTAACGATACCCTGCTTGAGCCAGTTGGCGATATGCTGAGAGGAAATTCTCAGGGTTGCACGGTCTTCCATCAGGCCTACATCATTGATATCCGGCACCTTGGAGCAACCCACGCCCTGCTCTACCCAGCGTACTACATAGCCGAGAATACCTTGGGCATTGTTGTCCAACTCAAGCTGGATATCTTTAGCACTCCAGTTGGTTTCAGCCGCTACCGGAACTGTCAGAATATCTTCCAGCTTGGCATGATGGCGATGTTGAATCTCTTCCTGGCGGCGATTCACATCCACTTTGTGGTAGTGCAAGGCATGCAAGGTAGCAGCCGTGGGCGACGGTACCCACGCCGTATTGGCACCGGCCATTGGGTGGGCCAACTTAGCGTGCATCATGGCTGACATCTGGTCTGGAATTGGCCACATGCCTTTACCAATTTGCGCTCTGCCTTTCAGGCCACTGTTCAGGCCAACATCCACATTCCATTCTTCGTAGGCGTTAATCCATGTGGATTGCTTCATATCACCCTTGCGAATCATGGGGCCCGCAAGCATGGAAGTATGGATCTCGTCACCGGTGCGATCGAGGAAGCCAGTATTAATAAAGACTACACGCTCTTTCGCTTCGGCAATACAAGCTTTGAGGTTCACAGTGGTGCGACGCTCTTCGTCCATAATGCCCATTTTTACTGTGTAACGGGGCAGATCGAGCGCATCTTCGATTCGGTTAAACAGAGTATTGGCGAAAGCCACTTCCTCCGGGCCGTGCATCTTTGGTTTTACGATATAGATACTGCCTTCACGGGAATTCTTGATCGGGCTCTCACCACGGAGGTCATGCAAAGCGATCAAGCTGGTGATCATGCCGTCGAGAATCCCTTCGGGGATTTCCTGGCCATCGCCGAACAGCACTGCATCGTTGGTCATCAGGTGGCCGACGTTGCGTACAAACATCAGACTGCGCCCCGGCAAGGTAACCTGGTTGCCATTCGGGGAGGTGTATTCACGATCTGCATTGAGCTTACGCTCAAAGGACTTACCGCCTTTGCTAATGATTTCCTTCAGGTCACCCTTCATCAGACCGAGCCAGTTGCGGTAAACCACTACCTTATCTTCAGCATCGACAGCCGCTACCGAATCTTCGCAATCCATAATGGTGGTCAGCGCAGATTCCATTAGCACATCTTTCACACCGGCATCATCGGTTTTGCCGATGGGGCTCTCGCGATCCACCTGGATCTCAAAGTGCAAACCGTGCTGCTTCAGCAGGATGCTGGAGGGCTCTTCACTGTCACCCAAATAACCAATAAACTGCTTGGCATCTTTTAAGGTGGCGATGTCGCCATTGGCCTGTACCACTTCTAGCAGCGAGCCATTGATGCGGTATTGCACCGCCTCAGCATGACTGCCACAGGTAAGCGGGGCCGACTGATCGAGGAAGTTGCGTGCATATTCGATCACTTTAGCGCCGCGAACCGGGTTGTATTCCGTACCTTTTTCCGCGCCACCCTCTTCACTGATCACATCAGTACCGTAAAGTGCGTCGTAAAGGCTGCCCCAGCGCGCGTTTGCCGCATTGAGCGCGTAGCGTGCATTCATTACCGGCACAACCAGCTGAGGTCCCGCCAGGATGGCGATCTCTTCATCGACATTTTCGGTAGTTGCGCTGAATTCAGCAGGCTCGTCGGCGAGGTAGCCGATCTCTCGCAGGAAAGTTTGATAGCCTTCCAGATCGCGGAAACCTTCGGGGTTGTCCGTGTGCCAGCGATCCAGGGTCTCCTGCAGTTCATCGCGTTTTTCCAGCAAGGCGCGGTTTACCGGAGCCAGATCGTGGACAATAGATTCCAATTTGGCCCAGAAAGCTTCGGCGCTAACTCCAGTTCCTGGAATCACTTCTTCGCAAACCAGGTTATATAGTTCTGGCGCGATTTGCAGATCGCCGATTTGGACTCGTTCCGTCATACCCAGGGCCTCTCATCAGATTGTTGGAATAGCGGCATTCTAAACAGCCATTTCCACATACCGCTAATTTATAGACACAATTCCCACTATTCATAGATCGAATTTTTATGAAGAAGTGGCTGATGTGCGATTGCTCGGACAAAACCACGCAGACACATCACCTTACTGCAATATCGTTACAAAGCGCGGCCAATATCGAGAATTAAACGGCGCAACCAGCGGTGCGGGGCGCTCTGCTGTAACAGCGGGCTCCAAGCCATTTTTAACTCCAAGTTGGGAATATCCAGGGGCGGATCACGCCTCACTACTCGGGGGTTATCACTGGCCAATTGGGCCAGGCGAGTGGGCACCGTTACGATCAGATCGCTCTGTTCAGCCAGCAGCATAGCTACCTGGTAGTGACGGGTGAAAACGGAGATATCCCGCTTCTCTCCCAAACGACCTATGGCCTCATCCACCCAGCCCAAGCGCTGTACATCTTCCGGGTTAACCCCGACACCCACCCCCATACCGGTCTTGCTCACCCAGATATGCTGGGCTTCCAGATAACTCTGCAGATTGTAATCCCGGAGAATCGGGTTATCGGCGCGCATCACACAGGAGAAGCTATCGCGCCATACGGTGGCCTGGTGAAAGCTCTGCGGCATGCTGTCAAAGCGGTTGATCACCATATCCACCTTGCCCTGCTCTACATCCACAAAGCTCACATCACTGGGCGTCATGATATCCAAGCTGATACCCGGGGCGTCATCCCGCAGTTGCTTTAGCAGCGGCGGTATCAGGGTGGACTCGGCGTAGTCACTGGCCATGATGCGGAAGGTGCGGCGGGTATTAGCGGGGTCAAAATCCCGATTTGGCTGGATAACCCGATCAATGGATGAGAGTGCTTCGCGCACCATCGGCTGCAATTCCAGAGCCCTTTCCGTGGGCATCATGCCCTCGCGGGTGCGCACCAGCAACGGATCGTCAAACAGTTCCCGCAGGCGCTTCAGGCCATTGCTCATGGCCGGCTGGGACAGCCCCAGGTAATTGGCTGCACGGGTCACATTGCGTTCGCGCAGTAGCACATCGAGGTAAACCAGCAGGTTCAGGTCAGCTCTTTCCAGTTGCATACATCTATTCGCCAAATCGATAGTGAAAATAAAATCAATAAATTAGGCAAATTATGCCACTCCTCCTAAGATACTCAACACCTAATCGCAGTCACCGTTTAAGGATTTACAGTCATGTCCACTTACACTCAAGACATCGACGCGGTAGCAAAGCTCCGTGAAAGCCATGGCAGCTCCTGGGACGCCATTGATCCCGAATCTGTTGCCCGTATGCGTGCCCAGAACAAATTCAAGCACGGCCTGGATATTGCCAAGTACACCGCTGATATCATGCGCGCCGACATGGAAAACTACGACAAGGACACGTCCAAGTACACCCAGTCCCTGGGTTGCTGGCACGGTTTCATCGGTCAGCAGAAGATGATTTCTATTAAGAAGCACTTCGAAGGCAATACCGACCGCCGCTACCTGTACCTGTCCGGCTGGATGGTTGCCGCTCTGCGCAGCGAATTCGGTCCTCTGCCCGACCAGTCCATGCACGAAAAAACTTCCGTAGCTGCTCTGATCGAAGAGCTCTACACCTTCCTGCGCCAGGCTGATGCCCGCGAACTGAACGACCTGTTCCGCGAAGTGGACGCCGCTCGCGAAGCTGGCGATAAAGAAGCTGAGAAAGCTGCCCAGGACAAGATCGACAACCACAAGACTCACATTGTACCGATCATCGCCGACATCGATGCAGGTTTTGGTAACGCCGAAGCAACTTACCTGCTGGCCAAGAAAATGATCGAAGCGGGTGCTTGCTGTATCCAAATCGAAAACCAGGTTTCTGACGAGAAGCAGTGTGGTCACCAGGACGGTAAAGTAACCGTTCCTCACGAAGACTTCCTGGCCAAGATCCGCGCAGTTCGCTACGCGTTCCTGGAACTGGGCGTAGACAATGGTGTTATCGTTGCCCGTACCGACTCCCTGGGCGCTGGCCTGACCAAGCAAATCGCTGTAACCAATAAGCCGGGTGACCTGGGTGACCAGTACAACTCCTTCCTGGATTGCGAAGAAATCGATGCTTCCGAGCTGGCCAACGGCGACGTAATCATCAACCGCGAAGGCAAGCTGCTGCGTCCTAAGCGTCTGGCTTCCAACCTGTTCCAGTTCCGCAAGGGCACTGGCGAAGCGCGCTGCATCCTGGACAGCATCACCTCTTTGCAGAACGGTGCAGACCTGATCTGGATCGAAACCGAGAAGCCTCACGTTCGCCAGATCGGCGGCATGATGGACGAAATCCGCAAAGTCGTTCCCGATGCGAAGCTGGTTTACAACAACAGCCCGTCCTTCAACTGGACCCTGAACTTCCGCCAGCAGGTATTCGATGCTTGGTCCGAAGAAGGTAAAGACGTATCCGCATACGACCGCGCCAACCTGATGAGCGCCGAGTACGACGACTCTGAGCTGTCTGCAGCGGCCGACGAGAAGATCCGTACCTTCCAGGCCGACGCAGCTCGCGAAGCTGGTATCTTCCACCACCTGATCACTCTGCCGACTTACCACACTGCGGCCCTGTCTACCGACAACCTGGCCAAAGAGTACTTCGGTGAGCAAGGTATGCTGGGCTATGTGAAAGGCGTACAGCGCAAAGAGATCCGCCAGAGCATCGCCTGCGTTAAGCACCAGAACATGGCTGGTTCCGACATCGGCGACGACCACAAAGAATACTTTGCTGGTGATGCTGCCCTGAAGGCTGGTGGTAAAGACAACACCATGAACCAGTTCGGTTAATCGACCGGTACGGTTTCAGTAAATTTGAGGCGGCACTTGCCGCCTCTTTTTTTGAACCTATTGGGTTCATCTCAAAGCACCGCAAGTTTGCCTATGCTTTGATCTCTGCAATTTTTATTACTTGGGCCGCTACTGCGGCCCTTTTTTATTCCGAAACTGAACTACTCCGGTTCTTTCCCTCGCAAAGACAACTCCTCGGCTAGCCTTAAAGCACCCTCGTTGAAATTCGCGCATCATGAGCGATCAAAATTTAATTCTGATATTCAATTGCGGCAGCTCGTCAGTGAAGTTTTCCGTGCTGGACCCAGATTCGGGTGCAGAACATCTTGCTGGTATCGCGGAAGCCCTTGGCACCCCCAAAGCCAAACTGAAGTGGCACTATCAAGGAACAGAAGACTCCCATCGGCTCGCGCTGGATAGCGACCACGCGGCGGTAATTAATGAGCTGGTAACACAGTTTGACCGAGCCTGGTCAGAGTTACAGGACGGGTTAAAAGCGATAGGTCACCGAGTCGTCCATGGCGGCGAGCATTTCTCCAGCTCCGTTCTGATCAATCAGAAGGTGATGGCCTGTATCGAAGAGTGCTGTGACTTAGCCCCCTTGCATAACCCCGCTGCTCTCAAGGGGATCTACGCCGCCCTCGATGCATTCCCCCAACTCCCCCAAGTCGCCGTTTTTGATACCGCCTTTCATCAGCAAATGCCGAAGTATGCGTATCTATACGGGCTCCCCTACCCACTGTACGAAGAGCACAAGATCCGCCGCTATGGCATGCATGGCAGTAGCTATCAGTACATTGGCGAGCGGTGCGCCGAACTACTGGGAAAACAGACGGCTGAACTCAATATCATTGCTGCCCACCTCGGTGGCGGCGCCTCTATTTGCGCCATCAAACAGGGTTGCAGTGTAGATACAAGCATGGGGCTTACACCTCTTGAAGGACTGGTAATGGGGAGTCGCTGCGGCGATCTGGACCCGGGAATACTCCTCTACTTACAGCAAGCGCTGGGATATACCCAAGCCTCACTTGAGCAGCTGCTAAATAGAGAAAGCGGTATGTTGGGCATATCCACCCTGAGCAGTGATTGCCGCGCACTGGAGCAAGCTGCCGAGAAAGATCATCAGGGAGCCAAACTCGCCCTGGAAATATTCTGTTACCGCCTGGCCAAATATATTGCTGCTTACACCATCCCCTTGGGTAGCGTCGATGCTTTGGTATTCACAGGCGGTATCGGGGAGAACTCCTCCGGGGTGCGAAGCCGGACCATCGAATGGCTCAAACCCTTAGGTTACCAGCTCAACCCCGAAGCCAATCAGAAAACCAAGTCGCAAGTGGAGGGCTTAATCTCTGCGCAGGAAACTCCCAACATCCTGGTAATCCCCACTAAGGAAGACTGGATTATTGCCCGGGATACATCGCGCTTGGTGCAGTCTTAAACATGCTGCGACACAGTAACGCCAGAACCCTGATGCTGGTTCCCCTGGAAGCGGGGGCCGGCATCACCTCTGTAAGCCTGGGTTTAATTCGGGCGCTAGACCGAAAAAGTATTGAGCTTCAATTTTTTAAACCCGTCGCCGAACCCCCACCACCAGACGGCACTATAGAGCGCACCACCGAAATCTTGCGGCAAACATCCAACCTGGCCATCCCCAGCTCGCTGAGTGCCGAATATGCGGACTCGATGGTATCCACCGGAAAAATGGCGGATTTACTGGAAGAGATTCTCGCCCGCTTCAGACGAATCTCGGCGAAGGCTGAAGTTAATGTAATCGAAGGCGTGCTACCCAGCCGCGACAATCCCGTGACTAACCAGCTGAATTATCAAATTGCCAAAACCCTAGATGCGGAAGTGGTACTCGTCGCCTGTCCATCTCCCGGTGCCAGCGACTCAATCAAGCAACTTCGCGAGAGACTGGAATTTGCCGTTCGTCTTTATGGCGGCGAGGATGCGAAGCGCGTAGTGGGCTGCATCATCAATAAAGTGGGTCTGCCAGCGGAAATTATGGATACTCCCGGAGCTCATTTAATTGGACTGCATTCACAACTGGAATCTAGTAAAGAAAGCCCCCCTAGCCTGACCCCTGAGATACTTTCAAAGCAGATTCCACTGCGTATTGTCGGTTTTATTCCCTGGAATGCAGAACTGCTCTCCCCCCGTGCACTCGACCTGGCGCGGCACTTTAATGCAAAGGTACTCAATAAAGGGGAGCTGGAAACTCGCAGGTTGCATACCGTCACTTTCTGCTCCCGCTCACTGCCCAATATGTTGAGAAGATTTAAGCCTGGGGCCATGCTGGTAACTTCTGCCGATAGGCCCGATGTGGTTGTGGGCGCATGTTTAGCCGTGATGAATGGAGTCAAAATTGGATGCCTGCTATTAACCGGCGGCTACCATTTGGACAAAGCCATTTTGAAGCTGTGCACCCCGGCCATGGAAACAGGCCTACCCATTTTACTGGTGCCTTCCAATACCTGGCACACGGTGATGTCACTGCAGACTTTTAATTTGCGCACCCCATCAGATGACAGAAATCGCGTGGACCGGGTGCAGGAATTTTTCGCCAGTCGCCTGGATGAGGAGTGGGTGGAATCACTGAGCCAACAAAGTGAAATCCCCAAACGCCTTTCACCCCCGGCATTCCGCTACCACCTCACGGAACTGGCCCGGCGTCGCACTATGCGGATTGTCCTACCCGAAGGAACCGAACCCCGCACCATTCGCGCCGCCCAGCTCTGCCTGGAGAGAGAGATTGCACACCCGGTTTTACTGGGCGAAGAAAAAGATATTTTCAAAATTGCTGAGCAGCAGGGGTTAAAGCTCAATAAAAAGTTGGAAATTGTCGATCCCAAGGCAGTGAGAGCACACTACGTTGAACCCATGGTTACCCTGCGTAAAAACAAGGGGCTCACTCAAGTGGTAGCATTGGAGCAGCTACAGGATAATGTGGTTCTCGGAACTATGATGTTGGCATTGGGTGAAGTGGATGGACTGGTATCCGGCGCTATTCACACAACAGCCAATACCATTCGGCCTGCCCTGCAACTGATCAAAACTGCCCCGGATGAAGAGCTGGTTTCCTCGATATTTTTTATGCTGCTCCCTGAACAGGTACTGGTCTACGGAGATTGCGCGATCAATCCCGATCCCAATGCACAGCAACTCGCCGCTATAGCCATTCAATCAGCAGATTCCGCAGCGGCATTTGGTATAGAACCCCGAGTCGCAATGATCAGTTACTCCACCGGCACATCCGGCAGCGGCAGCGATGTCGATAAAGTCCGCGAGGCTACCCAGTTGGCCAAACAGAAGAGACCGCAGCTGATTATTGATGGCCCCCTTCAATACGACGCCGCCCTGATCCGCAATGTCGCCGCCCAAAAAGCCCCGCACAGCCCCGTAGCCGGCAGGGCCACAGTTTTTATCTTTCCCGACCTGAATACCGGCAACACGACCTACAAAGCCGTTCAACGCAGCGCTGATTTAGTGAGTATTGGGCCAATGTTGCAGGGGTTGCGCAAGCCGGTTAACGACCTATCACGGGGCGCACTCGTGGATGATATTGTGTATACCATTGCCCTCACCGCCATCCAGGCCCAGGGCAAACTTCACTAATTTTATTTACTCACGGCGCAGGGGCCTACGCTGGTCGATATACTCTTGTAACGCGGCAGCAACGATATAGGCTTCCAGCCTATGCTCATAGGTTTCTGTATGATCGTACCCCATTCGCTGTAAGCAGCGTTGGATATAGTCGGCACTTGAGGATTTATCGTGCCAGACCCGGCGGCCTTTAAAAATATTGGCCAACACTTTCCACCAGCTTTTATCAGCGGAGCGCAAGTGCTGTAGGGCCACCGCTAGCAGGGCTTCCTCATCAGAGAAATCAGTACCCAGTGGATAGTGAGGCAGTTCCGCCAGGCATTTTTCGTCATTGAATACACTGGCGAGGTGTTCAGGTGTGTTTTTATTAAAACTCTCGGGAATCGAAAAGCTTTTTTCTATCTTCCCCGCGTGCTTGGCCTGCTCTAGCAATACAGCTTGAAAGCGGGTATCACAGATACTGAGCATGGCCACCATTACATCCCGGTCTGTTTTACCACGCAAATCGACTGCGCCATATTCCGTCACAACCACATCGCGCAAATGCCGGGGAATGGTCGTGTGAGGATATTCCCACACAATATTACTCTCGCAGATACCATCGCGCATTCGCACACTGGGGAGCGCAATAATGGATCGGGCCCCAGGCAAGTCCCAAGCCTGGGCGACAAAGTTATATTGCCCTCCCACCCCACTCACCACGTGGTTATCCACCAAGGCATCCGAGACAACCGCCCCCCCAAGGGTCACCATCATGGCTGAATTTACAAAGCGCGCATGCTGTCGCTGCGCCAGCTTTAGGTCTCTTTGGGATTGGAGGTCATTGGTAAAACTGATGTCAATCATATCGAGACCTGCACCCTCCTTAGGGTCCAGATCCCGCAACTCTCGATACATAAGTTCCGGCCCCAGATAGAAGCCACCATGTAACCAGATCCCCCCAGCGATCTTTTTATTCAGGCAACTACCAATTAGACGGCGGCGCCCATGTTCGCTGTGAAGATCACACTCCTCTTCTTCACCATCAGGAGTCAGCAACTTATGGCCCCGCCAACTGTAGCTGGGGTCCACAATGCCAAGCTGCTGTAAAAAATCTGTATCTGCCACGGTTAAAGGGCAACTGATACGGCCAGCATTCTTTAATGCCAGCAGCGTTTCTTCCTGCACAGTATCAGTAATCTGATCGCTATCGAGCAGATGTTGAATTGTCGCATCAGCGTAGACTTTACGGGTCAGAACCCCCGCTCTGCGCAAATGGAGAAAACCGTGGGGCACCATTTCACTGGCCCCATAAAGGCCCCGCTTAAAGGTGCCAGTACATAGAGGCAATTCCTCTCGGTAGCGCTTAGCATCCTCTTCCACCAAGTCATCCAGAATCCGGCAAAAGAGGGCGTTTTCCTTATGCCTCAAGCGCAGTACATGGCAAACCGCATCTCCCAGGGCGCCGATACCTACTTGAAGGGTTCCTCCATCTTCAACCAGGCTGGCGATATGGTAGGCGATGCTGTATTCGGTAAAGGTTACTGGCAGGGCCGGAGCCGCAAACAGCGGCGTATCAAAAGTTTCGCCTTTCAGCAAAAAGTCAAAAGCACTGGCCGGTAGCTCACTGCTTCCATGGATATAGGGCAGCTGTGTATTTACTTCACCCAATAAAAACAGGGGGTAGTCCTTGCGCTGAGCAGCCAGCTTTAGAACAGGCAGTGTCAGGTCTGGGTTGCAACTTAAACTGAACTTACCTCCACACTCTGAAGGCGCCACCATTTGCGCAATAACGTTAACCCCCCGACTGATCAGCTCACCGGGTACCTGGGTATAATTTGCACTCACGTAGTGTTGCTGCGCATAGTTGTTGCCGAGCAGCGAACCGGGCTCCATAAAGAATTCAATAACCTGGATATTACCTGGCAGGTGCCCTTTCCTCCTCGCGGGAACATAAGCAAGGTCTTGGTATTGACTGTAATGGGTATCCAGAAGTGGCTGGATAAAGCGCCGGGAAATATCACTATCCCCACGGGGGCGCTCCAGCGTCAGGGCCGTAAATATCGTCAGAGAAATCGTATGATCTTCTGCCGCTCGAGCGTATAGCGTATTAGCGAAATGGTTTGCCTTACCAAGCCCCAGCGGTAATGCCAGAACTATTTTCTTGCCGACGACTTCTAAAAGCTTATCGACACATTCCTCGGCACTGGTAAAGCTCTCTGGAGAATTCTTGTGCGCAGATTCCATCGGAGGTAGCTTTCCTCAAACCTTATTGGACTGTGCCCGCACACCCACCCAAGTGCTCAAAGTGATCCACCTGAATTGCCTTCTCCACAGCATCCGCTGCATCGTAGAGTATCTCAGCCTCTTCATCGCTGATTAGATTTTTCTTTAACCCTTCTTCCACGCTATCCCTGCTCAGGTTGCGAATACCGCCTTTTTTTAATTTTTCACGAGCCCGCTCGGAAGCGCATACCCGATCAAACGCCTGCTCAACAATATCCACTCCATCCCCAGGAGTTCCTAGAAAAACCCCACTGGTCAGCCGGTCGCGAGTGGCCGATGGCGTCAACAGTAATTCCGCACAGGCCTTGGCTTGCCGATCCGATGCGGTGTGGACACTGTGACCCCAAGGCATGGTGAGGAAGTGCATTACTTGGCCAATAAATGGCCGGGGGAAATTTTGAAACACCTCCAACAAGTTGACTTCGATCTTATGCAATCCATCTCGCATGGCAAATTCCAGCAGAGGGAGGTCATCCTTAGGGTTGCCATCATCATAAAAGCGCTTCAGGGTGCAGCTGAGCAGATACAGCTGACTCAAGACATCGCCCAATCGGGAAGAAATCAATTCTTTTCGCTTGAGTTCTCCTCCCAGGGTCATCAAGGAAAATTCGGTGACCAGAGATAGCACCGCCGAATACCGATTCAATTGCCGGTAGTACTTAGCGGCGTGCCCTACGTTGCGAGGGCTGCTGGCAAACAAGCCCACCGTCCAGCCGTGAAAAATACCCCGACACAGGGTTTTGAATTGAAACCACATATGCTTGGGCAGCAACTTATCCAGTTCGTCCAAACCCGCTTCATGATCCGGATTTTCTGCCGCCAACATTTCCTGCAAGATATAAGGGTGACAGCGAATTGCGCCCTGACCAAAGATCATCAAACTGCGAGTGAGAAGATTGGCCCCCTCTACCGTAATTGCTACCGGTATCGCTCGATAAACATTACCCAGGTAATTTAATGGACCATCCATAATGGCCTTGCCCGCATGAATATCCATTGCATCAATAATGGCTTGACGTAGACCACAAGTAGCATTGGCTTTCATAATTGCGGTGATCACCGCTGGTTTTCGCCCCTCATCCAGGGCACGGGTAGTCGTTTTATGGGCGCTATCCAATACAAAGGCGATAGAAGCAATTTCAGCCAAGCGGCGTTGCACGCCTTCAAAGCGGCCAACAGGCACATTAAATTGCTCTCGAACCCGGGCGTAAGCGCCGGTCATGCGCGCGGCCATTTTTGCTCCACCGGTAGACAGGGATGGCAGAGAAATTCCTCGGCCTGCGGCAAGGGCACTCATCAGCATCTCCCAACCTTTGCCGACATTCTCCTCGCCGCCAATAATCCAATCCATCGGCATAAAAACATCTTTTCCCCAGTTGGGCCCGTTCTGAAATGCTTGCAGCGCTGGGAGATGCCTCTGACCAATGGAAACTCCCGGTGTATCTGTGGGCACCAGGGCAACCGTAATACCCAGCTCTTCTTCATCGCCGAGAATATGGTCCGGGTCATAGAGCTTGAAGGCCAAACCTAACACCGTGGCTATCGGGCCCAAGGTGATATAGCGCTTGTGCCAATTAACACGCATACCAAGGACCTTTTCGCCTTGATATTCGCCGTAACAGACTACGCCACGGTCAATCATGGATGCCGCATCAGATCCGGCCTCCGGACTGGTCAGTGCAAAGCAGGGAATATCAGTGCCATCTGCCAGACGTGGCAAATAGTAATCTTTTTGCTCTTGCGTACCGTGAGCCAGTAGCAGCTCTCCCGGGCCCAATGAGTTAGGCACCATTACTGTGACACCCACACAGGTACTGCGGGTGGTAATTTTGGTCACTATCTCCGCATGAGCTGTCGGGGAAAAGCCAAGGCCGCCATATTTCTTGGGAATAATAATGCCAAAAAAGCGATTTTTCCGAAGGAAATCCCAAACATGCTCCGGAATATTGCGATCCACATAGCTAATTTGCCAATCGTTGATCATTCGGCACAGCTCTTCGACTGGCCCCTCCAGGAAAGCCTGCTCCTCTTCATTGAGCGCGGGCGGACCCATCCCCAACAATTGATCCCAATGTGGTTTACCTGACAATAACTCAGCGTCCCACCAAACTTCACCCGCTTCCATCGCCTCCCTTTCTGTTTCAGAAATTGGCGGAAGTACCCGTTTAATAATTTTTAAAAGAGGCGCGGTAAAGAATTTTTTGCGCAATTCGCTCATTTTCACCTTCCATAGCGGCAGCCGTTGCAACAAACACTGCTAATTCCCGCAGGGTCGAGAGAGTCATCAATGCACAATAATAGGAGACGTTTGATTGCAGGTAAGAATTCACAGAAGAAATCCATGCCCCTACTCTGATAGACATTTTATTTTTCAACAAAACCGGCGTTGTTTTTTTTAGGGCCATTGAAAAGTTATTGAGATTAGCTTTTTCTCACTCCGTCCACAGCAATTCGTATTGTGAGACCCCATCACCCCCTTTCAATTAAATAACCATTTTTTCCAGGGACTTGGCCTTATAACTTTTTGAAAGGGAAAGAAAAATAAACAAGGATTTTGACATGAAGCGATTAACGGCAATATCTCTCACCAGCATCAGCCTGATGCTCCCTTCATTAATTTACGCCGATCTTATCGGCGAAGCACCGCGCTTAGACCCTGCAGATAGGATTAGCCAGGATGAAATTTCCCAGGGACAACTTCACCTCGACGAAATACGTGAAGCGGGGCTGATTATTTTCAGCACGCCTTTCAATCGTTACGACGGCTTTGGTGATGGCCCCCACGATTTTTCTGAACCGGACAACCACTCCCCCACCGGTGGTAACAGGCCCACCCTGCAAGGTAATGGCACATTTTTACGGGTCAATGGCCTCGATGCGCAAAATTGCCTGGAGTGCCACACCGTTATCAGCAATAGAACAACGCCACCCAGATTAGGCATTGGCGGAGGTGGAGGATTCGGAACCAGCGTATTATTCCGTCCCGCCAATATCGATGTTATCGATGAAAACTTTGACGGTATCGCAGAGTTTGATGGGCGGCTGATTAATCCGGTATTTTTATTTGGCGCTGGGGGGATTGAATTGGTTGGTCGTGAGATGACCCATGAATTACAAAATCTTAAACAACACGCCCTCAACAACCCCGGCACCATCGTTGAACTGGAAACAAAATCAGTCAATTTTGGGAGCATCATTGCCGACGAGTACGGCAATTTGGATACAACCAATGTCGAAGGCATCGAGCACGATTTGGTTGTCAGGCCATTTGGTCGAAAAGGTGACAACGCCTCAGTCAGGGAGTTCGATGTCTCCGCCTTGGCATTTCATATGGGGATGCAGGCCTCGGAAGCCTTTGGCGGAGCAACAGCAGATGCTGATAATGACGGAGTCGTCAACGAAATCACCGTTGGGGACTTATCCGCACTGAGTATCTTTATTACCACCCTGGAACCACCATTCGATGTCGATGACAGAGAACACCGTGACGGCCGGAGGCTTTTCTCCGATATTGGCTGCGCCGACTGCCACCGCCCAACGATGGTCACCCAGAGAAGGACCCTCCCTTATAAACTTACCGGCTCTCCAGAAACTCCCTTTGAAGACATTTTTTACGAAGTGGACCTCACCAAGCAACCGACAAATTTTCGCCAAACCCGCAATGGCGGAATAGAGGTCGCGATGTTCTCTGATCTCAAGCGCCACGACATGGGCGAGGGGCTGGCTGAGAACGCCTTCTTCCAAACGGACCAGCAAAACCGTGAGTTTATTACCGCACGCCTTTGGGGAGTGGCCGATACCGCGCCCTATTTACACGACGGCAGAGCCACTACGTTGGCAGAAGCCATTTTTCTCCACGACAGCCCCGGAAGCGAGGCCAGTAACGCAGCACAGAATTTCAAGTATTTAAGTGAAAATGATCAGAATAAGATCTTGGCATTTTTGATGTCCCTGAGAATGCCGGAGAACCCCGCTGATGATCTAATTGATCCCCGCTGAGTTGATTCTCAACAACTGGCAGCGCTTTTTCGCTGCCAGTTTCCAGACCCAATGGACTTACTGGCGTTTTTAGGTCAGTGCCTTACCCGCCACAATTACACCGTTGTTATCCGCGTAGAGGTATTCCCCCGGGCGGAAATCCACACCGGCAAAGCTCACCGCCAGGTCTCTTTCACCAATTCCCTTTTTTTCTGTTTTCATTGGATGGCTACCAAGTGCCTGCACCCCCAGATCCAGTTCCGCGATTTCATCTACATCGCGAATGCAGCCATACATCAGGATACCTTCCCAACCGTTGGCAACCGCCTTTTCTGCCAGCATATCGCCAAGACAAGCCCGCCGCATAGATCCACCAGCATCTACTACCAAAACCTTGCCCTGCCCCGGTTCAGCCACCAGTTCTCGCACCAGGGAGTTATCTTCAAAACATTTGATAGTGACAATCTGCCCACCAAAACGATCTCGGCCACCGTAATTGATAAACATAGGATCAACTACTCGCACCTCATCAGGGTAGGCATCACATAAATCGGGGGTTGACTTGAGCATCAATATTCTCGCAGCAATCTATGGAAGAGAAGGATAATAGCGGGAAAAAAGTAGAAGAGCTAAGAGGCAAATAAATACCGGGTATCACCACGATGGATAATACCCGGCCAAGCCTTCGCTGCCACGAAATTGAAACTAGTGTGTTACACGAACCGGCGTGCCTACACGCACATGCTGATAGAACTTTCTCGCCATATGTGGGGGCATACGTACACAGCCATGAGAAGCGGGGTAGCCGGGCACGTGGCCTGAGGCATGCAGACCGATACCGCCATTAAAACGAATGTAGTTATTCATTTTTGCTCCACGATACACAGTACCCGCAGGGCGACGGTGCTTTCGAGTATTTACATTCGATCTCACGACTCTGCCAGTGCGTCTATCAACAAAACTGCCATAAATAGACGAGCGGTGGTAAGGGTGTTTGGACAACACACGAAAATGTCCGGGGCTTGTGCTGTAACCGCGCTTCCCCGAAGAAATACGGGAGACACCAACTAATTTCCCACCTTTATACAGATATGCGCGCTGCTCACTTAAATCAATTCTAATTGATGGACTACCACCCCTGGCTGCGGCGCGATCATCAAACCAATTAGATGCGCGTGGCTTTGCATCTGCCGGTGGCGCTGCCATTAAAGCTATAAGGCACATCATCAAAAAGACATGAAGTATGGGGATTTGAAACTGTCTACTCGCTTGCATAGCTCACCTCACCGAGTCTGGGTACCCTGCCCTGAATCCAACAGATAAACAGTCTGTCGGTAATTTTCAGGTGCGCGCCAGTGGGGCCAGGGCCCACGGCGAACATTTTTACGGAGCACATTGCGCAATCTGTTTTTCGATTTACACGCAACCTTAGGACTCTTCCGATTCTATTGAGGCGAGCGGAAAGATTTAGAATGAATTCTTCTGTGTGGATCAGCTGATAGAGGTTTGTATTTTTTGGGTAATGTGTCGTTTAAATTTTTCAAACACAATTAGCAGAACAAAATCAGGTGTTTCCGGATTTAACTGCAACAACGGACTCATTTTCCACCAAGGCAAACACCGCTTCAGCAGAAAAATTACAGTTAAATATAGCGGGGGAATAATTGGGAAAGCGGCCCACAGTTGGGCCGCTTTAGGAGGAAAATTAACCTTCCTCGTTGGCCAGGAATAGCCAGGTATCTACTGCGGTATCCGGGTTCAGGGACACACTGTCGATCCCCTCATCCATCAACCAGCGGGCGAAGTCTTTATGGTCAGAAGGACCCTGACCACAAATACCTACATATTTACCCGCTTTCTTACAGGCTTGGATCGCCCTGGAAAGCAGTGCCTTGACCGCTGGGTTGCGCTCATCAAACAAATCGGCAACCAGGCCGGAGTCGCGGTCCAGACCAAGCGTTAGCTGGGTCAGGTCATTGGAACCGATGGAGAAACCATCAAAGTGCTGCAGGAAGTCTTCCGCCAGCAAAGCGTTGGACGGCAGTTCGCACATCATAATGACCTTGAGGCCACCTTCTCCACGGCGCAGGCCGTTTTCAGCCAGCAGACCGACTACTTCCTCAGCTTCTTCCGGGGTGCGGACGAAGGGCACCATGATTTCCACATTGGTCAGTCCCATTTCATCGCGGACTTTCTTCAGTGCACGGCACTCCAGGGCAAAGCACTGGCGGAAATCTTCGGAGCGATAGCGAGCTGCACCACGGAAGCCAAGCATTGGGTTTTCTTCGCTTGGCTCGTACAACTGGCCACCCACAAGGTGCGCATACTCATTAGATTTAAAGTCGGACAAGCGTACGATGACACGATTCGGTGCGAAGGCTGCAGCCAAGGTAGCGATGCCTTCCACCAGTTTTTCGACAATAAAGTCTTCTGGAGAATCGTATCCACCGATACGCTCGCGAATATTCTGCTGCAGATCTTCCGGCAGGTTATCCAGTTCGAGCAGTGCTTTCGGGTGAATACCGATCATGCGGTTGAGGATAAACTCAAGGCGCGCAAGGCCAACGCCCTGGTTAGGCAGATGGCTGAAAGCGAATGCGCGATCCGGGTTGCCCACGTTCAACATAATTTTGAACGGCAGCTCCGGCATTTCCGCAACTTCAGTTTCCTCGCGCTGGAATTCCAGTTCACCAGCCATTACAAAACCGGTATCGCCTTCCGCACAGGAAACAGTCACCGGAGTGCCGGTTTCCAGCAGCTCGGTTGCATTACCACAACCTACTACTGCGGGGATGCCCAGTTCACGAGCGATAATTGCCGCGTGACAAGTACGGCC
This sequence comes from Microbulbifer maximicatervae (SeqCode), assembly GCF_052468295.1. Taxonomy (NCBI): domain Bacteria; kingdom Pseudomonadati; phylum Pseudomonadota; class Gammaproteobacteria; order Cellvibrionales; family Microbulbiferaceae; genus Microbulbifer; species Microbulbifer maximicatervae (SeqCode). Next base: position 2,274,801 of record NZ_CP174340.1, read on the forward strand.
GCCGCGATTGGTAACAATAGCACTCGCTTTTTTCAGGACCGGCTCCCAATCCGGGTCGGTCATGTCGGTAACCAGGACTTCACCATCCTGCATCAGCGCCATATCTTCTACGGATTCAAGCTTGCGAACGGGGCCCGCGCCAATGCGCTGGCCGATTGCGCGACCTTCACACAATACGTCACTGCGCTCCTGCAAGCTGTAGCGCTCAATGCTGGTTCCCTGATCGCGGGAGCGTACAGTTTCCGGGCGCGCCTGTACGATAAACAACTTACCGCTGTCGCCGTCTTTGGCCCACTCGATATCCATCGGGCGACCATAGTGCTCTTCAATTTTGCGGGCCTGGATTGCCAGGTCTGTCAGCTCCGCATCGTTGAGGGCAAAGCGCTGGCGGTCTTCGTCTGCCACCGGGATAGTTTTTACGGAACGACCACATTCACCGCTCTCGTCGTAAACCATCTTGATCGCTTTACTGCCGCGATTGCGGCGCAGAATCGCAGGACGGCCCGCATCCAGGGCTGGCTTGTAGAGGTAAAATTCGTCCGGGTTAACCGCACCTTGAACAACGGTTTCGCCCAAACCAAATGCAGCGGTGATAAAGATCACATCGCGGAAGCCACTCTCTGTGTCCAGGGTAAACATCACACCCGCTGCACCAGTCTCACTGCGCACCATGTGCTGGATACCGGCAGACAGAGCAACGCCCACATCCGCATAACCGGTATGCACGCGGTAGGCGATAGCACGGTCGTTGTAGAGGGAAGCAAAAACTTCTTTTACTGCCTTCAATACAGCGTCGATACCGCGGATATTAAGGAAGGTCTCCTGCTGACCGGCGAAGGACGCATCCGGCAAGTCTTCGGCGGTTGCAGAGGAGCGAACTGCAACAGCAGTTTCCGCACCACCCAGGGCCTCATAGCCCTCGCGAATCTCTTTTTCCAGCTGCTCGGGGAACGGAGTCTGTAAAATCCAGTTGCGGATTTCATCTCCCGCCTGGGCCAGCTCGGTGACATTACCAACATCCAATCCTTGCAAACGCTCGGCTATACGCTGCTCCAGCTGTTCGTGAGCCAGGAAAGCCCTAAAGGCTTCTGCGGTGGTAGCGAAGCCACCGGGTACGCTCACGCCGGCACCGGCGAGAGAGGAGATCATCTCGCCCAGTGATGCGTTCTTGCCGCCGACTTTGTCGACATCGGCCATGCCCAGTTTTGCGAAGTCGATCGTGAAGTTCGTCAAGTGAAGGCCCTCTAAAATTCAGGTTGAGTGGCGGCAGATTATAAGGATGAGTTTTGTAAAAAATAGCCCGTAAAAATTGGCCAAAATGTTGTAAATTTTCTACAAAAATTGCAAAACGCCAGAATAAAAGACCTTTGCCCCATTCCTCCCCTACAATAGCCCCCTCACGCCGACAAACTGAGAACAAACATGGCAAAAGACAAGCGCACGGCTTTTTTTATCTCCGACGGAACCGGTCTCACCGTCGAAGCGATTGGCCACAGCCTACTCGCACAGTTCCGCGATCAACAAGTTGAGCAGGTTACGCTTCCCTATATAGACTCCACCGAAAAAGTTAAACAGGCCCTGCAACGCATAGAAAAAGCAGCCGATGAATCCGGTTTACAGCCGATCATTATTACCAGCATTGTTTCTGACGAGATCCGGGAACAGCTGCACCAAAGCTCTGCGCTGATGCTCGATATCTTCGAGAACTATCTCACGCCACTGGCCAATCTGTTTAACCGGGATCCAGCGCAGATGGTCAACGTCTCTCACGGCATTGACGACAACCGCCGCTACACCGACCGGATTGAAGCAGTGCACTTCGCTATGGACAATGACGATGGCCGCAGAGTCAGCGAATTCCAGCAAGCCGATGTGATCCTGTTGGGCGTTTCACGCTCTGGCAAAACGCCTACCTGCTTGTACCTGGCACTCCAGTTTGGCCTGCGCGCGGCAAACTACCCCATCACCGAAGAGGATATGGACTCCACCACCCTGCCCAAGATCCTGCGCCCGTTTCGCAACAAGCTGTTTGGCCTGACAATCGAGCCCGAACGCCTGATGCAAATTAGACAGGAAAGACGCGCCAACAGCCGCTACGCTTCTAAGGAACAATGTGAATTCGAGGTGCGCCAAGTTGAGCAAATGCTGAGGCGGGCCCAGGTGCCTTTCCTCAATGCAACCCAACTTTCGGTGGAGGAACTCGCCACCCGCCTGATGTCTCAGGCCGGTATTGAGCGCAGGATTGACTAAAGAGCCACACACCCTTTAATTGCCGCCGCAAAATGTGTAGTGTGCGCCGTCTTCCGGACTGCTGTAGCTTGATATGCAAATTGTCTCTCTGCCCTACTCATTAAACACGCCCGCCGCTTTTGCGGCGATAGCGGATTTACCTATCCCCGTTTGGCTCGACAGCGGTCGACCTCTCGCGGAGGGTGGGCGCTATGACATCATTAGTGCCGACCCGATAAATACCCTTGAGTTAAGTGCCGACACACCCGAGCCATTTGCCCGGCTGGATGACCTGGTGTGCGAACTCTGCCCTCAGGACAGGGACTCACAACTGCCTTTTTGCGGCGGGGTTATTGGTTACGCTGGCTATGAACTCGGTGTAGAGGGCAATTATCTGCCGGCAGATATGCGCCCTACGGACTTGCCTGCAGGCTTTTTTGGGCTCTACACATGGGCCTTTATTGCCGACCACCAACTGGGCAGCAATCACCTGGTTTTCCACCCCGCCTGCCCCCCCCAGCAAGTTCGCGAATTGATACAGCGATTTAAAGCTATCAACTGGGAGACCACGCTTACACCCGGGGACTTCCGACTGCTTTCACCATTTGAGCACGAACTGAGTGCAGATGATTATCGGGCACAAATTGAGCAGATATTGGAATATATCGCCGCCGGCGATATCTATCAGGCAAACTTTACCCAGCGTTTCAGGGCCCCCTACAGCGGCGATCTGCTAACAGCTTACCTGGCATTGCGCTCTCAAGCTGCCGGTCCCTTTTCTGCTTATATGGCCCTGCCCCATGGCAGCCTGCTCAGTATGTCGCCGGAGCGATTTATCCGAGCTGATGGCGCCAGTTTGCGCACGGAACCGATTAAAGGCACTGCAGCAAGACACGCTGACAAGATGGCAGATCAGCGCGCCGCCTTCTCGTTGCAGAGAAGCCCCAAGGACCGGGCGGAAAACCTGATGATCGTCGATTTACTGCGCAATGATTTGAGTAAGCTGTGTCGCAGTGGCACTGTACGTGTTCCCGAGCTATTCCAATTGGCAAGCTTTGCCAATGTCCACCACTTGGTCAGCGTAGTAACTGGCGAGCTACCCGAAGAGTCGGTCTACAGCGAATTACTCGAAGCTTGTTTCCCTGGAGGGTCTATCACAGGTGCTCCAAAGCGACGCTCTATGGAAGTGATCCGGGAGCTGGAATCCAGTCCCCGGGGGATATATTGCGGCAGTATTGGCTACATCAGCAGCTGTGGCCGCGCTGACACCAATGTCGCCATCCGGACCTTCAGTGCCAACGATGGACACCTAACCTGCGCGGCAGGTGGTGGGATCGTTGCAGATTCCGATCCCACTTCAGAGCACCAGGAGTGCTTGGCCAAGGTGCGCTTACTACTGGAAACAACTGAACAATTTTTGCAGTAGGCATCAAATCGCCGAAAAACGACCAAAAAATAGCCTATTTTGGCGTCTTTTGTAGCATCACTACAAATTTCAGTTATAAAGGTATCGGCGATTGATATTTCAAAGTTATTAGGGGTTCTGATAGATTCAGTCCATCTTGCCTTTAATGGCATTGCACTGGATCAAGGAAATTATCGTGAAGATCACACTGGTCAAGAAAATTCTCGCCGACGGCTCGCCCTGCGCCAAGTGTCGCGACGTTGAAGAAAAGCTGGAAGAAAATGGCCAAATGCAATTTATCGACCAGACACTTATCGCCGACGTGCGTGACCCGCAAAGCCCGGGCTTACAGCTGGCTCAGCAGTACAAGGTAGAGCGAGCGCCCTTCTTTGTCGTAGAGCGCGAAGGTAAGGAAGCAGAGATTTTCACTGTTTACTTCAAGTTCGCCAAAGAAGTGCTGCGCCCCCTGATCGAGATGGAGGCTTCATAGCCTCCATCCCTTAGTTTTATTCGGCACTTCCATTCAGCAGCACCTCTAGTAAACCGGCAACTCCATATCGGCGAACAGCGCATCGACCTCAGAACGGGATGTCGCCTGTGCCGCCTGGTCAATCAGCTCACGGCTGAGATGGGGGGCAAATTGCTGGATAAACTCATACATAAAGCCTCGCAGGAAAATCCCCTTACGGAAGCCTATTTTCGTAACACTCGATTCAAATAGATCACTGGCATCGAGAGCCACAAGGTCCTCATCTTCGCCATCAACGGCCATATCAGCCACAATGCCAATTCCCAATCCCAGACGCACGTAAGTTTTGATTACATCAGCATCGGCGGCGGTAAAGACTACCTTAGGTGACAACCCTTTCTCCAAGAAAGCTTCATCTAACTTGGAGCGGCCGGTAAACCCAAATACATAAGTAACTATCGGGTACTTCGCCACGTCCTCAAGGGATAGCTTGCTCACTTGGCAAAGCGGGTGATCTTTCGGTACCAGAATGCAGCGGTTCCAGCGGTAGACAGGCATCATCACCAAGTCGCTGAAAAGCTCCAGAGCTTCGGTAGCGATAGCAAAGTCTGCAGTGCCATCTGCCGCCATCTCAGAAATTTGCATAGGCGTTCCCTGGTGCATATGCAGGGAAACCTCCGGATAACGGCCTATAAACAACTTAATAATCGGGGGCAAGGCATAGCGCGCCTGGGTGTGAGTGGTGGCTACAGCAAGACTACCTTTTTTATCATTGCTGAACTCTTGCGCAACCTGTTTGATATTCTCCACTTTGCGCATAATTTCGCCGGCAGTCTTTAAGATTGCCTCCCCTGCCGGGGTTACCCTTGTGAGATGCTTGCCGCTGCGCGCGAAGATTTCTACGCCAAGCTCATCCTCCAAAAGTCGGATTTGCTTACTGATTCCCGGCTGGGAGGTATAGAGGCTCTGCGCTGTAGCAGAAACATTGAGGTCGTGATGTGCCACTTCCCAGATATATCTCAACTGCTGCAGCTTCATAGATCCTCCCTTTCATTAAGTTCGCTCTTGGCCGAGAGCGAGTAATACCATTTTTTGATCGATAGTTATAAAAACTATCTTGAGTTATACGAGAAAAGAATAGCAGTGAATCAAAGCCAGGGCCAATGGACGGTTGAATATCCGTGGTAGAGACGAAAGTGTCAATCAACTTTGGGGGATCCCGGACTTTCTGTCGGCTTTATTTTCTAATGATTAGAGCTAAGCCTCTCGGATGAGGACCGGGAAAAGTTCGAACATTATCGGCATAGAGAGCACTGAGTGATAACGTACACCTTTATCACTTTTGAACTTTTTATACCTCTGCATTTGCGATTCCATGAGGAACATGACCCGTAGCCACATGCTCACCTGCAGAAACACAGTGACTAGGCTGATCATCAAAGAAGACATCGGCGCCAAAAGCCCGCAGGAACTCACCTTTAGGAAGCCCGCCGAGAAAAACTGACTCATCCACACGAATATCCCAGGCGCGCAATGTCCTGATGACCCGCTCATGGGCCGGTGCGGAACGTGCCGTTACCAAAGCCGTTCGTATCGGGCAGGTATCCATCTCAAATTCAGCCTGCAATCTCTGCAAAGCTTCAAGGAACCCCTTAAAGGGCCCTCCCCCCAGTGGCTTCTGTGCTGAGGCACGCTCCGCCTCAGTAAAAGCAGCCAGGCCTTCCGTTTTGTAGACTCGCTCAGCCTCATCAGAGAAGATTACCGCATCGCCGTCAAAGGCAAATCGCAACACATCATCACGATATTCGCGATTTCCTCCGGCAACCAAGGTTGCCGCAGCAACCCCCTGCTCCAACGCTTGGCGGACATCTACACCATCAGCAGACAAAAACAGGTTGCATCCAAATGGGCCAATATAACGGTAAGGGCTTCCACCATTGCAGAAGGCCGCACGAGTAATATTGAGTCCATAGTGCTCTATCGAGTTAAATACCCTTAATCCGGTATCGGCACTATTCCTTGATAGCAGGATCACCTCCACCCGTGGCTCCCCGCCAAGAAGCTCATTGATCTTTAGAAACTTCTCAACCAGAGGGAATGCGTCCCCTTTTTCCAGAACATCGTTCTCACGCTCAACTTGATAATGAGAAAAGGCGTGCAATCCCTGCTCCTCAAAAACCTTGTGGCTATCGCTAAGGTTAAACAGAGCGCGAGAGGAAATAGCGATTACTAACTTATCTGGACGCACAGCCATTAGAGAGCCTCTACATCGTTAATCCACCGACACCGCAGCTTCACTGAGGGCAGTGAGAGTCTACGACAAATCTCAAACTTATATTCCACAAATTGAGCGATATGTACAGATAAGAATGCCAGCCCTTCCCGATGTTACCTCCAGAGCGCTGCACAAGTGTCCAGGGAGTCAATATTGCTTTGACTGCGGGATTAAGACGATGGAGCAAAACATTTCAAAACTCGAAATTGAAACCGCCCCAAACTACCGCGTGCATTTTTCTACAGTAAAGTTTTGGTAGAGTTAATATCCACCCCCATCAAATCCAGAAAGGATTAATACTTTAATCCTTTAGTTTGACAACCCCTTAAAGAACCCAGATTAATACACCACTTCAAACTTAACAAACATATAGCACCCCCTTCATGCAAATTGAATTAAATTGAAGAATTTCGCACCAGAAATAAACAAAAATAACAAAACCACAGAAAGCTTTACCGTTTAAATACAACTCAAAAAAGTTTGCCACTCAGAAAAAAGCTATAAACTAACCAATTAAAACCCCTCAAATAACCAAAGTTGCAAATATCTGAATTCGTGACATACACATCAAAAAAACAATTTGACCTTTCAAGTTTACATCCACTACAAAAAAATTATTGTCAGGAATAACAACAAGGGATATCGTTATTTCGCCTGACAACGGCAAACAACCCCCAAGAAAATTTTGCACATAAACTCCATACAGCTCTCAGCTCATAGCGCGAGATATTCTTGGGGTGTGATTCAATTGGCCGCTTAACCAGACAGCATTAACCACTGAGCGTTTATTTTATGCTCCCGGTTAACTATGGCCATTAAATTATAATCATAAAGAGAATTACTTAATGAAATATTTGTTAGGAGCCGCTAGCACACTCGCACTCGCTATTAGCGCCCAAGCGGCGGAGCGTATTAATGTCACACCAGAGTTACTTTCCAATCAGTCTCTAGCCTCAATCGCTGGCTCAGATATGAAGCTGGAAAAGGTTCGTGAACGCACGCTCGCCAATGGGAGAACGGTTGCCCGATATCGGCAAACTCACAAAGGCATACCCGTTTGGGGGAGAACCATAACCAGTTCCAGGCAAGGCTTAACTGAAAAAGTGAGAGGCCACGTACTCTCAGGCCTAGAGTTGGAGGTACCTACCGCCCGCGCAACGATTGATGCCGATAATGCTATTGATCGAGCCATGAACCATCAGCTGAATCTGCGCACTCAGGATGGTGACAGTAAAAAAGCTCTCTCAATGTCGTCCATGCGCTTCAACGCACAAAACCAGAAAAAAGAGCTCTATGTCTATGTCGATGAAAACGACCAGGCGCGATTAGCTTATTTGGTTAACTGGGTCGAATACGGAGATGAGCCGAGCAGACCGTTCTATTTTGTAGACGCACTTACTGGCGAAGTTATCAAGCAATGGGACGGCCTTGCCTTCCAGGATGCCACAGGCCCCGGTGGCAATGAAAAAACCGGGCGCTATGAATATGGAACGGACTTCCCTGCCCTCGAAGTTGACAATAACTGCTCCATGAACACTGCTAACGTAGAGACTGTGGATTTGAATCACGGTACAAGCGGAGGTAGCGTTTTCTCCTTCACCTGTCCGGAAAATGATTACAAAGAAATCAATGGTGCTTATTCCCCGTTGAATGATGCCCACTTCTTTGGCAATGTCGTTTTCAATATGTACAGTGACTGGTATGGAACATCGCCGCTCACACAAAAATTGAGAATGCGAGTTCACTACAGCAACAATTACGAGAACGCCTTCTGGGATGGCAGCCAAATGACATTTGGTGATGGCTTCACAACCTTCCACCCACTTGTCAGCTTGGACGTATCCTCTCATGAGGTGAGCCATGGCTTTACTGAGCAAAACTCCAACCTGACCTACGCCAACCAATCCGGCGGCATCAACGAAGCCTTCTCTGACATGGCCGGTGAAGCTGCCGAGTTCTACATGAAGGGCACTAACGACTGGATGGTGGGAGCCGATATATACAAGGCTGATGGCGCTCTTCGCTATATGGATGACCCCACCAAAGATGGCAGATCCATTGGCCATGCTTCCGACTACTATAGCGGCATGGACGTGCACTACAGCTCCGGCGTATTCAACCGGGCTTTCTACCTGATCGCCAACTCAAGCGGCTGGAACACCCAAACTGCTTTCGATATCTTTGTGCTTGCTAACCAAACATATTGGAATCAAAGCACCGATTACATTGAAGGTGCTTGCGGAGCCCTGTCAGCTACTGAAGATCTCGGATACGATACTGCAACAGTAATCGCAGCGTTCGACACCGTAGGGGTATCTACCAGCAACTGTGGCGATGATGGTGGTTCAAACTCAGAAGGCTGGGAAGAAACCAACTTATCAGGCCGCCGAAATAGCTGGCAGCACTTCACCCTGGATGTACCATCAGGCTCATCATCTTTGACCGTCGAAATGCTCGGCGGCAATGGCGATGCCGATTTGTACGTCCGTTATGGTGCCACCCCAACCACCGACAACTGGGATTGTCGTCCTTACGTAAACGGCAATAATGAATTCTGTAGCTTTAGCAATCCAGCTGCAGGTACCTGGCACATCAGTGTACAGGGCTATATTTCGTACAGAGGCGTAACTCTTTCCGCCCAGAGCCAATAATATTTAAGGCCAGTGCCGACACATTAGTGTGTCGGCATTCTCTATCACATCATTCAAAGACTAGCTTCCAAACCTATCTAACAAACTGTGGTAAAGCATCCCCAACACCAACCCCGGCCACCTCAATAAAGTGCCACCTGGAAACTCTACTTTAGGAAGAGAAGAAAACACGTTGTAACCCTCACTCTCCCCATAAATTGCATCAGCCAGAAGCTTGCCCGCAAAAGTTGCCGTAGGCACTCCATGTCCAGAATACCCCTGACTGTAATATAGGCCCGTCTGTAACTGTCCTATACAGGGCATCCGATTCATAGAAATGGCCAGCGTACCCCCCCAGCCGAAATCAACAGTAGTATTTTCCAGCTGCGGGTAAACCCTTAACATATACTTGCGGACGAAACTGCGAATATCTTTAGGGAAACGCCTGGTGTAATTTTCCCCTCCCCCAAAAATTAAGCGGTTATCGCCAGATAATTTCCAATAATTTATAACAAATAGAGTATCTTGTAGTGCGAAGTCATTGGCTATGATTTTCCTAGCGAGCCCCTCCGGTAAGGGCTCTGTTGCCAGCACAAAATTATTTATTGGCATTATGCGCCCCGCTAAGCGAGGCTCAAGATCTTTCAAGTAACCATTGCAAGCTAAAATTAACTTTTCGGCCTTCACCTTTCCTCGTGCAGTTTTCACCGTAAAGGGAGAAGAGCTCGAATACCCTTGCACACCACTACACTCAAAAAACCTGGCACCAGCAGAAACTGCTGCGCGGGCAAGACCTAATGCAAAATTGAGAGGATGAAGATGTAGCGAACCAAAATCCAGCTGTGCGCCGAGATATCGTTTGCTACTTACAAGCTGTCGAACTTCTTCTTTCTCTATATACTCAACTTGCCTGTAATCATATTTCTCTCTGAGTTCTTCAGTTTCATCCTGCAGATATTTATCGTGACTGGATTTTGCTGCAAGATGCATGATCCCGCGTTTTAAATCACATTGAATCTGGTGCCTGACTATAAGACTTTCCACCAGTTGAACAGCGTTGATACTCAAATCCCAGAGCTGCTTAGCGGTGTCGAATCCGAACATGGCTTCCAGATCACCCTGGCTTCGCCGTTGTCCAACACCGACATGTCCTCCATTCCTTCCTGATGCGCCCCAACCAATCCTATTGGCCTCCAGAAGCACCACACGGTAGCCGCGCTCTGCCAAGTGCAAAGCACTGGAAAGTCCCGTATAACCACCACCAATAACACAGACATCTGCCTCCACGTTACCTTCCAGGCATGGATACTCCTGAAGGTCGTTAGCTGTAGCGGCATAATAGGATTCCGTGTGCTCATCCAACCTATTCATCACCTTCATATTTCTACCAGATACCCTCAATGCCATTTAAATAAACGGCCCTGTTCCAATCGGCAGTATATAGTTCCTTTACACAGGAGGAATTATTTTCAGCGCAATGCTTTCCGGCACTGATCATAGAATTTCACTCAGGAAGAAAAAGTAAGCAATGGCTATCCAATGGATAAAATTACAAACTGGCTGGCAAATCACAATATTGCAGAAGTTGAATGCCTTGTTCCCGACATGTCAGGTAACGCCAGAGGAAAGTTCACCCCCACCGATAAGTTCTTAACTCAAGACAGCCGTTTACCGGAAAGCATTTTGGTGCAAACTGTAACTGGGGATTATGTCGACGAACACAATGAGCTTGTTGATCCAGCAGACACCGACATGCTCCTAATCCCTGACCCCAACTCAGTGCGCCTAAACCCTTGGGCCAATGATCCGACAGCACAAATCATTCATGACTGCCATTCTCGAGATGGGGACCCTCACCCTATCAGCACCCGTAATATTTTAAAATTTGTCCTCGAAAAATATGCAGACAGAGGATGGAAGCCTATTGTCGCCCCTGAGGTAGAGTTTTATCTTGTAAAAAGAAACCTGGATCCGGATGAAAAGCTATCCGCGCCTGTGGGAAGATCGGGACGCACAGAAAAAACCCGACAATCCTATAGCATTGATGCAGCCAATGAATACGAGCCCATCATTGAAGACATGTATGATTTTTGTGAAGCTCAGGGGCTTGATGTCGACACACTGATCCACGAATCAGGCACTGCCCAGATGGAAATTAACTTTCTACATGGAGATCCACTTCATTTAGCTGACCAGGTCTTTACCTTTAAACGCACAGTGCGCGAAACGGCTCTGCGCCACGGCATTTATGCAACCTTCATGGCAAAACCGATGGAAGACGAACCTGGAAGCGCGCTGCACTTACACCAGAGTGTGGCGGATAGAAAAACCGGTGAAAATATTTTTGTCGATAATACAGGAAAAGAGAGCAATAATTTCTTGCATTTTATTGGCGGCATGCAGAAATACACTCCCGGTTTTATTAGTTTTTTTGCTCCAAATGTAAACTCCTATCGCCGCTTTACACCTGAAATGGCCGCACCCACCAGTCTCCACTGGGGTTACGACAACCGAACAACAGGCCTTCGGGTTCCCGACAGCTCGCCACAAAGTAAACGTCTTGAAAATCGTTTTCCCGGAGCAGACTGCAATCCCTACCTTGCCATAGCAGCTTCTCTTGCCTGCGGGTATTTAGGAATGACCAATAAAGTCGCACCGAGCGCACCTTATCAGGGCGACTGCTCCAAAGAGTCAATTACACTTCCCCGCACCCAGGAACATGCCCTGACACTCCTATCAGATTGTGATGAAGCAACAGAAATGTTTGGCAGTAAATTCGTAAAAGCCTGGAGCGCAATCAAGAGAAATGAATATGAAGAGTTTAATCGTGTGATCAGTTCGTGGGAGAGGGAATTTCTATTATTAAATGTATAAATAACCGTTCCACTAAAAGCTAACAGAAATAATAAACTGTTATCGCCAAATTTATTTTTTCGGAAAAAACAACTCATCTTTTCCACCTCACAGGCAGAACATCACTTCCTAATTTGTGACGATCCGAGCAAAAATATCGAAAACAATTCAAATATATTAGTTTGCCATCACCTTTTTGTTGCCTAGATGCGTATGCAGGGTAATCTCAAGTTGCCCAATTAATTAGGGCAACCGGTTTGAGAAAGCGAACGCCACTGCCGCTACCGCGGTCCCTTCCTGGCGACGGTTATCTTCTGCTGTCTTACCACATAAAAATCCAGCCTGTATTGGCCAACCAGATTTAATACGGTCCCCACAAGGGAAATACGGCTGTATACCGGCGGATTCATATATAAAAAAGCTATAAAAGGGAAAGCTAGCAATGAAGCATTTTGTAGGACTAAGCTGCACTTTAGCCTTGGCTATTAGTGCACATGCTGTTGAGCGCGTCCCCGCCACGGCGGACATGCTCTCACCACAAACTTTAGCTGCCACCGGCGGATCGGATATGGCGCTCGAAAAAGTTCGTGAGCGCACTCTCGTCAACGGCAAAACCGTAGCCCGCTACCAACAGACTCACAAAGGCATTCCTGTCTACGGCCAAACAGTAACCAGCTCCGGGCAGGGTCTGATTACTGAGGTTCGCGGCAATGTCATCACTGGGCTGGAACTGGAAGTACCCAATATCAAAGCATTTATCAATGAAGATAATGCTATTGAGCGGGCAATGGACCACCAGATCAACTGGCGCACGCAGCAGGGCGTTATCCAGGGAGCCTTGTCAGTTCAGGCTTTGAAGCTGGAAGCACATAACCCCAAAAAGAAACTCTACGTCTATATCGATGAGCAAGACAATGCCCGCTTGGCTTACCTGGTCAACTGGGTTGAGTACGGCGATGAACCCACACGCCCCTTCTACTTTATCGATGCAATGACTGGCGAAGTTCTCAAGCATTGGGACGGCTTGAACTTTGCACAAAATGCAACAGGCCCAGGGGGCAATTCAAAGACCGGGCGCTACGAGTATGGTACCGATTACCCCCACATGATTGTTGACGACAGCTGTGCCATGAATACGGACAATGTCGAAACCGTTGATATGAACCACAGCACGAGTGGCGGTAGCATCCACTCGTTCACCTGCCCGGACAATGACTATAAGTCAATCAACGGCGCTTACTCACCACTCAATGACGCACACTTCTTTGGCGGTGTGGTCTTTGATCTCTATAGCGACTGGTACAACACATCCCCTCTCACACAAAAACTGAGAATGCGGGTGCATTACAGCAACAACTACGAGAATGCCTTCTGGGATGGCAGCCAGATGACATTTGGTGATGGCCAGAGCTACTTCTATCCACTGGTTAGCCTCGATGTTTCCGCTCACGAAGTCAGCCACGGCTTTACCGAGCAAAATTCGGACTTGAATTACTACAATCAGTCCGGCGGTATCAATGAAGCCTTCTCTGATATTGCCGGTGAAGCTGCCGAGTACTATATGCGCGGCAGCAATGACTGGTTGGTAGGGGCCGAAATCTTTAAGTCCAGCGGAGCACTCCGCTACTTTGAAGATCCAACTGACGATGGCAGCTCCATCGGTCATGCCGATGATTACTACAACGGCATGGACGTGCACTACAGCTCCGGCGTCTTTAACCGGGCCTTCTACCTACTGGCGAATACCAGCGGCTGGAATACCCGCACAGCATTCGACCCCTTTGTTCTTGCCAACCAGATGTATTGGAGTGCCAATACTGATTTTGAAGATGGTGCCTGTGGTGTTTTCTCTGCAGCATCAGATTTAGGCTACGACACTGATGACGTTGTTGCCGCATTCTCCACGGTAGGCGTTTCCACCAGCAGCTGCGGTGGCGGCGGTGGTGGTGGCGGTGGTGGTAATGAAGGCGGAGAACTCGAAAATGGGGTTACCGAGACCGATATTGAGGGCAGCAGTGGTGATGAAGTTCACTTCACCCTGGATGTACCCGCAGATGCCACAGGCCTGTCTTTTGCAATGTCAGGCGGAAGCGGTGATGCCGACCTCTATGTTCGCTTCGGCAATGCTCCAACCACCAGCACTTATGATTGCCGTCCGTACACTTCAGGCAACAATGAAACTTGTGATATCGCTGACGCTGACCTACAGGGCGGAACCTATTACGTCATGGTGCGCGGCTACTCCTCCTTCTCCGATGTCACCCTGGTAGGCAGTTACACCGGTGGTGGTGGTGGCGGTGGTGGTAGCGACAGCTGGGAAGAAACCAACCTTTCTGGTTCCCGCAACAGCTGGCAGCACTTCACCATTGAGGTTGACGCTGGAGCTTCTACCCTGAGCGCCGTAATGGAAGGTGGCAGCGGAGATGCAGATCTCTATGTCCGCCACAGCCAAGAGCCTACCCGTACAGCGTACGACTGCCGCCCCTACCAGTGGGGCAATGACGAAAGCTGCACCATCAGTAATCCGGATGCTGGAACCTGGTATATCAGTATCCGCGCTTACTCTGCCTACTCTGGCGTTACCCTGAGTGCAAGCACTGAGTAATTGAGCTGATTTCCACCCAGCAGGTCTCTGCTGGGTGGGCAAGCTCTAGATCGATCAAAGGATCGGTGGTGCACAAATAAAAAAGGCGGCCATATTGGCCGCCTTTTTTATTTTTAATCAAACCCAGACAAATTATTTATGGCTTGGGTCTTTCCAGTAGTCCTTCACGGTATCTTTCATCTCCTTGGCCAACACAGTAATACCAAACAGGTTGGGCAAGGTCATTATCACAATGGCCACCGCAGAGAGGTTCCAAATAACTGTGGTGTCCTCAATCGCAGCCCAGAAGAATGCAATAACGTAAACGATTCGGTAAGGCATTACTGCCTTGGGGCCGAAAAGGTAAATCATTGAGCGGTCGCCGTAGTATGACCAGGCAATTGCTGTAGAGAAAGCAAACAGCAGAATTCCCAGAGTTACAATCAGACCACCGTATTCACCAAAGTAACCGCGCTGGAAGGCAAGATTGGTCAGGGCCACAGAGTGCACCAGGGACTTACCCCAAATATCCACATCTTCATTGGCAAACTTACCATCTTTCACATCCAGAACACCGCTGAAGCTGTCATCCCCCACACGGAAGTCCAGGTCTTCAGCAATAGAACGGGCGTGGATGAGGGTAAAGTCCTGGCTGTTCAGCGGGTGGCCGTCAGTCACAACAATGGAGCCGTTATAGGCCTTAACATCACTCTCCTGACCGCTCAAATACTTGAACAGCTGCTCAACATCCTGGGTATTCTTCTCATCGTAGCTACCCGCTACAACGTAAGTATCTGCACCTTCAAACAGGTTCTCGTGTTTCTCAGTCCAAACACCAGAAGAAAGAATCACAAGTCCGGTTAAGGTACAAATGATAATGGTGTCGATAAAGGGTTCCAGCAGGGAAACCATACCTTCAGAAACCGGCTCGTCCGCGCGAGCGGCGGCGTGAGCAATAGGTGCAGAGCCCTGACCCGCTTCGTTCGAGAAAAGGCCGCGGTTCACGCCACGGTTAAAGGCATAGGCAAAGCTCGCACCCAGGAATCCACCTACGGCCGCACTACCGGTGAAGGCATCGCGGAAAACAGCCCCAAAGGAAGGCAGAATATTTTCGTAGTTGTAGATAATAACGCCCAAGGCACCTATTACATAGATAACTGCCATGGTGGGAACAATGGTGGAGGTCACTTTAGCGATTCGGGTAATACCGCCAATAATCACCATGCCCAGCAAAATCGCCAGGATGCCACCCGTCAGAGCCTTCTCAACACCGAAAGAATCGTGCATTGCCTGGGCAATGTTGTTGACCTGGGGCAAGCTGCCGGTACCGAATGAACAGATAACGGTCGCGATTGCAAAGAGCACCGCAAGCCATTTCATATTCAAACGGCGCTCCATGTAAAACATGGGGCCACCTGCGTAGTAACCATCCGCTGCTTTAATACGGTATTTGTGTGACAGGGTCACTTCCACAAACTTTGTGGTCATACCCAGGAATGCGGTCATCCACATCCAAAACAGCGCAGCCGGACCACCGAGGAAAATAGCCAAGCCAACGCCACCGATATTACCGGTACCTACGGTACCCGACAGTGCTGTGGCCAATGCCTGGAAGTGGGAGGTATCACCCGGGTCTCCAGGCTTATCGTACTTACCGCGTACAATCTTGATCGCATGCCCAAAATAACGAAGCTGCGGAAAACCAAGATAAATGGTGAAAAAGAAACCGACTCCAAGTAACACCCAGGGGAACCAAGGTGCTGAGCCGAGCATGCCGTCTATTAACAACAGCAGATTGTTAAAGGAATCCAAACTAACCCCCCACTACTCTGACTTATTTCTGTTTGTTTTATATACAGATACAACTGTAATTTGTTGCGCAGGTTAGCAGCTTACGCGGCACGAGAACAGTAATGTCGTATTATTCGGCCACTGGGAAGAAGTGAGTTCGGTGGGGGAAGAGGCCAAATTGCCCTCCGGTATGAATAAAAACCAGGTTATCTGAGCCCTGGTAATTTCCTTTTTTTAACTCCTGTAACAGACCATGAAATGCTTTGCCGGTGTAGACAGGATCGAGAAGAATCCCCTCCAGGCAAGCCAACTCTTTAATAGTTTGGTAAACCTCTGGCTCCGCCACCCCGTAAGCGGGACCTTTATAGTCGGCATTAACCAAAATCTTGAGGGACTCCAAATCAAGCGAT
The DNA here is from genome assembly GCF_052468295.1 of Microbulbifer maximicatervae (SeqCode). Lineage (NCBI taxonomy): Bacteria > Pseudomonadati > Pseudomonadota > Gammaproteobacteria > Cellvibrionales > Microbulbiferaceae > Microbulbifer > Microbulbifer maximicatervae (SeqCode). The sequence goes on from NZ_CP174340.1 coordinate 2,291,447, forward strand.
ACGCCAGACTGTGCCATCCACTGCGAAATATCCTCACGCACTTTCACTTGGAAATAATTTGCACTGTCGCAAACGGCGAAACCCGTAACATTCGTACCGGCTTCCAGCAAGTGGCACCCCAAGGTCAAACCCGCTTGGGTCCCACCGCTGCCAGTAGCGCATAAAATATGATCAGGCGAGAAGCCCCTATCTGCACAGTCTGCCAATAATTCCTGAGAGGCCGAAATATAACCCCAGATGCCTAAACCGTCGCTGGCGCCAGTGGGGATACAGAAAGACCTCTGCCCTCTGGACAGATACTCAGCAGCCCAGCTGTCAAAGAGGCTTTGTAAATTCCGGGAGTATTCCTCCGGTGAGTAAACCGCAATTTCAGCGCCTGCCAACTCATCCAGTAAAAGGTTGCCATCGGGATTTGCAGTGCACTCGCCACGTAAAATCAACTGAACCTTAAACCCCAAGCGAGCCCCCACCAAAGCAGTGGTACGGCAATGATTGGATTGAATTCCACCGCAGGTTATCAAGACCTCCGCTCCCACAGCCCGCGCCTTTGCTGAAACAAATTCGAGCTTGCGCAGCTTATTTCCGGACATTGCGGATTCGGTAAGATCGTCTCTTTTTATCCAGATTCTCGGCCCATTAAAAGGCAAGGAATAACGCTCAGTGATACGGTCCAGCGGCTGTAGTGGCGTTGGCAGATTTGCAAGGCGAACGCGATCGGGCAGCTTGATAGGCAAACTCTTCGGCAATGTGAGCACCATGTTAGCAATCTAAAAATGCGAGCAACTAAAAGCTGGCACCAACATAGGTGTACAGCTGGGGGATCAAGGGTCGTTATAAATCAAGGATACTTCAGCCGGAACTGAATTTATTGCCGTTTGCAGCCCCATACAGGCAGTCCGACAGGCGGCCACCATCCTCTCAATAGACTGCCTTGGTTCTTCTGATTCCACAAACACAAAGATATCTATACCCTCGCAAAGCCCCTTATGAGGCTGGTCATCCGTGGAGTTTTGCAAGTTGTAAATTTCAGCTTTAAAGCGCATCTGCTGCTCCAGGCGCACACTATCAACCTTGAGCTTGACTGAATTAATGTATATAGAAATATGACTGAGAAAGCAAAATGCAATTCCTGCTGACAGATAATCTAGCGGAGCTGGGGCACTATCCGCACCACCTATAATACTGCCCTCGTCACATCGTAATTCAAACGCACTACAACCTGGCACACTAGCCTGAACAACCCCTGTTTTCAGAAACCCATCTCCAACAGAAGTTTTAGCGGAAAGATTTACCTGAAAATAGAAGCTTCCATCATCCTTCTGCGGCTCCTTTACCTGGACTTCCTGTAAAGTGGGCAATGATCGGACTTTTCTAACAATACTGATTTTTTCTTCTTTTTCACCCGTAAACGACATAGCACTCACCTGAGACTATCTATCAACAAGGTAAAATTAGACCAAGCCCTCAAAACATAAAGCTGGCAGCAATAAAAAAGCCCGGCAATTGCCAGGCTTTTTTAGTGACGACATTCAAAGATAAACCCTGAATAGGATTAGATCTTTTTAATCGTACCTTTGGGTAATACTGCGTGCACAGCTACTTTTTGGAACTTCAAAGACATGCTGTCTGCAACCTCCAATACGATGTAGTCCTCATCGACCTTGTCGACGCGGCCCAGCATCCCGCTGCTCATTACAACTTCGTCACCCTTTTTCAGAGCGCCAACCAGCTCTTGGTGCTCTTTCTGGCGCTTGCGCTGTGGGCGAATAATAAAAAACCACATGAATGCAAACAAACCCGCAAACATCAGCAGGGTTATCATCGGATTACCCTGTGCTGCCGGCGCCGCTTCTTGTGCCATGGCGGAGGGGATAAAAAAGCTCATGCAAAACCTCAAAGAGTCAGCCTATTAAATTGCCGCCAACTCTAACGGGTTTGCCCCGCGGAGGCAACGGATTGGGCCGATCCCGTAGAGACCGGCCAAACCAATCCACACTCAGAACCTCTGGCGGACCTGCCGGCGGTAGCCAGTAGGAGACATCCCGGTCCAGCGTTTGAACGCGCTGGTAAAACTGGTTCGATCAGAGAAATCGAGAATTCGTGAGATTCCATCAACGCTCAGCGCAGTATCTTTGAGGAAATGCACCGCGTGACGAAAACGAACATGGTCACGTAAAGATGCAAAACTGAGGTTGTGTTCCTGCAACCGGCGTTGCAGAGTCCGGGTGGACATACTTAGGTCGGACGCTACCGGGCGAATAGCGAGAGAGGCCTTACCGATACGCTGCTCCAGCACGTCTATTACCCGTGCGGCAATACCAAAACTGGTTGCTTCGGGGGGGGCCAGCAGCTGGTCGAGAATATTCGGGTCTCCGGATATTCTGGCCTGCTGAAGTGATTTGTCTTCAGAGAGCGAAGTCTGGTCGGGCTGAGTATGGTTCATCGAGCTGCTCCTATTGAGTTCCGTGAGCCGCAGTTATTTTTCTATGTCCGCATCCAGCGAATCCCGGTTGCCCCTGCCCACACCAACACAACATCAACTTCGGCGGACGACTACGTGATGCGGGATGCACCAAAAAACAGACATCGAATCCTTCACAGAGATGTACAATTTTTAAACTAACCGCTCCGGCAATTCCCGCAGAGAGACTCTCTCTAGCCGGCGCACCTTTCCTTTACAACTGCCAGTATAGACCAAGAATTAAGAAAGCAAGGGGCGACAGTGCTTTTTTTCATCTTATTGTGTACCAAGGGCCAAAAATACTTACTTTCGGTACCCACGTGTCGCCTTTGAGTCCGAAAGGTAGGGGCTACAGCAGACCAAGCACCAGTCCAGCCCCGCCCCTCAGAGTCTGGCAATTAATCCAGGTTCTCGCCAATCCAATTCAAAACATCAGTGTCATGGGTCTTGGTTTTAACTTTGTCGATAATATGGCGAAGGCGCCCACTCTTATCGATAATAAAAGTTGTTCGCAGAAGCCCCATGTACTCCTTGCCCATAAATTTCTTCAAGCCCCAGCAGCCATATTTATCAGCAATCTTGTGTTCTTCATCAGATAGCAAATCAAAATTCAGTTCGTGCTTGTCGATAAAGCGCTGCAACTTTGCTTCTGGATCCGGGCTCACCCCCAACACAACAGTATTGGCTTTTTTAAATTCAGCCTCACTATCGCGAATCCCACATGCCTGAGTGGTACAACCGGGGGTAAGTGCTTTCGGGTAAAAGTAGAGGACGACATTACTTTTGTCACGAAAATCCTTAAGTGACACTTTCTCGCCACTTTGGTTGGTCAGCGTAAAAGCCGGAGCCAAATTACCGATCTTCGGAAAAGCCATCTGATATCCCCTGTGGAACAGTTAAGAGTAAAGCGGGGATTATAGCGAAAAGAAACAAACGAGACGCCAGTTCTATAGAGAAATCAGAACTGCTGCAGACGAAACTCCTTCTCTTTCCTGGCACAAATGCCAAAACGACCTAACTTCTGCACCAGCTCCGCCTTTTCAGCCTCGGTGAGGAACTCCCCGACTTCAAGGCACCCCTCAGGACCACTAAAGTTTACCGAAGCCATTTCGGTAGCACTGCTCCCCATCCTTACGAGTACTGCCAACTTATCGCGGGCGAACTCCCGATGATACACCGTTTGCTGCCTGAACCCCTTACAGCAATCCAGAATTACCAACTCCTCATTGATGCGTATTACTTCTCTGCGGGTCCCTTCGAGGTACACGTAGGTAAACAGGATGCCCAGCAGGATCATTTCAAGCCCGGCAAAGGGAAGAATCATCCAGGCTCCCGCCATCGCAAAAGCGAGGCTGATTCCGAGAGATACCCCAACCAGGGAGAAAAACACCCACAGATTGCCGGAGAGGGACAGGGACTGGTTAGGCTGCAGCAGGATACAGGCGCAACGGGCAGTGTTGCGGCCAACTTCAGTGACCATAGCAGGGACATCCGGCAGATATATAAAATCAGTGTAGTGCCGATGGCGGCAGCTCACACGAAGATACTGACCGGGAAAGTTTCCTGGTCCGGGCCGGGGTTTACAAAATTCAGGCATAAAAAAACCCACACCTGAGTGTGGGTTTTTGGGAGAGGTCTGCGGCCAAGGCCTGGGACCTGTCACTCCCTATTACGGCAGCAGGTGTGCTACTGCATCACGCTCTTCCGCCAGCTCCTGCTCGGTAGCAGACATTTTCTCGCGGGAGAAGTCGTTGATGTCAACGCCTTGAACAATTTCCCAGTCGCCGTCTTTGCAAGTGCAAGGGAAAGAGTAAATCAGGCCTTCCTGAATACCGTAAGAACCATCGCTGAATACAGCCATGCTGGTCCAGTCATCTTCAGCGGTGCCCAGAGCCCAATCGCGCATATGGTCGATAGCAGCGTTGGCAGCGGAAGCCGCAGAGGAAGCACCGCGCGCCTTGATGATAGCTGCACCGCGCTGTTGAACAGTCGGGATGAAGTCGTTTTCGTACCATTCCTGCTCCACTTTATCCATGGCTGCAGCACCGGAAACCTTCACTTGGTGCAGGTCTGGGTACTGAGTGGAAGAGTGGTTGCCCCAAATGGTCATATGGGTGATGTCGTTAACACTGGAATCAGTTTTGTTTGCCAGCTGAGACAGAGCGCGGTTGTGATCCAGACGGGTCATCGCGGTGAAGTTACGCGGGTCCAGGTCTGGCGCATTGCGCTGAGCGATCAGGGCATTGGTGTTAGCCGGGTTGCCAACAACCAGTACTTTTACGTTACGAGAAGCAACGTCGTTCAGGGCTTTACCCTGTGCAGAGAAGATAGCAGCGTTAGCTTCCAGCAGGTCCTTACGCTCCATACCCGGTCCACGGGGACGCGCGCCTACCAGCAAAGCGTAATCTGCATCTTTGAACGCAACAGTAGCATCATCGGACTGAACGATACCCGCGAGCAGCGGGAAAGCGCAGTCTTCAAGCTCCATAGCAACGCCTTTCAGCGCTTCCAATGCCGGAGTGATTTCCAGCAATTGCAGAATAACCGGCTGATCTTTGCCCAGCATTTCGCCAGAGGCGATGCGGAACAGCAACGAATAGCTAATCTGACCGGCAGCGCCGGTAACAGCAACACGTACAGGTGCTTTCACGATAGTTCTCCCTCGTTTGTAAGCGGCCGCATTATAGGGCCTCGCGAGTAAATTTCATCTTACACAAGCGAAATAGCGGCTCAATTTGTATGACAAAACCTCTCAGACTGTATTGGACACTCTTTGCGAGTGATTATGTCAGCGCCAATTCCCGGTAACGCGTCTGCAGTGCCTTGTAAACCTGGTCACTGTAATCAGCAGCAGATGGGTCCAAAAGTCCGGCAATTTCCGCTAGATGTTCATTGTCTTCACGGCCCGCCCAGTTTTTTACATAGCTGCCATCTTTGTAGCCGTTATCCTGGCGGAATCGGTTGAGTACATTTTTACCAACATATCGCTGGTACAACTCAGCAAAAGACATTTCTGCATCGGCCAATAGTTGAGCAAAGCCAGCAACATCAAACTGTTTGGTGGCCAGGGTGTTCAAGGTGAAAGACTCGAGGTTTTCACGGAAATCACCCGCCGTACGCTCGGAACCGGCAAACTCCTTCAGCATGATCTCAGCCACTTCCTGCGGAGAGCCTTTTTGCAACTCAAGGCTCAAACCGAAATGCCAGATATCCACCAATTCAAGCTTCACCTGATCCATTTCTGGAAGCTGCTTCTTCCACCACTTCCAACCGTAATGGTCTAACAACTCTGCACTTTCTACCCAAATAGCGCGGTACCAGGCAAAGTTTTGCTCACGCCAGTTTTCATTTACTACTGTATTAATCTGGTCTTGCAGAGTCAGCATGACTTGCAACTGCTGCTTCATCATAGGGGAACATCCAATAGACCCGGATCAAACTGCCCGGGGGAATAATCTGAAAAAGTTTTCTGAGGTGATTTCGGCCAGCTCTTCGTAGGGAATACCGCGTAAATCAGCGATAAATTCTGCCACTTCACGCACATAGGCCGGAATATTGGGCTTACCCCGATAGGGCACTGGAGCCAAATAAGGGGAGTCAGTCTCAACGAGCAACCGATCCAAAGGCAGCCTGCGGGCGACATCCCGCAGCTCCTCGGCATTTTTAAAGGTCACGATGCCGGACAAAGAAATATAATAATTGAGATCCAGGGCAGCCTTGGCCATATCCCAGCTCTCGGTAAAACAGTGCAGAACACCTGCGGTATTGGTATTACCGTGCTCTTTAATGAGAGCGATAGTATCTTCCCGCGCATCTCTCGTATGCACAATAACCGGAAGCTCTGCCTGCCCCGCCGCTTTCAGGTGTGCAATAAAGCTCTGCTTCTGGATTTCCTGGGTGTCAGTGCTGTAGTAGTAATCCAGGCCTGTCTCCCCCAATGCAACAACATTGGGCTGGTTAGCCATTTCTACCAGTCGCTCAACATCCGCCATGCCGGAGTCGACATCCAGCGGGTGCACACCAACGGAACAGACTACGTCCTCGTAGCGGGATGCGATTTCAACAACCGCATCGGCGTTTTCCAAACTGATACCGACACAGAGGAACTTGCCAACACCGCGACTGCGGGCCAGGTCCAATACAGCATCCAGATCGCCATCAAATTTATCGAGCTTAAGTCTGTCCAGGTGACAGTGAGAATCAACAAGCATTAGAGAGTTACAACGTATGGGTTGGGCGGCTGGATTCTAAGGTTCCCGCCAAGTGGGTTTCAATCTTGTTTTGCGCGATATTGTCCTTATCGCCAAATTGAACTCCGATTCCGGGAGTGCGGTTGCCTTGAGCACCATTGGGCGTAATCCAGATCACTTTACCGGCAACCGGAATCTTTTCCGGCTCATCCATTAAGCTCAGAAGCAGAAAAACCTCATCGCCAAGGTTGTACGATTTATCCGTACTGATAAATAAGCCACCATTCTTTACGAAGGGCATATAGGCCGCATAGAGCACAGATTTATCCTGGATTTTCAGTGACAGGATGCCGTTGCGGGCACCGCCTCCCATGGCTTTCATGGACAACCTCAATGTTTATATTTCTAAATGATGCGCTAACTTATCTAAGCCCGCTGCCTGTGTCCAGGCAACGTCAATTACCCTACCCGACTTGTGCAAGACGCCTAAGCAAAAAGCTTCGCCCAACGAATAAATAATTCTTCCAGCAGCAAACGACGATTGGGGTTAGCTGTGCCCAGTAACCCTTTCCGCGCCTGAAGCAAATGATCGTAGAACGCAAATACTGGCTGCAAGCTTTGCTCACTCGACCCCGGCAACCTCTGCAAAAGAACCATTAGCTGGGCATCTCCACTAAGATCACAACTGCGAATCTGCACCATCTGGGTTAACCAGTGCTGCCAGAAAAGCAGAAGTTGAACCAATTCAACACCCTCGGCCGGTGTTTCCCAACGGCCCGCTGTAGAGACTGAACTTGCCGTACCCTGAGCTACAGCAACCAAATCTTTAAAAAACTGCTCGCGTACTTCTCTCGACTTGGGCTCGGCCAGCTCCGCCGCCAATAATGGTGCCCCGCCTGCCAGAGTTAAGACACGCTGTGCCAGCGGCTCTTCCAGCCCATTGCTGTATAGCCACTGTAACGCCACCTCTCCAGTTGGGGGCGGAAAAGCTATAGATTGACAGCGACTTCGAATGGTTGGCAAAAGGCCTGCGGGGGCATCGGTGATCAACACAAAGATAACGGAGGGTGCCGGCTCTTCCAGGTTTTTCAACAGGGCATTGGCTGCGTTGACATTCATCGCCTCCGCTGGCGACAAACAAACCAGACGCGCCCCGCCCCGCCCACTGGTGCGGGAAACAAAGTTGCCCAGCTGACGGATCTGTTCCACTTTCAGCGGGCCACCGGGCTTTTCAGGTTCAACTTGTAGGAAATCAGGATGCGAGCCAGCCATCCACAACCGACAATCCTTACACTCTCCACAGGCCTGACCTGCCCTCGGTTGTTCACATAGGGCCAACGCGGTAAAAGCAGCCGCGAATTGTCGCTTTCCCAACCCCTCCGGGCCAGTCAGCAGCAAAGCGTGCGGGCAGCGGCCCGCCTGCAACTGCAAGCCCAACCGCTGCCATTGCTCGGAGTGCCAGGGAAGAGGTACCGGTATCGATTTATACTCAAAAGTTTCAGGCACAGACATCAGCCACAATTCTTATCATTTAAAAATAGATTCTGGGGCAAGATAGCTTAAAGCAACAGCTCCAATTGCTTGGCTAGATCCATCTGCACCTGTTCCAGAGATTGACCGGCATCCACAACCGCGTAACGGGCAGGCGCAGCTTCAGCTCGATCACGATAAGCCGCACGCACCCGCTGAAAAAACTCCAGATGCTCACTCTCAAACCGATCCGCTTCCCCAGTGCGTGCAGCTCGCTGTAGCCCCACTTCTGGGTCGAGATCCAATAAAAGCACTTTATCTGGGCGCAAATCCCCTTGAACTGTCTGCTCCAACTGCTCGATCAATTGTCGATCCAGTCTGCGACCACCGCCTTGGTAGGCATAGGTAGCATCGGTGAAGCGATCACAGATCACCCAATCCCCACGTTTTAAGGCGGGCAGTATAACCTGGGACAGATGTTGCGCGCGGGCGGCAAACACCATCAATAATTCCGCCGTGGGATCAACGGATTCATCCCGTTTGGCCAATAACAGCTCGCGCAGCTGTTCTGCCAATGGGGTGCCTCCCGGCTCCCGGGTTTGGATAAAGTTAATATTGTGCTTTTTGAGCCACTCGGTGATGAAGAGTAAATTGGTAGATTTCCCCACCCCCTCTACACCCTCGAGGGTGATGAACTTGCCGTGCGACACTAATTCTTTCCTTTTGCCGGACTCGAGCGGTAATCCGCGCGCCTTTTCAGCTGATACTCCCGCACCGCACGATTGTGCTCTGTCAGAGTCGCTGAGAAATGATGAGATCCATCCCCTTTGCCAACAAAATACAAGCTCTTGCCGGGCTTTGGATTTAAAGCGGCCCGAATTGCCGCTCGCCCAGGTAGGGCAATCGGCGTAGGGGGAAGGCCATTAATAACATAAGTATTATAAGGTGTTGCCTGGCGCAGGTGTGTACGGGTCAGATTTCCGTCAAAGTCCTCACCCAAGCCGTAAATTACGGTGGGGTCTGTCTGCAAGCGCATACCTTTATTCAGCCTGCGTACAAAAACACCGGCTATTTCACTGCGCTCAGATGGCTGCCCTGTCTCTTTCTCGATAATTGAAGCCATGATTAAGGCTTCATAGGGCGACTTATAGGGCAGATCATCCCCTTTTGATTGCCACTCCTCATCCAGTACCTTCTGCATCCGATTATAGGCCTGACGCAGCAGCTCAATATCTGTGGTACCGGACCGGTAGACGTAAGTATCCGGGAAAATCCAACCCTCGACCTCATCCTCCTTTAAACCCAAAGCCCGGGCAGCGGCACTGACATTGCTCCCCTCTTCGGACTGAACGATTCTTTCACCGGAGCGGATTTGTCGCAGGGCCTGGCGAAAGGTCCAGCCCTCTAATAGCGTAATGCGATAGCGGGTAACTTCACCGCGATTCAGGCGCGCAATCAAGTCCCGGGCGTTACTGCCAAAGGGAACTAAATACTCGCCGGAATGGATTTCTGTTGTGCCCTCCCAGTAGGCATAGGCGAGGAGTATTTGCGGCCACTGGATTATCCCTTCGCCCTGCAAGCTTCGCAGCGTCCGGGACAAACTTCCGCCCTTTTCCACCTGAAGCGTAAGCCCATCTTGTGCAATCGGCAGGGGGGATTCCAAGGCTTCCTTTGCCACGTATAGAGAGGCAACTGCTACCAAGCAGGCTAATACCAGCCCGCCAAATAACAGCTTCAACACTCTCCAAGCGAAACTCGCTTGCTTTTTCTTCACCACAATTTATCCAATATCAGCTTCTGTAGCTTGCGGGTCTCGACACCCACAGGCCAATTTTTGTAACCGATTACCTCTACTACCGGTAATACACCTCGAACACTGTTACAGAGAGCCAGCTCATCGGCCTCACAGAGCTCGGAAAGCTCCATGTCTTCCTCTTGCCAGTGGATATGGCTCGAGAGCCACTGCCGCATCACACCATGAACACCACACCGGTGCAGGGATGGAGTCATCCACTTCCCACCAAATCGGGCCAGGATATTACAGCGCAGGGTTTCGATGACCCTTCCCGCCGAATCCAGCATCAATCCATCGAGAAATTGACCCACCGGCAGCTCTGCTTTTGCCGCATTATATCGGTTACGGAGTAAAGTTTTGCAGCCCTGGTTCGAATTACTACCGATCGGCAAGCTCGTCGAACAAGGAAAAAGGCTAGTGCCCACCTGCCCCTCAGCAGTTTCAATCAGCGGCCGCAGCACCAAATCCCAACATTGCTGCCCGCGCACACTGCCAACACGCAGGCGCGCAATCGCCTCAGGCCAGCGACAGCCGGCTGTCAATTTTAACGTCGACTGCTCAATTTCTCCCAGACAGGCCTCATCCAACACTCCCGAACGCTCCAGGCGAGCGCGGTGGAAAGACCAAAGCGGTAGACCTTTGTTGTGACAGCGCATTGTTTCGAGGATTCCACCCGAGTAATCAGCATCATCTGGCAACTGATCAACGGCCAGCCCCCGAAAGTACATTTGAGGTAACTGGTACATGGAGCTCCCAAGGCAGGTGTGCCCACCTCGCGGTGGGCACGGGAATCAGACTCGCTTGAATATCAGTGACCCATTGGTGCCACCGAAACCAAAGGAATTGGATAGGACTGCATTGATTGCCATTGGCTGGGCCTCTTGGGGCACCAGGTTAATACCGGCACAGGCCTCATCCGGGGAGAAGAGATTGATAGTTGGGGGCGCAACCTGGTCGCGCAATGACAATACCGAGAAAACGGCTTCAATAGCGCCGGCAGCCCCCAGCAGGTGACCGGTCATCGACTTGGTAGAACTCACAGCGAGGGAGTCCGTCACCCCCGCGAATACTTTTTTAACCGCCAGGATCTCAGCTGTGTCTCCCAGCAGAGTAGAAGTACCATGAGCATTGATATACTGGATATCACTTGGGCTCATACCGGAATCTCTCAAGGCATTTTCCATTGAGAGAGCAGCGCCAGCGCCATCTTCCGGAGGAGAGGTCATGTGGTGGGCATCACCGCTCATACCAAAGCCAGCTACTTCTGCATAAATCTTGGCTCCGCGAGCGATTGCATTTTCGTACTCTTCCAAAACGAGTACCGCAGACCCTTCGCCCAGTACAAAACCATCACGGTCTTTATCCCAGGGGCGGCTAGCTGATTGCGGATCATCATTGCGGGTGGACAGCGCCCTTGCCGCACAGAAACCGCCGAGCCCTACCGGGGTGGTAACCATTTCTGCACCACCACATACCATCACATCGGCATCACCGTGCTGAATCGCACGAACTCCTAGGCCAATCGCATGGGTTCCTGTGGTACAGGCTGTTGTCACCGCCAGATTGGGGCCTTTGAGGCCATATTTAATCGAGAGGTTACCCGCAACCATATTAATGATGGCGCCAGGTACAAAGAAAGGTGATACACGGCGAGGGCCTTTTTCGGCAATCAGCAATGAATTATCTTCGATAGCCAGGATACCGCCCATACCAGAGCCAATACAGGTACCCACGCGCGGACCCAGCTCTTCGGTTACCTCCAGGCCGCTATCTTGCATAGCCTGAATACCGGCAACCAGTCCGTACTGCAAGAAAGTATCCATCTTGCGCGCTTCTTTTGCGGGCATGTATGGCGTGGGATCAAAATTCTTTACAGTAGCGGCGAAGCGGGTTGAAAAAGCCGAGACATCAAATGTCTCAATCGGAGCAGCACCATTAGCTCCCTGTAGTACCCCAGACCAAGTATCCTCTAGGGTGTTACCTAACGGGCTAACGACTCCCATTCCGGTTACAACAACTCTTCTTTGCGACACTGCGCTCCCCCCTGAAATTTTCTGCTACCGTCCTTCACCAATGTAGTTAAAAGAACAACATCCGGTCAGCAGTCACAATTCCGTAGTACCAATAACAAGAAAGCCGCGCTATGAAACATAGAACGGCTTTCAGAATCGCTCGGCTAGGTACAGCATATTGAGCTGCCCGTGCCTAAACTACCCAGCAGGAATTAACCAAGGTTATCCTTGATGTAATCCATTGCCAGCTGAACAGTAGTGATTTTTTCAGCTTCTTCATCGGGAATTTCAGTTTCGAATTCCTCTTCCAAAGCCATAACCAGCTCAACTGTGTCGAGTGAGTCAGCGCCCAGATCTTCAACAAAAGAGGCTTCAGGCTTAACGTCTTCTTCCTTAACGCCCAGTTGTTCAGCAACGATCTTTTTAACGCGCTCTTCAATGCTGCTCATGATTCAATTTAACTCCTAGTGGGTAAAAATCTGTTTTAGTCGCTATTGTTTTTCACCGTATCCAATGTTGTTGGTGATAACGACCGGCTCACACAGCTTTTGGATAATTCAGAGGCCATTGTACCCCAAGTTTTTCGGGATGTAATGTGCGGCCCCTCAACACCATCAGCAAAAACATAAATATCTCTAAAATCAATAAGTTAAAGAGACATTTTGAAACACAAACTACGCCATGTACATACCGCCATTGACATGAATTGTCTCGCCGGTGACATAGCCTCCCGCATCACTCGCCAGGAAGGAAACCACCGAAGCAATTTCTTCCGGCTTCCCGAGCCTCGCGAGAGGAATCTTACCCAGAAGCAACTCGCGTTGCGCTTCAGGCAAGACTTTTGTCATATCAGTATCAATAAAGCCGGGGGCTACGGTATTAACCGTGATTCCTCGGGAGCCCACCTCTGAAGCCAGGGAGCGGGCGAACCCTCCCACACCAGCTTTGGTCGCCGCATAATTGCTCTGACCGGCATTACCCATACTTCCTACGACGGAGCTGATATTAATAATCCGTCCCCATCGCGCCTTGGTCATATCGCGCAGGCAAGCCTTACTCATGCGATAGACCGCGGTCAAATTCGTATTGACGACTGAATCCCACTCGTCATCCTTCATGCGCATCAACAAGTTGTCCTTGGTGATGCCAGCATTATTAACCAATATCGCAGGAGCACCAAACTCATTTTTTATCGCTGCATGAAGCTCGGAAACACTTTCCGCATTGCCCACATCCAGAACTTTACCGGCACCTGCGATACCGGCTTCTGCGAAGCGGGCGCTTATTTTTTCAGCACCGGATTCGCTGGTGGCAGTACCAATAACTGTGGCACCCATTCCACCGAGCATATCTGCAATTGCCGCACCAATACCGCGACTTGCACCTGTCACCAAGGCAACTTTACCCTCAAGGGACATCTGTAAGGTCATTCTCACTTATCCTTATTCGACTTCTGGACTACTTTTTGAGCGATTTATACCGCTGTAGCTCGCAGAGCTTCATTAAAGTTACTGGGGCTATCGATTGCGTGACAGGAAACACTTCGATCGACACGTTTGATCAGGCCAGACAAAACCTTACCCGGACCACACTCAACCATTTGCTCCACTCCGGAGCCAATAATTTTTTGTGCGCAGGCAGTCCAGCGAACCGGGCGATAAATCTGCTCGATCATCAGGGTCTTAATTTTTTCCGGATCCGATTCAAGCTCAGCGTGGACATTGTGCACGATGGGTATTTCCGGCGCGTTAAATTCTGTCGCCTCTATTTGAGGGGTCAGCTTTTCCGCCGCGGGACGCATCAGCTCAGTGTGGAATGGAGCACTGACCGGAAGAGGCATAGCCTTCTTTGCACCGGCAGCTTTACAGGCTTCGATGGCGCGCTGCACCGCCGCGCTACTTCCCGCAATAACAATCTGGCCGGGAGAGTTGTAATTCACCGCAGCGACTATTTCATCCTCAGCAGAAACAGCACAAGCTTCTTCGACAGCTGCATCATCAAGACCGATGATCGCAGCCATAGCGCCCTCCCCTACGGGAACCGCCTCCTGCATCAAGCGGCCGCGCTCGCGAACCAAATGAACCGCATCTTTAAATGCCAGAACGCCAGAGCACACCAGTGCTGACCACTCACCCAAACTGTGACCGGCCATGAATGCAGGCTGGGCACCGCCGCGAGAGCGCCACATGCGATAAAGGGCAACACTGGAAGTCAGTAAGAGGGGCTGGGTACGCTGGGTGAGATTAATGGCTTCCTGCTCGCCATTCTGGCACAGGTCCCAGAGGTCATAGCCGAGCACATTGGATGCTTCGGCAAAAGTGGCCTGAATTTCAGGCGCCTCTTGGGCAATCTCAGAGAGCATACCTATTTTCTGGGAACCCTGCCCCGGAAAGACAAATGCGAGTGCGGCATTGGTCATAAGATATCCTTAACCTAAATGTGGCTGATTTCAGTAAGGGAAAACTGCTTTTTACCCTTCATCCATGGAGCGTCTTTCGCCGGATTGTGCCATAGCGGCATCGACCCTGGCTGCCAGGTCAGCATCGGCACACTCCTTCGCCGTAACCATCGCCCGATAAAAAGCTTCGCTGCTGGCACCGCCGTGACTCTTGATCACGTTGCCCTTTACCCCTACAAAGCTGGCGCCATTATAGCGAGCAGGTTCCACCTGTGTACGCCATTTTCGCAACAGCTTTATGGCCAATTGGCCAAAAAAACGCTTGAAACACCCTCTTTTCTCGATTGTGAACGCTTTTTGACCCATTAGTCGAATCACACCCTCGGCAGATTTCATCGCAACATTACCCATCAGGCCGTCGCAAACAACCACATCTACCGAGCCGGTAAAAATATCATGCCCCTCAACAAAGCCAACATAATTGACCCCGGGGTCCGCATCGAGCAGCTCCGCTGCACGGCGTATTTCGGCGCTACCCTTATGTGCTTCCGCCCCAATATTGAGCAGCGCCACCTTTATATCCTTCACGCTCTTGCGGGCAGTATGAATCCGCTGAGCCTCAATCCCCATACGGGCGAACTGAAGCAAATCCTCAGCACTGCAATCCACATTGGCACCAAGGTCCAAAAGATAGCAGGAACCCATACCCGAAGGTACAGACTTACCGAGCGCCGGCTTCCTAACACCTTGGATATTACCGAGAATACTGCGACTCAACGCCAACAAGGCGCCGGTATTGCCGGAGGTAACTGCTGCTTGCACATCTCCCGATGCAACACTCTTCAGGGCCATCGCCATGGTTGAATCGCGTTTATGGCGAACAGCCTGCAGCGGATTGCACTCTTGAGTGATGACTTGCTCGCAATGGATAATTTCGAGACGGCGGGTAACGCGGCGGCGATGGCGCTGCAGCTCTTGATGAACCAGAGCTTGAAGCTCTGCGCGCGGACCAAATAGCTTTAGCTGCGCTTCAGGGAAGTTTTGAAGAAATCTAATACATGCCGGAACGACAGAGCGGGGACCTAAGTCCCCGCCCATTGCATCCACGGCCAATCGCAATTGGCTGGACAAAGCTTACTCTTCTTCAGAGCCGCCGCTAACTTCGATCACTTTGCGACCACGGTAGAAACCGTCTTTGGTCACGTGGTGACGACGGTGCTTTTCACCGGTAGTCGGATCGACGGAAAGGGTAGCACCTGCGCCCAGCGCATCGTGGGAACGGCGCATACCGCGACGGGAACGAGTCTTCTTGTTTTGTTGAACAGCCATTGCTAGCTCCTAAAATAAACAAATTTCGCTGGAACCGGGGCGCCTACCGGCGAGCCCAAACTCATCGGGAAACCTAGGATTTACCCGACGAACCCTTCAACTGCTCCAGCACTTTAAAGGGGTTTGCCTGTTGCTCATCCGCCTCGGCAACCTCGTCACCAAAATGAAAGCTCTCCTTGGAGACACATTCCTCCTGGTGATAAGCCACCATTGGCAAATTGAGCAAAATTTCATCTTCAAGGATCTGGTGCAAGTCCAGCTCATCGCCGTCCTGGATCACCGGGTCCAGATCTTTGGGCAGGGCCTTACCCTGCTCCTCAGTCCATACGATACCCCAGCTAAACTGTGCCTCGATCTGCTCATGGACCGGTGACAAACAGCGCTGACACAAGAGGTCAACTGCAAGTTGAACCTTGCCGCTCACCGTTTGGTGACCTTGCAAGTCTCGCTCAAACTGCAATTCAGCAGAAATCTCTCCGTGGACAGACTCAACTGCGCTACCAACCCGAGGCAGGGACTCCAACGGCAAAACACCATCGAGCAACTGCTCTCGCTGTACCAATTTCCGAGCATCAATGCTCTTTGGCAATACTGATTTAGAGGGGGCTATCGACATAAGCGCGCAATTCTATGGACTCACCTTAGCCTTGTCAAAACAAATCAGGCATTGCAGTATCGCCCGGTCACAAACCACTATTCGACCCAGCGGAAAATCCACCAGAATGCCCCACCCTCTGATACTAGCCTCCAGCTCTCCTTACCGCAGAACCCTACTACAACAGCTTGGCATCCCCTTTCAGCAGGATTCGCCCCATATAGATGAAGCACCACAGGCGGGGGAAGCGCCACCTGCACTCGCCCTGCGCCTCGCCACAGAGAAAGCGCGCGCCCTGGCAGGCCGCCACCCGAAATCACTGATTATCGGTTCAGATCAAGTTGCCTCTTGCGACGGTCAAATACTTGGCAAGCCAGGCAGTAGGGAGCGCGCCATCGCCCAGCTGCAAGCCTGCAACGGCAAAAAAGTGATATTCCACACCGGCTTGAGCCTGCTGAGTAGCGCAAGCGGAGAGCAGTTGGGCGATACCGAAACCTTCACTGTCTACTTTCGGCAGTTGAGCACAGAGCAAATTGAACGATATGTAGAGCTGGAACAACCTTACGATTGCGCCGGCTCTTTTAAGGTGGAAGGGCTAGGTATCGCCCTATTTGAGAGGCTTGAAGGAGCAGATCTCAACACCCTGGTAGGGCTGCCACTAATCCGCCTTACCGATATGCTGAACCACTTTGGCATAGATCCATTGGGCCCGCAGGCCACTTAAAGGAGTGGCGGCCAGCGGAGCAGCTCAGAGAAACGATCGATAACAACCTTGGGGCCGCACCCCTGCAGCCGGGTTGGGCAATGAGCGCCATAGCTCACCCCGATAGAGGGCATACCGATCGCCGCCGCCATTTCCAGGTCGTATACGGTATCCCCCACCATTACCGCCTGCTCCGGACCGGTTCCGGTCTCATGCAGCAACTCATTCAGCATCAGCGGGTCAGGCTTGGAAGCGGTCTCATCCGCACAACGACTTGCGGCAAACAAGTGGCCGAGGCCGTGCTCCTCAAATTCTCGATTGAGCCCCTGCCGACTCTTCCCGGTCGCTACCGCCAACTGGTGACCACCGCACAGCAACTGGTCCAGGGTATCCAGGACTCCCTCAAATAACGGCAGGGGTTCAACCCGGGCCGCCATCCACTCATCAAAGTAAAGTTGGCGCAACGTGAGCTTTTCCTCACTGGCAGCCTCCGGAAACAGAGAGGATATCGCTTCCGGCAGACCAAGCCCGATAATGTTGCTAACCGCTTCCGGGGCAAGCACCGGCAAACCAGCTCTATCTGCTGCCCGCAACATACAATCGACGATACGCGCCTCAGAATTACAAACCGTCCCGTCCCAATCGAGGATTACCAACATAACAAAAGAACGCCCTACTCTTCCCTTAATCTATTCAGCACTGCACTCAGCTCCGCAGGGAGTGGAGCCTCCACCTCAACCTTGGAGCCATCTGGCAAAGAGCAGTGCACTGAAGCCGAGTGCAAAAAGAGACGCTTCAGACCGCGACCGCGAAATTCACGATTGACTTCGTCCGAGGTGTACTTGTTGTCGCCCGCCAGAGGGCAACCAACAAACTGAGCATGAACTCGAATTTGGTGTGTTCGCCCGGTGACCGGCTCTGCAGAAAGCAGAGTCGCCGCCTTAAATCTCTCAATCAACTTAAAGCGAGTCTCTGAAGGCTTGCCCTCAGGGTGCACTGACACCATTCTCTCGCCGCTTTTCAAAGTGTTCTTGCGCAAAGGTGCCTCAACAACACGGCGACCTCGGGGCCACTTGCCCACCGCCAATGCCTGATACGATTTACCGATCTTTCCCGCCCGCAACTCCGACTGAACATGCTGCAATACCGCGCGCTTGCGGGCCACCATGATGGCGCCACTGGTATCCCGGTCAAGGCGGTGCACCAACTCAATAAACGGGCTTTGCGGAAACATCTGGCGCAAAACTTCAATCAGACCCAATCTGACACCACTGCCGCCATGGACCGCAAGGCCCGACGGTTTATTGATCACCATAAGCCCGTGCTTGTCGTAAAGTATGGACTCTTGGATCAGCTGGCGCAGAGATTCACCAGCGAGAGGGGTCTCAGCCTGCTCGGCAACACGAATTGGCGGCACTCGCACCACATCGCCCGCCTTTAACTTGTATTCAGCCTTTATTCGTCCTTTATTTACTCTTACCTCACCCTTACGCAGGATTCGGTATATACGTGAACGCGGCACACCCTTGAGGCGCGCCTGGAGGAAATTGTCGATCCTCTGTCCCGCCAGCTCTTCAGGTACAGTTAAAAGCTGCACGCCGCCAGATGGATTCGAGGTCTTTGATGGGGTCTGGGCCGGAGCCTTCTTAGGGTGGGGTATACTTCGCATGACGCGCATCATAGCGTTGCCAGGGATACAATTGAAGCACCTCCCTGCCCATGCTATATTCGGCCGGCCTGAATTCGGCGTATTTTCGGTCAAAGGCGACTTCCCACATGAAGAGATAGCCGTGACCCCAACGAAAATACCCCATTCGGTCGGTGCGCGGGGATGCCGCGTCATTGATAAAACTTAGCCGTTGAGATGTCCCCCAATTACCAGAACCAGAGGGGAGCTCACCGGCAACAACAGCCCGCGGTTATGCGGGTAATTATCGCGAAGGTAAGACGGGCCGTGACCCGCAGCGCTTGAAAGGACGACTCAAACTTGCGTCCGGTTTTGCAGAATACGACGAGCCAGCAACCGAACTGGCAACCAGGGCAGCACAGCTTCCGCAAGCCTGGTAAAAAAATTAAGAAGAATGGGTATCAGCCAAAAGCTGAACTGCAGAACCTCTGATGATTGACGCAAACCTTGCCGCCCAGCATGAAACAAACCAAGGGGCGGCGCCCAACCCTGCTGCAGAAGCCTGCAGCACAGGTACAGGGCAGTACTAACAAAAGGTATTAAAGGTACCAACGGATAGCACAATAACAGCGCGTATCCGGAGTTTTTGCAGAGCGAATAATAGGCAAACGCCAGTCTCAACAAGCCGCATAGATCCATGGCGCGGTAGAGCTGGAATACCTTATTTTCCCTGCCCTGCCTGGTGGTCCTCTCCACCGGGCAGCCAACAAGCAAGCCTGTGAGTAGCGGTGTCACACCTTTGCGCAACGCAAGGAAAACGACACGCATGAAAAGAATGCTAATCAACGCAACCCAACCTGAAGAGTTGCGTGTTGCCCTGGTCGACGGCCAGTGGCTCTATGATTTAGATATTGAGAACCGAACCCGCCAGCAGAAAAAAGCGAACATCTACAAAGGTAAGATTACCCGTGTAGAACCCTCCCTCGAAGCTGCATTCGTCGACTACGGCGAAGAGCGCCACGGGTTCCTCCCCCTGAAAGAAATCTCTCGCGAGTACTTCCTCAAGCAGCCCAAAGACATCGAAGGCCGCATCAAAATCAAAGATGTTGTCAAAGAAGGTATGGAAGTTATCGTCCAGGTGGACAAGGAAGAGCGCGGCAACAAAGGCGCCGCCCTCACCACCTTTGTCAGCCTCGCCGGCCGCTACTTGGTATTAATGCCCAACAATCCTCGTGCCGGTGGCATCTCCCGCCGCATTGAAGGTGATGAGCGCTCCGAGCTCCGCGATGCATTGGCCAGTGTAGATGTCCCCTCAGGCATGGGCATCATCGTGCGTACCGCCGGCGTTGGCCGCAGCGGTGACGAACTGCAATGGGACCTCAACTACCTGCTGCAACTTTGGAATGCCATCAAGGAAGAAGCTGATACCTCCAAGGCGCCACACTTCCTGTTCCAGGAAAGCAACGTCATTATCCGCGCCATCCGCGACTACATGCGCGATGATATCGGCGAAGTTATTGTCGACGACAAAGGCGCCTTTGAGCTGGCCGCAGAGTTTGCCCGCCAGGTAATGCCCCACTACGCCAATAAGGTGAAGTACTACGAAGACGCCATCCCACTGTTCAATCGCTATCAAATTGAAAGCCAGATTGAGACAGCGTTCGAGCGCGAAGTGAAGCTCCCCTCCGGTGGCTCCATCGTTATCGATGTGACCGAGGCCCTGGTATCTATCGACATCAACTCCTCCCGCGCAACCAAGGGCGGCGATATCGAAGAGACCGCGCGCAATATCAACCTGGAAGCCGCCGATGAAATCGCTCGCCAGCTGCGCCTGCGCGATATGGGCGGACTGGTTGTAATCGACTTTATCGACATGCAGAGCAAGTCCAACCAGCGCGAAGTTGAAAAGCGCATGGAGAAGGCCCTTAGCATGGACCGCGCGCGCGTTCAGGTTGGCCGCATCTCCCGCTTCGGACTGTTGGAGATGTCCCGCCAGCGCCTGCGCCCATCCCTGGGTGAAACCACATTCCGCGTCTGCCCCCGCTGTAGCGGCCAAGGCACCATTCGCGGCACCAAGTCTCTGGCTCTCTCCATTCTCCGCCTGGTAGAAGAGGAAGCGAAGAAAGAGCGCAGCGCCGAGATCCGTGCAATCACCCCGGTGAATGTCGCGACCTATCTGCTGAACGAAAAGCGCAAAACGATCTCCCAGATCGAGTCCCGCAATTCCACTCGCGTAGTAGTTGTACCCAGCGCGGAAATGGAAACGCCGCACTTTGAAGTTCAGCGACTCCGCGACGATGACACTGCCACTCTGGAAACCTCCTACAAGATTTCTGGCACTGCCGAAGAGACAGTGACCAAGAAAGAGGAAAAGCCACAGCGTCCAGCTCCAGTGCAAGCGGCCGTGCAGCAAATTGCCCACACCGCTCCAGCTCCCACTCCGGAGAAAAAGGAAGAGCCTGGTCTCTTCAGCCGATTGATTAGCGCTATCGCCTCCTTCTTCACCGCAGAAGAGGAAGAGCCGAAGAAACATCAAAAGTCCAAAGGCCGTGGCAAGGACTACCAGCAGCGCAACCGCAATCGCAACCAGCGCGGAAATCGCAACAACCGCAGCGGCCGCCCCGCGCGCCGCAAGGATGATCGCCGCGAAGACAATAAGCGCGACGACCAGCGCGAAGATAAGCGCAGCGCCAAGCTGGACGAGCATGACAGCGCCTCCGATCGCCAGGGTGAAGGTCAGCGCAGACGTCGCCGCCGCCGCAACGACAACCGCCGCAGCGACAACCGCACTCAAGCTGCTGAAACCCAAAATACCGTTGATACCAACGAACAAGCTGGAGACACCTCCGATCAGCAACGCCCAGCACGTCGCCCGAGCAATGTGCGCGGCCGCCCTCAGGCGCGCCGTCGTGGCGGACGCCGCAGTGAGAACACCGCAGCAACCGCGGTAGCTCACAGCCAGGAAGAGCTGAATCGCGAAGTTCACGAAGCCATCGACGAAGCCGAAAACGAGGTCCGCAAAACTAAGGAAGTCGTAAAAGAGACTCGCACCGAGGCATCCAAACCCAAGGCCAAAGCGAAAGAGTCTCATAAGCCGCAGAGAGCTCCCAAGCAAGCAGCCCAGCCCGCCATTACCATGCCGGTGCGAACTGCCCACGAGGAGAAACCTGCACAAGAGACCCCGAAGCCAGTAGCACAGCCGCAAAGCACCCCACAGGTAGCCAAAGCTGCCACCGCCGAGCCACAGCAACCTACTCAGCCCAAGCCCAAAGCTACCCCGGTAGAAAAAGCAGCTGCGCCAGCTGCCGAGCAGGTCAAGCCTGTAGAGCAAGCACCAGCACGAAAAGCCACCACGGCAGAAGTTCCGGCGGCCCCCAAAGCTGAGGCCACTCCTGCCAAACCAGAAGTAGAAGCAGCAGAGGAAATCGTGCTTGAAGAAGCACAAGCTGCAGCTGAAGCTTTGCAGGAACAGGCAGGCACCAGCGAGCCGGAAGTTCAGGAAGAAATTGTTGCCGCCGAGCAGGCAGCTTCCGAAGAGGAACCGACCGCACCCAGCCAGGGACGCGCAGTAAATGATCCGCGCATCAACCCCAAACCACTGGGTGAATTCTCAATTGTTACTGAGCGCCGTGAAGTGGGCTCCCAGCAGCCTCTGGATACCGCGCAGCCGGCAGCGATTGAGCACAATCCACGTGCCCTCGCCCGCCCGGCCAACGACCCGCGTATCAGCCGCAAGGCCGTGGAAGTTGATGCCAACGCAGATATCGATCGCAACTCTGCAGAAGCGAGCTAAGCGATAGCTGCCAAGCCGCCCCAGCCAATGGCCGGGGCGGCCTTATCAACCTGACAGCAAGCCTTGAGCTGGTCAATAAATCACCTAACTCATTGAACTATATAAAAAAAATCAAAATGGCGCTTGTACATCCCGAGAAGCCATGTATAATGCGCAGCACAATTTGGTGGGGTGGCTGAGTGGTCGAAAGCGGCGGTCTTGAAAACCGTTGACTGTAACAGGTCCCAGGGTTCGAATCCCTGCCCCACCGCCATACAAAGTCTTGTAAATCATAGAGCTACAAGCATCAAAGGGCGGTACCAATTTCCTTGGTACCGCCCTTTTTCGTTTACGTCTCAACAAAGTCTCAACGCAAAAATATCTCTTACTGCCAGGGAGGCGGGAAGTGCATGCCTTCATGGCGCCGGCACCCTTCTCCAAGCTGAAAGAAAAAAGCAGAAAGCCATTTAAAAAGGAGTTTATATGGCAGCCTATAAGCTGAGCATGCGCGAGGAACTAGAGCGCAGGTATACCGAACTCAGACGGCAATCGATCCAAATGGCCAATGAGGCACTGGATCTACCGGATACCCGCCTTGCACTTGTCGATAGCGCCTCCTACGCGGCTTTCCGGCATTGGGAGAATCACCCCAACCGGAAGGTTGATTGGGACTGGCCTTCTTCCTGGATAAGCTGGAAACTCAAGTTCCCTAAACGATTTGAATCTGCTACTTGGGCTGGGAACCGTCTAGTAGGCTTCGCTATGGGGCGCCCAACCTATCACGCTACAGGGCTAAGGCTGGACTACATCGAGAAATCACCAGAAGCTGGGGAACCACATTTAGACCTAACCTATTTGGCCCTATACGCCTATGCCACTCTTCTCAGCGCTACGCATGTGAAAATCATGCACCCCATAAATAGTGATGTCCGAAATTACTATGAACACAAAGGGTTCCAGTACGACCCCAAAAAAGACAGCTGTATCCGGAGAATTATTTGATGAACGACAAAATCAAAGACTTCAATACTGCTCATGATGAAAAGCTCAAAGGGCTTTCCAAAGAAGAGCGAGCAAAAGCTGGACTAAAGAAGCTGGCTCAACAAATGAGAGCAGAGAAAGGCAAGATCAAAGAGCCTGAAGGCTTGGCATCCGGCAAAAGTGACAAAGACGGAAAAATGATCATTGATCTCGATAAGGACCATGACGATGAGTAACAAGCCGCTAACCGACAAAGAAAAACAGTTCACTGTTCTACCCAATGAAGCAGACCCTAAGAGTTCGTACACAAAGGCAAAGAAAGCAATCTCAAAGGCATTAGCTGAGGTCAAGAAAGGTAAAGGCACAAGATAACTGCCTAATCAACGCTGCCATTACAAATCAAGCCAGAGCGCGCCAGCCCTAGCTACAAAGGTGCTCCTGTCGCCCTCTTCCCTTGTATCCCGTACCAGTATTCTGAGGTTCTGATCAGTGAAAAATCTGTGCAAAGCGCTTCAAAACCTTTCATTTTGTGAAATCCCCATTGGCTGTAGACCCCGCACCAGCTCAGGCCGGCTCTTTGTAGGCACCAACTTTCGCGCCTTCCAGGAAGCCCTGGCCAGAGCAAAGCTAAAACTCCCCAAAGGCCAGCTAACCCACATCCTCCGCCACACCTTCGCAAGCCATTACATGATCAACGGCGGCGACCTGCTTAAGCTCAACAAGATTCTGGACCACTCCACTATTGAGATGACCATGCGCTATGCACATTTATCGCCTAAGCATTTGGAGGATGCGGTGGAGAGGAGTGTTTTGAGTTCTTTGGAGAGGGGTTGAAACGAAAAGTAAGTTCACATAAAAATATACTGACGTAACCAATAGAAATGAACAAAAAATATGGAGATATTGATGAATAAAATACAAACTATAACCGGTTTAACACAGCAGCTTCTTGAAAAAATTGAAGAGAGATTAGTTTCATTCGACATGACGAAAGTAGATTCACAATCTTCATTAGCCACAGGTCAATATAGAACCTGGGAGCACACAGATAGCAATGGAATTAAAACATATCAAATAGAATGGATGAGTGCATCTGATCTTGTAGAATCTCTTAATGTCCTAGCATCGGATAATATCTAACTTATAAAAATTGTTGACACCATATCTTGTGTGTTCTTTCGCTCATCTATACTGTGCAGCTTTCATATAAAAAAATATGTTATACGAGTATTAGAGACGGCTCTAAGCAAAAGTAGATTATCTCAAACTGAGAATACAAGTATATGTTTAAGAAGATTAATATACAGAAATGGAGGCAATTCGATGATGTGTCAATTGACTTCCATCCCAACTTAACGGTCATAACGGGAGCAAATGGAGCAGGTAAAACAACAGTACTTAGTATTCTGAGTCGTCACTTTGGATGGGAGATCCTGTATCCCAGCACCCCTAAAAAAGAAAAAAGGGGGTTGGTGCGCTACTTCTCTGATTGTCTAAACGTTTCTGACACAACTGAATTTTTCGATACTCCAGCCAATCAAATAAACATCGGGAGAATTGAATACACAAACTCAGCTAGAGTAGCGAAACTTTCCGTCCCCCGTGAAGTTGACCAACAGTACAACATCGATTTTAGAAGTAAAGGAACTGTTAAAGGCATATACATATCATCTCACAGACCTGTTTACTTCTACCAACAAGTAGCAACCATCCCAGCAAAACTTGATGCAAAAAATCAACTCCTTGAAAAATACTTGAGTGAACTAAAACAACGATACTCAAAAAACTCGAGAAATTCATCTGCGAGTTTTAGAATAAAAGAATCACTTATTTCTCTTGCTACGTTTGGCTATGGAAATGAAGTGGTTGCAAGAGATGATGAAGCGGTGCATATGTTCGAAGGCTTCGAAAATGCTTTGAAGACTATATTACCGAAGTCACTAGGCTTTCAAAAAATTACGATTCACATGCCAGAAGTTGTATTTGAGACTGAGACAGGCAGCTTCTCTTTTGATTCTGTTTCAGGCGGAATTGCATCATTAATTGACTTGACCTGGCAAATATTTATGGCATCTATGGTCTACGATAATTTTGTTGTAGTGATGGATGAGCCAGAAAACCATCTTCATCCTCAGCTTCAACGCAACCTACTACCAAACCTAATCGAAGCTTTTCCTCAAGTACAGTTTATCGTATCTACGCATAACCCTTTCATGGTTACATCTGTACCTGACTCAAACGTTTACGTTCTTAGTTACAACGACAACAAGCGGGTAGATAGCTCAAAGTTAGATTTAGTTAA
The DNA here is from genome assembly GCF_052468295.1 of Microbulbifer maximicatervae (SeqCode). Taxonomy (NCBI): domain Bacteria; kingdom Pseudomonadati; phylum Pseudomonadota; class Gammaproteobacteria; order Cellvibrionales; family Microbulbiferaceae; genus Microbulbifer; species Microbulbifer maximicatervae (SeqCode). The sequence continues at coordinate 2,317,082 of NZ_CP174340.1, forward strand.
CCGTTCCGGTACTTCCAATGAAACCCTGAGAGAAGTCCTTGGCGTCGAAACTAGCATGCCACTGTGGACAGAAAAGAAGCTGACCCAAATCATATCCCAATATTCAGGCCAACCAATAACTGAAAAGTCACTCAGAGATATCAAGGATGCCCTATCAGAAATTGGCTTAAGTGACTTATTCCCTGAAGCAGTTGGAAAAGTGATGGGGAATGAGCCAAATGATTAAATTAGAAAAATCACCTAAACCTGATGTGCTTGCTGAGAATGAGGAGCTGTGGACTGACGAATATATAAGATTGAAAAATGGGGATACTACAGTTCCCAAAGCAGCCGAATTCCGATATCGCCATACAGAAATAAAAGAAGCCCTTCGAAAAGAAACTTCAGATAAATGTATATTTTGTGAAAGCAAAATATCTCATATATTTCCGGGAGAAACAGATCACATAATCCCATCTTCTAAAAAGCCTGAGTACATCGTGAAGTGGGACAATCTTGGCTATGTATGCAAAGAATGCAACCATAAAAAATCAAACTATCATGATGAAGATGTGCCTTTACTAAATCCATTTTTAGATGACCCAGATGAACATTTACTGTTTTTAGGTCCAATAGTTTTATCCAGAACTGCTAACAACAGGGGTAAGATAACTACCGATATTCTGAAGCTATCTAGGCTTCCGCTTGTAGAATGCAGAAAAGAACGGATAGAAAAAGTTAAGGCGCTATTAGATCACGCTCATTCATTTCCTGCCGGAGAGGCAAGAGAATATTTGATTAACGAAGCTAACGAGGAAGGATTGCCTGACAAAGAGTTTTCTGCAACAGTCACTGCCTTTCTCAAAGCTGCAGATGCTTAGCATAAATGGCGTTTAAATGTCTCATAGTAAGGTGGATAATCTTACAGTCTTGAATCATGGCCGCGGCGTGGAAAACGGTTCATAGTTTCAAGTAAGCCTTGACTCATGGTTTTCAAAAGATACAGAGAGAAGCATCATCAAAAAGAGCTTGAGAAGCGATATGAGCCTTTGGATTTGAATGAGTATGGCCCACTCAAAAATACTGCAACTCGGCACCTAAAGCATCCCTCTAATGTCTCAACATCGCCGGATGTTTAGAGGGTAATATAGAGAAATATCACATAAGATAACACCAGTTAGCAGCATTTTGAGCACTAATGTGGAGCGAAAGAGGTGTCTTGAAAACCGTTAACTGTAACAGGTCCCAGGGTTCGAATCCCTGCCCCACCGCCATTATTCATACAGAAAGCCCTGATTTTCAGGGCTTTTTTATTTCTGCTTTTTGTGCCCCCCCCCACTCAGTCCCCCCACTTATCTTTTGCTAGCCCGTAACGTTTCAGACGACGCAGACTCGATACGCACCAACATCTCTACCATCTACCCCTCCATATGAACACTAGGTCGATTTAACTCTTTTACATGCTCCACGACCGATCGACCCTCAACTTTACAAAAACCTCATATGCTCACACAGCAGCTAGACCGTAATCTCCGGTAGCTGGTCCCACTGAGTCGTATAGGCTGGCGATCGATGCTCCTGCCTCATCTTCCACTTCTTGTCGATACCTTCAGCCCCCAGAAACAAGGTGCCCCGGCCAAACCGCTGATTGATCTGGTCGATGGCCTGCATAGTCTCACCTGATCGTATTGGCTGGCCCGTGGTGAACATGTCGCCCTGGCCCAGTGAGCGGGGGATAAGCTCTACCAGCCCTACCCCCGCTTTCAGGAATCTATGTCCCTGCAGGAACAGCTCTGTAATGGCGCGCTTTACCAGCTGCACTATCAGCCGTGTGTCATCCGTGGGGTATGGGGTTTGTACCACGGTGCTGCGGCTGTAGTAGAGCGGCTCATGGGGTGAGGTATGCAGGAAGACATGGATAGACTTTACCAGGGAGTTCTGGGCCCGCAGCTTCTCCGCCGCCCTGCTCGCGTACAAGGTAACGGCCTGCAGTATCGGCTGCAGATCGGTGAGCTTTTCGCCGAATGAACGTGTGCAATAGATCTGTTTCTTGGCTGGTGGCTGCTCTTCCAGGCTTAAGCAACTAATGCCATTTAGCTCTTCTATCGTGCGCTCAATATTTACATTCGTATGGCTGCGTAGAATTTTCGGGTTGGCTTGTGCCAAGTCATAGGCTGTCTTGATACCCAGGTGCCCAAGTCGCCTTGATAGGCGCCTGCCTACACCCCACACATCACCCACTTCAGTGCGTCGCTGCAGCCATTGCCACTTTGCGGGGGAGTCCAAGACGCAGACGCCCTGACATTTAGGGATCTTCTTGGCGACTCTATTTGCCAGCTTGGCCAGGGTTTTACTCGGGGCAATGCCAACGCCCACCGGCATGCGAACATCCCGCCAGAGGGTTTGCCTTATTTGCTGGCCGTAATCCAGTAGACACTCTTGCAACCCATGTAGATCCAGAAACATCTCATCGATGCTATAGACTTCAACCTCTGGACTGTACTGCTTCAGCGTTATCATTACCCGGTGGGAAATATCGCCGTACAGGGCGTAGTTACTCGAAAAGATCTTTACCCCGTGCTTTCGCAACAGATGCTCAATCTTGAAGAACGGCTGCAAGTCGGGAATACCTAACACTTTGGCTTCTTTCGAGCGAGCCACCACGCAACCATCATTATTGGAAAGGACTACCACCGGGAGCCCGCGCAGGTCGGGGCGGAATATCTGTTCGCAGCTGGCATAGCAGCTGTTGCAATCAACCAGTGCCAACATCAGCAAGACCGGTGGTACCGCACGGAAGCCTTGACCACTCCCTCAACAATCAATTCCTGCCCCTCCCAAATGGGAATCGGTGCGTATTTGTCATTGGCTGATAGCAGGCGGCCCTGTTGGCGGTCGAGCACCTTGCACGTTAACTGCCCATCCAGGGCAACCACCACCACATCTCCGTGGATTGGCGTTAATGATCGGTCGACTACCAGCAGATCCCGGTCAAAGATGCCGAGGTTCTGCATAGAGTCGCCGTTGGCGCGGGCGAGGAATGTCGCCGCCGGACTGGTTATCAGGTGTTGATCCAGGCTCAGCGCCGCTTCTTTGTGGTCATCCGCTGGCGAAGGAAAGCCGCAGCTAACGCCACTGCCGTATAGAGGGGAAAGTTTCATGTGTTCTAGCAATATACTGTATCTTTATACAGTGTATTGGCGAGCACCCACTAAAGACAAGTAGCCAGTGTAACTCCAGGGCCTCACACAGACTTGCGACCCTCTGTAATTGATCCATTTGCGCTTTCATAGGCATGCTCAACTCCTTGTAACTGCTAGCTCTATCTCCACCCCGTGTCACCTAACGCCAGATATCTGCACTGCCTTATGACGACAAGTCACCAAGCGCACCTTGATATTTGAGGCCGGATCACTAGGCGACCTCCTGCTCAACGCACGGAAACAGGAGAGGATGACGATTGCACAGCTGGCAAGACAGCTGAGGCTTGTATCATCTCAAATTTCGAAAATGGAAATGGGCATACAAAGAATTCCGGCGGACCTGCTGCCGGTATGGTGTGAGGCGATTGGGATTACTTTGGCGGAGGTGTACGGGGTAGAGAACCTGCACCACTTTGCACAGATTCCATTCCCCCCTTTTATTGCGCAACTTCATTCGCAACTACCGGAGAATTTTCGCAAGCATATTCACCGAGTAATTGAGAGCGGCTATCAGCTCTGAAAGAGTCGGCGATAACGACCGCCTCAGGCGTCATCAATGTGTTTGCTGTTTTTCAAGCAAGTATATTGATGGTCGTCTTGCAGGCACATGTTATGAATCTGGTATACTTTTAATTTTCTTGTACTTTGCCTCGCATGTTTCCCACATAAAATAAGCAACTCCTAACCCGCCAAGCGGAAAGCCAATAAAGGCAATCAAAGGTCGCAGCCATATTGGGGCTGATGGGTCAGCAATTTCCATGGTGGTGGACCACACGAGAGCAGTCAGTAGCCCCCAAAGGCAAAAACCAATTCCCCAAATAAAGCGAGCCTTACCTTTTTCTCTTGTAGCCTCCGATTTTTCAATATTCATACAGCTTCCTTCGTGATACTCAACATCCATAACGCATTGATTTTTAGCAGGTCGAGCGAAGCGTAGGCTGTCCAGTGGATACCCGCAGAACCGGTACGGAGGTGCCAGTTTTGTGATTTCGCGTGTTATACAATTTTGCGTATATATATCTGGTTTAAATTAAGTTTTAATTACCAACTAAAGAAAGAGGCAACGCAAGAACAAAAATATAAACAGCCTTTGGGCACCTAAAGCCCAGCAGCCCCCCGAAAATACCAACAAGAAAGGCTACAATGTATTGAAGAATAACTGACTCCGTTAAACTACCCGCTACTAGATATGAAAATATAAAAATCAAAACAGTGGACAATAGTGCGTAGCAAACTCTCTCCTTCTGTGAATATTGACTATTCTTTTTCTTCAATCCTTTAAGCATATCCGTAAAACCCTGTATATGTACATATGTTACCAGCAAGCGGAGCGTAGGCTGTCCAACCCAGATCCCGACTAGGTGATCTTGCCTGGCCTGCAATAGCTGGCGCACACCGAACGATCTACTTGCAATTTGCCAGCCAACTCTGAATGGCCACAGTCCAATAAATTCACAGAGAAAAATACCATACTTCCCCCACGAATTAACTATTTGATTGGCACTCCATAATGTAGCTGCTAGCTTACTGACTTAAAACGAAAACACTTGAACGAAGCCGTGATGCAGGTTTAAAGGAGAATTGTGATCAGGAAAAGAAAGGAACTTGCAGCAACTACAAACCACCTAAAAATTAACCGCCTTGGTAAAGTTGGCGGCCTTTTTGAAGCAAAAAAGGGAACAGTTTTACCAAGTTCAAATGTTTTGACTAGTTAAATTTTGTATCACACTATATTGAAACCGCCAAATGATTGTTTAATAATCAAATCAATAAAACTGCACACTTCCTCGCCACTCCTATCTTAATGGCACTCCGCAAAATTGCAGCGGACTACCTAATTCCGTAGTACCTGAGCGGATACTCTTGGAACGAAACTGCTCGAATATGAACCAGTAAAAATTACTCAATACTGGGTGCTATTTAGTGACACTAAACCTTCAGTTGCCACGAAAAACCAATAAAACCAACCGCCACAATAATCGGGATAGGGAGGCACCTCACGATGCCTCTCCTCCCACACCACCAGGCATACGGGTCACGTACCATGGCGGTTCAATTCTATTCCCCTTCCTATCTGCCAATTCCGGCAGCCCCAAGTTCCTAAAGTATCTATTTGGCAATGCTCTGTAAAGGGCTGGGCTTTTGCTTAGCCTCCATGGACCATGCGCTGATTTGGCCGTGTTCCACGCTAAAAAGCGATCAACGCCCAGCCTTCTTAATCGGCGGTAACCACTTCGACCCCATTGTTTCCATAAATAACATCGCAACTTCCGCCTTATCCACTTGTCCAGATCTTTCAGAGGGCTCAGTACTTCACTGATGTCAAAGTACGCTTTCCAACCAAGCAGGGACTTCTTTAACTCTTCCATGATCTGAGTAAACTTGCGGCCTCGTGTTCGGCGGGTGATCATTCTGATCTTGGCTTTCAATTTATTCATCGATGATTCTGATACCTTTATCCGGGCATCTTTCTTCAGCAATCTAAATCCTAGAAAGCTCCGCTTCCAGAAATGATCCTCTGCACTCTTCTCAGTATTTACTGTGAGCTTCAGCTTACATTTGATGAAGTGCGTAAGGTTTGCTTTTATCCGTTCTGCAGACCGACGACTTCCCACCAGTATTTGAAAATCATCGGCATATCGTACAAAACTGAGTTGCCACTTGTGCAGCTCCCAGTCCAGTTCATTAAGCACAATATTCGCTAGAAGCGGAGATAACGGCCCACCTTGCGGGACGCCTTTTGTTGTAGCTATTACCTTGCCATCGACTACCGTTGGCGCTTTTAGGTATCGGTTTATCAACCCCAGCACATCAGCCGGTATTCCGCTTTGCTTCAGTGTTAGCATGAGCCTGTCATGATTCACTTCATCAAAGAAGGATTTCAAGTCCATATCGATCGTCCAGCGCTTTCCTTGCCGGACAAAGTTTTGGACCTGTCTAATCGCCTGGTGTGCCGATCGATTTGGTCTAAAACCAAAACTAAGAGCATGAAACTTCGGCTCCCATTGCTCACTGAGTATCTGTGCGATAGCTTGTTGGATCAACCTATCTTGCACAGTGGGTATACCCAATGGACGCAGGCCTCCATTGCCTTTTGGTATAAAGACGCGTTTCACCGGTTGAGGACGATAGATACTACTTAACACCTTTTGTCGGGTAGCAATCCAAGTCTGCTTAAGATGTTCCGGCAACTGTTTTACCGTCATACCATCGAGACCTGGCGCACCCTGGTTACGAGAAACTTGTTGTAATGCTCGAAACAGATTATTCCTATCTAGAATTCGCTGCATTAAAAGAGATGGGAAATTGGACAATGTATGATTAAGTTTCCAGTTTGATGTTCACCCAGAAAAAAAAATATTTTTTTTCCTGGCAACTCAGTTACTTGTCAGATGCAGTCATCAAGCTCTGCATTAATAATACTGTCCAGAATTGTTCAGGCCTTCAGTAGCACGAAATCTACCTATTATGCCCTCTGCTGACTTCTATGGATCGGTCAAAACCAATCTCTCAGTTTTCAGTTACTCCATTAACAACCCATAGACCTCCCAGGGTAAGATATTTAACTTTCTTCACGTAGATGCTGGATTTATAAAAACGTAGGCCAATTGTGGATGGAGCGCTTTATGGTCACGTGCCCACTGGCTCCACCTGCGTCACACCTCATATCCAGTTCTTGTTCATCACCCCGTGAATTTGCGTTGGGCTTCCTCCAGCCAATACCTCGCGATATTAACCTTGCCCTTTCGCTAACCTTCGGCTCCACGAATACCTGGTAAGAGGACTTTCACCTCTCTAGTTAAATGCCATGCCTGGCACACACGCCCACAGCAGGGGCGGCCGAAGCGTAGCGTAGGCCGTCCCGCAGAGGCCATAAGGGCCGGCGCATACTGCCAGTGATGGTTAGGTGAATTACTTGGCACTGAGTTTCTTCTCCAGAGCCATATTATATTCTTTAGCGTAACGGCTAAATGCATGAGATAGCCTACTATGCTCCCTCCCCTTCAATGCATCTGAAGTACCCATGATATATCTAGAGCCATATTTGCAGAGCATCTCTTTGTCAGAAAGACCTGGATAACCGTGCCCAAAACCGCCAATTGCGATGAAGCGATAATCTTGATGCTTTATTCTCGCTTCTAAATCTTTCCTGGGTGCATCTAGATTGATTGGCAAGAGGTATGTCTTTAATACCGCGAGCTGGGTTGTTTCTGGAACCGTGTCAGGATTCATCCAGCATGGAATCTCATCTGAATAAACGGATAAGCTGAATAAAAAGACAAAAATGATGCTGATTAGTCTCATACTGAATTTCACCTAACGAGACTATAGAAAAAGAGTTTTATAAAAAGCTGTCATTTCCCAGACTCCTCCAACTAAAATTTCGGCCAAAATTTATCTATACCATCAAATTTTTTCCATTGTATTAAATTTAGACGTCTTGATACCCTTAACTTATACTCAATCAGTGGATACTGCCATATCTCATCAACTTTTCAATGTTATGTACCAAGCAGAACATCCGCCATTGCCCCTGAACCTTACTTTTTCCTCGTAGTGAGAAGCGATTCAATCGCTTGTTGGTACAAATGTTTCCAAATACTGGCTCGATAATAGACATTCGATGCCCATAAATGGTCTTGCCTTCGAAACTATCAACCCGCTTTTTCATCCAGTCAGTGGCCGTCCGTTTGTCCAAGTTAACGATACTTGCCTTCCATGTCCTTTTCGAGGGTCGGCAGAATCTGGGTTTCGCATACACTGATTTTTATGGCTGCACTCCCTGCAGCCAGTGAGGCGCCCTTCAAACAATAGTTTTTTCTTACCTTCACTGACATGCTCTTCTTTTAACAAGAGCATGGCTTTTCCTACTGGACAGATGCAGGTTTTATTTTTCTTGTTGAATGTAAGCTCACTAGCTGGCATAGTCTTCTGGACATTATTCCTACCTTTTTGTTTGCGCTTGCCATACTTGGTTTTTTGCTTGACAAAAGCTTTATCACGCGAACGGAATTTATTGTCAGGTATGTAGGCATTGATGCTGTTCTCTCGCAGGTAGCTGTAGTTAGCATCGTTGGAGAGCCCAGTATCTGTAGTAATGATGACTTGTTTGCCCAAGATGTCTTCATCTATTCCTATTTACTGATAATGGCAACTGATGCCGTCGAGAATAGCTTTCAGTGTATGATGCTCTTGCCCCTCACCAAAGGCCGGTACGCGTAGCGCGCGCATTGCCGCCGCCTGTTATGGTTTTTTAGTTCCCGTTAGTAAAAGCAACAATAGATTCAACCAGTTCCGCTTTGACTGGAAGTTGGGGTTGATTATAGGTTGCAATATTTTTCATTCGATCCAATACAGACTCCTTAAGGACATGATTCATACCTTCAATGAGCTTTACTTCAGATGTAGGATTAGCCTTCGCAAGATTCTTGGCATCCTCTTCACTTACCTGAATATCGGTTGAACCCTGGACAATCAGCACAGGCAAATCTAATTTAGCAATCTCCTCGGCGGGATCATAATTAAACCAGGAAATTATGTAGGGTTGAATGCTTGGTCGAAATAGTGCACCCAACATTGGGTTGATATTGTCTACCGTTTCTCCTTGAGCGAGTTTATCGATAATTGGTAATGCTATTTCAAGCACTTCCGGGGGTTGTAATTTCAATTGTTCCTTTAGTATTTTATCCGCAGACTGTCCAGCCCCGACGATCGATATGAATTTGTCAACGTTACCGCCTTGTGATGCAATCATTCCGATCAGAGAGCCTTCACTATGACCGATTACTATCAACTGATTAAACCGCTCATCCGCTCTTAGAAGATTAATCCAACCCTTTGCGTCTTCAATATAATGCTCAAAACGCAGGTCGCTTTCTTTTAATCCCGCTGCCTGACTTTTTCCTATAGCTCTTTTATCGTATCTCAATGAGGCTATTCCCTTCTCCCATAAAGCCGTTGCCAGAAGTTTCAGCGAATCATTCCTCATCGCAGGATTATTACCGTCTCTATCCGTTGGTCCAGACCCTGAAATAATCAGCGCAACAGGAATATCCGTTGCGTCCCCAGGCACTAGAAGAGAACCTTCTAACACTCCGGTTTTGGTCTCAAGACGCACAATGCTTTCAGCTTCTGCAGCATTCAAATTTCCAACTGTAACCAAAAGCACTAGTAAAGCAGATATGTATTTTCTCATGTTTATTCTCCTTCTGAAGCATAACAAGGCTATTCGAGGTGTGAAATTGAGTTGCGTCAGTTTGCCGCCAACATTACGACATAACCTATTACGTCTAGCACAGCCGAGACAGGAGCAGTGTAACTGCACCTGAAGTGACTACAAAAAAATTAAACGAACGGAATAGTTCAACAACGCCTCTCAGCTTGAGGGCCACCGTGCCCACCCGTGAACTTGCCGACCTGCACAAACCCCCTGAGAACGAAACCACTGAATGTGCGGCGCTTGACGCCAATGCTGTGTGAATGACCTGCACCAAGGGGCTAACAAAGGAAACTAGACTGGAAACCACACCGATTATTGGATGCGAGAAAGATACGTTTTCTCTGAGCTTGATTTTTCTCATTACCCTGCTTCCCTTTCCCTATAAGGCCTTGCTCAGCCGCTGCCGGAATGGAGCTGCCTTGTGCTAGCGTAGCGTACAGCACAAGGCGAGCGGAGTGTAGGTGGTCGGATGCAGCAACCTGTATGGTATAGGGCCTTAATCTATGAGAGTTCAAGTCTTCTCCTGTGCAGAACTTGCACAACTCATGTAAGCTTATAAATGAATCCGCCAACTGATCCACCGCGTAATCACAAAAACTCTCAATGTGAGCATCACGATCAGGATCCCCCTTAGTACGCATATAGCCCACTAAGCTTTCCCTTACATGATCTATTTCAGCCACACCCTCGTATGCTTTCTCTGAAAGCTCGAATAATTTTTCATCCAGTTCTGCTATCTCTACGATTACTTTACTAAAAATTCTTGTAGATACAGGGAATATGGACATTTCACCTCCCCCGCCATCCTTGCGAATTTCCTTTACGCTTACTAATCCGGAGGAAGTTTCACTAAGCTCATACCTGCTATCTTTCCAGTCATCTGGCAATCCATTCAAATGAAGTCTCAAGCACTTTATAACTCAATTATTTTTTCTATTTCACTGGCTAGCAATGCTTTAATAGCTTTGACTTTCCTATGCCTAGCCTTCGCTCTGCGTACCATTTCGAAAGCGTCTTTCACCAAAAAAAGCAAGATTGCAAAACTCACAGTTATTGGAAATACACTAGAATCCATAATTACTGGTCTTGCCCACAAAAAGTAGACACTCTAACTATGCGTATTTTCGCTCATACTCTGCTGGACTTACATAGCCCAATGCAGAGTGCCTACGAACCCTATTGTAGAAAATCTCAATGTATTCAAACACTGCAGATTTTGCTTGCTCTTCGCTTTCGAATGCTCTGGCATAGACCATCTCGGCTTTTAGCCTGCTAAAGAATGATTCCATTGCCGCATTATCCCAACAGTTAGCCTGGCGACTCATACTCGGCTTGCACTTACTTTCAGACAAGAGATCCTGGTATTTCTGCGATCGATATTGCACACCCCTGTCGGAGTGAACTATTAGTCCAGGTTTTATTTGTCGTCGCTCTAGGGCCATTTTCAACGCTCGGTGTGTCAACTCATCGGTCATCTGGGAGTCAAATGCCCAACCTACAATACGTCGAGAGTACAGATCCATAACTACCGCGAGGTACAACCACCGCTCCAGAACCCAGATATACGTAATGTCACTGGTCCAGCGGCAATTTGGTCGATCCACATCGAAGCAACGCTTAAGTAGGTTGGCGGCGACATTGATATTCCTCTCTACTGGCTGACTATATCGAAAGCCTTTGCCGTTTCTCGCTTTAATATGCTCTTGTTGCATAAGCTTAGCGACGTAGTTCCGCGAGCATGACTCGCCTAATTCTTGAAGCTCGCAAGCGATTCTAGGCGCTCCATAACGACCTTTAAACTCAGAAAACGTCTCTCGGATTTTCTCGATTGTTCGTATCTTTCTAATCGTGCGAGCAGATGGCAACCGCCCCCGCCATCGATAATAACCCGATCTTGAGACTTCTAAACACCGACACATCAAGCTAACCGGGAATGACCCTACATGCTCTTGTATCAGCGCGTACTTTACTCTTGGTGGTTCGCAAAGTACGCAGCTGCCTTTTTTAGAAACTCAACCTCCTGACGAGCTTCATGCAGCTCCTTCTTGAGCTTGCGAACTTCAGCGCTTTCCTGTTTGGAATAGTCGACACCGTCTAAACTATTGAACTGCTTATCAGACAGTCGATTAAATTGACGACGCCAGTTGTAGATCTGCTGTGCGCTGACGCCTAGTTCTCTTGCCACAGAAGCCGTTGTTACTCCAGGCTTTTCCGCTCTCTTAACTGCTTCTCTACGGAACTCCTCCGTATACGCCTGAGTTCTTTTCTTACCCATGATACACCTCCGTGTTAGGCCTAAACCTAACTATACAGGGTGTCTACTAAACGTGGGTAAGTCTTTTACCTAACGCCGCCACTGTGTTTTATACACATCATTTAAGTCCATTTAAAGCCTCCGCTGCCTCCATATAATGGAGCAGTTTAGTGTACCCCCGCCAAACAGTTTTAACTCCGGGCTCACCATCGCCATTCCGTCCCAGAAAGCCTCCAAGTCCTGCCAGCATACAAGTTATATCTCTCATACTTGGAGCTTCATTTGGTGGGGAGGTTTTAGCTTGCATTATCCATATCATACGCCACTCTTTTTCAGAGTAGAATTTCGTACACGACGTATCAGGAAGCGTTCGTGCCCGTGTTGTCATGGAGTGTAGACGCCACCCAATAATCATATAGATTGCAATACAGTTCAACATTCGCTGCTCAGTTCTAAAGCGAATACTTTCTATCTGGCACCCACCTTTCACCACTCGAAAATAGGTTTCAATTTCCCATCGACTTCGATACCACTCAATAATGATCCTCGCTTGCTTGAAGTCCGCAACTGCAAGATCGGTCAGCAGCATCCTTCAATACCTTTTTCCCCTTCTGGTGGGCTTAATTCCTTAGCAAAGACTGCGTAGAGAGAAAGAGGTCGTTTTGATTTCCCTTTTCCCTGCAATCTTACTTCTGCATTGGATACACTGACCTTAGCTTCCCTTTCTGGCTGTCTACTCCTTTTGGGGATACCTACTGAGTATTTCCCGATGGACTTCTGCTTGGTCGTATAGTCCTAAAGTAAAGTCGTATCTTCTCCTTCGATCTCTAAACTACGATTAGCCTTGGCTCGAACAATATAGCTTGCATGCCGCTGTTCATTTTGATCTTCAGCTAATTGAAACCACTCATGAATATCCCCCTCTCTATCCGCGATGCTCACAATCGTGGTTTCAGGGCAGCGCTCTTGTATCTCACAAAGTGATTCATAATGGTCTAGCCAGCGTCGACTCTCTTTATCTTGTATCGACTTGGTATAGCGAGAATTAGCACTAGATTCTTTATCTCGCTGCCACATGCTACCCTCAATAATGCCCAGATTATCTCTGGATGGTGTTATAGCGATAGAGGTATGTAGGAGCTGCTGATTAGTCTCTTTGCGTCGGAGTGTTCCCATTTCTTTGCTTTCTAAATCGGTAGCAAAATTTAGGAAAGTGGTATCCTGAGGGATAAGAACAACTGGTTGAACCTTGATTCTTTCAAGAGTGGCTGATTTATGGCCACTCATATGGAGTCAAAGCTGACTTTATTATTTTCGATAAATCGATAGGCTGCAAAGGTTTCTGCCCAAGACTTGTTTGCACAGGGAATGCTACCCTTTGGGTCGGAACTTAAATTACTGAGAATATTGGACAAGCGCTTATTCAATCGTGTATTACCCATAACCTGATTTTTCACTTCGTCCCTGACCCAGTCCTGCATAATTATCCAGCCAAATTTATAGCCCCTATAATGTACAAACTGTAACTCATTGATTTTTATAATAAAACTGAAAAAACTTGTGTATAAACTTAGCGCCCGGCTTAGGGGCGGATTTGTAGCAGCGAAGCTGCGGAAAAGCCGTCCCAGCCATGCGAAGCATGGCGGCTACAGCCGCTTGTATGGTTGTTCTTGCCTGATTCTGATGTTGAAAATCCTTTTCGCTAACGGGTAAATTGAGACCCACCTTCGGCGGCCACCGAAGGCCTTGTTTGTCACAGTTCGTTGCTGCGCCGGTTTATAAAGACCGTTAACAAGTAGGAACGTGACAGACACTCACTAGGCATAACTCGGATAGTCATGTGGGCCTCGAGCCCGAATAGCAAGGCGGAGATAGCTTATCTTATGGAACCTCAAGAGATCAATGTCGGTATCGATACCAGCAGTAAACAACTCGATATTTATGTGAGACCTACTGGCCAATTCTTTAGTGTTGCCAATGATAAAAATGGCATTAAGGATGCCATTAAACAATTACAACCTCTTAAACCTCAAAGAGTATTAATAGAGTCTACAGGAAGACTCGAATTAGAGTTTGTTTGCGCCGCTGACAAAGCAGGATTACCTGTTGTTGTTTGCAACCCTTCACAGATAAGAAGCTTCGCCAAATCCGCAGGGCGCCTCGCCAAAACTGACAAGCTAGATGCAATGGATATTGCACATTTTGGTGAGGCCATGAAGCCAAGACTATCGGAGCTAAAGCCAGAAAAACTTAGGGAGATCAGTGACTTACTGGCGGTAAGAAGTCAGTGTTTAGAGATGAGCACAATGCAAAAGAATCGGCTTCAGAGGATGCCTAAATCAGTGCACAAACCTATACAGGCCATTCTAAACACCATCAAGAAAGAGTTACAAGGTATCGACAAGCAACTGGATAAACTGGTTAACAGTGTGTCTGAGTGGCGGCAAAGGCGGGACCTATTGTTGAGCGCTAAAGGGTTGGAAATGTATTGGCTTATACATTGATGAGTGAACTTCCCGAGCTAGGAAAATTGAACCGTAAAGAAATCGCTGCACTTGTCGGTATCGCCCCGATGAACCGTGATAGCGGCAGCTTCCAGGGAAAGAGATATATTCGGGGTGGAAGGCATCGTGTACGAACGGTTTTGTTTGTTTCCATCATGTCGGCCATACAGCATCATCCCAAACTAAAGCCGATGTACAAGCGATTAGTCGACGCTGGCAAACCTAAAAAGGTCGCTCTGATTGCCTGCATGAGAAAGCAGATTACGATTCTGAATACGATGGTGAAAAACAACACCTACTGGGATGAAAGTATGGCTTAAAAACTTGACGAGTAACCATAGTCACTTGTTTGGCTTTTTTAATTTTCACGAATGGAAATACGGCCACTAGACACAGAAAATGTAACTTTGGGGTCATATTCACCGTCTCTCCATCTCCCCATGCTTCCATCGGCTTGATTCATTCGCCAAGAAATTCTATTACCGCTTATTTTGCAGTCGTAATAGAAACGCTTTCCGTCACTTGCTCTTGTTTGGTTAATTCTTACCATGCCGCCTTGCTCTATGGCCTCATTACGATCACCATTCATTGAGGAAAGGTATTGGATGGCAGCTTTGCAAACATCCGTTTTCGACACGCCATTTAAAGATGATGAAGAATTATCGCAAGCAGATAGCACAGAAGCAGCAGCAATAAAAATAATGGATTTACAAAATTTAGGTTTTAATAACATAGTCAAAATTTCCTTCTCATGGTGCGGACTGGGAAGCCTAACGTCGCCATAAAAGGCGAGCAACTTGTTGCGAGTCCAGCGCTGAAAGCGCGATTTTTGATGGCTTTGTTAGAAATTCTATTCTCCACCAAAATCATAAGTATCGTAGCAAAACTGCGTACCTTCCGAACTAGAAAGCGCAACAACATCGTAATTGTCGATCTTATGACCCACGCAGATGATAGACTGCTCGATAGACCAATTTATCACTATAAATTTGTTTTTTGCTTCCGGCATACGTTCCAGCTCTACATACCACTGCATTTGATCTTTTTCTTCGTAATACCAATTTGAGTGGCTAAATAGTAATACCGAAATGGTCTTTTCATCTATAGAGCCATAGATTGGCTTAATGTTTGTAACCTCATACTCTCTCCACCAACCCATTTGCATACACTCATCTTCCGGGGCGCATGTCTCACCTTCAGAATAGTTCGAAGACTTGACAGATATAGGTGTTACAAGAGCTGATAGATCTACAGAAAATACCGCATCACTTAGGAGAACTAGAATTAGTGTTATTGGTATAAATTTCATATATTTCTAACGCCGTGCACAAAGTAAGATGTCAGCTGCCGCACCTTGTTATGTGGGTCTCAGGTATTTCTTGCCTACGAAGTAACAAACTATCATTGATATGAGTATGGATGAAACACACCAGGCAAAAACCCTACTGTAGTACTCAAGGCCACTAAAGAGCAAAAAACCATTAGGCACGAGTGCTATGAACATGCCAACCGGCATTGGAGCAAGTAAGACGGCCGAAAGTGGAACAAAAAGCAACAGTTTTATTGCCATATTCCACTGCACGCTTCTGATTTTCTTTGCATAAAAGTAGAGAGCGATTATCAATGGTGTGGACAACAACAACCAAAATGGAATACGCACAAGTAATTGCCAAGCTTGATCAATCATTTGTATCGCGATGTCCATATGCTCTATTTCCTGCTCACAGTAGTGGTAGGACAGCCGGTTACCCTAACTGCCCCCACGCAGATCCGGACGTGCGGAACTACCGCATCCGGCTCTTCAGTAATATATTCGCTCGTGTAAAGCACGAACCCTAATACCAGTCCACAAGTATACTGCGTTTGTATACTCGCGGTGGCTTTAGCCCAAAATATCCCAGCATTTCCTTTAGACCATTCCAGTTGTAACTCTTGCGCTGACTCCGCCGGTTGAGCCATTTGTGTATGCTGTGTAAAACATAGCTGTACAAACGGGACAAGCTTCGACTGTTGTCTGGTAGACCGAAGTAGTTCTGGAACCCCTGTAGCTTGCGCTTCAGTGTGGGCAGCCATTCTCTCAGACGCTCACTGCGCTTGGCTTTGATCCAGTGGTAGAGCGCTTCCATTGCGCCCTTCTGTTTCTGTGCGGCAGTCCGGCGCCTGAGCCTGGGGCGTTTGTTGACGTCCAAGCTCCAGTAGAACTCAAAACCCAGAAACTGGAACTGCCGTTTTCGGCCCGGATGGAAGCGGCTAAAGCGCTTCAGGTGCGTTTTCTCGGGGGCTAACTGCAGGCCAAACTTGTTCAGCCGTTGCGGTAGTACCCGGTAAAAGCGCTCTGCATCCGTTTTCAATTGGAAAGCCACTACATAATCATCGGCGTACCGGATTAGCATGGCTCTGCCACGCATACGCGGCTTAACTTTCTTCTCGAACCACAAATCCAGGACGTAGTGCAGATAGATGTTCGCCAGTACCGGACTGACCACACCTCCTTGCGGGGTGCCTGCTGCCGCTTTACTGAACTTACCATCTGGAGTTTGCACGCGTACTTTCAGCCACTGCTTAATCAGTGTCAGCAGGGCTTTGTCGTCGATACGAAGGGCTAGCATCCGCAGTAACCAGTCGTGATCCAGCTGATCAAAGAAGCCTTTAATATCGGCTTCAACGATGTAGCCGTAGCCTTTGAATTGCAGATTTAAGCCAAGACTGTGTACGGCTTGGTGGGCGCTTTTCCTGGGACGGTAACCGTAGCTGAAGGGCAGAAAATCCTGCTCCCAGATACTTTGCAGTAGCTGCGCTACGCTCTGCTGCACCAGTTTGTCTTCCACCGTAGGCAGCCCCAGTGGGCGCTGCTTGCCGTTGCCTTTGGGAATCAATACCCGCTTAATCGCCTGGGTGCGGTAGCGTTTGTCACACAGCCGTTGATGTAGGCATTGAATATTTTGCGGCAGTCTTTGCCGGTAAACTTCGGTAGTTACTCCGTCGATACCGGGGCGGGCCTGCTTATTGAGCTGGCCCCAGCTTTGATACAGCAGGTTGGAATTTAGCAGTCCGTATAAATTCTGAAACCTGTGTCTGGGGTGGCTCTGTGCTTTAAATGCGATGGCGTGCAAGGCGGTTGTCATAGTGTCTCCAGCCCTACTTTGTCCGGACTATGTTTCTGTTGCACACCGATATTACTGTCAGCCCCTTCGCCATGTAAGCGGCTTTCCCGCTCTCGGACTACTATGAGCTGATCCGACTTCCGAGTGGTCTTCGTTGGTTTCGCCATTAGGCTTAACGTCTCTACCTGCTCCTTCAGGAACCTGCTCGGATCTCTCAAGTTCTCAATACTTCTCTTTCTACATGCCACGGCTTAATAACCCCGCCGATCCGCAACAACCTTACCATTACGGTTGCATTGCCTGGACTTCGATGGCGTTACACATCTCGTCAATCGGAGCTCACTTTATTATCGGAGCGATACCAGCACTTCAGGATCACGATAATCCCTATGGCCTATAGAATTCTCTGTGTACGCTTCACATAGTTTGTTCACAGTTGAAAAAAAAAAGATAATTATATTTTCTTTCCCTTCTGTTCCGCCCTACGCGCAACACTCGATACAGGTGGCTGGTTAGGCCTTACCCGACAGGGACTTCCACCCTGCAAGAAGCATCAAGCTTAGCTTGACGCACTAACGCTCGACGCACAGGCCGAGCGGTAGCGAGGTCAGGCAGCATGAAATGCTGCCGTTGTGCCGGCGCTGGTTATACGTTGCTGCCTGATGTTTACGTATTGGCATAATTATTATTCTACGATTTATTTCTTTCAACTTGTAAATGCTTTGATAGCTTAGTTAATACATCACAGCGCTTTTCCCCGTTGAGTTCATCTATTAACTCATCGGGACGTCTTTTATATTCCTGCCCCCAGTACTTCTTGAGCTTTTTATTCCAAACCCTCCAAACTCCTCCTGGATATGCTTTGGCGACAAATCTTCTGCTTTTCTTTCCCATATCGTCCTTTACGTATAACAGTTATATAGTAATCATTCTGATCACTATTATCCTGATTACTATCCTGGAATCAATCTAACGAAAAAACACACAAAACCCAAGCAAAATCAATATGTTACATATCTTTCAGAACCACTGTACCAAATGTAAAAACGATCACTTTGCCTACTATCCCCATTTTATACGATCTCTCTAACCTATTGTGATACATCAGGTTTTCAATCATTTTTACCTCTAGCCAAAAATAACAGTCAAACTGATCGAAAATCCTGCTGACTCCCAGCCAAATGTTCATTAAACTGTTAATCCATACAGTATTGAGGCTGTGGAGATGGACGACATCCCTATTCCGCTACCCCAGCAACCATCCCGCTTTATGGACCGTTTTAGGGCTTTTATACGGTCTCGCTATTTGGCATACAAAACAGAAAAGACATACTGCTTTTGGGTGAAGGACTTTATACGCTTTCATGGGATGCAACATCCGCAGGACCTTGGAAAGTCTGAAATAGATCAGTGGTTAAGTCACCTTGCCGCTAATCGCAAAGTATCAGCAAACACTCAGAGAACGGCTTTGAATGCGGTTGTCTTTCTCTATAAGCAGTTTCTGGATATTGAGTTAGGACAACTACAGTTCGAACAAAGCCATCGGCCTAAGCGGTTGCCTGTTACCTTTAGCCATGAAGAGGCAACTTCAGTATTAGAGTACCTTAGTGGTCCATATAAGCTTGCCGCTTCATTAATGTATGGCTCAGGCCTTAGAGTTATGGAAGCTGTGCGGCTCAGGGTGCAGGACATTGATTTTAGTGATCAATGCTTGATAGTACGGGAATCCAAGGGGGAGAAGTGGCGAAGAACACTGCTGCCTCGGTCCCTGGTCAAGCCCCTCAAGGTGCAGATTGCACATGCGCTCTCTCTACATCAGCAGGATTTGGCAGAAGGCTATGGGTATGTCTATTTACCTTTCGCACTGTCAAAAAAGTACCCACACGCGGCTACAAGTGCCGCTTGGCAATATGTGTTCCCCGCTCGATTTCTATCGCAAGACCCTCGCAGCGATATGATGCGACGGCACCATATTGATGAGCAACAAGTAAGACGGGCGGTTTCCAAGGCCGTTTCAGCCCTCAATATCCGTAAGAAGGCGAGTTGCCACACATTTCGCCACTCTTTTGCTACCAACCTCTTACGTGCTGGTACTGATATACGCAATATTCAGGAGCTGCTTGGCCACAGCGATATCAGTACAACCATGATTTACACCCATGTTATAGGCGTACATGAGCGCGGTGTTACCAGCCCTCTTGACTGATTTCGGTCCCCCGGCAGCTATGTCTTTGGGTGGTAGCTGGCTTTGGGCCAAGCCTTGTTGATTTCATCTGCCTGAAGCTCAGCATTAAAGTGTTCCCAGGTAATGCCATTAATGTCAGTTTCTGCGGTAAATGTATCGGCACCATCTGATTCCCACCCTAGATGCCTAAGCGTTCCGCTTTCACAGTTTGGATCATGGCGAATCGATAAGTTAACAGTGGCAGTTCGCCATAAAGCATATTCATTGGGCACATGCACGCAGGGAGCAGTATTTAACCTTCTACTGTAGTCGGCAACTGACTCTTCTATCTGATTAGTCGACAGTGCTATATGAATTTTATCCATGGGCCCTACCTTTATTGATACTTGTGTTGATATCTATATTTTTTAATTACTACCACTAGCCCCAGCTTCCAGCTGCTTCTGTACTTTATCCAAATTAAAAGATCCGGGTACCTGGCTGGGTGGGTATTCTTTCATAGTTTGCAAAAATTTTGATGCGAGTTGCTGCATGGGAACCAAGACAAAAGCCCTGTCTATAAACCAGTCGTTATAGGTATTCGAGTTGTGTTGGGCTTTTTCAAAAGGATCTTGCCTCAAATTGAACAATAGTGGCACTCGTAATTCAGTAAAGGGCTCTCGCCAGACTTCAAAACCCCGCCCGCGATTTTCCAGGAAAATAGCTTTCCAGGGTTCGTAGCGCATAGCTACAATTTGGCCGTCATCATTTACGTAGATAAATTCTTTTCTTGGAGAAAGTTTTGCTTTGCCGGTGAAGTAATCCATCATGTTGTAGCCATCAACATAATTTCTGTACTCGCGCCCATTCAGCTCGACACCTCCCTTGAGCTGTTCCTTGATATTCGGGTTCCCCCCAGCCGCAGCGAGAGTCGGCAGCCAGTCTTCATGGGAGACAATACCTGTCAGCGTAGTGCCCGCTGGAAATTTGCCCGGCCAGCGTACAAAGGCTGGCACCCTATAAGCCCCTTCCCAATTGGAATTTTTCTCACTGCGAAATGGCGTAGTTGCAGCATCTGGCCAGGTATTGAAGTGGGGGCCGTTGTCTGTGGAATAAAACACGATGGTATTGTCGGTGATATCCAGGCGATCGAGCACACTTAGCAGCTTTCCTACCAGGATGTCATGCTCAACCATGCCATCCATATACTCATTGCTGTTGGGGCCCGCAAGGTTTGTGTGCTCCTCTCTGACATGAGTGCGAAAGTGCATCCGGGTGGCGTTCCACCAGACAAAGAATGGGGTCTTAGCCGCGTGTGCACGTTCGATAAAGTCGATAGCTGCCGCTAGGGTTTCATCATCGATGGTTTCCATCCGTTTCTTGGTAAGGGGGCCGGTATCTTCGATTGGTCCGCCGGCCTTGGCCTTAATCACTCCTCTGGGGCCAAACTTCTTACGGAATTCTGGGTCTTTGGGATAGTCCCGGTTCTCAGGCTCTTCCTCGGCATTCAAGTGATAGAGATTGCCAAAAAATTCATCAAAACCATGGTTGATGGGCAGGTGTTCGTCCCTATCCCCTTGGTGGTTTTTACCAAACTGGCCAGTGGCATAACCCAGGCTTTTCATTACTGTGGCGATAGTGGCATCACTCTTCTGCCAACCCTCTTTGGCACCTGGAAGCCCCACTTTAGTCATGCCAGTGCGCACTGGAACATTACCCGCTAAAAAAGCTGCGCGGCCTGCTGTGCATGATTGCTGGCCGTAGTAATCGGTAAAAGAGAGCCCTTCTACCGCCAGCCGATCAATGTTGGGCGTGGTATAGCCCATCATGCCGCGACTGTTGAAGCTGATATTCCAGATGCCAATATCATCTCCCCAGATCACCAAAATATTGGGTTTGGTCTGCGCGAATAGGCTACCAGGGGAAAGGAATACAGCAGCCAGTACAACCAAAAGGAACTGTCGGAGACGGGATCGGGAGATCAGGAGCATTACACACCTCAATATTGGCAGGCTCAATACACCGCTTTAAGATTAGTCCTGGTAGGCGGGAACTTGAGGAATCACCGGCCCCTGGCTTGATTGATCCTGCGCTTCTGGCGGAAACACCGTCCGCCAGTCCTTCGCCATATCTACCACCAACCAGCCATTTGCCTTAGCGGCTTGTAGCGCTTTGTCCAGGCGCCCCACTGAGGAGTTCTTATCGTATGCCCATTCTCTTTTGGCATCGGTATGATGAATCAGCATGGCAAAACGCGGCCCCTTAGCGGCGGTGGTCCATTCCAGCATTTGTAAATCACCATCGGAATTGCCTGCGGCAAAAACTGGCCTCCGGCCAATCACGTCATTGATTGCGATAGGCTTCCCCTGTTTATCGGTGAGGAAGGCCAGTTCATCTAATTTCACGATATAGGGATGCCCACCCCCATTTTCATAGCGGGACTTTAGGCGGCTGCCGATAACCTGCTCTGGGGGGATTCCATATAACTCCTGGGAAAACACTCGGATAAAATCTGTGCCGCCCCCCGACACAATGTAGGTTTTAAAACCATTTGCTCTTAAGTATTCCAGCAACTCCAGCATGGGCTGGAACACCATCGCACTGTAGTATTTGCCAGTTTCCGGGTTCTTAGCACTCTTGAGCCATTGGGCAACAGAGTGCTGGAAGGCATCCGTACTCAATCCCGCATGAGTCGCAGTAAGCATTACTTCCAAACCTTCCCTGCCTTGCCCCAACAGGTTTGATAAATCGCCCTTTAGGATCGAAGCGAATGGCTCTTGCGTTTTCCACTCTGGGTGTTGGGGCGCTAGCCTTTTAACTTCATCAGCGGCATAGAGCAGCTGGAAGTACACGGGCTTCTCGGACCAGAGGGTGCCATCATTATCAAATACCGCTATACGTTCACCGACAGGTATAAAGTCGGCACTGTCCTTACGGGTAACCTTGTCAACAAAGGCCACAATTTGGGCTTTAACGCCATCTTGCCAGGATGGCAAGGGAGAACCGAGTGCCGGTAAGCTGATTACCAAAACCAGCAATAGACACCCTCGGCTCAGGGCAACCCTAAATTTCCAATCCAGCATTCTGGCCCTCTCACAAAATGACATTTACGGCACATGAACTAATCTTTT
The DNA here is from genome assembly GCF_052468295.1 of Microbulbifer maximicatervae (SeqCode). Lineage (NCBI taxonomy): Bacteria > Pseudomonadati > Pseudomonadota > Gammaproteobacteria > Cellvibrionales > Microbulbiferaceae > Microbulbifer > Microbulbifer maximicatervae (SeqCode). Next base: position 2,339,641 of record NZ_CP174340.1, read on the forward strand.
GGCCTAGGGGGCCTCTGAATAACTCCCTAAGATAAGAACTCATCACAATAAAAAAACCGTGATAAATATAGCTGGCACTAGCCTCCTCAAAATCAGCCTTATCTGTCTCGTACTGGTGGCCTGTGGTAACGAAGAGCCGGTTGATACCCAACCTCTCAAGCGCCAGAATGAAGCAATCAGCTCAGAAACCACTTTCGTGGGCTCCGCGCAATGCGCCGTATGCCACAAAGATGAGGCCAGTGCCTGGCAAGGTTCCCACCACCAGCTGGCAATGCAGGCCGCCAATAGTGACAGCGTTCTAGGTGATTTCTCCGGGGTGGCATTTGAATATCAGGGGCAGAAATCTCACTTCTATCAAAAGGAAGGGCGCTATTACTTACGCACTGATGGGCCCAATGGAGCCCTCCAGGACTATCCCCTTGCCTATACATTTGGTGTCCACCCTTTACAGCAATACTTAATTGACTTGGGAGGCGGACGTCTTCAGGCACTGAGTATCGCTTGGGATAGCCGGGACAAATCTGCCGGTGGTCAGCGCTGGTTCCATCTCTATCCCGATCAAGCGATAGATCATCAACATCCCCTGCACTGGACCGGCATAAACCAGAATTGGAACTTTATGTGTTCCGACTGCCATTCCACCAATCTACAAAAGGCCTATAACCTACAAACCGATAGCTACCAGACATCCTGGTCAGAGATCAGTGTCGGTTGTGAATCCTGTCATGGCCCGGGATCAAGGCACATTCAGTGGGCAAAAACACAAAATGAGGCATTGCCGAATAAAGGGCTAGATCCCCATTTTATTGACCCAACCCATCAGATCCGGGAAATGGATTTGCAAACGGGGATTGCCAAGCTTGCGCCATCGGCAGCCATCCAGCGTGAAATAACAACTTGCGCCCAGTGCCATTCTCGGCGGAGTACCCATTTACCGGGAGCGAAGGCTAACAGCGAATTACTGGATCATTTCAACCTCACACTTCTGCAAGAGCCTCTCTACAACGCAGATGGCCAGGCCGATGGCGAGGTATTTGTGTACGGATCTTTTCTGCAAAGCAAAATGTACGCTGCAGGTGTTACCTGTAGCCACTGTCATAACCCCCACAGTCTACAACTGAGAGCAGCTGGTGATGCAGTTTGTGCCCAGTGCCATATGCCGGAGCGATTCGCCCGTACTGATCACCATCTGCACCCAACTCAAAGCCCCGGTGCCCGCTGCACAAACTGCCATATGCCGACGAAAAATTTTATGCAGGTGGATGGGCGCCGGGATCACAGTTTCCGCGTTCCCCGACCTGACCTTTCCGAGGCGCTGGACACCCCCAATACTTGCAACAGCTGCCATCAAGATAAATCGAGCCAGTGGGCAGCGAAGATATTGGAAGACAAATACGGCTCACCTCCCCCTCACTACGGGCAGACATTGCACGCAGCTATGCGCGGGGATAGCGAGGCCGATAAGATGTTAATGGACCTTATTCAGGACAGCAGTCAACCGGAGATTGTTCGGGCCAGCGCAATCCGTTTGTTACCGCGCTACCTGACGATAAATTCCGCTCAGTTACTCCAACAAATTGCCCAGAGCGAAGAACCATTATTAAACCTGGCCCTTGCGCAGTCTCTGGATGAACTACCGGAGCAATTACGACTGATGATCGGTGTACCGCTGCTTTTCAGTAAAATGGCCGTGACCAGGTCGCTGGCTGCCAATGGCGTTACCGATGCTCAGATCGGGACTATGCCCGCGCAAGTACATCAGCAATACTCAAAGGCCCTTAAAACCTATACCACCTCAGAATTATTCAACAGCGACCGACCGGAATCCCTGGTAAACCTGGGCAACCTCCATTTCCAGAGAGGAAATACGCAACAAGCGGAAGCCTTCTATCGCCGAGCAATAACCAAGGCCTCCTACTACACACCCGCCTATATCAACTTGGCCGACCTTTACCGGGCAAGTGGACGTGAAACCGATGCGGAATTATTACTCAGAGGGGCACTTTCGAAGAGTGAGGATATCGCCGTAATCCAGCATGCCTTAGGACTTTCCCTGGTTCGTCAGAACCGCCACCAGGAGGCAATGGGTTTTCTAAAGGCGGCGGCTGAGCATGAGCAAACCCAGAGCCGGTATCTTTACGTATACGCCATAGCCGTTCACTCAGAAGGCAACAGCGAACTCGCCCTGGATATTCTAGAAGACGGCTATCACCAGTTTCCGCAGGACCTAGATATTTTGCGGGCATTAATTTCTATTAGCAGGGAATCCGGCAAGCGGGAAATCGCACAAAAATATGAAGCACTTTTAGCCAGCAAGCGCTAAAAATCATAATAGAGACTTAACCTAAGAAGCCTTTCAGTAGGCAGCAGACCAAATTCACAGGACTCACAACCCCGGAAAAACTGGGCTTGCAGTCGAGTACTAAAATGCTCAGTCCAGTTCTGAATCAATTCCAGGTTGTGGTACTGACTCTTGTCATCCAGGTTGTATTGCACACTCTGGCGATATTGAAACTTCTTATCCAGCCGGGTGTTACCCCACATCAAGAACAAATACTCCTGCCGTAGTTGTCCGGTAGATAAAAGGTGAAAACTATCGGACAGAAAAGCAATCGCCTCATAAACCCGCTCGCTGTTCAATCCGTTCTTTGCACTATCTACCTGCGTTTGAACCAAATCCCACTCGTCATCATCGAATCCATGCTGGTTATACAGATACTCCGCAGTAACATCCCATCCCTGGTTGAAGCTGAGCTGAGTACCAAGCACCAGCTTCAAATAACCATCGTCCTCTGCTGGAAAATAGGAGAGTTCGCCCGGCTGCGGTAACTCCCGCTGATGTTCCCAAGCCCCCTCCAACCTGAGTGTGGCACTGTCTCCAGCCAAAGTACTCAACCCGAGAGCGACATTGGTTGCCTCCCCCTCTATCTGATGTAATACCAAGCGGGTATCCAAGTCACCTTCACGATTCACCACGAGAGCGTACTGAAACTCATGGTCATTTACGCTAGTGTCAAAGTGACCATCCAGTTCATCCTCAACCTGAGCCATATAAATGCCGGTGTTCCAGCGACCATAGCGGAAATCGAGATGGGCCATATCCCAGCCCAGTTGCTGGGTAAGCTCATCGGCATCCAGATTGGGGCGGTCAAAAGTGGCTTTTAATAGATTTGCTGGAGACCAGTTGTAACCGTTGCTCCACTGAGGTTTTATCCGACCGACGTTAATACCAAACCTTCGGTTGTCAGTGTAAGAAGAGAAATACCCCTCTAGCAGATGGGATTCTGTCTCTTTTTCAGATGTTCCAGCCTCATTAGACCGATAGTGCTCTATCGCCGCAAACCGCGAGTAAACTGAGAAGTGTGCTCCCAGGGAAAACTGGCCACTGAGATCCAGAGCAAGTAAAGACTCTTGTTCATCAAAGACAAACAGACCCGGATCGAAATAGGGATCATCCCTAACTTCATTCTGCTGGTGATACCCGAGTAGCGAAGCATCAACATCCCAAACAACTCGAGAAACCCCTTCCTCAGTGCTCACTTCATCGAAAAGTTCCGAGTTGGTCTCGAAAGGATCTTGATAGCCTTCGGCACCGGCAACTTTTTCAGCAAAAGCGAGAGGAAGGAGTATAAATGGGAGAATTGTCCTGATTCTGATAACCATTACCGACTCACCTCAATTCAGCCTGCCAAGGGAGCCTTTTTGGAAAATTGCCGGGTCCAGGCTCTCAAGACGATAGTCATCGAATTTCATCCAGGTATAACTCTCGTCAATGAGTGCATCCACCAAGAGTAATTTATGCAGTTTCAGCTCGCCTTCAAACTGCTTGAACTCTTTATAGTGCGCTGTTTTAAGGAGGCGCCCGGATCGGGTATAAAACTCCCCCTTTAAAGGCAGGTTTCCCTCAGCCTGTGCCATCCAAATTTTTACTTTGTCATAGGCAACTCCAGAGGATTTTGCCGATAAATACAGCACCCAGTAATCTTCCCCATCAACAGTTTCCTGCCCTTGCAGCTCTGCCGTGTAATCCCGGGAAAAATTTGCCCCCACTACATCACCGTTACTGGTCTCGCCTATTAATCGCTGTGAGGGCGCAATCCGGATAACCCTGCGCGTACCGGGAATATAGAGCCACATATTGGCGCTCTCTTTTAGCATTGCCCTGCCCTTTTCCCGGGCGGGCGCCAAAAATTGGATCAGTGATTGCTCATTAAATACTTTGACACTGAGCTTATTGGTGCGGGGCTCCTTGTCCTTTTTATAGCTGATATTGGTGATATCAAAGCTAAAACCCTGATCCCTGAACCCGCGAAAGTCATCCAGCTTATTAACCAGTGACTCAGCCGAAACCGATGCATAACTTGAGTAGCTAAACAACAAGCAGGCTATCGCCAACACCCACCCATAAAAAGAATTCAACTTATACATAGAAGACCCAAATCAAGTAAACCTAAGTGCTTTTACTACCGGCAGCCGGGATGCTTTTATCGCTGGATAAAGGCTGGAAACAAGTGAAATACAAAAACCCAACAGGAATGTTTTCAATAAGATATCCGGCACGACAAACACACGGATAGGATAATCCTGGGTACTGCCCGGTGGCCGAGGCATCATCCATTCGGCATAGGTAATTCCCTTGGCTGCCAGTGCACCAATCAGTAGCCCCAGCAAACTTCCGATCAAACCGAGAAATACCGACTCTAGTAAAATCAGGTTTACAACCTGCCGGGGAGTACCGCCCATGGCTCGGATAGTACCCAGCTCACGGGTACGCTCCATTACTGCCATCAACATGGTATTGGAAATACTCAACGCGACGATTACCAACACAATTACGGTAATAAAACCAAAAACTCCGTTAAACAGGCCAACAACCTGATGATAGTAACCCGCCAGTTCTTCCCAGCTTTTTATTTCTAGGTTCAAATTGTTCTGCTCAAAGACACTGGCCAGAGTCGCAATTGAGGTAGATGTAAGTTCGGTCTCCTCCAGTAAAACCACTAGCCGTGTAATATCTGACGTATAGAGCAGTTCCTGAGCCAGAGGCAAATTCACCCTGAGCAAGCGATCATCCAGTTCCTTAACACCGGTTGTGATTACCCCCATCACCTGTACATCGACAGCATTGATTGCTCCATCCTGGGTGCTTGCCAACAGGGTCAAGTAGTCCCCAATCTGAACATCCAGAGCATTGAACAATCCTTCTCCAAGGTGAGCAGCAGAAATATCCTCAGGAAATAGATCGTCCCCTTGAACAATCTGAATTGCAGAGGAAAGCATCACTTCTTTCTCCGCATCAATACCAATTCCAGTGATGGCTATCGATTGCTTGCCATCACTAAGCAGGCCATTGAAATTAAGGCGAGGCGCTACCACCAACGTATCGGTTTCATTTTCTACCAGCTCGGAAATCTTTTGAAGGTCCCCATCAGCAATCAGGTATTTTTCCGGTTCCGCTTTGCCAAACTGGTTGTAGCCTTTGGCATAGATTTGTATATGACCAAGCTGCGAGCGGATCATACTCTCCCGCATCCCCTCATACATCGACTGTACAAAACCGCCAAAAATAATCAGGCTGGTACAACCGAAAACGATCGCAGCCAAGGTAATCAGGCTGCGGCGCCCGTTACGCATAATATTCAGCAGTGCAACTTTCCAACCCAAGCCCATGACTAAATACTCCGAAGCGCCAGCTTGGCTTTAGCGGACCAGTCGGTATCCGACTCGGCCACCTTCCCCCAAAGAACCCGGGCATCATCGGGCTGTTTGTTGCGCTCATAAGCCTGGGCAAGGTAGAACTCTACAAAGCCGAGAAATTCTTTACCGAACCGATTGCCCACCTGTTCCCTTACCAGCTCCAAGTCTTCAACAGCGTAGCGCGCTCTTTTTAGGAAGGCCGGCATATTGGCACAGCTAATTCCCCGCTGAAGGCGGGCGCCCAGATTGAATGGAGATTGTTTAACAGCCCGGTCCATCATGCGATTGCCTCGTCTGGAGAACAGCGATAGTTTTGCCAATCGATCAAGGTAGAAGCTGGATTTAAAGGAAGTTGTCGATCCCAATGCAGCATTGAGTTCGGGGTCATCCGGGAGACTCTCCAACAGTGACTGCATCAGAGCCTCTAACTCCTCAACATCCTGCAACTCTGCATCTTCCATCGACGTAAGGCGCGCAAGCTGAGCCAAGTAGGCCTGCTTTCTCTGCTCACTGGTCGTTTCTCCATTGACAGCAGCAAACAGCGCCTCCCTTTCGCTATTGGTGAATGGAATCGGAGTTGGAAAGACGAAGTCTTCAGCCAAAGCTGGTACAGAAATTAAGAATGCAACTGAAATAGCCAAAGCCGCTCTAGTTAGCGGGCCCCTAGCCAGCAACATTTTTATGATTGCTGTCATGCAAAAGCCTCCTGAACAATACCTTGAGGCGAAGCTGTATCCTCTACCAAATGACCATCTCGCACCGTGATAACACGGGATGCCAAGCTGGTTACATAATCATCATGGGTGGCTACGATAAAAGTGACACCCTGCTCCCGGTTGAGCTGCTTCATAAGGCTCATAATGCTCTCCGACGTGCGCGAATCCAGATTGGCTGTAGGTTCGTCCGCAAGCACCAGATCTGGCTTACTGACAATTGCCCTGGCAATCGCCACTCGCTGCATCTGCCCCCCCGAAAGCTGGGTAGGACGCTGATTAACCAACTTGGCAAGCCCCACTGCTTCCAGAGCGTCTAACGCTAGTTGCCTGGCATTGTTAGCCCCCCGCAGTGTCAACGGGTACATCACATTCTCAAGTGCTGTAAGCACGGGAATCAGGTTAAAAGACTGGAAAACAATCCCAATATGACGACCTCGGAACAGGGAGCGCTGATGCTCTCCCAAACTCCCAAGATTAACGCCATCAATATGAACTGATCCGGAATCACACTGATCCAATGCGGATAGAAGGTTCAATAATGTGCTCTTACCACTACCGCTGGGCCCTTTCACAGCCAGAAACTCACCTCGATCGATAGCAAGATCTATATCCCGCAAGGCATCGACCCACAGATCGCCCAATCGATAGCGCTTTGAAACACGCTTTAGCTCAACCAACATTAACTTTTACCCAGGGTGACTGCCATTTGCCCCAGTTGCTCACAAGAGGTTTGCATCGTGGCAGGACAAGGAGCCATTGCTATTGCTTTTTGGTAGTAATCCATGGCCACTGCCAAATCCTCAGTGCCCTCTCCAGCTTTCACCCAGTAGGCATTAGCCAAAGACAAATACACCACCTGCTGCATAGCAGCCGGCAATAGATCGGGCTCTGAATCCATCAGATTCTTAAACCAGGCTTCATCTTCGAACACCCGCTCAAAGTGGCCGCTTACTTCTCCTACATAAGAAAAAGTAATCAGCCGTATCAGGCGCACATTAAAGTCTGAGTCGGCACTGAGACCCGCTTGATCCACCTCATCCATCGCATGCCGCAGACGGTAAAGCTTGTAAAGCCCCATCGCAGGGTCAAACATCGCACCTGCGCGCTTGCCCTCATTGGAGTAATACGCTGCACGTATCAGCATGTCGTCTGGACGCTGTTGATACGCGGCTTCCAGCAAGTGTGCAGCCTTTTCAAGCTCGTTATGATGACTAAATAACTGCCCAAGCTCCAACATCAAGTCGGGGTCTGTACTATTTTCACCAATCTCCTGCTGGAGAAACTCCACCTGCTCCATCTCGCCTTCTGAATAGGCAATCTTGCCAAACTCGATGGGAGCAGCACCTGAAAACCAGGCAACAACATTTCCAATAAAAAAACTACTGATAAGAATGGTAAGTACTTTTTTAAACATTGACTGCTCCCGAAGTACGCTAGACTTCTTCCGAGTTTTCAAGTAGTTGACCATCCATTTCCCTTAGGGTGGTGTGTTCGTCGAAAACAAGATTTTCAGGGCTCATCACCCCAGGGTATAACTGCTCGCAAATTAGAATCACCTCGACAATATTCAGGGAATCCACCCCGAGTTCTGCAATGGGTGTATCTGCATCGACAGCATCAACATTCAGCATAAGAGCTATTTGCTCACAAAGCTCTTGTACCTTGTTCTCTACAACTGCTGTAGACATAATTACTCTCCAGTAACATTTCCTATTTTTAAGTTATTAAATCGCAGCAAGTAGTCCAATGTTAAAGTAAAAACACAAACATGCTGCTCTCGTTCTGAGTATTTTTGCTGCTGTTTTATGGCAGCAGAACTGATCATGGGCGGTATATAGAACCAGACTTTTGCAAGCCAATGATGTCCATAAAAAAACACCCGCTGAAAAGATTCGTAAATATTACAGATAGGTTTATCACTTATTGAAAGTGCGGGGGGAATTACACCCTCATCTCCCGAACCTTCAACAATCTCCACCATCTTGCTGGTATTCATTGCCAGTATATTGAGTAAAAACTGGGCAAAAGGCAGATAGAAAGTTTGGAAGGTATAATCTTCCCTATCGAGACTTGATTCTGAGTCCTTCCAGGCTCGATCCAACTCTTCCTGCACCATGTCGGTGTAACTTTGTAGATCGATCCCTTCTACGACTCTATTTTTATGAGCCTTATTAAAGATCTTTGCCCGCTTCTCCTGATAGCCAACCGTTAAAGGCAGGCTTTGTCTACCCACTTTTAATTTGGTGCCGCTTGACTCCGCCAAACGATTGGCAATATGAGCATAAAAAGTGGTATCAACAGGCGAGAAAAGCTTAGAGGTTACCTCAGGTAAACTGTTGAAGAGTTTATCGGTAGCTTCTTCAGGAGTCACCAGGGCTACATCAAATGACCCAGATTGATGATGTTCAGCAGAGAGCCAAATAAGCTCTCTGGCTGATATAACAACATCATCTTCAGGAAAGAGCATTTTAACATTCTGCAAAAGGCTCTTTCTTTCTGTGGAGAAACCGAAATACTCTATTTCAATTAAGTAGTGGCAATCTACCGTATCGGCACCAACAGCAGGAAATAGTGATAAATCCTGACCAACAAATAGACGATCATCCTTCAGGTAATAATAAAGGGGAAATCGAAACGCCTTGCCAACTTGCAAGTGAAAAGTGTTTTTATCACTTCTCTTTATAGTCCCTAAAGATGTCCAATCTTCGCCATGCCCTGCTCCCCAATCGGTATCATTTAAAAATGAACTCAGTGAGACTTCTGCACCGACGGGCAACACTTTTTCTCGCATCAGGGGAGTTTTGCCTTTACTAGGTCTCATGCAACAGCCCCCTCAGGTTGCCGCATCAAAGTTGTCAACCAGTTGGAAATAGGTTTTGCCGAAGCAGAAATAGCTGACATATGAGTAGCTCTGGGCAACTCAGTAAGTCCAGCCTTAATACTGGGCGAGAGATACCAGCTCAATACAGTGTGGAGCACATGGGTATCAAGTACTTCGTCCTTCTCACCGACAAAAAAGTGGCAGGGTACATTTAAACTCGCAAAGAGATCCGCGTATCTCTTTACGTTATAGGCACTGAGTAAGTTAAACGTGCAGTCCAGAACTCGCCCCTGATTTCCCGCTGCTGATCCCACCGGGGGAAAGCTCAGCACTGATAACTTCCTCAAAGGGGGGAACAAAAGTGCCAGCCAATATTTCAGCATTTTTATTTTTGGCAGATTCTGGTCCCCTGCCGATGCCCTAGGCCGCGTATAGTGACGCTTCCTTCCGTAACGAATGTAATACTCAAAGCCAGATGCGGGAATATCGTACTTTCTTGTTTCCTCTGACTGAGTCAGAGGCGGTGCTATCGCAAAAAAACCTGCAATATCTTTACTGCCATATAGGTGCAGATATTTAAGTGCAACCAATGACCCCGCGCTGTGCCCTCCAAGAACAAAGGCCTTAGCCCCTCTTTTTTTGAGGTGTTTTAATAGATCGGCAAGATCGTCTTGCAATTGGTCGGAATAATCGAGATCCCCCGGAACACCTTCACTCTTACCATGGCCTCGCCAGTCTGGCAGACACACACTAATACCGTTTCGGTGCACCATCCGTCCAAACATTAAATACCACTGGCTACTGAACGTGCTCCCGTGCATGCAGACAAGCACCAGGTCAGATTCATCGCACGGCAACCAGCGAAAGGAGAGTTTTTTTCCATCCCGCGCCTGAAAGAACTCCTGAATCACACAACCTCCGAATCCGCATGAGCAGAGTCTAATTCAGCTGTGGGCATAGCTTCACGCTGGTCAATGACCGAATCCATTATGCTATCCGGCTGACTGCGTGCAAAAGCAAGAAATACAGGAACCATACTGGGGATCGCAATATACTCCTGAGTCTGCACCCAGATAGATTTTGCTTTCTTGTTAACCTCAGCAAGTTCTTTATTGGAATAGCTACCCGCAAGATCCATAACTTCAATCGTATCTGTGTGGAAGGACTCTTCCGATACAATAACACTCACTGGATCTGCCATATCCTCATTGACTAGATCTGTAAGCTTGATAGATAACCTCTCAAGCAACCAGTTGAGGTCAGCCCCATTCATATTTGGCTTTTGTAAAAGATCAGGCAGGGTAATAGCCTGCTGAACAACCATCCGGTTTGCCAGTTTAGGGAGGTCGAGTCGCGCCTGGACAACACTCAGGAAAACTTCAACCCAAAGTTTGATCCGCAGATCGATTCGCCAACCGTCCCGACCCTGGGTTCCCATTAAATATACAAAGTACTTATAGTGATCGGCACCGGACTCAAAGAAACCTTCACTATTTCTGCGAAAATATCGATTCTGAGCTTTAAGTTCTTTTGCCGTTTCAACTAACAGGCGTTGCAGGATTAACTCAAGGGCCATATATCCACGGCGCAGGTAACTCTTGCGTAGCCAGTACTCCTGATCCAGATAATTACCTGACATATAATCCCAGGCACTCTCCAGGAAATAAGCAGCGGTATTGTAGGCAAGCAGAGGAGAACACAGTTCAGCAGAGTCAATAACCGGGTATACATTTGCTACATGGGCATAGAGGCCCTGGTAAAATTCTGTGACCACTTGATTTGCGATCGGCAATTCTTTTGCAAGCCGCTGCTGAGCTTCATCACGATTATTGTCTGAGATATCGGCAACAATGTACTTACAAATATGGTCATTAAACAGGGCTATCATATCGCCCCCACCACTAAACAGAGGATCAAGGAACATCGAGGAAAATCCGGAGGTAGCCCAGCGGTCCTCAAAGATAAACTCATCCGCTCTATAGGCAAGCTGTCCCCAAGCCTCGAAATCAATAAGCTCGGCGCCTTCCAGAAGCTCTGAAATAGCTCTATAAGCCAACAAAAAATCTAGGAAATCTTGCTTCTTTGTGGGCGGCTTGTCGAATTTACTATTCTCACCAACGATACCTACACTGGTATAGCCACCACTTAAGGGTATAAACCAAACCCAGTAACCATCTCCAGAAAAATGATTCGTTGAAAGAAAGCGTCCAAAGGCCTTCTTTCTCCAATTCATATCTCCCATGGAATCGATATCCTGTATGTTCTTAAACCGACCCCAGGCAGAGAAGTGTTTAGGGACATTCTCAACTCGGGTAAGCTTCTTATGCTTCTTAGCAACCCGATTTCGACCACTGCAATCTACTAACCAGCGGGCGTTAACCACTCCGCTAGCGCCATCTTCCATAAGCTCTATAGAATGGAGTTCATCACCTGGCTGTATGTTAAGATTTTTTGCTTTTACGCCCTGAATAACCTCTATGCCATTCGCCCTATTCATATCGACAAGGTCGGATTCCAATCTGGCCCGGTCAATTTGAAAAGCTGGATGAGGCGGAATACTGGTGGTTCCGTGCTCACTCATCTCTGTTAATGACAGTGTATGCTCAGGGTTATCGTAGAAAAAACGCAGACCATTTTTAGGCAAGTGATTCCTATAGAGATAATTCACCAAGCCCAACTGCTTCATAAAGTAGTGGCCGGTCATCTCCACTGTCGCTTCACCAACTTTGGCCTTAAACTCAGTATTTGCCTCAACAACCAATATGGTTAAAGCATCCTTATTGAGTTTAAGCTGACGGGCCAGGGTTAAGCCAGCCCATCCACCACCGATAATCACTACATCGTAATTGGATTCCAGCTGATCAAGCTTGTTCATGAGACAGCCTCCACATTTGACAATAATGAATTCCAGGAGGAAGCGTCCATTTCACAAAAAGAGTCCTGATCCTGAAGGATATCCAGCACCAGCTTGGTGCGGGGTAACTCATTGCGAATAAAGAATTTAGCACTGACTATTTTCGAGCGATAGAACTCCTCATCAGTATCGTTCAGGTCCTGACTCAACTTATCTGATGACGCGCATGCAGCCTCCAATAAAAGCCAGGCCAAGGTTATATCACCAAGCATATGTAGAATACGTGTGCTATAGGCAGGGATTTTGAACATTTCTTTTGTCTTCACCCATACCTGCACAGCTTTCAGTGCTGCTTCGAAATGTCCAAACGAGGTCTTTAAGCGCTCAAATTCAATCTCAAACTGAGGATAGTCCGTGGCCCGATCGAGGAAATTATCAATTTCTGCCTGATAGAATTGGAATAGCTTACTGGAATTACCCAATCCTAACTTATCGCGGATCAAGTCCTGGCTCTGGATATAATTCGTTCCCTCCCAGATTGCCAGCACTTTAATATCCCGGGCATATTGCTCTATACCCAGATCCTTGAGATACCCCTGACCACCACAGGTTTGAATTGCCAATTCACAGATACGCCAAGCCTGGTCGCTGATATAGGCTTTAACAACTGGAGTTAGCAGGTTCATTAAACCCTGGTAGTGAGCAATGCGATCCTTTTTGTCTTCCTGCCCCTGGTAGATTTTGACTAAGCTCTCTGACAATGTCAGTTTAGCAATCAGTGCTCTACAGCCCTCTACCTTGGATTTCATTTCCAACAACATACGCTGGACATCGGTATGCTCAACGATATTGACCCGGCTTGCGGTAGAGCTAAAGCTCTCGTGAAATCTCTTGCCCTGTAGACGCTTTGTCGAATAGGAAAGTGCATTGTAGTAGGCTGAGGAAGCCATACCCAAGGCGTAGACACCTGTGCTGATTCGTGCCTGATTCATCAAGGTAAGAAACTGCAACAAGCCTACATTCTCACGATTCCCCAGTAGGTAAGCTCTACAGGGGCCATTGTCACCAAACCGAAGGTGAGTGTTTGCACACCCTTTAAAGCCCATTTTCTCAGCTAGAGAAATGCATTCGATATTATTAAACCCACCGAGACTCCCATCCTCTTCAACCCAGTACTTAGGCACAATAAAGCAGGACAAACCGTAGGTGCCCGAGCCGCTTTTTTCGCCACGACCCATAACGAAATAAATGGTGTTTTCTGTCAGGTCGTGCATACCGGCACTTATCAGGTATTTTTCGCCCGTTAACAAATAAGTGCCGTCTTCCTGTTTCGAAGCGCGAGTCTCTACAAGGGATACATCACTTCCCGCCTGGGGTTCAGTGAGGCAGAGACAAGATGTCCACTCTGAGGTGGCTAATTTGTCCCTAAACAGGTCTTTTTGCAGATCGGTTCCATATTTTTCCACCAAGGTGGAGGACGGCAGGCAAAAACCACCATAAGTCATAAAACTTGGATTTGCCCCCATAAACATTTCCAGGAGCATTTGCATTACAAAGGGCGGAATAGTTGTATTTTGTTCGCCCTCAAATGAGGAGATATTCCCCCAGTCATCCTTAAATCTCTGCCACATCTCAGGGAATGCGCTCGGGAGCTTCACTCTCCCATTCTCTAACTGGCATCCCTCTCGATCTGAATCCTGATATCCCGGCCCGAGAACCTCATAAGAGAATTTTTTAGCCCGAACTAAAATTTCATGGAGAATCTCTGGTGAGCACCCTTTAAACATCTGGTCGCTGAACAGAGTTTTAGCTTCATGGAACTGTTCTTCAATAAGGAATTGAAATTCTCTTATATCAGTTTTATAAATATTATTATCCATGTCTTGCTCCTTGATATTCCAACAGCGTACGCCAACTACCTGCCCCTAATACCCAGTCAAATATCTGGTTGTGTCTTCCCCGGTAAATCCTCTTGGGATACCTTAATGCCTCACGAATATGCGAAAGGTAATCCTGGCCTAGAGTGTCACCCAGGTGCTGGGCGGAACTAAAATCTATATAGGCGTCTTCCAACACCAATTTCTCAACATTTACCAGTCTTGAAAGAAATCCCTGAAAATTGGGCGAAGGAATGTCTATTTTCAGGCAACCTACCCTGCCGCCACCCCCTAGAGTTAACAGCCATAGATCAGTCACCTTTTCCTCAATGTAATAACTGATCAATTCAGACAGAGGTTTAATACTCAAATAGTGCCAGCCGTCCTCTTCAATACTGGGTAACCATGAGGCCTTATCGCTGTGCGAAAACCCTTTCAGGAGCCCCTTGGCCCATTTCGAGCGGATATCAAAGGAAACTACTCGAGTATCATCACTAGAGCTGGTTGAGATTACCTGCTTAATACTCTTTACTAAATCTGGTGCGCCAGATAAAGATGGCGCTTGAGAGAGAATATCACAGCTGGATATTTGACAGAGATGTGTTTCACAATACTCTCGACAGATCCAGGTAGCCGCCACACCTACAAGAACATCTAAGCCATCTTGATCAGGTCCAACTCCAATTCCCAATGAATCCAGGCACTCTTGTTGCCGCTCTTTGCCCAGTTCGAGATTTAAGATCAAAGCTTCGGCTTCACTACACTTTGAAAAACTCAATACTGCAGCATGGAAGCTGGTGCAGGCGCTACCAACAAATCGAATATTATGCCCACCATCTTCAAGGTCTGCTATAAACTCTACAACCCGACTATCCTGTAGAACATTAGCCTCTCCCGCAGAAACCACATAGATAAGCTCTGGTAACAAATCATATTGATCCAGGTGTCCTCTCAAGGCATCAAGTAATCGATCAACCTGCCCGCCACTGTCTACCCATAGGTTTTTAATAAACATCTTTATGCTGTCCCGTCCATGGTATTTATTGTTATATCACCGAAACCGCACTCGATAAGTAATTTAGAAAGCCCCTCAATTAAGAGATCATGGCAATCAATATCCACTGCCAACCTGATTTTTAGCTGGTTTGTTCCCGCTTCAAATGGGTGGCGAACCAAGCTATCTTCAATAGCTATATATCGTTTTCCTTCTCTAACCAATATTGCTTCTTCACCAGCCAGGTCATGAAGCATTAAAACGGTGTCTTGTAATAGAGCACTCGGCATACGCCCACCAGCGGGCATCTGCATTTTTATCAAGATTAAGTCTATATCCAGTTCAGAATCTTCAAAGTATCGCAGAATATCCAGCAGTAATTGATAGTGCTCCGAATGGTTCAGTAGCACCGGGCTGGAATTAACTGGTAGACTGGATAATGCAAGATAGTCCTGCTCAGTACTCAACGGCAGCATTTGTGCTAAGCAGGATTTCAATGTGTCCGGATAGGGGTTACGTTCGAGACACGTTGATAGCTCAACAGTCTTCATCACGCGGCCTCCATTAGATAGAAGTGACTTTGTTCATCAACGGTAACTTCTACAGTGCAATAATAGCCATTCAATGCAATCGAACAGGCTAGAAAATTTTCTTGCTTGTCAAAGCCTTTTTCAGCGCCTTGGCAAATAATATTCAGCCAGGGATCACTACCAAAACAATGCCCCCATCGATCATGCAAGTCTGGTAACTTTTGATTGGCCGACAACAATTTGGAGAAAATTTGGCGAATATTCTCTGGAAAGAACGGCAAAGATAAAGTCAGGTCATCTCGTCCAACAGCCATTTTTCGGATGACAGTGGCAAATTCCGGAGTTGTATTATAAGTAATCGTGCAGGATGCATTAAGGTTTATACTGTCAAGATCCCGCACTTCAAACAACAATGTACAGAGACCAAAACCACTATCGCCCCAATTTTCATTTTCTCGCCAAAACGTTAGATCTAAAACATTGGCGTCAAGAATACTAACCAGTAAGTAGCGCGATTCCGGATTTTGTGTCAGGTAATGCCGAAGGCTATAACCCCAAGATGCACATTCATAGGTATTAACAAAACTGGTAACTGGCGCTCTTGCATTATCACCGTAATTGAAGTCCTGCTCACTAATCGCCGATGAACTCAAAGGAAGTTCAATCATGGTAGAGCATAAAAAATGGCGATCTATTTGCGAATCTTTTATCTCTGGAGCAGCATCTAATACACTATCTGTCTGTCTTCGGATAATCCTGGCAATATCACCAAAGGCAGTTGATACATCACTACTGGATGAGACAGTGATACCTTCTATAGGGATAAAAGCTGCAGATCGTAAATACAGGCTCATACCCGCAGCCCCTTAAATTTGCTATATATCTCAAAGAAGCACCGATATGAACTGCCTTCCATTTTTGTGAAAGCCAACAGATCGCGCTGTCGATTCACGGATTTGATCTTTCCTGACAAGACCAGGTTCAGCAAAAGCTCATTGCTGGTAAATTTCGTTGCCAGTACACGGTTTACACTGTGCATAGAGAAAGTGGTTGCAGCTACCTGCTCATTACACAAATAAATTAGATACTCTATATGAGCCTGATCTTCGCTGGTTAAATGAGCTTCTTTACAGTCATGTAGCCAAAGCACAAAGTGCATTAGTGATTTAACAAAGCGCGGGCGAACCAGTGTTAAAAATCGATTGACGCTACCCAACCCACCTTTGCTCAACAACATGTCTTTGGTAATTGATACTTTACCCTTACAATTTCCCAGCTGTAAGGTGCTATTTAAAAACGGCTCTCCTACAGTACTCTGCCGTAGTTGGTTACAGAGTTCTGGCGGCAACATCACTGTCAGGGGAAAAGGCCTTCCCGGTTGCTTGGTAACTACCATGGCAAAGCCAAGTTTATGTGCCTCAATGCCGTGGATCTTGTCGATATTCAGTAGCATGTCGCTATCAGTTTCAACCAGCTCTGTCTTCCAACCCATAAGGCTCGGGCCGCCGGGGTCTGTCATAAGGAAGTGGCCAAAAATCCCCTGCTCCACCCATTTATTGACCTGGGCAAGCTGATCATCTGTAGCAGTCAGGCTCAACATAATCGAGCCAAATAGCCCGATCATATTGTGAAAGTGATTATCCAGTCCTTCATCCCGGACAGTGTCAATAATTTGATCAATAACAAAGGTCTGCTCAAACTGCTCTAATGGCTGCTGAACCGAAGCGTCCCTAAGTGGTGCAAGCTCTGTCAAAGGATCTTCGATAATCATTGATGCATCGAATAGCCGAGCACAAGAATTTTCTAACAGCGATTTCAATGTGCTGGGCACTGGTGAAATACTGGATAATTGATTGAGAACAAAACCACCTACAACCGATTGCATTTCCATGATCTACTCCACCAGATAAGAGTTCGGAGCCGGCAACTTGAGGAAAGGTGCTACGGTATAACTTGCGTTATAGGCACCACATCCATCAAATATGACTAAGTCCCCTTCTCGAAGGTCAATATTGTTGACTTCCCCAATCACATCTTCCTTATTACAAGATGTGCCCACTAAAAGGACTTTCTGCCCCTCATCATTCCCTTTTAGAGGAGTCCCATTACGCAAAACATGAGGTTGCTGGAATCGTTTAAAGGTACTTTCTGTTTTCGCCAACAGAAAATTTTGGGCCATTCCCCCATCACATACGGCGTACTTGTCACCGTTAATGGACTTTTTATAGCGAACTTCCGTGACGAAATAACCGGCTGAGCCCATAATTGCTCGACCACTCTCGTGAACTACCTTGATATGATCTGGAAATTCAGCAATCAAATTTCTATATTGGCCAAAATCAAACTCCTGCTCTCGCCAATTGGGGTCAAACCCACCACCTAGATTGGCTAATGACAGAGGGTATCCCAGTATTTCCTCAAACTCATAAGCAACTTGCAAGGCCACTTTGGCAGTGTCGAAAGCACCTTTATTAAAGGAATATGAACCCCTAAACAAATGAAAACCTAAAACTGGAATCCCATGTTTCTTACAAAAATCCAAAGCCTCAAGACAACCATTCCAGTCGAAACCAAAATGATCTTTTCTTAGGCCCTTTTGATTTCTATCAAAGTGGCTCAAGATTGAGGGATTAAGCCTTAAAACGACAGGGTTTACTGGCCGCCTTGCCTTCAACTCCTCAAGCAAAGTTAATTGATTGAGATTGTCGATAATTAAATGGCACTTACTCGCAATGGCAGCGCGTATAAAGGCCTTATCTGCCGATGGGTTATTGACAAATCGGGGGCTATTCCCTTTAGGAAGTAGATTTAGTTCGCCTATAGATGCAATCTCAATACCGTCTTCAAAGATGTGCCCACAACGAAGTATTAAATTAAGGCAACTATTGGCTTTCAGAGAGTATATCAATCCCGTGCCCAGCGCTTCCTTCAGCTGCTTGTAGTTATCGTGAGCAGTTTTAACGGAATAGATATAACAAGGTGTAGATAGCTGTTTCTTATTTTGGCCCAACTGTTGAACCAGCGCATCTGACAGTGCACCCATAACTCCCCCAAGGGTTAAACGTATCGTTTATATTTTTATTAAGTTAGCGTTTTATGTTTTAGGCGGGATCCCGCCTAAATATACTCAGATCATTAGGCATGGACTTGTAAATCCTGTTCTAAGCGCTTCCTATCGACCTTGCTATTAGCGGTTAATTGAATTCCATCAACAAACCTGATATCTCTCGGCATGTAGTCAGTATCTATGTTCGCTTTCAGCCAAGTGCGAAACTGCTTCTGATTGTCAGCGGTATTCTCATGAAGCTCCACAACACAAGTAGCCACTTCATTCTCGAGCTTATCTCTAGTGCCGATGACTGCATTGATATGCACCAATGGGCACATATCAATATGATTTTCCAAGTCCTTTGGAAACAGACAAAATCCACCTTGTTTTATTAAGTCTTTTGAACGCCCTTTAAAATAGAAAAAGCCATCCTGATCACGGGTAAAAAGGTCTCCCGTCGCCAACCAATTGTCGTCCCGATATCTGCCCGAAAAGATTTCTGCACCACCTTGAGCGGCCGGGTTATAGTAGCCTTGCATCACTGCCGTCCCACGAACATAAAGCTCACCTACCTCATCAGCTTTTGCTTCTCTAAATTTACTGACCGCTGAGTGAGGTATAAATACACGTGCATCCAGGCCAGGGATCGGCTTGCCAACTGAACCCATCTTTTCTTCCCAAAGCTCTGGCTCCAAGTACAAGGCTCGCTTGCACTCAGTCAAACCATACATAGAGAAAACATTTAGACTTGGGCAATACTCTTTCCAGGCGCGAATCATGTACTCAGATAAATGGCCCCCAGTATTGGTGATACTGCGCAGGTTGCTGAGGTTAGGTTTAACCAAACCCACCAGTTTCACTAGGGCAGCCCCCATTGCTGGCACAATCGGAAGAACAGATATATCCCGCTCTGAAATCGTTTTAAGGGCTTGTATGGGGTTAAATGGTTTGTCGTAGAGGATGGTTGTACAGTTGCTATATAGCGCAAATAATACCTGATAAAGACCGTAGTCAAACGATAAAGGGGATAAGCACAAAATTCTGTCCTGTGCTGTCAGGCCCAAATATTGGGATATTGAGGCCAAGGAGGTCAGAACATTTTGATGGGTAAGCATAATGCCTTTTGGCTTACCAGTACTTCCTGAGGTATAGATCACCAGAGCCAGATCCACGCCTGTGACCACTGGAGTAGAAGACACTTCAAACTCTGAGCATTCCTGCTGATAATCGGGCAAGGCCTCAATTTTTCCAGCACGCCATATCGCCTTGGCATTGCAGTCTGAAGCGATCATTTTAATTGAAGAATGGCTCAGATCCCCCTTTGCAGGTACAACCACCAACCCCATCTTCCACGCCGCCAACATAATGGCGACCGCCTCTATTTCAGACTGAGTACACACTAAAATGCGATCGCCAGCACTGAAACAAACTTCTTCATTTGTAAGTGAGAGCCACGCATTCTCACAGTGAGCCGCGGTCAAAACCTCACCATCCAGATTTTCCAGACGACCTTGCCAACATTTTTCCACAACTTTCTCGAACAGGCTGGCAAGAGAAAACATTTTTAGTCCATTTATTATTCTAAGATTTTTGATCTAGTCCGAATAAGCCTAAAAAAAACTATTCAAACCGGCTACATGGGACGATCATTTTATAAATCGGATGACCCAATAATGACAAGCATTTTCTGTAAAGCTTATGACAACCTCTTTATCAATCCATGAAAAGTCTCATCCTGTTAGAAATTATTCGATCTGACTAAACATTACAAACATTCCAAAAGACAAATAAATCAAGAAGTTAATAAACCCTTTTTCCGATCTCGCACCACTACCAAGTAAAAAAATAGGCAATGAAAAACCAATTTATCCAGAATTTAATTCCGCCAAACGACCAAAAAAAAGAAAATAATTTTTTTGGTAGTAAAACCCTATAAAGCCAAAAAATTTGAACCGAATGGTCACAAAATAGGATGGGCAAATATTAAAAATTACTCAAACTTATTTCTGAAGGTGGTTTTTGAGAACCATGAAACCTTGAGAGATTTCTTTTACAAGTGATCGGCTACCGGCACTGAAAGCCAGATAAATATTTGAATGCAAGTTAATGTAATAATTTCGGTTACAGGAGAGTCAGATCAGTAGCGGTGTGAAATTACTGACTTCAAGTAAACCTTTAAATCCAGGTCTGCCAGACAAGACATGGGCGCCAGCCTAAAAACGACAGACTAATAATTACAATAAAATTGACCTTTTAAATCACCGGCCTCACCAGATCAAAATTAAGCCAAACTTATCGCTAAAGATACCCAAGTTACGCCTGGGGATAGTCATCTTTATAATCCGGCAGTTAACACAAAAAATTGGCACGAAATAACCCCAATAGAGGAAGCAATACCACACACTTACGTATCACGCACGCCTTGCATATAGAGGTAGCTATTTTGATTCGATTACTTCAGTACGGATTTGGGTCTGTCGGAATTTTTCTTCTGTTAACCAGCCCTCTGCCGCTTTGCGCCGATTTACATCCAGAGACTCTGAAATCAATCAGTACTCCAGATAAGGTGGACAGTAGTATTGGCACCCTCGAATTCCGCGATGGCGCTCCCTACCCCCAGACCGCAGAAAAGCTCTACGACTATTTGGATCATATGCGTGCGGTGGATAGTTTCCTCAAAGGAATTCAGGGAGCATCGGTACATGCTCTGATGAAAGGGGGAAGAGAGCTTGGCGCTAAGTCTGCCAATGAAGTCTTAATTTTCGATCGATTAATGAACTCTGAGTCTCTTTTTCTCACAGGCAATACTTCGACTATCTATACGCTGGCTTTTTTAGATCTAAAACGAGACGGACCAACTGTGTTTCACTCGCCGCCCGACGTTATGGGCGCGTTTAATGATGCCTGGTTCCGCTTTGTTGAAGATATCGGCTCCTCTGGCCCGGATAAGGGGCGCGGGGGAAAGTTTCTATTACTGCCACCAGACTATAAAGGCAATATTCCCTTCGGCTACATTCCCATCTACCCTCGCTCCTTCCGACTGTGGGTGTTTATGCGCTCGCCAAGTAACCAGCCTTTGCCGGAGGCCGTGCAAAACATCAAAGACAACTTGAGAATCTACCCCCTGGCTCAAAAAGGTAACCCGCCAAGGATGGTCTTTATCAGTGCGTCTGGAAAGGCCTTCAACACCATTCACCCTAATGACTATCAATTCTATAAGCACCTTAATGAAGTCGTTCAATACGAGTGGGTTGGGATGCTTAACCCAGAAACTCGCGGCCTCTTTGCCTCAATAGGCATTGAAAAAGGGAAAGCCTTCAGTCCAGATAAAAGAATGACCAAAATTCTTACGGACGCAGTTGCAATTGGTAATGGTATAGCCCGCTCAATTGTTTGGTATCCACGGACAGACAAATCCCTCTCCGATATCAAAATCTACCCAGGCACAGATAGCGCTTGGGTAATGGCGTTTCCCGGCAAGAACATCTTCTTCAATGGCCCCGATGGCAAAACCATTAATAGTGACGCTCGAGTCAGCTACTTCTACCCCTATACCGGTGTCAGCCCAGCAATGACTGCTATTGAACCTGGCAAAGGTTCTGATTACGCCATTGCCTTTGTCGATGAAAATAAAGAACCCTTTGACGGCTCTAGAAAATACAAATTGCACCTGCCCCCCGATGTACCGGTCAATGCCTTTTGGGCAGTGAATATCTACGACAGCCAAACGCGCTCAATGTTAAAAACCAGCCAGCCCTTTCCCGCAGTAAGCAGCCAGTCGAAAGGGATAAGACAAAACTCCGATGGTTCTTATGACGTTTATTTTGGACCCAAGGCGCCAAAAGGGTTTGAGAAAAACTGGCTGGAGACCCTACCCAACAAAGGTTTCTTCGTAATCCTGAGACTGTATGGACCCTTGGGGCCATGGCTGGAGAAAACCTGGCGCCCTGGAGAGGTGGAGCCTACTGAATATTAAAAGAACCGCCCCCTACAGGCTATTACGGAGATTCCGGCCGCCCCACAATTGCGCTGCCTGCAAGGCGCAAGCGATGATTCCGGGGAGTCTCCGCAAACCAACGTCGACAAGCTCGCTGAAATGTACTCTGCTCGGAGTACCCCAACAAACCCGTGATCTGCCCCAAGGCCAGATTCGGATCGGATAAGTATCGAGTCGCCAGATCCCGCCGCACGTTATCCAATAGCTCTTCGAACCTAAGCCCTTCCGCAGCCAGGCGGCGCTGTAAAGTTCTGGGGTGGAGCTTCAGCTCCCCTGCCACAGTGCCGAGCTGAGATCTGCCGCTGGGCAATATTTCACTGAGTAATTGTCGAATTTCTACAGTTAGAGGAACGGGCAGCGTCGCACTCTGCTGCTCCAAATGGTGAATGGCCAATCGCTCAACCACTGGATCGGCAGACTTCAGTGGTGTATCCAGAAATGCAGCTGGGAAATCCATCGCACAATAGCCCGAGCTAAACAGAACCTCACACCCAAAGTAATTGCAGTAGTCACCCTCTACCATTTGAGGACCATGAGGCAGCAGTACGTTTTGCGGGCAACACTCAGTCTCTACCAACATCCGTATCATCGTCAGCGTATTTCCCAGCACCTGCTCCCGGATCTGGCAATAGCTACTGAGAGCTGGGTCCTGCCAATCAAAAACAATTCGTAGTACATCTCCCTCACTTAATGGCTCCAGTTGCATACTGAGGGATGAACTATGAAGAGAAAGAAAGCGCCTAACGGATAGCAAGGCTTGCCGTGGAGTGGCCGCATTGCATGCAACTACACCTATCCCACCTAAGCGGTCCACCCCTTGTCGCGATGCGAGGCACAGCCCCAAATCGGGGCGATCTAACCGGCGTGCTGCAGTTTCCAGCAGGCGCGCGACCTCAACAAATGATACCAAGCGGGAATCTGCCGGGCTGATATCACACGGCATACCGAACTCGGCCAAGAAGGCTTCCCCCCCGCACCCAAGCTGCTCCACGAATTCACTGAAACCGGAAAGAATACTGACTCGTACAAGGCTACCCATAACTTGCTCCCCATCTTTGTGGCGCGGAAAGACAATTATTTGTCGCAATCTAACAATAAATCATGGGCACATCTACCCAGTCTATAAGGCATAGAAATTTGCAGGGATAGGGATTGTGAAACCGACTCATTTCGATGTATTAATTATCGGCGCGGGACTCTCAGGGGTAGGAATGGCTTGTCATTTGAGTCGCGAATGCCCCAGGCGCAGCTTCGCCATTATCGAGCGTCGGGCACAAGTCGGCGGCACCTGGGACCTCTTTAAATACCCGGGCATTCGATCTGATTCCGATATGTACAGCTTCGGCTATGACTTCCAACCCTGGTCCGGCGAGAAAATACTCGCGGATGGCCCATCTATCCAAAAATATATTGAAACCACCGCAGAGCAATATGACGTTAAAAAGAGAATTCACTTTGGAATAAGTTTAACTACGGCAAACTGGTCCAGTACAGACCGAGCTTGGACTCTGGAAGGTCACAACACCGAATCTGGCAGCCCAGTGAGATATACCTGTAGTTTTCTGATTGCCTGTACTGGGTATTACGACCATAAAGAGGGCTACTTGCCGCAATATCCAGGTATAGAAAACTATCAAGGAAAACTGATTCATCCCCAACAGTGGCCAGAAAACCTGGACTACCGCAGCAAGCGTATTATCGTGATCGGCAGCGGCGCTACCGCTGTTACCCTGGTCCCCTCGCTCGCAACCACCGCCCAACATGTCACCATGTTGCAACGCTCCCCAAGCTATATCATTTCAGTTCCATCTATCGATAAAATCTCTCGTGTACTATCAAAATTTTTGCCAGCACCCTGGGTCCACAGACTAGGACGCTGGCGCAATATCAAATTGCAGCGCTGGATTTTTAAAGCTGCTAAGCGCTGGCCTAACTTTATTAGAAAGTTACTATTAAAAGATGTAAGAAAAAGCCTTCCAGCTAATTACGATCTCAGTCACTTCGACCCCAGTTACAACCCCTGGGATCAACGTCTCTGCGTTGTACCCGATGGAGATCTGTTCTCCTCAATCTGCTCAGGAAAAGCTTCTGTTGCCACCGGTGAAATAGAAACCTTCTCAGGTAAGGGTATCCTACTTAAATCAGGGCAACAATTAGACGCAGACATTATTATCAGTGCGACCGGATTAAAGTTACAAGTTCTAGGAGGTATCAAGCTCTGTATTGATGGTGCACCGGTAGCAGTCAATCAAAAGATGACTTACAAAGCAGTGCTAATGGAGGGGGTTCCTAACATCTCATGGGTATTCGGCTATACCAACGCTCCCTGGACTCTTAAAGCAGACATTACCGCTCGCTATATTTGCCGATTATTCAAGTATATGGAAACAAATAACTTTCAAGTGTGTACAGCGATAGATAGCGAAGGCAGTTCTGAACAAGGTTCGGTAATGAGCAGCCTGGACTCTGGCTATGTAAAACGGGCAAATGGAGAACTTCCCAGGCAAGGTAAGCGCTATCCATGGCGCCTGTTAAATAACTATGAAGAGGACTGTAAGATACTCCTTGATTCAGCGATTGAGGATGAATTTTTAACTTTTTTGCCCCACCAAATTGACACCGAGAAAACTCAAAAGGCACAAGATAAAAACAACACATCCTCTATCGAAGTAAGCAGTATTTAAATTTCAGGTAGCATTAAGAATGCGAGCCTCGGCTCGCTTCTATTTTACTTTTCATCAGGTGCACGGATATAGAGGCCGCACAAAATGCCTAACTCCAAGCCCAGACTAAAACCCCATAGTGAACAACCGCTATCAACATAATTTGACCTAACAGTCGCGCCTCACAAAAAAGTAACAAACACTTATAATTAATCCGCCACCGATGCCTTCTCGAAATTCGTTACGGGCTTCACGTAACCATATAATCTTGGGGTAGCAAATCCGAATATTAGGTCACCAGACGGGATGGCTTACTGTGAGAGCTATGAGTATTTTTTTAATTTTGTCCTCGCTATCAATAGCTTCAATGGCGTCTTCTGTAAGTATACAACTAGAAAACTGGGACAGAATTTGTCAAATTCAAGTTACCGGCGGAAAAAACCCGTCGTTCACAAATTTTCAAACATTTAATAACATTAAGAGAGGCTGGTCAATTTCCAAGCCCTATCAAATATGCTATCGCCGGAATGAAGAACCTTCCCAATGTCATTCAAAAATGACGATGTGGCGGTGCAAACGGTATGTTCAATCTGAAGACCAGAAAGCAAATACTTTTCCTATATTCTAGGTTTTATCGTCTCCACCTTTAAAAGTTTCGCCTAGCCGCACGACAACCAGATATCGCCCGCGCTACAACTGCACAAAACAAACCGCGGGAATTGGGTAAAAAACCCGCACACCTTTAACGAAAACTACCAAATTATGATGCTTGATCTAATATGCTGAACTTAAGCACCCAAGGATTGATATCAGAGGGAGCAACAAAGTCAACTTGTAATACAGTACGATCATCAGAAAACTGATACACCCATTTATTGTCAATAGACGGCCCCTTCCTCCACTCGGGATTTTCTTTCATTTGCTCACTTATCCAGGCTTTTACAGCTTCCACATCACCAGAAATCTGAAACGCGGTGTACCATTCTTCCAGGCTACCATAGCTATACTCCTTAGAAACAAACTTAATTGACTCAGGCAAATCACCAAGGTTTGGCATGATTTTATCCGCCATCATCCCCCGGATATAGCCGCCCTCTGGCATCCACAGGTACTCAATCTTCGCTGCGACACTTTTGGCTTTTTCAATCGTATCAACCTTGCTTACCAGATATAAAGCTCCGTCTATACCAGATGAAAGGCCAGCTGTTGTAATAAACTTGCCGTTATCAACAAACTTTTTATTCTTTACCAATTCAACATCTGAGAAGTTCTTCTCGAAAGAATCAAATGCTCCGCGAATGGTGGTTGCTTTCTTACCATCCAGGAGTCCGGTACTCGCCAAAATAAAAGCACCGTTACATACCGATAGAACATACTGAGCCTGTTTGGACTGCTCTTTAATCCACTGTAATACTTCCGGGCTCTCCATTGCTTCATTAATACTGCCCCCAGGGATAATTAATGCATCAAATTGATTGTCCTGATCGAAGCTGGTATCTGGAGCCACTTTAAGCCCCATGGCTGAAGTAATGGTTCCACCATCTTCCGAAACCGTTGTTAAACGATAATTAGCTTGCCCAAAAACTTCATAGGGACCGGCATAATCAATAGTTTGTGCACCGTCGTACAATAATATCCCTATATGGAAGGCATCTTTAGATGTGGAGTGGGCCCAGACCATATTGCTAAAAAGTAGCGAGCATAGGCCAGCCCAGATTAAAGAACGCATGGCTATTTCCTTTTTATTTTGGTGAGATACATACTTAAGTGCTTATCGGACATCTCAAGCAAAGCTCAAACATATAGACGAGGTATTTCTAGGCGGTACAGCTAGAAGTTTAAGTTAGTGGAACTGGTCGCAAATGACATAAAGTCGACAAATTCAGACATCAAAGACTGAATATGAGACGCTTATATCTCACTGATAATATTTGAGTTGGATATTGATAATGCTTGTATACGCTCTGATACACATTTTAAAATCTCAAAAAGCATACTCTCCAGAAACTAGCACTGAACCGACGAAATATCAAAATATGCCTATACCTCAACTGGCCAATAGTAAGACAATTGCTTAAATAAACATTACTTTTATCTGCGTAATCTTTGATGATCACGCCTCAACCCAACAATATATTCATGCAGAAGTCTCAAGTCTACGATCTAAAAGGATATCCTTTCAGATAGATCACTACTTAGAACTAGTGGATAAGAGTAGCCAACACCTTGCCTTACGCAACGTCACCAAATAGCCAAGAGCACCTTTCCCACTCCTAAGCACCTGGGAATTTCAAAAAACACAGACTCTATCCGATCCAAATTAAGAACTTAAATACCAGTAAAAGAGACAGCGAGGTAAGCCCACACACACCATCAGATCAACGCTAAACATATGAAATACGACTGCAGTACTATCTTTTAACTACACCTTACAACCCAACATTACTTCACCTAAATGGTATTACTCGCTATCTGCATTTCCCATTTAACCTCCACCTCACCCCCCGTTAAACGTATATTTATTTCCTATAAAAAACTAAAGAAAATAACTATCAAGCAGATGCCAACAGTAATATTATTTATTTTTTAATAACAAGAGAGGGGGCGAACAATATTACGCTCACCTCCAATCAATTTCTTTCACTCCTTTATACTCCAAGTATGCCACAGTTGCATCATTAAGATTATCCTCCTCAACAACCAAATCCATCTGCAACCCACCATCTAATATATATCTTGGGATTTTATACCCAGGAAATCTAACCAAAACAAAGCAATCCAGACCACCGTGAGGTTCGATTACCCTCTCTTCAATCTCATCAATTGAAAACCCGTAAAAATTATCCATTAAATACTTTCCTTTTCAAAGTAATCAAATGGTAGCGGACTAAATGCTGTTGTAGCCCCATCTTCTGAATAAACAATAATATGAGGTTCTATCGCAGCACCCGGATCTTCTTCCCTTAGCTTAGATACTCGCTGCTGCATAATATTCAGATCGGCTTTTGATGGTGCAGTCTGGAACCGGTTTGGCGTTGGATGTGTATGGGCCAAAGGGTATACATCGACAGCAAATCCAATGGTAGAAATTCCACCATTGTTAATTATTAATTTTCTCTTTCCGTCAGGACCGATTTTGTAACCCAAACCAAACTCAACAGTTCTACCATTTAGAGTCGACAACTTATATAAGTCACCATAATCAACTTCACTATCTTCTAAAATTATACCTTCAGGCCCTGGAAAGTATCCAGTTAATAATAACTCTTTTACTGTCGTTGTTTCACCTAACTCTTCTGATTTTGGTGGTATAAAATTTGCAATTTGTCCCCCTTGATTCATTAAGGCGCAGTATTCGGAAACGGGGCTTCTCTGTATTTGCGGTCCCGCAATAGCACTTGCCTGCCTATTCGAATGCTCTTTCTTAGCTGTTAATCCAAATGGATCTACCCAATTACTAGGGTTGGGCACATACTGGTAGCTGTTGTAGCCACCCAATAATCCAATCAGATCCTGCTGAGTAAACTCCCCGACCTGCGGATCATAGTACCTAAACCGGTTGTAATGCAGCCCAGTTTCTTCATCAAAATACTGCCCCTGGAAACGGATCGGCTGCTCTATCTGATTTTCATAGGCTAAGGCAATATTGCCATAGCTCTTGTAGGCGACACTCCATACCACTTCACCAGCTTGGTTGGTAAGAGTATCTGGGGTGCCAAGGTGGTCCAGGTGATAGTAGTAGACCCCTTCTTTGCCAAGCTTACTTTCGTTTAAAGCAACCGGTTTAAAGGTGCCCGGTTCGAAGTAGTAGGTACGGGCACTGAGGTTCTGTTTGGTTTGATTATCGGCATTAGTTTCCTTTAGAAGGGTATCGCCATCCCAAAGGAAATCAATTTTCTCATCGCCTATAGCTTTACTAATACGGCGACCCAGTGGGTCGTATTGGTAGTGCGCTATCTGCTGGAACTGCTCTACACCCTCTGCCACCTTTAATTTCTCTACACGCACCAGCTGCAGGCGACTGTTGTAGTGATAGCGCGTCTGCAGTTTTTGTCCTTTTCCACGCAGTTCAGCAATCCGATTGCCGTGAATATCGTAGCGATAGTGTGTATCACCACGAAAAGCGAGACGATTGCCTTTTACCTGAGTAGCGCTGGCTTGCTGTTTGGCTTCGTCTTTTGAGTTGGCAGCGGCAAGGATATTGTGCGCAGGGTCGTGTACAAAATACTCTGGGTTGGGCCCCTCTACCTGGGTAAGGCGGTCCAGAGCGTCGTAGTGGTAACTGCGATTACCGCGCAGGCTGTCTTCAATTTTGGCTATCTGACCAGCTTTGTTGTACTGGTAGCCACGCTCAAGGACTGGGTTTGTGCCTGAAGTGGGATCGGACACTGGCTTCTGATTTACATTACTTGTTTTGCCCAGTCTGAGTTTCTGCAGGCGGCCTTGTGGATCGTAGTCTCTCTGGCTTTCCAGCCCATTGCCGTGTTGACGCAGGCTTTCCCTACCCTGTTCATCATGGCTGACACGAGTGATTAACTCATCAGTATTACTACCTAAAGGGCGGCGGTGCAGGCTTTGGAATTGTCCGGCAGGGTTAAAAGTAAACTTAAGTTCTTCTCCATCGGGCAAGGTCGTGGCAATACGATTACCTGCTGCATCGTATCGGTGACTAAGCTTTTCTTTGCCCTGCCAGTCGCCGGTAACTCGGCCATTGGCATCGTATTCCCAACGCAATTTGCTGTGGGCATTTTCCGCCTCTATCAATTGCCCACTGCGGTTGTAGCGGAAATTGGTATTGCCGTCCGGGGTGACCTCTTCCAACAAGCGGCCAAAGGGATCGCGCTCGAAGATGGTATCGATACCTTTACCGCTGTCCGTATCGGTCACGGCTCTGGAGCTTACCAAATGGCCGGCACGGTTGTAGGCATAGCGGGTAACGCGGCCGTCGAAGCCTACTTCTTCAATCAGGCGTTCGTTGAAGTCGTATTTAAGCTGATAGCGCTCGCCGTTTTCATTGGTGAGCCCGATTAGGTTGCGCTCGCCGTCATAGTGATATTCCAGACGGCTGCCATCCGGGTTGGTGCGGGCCTTTACCTGGCTGAGGCCATCGTAGGCATAGCAGGTACTGCGGCCTTCAGAGTCAATAACTTCGGTAAGTAATCCATGGGGGTTGTAGCTGTACTGAGTACGAGCACCGTCTGGAGTGGTCACCGCATGGATACGATCCTGAGCGTCGTATTCATAGCGGGTCAGCTGGCCGGGGGCGTGCTGCACTTCTTCCAGTCGGCGAGCACCGTCGTACCGGTAGTGCTGGGTACGGCCCATAGGGTCTTTTACTGCGGCGAGCTTGCCTTCGGGGTTCCACAGATA
The DNA here is from genome assembly GCF_052468295.1 of Microbulbifer maximicatervae (SeqCode). Classification (NCBI taxonomy): domain Bacteria; kingdom Pseudomonadati; phylum Pseudomonadota; class Gammaproteobacteria; order Cellvibrionales; family Microbulbiferaceae; genus Microbulbifer; species Microbulbifer maximicatervae (SeqCode). The sequence goes on from NZ_CP174340.1 coordinate 2,370,209, forward strand.
ACGCGTGGTATTGCCGAGAGGATCGGTAAGACTACCGATCAAACCAACGGGGTTATAGCCGTATTGGGTCTTGTTACCGAGGGGATCTTTACTGGCCACGATCTGGCCATTTTCGTTGTACTCCCTTTGCCAGTTATTCCCAGCAGGGTCGGTAACTTTGGCGGGCAGGCCTTCAGCATTGTATTCGATACGATGGTTATTGCCGGCGGCATCGCTCTTTTGTATCAGGCGGCCCTGGTCATCGTACTGGTAAATTTCCTCGCGAAGGCTGCCATCGTCGCTGGGCAGTTGTACCCGAGTAACCTGCCCCAGGTCGTTGTAGCTGTAGAGAGTCTCTGCACCTTCGGGATCGCGGTGATAGATCGGCAGGGCCCGGTCGTTAAAGCGGTAGCGCTCTTTGCCGCCACGGGTATCAGTAACAGTAACGCCCTTACCATCATCGTCCCAGTCAAACTGGTAATTGTAAGTCGCCTGACCATCGATTGGGTCACCCCACTGTCTCACACAGCGGGCAGAAGGGCCTTCGGCATCCCACTCAAAATGGAAACGGTAGCCAGTTTTTATGATGCGCTGCTTAATTACATGGTGATGGTATTGGTACTGCTCACTGTAACCATCGGCGTCGGTGGCTTTAACCAAATCTCCAACATCGCTGTACTCATAGCTTGCGAGTACTTTAATGTGGCCATCGCGAGTTTCCTTCTTAAGCTCACCGATACGCAGGCTGTTCGACTGCCCTTGCGGAGGGCTGATATGCAAGGCTTCACCGAGGCTGCTCTCAATGCATATTAAACGCTCATCGATATAGTGGAACAGGTAGAAGTTACCATAGCCATCACGTATTTCCGCAAGCTTAAGTCCTCCTGTTACACCGGTTGCCTTAAAGTGTTTTTGCACGCCATTGGGAGCCCCGTAAGGGGTAATAATCCAATGATCGCCGGCGACACGAGTAAGTGTTAAATGCTCAACAACATTGTGGCTGCGGTCACTATCCCCCGGAAAGGGAAAACTAATTACCCGACCCTCCGCATCCATAAACTGAACACTTTTATCAGGTGCCGTTATTAACCTCTCTCCCAAGGTGTGAGTCCAACCATGACCTAATCCGAAATCTTTGGGATTACTACTGCGGTAAGTGCGCTCAAAAACAAGGGGAAGCGGTCCGTCTAATAGCGCATCGACTAAGGTCAAACGCTCTTCCCCGGTTTTTAAGTTAATGGGATCACCGCCTTCAATAGCACAACTATTATTAGGAACTTCCTTCCCAGTATGGCTTGTGCCGGTTATGGTCCCAGCTTTATCGGGCTGGTCAGAGATTGTATTCTGAGAGCTCTGCGAACCCTGGCTGCTGTCAGAACCCGCTTCAGAATTATCATTGGCGGTTCCTTTACCGCTTTGCGACGCTCCTGCACTTGATGGTTGCCCACCGGAGGAAGGTGGTACTGTAACTTCAGAAGAACTCAGATCAGAGAAGCTCGCCTTATTACCCTCAGTACTTCCTGCGCGTTTATGGAAAAATACATTGCGACGCTTTTTGATTTTGGCAAATTCCTGCATTAGGTTACTAACGCCCTGAAGAGACCTCAGTAAGCCCGCATTATCTTTGGAAATCTCGACAGCGTTGGAATCGCTCATGGATGCTACCATGGCGAATGTTAAGATAATCTCAAAAAGGCCATTTTCTGGTAGGGCAACCTCCGATGGGTATAGAGCTTTTAAGTAATCGCGGAAGAAACGTAAACTTGTTTCACGTATTCTCGCATCCTGGTATAAAGTTTCAGCTACTTCAAAGGCTAACTCTAAGTGCTGCTGGGTAACTTTATTGGCATCGAAACCAAGCGCATCTACTAGGGATCTGCTAGAAGTCGGTATAGATTTTTCATCTTGCTTTTCAATGCTCTTTTCATACAGCAGATAGTTCCTAGCGGTGCACCCCTGCGCCATCAAAGGGCGAATAGAACTCACCAAAGTCTCTACTTCAGATAAATCTTTACGCCATATTGCTAGCCCTCCGGCAAAGTCACTCTGATCAGTAGATTCATTGTTCGATAACCTTGAATTAACTCGCCCTAGGTCAACAATATACTGAAGGCCTGTATCGATTTTAGGAATCAATTGGGACTGCTTGTCGGCTAGCACCGCATCAGCAAATGGAGCCTCTTCGATTACCAAGCGGTTTTGAACTAACTCCTTATAAATAGCTCTCTCAACCCAGGAGTAGCTTGAAGGAGCATCTAAATGGAATGAGGCTGATAAATCACCCCATCTATAAGGCTGCTTGCCTGGTTGAAGAGGATCTGAACAACTCCCTCCCATACCCAGGAAGTAATCGTAAATTTCTTGAAGAGATGAAACACTGAACATTTCCAGGGTTTGCTCAGCACTAGTTGGCAGTGAAGATCCGGAGCTAAAACCGCTACCTCTTCGAGCCAGGTAAACAATTCCATATGTATTCTCAACAAATAGCTGCATAGCTCACTCTTTATTGATTACGAACCAGCCATGCAACATTCCTTCGCTGCCAGCTCAAAGCAAAATAAAGTCCACTAAAAGTACTCTGCCCTTTCCACCTTCAGTCTTCGCAACTCAGGGAGTCGGAACGTCTGTCACCACTGTTAACGAAAAGTGGTTTTCGGAACGGGAAAGCCGCGGGATTATACTGAGGGGAAATTGGGAAATGGATTACACAGGAGCACAATAAAAAATAATGCACCCTAATGTAATGGCACGTATATCTGAGTTACGAAAACAACTTAAAGAGAGGGAGATAAATTACTACAGATGCACAGGTATAATTCAATTTGGGGCAAGCCTAAGCTTACCCCAAATCAGCGCAATTAATTTACGCTGTCAGAATGATAAACTATTGCCTGCCAAACATTTTGTTGGCCGCCTATATAATTATCCAGGGTAGGATTCTTAATATAGCTCCAGGCAACTTTACCATTACCCAAGTACATAGGCTCATCCAAACCACCCCAACCGTAGTCAGTCAGTTTTACCGGCCCCTCAAGTACATTTAAGTCAGCATCAATCTCCATTACATAGTAGGCTTTTGGCACCAGCATACGCATGGCCTCACCACTCTTATTGTAACTGCGATTGTACGGGAGGTTATCGGAGATACACTGGAACTGCGCGTAACCAAATAAGTAACGGCCATTTTTCAGATCAACCAACTGGGGATCACTAATTTGGCAATCGGAATCCGTTGCCAGCCATTCAATGCCATTACCTTCAATACTGCCTTCCCCATCAACTTTTGCAATACCTACACGTGTCAGGGAAGTAGTATCCAAGGCATCTCCAGAATAGAGACCCTGCCTGGAAATTACGGGATATTCACCACTGTCGATATATGAGAAGAAGCAATTGCGAATGCCGTTATCAGCACATTCCTCATCTAAGGGGCCATCACCACTTGTATCAATGCCCAGCTCATCCTGTAAGAACATATCCATGTTCGAATCTTCAATGTACTTTGGAGAGACAATAACTGAGAGATTTGTATCGGCATCAACCGGGACAACCGTATGGCCACCACCGTTGGATATCATTGCACTTGTCGAGGGCACTAAATGATTATAGGTGCCTTCATAAACAGAGGATCCACTGTCCTCCATTTTAATGGCTATCGCATTCAGGCCCGGGGATGGATAATATTTATTTCCATCGCTGGTACACAGAGCCCCGTACATCTCATTCCCCGGGTTATAAAAGGCTCGAATATTCAGAACGTGGCCATGACCACACGCCCAGTACCAACCCCGGTGATCATCCCCGGAGAAGGACATTGACCAGTCATCCCGATTGATTACTGTCAGCCCTGCCGAATAATGCGAACCGCTAACAAGAACACGAGCTGTCACGGAAAACGCATAGCTTGTGCGCCCCTGGCTATCATCCTCTACGTACAATAGCTCCTGAGTCCCCAAATGAGTGCCACCATGCATTTTATTGACAACATAGGCATCTGGAGTTTCTGTTATAGGCTTGTTATCCCACTCCATTAGCCAGATCTGGTCATTATACTTCTCCTCATTATCGGTACCTGCAACACTGTCAAGATTATCTTCAATCTTCATCCAGGTTGTACCGTACTCTTCTACCAGATCTTTCTCGATATCATATCGCTCACTGGCCTTATATTCTGTATTGCATAAAACAGCTACCCTGGAGCAATCCGAACTGGCCGTAATACCATGTGACTCATAGCATTGATTCAGAATGGTGGCGTTACCCGTCGGCTCGAAGCTCATGCTATCAGGGTTATATTGAAGCTCGTAAACGGACCCATAAGTTGTATCAGAGGCACTATTCCCCTCTGACAAAGTTGTGGATACATACATTTTTGGCTGGTCAGTATCCGTAGCACAGGAGGCCGTATAGCTACGGATAGGAATATCAATATTTTCCTCATCCTGCTCACTGTCCGTACGGCCAATATAGTGGGCCAGCTGGTAAACCTCCTGAGCATTTACCATTGCATTAGGCAAAGTGATATCTGTAGCGGTAATTGTCGCAAACCCAAGCTCAGCTGTTGATACATCTCCAACGGTTACAGTCGATGGGTCATTATCAGGTAATGAGGAATCATCCCCACCGTCGCTCACGGGTGGTGAATCGGAGCCAGAATCCGACGAACCTCCCCCCCCACCACAAGCTGCAAGTGCCGCAGTTAGTGCAAGTACTAATAATTTCTGCCCGAATAACTTTTCCATAATCGCCTTAAGTGCCGTGTTTTTTTATTTTGATGTTAGGTACTGTCCAAAATATAAGTTCCAGACAGTCATGAAATGCAAAAGTGGGCGGAATTTTAGCGGAAACGAAATTAAATTCTGTGCGTAACTTAAAAAAATATGAACACAATGAGGAAGTTTAAAAATGAGAGAAACAGCACTGTATATTTTTTCTATTAGATATAGACGGACTTACTACCTAGGCAGCAGCAAAGAATACAGTCGACTCTTGAAAAAATGATTTCACAAGTTTTCTATTTTTCTTGATGCTCTGCAAATCTGCATTTGCACGACTCAGTAGTGTCTCACCTTTTTTCAGCGGCCTCTTTGAAGTCCCTATATTTCTCATATGATTCCAGACCAACTCATCTGGATTTAGGTTTGGTGCATATGGCGGTAAGAACACCATTTCAAGCTTTCCATCCTGTGAATCGACATACTCCAATACCTTTTTCGATTTGTGTACTGGGTGCCCATCAACAATGAGAATCACTGGTCTTTTCTGACTTCTCTGGAAATTTTTGAAGCATTCTACGCACTTTTCTGCCGTGAACTTTCCACTATAAATATGATACCAGAAGCCACCTCTATTCGATAAAGCTGAGATCGCATTGATTGACTGTCTTTGACCACTCGTTTTTACCACTGGAGTTTTTCCTTTTTCTCCCCATGTCCTTTGGAGTGGATCGTCTGATCTGATACTAGCCTCGTCCAGCCAAAATATTTCTGCACCAGTTTTTTTCGCATAAGATTTAATCTTTGGATAGACTTCCTTTACCCATTTATTCACCGCCTTCTCATCTCTCTCGTAAGCTCTTCGTAGAGGCTTTTGTGGCGTCAGGCCCAGTCGATGTAGAAGTGTGCCGACACTAGAAACGCTAAGTTCAATTTTGAATCTCTCAAAAATCAAATCCGATACGATCTGACGTGTCCACAATCCGAAATCAAAGCCATATTGCCTTGGATCGCCACCAATAATCCATCGTTTGACTTCCTCTTCTTCAATAGCTGACAGTTTTCTACCGCGTCCAGGTCTAATTTTTGGAGATAGCGCTTCAATACCTTTCTCCCGAGCAGTCCTTAACCATGGGAAAATAGTTCTGCTCCCCAGCCCTAAGCTACGACTAACCTCCGCCGCAGATTCTCCATCAAATACTCGCTGAACAGCAATTTTACGTATGAGGTGCTGCTCCTCAGTACTAAGTTTTCTGGCATCGTATTTCATGCAGTTTATATTACCAGGGTGTACTGATTATTTCTGCCCCGCTAGTAGGAGCCAACAGCTAAAAACACATCAAGTTTCATTAGAAACTACTTATTTGGCAACCACTCGCAGAGCTATAAATCAAAGAAGTTGAAACATGCACTAGAACCATCTAAGCGGACTCAAAAATACAGTTGAAAATACCGCCAACACAGGGGGGCACTTTACCTTTGCATTTAAGCTAAATAGCCCTGATTCTAGAAGTCTGATGTCGACATCTTATCCATCGGTTCAGGCGTAACCAGGTTCCACCAGAAATCAAACCGGTCCATTAAAGAAAGTAATGTCTTCAACTCTCCCGCATCGCCCTCAATTTTGATTTTCCCATCCTCCATCTTCTCCTGGATAGATGCACTCCCCAAGATGATGTCATTGAGATCTGAGCGGTTTATCTGCACGCTACTGCCGGGATTCTTAACAGGAGGCCCGTAGTTCAGTACCGCATTCTCAAGCACAAGCGCATACCTTTCGTTTACGTCCGGCATGCTGATATTGATGGAGAGATTCTTGCCAGTTGCCTTGGGGCCGTTGAGCCGAATTCCCAGGTAATCAAAAATCAAACCAGCCGGCATGCTGCGAATAGTGTCCGGGCTCGCAGTCAGAGGAACCGGGTATCGCTGGATGCCATCCCGCAATTCCCTGGCACCGCTTAAAAAAAAGTTGCGCCAGGTACCATTTTCCTGCTGATAGCCCAATTGCTCTAATGCATCTGCCAATAGGTCTCTTGCTGCACGATTATTAGGCTCTGCGGAAACCAATCTATCTAACACCTCCGCAACCCAGCGGTACTCTCCAGCCTCATAGTCTTTCTTTGCTTGCTTGATAATATTGGCGGCCCCGCCCATATACTCGACGTACTTTATTCCCGCGGCCGTCGGTGGCATTGGATACAGGCGAGCGGGATTGCCATCAAAAAACCCTAAATAATAATTCCATACCGCACGGGTATCGTGATTTACACTGCCGTAATAGCCGCGATTGGCCCAATATTGTGAGAGCTCTGGAGGCAACTCCATCAGCTCAGCCGTTTGAACCATGTTGTACCCGTGATTGGCTAATCGTAGGGTTTGATCGTTGAGATACTTGTATAGGTCTCGCTGCTTTTTCAGATGATTCACCACATTCTCTGGTCCCCAGGTTGGCCAGTGATGGGGTGCAAACAGAACTTCGGCTTTTCCACCCCAGCGCTGCACGGTTTCATTGAGGTAGCGAGACCAGTCACGAGCATTTCGGACCTTTGCTCCCCGCAAGGTGTAGAGGTTGTGCAGGGTGTGGGTTGCATTCTCAGCAGCGGTTACGGCTTTGAGTTGAGGAATATAGAAGTGCATTTCTGCCGGCGCTTCAGAGCCCGGAGCCAACAAAAATTCAAAGATAAGCCCATCCAGTTCCAAAGTTTGCCCGGTCTCAACAATGGAGTCTGTCGGTTCTATCAGTGTGATGGTGCCAGTGGAGGTTTCAAGACCGAGGCCAGACCCTAAGGTACCTTTGGGATCTTTAGGGATCAGGTTCCCGTACATAAAACTGGCACGACGCGCCATATGATTTCCTGCAAAGACATTTTCACTAACAGCTTCAATCAGGAAATCTTGCGGGGCTATTACCTTAACCTTGCCTGATTTTACATCTTCTTCATCGATAACACCGCGAACCCCCCCATAGTGGTCAACGTGACTGTGGGTGTAGATCACAGCAACGACAGGCTTATTTCCGCGATGCTGCCGATAGAGGTTCAACGCTGCTTCAGCCGTCTCGGCAGAAATCAGCGGGTCCATAACAATGACCCCGGTATCGCCCTCAATAAAAGTTATATTGGAGAGGTCCGCACTGCGAACCTGGTAGATTCGCGGTATCACCTCATAGAGACCGCCCTCCGAAATTAATTGCAGTTGCCTCCACAGACTGGGGTTGGCACTGTCAGGAGCCTCTTTATCGCGAGCAAATTGAAATTGCTCCAAGTTCCATACCGTATCGCCTTTGCTGTTTTTAATAACACCATTATTTGGTAGAGGAGCGATAAACCCCCGCTTTACATCCTCAAAGTCCTTCCGATTTGCAAAGGGGAGCTCTTTCAGTACAGCCTGGTTTGATTTCATTGTGACGACACTGGCGGGATTGGGTTCTTGCGCCATGACACTTACGATCGTTAGCGAACAGGCTAGGAATACTAGGAACAGCGAAAACAGCGGCAGCTTGTTAACGTTCATCAGTTGTTTCCTTTCCATGATTCGCAAAGTGATGCGGCAGAGTCCCTTGTAGAGGATAGGTAGGAAACTATTAAACGGGCGGGTATTTATGCCGGCATCAGGAGAATAACCGACAAATTTATGGGGAAAAGAACAAAAAAGCCGACGAAGAGCGCCGGCTTATGTGTCACTAAATATTATCTGACATCCAGCAAATGCCTGGCAATAATCAGGCGCTGGATCTCACTGGTACCTTCGTAGATTGTAGTGATTCTCACATCCCGACTCATACGTTCGAGTGGATATTCACGGGTATAGCCCACACCACCGTGCATTTGCAGAGCTAAATAACATGCCTCGTTAGCCTTCTCACTGGCGAACAGTTTGCCCATTGAAGCGGCAGGGCCAAACGGCATTCCGGCATCTTTCTGCCAAGCGGCTTGCAGCAATAGGAGTCGCGCACCTTCCATCTCAGTATATTTATCGGCAAGCTGCCATTGCAGTCCCTGGAATTCCGCCAGTTTTTTACCAAACTGCTCCCGCTCATGCAGATAGGCCCGGGCGCAATCCAGAGCTTCAAAGCCGATACCCAGCGCCAGGGAGCCAATACCGATTCGACCTCCTGCGAGTTCACCTGCAGCAATGCGAAAGCCGCGATTTTCTTCACCCAAAAGATGGGAGGCAGGAATACGACAATTGTCGAAAGAAACCTCATTGGTAACAGAGGCTTTCTGTCCCATTTTTTCTTCGGCCTTGCCAATCACCAGGCCAGGTGTGCCGGCTTCAACCAGGAAGCAGGAAATACCTTTGCCTTTAGGCGCGGAAGAATCTGTCACTGCCCAAACAACAAAAATACCGGCAAATTCGGCGCTACTAATAAAGAGCTTACTGCCATTAAGAACGTATTCATCACCCTGCTTTTCCGCGCGGGTGCGCATAGAGGCCGCATCCGAACCGGAACCGGGCTCGGTGAGACAGAAAGAACCCGCGGGGTATTCTCCACTACAGATTTTGGGGAGGTATTTTTGGCGCTGCTCTTCCGAACCTACCGCCTGAATAACCTCTGCCACCATATTGGTTACGGACGTGGTCGTTGCAACAGAGGCACAGCCCCGCGCCAGCTCGGCAATCGCCAGGGAGAATGCGACAGTACCAGCACCAGTACCGCCGTAATTGGGATCAATATTGATTCCCATAAAGCCCAGCTCTGCCAATTGCTTGAGCTTCTCCAACAAGAGCTCTCTATTACCGGTCTTGTCGAGTTCGGCAGCAATGGGTTTCAGTTCACTGTCAGCAAATTGCTTTGCCGCATCCTGAATCATCTGCTGTTCTTCGCTCAGTGAAAAATCCATACAGTACCTACTTATAGTTATTACGGACAAATCACACGGCACCCACCTTGGTACCGCATCGCTATGCCGAGCATAATAAAAACCGCGCCGACAATGGTTGCCAATTCCATCTGTTCAGCCATGAAATCAGCAATCAATCCCTATGATTGAGGCCTGAGGAGAGAATTCAGATTCCTACCCAGGTTCATAAAAAAGCCAACCAGCAAAATCGCTACAGTTCTCTCTCTCCGCACAGGATATTTGACTGCGCTCAATTAGCGCCGCGAACCTTTCACACTGGGTTCTGGGTCCGGTACCGCTACAGCGGTATCAGTCTTCACTTCCTCCATCACCACATAGGTGTGGGTTTCCCGTACTCCCGGTACGGATGCCAGCTTTTCACCGAGGAAGCGACGATAACCCAGCATATCCTTAATACGAATTTTCACCAGGTAGTCAAAACCACCGGCAACCATATGGCACTCCTGGACCTCCTCCAGTCCAGCCACATGCTCATTAAAGGCTTCCAATGCCTCAGTTGCTGTATTGTTCAGGGTCACCTGGATATAGACCACCAGGCCCGCATGAACTTTGAGCGGGTCGAGTAGCGCTACATAGTCGCGAATAAATCCTTCCCTTTCGAGCCGCTTGACTCGCTCTAGGCAAGGGGTGGGACTAAGGTTAACCCTGCGCGCCAATTCCACATTCGGCAAGCGGCCGTGACGTTGCAGAATTCGCAGTATTTGGCGATCAATACGATCAAGATCTTCCAACTGTCGAGACATTACAAAATACCCTACTGGTAATCACGCAATTAGGCGTGATATTTAACCACAACTCGCAACATTATGGCGATTAATTCTAACGATTTTCGCACATAATCCGGTTTTTTATTCTGACCCTAGATATAGAGCTTGGGAGACGATATGTCGACAAACTTCGCCGGAGACCTCCAGAATGCCCGGGACCGGGCACGCGAGTATTTGCACGCCGACGAAAACCTCTGCGTGAGCGAGCTGCTGGCTGCGCCACGCCCCAGCGACGAGATGCGCAAGAAAATTCTGAACACCTCGCGCGCACTGGTTCATCATTCGCGACAGCAGCGCAGTAAGCGCGGAACGCTGGACGCTTTCCTTCAGCAATTCGGCCTTTCCAATAAGGAAGGGGTTGCATTGATGTGTCTGGCGGAGTCCCTGCTCCGGGTACCAGACGCCGATACTGCCGACAAACTAATCGCCGAGAAAGTGCATTCCGGCAACTGGTCCAGCCATCGTGGCCAGTCCGACTCCCTGTTTGTGAACGCCTCAACCTGGGGCCTGATGCTCACCGGCAGCGTGGTGGAGCTGGACCCGGATATCACCGAGCGTCCCTCCCACTGGATGAAACGCCTGGTTAGCCGTATCGGCGAACCCATGGTGCGCACCTCAATGATGCAGGCCATGAAAATTATGGGTGGCCAGTACGTGCTCGGCCGCACCATCAAGGAAGCTTTGAAGCGCGGCCCCAAAGAAAACCTCCCGGGCACCCGCTTTTCCTTTGACATGCTGGGCGAAGGTGCCCGCACCATGGCCGACGCCCACCGCTACTTCGATGCCTATATGATGGCTATCGAAGAGATCGGCAAAGACAACACCCAGCAGGATGTGGTTGAAGCCAACGGTATTTCCATCAAGCTTTCCGCCCTGCACCCCCGCTACAGTGTGCTGCAGCGAGATCGCGTAATGGACGAATTGCTCCCCCAGGTGAAGCGTCTTTGTGTCGCTGCAGCCCAATACGATATGGGCCTTAATATCGATGCAGAAGAGGCAGACCGCCTGGATATCTCACTGGATATCTTCGAGGCGCTCGCCCGCGACCCCGAAATTAAAGACTGGCAAGGATTGGGCTTTGTACTCCAGGCCTACCAAAAGCGCGCACCCCATGTCGCCGACTGGCTGATTGCCCTGGGTCGCGATACCGGCCGCAAGCTGATGGTGCGCCTGGTAAAAGGTGCCTACTGGGATAGTGAAATCAAACACTCCCAGCAAATGGGCCTGCCGGACTACCCGGTGTACACGCGCAAATGCCACACCGATCTGTCATACCAGGTCTGCGCGAAAAAACTGTTGGAAGCTGGCGATGCCATCTATCCACAGTTTGCCACCCACAATGCCTACACTGTCGGGCTAATCCTGGAGCTGGCCAATGGCCGCACCGACTTCGAATTCCAGCGCCTGCACGGCATGGGCCACTTGCTGTACGCGCAAATTGAAGCGGTACACGGCAAGCGTGCTCCCGTGCGCGTCTATGCACCCGTAGGGGCACATCGTGACTTACTGCCCTACCTGGTTCGTCGCCTGCTGGAAAACGGAGCTAATAGCTCCTTTGTTAACCGCTTTATGGACGAGGCAACGCCGGTTGAAGCCCTGGTCCAGGACACCCTGGAACAAAGCGAAGCCTGCAACCCCTACCGTCACCCGCAAATTCCTGTCCCGGAGAATATTTATATGGGCGCAGAAGCCCTGCCACGGAAAAACTCACACGGCATCGAACTGACCGATCCACTCTCCGTTGATCCCCTGCTGAAAGAGCTTGAGCAGCAACGCGCAAAGCATTTCCTCGGTGGCCCTATCGTCAACGGCACCATGGGTGAAGCGGAAGAACCGGTTTACAACCCGGCAACCGGCGAAAAAATTGGCCACACCGCGAATACTGATAAGCACCTGATTGAGCAGGCCTATGCCTCTGCCACTGAAGCGCAGATCGACTGGGATCGCCAGGGTGGAAAACACCGCGCGGATATTCTCGACAGAATTGCTGATCTCTACGAAGATAAAGCCAATGAACTGGCTGCAATTATTTGTATTGAAGCGGGCCGCACCCTAAATGACGGCATTAGTGAAGTGCGCGAAGCTATCGACTTCTGCCGCTACTACGCCAACGGCGCACGCCAGCATTTCAGTGAACCCACCGAACTGCCCGGCCCTACCGGTGAACAAAATCAGCTGTATTTGAGTGGTCGTGGCACCTTCGTGTGCATCAGCCCTTGGAACTTCCCCCTGGCAATCTTTACCGGCCAGGTAGTTGCCGCACTCGCTGCCGGTAATGCCGTACTGGCTAAACCCGCAGAGCAAACCCCCATCATCGCTGCACACGCCGTGCGCTTGATGCTCGATGCCGGCGTGCCGCCAAAAGTACTGCACTTGATCACAGGTACCGGTGCCGCAGTGGGCAAACTGCTAATCGAAGATCCCCGCCTGGGCGGTGTAGCCTTCACAGGCTCCACCGAAACTGCACGCCTGATCAACCAGCAGCTGGCAGCGAAAGAAGGCCCGATTGTACCGCTGATCGCCGAAACCGGCGGCCAGAATGTCATGGTCGTAGACTCCACTGCCCTGCCCGAGCAGGTGGTAGACGATGTAATTCAGTCTGCCTTCCTCAGTGCCGGTCAGCGCTGTTCCGCTCTGCGTATCCTGTGTGTACAGGATGTCATCGCCGATAACCTGCTGAATATGCTGAAAGGCGCGTGTGAAGAACTGACCCTCGGCGATCCCGGTAAACTGGATACCGATATCGGTCCGGTTATCGACGAAAAAGCCCTCGGCATGCTGGAATCCCATCGCGAGCGCATGGCGAAAGAAGCCAAGCCACTATTTGCTTTTGAGGAAGCGAAGAAGCCCAGCGAAGGCACCTTCTTCGGCCCGCAGGTAGTAGAGATTGAAGACTTCTCTGTGCTCAAGCGCGAGACTTTCGGACCCTTCCTTCATGTAGTTCGCTTCAAGGCAGACGAGCTGGAAGACCTAATCCGCCGCATTAATGCCACCGGCTACGGCCTCACCTTCGGACTGCACTCCCGCATAGAAGGCCGCGCCCACGCGGTATTCAAGCGTATCAACGTCGGCAACTGCTATGTAAACCGCGATATGGTTGGTGCAGTAGTAGGTGTTAACCCCTTCGGCGGCCACGGCCTATCCGGCACCGGCCCCAAAGCCGGCGGCCCGCACTACCTGTTCCGTTTCGCCAGCGAAAAAACCAAAACTATTAACACTGTTGCCACTGGCGGTAACACTGCACTGTTTACATTGGGGCAATAAGCTCCCATAAAACAATGAGAGAGCGGGCTTTTAGCCCGCTTTTTTGTGGAAAATCATTTCGCTAACCACCCACAAAGTACCAACTCCAAGCTTCCCTTCCCCGTAAATTTTTCAGCCCCTGTAAATTAATCGGATGAATCAAAGCAATTACTTCAATTTCAACCGCAGCCTTTTGCAGCAACAAGCCATGTATTTTCTTTAACAGCCCCACATAAGGTATAGTTGGCCAACCTTATAAAAATTGAATGGATTCAATGAAAAATACAATAGCTGGAATAATAATAGGCTTAGTCGCCGGATACTTAGGCCCATTAATTACAGAATATTCTGCAGCCATCGCTATACCCGAAGCTTTCAAAGCATTCCTTTCAGACGAAGGGGCTGTCCTTTGGGAAATTTTTGTTGTCCATTTACTAGGATATGGACTAATTGTTTTCACACTCATTTTATTAGCATCTAGGCTGATAAAACTGCATCCATGGGCAACTGCAGCAATTGCCATTATTGCCTGCGAAGCCACTCTGTATTTTTTCCACACCAGTGAATACACACTTTACCTGCCTCATATCGTAGCTCTGGCATTTTGCGCATTCTTAAGCGCAACGCTCTCTAGAAAGAGCGTAAATTTATCACCTGCCGCTTAATTACCTCTCGAGTTAAGATTAATAGAAGTTAAAGAATTTTTGATCGGCGACCTGTTCAAACTCCAGCTAGATGGTGTCTTATTTTTAAAATAGAATTTGATAAATAAGACACCCTATGAAACCTTCCTAAACCTGTTAAATATAAAATCCCTAAGGGCATATAAAAACAGACCAGATTAAACTATCAGCTACGACAATCCAGCGTCTTCGATTCAGGAACCACAAACTCTTCACACATCACAATGCCGACAATCGTGACTGTATTGGTAGAAAATACAAAGCCCAATGACAAAACTGGTTAACCAGTGGGTAACATGAAACTGTTTCCCTTGCAGAAAGACTTTTACGCCGCCAAAGGAACAGTTCTTGTCTTGACGCGCCACCGCAGGTGGGAGAAGCTAAGGCCACTCTGGGCAATAAAAACCCTGTCCCAGTATAAAAATGAAGTTTCATGTACACCGATTTTGGGGAGTCTCAATGCGCTCGCTGATACTGATGTGGTTGCTGTCCTTCTTTTTGATTGCCTGTGGTAGTGAACCGAAAACTCACACAGAAAATTTAAATACCGAGATCAAACCCGCCTCCAAGGCAACTATTTCCCACAATAGATCCCTGGCAAAACAACTCCCCTTCGGCGATGAAACTGATTTTCTGCTGGCTAAACGAGGCTTTATTGAATCTATTCCCGGCGCCCAAGTGAAAAATACCGAAGGTCGGGAAGTCTATGGCCTATCCCAGATGCAATTTTTACAAGGCACCCCTCCTGATACCGTCAACCCCAGCCTTTGGCGTCAGGCCCAGCTCAACGTCCTGAATAACGGCCTGTTCAAAGTGGTAGATGGTATCTATCAGGTGCGCTCGCTGGATCTGGCCAATATGACTCTGGTGCAGGGTGAAAACGGCTGGATTGTTATCGACCCTCTCACTTCTGCGGAGACTGCAGCCGCAGCACTTGCACTGGCCAACAAGGCACTAGGAGAGCAACCGGTAAGTGCCGTTATTTTTACCCATAGCCACGCAGACCATTTCGCCGGTATAACTGGAGTTCTGACTAAAGAACAGCTCGCGAGCGGTTCTATCGACATTATTGCACCAGAGGGTTTTGCTAAGGAGGCGATTAGCGAGAATGTGCGCACCGGGAATGTGATGCAGCGCCGTGCGTTATACCAATTTGGAAATTTGCTGCCCTCCAGTCCGGAGGGTTTTGTCTCATCCGGCTTAGGCAACCGGGTATCAGATGGTGAGCACGGAATAGCTACACCAACAATAGAGATTACTGAAACCGGTGCAGAGATGACAGTTGATGGAGTGGACATCGTCTTCATTAACACACCCGGGGCCGAAGCACCCGCAGAGATTGTGTTTTTCTTCCCTCAATTTAACGCACTCTGCATGAGTGAGATCGCCAACCATACACTGCATAATATTTACACTCTGCGTGGTGCGAAAACCCGCGATGCCAAGGCCTGGAGTCGCTATATTGAGTACGCCATGGAGAAATTTGGCGATAAGACCGAGGTGGTTTTCAGCAGCCACCACTGGCCCACCTGGGGCAAAGATGAAGCTATGGATTACCTGGCTAAGCAGAGGGATCTTTATAAATATATCCACGACCAAACACTGCGCCTAGCTAACCACGGTTACGATATGGTCGAAGTTGCAGAGCGCCTTGAGCTCCCCGAGAACCTTTCTCAGGCTTGGGCCAATCGAGGATATTACGGAACTGTCAATGTTGGAGCCAAGGCAGTTTACAATCGCTATTTGGGTTATTTTGATGGCAACCCAGCAAACCTCCACCCTATTCCTCAGGAAGAAGCTGCAGAGCACTACATCGACTACATGGGGGGGGGAGAAGCCATTATGGCTCGGGCCCGACAGGATTTTGCCCTGGGCAATTATCGCTGGGTAGCCATGGTGCTAAAGCACTTGGTTTTCGCTGAACCTGAGAACGAGCAAGCCCGTTACCTATTGGCTGACAGCCTAGAGCAACTCGGCTATCAGTCAGAATCTGGTATCTGGCGCAACTTTTATCTCTCCGGAGCCAAGGAATTGCGTCATGGTATCGAATACCGTGAAGAAATACTGCCCGATGAAGAAATAGTAGCGCGAGTCCCTCTCCAGCTGCTTTTCGACGCGATGGCGGTGCGCCTTAACGGTGAGAAAGCGGCAGATGCAGATATCCGCTTAAATATCGATATGACTGACACTGGAGAAAAGTACTTAGTCGTAGTGCAAAATGGGGTACTGCACGGCTACCCCGGCCGACACAGTAGCGAGCCCTCTGCCAGCCTCGCTCTGAACAGTACCGACTTACGTATGATGTTTAGCGGGTTAGTAGGCGCCCCTACTCTAATCAAAGATGGTCGACTCAAGGTAAGCGGAAATCCTTTGGCCCTAATAAAATTCGGGCGGTTATTTGATAAATTTGATCGTAATTTTAGCCTTGTAACGCCTTAAAAATTGAAACGATCAGCCCGTAAAGTTCTAACGAATGACAACTATTAATACGTCTCTTAACTACAGGTATCTGTTTTGCTTGATCAAACTCAAAAAAATACAAGCGATCCATGGAAAATTCTTGGTGGATAAATAATAATCCAGGAACTCAAGCAATCTGACTCATACTAGCCGAAACAATACAGGGCCCTTTGGGCTCTGTGTTTTTATAAAACAGAATACTTCCCACCCCAGAAAGCTATACCACCGATTGATCAAATACACCCCCCCCAAAAGCATGTAAACTTATCCACCAAACTAACCACAGACTCGCCGACTTCTAAGTTCCACCAGGATTCAACAACTACTCAACTAAGCTACTCCAGTGAAGTCCCCATAAAAATCATAACACGCTGGATATAAAGGCTTACAAAAGCACAATTAAAACACAGCACCAAAAGATTACAGGAGAATTCTTAGCCGGATAAATTTACAAAAGTTATTAAAAACAGCCTCTAAAGCGATTAAGGCAAGCTTGAGACAATAAGGTTACCTTCTGCAGCACCTTACTCAGACCTCAAAGGTAAACCCACCTTAAACAATTAACAAAATCTACAACTGCAGAATCACTACTTAAGCTAACAATATATCAAATTCAACTTAAGAGCTCTCAATTTACTCACAACAGAAATAAACAATACTTATAATTTAAACCCTTCACTGTTTATTGTCACAAAAGACCAAATGACAAACACATAATAGTTACTCTATCCGCCAATGACGGAAATTACAAAACCTTACAACAGCTTGATTGGCCCACATAAAATAATTACTGTCCCCACCGCATTATTAAATCATATTGGACAATGGAAATGGACAATGGAAGACATAATGGAACTTACGGCAGCAACAACGATTGCTGCAACAGATACGACAGCCAGGGACTTTAAGTCTTATCGATCATTTCGCGCTAAAATCCTTGCAGCAACACGGATTGAAGATAGTCTCGCGGTAGATTCAAAATACTACGATGAGTTACTAACTTCCTCCGGGACATTAGACGTCTGGTCGTTGTATATGCTTCAATCACTTGAGTGCATGATTGAAGCGTCTCAGACTGCACTTGAATCTCTTGATCAACTCAAGGAGAGTCTTTCAGAAATTCTAAGGCTTGATGCGGATTCTCTTTTGATAAAGATACGCGCCAATACAGAGGTCGATGAAACATTGGCGACAGCTCTTAAAGAGGGATTAAATAAGTATGGCACTACGGAGAAATGGCTCTTAACTCTTCGACAAGCACTTGTAAGCAGAATAGAAATTAGTGAAGAAGGAAAGCGCCTAGTTGAGGCTATTCAGGAAGGTCGACCACCGGAAAGACCACAGCTGTTTCCCGTCTTAACCTACCTTCACGACGACTCTCTTGCTTTAATTTTTTGTTTGCTTGGCGGCCTCACAATGAAGGCAATCTGCGTTGTTACTCTACTAATTGCCCTCGCACCGCACAGCCCTAGCGAACCACCGCCGCCCCCTCCACCACCACCGCCACCCCCTGAGGACTAGCATAATTAACAATTCTAATAATACATCGAGTTCATTGTGGTATGCAGTTAAGAATTAGAGTACAACTTAATTGCATGAGTTATCGCTAGTGGCAAGGGCGGCAGAGATAAAGCACTGAGCGCCCTTGTCAGTTTCCATCTATATTTCTATGATTCTATTTGCAAGGAAAGCTATAAATAAATCCACCTAACTGCACTGAGAGCTTTTGCAAGAACTGTTAACTAACATTCAGTAAGTCATCTGATTACCTAATTACCACTCTTGCTAAGTTATGCGTAACTGTATATAAATACAGCTATCTCGTTGATCTGCAAGGGAATACGCCATGGCTCGCAACAAGGTACAGTTTCAGAAGGGTATTAGTTTGACCCAATTCCTCAAAATGTACGGCAGCGAGGAACAGTGCTTCGATGCACTGTCGCAGTGGCGTTGGCCCAATGGCTTTAGTTGTCCTCACTGCGGGCATGACAAGCATTGCGACCTCGCTTATCGCAAGCTTAAGCAATGTAACCATTGTCGGCGTCAGACATCGATTACCTCTCGTACAATTTTTGACTCCACGAAGCTCCCCCTCACCACCTGGTTTCTCGGTATTTTCCTGATTACTCAGGATAAGAAGGGCATTTCCTCTATGGAGCTATCTCGACATCTAGGTATCTCTTACAACGCAGCATGGCGTATGAAGCAGAAACTCATGCAAGTGATGATGGAGCGAGACCAACGATACAAACTGTCCGGTTTTATTGAACTAGATGATGCCTATCTCGGTGGTGAGCGTACTGGATGCAAGCCCGGGCGCGGAGCCAAGGGTAAAACTCCCTTTGTGGCGGCCGTTGAAACAACCAAGGAGGGACGCCCAACCCGTATTAAGCTCTCAATTATCAAGGGCTTCAAAAGCAGTGAAATTTCAACCTGGAGTAAAAAGTACCTTTGCAGTGGCAGCACAGTCATCTCAGATGGTCTTCCATGCTTCAATGCCATTAAGGAGGCCGGTTGTGTACATGACAAAATTGTTTGTGGTGGTGGCCGAGCTTCTGTTGAAGAGCCTGAGTTCTATTGGGTAAATACAGTACTTGGTAATTTAAAGAGTGCGCTACGTAGCACTTACCATGCTATTAGGCCGAAATATGCACAGCGCTATTTGGCAGAATTTCAATATCGCTTTAATCGGAGGTTTGATTTGTCGGCACTCATTCCAAGATTGATTTACGTCTCTCTTCGGACACCACCGATGCCAGAAAGGTTGCTAAAAATTGGCTTAGCATAAGTGGTAATTAGGTCTGATTATATATTTACTAACTGAAAGCCAAACCTTATTTGCCTATCCATGCTTAGAATTTGGGCAGTATCGATAACTTAAGTTATTTGTCGCCTCGTAAATATCACCACAGGATACGCTCTCATTAATTTGGCAATAGTAACCATGTCGACTTGAAGATCTTCTGTTGGAGCTACAACTCCAACTTTGAGCTCTGATACGTATCCAATCACACGTTTCTCACTTACTATTTTATGCGCACTCTTCTATCCTATTCAAAAGGAAAGCATCTACTCGATAAGAAGAGGTTTCAAACTCCTTTAGCAGAGGCGCAGCCTTGTTTCGTCCTTTGCTTTGACTTGTCAGATGACATGCTTCGTATTTTCTTAGCAATAGGCTTCTCAAAAAAATGAAAAGAAATGTATGCAGCCAGTACACTTAAAGAGAAAGATAGTGTCAACTTTTGCTCAACAGATAAATTTAATTTATTTACTTGCACAATAATTGGCATATGCAGCAAGTACAAAGAATATGAAATCTTCCCGAAAAAATCGCCAAACCTATTAGCTAGTAGAATATTATTATTCGGAACTAAAAACACTACACAAAAGAAAACACAACTCATTACCAGTAACACTTCGTAACTTAGCCACATTTTCTGTTTTGCATCAGAGGTAATAACTGTTAAATCAGGATACATCAGAGGAATTAAACAAAGCGCTAATATAAACCAGTGCTTTCTAAGATACCGCGGAACTTCGAGAGATTTATAGTTCATCCCGAATATAACACCGACAAAGAAAAACGGCAAACTCCTAAGCAC
Organism: Microbulbifer maximicatervae (SeqCode); assembly: GCF_052468295.1. Classification (NCBI taxonomy): domain Bacteria; kingdom Pseudomonadati; phylum Pseudomonadota; class Gammaproteobacteria; order Cellvibrionales; family Microbulbiferaceae; genus Microbulbifer; species Microbulbifer maximicatervae (SeqCode). Next base: position 2,390,523 of record NZ_CP174340.1, read on the forward strand.
ATTAAACTCATTATATGGAATACCATAAACTTCACCATATATTCTCGGGAAATTGGAGAAAAATAGTAAAATCATTAAAGTGAAAATAGATAGATAAATATAACCAGACCGATTCCTAGCACATGCCCAGAAAATTATAAAAATGAAATAAAACTGTATTTCTGGTGGAATTGACCATAGAATGCTCTCTCCATACAAGAACAGCAAATGACCTAATAGCGCATTAAGATCAGGTATACTGTAAAGAGTATTGTCACCTGAAATTGATAGCAAATAAGATCCAACTACCACAACCAAGTATAAAGGTAAAACTCTTCCCATTCTCGCTAAAAAATAATATGTGACGTTGGCTTTTGTGAAGTCTTTCTCCAAATAGAGATATGACATCAAAAAGCCACTGAGCAAGAAAAATAGCATTACACCGTATGCTCCAGAACCGCCACCCAATACGCCATCAAGCCAATTCGTAATGTCGCTAGAATGGGTAACAAAAACAATTAGAGCTGCTAATCCCCGCAATGTATTAAGCTTCCTAATTTCCAAAATCTACTCCTAACTAGAAAGACATTAGTCATGCCCACAAAAAGTAGACATTCTAACTATGTATATTTACGCTCATGCCCTGATGGACTTACATTGCCCAATGCAGAATTGCCCATCAATCTTATTGAATAAATTTAAATATATTCAAACACTTCAGATTTTACTTACTCTTCGCTTTCAAATGCGCCAGCATATTATATGCTTTACGAACACATAATCTACCTAGGTAAACTACTGGTAAAAAATTGAACTAAAACCCAAGCTAGCAATGATATCTAAAATTAATGCTCTTGGGTGAAAGTCAACAAAATTATCCATAAATAATATTGGTGACTGATAAATGGTAATTAAGGTCCAAGGGTATGAAAGTATTAGTATCAGAAAGCCAGGGATATTGTAGCCATTATCCCAGTGCAAATTAGCAGCTCTGAATATACATCAGGAAATGTAATAAGAAATGCTCAATATGAATGGGATTAAGAACGCTTTTTCAATTTTGCTACCTATGCATATAACGTTGCAATAAAGGGCAGTCAAAGAGGAACGTAGGCTGTCCAACCTAGTCTCCGGCCGGGAGATCTTGCCTGGCCTGGTTACAGCCGACAACCTTTGAACGACCTACATACTCTGCCAACCGCCTTTGGCTAACCGCTGTCAGATAGATTTACAGGGAAAATACCATACTCTGCTTCTCAGTTAACTACCTGACAGTCCCTGACAAATAGCGCTGATAACTTGTGGAGCTTGTTAGCTCAAAATGTAGGCGCTCGAATGAAACGGCTATGCTAGCTTCCAGAAAAACTCTCTGAGATGTGTGTTCAGTGGTGCTTGCAACTACAAATCATCTAAAAAATGACCACCTCAAACTGAGGCATCGCTTACAACGCCCTGCTGACTTAAACTCTTATAAACTACACGCTTTGACTTTAAACCAAACAGATAACGAAAAATACCTATAGGCTTTACGACATAATAACATAGCAAAATACATACAAGGGACGCACCAAGTAATAGGCTCATTGACTTTACCGCAATACTTGCATCCCATTGCACTATATAGAAGGCAAGCGCAACGATAACTGTTTGGTGCAATATATAGAATGGATAAATCAATTCATTTGCGGTATGTAGCCATTTGGGTATTTGCTTGAAGAGCGCACTTGCATACCCCACTAATACCAACAGCCCAGACCAAGAAACAAGCGTACAAACAAACCACCAAAGCTGCCAACGTACCGCTAGTGATACGTATTCACTAATATCAGGTTTAAAGTAATAGCCATAAAATAGGATAGTGCTAAATATGAACCATTTTAAATTGATTGACCGGTTGTTAGTCATAGATTCCCATATTTTAGGACTACTCATGAAACACATACCAGCCATGAAGAACAGTGTTGTGGTCAACTCCAACCGGACACTTCTTTAAGCACATTTCTCAAATTCGATAGGGGCTAGGTCTCCCAGTGTTGTATGTATTCTTCGTGAGTTGTAATAAGCAATATAGGCTCTTACATCTGCTACCGCATCCTCCCTTGTCGGATAAAGGTTTCCCGTTACCCACTCCCGCTTCAGGCTGCTGAAGAAACGTTCAGTCGGTGCGTTGTCCCAACAATTTCCCTTACGGCTCATTGAACACACCATCCCATGCTGACTCAATAACGTTTGGTAGGTATGGCTGGCATACTGACTGCCACGATCAGAGTGATGCAGGAGGCCTTTTGGGGGCGAACGCAAATTGACAGCCATCATCAACGCACGAGTTACCAGGGCCGTTTCCATCTTCCGATCTAGATGCCAACCAATAATCCGGCGCGAATAGAGATCAATCACTACCGCCAAGTACAACCAGCCCTGCGAAGTCCAAATATATGTAATATCAGTCGTCCAAACTTGATTTTTAGCACTCGGTGAGAACTCCCTATTCAGAAGGTTCTCTGCGACCGGTAGGTGATGTTTACTGTCTGTCGTTATTGTAAATCGCTTCTTACGCTTTACTGCCAAGCCTAGCTTTTTCATGAGCTTGCGGACTCGATAGCGCCCGACTTCAAAACCTTCTTTACGTAACAGCTTCATTAACCGACGACTTCCGAGGCTCTGTCTAGATTCTGCAAATAGGGCCTTCAAACGATGGCATAGTTGCCATGTTTGAGCATCTATTGAGCTATTACCACGGCAACACCAATCGTAATAGCCAGTCTTACTTACCTGCATTACCCGGCAGAGCACCCTAACAGGAAAGCTGCCTTGCTGTTTTTCAATAAAGCTGTACTTTATTTCATTTCTTTCGCAAAGAAGGCGCTGGCCTTTTTTAGGATTTCTTTCTCCATCCGCAACTGCTTATTTTCACGTCGTAATCGCTCTAATTCTGCGCGCTCACCTACATCCAACCTTACACCGTCTTCTTCCTGCTTCAGTTCCTTTATCCAGCGTCGCAGGTTATTGGCTGTTGTTCCTACAGCCTCTGCTGCTTTAGAAATTGAATACCCTTGCTCAGAGACTAGCGCTACGGCGTCTTTCTTAAATTCCGGCTTGAAATACCGGCGTGTACCTTTTGTTGTCATACTTCACCTCGCTTGGTAGTTTTACCATCTTAGCGAAGTGTCCGGAAGGATTAGACCACTACACAGCAAGAAAAACAACGATACAGATAAGTTATCAATACTGTTATCTTGAGCAGGCATTAGAAGTTTAAGGCCGCACCTCAACAATAGAACTACAAGGACAAGTGAAAACAATCCATGCTTAAATAACGCTAGCCGCTCAAGTCTGATAATAAAGGCTTTACCCGCTTGGCTGTCGAGCCCTGACTTAAAAGGCACGGCAAGCAGCATAAACACAATAAGGAACTCGATAAACCAAAGATGATTAGATTCAAATGTTAGAGATAAATGCTGATACGCATCAATTATACTTGTGTAGTCATTTATGTTTTCGAAGTAATTTTGAGGTGCACAATGAGTACCATGCCAACAATTAGTGGGACAAAAAGCCGATGGAACTTATTGACGATAAATGTTCTTGTATTAATCTTTTTTAGAAAAAGCAGGCTACCTACTCCAGCGATAAAAAAGAGAGTATGCAATCTTAGCTGCTCAAAATACACCATGATATCATCAAGTAACTTACTTGATTTTCCATTCATCACATGCCAACCGTCCCCATTAAACGGCATGAACACATGATGTAAGAATACAGCCAAGATTAGAAAAACTCTTAACCAGTCTAATTCTGAATATCTTCTTTCTTTCATTTAACCCGAACCTTCCATTGGCTTTGGACTTTCCCACAAAAAGTAGACGCTCTAACTATGTGCATTTGCTCACATACTCAACTGGACCCATATAGCCTAATGCAGAGTGCCTACGAACTCCATAGTAGGAAACCTCAATATATTCAAACACCTCAGATTTTGTTTGCTCTTCGCTTTCGGGTGTTCCGGCATAGACTAACTCGACTTTTAGCCTGCTAAAGAATGATTCCATTGCGGCATTGTCCTAACAGTCAGCTTGGCGACTCATACTCCGCTTGAACTTGCTTTCGGACAAGAGATCCTGGCATTTCTTCGAACGATATTACACAGCCCTGTCAGAGCGAACTATTAGTCTATGCTCCTGTTGTATAAGCTAAGCGATGTAGATCCGTGAGCACGACTCACCTAACTCTTGGTGCTTATCAGGCAACAGTTTAAATCCACAAATCTGCTGTTAACTGGCGCTGAGTTTTCGTACTACAGGTCAATTGTTGCCCCTGACTTGGCCGCCCTCTAAACTGCCTCTCTGCAAACCCCCTTCGTATACGCCTGAGTTCTTTCTTACCCATGATACGCCCCTTGTTAGGCCTAATCTTAACCATACAGAGCGCCTACTAAACGTAGGTAAGTCTTATTTCTCATGCCGATCAACGCTTCGCTAGCTTCCCGTCAGCGTGGATCACTATTTTTATTCCTCGGCAGATATGGTGCTTTCGATCCATACTATATAATGAGAAATACGAACGCTATTTCCGAGATCACCGTAAAATGGGCCATGATATGTACGAAGATCTTTTTCGCTAGACATCCACGAAGCAAGGCCAGCAAGATACCATTTCTCATTTTCCTTAATGAGGACGGGGCTTCCACTATCGCCACTACCCGACACACCCTCGAGTGGAATAGCAGATTTTGGCGAATCGAATTTGTAGGAAATCCAACGTGCATCTACATTAGAAATGACATTATAAGCTCGGCGTAAAGTGGTTCGATGGGGAGTTTGAGGCTCCACTCCATCATAGCCATTGCCCGTCGCCCCTTTACCGATTATTTGGACAGTCTTGCCTTTCTCATCACTACCAAGAAAAAGAGAGATAGGCTCAACATCGGCAATTGGCTCTTTAAGCTTAATAAGCGCAATATCATCGGACAATGCCAAAAACTCCCTCAAATTTGATCCGTCACCCGAGGCTAATGCATCTTCAACAAGAGTTGAAGGTGGCTCCTTGTATCCTGGATGTACAATTACTGTCTCCACCGTACGTGATAGGCCGTTAATCATTATCTCCTCAATACAATGCTGCATACAAGCTACATGTGCAGCTGTAACAACCCATTGAGGGTAAATTAATACACCGTGCCCTTCACCTGGAAAGTCAACAAGTGCCGGAAAGGTAGATACGGGAATTTGATATTTATTATCTTCAATATCATGACGAATGACTATGGCATTGGCCGCAAAAGATGCAGTAAGTATGAGCGAGAAAAAGTATGGCTTTATATTTTTCATATCCTTCATTCCAACATTTACTTCGAAACGATTGTCGATAGGCTAATGCCCTAAATACGAGCAGTGCAAAGCTAGCGGTTTACTCGTGTATTTTTGCAAGCAAAGTGACAGGTTTACACTTCCCTATGAAATTTACCTTGTATGGTTGTTCTTCCCTGATTCTGATGTTGAAAGTCCTTTTCAAGGACGGACAAATTGAGTCCCACCTTCAGCGGCCACCGAAAGCCTTGTTTATCACACTTCGCTGCCTAGCCAGTTCATAAAATAGCGATAACAAGTATGAATGTGATAAGCACCCACTAAGCATAACTCGAATAGTCATGTGGGCATCGAACCCGAATAGCAAGTCGGAGATAGCTTATCTTATAGAACCTCTAGAGATCAATGTCGACATTAATACAAGCAGTAGAGAACTCGATATTTATGTGAGGCCTACTGGCCAGCACTTTAGTGCCATCAATGATAAAAGTGGCATTAAGCACCTGCAACCTATTAAGCCTTGAAGAGTATTAACAGAATCTACAGGGAGACTTGGAATAGAATTCGTATGTGTCTCTGACATTGCGGGGTTGCTTATTGTCTCTTGCACCCCTTCGCAAATATGAAGCTTTACCTAGACCGTCGGATGACTCGCCAAGACTGACAAACTAGGCGCTATTGATACCGCACATTTTGATTAGGATATGAGGCCTAGACTACCTGCTACAAAGCCAGGAAAATTAGGTAGACCTATAGCTGACTGGCTGTAAGAAGTCATTGTTTAGAAATGAGTACAATGCAAAATAATCGGCTTCAGAGGATTCCGAAATCACTGCACAAACCTACCCAGACCACTCCAAGCACCATTCAAGAATGAGCTACAAGGAATCGATAAGCAACTGAATAAACTGGTTACCAATGTACCTGATCGGCAGCAAAAACAAGATCTATTGTTGAAAACCAAAGGAACCGGAATTGCATTGACTTATACATTAATATGTGATCTTCCTGAGCCAGAAAAATTGAATCGAAAAGAAATTGCTGAACTTGTAGATATCGCCCTGATGAACTGTGATAGCGGCAGCTTCCAGCGCAAACGATAAATTCGAAGTGGAAGACATCGTGTACGCTCGTTGCTACTTCTTTCCACTATGTCTGCTTACAATTTCATCTCAATTTTATGCCGATGTATAAGCGACTAGTCGACGCTGACAAGCCTAAAAAGATCGTCCAAATTACTTGCATGAGAAAGCAGCTTACAATCCTAAATACCTTGGTAAAAATAACACCGACTGGGATTAGGGTATGGCTTAAAGGCTTGACGAGCAATCGTAATCACTTGTTATGAATTGCTACTTGCTGCTGACCTGGATAATAAGCCACTCTATATCTCCGCCACTATTATTTATTAGAGCATACTGCCCACCCGGATGACTGAGGATCATGCCTCCTTCTCAGACGGTTAGCGAAATTTTCCAACAGGTCTTTGGGCTCAAACTATTCGATGACGTTATTTGCCCAATTCTTTGGAACTTCCAACAACAAAATTAAAATTTTATTCACCCTATATTCCTTAACAAGGTCCCAACGGAAAACTTTAAACTGCTGCGATTGGCTATCATACCAGCGCTGCACACCACCAATGCACTGACGAGTAAAGTAGCGATTATCCATAACCAATCCGGCTTGTAATTGATGCCAAATTGAGACTGATAGATCAGCTGGGCCGTAAGGTAAGTACCTAAAATGGCCCCCACGCTAGCAATTAAAGAAGTCAACAACCACTCAAACAGGCTTAGCCTACAGCACGTAAGGCGTGATTGACCAAAGCTGATCAGTAAAGCGTTCTTTTTACGCTCATCAGCTTCATAGCCTTTAACCGATGCACTGATCACCAGCACTGCCAGCAAAATAATCATCAAACTAAATCCAGATACCAGCATAATGACCATCGATAAAGTATCATCAAAGCGTTGCGTCAATTCGCGCACCGAGATTAACCGCAATGATGGATGACGCTGCCAAAGCTCTGCCAATTGTCCCCAAGCAGTGCCCGCAAGCTCTAGACTCCCCATATAAAGAGGCGGCATTTGAAGCTGGTTCATGGTGCTTTGTGGCACATTAAACCAAAAGGTGATGGAACCTTTGCCTGGTACATATTTATGACTGGCTTTAATTTCAAAGTTCAAAGATTGCCCCGCAACTTCAAACCGCAATTGGTCGCCGAGCTTCAACCCCATATCGGTCATAACTTCTTGCTCCACCGATACTTGTTGCCAGTCAGCATCCCCTTCTTTCCAGCGTTGGCCAATCACGGTTTGGTTGTTGTTTGCTTGCTTAATACTGAAATGCAAGCGGATAGGCTTTTGTAAACTAGCCAAACTTTCGCTGGGGCCGGTGGCAAATTCCACCAAGGTCTGGCCATTGACATGGCTTAACTGTCCGTACCAAAATGGCTTTAATTGGCGAATCTCACTGCCAGTTTGCGCACTCCATTGGCGAATGTCTTGCACCTGTTGTTCATTGGCTTGGGTGATCATCAGATTACCATCGTGCTCGCGGGTATAGCTTTCCATGGTTTGGCCAATGTCTTTCATCAAACTTAAGGTGAATAGCAACAAAGTGGCACACATTCCAACACCCAGAATTTGAATGGATTTGCTGAGCAAGCGCTGCTTCATCATATAAAAACCAAAAGCCATCATGCCCGTTGCACGGCTCGTCACCGTATAGCCCAACCTCAATACCAACCAAGTCAATACCATCATCAATATCAAGGTGGCCGCCATAGCGGATAGAGTCATGGCCGTGAGCAGACCGTTGTCGGAGTAAACGAAGACCACCACAGCCACACCGGTTAACGCAAATCCATAGCGAGGCAATAAGTGATTCAGACTCGCCATTTGGCGAATCAATTGCGCCGGGGTTACTTTGACCATCACTAGCCAATTGGGAATTTGGAAAATCGCCAATAGAGCCAACAACAGCGCATAACTGCTGAATAAATCCGCCCATTTCCAGGTGACTGTTAGGTCCGTAAACTGTATCTGCATTTGCTCCAAAATTAGGTATCCCGCCCCCCATGCCAAGATGGTTGCCGGAAGTAGACCTGCTATGACTGTTAGTAGCCAATGACCAAATGATAAAGTGAACACCTGGAGTTTATTACTTCCCATGGCCAGACATACCGCCGCAAAGCGCTGTTGGGACATCAACTGACGTCGACCAGCTTGATCGATAGCAATGGCTGCCATCAAAAACAACAGTACCGATGCTAAACCCACAAAATTTTCAACACGTTGCCAAAACAAAGACAGCGGATGGCCACTGTGTTTGTCGTAAAGCTGTGCGGTCACTAGCTCAGTAGTGGCCCACTGCTTGAGCTTATTCAGCTCGCTTTCATCCCCCGTAAGCAAATAGCGAAAGCGGGTATTGTCAGCTTGTATCATTGAAAGATCATCCAGGTGCACCAATGCACGCATCGCCACGGAATGGCCTTCGAGCAGACGGTCGGGTTCATGTCGTACCAAACCTGTGAGCTTCAATTGTCCATGTCCGATGTCTAAGGATTGACCGAAGGTGAGCTGCAGCGAAGAAAACAATCGGCTATCGACCCAGATTTCACCAGATTTAGGCCCATGGCTCAGGGATTGCCCCTGTCCATTCTTATCAAATGCCACTTGCACTGTGCCTTGTACTGGATAAAGATCATCCACTGCTTTTAATTGAACCGTTTGCCAATAGTGATCATTAGTCAAAGTTACAGTCACCAGCTGGCTAACGCTCAACTGCTGCGCATACTGGTGCAACTTGCTTAGTTGTGCATCGGTTAGCGCTTGATTCTGAGAAATCACCAAATCGCTACCGAGCATTTGCTGTAAATTATTGGCTAAATAAGTTTGAATGGAACTGCTGGTTAAGCTGAGCGTTAAAATGAAAAACATCAAAGTTGCTTGAGTCCAGCGAATTAAGCGTACATCCGCTTGGTGATATTGCTGGCGGAACAATTGCCACACAAATAAAATCAACATAATGGGCCCGCCATAGCCGCAGCTTTGTTGCGCGGCTTGACCGCTAATTTGCCTTGGCTCAATTGCAGTAAAGTATCGGCCTGCTCTGCTAATTCCATCGAGTGCGTGACCAGCACCAGCCCCACCCCGCTTTGCCGACAACAATCAAACATCAATTGCGCGATATGTTGCGCTGTTTTCTCATCTAGGTTGCCCGTAGGTTCATCGGCAAAAATAAATTCTGGCTTCATGACAAAAGCACGGGCAATGGCCACCCGTTGTTGCTCACCGCCACTGAGTTGCTGTGGCTTATGATACATTCGATCAGATAACCCGACCTTGTCGAGCCATAATTCAGCTATGGATAATGCATGTTTGTCACCTTTTAGTTTTAAAGGCAGGGCGACGTTGTTTAATGCATCAAGTTCGGGCAACAGGTGAAACTGCTGAAAAATAAAACCTGAACTTTGACGCAGGTTCTTTAATAGTTGCTGCTCTCCATTATTCTGGAATTGCACCTTGCCAGAAACCGGGCGTTCAAGACCTGCCATTAACAGCAATAAGCTTGATTTGCCTGCTCCAGAGGGTCCAACAACTGCGTAAGAATGGCCGCTGAACAGCTCAATATTCAAATTCCTAAACAGGCTAATCCGCTGTTTCCCGGCGGTAAAATGATGATCAATTTGCTTTAAGTTAATGCTACTCGACATGGATAGCTTCCTGAAATAACTGGTTGAGCAGAACTTTAAAGAAGTAAAGGTGAAATGAATGTGAAATCAGTGAAAACAAGTTGCTAAGTTGTCAAAGCACAAGTAAGGAAGCTTTATGTTGCTCGATAACCCCCAGCGTAACGACAAGAGCATGTAGTCCGTAGGAAGCCTCCCCCATAAATTAGACGCTACCTTATATTTAACTTATGCGGCCATTTTGTCATGTTCATCTGGGCTTTTGAATCCAACTGAACTGTGCCTTCTCTTCCAGTTATAGCACCTATCAAGGTACCAAGATAAGTTAGCCCTAAGATCCTTAAACAACTCGATAATTATGTGAGGTCTACTGGGCAATTCATTAGTGTTGCCAATGATAAAAATGGTATCAAGGAGGCCATTAAACAACTACAACCTCTTAAACCCCAAAGAGTATTAATAGAGTCTACAGGAAGACTCGAATTAGAGTTTGTTTGCTCCGACGACAAAGCAGGGTAATCTGTTGTTGTTTGCAACCCTTCACAGATAAGAAGCTTTGCTAAATTCGCAGGGCGCCTCGCCAAAACTGACAAGCTAGATGCAATGGATATTGCACATATTGGTGAGGCCATGAAGCCAAGACTATCGACGCTAAAGCCAGAAAAACCCAGGGAGATCAGTGACTTATTGACGGTAAGAAGTCAGTATTTAGAGATGAGTACAATGCAAAAGAAACGGCTTCAGAGAATGCCGAAATCAGTACACAAACCTATACAGACCATTCTAAACACCATCAAGAAAGAGCTACAAGGTATCGACAAGCCACTGGATAAACTGATTAACAGTGTGTCTCAGTGGCGGCAAAGGCGCGACCTATTGTTGAGTGCTAAAGGGGGCGGAAATGTATTGGCTTATACATTGAAGAGTGAACTTCCCGAGCTAGGAAAATTGAACCGTAAAGAAATCGCTGCACTTGTCGGTATCGCCCCAATGAACCGTGACAGTGGCCGCTTCCAGAGAAAGAGATATATTCGGGGCGGAAGGCATCGTGTAAGCACGGATCTGTTTGTTTCCAACATGTCGGCCATACAGCACATCCCAAAATAAAGCCGATGCAAAAGTGATTAGTCAACGCTGGAAAATCTAAAAGGTTGCTCTAATTGCTTGCATGAGAAAGCAGATTTCGATCCAGAATACGATAGTGAAAAATAACACCTACTGGGATGAAAGTATGGCTTAATAACTTGATGAGCAACCATAGTCACTTGTTATGACCCCACCCTCTGTGTGGTTAATACGTTAGATTCTTTGAGTAGTCCACGGTTTATGAACCCATAAACAGAGAGTGCCACCCCAAAAAGAATAACAAGAACCAACCAATTGTTTGCACCTAATGGAGTGCTTATATATTGTTCGATTTTACTGTCTAGGAAGAAAATTATTAAGAAGAACGCGTAAAATGAATATGTGCCTTTGGCTTTTTGGTCAAATGCCGTCTGGCCACTCAAATTATCTTTGATATTGGCACCACACTCTGGGCATAAAAAGCCCTCTTTTACTCCATTTTTGAAGTCATCCTTGATTTGGCTGCCTTCAAATCTAGAGCTACACACACAACATTGATATTTCATATATTCCTTGATGTAGATGTCGACACTTGATGTTCACCTTAGTAGTGGTAGGACAGCCGGTTACCCTAACTGCCCCCACGCAGATCCGGACGTGCGGAACTACCGCATCCGGCTCTTCAGTAATATATTCGCTCGTGTAAAGCACGAACCCTAATACCAGTCCACAAGTATACTGCGTTTGTATACTCGCGGTGGCTTTAGCCCAAAATATCCCAGCATTTCCTTTAGACCATTCCAGTTGTAACTCTTGCGCTGACTCCGCCGGTTGAGCCATTTGTGTATGCTGTGTAAAACATAGCTGTACAAACGGGACAAGCTTCGACTGTTGTCTGGTAGACCGAAGTAGTTCTGGAACCCCTGTAGCTTGCGCTTCAGTGTGGGCAGCCATTCTCTCAGACGCTCACTGCGCTTGGCTTTGATCCAGTGGTAGAGCGCTTCCATTGCGCCCTTCTGTTTCTGTGCGGCAGTCCGGCGCCTGAGCCTGGGGCGTTTGTTGACGTCCAAGCTCCAGTAGAACTCAAAACCCAGAAACTGGAACTGCCGTTTTCGGCCCGGATGGAAGCGGCTAAAGCGCTTCAGGTGCGTTTTCTCGGGGGCTAACTGCAGGCCAAACTTGTTCAGCCGTTGCGGTAGTACCCGGTAAAAGCGCTCTGCATCCGTTTTCAATTGGAAAGCCACTACATAATCATCGGCGTACCGGATTAGCATGGCTCTGCCACGCATACGCGGCTTAACTTTCTTCTCGAACCACAAATCCAGGACGTAGTGCAGATAGATGTTCGCCAGTACCGGACTGACCACACCTCCTTGCGGGGTGCCTGCTGCCGCTTTACTGAACTTACCATCTGGAGTTTGCACGCGTACTTTCAGCCACTGCTTAATCAGTGTCAGCAGGGCTTTGTCGTCGATACGAAGGGCTAGCATCCGCAGTAACCAGTCGTGATCCAGCTGATCAAAGAAGCCTTTAATATCGGCTTCAACGATGTAGCCGTAGCCTTTGAATTGCAGATTTAAGCCAAGACTGTGTACGGCTTGGTGGGCGCTTTTCCTGGGACGGTAACCGTAGCTGAAGGGCAGAAAATCCTGCTCCCAGATACTTTGCAGTAGCTGCGCTACGCTCTGCTGCACCAGTTTGTCTTCCACCGTAGGCAGCCCCAGTGGGCGCTGCTTGCCGTTGCCTTTGGGAATCAATACCCGCTTAATCGCCTGGGTGCGGTAGCGTTTGTCACACAGCCGTTGATGTAGGCATTGAATATTTTGCGGCAGTCTTTGCCGGTAAACTTCGGTAGTTACTCCGTCGATACCGGGGCGGGCCTGCTTATTGAGCTGGCCCCAGCTTTGATACAGCAGGTTGGAATTTAGCAGTCCGTATAAATTCTGAAACCTGTGTCTGGGGTGGCTCTGTGCTTTAAATGCGATGGCGTGCAAGGCGGTTGTCATAGTGTCTCCAGCCCTACTTTGTCCGGACTATGTTTCTGTTGCACACCGATATTACTGTCAGCCCCTTCGCCATGTAAGCGGCTTTCCCGCTCTCGGACTACTATGAGCTGATCCGACTTCCGAGTGGTCTTCGTTGGTTTCGCCATTAGGCTTAACGTCTCTACCTGCTCCTTCAGGAACCTGCTCGGATCTCTCAAGTTCTCAATACTTCTCTTTCTACATGCCACGGCTTAATAACCCCGCCGATCCGCAACAACCTTACCATTACGGTTGCATTGCCTGGACTTCGATGGCGTTACACATCTCGTCAATCGGAGCTCACTTTATTATCGGAGCGATACCAGCACTTCAGGATCACGATAATCCCTATGGCCTATAGAATTCTCTGTGTACGCTTCACATAGTTTGTTCACAGTTGAAAAAAAAAAGATAATTATATTTTCTTTCCCTTCTGTTCCGCCCTACGCGCAACACTCGATACAGGTGGCTGGTTAGGCCTTACCCGACAGGGACTTCCACCCTGCAAGAAGCATCAAGCTTAGCTTGACGCACTAACGCCGCCAATAAAGGCGAAGTACGTAGTGCTGATTCCAGCCCACGCAGTGGGCGTTGTGCTTGGCCTTGTATGGTTGTTCTTGCCCGATTCTGATGTTGAAAATCCTTTTCGTTAACGGGTAAATTGAGACCCACCTTCGGCGGCCACCGAAGGCCTTGTTTATCACAGTTCGCTGCTTGGCTGGTTCGTAAAAGACCGATAACAAGTATGAACGTGATAAGCACTCACTAGGCATAACTCGGATAGTCATGTGGGCCTCGAGCCCGAATAGCAAGGCGGAGATAGCTTATCTTATGGAACCTCAAGAGATCAATGTCGGTATCGATACCAGCAGTAAACAACTCGATATTTATGTGAGACCTACTGGCCAGTTCTTTAGTGTTGCCAATGATAAAAATGGCATTAAAGATGCCATTAAACAACTACAACCTCTTAAACCTCAAAGAGTATTAATAGAGTCTACGGGAAGGCTCGAGTTAGAGTTTGTTTGCGCCGCCGACAAAGCCGGATTACCTATTGTTGTTTGCAATCCTTCGCAGATAAGGAGCTTCGCTAAATCCGCAGGGCGCCTCGCCAAAACTGACAAGCTAGATGCAATGGATATTGCACATTTTGGTGAGGCCATGAAGCCAGGGCTGTCGGTGCTAAAACCAGAAAAGCTTAGGGAGATCAGTGACTTACTGGCGGTAAGAAGTCAGTGTTTAGAGATGAGTACAATGCAAAAGAATCGGCTTCAGAGAATGCCGAAATCAGTACACAAACCTATACAGACCATTCTAAACACCATCAAGAAAGAGCTACAAGGTATCGACAAGCAACTGGATAAACTGGTTAACAGTGTGTCTGAGTGGCGGCAAAGGCGTGACCTATTGTTGAGTGCCAAAGGGGTCGGAAATGTATTGGCCTATACGTTAATGAGTGAACTTCCTGAGCTAGGACAATTGAACCGTAAAGAAATCGCTGCACTTGTCGGTATCGCCCCGATGAACCGTGATAGCGGCAACTTCCAGGGCAAACGATATATTCGAGGTGGAAGGCATCGCGTACGCACGGTTCTTTTTGTTTCCATCATGTCGGCCATACAACATCATCCCAAACTAAAGCCCATGTATAAGCGATTAGTCGACGCTGGCAAACCTAAAAAGGTTGCTCTGGTTGCCTGCATGAGAAAGCAGATTACGATCCTGAATACAATGGTGAAAAACAACACCTACTGGGATGAAAGTATGGCTTAATAACTTGACGAACAACCATAGTCACTTGTTATATCCATTTACGATTTTGACTTATGTTGGTTGATGATGTTGTTTATGTCTCCATTGATTACGGTGCTTAGTAGGTTTCCATACGGTTTACTTACCGGATTAACCGCATAGGCAATGGATAAACTAAGAAGCTCAATACCTATCAGAACTAATGCCATATTTGAGTCCAATATACCTAAAAAATAAGTACACAGTATTGCCAATGCTATGAATATAGATATTTCATATCCTCGCTGCATTTTTACTAGCGCACGATGCTTCTTAATATCTTCAGGGGATAATTCCATGATACACCTCTAGCTAACGCCATGAGTACGGGAACAAAGTATCCCACACCTTGTATTGTTACGTGATTTAGTAGGCACCGAAATACCTACCACTGTGACATTTCCCAGAAGGCTTTTGTGTTGTGATTTCTTCTTTGGTTTCTGTAACCACACCCTTGTATTCACAATTCCCATAAGTAAATGTGTAGTGAGCACCAGGCTCAGGGATAAAGGCAAATGTATGTCGACAGAACTGCCCCTCCATAACCATTTCACCAGTAAATACAGTACGATCAAAGAACTCAAAAGACAGGAGTTTGTTTGCAGGCACATTCACAGTGAATTCAAGTGTTGATGGTTCGGTCCAGTTTCCATCCCAAAGATCACCGATATATTCTCCGTACTCGCTTGGATTACACTCTAGCCCCTCAAACATTGAAACAGTAGGACCATCTTTAAGACCCTCTTCTAGTTTAAAATTAATCTTTGCGATCTCACCAGATTGAGGTCCTTGATAGGTTGTAGCACAACCGGCTAAAACAAAAGGTAAATAAACCAATACAAATTTATTCATTGTTACTCCATTTATTAACGTAACGCCCGCAGCATTGGGCGTCCTGCTAAGGCCCCGCCAGGGACCGTAGCAAACTGCCTGCGTTTGTTAAAGGGACTTACCACACCATTGTGTTACCGCCACCTTGGGATCAACCTCAGGCTCATTAACCTTTTCACCAGAGCTAGCCACGCACTCATTGCTACCACACGTATATCCAACAGCACGATCTATTTCTCCGTACTCTTGAATTAAGCCAATAGCTGCATTGTTACGAAGATAGAAGCGATTCTTATACGTTCCAGTTGGTACGGCGAGCGGAACTGGTACTACGCCAACAAATGCTCCAGCACCAGCCCACGACGTTCCGTCTTTATAAATAAGTACTTTGCAATACTCAAATTTATTTACAGAATCAGGATTTCCCCAACGTTCGATAATTTCAATCTCAGAGTAAGGCGAACCTCTCTTTTCGAATGAGAATTGATTTCTCTCATTCCCTAGACTGAACTCTGTTCTAGCCCATTCTTTTTTCCCATAAGTGCCAACAGCCAAACCAACACAACCCGATATTATGCTAAGGGAGGCTATTATGAGAACTGCTCTAATCATTGACATACCTTTAACGCTTTGCTAAGGGACAGCCGAAACGCAGTGTAGGCAGCCCCACGAAGGCCGCGCTTTTTTGCGACCGTATTGTATTTGAGCAACTTGTTATGAGTTGCACACCTCAATACCTTCTTGTCTTAGATATTTAATAAGGTGATGGTTATACATCTCCGCATATACTGGTGCTATAGCCTGATACTTTCTCTCAGCATAGCTATCTATTACATCATCTATTTTCAAATATCTGACATTACTTCCGTACTCACAGCTTTTATCCATTAATGACACTTCGCTGAGAATCATGCCTGAAAGACCAATTAGTCGTAAATCCCCATTGCTGGCAGAAAGGATTGCATCTTCTTTTGGATCAGCGACTAAAATCCAGCCGAATTCGGCTTCAGAGTTTTCAGAGACTGAGCAAGACGAAGCCAATAAAGAAATTACTATTACGTGAATAATGCTCATTTTCTTTAGACTGATAATGCCTTCATTTACGGCTGGTTTGAAGCACAGCAGAAAACCAGTCCGACAACATACGCTTGTTAGGTGATTGTCTTCGCATTTTCCTACAAGTACTTGTCAAAATATTCACTTACAGCCTCATGGCAATATTTATCCTCACCTCGCCAATACTCAACAAATACCCAATCATTTCTACCTTTTATGGGGCGATCGTAACTACCAGGCTTTAACACACCAATACTGGCTAGAATTTCTATTAATACCTGGCGTTCAGATTTACTAGATTTCAAGACCGGAGCCAACCTTTTCTCAAGAGAGCTCGGATAATCTGTGGAATCTGAACTTTCGATGGTTTCTAATATTTCCTTAAAGCATTGGATATCATCAGAAGTAGGTTCAGGGATTTCCGTAATTTTAAATTGGCTTAAGTCAAAGTATGTATACAGAATATCACCTTGACGGACACCACCCCATTTGATCCGCTCAAAATTTAATACATTTAAATCCGCGCCTTCATAGTTCTTTCGACCCACTACCCCGTATTGACTGTCCTTACAGACTCCACAAGCAAAGGAGCGTGAAGTGGGTTTACCATCAGTATACGAAGTGCCGGAGATTACTGGCATATATTTATGCTTTGGTATGTTTTTGGCGATTGAATATGAGGATAAAGAAGACCTCCAGTCCAAACGGTGCGAACTCAGGCTACTTACAAAACCTTTAGCAATTTTCTCTCGAGATATTTCACCAACCAAGTTAGTAATGGCATCTATGCACTCATCGTGAGAAATAGAAAGCGGATCAAACATCAAGCCTTTTGATTTCGCGTACTCAAAGTCCTCATCAGATAAAACTCTATCCTTTGAGTCAATCCAACCATTCTTCCAATAGGTGGAAAATAATATTTTCTTCGCTTTCTTATCCATACTGAATTCTATATTCGCACTCATCGCTGGATTAACGGACGCCGTGATTTATGCGGCATCCCAGTGAGTGATAGCGAACGATATTTACCCCCTTGTTAAGAGCTTTACTTACCACAGTGCAGACACTTATGTGGCCTTAGAGTATTGAATACATTACCACCAAAGTACTGATGCTTGCAGTGAAGACATTTAACCACTCTGCTTGCGTAAAATGTAAGGTAATACATAGTTAAAATAACAAAGCACAATGCTGCTAGTTTGGTGTGAGGCAAGTACGGATTACCTTCCTGCCTAACATTTAAATATATGGTAGAGCCCAAAGTGAATGTTATGAAATAGAACCACACTCCAAGCCAGTAACGCTTAAAGAACTTTTCCTTCTCTTCTTTTGTGTACTCTCGTTGCTTAAGCATCGATTACTCTTAGCGCCCAGCGCAACGGCGAAGCACGCAGTGCGTAGTCCGACAACCGAAGGCTGCGAATTGCCGCTGCTTGTTCTGCATTACTGCCACTCCGGTTGTTGCGGGAAGTCCCCAAAGCCATAGTAGTGATAAAAACTAAAAGCTTTTCCGCCGATATTTACTTCGCCTAAAAGATACCAATGCTCAAAGTGGAACAAGTTCCTATATTTGCGCTCTTCAATTGAGCGTACAACTACCTTGGAGCCTTTAGGTAGCCTGTACAGTGTTTGTCCATTGACACATTCGGGACCTATTTTCTGTCACACAATTTCATTCCTGAAGGATGACTCCCCCTTGATTTTTCTTGGCTCATTTTTACAAAGTAGTGCATCGGCCGTCAGAGTTTTCTCACCTAGCAAATGCTTGTAGTCAGCATCAACAGACCGATCTATGACGCTAGAGCAGCCAGAAAGTAGCAATACAGTTACAGCTAGGTACAAATATTTCATTTTATGTTGGTCTTGCCCACAAAAAGTAGACACTCTAACTATGCGTATTTTCGCTCATACTCTGCTGGACTTACATAGCCCAATGCAGAGTGCCTACGAACCCTATTGTAGAAAATCTCAATGTATTCAAACACCGCAGATTTTGCTTGCTCTTCGCTTTCGAATGCTCTGGCATAGACCATCTCGACTTTTAGCCTGCTAAAGAATGATTCCATTGCCGCATTATCCCAACAGTTAGCCTGGCGACTCATACTCGGCTTGCACTTACTTTCAGACAAGAGATCCTGGTATTTCTGCGATCGATATTGCACACCCCTGTCAGAGTGAACTATTAGTCCAGGCTTTATTTGTCGTCGCTCTAGGGCCATTTTCAACGCTCGATGTGTCAACTCATCGGTCATCTGGGAGTCAAATGCCCAACCTACAATACGTCGAGAGTACAGATCCATAACTACCGCGAGGTATAGCCACCTCTCCAGAACCCAGATATACGTAATGTCACTGGTCCAGCGGCAATTTGGTCGATCCACATCGAAGCAACGCTTAAGTAGGTTGGCGGCGACATTGATATTCCTCTCTACGAGCTGACTATATCGAAAGCCTTTGCCGTTTCTCGCTTTAATATGCTCCTGTTGCATAAGCTTAGCGACGTAGTTCCGCGAGCATGACTCGCCTAATTCTTGAAGCTCGCAAGCGATTCTAGGCGCTCCATAACGACCTTTAAACTCAGAAAACGTCTCTCGGATTTTCTCGATTGTTCGTATCTTTCTAATCGTGCGAGCAGATGGCAACCGCCCCCGCCATCGATAATAACCCGATCTTGAGACTTCTAAACACCGACACATCAAGCTAACCGGGAATGACCCTACATGCTCTTGTATCAATGCGTACTTTACTCTTGGTGGTTCGCAAAGTACGCAGCTGCCTTTTTTAGAAACTCAACCTCCTGACGAGCTTCATGCAGCTCCTTCTTGAGCTTGCGAACTTCTGCGCTTTCCTGTTTGGAATAGTCAACACCGTCTAAACTATTGAACTGCTTATCAGACAGTCGATTAAATTGACGACGCCAGTTGTAGATCTGCTGTGCGCTGACGCCTAGCTCTCGCGCCACAGAAGCCGTTGTTGCTCCAGGCTTTTCCGCTCTCTTAACTGCTTCTCTGCGGAACTCCTCCGTATACGCCTGAGTTCTTTTCTTACCCATGATACACCTCCGTGTTAGGCCTAAACCTAACTATACAGGGTGTCTACTAAACGTGGGTAAGTCTTGCAGCTAACGCCGCGCTCTGCGACAAATTTGGAGCGCAGCGAAAAATTTGCCCGACAGCAGCGCCTTGTTAAATCTTCACTGACCGACAATCTTTCCATATGTATCAATAAAGTCAGATTTCTTATAATAGATGACACTACTACCATATAAAAAATGTCCAAGAGTATTAGTAAGTTGCCTTGAGCTAAATGCCAATTGAGCCATCTCATCTAACCCCTTTTTAACCTGGTTTTCAGAAGACTCCCCAGAAAAGGGATCTATTACAACGAGCCATATGTCTTTCTCTTTAGGGTGCCTAACGTGAAATATATCGTTAACCCATATAGGCTCATTCTTGTAGTTTACGTGCCCAGAAGCCAAATATGCCTTTTTAAAATCACTCTTTAACTCTATCGCTGACTTTTCTGACTTAGCATGCCCAATAGCTATGATCCACTCATTAAAGACATCCGACTCACTTTTGCTTGGTACAGATTTTTCTTGCTGCACAATATTCGAGAGCTTGGTAAATATTTTTGAATATGAGTCGGAAAGACCAGCGAATGCAGGGGTTAGTATGAATATGGCTACGAGCGGAAAAGTAAGCACTTTCCTTTTGCCTTTAGTGACAAACCTCCATAGCTTTAATACCTCATCTTCCCATGGCTTAGTGCTTTGCTCTTGAGTATTCAACAAATCAATCAAGTAAGCGTTTAGATCATTTTCGAAGCGAAGTTTGATTTTTGAGCTTTCAGCCTCCACTTCTGGAAGCATTCTTTCATATAGGTCAGGTTTCTGAACGAAGGCGGTTATCGCGATCAATCTATCATTGGCTACTGGGAGAATTGACGATATACCCTTATCTATTTCTTGGTTTAGACTTTCTTCCAATGTTGGTGAGGCCTTTAAGGGAAGAGATTTTAGGTGCTCCAAAATATCTGAATAATACGAATCGACAAGGCTATTTATTTCCTCCATAACCTTTTTGATCGTAGCCCCAGATCTCAAAATCCCCTTGGCAGAATGCTTTGCCTTCATTCTTTTGATATTTTCATCAAGGTCATCTATCAATTCATTTTTGAGAACATCGATTCTCCCTTGAATATTTTTTATTAAACTATGATTCATGCAATTTCTCTCGAGAGATTTAATCGGGATAGGGAGGCACCTCACGATGCCTCTCCTCCCACACCACCAGGCATACGGGTCACGTACCATGGCGGTTCAATTCTATTCCCCTTCCTATCTGCCAATTCCGGCAGCCCCAAGTTCCTAAAGTATCTATTTGGCAATGCTCTGTAAAGGGCTGGGCTTTTGCTTAGCCTCCATGGACCATGCGCTGATTTGGCCGTGTTCCACGCTAAAAAGCGATCAACTCCCAGCCTTCTTAATCGGCGGTAACCACTTCGACCCCATTGTTTCCATAAATAACATCGCAACTTCCGCCTTATCCACTTGTCCAGATCTTTCAGAGGGCTCAGTACTTCACTGATGTCAAAGTACGCTTTCCAACCAAGCAGGGACTTATTTAACTCTTCCATGATCTGAGTAAACTTGCGGCCTCGTGTTCGGCGGGTGATCATTCTGATCTTGGCTTTCAATTTATTCATCGATGATTCTGATACCTTTATCCGGGCATCTTTCTTCAGCAATCTAAATCCTAGAAAGCTCCGCTTCCAGAAATGATCCTCTGCACTCTTCTCAGTATTTACTGTGAGCTTCAGCTTACATTTGATGAAGTGCGTAAGGTTTGCTTTTATCCGTTCTGCAGACCGACGACTTCCCACCAGTATTTGAAAATCATCGGCATATCGTACAAAACTGAGTTGCCGCTTGTGCAGCTCCCAGTCCAGTTCATTAAGCACAATATTCGCTAGAAGCGGAGATAACGGCCCACCTTGCGGGACGCCTTTTGTTGTAGCTATTACCTTGCCATCGACTACCGTTGGCGCTTTTAGGTATCGGTTTATCAACCCCAGAACATCAGCCGGTATTCCACTTTGCTTCAGTGTTAGCATGAGCTTGTCATGATTCACTTCATCAAAGAAGGATTTCAAGTCCATATCGATCGTCCAGCGCTTTCCTTGCCGGACAAAGTTTTGAACCTGTCTAATCGCCTGGTGTGCCGATCGATTTGGTCTAAAACCAAAACTAAGAGCATGAAACTTCGGCTCCCATTGCTCATTGAGTATCTGTGCGATAGCTTGTTGGATCAACCTATCTTGCACAGTGGGTATACCCAATGGACGCAGGCCTCCATTGCCTTTTGGTATAAAGACGCGTTTCACCGGTTGAGGACGATAGCTACTACTTAACACCTTGTGTCGGGTAGCAATCCAAGTCTGCTTAAGATGTTCCGGCAATTGTTTTACCGTCATACCATCGAGACCTGGCGCACCCTGGTTACGAGAAACTTGTTGTAATGCTCGAAACAGATTATTCCTATCTAGAATTCGCTGCATTAAAAGAGATGGGAAATTGGACAATGTATGATTAAGTTTCCAGTTTGATGTTCACCCAGAAAAAAAATGTTTTTTTTCTGGCAACTAAGTTACTTGTCAGATGCAGTCATCAAGCTCTGCATTAATAATACTGTCCAGAATTGTTCAGGCCTTCAGTAGCACGAAATCTACCTACTATGCCTTCTGCTGACTTCTATGGATCGGTCAAAACCAATCTCTCAGTTTTCAGTTACTCCATTAACAACCCATAGACCTCCCAGGGTAAGACATTTAACTTTCTTCACGTAGATGCTGGATTTATAAAACGTAAGCCAATTGTGGATGGAGAGCTTTATGGTCACGTGCCCACTGGCTCCGCCTACGTCACACCTCATATCCAGTTCTTGTTCATCACCCCGTGAATTTGCGTTGGGCTTCCTCCAGCCAATACCTCGCGATATTAACCTTGCCCTTTCGCTAACCTTCGGCTCCACGAATACCTGGTAAGAGGACTTTCACCTCTCTAGTTAAATGCCATGCCTGGCACACACGCTGAGGTTTGGGGCAGCCGAAGCGAAGCGTAGACTGTCCCAGCCGCGTCTTTCGCGGCGACAACACCGACTTGTTAAATGGCTGAACTATCAATTTAGCTCTCATCTACTTTTTAGTGCCACGTTTTAAGTGAAGCTCGAACAAGCCATAGCCCAATGTGGCAAGGCCGATTAACACTGCAATTAACCCAGAGTGTGAATCTCTGCCTTCAGATGTATATTTGTTACCAGTAAATTCTTCAACTTGTAGTAATTCCATGCCACCCCAAAGGCACATAGCAACGCCCAAAAATATCAAAACTACAGGGATAACTAACTTCATGTTACTTTATGTGTTGTCATTTAACGCATTGTCAAGCAGCAGCTAACTACCACTACACTCAAACAAAGCCACCGTAATCACTAAACCCAACCAAACCAAAATTGCCAAACGTTAGCTGTCTGCTTGAACAATTTGTTATGTGGTTATTAGATCTTCGTAGCCCTCTTCAAGCCACTCAAGCTCAAAACCCAGTTTTATAAGGCGCTTAGGGAAATGACTGTCATTTAAAGGCAGCTCTGTGCGAACTTCTTCTTCACTAACGTCTAACTCAAAATGCAAACTAAACTCCGCAGAGTCCTCTGAATAAGTGATCGTTTCCACTATGAAGGATAAACTGCCTATAGCTTTGTTAAACAAGACCCTGGTTCCGATTGGAGGCACGCATGGCATTTCAATACTCTTTTTGAAACAGCCAATATTGGCATTATCTCTTTTAATCAGTACATAATTGTTAATTATCATTTCTCAAACTCCAGTAACCACATAACGCCCACGCTGTGTTTTATACACATCATTTAAGTCCATTTAAAGCCTCTGCTGCCTCCATATAATGGAGAAGTTTAGTGTACCCCTGCCAAACGGTTTTAACTCCAGGCTCACCATCGCCGCTCCGCCCCAGAAAGCCTCCAAGTCCTGCCAGCATACGCGTTATAGCTCTCATACTTGGAGCTTCATTTGGTGGGGAGGTTTTAGCTTGCATTATCCATATCATACGCCACTCTTTTTCAGAGTAGACTTTCGTACACGACGTATCAGGAAGCGTTCGTGCCCGTGTTGTCATGGAGTGTAGACGCCACCCAATAATCATATAGATTGCAATACAGTTCAGCATTCGCTGCTCGGTTCTAAAGCGATTACTTTCTATCTGGCATCCGCCTTTCACCACTCGGAAATAGGTTTCAATTTCCCATCGACTTCGATACCACTCAATAATGATCCTCGCTTGCTTAAAGTCCTCAACTGCAAGATCGGTCAGCAGCATCCATTCAATACCTTTTTCCCCTTCTGGTGGGCTTAATTCCTTAGCAAAGACTGCGTAGAGAGAAAGAGGTCGCTTTGATTTTCCTTTTCCCTGCAATCTTACTTCTGCAATGGATACACTGACCTTAGCTTCCCTTTCTGGCTGTCCATTCCTTTTGGGGATACCTACTGAGTATTTCCCGATGGACTTCTGCTTGGTCATATAGTCCCAAAGTAAAGTCGTATCTTCTCCTTCGATCTCTAAACTACGATTAGCCTTGGCTCGAACAATATAGCTTGCACGCCGCTGTTCATTTTGATCTTCAGCTAATTGAAACCACTCATGAATATCCCCCTCTCTATCCGCGATGCTCACAATCGTGGTTTCAGGGCAGCGCTCTTGTATCTCACAAGCTGATTCATAATGGTCTAACCAGCGTCGACTCTCTTTATCTTGTATCGACTTGGTATAGCGAGAATTAGCACTAGATTCTTTATCTCGCTGCCACATGCTACCCTCAATAATGCCCAGATTATCTCTGGATGGTGTTATAGCGATAGACGTATGTAGGAGCTGCTGATTAGTCTCTTTGCGTCGGAGTGTTCCCATTTCTTTGCTTTCTAAATCGGTAGCAAAATTTAGGAAAGTGGTATCCTGAGGGATAAGAACAACTGGCTGAACCTTGATTCTTTCAAGAGTGGCTGATTTATGGCCACTCATAATGGAGTCAAAGCTGACTTTATCATTTTCGATAAATCGATAGGCTGCAAAGGTTTCTGCCCAAGACTTGTTTGCACAGGGAATGCTACCCTTTGGGTCGGAACTTAAATTACTGAGAATATTGGACAAGCGCTTATTCAATCGTGTATCACCCATAACCTGATTTTTCACTTCGTCCCTGACCCAGTCCTGCATAATTATCCAGCCAAATTTGTAGCCCCTATAACGTACAAACTGTAACTCATTGATTTTTATAATAAAACTGAAAAAACTTGTGTATAAAACTTAGCGCCCACGTAATAGGCGCGAGCTTGCGAGCGTCCTAAGTGACGCGCTTGTTAACTTTTTATCCCGTAAACCGCTCATTGGTTTGTGGATCATATAATAGGCACCCAAACTCTTTGCCAATATCTATGAATACGTTCATCCATTCTCCAGGCTCACCATAACAATCAATTCTTACATGCTGTGCACTTGAAGATACTTGAAAAGAGTTGCTTTCACCTTCCCAATCAAGAAATCCATTTCTTTCTTCAGTGCCAGGAAACTCTTGAATAATCCTTTTATAAAAGCTATCAATATCAATCTGACTAAGGCCGTTAACAGGTACGCCACCTGAGAGACTGCGATAAACCTCCAGAGGCTCTGCTTTAAAGCCTGCTGGTTCATTCCAGAAATTTAAGTCGTAGCTCATAGCTTTCTCGTAAAGTTAATCGGGATAGGGAGGCACCTCACGATGCCTCTCCTCCCACACCACCAGGCATACGGGTCACGTACCATGGCGGTTCAATTCTATTCCCCTTCCTATCTGCCAATTCCGGCAGCCCCAAGTTCCTAAAGTATCTATTTGGCAATGCTCTGTAAAGGGCTGGGCTTTTGCTTAGCCTCCATGGACCATGCGCTGATTTGGCCGTGTTCCACGCTAAAAAGCGATCAACTCCCAGCCTTCTTAATCGGCGGTAACCACTTCGACCCCATTGTTTCCATAAATAACATCGCAACTTCCGCCTTATCCACTTGTCCAGATCTTTCAGAGGGCTCAGTACTTCACTGATGTCAAAGTACGCTTTCCAACCAAGCAGGGACTTATTTAACTCTTCCATGATCTGAGTAAACTTGCGGCCTCGTGTTCGGCGGGTGATCATTCTGATCTTGGCTTTCAATTTATTCATCGATGATTCTGATACCTTTATCCGGGCATCTTTCTTCAGCAATCTAAATCCTAGAAAGCTCCGCTTCCAGAAATGATCCTCTGCACTCTTCTCAGTATTTACTGTGAGCTTCAGCTTACATTTGATGAAGTGCGTAAGGTTTGCTTTTATCCGTTCTGCAGACCGACGACTTCCCACCAGTATTTGAAAATCATCGGCATATCGTACAAAACTGAGTTGCCGCTTGTGCAGCTCCCAGTCCAGTTCATTAAGCACAATATTCGCTAGAAGCGGAGATAACGGCCCACCTTGCGGGACGCCTTTTGTTGTAGCTATTACCTTGCCATCGACTACCGTTGGCGCTTTTAGGTATCGGTTTATCAACCCCAGAACATCAGCCGGTATTCCACTTTGCTTCAGTGTTAGCATGAGCTTGTCATGATTCACTTCATCAAAGAAGGATTTCAAGTCCATATCGATCGTCCAGCGCTTTCCTTGCCGGACAAAGTTTTGAACCTGTCTAATCGCCTGGTGTGCCGATCGATTTGGTCTAAAACCAAAACTAAGAGCATGAAACTTCGGCTCCCATTGCTCATTGAGTATCTGTGCGATAGCTTGTTGGATCAACCTATCTTGCACAGTGGGTATACCCAATGGACGCAGGCCTCCATTGCCTTTTGGTATAAAGACGCGTTTCACCGGTTGAGGACGATAGCTACTACTTAACACCTTGTGTCGGGTAGCAATCCAAGTCTGCTTAAGATGTTCCGGCAATTGTTTTACCGTCATACCATCGAGACCTGGCGCACCCTGGTTACGAGAAACTTGTTGTAATGCTCGAAACAGATTATTCCTATCTAGAATTCGCTGCATTAAAAGAGATGGGAAATTGGACAATGTATGATTAAGTTTCCAGTTTGATGTTCACCCAGAAAAAAAATGTTTTTTTTCTGGCAACTAAGTTACTTGTCAGATGCAGTCATCAAGCTCTGCATTAATAATACTGTCCAGAATTGTTCAGGCCTTCAGTAGCACGAAATCTACCTACTATGCCTTCTGCTGACTTCTATGGATCGGTCAAAACCAATCTCTCAGTTTTCAGTTACTCCATTAACAACCCATAGACCTCCCAGGGTAAGACATTTAACTTTCTTCACGTAGATGCTGGATTTATAAAACGTAAGCCAATTGTGGATGGAGAGCTTTATGGTCACGTGCCCACTGGCTCCGCCTACGTCACACCTCATATCCAGTTCTTGTTCATCACCCCGTGAATTTGCGTTGGGCTTCCTCCAGCCAATACCTCGCGATATTAACCTTGCCCTTTCGCTAACCTTCGGCTCCACGAATACCTGGTAAGAGGACTTTCACCTCTCTAGTTAAATGCCATGCCTGGCACACACGCTTTTAGCTGGGGCGCAGTTTACTGCGTCCCTTGCCTAAACTTGTTAGGGGCGGTCAGCCAGAATGCTAATGCGCCCACGAGGCCGCACACCCCAAGAAAAAGCACTCCCTGCGTAAACTGAAGCCAGCCAGCTACTGTGGGCACACCATCTACCATTGTTTGCACACCGTTTACGGAAGCGCTTGTTTTAAGCTCAGGATACTTCAGAGGCCATGTGAAAATTGCCATTGGGATTGCAGCCAAAGAAAAACCAACAACCAAAGTCGACCACCAGCGAACCAACCGAAACTTACGCAAAAGAAAATAGGCAGGTAGCCCGAGTAACAACACAAATGCACCAGGCACAAAGAAGCAAATCACAGCAAAATTTCCTGTGCGAACCCAGATATATGGATCATCCACCTCAAATATCTGAAATTGCCCGTACAGATACCATATGACCATTAGTAAGGCAGGAGATGCCGCTGCTGATATGAACGCGAGCAATAGTTTCATAAGCTCCCTAACGCCTTTAGCATGGGCGGCCACTATGGAGCGAAGCGGAATAGTGGACGTCCAGCCCGGCGACTTTTTGCCGGGCGAGCATGCCTAAACTTGTTATGACTTTACTCGGTTTCATAGGTTTTAAGTGCGTCTTTGCACTTTGCCAAATTACAGTTGGTGCTAAGAATATACCTCAAAGTCTCTGCCCGCTCAGATAGCTTGGTGCTCGCTTCTGAAATATTTCCTGAATTTATTAGTGACTGAACTTCAGACAGATGTTGAAGCTGACTAATTGTATTATCTGATAATGTTTGCTCGACAATAGCACCTGACTCACGATCAATATGCTCGTTAATGGCAGCTAAGCCGAAGTACCCAATCATTGAAATGACAATACAGGATACTATGACTACCGAGATTCCTTTCATTTCTTTCTACGATCTCTCACGAGTTAGTAGTGGTAGGACAGCCGGTTACCCTAACTGCCCCCACGCAGATCCGGACGTGCGGAACTACCGCATCCGGCTCTTCAGTAATATATTCGCTCGTGTAAAGCACGAACCCTAATACCAGTCCACAAGTATACTGCGTTTGTATACTCGCGGTGGCTTTAGCCCAAAATATCCCAGCATTTCCTTTAGACCATTCCAGTTGTAACTCTTGCGCTGACTCCGCCGGTTGAGCCATTTGTGTATGCTGTGTAAAACATAGCTGTACAAACGGGACAAGCTTCGACTGTTGTCTGGTAGACCGAAGTAGTTCTGGAACCCCTGTAGCTTGCGCTTCAGTGTGGGCAGCCATTCTCTCAGACGCTCACTGCGCTTGGCTTTGATCCAGTGGTAGAGCGCTTCCATTGCGCCCTTCTGTTTCTGTGCGGCAGTCCGGCGCCTGAGCCTGGGGCGTTTGTTGACGTCCAAGCTCCAGTAGAACTCAAAACCCAGAAACTGGAACTGCCGTTTTCGGCCCGGATGGAAGCGGCTAAAGCGCTTCAGGTGCGTTTTCTCGGGGGCTAACTGCAGGCCAAACTTGTTCAGCCGTTGCGGTAGTACCCGGTAAAAGCGCTCTGCATCCGTTTTCAATTGGAAAGCCACTACATAATCATCGGCGTACCGGATTAGCATGGCTCTGCCACGCATACGCGGCTTAACTTTCTTCTCGAACCACAAATCCAGGACGTAGTGCAGATAGATGTTCGCCAGTACCGGACTGACCACACCTCCTTGCGGGGTGCCTGCTGCCGCTTTACTGAACTTACCATCTGGAGTTTGCACGCGTACTTTCAGCCACTGCTTAATCAGTGTCAGCAGGGCTTTGTCGTCGATACGAAGGGCTAGCATCCGCAGTAACCAGTCGTGATCCAGCTGATCAAAGAAGCCTTTAATATCGGCTTCAACGATGTAGCCGTAGCCTTTGAATTGCAGATTTAAGCCAAGACTGTGTACGGCTTGGTGGGCGCTTTTCCTGGGACGGTAACCGTAGCTGAAGGGCAGAAAATCCTGCTCCCAGATACTTTGCAGTAGCTGCGCTACGCTCTGCTGCACCAGTTTGTCTTCCACCGTAGGCAGCCCCAGTGGGCGCTGCTTGCCGTTGCCTTTGGGAATCAATACCCGCTTAATCGCCTGGGTGCGGTAGCGTTTGTCACACAGCCGTTGATGTAGGCATTGAATATTTTGCGGCAGTCTTTGCCGGTAAACTTCGGTAGTTACTCCGTCGATACCGGGGCGGGCCTGCTTATTGAGCTGGCCCCAGCTTTGATACAGCAGGTTGGAATTTAGCAGTCCGTATAAATTCTGAAACCTGTGTCTGGGGTGGCTCTGTGCTTTAAATGCGATGGCGTGCAAGGCGGTTGTCATAGTGTCTCCAGCCCTACTTTGTCCGGACTATGTTTCTGTTGCACACCGATATTACTGTCAGCCCCTTCGCCATGTAAGCGGCTTTCCCGCTCTCGGACTACTATGAGCTGATCCGACTTCCGAGTGGTCTTCGTTGGTTTCGCCATTAGGCTTAACGTCTCTACCTGCTCCTTCAGGAACCTGCTCGGATCTCTCAAGTTCTCAATACTTCTCTTTCTACATGCCACGGCTTAATAACCCCGCCGATCCGCAACAACCTTACCATTACGGTTGCATTGCCTGGACTTCGATGGCGTTACACATCTCGTCAATCGGAGCTCACTTTATTATCGGAGCGATACCAGCACTTCAGGATCACGATAATCCCTATGGCCTATAGAATTCTCTGTGTACGCTTCACATAGTTTGTTCACAGTTGAAAAAAAAAGATAATTATATTTTCTTTCCCTTCTGTTCCGCCCTACGCGCAACACTCGATACAGGTGGCTGGTTAGGCCTTACCCGACAGGGACTTCCACCCTGCAAGAAGCATCAAGCTTAGCTTGACGCACTAACGCCGCAAACAGCGGCAGATTTGGAGCGGCGAAGCCGCGGAAAAGCTGTCCAGCCCACGAAGTGGGCGATGCTGCTTTGCTTTGTTATAGCTTTTCAAGGTTATGCCACCAATGATTGCACCCAGCCCTACAATCCGTAGTTCTTCTACGGCCATCAGCAATGGTAAATATCGCGAGCCAAAGCTTAAAGGCCTTGAGCCATTCATGGCTGGGCAGAGCTAGCACCTTTGCCCGTGCATTATTGAAATTGTTCTTCCGCATTATTACGCAGGGCGTATAGGACTCCTTTAAGCCGGACAACTTGATACCTTCTTCAATTTCAGACTCTCGTGGATGAGATTGATGAATGCATAAGTTCATATCCCGTAGAGCGTCATGCTGCGCCTCTTCAGGGAGGCCTTGAAACCACTCGATTCCTTGCTCTACAGGAATTTCACCTTGAGCGATTCTATTTATTGTGACTTCGTATCGTTCCATGCTCGATTAGCTATAACGCCCTGCACACGGGCGGCCGAAACAGAGCGAAGCGGCGTGTAGGACGTCCAGCCCGGCCTTTTTTGCCGGGCGTTCGTGCTGCTGCTTGTTATGTGTTTGATTTAGCGGCAATAACCTTACCTAAAACAACTAAGCCAGCCCCTAAAATTAATGTAGCCAATACATAGTTTTGGCCACCCTCTGTAGCTACAACTTTATAGTAAGTGTGACTATCCTCGCCGGTAAAGAAATTACTTATTGTTATCCAAAAATCTACCGGCAAGAAATTGCTCATAAAAGCCAACCCTGAATATGCAATAAATATCCAACCAAACCTTACAAACCACTTAGAGATCTTTTTCATGGATCACACTGGTCTTGCCCACAAAAAGTAGACACTCTAACTATGCGTATTTTCGCTCATACTCTGCTGGACTTACATAGCCCAATGCAGAGTGCCTACGAACCCTATTGTAGAAAATCTCAATGTATTCAAACACTGCAGATTTTGCTTGCTCTTCGCTTTCGAATGCTCTGGCATAGACCATCTCGACTTTTAGCCTGCTAAAGAATGATTCCATTGCCGCATTATCCCAACAGTTAGCCTGGCGACTCATACTCGGCTTGCACTTACTTTCAGACAAGAGATCCTGGTATTTCTGCGATCGATATTGCACACCCCTGTCGGAGTGAACTATTAGTCCAGGTTTTATTTGTCGTCGCTCTAGGGCCATTTTCAACGCTCGGTGTGTCAACTCATCGGTCATCTGGGAGTCAAATGCCCAACCTACAATACGTCGAGAGTACAGATCCATAACTACCGCGAGGTACAACCACCGCTCCAGAACCCAGATATACGTAATGTCACTGGTCCAGCGGCAATTTGGTCGATCCACATCGAAGCAACGCTTAAGTAGGTTGGCGGCGACATTGATATTCCTCTCTACTGGCTGACTATATCGAAAGCCTTTGCCGTTTCTCGCTTTAATATGCTCTTGTTGCATAAGCTTAGCGACGTAGTTCCGCGAGCATGACTCGCCTAATTCTTGAAGCTCGCAAGCGATTCTAGGCGCTCCATAACGACCTTTAAACTCAGAAAACGTCTCTCGGATTTTCTCGATTGTTCGTATCTTTCTAATCGTGCGAGCAGATGGCAACCGCCCCCGCCATCGATAATAACCCGATCTTGAGACTTCTAAACACCGACACATCAAGCTAACCGGGAATGACCCTACATGCTCTTGTATCAGCGCGTACTTTACTCTTGGTGGTTCGCAAAGTACGCAGCTGCCTTTTTTAGAAACTCAACCTCCTGACGAGCTTCATGCAGCTCCTTCTTGAGCTTGCGAACTTCAGCGCTTTCCTGTTTGGAATAGTCGACACCGTCTAAACTATTGAACTGCTTATCAGACAGTCGATTAAATTGACGACGCCAGTTGTAGATCTGCTGTGCGCTGACGCCTAGTTCTCTTGCCACAGAAGCCGTTGTTACTCCAGGCTTTTCCGCTCTCTTAACTGCTTCTCTACGGAACTCCTCCGTATACGCCTGAGTTCTTTTCTTACCCATGATACACCTCCGTGTTAGGCCTAAACCTAACTATACAGGGTGTCTACTAAACGTGGGTAAGTCTTACACATAACGCCGCTAGCAAGGGCAGCCGAAGCAACGCGTAGGCTGTCCAGCCCAGCCCCGCAGGGGTTGGGCGAGCTTGCCTAGCTTGGTTATGGTTGGCGCGCTCGGGACCGACTACTAGCACTTTGCCAGCCATAGTTTGGCTGGCCGCTGCCCAACATTTACGAGGAAAGAATACCGCACTTTCCCCAACCAATTCCTATCTTACCGGCACTCCACGAAATTGCAGCAGACTGCCCACCTCTACCACACTTGAGCAAATACCCTAGGAACGAAACTGCTTGAATAGCAACCAGTAAAAAGGGCTCAATATCGGCTGCAATTTAGTGGCACTAAAGCTTCAGTTACTACGAAAAATCAATAAAATCGACCGCCACAATAACGATTACAACAGGGGCGGCTGGAGCGAAGCGTAGGCCGTCTCGCGAAGGGCCAAAGGCCCATAGCAACCTGCTTGTACTTGTATGGTTGTTCTTGCCCGATTCTGATGTTGAAAATCCTTTTCGTTAACGGGTAAATTGAGACCCACCTTCGGCGGCCACCGAAGGCCTTGTTTATCACAGTTCGCTGCTTGGCTGGTTCGTAAAAGACCGATAACAAGTATGAACGTGATAAGCACTCACTAGGCATAACTCGGATAGTCATGTGGGCCTCGAGCCCGAATAGCAAGGCGGAGATAGCTTATCTTATGGAACCTCAAGAGATCAATGTCGGTATCGATACCAGCAGTAAACAACTCGATATTTATGTGAGACCTACTGGCCAGTTCTTTAGTGTTGCCAATGATAAAAATGGCATTAAAGATGCCATTAAACAACTACAACCTCTTAAACCTCAAAGAGTATTAATAGAGTCTACGGGAAGGCTCGAGTTAGAGTTTGTTTGCGCCGCCGACAAAGCCGGATTACCTATTGTTGTTTGCAATCCTTCGCAGATAAGGAGCTTCGCTAAATCCGCAGGGCGCCTCGCCAAAACTGACAAGCTAGATGCAATGGATATTGCACATTTTGGTGAGGCCATGAAGCCAGGGCTGTCGGTGCTAAAACCAGAAAAGCTTAGGGAGATCAGTGACTTACTGGCGGTAAGAAGTCAGTGTTTAGAGATGAGTACAATGCAAAAGAATCGGCTTCAGAGAATGCCGAAATCAGTACACAAACCTATACAGACCATTCTAAACACCATCAAGAAAGAGCTACAAGGTATCGACAAGCAACTGGATAAACTGGTTAACAGTGTGTCTGAGTGGCGGCAAAGGCGTGACCTATTGTTGAGTGCCAAAGGGGTCGGAAATGTATTGGCCTATACGTTAATGAGTGAACTTCCTGAGCTAGGACAATTGAACCGTAAAGAAATCGCTGCACTTGTCGGTATCGCCCCGATGAACCGTGATAGCGGCAACTTCCAGGGCAAACGATATATTCGAGGTGGAAGGCATCGCGTACGCACGGTTCTTTTTGTTTCCATCATGTCGGCCATACAACATCATCCCAAACTAAAGCCCATGTATAAGCGATTAGTCGACGCTGGCAAACCTAAAAAGGTTGCTCTGGTTGCCTGCATGAGAAAGCAGATTACGATCCTGAATACAATGGTGAAAAACAACACCTACTGGGATGAAAGTATGGCTTAATAACTTGACGAACAACCATAGTCACTTGTTATATTCTATTGCCAAAACTTCCACCAAGGTTTCTGATCTTCTTTAGTTTCGTGCAATTGCCTAGGTAGATATTCAGAGAAATAGCCTATGTAATATTCCACATTACGTTTGTCCGATTCTGAGGCGAGCCTTAGATTTAGCTCTTCAATAATTTCACGTATAATATCGACTGGCACATCGTAACATGTGAGACCGCACTCGGTGTCGAAAGACTGACCTTTTGCTTCAAAGAAACTATCCACATACTTGGCTTTAGACTGAGAAAGCAACAATGTACCAAGATCCGTTAAGGCTCCGGTAGCACCCCATATCTCTTTGGATAAATAAGCTTCAGCAAGCAAAATGTCTCTAACCAGCTCACTAGAGCCTAGCATCTCCTTATCTATAAGCTTCTTCGCCACATCATTTCTAAAATCGTAGTTGGCGTCTTCTAACTCTTCAGCATGCTTTCCATTCCAAGCAAATGAAATTTTTTCCAAATCACTTGGGGAGTAATTCTTTATGAAATCTTCAATACTTTGCACAATACTTCCTGGTGAATATAACATTTATATAGTAATCATTCTGACCACTATTATATTGACTACTATCTCATAATCAATCTACCGCCACCATTACAGTTTCTCTTTAGAAGTCAGCTAGTTACACTAAAATGGTACGATTAAACAAACTGCAAAAACGATCACTATGACTACTATCTCAATTTTACCCTACTCACGTAACCCCATAATTTATAAGAGTTTTTCACCGTTTTTCAACCGAACCCAGAAATAACACTCATCATGATCATATTTCACCGAGCTGGTACTTACTAACTGGCGCAAATTATAGTCTAACCAACATTCGAATGAACTTAGCCGTGAACTGTGAACAAGCTCCTAAAAATTAATATTTAGAAAGAGGGAGCAACTTGAGGGCAGGCATGTCTGGATAGCTTAAGTAGATTTTTAAGGCCAAGAAACTACCTCTACACAATAGTCTATTAGACCTCCAACCTTTCTTACTGCCAAAAATCTATTTTTGAATATTTAAACGTTCTATCACTTCCAACACCGAATCAAATCCCTTGGTATGAAACGCAGTCATACCCACCTTATTCGCCACCTCTACGTTTCTAGGGATATCATCCATATACACAACACTACTGGCTTCGACTTCCAGCTGCTCAAGCGCATGCTTGAAAAATGCTTCATCGGGCTTTGCCATACCTATAAGGTGGGAAGCGAATATTCTGCCAAAATAGTTATGTGCATTAAATTCATGAGTGATGCGTGGCCAGTGAAGTTCATTGGTATTTGTCAATGCGGCCACTTTGTAGTTTTTCTCTAGAGAACTGAGTAATTCAATTGCTCCTGGATAGAATCCAGCAAGCCAGTTTGTGAAATGATCGATAATAGTCTCTATCGATTCCTCTATTTCCAATTGAGATTTTAAAGCGTTTGCAAATTCTTCCGTGGTGATTTCTCCTCTCTCAAACTGCCTTACCGGACCGGAGATAATGACATCAGTCACAGGCGCTTTACCGGTTGGTAATGGACGGCCTTTTAGCTCTATTAGTACGCCGCCGAGATCAAACAGTAATACATCAATTTTCAAAACCCATAACCCTCATATTTTCAATGGCCAGAAACGCGCTGCTCACTCTTCACCATCAGATACGCCTCGGAGAGATCAAGGCTAGTGCTATCAAATTAGCCAATATCATTCTTATCGTCCTACTTTCTTTCTCACTATGATCTAAGATCCCAAGTACAATCAGAAGCTAGTAAGCAAACTATGACGACTTCCCTTCATGAGCTTGTGGAGATGGTGCTCGCAAGAAAGATTAGCGCAGTATCACTGATTGAAGAAGCTTGTGACAATGCAGTTGCTCATTCCGAACTCAATGCTTTTATCTGCCTCGATCGGCATGGCGCCCTTCAAAAAGCCAAATGCATTGACAGGGAATTGGCCTCCGGTAGCCACCGTAGGCCCCTTGCCGGTATCCCCATCGCTGTTAAAGACAATATCAATGTAAAGGGTATGCATACCACTGCTGGGACCCTTGGCATGAACTTTCTGCCGAAGTCCTCTGCCCCAGTGGTTGAGCGGCTAGAGGGATGTGGGGCCATAGTGGTTGGGAAGACCAATCTACATGAGCTCGCCTTTGGCGTAACCTCCAATAACGCTGCATTTGGTGCCGTAAGGAATCCGTGGGACATCGCTTGCTTCCCCGGCGGTTCATCGGGGGGCACCGCTGTTGCTGTAGCCGCGGGGATTGTGCCCGCTGGCCTCGGCACCGATACCGCCGGCTCCGTCAGATTACCGGCGGCGTTAACTGGTATTGTTGGCTTTCGCCCTTCAACTGGCAGCCTTAGCTGCCAAGGAGTCGTACCCTCTGTGCCAGCATTTGACACGATCGGCCCTATGGCTGTTAGTGTCGAAGATACCATCTATCTGTTTGAAGTGATGACAGGAGTCTCCGTACCCCAATGCAAGCCAATCAATCAGTTGCGCTTGGGGCTTGCCCATCCTCTATTTGACAACCTCTCACCTGGAGTAAGCCAGTCTTTCAGGGCTCTAATCAGTACCCTTATTGATGCCGGAGTAGACCTGGTAGAAGTAGACCTTTCACCAATAGTCAGCGCCGCTCTCGAAATCGGATTTCCCGTCGGGTTTCATCAGATGCGGACTGCCATGGGGCATTTTCTGGCGAATTATCAACCACAAACTCAACTAGAGGGTTTGGTAGCAATGATCAAAAGTGAGGATGTGAAAGAGGTCTATCAGGAATCAGTGCTCGGCCCTAAGGCGCCGCCAGACTCAGCTTATCAAGCGGCCTTAAAGAAATTGCCTGCTGTGCACGAGAGCTATTCGAAGATCATCCAGCAGCATCAACTGGACGCGATCGTATTTCCAACTGCGCCTATCGAAGCGCAACCCCTGGAAACATCCTCATATCAACTGGAGCTAAATGGACAGACACTCCCCACCCTGGACACACTGATATACAACAATGTCTCCGCACCAGTTACCGGTGCCCCGAGCATCAGCATCCCCATCGGGCCAAGTACCAATGGATTACCGGTGGGCCTGGAGATAGATGGGTTACCCGGAGCGGATTTGGCACTACTTGCCGTAGCTAGACAGATCGAACAGGCAATAACACTCCAAAAGTAAGAGGAACTATCCCCCCTCTTCCCCTCAGGGCATTGTCTTCCATATAGCGGTATTACTTGATGAGTAAATTGCTTTACCGTCAGTTGCTACGCTATACACGCCGCCGGGAACAGGGTAAAGATTAACCAGAGAGCCGTTCTCTCGATAGTGTCGCAGCCCGTCACCTGCCGCCACCCACAGATCATTTTTGGGGCCAGTAACAATAAAACCATCAGGAATCCCTACTGGTACCGACAACACCCATTGCTTCTCCTCCAATTTTTCCGGGGATGGCAAAGCGCTTACATAAATGTCTTTTGTTTTTTTGGGGTTGTAAGGATTCTTTCCATCGATAGCTGCAGTATCACCAATATAGATTTGGTTGCCTATTGGGGAGATTGCCAACCCATGAGGCATCATGTACTCCGCTGACAAGCGAATTAACTTTTTTGTTGAAGGATCAAAAGCGTAGACAGCTGGCGTTAACATTGGCTCAGGCTTGAAGCCTTGGTTGTAGCCGTAATCTGGATCGGTGAAGTAGATCCAGCCAGAGGCTGACTGTACAACTTTATTGGGTGAATTAAATGGCTTACCTTTATAGGCATCTACAAGCACTTCTCGTTGACCGTCTGAAAGGCTTATGCGGCTGATAGCGCCCGGGGTTGCTCCTTTCCCCTGCTCTGCAACCAATAAATATTCACCGTCATTGCTAAGCCACATGCTGTTTGCCATATTGCTTCGGTGCTTCCAGGTTACAACTTCGCCAGTAATAAAGTCGTAGTAACGGATCGCTATCTGTGGATTCTCAATCTCTAAATCTGGAACACTGGTGAAGTA
Source organism: Microbulbifer maximicatervae (SeqCode) (assembly GCF_052468295.1). Lineage (NCBI taxonomy): Bacteria > Pseudomonadati > Pseudomonadota > Gammaproteobacteria > Cellvibrionales > Microbulbiferaceae > Microbulbifer > Microbulbifer maximicatervae (SeqCode). The sequence continues at coordinate 2,428,551 of NZ_CP174340.1, forward strand.
GAGACGTTTCTGGGAGGGTACATAAACAAGCCCCTCATGTGCATCCGTTTCCACCAAGATCGAATGGGTAGCCTGCATCGGGGAATTCCCCAGTAGATAATTGCTGTAAGTAATAGCCAAGAAAAGGACTGAGCTGAAAAGCAAAGAAAAGAAGACACTGGGGGATTTAGTAGTCATATCGCCCCTAATTAGACTTTATCTGTACGGATAGTTCTGCGACTACTCTACTGTGAGCCGCTGAAGGTATCATCAGGGTCATTCTCTGAACCCACACTGGAAACGGCCTTATCCAGCATTCTATTGATCTCCCCACTCTCCTTTAGGCTTTCTAGAGCAGCATTTAGTCGCTCGAGCAGTTCCTTATTCCCTTTCTTAACACCGATACCAAAGGGCTTTGGCGGGAAGTCTCCACTAATATTCACCAGACGATATAAAGTCGGATAAGCTGATGCTTTACGCAAAAGTACCAGGTTGATAATGTCATTGGAGGCAGCATCAGCATTTCCACTTTGAACAGCCTCTAAGGTCGCTGAGCTTGTGGGCGCTACAACCAATCTGGCCCCCTCCAATGACGGTAGGACAGCACGCATTCTTTTCAGGGAAAGTGAGCCTTTAGTAACAGCAATTATCTTACCTTCCAGATCGATAAAACTCTCAATATCGCTATCTTTATGGACCAGTAAACCCTCCCCAGTGACGTAATAAGGAATCGAAAAGTCCACTTTTTCTTCGCGCTCTGGAGTGATGGTAAACTGGGATACCACCATATCCACTCTTCCGTCTTCAAGTGCCTTTATACGATCCTCATCCAGCACACGGGTTAGCCTTATATAGCCAGGGCCGCCAAATAACTTTTCCCCAATTGCCCTGACCAGGTCAGGCTCAAAGCCTTCTATAGCGCCAGAAGAGGGTTCTCTATACGCCAGCCCTGGAATATCATAAGTAACCCCAGCAACGAGCTCTCGATCCTCAAGATCAGCCCAAACATACCCCACATAAATAACCGATAAAACTAGCAAACTGCCTATTAGACGGGACACTAGATACATAGCTAAGATCCAGTAATTTCAAATATATTGGCTCAGAGCCCCCTAAGTAATTCTGTAATATCTACTGAGATACCAAAGACCGAAACCTTAGTCGACTAGCAGAAAGAGGCTATAGGTAAATATAGGCGTATATAAAACCAATACAGGTGATACTGCACTTTAAGCTACTACGGATATTGGCTTGCTGGCGTATCTATAGTTGATAAGCGGACTATTCGTGCCATCAATACAATAAGCGCAATGTTATTTCATTTTCACGATTAATAACATTGCGCTTGTTGACACCCACTTAGTGCTTAGCACCTAACCCTTTCTCTTTTTCAACACCATCAGTTTTGCAAAGGTACGTACGGAGATTGTCTCCACCAAGTAGAAAGGACTATCACTAAAGAGTTGGTTCCATTCGCTGTAAGTTCGCTCCCGCCCACGAGTTCCCATCAACATCTGCATGTCCATGGCAGCCAAATTAAGGTCTGCGCCCTTCTCAGGTAATACTGCGTCAACAATGGCGAGCGTAGCATTTTGCCCTTGCATGGCAGAGTAAATATTATTGAGGAGTCGCTTTGCCTTACTGTCATTCAGCAAGTGAAAAACGGCCGTACACAAGTAGATATCCTTATCACTATTAGCTACCGGCAGTCTATCGTTAATAATATCTGCTGGGAAGAAGTCCAATCGCTCTTCAACTGTATCACTCAGTGAGTTTTTCCAGTACTCTCTTGCCGTCCCCTCAACATTATTCCTGTCGACCACCATCGCCGTTATGTTTTTATATGAAGAGAGGACACTCGCACTTTTGCTGCCTTTTGCCCCACCCAAGTCAATAATTCTATCAAACCTGCTCCAATCAAAATCTTGTAAATACTGTAGCCCGGTAAGATTATCAACGGTATCCATAGCGTCCGAAAACAGCGTGCTAACAGATTGATGATCATTCATATAATCAAACATTTCCTGATCATAAACACCTTCAAAAGGCACACTCCCATCTTTAATATGGTCTTCAAACCCATTAAACCAGGGCTTGCTGAATTCTGGGGAGTTATGCATGAGCACCATACTTCTTACGCTGTTACTGGCATCACTGCGCAACACTTCAGAGTTTCGATTGTGCGAAAAGTGCCTTGCTTTTACCTCCTTAAAAATCCCCATTGCACACAACATCCTCATCAATCGATATAGATGCTCTTTATCTGCATTACAATCATTTGCCAGTTTTTCTACCGGAACGACTTCACCGTTAATATGATCAGCTATATTTAATCGGACAGCCGTATACAGACATCTAGACTGCCAAAATAGCGATCCAATTTGCATTACTCGAAATGGAGGCGGCATCAGAGCATTAGGAATATTACAAATACTATTAATCATATTAGAAGCGCGTTTAAAGACCCAATTTACGGCCCTATTTCTTTGCATTGACTGGGGCATAAGAACTCCTCAGAAATAACATCTGATTAAAAATAGATATAAGAGACCGGCCTCAACTTGCTGAGGCCTTATCGCTATAAGCTTTGCAAACCTGACTTCAGAAGTCGGCCATTAAACTCTGCAAGCTGTTTTAAGAAATCGGGGTCCATAACGTGCCCCATTTGCTCTTCCAGGACGGGTTTGGCCAACATCGGCAACATAGCCAAACTGACAAATGAAATCCTGAGCAAATCATACTTGGGGTCTTCAGATTCGGCTTCTTCACCTTTAATTTCAGCTAACCGCCGAGAACCCCTTTGACGCCCCCGCTCCAGGAGCTGCCGTATCACATTTTTCCCCGGCCCTTGATTAAGGGCCATGACTTTCAGGATCAGAGCCGGAAACTTGGGATTCTCTTGCATGGTGGAGTAGTAAAGGGCAAAGAAATCTCCAAAATCCCAATCGCCATCAAGGCTGAGTTGCTCTACGGCCTCGATCAATGGCAGAAGGGTTTGGCGGATCATATCTTCATAGAGGCCATCCTTGCTACCGAAGTAATATCGAATCATCGATACCGCCACTCCAGCCTTAGCAGCGATCTGGCGAGTTGTGACCCGGTGGTACTCATCGTTCAAAAAGCACTCTCGTGCCGCATCGATTAGCCGATTGGCAACATCCGACTCCTGCATAGGCCCGCTCCTTCCTATCTAGCTTGCAAGAGAGGCTAACAGGGTACCCTACTGCCTTCCAGGCTATTTGTTGTTCAATTTGAGGGGTTTGTACGACGGGTTGAGGTGGCCGTATATCCTCAAACTGGATACGACCCCACTCATTCATATGAAATTGTCTCGAAGATATTCGTAGTTTAGAGAAAGTGGGTTTGGATCTGGCACTATTTACCCAGCTAACAAAGCACCTGGGTGATCTCTAATATTCAGAACACAAGTATTGCTAATAACACCAAGATATACATTCGAAAATTGATAGTCATCCTCTACATTTTATCTCGTTCGTGAGTTCGCCCTTCCAGAAATGCCACGAATCAAATCTAGCATTCTGAATCAACTTAAAACCACCTATCGACCTCAAATCCAAACATCGGTATTCTCCCGCGCGGCGGCATATTCATCCTGATTTAACTTGTTGCCAGAGTTAATCAGGCATGCCTCCTACTCGACTATTTATGGATAAAAGTTTGGCAAAACTTTAAAAACATTTTCAAAGCAGGAACATGAAAATGAAACTATTTACCAGTACCGCACTGGGAATTTCAGCAACCCTAACTTTAACTTTTCAGTCTGCAATGGCATACAGCCAGGCTGTAGATATAACGATACCAAGTTACACCGGCAATGAGTTTGCTCAATTGGAAGAGCAACCCAAATCGAGCCAAGTCATTATTGATGGCAAACTATACCAGCTGACCGGAGATATGCTGGAGCCAGTTCAAGAGGATTCCGGTCAAGTTAGCATTATGTCCGCTGTTGAAATATCAGCGAATAAGTGGCCTGATGGAATCATATATTACGACTTTTACGATAGTGTCGCTGAAGAAAATCAACAGCGTTTTATCGACGCCACCAAAGTCTGGGAAGAAATTGCAGACTTACAATTTTTAAGACGCACTGATCAATCTGACTACGTTCACGTAAGAAACGGAACTGAAAACCGCTCCATGGTTGGAAAAACCGGCGGTGGGCAATTCTTCAGCATGAACAACTGGGATACCAAGTACATTATTGTCCATGAATTGGGCCATGTTATTGGTATGAGGCATGAACATCAGCGATCTGATCGTGATGAATATGTCGAAATCATTGAAGATAATATTAAACCCGAGTATGTCCACAATTTTGATATACGGCAAACCCACAACTACAGTAACTATGACTTCCTGTCTGTAATGCACTATCCATCACGTGCATTTTCGGTTAATGGGCAAGAGACTATTATCCCTAAATCGGGTTATGAGCACTTCAGCCGTATAATGGCCCAACGTATCGACTTGGGCGGCGGTGATCAGGTTGCAGCAGCATCCCACTATGGCGCGGTCAATATTAATATTCCTGACCCTGCATTCAAGTCATATTTGACTTCCTATTTCGACACAAACAACGATGGTGAGATTGACAGCCTGGAAGCAGCAAACATTGAAGAAATTCGCACTCCAGGCAACGGGGAAATCCAGTCACTGCAAGGTATTCACGTATTCCGATACTTAAAGCACTTAACCGCTGTTAATGAAAACCTCACAGAGTTACCCGAATTACCTAAACGTCTAGAAACATTAAATATTGCCGGCAACTACTTGGGCACTGCGCAATTCGAGTGGGTAATGGACCGACATTTCTTAACTGATATTGATGTTACGGACAATCTCCTCGATGTCTACTCCTGCGAAGCACTTGAGTTAATTGATTCTTATCTTAATGAAGGGAGCATTAGCTTCAGCCCCGCTAAAGGCGGTAACTCAATAGTTTGTGATGAGGAGGCAGAGCTAACTCTTATTCCATCAAAAACGCGAGAGAACTTAAGTAGCAAAGGCGAAAAAGTATTCCATATCGACGTGCCCGAAAATGCTCAAACCTTGACAGTTATTACTGACAATTCAGGCGATGAACTGGGCGGTGAAATGAATATGTATGTGGCCTATAATCGCCAACCTACCCCAGCCGATTTTGACTTCAGTTCTAAAAATAGCGGTAATATTGAAGATATTGAGATCACTTCGCCTGAAACCGGCCGCTGGTACATATTACTATCTCCTATCGAACGCTCCTTCGAGGGTGTAGATTTAACGGCAACGGTAACCCTGGCTGATCAGTCCGACAATATTCTGGTTAATCAGAAACCTGTCAGCGGTCTTAATGCCAGTGCAGGAGAGTCGTTGTTCTACACCATCACAGTACCGGAAAATGCCAGCGACCTTTCATTTGAGATGACCGGTGGTAGTGGCGATGCGGATCTCTATATTCGTTTTGCTAGCAGACCTACTGAGTCGGTCTATGATTATCGGCCCTATTTAGGCGGCAATGAGGAGTCCGTTGCTATAGCAAACCCAACTCCCGGGATCTGGCATGTCATGCTCCACGGCTATACAGACTTCGATCAAGTATCCCTGACCGGCTCTTTTACTGAATCATCTACTGATGAATTTATAATTCCCGGCGAAGTTATCTCTGACCTGAATGGCCATGCAGGAGATCAATTAGAGTTTAAGATTGAAGTTCCTGAAGGAGCGACCCAGCTTTCTGTAGCTACGGGTGCAGCGCTATTCAACTCCATTGGTGATGCAGATCTCTACATCAAGCACGGTGAACCCGCCACTGAGTCAAATGCCGACTACGCTTCTGAAAACTGGGGCAACTATGAATCCATAAATTTGAACGCTCCTCAATCGGGCACTTGGTATATTACTATCTATGGTTATACCGACTTTGAAAATGTTTGGATTAGTGCTGATTATTGAAGCATGAATAATTAACTAATAATTTGGTAGTAGAGCTTCGTTATATCATCGAACTCTACTACTCCTCCTCTTGAGGAGTAAATTTGCATAGAATTTTACTAATGACTTAACCACTTGTAACATTACAGTATGTATTTAGAGGTTAAGAAATGACTATCCCCACGCGCCAGATCCGCGCTAGCTTTAATAATCACACCATTCGCGTCTACCAAGCATACAACACAGCCATTGCAAATTCCGCCCTACAAAACAGAACCTTTGTATCCCCACCATTCAAAATGGAACGTATGACCTGGATTAAACCCTCTTTCCTATGGATGATGTACCGTTCGGGTTGGGGAGAAAAAGACAGCGGGCAAAACCGCATTCTGGCGATAGATATCACTAGAGAAGGATTTGAATGGGCCTTACAGAATAGCCTGCTTAGCCACCAAACCGATCAATACCAAACGAAAGAAGTATGGTTGGAAGCTAAGAGAACTACACCTGTCCGTATTCAATGGGACCCTGAACGGAGTTTAGATCTGGAACCCCTTCCTCACAGAGCTATTCAGATTGGGCTGTCGAATAAAGCTGTAATGCTTTACGTTAATGAATGGATTCAGAAAATTACTGATGTAACCGAAAGTGCCCACAGAATTCACCAACTAGTCAAAGCTAGAGAATTTGAGCAAGCGGAAAATCTTCTTCCCTCAGAGGTTGAGTACCCCTTAAGTATTTCATTAAAAGAAAGGTTGGAAATGTAAACCTGCATGGCCAATACCAACGTTAAGCCCCTGTGACACGTCCAAAAATCGCAAAGTCCGATGAAAATTTTGGTCAGCAAATGGGGCTCAATTGAACTGATGGTATTAGTTTTAAAAACCAATATAGAGAATGACAAGCAGCGTTATCCTTCCCCCCAGTAATACAACAAACCGCTGTAGACTTTTCAAACAAACACAAAAATATAGGCACTAAAATGATCTTATTGGATTTTATTAAGTTTGTTTTAGTGTCAAAGCTGCGTAAAATTGATGAATATTTATCGGAATTAGAGTCTTACTCAGCAGTTTTTTAAGGATTGTTGATTCAAGCAAATCCAAGACTCATTTCTTAGAGGAGAACAGTAGCGTGACGTAAAAGTAAGTAAAAGGCGCTGACCCAAGGTGCTACCAACACCAGGGGCCAGCTAACCAAATTGATAAATCACCTATCAAGATGGCTGTATGCATAGTACGCTAGAAACCCGCTCGTCTTCAATAAAGCTGAGCGCAATCAGAAGCTTGAAGCGATTGCCCAAGCTCTGGGAGCGTAGTGCCCGCCTTTTCTTCTTTTATGCTTACCGTTCTCGCGCTCCCCCCCTGCCCTTCCTGCAATCACGACTTTCTAAGCCTTCCGGTTTCGGAGCCAAAAAAATAGCTTGAAATTCAGTAGGAAAAAATATGTTGATCTTAAAGCGTCGGACTGGTGAAAACCTAAGAATTGGAACAGACATCTCACTCAAAGTGCTGGAGGTTAAGGGTAACCAAGTAAAGATCGGGATTCATGCCCCCAAATCCCTAGCAGTTCACCGCGAAGAAATTTATATACGTATTCAAAGGGAGCAGAAACTCAGTAACAGAAAACGCTGAGAATCAACTTCCCCTTAAATGAGGGCCCACAGCGGGCCTCAACCGCAATCTATCGGCCAAGGTTTTCCAACTCTTTCATGAGAGCAGCACACTAAGCCAACCCAAAGAAACTCATAGGCCCCTTGAGTGCCCCCTCCAAGTTAGAGCCCATACCTCCTGGCCCGCTAAATCCAAAGCCACTAAAACTACCACCTTTGCTCGCTTGCCGCGCAAATGCGAATCATTATCATATTCGGCAGTTTACTTGCTGGAAGTCCTCTCATGTTTCGCAAAACCCTGCTAGCTACTGCACTCGCAGCCGCAGTACCCGCCTCCCTCGCCAATGAAACTCCCTCAGATCAGCCCACGGTAATGGAGGAAACCGTAGTAGTCGGTGTGCGCCAGCGCCTCTATGAGCGCGGAGCCTTGCTGGATGCAATCCAGAAAACTGAGGTTGTTGATGAAAGTCTGATCAAATCCCTGCAGGCGGTTAACCTCACTGACGCCATTGAAAAGTCCCCCGGTGTTCGGGTTTCCAATGAGTGCTCCATGTGCGGGGTCAAACGAATAATGCTGAACGGCATGCGCGGTGAGCACTCCACCATCCTCACCGACGGCGTTCCTCTTCACACCATGATGGCTGGCTATTACGCAGTGGATGCACTGGCCACAACAGGTGTCTCTCGTATCGAAGTGGCCCGAGGTGCGGGAGCATCGCTGCTCGCACCCGAAGCAATCGGCGGAACCATCAATGTCATCTCCAAGGAAGTCGAGGAAACCGGCCTCAACATCAATGCCTCCATGGAGGACAACGACAGCTACTTTCTAGGCATGATGGGCGGCTATGTAAGCGATGATGAACGCACCCGTACATCGCTGGTCATTCAGGATGATAAGCACCACCAGATGGACAATGATGACAACGGAGTTAGCGAAGCACCGCTGCAAGAGAACGCCAGCTATGTAGTTCGCCTCTCCCATGACCTGGGTGAGCGGGACAACGTGGTACTGCGCACAGCCTATACCGACTCCAGTATTTTTGGCGGCCCTCAGGGATACAGCATTGGTTCCGTCCTACAAGGCTACGATGGTGTGGAATCTGACCACTTGTTTGTCGACGACGATGTGCGGCAGCAATACATTGGCAAACCCTGGGAAACCACCGAATGGATCTCCACCACTCGCAGTGAAATTTCCTCAAGTTGGCTCCACGAATTCAGCGAATCCTATAACACGCTGTTTACTGTCGCCTGGTCTGAGCACAAGCAGGACTCCTTCTACGAAGGGTTCGATTACACCGCTACAGACACACTCAACTACTTCGACCTGCGCAACAATTTGATCCTTAACGATCAGCACATGCTCACCTTTGGTGTCGATCTTCGTGATGAATCCATGCGTTCCGACTCTGTCGCAGGAGAGGAAAGCGATAATTACATCGAAGATAGTTTCGACTACCAAACTACCGGCCTCTACATACAGGACACCTGGACCGTTTCACCAGACCTCGAAGTGGCACTGGCCATACGCGTAGACAATGCCAAAGCCGACTTTGTCGCCGAGCAAAAACCCGGTACAGAGATCGATGAAACGGTGGTGGCCCCGCGTATAGACCTCCGCTATCTGCACGACGACCAGTGGACCTCCCGGGTAGCGCTGGGACGAGGATACCGAGCCCCCCTATCCTTTTTCGAAACAGATCACGGCATTCTTGATGCCGGTGATGGCTTTGCCATCGAGATCGAAAACCTTGAAAAATCTCTATCCGCAACTTATGCATTGAGCTTCGAGGGAGAGCGTCTCAACAGCACCCTGTCATTGGCATTTACCGAAGTCGATAACCTCGCAGCACTGAGCGAAACCGAGGATGGAGTACCACTGCTTACCCAGATGCAGGAAAGCGCCTCCGTAGGTGCTGCCGATATCACTCTCGGCTACGCGCTGACCGAAAATTTGACTATCGGTGGCACACTGGAGACCTATGATTACGACGATGTTTTCCGGGAATCTTTTGCCATTGCTCCAGTAGAGCAACGTGCACTATTCAATCTGGATTACAAAGCGGATTACTGGATGCTATATGCCAGCGCTACTTGGGTAGGCTCCCGGGACTTGGATGAATTTGGCTACGAAGGTTTCAATCAGTTGGGCGACTCCACGTTAAAAAGCACAAGCGCAGACGCCTATTGGACAGTAGATCTTAAATTAACCTTTGACGTCACTGAAAATCTGAGCCTGTATCTGGGCGGAAACAACCTGACAGATTACACCCAGGTTGAGGAAGGTGAGAGTCCTCTATTCTGGGATGCCAGTGGTGCCTACGACGTAGCCTATATCTACGGCCCGCTACGAGGGCGTGAATATTACCTGGGCTTCGACTGGAACCTGTAATGCGAACCTGGCTCGCACTAATCACACTTCTGTTCGCGCCTACTGGCGCGACAGAAGCTGCCATTTCCCTTTACGATTTTGAACTGCGCAGCCTCGCCGGCCCCGAGCGTATCAACCTGCAGCAATTCAAAGGGAAACCCAGCTTGATAGTACTGGTTGAACCGAACTGCCCCTGGTGCTTTCGCCAGGTTCGAACACTCAACCGGCTTGCTAGCGAGTGCTCCCAACAGTTTCAGCCCATCGCCCTGGGTATCAATGGCTCCCGAAAAGCCCTACTGACTGAATATCGAAAGCTACGCCCGGAATTCCCCATGCTTCAAGCAAGCACACAGCTTCAAAAAGTACTGGGCGAAACTCCCGGCACTCCATTCAGCTTCCTTATCGCCTCCAACGGAGAGCCGCTCAGCTGGCTAAGGGGCTATATTCCGGATAAGAAACTACAGCCGATTTTGGAGAGGAGCTTTGACTTCAAATGTGAAAGTGCTCCCAGGAAAGCCTCATAAATTAGAGAACTGAATACTAGGATTTTTGTTGAGATAGGAACCTTGCTAGATCTTAGGTACTTATAGATTGAAGATATAGGCAGTGATGCTGTGGATATCAGCTCACTTAGCTATTCACCCTAATTTAGAGCTGTGGCAAGAAGATCTAAGGATTATTTTAGGCTCACTAAGTCAGCGAAAGTTTACAAGTTGATATCATTATCAAGCCCGCGCCTACTCCCTTTTGGCGGTCCCCACCTAACACAAGTACCATCTTTTTCTAAAGTGCCCTTCAGCACATCACATCTAATTTGAGGCGTTGTTATTTGCTGTCTGCAGTCGGCTAATGATTTATCTGGGTGAGAATCTTCACAGTACTTGTTGTGGTCAACTCCAACCGGACACTTCTTTAAGCACATTTCTCAAATTCGATAGGGGCTAGGTCTCCCAGTGTTGTATGTATTCTTCGTGAGTTGTAATAAGCAATATAGGCTCTTACATCTGCTACCGCATCCTCCCTTGTCGGATAAAGGTTTCCCGTTACCCACTCCCGCTTCAGGCTGCTGAAGAAACGTTCAGTCGGTGCGTTGTCCCAACAATTTCCCTTACGGCTCATTGAACACACCATCCCATGCTGACTCAATAACGTTTGGTAGGTATGGCTGGCATACTGACTGCCACGATCAGAGTGATGCAGGAGACCTTTTGGGGGCGAACGCAAATTGACAGCCATCATCAACGCACGAGTTACCAGGGCCGTTTCCATCTTCCGATCTAGATGCCAACCAATAATCCGGCGCGAATAGAGATCAATCACTACCGCCAAGTACAACCAGCCCTGCGAAGTCCAAATATATGTAATATCAGTCGTCCAAACTTGATTTTTAGCACTCGGTGAGAACTCCCTATTCAGAAGGTTCTCTGCGACCGGTAGGTGATGTTTACTGTCTGTCGTTATTGTAAATCGCTTCTTACGCTTTACTGCCAAGCCTAGCTTTTTCATGAGCTTGCGGACTCGATAGCGCCCGACTTCAAAACCTTCTTTACGTAACAGCTTCATTAACCGACGACTTCCGAGGCTCTGTCTAGATTCTGCAAATAGGGCCTTCAAACGATGGCATAGTTGCCATGTTTGAGCATCTATTGAGCTATTACCACGGCAACACCAATCGTAATAGCCAGTCTTACTTACCTGCATTACCCGGCAGAGCACCCTAACAGGAAAGCTGCCTTGCTGTTTTTCAATAAAGCTGTACTTTATTTCATTTCTTTCGCAAAGAAGGCGCTGGCCTTTTTTAGGATTTCTTTCTCCATCCGCAACTGCTTATTTTCACGTCGTAATCGCTCTAATTCTGCGCGCTCACCTACATCCAACCTTACACCGTCTTCTTCCTGCTTCAGTTCCTTTATCCAGCGTCGCAGGTTATTGGCTGTTGTTCCTACAGCCTCTGCTGCTTTAGAAATTGAATACCCTTGCTCAGAGACTAGCGCTACGGCGTCTTTCTTAAATTCCGGCTTGAAATACCGGCGTGTACCTTTTGTTGTCATACTTCACCTCGCTTGGTAGTTTTACCATCTTAGCGAAGTGTCCGGAAGGATTAGACCACTACAACTCAGCAAGTAACTCGCTCGCTTTCTCCGGCCTACTTAGATAAGCAACACTAACTAGCAATAACACAACCAGTATCGCAACTCTCATAGATTAAGTCCTGGGTAATATATAGAGTTACAATAAATAGCATTGTCCAAAACACAACCTTCTTCTTAAAATTCCAAGCTGTATTAGCAACGTAGGGCATCCAACAAAGCCACAACGATAAATGTCAGAAATATTGACACAGAATAGAATAAGGAATAAAATCCCGTAAAATTGTATAAATTACACACAGTCAATATTCCTGCCATTTATAGTCCTGGTTTTCTAAATAATACACCTTACAATCGTTATATCTTTTCCTGGGTGTGAAGCAGATATTCTATCGATATAGAGACTCGATATAGTATTCACTACAATGCAATTAAAGCCTGGATAAGTATACTCATCACACTAGCAGATCATTCACTAAAAGTAGAAGTGATTAAATGCAAAGTGGTGCTTCGCTTTCTGCCCAGAAAAACTGATTAATTGAATGAAAAGAATTAACAGGTTTCCAGACTATAAAGCCATAAAAGTGTTGGCTGACTTTTCTTCAACAAAACCAATAGATGGATCTTGGTTTTTTAGCGTGCTTAGTAACACGTCCCAATCGGAGTTTTTCTCATAGAACTGCTTACTTAAGTACGCAGAAATTACGGCCTGCACAATTGATACATGGGCAGGGTTGTTTTCTTCTTCACTTATAACGCCATACCCATTAATTCCACCCAGTAAATGCTTTGCCCCCACAAGGGTCAGCAAGTACTCTGCACCAGTTCCCAAAGTAAAAGCATCAGTAAACCAGTCTGGCCCACGGGTACTCAGTGGGGAATTATCCTGATCCGCTGCAACAACTAAGCATGGAGCAGTCATTTCCGTAAAACTTGGATTCATAAATGGGAAGAACTTGGCCGCAAAAGGGGATAGGTTCTCTCCGCCCGTTCCAGTTGCACAAAGTAAAACACCCGCTCTCACCCGCTTATCTGATAAATCGGGGCCAGGGATATTGCCTTCATTTAATACCCGAGCCCCCAGTAACATACCTACAGTTTGTGCTCCATAGGAATGCCCAATAGCAACTACCTTTTCTTTATCTAGACGGCCGCGCAACATGGAAACAGCTTTCTCGATACTGTCCAACTCATCCAGAACTCTCTTCATGTCAGATACTCGATACTGCCAGATTTCAGGCACTCTAGGGTCATCATCTGGCACCTCAGAATCCAGGAAAACCGGTTGCAGAACTACAAAACCCAAAGAGGCGAGAAATTCAGTTATTGGAGCGTATCCATAAGGTGGTGATTTGTATCCATGGGCGAAGATAACGATTGGTAAGTTTTCACCATTCACCGGTGCGATTACACGAACCTTCAGCTCTTGCCCCCTGACCAGGTCAGGCAGTAATATTGCATGATGTATAATAAAAGGACCTTGCTTTTTTACTGATGTATGATCTGATATTGTCATAAATTATTCTCCTTCAATTTTAACTTTCTACTTGATCGATGGAATTAATAGAACACAGTAAAGTGGCCACTGGTATTCGCTGTCAGCACCGAATTACCAGGGCATAGAACCGTTAAAACTGGTAAAAGTACCAGAACCCCCTTCTTGGCCCAGAAGTGCGACACGCACGATTTCCCTCGCACCCTCTGCTACAGTTTGCTCACCCTCGTAATTATTTAAGCCAGTGCAAGTAAACCCAGGGCATACGGCATTTACCTTTATGTTTGATTTTTCAAGATCAATTGAGAAAGCCATAGTCACAGCATTTAGCGCAGTTTTTGACATGGAGTAGGCACCAAACATTTTTCGTGCTGGATTGTTGGGATTTGAATGGCTCATCAACGAGCCAGCACCGCTAGAAACATTAACTACTTTGGCAGAAGGAGAGAGTTTGAGAAGAGGTAGCATTGCCTGGGTGACCGCCACAACCCCGAAAACATTAGTTTCAAATATCTCACGTAATTCAGCCAAAGTTACAGCGCTAACCTGAGTCTTTTTTCCGATTTCCGCCAGAGTTACTCCAGCCTCCCCTGCATGGCTAATCGCCGCGTTATTAACCAATATATCGAGATAGCCAAAGTCTTTTCTTATAGTGTTGGCTGCAGCTCGGATACTGCTCTCATCAGTAACATCTAGCTGAATAGGCCAAGCGCTTTCGCCTATGGAATCAGCTGCTTTTTGCCCCTGCTTAAAATCACGAGCCCCAACTAAGACAGAAACGCCTCTAGCACTCAGGTCCCTCGCGACTTGTAATCCTATTCCCCTATTAGCACCAGTTATCAATGCAATTGGTCTATCGTGCATCGTCAGTCTCCACATAGATACAGCTCATGGGCCATTGGCTCCAGCACATGGCTATGGCAAAATCGGAACAACGTTCCGATTAAATATACGGAACAATGTTCCGCTTAGCAAGGGGTAGATATGCCAAAATCTGATGACACTAATTCGAGCCAACGTAAGCGAGCAGACGGCAAGCGCAACCATGACGCCCTGCTCCAGGCAGCCAAGGAAGTATTCGCCACCTCCGGCGTAGATGCCCCAGTGCGGGAGATTGCGGGTAAGGCCGGTGTCGGTGTAGGCACTCTTTATCGGCACTACCCGAAGCGGGCAGACCTGATCGCGGCAGTTTTCCGCAGGGAGATCGATAGCTGCTCTGAGGAAGTGATAGAACAAGCTAAACACCTCCCCCCCTTTGAAGCCCTGGCCAGCTGTATGCAAATATTTGCGACCTTTTTTGCCACTAAGCGAGGACTATCCGAAGTATTGCACTCAGGCGATCCAGCCTTTGAAACCCTTCCAAGCTATTTTGACCAGCACTTAAGGCCTGCCCTCGCTATGGTATTAGGTGCAGCAATAGAATCGGGAGATGTTCGTTCAGATATAACTGCAGATGAACTACTTGGAGGAATTGCGAGATTGGGGATGTCCTCATCTGAAGACTCATCTGGGCAAGTAGGACGTATGGTTGCACTTTTAGCCGATGGACTGCGATTTAAAGAGTGAAAAACTCTTTTATCAAAACGGCTTTAAGGGTTAATGACAGTCAGAAAATGACTGAAGCAACCAAACCAAAATGGTGAGAGCATTTATTCGATGATGCAGATGAATAGTTTTTATTTAGGTGCTTTTTAGATCTGGCAATTAAAGAAAGATACAAAAATGTGCCTACAGTGAATATTTCACTTTCTGCCGCTCTCTCCATAGGGCTTGAAACCGCTAGGATTGTTAAATGAGATTGATTCTAATTCTAATAGTAGCAGTTGGCCTGGATAGTCTAGTCCATACGTTCGGTCCTGAATTGGGAGGGAGTCTACCTTTACTTTTATTCTTAATACTTGGAGGACTTCCGTATGTGCTACTTCCGCCAAAATCCAGATATTTTAGGAGAGAGATAAGATCTTGGGCAAGAAGCAAAAATATAGAAATTGTAGAACTCAAAAACTACTATCTCCTAAAAGGAAAGCTGTTCTGGAGGACATCGGATGTCCAAGATATTTTTATTCTAAAAGAACATGATGCTGAATATTGGATTGCCTGTGGCTCATGGTTTCTCGGGGCATTCAATAACAACTTAAAGGTATACAAGCTAATTGATAATCGCTTAAAGCTGATAAGCTCCACCTAAGACCTAATATCTATAAAAACAAGTACAAGGATATATAAATCAGCTCCAGCGCCTGAATCTATTGATGCCTACAGCATTAACTTATTGACCGATTTATCTGATACAACAAGCAAATAGATTGAAAAAATAATTACAGTTCAATTTTTGCCCGCTACATATTTGAAGGCCGAAGCTTCTCAATTATTGGTTTGTCATTGTCACTCCCCCTATTCTCGTCTAACCCCTATCAGCTCCACCCAAATAAATTAACATTCACTTAAAGAATAGATAAAGACTAGACTATCGAAAGTGCATTAAATTTACTTTGCAATAGTTGATGCTGCTATGAGACAAACCTCTTCAAACAATGCGATTTTTCAGTCCCCCAGAAAACCTTCCTGCTCCAATACAATTTAGGCAAGCTAATGAGGCTAGTGTGTATTTTTCCTTTTCATTAATCCGTGGAGCCCTCTGTATTTAGCACATAAACTTCAAGCTTTTATACCGCCCTTCATGCTTTATTTTCTTTGACAGTCATCACATTGTCACAAAACACCAAAAATGACTTCATTTTTTGACCCACTACTCAAGCAATTATTGATTAATGGAAACGTAAATTTTATTAAAACATGTTAATTCATGTATGGCATGGAACCCATGTCCACGTGAAAGGTCTGTCTTATTAGCAATTTTTAACGGGTAATTATTTACTAACTGAATTTTTTGATCCTGGTGACAAGGAAAGAATGGCCGGCATTCTCAAACACCAACTTATTTCACAGTATTCACCAGGAAATTGAACTTAATATTCCAGTCGCTCTAAATAAATCGACGAGAATAATGTAAACCAGGAGTAACCTTATGCTTTTAAGAAAAAAAGCGCGCTTGCGACAATGTTGCTGATACCTTTCAGCTTACAAGTACACGCTCACGGCTGGTCTGAATTTCCAAAAGCCAGGCAAAAAATTTGCTATGATCAAGGCAATATCTGGTCTGGAACACCATCCAATCCAGGCTGTGCCCTGGCAAAATCCATTTCTGGATCTTATCCTTTCCAACAACACAACGAATTCTCCATTAACATCCCTGACTACAATAATTCTGCCGCTGTAAAAAGTGCCATTCCTGATGGAACTCTTTGCTATGCAAATGACTCGCAGAAAAAAGGAATGGGAGCAGCAACTGATGCCTGGACCCGTGTAGAAGTCAATGCGGGAACATTCGAATACGTATTCCAGGCAACAGCGCCACACAACCCATCTTTTTGGGAGTTTTACCTTACGAAGGCGGAAGCAGACCTGTCACAACCACTGGCATGGGATGACCTTGAGCTTATCCAGGAGGAAGGGGACGTACCTGTCGTCAATGGTCAATATCGCATGAATGTCACCATTCCAGAAGACAGGGTAGGTAATGCAATTTTATTTGTACGTTGGCAGCGAGTAGACCCAGTTGGTGAAGGCTTCTACAACTGTAGTGATATCACTATTGTAAATACTGATGTTGAACCGCCTAGCGAACCTGATCCCGGCACCACACAGCCGCACCTGATTCAAGGCAACACCTTTATTCCAGAAGACAATAGTATAGATTCGGTTAATGTGGGGGACACCGTCAATTATACGGTATTCAATAAAAATGGTGAGGAACACTCATCATTTTCGCTGGCAATTACCGAGGATAATAAGAATGACTGGGACAGGCTTTTAGCTTCTCAAGTCACCGGCTGGTACCAATCAAACCACAATGGAAATGTTTTTATTGGTCGCTGGCATGAAGAAATGAATCATTACATGTACTTCCAGGGTGATTTACATGGTAACTACTTCAACTCCAAAGACTCACGTGCCTCCGGTCAATTCACTATTACAAGCAACGGAAGTGAATTAATCGCCACTATCACACCTAAGGTTTTAAAACCGCTTGATATAGCTAGAGTAGAGCATGGGGATTTAGTGGTACTTTCATCGGGAGAAAGTGTCGGAAATATCAATAATACGGAATGGTCACAGGTAAGTGGGAGCCCTGCTGAAACCGCAACCGGGCCCAGTGGTGCACTGGTTATCGACACGTCAAGCTTAACAAATGAACAGCATGAATTAAGTTTCAAGTTAACCGTAAGCGGTGACTCTACTGTTGATGACGAGATCTACTCATTTACTGTTGAACCATCAACTACCACAGATCCCACAGATCCCACAGATCCCACAGATCCCACAGATCCCACAGATCCCACAGATCCCACAGATCCCACAGATCCCACAGATCCCAGTATTCAAGCTTGGGATAGCAACGAAATCTACACCGCAGGTGATATCGTTAGCCACAATGGTGAAACATGGACTGCCGGATGGTGGACAAGGGGCGAGGAGCCGGGTACAACCGGCCAATGGGGTGTTTGGCGTTAAGTTAAAGGTCACCAACCAAAACAAGTAGCTAGTAGAAAATTATCTGCTAGCGCTTATTAAAAAGGCCTCAATAATCTTGAGGCCTCTCATTATAGAAACTCACCCCAAAAGAGTTACCCTTCAACTGGATCATCATTTGGAGCTTGTGGACTAGAGTAGTCAACATTTAGATCCCAGAAAGCGCAGCGCCTTTACTGAGAATACTCCCCTATTCTCCAGCAGCTGGAAATTCCATCAAAATACTGATTCAATCTCAATCGAAATTTTGAAAGCCACTATAAAGATAATGTAAGCGCTGAAGAGGCTGTACGACATGCTTGCAGCGAGCGCGATAAGCGCTGGGTACACAGCATAAGGACTGTCGACGCAACCTTTCTTTAGCGCACTGCTAACTCCACTCCATCACCACCATCATTACTTCCAGTTTTCACCTAAAACTGAAATTCTGATTTCTTGATACTTTCATTACACCTTAGAAAACAAACAGTCTGAGAGAGCACCTGCTTCACCTCTAGCACCTCTCTTCAATCTGTTGGTATACTGGTTTTCTGGTGCACCGAATCACGAAAGGATTGGTTATATCTAGCAGTAGTGATCGACCTATATAGTCGGCTAGTAATTGGTTGGGTAACGTCGAAAACGGATGGCTAACTTATGACGCTATTCAAATGACTATATGGAGATGTAAGAAGCCTACGAATATTCTCCTGCATACTGACAGGAGGATTCAGTATTGCTCTAGGAATTATCAATCTTTAATTACAGCGTATGATCTGCGGTACAGTATGAGCGCCAAGGGTAATTACTACGATAACGCCTTTGCAGCTACCTTTTTCCACTCACTTAAAGCAGAACTAATCCATGGTATCCGCTGTTGATGGCTAGGATCAAAAATTGCCACTTTCAAATAGTAATACCTGCTATCTCTTGCACTTCTAGCTGCCTATCAAACCCTCTACAGCTCAACAAAATAAAGATCAAAAGTACTTCTCATCGAAGACAAAGTTGCATGTGTATTTTACAGCAACCTCTATTAGAGCCAAATAAACCTTACTTTCTACCAGATCACTATTCTACTTATTTCTAGGTAAGATGGAAAATGGTAATGACTACCCATTCCTATTTTTTTCTTACATACAAATCAGAACTCTCGGTAAAATACTTCAAGTACCTCTGTGTATTTCTTTGAAAAATCTTAACCTTCTTATTCAGGCAATGTTCACATAGATAATTTAGAATTAGTTTTCTAGCAATAACATTAATTTAAATGCTAGAAGGTTAACCTTTGTTGTTAATGGGGAAGTATGTATGAAAGTGAATTCTCAAAAATTAATTATATGCCTTGCAGTTGCTGCTCTTCTCTCTGGATGTGGAGGTGGTTCTGGAGGTGACAAATCAGCGAACAGTAATTCTGGAAGCGGGCCAGTAAGTGGAGGTGAGAGTGGCTCCGGAAATGGGACAGGAAATGGTTCCGGGAGTGGAGATGGAGATACCACTACACCTCCAACGGACGACCCCGATGCTGGCAGCTCGCGCTTCACAGTTAGCTTTACACCTTTAAGCGGCAGTACTATTGGCAAAAATAAGCAAATCTATTTAGATTTTAGCGAATCTATTCTGATCGACAACATTGTCATATCTGGAAGCATGGGAGAGGCCGGTGAACTTTCTCAACTCGATGAAGATACGCTTATATTGCATCCCAGGGGAGACTGGACCAACTCTTCGAACTACTCCCTAACAGTTAACGCCACAGATGATTCCGGCTATGATATCGAAGCGCTAACTGCCACCTACTATATTGATACGCTCTCCCCTTCCATTACTAGCTTCGAGCCAGATATCACTCGCCTGGAGAAAGATGACACGATCAATGTCCTCTTCTCTGAGACCATGGATATCGAGAGTCTTGCCCTATCTGGTACTCTCGTAGAAGATGACTATACAATCAACTGGTCAAAAACAAATATACCCAATGATACCTTAACGATTAGTCCTGTAGATGGCTGGAAATCAGCTCAAGATCGTAGCATTCAGATTGATATAGACGATCTTGTAGGGATTCCATTGATCACTTATGAGAATAGCTTTACTGTTCCCTTTTACTTTGAGAATTTTGATCCCGCACAGGTCGTTATAGGGCAAGATAACTTCTCCAGCACAGATTTGGGAATAAATGCTAAAAATTTCGCCTTTCAGCCATCCGGTGATGTCAGCATCGATGATGAGGGGAAACTATTTATATCAGATACTTCGTCCAATCGCGTCTTAGTTTTCAATTCAATTCCTATTACAAATGGCTCACCTGCAAATGCAGTAATAGGCAAGGACGGACTGGACACTCTGGCTTTATCAAACCCGGAACAGGAATTATTCGGTCCCTCAGACATTAGTTTTGATGGAGAGCACCTGCTAATTTCTCAATACCGGGAAAGGCATATTTCTATTTACGATAGTGTGGTATCCGGAGCAGGGGCAGCGCCTACACTGACTTTAAATATTGGAGATTATGACATCTCCCCCTGTAGAAGCCTGGGACTTTGGATTAACTGGGGAGCCACCGTTACTGATGGCAAAATATTGGTTACTGATGCAGCTAATTCCAGGGTGTTAATATGGAGCCAAATTCCTGAAAGTAGTTATACCTCCCCGGATCTCCTTGTTGGTCAGTCAGGGTTAGAAAACTGTGATCCAAACGATGTAGACCAAAGTGGTATATCATATCAACTATCAGCAAGCACCCTATACGATCCAACAGATGTTTGGAGTGACGGAGAAAAACTGGCCATTATTGACAATGGAAATAACCGAATTCTTCTTTGGAATAATTTTCCTACCAGCAGTTTTGCGCCTGCTGATATTGTTCTCGGACAACCCTCATTCAGCGAAAGGAATATTGAACTACCCGATGTGGACGGTACTGAATGGCCAGTAAATAGTAAGACCCTAAATCGTCCAGAAACTGGCATCTGGTCAAATGGCATTCAACTCTTTGTTGCCGACGCGAAGAACAATAGAGTTTTAGTCTGGAATAATTGGCCAACCAGCAATTTCGCCCCAGCAGACACAGTGCTTGGACAAGCTGACTTTGTAAGCTTCAAGCCAAATGATGCCAACCAAAACGGTATTAGCTATCCTGATGAACCTGAATCACCTACTGCTTCGACTTTAAAGGAACCAACAGGAATTTTTGGATATAAAGACAACTTATTTGTTACTGACTCTGGAAATCATCGAATTCTGATCTTTAAATCTAGATAAAAACATCGCTTAACAAATGGCTGTATAATCCGTAAGGGATATATACAGCCATTTTCAATGTATACCTTAATAGCTAACTCCGCTCATATGAATATCTTAAACAAATATACGATCTAGAAAAAACACAAAGAAATACAAAAAAAACCAACTCAAGCGCTTACCAGTCCCACCATTTTATACTATTGGAACAATCGATTTTAAGTTATTCAGTAGGCCCTATCCAACCATAATTTTGGGCCAAGCGTGCCGCTTCAACTCTATTGCTGACATTCAATTTTTGACAGCTGCTATGGATATAATTTCGAATAGTACCCGCGGAGAGTGAAATTTCTCGTGCAATTTCCTCAGTAGTTTTCCCAGTATATGCGAGCTGGAGAATCTTCTGCTCTTTAGTGGAGAGCGGATTGTCCCCACATTTGAGTGCTTGCTGCACTAATTCAGGAGCTACCATGGTTTTACCTGCTGAAACTTGACGGATACAGCTTGCGAGCTGGCTCGGCGGAGCATCTTTAAGAAGGTAGCCGTTAACCCCTGCATTGAGTGCGCGACGAATATAGCCACTCCTTGAGAAAGTTGTCAGCATCACAACCTTGGGAGGATTTATAAGGCGCTGTAATTGCTCTGCGAGTTCAAGACCTGTCATCCCAGGCATTTCTATATCACTAACTACCAAATCCGGGCTGCAATTATCGAAAATCTCAAGGGCCTCTCGCCCATTACTCGCAGTTGCGACGACCCGAATATCTTTCTCCAAGTCAAGTAGTGCTCTCAATGCACCGCGCACCATCGCTTGATCTTCAACTAAAAGCACTTTAATCATCATTTAATACAACTACTTATTTAAGGGGAATTGTGGCGTAAATATGACAACCACCTTGGAATTGTATTTTCAAACTGCCTCCAAGCTGGTTCCAGCGATCGCTCATACCACTGAGGCCATGCCCCATAGATACCTTTCCCACAGCCTTTCCATTATCACAAACATGTAGAGAAAGAAGCTGCTTATCAAGCCACAGCGAAACTTCACACATGCTCGCTTGGCTGTGTCGTAGAATATTCGTGGTGGCTTCGCGAATAGTCATTGCCAATGTATTGTCAACCTGAGGGGGTATTTCTGTGGCCTCGATATGATGTATACAGGTAATATTCACTGATTCCAGCGCAAACTTTGAACTCGCCAGCTCATTGGCCAGTGTACTGATTTTATAATTCGATACAGTCTCTCGAACCTCGGTAATCGCTGTTCTGGAGATTTTTTTAATATCAAGAATATGCTGCAGTGCCGTTGCTGGATCAACTTCGAGAAGCCTTTCGGCAAGCTCCGCCTTTAAAGTGATACTCGTGAGACTCTGACCGAGGGAATCGTGCAAATCTTGCGCAATACGCTTACGCTCAGAAGTCTTTGCCATAGAGGAAATTTCCTTTTGGCTTTGTTTAATAACCAGGTTAGATAAGTACTTTCTCAGTTGAAATAGAAAGTTCAGGCCGTTGATAGCTGTAAAAAATAGTCCCGTCAAAACAGCATATAGTGATTGTCCAGTTAAGTAGGCAGTACTCAAATAAGAAAAAGTAACAACACACAGCAAAACAAGGGATGCGTAGAGTTTCCTGTACGCTGAGCAAGCTGCAGCTGCAAAGGCAAAGAAACCGATACCGGCAAGTGAATAGAAAGAAGTGATAACACCGAAGAGGTTTAACACCAGGACAATACCAGTAACTTTGGTTCCTTTACACCAAAATACGAGGAAGAACAAGGGAAAGAGAAGCAAGTGGCAAATCACTACCACCCCAAAAGCAACCTCACTAAAAGTATGGAAAATAAAGGGCAAATATATAAGAACCTGAAAATAAGGTACTAAGTTCAGAGCACCTCTCAGATTCTCAGGGAAACTATAGAACCTTTGTAAATAATGATATGCCGACATTAGTTATTAGCTTCCAAAAATTGTACTTCATGCTCCATCCATTCTTTCACATATACAGGTGCCATGGCATGGCCCATACCTTCTACCCACAATGTTTTAGCACCAGGAATGCGAGCTGCATACTTTTTGGCTTGAGCAATATTTAACAGGGGATCTCTATCACCGTGGATAACCATTGTGGGAACCTCTAAGTCCTCCAATCGCTCTAACCGCGAGCCAGAAAGAGAGATTGCTGTAAATTGCTGAACTGGCAGATTATGATCAAATCCTTGCCTATGACGTAGTTCGTAGAGAGTAGTGTGTGCAATATGTTCAACATCAAAGCCTCCCTGCCCCTGAAGACTGTGATAAGTACTTACCATCAACTTAGCCATACCCTCATCGGAGCCACTGAGTCCATAGCGAAGAAATAGCCGAAGCATATTGTATCTGAAGGTTTTTCCCTGGGGTAACTCGGGGTCGTCGAGAAAACCTGAGGACATGATTGAAGTAAGGCTTTTCAAGCGATTGGGGTATTGCAGGGCCATTTCTTGCGCAATCATCCCTCCCATTGAGGCGCCCATAACATGAGCTTGCTTAATCCCCAGAGAGTCCATAACCGCAAGGTTATCGCGCATCATGTCGGAAAGGTCGTAAGCAGTCTCCTTAGTCCAGTTGGTAACCCAACTCGAGGCACCGCATCCACGATGATCGGTGAGTAGTACTTGATAGCCAGCAGCTAAGAGTGGCTCATAGACTTCAGATGGCCAATACAGAGAGGAAGAGCCCATACCGTTTATCAGTAACACTGTGCCACGAATAGGTATCTCCTCTGGGCTTTTAAGCTGATACCAAATTTTAAGGCTCCCTGAGCGAACATATCCGCTCTGACCTGAGATCAGTTCAGGTAGTGGTTTCTCAAGACTCAGATTTAGCTGTTTCTGGATATCCTTGGGTAGCGGGGGCGTTGTAAGGACCCAAATAGTACAGACTACCACCAGAAGGAATACTATCGCGCCAACGAGTAAAGAAACTTTCTTGATCAATGTAAGCCTCCATAAACACCGTAACACCGGTGCAGAAATAATATTTATATGTAATATCAGGCAATAGCAGAAATCGGGTAAGTCATTTCTGTCATCAAATTTATATGACACTTGTCATCTTTTGTTGATGATTAAACTGCCCAGCTACAACGACTGGATGATAAATGTACACATGGAAATTAATCCTCCGCAAGGGGGACTAAGGGTGCAACCCTATGTATGGACCTGCCTGCAGCTCATAGCTTCAATGATCATGCAACAGAAAATATAAGGTATAGAAACCAACAATGGACTCAGCTGCTTTATGAGCCTGGTGCTCCTATAGTTCTGTATAATGCCCAGGTGGATACTATTGGTGCAAGAAAATTTCTCCCACCCGCTCAAGATAAAAAATGCCCAACCTCTGTAAAAATTTGGAAGATATCAGAGTCTCTAGCAGAAATTTCATGAGCACCGGCTGATTCCAGTTGATCAGTACAAAAATACAAATGGTCAACTTGTATTACATTCATCAGTATTGGGCACCTGATCCACCCCTCCCAGACAAGCTATAAGACCAGTTACCCTCACTGCTTCCTGAAAGGGTATAAGAATTTGACTTCCCTAGCACCTGAATAGTTCTTTGATATTTTCTATTCTTGGCTTCTGAAATATACATGAGCCCCCTAATTATCACCCTGCAAGGTCACAATGAACTCTACATAGACACGGCCATTTACTTGATTCACAGTGGTAAAGATCATGGCTCGTAATTAGGTGCAGTTCCAGGAAGGTATTAGTTTTACCCAATTCCTCAAAGAATATTGTACCGAAGACCAGTGTTTCTAGGCTCTCTGCCGGAGGGGGTAACCATCATTGAAATCAGCGGCCAAGCACAGCAAGAATAATTGATTATAAATATTCCTACTTCTATACTCAGTATTAGTTATGTTGGAAAGCTATTTCCCAATTACAAGCTCCAGAAACATACCCTACTAAATCAAGCCCATGCACTTCTTAACCACATTAGAAAAACTTAAAAAACTGGATCAGGTAGATCCACAAGAACTGCTTGAGTTTTACGATAATCTCTCACCTATATCAATAAACTTTCTTATCGGCCGATGGGAAGCGCAAGGATTTAACACACAACATCCTTTACAGCATGAAATGGATGCAGGAAAACGCTGGTACGGCAAAGAGTTTATTGATTCTGAAACGGTCTATCCTTTACTATGCTGGGATTCAGACTTCAAATCTATCAACGCTTACGATGCTCCTTTGTTCTTCCGTACCCAACAACTACATATAACCACAAAAGCCCAAGCCCGCCTGCGCATCTTGGAACACAGAGGGAAATCAAGTGCCACTATGATTTATGACACGATACCTATGCATGATATGATGCGAAAAGTCGATGAGGATCATATTCTAGGACTTATGGAGAGAAAAGGAATGGATGGCCGTATGTTCTTCACTATGAAAAAAACTAACTGACTTTATCGATTTCTATTGAATTGCTTCTGCCTAAATCCCAACCCCATACTTTTAACTTAAGCTCCTTTGTAGTGTGACTTTGCGCTCTCCTCACCCAGAAGCTGATCCAGTTAAATATCCCTACCCTTCCTGCGACAAAACAATTCGATACTTAGCCTTACCAGATTTCAAATGCTCAAATGCCGCTTCTATCTGGCTCATTGGGAAAATCTCTATCTCAGGTTTGATCTTATGATGCGCCACAAAATCAAGCATGGTTTCGATGGTACCAGGGCTGCCGACTGGAGATGCTGAAATTGAGCGCTGCCCAAATAACAAGGGAAATAGAGTAAATTGTATTGGGTTAGTTACAGCTCCAACAAAGTGTAAACGCCCTTTTGGTTTCAAAGCCTGGATATACAGATCCCAATCAAGACTGACATTCACAGTCGACAGAATAAAGTCAAAGCTCATTGCCGCCGCTTGAATCTCCGCGGGATCACGGGAGTTCAGTGTTTTATGAGCACCGAGAGCTAAGGCTTCTTTGCGTTTTTCCTCGCTGGATGTAAACGCGGTAACTTCACATCCCCAGGCATGGAAAAACTTCAAGGCAAGATGGCCCAAGCCACCAATACCAATCACAGCCACTTTGTCAGTGGGTTTGATATCAAATTGGACCAATGGATTGAATACGGTAATACCCGCACATAAAAGGGGGCCGGCTGATGCATAATCCACACCATCAGGGATAACAACCAGGCTACTCATGTCCGCCCTGGCTTTATCGGCAAAGCCTCCATTAGTGAGTATGGTGAACTTTGCCTCTCTACATAAGTTGAGGTCACCAATTCGGCAAGTATGGCATGTTTCACAGTAGCCTGAATTCCACCCCAACCCAACCACCGTGCCCTTTTTAAGATGAGCTACTTGCTCCCCCATCGCGGTGACACGGCCGATGACTTCGTGACCGGCAACCATAGGGTACTGTCCAATACCCCATTCATTTTCAATCATGCTCAAGTCACTATGACAGATGCCACAGTACATGATTTCCAGTTCAACCTCTGTTGCACCCAAATCTCCTGCTGCAATTTGGTAGGTCTTAAATGGACCGCCGGCCTCTAAGACTGCATAGGCATTAATAGTTGATGCAGTAGACATGGCCGGCTCCTTGAAGAAAAGGAAATCACAAATGACCTTAAAAGTTTAGACGCCATTCAGCTGTAGACTTTATTGCACCCTTACAATTTTATTTTCTAGAAACTAGTGGCCCTACTATCTAGCACAGAAATTAAAAGTGTTAACCGGGAGAAAGTAAAAGATTGAAATTAAAGCTGTAAAACAGAAAAAAGGCCGGGGGTACTTCCCCCGGCCAGTGCCAAGTCCTGTGAGGTTGCTGAATAGCAGAGGACTGATGAGAAATTGGACCGCAGTTTTACGCAGAAGATCAATTCAACACTCGATATCCGCGACCAACCAGGCAATTCTTGATAATGTAGGTTGCCTCAGAGCTCGCACTACCCGCCCCTGACAAGCCCCCAACAAGCGCGCCGGCACCGGCTCCGGCTACCGCAGCACGCCCGCTGTCACCGACTATTGCACCAAGCGCACCACCTACTACAGCACCACCTGCAGCACCGGCAGCTGTTCTGCGCCCTTGGTCACTGTACGTGGAGTAAGCGATTCCCTTGCACTCTGCAAGGTCCGCTTGATACTGATTCATGTTAACGCCCCAGGTATCGATAACAATTCCACCGGCACCGGGAACCTGCTCTGGCTGATTCGCACAGCCGTAAAGCAGCGACATCATAATTCCAGCAGTTGCAGAAATAGCAGTCTTCATCAAACACCCCATATCGCTTTCGCCACAGGATAGTGAGCTTGTCACGCTTTTCTTCTTTAGGTTTAGCTGCTGGTAGAACTTGGCGCCAGTCCGGCGCCTAAAAATGAATGACCCGCTGGGCAACAAATCCAACAGGCGTAAATAGTGTTGTAGCTATTAGTGGGGGCGCCTTTTATCTATGGATCTGCAGGTTGGGTTCCTGTAGGCAGAATTGAATATTGGTAAAACACTTCTAATTCTTGAGATTTCGCTTGTGGATCGAGGATATTTACTATGCCTTTAAAACTCTTTAATCGCCGACTCTCCGTATCGTAAGTGAGATTTAAGTCCTCTACGAAAAGGCGGATAAGAGGCTGGGCAACATCTACTCGTATACAAGTATTTTCACCTGCCGCTTGATTACAGGATACTGCCTTAGCGCGCAGCTTTATCGATCGACCATGCAGTGGCGAAGCAAAATTGAATTTAAGAGTTTTTCCTGAAGACAATAAGTCCCAGTGGTCACGCACATAAGTATCAAAGCCTGCATCAACTACATCAACACTTCGTGCCTCTCGCAAACTTACTTTCCAGGCTTCGTCCTCGTTGGCTCTGTAGCGCATCATCCACTGGCCGTCATCCCAAAGGACTTCACGGACTTCGCCATGCCTCCGATCTATTTGAGTGGCACTAGGGAGCCTCTGAATAACTCCGTAATGCCTCTGCGGGCCTTGAAGGCTGCAGATGTTAGGCGCAGCTCGCCGCGAATGGCCGTAGCCCTTTGCAAGAGCTGCAACGCAGCAGCTGTGGCCTTCAAGGCCCGCCCTTCGGGGCTTGCAGAGCGATTCACACTCCGCGTTGCGACTTCTTGAAAGGTCTAGACATTCCTACGAAGCCGCGCCTTGATTGTGAACCACTCTGCATGCCAGAGGTATCACGGAGTTATTCAGAGGCTCCCTAAGTAAGGCACTGCGACCAGCTGCGGGGCCATTTCGCTTTCGAAGAGTTTTCTCTGCTATCAAATCACCCTGGGGTGCATAGTAGAAAACAGTTATTTCGCCATTATCTTGCGAAGTATAATATTCGCAGTACTGCAACTGTTGATTATCCGGATCATAGGCCAAACCTTTGACCAGGAAAGGCCCTTCATAGTGACAGTTAGTTCCGGCAATAGCCGACATCGCAATAAATTCAAGCATTGCTCACCTCTTTTTGACAAATCTTTCTTGCCAAATAGGCAAACAACGGCAGGATGCAGGCCCAAATTACACTTAATGTTCCCAGGGATTGCCACAGGGGCCTGTGCAATTCCACAGTGCCATTTAGGAATGCACCGGTAAAGTAACTAAATGGCCCAAAAAAACCACCCAGGATTACCGCCAACCATAGATTTTTCTGTAAGAAAACCAAACTGTATCGTAAGGTCATGGCAAAATTCAACCACAGGCAGATCAGCCATAAGGGAGGCCAGGAGGAGCCGCTGTCATTTCGCATCACCCCCAAATGAAACAAGATAGAGTCTATAGACACACCAAAGATAAACACCCCTGCCAACCAAAGAGGCTCCCTGGGCAAATTGGCGATATAGCGCAGATGTACAAATAGATTCAACAGAGTAAAGGGAACCACCAACCATACCTTGGCCACTATGACACACAGTGGCCAGGCGATATCGAAAAGTAAGGCATTAGCGACAAAACGCCACATGCAGGAGAGCCTCTGGTTGATTCCGTAATATCCTTGGGTTGCAAACTCTTAAAAAGTTTAAACAATCTCCTGAAATCACGCCTTGATCCTGAGCCATTCTGAAAGGCAAACACTTCACAAGATTAACTTGAGAGAGTTTAGAAACTGCCCAAAAACCGAGGTTTGGCGAACACAAATTGGGCGGTACCAATCACTCGTTGCAAAAATCCCCCTTCGCAATAGCATAAATAGAATTCCCACATACGGATAAAGCGCTCATCAAAACCTAACTCGCGCACTTTGGAAATTCGCTCAAGAAATGCTTTGCGCCAGTCACTTAATGTGCGGGCGTAATGGGCGGTGATGTCTTCGAGCCCAACAATCTGCATATCTGTTGAATTGGCAATATGGTCGGCGATAACCTGATTAGATGGCAGGCAGCCACCGGGGAAGATATATCGCTGAATAAAGTCGACCTCTTTACGATATTCGTGGTAGCGCTGGTCGCGAATGGTGATTGCCTGCATCACCATCAGGCCATCTTCTTTGAGTAATTCGCTACAACCAGCGAAGAAAGTCTTGTGAAATTCGTGCCCTACCGCCTCCACCATTTCAATCGATACAATTTTATCGTACTTACCTTTCAGGTCCCGATAGTCTTGTAATAGCAGGGTCACCTGCTCCTCTAACCCTTCGTGCTTCACCCATTGGCGGGCATAGTCATATTGCTCTTGGGAAATAGTAGTGGTTGTTACTTTACAGCCATAGTACTTGGCAGCATGAATGGCCATACCACCCCACCCAGTACCAATCTCAAGGAGGTGATCAGAGGGTTTTAACTTTAGCTTTCGGCAGATCAGTTCCAGTTTGTGATTAGAGGCTTCAAACAGGGTTGCGTTTTCAGACGGGTAGACCGCAGATGAATACAGCATGGTCCTGTCCAAAAACAACCGGAAAAATTCATTGCCCAGGTCATAGTGTGCAGAAATATTCTTACGTGAGCCATTGCGGTTATTCGCATTTAATTGATGTAACCAGCGCAAACCTAATCGGGGTAAATAGCTCCAACGACTATCGATACCTTCCACCAATTCCATGTTGTCCACCATCAGGCGAATCAGGTCCACGGTATTGGTTGAGGTCCAGGCGCCCTGCATAAAGGCTTCTCCAGAACCAATGGTTCCGTTTAATAGCACCTGTATATAGCTGGATGGATCATGTACGCAAATATGTGCCGAGATCTCTGCTTCTTCTGGTCTCTGGCCAAAGTGGTAACATTGCTCCCCCTCTTCGATTAACAAGTGGCCACGACCAATACCCTTGAGTTTTTCCAACACCAGCTTGCGCGCCAGGCGAACGAGCCAGGACTGTGCCGATACTTCTGATTTTGACGACGAAGCCTGATCAACTTCCTGAACTGCTCTCATAGTTGTTTATCTCCTGCCTGAACCTCGGCGTCGTCGCGAGGGTGCGAAAATACCGGGATACGCTTGACCCATAATTTCAGTGCCTGCCAATAAATGGCGGCTATAACTTTTACGGTCATCAAGGGATACTGGATCAATATTGAATTAAGTGATCGGCCGCTAATTTCGCAACGCTGTAAACTCAGGGTTGCATCAAACA
Organism: Microbulbifer maximicatervae (SeqCode); assembly: GCF_052468295.1. NCBI lineage: Bacteria > Pseudomonadati > Pseudomonadota > Gammaproteobacteria > Cellvibrionales > Microbulbiferaceae > Microbulbifer > Microbulbifer maximicatervae (SeqCode). The sequence continues at coordinate 2,459,404 of NZ_CP174340.1, forward strand.
TTGGGCGAGTGCCGTCTTCTGTATCCTCGGCACTCGCATCAAAATTTTGCAGGTAAGCTGTCAGCTTTTCTCCAGGTTTTGTCCCCCTCCATCGATACCCTTGGGCCATGGGCATAAAAGGCGAGACATGAAATGTTTTTGCGAAGGTCGCTTTTTGCAACTTGGTATTATTACGGCAATCCAAAACATAGCTGTGACGCTCTTTCCAGGGAGTGTTGTGCACATCCAGGAGCAGCCAATCCACATTCTGTCCCTCAGCATCGAAACAATAGTAAACACTGAGCGGATTCATGTTGTAGCCAAAGTAGCGCCAATTGGCCAGCAAGCGAATAGGTCCGGAAGGCTGCTCTCCCACTTCCTCCTCCACCCGCTGTCGAACCGCCTCATCAAGACTGAGGGATTCATCGCCAAAAAAATCACTGCGACAAAATCTCGCAGGTGCGCGCCGCTGGGAGGACCAAAGAGGTGAGAGCAGGCAAATGGCTTCCACCTCTGCCAGATCGACGTACATCATAAAAACCTGGTAGCGAAACTGATGAGCTCTGGGCGCAAAGCGCCGGTGCTCCAACCACCCGGTATAAATCGCACTTTCCATGATACCGGCCTCCTTACCAGTCAACACCCAACCCCCGAGCCACTCGCAACGCACTCGTTACACCGTCTTCATGAAATCCATTTGCCCAATAAGCACCGCAGAACCAGGTGCGGTTAACACCATTAATACTATCCCACTGCTGTTGCGCTCGTGTTCCGGCCACAGAGAACTGGGGATGGGAGTATTCAAAACGACCGAGCACAGACTTGGGATCGATAAGCTCTTCGGCATTCAGGGTGACACAATAGGTTTTCTCGGTATTCAAGCCCTGAAGTATATTCATGTTGTATGTCAAAACAGGCAGTGCATCCTGTTCACTGCGCAATTGATAATTCCAACTCGACCAACTACGACGGTGACGGGGTAGCAAGGTGCTGTCTGTATGCAGGACCACGGCATTTTTTGCATAGGGTATAGCCCCCAGGATTTTTTGCTCACTGCCGCTGGGGTCGGTCAAACATTGAAGGGCCTGATCGGAATGGCAAGCGAAAACAACGGCATCAAACTCCAGATTTTCCCCTGCAGCGGTGCGAACATTCACACCTTCTCGACAGCGTTGCACGCCCTCAATGGGCGTAGATAAGCGAATTTTATCTGCGAAAGATTGTATTAACGGATCAATATATTCACGCGACCCACCCTTAATCACTCGCCACTGCGGGCGACGCACCAGGTTGAGCAGGCCGTGATTGACAAAGAAGCGGACAAAGAAACTGACAGAAAACTCCAGCATTTGCGCCACACTGGCAGACCAGATAGCAGATCCCATAGGTACCAAATAGCGATTGGCGAATTCCGCGGAGTAACCGTTCGCAGGTAGATACTCACCCAGGGTCAATGTCTCGCCCAGCCTCCCCTCCTGCCAGTCGCGGAGGGCATTACGATTAAAGCGCACAATGTCCCAGAGCATACGCCAGTGCCCAGCGCTGACGATGTTCGAGCGCTGGGCAAACAGGCTGTTGAGATTGTTACCCGCATATTCAAACCCCTCCTGATCGCAGCGCACACTAAAGCCCATGGAGGTGGGTTGGGATTGAACTCCCAGCTCTTTAAGCAAGCGAATAAAATTCGGATAGGTCCAGTCGTTGTAAACAATAAAGCCGGTATCCACTGCTAACCGGCGCCCCCCATCATCAATATCAACCGTAGCGGTATGCCCTCCCAGGCGCGCCTGTGCTTCAAACAGGGTGACATCGTACTTTCGATTCAATAGATAAGCGGCAGTAAGACCGGCAATGCCGCTGCCAACAATAGCGATTCGCATCAATTCTTCCTTAGTGTGCGGATTCTTGTCATTTTGGGTACGCAAAAACGGAACCAGATTGAGCTGAAAAAACCCAGAAACCGCAGAGGCCAGCTGAGCCGTTTGGGAAAATCGACTGTATGCCCAACACCACAGAGCCCGCGTTCAATGCGCTCGGCGGCCTGCTCTGGAGTCATTAAAAAAGGCATGTCAAAGTCATTGCGCTGGGTAAGGCGGGTGTCGACAAACCCCGGGCGAATGTGGACCACTCGAAGTGGAGTAAGGCTGGTATCGGCGCGCACCGACTCCAGAAAATAGGCCACCGCCGCTTTGGAACTGCCATACGCTTCGGCGCGGGGAAAAGGCACCACTGACGAGAGACTGCCGAGCGCAGCAAATACCGGAGATCGACTTGCGGCTAACAGTGGCTGCGCGCACTTCAAGGTATTCACCAAGGCAAAGAAATTGCCATCAAAAACCCGTCGGTACATGGTGACATCCAATTGAAGGTCGTCGTCATATTCACAGGTACCAGCGCAGGCAATCACCATATCCAGGTGATCTGTGAAGTCCGCTAATCGCCGAGTAACACCCGGCATCACCGCATCATCACTAAGATCACAGTCCAAAACCCTGAGGCGACTGGGGGCTATGTTCTGTAACTCCGTCAGCGCATCCAGCCTGCGACTGCTGGCAATCACAAAATTATTCTGTTCCACCAGGCGCAATGTAAGCGCGCGCCCAATACCCGAGCTAGCACCTGTGATCCAGATGGTTTTATCGCGAATCCCCTGGGACACTTAGTTGCGCTCCATTCGCGACTTGATAAAACCTATGCAGGAACCCAATACCGGAACCTGCTCGTAGACCATGGCACCCATATCGTAAAAGTCCTCGTGGTAGTGAATCTTATCGGTGTAACGCAACAGGCTACAGCCACGAAGTTGTAATGGACGTCCACCTTTGAGTGATTGGTGTCGGTAGTGCATGGTCCACGAAAGGCAGGCGCTGCCCTCGCCCACCACCGGCAGATCATCAAATTGGAAGCGGCACTGGGTAAGCCCCCTGCTCATTCCCGCAAAGTAACTCTTTAAAGCAGGCAATCCCTCTATCCGATGCAACGGGTCACAAAAAATGACATCGTCGCTATATAGTGATCCAAGGCTGCCAGTTTCCTGCATCAGGAAGTCTTTGTAGTACTCCTCTAGCTCCTCAATCAACGCGCTCATCATCGGATTCCTTACTGTTCTAGCTGCAGATAAATACGCCACACCCCATCGGGTGGATCACCGCTCAATAAAAGGTAGGCCAGAGTGATCCAGTTATGCCCTCTCTGCGTAAGTAGTTATCAGACAACTTGGAAGTCTCCCCCTGAGAGTCTGTTGCAGAATGTGGTACACGGATGTACCACAACAGCTCCCAACTCTAATTTCCACACATGCTTGATTGCGTGAGTATCGACAACGACAGAAAGACCGTTAACATGGCGCATAGCCCCCAAGCAAAAAGTGAAATAGGCCCGGTGAAACTGACACAAAGAGAGGACCAGGACTGGAGTGCCCTGCTGACGCGAGTCGGTGCGGAGCGTGATCGCCAGTCCTTTGAGCAGCTCTTTCACCACTTTGCCCCACTAATTAAGGGTTTCCATCACAGCCGCACCACCCAGGCAATTAGCGCTGAAGCCGCCGATGAGCTAGTTCAGGAGACCCTGTTTAAAGTCTGGCGCAAGGCCCCCAGCTTCGATGCCAGTAAGGCTTCTGCCAGCACCTGGATATTCACCATTATGCGCAACACTCGTATCGACATGTTGCGCCGCAACGGGCGTCATCAAAACGCCGAGATTATTGAAGCCATGGATGTTTGGGATGAAACCCCCGAACACCAACCGTTGATATTTCTACAGAGAAGACGCAACGAAAAGGAAGTTGCGGAAGGCCTGCACAGCCTGCCGGCAGAACAGAGCCACGTCTTGGAAAAGGCGTATATGGAGGGAAAATCCCACAGTGAGATATCCAAGGAGCTGGAATTACCATTGGGCACGGTAAAGTCCCGCGTGCGACTGGCCCTAAAGAAGTTACAAGCGAGGTTGGCCAAATAGGTTTAGTATGATTCGCCACCACCCCGATAAAAATTTACTCCTTGAATACGCTTCCGGCAGCCTGCCCAAAGGCGCCAGCCTGGTCGTTTCTGCCCATATACAAATGTGTGCCGAGTGTCGCGCTCAATATCAAACCATGAACACCCTGGGTGGCTCCATTCTGGAGTCCTGTGCACCACAGGCCGTAAACGATGAGGCTTTCCAACGCCTGATGGGACGTATTGATCAGGCAGCTGAACCGGAGCAACAAGTGGCTCCCGAGAGATCCAAATCCACAGAGCCCATGCTGGCGGATGCGCCGCCAGTCGTGCACAAGCTGCTGGAGAAAAATCCCCCGATCAAGTGGAAAACTATCGCGCCCGCCCTAAAAATGTGTCGACTTAAAACCGGGCAGGATCAATATGAAGTGAGCTTTCATCGCCTGAGTTGTGGTGGCAAAGTTGCAGAGCACGATCACCGGGGCTACGAACTCACCCTGGTTTTGTACGGCAGCTTCTCTGACAGTGATGGTGTTTATAGTCCAGGGGACTTTCTGTTGCGGGAACCCGGCGATGTGCACCGCCCGACGGTCACAGAAGATCAAGAGTGCCTGTGCTTCTCTGCGGTACAGGCACCGGTGGCGATTACCGGTGTCAGCGGCTGGTTGCTAAACCGCCTTATCCCGTTTCGTCCGGGCTGACACCGATTAAAAGAGCTGCGGCGTCTAGGACGCCGCCAGAGAAGTCGGCTCTTGCTCCCCATCCACAAATACTGCAGAAAGCTCATCCCAACGATCGCTGACCGCCGCGAATTTTTCCTCGCGCACATGGCCATAGCCTCGCACTTGAAGGGGGATTTCGAGCAGCTCTTGTGCCTCTGACAGGTTTTCGCCGGACAGATGCGCGGCCACGCTATCAACTGCTTTGGCCACCTGTTGGGCCCAGCGCCGTTCAGCACGGCGCTCCTGGGTGTAACCGAAGACATCCAGTGCAGTACCGCGAAGAACTTTACCCTTAGCCAACAGCGGCATCAGCTTGCCCATCCAGGGGCCAAACTGCATTTTGCGCACGCGACCACTGCTATCGGGGCGCGCAAGAAGCGGCGGCGCCATATGGAATTTCAGGGTGTAGTCGCCGCTGAATGTCTCACGTAGCTGTCGCTTGAAATCTTCACCGGTGTAGAGGCGCGCCACTTCGTACTCATCTTTATAAGCCATCGCTTTATAAAGGCTGCGCGCACCCATACGGGTAAGATCGCCCCGAGTAGCTGGCAGTGAGGATTCTGCTTTGCGCAGCGCCTCTATATGGCGAAGGAACTCTGCCGCATAGGCCGGGCTTTGATAGTCGCGAAGCTCTGCTGCCAATCGCTCCAGCAACTGCTCCACCGACTCCTCAGGCTCCACCAATTTCACCGGCTTGGCCGGGACTGCCAATTGCTCGATCGCTTTAGGGTTTTCCGCCAGTAAACGGCCCGCGCGGAAAGCGCGCAGGTTGTTCTCTACCGCCACACCATTGAGTTCAATGGCCCGTTCCAGGGCCGCTTCACCGATTGGCAGCAGTCCTTTCTGGCAGGCAAAACCCATAATCATCAAGTTACTGGCTACGGTATCGCCAAACAGTGCCTGGGCATATTTATTCGCATCAAAGGCAAAATACTCCGCACACAGGGACTCAATACTCTGTTGGGTCGCATCGGCGGGGAATGCCAGCTCGTTGTCGCGAACAAAGGCCGCTACCGGTACTTCAGCAGTATTTACCAGGGCACGCATTTCGCCGGTGGCAAATTTGGTCCGCTGGCCAGCGGCGGTGACCATATCGCAGCCCAGTAACAACTGCGCCGCGCCATCGCGAATACGAGCGGTGGTAATCGCCTCGGGGTTTTCTCCCACTTTTACATGAGCCACCACGGCACCATTTTTTTGTGAGAGACCGGTAAAGTACAAAGTTGTACTGCCCTTCTCTTCCAGGTGCGCCGCCATACCCAGCAGTGCCGCCACGGTAAGTACACCACTGCCACCAATGCCGGCCACCAAAATACTGAGTGGCTGGGCCAGAGTCGCGACCGGCGCAGAAGGTAATCCGGCAATAGCCACGTCTAAGGCATCCGCCAGGGACTGCACCGGGGGCTTTTTCAGTTCTCCCCCTTCTACAGTGACAAAGCTCGGGCAGAAACCATCGGCACAGCGCATATCCTTGTTGCAGCTGGACTGATTGATCTGACGCTTGCGCCCCAACGGGGTTTCCAGCGGCTCCACGGCAATACAGCTGGACTGAACACTGCAATCGCCACAGCCTTCGCAGACCCGGTGGTTAATCAGCAGTCGCTGGGATGGATTGACCATCTGTTTTTTCTTGCGGCGGCGGCGTTTCTCGGCCGCACAGACCTGCTCATAAATAATCGCCGTCACACCGGCAGTTTCCCGCAGGCGACGCTGCACGGCGTCCAGCTCAGAGCGGGGAAGAACTTCTACGGCAGTGGGCAGTTGGCTGCGGTGTTCACGCCAGTGGTCGGGGTTCTCAGTCAAAAGAACGACTGTGCCAACTCCCTCGGCCAGCAACTGTGCAGCCAGGGAGGGAGCATTAACTTCGCCATCGGCGGGTTGGCCACCGGTCATGGCCACCGCATCGTTCAGAAGAATTTTGTAGGTGATATTCACCTGGCTCGCCACGGCCTGGCGAATGGCCAATAGCCCAGAGTGGTTGTAGGTTCCATCGCCCATATTCTGGAAAATATGCTCGGCGCTGGAGAAACGGTGCAGGCCCACCCATTGGGCACCCTCGCCTCCCATATGGGAATAGGTATCGGTGCGCAGGCCTTTACCCAAAGCCATAATATGACAGCCAATACCGGCACTCCCCAAACTGCCTTCTGGCAATTTGGTGGAAGTGTTATGAGGACAACCCGCACAGAAAATGGGTTCACGAGCCAGCAAGCCCTGAGCCTTTGCAGCGACATTGCCCCCCAGTTTTTCTGCCAGGGGAATCAGCTGTGCCGCCAGTTCAGTATCCACCAGCCAGCGGGCAATGGCCTTGGCCACCTGATCCGGGCCAAAGCCCCACACTGCCGGCAACAGATCCTTGCCATCCAGGTCTTTCTTACCGACTACCTTCGGACGATAACTATCTTCCCAACCGTAGAGCAGGTTTTTCAGCTGATCCTCCACCAAGGGACGCTTCTCCTCGACTACCAGCAAGCGCTCCATGCCCTTGGCGAACTCACTGATGCCCCTAGGCTCCAGCGGCCAGGACATCGCCACTTTATAGATGGAGATGCCTGCTGAGTTCAGATCTGCCTCTGATAAGTTGAGCAGTTTTAAAGCCTCAAGCAAATCACCGTGGGCCTTACCCACCGTTACAATGCCGAAGCGTTTTCGCTCCGCACTGTGGGTGGTTTTATCCAGGCGGTTGGCATAGGCGAATGCCTTGGCTGCAGGCAAACGCTCCTCCAGCATACGGCGCTCATATTCGAGGCGCTCGGCAGGCCAATTCAGGTGGGGATCGTAGTTCAGGCCGTGTGGCGGGATTGGGAAGTCAGCTGGAATTGTAAACTGGGGCAACTCCGGCACAATCAAGGAAGCACCGGCCTCTACAGTTTCAGTAATTGCCTTAAAGCCCACCCACAAGCCCGAAAAACGGGATAAGGCAATACCCGCGAGGCCCAGGGTCAGGTACTCATCAATGGAGGACGGAAATATCAGCGGCATCATTACCGACTCAAAAATCTGGTCGGTATTGTGGGAAAACATGGAGGATTCTGCAGTGTGGTCATCCCCACACAGCGCCAAAACACCGCCCAATTTTGAGGTACCCTGAATATTGGCTTGGCGGAAAACATCTGCGGTGCGATCTACACCGTGGCCCTTGCCATACCAAATAGAAAAGACGCCATCTTTCGTTGCCTGCTGGCGATAGTGATCCAGCAACTGGGTACCCCAAATATTGGTCGCCCCCAGGTCTTCATTAATGCCCGGTTCAAAATGGATTTCCCGCTCGGCCAATAGCTTCTTGTGCCGCCACAGGGCCTGGTCGTAACCGCCCAATGGGGAACCGCGATAACCGGAAACAAAGCCAGCTGTATTGAGGCCCGCCAGCTCATCCATGCGCTTTTGCATTAAGGGCAAACGAACCAGGGCGTCAATTCCGGTTAGGAATACACGGCCGGATTCACGGGTAAAAGCCGCTTTCAGCGAATACTCGCTATCAAAGCCCAATTCCTGATCGCCTTCGACCATTGCCATGGGTACCACCTATTTTATCTTTATTGCTTTATTGCTTTCATCACTCCAGTTCTCGACGCCAGTAACATGTCGCGAAAATATTCGCGGCATCTCCCGAGTTACAGCAGAACAGACCAGAGCTGTTTAATAGCGCTAAAATTAACACTGCCCGGCAGAGCAGGTCATACCAAAATTGGCCCGACTCAGGCATAATGCCGCCATAACTCGCTAAAGATGACCAGCTACTGGCAACAAATCACTCAAAATGAAGTATTTTGGGGGATACAACGGAAAGGACATGCCCTCTTATGGTGCTCGCCTCTGGCCTTCACACTCTGTGTGACTAAATAAGCGCCAAAGGTTCAGCTTTTTGAGAGGCATAGCCTGGAACTGATCAGGGGATATCAGTTTCCGCCCGTTTACAGCTAACCAGTATCAACCGGTTGGGCAACGTACCCATAAGCGGGAAATTAATAAAAAACGAGAAGGTCTCATAAAAGATGCGCAGTACAGGAAGCTACTGCCATAACAAACCAAAAAAAACCATGTACGCAATGCACACAATTTACCGGAGAACGCTGGGAAGCAAAGATTCACTGGCAGGTTGATGATTAGCAGCCGGCGATACCGGCGTACGTTCAGAGAGATGAGATACGGAATATAACCATGGCCTATTTACTGGATGCCATCGACAAAAAAATTCTGGAAATCCTTCAACAGGATGCCACCATTCCAAATATTGAGCTTGCAGAAAAAGTCTGCCTCTCACCCTCCCCCTGTTCACGGCGGGTTAAAAATCTAAACGAGCAAGGGTTTATAAAACGCGCAGTTACCCTGCTTGAACCGGAAAAGGTTGGGTTGCCGGTAAGTGTGTTTATCCAGGTTACTCTTAACCACCAAGTGAAAAAAGAGTTGCAGGACTTCGAATCGGTTATCGGCCAATGGCCGGAAGTGATGGAGTGCTACCTGATGACCGGTGATTTCGACTACCTGCTGCGCGTTGTTGTACCCAATTTGCAGGCCTATCAGGAATTCCTGGACAAAAAACTCACTGAGCTCCCAGGAATCGATCATATTAAAAGCAGCTTCTCTTTGAAGCAGGTGCGGTACCGCACTGAGTTGCCGCTGGATCAATTGCTGGAAAACCAAAGCTGAGCCTCTTTTGACGCCTGCATTCTTGTGGGCGTCTATACAGCTTTGAGTTTATTCACTGGAAAGTATTACAAGTCACTCAGCGCTTTTTGGGCTGTCTACTCGCGTGTTAAGTGACGCCCTATCCGCCTGATTTAAAAGACTATAAACCAACCACTTTACGAAAAAGCCTGTCAAACTCTGGAAGATCCAATTTTGGCCTTTCCTCTATAGAATTGGCACCAGATCTATCCATATTTTCCTGTATCCAGCCATCCAGTTTGCCATCAACGGCTATCAAATCGCCCTCTTCAAGCTCCTTCTTTTTCAAAATCAAACTGGAAAGAATATCCAGAAGCCACTCACTTCCTGAGGAAGGCAACAACTCGTTATACATATGACTAAAGTCCACAGGAGGAATTTTTGTAAACTCTTTTATATACAGAGCATTAAGCAGTGAACGCAGAACATAAAGTAACTTCTTGACCTTAATCTCTTTAAAGCCTCGATCATCCTCGCGAATAAACCTGGAATAATTATTAAATCCCATGCTGACATAGTGATGAGCTAATGCTCGCGGCTGCCAACATTTTAAAGCCAAATCCTGCAATGACTTCAAAACATCTTCATTTCTAAAATAGACCTTTGGCGAAAATAGCCACTCAATTAAAGTGGGGTTACTTGCCCTCATTAAAGTTAAAGTCTTCTTGATATCCCAGCCGACCAAGTCCAGTTCATCGCCAAGTTTCTTATCAAATGGAACCTCAACAACATCTCTGGGAGTACCTATAGTGAGATATTGCTGAATATTACGCTTGTAGATAAACCTTACATCCCAGTCACTATCAGGGGATTCAAATCCCCATGCGCGGCTTCCTGACTCACAGGCATAGATAATTTCAATATCTCGCTCTACTTCCAGTGATTTCAGACGGTCCTTTATCAACGATTCCATATACATCCACCTGCTACGTCAAAACAAATCAACTATACCCGAAAAACTCGTTGATTACCCTTAGGAGACCTGTAGTGGTCTAATCCTTCCGGACACTTCGCTAAGATGGTAAAACTACCAAGCGAGGTGAAGTATGACAACAAAAGGTACACGTCGGCATTTCAAGCCGGAATTTAAGAAAGACGCCGTAGCGCTAGTCTCTGAGCAAGGGTATTCAATTTCTAAAGCAGCAGAGGCTGTAGGAACAACAGCCAATAACCTGCGACGCTGGATAAAGGAACTGAAGCAGGAAGAAGACGGTGTGAGGTTGGATGTAGGTGAGCGCGCAGAATTAGAGCGATTACGATGTGAAAATAAGCAGTTGCGGATGGAGAAAGAAATCCTAAAAAAGGCCAGCGCCTTCTTTGCGAAAGAAATGAAATAAAGTACAGCTTTATTGAAAAACAGCAAGGCAGCTTTCCTGTTAGGGTGCTCTGCCGGGTAATGAAGGTAAGTAAGTCTGGTTATTACGATTGGTGTTGCCGTGGTAATAGCTCAATAGATGCTCAAACATGGCAACTATGCCATCGTTTGAAGGCCCTATTTGCAGAATCTAGACAGAGCCTGGGAAGTCGTCGGTTAATGAAGCTGTTACGTAAAGAAGGCTTTGAAGTCGGGCGCTATCGAGTCCGCAAGCTCATGAAAAAGCTAGGCTTGGCAGTAAAGCGCAAGAAGCGATTTACACTGACGACAGACAGTAAACATCACCTGCCGGTCGCAGAGAACCTTCTAAATAGGGAGTTCTCACCGAGTGCTAAAAATCAAGTTTGGACGACTGATATTACATATATTTGGACTTCGCAGGGCTGGTTGTACTTGGCGGTAGTGATTGATCTCTATTCGCGCCGGATTATTGGTTGGCATCTAGATCGGAAGATGGAAACGGCCCTGGTAACTCGTGCGTTGATGATGGCTGTCAATTTGCGTTCGCCTCCAAAAGGTCTCCTGCATCACTCTGATCGTGGCAGTCAGTATGCCAGCCATACCTACCAAACGTTATTGAGTCAGCATGGGATGGTGTGTTCAATGAGCCGTAAGGGAAATTGTTGGGACAACGCACCGACTGAACGTTTCTTCAGCAGCCTGAAGCGGGAGTGGGTAACGGGAAACCTTTATCCGACAAGGGAGGATGCGGTAGCAGATGTAAGAGCCTATATTGCTTATTACAACTCACGAAGAATACATACAACACTGGGAGACCTAGCCCCTATCGAATTTGAGAAATGTGCTTAAAGAAGTGTCCGCTTGGAGTTGACCACAACAACCTATCGGTTTACTCTCATAAGAGAGCCATTAGGGCAGCTGTCTCTCTCTCCTAACAACTGAACTAGAAAATGTTAAGCATAAAGCTCCTATAGACTATGATAAGCGCTAAAAAGTGGCTCCCAGGAAGCTAGCCCCATGGACAGAAATCCAAAAGACTCTATCACTGTAAACAACCACTCTATCTCTTATTTCCAGGAGGGACAGGGAGAACCCATTGTTCTTGTACATGGCGCACTGGCCGATGCTCGCATGTGGCAAGAACACTGCAAAATTCTATCAAATGAATTTAGAGCGATTTCATTCACCCAAAGGCATTTCGGTAATCCGGGTAATCCTTCGGAAGGCCCCTTTGGAATTGATACCCATGCAGCAGACCTAGCAGGGCTGATTGAGGCCCTAGATATAGGCCCTGTCCACCTAGTAGGATGGTCCTATGGTGCCGATGTGAGCTTAAATGCTGCCATAAAGGCACCTAAATTAATCAAAAGTCTGTACCTTTATGAGCCTGGATATCCGGGATACATTGAAAACAATGACATGGAAGAGTATCGCCAAGATGCTGAATCTATGTTTGCAGAAATTTTTAAAACAACAGCTGAAGGTGAGCTGGATACTGCCGTTAAGCTACTAATCGACGGCTCTGGGAATCAAGCAGGCTACTTCTCTCAGCAGCCCCTTAAATATCGTGTACAGCAGCTGGATAATGCCTACACCCTACCTCTACAGCTTAATCAAACTGAACAACCCGCACTGAACCCAACTAGTCTTTCAGGCATATCTATTCCAGTTTCCGTGGCCTACGGCAGCAATACTCGCCAGCTATTTAGAACTGTATCGCTTGCGGCAGGTACATTGATTCCAGATACTCATCCACAAGAGGTAAGCTCAGCAAATCATATGCTGCCTCTGGAAGATCCTGCACACTTCTGCCAACTTGTGAGAGAAAGCATTGCTAATTGCTGTGACCAGCAACCTGTAACTTAATAATAAAGAGCAGGGAAAGAATACCTATAAGGCATGAAAACCGATTGTAGGCTTAGTCTCTCGAGTATTCTTTCCCGCTCAGCAGTTAAAAGCCTCTTATTGCTATTCACTACAAATTAAACGCAGGGGGTGGAAATATCCCCCCCCAAAGAGCTCTAGTCAGCTTTACAAATCCTTGCGTCTGAATACCAAACTCCCGCTTGGCAGCTGGAACCCTCCTCACAGTGTTCATCCGTTTGACAATAGCACTGACCATCGGGATTGCAGCCAGGAGTTAAATAGTTTTCCAAAGGATCAGCCCCACTTACCCGATTCCAAAAGGGGTTGGAAAATATATTGTTTGGGTCCAACTCTTCTTTAACATCCATAAACTGGGACCACTTGGGGAAACGCTCAGCCATGTCCTCAAAAATAGCGACTGAATTCTTACCCCAATGAGGTCTGGCTCCATACTTCCGGAGAGACATCTGCTCAATTTCCAAATTGACAAAGTAGTTCTTTGGCACAGCTTCACCTCGTTGACGAAGGGTATATTCAATCCCTACAAACGCTGTATCGCGACCTGCTGTCATCCCTAAATAGCTATCGGAAGCCTTGCCAAAACGGAAATAAATACCATTCAGCGGAAAACAGGTTTTTTCACTATTTGCAATAATCTGGCGGACATCCGCAATCCAGTTGGGCAATTCTTCAAATGGAATCGCGACTTCCTGAAGTGCAATTGGAAGGTTATCCCAGACACATTTATCTGGCTCTTTACATACGAAATGTTGCATCAGGTCCGCATGTCCAGTGGGCTTAATAAACTTTTTCAAGCCTGAATCAACATCCCTGAAATAGGAACTGGAGCGAGCAGTATGGCGAAGAGAAGCTGCAAAACACTGCAATGCGGCACTATCGGCTTCATGAAGGCTATCAAATATCAGCCCAAATAAATATTCGGAGAAGTCTGATACATCTGCCTGGGCATTGTAGGCATTACCCTTAGTCGACAAAGGTACCTTGTTGTAAGTTGTTACGGTATAGCGCCCTAATCCCGGGAACCAGGCAACATTAGCTGAATGATTATCTCGAGCCAAATCAAGAACAACATCCTCCAGCTCATCATCGCTGTGATACCCCTTTACTTTTGCTTGTACTTTATAGCCAGGTTCAACCTCTATGGTCACTTCAACAACTACGCCTAAAACACCTAGGTTTACCCTGGCGGCATTGAGCATCTCACCATTGATTACTCGTAAGTCCCCATTGCCATCAACCAACTTCAATTCGGTGACATAATCAGAGATCATGCTGCTTTTTTGTGTAAAAGTTGAACCGTGAGTACCGCTTCCCAGCATACCGCCTATCGTGAATATGGCCAGCTCTGTCACCATGGGCACACTTAGTTCATGCTCTCGAAGATAGGCGGTCAAATCCCGGAATCTCATACCGGCCTGGACAGTAACCAACAGGTTATCTTTGTCCAGGCTAACAACCTGATCCATATTTTCCAGAGTGATTTGCACTTCTCCATTACCTACACAGGCCGCATCAATCTGACTATTGAATCGACGACTCCCTGTCATCACTTTACGGCCTTGATCCGCTGCATCACGTACTATCTGCTGAACTTCTTCAATACTGGTCGGATCATGGATAACACCAGGGAAACAATCCTGAGTATCCTGGTAGTTTTTTAATACCTCAGGCACTTCAATTGGTGGCGGTAGCTGCTCTGCAACACTTGTAGCAGCCATAAAAACGCCCGCTATACAAAGAGCTTTTCTACACCACCTCAATAAATGTTTGGATTTGGTTATTATTTCTGCACACATACCTAAACTCCCTTTATTGCATTAACGTAGACTGGATAAATCAACCAAAACGGGGAAGCAGCTCCCCATCGATAATGTCCCGAACATTACTGCTGTGATCAGGCGCTTTACTGCGAAGAAAATCAGCATAATTTGACCGGTAGGCTGATAAAGGGCGACGACCAATGGATGGCACCCACAGTGCATGATTCGTGGTTGCAAATTCCAGTGATCGGTTAGCTAGGATACAAATTGGCCCACCGCTGAGACGTGCCGCATCAAAAATCCAAAACTCTTTACCATTGGAATCGGATGTCGTTGGATATTTGCGTACAACTGCTGCAATCACAAAACCGTCGTTCTGGGCCGTGGAGCCCGGGCGGGCCATAAATTGCGGTGTACGCATTACGCAATCTTCTGGGAACTGAAAGGCATCCGCAATTTTCATATTGACGCAGTCCATATGAATCAAGGCAGAGGGACGACTTTCTTCAGGCATATTCCAATAGCCGTAGTGGCGCTCAGGATAATCGCGATATGCCCAGGAAACCCGCATAGATATATGGTCAGGCCTGTAACCCACAGCAGCCCAATAAAGGTGCTCAAAGGTTTCAGGGAACTGGAAGTGCCCACGGTAAGCCGGATCATTCATATCCCAGGAAAGCGCATCATCCCGAATAACCCGGTAATCTTCTTTTATCTCAATAGCTGAATTTGAGTTAACTCGAATCCGGGCACGTACCAAACCTCCAACATCCAGCGGTGCTGCAGGGTATCCGGACAACCACTTGGGTACCAAACCTCCCTTCTGCAGGATTTCAAAGCGGAATAACTGCTCAGATTTATCCATTGCCCCCATATATTGGCCATACAGGGTAATCTCACCCGCATTGTCATCGTAGTTGCAGACAATGTCCGACGTATCAAAGCCGAGCTCCAGGTAATCTGCGATAATAGTATCAGCACCCGGCACCATATCGGCCTTCCGAATAACCCAACACCGGGTCCGGTGTTCTTGAGGCAGAACTATTCTTGTTCCAATAATTCGGGTAGATTCAACTCTCGCTGCAGTTTCAAAGACAATGATATGATTTCGCGTTACGCCAAGAGAGTGTGAGCTTGCAGCAATATAGGCGTTGTTACCCTGACGATCCCGAATGTTCCAACTTTCAAATGCACCCTCTCGATCCCAGCGAATTAATCGAATAAATCCTGAGCTACCAGAATCACCAATATTTCCACCATAGTTGATGGTGATACAGTTACCTGTTTCCAGATCAAAGAAAGGGTGACCGGTAGTCCGAACCTGGGGAAATAGCCACTTTTCTGGGGTTAGATTTTCAAGCAGCGGAGGTAAGCTCGATTTCCATTCATCCACTTCTCCAATAGGGGTTACCATCTCTAGAGTTGTAGCATCAAACTCATAGGGCATACCCCCTTCATAACTCATTGCAAAACGGTTATCTCCCATATAGTTGGGGGCCGTATTACAGTAGTTCATAAATCCCAGATTCGGGCTTGAGTATATTGTCCCACCTAATAAATTGAATTTATCAAAACCTGTTAAATCCTGCTCCTGCATTATCGCAGACGCGGTACGTATCATTTTTCGGGTATAGGGAACTTCACTGTTATTGCTCCGCCCAGTAAAGTCGAGCCGGGTCAAAGCTCCCTTTCCATTAGGTGTAAGATGGTTGGACGCCAGTGGAATACCCTCAGCCATAAGAAGATGGCCGATAACATCATCAGGTAAGATTCCCTGTATTACACTGAGTACTCCGGAGGAATCTGATAGATCACCAACCATTATTGACTCTGGGAAACTAGAGCCATCCAAAGCATTACTTGTTCCAGCCTTAGCTGATGCCACTCCCATAAGCGGTGATGCAGACATTACACCTGCAGCCTTCAATAGATCTCGACGCTTCATTTTTTATCCCTAAAAAATACGGCCGACAGCTTAACCTGACCATAAAATTAAATTTTTTAATTAAATAATTGGCGCAATTTACACCCAAAGTAAACCTTTAAGCGAAAACCATTTATTATTTTTTATCAAATCAAACCCCCAGAATTTTAACCTCATAAAATTCACACCATCAACCTATATACCACAATAAAAATAAACCAAACCAGAAAATAAAACCTATTAAAAAGAACAAAAAACAAATACCAGCCAGTCAAGCAAAAAAATATCGATAAGAATTTCGATATCGCCCGAATTAGCCACCACATTATTATCAACAACAGAATTTAAAATAAATATTAATGATCATTGAATCGCACAATATTTAATATATCTGTGAGGCATCTCATATATAAACCCCAACAGGTAGAAAGCTGCACCAATCCACACACCCTGAGAAGTACAGCCTGGAGGTAACGGATATACGAACAATTCTATTAGGCATTGAGTTAATGATTATTCATTGATGTTTAATAGTATTGGTATACAATCTTTCACGCACAACTACCCTAAAATTAATTTAAGGTGACATCAATGTTTAGTCATATTATGGTCGGGGCCAACGATATCGAGGAATCAAAGGTATTTTACGATTCCACTTTTGGAATATTGGGTTACAAACCCGGCACTATTGATGATCGTGGCCGCTGCTTCTATTTTAATGACAACGGTATTTTTGCCATCACCAAACCCATCAATGGGGAGCCCGCAAGCCATGGCAATGGCAGCACTATTGGCTTTACAGTGAACAGTTCTGAAGAGGTTGATGCCTGGCATGCTGCAGGTATTGCCAACGGTGGTACCAGCTGCGAAGAGCCCCCAGGCGTACGGGATAGCGCCGTTGGCCCAATCTACCTCGCCTACTTACGAGACCCTGCTGGCAATAAGCTTTGCGCACTGTATAGAGCAAGCTAATTAGGGTTCGCAATCAGGTGCCTCCCTTTACAGGGAGGCGTTTTATAAGTGGACTAATAGTGTAATCAGTCCCAGCGGTTGAAAATAACGTGCATGCCGTGATGATCGTCACTCACGAATACGAAATAGCCGGCTCCAGTATGTGCAGTTGCGCACACCTTCGTCCCCTGGGAAGTCTCAGAACACTGCATTTTGTAGGCTTCAATTCCCGCAGTATCGTATTCACACTGACTGTATTGGCTGTCAAGAGTTTGCACTAAATCGCGGCTGCTCCTTGCCAACACATAGCGGTAATCACCAAAGTAGCGATAGTTATAGGCATCCAGGTAATATGCCTGGGAATCAATACCCCCTTCCAGAAGCTCGCTATAGCAGAGTTCAGGTCTGGCCATCCACAGGGTTTCCTGATCATTCGAAGAATGTATTCCTGGCCAATTCTGTTGATCATGTTGAGAGAGTACTACGTTGGTTGAATCAACATAGTCTTTCACAACGACGTAATCACCTTCATCACTTTCTATTCTGCAAACCGGTGCACCGCCAATAAAATTATCACACTGAACCATATCCAGGCTGACTTGAGTTGTCTCCCCGGCACAGTCTTCTGCAAAGCTTTCAGCCCAGTATTGCACAGCCTTAACTGCATACTCTCGAGAGTCTTCTATTTCATAATAGAAGTCTGAAAAGATGCGATAAACCTCGCGATCATTAGTATTACTTGCAGAAGCTGCTACAGAACACTGACTAAACATAGGCAGTTCAAAAGTCTGTTCTGCTTGAGCGGGAACCGCACCGGCAATAGCAATCGCTGCTGTAAAAGTGGCAAGAGTTTTCATTAGATGTCCTCCGTGAACAATCATCCTAAAAGGGACGCGGATTCTAGCAGAGGAAAAAAAACTATCAAAAGCAGTGTAACGATATGAAAGTTCAGGTACCTTCTTCCAAAGTTGTGAATATCTGAATAATATTAATTATCGGCATGAGTGAGTTAACTCGATAAAACGTTCCAACTGAAATCCGGCCTCAGTCTTCCCTCCATCTTTACTTTCAAGCGGCCAACCACAATTCACCCGCACACAATCACCGTAGAGATCAAGCGTGCTGAAATCTGCACCGCCCAGCAAGACTATATTTTCTTCGGAAGCCATACGGCAAAGACTCCGACTATCCAACCCTGGGATCTGCAACCAAATCACCATTCCTCCATGGGGATCACTGATGCGCGATTCATCGGGCAAGGATGAACTTAAGTAGTTGCGATAGGATGCGACCTGCAAGGCAAGCTTTTGCCTGAGCCCCTGCACATGACGGGAGTATTGAGTGGTACCGATGAAATCGGCTACCGCTAATTGGACGGGCAAATTCACACCGAAACTTTCGGTAAATCGATAGCGTTCATATTGTTTTCGATACCTTCCTGGTAAGCACCACCCCAGTCGATAGCCTGCGCTCAATGTCTTGGAGATAGAGCCACACCAAAGCACATACCCGCTCCGGTCCCAGTAGCGCACGGGCATGGGCAGACTTCTTTGAAATCCGAGCTCCAAATACACATCATCCTCGACAATTGGAATCCGATATTTACCAGCCAGTGCGGCCAGGTTCTCTTTCTGCTCCGAGCTCAGGGACACGCCCGTAGGATTCATATGACTGCTGCTAAAAAGACCCGCTTGGACCAGTCCCTGCTGCATATAGCGCTCTAGCTGTGCGAGGTCTAAGCCGTTTTCAACAGTCGGTATCTCAACAACTTTTCGCCCCATCAAAGCCAACAGATTAAGAAGACCGTTGTAACAAGGAGAACTGATCGCAACCGCTTCACCGGGCCTAGTCGTAATGGCAATCGCCGTGCGGACGGCATCCATACAACCATTCGTCACTACTAATTCATTGGCAGAGAAATGCAAATCATAGCTGGCAAAGTGTGCACTAAGCGCACTGCGCAAAAGCGGCTCCCCAGAGGAAACCGGATAGCCATGCATCCTGGCGCCAGCCTCTCGGGTTGCCCGCCGCATACTGCGCTCCAGGGAATCTAACGGCAATAGCTCTGGAGATAAAGACGCAACACCCAATGGCCCTGTTCCCAACCCACGGAAATAGCAATCGTGATTTACTGGATCTGTTGTTCGGCAGGTGAATGCGGGCATTATGGGAGGCGGGTTACTGCTGGGAGGAACTGAGGCAAAGAATCCAGATTGCGGTCGAACCTTCGCCCAGCCGAGCTCCTCCAGCAAGTAGTAGGTGCTTTGGGCTGTTGTCAGGCTCACTTCGTTTTGTGCAGCGAACCGCCTGAGGGACGGTAGTTTATGACCGCTTGGTATTCTCCCTGACTGAATATCCTCTATACAGCGTTCGGCAAGCTCTTTATACCGCACCTATCCCCTCTCCGATTCCGTCTCCGCCCAAACTGTATACCTATTTTATACAAAAATTGCATCTGTATACCTTTTTTCATTTCTTGGATAGTTAGCCCCGAGACAAATTGGAGGAGCTGATGCGGTACTCAGATTTATTACTTGGCGTGCTACTAATGGCAATGTGGGGCTTCAACTTCATTGTTATTCAGATGGGAACGGAAGATCTGGACCCACTCCTTCTGGTGGCTTTACGCTTTTCTTTGGCAGCCTTTCCGGCAGTGCTTTTTGTTTCCAGACCGACAGCCAGCTGGAAGTACGTTCTGGCCTACAGCCTGACTTTTGGCTGTGGGGTTTGGGGGATGGCCACCTGGGCAATTTCTAGCGGGCTCTCTGCGGGTATGGCCTCACTTCTTTTGCAAGTAAATGTTGCGATTAGCTTACTATTTGGCTGGGTATTCCTGAAAGAAAAGATTATCCCGCAAAAAGCTCTTGGAGCTCTACTTGCCTTGGGAGGGCTGTTATTAAGTTTGCTGGTTGAAGATGGCACTGTACCCCTGATCAGTATTGCACTTATCCTAATAGCGGCTACCAGCTGGAGCATCAGTGGGCTCATTGTAAAGGCCAGTGGCACACAGCAAGTATTTAGCTTTATTGTCTGGGGGCTATTTTTTGCACCGTTACCATTGTTCGCTGCTACCTATATTCAAGATGGTGCGGATATATTTTATGAAATTCAAAACAACCTTAGTGGAAAGTTGATTTTCTCCATATTGTTTCAGGCCTACCCAACCACTCTGCTGGGATACTGGTTCTGGAACCGGTTAATCGTTAAGTACCCGTTGTCTACTGTTGCGCCTTTAGGTTTACTCTGCCCCGTTTTTGGACTCTTTTTCAGTTGGTTATTAACTGGCGAATCGATTGGTTCAGAAAAGTTGATGGCCGCTATTATGATTTTCTCTGGGCTGGCACTTGGTATTGTTCATTTTCGCCAGAGCTTTAAGATGCTGAGAAATTCACGGATTTTTGGCATGTTAAACATATCGCGATGAACAAGTATCCAAGTTGAGATTTGCCAATTTTCAGGCGTAGGAATCTCAATAATGTCTTCAAATTTTTTAGCCAGGATTCTCGGCATGGCGCCAATACCGCAGCCTGAAAGCACTGCCTGGTTAAGAATTTGCTGACTGGAAGCAGTCAGCACAATCTTTTGATCGGGAATATGATTATAAATCCATTCATTCCAGCCAAAGTGTAACGGGCGATCACCTAGAGCCAGAAACCTGTGCTCTTGGAGATTACTTTTATCGGGAAGCCCATACTCTTCAATATAGGATTTGTGTGCATAAAAAACGAATTCTGTTGTGAAAAATGGCAGCACGATATTATCGGGTGTCGTTGGTTTCTCACCGACACGAATCGCAATATCAGCTTCACCGTACTCTAAGTTAAAATTGCGCAGGTCCCCGATTAAATTGATAAGCATCCCTGGGTGCTGGGTCTGGTACTGCTTAATGAGCGGCATCAACAGGTCGACCATTTCGCCAACAGAGGTAATGGTGAGGTTGCCTTGCAAATCCTGCTCTTTGCTTTGTAACCGCGATGACAACTGAGAAAAATGGCTGTCCGTCACCTCTCCCAGCCGCATAACATCCAGCCCCGCCTCCGTTGGAATATAGCCTTTGTCATTGCGCTGAAATAGTACAACCCCAAGGCTCTCCTCCAATACATTAATATGGCGCATCACGGTGGACCTGTGGATACCAATCTCCTGGGCCGTTGCACTCAGAGTGCCAAGCTTGGCCAGCTTGTAAGCGGTCCTTAACTCAGTCCATTTATCCATTATTTACCTAAAGTCCCCCATACTCTGATGTGCAAATATGCACATCAGAGTCTCATAATCACACATTCACAGCATATTCGCTACACCATAAAATGGATTCAAATGACCTGTACACCCTCTAATGGTTGAAAAATATGGTAATTAAAGCGGAAGTATTGATAGTAGGCGGTGGTTTCGCCGGTGTGTCAGTCGCGCAAGCACTGGAAAGACATGGGCTCCATACCATTCTGGTAGACAAAAAAGATTATTTTGAAGTCACTTTTGCCACCTTGCGCAATGTAACCGATCCATCCAGTACCGGGAATCAAGCGCGCAAGTACTATAGAGACTTTTTCTATGGCCGCTTCATTCAGGGAGATGTAATGGAAATGTCTGCGAAATCAGCGCGTTTGGCAGATGGAACAGAGTTACATTTCAACAGTGCAATACTCGCCTCCGGCACCCGATATCCGAGCATGCCGCTAGCCAAATCCCTTTCAGCAATGGATATTCAATCTCGGAACCAAGAACTGTTGAACGAGCACCGGCGACTGAAACAAGCAAGGAAAGTCATGGTGATAGGAGGAGGAGTCGTTGGTGTCGAATTGGCAGGAGAGATCGCACACGCTATGCCGAGAACTCAAGTAATTCTGGCACACAATAAAGAGGTCTTATTGGACAACTTCAAGCCTAAAGCACAGATCAAAGCCCAGAGACAATTAGAGAATTTAGGTGTAGAAATTCAGTTTAACAGCCGCTACCAATATCAGAATGGCTGCTATATCGATCTCAACAGCGGCCAAGCCAGCGATGCAGACCTGGTTTTTGAAGCGACTGGCGTGCTACCCAACAATGATTACCTTAAACCGCACTTAGCGCATGTCCTTAATGAGCGGGGATTTGTGAAAGTCGATAACAGACTTCAAGTTATTGACGAACCGAGCTTGTATGCACTCGGAGACATTGCAGATATTGGTGAGGCCAAACTGGGCTACCTCGCCTCTCAGCAAGGTGAATACCTGGCAAAGGCCATCGCCAGAAATAGAACAGGAAAAAGCACCAAAAGCTATAAACGAAACCCACTAATGGCACTAGTTCCCATTGGCCAGAAGCAAGGATTAGTACAGTTACCTTTCGCAGTAACAACCTGCAACCACCTCGTTCGGTTGAAGCAGAAAGACCTATTCATTAATAAGGTTTATCGTGGATTTGGCACTCAGCCAAATGCCCGGCTCTCTTAGTTCGGGCTAACTATTGTAAGTAGCTATTAATGCAGTTAACGATATGATTCTATTTTGGTCAACTGTATAAATACAAAAAATAAAATCATAAAGTGAGCATTATCAAGGACAAAAAATCACAAGTACTAACCAGGTTTATTACTTTTTTCCCTCACCAGCCAGTAGGAAACTCCCAGGGCGATAGTCACCAGGGCAATACCGACTATTTGCTCCGCATTAACAAATTTTAAGTCGAGCACAATAACCTTCCGAGCTACAGCCATTAAGGCTGTAGCCAATACCAATTGCACCGGTATCACATTTGTACCCAGGTAGAGTCGGATATTAGTGAAAATTTCAATGGCAATAAGAACGGCGAGAAAGGCCCCAAAAGTCTCGAGGATATCTTCCATATCAAGCAATAGGAATGGCGTCTCCATTAGCCTTTCATAAAGTACATAGACGACATCCGCAATGGTCCAGAATATGACCAACACCATAAGAATGGCGAGAAATTTAACGGCATATTTTATTGCTCGATGTAATTGGTTGATCAGGGGATCAGCATGATCCTCATGTATCTCGTCATATTTCATGGGCTTCGCTCTGCCGATTGATACCGCACATTGCTTGAGTTCGACTATAGGCGAAATCCCCGTATTCAGCCGAGAGAGCTTCCTTTAGTGAGCGAGTAGTAAGAGGAATCCCGGCAGCATATTCACCGTCGGGATATTGTGAGTCGTTAAGGTAGGCAGGCTGCGTTAGAGAAGAAATACTTTACTTCGTAGTCACTACAATCCTCTGTTGCACAGAAGAAGCGGTAATTAGTGCCGATATCGCCTATATGCATGCTTTCGCCGGTTAAGGAATAATCCAACTTCGTATCAACAACCCTTGCCTCAATACCAGCAACATCACTGACAGCACAGCTATTGCTGATATTTCCCGCTGACTTGTGTTCGTTAAAGCTCTCATAATCAATGCCACCTGAGGAGGGATCATCCAGGTCCAGCCACTCGGTTGCGTAGTACCCTGGGTTTACCAAGCTGTTGGATAACTTGTGCACGCCCAAAGCATCGATTTCATCACCGTGGCGCCCGTGGAAAGCAAAAATTTGCTGGGATGAAGTGGAAGAATAAGTTGTACAAGTCCCCTGCTGAGTGCCCCCGGAAATAGATGAGCCATTGCTCGACGTCAATTTAAGGTAGTAAACACTACCCGTTTCATGCTTTTCATCGTCGACACAAATTTTAACGTCATCCAAATACTCGCTGCTGGCGGAGTTGAAACTCAGTACACTCCCCATCGAGCCCCCATCTCCATCACCATATTCAATACAGTATTCATGATCACTAGCTGCGGCATGGCTTAGGGATTGCTTAAATTCATAGCAAGCTTTAAAACCATCAATTCGTCCACCAGAACGAATCTGGACAGATTTCAGATTCATAGTACCGCTACCGAGTAGCTTACGTTTTACCAGGTCGATTGAATCAAACGCATCACCTCCAGTACCACCCACGGCATCTTTTTTGATGTAGCCAAAATCCGAGTAACTATCTTGGTTGGCGATCCAGAACCCATCAAATGGTTCGTAGTAATTCACCCAAACCGAGGTAGTTACACCTTCTGAATTCCTCTTGGCATAGAGCGTGGCATTTTCCAAAGCGTTATAAGGCATTCCATAGCGGTAGCCATCAGCTTCACAGGCGGAGTAACCTTCACTCCAAGTCCCCGATGCACTGCTGATGTGCCAGTTTCGCTCATCGTCCACACAGGCAAACACTCGCTCCGTGCTACAGCTATAGTCACGAATTTCACCGTCATTACTTAACCAGGCGCAACTATTGCTGCCACTGGGAGAGTCATTCCGCCAAGACCACGTAAAATCTTCAATCTGGGGTGCTTTAGAGGCACCTATAGTGGTCGCATTGGCCTCCACCAGCGCCAACTCAAGCATGTTATACCCAGATACTGCTTTCTCCAGGATCTCACTGCCGGAATACTTGATGTCATCCTTGCTATATTCCGTTGTTGCATCCAGGGCGACACTTAAATTCCCATTGTTGTAGTGGCTGATTGCGCTGGCATTACCGTCGATATCTGCTGTTAGCTGGCTGGAATTTTGTGCAAGTGGCTCATTAGAAGTGAGGTTTCCAGATGCATCCATTTCATCCACACCGATCCAGACATTACGTCTGAATTTCGATGTGTTTGACTCGTCATGGTAATCACACAGATTGTTATCACCAGTGTGCGGATACTCTCTGGGCACCTGAATAAATAGGATAACGTTGCGTCCCGCATCCAACACATCCTGTTTAGTCAGTGTTTGCGCCGGCAGGGAGGCGCAATCATCTTCTGTATAGCCCCAGTCGGTAGGCTTAAATACCAGATCCCCCAACCTGCTTTCAATTTTCTCACCAATCTTATTGCGGAAGTTCTGGTGGTAATCAGAATCGTAAGCCTCAAACTTTAGGAATATGACTTCATCGTTATTATCTTCAAGAAAATCCTTAATCTCATCCAGCCCATCCCCCAGCGTTGCAGCTGTGCCAAACATATAAATACACATAGTGGCCTCTTCCAGGCCCATATGACACAGGTGCGGTGTTGAGCTGAAATTGGAAGCAGGGTAAGTATCATATTCGACCAGACGTATTCCCCGACTGAATAATTTCTCCGGCGCGTACCACTGGTTTACATCGGTATATACACCCTGATCCCACTGATAGGATGCATAGGCATTATGCGCTCCCGCCCATAAGGTCTTTGATAAGGGAGCCTTTGTATCAATCTGCCCCTGTAAATCCAGGCGCTTCACTTTATCATCGCTAGCATCAATTTCGCCGACAACAGACATCGAAAAACTCAAAAGCAAACTTGATACCAAACCAATTGTTTTATGCATTATTCTTTTCCTGATAAGTATCCTGATAGTTACCGCTAAAATAAAAATCCCAGTAAGTATTTCCCCTCAGTTGAATTGACCAATTGGAACAAGCGTACACGCCTGTCGCGAACCGCTAAATTACAACAGTACTGACTGGTCAATTTTAGTCATTTACCCTACTTTACATTTTCATAATTTACGCACTTTTCAGTACTGACAAACATCCATCTCCGAATTAAACATTCATAAA
Source organism: Microbulbifer maximicatervae (SeqCode) (assembly GCF_052468295.1). Classification (NCBI taxonomy): domain Bacteria; kingdom Pseudomonadati; phylum Pseudomonadota; class Gammaproteobacteria; order Cellvibrionales; family Microbulbiferaceae; genus Microbulbifer; species Microbulbifer maximicatervae (SeqCode). The sequence continues at coordinate 2,485,123 of NZ_CP174340.1, forward strand.
ACTACCCGCTAGCGGGGGCGCAAAATAGTAGCTACAGAGCATGACCAATCAGTTACGAGCTTAAGGCAGTTATGTAAATATCTGCCCATTTGTAACAAGGCCAACATAAATGACAGACCAAATATCCCTCCAGTATTTAGGATTCAATCACAACCTTGGAAGTGATATTACGCACGTTAAATCAGCTGGTTCAGGGGCGAAGTTTGGGCATCTAATTCATCTTTGTAGATCATTGATAGTTTCAAAATATAATTGGGACAAACCTTAAAAGAGTCGGCATCACACGCTTCAGCTAACAGCTGATAAAAAAATAGACGGCAAAAATCTTTTCCAAAAGGCGTAGAATTAATTTAAAGCTAAGCCGGATTCAGGATATAAGAAGAGTACAACTTAGATATTTATACTTACCAAACAGTGAATTGAGCACCCAAGGAGTGATAGGCTTATTGAAATATTACATTCATAGAACAAATAGAAACTTATAATTTCCGCCCCAGGAAAGCAGCCTTATCAAGGAGAGAGAATGAAAAGCAAGGCACTTATCATACTGAGTAGTATTCTTATCGCCTCATGTGGATCTATGCGGCCGCAAAATGCAAGCAATTATCAGCAAGACCTGATCACCCCAGAAGAAACAGATAACTTTGTACTCACCGAAAGCAGCACCTTCGATGAACCCATGCTGGGAATTGCCCTAAAGTACGATAATAAGCAGTATCCTACCGATATTATCAATGTCTATGTATACCCTATCGATAGCATCACATGGGAAAATACAGATGAAATTATCTCCATTGAAATGGGCGATATTATAGATGAAGTTGACTTTGCTATAGAGCAAGGGCATTACAAGTCAAGATCACCAGAGACTATTGAAAACTTCAGTTTTAAAATCGGTGAAAAGCTATATTCTGGAAAAAAGTCATCTTTCACACTTACCAACAGAAACGATGCTGAATACTTCTCAAATAGCTATGTATTTGTCGATAAGGATAAATATATAAAGTTCAGAACCAGCTTCGACAGCAGAGCGACTGTAGAATGGAATGGCGACTCAGCAGTGAAAGAAATACTGCCTGAGATAGTTGTTCCCGACGAGTCTACGTACATGAAGAACCTGAGAGCTGAACACCAAAAAGAAATCACCAAGAATCTGATAAAATCACTATTCCAAGCTTCTCAAGAACCACAACCCAACACAGAATAATTTCTCAACTAACTTAATAGCAATTGCGACAAATCCAACTCTGTCAGAGCTGATAGCTACTAGGTGCCGCTTAGCACCAGAGAATTGCGAGCGGCACGCTTTAACTGAAATTTCCTGTACTTCAACGGCATGAAAGCACACTCCTTTCCCCATTGGCAGGAAATTAGCCCTAGACATCTCCAATTCAGATTTTTAAACAAATCCCACTAAAATCTACACTAACTGGCTAATAAATTTCTCAGGTGGTTGAGATAATACTGGCACTTCGGCGTCTATGATTAAGGAGGCACTAAGGAAAGGAAATTCGAATCATGAGCAAAATCCTGCCTCCAATTCTTGCTCTTTTGCTCGCCGCATTTGTTTTAGGCGCGCAAGCCGACAACTATGTCAGTAAGAATAGTCAAGCCACTTCGCCTCTCGGATGTATCAGTGCCACATCAGTACTATCTACCCATACACCGACAGATATTACTGCTGCCGCCAAAACATGTACCGAACAATCCAAATTTGATGAGGCAGCTGAGCTGTTAATGGTTGCCAGTGCCTTTGCTTATTTCGACACACAGAGGGTTAGCGATAAAACCGGGCACAATGTATTAAGAGTGATTTTCAATAAAAAATTTAATTCGATGCCAGAGGGAGATCGAAAAAAACTATTCGCCAGCATTAACTCTCTTGATCAGGGCGGCGCAAGGAAGCTGGAAGTTTGTAACTATTTGACAGCCGCAAAGCCGCCATCCTATATACCAAGCTATATGATTTCTCATGGGTTAAGAAAATTTACAGGCGTTACTGAAGCCCCCCTGATAAAAGATTTTGATGCCGATCAAAGTTGGTTAAACTCAATGGTGTTTGTCAAATGCCGCAGTTAATCGGTATCTTGTTGCATAGAGACGAAATACCTATATCAGGCTCACCTTTGGGCTGAATATAAGTATCTAAGGCAGTAAAGATTCCCACGCCTTAAATACTAGCCATCTAGATGCCCTCAAGCATATTCGGCCACCGCAATTCTGGTATTTCCCTGATGCTTAGCTAAATCGCCACTTCATGAGCTCTCTTTACCACTATTTACCAAGCATAAAGTTTCAGGCATTATTTTCCCATGGTCGAAATTTTCTCTAATCAGATTAATGGGAAGAACTGTGAAAGAAAACGGAATGCTCTTTTTATTTTGTGGAAAGATGGGCGCAGGAAAAAGTACAAAAGCTGCGGAGATAGCACAAACTACAGGAGCTATTCTTATTTCCGAAGATGAGTGGCTGTCTAATTTATATCCCCATGAGATCTCCTCACTCTCCACTTACATAGAGTATTCTGCAAGATTAAAACCAATGATCAAGTCACATACTCAGGATATCTTAAGGAGTGGCATCTCGGTAGTACTGGATTTTCCCGGCAATACAAGAAAACAAAGATCTTGGTTCAAAGAGATATTTCTGGATAACCTCTTTCCCCATCAATTAATCTATCTTAAAGCCGATGATAAATTATGTTTACAACAAATTGCCCAAAGGCAAAAATCACATCCGGAACGAGCCGCCTTTGATACCCCTGAGACCTTCAAACAAGTTAATAAGTACTTTGAAGAACCTTGCCAATCAGAGGGATTCAATATTGAAGTAGTCCATCTGGGAGGCATTTAAACGTACCCACTCCCTCTAATAATTGGGAGTAACCTCTACTGGACTCTCTTTCCGTTTGCCCTATCTCCTCCAGTGTTGGAGAAACTAAAGGAAGCCTAAGTCTCGATGCTGGCTCAGTATTTTGACTCCCTGTGAACCCGTTATTCGACTAGCCGGTTCCAAGCAGATTCAGAAAGGCCCGACTGAGACTGATGTACCTTTGCTTTACCTAATATTTCGATTATTATAGAAATATAGAAATTTGAAGGTAACTCATGATGCTACCGAACCACACCCCCATCAATATTCTTAATCGCCTGGTGGACTCCCCTCCCAATGGTGACCCTACCAGGATTCTGGTGTTGTACGGATCCCTGAGACCCAACTCCTTTTCGCGTCTATTGGCCAACCAGGTTGTTGAAATATTGCAGCATTTTGGTGCTGAGGTTCGCTTGTTTGACCCTGTCGACCTCCCTCTTTACGACGGCACCAGCCAGGATCACCCCAAGGTGCAGCAACTGCGCGAGTGGTCTGCCTGGAGCCAGGGTCAAGTGTGGATTAGCCCGGAAATACACGGAAATGTCTCGGCTGTTTTCAAGAATCAGATCGACTGGCTACCACTAGACCAATCTGCAAGCCGGGCAACCCAGGGAAAAACCCTGGCGGTCATGCAGATTTCCGGTGGCTCACAGTCATTCAATACCGTCAACAATTTGAGGGTTCTCGGCCGCTGGATGCGCATGTTTACGATTCCCAACCAATCCTCTATTGCCAAGGCCTGGCAGGAATTCGATGACCAAGGACACCTCAAAGATTCCCCATTCCGGGACCGGGTGATTGACGTTCTGGAAGAGCTGGTAAAAACCACCATTTTGTTCCGTGGCCAGGGTAACTATCTGACCGAGCGGTACAGCGAGAACAAATCAGAGGTGCAGTCAGCTTCGACAACATCTATTCAGACCTTGGTGGCTGAAAGCGGTGTCGCAGAACCCAGCTAAAAGTACTGGCATTTCGCTGCCGAAGGTCCACATTTAGCAAAGGTCCATATCTAGGGAGCCTCTGAGTAACTACGTAATGCCTCTGGCATGCAGAGCGGTTCACAATCAAGGCGCGGCTTCGCAGGAATGTCTAGGCCTTTCAAGAAGTCGCAACGCGGAGTGTGAATCGCTCTGCAAGCCCCGAAGGGCGGGCCTTGAAGGCCGCATCTGCTGCGTTGCAGCTCTTGCAAAGGGCTACGGCCATTCGCGGCGAGCTGCGCCTAACATCTGCAGCCTTCAAGACCCGCAGAGGTATTACGTAGTTACTCAGAGGCTCCCTAGCTATGGACCACTAGATGATAGGAACTCCGATAAGGATCTCGTCAATGAGCTTTTCCCTGGACCCGGACTTTTCAAGCGCCCTTGGCAAGTTTGGCGACTTGCTGGATACCTTGGCAGAAGCGCCTATTGGGGATGTGGATACTCGCCGTAAGAATGGAGCCGTGGTCACCCAAGCACTATTTCAGGGTCGCAGTTTTCCATCAGATGTTTCTTTTCGGGACTTTACCCTAAAGAGTTCAGACCAAGAGGAGATCCAGTTACGCTGGTACCAAAAGGAGAATAGCAAGCCAGGCTCCGCTATTCTCTACATTCATGGCGGTGGGCTCATCTGCCACGATATCTCACGGTACGACTTGGTCATCGCCAAATATGTAGCTGCCAGCGGCGTGCCATTTTTATCAGTAAATTACCGAAAGGCTCCGGAGTTCCCCTACCCTATACCGATTGATGATTGCTATCAGGCATTCATTTGGCTGGTGCAGCACTCACAGGAACTCTCCATTGATCCCTCGCGAATTGGCATCATGGGAGATAGTGCCGGAGGGGGGCTGGCTGCAGCCCTGACAATTGTCGCCCGTGACAAAAAAGGCCCGTCCCTGGCACGGCAGATATTGTTATACCCAATGCTGGACGACAGGACGGTTACTCCCGATCCCGAGTTATTGCCATTTATTATCTGGACCTATGAAGATAATCTCACCGGCTGGACCGCTTACCTGGGTAATCAAGTGGGCAGCCCTGCGGTCAGTCCTCATGCTGCCCCTGCCCGCCTGCAAAATGCCAAGGGTCTACCGCCAGCATTTATCGATGTTGGCGAACTAGATATTTTTCGCGATGAGGATATGCAATACGCCCAATTACTCACCGATGCCGGTGTTAGCACGGAGCTCCACGTTCGACCTGGCGTGATTCACTCTTGGGAGCTATTCGCCCCGGACATTCCCGTTTCACAGCGCGCTCTTGCAGATCGAGTGAGAGTCATCCAGGAAATCTAAGCGAGCACGGTGCACCTGACTATGGAACAGCAAAAACAGAGACTATTTGATAGTCACTTCCACATCATAAATCCCAAGTTCCCCCTATTCCCAAATCACGGCTACTTGCCGCCAAAATTTACCGTGGACGACTATCAACTCAAGTTACAAAACTACCAGCTAGTGGGGGGCGCTGTAGTTTCCGGCTCATTCCAGAAGCTGAATCAAACCTACCTTATTGATGCCCTGGAAAAGCTGGGCAAAAACTATGTTGGGGTCACACAACTATCCGCCGACACTCCCGACAACACCATTTTGTCACTCCACAAACATGGAGTCAGAGCCCTGCGCTTTAATTTGGTACGGGGCGGCTCGGAACAGATCGGTTTTATCGATACCCTTGCCCGGCGAGTTTTTGACTTGGCAGGCTGGCATGTCGAACTATACGTTGAAGCCTCTGCATTGACCCCTCTCTATAATAAATTGATCGCGTTACCAGCCGCCTCCATTGATCACATGGGAATCACCAAGCAGGGTTTTCCCATCTTGCTCAAACTGGCAGAAAAAGGGGTAAAGGTAAAAGCGAGCGGCTTTGGCCGCCTGGATTTCGACCCCGCAGCGGCAATTGTCGACCTCTACCAGGCCAACCCTAATTGCCTAATGTTTGGCTCCGATCTTCCCTCTACCAGGGCACCGCGCCCCTTCAAACCTGAAGATATTTTGTTAATTCGCGACACCCTCGATGAAACACAAGCAGAAAATGTCCTGGTAAAAAATGCCTATCAATTTTATTTAAAAAAATAATGGAATGATGGGGCAGTATCAGGAACTGAGTTCTTCTTCTGCTGTCATTCACTACGCTGTATTTTCTAAAAGCGCACGATATGCCTAAATTCGTGCACTTCTCTATACCCACTCAATTCATGCTACAGCAGTGTAATCTCGGGTCATCGATCATCTTTATAAATCACTGGCAATTAAAACATGCGAATTGTAGGATGCGCCGAATATTTCAGGCCACAGGGAACCTGGAAGATACAGTGCAGGAGGTTGTAGTGAAAGGACTGGTAACGGTTATTTTTTCCCTATTTGTGCTATCCGGATGTACCGGCATTGGCACAAAACCCCTGGGAGAAAAAGAGATAGCGTTAGGCGTAGATACTGAGCAATCCATTAAAGAGAAGCTCGGTAAGCCTTATGAAAAAGGCATGTTTGTAAAAAACAACCAACAAATTTTAACACTCGCTTATGCTTACCCCACTACTGGCAAAAAGGCGGTTAGCGAAAATATTAGCGGTACCCGTAACCAGGGTTTCTACTTTTATAACGATAAATTGGTTGGGCAGGATTTTGTCAGCTCTCTCGCTGAAGATTCCACCGATTTTGATGAGTCAAAAGTACCACTTATCAGCGAAGGCCAAACCAGTATTCTCGAAGCTCTGGATTTATTGGGCAAACCCTCCGGCGAATATCAGTACCCACTGATTAGCAATAAATCCGAGAAAGCCAAAGTATATATGTATAGCCAAACCAATAAGGCTATTTTCCAACCGGCCTCTTATCAAAAAGTATTGATTCTCAGTTACAATTCTGATGGCATCATCACGAACGTAAATTTTGCAGAATTAGGCAATAGAAATTTAAGCGAGCAATAAATCATTTCTCAGACAGGGGAGCCTTATCTACTGGCTTCCCTGAAACAAACAAAAGGCACACTACCAGCCCCACCATCGCCAGATAGGCATTAACCGTAAAAGCGCGATCAATCCCCGTAGAGATATCGGGAGCCATTGCCACAATTGTGGTATTCATACCCAAGCCTATTGCTCCCCCACCAATCTGGAACATATAGAGAATTGCTCCCGCCAAGCTCGCTCGCTCCGGCGCTACAACCGTAATTGCGGCAGTAGTAATAGCAGAGTAAAACAGGCCAATACCCGCCCCGAGAACCACCAGTCCCGGTACCATTTGCAAAAAAGTTGTTTCTTTATGCAAATGAGAAAGCATAAACATACCAATACACATGGCAATGGTGCCCGCTGAGACAATCGTTTTTGCACCGAGCGTTTCGTAGAGCCCACCGGCAATAAAAGACACCAAACCAAATGAGACCATCATAGGAAGTAGCCCCATTCCCGAATACATCGCCGAGTGATTATGGACCTTACTCAAGTATTGGGGAACGTATACAAGGGCGGCAAAGAACACCACAGACAGCAATAAGGTAGCTATACCTGCGGCAAAGAAACCGTGATTCGTTGCTACATCTACGGGAATTAACGCATCTCTGCCCACATGGCGCTCAACCAGGATAAACGCCCCCATAAACAGTAAGGTGGCTAGTGCCAAGACAATAATCACCGGGCTCTTAAAGCCGATATCCACGACTAAATCCAGCGCCAGCAGAAGGCAAAATAGCGATGTGGTCAGGGTGATTACACCACCGTAATCAATACGCTCAGTGACATTTTCCGGTGTGTCATCCGGGATAACCTTCCAGCAGACCCAAAATGCCAATGCAGCCACCGGCAAGTTGATAAAGAAAATCCAGCGCCAGCTCAATAAGTCTGTAAGAATGCCCCCCAATACCGGACCAATTGCATTCGCAGCGGCACACATGCCCATCACCAAGCCCCCAGCAAAGCCCGAGCGATCCTCCGGTAACATCCCGTAGATCAGCCCCAGGATTGCCGGCCACATAAGGGCACTACCGATCCCCATCAATCCCCGCGCCGCCAACAGCATTGGAATATTGGTAGCTATGCCGCCGAGGAGGGAGAAAAATGCAAAGGCGGCCATGCCGAGGAAAAAGATTTTGCGCCGGCCAAACATATCCGCCAAACGCCCGCCCGAGATCAGCAGCACCCCAAAAGCCAGTGTATAGCCGTTGATAATCCATTGGGTGGTGGTGATATTGGAGTTGAAGTCTTTTTCGATGGCTGGAATTGCTACGGAAAACGCAGTGAGGTCATTTCCGATCAGAAAAATTGCCAAGCTTAGGGCAAACAGTCCCAGTACCTGAATTCTGGTCAGTTTAGTTTTCTCATCTGCCATGTTTCGAGTCCAGCCACAGAGTTCGGTTTTACAAGTGTGGCTCAAACTCGGGAAACGGCAGGGACACTAACTACGCCCCTGCTGGCAAACAAAATGGTGAGAGCCTGTGACTAACGCTCACCTGAAGTGTCTTGAAAGAACTCCTCTACAGGCTGGTAATCCGGATTGGCACCGCAAGAGCCTCGCACTACCAGCTCGGTAGGTAGTACATCTGGCATAGCCGATTTTCCAGAGAGGAGCTCCATCATTTTCTCCACCATCAATTCACCACCTCGGTGGATGTTCTGGCGCACGGTTGTCAGAGGAGGGGTAAAAAACGGGGCGATTGGGATATCGTCAAAACCCACTATGCCGACATCTTCCGGCACCTTATAGCCACGGGCCTGTAGCGCTTTTATCGCCCCCATAGCGATACTGTCACTGGCGGCGAAAATGCCATCAAAACTAAGCCCTTCCTGCGCAACCAGGTCGATAATGGATTGATAACCACTTTCACTGGAGAAGCCGGCGGTCAACTGCCTGGTCGTGCCAGACAGATCAGCTTCATTGAGCGCGGCACAGTAACCTTCAAATCGCCCATTGACCTCCGGGTGAGCTGTGTCGCCGAGAAAGAGAATTCGCCGCCGCCCCAAGCTCATTAAGTGCTCTGTGGCCTGACGCCCACCCATTTGATTGTCACTACTGACGATGCAATATTCGGCCCCCTGCCTTGAGGTCCCTCCCCAGACAACAAGAGGGTCCCCCTGCTGCTGCAGATCACGAAGTGGGGTATCGTCCACCCCTTGGCCAATCACAATAACGCCATCAGCCCGCCTGGAACTCATCAGATAAGAATGCCAATCCGAGCGGCTGGCGATACTGCTGGAAAACAGTAAATCGTATTTATGCACCGCGAGGCGATCGGCAATTGAACCAATCATATCGATCATAAATGGATCAGAAAATGTCTGGCCGCCACTGCGCCCCGTATTAATCACAACCGAAATTGTATGGCTGCGTTGCAGGCGTAAGTTTCGCGCGCTCTCATTGATTTTGTAATTCATGGAGCTCGCGATTTTTTGAATACGCTCGCGAGTCTTTTCGTTAATCAATGGATTATCGTTCAGCGCTCGCGAAACAGTAGATTCAGAAACTCCCGCCAACCGAGCAATATCGGACATGGAAACGGGAGAGGAGGACCCCTTGGGCATGGCGTACTTCACCTTGTTCGCGGGAAAAATGCCATCTTAGGCCCGTCGCCCAAGTTTGTAAAACCACCCTGCTACCCAGCCAGGGGGGCTGAGGCCTCAAGCGTCTCATCCCCCCGCTCTACGGCGCGACGGAAAAAGAACAGGGTAATCAGAATCACTGTGATGGGTACCAAGGATAAGTAGAAAGCCACCTGGCCATCAAAGGCCTCGAAAACCGACCCGGTAATCAGTGAGCCAGTTGTACCGCCCAGCGCAGAAAAAATCACCAGTAAACCTGTCATTGCAGAGTGCTGGTGGGTGGGCAATGAACTGAGCATCACAGAATTGATAGCTGGATACACAGGTGCCATAAACAAGCCAATCAGCGGTAAAACAAAAGCTGCCACTGGGGCACTAAGCCAGTTTACATCGGGATTCGCCACAATATTACTCGCCAGGGGCAAGCTAACGACCACCAGTAATCCCATCGCAACTAAGCAGACATTCAGCATCGGGTACCAGTGTACTTTGCGCATCATCACACCGGCACCAAGTCGCCCCAACGCCAGCCCTGCGGCAAAGATACTTGCAGCCTGAACACTCATCGCAGCGGGCAGCTTAAGAATTTCATTATTAAAAGTCGGCAACCAACTTCCTATCCCCTGCTCAATCAATACATAGAAAAATACGGAGATCACGTAGATGTATACCAGAGGTTTGGCCATCAACTTTATCATCGCGATAAAGTCCTGTTTCGGGCTAGCCTCTTCGATTCGCGCCCCGGATTCATCCAGCTCTGTGCACCAAAGCAATACAAATGCAATCACACAGACCACCGCCAGCACCCAATACACATTGAGCCAGGCAGTCGACCCTTGGTTCGATGAATCAATAAAAGCGCTAAACAGCCAGTAGCCACTGAGAACTCCCACCATAAACACCCCCTCCAGGGTGTTTAGAAGGCTCGCATGTGCGCTGCGGCCCTGCGCTAACAATCCCACGGTGGAGTATGCGGCAACCTTTACCAATGCGAACGCAACACCCACGGACAAGAACAGTAACTTCGCCGTCCAAAACCCGGGTAACAGGGGCATAGCTGTACAAGCCAGGGTGACGATTGCCAATCCCGTCAGCATCGCCCGCTTAAACCCCAGCCGGGGAAGCTGGGAAGCAATCAGGAAAGACACTATCCCGATGGGGATATCCTTGAACCCCTCCAGCACACTCGCAGCAGACTTACTCACCCCATAGGTATTGATTACCTGCAGGATCACAGTACCCACGCTGTTCAACAAAATGGCAAAGACAAAGTAGATAGCGAATAGAGATAGGAGTATGCGCTGATTCTTCATAGTGGATTCTATCTGGCTCTGTGGTTTAGGCAGTCAGCCGTACCAACCTGTTATTGTACATTTTTTACCCAGACTTTGTGGAGAAAGGCGACTCCGCCCCAATGCCTGAAGATACCCAGTATGTATCAGTCAGGCAAAGCATTGCAATCGTTTGCATAAAAACCAATGAAAATTTGGGAATGTCTTATGCCGATCAGTCACAAATCAACTGGCAGTTGACCCAGTAAAAGAAAATAACCTATATTTTTCAGTAACTTACAGACTTTTCAGAAATGAAAATCAGGTCTATATTCTGGTAACAGCCAGGCTTAACCCTAAATTTGCAATCGATTGCAAAAAGACATCAACTACGGATAGACTGAATGCCCGTAGCCGGAGGCCCAGCAGACCCGGCCCTAGAACCCAATCTCCAATCCAGTGAAAGTGGTATGAAGCAAAAACAACAAATCAAACACAAGATCCACCCCTGGGACCTGGTGGAGGATACCTTCCAGCCCGAAGATTACAGCCTCAATGCCACCCTATTCTCCCTCGGTAATGGCTATATCGGCTTGCGCGGTACCTTTGAGGAGGGTTTCGATCCAGAACCCTTCACGGATGGTTGTTACCTGAATGGAGTCTACGCCAGCGAACCTATCACCTATGGTGAGTCTGCTTATGGCTACGCGCGCAACAACCAGAGGATGTTGACGGTTCCCGACGGCAAGACCATTTATATCAGCTTGGATGGAGAACGTTTTAGTCTCGCCCAAGGCGAGCTACTCAATTACGAGCGCCGGCTGGACATGGCCGCAGGGATCAGCGAGAGAAAACTCACTTGGCGCTCCCCAAAAGGAAAAACCATTGAACTCAAAGTACAGCGCCTGGCTTCCCTCAGTAAGAAAAACCTATTAGCTCTGCAACTGGAACTCACTCCCATCGATTTTGACGGAGAGGTACACCTGCAATCCTGCCTAGATGGTGACCTTGCCCAAGCAGAACGCAGTGAGGACCCACGCCTAGCCTCCCCTATTGATCGGGGAGATATCGAATGGCTGGAAAATACAGCTGAAGATGGTTATTTAGCCCTGCCTCTATCCGTTAAGAGCAGTGGCTTCTCTATACGATGCGCAGCCCTGCATCTTTGTGAGAGTGACAGCGATTACACGTCCAACAACCTCCGCAGTGAAGACTGCGTCTCGGTTGACTATCGCTTTGCTGCCCGCCGCAACACCCCTATTCGCCTAACCAAGTACGTCGCTTACTTTGCACAGCAAAATGCTGAGCCGATATCAGCAGGCGAATTGCAACATTACCTGGAGCGCTGTGCGGCTAAAAGTTTTGCGGACCATATCGAAACCCAGCGTGCCCAAATGGACAACTTCTGGCTTGAGTCCGATATTCAGGTCAGTGGAAATGATGCCCTGCAGCAGGGAATACGTTTCAACCAGTACCACTTGTTCCAATCCCTAGGTCGGGATGGCAATACCAATATTGCAGCCAAAGGACTTTCCGGTGACGGCTATGACGGTCACTATTTCTGGGATACAGAAATCTATGTACTACCGTTTTTCCTCTACACCCAACCCGAATTAGCGCGCGGTCTACTGGAATACCGCTACTCAATCCTCGATGCCGCACGAAAAAGGGCGAGGGAAATGTCGATTCAAAAGGGAGCACTGTTTCCCTGGCGCACCATCGGCGGTGAGGAGTGCTCAGCCTATTACCCGGCAGGCACTGCGCAATACCATATCAATGCGGATATTGCCTACGCCGTGCGACATTACTGCCGGGTTACCGGTGATGTCGATTTTCTGCGCAACAAGGGCGCAGAAGTCGTGATAGAGGGCGCGCGTATGTGGTTGGAGATTGGCCACTTCAACGCACTTCGCGACAACCAGTTCTGTATCAATGAGGTTACCGGACCAGACGAGTACACTGCCCTGGTTGACAATAATTTCTACACAAACCTGATGGCCAAGGCCCATCTTGAATATGCTGTTGAAGTATTACAGTGGTTAAAATCATTCGATCCTGCAGCATGCGATGAGTTAACCCAGCGTATTCAACTCGACAAACAGGAAATTGATAACTGGGCCAAAGCCGCAGAAAGCATGTATCTGCCCTACGATGAAAAGCAGGGTATACATTCTCAAGACGATAGTTTTCTAAACAAACCCCGCTGGAATATTGCCGAAACGCCTGCCGATCAATTCCCGCTGTTACTTCACTATCACCCCCTGGTGATCTATCGACACCAAGTTTGTAAGCAGGCGGATGTCGTTCTTGGCCTGTTACTGGAGAGTTCAGAATTTTCAATTGAGCAGAAGCGTCGGGATTTCGACTTCTACGAACCGCTCACCACACACGACTCCACTTTGTCCGCTTGTATTCACAGCATTATTGCCAGTGAAGTTGGGTATCCGGATAAAGCGCTGAACTACTTCCAGCAAGTTGCGCGAATGGATCTGGATAACCACCACAACAATACCCAGCACGGTATACACACTGCCTGTATGGGGGGCACCTGGATGTGTATGGTCCAGGGATTTGCTGGCATGCGCCTGCACGGCAATGAACTCAACTTCAATCCATATCTGCCCAATGGAATGGACGGCTATCGTTTCCGGTTGCAATTCCGTGGCCGCACGATCGCAGTCGATGTCGATCCTTACAGCGCCAGGTACACCTTGGTGAAAGGTGAAGCGCTCAGTCTTCATCACGGCAAGCAAATTCTATTCCTGGAGACGCCAGGGCAAACAGAAACCATTCAAATAGCACCGATGGAGGAGGTATCCTGATGATCTATCGTGCAGCAATTTTTGATCTCGACGGCGTTATTGCAGACACCGCACGTCTCCACCTGATCGCATGGAAACAGCTGGCTGAAGGGCTCAACCTTCCCTGGACAGCGGATACTGAAGAGCGCTTAAAGGGCCTGGAAAGAATGGCTTCCCTTGAGCTGATTCTCGGGGAAAAAAGCAGCAATTACACTGAAGAAGCAAAAATCGCACTGGCTGCTAGAAAAAACAGCCGCTACCAGGAATTAATTCGCAGCCTCTCTCCCGCAGACTTGTTACCGGGCGCCGGTGAACTGCTCGCATGGTTAAATTCTCAGCATATTCCGGTTGGCCTCGCCTCAGCGAGTAAAAACGCGCCGGCGGTACTGGAAGCCCTGGGAATATCCCGTTGCTTTTCTGTTATTGCAGACCCAGAAAAATCTGCACCTAAACCTGCACCAGATATATTCCTAGCCGCCGCCAAAGGGCTCGGAATTGATCCAGAGTTTTGCATTGCTTTTGAAGATGCGCCCGCTGGAGTCAGTGCAATTAAGTCCGCAAATGGCATGACGGCTGTAGGCATAGGTAATCCAGATTCATTAAAGGACGCAGACTATACGCTGGACAGTCTGGAACAATTTGTGCCAAATGATTTCTTTCTATCAGTACTAGCAGAATCAGGTATGCGCCAAAGTAAAGGCTTGGCTGTTAACGAATAAACTGAGATAAGCACAAGAGTGAAAGCCTATTTATAGAGCAAGTATTTAGCTCCGATAGAGTCTTTCTACCAAATTGCTATTCCATTATTAATAGCTAAAGGCTGCTACTCCTCTACAACTTACATATTGCTTTGGAGATGTAAAAAGTAGCAGCCATACTGATTAGAGACATTCAACCTCTAATTTTCAAAGCAAGCGCCCTCAACAGCATCAGCCGTATTCCCAACCCAAGAGTTCACACATGGAAAGTTGTTATCGCCAAGGTCCGCATTATTATTGTTAGTCGCTTTATTACTAACAATGGTATTGCCTTCTTGACCGTCATCACAAACAAAAGTATCTCCCGGTAAATAAACACCAGTTGCAGTATTAGTAATTTCCACTCCATTGCCTTCTACAACAGTTTGCGAGATAACATTACTATCACTACAAACAATCACTCCATACTGTTCAAAACCAGATACCATATTCGACAAAATATAAGAGCTGTCCGCACCCACTTGAAGAATTACCCCCCAGGCTCCACTAGCACTGGTAGATGTAGATACTTCATTTGCAATAAGTGTAGAATTACTGCCGTTTATAGCTACTCCAATTTCCGTAGTTTCAGAAATTACCGAGTTAGACAATGTATTATTGTCTGACACAAAACGGCATTGCCCTCAAAGGCTATACCTGTCACCGTATGCGCCCCGTTTCCGATTGCCCCTACACCGAACCCACAACCTTGCACCTTGCCATTTGATAAAGCTCCGCCAGTGACAACAGCTCCAGTGCCATCTAGAAATACCCCATCAACATCAAAATCACACTCAATAGTAAATCCATTTAAATCAAGATAACCACCAGGTCCGACGACCGTCAGTGCAAGGTCAAACGCTGATGAACAAGACAAATCCTCCGTGAGAACTTCAGCTGTAGTAATGACATCACCACAGGAGACATCAGCCTTTGCACCGTAGGATGTAATCAATACACATCCTGTAAACAACATACGAATCAAACCTGAAGGCCGTTTGATGTATCTACCTTTCATAAAATCTCCTCAAACGAAATTATAAATGCCCACCTATAAAGTAGACCTAACCCATATTGGTCTAAATTTGAGAATCAACCATGAGAAATTATTCTCAACGAAAAAGTTATCAGCTTAAGGGGCCTTACTTCGCCTGATAAAACGGGGGGGGGGTATTCTTTAGTTACCAGGGAATCAGCAATACCAGCAACTATTAAGGAGCCTCTGAATAACTCCGTAATGCCTCTGCGGGTCTTGAAGGCTGCAGATGTTAGGCGCAGCTCGCCGCGAATGGCCGTAGCCCTTGGCAAGAGCTGCAACGCAGCAGCTGTGGCCTTCAAGGCCCGCCCTTCGGGGCTTGCAGAGCGATTCACACTCCGCGTTGCGACTTCTTGAAAGGTCTAGACATTCCTGCGAAGCCGCGCCTTGATTGTGAACCGCTCTGCATGCCAGAGGTATCACGGAGTTATTCAGAGGCTCCTTAAATACATTGCTATCACGGCAATACTTGGCTCAGTGAAACAGCACAACTTTCATCATAAGTGCCAGTTATATTTTGAAACCAGCATTTAGACAAGAAGGTTGTTTTCATGCCCTGGGCATCAGCAGGAAACAACTCCAAGCTAAAATAACATTGCCACTCGATACTATTAGATAATCTAGTGGCAGATCGATAAAATCCTATTGTTCAATAAATCTTACCAGGGAGGGATCTATCTTGCAGATATAACCTGTTATTGGATCTTCAACATCAATCAATTTAAAGTCACAAAACTCGAACCCAGGACCCACCGAACAACCCACAAGCACAGGGCCTGAAATTGGCTCTGCAGCCTGCCAAGCGCCAGCAGGAACAACACAGCAAAATGTATTATTCTCTGCAGAAATTTCAATCTTTTGCAAACAGCTATCCTCCTCAGTCCAAATATAGAGAAACAAGCCGTCCCCCTGATATAAGTTCCAAATTTCATCAGATTCGACCCGGTGAAATTTCGACACTTCACCTTTCTGTAGGGAGAAGTAAATATGCGTCAATGCGCTTCGCCTCTGCCCATCCCCTCTTGTTACTATTGAGTTCGACTTAAACACCTGAAGAAACTTCCCGCCTTCAGGGTGATTAATTAAGTTATCAGGCTTCATGGATTAATCAGCACCTTGTAATCAGAGTTAGAAATATGTCTAATATTACATTACCACATAATGCATCAGTGAAATTTAATCCTTATAGAACAACAAGCAAAATGGTTGAGCGGATACGAATTGAACACAGGCTCACCCAGATTACTTTAGGATGAGCCTTGCAGGCAGCTCTAATTTAAGCAGCTGGGGTTAGCAGTAGTAAAAGTGTTTCCACGCCAGACATTAATATTACTACATGCATTTGCATTTAGATCCTCCAAGTCAAAATCAGTATTTCCCTTGGATGTGTTGTTGAGAATAAAGTTAAAAAACTGATTAGCTGCTTCCATATAGATACCCACTGAACCATTCATCTCAGAGGTGTTCTGGCTATAATTCCCAAAGCTGGAATCAGCAATATAGATCCCATATCGATTATTATCATATATATAATTTTGGGCTAAACTTGGGGCATCACCATCCAACTGAATCCCATCTAGTAAGTTACTTTCGATAATATTTGAGATCAAGGTATTTCTTAGCCCCGTAACTAATATACCAGTATTACCATTACCATTAGCACTTGAATTAGTAATTAGATTAAAGTCGCTCGATACCGCCAACCCTACAAAGTCATTATTGTTAGCAGAAATATTGGTTACATTATGAAATCCATCACCAGCCAATCTAACCCCTGTCTGGCAGAATGATATAGTACCTGCGCCCTCCAAGTACCCCACAAGACCGACAACATCTATGCCTATTGCAGAATTATTGTCACAAGTAATGGTATGACCATTCATATCCAGGCCACCAGTTGGACCAACAATGGTTATCGCGATATTATCTGTACATACCAAATCATCATCCAAAACTTCTCGGGTGTTAATGGTATCACCACAATCAACCGCCGATGCAAGCCCGGATATTAGCAAGCAAAAAGCACCTGCAAAGATAGATAAAGTACACTTCATACCTTGTAATTGCCATATAGCCATCTTACTACCCTCTACAAAATCAGTTAACAATGACCTACTCCTGAACAGAGTGTGATCCAGCTTGCTAAAAGGGCTATAAGAAATTTCTCTTAAAGAAATGGCAACTAAGTACGGAATCTAAACATCTGTGAATGGTAATTAGTGGCTATCTACGCCAATTAGACAAAACGCAAGAAAGCAGTGTTGGATATGAAGCCAGAGGGCCTTTACATGGGAAGTTTAAGGGGGCGGCACTCATTACCCTCCTTTTCCCTCCCCTAAAAAAAATCTGCGCAAATCTACTGCCAGCCTGATTACTATTATTGCTCTTTGTCTCAAGTAACTTTGACACCTTTAATAGTATAAATTAGCGGAATCTCATGTCCTTTAAAAGACAGGTAGTATTTCCCCTTCTCACGCTCCTCCATGCCATCAAAACAGTTGTAAGGACTATACGGGTATTCTTTTAGTTGAGCGATTTGAATACCATATTTTAATAATGCACTCACAACATCGCTAATCGGATGTGACCAGGTGGCTAGGGTAGACTTGTCACCCCGATCATTCTCTGTATAGGTACCCTGCTCTTCAATATCTGGATCGGCTCGATGAAAGTATGTGTAACCAGAGAAAATATCATAAAATGGATGAAATTCTGCGATGTAGAAAGTCCCCCCCGGCTTTAAGCATTGAGCAACAACTGATGCCCATCGTTCAATATCCGGCAACCAACAGAGTGCGCCGTAGGAAGTAAAGACGACATCAAATTCTTTATTGTTTGACTCTCCAAAACTGTAGATATCATTGCAGATAAACTCTCCATGTAAACCTGAGCGGTCAGAAAGAGCCTGTGCTTCAGTAATAGCTACAGAAGAAATATCAACTCCCGTCACCTTCGCCCCCAATCGAGCCCAAGATAAGGTATCCAAGCCAAAGTGACACTGTAAGTGAAGTAAACTTTTTCCAGACACACTACCTATATCTGAAAGCTCGACTTCATTTAAAGTAGATTTTCCGCTTAGAAATCCATCAATATTATAAAATTCAGACTTAACATGAATACGGGTACGGCTATCCCAGGAGTGTCGGTTAATTTCAAAAAAATCCATGACTCACCTTCTAATTACTTATATTTATCGATTCTATTCAATTATCAAGGGTAAGAAATTTAAATTTACTTGTAAGTCCTATTCCGTTATTCCTCAAGTTCAAGAAAACTAAGATTGCCAATCATTCTAACTATATATTTACAGTAATGCTTCAGCTACAAAAGGCTCTATTGAACTAAATTGCAAGTACAAATCATGATTTACTATAAAGCAGGCCAAGAATCTTTGAGAAAAGCCCTAAATGGGGACAATAGAAGATAGAATCCTCAATCTACGATTGATTATCCTCATCATATCTTAGGCGCGCTTTACGAATCTCGGGATGATGTTCATCTGCCCAAGAGACTAACTTCCACACAGCTGCAGATAACCCCCTTCCCAGGTCAGTTAATTCATACTCCACTTTAACTGGAACCTGCGCAAAGACAGTACGGAGTACAAAACCATCGCGCTCTAAGTCGCGCAGGGTTTGCGTCAACATTCGCTGTGAAATCCCTTCAATGCGCGACTTCAGGGAGTTGAATCGATCTGGACCATCAACAAGGGCAAACAATATCAGGATGGACCACTTGTCACCAATTTGAGCTACCACATTGCGAACGGGACATTCATCATCATTCACAAACACGCGTCTCTCACTATTTTTATTCTGCTTCCCCACCCTTCCACTCCATAGGTTATCAAAAAGTAACTTAACCACTTAATAGTGCCTTATTGGCAACCAACTCTCAAGTGAGTAACCTAGTATAAATAAGTAACTTAACCCGAAATCACCTATAGACCCATATAGATATATACCCTGTTATGACCCAAGCTCTCTTAAACAAGGCCCTCACCCAATACGCCTCCAATAGACCCTCAACCGCTGACGATATATTTACACCGCAGTTTGTCTCTGTAGGGAAATTTAACATTCGCTTTCTACGCAAGGAAAAACCTCAGGCTCCCAGCCTACTACTGCTGAATGGTCTACCCCAAAGTATTCGCATGTGGGAGTCATCCATTGAAGCATTTAGTGAAAAGTTTGATGTGCTAGCCTTTGATATCCCAGGATTTGGCTTATCAAAAGCAGAGGAAGGAGATATGTCTCCAAGCAGCCTGAGCGAAGCCCTTGTTCAAATAATGAACCATTTTGGCATCAAGCAGGCCCACCTGGTAGGGCCGGATGTGGGGGTGCCTATTGCTTTAGCGGCCGTTATTAACCACCCTCAACGATTCTTGAGTCTCAATATCTTTGACGGCCCAGGCACCTTCCCTCCAAAACTCTCTCCTATTCTTATGGCCGTTGTCAGATCTCGAATGGTTCGCTGGATAGCAAAAGGCTTAAACAAGAAGTCAGTAATGAAAACCAACTTCCTGACTGCCGTCAAAGACGGCTATCACAACTACAAACCCAGCAAACGAGCTATCCAAGAGTACTATGACATAGCCTTTAATAGTGATAGTCACAAGTGCGCCATCAGTTTCTTTGGAAGCTATTCGAAAGAGCTTCCATGGATTGAGAAAAATCTGAATGACATTAAGGTTCCGACATTGATCACCTGGGGAAAGAGAGATCCATTTGTTTTAGTGGATAATGCAACTGCCTTATCCAAGCATATCCCCAATAGCAAGCTAGTTATATTTGACAACGCATCTCACTTCTCATCGGAAGATGCAGGACAAGAGTATGTTGACTTGATAATCAATTGGGTAGATGGCGGCTTCCTTGAGCATCGTGACGCATGAGTTTTTAAATATTCTAAGAACAGATACCTAATCACTAACTGAATTCAAGGTGGCGTTAAACAATTTCGCCACCGATATATTAATGGGGCTCAACTACCATCATTAGAGCGCCCTTTATCAAATTGGTTTTTTAACTCATTAACTTTGACTCTGATTCAGCATCATCCTTCCCCTTTTTGGCCTTAATCTGTGAAACACCAATCAATGCGCGGCCTAGGTCTGAAGCATAAAATCCCGCAGCCAATATTACGAAGGCGCCAAACAATGTAATTCCATCAGGCAGATCTCCGAAGATTACAAAGCCAATAACAATAGCCCAAAATAGTAAAGCGTAACTAAAGGGCTGCAAAATAGAAGCTGGAGTAAGTGCCAGTGCCTTAATCAGTAAATAGTGGCCCATTGCACCTAAGAGCCCATTTAAAATCAACAATTGCCACCCTGATACTGTCGGCTCTACCCAATAAAATGGTGCTAAGCTTCCAAAAATAATAAGACCCATGGTCGCGGTATAGAAAACGGTTGTATCGGCACTATCAAAGTGTGAAACACGGCGTGAAAGCACTTGATATGCGGCCCATAGGATAGCTCCCAAGATGGGGATCAAGGTTTGCCAACCCATCATTCCCATTCCAGGCCTAATGATAATAAGGGCACCTATAAATCCAGCCGCAACACTTACCCAGCTCCTTGTATCTATCCCCTCCCCTAAAAACCATCCAGCCATTAATATTGCGAATAATGGGGCTGTCGCAGCTATAGCATGCACATCAGCCAAAGACATCATACTAAAAGCAAAAACAAATACTGACACCTCAAGGGCGAGAACAATAGAGCGGGCTAATTGAGTGCCAAATATTTTACTTCGCACTAACTCCAAGCTCCCTTTGAGTCTCGCCAAGCTTATAACGATGAAGAAAAATATTGCGAAACGAATCGCCATTATTTGAACGATAGAATAGTTCTGGATGAGTAGCTTACCTGTCGCATCCATACCAGCCAAACAGAGCATTGCCAAAATAGTCAGAATAATTCCACGACTGCCTTTAAACTTCACTTTAAACTCTCTAATAAAGACTACAGATTCTATAAACAGAGCCACCGATTATAAATTAGTTATGAAATGTAAGAGCAGTCTGAATGCCTTAGACTACCTGAGAAGAGAATGCCGGAATATAACTTATCCCGGCACTAGTACGCTCTTAATTTTCAGTTACTGTAGAGGAAAGCTTGAAGTGGCTGAGAGCCTTTTCAGCAATCTCTTTACCATATTCCTGCACAAAGTGGCCCGCCTCTGCTATTTTGAGAGGCTCGGGGCAGTTTTTGATGGTTCCCCTCAGCAACTCCATCACTTTCTCACCAAGTACAAAGTCCCTCATTCCAATCGCCATAAAGCTCTCACCACCCCAGCTCCTAGACCAGAATTCTCGAGCCCTTACCCCTAGCTCTGCTCCCTCCATACCTGGATCAACCGGTACAATTGACGGGAATCGACGAACGCCAGCCTTATAGCGGTTGTCTGGAAAAGGCGCATCATAGGCTACTATATCGAATAAATTGACCTCAGATTGAGCATCATTGGCAATGAGCCCTCCCACAGGGATTTCAGGTACATTGACAGAGAAATTCCGCCAGTGGTAGAACCCCTCTGATGCACCATCCCCTGCTGCGATAGCCGTATTCATTACCAGTAATCGGGTAAATCTATCCGGCATATCCATTGGAAGTGTCAATCCCAGAAGTCCACCCCAATCCTGACAAACCAGCGTAATATTCTTAAGATCCAAATGCTCAATCAAACGCATCAGGCTGTTACGATGGAAGTTAAAAGTGTACACATCTTCATTGACGGGCTTATCTGAGCGACCAAATCCAAACAAATCTGGAGCAATTACCCGGTGTCCTGCCTCAGCAAAAACTGGGATCATTTTCCGATATAAGTAACCCCAACTGGGCTCCCCATGGAGGCAAAGAAAGGTGGTATCCGAATCCTGCTCCCCCTCATCGATATATGCCATACGCATAGAATCATAGCCTTCCAGGCTATCAATATAGTTAGGAGTATACGGAAAACCCGGTAGTAGGGAAAAGCGCTCCTCAGGAGTTCTCAATCGTTCAATAGACATCGGCAACCCTCTTTTAGTTGAAAGTTAAGTAAGCGCCTTACCCCTGAAAAGCTAGATCAGTGGGAATCCAAAGATCATCCATTGTGGTGCTTTTATCGGTGCTTCATATCTGAAAAGGTAACTGTAGAAAAATACCTATTATCCTACTAGATAATAAGGATAAATATGCTCCTAAAACATGGCATGATCTCTAATTTTTACATTTAGAAACCTTATTAGGCGCCAGATCACTTAAATTACCCCATAATGCCAATCTGGCAAGTCTGAAACCATTGGGCTAAGTACAACCGACCCTGTCAAAGCCGATTAATCAAACTTCTTACCATTAAAAACATGTTAGATGTATTGAAATACCCATCTGGATGTATGCTGTCTACCAGCAATACGTCTCAATTATCAGTGAACAGGAGTTGGAGCCTAGGAGAAATTAGGCTACAAAAATCACTGGGATGCATATATCACTGTAAGAACAATATCTCTCATGACTATGAACCATGGACAAAACCTCAATACACTTTACCAAAGCCCGCCAAGATCCAGCCCCTTTTCACTGGAGAATCCATTTCTACCTCCCTGGCGAACAGGGTTTTGGGTGCTGACTCCATGATTTTATACCCCCTATTATCAACATAAGTAACTAAAGCAACATGGGCAATATATCCTTTTTCAGTCTTTCTATAAAAAACCAAATCCCCCAACTGCGGCTTATAAGATGCTGGTTTCAAAGATTGAATTGACTGGAAATAGGAATATAGATTTCTTGCTCGGCGATGGAAAAATGGATTCTCTGGATTATTACCATTTCGAGCATCATAAAAATTTGGATTTTCTACAAAACTATCTCTCAATAAGACCTGAAATGAATATCCAGCCATTCCGTAAGCGATATTAGGTACATCACTACAGACAATAAATCCAAGTTTCCCTCCTATATTATTATACATCCCCATCAGTGGATCATAAGGCGTAAACCAAAGAGAATATGCATTATCGACAACCAGATTAACATTTGGAAGGCCATGATGATTGGTAAAACTTCTTTCCCCCTTATAGGTAGAAAAATAGACGAGCAGTGGTATTGCCAAAACAACAACAAGAAAGCCAATAAATTTTTTCATATTACCAAAAATGTACCAACCCAAAATCACTAATACATATGAAACATTACTAAACTAATAATAGGTGGGGGAAAAGAGTACAGCTAACAAACCCTTACGCCACCTTAATGCCACTTTTTAGTCCGAACGTCAACATACAGCTAGCAATAGGAATTTGGGTAACTGCTCATAACTTAATAGAACTATCTCCCACTGCCAAATTAAATTTGTATATGAACGTTAAGGTTTCACACCTGCAATGACCTTAGGGCTCTCAACCTCGACTCTAATTTCGCTTCATGAAAGCAGTTTAACCACATACTTTATTGGGGAGCCTCCGGAAGGATTTGGGTTAGACCACAAAGATCGAAGCTCCATTATTTGTATGGATTTGAAAATAGATTGTAGTTAAATTTTTCAGGCAATAAAAAAGCCGCACACTGGAGAAGTATGCGGCAAAGCTTGGAAGCCTATGGGAGAGGCATGAGGTTAAAAATCGTACGCGAAGCTAAGCTTGATATTGCGCGGTAAGATGTAGCGGACATTAGACGCTAGCGGATCGCGGGGATCACCTTCGGTGATACCATCTTCATCAGTTAAGTTGTCCACAGCCAACTGAACAGTAATATCATTGATATAGGCCACTGCACCCAGATCAACTTTTGTATAGGCTGGCAAAGTTACTTCATTGTTGCTTCCATTAAAGCGATCACCTACCCGACTGATATCGGTATACACAGCCATATCAATGTCATTCAGTGTGAAATCATAATTCTGGCTCAGGCGCACCTGGTATTCAGGCTGACGCATAACCTGGTTGCCTTCATATTCACCACTCGTGATTTCTGGCTTTTGCAGGGTAGTATTTAACCCAAAGGTGAAATCTCCCCAGTGAACTTTACCGTCCAATTCGAGACCAAGCGCCTCAGTCTCTAAACGAGTACAGGTACTGCTGCCAATGATACAGTCAGGCATGCCCTGGGTTTCGTTGTAGAACAGAGTCGCAAAGAGGGAATAATCTTGCTCCTGCAATTTATAACCCAGTTCGTATTGGTCAATGTCGATTACAAGGTCAGACCCAGCAATGAAGCTATCACCGAACTCACGATAGTTGTCAAAGTCTGCGAACTTAAAGCCGGAGTTTATACGGAAGAAAGTGCCCATATTTTCGGCAAAGGCCCAGTCCACTGCGGCAGTATAAGCAGTGCCATCTTCGTCCGCTTTATAAGTGGTAAAATTGCCGTCTCGCTCACCATGATCCACGGAGTAATTGGTTTTGCGGTTTGCGGAACGCACGCCCAGATCGAAGGTAAAGTCCCCTAAGTAGAACTCTCCGGCGAGATAAAGCGCGTTTTCACGGGCATCACCCACGGCATCCACATCATATTTCCAATCACAAGTGGAAATATCTGCGGATGTATTACAAGCGAGATCACCAGTTAGCTCAGAGCCATCAGCAGTTCCTGTGATCAGCTCCCCATCTTGACCCAGTACGTAGTATTTCTGGTTACCCAGGGACCACCATTCATCAACTTCCCAGCTTGAGGTGTAATAACCGGCTGTTACTTTAAAGTTATCCCACTCTTTTGCCAGGCTAATGTCATTTGTCGTAGCCTCGATATCTTTGCGTACTACCCAGGCACCAAACTGCTGTACCACAGTATCGCCACTAAGTTCGTTTCCAGAGGCGGTTACTACTGCTTGATCAGTAAGAGAATTCAGCGATACAGGCGCACCATTAGGAACAAAACCCAAAGTATCAGCGTTACCTGCTGTAAGTCCAAAGCGTTCGGTGAGACTCCAACCATCCCCCAGGTCTAGCTCCAGATAAGCACCGGCTACATTGCCATTCCAGCCGCGCCCTTCGCCCATATCGAAAGTTTCCCAGGTGGTTTCTGAGCCGCCATTACCGTCAGCCTGAGTAATAGGTACAGAAACCTTGCGATTACTGGGGCCTACCTGGGTGTAATCTGTTTCCAGAAATGCAGCATTGGGCAAATACCAGGTACCAGTATCTTTTGTATCCCGGATGTAAAAACCCGCTTTGCCGTTATCCATCTCTTTGGTGATGTGCAGGGTAAATTGATGCCCTTCTTCCGCATCAAAACCCGCATCACGAATGCCAGGGGAGGAAGATACGTAGCCTCCAACCATGTAGTACACATCATCCGAAACCTTACCGGTCATCACGGCATCGGTCCGCTGCAGATCATAGTCAGATAAAGTGTACTTAAATCGCCCCTCAGTCTCTTCAGTACCTTCTTTTAAGATAAAGTTGGTAGTCAGACCTGGCTGGCCATTGGAGAAAACCGGATTGGGTCCACCGCGCAGAGCTTCCACTCGCTGAATAGTTTCATCGACACGAAATAGAGAAGAGTTTTCTAAAAATGAGAGTGTTGGCGCTGGATACAGAGGCAATCCGTTCATGGATACCGTGACAAAGGGTGCATCACTACCGCCAGGGAAACCGCGAACATCGATATTTGCCCCAGAAACACCGCCAGAGCTCTCAACCCACAGGCCTGGAACGGACTTCAACAGGTCTGCAGTACTTGAAGGAGAGGCTTTGCTAATCTCATCATCACTTAAAGTTGTGATAGAAAAGCTGGCATCCAGCTTACGCATGCCTGCACCGCCAGGGGTGCCTGTTGTGATGACTTCCTCCATCACCATATCGTTTTCAGGGCTAATTTCTTGGGCTGCGGCATAGCCGCAAAGACCAACGGAGAGCGCGGCCATGGATACGGCCTGCGCCAATGGTTTCTTGCTCATCAACTCTTCCCTCTCGTCGTCATTCTTATCTGTTCTGATACTTCGGTGCTATTTTTATAAAGCTTTATGCAATCGATTGCATAAAGAGTTGCTAAACGCTACTTGATGCACCGTGCTTTAACTATAATGCGCAAATGCAATCGATTGCAAATTGAATTGATGGCTAGATTTGAGTGACTAGTCATCCGTAAGGCCATCGCAGATCAAGATTTGAGGGGTAGGGGCAGGTTTTCTGCCATTGATAGAAGATCATATTTGGAAACTACACCCGGATGTTCTTAGATTTAGTATGCAGGGCTGTCCAAATGTGGCGCCAAATTATTGATTCTAGAAGCATTCGGCGACGAGTGGTTCCATGCAAGTGCCAAGCGGCCGGGAGAGTTATCGTGGAAAAAGGCAAGTGCCAACAGGCGGAGCATCATTCACATACACATAATAGCCACTGTGGCCACACAGCCATTCGCCACGGGGACCATATCTGCTACCTCCATGACGGCCACCTACACCATCCCCACAAAGACCACTACGACGAGCACGTCTTGGAAGTAAGCATCCAAAACCCGGAGGGTTGCCACCCTGTTACAGGGGGCTACGACAGCTCCCATGTCCACGGCAAAAACTGTGGCCATGAGCAGGTTCCCCACGGAGATCATGTTGACTACCTGGTTAACGGGCGACTTCACCATGTTCATGGTGATCACTGTGATGACCATGGACCGGTCGAATTGGCTAAACATCAGTAAGCCTGCTAGCCAAAACTTGGCGAGGCCAAGATTTATAGCAATCCAAAGTTACCTGGGCGCCGATCACATAAGCTGAGATTTTATTTCTACTAACGGCGCCCTTTCATGTTCAGATCGCGTTTTAGCTGCTCTCTATGCCTATGCCGTTAATCCAACTGCTTCGAATTTGAGACTCAGATCAACTCATTAACACTAAAGACTTTTGCATTAAAAACTCCTGAAATAAAAATCTCTGGGCAACCTAAATGAAAGCCCCACCGAAGAGAAAGCAAAGTACATTGGCCAACCTGTTTTCTAGCGCTGAAGACGAAAAGGAGTTGCCAAGCAATTCCTTTTTGGCGAGATCTTTCAAAAAGGGGCCATCCTTTTGTTCAACGCAAGGGGAATTATTAAAGAAGATCTCTTTGCTGATCTGGAGGTAAAAGATCTGGAAGTGAAAGCCGGTAAATGCCTTATTTTCTCACCCCTAAATATGCACACATCCTATGCAAACACATCAAAAGATAAATCTCGATTTTCGTTTGCCAGGAGGTATACAGCTAATTACATAAAAGTTGTTCCTTATGGCAAAGACAACATTTCAACCATGGTGGGCTTGCTGGAATTCACATTGCCCAAAGTAGGTAATTTTCAGGTGTTTGGCAAAGATTCTTACGGCTACAATGAAATTCTGGATGATAATGAGTCTACTTCAGAATCGGTGTTACCCCTTCTACTATGGGGCAATTAGCAGTAAAAGCGTTATTTCGGTAAGTTTGGTAATATAGTTTAAAGAAATATAAGTAATGTAGCTTCCTCTCAATATCCTAAGAAACTAGTGGCAGCACTAGCTTGAGCAGACCCCCACACGCCACTTTATCTTTAGCACTAAACTGTATATATTTCGACGAATATAGAACTTATGACCAAATCATGATGGAAATCGAAGAAGTAGCCAAATCGCTTAAAGAGCTGGGACACCCAACCCGCTTGTTGATCTACAAAAAAGTAGTCAAAGCTGGCCTACCGGGTATTCCTGTAGGCAACATCCAGGAGCAGTTGGATATCCCCGGATCAACCCTTTCCCACCATATTTCCAGTCTGATTTCGGCGGGATTGATCTTCCAGCGGCGTGAGAGCCGAACCCTGTTCTGCGTAGCCGAATATCAGCACTTAACTGAGGTTATTCAGTTTTTACAAGATGAATGCTGTCATGATGATTTCAATACACCGATAAAGTGTCCTGATATCAAGTGTGCGGTACCGGATCAGCACTGAACAATGTCGCTCCTGCTTTGGGCGACCTCTATCGATGACGTCCGAACTTTCCTCTCTTCACCCCGATAGGTACATGTAGGCCCTAAATTCTGCATTAAGTACCGCTAGAATGACCATTCACAGCAATAGCCAGCTTTAGTTGGCTCCCTTCCCTTGATACCTTTCTTAGAGACCTCGGAAATAACTCGAACACACACCTTTACTTAACCTCAACATTTCCATTATTCTAGAAATACGGCGCATTCTAAATTGTGTGCCCCAGTATGCAAAGGCCAGAGGAAACCCATGAATAAGAGCCATCCAAACGCCATTCAGGCAGCCAATGAAGCGGTAGAGTGGGGGCTTGCCCATGGCTTGGCTTTCAAATCTAGTCGTGGCTCAGCGAGCCATGTGCCTTTTAGCCTTACCCCAAGTACTATCGCCCTGGAACGGTTTGAGACGTTAAAGAAAGCAGTACCCCTATTGGGAAAGCTGATCCATCAAATCTCAGAAGATCACCAATTTCTTCACGAAGCTATCAGGCCTGTTGCACATGGAGACCCGTTTTTCGGTGCCTTACTCGCCATGCATGGCCAAATAAAAAATGCGCCCCGCCTCCCCCTCCTGATTATGAGAAGTGACTTTATGGACGATGTGAGCCAAGGACCAAAGCTCATTGAGTTCAATGGAATCGCAGCAGGAATGGGGCCCTTCGGGCAGCGTATTTACGAGTTGCACCAATTCATCCGCTCGCAAAGTCCTGAGACCTATTCCGATTGGTCCAATACTTCGAACGGCCAACCTATAGAGAACCCAGCAATTGAGCGACTCTCCCAAGGCCTTGCCGATGCGACAAGAGCCATCAAAAGCGAATTTGGAGATGGTGGCAACCCAACATTTCTAATGGTGATACAGGAATATGAAGACAATGTTTTCGACCAACACCTTCTTGAATATGCCTTAGCTGAAAAAGGCATACGTACGGTACGACAGACCTTTCGCGAACTCAAAGCGGGCCTGGTAACAGGCCCCAACAATAGGCTCCTGCTGCAAGGAATCGGCCCTGTAGATTGCGTGTATTTACGAGCCGGCTACAACTACTGTGATTATGTCGCCAAAGACCTGGATAGCGAGCGCTGCTGTGAAACACTGATGCAATCGCGAATTTTGCTTGAGAGCCACCGGATCGCAATTAATGCAACCGTAAGCCAACAACTGGCTACCAGCAAGCGTGTACAAATGATCCTTTCGTCCATGTCAGTAGAAATGCTAACCGGATTCAATGTATCCCAGGATGAAGCGGTTTTAATCAAGTCATTACTTGGCGAGATGCAACCAATTTCATCAGAGACGATAGAATGGTTCAGTCAGCAGAACGCCTCTAAGTGGGTGCTCAAAAATCAGGGAGAAGGCGGCGGGCACTGTGTCTTTGGCCAGGATATCAAGCTGAAACTCAAACAGCTCTCAGTAGACGAATACCCTGCCTGGGCACTAATGCCACGCTTGAGCCCGCCCCCTAGAAGCAATCCCGCCCTGGTAGTCAGAGACTCTGAATTATATTTAGTAGGCGATTTAATCAGTGAAATAGGTATGTTTACGGTTCATTTCAATGGTCAACCAGCTACTTCAGAACAAGGTTTTGCCGGCTACTTAGTTCGAAGTAAATCCTCTCAGGAAATGGAGGGTGGCGTGCACAGTGGCAAGGGCGTTTTAGATTCACTGATATCCAATGTCGCCTGACAACATCACAAGCATTCCGTAAAAGGATCTCTTGGTACCATAAATCACACTTCAAAGCGGATGAAAATACATTAACAAAACCTATTATGGCTATTCGTTACATGATATAGATCATATTGTAGAGGCGCCTAAGGTCCTTGCTCCAATGATAGAACCAAACCACCACTCATGTAGCTCGATGAAAGCACATGGCGCTGAGGAACTATCCCATCATGATAAGGGATTATATTGCTGGTATTAAATCCTATGGTCGGGCACCTACTTTCCTAATGCTGACGGGATATGAGCAGGTTCGCTCTATTGCAGATGAGCTGGCAGGAAATTATCAAGCTGCTCGCAGGCTGGAGTTGAATTTTCTTGGGGATGACACCAGTATCTGCCAGAAAAATGAAAACCGTGTTTGTGCTAAAGAATCAGCAGCATCAAACTGCTGCTAGTAACACAGAATGCCCCAACAGGTCCTAAATTTGGCAATCAATAATCCTAGCAATTGATTGCCAAGACCTGGGCCAACAATACCCCCCTTTCTCCCATAGATCATGTCGTATTCCTCGACCTAGGATACACTTCAAACTATTGCGCCAACAGGCGGTTCAGTAATTGCCTAGTATTACATAATGAAGAACTCCATCCCAAAAAGGTTCGCGACAGTTTCAATACTGTCCCAATATGTTTGCTGACAACCTCTTAACAACGGGAATAAATCGGTGAGTGATACACTGAGAAAAATGTTCAGAGGAATGAGCAATCTGGCGGACATGGCCAACTTTCCGATCTCAAAGATTCAGCATCTCAAAATATTAGCTGGCGTCACAACAATTCTACTTTATCGAGTATTCATCCTACCCTGGCAGAAAGCTAAAAGGCAAAAGCTACTAGAAACACTTGATCAGCTAAAAGACCTAAAACTAAACCTACCAAGAAAATGGTCCAATACCGAGAGGAAAGACAACTTTTTTCTCAACGAAGAAGATTTCTCGTTTTTTGAGAAAAATGGCTATCTTCCCCCATTTCAGGCAATTAACAAAATCGAAGCAGAACAATTGAAGAACCTTGCACAAGATGAGTATGAAAATGATTTTCAGGGTGTTTGCTATTTAGGCGAAAAAATTCGCCGAGTAGAAAAAAACATGGGCGCTGGGCTGTTGGGCAAGCAGGGTTATACCAAGCATTACGATTAAAGCCTTTTCGAGACCTTATGCGGACACCAAAAATATCTCATCGCCTAGCAAGTCTACTAGGAAATGAAGTTCTATGCTGGCGGAGTCAGTTTTTTCATAAGGTCCCAGGGGAAGACAATACCCCCCGGCACCAAAATACAACTTTCAGGGAGGCCGGAAAGTTTGCAAAACTGCATCCCACAAAAGCAACCGATCCAGCAGTTATCCAGCTCAATGCCTGGGTTGCCCTTTCAGATTCGACTCCAGAAAATGGATGCTTACGAATATTGCCAGGCTCTTTTATAGATGCCAGGATCGACCACCTATACAATTTTACCCCCAACAATAAAATTTTTTACTTAGCTCTTTTACCAGCATCTCCAAGCTATTTATATAATGCTGTAAAAATTGCATTTTACGGCAGGCTCTTTAATAAAAGCGCTCTTGTCTTACTTAGCTCTCTAAAATTAATTGGAGAGGATTTTCTTGATCAATTTAAGGTAGTAGACCTAGAGATGAAGGCCGGAGAATGCTCAATTTTTTCATCATTGAACTTACATGCCTCCTATTCCAATACCAGCGATGATAGCGGAAGATTTTCCTTTGTAGGAAGATGTACCGCCAACCACGTGAAAGTAGCGCCCTACGGAAAAGATTTGTACTCTACCTATGAAGGGCTTATTGAATATGATATTCCCGACGTCAGCACTTTCCAGGTCTACGGCAATGATACCTATGGCTACAACAAAATCCTTAAGGAGTAACCAACCTCTTAGAGCTTTGTCAGGTTTTGGATATAGGCATGTCGCACTACAGGGAACGTTACAATAAGCTTTGCCAGAATACGAACCAACTCTATATTCACCCAGGTATTTGAACTAATAATTCGTCTAATAATTTCCGTCTTCCGGATAGTCGCCGCGCCTATTTTATGCCTCTCATCAGAATAACTATCTACTGTGCCGTTTATAATGGCATCAACCGCAGCTATCGCATCGGCAATACCTAGGTTCATACCTTTACCACCTACCGGAGAATGGCAGTGAGCGGCATCTCCCACTAAAAGTACGCGTTGGGAGCGATAACTTTTCGCCTGGCGAATGGAAATTTGAAAACTACCGGAGCGGCGGATATTACTGATGTTTAACGGTTGATGTAAGGCTGCTAATGCATCTGGCTGGGTAGCAACTACTCTTAATCGCTGCTTCCCCATGGGCAAAACAATCGTAAATTGATTGCCGGGCTTCTGAATATCTACACTAATCAAGTCAGGGTCACACTTCTCCTCTGTGTCCACATCAGCAACCCCCCAGGGTTGCGGCAAATCTATACCCGGAAAGGGAATGCCCAGCTTTTCACGAATTGTTGAATGAACTCCGTCAGCAGCAATTAACCAGTCAAAGCATTCGACACTACCGTCAGACAGGGTAGCTTCCACTCTGTGCTCACTAGAGTCCACCTCAGTAGCGGCAATACCGTATTCAACTACAACACCCTGCGTGAGCAGAGCGTCCTTCAAGATCTCCTCAGTGCGATTTTGCGGTAACCCAAAGCCCACATACTCTTTATATGCATCGCCCCGGTTGTCCAAAAATAACAGCGGCCTACCCGCTTGAAGATATTGAACTTTGCAGAGTCGCATCGCCTCAGAGACCAAATTATCTGAAACACCAACCTTAAGAAGGCGCCTGATGGTGCAGGGAAAAATACCGACTGCCCGAGAGAGTTCACTGGGCTTGCTACGGCGTTCAACTATTCGGCATTTGATTCCATAGAAAGACAAAGCACAAGCTGCCGCCAACCCTGTTGGGCCCGCACCAACCACTAACACCCGGTCTATATGGCTCACTGGTAGTGTTGCACTCTGTCGTTGAACTCACGTCTATTGTAGAAGCCCGGGAAAAAGCAAGGCACGGCCATCATAGAAGTAAACACACCTGCTGTGATAAAATCGCAATTTCAAGGCACCCCTCATATGATCGACCTCAGTATTTTACCCGCCTTCTTGATCGCAGCGATTGTTCTAGCGGCCTCCCCTGGTCCTGACTTACTGTTAATATCTGCTTACTCTTCGGCTCGCGGATTTACTGCTGGAGTAATGATCTCGCTGGGCATTTTTACTGCTGGGATAGTGCAAACGGCGCTAGTTGCTCTCGGACTCGGACATATCATGCAGACGATGCCTCTGGTGGCAATGGTAGTAAAACTGGTGGGAGCCGTATATTTAGCTTGGCTTGGATTGTCACTCCTTCGCAATTGGCGTTCAAATAAAGTGGCACAAAATAACCAACCAGATACCGTGGCACTGTCGGCAGCACAGCTGATGGCCCGAGGCTTGCTCAACAACCTAATGAACCCCAAAGCCCTACTTTTCTTTAGCCTTTTCCTGCCTCAATTTACCGTGTCATCCCAGGCAATCACGACCCAAATCCTTGTATTGGGCGTACTCTTAAGCATTACAGCGCTGGCTTTTAACACCCTGGTATCCCTATCGTTTAGCAAGCTGGGAAAATCTCTTGCTAGACAGGCCAATATTCAGCGGCACCTGGATGGCTTTCTTGGAGTTATTTTCCTCGGCTTGGCCTCTCGCCTGGCTTTTGACCGCTGATTTTTATAGTTTTATGGACGACAGGAAGCTTTCTGTGAAAATATAGCGGCAGTCAAAGTACTTTCAGCAGTCCAGCGGAGAGCTCAATGCGAATAGCGGTCCTGTCTGACATCCATAGCAATGTTTATGCCCTCGATGCCATTGTTACTGATCTAAAAAAGAGAGGCGCCGATCTAACGGTGAACCTGGGTGATATTTTATATGGTCCTATTGCGCCACGACTCACCTATGAACGCTTAATGGAGCAAGGTTACACGACAATTCGCGGTAATCAGGACCGGCAAATATATGAAGCCACATCTACCGAAATAGAAAGCAACCCAACCCTGCAATTTATTCTGAAAGACCTTGGTGTTAAACCACTATTATGGATGAAGCAGTTACCACCCAGCTTACAAATCACCGATGAAGTCTTTCTTTGCCATGGAACACCCAGTAGTGACCTCATATATCTGCTGGAAGATACCAGCAGCGGCCGCCCCCAGATACGTTCCAACCATGAAATCCTCAACCTCCTTGGAAAGATTTCCTCAAAAGTCATTCTATGTGGGCATACACATCAACCCCGCTGTGTCTCTGTCGGTAGTGGCCAGCTGGTCGTAAATCCAGGCAGCGTTGGGCTACCGGCTTACACTGACAGTGAACCGCAACCCCATATAATGGAAACCTTTAGCCCCCATGCGAGTTACGCCCTGATAGAGAGAAGCAAAAATGGAGCCTGGAGCGCAGAATTTTTTAAGGTAAGTTATGATACAGATAAAGCTGTTAAAGCTGCTATTGCGCAAGGGAGAGATGACTGGGGTTTCTATCTGTCAACCGGACGAGCTAGCTAGGTAAGTCAGCTTACACAGGACATTGAATCAAAAGGAAAGTCGCCAAATGGAAGATTATCGCCCTTGGGATATGGAACTAAATACCTTCCTAATGTTGCTTCATCTAAGTCAATTGGCTTGGGTCGTGATTCCTGGTGCTGGTTTTGTTTTACCCATTATTATGTGGGCGACAACAAGGGACCGCTCTCAAGAAATTGACAAACACGGCAAGATGATATTCAACTGGATGTTAAGCTTACTTATCTATTCTATTATTTCCGCCATACTGATATTTTTTATTATCGGTATTTTTGGGCTGATTGCATTAGCAATAATCAATGTTATATTTATTGTGATTGGTGCAATCCGGGCTAATGAAGGCCAATTCTGGCGCTACCCACTCAGTATTCGATTTTTTGGTTAAATACTAAACCGTACCTTCCAGATAGAAAATCGGGAGAGCACCTCCCGATTTCCTTTGGCTATAAGCCAGTAATCTCTATATTACTTTCAGCAGATTAGCGCCGATTAGTAGTAACCAGAGAGATCATCGGTGATAGGACCGAGAGCGCGGTAAGCGTTAGAAACGTCTACGCCGTTTGAGCGCTCACCACAGGCCAAGCCACCACACTCATACCAGTCAGGATCAGAGAACCAATCGTACTGGGTAACGTTTTCGCCGTATCTCCAAGGGTAAGCCATGATGGTAGAGAACTTGTTGTCTACACCGTGACCCATACCGTAAGAGTAAACGCCACCAGAGGTATCACCCTGCTTGGTTGAGTGAACCAGACCCATATTGTGGCCCAGCTCGTGAACGAAGGTGTTATAACCACAGTCAACGCCAGTTACGCTGTAAGCACGCTCTTTTGCGCTGGAGTACATGGTGCCATTGCTACCCTGTCCAACCCAGGCAATACCACAGGTAATGTAAGTATTGCCGTCGATTACGGTTTCTTCAGCTTTACCCAGGAAAACCACCATATCCGCCTTTTCAGAGGATCGCCAGTTATTCACAGTGTTGTGGAAGGTAATCAGGTCCAGGGTCTCTTCGTTTACACGAAAATCTGAACTGGAAGCTTGCCAGGTGTCTACCAGGTTCAACTGGATATCAACACCATTCCTTGAAAAGGAATTGTTGGCATAGCTGATATAGTTATCGATTTTGGCTGAGATATCACCGGTATACTCCGCAGCTGGTGCAGTGTACATAATAGCGATATCGACAGTATCGGCACTCGCAGCGCCAGAAACGGTCAGTGCTGCAATAGCAGCAGCCAGGCTTTTCTTCAGGTTCATTATAAGACTCCTTTTATTATAATAAGTAGTGCACACTCCTCCCCCAGCAATTAAATAAAATTGCTGCCCAAAGGAGTAACAATACGCTTTTAATACCCTGACTCGATCAAAAAGCTATCCCTAGCCTTTTAACCGCCTGAGGAGACGAGCCCCCGGTATCTGCAGGATTTTCTTGGGCCTTCCTTTGCCTGACTATTAACTCAAAGCATAATTACATTGAATCAATTTCTTCTTATTTGAAGTCGTTTAGCGGAACATCGTCATCCGACCAGGTCTTTTCACGAGGTGCTTCCGAGGACATATCCTTATCGTGTTTCTCTACGTGGTTTTTAATTAATGCACCATTAGGCGCTATCCACGCATAACTACCCTGAGCTTCCATAGTATATGATCCGGAAGGTAAGTTTAGTTGTGCATAAACAGAATTTGCTCCGAGCGTAAAAGTTGCGCCATGCAGGCGAGTCATCCCCGGAAAATTTAATTGTAGGCTTTTGTTGCCGCTGGCATGCTCTTCGATACTGCCAACCTGAGCATCGTAATCACCTTCAATACCTGGCAAGTCAATGTCGACGTAATCACCAACAGTGAGATTCCGGAGCATATCAATATCCAGCTCGAGATAGGTTTCACCATTGAGATCTACGGGTAGGCGACCATTTTCATGAAGAGCTTCCCTGGCCAGCTCTGACTCAACCCAAAGTGCTTTTTCTTCATCACTTTCGAGGAGCTCCTCTTCACCCACCTGAACCTCCTCAGGTTTAAGCGGCTCTGCTTTTTGAGCAGATTTACTGATAGCTGGCTTGGGCTTTTCTAGCTCAGCGACTGGTTTTTGACCTTCAGATTGGCTTTTGGCCCAAACGAAATACCCTGCTGCCACTGCAATGGCGACGAGAGGAATTATTTTTCTCACAAGCTTTTCTCTCAAAATAATGCTACGTGCAACGGCAAAGCACGTCCTATCGACAGCTTAACCAGCCCTACCTCATGTTGGCATCTTTACGATTCTTAACATTCGATATTTAGTTGAGACGATCGATCCTAATTATCACGCAGCTTTTTTTTGGGAAATTTTTCACATAATTTTCATAAAAATTGAACAGAATCTAAATTATTTTTCAAAACTGTGGGGAACGTCGGAATTAAAGCAGACATATTTCACGAAAACCCTTTTTACACCAAATTAGTTCAAGCCAAATACCAGTGGCGAGATTCCCCCAAATACGATCAGGAGTCACCTACAAAAAACCAAAAAATAAGTTTCACAAGAAACAAATTTGGTAGATTTTTAAGCAGAATTAATAATTTCAGTGTACGAAAGGCAATAGAAGAAAAAAGTTGAAGCTCAAATTTCTATTCCATTTTGGAATGGAATTTTCTGTGAGAAAAAGTGAATATAAGGACAAACTGGAAAATCGTAACTAGGCAGGCAATTCAGACAATCTATTTATTCTTGGCTGGGTAGAGATAAAGCTGTGCGCAGTGACTTCAACGCACAGCAATTAATTGGCTAATGACGACACTGTTACTCAACTCGATAGCGCAACAACACCAAATTATCCAGGACTATGTTTTTTGACCAGATAAATTTAGCTCCACTGCCATAAAACTGTTCCCGAAAATTCATATACGCGTTTTTATTGTCCACACCTATCTGCTGCTCCGAGTACTCTGTCGCATAAGGCCAAGAAAGATAGCGATCGTCGACTTTCCAATTTTTCGGAATATCCCAGTGCAGAGAATAGACTTGTGCACCTGGTTTTGGGGGCCTCTCAGCACAGTCCGAGGAGGTTCGCTCTTCTCCCCGCTCTTTCAAGCACCCCAAATCATAAATAGGTGCTGTATAAAAAGTTTGTGCATGCCACTTTGAATTCGTCTTGGTACCATCTGAAAAGCTTGCAATAAAGCCACCGTCACCGGCATGGGTGCGGACACCTCTGTTACTCTCTGTGCCTTCCCCTAAGTTCTCCTCCCAGTCAACCGCTTTTACAGCGATATCGTAGGGTCTCTTCACCCTGAACTTAACCACACTGGAGTTAAACGGCGTAAATGGAACCGGATCAACAGCAACTAACTTGCCATTGATATATAGCTCAAAATAATTGTCGGCAAAGATATAACCGGTAACCACCTCACCTTCTTTGTCGATATCGACCACCGGTACCTTTGTAAGATCAATATCATCCAATGAGGATGGAGTGACCCCAGAGCACTGGTTATAGAGATCCCCAGCAAAGTACCGCTTGCTGTAATTCACTTCAGCCGGAACGGTAAAGGCTTTGCCCTCTACCTGCTTCACCCCCATTGGCGACAACCGGGAGCGACCAGAAGCACAGGAAAACAGGTTCTCCGTTTCTACTTTGGCAGAACCCTCAGCCACCGCCCCATTGCTCGAGTAAGGGTTTTCCAGAGACCAGGCATTTGCCGTAATCGATATAAGGCCCAGGAAGGCCGCCTGATACCGTTTTCCCATCGTTCCAACCTCCTTTCAAGAGACAGCTTTAGTCAGAAGCTCACCAAGCTGTAGCCCTATTAATCTTACAAGCTGCAAGCTTAATGATTTACAAAGTAATCAAAATGCACTTTTCACCTTCTATATAGAAAGCTAACACAGTAAGAGAGTAATAGTTGCCGGGGTCAACAATTCTTAACCCTGTAGCCGAGGCAGCTTTAAGATTATTTACACGAAAG
This sequence comes from Microbulbifer maximicatervae (SeqCode), assembly GCF_052468295.1. Lineage (NCBI taxonomy): Bacteria > Pseudomonadati > Pseudomonadota > Gammaproteobacteria > Cellvibrionales > Microbulbiferaceae > Microbulbifer > Microbulbifer maximicatervae (SeqCode). Next base: position 2,523,527 of record NZ_CP174340.1, read on the forward strand.
GGGTAAAGCAGAGGGGGGTTAACGGCACCCGGCTTTAAGCAGATCGGGTGCCGTTAAAGAAGGGCATTAAGCGGGCTTGGTTCGCACCCACTTATGATCAAAGAAACCGCTGACAAAGCCAGCCAACACTATAGCCATCAACAGTAGCCATATCAGCTTTTCCGGCTTATCACTGGGAGTCGGCTCTGCAACCTGCTCCAGCTTCTGGCCACTGACCTGTTGCGCAGCATTGGCGCTGTTAACCTGAGGGTTATCCAATACCTGGGCATTGGCCAGGGCCGCAAGGCCGAACCCTAGTGCCTGCTGATTGACGAATTCCTTGAACTTGTCATTGTCGGTAGCCACATCAAACTGATTTGCCAGCTCGGTGTAGGTCTCTACCATTTTCTCCAGGGTTTCAGGCTTCGCATCCCAATATCCCTTGCGCACCGCTTCCAGCATTCGCTCCAACATCTGGGCCAGGGCCTCGGCATTGTGCTCTTCGAAGAATTCGCGCATGTCCATTTCATATTTGTCATCCACGTAGACTTCAAACATTTCCTGCCATTGGTCGTCGCGAATGGTTTCCGGGGTCATTACTTCCCAGCCCCACATATTGTTGACGCGATCCAGGATAGCGGTAGCGCCTGCGTAGCCGGAATCCTGCATCGCCTCAATCCAGCGGGGGTGGAAGTAACGGCTGCGCATTTCCTGGTTGACGAACTCCGCAAGGGTTTGCGCTTTTACGTTATCTTTGCGACGCAAATTGGAAACATACATTTCCGGCGTGGCGCCATCCAGATTGCGAACCGCCAGACCGATACCGCCAAAGTATTGGAAGGGATCGTCATTGGTCATCATGGCGTAGAGGTTGGTGGAGCGGGAAAAAATCACCCCATCAGTGCCAGACAGCACTTTGCCGTACAGCTCAACACTGCGCTGATCCTCGCTCCAGCGGGATTCATCTTTACCATAGGCAAAGCCCATACGGCGCATATAGAGGTCAGCGAGCTTGTCATCCCCCTCCCAACTGTCAGAGGCCAGACTGGCGGCGGCAAGGCCCGTTCCATAGTTGCCGCTTTCATTGGAGAAGATACGCACCGATGACAAATAGCGAGCATCCTCTTCACTGTTGCCGTCTTCCAGCAGCTGCTGTTGCAATGCCTGGCTGTGGCGGTAGACAAAGTTATTGTCTTCTTTCATCTGCGCCACTTTATCAATGGCTTCTGCCAACCACAGCATCACGTTGGGGAAAGCATCCCGATAAAGGCCTGTCGCAGAGATTACGACATCAATACGCGGGCGCTTTAATTCCGAATAGGGAATAACTTCTGTACCGGTAACATTGCCCTGCTGGTTCCACTTTGGTTTTAGGCCCAGGGCGTGCAGGATCTGGGCTTCCAGGGCACCCTGGTGGCGCATGGTTTCAAGGGACCACAGGGAGAATGCCAACTTGTCCGGGAAGCGGCCGTGCTTTGCATGGTAGTCAGCAATGGTCTGGTCCATCAGCTGTACACCAGCTTCATAGGCTTCCTTCGACGGCACCTTAGCCGGGTTAAAGCCAATCAGGTTACGGCCGGTGGGCACCGCCTGTGGGTTGCGAATCGGGTCACCCCCATGGCTTACAGGAATGTAGTTACCATCGAGTGCCGACATCAGGTTTTCCAGCTCGGCAATTTTGGCAAAGTTATCGGAGTATTCCCGAGCCTGATCCAACTGGGCCTGCAACGGCTCAGGAACCTGCTCCAGCTCACCGCCCTCTAGGAAGGTATCCAGCAACTGGAACCCCGCCTGCGCTTCCAAAGCCACAACATTGCGCTCGTCCCGGGTTTGCTCTTCCGGCAAACGCAACCCGTGCTCCACCTCATATTCATCCGCTGCGGTGATAAACCCTTCACCCAACATTTGCAGGATGGTGCTGGTGAGGTGTTCGGTTTTGGGCAGCTGACCAAAACGATGGATGCCCAGCGGCTGGCTCATCTCTGCCAATTGACCCAAATGATCCTGCAAGCGGCTCAGTTGGCCATCAAAATCCGCACTTAAGGCTTCAGCACTGATTTCCAGATCCTTGAGCATATTGAGCTCTTCGGCCAGACCGATAATACGCTCTTGGGTATTGGCCCGGGTCTGCCCCTCAGACAATACCAGGTAATTGCCAATTAACTCGGACAACTCAGCCACTTCCGCATATAGGCCCGCTTTCGCAAAGCCTGGGGTTAAGTGGCTGATCATGGTGGCACGGCCACGGCGCTTGGCCTGCATAGCCTCTCCCACATTATCGATAATGTAGGGGTAGAACACCGGGATATTTCCCAGGGCCAAACTAGGTGCATCGTAAACCGACAGGCCCCGCTCTTTGCCACTGAGCCACTCCTGGGAGCCATGGGTTCCCAGGTGAATATAGGCATCGGCACCAAAGGTTTCCCGCGCATAGAGGTAAACCGCCAGGTAGGCGTGATTCACCGGGGTTTTCATATCGTGGTATAGGGAAGAGTGATCCTTGGCATTGTCCGCGCGAACGCCTTGCGGCAACACAATCAAATTGCCGAGGGTCATCCGGGGAATAACAAATGCAGGCTCGCCGTTATGTTCGGCCAACATGGCATTGTCTTCTGGCTTGCCCCAACGCTCTACAATAGGATCCCGCACAGTTGCAGGCAGTTGGTCAAACCAGGCTTGATAGGTGGACAGCGGCATCCAATCAGCCAGCCCTTTATCGATCAAGGCTACGCTGTCTTCGCGACGATAATAAGGGCGCAACAACTGCCCGGCCCAATCGATAAGGGTTTTTGAATCCCTGATATGTACCTCATAGCCTCTTTCGCGCATTGCCTGGGCAATCGACTCAATTGAGCTGGGCACATCCAGGAAAGCCGCACCGATATTTTTTTCCCCGGGCGGGTAGTTCCAAATAAACGTTGCCACCTTTTTATTGGTGTTGCTTTGATAAACGAGGGAGGCGTGATTCCAGGCGCGCTCTATCAAGGCCTGCATCTGTACATCCATCACTACTTTATTGCCGTCTTTATTAGCAGCGATAATCACCGGATCGATGCTGCCAGTATCTTCAGGCATTACCAGGAAGAATGGAGTCAGGGATGGAGATACACCGCTATTATCAGCAAAATATTCTTCTTCACTACCCTCGGTGTAATTGAGCGCGTGAATAACCGGCACTCCCAACTTCTCAAATTCAGCGCGGCGCTTGCTGACATAGTGCAGGGAGCGGTAATTAATCATCAAGTCAACACGGGTATTGCCGCTTTCGGTTTGCAATAATTCTGGATAGGAAAGCGGCAAGTCTTCGCCTTCAAAGAAGAAGGCGAAAGCCTTGGCACCTTTAGCCTCAAGACCATTCAACAGGGTGTCGACAACCTGCTGCTGCTCGTAATCCACCACGGAGCGATGGATGGCCACGGCAATCACTGGTTGCTGCTCAGCGGGCTTTAACCAGTCAAAGAAAAATTCCTCTTTATCGGTGACAAGCTGCTCCAAGCGGGGATGATAAAAACCCACCTTGGGTACAATTATCGGTTCCGGTACTGAGCCACTGGAAAATTCAAATACCTCTGCCGACAAAAACTGCATCATATGACGGTAGTTTTTGCGGCCCGCATTATTAAAATAAGCGGCAATCGCCCGATGCTCGGACTCTGCCAACCCCTGGTTCATGGACTTATTATCTGCATCCCCCAGGGAAATCACCGGAACTTGCGGATGCTTGGCCAGCATTGGCTGGAACTTGCCAAACATAAAAGCAGAAAGCGCCGGGTTGATGCCATCCAGCATTATCAGTTCAGCGGAAGACCAGGCCAGGTCAATTTCCTCATCGCTCTTACCTTTGCTGTTAAAGATCTCCAGCTCAAAGGGTTGGTCTGCAGAGAGATCAGTCAGCAATGTACCTTTTGCCTTGGCCGTGTGGCTCGACATCATCAAGAGTACTTTGGGTTTATCGCTGGCCTGGGCAAAGGTTGCAAAAGCCAAGCTCATCAACAGGCACATAAAACGTGCCCACAGTTTATTACGCACCACTAATTCCCCCCCGAAGCTTTTTCACCGGCTGGAGTATCTTTACCTTCCCCTTCCGGTACATAAACCAGGCTGCCATCGGCCATCTGGTAAGCCACTCCCGCACGGGTGCCCTCCCCTGAGCCAATTTCCCCGGTGGATTTGTATTGTTTGATTTCCTTACCGTCCTTGACGATCACTTCCATATTGGGTTCGCCGGCATTTTTAATCACCGTGACCTTTTCATTGGAAAAAACGTTCAAGGGATTTTGCGCAATGGCAATCAGCAGCGCGGCGATAATGACCAGAAACACATCGATCAGGTTCACCGCACTCAGAATAGGATTCAGTTCTTCATCTTCGTCGAGGAAGCGCATCAGTCGACCTCCTTCAGCTTGCGGATATTGATCAGCTCAGAGGCAAACCAGCGTTTTTTCACTGAGGCGGGCCAGAAGGTAATTGTGGAGATTACCAAGCCCCAGATCACAGCGGCGAAAGCAATAATCAGGTTTTCACTAATTCCCTGGATATTGCCATCGGCCAGCGCGCGAAGTGCCGGCCCCATAGGAATCATGGTGGCAATCAAACCCAACATGGGCGCGATTCGGGTAGCCATGCGAAGAAGTTCCAGTTTTCTCAACGCAAAAACTTCCAATTCGTCGTCACATGCCAAAGGGTTATTCACGTAAAAGTTGTGCACCTGGTAGCCCGGCAGGCGCTCAACCCGACCTTGCTTCAATGCCAACCGATAGGCTCCGGCATTTTTACGGCGAAGCATCCACAGTGAAATAAAGCGCCCGGCGGCATAAAGCGAGTAGATAAAAAGTACCAGGATCGCCAGTAATACTGGGGCCATAAACAGGTCGGCCACATCCGCCATTAAGGTCTCAATTGATTGAATATTCACTGCAAGCCTCCCAAGCCCCACTATTGATGCCGTTCACAAATTTGAGCGGAAAGTACCCAAAGAAACTTTTAAGGTCAAATTTAATCTAATTGATATTGATTCGCATTCACCTTTACATTTTGATAAGTATCCATATAATCTCGCTCCGAACTGGTCGACAAGACCAAGCGAAAGGGCAACCAGAGACCCTTAACGAGCAGACCGAATCAACGACATCAAGGAATTCACCATGAAACGTCGCCCACTAGCAGCAGCCATTTTGGGCTTAGCCTCCGCCTCAAACCTGTGCGCAGAGACCCCGACCTCTCCGTCCAGCAATGAACTCGAGCTGATCGTCGTCAGCGGGCGCGCAGAAAAACCCCTGAAAGACGTTGCGGGCAGCGTTTCCGTGGTGACCAATGAAGAAATTGAGCAGCTTCAGCTCAATGACATGAACCAGCTGTTCCAATACGAGCCCGGTGTTAAAGTAACCGGTGAGGCTGGCGGCGCGCAGAATATTCTGGTGCGCGGCATGGGCGGTGACCGTGTACTGATTATCAAAGACGGTATGCGGGTGAACGAGGGTTATGGCGCCAATGGCCAAAACGACATTATTGGTCGCGGCTTTATTGAAGTGGACACCCTAAAGCAGGTTGAAGTTGCCAAAGGCGCAGCCTCCTCCCTGTACGGTTCAGACGCCCTTGCCGGTATCGTAGTGTTCACCACCAAAGATGCTTCCGACTACCTGGAAGATGGCGAGCAGTTTGGCGGATCTATCAAGACCGGCTACAACGGCATCACCAGCCAGCACAATGTTTCCCCTACCCTTGCCCTGCGCACCGGCAATTTTGAGCAACTGCTGCACACCACCTTCCGCGATGGTGAAGAACAACAGAACTACGACGAAACCCAGGACCCCTTCGAGATTGAATCGAAGAGCATCCTGTACAAAGGTAAGTACAACCTGGGTGGCGAAGACTTTATCAGTTTCAGCATCGACCACTGGAACCAGGAAACTGTCGGTGACAGTGCCGATGGCCTGCTGTATTACTTCCGCGGACTGGCCGACTACGGCTACAACATCGTCGCTGAACAATCTGTTTCCGACAAAGAGACCACTGCATACCAGCTCCGCTACCACAGCGAGACTCCAACTGCGATTTACGATCAGGTAAATATCAGCTTGTACAACAACAAGTCTGAACAGGAAGACGAGCAGTACGGGCAACTGGACATCAACGCCCCCATGTTCGGTGTGATTGAAATCCGCGACATGTGGGAAACCGGCCTCTACCGCCAGGACACTATCGGCCTGCTGTCCAACGCCAGCAAAACCCTGAATGAGACCCACACCCTGGGTTACGGTCTGGACCTGGAGCAAACGGAGAGCGAGCGTACCGTTCACCAATACCGTGAAGTTGCGGGTAGCTCCACCCTGGACTCCACCACCGAGAAATTCCCAGAAAACGAAGTGGCGCGCGCCGGCCTGTTTATCAATGACGAAATGTCATTCGCCAATGGCCAGCTGACCGTTACCCCGGGGCTTCGCTACGACTGGTACGAGATGGACCCCAACGGTGCATTGAAGTCTGATGACACTCCATTTGCCACCATTGAAGAAAGCAATGTTTCCTTCAACCTGGGTGCGCTGTACCGAATCAATCCGAAACTGTCCGCCTTTGCCCAATACGGACAGGGCTTTAAAGTGCCGGCCTACGATTTAGCCTATATCGAACACTACCTGCAGCCGACCTCCAGTTACATCTACGAGGTTCTGCCCGCCGACGATCTGTCACCAGAAACCAGTGACACCTTCGAACTCGGCCTGCGCGGGCACCTGGGCCCGGTAGCTTTCAGTACTGCAGCGTTTTATACCGAATACGATGATTTCCTTGAAACAACTTTAATTCACCAAGAATTTGTAAATGGTGATGACGGCAGTTTCTCCCATGTATTTGAACAGTACCAGTACCAGAACATCGAATCTGTCACCATCAAAGGTATAGAGGCGAGCGCCAGCTGGTACCTGTCTCCAACAATCGAGTTGCTTGCAAATGCCAGCTACCAGCGCGGCGAAAACGACACCACCGGTGAATACCTTACCAGCATCAGCCCACTTTCTGGCGTGGTCGGTGCAAGCTACAGCGGAGCCAAACTCTCCAGCCAGGTACTGGTGCGCTGGGCAGACCGTATGGAAAGAGTGAACGACGGCGCTACTGAAACTGCCGGTTATGGCACTGTAGACTGGACCCTGGGTTATCAGGTAATGGACTCCATGTCTGTGAAGTTGGCGGTTAACAACCTGATGGATAAATACTACGTTCCCTACCTGAATGTTGCAGGCTGGGATGAAGGTAGCGATCTTTCTGTCAATGCGGCGCCGGGACGTACTTTCTCTGCGTCAATCAGATACGATTTTTAATTAACGAGTTTTACACTCTCCTATCTCGCAAATAAGTCCCTTGATGGCCGTACTCCCATGCGGCCTTTTTTTTCGGCGTCAAAAAAATACAATTAATCCGTGTAAATCTTCTCCATCATTTCTTTCACTTCCGCCTGGTATAGTCGCAATGCTTTTAACAGCTCAAGCCTGAATAGCGGCATATAAAGCAAGTACACTAGCTGATATATTGGGTTCGCAGAGTGCATTTTGAAATAACACTGTCTCTCCCAGTGACTTGCCCCACCCTTCATTTCGGTAATGGTGTAACTGAAATGGCCCGTGATGTGTTTAGTAATTGGTAAAAATAATAGAACCAGCGCACCACCGTAAATCGTCTTCCCCTCCCAGGAAATCTTATTGGGCCGCTCATAATTTATTAATTGATGCTTCATTACGTGGTAGCCAGTAATCCCCCAATATTTTTCGATCGCCACGCTACCTACAGTGGACTTATCGCCCCCCAGATTGTATTCCGCAAATAAAGTGTTCGGATATTTGCTTTCCCAATTTCGCAGGTCTACCACATAATCAAACAAGGCTTCGGGTGGAGATTGTATAATGGCCGCATTTTTGTAGAAGTAGGACTTGTCTTTAAAATACAGCACCAGGCAAATCAACACATACAGAATAATTACCGCATATATGATGTCTAGTATCATCAACTGCCTCCACCACTAAAAAACTTAATACCGGCACTGATATAAATGAACTAGAAAGTCACAAGCCTAATTATAGAAGAATAAAAAAATGCCATAGCTTTACGGCCTGAATTCAAAATAAATAAAGATAACAATCAACTTGAGAGGGGCGATTAAATCCTCGCAGAAGTGGACATAAACTTCATGGCCAATCGGTCTGCAAATACCGTCACCCGGCGCGGCTGGGCCCGGCTTGGAGGGAACAACATTTGAAGTGGTACTGGCGGTGGAGTGTACTTTTCTAACAGGCGAACCAGCCTGCCCGCCTGGATATCCGGCCCTACATCCAGTTCCGATTTTAAAATAATGCCACTTCCCTTCAGGCACCACTGGCGAGCCAGTTCCCCGTCATTGGTCACCCGGTCACCGCGCACCACCACAGTTTGCTCACTTCCCGATCCATCGCAGCCGCCGAGAAAGCGCCAGTGGTTGTCCAGGTTTTCACCGAAACGCATCACCAGACAGTTGTGGCCCTTCAGGTCGTCAGGCTTTTGTGGAGTGCCGCGCTCTTGTAAATAGCTGGGAGAAGCGCAGAGGATGCGCTGCTTTTGGCTCAGGGTCCTGACCCGAAGTGAACTGTCGGTGATTGCGCCGAAACGCAAGGCAATATCAATACCCTGACCAACAATGTCCACATAACCATCCGACAACAGCAATTCAATAGAAATAGCCGGGTGATCCAGTAAGAAGCGGTCAATTTCCGGGGCCACAATCGCACGCCCCAAGTCGCAGGGGGCACTTACACGAATGCCACCGGATAGGGTCTGTGCTCCTGATCGAATACGGCTTTCAAGGTCATCTACTTCGCCCAGAATCTGTTTAGCACCCTCAATCAGGGTACGCCCTTCCTCTGTCAGGCTAATTGCCCGGGTTGTTCGATTCAATAACACCACACCGAAGTGCGACTCCAATGCCGCAAGGCGCTCGGAAACCCTGCTGGAAGATAGGCCCGAGTCCCGCGCTGCAGCGACCAGACTACCTTTATCAACAATTTGCAGGAACAACTTGAGATTATCTATCAGCATTGATCGGAAATATCGAATATTGATTTCTATTAATAGCAGTTTATCCGGTAAATCAAAGCAACCACAATACCCCTATCGCAGTAAATACTGCACAGTCACAAACTTACACTAGGGAGTTTCGGTATGGATAACAGTATTCGCATCGGACACATTGCGCTCTCTTTCCACGAGGCCAGCGCTCGGGAAGTCGCCAAGGTTCTCGAGGCTCACGGCCACCAAACCAGCTTCAAGTCCGCCCCCCATGAGGCGGCCTTCGAGTTGCTAAAAAACGGGGAAATCGACCTTCTAACTTCGGCCTGGCTGCCTTCCAGCCAGGAGGTCTATCTGAACCCCATACTGGACCAGGTCGAAAAAGTGACCGTGCTGTATGAGCCCCACTGTATCTGGGGTGTGCCGGATTATGTGCCCGAAAAAGCAATTGCCAGCGTTGATGACCTACTCAGCGAACCAGCCCTCACCCGTATGGATCGCCTGATCCAGGGAATCAACCCCGGTGCGGGTATTAGCCGCTTTTCCGCTGAAATGATCCAGGCCTATGGCCTCGATAAGGCAGGTTACGAATTCCGACCGGGAATAGAAGCGGACTGCTTCAACCGTTTTGAAGACGCCGTAGCGCAGGAGCGCTGGGTAGTGATCCCCTTGTGGCACCCACAATTTCTTCACAACCGCTACACCATCCGCGCACTAAAAGAGCCCAAAGGCCTTCTCGGCACTCAAGATAAAGCAACGCTCATCGTGCGCAAAGATGCCAAACAGAAAATTGGCAGCGCCGCCCTGGCTGCGCTGTCCCAGCTTTATATCGGCAACAAAAAGCTCAGCGCCTTGGAAGATGCGCTGCGCAAACAAGCCAAAAACTAAAACACCGTAAAATTTAAGGAAGTCGCAATGAAGCCCCCGAAAATACTATTTGCCGCACTGGCTCTTGCAGGTGTTGGCAGCTTAGCCACCAGCGTCACTCACGCAGCTAAAGCGGAGTCCCTGCAAACAGTCACTGAATTCAGCGAATCCCGCGCTGCTGGTGTCACTGTCACCCCCAATGGTCGGGTACTGGTCAGCATGCACCCACTGGATGCGCCAAAACTAAAAGTACTCGAGGTAATGGCCAACGGCTCCAAGCAACCCTTTCCCAATCGAGATTGGGCGGATGGGCCTGAACAGGGTGAAGTGGGCTTTGGATCAGTAATTGGCATTCACTCTGATAGCAAAGGCATCGTCTGGATCTTGGATATGGGCGGTGAAAATACACCCGCCCAACTTGTCGCCTGGGACAGCGTCAATAATAAACTGCACCAACAGATTGAAATCTCCAAGTCCGCATTAGTGGAAAATTCATTTCCGCAGGATTTTTCCCTGGATGAAAAGCGCCAAAAAATCTACATCGCCGATATGTCTTTCGGTAATTTTAACGGCGCGACCAAACCGGCAATTATTGTCGTCGACCTGAAAACCGGTCACTCCCGGCGCGTACTGGAAAGCGCTAATGAATTTATGCCGCCAAAGCAGGATCTCATCATCGGCGGAGTTTTGCTAGCGGCTAAAACTGCAGGTGATACGAATAAAAGCCTGCACTTTGGTCTCAATCCCATTGCCCTGGACGAGAAGGCAGAATGGCTCTACTTTGGCAGCCTCAGCGGCGATAAAATCTTCCGCCTTCCTGCGGCACAGTTGGCGGACGCCGATATTTCCGAGAGTAAACTAACCGCACAAGTTGAAGAATTTGGCCCCAAAAACCCCAGTGATGGCATTGCAATGGCACCGGAAGGTGGCGTGCTGGTTACCGACCTGCAGAATAACGCCATTGGACTGACCACCCAGGGCAATTACCAAATCCTGTTACAGGACAAACAGCTCTCTTGGCCTGACAGCCTCGCTATTAGCAATGGCTGGGTATATATCACCCAGGATCAGCTTCACCAGCATCCTGCTTTCAGTTCTGGCCTTGGTAATGCCAAGCCACCCTACAAGCTGATGCGCTTCCGCTACACTCCATAAACTCCCTCTCACCGCCAGGAGATAGTTGCCCTGGCGGTTTTTTATTAACGTCGAAATAAATTCACCAGTAAACTCAATACCAAACTAACGATAATCATCGATACAATTGGAAAGTAAAAACGGGTGCGCCCCGACTCCACACGAATATCTCCCGGCAAGCGCCCGAACCAGCTGAATAACCCTGGGGAAAAGTGCAATAGCACCCCAACCAACACTAAAATTATTCCTGCGATAATCAACCAGCGGGACATCTATTCACCTCCCTACAGAGTGATTTAACGCCCTGACAATTACCCTGGCGTACTGCCTGGACATTCCCCAGTGACTACTCTATCTATGCTCAATCCCGAGACAAATCGATAGAGGCCATGTGGTGAAATCCCCCCTTATTGTAGTTGTCACAACCTGCATCTTTTTTAGCACTGCTGCCAATAGCCAGAATAATCCTTTGATTTCCCGGGGCACTATCCCGCTCGCCGAAGAGGTTACCCTTACTTCAGTCGCCGGCCCACTTGAATACCCTTGGGGTATAACCAGCCTGCCCGATGGAAGTTTTCTTATCACCCAGCGCAGCGGACAACTCAGAATTGTAAAAGATGGAAAATTATTGGCGGACCCTATCGGGTTTCCAGCAGAAATCTTATTTCTTGGCCAAGGGGGCCTACTGGATATCGCTGTGAGCCCCACCTTCCCTCAAGACCAGATGCTCTACTTCAGTTATGCCATTGGCAATATGGACAACAACCGACTTGCCATTGGTCGGGCTAAATGGAATAACGGCATGTTGGAAAACTTTGAAGAGATATTCAAGTCCGCGCAGGGTAAAAATAACGGCGCACACTTCGGTTCCCGGCTCGCCTTCCTACCCGATAAAACGTTGCTGGCTACCATTGGCGATGGCGGTAATCCCCCACAAGAATTCCTCGATATTTTTGCCCGGGAACAGGCCCAAAACCTACAAACCCACTTCGGCTCCATTATTCGTATTAATGGGGACGGTTCCATTCCCGACGACAACCCATTCAAAAACCAAGCAGATGCCCTGCCGCAAATCTGGAGCTTTGGCCACCGCAATCCCCAAGGATTGGTGATCGATCAACAAAGTGGGGAGATCTGGTCCTCGGAACACGGCCCCGCAGGAGGCGATGAATTGAACCGCCTCAAAGCTGGCAGTAACTATGGCTGGCCAAGGGTCACTTTTGGTCGGGACTACCGGGATGGCTCCAATATAGCCTTCAAAATCGAGGATCCAGAATTTACTTCGCCCGCACTGGCCTGGCTCGATACCCATGCCCCTGGAGGACTGGCCTTCTACACCGGCAATGCCTTCCCCGAATGGAAAGGACGGCTTATTTCCGCCGGGTTAGTTAGCGAAGATTTAAGGATCATTCAGATAAAAGATGGCGCTGCCATTGGCGAGCTAAGGATACCTATTGGGGAGCGCGTACGCGACGCAGAAGTTGGCCAGGATGGCAGTCTTTACATATTGACCGATGGCCCCAAAGGCCGTTTACTGCGCATAGATCCAGAAAAACAATAACTCGAATTTCAAGATATTCGACTAGTTGGGGCGAGGTCCAAAAGTCGCCCTATAAGGCAAGCTATCTATGCATTTTTTCCGCCCCCTTACCGCCACTCTACTTATGGCCACCTCACTGTGTGTTCAGTCCACCACTCTGATTCACAATGTTTCCGGCTACCAAACTACTGATGATCAACTACTCACGTTCGATACTTTAGCCTTTGATCAAGGTAAGGTACTGGCAACTGGAAGCTATCAACAGCTGGAAAAGCAATTTCCTACAGCCGATAGAATTGACGCGCAGGGTAAAACCCTACTTCCAGGCCTAATTGATGCCCACGGCCATATGCTGGGTCTGGGCCAACTCACCGGGGAATTGGACTTACGCGATCACTCCCTTGCACAAGCACTCTCAGCCATCAAGAAGTACGCCCGGGATCTGGGGCCCGACGAATGGCTATCGGGCCGTGGCTGGAACCAGGTTACCTGGCCCAACAAAGCTTTCCCAACCCATAAACAACTAGATAAATTGGAAATCAAGCAGCCAATTTGGTTGCGCAGGGTCGATGGCCACGCAGGTTGGGCCAATTCCAGGGCCCTGGAGTTAGCGGGGATCGACAAGGAAACCCAATCACCAGATGGCGGTGAGATTCTACGGGATGAAAACGGCAACCCGACAGGCATCCTGATCGATAACGCCATGAGCCTGATGTACAAGGCGATACCCGCACCTACTTTAGCCCAGGAGAAAAAGAACCTACAAAATGCATTTACCACCGCTCTCTCCCTGGGATTAACCAGTGTGCATGATGCGGGTATCAGCGAACAGACCCTGAACGCCTACCGAGACCTAGCAAATAAGAAAGCCATCCCGTTGCGTATTTACCCCATGCTTTCAGTAGATAGCCACAACTATGCCCAGTTACTTCAGGCGGGGCATATTGGAGAGCCTTCGGACCGGCTGTATATGCGCAGCATCAAACTTTCCGCCGATGGCGCCTTGGGAAGCCGAGGCGCTGCCCTGCTGGAGCCCTACCACGACCGTCCTCAGGAAAAGGGGCTGCTGCTCTACCCGGAAGACAAAATGTTGGCCTTGCTCAAGCTGGCTACCGACAATAACTTCCAGGTTAACGTACATGCGATCGGCGACAGGGCTAACCATATCGTACTGAACCATTTGGAAACCCTAAACAAGGCAGAGAGCCAAGCTGGCTATCGTCATCGCGTGGAGCACGCCCAGGTTATTGAGGTGGAAGATATTCCGCGCTTCGCCCGGCTCAACCTGATTGCCTCTATGCAGCCCACTCACGCTACCAGCGATAAGAACATGGCCGGCGACCGCCTGGGGAATGAGCGCCTGATCGGCGCCTACGCTTGGCAGACGCTGCTGGAACAAGGCACTCCCATCGCCGCAGGCTCCGACTTCCCAGTAGAACCCGCAAACCCGCTTTTCGGTCTACACGCCGCAGTTACCCGCCGCGACCGCCAGGGAACCCCCAGTAAAGGCTGGCGAACAGAAGAAGCTATGACTCTGGAGCAAGCCCTGCGCGCCTTTACCCTGGATGCAGCCTATGCCAGCCATCAAGAGAAAGTCATCGGCAACCTTGAAGTCGGGAAGTTCGCCGATTTTATTTTGCTGGATAAGGATATTTTTACCATAGCTCCCCAGGAGATCTGGAAGGTACAGGTTCTGGAGACCTGGGTTGAAGGAGAGCAGGTCTACCGTAAACCCCTGTAGCCAATCACTGAGCTTCAGCTTTTACCGCACTTCAAGCCTGCGAATATCGGCGAAAGCCGGTATTCGCAGAAACAACGACTACCCCATAATTCACCAAGAGCCTTGTATTGCGCTATTGCTATACTACTTTTTGTGGCTACAAGAAAACCCTATTGGTAAAGCGCACATAGGTTAACGCCTCAAATAGAAACAAATAGACCGCGCTATGAAATACATCCAAATACCCGTAAGCGATGCACCTTTGTATCTTCTACTCGAAGCAGATCCCTCTAAGAAGAAAATAGACAGCTATTTACCTGAATCCTGGTGCTTCGCAGCAATTGATGCTGGCGCTGTGGAAGGTATATGCGTAGTAAAAGAAATTGATACCGCAATCGCTGAGATTTTCAATATCTCAGTTTCTCCTGAAATGCGACAGCAAGGGATTGGATCAAAGCTGTTAAAGTTCTCCATATCAGAGCTCATCACCAGGAGAGTTCATAGAGTTGAATTGAACACCGGTACATTTGGTTACCAGCTGACCTTTTATCAACGCCATGGATTCAGGGTTGAATCTGTTGTTAAAGATTATTTCTTACACAACTATGATCAACCCATTGTTGAGGATGGAGTCCGGCATAAAGATGCCTTAAGATTACTATTAGAACTAACCAAAAATATTAGCAAACAACCAAGCTAAAAAACTAACATTTCTTTCAGATTAGATTTATCAAACAAATTTGTACAGCCTTACTTGCCACAAGATATTTTCGGCACACCCCGAACAAGATTGACCTTCTCATATTGAAACCCCCAGATAAGCTAATATCATCATAGATGTCAGTAAATAATTAAGAAGTTAATTTATAGCAGTGTAAAACTGCTAACTTGCCAACACCTTGTAAATCCGCTCCGACCAAATGAAAATTCACAGAAAAAATTCGCTCAAAAAAATTCACCAGGGTTTGTTTATAGAAGGAAAGCCTGGATACATTTTAGCCGCCATTGAGTGTGACTATTGGATGAAATTGAATACAACTAAAGTACGCAAATCGCGCTCAGACATGACTCGGCCTTAGCATGAAAGACTTGTTGAGGAGGCTAAGCTGAAATTTGAAGGCGAGTAGGCATCAATCTTTGCCTTATCGACCCAATGCATCATCTTCCTGAATGGAACTAAAGAACTAACTGCCGCTAGGTCACATTCCAGTCAGGACGCCAGATATGCCTCTAACTCCTCAGACAATATTTCCTTTAAAGGCTCCAGCTCAGATTCAAAATGCTTCCACTGATCCGTACCGCTGCGGTAAATAGGCTTGCGAACCTGCTCTGCACTAGGTGTACGCACGGCGCGTTCGGTACGGTGGAACTCCAGGCATTCCTCAGCAAATGGCAGGCCGCAGTAGTCCAGTAAACGACGCACCTGCCCTTCCAGGTCATTCACCACGTTTTCATAATGCACTCGCAGAACTTTACCCGGTAGCACTTGATCCCAGTGATCCATCAAACGAACATAGTCGCGATAATATTCACCAATCTGCTCCAGACCATAAGTAAACTCCTGCCCCTCCGCAAACAACTGCTTAAATCCACTAAAGCAACAAGCCATAGGATGGCGGCGGGCATCGATAATTTTTGCATTGGGGAGCGCCAATTGAATTAAACCGATATGGCGAAAATTATTCGGCATCTTATCGATAAAGAAGGCAGCCTTACCACGATGTATTGCAGTTTCTTCGATATAGCGCTGGCCGATCTGTGCGAGCTGGTCGGCACTCAGCGCTTGCAGCACCCCCGGATAACGGGGTTCATCACTGGTCCGTCGACGGCCATCCAAGCGGCGGGCGGAAGCCAGAATATTGTGCAACTCAAAAGTACCATCCACTTGCGGGTGGGAAGCGAGAATTTGCTCCAGCAGGGTAGAACCGGCGCGAGGCAATCCCACTATAAAAATCGGGTCTGGCGAATTAAAACCGGAATTCAGGTTTTTGCTAAACAGTTCCGGCGTGCAGTGAGCAATTTGTAAATCTGTATCCCTGCGGTTTTGCTCAATGCTGTACTGGCACTCTTGCTGCTTTAGCCCATTCCCCAGCTCATACCAGGAAAAAGATTCTGTATATTGTCCGCGATCCTCCAGAGCCTTACCCAAAGAGAAGCAAAGGTGGTAACGATCTTCCCGCTCAGTGGCTGGCCCCCCTTGTAACTCTTGCATCTGCTCAATTTCAGCATCATCAAAGCGGTAAGTTTTCATATTCGCCAGGCTCCAATAGGCATCACCAAAATCCGGCCTGGACTCGTAAGAAGCCCGATAGGCATTAATGGCCTGGTCAGCTTCGCCTATCGTTTTAAGAGCGTGCCCCCGCTGCAGTAGGACGCCATGCAATCGGGGAGATTCAGCCAGGACCTGATCATAGATCTGCAATGCAGTCTGATAATCTCCAACCATGGCGCACTGCGTGGCGAAAAGAATGTCACTCTGCTGCCCACCCTGGCCATCCCGCAACATGCGGGCCTGCGCCAAGGCGGCGGCAAACTTCTGCCTCTTGCGCAATACACCGATATAATCGAAACGCGCCTGATGGAAGTGGGGGTTCATTTCGAGACAGCTTTCCAGCAGGAAATCTGCATCATCGAGCACCCCCAGCTCGGCGCCAATTAATGCCAGCAAGCGCATTGCTTCTGGATGATGCTTATTCTTTTGCAGAAAACTGCGGCAAAGTTGCTCCGCCTTATATAGTTTCTTCTCATACAATAGGCTGGTGGCACTCAGTAGTGCTGGAGGCAGGCTTTGCAGATGCTGGAATTGGCGCAGGGCCTTTAGGGCATCGGGCTCTTTGCCTTGTGCCCGCAACCCCACAGCGAGCCCCTTCCAACTGGCATGTAGGGCCGGATTCAATTCCAGCGCCTGCCGATACGCCTCCACCTGCTCCGAAAGCCCGCCCAACTTGGCAAAGTTATGCCCCTGTTCCTGATAGGCACGGGCATGTGAGCTATCCAGTTTCAGCAACATGTCAATTACCGCCTGGGCCCGATCAGTACTCCCCAAATATCTCAGGCTCACCGCCAATAAATAATAGCTTTCCGGGTCACCCGGAAACTTGTCCACCAGCTGTTGAGCCTGTTCAGCAGCGCTGGAAAAACTCCGCCCCTTCAGCGCGACTCGGATTTTTTGGGTGAGTTCAGCCTGGAGGGCATCAGATTGGGAGTTGTGGGACTGCACTGACAAGGGCAATATCTCATTAGTTTGTAATTACATAGGGGGCGCGCACTGGGCACACCCCACTCAAACTACGCCCCTCAACATTGAATTACCAGAGGGGCTGCCAGTTAGAAATCGTAAGATACACGCAAGCCCACTGTACGAGGGCGGTTGGTGGTAATTCGCTTGGAATTATCCAGAGTATTAATAAACAACTCTGCGCGCTCATCAGTGAGATTCTCGACATAGAGCTCCGTACCCCAGTGGGATTCACGTAGACCGAAGGATGCATCCGCAGTTGTGTAGGCGTCCTGCTTATAGCGATCATTCGGGTCGATCACTATAGAACTCCAGGCTTCATCGCTATAGGCAACTCCGGCCTGCCAGTAGGCATCAAACCCGGCAAGCTCCCACTCGTAGCGAGCCCGCAGATTAAATTGCAGAGGAGGTGAAAGAGCCAGTTCACTACCTTCTGGGGCCACATTAGCTGCGCTTTCCGGCACATGGGTAATCTCGGTATCGTTGTAAGAAACAGCACCGATAAGTTGCAGGTTATCCGTGGGCAACCAGGTTACATCTGCCTCGATACCGCGAATCTCTGCATCCAGGGCATTATCCAGATAGAACAGGAAATAGACATCTGGATCAAATACCGCTGTCTGGATATCACTCCACTCTACATAGTAGATACTGCCATTAAACTGCAAGCTGTGATCCAGCAGTGTCGTTTTCCAGCCCGCTTCGTAGTTGTCGACGGTATCGGTAGTAATGGTGTAGGGAACGGTTGTGGTTTCGTTGCCATTACCTCCACCACGATTGTAAGCGGGAGGACGGAAGCCTTCTGAATAAGTGGCATACAGCAGCATGTCGTCAGTAGGTGTGTAACTGAGGGTGAATTTACTGATAACACCGCTCTCATTCATTGGCACATCAATCCCCATCTCATCCCACTTGGAATCGAGGTTATCGCCATACATATCCACGTCGACCCCACCGGCATTGCCAAATGAGGAATTGGCGGAGCCCAGCAGCTTCACATCAATATCGTAGTGGCGCAGGCCAACTGTAGCGCTGAGCTGATCATTGATGTCATATGTCAGCTCACCAAAAAAGGCCAACTGCTCTTCCTGACGGGTAATATCATTGAAAAACGCCACGCCCGCCGGCCGCGCACTAGTATCGATCGCGGTGGACTGCACCGGGTCGGTAGTATCAGGCGACCAGCCACGCGGATAGTTTTCTGGGAAGCCGAGATCGATGATTGAGGAATAAACAAAGTTACCCTGATCAAGGATTTCAATATCTTCGTAGAAGGCACCAATAGTCAGTCGCCAAGGGTTATCCTGCGGTGTAGAGAAACGCAGTTCGTGGCTGGTGCGAGTATTTTCTACAGTGCCAACATAGCCTTTGGTGGGGTCGTAGCAGGTATCCACGTAGTTACAGGTGTAGTAGGCCACATAGTTGCCCACATCGTTGTAACCGGTGTAATCCATCGACTGCTCCACCTCGCGGTCGAGATAGGCACCGGTATAAACTACATCCAAAGCGGCAATACGGCCTTCCAGGGTCCAGCTTGTCAGGTCGAAGCTGTCTTCCAGGGAATCCTCGAAATAGCGGCGCACTTCCAGATCACCTACCTCTTCCGGATCGTGATCGAAAACACCATCAGCCTCCAGATCCTGGTGCGAGTGCTGCACCAGCAGTGACCAGTCATCATTGATCACATAATTTACGCCAACGCGAACACCCTTGTAGCTGGAATCATTAAAATCTTCCTCTACCAAATCTTCATTGGTAGCACTCACAACAGGCAGGCCTTCCCAAGCCGGGTTTACTGAGGCATCAGGGGTGTATGTGCCAGCCACATTGTCAATGTAGCCCCCCTCATTGGACTGATAGGCTGCCATGCGCAGGGCCAGCCTGTCCTCAATCAAGGGCAGGTTAATCATAGTTTCCAGGCTGTCGGACAACTCGCCACCCTTGGTGGTTGCCAATCCTGCTTCGATGCTGAGATCGAATTCATCCAACTGCGGTTTATTGGTAATCAGGCGCACCGTGCCCGCCTGTGAGCTGGCACCAAACAAAGTGCCCTGGGGGCCCTTCAGGACTTCGACCCGCTCAATATCAGTAACGTAAATATCCAAATTCCTGCCACCGATACTCACCGGTGACTCATCCAAATACAGCGCGACATTGGGTGCGGTGCCATTAGCCTGCGATAGCTGGGTGGCGATGGTTTCAGTGGCCATACCGCGAATGTAAATTGAAGACTGCCCGGGACCACGGCCACCGGCAGTGACATTGGGCATAAAGCGGATATAATCATCAAAGTTGGAGACATTCAGGTTTTCCAGGCTCTCCTCCCCCAGAGCTTGAACCGTCACCGGAATATCCTGTGCGCTTTCAGCACGCTTGGTCGCTGTAACCGTCACCTCCTCGATTTGTCTCGGCACGGCGAGTGTCGACTGACTACCCAATAGCGCTGCACCTGTCGCCACCAGTATGGCGCTGTGCAATTTGCTTTTCTCAAACACAGACTTCTCCTTGAGTTCACTTTAATTCTTATTTCGCCCAATAACCCAGGCGCAGGTTCTCAATACCCTTGTACCAACCCTTCATTTGCTTAGTGCTGTAATTATTTGTCGGAAAATACAACAGTATTTCAACGCCAAAATGAACTGATCTAACCAATATAGAGAGGAAAAACTGCAGAAAAATAAGGCCGCCGGTACAAATTTTGGGCGGAATTCTATACAAAATTCTGCTAAAGTGGAAGTTTGTACAATTTTCACCCAGATGTGTAATTATCTTTTCCGCAAAACAGCAGTCCCTTTTATGTATTTTTTAGGGGTGTAATATTTTGAGATCAAAAAATTACACCCCAAAGAGTTCATGGACCTATCTCGGGGTGGCGAGTCAAGCAGGAATAACCGCAAGGGCGAATAGGGTCGATATAGGAGTGGGGGAAGTTTCGGGAGAGAGAAATAAAAAAGGCCGCATCAATTGATGCGGCCTTTTTTTAGCTACTGGTCACTACTCCCAGTTAATCCTTAACAGCGATAGTAGTCTTTTTCTTTTCAGGGACCGGGAAGCCACGATCGCGCATTAACGCTTCGATATTGGCATCGCGACCACGGAAAGAGCGGTAAGCGTCTGCCGGGTCCAGCGCATTGCGAGGAGCGAACAAGTATTTCACCAGTCTCGCAGCTACTTCCTTATCGTAGAAGCCACCTTTGGACTCGGCGAAAGCCTCAGAGGCATCGGAGGTCAGTACGTCGGCCCACATGTAGCCGTAGTAGCTGGCCGCATAGCCTTCACCGGAGAAGATATGACCAAAATGAGGAGAGCGGTGACGCATCACCAGTTCATCCGGCATACCCAGCTTCTTCAAAGTTTCACGCTCAAACTTGTCTGGATCGATACCTTCAGGGTCAGCAGTGTGGAACTTCATATCCACCAGTGCAGATGCCAGGTACTCAGTAGTGCTAAAGCCTGAGTTGAACTTGGCTGCTTTCTTGATCTTTTTCACCAGATCCGCAGGGATCGGCTCACCAGTTTTGTAGTGCACCAGATAGTTATCGATTACCGCATCGGTAGACAACCAGCGCTCCAGCAGCTGAGACTGAAACTCAGTGTAGTCACGCACACCGCCATTTAAGGTCGGATAAGTAACGTTGGACGCAAGGAAGTGCAGCGCATGGCCAAACTCGTGGAAGAAAGTCTCTGCATCATCCCAGCTTACCAGTACAGGCTCACCGGGAGCGCCCTTGATAAAGTTGGAGTTGTTGGAAGAGAGAACGTTCTTCTTACCATCGAAAGTGGAGTGGTCGCGGTACATGGTTGCCCAGGCTCCAGAACGCTTACCCGCGCGAGCAAATGGGTCCAGGTACCAGAGGCCGATATGGTCGCCGCTCGTCTTATCGGTAACTTCCCAGACCTTAACATCTTCATGGAATACCGGTACTGAGCCTTCCTTCACTGGAGTGAACTCAAAATTGAACAGCTCTCCAGCCACATAGAACATGGCTTCACGCAGGTTATCCAGCTGCAAGTACTGTTTAACTTCATCGGAGTTCAGGTCGTACTTGGCCTTGCGAACTTTTTCTGCGTAGTAGCGGTAGTCCCAGGGCTCAATAGTGATATTGGCTTTCTCGGCATCAGCCACAGCCTGCATATCAGCCACTTCTTCCTTCACGCGACCAACTGCCGCCGGCCATACCGCTTCCATCAACTCCATGGCGCGCTCAGGCGATTTCGCCATACGATCGCGCAGGCGCCACTGAGCGTAGTTGTCGAAACCTTGCAGGCCAACACGTTCGTCGCGCAGCTTCAGGATTTCAGCGATGATAGCGTTGTTATCGTGCTCATCACCATTGTCGCCACGGCTGTAGTAATTGGTCCAAATCTGCTTACGCAGCTCGCGATTGTCAGAGTAAGTCAGGAAGGGATCCATGGAGGAGCGGGTATTGGTAATAGCGTACTTACCTTTTTCGCCCTTCTCTTCCGCCAGGGCCGCCGCAGCAGCGACAAAGGAATCCGGCAGGCCACCCAGCTGATCTTTAGTCAGGAAGATGTCGTAGCCTTCCTCATCAGCCAGTACATTATTGGAGAACTTTGTATAGAGTTCCGCCAAGCGCTTATTGATTTCTGCATAGCGCTCTTTCTTTTCCCCTTCAAGGGTGGCGCCATTGGTTGCGAACTGGGTATATACCAGCTCGACTACACGCTTCTGCTCAGCGTCCAGGTCCATCGATTCACGCTGATCATAGATAGACTTGATACGCTTAAAGAGGGCCTTGTTCTGGTAAATCTTGGACTCGTAGTCAGCCCACAGAGGTGCCAGTTCGCGCTGAACCTCACGGAATTCCGGGGAGGACATATTGCCGGCCCAGATCCCATAATAAGAAGATGCACGCCCCAACTCTGCACCACTGCGCTCCATCGGAACGAAAGTGTTGGCGAAAGTAGGCTTGGCAGGATCGGCGGCTATGGCGTCCAGCTCTGCCAGATTCATCTCAATACCCTTCTCAATTGCGGGCTTGAGATCTTCAAGATTCATCTTGTCAAACGCAGGAACACCACCAAAAGGACCTGTCCACTCCGCCAATAGCATGTTGCTGGCGTGCTCAGGACTTACAGCCATGGACTTCTCGGCATTCACGGTATCTTTGACCACCTCAGCCTGTTGTGTCTTTTCACCACAACCGCCCACTACCGCAAGAGCTGCGGCCACGGATAGTGCGATCATTGTTTGACGCATCGGTATCTCCTCTAGGATAGAGCTTTGTAATAGTTTTAAGAGCGGGAGTTTAACCCCAGTTGGCCTATGCCCGCCAATACTACCGCCATTCTCAGCCAAGGCTGCGACAGAGTGAAAGAAATACACGACGACTTCCTTCGACTTTGACCATATGGTCTAGAAACGCCTGCTGCCCACACTTCGGCCGCTTAATAGTCCTTTTCTAAAGTAACCAAATCGGTAAATTCGACCCAAATCCCCTACCCGGTCAAAGTCAGCGTATTTCCGTCACCGCCGGAATCTCACTTAAAACTCAACATAAATAAAGCCTTCAGCAGCCAGCTAATATAACTCCACACCTTTGTTTACCTTTTGAAAATAAAAGTGCGCTGTCTTGCAGCTAAAACTGAGCCTTTAAATCAGAGGAGTTTTGGAGCAGCAATCAAAATTTCACTTACAACAGTAAACGACCTATAAAGCCGCACCTAAACTCAACACAAACAAACACATTTAAATATATTTAGAAAAACCTATTCCCATTCATAATTAGATGGAAACTTTTCTTCTACTCAAAAAACCCTCTCCAACATAAAAGTCACGATTACTGGAAATATTTCCCCATAAGAAAATGCAATGAGTGACAACCCGCAAAACCATCAGAATATTTACCATATATATCAATGAAATTCGGAAATAAAGCTAAGGGCGCTCAATAAACTCAACCACCTTATGTAATTTTTTATAATTATTTCCATTAAAAAATACTATTAAAACTTCAAAACAATATTTATCTAATCAAGACAGATCGGGCAATATTTAAACGAAAAGCAGGTGCTCTTTTTCAGGCACAAATAACAAATCCGGAAATCTGGCTTTTTATTTTATTTATACATTCGCTCAACTGATTAAAAGTTAGGGATAGACTCATGCAAAAGAAATCCATTTTACCACTTAGCGCAGCTATAGCCGTCTTATCAATGGGTATTGCCTCAGGCTCACAAGCTCAGGCGGTTAGCTGTGGTGACGTAATAACCTCTCCGACCACCCTCGACAGTGATTTAGTCTGCACTATTGCTGATGAATTTTCTGTCGCAATAGCAATTGAGGGACCATCTGGCAGCCTTTCAATGGGAGATTACAGTTTAACCTGTTCCACCAATGAATTTGGCACAGGTATTATTTTACTGGAAAGTGGCGCCCGGCTTAGCGGGGGTAGCGTAATCGGTTGCGGCGATGCTGTGACTGTTGGAGGGGATGGTAACCATTTTGTTACAGGTGTCACTATCACTGATTTTGGTGATGATGCTGTATATGTCGAAAGCGATTTCAATGTGGTCAGCAACATGACAATCACTGGAGATGGGTGGGATTCCGATGAAGGTATCGATATCCAGGGTAATAACAATCTAGTCAACAACAATCTAGTTGAAAATGCTGGTGACGAAGGTATTGAAGTTGCAGGAGACTACAATACGGTTACCTTTAACGAGGTCTATTTTTCAGGAAATGATGGCATTGAAATTGACGGTATTTTTGCAAATATCACCAACAACATATCCGCCTTCAATGGTAGCAGCGGTATTGAAATTGATAGTGACAACGGCACTATCTCTCTAAATAATGTTACTGATAACGAGGAAGGGGGAATCGACCTAGATCAAGGCGACAGTAATAGTATTGTCAATAACAACGTTGTTGATAATGGCACTTATGGAATATTTATTTCGGACGATGAACCTACCAACAATACGATTTCTGGTAATTTCTCTGAGGGCCAAACCTACGACTTATTTGATGCAGTTGACTTTGATTGCTCAGGCAGTAATACCTGGCAAAACAATACATTTACCACATCTGATCCCTCTTGTTTAGATTAAATACTTGAGGGAATTTACAAGCAAGCAATTCAAGAACTTATAAATAGCCAACCTCCTTGTCAACCCACTTTAAACCTTAAGGCGATTCTCTTTCCCAAAAAGAGAATCGCCATTCAATTAAAAGGTTGCGCACCCACAACCATTAATAAATAGTTTTACTGTCGACATTAGCAGACACTTAAATCCGTCTCAACAATAAGAGACCATATCCGACAGATTAAAAGATACAGACACCTTAAATTACTCCGCTAAATATTCTCAATAAAAAGATATCTACACTTATTAAATCTGTTAAAAGGAGTTAGACATGTTGTACCCCAACCATTACCTTCAAATTCTATCCGCGGCACTACTTTCTCTAGGTGCTTCCCTATCACCAAGCATTAACGCTGTAGAATGCGGCGATATCATTACAGAGCCCGCAACACTAACAGAAGATCTAACCTGTTCAATCAGTGACCCAAATAGCGCAGCTCTCACTATTCAAGGACCAAGTGGCAGCCTATATATGGCAGGATTCTCACTTACCTGTTCCGGACTGGATCAGTCAAACGGGATAGTCCTTACAGGCTCATCCGGTGAACTATCCACAGGCACAATTAATGGCTGTAACGATGCAGTAGTACTATCAGAAGGTGGGCTTCATACTGTATACGGCATTAATATTTTACTTCCGCTCGACGACGCCATTGTAGTAAGCAGCAACAGCAATACTGTTATTGGGAACTTCACATTAGGCGATGGAAGTGATTCAGATGATGGCATTGACATTAACGGTAATTACAATTTTATCTCTCAAAATGTTATTGAGCTTTCGGGCGACGAGGGTATGGAGGTAGATGGCATTGCCAATACAATAATAGACAACACAATTACCGGCTCAGATAGTGATGGAATCGAGCTAGATGGAAACTTCTCTATTTTTATATCAAACACAATCCTAAGCAACGACAATTCAGGTCTTGTTATTGGAGGAAGTTCATGCACCATTTCAAATAATACTGTAATAGGAAGTGGATCCTCTGGGATTACATTACAAAGCTTAGCTTCCAATAACAGCATTACCCAAAATACCAGCAGTAACAATGGTGCTTATGGTATTTACGTTGCAGGCGTGGATACTACAGGCAACAGCATTGTTTTTAACACTGTAACAGGAAATGGAATATTCGACCTTTTCGACTTATTCGAGACTGAAGATTGTAGCAACAACAATAACCTTTGGTCAGGAAACACATTCTCAAGTGCCTATCCAAACTGTCTAGAGTGAATTCCTGACAATCTAAAAGGGTTATTGCTTTTACTATATGTGAGTAATAACCCTATTAGGATCATCAAGGCAGCTGAAACTACAAGATTAATCGTGCAGTCAGTCAGATCAAGATAACTATGAGACAACGGCATCCATCTCAATTTCCACCAACCAATTAGGGTCAATAAACCCCTTAACCTCCACAAAAGTACAGGCAGGGCGAATATCTGAAAACAGTTCCCCATGTGCCCTGGCCGCATCTTCCCAGCGCTTTATATCAACTAACATAATCCGGGTTCTAATAACGTCAGGCAGATGTCCACCAGCCTCCTTCAGAGCAGCGACCGCAATATCCAAGCAGAGTTTGGTCTGGCCATAAACATCACCGATAAAGGCAGTTTTGCCCTCTGATATAGGAGCGGTCCCCGATATAGCGATTTGCCCCCCGATCCTACAGGCTCTTGAAAACCCTATGGGATTCTCAAGGTATGAACCGGAACTTACCAATTTTCTCACTTTAACTCCTTCTAACGAGTAAATACGGCTATTTTATTTCCATCCAAATCCCTAAAATAGGCCCCATAAAAAGATTCCGAATTCCTATAGCCTGGATCACCTTCAGATGTCCCTCCAAGTCCAAGCGCTATAGAAAAAATCTTATCGACTTTATCAATACTGCCAACGTTAAGGGCTAACATTGTACCGTTACCAATACTCGCCGGCTTTTCATCATAGGGAGCAGTAACAGCAAGTTTTGTGGAGGAGCCTTTAAACTGCCAGAAAATAACTGTATCAGAGTGATAAACTTCCTCTGCAGCAATAGGGGCTAAAATCTTGCAATAAAACAGCCCCGCCCTGGGCAAGTTATTTGTACCTAATGTTATATGAGAAATCATGTCGTAAAGCACCCTATTGGGAAAGTAAAACCTAAGATTTTATGGTCTAATCGCTAAAGCAACTACTGTATTTCAAAGTTTTCAATCCGTGATCAGGTCTCTATTTAGTGAGAACGGCACCTCCAGATTATTGCCCCTACCTATAATCTACAAATTCCCAGTAGTCAACGGGCAGGTTTCATATTGGCACAGCTGGTGATCAGGACCGAACTCAAACCGGCCTTTAATTTCATTTAAATACTCCAACAGTGCCGAGACTCTCTTGGGCTTATTGACTCCGGGCCGATAGACTACATAAATTGGCATAAATATCGCGTGCCATTCAGGAAATATTCGTATTAACTCCTGCTTCTCCAACTCGCAGATCATGCTGTTAACCGGAATTTGAGCTATTCCCACCCCGCCAGCAGCAGCCCTTATTGCCGTTTCTGGATTGCCACAATGGAAGTTACTTCGCACTTCGATAGATTCCGTTTTGTTTTCGGATACCAGAGTCCAAAAAGCAGACTCAGGGGCAGTCCCGGCTGTAATACAATTGTGCTGCCTGAGCTCCTGGGGTGACTCAGGTATTCCGTACTCCCTTAAATAGTCCGGACTGGCTACCAGAACCTGAGTCGTATACCCGATTTCTTTCGCCACCAAACGGTCATCGGCGATCTGCCCGACACGAATTGCCAGGTCTATACCCTGAATAAACAGGTCATCAAAAGTGTTGGATAGCTCCAGCGAGATTTGGGCTTTCGGCCACTGCTGGAGAAATGGAGGGAAAATATACTGGGCCAGGTAGCTCCCCATGGCCGGGGGGGCCGATACACGCAGCAACCCCTGTACTTGCTGCTCTATCTCCCGCACATCCTCGCGCAAGGATTTAAACTCCTCCACCAGTAAAGAGGCCCGGCGAAGGGTAACCCGGCCCGCATCAGTAATCTCAATTTTCCGTGTAGAGCGCTCCAGCAGCTTGGCTTGCAGTTGCTCTTCCAGCTTCGAAATGGCTTTGCTCACTGTAGATTTGGGCAGCCCTAGCTCCTCGGCACACTGGGTGAGACTCAGCAGTCTGCAAGTGGCCACAAAGATCGATAAAGTTCGAAAGTCTATAGTTTCCAAATTGCGAACAATCAATTTCCAAACACCTTATTGTTTCCAATAAGCTGTGAGCTTAGTCTGTGCGCCATCGATAGACAACTGCTTTTCGTGACAACATTGAGGCACACAAGATGACTGCGACACAGGATCTGTTTACAGGTATTCAATTAGGTGATGTGAAGCTTGCCAACCGTGCGGTGATGGCCCCCCTGACCCGCGCAAGAGCTGAAAACCACGTACCTACCCCTTTAATGGCTGAGTACTATGCACAGAGGGCTGGCGCCGGCCTGATTATTGCCGAGGCAACTATGGTGGCAGAGGGAACTTCAGCCTTTATTTCTGAGCCAGGTATCTACTCCCAGGAACAGATCGAAGGCTGGAGACAAGTGACTGACGCCGTTCACGAGAGAGGCGGCAAGATATTCCTGCAACTTTGGCACGGTGGGCGAGCCAGTCACCCCGATCTGAATAATGGCACAACGCCGGTTGCAGCCAGCCCAATCGCCATTGACGATACGGTTCACACACCGGACGGAAAAAAACCTTACACCACCCCAAGATCCCTTGAAACTGTGGAGATCCCAGGAATTATCGCGGCTTTTAAACAGGGAGCAATCAATGCTAGAGATGCTGGCTTCGATGGAGTTGAGGTTCATGGTGCAAACGGCTATCTCTTGGACAGTTTTTTGCGGGATGGCTCAAACCTTAGAACAGACGAGTACGGTGGGTCTTTAGAGAATCGTGCACGCTTGCTGTTTGAAGTTCTGGAAGCCGTTATCGAAGTTTGGGGCTCCGGCAAAGTTGGATTGCGAACTTCTCCCCTAAACGGATTCAACAGCATGCGCGATAGCGATCCTGAGGGACACACTCGCTGGCTTGCATCAAAATTGAATGAATATAATTTGGCCTACTGGCACTTGATGCGAGCCGACTTCCTCGGCGAGCAACTCGGAGATGTATTGACTCCAGCAAGGGAACTGTATCAGGGCAATCTGATTGGCAATATGGGGTACGGGCGAGATGAGGCCAATACAGCCATTGGGCAGCAGCAAGTAGATGCGGTTGCCTTCGGCGTTCCATTCCTGGCGAACCCGGACCTGCTAAAGCGTTTTAAAGCCGATGCGAGCTTAAATGAAGCAGACCCAAACACCTTCTATACCGGTGGCGCAAACGGATATACCGATTACCCCACAATGCCCTAACCTTTAAGGAGTAAGCAGCTAGGTCGCCTTAAGCGGGCGACCTGCTTTCCGTACTCGGAGCACCAGCAGTCTCGGAGCGGATCTTCACGTTATTAATCAGTGAGACCAGTACAAAACTCAGCAGCATCAGTAGATACCATGAACTGAGCTTCGCCAGAGATACCATTTGCCATTCATGGGATTGATTAGGGTAAATCCATATATTTGCAAAAGTAGCAATGTTTTCAGCAAACCAAATAAACAGTGCTACCAGCAACCACCCCAAAAGAAGCGGCATAGAGCGATGCTTTTCAACGACCTTAAAGTAAATATTGGTTCGATAAAACAATAACACTGTTCCCGCTAGTAACGCCCAGCGGAAATCCCAGATATAGTGATGTGTAAAGAAGTTGACATAGATAAACACAACCAGAACAACTGTCAGCAATTTCGATGGATAGTGAGAATATTCAAATTCAAAAATTCGCCACACTCGAGCAATGTAACTGCCCACTGCGCTATACATGAACCCTGTAAACAGTGGCACATTACCAATCCCAAAGAAATACTCTTCCGGGTAACTCCATGAGCCAATAGCGTCAGATGTCTTAAATATCTCCATGACGGTCGCAACGACATGAAATACGACAATAACTATTGACTCCCTGAATGTTTCCAGTTTTGTAGCTAGAAGAAAGACCTGAAAGGCTATAGCAGCCAGAAAGATAAAGTCATACCGGTGAATCGATTCCAGTGGATACCAATAGTTGGTGACAATCATAATTCCCAGCAAGAAGCCACCGAAAATACAGGCATAAGCCTGCCTCAAGCCAAACAACCAGAACTCACGAATATATCGTTTCAAATCCACACTTGATAACACTGCAAACAACACCTAAGTGGAAAATTTCTGTGGCTTCAAGCCTACCGATTCCAATACCTTTCTATCTTTAGAAAAAACTATCTGACATTTATGTTTTTAAATCCAAACTCTTTACTCCCGGCCTTAAAGCCGAGATTCAAGATTTCAGTATAGTTCTCAGGGACTTCAAAAAACACGATTTCCAGCTCGGCCTCAGAACCGCGGGGAAGCTCCAGATATACCATTCCCCTCACTTCCTGCCCACCCCTAAATGCCTCATACTCCTTGAAGACAGCGCCATCTTTCATAATCAGGCGCCAGGAGGAAAGCCTTACTTTTTGCCGACTTCTCCGATTAGTCACGGTCATACGGCACTGCACTGTACCACCCTGCCTTACACAATTATTGTGATGAATCTCGACCCCTTGCAGGTAAACAGCACCACCTTCAGAAGTCGTTTTTGGAAGACCCGCAACAAAATCCGGACTGTGATACTCCTTCCCCAGAATAAAAAATGAAAAACAAGAGATCGAATAAGCCAAAACCACAACCACACCAAATAGGTAGCGATTTTTTAAGTAGCTCCAAATACAAAGAGATAGAGAAGTGCACACAATCACAATAGCCATAAAGGCTACAAAATACTCAGGACGCCATATGCCGTATAGGTAAATCATGGGCTCAGGAAATAGATACTGGGTAAGTGCCCATAACACTGCTACTAATGCCGACAATACGCCCAATATTTTTGCAGCAAAAAACTTCCTGCGACTAACTGAGTAATGTCCCTTTACCATATCTGTCATTTTGCTTTATCCCTATACAACCAGCGTCAAGCTGGTTAGCTAGCACTGCTGACAAGTCACTTAAGCTTCAAGCCAGCGCAAAATGGTACATGATACAGATTTAAAGACCGAAATCGATTACACCTTATTTCTAAACCTATCCTGGCATAATCGATCAAAACTTAAACACCACACTCTTCAACAAGCTTGTAGCGCCCTTCTCGGAATTTGAACATGACTCAATTATATTGAAAATATAGTCATACTAGTTATAGTGAGGAGAAAAGTCAGGGAATTCACCAGAAAGGGAATGGCGGGAAGCCAAACCCTTTGTCAATAAAGAACTCGATCTACTGAGCCCCTACCGCACTCTGGTAGTCCATATATGCAGGTAATGCGACTGCAGCAAGAATACCCAAAATAGGAATTATCAACAAACAAACACCCCAAACAGACCACTTTTTCTGGACAGAATTAAAATGCTCAAGGCTTTCCCATTGCTTATTTTTCCAGGCGAGTTCGCGCCCCTTAATTCCCAGGTAAATAGCAACAATTAACCCAATATAAGGAATAAAAGCCAGCAAACCGATATAGCTTTTGTTAAATATAGCCCATATCCAATTTAAGAGAAAAGCACCCCAACTCCAACCTTTAACTCCCTCTGGAATGACGTCGCTTTTCTGTCCAGAATTATTAACAGCATCAGTACTCACATCCGAGGTTGGTGCCACATACGGATTGGTCATAACTTCCCCCAACTTTCACTTTATAAATAGAATAAATACAGCAAGGTAAAGTCACCCAAATAAAGGAGGGAGACAGCCTCTCATCAGATTATTCAAGGCCCCTGCACAGGCCATGAATTCTAATTGGCGGGTATTAACAGCGCAATAGCTCATCCCGATAAATGCGAGTCAGCGCACGCACAACCAGCTAATATAGCAGCCTCCAAGAATAGCTTGTCAAACAGAAACTAATCATCGCTACTGCAAGAACTGCCACTCGAACTACTGCCAGAATTACTATCGTACCAACCATCATCCTCATCGCTACTGGAGGAACCGAACCATCGTGCCATCAAACCTATACCAAATACGACTAGCATTATCGCGTAAACATCGATTTCTACCGTAATTCCGCGGTAAATACCAAGGCCAACAAGACATAACCCCAACAAAAACTCGATAGTTCGCACCATTACCCCACCCTACATTTTTACTTTTACAAAAATTGACAGAATAAACTATCAAATATTATCAACAATGTCGTTTAAGGGATATCCATCCCCTAATCTAATAAATGAGGTGGCTTTAATTGATACTTAAATACTTTCAGTCGAAGTAAAACCTGGAGAATGTTCAGCTTGAATGACTTAACTGTAAAAGGAGCAGCTCCTCATATACAGTCTGACAAATATAGAATACTGATTTAGAGGGAGTTTCAGTCGAGAGAAATGAAAACCTCTTATTCGAGCCAAAGGCTCAAGATAAGAGGTTTTACATTCAGAATTTCTTAATTAAAGAGAACAGCCAATTAAGCGATTCGACCAGCGCGCAACCATTCAGAAACACAAAACGCCAGTTCTAACACCTGATCGGCATTTAGTCGCGGATCGCATTGGGTGCGGTAGCAACTGGCGAGGTCTGCTTCAGAAATTTTCCAAGCTCCACCGGTGCACTCAGTGACATGCTGCCCGGTCATTTCCAGATGGATACCGCCGGGATGGCTTCCCTCGGCCCAGTGTACCGAGAAAAAGTCGCGAATTTCCCGCAGGATTTTTTCAAAATCGCGAGTTTTATAGCCGTTACCCGCTTTAACGGTATTGCCATGCATGGGATCAGTGCTCCATACCACCGAGCGCCCCTCCGCTTGAATGGCGCGCACCAATGCAGGCAATTTTTCTCCCAAAGTATCGGCGCCCATACGGGTAATCAGTGTAAGGCGACCTGCATCGTTCTCGGGGTTGAGCTTATCGATCAAACGCAGTAGCTCATCCGGTTGCATCTTTGGACCAACTTTCACCCCAATCGGGTTACAAACACCGGAGAGAAACTCCACATGAGCGCCATCCAGTTGCCGAGTGCGTTCACCAATCCACAGCATATGTGCGGAGCAGTCATACCATTTGCCAGTAAGGCTATCGGTTCTTGTCAGCGCTTGCTCGTATTCAAGTAATAGCGCCTCATGAGAGGTATAGAGTGAAGTCTCACGAATTGCGGGAGAGTTCTCTGAGGTAACACCACATACCGCCATAAACTCTAAAGCTTCCTGAAGGCGTTCCGCCAGCTGGGCATATTTTTCCCGCTGAGGATTATTCTTCAGGAAGCTGAGATTCCATTTGTGCACCTGATGCAGATCGGCCAATCCCCCCTGGGCGAAAGCTCGCAGTAGGTTCAGGGTGGCTGCCGATTGGTTATAAGCAGTTACCATCCGCTGAGGGTCAGGTATGCGCGCTTCAGCAGTAAAATCAATGCCGTTGATAATATCGCCACGGTAGCTGGGCAGTTCTACTCCGTTCACCGTCTCGGTATTTGCTGAACGGGGTTTGGCATATTGGCCGGCCATTCTCGCAACTTTCACCACCGGCAGGTTACCGGCAAAGGTGAGCACGACAGCCATCTGCAACAATACCTTGAAAGTATCGCGAATGCGGTTTGCATTAAAATCGGCAAAAGATTCAGCACAATCACCGCCCTGCAAAAGGAAGGCTTTCCCCTCGGCAACCTGAGCCAGCTGACGGCGCAGCTCGCGAGCCTCTGCCGCAAAAACCAGGGGCGGATGACCAGAGAGCTGTTTAGCCACCTGGGCAACATCTTCGGCAGACGTGTATTGGGGCTGTTGATGTGCGGTGAAGTTTCGCCAGCTCTGGGGGGTCCAAATTTGGGTGGGGGATTCGGGCACTGGGACTCCTAGCTCAACTTCCATCTTTCACTCTTACTTCTAAAGGATAAATCTTAAGGGTGAGCATATTGCTCACCCCCAAATGTGCCGAATTTACAGCACGCTGGCAACAGCCTTACAGAAGTATTCCATATTATTGGAACTCAGGCCGGCAATACTGATGCGACTCGAGTCCACCATATAAATGGAATAGTCCTTTTGCAGCTGTTGTACCTGTTCGGGATTGATACCCAGGAATGAGAACATCCCTTTCTGCTGGCGGATAAAGCCAAACTCACCGGCAGCACCCGCTGCGGCGAGCCCTTCTACCAATCCAGCACGCAAACCGTTAATACGCTCGCGCATTTCGGTCAGCTCAGCTTCCCAGTTCGCTTTCAATCCCGCATCAGTAAGAATAGATTCTACAATGGCAGCACCGTGGGAAGGTGGCATGGAATAGTTGCCACGAATAGCGCTCAGCAACTGGCTATGGCCTTTATCGGCGGCTTCACCATTCGCATAAATCACCATAGCCAGGCCGACACGTTCGCGATAGAGGCCAAAATTTTTCGAGCAGGAAGCCGCGACCAGCATTTCTGGAACAGATTCAGCCATCAAGCGCAGGCCGTAGGCATCATTTTCCAGGCTCTCGCCAAAGCCCTGATAGGCCATATCGATAAACGGCGTGAAGCCCTGCTTTTGCGCCATTTCCGCCAACACTTTCCACTGCTCGCGGGACAGATCCGCACCACAGGGGTTATGACAGCAGGCGTGGAAAAGAACAACATCGCCCTCACCCACATCCTTCAGAGTCTCGACCATTTTGTCGAACTGCAAACTGCTGGTAGCGCGGTCGTAGTAGGGGTAGCTCTTAATTTGCAAGCCCGCATTACCCAGAAGCGGCACATGGTTAGCCCAAGTGGGGTCACTCACCCACACGGTTGCCCCAGCTTTGGCGCGATTAATCAATTCCGCCAGAACTCTTAAAGCACCACATCCACCGGGAGTTTGAGCTGAGCGAACGCGACCGCCCACCAACGCGGGGTGCCCGGCACCCAGTACCAGCTCCTGCATGACTGTGTTGAAACCTGGAGTTCCGGCCGGGCCGATATAGGCCTTGGTTTCCTCACCCTGCAATAAGCGGGTTTCGGCTTCCTTGACGGCTTGCAAGACAGCGGTATGGCCTGCCTCATCTTTGTAGACGCCCACACCGAGATCAATTTTGCTGGAGTTTTCATCCGCGCGGTAGCTGGCCAAAAGGCCCAAAATCGGATCTGGCGGAAGGCTGTTTAAATGCTCAAACATCTGAAAACTCCTCTTAGTTATCTCATTTATTCATCAACGAGGCCGCGCTCAGACCATTCCTTCGCGCGCACCATTAACTTATCAATAATGCTATCCAGTTGTTCCCGCTCCTCAGTGGATAGGGATGCCATCAAGTCATTCTCGTACTGATGGGCCAGCGGCACTATGCGAGCATAAATATCTCGCCCCAGCTCCGACAGGTTCAGCACTTGCCGGCGCCGGTCACCGGGATCTTCACTGCGTGTAATGTAGTCATTCTTTAACAGGGAAGAGACGGCCCGACTGATTGCGACCTTGTCCATCGCCGTCTGCTCAACCAGCTCGGCGGCGGATAAATCGGGAAAACGACCCAGAATTGCCATAACCCGCCAAGCGGGAATGGTGAGGTGGAAGCGCGCACCATAAGCTTGCGCAATAGCATTACTCACCCGGTTGGAAAGTACCGAGAGGCGGTAGGGTAAGAACTTTTCGAGGCGCAGCTCGTCGTTCTCAACAACGGTGGGTCGCGTGTTTTGTTCGATTGTCATAGCTGCCCTCAAACCTGCCTGCTCGGGTGTCCCGGTTGTACCTGTTACTCAATTTAACTAACATTGGTTTCAATTGTAACCACTATCGGCACAAATACTTTCTGGAAAAGTTACCGGGCCATACGAAAAAATGGCCGGACAGTATAGGTTTTTTTGCGCCATATTTGCGAACTAATTGGGTCTATGGCGCAAGAAATTTGCGTGTAAGTGGCGCTGAGATGCTCAATTTTTCGCCACACCTTCGAACCATCCGCACAGAAGCGAGGCCACGCTATGAAACAGTGGATCAGCTTTCCGCGAACGGAAGGAAATACAAGCCGCCAAGCCCATGCAGATTTCCCACCCAACAGCTTTGAAAGGGAAATGGGCAAAGAGGGTTTTTTTGGACCCTGCACCCACTTCTACCATCGTCATCCGCCCACCGGCTGGAGCCAGTTCGAAGGTCCATTGCGTCCCCACGCTTTTGATGCCACGCAAATGAAGCACAAAGGAACAAGCCCCTGGGATCAAAAGCCGATCCTGCGAAACCAGGATAGTCAGGTCGCCCTCTGGACCTGCCGGGAGCCTATGAATCATCTGGTGCGCAACGCTGACGGCGACCAACTCCTGTTTATACACAATGGGAGCGGCGACTTGTTCTGCGATTTTGGCCACCTCTCTATTCGCGATGGCGACTATATCCTGCTGCCCCGCGGCACCTTATGGCGCCTGACGCCGACAGAGGATGAGCCGCTGGAACTATTGATGGTAGAGGCGATAGGTAGCCATTTTCAGCTCCCCGAAAAAGGCATCCTTGGCCCCAATGCAATTTTTGACCAGGCGATGCTGGATGTGCCTCGTATAGATAAAGCCTTTCTCGATCAACAGGGCGATGATGAGTGGCGGGTTGTGGTTAAAGCCCGGCAACAGCTGTCGACCATTACCTACCCCTTCAACCCACTGGACGCCTGTGGTTGGACTGGGGACAACCTGGCCGTTCGCATCAACTGGCGCGATATACGCCCGCTGATGAGCCACCGCTACCACCTACCCCCTTCAGCTCATACCACCTTTGTCGCACAAGGTTTTGTTGTAGCGACTTTTGTACCTCGCCCGATTGAGAGTGACCCGGGCGCACTCAAAGTCCCCTTCTTTCACAACAATGATGACTTTGATGAACTCATCTTCTATCACCGTGGTGACTTCTTTAGCCGCGACAATATTCATCCGGGGATGCTTACCCTCCACCCCATGGGGTTTACCCACGGCCCCCATCCCAAGGCATTTGCTACCGGGGCCCGGCATGCGCGCAAGGAAACCGATGAAGTTGCTGTAATGATCGACAGCCGCACCCCCTGGGATATTCTCCCGGATGCCCATGCCGTGGAGCTAACAGATTATGTAAACTCCTGGAAGCCAAAGTGAATACAGCGCATCCAGACAACACCAAAAAGGCTGACAATCAAACAGCCAAACGCCAAAACAAAGAAAAGGAAAGAGAATGGACCTTTACGGATACTTTCGCTCATCCGCCAGCTACCGAGTGCGTATCGGGCTCAACTTGAAAGGCCTGGAATACGAGTATCACCCGGTAAACCTGCTCAAGGGAGATCAGCACGGAGACGACTACCGCACGTTGAATCCACACGGTCTACTGCCAACCCTGAATGATGGCGAAACCAGTCTCACCCAATCCCTCGCCATTTTGGAATGGCTGGATGAAACCCATCCAGAACCAGCGCTACTTCCAAAGGCTCCTGAAGCCCGCGCACATATCCGCGCGCTCGCGCAAAGTATTGCCAGCGATATTCAACCTATACAGAACCTCAGGGTTCTGCAGTACCTTCGGGCTGAACTCAAAGTCAGTGATGAGCAAAAAATTCAATGGATTCAGCACTGGATACACCTGGGCTTCTCCGCACTGGAGAAGCAATTAAGGCCCGCGCCTTTCGCCGCTGGAGACAATCCAGGGTTGTTCGAGTGTTGCTTACTCCCGCAAGTATACAGTGCGGAACGCTTTGGCCTGGATATGACCCAGTACCCCAAAATCCAGAAAATCACAGACGCTTGCAATGAACTGCCGGCCTTTATTAAAGCCCACCCTTCAGAACAACCAGACTGTATTGTGTAGTACCCTTTTATGGATGCCCGGTCGCATCGGGCATCCTACATACACTCGAAAATTTCACTACTTGCCACATTTCATTGCCTGTGGTTAATATCTCTATCCAAACTTGAAAATAACTCGAATAATAATATTCCCCACTGCTGTAGCTAATCAGCCGAGGTCATCAATATGAACTCCCAAGACCAGATCTCCCCCAAAGAAAAAGAAGTCATTAAGCATGTCAAGAAGCTGAAGAGCTTTTACCAACACCTAATCACCTATTTATTAGTTATCTCGGGACTAGTAATTGCCAACTTAATACTCGCCCCCGGATACTTATGGTCACTCTGGGCGGCATTTGGCTGGGGTATAGGGCTCGCCTCCCATGCAATTAGCACCTTCAATTTATTTAATTTCTTTGGTGAAGATTGGGAGAGAAAGCAGATAGATAAGAGAATGGGGCGTAAATAGCAATAAATCGTGTGCGATGGAGCATAGCCAAATACAAGCATATGCTTTAGATGTTAGAGTACTTTCCCAAAGTACTCTTCTCCTAGCCCCTCACTGTCAACGCAAAAACTCCAAACACTTCCCTACTTACGAACACGAACAATTACCTGTAATCTAAACAAAAATCTATATACTCCAAGCCGTTTGACAAAAAAACAGTTAATTAACAGGCTTAAATTATCGAGCTCTGGTAACAAAGTATTAACACACTTTTTATATAACAAATAATAAATATACTATTAAAACGATAACAGGAACCCCAATGTCCTTCCTCAAATTCTCTTCAGGCGCTCTATGTCTATCACTTTGGGTATCTATACCCAGCATCAGTAAAGCTGACACTTTTCACTGGCCCGATTACCAAGCAGAAGCGGCCACCAGTGAGTATCGTATTGATGAGCTTTATTACTTACAGCCCCATAACAGCTATGAGCGGCTAGAAAACGGTGAAACACTGACTGACTGGCTCGACAAAGGCTTTCGATCACTGGAAATCGATGTCGTAGATCACGGTGCCTGGCAAGGTAGCAGCCATGGGCCCTATGTTGCTCATGGACAAAACGACATCGGTAATCACATGTGCAATAGCAACGGAGACGATGATCGTCTGGAACACTGTCTGGACGATATCAAATCCTGGCTCTCCGTTAACACTATTGAAGCGCCAATAATGCTGTATATCGATATGAAAACCAATTTAGATTGGTTTAACGCCTGGTATGCAGATGAAATTTATTTGCTTGACCAGTATATCCAACAAGAGCTGGGCGACCTCCAGTACAGCTACCAGGATATGCTTACATATTTACAACAGATTTCTTCCTCAGAAAATTACCGTACCACGCTTACAAGTACGGGATGGCCTAGCGTTGGCAACTTATTAAATAACGGCAAAAAAGTAATCGTTATTTTTACCGGAGGACAATCAGGCAACGTCAATAATCGAATGGAATCCGCATTAGACTCTTACGAGATGAGCGCATTTTTATGTCCTGATATAGATACCGCAGATCCAGAAGAATTTACCGGCTCCATTGATTCAATAGACAGCAGTAGTTCGCAAAGAATATTTTGCGGCAATGTCCAGGCTGGCGATCATTACCAGATAACAGCCAACGCAGCCGCTGAAACCAAACAGCTGATGCACCTATGGGATAGTTCTGGCGATTTTAGCAATACCGACTACGGCTACATATTTACAGCAATCGCACATGGTGCCACTGCAATTGGGACAGATCCTGATACAGTCGCAACCACCCCCAATTATACTGGCACGGCAATTCCTTTTGTAGGAGTAAGGAGAAGTCTTCCCGGCTATTTGAGAATCCGTTCTGCCTCAAATGCTGACTTGTGCATGACCGTCTCCCAGGGCTATAGCAATGGTTCAAACCTAAATATGAACAACTGTGGCTCCAGCAGTGAACAGCAGTTTGTTTACACTGCTGAAGGCCAACTCCGTCCCAAGGGTAATAATAAATACTGTGTTGACTTCAACACTGGCTCTGCTGATAACGGCGATAAAATGCACCTGTGGGATTGTGACGGCGGCAATTCGGAAAAATGGCAAATCCAGGAAAGTGGAATCATCCAGAATCGCGATAAGAACTGGACCTACTGTATAGACGCACCGGGTAGTTCAACCGAAGAGGGTGAGCGCCTTCAAATTTACAAATGTGATAAGAATGATAAGAGCCAGCAGTTTGTTTTAGAAGCAGTCAATGCTTGGGGGCAAGATATGTTTTAAACATCGCTTCTCTAGCTTTTACAACATTACCAGTTTAATGAAATGGGACTCGCATCGTTCTTACTGGATCAACTGGATTAGACTCGCTTTCATTAGGCTGCCGGCCTGTTCCATGTGGAAGCTAGATTTGTGACATGTACCCAACGACCCATAGATCAAAAGGGAAATCTCCCTAACATGGAAGATCTTCGAATTGACCATTGGATTTATCAGTTATGCCCCATCCCTGGGGCATATACGTCATTATTAATTTAATTCTCCTGCTTCACAGTATCTCCAGTCCTCACCTACAAAAGGGTCATCCTGCTTTATCCAGGTTTCATAGACAAAGGTCAGTTCGGGAATTTCTTTAATATTGAAGGAGAAATGGAAACCTTCTGCCCTATCATCGGTGCGTACACAAGGTACAGCAGGCATCCATGTCTGGAAGTCCAGGGACTCTCCTTCAGCTATTACTTGGCCTTCTTTTAGCCCCTCAAACCAAGGAGTAAGGTCTCTAAGGCCACCGTTAATATGTTCGAACCGAACATTCTCAATAGTGTAATTAGCATCAGCCGCGGTTAAAGACCACTGAATATAGCGCGCTTCAGTTGGCTCTAGATCTGACGCTAAATCAGCCGGAGTCGCGTACGAAGGAATATTCTCATAAGGCATCGGATGCCAGAGGCTTTGGTCATTTTCTGAAATTTCACGCAAACGAACACCTTTTGCGCTGCTCATTGGCTCAACTTCAACGACAAAGACGTATTCGCTCTCATCAATCAGGTCTGTGGCGTAGTAACGGAATTTATAAGTACCCGGCTTGGTAAACCCTGTTCCATAAGTACCCGCACAATCTCCCGAATCACTAAGGCTGGTGTAGTCACCACCTTCCGGAGTAGACTCCAATTCTTCATGCGTGAAAACCACATCACCATCAGGATCCACCACCACAGGGCGATGCATCAGAGACATACAGGGCAAGATCTGGTAAAAATCTTCCCCCGGTGACAAGCGTCCCCAATCTCGCACCCATACCGCTGAGCGAATTTGTGGTGCTTCATTGATAAGTTTGGCAAATCCATCAGCCTGCTCATAGGCTTTAGCATAAAGACCGCGATCATCACTCACGATCAAACGCGCGGTATAGGAGCCCGGCAGATCCGTTACAACCCTGGCACGACGATACTCTTTGCTCTCTGGCTCTTCTATCGCTTCGATAGTCGCCTTACTACCATCGGGCTTATCCACCAGCTCCCAATGAAACTCCATCGGATCGTTATCTGGATCGCTACTGGAAGCCTCAAATATTAATGCCTCACCAACAATTGTAGATGTTGTCAGCGCCTCTACACCACGGGTTGAAGGCTGGTTATTCACTTGACCTATCTTGGCTTCCATGGTCGCTTCGCGAACAATTTTATTAACGCCATCAGAAATGGTCATGCTAACGCGGTAAAGACCGGCAACATCTAGCACATCAATTTTTTTGCCAAGGGGCTTCCAAAAACCAATATCAACCAATTCGGCGTCACTGCCTTCCGGCTTCTCCAGCAGCACTGCGTCGATGACCTGTAGAGCATCGCCTTCAGTGTCATAACCAACAAAATTAAACTCTGCTCGCAGTCCGACTTCCTGCTCACCGATACTAGCGGAAGGGAAATAGCCGGTTGCCACAACTTCCCCTTCTGGAGCCTTATTGTTCTCCGCTTCAGGGTCACTTTCGACAACAACCTGTATTTCCCTCCAGTATTCTGGATCACCATCTTCATCAAAAGTTACACTTCTTTTGGCGCCATCAAATACCATGAGTTCGAAGCTATAGGTTCCAGCGGCTTCTGGAGTGAATTTCAAAGTGGAAGTTGTTTCACCATCCAGTTCAGGCATAGGGATAGTACTCGGATCGACATCCGCCCATCGCCAGCGATATTGTAGTTGGCTGCCCTCAGGATCATAACTATCACTAGCATCAAGGGTGACTTTCTCACCAAGAACAACTGTCAGATCTTTTGCAACAGCGACAGGGGGAGCATTTCCAGATGAGACCGTAACCAAAACGTTTGCAGGGGCACTAGCAATATCATTAAAGGTAACAACCAACTGCAGCCGATAGTCTCCTTCAACATCCAAATGCAGTGTTGCCAGGCTTTGCTCACTATCGGTGAGATAAGCATCACTCTCTTGTGGTTTCTCTGTCAGAGTCCAGAGATATTCCAAAGATCCAGTTTCTCCAGTAGGAATCGTACTGAAACTACCATCAAGAACGATTTCCTGAGTAGCAAATGCAACACTGTGAACCGGCTCGGTAATAGCTACCGGATAAGGACTTGTCGCACTGAACACCATACGAGCGGCTTCACTGCTTGCGGTGCCGTCATTAACGATCAGGCTAATAACATAGTCACCGGGAAGGTCTGCAGTAAATTCTGTACGTGCATCTTCAGAGCTGCTCAAAACTGCATTACTCAGCGCTGGAAGTTCGATTAACTCCCAGCGATAAGTCAAGTTTGCATCGCGCGGGCTACTGCTGTCTGTACCATTCAACTGAACAGTGACATTGCCATCCTTTAAAGAAAATACATTGCCGGCAGGAGCCAGCAAGCCAATACTTGCTATTGGTTTTTCAACTGTGCTACCTGCGTCGCTATCACTAGAAGAGCTACCACCACTACAGGCAGCAAGGAAGAGTGACAGACACAGTAAGGCCAAAAGGCCCATCGTTCTTTTCATCTAAGTTACTCCATCAATTTTTTCGTATTCAATTAATACTGATAAGTCAGGCTGAGCCGAGCAGTTCGACCAGGAGCAGGTACTAGGCCCAAGCTCAGCGCATCCAGGTAATATTGGTCTGTTACATTATCGACAGTGAAGTCAACCGAAAAACTGTTATTCAATTTGAACTTCGTATAGATATCGACCAAGTTATAGCTATGCCAAAGTACCGGTTCATTAAATCCGATTGGGGCGTTATATCGGGGAATGGAATTTCTTT
This sequence comes from Microbulbifer maximicatervae (SeqCode), assembly GCF_052468295.1. Lineage (NCBI taxonomy): Bacteria > Pseudomonadati > Pseudomonadota > Gammaproteobacteria > Cellvibrionales > Microbulbiferaceae > Microbulbifer > Microbulbifer maximicatervae (SeqCode). Next base: position 2,566,194 of record NZ_CP174340.1, read on the forward strand.
TACCCATGAATGTACCCCGAACCCCCATCTCTAAACGCTCTTCGAATAGACGAACACCTAATTGCGCGCTGGCATGCCAGTTGGGGGGGATCATGTTATTGATGTAACTTTGCGGGATACCCCAATCACTACAGTAATAACGTACGTAGCTCCCCACGTTACAGACTTCAATATGGCTGTAACTGGTCCCGCTAATTTCAGCAATCCAGAGTTTTGCATCATAACCAAAATTCAGCTCCCAACCTTCGAGGTCCAGACTGTCGATATTGCGCATGCGGAAGAAGTCAAGACCATCTTGTGATTCCTCCCACGCGTTAGGCTGGGTACGCGTCAGGTAGTCTGCAACGTGATTATCAAAGTAGGCAATTTTAAAACGCAACTGATGTGCACCATCAAATAACTCAGTATTTAGGTAATTAATACCCAACTCGTTATTAATTGCATGCTCAGGTTTTAAGGGTATATCCAAGGCTGGGCTTACAGACCAGCCAGAAGTATTTTCAAACAGGCTAGGCATGCGCAGCGCTTCTGCATGGCGAGCATAAATTTGAAAACCGCTAAAGGGTTCCCAAGTCAGGGCAACTACTGGAGCATTGCCAGAGTGATTATTATCATAGCGAACAGGCCGGCAGCCGCCTTCGCCATCCAGTACACAAGCTGGGTCACTTTTACTAAGAGGCAAGGGGTTATTATCTTTCGACTTAAATCTGGTGTGACGAACCCCTGCCTCCAAGGTCCATTGCGGCCAAGGCTGCCACTCAATTGCAGTAAATGCACTAAACTCTTTACGCCAACCACTGCGTGAACCCGCATAGAAACCTTCGGTAGCGGGTGTATTAGTATCCATATCTTCCCACTGCCCGGAAACTCCATAGTCCAGCCTCAATTCACCTATAGGAAAAAAATGCATGCTGTTGGAAATATCGAGGCCCCAACGCTGATAATCATCGGTGCGAGCTGTATTGTCTTCCAGGTCAACAGATCCAACATCGGGAGTATTCAAATTGGTTACCGCATCTGTGTGCCATAGGTTCACACGCAAATCCGCCCAATCGTATTCAACTGGCTGCCAACGATAGCGAGCAGTGTATGTGTGGTTAAGTACCTCACTATCAAGCCACTGTCGCGCCTGACCAAAAGTAGAAGCAATTTGAGAGGGCATCATTTCGCCATATACACTGTCGTAGCGGATATAGCTCAACTCCAGAGTCTGGTCCTGAGGCAAAATCAGGTTGCTTTTTATCAACCAGGATTCGCTGGAAAAATTGGTATTGGGTATACGCTCGCCCGCGCGGTAAATAGATACATCCTTTCCCTCGAGAGTAACCGGTGTTTCGTAATACCAGCCAAGATCTACCGGCTCGCCGATAACTACTTCAGGCGTCGGACCATCGGTACCCGCATAGTAATTACCCTGCTCGCGCTGAGCGTGGGCCACAACCAGATCACCCCACTCAAAACGCTGGGCGCCGGCGAAACTCGCCGCGTACCCCTCGAGGTCCAATAGGCTGGGACGGTCCATACCATAATCAGGTGCAAAGCTCTCCGGCATTGCATAGTCGTCTGTGCAATAGCTGGCAAAGCGACAATCAGAACGGTAGGCACTTCGCGGAAGGTAATAGCCTGCATAGGTACCAGGCTCTGGAGCCTCGCTATTGTTTCCGATACCACTGACACGAACACGGAAACCCGACAATTCGCCGGGCTTTACGACATCTTCCGCTCGCAGGGTATTGACACTGACGACACCACCGGTGGCTCCAGTGCCTTCGGCTGTCATTACCGGCCCCTTGTCGATACGCATGGAACCGATCAGGTCAGGATCAATATAACTGCGGCTAGATACTCCCGCATAACCACGATAAACGGTGGTTTCCTGGCGACTGCCATCAATTAAAACAGGTACCCTGCCCTGCCCCTGCATACCCCGGATATTCACATCCAGCCCACCGGAATTGCGGTTTTCACTAATCAGAACACCTGGAGTCCCCTGAAAAATATCACCAACACTGGTACCGCGAAATCGCTCGATATTTTCCTGAGTGAGGATATTTACAGAGGCGGACTCGCGAAATGCCTGGTCTTTTTCACCGCCATCACGGGTCTCAACCTGAATGCTGTCCAGCACCATCAGATCCTGCTCGCCAGCGGACTGGATCAGCCAGGCACCACTACCAACGGGAACCGCTTGCAGGTTGGTACCGCGCAACAAGCTCAACAGAGCTTCTTCTGCACGATAGCTACCAAATAGTGCTGGAACAGAAATAGTTTCCACCAGGTTCTCGTCGAAAGAGAGCGTTACCCCGGCCTGACGCGAGTAGAGGTTGAGCACATCTCCCAGATTGCCCGCGGGCAAACTGAATTCGATCAACGCTGTATTGCCCTGCTGGGCTTGCGCAAAACTCGATACGGGAACTACGGCCAACAACAGTGCCAACAAGGTGGGCAAAATATGTTTTGGGGCGCGGGACTGCATTTAAGCGGCTTCCTATTCTCAGGTGTATAACTAGGAAGCCGAACGAAAATCAAAAACCCGTAATCTAAATGAGAATTATTTTGTTTTTTTTGCTTCGGAGGGAAAATTAGTAATCAAAAGCGTCATCAAAAATAAAAAATGACACCTTCGGATAACTTTTTTGTGGTCATCTGGCAATAAGAGCAGGAATTAAAGGTTGCCCGTTCCGAAAAAACCGTCAGCCCGGACGCATAGGGGAAGGCAGGGAGCGATGCGACTTACTATCAGCCCGGCAATTGAATCGTTGCCCACCAGCGCGTGGTATAGCTCAGTTCAGCTCCCGCCGAACGCGCCAATATTTTTAGGATGGTGTCGATATCGTGAAGCTGGAAAACCCCGGAAACCTGGTGATCTCTTAATGCCGGATCACAGCGTAAAAAACCAACACGATAGCGAGACAACTCTTCAAGCAGTGCCCCTAATGGCATGCTCCGAGCTGAAAGCACCCCGTCAATCCATCCGCTGTAATCAAACATCTTGCTGTCCAGAGCGAGTGAACCGGCTCCAGTAAGACGATAAGCCTCACCCGCTTTAACTGCAAAGGGTTCTATATCCGCACTCGGCTGAACCTGCACCCCACCTTCCACAACCTGCAAAATCGTGTGGTCATCGCCATTGCGGACAAAAAAGCGCGAGTCACGGGAAATAAGCTGCCCCTGAGGCACCGATACCTGCATTGGCCTCGGGTCAGCGGCACTGGTCAAGTGCATTTCACCTTTAGTCAGCACAAGGGAACGGATTGCTGCGCCCGACTCCCATTCAATGGCACTGCCGGTGTTTAGCCAGACTTGGCTCTTATCATCCAGAGTATATTGGGCCGGCTTAGAACCAGAGGAATAGTCAGCAGACATATACTTCAGCAAACCGGTGTCATATCCCACCAGGCCAACGGCAAAAGCCCCAAGGACACCACCGCCCATGGTTTTAAGAGCAGCCCTGCGATTTAAACGGCGAATTTCTGCATCGGTTTGATTTAGGGTGGAATGGGCCAAACGCGGAGCTCGGCGAGCCACCGTATCTAGAGGCGACTCCATCCGCTCAAAACGCTGCCACGCCAGTTCATGCAGAGGGTCCGCCGAACGCCATTGACTGCAAGCATCGCGCTCTGAGTCAAGCGCCTCGCCGGAACCCAGGCGAACGCGCCAGCTAACGGCTTGCAACAGTACTGCTTCAGGAATTTTTTCTCTATTTTTTTCTGGGGCGTTTGACATCAGCAAGCAAGTTCCAAGTCCATAGAAAATTATTCGTTATCGTACGCAGCGGCATAGCACTTGAGCATGGCTTTTGCGATATATTTCTCTACTGAGGAAAGGCTCAGCCCCTGCTGCTCGGCCACCTGGCGGTATGTTAAGCCGTCTAGTCTCGCCATTAGAAATACCGTTTTCTCTATCGGGCGCAGACCACTGAGCAATTGATCAATTTGCTCCAAAAGCCCCAATAGCTCCCACTTATCTTCTGGGGAAGGACATTCCGGTTCCGGCAAATTTTCCAGCAGCGCTAAATAATTCTTCTCCAGCACTTGGCGACGGGCTTGGTCGATCAGCAGGTTCCCGGCCACTTTGGTTAACCAAGCCCTCGGGCTTCGAATCCCCGCAGGCAGGCTCGGCCTATCCAACAGACGAATAAAAGTGTCCTGAGCTAAATCCTGGGCATTATCAACACCGGAAGTTCGGCGCGCTATCCAACGGACAAGCCATTCATGGTGCTCTTGGTAAAGCTCATCAAATCCTGGGGTTGAAGGGGTTTCCGGGGCCAAAACTCAGACCTTGCGCTGTAATCTTTTGAGGGCGGGGACTGTAAATGATATCTATTCTCATTTAAAGCAGCTGAGCTGAGAATGTTATATCAATTTGGAATAACCCGGTGAATTTTTCAAAAAATATTGATCAACGGGATGGGTTAATTTGAATTTGGTCCGTCACCCATTACAAAGCCACCGGAATAACCGGGCGGTTATTTTTAATTTGTTTTGGAAAAATCCCGTGAGCAACCCAGCAGAATGCCAATCCGTTGAACCAACAGAGCCCACCTTTTCCGCTTGGCTGAAAGAAGGCACTAATACGACCCACGAGAGTTTAGATAAACGCATTATGTCCCTGTCACCATTTTCCAATCGCGAGCGATATGCACTGTTTGTTCGCACGCAGTCGCGACTGCATCAAGCGGTGTCTGATTGGTTTCAAAGTGACGAATTAAATAATTTTTTGCCCGGCCTGAAAGAGAGAGACCGCTCTGAAGCAGTCCTCCAGGACTGTGCTGATTTCGAGATGTCCGAGAGCGATTTAAAAGCTGATCAACAAGCCGCAGCAGAAGTCACAATTACTGATTTCCACTCTGCACTGGGCTGGCTCTACGTAGTTGAAGGCTCCAACTTAGGAGCGGCATTCCTTCTCAAGTACGCGCGCAAACATCTGGATTTATCAGAAGAGTTCGGCGCACGCCACTTGGCAGGACATGAAGACGGTCGCGGGTTACACTGGCGCCAATTCAAAACTGCGTTAGATGCTCTTGAGCTCAACCAAGAGCAAAAAGAAGTAGCCCTCAATGGGGCCAAACAAGCCTTTGCTTTTGCACGACAAAATGTCGAACAATTATTAGCACCCGCTACACCCTAATTTATTTTTCACCTGAAGCCAGGAGTCGGTAATGAAAATCTGGACTGTAATTTTATTGTGCCTGCTAGGCAGCACATTGGGCCCATTGCCGGCTTTAGCGCAGGAAAATAATTCCAACTCAAGCGAACAAAGCAATACAGAAATAGTTCTCGAGGGAGATGTGGAAACCTCCGTGGGGTTGCAAGAAAATCAAGACAACCCTACCTCGACTGCAACCTCCAACATTGGAGATACCGCTTTCAGCGCACACGATTTATCTCCCATGGGAATGTATCACGCCGCGGATATCGTCGTTAAAAGCGTAATGATCGGCCTACTGTTGGCCTCTGTTTTAACCTGGGCGATTTGGCTTTTTAAAACCGTGCAGCTGGTAATAACACGTCGCAAGGCCAAACAATTATTGGCAATCCTGATCCAAAGCAAGACGTTCGCCAATGCCGAATCGAAGCTTTCAGGCCAAACCGGCGGTGCCCTGTTATTGGTAGAAGCGAGTCGCCACGAACTCGACTTATCTTCTGGTGGCCCAGTGTCAGATGACGGCTTGAAAGAGCGTGTTCTGGCTCGCCTGGAAAGAGTCCAGGCTTCTCTCGCTACCGACATGAACCGTGGCACCGGAATTCTGGCAACCATCGGTTCCGTCGCCCCCTTTGTCGGTCTATTCGGAACTGTTTGGGGCATCATGAACAGTTTCATCGGTATCGCAAAAACCCAAACCACAAACCTGGCCGTAGTGGCTCCAGGTATTGCCGAAGCCCTGCTGGCAACTGCGATCGGTCTGGTTGCTGCAATTCCAGCGGTAGTAATTTACAACTACTTCTCCCGCGCTATCGGCAGCTATCGTGCGGTATTGGCCGATAATGTCACCGCCTTAATGGTACTGATTAGTCGGGACCTGGATCGCCATCATCCAAATGCGCGCCCGCTCGCCGAACTGGTTAGCGCGAACAAAAAGCGCGCGATACCGCAGGTTCAGGGCGTCAACTAATGGCATTCAATCTCAACAGCAGCAATAGCGAAGAACTGCCAGAACAGCACGATATCAATGTCACACCTTTTATCGATGTGATGTTGGTATTGCTAATTATTTTTATGGTTGCGGCTCCGTTGGCCACTGTAAGCGTGCCCGTCAATCTACCCTCGGCGACAGCTCCACAACAACCCCAGGCAGAAGATCCGAAATATCTCACCCTGCAAAAGGACCTCACCCTGACTCTCGGTGAGGACAAAGTTATTGTGCGGGAGAACTTAGCTGCTGAACTCCTGGCAAATGAAATTGGCACAGAACAGCAAATCCTGCTGCGTGCCGACAGCAAAGTGGAATATGGGGATTTGATGGACCTGATGAACCGCCTTGCCAGTGCCGGATACCAGAAAATCGCTCTGGTAGGTCTGGATAAACCGGCGACCGTAAACCAATGAGCCTCTTGGCCGGCCCGAAGGTAAAATCTGCGAAGCGTCCGCGATTTTTTCTATCTCTCAGCGCCTTTTGCTGCGCCCTAGCCCTTCACGGACTTATTGCCGCCTATTTTTTATGGCAGCCCAAATCCGAACTGGCGCTGCCCCCTGCTGCAGCACCACAGGTATTTGAAGTCAGTATGGTAGCCGCTCCAGTGGCACCACCCACGTCGCTACCGGTAGGTCCTCAACAACAGGAATCCTCTCCCGCAAACCAGCAGAGCAGCGAGCCACAAAAAACCTCTGCGCAGTCAGAGCCTGTTATTTTGCCAGAAGCCCCCTCGGAAATTGCCATTGAGAAGCCCGAAGAGGAGCCCCCCACGGAGGAAAAGGAAGAGACCCCTGAGCCAGTGGAAGAGAAGGAAATCGCACAGCAACAAGACTCCAGTGGAGAGGCTACTGGAGAAACTGTTGTTGAAGAAACATCAGCCCCTCTCGCGGCAGATGTAGCAGAAGCAGAGCAAGCTGCGGCACCGGAAGTGGGCGCCTTGAACCAGAGGGAATCACAAGCCAGATTAACCTGGCAGAACCAATTACAGGCTCATCTTGAGCGAAGAAAACGCTACCCCCGTAGCGCCCAAATACGGCGTCAACAGGGTATTCCCTGGGTACAATTCACGATGGACCGGCAAGGCAAGGTACTAAAGGTTGAGCTGCACCGAGCCAGTGGTATCTCGGCTCTCGACCGAGAGGTCGTTGCCTTGGTGCGCAGGGCAGAACCACTGCCTAGACCACCGGAAGAGGTACCCGGTGATCCTCTGACCATGGCCGTTCCGGTCGAATTTTTTATTCGTTAACCAAAATAAATTGCTTTCTCAGAACTGGGTAGCCTGGCTTCGCATAAACCAGAAAGTCACCTCCCTGGACAGAGGAAATCATCCACATAATCCGTTACCCTGCACTAGCGACCTATCGGCCTGCTGACTCTATTTACTAGGTGCTGGGTAAACTGCTTATGAGCAAGCAGACCAAGCGGACAAATATTGTTACTTTTGATGCACGACTACTGCAATAAGCTAGAAGGTAGAGGTACCGAATGAAAGAATCCACTGAAGACAGCGTAATGTCCTACACCCCGCCTCTGGCAAAGGGCTGGATGCGCTGGCTGTGGGGCGCCGCTGCTTGCTTTTTTATCGCCCTTGGCATTATCGGAGCCATTCTTCCCGGCCTGCCGTCGGCTGTATTTATTGTCCTCGGTGCCTGGGCCGCATCACGCAGCTCCCAGCGCCTGCACCAATGGATCGAAGAACACCATCTCTTTGGGCATCTATTGCGGACTTGGCGCAGTGGTTATGTAAGCCGCAGAACCAAGTTACTGGCCAGCCTGACAATGGCTATATCCCTGGCTTTTGCCATTCTTCATATCAGTAATATTTACCTTCTTTGCTTTACCGTTGGCGGCATCAGCTGCGGCGCCTACTGGATTTGGTCCCGGCCGGAACCCAGGGAGTAGACAACGCTACTTTCTACCCCTATTTGGCAGCAGACACTCGTAGATTTTAGCGCTATAGTCCCCCAACAAGGATTTGTCTGGGGGACAGGATGTACAACGTAGTACTTTTTCTTCACCTTCTAGGTGCAACAATTTGGACCGGTGGGCACCTGATACTTGCCTGCACAATACTACCCAAAGTTTTACGGGATAAGGATGTAGCCTTTCTTTCCCGGTTTGAAAACAGCTACGAAAAGATCGGCATCCCCGCCCTGCTCATTCAAATACTCTCCGGGTTGTATCTCTCATATACCCTACTGCCTGACTTATCCCAGTGGTTCAACTTCTCCAATCCAATTTCTCGCCTGGTATCCTTCAAACTGATTCTTTTGGCATGCACTTTCTTACTGGCAATTGACGCAAGGCTGCGAATCATTCCAAATCTTTCTGAAAAAAATCTCACTGCACTGGCATACCATATTATCCCAGTTACAGTACTGTCCGTTCTCTTTGCTTTTGTTGGAATTTCATTTCGAACGGGATGGTTGTTTTAGATTGCGCCCCAGCGCACATACTGCTGAATCAGAAGGAGATGCCAAAAACGTCCCCACTGGCTTGCTTGATCGATATACTGAGCAAAAATGGGATATGACAGGAGTTCGGGGTTTGTCTATAGCTGAATACTATGAAGTGATTTTCGATACGCTGGAAAAAAACGAATCCATCCAAGACGGCCTTGAAAACCTTTCTTTTTGGGCTGATGGCCGAACCCCCAATTTGGCATGGCTAAAGCTGCCCACTATGCTAGGAACTGATGAACTTGACCTAGCCCAAACATGGTTCGATACAGAACTGGTAGCTGCTGGGGACTCGCTTCCTCCTTCAGTCCTATATTTCGAGCTGCGTGAATTCAGAGATAGTATCGGCCGGGAATTCCCGGATATCAGCTTAACACTACTTCCTCAACTATTTAAAAGCAGACGGGATTGGATATATTCGAATTCTGATTTGGGCTCGAGATATTTGAGAAATATTGCAGCCTTGTGTAAAGGAGCTAACAAGCCGAAACACCTAAATAGAGACGGATACATTGGTTTCAGCTTATGCTATACATCCCTCCTAGCACGAGAACTCTGCAAAAACGAACAACTTCTCCAATACAGTGAAGAAGCACCGATTAAAATTGTTGTTGGATTTTCTTCTGGAGACCTTCTTGAGATTATGCGTATATCCAACGGCCTGCTTTATTACGAACGTCGCTTTGCGCAGTTAGAGAGCCTGTAAATAATTAGCTATATCTCTGTGGACTTTGAAGACCCGCCCTAAAGGACACCCAGGTATAAGTATCCTAGCTTCCCTTAGCCTTAGAAAATTGGTACCACAAAGCAATCTGGCATAAACACACCAACTATCACAATAATTTTATACTGACCGAAAATAGCATCTATTGCTCAAGGAAAAAACTAATGGAACTAGCAATTTATCAAGTAGATGCCTTTGCCTCCGAGGTATTTGAAGGTAATCCTGCTGCTGTGTGCTCTCTTGATAACTGGCTTGCGGATGAGACACTGCAAAAGATAGCTGAGGAAAACAACCTCTCTGAAACCGCATTCTTTGTTAAAAATGAAGATTCCTTTTCTCTGAGGTGGTTTACTCCTGAGGCAGAAGTAGATTTATGTGGCCACGCCACACTCGCAGCTGCCCACGTTCTATTTACTCATTTAAGATGCTCAGGCCAAACCATCCAGTTTGATACAAAAAGCGGCCCACTGTTAGTCCAGAGATCGGGAGCTGTCTATAGCATGGACTTTCCGGCTAGCAATCCGGTATCCACAGAAGCACCAGACGCTCTTATTGATGGCCTCGGTGTCACTCCGCGAGAAGTTCTGTGCGCATATGATTATATAGCTGTCTTGGGTAGCGAAACCGATCTAAAATCTGTAAATCCAAATTTTATAAAACTTTCCCAGCTGGATAAACGAGGAGTTGTCATTACCGCTCCTGGGGCAAGTAACGATATTGATTTCGCTAGCCGATGCTTCTATCCAAAATTAAGGGTAAACGAAGATCCTGTGACAGGGTCAGCGCACTGTCAACTGGCACCATATTGGAGCCAACAATTTAAAAAGGATGTGCTTTTAGCTAAGCAACTCTCCAAGCGGACTGGACTAATCCACTGCGAACTGCATAGTAACAGAGTCTCTCTCAAGGGAGGCGCTGTAGATTATCTTCACGGCAGTATTAAGATTTAATAGCTTGGAAAGTAAAATTTATATAAGGAGCCTCTAAATAATTCTGTGATATCACTGGCTCACAGAGATATTACGGAATTGCTCAGGAGCTCCACAAGTCATCTTGCTACATATTCTCATTGAAAGCTCTTCGGCTCTGCTTAGTGGTAACCTCCCCCCCCAAAAAAACAGAAGAGCCACTATCCGAACCTCCAGTTACAACCTGACTCAACACCCTAGACTTTTACTTATCTCAAAGTGAGAACTTAGAGCCTATAGATGTCTTCCTGACCCAGAATGTGGATCCAGGGCAATAGTTAAAGGTTGTGCGCCCCTTGTAGTACATCAGTGAATCACCTAACCTTCAAACACGCCCACCATTGACCGCAAGTTGCACAGACAGTCTATTATTTGGACAAAGTCATATAGCTGTCAGACAGGTGTCGCAAGAACATCGTAACCAATAAGGACTGCCCCCCTGAAAATGGAGCTCTATTTTCAGAGGGCAGAAGTATGGAAGTGAAAGTTAACTCAAAGAAAATTATTAAACTGAGAACAACTAGGGCTTGGAGTCAACAACAACTAGCCGATGTTGCATCATTAAGCCTTAGAACCATTCAACGGATAGAAAAAAGTGGAAATGCCTCTCAAGATTCAATAAAAGCAATATCTTCAGCATTTTCACTGAAGCCCATAGATATAATCCTTCAGGAAAACCCAAAAATATCAATAGCCAAGCAGGGCAGAAAATACCTTACCGCAATATTGGCCCTAGGGAGCCTCTGAATAACTCCGTGATACCTCTGGCATGCAGAGCGGTTCACAATCAAGGCGCGGCTTCGCAGGAATGTCTAGACCTTTCAAGAAGTCGCAACGCGGAGTGTGAATCGCTCTGCAAGCCCCGAAGGGCGGGCCTTGAAGGCCACAGCTGCTGCGTTGCAGCTCTTGCAAAGGACTAGGCCATTCGCGGCGAGCTGCGCCTAACATCTGCAGCCTTCAAGACCCGCAGAGGCATTATGGAGTTATTCAGAGGCTCCCTAGGTACGACTTTACTCTTGTATACCTCCTTATCGTCAGCTTCTCCAATAATGCTTAAGGTAGATGCCAGCACCAGAAACGAGAACCTGGCCTCCGTCCGCCTCCTCAATAACGAAGGAGATGAAAGCGAAATCCAAATCGAAAACACACTTAGGTTCGAGGTATCTGCCGAACAAGTTTCTGAAAACCAAATTCGATTGCAGACAAAAATATACCTAATTACCACTCTTGCTAAGTTATGCGTAACTGTATATAAATACAGCTATCTCGTTGATCTGCAAGGGAATACGCCATGGCTCGCAACAAGGTACAGTTTCAGAAGGGTATTAGTTTGACCCAATTCCTCAAAATGTACGGCAGCGAGGAACAGTGCTTCGATGCACTGTCGCAGTGGCGTTGGCCCAATGGCTTTAGTTGTCCTCACTGCGGGCATGACAAGCATTGCGACCTCGCTTATCGCAAGCTTAAGCAATGTAACCATTGTCGGCGTCAGACATCGATTACCTCTCGTACAATTTTTGACTCCACGAAGCTCCCCCTCACCACCTGGTTTCTCGGTATTTTCCTGATTACTCAGGATAAGAAGGGCATTTCCTCTATGGAGCTATCTCGACATCTAGGTATCTCTTACAACGCAGCATGGCGTATGAAGCAGAAACTCATGCAAGTGATGATGGAGCGAGACCAACGATACAAACTGTCCGGTTTTATTGAACTAGATGATGCCTATCTCGGTGGTGAGCGTACTGGATGCAAGCCCGGGCGCGGAGCCAAGGGTAAAACTCCCTTTGTGGCGGCCGTTGAAACAACCAAGGAGGGACGCCCAACCCGTATTAAGCTCTCAATTATCAAGGGCTTCAAAAGCAGTGAAATTTCAACCTGGAGTAAAAAGTACCTTTGCAGTGGCAGCACAGTCATCTCAGATGGTCTTCCATGCTTCAATGCCATTAAGGAGGCCGGTTGTGTACATGACAAAATTGTTTGTGGTGGTGGCCGAGCTTCTGTTGAAGAGCCTGAGTTCTATTGGGTAAATACAGTACTTGGTAATTTAAAGAGTGCGCTACGTAGCACTTACCATGCTATTAGGCCGAAATATGCACAGCGCTATTTGGCAGAATTTCAATATCGCTTTAATCGGAGGTTTGATTTGTCGGCACTCATTCCAAGATTGATTTACGTCTCTCTTCGGACACCACCGATGCCAGAAAGGTTGCTAAAAATTGGCTTAGCATAAGTGGTAATTAGGAAAATATATGAATTTGGGACTTCTAGTGGTTACAAGCAGATAGCAAGTCCCATTCTGGTGACAGGGTTCAACCAAGCTGCAGAGGTAGAGTTTAAAACTTCAAACGGAACTCCGTTTAAAATCCAAATTACCCCTGAAATTTAGCCAGCCCAACAAGGCTGGCACCCCTGCCAACGCCACTAAAAATATCTCTTGGGCCTACCTTTTTGTAGGGGGGACTGAGAGGTATGCGGTGAGTGATATATATCCTAGCAAAAACTGCCTGCGGCTCCACCCTGTGAAAACAGCCTTCCTGAGGACACCCAATAGTCATTGCAAATAAGTGCACACTTACATTTAGGATAGAATTTTGAAAGCGCAAGAATGCAAGGCTCAGACATTAATCCAAATGCCAACATAAACAATTCTTTACATAGGAATACATCGCCTATTGCAACAATATTTTAAGCCGTAAATCATTAGCGGATTAAAAAACAGGAAACGACGATCATCACGACCAAAAGGTGCTACAAGTCACACTTTTAGCATGCAATCCGTGCTAAATTCAGCGCATTCAAGTCGAGGTCAGCTTGATTGATTGCCAGACCGAAAACGCTGGTAAGCTCGCTGTAGGTAGTATTCCAATCATATATTGTTTTGTGCCAATAGGCTCGATACCCATCAGCAGACAATTAGAAGTATGCCCTCCACAAAAGGAAGTAAATATTTACTTACAGGTTGAGCCTGAAGTAAATAGCGAGAATATAGCGATATCAACAGCAATCGCAAAAATCGATCGTAGCTTAAGGTCAGAAGAGCCTCTTCTTCACCTTGATGCAAGCACGAGAAAACGGGCATTGCAACTCTACGAGAGAGACGAAAACTGTAAAAGGACAAAGGAAGTCGTTCTTAAGGTATGTGCACAATAGGGAAAAGGCAGAGACAGGGATATTTTAGGTGACCAAAAGCACTGATAGTCTAATTTTCTTTTTTAGTAAAACACTCACAGCAAAGAAAAAAATTTGACATAAATGTAGGGCCGTTTGTTTTGATAGGTTTTATTCAGTATCAAAATAATCCGTACCCGCCATTAGAAGTGCCTTATCACTTTTGAAAATTTTGATTTTCCGATTTAACAAAAACCCAACGTATCGACAACCCTGTAACCACGGTTATCGGTGCAATCGACGCAACAGCTGACTTTTCTAAACAGAGAGACTTATTTCTATGAGCACTGACAAAAGCAATGACTCCACACCATTTTTAGCAGGCATGAGCGCTGTTGAGCAGCAATCATCTCTTTCGGGCTCAGGCTCCAAGTCAGTGCTGGGTGAAGGTATTAACTTTCGTGGCGAGCTGATCGGCACCGAAGATCTGCACGTGGAAGGTACTGTTGATGGTACCGTGATCATGGTTGGTCACAATCTTTCTGTTGGCACTGGCGGTGCAGTTACTGCCAATATCCACGCAAAAAATATTGTTGTAGAAGGCACCTTGGATGGCGATGCCCTTGCCGATGAGTTGATCGAAATCCGCAACACCGCACAAGTTAATGGCAATCTGATTGCACCGAGAATCAAGCTGGACGACGGCGGTAAATTCCGTGGCTCCATGGATATGGTTGATACCGATTCCGAAATGAAAGAGCGCCACAAGGAGTTCTCTGATCGTCTGGTACACCCAGACCTGCCCGCAGCAGAAGAGAAGCCCGCAGCCCGTACTCGCGGCAGCTCTACCTACTCCTCCAGCACCACGAGCACGAGCGATTCCTCTCGCTTGTCCGACACCAGCGACTACCTCTTCGGCACTAAAGAGACCGAAGAAGAAGCTGAGGAAAGCTAGGAAACCTTCTTAGTTAATCCTCAATATGGGCCCCGGCTAATGCCGGGGCTTTAGTTTTGGTGTGGGAAATATGTTGCAGCATCATTCATTTGGTATTGCTGCTTTGGTGGATGAAGTCATTCAACCAGGTAGTAAAGTTTTAGATTTGGGATGCCTTTCGTTTGGCACCACACAGCCTTTATTGGAGCGCTCCTGCCAGACATTTATCGAAGATTTACGCAGTCTGCTACTGGATACTTCTGCCCTCGATAAAGAAGTCAGGGCCGTTAAGCTTTCTGAATATCTCACCAAAAAGCCCCAACGAATCAAGCTTGATGTGGTGCTCTGCTGGGATCTATTCAACTTTATGGAGCCTGAGCTTATTACCAAGCTCATTGAGGAAATCCGCCCCCACTTAAAGCCGCGTACCATTTTCCATACAATGCTGTACACCGGCACTATGCCCAAGGGGCCCGCAGATTTTAAGCGCCTTTCTGGCTTTACCTTCAATACAGAACCACTCCACCTGGAAGAACCACTGCCCACCTATAGGTACTCATCCCTGAATTTAATGAAGACTATGGGCAACTTCTCCCTGCGCTCTTCCCTGCTACAAAGAGAGGGGATGCGTAAAGACCTTATCGAATTAATGTTTGAGTATGGCAATGTAAAATCGCCAACTTCAGTGATGGCCAGTGGATCATCAGCAGCGGTATCCGCTTTCCAAAAAAACCGCCTTACTAATATTTCGCTAACCGCTCTCGACACCGCCCTGACTCACGTCAAGCGCTCACCGGTCAGCAAAGTTCTGGATATTGGGCAAAAGGCTGGGAGAAATATGGAACACCTCCAAAGGGAGGTGGGCGAACTGTTTATTTCTGATTTTTACTCATCGCTCGCTTGGCAAATCAGCAGAAAAGTGCCATTTGAAGAAGCCGTTCAGGCCGCGTTGCGACAGGCAACCCTACCAAAGGATCTCAATTGCATCCTCCTCTGGGACCTTCTCAATTTCTTTTCCACCGAGCAAATACAATTGATCACTAAAGCCCTGCATCAATATCTCAGTGATGGTGGCGTGATGCACTTTTTGCTATTCAAACAAAACAAGCTTCCCGTCAACTGTGGTGTATTTGAAATTCAAAAGTCGGGCCAGGTTGGAACCTATATTCACGCTTCGGGTAGTAAGCAGCCCCAGCTCCGCACTATCACCGATGTTGTGAAATCTCTACCAGAGATGAAAGTACTCAGCCAGGGAACCGGGCGAATACCCAACGGACCTTTTTATCACGAAATAACAATGCAAAAAGTTGTAAAGGATAAATAATGACCCAGTTTTTCTATCACTGGTTAACCAAGTTGTCTGCGGAACAGGTTACCGACACCTTTCTTATGGTCATGCTTGCCATTGGTGCTATAGCCATAATCCTCTACCCTTTAGGCAAGTTTCCCCGCTTTGTAAAGGAAACGCCGTCACTACTGACTGCCCTCGGTATTTTAGGTACTTTTATCGGTATCATTATCGGTATCTATGGATTTGATCTAAACGATATTGACACCTCAATTTCAGAACTGATGCAAGGTCTGGAAACCGCCTTTATGACCAGTATCTTGGGACTCTTCCTATCCCTGATATTGCGAACTATTTTTCAAATATTCACTAAAGAACAAGCCCCTAAAGCGACAGCAGATGACATACTGCAGGCTATTAACGGTCAGCGCGAAGATCTGGCAAAATTCCAGCGACAGATTAGTGATGAAGTCCTACAGTCACTCACTGCGGTTGTAGAAAAGTTTAATAGCGGCCTGAATGCCCAGATGGGTGAGAACCTACAGCAGTTTACCCAGCAATTAGAGGCCGTATCCCCTGCCCTGCAGGCCCTAATAGATCAGCATCAGCAGCACGCAGAACTCGCAACTATTTACCGCGACCAAACTGCAACTCTTCTCAATGAAATTAATGGTGCTCAGGAAAACCTTCTGCTGTTACACCAGCGTATTACTGAGCTGCCAGAAATTTTCAACGTGATTCCCACCCTGGTAGAGCAGCAGCGCAATCACGCAGAGCAGATATCAATCATGCTGAATGAGCAACAAGCTTCTATTGAAGTTCTACAGCAATCGATCCCCGATATTGCGCCCAAGTTTGAAGCGCTCACCCGAGGAATTGACCAAGCTCAACAGCAACTGGGGGCCCAGGTTTCCAACCTGATCTCCCTGAGTAGGACCCAGGCGGAAGTATTCGACCAAAGAACCAGTAAGGTCGTAGCCCTGGCCGATGTGGTTACCAGTATGGACCCCAACCACTTCTCTAAAGCAATTCACGAGCAGGCTACCAGTCACCGGGAATCCATGGCCGAGCTAGCTCAGCTGATCGCCAAAACTCACAACCAGATGATTACCGAATTGTCACAAGTGATTACTCGCGATCTTAGTAATGCCGATGTCAGTATCAAGCGTCAATATGAACTTCTGGATGAACGTCTGCGCGATGAGGTAGAGAGTGTTATGGCAGCGATGGGCGATGCCCTTGGCACGTTAAGCGGTGAATTCTCCAGAGACTTCCGTCAGCTCATCCAGCAAATGAAGAGAGTCGATGCGCAAGCTCAGAGAGTCACTGGAGAGGCGCATGTTTGAAAGCACGCAAGCCAGTAGTGAGTCCAGTGATAGTCAATGGATTAGCCTATCGGACATGATGGCTGGCCTGATGATGGTATTTCTCTGTATTGCCGTCTTTGTAATGCGCTCTCTTATCGACGAACGCGCCAAGATCCGCGAACTCGCAGAGTCTTACCGGGACACCCAGTTGGCCATCTATCAAACTCTGCAACAGGAATTTGCCCACGACTTAACTCGTTGGGGAGCGTCTCTGGATAAGCAAACCCTGGCCATCTCCTTTAATAACAGTGATGCCTTATTTAAAACCGGTGATTTTACCCTGAGCGACAATGCCCGCGAGATTATGTCCTCCTTTGTACCTCGCTACATCGAAGCGCTCACGCCCTATATGGATTCCATTGCCGCAATCCAAATCGAAGGGCACACAAGTTCTGAATGGGGAGATCAATCCGCACCGGAAGCTGGTTATTTCCACAACCTGCGACTTTCCCAACAGCGCTCCCGAGCCGTAATGCAATATGCCCATTCATTACTGCCTTCGCAGCAAGCCGTCCTGGTACGGGCCAAGGTAGCAGCTGTAGGTTACTCCTCGGCTCGCCCAGTCTTGGATAAGAATGGGGTAGAAGATCCAGATCGTTCCCGCCGGGTAGCATTCAGGGTAGTTAGAGACTCTGAGAGCCATATCCTGCAAATCCTTGAGGAAGCTCTGTGAACCTCACAAAATTTCAACCCATTCAAAACCGTCAGGCTATCACAGCATTCCCAAGCGCCACACGAGCACTATCAGTACCTTATGTCATTAACGATGGGGATTCATTCTCAGCCGGCAAACGTCCGTTAGCACAGCGCTTATCTGAAATGCCTGATCGAAACAGCTTAGCCAAAGCCATCCGTACTGGAATGCAACTCGATTCAAGCGATCTGGACAGCGTACCTGTGGCTTGGCGCTACCGGGGTATACCGGTTTTTTTATTTGGCCTGGAACAAAACCCGGACTCTTTTGGTCAAGTTCATATTTACCCCAAGTGCCCAATAGTGAATAACTATAAGGGTCCGGTTTGGATAAGCAGTGACTATAGCGAAGCGCGAAAGGCATTTCCCCAGGATCAACTAAAGCCATGCCCTCACTGCTTACGTCACCTTTACAGCCACAATATTCCCGATGTTGTACACAAAGACCGTTTCGGCAATGTAACCAATATCGACTGGCTGACCTATACCCGATACTTTGCCAGCAATATTTTTAAAAGACACTCTCTCATCTGGAAAAATGGCGAACGCCCCCAAAAAGTCAGTTCTGTATTCACCCCTGAAAACCCGAAATATAACTGCTCTATCTGCCAATGCGATATCAAAGCCGGTGGATGGGCACTCAACCAAGAGCTTGCAGAAAGTAGCGGTCTCCCCAAAGAGATTTGCCTACTCTGTGCAGAGAGAAGGGCCCGTGCCGTTATACTCGCACCACCCCAAGCCTCACTAAGAGCCGCTACATTGCGCTACGAATCCCTGGCAAAGCAACTGGGTAGTGATCCTCAGGCCTCATGGATGATCGCAGAACAGGTAGTCCCCGCATCCTGGCTACCATTAATACAGAGACTCAAATCCCTAATGGGGCCACCCAAAGTCTTCCAAGTAATCGCGCCCAGGGTATTGGCCGTACTATGCTGGCCAAACCTCGGCCGCGCCATCCTTGCCGATGGCACCAAAGAGGCAAAGATACCAGCCAGTTACTCAGTTTGGAGAAAGGCTCAGATTGAGCGGGAATTAGGACTTAGCAACTAGATATATTAAAGTGCTGCCTCCGGGCAGCTTATTTTTGTTACTTATCGGCCAAACTGGCAACTCTATTTCATCTTGTAGCTCTCTACATCACTAGAACAACCCAGATTAAAATCTATTCTCTTCTACCCCACCGAGAATTAGCACCTCCTCCATTTATGGATCCAACAAAACCATTCCAAGAATCTCAAGACTTTTGACCAAAAATGTGGTTACAAATAAGCCACAAAAAAATTAAACTTTTTAGTTCGGAGTGCCGTAAGGGGGTGCAGTATTAGATAATGTGATCACACTGCCCCTTCATTCTTTACACATGTAGAAGATTTTCTACTGTAGATTACTTTTTTTCACAAAAGCTATCCCTATAAAAAAGAACCAATAGAAAACCAGAAAAAACACAATTAGCCAAAAATATCTATCACAGAAGAACCGATTTAAAAGACCAGAAAATCTACCCTAGAAATCATACTCGATACGACCATCTCTAAAATTGCCAATATTAATAAAAACCACACTACAGGATATTAAAAGGGAACCTACCTCACAAAGGATACAAACCCCAGAGCAATAAACACCCCGAAAGAAATAACTCACAAACTAAGACAAAATTTGGAAAGGTGTTGCATTTATTTCTTGAACCCAACTTTCATGAAGAGTAACTTGACTAGCAATACATGCATTACAAAAACTGAAATATGATAACTCCTGCTTTTGCAGTTGTGTCCAAGCCAAATAAAAAGGTTCTACTCGACGAGAAATACACCGAGCACATTCGACGCTAAACCAGTCGTCCTATAGTAAGATGGAGATATAAAATGCCAGTAAACAATATAACCCTGCAAGACGCAAAGGCTCGTGTTCGCGCCACATTGCAAGCCGGAGGGCTAGTGATTGTCCAAGAGCCGCACAATGATGTACCTCACGGTTTCTCCTTTGCAGCTGAAGCTATAGCTGATAATAGCAATCAGCCTCACTCATTGTTCGTCGAAGCACCGCATGAAATAAAAGCTGCAGGAACTCTCTCCGCTTACCCCAATAGGATAAAAGACTATTTCGCGGGTGGCGTAACTGACACTGAAACATCAGCGCTATTAATCAATATAGCTTCTCGGGAAAGTTGGGATATAGCCTGTGTAGATTCATGGAGAGGAAATGGAGAGTGGAAATCTTCAGAAAAACGTCAAAAGGGAATAGCAAGAAGAATTATTCACCACTTTAATATAGGCGGACGCCCAGGAGGAATAATCCCTATAGGTTCTGCGCATGTCACAGGGTTAAGAATGGGAAGAAACATGATTGGAGGCCGACGTGTTGCTCGTACTATAAGCACTCTTTCAAACCAAATCCCCGATGATCAAGCCATTAACTATCAGGGTTACTGGGGATTGGGAAGGTATATTGCCGGAAGGAACTTACAAATGTATAAATTCACAGCTACCGGAGATTATTCCCATATCAGTGCACCGAATGTTTCTCGAGACCTGCACATTCAATTTGTTCCTCGCGACAGAATTTTTCGAGCTCGAAATCTTGCCATCTAGAAATCCCAAAAGCTCTTGCTTTTGTAATGTTTAACATTCATCTAATCCCAGATGATAAACTCAGCCATAATCCAAATTTTCATTTTCCGTCAGCAATCACCACCTACACGAATTTCTGACGGGCTTCTCTCACAATGACACCATTTCTAATAGATAATAAATACAGCCTCCAATATTGGGAGCGGCTAAATGGCTATATTTTAGAACGCCTCATCAAACAAAGCCTATAGAATATATAGCAGTAAAATCCATCTAATATAAAAACCCAATCCACACCCTACATTACTCGAGAAGAAAGACTTCAAAACACACATCTCTCTATCACTTTCCTGAAAGCAGGGATCTTTGAAATAAGTGATACTTAAAATAACCACTTAACAGAAATACACTAAAGTCCGTTATTGAATCGAAGCCCCAGAGCATACCAATCGACACAAAACATGTAGATAAAAAAGATATGGTATTTGCTTTAAAAAATTTATTCAGGCTTATCAAGGTGCATATAAGGTATAATAAAACTCTATCATGGGCTCTTCTGACACTCATTCTTTTACCGATAACCTTTATCGCACATGCCAACGATTCGATACAGGTATTTCCCGAACAAACACTTACTAAAGCCCTAGATAGCGACTACCGAAATCCAATCCAAAAATGATTTAACACCAAAATATAGAGATACCTCCTTGTAAGCAGTGGTGTGATTGGCCATTATTGAACTACCGCTGAGTAATAAGGCACAAGTAAGTAGCGGCCTGTGAGTTGACTCTCCATATTCTGACCAGAATAGAAAAACCATCGAAACCAGACAGAAATACTATCATTACTGACGAAAACAGCTATTAAAAAGCTCCACCCTAGGCAATCAATGTTGTGCCTGGTATAACCTACAAAAATAGATAATACTCATGAAAAAGCTGATTTTCTTTTTACTATTTTCTAACTGTGCAAATGGAACATCTATAGAGCCTGCAACACTGGAACAGCTTCTAGAAAGCTCCGATCACGTTCTGCAGGTTCTGGTTCAAAAGGTAGATATGACCACCTCAAGCGGAGAAATCACATTTATTCCAGATGGGAGAACCAGACCTTTATCAGGGAATAAGATTAGGCTCCATGTTAAATTGATGCCAAATGGTGTAATTAAAAGCAACCTTGATCATGTCCCCCCGGAATTTTACGTAGAACTTTGGGAAATGTGGCACTATCAACTCGGCAACATCCAAGGGTCATCATTAGGCGAAGAATTTATTTTTCTACTGAGAGGTCCAGACTTAAACAAGGTATACCCCCGGTATTTTATGAGAAAAACAGATGAAAAACCTAACATTATTGAACTACTGAAGAAGCTATCTGACTAATTAATGCTACCTCTAAATTCACCCTTAAATTTTCAGTCAGCATGAAAGTCTCAGTATAATGTTTAAACACTAGATTCTGCATACTCTATTCTAAATATCGCGAAGGGAGGCAACATATAGCTTCTCAGATACTCTTGAATACCCTGCCACTTTCTCCAGCAACACCAAAAAGGAGTACATGTTTTGAAATTAATCACAGGCACTGATTCCACCTGGTCCTTAAGAGTCTGGATATGCGCCCAAATCGCAGGCCTTGACATTGAGATCAAAGCCATAGACCTCTCCAGCCCTAACTACAAAAACGAGGTACTTAAATATTCCCAAGCTGGACTTGTACCTGTATTGTTGCTTGAAGATACTTACATTCATGATTCACTGGCAATCGCTGAGTATTTTAATGAGCTCTCCAAAGGCATCTTGTACCCCTCATCAAATATTGAGCGAGCACAATCAAGAAGCCTATGTGCTGAACTTCACTCCGGTTTCATCGCCTTAAGAAGCAACTGCCCTTTCACTTTAGATAAAAGCAACTCCTCTCCGGATATGAACCCTGGAATTCAGACTGAGTTAAAAAGGATTGAAGATATTTTCTCGGAAGCAAAACTGCCCTTCATGTTCGACTCTGCTGGGGCTGTAGACGCATTTTACGCAATACTCGCTTATAGACTATATGTTTATAATATCTCATTAAGCGAGAAAGCTACCAAATACCAGCAAAGCCTTTTGGAATGGCCAATCTTACAGCAAGCAATTGACTTGGCTGCAGAGTGGAGAAACTCATAATTAAAGCTGTCGCCAAATGTCGCTTTGGAATTTTCTTATCAATTCATAGATTACAAGGTTGGCTATAGCCAGCCTTGTAGTTACAACAACATCAGCACGGCGAAAATTTGTAAGTTATTTACCTAATTTGCCATAATCACTAATAAGGCAATCAATCTTAAAAGGCCTCGGATAAGATACATGCCTATATCCAGCCTACACTTGAGTACTGAGCAAGCAAGAAGCGCCACATCTCAAACTACTTGGCTAGCCATTATCAGCCTCTCCTTAGGCGCAGCCTGTATTCAGTTAGTTATTATGCGCTATTTTAATGGGCAAATGGCGCCCGATGTCTTTGCAAGTTCATTACATCAGCTTGTACAAATTAAGGGCACACCTGCACTTGTCAAATCACTGGCCAGCTACCTTATCCCCTACTCAGCTTTTGTGACCTATACACTCCACCTGGCACTATTGCTTGCTGGGACCCTCTTGATATTGCGTGTTTTTATTGTTTTGGGCGCGACACTCATGTTTTTCGGCTTTATCTTGCTGTGGGGGTTGACTTACATGGGAGAAAACAGCTGGTACTTCGAGTTTTTGTCACCTGCGTTATTTGCCTTAATCTTGGCAGTTAGTATTTACAAGCTCCATAAAGACTCTCAATACAATTTTCGTTCTCGGCTTTTAGGCGCGGTGATAGCACCGAGAGTAAGCCTATTAACCTGGGGTTGTGCGATTGTTGTAGCATCTGCTCTCTTATTTGGGGTCTTTGTTATGTCACGCAATGGTGGCGACTACATATTCACTGTAAGCGCCCTATCCAGCATTACCATTGCCATTTTATCAATAGCTTCAAAGTATTTAGACAAGTATCGAAATACTCCCCCCAAACAGGATTCAACTCCAATAGTAGGGCGCTGGATTGATCTTTTTACCTTCACCATCGGGGTAATGTTAGTCTTTCAGGTTTTTGAGGATGGGCTATTAAATTGGTTTACAGTAGAAGGGTACCGAGGTCTCATTAACTCCTATGTCGAATACGGGAATACACCGTATTGGTATCGGGGAGCCTTGGCCTGGGTAGCGGATCACGCCGAGATCTTTATGCCAACCCAGAGAGTATTCGAGACCTTTGCTGCAATCTGTATGGTAATTTTAGTCTTTCGATTTCCAGTTGTACTGCTGGCGACCGGTCTCTTTGCCATTCTCTCTTTTACAGAATTTGGAGTTACGAATGCTTGGCCTCCCGCTCCAGGCAAGCCTCCCGCCTGGGTATTTGAACTACTGCTTACAACATTGGTTAGCTTTACCTGCGGTCTCTATTACTTACTAGATGCTATTGCGCACAAATCCTGGAAGCATTGGATATTGGGTCCCAAAATATTTGACTCAATATCAGATTTCAATAAGTGTTTTTTATTTATTTTCTTACTTATTATCGAAGTAATTATATTTTCCTCCACTCCCATACAAGAGGAGACCAAATTCATTGCACTACACTTCTCAGTACTGTCACTTATTCCTTTATTCTTCATTATGATAATTCTGGATAAGTACCGAGCAATCACACCCAATATAGATTTTCCTAATTACCACTTATGCTAAGCCAATTTTTAGCAACCTTTCTGGCATCGGTGGTGTCCGAAGAGAGACGTAAATCAATCTTGGAATGAGTGCCGACAAATCAAACCTCCGATTAAAGCGATATTGAAATTCTGCCAAATAGCGCTGTGCATATTTCGGCCTAATAGCATGGTAAGTGCTACGTAGCGCACTCTTTAAATTACCAAGTACTGTATTTACCCAATAGAACTCAGGCTCTTCAACAGAAGCTCGGCCACCACCACAAACAATTTTGTCATGTACACAACCGGCCTCCTTAATGGCATTGAAGCATGGAAGACCATCTGAGATGACTGTGCTGCCACTGCAAAGGTACTTTTTACTCCAGGTTGAAATTTCACTGCTTTTGAAGCCCTTGATAATTGAGAGCTTAATACGGGTTGGGCGTCCCTCCTTGGTTGTTTCAACGGCCGCCACAAAGGGAGTTTTACCCTTGGCTCCGCGCCCGGGCTTGCATCCAGTACGCTCACCACCGAGATAGGCATCATCTAGTTCAATAAAACCGGACAGTTTGTATCGTTGGTCTCGCTCCATCATCACTTGCATGAGTTTCTGCTTCATACGCCATGCTGCGTTGTAAGAGATACCTAGATGTCGAGATAGCTCCATAGAGGAAATGCCCTTCTTATCCTGAGTAATCAGGAAAATACCGAGAAACCAGGTGGTGAGGGGGAGCTTCGTGGAGTCAAAAATTGTACGAGAGGTAATCGATGTCTGACGCCGACAATGGTTACATTGCTTAAGCTTGCGATAAGCGAGGTCGCAATGCTTGTCATGCCCGCAGTGAGGACAACTAAAGCCATTGGGCCAACGCCACTGCGACAGTGCATCGAAGCACTGTTCCTCGCTGCCGTACATTTTGAGGAATTGGGTCAAACTAATACCCTTCTGAAACTGTACCTTGTTGCGAGCCATGGCGTATTCCCTTGCAGATCAACGAGATAGCTGTATTTATATACAGTTACGCATAACTTAGCAAGAGTGGTAATTAGGTAGATTTTTATACCAACCCAAACGGGAAAAATCATAACCAACTACCGTAAGCTCCCACCTGCTTTGGCTTTAAGCAATCAACCCTATAAAACGAACGTTTGTGCAATTTATATGGCCGGCAATATTGCAGCAACAACTAATAGGAGTAATTCCACGGTACAATGTGGGCATAAGCGAATATTGGTAGCCGAAGCCCCTTCGCCTACAAACTTCCTCTGATAACGTTATAGAAATTTTATTGGGTTAATTTGCGTCATGAAGACTCTTCATCTGGTAATTATATTTAGCATCCTGTCTATTTTTTCTACTTATGTGGCAGCAGAGAGAATCAAGATCGACAACTCTCTCACTATCCACTACGAACAAGCGGGTAATGGCGATACGACAATCATCTTTATTCCCGGCTGGATGATGTCTACAAAGGTTTTCGAGCATCAACTTGCCCATTTCAAGGACTCCACCCAGTATCGCGCGCTAGCTTATGATCCCCGTGGCCAGGGCATGTCATCCAAGCCTGTTGAGGGCCATACTTATCAGCAACACGCTCGAGACTTAGCTGCACTGATTGACAAGCTGGGGCTTGATAGCGTGATTCTCGCGGGTTGGTCCTATGGAGTGACCGAGCAACTGGCCTATCTCAACCAGTTCGGCACTGACAAGATAAAAGCCATGATTATGATCGACACTGGCCCGGATATTTCTGGGGCCAGCCGGGACGAGTGGGTCTGGTATCTGAATGATGATTCGGACGGATACTCGCGCTCATTCACTGAGGGGATTATTGAGGATCGCGAAAATGTGATTGCAGAGTTCGTCAAATGGATGCTTGAAAATCCCACTGCAGAAAATATTGCCTGGGTGTCTGATATCGCCAATCAAACCTCTAGCAGCGTCGCCGCAATTACCAACGCTACTGGTTTTTACCTCGACTACAGCAAAGACCTTATCGGCCTTGAAGGGAAGATTCCCATGCTATATGTGGTACGAAATGAAGTTAAGGAAGTGGCTGACAAATGGATCAAAGCTAATACCCCTTCCGCCACTACCGCTTATATGGGAAAGCATATGATGTTTTGGGAGAGGCCCGATGAATTCAATGCAGTGGTCGATCAATTTCTGGAGAATATAGAAACTAAGTAGCATTCACTATTTTGTTAAACTTAGGGCAGACTGACTTCAGCCTGCCCTAAGCTTTAAGTCTGCAGGCCCTACTTCATCGACTTACCCCCACTCAACAAGGCATATCTCCCAGTCAAGGCACTTGACATCTAAAGGGTCAATAAATAGATTTAAGTCATATAACAATAAATTGTTAACTTCTTCCGGCACAAACATCGGCGCACGTCGACACGAGTACCCTCTACTGAAAATACCTGACAAGTAGGCAAAAGCAGCTTTCTTCAGCCAGTTTTAGCTGGTTAATTTAACCCGAACTTTAGTGTTACACCCTAAAATAATACCTACATGGAGAGTGGAAAATGAGAGTTCTATTTTTAGCCTTGATAAGTGTTTGTTCGCTGATAGCAAATGCTTCAGATTTTATTCTCGCACAAAAGACGGAAATCAAATCAGATTTCCTTGGTGAAAACCGAACCATCTTGGTGAAACTTCCCGAACAATATAAGGATAATGACAAAGAATATCCTGTGCTCTACGTATTACATGCTCAGTGGGACATGCTTTCTACTTTGTCTACTATCGATTTACTTGAAGGCCAAGTGCCCAATTTTATCGTGATTGGTGTAGAGGGAATGGGCAAGGAGTTGCGCCCGGATCAAGGTAAATCGACAGCATTTTCTCAGTTCCTAGCGAACGAAGTTGTGCCCTATATCAATAAAAACTATCGAGTCGCAGATTTTAGTATTTTGTCTGGGCACTCCAACTCTGGCCGCTTCGTACTGGACTACTGGCTAAACGACAAAGCACCATTTTCACAGTACTTTGCTTTTAGCCCGTCATTAGAGGATAAATATATAACCGGGCGAGTTTCCAATTTAGCACCTAAACAACTCAAAGAGCTTTCCCCGCTAACCGTGACCATCGCTAACGAGGGGAATCATATGCAAGTCCCATTTGACGAATTGAGCCAAGCTCTCGCAAATGTACCGGGCGCAACCTTTACCTTCCAGAAATTCCCAGAGCAATCCCACAGAACGACTAAACATCACTCTATGCAATTTGCCCTTCAACACACCTTTACAGGGTGGGAACCTACTTACGAACTTAAAGTAAGTGGGTTTGATGGACTGACAAATCACTACCGTAATTTATCAGATAAATTTGGCTTCAAAGTAGTTATTCCCACCAATACCCTGCAGCGCTTGATGGCCCACCATGCCATTTCCGACTCTGAAAACGCAGCTAGCGAATTAAAACTCCATATCGCATATACCATCAAAGAAGTTTCGAGCGGGATCGATGCCACAGTTGAGACAGCAGAATACCTGCTGAACAATGGCTATGAAGAGGCGGGGAAAACCATATTGAAAGAGATGTGCAACCAGGCTGAAGAGCACGCTCGCTGCAAAGGCTGACAAAAATCTACTCGAAGGCCAGACACACTCTTAATATGAAGCGAGCCCACTAAAACTTTAAGGAAAGCTTGCAAAGTAAAAAAGGAAGCTGCCCGCCCTATCATGATTTAGGCGCGGGCTTCTATAAAGGCAGGCTCTCGTTAGCGGCGTGCGGCGAAAATGCCACCGGTCATTACCGCTAAAGAAGATAAAAGTCCAACACCTACCAAGCTATACAAGCTAATGGATTGCTTGGCCATCTCGGCAACTACCTCACTGAAAGGGAACTGCCAGGCAATGATCCCTAAGGCAGCTGCTACCGCGATGTACTGAGAATAACTGGAACGACGCTTTGAGCGTTTAGGCTGCGCAGGGAGCGAGGCCATCACGCGGTCACAAAAACCATCGTTATCCAAATGGGGCTCGTTGAACTGGAGCTGTTCACTTAGCCAGGCGTCAAACTCCCGGTCGTTGCCCTCTAATGCCATTTCACTCAAGGCGTTACCTTTCGTGTTGCGCTGTTCAAAGTTAACCATTTACCACCTCCTCACGCCAGGGCTGAAGCAAGCTACGCAACTTGGCCCGAGCACGATTGACATGGGATTTTACCGTACCAAGCGGCAATTTCATAATACTTGCCGCCTCCTCATGAGAAAAGCCCCTGTGCATACACAGATGGATTGCTTGCCGCTGCGGGCCGCTCAGGGTATCCATCGCGGCAGTGAGGTCCCTAGCCATCCCTAACTGCCGAGATTCTTCAATAGTCTCATCGGCCTGAGCCCTATCCACTGCTTCTTGATCCACATCGGGCATATTCTTACGCTTGTGGCTCATGACGAGATTATAGGCGATACGGTACAGCCAGGTGCTGAAGCGGGCATCCCCCCTGAACGCCGGCAACGCCTTATAGGCCTTAATAAAGGCCTCCTGCGCCATATCGTCTGCCAGACCCTGGTCACCATCACACAGCTGTCGGAGCGAGTATCGCAGCTGAGATTGATAGCGACGAACCAGCTGGGCGTATGCCCGCTGGTCCCCGTCTTTGACGGCCCGCCTGATTAATTCCTCGTCATTGAGGTCCATACTCGCCTTTCCTACACCTGCTTGTTATCAAGCTTCCAGTTCACATAGCGAGCCACACCGATAAACAGAGGGATCAAGCCAAGACTGCCTACTCCAATACCTGCAAGAGCTGAGAGGGAGATGAATACTGCAGCGCCTATTGCAATCAGAGTGATACCGCGATCACTGGAGCTATTTGGCTCTCTCTCATCTAAAAGATCAATTAGCTCCGGGGGCACATCCCGACCATCAGCAACCATCTGGTTGATATTGCTCATAACCAGTTGTTTCTTGCGATAGCTGCTGCGCGTTACCAACCAGACAATAAATACCGGCATACCAAATATACAGAGCAGTGCTACAACTGGGATTACCGATGAGTCGTCACTTCCTGAATGGTGTGAATCATGGTGATCCCAGTGCCTACCACGGTAATCACGACTCTCCGATAACCTGATTCTGACATTGTCCGGTACGCTATTCAGGGTATCTTCAGTTACCTTGCCGTCTACATCCAGAATGCCCTTGCTTTTCAGCCGTTCAATAATTTCCTGGCTTAGGGGGCCGCCAAAGTCCTGCCCCAAGTCAACCCGAACTTCACTTTTCTCACCATTCTCGCCTTCGGATTTGATCGTGAGAACACCATCTTCACGCAATATACGGACGCGGGTTTCAGATTCGGAGGCTTCCACACCTGGCGGCGGCGGGGGCTCTGGGACAAATGAGTCCTCCTCCTGGGCCCAGCTGCCCATGCTTATGCTGGATGCCGCAATGGCCACCCAACAGCAGATGACTGCCTGGAATGATTGTTTATTTCTCGCTCTCATTACTTACTCTCTAATCATTTTCGTTATCAGTGGTGTAAACCGTCGTTGGGGGGGTGACCTACATCACCATCATTCGAGCCTTGGAGTAGGGGTAAGCCATTCCTCCTCGGGGCTCTTTTTCCTCAGCAATACGCACTGGAGGTAGCCGGTTAACTTCCTCACTCTTATCAGTGCACTCACCAAGCTTTTTAAGTATTTGCTGATCAATTTTCTGGGTGAGCTCTCGGTGAATCCCATCCTGGGAAAGCGTCAGCTCGGAGGCATTAACCTGACCCACTTGCAGAGCCGCAACTACCAGAGATAGCGCGACGCAAAATTGTACCTTTTTAGTTGATCTCGCAGTAAACATTGTGATCTCCCGATTTTCCCTTGTACGCCACTATGACGATTCAGGGAGCCCAGTTGGATGCAGGTGTATAATTTTTTTTACGCCAACACTTGGAACCACCTTCTAATGGTCATCACTGGGCTGGAACGATCGGATAAACTCGGAACACAACACGGAATGAGAACTTCGATATGACAACCCCTGATGATGTCCTGGTTTTTTGGTTTGGCGGCACTGATATTTGTGGTAACTCTATTGCTGCGGAGAAGCAGAGTTTATGGTTTGCCGCTACTCCGGAAGTGGACGCCGACATCAAGGCAAGATTTGGAGCTATTGCCGAGTCAGCGCTGCGTGGAGAGCTGGACCGTTGGCGGCAAACTTTGGAAGGCGAACTCGCCTTGCTACTGGTTTGTGACCAATTATCCAGAAACATTTACCGAGGCACCCGCCAGGCATTCGCTACAGACTCCCTGGCACTGGCAATAGCGATATCATTGATTCAGCGCGGAGAGGCCCCGAATCTTGGGCTCTACCAGCAGGTATTCCTGGGCATGCCGCTAGAGCACAGCGAAGACCTCGTGACCCAGCAACACTCGGTAGACTACTTTCGACAGTTGCAGCAAACCTTCGCAGAAGACAAAATTGCCTCGCCCTATCTCGACACTCATTATCGATACGCCCTTGCCCATCAAGAGGTCATCGAGCGATTTGGGCGCTTCCCTCACCGCAATGCGGCTTTGGGTCGCACTTCCACTCAAGCAGAAAAAGAATGGCTGGCTCAAGGGGGCGGCTTTAAATAATGGATTTACTCAGTTGGTTATCTCTCGCAGGGATCTGTGCCCTCGGCGCTATGTCTCCGGGACCGAGCCTTCTTATCGTCTTACGCAGCGCCTCCTCAGGCCTACAGCAAGGCCTGGCCAGTGCTATTGCTCACGGAGCCGGGGTCGCTATATACGCAATTCTTACCGCATTTGGCCTGGCGGTGCTGATTACTAGCTCTCCTCTTCTATTTAACATTCTGCAGTGGGCCGGTGCAGCAATGCTGGTCTACCTGGGCTGGAAAGCCCTCAGTGCGCCCGCACCGGGTACCAGTACTGCAACCGTACAACCTCCACACCAGAGCCTGAAGCGCTCTATCGCTCAAGGTTTTGGTGTTGCCTTCTTCAACCCCAAGATCGCCGTATTTTTCACCGCCCTATTCAGCCAGTTTGTGTCAGAACAACAGGCCCTGAGCACCAAGCTGGGCATGGCGGCCCTGGTTTCAGGAGTGGATACAGTTTGGTACTGCATCGTTGCCCTGGCGGTTCACGCCAGCCGTAAACGCCAGCTGGTCAGCAAACATATTGGCCATCGTATCCAACAGGTTTTCGGGATCTTACTGATAGGACTGGCAGCCCGGCTGATCCTTAGCATCTAAAGCCACAGACCTACAGAAAGCTTCACTACATCAGTTTCACCACACCCAAATAAAAAACAGGCCCGCAAGCGGGCCTGTTAAATGATGTGAAGACAGCCAGTCGCCCCGGGGGGAATGCGTCTGGCTGTATGCACATTATGACAGTGTTCACGCTTAATGGCGGACCAATCATCGCACCTGCTGGTCTTTTGACCGCATAGGGCCCTTTCTTCACCGCATCGTTGACACTGAATATTTATACAGTTAGGGTAGCGGCATACAAACTAAGTGGACAGTCTAATAGACGATTGGGAGGCACACGATGGCCGTAGTAGCTGTTTGGAAATGCGATAGAGACGGAGCAATGTTCGACAACAAAAAAGACGCTGAAGAACACGATAAGATGCTGGAGCTCGCAGCTAATATCACGTCGCTGATTGAGCGCCACATCGACAGCATTGATGAGCAAGTGGGCGAAGAGATCGGCCTGCTGTTGGCCAAACGCCGCGATGCCCTGGCTAAAGCCTGTAAAGGGAAGCCTGAAGTACTACTCGAAGAAGACGAAAACATGGTGCAGGAGAGCGAAGATGATCGCGTAACTCCGCTCGCCGCCAATCAGTAAACGCTTATAGATTCATCCCTGTACTCTGCCCGGTTCTACCGGGCTTTTTTGCGTGGGGCTCATACTGAGCCTCACCAATAAACTTCAAAGATTAATTACGGCATTAACAACGTTAATGACCGCTAACACAACGATAACGACCCAGCTGATTAAAGTTCCCCAGAAGCGCCCAAAGTGCAGCCCGCCTTTGCCCTTGGTCAGTCCATAGGCATGAAATACCCGTGAGATAAAAAAGAGCGCCCCAAAGAGGTGTAACCACAGTGCGGGCAAACCGCCCAACTCTGCAGCCAGCAACAGAAGCAACGCTATCGGAGTGTACTCAATCGCATTAGCGTGAACTCGCACCCTAATCTCATTGAAACGATCATCTCCGGTTCCAATTCCCACTTTCTTTGTGCGACGAAACTCGACTACCCTGAATGCCAAGTAAATAATCAGAAGCGCACAGAGGCCGGTGTAGAGTGCTGTGATATTCGCCATGTTTTTTCCTTGTTCTTATCAATCTGGCCAGGGAATATATCCCCGAAAGCAAGTATTCCGCCACACAAATCCTGTACAAGCCAATGGACCTTTCAGATCAATAGGCGGAAAAAGAAAAGCGGGCTAGAAGCCCGCTCTTTGCATACTAGTGCTTGTAACCAAATTCATGGCCCTTTGCGGGCTTGAGGTGTCGATCTCTGAGGCGCGTTGAGCGATTCACCAGGGATTGATTCTCACCCTCAATCAGGATCTGCTCAGCGTAGCTGGTAACTTCCAGGGGATCACCGCTCCAGATCACAATATCCGCAACCGCGCCCTTCTCCAACGTACCGCCCTCAAGATTAAAAATCTCAGCAACATTGCTACTGATTGCCTTTAGCGCTTCCTCATAAGGCATACCATGGGCTACAGCGTTGCCCGCCGATTGGCGCGAGAGGTAAACGTTGTGGCTAGCCACCATATCTGGGCCACTGATAGCTACCGTCACCCCAGCCTTGGCCAGAAGTGCAGCATTATCCAGGCGTGCGCCCAAACTTGAGAATGATGCTGGAATGTTGTTGATTGCATCGATCACAACAGGCACTTGTGCTTGCGCCAGTTTATCGGCAACCATCCAGCCCTCAGCTGCACCGATTATAATGAGCTTCACCTTAAAGGTTTCACCCAGTTCTAATACTGCGAGGATATCACTGGCCCGGTTGGCAGTTACCATCAAAGGCTCCTTACCATCGATCACCGGCTGCAGAGCTTGCAGATCTGCCAGATCGTAATCCAGCTCTCGCCATTCTCCACGGTGGATCGCTGCACGATTATCACGATACTCCTGAGCTTCACGCAGAGCACTCTCCACCTTGGCATAAGCGTTGGCACGGCTACCACCGGCCAGCTCGCCACCGGACTCTCCCAGATAAGCTTTTTGCGCAACATTCTTTGCTTCGACGCTATCAAATTCACCATTCAACTTGATGGCAAAACTGCGCCCTGCAAATATCCGCTGAGCATCGATAGCACCGCTGTCCCAAGTGCTGATTCCCGGTGAAACAACGGCACTGGTGACTCCACCCGCCCGGTTGAATGGGATCAGGGTGGACTTAGGGTTGTAAGCAGGTACCGGATTGAAGGCACTACCGATACTGTCACCGGTCACCTGGTGATCATTGGTGGCGCTGGCCGCACTGATCTCGACCAACCCCAGTTCAGAAATGGGCGCTATCACACCGGGCGTCACCACCTTGTTGCGCGCATCAATTACCTGATCTGCATTCACCTCCAGTGAGGGGGCTACCTGCTGGACCTTACCATCCACAACCAGAATATCTGCGGACTCCAGGCTGCCCTGCCCCGCCAAGGTGTGTACCTTGCCACCCTTGATCAGGATGGTCTCTGCCTGGCCAGTGGCTGACATCAACCCCAGGGCCAGCGCACAATAAACAGCTACTTTTCTCACAGTCGCTCTCCCTCTGCATCGAGAATACCCAACTCGAAATCGGTGCGTGGCTGACGTTTCTTGTCCGCGCGATCGAACATCAATTCCCCATCGATGAAAACTTGATCTACATGGGTGTAAACACTGAAGGGGCTGCCGGACCAAACAACGATATCCGCCATCTTGCCGCTCTCAAGGCTGCCAGTTTGATCGGCAATACCCAGGGCCTTGGCGGGGTTCAAAGTCATCCAAACCACTGCATCCTTGGGCTGAATATCGAAGCCCGCACGCTGACCCGCAGTCATTGCCTTCGCGGTCTCCTCGTGCAAATGCTGTACGCCAACACCGGAGTCCGAATGAATCATTGCGCAGGCTTTGGCTTGATCCACAATGGCGATATTGGCCTCGGTCATATCGTAGGCCTCATGCTTAAAGCCCCACCAATCGGCCCACATTGCTGCACAAACATTGTTTTCAGCCAGCAGATCAGCAACCTTGTATGCTTCCACTGCGTGGTGGAAAGTGGAAATTTTGAAATCAAATTCCTTGGCAACGTCCATCATCACCGCCATTTCCTCACCGCGGTAGCAATGGTTGTGAACGAGAATATCGCCATTGAGTACGCCCGCCAGAGTTTCCATCTGCAGGTCGCGCTTGGGCTCATCCCCTCCGTTGTCAACGTAATCCTCCCACTCCTGCTTGTAGGCACTCGCCTTAATCCAAGCATCGCGATAGCCGGCCACGTTACCCATTCGAGTTGAGGGAGAGCTACCTTTTCCACCGTAAACCCGCTTGGGGTTTTCACCACAGGCCATTTTCAAGCCGTAGGGAGCGCCGGGGAATTTCATATCCTGGACACTGCGACCGGGTACATTTTTCAGGGTGACACTGCGGCCGCCAAACAAGTTGGCCGAGCCCGGCAGGATTTGCAGGGTTGTTACACCTCCGGCAAGAGCCAAGGGAAACTGGGGGTCTTGAGTCCAGACAGAGTGTTCCGACCAAACCTGGGCAGTGTTTGGCGAGGTCATCTCATTGCCATCCTGGGCAGATTCGATCCCTGGAGCTGGATAATCCCCCAGATGAGAATGCACATCGATAATACCGGGAGTAACCCACTTACCTTTGCCATCGACAATCAAGGCACCTTCGGGGGCCTGCAACCCCTTACCGATCTCCTTGATCTTGCCATTTTCAAACAACAGGTCCGCATTTTCTTGCTGCTCCCCGGTACCGGTGAGCAGGGTAGCTCCCTGAATCAACACAGGACGGGACTGGGTTACAGAATAAGTGGAGGGGAAGGCGTCCACACGAGCGAAATCGAGGGATCTCGGCTCGCTGTCAACACGCTTCTCACCGCATGCGGACAACAGTAGCGAGGCACTTAACAGAGCCGCGATACTGCGCCCGAGAAATCGGGGTTGCAGCTGCATAGTCATTCATCCAATCGTTTTGAATATGGCGGTGAATGCTACCAGTTTGTGCTGATAGCGCCACTATCCAAATTGTCATAAACGACTGTTTAGAGATATGCATCTCCCAATCCAAGGGGCCATAACTGAGCCTGAGAGTTACCCCAGTACCACCAAAGCACACTTGATAACAATACGAACTAAAAATAACAGCCAGTCAGCAAAGAATGTCTACACGGTCAAAATACACCGCCCCGGCTATATACTTTTGGACGCCTTCATGGTGGAATTTCTGGCGGAAAAGCAGGCAGCTGCGCTCAGGAGGAGAAAATAGGTGATCAAGGAAAGTAATATGCCCATTTTTCCCCTTTCACCGTCTACTGCTGCCACCTCGGGTCAAGACTCATCCCAGCTCTATGAAGCCTTACGTAAAAGTGAGGAGCGCTACCGGGAGCTGGTGGAGCATGCAAACTCGATCATAATGCGATGCGATCAACACGGCAGTATCACATCCTTTAACGAGTACGCCCAACAATTATTTGGTTATACCGAAGCCGAAATTATTGGTAGGCATTTAATCGGCACGATTGTCCCTGCTAGCGAAACAAGCGGCCGAGACCTGCGGCAATTGATAGACCGTATTTGCCAGTTCCCAGAGGAACACCGTTACAATATTAATGAGAACATTACAAAGTGCGGTAAACGAGTATGGATTGCCTGGACCAATAAAATTATTTCAGATGAAAAGGGAGATCCTGCAGGAATTCTGAGTATTGGTTCGGATATCACTAAACAGCGATTACTGGAGGAAGAGCTTCGCCAAGCTCAAAAAATGCAAGCCATCGGTGAGCTTGCCGGTGGCATTGCCCACGACTTCAACAATATGATTCATGGGATCAATGGTTATGCTGAAGTTATTCGGCAAATTTCTACCGATACCAGAATTAACGAGTATACCAATCACATACTAACCACTGCCCGCCATGCCGCAGAGCTGACCAAACAGCTACTCACTTTTGCCCGCAAGGGGAATTATCAACTTAAGAGCTGCAATACCCACGAAATCATTCGCGATGTTTGCGCAATGTTAACCCGTACTATTGATCGCAGAATCGAGATTAAGCAGCAGTTAGATGCAAATCGCCCGCATATCGTGGGCGACCCAGCTCAACTCAAGAGCGCTTTGCTAAACATCGGAATCAATGCCAAAGATGCTATGCCCTCTGGTGGCTCCCTGAGCTTTGTCACAGCTAATATCACCATAGATAAATCGGCTTCTATCGCCGATTTTGAGATACAGTCAGGCCAGTACCTTTTAATAACGATTACCGATAATGGCACCGGCATGTCTGACGAAGTGCGACGCCGTATCTTTGAACCATTTTTCACTACCAAGGAAAGTGGACGTGGTGCTGGACTGGGCCTCGCCGCGGTGCACGGCACCATTCATTTACATAAAGGCGCTATACAGTGCCAGAGCCGTGAGGGAATTGGCAGCTGTTTTAAGCTGTACCTGCCAATCTCCAAACCCCCAGTCAAAAAGCGAACATACCAGGCCAAGAAACTAGCTCGCGAGCGCAAGTTGCGCATTATGGTTGTCGACGATGAGGCAATTGTCCGCACCTACTCTAAAGCCCTGTTCGAAATGAACGGCCATAGTGTCGTTACCTTTGCAACCGCAGAGCAAGCAATAACTTACTACCGAAAATATAGTGATGAAGTAGATTTGGTCCTGCTGGATATGATTATGCCAGGCATGGATGGACAAGAATTATTCGCTTTTCTAAAACGGATTAACCCCGAAGTGAAGGCTATTCTCTCCACCGGTTACAGCGTGGATAGTAAAGTTCAGGAAGTAATTTCTGACGGGGTACTGGATTGCATCCAGAAACCATTTACGTTCGAGAATCTCAGTAAAAAGATTGAAGAGATGATTGCCAGCGGAAAGATAACTCTCCCCAGGTAACAAAAAATTCTATCTGAATCGCCGCAGCCAGCCTGGCTCACAGCGAAGTCCCAGAGTTCAGCTACCGACAGGCTGCCTTATGGAATGACCTCTATGATAATCGGTTGTAAAAAGTGAAGTGATAAAGTAACCAGGGTAAGGCTACACAAAAACAGTCCAGGCGGAACTTCCTGTTACTTTCATCC
The DNA here is from genome assembly GCF_052468295.1 of Microbulbifer maximicatervae (SeqCode). Classification (NCBI taxonomy): domain Bacteria; kingdom Pseudomonadati; phylum Pseudomonadota; class Gammaproteobacteria; order Cellvibrionales; family Microbulbiferaceae; genus Microbulbifer; species Microbulbifer maximicatervae (SeqCode). Next base: position 2,603,418 of record NZ_CP174340.1, read on the forward strand.
TTGCAGACTCCCCCAAACCAAAATCAATCGATATGTCATCATCTTCCTGCTCAGTACAATCTCGATAACTCTCAAGCCGATTTTGTTAGTGGAATATCACAATTTTGCTGCTACGGTCCCCTTCCCCACCATTGTTGTCAGCTTGGTGTACTCATCTCCTATTTCAGTGGACACAGTCTCCACGAAACGCACCATACCCGCTAAAATCGCTGCGTTGTAGTGCTCTTCACTTGCCTCAAGCTCTTCAACAGCTGCGTTCATATCCTTGAGAGCCCTGGATGCTTCCAGATCCCACTCATGCAGCTTGGCGAGACTCGCCCTGGCAGTTGCTACTTGCTGGTCATTCACTCCGTCCTGAGTCGCCGCAAGAGTTTCCTCTCGAACGGTTTTTATCTCAGCATCATATTTACGAATAGTAGTCAGAGATCGGCGAACAATGCTATTCAGCTTGATAACAGTATCCCGCTCAAATGCAGCCTTGATGTCGTTGTTGGCCAGTGCCACTGAAGCGGGTGTTTTTGCAGGGTGGATAACGCTTTCAACATCCGGTGCAGGCTTCGGTTCACTTACCCAGACCTTTTCGTTTTCAACTGGCTTTACGAATGGCTGCGAAACTAAAAACCCAAAGGCGACTATTCCCAACAATGCCACTGTTATATATCGATTGCTATTCATACGGTGAGTTACCTTTGGCGTAGCCGCCCCTTACGGAGCGGCACATGATGGAGAGAGGATTTAGCTCACAGTGTAAAAATAATTACCTACGAGCCCGTGGTCTATTGATTAGGGTAAATGCTTCGACGTTGTTCATTAAGTTCTGCGCGATCTGCTCGCCCATGACTTGGCCTGCAATATTGTCAAAGTCCCAGTGCACTCCGTTATAAATGCGGCTGAGGCCATTTTCCTGTTGAGCGGCGGTATAGGATTCAAAACGGACAGGTACCAAAGGCCTCGGTGTATCCGGCGTGAAAGGGTCGAAGCCTTCCCCATTGTATTCTTCCGATACAAAAGTAAAGGGCTGATCTCCAAACATACTGCGCATAATCTCGAAGGTGGAAGCACCGAAGGTAGCATGACCCGATGGGTAGGAGGGGAACGGCGGTGTTGGCCTAATCGCAATGGTGGTATTGATGACTGACACCCCTACCGGCAACCATTGCTCATCCTGCAAGGTCGATGGGTTGTCGTCATCGATGCGAATACCGGTAACCGGTCTCCAGTAATTGTAATAGTATTTACTGTCCCACGCAGCGATACCAGAATCCGCCAGCCCCACATTGATCAAAGCAAAATACCGGGCCAGATCCAGCTCATTCTCGACTTTGTTATCCAGTGCTGCCTGCAGGGCGATAAGGTTATATAGTCTCGGGGGAATGCCCAATAACGGTACACCGTCATATCCCCAGTAATTCCCGATAAATCGTGTCTCTGCTGTGGATGTCGATGGGGTAATAGTATTGGCTGGGGACCCGCCGAGGGCCGCCACTTCCTCATAGGCTTCGGCATATTCCTCAGACGTAATTGTAGGCGGAATCGGACTGCGGAATTGATCACCTGAACTTAGTGAAAAAGGTGTCACACTGCCCCAATAGGCTCCGAGAGCCACGGAATCGTGGCCAACAGGATCCACGGGATCAGGCTGCCATTCTCCCGGTACCGTAGCACCCGTGTTGACCGATGTAGAGTGATAGGTGTCATCCCCATCCGCGACAGCGCCGCCCTCACCATAAGCGGGCTCCAAGTGGTCGGCCTTATCGTTGCTTCGCACCGCGAGTATGGCCGCAGCGGCGGCTTCGCCAATCACTTGGCCCTTGGCAATCCTTTCGGCACTATCTCTTGACTGGTCGAGGTCGGATTGCAGTAATTCCTGCAATCGCTCTGCCTGATCGGGGTAGAGTGCGCGCAAGGTTTCGTAAGCGGCGTAAGCGATAGCTGCATCTTTGGATGCATCTCTGGTGTCGAGCACACCGAGATCATTATAAGGTTGGTATTTACCGTCAAAGGCGTTCAGAGCGTCAAACACAGCAGTTTGTACGATGGCGAATGCGCGACTGGACCGGGTAGGCCCCCCCTGGTAGAAATCCACTTCACCGGTATCAGGGTCGGGAGTATGATCGATAGCCGATGAGTCGAGCATCGTGTTAAACCAAAACACAACACGATCTCTAGGTCTATTAAGCTCACCAGACTTCCCCGATGTCCGCTCAAGCCGATCAAGTACACCTTTGGAAAGAGTTGACCGGCTGGTTTCTCCTAGATAAGCACTGGTTTGTCCCTTGGGCTGCTTACCCTTCGTCTTCTGAGCCTGTACAACATCCGTTGCCAGTAATAAGCCGGCTGCTAAAAAGCAGGCTGACGTTTTTAAAAAGATATGGTTCATTGTATTACGTCCTTAGATATTAAAGGGCGCGCTGAATCAGTACATCTATCAGTGGCCGTAAGTATGCTTTCGTAAATCGCATCAGGCTGTAGAAATCATGCCGAGTAATATTTCTCGCAAGTCTCTGCTTGCAAACTACAAACCTGCCCCCTATGTTGATCCCTACCACTTCACATCGATTAATTTCATACATCCCTATAGACATGGCGTCGATAATAAAGAGAAGGCCAAACATCAAAATGATTCTCTTATCAGATAGTTATTTTTTAGATGCTGAGCCAAGCTGAGCGCGGCTTGCTCTCCCATTTCCTGCTACTAAGGGAGACAAATCGCTCAACAAATTGCGGGCAATGGACCTGCATAAAAGTGATAGCTAGAGGTTTTTCAACCAGAGCGAATATAATTTTAAAATTAGCGATCAGATGCTGTTTCCCGCACCGATAATTTACCCATCGGCAGCCCCTTCATCACTACGACTAAAAGTCTTCCTAATTACCACTTATGCTAAGCCAATTTTTAGCAACCTTTCTGGCATCGGTGGTGTCCGAAGAGAGACGTAAATCAATCTTGGAATGAGTGCCGACAAATCAAACCTCCGATTAAAGCGATATTGAAATTCTGCCAAATAGCGCTGTGCATATTTCGGCCTAATAGCATGGTAAGTGCTACGTAGCGCACTCTTTAAATTACCAAGTACTGTATTTACCCAATAGAACTCAGGCTCTTCAACAGAAGCTCGGCCACCACCACAAACAATTTTGTCATGTACACAACCGGCCTCCTTAATGGCATTGAAGCATGGAAGACCATCTGAGATGACTGTGCTGCCACTGCAAAGGTACTTTTTACTCCAGGTTGAAATTTCACTGCTTTTGAAGCCCTTGATAATTGAGAGCTTAATACGGGTTGGGCGTCCCTCCTTGGTTGTTTCAACGGCCGCCACAAAGGGAGTTTTACCCTTGGCTCCGCGCCCGGGCTTGCATCCAGTACGCTCACCACCGAGATAGGCATCATCTAGTTCAATAAAACCGGACAGTTTGTATCGTTGGTCTCGCTCCATCATCACTTGCATGAGTTTCTGCTTCATACGCCATGCTGCGTTGTAAGAGATACCTAGATGTCGAGATAGCTCCATAGAGGAAATGCCCTTCTTATCCTGAGTAATCAGGAAAATACCGAGAAACCAGGTGGTGAGGGGGAGCTTCGTGGAGTCAAAAATTGTACGAGAGGTAATCGATGTCTGACGCCGACAATGGTTACATTGCTTAAGCTTGCGATAAGCGAGGTCGCAATGCTTGTCATGCCCGCAGTGAGGACAACTAAAGCCATTGGGCCAACGCCACTGCGACAGTGCATCGAAGCACTGTTCCTCGCTGCCGTACATTTTGAGGAATTGGGTCAAACTAATACCCTTCTGAAACTGTACCTTGTTGCGAGCCATGGCGTATTCCCTTGCAGATCAACGAGATAGCTGTATTTATATACAGTTACGCATAACTTAGCAAGAGTGGTAATTAGGAAAGTCTTTGATCTAACCTCGAACAATACTCCAGCCTTAAGTAAGCACATAAAAACGGATTGATTGACTACCGATGCTAGTTTGGATTTTTGTAAATTCATCTCTTTACCTGCTATTCAACCTTGCCTAATTTCCCCGTTTGAAACAGGTTCGTATTACCTGGCGAGGCAAACCTCGAATATAATAATTATTACAAATCTATAGACCACGGTTTATCAACACGGTTCCTGACAATTATTTTCATAAATTTACACACCCATCAAATTCAAACCAGTGGAATTTCCCATCACAAGAAAAGCTTAAACAACCAATTCCCAACCAAAAACCCAACACTAAAAAATATTAATAAATACGTAACTATAATTAACATCTAAACGCAAAAATCATAGTCAGCACAACAAAAATAAAGTCGTCATACATAAGGCCCTGAGCATTCAAAACAATTAAATTACCAATAGATGACAATTCGCAGGCAGTGCTATGAAAAATATACTCTTGAGATCACACACATGCAGAACCTATAGAAGCACCCTCCAGTCTCACGCTATTGAGGCAGTAATATAATAAAATACATTGCACATTCACTATGACCCAATGTAAACACCGCTTAAGGGATTAACAATTTTCTATGAAGACAGTTAGACTTTTAGATCAACACTTAGACTAGGCAAATAGTTTATTTTCCAGTTTCAGCAACTATTGCCCCTGAAATACTCTATCTATTCAACTAAATTTTACTTGGAATGACAGACGATATAACCCAGCATTTAAATAACCAAGCCTAAAAAAGCAATTGCTATTACTTATTAATAGCTCCATAGCTAGACGGTATTATTCGATCGCAAATACCGATATGGGGATAAAACATCAGGCGTGCAAGCTAACTGTTGAGCCATTTTTGACCCAATAAAGCGGACATAGTGCAGAAATGGAGATTGATCATTGTTCGTGGAGCCATCCACTAACAACGCTTGATTATCTCAACCCAGGAGCAGAGAGCTGATTAGGAGTGGAGAAATATGCCTGTTCATCTAACAGGAGAGAGCGAGATTGGTGTATCACAAGAAGTAATACACCAGATAGGTTAATAAATCTTTCCGACTTCAGAAAACCATGCTCTTAGATTTAACCCAGTTCAATCACCTACCGAAAGGTAGGTGATTGAATTTGCTAGTTACTGACAGGAGCTCTCTTCCCAAAACTGCGGAGCAGCAGATGGAGACCACCAATTTGGTCCATAGGTTGAGACATAAACTTGGCCGCCGAAGGTCACTCTATCTCCAACCTGGTAACCGTTATCACCCGCGTAAGGCTGCTGGAACTCAGGGCAGGAAACTGCAGAGCTATCGTCTCCACTATTGCTATCAGAGCTATCGTCTGAACCACTATCGGAGCCATCACAGGTAGTTTCATTCCAGAATTGCGGCGCGGCACTCGGCGACCACCAGTTTGGCTCATGTGTAGATTCATAAGCAACATTGTCATAGATAACTACGTCGCCAATCGAGTAACCTGGATCACCGCCATACTGCTGCACAAACGCTTCACAGCTGGAATTGCCGGAATTTCCAGAATCGCCATTGTCTCCACTGTTATCCGAGTTATCATCACCGGAATTATTGTCGTCATCGGTAGAGTCATCATCCTGATCTTGAATAAGCTCATATCCAATTTCAACATTTTCTAAACTGCTACCTTCTAACAAGTAGATACTGTTGATGCCATATAGAGGCTCAAAGCTGCTGCTACCATCATAATCACCGGCGCGGATGCTGCTCTGTTCCTGGTTAATCAGCTCAGCCAGATCGTGAGACCAGTTTTCAGCGATACCCTGTTCATCTGAGGCAATTTCCAGAACAGTAGAGTATGAGGAGTTCTCACCGGAGCTATCAAATACACGAGTGTAAACTTTATCGCCCACATTCAGGTCTTGAGTTGGGTTAATAGTGCCCCCAACACTCCAGTCAGTATTGACAACATTATCACCGTCAAACTCGACATCGATAACGTTATAGAAGGCATTAACCGTATCACCTACATCCCACACAGCAAGAATTACATGGTAGCCTTCACGCTCCGGCACCTGACACTCGTGTGTCGTATTTACCGCAGGCTGCTCATAGTTGCCATCAACCTCACAGAATGGATCCAGATCAAATTGGTCGCGGGTCAAAACCGCATTTGGATTCCAACCTTCTTTGGTAATGTAATATTTCCAGTCCCGGGTTACATGATTGGCCGTAAAGCGCCATTTAAAAGTTTGCCAACCGGAGCTAATATAATTCTTAACCCAGCGATCTGAGGATTGCTCATTTAATTCTGACCAAGAGCTATCTCCTGCACTGGCTATCTGCCCATCAGCAGGACCACTTTCAGGAAAACCTTCATTCCCTTCAATGCTTTGCGGTTCCCATTGAACAGCACCGCAGTTAACATTCATCTCTCCTGTATCGAGAGCATATTTACACAAGGTCCCACGAGCGGATGCAACACCACCATCAGCGGCCTCTACATAGCCGTGGCTAAGTGCATTTGAACTCATACCGGCCAGTGCTATTGCCATCAGGGCGCTATTTAATACTGGTAGTTTAATTGCAGATGCTAGTTTGGTTTTTCGTAAAATCATATCTATGCCTGTTATTCAATTTCGTCCAACCTCCTTCCCCAGCTGAACCAGGTCCTTATCCTGATTACACATATTCGATGTGTAATGTTGGCGACAGAATTATGGACCGCTACTTAACAGCACGGTTCCTGACAATTATTGATATAAATTTACAAACTTCAGAAGATCACCAGCGCACCATTTTCCCTTAAAAATAATATTAAGGGGTATTATTTTTCAAGAAAGAATAATCAATTAAAAAATAGGACGGAAAAACTACAGCGACTCCTAAAATAGAGAACAGGCAAACCTTTAACAGGATGAGAAATTTCACAGACGATTTTTAACTTAATACAAGTCCCCACACCCGTTAATTATCAATAGATGACACCCTCTCTCACGAACAACCCCCTATTACAATTCAAAATAGATAAGCCTGACTGCCTTAAAACCATAAATTTCTCGAGATTACCTACCCGCAAAAGTTGCTAGTAGGGCGGGAATTGGCAGCTACCCCAACCTACGAACACGTATTTCATCCTGAGAAAAAACCTCTTTACATATCAGAGAACTATCGCTGTCACCGCTTTTTTTAAACTGTCACTGCAAGTGTTTTCCTGGCAACAAATACCACTGGAGACCAGTAAATTATTCCCATGAGTAAATTACCACTGGGATAAAAGACCTATATTCGCTCACCTCTGTCTACACTGGAAAAGAACCCGGATGATTTTGAGTTTCCCTAACCAATCATTTTCTTGTAGTCACCATTCGTAGTAGGAAAGGTAGGATCAGGGATGATGTTGTACTTGATTATCCGCAGGCTCGGCCTGTGTCTGTTATTTTCTTCTCTTTTGCTTCCAGCCTGGTCTTTGGCTGAAACGGCAACAAACCCGGATAAACGGTGGGCTGCAATTGTTGGAGCCGGCCCGGGATTCTCCAATCGCCGCAATGAACTCACCCAATATCGCCTTGCCATATCCAAGGACCTGCCCTGGCAGTGGTCTCTTGCTGAGAAATGGACGCTCAAAACGCGACTGGAGACCAGTTACTTTGAATGGCGATCCGGCCTGGACGATGGCGATCCAGACGTCTCCAAACGGGGAGAGGATTTAGTTCACGGTATGTCAGTGAGCCCGGTATGGAGGCTTGAGTACCTGCCCCAGTGGGACAAGCCTATCTTTCCCTACTTCGAGTTTTCCGTGGGGGCCAGTTACATTACTGAGTCCAATATTGTGAGTAAAAACACAAATCACACAACTCTGGGATGTCATTTCCAGTTTGAGGATCGAATTGGATTGGGCTCTGACTTTGGGAGTGAGCGCCGCTGGGGAGTCACAACTTACGCACTGCACTACTCAAATGCGGGAACCTGTTCTGAAAATTCCGGAGTGAATTTTTTTGAGCTGCGGCTGCACTATAACTTTTAAAGAAGAGGATTGAGCAGGCGCCGGCTTGATGTCAGCGCCTGCAGTCGTTGGCGGGCCTAGAGGATGATATGTGGCAGATAACGGCTCATATCCTGGGTAATCAGGTTTGAATCTTCCCGGATGGACATTCCCGCTGCCAGGTCATCAACGAGCCAGCTTCCCACCAGGGTATGGCTCTTTCCAAACTTGGGGAGAGGATGCAGAGCCTGATAGATAAATCCTTCTTGCCCATAGGGGCCATCGGACAGCAAAGTGGTATCCGCCCCTTTTACTACCGAAATATTCGCCCCTTCTCGTGAAAAGATTGGCTTCTTAACTAATTCCGGGAAATCCGCAGCCTTGTCCAGCTCATCCTCAAAAAAAGAGGGAAGCAGATTCGGGTGTTCTGGAAAAAGCTTCCACAACATTGGCAGAAGCGCCTTATTGGAAATAATCGCCTTCCAGGGCGGTTCCAACCAACGGACATTACTTCCTGCCAACAGGGTCCCGAACTCCTCTCGGAGCATAAATTCCCACGGGTACAGCTTAAACATCCAGGTAATTACCTGATCATTCAAATCGGTAAACTGACCCGCTTCATCCCGGCCAATATCTTCGATAAAGACAAAACGATTATTGATCCCCGCTTCGGAGGCACAATCCTGTAAATATTGAACCGTGCCCCGGTCCTCTTCCGTATCTTTACAGCAGGCGAAATGCAACTCCCGCCCCGGGGTCAGGAATTGTAAATCATGGAAGCGGTTAACCAGCTTTTCCTGCAGGCTATTGAACTGATCAGACTGCAGCGGCAGAGACCTGCGATCGACATTGTCCTGCAGCCACAACCACTGCCAGAAGCCGGTTTCATACAGAGAAGTGGGAGTATCAGCATTGTTCTCATAGAGCTTTGCCGGCCCCTGTCCGGAATAGGCAAAGTCCAGGCGAGAATAAAGACTGGGGTCGCCGTTACGCCAGGATGTTCGCACAAAGTCCCAGTGCTGCTCGGGTATACAGAACCGCCTCAGCAATTCCTCATCTTCAAGCACTCGGGCAACGACATCCAGGCACATCTGGTGAATTTCTTCAGTGGGACCTTCAATGTGCTTTTCTATCTGCTCCAAAGAGAATTGATAGTAGGCGCTTTCATCCCAGTAGGGTTCGCCATACATGGTATGGAAGTGAAACCCAAACTCCTGCGCTCGCTCTTGCCAACGCGGGCGCTCACCAATCGGCAACCTCAGCACAAATCAACCTCCCCAGCCGCGCGAACCACCACTGCTGGAGCGCCCCCCTCCCCAGTTGGATTTGGCCGATGCCACTGCACCAAAGCCTCCACGGGAAACAGTTTTGGTAACTTTAGGCTTAGGCGCCGTAGCGCTTTTATCCACCTTATAAGATGAACGGCCATAATCGCCAATGATGCCGCCGTCAGCTGTCATCAGCTTGTCGCGGTAACGGGAACCTGAATAGCGGTAGACCGGGTTGTAGTAGCCATAGTTATAGTGGCGATCCCTGTCATTGAGCATGGAGCCAACCATAAAGCCCGCCATCAGAGGCATCCAGACGCCGCTACTGGTCTCTTGGCAGCTACCGAACTCAGCCTCACACTGAGAGAGACGGGAATACTTGGGCCCGGTGCGCTCCGCTTCCTCAACCGCGCGCTGATAAGCTGCTTCACATTGAGCTTCGTCCAGCTGGGTATTGGCCACACAGTCATCTACTGAAGAGACAACTTTAACTTCCTCATCTGAGGAGCAGCCGACCAGGGCGGCCGCCACACCTAAGGCAAGTGGGCGCAGTAAAAAATTGGATCCACCGCCCTTGCGCATCCTTGCCAGGTTAATATTCTTGGTACGCTTCATTACCACCCCCAATTAGTAGCTCATGCAAGCCGCATTCAATACGCCAACAGCGATTGTAGTTGCAGCCAACATAACACCGGCACTCACCTCTCCATCTTCGATGCGCTCAACAATACGCGGCATAAACCCAAAGCGGATAATGGCAAAAGCAATTAACTGGGCTATCAATGCAACCAGGGCCCAGATGGCGAAATCAACAATAGAAATAGAGTTACTGGCTGCACCGCCAACGGCAATTGCAAAACCCAAAACAGCACCACCAAAACCAATGGCGGCAGCCGTATTCTTATCTTCGCGGATCAACTTCCACTCATCGTGAGGGGTCACCAGAGCATATAAAAATTTAAACGCAATCAAAAGTACCAGCGACAGGCCAAAGTAGGCCGCAAAATGCAAGATACCAGTCAGTAAATCATAAGGCTGGTCCATTAAATATCTCCTTATTATCCGTGTATTGTTATTTGTGAGGGGGTCAGAGTAATGCCGGTGCTAATCACCAGGCTGCGGCTTAAGTAGCCTGCATCCTCTTCTTTCTCTTCAGCTGAGAGAAAAAGGGATTCAGTTTGCTGATCAGACAGTTCGCGTTCGAAAAGCATGGTAAATTGATCCGTTACTGAATAATCACCATCTTCATCGTAAGTCTTCTCGGCCATATGCACTGGGTTGTGGTAATCCCCTGCTGCGGTCCATACACGGCTATAAGAGCGATCCTGAAGGTGATAACTGGGTGCGCCAATATCACTCTTTAACAATTTATTCCAAGCCTGCTCCGAACCGACATCCAGTGTGTCGTAAAAATGGAACAGCTTTACATCGACAACATGCTCATCCCGCTGACCGCCCTCAGCAATCACTTGCAGCCAGGCATCATCGTCAGTGTAAAAGCGATAAATCCAGGTACCATCTAGTTCGACAACACCAGCTGCTTTAATAATCTGGGTCGGTGAGCAGGATTCAATGGTCAGTTCATCGAGTATCAGACGAATGGCCAAAGGGTCCAGCTCAAAGCTCGCCCCCATTCGCAAGCCCATAATTTCTGGAGTCTTGACCTTTGGAGCGTCCTTTCCTTTTATTTTGTTTATCAGTTTGGTAAACATGTACCAACACCTTCTTCATTACTTTTTATATCGAAACAGCTTTTTTCATCGAGCCGCTTTGCAGAGATATAATACAGCATGTCGCCCTCGGTGACCTGATCGGTAAGCCCCGGGTTCACGTCAATTTTAACCACGCCCTTTCTACGTATCGCAATTAAGGTCGCGGAGAGATCCCGCTTAAAATGGTCAAATAATTCACCGACAGGAAGAGGATTCTCACCCCGATATTCAACACTGTATTGGGTCATGCCGTAAGTGCTATCGAGCAACTGTCGGTGCAACCTTGCGGAACCGGGGTCAAGCGAGGATTTTGCCAACATCTCTACAGCAACAGAGGGAATACATTCGATATTGGGACAGTGGGCACGGAGCAATTCACCCACATTTTCATCTTGGAAATAAGCCGTTTTATGGCTGTTCGGGCTGAGCTTATCGCAGAATAAGGCGGTTGTAAGGGTTACATCATCCAGAGGGTTGTCGATAATGATTCGAGCGGCATCGGCCAACCCTGCCCTCTGCATACTTTCCCCGTGGGAAAACGATTCCACCCGGACAAAATCAATCTTACCCGGCATCGGATTTTCGATATCGGCTTCAACACAGAGGACAATCTCTGCTGCGCTACCGTTTGTTTTGGAGAGTAGCAACTCAATCAAGCGGAGCGTTCTGGTACCGTTCCAGCCGATAATTACTGTGTGATCAATATGGTTTGTCATACGCAAGCCCTTCTTGCCGCGATGCACAAATTCTGAAACCGCAAAGCCAATTCTTGTGACCACCATGGCAAACAGGCTGAGGCCCACTGGGATCACCCAAGCGGCAACCACGACTTTACCCTCAGGGGTTACCGGGGAGAAATCGCCGTAACCTACTGTCGATGCGGTAACGACCAACCAGTAAAAGAAATTCTCGCCCGCGACAATATCAGCTTCACCGGCAATTTTGAGCAGCCAATAGGAGATGAAAACATAGCTGCCTACAGCTATGAGAATGGTGGTTACATTGGCCCGAATGAAAAGCGACGCCAGAAGGCGTCGCACTCGATAAAGCAGCACTGTGTTAAGCCTTTTCGCGGCCCGCTAACAGTTGAGCCAACTTATCGCTGCCACTTTTCTGGCCGCCGGGCTTGATGCCCGCCGCTTTCAGCTTGGCATCCAGGCTGGAACCGGTTTCCTCTGAGGCCAGCTCTTCCGCAGCTTCAAGCTCAGCAGCACGCTGCTCCTGCTTGTTTTTGATGCGATCCAGGCTGTCCAGCGCTGTTTTGATCTTGCTGTTCGCACCCATATGGCGGGAAGAAACCGCTACCTGCGCTTTTTGAACAGACTCAGTCGCTTTGATCTGGTCAATCTGCTGCTCCATACGGCGCACATTGGTTTTTGCCTGGGTAATATTACCTTTCAGGGTGCTCTCTGAACTCAGGAATCCATCCAGGATGCTGCGCTCAGTTTCCAGCTGGCTTTCCAGCTCGGTAACACGCTCTGCACACTCAAGAGCGAGTTCGTTATCGCCCTTTTCACTCGCGTTGATTGCGTGAGTGCTATAGGTTTCAACGTCGGCTTGCAGCGCTTGGACTTTACTCTCAGTAAGTTTGCGCTTCGCCATGATTTTGGTCAGGTTTTCATCGCAAGCTTTCAATTCTTCCTTCGCCTCGCGCAATTCTTGGTCAAGAATACGAATCGATTGGCTATCCGCTACTGCTTCTGTTCCTTCGTTAACTGCGCCTTTCAAAGCAGTCCAGATTCTCTTAAGGCTCATGCTACACCCTCCGTTTCAAAATGATCAGCAAATAAATCCAGGAAGTCACCCACATTGGAAAACAGGGTCTCAACCTCCTCGATAACAACTTCGTCCTTGCTGGACACCGACAGAGCACCGAAAGCGACGTAGTAGTTCTCACCACCAATATTCTTGATCGCAATGGCTGTCAGGGGCACCAGCTGATGTGTTTGCAGAACCATTTCATTGAGCGCTGCCACATCATCTACCTGGCTCACGGGAAACAGAATACTCTCTACAACTATCTGCTTCTCGCCAACATAGACAAACGCATCGACGCCTTCATCGTTGGAAATACTGAGGCAATCCCCCTCAGATTCGACCACCCATCCGGAGTGGTTTTCCGCCAATTGGCGCAGGTTCTCATTGTTCCAGGTCATCTCAACTCCCTCACTGTGGAATATTGGTCACAAATATAGCACCAAAAAATCTGCGGTCAATAACTTATTACAAACTAATGTTGCAAATAATACACACAAAGATAATATTTACCACATTGGTGATAGTGAATAGGACGGAGTAGAGCCCATGGACCACAAGCAAAGCCTGAGCAACCAGCAAGCACTAACCCCTTACAAGCAGGCAATTGCTCGCTATGTGCGCGCATCAATGGCACTAAAGGGCATGCGTTACGGAGATCTCGCCCAAGCACTGGCCGAGAGAGGAATTTCAATGACACCGGAAAACCTGCGCAGCAAAGTCAGCAAGTGCATGTTTTCAGCAGATCTGCTGGCAGCCATCATCGATGCCATGTCGGTGGAGGACAGCGCCATGCTTGAAATCCTCAAACAGGCCCGTGAGCTGCAAGATCGAGGACTCTATGCCGAGCAGGAGAAAAGCTAACACGCCACGTCCTTGGACACCAGTACACGCGATCACACTTTGACTCCGTCGTCAGTAATCAAGCTTACCCACTGAAGAACCGGGGTATCCACGACTCACCTGCACAGCTCCTTTACAGGTGAGTTAGTAGTGATGCAATTTGACGACTGGCTCACCATTACCGCACTTTCCGACAACCTCAGGCTCTGAAAGCTTAGCCCCCGCAGGAATAATCTTATTCGTTGGCCACCAAACAAAGCAGGCATACCTGAAATTGACTGCCCAGTTACAGTAGAGGCGTCCATCCTCTTCCTCATAGAACCGCGCCTGGCAGAAACTTAAAGTGGGACTTCGCACCCCTTGAACCTGCTGGGGATCAGCCAAAGAAACTTGCACTCCGGCAATTGCAACCACCGAGAGGGAGAGAATCAGCAACCAGGATTTCATAGATCTACTCTGGAATTTTGCTCAAACCTCCTTGAAGACTAGCAGCTGCGGCGTAACTTTCATCTCTGAGCCCTGGCAGCGGCACTAACCGTCAGGAATAGCAGCTTCAGATACAATCAATTTTTCCTGCTTAAGAATCGTCAATAACTGCTCGATGCAGCCCTGCCGGTCTTTTAGCCAGTTAATATACGGCAGGGGAAAAACCGGAATGCCTGCCCGATACAATGCCTTGTAGACCTTTACACTAAAGTAAGACTCGTAGTCGCCGGGATACCCAATCAGGTCAATACCGATAAAACGCCCGCTCACAGCACAAACCACATCTACAATCTGCCCAGCCACAGGAAAGCCTACCCAATGGGGAATTTCGTGCTGGGTTAATAAATGGCTAACTTCACTCGCAAAACGACATACGATTTCATCACCCTGTAAATGACTGCCAACGAAGTGTGGAAACTCAACATATTGACGCAAGAGATGATCCGAAGGGAGAGTTTGGGGCTCAATCGACAACGCAACCAACTGCTTTTCTTTTGCCCTGGTAATTGCGACATTAAACACATCCGCCCGGTTTAAATAGCTGGCTGCCCGCAACGATTGACTATCAATAGCCATGGAGATAAGCATTAAATCTCGCTCCTCTCCTTGAAAACCATAGGGCGTGGCAACGCGCACAGAAAAACTCTGTAACTTCTGCGAGGAGAAGACCTTAATCAACTCCCCTGCCAAATAATCAGCCTGATCCCGATAGGGAGACAAAACACCGACCGACGGCCGAATTGCAGCATCGGCATAGCGCTCGAAATGCGCTTTCAATTTCGCAATAACCCAGTCGCGCTCTACGGTGTTTCTCCCATTTTTCCTCCGGCGCCCTGGCAGTTGATAAAATTCTAGCGCCGAGTCCGCTAATGGTTTGGGCCTGGCCCTCATAACTTTCAAGCGGCCGGAGTAAAAAGCATAGTTACTGAATGCGATAAGCTCTGGATGGCTGCGAAAGTGCTCATCCAGCATCACAACAGCTTGTTGAGTTGGGATCACGTCTGAAGCCAAATCCAAAAGTGATTGATCCCTGTAGCTCAGTTTTGGCGGCACCCCGGCCTCTTTTATCACTCCCTGCCAGATACTTTGCTGCCGCTTGCGGGAAAGAAATGAAACATGCCGCAGTTGTTTGCTGTCACCGACAATCACTGCCCGCTCAGCTCGAAACAGAGCCGGCAGTGAACTCGCAATATCACACTGGGTTGCCTCATCAAAGACCACCAAATCGAACATGGCGGGCGATAATGGCAGCACTTCATTGAGTTCATCTGCCTCCACCAGCCATATGGGGAACGCCTGCATTACCACCCGCATATCAGTTTGGGCAAAGCGCTCCGCCTGTACTTTTGAAGTTCGAGATCGCAAGGCTTGATTGAATTGGCTCAGGGTACCCCGATTTTTCTCCAGCAGTCTGTGCAATGTATCGCGGCGATAAGTATTCAAATACTGACTTGCCAGGCTTTCAAAGTTGCGCCGACAATCATCAATCGCACCTTGTGATTGCCACAGACTTTTAACACTCAATCGATTTGCAAAGAAGCTCCAGGCATGTCGTGCTACCCACTGAGCAAACCGACCTACACTAACAGCGCGCGCCAATCCCAGCTCTTTGGAGAAGCGCTTCTCCAAGCCCCTCAAGGCTCGATAAGCCCTCTTCAGTTCCCTCTTCACCTGGGCAGGCTTTCTCTCTGGAAGTTCCACCCCCTCTTTCAGCAGCCTATCCAGATGAGCTTTTAAGCTGGGGATAAAACCCCGCTCCTCTCGATGTACATACCCCTGAGTCAGCCCGTACTCATCTCGCAACTTATCCCGCACCACATCCAATGCTTGCTGGTTCTTCGATACCACCAAAACACTTTCACCATGCAGCACTCGATCAAGAACCATAGCGGCGATCGTAAAACTCTTTCCCGTACCGGGCGGACCTGAAACCAGGCTAAGAGGAAAGCGAGCCGCATTTTCCAGTGCCCTCTCCTGTGCCCCACTCAACAGACCCGGCAGCATATCCGGCTCACACGCTTTCTGTGCCGTTTCCCAGTGGCACTCTCCCAGTAATGCCTGTAACGGAGAAGATAATTTTTTTTCCCTACCTAAAAGTTGTAATTCGTGCAGTACTCCACGAGAGCCCCTCGATCTATCCGCAAGAATTACCGCACCCGCCGAGACCAAGGACAACTGAGCCCCCTTCGATGCACTTTCAACAGCTGCCTTTACACTCAAGTTAGGCCAGCGCCCCAATTCCTCCACATTTTCCAAAATAGTGTAATGGGTTAGCCAGCGACCGACGTCAGCTAGCTGTGTCGAGGACAGCGGCGAAGCAAGCACCGGGAAACTATCTGTTATTGAGGACTCAACATCAGGTTTAAGCAGTTGACGCAAAACAGGGAGATTAACGTGAATGTTTGCAGGGTTGATCTCTACAAAATAATCCTCATCAAAATGTAGCTTGGCGGGAAAATAAAGTAGTGGTGCACAGAGCTTGCGCTTTGCACTTAGTCCAGATTGGAGAGCGTAGTTACCACAAATAAACAGGCAACCATAAATCAGCCGCCGCTCCTTTCGGTAAGCATCCACTTGTTCCAGCAGTTTTGCTCCCGCCGTAGCGGAGACAGGTACACGTGGTAATTCATCAGCCCCCAAATAGTCCCGCTCATCTAAGAACAGACGCCGATTCGATTTGAGATTTAGAATATTGTTGAGAGAGAGGTCGTAACTGTCAGCTTGATAGCAGCGTCGAAAGTATTCGATTAACTTCTTGGGGTTGTGCTGCATTTCAAATAACTCCTGGAGGACAACAAAATTCTAACGGATGCCGGAACCTTGTTATACCCCCCAGAGATTACTTGTCCTCAGCCATCCGCCATTAGCGATTGATATTTGCGGCGCTCGCCCGCACTCAGCTGAAGGCCATACTTATCTACGATTGCCAAAAACCGCTTAAGGTAAACTTGCTTGACCGGTCCATAGGGCGGCATCCACTTGTCCGGCCCTTTGTGGCCTTTACTTTGGTTGCGACCGTCATCAACCAGCCATAAATTCTCGATGTCCTCAGCAAACCGCTGCTTTCGCTTGCGCGTCCAATCGGCTCCCCCGTGATCGTGTGCCCACTTCAGCGGCACAATATGTTCTACATCAAGATCTGAGGCTTTTACAAAGAAGCCACCCGTGTATGGGTCCAGCCACAAACCGGTGTCTACTTTGCAGTGATTGGAGCGGGTATAGGTTACCGGGGATAGTGAATAGCGAATTAACAACTCATGGCGGGTATCCTGACAATCCCGATCGGAATCAGACCACTTGGGCAGCCACTCCGCCCGATCATAGGACGCTGCAAAAGCGGAAAAACTGAAGGAGAAAACTACAGCAATGGAAAAAAGCTTAGAAACTGACCGAACGCTCATACATCAACTACCAATCAAACCAGAGCGCTAGGTTACAAGAAAGTGTGTACCAATTGTATGCGGCGGTTCAAATCAATAAGAAATGGTTCAAACGTTATACAAAACACCCCAAATGAAAAAATAGGGCTATAGCAAGAGTAATCAAGAGCAGGATATTTCGATCAATTTTTTTACACCTAATAAAAATGCCCTGCCTGATTAACGCTTGACAGGGCATAATTTATCAATGATAGATTTTGCTACTTGTCCAGCCCTACCGCTTGAGGGATATAGATTGCGTGCAACTGTCCTCCGGCCATCATTTCCTGAATCAATTGTGTAGAGGGACCATTTTTTTGGTCACGCACATTAAAGGAATTCAGGTAACTATCCACTCGACCTTCAAAATCATAGTGAAACTGGGTTGAACTCAAGAACCAACCATCACCCAGAATATCGCCCACATAAATAACCCCGGATGCTTCAGCATCGGTAGAGAGCGCAGCCTCTATCCCGGTATCATCCAGCCCACTGCGAACCTTGGAAGATTGTGAGTAGTATTGACGGTAGGGCTTACTCTCCACATGCTCTTCCAGCAGTGCTTGGTATTCCTCGTCAGTAGGCTCAGCTTCCAATTCTCCACTTGCCAGCTGTTTCTCGATCTTCAGATCGAGCTCGTCTTCACTATCGCCAATAATTTCCGGGTTAAATTCGGCAACACGAATCATCTCTCCGGTTTCAGGGTCGAGAACGTAGATTGGTGAGTAATAATTAGATTTATCAAATTGCAACACCAGGCGAGTCTTATTATCGACACCAGCAACCGCTGCCATATTGTCGAAATTCTCATAGTTGTCAGTTATATCGCCATCGGATTTGCTACTCACTACTCTCTTGATGATTCCACCATCTGTTGGATTGGTGATATCCGCAAACTCAAGCTGGTATACACCGTACTTGGCTCCAAAATAAAAGCTATTGGGATCCAATGGGTCCCAATCACCATCTTCCGGAGAACGCCACTGGGAGACCTCCATTCCAGTGGTATGAATACGGAAGGCCTCCTGGCTCATATCGCGAATATCTTCTGGCTTCCCATCTCCGTCGGTATCCTGGCTGGAAAGTTGTACCAACTCAAACATCAATTCGCTATCGCCAAACAGCGCTCGATTGTCACTATCACTAAAATCAACCACCGGCGCGCCATCGCTATCCAAAACCCGAACCGCATACAGCTCACCATTGGTCAAGCCAGCCTTATCAATTTCACTGCCTTCATTGGTTTTTTCACCAACATAGACTGTGAGAAAACCTCCATTGCGATAAGCATCATCTTCATCACCCCGAGGCCGTTCATCATCGACAGACAGCAGTATGGTTTTATCCTGTGCTTTATAGTTGGGTACGATATTCTCAAAGCGAGATTTACCAAGTAGTGGCAATTCATAAGCATCACCAGCATTGTCTCCGGTTGTCAAAACAGCGATACCGCGACCGATATAAATTTCCGATTTGTCGTACTCGTAGACAGACTCGATCTCACTCTTGGCTTTCGCCTCACCACTGATGCTACCAAAAGCATCAAATCGAAGGCCTTCATAACCACGCTTCTCAACCAAACCATCGTAATAAGTTTTGAGGCTCTCGCCACCGTCACTCTCTTCGCCGGTCAAGAACATCCGCACCTGGGTACCTTTGCCGCTTTCCGCATTATAGAAAGCAGTTTCAGCTGGCAGAGTTGCGGAGCAGAAACGTTCGAATGCTCCCGTATTCACAAGGTCCCCATCCGCATCAAAATAGGGTTTCATTTGTGTTACGTAGGTATATCCTGGAGATTCAGCAACCTCACCATCCGTGTCATACAGGGTACGCCGCCAGGCATAAACACCTTTAATCAGGTCCTCACCACCCTCAATTTCCCCGGTGGTTTTATTGATTACCCACTTTGAAATGAAGGTGCCTGTCGATCGGAGGCTGCGATTTGAGTTCTCCAGCACCACCCCATCACCGCCAACAAAGTTGTAGTGTTCCTGATTCATAAACAAGGTAAATGTATCGTCGTCATTATCCAGATACCCCAAACCATCGGGTTCTCCAGACAATACATAAAGGCCATCCGTATCCGCAGCATCAAGACTCGGGTGCTCTTCGAATATAGGAAGCATATCCTGTTGGGGAACATTTTCACTGGAGTAATCTGTAGGGAGATAACCATTGCTGAGCAGATTAATTACCTTGACGTTTTCAGCTGTGGCGACAACATGCGGTACCTGCATTGTTGAAGGACCAATATGCGCAGCAGCCTCAGAACCAGCAACTGATTCAAATAGACTGACTTCCTCTGGCACTTCCGGATCTGGAGTTACCACTACCGGATCATCATTATCGTCACTGCAACCGGCCAAAATTGCCGGTATAGCGATAGCTAACGCTGCTCTTTTGAAAAATTTATGATTTTTCATTGCCACTCCAATGCGTTGATTCCCCACCCGAAGGCAGTTCCAGTTATAAAGGCGGCATAGAGTAGTTGTGCTAAATGACAGGCTTAATAAGGTTTGATTACAGACGAAGAAAAATTTAGTTCAATAAATTTAATTTCCTACGTAAAGCTCTTCATATATTTCAATGGAAAGTTCCCCCTCAGAAAACAACCCCATAATTTATGGATGAAAAACGAAGACAAAAAAAATCCCGTACCAAGCGAATAGTAACTTGGCACGGGACTCTGAAATCAGCCCCAAATTAGGGCTAGCATGCTTTAAACGGATACAGGTTCGCTAATAACCGCCTCTTTGCGTTTCTCTTTGGTTTCAGTCTCCCCGCCGATTACTTCGTTGGGTCTCACTTTGTGGAATACCGCATAGAACACAGGGATTGCAATCAGTGTCAACACCGTAGCAAATCCAAGCCCACCCATAATTGTCACCGCCATATCTGCAAAGAAAGCGTCGAACAGAAGCGGGGACATTCCTAAAATAGTAGTGACAGCGGCAAGGAATACCGGACGCAAACGGCTAACGCTGGCCCGCTGGATAGCTGTCAACCTCGGTAGGCCCGCATGGGTCTGAACCTCAATCTCATCCACCAATACCACGGCATTTTTAATCAACATACCAGACAAGCTGAGGACACCGAGAAGAGACATAAATCCAAATGGTAATCCCGTCGCCAACAACCCGACAACAACACCGACGAGACACATAGGAACAACCAGCCAGATAATCACCGGCTCCCGAACAGTACCGAACAGCAGTATCGACACCAGGATCATAATCAGGAAGCCCAAGGGTAAACCTTTACCTAACGACTTCTGCGCATCGGTAGAACTTTCGTACTCACCACCGAATTCAACCTTGAAGCCAGGTGGCAACTTCATTTCTTCAACCCAGGGACGTATACGGCCAAAGGCTGCCATTGCCGTAACACCTTCAGGCGCATCCGCACTGATGGTAATAGTTGGCACCCTGTTGCGTCTTTGGATCAATCCTTCATCAGCGGTTAACTCGAAATCAGTAATCAACTGTCCTGCCGGAATATATCCCTGCTCATTGGGGCTCCACACCAAGCGGTCTTCCAGTGAACCCACCTGATTGCGATCTCCCTCTGGCATACGGGCAACAATAGGGATAATACGGTCACCGCTTTCAAAGTCGCCAACGGTGTAACCCGCAGTGGCAAACTGAATCATACGGCTGACATCAGCATTGGTAACCCCGGCAACTCGCGCCCGCTCATCATCCAGATGTGCGTGCAGAGTAGGCTCTCTGCTGCGCCAGTTGTGACGAATATCTTCAAGTCCTTTGTCACGGAACTGCTGTTCTACACTGACTGCCAAGGTACGCAGTGTCTGGTAATCCGGACCTGAAATACGCACTTCAACATCCGATCCGCCACCGGGACCAAACACCAGGCGCTTGAAAGTAATCAATGCTTCCGGCTGCGCTACACGCAACTTCGCCTTGGCGCTCTCAATCAACTGGGGGATTTGCTCCCGGTTTTCAGTGCGAACAATCAACTGGCCATAAGACGCATTGGGTGGCTCGGGAGCATAGGTCAGCATAAAGCGATCGGCTCCGCGACCAGCTACTGCTGTCACGGAGACAACTTCATCCTGTTCCTGGAAGAATGCAGTCGCTTCCTGAAGCGCCTTATCAGTACGATTAATATCACTGCCCTGAGGCATGAAATAGTTAACATAAAAAAGTGGAGCATTTGAATTGGGGAAGAACCCCTGCTTCACAAACCCGAAAGCAAAGTAGCTGACCAGAGTCACCACAATAAGTACTGCAATGGTCAGGCCCCTGCGCTTCAAAGCTCCTGATAGAGCACCGGAGTACATATTGTAGAAGCGGCCATCGTAAGGATCTTCCGAGTCGGCTTGCTTACCCGGCTTAAACAGGTGATAGCCCAAGTAAGGGGTAATAGTAATCGCCAGTATCCAGCTGAGTAACAGGGAGATACCAATTACCGCAAACAGGGAGAAAAGGAATTCGCCAGTAGCATCATCGGACAGACCGATACCGGAGAACGCCATAATACCGATAATGGTCGCACCCAGCAGTGGCCAGAAAGTCTGGCGGACTACGCGCCTGGCAGCACTCTTAGGCTCTTCTTTTCTCTGAACCCCCATCAGCATCCCTTCGGCAACCACAATGGCATTATCAACCAACATACCCATGGCGATAATCAGGGCACCGAGAGAGATCCGCTGCAAATTCAAGCCAAACAGGTTCATGATTAACACGGTGCCCAAAACGGTCAAACCGAGGACAGTGCCAACCACAACACCTGATCGCCAGCCCATAAATACACAAAGTACTAGAGTAACGATCACGACAGAGGAAACCAGGTTAAAGAGGAAACCGTCAACACTCTCCTCTACTACCTGATGCTGCTCGTAAATAGGATGGATTTCTACACCCAGAGGCAACGCCTGTTTAATCTGCTCCAGCCTGGCCTCTACCGCCTTGCCAACGTTCACGATATTGGTATTTTCCGCACCGGCCACACCCAGCAGAATGGCCTGCTTACCATCAAATCGGGCAATAAAGCTGGGGCTCTCATCGTAGCCGAGAGAAATATCGGCGATATCACGGACGGCCAGCATCGCGGTTGAACCGGGTACGCCGACGAGAATATTACGAATGGATTCCAGGTCACTCGCAGGATTATCAACCAGTATACGGGTACGTAAATCCTGACCTCCAATCTCGCCGACTTTCTGGGTCGAACTTTCAGATTGCAGTACCTGCGCTAAGTCATCCAGGGAAAAACCAAACTGGGCCAGGCGGGATTCATCAATATCCAGGTAAGCCACTTCGTCGATAATGCCTGAACGGGAAACCTTGGCAACCCCCTCAACTCCCAGTAACTCCCGGCGAATCGCTTTGGTAATTTCACGCATTTCAGTCAGCGAAAACCCTTCTCCGGTAATCGCATAATAAATACCGTAAACCTCACCAAAGTCATCATTCACAATGGAGGGTAAAGCACCGCTGGGCAGGTCACTTTGAGCATCATTAACCTTGCGCCGCAATTCATCCCAAACCTGGGCAAGTTCCTGCGAGGCATACTGATCTTTGATTTCC
Source organism: Microbulbifer maximicatervae (SeqCode) (assembly GCF_052468295.1). NCBI lineage: Bacteria > Pseudomonadati > Pseudomonadota > Gammaproteobacteria > Cellvibrionales > Microbulbiferaceae > Microbulbifer > Microbulbifer maximicatervae (SeqCode). Next base: position 2,626,342 of record NZ_CP174340.1, read on the forward strand.
ACCCGAATTTCAGACATTCCCGGACTTGAGGTGGAAGAGACCTTGTCCAGCTGTCCCATTTGTTGGATGGCCACCTCAAGCTTTTCGGTGACCTCCTCTTCTACACGCTGGGCGCTGGCACCTGGGTAGAAGGTGTAAACACGGGCTTCCTTGATCGTAAACGCAGGATCTTCGAGGCGACCAATATCTGAAAGCCCCCAAAGACCACCGATTAAGCAAATCAGCATCAACAGCCAGCTATAAACTGGCTTTTCTATAAATATGTCAGAAATCTTCACAACATTTTCCCTACTGTTAACAGGGCCAGAGCTAACACACTAATTAGTGCTGTGCGTAATTGCGTACTTTTGCACCGTCATAAAGGTGCTGGCCGCCGGTAGCAACCAGTTTCATAGCAGGGCTAATGCCATCCTTAATCTGTACCGACTCACCATCAGTACGCCCAAGGGTCACGGAAGCTTTGGAAACAGATTGGTCTGCATTAATTTGCCAAACATAGGGCTTACCTTCCGGGCCAGTCTGCACTGCCGAAAGGGGAACCCACAGGTCACCACTCGCTTTATTCAACTTCACACTAACGCGAGCGGTCATGCCGGGAAGGATCTGTACATTTTCGGGGCGGGGCATTCCAAACTCGACAACGTAAGTCTGGGTAACGCTGTCTGCCTCAGCCTGGTGCTCACGGTAAGTAAGTGGGAACTCCTTGCCCGGCAAAAATTCAAATTCGGCGGTCATGGAGTTGACTTGCTCTTCATTAACCGTGGCCAACAGCTTTTCAGGCACGGAGATTTGAATTCGAACCTCAGAAATATTCTGCAAACGGACAATTGCCTGGCCGGCCTGGACGTTGGTGTAATTCTCTACCAGCTGGCGAGTTGCCAAAGCATCGAAAGGAACCCTTAGCTGGGTATAAGCCAGGTCCTGCTCAGCACGTTCCAGGGTCACTTTAGCCAAGTCAAAGTTACTTTTCGTTTCATCCAGCTGCTGCTGTGAAATAACTTTTGACCCTGCCAGAGAGCGCTGACGATTGAGGGTTTTTTCCAGCAACTCTACATTTAATCGGGCTTCTTTTACCCTGCGCAGGTAATCCCGCTGATCAAGCTCTGCTATCAGGGTTCCCTTTGGAATAATTTCACCTTCGCGAATTGTGAGCTTGTCCAGCTTCCCACCGACCTGGAAAGATAGATCGACACTCTGCACTGCCTTAACACGACCGGCAAACTGTCGATCTTTGACCTGGTTATTACTGGCAACGGTAGCTACTTTCACGGGCCAGACGTGCTCTGCCTGCGCCTGCTCCGTCTTCGATTCGGAGCATCCTGCCAGAACTGCAACTGCTGCGATCAAAACGGCCAATGAGAAACGCGATCTTGGCGATATATTCATATTCATCATCCACAAACTGTATTAACTGGGGCTGACCTTTAGTTCAGGTCGGCAGAGAGCGCCAGCAGACGTCCCTGTAAACGTTCAATAATCGGGTCTTCAGACTCAACCACACCGAGTACGCGACCCAGGAACATGCCCTGGGCCGCCAGGATTAGCAGTTCCGCCATTTCCGGGTCACGATACGCATCGCAGATATCGCGACGCTGCTGCTCCTCTTTGTCTTTTACCGGTCCCAGCAACATGGGGTCTTCGGCCACGGCGGCGATCAGTGAGCGAGGCAGCCCCTTGTCGTCCTCCATCAATTCAAAAATGCTCTTCAAGCGCGACACCAACAAGCTGTCCCCGGAGGACACAAAAGTGGCAACACTGTCATCTTCACGAGCTATTGCCGCCTCCAGCATCGCCTTCAGGAGTGACTGCTTAGTTCGAAAATGATGAATCAAACCGCCCTTGCTGAGCCCGCACTGTGCAGCCACCGCATCCAGGGTCAACTTGCGCGCCCCTCGATCCCGGACTACTTCTTCTGCTGCTCGGACAATGGCAGCTTTGTCGACTCTCGACACATGACCTCCTGGGCATCACCAATCAAAACCAACCGGTTGGTCGGTATCTTAGCGGCAACATTTCAAAGGTCAAGCTATGCTACGCTCCCTCACCAGAAAACATGGTTAAAAAGTGTTACGAGAGCGTTAAGTTCACGCTGGAGAGATGATTTATGACGGATCGGTACTGCCCCTGTGGATCGGGCAAGCCCCTTGATACCTGCTGCGGACTCTATTTGTCGGGAAAGGCTTACCCCAATAATGCAGAAGCGGTTATGCGCAGTCGCTATACGGCCTTTGCAACCGGAAATTTTCGGTACCTGAAAAAAACCTGGCATCCCGACACCTGCCCAGAACTGCAAGCTGAGGATATTGAAACCCAGTGGACAAAATTGGAAGTTATTAAGAGTAAGGCGGGACTAAAAAAATCGATTGTGGAATTTAAGGCTTGGTATACAGAAAATGACCAAGAACACCTGATTCACGAAATTTCACTATTTAAGTTATTTAAGAAGCGCTGGGTATATTTGGAAGCTCTACCCAACTGGCCTGATGGGAAATAGGCTAGCAGAAAACACGGCTAGCTAAAGAGGCGATATCAAAGAAAAAATAGCAGCAAAAGCCTGGGGGCGGGAGTCGCACTCCCGCACCTCTTTACGTAGCTTCTGCTTGCTAGCGAAACGCCCCGAAGATTTTGCCTTTACGTGGGCACCGCCCTTTCTCATTAGCGGATTACGCGCAACATAACTACGAATTTTTTCTTTCTTTTTCATAAAACTTCACCTTTTACTTTTAGTAGATCCACTCTTCCAAATATCTTCTCACTCAAAACTTGTATTGATACCTCCATATTTACCCCTTGATACAAATTACCTGGCGTAGCGTGTGCACCACTTCCACAAGATCGGACTGGTTCTCCATCACCTGGTCAATATCCTTATAAGCAGCAGGAATCTCATCCAGAACGCCCTTATCTTTACGGCATTGCACACCTCGGGTCTGATCTTCCAAGTCCTTTCTGGTAAAACGCTGGCGAGCCGCTGTACGACTCATTTTTCGACCAGCTCCGTGTGCACAGGAATAAAAAGATTCCTTATTGCCAAGCCCACGCACGATAAATGACTTAGCCCCCATAGAGCCGGGAATAATTCCCAGTTGATCTCTCTGAGCACTAATAGCCCCTTTGCGAGTCACGAATACATCTCTATCAAAATGGCGCTCGCGAACAACATAATTATGGTGACAGTTAATTGCCTCTGTGGTCAAAGTAAACTTTGGTAAGCTGACCTTCAGGCATCCAAGCACAAGCTTCATCATTTCCTGCCTGTTCCAGCGCGCATATTCCTGCGCCCAATTAACCGCCTCAATATAATCGTCAAAATTCTGGCAGCCTTCTGAGAAATAGGCCAGATCCTTATCCGGAAGATTGTGCATATGCCCAGCCATATCCCGTCGGGCCAACTGGATAAAATGCTGACCAATAGCATTGCCAATCCCTCGACTCCCCGAATGCAACATCACCCAGACAGCACCACTCTCATCAATACAAACTTCGATAAAGTGATTGCCACCCCCTAATGTACCCATTTGGGTCACCCAGGTTTTTTGTGGCTGATGCAGTTTCTTCAGTAGCCCTGGATGCTTTGAAAACAATCTATCCACACCGGGAGCTAAAAGTTTGCAGGCAGATTCCCTGGCGCTGATCAGTTTATGTCGTCCCTGACCAACCGGCACTTTCACCTCAATGGCGTCCCGCAGTGCTTTCAGATTGTCTGGCAGCTGATGGGCTTGTAGCGAAGTTCGCACCGCATTCATTCCACAACCAATATCCACCCCAACGGCAGCCGGAATTATCGCACTTACCGTTGGGATCACCGATCCTACCGTTGCCCCCTTTCCCAAATGCACATCCGGCATAGCAGCAACATGGGAGTGCACAATAGGAAGCTGGGCAATATTCTTTAACTGTTGCATTGCCTGGGGCTCAATATCATCGGTATAGATTTTTACCGGTACCGTGCCAGGCGGTGCATTTCGATTTAACACTGTTTTTACAGGCATATTTTATTCCTGGATTAATCCACTTAACTGAAACGGCAATCCAAGCTAAAACAAAAAAGCCCCGGCATTTACCAGGGCTTTTGGAAGGTCTGGCTTGGAAAGCAATATCACTTTCCAAGCTCAAGTGCGTGAAAAGCGATTAAACAAATAAACTCTTGATATCTACATTTCGCATTTCACGGCTCCTTAGTGGTGCGATCCACTTCAAAAATACTGCCAATTAGAATGCCAATCTTGAAACTAGATCAGCAATGGAATTTAGGTGCAGTTTATTCTCATTTGGTACCATGTCAAGCCTGTTTTTTGTCTATCGATAAAAATTCTACCCTGAATTCACTAACCAACTTTTACTTTTCAACATAGCATGAGGGCTCGCTATGCCATAAAATCGTGTTACCGAAATTACAGTCCAGTCGCCACGCCCCCAAAATGACCACTCAAGAACCTACCATTCTCTTTGAAGACGACTACTTACTTGCCGCTTACAAACCAGAGGGATGGCTTGTTCACAGATCAGAAATAGACCGCCATGAAAAGCGTGTACTTTTGCAATATTTGAGGGACCTATGTGGTAACTTTCTTTATCCAGTACATCGACTGGATAAGCCTACCTCCGGTGTTATTATTTTTGCGAAAAGCAGCGAGATTGCTGCGCAGGTACAGCAGCAGTTGGAAAGTGATTTATCATCAAAAAAATATATTGCTGTATGTAGAGGATATAGCCCGGAAGAAGGTGTCATTGACTATGCCCTCCCCCCCGTTGCCGACTTCAAACACCAGAGGAAGCGACCTAAAACGGATCTGCCACGTCAGCAGGCTGTTACGCTGTACCGACGCTTGGAGACTATTGAGTTACCTTATGAGGTTGACCGCTACCCGACCAGCCGGTATTCCCTAGTAGAAATCCAATTGAAAACAGGGCGGCGCCATCAAATAAGAAGGCATTTCAAGCATATCCACCACCCTCTAATTGGCTGCCCGAAATATGGAAAGTCAACCCATAATCGTTTCTTTGCCAACAGGCTCGAGTGCTCTCGACTGCTTTTGCATGCATCTGAGCTCAAGCTTGAACATCCGGTGAGCGGTTCTCAGCTGAAAATACAATGCGAAATACAGGGAAGTTTCTTGCAATTAATTCAGCGATTTAAATGGCAACCTTAAATTATACCTAATTACCACTCTTGCTAAGTTATGCGTAACTGTATATAAATACAGCTATCTCGTTGATCTGCAAGGGAATACGCCATGGCTCGCAACAAGGTACAGTTTCAGAAGGGTATTAGTTTGACCCAATTCCTCAAAATGTACGGCAGCGAGGAACAGTGCTTCGATGCACTGTCGCAGTGGCGTTGGCCCAATGGCTTTAGTTGTCCTCACTGCGGGCATGACAAGCATTGCGACCTCGCTTATCGCAAGCTTAAGCAATGTAACCATTGTCGGCGTCAGACATCGATTACCTCTCGTACAATTTTTGACTCCACGAAGCTCCCCCTCACCACCTGGTTTCTCGGTATTTTCCTGATTACTCAGGATAAGAAGGGCATTTCCTCTATGGAGCTATCTCGACATCTAGGTATCTCTTACAACGCAGCATGGCGTATGAAGCAGAAACTCATGCAAGTGATGATGGAGCGAGACCAACGATACAAACTGTCCGGTTTTATTGAACTAGATGATGCCTATCTCGGTGGTGAGCGTACTGGATGCAAGCCCGGGCGCGGAGCCAAGGGTAAAACTCCCTTTGTGGCGGCCGTTGAAACAACCAAGGAGGGACGCCCAACCCGTATTAAGCTCTCAATTATCAAGGGCTTCAAAAGCAGTGAAATTTCAACCTGGAGTAAAAAGTACCTTTGCAGTGGCAGCACAGTCATCTCAGATGGTCTTCCATGCTTCAATGCCATTAAGGAGGCCGGTTGTGTACATGACAAAATTGTTTGTGGTGGTGGCCGAGCTTCTGTTGAAGAGCCTGAGTTCTATTGGGTAAATACAGTACTTGGTAATTTAAAGAGTGCGCTACGTAGCACTTACCATGCTATTAGGCCGAAATATGCACAGCGCTATTTGGCAGAATTTCAATATCGCTTTAATCGGAGGTTTGATTTGTCGGCACTCATTCCAAGATTGATTTACGTCTCTCTTCGGACACCACCGATGCCAGAAAGGTTGCTAAAAATTGGCTTAGCATAAGTGGTAATTAGGAAATTATAAAGCCCCTGAGTTACTCAGAAACCCTCAAGCCTTACATAGTGCATGGGGCGACCTGCCCAGGATAGGAGCACAATGGCGCTGAATTAATAATTTCCGATGTACAGCAGGCTGAGCTTCCGCCATTTAATTGGCTGCACCCAGGGCCGCCACAGGCCCCACACGAGCTGGAACAGCAAGCTCCCGACCCACTGTATATTCCAGCTTTCTCATTTTCGCATACAGCCCCCTTAAGGCCATATATCTTTCTCCCTTGCTTCACTGAAATATTGTCAAAGTAGGCATAGACTTTTTTGGAGGGTGACCACAAAGCTGAACTACCGCCATGAAAAGTACTGAACTGAAATTTATCAATAGCTACCCTATCACTACCAGTCAGCCGCAACCCTTGTTCCTCTACAATTTTTTTGCCATTTATAAATAGCTCGATATATCCGTCAGCATTATTTGCACTGCTATTTAATTGCACAAACAACTCAATCCGATACCAGGTATCCCGCTCAAATCTAAAGCTGTCATTCCCTTGATACCCATCTCCACACCGAGCGACTCTATCCTGATGATAGGTATAGAGCCCGACCCTACCCTCCGCACCAAACTTAACCCGCACACTCCAACTCTTCGGATCAATAGGTACGCATCCTGAAGCCTGTCCCCCACCAGCAAGGCCGTGTAGCTTACCGCCCTTAACAAATTCGAAGTTCCGATGAAACTTCACATCGTAAGCGAGAGTTGCCGATGAAACAGATTTGGCTAATTGGGTTGATGTACTAATTCTCTCCGAACCCTTTTCATAAGGAATATACTGAGCTTCCAGAGCATAGCCATCACCGGGCATTGGAATTAAATTTAAATGCTGATCATCAAACGTAGCCAGTGGTTGCAAATCAAAAGTTCTTCGCAACAAGGTAATATCGGTATATTTCATATAGGGAATCCCAACCCGATATCTACCAGAATTTGAAATTGCTCTGAATCTGCCTTGATTTGATGAGAACCCATGTACATAGATCTTCTTTCTTACAAACTTTTTCATTTCCTCATAATTCAAATAAAACTTGAATCCATGGGGAACGCCCTGGGTATCACATATATTGGCAATTCCCTTTGACGACTTCTGATCAGCTCTGGAAACTTTTAATGGAAACCCGCTTCTACTGTCTCCACCTAGATAAAGACCAACAGAAACTGACTTGAATACTCCTTTCTGACACGCCCACCCAGAAACAACCAAGCCTCCCCCCAAATATTCAACCCGATCAACCCTACCGATCATCTGGGCGAAATCCTGATTACCTGTACTAAATGAAAAAAGAGTCACGAGTAAAAACACAGAAAACATCTTGAATAATACCCGACAGCATTGACATCACTATTAAATATAGAAGCTACTTGTTCGGATGAGTGAGGGCGCACATAGCCCGAGAAAATCATAAGAAAGCGCGAAAATAAATGCGAAAGGCTTCCTCCGCCTTGGCGGAATAATAATGGATTCAAGGGCGTTTAACGCCCTTTAGAAACTTGAAGAAAAAATATTCACTGAGATGAAAGGCGCTAGTCACGCCAATAAGGGGGATAGAAACTAAGGTCAGTGTTCAGAATTACCGTGAGAAGCCTCTTCTTGAGATTTACTGCGAATCCCAAAGAGCCCCTTGCGCTCAGTTATACCTTCTGGCTCCGGCTGCAGAAAACTGCGCAATTTATCTTTTTCCCACATAGCATCCTGATAGCCGAGATCGATAAGTTCTTCGATATATGGCCTTTCAAATAATAGATAACTGGCTGCAGAAACACCGCCACCGGGATTGGTCGCACCCGTTGAGCGGAATAACCAGCGTAGCGCTGAGGGAAGGTGACCAAGTTTTCTGCCACTAAGACGCCCTAAACTCTGCGAGGGCTCAATAACAACCGACTCTACCGAACGCAACAATTTCAAATCCGAATGATCTGTTGGATCCACATAGTCAAGTAACATATTTACTCGATCCAGATGCTCCAAGTCTGCCTCCAAGCTATCGATAAATGCGGCATTGAATAACTGAGCAGCTATTTGCGCCATCGAAGGGGACTCCATCTGCGCAGGACTGTTGCGACTCCCCCAATGGGCTGGAGAACGGTTGTCCGACACACCCACCACAAATACACGCTTGGCACCGAGATGCAGTGCCGGACTAATCGGGGCCATCAGACGAATGGCACCATCGCAAAAATAAACTCCATCTAATTTGACCGCCGGGAAAATGGCAGGAATTGCTGCTGACGCCAATAGGTGGTCCGAGGTTAATTGAGTAGGCACTCCAAAGCGACGAAACCGCTGCCACCCTTTAACATTCTCCGCTCCCTGAAAATAGCTGACGGACTGCCCTTCACTATAAGAAAGCGCATTAACACTTGTGGCATGCAAATGCCCAGCCGAAATATTTTTTTGAATATTGTCAAAGTTTATCTCGCGCTCAACCAAACTACGCAGCGGACTGTTATCCAGGAGTGCCAAAGGTTTTTGTCTACCCACACCTTGGTTCAAGAGCGAACGACTGATGGAAAACAGGTTCCCAAGTAAACTACGCCAACTGGTGCGATAAACCTGCTCAACACTAAGCTGCAACCAAACTGAGCACATTCTGTCGACAGCTTCTTTAAAGGTGCCTGTATGAGAGGCGAGAAGCATCGCGTTCATAGCTCCTGCAGAGGTGCCGCAGATTATCTGAAAGGGCCGAGGATTATCTTCTGGAACCAGTTCCGCAAGCGCCCTTAAAACGCCCGCTTGATAGGCAGCACGCGCACCTCCCCCAGAGAGAACCAGAGCGTTACGCTGGCCAGGTTTGTTACTTTCACTGTTACTTGTCGACAAAGTTTTCTTCCAATACAACAAGCCCGCAAACAACAGAGTCTGCTTAAAGGCTATTGAGAAAAAAGCCCATATGCAACTCAGATTCAGAGTTGTCGGGGATATTTGGTAAGATAAATAGAATCTTTTAAGTGTACTTATTATTCTAAATCGATAGATCTATTAGAGAGCCATATCTACAACGTAACGACCTATTCCATGCCCTCTATTTAAGCGCGCAAGAAACTCTGGAGCCTGATCAAGGCTAATATTCTCCGCAATACTGTCGAGCTTATCGCCGATATACCACTCACTGGCCAACCGCTTCCATACTTCTGCCTTCTTTTCTATTGGCAAAACAGCGCTATCCACACCCAACAAACTAATACCGCGCAAGATAAATGGAAATACATTGGCGTGAAATTGAGCACCTGAAGCCATACCACAAGCAGCCACTCCGCCGCCGTAGCGCAGGGATTTAATGACATTAAAAAGCGTTTCCCCGCCCACAGTATCGACAGCCCAGGCCCACAATGGCTTGGCCATCGCTTTATTGGCAAAAGGGGCCAGCGTATCCCGGTCGAGAACCTTCCATGCGCCCAATCTCGCCAAATAATCAGCAGACTCCAACTTTCCCGTCACTGCTGCGACACGAAAGCCTAGCTTCGCCAGCAAGGCGACGGCAACAGAGCCGACGCCCCCGGTTGAACCTGTTACCAGAATCTCTCCATCCTCAGGAGATGCGCCGGACTCCAGGAGCTTTTCAACACAAAGCGCGGCGGTAAAACCCGCCGTACCCAGTGCCATAGACTCCCAAGCTGTTAGGCCCTCGGGGATTGGCAAGGCCCATTGCGGAGGAACGGCAATACGCTCTGCAAGTCCACCAGAAGTATTCATGCCCAAATCGTAGCCATTGACCAATAATTCGGCACCCGGTTGAAACGTTTTGCTCCGATCGAACAGCACTTTGCCCACCGCATCAATACCCGGGGTATGGGGGTAGGTATTAGTAATCCCACGATTGCCAAACGCAGATAAAGAATCTTTGAAATTCAAGGATGAATAACTTACGGCCAACAGCAAGGGGTTATCGGGAAGTTCAGAAAGTTGACGCTCAACAACAGACTGGTCAAACTTTCCCGAAGCTACTTCGGCAACCTGAATTGCCCGAAATTTTTCATCCCTATCTATTTCCATGGGGTATATCCCGCAACACTATCAACCTGTAACGTTACAACTATTGAGCCTGATGACGCAGAGCTGCCAGCCGTGAAAAGAGACGAGTGACCGCCGATTCCACACCTGCTTCTGCCGCCAACCCTATTTTCTTAGCTATATTTTTCCGTTCTTTGAATTCCACCTGATATAAGTCGCAGTCCTTAGCACAACTGGTCAAGTATTCATCTGATGTTTTCAGTTCATCGACCAGTCCCAAGGATAGAGCTTTTTGCCCGAACCAAACCTCGCCCGTGGCAACTTTGTCGACGTCGAGTTTTTGACGGTACTCCCCGACAAAGTGCTGAAACAGAATATGGATCTCATCTAAATCCTCTTGGAACTTCTGTTTGCCTTCCTCAGTATTTTCACCAAACATGGTTACAGTGCGCTTGTACTGGCCCGCAGTAAACAGTTCGTAATCGATATCGTTGCGCTTCAACAGGCGGTTAAAGTTCGGCATCTGAGCTAAAACACCAATAGAGCCCAACATCGCAAAGGGTGCTGCCAGGATACGATCTGCAACACAGGCCATCATATAGCCCCCACTGGCAGCTACTTTATCGACAGCAATAGTCAAATGGATACCTGCACTGCGAATCCTGGTTAACTGGCTGGCGGCCAAACCATAGTTCGCCACCATGCCCCCAGGGCTTTCAAGACAAAGGAGAACTTCATCTCCGGACTCTGCCACTTGAAGAATGGCCGTCACCTCTTCACGCAAATGGGAAAGAGCACTCGCTTTGATATCCCCATTAAATTGCATAACAAAGACACGCTTGCGCTCGGAGACCAACTCCCCTTTTATACCCTTGGACTTATGCTCTCCTTCCTCTTTAGCAACGTCGGAAGAAGTAGCAGCACTTTTTTCAGGCTGCTTTTTGCTCTCAGCTTTATGTTTTTTAGCCAGGGCTTTTTCCTGAGTCTTCTTTTCTTTCGCCATTTGCTTTTTACGACGGGCGAATTCGTGCTTATCCATCACAGCTTCAAGCAGTGTTTCTTTAAACTGCTCATAGCGATCATTCAAATGTGTAACTGTGATATGCCCCTGAACACGCTCTTTCAGCTGCTCTCGATTTGCAAAAATAAAACCTATCAACACCATTAAGGCCACGACAACCGTAACAATTTTGGCTAGAAAAAGGCCGTATTCAATTAAAAATTCCACTTAGACTCCATTTTCCGTCTTAACTAATTTTTATTTAGCTTCAGTATTTTACTGCCAACCTTCCAGGGCGGAAGTTGCTCGCTGATTAAGGGGGCGAGCCAACAAACCGCTGTGGCTAATACGCACCTCGTAAACCGCACCGTCCTCCATAGGTAGAAATGTGGCACTGCCATATACCGCATCAACAAAGGGCAACTTGCGATCAACACCGCGTACAAACTGCCAAACATCCACGCCATAGTTCGCCCCCTCTATTTCATGGACAGAACGCTCGCGAGCTCGCTCATCCTGCAGCGTGAGATAGCGACCACTCAACCTGTCCAGACGATAAGCGGGCTTAATTCCCCAGCGGGCTAATGGACCCTGCCACTTGAGCATTCGGGCATCCAACTGCCACTGATCCCCAAGCAATTCAAACTTTTGCGCTATACCATCCGCATCAGAAAACTTGACTTCAAATTGCTGCTCGGCAATTTTTCGAAACGAAACAATGCCAACACTGTGCTCTTCAGCCAGGTTTCTATAGCTGTAAACATCTGCAGCAATCAGAACAATCCAAAGAGCAGTTGCAAAAAGAAAAAGACCGGCGGAACCACGTATAAACCCCAGGAACCAATTTCCCGATAGCAGGACTCGCGCCCCCCAAAACACAAACAACAACGCCAGGATGGCAATAATAAAGGTAATCGCTATATACATTATGATTTCTACTCCCTGATACTGCGCAACATCTTTAAACCAACCTTACGGGCGGTTCTTCGCCGCAGCCTTTTCGACAAAAGTGTGGATCAAGCGGCCGGACAGGGTTTGTATGGGCGGTATAGCTGGCAATGAGCTGTAGTGGAACCAGTCTGCCTCTTCTATCTCATTGGGGTCCAAGCACAATCCCCCACCTTGCCACTCCGCCAAATACCCGATCATCAACTGCCCGGGAAAAGGCCAGGACTGGCTCCCCACATACTCCAGGGCACCCACTTTGAGCCCCACTTCCTCATAGACTTCACGCACCAGCGCTTGCTCTGCACTCTCACCGGGCTCTATAAACCCAGCGAGGGCCGTATAAGTTGCATTTCGACGCGAGGCGTGACGAGCTAAGAGACACTCATCTCCTCGGGTAACAAGCATAATTACACAGGGGGCGATTCTGGGGTAGACAGTAAGATCACAAGCCGGGCAGGTGCGAGCGCGATCATTAGAGTGATAGATGGTGGGAGTGCCACAACGACCGCAAAATCGATGTTGGCTATCCCAATGGGAAATCTGTAGCGCCCGCCCAGCCAATGCAAACATCGGCTCCTCAACCAAAGTCAGCAGACTGCGTAGGTTTCGCCATTCATAGCCGGCAATTTCAACCTGGCGAGACAAAACGTGGACACCACACGCCCGCCCACTTAGCTCTCCCAAATAGTGGCTGGATTGAACAGCCTCCGCTACCAATACCTGGGCGTCGTGGAGGAAAAAATCTCCTCGGCAGAGAATCAGCCCATCAGCAATCAAGATATGCTGAGAAAATTTCGGGACTGCCCACACATTACCTGCTGGGACAAACTTATCTACCAAGGAGACCTCCTTAATTATGCGGCCTCAACGGGATAACCCAGAGCAGTCAAGCTTTCGATAGCGAGACTGAGGGATTGAATATCTGCTTGCCTATGCAGCTTTACCTCTCCCAGATAGTACTCAAGGCTGATAATCGCATCGGCAAAAATATGCAAAGATTGCTCTACCTCAGGACCGGCATCATGGCGGTCGATAACAGTCTCAACAAAGTTCAACAAACCTTCGACTACGGCCGCTGCTCTACTTAAGTTGAGAACGATCAAGCCTCCGCGCACTGAGTTCAAAGTAGTGGAAACATTGCGAATATGGCCATGATCAAAGTCGGACTCTGCATAGGCCGCCAGCGCTCTCTTAATCAACGCCAAACCGGCTTCAGCCTCTTTAAGTACAGCCACTTCCGCTTCCGCCAGCTGGCTGTGCTCAAAGGCAATATCCGCATGACCGTATTCATCCAGATCAATAGAAGTACTCTGCTTGAGCGCTCTTACCGTGCTATCGACCATCAACACCTGGCCTGTCAGTTTTTGCAGTGCGCTGTCCGCTATGGAACCACCCGCGCCGGAGGCACTCTGGTATTCCGCAACCGCGCTGCGCAGACTCTCTCCAACCCGCTTAAAATTGAGCATCTGCAAGGTACCGGCCACCCTTTGCAGTGAAGAAGCGAGGCCATCTTCTGCATCCAAGGAAGTAGTACCAATTAACTCAGCGTCATCCAACATCCGGCGCACACCGGACAACTCTTCCTCTAAGGCGTTAGCAACTGCGGTAATTGCCGTAGCGCCGGGGCCTCCAAGGGTGGCTCGCTCCCGCTCTAACTCCTCTTCACTGTAATCAAGAGGCTCTGCGGAGAAGGCCTCCAGCAACTTGCCACCAAAGCCCTCGGGCTTGGAAAGAGTCAGCCAATAGAGGCACTCTTTCAGCAAAATCGGTGGCGCAGGCTGATCTAAAGCTGTATCACACTCTTTTTGTAATGCTCGCAGCCAGCGATCAAACATACTGAAAACCATCACCCGGGATCGACTGATGCGCATTTCCTGGGAGGCCATACCTGCAAGTGCCGCCCCTGCTACCACCCATAAACGCCCATTTGGGCGCCCCATGGTGATGCTTGCGATTCTCTCAAGGGCGCGAGACATCATCGTGTACGCTGGGCCCCGAGGTTTACCTCGCAACAGAGCCAACAAACCAACCTGGTACATATGACGGAATCGGCGAACAAAACTATTCAAGTCTTCCGACATTACCGCAGAAGCCCCTGCACCAGGCACAGCCCCCTCCAAGTTACAACGGAAAAAATGACTTTCCGGCACAGGGGGCTGAGACCGGGCCGCACGCAAATTATTGATATAGGGAATCAGCAATTCTGGACGGGCAATGGCACGACTTTGGACAAAATCCAAGTAGCGTCCCATTACGTAAAAACCTGTGCCCAACGCTTCCATCAGTTCTTCTGAGGCGCTCTGTCTCTCCTCTAACACCTCTGTAAGCGCTTTGATTTTCTCTTGGGCGAGGAGCTCAGCTGCCTGGAGCTGCACCATCTGCAATACTCCACTAACCTGCCTGAGTGCAGCCAAACTCTGTTCGAGAGCCTGCTTTTGGGAAGTATCCGCGGCAAATTTATCCAAGTGTGAGGCGGCATTATCGATGGTAGCTACCAGCTCATCCTTCACTACATTGACAGAAGTGATATTGATCTTGCGCAATTCAGTCTTTGGCTGCACCGCTGCATTCTTCCTATAATCGAACAAAAAACAACCAGATCAGGATGATTCTGGCCTCATTAAGGGCAATTTACCCCAATAAATAAAAGAGTCCACCTTTCGCCAAACAATTTCCACCGAATAATCGACAAATAACCTAGCGGCGGGGCTGAAGCCCCTAAATTACTTGAATTTTCCAGAAAACCCAGTAGCGTTTGCTACTTTCAAGTTTAAAGCTGTACGTTTTTTTGTGTTAAAGAACAAAAACCAATCAATCTGTGCACAATAAACCCGGGGAAGCACGCAGCGATAATTGAGCTCAGGTATCTATTTCGCATACACCGCCGATTCCCAAAGATTCCATTTTGACCCACACCAATGGGTTAACCAAGGAAGTAAATGATGAACACTTACAACAACACCATTGCGGCATCCGGCGGCGGATTTGGTCGCGCCTTTGCCGAAAATTTTCTCGGCGAAGCGCCTGATTGGTACAAATTGACCATAGCCGCCTTTTTGCTTCTCAACCCGTTAATACTGTATGTATCGGGGCCTTTTGTAACAGGCTGGGTCCTTATTGGTGAATTCATTTTTACCCTGGCGATGGCCCTGAAGTGTTACCCACTTCAACCCGGCGGACTGCTCGCAATTGAAGCCGTATTGATGGGTATGACAAGCACCGACGCCGTCTACCACGAGGTAGTTGAGAATATCGAAGTTATTCTGCTGCTAATGTTTATGGTGGCCGGCATTTACTTTATGAAGAGCCTGCTTCTATTTGTATTCACTAAAATTTTGATTAATGTGAATTCAAAATCACTGCTGTCACTACTTTTCTGTGCTGTATCTGCAGTACTGTCAGCATTCTTAGATGCCTTGACCGTAACTGCTGTTCTGATTGCGGTTGCCGTAGGCTTTTACTCAGTCTATCACCGGGTCGCCTCCCAGCAGCCACACCACCACAACGACCACGACCACTCCAACGATGAGCATGTCGTGGAGTATCACCGCGAAGACTTGGATCAGTTTCGAGCCTACCTTCGCAGCCTGATCATGCATGGCGCCGTAGGCACTGCTCTCGGTGGTGTTTGCACCTTGGTTGGAGAACCGCAAAACCTGCTGATCGCTGAGAAAGCCGGGTGGGAATTTGTACAGTTTTTCCTGCAGATGGCCCCAGTAACCATTCCAACATTCTTTGCCGGCCTGGCTACTTGTTTCTTTTTGGAGAAAATTAAAATGTTTGGCTATGGAGCCCAGCTCCCTAGCGCCGTACGTGAGGTACTGGTTAATTTTTCCAAAGAGGAAGAAAAGAAGCGCACCTCGGCACAGGTTGCCGAGCTGGGGATTCAGGGCATTGTCGCTGTGGTTCTGGTTTTTGCCCTGGCATTTCATGTTGCCGAAGTCGGTATCATTGGCCTGATGATTATCGTACTTCTGACCTCGTTTAACGGCGTTGTTCAAGAAGCTAGAATCGGCCACGCGTTTGAAGAGGCACTGCCATTTACTGCACTGCTCGTGGTTTTCTTTGCAATTGTTGCAGTGATTCACCAGCAGCACCTATTCGAGCCTGTAACTAACTTCGTTCTCGCACAAAAGCCCGAACAGCAGCCAGGATTGCTATTCATGGCAAACGGTATTTTATCGATGATTAGCGACAATGTTTTTGTGGCAACGGTTTACATTAACGAAGTTAAGGCTGCCCTCACCGCAGGTGACATTACCCGAGAACATTTTGACAAGCTGGCCATTGCCATCAATACCGGAACCAACCTACCCAGCGTTGCCACTCCCAATGGACAAGCTGCATTTTTGTTCCTGCTGACATCGGCCCTGGCACCTCTCATACGCCTATCTTATGGCCGCATGGTGATCATGGCTCTGCCCTATACCATCGTACTGAGTATTGTTGCTTTGATTTGCGTGGTCTACGCGATCTAAAGAGAACTTGTATAAGAGACTATCTGGATGGGTGGGAATTGATAATTCCCACCCGCTCAGAAAAAGAAAAGCGCAATGAACATCAAGATTAAAGAGAACACCTCTTCATTGATGTGCTACCAGAAGTGTTTACCCGCTGATTTCTCCAGCAATCCTAGCATCGATTGATGCGCTTCAGCTTCCTGTGGCGTAGCACGCGCTACTAGCAGGGGCGCGCGATCTGCCGATAGGCGACGAATGGCTTCACCCGCCACATCATTTTCCGCCTTCTTACCTTCCTCCCCTTCCGAGGAATCACCCTGTGCCAACACCAAATCGGTTTGGCCACCGGTCATCATCAGGTAGACGTCGGCAAGAATCTCCGCATCCAGTAATGCGCCGTGCAAATCCCGCTGGGAGTTATCGACAAAGTAGCGCTTACAAAGGGCGTCCAGATTGTTTTTCTGCCCAGGGTGCTTTTCCCGGGCCATTGTCAGGGTATCCAAAACCCCACAATGCGCATTGACATTGCGCCAGCGCGGATTACCCAGCAGCCTCAGCTCAGCATCAATAAAACCGACATCGAAGGGCGCGTTGTGAATAACCAGCTCTGCACCTTCACAGAAGGTCATAAATTCATCGGCGATCTGAGCGAATACGGGTTTATCCGCCAGGAATTCATTAGTGATTCCATGGACCTCAATAGCCCCATCTTCCACTTGTCGCTGCGGGTTGATGTACTGGTGATAGTGACGGCCAGTCAACTTCCGGTTAACCAGCTCTACGCAACCAATTTCAATAATACGATGGCCGCTTTTGGGATCGAGACCTGTTGTCTCTGTATCGAGAACCACTTGACGCATATGCAATATTCCCCTCAGGACTCCAGCTCATCGACGCCACGATTTGCCAACTGATCGGCCCGCTCATTGCCCGGGTGGCCGGCATGACCCTTAACCCAGTGCCACTCTACATCATGCTCGGAGACGCTCTCATCCAACTGCCGCCATAGGTCTGCATTTTTGACAGGCTTCTTACTCGCTGTCTTCCAACCGTTCTTTTTCCAGTTGTTAATCCAGCCGGTAATTCCCTGGCGCAGGTACTGTGAGTCAGTATGCAAATCAACTTTGCACGGCTGTTTAAGAGCCTCCAAAGCTTTGATTGCAGCTAACAATTCCATACGATTATTGGTGGTATGCGCCTCCCCACCAAACAATTCTTTCTCCCGCTCACCGTACACCAACAGAGCACCCCAACCGCCGGGACCAGGATTACCGCGACAAGCGCCATCTGTATAGATAGTAATTTGTTTCAAAACTTACGCCAAAATTAGATATGGGGCCGATTTTCAGCGAAATCAGCGCTTTTGATGCTTCCCGCGTGCTGCAACGCGAGGGCTCGACGGGGTGGCAACCAAAGCGGGCTTTCTCTCGGCCCGCCAATTGATTTTAATAGTGCGAACACGTGCCACTTCTTTGCGGGCGACTATGATGTAAAAGCCCCCCCATGGCAAGTGCAAGCGGGAGCCAAGGCGCTCCATCCAAGCCGTCTTGGATAGCAATTCCTTTTGCTGTAATGGCAAGCGGAAGAAGCCGCGATCTACCCTCTCAGCCTGCAAGTCCAACAGATTCATCCAGTCGGCAATTCGAGCAGCCCGCAGTTGATTTCCGCGCTGGTAAGCCCCCCTGGAAAACAGCAGACGGGACAAGCCGAGCAAGGAAAATGGGTTAAACCCGATTAGCAGCATATGACCACCGGGTATCAAAACCCTGGCCGCCTCTCTCAATACTTGGTGGGGATGACTGGAGAAGTCCAAAAGGTGATGCAGCAGTACTACATCGATTGAATCGGCGGGGAGGGGCAGTTGCTCGAACTCCACTACCGCAGCCCCGCCCTGCTCAGAGGTCGCCCCCAATCGAAAACGATGATTGATACGACTGAAGGCGCCAAAATCAACGGATTGGGTCACGCTGGCCTGTAGAAAGTGATAACCGAAAAAGCCCTCCACTAAGGGTTGGGCCAATGCCAGCTGTTGCGAGAGAATCTCCTCTCCCAGCGAACTGGAAAACCAATGGGATAGCGCTGGGCAGACCTTGCCAAGAGGGGATTGCTCCTCATCATTACCAGGCCTGCTCTTTCCGGTCATCATATCTCCATTGATCAATTTAACAGCTATTCAATTCTACACTCGGGCGATGTTTCCAGGGCCTTACTCTAAGTAAACCAGTCCTCAGGTAACAATTCACACCGTCTCACGCCTTCCATGATATTGTTCTGCTATTCAGCGAAAAGACGATTCGATTATGCTATCCATCACGCCAATCCCCGCCTTTAATGACAACTATATCTGGCACCTGCAAAAAGATGGCCAGCACTGGGTAGTCGACCCTGGTGATGCTGTGCCAGTAGAAAAGGCCCTAGAGGGGACCATACTCAGCGGCATTCTCATTACTCATCACCACTATGACCATACCGGTGGCATCGAAACGCTTTGCCACCAGTACCAGTGCCCTGTCTATGGCCCCGAGCACATACCCGGTGTCACTCACCCCATTGCCGGTGGAGATTCCTTACAGGTCCTTGGCATGCCCTTCCAGGTACACGCTGTTCCGGGGCACACTCTAGACCACTTAGCTTTGGTTTTGAATGAAACCACAGCAGCAGGCGGTGAACAATTACACCTTTTTTGTGGTGACACTCTTTTTTCCGCTGGCTGCGGCAGGTTGTTCGAAGGCACTCCAGAGCAGATGTACCATTCCCTGCAAAAGCTCAGTAAATTACCCGCCGCAACTTTTGTCTATCCTGCACACGAGTACACACTCGGCAACCTGAAGTTTGCCCAAACGGTAGAGCCTAACAATCAAGCCATTGAGGCAAGGGTTGCTCAGTGCAAAGCCCTGAGAGTAGAAAACAAGCCAACTTTGCCTTCAACTATCGCCCTTGAGCTAGACACCAACCCATTTCTTCGCTGTCAGTATCCGGAAGTTAGGCAGACAGCTATCAATTCGAGACCGGAGTTAAATGACGGAAGCGATAACGTAGATATTTTTGCGAGCTTGCGCGGCTGGAAGGACAACTTCTAAACGCCCAACTTCACCTAAACTCCTCTCAGGCTGGGTGATAAACTAGCAATTCGCATACTTTTTAACCGTCAATATTGACCGAAACTAATTTGCCTAATTAGAATCAAAAGTAATTGACCAAATGCCTGGCGCTTTACCAATAATTGTTCTGAAATGCGTCAGGATGAATTACAAGAAAGACTCGCGGATATCACACATGGTTCACAAGAATTTTGCTGTAGCATTACTAGCCGCTACGGTAGGGGCCTGCTCGCAATTACCGGAACAGGCCTCTGCGCCTGAAACTGAAAATATCCCTGCAGAGGAAACCTCTGTCGCGAGTGACCGAGCTGTTAAAAAACACGAACCCTCTGAAGCGGTCCCTCCCCCCGTAGACATCTGGGCAAGACTTCGTCAGGGGTTCGCCCTGGATCACCACACCAGCGACCCCAAGGTTAAGGAATATATTGCTTACTTCGCCCGCAATGAGGGCTATATGGCTCGGGTAACCGAGCGCTCTCGCCGCTATATTTTCCATGTTGCAGAACAGCTGGAACAGGCAAATCTCCCACTTGAATTAGCGCTGCTCCCCATTGTCGAGAGCGCATACGACCCCTTCGCCTACTCCCACGCCCGGGCTTCCGGTATGTGGCAGTTTATCCCGGCCACCGGGCGCTCTTTCGGGCTCGAGCAAAATTGGTGGTATGACGGACGCCGCGATGTCCATGAATCCACCCAGGCTGCGGCAAAGTACTTCAACTACCTGCACGATCGCTTTGATGGGGACTGGGAGCTGGCACTCGCTGCTTACAACGCCGGTGAGGGAACGGTTCGCAGAGCCGTAGAGCGCAATCGTCGCAACGGACTTGGCACCAGTTATTGGGATCTCAAACTACCGCGGGAAACCAAACGCTATGTGCCCCAGCTGCTGGCTCTGGCGGAGGTTATATCCCGCCCGGACCATTACAAAATTCCACTGCATGATGTCTCCAACGAGCCCTACTACGCCCGTGTCGATGTAGGCAGTCAGATCGACCTGGCCCAGGCTGCGGAACTTGCAGAAATTGAGATTGAAGAGCTCTACCTACTGAACCCAGGCTATAACCGCTGGGCAACCGACCCCAACGGAAACCACCAACTACTGATTCCAATAGAGACCCAGGAAAAGTTTGAGAGCGCCCTGGCACAACTTCCCAAGGAAGAGAGAGTAAGCTGGCAGCGCTACACCATTGCCCGAGGCGACACCCTTTCCACTATCGCTCGCCGCTACCAGACCACCGTCGGAGCGATACGCGAGACAAACAAACTACGCAGCAATAATATTCGCGCCGGTAAAACACTGTTAATCCCCAGCGCATCGGGCCCCGCGGGACAGTATGCCTACGCACTCGATCAGCGAGTTAAACGCAAGCAGTCTTCCGGCAAGGGCCAGAAAGTTAATTACACTGTACGCCCTGGCGACAGCCTTTGGGGGATTTCACGCAAGCTGGATGTGACCGTAAAGCAACTGGCCAGCTGGAACAGCATGGCACCGGGAGACACCCTGCGCCCTGGGCGCACCCTGGTGGCTTACAACGGCTCCCCCGCAGTATCAGAGAACAACCGCACTACCCGCAAGGTTTCTTACCGGGTACGCAGCGGCGACTCTCTATATCGGATAGCCAATAAATTCAGTATCGAAATCGATGATATTCTCCGCTGGAATAAGATAAACAAGTCCAAGTATTTACAACCCGGACAGCGCTTAACCTTATTTGTGGATAGTGCCAGCAACACTTAAAGCGCACACTACCCTACAGGGAGTTAGCCATAAAAAAACCCGGCAATTGCCGGGTTTTTTTATGGCTCAATAACAACCGTCACTCGGCAGAAGAGGCCAGATCGATTTTTGCCTGATCGGACAAGTAGCGCTGGATAGCTGCTAACTCGGCCCCACCATTTACAGAGGCCAATTGCTGCATCAGTGCCTGACGCTGCTCTTTGCTCTGCTTGGATAGTTCGCCCGGGCGCACGCTGCGCAGATCGAGAACTACCAGATCACCATTATTTGTAGCGAAGCTGGTCACTTCATCTTTGCCAGCAGATGGTGCAGGCAGTGCAAATGCCTTGGCATTAATCTCTCCGCGCTGAGCAAAACCACCGCGACGAGTTTTATCACTGGTCTCCAGGGTTAAACCTTGCGCTTCTGCCAGTTCTGCAAAACTAGTACCAGTAGCGAGCTTCTCTTTAAGCTCTTCCGCTTGCTTAGCCAATTGCTCACTGGCCTTATCACGCTTCAAACGGTCAACAATTTGCTGGCGAACCTCTTCCAGAGGGTAGGTACCCGCGGGCTTAGAGTCGGTGACCCGCAAAACGACAGAGTGCTCATTGTTCAGGTTGATCACATCTGAAGTATTGCCATCTTCCTTCACTTCCACAGAGAAAGCAGCCTCGATAACCTGCCCGTTAGAAAGGACGCCAGATGCGCTCTCGCGCGAAAACAGATTGGCAGTCTTCAGGGGAACACCCAACTCTTCAGCGGGCTCAGCCAGGTTGTCCGCGTTGTATGCCAGATCGGCGAGACGGGACAAGGCGTCAACAAACTCGCGCTCGGCAACGGACGCACGCAGCCGCTTTTCGATCGCCACTTTTTGCTCTTCGAAGCTCGGCGGTTCACTCTGCTCTACTTCCAACAACTTGATAAAGTGAGTTCCACTATCGGTGGTCACTGGAGCAGAAACCTGACCCACTTCAAGCGCGGCCAAGGCCTGCTCGAATGCCTCTGGGAATACATCACCTGTGGTGTAACCCAACTCACCGCCTTCCTCCGCAGAGCCTACGTCTTGGGAGTAAGTCTTTGCCAACTCGGCGAAATCTTCGCCGGCATCCAGTTTGCTCTGAATCTCAGCAATTTTTTCTGCGTCAGCTTCTTCAAGCAAAATATGTGCAGCACGACGGCGAAGTTCCGATGCGAAACCTTTCAGCTCTTGCTCATACTGAGCGCGAACATCGCTTTCAGAAATATCAATGTTACCGGCAAATACTTCAGGAGTTAGCTCAATATACTCAACCGCCACCTGCTCTGGACGCTGGTATTGCCCTTGATTCTCCTGGTAGTACTGTTCTACTTCAGCATCCGAAACCTGAATCTCTGCTAGCAGGCCTTCAACTGGCATCACCACGTAATCAAAATCACGCTCTTCCATAGAGGCGGCAACAATCTGTTCTGCATCCGCCTGGGTAGTAAAAGCACTTTCAACCACACTATTTGCGTACTGCTCCAGCGCCATATCATTTTCCATAATCTGGCGGAAGCCTGCAGGGCTATACCCCATACGACGCAAAGCATCGCGGTACATTTGCGGATCAAAACTGCCGTTCACCTGAAAAGCCGGAATTCCCACGATCGCTCTGTCGACCGCCGCAGAGCTCATCACCATACCGCTGTCCTGAGCAGCTTGGCGCATCACAGCACTGGAAACCAACTGGCGTAAAACTGGCTCACGCAACTGCTCATCGCTGATTAAATCAGCGGGCACATCTTCGCCGTACTGACTAATGATCATATTGCGGCGATTTTGAATTGCGCGTTGCAAATCCAAGTTTGTAATTTTTTCGCCATTAACCTCGGCTACCGCATCGGCAGCACCTCCACTGGCACCGGTGAAGAAATCAATTCCCCCAATGACCATAATAAAACCGAAAAAGGCTGCGACAATAATCGCGGCTGTCCCTTTCAGGTTGTCACGCATGGACTGAAGCATGCTCAGCTCCGAAAATTAATTGTTTTTAACTACTATCAGATACAAAAAAGGCGCATCCCAACTGACACGCCTCTTTGACATTCAGACTCTTTTACAAAGTTTCAAAGCCTGCTGAAAACTTAGTTTACAGCGTCTTTCAGGGCTTTACCGGCCTTGAAGTTAGGAATTTTTGCCGCAGCGATTTCAATGGGATCGCCAGTGCGAGGATTGCGACCAGTACGAGCTGCACGCTCTTTCACAGCAAAGGTACCAAAGCCAACGAGGGCAACTTGATCACCTTTTTTCAGGGCATCAGTGATGCTATCAACCATTGCGTCCAAAGCACGGCCAGCTGCTGCTTTTGGAATATCTGCAGATGCGGCAATTGCTTCAATCAGTTCGGACTTATTCACGCTTAATCCCTCTGTTCTTTTTAAATATGCTTCGGGTGGTCTACAAAAGACACCCATACTTTAAATTTTTTAGCCTTCGGCAATTTACGCGCCGGGCAATAAGCCCCGTTTTATACCAACTGCCCAGAAGCGGGTCAAGGAACCATGCGGGTTTCCGGGCAGATGCACACTTTTCAAGCAGCGTAGATAGCCTGATTGGCGAAGTTTTGGCCTTGCAAGTTGTAAAGGGGCGACAAAAGTCACCCCATTACAAGAGTCAGTGAGTTTGGATTCCTCGCTGCGAGCGCTCCTCTGCCTTTTTCTGTAAGGCGGAATACTCTTCATCAGACAGGGATTCAGGCTTGTGTTCGAGCGCCAGCTCAAGTACCTGATCGATCCACTTAACGGGCCTAACTACCAAGTCCTGAAGAATATTATCGGGAATATCCTTCAGATCTCGCTCATTATCAGCAGGAATCAGTACAGTTTTTATACCGCCCCGATGCGCTGCCAATAACTTTTCTTTAAGACCACCAATTCTTAAAACTTCTCCACGCAGAGTAATTTCTCCAGTCATCGCCACATCTGAGCGAACGGGAATATCCGTTAACACAGACACCAAAGCGGTGCACATGGCAATACCCGCCGAAGGGCCATCTTTGGGGGTGGCACCTTCAGGCACGTGGATATGAATATCCCGGGTCTCGTGGAAGTCCGGACCTATTCCCAGTGCCTGGGAGCGAGAACGCACAACCGTCAAGGCCGCCTGAATAGACTCCTGCATAACATCGCCGAGGGAGCCGGTTTTGATCATGCGCCCTTTACCCGGCACAGCTGAAGCCTCAATGTTAAGAAGCTCACCACCCACCTCGGTCCAGGCGAGACCGGTAACAATTCCGATTTTGTCCTCTTCCTCTGCACGGCCAAAATCAAACTTGCGAACACCGAGAAGCTCTTCAAGTTGCTCTGGCTGTATTACAGCCTTCTTCTCTGAAGGATTGCGAACGTGCTCCGTTACTACCTTGCGGCAGATCTTGGCAATCTCCCGATCCAGGCCACGCACACCCGCTTCACGGGTGTAGTAGCGGACAATATCTCGGATACTGTCATCGGAGAGATCCAGCTCATCATCTTTAAGGCCGTTGGCCTTGCGCTGCTTCGGCACAAGATAGCGCTGAGCAATATTCAGTTTTTCGTCCTCGGTATATCCGGGGATTCGAATAACTTCCATACGATCCAGCAACGGGCCTGGAATATTCATTGAGTTAGAGGTGCAGACAAACATCACATCGGAAAGGTCGTAATCCACTTCTAAGTAGTGATCATTGAAGGTTTTATTCTGCTCTGGATCCAAAACCTCAAGAAGCGCTGAGGCGGGATCGCCGCGCTGATCCATCCCCATTTTGTCGACTTCGTCGAGCAGGAACAGGGGATTTTTCACTCCAACTTTCGAAATTTTCTGAATCAGCTTGCCCGGCAGTGAGCCAATATAAGTGCGTCGATGCCCGCGAATCTCGGCTTCATCGCGAACGCCGCCCAGGGCCATACGCACATACTGACGATTTGTTGCTCGGGCAATAGATTGACCGAGGGAGGTTTTACCCACCCCGGGAGGACCAACCAAACATAAGATCGGCCCTTTCACTTTCTTCACTCGCTTTTGTACCGCGAGGTATTCCAGAATCCGCTCTTTAACCTCTTCCAAGCCGTAGTGTTCTTTCTCGAGAATTTCCTCGGCTTTAACCAAATCGTGTCTCACCCGGCTGGCTTTTTTCCAGGGCAGGCTCAACATCCAGTCGATATAACTGCGTAAAACCGAAGCTTCCGCAGACATAGGCGACATCATTTTCAATTTAGCCAGCTCAGCGCGGGTTTTCTTCTCTGCCTCCGCACTCATGCCGGATTCGGCAATTTTGTTTTCCAGCTCTTCAATTTCATTGGGCTCTTCGGTGATCTCGCCCAACTCTTTTTGAATCGCCTTCATCTGCTCATTGAGATAGTACTCACGTTGGCTTTTCTCCATCTGCTTTTTCACACGCCCACGAATGCGTTTTTCCACCTGAATCAGATCGATTTCAGCATCCATAAGGCCCAGCAAATGCTCCAAACGCTCTTTAACACTGAGAGTCTCTAGAAGCTCTTGCTTCTGAGCCAACTCAAGGGACATATGTGCAGAAATGGTATCTGCCAAGCGGCCAGGTTCATCAATTCCCGACAGAGAGGTAATAACCTCATTGGGGACTTTCTTACTTACAGAAACGTACTGTTCAAACTGAGACATCACAGAGCGCACAAGGGCATCTGCTTCGCCTTCCGGCAACTCCTGCGTCTCCATCGGCGAAACGGTCGCCTCGAAATGGTTCTCCCTCTCCATCACTTCGTGGATATTTACGCGCTCTCCCCCTTCTACTAGCACCTTCACAGTGCCATCGGGGAGTTTGAGTAACTGCAAGACACTGGCAATAGTGCCCACGCGATAGATATCGTCTGCACCTGGGTCATCCTCAGATGCCTTTCGCTGCGCCACAAGCAATACCTGCTTATCCCTGCGCATGGCCTCTTCCAGGGCCTCTATGGACTTTTCCCTGCCGACAAAAAGCGGGATCACCATATGGGGGTAAACAACAACATCGCGCAATGGCAACAACGGATATTCAAGTGTGGTGTCGGATGACTGATCCATAGAACTCCTCTCGGCCCTATCACTGGGTATTTGGCGCGGCATCATGCTGCTGTTGGAATTGACAGCTTAACCTGGGCCACCGCCCTTCAGATGCTAGTAATGGGGGGGAAGGGCCCGAAATACAAGTCTAATCTCGCGACCAATTTGTGCCGAGCTAAGAGTGCTATTCGAGCCAGGAATACCCAGACAAGTAGTTAGATACCCGGGTAATCAGAAAAAACTATAAAAAAAGCCCCAATATTGGGGCTTTTTGAGGTGGGATTTGAGCTACTCTTCCGGCGCCGCCTTCTGCGGCTGGGACTCACTCTCATAAACCAGCAGCGGGGCTGATTCGCCTTTAATGACCGCCTCGTCAATCACAACTTTCACTACATTATCTGTGGATGGGATGTCATACATGGTCTCCAACAATACGGACTCCATGATAGAGCGCAGGCCACGGGCGCCTGTTTTCCGCTCCATTGCCTTGGTGGCAACTGCATCCAACGCATCGGGGCGGAAATCCAGTTCTACATCTTCCATCTCAAACAGTTTTGCGTACTGTTTGGTCAAGGCATTGCGTGGCTCGGTGAGAATCTGTACCAGAGCCTCACGGTCCAACTCTTCCAAAGTTGCGGTCACCGGTAGGCGTCCAACAAACTCCGGGATCAGCCCGTAACGAACCAGGTCTTCAGGCTCCAGGTCACGCAGGATCTCACCAAAATTACTGGTGCCATCCTTCGATTTAACCTCTGCACTGAAACCAATTCCACCCTTCTCCGAGCGATCGCGGATAACCTTATCCAGCCCCGCAAAAGCGCCGCCACAAATAAACAGGATATTGGAGGTGTCGACCTGCAAGAATTCCTGCTGCGGATGCTTGCGTCCACCCTGCGGCGGCACAGACGCCACAGTGCCTTCAATCAACTTCAGTAGCGCTTGCTGCACACCTTCACCGGACACATCACGGGTAATTGAAGGGTTGTCTGACTTGCGCGAAATTTTGTCGATCTCATCGATATAGACGATACCCTGCTGGGCTTTTTCTACATCGTAATCACACTTCTGCAAAAGCTTCTGGATGATATTCTCAACATCCTCACCCACATAACCAGCTTCGGTCAGGGTGGTTGCATCGGCAATAGTGAAAGGAACATTGAGCAGGCGGGCCAGGGTCTCGGCAAGAAGGGTTTTACCACTACCGGTTGGGCCTACCAGCAAAATATTAGACTTACTGAGCTCTACTTCATCCTTACTTTTAACACCAGACTTGGTGCGCAGACGCTTGTAGTGATTGTATACGGCAACAGCCAGCACACGCTTGGCTCTCTCCTGCCCAATCACATACTGATCGAGGATTTCAGTAATCTCACGGGGTGTCGGCAGGCGCCCTTCAGGCCCCTCCGCAGTCTCTTGTACTTCTTCACGAATAATGTCGGTACACAGCTCGACACATTCATCGCAGATAAAGACTGACGGCCCAGCGATTAACTTCCGCACTTCCTGTTGGCTCTTGCCACAGAAAGAGCAGTACAGCAATTTTCCGCTGTCTTCTCCGCTGCTTTTGTCGGTCATCAAAATACTCCGTCGTCACTGGCCGGCCAGGGCCCTAAATTCAGCTTACCCAGCAAGATGCTGCCTTTTGGCGTGATTTTCAAGTCCCAACGAAAGCCAGCCTGTCAAAAAAACTAACTTTCGCTGAAATCCGCCTCCGGCAAACTTTTAATGTAGAAAAATCTACTTATCGAATGCCTGTCGGCGAGACAATACATCATCGACCAAGCCATACTCCTTGGCTTCATCGGCGCTCATAAAGTTGTCGCGCTCTGTATCCCTCTCAATATCACTGACTGGACGTCCAGAGTGATGCGCCATGAGCTCATTCAACCGATGACGAATCTTGAGGATTTCCTGGGCGTGAATGTGGATATCACTCGCCTGCCCTTGGGCCCCACCGCTGGGCTGGTGAATCATCACACGGGAGTTTGGTGTTACGAAGCGCTTGCCTTCAGCACCGGCAGTCAACAAGAAGGCGCCCATACTACAGGCCTGCCCAATGCACATAGTGCTGACATCAGGCTTAATGAACTGCATGGTGTCATAGATAGACATGCCGGCAGTTACCGAGCCGCCCGGTGAATTAATGTAGAGGTGAATATCCTTATCCGGATTTTCTGCCTCGAGGAAAAGCAGCTGCGCAACAACCAGATTGGCCATGTGGTCTTCTACAGGCCCGACCAGGAAGATCACACGCTCTTTTAACAGGCGAGAATAAATATCAAATGAGCGCTCCCCTCTGGCGGTTTGTTCTACCACCATGGGAACTAAACCTGATGCTGAGGGCTCTATCGAAGCTTTTGGAAAATCAATTCGTGCCATAGGTACCATTGCTTCCTTTTGTGGCGTATTCGGCAGGCCAGCGAATAGGCATCGTATGCCCATGCTGAAAAATTTGGTTTTCAGAGCTTAACCGGTCAGGCGAGAGAAAGCCAGCCGGTAAAAAGGAAGGAGATGTAGGGGCGTCACGCTTGAGCGGACGCCACCTTACACCTGAATGAAGTGAGAGATTAGCTTTGTTTTTGCGGCTTAATCACTTCGTCGTAGCTACTGTCAACTTCAGATACTTTAGCTGAAGCCAGTACGTGATCAACAACCTGGTCTTCCAGTACAACAGACTCAACACCAGACAGCAGCTCACGGTTGCTGTAGTAGTAGTCAACTACTTCTTGCGGCTGCTGGTAGGTAGAAGCCAGCTCTTCAACTTTCGCCTTTACGCGATCGGCATCAACAGAAAGTTCATTCTGCTTAACAATCTCACCGACTACCAGACCGAGAACTACACGGCGCTTTGCCTGCTCTTCGAACATAGTGTCAGGTAACATACGCTCGGCATCTTCAGCCTTGATCTGACCACCAAACTGCTGAACCATTTGACCACGCAAGGTAGTTACTTCACTGGCAACCAGAGCGGACGGCAGCTCAACTGGATGCTTTTCGAACAGCTGATCCATGATCTGGGTCTTAACTTTGTTAAGAGCGGCATTTTTCAGCTCACGCTGCATATTGTTGCGAACTTCCTCACGGAACTTCTCTTCGCCACCTTCCTGAACACCGTAAGCTTTGAAGAACTCTTCGTTCAGCTCGGGAAGTTCAGGCTTCTCGGAAGAAGTCACCTTGATATTAAAGGTAACAGCAGCACCGCGAAGCTCTTCTGCCTGGTAATCTTCCGGGAAGGTCAGATCAATGTCTTTCTCTTCACCGGGCTTCATGCCCAGAATGCCTTCTTCGAAGCCAGGGATCATCTGGCCGGAACCCAGTACCAACTGGTGACCTTCGGCCTTGCCACCTTCAAACTCTTCGCCGTCTTTGCGACCAACAAAGTTGATAACAACACGATCGCCCTTTTGAGCTTTGCGCTTGGTATCTTTCCAGGAAGACTGTTGCTTACGCAGAACATCGATCATGTTCTTCACGTCAGCATCAGTAACTTCTGCAACAGGACGCTCTACAGCGATCTCAGCCAGATCAGCGAGTTCAACTTCAGGGTAAACCTCGAAAGTAGCAACGTACTCCAGGTTTTCGCCAGCAGCAGTCTGCTTAGCTTCGATGCTAGGCTGGCCGGCAGGTTTAACCTCTTCCTTCTGTACCGCTTCGTAGAAAGAACGGCTCATTACCTCACCCAGAACTTCCTGACGAACGCCGGCGCCAAAGCGCTGACGAACAACCTTCATCGGCACCTTGCCTTTACGGAAGCCATTGATGCGAACAGTCTTAGCAGCCTGCTGGAGACGCTTATCCACTTCTTTGTCGACAATTTCTGCCGGCAAGTTGACCGTTAAGCGACGCTCCAGACCGGAAGTAGTTTCGATGGAAACCTGCATGTTTATCCTCGTGAGACTATCTCTGTAATCGCGCCGCAGCGCCAACGAATACCGGGTCACCGAGACTTAGTCAGTAACCTCGTAGGCCCAGCACCAAAACAATACTTTTGTGCTGCCGCCAAATACACAAGAAGCCCGCACCTACCCCTCCAGGGCAAGTCACACGGACTTCAAGGCTTTTAATTTGGTGGGGACGGGGAGACTCGAACTCCCACACCTTTCGGCACCAGAACCTAAATCTGGCGTGTCTACCAATTTCACCACGTCCCCAAATCGAACCTGTCGCTAACTCTTTGATATTTAAGCGCTTTCGCTACTTTTTTAGAGCCCATCGCGACAAGGGGTGCAGATTGTGCCACAGCATTTTGGGGTCTTCAACACTTTACTGAACACTTTTCTCATAAAATAAAAAAAGGCGCCTCAAAGGCGCCTTTTTTCGGGGTCTAATTTCCTTAGACTCGCTCTACAACAGTGGTAATACCCTGCCCCAGACCGATACACATAGTAGATACACCCAGGTTGCCGCCCTCATTCTGCATAACGCTCAGCAGGGTGCCAGTAATGCGCACGCCAGAGCAGCCGAAGGGGTGACCCAGGGCAATAGCGCCACCGTACAGGTTGACCTTCTCATCCATCTGCTCGAGCAGATCCAGGTCTTTCAGCACCGGCAGCGCCTGCGCCGCAAATGCCTCATTCAGCTCAAACTTGTCGATATCGCCAACAGTTAGACCCGCTCTCTTGAGCGCCTTCTTGGTAGAGGGCACCGGGCCATAACCCATAATGGACGGATCAACACCAGCCAGCGCCATTTCTTTCACGCGGGCAATAGGAGTCATACCCAAAGCCTGAGCGCGCTCAGCGGACATTACCAGCATCACAGAGGCACCGTCGGTGATCTGAGAAGAGGTGCCGGCTGTTACCTGACCGTGCTTCGGATCGAATGCTGGTTTCAGCTGAGCCAGACCTTCCACGGTGGTGTCCGGACGGATGGTTTGATCCGTCTCAACCAGGAAAGGTACGCCGTCATCGTCATGACCTTCAATAGCGATAATTTCGCGATTGAACTTGCCAGCCTTGGTAGCTTCAGCGGCGCGATGGTGAGAGCGTGCACCGAACTCATCCATCTGCTGGCGTTGGATACCGTGCATCATCGCCAGGTATTCAGCAGTCATACCCATGGAGCCGGCAGCTTTAGCCATATAGCGACCCAGCATTGGGTTGGGGCTAACATGCTCCATCATGTTCAGGTGACCCATGTGCTCGACACCACCCACAACGTACACATCGCCAACGCCAGCCTGGATGTTGGCAGCTGCAGTATGCAGGGAGGACATAGAGGAGCCGCACAGGCGGTTGACGGTTTGCGCCGGGATAGTGTGTGGCAAACCAGCGCGCAGCAGGATAAAGCGAGCTACGTTAAAACCCTGCTCATCGCGCTGCATAACACAGCCCCAGATCAGGTCATCGATCTCGGCAGGATCGAGCTTATCATTGCGCTGCATGAACTTTTTCAGCAGCTCAGCGGACATATCATCGGCGCGAACATGGCGATATACGCCATTCTTCGAGCGACCCATGGCCGTACGCGCGTAGTCGACGATTACGGCATCTCTAGGATTTAAACTCATCGCTATTCTCCTTACTTGTCGCCGTAGTAGGTTTTGCCACTTGCGGCCATTTCACGCATGCGCTCGGTCGGCTTGTACAGCTCACCCAGATCGGCGTACTTATCGGCAATCTTCACGAATTCATCCAGACCAATGCTGTCCAGCCACGCGAAGATTCCACCGCGGAACGGAGGGAAGCCAATGCCGTAGATCAGCGCCATATCAGCTTCAGCTGGGGAATCCACGATACCCTCTTCCAGGCAGCGAGCCAGCTCGGTTGCCATAGGCACCATCATGCGCTCGATAATTTCGTCTTTTTCAAACTCGCGACGTTCAGCAACGTGCGGCTTAAGCAGCTCGTAGGACTCTTCGGTAGCCACTTTCTTCGGGCGACCTTTTTTGTCCTGCTCGTAGTTGTAGAAGCCTTTGTTGTTCTTCTGGCCGTAACGACCCGCTTCATACATAACGTCGGAAGCAGCGGTAAAGGTTTTACCCATGCGGTCGGGGAAGCCTTCAGCCATTACGCTCTCTGCGTGAACACCGGTATCGATACCGACAACGTCCATCAGGTAAGCGGGGCCCATCGGCCAACCCCAACGCTCCATCACCTTGTCAACGGCCTGGAAGTCAGCGCCATCGCGCACCAGCATGGAAAAACCGGCAAAGTAAGGGAAGAGAACGCGGTTAACCAGGAATCCAGGACAGTCGCGTACAACAATAGCTTTCTTGCCCATCTTGTTTGCGTAGGCAACAACGCGAGCTACAGCTGTGTCGGAAGTTTTCTCTCCACGAATCACCTCAACCAGCGGCATTTTGTGCACTGGGTTGAAGAAGTGCATACCGAGGAAGTTTTCCGGGCGGGAAAGCGGCTCAGCCAACTGGTTAATAGAAATAGTGGAGGTGTTAGAAGCGATTACAGTGTCTTCGCTTACTTTGGTTTCCACTTCCTTCAGTACTGCATGCTTCACCTTGGGATTTTCAACCACCGCTTC
This sequence comes from Microbulbifer maximicatervae (SeqCode), assembly GCF_052468295.1. NCBI lineage: Bacteria > Pseudomonadati > Pseudomonadota > Gammaproteobacteria > Cellvibrionales > Microbulbiferaceae > Microbulbifer > Microbulbifer maximicatervae (SeqCode). The sequence continues at coordinate 2,659,244 of NZ_CP174340.1, forward strand.
CACAACAACATCGATATCGTTGAAGCCGTCGTAGCTCAAGGTAGGCTCGATACGGTTGAGCACTTCACCCATTTTGACGGGGGTCAGGCGCTTGCGATCAACCAACTTGGACAGCAGCTTGTTCGCCTCATTCAGACCAAGGTCGATACCCTTCTGGTCGATATCCTTCATCTTGATCGGAGTGCCTTTGTAGGCAGACTGGTAAGCGATACCGCCACCCATAATGCCAGCACCCAATACTGCCGCACGCTCAATCGGCTTATCGGCTTTCTTCTCCCAACCTTTGGCAACTTTACCAATTGCCTGGTCAGCCAGGAACAGCCCTACCAGAGACTTCGCAGTGCCGGTCTGCGCGCAGAAAATGAACTTCTCCTGCTCGATTTTCAACGCTTCATCACGGCTCAGCTTGTAGCCCTGCTCGATTGACTCAACCGCAGCTACGGGAGAGGGGTAGTTTTTACCCGCTTGCTGACCTACAAATGCCTTAGTGGTAAAGAAGGCCATTAGCGCTTCAGTATCATTCAAAGGGATTGGAGATTTCTTCAGCTCGCGAATGGCTTTGTAGTCCAACTCACCATTAATAGCGCGCTCAAGCAGCTTGACCGCTGCATCTTTGAGCTTGGCAGTGGGGATCACCGCATCGACAGCGTGAGCTTCCAGAGCGGCGGCAGGCTTCTGCTCTTTACCCGCTGCAATCCACTCAGCAGCAACATCAACACCCACTACACGCGGCAGGCGAACAGTGCCGCCCCAGCCCGGAATCAAACCCAGCTTAACTTCCGGAAGGCCAACTTTGGCCTCTTCGCCCATCAGGCGGAAGTCACAGCCAAGACACACCTCAAAACCACCGCCAAGCGCGTAGCCATTAATTGCTACCGCAGTCGGTACCGGAAGGTCTTCCAGGCGGTTGATATTTTCGTTGTTCTGATTCATCAGATCAGCAACGCCCTCTGCACCTGCAGAGAAGGCACCACCAAACTCAGTGATATCAGCACCAACAATGAAGACGCCTTTACCGCTGGTCAGCAGTACACCTTTTACACCATCCGCTGCTTCGATAGCATCCAGCGCTTGGGAGAATTCAGAAACCGTCTGACGGTTAAATTTATTGACGGATTCGCCTTGCAGGTCGAATTTGAGCTCGGCGATGCCGTTGTCCAGCATCTGTACCGTGAGCGCTTTGCCACTAAATAACATTGATTGACCTCTTTTATTCTGGGCCGCGATCCTGGGCCCGGGGTCGGAATTTTTGTGCAACCAAGGGCCGCCCCGCACAGCGCGGTGACACTTAGGCCCAATTTGGTCAGCCGTAGTATAGCCAGATTCAAACGATTGTTTGAATACTATTTCTTACAAATGGAGTGGCACCAGGAGTGCCAAAGTACAGAAATTCGCCAGTTTGCGAACAGAGAGAAATTAAAGCTGGGCTAGTCTATCTCGGATCGTGCTGCCTTATCAGCCACTTGGCACGAACTCCCTCTTTTCTAAACCACCTTGCAGGAATTGGGCTCTTGAAGGTCGGGATGCCCATAAGCCGGCATCATTGCGCTGACAACTACACAGTCACAGCGACCTGTATTTCGAAAGCGGTGCGGACGCTGAGCATCAAAATAATACCCATCACCGGCACTCAGCAGGGCAAAGTCGGAGCCAACCGTAACCTCCAGGTCACCACTGACAACCACCCCACCAATCTCCCCCTCAGCAGATTCGAGAGAAAAGCCGGTGTCATCCCCAGCCGGAAATACTTTCCACAATAGCGACATGCCGCAGTTTGCTTTTGCCCCTCCAAACAAGCGGCAGGACACAGAGCCGTGACCGATCTCAGGCACTTCATTTCCGCGAAAAAAAATTTGCTTTGCGCCCGATATTTCCAAGGAAAAAAAATCGGTTAGCGGCATAGGAATGGCGCCCAATATTTTTTTTAAGGAGCTTACGGAAGGGCTAACCTTTCCCAATTCAATAAAAGAAATTGTTGCGTTGGTTACCCCAGCCCGTCTCGCCAACTCCCTCTGTGAGATACCGTAAATGTGGCGCACCATTTTCAAGCGGGCGCCAACATCCTCTTCAGGATCATCCATGCTCCCCATTAGCTCCTTTTGTGCAATCTCCCTTCAGGTAAAAATCACCGAAATTGAGGCATTATGTAAAAGCCAATCACACCATATCTTCAAAGGGATTTCCATTTGGCAGCTTCACCGGCGGCATTCCGGGTAAACAAATTTCTTCTTCTGAGATAGTGATCTCACTTTCATTGATCATGCCCTCACCAAATCGATAAATAACATCAAGCTCACCACGAGAAGCCTTGGTGTTGTACTTTTCGCTCTGCTCTACAATCTTCTCGTTCAACGCTTGAAACGCCACAATGGCCGATTTGCCATGACGCTTTTCCATCATTGATTTTGTGATCTGCGGGGACAAAATTGTTGCCGTCGCATTATTTCCGCCAAAACCTTTCGAGTTTAAGAACGCTAAATCAAGCGCACCCCTGCCCCTATCGGTATGTTCAAGGGAAATATCCAAATGCTTACAATGAACATCATCGGCGATGTGATCAACGGTGGTCACTCCCGGGAGAATGCCGCGATCAAATACACCTAACGCTATAACTAACTGATCTCCACTGGCTGAAGCGACGGTATGCCCCAAAAAGGCCTTGACCGCACAAATCGGCCACTCGGCAATGCCAAATGCGCCGGCCAAACGATCAAAAATGGCGGACTCAGTAACCCGATTTTGCGGCGTACTGGAGCCATGGGCCTGCACAAAGCTGCGATGCCGCAAACTTTCCTCACCCACAATTGCCCGCGCCTCCGCCATTGCCCTGGCCATCGTCAGGTAATTCCCGGGACCCGGCGCAGAAATCGATTTCTTTGTACCGTCGGCATTGGTAAACACACCGGCAACCGAACCATATACGGAAGCACCCAACTCAAGCGCCAGAGCATCATCCATTAAGATGACCCACTGGGTACCCTCACCCAAGGTAAAACCACAGTTCTCACCGAACGGGCGACTGGTGCGTCGATAATCAATCTCACCAGGGAAAAGCTTGCGTAAATTCTCGGTAGTGGCAAGAGCACCCATCGTTGAATAACCATCGACAACTTCAGGCACAAGGGGCGCCTCAGCCGCACCAATTACAGCGACCCGCGCCCTACCCGAGCGAATATCTTCAACGCCAGCGCGAAGGTTGTACAGGAAGGTTGCGCAAGCACCGGCAACAGCGCCAGTAGAACCGACATTTCCGAGCACATAAGCGTTAACAAAATCCGCTGGCATACTATTTAGACCAAGCGCTAACTGTTTAGAGCTTACGCGACCACCTCGCAGGCGGGACTGCAATAGACCACCGTTGCCAAATGGGTCCAGCTGACTCATTGCCGAGGCGGCATAGAGTGAAATATTTCCTGGCCCAGCCGCAGATACAACGGTATCCCAATCAACCCCCAAAGACTGCACAGCATCTGATGCACCCAAGAGGGCCAACTGCAGTCCCCTCGGGTGAAATCGAGAATTATATTTAGTGCCCGGTTCAAATCCGGTTGGGAGCTGGCCGGCAGCAGCCACACTTATCTCGCGGTGGCTATCCAACAAAACTGACAGCTCAGCTGTGGTGACCCGAACCCTGCCGCCCTGGATATGCTCCAAGTGCCAATGAGCGGGCACAGGCTGCGGAAGCTGCCGGGTGGAAATTTCGAATGTCAGGCCCTGGGGGTTTGCGAGCTGGGCAGACTGATGGAAATGGCACTTGCGGTAGTCGTAATAGCGACTCTCTAGTTCGCGCACCAAAGTACCATCCAACACCTGCTGCTCAAGGGCAGGGTCCAAAATGCCTTCAGCGTTGTCTCCGGTACGCAAGCCCATCAGGGCGGCCAGGTCGGAAAGAGTGCTATCCCTCTCTTCCTTACCCAGTTTATCTAGCACGAGGCGAGAGTACCCCCTATGGAAAGAACTACGTCCAGCAGGGTTGAATCCACCGAATGCGGTGATTACGGGAAGGCGCTGCATCCTGACCTCCAGCCAAGCACTTAACACTATAAAAATAAGAGATGCGAGTGTAGGGGGTGGCGATTCTGTCCAGCTATGGGCATACTGGCCAGCAAAATTGAGTGTTTTGGCCAATAGCGCAAGTGCGCATAGATGTGTAATGCGAACAGTAACTTTTCTACTTATCGACCAGATGCTGGCAACCGGTACCGTTCTCCCACTTGAGATGCTCCGCGGTGCGGAGAGTCGCGCCAGGGTTGAGGGCATCAAGGGCAGCCTAAAACTGGTGACCGCCAGTTTGGATGGGGCACCAGTAAATACCCGCTGCGGGTTTACCCTTCAACCGGACGTCGCTCTTAGCGACGCACCAGATAGCGACCTAATCTACATCCCGACCATGTGGCGCAACCCCCGCCCCGCCCTTAAGCGAGGCGGAAAAATATTGGAATGGCTGCGCCAACAGGAAAAACAAGGAGCTGCAATTAGTGCTGTGGGTACCGGAGTTTGCTTTTTGGCCGAAGCGGGCCTCCTTAACGGAAAACCTGCAACCACCCACTGGCATTATTTTGATCAATTTAGCTCAGACTATCCAGAGGTAAAATTAAAACGTCAGTATTTTATTACCCAGGCAGACAAACTTTTCTGCGCGGCCAGCGTCAATGCCCTCGCTGACGTAACGGTTCATATGATCCGCCAACTGTATGGACCGGCCATTGCCAGTCATGTAGAGCGCAATTTCTCTCACGAAATTCGCCGCCCATTTGAAGAGATAGCCTACTCAGAAGGATCTGTTCACTTACACCCAGACGAAGATATCGTTCAAGCCCAGGCCTGGCTCAAGGAACATTGCAATACCGAGGTACGCCTTAGCGAAGTGGCACAACTTTTCGATATGAGTGTGCGATCGTTCAATCGCCGGTTCAAACTTGCTACAGGACAGACACCATTGCAGTATTTGCAAAATGTCAGGGTTGACATGGCGCGCGAGCTTTTACAATCAAGCAATTTATCGGTCAATGAAATTGCTGAAAAAGTTGGTTACCAGGATATGGGGCATTTCACAGCGCTATTTAAAAAATTCCTGGCAACAACTCCAAGTGAATACCGCACCACGGTGCGAGCCAAGCTATTCAGGGTCAATACTTAATTTTCTTAGAAAAATAACATCGCTGTGAACAAACTGGAGCTCGGCACCGAGTGACCGAGCCAACCATTCAAATGTCTTCACGCTAAAGAAGCAAATATGTGTAGGGTCTCTGATATAGTGCCACGTGGCGAAGCGCTCTGCAGAAATAACCAGTTTCGTCATCAGGGCCATAACCCCCCCTGTGCGAAGCCTTTGCCAAAGGTTTTCAAGTTCCTCTCCTGGCCTCACAAGATGTTCTATCACTTCTGTAGCAACAATAAAATCGTAGCTCCTATGCAGCGCCTTCCTGGCCGGCATGTAAAAGTGATCATACAGGTCCACCCGGTGTCCACTCTCCGCCAAAATTCTGGCCAATAAAGGCGCCGGGCCACAACCAAAGTCCAGGCCATGGCAGGCCCCACTCAACTCTTTCAGTAACGGCTGCGCGCAACGATTGAGAAATTGATGATAACCGTCATCCTCCATCGAATTCTCATGGAGGTCGTAATAAGCTCTCTCTTTTTCAGGTGTCAGACGGTATTGCGGCGGCACAAAAACGAGCGCGCAGTTATCACACTGATGATAACTGCGGAATTTATCCTGATGGTAAAGCTGTACCGCACTTTGGCGGCACAGCGGGCAATGAAGCGACAACTTACGCTACTGCAGCAGTGGACTTAGTCTCACTCTCTTTGTGCTGCAGCACATTACTTTCTGTAATCGAAATTTTTCGTGGCTTCATCGCTTCAGGTATTTCGCGTACCAATTCTATATGTAATAACCCATTAGCCAGTTTTGCATCGGTCACTTTCACGTGATCGGCAAGCTGAAAGCGCCGCTCAAAATTTCTTGCTGCGATACCCCTGTGTAAATAATTTCCCTGACTATTACTTTCTGGCTTAGTACCGCTAACCACTAAACGATTTTGCTCCACCTGAATATCGAGTTCAGACTGCTCAAAGCCAGCGACAGCCATGGAAATTCGGTAGCTATCCTCGCCGGTCAATTCTATATCGTAAGGGGGGTAGGAAGGCTGTTTTTGCTCGTTTGTGGTCATTGCATCGAGCAGGCTGGCCATACGGTCAAAACCAATTGCAGAGCGATAAAGTGGAGAGAAATCAAAATTACGCATTATCATATCCTCAATTCAGAGCAATATTTAAAACTACGTCCGTCAAATGACCGGACTCTATTCAGGGGCACTTTTCATTGAAGCTACCACCTGTACAACAGAGATATAGGCAGAGGTTTCTAATTCAAGGGTGACAGATAAATTTTATGCCAAAAAATTACAAAAAACCTTTAGAGCCCGCTTGCCGAATCTTTATCGGCATCCAGCTGGATAAAAAAACACAAGAATTTTTAAATTATTTAACAAACCTCATCACGGAAAAACAAAGCGCCTCATCCTTAGCCAGCACCCGTTGGATCGCCTATAAGAATCGTCATATCACCCTTTGTTTTTTAGGCCAGGTTCCAATTAAAACAATACCGTCACTAAAAACCGGGTTGACCTCAATCGCTCGAAACACAACTGAGACGAAAACCCGCCTATTTAAACTTGATACCTTCCCGGGCAATGAAGCTCACCTGATCGCCGCAGAAATCACAGCCACCAAACAATTGGCGACCTTGCATATGTCTGTCAAATGCCTCGCAGAGAGCCTATCCATACCAACAGAAAACCGGCGCTATCACCCACATATCACCCTGTGCAGAAACAGGAAACAATTTCACGGATTTTCTCCAATCGACCTAGAGCACCCAATAACAATTAACAATATTACTCTCTACCAAAGTCAACCAAGTCCAGCAGGAAGCCTTTACACCCCTCTACAAACAAACATTCTACAGTCGCGGTAAAACTCCTCCCCACTGGTAACATCTATTTTCTGAAACCCCAAAAAGCAAAAAAGCGAGCCTTAGGCTCGCTTTTTTATTTACTTGTTCACTGAACAATTAATTCAATTCTGACAGCACATACTCTGGGTACATAACCAATCTTGGTCGAGATAGGCGACGCGCATCAAAAATAAAGACATAGCGAGCCCCATCATCCTCAGCCGGAATTGTACGGCGGAATTTCCAAGTGTTAATTTTATAAGTTTGACGACCTGACTCAACGGTAGTCACCAAGCGATATTGGTTTTCCCCCAAAAACTCAAAGGGTACTCTTTCCCCTCCAATTGGCCGCAACTCAAGATCCCGGAACGTTTTTCTATCATTACCCTCTTCGTCAGCCAGGAGATCACTCAGGCGTGCTGTTTCCCGCTTTACATAATCCAATAAGTCGGCATCGATCTCACGCTTGGCAACAGCTTCCACTTTAGCGGGCTCCTCGCGCTTTGGCGGCTCGACCTGAGCTTTAATTTGCGGGGGTTTTGGTTTCTCATTAGTAGCAGCAGCTCGCGCCATAGCTGCCCTTCTCTCGGACGCTTCAGCCTTTGCCAGCATATCCTCAACCATCTTGCTAATTTTATCCTGTTGGGCAGAAATCTTAGCTTTGGCATCAGCAATTGCCTGTTTCTCTTCAGCCAGTTTTTGTTGAAGCTGCTGATGATTTTCTTTAATAAACTCGAGACGACGTGAACGGCTATCGACACCTCTCTCCGCCATAGCGAAGGCATGCTTAGCCTTCTTCAGGCGACGCTCAGTATCTGAATTGGGGGTTGACTCATGAGCCCGGGTCGCTTGATTGAGCTCCTGGCGACTCGCTTCGTATTCCAGGCGCAGGTCATCGAGAGATTTCTGGGCCTGCTCGAGCTTATATTCATAGGAGAGCAGCTCATTTTCGACATCCTCGAGCCCAACACTCCTATTTTCAAGAGACTGTTCCAATCGCGCAAGACGGTTCTTCTCCGCCGTGAGGGGCGTCTGCGCTTGTGCCACTGCCCCACCCATAACTACTAAGCCCGCCAAAAGGAGCGAGCAACACCGCTTTACCGCCATCGTCGTGAACCCATTTCTCGAATTGATGTGTTTCGTGTTTTGGAAGCGCAGCGACTCTGAATCTACGACAGAGTGAAGCTACTGCGCAATATGGTCAATTTTACGCAGGGAGCAAGCTATGAGCAATGACCTTGCGTTCACCTGAGCCAACCAGCTGATCAATAAACCTTCAAATCCACAATATTGAGTCACCACAGTGACACCACTCCAAAATTTATATGAAATTTTTCCGCGATAGCGCTTGATTTTTTTTTTGGCGGAAGCATTATGGATACCAGGGAGAAGATCGCTGGACTCAGCGGAAACCCGACCCGGACGTAAAACACCCTAAGCTGCTTTGTCAGCAAACAATCGTTGCGATTCCGGCAGCTCGGCGCTTCAACTGCAGCCTCGAACCCTCCCACTAGGGCGCCCTACCTTCTTTACAGCAAACCGCAACAGCGGCCTGCATGGTTTCTTTTAACCGGAGGTATGTGCCCATGAAATCAGCGCCTAACGATAACATTGTGTTCCGCGACATCGACAAGTCAGCCGCCCTGGCGACTACCGTATCCAAGAAGTTAAACAAGCTGGAACGTTATTGTGGCGACATCATACATAGTCGCGTAGTCCTCGAAGCTCCCCATCAACACAAAACTAAAGGCAGACACTTCAAGGCATCACTAGAGCTTGCGATTAGTGGCAATCCCGTGACTATTAGTAGTGAGAACGAATCCATACACCGAGCGGTAAACGACACATTCGCCTCCGCCGAGCGCTGCCTGAAAGAGCGTAGTGAACGCAAGAAAACACGGCGGCACCAAGCCCTACAAGAGGTTGCAGAAGAGCCCAGCTAAAAACTGGGAGTCACAAAAAAGGCGGCAAAATGCCGCCTTTTTCATTATTCACAACTGCAACTTATATCTACAGCGTAACAACAGCACCTAACCTGCAACTGGAGTTCTCATAGTTACAAACTCCTCAGCAGCGGTGGGGTGAATTCCAATCGTTGAATCAAAGGTGCTTTTGGTAGCTCCTGCCTTAAGTGCTACGGCCATCCCCTGAATAATCTCCCCTGCGTCATCGCCAACCATATGCACGCCAATCACCTTGTCGTTGGACGCATCTACAACCAGCTTCATCAATGTCCGCTCTGTATTCCCACTCACAGTGTGACGCATTGGTCTGAATTCCGACTTATAAATAGTGACGTCGAGTCCAGAGTCCCGCGCCTCTTCTTCGGACAACCCCACAGTTCCGATATTCGGTTGACAGAAAACGGCTGTAGGAATGTTGTTATAGTCAATTTCAGCCGTCTCTCCCGTGCGCCAATGCTTAACCAAGGCCATAGCCTCCGCCAAGGCAACAGGAGTAAGCTGAGGCTCACCCGTTACATCTCCCAGTGCATAGATTGACTGCACACTAGTTCTAAAATTATCGTCCACAGAGATTGTGCCATCCTTGTGCAAGACAACACCCTGCTCCTCTAGCCCCAACCCTTCAACATTTGCTACGCGCCCAGTAGCGTAAAGCACCATATCTACATTAATACTGGAGCCATCATCGGCATGAGCGAGCAAGCTGCCATCCTGAAGCTTCTCAATAGAAACAACGTTGTGGTTAAACTTTAGATCGATATTTTTCTTCTGCATCTCATCGCGAACAAAAGTGCGAATATCGCGATCGAATCCTCGCAAGAATAAATCTCTTCGATAAGAGAGGTGCACATTCGCGCCGAGACCAGCAAAGATGCCTGCAAATTCGACGGCAATATAACCCCCACCAACAACCAAAACTCGCTTGGGAAAGTTTTCCATTGAGAAAACTTCATTGGAAGTCAGCGCAAATTCCCGTCCCGGAATATTCGGAATAAATGGCCATCCGCCTGTCGCCACCAAAATACGCTCTGCAGTAATTTCTTTGCCGTTAACAACAACACTGTGAGGACCTTTGATGCTGGCTCTGCCATTTAGGGTTTCCACCCCAGAGTTATCCAGCAAATTGCGATAAATCCCATTGAGTCGAGCAACTTCTTTTGCGTTGTTATCCCGCAGTGTTGGCCAGTCAAACTCAACTCCCGCGCTATTCCAGCCATAGGCTCGAGCATCAGAAAAGCCTGCGGAATAACCACTCGCATAAACAAATAATTTTTTGGGGACACAACCTACATTTACACAGGTCCCCCCCATATAGCGGTCTTCAGCCACAGCGACCTTCATTCCTTGTGCAGCAGCCATCCTACTTGCACGCACGCCACCAGAGCCGGCACCAATAACAAACAGATCAAAATCATACTCAGCCAAAATAAACTCCCACTCAGCTATGCTTCGAATAATTTTTAAACAGCCCGACAATAAGTTTTCTGTGAACAACCATCTCAAGCTGACAATTCTTACTTAATAACCGTTGACACTTGACTTCGCTTTGGATATTCATGTGACTGCTGTCACAGATATCAGCCCGCCAGAGGAAATTGCACAACAAAAAAACCTGAGGCGGATAAAATAACAGTCATTAATAAGAGCAAAACCTATGGGCAATAATATGAAATACCCAAATGCAGTGATGCAGCGCGCCCTATTGCTTACCTCTCTACTGCTCATCAGCAATTTAAGCAGCGCAAAGTCTCATCCATCCTATCTGTCAGAAAAATACTGTGGCGATGTGGTTGAACAATTTGTCGGCTCGGGCATGCGTAGCCTCGACAAGTATATCAACCATAACTTCAACCCCGAATACACCGGGGGAATTCGCAATACAATACAGTTTCTCGAACAGAGGTTGGACTGGCTGAGCGAGTGCGATGATTACTTGACAGACACCACAAAAAGCTCAGTATTTCACAGCAAAGACGACACACAAAAGATCTTCACCGCCATCAGAGAGTTAGCCAAGGAGCTCCAACACGTCCGGTCTGGTGTTGAATATCGGGATGAATCGGGAAATAACAACCCCGCCCCCTTCATACAGCGCCGCTATGAAGCCCTGGCCCAGCTGGTTGATCGACATCACACCCGCATGTTGATGAAAAAACAGTTTCAATAAGTTGCTGACTAAGGGGGCAGATTTTCGCCCCCTTACATCAAATAGTCAGCCCAAGAGATTGACTTACGATCCCAGTAGCTACTCGGTACCCGCCTTCCGAACCTTTACTTCCTTTCGCGAGCTAAGCCCAACCATAGAAAACAACTCGGGCATCCTCTCTTTAAGGCCACCACCAATACGGGCCATAACTGATCTCAGGCGAGGGCGCTGCTTTTCAGTAAAAGGGATTGGCCGACAGCTTTGCATTGTCGCCAAGCCGATACGCGCAACAAACAGACTGGCTCCGACCCCCTGCCCCAAACGCACAGATACTGTGCTCAGCATGCTATCGCCAACAAGTTCCGGCCACATTTCACTGATCGCATACTCACTCGCGCCAGTGTAGGCGACCAAAGACAAAACCCTCTTGAACAAGCGCCATCGCACCACAAGAGACGGCTGCACGCCATAAATCTGCGCCACATCATCAATCATTCGCAGTGACTGCCTCAGGGCAACCAGAATATCGATACTGGCAAAAGGGCTCAGCCCAACCAGTGCACCAGTGCTCGTTGAGTGGCGCACGACTCTCCTTAGAGCTTCTTGGTCAAGGGCGTTTAAGAAGGTAACCTCTAAATGCTCTAACAACTCACTGCTATCGTAATAGTCAGCTGCCTCATCTAGAACTCGATTGAGCAGTACACCTTGGGGCTTACCGGCAAAATGCTCCTGCAAATTGCGCCTGAATACTTGCGCCTCTTGGTGACTGCGGCAGTCTCGGGCCTCGGCAGCCATTGCCTGAGTTTTTTCAAGCTTGTTCAGTGGGCGCCCCGCTCGGAAAAACTCCCACACGGAACTACCAATGATTGCACTGAAGCCCGCCATCAAAACAGCCACAAAAAGCCCCAATCCCCAGTGTTTATCGACCGCCCATTGATAAAGTCCATAAAACTCCCATCCGACCACGACCACCACTATTGCAAGCGCAGAGAGCACTGCTGGCTTTAGCCACTTAAACCGGAAAGTGGGTAGGCGCAACTCGGAGAAAGCAATCCGATCAGGAAGAGACTCTCCAGTGGTTATTGACCTAGGAATCTCCACTGACTCATCCGCAAGCGGTTCCACCCGCGTCGCATCTCTGTGCGGGACCTCCTGTCCAGGCTCATCTAGCGACTCGATACGTGTTTCGCGACGGTACTCAGTATTTTTATCACTGTTAATCAAACCTTATCTCCCAACAGAAGGTTCAAAAGAGCATCCACCCGTATATGTGGAATATGTCCTTCCTGCATTCCCACTGGAGGCCGCAGCTGTGGTGGTGCAGCTCCCGCATAGTGGCTCCACCCCTGCTCTTCATAGGGCGCCTGGGCAAAAATTTCCGCATTCTCAAAACCCAAATACTGCCCTTCGAGGTCATAACCCATCAGCATTCTCCGTCCATTCTTCTGCCCCTCTCTAGAGCAGCGAACCGCGGCAATCGCCTCACTAAATACCGGCAAACCCCGGTGACGGGCATCGGAGAAAGTCTGTTGTAACTGCTGGCCTAGAAGCTGCCTCAAAGCATCGTGGTCGGCAGCAAGTACCTGATCGACTTTAGTCGCAGCAAAAAGGAGTCGATTAACCTTTGGGCGCCATAGCTTGCTTAAAATCCCCGATTCGCCATAGCGGAATGTATCGGCAATATGAGCAAATGCCAGACGCATATCTTCCAGGGACTGTTCACCAGCAAATAGAGTGCCAATCATATCTACCAGTACCAGTTGTCGATCGATATGTCGAAAATGGCTGTCTACAAAGGGTTTTACCTGCGCTTGCACATAGCGTTCGTAACGCGCCTGCAAAACCTTAAAAACACTACTCTCAGACAAAGCAGCTAACTGCCCAGCATCTAAACCACGCAAATCCAGGAGTGGAACTACCCCGTACGCCTCCTCGTCTAGCAGCGCTCTACCAGGCTGTAAATAACTGAGATTCAACTTGGTTCGGCAACTCAGGAGATAAGCTCGGTATTCCCCCCATAATTCGTCCAAATTTACTTCACTGGCATTCGCCTGGGGGGACAGTGCTGCCAGCTGAGCTGTCAACTGGGGGGCCAGCATTGACCGCGCATCTGTAGAAAATAGGTGTGCTTGATGACGACACCACTCTGCGTAATCCATACGCAATAGCGGCAAGTCCATCAACCATTCCCCTGGGTAGTCACGCAACTCCACTACCAACGTCTTCCTACCATTACCCCGAAAACGGCGCCGGCTGCGTAAATGGATGTGTAACTCCATAGCCGAAGCATCTCTAGTGCTCTGTGGCCAACTAGGTGGCTCAGCCATCAGTGCCGACAGGCAGGTCTGATAATCAAACGGCGCCAAGCCCGAGTCCAGCGCTGGCTTCAACTCTGCCCCCAACAGATCGCCATTGAGTGCAGGGGCAAAACCAGGTAATTGAGACTTCTCTGGATTGCAGAGTTGGTATATCAGACTGGTGAGAAACGTGGACTTGCCAGCACCACTGAGCCCAGTGATACCGATACAGATGCGTCGGTCCAACAAGCGCTCGGCGGCCCAGTGGGATTTATCCTGGGCCTCTCGGCTCCAGCGCCGTAGCTTTTCTTTTAAATGTGGGCGAGATTGACTCTCGCGAGACATAGAATCTTGGCAGTCCAGCGACACACACTCTGTCACTTTGGGTTCCATATAAAGCTGACTTCCAGAAATGGGAATAGAGAGGATGATGGAGGCTCAAGAATACCCCCAAAAAGAAATAGGCGCACAGCCTTACTGGCCGAACGCCTTAGATGCAAAGGGGCTCAGGAGCCGCCGCTTAGTCGACCAGCGCTACGTCTCCCGACCCCATCACTGAGAAGGAGTCAGTTCCCGGCCGTTTCAAGACAATATCACCCGATCCCATTATTGAACCGCTAGCATTATCGGCGCGCAAACTGCGGCCAATAAAATCACCTGAACCCATGAGGCGAACGTTCACATCGGCAACTCGCCCGCCAACCAACATATCGCCGGAACCTTGTATCTCCGCAAGTAAACTCTCACCGGTAATAGTACTTATCTTCATGTCGCCAGAGCCAGTCACCGCTACTTCCCCTTTGACAGTCAATGCCTTGTTGAGGAACAAATCACCGGAACCAGTAACATACGCTTTCAAGGATTCTGCGGCGACCTTGTCGATATTGATCATTCCTGAGCCCGTCACCCCCAAAGTTAGGCCTTCACTCTCAACACTTGAAGATCTAGCCTCACCAGAGCCAGTCACCTTAAGAGCCTCAATTTTAGGCATCGTCACGGTGAAGTTAACTTCATCTCCCTGCCCTCGGGATATGGTGACAAATCCAAAAAGGTTCTGGGTGTTTTCCTCAACGGATAACTCCAACCTTTCCCCTTTTACCTCAACTTTGACGTAGGGCATTGTACTGACAGGGCCGACAGCGACAACTTCAAAACTGTCCCCCTGAATCAACTTCAAGTGAGAACTTCCCTTGAGAGACACCTGAGTGAACCCTTCCATATCGAAACGCTTAGTTTCCATTTCTTCTGCCTGGGCATTAGTGCAAAACACAGCGACTGTGGCGAGGACTACTACCAGCGGGGCAAAGAGCGTCTTCTTCAAAATCATCATTAGAGAAATCTCATCGTTATTACAAGTTCATACCTATGTGACTCAGTAAGAGGGGGACTTGGATGCAGTGTCCCACAAATATTTTGGGGACACCATGTGACCAGCCAGTCTAAAAAATCACTCTTAACGTCCTAGCCGCACTCCGCCTCGCTAAAGCCCTGCTCCTTTAAGGATTGTCGAATCTTTTCCGCCTCATGTGCCAACTGCTCAGAAGAAGCAGGCTTTTGCTTGGAGAAGTCAAAGTCTGACAATTCATCTACAGGTATCAGGTGGATATGGGTATGTGGCACTTCAATCCCAGCGATCATCACGCCCACTCGCTTCGGTGAGTAAGTTGCTTTCAGCCCTTTCGCCACCTTTTGCGCAACCAGCATTAGATGACTCGCCAGCTCCTCCGGAACATCATCCCAATGATTAATTTCCTCAACAGGGATGACCAAACAATGACCAGCCTTAATGGGTGAAATGGTCAAAATAGCTACGACCTTTTCATCTCTCCAAATAAAATTGCCAGGTAAATCGCCATTAATAATCTGAGTAAAAATACTTGCCATAAATTATCTCAAAAGGTTGAAATTTATTATTTGGTGCAAGCGTGCAGTCTAACACCAAGAAAAAAAATAAAGTGTAAAGGCTTAGAAAATACTTGCGCAAACATAGATTTTCTTCTTTGGCGAAATAAACCCCCAATATGTGACAACCTGTCGAACAGAATGACAATTTTCTTAAACCAAGTTGGCATACCGAAAGAATATGTCTTAGGCTCGTCACCAATTAATGTTGTACCGCCATTGAGCCAATGCACATTGTGCTTCTCGTTAACAAAATACTTTTTCGGCTCTGCGGATAAACTTTAAATCAGTGCCAACTGCTCACCGGGGGGAGAGATATGGAAAGCCTGTTGGATCAGGTCGGTGGTGCTAAATTTGTCAACCGTACAGTCAGTGAATTTTACGGTGCTCTCAGCCACCACCTTTCAGCCTACGAAACTTGTGATTTCCGCAAACAATTAAGTCGTCAAGCTCAGTTTTTGAGCCATGCGTTGTCATCTACACCGGAACCAGACCGGAGTAGTCGCGCCCGCTTTTTAGCCAGGGGGTTAAACCCAGAGCTATTCGATTCAATGCTGGAGTATTTCGAGGGTCGCCTAATGGAGTTGGGCTATCGCCCTGACTTCAGCACACAACTGGTTGCGATCGTAACCAATCTCTATGGCGGTTGTGAGCAGGACCTGTCAATCGCTTGCTAATCTTTATCAGCGGCGCGCACGCACAAGTTGCGGCGCGCCCGCCCTGTCAATACAATTGCGCTTCACAGCCTTTACCCCCCGTTTTATTGCGCAGCGGTAAGCGCTCATTCACATACTCTTTTATATCAGAGATTATTCATGAAGATTGCCAACCACACAGTTGTGGAGATCCACTACACCCTGAAAGATGCTGACGGAACAGTCATTGACTCCTCAGCCAATGGAGAGCCGCTCAAATATCTGCAAGGGGTTGGTAATATCATTCCTGGGCTTGAGCGCGAGATGCTGGAAAAGGCACCTGGTGATAAATTTACTGCGGTAATCGCACCAGAAGACGGTTACGGCGAGCAAAACCCGGAGCTGATCCAAACCATGCCGCGCAGTGCCTTTGGTGGGGTTGAAGAGTTATCTGTAGGCATGGCATTCCGTGCAGAGAGTACCGAAGGTCACCCGATTGAAGTGGAAATTATCGACATCGACGGCGACGAAGTCACTATCAATGGCAACCACCCCCTCGCCGGTGTTGAGCTGCACTTCGAAATTGAAGTTGTTTCTGTACGCGAAGCGACTGCCGAAGAAGTTGATCACGGTCACGTGCACTGATCCCATGATATGAAACGCCGCCAGCCGCGCGGCGTTCCCCCCTTCCCCAATGTCATTGCCAAACAACATCATCCTGTTTGATAGCATCTGCAACCTGTGCAATAGCTGGAGTCAACTAATACTCAAGCGCGACAGAGAGCAGCGCTTTACCCTGTGCCGAGTGCAGTCCAATGCAGGCCAGCACTTCCTTAAACAGCTGAACCTGCCGCTGGACACTTACCAGACCATGATTTTGCTGGAACGACATGGTGGCACTTACCAATCCTTTTACAAAAGTGAAGCGGCACTGAGAATTGCCAGCCGCCTACCACAACCCTGGCGTTTATTGGCCATTTTGCGCTACATTCCCCGCCCGGCAAGGGATTGGCTCTACGACTTGGTTGCTCGAAACCGCTATCGCTGGTTTGGTCAACGGGAAAGTTGCCTATTGCCGTGTGACGCTGACAAACAGCGGTTTTTGGAAGATGTACCTGAAGAGACCCCAGATGAGCTTGTCTGACCAGTATTTACAGCGATTTGGCGGCATTGCTCGCCTGTATGGCGATAAGGCCCTCGAAATTTTATCCTCTGCTCACATATTGGTTATCGGTATTGGTGGCGTAGGGAGCTGGACTGCAGAGGCCCTGGCGCGAAGCGGCATTGGTCGGTTGACGCTAATTGACTTGGATGACGTCTGCATCACCAATACCAATCGTCAGAGCCACGCACTCGCCGATACCGTAGGCCATATCAAGGTCGAGGTGATGGCAAAGCGCCTCCGGCAGATTAATCCCGAGATTACGGTTCACACGGAAGAGGACTTTATCGCTAATGACAATTTCTCAGAACTGATCAACCCCGATATACACCCTATCGATGTAGTGATTGATGCAATAGATTCCGCCCGGGTAAAAGCCGCCCTGATCGCTTACTGTAAAGCCCGAAAAATACGCTTGATAACGGTTGGTTCCGCAGGAGGCAAGCGCTCCCCCGATCGCATTGAATGCGCCGATCTCGGCCGTACAATTAATGATCCGATGCTGGCAAAAGTCCGCCAACATCTATACCGCTTTCACAACTTCCAGAAGAGCCGCAAGCGCCAGTTTGGCATCGATGCGATCTTTTCCACTGAAGCAATGGTATACCCGCAGCCAGATGGGCAAGTATGCCAACAGAAGAGCGCTATGCAGGACGGTGTTAAATTAGACTGCAGTGGCGGCTTTGGTGCGGCAACTATGATTACCGGCACCTTTGGGTTTTTGGCCGCCAACCGGGCCATCGAGCGACTCCTCCAGGCAAAAAACTAAGCCGGGGTTAATTGAGCCCTCAGCTGATCGCGGTAGCGCCTGCTCACCGGGATCAGCTGGCCACCAACCAAGTGAATACGCGCATCACCGCTCTCCAGGGGTTCAATCTCCGCAATAGAGTCCAAGCGCACAATATAGGAGCGGTGAATACGAGCGAATGATCCTGGATCCAAACGCTCCAGTAACTTGGTCATAGTCTCTCGCAGGGGGTAAATTCTATCGCCCAAGTGCAGATTGACATAGTTGCCAGCAGCTTCCACCCATTCGATATCCTGCACATTAACCAGAAATTCTTTTCCCAGCTTTTTCACCAGAAGACGCTCCGGCCTTTCTACTGGCTCAGCAGCATCTCCCTCATCTGGCTCTTCTAGTAAGCGTGCCTCACCCTGTAAACGCACCAACAAAAAGCGGTACAAATAAACAGAGCTTAAAAGAGCGGCATAGGTTTGAATATCTTTGAGATATTCATAGAAAAATTCTATAGGCCAGTTACCAAAGTTATAGGAACCATCATTGAGGTGGTAAATGACCGTCCTCATAAACACCATGCCGGAAACGTGGATCAAGGACCAAGGCAAAGTGAACAATAAATGTATGGCCAAGTTCTGCCGAACTCTCCCCTTGCGCAGGGGAAAATAATGATCAAGAAGCAATATCAGCGGAAATAAGATTGCGATCATTAGGATACTGGTTCCCTCCCACACCAGAAATTCCCATGGCTGAAAAATAGAACCCCAGCGGCGGTGATCAAAGTATGCCAAAGCGAACTGAACAAGCCACTGGCCGACAAAAAACAACACCCAGAACCCCACCTCAAACTGTCGCCGGTGCGTCAAATACTGCTGAACCGTCATTGCTCCTGAACCAGTATAAAAATTCATCGGCAGTCTACCCCCGATTCACCCCCAAAAACCACCACTGGCCCCTAATACCGCACAAACCGGCACTTTAGGATAGCTAATGGCAATTACTAACGGGAGCATAGCGAGCGACTAAAACAGCCTTGAACGACGAAACCTATGCATTCAATAACACAGAGACGCCACGATATTGACGCCCTTCGTGTACTAGCCTTTGGCCTACTTATTCTCTACCACCTGGGAATGGCCTATGTCGCGGAATGGGGGTGGCATGTAAAAAGCAGCTACCAAAGCGAGCCACTACAACTGGTAATGCTAGCGGTTAACCAGTGGCGGATGCCGTTGTTGTTCCTGATTTCAGGTGCAGCCAGCTATTTTCTCTTCCACAAGCTGGGCACTGGGGATTACTTACTGAGAAGAATGAAACAGCTATTGATTCCGCTGGCATTTGGAATGCTGGTGGTGGTTCCACCCCAGGCCTACTATGAAGCGCTAAGCAACGGCATTATTGAGCCTGGATACTTATCATTCCTGCTGAAGTACTTCTTGTTCAGCCCCTGGCCAGAGAATGCCTTTGCTGGGAGTGGGAGTGAGTTTGGCCTGACCTGGAACCATCTGTGGTATCTACCCTATCTGGCATGCTACACCCTGGCCCTTATTCCTCTAGCCCTGTGGTTTAAACACCAACGGTGGCTGGGCCGATTCATGGAGAATATTAAATCTTGGCAACTGCTAATTCTGCCGCTTGTACCCATGATGGTATACGGCCTGGTCCTATTTCCGCGCTTTGGTGGGATAAACTATGCCGTCGTCGACGACTGGTACACCCATGCCAGATTTTTTACTTATTTCTTCTGCGGCTACTTGCTGGTCAGCAGTAACGCCCCCTGGGAAATACTGGCAAGATTGCGCAGTCGCTTGGTTATTGCAGCGCCCCTCACTTTCGCCCTATATCTATTATTTGATCGAGTACTACCTGATAGCAGTATGCCCGCCCAAAAAATACTGCTTTTTATTGTTATCTATACAAATCGATGGGTATGGCTCCTGGCTGTTTTAGCCTGCGCTTATCAATTTCTCAATAAGCAATTCCGCTGGTTACCCTATGCCACTGAAGCGGTTTATCCCTGGTATATCCTCCATCAAACCATTACCGTAATCGCTGTGTATCAATTAGGGCAACTCGCCCTGGGGCCCATCCTGGAGCCCTTACTAGTATTATTAATCACTATTTTTGGCTGCTGGGCTTCATATGAATTTATCATCCGAAGAAATCCAGTTTTGCGGCCGCTGTTTGGTTTAAAGCCTATTTCCAATATCGGGCCTATTGAGGTGGAGGCCCCCATACCCCGCTCCAGTTAAGTTAATGGGAGGTCTGCTCCACCAGATTCAAAGCACGTTGCAGCAATGCGTAAAAACCATTGCTGCGCGATTCACTTAAGTGCTTACCGAGTCCTAGCTCAGCAAATAACAGAGAAAGATCTCTCTCTCGAATCTCAGTAGCCGTGCGGCCATCAATTTGTGAAAGTAATAACGCACCCAGGCCTTTTACAACCCGGCTGTCGCTTTCCAATCCAAAATAGTGCCTACCACCCTCTGTCCGGTGCGCTAACCAAGCTGCAGACTCACAACCCCGCACCAGGTTTTCTTCGGTACGTATCTCGGGCTTTCGGGCAATAGTTTTACTCCACAGCATTAATTCTCTATAACGTCCCTGCCAGTTGCGCTGGGAAACCAAACTCTCTAGCAATAACGAGGAAAAATCATCCCTGGCCCATTCATCACTCTGAATACTATCCCCCTGTTCAATTGACTTCTGGATCTCACAGTACTCTTTCAGGGCCTGCAAAAAAGCCTGAATATCACTATCAGTATTGTAGGCTGCGACTGATGCTCGGACCGTCACCAAATCACCGCTCTCTTTACCTAACAATTGTGCACAGTGATGGCCTACTCTCACTGCAATATCGCGCTCGTCCAGCCAGTGCATCAAATCGGCAGCGCTACCATGAATAGGCACAAAAGAGACAATACCCAGATTGTGGCGCACTTGGCTGATAACCCTAAAATTGGGGGACGCTATCAGTTCGCGATGTATCCATCGCACCAATTTCTGCTCATGCGCCGCTATTGCGACCCTATCTTGCTGCTCAAGAAATTCCAGTGCCGCTCCAAGACCCGCTATTGCCGCCAGCGGAGAAGTGCCTGCCTCAAATTTGTGCGGCAAGCCTGCATAATGACTCGTTTCAAGTTCAACGTCGGAGATCATTTCTCCACCACCCAGCCATGGTGGCATAGATTCCAAAAGTGTTTCCCTACCGTATAAGAAACCAATTCCTGACGGGCCGTAAAACTTATGTGCGGAGGAAACAAAAAAATCACAGCCAATTTTCTGCACATCAATCACTTCATGGGCTGCCAACTGGGCGCCATCAACAATCCACATCAAGTGCTTTCTGCGCAGCAATTGCCTCACTGCAGCCAGGTCCGGACGCAATCCGAGTGCGTTGGAACCGCCGGTCAGGGATACAATTCTTGTGCGCTCATTCAGCACTTCTCCCAGGCGATCAAATTCCGGGACACCCGCTACATGGGGTACATAGCGTAAACTCAAATTGAATCGCTTGGCCGCCATCTGCCAAGGGATAATATTTGCATGATGCTCCGCTGTTGAGATGACAATTTCATCCCCAGCCTGCAACTCACTGCACAGGCTGTGCGCCAACAAATTCAGTGCCTCAGTAGCACCGCGACAAAATACAATTTCCCTTGTGCTGGCAGCATTAACAAATTGTGCCGCTTGGCGACGCACTCGCTCCACCATCTCTGTAGCCTTACGGGCTAGACGGTGACTGGAGCGGTGCGTATTGGCATTGCTGTGCACATAGTAATCGCGTACAGCATTAATCACTGTCTCTGGTTTCTGCGTCGTTGCAGCATTATCCAGGTATACCAACTCCTTATTCTCCTCTTGAGCAAAGAGGGGAAATGACTGCCTGAATGATTCAGCGGAAAAACTCATAGGGAAAATAACTTCTCAGTATTTCGACAGGTAGCATTGGCGATTTCCCGCACGGAAACTCCCCGTAAATCAGCCAGTGCTTGTGCAATTTTAGAAAGGTTTTCAGGGCTATTACGCATACCCTGCTGACCTGAAAGAGGCATATCCGGGGCGTCCGACTCAAGCAGCAAACTCTCCAGCGGCGCACGTGACACAGCCCGTCGGGTTTTCGCTGCCCGTGGGTAAGTAATTGTTCCACCGATACCCAGATAGAAGCCGCGCTTCCAGTACTCTTGCGCCATTTGCTCACTTCCACTGAAAGCGTGGATCACACCTCCCCGCGGGAGCTTGAATTGCTTTAACAGCCTCAGGAGTTCATTGTGGGCCCGGTGAACATGCAGAATAATCGGCAGTTCATGGTTACTAGCAATCTCCAAATGAAGCTTGAGAATATCTTCCTGCTTATTCAAGTCAGTGCCGATAGAGGCATCCAAGCCACACTCTCCAACAGCGACACATGAGTATTTCTCAAGGCTCTCACTAAGCCGTACTCCCAACTCCATCAGGTTTTCCCGCCAACGGGAATCTTGCGGGATTTTCTTCACCCACCAAGGGTGAACACCAGCAGCCATCATCCAACCGGGCTGTTCCGATACCAGAGCGCCCAACGACTGCCACTGAGCCTCGCAAACACCGGGGATAATGACCCTATCTATTCCGGCATTGAGACATCTTTGCCACACCTGATCCCGGTCCAGTGAAAAAGCCTCAAAATCAAAGTGGCAATGGCTGTCTATAAATTTCACTTGTGATACCCATTATTCGCGCGCATATTAGCATGAAGTCGCCTTTTCCTCTGGTACACCTGTGATTGAATCTCTTTTGCCAATCGCCCTTTTTGCTTTCTCAGCCAGTATTACACCGGGCCCTAATAACCTGATGATTATGTCATCAGGACTCAATCACGGCATCTACAGTTCAACACCTCACCTACTGGGAATTTGGCTGGGATTTCCCGCCATGGTGGTTGCCATTGGCTTGGGACTGGGAACCGCCTTCAATCACTTCCCTTTTTTGCATGAGGTAATTCGCTAGGCAGGCATTGCCTATTTACTCTACCTGGCATGGATAATTGGTTCGACCCGGGAAATGGGTTCTGGAAATTCAAGCCAACCCCTGAGCTTTACCCAGGCGATGGCTTTTCAGTGGATCAATCCTAAAGGCTGGATTATGGCCACTGGAGCACTGGCTGCTTTCACCAGTCCCGGCACAGAAATATGGTCGGGAGTTGTTAAGGTTGCACTGGCATTTATCACCATTGGCGGGCCTTGCGTTGCCATTTGGCTATTCTTTGGCGTTGGGCTAAAACGGTTCCTGACTGAACCACGCTACTTGCGAAGCTTTAACATTGCTATGGGATTGTTGCTTGCTGCAAGCGTTATCCCCCTGGCCCTTGAGGGGCTTACCCCCTTTGGCACAGCCACCTGAAAGGCCTCTTCAACAGCTAAAGCTCGGGAGCCTTCAACTCCCGAGGCGCTCAAAGCTAGGAAAAACTAGCGAGACGCAGCCTGGAAACGGCTTGCTGCACGAAGCTCGGCTGAGTCCTGTAACCAAACAATATCTTCAGCCTCTACTTGCTGCCCTGTTATCCCTGATAACTGATCACTGAGTACTTCTAGTCGGGTATTCTCATCGACGCCTTCCACTGGAAGTCGAATCCAGACCTGCCCCTCTTCGTCTGTAACCTCCGCAGGTGCCCCCTGTTCAGTGCTGCTTAAATGGCGATCAAACACCGAGCTGTGACCTGGCGGCAAATAAATAGTGCCATTGGTAATATCGACAGCGAAGGCCACTATGCCCGGCAGCAAGCCAAATAGCAGGCCTGCACCGTCCAAGATTACGACCGCAGGATCAACTCGCCCACCCGCCTGCCCTTTGCGCTCCGGGTACAGGAAATAGCCACAGGCGCTCAGATTCATCACTGTTACAAGCGCAGCGGATGCCACGATACTTCGTTTAATCACTCTATTCATGGTGTCACCTCTCACGAAAGCCCCCTATGCGGAGCTATTACTTGTTCTTTCTATTCCCACTAATGCCATGGGATCTATTCTCTATCTGTACAAATTCACGTCAGATAGCCCTGAGACAAAAAGATCATCAAATTTACGCCGATCGAAACGTTCGTACAACATCAAGCAGGCTCGATTGCCTAAACTTTAACCAGCACTTGCTGCGGGATGTTAAGGAGATTTACTAATTTCTGACAGTGTGGAGTGACGCACTTGTGATCTGACCGGGCAGTAAGCAGTCGCCTGGGGTCCGACACCGGAAATTTCAGGGAGCAGTAGTCGTAGCAGGTGCCGCCAGGGATTGGCTAAAGCACGGTATCCTTATCGATGCCGTGCTTTTCTATTTCACTAAATAAAGGAGATTTCGTCCTATCGCACCCAAAATTGGCGAGATCCCCTACCTTTCTTCCTGGAAAATTCCCCCTACCGCTGTATCCTGCGCCCAAGAACAAGAGTGGAGCTCTCTACATGTATATCAGCAGCGCCTTTGACAGCGGCAATATCGAAGTTATCAATACCGACAGCAATCCAATTGAGCTAGCAATCCGTCAGGACAACAATTCTGACTTCTACCAATGGTTTCACTTTCGTCTGGAAGGCGATATTGGCACCAGCTATCCCTTGCGTATCGTTAATGCCGGCAAATCCGCCTACCCGGAAGGCTGGGAAAACTACCGCATCTGTGCCTCATACGATCGTCAAAATTGGTTCAGAATTGGCGCCAACTACGACGGCAATACTCTGGACTTCACTGTAACCCTGGATGAACCCAGCATCTATCTCGCCTATTTCGCCCCCTACTCCTGGGAACGCCACCTGGATCTGCTCGCTTGGGCGCAGAGCCACGACCTGGTCAAACTGCAAACTCTCGGTAAAACCCTTGATGAGCGCGATATGACCATGCTCACGGTTGGCAATGCCGACACCGCGAAACATCGTGTTTGGATGATTGCCCGCCAACACCCAGGAGAGACCATGGCGGAATGGTTTGTTGAGGGCTTTCTGGAAACCTTGCTCGACCATGCCAATCCTACTGCGCAAAGCTTGCTGGCAAATACCGTATTTTATGTAGTACCCAATATGAACCCCGACGGCAGCGTTCGCGGGCATCTGCGCACTAACGCTGCGGGCGCCAACCTGAACCGTGAGTGGCTCAACCCCACGATGGAGCGAAGCCCGGAAGTCTTTTTGGTAAGGGAGAAAATGCTGGAGCTGGGCGGGGATATCTTCCTCGATATTCATGGTGATGAAGCCCTGCCCTATAACTTTGTTGCGGCTTGTGAAGGCATTCCCGGCTATGACGAGCGCCACGCCAAGCTGGAAGAAACATTTAAGCAAGCATATGAGGCCATTAGCCCCGACTTTCAAACGGAGCATGGATACGAACTGGATAAACCCGGTGAGGCAAATTTGACAATTGGTACCGCCTGGGCTGGACATCAATTCCGCACCCTGGCTCTAACATTGGAGATGCCGTTTAAAGACAATGATGACCTCCCCGACTTGATCGAAGGATGGTCCCCGGCGCGAAGCCAACAACTCGCTCGCGATATTCTTTTCCCAATTCGCGAAACGCTAAAAACTATGTCTTAATCAGCCCAAGAGCCCCTAGCTTAAAGAGCCAAGGGGCTTTTGCCGACCAAGACTTAGTAAACAGGCTTTTCTATAAACCAAATTATATCGATATGATTAGCCTGCTGACGGCTAATATCCCCGCTTTCAGTATCCAACCAAATTACATCTAGCTCCCCCGAAGAACTTAACTTCGCTCCCCATACCATACTGTTTGAAGTAGGTGGAACCATACCTAATTTTGAAAATTCATCTGATCCGAGATGATGAGGCAACTGCGCTGTAATTTCTCCCCCATTAGATATATGGGCAACAACAGGTATTGCTTGCTCTGCCTCAATAACTGTTCTCTCTTCGGTCTCAGTATTAACACTACCTAACCAACTAATTCGTACTGCTAACCTTCTGCGTATAGCATCCAATAGATTAGAGATCCCTCCAGCAACAACCCTTCCACTATGGTCTTTCTGAAAAGCAACTTCCCAGTTTCGTTTTGGGGGAGTAGTGAAACACCAAACTGAATGTACACGGTCGCTATCTACCCTATTAGAGTGCTCAAAACGCCCTAGTAAAATACCTCGGCTATCTAGTAAACCGTGCCACCGCCCAAACTCAGAAGAAAGCTCTATCCTTGTATCATTAATTCTAGGAATCTGCCGATGAACAGACTGAACTTTTGTTGCCACTTCTCCAGACATAACAGTTGTAAACTGCGCGTCAGACCAATGTGTAAGATCAGACTCTTTATCTCCATTAAAGTCCAAATCCCACCCCACTCGCATTGGCACTCCACTTAAGGCAACTCTGGATAGTTCTTTTTTAGAGCCCGCCACTACCACTCCATCAAAGTCGACTTCCAAAATAGGATCGTTACAGCTTGCCATCTGTTCGGCATTAACCTCAATCGCCCTTGCTAAAAAGAAAGTCAAAAGTAGCCAACTTTTACTTTTCATCACTATCACCCATGCAAACTTTATTTGCCATTGTCGCCTTTAAATGTTACCCACTAAAGAGCTGCTATATTTATACCCCAGCAGTAAGCCCCCTCATCTAAAGAAGGGATAAAAGCAGCATTTTATGAGTTGAATTGACTTTCTACGGCTAGTTTACGCAAGCCATTACCCTTTTTCTTTTGCCATCTTCAATAAAGCAAGCACAGCCAAAAAAAGAAGAAAAGTAAATACAACCAACCCCCACATCACCGACTGAAAAGCCTGGGCAAAAGCCTCATTAAACATGTTAGCGATGCGACCGTGCAGAGCAGCAGACACCCCCATTGCGCCACGCTCTATCCTTTCAGGATTAATCAGCAATGCACCGATATATTTTTCCAGTGCACTGGTAATCTGCACCCCACTTTCCTGCAATTGATTTAGCAAACTCTGTTTTTCCATTATCCGGAATACAGTACCCACTACAGCCAAACCAAGTGCTGCGCCTATGTTTTGTATGCCCCACAACATTCCGGTTGCTATACCTGCACTATTAGGCGGCAAAGCGCCAATAGCGATTGGCGCTGTCGCACTAAATACAAACCCCCAAGCCACACCAAAAGGTATAAAAGCCAGCAAAAGCGTTGAAAAATTGGTATCCACGGAGAATTGTGTCATTACGATTGCCGCAATCAAAATACATATGACACCAATTAAGATTGGAGCCGCAGGTGCGGAATTAGCCGCCATTCTGCCCGCCACAGGAGATACCAAAGCCATCACCAAGGTAATAGGGAGCAAAATCAAGCCGGACATTACCGTTGTATCCTGACGCACAATATGCAAATAAAATGGCAATAAAAAGAAAGCAGAAATGAGAAATATCAACAAGCTGAAATTAGTTAAAACACAAGCGGAAAATAGCGAATTCTTAAAATAGGCAAAATGGATCAACGGTTGCTCCAGTTTTCGCTCAACACGAAAAAGGGCAATAAAACTCAATATGGAAATAACCAGCAACAACAGTATCGGCCAGCTCAACCAACCCACTTGCGCCCCTTCAACTACTAACACCACTAGCGAACCCACACTAAGCGCAAGGAGTATCATTCCACGCCAGTCAATATAACTTTTTTCTTTATCTAAATTTTGCGGGCTCCGCATCACAAAAAGGCCAAGCACCATACTGACCAACACAAAGGGGATATTAATAAAAAAGATCGACCTCCAAGACAAATACTCACATAGGACCCCACCCAATACCGGACCAAGAGCAAAGCCGACAGCCAATACCGACATCCACCATCCCATTGCAAATCCGGCTTCTTTTTCTACAAAAGTGTGGGACAGCAAAGCAATATTATTCGGCACGATTATGGCAATGGAGACACCTTGAAAGGCCCGCCAGACAATTAACCAAAGTGGATCCTCAGCCAATCCCGCGAAAAGGGAGCTAACTGCAAGTAAAACCCATCCAATATTGAGCATCTTCAGGGAGCCCACAATATCCCCCAATCTCCCCATACTGGCCATCAGGATACATAGCATCAACATAAATATATTCATAACCCACTGGGTTTGAATAAAAGATGCACCTAAACTTTGCTGGATTGTCGGCAGTGCAATACTGACAATGGTGTAGTCCAACCCCAATATAAAGGTGGCTGGAAAGGAGCCAAGCAAAACAATCCACTTATTCATTAGTCGCATAATTCCCCTTATGTAGCTTGTTAATTAAAGCAAGGAAAGATCCTGAATAATTTATCGGCATTTATTGCTGAGAGAGCTACACAATCCATCCATTAACAATAGAATTATGATGTCGCCAGAAAACAACAAGAAACCAACCCTCATCACATAGACAAAAAAGTCCAATTCGTAGTAAAAAGCAAAAATAATAAGACGGTACCTTAAGGCACCGCACACCAATAAAAATTAAAAAATATTCACTAGCGTCTACTGCAAAGGTAGCGTATCTACTCAGTCCGGAGAAAAATAATGAAACACACTATCAGACAGATGATCCTATCGATTCTATTTGTACTTTCCTTCGCCTCCCCCCCACTTTGGGCCGATAGCATTTCTGATTTCCAAAACAGCTGGACAGGCACAGCCTTGGATCTGCAGCGTCAAATAGACAACCACACTCCCATGAGTGAAAACAATATTTTGGGGACACACAATTCTTACAACTCAGAAGTTTATCGCGCCTGTAACTTCTCAGTGGGATGCCGCTACCTGGACCCTCAACAGGAGCATTCCATAAAAGATCAATTGCGCATGGGAGCTCGCTTTATAGAACTGGATGTCCATTGGACAACGAAAATGGAGAGCCTCTTTTCCTACCCAAAAAGATTACTTCTGTGCCATGGGCTCTGCAGTATCAATGACAAGTATGCGACTGAAGGATTTAACGAAATAAAGGACTGGCTAAATGACAGCGCCAACCAGGGCGAAGTCATCATTTTATATATTGAGGACCACTCTGATGGGCGCCATCAAGATCTCTACAACCAAATAACCGATCGATTCGGGGATAAGATTTTCTACAGTGGCGGCTGCCAGAGTATTCCCAGCAGCCTTACAAAAAATGATGTGCTTGCTGCAGGGAAACAAGTCGTCGTATGGAAAGATAGCGGCTGCTCTGGAAATGGTGACATGAAGAACATGGCCTTCACCGGATTAGGGGAAATCGGTCGAGTGTGGGAAGACAGCACCACTATTGGCACCATAGGAGAAATTTTTAGCGGTGGTATTGAACGAATCACAGCCGACGATGTGCGCAATGGCTTTGCTGTAGGTCACAACATAATCAACCTCGATAATATGAATACGACCGATGGCCGCATCGCTGCAGCTATTTGGTCATGGGATCAGAATGAGCCAAATAACTTGAACAATGAGGATTGCGCTATGCAGTGGGGCAACGGGCGCTGGAATGATGCCAACTGCAGCAACCAATATAGCTTCGCATGTAAGAACACGGCTGACGGTAGCTGGCTGGTCAGCGCCTCCACAGGCCCATTCTCTTATGGTGCCGGGGTGTGCCAGGCACTGGGCAATGACTATGTGTTTTCCGCCCCCACCAATAGCCAGGACAACCAAGCCCTTAAAAGCGCCAAGGAAACCACTGGCTATGACAAGGTGTGGATTAACTATCAGGACCAGATAACTGAGGGCCACTGGCTGCACAATTAACCTCAAAAATCTCGACTTGGGGATTTAGGCTGGATAGGAGGCTAAGCCCGAGCCTCCTATCCAAGGCGAGTTTTATTGAAACCTCTCAAACACAAACCCTGTCACCATATTCAACTAAATTACCAAAACGGGAATATAGCTCTGGGCCCAGCCACACTCTACTCTCCACTGATCGCTGATATGTCGTTAGTTAAGACAAGATCAGGCATAATCTGCCTCCTAACAAGACTGTCAGGACAAAATTATGCGAATCCCTACCACCTGGCGCCGCCTTGGCTTGGCTATAGCCATCGGCGGTGTTATCAGCGGTTGTAGCAAGGGCAACGAAGAAGTCAGCTCACAAGCGCACTCCCATAAAGAACATATCGAGCACAGCACTGAAAAGCTCAATCTAGAAGCCGCTGAGAAGGCTCAAATTGATACTGTCGCTGCCGACCTGCACAAGCATGTCGCCGTATTGGCCTCCGATGAATTCGAAGGCCGCGCTCCCGCCAGTAAAGGTGAGGAGCTGACGGTAAACTATCTGGCAGAGCAATTTAAGGCGCTCGGACTTACCCCTGGTGCCGTAGATTCCGACGGTAACCCCAGCTGGTTCCAGGAAGTCCCCATTGTAGAGATGGATATTCAATCCACTCCCCTTACTATTCAGGGCGAGGGTGTAGGCCAGGTTCTAAAACCTATTGACGACATGGTCGCGTTTACCCAGCGGCAAACCAGCGCATCCAGCCTTAATGAAAGCGAATTGGTTTTTGTCGGTTACGGCATCGTAGCTCCAGAAAACAACTGGAATGACTACGCAGGTCTGGATATGGAAGGCAAAACCGCAGTCATTCTGGTGAATGACCCCGGCTATGCCACCCAAGATGAGGCTCTATTCAATGGCAATGCCATGACCTACTACGGTCGCTGGAGCTACAAGTTTGAAGAAGCTGCCCGTCAGGGCGCCGCAGGGGCCATTATTATCCATGAGAATGGTGCTGCCGGTTACCCCTGGGAGGTAGTGAGCGGCTCCTGGTCTGGCGCCCAGGTAAGCCTTGAAGCAGAAAACAAGAATATCGATCGCGTGGCGATTGAGGCCTGGATCACCAACCAGGCAGCGAAGGATCTGTTCCAGGCAGCAGGTCTCGACTTGACCGAAGAAATGGCAGCTGCAAAAGCACCGGGATTCAAGCCTAAGTCACTGGAACTCAAAGCCAGCATCGAACTCAGCAACAGCCTTGAGAAGTCCAACTCTCGCAATGTTATTGCTAAGTTACCCGGCAAAAAGTACGCAGATGAAACCATTGTTTACACTGCCCACTGGGACCACTTAGGGGTCAACAAAAACGCTTCTGGCGAAGACCATATCTTCAATGGCGCAGTGGACAATGCCACCGGTACCGCTGGACTACTTGCTCTTGCAGCCCAAGCAGTAAAAGAGGATCAAGCTGATCGCTCCCTGGTATTCGTCGCAGTAACTGCTGAAGAGTCCGGTTTACTCGGCTCCAAATACTATGCCGCTAACCCTGTTGATCCTCTGGAAAAGACGGTTGCCGGCTTTAACTTCGACGCTATGAATGTCTTGGGCCCCACCAAAGACATCACCGTCGTAGGCTTCGGCAGCAGCGAGCTGGAAAATCTCTTAGAAGCAGCCGCCAAAAAGCAGGGCCGCTATCTGGCTGCTGAAGAGCACCCGGAACGCGGCTACTTCTATCGCTCAGATCATTTCAGCCTGGCAAAAGAAGGCGTGCCAATGCTGTATTTTGATTCCGGTAGCGAAAACCATGAGCACGGCCGGGAGTGGGCACAATCCAAGGACAAGGAATATCTCAGCCAGCACTACCACAAGCCGGGAGATGAGTACGACCCCAACTGGAACCTGAAAGGCGCCGCTATGAATTTGCAGCTGGGCCTACAATTGGGCCTGAAGCTGGCAAACAGCCGCGACTGGCCCAACTGGTATGAAGGCAATGAGTTCCGCGCTATTCGCGACGCCAGTGCCGAAAGCCGCAAATAACCAAACAGGATAAACATCCCGCTTTTCCTTGGTGGCACCTCCTCGGTGTCACCAAACTTCCCTCCCCAAACATCAACCCTGCATTAGCTGCAGGTGCCTCTCCCTGAATAGAAACCAATAAAAAAGCCCCACTGTCTCCAGCAGGGCCTTTTATGCGAATGAACTCTTTAGCCAAATAGTGACTTAAGCAGCGCTAGTAGCCTCAAGCTTTTTCAACTCTTCATCGCGAAGTTCACGGCGCAAGATTTTACCCACATTAGTTTTGGGTAAGTCCTCACGGAACTCCACATGCTTTGGCACTTTATAAGCCGTCATATGCTCACGGCAGTAGGCGACAACTTCATCTTCAGTCAAAGATGGATCAGCCTTCACCAGGAAGAGCTTCACCTGCTCACCACTTTTCTCATCCGGGATACCGATAGCGGCAGCTTCAGTGACCTTCGAATGCGCGCTGATCACATCTTCAATTTCATTGGGATATACATTGAAGCCGGACACAATAATCATGTCCTTCTTGCGATCCACAATTTTGATGTAACCGTCATCCTGAATAACGGCCATATCACCGGTATTCAACCAACCTTCACTATCGATAGTATCCGCAGTCGCTTCCGGGCGCTGCCAATAACCTTTCATCACCTGCGGCCCGCGCACGCACAACTCACCAGGGGAGTTGTTTGGCAGGTCATTGCCATTTTCATCGACAACCTTGACCTCGGTTCCGGGAACCGGAACGCCCACTGTACCCAGTTGCACACCATCAGCCGGATTAAATGAAACAACCGGGGAAGTCTCGGTCATACCGTAACCTTCCATAACAATACAGCCGGTCATTTCCTCCCAACGCTTAGCGGTATCTCGAGTTAACGCCATACCACCAGAAGCTGTCGAGTGCAATTTACTAAAGTCCAGCTCAGCAAAATCCTTGTTGCGCATCAGCCCATTAAATAAGGTGTTAAGCCCAACAAATCCGGTGAAACGCAGGCCTTTCAACATTTTCACAAAACCTGGGATATCGCGCGGGTTGGGTACTAATAGCGAATGGTTACCCGTGGAGAAAAGGCACATACAGTGGATGGTAAATGCATAGATATGATAAAGCGGCAAAGGTGCAATATAGAATTCCTCGCCCTCTTTCATGCCATTGGCAAAGGCAATACGCACTTGCTCCATGTTGGCAACCAGGTTGCCATTAGTCAGCATTGCACCCTTGGCAACCCCGGTAGTACCGCCGGTATACTGCAGAACCGCAATATCTTCTTTAGTGCGCTCAACATCCTTATGTGGACGTTCAGCACCTTTTGCCATGGCATCACGGAAACGAACTTCATTGGCAAAAGAAAATTCAGGCACCATTTTCTTAACGTACTTCGCCACACTGTTGATCAAGGTACGTTTCAGCGGGCTGTGCAGATCCGCAATTTCGGTAACAATAACTTGCTTTACATCAGTTTCAGCAACCACGGCAGCAGCGGTATCGGCAATATTCGCCAGTACGATCAGTGCCTTGGCCCCTGAATCATTCAGCTGATGCTTAAGCTCGCGCTGCGTGTACAGCGGATTGGTATTTACTACAACCAGACCTGCGCGCAGTGCACCAAAAACAACTACAGGGTACTGCAACACGTTAGGTAGCTGGACAGCAATGCGGTCGCCGGGCTTCAAGTCGGTATGATTTTGTAAATAAGAGGCGAATCTTCCACTCAGTGTATCAATGTCACTGATTGAAAGTGTGCGCCCCAGGCATGTGAAAGCCGGCCGGTCACCGAATTTGGCGCAAGCGCCTTTAAAGACATCAAGTATGCTGCGATCAATGTCCAACTCTCTTCTCCCATTCCTGATTGTTGTCGTCGCTTGCCCACACCTTCCGTCTCCATAGGCGAAAGCTGCCATATCTCTTGGCGAGCGAGAATTTATTTATTGTTTGTAGTATCTTTGAGACGGTGAAAAAGAAGGGTTTAAAACCTCTCTTTACCGATCTCCCTCTTCACTATTCGCAGGAAATAAACCTGCCAATGCTGCGGCCAATTCGCGATTTCCAGAATATTGAACATCCCCCAAAAGGAAGGCGTGACGCCCACTTAATTGACCGTCCAATATAGCACTGAGAGTGCTGTTTTCCATTTCCAATGTTAGTTCTGGATTATCAGTCTGACCAAATTCGGAAATCACTTTGTAATTTTTAGATACTTCGGTGACATAAACATAGAAGTCACAGGCATCTGGCAGCCGGAACTGTACCCGAGCCAGCGGGTACGAACAAGCTAAGTGACACAGGCGCTCTTGAACTGAATCCGGCAATTGCATCGGAAATTCTCCGTTTAAGCCGCTTTATTACTCACAAAAAAACCGCCGGCATTTGCCGGCGGTTTTAATTTCAGAGCGGGATCAGAATGCAAAATGCTCGGCATCCAATTCCATCAAGTTGCCTGCTCCACTCAACATGGACGTTGCGTGGCTGGAAGTGCGAGGAAGGATACGCTCGAAGAAGAAACGCGCGGTAGTAATTTTCGCCTTGTAGAAATCTTCTTCTCCAGTGCCCGCTGCCAGTTTTTCATTGGCAACTTTAGCCGCCTGTGCCCACAGGAAGGCCAGCACGGTGTAACCGGAGAACATCAGGTAATCTACAGAGGCAGCACCGACTTCGTCTGGGTTTTCCATAGCTTTGCCGCCAACGTGCAAGGTCAGGTCGCCCCACTGTTTGTTCAGCTCTTGCAACTTAGCAACGAATGGCGCCAGTGCTTCGTTATCAATTTCCGCCTGGCAGAATTTGTGAACCTGCTTGGTGAAACCGCGCAGCAATTCACCCTGGGTCATCAGAACCTTACGACCCAACAGGTCCAGAGCCTGAATACCAGTGGTGCCTTCATAGATAGTGGAGATACGCGCATCACGTACGTTCTGCTCCACGCCCCACTCGGCAATATAACCGTGGCCACCGAAACACTGCATACCCAGGTTGGCAGATTCGAAACCAGCTTCTGTCAAAAATGCTTTTGCAATCGGCGTCAGGAACGCCAGCATATCGTCAGCGGCTTTCTTCGCGTCAGCATCGCCTTTGTGAGTGATATCAACCAGCTGTGCGCACTTAACAACCAGCATACGACCACCTTCAGAGAAGGCTTTCTGGGTCATCAGCATGCGGCGCACGTCAGGGTGAACAATAATCGGGTCAGCCGGGCCTTC
The DNA here is from genome assembly GCF_052468295.1 of Microbulbifer maximicatervae (SeqCode). Taxonomy (NCBI): domain Bacteria; kingdom Pseudomonadati; phylum Pseudomonadota; class Gammaproteobacteria; order Cellvibrionales; family Microbulbiferaceae; genus Microbulbifer; species Microbulbifer maximicatervae (SeqCode). Next base: position 2,693,897 of record NZ_CP174340.1, read on the forward strand.
CGGGTTTTTCACGCCGGACAGAGAACGCATTTGCAGGCGATCTTTTGCGTAAGCCAGGGACTTCTGGAAACCGATCTCGGAGTGAGCCAGGCCTTGCAGAGCAGTGCCCAGGCGCGCAGTGTTCATAAAGGTGAACATATAGCTCAAGCCTTTATTTTGCTCGCCGATCAGGAAGCCTTTAGCACCGTCAAAGTTCAACACTGCAGTGGCGTTGCCGTGAATACCCATTTTGTGCTCGAGGGAACCACATACTACACCGTTGCGCTCACCGGCAGAGCCGTCAGCGTTCGGCAGGAACTTGGGTACAATAAACAGGGAGATACCCTTGGTGCCAGCAGGTGCGTCTGGCAGGCGGGCGAGTACGATATGAACAATGTTGTCAGTCATGTCGTGCTCACCGGCGGAGATAAAGATCTTGGTGCCGGTAATCGCGTAGGAGCCATCTTCATTTGGCTCGGCCTTGGTGCGCAGAATACCCAGATCGGTACCGCAGTGAGGCTCGGTCAGACACATAGTGCCAGTCCAGCTACCTTCAACCAGCTTGGTCAGGTAAACCTGCTTCTGCTCTTCAGTACCGTGCTCTTCCAGGGTGTTCATGGCACCGTGGGACAAACCGGGGTACATGCCCCAGGACCAGTTGGCGGTGCCAACCATCTCGCTCATGATAGTGCCGAGCGAGGGCGGCAGGCCCTGGCCACCGTACTCAGGATCGTGAGGCAGCGCAGCCCAGCCACCCTCTACAAACTGCTGGTAGGCTTCTTTAAAGCCTTCCGGGGTAGTAACTTCACCATCTTTCCAGGTGCAACCTTGCTGGTCGCCAATTTGGTTCAGCGGTGCAATAACGTTTTCACAAAACTTTGCACCCTCTTCCAGGATGGCATCCACGACATCAGGAGTAGCCTCCTCATATCCAAGTGACTCATAATGCTTTTCTGAGTCCAGCATCTCGCGCATTACGAAACGCAAATCACGCAGTGGCATTTTGATATCGGTCATCCTGATAACCTCAATTCGCTTATGTTTGGGACCGGAGGCAAAACCATCCAGTCATATTTATGACTAATTTCTAAGATTGGTTCATCATAGTAGTAAGCGAGCAGCCCCCTCTATGGCCAAACCCGTCCAAAGCGGTGACAAATCGAGGCGAGAGGATGAAAAAAGGTGACTGGCCCAGTCAAATATCCAGGCCAGCTGCAGCGCGACCACCCCGGCGATACTCGCCTGGCGTAATTCCCGTCCATTTTTTAAAGGCGCGGAAGAAAGCACTGGATTCATCGAACCCAAGCATCTCTGCGATCTGCCCATTGGAAAGATCCGGGCAGCTGAGGTAGTGAAAAGCCGCTTCCATCCGACATTCGTCTTTGAGCTTCTGGTAGGAGGTACCCTCCTGCTGAAGACGACGTCGCAACGTGGTGACCGACATATTGAGCCTCTCCGCCACCGCCTCAGCGGCAGGCATGGACTCGCTCACATCCCGGTTCAAAATGGTTTTTACTTTGGTTTTGATACTGTTGGCACTGCCGTCGCTGATCACCAGGTGGTAAGGAGCGGTGCGAATAAAGTCCTCAACCATCTGCGGGCTTTGCACCACAGGGTATTCCAGGTAGCGGGTATCGTATTCGAGCGCATTAAACGGTTGCTCAAATAACAACTCATTAGCCTCGCTTTGCGCGAGACTGCGAAACTCTTCCGGGCAAGCAAATGAGAAGTGCAACCTGGCCAGCGGAATCTCCCGCCCTGCCAGCCAGCAATAAAACCTGTGCCAAACCGCTAGAGTTGTACGCACCACACTGGGGCTCGTGTTATTCAGCAGCTGCTCAAATTCGCCTTTGCCCAGCGAACTGATCCCGCAAATTTCAACCCGCTCGCGCCCATGGCCACCTTCTCCGAGTACCGGCTTCACCTTAAAACCTCGGCAGATTTCCATAAATTCGGCACAGAGCGTAATCGCCTGGCGGAGGGTTGCACAATTCACCACCGCCAGACACAACAAGCGAAAAGACCCGGAACGGACCCTTCCACCGCTAAGCATGCCAAACCACTCATTTTGCGCCAGCCACATCACGCGCTGGTACAAGCGGCCATACTTCACTGCTGAAAATGCGGATACGCCCTGCAATTCAGACTCATCGATATCGACAGAAGCTAAAAGCTCCTTGCGATCACACCCATGCTTGGTCGCCTCTTCGAGCAGTCGCTCGAGGTAGGCGATAGGGATGCGAATATCCTCTTCCGTTGACGCCATCTATTATTTACGCCTGCGCAACCAATTCAATAAAGCCCCGCACCCAAACGCCAGAGCAATGATGACAAGTAATATCACTAACAGAAGAATGAAATAGGTGACAACATCCTTAACGGGCAGGTCCCAGCTGTAGACTGCCGCCACTACAAAGGCGACACAGGCGAGGACACTGGTAATAAAGGAGCGGCGACTTCTTTTAGCCATGACGATCTGGATACATTGATTTTCAAAACAGGTGAGACTGCCACATTTTGTGGCGCTACCATTGTATTGTCGGCACCCAGTACCGACGCGGCGTCGAATCGTGAGGGATTGGCCGGTTCCTGTCAACGCCGCAGGAGGCACCAATGAGCAGAAGAATGCTGGAACCAGAGGATCGAGCCACGCTGTTAAGGCTTTTGCACTGGCTTATGTGCCTGACCGCCATTATATCCTTAATACTGTTGGGAATCGCCTTTTTTGCCCCTAGCTAATCAACCCACCCTTGGCCAAATGGGCGGGGTCTAACAATTCCTCAAGCGTTTCTCTATCCAGGTCCGTCATTTCAACAGCAACATCCAGCACTGGCCTACAGCTGGCATAGGCGGCCTTGGCAATCTCCGCCGCTTTCAGGTAGCCAATCACTGGGTTAAGGGAGGTCACTAAAATGGGGTTGCGGCCCAGGGTTCCCTCAATATGCGCCCGATTCACCGCGAAACTGGCAACGGCTCGATCAGCCAATAGGGTCGATGCATTCGCGAGTAGGTTAATACTTTCCAGCAGCGTACTGCCTACTAGAGGCAACATAACATTCAATTGAAAATTGCCGCTCTGTCCCGCCACGGTCACTGTGGTGTCATTACCCATCACCCGGGCGCAAACCATAGTAACTGATTCGGCAATAACCGGGTTCACTTTGCCCGGCATAATGCTGCTCCCTGGCTGCAAGGCCTCCAGGGCGATTTCGGAGAGACCAGCAAGGGGACCGCTGTTCATCCAACGCAAGTCATTGGCAATTTTCATCAGGGAAACTGCCAACACCTTGAGCTGCCCGGACAATTCCACCGACGTATCCTGACTGGAAATTGCGGTAAAAAAGTTCTCTGCCGGGCGAAACTGATGAGATGTGTGGGCGCTGATTTTTTGCGCGAACAGCTCGGCAAAATCCGGGTGAGCATTGAGCCCGGTGCCAATCGCCGTACCGCCTTGAGCCAGCTGGGCAAGCCGAGACATTACCGCGCGAATTCTCTCCCGGCACGCCTCTATTTGCGCAGCCCAACCTCCAACTTCCTGCGCCATTGTCATAGGCACTGCATCCATCAGGTGGGTGCGACCGGTTTTTACAATACTTTCAAGCTCCGTGGACTTGTCGCACAAGCCAGTGTGCAAATGGCGCAACGCAGGCAGCAGGGTGTCGCGCACTGCAAGCAGGGCGGACACATGAATCGCGGTCGGAACCACGTCATTACTGCTCTGACTCATATTCACGTGATCATTGGGGCTGATGGTTTGATCACTGTGCTTTTCTGCGAGGTGGGCGAGCACCTCATTAACATTCATATTTGAACTGGTACCAGAACCTGTCTGGTAAATATCGACAGGGAAATGAGTGGCATACTCCTCATCACCGAGACTGTCGCAGGCATTGATAATGGCCTCAGCCTGCGCTTTATCCAACAACCCCAAGTCCCGGTTGGCCTCTGCGGCAGATTTCTTTATCAGCACAATGGCGCGGATAAACTCTGCCGGCAAGCCGTGACCACTGACAGGAAAATTCTCCACGGCGCGCTGGGTTTGCGCGCCATACATCGCCTCAGTCGGCACCTGAACTTCGCCCAGGCTGTCCTTTTCAGTGCGGAATTCGCCACCCATTTCACTCTCCCCAGATGCGCTTAATGCATCAACAGAAGGCTATTTAGCTGCTGCAGCCCTACTCGACCACAACGGTAATTTTCTTGGACATTACAGGCTCTTTATGTGGCACATGCATATAGTTGCCCAGAACCAGTTGTAGCGTATGCTTGCCGGGTGGCAAGGTAACTTGAGTCTCGGTTTGCCCGCCGCCAAAGTGAATGATGTTCTTACTCGCCGGCAAAGGCTTGCTCATATCCGGCATATCATCCACATCAATCAGCAGATGATGGTGGCCGGTATTCTCTTGATTGGTACCCGCCGGTGCCACACCCATACCAGACAAACCAAACTTCACCGTAAATGTCTGGGGCACCTTCTCTCCATCTTTCGGCGAGATAATATAGACCTTGGCATCTGCTGGGGCCTTACTGCTCATATCCATTTTGCTTTCGTGCTCAGACGCATGTAACAGCGGCGACAACATCAGTGCGCTGGCAAACAGCAGAGAACTGGATTTAATCATGTGTATTCCTTCCTGATAGGGCGCCCAGATCGCGCCAATTCTTATAATCTGGCTTTACAGCTTCTCGGCCGCGGCACCTTGGTACCGTTCGGCAAAGACACTTTAACAGACCAAAGTTGCAGTTCCAGAGACTATCAGGGAATATAGTTGCGGAAAGAAAAAGAGAGATAGGATTTGTGACAGGGCTGCTTATTTAAATCTGCTTTGCGGCAATTAGGCAAGAGAGGGCCCGGACCAACCGGGCCAGAAAAATCAGATACTCACCCGCCCCTCTTGGGTCCACTCGCAGCGAACCTGCATATCGCCGCTGCCCGGCTCGTGATAAAGGCCAGCGGATTCCCAGCTGAAAGAGTGAACGCCGGAAAGCTCAGTTTCCAAATGCACAGTTGCCGAAACCCAATACATACTCTTCAACAACTCTTCAAACTTCTGTATCCACAAATCCCACTCGTATTCTACCGCCCGATAGGAAGCGCCAAAGTGGATTACATCGGTTTGGTACTGGGATTGCTTCACCTTAATGGTGGGAATAGCAAACATATCCCGGCACAGGAATGGCCATTCATCAGCACTGGGCAGAGCGAGCACAGCATTGCGGTTCACCCTGCGCCGATCGCTGCCGCCAGCGAGGCTATTGCTGTCTTTGATACATCCGTAAACGATGGATTCCTGATCGCCCTGAAGCATTAATTCCATTCCTTACCACAGTGCCACTGGACATCAGGTACCCAGGGCAAAACAGATCTAAGGCATCAACTTTAACGGCGAAGCGACCAGAAAGCCACAAAACAAAACACGAACCTGCAAAGTGCTCAAAAGTTCGGCTATTCAGTTACTAATGGTGCCCCGCCTAAAATACCAGGACTAAATCTCAAAGCCCCTTTCGCGCAGCATATCCAGAAGCGCCTCTTCATCCATAACCGTGATACCCAGTTCCTGTGCTTTGGTCAATTTTGAGCCGGCGCCTGGCCCAGCAACCAGGGTGCCGGTCTTGGCGGAAACACTTCCTGCGACTTTCGCACCCAGCCTCTGTAAGTAGTCTTTTGCTTCACTACGGGACAGGGTTTCCAGTTTGCCGGTGAGCACCCAGGTTTCCCCAGCCAGGGGCTGATCCTGCTCGTCACTCTCTTCCGCTTGCCAATGCACACCCGCCTGCTGCAGTGCCTCCACCTCTTCTTGGGCATGAGGTTGCTGAAAAAACTCAGCAACAAAATGAGCGACCACTGGGCCCACATCTTCAACTTCCTGCAAAGCCTCGACATCTGCCGACATTAGCGGATTCAATTCGCCAAAGTGCCGCGCCAAATTGCGCGCAGTAGCCTCACCCACTTCCCGGATACCCAGGGCATAGAGGAATTTAGGCAGCGTGGTCTCTTTGCTGCGCTCCAGTGCGTCAAGGAGGTTCTGCGCGGATTTTTGCCCCATTCGCTCAAGTCCCGCCACCTGCTCCAAGGTGAGGTGGTAAAGTCCGGACACCGAGTGTAACAAGTCCTCATCTACCAGCTGCTCTACCAGCTTGTCTCCCAGCCCATCAATGTCCATCGCTTTGCGCGAAGCGAAATGCTTGATGGCCTGCTTGCGCTGGGCACTACAAATCAGGCCGCCGCTACAGCGGACCACCGCCTCACCGGGCGTGGATTCCACCAGCGAGCCGCATACTGGGCAATGCGTGGGGAATTCAATAGCGTGGCCACCCGGCTTGCGCTTGCTCTCCACTACAGAAACCACCTGCGGGATAACATCTCCGGCACGGCGAATAATGACAGTATCACCCACCTGTACGCCGAGGCGCTCGATCTCATCTCGATTGTGCAGAGTTGCATTGGAAACGGTAACGCCGCCGACAAAAACCGGCTGCAGGCGAGCAACCGGGGTAACCGCACCGGTGCGCCCTACCTGGAATTCAACATCCAATAATTCAGTCATTTCCTCCTGAGCGGGAAACTTATAGGCCATGGCCCAACGGGGTGCGCGGGCAACAAAACCGAGACGGCGCTGCAGGGGAATACTGTTGACCTTAAAAACAATACCGTCGATATCGTAAGCGAGGTCCTCGCGCTTCTCGCCGATTTCCCGGTAGTAATCGATGCAGCCCTGAATATCTTTAGCGACGCGCATCTCCCGGTTTGTACGGAAGCCCCAATGTCCCAACAGCTGCAAAGTCTCAACGTGCTCTTCCGGCAGTTCACCGCCCTCTACAAGACCTGTGCCATACACACACAATTCCAGCGGTCTCTGCGCTGTTATGCGGGAGTCCAATTGACGCAAACTACCAGCAGCGGCATTTCGAGGATTTACGAAAAGCTTCTCACCCGCCGCGGCCGCTTTGCGATTCAATTCGGCAAAGCCCGCTTTCGGCATATAGATTTCACCGCGCACCTCCAATACACCCGGATACTTTTCAATACCATCTGCTTGACGCAAACGCAGAGGTACAGATCCCACGGTGCGTACATTCTGGGTGATATCCTCACCCGTCGTGCCATCCCCTCGCGTTGCCGCTCGCTCAAGTACTCCGTCGCGATATAAAAGGCTGATAGCGATACCGTCTAATTTGGGTTCACAGGCGTATTCCACTGGCCCTTTACTGTTGAGGCGCTCACACACCCGGCGGTCAAACTCCAGCAACTCTTCATCATTAAAGGCGTTATCTAAAGACAACATCGCCACCTCGTGGCGAACCTCCTGGAAAGAGGAGAGCGGCTCTGCGCCTACCCTCTGGGTGGGAGAATCCGGTGTCAGTAGCTGAGGGAATTCACTTTCCAGGTCCTGCAACTCGCGCAGGCGCCGGTCGTACTCAATATCCGGCAACTCGGGATCATCAAGCACATAGTATTGGTGATTCGCACGCTGGAGGATTTCGTGTAATTCCTGAACACGCTCGCGCACTTGAGGGGAAATAGTTTGATGAGTCATCGGCAATTCGAGTGAATAAAAATAATAGTTAGAAAATTATTTCGATTTTACATGCAAATACGGCCCGAGCTTACGGCTAATTTCCAAAATGAAAATCAGCCGGCATCCCGGGCCGCATTAAAAATGGCAACAATTATTTAGAGATTGCGAGTTAGCTTTGCGCCATCGCTAAAGTCCTGCGGCGCTGGTACTCCACAACCCGCTGACGATAATGCTCCGCCGTTTGCGCGGTAAATACACTGCGATTCTCATCCTTCAATTCGCCACCGAGCAGCTCGGCAATTTTGTATGAGGTGGAAAGCAGTTGATCGAAAGCTTTAATCGCCTCGCCTTCCACAGGTAGTGTCAGGAACAAGCTAACACCCGGCGTGGCAAATTCTTCCATCTGGGCCAGGTCGAAAACGCCGGGCACAACAATATTGGCGAGACTAAAGATAATGGCCCCATCAGCACCGCCGTGCTCATGGTAGTGAAAAATATTCATTTCACCAAAGCGCATGCCACAGGCAACCATTACCCGAAGTAAATCATTACCCTCGAAGTAATCCCCTTCTGGCGCCATTACATTAATCACCAGCACCTCACGGGTGGGAGCACCTTCACCAACACTGCCAGAGCTTGGAGACTGAGAAGATCGTTCGGGTTGAGAATCCTCATGCACCGCTTCATGCTCAGGACTGTGAGCACTATCCATCGCATTTAGGCTTTCAGCCTCATCTAATGCAGGCTCATAGCGTTGCTCTTCACCGACCGACTCCATCAGAGTGGGGACTTGCTCTTCCAAATCGAGGATACCCTGCTCTTCCGGACTCCTCTGGGGATTGCTGCCAGCGAGCGGCTTGCGCGAGGAAATAAAGCTCTCCTGCACCTGGCGATTCACATGTAGCGCATCCTCTAGCGGACGGCGCTGAACAACGCGAGCCTGCCCGGGCAATTCGCTGTTTGCGGGCTTGGGCTCTCGCGTCTCCAGGGGTTTGCGGACCGGGGGTTCTTCTTCAGCCTTCTCTGAGACCGGATCAGCTTCATTTTTTACTTCAGATTGCATGGCCCGCGACAGATTGCGGGAGACCTTAACTGCCGCGCGCTGTCGCAAGATCGCCCGGCGTATGCCATCGACCACAACGACCAGCAGAACGACAACCAGGATTGTAACCAGCCAGTTATCCATTTTTTAGCGCCTCTCCCTTTACGCCCTTATGCAGAAGCCAGCTCGGCTGCTTCTTCCACATTCACCGACACCAGTCGGGATACACCCGGCTCGTGCATGGTAACCCCCAGCAACTGATCCGCCATCTCCATTGCGATCTTGTTGTGGGTAATATAGATGAACTGAACGTGTTCTGACATTTCTTTAACCATTCGTGCGTAACGACCAACGTTAGCATCGTCAAGGGGAGCATCCACCTCATCCAACATACAGAAAGGTGCTGGATTCAGACGGAAAATCGAGAATACCAATGCGATCGCCGTCAGCGCTTTTTCTCCACCCGAGAGCAGATGGATTGTGCTGTTGCGCTTGCCCGGCGGGCGGGCCATGATCGCGATACCAGTATCGAGCAGATCTTCACCCGTAAGTTCCAGATAGGCATTACCACCACCAAAAACTTTCGGGAAGAGTTCCTGCAGGCCCGCATTTACCTGATCAAAAGTTTCCTTGAAGCGGGTTCTCGTTTCCTTGTCGATTTTCTTAATTGCATTTTCCAGGGTCTCCAGCGCTTCCATCAGATCCCCATGCTGGCGATCCAGGTAGTTCTTGCGCTCAGACTCCTGCTTGTATTCATCGATAGCGGCGAGGTTAATCGGCCCGAGACGCGAGATACGCGCGGCTACCAATTCCAAATCTTCCTGTACCTGCTTAATCGTAAGATCGCCAGGTAACTGCTCGAGCAGCTGATCGATATCGTGCTCGCTCTCGCGCAGCTGCTCTACCAATCCGTTTCGTTGCACTTCCAGAGTCTGCGCAGCGAGACGCTCCTGCTCAAGCTGGGCGCGCACTCCCTGAAGAGCCGCCTCCACTTTGTGGCGCTCCTGTTCCTGCTCACGCAGGCCGGTCTCAACCTCTTCCAGCTTTTTGCGCGCATCGGCGAGTTCCGTTTCCACCTCAATACGCTCGCCGAGTTTTTCTTCCAACTCAGCCTGAAAATCCTGGGAGGGGTCCTGGGTCTCCTCCATTTGCTCCTGCAATTGCTGACGACGACTGCGCAACCTTTCCAGCTGCTCGCTCATCACCTGCAAAGTGCGCTCGAGAGACACCATCTGGGTGCGCACTGACTGCTCGCGCATAGCCAGTTCATGGGCGCGATCCTTGTCCTCCCGCGCACGCTGGCGCACGGCATCCAAAGCTTCGCGCAATTCCTCCCGGCGTGCCATTAGCGTTTCGCGACGATCGGTATCATCACTCATCGCCTCGACAGCCTCCTGCAGCATTAGACGAGCTTCCGACAGGGACTCCCCTTCCAGCTCCTGCTGCTCACGCACCTCACCGATTTCCTGCTCAATTCGGATACGGCGCTCATTCATCTGCTCCGCACGCGCCCGTCGGGCGGACAACTGGCTGCGAAGCTCTGCCTCGCGACGCCCGAGCTGGTCGGACTCATTGCGAGCTTGTTCGATGGAGCGCTCGAGATCGACCGTTTGCGTGCGCAGGGACTCACGTCGCTCGGCAATACTCTCTATCTGCTCCTCACACAGGGCCAGCTCCTGCCCCAGGGTTTCAAGATCCTGCTTGCGCGCCAGGACCCCGGCCTCTGCATCACTGGCGCGATTCACTCGCAACCAGTTGGGGCCGAGCCAGAGCCCATCGCGAGTCACAATAGACTCATGAGCTTGCAAACTCGCGCGCCTGGACAGCGCCTCTGTCAAATCTTCTGCGGTATAAATTCCTGCCAAGATGCCGGAGAGAGAGGCTGGCCCCTGAACCATATCCTGCAGCGAAGGAAGTGCTCCTTTCACACTGCTATTTACAGCACTGTTATCGATTAGAACCGCTTGACCGCTTTCCAGTGCCGCCAATCCTTCAGCCACGGATTCGAGCTGCTCAACACATACCGCCTGCAATTGGGGGCCGAGGATAGTTTCAACTGCGGTTTCCCAGCCGGGCTGGGCTTTAATCTGGTCGGCGAGCCGGGGCTTGTCAGCCAGGGCTTGCTGCTGCAGCCAATTCTCAACTGCCTTGCCCTGCCCTAAAGCAGCTTGCTGCAAGGCTTCCAGAGACGCCTGACGGCCTCGCCCGGTTTGCAACTGCAAGCGCAACTGATCGAGTTCGGTAGCCAGCTCCCGCTCCTGCACACGGAGACTGTCCAGAGACTCGCGACGCTCTGCCGCTTCCTCGCGGCGCTCTTCAGCCTGCATTTCCAGCTCGGCCATCTGTTCGTTCAGCTGCAGCGTCTCTTCATCGTCGTCAGAGACCTGGAGGCCGGACTGCTCCGCCAATAGCTTATTGATCCGCTCCAGCAGCCGCTGGCCAGAAGTTTCCAAGTGCTGGATGCGGGATTGTTGCACTTCAGCTTTCTGACGGGAGCCAGAGGCACCCTGGTTAAACTGGTCCCACTCGTTCTGCCAATTGCGCATCTGTTCTTCAGATTCGAGCAGTGCCGCAGCAGACTCCTCTTCTGCTGCCAAGACCATCTCCAGGTCCGGCAGAATAATCTCAAGTTCCTCCTCAAACTGGGCCGCTTTTTCGCGATCCACTTCGAGGTTGGTCTCCGCCTCGCGATATTCTTGTTCGGTTTGCGCCAAATCGGAATGCAGGCGAGTAGAGCGCTCACGAGCGTGGGCAATGCTCTGCTCCAAACGGGCGATATCTCCACCGACGGCGTAAAAGCGCCCCTGGACTTCGTTAAAGCTGTCAGATAGCTCGTGGTACCCCACGCGCTTTTGCTCAATGCCTGTGTCACAGGTGACCTGGCGGGTAACCAGCTCTTCAACGGTGAGTTCAAGCTCACCTATTTGTTGCTGCTTGGCCTTGGATTGGTCATCCAGTTCGCGGTATTTGAGCGCCTGAAGATTGGCCTTGTGGCTGCGCTCTTCCTCTTTAAATCGGCTGTATTTTTCCGCTGCTGCGGACTGTCGCTCCAGTCGGGACAACTGGCGATCCAGCTCATCGCGGATATCCGTGAGGCGCTCAAGGTTTTCCGAAGTCCGTCTCATCCGATTTTCAGTATCCCGGCGGCGCTCCTTGTATTTGGAGATACCGGCGGCCTCTTCGATATAGACGCGCAGCTCTTCGGGCTTGGCTTCGATCAACTTGGAGATCATGCCCTGCTCAATAATGGCGTAGCTGCGCGGGCCCAGACCGGTACCTAAGAAGAGATCGGTTACATCGCGGCGGCGGCACTTCTCGCCATTCAGGTAATAGGTGTTCTGTGCTTCCCGGGTTACCTTGCGCTTGACGGAAATCTCCGAGAAAGAGGCATAGGCTCCAGAAAGCTTGCCCTCAGAGTTATCAAATACCAACTCAATCGAGGCCTGCCCCACGGGCTTGCGGCCACTGGAGCCGTTGAAGATAACGTCCGTCATCGAATCGCCGCGCAGGTTCTTTGCGGAGGATTCCCCCATTACCCAGCGCACCGCATCGATGGTGTTGGATTTACCACAGCCATTGGGACCCACCACCGAGTTGAGGTTTGTCGGAAAATAGACAGTGGTAGGGTCAACAAAAGACTTGAAGCCCGCTAGCTTGATGCACTTCAGACGCATGTATTTATAAACTCGATATTTTTCTCTGCCGGGCGGGACACCAAACCTTCAATCTTACTTGGTGTCGCCAGAGCATTCAGCGCTATTCTTCACAGTAATGTTCAGTCGGGATTATCAATCCGACCAAGCAGCGGTCAAGTCAAACATGACGATCGCTACCAAATGCCAACTTGCCCCAATAGAACTCATCAATATCTGGGCAATGTGAGCTTGAGGCCAATTAGACGCAAGAATGCCATCCGGCCGCAAATAAAAATGAGGCCACAGCTTACACTGTGACCTCATTTTCGACAGTCACAGCCAGTTACAGCTGACTATCGATGGCTATTGACTGAGTTTCACTCCAGCGGGATTTAGGCAACTCACTAATCATTCCCTGCCAATCCCCCGGGGCTGGACGCGCATCTCCCTTAATGGCCAGTCGCGCTACCAACTGCACAGAGTCGACAGTGGCGATGGAACTTCCAGGCATCATTGCCCGGGACTCATCCAGCACAACCTCTGCCGGTAACTGTCCAGCCGTGAGGCGCACGATAGCCAGAGGCATCGGGCTCGCAGCACTGCGTGCATAGATAAATACCGGGGTAGATTCTGGAGCTTCAACCCCCTCCCCCAAACTGACCTGAACTCGAATCTGCGGGCCTTTCTCTTTCGTTTCTACCTTTGCCTGCACCGCTACAGCCTCACCGCTGTCTGCCAAAGCGCTTTCGGCCCTGGCAACGCCAGCCTGAAGCGCCTCTGCTGCTGCAGATCCTGGGGGAAGCTGGCTAAGCGCTAGCTGCCAATGCTGGCGAGCCTTGCGGTAGTCCCCATCTTCAAAAGCGGCAATACCCGCCAAGCCCAACACAGTGCCGTTGGATGGCTGCACCTGTAACACCTGCTCAATCAAGGAGCGGATTTCATCGGTAATCTTGGAACCGCCTTCAAAAAACAGCGCTTGCGCCAGCTCAGCTTTAACATTGGCCGCCTGGGGCTCGCGAGCCACAACATAGCGATAGGAATCTACCGCCCCAGCCAAATCGCCACTCACTAGTAGCCGCTGCGCCAATATATAGCGACTGCTAAGATCATCTGGATGAGTTTTAGCCCGCTCCTGCAAATGACGGGTGATTTTTGCCTCTTCCTCCGAAGAGGTGTGCCCGCCTTGGCTCGCCAACATATCGCGATACAAAGCTACTTCGGACGGTCGGTCGGAAAACCCGTAGGCAGCTGCTGCAATTGCAGGCACCAAAACCGCCAGCCCGATCAGCAATCGGCCGCCACCCTGCCTGGCTTCACCAGATTGACTTTCCTGCTGAGCCGCCAGCAGTTCCCGCGCGAGATCTGCCTCCAGCTGGGCAAACTGCTTTTCATCCATCGCACCGCTCTGCACCGCAGCGCGAAGTTCTTTACTGCGCTCCCGGTAGAGCGCTGCCATAGCCTCTCGCTTGCTACTACCGCTGCGACGTCTGCCTGCAGCTCTCAAAGCAGGAATCAGAAATACAAAAGCTACCAACAGTAGCAGTAGGGCTACACCAAACCAGATATCAATCATTTACCTTCCTTCCCGCTATCACCTTCATCTACAGCTCCTTCTCCCAACAACTGCTTTAATCGACGCCGCTCATCATCAGTGAGTTCCCCACTGCCGTCATCTTGGCGAGCCCCGGTACCACTTTTTGAGCGCATCACGATCACAATCAAGGCCAGAAGCCCGAAAACGGCAAAAACTCCCGGAGCCAACCACAGGATCAAGGTATTTTTCTGAACAGGTGGGCGGTAGAGCACAAAATCCCCATAGCGGGCCACCATGTAGTCAACGATTTCCTGGTCCGTAAATCCTTCCTCCAGCAAACGGCGGATTTCACGGCGCAAGTCCGAGGAAATAGACGCATCGGAGTCTGCCAGGTTCTGGTTTTGACATTTGGGGCAGCGCATCTCTTCAATAAGCACGCGATACCTTGCATCCAGCTCGGGAGAGGACAATTTTTGTGTCTCCACTACCGCATGTGCAGCGATGGACAGGCAAAACATACCGAATGCCAGTACAAGTTGGGCCAGCCAGGTCTTCTGTGTCACAGCTTTTCTCACGCTCTAACTAACGGGAATTAGGGCGATTATAACAGTGTCACCCCCCGGCGGACACGCCCACGAATTCACACAAAAGCGCGTTAACTCATTGAAAGACAAAAAAAAATTCAAAAAAGGCGTTGACGCCACGAAGAATATCATTAAGATACGCAGCTCCTGACACGGGGTGGTTAGCTCAGTTGGGAGAGCGACGGCCTTACAAGCCGTAGGTCACAGGTTCGACCCCTGTACCACCCACCACTTCTCTTACTCTTGCCCGGCAAGAGCAACCAAAGAGAAGCAGGAATGCGGACCGGTAGTTCAGTTGGTTAGAATGCCGGCCTGTCACGCCGGAGGTCGCGGGTTCGAGTCCCGTCCGGTCCGCCATATACAAAAAAGCCCTGCTCGCAAGAGCGGGGCTTTTTTGTTTGTGCCTCACATCTTTTCATTTTTCTCACATTTTATTTTCAGTTGCTTGCGCTGGAAATTTGAAAGAGCCACAAAAAAATAACCAAATCTCAGCGTAAAAAAAATAGTGCGAGCGCAGTGCCGACAATATTTTTCTGCAACAATTTTCTCCAGCCTGATTCTTTATTTTCTGAATTTCTACGCAGCTGATTTTGATCGATAAAAACAGCTTAAAAAATCCTCAAAAAATCCTCTAATTAATTAATTTTTAAACAATTTTTGGATGTTTTTTATTCTTAAAAAAATTTTTAAAAATCTCCCAACAAAATTATTGACCGCAAAAAAAATATCATTAAGATACGCAGCTCCTGACACGGGGTGGTTAGCTCAGTTGGGAGAGCGACGGCCTTACAAGCCGTAGGTCACAGGTTCGACCCCTGTACCACCCACCACTTCTCTTACTCTTGCCCGGCAAGAGCAACCAAGAGAAGCAGGAATGCGGACCGGTAGTTCAGTTGGTTAGAATGCCGGCCTGTCACGCCGGAGGTCGCGGGTTCGAGTCCCGTCCGGTCCGCCATATACAAAAAAGCCCTGCTCGCAAGAGCGGGGCTTTTTTGTATATGAAAAATTCAAAACCACTTTTCAATACACAACCACCTCCCCACTCCCCACCACAAACTGTGCAGACCGACTAACAAAATTAATAGAAAACCGGGGCAATGAAAGTAGCACCCTGTTTTATTACCAAATATTGCCAATACACGAGCAGCAATTTCTTCAAATACACACCCGCTTCTCACACTTAAAGCCAGACGCAAACTTTTTTAGAAAAACTTCCCTAAGTTGTTGACCTAAGTAAAAAAATCATTATGATACGCAGCTCCTGACACGGGGTGGTTAGCTCAGTTGGGAGAGCGACGGCCTTACAAGCCGTAGGTCACAGGTTCGACCCCTGTACCACCCACCACTTCTCTTACTCTTGCCCGGCAAGAGCAACCAAGAGAAGCAGGAATGCGGACCGGTAGTTCAGTTGGTTAGAATGCCGGCCTGTCACGCCGGAGGTCGCGGGTTCGAGTCCCGTCCGGTCCGCCATATACAAAAAAGCCCTGCTCGCAAGAGTGGGGCTTTTTTGTATGCGCTAATTAGAAAAGAGTTTGGTTTTTTAAACTTCAGCTGAAGCCGCCTGGCTCTCCTCCCATTCCCCATCCACTGCTTCTTCGCCGCCATGCAATAGATGCATCAATCGCTCCAGCTCCGGCATTTCGTTAAAGCACTCCGCTTCACCAGAAATTTCATCCCAGGATGCTTTGGATTCAGTGCAAAGATGGGCCACGACTTTCCCATCGATATCCCCCTCCAGCAGTCCAGCAGGCACCCAGAAGTGCGTTGTGTTACTCATTAAGTGCGGAACTGTACTTCCGCATCCACTGCAAAAGTCAGATCGATAGCCCGTAGGAGTCCGGAATGAAGAGATTCTGTCTAAGCCCCGCACCCAGCGAAACTGATCCCGGCTAATAAACATGGCCGTATCCGAGGCGGAACCACTCAATTTGCGGCAGAGCGAGCAATGGCATTGGTAAAGGTTTGGAATTGGCTCTTCCAGCTGGAACTCAACCCCACCGCATAGGCACTTCCCATTCATCCCTTTCTCCTTCCGCAAAACTGTTATTCGAAGTCGTCCATGAAATCGCAATAGGTTAGCAACAATATCTCAGTCCTACCCAAGACTCCTATAGACACACAGTGAAGTAAATGCCATTTGGCGTCTCATTCAACGAACATCATTAAATATCCAAGGATCTGGGGTTTAGCTTCGCCGTGAGGATATGATCCTCCCAACATCCATTGATCTTCAGGTATTTTGCCGCCCTACCCTCGACAACGAAGCCCAACGCCTCCAGCAGAGCTGCCGACCTATCGTTACCAGGCATATAGTTAGCCATCACCCTATTCAAATTTAAGGTGTCAAAAGCATAATCAACGACATGACGACACAAGCTCCTCATTAAGCCCCGCCCCTCGTGGGACTGGTCAACTGCATATCCCATATTACAGGCCTGAAATGGGCCTCGGATGATATTCGTCAAGGAGCAAACGCCCAGTAACTGATCACACCCGGACTCTAATGCAGCAAACTTTAAAATTCCTCCAGAGCTTATGCGTCGAATCCAGGACCCGGAACTGTGAAAACCGGGCTCGCGGATGGGCTCCCAGCGCTTCAGGTGCTCTTCATTAGATAAATAAAAAGCTGATATGGCGGGCGCATCTGTCACTCCGAGCAAACGTATTTCCACCAGTCGACTACCTCACCATTCACATTCTGATTAAGCTCAATCAACCCCTTTATACTGGCGCTACTATTCAATTGACGGCAAAGAGTCCCGCTGACCGGGAAGCTCACGAAGAAATTCCCAACCCCGGGCCCTGCCGCTCTCATAACCTTCCTCGAGCAACTCTGCTTCTTGAGTAAAGCGCTTAACCGGGAAATTGTCTGGAGGCGCAATAACCGAAACCTGGCACCCCTCTGGAGGCACCTCGATAAACTCCAGAGCCCGATTATATTTCTCCCCCCTCTCCAGCACGGCCTCAAATAGCCGGGCATGATCACGGAAAAACTGTTTGATAAACTTTGGAGCAGGCCCCTTAATTTTCCGATACCCCAGAGGGCGCGAAAGAATAACGGTTATATTTCTGGCCCCCTGCTGATAGGCCTGAATAATCGGTATCGAATCAGCCAGGCCACCATCGGTCATAGGCTCCCCATCCACTTCAGGAAACCCCCGGTAAGCAACCGGAATGGCACAAGAAGCCGGGAAAACCTGGTGCATGTTTTCCGGAGTTACTTTCAGGTATCTAGCCTCCCCCGTGTTGATACTGGTAGTCACGGCATAAAGCGGTATTCCATTCTCAACATAACTATCAACACTGAGCGGAATATCCTGATATGACGCATGCCACAACCAGCCAATATCACAAAAATGACCGCCTCGGAGATAGCGGCGCCAGTCGATGAAGTCTGCCCGCCGGGCATGGTCCATTAGTATTTGCCGACTTCGCCCATGATTTCCCGCCAGATAACCAATCAAGTTGGTGGAGCCTGCGGATACACCGATCGCAAAATCAAATGGCCGATAGCCCGCCTCCAAAAATGCATCCAATACGCCTGCAGCGAAAATCCCCCGCATAGCACCCCCTTCGACCACAAGGGCTGACTGGGAATTCTCGTTAATCAAAATACAGTCTTCCATAGCGAGCAACCGTTAAAACCAAACCATCTCTACCTTTGCCAAGCAGATTCCAATAGCACTATGATTGAGGCATTCAGGTAATCCGTTGAGTTAAACCAAGTATGCCAACAATCGCGTTTAAAGCGCCGTGGAGCCGCCAGCTCCAAATTATCAGTGCCATATGCACATTACTCCTACTGGGACTGCCGCTCTTTCTGGCATCGAGAGCACCAGCTGCTCCATCTACCCTCTATAGCATTGCCATAGCACTTCCGCCTGCAATACTGGCTCTCAGCGCTTTCTTTGCCATCCGTGGTTACGCCATCAAAAATGGCAACCTCTTGATATTGCGCCCGGGCTGGAAAACCACCATCTCCTTGGAGGGGCTATCTGAAGCATTCCCCGACTCAACCGCCATGCAAGGATCAGTCCGCATCTTTGGCAACTCCGGCTTATTTGGCTATATAGGCCTGTTTCAAAACCAAAAATTGGGGCGCTATCGTGCATTTGCTACCGATCAGCAAAAATCTGTCGTACTGCGTCTGGCTACACAAACTATCGTGATCACCCCCGATAAACCGGAGCGGGCAGCGGACATTCTCCGCCAACACTGCCAACTTCAACCCAATCCAAATTAATTGCTCCGACAACAACGCCACACGAATAGGCACAAGAAGTCGACAGGAAGTTCAAGCCGATGAAAAAATTCGCTTTTATAATTGCCGCCGCATTTACGCTGCTATCAGCAAGTGCTCACTCCGCTTGTGTGATTTTATTGCATGGACTAGCCAAATCAGATAGCTCAATGGAGAAACTGGCAAAGGCCATAGATGCCGAAGATTTCCAAACGGTCAATATTGATTACCCTTCGACCAAGCACTCCATTGAAACCTTGGCCAGCATGGCCATAGCGCCTGCTGTCGAGGAGTGCGGTAACGCGCAAGAGATCAATTTTGTCACTCACTCCATGGGCGGCATTCTGGTAAGGCAATATCTACATTCAGCTGAAATCAAAAACCTGAATCGCGTTGTCATGTTGGGCCCACCCAATAAAGGCAGCGAAGTAGTTGATAAACTGGGAACATTCCCCGGCTTCAAATTTATGTTTGGCGATGCTGGGCTACAGCTGGGTACTGGTGAGATGAGCGTCCCCAACAAGCTCGGTAGTGCAGATTTTGATGTAGGTATTATTGCCGGTACTCGCAGCATCAACCTGATTCTATCCCGCCTTATCCCAGAAGCCGATGATGGTAAAGTCTCCGTATCCAGCACAAAACTGGATGGCATGAATGATCATCTGCAAATGCCAGTGACCCATGTGTTTATGATGAAAGATAAAAAAGTTATCTCTCAAGTTATCCATTATCTCAAGCATGGATTCTTTCATAGAGCCGGCAATCAGGCATCCAATTAAAATTAATCGATCTTATAAATAATCTATACCTTTTAACTCCAATCACATTACAAAATTAGTGACAATAATTTGGAATTTACCTTTATGCAGTGGCAATGGTGCAGCTTTAAAGAGCTTACGCTCAGTCAACTTTACGAAGTTTTGCGAGTAAGGCAGGAAGTTTTTACGGTAGAACAAGATTGCCCCTATCAGGATGCCGATGGCAAAGACCAACACTCCTGGCACCTGATCTGCTGGGAGGGAGACGAAAATAACCCGCAGGTTATGGCCTACCTGAGAGTTGTTTTCCCAGGCCTTAAATACCGGGAACCCTCGATAGGAAGAGTGTTAACCGCAGAAGCCAGTCGCGGAACAGGCCTGGGCAAGGAGCTGATTCGCCGAGCCGTAATGCACACATGCGAAGAATACCCCAACACTGGTATTCGCATTTCAGCTCAACAACATTTGGATAGATTTTACGGGGAGTTTGGTTTTGAGCAGGTGTCTGAGCCGTACCAGGAAGACGGCATCCCGCATATCGAGATGTTACGCCCTGCCAAGTAATTGAAAGGGATCTTATAGGTCCGATGGAAGTTTTGGGGCCCTGCAGAGGCACTGCGAGCCCCCCCAAAAAAATCTAGTTGCTACCCAGTGGATTGGCACCGGCAGATACAGTCTCACTATCCGACTGACGCGCCCTGCTATATAGGCAAGAGGCCGCGATTCCAGCAGCAATTAGCAACCACACAACATTAACGACCAGTGATGCTCTCACAAAGGAATCCTCACCAAACTGAGCAACGTGCACTACAACTGCCCCGACGCAGGCGATAATTGTGGCAATACGCAGAGACATAGACCACTTGGCCACTGTCCCCATGAAGGCAGCCGCAACGCTTAACGCCAAGGTCACCAGCCAGAACACCTGCGCAGCATTTAGCTTAAACGCCAGATAAGTCACCGCACTCAGAGCAATCGCAAATGGTACACCCCATACCTGAGCCATCCAGACTCGCTCCAAACGTACGGCGGGATTGCCGCGCTGACGCTTGCGAACAAACCAGATATTGATGCCGGATACCACCAGCAAACACATCCCCACCCCCAGCAGGAAGTAAGCAATTTTCACTGGGAAACCGGAAAAGTGGCCAAAGTGTAAACGGTACGTAGAAAGGTAAACCTGCTTAGCCGCATCTCCCTCAGACCAACCTTCTTTTTCAATCAGGCTGCCATCGGGATTAAAGTGGTAACGCTCACCCCAGACCAACCGCTCTGGAACTCGGGTCCACACCTCAACAACCTGGCCTTCACGTCCAGGAAATGCCACTTCTAAACGAGTGCGCTCTTCTTCCGGTGCAATACGATCCATTGTTGCCAGAATTGCAGCATAATCCGGATAATCAACTTCAGGGGCGTTTTCCTCCATCACCGGATGATCCGCGTAAAGCATGTGCTCTACCTTTTCCGTATCACCCTCAAAGAATACGCCGGCAATTGCAAAAGCGGCTACCTGGGACAATCCGATAAAAGCCCCAGTAATGGCTATGGCAAGATGAAAGGGAGAGGCCCAAACCCCCAGGCGATTGTGCAAATCCACTTGTTGAAGACGCTTAGAGCCAGAAAGACGGAAAGAGAAAGCGTCTTTAATAATTTTGGGGTGGGCCAGCAAACCGGAGACGATCAGAGCGGACATCACCATCCCGATCAAACCAACCAGGATGACCCCATAACCAACGGGAAGGTTGAGCGCGTAGTGCAAGTAAGCCAGGAAGTGGGTCCACTCATGCTCCACCTTGCCCAACAGGGAACCATCTTCAGCGACATATCGCTCCATATCGCCAACTTCAACCATCAATCTGGGCTTATCCTGATTGGGTATGGTGAAGGTAATTGAATCGAGATCCTCTTTTTCCTGCTTAGCTAACGCAATAGCATTTTCGGTAGCAGTCCGATACACAGAGGCTTCAACATTGAGGTTCTCCAACTCGGAGGCCTGCTCCCAGCGTTCGAACTCATTGTAAAAAACCGCCAGTGTTCCGCTGACGCAAACAATATATAAAAGAGTGGATACCGCCAGGCCGAGAACTGAGTGTCCATCGGTCATATCACGGACAAAGCCAGGGGTCGGTTTAAAGGAAAATTTCACGTTAAATTCCTACTCAAGTCCGTTGATCTATGCTGCCGAAGCGGGAAGCGCAAAGGTCAGTAACAAGCCGCTGACCACCGAGAAAGCCAACATGGCAGCCGAAGGGCGCAGAAGCTTTTTATCGGCACAGCACCAAACCATCGCCAGGGTCCAGATTATCACCGACAGGAAGGCTCCGCCGACCAAGCGGACAGTTTCAGAAAACCCGGTAAAACCAAAGAAAAGCAAACCGGCGATCAAACCGCTGGCCGCGGGCAAAAGAAAGGCAGCCATAAAACGCAAGAAGCCCCGCAACCACAATGGAAGCAGGGCTTGCGTTTCGGGTGTTCCCGAGCGCTGTTTTTCAACGGGCCTAGGGCCACTGGGCCAGTCACCCTTAAGAGCCAATAAAGCAAAGACTCCGAGCATCACAATTAAAGTGGCAATACTGATTCCATATTCCACCCCAACAATTGAACTCCACCCAAAAGCCGACAACACCATGGCTCCCCAACCACCCCAACGGCGCACGGGCTCTGCCCCTCTGCGGGACCAGGCGGAATAAAGGAGCAGAATCCCGGCCAGAGCAAAGGCACTGGAGATTCCTGCAATCATATAAAAAGACATTGGCATAACCATAACAGCGAGAGACTCGCCTCTCGTCTGGTTGCTTAAACGTAAAAAAGGGAGCCCGCCCACAGACTCCCCCTGCGGACAGGCTCCCAGTCTACACTAACTTAAAAAATGTAGCGTGCTTCTGCAGTGACGTAACGACGCTCACCGTAGAAACAGTCACCGCGACTCAGGCATGAGGTCGTGTGCACTTCATCAGTCAAGTTCTTCACATTGACCTGAAACTTCCAGCTATCCAGCGTGTAGCCAATAGTCGCATCATACAGAGTATATGAAGGATTATCGGTCGGGAACTCTGCCAGCAGCGCATCATAGTACGCGTAGTAAGCGGGAACACCAGTGAACTGTGATAACACGATCTCCCGTGTTTTATCCATTCCCGCATAACTCTCCCCAACATATCGTGCACCCAAACCAACACTCAAGCCGGGAACCCAATCACCAAAGTCATAGTTCCCCCAGAAAGAAAACTGCTCTTCTGGCACAGCCTCAAGTTCAGTACCAACCTCATAGTAAGCTGTACTTTCTGTTATTTCAGAGTTCGTAGTACTGTAGTTTGCAATCAGGGTTAAGTTACCCCACTTTCCACTAGCTTCAAGCTCTAATCCATCAATTTCAACTCCACCGAGCTGAGTGGCTTCACCTGAGCCAGCAGAGCTCAGGTCATAAGTTAGGAAATTTTTCTGCTTAATTTCATATGCGGAAGCCGTAACTAGCAAGTTAGTTCCTTCGGGCTGAAATTTAATCCCAGCTTCAATCTGCTCGCCTTCAACTGGGCGGAATGCACGACCTGACGAATCCGTACCAGCCACAGGTTCAAAGGACTCCGAATAGCTAACATAAGGAGAAATGCCACTATCAAAGGCGTACATCACACCGAGCCTCATGGTAGTAGCGTCTTCACTATCTGCATTTTCTCCTTCTGTCCGAGACTTGGTAATGTCCTTACGAAGGCCAGCATTGACAATGAAGTTACCCAGGGAAACTTGATCCTGAATATAGAACCCTAGCTGCTCAGTGCTAGTTTTTGGATAATCGTAAGGCTCAATCCCTTCCGGAACGTAACCGTATACGGGGTCGAAGATATTGATGCTCCCACCAGCGCCAACTGCATAAATTTTATCCTCATTGATCTCCGCATCTTGGCTATCTAAGCCAAACGAGAGATTGTGCTCGAGTAAACCAGTAGAAACCTCTCCAGAAACTCGCAAATCAAAAATTAGCAAGTCACTAGTTGCATCCTTCATATAAGCAGTACGAGAAATATCACTTATATCTTTATTTAAGCGTTGTGTAAGATCGAAATCCGCATACATTGAATTGTAATCAACTTCGCCCTCAGAATAGCGAAGACCAGCATTAATACCCCAGCTCTCGTCAAACCGGTGATCGACCCAAATGCTATAAGCTGTTTGCTCAGTATCATACTTATCCCAACCTGGCTCACTCAGGAAGGTATCAGTAGGTATATCACCATTTACGTTATCAATACGCGTACCGCCCCAGGGCAAGAATGCAGCTGTAGTGCCGGTTTCATCTTTTTGATAACTTGCCAAAAAGGTAACTTCTGTGTCGGCACTTGGACGCCAAGAAACTGAAGGCATAAATAGGGTGCTATTATCCTCCACATGATCCACTTGCGCGTCGGCATCACGCGCATAGCCAACTACGCGATACAGCCATTCTCCATCAGCATCGAAAGCACCAGTAACGTCCCCCGCAATTACTTTCCGATTATAGTCACCACCCTGGACCATCAATTCGCCACCAAATTCACTCTTGGGACGCTTTGAAACCAAGTTAACGATGCCACCCGTAGAGCCCTGACCGTAAAGAACTGAAGACGGACCTTTAAGGATTTCTACCCTTTCATATGCATAGAGATTAGCCCGGGAGCTGGTGTAACTACCAAAGATAGATTGCAAGCCGTCAACAAACATAACCGGCTCAACTGCACGAATGGTTGACCAATCCCCACGGGAGTCAACTCCGTAAGTACCGCCATTTACACCTGCGGTGTACTGGAGAGTATCTTGAATCGACTTAGAGCCAGTTGTGTCGAAGAATTCTTTATCACGTAAGGAGATAGAAAAGGGGGTCTCATCGACCGGAATATCCAGTTTACCAATGGAGGTCTGACGATCCAGGTTCAGATCTCCGATAACACTAACCTCTTCAATTCCTTCATTTTTATCTTCTGCAGCAAACGCCACAGAAGAACCGCCCGCAGCAATAGCCAACGCCAATACAGAGCGACTGATTCCAGAAATTACAGGAGAAGCTTTTTGCATACTTTTTGTTCGAGCGGTACTCATGAAGGTCCCTCAATGCCAACTGAATTTATGTGAATCACACTTAGACTGTGATACAAGTAACTGGTCGCGAATCCTAATAGGAATCGTTATCATCTACAACATTATTGGAACATTTTTTTATTAAAAATGTCCTAGCGGCAGTTAATGACAAAAAAACAGCATGAAAAGGCGGTTTAGCCACGCCAAAAGCGTACGGTCGTACCAAGTTATTTAAGCTATCGGGAAGGACTGAAAGGCTTGGGCAGAGAGGGGGTTGGGTGGCAGCTCGCAAGCCACCACCCATCCATTTAGGGTGTCATTCGATCAATTGACCTTAAAGCACCTTGCACCCTTAGGGGTAGGTATAACTAGCCTGCACTCCCAAAGGCATTCCCAGTGTCCAGTAAGCCACCAGGAACAGTGACCAGCAAATCAGGAACACAATGGAATACGGCAACATAATAGATACAAGTGTCCCAATACCCGTTCCCTTCACGTAGCGCTGGCAGTACACAACCACCAAGGGGAAGTAAGGCATCAGCGGGGTAATAATATTGGTGGAGGAATCACCTACCCGGTAAGCCGCCTGGGTGAGATCAGGGGAGAATCCGATCTGCATCAACATAGGCACAAAGATCGGGGACAGCAACGCCCACTTGGCAGAGGCAGATCCCACAAATAAGTTGATAAAGGCTACCAGTACAATAATGCCCATCAGGGTAATCGGGCCCGGCAGCTCCATCGCTGCGAGCAAGCTCCCACCCTCTACCGAAAGCAGCGTGCCCAAACCGGAGCGGGCAAACTCAGAGATAAACAACGCACAGAAAAAAGCCATCACGATGTAATAAGCCATGGAGCCCATGGTTTTGGACATCGCATCAATAACATCCTTACTCTGGCGGAAGGTCCCGGCCGCATAGCCAAATACCACACCGGGAATCACAAACAGCAGGAAGATCAGCGGTACAATCGACTTCATAATTGGCGCGGTGAAGGAGGCTAATTCCCCTTCTGCATCGCGCAAGGCTGAGGTCTCTGGCAGCATCCAGGCCACAAGCCCGACGATACCCGCCACCATCACAGTTACCGCCAGGTACATGGCTTTTTTCTCGCGGGCGCCCAGTTCCTGCATTACTGGCATATCCGCGTCATCGCCATCCACCTCTACATTCTTGAGGCGGGGCTCGATGACCTTATCCGTCAACCACCACCCCAACAGGGTCACCAGCAGGCAAGATGCCGAAGTGAAGAACCAGTTATTAAGGGGGTTCACCTGCATTTCCGGGTTGGCGATTTGTGCCGCTGTCTGGGTAAAGCCTTGCAGTAAGGGATCAATCGCTGAAGGAACAAAGTTGGCAGAGAAGCCGCCTGAAACTCCGGCAAATGCCGCAGCGATACCCGCTAAAGGGTGGCGCCCTGCCGCATAGAAGATCACCCCTCCAAGAGGAATTACCAATACATAACCTGCATCTACGGCTGTATGGCTGACGATGGCCACCAAAATCAACATAGGTGTCAGCAGCATCTGCGGCGTTACCGCCAGCAGCTTTTTCAATACCGCATTGATAAAGCCACTCTGCTCAGCCACACCGACCCCCAGCATGGCTACCAACACCACCCCCAGGGGCGCAAAACTGGTAAAGGTAGTTACCATACCAGATAGGAAGCGGGCCATTTCACTACTGGAAAGCAGGTTGGTTACCTGTATCGCCTCGCCGGTAGCGGGGTGTAAGGCTTCGAAGTTAACACCGGAGAGAAGCCAGGAGAGTACCCAGATTCCCACCATCAAGATCAAAAACAGAACAGCGGGATCGGGTAATTTATTACCGACAACCTCAATAAAATTGAGCGCTCGATTAATCCAGCCATTTTTATTATCGGCACTATTGCCGGCATCAGGATTTGCCTGAACGTTTTCCATGTTTGCACCCTGTACATTTATTATTTTTTATTAAAAAGGAGGCCGATACTCCATGGCCTCCTGCTTTTTCAGGAAAAGCTCTAACCTATCTTGCGAATACCAACCGCGTGACGCAACTTCTCGATAAAGGGCGCAGAGTAAGCGCGAGCCTTAATAGCCCCCTTTTCCAGCTCCGTTTCAATTTGTTCCGGGTTGGCCAGCAGCTCATTGTAGCGCTCGCGAGCTTCACCAATCTGGCCGTTCACAAGCTCAAACAACTGCTTCTTGGCCTCACCCCAGGCGATGCCCTCTTCAAAAGCTTTGCGCATTTCTGCTGCCTGTTCTTCGCTGGCAAATGCCTGCCAAACCTGGAACACAGTGGAAGTATCCGGGTCTTTTGGCTCACCCGGCTCCAGCAGGTTAGTTTTGATCTTATTAATGTGCTTTTTCAGCTTCTTCTCAGGAAGGAACAGCGGAATAGTATTGCCGTAACTCTTACTCATTTTGCGGCCATCTAGGCCCTGCAATACAGCTACGTGGTCATCAACTACCGCTTCTGGTAAAGCGAAGTGCTCACCGTAGTGGTGGTTGAAGCGCTGGGCAATATCCCGCGCCATTTCAATATGCTGTACCTGGTCTTTACCCACCGGCACCTTATTGGCGTTGAACATCAGGATGTCCGCGGCCATCAGGATCGGGTAGCTATACAGCCCCATGGTGACGCCAAAATCGGAATCTTCGCCATCGGCGCGGTTGGCATCTACCGCTGCTTTATAAGCGTGGGCACGGTTCATCAGGCCCTTGCCTGTCATGCAGGTGAGCAGCCAGGTTAGTTCAGGAATCTCATGGACGTCGGACTGACGGTAGAACACCACATTGTCGGTATTCAGGCCCAAGGCCAGCCAGGTTGCAGCAATCTCCAGGGTGGACTGATGGACCTGTGCCGGGTCCTGGCACTTAATCAGTGCGTGGTAATCGGCCAGAAAGTAGAACGATTGGTTGTTTTCATCCTGACTCGCGGCAATCGCCGGGCGGATTGCACCCACATAGTTCCCCAGGTGTGGAGTACCGGTTGTTGTAATACCGGTTAATACGCGCTGTTTCGTCATAATTCCTTCGTAGTCTGTACTGTCATCAGGCAATAGAGACCGAATCATACCCCTTTAGTGCCCAGGGGTGTATCAACCAAAGGTACCGACTCCCCATAGCTGTACCAACACGCGGCCAACGTTAAGCCTCAATCGCCACTTTGGCGGAACCCTGGAATTGGCGCTGATATTCACTGGGCGAAATCCCAAACGCCCGACGGAAATGGTGACGCAAGGTCGCGCTACTCTCAAAGCCAGCCAGTTGGGCTGCTCTGTCTACAGACTCCTTACCGGACTCCAGCGCCTTCTGCGCCGCCCGCAAGCGCTGCTGGATCAGCCACTCCTTGGGAGCAATTCCCATCGACTGGCGAAACTTTCGGTCAAAGCTACGGCGGGATAAATGGGCGCGCTGCGCCAAATCATCAATTTTAATTGCGCCATCCAAGTTGCCTATCGCCCAATCCAGCGCGGCGGAGAAGTGATCCGGCCGTTTGGCAACGGGCATCTCCACATATTGAGCCTGACCACCCTGCCTATGGGGTGCCATCACCAACCGCCGAGCCACCGAATTGGCCAATTCATAACCGTGGTTGCGCCGCAAAAACTCAATGCCCAGATCGATGGCCGCACTACTACCCGCAGCGCAAGCCAGCGCGTCCTCCCACACGTAGAGAACATCTCCCACATACTCCACCGCAGGAAAGCGCTCACGAAAACGATCCGCAAACAACCAGTGGGTAGTTGCCTGCCGACCATCAAACAGCCCCAATTCCGCAGGCAGAAAAGCACCGGAGCAAAAAGTAAGAATCTGGCGGCCGGCAGCGGCAAACTCAGCCACTGCCCTATGTACCCGCTCCAAGTAAGCATCTTGTGATTGTGCATTGGTCGACCAACAGGGAATCACCAGCAAATCATAATCCATCAAACTCTCTACCCGCCGACAAGCCAGAGCCAGACCGCCGGTCGCAAGAGGGTTTTCCTCAGCGAAAGTCACAATTTCACCGGTGTAGAGCTCGCTAAGTTCAGGTCGGGGTAAGCAAAAGAGTTCGGTAGCGCAACCGAGTTCGAAGAGTGAGACCTGCCGGTGGGCGAGAACAGCCACTTTCTGGCTCTTATTAGGCTTTTGTGCCAACGTCGACATAGGTACCCCTAACCCTCAGCAGTTAATTAAATTAGGTTAACGAATAAATCCAACCCAGCATACCCAGTTGAGCAGTTATTGAAAGCAATGCTGGGAATAAAACCCTCAACCTTTGAAGCATAATTTAATCGGTAAATCACCATCATCCTCAAATAAGTAAAGCCGCACCCCACTAGCCAAAACCGACCCACAAGTTTGCACGCAGAATTGGCGCAAAATTAATGCTATCTGGCTCAGAGGTAGATCGCCCGGGAGCAACCAAAAAGGGACACTATCACCACTTGAAAACCTGACGAACCACCGAAAAATCACCGGGAGTAATTTATGAGTTCAGCCGTAAGTAGAGTACCCGCTGCCAACAGTCAAGATGCGCTAAACCACTTCCAAAACCTCCTATCTTTTGAAACAGACTGCTGGGATGTACACCACGCAGTCAGCCAAAATCGCAAGGATTTCGTACTTCTAGATGTGCGAGGTGAAGAGGCTTATAAAAATGGACATATACAAACAGCCGAATCCCTACCATACAGCCGTATCAATAAAGACAGGCTGAGCGAATACCCTTCAGATACTTTATTTGTCGTCTATTGTGCAGGCCCACACTGTAATGCGACAGAAAAAGCAGCTATCAGGCTGGCCACACTTAACAGGCCGGTCAAGAAAATGATCGGCGGCATCACCGGATGGCTAGATGAAGGATTTACCCTCACCCAAGAAACAACAAAATCGATTTAATTCCTATTGTTAGCCTCTTACAGGATGACATAGCTTGGCATAAGGATGTGCCAAGCTATCAAACGCCGATTCAAAGAAACACTGATTAAATGGTACTGACATGTTTGTTCGCCACGCCCATCCCACCGACTGTTTTTATCTCTACAATATGATGCGCTGCTTAGCCAGGCATAATAATTCAACTGACTCTTTCCATATTACCCAACTTGAATTGCAAAATAGGTTGTTTCAGAGGAAAGAGCATCAAGTGCTGGTTGTGGAACAAGACCACAACCTTGAGGGGTATATCAGCTTTAATATTATTCCAGAAAATGAAAGCTCAGCAGCCTGGGCTATTATCAGTGAGCTATATATCGGGGATTGTGATACAAACCGAAAAGAAGAGATTACCCAAGCCCTATTGAGTGCAATTTCGAAAGAAGCTCGGAAATATCACTGTACGGATATAAGATGGAAGGTATCTTCAAAGGGGCATAAATAAAAACTGGCTTTTTAGCAAGGATTGCAAGTTCAACTTGTAATATAAAACAGATGGAGAATTCTAAAACTCACCAGGCAAAAAACAATTAGCCCTTCCGCCACCTAACTAGCTTTGATATTCAAAAGAGCCCTTTGGCAGCAAAGAGGAGTGCGTATATCGCCTGCAAGCCAAAGGCTAAAACTATATGCTTGGAGTCTAGCTTCTTAATCGCCTGCCCCCCCAGAATTGTCCCCCTTACGACATATTCAAGCCTCCAATTTCTGCTTCTTTTTGATCCTCACATAGACTTCTTCACGAAGGATAGGCAGTGACCTTGGTGCGCTTATGCCTATCTTAACTTGATTACCTTTTACCTCCAGCACTGTGACTGAGACATTTGCTCCAATTCTTAGATATTCACCTGTCCGTCGCTTTAAAATCAACATACTCATTTCCTTCAATAATCAAAATTTGGGCACTTCCGGGATGGGGAACTTGTGATTCAACGTTTGGAGGAAATATGGGGTGGTGCGCGAGGACAGTAGACACAGAAGAGGAAAAGGCGGGCGCTAGACTTCCAGAGCTTGGGAATTGGTCCCAAACTGCTGAATGTACTCCACTTTATTGAATACGAGCGGGTTTCTAGCGTATTATCCATATAGCCATTTTGATAGTCAGATTATCAACTTGGTTAGCTGACCCCAGGTGTTGGTAGCACCTTGGGTTAGCGCCTTTTACTTACTCTTATGTCACGCTACCGTTCTCCTATAAGGGAATGGGTCTTTTAGAAAGTTCTCGATTCTCTCTGGGCTTTCAAGCCTGTAAAGCCTCTTTAACCGGCTCACTCAATTACGATCAAAACACTAAAAATATCTACCGATTCTACGCAGCTTTGACATTAAAACAAACTTAATAAATTCCAATAAGATCATTTTTGTGCCTATATTTCTAGACTGGAAAACCTCAGATTACAATCAGCAGCTGCTATTTAGACTGGGATCCTCCCTCTGACTTTTTAAAAGCTTGAAGAAATAAGCTCTCATTACCGTAGCAGGGAAGAGTTTTCTGAATTGAGTTCAAATTCCCATTAAACCAGCTTCACAAACAGCACATAGTGTGTTTTGGGCTAGTGATCGTGCAGGCACTCTAATTTATAACCGTGTGAGCGATAATGAT
Source organism: Microbulbifer maximicatervae (SeqCode) (assembly GCF_052468295.1). Lineage (NCBI taxonomy): Bacteria > Pseudomonadati > Pseudomonadota > Gammaproteobacteria > Cellvibrionales > Microbulbiferaceae > Microbulbifer > Microbulbifer maximicatervae (SeqCode). The sequence continues at coordinate 2,724,741 of NZ_CP174340.1, forward strand.
TGGATATGCTCGCAATCAATTGGGGGTAGCTAAAATCATCTATTTCAAATTCACCCTAGTTTAATAATACTTGAAATCAAGATACCCAACACCAAAACGAAAAACCCTAACCTTGGACAACCAAGAAAGAAGTTAATCATTAACTAGCAAAAAGAAAATCCAATCACCTACCATTGCTTGCTAGATATGCAAAGTAAATAGAATATTCAAAGTATAGGGCTAAAAAAATTTAGCCCTAATCTCTCGATCGTACCAACAGTAAAATTCAGAGAGAGAAATAAAGGAAAGAAATTGAGGTCTCACCTTACAGAAGACAGGTTGGTAAAGCATGGTTGGACCCACGAATATGGGTCCAACTGATATAGAAATATTCCTAGAGATTGAGAAAGATATCGTCTAACTAGTAGATATAAATAGCTCCCGCAGCATCCGCATCATTTAAATCTGGATCAGCCATAATCCCAGTACCCGAGCCCTGCTCTTCTGGAGCGCCCACTACCAGGGTATCACCATCGCCACTTAACGCGATTGAAGTTCCAAAGTAGTCACGCTCATCGGTGTTATTAGCTTTCAGGTAAGTGCTCTCAATCCACTGCCCATCAACCATCGAATACATATAGGCCGCACCCGCCCTAGATGCCGAGTTGTCATTGCTATCAGCATAGAAACCTATACCAGCACTACTCTCCTGAGCACCTACCGCAAGTAGTGAGCCATCATTGTTCAGGCTAATAGACGTACCAAAAGCATCATCTTCATCGGTGTTACTCGCTTTAAGGTAGGCACTTTGGTACCAAGAATCTTTTTCGTATGAAAATAGATAGACAGCGCCATTATTGAAGCCATCGCGATCATCAGGGTCCTCTGAAGCACCTGCTTGAAGTGGGGCGCCCACAGCGAGCAGGTTGCCGTCGCTACTAAAACTAACATCCCAACCAAAACGATCGCCCACTCTTGCGCTATCTGCAGTAAGTAGCTGTTGCTGAGCCCAGCCTCCATTATTGGAGAAGATATAAGTTGCTCCCCTGCCACCATGTCCACCAATAGCACCAACCGCCAGAATGGAACCATCATCACTCAAGCTAAGGGATGAACCGAAGTCCAGATTTGAATTACTATCACTTGCCTTCAAGTAAGCTTCTTGCCCCCACTCAACCCCAGAGTACTGGAAGATATAAACTGCACCAGAATCCAGAGCTTCGTCATTATCTGGGCCACTATTGATACCGGTAGCATTACTATCTTCAGATGGGGCTGCTACTGCCAAGGTTGCTCCATTACCACTTAGACTCAACGCCCGCCCAAAAAAATCATAGTGGCCATGATTATCTGCTCTTAGTTTAGCGCTGTGAGTCCACTCTAAATCCTCACGGGTGAATATATGAACTGCGCCAGCCGAAAAGTTATCATCCTCACCATTTTCTTTATAGGCACCAACAGCCAAAGTATTCCCATCGCCACTAAGGCTCACTGCAGATCCAAATGCAGCTCCACTTTCAACTTCTAAGGCTTTTAAAACGGCTCGGTAAACCCAACCATCTTCACCATAATCAAAAATATATACAGCCCCTGACCCGCTAGCTGCATTATTAAATTCATTTAACTCATTACTATCTTCGCCAGTCGCACCAACAGCTATGGTAGAGCCGTCATCACTTATCGCAACGGACCAACCAAACTGGTCACCGGCTTCGGCATTACCAGCCTTGAAATAACCAATACTATCGACAACTTCCTCATCAATCGATATTTCATTTGAATCCAGGCAAGTTGTATCATCACAGCTTTGCAGTATATAGCGAGCGTTTAATCGCTCGAATAGAGGCACCTTAATTTCTACGACTTCAGAACCTGCAGAAATTTTATCACTAACCACTTCATAGCCAGATTGCCCATCTTTGTTCTCAAGAAGTTGATAATAGGTGGCCCCTTCAACATCCGACCATTCAAAAGTGAACACTTTTGCTGAATTGAAATATAGATAGGGATTCGCCGCTTCTGAGATCAAGGAACCTCCGCCACTACCCCCACCAGATGAGCCGCCCCCACAAGCGCTCAAGATCACACCACATGCAACGACTACTGAACTGCTTTTAAATTTCACAACATCCTTCCCCAAAGAGTATGACTTGAATCGTGCGCAACTCTACCAAGCTTAAGGGAAAAGAAAAACCAGAAACAGGATAAAGTGAGGGTCGAAGGGGATTAAAAAAACAAGGCAATGGTTGCAGACATTAATACCGCACCAACTTTAAAGCACTATTTTTTACGCAAAATACACCTCTGAATTCTACATCATCATAACATTAAATTAAGGCAAAAATGCAGCAAAAAAAGACACATCAAAAAAGTAAGTAAACAACCAAAGAAAATTAAATAGAGACTTAAAAGTAAGCCCACCTTTCTACCCACAACAGATACTTTAATGTACACACAAAAAGCGATTGAGGGGGTGATTTTTTGTGTACTACCCCTCTTATCAACGCAAATCAAAATTTGCAGGAGAGAAAAAGGCAAATTTAGCCTCCTAAAGTTGCCCCACCATCAACAACAATATCTTGCATGGTGATATGCGCAGCCATATCCGAGGCCAAAAACATGACAGTATTTGCTATATCAGAAGTGCTCGCGATTTTTTTTAAGGGGATACCCAGCTTATACCCTTCTGGATTACCGGCAACAATAGCAGCTTCATTGCCTTCACTTCCCCACAGTTCACGCAACATCTCAGTATCTGTAGATCCTGGTGAAACTAAATTACAACGGACGCCATATTCTGCTAGCTCAAGAGCTACGCAATGGCTCAGCCCAACCAGGGCGGATTTTGATGCGCAGTATGCCGTCATCCCCAGTCTTGGAACATGGGCTGCATTAGAGGCTACATTTACAATAGCCCCTTTACCCTGATTTTTGAAATGGAGCGCCAGCTCTCTTATCAAACTAAAGGGGCCTGTCACATTTACTGATAAGCAATCACGCCAATCGGAAAGTGTCAGTTCGGATATACCTCCAATCCGTAGGATACCCGCTGCATTAACTAGAATATCCGGGCCCAGGTTGTCAGTAAGTAACCCCTTACAAACCTGAGCAATCTGATCCGAATTTGAAAGATCCAAAGGGACAGTCTCATATCCATACTCAGCCTCTGGAAATCTAATATCGAAACCAAATACAGCAGCACCATGTTCACAAAACAAATCCGCTATGGTTGCCCCAATTCCTCGTCCGGCACCAGTAACCCAAACCCTTTTCCCTGAAAAATTCATATGCCCACTACTTTTTTAATTCAGGATATTTACCCTGTATCAGCTTCCACCACCCATTGAGTGAGGGGGCAACAGCCAGCTCTTCGAAGGTCATTTGCACTCCGAGCTTTTGCCAATCAGTAATCAAGCCCATTAACTGGGCCGAGTCCAGCCCATAATCAATAAGATTTTCATCTGCATCAAATTGGTCAGGCTCTTCATCAATTAGCTCCAGCAATTGCTCCTTCAGAAAAGACCAGGTTAACTTATCCTTTGATGAAACCCCGAGAGATACGACATCATCTGTTGCAATAACACTTCCGCAACGATTAGCTACATATTTAAGTGCCATAAGATGCTCTTCTTCAGAGAAATCACCAACAGCATCAGCCACCATGAATGGCTGAACATCTCGCATAAAAGCATCCAATGCTGTGGTTAAACAGCCGATATGCGCATATATACCGCATATCAGGAGTTGATCCCTTCCTTTCTCCGCAAGAATTTCCTGAAGCTCAGCTCGGTAAAAAGCACTATATCGCCACTTAACCAATACAATATCATCTTCATCTGGCGCCAAAACAGGCACTACTTTTTGTAAGCTGGGGTCAGCTTTGGTAAGTCCTGGCCCCCACATATCGTTTAGCAATGCGCGATCTTTATCGCTTTGCTCAGTGGGTTGAGCCGTATAAATTACCGGTACCTGATGCTTTTTAGCCCAAACCCGCAACGCAACAATATTGTTTTCTATATTGCGGACCAACTCGCTTCCTTCACCAAAAAAGCGGACGAAATACTCCTGCATATCATGAATAAGCAAAGCACTTCTGGAGGGGGCAATCTTCCAGCCCACCTTATTTTGGGGGAGAGAATCAATCGTGGGTAGACTATAGTTATCCAGTGATGGAATTGACATAAATATTAAGACCTTAAATCTTTGGAGCGGCTATACTTTCAAGCAGTTCTTTGCGCAAAATTTTCTTGTCTATTTTTCCTACCGGAGTAAGCGGCAAAGTCTGCACAAATTTAAATTTATCTGGCAGCTTGAATTGAGCTACCCCGAGCTCTCGCAAGTACTTTCTCAGAGTTACAGGGCCCAAGCTATCATCACTTGACACTAAAAAAGCACAACTTTTCTCACCCAGTAAATCATCCGGCATTGCTACCAAGGCCGCCTGAGCAATGGATGCGTGACGTAACAAAAGACTTTCTATCTCTTCAGCCGCTATCTTTTCTCCACCGCGATTGATTTGATCCTTTTGCCGACCCACTACTTTTAAATATCCACAGTCATCGCGCTGCACCAAATCCCCGGTACGATAAAAACCCTCACTATCGAAAGTATTTTTGTTATGCTCCGGGCTGTTGTAGTAACCGCGTATTGTGTAAGGACCTCGAGTAACCAGCATACCGGTCTCTCCGGCAGGCACCGCATCTCCGTTCTCGTCAATGACCCGGACTTCATCATCAGGACACATGGGGCATCCCTGGGTGCAAAAAGCCAAAGCATCATCATCATCCAAGCGGGTATAGTTAACCAAACCCTCAGCCATACCAAATACTTGTTGCAGTTGGCATCCTAGCTCTTCCGGCACTCTGCGAGCGACACTTTCAGCAAAATTTGCTCCACCCACCTGTATTAAAGAAAGCGTGGTCAACTTTTCACTGTGCTGCGGGGCAGCTTTAAGCCAAAGTGAAACCGCCGGAGGTACCAGTGCCACCATATTAACTCCGTGCTTTGCTATCAGGGCAAAACAATTTAGTGGCTCTGGATCAGAAGTTGTTATTACGGTGCCGCCGCTATCAAATACCCCAAGAGCACCTGGTGAGCTTAATGAAAAGTTATGTCCAGCGGGAAGTGCGCATAAAAACCGGGTCTGAGGGCTCAGATCGCATATCTCTGCACTTCTACGCACGCTGTATAAATAGTCATTATGGGTGCGGGGAATAAGCTTCGGTGTACCGGTACTGCCGCCCGAAAGCTGAAAAAAAGCAACTTCTCCAGGAGGAGTTGGCTCTAATTCCCCATTAGGTTCCGTTGTATTTATACTGGCATCAAGTGAATCGGCAGAGCTATCCTTTCCCCACAACAATATATGATTTACGGAGGGAGTTTGCTGCTTTAGCTCATCTATAAAAGCAACATCAGAAAATAACGCATGAGAAGCCGAGGCGATAATAAGAGAAGGGTGAAGCTGATCAGCATAAGCCAACAGTTCCAAGCGCTGATGACTGTACAGCGCATTGACCGGAACGACACCTGCTTTTAACAGCCCAAAGAATACAATATAAAATTCAGCAATATTCGGTAGCTGGACCAAGGCAGTATCGTAAGGTTTAACCCCTTTTGATTTCAGGGAGTGGGCCAGGTTATTGGAAAGCTGATCTAATTGGGCATATGAGAAATGTCGACCACCACAAATAATTGCTGTGGCTTTAGCATCCCTTTCACAAGACACTCTTAAGATATCCGTTAGCGGCTTGTCCTCCCAATATCCAAGATCCCGATAACGGCGGGCCTCCGATTCTGGCCAGGGCGTAAATTCAATACTCATTAAAGCGCTTCCTGCTGTTTAATTCCCAGAGCATTGAGCATTGTGCCCAACTTCGCGCCGGTTTCCTGCCATTCCGATTCAGGACAAGAGTCCTCCACAATGCCGGCCCCAGCAAATAATTGAATATGATTGCCATTAACCGTGCCGCAACGAATAGTAACTACCCACTCACCATTACCTTCAGCGTCACACCACCCCACCATTCCAGTGAAGACGCCCCTTTCGAAAGACTCCACCAAGCGGATTAAATTACGGGCATCTTTTGTTGGGAAGCCACATACGGCAGGTGTTGGATGCAGCTGACAAGCAAGCTCCAAAGCAGAAATTTCAGGTTTTTTTAGCTGGCCATGGATGAGGGTCGACAAATGCCACATAGCTGGGGTGCTGATAAGTGCAGGGGCAGCCGGGATATCCAGTGAGCTACAAAACGGTGTGAGCACTTGACGAATTTCATCAATGACCAATTTATGTTCGTAGCTGTCCTTTGATGAAGTAAGTAACGATTCACTTACGGCTTTATCTTTCTCCAGATCGTTTTGTCGCTTAGCTGAACCGGCCAAGGGGTTTGAAATCAGTTCGCTTCTTACTTTTCGTACTAACAACTCAGGACTTGAACCGATCAACTCCTGATCTCCCTCAATGGGGATACGGAAATGATAACCGGAAGGGTTCTGTACAATTAACCTAGATAGAATTTCGTCAACGGAGATTTTCTCGGATAACTCTACGTTTAGCACTCTGGACAAAACCGCTTTACGTAAATCACTATGCTGAAAATTAGCAATCGCCTGCTCTACCGACTGCTTAAAGCGCCATTCACCGGGAATACTTTGGATCTTTTCTACTCGGGGAACAGATGCGCTCCTTCCTTTAAGGGTCGTAATCATTTCACTGCGATCAAAAAATTCGCATTTGGCAGGAACAAACAAGCGGGACTGCTGACTGAGATCAAAAGGAACTGCACCAACTATAACAGGGTTGCGGATTCCGGCCCCTTTCGCTTTGACAAAAGCCTCCTGCACTGACTCATAGAACAGCTGACTGCCTCCACTGGGCTCCGGTATCACCGGCTGGTTGATCTCCGTAAAAACCCCCTTGCCACGCAAGCTTCTATAAGAGGAAGTGAACAAAAAATCAGCGGAATCGGGAATGGGCAATCGTCCAGATTCCATGTCCTGAGTCGGGAAGAGCATAAACGGGCACTCCATTGAATATGCAAATGAGAATGACTATCATTATAATTCACATCTAAAAGCATTTGTCAATTGGTGTACTCAATATTTGAGAAGTATTTGCGCGAAAAGCAGCGAGGGAGGCGTCATACAAACTAATAAGTGACTATGGTTGTTCGTCAAGTTATTAAGCCATACTTTCATCCCAGTAGGTGTTATTTTTCACCATCGTATTCAGTATCGTAATCTGCTTTCTCATGCAGGCAATCAGAGCGACCTTTTTAGGTTTGCCAGCGTCGACTAATCGCTTGTACATCGGTTTTAGTTTGGGATGATGCTGTATGGCCGACATGATGGAAACAAACAAAACTGTTCGTACACGATGCCTTCCACCCCGAATATATCTCTTTCCCTGGAAGCTGCCGCTATCACGGTTCATCGGGGCGATACCGACAAGTGCAGCGATTTCTTTACGGTTCAATTTTCCTAGCTCGGGAAGTTCACTTATCAACGTATAAGCCAATACATTTCCGACCCCTTTAGCACTCAACAATAAGTCGCGCCTTTGCCGCCACTCAGACACACTGTTAACCAGTTTATCTAGTTGCTTGTCGATACCTTGTAGCTCTTTCTTGATGGTGTTTAGAATGGTCCGTATGGGTTTGTGTACTGATTTCGGCATTCTCTGAAGCCGATTCTTTTGCATTGTACTCATCTCTAAACACTGACTTCTTACCGCCAGTAAGTCACTGATCTCTCTAAGCTTTTCTGGCTTTAGCACCGACAGCCTTGGCTTCATGGCCTCACCAAAATGTGCAATATCTATTGCATCTAGCTTGTCAGTTTTGGCGAGGCGCCCTGTGGATTTAGCGAAGCTTCTTATCTGTGAAGGATTGCAAACAACAACAGGTAATCCTGCTTTATCAGCGGCGCAAACAAACTCTAATTCAAGTCTTCCTGTAGACTCTATTAATACTCTTTGAGGTTTAAGAGGTTGTAATTGTTTAATGGCATCCTTAATGCCATTTTTATCATTGGCAACACTAAAGAATTGGCCAGTAGGTCTCACATAAATATCGAGTTGTTTACTGCTGGTATCGATACCGACATTGATCTCTTGAGGTTCCATAAGATAAGCTATCTCCGCCTTGCTATTCGGGCTCGAGGCCCACATGACTATCCGAGTTATGCCTAGTGAGTGCTTATCGCGTTCATACTTGTTATCGGTCTTTTACGAACCGGCCAGGCAGCGAACTGTGATAAACAAGGCCTTCGGTGGCCGCCGAAGGTGGGTCTCAATTTACCCGTTAGCGAAAAGGATTTTCAACATCAGAATTGATCAAGAACAACCATACAAGCTAGGTAAACGTTTAAATATGCGAGACAAAACAACAAGAGCGACCTAAAAAATATATTTTTATTTATTTCAGTCGCAACCTCCCAGGCAGATTTTCTCTGTTTTTCAGTAACCACTTGCAATTGCCGTCACGTTTAATTGCCGTCAAACCATGCAACTAAATAAAATTTTCCTTGCTGAGTTTTTGAATTGTCCCACATAAGCGCGAATGATAATAATTTCTATTTACACCAACTATCCTCTTGCGGTAGCCTGTTGGCAAGTTATTACTACTTCTTGAAAAGAAGAATTAAGCACATGGCTCTTTATAAAATTCATGGAAAGTCCAACCATTAAACACGGGAATGCCATGACCGCTGTCATGCACTCAAATTTGTTGCGTATTACTCAATCCAGTGTCTCTGAGATTGGCAGCGCGCTTTGGTGGTCGGAGATGGAAAGGCAGGGACTACCGCTTGTTAATGAAAACCCCTCGAATAAAGAGAGTTTAATTCTGACATTTTTGTGGAGAGACCCAGATGGTAGCGAATCTCACTCACCGATCAAACAAGTTTATATCGATATAAATTGTGTAACGAACCACCATACATTTTCACCGCCCTCCCTAGTACGGCTGCCAAAAACAGATGTGTGGTATTGGCAATTAGAGATCGAAAAATCCTGGAGAGGTAGCTATCGCTTAATTCCAGCTACAGAAAAATGGATTGGTTCCAACTGGGAAAAAGCACTTCACTCCAACGATGATGCTCGGAAAATGCAAAGACATTGGTGGCGCAACCTGATTAAAGACGCTATACCAGACCCGCTGAATCGACAAGCACCGAGTGCCGGTTCGTGGAGCAAAAAGTTTTCTGCAATTCATTTGCCAGGACTTATGGAACAAAGTCTATGGCAAGAATTCGATCTGAAACCTGAATTTTCAGAGTTGGAAAACAAAAGCTTTTCTGATGTGGGAGAAGTGTACTGGCAAAGTTCCATTCTGGGGATTAGACGCAGAGTCTGGACTTACGCGTGCGGCAAAGCGTCTGATCCTGAACAGCGCCCACTTGTAATTCTGTTGGATGGTGATCGATGGGCAAAAGAAATGCCTGTTTTCTCAGTTTTGAGAGAACAGACACAATCCGGACATTTACCTGCGGCACTCTATTTATTGGTTGATTCAGTCAATGGGAAACAGCGAGAGCAAGATCTGACTTGTAGTGAGGACTTTTGGCTAGCTATTCAGAAAGAACTTATCCCCCAGATTAAAGAAGAGCTACCTCACACTGAAAATCCTGCTCATACGATTGTTGCTGGGCAAAGCTATGGTGGTCTAGCTGCGATGTTTGCTGGATTAAAGTGGCCTGCAAGATTTGGGTGCGTATTGAGCCAATCAGGCTCCTTCTGGTGGCCAAACAATAAACTCATGAGGAAAGGTAACAACAGCGATGACAAGGGCTGGCTCACAGATCAGGTTTTGTCAGAAACTTACCAGCCGGGCAGGCTGAAAATTTTTCAGCAGGTGGGCACTCGGGAATATTCTTTAACCAGGGTAAATGACCAGCTGAATAAAGCCCTTAACAATAAGAGCTTTGACGTTAAGTACCAAAAATTTGTCGGTGGGCACGACACCCTGTGTTGGCGCGAGGGACTAATCACTGGTCTTTCGTATTTATTACAAAATTTCAGTTATCAGGATTAAAGTTGTTATGCAATCAGAATATCAAAATCCATTTGATGATGAGAGCCACCAATTTTTTGTGTTAACTAATGATCTTGGCCAACATAGTTTATGGCCAGAATTTGCGGGAGTTCCCGAGGGCTGGAAGACAGTCTTTGGACCTCAGGATCGTCGACAATGTGTTGAATATATAGAAGAGAATTGGAAAAGCCTCAATCACTGATAGTTGTCAGTTTCTGCGATTTTACTATCCCTCGTAAAGAGTAAATACAACCAATGAAACTTGAGAGATCTAAGACTCTATTTACAGGCGGTTAAGGGACTAACTGCAGCTGGAAAGCACCAGCAACACCCACTTGAAAATATGGCTAAGGTCTGTGCCACACTATTTTCAGATTCCAGTGGGCCGTGGCCAAATAGATCAGGAAGGACTATTTGGCCACTTTTTTCCCACCAAGGCATTGTGCCAACTCAATATGTTGAAAAAGGATTGTTACTGTGCAAGAAGAAAGCGCGACCATTTCTGCAAGTAAACTTAGCGATAACACTTACCCTTTGGTGGGACCTCAAGTGGGGATCTGGCTGGCCGATCAGCTTTCGGAAAGCAGCAATGCCTTCGCCGTGGCTCAATATGTGGAGATACACGGCGCAATTAATGTAAAACTGCTGACAAAAGCTATTCATATTGGATTAAGTGAAGCTGACACGATTCATGCAAAATATCACCAGGAAGATAACGTTCCGGTCCAACAGCTCCAGTCAACGCCAGAAACTGAATCCTTAAACGCTGTAGACTTCATAAAAATTGAAGATCCGCTTGATCCGGTAGCTGCTGCAAAATCTTTGATGCTCAATGATATTCAAGGTGAATTAAGAGCAGATAGCGAAACCTGCCTCTACCATCATATTATTTTTCAGTTACCCGATAGTTCAAATGGGAAACACTTTCTCTGGTACCAGCGCTATCACCATTTAATGGTAGATGGCTTCAGCTTTACCGCCCTCACTAAAAGAATCGAGAAAATTTATAATGCACTTATTAACGGTGCACCCATAGCCATCTCTCCATTTACGGGATTTCCCGCGGTCGTTGATGAGTACCTAGAGTATGCCGAATCGGAAAAATTCAAACAGGATCGAGCCTTTTGGGCAGAATACGCCAAGAGCTTGGCAGCACCACTGACATTGTCGAATAAGACTACCAGCTCGCTCGACAACGCCAACAGCCTTGTGCATCGACAAAGTATTTCGATGACTCGAAGTTTAATTGAAGATCTAACCCAGCTGACGGAGGCAAAGAAACTGTCGGTGGTCGACCTTGCCACAGCAATGATCTTTATTTATTTATCCCGGATATGTGATAGCAATAAAGTTGCCGTAGGCTACCCATTTATGCGGCGAATGGGCTCCTCCGCGCTTAACTCTACAGGCCCCGTTGCTAATATACTGCCATTACAACTTGAAATCAGTGCCGAGCAAAATATTTTTGACATTGCCCGCTCTCTATCCCGGGAGTTACGCAAAATCCGTAAACATCAACGATACGAATCCGAGCAGCTACAAAGAGATCTTGGGCTGGTCGGCTCACACAGGCGTCTGTATGGTCCCACTATAAATTGCAAAATCTTTGACTACACACTCAATTTTGATGGGGTCCCCGGTAAAACCTATCAAATAGCAACAGGCCCCATTGAAGATATAGAGTTTTCAATTTACTTCGGCAAAGAAACAATAACTATTGAACTCGCGGCCAACGCTCATCGATACAGTGAAAAGGAGCTAGAACTCCACAGACATAGAATCAGCGATCTCTTTGTTCAGGCTCATCATAATAGCCACTGTTTATCCAGTGAATTCTCTCTAATACCTATCGGTGAAAAAGGTCTTATCGACAGCTGGGCTAAAGGCATAGAAATCACCAACACTGAAAATCATATCAGTGCCTTGGATATTTTTTTACAACAAGTACACACTCGCAGCAATGAAACTGCCCTGGTTTTCGAGGGACAGGAAATTTCATTCAGTGAACTTTCACTGCGCGCGCTAGAGATTTGTGCTTCCTTACAGAACAAGGGAATAACACCACAGAACATTGTTGCCGTGGCTCTGCCAAGAACCGTTGACTCTATTGCCGCCATCCTGGCAGTGTTCTACTCTGGTGCCACATACCTACCGCTCGACCTTACGCACCCGGATGAGCGTATTGCCATTATGTGTGACGATGCGCAGCCGGCACAGGTTATTACATTATCCAATCATGCCCACAGGCTACCATCCTTTGTTGACCAACTGCATCTGGATACAGCGGCGCTTGCCATCCCCAAAACGTATAGCGACCAAGCATTGATTAATTCTGGGGAGCAGAGGGCCTATATATTTTATACCTCAGGTTCTACCGGAAAGCCTAAAGGTGTAATGGTACCTCACGGGGCGCTCCTTAACCTGGCGCTGGCCCTACAAAAGGAAATTTTTGAAAATGCCATTGAACACTGTGTCAACACCCGCCTAAAGGTAGCACTGACTGGCTCATTTTCATTTGATACATCCTGGGACCCAATTCTTCTTATGATGCTCGGCCATGAGCTGCACTTGTTTGGTGACGATGCCAAACGAGATGTTTATGGGTTAATCGATTCTATCCGCACATTAAAAATAGATACTCTTGCCGTCGCTCCATCATTGGCTACTCAACTAATGGAAGCCGGACTGATGGATAAAGGCCACCATCACCCGACCTTGATGGATATTTGCGGGGAGGCTGTATCTCCAGCCTTATGGTCTCATTTACAACAATTCTCCAAACTGCAAGCGCATAATATTTACGGCCCCACAGAATTCACCGTCTATGCGACCAGTGCACAGGTATCCACAGATCTGGCTGAGCCGGTTATTGGTAGTCCGCTAGCCAACACCGAAGTTTATGTATTGGATAAACGACTGCGTCCAGTTCCCATTGGTGTTCCCGGCGAGCTCTATCTCGCAGGGGACAATATGACCATTGGATATCTGCGCCGCCCAGAAACCACTGCCAGCCGCTTTGTAGCAAACCCCTACCGCCCCGGTAAAGTTATGTACTTAACTGGGGACTTGGTTCGCTGGGGCACCCATGGAGAATTGGAGTTTATCGGGCGCTGTGACAACCAGGTAAAAGTACGTGGATTCAGGGTTGAGCTCGGCGATGTAGAAGCTGCGTTTTCATCTCTCGACGAAACCAAAGAAGTGGCTGTAATTGCCAAACCAATTGCTACAGGAAATCAATTGCTTGCTTACTGTACGCTGAAGACACCGTCTAACGGCAATAAGCAGGAGATTCTGAGCCGACTTATACAACAACTGAACGAGCAGCTACCAGATTATATGGTGCCTGCTAGCTTAATTATTCTCGAAGAGTTTCCTCTAACTGTGAGTGGCAAGCTCGATAAAAAGGCCTTGCCAATGCCTTCTGCCACGCCTCAGAAAAGTTCAAGAGCGGCAATAGGAACCGCTGAGAGACTTGTGTGTAGCGCTATTGCGAGCACTTTGGAGATCGACAATATTGGAGCAGAAGATGATTTCTTCCAATTGGGAGGAGACAGTATTTCAGCGATGCGCCTTTGCACGGCAATGCGCAAAGCTGGCTACGATCTGCGCCCAAAAGAAATTTTCAAGTTGCGCTCTGCTGAGCAGATCGCCCTCAATCTCACACCTTTAGAGAAGCAATCCAAAGAAATTTCACCGGCGACATTGGGATTACCCCTGGTTGAAGCAGAGACCAAATATGGCCCTCTGACCGCTGTACTCCCTGTGCTTCCCCTACAGGAAGGTCTACTGTTCCAGACCGAATTGGGTAGCGAGGAAAACTCCTATAGCTTTACGACAAAATTAACTCTCGAAGGTGAACTGGATATCTCCCGGTTGGGTCGAGCCCTAAACTCCACTTTAGCTAAGCACCCTCAACTAGGAGCCCTATTCGACTGCGAATCCTGGGATGCTCCGCTGCAGCTTATTCCCCAAATCAGTAGCGATGCCGATACTGCTGGAAAATGGCCTTTGACAGAAATTGACTTGAGCCAGCTTCCAGAACCACAGCAACAGGAGATGCTACTTAATCTGGAGCTGCAGCAGGCCGGGCTGCATTTTGATATTCGTATGCATGCCGAAACCCGTACACCTCTGCTACATGCTCATGTTGTAAAAACATCAGTAGAAAATTACGCTCTGCTAATCACTGCACATCATCTGGTTATCGATGGCTGGTCGACTCCAATTCTATTACAGGACCTGCTTGAAGCTTATCGGGAGGATACCGGGAAAGTCACATCAGAACCTAACCGTTACAATCCTGTTGTAATGGAACTGTCTAATAAGGAAAAACAAAATACCATCAAGCATTGGGGAGATCTTCTCAAAGGTGTCACCCCCACTATCGCGTTCGCAGAGAGTCGCGATAAAGAAACAGTTCATGAAATAGAAGTCCCCCTTTGTGAGCACTTACACAAACAGCTGAATAAGCTCTGCCTACAGGAAGGACTCACGTTCAATACAGTGATCCAAGGTGTTTGGGGCGCAATGTTGGGATCATTAACCGGGCGCAATGACGTAGTATTCGGCAGCCCAGTTTCTGGACGATCCAGTGCGGTAGATGGGATTGATGAGGTGATTGGTTTATTCAGTAACACCCTACCCGTTCGTGTCCAGTTGCAACCTCAACAACCCCTGATCAAGCAGCTGCAATCATTGCAGGAGCAACAAATCGCACTGTTTGATCATGACGGGATTGGCCTGGGTGAAATCCAACGTATTGCCGGCACAGATACCCTATTCGATACACTTCTGGTTGTGGAAAATTACCCGGCCGATGAAGCTCTGATACAGCAGAATCACGCCGGGATTCATTTAAATGCAGTTCAAAATCGCGGGTTTACTCACTATCCACTGACACTATTAGTATTGCCTGGAGAAAAACCTAGAATACTTTTTGAATATCGGGATGCGGTTGTCAATGCTGTAAACCTTGTTCATCGATTTATCGACCTGCTTACACAGGTTGCCGAAAATCCAGAACAACCGTTGGCTGCCATGTCCCTGCAGACGGACACTGAGCGCAAGCTTCTTGAAAGTATCAATGACACCAAACAGACATTTGATCCTGTCACTTTACGCGATTTATTAATTAGGCAAGCTCAAGTTAGCCCAGATGGTAGAGCGCTCACAGACGAAAGCAGCTCCTTTGACTATCAAAGTATGCGTCAAAGTGTTCGCAGTATTGCTGCACAACTCAACGCCCACCACGTAGGTCGCGGCGATATTGTCGCCGTGGCTGTTGAGCGTAGTGTTGAGCTCAGCCTCTCCCTACAAGCTGTAATAGAAGCCGGAGCCGCTTACTTACCATTGGACATTAGCTACCCGGATGAACGCTTGGCGCTCATGCTGGAGGATGCTAACCCCAAACTGATAATTGCTGGAGAAAATCAGGTTCACCGATTTGGTGAAAATTCTGCGGTGCCCTGCACCGCACCTGTACTAGCTATTGAAAATCTTCTCCAGCAGTCGTCACCCAATGAATTAATTGCTGTGGAAATTCGGCCGGAAGATCCCGCTTACCTGATTTACACGTCAGGGTCGACAGGTCGCCCCAAAGGTGTTCTGGTTTCCCATGAAGCCATAGTGAACCGGCTGCTTTGGATGCAAGCGGAATACAACCTCACAGAAAATGATGTAGTGCTGCAGAAAACACCATCAAGCTTTGATGTCTCAGTATGGGAGTTCTTCTGGCCACTGATCCGGGGGGCAGAGCTGGTCATGGCCCCACCGGAAGCCCACAAAGATCCGGAGCATCTACTGCAGATTATCTCCAAATACCAGGTAACAACCATGCACTTTGTACCCTCAATGCTCGCAGCTATGGTGGACTACCTGGATAGCCAGCCATCTTCAGTACCTCTTACCAAGTCGCTGCGCCGGGTATTTTGTAGTGGCGAAGCACTTTCGAAAGAACTTGCCTCTGCCTATGCAAGTTACTTTAAAGCGCCTTTGCACAATTTATACGGCCCTACTGAGGCCGCTGTTGACGTTACATACTGCCCCGCTGATTTAGGGTTAAATCTTGGAGAAGGTACGGGCATACCTATCGGCAAACCGGTTTGGAATACCCAACTGCGGATTCTCGATCAATTTTTACGCCCGGTAGGTATCGGTGTTCCCGGAGAACTCTACCTAAGCGGTATGCAGCTCGCACTCGGTTATCTCAACAGGCACGGCCTGACTGCCGAGCGGTTTGTATCCGACCCCTATGCAGTAGGCGAGAGAATGTATCGCACCGGTGATGTCGTTCGCTGGATGCCTGATGGTAACGTTGAATATCTGGGGCGCAGTGATGATCAGGTTAAAATTCGTGGACTGCGAATTGAGATTGGTGAGATTGAAAAAGCACTATCTTCCTTGGAGGGAGTGAAGCAGGCTGCCGTTCACGCGCGCGTATTGAGCCAAAGCAAAGCGACAGGTGATAACCGTCAATTGGTCGGCTACGTAATACTGGATAACCCAGAAAAGTTCCCAGAGACTCTTAGCCCACTTTCGGACCAGCTGGCCCAATCCTTACCGGCACATATGGTGCCGTCAGCATTGGTTGCTGTGGAAACGTTCCCACTCAGTGCCAATGGCAAGCTCGATAGAAAAGCACTGCCAGACCCAGAAAGCGATAAAACTGATTCCGGCCGTCCACCCAGTGAAGGGGCTGAGCAAATTATTGCCAATGCCTTCTGCAAGATGCTGGACTTGGAATCCGTAACAGCAGAAGCGAGCTTTTTTGAGCTTGGTGGTCATTCACTACTTGCTATGCGGCTGGCTGCAGAACTACGCCAATGCCTGTCCCTTCCAGTAACAGTAGGACAAATTATGGTATCTCCTACTGTTGAGGGACTTGCGGCGGTATTGACCGATGAGAATTTGCGCAAAGATCCTGAAAAAGCGGGCTTTGGCAATATTCTTCCGATTAGGGCTGGAACTGGTACGCCGCTGTTCTGTATTAACCCCGGTTCAGGTTTTTCATGGCAGTACACCGGATTCCCCAAATACCTTGAAGGAAACTGGCCGATTATTGGCCTTCAATCACCGCGACCTAACGGCCCTGTAGCTATCAGTGAATCGATGGACGAAGCCGTTGAGCGCTACTTACAAACTCTCTTAAGTGCACAGCCCAAAGGCCCCTATCACTTAATGGGTTACTCGTTTGGCGGTACTGTTGCCGTAGCCCTGGCATCCAAGCTGACGGCACTCGGCCACCAGGTAGCTTTTGTCGGATTATTCGATACTTATCCACCTGAAGGCCAGGAATGGAAACGACCCACAGAAGATGAAGCCAGGGAAGAAGTAGAGCGCGAGAAACGGCAATTCCTCAGCGCAGCTGAAGGCGAATTTGCCGATGAAGCAACACTGGCAGAGCAGACCAAAATGTTTAACGATATCGTAGCGAATTACGATGATACTGTACGCCTGCTATCGGATGCAGACACCCAACCCTATTCTGGTAATGTGCAATTATTTGTTGCGGAAAAGACACTGCCTGAAGGTTGGGACGTAGATAAGTGCTGGTCTCCATTCCTAAATGACATGCAACAACACCGATTGCCTTTTGCCCATGACGATATTCTATCGCCGACATCTCTTGAAGTGCTCGGGCCCCTACTCAACGGTATATTGGCAAAGGTTCCAACTTTAAGGAGCCTATGAATAACTCCATGATGCCTCTGGCATGCAGAGCGGTTCACAATCAAGGCGTGGCTTCGCAGGAATGTCTAGACATTTCAAGAAGTCGCAACGCGGAGTGTGGATCGCTCTGCAAGCCCCGAAGGGCGGGTCTTAAAGGCCACAGTTGCTGCGTTGCAACTCTTGCAAAGGGCTACGGCCATTAGCGGCGAGCTGCGCCTAACATCTGCAGCCTTCAAGACCCGCAGAGACATTATGGAGTTATACAGAGACTCCTTAACTAAACAGACAGAAAAAGCAGATCCCCAAGAGGCTGTAACATCCCTATGAACCGTTCACTATTTATGAGATTTGACTTGCTCAAGAGCAATGCAAACTTCCGCATGATCTTTATTGCCAGGATGATTTCGATTATCTCTCTGGGGATGTTAACAGTCGCGGTGCCGGTACAAGTCCATGCAATGACAGGCTCTACTATCCAGGTAGGAGTCATTATGGCTCTGGAAGGTATAGCCATGTTTATTGGCTTGCTGTGGGGAGGTGTGCTCGCCGACCGCCATAACCGCCGCACACTGATTTTGATCGGACGCTCCGGTTGCGGCTTGGGTTTTGCTGCATTAGCTATAAATTGCTTCTTTACATCACCCTCACTAATAGCCCTGTATGCTCTTTCCATTTGGAGTGGTTTCTTTGGTGCAATTGGTATCACTGCATTAATGGCCTCAATTCCCTCAATTGTAGGCAAAGAGAATCTTGCCTCTGCCAATGCTTTGGGCATGCTCACCGTACGTATCGGTACCGTTATCTCGCCGGCAATTGGCGGATTGATTATTGCCGCCACTGATATCAGCTGGAACTATACTGCGGCCTCCTTAGGTACTTTTGCCACGCTGATCCCGCTGACCCGATTGCCCTCCATGGCGCCAGGAAAGCAGCCGAAAAAGCAACCTCTAAAAGCACTAGCTGAGGGTTTTTCATTTTTATTCCGTCATAAAATTGTTGGCAGTGCGATTGCAGTAGGGACATTGGATTCCCTGGGCAAAGGCATCCGCGTTCTATTCCCCGCAATGGTTACCGTTATTTTTGGTGGAAGTGCATTCGAAATCGGCCTGATGTATTCTGCTGTGCCCTTAGGGGCTATGTTGGGTGCCCTAACCAGTGGCTGGGCGCCCCAATTAAAACGTCCCGGTGCTGTTTTACTACTCACTTGCACCCTCTCTTTTGTTGCCTTGAGCGGTCTCACTCTCGCTAACCATCTCTATATCGCTTTAGTTGCACTAGTCGCTTATGGCTATTTAGGGGCTATTAGTTCACTAATTCAGATTACTTTGGTTCAGAGTCATACTCCTAACCAATTACAAGGAAGAGTTAACAGTCTCTGGGCAGCCCAAAATGTAACCGGCGATACTTTTGGCGCAATGGGATTCGGCATCTTAGGCAAGCTGTTTGCCCCAATGGCCGGTACTCTCTACTTTGCTGCTACAGCAATTGGCATTACTGTTGCTATGTCCTTGGGATTCAGAAGTTTGAAGGACGCTGTATTTATTAAAAATAAAGCGCAAACCCCTCCTCAAAGCCCCGTCCCGAAAAAAGAAAAAATGGAAACTGAAGCCACAGCATTATGAATTGGGAATCCTCTTATAAAATTGACAACCCGATACCCAGCTTTTTAGGTGGATACAAGGTGATGAAGTCCAAGTACTTTACGGGCCATATGGTAGAGACTACTTTTTGCCCAGAAAGGTATGACGATCAGTTTTTCTCTCACTTGAATATTCCTTTTCCAAGTTCATTAGTAAAAGCCGTCCCATCACGACGAGCTGAATTTCTTGCTGGACGAAGCTGTGCTCACCTTGCACTCAGAGAGCTAGGTGTGCCAGTGAGAGAAATCCCTATAGGTATAAACCGCTGTCCAGTATGGCCGGAGGGAGTACAAGCCTCTATTACCCATGCAGGCAGCCGAGCAATCTGTGCAGCCAGCACTACTTCTCAAGGGCTTGGGATTGATTATGAAACAACTATTGCCGCTAAAACTGCTGAAGAAATCAAACGCAATATAGTCAGTGATTCAGAAGAATCCCTACTTTCAGAGAGCGGTTTCCCTCAGGAACAGTGGTTGACTATGGCTTTCTCCATTAAAGAAAGCCTTTTCAAGGCACTATATCCTCTAGTTGGAAAATACTTTGACTTTCTGGATGCTGAAATTACAACACTGTCGCCCCTGCAGCAAAAATTAGAACTGAAAATTTTGCGAGATCTCTCATCCAGAGTTCCCAGTGGAAATACCTACACTGGTACATATCAACCACATCAAGACGGCATATTGAGCATCGTTGAGTATTAGTCAATCTCGACAATAACAGCGCTATATCAGTTAAAAGAAAAGGACCATTCTATGTCTGACGTTCCTGCTATTTTGAGCGCACGGACTCATATGCAACTTCCGGGTAATGATGAGCTAATCCGAAAAATGCCGTGCCCATCTACTTCCGCTTTAACTATTGAACGAACCCGTAATGAGATTTCCCGAATATTGCGAGGGGAGGATGATCGACTTTTGGTTGTGGTAGGTCCGTGTTCAATTCATGACCCCATCGCCGCACTAGATTATGCGCAAAAGCTGTCCGAGATTAAGCCCCAGTTTGAAAGTAACCTCTGCCTGGTAATACGGACCTATTTTGAAAAGCCACGTACCACCATCGGCTGGAAAGGCTTTATTTACGACCCCAATTTAGATGGCAGTGCCGATATGCATACTGGGCTCACTATGGCTCGGGAATTATTGCTTAATATCAATGCTCTGGGCTTGGGAGCAGCCACCGAATTTCTTTGTCCTTTGAACGCACTATACATCGCAGACCTGATTTCCTGGGGAGCCATTGGTGCCCGCACCACAGAATCACAAACACACCGGGAATTAGCTTCAGCACTTCCTTGCCCTATCGGATTTAAAAATAGTACCGACGGAAATATCAAAATTGCAATGAATGCGATTCAAGCTGCCCAATCACAACAGATATTCTGCACCACGATTCGCAATGGAAAGTTTGAAGCAGTTCAGTCTACAGGCAACTCTAATTGCCACTTAATTCTTCGCGGAGGAACAATACCCAATTACTACCCCGAAGACATCGAACTAGCGATATCCCAACTTGACTCTGTATCGCTACCGGCCGGCATTATGGTTGATTGCAGTCATGGCAACAGCCAGAAAATACACAGTAATCAAATAGTTGTTGCGGAATCTCTCTGCGATCAAATCAGCACAGGGCAAAGAAATATTTCAGCTGTAATGATTGAGAGCTTCCTCGAAGAAGGAAGCCAAAAAATTCTCCCCTGGGGCAAGATGACCTACGGACAATCGGTTACTGATGCTTGTATCGGCTGGAAGGATACTTATCAGGCGCTAGAGATGCTTTCTGAAGCCGTTGTCAGACGCCGTCATCTATTTACCACCTCCCACAATATGGGAATTGAATTAAATCAAAGTGCTATGTAATAGTACTTCGGACATATTTAAGTTGCCGATCCCCTGAAGTTATAGCGGCACTGGCAAAACAGTGCCAACTTTTTCAGTTTTTGGCGCAGATTCTATTTGCAATCAATTCATTCCAATAGATATGGTCTGAATTTACAACGATCCCAGAAAGAAAATAAGAAAACACAGTGATGTTAAATTTATTTACTTTAGAGCGTAAGAAACATCTCATGCCAACTCAAGCCACCATGAGTAGAATCAGATTTACCTTGATGAATAAATCCATATTTAGAATACATACCAACAAGTTCATCCTGACATATCAAATAAATTCTCTTTTTCCCTAGCTCACTCATAGAGCTAATAAAGCTGTTCAATAGCTTATTTGCCATACCCTTACCTTGATATTTGGGGTGAACCACCAGGGACATAATAACAATATTTTCTCCACTCGAATCATGGCCTACCAACTCTTTAAACTCTTCATTAGGCAACTCTACGTTATGAGTTGCTCCTGAATTAATAAAACCTATAACTTCCTTATTATTCTCTATAACAAGGAAACCTTCAGGGTAAGTCAAAATTCGCTTTAAAATCTTTTCTTTTGTTGCTGCCTCGTTACCAGCGTAAGATATAGATTCAATCTCAAAGCACCTAGCTAGATCCCTCTCATTCGCAGAGCGAATATTAATTTCAGACATCCTTGAGCAAAACTCCATGTTCATAAACCAAAATAAAGGTATCCCTCCTCTCAAAGGTACCAGAGGGCATACGTATCAACAGTTATATCAACCTTATCTTTCGTAGTATATAGCCTTCAACCACTAGGTTATATTGAACTAAACTACCTTAGCCATAAGATAGACATCAGCATACTCACCATTTCGAAATGCATAATTTTTTGCAGTGCCTTCGACCTCAAATCCATACTTCTTATATAGACCTATAGCCTGTTCATTATCAGTATAAACCTCTAACTCTATACGGCGAACGGCAAGCCAGTTAATAGATAAGTTGAGCATTGCCTCTAAAAGCTTTGAGCCAACCCCACTCTTTTGATGCTCTTCACTTACTGCCATACCTATATTTGAGACATGCTTTCGCCTTGGATTCGAGAATACCTCCATTCCAATTTGACCGACGATCATCCCATCCAGGACAGCTACGATGCTATAAAAGTTATCGGGGATATTCCCCAGAAACTTTTCCCATTTATCTATTGAAGGGTATGGGACTTGAAGTGTTCCCGCATAGCAGGAAGACTGAGCATATATATCTTTAATTTCAGGAATATCTTCTTTTCTACTATGTCTAATTTCTATACTCATGGACCCACTCTCGTATCACTTAATATAAATTCTACCTGCTTATTAATTTCGGTAGAGATAACTTTCCTATTCTGACGCATATCCACAACCACGCCCCACCTGAATAAATTTAGCGTCTCTCAAAAGCTGGATACGCATTTGCTCGTATATTCATTGTCATGCCTATAGAACATACAATCTTACTCGTCCGCCCATTTCTATCTGTAAAACGGTGGAAGGTCCTTCGCAGTACAGCTGGCAGTTAAGCTCGAGCCGAGAATGCTTTGTGATATACAACCTCTCCGCTTGGAAAATCGTCATCAAACGACAGTGCCTGGAAGTACTCTACGGGTACATCAGGTAAAACCAGCCCTTCAATAACTTTGAAGCCAAAACGCCTGTAATAAGCGGGCTCCCCCAGTACAACGCAGCCTGCCGCACCTTGTTCTTTGAGGTCAACCAGGACGCTCCGAACAAGCTTTGAGCCAACTCCTCTTCCTTGATACTCAGGTAGTACTGAAATCGGCCCGAGCCCGAACCAGTTGGCTGAGCCATCAGAAATAACAACTGGAGAAATGGCAATGTGGCCTATAATATCTTCATCCACTTCAGCCACCTTTGATATAAATAATGCGTCAGCTTGGCGCAGGGCCTTCACGATAAACTGCTCAGAGTGATCAGTATACGGAGCGTCCCGAAAAGCCAAGGTAGTGACTCTGTGGATTGGCTCAATATCTCTTTTACTCTCTTTGCGTATCTGAATATCCAAATTTTGCTCTCTCTAAATTTTTTAAACTATTTTCCCAGCTTTGTTATATTGAAATTTTTTCTTTAAATTGACACTCTTTCTGTCTCCCACAAGTAGATTACTTTTTGAGTAAATTCCTACGATTCTTGATTCATCTGATTTGATACCTTAACGCATTACGTAACAGGCATAGAATATGACGCAACTTGTTCATGCACCTTCTTTTTGGCCGACGATGAAAGCTGACAAGCTGCCAGGCCATACCATATCAAAGTAACTGCCACCCAAATCCTTTGTGTCACTCCTTTGTATTCAACAGGCATATATCCATAACTAAAGAACCAAAAGAAAACAACGTGAATCAAGGTTACAAGTACACATAAATCTTGGAATTTCTTTGAGATATAATAATTGCGCATCTCTAAAGCAAATATAACAGGAACAACCATTAAAATGCTTGTTAGCCCATATACATCATGTAATGGACTATTCATAATAAAGAGCCCCGCAAAAATCCATGTCACACCAAATGCAAACATCGTTAAAAAAGTAAATTTAGCCTTTGCGAGAGACAAACAAGCCAGTGAAAATATACACATAGAAAGACCAATCAATATATCTGTAAGCCTATGTGAATATGAAAAGAAAGGTGACTCCAGAGCTAGCTCACTAATATGCTGAGTCACAATACTATAGCCTGGCAAAAACAACCCCAAGAAAATATTATACAGTGCAAACACAGGTATCAGCATTGCCTGCCTAATGAATATCAAATCCCGATTACCCAAAACTCACTCCATCTTGTAGAAAAATTAACATCCACATCTCAGACAAGCCAGCGCTACCTGACTGCCCAATGCAGGCTCATGTGATCGAAAAACACGGCATCAGCTTATCAAGTAACACCCTACATTGTGACGTAAAGTTGCCGAGAATACGCATGACAGCGATTTATAGCCAATAAGGCATTTTCCAGGATACTCTCTTCAACACTATTGCCAAATAAGAGCGCGTACCTAGAGTTCTCCGAATCTTGTATTTTGAACTCGTACTCAATATCGAAGTGCTCAGCTAAAATATCCTCGATATAATCGAGATGATCCCAACTGAAAAACTCTAAACACATGCCAAAATCTGGATCACAGGAAATTCTAAGTTCTTTCAATAATGTCGATCTATCAACCATAGTCACTTAATGCCAATCACTCATGGAGAGGCTCGAAGCGCTGCCCCCAGAAAGCATGATAGCCTTAGTACTTACCAGATGCATTCTTCTTAACAGGCACTTCTGATCTGTAGTACTTCATATGTATATTTATCTAATTCATCTTCATTTGAATAAATATCAGGGTAAACTACCCTGTGCTCTTTTATCAATTTGAAAATCTTACACGTGGCTTTCTTGCTTTCACTATCTACAGACGGTAAGCACCCATCACTAATCATGACAAATGTGTCAACTGACATTCGCAGCATCTCTGAGTCACTGCACAACTCCCTTTGTCTGTTCCTACCTACTGAGTTAAGATATTTATCTTTAAGGGTATACAAAGAAGCTATTTGTCACTTTGTACAAAGGTACCCCTAAAGACATCTTACAGCCGCACAATATACCAACATTTTCCTCGTTTTGACGACATACGTAAATCTGCATAAATCAATCCGTTTACACAGATTTTACAATTGATGTAACTATTCCCTTGAAGTATTAGCAACAGGCGGGGACGGTACAGCCACTATTTAAAATAGTGTAAGCAGGGATATACTAGGATACTCTTTTCGATCCATCGCTATACTAGAAAGCTTCTTGAATTTTACTACTTGCGCTATACCACTCTCGACAATCCAGAGTAGGAAAAAAGCGCCTGGCTAGGCTGCGAAATCAGTATCCAGCAGCCTTATAGGGACCAAAGTTCTTACGATAAACAAGTAACGTTCGCTTGTAGGCGCAAACCCATTCACCATGTTGATTTTGAGCGCGGGAATATATGCTAAGCAACCCCTGTTCAGGCCTTGATTTTGACTCCCTTTTGGAAAGTATCTCAGATTCGAAGTATAAAGTATCTCCCACATAAACTGGCTGCAACTCACAGTCACTCATCTCCAAGTTGGCTACAACCTTTCCAAACGTCCTAGTTGTATGCGCCATTGCGCTTAAAACAAATGTCTCCAATACTCGTTGCCTATCACCATAAACTCGACGCGCATATACCTTATCAGTGATAAACGGGCTGAGATCGAATGAGCGAAGTGCATAGTCGACACAGCTAGCTTCAGTGAAGGTTCGACCTGGACGATGCTCGAATATTTGCCCCACTTCAAAATCTTCAAAGTCTATTCCGACCGTTTCTATATAAACGTTATCTTCTACTTCCCGCAAAAAATTAAATGACTCTTTCATTGAGGTCACCTAAATATGGAAAATGGAAACTTAGTAGCCGTTCGCAGAGAAAGGCAGGTGATTGCGTTTGAAGATCAACATGTCACACTGTATTTCGCAAATAGTCTTCTTGTCTTGATTCTTTCCAAATATAACAATTTCTACCAGCCCCGCGTCGTCATACTCACTACCTGCCTGGACTTCGAGAACCTTACTCTCAGAATACAAGGTATCACCGCCATAAGCGGGTGCCACCATGGAAATTTTTCTCCAACCAACAATTTTTTTCCTTCGATTGTAGGTCTTCCAGATCAAACCCATTAGCTGTTGAACCGCTAAAGTAGTATCGATTAACGGCTTACCGAATTCAGTTTGGGCGGTGTAACACTCATCAAAATGCAGCATGGCTTGATTTAAGGTCTTGATGCACTCTTCCTTATTATCGTGCTGGCTAATGGTAACGCCAGGCCTATGGTGAAAAACCTGCCCTACCTTAAAGTCTTCAAAATCGAGACCGTAACGCTCTCGATAGCGATTTTTACCGGTTTTTATATACGCAGGAAAATGATAGCGGGGCATAGAAACCTCTTGCCTTACCGTAAGGCTCCGGTGAGTTTGGCTCTGCTACAGTACGGTCACAATCCCTTCGAGGCCGCCACAGTTTTCAGTGCCCGCTCAACCACGGGCATATCCACCATCTGTCCATCAACTACAAGAACTCCACCATGATTCTCTTTATAAGCTTTCAGTACTCGCTGAGCATGAGAGAGCGCCTCACTAGATGGTGCCAACCCTTGGTGAATCGGTTTAATTTGCTTTGGATGGATGGCTATTTTTCCAGAAAACCCCAGGGCGGAGACCCTCTGTGTTTCCTCAATTAGGCTTCTTTCATCATCCAGCTCCAAATAGGGGCCATCTACAGCATCAATGCCTGCAAATGCGGCAGCCTGAACCAGCCGCCCCCTGCCATATAAAAGAGCATCCCAGCTCATATCTGACCCCACTGTTGCACTGTAATCAGCCGCGCCAAAGGCCAAGCAAACCACCTCCTCTACCTGGGCAATACTCAACGCATTCTCCAAACCTTTTGGGGATTCAATCAGGGCTATTATTCGAATCGTTTTATGGGAGGGGGCCATAACCTGGCAAAAACCAATCACTTCTTCTGCTGATTGAACCTTGGGAAGAATCACAACATCTGGCAGTTGCGGCAGATCTAGCAGCATCAACATATCCTTGATGCCGCAATCGCTGTCGAGCTGGTTGATTCTCAACGCGCGCTGAGTGGGAACAATATCCTTTCCTGTAAAGAAATTGACCACCTGCTCCCTTGCAGTATCTTTATCTTCCAGGGAAACGGCATTTTCCAAATCTACACAGGCAATATCGGCTCCGCTGGCCATTGCTTTTTCATAGCGATCCGGCCGGGTCGCAGGGACAAACAGGACGCTGCGAAAATACTTGCTTCTGTTAATGACACTACCCATCTAGCGGCACCCTCTCAACAAAATGACAGATATCCGGATATCCGTTCCCGGTGCCCTTCTCTACAACCGGATTCAAAGCCAATCCAGTAGTTCACCCAAAAGACTAGCAACTCTGTATTAAATCGCGACACTCACCTTCAGTGAGCCCTGCCTGTCAGAGAGTCACTAAAATACGGGTGACCGACTATTCCCAATATCTACCAGCCAATCCCATCTAATTTACGACTCTTGCTCTATTCTGAGGAATACGGCGTATCTATATTTAGTGGATTATTCCGACATGTTACCTCTCTCAGGCTTGCGGATTGTGGCGGTGGAACAATATGGTGCAGGCCCTTTTGGCACCTTATATCTGGCAAATCTGGGAGCGGAAATCATTAAGGTCGAAGATATCTCTCGTGGAGGAGATGTAGGCCGTACGGTTGGCCCCTACTTCCTGGAAGGTGAACCCGGGGACAATAGCAGCCTTTTTTTCCAGACTTTCAACCACAACAAACGCAGTTTATCCCTCAATCTTTCCTCTCCCCAAGGCCAGCAAATCTTGCACAAGCTAATTCTTGGTGCAGATGCCCTGACCGACAACCTGCGCGGAGACGTTCCAGACAAGTTGGGTATTACGTACAAACAACTGGGAAAGCTGAACCCAAAAATTGTTTGCGCCCACTTGACTGCCTACGGCCGCAGCGGCGATAGGGCCAAGTGGCCGGGATATGATTACCCCGTGCAGGCAGAGGCAGGCTATTTCAAGCTAACTGGTGAGCCTGACAGTCCACCCACCCGATGCGGCCTGTCCCTGGTGGATTTATCCACTGGGGTAGCTCTGGCACTGGCCGTTGTTTCTGGTGTACTCAATGCCAGGGAAACTGGCAAGGGGCGAGATATCGATGTCAGCCTTTTTGATAACGCTTTATACAATTTAAGTTATGTGGCCATGTGGCAATTAAATGCAGGGCACAACCAAAAGCGGGTGCCACGATCAGCACATTTTTCCCTAAGCCCTTGTCAACTTTATAAGACGAAGGACGACTGGATTTACCTGATGTGCAATAAGGAAAAATTCTGGGAAGCCCTGTGTCAATGTATTGAACATCCAGAATTAGCTGACGCACCCAAGTTTGTAAATTTCAGGGAGCGCAGGAAAAATCAATCGGAGTTAACCGAAATACTGGATGAGATACTGTCAAAAAAAGATACTGCAGAGTGGCTGAAAATCTTAGCTGGTCAGGTGCCGGCAGCCCCGGTATATGATGTTGAGCAGGCGCTGACAAATCCCTTTGTTTCCGATACTGACCGCATCCAAACAATGCCCAGTGATCACGGCAAGGATATTAAAATATTGGCGCCGTCAATTCGCTGTGATGGAGAGATGGTTAATTTCAAGCGGGCACCTACCCTGGGAGAAGACACCAAGGATATCCTGGCTGAGCTTGGCTATTCCGGGGCTGAGATAGCCAAGCTCGCCAAGTACGGCATCATTTGAAAGAACTATTGATCATCGAGAAGCTGAAAGCCCTCTGCCAATAGTTGCGCCTGCAATTGCGACCACTGATCCTGGGAGAGTGAAACTGGCACGGTGACATCACTGGCATATTCCGCCTGGCCACAACTCCCCTGGTGACGCCCCACTAAAAAGCGCAGGCGGGCTTCCTGGGCAAAATCACAGCGAACCAAAACATGCATTAGGGGAACAAAAGGCTGCAACGGAATATCTTGCAGCGCGGCACCTACCGCACCACGATAGGCACGCATCAAGCCGCCCACACCAAGCTTGGTACCACCAAAATAGCGGGTCACTATTGCACCCACATTACCGACACCCTGCTTCAGCAGCAATTCCAGCATTGGCCGCCCAGCGCTCCCCCCGGGCTCGCCGTCGTCATCTGCTTGCATTACTTCCGGGTTGGAAGGATTGCCGATCACCAACGCGGTACAGTGGTGGCTTGCATCGGGATATTGAGCGCGGACAGTATCCAGCTGTTGCTGAAAAGCCGCTTTATTCTCTACTGGCCCCAGCCAACAAATAAAACGGCTCTTCTTTTCTTCTGTCTCACTGACAACGGGAGATGAGGGAATCTGATAACTCACCGACAATATCGTCCCAGCGCTGGTTTTTTAATTTTTCGTACAAAGGCTGGAGCTTGGTCTGCCAGACTTTATTGTCGACAACGCCAACGTGCTTGCAGCGAATAGTCCCCTCGGAATCCACCAGGAAAGTTTCCGGCGCACCGAAAACACCGAGGTCCAGAGCCAAACGGCCATCTCTATCGGCGAGGCTATACAAGTAGGGATTGTGGAATTTCTCCAACCACTTGATTGCTGCCTCATCCTCATCTTTGAGGTTAACGCCAACGATCGGCACACCCTGCTCAGCCAGAGCATTCAAATAGGGGTGCTCTACCCGGCAAGCTACACACCAAGTGGCCCACACATTCATCAAATGCGGGCCATTGGGAAGATCTTTCTTCTCTACAATTTGGCTGTTATCCGCCACTTTTTGCAAAGAGAATTCCGGCACAGGTTTATTCAGCAGGGCCGATGGCATTTCCTGTGGATTCAGGTAGAGGCCCCTCCAAAATAACAGGGCCAACACGACAAATATTACCAGGGGCAAAAAGAGTTTGAGTCTAGACATTATCCTTTCCAACTATTACGCCGTAGCAACATTGCCTGTAACTTCTACATCTACAGGTTTAGCGGCTTTCGCTTTGCGATAGCGCTTATCCGCTACAGCAATAGCTCCACCGATCGCCATCAAAAGCGAGCCCAGCCAAATCCATACCACAAAGGCTTTGTACTGAAGTCGCACAGCCCAATCACCGCTTGGGTTAGACCTGTCCATCGGCTCACCGAGGGCCACATAAATATCGCGGAAGAGTCCGGTATCGATCGCGGCCTCTGTCATGGTGTTGCCACCAGAGAGGTAATTGCGTTTCTGGGGATGCAGCTCTGCAACCGGCTTCCCGTCCTTGCTGACATGCAATACACCTTCAAAGGCTCGGTAATTAGGCCCCTGAACCATACGAACACCGTCAAATTTGAAGTCGTAACCGGAAACCTGGAAACTGTCCCCAGCCCCCATACGCACATCTTCCTCAATGCTGTAAACGGTGGTCAGTACTACCCCCAACACCGAAACTGCCAGGCCGATATGTGCGATATGCATACCGTAGTAACTGGCTCTCTGACGCTTAAGGCCGGCAAAGAATGAGCTGGAGTTGCGGGTTTTAGCCACGATATCAGCGATGCTGGAAGCAAAGACCCAGATACCAATAAAGATTCCCAGCGCCGCTCCCCAGTGGAAGTCTCCCAGGGCCAGGGTCCATAGCAACGCAACTACCAACGAAGCGACAAATGGCAAACGCCATGCGCTCAGCAGTTTGTCCCAGCGGCTGTCTTTCCAGTTGGCGCGCACGCCCATCCCCACCAGCAGGCAGAGAACAACCATCAGTGGCACGAAGAAAAGATTAAAGAAGGGCGGACCCACACTCACCTTGCCCCAGTTCATGGCGTCTGCCAGAAGCGGGTAAAGAGTACCGGTCAAAACCATGCCCATAATCAGCATCAACAGGATGTTATTGCCAAGCAGGAAGGTTTCCAAAGAGCGGAAAGAGAAAACACTGCGTGCGCTGACCGTCGGTGCGCGCAGGGCAAACAACAGCAGCGAAGTGCCGACAATTACAGCCAGGAAGCCAAGAATAAAGCTGCCTCGCAGTGGGTCAGTAGCAAATGCATGCACCGAGGTAATCACCCCTGAGCGCACCAGGAAGGTGCCGAGCAGGCTGAGACTGAAAGCGAAAATCGCCAGCAGGATAGTCCAGCTCTTAAACAGGCCACGCTTCTCAGTTACCGCCAAAGAGTGCATCAAGGCAGTCCCTACCAACCAAGGCATCAGGGATGCATTCTCAACCGGGTCCCAGAACCACCAGCCACCCCAGCCCAGCTCGTAATAAGCCCACCAGCTACCCAGGGCAATACCCAAGGTCAGGAAGCCCCAAGCCACAGCAGTCCAGGGTCTTGCCCAACGGGCCCACACCGCATCCAGCTGGCCACCGAGCAATGCCGCAATAGCAAAAGCAAAGGCTACCGAGAAACCCACATACCCCATATAAAGCAAGGGCGGATGGAAAATCATACCGGGGTCCTGCAACAGCGGGTTCAGGTCAGAACCTTCCATCGGCGGGAATGGCAGGGTGCGATCAAATGGGTTGGAGGTAAACAGAATAAACAGGAAAAACCCGATCAGTACAAAACCGAGTACGGATAAAACCCGCGCGGAAAGCTCTGGGGGCAGCTGCTTACCAAACAGCGCTACTGCCGCAGCCCAACCAGCCTGAATCAAAAGCCACAACAGAATGGAGCCCTCATGCCCACCCCATACAGCGGTAACTTTGTAATAAACCGGCAGGATACTGTTGGAGTTCTGTGCTACGTAATTAACCGTGAAATCACTCTGCACAAAAGAAGTGGTCAGGCAGGCAAAAGCGATCAGAACGAACGCAAAAATACCCAGAGCCAGCGGACGCCCCGCATCCATCCACACAGGGCGCGATGAATAGCTACCGGCCATCGGCACTGTTGCAAGAGCAACCGAAAGCAGCAAGCCGACAATTAACGCAAAATGGCCCAGCTCAGGGATCATATTTTCGCTCCATCGGAACAACCTTCATGGGAAACCATGGTGTCGGCTACCTCAGGTGGCGTATAAGTTTCATCGTGCTTGGCCAGCACCTGGTCCGCACGCAGAACACCGCTTGGCATCAACTGGCCGGTAATCACTGCTGCTTCGCCTTCGGCAAATAGGTCCGGCAGGATTTTGTCGAAGACTACGGAGAGCTGAGCCTCGCCATCAGTAATCACAAACTGGACTTCCAGGCTATCAGTAGCTCGCTGCACACTGCCCGGGACAACACAGCCTCCCGCGCGAATCCGCTTTTCCATCGGGACTTCACCCGCTGCAAAGGCCTTGGGGGCATAGAAATAATCGATATTGCCGCGCATCGCATAGGCTACAAAACCTACTGCTGCACTGGACAATACCACCAGGACAAGTACGAGTATCAGGCGTTGCTTGCGTACAGGGTGCATTGTCTAAGTCCTACTCCATAACTATTTAATTCTGTTGCGCCGATAGGTTCTCCATCGCCCTATCCGCTGGAACCCAGCAAATTGAAATTAAGCCGGTTCCTCTACTGTTTCTTTCTTTGTGGTTACTGTGCGCTCACTCACTGCCTGGCGGCGGCGCTGGGCAATTTTCTGCTGTCGCACCAGCTCTGCCTTCAGGCCACGGCGGGCAATGTAAGGGTAGAGAGCCATCCCCGCGAGACTCAGGAAAGTCACCGCGTAGGACACCCACACAAATACACCGTGGCCGTCCATCGTTAGGAAATCAGCCAGGTTGGCAAATTGAAACTCCACTTTATCGACCTCCCGCCAGTTCTTCCTGTACCCACTTGGTGCGCATCTCGCGCTTGAGCAGCAGAGTGCGGGTGTGAGTCAGCAGGGTCCAGGCATACATACAGTAGAAACCGATAATCATGGTCAGCAGAGGGTAGAACATACTCGGATCAATACTGCTGGATTCGGTCAGGCGAATGGTCGCGGGCTGGTGCAAGGTAAACCACCAGTCTACGGACTTGTAAATAATCGGGATATTCACGGTGCCCACCAGGGCCAGCAACGCAGAAGCTTTGTCGGCGACTTGCTCCCGGTTCACTGCGTGGGTAAGTGCCATAACGCCGACATAGAGAAACAGGAGTATCAGCATTGAAGTAATGCGGGCATCCCATACCCAGTAAGCATTCCAGGTAGGTTTACCCCACACAGCACCGGTAAATAGCGAAACAAAGGTCAATACCGCACCGATCGGCGCGGCAGCGCGCATCACGGCAAAGGAGAGCTTCATCTTCCAGATCAAGCCGATAGCACCGCTGATCGCCATAATGTAGTAACCGGCCAGGGCCAGGAAGGCGGCGGGTACATGGATAAAGATAATGCGGTAACTATTGCCCTGCTTGGCATCTTCTGGGGCAAAACCCAGGCCCCAAACACTGCCTACAGCGAGCAATACAACACTAGCCAGCGCCAGCCATGGCAGCCAGGCTTCAGTTTTTTGATAGAACCAGCGGGGCGAACCCAGGCGGTGAAACCATTGCCAAGCCAAGAAAGACCTCCAAATCAATTATCCAGGCTAATACGTATTGCACCCGCAGCAGCGAGTGGCGCCAGTGCCGCAGCAGCCGCTAGGAGTGCTGCCAATATCGCCAGTTGGGCGCTGTAGGCATAGCCATCAATTGCCGCCTGTACTGCGCCGGTGCCGAAGATTAGCACGGGCACATACAGCGGCATAACAATTAGTGCCAAGAGCAAACCGGGGCGGCGCAAGGCAACAGTGAGTGCAGCACCAATGGCCCCGATCAAACTCAAACTTGCAGTTCCCAGCAATAGGGAAGCCAGCAAACAAACATAACCATCCACGGGCAGATTCAGCATTAAGGCGAGCAGCGGCGACAGCAATGCCAGCGGCAAGCCTGTGGCAATCCAGTGCACCAGGGATTTTGCAAGAACCGCAAAGTAAAGCGGTTGTGGTAACAGGGTGAGCTGCTCCAGGGTGCCATCTTCGAAATCACCTTTAAAAAGGCTTTCCTGGGATAGCATGGTGGACAGTAGGGCCATTACCCAGATCATGCCCGGAGCCATCTTTGCCAGAAGTTCGGGCTCAGGTCCTACCCCTAACGGCAAAAGTGCTAAAACCGTCACAAAAAATAATAAGGGGTTGGCAATATCTGCTCGTTTTCTCAACGCCAAGAGCATTTCAATCCGGAACAGCGCCATAAAACCAGGGCCACTGCGCACTTCGCTCACCGGTGTTTGGACATCAACTGTCGACATGCTCTCCCCCAAAATCCTCAAAAGGCTCAGAGACTGAATAGTCAGACAAATTAACCTCACTGAGTCCGGCTAATGACAGAGGTTGGTGTGAGGTCAGCAGAATTGAACCACCGCTATAAAGATGGACCGCCATTTGCTCTTCCAATGCAGCAACACCCACAACGTCGAGGGCGGTCAGTGGCTCATCGAGTATCCACAATCGAGGGGAATCAGGTAGAAATAATCGCGCTAGGGCAACCCGGCGATTCTGGCCGGCGGAAAGGGAGTGGCACAAGCTGTCCTCAAAGCCGGTCAGGTCGACTTTATCGAGCGCATTGAGCGCGTCCTCATGGTCAGCACCATACCAGGTGAGGTTTTCCAGCGGAGTCAGGCCACTGCGCACTCCGCCCCTGTGCCCGATATATAGTAAGGACTCACGCATCACCGAGAGCGATTGCGGGTAGGCGGTATCACACCAAAGGATCTCCCCAGTGAAATCACTGCTACTGCCAATCAAAGTGCGCAGCAAGGTCGTTTTACCCGCGCCATTACTGCCTTTGATTTGAATTGCAGCGCCGGCTTGAAGAGAAAACTGAAGGCCCTCAAACAAGCGCCGACCATCCCTTTCACAGGCGAGATCTCTCACTTGCAGCACAACTTGGGACTTAGGGGTCACAGACATTCCAGGATAAAACCGCTCTGACAAATCTGAACGGCATTATACCGGCACCAGCGCTAATTGCATTGTCTCAGCGAGCAACATTTTAGCAACCCTTGATCTTTCGCAAGAATGCCCACTGATTCACACTGAAAAGCGCTATTTAAATTGGCACTGAATTGTAGTTTTGGTATTTTCACACCGTCGTGAGATTCAGTACCTGTTTCTCGCTGTACCCTCAAGGAAGTGGGTAATCTCAGAAGTCGACATAAAGCTGGACCCCCAAAAGGGCCAATTCTTCTGCTCGTAAGGATGCGTGTCTATGAACAATCTCGCCACCCATATCGATCCCTGGCTCGACGCTACTACTTTAATTGGCCAAGAAAGCCAGATTCACCAACAGCCATTTCCTTTCTTCGTGGCCAAGAACTTGCTGGCCGAGAACCTGATGGCATCCTTTATCAAAGACTTCCCAAAGCTTAAAGGGGCCGGTTACCTTCCCTACGATAGAAGCAGTTGTGGCACCACAATAAATGAACTGATTGAACAGTTTAGGGCTCCAGAATTTGCCGATGCTATTGGCAACAACCTGGGTATTGAGAATCTTTCTCAATACCCAACCTATGTTTCCATTAGCCGTACACTCAAGAAACGCCACGGCCGCATCCATACCGACGGACAGTCAAAAATTGCTACCGCCCTGCTCTACCTGAACCCGGAGTGGTCCTTGGACGGCACAGGCTGCCTGCGCTTCTTAAAAAGCGGCGATAACTTTGAAGATACCGCAGCCCCAGAGGTAAAACCTTCGTACGGTACCCTGGCCGCATTTAAGCGAGCCGATAACTCGTTCCACGGACACTTGCCTTTCGAAGGTAAAAGATTGGTTATCCAGGTAGCCTGGTTAGTCAGCGATGCTGACAAAAACAGAAAGGCCAAGCGCGGCAAATTAGCTTCAAAACTCAAGCGTCTGCTGGGCTGGTTTGGAGGCAACTTTGCAGCCACACAAAATATGTAGCTACAGCCAATTCAATACCTACGATAGAGCCCGCATCCCTTACGGGCTCTGTACATACACACCTTCTTCCCTATCTCCATAGCACCCATTGCAAAAATAATAAACCTAACAACTTTAATTAGTGGAAAATACAATACGGGGAAACAGAGCCCAACGATTTAAAAGCACAGAGAAGAGTTAGGGAAAAATAGAGGTGACTTGGGCAGGAAAGGCAAATTTTCAATAAAATCTATTAACTACGCAGAGTACAGTTTAAGCAACCCTATTTTTAGATTACTTTTATTTATTATCTGCACCCTGCATAGCTGGCTGTAGCCGTTAAAGTTTCAGCATATTTCGTTAGTCGAAGTCATAGTCCATTAATTCACGCCTTAAACGCTTTTCCTCCAATTTGTCTTCTACCATTCGACGTGCGTCGCGTGGTGGCTGAGAGGTAGCTTCCTTCAGCACTTCAGTTGCAATTTGTGGAATACCCACATTATCAAAATCTAGGCGTCTTTCGTTAACGTGGCCGCTCATACGAAACTCCATAATCTTGATTAGAGAAAGCAGAAATATCCTTATCGCACCAAGGGTGCAATTGCAGGTTATCCAGCTCAATCAATCGTGGTCAAGCAATAATTTATCAAGTGGAAATGCGGCTTTTACGTCAAAACTTTCCAGCTGATCCCCGAACAAAGCTATCCGCAAAAACCGCCATTTCGAAGTCAAAGTAGCGAAGAAAAAAGACAGATTTATGAAGGTTTTTCGAAAATTTTAAGAAAAGGGAACGACGGGAATAGCAGTAACCGAGTGGCGCCAATGTTACCCTCAGTGACACAGCAAATTGGTACGATTTGATGGAAGGTGATTTAATGGTGAAAAGCATGACATGACACAGGGCTTTCCACAGGCTAGAATAGCGCCGCTCTTCAGCAGTGCTGACACCCGCCCCCGTCGGTTAACAGGATAAACCACGGACCTCCTAAGTCCGGACTGGTGGTTCGAGTCCACCCGGGGGCGCCATACATATCAAGGCAAATTAGCAAACGACTGCCTTTGCCGAATGCATAAACAACGCCAGGAATAACCCAGCCAATAGCACCCCACCCCAGAAGAGCCTGGTAGAACGGCTAATTGTTCTCCCGCGCCTGGCTTCGTTTCTTACAGTCTTTCCCATATCACAAATCCATTTGCCTACTTTTCGTCCATTCACCATAAATACTAACCGAAACCATTTCGCTGGTGAATCTCCATCTCAGGATAGACAAAGCCCGGCACAAGCCGGGCCCAGAACAATAGCAATGCAAGTATTGACGAACAGCGCCTACTGGTTAGTCCCGTTTGTGCCATTGCCACCATTACTATTGTTCATCTGAGTGCCATCCTGCATTTTTTTCTGCATTTTCATCATCTGCTTTTCAGCTTTGTCCTTCTTGTGGTGCATCCCCACCTTGTGCCACTCATCTTTGAACTTAGCCCAGAAAGATTCTTTTGGCGCTTTGGTGCAAGCGGTAATCACCATCGGCGTCACTTTTTCTGTGCCTTCAATATCCAGCATATCCCCCTCTTCCGTGCCTTTCTTGGCGTAGGCGGCAGCCCAATAAACTGCTTTAGGCTTAAACTCATCGTCGATAGCCAGGAAATCCGCACAGGTCCAGTCTTTCGCCGGCTTCTTGGGATGGTTATCCGCGAAGGCAGCAGAAGCAGCAAGACTGGCAATTACCAAAGGAAGAATGAACTGCTTACTTTTCACAATTAGATCTCCAAAATATCCAGGGTTATCACCCCGTGAATCAATTGCAGGTAATGTGCAATCCGCTCGCTACCCACGGGCCGGGGAGGACTGGCCGGCAAGTCACTAAAATGACTGCGACAAACAGCGAGGCAAGGAACAGCCCCGGATTCACCAGCCTTACGACAGCGGAAACGCAAGCCAAGACACTGAATCAACGAATGCTTGGCCCATTGAAAGGATAGACGCATTTTTCATTTTTTGGGAAAAATCAAAAACACTTTCTTACCCACTTGCATACAAACTTTATTGTTCTGACACATTCCAAGTGAAGAAGCAGGCTTTACCTATATACACCTTTAGCTATTAGCGCTCGGAATAGAGTTTGCTGCCTCCCATTTTTGACTGTGCCTACCCAGCCTTAGCAAAGAGAAACCTAACCAAATAAACCAGACTATTTGGGAAATTCCGAATATTTCTGTAAAGATATCGTCCGGATAGATAGTCGCAATTCCCGCCACTCCCACTAGCACTCCGATAAAGTTTAATGGCCGGGAAAAAAGTCCAATTTGCAATGCAGCAGTGCTAATTAGCAGAACCCAAAGTCCACCCACCAACTCATTGCCACCACCAAGACTCTCAACCATCAAGTATATTATTCCCCAGGTATCGAAAGCCTTCTGAACACTGACCTCCATAAGCCCCAAAGCATAGGCGAGCCCTATATTTGCGATCATACCGCTCGCTATTACAAGGCCCACCCAGACTGCTCCAAACAAGGATGCCAATGCAGCAATCTCTCTCCTCTTGCTTTTTAGCTTTTCATATAAGCTAACTACCACACAGCCCAGTAAGATCGCAAAGACCAAGTACATTAGGGTATAGGCAATATTAAAAATCAGTTGATTTTCCGCCAAGAACGTCATTTTTTCTATGGGGCTCCCAGCCGATGGAAAAGACCAAAAAGCACCAAAGAATACAAACGCACTAATATAAATTAACCCCATGCCAAACGCCGAGATACCAGCAACTCTATCCATAGCTCTCCCCTATCATCTTTGAACTCAATTCAATGCCTGTAAATATCACTTTAATTATGTAACCCAAGGAAGCCAAATTCGTAACGCCCCACCCTATCTAAGCGGCAAGTAATCCCAGAAATGAATATTCAGCAACAGAAGAAAATCACAGTGCTTTAACTGAAGTGTACATTAATGTCATTTCTGACTAGCGTTCATACCAGGACCTGTAGGTTAGGTGGATAGCTAAATATCACTATTGTTAACTAACCCGAAGGAGATAATAGGATGGGGAGCAAGGAGTGAAGGATCTAAATAACCTGGAGATCAGTAATTTCCATTAGGAGCCGATTTACTTAAAAATCAGCTCAATGTCAGCTCTAACGGTAGAGTGTCGTATTCAGTCGCCAAGCCGATACTTACGGGCCACAACCTCAAACTGACGAATATAAATGGCTTGGGCTGGCTTATAGGGCGGCAGCCACTGATCGGGCCCTTTATCTCCCTTACTGCGATTGTGGCCATCATCAACCAGCCACAAATTTGCAGGGTCTTCTGCAAAAGCTCTGCGCTGCTCCTGGCTCCAGCTAGCACCACCGTACTTATGAGCCCAAGATAGCGGTACTATATGCTCCACATCCAGATCCGAGGCTATTTCAAAAAACTGTCCCGTATAGGGGTCCATCCACAGGCCTGTAACCACTGTACAGCTCTTCTCATTGCTGAAGGCAACAGGAGCCAAAGAGAGACGGATCAATAGCTCCTGGCGAGTATTCTGGCAATCACCATCGACATCAGACCACCGTGGCAACCACTCACTGCGATCATAAGATTGAGGGGTTACTTCATAACACCCGCTGAGGGTCAGCATGGACACTATTAATAAAGACTTGAGTCGCATAAAGCTAAACTGCGGCTAATTACTGCTGGAGGAGCATTTTGATTGTAGTTTAAGGGCGCGTCAACAAGCACTTATCTTAACACAAAATTTATTCGAGGATATAAATAATAATCGAACCTGACAGAGATACGGGTTATTTAGCATGTGCAAACCTGTAGTAGTAAAAATATACAAATAGCGACAATTTATCGATACTGTATATACTTAAATCAATAAAATTCGTTAGCAGAACAATTCAATACATCTCAGCAACAATAGGGAAATACATGAAAACAATAACAACTTTAATCGTAGGATTTTTCCTTGGGGTAGGTTCCACTACCACCTTCCTTAGCTTTCGAGATTCCGGTACATCTGAAGTCTGGACTTTAACAAAATCGCTACAGACTAATGAAGGCATGATAATCCCAAGTGGTACACATCTTACAGTACATAAATACATGCCTGAAGGCTATGTATCCCTAGATCTTAACGTGAATGTAGAAGGAGTGATTCTAAAAAATTTTCACAACAAAACTATAAATAAAAATCACTTCAGATCACCTGTGTGGGCTGAAGAAGCAGTAAACAATTGAATCAGCATCAGCCAGAGGGAAACTGTGGCGTACCATATAATATCTTTATATCAAAGCCTAAAAATACTCCAACAAAGACTTATATAATTCAGTTTCAATAGAAGACCCTACGTGAGAAGCGAAGTAGAATGAGTGATATTGAAAAAATCATAGAATTTGTTATCGAAATTGAGAGGCTTAAAGCTGTCCTGAGGCAAACAAAGCCAGTCGGCATAAATCGTTACGAGAACTCAGCAGAGCATAGCTGGCATGTCTCCTTAATCGCACTTATGCTCAAAGACTACGCCAATGAACGTATTGATATTAGCCGCGTTGTTAAGATGCTATTGATACATGACCTGGGTGAAATTGGAGCAGGTGATCAAATTGTGTATCAACCACTCACCGACGAGCAACAATCAAGTGAGACCCAAAGTCTAGCGCAAACACTATCGATATTACCGGACAAGCTCTCAGCTGAATTTATAGCTTTATGGGAGGAATTTGAGGAAGGCGTTTCACCTGATGCTAAGTTTGCAAAAGCGATTGATAGAGTGCCGCCACTACTACATAACATTTATGGTAACGGCCATAGCTGGCAGAAACACAATATTTCCAAGGAACAGGTTTTCACTGTCAACTCAGAAAAAATAGCAAGTGGCAGTCATAAATTGTGGTCTACTATAGAGAAAAAGCTTCATGAAGCAATTGAGAGTGGAGCTTTAAAGTGATCAGAAGGCATCCATAAACTTGTATACAGTAATGCTACGAGTAGAATGCACTACTCTAACAGTGAGATAATTATAAAATTTTACATCTAGCTGGTACAGAGGTGCATATTAAATTAAAAATAGCAAGCACCTGAAATTATACCTTTAAGAAGAGTTTAACTTTTCCTAATTACCACTCTTGCTAAGTTATGCGTAACTGTATATAAATACAGCTATCTCGTTGATCTGCAAGGGAATACGCCATGGCTCGCAACAAGGTACAGTTTCAGAAGGGTATTAGTTTGACCCAATTCCTCAAAATGTACGGCAGCGAGGAACAGTGCTTCGATGCACTGTCGCAGTGGCGTTGGCCCAATGGCTTTAGTTGTCCTCACTGCGGGCATGACAAGCATTGCGACCTCGCTTATCGCAAGCTTAAGCAATGTAACCATTGTCGGCGTCAGACATCGATTACCTCTCGTACAATTTTTGACTCCACGAAGCTCCCCCTCACCACCTGGTTTCTCGGTATTTTCCTGATTACTCAGGATAAGAAGGGCATTTCCTCTATGGAGCTATCTCGACATCTAGGTATCTCTTACAACGCAGCATGGCGTATGAAGCAGAAACTCATGCAAGTGATGATGGAGCGAGACCAACGATACAAACTGTCCGGTTTTATTGAACTAGATGATGCCTATCTCGGTGGTGAGCGTACT
The DNA here is from genome assembly GCF_052468295.1 of Microbulbifer maximicatervae (SeqCode). Classification (NCBI taxonomy): domain Bacteria; kingdom Pseudomonadati; phylum Pseudomonadota; class Gammaproteobacteria; order Cellvibrionales; family Microbulbiferaceae; genus Microbulbifer; species Microbulbifer maximicatervae (SeqCode). The sequence continues at coordinate 2,765,973 of NZ_CP174340.1, forward strand.
GGATGCAAGCCCGGGCGCGGAGCCAAGGGTAAAACTCCCTTTGTGGCGGCCGTTGAAACAACCAAGGAGGGACGCCCAACCCGTATTAAGCTCTCAATTATCAAGGGCTTCAAAAGCAGTGAAATTTCAACCTGGAGTAAAAAGTACCTTTGCAGTGGCAGCACAGTCATCTCAGATGGTCTTCCATGCTTCAATGCCATTAAGGAGGCCGGTTGTGTACATGACAAAATTGTTTGTGGTGGTGGCCGAGCTTCTGTTGAAGAGCCTGAGTTCTATTGGGTAAATACAGTACTTGGTAATTTAAAGAGTGCGCTACGTAGCACTTACCATGCTATTAGGCCGAAATATGCACAGCGCTATTTGGCAGAATTTCAATATCGCTTTAATCGGAGGTTTGATTTGTCGGCACTCATTCCAAGATTGATTTACGTCTCTCTTCGGACACCACCGATGCCAGAAAGGTTGCTAAAAATTGGCTTAGCATAAGTGGTAATTAGGTAACTTTTTACTACTTCTACTGTACTTACATCCCCTCAATTTCACCACCCTCTTAAACACAGATCAAGCATAGCTGATAGGATATATATTCTCATTCAAAAGTTGACTTCCACATGAAAAATAATACCTACCCAGTAAGCGGTTGTTAACAAAGACACTTCGAGCTGCGCCTCGAACTACCAAAAAAAATAGGCCTACCTAAAGCTAGACTCTTTAAGCCTACAAAGATTGATCAATATCTCTGGGTATCTCACAAAGGATACCGTTAATCGAATCTACAAAAAGATGCAATGTGTCGTCTGGTAGACTTAAAGCAGCCAAGCCAAATAAAAGGTCAATAGGCTGTTCCTTCTACATTTAGAATAGATAATTTAGAGAGTGTAAAATTCACCTAGCCTCAATAACAGTACTCTGCAGGGCAACCTTCAAAACCTTACGCCTCTTGTAATCCCCACTCATTAACAGTACAAGAAACATCCTATTTCGCACATAGACATACTACAGATTAGCCATTTTCAAGATAACACGGAGTTAACGATCTAGATGAAAGAATCGCTGAGTTCGCTCAAAATTATCGCTGTTTTTTTAATCCTCACAGCGAGCCCCTACCCTCTCGGATACTGGCTAATTTTTCATATGGAAAGCGCAGTACCCTTAATGCTTTCTGTTGGTCTTGCCACGGTCATAACATGCTTGATATTCAAGAAGAGCCTGGGCTCCTTAGGGTGGTCTTGGGGAAGCTGGAGATATCAGTGGTTAAGCTATTTGGTACCCTTGGGCTATGTAGCAGCTGCCTACCTCATTATGTGGATCTTAGGTTTCGGGGAGTGGTATAACTCAGAATACGTTACTGCACTATAGAGAAGGGTATAAAGTAGATGGCTGGAGTGATACCAGTGTAATCCTCTTTAGATTCTTAATTACTGCAAGTATCAGCTTTATATTGATACTGCCTGGAGTTTTAGGGGAGGAGATTGGATGGCGTGGATTGCTTGTACCTGAGCTCTCAAAGCTTATGTCCTTCTCAGGGATCGCACTAACTTCTGGGTTTATATGGGCCGCCTGGCATTGGCCCATGATAGTAGCAGGTGTCTACGGGAATGGAACAGCCCCTCTCAGCTATCAGTTGTTTTTCTTTACGCTAGGCTTAATGTCAATGTCAGTCATCATGACTTACGTAAGATTAAAGACTAACAGTGTTTGGCCTGCCGTTATTTTCCACATGAGCCACAATGCATTTATTCAAAAATTCTTCAATCCATTGACCCTACAAAGCACAGATTCAGGTTGGTATCTCAATGAATTTGGTATGGTTTTACCTGTAGTTATTTTTTGTATCAGCATTTATTTCTGGAGAAAGGGCCAACAAGAGTTCGGCTCCGCTCAATCTGCAAGCGAACTGCTGTCTCCACAAAAATCTTGACGTAGCGCCATAGATGTGTGACAGAGGCTTGGATTAAGAACAATCATGAGTTTTGGGCAATTTTACCGCAGGCATATAGAAATACATTATGGATAATGAAGTAGATATTTTTGCTCCAGTTACTGATCTAGGAAAAAGAGATGCCCTTGAATGCTGGAGATGGCTAGTTGGCAAAAAGGCCTCCATGTGTCTTCTGACCTCCATGGGGGATTTATTCTTCAAAAGGAAGGAAGGCCTACTGAACAAGGAACGTGTCTATTTCCTAGATACTGGCACAGGAGAAATGGAACTTGCCGCTAAATCCTGGAGTACATTCCGAGAGATGATAGCAGCAATGAAAGATATTCCGGGCCACTGGTTTAAATATAGATTATTACTTGAGTTAGTGGACCAACCATTAACTCAAGGTTGTTGCTATTCACCAATCCGACCACCGATAATGGGCGGGGAGTACATTACAGAAAATTATCAATCTATATCTTGGGAAGTCCATCTAGATCTGTTAGGACAGATACATGAGCAACTCAGCGGCCTTCCCCCAGGAACACCAATAGCTGGTATAAGCTTAAAAATTGAAGAAGATTGAGAGGCCACCATTCAAAAGGGTTATCCCTAAATCCAGCATTTAAATCTATAATTTCATGTCAGGACTTGCCCTTATGATAAGCATTGAGTTTTTGATTACCTCTTTTATCGTTGTGCTGATACCTGGAACGGGAGTTCTATATACAGTTGCTGCGGGGCTATTTAAGGGTAAACGGGCAAGTATTTCTGCAGCGTTAGGTTGTACGCTAGGCATCATCCCCTCTATCCTTGCTTGCATCATGGGGCTGTCCGTAATCATTCATACCAGTGCATTAGCATTCCAGTTTGTAAAATATGCAGGAGTCGCATACTTATTGTACCTAGCTTGGTCAATGCTTAAATCTAGCAACTCCCTGACTCTAGAAGAAAATCAAAAGAAACAGAGTTTAACCTCAATTGCTTTCAAGGGATTCATGATTAATATCCTGAACCCAAAGCTAACCATCTTCTTCCTGGCATTCTTACCCCAGTTTATTCCCTCTCAATTACAGAACCCTTTAGATAGTATGCTGATTCTTGGACTTGCCTTCATGGCTATGACCTTTCTGGTTTTCACTGTTTATGGCTTACTAGCAACAGTCATTCGAAATTATGTTATTCACTCTGAAAAAATTAGCATTATTATCCAACGAGCCTTTGCTGGTAGCTTCGCAGCTTTAGGGCTCAAACTCGCCTTTACGAGCAGGGAATGAGCCCCCCATTAACAAAAACTGTAAAGCGATTACTAACATTAAGTTTAATATTGCTTTAGGCATACCTGATTCAAGCTTACCCCTAAGAATCTCAATCGTAAAAGAATAAGCACAAACAAGCATGAAAATTTTTTTGACCTTTTCGGCACTCGGATTTTTCTTAACTCCATCACCTGAAGTAGTCGCTTCAAAGGCAGACCTTATGACCAACAGCGCTATTGGTCAAATGCCCTCCCAGTCCTTTCCCTCTAGCGGCTCCGAATATTGGATAGAGCGAGAACAAGCAGTAAGTTTTGCAAAAACCGATGACTGGGAAAAAGCTATTCCCTTGCTCGAAAAACTAACCGCCCAATATAAAGATGATGGAGACACTTGGTTTTTACTCGGGCATGGATACATTGAGACGAACCAATGTAACAAAGCAATTCCCTCACTCAAACGAACCCTAGAACTAGGGACAATCATATCGGGGATAAGATCAGCTTCATCCCCCTCTAACGATATAATGATCAAAATTGCACAATGCTATTCCAAAATGGAAGAGAAAGACCAAGCGCTAGGCTGGATTCAAAAAGCACTCGATTTCAGATGGGATGACCGAAAGAGCCTCATTGGTAGTAGTGATTTTCAACACATATCTCAAGACGACATGTATAAGGAGCTTTCTGGGGAAAGCCAGCTGGAAAATTTATCGAGAGATGAACGCTGGATGACAGATTTAAACTTCCTAGCTGATGAAATATTACGCCTACATGTTAACCCCTACCATCACTCATCAAAGGAAGATCTAGCATTACACATAAACGAAATTAAAACAGAAATCCCCCACTTAACCGACCAACAAATCGTATTTAGAATGATGGCGCTACTTGCCAGCTTAGGGAATGGACACAACTTTATTGTCCCAACCCACTCTAGGAATGGCTCATTCAGCAAGTTACCAATCCAGCTCTATTGGTTTAATGATGGGATATTCATTGTAGGTGCCGATACCGAATATAAGCATCTTGTAGGGAAAAAACTCCTTTCTGTAGCCAACCAGCCGATAGATGCAGTAATGAAAAAGATTGCCACTGTAAATGCCCGCGATAACGAAATGCAACAATACTGGCTGGGGCCTTACTATCTGGCCTTACCGGAGGTTCTCGAGGGTTTAGGCATAGTAGAAAGTGCATCGAAGATCCCACTAACTTTGGAAGAAAAATCAGGAGCCAAAGAGCAAGTAGTTCTATCAGGAAAACCTTTCAACTTTACAGGTTTTCCAACCTTACCCGCACCTAATAATAGGGACAACTTACTTTACCTAAGGAACAAGAAAGAAAACTATTGGCTTGAATACAATTCTGACAATGATCTCCTATATTTACAATTTAATAGGGTCGCACAAGATAAGTCACACCCACTGGACGTATTCAGTAAAAAGATCACAGCATTCACCAAGGGTAGAAAAGTCAAAAATCTTGTTCTAGATTTGCGTCACAACAGCGGCGGCAATGGTTCTATTATCCCTCCCTTAACAAGATCGTTAATTCATTTTTCAGAAAATAGCGAAGAGAATAATCTATTTGTGATTATTGGACGGAATACCTTCTCCGCTGCACATTTGTTACTTGCAGACCTCGATCGCTTGACTGACATCATCATTGTCGGTGAACCAAGTGGGAGCAGACCCAACCATTTAGGTGAGGCGGGATGGTTTAAACTTCCTTACAGCGGTGTCTGGGGAATTATTTCATCTCAATATCATCAGGCCTCAAAGGCCGAAGATCATCGCATCTGGATTGCACCACATGTTCCCGTAACACTCTCATCTGAAGAGTATTTCGCAGGAGAAGACCCCGTAATAAATCATATAATTAGAATAATAAGCCACAAAAAAGAAAAAGCAGCAATACCCTCACCAGGGTCAGTTAGCACGGCAGGACTTTAGAGTTAATTATACAAAGGAGACGGATCAACATGTCTTTAACTTGGGTTATTGTAGGCTCATTTCTTCAATTATCTTTTTGCGGATTCCTTTTTATGATGGCGCATTCGCTGGAGGTGGCGTAGCTAATAGAGGAAATTTATCAAAACTTTCATCAGTGATACTTGCGGCTTCCCTATACTTATTACCCTCAATTAGCGTACTTGCCGCCGGTATTGTTATATACCAATACAACCTCGGAGGGGACGCCTCCTCTTATTGGTGGCACTTCATGCCTATTGCAGCGGCGGCTTTATATATCATTTATATAAACTCACTATGGGAAAAATAGCGTAACATAAAAGAAATCAATAGGAGTTTCATCTGTGAGTAAATGCCTGCTTTTTGATAACGATGGCACCTTAGTTGATAGCGAACATCTCTCCAGTATTGGCTTAGCTATGATGTTCGAAAATTACGGAATAAAACTAGGGAGCCTCTGAATAACTCCGTAATGCCTCTGCGGGTCTTGAAGGCTGCAGATGTTAGGCGCAGCTCGCCGCGAATGGCCGTAGCCCTTGGCAAGAGCTGCAACGCAGCAGCTGTGGCCTTCAAGGCCCGCCCTTCGGGGCTTGCAGAGGTATCACGGAGTTATTCAGAGTCTCCCTAGATGCTGATGAACTGGTCATAAGATTTAGGGGTTGGAAACTGGCAAGCATTCTATCCCTATTAGAAGAAGAGAATAATATCAAACTGAAAAGCAATTTTGTTGCAGCTTATCGCGATATAGTCACAAAACTCTTTACCAGAGAGTTAAAACCTGTTGAAGGTGTAGCAGACGCTCTTGAGGCACTTGATGGTGAGAAAGCGGTAGTATCTAGCGGCCCCCTGCAAAAAATCAAGCATGCATTAGATATATGCGGGCTATCTAAGTATTTCGGAAATAATTTATTCAGTTCATATGAAGTAGGTATATGGAAGCCTGACCCAGGCATATACCTACATGCCGCCAAAAGTATGGGCCACCATCCTAAGAACTGCTCCGTTATAGATGATGGGCCAGTGGGAGTTAAGGCTGGTATAGAAGCAGGCATGAAAACTTACTTTTTTAATCGTTTTAATGAAGAATCTAATACCGTTGGCGTAGTGTCCTTTCAAGCGATGAGAGAGTTACCAAAACTAATAGGTAACTAATCCCCCAAGAACACTATACCTTTAGTTTATTACCATCATTCATTCAAGCTCATGCTACAACCGGTCATCATGGGCGGCAGAGAAAAGATGGTTCCCGACAAGCAATATCTATTTGGCTCTTTGCCCATGGGAGGTACAATTTAGCCATTAACAGTAGTGCAAAATATAGACAGAAAACCTATCATTCCATGTCTAATAGGATGTCAGTTTCACACGACACCTCTAGCACTAACCCTTATACCCATCCTCACAAAACCTACATCTGGCTACAGTAAGAATGTTCTCAAAGTTATTTAAAAAGAGTAAACCACGAGTCTATCTGGATAAAATGATTGTCGTCTCACAGAATGAATTTAGCAAGATTGGTGCTTGGGGAGCTTTTAAGGGCGAAGATTTAGAGGCGGGCATTCGTCATAGGCTGGTAGAAATTTTCTCCTTACCACATATATCGAGTCGAATAGAACCTAAATCCAATGATTTAGCACTAGAGGTTGTAGTCTTAAAAGTAAGAGGGGGTGAGTTTGACACCGCATACTTTGGAGAATTTGGTGCAATGCCTGTATTCTGGCGGCCAAAGATTGAGGTCGCAGCTCGACTCTATTACGCCGACTCCAATAAAACACACTCCTCTTATAGGGCTCGAGAGAAAATGCCATGGAGAGAATATTTTTGTAGTGGTCTAATCCTTCCGGACACTTCGCTAAGATGGTAAAACTACCAAGCGAGGTGAAGTATGACAACAAAAGGTACACGCCGGTATTTCAAGCCGGAATTTAAGAAAGACGCCGTAGCGCTAGTCTCTGAGCAAGGGTATTCAATTTCTAAAGCAGCAGAGGCTGTAGGAACAACAGCCAATAACCTGCGACGCTGGATAAAGGAACTGAAGCAGGAAGAAGACGGTGTAAGGTTGGATGTAGGTGAGCGCGCAGAATTAGAGCGATTACGACGTGAAAATAAGCAGTTGCGGATGGAGAAAGAAATCCTAAAAAAGGCCAGCGCCTTCTTTGCGAAAGAAATGAAATAAAGTACAGCTTTATTGAAAAACAGCAAGGCAGCTTTCCTGTTAGGGTGCTCTGCCGGGTAATGCAGGTAAGTAAGACTGGCTATTACGATTGGTGTTGCCGTGGTAATAGCTCAATAGATGCTCAAACATGGCAACTATGCCATCGTTTGAAGGCCCTATTTGCAGAATCTAGACAGAGCCTCGGAAGTCGTCGGTTAATGAAGCTGTTACGTAAAGAAGGTTTTGAAGTCGGGCGCTATCGAGTCCGCAAGCTCATGAAAAAGCTAGGCTTGGCAGTAAAGCGTAAGAAGCGATTTACAATAACGACAGACAGTAAACATCACCTACCGGTCGCAGAGAACCTTCTGAATAGGGAGTTCTCACCGAGTGCTAAAAATCAAGTTTGGACGACTGATATTACATATATTTGGACTTCGCAGGGCTGGTTGTACTTGGCGGTAGTGATTGATCTCTATTCGCGCCGGATTATTGGTTGGCATCTAGATCGGAAGATGGAAACGGCCCTGGTAACTCGTGCGTTGATGATGGCTGTCAATTTGCGTTCGCCCCCAAAAGGTCTCCTGCATCACTCTGATCGTGGCAGTCAGTATGCCAGCCATACCTACCAAACGTTATTGAGTCAGCATGGGATGGTGTGTTCAATGAGCCGTAAGGGAAATTGTTGGGACAACGCACCGACTGAACGTTTCTTCAGCAGCCTGAAGCGGGAGTGGGTAACGGGAAACCTTTATCCGACAAGGGAGGATGCGGTAGCAGATGTAAGAGCCTATATTGCTTATTACAACTCACGAAGAATACATACAACACTGGGAGACCTAGCCCCTATCGAATTTGAGAAATGTGCTTAAAGAAGTGTCCGGTTGGAGTTGACCACAACATTTTCAGGAGTATTCAGCCTAAGAGGGATGCTCAGATATAGGCCTGTTTTTGGAGCAAAAGAGCTAGAACCTATTCTCTATAGAGCATGTGAAAAGCTGCTTGCCAGTATGGTGAAGTCAGTATGAAATATTGTAGATTTAGGCAATCCGCTACTACTTACGGACTTATTTTTTCCTGCGATAGAGATATCACAGCCCTAAGACAGGATATTAAAGTAACCAGCACTTTTGAGAGTTATCGAGAGGGTGATTTTTAAGTATAGCCAGATTTGCAGATAAGCTACTAGAATGAAGGGGCTTATCAACCCCATACCCTTTCAAACTTAATAATAATATTAAAGAACTGGCCTTGAAGTAACAATCAGGCACGGCTTGTGAAGGGTACTGCACTAAATCGTATACTTAACAATAACCTTAACTTTCTGGTGATTGTAATGCTCAAAATCAAAGAAGCCGCCGCTTTTATTCTAGTCGCGTCCCTGATGGGGTGCTCCTCAGATACTCCAGAGGATCTCAAGCCCACCACACCGGTCGGTTCAGACAAGGATGCCCACGGATGTATAAACTCAGCCGGCTACCTTTGGTGTAGTAAAACTAAAGAATGCGAACGACCATGGGAACTTGCAGAGAAGGCTGGCTTTGCTAACACTCCCAGCAATTTTGATGAGTATTGCGGTAATAAATAGGGTCTCTGCCTAGCAGCCTCCTCCGACTATAGGAGAAAGCGGTGGCAGCTAAGGTCTTTGGTACTCAAGACTAAAGAACAAAAACTTCAGAAATAAAAAAAGCCCGGCATAAGCCGGGCTTTTAGAAGATGGCGGTGAGGGAGGGATTCGAACCCTCGATGCCTTACGACATACACACTTTCCAGGCGTGCTCCTTCGACCACTCGGACACCTCACCAAATTGTCACCCCCTGCGAGGGCCTTCCGCCTTAAAGCGGCCTCTCTTACCAGCAAAACCCTTAAGTAAATCAATAGGATAGCTGTTATATCGTCGAGAGAGTGCGCACTTTACCCAAATGTCGAAGAAAATTCCAGTGGAATCTGGGGTGAATGTGTACTTACCTTTTTCTTAGTGCTCATGCTCAGCTACTAGCGGCTTCCCTGAGAGCCCACATAAGCCATTGAATGGCTCCCCAACTGCCTCCTCTTACACCGCCGCCAAACTGGCCAACTATGCTTGGAAAAAGCTTTGCGCCCACCCCACCCCTATTAGGGTTTGTTTATTGCGTTATAGCTGATAACTCGGCGTAGTGAGTTGATACTAGCTGCGTAACTCTCACTGCCTCCAAATACTTTGTAGGCAGTTCTGAGACTATTGCCATTATTTAAATGGCCGATAGCGCAAACTTCCAACAAGCCACTCTAAATGAAAGAAAAAATAGGAAATAGAGAAGATTGCTGAATAAGAAGTTTTCACTTAGTAGGTACAAATTTTATTTAGATAATTTGTCTCAATAAGAGCCAAAATATAAATATGTATGACTTTAACCCAAAAAAGTAGACAGTGGAGCTGCAGGCAAAAGCAAGGAGAAGAGCTAACTCACAGTTAAAATTCCCTCAAAACTAACTTAGCCCACAATTTAGACAGCAGGGATAATAGCAACAAAAATGAGTACCTATATAAAATACTACAGCAGAATGAGTAAAGAGGCCTTTGTGCACCCCTTAAGTCTAACAGCCCGTCAATTACAAACGCAGTAGTATTTGGCAAACCCTTCTAAGATGAGATCCCCCCTTAGCAAAGCCCAAAAATCTCTAGGCTGACGAGTAGAATCGCCAAAGAAGACATAGAGAAACCAATCGAAAGGCAGAAACAAAAAAGCCCGGCATAAGCCGGGCTTTTAGAAGATGGCGGTGAGGGAGGGATTCGAACCCTCGATGCCTTGCGACATACACACTTTCCAGGCGTGCTCCTTCGACCACTCGGACACCTCACCAAATTGTCACCCTTCGCGAGGGCTCTCCGCGTTGTAGCGGTCTCTCTCTTCAGCGAAATCTTCAAGGAAATCAGGAAGATAGCTGCTGTGTCGTCGAGAGAGCGCGCACTTTACCCAAATGTTCCTTGTTGTGCAAGCACTAATGCGAAAAAAGTCTCTCTGGCTGTTAAAACGGGGCATCATGAGGGAGCTCAGACTATCCGCTACAAGTCACCACGGCTATTTGCCCCCTCAAATGAGCCCCTCAGCTATCGCAGGTTTGGTGGCTAGACTCTGTGAGTCGATTGATCCAGGCTCTATATTAGTCCGACCAGCATTAGTTTTCCGGCCTGCTCTGCCCCTTCAGTTCTCCAATATATGGGCTGTACAACTTATGTAACCCCTTGACTCAAAGGTGAATATAAGCCCGGCTTTATCTGAGGCCGATACCCAACCCCTTAAAGCAGCTATAGGAAAACTTGCCTTTTGCTGACACCCCCCTTTTCTCTTCACCTGTACAAGTCACCCGGATTCCTGAGCTCAGATTGATCTAGGTTAGTAATGTCGAAAAAGCACCCTGTCATAATCTTTTGTCTGCTGTAGAGTCAGTGGTCGCTATCTATATAAACCTTGATACACAAAGCCCTAAGGTACCCTCCCTGCCTAAACTGCAAATCTGCCATGAAAATTGGGAGGTTCTGAGGCTGGAGGTGCGGTAATATCACTGGCAACAACAACGAGAAAAATATCACTTGCATGCACAGTTTTTTCGCATTCTGTTCCTCGGAAGAGTAAACTGCGCTGCTGGAGTCACGGCGTGGCTATACGGTGGATGGGGAAATCGGAGCCACCCTATCGCCAACGCGCAAGGTGTTCACTTTCTGCTCAAACGGACAAAGAACAACACAAATGCAGGACCAGCTTGAGGAGAGCACGGGGCGGAATGTTAACCCTCGCTACTCCACCTATTTTCGCACCCTGATTTTATTTGCCGCTGCCGGTACCCTGGCAAACGCGGTGAATTGGGATGCGCCATGGCAATCAGACAAGCTGGTTATTACCGGATCTGCTCTTTTTATCATTGCTTATACCGCTCTCGCCCAATTTATCCTCTACAAAACTGGCGATAAAAAAGCACTGAAAACCCGCCGCTGCCTTTCTTTCCTGGATACAGTACTGATCGGCATCACCATATCCCTGGCAGACTTCAGCATGCTGCCCTCGCTGCTGCTGGTTACCATGGTCCAGCTGAATGCCCTCACTGGGGGCGGCGGTGGTCGCGCTTGGTTTGAGCACAATACCGGCTTATTGGTTGGGGTCGTTATCGGGTACCTGATGCACGAACCATCCTTACTGGTGAGCGCTGACCTCACTATCAGCACCGTAAGCCTGATCTGTATTCTGGCCTATTTATGCGCCTATGCATTCTTTACCCACCGCCAGATTGGCCAGCTTAAGGAAGCCAATCACTCCCTGATGGTTGAGCAGCGCGTTAGCAAGGTTCGCTCCTACAAACTTTCCAAGTACTTGCCACAAAAGCTGTGGCGCTCTGTCACTACTGGGGATGAAGAAGCTCTGGTGACCCAGAGAAAGCTCCTCACCGTTTTCTTTTCTGACATCAAAGACTTCAGCCAGCTCACCGAGGAATTAGAGGCAGAGACCTTTACCCAGCTGCTCAATAATTACCTCTCTGAAATGGCACGCATCGCTGGGCAATACGGCGGCACTATCGATAAGTTTATCGGCGATGCGGTAATGGTTGTTTTTGGGGACGATGAGAGTAAAGGACCAAAGTCAGACGCTCTGCGCTGCGTAGCTATGGCCCTGGCGATGCGTAAACGCGTACGTGAAATGAAGCAGGAATGGTACAACAAAGGTATCTCGCGCCCCCTGCAGGTTCGTATGGGTATTAATACCGGCTACTGTACTGTCGGCATTTTTGGTACTGCCAACTACCAGTCTTACACGGTGATGGGTACCCACGTTAACCTCGCCTCTCGATTGGAAGGCGCCGCCCAGCCGGGAGAAATCCTGATTAGCCACGAGACCTGGGCCATGATCAAACACACAGTAATGTGCCGGGACAAAGGGCACATCACCGTAAAAGGTATTAGTACCCCGGTGAAGGTTTACCAGGTTACTGATCTGCGTAAGAACCTGGGTGGCCAGCAGAGTTACTTGGAGGAGCATGCCCCCGGATTCTCAATGCATTTAGACCTGGATAAAATCCGAAATTACGATAAGGAAAAGGTTTTACAGTCCCTACAAAAAGCAGCATCCAACCTGAAGAGCAAAGTCATTATCTAATTTTATAAAAGGTGCGTAAGCGTAAAACGCTACATAGTAGTATGCATACGCACCGCCAGGTTCCCCATAATCCAGACTGTACCCAACACAATAATCAAAAGAATTAAGCTAGAGAAAAGAATTAACGCCAGGTTATCCCTCCGGTCCCGTTGGGTCGTTACGTTCAAGAAATATTTTAATTGCACTACCAGTTGCGCAACCCCTAGTAACGCAACGAGAATCAAGACACTTTTATTCTCCCTTCCGATCGTCAGCACTGCGGCAAAAGCCGCAAGAGTGAGTACAATAGACAGGATATAACCTGTGATATACAGCCGCAGGTGTTGTGCAAAAGTCGGTTCTTTAGCCATAGACCCAGCCACCGAAATAAACCACGGAAAAAATTCCGATCCAAATCAAATCGAGGAAATGCCAGAATAATGCCAGGCGCAGAAAGCGCAGCTTTACGACATCCCCCAACCCCATAGTGAAAACCTGAACGATCAAAACGATCATCCATAGACAGCCGAAAGTGACATGGAGACCGTGCAAGGGCACTAAACCAAAAAATGCTGACAGGTAACCACTGCGCTGTGGCACCCCTCCCTTCTCGGCCATCCCGGCAAAGTCGTACAGCTCCAATGCCAGGAAACCCATGCCCAGCAACAGGGTTATCACCACCCAAAATAGAAAGGCAGCGCGACTGCGTTCATGCTTAACAATAACTGTCGCAATACCCGCAGTGAGGCTACTGGTTAGAAGAAGCATCGTTTGGGCGAACAAGCTGCCGAAATCAAAAAGCTCTTTCGGGCCCGGCCCTCCGGCGGTAGCGCCCACCATGGTGATATAAATCGCAAATACCACCCCAAAGAAAATCAGGTCGCTCATCATGAAGACCCAGAAGCCAAAGATCACCATATCGGGATCTCTGTGGATGGCTTCGTGGGGATTGATACTGCCCGGGCTTTTCGGTGAAGAGACGGGATTCATTTAGATCTCCAGCTTCGCAAGGCCGACATTTCGCGGGGAATCTTCCAGGTCCCGGCTCACTGCCTCGCTCTTCTCGACCAAGGCCAACCAAGCTTCCGTATCCTTCTCTAACTGACTGGCAGGAATAATATATTCCGTTTCTTTGCGGAAGGTGGCCGCGATAACTGCAACCAAAATGGTTAATGCGGAGATCAGTGCAAGCCACCAGATGTACCAAACCAGGGCAAACATCAAAATTCCACTGACAACGCACAAAATAAATCCGAGAGGATTATTTTTAGGGAGCTCTATGTCTCGATAGACTTTAGGCCGCTTATAGGCTTCACCGTGCTCCTTAGCCTCAGTAAATGCATCCCGATCAGTAACCTTGGGTATTTCAACAAAGTTATAAGCCGGTACTGGAGCGGGAGAGTTCCACTCCAAGGAGCGTCCATCCCAAGGATCACCCACAGGAACCTGGGTTTTCTTTCGGTCCCTGATGCTTACGATAAATTGAATAACCAGCGAAATTAACGCCGCCAGAACAATCATTGCGCCGATAAAAGCAACGATCATGTACGGCTTGAATGTGAGATCGGCATAGCTGAATGATCGTCTTGGCATCCCCAATAAGCCGGCGCCATAGAGCGGGAAGAATGTCACCATAAATCCTGCAAACCAGAGATAGGCTGAGCGTTTACCCCATTTATCATTAAGGCGGAAACCAAATGCTTTGGGGAACCAGTAGTTGTACCCTGCCAAAATTCCAAACAACACGCCGGGTATCAGAACATTGTGGAAATGCGCCACCAAGAACAGTGTATTGTGCACTTGGAAATCGACAGTGGGGTTAGCCAGGATAACGCCGGAGAGGCCACCAATCACAAACAGGATTAAAAATCCGATGGCATAAACCATTGGAGTGGTAAAACGTATTCGACCGCGATACATGGTCGCCATCCAGTCGTAAACTTTCACTCCGGTCGGCACCGCGATCAGCATAGTCGCTATACCAAAGGCAATATTGATCGTCGGACTCTGCCCCATGGTAAAAAAGTGATGTAACCACACAGTAAAGGACAGGATCGCAATACACATGGTGGCAATCACCAGGGATTTATAGCCGTACAGGGTTTTGGCCGAATAGGTAGAAAAGACCTCGGAGAAAATACCATAGGCTGGCAACACCAACAGATAGACCTCAGGGTGACCAAAGAGCCAAAACAAATTGGCATAGTTCATCATATTTCCACCGAGGTCATTGGTGAAGAAGTGGAAATCCAGGTAGCGATCCAAGCCCAACATCAGTGCGGCAACGCTGAGAGGTGGCATTGCGAAAATCATTAGAATGGAGGCACAGAGTACGGTCCAACAAAACAGTGGCATACGGAATAGGTGCATTCCTGGACCACGGCATTTATACACGGTGACGGTGAAATTAATCCCCGTTAATGTCGTCCCCGCCCCAGAAAATACGATCGCCCATATCCAGTAGTCAGGCCCAACCCCAGGGCTAAAATCCGCCCCCGTATAAGGCGGATAAGCCGACCAACCCCCAGTAGAAAACTGCCCCACCACCAGAGAGACCATCAACAAAATACCGGAGGAAACTGTCACCGCCAGGCTGATTTGATTAAGTACCGGGAAGGCCACATCACGGGCACCAATCTGCAGCGGCATAGCGAAATTAATAAGGCCCACCAAAAACGGAACTGCCACAAAAAACACCATTATGGTGCCGTGTGTACTGAACAACTGGGCAAAGTGATCTGCATAGAGGAAGCCTTCCGGTGCGGCGGCTTGCTGAGCACGCATTACCATCCCCTCCAGCAACCCTCGAACCAACATCACGATCGCAAAAGCGATATACATAATGCCGATTCTTTTGTGATCAGTGCTGGTCAACCAATCCCGCCAGAGTGTTCCCCAGACTTTAAACCAGGTCAATAAAAACAGGATTCCCACTGTTGCCAGTATTACTATCGAGCCCGCCACACTGGCAACGGCCTCACTGACTGAGGGCCGCTCAAGAAACCCGCTAAACACCAGAGAATCCCAATTGAGCTTACCCAGCCAACCGTAATCCAAATTGTTCATGGCTGCGCTCCCTCGGCATCATCCTCGCCCCGGCCGAATTTTCGGGTGCCGGGCTGCTCTTCGATGCTCAGCGGTTTACCGGAGTGATAACGCATTACTATTTCGTGAAAAAGGTCTGTGCCCGGCAAGTTAAAATACAGTGTATTTTCTGGCATCTTGCTATTTCCCAAGACTTTGTATGCTTGTTTTTTGGTGTTTCGCTGTGCCAGGCGGTTATAATTTTCTGGACTCAGGACAATCCCACCCGTCCGTACTTGCTTTACCCAGGTTTCAAAGTCCTCATCAGTCACAACCTTGACTGCAAAATTCTGGTCGACAAAACCATTGCCGGTGTATTGGGTATTCTCCCCTCTGGTGTCGCCAGTTTTTGTACCGATAAAATTGAGCTTTGTCGTCATACCCGGCATCACATAGATCTGCCCAGCCAATGCAGAAATAAAGAACGACTGCATTACCGTATCGCTGGTTAATATCATGGAGACTGGAGTGTGTACCGGTACAACCAATTCACCGACTGTTGCAATATCCAGCTCCGGATAGATAAATAACCACTTCCAGTCGAGCCCCACCACCTGCACTTTTACCGGGGGTACAACGCCCTGTATTTCCTTGTAGGGATCGAGCCGCGCCGTTGCACGCCAGAGCATCACTGACAGCACAATTATGACCAGGAATGGCACACCCCACATAATGACTTCGAGCGGACCATAGGTTTCCCATTTTGGCGCATAGAATCCATGACCTTTTTTTCTTCGGTATTTAAAGAGGATTACTGGCACCAGGATGAATACCGGGAGAACAGCAACCATGGTGAGTGCCATAGCCCAAAAGAAGTGTACTTTCTGCTCCTCTGCCACTGGTCCCAACGGCATCAGAAAAGTTTCAGAAGCACTGGCTGAATAGGGGATTAATAAAATTGAGAGAAAAACGGGCAGAATAAACAATAATCGTGGAGCGTGCACATCAACACATCTCCAGTACCTTAGACACACACGCCAAAAAACCACAGGGGCTTTTAGATTCCAATCCATGGTAAAGCCTACCGCCAAAAGTAGTTAGCCGGCATCTATTCCTGCTAACGCTTTGAATTCCTTTTCGAACCATTGAACGCGCACTCTTTGATAGGCCCATCAACGGTTTGTCTCACCAGAATAGCTGAATACAACAGTTCTATTGCCCTGGAGAAAGGTTCGATAAAAATCACGATAAATTAGCGGCTATAAAACGCCATTGCCAGACATAGTGCGAATCATCACCTCTACAAACTCGCGTAAATCTCTCTCATTGGGATGGCGCAGCTCCTCCCCTGAATACTTGTATAAAAAAGTATCCGACTGAACCGACCAATAAACTTCGTCACTAGGCGCCGAATATAGACGTGTCTCCACAACAGCAACCTGGGAGTTGCGGATATTCGGGTTGATCCGTTTTAATGCCAATAATTGGGTAACCAATAAAGTGTCAAATCCTCTCTCCCGGAGTAAAGGTGCAATCTCCCCCATTGAGGGAACACCAGTTATTGCCCCGAGAGCACTCCAGGAATGCGCATCAATACCCGTATCCTGCAGTTGCATGACCCACTCCCTTTCTACCTGCCCACCGACTATCGGCCTCGGTACCAGGGTATATGCGAGTACCAGGGTTTTTCCTAAGCTTTGAATACCAATATATGGGGACTGCCATACCCGCGTAACCACGGTACTGGCTGAAGTCCATCCGAGCAGAAGAGAAATCACTGAAAGGCTGCATAACAACCGAATAACTCGTGCTTGAAATAGCTTCTCTCGTTTGACTCGCATATACCTGAACACCTCGTTTAAACACTTTACTTTCTTAAAATGTCATTCGGGTCGTAAATTGTGTCCGCACCAAAGAACCCCTATCTCCATCTTTGTCTTTGCGAGCGCCGTAGAGCACCTCGATTCCAGTCAACCAACGGGGAAAGGGTAACCAGACAATATTGATACTGCGGTATTGGGTTGCTTTGTAGGCCTCACCGGGTTGGAAGTCCAGATTATCCTGCCTTACCCTGCCGTAGGTCGCTACGGTATACAGGCAAGGAGTCCACCAGTGCTGGTACCCCAGATACCAGGCTGTAGTGTTTAGTGCCTCTACGGAGTTATCAAAAAAATCATAAGCTGCATCTGGTGGCGCGTCATTAAGTAGACCGCTATATCCCGCACCGACGGACAAAGAGTAATAAAGGACATCCTTGGAAAGTACGCCGGGCATATTGAAAGTGCCGCTTAAATTTAATCCCCAGCCGGTGGTCGATACGGCTGAATCCGGATCGCCACTCGCGCGCAAATCCCTTAATACCAAACCCGCTTGTACCTGGGACCTAGGCAAGTCCGACTCCAGCGCAAATACCGCATCAGGCCAGCGTGCAACCTCGGTTGCATCCTCGAATATTTGTGAATCTGGCGCTTCAATAGCCACCTGAAAGTAATACTGTGGCCCGTACCTCTTAATCCATCGGACCATTGAATGGCGCAAGCCAAATGCCGAATTAGGCCCCTGGAAATCCAGAGTATTGGGGACCGCTTCCAAGTTCGCGAATGTTGACCACTGCTGCCCCACAAGAATACTGCCCCCCCAAAGCGCATTACTCACTTCTCCATAAGCTTTGCGCATACGGGGGTTGGGAGTGGTAACACTGGAGTCCTGCAGGAAGTCCATCGAAATCAGGGTTTTAAATTCACGTCCCTCCCAGTGCTGCAGGGTCTCAAATACCAACCTGGAGGTCTGCACGGTAAATTCTGTCTGCCCGTCCGCTCCCTCTGCAGCCGTTTTGTCGAAAGTCACAATATCGGCAGGTACAAATTGTGCGGGGCTGATGATCGCGTCGGTATCATAATTGACATCCAAGTCCGCAAAGCCACTGATCTTCGCCTTCATGGTATTTCCCAACAAGGGAATGGAGCCAGGCCACTCCGTTGTCGCATTGGCAATCACATCTTCGATGTCACTGGGGTCAGGTACCGCCTGATCAGACTGGGCCCGCGGCGGAGGCAGCGAACCAGGTGGAACTTCCTGGCGTATTTCCTCAATCTGTCGCTGTAAATCATTCATATCCTCCTTGCTCACCGGTGCTTCAACGGGCTGTACAGGAGTTACTTCCAGAGACGGTCGGGATGGTGGTGCCCGTTGCATTTGCTCAATTTGCCGACGCAGGGCTTCTAGGTCTGCCTGTTGTTGCTGAATCTGGGCCTGCTGCTCTTCCAGCTGCTGTTGCTGGGCCTCAATCACCCGTATCAGATCATCAGCTTTAACATAAACTTCTGCAGTGGAGGATTGGGAAAAAAGAAGTGGGGCAAAACCGATTACTACGGCAGGAATTACTGGGGACTGCGTATTAATCTCCATCTGTCAGCCTCAACTCCACCTCCTGTGGGGCGGCCAACACAACTGCACTGTCGGTTTCCCCGGCCTATCTGGAAAGCGTAGCTTAAGAGACCGCAGCGCCAACCCAGGTCGGCCTTAGAAAAAGAGTGATATTGAAGGGCCGTACCACCGGAGACTCCGGTGGTACTTAAGAAAGGAAATTACTGACGGGCAAAACGCGAAGGCATACGTTTCTCAATGCGAGTCGATCTCAGCGGATTAATATCCAAGCCGCCACGACGGGTATAGCGAGCACATACAGTTAACTCGGTAAATTCCGCCAACTGTTGCAAGTCGCAAAAGATACGCTCGACACAGTGCTCGTGAAAATCCTGGTGTTCGCGGAAGGAGACAATATAAGCCAACAGTGCCTCTCGCTTCAGTGCCGGCCCTTTATAGTCCACAACCACTGTCGCCCAATCCGGTTGTCCCGTTACCGGACAATTACTGCGCAGCAAGTGGCTATAAAGAACCTCACTCACATCTTCCTCACCGCCTTCGAGGGCGAGGAGTGCGGGGTCCGGCTCGTAATTATTCACTTCTATATCGAGATGATCCAGACAGTAGCCCTCTGGCTTCTCAACTGCCAGCGCTGCATCTTCCACATCCATCAGGGTAACGCCGACATTTGCCCCCGCCGCTGCAGAGAGGTCCCGCACCAGGGCATCCTGTACCAATCTCCAGGATTCAAACTTGCTCTGGTTGAAAGAGTTTAAATACAGTTTGAAGGATTTTGACTCCACCATGCAGGGGCTTTCCGCAGGAAAACTAAAACGAGCCACCGCCACCTGTGGTTTGCCCCTGGGGTTCAGCCAGGAAAGCTCAAAACCCCACCATTCATCCTCTCCAAAGAAAGGCATTGCGCCGGCAGAGAGCCCCAACTGGGCTCGGGATACAGAGCGCTGAATTGGATGGAGCAACTCGGGGTTGTAAGTGGATTCGTAGGTGGTCTCCTGCCCCAGGGGGAGGTTTCGCCAGTCTTCTCTTGTCATAAATTTGCTCAATGTCTCAGTCGCTTACCGTGGCTCATCAGATAAATGGCCCAGGATGCCAAAAGCGCAATAAATACCAGGACGCCCAAAAATGCCCCGACAACACTAATATCGGAAACACCCAAAATGCCGTAACGGAAGGAGTTCACCATATAAAGAATTGGGTTCAATTTCGACAACCCCTGCCAAAAAGGCGACAGCAGGTCGATAGAGTAAAACACGCCTCCCAAGTATGTGAGGGGAGTTAATACAAAGGTCGGAATAATAGAGATAGCATCAAAACTATTGGCAAAAATAGCATTGATAAACCCGGCCAGGGAAAACAGCACCGCCGTCAAAAATACAATCGCTACCGTGACAAAGACGTGCTCTACCGTCAGCGAGGTAAAAAACATCGCTACGAGAGTCACTATCAACCCCACCATTAATCCCCGTGACACACCACCGAGAACATAGCCCGCCATAATCACCCAATTCGGCGTTGGCGAGACCAAAAGCTCCTCCACACTGCGCTGAAATTTAGCGCTGTAAAAAGACGAAACTACGTTGGCATAGGAGTTGGTAATCACCGACATCATGATCAAACCCGGTACAACAAACTCGATATACGGATACCCCCCCATATCACCGATTCGCCGACCAATCAGGGAGCCAAAGATCACAAAGTACAGTGACATAGTGATTACCGGCGGTACCAGGGTCTGTGGCCATATACGCATAAAGCGCCGGACTTCCCGACGGTAAATAGTGCTGAATGATATCCAGATTAATCTGCCCTTCACTCTTCTAGCCCCGACATTTTTTCTTCCGACAACATGGACAGGAACAATTCCTCCAAGCGATTAGCGCGATTTCGCATACTGGTAACTGTGATGCCCTGCCGCTGCAATGACGCAAATACCTCGGTCAGAGATTGCCCCTTTTCAATAGTGACTTCCAGTGAGTGATTGTCCCGCAAACGCCCTTCATAACCGGACAAGTCCGGGCACTCAGTGAAAAATTCCGCGCAATCCAGGATAAAGGTTTCCCGGTTCAGGGTTTTCAGCAGTGACTTTATCGAAGTGTTCTCGACAATAGCGCCCTTGTCGATTATCGCTATATTGCGACAGAGGCTCTCGGCTTCCTCCAGGTAGTGGGTGGTGAGGATAATTGTGGTGCCCTGCTGGTTTATTTTTTCCAGGAAACTCCACATGGAACGCCGCAGCTCTATATCCACTCCGGCTGTGGGTTCATCCAGAATCAGCAACTTCGGTTCGTGAATCAGCGCGCGGGCAATCATCAATCTGCGCTTCATACCGCCGGAGAGCATGCGCGCCTGGGTAGCGCGTTTATCCCACAGACCCAACTGTTTTAGGTATTTCTCAGTGCGTTCTTCAGCCAGTTTGCGCGGCATACCGTAAAAACCGCCCTGGGTAACGACAATGTCGAACACTTTCTCAAACTGGCTGAAGTTAAATTCTTGTGGCACAACACCTAACAGGCGCTTGGCCGCAGCAAAATCGACGTCGATATCCTCACCAAAAATCGACACTGAGCCACCGCTTTTGCGCACAAGGGAACAGATGATACCGATTGTGGTGGACTTCCCCGCCCCATTGGGACCCAGCAGCGCAAAGAAGTCTCCCGGCTGCACGTCAAAACTGATGCCTTTCAGGGCCTGGAAACCATTGTCGTAGGTTTTCTGTAAGTTATGGATCGATAGCGCAGCGCTCATTTTGCACTCCTATAGTGGGGAGCGTTATTCAACGCGCTTGCCCGAATAATTTCAACCTGAGGGGAGCTAGGGTTTTTCATACACGTCACTTGGTGGGATGAACCGGAACTTGCAGGAGTCCCGGGCAAAAGTAACCGTGCAGAAGATAAGAATTACTATATCGGAAAAACAAAAAGCCGCTCGATTGAGCGGCTTTTTATTTTTGGAGCGGGAAACCGGGTTCGAACCGGCGACCTCAACCTTGGCAAGGTTGCGCTCTACCAACTGAGCTATTCCCGCAATTGACCCGGTAGCATTGCTACCGGGTCGTATTGGCATCCCCAAGGGGAGTCGAACCCCTGTTACCGCCGTGAAAGGGCGGTGTCCTAGGCCTCTAGACGATGGGGACAGAAACTTGCACTTCGACCTTGCGATCCGGTGCTGCCATGCTGCCCATGGCAATGCCACTGATTTCTCGGTGGCGTGCTCTCCGAGTTGACTAGAGATCACCTCGCAAAGCAGAAAATTGGAGCGGGAAACCGGGTTCGAACCGGCGACCTCAACCTTGGCAAGGTTGCGCTCTACCAACTGAGCTATTCCCGCAATTGACCCGGTAGCATTGCTACCGGGTCGTATTGGCATCCCCAAGGGGAGTCGAACCCCTGTTACCGCCGTGAAAGGGCGGTGTCCTAGGCCTCTAGACGATGGGGACAGAAACTTGCACTTCGACCTTTCGATCCGGTGCTGCCATGCTGTCCATGGCAATGCCACTGATTTCTCGGTGGCGTGCTCTCCGAGTTGACTAGAGATCATCTCGCAAAGCAGAAAATTGGAGCGGGAAACCGGGTTCGAACCGGCGACCTCAACCTTGGCAAGGTTGCGCTCTACCAACTGAGCTATTCCCGCAATTGACCCGGTAGCATTGCTACCGGGTCGTATTGGCATCCCCAAGGGGAGTCGAACCCCTGTTACCGCCGTGAAAGGGCGGTGTCCTAGGCCTCTAGACGATGGGGACAGAAACTTGCACTTCGACCTTTCGATCCGGTGCTGCCATGCTGTCCATGGCGATGCCACTGATTTCTCGGTGGCGTGCTTTCCGAGTTGACTAGAGATCATCTCGCAAAGCGGAAATTTGGAGCGGGAAACCGGGTTCGAACCGGCGACCTCAACCTTGGCAAGGTTGCGCTCTACCAACTGAGCTATTCCCGCGTGGCATCCCCAAGGGGAGTCGAACCCCTGTTACCGCCGTGAAAGGGCGGTGTCCTAGGCCTCTAGACGATGGGGACCCAGAAACCTTCTGTCGTTTCGCTCCACCTTTGAGTGTAGCCCTGCGTCAGAAGTGGGGCGCATTCTATGGATCACCGCTAAACCTGTCAACACTCTTTTTGATTTTTTTTCTTTTGTTGTCAGACACTTACAAAACCCAGCCATTTCTGGAGTGCATTCTAGTACCGCTCTGTGCCAGTTCCCTCGAGCACCAGCGCGTGCAGGTGCAACTCTTCCAGAAATTGGCGGATACGCTTCGCATTGGTACCTAAGTCACTGACCCCGACTCGGGAGCTGGAACGCACATCGACTTTGGAGCCACCACCCACGTCAGCGCTGACCCGTACAACGATATCGTCCGTAAAACCGAGGATCGGTGTTTTCGCTACAGCCTCCAGGTGGCCCCGCTGAGGCTCATAGGAAACCACTTTCCAGCCCAGGTCTTCGGCCACTTCAGCAGCGATCTCAGTGGTACGAGCTATCGGGAAGTCCACGTGCAACGGCATTATATCGGCATATATATCTGCCTCCCGCTGCAATTCGGCCACCTTCTCTCCACCGTATTCGGCACTATTATCGCCTTTCTGGCGCAACTTCAATACCTCTTGATACTGGGGGGGATTGCGGGTATCGGTACTGATGTCGTGAATTCTTGGCACATCGAAGTTGCCCTTGCCTACGGTTACCAGAGGTATTGCCACCGGCAGCAGTCCGAGCAACGCCGCCCACAGAGCATTGCTGCGCACCAACGGCTTGCTCTTGCTCACTCCCCAGACAAAAACAAACAGGCTCAGTAGCGCAATTGCCAAGGCTGCACCGCCAGAAAACACAAATATTTTGAAAACCACAGAGAAGTGCAGCAACCCGTAACGCAAAGCGGCAGCCGCAAGGACAATCAGCAGTAACAGAATCCACTGCACCCGCAATAGCCAATTACTCCAGTGTGATTCCGTCACTCAGTGTCATCCTCCGTTTCATCACTGCCCTGGTCCAGCTTCACCGATAGAGAGTTCACACAGTAGCGAAGTCCCGTATCGGTGGGACCATCGTCGAACACATGACCGAGATGGGCATCGCACTTACTGCAGCGAATCTCTACACGCTGCATACCGTAGCTGCTGTCAGGCAGCTCCTTCACCGCCCCTTCATAATGCTCTGCATCAAAGCTGGGCCAGCCACACCCGCTCTCAAATTTTGACTGCGAGCCGAATAAAACCTCGCCACAGCAACGACAACGATAGACGCCATCGTCAAAAACATCCCAATATTCGCCGCTAAACGGCGCCTCTGTCCCACCTTCCCGGCAGACCTCAAACTCCTCATCTGTAAGCTTATCCCGCCAGTAGTTCTCATCCATCTGTTTTGACATACTCTAGTGTTTCCGTAATCAATTGGGGTTTCCGGTCAGGCGTCACTTTGTGGCAATGTCTATATGTATCGGTTCCCGGTTTCCCGCAGGAGTGGTACCTACCGCTGGTGGACATTACCCGGTTTTCGCGCACTGAACTCGCGGCCCTGGGCCGCTCCTGCTCTGCAATAGAGCTTCCAGGTCACCATGAAGGACATCAATAAATCAGAAAAACTGCACGGCGTCTGCTACGAAATTCGCGGCCCCGTGATGGAGCAGGCCCAGCGCATGGAAGAGGAAGGCCACCGCATCCTCAAGCTGAATATTGGCAACCCTGCCCCCTTCGGTTTTAACGCCCCCGACGAGATTATCCAAGACGTCATTCACAATCTCTCTGAGGCACAGGGCTACGTCGAGTCCAAAGGGCTCTTCGCTGCGCGTAAGGCCATTATGCAAGAGTGCCAGACCCTGGGTATCCCAGGCGTCGAGATTAACGATATTTACCTGGGCAACGGCGTCTCCGAACTGATCTCCATGAGCACCCAGGCCCTTCTCAACAATGGCGACGAAATGCTGTTGCCAATGCCCAACTACCCCCTGTGGATGGCCGCCACCAACCTCACCGGTGCCAAGCCGGTTCTCTATCGCTGCGATGAGGAGTCCGGATGGCTGCCTGATATTGAGGATATCAAAACAAAAATCACTTCAAAAACCCGCGGCATAGTGGTTATCAATCCCAATAACCCCACTGGCGCCGTTTATCCCCGGGAACTACTGGAGGATATTGTCGAGGTTGCCCGCAGTCACAACCTGGTGATCTTCGCCGATGAGATTTATAGCAAGATTCTCTACGACGATGCGGAATTTACCCCGATGGCCAAACTGGCCCCGGACGTGCTCTGCCTGAGTTTTAACGGCCTTTCCAAGTCCTACCGCCTGGCCGGCTTCCGCTCTGGCTGGATGGTTATCAGCGGCACCAAACACAGGGCCAAGGGCTTTATCCAGGGGATGGAAATACTCGCCTCTATGCGCCTGTGCGGCAATGTACCCGCCATGTTCGCAGTACAAACCGCTCTCGGTGGCTACCAGAGTATTAACGATTTGGTCCTGCCCGGCGGGCGCCTGCGCCAACAGCGAGATATGGCCCACCGCATGCTCAATGACATTCCCGGTGTGAGCTGTGTCAAACCTAGTGGTGCTATCTACTTGTTTCCCAAGCTGCATCTGGATCATCATAAGATCGAAAATGACGAGCAGCTGGTGCTGGATTTCCTGCGCCAGGAAAAAATACTACTGGCTCAAGGCAGTGCCTTCCACTGGGATGCACCGGACCACTTGCGCATTGTCTTCCTGCCCCGTGCCGACGACTTATCGCATGCGATGGAACGCTTGGGCGACTTTTTGGAGCGATATTCCTGCTGATGCTGGACGATTTACATATTCACGATTTTTACCGGGATGCCGGCAGGGTACTGCTGGCAATGTTTAATCAATTCCCGGTACCGGCAACCGTTTACGTGGAAGATATTTCCGGCCCCGACTCACCGGATGAGTACGGGCTGCACTCCCCACGCTATTTAGCCTGCCTGGGGTCCATGACCTGGCTAAAGCAGAGCGGCTATATCAACTTTTCCCAGCTGGTGCGCCAGGAGGCGATGGAGGATGCGGTATTAACCCACAAGGGTTTCCTGCTAATGATTAATGCCGAAGCTGAGTCCGGACAGAGCAACGCCCAGTTGCTCAACAGCGCTGTGCGCGAGGGATCATCAGGCCAGTTGCAGGCGCTGATGGAGCGCTTGATGCGGGAGTTTGCCGCGCTGTAAGGGGCTCCTTAAGGCGCGGCATTGGCAATCGCCATTACTGGGATTGGCGACGATATTTAACGTGCAGCATTTTTAAGGCAGCATCCGGGTCCCGATCAGGGAAATCCGGGTTCTGCTCCAAGCGCGCTACAACTTCATAACCGCTGTCAGATCCGAGGATTAACTCTCTAAACTGGGCTTCGCTGTGCCGGGGCGAGTTGATCACCATCAGCAGATCCGCCTCAGCGGCGAGACAAGCGGGCAGCTGCCTCAGCAACTTTTCATAATTCTGACTGACATCGAAGCGACCTTTTTGTCGCGTCGGCGGATCGACAATGCCCAGGTCAAAGGGGCCGCGACGGTCGAAGCGCTTGAATTGACGCAGTGCATCGAATTGCAGGAACTGAACCCCTTTGAGCGACAGCCCATTAACCTCGTGATTTTCCCGTCCGCGATTTAAAACACCGCGATTGACATCCACATTTACAATATCGATATCACCTGCCGCTCGCGCGACCGCAGAAAAGGCACAGGTGAAAGCGAAAAGATTGAGCATTTTTGCTGACGCCTGCCCAGCCCTTGCACGTACCTGCTCTTCAAGCCAGGCCCTGCCCGGCTCAATATCCAGGAAGAAACCAACATTTTGTCGATCAAATGTGAGGGGGAATTTAAGGGCTCCACGCTGCGCGACAGGGTCTGTTACCGGCTCTCCGAAGTGCCACTGTAAAGGTGCCCCAGGGAGATAGCGTCGCTGCGCAGCGACCCCCTGATAACCTCGCGCCTCGGCCATTTGCCAGAGCTTTTCACACAGCTCTACTTCACTTTCATATTCTTCAAAAAAAGTCACTAACAAAGCGGGGAAAAAGCTGTCGACGCAGACCTGCTCCAAGCCCTCATAGCTGCGACCCCTGCCGTGAAAAAAACGGCGGCTGTCGCCAACATTTTGTCCTAGTTTATTTTCTACCTGCTCCAGCAGTAACTGCCAATCTGCACTCATCGCTTATTCAATATCCCCGTTACTCAGTGGATAAAGAATGGCATCCCGGTAGCCGGTAACCACTCGAATAAAACCACTCCACCGTTTATCAAGCTTGGGGTTACCGCTATCGATTAATAGCGGGCGCCCATGCAATTCCGTAATTTTTGTTTTAGTCGCAACCACGATTAAATTATCGCGCCCAACGCACCGCAGTACATTGGCTGACAATTGTTGGTTACCCCGGCCAATTAAATGACCCTGGCCACCAATGGCGGTGAGAATGATTTTTACCGGCCCGCTGTGATCGGCGATGGCCTGTTCAATTTGCGGCGCACTGACATCCAGCTGCAACAACTGGCCATCCAGTAATAAATCCACCCCCAACAGTGTTCCCTCACAGCCCAACTCGCTGAGGATTGCCAAAGTGGTAGAGCCTGGGCCAACGACATACAGGGTTTGCGGGTCCAGGTCTTCGGTAATCTCTGCGGCGATATCCGCAACTGCCAGCTCTTCCACTTCGCGGCCGGCATTTTTTACCGCCTGTAAAAACTGGCCTTCCTGGGGCACCAGCAACTCGCCGTAGTAACGCGTGGTTACCCGCCCACTGCGGAATGACTGCTCATCAATATCCCGCACTTCACGCTCAGCGAGGTCCACCAGCTGCCCCGCCATCAGACGGCGCAAAACCTCACCACCCGCTTTAGGGGAAATCGCAAAACAGGCGGAGTGCATTTTCACTCCGGCGGGAATACCCAGCACCGGGAAATTATCCCCCAGGGCATTGACGATATTTCTCGCAGTGCCGTCACCGCCAATAAAAACAATGAGGTCTGCACCATTGTTGCGGATAGTGGCTGCTGCACGCTCTGTATCTTCCGGGGAGGATGGCGAGCACTCGGCCACGCCCACTTCACAGACAGAAAAACCGAGTTTACGCGCTGTACTGGCCCCCATATCGCCGGCAAAGCACAGGATTTCCAGCTCATCCTTATAGGGTTTTAGCTCCTCAAGGGCCAGCGCCGCACGCTGATTTGCCTGGGGCTCGATACCTGCGTCCAGCGCGCGTTGCACCGTTTCGGCACCATCGCTCCCCTTGAGACCTGCCGGGCCGCCAATGCCAGCCCAGGGGTTAATAATTAAACCAAGCTTTTTTACTTGCTTACTTAACTGCACGCCAACCCCAACACTTCCAGTTGCCGCTTCTCTTCGTCACCCAAAGTCTGGGCTGAAGTTTTGTAGTGACTGAACTCCAAGCGCTCGGGGTACTCTTTACGCAGCAAATCAAAAGCCTTCTCCATCGGCACATCACCTGCTGCAGCCGCGCGCAGGCGGCGATCGTCCGCGCGGGGGTTGTACATCTGCAACAGTAATTCTTCTGCTGAGTCTCCCCTGATCTCTTTAGAGGTAACAGCCGGCTGACATTCCGCAGACATGGGTGCAATACCCAGTTCCCGGCACAAGGCCTCGCGAATCATACGGGTGCCAGCCAGCTTCCCATCCAGGCTGTAACCGGCAATATGCGGTGTCCCCAGGTCAACATGCTGCAATAATTCAATATCGATATCCGGTTCGTTCTCCCATACGTCCAGTACGGAAGTAAAACGCTTGCCTCGCTGGATTTCCGCCAACAGTGCCCGGTTATCTACCACCCCACCCCGGCCAGCGCTAATCAATACGCTGCCATCGCGGAGCTGGCGCAACTGCTCTGCTCCAATTATATGGAAACTGGGGTAGGTGCCGCCCTTAACCAGCGGTGCGTGAAGGCAAACAATATCCTGGCTCAGCACCTTTTCCAGCTCACTCGCATCCGGGTTTTCCGGTAGCCAGGGATCGTAAACTGCGCAGGAAACCCCGAGGGCATGCAAGCGCTGCTGCAATAATCCGCCCACATTTCCGCAGCCCGCTATGCCGAAGCTGCGCCCATGCCAGTCAATTTCCAGTGCGGCCAGGGTGCAGAAAACATACTCCACCACGGAATTGGCATTACAGCCAGGCGCGGCGCTCCAGAAGATCTCATTGCGCTCCAACCACTGGGTATCCAGGTGATCAGTGCCTATGGTGCAGCTACCAACAAAGCGCACCCGGGTCCCCTCCAGCAGGCTTTGATCAACCTGGGTGACCGAGCGCACCAGCAAAATATCCGCATCAATCAATTGTTCTCGGCTCAAGGTGCGGCCGTGGTAGCGCTCCAGCGTTCCCAGATCACCGAAATACTCCTCCAACGCAGGAATATTCTCATCGGCAACAATTTTTAATCCCGCACTCTGTGCAGCGCTATCCGTCATGTAAGTTCTCCATCAACACCCGCTAAGGTGCGTTCAATCTTCTTGCTCAGGCCACCGATACCAAATTCCTCCGCCAGGGCACGGGCCAGATAGACATCCACCGGCTGTGGGCACAAATCTGCCAGTTTTATATCCAGGGGAACCCGCTCCTCAAGACTGGTCAGACGCTTGGCGAGGTGCAGCTGTTCTTCGTATTCCTCTATCCGGGCCACCAATCCCTTGGCTCCGCGAATGGGCATTGTGGCAAGGGTATCGAGCTGCTCCAGCAACATTTCTATAGTGTCGAATGTCTCTAACAGGCGTGCCGCTGTCTTTGGGCCAACGCCGGGTATCCCGGGAATATCATCGCTAGTGTCTCCCACCAGGGCCAGATAGTCGGGAATCTGCTCCGGGCGCACACCGAACTTTTCCCGTACGCCCTCGCCATCCAAGTGCCGGTCGTTGGCAAAATCCCACAGGGATACAGCACCCCGAGCCAGCAGCTGCCCCAGATCCTTGTCCCGGCTCACGACCACTGGGTTATGCCGGTGCAGCTTCCGGGTTAATGTGGCCAGTATGTCATCGGCCTCGTAGCGCTCACTGGAAAAGCTGGCAATACCCAGCACCTCAGCCATTTCCCGACACGCCGCCAGCTGGAAAGCCAGGGCTTCATCGGGCAGTGCGCGACTGCACTTATAGTCTGGGTAAATCTCGTTGCGAAAACAGCTTCCCAATGATTCGTCGAAGGCGCAGGCAATATAGCCCGGTTGTCGCGCCAACATATCCAACAGGAAGTTAGTAAAGCCGTAAACGGCTTCAGTGGAGTAACCACTGCGACTCTCCCAATTGGGCGGCAGCGCAAAGTAGTAGCGAAAAATATATACCGATGCGTCTATGAGATAACTATTCAAGAGAGATCCGCCAATTGGTAGCTGCCCCGGTCAAAAGGATTGGGACAACCGAATTCCTTCATCAGGGCTTCGGCGAATGCACAGGCCCGAGGGTTGGGCCGGGTATCACAATAGTCCAGAACTTGCTGCCAGATGGCCTTTTTAAACGGGTCGCTGGCGCCCAATCCATTCTCCAGATTGTCGGCGCTCACGCGGAACTTGAGTCCGCAAGCCCGTGCAAAGATCCACTCAAGGGCCTGTGGCTTGACCTCTACCTGCTCGAACTCAGCCTGCTGGTCGGCACTGCGACCATCCGGCGCATACCAGTAACCGTAATCCGGCAACTGCCGCCGGGCCTCTCCGGCGACACACCAGTGCGCCACTTCATGCAAAGCGCTGGCCGCATAGTCCAGGGTGAACTCTACCTGGTGGTAGGTTTGACCTTCCCCCCTGGGCCGGTAATAGGGCTCGCAAAAGCCCCCGCGAAGTCGGGTATTGAGCCCATTTGGGTCTGAAAAACAGTGATCGAAGACTCTGACGATACGATCAGCCATTGGCAGTTTCGTAGGAACAGAAGCCATTTCTGCGGTTGCAACAGGCAAGGCGTTCTCCGGGATACCTCAAAGGCGGGGACTATATCAACGCCTGCGCCCCGATCAAAGCGCAGGCGCTTGCGGGACGCAAAAGGCGCTGGTTGTATTTCGGCAAATCAACATATACCTTTAGGAACAGGGATGCCGCAGAGGGCGTGTCCTTCTAGCGTCTCCCCGAGGAGGGAATTAAAGCAATCAAACACCCTCCTGCCCCAGTCTTCCTTCAGAGGTAGGGCATTTCGCTGTCGCACCTTCATCTGACGTGGAGACGGTATACAACCGGCCCTGCAAGGAGGTGTTCCATGACAGACCACAGTATCAACAATGTGGTTGACCTCTTCACCGGCGAGCCCATCGAAACTTCTGCGGACAGGCGCTTTATTCGCCTATCGCCGGAGCTAGACGGCTTGGAAATGCTCTACTCCAACAACTCCAGCGGCACAGATCTATATAGCCTGAAAGTTTTATGCTGGGGTCTCAAAGCAAATGGCGAGGTCGTAGGCCTCGTTCCCTGGTTAAACACCATAGTGGCCTGTCCCGACATCAAGGACCCTCTCGACGGACGCTTTGAGGGCTACTATGACCCCGGCATCGAGGAAATCTTCCATCAGCCCCCCATTCACAAGATCGTCGAGCTGGAGACTGCGGCGGAATACTTTGAATACGAGAGCAATAAAGCTGAGGAAGTACTCCAGGAGATCCCCGACACCATCGGCACCCACGCTGTGTTTATGGATGAACAGCGCGAGAACCTGACACTGATTGAGGTCGTCAGCTGGAGGTTGCACGCCGACGGGGAGATTCACGGCATGCTAATAGACCACGATATCGTTGAAACCACTCCGGTTTTACCGGGGGATCACTGCCTGTACCCCGCGCAGGAGAGCGAGGGATTCCGGTACTTTTTCCAACACCATATCGCTAACAAAATTAAATCCGAGGACCCCGAAGCCCTGGCCGCTATCGCTGCCCTGGTGACAGCTCCCTAGGGACTGTTGGGTCTTAATATTCAGGAGTGTGCCAGCCCCCGCCAATGGCATGGGGGCTGGAGCAACCGCGACCCGCTATTCCGCTTTTTTAATCCAGTAGACAAATTCGTCATTTTCCTCTGCGTGCTGCACCAGCTCATATCCAAGAAATTGGCAGAACTTGGGCACATCCCGCTGAGTAGAGGGGTCGGTAGCAACCATTTTCAACACTTCACCATCGGCGACATTGCGCACCGCTGAATGCAGCATCATGACGGGTTCCGGGCACAGGAGGCCACGGGCATCTAAGGTGTGATCTGACTTCATAAGTATTATTGTGCGCAATTTTACCGCCGTCGTCATCTCCAGAGGCATGAGGGCCACGCGGTAATTCCCCTGCGCCCGCACTAAAATCCTCATAGGGCTTACGCAATTCGGGCTGACAATGATCTATGTGTTGATAGAACGGGAAATTGCGGCAGAAATGCAGGGCAGCTATGAAGAGGCCGCCCGCAAAATCCTCACTTGCGCCTACCGCACCGTAGGCTTTATCGAGGGGCAGACCTATATCGAGAAGGGCAATCCCTTGCGGCGCTTCACACTCTCCAAATGGCAATCTGAACTCCATTGGCAACACTGGTATACTAGCCAGGAGCGCCGTGCACAGATGAATCTACTCAACCCACTGATGGTGCGGGAAGAGCGCATTACTGTCCTGGAGATCGCAGCATAAACTGGGCAGCCAATTCTACTGCGGATTGCCAATGCTGAAGTTGGTTAAAACCGCTGGCGCGACGGGGTTTAAAGTCGTGATCGCCATCTTCCAGCCACTCGACCTCAATGGTGTTCGCCAATCCGTAGCCTTCTACCTCAGCCCGACTGCCTAATGGGTCCCGATCTCCCTGTATCACCAAGGTCTGGCAGCGAATATCCACCAAGTGCTCGGTACGCAGCTTTTCCGGCTTGCCCTGGGGGTGAAAGGGATACCCCAGGCATACGGCACCGGCAATCACCTTCTGCCCCCAGTATTCATCCGCCAATAGACTCGCCACGCGTCCGCCCATGGACTTACCACCGATAAACAGGGGCAATTCGGGGCCTAGCTGGACGATTTGCTCGCGAAAAGACTCTTGCAGCTGGGGCATGGTATTGGGTGGCCGCTTACTTCCCCCGGTGCGCCGCTGCGCCATATAGGGAAACTCAAAACGGACAACTTCCACACCCTGCTCACACAGCCCTTGCGCCAGGAACTGCATAAACTCACTATCCATCGGCGCCCCGGCGCCATGAGCAAACAGAAAGCGCGCACGGGGCTCACTCGGGCTATCGATTAACCATTCAGACATCGGGGGGCAGGTCCTCGGCCAGGACCAGGTTTACAGTTTCTTCACCGGGCTCAAACCAGATCACCACTTGCCCGGATTGCAGCTGGCGACGCAGGCTGGCAACTTTGTCCACCAGTTCCACCTCACGCTCACCGTATTCGGTGCCCTCGCGAGTGGCGTATTCTTCCAGCAGACTTTGCAGGGTATCGGCATCTAGTTGTTCGAAGGGAATAATCATACAGCGACTAATTCAGGTAGGCTGGGAGTGGCAATAACCACCCCCAGAATATTGTAAAACGATCAGGACTTGGGTTTGCGGAAGCGCAGGGTCATACGATCGCTCTCGCCGATAGCGAGATACTTTTCACGGTCCTCTTCACCCAAGCGCATTACCGGTGGTAAGGTCCATACGCCTTTGGGGTGGTCAGCAGTGTCTTTGGGGTTCGCATTTACCTCGCTGGCCTCTTCGAACTCAAAGCCCGCTTTTTTAGCCAGGTCGATAACATACTCCTGGGTGACATAACCACTTTTCACCATATCTTCCAGGCTGGTACCTGGCTTGGCACGGTGCTCAACGATCCCCAGAACACCACCGGGCTTCAGCGCGGCAAAAAAGCTGGCAAAAGCTTCATCGGCATAATCGCGATACATCCAGTTGTGTACGTTGCGGAAAGTTACAACGGCATCGGCACTGCCTGCCGGAGCAATCTCGCGACCGGTTTGCGGGGCAAACTCAGTCACAATCACTTTCTTGTAGGCCTTATCATTGGCAGCCAGCTTCGCTTTGAAGTTCTTCAGGGAGCGCTTGAAGTAGTCGGACTCACTATTCTCGGGGAAGTGCGCCGCATATAAGGTCCCTTCCTTGCTCAGGTAGGGCCCCAGAATTTCGGTGTACCAACCGCCACCCGGAGTAATTTCCACTACCGTCATATCCGGCTCGATCCCCATAAACTTCAGGGTCTCCGCTGGATTGCGGTACTGATCACGGGCGATATAATCCTTGTTGCGATGATCCCCCTTAATGGCTGCAGAGAAATCTGCAGCCTGGGCTGTGCCCGCCAAAGCCAAGGCACCGGCCAGGGCCACCAGGGATTTCTTAAAATTGCTCGTCATAGTTTTTCCTGTGTTGTTATCGTTGGTCCAACTTCGTTTGCACACTGTCGATCTTATCCTGCATAGATTGCTCGCGGTCAATACGAGTTCCCAATTTCAGACTGGAACTGATTCGGTCGGCGCCCATTTGATGCACTCGCTCGTGGCACTCTTTAACTGCCGCCATCACCTTATCCCAGTCCCCCTCGATATTGGTACCGTATGCGTGCAGGCGATAGGAAAGCCCCGCCTCTTCCAGCACCCGTTCACACTCAGCAACGTATTTACTGACGGAAACACCAACGCCGATAGGGATCACACATAAGTCCGCAATCACGTTCATCAACAGTCCCTCGTTAAAGTACTTGGATATTGGTTTCAAAATAACGCTTTTGAGATTGGCCGATAGAGTTATTCGACGAGATCCTATTACAATGTCAGCTCAACGTCTCTCGTGAAGCAAAGGAACCCTATATGCAACAGCATCTCGTTATCTCCATGATCTCTGATGACAAGCCCGGTGTCGTGGAAAAGCTTTCAGCAGTTATCGCAGATAACGGCGGCAACTGGGAAGACAGCCATATGGCCCACTTCGCTGGGAAGTTTGCCGGAATCCTGCGGGTGGCGGTGCCCGCAGATAAAAGCGAGACACTTAAAGAGGCGTTATCAGCCCTGGCAAACGCAGGCTACAACCTGGTCATTGAAGATGCCATTGCAGTATCCGCCAAACCCCAGCAAACGCTGACGCTGAAACTGGTTGGCAACGACCGTCCCGGCATAGTCCGCGAGATCTCGCGCGCACTTACCGCTCACCATATCAATATGGAGCATCTGGAAACCACTTACGGCAGCACCCCCTGGAGCGGTGAGCCCCTGTTTAATGCCGAGTGCACTATCAGTGTGGCCGAAGACATAGATCTCGACGGCCTGCGTGACGATCTGGACCAGATTGCCAATGAACTCGGGGTCGAGATCGATTGCGAGGAGATCGCCACCCCCATCTAATTGTGGAATAATCCGCAGCCGTACAGGGCCGGGCACTGCTGTCCGGTCTAGCTAGAAGTCTCTCCAGCGCAAACGCCACCTCATGTTCAAGATTGTTCTATACCAACCTGAAATAGCGCCAAATACCGGCAATATTATTCGACTTTGTGCCAATACCGGGGCAGAGCTGCACCTTATCGAGCCCTTAGGTTTCGATATGGATGACAAACGCCTGCGTCGCGCCGGCCTCGACTACAGCGAGTACAGTCGCGTGGTGCGCCACAAGGACTGGCAGACCTTTATCGATAGCGAACAACCCGCCAGGGTGCTGGCGCTCTCCACCAAGGGAAGCAAAAGCCATACCGCGATCGAGTTCCAGGCGGATGACGCCATTGTGTTTGGCCCGGAGACCCGGGGGCTACCCGCAGAGTTCCTGCAAGCAGTAGGGGCCGAAAACACGTTGCGTATCCCCATGCGTGCCGAGAGCCGCAGTATCAACCTGTCCAATGCCGCCGCCATTGTTATCTACGAGGCTTGGCGACAATTGGATTTTAGTGGCGCCGTGTCCCAGCAGTAAGAAGTTCACCTGTTATGCAAAGTTCCCAAGCCCCAATCGGACTCTTTTACGGTTCCAGCACTTGCTATACCGAAATGGCTGCGGAGAAGATCCGCCAGTGTATCGGTCCTCAATGGATTGATATCCACAATATCGCAGAGGCGGATATTGGCCTCGCCGAAGACTACGACTTCCTTTTGTTCGGCATTCCCACCTGGGACTACGGCGAACTGCAAGAGGACTGGGAAAATATCTGGGACGACTTGGCCGCGCTGGACCTGCACGAGAAAAAGGTCGCGCTGTTTGGTCTGGGGGATCAGGAAGGCTACCCCCAGTGGTTCCAGGACGCCTTGGGCTATTTGCATTCACAGCTGCTCGCCTGCGGTGCCCGTGCAGTGGGCTATTGGTCCGCAGAAGGTTACGAGTTTGAAGAGTCCAAGGGGCTAACCGCCGATGGCAGCCAGTTTGTCGGGCTGGCCCTGGATGAGGAGAACGAATTCGATCTGAGCGAAGAGCGTATCCAGCGCTGGTGCGACCAGGTAATGCGCGAGTTTGGCTTGCAGGATGGGGGCTGACGGAAGTCTTATTGTGAGCGAACCGGACAAGAAGTACGCAGAGATTGAATGGCGTGAAGACGGCCAACCACTGTCTCGCGCCTACGACGATATCTATTTTTCCAGCGCCTCCGGCTTGGAGGAAACCCGCTACGTTTTCCTGCAGCAAAATGCCCTGGCTGAACGCTGGCAACAGCTCGCGGAGAGCGGCACCTTTACCATCGCCGAGACAGGCTTCGGCACCGGCCTGAACTTTCTCGCCGCCGCAGAGCTTTGGCAGAAAACGGCCCCGGAAAGTGCTCGCTTGCACTTTATTTCGGTCGAGAAGTTCCCGCTGCGTCCCAACGACCTGCGCAGGGCACTGGATCTCTGGCCACAACTGGCCCCGTTCGCTCAGCCTTTGATTGATAGCTACCCTCCCCTGCTGGCCGCCGGCATTCACCGGCTGCACTTTGGCCCAGTCAGCCTGACCCTGATTATCGGGGAGGCAAGTGAGGCCCTGAACAGCTTGCTCCTGCAAAGGGACAGCGATCACCAGGTAGACGCTTGGTTCCTGGACGGTTTTGCCCCAGCCAAGAACCCGGATATGTGGACACCAGAGCTGTTTAACAACATGGCCGCTCTGAGCAGTCCCAGCGCCACTTTCGCCACCTTTACCTGTGCCGGGCTGGTTAAGCGCGGACTCCGTGATGCCGGTTTTTCCCTGCGCAAGGTTCCCGGCTTCGGGCGCAAAAGAGAGATGCTGTGTGGCACTCTGGAGAGCCCGCAAGTGAGCGAAACCAGAGAAACTCCGTGGCACCTGCCTCACCAGGAAAGCAAGCCTCCTAAAACCGTCGCTATTGTCGGCGCGGGAATAGCCAGTGCCACTATTGCCCGGGCACTGGCAGAGCGCGGCATCGATGTTCAGGTATTTGAACAGGGTGAGGAACCCGGCTCTGGCGGCTCTGGGAATGACCAGGGAATTCTATACGCCAAGTTATCTCCCAAGCCCGGCCCCAACGGAGACTTCAATCTCCACGCTTTGATGTTTGCCCAGCGCTACTACCGCAGCCGCTGCTCTAAAGTGAGCCACTTCAGCGGTCTGCTTCAATTGGCGCAAACTGAGCGGGAACAGCAATTACAGAGTCAGGTTGCCGCCACACTGGCGGAGAGCGATGGGCAGCTATTGGCTGAACCTGTCGATGCTCGAGCGGCCAGCTCCCTGGCCGGCGTCGACCTACCCGTGGGTGGACTGCACTTTCCTCACGCCGGGTGGATTGAACCGCGCAAAGTCTGCGCCACTTTATTACAGCACCCAAATATCAACCTGCACAGCAACAGCTTGGTAAAAGGGTTAGGGCGAGAATCGAGCGGTTGGTCAGTAAAAACAGACCGCAGTGACTTTCAATTTGATGCGGTAGTTCTGTGCGGCGCCAATGATATTCGCCAATTTGCTCCTGCGGCGGCCCTCCCCCTGAAGCCAATTCGCGGGCAGGTGTCCAGAGCAACGGCCACTGAAAATTCTTCGCAGTTACAAATGGCTTTGTGCGGTGAGGGTTATATCACTCCTGCCTATCAAGGGCGTCAGAGCTTTGGTGCCACCTTTAAGCTTAAGGAGACCGCTACTGACCTACGAGTTAGCGAGCACAGCGAGAATCTACAAACCCTGGCAGAGCTACTGCCGCAAATAGCAGATGAGTTCTCACAACAGTCTCTCACTGGCCGAGCGGCTTTGCGCGCAGCGACCCCCGACTACCTACCCTTAGCCGGCCCCCTACCCATCTGGGACTCTATCAGCGATACCTATGTCGCACTGCGCAAGAACCGCAAGCAGTACGTCCCCGA
This sequence comes from Microbulbifer maximicatervae (SeqCode), assembly GCF_052468295.1. Taxonomy (NCBI): domain Bacteria; kingdom Pseudomonadati; phylum Pseudomonadota; class Gammaproteobacteria; order Cellvibrionales; family Microbulbiferaceae; genus Microbulbifer; species Microbulbifer maximicatervae (SeqCode). Next base: position 2,803,960 of record NZ_CP174340.1, read on the forward strand.
GCGGGCTGACTACCAGCAAGGCCTCTATGTAATGGGAGGCTTGGGTTCCCGTGGCTTTACCTACGCACCACTAACAGCCGAGGTGCTGACTGCCTGGATGCTCAACGAGCCCCTTCCGGTCAGCGCAACCCTGGCCAAAGCACTGCACCCGGCTCGCTTTGCCATTCGCGATCTGGGTAGAAACCGAGATATCAAGTAGAGGGGACTCCAGTCTCCTTCTTCTCTGAAGACAGCAAGTTGGCACTGCCGGAACCACAGGCGACGATCGTCTTCATCGCCGCCTCAACACTCACGCCGGGCAGTATTTCTACGCACTCTGCCGGTACGTGAAACACAAACCCGGAGGTGGGTACCGGCGCTGTGGGCACATAGACGGTCATATCTCCATTGGGGTGTTGAGAAGTGACAATTGCGGTGACAGTGAGCGGATTATCAATGCCGTGAATGCGGACCTTGGCTACCGGCCCCGCCAACACACCTTCACCACCGCCACCAATAAACTGGATCACCACATCTTTGATGGTGCTGTAACCCGGCGCCAGGCGTCCCAACCAGTGATCCACATGGCGGTGCAACCAGCTGCCAACACTGGTTTTCACCAACAAACCAATCGCGAAACAACCACCAAGGATCAGGGCTATCACCACGAGCCTGGCAAGGGTATTCTTAAATTCTGTATGCGCCTCAAGCCACACCACAGCGGGAGCTACAAGATCACTAACTTGACCGAACAGCCACTGAAACAGCAGGACAAAGATAGCTATAGGCAGCACCACTGCGAGTCCACCCAGCAGCGTCAAAGTGATAAAAGTTTTAATTCTGGTCATAGGCTATTGATGAACCGACTTCTCGTGAACAGCTGGATACTGTTATTGCTTTACGCCCCGTGGCCGCAAAGTGCAGCTGCAGAGACACAACTCCAGACAATCCCTTTTTCCATCCTGGAAGAGCGCCAGCGTGGAGGGGACCATTTCACCCAGGGGCTTTTCTACGATGGTCAACGCTGGTGGGAGAGCAGTGGTCGCTACCGCCGCTCCTGGCTCGCCGAGTATACCGATCCTGGGGCCAATCCAGTAAGACGCAAATGGCTGGCTAGGAATCGTTTCGCCGAAGGGCTCACAGTTCTCAACGATAAACTTTATCTGCTGACCTACAAGGCGGGAGAGGTCCATGTCTACCACGCAGACAAGCTCCAACATTTGAAGGTCATGCACTATCGAGGCGAAGGCTGGGGCCTCACCAGTAATGGCCAGCAGCTGATTATGAGTAATGGCAGTGGCGAACTGGTTTTCCGCGATCCCGATACTTTTGAGGTAGTGCGACACCTCAAAGTTCAAGGCGGAGGTAAAAACTGGTCCAGACTCAATGAATTGGAATTTGCCCAGGGCCTGATTTGGGCAAATATATGGCAAGAAAAACAGATTATTGCCATCGATCCGGAGAGTGGCCAGGTGCGCGGCATTATCGATCTCAGCGCTCTCAATCCGGCCGGCAGAAATCATCCTGACACCGTGGCCAATGGGATCGCCTGGGACAAAGCCAAAAATGGGCTTTGGGTAACTGGAAAGTACTGGAAACAGCTCTATTTGATTCGCCCTGCAGGACTGGGCTTTGAGCGTACCAGTAGAGTTTCTAACGCTGATCCGTAACGGTCAGCACCCCCCCATCCCGGAGATAGTCCATCGCAGACAACTGCAACTGCAAGCGATAGCCGTGCCCCCGGCTCTGTATGCTGACGCCTTCCAAACTCACCTCGCCGTCATACAGCGTAGTGAATTTCCCTTCTTCATTTTCCCACTGAATATTTTCAACTTTTTGCATGCCGGGTAACTCGAGAGTGACCACTGTGAACTCTTCCGGCAAAGGCTGTAGCTCAACCTGGGCAACACCCGATGCGGTCGCCAGGGAAAATGCCAGTTGGTTTTCCGGTGCTGTTTGCCACCCCAGGTGAGTGTCAGCAACAACAGATTGAACCAGATTATGTGGGGAGGTGGAGGCGCACCCCAGAAGTCCGGCAGGAACCGTCAACGACAACACAGTTGACAAAATCAATGTGCGCATAGCCCTATCCTTAGCTTGCCGCTGTGATGGCGTAGGATTATAACCCGCGAAATATGTCACAGGCGTAAAGCCGTCAATTTCATTCAATTTCAGCGGCATACTCATCAATAAACATACCACGCGCGATCGAGCCACAAGGTATACTCCCCGCCCATGAATTCCCCACAACATATTCTCGAACACGTTTTTGGCTATACCGATTTCCGCGATCCTCAAAAAGCAGTTATCGACACACTGGTAGCCGGCAATGATGCCCTGGTATTAATGCCCACCGGCGGTGGTAAATCCCTGTGCTACCAGATTCCCGCCCTGGCGCGCCCCGGGTGTGGAGTTGTAATCTCCCCCCTGATTGCCCTGATGCAGGACCAGGTAGAAGCTCTTCAGGAAGCCGGCATCCGCGCCGCTTACTTGAATTCATCAGTGGCCTACGACGAAATCCAGGCAATCGAAAACCAGCTATTACACGGTGAGCTGGATCTCCTCTATCTGGCCCCGGAGCGGTTGCTACAGCCACGAACCCTGTCATTACTGCAAAGGGTGGAACTGTCGCTGTTTGCCATTGATGAAGCCCACTGTGTTTCCCAGTGGGGGCACGACTTTCGCGCCGACTATCTGCAACTCAACTGCCTGCACGAGCAATTCCCCCGGGTACCCCGTATTGCCCTGACAGCGACAGCAGACAAGCGCACCCGTGCAGAAATTGCTCGCCGCTTGGACTTGGAAGAGGCCCGCCACTTTGTCAGCAGCTTCGACCGCCCCAATATCCAGTACCGCATTGAGCCCAAGGACAACCAGCGTCGCCAACTGCTGCAATTCTTACAAAACGGACACCAGGGCAACGCCGGGGTTATTTACTGCCTGTCCCGAGCCAAAGTGGAGAACACTGCGGAGTGGTTGAGCCAGCAGGGCTTCACTGCCTTGCCCTATCACGCCGGGCTACCCGCCGAGACCCGCGCCGAGCACCAGCGCCGCTTCCTGCGTGAAGAGGGCGTCATTGTTGTCGCCACCATTGCATTTGGTATGGGGATTGATAAGCCGGATGTGCGTTTCGTTGTTCACCTGGACCTGCCCAAAAGCATAGAAGCCTACTACCAGGAAACGGGCCGTGCCGGCCGCGATGGTGGGGCCTCAGTTGCTTTACTCCTCTACGGTCTCGAGGATGTGGTAAAGATCGGCCAGATGGTGGAGTCCTCAGAGGGCAGCGAAGAACACAAGCGCCAGGAACGCAGCCGCCTGAATACCATGCTTGGGCTGTGTGAAATCACCAGCTGCCGCCGCCAGGCCCTGCTGGACTATTTTGCGGAACCACTGGACGAACCTTGCGGCAACTGTGACACCTGTCTGGAGCCACCTGCCACCTGGGATGCCAGTGAGGCAGCGGTAAAACTACTCTCCTGTGTCTATCGCACCGGACAGCGCTTTGGCGCTAGCCACGTGATCGATGTACTGCGCGGCTCCGAGAACGAGAAAGTCCGCAAATTCGAGCACGATCAGCTCTCCACTCATGGCATCGGCAAAGACCTGAGCGCAGCCGAATGGCGGGCGATGGTGCGGCAGTTGATTGTTCGCGGTTACTTAGAGGTAGAAGGTGAATTCCAAGGGCTGAGACTCACTGAAATTTGTCGCCCGCTGCTGCGCCGGGAGGAGACTCTCAACCTGCGCAAGCTTCCCCCAAAAGCCGCACGCTCGCAGAGCCGTGACAATCGCAGCCTGGATGATCTCAGCCCAGAAAACCAAGTGCTTTGGGAAGCCCTGCGCAACTGTCGCAAACAGTTGGCAGAAGAGCGCGGCGTGCCGCCTTATGTCGTCTTCCACGATGCGACTCTGCGCGGTATGGTACAAGCCCACCCGCAAACACGCAGCGAGCTATTAGCGGTCTCCGGCGTTGGAGACAGTAAGCTCGAACGCTTCGGCGATGCATTTTTGGCGGTTCTCAGGGATTTTCCCAAACACGAATAACTCCGAACAGTCGGGAGCTTTTCCCCAAAACACAGAGCTGTGTTACAAAGGGGCAAAGCAGTAGAACAATAATTGATAAACCCGACTGAGAGAGAACTATGAAAGTAATCGGCCACCTGATTAATGGCAACATGGTTAATGACACCGGTGCCGCAGGTAACTCCGAACTCCAAGAGGTCACCAACCCCTCCACCAACGAAGTGATCGCCCAGGTTTCGCTAGCCTCTAAAGCGACTGTTGAAGAGGCCATTAGTGCAGCTGAAGCAGCCTTCCCCGCTTGGCGAAACCTTCCGACGGCCAAGCGAGTACGAATTATGTACCGCCTGCGAGACCTGCTGCAGGAGAACGCCGCAAAGATCTGTGAACTGATTACCTTGGAACACGGCAAAGTCCTCGACGATGCGATGGGGGAATTACAGCGGGGCATCGAGAATATCGAGTACGTTTGCTCTACTCCGGAAATGCTAAAGGGCGAACACAGTAAAAATGTCGGGCCGGCAATAGACTCCTGGAGCGAATTCCAACCGCTGGGTGTTTGTGCCGGCATAACCCCCTTTAATTTCCCCGCTATGGTCCCCCTGTGGATGTGGCCCATGGCAATTGCCTGCGGCAATACCTTTGTACTAAAACCCTCCGAACGCACCCCCTCCTCTGCACTGTTTATCGCGGAGCTGGGTATAGAAGCCGGCATCCCTACAGGGGTACTAAATGTAGTTAACGGCGGTAAAGAGGCCGTCGATACACTCCTCACCGATAAACGTGTCCAAGCGGTGAGCTTTGTGGGATCGACTCCGATCGCAGAGTATGTCTACACCACAGGCACCGCCCATGGAAAAAGAGTGCAAGCGTTTGGTGGTGCCAAGAACCATGCGATCATCATGCCCGATGCCGACCTGGACAACGCTGCCGCTGCTCTAATGGGCGCAGCCTATGGTTCCTGTGGTGAACGCTGTATGGCCATCTCTGTCGCTGTAGCGGTAGGTAATGAAACCGCCGATGCCCTTGTTGAGAAGCTCAAAGTACAAATTGCTGATCTGAAAATCGGCGATGGTATGGACAGCCAAAGCGATATGGGGCCACTGGTAACCCGGCAACACTTACAAAAAGTGGAGAGTTATATTGCCGCTGGTATCGAAGAAGGTGCCGAGTTGGCTGTAGATGGGCGCAACCAAACCGTTTCCGGTTTTGAAAATGGTAATTATCTGGGTGCCTGCCTATTTGATCGAGTCACTCCGGAAATGTCGATTCACAGCGGGGAGATATTTGGCCCGGTACTCTGTGTGATGCGTGTCGAGTCCATGCAAGAGGCAATGGATATTATCGATGCTCATGAATACGGTAACGGCACCTGTCTATTTACTCGCGACGGTGAGGCCGCACGCTATTTCAGCGACAATATTAAAGTTGGAATGGTCGGTATCAACGTACCTCTGCCGGTACCGGTAGCACACCACAGTTTCGGTGGTTGGAAGCGTTCATTGTTTGGTGACCTTCACGCATATGGACCCGATTCAGTGCGTTTCTACACCAAACGCAAAACCATCACCCAGCGCTGGCCTGCCAGCGGGGTTAGGGAAGGTATTCAGTTCAGTTTCCCCTCAAATCAGTAAGCACTGGGGTGGCAGCCCCTCAGGTTTCCCCTTCAAAAAAAGTGCCCGATTTTGTCGGGCACTTTTTTCTTACTATAAAGAGTTCCCCTCCTGATCTACCGCATCCAGCTGACGGCCATCCGGACCTCCATCTCTCGGCGGAATCAATACATCGATTTCTGGAGTCCCAGGTAACGCACTGGGATCAGTCAAAGCCCGGAGGAACTCAGCCAAAATTTCGATTTCGTCATCGGACTCGCCACGATTTGCTGGGCTATCACCAACCAAGTCCATGGTAAGCTGATAACCATTGGGTGCGACAATATCAACACAACCACTGCCCAAATACTCGAATTGCTCCAGCTCACACAAATCTGCAACAGTATCGGTCAAGGGTGTGCCAGTATCATCAACACCAAAATAACTTTGGATGGAATCCACAGTATTGAAGTAATGAGAGATATTTCGCTCTAAGCTGCCAAACTGTCCCGCGTGCCCCCATGGACCGGAAATGGAAACATTGAGAAGCGACGGCACCCTATATCTTTCCAAATCGCTACCATCTTCATTGGTACCGACTCCAATTTGTGGATAGCGAAACCCCCTGGACGTTTCCAAAGTAAAAAATGGCCCATCATGGCATTGTGCACAAGCAGTGTTGGTGTAAAACAGGATTCCACCACGTTTCTGCATCTCAGTCATGGCATCATCATTGCCATCAAGGAAGTCAAAGAAAGGGTTATCAATAAATAGCTGGGAAGCCTGGTAGGCAGCCAAGGCTTCAGACACCCGCAGGAAAGTTTTTTCGCTATCCCCAAAAGCGTCTTCGAAAAGTGAATCCCACTCATCACTCAAACCAGACGCAATGTTCTCGCGATAATCGCTATCACTGGCAAAGCTTCCCCGCTCACCCATTTCCTCTGCTGTAACTACAGGAAAGTGGGCCTGGGCCATCAACAGTGTCAGGGAATTACTGGCTATCTCTTCAGAAAAACTATTTACGTCATCAGAGACAACTCCATCATCAGTTCTGACCTGATTGGCTAAATAAGTAGCTTTATCCTCAATGTTGTTAATACCTGTTCTGAAACTGACTCTCCTATCCCAAAAAAGGCTATCCGACCAAATAGCAGAATTACAGGTGGGGGGCGAGTTACGCGGTAATAGCGGCATCAGATTACCATCGCTTCTACCGGGCCCCAATAAGTCAGGATTTACCGTATTTACACCAATCGGTAACGACAAACCATCACTGCCACAACCCAGTGTGGGGTGGTGACAAGATGAGCACGAAGAATCGTTATTTAAACTCAGGGATTTACTGTGAAATAAGCGCATTCCCAACTCAATAAGTGCGGGATCTTCCTCTCTGCGCAGCCGCGCCACATAAGCTCTTAATGCGCCTACTCGATCTCCCAGGCTTATAACCTCTGCGGCAGCCCTAAGACACTCATTAAGGTTTTCTGTAGCTATATCCCATACATCGCTAACTCGCTCACCCGCCGTACATTCATCGAGACGTGCAATTGTTGTATTTACTTCTGCAAAGGTTGTATCGACGGAGGTGCCGTTATACCAGTCATCGTCTCGATCGCTATCCAGTGTCCTTGCAACATCCTCATTTGACGGCTCACTATAGCTACCGTCACTGACTTTCACCGCAGCGCTGTAGCTATATTTTGTACCGCTGGACAAACCACTATCTTCGAACCGCTCAGCCTGCGTCTCCGCTATCTCTTCACCATCGCGATATATTAAATAGGAAACATCACCACTCTCATTTGGCTCCCAGGAGATACGGATAGTGGAAGCCGAAGTCGTGACGGCTATTAAGTTAGAGGGAGACTCCAAATCTGTAGACACCTGCCCCCCACTGGAACCAGAGCTATCGTCACCTCCAGAGCTGCCACTGCTCCCTCCACCGCCACACCCCCAAAGCAGGAGCACCGCAAAAACAGCCAGGATACGCGTATTTACAGACAACAATAATTTTAAATACTTCTTAAAAAATAAATTCATCTTTAGTTTTATTTAATGGTCAAATAAACGAGCTCCAAATTACTCAACAATCAAGGAGCCTCTTGCGCGGGATTATCAATTCACAAAAAACAGAGTCAACAACAACATTAAACCTCCATAAAAGAATGAGAACCAATCGAGCATTATTTTTTAAAAAACCCCCAAAAAAAATAAAAAGAAGAAACACACTTCGAAAGTGACCAAAATCAGACTCTCATCCATCAAACCCAAAATGTAAGCAACACAAGTAATCGCACCAAGAACAATCAAGCACCATTAAGAGAACACTTACCACACAGATAACACCTCCAGACTTCAAGTTATTTACTTTATATTTGGAAGATGGGATCATCTGCGTACCAACAAACGAGAAAAACAATGAAAATAACAGGCCTCACTGTCGCACTAATTGCTGTACTTCTCTCCACCAACCCAGCACATGCACAGGAGGATGCATCCTTTAAGAAATGTAAAAAGTGGCAACAAAAAATTGAGCACTTCCGCGAAGAGAGAAAAGATGGCGGATCAGGAGAGCAGATGGAAAAATGGAAAGACAAGATAAGAAAACTGAGAGAGAAATTTAAAGAATATAACTGTGATCAATATAAGCGTCACTTGTAATCAAGTGATTGATAACTGCAGCACCCAAGAAAGGTTAAGCGCCTTCCCCTTAATATCAAATGTGCGTTAAATAAAAAAGGACGCCGAAGCGCCCTTTTTTGGCTGCATGACTGATTACCAGTGGAAATCAAACTTGTAGCCTACACCAATGTTGAATGACCAGGGATCAAAGAGGTAATCACCACCGAATCTGTGGCGATAGAACTCATTGTCATCATTGGTATCGAACCAGAAGGCATCCACCTCAATATCGGTATCTACATCATAGTAAATAGCGGCAAGATTAATCAGCCAGCTACTATCATGACCGAAATTAAAGTCGACACCAATCTGCCAAGTGTATCCCCAGTTGTCACCCAGGTTTACACGACCATCCCAAGGCCGGAACACTTCAACATCATCATCGAAATCCCACCAACCCCAATGTCTCAGACGCTCATCGGTAAAGTCGGTATAGTTGATACCTACTCCCATATAAGGCTGAACCATGCAGCTGGGATCTAACGGATAATAATTCAGATAGGCGGCCGTGATCTGAGGCTTCCACCTAGCGAAATCGCGGCGACGATGGAACTCGTCAAAGTCTGGATTAAAGCGACGTAGCCAGGGCCTATTGTCTCCTCCTGTATGGCGGTCACCCTCGGTGTAACTCAGGGATACACTCATATGGTCGGTAGCCCGCCACTCTACATTGATAAACCAGCCCCACTCATCACTGGGATCAACGTTGGAGCGGAATGCACCCCAATCGTCAATAAAATCATCTGGCCCTTCGAGCCATCTGTCAGCAAATGTGACATTGTCCGAATTGGGCGAGATATAGGCCCCACCAATTCGAACCTTAAACTCCTGGGTCTTTGGTGGGGGAGGGGCATAGCCAGCCGGTCCTGCCGAAGCGACACTAGAGATTGCTAAGGCGAGGGGCGTCATAACGGGGATCAGAATACGCGTCATCTTCATTTGTGGTAACTCCATTGATATTCAGCAGATCAAACAGCAATCAGCCCAATCAATGGTCAGTCTAGTCGCACGAAGTAACAGGTGTAGAAAAAACAAACAAATGTTGGCGTGTAAAAAAGTATTTATTGTTTTCTGGCACTTAAACCGCTTTTTGGCGTTTAATTTTCCCGAACAAAGTATGATTTTTAAAATGGATAGGCGCCTCTTGGAATTCTAGCGGCCACCAGAGCAAGAGAGATATGAAGAGATCTAAATTAATAAACAGAAAATAGACGCCATTTCACCACTGATTCTTACAACCAGCAAAAGCTTATGAGGGCTTTCGTGACGCAAAAAGAAACTGAAATTTTTGAATGACTGTTTACATGAAAAACGCGACAGGCCCCAGAACTGGAACCTGTCTGAGTTGTTTTAAATAAAGCGCTGAATTACGACTTTTTTCCACCACCCTGGCATTCAGGACTCTGGGGGGCCTGTCCCTCCCACTCTTCCGGGCTGTAAGTGTGCAGAGCCAGAGCATGTATTGGGCCAGCCATTTCTTCAGACAAAGCCGCATAGACTTTTTGATGGCGCTGCACTTTCCTTGCCGAATTAAACGCCTCACTCACCAAAACGACCCGAAAGTGCATTTCAGAGCCAACAGGCACATTGTGCATATGACTTTCGCATTGCACTTCAATATGCTGAGGGGAAAATTCCGCAGTCAGTTTATCTTTAATTGTCTCAGCAAGACTCATCTATCAACTCCTTTATTTGCGATACAACAAGGCTATTTTCCAGAACCTAGCTGACAACCTTAGCCTGTTGCTTTCTCGCCTCCACAATCGCTTCATAGGCAACAGTAATACTTTTCATCTGATCATCAGCATGACGCATAAACTCTTCAGGCAACCCCTTAGAAGCAATTTTATCGGGATGGTACTCTGCTGCTTTTCGGCGATAAGCTAATTTAAGCTCTTTATCGCTAGTCTCCGGGGTACAACCCAACACTGCGTAATGCTGCTCCAGATTTGCAGCCGTACTCCTACCCCCGTGCACAAACTCATTTTGCATTGCCGCAAATAAAGATTCATGCAACCCAAGATCAACAGTGATGCGTTTTAAAATTTCTTCTTCTGCGCTATGTAATTCACCATCGGCATAAGCAACAGCAAATAATAGGCGATACACCATTTCCCGCATTGCTTGATCGCGAACCAGCTGGCGATACTGTTTTGCGTAATCGTAAATGCTGTACTTATCAGTCTTGGCATTTTCAAAAATACGGATTGCATGCTTGCGCTCCTCAGTGCCCAGACGGAGGTTGTTTCTAATAAAGCCCTCTATAAACTCCACTTCAGCTTTAGAAACCAGGCCATCTGCCTTAGCCATTTTTGCCAACATCGAAAATAGAGTCACGATGAAGATTGTCTGGGCTCCATCCCTGCTCAGGGCCGAAGCAGCCTTCCCGAGGCGCTGCTGCAAACTGGAACCAAATGAACTGCCGATCCAGGCTCCCAATGCCGCACCAATTGGGCCGCCAAACATAAAACCAAAGCCTGCACCTAACCCCGCCCCTAACCAGGACATACACTCTCCTAGACGCTAAAAGTCGCGCCCGCTATATAAGAATCAAACAAGTAAAACGCGCCTATCATACCACGTACTAAGGCGCCTTATTCCCCAGATATGAATCACTGGTCACAACCCAATGGAACTGAACCCGCCAGGTCTATCTTTTGACGCGGCAATCAATCTCGAAACTATCACTAGTCCTCAGGCCCAATTATGTTTGAGAGTGAAAATCGAACTTAAAGGCAAGCCGAATGAAAATGCGGCCAGACACAGCTCTCTTTCGCCCCCTATTGGCTTTGTGTGCCATAGCACTCCTCACGTTAACCGGTTGCGATCAACATCGAGGTGCATCCCAGCAAGAGGAGGCCAGCAGCACTCCAGGGCACCAGGACTGGGAAACTATCGTAGAGGTCCTTCTGCACCCCCGCTGCCTCAATTGCCACCAGTTGGAGATGCCACTTATTAATGAAGGGGCTCCCCATGTTCCTAGAGTGGAGCGCGGTCCAGATAATATGGGGGCAGGTACCATGCGTTGCAATAACTGCCATTCAAGTAAAAACAACCCTGTTACCGGTGCGCCTGGAGCTCCAGGGTGGGTTATGGCACCCATTGAGTTGAACTGGTCACAAAAATCCTCGGCTCAAATCTGCAAGCTGCTAACTACTCCCCAAGACAACGGCGGGCGAGCACCAACCAGTCAACTGGAGTTTGTCAGTACCAGCCCACTGGTATTGTGGGGATGGCACCCCGGAGACAGCCGCCAACCGGTAAATATCCCCCACGATAAGTTCATTGAAGCAATGAAAGGTTGGATTGCAGCAGGGACACCCTGTCCACCGGAGAGGACATCAAACTAATTATGTATTTGCTAAATCTAAAATTATGCGGTTTACATTGAGATGAAAATTCTTGAAAAAATATAATCTTAGCAATACAAACATCGAAATAAATAACAGTCCGGTATCTAGTTGAAGTTATTCTCGGAACCCTTTTATGGCCCACGATTTAACGCTAGACCATCTAAGAAACACTTACTCCCAAGGTATTACAACACCGCGTGAACTCATTGCCAGTCTATTAAAGCAAGCACTGCAGCAAGCCAATTATAACGCCTGGATAACCCTATTAACGCGAGAAGAGCTAGAGCCCTATCTAGAAGCATTGGACCGATTAAGGCCCAGCGATCTGCCATTATACGGAGTGCCCTTTGCTATCAAGGATAATATTGATCTTGCTGGAGTACCTACAACAGCAGCCTGCCCAGACTTTAGCTATATCCCTCGCGAAAGCGCATTTGTTGTAAAGCTATTGATTGAAGCAGGAGCCGTACCGCTCGGCAAAACCAATCTCGATCAATTCGCCACCGGTCTAGTAGGTGTTCGCTCCCCTTACGGAGAAGGTAAAAACTCTTTTAACCAGGAGTATATTTCTGGCGGGAGCAGTGCGGGATCAGCTATTGCCACAGCACTTGGGCAAGTCAGTTTTGCTTTGGGAACAGATACTGCTGGTTCTGGTCGGGTACCTGCGGCACTCAATAATTTAATAGGCCACAAGCCCACTCGGGGACTGCTGAGCACTACAGGGGTTGTCCCCGCCTGTAAAAGTCTCGACTGCGTGTCAATATTCGCCCTAAATTGTCAAGATGCCGCCAAGCTACTTGATATTACGGCGAAGTTTGATTCAGCCGATATCTATAGCCGTACCACCCCATCTTCAAATAGGCTGCGGTACTTCCAGGAAAGCTTCCCTAACAATAAGATCATTTTTTCTTTTGGTATACCTGAGCAACCTGATTTTCAAGGGAACAAAGAAACCCAGACACTCTTTAATCAATCTATCAAAAAATTAAAACTGCTGGGCGGACAGGCTGTAACTGTAGACTTTAATCCTTTTATAGAAGCGGCAAAGCTACTATACGAAGGTCCTTGGGTAGCCGAGCGCTGGATTGCAACTCAAGGTGTAAAACCGAAATCTATGCTTGAGGTAATCCGGAAGGTTATTAACTCCGCGGAAACAAAAACTGCAGCTGATGCTTTCTTGGGACAATACCGCTTACAAGCACTAAAGAGAATCTGTGATAAAACACTGGAGAATGTCGATTTTATCATTATTCCCACTATACCGACTGCTTACACCCGCCAGCAAATATCCGAGCAACCCATTCAAAGAAATTCTATTCTCGGAACCTACACAAATTTTATGAACTTATTGGACTATTCTGCGACCGCAGTACCCGTTGGCTTTCTTAGTTCCGGAATTAGTTGGGGAGTCACTTTGTTTAGCCAGAAATATTGCGATATGTCCCTGCTAAGTTTTTCTAATAGTTTACACCAGGCCTGTAATCTCCCATTGGCTGCTACAGGAGAACGCCCGGGAGAGACATCCAACCAAGACAGCGGCTCTCGCCATTAGCTACACAGGACAAGCTGGTAAAAATTGTAGTCTGTGGTGCACATCTCAAAGAGCAACCTCTCTACTGGCAACTCACTAAGCGGGGAGAACAGTTATTTCAGAAAACAACAACCAGTCACCAATACCGACTCTATGTTCTCCCCGAGGAGGAGCGCCCGGCTCTGGTTCGAGATGAATCAGGAGATGGGCAAGCCATCTAGGTGGAAATATGGCAGTTACCAACCGAATATTTCGGCAGTTTAGTTGCTACAATACCCTCTATGGAAGCTGGCTCCAATCCAAACACTAAGCCCTCTCGGCAAATTTACTTAGCCAGGAGGCATTCGTTTTCCTTCCTACTACAAAGATCTCTTCACTAGATTTTATATCGCCATCCTCCACCCTAACGATTACTCCACCCATTTCAGTTATCAGAGGCTCAGGCAGAAAAGCGAGCAGCCTACTATTTTTTACTAGCTGGCAAAGAACCCCATAATCATTTACAACGACCTGCACCTTGCGAGGATGATTAATTTCCGGCCAGCCATCGCTACCTATCCCCCGCTCTTCACCACAGAAGGGAGATATCCTAGGTGCGGCAAATGGATATTTCAAAATATCTGACAATGCAGCCTTCACTTCAGCCCCCTGCTCCACTATCAAAGGGTGATCAGGTCCTGCAGCAATACACATTGATACTGAACCAAGTGGCCGGGCATCCATCGAGGATGACAATTGCCCCAACACTGCTCCGGTTATCAGAGCCAGATCTACCTCCCCCCTGGATAACATCTTCAATGCCAGGGCTTCATAGGCCGATGTAAATGACAACTGCCCCCCTGCTTCCTCACTAATAATTTTGCGGTGGATAAATGTACTCCAAGCTAGTTGCAGCATGGTCGGAGCAGCAATTCGGCACTCCTGATTTCCCTCTAGCCCACCAACTTCAGAGCGAATTCTTCTGGCAATCGCCACAATCTCAACTGCCCGACTTTGCAGTCTGCGGCCTGCGTCATTGATTTTCAGTTGCTTGCCAACTCGATCAAACAGGCGAGTACCCAGCTCTCCCTCCAGCCTTTTTAAGGTTTTACTCAATCCACCTGGACTCGTATCCAGCCTGTCTGCGGAGCGCTGCAGGTTCTCCGTCGCAGCAATCACTAGAAACTTCTCAAGTGCTTCTATTTCCATAGTGGAATCAAATGTCTCTATTTTTGAATCGATTATTCACTAGAGTACTCTTAGAATCCCCTGCATCCAAGGTCATAGCTACACAAAACCGATGAAAAATATTCTTCTCTTTTTCGCTCTGACAATCAGCTCAAGCGTATGCTCCGCACAACCTTCATTAGCACGAAGTGACAATTCGATCGGAATTCATGGCATGGCCTTGTTTACCGTCGGCGGGCAAATTATTGCCACACACATGCCACTACATGGCGGAAAACACAGTCATCAAGTTATTTTGGAATTGGAGACTGATGACCAGGAGGAGGTGCAAAACCTCCTCAAGCGAAACGAGTTAGTTACATTGCTTCCAGAGGAATTTTCTTTACGCGAACTACGCGAGGGAAAACTCAATGCCTTTAACGCCCAAATGTTTACAGGGCATTTTGAACGAGGAGGAAAACTTGCGCTGCAAGCTGTTACTTTCCGGGTAACCTCTCGACTAATGGACAGCCCCCTTACCCGAACAGAAAATGGGCACTACCAATTAATACTCCTTAAAAATTACACTTTGCTTGTGCATGAAATTGCATCCACCCCCAGCTTCGACCAAATACTGCTGGTCAGCACCGACCATAATTTTTCCAGCGACATTTATAGCAGCAGTTTAAAACCGCTTTCGAAAGATAGCTGGCCAAAAAGCCTAACTAAAGCCGGCATCCACTATAAGGAAGAGCTGTATTTTGAAAGTCAGGATTTCCAGTAAATGACCAAACCGATACTGATTATCCAACATGAGGAGAATGAGGGCCCGGGGTATATTTATGACTGGGCTACAGAGAAGCGAATACCGCTTTCTATCATTAACCCCCAGAAGTCACCACTTCCTCAAAGCGGCTTTAGCGGAGTTATTATCCTTGGTGGGATGATGAACGTTTGTGAGCGCGCAAGGCTCCCCTGGCTTGCCAATGAGATTGCATGGGTAAAAAACTGCATTGAACTTCCGATCCCAATATTGGGCATCTGCCTTGGGGCACAGATTCTTGCATATGCATTGGAAGCAGAGGTCCGCCAACTTCCTCAAGAGGAAATGGGCTGGCTACCTATAAGGTCTACAACAGCACTGAATTTTAATTTTGAGAATGTGTTCCAGGCACATAGTTATTTCTTTGAAATTCCGGAGGGGGCAAGCTGCTTGGCTGAATCTGATTTGTGCCATCATCAGGCCTTTTTATTCAACAAAAGAATAATGGGTTTGCAGTTTCACCTAGAGTGGTCCAGTGAAGATATTGCCCAACTATTTCCTGAATACTTTAAGACCTATGGCTCCTCAGAGAAACTCCATCAGCAAGGGCGTGACTTTTTATATAAGATCCTAGACACTCACTTCAGCAAACTAGGCAACCTTAGATAAGAAGCTTAAGTATGGACAGGGGTTGCTGAGCTGTACTCCCACCTAATAGTTATCGTCCTTCCTTTGTAAGGGGTAGCCAGGGACGCATACTCACTCAAGAGTTGCTGCCCCCTATCAAACTAGCTGTTAGTTACTACTCATCGGAGCATTTAATTCCGCTCTCAAAGCAAAGGCCACCACGTTGAGAGCAAATTTCAAGTAATCTCCCCTTCGCTTCAATACGACTAAAACCCTTAGAGTGAATACCGCCAGCTTTTACATCTGACATATAGCAGGCCCACTTAGGGCGCTCCTCTACAGGAACTGGATGTACGAGTTCAGACTGAGCTTCAATACTCGCCTGTAATTCCAAAATCAAATCTTGAAGCCGATGGACATTTTTTCGCAACCTCACCACTTCTTTTTCTAAGTCACGAACATTTTCAGATCCCACACTCTGCTTGTGTTCAGAGCGTACTTCTTTACGGAGCTTAACCACCTCTTTCTTTAACAGGCGAACTTCTTCCGCAGTTTGATGATTATCATGTGCAAACGCACTGGTGGAGAAAAGAGCAAAGGCAATTAAGAATGGCAAACTACGCATTGGGGTTACTTCCTAATGAATTTTATTCCAGTAAACATTTTGGGAGGAATATAGCGCAACTAACCTTAACTCAAAATGAATTCTATCGATGGAGATGCTCTATTGACCTGATAAGCGTACCAAATCCATCCATGACTGCCTCTTCACATTATTTAAATCAGAAGGATCTGTTTTAACCAGCAAAAGCGGACAAAATGCATTTGTTTTAGGTCAACAAAAAAGGGCGAACACTGTTCGCCCTCTCTTCCAAAGCCATGGATTTTGGTTACCCGCCAGTAAGGCTCCGCACCATACTGATCATCACACCCGCAGCTACCGCAGAACCGATAACACCGGCTACGTTGGGGCCCATTGCGTGCATCAACAGGAAGTTGTGAGGATTGGACTCGAGTCCCACTTTGTTGGACACCCGCGCGGCCATAGGTACGGCAGAAACACCGGCAGAACCAATCAATGGGTTAATCTTGTGCTTGCTGAATACATTGATCAACTTAGCCATCAACACGCCAGCCGCTGTGCCGATCGCAAACGCCACAATACCCAAAGCCAAAATACCCAGGGTTTTAGGATCGAGGAATTTGTCTGCCGCCAATTTTGAACCAACGGAAAGTCCCAGGAAAATAGTGGTGATATTGATCAGCGCATTCTGAGCAGTGTCTGACAATCGGGAAACGACTCCGCACTCACGCATCAAATTACCAAAGCAGAACATACCCAACAGCGGTGCAGCAGCTGGCAGGAACAGGGCCACCAAAATCAGCAGCAACATCGGGAAGGCAATTTTTTCCCGCTTGCTCACATGGCGCAATTGCACCATTTCAATTTTGCGTTCCTGCTCAGTGGTCAGGGCTCGCATAATCGGCGGCTGAATCATAGGCACTAGCGCCATATACGAATAAGCCGCTACAGCAATAGCCCCCAACAGGTCTGGGGCCAATAAGCTGGAAACATAGATAGCTGTGGGACCATCTGCTCCACCGATAATACCGATCGCAGCGGCATCCGCGATTGAGAAGTCCATGATTCCCGCTACCGAGAGACCCACAGCACCGAGCACCGTGGCAAAGATCCCAAACTGGGCCGCTGCACCGAGGAACAAGGTGCGCGGATTGGCGAGTAGCGGACCAAAGTCGGTCATAGCCCCTACGCCCATAAAAATTACCAACGGCGCAATGCCGGAAGCAATAGCTACGGAATAGAAGTTATACAGCATACCGTTATTGAAACCGGCATCCCGGGCAAACTCAGCTGCTTGTACTTGCACGGCTGCCGGCGCACTGGCCAGAGCTTCCTTTAGCGCGGGTAAAGCTGAAGTACTATCGAGGCCCAGGATCTGGGCCATTTGCGCCAAAACAGTTCCATCTCCCTGGGTAAGGGCTGTCTCTACGGCTGAGAGTGCCAAATCAGCACCGGGAATATTGGCCAGGATTCCGCCGAAACCGATAGGTACCAAAAGCAGGGGCTCAAAGTTCTTGCGAATGGCCAAAAACAGCAGGCCCAGGCCCACCAAAATCATAATGAACTGGCCCGATGCCATTTGCGCGACACCGGAGGAATGCCAAAGAGTAATCAGATTATCCACGTGTGACTCCTACCTTTGGCTATGCAATAGACAGCAGGGCATCACCCACCGCCACTGAATCGCCTTCTTTTACTGCCACACTGGCGACGTTACCGGCACGAGGGGCACTCACCACAGTTTCCATCTTCATCGCTTCCAGTACTAACACCGCCTGGCCTTCGCTCACCTGATCCCCAGGCTTCACCATTACTTTGAAGATATTTCCAGCGAGAGGCGCATTAACCGGCTCACCTCCGGTAGCAGGCATGGAAGGTGCACTAGCTGCAGATGCTGGAGCACCACCGGACACAGGGGCAATATTGGTTAAGTCACCACCATCGGCCACAGTGACGGTGTAGCTCTGCCCCTCCACAGTCACCGTGTAAACTTCTTCACCTTTGTCGTTCTTGACTGCAGCACCTTCATTACCGGTAGGTACTGGCTCAAAAGCTTCTGGATTACCACGGTTCTTCAGGAACTTCAGGCCAATCTGCGGGAAGAGTGCATAGGTAAGCACATCGTCGATCTCCCCCTCACCATCGGTCAGGGCCACATCTTGTTCACCCGCTTTCTCTTGAAGCTCCAGGGTTAACTTGTCCAACTCTGGTGCCAACAGGTCTGCCGGACGACAGGTAACCGGATTCGCCCCATCCAGTACCCGGACCTGCAGCTCCTGGTTAACTTCGGCAGGTGTTGCACCGTATTCGCCTTTCAAGACGGCGGCAGTCTCTTTAGAGATTGACTTATAACGCTCTCCAGTCAGAACATTGAGCACCGCCTGGGTACCCACAATCTGTGACGTGGGAGTAACCAGCGGGATACAGCCCAGGTCTTCACGCACCCGGGGGATTTCCTCGAGTACATCATCCAGGCGATCCCCGGCACCCTGTTCGCGCAGCTGGTTTTCCATATTGGTGAGCATGCCACCGGGTACCTGGGCCACCAGGATGCGGGAATCCACGCCTTTCAAGGAACCCTCAAACTTCGCGTACTTCTTGCGGACGTTACGGAAGTAAGCCGCAATTTCTTCCAGCAGGTTAATATCCAGCCCGGTGTCCCGCTCAGTGCCTTCCAAAATGGCCACCAACGCTTCGGTTGGGCTGTGACCATAGGTCATGGACATAGAGCTGATCGCGGTGTCCACGTTGTCGATACCCGCCTCGATACACTTGAGAGCGGTAGCCGTAGATAAACCGGTAGTAGCGTGGCACTGCATATGGATGGGGATGTCCACGGCGGCCTTCAAACGTTTCACCAGCTCGTAGCCCTCATAGGGGCGCAGCAGACCGGCCATGTCCTTGATCGCGATGGAATCCGCTCCCATATCCTCGATCTGGCGCCCCAGATCCACCCACAAGTCCATGGTGTGTACTGGGCTCACGGTATAGGAGATGGTGCCCTGAGCGTGCTTATCTTGTTTCTTCACCGCAGCCAGTGCGGTTTTCAGGTTGCGCATATCGTTCATCGCGTCGAACACGCGGAACACGTCTACCCCATTGACTGCAGCGCGCTCTACAAACTTCTCAACCACGTCATCCGCATAGTGGCGGTAGCCGAGAATATTCTGTCCCCTGAACAGCATCTGTTGAGGCGTGTTCGGCATAGCTTTCTTCAGTTCGCGAATACGCTCCCAGGGATCTTCGCCGAGATAGCGTATGCAGGAGTCGAAAGTGGCGCCCCCCCAGGACTCCAGAGACCAGAAGCCAACTTTATCGAGCTTCTCAGCAATCGGCAGCATATCGTCCAGTCGCAGTCGGGTAGCGAACAGTGACTGGTGGGCATCGCGCAGGACTACATCGGTAATCCCCAATGGCTTTTTAACCTCAGTCATGGGTTATCTCTCTCGGCAGAAATTATTGGAAATTGTTTGGAAGCGATTGGTGGTTAGCGTCTTTTGCGATGCTGTTCGATCGCCGCTTTAATCACCGCATGTAAATGGGCCTTATCATTCCCAGCGGTTCGGGAAGGCGCGTGGGATACGGGCTCCGCTTCGGGGAAAAAGCGGGAGATGACTCTCGACATAATACCGGTACCGATCACCAGCAATAGCAGAAAAGTAAAAACAATTCCCATACCAAACAGGGTGATATCTAACCCCTGTTGCAAAAGTGTTTCTTGCACTGTTTATTCCCCCTGGCACCAGGCAATAAAACCATCCATCCTGGACGGTTTCATCTGTGCCCGTAACACTACGAATTTATGTATCTATTTATTCAGGACAGCTGAAACACCCCAATTGATATTTTGTGCGTATGTAAAATCTTCGCTCACAATTAAACAAATTTATGTCGTACAACCAATAAACTTGCCCGGGAAAATCTCACTTAGCCCAGCCGTCCCAAATTTCTGCACATCGGAATCTTATTCCCTAGACCGGTAATTTCAACCGCCGCTGCACCTGGCCCTCCCCCAAAAAGAGCGGGCACACAGGAAAAATTCGTTAGTTCCAAAATGCTGATATTTTTCTATTATCAATACAAGTTGCTTTTAAAATCAAACACTTATTGGTTTCAGGGGCAACGGAGGGGTCTAAATTACCACGCCCAATTTTGGTGCAAAACATCAATAGACTGAGTTTATTTCTCCTACTTTTATATACTGAAGAATGATCAATTTTGCGCCATTACAATAACTTGCTGATAGAATATGCGCCTTTAGATTTATGATTTACCTCTCAACTGACTTATGACCGACAAGACACCTACCCCAGAACCTACGATTTACCAGGCACCAATGGAGGGGGTAATCGACCATCACGTACGTGCCCTGCTCTCCGCCATTGGAGGGGTCGATATCTGTGTTACAGAGTTTGTTCGTGTCACTAATACTCGCTTGCCTCGCAGAGTATTCACCCGCTTGTGCCCAGAGGTCGACAAAGGTGCGAAGACCCCAAGCGGGATTCCAGTACGGTTACAGCTGTTAGGCGGCAACCCCAATGCAATGGCAATTAATGCAGTAAAAGCAGTTGAGTTCGGTGCTACAGCAATTGATCTCAATTTCGGCTGCCCTGCAAAATCAGTGAATAACAGCGACGGTGGCGCCTGCCTATTGCAAAGCCCTCACAGAGTGGAAGCTATTGTAGGAGCGGTTCGCCGCGCTGTCCCGGAAAACATCCCTGTCACCGCAAAAATCCGACTGGGCTTTAATGATCGCTCTAGCTATATGGATAACGCCCAGGCCGCAGCAGCTGGCGGCGCAAATGAACTGGCAGTACACGCTCGCTCCAAAGTCGATGGCTATAAACCCCCAGCCTACTGGGAATACATCGGTGAAATTCGCCAAAAACTCGAAATCCCAGTCATTGCCAACGGGGATATCTGGACACTTGAGGAATTTCAACGCTGCCGTGAAGTAACCGGATGCCAAGCATTTATGTTTGGTCGCAGCCTGCTAGCCAGGCCAGATTTGGGCAAGCAGATAAAAGCCTACTGCTCAGGTGAGAGCTATACAGCAATGGGCTGGCAAGAGATTATTGAAATTCTTTGGGGTTACTATCAAACCACCCGAGAAGTTTACCCTTCCAAGTATCTGGGCAATCGTATTAAGCAATGGCTCGCTTACTTGAAATTGGCTTTTCCTGAAGCCCAATTGTTCTTTGATAAAATAAAACGTCTCAGGGAGGCAGAAGAGCTTGATAGAGCTTTTTCCGAAGAGCGGAAAATTCAAATAACATCAATTGAGGCAGCCTAATTTTCCGCACCTCTGCCAGTATCGGAATTGATACTGGCAGAGGAAGTTACCCGCTCAGATCCACTCTCACAGATCCATTTTTGACTGTCGACTCAAGTATGCCGGATTGAAGAATTTTTCCGCTAACTGATGCGCAGTACTACTTTCGTAGTGAACTCTGGTTTCAGTGGTAGCCTTGATACTATCAACTAATACCATCTCCTCCACAAATAGTTCTTCATCCTTTACCCCTGATACAAAATGCGCAACCTTAGCCAATTTTCCAGATTTCAAGTAAAGCTCCGCTTGGATTGGGAAGAGACTCTCACTATCAAGCCACAATGTTATCTTTTGATAGCTGGCTCCTTTGGTTTTTGCCTCCAGCTGAAGTTTGTGGGTCAATTTATCCTTTAGAATTTCACTTGCCTCGAATTGCCCCCGATAGTCCTGGCTCCAAGTCAAAGTGGCGATATCACCAATTGAAGCCTCCCCCAGCAATCTTTGCATCGGTGTAATGCGGATAGGGCGGCGGCTGCGGGGCATCAATAGCCAGTAGTTATCCTGCAGCATCAGCATTTTTTGCCCCTCTTCACCAACACCTTTAAATACCACCAATGATTTTCTCTCAGGGCGAGTATAAACATGGTAGCGATCTTCGCTTTCTAACTCTCCCTGTTTAAAAACCTGGATGTTGGTGACAACTTTTGAAGATGACTCTCCAAGACGATAGGAATCGGCTTTGGCCAACATGCTTTCTACCTGTACAGCGGAAAAATGACTTTCCTTCTCCTCAGTCCCAGCTGAAACAAAGGGAGAGAACATCAGCAACAAACCAATCGCCAAGCTAACTCTGCCTAATCTTAATTTATACATGGACCAATGCCTCAGTAATCGGTTTATTGACTCCTTTCCGCGCCGCAAGGAAGGATGAAAAAACACATATCGCAGCTATTGCAACCGAAATCATCCAAGCCAAGTTAATAGAGAAATAAACAGTCAAAGGATATCCCGTTGTTTTTCCCGGAGGTGGCGGCATAGTAATATCAAACATCATCAACCCGGCGCTTATCAGACCAGCCAAAATAACACCTGCTAAAGAACCCACTACAGCAAGTACTAAAGCCTCCAATATAAACCCTGTTATCAATTCCACTTTGGATGCACCCAATGCGGACAGGGTACCTATTTCCCGTGTTCTCTCTGTTACCGACATTGCCAGCGTATTGAAAAGCGAGACAAAGATAACCAACGCCATAATGATCCCCATCAACCCAAAAATTCGGTCATAAAGATTCTTTACTCCCTGATAGAAAAAGGCACGATCCTCCCAAGTGGTAATTTCCAGCTCTGGAACTAACTCACGCAGTTTTTCTTGCAAACTCGCTGTCTTATCAAGATTGTAGCCATAGATTGCCATGGTTGAGACCCGCTCACTATCTAACAGGAACTGCGCAGCCTGAACCGAAATATATACTTGACGCTTATCCATATCTGGAACACCCGTCCCGAAAACTCCCCTAACCTTAAAATCCATTGCATTGAGGGCCCCATGAACGGTAGAGGACATTAAAGTAATATAATCCCCAGGGCTTACATTAAGATTTCTTGCGAGATCCTTACCCAGCATAATCTCAGGATCACTGACATCTTCACGGTTTGATAAAATACTGCCCTCAGTGACATTTAGAAAAGGCCCCTTCACCCGAAATTCACTTGGCAATATCCCCTGACCTAAAAAAATAGTAGATTTATCACCATTGGAAATTAACCCTTGCAGATAAACTCTAGGCTGCACAGCCTTCACATTTTCCCCAACCAACAAGTCCCTACGTAATTTATTGGCATTATCTAAACCCAGCTGAAGAGGAAAATCCTCATCAGAAGAGAAATATCCCGGCTGTGTTAGCACCAAATGCCCCTCACTACGCGCCGCGTTCTCTTTAAGGGATTGATACGTAAATAGGCCAAAACCTCCGGAGGTCATCAAGGCCGTCACCACAATGGAAATTATTGCAACGGCAAGAAAGCTTCTGCGGCGATTGCGCAATAAATTTAAAACCGCGACTTTTAAGCGACGCATAAAGCACTCTCCTGCAGAATTACACCATCTTTCAGCTCAACAACTCTATCGCAATGACGAGTCATTCGATCATCATGACTGGCAACAATAAAAGCTGTTTTTTGCTCCATTCCTAAATTTTTCATTAACTCAATAATTTGTTGTGCGGTAACACTATCCAAGCTGGCCGTAGGTTCATCGGCAATTACTAGTTTGGGCTGGTGCACCAGTGCTCGAGCGATTGCTACTCTCTGCTGTTGTCCACCTGAAAGTCGATCTGGCCTGTAGTTGGAAAACTGGGACAGCCCGACATGATCCAACATGCCCATTACACGCCGTCTTACTTCACCTTCTTTCATTCTATTTAAAAGAAGTGGAAAGGCTACATTCTCAAAGGCTGTCATTACCGGAACCAAATTAAACTTTTGGAATACAAAACCCAACTGGGTACGACGGATCTTCATTGACTGCCGATGGCTTTTTCTCAGCACCTCGCCGGCAAAGCAGACTTCTCCGCTGTAATCATGATCCAGTAGCCCGCAAATATTTAACAAGGTACTTTTACCAGACCCCGATGGTCCGCACAGAGCTACCATAGTGCCTGCTCCAATATCCAGATTCACATCTTTTAGCGCCCGAAGTTGAACCTCACCGGAAGTGTAAGTCTTTTCAATATGAGTGAGCTGTAACATAGATTCACTACCTGTTCGTACTATTAGTCAGAGTTTTTAGCATCACCACATGGATTTGATATGCCATGACTCTCAGCCTTTGCTCCCCATAAATTCACTAACTCCTTGTCACCCTCAAGCTCTGCAGCCTGCAATGCGCCACAGTAAATCCAGTGAGTAGCGTCTGGCGGCATATATCCCATGCGTGGATCACCCATCAACTCATGATAAAGTTCAAACCCACGGTCAAAAGAATTAAAGAACTTTGGCACCTTAGTAAAAGTTGTTGCAGCAATTCCTTTGAGCAGCAAGTCTTGAGGCATCCCCTGAGAGGAACGACCAGGATTTTCCATTTCTTCAATTATGGTGAGCGCCTTATCCATACGGGCAATTCCATTCTCTGCATAACTGACCTTTCTCCAGGGCAACCAGCTTTCTTTTGCCATTAGAGTCTCACTAGCCCCCAGGTAAAAAAGTACAATAGGATCAGAAGGGTTATCTTTCTGTAATGTCTTAAAAGCCTCATAGGACTCCTCTATCGCCGTCCCACCCTGTGCTGCCGCTTTTTGGTACAAATCTTCCATTTTTGCGTCCTGGGCAGCAAAGGATGAAACGCTTACCCCAAGATTTAAAGCCATTATTACAAGTAACCTTTTCATTACACTTCTCCTTGCTTCTGAATTTTTAATAGATTACCTAGCATCCAAATACCATTCAGGACAGTGCGATGAACTGTCTCTGGAGAGGATAAGAGGCAAAAACTTATGCTGAATGGCTCTAGAGGATGGATAGGTGGAAAATTACTGCACGCGAAGAGATACTATCGTTAAGGCGTCTAAATTTAGGAGAGTGTACTAGTTAGTAAAGACTGCAGAATCGCCAAAATATTGAAGACTTGGTAACTAAATTGATACTAATAAGATTGTGCGATGCACATGGAGTGGATACAGATCAAAAGAGCAGCTCCCTTGATCTGTATAAAATATCAAATGAAATTTACAAAGACTAATCCACCATTGCAATATGGGTGATCATTTCACCGACAGACTGCCCCAAATTATTTGTAGCTATAGTACGAACAATAAAAACATCGTTTTCAACATCTAAGAGTTCTACTTTTATATCTACATCTTGCCCTGCTAGCGCTAAGTTGTCCGCACACAAATCCGCAGAAGTAACTATAAAACGAGCACTATCTTCACCTGTCAACCGCCTCAAAAATATACAACATGACTTAATAAGGCTCTGCGAGGCAATAGCAACGGGCAACGCTTTCACCTTATCAAAATGCCCCATGCACATTTCTGGAGTAACTCTACCGATACTTGCCGTCAGAGACATTAGATCAATATTATGTACATTAATATCAATACTTTTGGAGTAAGGGTTAATATCGCTAATAACAGGAGTGATATCATGGATACTATCACTATATATCTTATGGAAAGATCGCTCTCGCATTACATGATATTTCACGTTAAGTCGTGCCGCCACTTCACCAGCAGGGTCTAACAATTCTGCCTCAGCAACTAACTCTCTCTTACTGGCAAATACGGCTTTGGTTCGAGCCAGAAGGTAATCAGGGCGCATATCAGAAACAAAGCTATCATAAGTTTTCAAATCAGCTTTGCGCGCCAAGTAGTAATGCTTGGATCTTACTGGATTGGCCAAAGCGCCAAAACAAGAGCCCAAAATTGCCAAGTGTCGACCAATCTCCGCGACATCCATTAAACTACTTTCATATGTACTTTGACATTGCACAGGCACTTTAGCAACAAGCCAGCCGTCAGCGTCAAAATGTAAAGCCTCTAGCGCAAAGTAGGGAGATTTCACCTCAATTAGATCCTCAACTCCTTCTACAGAAGAAGGATCCAACTTAAAACTATCCAACATAATTATTCCATTAATTATCGGAGAAAATTTACACACAGGTACTCACAGCAGAATACCTGGCATTACAAGAGGAAAATAGATTAGGCACTTTCGGGAAGAATGCAGCATATATACCTTCCCAGCCATTTAAGAAAATGTCCTAAAATAGAAAAACCATAAAGAAAAATCTTAGCCTATTTTACAAGCCAAATGAGCAGAAAATAGACCTTCAGGCAGAATCTCAAGCACCAGGCACAAACAAACTCAAACCCACCAAAATAGTTAATCTACAATTAAAAAACACTCCACCCCTCAAGTCGCGGGCAATTATGCCAATCAAACCCCTAAAGTAAATTACCGACAATTACAAAAACAACCCCTCAGTTCGCACAAGATTACTAGTCAAACCATATAGCAATAGCATAAAAATACCTAATTACCACTCTTGCTAAGTTATGCGTAACTGTATATAAATACAGCTATCTCGTTGATCTGCAAGGGAATACGCCATGGCTCGCAACAAGGTACAGTTTCAGAAGGGTATTAGTTTGACCCAATTCCTCAAAATGTACGGCAGCGAGGAACAGTGCTTCGATGCACTGTCGCAGTGGCGTTGGCCCAATGGCTTTAGTTGTCCTCACTGCGGGCATGACAAGCATTGCGACCTCGCTTATCGCAAGCTTAAGCAATGTAACCATTGTCGGCGTCAGACATCGATTACCTCTCGTACAATT
The DNA here is from genome assembly GCF_052468295.1 of Microbulbifer maximicatervae (SeqCode). Taxonomy (NCBI): domain Bacteria; kingdom Pseudomonadati; phylum Pseudomonadota; class Gammaproteobacteria; order Cellvibrionales; family Microbulbiferaceae; genus Microbulbifer; species Microbulbifer maximicatervae (SeqCode). The sequence goes on from NZ_CP174340.1 coordinate 2,830,841, forward strand.
TTTGACTCCACGAAGCTCCCCCTCACCACCTGGTTTCTCGGTATTTTCCTGATTACTCAGGATAAGAAGGGCATTTCCTCTATGGAGCTATCTCGACATCTAGGTATCTCTTACAACGCAGCATGGCGTATGAAGCAGAAACTCATGCAAGTGATGATGGAGCGAGACCAACGATACAAACTGTCCGGTTTTATTGAACTAGATGATGCCTATCTCGGTGGTGAGCGTACTGGATGCAAGCCCGGGCGCGGAGCCAAGGGTAAAACTCCCTTTGTGGCGGCCGTTGAAACAACCAAGGAGGAACGCCCAACCCGTATTAAGCTCTCAATTATCAAGGGCTTCAAAAGCAGTGAAATTTCAACCTGGAGTAAAAAGTACCTTTGCAGTGGCAGCACAGTCATCTCAGATGGTCTTCCATGCTTCAATGCCATTAAGGAGGCCGGTTGTGTACATGACAAAATTGTTTGTGGTGGTGGCCGAGCTTCTGTTGAAGAGCCTGAGTTCTATTGGGTAAATACAGTACTTGGTAATTTAAAGAGTGCGCTACGTAGCACTTACCATGCTATTAGGCCGAAATATGCACAGCGCTATTTGGCAGAATTTCAATATCGCTTTAATCGGAGGTTTGATTTGTCGGCACTCATTCCAAGATTGATTTACGTCTCTCTTCGGACACCACCGATGCCAGAAAGGTTGCTAAAAATGGCTTAGCATAAGTGGTAATTAGGTAAAAATATATAAACAAGCATCCAAATTCAAACCCAAACAGCAACCATCCTAAAGCCTTGGCAATTAAACAGGGCTGTCCCATATAAATCGGTGTAAAAACGAACAAAATAGACCTAGAATAGCTATCTTTTTTGATAAATAGAGTGTTTTTCAGACAAAATGGATAGCGTTAGCCTTTTACATCACTTTGACGACATGGAAGATCCTCGAGTTGATCGGCACAAGCTGCACGCCCTGCCCGATATTTTACTTATCATGTTTTGCGGTGTTATTTGTGGTGCTGAAAGCTGTAGAGATTTTGTCGATTTCGCAGAATCTAAGATAGATTACCTAAAACGATTCACCCCGCTAAATAGCGGAATACCCTCAAAAAACACTTTTAGCCGTGTTATTTCAAGCTTAGACCCCGAACAATTTAAGCGCTGCTTTCTGCAGTGGGTCCAAGGTATTCAGCAAGAACTCGGTAACGTGATTGCGATCGATGGCAAGACGCTAAGGCGCAGCTTCGATCAGGCCAGTAAACGATCTCCTATACATATGGTGAGTGCTTTTGCGTCCGAGGCGCGACTTGTCCTTGCTCAGCAAAAGGTAGAAGAAAAGTCGAATGAGATTACGGCCATACCGAAGTTACTGGAGATTCTTGATCTTAATGGTGCGATTATTACGCTTGACGCCATGGGCTGCCAGAAAACGATCACTCAGAAAATTATCGAACGAGGCGGCGATTATGTGATTGCTGTGAAGGGCAACCAGGACAAACTGCACCAGCAAATTACCACGCATTTTAATAATTTGTTCGATATGCAGCACCACAAGCATGTCGATACTGATTGTGTGGAAGAGGTGAGCCGAGGCCGAATAGAATCCAGAAAATGTCTCTCTACTAACAGTATTGATTGGCTCGAAGGTAAAGAGCAATGGCACGGTCTAAGAAGTGTTATCGCAGTCCAGGCGAAACGAACTGTAGATGGGCGAACTAGTTGCGAAACGCGCTACTATATCAGTAGTTTAGAGCCGTGCTCAGCAGAACTCAATCATATTATTCGCTCTCACTGGGGTGTTGAAAACTCGTTACACTGGATTTTAGATGTGGTTTTTCGTGAGGATGATAGTCGCTTCAGATCAGGAAATGCACCAGAAAACATGGCGATCTTGAGGCATTCGGCACTCAATCAGTTGCAAGCGGCAAAGCCCAGCTTTAAAAAAGACATGAGCATTAAAAGGCTTCGGAAAAAGGCTGGCTGGGATAATGAAACCTTGGACAAGATAATTACAGCCACCATTTAGACTGATTTATATGGGACAGCCCTGGGCAATTAAAACCCCATTAAGTTTGAAGCACGGCTTTAATAGTAATTCAATAAAACCAATATCATCTTTAACGCTATAATCTCTTATCGCAGTCCCGCCATATTACCCTTCCTTTCATCAGAGGCAGTTGGAGCATTTAGATTAAAGATCTCTCGACACCAAACCAATCTGAATGTCCGGCCATCAAAAATAAGGGGCGGTAAAGTTACTAATTCTTAAGTAGCAGATATGAATCTCTACTATGCATATCAATTTAAATAGAGGGGTCAATTTAACCCCCCCCTAAGTTAAGACAAATATAAATTGTTGATCACTACATTGTTTTAAACAATGAAGCAGCCCTACGACTCACTGTATATTGACGCCCGTCATCCATCACCACAGATACACCGCCAGTTATTCCACGGCATACTTTTTGAATGCGCTTCACACAGACAATTGTAGAACGGTGGATTTGCCAAAATAAATCTGGCTCCAACTGAGCTAATAACTCCTTTAGAGGGGTTCTAATAATATGCTCACCCTGACCGGAGTAAACCGTCGTGTATTTGTCCTCTGCCACAAATGCCGAAACCTCATCGCAGGCAATCAGATGAATATCTTCGCCTTTGCTTGCCTTAATCCAGCGAAGGTACTCAGGTCTACTTAAGGAAAGCTGCCTCAGCAACGCCTCAATATCAGGTCCTGACTTTAGGTTACCCTCTTCCCGGTCTCTCAGGCGCTGCCGAATACGATCACATGCTTTTTCCAGCCGCTTGTCATCAATAGGTTTTAGCAGATAGTCGGCTGCCTCATGCTCAAAAGCACTTACAGCATACTCATCATAGGCTGTGATAAATACAACAATAGGACTTGTTTTTAATTTGCCAAGAGCCTCAGCAACAGCCAAACCATCCATTCCAGGCATGCGGATATCGAGAAAAACTACATCAGGCTCCTCTTGTTGGCATAGGGCTAACGCCTCGCGGCCATCACAGGCTTTACCTGCAATCTCAAGCTCAGGAAAAATATCGGCAAGCATTTGGTCAAGATGGTGACGCAATAAAGGCTCATCGTCTGCAATTATGGCACGCATGGAAACTCCAAACGGGCAGTTACCCCGCCCTGATTATTACTTTGAATCAGTAGCTTACCACGCTCTTGGTAAAGGGTAGAAAGTCGCTCCCTAATATTGCTTAACGCAATCCCATTATGTTTGCTGGGGCTAATTTTATTAGCTCCAGCAGCGAGCCCCACACCGTTGTCTTCTACCTCAATAACCCACTGGTTTTCTTTCTGTTTCACCCGCAACCTGACCAGTCCACCTTTGGCTGCAGGCTCAATGCCATGAAAAATTGCATTTTCCACTAAGGGTTGTACAAGTAACGGGGGAACAAATGTCTCTAAACTCACCCCCCCTGATAAATCAACTTCATACTCTAGCCGTTCCCCCAAGCGTATCTTTTGAATCTCCAAATAGCATTTCAAACTGCTTAGCTCATCCTTTAAGGATACCTGGTCGGAACGGGATTTTTTCAAGCTAATTCGCAAGAGGTCACTAAAGTTATCCAGTAGAACTTCTGCCTTTTGAGGATCGTGGCGAATAAGCATTTTCAGATTGGCCAGAGTATTAAATAAAAAATGAGGTTCAATCTGGCTTTGCAATACTTTTAGCTGGCTCTGAGCCAAAGTCTTTTGTTGCTCCATCTTTAACAATTCAGCTTCTTGCCGCTCCCTCTCAAATTGGTAAGCCTGCTCCCGATTAAGATGGACTTGATAAAGAAAAATAGAAAGAAGAATAGCAACGATTAAAAAATCAAGTGCTCGAAAGGCTCCATATCCTGATATCCACCACCAAGCATGCAAAGTTCCCAACATAATTGCCACTAAACTCACTACTGCATACTTCAATTTAGAGGGCCAGGCGGGCTTGAAAAACTCCACTACTTGTCTCGTAGATGTCGCTATAAATCCGTACACCAAAGAAATCATACCGTGAATCACATAGCTCCCGTCCCAAATTGCCTGAGTGATCACCGCTACCACCATGCAAATTATCAAAGTGCGCAAGTACTCTCTTAACAAGTTCATCATTAACTCCACTCAAAAAACTATCGTCGTACTGAGGGTAAATACGGCTTGGCTTTGAAGCTGCGCAAAAGCAGACTCGTCTCGACCACCAAAGAATCTTGCAGACGCACCAAGTACCCAATCTTCAGTTAACTTCCTCTCACCACCGATAGTTAAAAAAAGGCCACTATCTTCCGGGGTATAGACTAAATCGATTTTAGGATGATATTCATTATTGGAAAGCATCCAATGTAAAAGCAGATTGTGCCTCAAGGCATTATCATTAGAAAAGACCATCGCAGAGGACCGGCGAAAGCTATCCCATTGCACCCCCTGATTTTGGTACCATTGGCTGTAATCAAATACCTGACCCCACTCATTTTTGCCCCAAGAGCGACTATCAAACCAGTACTCCAAAATAATGGAGTGCCCAATACTATTTGCCCAAGTCATTCCTATAAGAGCCTGCCAACCATCATTTGCTTTTTCTTGTTTTGGTATGGCCATCAATTCTGGGGGCAGCCAGCGCCAATACTCCTGCTGATAACGCCATTCCGCATGGACTTCCCATTGCTCTCCATAGGTATTAACCCAGCTTCCTCCCAGGTTTACACCTCGTTGATCATCCATATAACCCAGCAACTGCCATTCGGCACTCAGTCCCAGCTGATACCAGCGCATGGCCAGTCCTCTTGGGAGGTCTCCCCCAGAGACCTGACTGATACCGGCATCTATCAGCATTAGACTTAACTCTCCGCTCTCAGTGAAACGGCTAGCCGACACTACGCCAACTCCTTCGCTCACTTGAAGTGACACCGAATTCCGCTCAATGGGTAAAAACCAATCCAGGGGGCGATGCCCATAACCAACACCAAAGTCTAGGCGGCGTTTGCCCAGCAACCAATCCCAGTCCTGCCAGCTCCCCTGCCAGAAAAGCTCCTCAACTACCAGCTCTGATTCTTCACTGCCACCGCGCTCTGCCTGATGGAATGCAGAGATCTGCCCTTCCCAAGCTTCATACTGTAGAGCCCCCTGTAGTAAAGCTTGCCGAGACACACTTGATTGCCCCTCAAAAAGTGAGCTATCAGAAGCGCGATCATAAGCGGCTGTCATCGCCAGATCCCACTGTGATTCAAGGGCATCCGCCTGGCTGGTAGCACTACCAATCAGTAGAGATAGCGCCCAAAGAGAATATAGTTTCATAGTTGCCTCCATTCGTGGGAAGCACACTACCAACCTTCCAGGCCCATACCATCGGATAAGACCAGCGGTACTGGAATCAGATAAATGGCTTTTGACCGAGATTAATGGAGGGGGTTATCTATTAAATAACCCACTGAAAAGTTGATCACTCTTTGCGCAACCATCCGAGAATACGGTTATTCTCTACATACCATTGCCCTGGGGGCATGAAAATAAGTGGGTAACGCTCTCGGGAGGGAGAAAATGGACCCGCGTTCTGCTGAATAACCTCCAGGGTAGCATTCTCTATATCTATCATAGAGACGATAGCCACATGGCCATAAGGGTTAAAGAGGGAAGGATTATAGACAACGATATCGCCAATATCCGGAGGGGTATTACCTTGGTTACGAAACTGCAGCAATCCTCTTTTGGTATTCAAATTTCCATGCTGAACCGTCAGGTCAAAAAAATCTTTAGCGTGACCAAATGTATCCGGCATTTTGTGCCCAAATCGCTCGTAATAATAGCGCTTAACAAACTCAACACACTGGTATCTTAGGCCAAGATTATAACCATCTTCCGAGGTGTTACGCTCTTCGACATTATTAACTCCACCATTGTAATAGACCTCTACTCCGTGAAGTGAATCTATAACCTCTCCGATAGAATAAGTGGTATTAAGGTTTAGTCGGGTGACTAATAGATATAACATCAATATCAAAAGCCCTGTACCGGCCACAACAGCAATAAACCTACCTTTCCTTCCAACCTCTTTGACTATTTCAACGAAAGACAACATCCATATCTCCCACTAATCGGTTCCAATGATAAATATCCCCATTTTACACTCCCACTCCTACAAAAAAACTTTTGGGACTAAGCACAAGCTACGTTTATATGGAGGTCTAATTCCCTTATCCTACCCACTATACCTACTTAACTTTTGAACCCTGTCATCAATTGCTCAAACAGGGTTCATGCTACATACGAACGCTAACAGAAATTGGGCTAACACCGTCACAACCTGCCAAAAAATCGATAGCTATTTTACCTTGGGTGACCCAGAATCCAAATATAGCTATTTAACCAAGATTCAGCTGGAACCGGGCCACTGAGTAGCTGTCCATCAATTACAAATCGCCCTGTTCAATCAGATTAAGAAATACGTCGAGTTTGTCATGCCTGATACCCTAAAATTCCTTACAGCATTCAGCTTATCGGTTCTCCTTACAGCTTGTGGGGGGGGCTCCAGCAGCAGTAATTCCAGCGATGAAACTACTGAAACCGAAACAAGTACCGACAGCGGTGATAACGGGAATGACGATAGTGATGAAGAAACGGGGGGCTACACCTTTAACCCCAGCAATCCCCTAGCATCACTTATCGTGGGGACACAAGAGTATGCTAGTGGCACTCTCACTCTTGAGGATACCGATAGCAATAGCCCCACCTTTCAAGCCAGTAGTGTGGCCGGGAGCTATGGAGATTTCACGCTCTATGAAAGTGGAAACTGGGAATATCAATTAAATACCAATTCCCAGAATTTGAATGATGGTGATTCCGTAGAGGACACAATCTCTTTCCAGCTCACCGATGGTAGTACCCTCTCTGTAGTATTCTCTATTCAAACCATCGAAGCCACTGAAAGCAGCATTGTCTTTATCTTTATGAACTTCTCAGATTCCTCTGTAGAAGATGATCTCAGTGTTACCCAAATTGCAAATATGGCTTTCAATGACACAGATTCTCTTGATAATGCCTACCATGAAAACTCTCTGGGACAATTAAAGTTCAGCCGCCACCTAAGCAGTGACACCTCACTAGATCAATACTGCTACGGTGAAGACAATGATGAGAGCACTTCTATAGACTGCTTTACCTACAACATTGCCGACAGCCAGAATGGTGGTGTATTGAGCATCGAAGATGCGGAATCTCGTTCAGGCAGTGAATATAACGATAGCGGCTATACATGGCGAGATAGGGCAACCAGCTGGATCGAAAGCAATTACGTAGATTCCAACAACCGACCGGTAGAACTCAACGAGTGGCGTCATCGGGTCTATATTTTCCCGGAAGCTGCGGCCAGAGCAGGGCTCGTTGGTACCGGTGTCGCCACCGTCGGAGGCCGCTGGAGCATGATAATTGCAGATAGTGACCAGCTGATTATGGGTCATGAAATTGGGCACAATATTGGCCTGAGCCACGCCGGCAATGACGATAATAATGATGGGGATACCAACGATAGCGGTGAGAGTGAATATGGTAGTGACGGCTCCCTAATGGGCAATGCTTGGCAATCACGACTTTTTGGAAGCGGTCATCGTGACTATATGGGCTGGTATGACTCATTCCCCGGATACACTGAAACTATTGAGGCGGTCGCAGGCAGCACCACTAGTATTGAGTTTCAAGCCATAGAACTTACTGCTGGTGAGCTTAGTAATGATCTTCCTCAGCTCTTAAAGGCCGAAAGCATTGGTAGCAGGAATGGAGAAAACTACTATTACATCGAATACCACGTCGAGCACGACACCCTCAACCCCCGTCCACACCACGAAAATGCGGTAACGGTTCACTATCTTAGCGGCACCAGTAATAACAATGTTACCGCTAATCAGGTAGCCACACTGTCAACTACCGGGGACAGCTTTACTGACTCATCAGCTGGGATCACTATTGAATTCCTATCCACTGACAGCAGCAACAACTCTGCAACTGTTTCTGTAACTTATGATGAATAATTTAATGAGGAGTAAGACCGCAATGAAAAATCTACCCTTAGCCCTGCTTCTCGCCCTTTCCTCTTCAGCGATTGCCGAAGAGACTGTAACTGGCGTGTTAGAGGAAGAGATCTCCGAGAACTTTCAAACAGGAGAAGTGGATCACCGCTTCTCCGTAAAAGACGAAACTACCGGTGACTACTACTTTATCGACGCCAAAGAGGCAAAGAATAAAGGTATGCAATCTGGTGAGCGAGTACGTATTCATGGAGAGCGAGAAAATAAACGGCGTTTTCGTATACGTGAATCTCAACGCCTGGAGTTAAGACGAGAGGAGTAACGCCCTTTCTAACTATAATTTTAACTCCTACCTCACAAATTCCGCATAGATCAATTCGGGTGTACAGAACATTATCAGTGCACCCGATTAACACAACACCAATTAGCCTAACACTTGGCCACCTCAGATCTAGACACATTTTACTGACCACATTATTAAAGTTAATTATTTAAGTCTTATAATATCGGCACATCTTTACCATTTAGGTAAGTTACAAACAGACCTATTCAACTTACGCTGATAGAAAACCCGAGCAGGCAAGCCACTCTGATATTCACAACACCACTCCCCCCGTCATTTCCAGCTGAGCATATAAGCGCTGCAATATATGTAGTAGAAAATAGCCTCTGGCGCCAAAAGCATCTATTGTAAAAGTTAACATTTTACAAAATTCTAAACATGAACAACTCACCCCTTGTAGATTTCATCTTACCGCACCGAGATTGCAGCAGATAGCTCATCCAAATACCTTTTAGTCAAATATAATACTAAAGGCACCACAGTCTCTTTAATTTTTAATACCAATTACCGCTCTTAAACAATTAATTCAGAAGCAAAACCGACCAGAGCCTCAGGATGAGAAACAGTAAAATTAAAAAGCTCTTTATGGGTAGCATCCCACCTATTCTGTTAATTATTAGCTCCAACTGCCTTGCCAACGATAGCCGCAAAGTACTAGTAGAAGCAGCGCAACCCTGGGAGCAAGCTATTAGAACAAAGTTATTTTGCTCTGTATCTTCCCCTGCCCTACATCAAATATCTAGTCACTCAGATGCTGAACTTATAGAAATAAAGCCTGTTGGCTCCATTATCAAAGCTGGTGAACTAGTAGCAGCCCAGGATGACTTTTATCTCTCCCAGCAAATGAAGATCATTCGCACCGATATTGAATTAACACAAAGCCAGCTTAACTATGCAGAAGAAGAACTAGGTAGACTGGAGAAACTTCGCTCAGCCGACATGGTTTCTCAGTCTCATTTAAATAACCTTAAGCTCAATGTGGACACCTACCAATTAACCAAGCAAAGACTCGAACAACAACTAAGTACTGCTGAATATCGTTCTAAACGATTACTGCACTACGCAAAAACCGATAGTCAAGTTTTAAGCATAGAAGCTAATCCTGGAGAAAACCTCAATCCAGGACAAAGAATTATGCAGTTACTCCCATTAACTGAAAACCAAATTGAATGCAGCCTCCCTGAAGAACATATAAATAAAGAAAGTCTGCTAAGCAATAGCACCTTCAAAATTAAGGAGCAAGATATTGAGCTCAGAAATATCAGCCATATAGTAAACCCAGAAACACAGAACTTTAATCTCTACTTTAAAGTAAACAGACAAAATTTCAAATCCTTACTGGTTGGGCAGCGATTCGAAATAACTATGTTTACCCCTTTCGCGGATCATAGTGAGCAAGAATACATTACTAGAATTCCTAGTGACGCCGTAATTCTTGAGAATGGGCGACAATATAAGGTTTGGACTCTAGACAACGACCAAAGAGCAGTTAGTGCCAAGGTGCAAATATTAGATACTCTCGATAATTATTTTGTCGTACGTTCAAGCATTGCTCCCGGCGATCTTTTGATTGTACTGGGTCACGAAGGGTTGCAACTCAATGAAGCCGTTACTCCTACAAAGAGGGAAAACACATGAAGTCCCTGGAGAAATACAGCTCAATTATCATCTGTTGTACCTTTACCCTAATAATAGCAGGGGTTATAGCCGGGATAAATTTACCAAACGCCCTACTCCCATCCATTAATCGTCCACAAATTGCACTCTCAACCTCCTGGCCAGGAAAGACCGCAGAAGAAATAGAACAAATACTAATTGCTCCGCTAGAGCAGGAACTCTCCAGCCTAAGCCACCTAAAAGAATTGCAAACCAATGTTAATAGTAGCTGGGCTTGGACCGTAATTGACTTCCATTCGGAGGCAAATATGGAGCAAATGTATATTGAGGTACTCTCCAAAATCAACCAAGTACCCAATTGGCCAACACAAGTTCGCACACCGGATGTATTCAATTTTGCAGATGGCGCAGGGGCAACGCTTGGATCCTTTTTCCTATATTCTGAGACGCCAACTAGCGAACTTGAATTAATCGACATATTTATAAATCATGTAAAGCCAGCCTTTAGCAAAGTTCCTGGTGTACAGTCTATTGAAGAGGCCGGCACACCCACTGCCCAAAGGGTGGATATTGAGTTCGATCCGGAAAAGATGACTCGGTACTCTTTAACCATTAGTGAGATAACCGAAAATCTAAACAATTTAACGGATCGTTCGGGAGGAAATCTAAAAATTGGATCAAAAGATTATGCCCTTCATTTTAAAGGTCAGATCCCACTAGAGGAACTCTCAACGCTACCTATCGCAACACGAGAAAGCCAAATCATTCAACTCTCGGATATTGCTTCGGTAAAAGAGCGTGTAGCTTCAGATTGGTTGTACTTTGCCCTTGAAGGCAATAGATCTCTATACTTCTACCTACGCCCTACCGAAAATGTCAATGTTCTAGAAACCATCGCCCAGCTCAAATCAACAATAGAAGAACTAAATGACGGAGAGTTAAATCGACTGGGGATGAAGCTCGCCATAAGCCGGGATGACTCCACGGGAATTCGGAATTCCCTCAGCCTGGTATACGGAAGCCTCTTGCTGGGATCACTACTCGCCTGCCTGGTTATTTATTGGTTTTTACGTAACCCTAGAACTCTTACCCTAATATTTCTGAGCATTCCCATTTGTATCTCTCTGGTAGTTCTGGGAATGTATCTTGGAAATAGAAGTATGAATGTTGTTTCGCTTGCAGGGATTGCGCTTTCTATCGGATTAATGGTCGATGCGGCAATTATTGTCGTAGAAAATATTCAAAGACTGCGCAAGCAGGGTATAAATATTCAGGAAAGTATCACGCGGGGAACTAAAGAAGTTTCGGGCTCATTAGCTTCATCTACAATATCCAGTGTTATCGTATTCTTGCCCATTATTGCTATGCAGTCAGCAACAGGGCAGCTTTTTCAAGATCTGGCCTTCACAATTTCAAGTGCATTATTTGCATCACTATTGTTTGCTCTACTAATACTACCCTCATTGGCCAGACACTTACTTGAAAAGTCAGCAATTACTGAGGGGGAATCCAGTAGTATCAAAATCAATAAGGTGCTTGAATGGTGGGTGAAGCTTTCTATCCGTTCTGCAAGCAATCCTAAGCTAGCTTCCACTGTGATTTTGTTTGGATTACCCGTCGCACTCATTGCCACTTTCATTTCTAGCCCTGACATTGATGTCCTCCCAGACCCTAAGCAAAATATGGTCTCTGCTTATATCAACTTTGAAAGCCCTTTATCCACAGAGACCATAAGAAATGAAATTGGGGAACGGGTCGTAAATAGAATCACAGCCAATAGAGAAGAAATAGAGAACCAAGTTTCAACCTATGGAATAATTTGCAACCCAAATAATTGCAACCTCTATCTATACACAAAAGGGGACTGGGATTTTGAAGAACTAAAGAGTTGGCTAAATGAAAAAGCTCTCTTTGGATTAATTGGGACTCGAATACATTTCAGACAAGGTGGTTTACTAAGGTTTGCCCTACCCAATAACCGTATTAGCCAGTTAGATATCAAAGGGGCAGAGCTATCTCGACTACAGATGGCGGGGAGTGAGCTGATGAGTCATTTACGCTTAGAGTTTCCAGAAGCGCAAATTCAAGAGGGAAGTGCACTTCAAAATAGAGCGGTTCGTATTGAATTTCAACCCAAGCTAGTACAATTAGCTCGTTTAGGTATTACGATATCGGAATTAAATCATCATCTGATGGCTTTAACCGATGGAATATATATTGGGCACTTCTATACGGGAACCAACACTCTTCCTTTTTACTTTAAAGCGAGAGAACCGCAAAATCTTGAGGCGCTCCTAAATACAGAGATACTGATTAACAGTCACGGCTTTATTCCTCTACGTGAACTGACCGACGCCAAAATCACTCAAGCACCAGCCAGTATACTTCGTGTTGGCCAGGAAGTAAGTGCATCAATAAGCTTAACTCCTCCCGAGGGAGTTGCTATGAAGTCTTTTGTCGAGGATGTTGATCAATCTGTGAAAGAGTTTTTATCAGAAAGTTCCTACAATGATCTTCATACACAGTTTAGAGGTAGCGCCAATGAACTCAACCTGTTCCTCAGTGAGTTTCTAAAGATTTTTGCGGCAGCTATTGCAGTATTAGCCTTATTATTGTATTTCGCCCAAAGGTCCGCAAAGTTAGCAGCAGCAGTACTATGTGCTGTACCCTTATCATTCGCTGGCGGAATGATAAGCTTACAAGTTTTAAATCTGTTTACTCCCCAAAGCCTGGATGTAATAACCATGATCGGCTTTGTAATCTTAATGGGGCTGGTAGTTAATAATGCGATACTATTGGTCAACCAATTTCATAAGTCATTGCAAAACGGAGCCAATCAATTAGAGGCGATATATATGGCTGCCAGCTTGCGTGTCCGCCCCATTATGCTTACAACAATTACCTGTATCTTTGGCAATATCCCTTTAGTGCTTAACCCCGGAAGTAGCGCAGCGATCTATCGCGGCCTAGCCACTGTCATTACAGGCGGAATGGTTTCTAGCGCCTTATTCGTCTTATTTTTTATGTCCGCCCTACTTTCAACGAGTTTGTTTCGCACTATCACACCCGCCGCCACTCATAACCGCGACTTAAAACTCCCAGAAGCCACCACTGCATAATATCCAACAGGTGGCCTTAATTTATTCACGCCATACAGATAACAGAATCAAACTACCGGTATGGGCGTGAATATTTTCCTCGAAGGGCACTTTACGACGCTGTCTACCACCTATTCTAACAATTTAATTTGCTATAGTTTTATAGGTCAGTTAACCAATACGGAGAGAATTGGTTGAATCACCTCTTATAGACTGGTAAGGAATCAAGGATGAAGTCTCTAATATATTTACTTTTGAGTATCCCATTTACACTGCCACTTATCAGCGATGCCGCTTGGACAGAGAAGGCGCAAATTTACTACTTAAAAGTACACTCGAATGGTGTAGATGTCAGACTTAGAGGATTTGTCAATCCAGAGACAGAGGTGAGCTGCGTGAGCAAAAACACCTTTTTTCTTATCAATGACGACTCTGCCATATACAACACCAAAGTATCTTTTCTGCTTTCCGCTTATATGTCCCAGAAAACTGTAAAGTTTAGTTATTACGGATGTGAAGATGACAGGATTCGCTTAGGCTCAATCCGGTTTCATGATGAGTAGCCAAATCTCATATGATTGACTGGCCCTTTATAATTTGGGCCAGTCAATTCTTATCAATATCAATCTAAAAAATATCCGGATCATCTATCAAACTTGCATTTTCCAACCCATAGTACTCGATCACCCAAGCATAACTCTGGTATATCTCATAACGAGTCGGATAGGCCCGCCCCACTTCATCCCAGCGTTTCCGCGCATTGGAATAGCTGGAACCTTTGATAACTCCTGACAACTCGAACTCATCACCATTATGGGGATTCATGACCGTTGTGGTATAGGGAACTTCAACCTCGCTATTTTCCACCATCATCCGCGCCATCATCAATCCATAGGCGGGTACATTAGATGGCATGGCATCTTTAACAGTTTCCTGGTTGCTTTTGGTCGATGTTTCCCCAACGGTCGTTGAAACACTAAAAGTCTCAGAAAAACTGAATGTAATGGAGCCACTATTTTCAACAGTGCCGGGAACACCGACTTTGTAACCCTCGGTCAAGCTAACTCCAGCAGTAACCGCAATCCCCATAGTATTAGTCCAGGTATCTGTTTCACTCTTCCCGTCGGTATACCAGACTTCTGTACTGTCGTTTTGGGCAATACTGCCAGAGTTCTCAAGTAATCTCTCACCAAAGAATGTCCTGGTATTGTTGGGGGTTTCCACAATCTGATCCCAGTGAATCTCTACGCCAGATTCCACCAATTCCAAACGATCCGCAACGCAAGGGTAAATACTCCAAACTTTACTATCACTCGCAGTACCAGCAAATCCAACTACTGACCGGGTTCCAATACTTAGATGGTATTCCTCCCACTTATACCAGCCATTATTACCTCCAAAGGTAATATCACGGGTTGAGTTATCAGCCATGTCTTTCAAGTAGACTCGAATCCTGGAAATATTGCCATCGCGCTTTTTATAGAAGCGCCAACCCTGAATATATTCGGTAGCACCAAGCAACTTTCGATACCCGGAGATAGTGGTTTTACCAACCTCCTCATCTCCTGCATATAAGTATTCGAGTTTTAACCCTTTGATTCTCTCATCACCGCTAAAACTGGTTATAGCGGTGATCTTATCTCCAGGGATTCGGGCGGTAACATAGCTATCGCACATATCGAAATCGCTACCATTCCCACTCTTACCATACTGAAATATTGTATCGTACCTTAGGGTCCCACCATTATCTGATGTATTAAAGTACTGATCCAAAATATTTTCTGTTGCACTAATCTGCACAGAAGCCAATAAACCTAACATCGCTGTGACGAAATACTTCATAGTCAACACCTTCTTTATAAGATTATTCTTTTAAACGGATACAACTATCTGAGTACAACCTTTTGTCAACTTCGTCCGTGTCCAACCCTCCTGTATTGCCTTTATTGTTTAAGTTTTCCATCCTGTGGGGTGAAAAATAGAAGTAATCTGACTTCGCGCTACCAGAACGAACCAACCACCAACGCAGTAACCACAAGCAGTAGCACAGACTGAACTCGATAGTTTTTCCATAATGGCTGTGCTTTTAGGGAAACAGTCTCAGTGTCAAAATCGCTTTTAGACCAAGTGAAAGACTTGGCTTCTTCGCTAATCTCAGTTGAATAAAGCAGGCTGGTAATCACCAATACCAGTGAACAGAAGACAAACAAAATTGGAGCAATATAGAGGAAATGTAAGTTTGTCCAGTCGAAGACTTCATTGACAAAAAAGAGGCCAACACCGCCCAAGGTACCTAACAGCAAAGTAGCTATAGCTCCCCTGGAGTTAGCACCACGCCAAAAGAATCCGATCAGGAAAAGTGCCAATACAGGGGGAACTGCATAGGAAAGCACCTTCTGCAGATACTGGAATAAGGAACCAAAACTCTCAATTTGTGGTGCCCAAAGTACGGCAAGTATCATAAAGATAAAGGTGACCAGCTGACCTACACGCATTAACTGGTGCTGGTTTAGGCCCGGAAAAAACTTCCGCACAAAGTCCATGGTCACCAGCGTGGAAGCTGAATTAAGCGTGGAATCAATTTGCGACATTAGTGCAGCAACAAAACCTGCCAACACTAGCCCCAGGATACCAACAGGCAACAGCTCAAATAACAGAGTGGGATAAACCATATCTGCGCGCTCTAGCTCGGGGAAAATAACAATCGCCATAGTGCCAGGCAGAACCATGATAAACAGCACGGGAAGTTTGAGCAGACCGGCAAATAAGGCTCCCCAGCGGCCGTGATTAACATCTTTTGCACTGAGTACCCTTTGCACCATAAATTGGTTAGTACACCAGAAATAAAAGCCCAGCAAAGTGACTCCCGTAATTAGCCCCAACCAGGGTACGCTCGAATCACCAATGGGCCGTATCAGACTCAATTGTTCCTCGGAGACCTGGGATACAACATTTTCCCAACCTCCTGCGCGATCCAGGGCAAAAATACTGATCAGGATTGAACCAAATATCAGCAGCAGCGCCTGAATGGTGTCGGTATAAATAACCGCAGCCAAACCTCCACAGATGGTGTAGATACCCGCGATCACCGCCAAAATTGAAATCGTGGTCCAAATTGGTAATTCAGGAAATATCAATTTCATTACCAGGGCCCCTGCATAGAGGCTACCTGCAGTATCAACCACAATATTCAGGAAAATAGTCAATCCCGAAAAATAAGTGCGCGCGGTGCTGTTAAAGCGACGCTCAAGCATTTCCGGCATCGTGTAAATGCGCGAGCGAAGAATTGTCGGCAGATAGAAAACGGCAAAGAAAACCAGGATAACCGCCGCCATCCACTCATAGTTGAAGACCGCTATGCCAGTGCTGTAAGCATCTCCGGCTAAGCCGATTAAAGTGGTACTCGATATATTGGAAGCGAACAGGGATAAGCCAATCAAGGGCCATACCATTTTTCTCCCAGCCAGGAAGTAGTCCTCTGCAGTATCGTGGCGGCGACTTAGGAAGAGCCCAAGGGCGATGGTGAAAACGAAATAGACGACCAGAATGGTCGCATCGACTGGGTGGAGACCAAAATCGACCGGCATAACTTCCTCGTTCACTGCTAGCAGCGTATTTTTAGAATGATTTGCTTGAACTTGGCCAAAAATTAAATCACAGTGATTTAATTAAGTAAAGCCAAGCTTCAACAAACAAAAAAATCTATATTAATCAATAGGTTATATAAACCCTGATCTTAGTGCCAACGAAGTCAATAGACTAAGCAAAGGCTTTAAAGTTACACTTTTAACAATAGAACCGGACAATCAGTGGCCGGATCAGATCACGTTTCATCTCAGGGGGCACGGATGGGTAAAGGTAGCAATTCCAGTGGTTTACGCCGTTATAACGAGCGAGTGGTGCTTACGACCCTGCGGAAGACTGGCGCAGCCTCCAAGTCCGACCTAGCGCGCCAAACTGACCTCACCGCTCAGGCGGTTACCCGGATTGTCGATGATTTGGAAAGCGCAGGGCTGGTAATGCGAGAGGGGCGCCGACTGGGCGGCAAAGGCCAACCCTCGATTATGTACGTTATTAACCCTACTGGTGCTTACTCTGTCGGTATCAAGGTGGGACGGCGCAATATCGAGCTGCTACTAATGGATTTTGGTGGCACAGTACTAAAGAAGATTTGCCACGAGTTTGAATTCCCGGAGCCCGAATTTTTATTGGCAAAAATTGAATCGGGCCTCCAGGCACTTACTGATACCCTACCCGCTAAGGACAGAGGGAAACTAGTGGGCGTGGGTATCGCTATGCCCTGGTTTATCGGCGCCTGGACCGAAGAGCTCAATATGAGTGAAGAACTTGCCGCCCAGTGGCAGGAAATTAATTTTGCTGAAGAAGTTGCTCAGCGCACACATCTGCCGGTCTTCTTCGAGAACGACTGTTCCGCTGCTGCTGTTGCCGAATTGCAGTTTGGCAATGGCCAAGACATATCCAATTTTCTCTACGTTTATATCGGGACCTTTATCGGTGGAGGCCTGGTATTAAATGGCAGTCTGGAAACCGGCGTCCATGGCAATGCGGGCAACCTGGTTTCCCTGCCAGTACCCCGCTCAAAACTTAGCAGCACCCCTGAAAATCAAGGAGCATTTGAGCTACTCCTCAATCGCGCTTCACTATTTGGGCTGCGCAGACATTTACGAGAGTGCGGCATCGAAATTACCAGCACTTCCGAACTTGAAACGGTAATGGACCAGGCCCGCCCTCAGATCCAGGAGTGGCTGGACGACTGTGCAGATGCGCTGGTTTATGCATTTCTATCGGCAATCAGCGTACTGGACCTGGAGGCTATTATTGTCGATGCGCATTTACCCCGCTTTTTATTAGACGAACTGGTCGAAATGATCTCTCGCAGGATAAAGCAGGTGGCACCTTCAGGTGTATTTGCGCCCAAAATTGTCAGTGGAAAAATTGGAGTCGACGCCATCGCCACAGGCGGTGCGATTTTGCCTTTTTACTCAATTTTTGCACCGGATAAAACAGTTCTATTAAAGGGCGGTATACCAGGAAGAATATCTACCTGATTGCGCCTTAATTGGAACCCCAGAAAAGCATAAAAATAACTCTGGGCTCCCTAAGAATAATCAAAGCAATAATTCACCGGCAAATTTCCAATCAGCACTAATGAGGTAAATATCATGGCATTTAATCTCGATAATAAATGGGTATGGGATTTTTGGTTCGCGCAGGACGGCGGCCAGTACCATGTATTTTACCTTCAAGCCGATAAATCACTGGGCGATCCTGAGCTGCGCCATTGGAATGTATCTGTCGGCCATGCCGTTTCTACGGACCTTATTCATTGGACAACGCTCCAGGATGCATTAAAACCCTCACCTCGAACTGCAACCGCCAGTGAGGAAGCTGCAGACTCTTACACTACCTGGACCGGCTGTGTACACAGAGAAGGCGATACCTGGTATATGTTTTATACCGGTACTAAATATTCGGAGAAAGGCCTGGTTCAGCGGGTCTGCCTGGCAACTTCCAAGGACTTATTACACTGGGAAAAACACCCCAACAACCCTCTGGTGGAATTAGATCCCAATTTCTACGATGGCCTGAACCTTGAATATTGGCACGATGCATCCTGGCGTGACCCATGGATCGTTAAAGACCCCACGCAGAATCTCTACCATATGTATCTCACTGCGCGCTGCAACCAGGGCAGCCCTGATGGGCGTGGCGCAGTTGGCTATGCCAGCTCAACGGACTTAATTCACTGGAAAGTGGGGCAACCGATACTGGCTCCCGGCTGGTATGGCGAAATGGAAGTACCGCAAATTGAATACATCCATGGCCGCTACTACTTATTCTGCTCAGTATCGACAAAGTTCCACAGCGCTGCCCATCGACAATCCATGCAGGGTACACCACTGACTGGCACAAAATATTTTATCGCCGATGATCTGAATGGCCCATACGAAGTCGTTGGAGATGGCTTTATCGGCGCAGACCAGCAGGGATCACTCTATTCCGGCCGGGTTATCCAGGGGCCGGACCAACATTGGTATCTGCTGGCTTTTAATAGGGACGATGCCGAGGGCAACTTTATCGGCGGTATCTGCGACCCCAAACGCATCGAGTTTATGGACGATGGACAACTGGGATTGGCCAAAGACTAGCAGGCAGGAATCGCAACCAAATCCTTAGGTAGATGCTCACCAGAAGCATCTACTGCCCCGTACCCCCTTCTCCCGCAGCCAGTGCTACTTAGAAAGACAAGTAGCGCTGTCACCAAAAGCAAAGATCGATACCGCGAAAATCACTACTTCCCCTTGGTTTACTTATCTATTCGCTGATTCGACTGCGTAAATTCCGCAAATTTTCGTATTGCCTTTATTAAATCACAGTGATTTAATAAATGTGTTCGCGGGGAGAGGTCCCACCCATGCGGTAACAGGAAGAGAGTCTCGAGCCCGCAGAGAACGGGCCGTGAAAAATCTAATAACCATAAGAGATGATTGAGGAGAGCGCCGTGATTGCAGAGGGCTTCCAAGCAGGTTCAGAGACACAGAAACACTTTAAACCACACTCCATAGCCCTGGCAGTTGCCATGGCCTCCAGCGTTGCGGTAACGGCAACAGCTGAGGAAATGCC
Organism: Microbulbifer maximicatervae (SeqCode); assembly: GCF_052468295.1. Lineage (NCBI taxonomy): Bacteria > Pseudomonadati > Pseudomonadota > Gammaproteobacteria > Cellvibrionales > Microbulbiferaceae > Microbulbifer > Microbulbifer maximicatervae (SeqCode). The sequence goes on from NZ_CP174340.1 coordinate 2,850,559, forward strand.
GGAAATTGAAGAGGTGATGGTTACCGCAACCGCCCGACCGGTTACCAAGATGGAATCCAGCGTATCCGTTAGTGCACTGGACACTGAGGAAATGGCGAAGTACGCCCCGCGTTCTACCGCAGAGCTGTTCCGCAGCTTACCCGGTATTCGGGCGGAATCCTCCGGTGGCGGCGGCAATGCAAATATCACCGTTAGAGGTATTCCCCTGGCAACTGGCGGCTCCAAATATATGCAAATCCAGGAAGACGGATTGCCTGTATTAGAATACGGCGATATTAATTTCGGTAACACTGACAACTTTGTTCGCACCGACTCCTCTCTCGCACGTATAGAAAGCGTACGCGGCGGCTCTGCCTCCACCTTTGCCAGCAATTCCCCTGGCGGTGTGATCAATATGATCAGCAATACCGGCGAAGAAGAAGGTGGTAATGTAGGACTTTCGTTTGGTGCGGACTACGATGAATCCCGCCTGGACTTTGGCTATGGCCACCACTTGAATGATTCTTTGCGATTCTATGTCGGCGGATTTTTAAGAGAGGGGGAAGGCATCCGCGAGACCGGCTTTGATGGGGATTCCGGCGGCCAACTCAAGGCCAACCTCACCAAAGAGTTTGATAACGGTTATGTCCGCCTCTATTACAAACATCTCGATGACCGGGTAACAACTTATCTTCCTGGCCCTGTAACCTATAAAGGCGATGGTGAATTCGGCACGGTTGCCAACTTCGATGCCAGCAGCCAAACCCTGCATTCCGATAATTATCGATACATTTCCACTTTTGATGCCTACGGCAATCCGGTAACCCGCGACTTATCCGACGGTATCGAATCACTGGTGGAAGCCTATGGCTTTGAAACCAAATTCGAATTTAATGATGGCTGGACTGTTACCGACAAATTCAGAATTTCTGATGTTAGCGGCAGCTTTATTTCCCCCTTTACCGATACTTTCGGCGATTACGGACCACAATCCACACAGGATATGGCTGATACCATTTGTGCAAATGCCGTAGCCAGTAGCGGAGAAGCCATAGACTGTAGCGCCGGCACAACGGTGACTTATGCCAATGGTGAAGAGGCCGAAGGCCTCGCCTATGTCGACCTGCTCTTTGATACAGAAATACACGATTTGGGCCTGATAGTTAACGACTTTAAAGTCGATAAATTAATTGGCGATAATATTGTTGTTTCCGGTGGATTCTATTACTCCAACCAAAATATCAAAACCAGCTGGAATAGTTGGAATGCCCTAGTTCAAACTGTTGACGGCAGCAATTCTGAAAACCTCACCATAACTGCCAATGCCAACGGAGATGTACTGGTAGATGATGGGGTCTGGTCTGCAAGCTTTCTTTCCTGGGCCTGGGACCTGGAATATGAAACTTATGCACCCTATATGAATGTGGCGATCGACATCGGCGACTTTACCTTCGATGTCAGTGCCCGCCACGATATGGTCAATGCCAAAGGCTCCCTGGTTTCCAGCTGCTGTGGTGGTGATACAGACTACGATCTGAATGGCGATGGTATTATCAGCGATGTGGAGAGTGCTAGCGCTTCCGATGCCTTTGGATTCACCGGCGGCGTTATCACAATGGCCAATGGATCCACCCAGCTCGTTGACTACGATGCAGACAACACCTCTTTCTCTCTCGGTGGAAATTATATTCTCAACGACAACATGGCTATTTTTGCCCGCTACAGCGAGGGCGGTCGAGCAATTGCCGATCGGCTTCTACAAATTAGCGGCGCCCTCAACAGTGACGGAAGCCTAACTGACACCACCGATGGCTTCGACTCTGTGGACCAGCTGGAAATTGGATACAAACTCTCAACCGGCGATCTGGATTTCTTTGCAACTTACTTCAATACGGTCACTGAAGAGACCAATGCAGAAATCACTAGCGGCTTAACGTTTGTACGCGAGTATGAAGCCCAAGGAATCGAGCTGGAAGCAGCCTACAGTTATGGAGACTTTTCCGTAAATGGAAACCTCACCTGGACCGACGCCGAAATTTCAAAAGATGCCAACGACAGTTCTGTCGTAGGTAATACGCCGCGCCGTCAAGCTGATTTCATTTACACGATTACACCGCAATATAACTTTGGCGATGACTTTACATTTGGTGCAAGCCTCCAAGGGTCTACAGAATATTTTGTTTCTGACTCCAACCAGTTGAAACAGGAAGGTTATGTCCTGGTCAATCTGTTTGGTTCTTATTACCTGACAGAAGACCTTATCGTTTCCTTTAATGTAAACAACCTCACCGATGAATTTGTTGTTACCGAAGTTGAAGAGTCTTACGCAGAAGTTGGAGACATAGTACGCGGACGGGCTATCAGTGGCCGCTCCACCAGCGTCAGTTTCAATTACGCTTTTTGATCGTTGTTCTTCCCTACTCTAGTAAGTGGTTTGCAGTTCTGCCCATAGCTTTGCAAACCCCGAGCGTCTGGCCCCCACCGGCGCTCGGTTTTTTTCTTTCAGAAACAATATAACCAGCTATAAACTATCAGTAGTGTAATTTCGGAAACCATCAACTGATAATACGAATAACTTATGTAACCCGGGGAGCGGATTAGGATGGAAATGCAAGGCAATGCGGTAGATACCTTGCTCGGCGGAATTGAAGCCGGTGGTACCAAATTTAACTGTGTGGTAGCTGCTGGGATTAATGACATCCGTGAGCGAGCCAGCTTCCCAACCACCGATCCAGAACATACGCTATCCAAGGTCGCTCAGTTTTTTCACGAAAGCAGTCAGCGCCACGGCACTGTTTCTGCGCTGGGCATAGCCAGCTTTGGCCCGGTAAACCTGGACCCAGAATCCGCCTACTATGGCTATATCACCCAAACACCTAAAGCTGGCTGGTCCAATACCAATATGGCTGGCTACTTCAGCCAAGCCCTGTCGGTACCAGTTGCTTTCGATACAGATGTTAATGGCGCCGCCCTTGGAGAGCACCTCTGCGGCGCCGCTACAGATGTAAAGAATTTTGTCTACGTAACCATCGGTACCGGTATCGGCGCCGGCATTATGATCGACGGGCAGCTGATCAATGGATCTATGCACCCAGAAATTGGGCATATGTTGATGCCTAGAGACAGCCAAAAGGATTCTTTTAAAGGCAACTGCCCATTTCATAACAACTGCCTTGAAGGACTGGCCTCAGGTCCTGCGATAGAGGAGCGTTGGGGACTGCGTGGCCAACACCTCGAACAACACCACCCGGCCTGGGACCTGGAGGCGGAGTATCTGGCCACTATGTGTGTCAACCTTACCAGCTGCTACTCACCACAGCGGATCATACTGGGGGGTGGAGTGATGATACAGGCGCACCTATTCAACCGTGTAAGACAAAAATTCCTAGCCTTAGCCGGTGGTTACTTTCCCCAAGTCTCAGAAAGTAATATTGAACGGTATATCGTTGCACCAAAACTAGTGGGAAGATCCGGTGAAGTCGGCTCCCTACGGATGGCCCAGCACCTATATAACACTAAAAACGTCATTGCCTAAACCAGGGAGGGGAAATCCCCTTCCTGCCATCCTCTTTTCAGTGGACGTGGTTCCCACGCGCAATATCCCTATTTCTGTGATCACGACCAATTCTTGGGCAAAAACTTGCTATGCAGAGTGATTCCTGCGGCAGTAACCCCCTCCCCAGCTAGCGATTCCCTTTATCTATCTGTTAGGCTTCCATATAGATACCTCTAGTAAGCAGGGCGATAACAGGTAAGTTTCAGCGCCCCTCAGGGATAGCAATGAAAATAATTAGATTATTAGTGATAGGTATTCTTAGTGCCTGTTGCCAGCTGGCAGTGGCCGGCAGTGCCGAACCCACAACTTTCACCCGCACGGGGATACTGTCCTACAACTTTTACTCTGATTTACTAGAGCGTGAGTACGTTATTGACATAATGCTACCTCTCTCGTACACGCCGGAAAACACCGATCGCTATCCAGTCATTTATATGACCGATGGCTTTCTGCATTTCCCTATGACAGCCCCTAACCTTCTTCAGGAACAGGTTCCCGATGAGTTTGGCAATGTCAAAATGCCCCCTGTAATTCTGGTAGGTATCTCCCACGCTTTTGACAGCCCGAATTTCGCCCAGCGAGTAATGGATTTTACCCCCGTGCCTGGTGTGATCAAAGGTGCTGAACTAGGTGGAGGCGCCGATCACTTTCTTGAGTTTATCGAAGAGGAACTCAAACCCTTTATCAATAATAATTTTAAAGGTAACGAAGAAGACGAAACCCTTGTGGGCCATTCCCTGGGTGGGCTTCTAGCTCTCCATGCACTTTTTAACCACACCAATAGCTTTGACCGATATGTTATTGGAAGCCCCAGTATTTGGTGGGCCGATAAGCAAATTTTAGATAGTGAATTGGCCTATGCAGAACGCAATGCCGATTTAGGAAAAAGTGTGTATTTATTTATTGGTGGTGAGGAGACTTGCAGTGAAATCGACTCAGTTTGCGCAGTAAAAGACTTCTCTCAACTAGTAAAAAGACTTAAGTCCCGTAACTACAATAGCCTTACCCTAAGAAAACGTGTATTTGATAACGAGAATCACGGTAGTGTTGTTAATCCAGGCTATGATCGAGGGATAGAAAAGGTCTTTAAGGCTAAGGTACTACCTAGAAAATATTCTTTCTAATAAACTTATTTTACCCTTTAGTAACACAATATTGATTAAGAATGAAATAACCCCCAAAAGACTGCTTCACAAAATCGTACGCACAAGAAAATAACCCTTCCCAGCTGTAGTGGCACACTACAGATCGATCTGAGATATTACAAAACTAATAGCCTATATTAGACAATTGACTAATGATCAAAGCCTTAGCTGTAAACAATTGGCCAATCAAAAATCATTCTACCTATCGAATAGGCCAGAGAGTATAGATTTCTCTATGGTCCGGCAACAATAAAATCACCTAATCTGTTCTTCAGAGTTACCAGTGTATGGAGAGCCTGGGCATACCCAGGATCTCCCAAACTCATCGAAAAATCGTATTTAACCTAATCCCAGGCAAAGTTTCATCCCTAACAATTACTAGCCACACTTCAACAATTACGTTCTTTTGAAAATATGCAAAGATTCTCTATGATCATAAACCAACAAATAAGGCTCTCTAAAAATCATAGAAGTAGCTCCTGGAAAACTAACTCCATCTTCTTTATAAAGCCAATCAAACTTATGACTAACTATATTAAATGCACCAATAGCCCCTAGCCTGCGATCTGTTGTAATTATATGATTACCATCAAGGATATAACCATCCCTTTGTGAATGTATGCACACTGATTCAAAATATGACTTATCCTGATAATTATCCTTTAACTTTCCACTTAACAAATCAAAAGCTGCGTAACTAGTTAACATTTGATGAAGGGTTCCTTTATCTTCATCAACCCTTAACCCACCCGAGAAAGTATCTATCTTCCATTCAATACTTCCTGTTTCGAGATCAAAGGCAATTACTTTGTTAGCCGCCTTAAAGGCAAATATGACAATTTCGCTACTTGCCCCAATTAACCTAGGAAGATGTTTATCACTAGCCAGGTCTACAGACCACTTAACCTCACCCGTCTTTAGATCACGCCTACTAACGCCTTTGCGCGATACCGTAAAGGCCTTGTTTAACTCAATCTCTATAAGCTCTCCAAAATTGGACTCCCAGAGAAGCTTATCTCGATATACATCCTGAATGCCAACCTTCGCCTGAAAAAGAGAATAGTCATAATCAGTCGCCACCACAATGAAGTTATCTGCGTAAAGATTAAAATTACCAATCCCACTTTTAACTGGTACTGATTTCACTCCGAGTAGTTGACCATCAAAAAACTTATACCCACTGCATGAAATACCGACAAGCAAATTATCTTTTTGTATAAACTTATTAAAATTTTCTGCAACCGATAACTCATTTATGACACTTTCACTCTGCAAGTCATATTGCACTACCTTTTTCTCTGACTGATAGATTAAAACTCCATCTACCAAAGAACAACCTCTCCTAACATTTTTTATTTCAGATAACTTTATAAACATCTAGTGCATATACCTTAATGTACAAAATCCATAAATGTCGGATGATTTCTTAATTGCCCCTGGCTGGCAAAATCCACAAACTGTTGTGGTGAGGTGATTCCATGAGATATAAATAAATCTGGATTACGTGCAAACAAATTACTCGCCTTAGTAGTGTCCTTGAATACATTTTTAAATTGTCCCTTCACAGCATCACTCATATGGTCACTAAAATAATATTCAAAAGGACTACCACCCTTAATGTACGTTTCAATATCGGAATCATCGGCGACGACCACCTCCAACATTTCTGTAATTGCATTCTGAGATTTTTTATTTTTGTATATTAAAAATAAATCTTTTTCACTTTGACTCAATTACCAATAGCTAGTCTGCATTTACCTTTTGGTAGATATAGACGCCACCTCCATTAGCAAATACCTCTTTATCAGCATATTTTATCATCTTAAGTCCAAAGCGCTTATAAATCAGACTGAAGTGTAAATATATAAGAAAAGAGTGGGTAAACCCCCACTCTTGAACTAAGTATTAGTCTAGCGACGCAAATACTCCTCTCGGGTTTTACGCATATTAACTACATGGCTCCTGCTAAGCCGGTCATGAATCAAGTTGCCCCCGAGAAAACAGTTGATAAACCAACCGATCTTCCCAAGCGCCAAACATAAAACAAAACTAACAACCCGCCATAAACCATGCCCATATCCAATGCGCTTGAAATTACGGTTAGTAACGCGATACCCCATTAAGTATTTACCCGGAGTACCCTGGAATCTAGAACTGTCCAATATCCAAGTAAAGAACAAGTACGCAATAATACAAATTCCGCCTGCCTGAAGAGTTGCCTCACTTTCGGGTCTATCGAGAGCGGCCATAAAAACAATTGAAGTTGGAAAGCCAATAACAACATAAAGCAGTAATAGATCCAGAACAACAGCTATACCTCTGGCCAATAAATGGCCAAAATAATACTGCTCGTAGTTCTCGACCAACTCCTCACTATTGGCCCTTATGACTTCGCGCCCTCCGCGAAGCCCCTGTAGTGGATCGATCTCAGACTCATGATTTTCCATGATTCCGAACAAGCTATCGCATAGTTTTTCATCCAACGATTGGTATAGGTAGGGTGCGTTTCCCCTCCAATCAAACAAACTATCGCAGTACTGTAGGACGTTTACGGAAACCATCCTTTTGGGCTTTTTTTCCCCCTCCTTTTCTTGACCGGACTGATTCAATCGGGCAAAACGATCAAAGATTGAGAGCCCCAAGTTCCAGTTGTACTCCTCATCCAGCATATGCGAACTCTTGCCGAGAAAATACCATCTTCGCTCATCGTTAAGCTCGGCATCACTGCTAAGAATTACGTCTACCTGTTTGAGGACACGCCGATATTCCTCAATCCGCAAGTCTCTTTCCTGTTTCGATACCGCTTGCTCTTCCGAGATAGGTATAGCTGCTTCGCTTTGAACACTTGATTCAGTCCTCCCCCCCTCTTTCTCTTCAATTGATACCGAAGGCTCCGGCTTTGAAAGGCTTTCGGCTTTTTCTACCGCTAAGGTATCGTTTGTATCATCTTCAGCCTGATCTACCCTAGCGGTGGAAACGATAGGATCTTCCGCTTCAAGAGGGAGTGATTCAGATGATAATTCGCTGGATGAGAGGCCGAGATTACTACTCTCCAATTCTACATCGGCTTCTTCCTCTTCCTGCAACTGTTCAGCAAGCTGCAATGCCTGCCTATACGCAGAGTGCAAAACCTGAAACTCCTCAGGTTTTTCATCTGGGCGTGTTTGCTTCAACTTTTTTGCGTAGGCACGCTTGATAGCCCTGGCATCATTGACAGGGGTAATGTCGAGGACTGCCCAAGGGTTCATTAAATCCAGTCCTCGCTATCCAACCGATCCAGAATTTCACCGACTTCTGTGCGCGCTTTGGTGATTTCTGTAGGGTTTTGTCGCTCAAGCACACTATCAAACGAAGCCAGCAGTCTGGCGATATACTCCCGCTGCTCCCCCAGGCTCGACTCATATAAACGTTCGCCACGAGCGATAATTGCCTGGTTTTTTTCATCTTCCCTTGGGTGGAACTTTAACTTTGTCAATTTCTCCAAAGCTTCAGCTTTTTGTACTTCGGTAAGAGCGCCCGGTGTGAATTCAATTAATTTATTGAAATTTTTCCCTGTTGAGACAACAGTAACGTCCACCTCCAGAAGCCCATTCATATCGTAGGTGTAACGAATGTCAGCCGCTTCCTCACCCTTTGCTTTCTTAGGCACAGGAACTGTTAGCTCACCTAAGTAAACGTTCTTTTTCACCAGGCGATTTTCTCCCTGGTATACATCGACACACAACTGCGTCTGATTATCCAGAGCAGTCCAAACCCGCCTTACAACACTAACTGGCACAACGGTATTGCGCTCAATAATAGGCATAAAGTAAGCACCGAGCTGCGGATTATCTTCATTGATAACACCTGTTCCCAAGGTGTAAGGGCATACATCAGTCAGGACAATATCATCCAGTGCTGAGTTCCTTTCTTTTAAGCCAGCCTGAATAGCTGCTCCCATCGCAACGACAGTGTCCGGGTCCAAATGACAGGCTGGCAGACGGCCAAACATTCGACCAACCATTGAACGAAACTGGGCCATGCGCGTAGAACCGCCAACCAATACCACTTCATCAATTTTCTGTAGGGGCAAATCTGCATCGCGCATTGCCCGCTCAATTGGCCGTTTCGCTCTTAACAACAGGGGGGTGCTGAGTTTTTCAAACCACTCTGGGGTCACCTGGAACTGCAGGGAGCGCCCATCAAGTTGTAATTCAAGTTTTTGCTCAGGCTGCTGGCTAACTCGACGTTTGGCGCTTTCCATTTGCATATATAAGTTTTGCAAATCGCGAGGGCTTAAAGCCTCTTTCTTAATATCAAACTCAGCCAGGACATCATCGATCATTGCCTCAACGAAATCCTCTCCACCGAGGAAGTTGTCTCCGGCACTGGCATGAACTTCCATAATGCCATCAAAAAATTCCAGGATGGAAACATCGAAGGTGCCACCCCCAAGATCTAAAATAAGGAAGTTTCCTTCGCGCTTGTCATGTAAACCGTAAGCAATGGCAGCCGAAGTTGGCTCGTTAATAAGGCGCTCTACTTTTAATCCCGCAAGCTCTCCTGCCAACTTAGTGGCATGGCGCTGATTATCATTAAAATAAGCTGGGACACTGATTACCGCCTCGGTTACTTCTTCACCAAGAAAAGTTTCAGCATCTTCTTTGAGCGCACGTAAAATTAACGAGGAGAGTTCTGTTGCACTAAATTTCTGTTTCCCCAGGGAAACTTTGTGGTCAGTGCCCATCAAGCGCTTAAACGCAGCCACAGTGGTACCACTGTGGTTAATAAGACGTTCTTTAGCCGTTTTGCCGACTAGCAATGTGCCAGAATCATCAAGCCCCACAACTGACGGGGTCAAAATTTCACCCAAACGGTTGGGGATTAGTTTTACCCCCTCGTCGGTCAGTACCCCGCAAGCACTATTAGTGGTTCCCAAGTCGATACCAATAATGGCCATATTTCCCCTACCTACCCTTGGATTCGAATTGCAAAAACGATCGAATCTATAGAATTTTTAAGACAATAGTTTTAGCTATATTTATGGCGCATTATTCTAAGCGGCCTTGACCACAAATTGCCAGATAAGACACCGCTATAAAACAATATCAGGGGATAGGTACTCACAAAGTGAAACGTGATTAAGCGGTTAGTTGTGGCCCAAAGGGCTGGGCCACGAAAAGATAAATATGAAAATTAGGGGGCGCGACGTTCTATATTCCAGCTTTCATTTTCTTCACTGCGATAAATAAAACGATCGTGCAATCTATTTTCACCCCCCTGCCAAAACTCAACAGCATTGGGCACTACACAGTAACCGCCCCAAAATTCTGGCAATGGAATTGTTTTACCGGCAAAGCGAGCCTTCTCTTTATCAAACTGCTGCTCCAGTTCCTCCCTGGACGAAAGCGGCCGGCTCTGGTGCGAAGCCCACGCGGCCAACTGGCTATCCAGGGGGCGCGACTGGAAATAGGCCTCTGCCTGCTCGCGGGAAACGGGCTCCACCTTCCCATAAACAATCACCTGCCGCTCGAGACGGCACCAGGGAAACAACAGCGACACCTGAGGGTTAACGGCCATATCTCGGGCCTTGTCACTCTGTAAATTGGTATAGAAAACGAAACCCTTCTCATCGAAGCCTTTCAGCAAAACAATCCGCTGCGAGGGGTGCCCGTCCGCGTTAGTGGTGGCAAGACACATGGCGCTGGCATCAACTAATTCTGCCTCAACAGCTTCTGCAAGCCACTTGCGAAACTGCTCCACGGGGGTCGGCTTCAATTCAGAGCGCCTTAAACCACCCATTTGGTATTCCCGACGCCATTGATCGATTTCCATGGTGATACTTCCTCGGTTGTTCTAGCTCAAAGTTTATTCAGCGAAGTGCCGGAAGGCTATTGTGCGGCAGCCACCTCGTCAAATTCCTCAAAATCTACTGGCAGGCAAAGTAACCCAAGCGTACAAAGTTTCCTGCCGCAGTGCCGGGTGAATCTCAATTTTCCTGCGATATTGCCTGTGAAGGTGCAGACTCTGCGGGTGCTTGCACGGCTTTTGGTGGGCCGCTAGGCTCACTGCATTTTTACACGAATAAGGAAAATGGTGCTTATGTCCTCTGCGCCCACATGCGCCCAGGTGCTGATGCGCCTGCTGCGCGAATACCAGGTAGAAAAAGTTTTCGGGATTCCCGGCGTACATACCATTGAACTGTATCGCGGCCTGCCCGGTAGCGACTTGATGCATATCACGCCAAGGCATGAGCAGGGCGCCGCCTTTATGGCAGACGGTTATGCCCGCGCCAGCGGCAAGCCCGGTGTCTGTTTCCTGATCACTGGGCCGGGGCTGACCAACGCAGCCACTGCGATGGCGCAAGCTTACTCAGACTCAATTCCTATGCTGGTTATTTCCGCCGTCAATCGCCGGGAAGACCTTGGCATGGGCCGTGGGCGCCTGCATGAGCTACCCCGCCAAAGCGATGCCAGTCGAGGCTTTTGTATCTGGCAGCACACCCTGACCCAGGCAGAACAATTACCGGAAGTGATGGCACGGGCATTCCAGCTATTGCAATCCAGCCGCCCCGGCCCTGTCCATATCGAAATCCCTATCGATTTATTCCCGGCGCCTATGTCCGGCAATCTGGACGATTACCGCGCGGCACCCAATGCCATGGTACCGGCAGCCAACACGACAACTATCGCGACTGCTACCCAGTGGCTGCAAGCTGCCGAACGCCCGGTGATTCTCCTGGGCGGTGGCGCGCAATCTGCTGGAAAAGCGGCAACACAGGTATCAGAAAAAATTGCAGCTCCAGTCTTCCTGTCTCTGGCCGCCAAAGGCGTTGTCGATGAAAGACTTCCTCTGTGTGGCGGAGCCAATCTCAGTTTCGACTGCGTGCGTGAGCGAGTAGAAGCTGCCGATGTGGTCTTGGCCGTTGGCACAGAGCTTTCGGAAACCGATCGCAATCTGGTGAAAGAGGATTACGCTTTCTCAGGCAAGCTGATCCGCATCGACATTGATCCGGCTCAACTGGTTTGTAACGCCCAGCCGGACCTGGCCATCTGCGCGGATGCAGCAGAAAGCCTTCAGCAATTAAGCGAAGCCCTGGTTCAGTGCGAAGAGAGCTCAAAACAGCGCGCAGAAGAGGAAGTTTCACAATTAATCAGTAACTGCCGCAAAGAGTGGTGGGAAGGTTCTGAGGAGCGCTTCCCTTGGGTTGAAGCTCTGCGCGAAGCCCTGCCCGATGAGGGAATTCTGGTTACCGACTCCACACAACTGGCCTATAACACTAACCACGCCTTGCCGCTGTACCACCCTCGCAGCCATATTACCTGTACCACCGGTTACGGCACGCTGGGCTTTGCCCTGCCCGCCTCGATCGGGGCCAAGTTATCCAGCGAGCGGGATGTAGTTGCCTTGATCGGCGATGGCGGCCTGATGTTTACTCTCGGTGAGCTGGCCGTTGCAGTAGAGCAGCAACTGCCCCTGCCAATACTGGTTTGGAATAACAGCGGGTATGGAGAGATTCGCGACTTTATGGATGCCGCAGAAGTACCTCAAGAAGGTGTTAATCTTCGCACTCCGGATTTTGTCGCACTGGCAAAATCTTTTGGCGCTGAAGGTTGTCGCATCGACAAACCACAGCAATTAGCTACGGCAGTCGCAGAAGCCCTGCAACGCAAAACACCAACAATTATCGAAATCACCGCCCCTTGAACTGGCGCGAAGCAAACGGAAGCGTGACATGACAGATTTCAGCAAGCTGCATACCGACAAACTGTTTATCAATGGTGAGTGGCGCGAGCCCCTCGGCACCAGTTCCCATCCTGTGATCAACCCCGCCACTGAAGAAATGATTTGCCAGGTGGTGGAAGGCTCTGCTGAGGATGTGGATATTGCCGTTGCCGCTGCCCGCAGCGCCTTTCGCAAGTGGCGCCATACCAGCGCAGATCAGCGCTCAGCACTGCTAAATGCCATTGCTGACGGTATGGAAGAACGCAAGGAAGACTTGATCCAGGCGATCTCACAAACCCTGGGTTGCCCCGCCCATATCACCCGTTGGTTACATGTGGATGGCCCTATCTACGCCATGCGTTACTACGCCGGTCGCACTTCAATCATGGAAGAGACCGAAAAGGCGGCCCACTCGGTATTAATCCGGGAGCCGATTGGCGTGTGTGGCTTTATTACCCCTTGGAATTACCCTCTGCACCAATTTGTCGGCAAAGTGGCCCCGGCTCTCGCAGCGGGCTGCACCATGATTACCAAGCCTTCGGAAACCACTCCGCTACAGGATTTCGTCATGGCGGAGATTATCGAAGCAGCCGGTGTTCCTGCGGGCGTATTTAACCTGATCCCCGGTGCTGGCTCGGTCGTCGGTGCAGAGCTGTCATCGCACCCGGGAATCGATATGGTGTCCTTTACCGGCTCCACCCGTGCAGGCGTTGAAGTTGCCAAGGCTGCAGCACCCACGGTTAAAAGAGTAACCCAGGAACTGGGTGGCAAATCGCCACTGATTATCACCCCGGATGCGGATCTTAAAGCAGCGGTTCGCTGGGGCTGCGAAGATGTATTCATCAACAGTGGCCAAACCTGCACCGCACTCACTCGAATGCTGGTTCCCGCTGAGCACTATGAAGAGGCGGTGGAAGTTGCCAAGCAGGTGGCTGAAGAAGTGGCCATGGGCACTGATGCCAATGCCTTTATGGGTCCCCTATCCTCCGCTCGCCAACTGGAAATCGTGCGCGGCTACATCAAGAAAGGGATCGAAGAAGGTGCCCGCCTTGTGACTGGCGGCCTCGATCTACCCACCGAACTGGATAAAGGCTTCTATGTGAAACCCACGGTATTTGCCGACGTTCACAACGATATGGCCATTGCCCGGGAAGAAATCTTTGGCCCGGTGACCTGCCTGATCCCCTACAAGGATATGGATGAAGCCGTCGCCATTGCCAATGACACCGAATACGGTCTGTCCAGTGGCGTATGGGCTAAAGACGCCGAAAGCGCCATGCCTATCGTTCGTCGCATTGAAGCGGGCCTGTGCTTTGTCAACGGCGGTGAGTTTAACTACGACGCCCCCTTCGGCGGTTACAAGCGCTCCGGCAACGGACGCGAGTTTGGTGAGGCCGGTCTCGGTGAGTTTATCGAACTGAAATCCGTGCAGCTTCCCGCATAAACTTCTGCACCGCCCTCTAATGGGGGCGGTACTGTTGACTGCTAATCCCCTCCCCGTTATCTTTGCTCGCACATCACGAGAGTGGCTGACGCCAACGCCAACCTGCCGACCGGGGCAAGGTGGTTCTCTCTCTGCGGCACACAAGGCCTGCGGGGAGGATGGGGCTCTACCAGAGCAAACCAACCGGATTAGCGAACATCACTTCGCCGCTTCCACGTCAGTCCTCCATAGTTTTACCATTGGAGGGACCATGTCCGAATCACCGTTTTCCAGTAAAGACATTATCGAAATTCAAATCGCCAGCCAAAGAAGCCACACGGCAGTACGCGCGGTGAGAAGAGGTGATCGTCAGTTGTTGTGGCAACTACTGTTCGACACTGCCGAAGAGGCATTAAAATTTGCCACCAGTTGCCGCGCCAGTGAGCACCCTATTTCGGCCCATGAGGCCTGCGAACTGGCGGGATAAAGTAGAACCAACAGGCGCCGCGAGCTCGCGCCCGTTACCCTGTGCCAAGAGCACCCGACAGGAGCTAAAAACAATACCATGTCAAAGCCAGAACAATTCTTTGAGCACCTGCGCAGCGAACTCAAACAGATCGATGCAGACGGCCTGTACAAACGCGAGCGGATTATTACCTCCCAGCAGGCCGCTGAGATCCAGGTGAACAACGACACCCAGGTACTGAATTTTTGTGCGAACAACTACCTGGGCCTGGCCAACCACCCGGACTTGATTGAAGCAGCCAAAGAGGGGCTCGAACAGTACGGCTTCGGCATGGCATCGGTGCGCTTTATCTGCGGCACCCAGGACATTCACAAAGCGCTGGAATCGCGCCTATCTGAGTTCCTGGAAACCGAAGACACCATTCTTTACACCTCTTGCTTCGACGCCAATGGCGGCCTGTTTGAAACGCTGCTGGGCCCGGAAGATGCCATCATCTCCGACTCCCTCAACCACGCCTCCATCATCGACGGCGTGCGCCTGTGTAAAGCCAAGCGCTACCGCTACGCCAACAACGATATGGCGGAACTGGAGAAGCAGCTACAAGCCGCAGACGCCGCTGGCGCCAAGACCAAACTGATCGCCACCGATGGCGTTTTCTCTATGGACGGAGTTATCGCCAACCTCAAAGCCGTGTGCGACTTGGCCGACCAATACAATGCCCTGGTAATGGTGGACGACTCCCACGCAGTGGGCTTCCTCGGAGACCACGGCCGCGGCACCCATGAATACTGCGATGTGATTGACCGCGTCGATATTATTACCGGCACCCTGGGCAAGGCCCTGGGCGGCGCTTCCGGCGGCTTTACTTCTGGCCGCAAGGAAATTATCGACATACTGCGCCAGCGTTCGCGCCCCTATCTGTTCTCCAACTCTGTAGCCCCGGCGATCGTCACCGCCTCCCTGAAAGTGTTGGATATGCTGACTGAAGGCGGCGAGCTGCGTGAACAGCTGCGCGACAACTCCGCATACTTCCGCAAGCGTATGTCCGAAGCCGGCTTTACCCTGGCTGGTGCCGACCACCCGATCATCCCGGTGATGATTGGCGATGCTGCCCTGGCGCAGAAAATGGCTGACAAGATGCTGGAGCGCGGTATCTACGTAGTGGGCTTCTTCTATCCGGTAGTGCCCAAGGGCCAGGCCCGCATCCGCACCCAGATGTCCGCCGCCCACACCCGCGAGCAGCTCGACCAGTGTATCGATGCCTTCATTGAAGTTGGCCGCGAACTGAATATTATCTAAACCAAACAGCGGTGCTGATACGGTAATTCTCACAAGGAATTCACCGGAGCGGCACCGCGCCCTGCCATTTGTAGTTTTAAAAACAATGAAAGCACTATCCAAGCTGAAATCTGAAGTGGGAATCTGGCTTACCGATGTGGAAATCCCCACACCGGGCCACAACGACCTGCTGATCAAGATTCACAAAACCGCGATTTGCGGTACCGACATGCATATCTACAACTGGGATGAATGGTCTCAAAAAACTATTCCTGTCCCTATGGTGGTAGGCCACGAATATGTGGGTGAAGTCGTCGGTATGGGGCAGGAAGTTGCAGGTTTCCAGGTAGGCGACCGTGTTTCCGGTGAAGGCCATATTACGTGCGGCCACTGTCGCAACTGTCGCGCCGGCCGCCGCCACTTGTGCCGCAACACTTACGGTGTCGGTGTCGACCGCCCCGGAGCTTTTGCAGAGTATCTGGTAATCCCCGCGCTCAATGCCTTCAAGATCCCGGATAACATTTCTGACGATCTCGCCTCTATTTTCGATCCCCTCGGTAATGCGGTCCACACGGCCCTGTCTTTCGACCTGGTGGGCGAAGATGTACTGATTACCGGCGCCGGCCCTATCGGTATTATGGCCGCAGCAGTCGCCAAACATGTTGGCGCACGCCATGTAGTTATCACCGATATCAATGAATACCGCCTGGAACTGGCACGCAAGATGGGCGCTACCCGTGCCGTAAACGTTGCCAAGGAAAATCTCAGCGATGTGATGAACGAGCTGGGAATGAGCGAAGGCTTTGATGTTGGCCTGGAGATGTCCGGCGTACCCGTCGCCTTCCGCGATATGATCGCGGCAATGAACCACGGGGGCAAAATTGCCATGCTCGGTATCCCCTCAGGTGAAATGGCGATCGACTGGGGGCAGGTTATTTTTAAGGGCCTGATGATCAAAGGTATTTACGGCCGTGAGATGTTTGAGACCTGGTACAAAATGGCCAGCCTGATTCAATCCGGTCTGGATTTAACCCCAATTATCACTCACCAGTTTTCGATCGATGACTTCCAACAAGGCTTCGATACCATGGGGTCTGGTGAATCCGGTAAGGTTATCCTGAACTGGAAATAAGTCCCGATGGCTGCGGGATTGCCCGCAGCCATTCTCCCTGCCCTCAATTTACTCCCCCCCCTACCCCAAAATATCTTTGCGTTACCTGCCAGCTTCTACACATTTGCAGTTGCTACAGCTTAAACAGTTAGCGACTGAAATAGATCTTCTAAAACTTCGATTATTTTTTCAAAATCATGGATCATTAGGTTCCAGCCGACCTAACACACGATTCATTCAGCATCCCTGAAGCCTTTTTTACTGTACATCTTTATATTTATAGCGCCTGAACCTGGTACGATCGGACCGGATCGCTACCACATTCTACTCCTACATAGGTCTTCCGGTTTTTACTCCAATTGATTCCAAGATAACAATCGGGATAATAAAGATCAGATTTACTGCGGCACAAATGTTAAAAATAAAAACATGAAACTATATTTAACTTTGGCATTACTTATTTTTACACCATTTGTCATAGCAGATGAAAACCTCTTCTATGTGGGAACTTGGCAATCAAATGAAAAAAAGACTTTAGCCAGCATGAACAACGTGGAGGACATACCCGAGAAAACCCAAATGCTCTTCCGCTCCAATTTCTTTGGGCGTCTCGTGAATGTAGTTCGAGTAGATTCGTTTGCAACTTACATCATAGGGGAAAAGCCGGAGGTATTGACATTTTCACCACATACGATCGAAGTCTTGAGTGCCGATACGATTCGTATCACATATTACGACGAACTCCCCACTTCTGATGAGACACGGATTTTAAAATACGAAAATAACTGCTACTCATTGCCAGTAACAAAATGGGAGTTTAGAGAATATTTTTGTCGTGTTGAATAAGACTCGCAACAAGCAGAGGTATATTCGTGTACTTCGAGTAATCGATCTCAGCTTCACTCCGCCCCATACTTTGGGAAGTTACACTTAGGGAGACTCTGAATAGCTCCATAATACCCCTGCGGATCTTGAAGGCTTCAGATGTTAGGCACAGCTCACCGAAAATGACCTGGTTGAAACGCAGCAACTGTGGCATTCCCCCCTTCAGGTCCTGTAGGTTTGTTAATAGGCTCCATAAGTAGTCACCCAGTATGATCAAATACAGGAAGCTTCGAACGATGTTACCTTTAAGAAATTCTGCTTATCGATTTATAGATTGTTATTTGAGCAAACATGGTAAATTACTCCGCATCTAATTTTTTACAGATAGCCTTTATCACCCTATCGATTCTAGGTATTGCATTACTTTGGGCGCAAAACCGTTTTACAGCAATGCAATACTTGTTAGGCGCCACTGCATTATTGATGACATTTAATTTTGTAGAAGAAACGAAAGTAGTTAATCTTGGCTATTTAATCACGCCTTCATTCTCATTATTGATGGGCCCATTATTTTTTGCCGTAGTTGCACAATTAATATCCGCCAGTTATCAACAACAACGTAAACACTGGGTGCACTTAGCACCAGCAGCAATCAGTTTATTATTTAATCACTGGCCTCAGTGGGTTTTAGCGGCCGGTACTTTAAGTCAGATTGTTTATTTCTCATTAAGTATAAAAGCGCTTATTCGATATCAACATATCTTGCCCCAAAACCGCTCCGATGCTAACAAATTGAGAGCTGATTGGGTTAAGCGTATCCTATGGGTTCTGGTTGGCGTTGCACTGGTGGATGCAGTGCGGCATAACTTGCAACCTTACTTACCCATTTCTCTTTTGCTCAGATGGTACCTTGTTATGCAGCTGAGCTATTTTTTGATTGTTGCTTCGCTTGTAATTCGCGCAGTTAGGGAACCGCAGCTATTTGCGGGTTTAACGGATGGTGAACAAGCCCTGGGCATATCCGTAATAGAGGGTTGTGATAAGGGGAAGTGCAAAACTAACGAAACGACTCAGGCAGATACACTTTTCAAAGAGCTTAACAAACAGGTTCATAGTCAAAAGCTCTATCGCCTGCCAAGGTTATCCCTTCGGGATTTGGCACAACATACAGGGCTTGGAGAGAAAGATGTTTCCTGGGCCATCAATCAGGGCTATGGCGGTAACTTTAATGACTATGTTAATGCTCAGCGTTTGGCAGATGTAGTTTCGCAACTTGATTCAGCAAAAGAGAGTGATTCGGACAAAAAAGTTCGTCTCCTCGATATTGCACTTGAAGCGGGCTTTAACTCTAAATCCAGCTTCAACAGCCTGTTTAAGCGCCACCTTGGGATGACTCCTAGTCAGTATTTAGCAGAAAACCCCCAATAATGGTTACTTTGGACGTGCAAAATCTGGATTTCGGACGCTAGAAGCTGATAATTTTGGCATTTTGGCCTCTTTGATTCACAAGAGGTCATTATGAAGTTATCTTCCTATTTTGCTCGTTCATGGAAAGCAGCTGTAGCTATTTTAGTGTTCATTAGCGTTGCTGCGCTCGGATCTTGGGGATGTGCATGGTACATCCCTCCCTCTTCCTACGGGTTAGCTGAAAAGAATGCTCGTATTGTAGTTACCGATATCACAGTCATCGACACCCAGCATAATACAGCCGCAAGTAACCAAAACCTCGTCATTCAAGGTGGAAGAATTGCCCAAATAACTAGAGATGTAATACCTGAGATTGAAGGCGAGCTGAGGATTAATGGCCTGGGTAAATATGCGATGCCAGGCTTAATCGATATGCACAGCCATGTATGGGGTCGATCCGATCTATTAGCTATGTTAGCGCACGGAGTCACTCGCACAAGAGTTATGGCTGGCAATTCCCCTCAGCGTATTCTCAAAAAATGGATCGATACTGGGGATATAGCCGGCCCTCATATGGTGTTATCCGGTGCACCTGTAAATCAACATTCCCACTATGCCAGTGGCCGACACCACAAGTTTATTGGTAGTAAAGAAGAGGCTCGCCAGCTGGTTCGCCAGCAATATCAACAGGGGTACCAGCAAGTTAAAGTTTATGACGGTTTATTCCGTGAGGTTTTCTTCGCTATAGCTGATGAAGCGAAGAAGCTCGGCATGCCTTTAGCTGGCCACCCGCCTTTTGGTATTACTCTCAATGAATACTTATCGGCTAAACCGCAGTCATTAGAGCATGTGGAAATGATCTTTCAGGCACATTTGAACTACGACTATCAGCAGGAGAGCTTCGATGAAATTGTGCAGCAACTACTAGATAGCAACGTACCAGTTAGCCCTACTTTAATCGTATATGACAACGTAGCACAGATCGCGCAGCTTGGACCAGATTACTGGCACAGCATAGCTGATGATCTCGAGCTCAATCATCCCGCGATAAAAGCAATGGGTGAGCAGAAGGTTAATGGGATACATAGCGCTAAAGCGCAACAGGATTGGCAGGGTAAATCCAACATTTTCGGGGATATGGCCAAGCAGCTAAACCAAGCCGGTGTTGAGATAATGATAGCGTCTGACGGCGGAACCTTCTATACGCCCAATGGCTTGGGCACTATTCAAGAAATGCAACGATTAGTGGAGGTGGGGATCCCTGTTAATGATGTATTGCGAGCAGCAACCCATCACCCAGCAAAAGCACTGGGTATTAGCGATAAGGTGGGCTCCGTTTCCACAGGCTTTAATGCTGAACTATTGTTGCTCGAAGATGATCCACGAGAAAACTTGAACACCCTAACCAATCCCCTAGGGGTAATTTTGGATCAGAGCTACTTCGATAGACATAGCCTTAGTGAAATGAAAGAGCTAGCCAAAAGCACAGGATCGAAAAGTAATTTCTATTTTTGGTGGATTGTGGATAATTATATTTATTAGCGACCTTGCCAGTTAAATAAACTAAGAAAGTATCCCACAAAAGAGAAAGCCCAGCCGAATTAGAAGGGAACTCCATATTAACAGGTAGAGTCATCCCGCAAAATTAATGTGTAGTAATTCAGACTTGATCTGACAGTTAGCGGTTTTTCAGAAGGTGTTCTGTCAGGTCAAATTCAGTTTACAAATTTTTCCCTCCAGACGCTTTTTCTATCCTCAAGTGTTACCATCGGTGTGCGGCCACAACACTTTTTACCCTGATGAGTACCCTCACTATTGTAACATACGAGCCATTCGTCCAGATCCCTTTGTAACTCTTCTATTGATCCATAGATCTTGCGGCGTAATGAAGGCTGGTAAAACTCTTGTAGAATCGTTTTATGGAAGCGCTCACAGATGCCGTTGATTTTCGGATGCCTGGCTTTTGTCTTGGCGTGTTCTATTTCGTTCACACTTAGATATAGCTGGTAGTCATGCTGTTCCAACTTTCCACAATATTCAGTACCACGATCAGTTAGGATACGCAGCACCGGTAGATCATGCATGGCGTAAAACGGCAGCGCACGATCATTCAGAAGGCCCGCCCCGGTGATTGGTGTTTTGGTAGTATGCAACTTGCAATGAGCTACCTTTGCATATGTATCGACATAGGTTTGCTGATAAACACGTCCAACGCCCTTAAATGCTCCTACATAGAAGGTATCCTGCGAGCCCAGATAACCTGGGTGTTGAGTATCAATTTCACCACAAACTTCATCACCATGCCGTTTTCTCTCCAAAGCCTGAACCTGTAACTATATGAGGATCAGCCCCTCTGCAGCTACGTTGGCCTCAAGTGCCTTTAATCGCAATTTGAAGTTAGCCAGGTCATGCCGTAACCAGATACCCCGAACACCACTAGGGGTCACAAGCACACCGCGTTTACGCAGTTCATTGGAAACTCAAACCTGCCCAAGGGCAGGCTCCTGGAGGGCATAGGTTAAAACTGCCTATTCAATAACTATATCAACACGATTTTTGTGATTGAGTACACGCCGGTTCTTCTCAAAAAGAGCATCCACGCTGCCACCAAAAAACGGCTTCCTTGTACCGATAGAAGGTGTCTCTCGATATACTCAGCATCTTACAAGCTTTGGATATATTGCTAAATTCTTCTGCCAAATTTAGTAATCCGGTCTTATGTTTGATGATGCGGTCATTAGTATGAATCATGGAATTTAACCTTGGTTTTTCTTTTAGGTTTAGGCACCTTCATCAAAACCGGAAAGCCCTCTTTTTCAAGAGAATGTGTCAGATGTGACCTGAACCAATTCAGCCAAGGTTAGCTCAAGAGAAATCTCGTAGACCACTAATAAATAGGCTCATGGTTATTTTATGAGAATTATTTCAGGACCTTGTTCTCCAGTAATTCAATCTCTTTAAGTACAATCCAAGGATCTGTTTCGTCAAATAAATGACTCGAATACTCCATAACCACATGCTTTACATCTTCATTTATTTCCAATAAAGCCGCTTGTGATTGATTCCAGGTGTCATTATATGCATCAACATCAGCATAACTCATTCCTGTTTGCCTAATTTGGTTGTGCCGCATTCCCCGACTCATAACAGTAATGGGAATGTTATTTACTAACTGATATCTTTTATGATTTCGTGCTGATTCTTCGAAATCTTCATAGGAGTGATGCTGCTTTTCCCACGCTATAATCCTCTCCATAATACTCCACCCTTCAGGGGAGAGAGATTATTTCAAATTTTCTAACCAGGATTCATGGGATGTATCTACTAACAACAGGCCTGAGACAACTTCGGGTTTTTTATGTGCAAAGGCTCTTGCTATCTGCCCACCAAAAGAGTACGCGACTATTACTACAGAACTCCACTGCTTCTTCTCTATAAACTCCCCTAACTCATCCGATAGCTCATCCATAGTTCGCAGTTTCAACTCAGAATGCTTGCTTTTACCTGTCCCGGGTCTGTCGTACATGCACAACATAGAATTCTTTGACTCAAAATTATGGTATGTATTCTTGTAGGTACTATGAGCATCTAACCCCATACCGGAGACCATTAAAATTACTTGGTCACCTGACCCTTTACACAGGTATGCGATATTATTTCCATTAATATTAACAAAGCTATATTTGTGCTCATCTTTCGCAAAAACACTCGAACACCAGACCAAAGCAAGAAATACTATAAAGACTCTCATAACTTCCCTTTAGAATTGACACTACATTTATCAAAAAAAAAAAACAAACAAATCGAGAGATTGGACAGCTACCAAGACTTTGCCAAAAAGCAGAAAATCAAAAAGCTAACTTTATAGTCAAAGCCAGAAAACAGTACCATGTAGAGCGCTTTTTCATTTAGCTTAGAAAATTCATTCTTTCATCCATTCTAATGATTGTGATGCGGCACCAGAGACTTTAAGCATGGCTTCCTCAACAGCCAAAATACCAATTAATGTAATTAACCAATAAGAAATATATCACGCAAACACCTTTTGACCCTAGAGAATAAATCAGGGATATCACAGGCTTTTATGATTTGGCTCAAATCTTTCGATTAACTCAATGCGCTCGAACTCTAGACTCAGAAATGAACAATAAGGAGCATACTCTTTTTAACAAGCACGGACAAGATGATAAAAACCTCTCACTAGAATCTAGATTATTTTTATCAAGCTAGCCACCCAGATCAATACATCAAGTTGAAACCTGTACAGATATAGTTGTTAACTGCTGTACCATATACCACCTGCCTATATTTAACATAGCCTTCTGCATTATAATTTTTGGAATGGGGGTTCATAAAGCCATGAAGGTAAGTGGAATGATGAACCTCCACTTGCTCTTTCTGCTTCAACGTCTGCATGACCTCTGATACAGAAAAGTGAGGCTCCATCGCCGGGAATATCAAGCGCGTAGGAAATATAGGATCAATTTTGACGTAATGGCGAACTTGTGAACTATAAAATAAAATTGCCCCTGAAACATTACTCAAAGCTTGATGATCAGATAATCTCCATATGGCCGATGCACCAATACTAAAACCTACTAAACTCACATGACCAAATGATGCGCTGATTCTCTCTGATAATTTTTCAACGTATTTATCGAGCCCAACCTTTGATGTAAAGTGTGAATACGCCTCAACTTCACAATCGAAATTCATCAATTCTGAATTATACGGATCAACTATCTCTACACTACCAGGAAGATCAGCTGCAAATCGCTCTAACGCTTTTGTACGACCAAAAATATCTGAAACCAAAATCCAAGCCATAGTTTATTTTTTTCATATAACAAGAAAGAAACGATACACCGACCAGTTATAGTTTAATCTATGCATATTTATCGAGCTCGATACAGTATGTCGTAAAACATCGACCCAACAGCTCGGTTTCATGTACTGTTTTGGATATTCTTTTCAAAGCTCTGTATTCTGGCCTACTGTCAAGCAAATGACACACTATTTCCTTATGCCCTAACTCCTTAGCCCAACCGATCATTGTTTTGAATACTGAGAGTCCAGAACCCCAAAACTGTTGAGATATGACAACAGCCATCTCAAAGCCGCTATCGTCAGGTTGAATACCACACCACCCAGCTAATACTCCACCGATATAAATTAGTCGAACACGGCACCCAGGCAGGGAGTCTACTTCTAACTTAAACTTGATCCACTCATTAATACTCTGGACATCAAAGTATTCATGTTTAATTAAGTGCTCCCTAAGTGAATCCTCATTGAGTACAGCTAACAGCTTATTTCGCTTCACTTGGGTTAGCTCCTTAAACTCGATTCTGCTCATATTAAAGTAATTTTGACCTTCTCGTTTTGGGGTGGCTTTAAAGACGAAATAGTTTTTGCCTGCTTTGTAAGTTACCCAAGAGTAATTGCGACCGAAAGGTAGGCGCCTATTCAATGGGGAAAGTTTCTTTATTTATTTGAGGAAAAGAATACAGCCACAGTGTAAAAAACACAAAAATAGGACATCAACTCCATCATTCTATTAGTCGCTACGATTTGCTCTCTTGTACTTTTCCTGATACTCACGGCGCTGTTTAGTAACTTCATACAATACAATTCCAGACGTTGTGCCAAGATTCAGGCTTTCAATCATGCCAAACATTGGAATGGATACGCAGAAGGCGCTATGTTCGACTGCGAGATCACTTATACCTCTAGATTCATTACCAAACCAAACAGCCAGCTTTGGCTGAGTGTAATCTGCCTCATGCAATATAAAGTTATCTTTTCCTTTTACATGGGGAGAGGTGACAATCGAGATAAATCTGTTTTTCGTCAAATGATCCAGGCATTCCTCAGTACTACCAAAACGCTTTACAAAACTCCATTTGATCGCAGAGACAGACAATTTTGAGAGTGACCTCCTTTCTCTCATTTCCTGCCAATCATCGGGTAAAGAGTTACGCGGATCAACAATATACGTTTTTTCAACGCCTAACGCATTAACGTTTCTAATAACTGCTCCAATATTCTTCATATCCATTGGGTATTCGAGAACAGCTATCAGATTTTTGCAGCGATACGGCTTTATTTCATCGGCTCTTTTCCGAACGTCACTTTTATCAACTTCCATAGCCCCAAAGATCTCAGATAATTGATTTACTGCTAACACTGTAGTCAGATACGGACCAGACTATATAAATTCGATACGATAATGAGAGTAGTGACAGCATAAAAGACACACGAAATTGTACCGTCAGTTTCATCTCTTAGTTAGCTACTTAGCTACACCGACGCCCATAAATTACCCATATAGAGAAAAGATATCAAAGGCCACAACAAAGAACATATGGAAACCTCATGGACAGTTTTACCAAATACTTCCTGCCACTCAATGCTTTGCAATAAAAAAATCATAAAACTCCGACAACAATCAACGGGCCAACAGCTCCCAGAAAATCCATATGGCTAATTTAGGAATGAACCGTACATAGATAGAAAATACGTTCAGCGCTGCGTATAAAATTTTTATTAGTATTAATTCAGCTAAACAGCTAAAGGGCACTTAATTGCTCATACGCCCTATCAAAGCATTTAGCGCCTTAATAACCGGCAGGTGGGGCGAGGCGCGGAGTTAATTGACGCATTAATTATCGTATGAAAATTACGACTGGTCTCTAGAAATTAATTTTATACAACAATCTACATGGATTGACATATAAGCACCTCGTTTTGGTTTGCCATCCTTGAGCCACTCTACGAGTATCGATGTAGGCTCCAAGCCCTCGCCACTGTACCAGTCCAGATCCTCTGCGGTCATATTTAGGTGCTCTCTCGTACTACCAAGCATTACTACGCGAGCCTCAGCCCAGCCGTTTGGCATAGCCAGAGAGACTGTATCTCCCAGTTCTATCTCGCACCCATCTGGATATTGCACGATGTATACACTCATATTTTAACGCCCCGATAACCCGCAGTCGAAATGTTGCGAAGCGGAGTGCAAACTGCCGAGCGCCAAAGAAACTTAGTTAATTGGGTATTTAAGTGTGTTCACTGGGGAGCACCAAATATGGCCAACCCCATGACCGTTACAATAAAGCTGGATAAGCTGGCAAATAGCACCACCACTAATAGAACTGAAATCATACGAGCGAAATACCCCAGAACTTGAAATGGTGAATTGAATGCACAGCGCCATATTGCGACCGCTCCTGCAACACACCAAATAGCAACAGTTGAGTCCAGCATCAGCTCTGAATACGGTGAAACAGGAATACTTAAATAAAGTAAGCACAACGTAAATAATGGCAACAAAAGGTAACCCAGAAAAACCGTCGATAACTTCGCTTGCCCGTAAAATCCTTTCATACTTTGATTCCAATTCAATACTTCACGCCTTTGGCTGTGGCAACCGGAGCCACGTACAGAGTGTCCTGCGAGCATTTATTGCGGGCGAGGCTACCCAATTTTGTTATTCAATTTCACTGCCACACTTTGGGCAAAAGCCTTGATTTGAATTTTTACCCAATTGCATTAACGCTGCCCCAAGTTCACAGTTACAAAAATCGCATTCTATAGCCCTAGTGAATGATCGGGCCAATAACCAAGCAATATAAAGAGTTACAATTACAACAAAAACAATCCAGCTCTTTGGAAAACCCATCTCACTAATTAGAAACAGTGAGCCAAGTATAATCGCGAGTGATGAGTAAACCACATATAGGCTTTTTAATTCACCTCTCAATTGATGGCTTTGTTGAATATATCATACACTTAACAGCCTCCACCATCGCCACCACAACCTCCGTCACCGCCACCAAAGAAGCCACCTCCACGACCCCCACCGCTACCACCAGAACTAAGTGTACACACCACATCCGTAAGTAGACAAATTGCAAATATAACCAATAGTGTTGGGCAAACTTCGCTTTTAAAGGAAGAATCAGAATTGAGGTCCATAAAGTGCCACGAAGTGAGCAACCCTACAATATTTATTATCCACAACATATATTTGTAATTCCCCGCAACATTTAAGACTTTAATAAAGACAGCCAAAATGGAATCTAGGCTGCCCCATGGAGGTCCAACGGACCAGAATGCACTTGGGCAACTTGTTAAGTGCGTCGACAAACTGAAAATACCGAACCAAAACATACAATCAATATAGCACTCGAAGCTAAAGCATATTTAAGCCAAAAATGTTCATCGGTTAGTACATCCAAAAACCATATAAGCGAGAAGACCAATACAGGAAAGACTACCAATAGGCTTAGCTTTCTTTGCAAATACACTCCACCCACCACTATAGCAAATACTATTCCAGCGCCCAGATAGAGATAACCGGCGGGGCTTGTTTTATCAGCCCCACTTGCCGATATAGTTGACCCACCGAAAGTTAATGAATTCCAAATAACTACGCACAATAACGACAGAAGAAACCAAGCTAAACCAAATATTATTCGAACCTTACTCATGACAACTTCCTACTTATACTTAACGCCACCAATAACGGTCGGGCGCTGCGAGATCCTACACAAGCGGCGTACAAAACCACCTGGTTCCATTAAATTTTTTATGGCACAAAAGCTACTACCTCACCAGCGTTGAATTTGCTTTTTTGATTACCATTTTCAAAACAAAGGCAACAAATACTAAGGTCAGGACTACTACCCTCCTTTAATATCCTCGACTGAGTGACCAATCGCTTGATTAAACAACCGGCTAAATTCGGGTAGTCACCGAGTTCAAACTTAACATCATTGAGTATTCGTATAAATATACCAACTGGTTTTCCATCAAAGATATACTCTACTTTCACTTCCTGACTCATGTATCAGTGAAATTTAGCTATGTATATGATCACCCGCAGGCCACTATTAACTTGACGACTATTTCAAATGTAAATTCGCTCTTCACATTTACTTTTCAGTATCAAATCAATTAGATACATATAAACTAGACCATAGAACCAAGTATAAAATGATCCATATAACCACTATTGCAAATCCAAGATAAACAACCAACTCTGTGATATTAAAATTATTACGCCAAAAATCTTAGTTTCTTCAAAAATAACAGTCACCAACAAGATCTGTGAGCAGAACCACACACCCTGATCACCAATATAACTAGCTCAGCTACCACCTCCAAGTCGCCGCAATATACGGCCCATGCTGAGTAATATCATAAGCAAATCGCCCATCAGAAAGTCGATCGGAGTAATCAATACTGTAATACTGATACCCAAAACGCAGCGAGGTTGTCTTCCAGGCGCGCCAGTCGAATCCGGCTAGTAGATTCCACTGTAAGTCATCACCCCCAGCGCCAAAGCCTCCCAATTCCGTGCGTACAGCAATGGTTAGGCATTCAGTAATTCCGATTGCACCTCGCGCAGATAGTGTAGGTTCCCACCAACTCTGTTTGCCTCCGAGGCGATTCCTGAACTCGGGTCTGGGGCCTATATTAATTCCCGCTCGTGCTTTCACTTCCTGCTTTAATCGGTTCCAGCGCAAACCCGCTCCCACATCAACGAAGTACTTTCGCCCACTATTAGCCAGGTTCCCTTCTAAAATCCGGTAACCGGCCAGTGCATTTATCCAGCCTTGGCGAACATCCACCTCCACGTCAATATCTATGTCGATATCCAGCTGTGGATTTTGCGGCGGGGTTATGGTTGCTCCCTTGTCCAGTCTGAGGTGCACATAGTAGAGATCCGCCACTACCCCAAAGCGCCCTTTCCAGGCTTCCAGGCGCACAGAAAATGCAGCGTTGAGGAGCTCCAGGGTTTTACTTAAATCCAGATCAATATCGACACTGGTGTCAGCGACAGTGGAAGTCCCTTTAGTGCGAAGCGGGAGGAAAAGGTAGGGAGTGGCGAGGAAGCGCCAGTCATCGGGATCTTTGGAAGTTAGGCTGGCAGCCGGTGCAGGCTCCGAACTTTGCGCAGCGGCGGTACAGGAGATAAAGCTACCGAGCGTTAGCGCCAATATTTGCCTTGCGCTTTTCTCTTTCGCCTGTCCCTGTTTCATAGCAGCAACCGCTCCAAATCATTCGAGGCCCGATAGAGCACCAATGAATAAGGATAGATAGAGCTGAGGGAAGTTTCAGAGTGAGGAAATCTGCGGCATAGGGAGAGGAAATACTGCCGGGCAGGTAAAACTACCCGGCAGTGAGAAGCGATTAGTCGTTCGCTTCAGGACGCATATGCGGGAACAGCAGTACGTCACGGATCGATGGAGAGTTGGTAAACAGCATTACCAGACGGTCGATACCGATGCCCTCACCAGCGGTGGGCGGTAGGCCGTATTCCAGCGCGCGGATATAGTCGGCGTCGTAGTGCATGGCTTCGTCGTCACCGGCATCTTTCTCCGCAACCTGGGCTTTGAAGCGTTCAGCCTGATCTTCCGCGTCGTTCAACTCGGAGAAACCATTGGCTATCTCGCGGCCGCCTACGAAGAATTCAAAGCGGTCGGTGACAAACGGATTGTCATCGTTACGGCGAGCCAACGGAGACACTTCGGTTGGGTACTCAGTGATAAAGGTCGGCTGGTCGAGACGGTGCTCTACAGTCTTCTCGAAGATCTCGATCTGTACCTTACCCAGGCCCCAGCTGTCTTTCAGCGGGATTTCCAGCTTCTCGGCTACCGCGCGGGCGGATTCGATATTGTCGATATCAGCCGCAGTGAGTTCCGGGTTGTAGTGCAGGATGGAGTCGAACACAGACAAACGCGCGAACGGCTTGGAGAAGTCGTAGCTGCTGTCCTGGTATTCCACAGTGGTGGAGCCCAGTACATCTTCACAGATACCGCGCAGCATCTTCTCGGTGAGATCCATCAGGTCGTTGTAGTCCGCGTACGCCTGGTAGAACTCAAGCATGGTGAATTCGGGGTTGTGGCGCGTGGACAGGCCCTCGTTGCGGAAGTTACGGTTGATCTCGTAAACCCGCTCAAAACCACCCACGACCAGACGCTTCAGGTACAGCTCCGGGGCAATACGCAGGTACATATCGATATCCAGCGCATTGTGGTGGGTAACGAACGGACGCGCGCTGGCACCACCGGGAATAACCTGCAACATGGGCGTTTCCACTTCCATAAACTGCTGGCCGTTGAGGAAATCGCGGATGTACTCGATCACCTTGGAGCGCACGCGGAACACTTCGCGGGCTTCCGGCGTAGCGATCAGGTCCACGTAGCGCTGGCGATAACGCATTTCCTGATCGGCGATGCCGTGGAATTTTTCCGGCAGCGGGCGCAGTGCTTTGGTTAGCAGGCTGTACTCTTCACAGTTGACGTAGAGGTCGCCCTTGCCGGATTTGTGCAGAGAGCCTTTTACGCCGACGATATCGCCGATATCCCAGGCACCGAAGCGTTCTTTAATATCTTTCTGTGCCGCTTTATCGGCGTAGAGCTGGATGCGGTCAGACACATCCTGGATCACCATAAAGGGTCCGCGTTTAGCCAGGATTCGCCCTGCTACGCACGCCCGTTTACCCAGTTCTTCCAGCTCCTCTTTCTGTTTATCGCCGAACTCAGCTTGCAGGTCGGCAGCGAGGTTCTCGCGGCGAAAACTGTTGGGGAAAGCATTGCCCTTCTCGCGCAGAGCGGAAAGCTTGGTGCGGCGCTCGGCGATCAGTTTGTTTTCGTCTTGCTGGATATCAGTCATGGTGATCTATCAGTTTTGTGATTGATATTGCCCCTCATCGACGAGGGGCGCGGTGAGAGTGGAGACTTTAAATCAGAGGCCGGCTTTTAGGCTGGCTTCGATAAATTGGTCCAGGTCTCCGTCCAATACTGCCTGGCAGTTGCTGGTCTGGACATTGGTGCGCAGGTCCTTGATACGCTGGTCGTCCAACACGTAAGAGCGGATCTGGCTGCCCCAACCGATGTCGGCCTTGCTGTCTTCCATGGCCTGCTTCTCTGCGTTGCGCTTGAGCATTTCCTGCTCGTACATTTTTGCGCGCAGCATTTTCCAGGCTTTATCGCGGTTCTGGTGCTGGGAGCGCTCGCTCTGGCACTGCACGACGATACCGGATTCTGTGTGGGTCAAACGCACCGCAGAATCGGTTTTGTTCACGTGCTGACCACCGGCGCCGGACGCGCGGTAGGTGTCCTCACGCACCTGGGATTTGTCAATTTCAATCTCGATATTGTCATCGATTTCCGGTGACACAAATACCGAGCTGAAAGAAGTGTGACGGCGGTTGCCGGAATCAAACGGTGATTTGCGCACTAGGCGGTGTACGCCGGTTTCTGTGCGCAACCAGCCGAAGGCGTGGTCGCCGGCGAAATGCACGGTGGCACTCTTGATACCGGCAACTTCCCCTGCGGAGACTTCTTCCAGGGTGGTCTTGAAGCCGTGGGCTTCACCCCAGCGCAGGTACATACGCAAGATCATTTCCGCCCAGTCCTGGGCCTCGGTACCACCGGAGCCGGCCTGGATATCCAGATAGGCGTTGTTCTCATCGTTCTCGCCGGAGAACATACGGCGGAATTCCAGAATCCCCAGCTGCTGCTGGAGACCTTCGATCTCAGTGGAGACCTCCCCTACGGAGTCCTCATCATTTTCCTCGACTGCCATTTCCAACAGCTCGCGGCAATCGGCGATGCCGGAGTCGAGGTTTTCGATGGTATTAACCACCGTTTCCAGGGAGGAGCGCTCGCGCCCCAGTTCCTGTGCGCGGCTGGGGTCGTCCCAGACGCTCGGCTCAGCCAGCTCCAGCTCTACTTCGGTAAGGCGTTCTTTCTTGCTGGCGTAGTCAAAGATACCCCCTAAGAACGTCGGTGCGCTCTTCGAGGTCTTTCAATTGATTGATGAGGGGATTGATTTCCATGAACTTTCGGTGTCCGGACAAAATAAAAAGCGGCGCGCATTCTACCGCAGCGCGCGGGGGTCCTTCCAGTCAGATAGGGGCTGATATGGCGGCAAATCCTCTACTAGGCGGTCTGTCCCGAGAGCTTTTCCAGAATTGCGCAGTCTGGGGACTCATTGCCGGCGCAGCTATCGGCAAAGGCCCGCAAGGTTGCGCGCATCCCCAGCAGGGTCTGCAACTGCTCTTCGAGCTGCCCGAGCTTGTGATTGACCAGGTCTTTGGTCTCGCGGCTGTGGCGCTCCGGGTTATTCCGCAACCCCAGCAGCGCCCGGACCTCCTCAGTGGTAAAGCCACAGGCCCGCGCGCGGCGCACGAAGCAGAGGGTTTCAACATCGGCAGTGGAGTAATCCCGATAGCCATTAGCAGAGCGGCCGGGCACCACCAGGCCAATATTTTCGTAGTGGCGCAGGGCTTTTGCACTGAGCCCCGAATTCTCTGCGGCCTGGGAAATATTCACGATTACCCCACTTAAGGTTTCAACTCAGGCACTGTTGTCCCGACAGGCAGCAAACTGATACTGCACTTTCTCCGCGGGGCTATATCCCAGCTCAATTGAGGCATCCAGGGCATCCATACCGACCAAGTGCATCAGGATATCTCCTGTGGGTGCGCCACATACGGCGGGGAACATCCTGTCGGTGCGGACTCCACAGCGGGACTCCTGCACCTTCACCCCATTGTCACTCAACTTGGCCTGGCTCTGCTGAAGGGTCATACCACCCCCTTCGCACTGCTTGCTGCCACTGCCGCGGTAAATCCACACCATTTCCCCTGGCCTCATAGTCGCTGCAGGAGGCGTGGGTGCGACTTCGGGCTCCGCCGCGCCGGGTGTGTTCTCAACCTCGTTCTCCATCGCTCTCTCCTCCCTCGACTGGCCGCAAGCCGCCACTGAGATAATCAGGGCCCATACCCATAAGAATGACAACCGTTTTTTCAGCACAGAACATCCTCCATAAAGCGATAAATAGTCGTGTCAGGATAACGCCAACCAGGCTCCCACCGATAGCATCAAAGTACCAGAAATCCGATTAACCAAACGCACATTTTCAGATCGCTCCAACAATCGACTCAGGGCCTGGCCGCCACTGGCATAAATCAGCAGGCACAACGCCTCCAAAAGCAGCAATATCGCCAGCAAGACTGAAAGCTGCGGTATCAGAGGTTTGGTATCGTTAATAAATGGCGGTAATAACGCAATAAAAAACGCCCAGCCCTTGGGGTTAGCCACAGCTGTAACAAAACCCTGTAGTGCCAGCGCTCTTCGCGATGGTCGGCTAGCGTCGACCGTATCACCCTGATCCATCAGAGCCAGCTGCCCCCGGGAGCGCCACATCTGCACGCCTATCCAGGCCAAATAGGCGGCCCCGCAGTATTTGAACAGCTGAAATAAAGTCGGATACTGAACCATCAATACCGCAGCACCGAGTGCAGAGGTAATCGCCACCGACGCAACACCGATCAACTCTCCCACCATCATCCATAGAGTCTGACGCACGCCCAGGGTAATTCCCAGACTGAGCGATAGCATCATGCAGAGCCCCGGTGTGACCGAGGCAAAGAAGCTTGCGGGAACAAAGAGTGCCAGTGTCGATAATTCCATTGATATTCCTAGTGGTGAGTACCGCTGTGGTTGCCGTAATGACTGACCAGCATCCCCGCCAGCATCAAACCACAGCCAATTAACTCCGTGGTATTGAGCATTTCATTGAGGAATAGCCAGCCCGCCGCCAGGGCAAAAACTGCCTCCAAACTCATAATTACGGTAGCGTGAGAAGGCGCGGCGTAGCGTTGGGCCAAGAGCTGGAAAGTAAACGCCAGTGCCGTGGAGAAAATCATCATATAGGCGATAGGCCAAGCCGCATCGATCGCCGATTGCAGTGTCGCCTCTTCGGTAAATAGCGAAGCTACGGCGGACAAAAGGCCACACACCAGGAACTGGATACAGGCCAGCCGCAGGGCATCGTAGCGTTTTACCAGTCGATCTGCCGTCAATACCTGGATGGCAAAAACAAAGGCACTGGCAAATACCATTAAGTCGCCCACCAGCTGGGATTCTTCACTGAAGTCCGCCAACCAATAGAGACCGAACAAAGCGAGACCAATTCCCATCCAGGTCCAGCGATTGGTTTTATGCCCCAGGGACAAACCAATTACAGGCACCAGCAGTAAATAAAAACCGGTAATAAATCCAGCGCGGCCGGCAGTGGTATACAGCAGGCTCACCTGTTGCAGTGCCGCGCCTAGAAACAGCCAAAAACCCAACAGTGCGCCACCGGGCAGGCAGGCCCGCCAGGTGTGATTCACCGATTGCCCTTCGGCTTCACCGGGCTGGGCATCGCGACGGGAGGACAACCAGTAAACGATGGGGATCAGGATTAAACCGCCGAGAATAAAACGCCATGCGTTAAATGCCAGCGGCTCAATATCCGCCATGGCAATCTTTTGTGGCACAAAGGCAACGCCCCAGAAGAGAGCGGCTAATAACAGTAGGACTTCGGCCTGGACTTGTTTACGTTTCACTACTTTTTACTTCCAAACAACTTGGGAGCTGTTGCAAAAAACTCCGTGTTTTTCCCAACAGCCAAATACAAAGTGCGCCCTATACCGCTTCTAACAGGCTCACCATTAATTGCAGGGATTCCCGCCCGCGAAATTCATTAACATCGAGCTTAAAAGCCAAGCGCACTCTTTCCGTGGGCTGCGGCCACTGCTCGGTGTCCACATTAAAAGCAATAGCATCCAGCGCTAGTTGCGGCGCCTGGGGCGGCGCCACCACCATTTTTAAATGGCGCTCGCCGACGATGCGCTGTTGCAGCAACAGGAATTCACCGTCGAATACCGGCTCTGGAAACGCCTGTCCCCAGGGCGCACAAGCGCGCAACATGGCTGCCGTGTGCAAAGTGTAATCCCCAGATTCCAACTCACCGTCAGAGTCGATAACCGCGTGCAGCTGGTTTTCATTCAGGCGGTTGCGCACCACCTGCTCAAAAGCCTTACGGAAAGCCTCCAGGTTTTCCTGGGGTAAGCTCAGCCCCGCCGCCATGGCGTGGCCACCGAACTTGCTGATCAGGTCCGGGTGAGAGGCGGCTACGTCACTCAGGGCATCGCGAATATGCAGCCCGGGAATCGAACGCGCAGAGCCCTTCACCAGGCCGTTATCACCCTCAGCAAATGCGATCACCGGGCGGTGGAATTTCTCTTTGATGCGGCTGGCCAAAATACCCACCACACCTTGATGCCAGTTGGCGTCGTACAGACACAAACTCCAGGGAATTTCGCCCTCCAGTCGCAACTCATCCAGGGC
Organism: Microbulbifer maximicatervae (SeqCode); assembly: GCF_052468295.1. Taxonomy (NCBI): domain Bacteria; kingdom Pseudomonadati; phylum Pseudomonadota; class Gammaproteobacteria; order Cellvibrionales; family Microbulbiferaceae; genus Microbulbifer; species Microbulbifer maximicatervae (SeqCode). Next base: position 2,885,643 of record NZ_CP174340.1, read on the forward strand.
CGCCATTGCCTCCCGCTGCATCCCCTGCTCGATCGCCTTGCGATCCCGGTTCAGGGCGTCCAGCTCGCCGGCCAGCTCCCGCGCTTCACTGGGATCGCGGGTGAGCAGGCAGCGGATACCGGTGCCGATATCGTCGAGACGACCAGCCGCATTAATTCGCGGCCCCAAAATAAAACCAATATCTGTGGTGGAGAGCCTGCGCTGGTCGCGCCCGGCAACCTCCATCAGGGCGGCAATACCGGGCCGGCAGCGGCCGGCACGGATACGGGCGATGCCCTGGTGAACCAGAATCCGGTTGTTGTGATCCAGCGGGACCAAGTCGGCCACAGTACCCAAGGCGACCAAATCCAGGTATTCGGCCATATTGGGCGGGGCGATACCGCTCTGCTCAAACCACCCACTCTGCTGTAGGGCCGTGCGCAAACGGCTGAGCAGATAAAAGATCACCCCCACCCCAGCGAGGTTCTTGCTGGGAAAGTCACAGTCTGGCTGGTTCGGGTTTACGATGGCATCCGCCTGCGGCAGCTCACTGCCGGGCAGGTGGTGATCCGTCACAATCACTTTCATACCAGCAGCTTTTGCCGCTGCCACGCCCTCGATACTGCTAATACCGTTATCTACGGTGATCAGCAGGTCGGGCTGATAATCTTTGGCTACCTCGACAATTTCTGGAGTCAGCCCGTAGCCGAAGTCAAAGCGGTTCGGCACCAGGTACTTCACTCCCGGCGCGCCCATTGCACCCAGGGCCAACACCCCCAAGGTGCTGCTGGTGGCTCCATCCGCATCGAAATCCCCCACGATAAGGATTTTCTTTTGCCCGTGGGTAGCATCCACCAGCAAGGCAACGGCAGCCTCCAGCCCTCGCATACTCTGCGGGCTCTGTAATTGAGAGAGACTGTGATCCAGCGCTTCTTCGCTGACAATCCCCCGCCCCAACAGGACACGCTGCAATATTTTTGGTGTTTCAGAAGCAAAACGGCCAGTAGACATATCCACTGGCCGTCGCTGAATTTTTGTACTCAATGTATTTCTCAGCAAACAAATAGCTAATCGGTTGCCGCTTATTGCACGACAGTGTGCCGATTAACTGCCTTCTGACAGCATCGTCGCCATATAGTCGTGTACTTGGGACAAGTTATTGGGCAATACCTTGAAGCGCTCCTCCCGCTGCCAGAGATCCTGCATATGACTCGGCAGGGGAGTCTCTTTTTCTGGCAGGGCCTGGGCCACGGCATCGGGGAATTTTGCCGGGTGTGCGGTAGATAAGCAAACCATGGGCTGCTCGGTGGAGTGACGTACCTGTCGTGCGGCTTCAACCCCGATAGCTGTATGCGGATCGAGCAGATATTCGCAGGAGCTGAAGGTCTCGCCAATCACTTCAACCGTGCGCTTGTCATCCACCCGACTGGAGGAGAAAACTTCCCTCGCTTTGCCCAGGGCCGATTCACTCAAATGCATGGGCTGGCTGCGATCCGCGAGCAATTCAGCAACCGTCGCACCATCGCGACCGTAGAGATCAAACAGCAATCGCTCAAAGTTGCTCGACACCATAATATCCATACTGGGAGACAAGCTGTGCACCAGTGGTTTGGGAGTGTGGTCATTGCCGCTGATGCAGCGATGCAGAATATCGTTGGCATTGGTCGCAATTACCAATTGGTCGATAGGCAATCCCATCTGCCTCGCCAGGTAACCGGCGAAAATATCGCCAAAATTACCGGTGGGTACGGAGAAATTAACGGTTTTATCCGGCGCCCCCAGGCGCAGGGCGGCATAAAAGTAATAGACGATCTGCGCCATAATCCGCGCCCAGTTAATGGAATTAACCGCTACCAGGCGGCGTCCATCGGGCAGGAATGATTGATCGGCAAAACTCGCTTTCACCATATTTTGGCAATCGTCAAAATTACCTTCGAGAGCGATATTAAATACGTTGTCCGACTGCACTGTGGTCATCTGGCGTCGCTGGACTTCAGACACACGCTTATGGGGGTGCAGAATAAAAATATCGATATTGTCGCAATGGCGGCAACCTTCGATCGCGGCCGAACCGGTATCCCCAGAAGTTGCTCCCATAACCACCACTCTTTCACCGCGCTTTTTCAGCAGGTGATCAAAGAGTTGACCGAGGAACTGCAAGGCAAAATCTTTAAATGCCAAGGTGGGCCCATGAAACAACTCGAGCACCCACTCATTGGTGTCTGTCTGCACCAGCGGGGCAATAGCTTTGTGGCGGAAGTGCTTGTAGGAGCGTCCGATAATACCGCTCAGCTCTTCATCACTGAGATCATCCCCCACAAACGGCTGGATAATGCGAAAGGCCAGCTGCTCGTAATCGAGCCCCGCCATAGAGGCAATTTCCTCGCGAGAAAACTTCGGCAAAGTCTCGGGAACATAGAGGCCTCCATCGCTGGCAAGGCCTGTTAGTACGGTATCGGCGAAGGAGAGAGACGGCGCGCTGCCGCGTGTGCTGACAAATTTCACAGTATTTCTTGGCTCTTATCGCTGGCTGGGGAGTTTATTGATTGGGGCACCGAGCCCGGGGTTATGTCACTCGGCGCCCGCAGGGTTTATCCGAGGCTCTCAACACGAATCCTGACGACTTCACCTTCGACCGTTTCCAAAGCCTCAATTTGTGCAACTGCTTCGCGGAGGCTGGCTTCATCAGCCCGGCTGGTCAGAATCACCACCGGGACAAGTGCCTCACCTTCAACCGGTTCGTGCTGGATCAGAGCCTCGATGCTGATGCCCTGATCACTGCAAATGGTGGCCACCTGAGACATAACACCGGGCTTGTCGTGGGCAGCGATGCGCAGGTAATAACTGGTAATAACATCTTCTTCCGGCAGAACCTGGGTTCCCCCTTGATTCGCAAGAGCGACACCCGCTGCCGGCACTCTGTGCTCCGGCTTGGCTTCAAGAGTGCGGGCCACATCAACAAGATCGGCGATCACTGCCGATGCCGTGGCTTCATCGCCCGCACCAGCACCGTAATACAGGGTTGGTCCCACAGCATCGCCGCTGACCAGCACCGCATTCATAACGCCGTTTACGTTGGCGATCAGGCGGCGCTGGGGGATTAAAGTCGGGTGCACCCGCAACTCCACGCCCTTGTCAGTGCGACGCGCAATCCCCAGATGCTTGATACGGTATCCCAGCTCATCGGCGTAGCGAATATCTTCACTACAGATCCGGCTGATGCCTTCGGTGTACACCTTGTCAAAAGCGAGCGGCATAGCAAATGCCAGGGAAGCCATAATCACCAGCTTGTGAGCAGCATCGATACCTTCCACATCAAAAGTGGGGTCCGCTTCCGCATATCCTAAAGCTTGGGCTTGGGCCAGAGCTTCATCGAAACTGCGCCCTTTTTCCCGCATCTCAGTGAGAATGTAATTGCCGGTGCCATTAATAATTCCGGCGAGCCACTGCACCTGGTTGCCCACCAATCCTTCGCGCAGGGATTTAATAATAGGAATACCGCCAGCTACCGCCGCCTCATAGGCAATGGTGACATTGTGCTTTGCGGCCAGCTCAAACAGCTCGTTGCCGTGTTCGGCAATCAACGCCTTGTTAGCGGTGACAACATGCTTGCCATTTTCAATCGCTGTGCGCACCAGCTCCTTGGCTACCGTAGTACCACCGATAAGCTCCACCAAAATATCCACGTTGGGATTATTGGCGACATCGAAAATTTCCCGTGTAACGTTTATCTGGCTGGTATCACAGTGTGCGTTATCGCGGCGCGCACCTATTTGCTCAATGACCAGGGCGCGACCGCAACGGGCTGCAATTTCCCGCCCATTGCGCGCCAATACATTCACCGTTCCACTGCCGACAGTACCCAGGCCACAGATACCGATCCGCACGGCACGGGGTGCCTTTTTTACAACCACCTGAGCCTCCGCCTCCGCAGTCTCTTCCACTGTTGCGCTCACAATGTTCCTCCGCGCAACTATAGGGGCAGCGAACCAGACCGGGATCTACCCCCGATTACATAGAAAGTGCCACCACAGGAAGCCGCGCAATAAATGCAAATAAAATTGACAAAAGATCATCAACCTTACCGAGCGGAACGTAAAAAAGTCAATATAATTGCGCCATAAAGGCACCGCTTCCGGCTAGAGTAGAGTCGAAACTTCTGTCACCCAAAATCACCTCTTGAAACCAACAGCGTCCTCAGTAGATGCTATAGAAGCATCTACTAGCATCAGGTAACAGCAACCTGCGAAATTGCATCCACCGCGCCTTTGCACAAAATAGGGGCGTACTGAATCCGGACTCAGATAGTGGTCGAGTAATGAAGAAAACCCTAATCCTTTATACAGGCGGAACCCTGGGAATGCGCCGAAGCGAATCGGGCTATGTGCCTGACGCCGACCTGGAAGGCGCTCTGGGCCGCCTCTTACAAGATGTTATCGGCCAGCTTCCACAATACGATTTCCAGGCACTCGACCCACTGCTGGATAGCGCCAATATGCGACCAAAGGACTGGTATCACATTGCCAGCCTGATACGCGACAACTATAGCCAGTACTCAGGCTTTTTGGTGTTGCACGGCACCGACACCATGGCCTACACCGCCTCAGCACTGTCCTTTGCCCTACAAGGCATAGAAAAGCCCGTGGTCGTCACCGGTTCCCAGATTCCCTTGCGGGAGATGCGTAGCGACGCCTATAACAACTTAATTGCGGCGCTATTATTAAGCGGCTCCGACGATATCAGGGAGGTCTGCCTCTACTTCAACGGCAAACTTCTACGCGGCAACCGTGCAGTGAAGGTCAATTCTGGCTCACTGGATGCTTTTAGCAGCCCCAATTACCCCTGTCTCGGGGAAGTGGGCATCCAGGTCAATATCGACCACAACGCCCTGCTGGTTCCCACCGGTGAACCGCAGTTTCAGATTCCCGCCGATGCCAATGGCGGAGTGATTTTACTGAAACTATTCCCCGGTATATCTCCCTCACTGATTGAGAAAATTTTAGAGAGCCGCCCCAAGGGCCTGATTATTGAAACATACGGCACCGGCAATGCGCCGACTGACGACAGCGCATTTACTGAGCAGCTTGAGAAGGCTTCAAAGCTCGGCACTATTTGTGTAGCAGTGTCCCAGTGTTTGGAACACCAGGTGGATCTGGGTAAATACGCTGCGGGCTCCGCACTGCTTGATGCCGGTGTTATAGGTGGTCTGGATATGACCAGCGAAGCCTGTTTTGTAAAACTCAACCACCTGTTGGCAATGGGCTATTCCGATATGGAAATTAAAACCCTATTACAGCGCCCGTTGTGCGGTGAGTGCAATCACCCCAACTGATAAAAACTGAAACTATTGGCGAAGCCATATGGCTTCGCCTTTAAAAAGGGACCGAGTGATTAACAAGGATTGAAGGGATAACCTCTATCCAGAAGCAAAATACCGATGAGCAACGATTTTTCGCAAAACCTCCGCCTTCTGTGCAGCTTCTACCCATCCATAGCCGAGGTGTGCCGGCGAATTGGGGTGAACCGTGCCCAGTTCAATAAATATCTCAACGGTAACACTCAACCCTCCCAGTATACCCTGGGAAAGATATGTCATTTTTTTGGCGTAGAGCCCCATGAAATCATGATGCCCCACGAGCAATTCAGCCAAATTGTTCGCGTGCGCAGCGCACCCGTATCCGACAGCCTCCCCGCCAGGCCCTACAATCGCGATATTGATATTCTGATGCGGGAGTCCCAGGGGCGGGCCGATAAATATTTAGGCTTCTATTTCGAGTACCACTACTCCATGACCTTCTCCGACCATATTATTCGCAGCCTGCTGCATATTGAGTCGGATGGTGATGGGTATTATTTTCAGCGCTTCGAACGAATGCGCTACCCGGACAGGGATGAGTGGTATAAATCCCGCTATAAAGGCATGCTGCTCTTTCTTGCCGATCGTATTTTTTTGGTCGGCTATGAATCCTTGACTCACAATGAAATCGCACAAACTATTTTATACCCTACCTATAAAAGCCGAGTCAGCTATCTATCTGGATTAAAGCTGGGAGCATCCGCCAGTGACAGGCGTGAGCCCGTCTGCACAAAAGTAGTTCTCGAATCTCTCGGTCGCAACATCAGCATAAAAAATGCACTGAAATTATGTGGTGTTTTTGGTCCTGAGTCCGAAGAGATAAACAAAAACATCCGCGAGAATATTCGCGCAACCTCTACAGAGGGGCCGCAGAGTTTCTTTGCGACACCACTCTAAAAATACTTCCCAATTAATTACTAAATTACCCCAACACGAGGCTTGCGGGAGGTGGGGATATTACCTCACCCCACACAGGCCCATACGATGAAGAGAAGAGAAACTAATGACCAACGATTTCCACACACTCAAACCAATGCCGGTTTTTAGTGCAGGTGCAGAAACCCGCTTGGAGAAAGACTTATTGGGTGAGCGCGAAGTACCGGCCGATGTCTATTTTGGCATTCAAACTTTGCGCGCTTTGGAGAATTTCCAGATTACCGGAATTACCCTGAATCACTTCCCCAATCTGGTAAAAGCACTGGCGATGGTAAAAAAAGCTGCGGCCAGTGCCAATGGACAGCTCGGCTACCTGGAGCCCAAACTGCAAGATGCCATTGCCACTGCTTGTGACGAGATTATCGATGGCAAACTGCACGATCAATTTTTGGTAGATATGATTCAGGGCGGCGCCGGCACTTCTACCAATATGAATGCCAATGAGGTGATTGCCAACCGCGCGCTGGAATTACTCGGTCACAACAAAGCTGAGTACAAAAAAGTACACCCCAACAACCATGTAAACCTATCGCAATCTACCAATGATGTTTATCCAACTTCGATAAACCTGGCCATTCTGCTCAGCTACAGCGACCTGGTTAAGTCCATGGAGAGCTTGTGCGTTGAGTTCGACAAGAAGGCCAAAGAGTTTGCCTCAGTAATTAAAATGGGGCGCACCCAGCTGCAAGATGCCGTACCTATGACCCTGGGCCAGGAGTTTGCCGCTTTCGCCGCTACTGTGCGCGAAGATGTCGACAGAGTGAAGGAACTGGTCGCTCTATTCAAAGAGATCAATATGGGTGGTACCGCGATCGGCACCGGCATTAATACCGACCCGGAATATCGCCAGCTGGTTGTTAACGCGCTGTCAGAAATTTCCGGCATCGATTTTGTCTGCGCAGAAAACCTGGTGGAAGCCACCTCCGACATGGGCGCCTTCGTGATGTTCTCCGGCGTCATGAAACGCATCGCCGTTAAGATCTCGAAAATTTGCAGCGATTTACGCCTGATTTCCAGCGGCCCTCGCGCTGGCCTCAATGAAATTAACCTGCCGCCGATGCAACCCGGCTCATCCATTATGCCCGGCAAGGTCAACCCGGTTATTCCCGAAGTGGTTAACCAGGTTGCCTACCAGGTGATCGGCAACGACCTCACGATTACCCTGGCTGCTGAATCCGGTCAGTTGCAGCTCAATGTAATGGAGCCAGTGATCGCCTTTAACCTGCTACAGTCCATGCGCCTGATGACCCAAGCCATGACCACGCTTGCGGATCGCTGTGTAAGCGGCATCACTGCCAACGAAGAGCACTGCCTGCAACTGGTTGAGAACAGCATCGGCCTGATTACTGCGGTAAACCCGTTTATTGGCTATGAAAATGCCACCCGCATCGCCAAGCAGGCGCTAATTACCGGTGCCAGTGTGAAACAGCTAATCCTTGATGAGGGGTTACTGAGTGAGGAGGAACTGAACGATATCCTCGCGCCGGAGAATATGACCCAGCCGAGAAAAGTAGAAATTAAAAACCCTGCTTAAAAACAAAAACCGGCGGCCTCTCGGCTGCCGGTTTTTTAGCTATCAGCCGGGCTTAAATTCCCAGCTCTTTAAGCAAGCGATCCGGTGGTAAGTAACCGGGAACGACCCGACCATCTTCCATCACGATAGTCGGCGTACCGCGCACATCGATAGCCTCGTTGCCCAACTTGTATTGAGCTGCCACCGGGTTTGTCTTACAGACATCCAAAGGCACGTTTTCACGGTTCTTAAGTGCAGTCAGCGTCTTGTTGCTATCTTCCGCACACCATGCAGTTGCCAGTTTGCGATATCCCAGGGAGTTAAGACCACCGCGTGGGAACGCCAGGTAGCGCACTTCGATTCCGCGCTTGTTCAGCTCGGGCACATCCTGGTGCAGCTTGCGGCAGTAACCGCAGTCCACATCGGTAAATACATAAACGCTTGCCTTGGTTTCACCTTTCGGGGAGAAGACAATCATATCTTCTGTATCAAGGGCGCCCATGACCGCAGCGCGGCGCGTCGCTCTACGCTGCTCGGAAAGGTTGGCAACACCGCCAGCCTTCACCTGGTAGAGATCGCCATAAACAAAGTGATTGCCATCAGCAGAGACGAACAGGGTCGTGTTGCCGTCATCGACATCCACTTCGTAAAGCCCTTCAATTGGACTCTCCCGTACCTCTCCATAGGTTGCTTTGGGATTACTCGCCTCAAGGCGTGTCTTGATGGTTTTTACAACGTTGGTATCGACTTCTGCCAACGCTGCAGAGCCCACCAGACTGAGTAGCGCGCCAGCGACTGCCAGCGGCTTCTTGATAAGCGTCATTACCAATTGCTCCTTAAATTCTCATTGGGCTTCGACTTAATCATCGGCCTTCAGTTCCAGCCAGTATGGCAGCTCTTTGCCGCTGCGAACCTAATTGGCACGTTTTAACATATCCAGTCAGCTTGGACTACGCAAAACACCGCAAGACGTGAGCGCTTTAGCGAAATTGACTGTATCCCCGCGCCAGGGCAAGCCCGTGTCCATTTATGTCAGTTAAGGCAAGCAGACCCAATCAGGGGCACCAAATATGCTGCTCGTAACCCACATACAAAAAAGGCCGAAGCGTACGCTTCGGCCTTTTTCTGCGATCAAGGAGAGCTTAGTTGAGCTTCTCTTTGATACGTGCAGCTTTACCAGTCAGGCTGCGGAGGTAGTACAGCTTGGCCTGACGCACGTCACCGCGACGCTTAACCTTGAGGCTGTCAACCATCGGGCTGTGAGTCTGGAAAGTACGCTCAACGCCAACACCGTGGGAAATTTTACGCACGGTGAAGGAGGAGTTCAGACCACGGTTGCGCTTACCGATAACCACGCCTTCGAACGCCTGCAGACGCTCACGGTTGCCCTCTTTTACTTTTACCTGAACGATTACAGTGTCGCCCGGTGCGAAGGGAGGTACTTCGCTCTTCAGCTGTTCCTGCTCCAGCTGCTGGATAATTTTGTTAGTCATTTGGATCGCTCCCAAATACAGATTGTGTAGCTTCTCAGCTAGTTCACCGAACTACTCGCGCCTCCCGGCGAATTCGGCCTCAATTTTCTTCGAGCTTCTGTTCCCGCTGGATCTCATCCAGCAACAACTTCTGCTCATCGCTCAGCTCCAACCCTTGCAATAAGTCCGGGCGTCGCTGTTGCGTGCGCGCCAATGCCTGCTTCAGGCGCCAGCGGCGTATTCTTTCATGGTTGCCGGAAAGCAAAACTTCCGGTACCGCTACTCCCCGATATTGTTCCGGTCGGGTGTAGTGTGGGCAGTCCAGCAGGCCAGAGGAGAAAGAGTCCTCAACCGCCGATTGGTTGTGTCCAAGTGCGCCGGGAATCAAGCGGGTAATAGCATCCACCATCACCATAGCAGCCAATTCGCCACCGCTGAGGACATAGTCACCAATGGACCACTCCTCGTCGATCATAGATTCGACGATACGCTCATCCACACCTTCGTAGCGCCCCGCCAACAACACCAGGTTGCCAGCTGCAGACAGCTGCTCCACTCCACCCTGATCGAGCTGCCGACCCTGGGGAGACATGTAGATACTGCGTACAGATTCACCATCTTCACCAGCCCAAGCTCGAGCAGCCTCGAGAGCCTGGTAAAGGGGCTCAGCTAACATCACCATTCCCGGTCCGCCGCCGTAAGGGCGATCGTCCACAGTCCGGTGCCTGTCACTGGTAAAGTCCCGAGGATTCCAACAGCGAACTTCTAAAAGGCCATCTTTCACAGCCCGTCCACTGACGCCATACTCGGTCAATGCGGCAAACATCTCCGGAAAAATGCTTACCAGAGCGATTCGTTTTGTCATCGCTCCTACGCCTTAAAAAGCCGGGTCCCAGTCGACGGTTATTACACCGACTTCCAGGTCAATATTGGTAATAAACTGATCAGGTAGATAGGGAATCAAGCGCTCGCGCTTATCCGCTCCACCGCGCACCACCATTACATCGTTGGCACCAGTTTCCATCATGCGAGCGACGGTACCAAAGTCGTGATCTTCGCCATCGAAATGGCTGACAACCTTTAACCCTTCGAGCTGGTGCCAGTAATACTCACCATGCTCAAGCTCAGGCATCAGTTCACGAGCTACAGCAATATCGCGCTGGCAAAGTCGAGCCGCCAAATCGCGGTCATCAATGCCTTTCACATGTACGATCAAGCCCTTGCCGTGACGCTTACCAGCGTCAATTTCGAGAGCTTCCCAACCTTTCGGCCCCTGCAAGCGCCAATTAGGGAACTGCAGGATGTTGTCCATCGGCTCGGTATAGGAGTGAACCTTGACCCAGCCGCGCACACCATAAACGGTAGTAACGCGCCCAACCGTGACCAACTCTTCGGAAGGTTTTCCGTTATCTGTCACAGGAGCACCACTTACGCGCAAATTAAGCAGATTCTTTCAGAAGCTTGCTGACGCGGTCAGAAACCTGTGCGCCACGACCCAGCCAGAAATCAACACGCTCGCGATCAACACGCAGACGCTCTTCCTGACCACGGGCAACCGGGTTGAAGAAACCAACACGCTCAATAAAACGACCGTCGCGAGATTTGCGGCTGTCGGTAACGGTCAGATGATAAAATGGGCGCTTTTTAGCACCACCACGGGCCAAACGAATGGTTACCATGTAACTTTCCTATAGGTTCAACACTAGGCAACCGCACTAAGCAGTCACCACAACAACTTTTTACCGGCAGCAGGGCCGGCAGAAAGGCGGCGTATTCTAATGTACCACCCCAGATTTGTATAGGGTCGCCAAGCCGCCCGGAGAACCTCGGTTCTCTACTTCTTTTTGAGGCCCGGTGGCAGGCCTCCGGGCATACCGCCCATACCGCCAGGCATACCACCGCCCATACCGGGCAGGCCGCCGAGGCCGCGCATCATTTTACCCATGCCCCCGCCTTTGAGCTTCTTCATCATCTTGCCCATCTGCTTGTGCTGCTTGAGCAGGCGATTCAAGTCCTGTAGCTGGGTGCCGGAACCGGCAACGATGCGGCGCTTGCGCGAACCGTTAAGAAGGTCAGGATTGCGGCGTTCGGCCGGCGTCATGGAGGAAATCAATGCGTCCATACGCTTAAATTCTTTGCCCATATCGGCCTGTTGTGCAGCCTGCGCTACACCGCCCATGCCGGGCATTTTCTCCAACAGGGAGCCAAAGCCACCCATATTTTGCATTTGCTGCAACTGATCGCGCAGGTCTTCCAGGTCAAAGCCTTTACCCTTCTGGACCTTCTTAACCAGCTTTTCGGCTTTCTCTTTATCAATCTTCTGCTCTGCTTCTTCAATCAGAGACAGAATGTCACCCATACCCAGGATACGAGAGGCGATACGATCCGGGTGGAAGGTTTCCAGAGCGTCGGTCTTTTCACCAACACCGATAAACTTGATTGGCTTACCGGTGACGTGACGCACGGAGAGAGCGGCACCACCACGGGCATCGCCATCGGCCTTGGTGAGAATCACACCGGTCAGCGGCAGCGCATCATTAAAGGCACTTGCGGTATTTACCGCATCCTGACCGATCATTGCGTCGATCACGAACAGGGTTTCCGCCGGGTCCAACTCACTGTGCAGCTCACGGATTTCATCCATCAACTCGGAGTCCACATGCAGTCGACCAGCAGTATCCACAATCAGCACATCGGCAAATTGTTTGCGGGCAGCGCCCACAGCACCCTTGGCAATATCCAGCGGTTTCTGCTCAGCTGTAGAGGGGTAAAACTGTGCCCCCACTTCACCGGCCAAGGTCTCCAGCTGTTTAATAGCGGCAGGGCGGTAGACGTCCGCACTCACCACCATGACTTTTTTCTTTTCACGCTCCTGCAGGTATTTGGCCAGCTTGGCCACACTGGTGGTTTTACCAGCACCCTGAAGGCCCGCCATCAGGATTACCGCCGGAGGTTGCACGGCGAGGTTGAGAGGCTCTGCAGCCGCACCCATCACCTTAACCAGCTCATCCTGAACAATCTTGACGAACTGCTGGCCCGGGTTGAGAGCCTTGCTAACCTTCTGTCCTACCGCAGCGGTGCGCACTTGCTGAACAAATGCCTTAACCACTGGCAGAGCGACATCCGCCTCCAACAGCGCCTTGCGCACTTCGCGCAAAGTATCGCGGATATTGTCATCCGTAAGGCGCGCTTTACCGGTAACTTTCTTTAAGGCCGCCGATAAGCGGTCACTCAGGTTATCGAACATAAATTCGTCTCGATCTCTCCGTTTACGGACTCAACCCCAGTGCGGAGGGGCGCGAAATTAGGGGGGAGCAAACTGCAACTCCCTCTCTGAGGCGCGGCAGTATAGCCCAGGTCTCGCCACAGCCGAAATATCGCAAGTCTTCCTTGTTTCAACTGGCTATGACACACTCCTGCCCTAACGCAATAATGAAGACACGGATTTACCCATGGCGGCTTTCGCCCACTGGACAGCTATCGCTCTCTACCTGGCCACAACCATAGTTGCAGGTGCGGCTCTGGCCCGAAAACAACAGCCGAATTCCAAACTGCTTCTCAGCCTTTTGGCGGGTGCACTTGTCACCCACGGAATATCCCTGGGACACGTTCTCTTTTCACCCGAAGGCTATCGCTTTGACCTGCTGGCAATGCTCTCGCTGATTTCCTGGGTAGTTAACTTTCTATTATTGATCCTGGCCGTTGGCCGGCCACTTACTCTACTTATTCTTATTTTCGCACCAGTGGGAGCCGCCACTGAATTTGCCGCATCCCATATTTGGGGCACCGTAACGCCACATCAACAGATCTCTGCCGGCATTGCGGTACACGCTCTGCTGTCTATTTCCGCCTATTCGCTGCTAACCCTGGCTACCTTACAGGCAATCTACCTCTATTACCTTAACCAGCAGCTGCACAATCACAGGCCCGTAGGCGCCACCCGCCTTCTGCCACCATTGCAGAGCATGGAATCACTGCTGTTTGGTCTGATCACTTTCGGGCAACTACTGCTCACCGCCTCCCTGCTGACCGGTTTCGTCTTTGTTGGCAATTTGTTTGAAGAGGGGCCAATACACAAAACCATCCTCTCTATGGTCGCCTGGGTTCTTTACACCATACTCCTATGGGGACACTGGAGGTTGGGCTGGAGAGGCAATACCGCTGTGCGTTGGACCTTAAGCGCTTTCGCCGCCCTACTACTTGCCTATTTTGGTAGTAAGCTGGTTATGGAAGTCATTCTCCAGCGCGGGTAATCGAATATACGACTGCAAAGCTTGCGGAGGTCGGCAATATGTTCCAATATCTCCGCTTGGAAATAAAAAGAGTTCTCCCTTGAACGAGATGCCCACGGGCCTGCTATTCGGTTTGCTGGCCCTATTGATACTGATATCCGCCTTCTTCTCCAGCTCCGAAACCAGCATGATGGCGCTTAACCGCTATCGTCTGCGGCACCAAGCCAAAAGCGGGCACCGCGGGGCAAAGCGCGCCACCGAGCTACTCGCACGCCCGGACAAGCTGATCGGCTCAATTCTAATCGGCAACAATCTCGTTAACGTTCTTGTATCCGTAATCGCCGGCTCGGTATTCGCGCAAATTTACGGAGAAATACTCACCACCATTGTCTTAACTCTTGCCCTACTGATTTTTGCTGAGGTCACACCAAAGACTATTGCCGCTCTACACCCGGAAAAAATTGCTTTCCCCGCCTCATTTATTTTGCGCCCACTGCAATGGCTGCTCACTCCCCTGGTGCTGTTGATTGGTGGCATATCCAACGGCCTGGCGCGTTTGCTGGGAGTCGAAACAAAAGCGAATAGCGAAGCGGAACACCTGGCCCCCGAAGAACTCCGAACCGTTGTATTCGAATCAGGCGCCCTGCTTCCCAGCAAGCACAAAGGCATGTTGCTCAACGTGCTGGACCTGGACCAAGCAACCGTTGAAGACATCATGATTCCGCGCAATGAAGTCATGGGTGTTGACCTGGAAAACAGCGCCGAAGAGATCCTGCAGCAGCTAGCGGAAAGTTCCTACACTCGCCTCCCCGTATATCGCGGTGACATCAATCGAGTAGTAGGCATACTTCACCTGCGAAAAGCGGCGCAAATACTGCGCGACGGACCAGAAAATTTAACGGCAGCGCGGCTCAACTCCTTCACCGATGAGCCTTACTTCGTACCCGAGGCAACACCACTCCCCACACTGCTGATGAACTTCCAGAAAACCAAGCGCCGCATGGGGCTGGTAGTTGATGAGTACGGAGAGGTAATGGGTATCGTTACCCTGGAAGATCTGCTGGAGGAAATTGTCGGCGACTTCACCGCAAGTCCAGTACCCAGCGATGACGAGGAGATAGTCGCTATAGAAGATGGCTGGTACATGATCGAGGGCGGCACTTCTATTCGCGATATTAATCGCACCCTTGGCTGGGAACTGCCCACCGACGGGCCGAAAACCTTTAACGGCCTGGCAATGGAACACCTGGAGAGTATCCCCGACGGCAATATCAGCCTGTACATCCTCAATTACCTGGTGGAAATTGAGGAGGTCTCAGACAAGATGATTACCCGGGCCAGAATCAAGCGAATCGACAAGTAACGCTACAGCCGTTAATCACTCAACTTCTTCTAGCAAGCGCCTTACCGGTGCAAAGCTGGTGCGGTGTATTGGAGTGGGACCCTGCAATTGTAAAGCTTCCATATGCGCCTTGGTGGGATACCCTTTATGACCTGCAAGGCCGTAACCGGGATATTCAGAGTCCAGCACTACCATTTCCCTATCACGGGTCACCTTAGCCAAAATAGATGCCGCCCCAATTGCAGCGACACGACCATCGCCCTTTACAACGGTATCGCAAGGGTAATCCCAGTTCGGTTTTTTATTGCCATCCACCAACACAAATTCAGGCTGCACGGATAGCTGTGCAACTGCACGATGCATCGCCAGTAAACTTGCCTGCAAAATATTTAGCTGGTCAATTTCCTCAACTGTTGCACGAGCTATGGAGTAACTGAGCGCTCGCTCACAAATCTCATCAAACAACCGCTCGCGCTTTTTTTCAGTCAGCTTTTTGGAGTCGGCAAGCCCGGCAATTGGCTTGTTAGGATCAAGAATCACAGCTGCGGCAACTACATCACCAGCTAAGGGGCCGCGCCCAACCTCATCGACACCTGCAATCAAATCACCCTTGAAAGGGCAAACATAGGGGGGCAATTCTGTTTTACTACTCATAACTTATACTACTCGGCAGATTCAGGCTTAGCTTCCAGCAGCCCCACCACGGCATCAGCAGCCCGCTCAGAAGCATTGCGTCTCAACTGTTGATGCATTTCGAAAAACTCGCGCTCTAAATGATCCCCAAGAAGCGGATCTTCAAAGTACTGCATCACCGCCGCACCAAGATTCTCCGGAATAGCATCATTCTGCAAAATTTCCGGCACCAGTTCTTTTTGGGCTAGTAAATTTGGTAGCGAAACCCATGGGGTATGCAACATCCGCGAGACGATCATAGACGTCAATCTGCCCAGCTTGTAGGTAACGACCATGGGCTTTTTAAGGAGCATTGTTTCAAGGGTCGCCGTACCCGATGCAATGAGCACACAGTCTGCCGCAGAAACGGCCCGTCTCGATTGCCCCTCAAGTAAAGTAATAGGGAGTTCAGGGTAATCTTTTAGCTGCTCTTGAATCTCATCCATACGCTGCTTGTTGGCAGCGGGAATAACAAATTTAATATCCGAGTGACGCTGGTGGCACCATCGGGCCGTTTGCAGAAACAACGGCCCCAGCATGCGAACCTCACCTCCACGACTGCCAGGCAAAAGGGCAATTACCCGGTCGCCTTTCTCAAAGCCCAATGCTTTGCGTTCACCGGCGACATCCACTTGCAGGGGAATTTCATCAGCCAAAGGGTGGCCAACAAAGGTCACCGGTACTTGGTTATCTCGGTAGAAATTCGCTTCAAATGGAAGCAGGGTCAACATTTGGTCGACAGCCCGCGCAATCTTTTTAATTCGACCCTGCCGCCAGGCCCAAACCGAAGGACTGACATAATGGACGGTGGGGATACCCTCAGCCTTGAGTGCAGCCTCAAGAGTCAATGTAAAGTCCGGGGAATCTATACCAATAAATAGATCGGGAGGGTTATCAGTAAAGTGGCGACGGAGAGATCTGCGGATTTTCAACAGTTCCGGAAGGCGCTTCAAAGGCTCTACCAGCCCCATTACCGACAGCCGCTCCATAGGAAATAAACTTGTAGCATCCAGTTCCAGCATGCGCGGCCCGGCAATCCCCTCAAACTCTACATTGGGAAGCCGAGTTTTTAATGCGGCCATTAAACCAGAACCGAGGATATCTCCTGACGCCTCACCGACAACGATACCAATTCGTATCGGCTTATTTTTTTCTGACACGCCTATATCCCTCCTCTTGGGGAGCTGTTTATGTTGGAATTAAATGGGAGTTGCATAAAGTGCAATCGGAACCGCACAAAACAGCTCCAAAGAGAAGTGAATTAGCGAACAATGCCGCGGGTGGAAGATTGCAAAGACTCTATCCACGGCTGAATAACTGGAGATTGTTCGCGCAACTCCATCAAGGCCTGCAGCGCCTCTTGCATAGTGAGACCGCGACGATAAACGGTCTTGTAAGCTTTATTGATCAGGGCAATATCTTCTCTAGAAAAGCCCCGCCTGCGCAGCCCTTCCGAGTTAATGGTCTTTGCTTCAGCAGGGTTCCCGGCAACCATAACATAAGCAGGAACATCTTTACCGATAGCAGCGCCCATTCCCAGGAAAGCATGCTCCCCCACAGTACAGTTCTGGTGAACCAAACTATAACCACTCAGAATCGCCCAGTCCTTAACAACAACATGACCGGCCAAACCACAGTTATTCACCATAATAGTGTGATTACCAACAACACTATCGTGGCCAATATGGGCATAGGCCATGATCAGGTTTTCGTCACCAATAGTGGTCTCACCTCGGTCCTGAACGGTACCACGGTGGATCGTAACCCCCTCGCGAATCACGTTATTGTCGCCAATAACGAGTGTCGTCTCTTCACCACGATACTTTTTGTCCGGGGTATCCTGCCCTACGGAAGCAAACTGGTAGATTCGGTTGTTCTTCCCCAGTTTGGTCGGCCCACTAAGCACCACATGAGAGGCAATATCACAGCCATCACCTATCTCTACGCCGGCTCCAACAATGGTGTAAGCACCAATACTCACCCCGGAACCAATTACTGCCGTAGAGTCGACAATAGCTGTAGGGTGGATACTTGTCTGCATTCTGGGATCTACTCCTCGGCATTAATCGTACTGGGTAACCTGTACCCTTAAAAACAAAGGCTACCCGGAAAATCCTGAATCTAACTCTCCAGCGAGCTTTACAGAATTACTGAACCTTTTTGACGGCACATAGGATATCAACAGAAGCTGCCAGCTCGCCATCAACACTGGCTTTACAAGCGAATTTCCAGATATTTCTGCGAACAGATACCGCTTCAGACTCGAGCTCAAGGCGATCACCCGGGATCACCTGACGCTTAAAGCGCGCCTTATCAACCCCACCGAACAGATACAGATATCCATCTTCCGGTTTTTTACCAAACGTTTTAAAGCCGAGGATTCCCGAGACCTGGGCCAGGGCTTCAACAATCATCACTCCCGGGAAAATAGGCATTTCCGGAAAGTGGCCATTAAAAACTTCTTCATTTCCAGAAATGTTTTTATAGCCTTTTATATACTTCCCTTCTTCGAGTTCTACTACACGATCCACCAACAAAAAAGGATAACGGTGCGGCAGATACTCGCGAATTTCACGTACATCCATCATTCCAAATGCCCCCAGAAACCACTTCGGGGCGTAAAACGCCCCGAAAACAACAAAGCCAAATTAATTAATAACTAAAGTTCAATCGTCTGTCCCACTCTTTTGGGACAGTGCCTGAACCTGTTTTTCCAAATCTTTCAATCTGCGCGCCATTTGATCCAACTGACCAAAACGCACAGCATTACGACGCCAGGTAGAACTATCGGCAAAGGATAGCGCTCCAGAGTAGCTACCAGTATCCTTTATCGACTTAGTAACAAACGTGTTACCCGACACCTGACTGCCATCTGCAATCGTTATGTGCCCGTTAATACGGCTACAGCCACCGAGAAGACAATGCTTCCCTATCTCAGCACTACCGGCAATTACGGCACACCCGGCTATGGCCGTGTAGTCACCAATCTTCACATTGTGCGCGATTTGGACCAGATTGTCGATCTTGACTCCTCGCCCAATCACCGTATCACCCAAAGCTCCACGGTCTATACAGGTATTGGCTCCAATTTCCACATCTTCGCCAATTTGCACTCCACCAAGCTGGTGAATTTTCACCCAGCTGCCTTTATTAGGCGCAAACCCGAAGCCATCGGCTCCAATAACCGTCTGGCTGTGAATAATACCGTGTGCACCGATAGAGCAGTTATGATGAAAAACAACGCCGGCATACAGGCGTGTTCCTGCACCGACTAAACTGCCCTCGCCAACATAGCAGTTAGCACCAACAATCGCTCCAGGCTCCAATTTTGCGTAGGCCTCGACCACAGAGCCGGGCCCCACACTGACACCAGCACCAATCTCTGCCGTGGGGTGAACCACTGCAGAGGCGTGAATACCAATAGGTGCTTCAGGAGTTGTATCGAACAGGGCTGTTGCTTGAGCAAAGGCCAAGTAGGGGTCCGCAACACATAAGGCCGTTACCGGGCACTCTTCAACAAACTCTTCCGATACCAGCACTGCGGCAGCTTTGGTCGTTTTCAGAAAGCGTCGATAATTAGGGCTTGCGAGGAAAGCCAAGTGCTCTGCACCGGCATCCTGCAGTGTATTTAAACCCTGAACTTTTTGATTGGAATCTGAACCGGGCGCCAACCGCAAGTCGGCCCCCAGCTCTTGCGCCAACTGGGCAAGAGAAAAGCTATCTTTCATATAAGACTATCGACTTACTTGGCTGCGTTCATACGCTTAACAACAGCCTCTGTCAGGTCGACGCTAGGACTTACATAGTAGGCAGTATTGGAATCCAGCACTACGTCAAGCTTCTGCTCTTTAATCAGTGCGTCCAGGGCATCCCTAGCCTTTGGCCCCATAGAAGCCTGGATCTCTTGACCCACTTGAGCTTCCATTGCACGCAATTTTTTCACCGTTGTCTCAAAATCTGAGCGCTGGAAATTCATCTTGCGCTGGTACTCAGTCTTCTGCTCATCGGACCAGGTCACACTGTTTTTCTTGGCATCTTCAGCCATTTTTTGCAGCTCAGAACGAATTGACTCGGCACTGCTCTGCAGCTTCGAATATTCAGAGCTGGTCTTCAAGGAGTTAACCTTGGTTTTAGCTGCATCTGTGCTCATGATCGCAGCTTGTAGGTTAAGTACCGCAACCTTGGTTTGCGCCAGCGCTGCGCCGGACAAGGTCATACCTGCAAGTAATACTGCAACAATTTTTACATTCTTAAGCACGTCGGTCTCTCCAATAGATTTTATTTTAATTGCGCTGATATACGCCTAATTCATTTTATCTGACAAATTTAGAAGCTGTTACCCAGGGTGAACTGGAATACTTCCACATCGTCATCTTCATTTTTCTTAAGGGCTTTCGCCAAGCTGAATGTCAGCGGACCAAAACCGGTAATCCAGGTCAAGCCAATCCCCGCAGAGACATTCATCTTACCAAAGTCCACATCGTAACAGTTGATTTGGGTATCACTACAGCTGGTATCAAACACATTACCCGCGTCAACAAAGAAAGCGGTTTGTAAGGAACGCTGATCTTTAACAAAGGGCAGCGGGAAAATGACTTCCGCACTACCCTCAACTAGAATATTCCCACCAAATGGATCAGCATCTCCATAAGTAGATGTCACTAGGTTCCCGTCATCATCAACCAGATAGCAACTCTGCGTTATGCTCTCTCCATCGGTCGCACAAGGAGCGAGGGTGGAACTGAAACCATCGGGGTCATAGTAAGGCCCTAGTATTTCTGCAGGAGTTGAGCGAGGCCCCAAAGTATTGCGCTCAAAGCCCCTCACAGACCCAAAACCACCAGCATAGAAGTTCTTAAAGAACGGTAGCTCATCAAGGTCTCCGAAACCATCACCATATCCTAAACGCGTTCGCAAGCGTAAGGTCAGGCTTTTAGTCAATGGACGGAAATACTGCCCAGTGTAAACAAGCTTGTAGTACTCCAGGTCACTCCCAGGCACACTGAGTTCCAGAGAAAGATTTTGCGAAGCACCTCGAGTTGCTAAAATCCCCCTATTTAAAGTTGATCGCGCATAAGATGCCGTGAGACTTAAACTGTTAAAGGCATCTCCATAGCGATCAATAAAACCATCTGGAGTGGGAAATAGATCATCAGTTAATGACATTGCCAGATCATTAGCTATACCATCTTGCCAATCATCAAAAATTTCATCAGCGTCAGCATCGGTAATAACACCGGTCACACCATCAATTGGCTCAGGTGTTGTGGAAATCTCCTGCACAGAACTACTTGAAGCTGTTAGTTCCAAGTGGTTGAAATTAATATTCAATCCGAGACGGGAAATTTCTGACATCGGGTAACCAAAGCTAACGCCACCACCATAAGTCGTGGTGTTGTAGTCAGAAAGGTTAACTTCGGAGTAATCATTCTCTGTGTAGAAGACATTAAAACCACGGCTCACACCATCCGGTGTGAAGTAAGGGTCAAGGTAAGAGAAGTTCACAGAAGTCTGGTAGGTGGAGGCATTCATCCCAATACCTACAGATTTACCGGTGCCTAACCAGTTATTTTCCTGGATATTAGCTCCCAGTACCAAGCCACTGCTCTGGGCCCAGCCAATTGTGCCGCCGATAGAACCTGAAGGCTGCTCTTCAACCGTGTATTCGACATCAATCTGGTCAGAAGTACCCGGTACTTCTGAGGTTTCCACCTCAACTTCTTTAAAGTAGCCCAGGCGCTCAAGGCGGACTTTTGACTGCTCTATACGGGCAGAGGAAGCAGAAGCTGACTCCATCTGACGCATCTCGCGGCGCAAAACCTCATCTGTAGTGCGAGTATTACCCCGGAAATTAATTCGGCGAACATAAGCCCGCTTGCCGGGGTTGATAAAGAAGGTAATTTTTACCGTTTTCTCTTCTTTATTGGGCTCGGGGATACCATTAACCTCAGCAAAGGTATAGCCCTCATTCCCCAGGCGCTTGGTAATATAATCCGAGGTTGTTGTCATGCGAACCTGGGAGAAGGTCTGCCCTTCCCGCACCAGTAGCAAGCGCTTAACTTCTTCCTCTGGAACTACAGGATCACCGGCCAGGTCCACTTCACTAATGGTGTAAACATCGCCTTCATATACATTGACGGTGATAAATACACTCTCTTTATCCGGACTCAGGGAAACCTGGGTGGAATCAATTTTAAAATCCAGGTACCCACGATCCAGGTAATAGGATTCGAGACGCTCCAGGTCGCCGGTCAATTTCTCTCGGGAATACTTGTCATCACTGCGCAACCACGACAACCAGCCGGTGGTTTGCAGCTCAAAAATCTCTCCAAGCTCTTCATCGGAGAACGCTTTATTGCCGACAATATTGATGTGCTTAATTGCGGCTACTGAGCCTTCATCAACAATTACGCGAAGCTCAACCTGGTTGCGCGGCAACTCTTTTACTTCAGTTTTAACACTGGCGTCATAGCGTCCCTGGCCAACATATTGACGCTGCAGCTCCTGAGCCAACCCCTCAAGGGTTGCGCGCTTGAAGATCTGCCCCTCTGAAAGGCCATTCTCCTGCATGCCTTTCAACAAGTCTTCTGTTGCAATCGCCTTGTTACCCGTAATTTCAATCTTGGAAATTGCAGGTCGCTCGCGCACAGTGATAACCAGGACACCATTCTCCTGGCCAATTTGAATATCCTCAAAGTAACCAGTGCGAAACAGCGCCCGAGTGGCACTCTGAATTTCCAGAGTCTCCACCTCATCCCCCACTCGCACAGGGAGAGCTGAGAATACGGTACCGGCAGAGACGCGCTGCAGCCCTTCCACACGGATGTCATCAACTACAAATGACTGTGCTAAAGCACTGAGAGGCAGTGCCAGACTAAGAGAAGCCGCTTTCAGGAAATGTTTCATCTACTAATTCCAGGTGTTTTTATTCGCAATCCAGGAGTTACAGCGCCAACTAGCGCCCCGCTCCCCCAGAATCAGAGGGTTGCCCCTCTACCATGTAATCAACATCGGGCCGGTCTGAGGTGCCGGACACCTTAGTTGTTTCAACTTTCACTACCTTCAAGTATCCAAGGCGCTCAAGACGCACTTTGGATTGCTCTATACGCGCAGAGGAAGCCAAAGCTGACTCCATCTGGCGCAGTTCACGCCGCAAGACTTCATCTGCGGTGCGAGTGTTCCCGCGAAAACTAATACGTCGCACATAAGTGCGCTTTCCCGGATCAATAAAGAAGGTAATTTTTACTGTACTCTCGTCTTCATTGGCCTCAGGAACACCATTCACTTCGGCAAAAGCGTAACCTTTGTTGCCCAAGCGTTTAGCAATATAGTCTGAAGTGGTCGTCACCCTCGCTTGGGAAAACCGCTGACCTTCTCGCACCAATAGCAGGCGGTTGATTTCCTCCTCCGCTACTATCGGGTTTCCAGCAATTTCCACCTCACTAACCGTGTAAACACCACCCTCAACCACGTTAATAGTAATGAATACACTCTTCTTGTCCGGCCCTAGAGATACCTGAGCCGAATCAATCTGGAAACCAAGATATCCACGATCCAGGTAATAGGACTTTAAGCGCTCCAAATCACCAGTGAGTTTCTCACTAGAATACTTATCATCGCTGCGCAACCAAGAGAGCCAGCCAGTAGTTTTAAGCTCAAAAATCTCTTCCAGCTCTTTATCAGAAAAGGCTCGATTTCCTACGATATTAATATGTTTTATCGCAGCAACAGCCCCTTCATCGACAGCAACCCGTAGTTCAACCTGGTTGCGTGGCAGCTCCTTGAGCTCCGCTTTAACACTGGCGCCATATCGACCCTGCGCCACGTACTGGCGTTCAAACTCCTGGGTCAACCCCCTGAGGGTCGAACGCTTTAGGATCTGGCCTTCGGCGAGACCGTATTCCTTCATCGCCTTCAGTAGATCCTCAGTGGCAATCGCCTTGTTCCCGGATATATCTATCTTTGATATAGCCGGTCGTTCTCTCACGGTAATAACAAGAACGCTGTTTTCGTGGCCAATCTGAATATCTTCAAAAAAACCAGTGCGAAACAATACTCGGGTTGCATCCTGAATCTCGCCAGGCTCAACTTCGTCGCCTACCCGAATCGGAAGCGCTGAAAAAACTGTACCTGCAGAAACCCGCTGTAACCCGTCTACTCGGATATCGCTGAGAACGAACGACTGTGCCAAAGCGCTGAGAGGCAGCACCAGGCCCAGAAAGATCGCTTTCAGCAAATACTTCATACCGCTTCCGAGTCGCTTTTACTCACAACACAATCGTGCCAAGACAAAACGTCTCACACGTATAAAAATCTCACTCACATTATCAGCCCGGAAAAAAGCCAATCCAGGGCACTACAAACGTAAAATATCGTTGTACAGAGCCAACCCCATAATGCAGAGCACCAGGGCCATGCCCACCTGTAAACCAATCACCTGCACCCTCTCTGACACAGGGGACCCCTTGATCGCCTCAATACCGTAGTAAAGGAGGTGACCACCATCGAGTACCGGGATAGGCAACAGATTGAGTACACCAAGACTAATACTGAGCAACGCCAGCAATGACAGGAAAGACTGCCATCCCGCTTCCGCGGAAGTACCCGCCACTTTAGCAATGGTAATGGGGCCACTCAAGTTTTTGGTCGAAAGTTGACCAAATAATAGTTTCTTCAAACTATTCAGGGTAAAGACTGTTTTATCCCAGGTCTCCTGCAAGCCCTTTACTAAAGCGCCGCCCACCCCATAGTGGTAAATCCGTACTCGATCATCCGGCCAAGTCTCTGATACCGGCTGCACTCCGACCTGCCCTATGGTTTCACCGCTGTCCAGCTTGATCTCCGCCGGTGTTACGGACACCGTCAGCGGTTCGCCTCCACGCTCGACAGTGATATCCATTGGAACACCAGCGCGGGCTCTCACATAATCGGTCCAGCTTTGAAAAGATGAAAAGTCACGGCCATCGGTCGAGACAATCTTGTCTCCAGCCTTTAGTCCAGCTGAGGCTGCCGGGCTTCCCTCCACCACATTATGAAGAGTCATACTCACCGGTGGAGTCCAGAGCTGCAGTCCAATCTCCCCGAGCGGATCGGGAACTTCACGGCCGGCAAGCCAGCGATTGATATCCGCCACCATATGGTATTCGAGGTTGGAATCCGGATAGCGCACAGAGAATTCTATGGTGCCACTATCACCCAGGCGGTTTGCCAGGCGCCAATTGAGGGCCTGCCAAGTAGGGGTAGCCTCACCATCAACAGCAACAATTTCCTGCCCGGACTCAAGGCCTGCCGACGCAGCAATACTCCCGGGCTCAACGGATTTCACAATAGGAACCGGTCCCGCTGTTCCACCGAGGAACACAGCCCAGAAAAAGACTACCGCCAAAAGAAAGTTAGCGGCAGGGCCGGCAGCGGCAATCGCCATCCTCGCCCATACGCTCTTGCGGTTAAACGCCTGATCCAGCTCTTCAGCCGCTACAGGCCCCTCGCGCTCATCGAGCATTTTTACGTAACCACCGAGGGGGATAGCGGAAATAGTGAATTCGGTACCGTGGCGATCATAGCGGGAGATCAACCGGCGGCCGAACCCCACAGAAAAGCGTAGCACCTTAACACCACATAGACGTGCTACAAGAAAGTGCCCAAACTCGTGGAAAGATACCAGTACACCGAGAGCCACCAAGGCCCAGATTACCGTCTGAATTAGATCCATACTCAGCTACAACTTCTTGTCATACGCAATTTAGCGGCCATTATACGCCGGGCAATGTGTTTAGAGGGCGGCAAGCGCCTGCTTGGCCAGTTCTCGCGCATTGAAATCAATGGCTTCGACTGCCTCGAGCCCCGACAGTTCAACAACGGGAGCCCTATTCATCACTTTTTCTATCACCAATGCAATATCAGTAAATGCTAAACGCCCCTCCAAGAAGGCTTCTACTGCAATTTCATTCGCTGCATTTAAGACTGTTGGAGCACTTTTTCCCTCATTTACAGCCTCTCGCGCCAAACGCAGACAAGGAAAACGATTAAAATCCGGGGCCTCAAAATCCAGCCTGCCTTGCGCAATCAGGTCCAAAGCTGGCACCCCTGCATCAATGCGCTGGGGAAAAGCCAGGGCATGGGCAATAGGCGTGCGCATATCCGGATTACCCATCTGCGCCAGTAAAGAGCCATCCCGGTACTGTACCATCGAGTGAATAATACTCTGGGGGTGCACGACTATCTCAATCTGCTCAGGGCGCGCATTAAACAAATAGCACGCTTCTATAAATTCGAGCCCTTTATTCATCATTGTGGCGGAGTCAACAGAAATCTTCCGGCCCATCGACCAATTGGGGTGTGCACAAGCTTCATCCGGCGTCACCGCCCCCAACTCATTCGCAGCCCGTGTGCGAAATGGCCCGCCCGAACCCGTAAGCAGTATTTTTTCCACGCCCGCAGCTTCGAGATCCTCACAGGGGAATGGCAAACATTGAAAGATTGCATTGTGCTCACTATCAATCGGCAATAGTTGCGCACCACTCTTATTCAAGGCCCTCTGAAATATTGGGCCCGCCATAACAAGCGCCTCCTTGTTCGCCAGCAACACTTTCTTGCCCGCGTCTGCTGCCGCCAAGGTTGGGCGTAATCCCGCAGCTCCTACGATCGCCGCCATGACTGTATCGACCTGAGTATCGGAGGCAACACGACACAAGCCCTCCACCCCACTGAGGACTTCCGTATCCACTTCATCGCCAAGCAGTACTCGCAACTCTTCAGCTCGCGCCTCATCGACAACAACAGCATATTGAGGATTAAACCTCCGACACTGCTGAGCAAGGTCGGCAACCCTTTCACGGGCGGTAAGGGCAAAAACAGAATATTTTTCCGGGTGTCGCGCCAACACATCCAGGGTGCTCACGCCGATCGAACCAGTGGAGCCGAGAACGGTAATTTGTTGCGGGGGAATTACTTGCATAGGCCCTTTTCGTACCTCTGATAGCAATATTGCTGCCACCAAACAATTGCACGCCCAGCATTAAGCTGGGCGCTAGCGAATAAAACACAAAGCTGGAGCGGAAACGCCTCTACAAGTATTTCGGCAGCTCGCTCGCTAGTGCGGCCATCGTAAACACTGGAAGAGCCGCGGAAAGGCTATCTATCCGATCGAGGATGCCACCGTGCCCCGGTAACATATGACTACTGTCCTTAATCCCTCTGTGCCTCTTAAACATGCTCTCCACCAGGTCCCCAATAACTGAAGCCAGTGCAGTAACCAAGACACCAAAAGTGAACAAGACAGTATTTTTCAGTGGAAGCTCAAATAGGTAGGAAGTTACGAGGGCCAAAATCAAGCAAGCACCCAAGCCACCGAAAAAGCCCTCCCAGGACTTGCCCGGACTAACTTCTCTAGCCAACTTCCGCCTACCAAACTTGCGGCCGACAAAATAAGCACCGACATCCGCCGCTGCAACGATCGCCACCACATAAAGAACCAGCCAGGCGCCGTGATCCAAGCCCCGCAAAACTACCAGTGACAACCAGGTTGGAACTAACACAACAAGGCCTATCAGGCCGCGTACCCACCGGTTGCCCCACAGAGCAGCACTGGACGGGTAGCTCTGCACCCACAAGAAAGCGAGCGCCCACCAACCACAGGCCACGGCCAGAATCTGGCGGCCGCGATCGATATCTGGATCATCAAAATTCATTGAAAAGACGTATTGAGCCGTGACCATTAGGGTTAACCCCAATGCGGCCAAAAAAACGAAGCGCAAGGCTCGATTCAAATTCGAGAGGTTGGCCCACTCCCAGCCCGCCAGCAAGATAACCGCCACAAATATCAGTGAAAACCACTGCATTGGAAGTAAAAACAATACCCCCATAAACAGTGCCAATAGCACCAAAGCAGTAATTATTCTTTGTTTTAGCACCGCAAACCCCTTTGTTAGTAACTTGACCACTCTGTCTGGATACTCTGTACAGATCAAGAGCGTGTCGGCAAAGATTTCCAACCAATTTGTATAGCAAGCCTGGCGCCGCAGACTTGCCCGGATCACGCCTGAGCGATCGCGTCATCCCCCTCCGCGCGACCGCCGAAGCGGCGATCACGTAACTCATATTCTGCGATAGCCTTATCCAGTTCGGCTTCGTCAAAGTCGGGCCAAAGCGTATCAGTAAAATAGAATTCACTGTAAGCGGCCTGCCAGAGGATAAAGTTGCTAATACGCTGCTCACCGCTGGAGCGGATCAAAAGGTCTACCGGCGGCAGATCTTGAAGTTGTACGTATTCGCCAAGTCCATCCTCAGTAATCGACTCTGGGGAGCGCGTGCCATCGGCAACCTCTTGAGCCAATCTGCGGGCCGCCTGGGCAATATCCCAGCGCCCGCCGTAATCAGCCGCAATTATCAGGTCGCCCTCAGTCCCTTCGCGGGTGATATCTTCCGCTTCGGCTATAGCGCGCTGCAAGCGAGGAGAAAATCGGTCCCGTCGACCAATAACTCTCAGGCGAACCCCCTCCTCCCGCATCCGCCGGGCCTCTTTGCGCAAATAGGAGTTAAACAGGCTCATCAGCAGCTCGACCTCCTTCGGGGGGCGCTGCCAATTCTCGCTGGAGAAGGCGAACAGAGTAAGCGCTTTAACACCGCGGGCTTTACAAGCTGAAAGCAGGTCGCGGATACGCTCGACACCGGCCTTGTGGCCGGCTGAAGGGGAAAGGCCCTTGCGGGCAGCCCAGCGCCCATTGCCATCCATAATAATGGCGATGTGACGTGGGCCGGGAGCATTTAGCTCGGTACCACCGATGCTCATTAAATTTCCATCAGATCTTTTTCTTTCGCTGCCAATGCTTTATCCACATCAGCGACAAACTGATCGGTAATTTTTTGAATGTCGTCACTTGCGCGGCGCTCATCGTCCTCAGAAATTTCCTTATCCTTGACCAGTGACTTCACGTCCGCCAGCGCATCGCGACGAATATTGCGAATGGAAACCCGCGCGGTCTCTGCCTCACTTTTTGCCTGACGAGTGAAGTTCTTGCGGGTCTCTTCGGTCAGCATAGGCATTGGAATACGGATAACCGCACCAGCTGTGCTGGGGTTGAGGCCCAAATCGGACTTCATAATGGCCTTTTCGATATCCGGGACCAGGTTTTTCTCCCAGGGAGTTACGGAGAGAGTGCGCGCATCCTCAACAGTAACATTGGCAACCTGAGATAACGGAGTATCAGAACCGTAATAGGAGACGTGGATGCCATCGAGAATACTCGGGTGTGCACGGCCGGTGCGAATCTTGTTGAAATTTCCAGCCAGGGCATCAAGTGCCTTACCCATACGAGCTTTCGCGTCTGTTTTTATATCTTCAATCACGATTTCACTTCCTCTTCAATTAAGGTGCCTTCCACGCCGCC
The DNA here is from genome assembly GCF_052468295.1 of Microbulbifer maximicatervae (SeqCode). Lineage (NCBI taxonomy): Bacteria > Pseudomonadati > Pseudomonadota > Gammaproteobacteria > Cellvibrionales > Microbulbiferaceae > Microbulbifer > Microbulbifer maximicatervae (SeqCode). The sequence continues at coordinate 2,914,533 of NZ_CP174340.1, forward strand.
AACCACAATATTCAACAGCGCCCCGCTTTTATCCATGCGGAATACACGTACAGGCATATTGTGCTCGCGACACAGGCAGATAGCGGTCAAATCCATCACGCCGAGCTTCTTGTCGAGAACCTCATCGTAAGTCAACTGGTCATAGCGAGTTGCTGTCGGGTCGAGCTTGGGATCAGCAGAGTAGACGCCATCGACCTTGGTGGCCTTCAGAACCAGCTCAGCCTCAATTTCGATACCGCGCAGGCAAGCTGCAGAATCAGTGGTAAAGAAAGGGTTGCCGGTACCGGCAGCAAAAATCAGAACTTCGCCACGCTCCAGGTAGCGAATAGCCGCACGGCGATCGTAGTGATCGACAATACCGCTCATTTGAATCGAGGACATCACTCTCGAGGAGATGTCAGATCTTTCCAGGGCATCGCGTAGCGCCAAGGCATTCATCACCGTAGCGAGCATCCCCATGTGGTCACCAGTAACACGATCGAGGCCGGCCGCACTCAGCGCAGCGCCACGGAACAGGTTACCACCGCCAACAACCAGGCCCACCTGGACCCCGATACCAACCAGCTGCCCAATCTCCAGGGCCATTTTGTCCAGCACCTTGGGACTGATACCGAAACCCTGATCACCCATCAGCTCTTCGCCGCTGAGCTTTAACAAAATTCTCTTATACTTGCGGTCTTTAATACCGGGCATTCGTTAGTCCCCTTCAATGTACCTGTTAGTGGCCAGGCCTTGCCGCTGAACATTACAACAATTTCAGTCATTTACACAGAGGGGTGCTCCGCTGTAGGTAAGAAACCCCAGCGGAAGCACCCCACTGCGATTGAGCGCCCGAGGGCACCCAATAATATGCGATTAAGAAGAGGATTTAACCTGGGCCGCAACTTCCGCTGCGAAATCCACCTCTTCCTTCTCGATACCTTCACCCACTTCGTAGCGAACAAAGGAAACCACATCGGCACCGGCATCTTTAACCAGTTTGCCAATGCTTACGTCCGGGTTCTTAACGAAAGGCTGCTCTACCAAGCTGTTCTCCTTCAGGAACTTCTTGATTCGACCGCCCATCATTTTCTCTACGATTTCAGCCGGCTTGCCTTCCATATCCGGCTGAGCCTTGATGATGTCCTTTTCTTTTTCCAGGACGTCAGCAGGCATATCTTCCGGCTTGTTCACCTGCGGGTTAACTGCAGTCACGTGCATGGCAACATCTTTGGCCAGCTCGACCTCTCCACCGCTCAGAGCTACCAGGGCAGCGATGCGGTTGTTGGAGTGAACATAAGCACCTACAACTGGAGCTTCAACCAGCTCGATACGACGCACGCCGATGTTCTCACCGATTTTCTGAACCAGAGCTTCACGAGCAGTTTCCAGCTCGCCTTCCATCAGGGCAGCTACGTCTTGCTGGCGATCGGCAAATGCCTTCTCCACAACCTTGGCAACAAACGCCTGGAAGTTTTCATCGCGAGCAACGAAGTCAGTCTCGGAGTTCACTTCAACCAGTACGCCGTAGCTGCCATCTTCTGCAACTTTAGCGGCAACAACGCCGTCAGCAGCGGTGCGGCCAGCTTTCTTAGCGGCCTTCAGGCCGGAGGCTTTGCGCAGGTCTTCAATCGCCTTTTCGATGTCGCCATCAGCAGCCGTCAGAGCTTTCTTACACTCCATCATCGGCAGGCCGGTGCGCTCGCGCAGTTCTTTTACCATAGACGCGGTAATCGCCATGATTCAATCCTCGGGGTTCTGTCACTAAAAATTAGAAAAAAGGGGCCGTAATTCGGGCCCCTTTTTGAGTTCGCAGTGTAAAACGACTGTGTTACACCACTTAGCCCTGCAAATTACTCTGCAGCGGCTTCGTCATCGTTAGCTTCGACGTACTCGTCCTTCGCAACGGTGTTACCAGCTTCTGCAGCACCAGCAAGTACTGCGTCGGCTACAGCTGTGGTGTACAGCTTGATTGCGCGGATAGCGTCGTCGTTACCGGGGATCACGTAATCAACACCAGCGGGATCGCTGTTGGTGTCGACAACACCGATTACGGGGATACCCAGCTTGTTAGCTTCCTGGATAGCGATGCGCTCGTGCTCAACGTCGATTACGAAGATCGCGTCAGGCAGGCCACCCATATCCTTGATACCACCGATGGAGCGCTCAAGCTTATCCATGGCACGGGTACGCATTAGAGCTTCTTTCTTGGTCAGCTTCTCGAAAGTACCGTCCTGAGACTGGGCTTCCAGCTCACGGAAACGCTTGATGGAAGCGCGGATGGTTTTGTAGTTGGTGAGCATACCACCCAGCCAGCGGTTGCTGACATAAGGCTGGCCACAACGCTCTGCCTGCTCTTTGATAGACTTCTGTGCAGCACGCTTGGTACCAACAAACATAATCTTTTTCTTTTGAGCAGTCATACCCTTGATGATCTGCAGGGCTTCGTTGAAAGCCGGTACAGTGTGCTCAAGGTTGATGATGTGAATCTTGTTGCGGGCACCAAAGATGAATTGACCCATCTTCGGGTTCCAGTAGCGGGTCTGGTGACCAAAGTGAACACCAGCCTGCAGCATATCGCGCATACTTACTTGCGGCATAATAAACCTCTATATACGGGTTAGTCCTCCACGTATCCCATGCGTCAACCCCTTTCAGGGCACCCAGACACATGTGTCGATGCGTGTGCGGCTTTTACTCGCCCAGGGAGTATCCCCAGGCGGCGCGCTTTATACCACAAGTGCACCCCATAGTGAAGAACTGGCACCGATTTCGCGCAAATGATCACGCCTCAATGCTATTGGCGGGACGCCTGAGCCATCCTTGCGCCAATAGCGGCAAAATGTGTCCTACAGCCAGCAATCCGCTACAATAGCCCGCCTCTTGGGCGCTACCCGCCCCAACCCAGAAACAAAGGATACGCATGACCTCAGCCATTAAGACCCCAGAACAAATCGCCAAGATGCGCACCGCAGGCCGCCTCGCCGCAGAGGTGCTGGAAATGATTGGCGAGTATGTCGTTCCAGGAGTCACTACCGAAGAACTGGATCGACGCTGCCACGAACACATCGTGAAGGTACAGAAAGCGATCCCGGCCTGCCTCGGTTATCGCGGCTTCCCAAAGTCTATTTGCACCTCCGTTAACGAAGTGGTCTGTCACGGCATCCCCTCCGAGAGCAAAATTCTCAAAAAGGGCGACATCATCAATATCGATGTAACTGTGATCAAAGATGGCTGGTACGGTGACACCAGCAAGATGTTCTTTGCCGGCAAGCCCGCCGCCCACGCTGAACGCCTGGTACAAATCACCCAGGAGTGCATGTACAAGGCCATCGAAATTGTCCGCCCCGGCACTACCCTCGGCGATATTGGCCACGTCATCCAGCAGCACGCTGAGAAAAACTATTACTCAGTGGTACGCGACTTCTGCGGACACGGCATCGGCGACGTCTTCCATGAAGACCCACAAATTCTTCACTACGGTCAGCCGGGAACTGGGGAAGTACTCAAAGAGGGTATGACCTTCACCATTGAACCCATGATTAACGCAGGCAAAGCGGCCACGCGAGTGTTGGGAGATGGCTGGACTGCGGTAACCAAGGACCGCCGCCTCTCCGCCCAATGGGAACACACCATGGCTGTGACTAGCGACGGCGTAGAAGTGCTCACAGCACGCAGCGAGGAGAACTTCTAAAGCCGTACTGACGGGCCGCGAGGAATAAGTGCATTACTCGCGGCACTACAGTAGCGGATCTCCGCAAACCGAACCCAAGCCGCTCCCCACCTGCGGCAGCCCAAGAGCCAAACGGACTTCCCATGCAGCCGGTCAGCCCTCCCTATTTTGAACGCCCCCTGTTTTTCTTTGATCAGTCCCGTTTTCGCAGGGATTTAAGCTCCGGCGGCAAACCCACTCTGGAGATATTCAAAGATGCTGTCGGCGCAGCCGAACGGCAAATGGCAGAGCGTTTTCGCGAGGGAGAGGACGTTGTCACGCTGGTACACGAGCGAGCCTTGTTTATAGACTGCCTTCTGCATTACGCCTGGCACCAGTTTGAGTGGAGAGACGATATAGGGCTTCTCGCTGTGGGCGGCTACGGGCGCGGAGAGCTACACCCCCACTCCGATATCGATTTACTCATCCTCTCCAGCGATCACCCAACCCCGGATACCATCGACAACATAGAGCGCCTGGTGGCCTTTTTATGGGACCTGGGCTTGGATATCGGCCACTCCGTACGAAATATCGAGGAGTGCCTGGAGTTGGCCGCGAAGGACATCACCGTGGCCACCAACCTCACCGAATCCCGCACAGTTGTCGGCGACAGTACTGTTGGCGAGCAGCTAACTGCGCAAATGGAACACAAAAGGCTCTGGCCCACCGAAGAATTCTTCAAGGCCAAGCTCGCCGAACAGAAAAAGCGGCACAGCAACCAGCAAGCTGCTGAATATATTCTTGAGCCCAATATTAAGAACTCTCCCGGGGGCCTGCGGGATATCCAGACAATTGCCTGGGTTGCCAAATATTTTTTCCAAGTGCGCACCCTGAAGCAACTGCAGGGCAAGGCATTTTTTACCGAGGAAGAGTTCGCCATATTACAGTCCGGGGAAACCTTCCTCTGGCGTGTGCGCTACGGCTTGCACCTGCTCGCCGGCCGCGCGGAAGAGCGACTGCTGTTTGACTACCAAAGAGAACTGGCGAAGCAATTCGGTTATGTGGATAGCGACACCCAGCTCGCCGTTGAGCAGTTTATGCACAACTACTACCGCATCGTGATGGCACTGCAGGAATTGAACGATGTACTTCTCCAATATCTCGGCGAAGCCATCCTTCAGCGCAAAGGCAGCCAACTGGTCATTCCGCTAAATGAGCGATTCCAGCTGCGCGACGGCAATATTGAGGTTACCCACCCCCAGGTATTTAACCAGGAGCCCTCGGCCCTGCTCGAGATCTTCGTGCTGATGGCCAACAACCCGGATATTAGCGGAGTACGGGCCTCCACCATCCGCCTGATTCGCGAGCACCGACACCTGATCGACGACCAGTTCCGCGCAGATCCGAAAAATACCCAGTTGTTTATGCAGCTGCTTCGCTCCCCCCGGGGCTTGTCGACCCAACTATCCCGAATGACCCGCTACCGCATTCTCGGGCGATACCTACCAGAATTTGGGCAGGTAACCGGGCAAATGCAGCACGACTTATTCCATATCTACACCGTGGATGCCCACACCTTGCAAGTTGTGCGCAATATGCGCAGCTTCCGGAGCCCCGAGGCGCGGGAAAAATTCCCGATTGCAGCGGAAATTCTCGAGCGCATGCGCCAACCGGAACTGCTGTATATCGCCGGCCTCTACCACGATATCGCCAAAGGGCGCGGTGGCGACCACTCCAAGCTGGGCGTTGTGGATGCAGCGGAATTCTGCCAGCGCCACCACCTGCCCGCCCGCGACCGGCGTCTGGTTTGCTGGCTTGTAGAAAAGCATCTATTGATGAGCCAGGTTTCTCAGAAGCAGGACATCAGTGATCCCGAAGTCGTGCACGCATTCGCCCGCGAGATGGGTGACCGCGAACACCTGGACTACCTGTACGCCCTCACTGTCGCAGATATCAATGCCACCAACCCGGAGCTCTGGAACAGCTGGCGGGCCAGTTTGATGCGCCAGCTCTACCAGGCCACCCGGCACGCCCTGCGCCGAGGCCTGGAAAACCCCATCGACCGAGAAGAAATCATCGAGGAAACCCGCTGCCAGGCAATGGAAAAACTGGACGCTATGGGACTTCCGCAAGCTTCGGTGGAAAATATCTGGGCACAAATGGGGGATGACTATTTTGTTCGCGAAACTGCTGACAATATCACTTGGCACACTTCAGCCATCCACGAACTGCACAGCAGCCCTGACACCAGCCAAAAAGACACCCTGGTTTTAACGCGAAACTCGGGGCCCGGCGAGCACGATGGCGCTACCCAGGTTTTTGTCTACACGCCTGATAGAGCCAACGTATTTGCCGCAGCGGTTACCGGGCTGGATATGCTCAACCTGAACGTTCACGATGCGCGCCTGTACAATTCTGCCTCTGGTTATACGCTGGATACTTTTTACGTGCTGGATGAAGCGGGCCAACCGCTACTGGACGAACCCCAGCGCCTAGCGCAGATTCGCGACACTCTACAGCAGGAATTGGCCCTGGTTGAGGACTACTCAAAGATCATTCAGCGACGTACGCCCCGCCGCCTTAAAATGTTTGAATTGAAGAGCCAGGCTCATCTCTCCACTGAGCCCGGCGATCATTACAGCACCCTGGAAATTACCAGTGCCGACAGACCCGGCTTGCTGGCCCGCATCGCGCGTATTTTTATTTCCCACGATCTGCGCCTGCACAATGCAAAAATTTCGACACTCGGCGAACGAGTCGAAGATATTTTTCACATTACCGACGCCGAGGGATCACCACTTACCGACATCGAGGCCAACGGCGCACTGGAAAAAGCCATTTGCCTGGAACTGAACAACCAAGACGCCTAACCGAAAAAACGCCCGAGGCCCGCTCACGACCATGAACCCAAATCTGGAACAGCTGCAGCTCTATCCATTTACCAAGCTGCAAGCCCTGAAAGAGGGCCTCCAAGCGGCGGACAAGCCGCATATTGCACTGTCCATCGGTGAGCCCAAGCATGCGCCACCGGAGTTTGTCAGTGCAGAGCTTGTTCGACACCTGGACAAGCTTGCCGCCTACCCACTGACCAAGGGAATAGAGCCCCTGCGGCAGGCGATCGCCAATTGGCTGCGCCAGCGTTTTCAGCTATCCAATGTGAGCGCAGATAGCCAGGTCCTGCCGGTGAACGGGACCCGGGAAGCACTTTTTGCATTCGCCCAGGCGACCGTTTCCGCAGGCAGCAAAGTCCTGATGCCCAATCCCTTCTACCAGATCTATGAGGGCGCGGCCCTTCTCGCCGGGGCGCAGCCGCACTTTATTAACTGTGTAGCAGAAAACCAATTCAAACCAGATTTCACCTCGGTGCCGGAATCGGTTTGGCAGCAATGCGAATTGCTTTACCTCTGCTCTCCCGGCAACCCCACCGGCGCTCTTCTCGAAGCTGAAGATTTTAAACAGCTGATAGAGAAGGCAGACCGCTACGATTTCACCATCGCCTCCGATGAATGTTATTCGGAGCTGTATTTTGACGAGTCATCACCGCCGGTAGGATTATTACAGGCCTGCGAGGAAATGGGGCGAACAGACTTTCGTCGCTGTGTAGTATTCCACAGCCTATCAAAGCGCTCTAATCTACCCGGGCTTCGTTCGGGCTTCGTCGCCGGTGATGCCGATCTGCTGCAAAAGTTTTTGCTCTATCGAACTTACCACGGCTGCGCCATGCCGCTGCCCAATCAATATGCTTCGATCGCAGCCTGGCAGGATGAGGAACACGTCCGCCAGAATCGCGCGCTTTACAGTGAAAAGTTTTCTTCAGTTCTCGAAATTCTCGACGGCTGCCTAGAGGTACAACAGCCACAGGCAAGCTTTTATCTATGGCCCAAGGTCGAGGATGGTGAGCGTTTTGCTAGGGAACTCTATGAGGCGCAAAATATCACGGTACTTCCCGGTGCATTTCTCGCCCGCGATAGCATCGGCTTGAACCCCGGTCGCGAGTATGTGCGTCTGGCACTGGTAGCGACACTGCAAGAGTGCATCGACGCTGCGCACCGCATAAAGGCATTTTGCAGGTAAGGCCAACTCACTTTTCAAGAACAACTGACAACTCGAGCACATACAGGAACCCCACGCCCAGGCATACCTTAACAATGGCAGTAAAAAATCTACTCAAGCAAGAGCGCGTCACTTATATTTTGCAGCGCCTGGAGGAACTCTACCCGGAAACTCCCGTTCCTCTCGATCACAAAGACTCCTATACCCTGTTGGTTGCGGTACTCCTATCCGCTCAATGCACCGATGAGCGGGTCAACCAGATAACCCCAGCGCTCTGGCAGCTGGCAGACAACCCCAGGGATATGGCGCAGGTCCCAGTAGAGGAGATCCAAAAAGTCATTCGCCCCTGTGGCCTCTCACCGCAAAAATCCAAAGCCATCAGCAAGCTCTCGCAGATCCTGATCAACGAATACCATGGCGAAGTGCCCGAGAATATGGCCGCGCTGGAGACCCTGCCCGGGGTCGGACACAAGACGGCGAGCGTGGTTATGTCACAGGCTTTTGGGCACCCGGCGTTTCCCGTCGATACCCACATTCACAGATTGGCCCAGCGCTGGGGCCTGACGAATGGCAAAAATGTCACCCAGACGGAAAAAGACTTGAAGCGACTGTTCCCAAGAGACAAGTGGAATAAATTGCACCTGCAGATTATTTTCTACGGTCGCGAGTTCTGCTCTGCGCGGGGCTGCGACGGCACCGTCTGTGAAATCTGCACAACCTGCTACCCCAACCGTAAAAACCCCAAGAAAACCAAAAAGGCGTAACCGTGATTACTCTGTACGGCATTAAAAACTGTGACACCGTAAAAAAAGCCCGCAAATGGCTGGAGAAAAATGGAGTCGATTATCGCTTTCACGATTTTCGCGTAGACGGCATGGAAGATGTCCCCCTTCAAGCATGGCTGGATAAATTTGGCTGGCAAGAGGTCCTAAATCGCCGCTCAACGAGCTGGCGTGAACTGAGCGATGAACAGAAAAACGAAATGGACAATGCACTCGCCTTAGATCTGGCCAGTGCGACCCCTACCTTAATCAAACGCCCGGTCACCACCACCTCAAAGGAAACCCTTTTCGGTTTTAAAGAGGCGACCTTCGAACAACTGCAAAGCTAGTCGAATTAGGAGATAACCACCATGAGCAATATTTACAGCATCGGTTTTGGTGTCGGCACCTGTAACAGCAAGGGCGACTGGCTCGAAGTTTACTATCCCAAACCCCTGTTTAAACCCAGTGCAGAAATCGCTAACGCGGTTACTGAAACGCTCGGCGTGGCAGAGGGAAATCACAGCCTGCCTCTGGACTCCACCCAGCTACAGAAATTAGCCGATGCTCTCCACAGTGCAGGCGCCGCTGACCAGGCGGAAATCCTGCAGCAATTTGCCAATTCCCAAAGACCACTCGCAGTAGTTATTTTGGCTACTGACGAAGCCCCGCAGTCAGTGCCCGAGGCCTACCTGAAGCTACATCTTCTATCCCACCGTCTGGTAAAACCCCATGAGACCAAACTCGATGGTATTTTTGGCAAGCTGGTTAATGTCGCTTGGACCAACCAGGGGGCCATCGATCTCGAGGAATTACCGCAGCGACAACTGGATGCAAGGCTCAAAGGTGAGTACCTGGATGTCTCCTGCGTGGATAAATTCCCCAAAATGACCAACTACGTAGTACCGGCTGGGGTTCGTATCGCACACACCGCTCGAGTGCGCCTGGGCGCATACCTTGGGGAAGGCACCACAATCATGCACGAGGGCTTTGTTAACTTTAATGCTGGCACCGAAGGGCCCGGCATGATTGAAGGCCGTATTTCCGCCGGGGTATTTGTCGGCGCCGGTTCCGATCTCGGTGGCAGCAGCTCCACCATGGGCACGCTTTCCGGCGGCGGAAATATCGTTATCTCGGTAGGCGATAACTGCCTGCTCGGCGCTAATGCCGGCATCGGCATTCCCCTTGGCGACCGCTGCACAGTAGAGGCTGGGCTCTACATTACAGCTGGAACCAAAATCGCCCTGTTGGATGACAGCGGCAAGCTGGTAGAGCACATCAAGGCCAGAGACCTGGCCGGAAAATCCGATTTACTATTCCGCCGCAACTCCACTAATGGTGCAGTGGAATGTCTCACCAACAAGAGTGCTATCGAGCTCAATGAAGCTCTACACAGCAATTAAAATTGCACAGTGCGGAACTTCGGTTCCGCACTGCTGCATCCCACCCCTCTAGCCGCTTCTTTGCGACCCATCTCCCTATACAAGGAAAGCCCAAGTGACTCCCACCCTCCAACTCGCTTTCGACCTGATTCGCCGCCGCTCTGTCACCCCAGAAGATGCGGGGTGTATGGACCTTATGATCCAGCGCCTGGAAAAAATAGGATTCCAGGTAACAAAATTGCGCAGAGACGACACCGATAATTTTTGGGCTGTACGCGATGGCTCTAGTGAAGGCTCCCTACTCGCCTTTGCCGGACACACCGATGTCGTACCCACAGGCCCAGAAGAAAACTGGAGCTGCCCCCCCTTCGAGCCTGAAATTCGCGACGGTTTTCTATATGGCCGCGGTGCGGCGGACATGAAGGGTTCCCTGGCAGCCATGGTGGTTGCCTGTGAGGAGTTCATTGCGGCACACCCAGACCACAGTGGTCGCATAGCATTTCTGATCACCAGCGACGAAGAGGGCCCCGCAACAAACGGCACCGTTAAGGTTGTCGAGTGGCTCGAGGAACAGGGAGAAAAGATTGACTGCTGTATCGTCGGCGAGCCATCCAGTAGTGAACGGGTTGGCGATATTATTAAAAATGGGCGCAGGGGCTCACTCGGCCTGGAACTAAAAGTTCTCGGCACCCAAGGCCATGTAGCCTACCCTCACTTGGCCGAGAATCCGATTCATACCCTGGCCCCTGCTCTCGCTGAACTCGCTGCCGAAGAGTGGGACCAGGGGAACGAATTCTTCCCCGCAACCAGCTTCCAGGTTTCAAATATCAATGGAGGCACCGGCGCAACCAATGTTATTCCCGGCGAAGTGGATTTACTCTGCAACTGGCGTTTTTCCACTGAATTAACCGCCGAAGACCTTGAGACTCGGGCCCGCGCAATTATGGATAAACACAATCTCAAGTATGAGGCGAATTTTAAATTATCCGGATTGCCTTTTCTCACTGCCGCAGGCCCACTGGTTCGGGCAACTCAGCAGGCAATTCTCACCATCACTGGGGAAAAAACGGAGCTATCGACCGCCGGCGGCACTTCCGATGGCCGTTTTATTGCCCCTACCGGAGCCCAGGTCGTAGAACTGGGACCGGTAAATGCCACTATCCATAAAGTAGACGAAAGGGTTGAGGCCGACCACTTGGATATCCTTAAAGATATTTATCGGGAAGTCTTAAAAGAGTTACTCACTTAAATTAATCCGACTCAACCTAGAGGCTCATAAAGGCGAAAGCTCAAAGTATTCTTTTGAGAGGCCCCGGCTTTCATGGCTGGGGCAGTAAAACTCCAGCAGGTTTATCTTGCCAAAAACTGGCTACCTCTTGAATATTACTATTCAGCGTATTTGCCAACTCTGCCAATACAACACCTCATTGCTCCAGACCGTGCAGGGTGGCTCGGGCCGACACAATTTATCGAGAGCAACATCTATCGCCAAGTTGGATTAGACTACTAAATGAGTTGCGGCAGAGATACTTAGTGAATCGCGCCGACGACCACCAACCGCTCACTGATTCTCGAGTCGCGCGGCTCCTGCCACCAACTCGAGCCCTCGAGAAAGACGCCATGAAAAGCGTAATCAAGTTGGACCCGCACAACCCAAGTGGCGAAGGCCTTGAGTCCTGGGCTGTCATCCCTCCCTCTTTTCTTACCGGCCCGACACCTATCCAGCGAGGGTATAAAGCCTTTGAGCGCAACGGCCTCTGCACTGGGACCTGGGATTGCTCTGGCGGAAGCAGCACAGGGCTCAATCCCTATCCACTCTTTGAGTTCATGCTTCTGATCGAGGGCCACGTCGGCATTATCGACGAAACAGGACACAAAGAAGTTATCTCTGCTGGAGAGCCATTTTTCCTCCCGCAAGGCCTTAATTGCGCATGGGACATGCCGGTATACTACCGCAAGTACTTTATCAATTTATTCAATGATGAGTATCCTGCAGAGACTGATCCGTCTAAGCTGAGAGTCGTGCGCCCGCTTCCAAATATTTCAGAAGACGACTGCAGAGAGACCAGTCTCAGCGCTCTAGAGCCACACCAAGCCCGGCATCTGGCATATGAGTCTGGTGATGGCAGGATCCAGGTCGGCACATTAATATCCGGACCTTTTCATTGCGATATCACAGATTTCAGTCGGAGCGAGCTGATATGTATGCTGGAGGGGGCGGTACGGGTCACAACATCAAACGGCGAGGAGACCTTCCACGCCGGTGATAGCTTCTTCATACCATTGAATACCCCGGTAGGGTGGCACGCCGACAAACCTTTTCGCGCATTCTTTTGCGCAGTCTGGCCCTGAGCATCAATGGATTACATCGATGACTGTCCTCATCTTTGGCGGCTCAGGAAACGTCGGCCGGGCCCTCATTCCGATCTTGTATGCGAGTGGAGCAAAGATCCGGGTCGCCACACGATCGACTGCCTATGCCGCAAGTCTCCCCGATGATATTGATACAGTCATTGCCGATATGGACGACCCTTCCACCCTGAGGTCCGCATTTAAGGGAGTTGAGAGTGTCTTTCTACTCATCGCAAATGGTCCCAAGGAGACCCATCAAGGCCTCTCCACACTGGCTATCGCCGCTGAATCACCCCCCAGGCACATCGTTTATCTATCGAGTGATCTTGCAGTTCGCGCACCGATGATTCCCCATGCGGGTGGAAAATTCGCCATTGAAACAGCGCTGCGAGCAAGTGGGATCGCGCACACGATACTACGGCCCACCTACTTCGCTCAGAATGATCTTGTTCAGAAGGATGTGATCACTGCAGGTGCTTATGCAACGCCGTTGGGGCCCCACCCGGTTGCACGTATTGATATCCGTGATGTTGCGCTCGCAGCAGCGTCAGCACTCTTAGACATAAGGGCGAAGAACGAAGTATTTCTTTTGTCGAGTTTGGATGCCCCTAACGGCAATGAAACCGCCGCACTCTGGTCTATAGCACTAGGTCACGCCGTCATATACCCTGACCTAACGCCGGAAGAATTTGCCAACAGCATCGAAACCATGGTGCCTCCGTGGCTGAATTTCGATCTTCTGGTCATGCATCGCTGGTTCAAAACAAACGGCCACCCAATCCATCAGGAAGATCTCGAGGCTCAAGCCGCACTTTTGCCGCAGGGTCCGCGAAGCTATCGAAGTTTCGTAGAGGAAACGGCCCACACATGGCAGAGTGAAACCCAAAACCACCAAGTACCGTAGCTCACCCCCCTTTTCAATACAGCCGCTATCGTCTTAGTGGTAGGTCGCTCTTTGTGTCGTTAGCCCAATACACACCTTGACCCCGGCTCTCATTAAAACTGTGCACACCAGAATTGTGGTTACCGAACTAAAACCAGAAAAACTACTATTCACACAGTGTGACGAAATGGTTGGGGTCGACCAGTTTGATACCCACAAAGATATTTATCGGAAAGTATTAACAGAGCTACCATTTCGATTAACCTGGCTCAGTTTGCAGGCTCAAAAAAGGCGAAAGTATCAAGTTTACTTTTGACTTGCCCCGGCTTTCCTCGCTGGGAAAGCAAAACTCCAAAAGGTTTATACGCCAAATAAACTGACTATCCCCTCAATACTGCATTTCAGCGTATTTATCCCCTCTGGCACAATCCCTTCGATATGCTGAATCCAACAATAAAAAGGAGCTCACGGACCATGGATAGGTTTATAACGTTTATCGCTGCGGCAGTTATAGCAAGCCCGGCATTTTCCACCCACGCAAATACAAATGAACATTCACCCAATTTTAGCTACGAGGATATCTTCGACCTGGAGTACGCCAGCGATCCACAGTTTGGCGCTAACGATAAAAATATTTATTACGTGCGCAACTCACTGAACAAAATGGCAGATACCACAAGGGCAAACCTCTGGTATATCAGCGATGATGGCAAAGATCATCGCCCCCTAACCTCGGGAAATTTTCACGACCACTCGCCACATCTATCTCCAGATGGAAAAACCATTGCCTTTATCAGCGACAGGAGTGGAAAGCCCCAGATACATTTGTTGTGGCTAGACAATGGTAAAAGTGAGCAAATTTCCCATCTACCCAAAGCCCCATCAAATATCCAGTGGTCCCACGATGGTCAGCATATAGCCTTCACCATGTTCGTGCCCGAGAACAAACCGCTGCCAGTGGAGCTTCCCACACCACCAGAAGGGGGCGAGTGGGAGGAAACACCTCAGTTTATCGACAAGAGCTTGTATCGCATTGAGGGCCAGGGATACTTAGAGCAGGGTAATTCACAAGTTTTCATGATTTCCCGTGAAGGAGGCACTCCCCGTCAGCTCACCAGTGGGGACTACGAGCACAACAGCCAGCTCAGCTGGGGCAAAAATAATAAGGCCATTTACTTTTCAGCAAATCGCCACCCAAATCATGAAATTGAACTGCTGGATTCAGAAATTTACAAGGTAAATATCAACGATGGAAATATTGAGCAAGTAACCGAGAGATTTGGCCCCGATTTTCAACCTCAAATCTCACCCGACGGAAGAAAGCTGGCATATTTAGGCTATGAAGATCAGCGGTTTTCCTACCACCAAAACACTTTGCGAGTGATCGACCTCGCTAGTGGAAAAAACCAGCTAATAAAAACTGCCAGCGATCGTAGCGTTTCCGATTTTCAGTGGATCGCTGACAGTAAGCGTATTGCTTACAGCTATGACGATCATGGCTCAACCAAAATTGCCATTAAGAAAATTGGCGGAAAGGAAACCTTGATAGCGGATGACGCTGGTGGACTGACACTAGGCGCGCCCTATAGTTTTTCAGATTTTGCTGTCTCCAAACTTGGAAACGTAGTTTATACCCGAACTACACCTCAAATTCCCGCAGAACTTGCAATTTCTCGTGGCGGTAAGATAAAAACTCTCACGGCGATCAACAGTGATTTGATACCTCTACGCAATATGGCCCATGTGGAAGAGATCAACTATAAATCCAGCTTCGATGGTCGCAATATCCAGGGCTGGATCGCCTACCCCCCAAATTTCGACCCGCAAAATAAATACCCCCTGTTACTTGAGATTCACGGTGGCCCACTATCTAACTACGGCCCGCGCTTTTCTGCCGAAATGCAGCTATTTGCCGCCGCAGGCTATGTCGTGCTCTACACTAACCCTCGCGGCTCTACCAGCTACGGCAATGAGTTTGCCAACCTGATCCATCACAACTTCCCGAGCCAGGATTACGATGACCTAATGGCAGGTGTCGATGCAGTTATCGCCCAAGGCTATATCGATGAGGATCAATTATTTGTCACAGGTGGAAGCGCCGGCGGCACACTGACAGCCTGGATTATTGGTAAAACTGAACGATTCAGGGCTGCGGTAGTTGTCGCACCGGTAATCAATTGGGAGAGCTTTGTTCTAACTGCCGATTACTCCAAAATATTTACTCGCTACTGGTTTTCCGGGATGCCTTGGGAGGCCCCCGAGGAGTATCGACGCCGCTCTCCACTCACATATATTGGTAATGTCACTACACCGACCATGCTATTGACTGGAGAAAACGATTATCGCACCCCGATATCTGAGACCGAACAGTTTTACCAAGCACTCAAGTTAAATGATGTAGAGGCGGCTATGGTGCGCCTTCCAAACACATCCCATAACTTTTCTGATAGACCCAGCAAGAGAATCTCTAAAGTAGCCTCGACCCTCTACTGGTTTGATCAACACAAACCCGATAGAGAAAATGAAAGCGAGGACTTGGCAACCAACTAATTCAAAATTTTACAGGCATATTCGGCCAAATAATGGAGTAGCAGGTCAGCCAGCCTGCTGCTCCATCACGGATTATCCCATCGAGCACACCAGTCAACGAATCACTCCCTTTGCCCCCCTTCCTCAGGTATCCTCTAGGAAACAAAAAGGAGGAGCCTAAAGATCATCATGAACCGGCTAATAAAAATTGTCGCAGCGATGTTTATCGCCAGCCCTACGCTCGCTGATAACCAACTACCTAATTTTAGTTACGAGGATGTATTTAACCTCGAATACGCGAGTAGCCCTCAGTTCAGCAGTGACGGGAAAAGTATTTATTACGTCCGCAACTCAATGAACAAAATGAAAGACGGCAAGCGCGCGAACCTTTGGCGTATCGGTACCGATGGCAAAGATCACCGCCCTCTGACCTCTGGAGACTACTCCGATTACTCCCCACAGCTATCCCCAGACGGGAAGACCATCGCTTTTATCAGCACCCGCAGTGGCAGCCCACAGATCCACCTGCTGTGGTTAGATAATGGCCAGAATCTGCAGATTACTCACCTGCCAAAATCCCCCTCAAATATCCAGTGGTCACGGGATGGAAAGCAAATAGCTTTCACTATGTTCGTACCGGAAAGCAAACCTCTGCCAGTACAGCTCCCCAGTGCCCCGGAAGGCGCAGAGTGGGCTAAGCCACCACAGTTTATCGACAGCAGCATTTATCGTTCAGATGGCATGGGCTATTTAAAGCAGGGACATGTACAGGTTTTTGTGATTCCTCGAGAGGGCGGTACTCCTCGCCAGCTTACCGAAGGTGAGTACGATCACCACAGCAGTCTCGCCTGGAGTAAAAATAATAGTGCAATTTACTTCTCAGCCAATCGTCATCCCGATCACGAAATCGAGCTGATGAACTCGGAAATTTACAAGGTAAGCCTACAAAACGGCAGTATCGAGCAAATTACCGAACGTTATGGTCCCGACCATCACCCGCAGATGTCTCCAGATGGTACGAAGCTGGCCTATTTAGGCTTTGAGGATCAAAAGCTCGGATACCAACAACATGCTCTGCACATTCTGGATATCAATAGCGGGGAGTCCCGTAAAATAAAAACTGCCAAGGATCGCAGCATTTCCAACTTCCACTGGCTGGGCGATAGCAAACGAATTGCCTATAGCTACGACGATCACGGCTCCACCAAAATAGCCATCAAGAAAATTGGTTCCAGCGAAACCCTGATGGCCAGCGACGCTGGAGGCCTTTCGCTGGGACGCCCATACTCCGGAGCCAATTTTGCAGTCTCCAAACGCGGGGACATCGCCTACACACAAACGACCCCTCAGAATCCCGCCGAACTGGCTCTAGCGCGCAACGGCAAAACCCAGGCACTCACCGAGCTCAATGGCGACCTGATGCCACTGCGCGAGATGGCAAATATTGAGGAGATCAACTACAAATCGAGCTTTGATGGCCGAGATGTTCAGGGCTGGGTCGCTTACCCACCCAATTTCGACCCCGAGAAGAAGTATCCCCTTCTATTGGAAATTCACGGTGGTCCCTTCTCTAATTACGGCCCCAGATTTGCCGCCGAAGTCCAGTTATTTGCCGCTGCTGGTTATGTTGTTCTGTACACTAACCCCCGTGGCTCCACCAGCTACGGCCATGAATTTGCCAACTTAATTCACCATAACTACCCGAGCCAGGATTACGACGACCTGATCTCTGGCGTCGATGCTGTAATTTCTCAAGGTTATATTGATGAAGAGCAGTTATTTGTTACTGGTGGCAGTGGCGGAGGCACATTGACAGCCTGGATCATTGGTAAAACTGACCGTTTTAGGGCCGCTGTTGTCGCCAAACCTGTCATCAACTGGGAAAGCTTTGTCTTAACTGCCGATTATTCCAGATTCTTTACCAGCTATTGGTTCTCAGGGATGCCCTGGGAGAAACCTGAGGAATACCGCCGTCGCTCACCGCTCACCTATGTCGGAAGCGTTACCACTCCCACCATGCTCTTAACCGGGGAAGAGGACTACCGCACACCGATGTCAGAAACAGAACAGTTTTATCAAGCACTAAAACTTAATGACGTTGACGCTGCCATGGTTCGCATCCCTGGGGCATCCCACAGTATCGCTGCCAGGCCAAGCCAGTTAGTTGCAAAAGTTGCATCGATTTTATATTGGTTTGATCAGCACAAACCCGATAGGCAGAATGAGAGTGAGGATATAGTAAGCAATTAACTAAATTTCATCCAGCGACTCTGTCTATTCAGAAAGGAGCGGATCAACCAACCCGCTCCTGATTCAAGAGTTACCCCTTCAGGTGCACCGCCACACCACAACCAAACTATCAGCAGCTTACTTAACAGGCCTCCAGAAAAAGCTAAACGATTTATACTGCCCCTAGCAAAAGCTATGCTAAAGCCTTCTTTCTATAGCGCTTTTGTCTACGATTTGGTTACCCTCGGCATAAAGGCGACACTTTCCAAAAACCTTATATCGTTTTCTATATCGCTCACAGAGGCCAAGCGCATCATCATTTGCGACTTGCTGATCGATATGTTCTTCAGAGAAACCTATAGCAAAGGCTCCCCTAAAATCCAAAGCTAAAGCTACAGCTTTTTTCCCAGCCACATTTTGGTATTTTTCAAACCATTCCCCCAATCCTTCCTTAACGAGCTTAGCGGACAACCGAGGCCCTTGTATTTTCTCAATCTCTCTGCGCATTGAATTTAGACGAGATTCCCGTTCCAAATTGGAAAGCTGCACCATCAAAGGACTTGCAACCTGAGAAAAATATTTTTTATCACGACTAATATAAAGCTCATGCGCATACCACCACGCTATTCTAGTATCCCTAGGCGCACGAAGATAAGCCTGTTCAAGCATTTCAAAATAATCTTCTCGCGGGTACCCCAGCACCTGCATTACAACCGCAAGCTCATACCAATAGATGGGTATATCATCTTGGGAATTAACAAGTTTGACATACTTATCTCGTATATCTGCTATCGCGTTTAAATTAACGCCCTCAAGTTTCGAAAGCTCTTCAGCCAAACTTATACGCGCCTGAACCTCCAAAAACCAGCGTTCCCCATGGAAATCCAAAGGAATAGAACCCAACCACTCTTTTGCCTTCGAAAAATTCCCAGCCTGCAATTCTGCAATCGCCATTGCAGAATTTAGCTCATAACTACGAACCTCCTGCTTTTCAGCATAATCAATAAAACTCTTTAACTGGGCAACCTCCTGACCCGTAATCGCCATAAAATTTGCAATTTCTAAAATCGCCTTTTTTTTAGGGAGTCGCGTTACAGTACTATTAAACTCAGCCTCTTTCATCTTGGGCATAGACATTCTAAAGTACCCAAATTTGGACCTAGGTAAACTAAGATATTGTGACTCAAGCTCTTCGAATGTCATACCAAGCTCCTCCCAAAGTGGGCGCACCCCAGCCAAGCCTTCGTTGTAGCCATTCAGATACCGTCCCAAAGCTTTTGCCCGCTGCGGGTCAAAAATCAACCAGTGCGCTAACATCCAACCATTAGCATACAAAGCTTCTCGATCCCTATCATTCAAAGACCCATTTTTTGCCTCAAGGAGCATCTTTAAAGGCAATTCCTTCGAATAATCTAATGTAATAGCTCGACTTATTGGAATCATCCCAAGCTCATATTCATCCTCATGGAAGTTGATCGTAGAAAAAACCTCCGCCATTCCCTCACTATACCAGTAGGGTAGGTTAGATGAGCTGCGCCCATAAGTAAGAAAATGCACATACTCGTGAAATAAAATCTGACGTGCAGGATTACCTGGGTAATATTTATTTCCGGCCAAATTCACAAGAGCAAAGCTACCGTGAGAGGTATTACGAAATAAACCTACAACCCTGCGGACATCCTCCCGACCAGAAACACCCTTAAAACTTAACGTATCCGACAAGGCATAAACGGTTAGCTTTTGCTGATCCGGTATAAACCCTATATGCCTCTCCGCTACAACCCTCAGCCTTTCAAGGTCGATAGCCAACCTCTCAACCTTCTCCGAATTACCATTAGTAACTATACGAAAGTGCTTAGTCTCTACCTCATACCAGCTTGAATTAACCAACTTTTGAGTTGATGTACACCCCCCCAAAAAAGCAACAGACAGTAGTAAAATCCATAGGTATTTACATATAAACCATCTATAAACCATTCCAAACTCCATCTCCGCCCCTTGAAATAATTTAACAGTCCAAAAATAAAACAAACCATACATCACAAATCACCTGCCATAAGTGATTCACACACCATAAAACCCTTGGGAATTACAGCAACTTAACCTTGACATAACCAAACATCAATACAGAGACTATCAGAATACACATTTCCGACACGCCTTATAACCTTATCGCAAACTCCAGCCAGACAATTTCGAAAATAGCCTCGATTCCCCATAGGTTTGGCCAGTAAAAATCATATAAAAGTGTTAAAGACTTAGCACTCAATTGAATCTGTTGTACCGATTAAGATCAGCCAGACTTCTTAATTCAAGAAACCCACACCCCCAACCTACTACCCGGCCTTTTGTTCGCGTACAATACACCTGAAGCAAATACCACCACTCCTATCTCCCCGCTACTGGAGTTATAAAAATTTTCCTAATTACCACTCTTGCTAAGTTATGCGTAACTGTATATAAATACAGCTATCTCGTTGATCTGCAAGGGAATACGCCATGGCTCGCAACAAGGTACAGTTTCAGAAGGGTATTAGTTTGACCCAATTCCTCAAAATGTACGGCAGCGAGGAACAGTGCTTCGATGCACTGTCGCAGTGGCGTTGGCCCAATGGCTTTAGTTGTCCTCACTGCGGGCATGACAAGCATTGCGACCTCGCTTATCGCAAGCTTAAGCAATGTAACCATTGTCGGCGTCAGACATCGATTACCTCTCGTACAATTTTTGACTCCACGAAGCTCCCCCTCACCACCTGGTTTCTCGGTATTTTCCTGATTACTCAGGATAAGAAGGGCATTTCCTCTATGGAGCTATCTCGACATCTAGGTATCTCTTACAACGCAGCATGGCGTATGAAGCAGAAACTCATGCAAGTGATGATGGAGCGAGACCAACGATACAAACTGTCCGGTTTTATTGAACTAGATGATGCCTATCTCGGTGGTGAGCGTACTGGATGCAAGCCCGGGCGCGGAGCCAAGGGTAAAACTCCCTTTGTGGCGGCCGTTGAAACAACCAAGGAGGGACGCCCAACCCGTATTAAGCTCTCAATTATCAAGGGCTTCAAAAGCAGTGAAATTTCAACCTGGAGTAAAAAGTACCTTTGCAGTGGCAGCACAGTCATCTCAGATGGTCTTCCATGCTTCAATGCCATTAAGGAGGCCGGTTGTGTACATGACAAAATTGTTTGTGGTGGTGGCCGAGCTTCTGTTGAAGAGCCTGAGTTCTATTGGGTAAATACAGTACTTGGTAATTTAAAGAGTGCGCTACGTAGCACTTACCATGCTATTAGGCCGAAATATGCACAGCGCTATTTGGCAGAATTTCAATATCGCTTTAATCGGAGGTTTGATTTGTCGGCACTCATTCCAAGATTGATTTACGTCTCTCTTCGGACACCACCGATGCCAGAAAGGTTGCTAAAAATTGGCTTAGCATAAGTGGTAATTAGGAAAATTTTTAATTAATTATTTTACATTTCTCTCAAACCGCTTTTAAATAACCAATGCACAGAATAGAAGCCAAATAGCTTTCATGGTGCTAATATTGGCGAGCAAGCTCCTACACTCTGCCGTCCTTAAGTGTACATTCACCGAATCCAATAGCAGCCTGTGTAAGATGGCACACAACTGAAGAAATCAACTACAATCTGAGCTTTAGTGGCTGCGGCATTCGTAGTTGGATCGCCTACCAGGCCAATTTTACTTTACATTCTGCCAAACACTAAAAATCAATAACCTTGATACCCCTACGCCCCACACTTCTGGAATCATCCATAGTATTTCAGCAAAATTCGGTCCATTGATAATAAAGGCACCTCAGATTCTTGATTGGTATTACCGGTAAAAATTAGACTGCGAAAATTAGGCAGCAATAGGTAAATAATATCTCTGCACCAATTATGTGAATCTTCCACCTCCTAATCGCCCGCTTATAATATAACGCATAATTAGCACCAAATTAACAGACAGACTCCCGATCTTTTAACCTATCCAACTTAAACCTTTTCTGCCAAACAACATTTCTGTAACCACAATGGGGGCTCTGATTCAGACACTCTCCCCATTAACGATCCACTTATTGACAGTATTGGTTACTTAACTGGCGAAGGTGAGTACTTTGGAGCCTCGATAGCTCTTAGCGGCGACAGGAATACTCTTGCCATCGGAGTTCCAGGTGAATTACTTCGAACTGAAACATCTACCCCTCCGGAACAGTTTATATCTTTACCCGAACGAATATTAACTGGATAGAGCAGGCTGTTCTCAAAGCCAGCAATGCTGACAAGGGGGTATTTTGGCCACTCTATTAGTTTAAGTAATGATGGCAGCAGACTCACAATCGGTGCCCATGAAGAAAATAGCAGTTCTACTGGAACCAATAGAAATCAAAGGAATAGCTGTTTTATTTTTTTCAGCTTTGGTGCCGTATATTTATATACCCGCACAACTAATTTATGGACTCAACAGGTTTATATAAAATCTAGTAACAGTGATCTCGATGATGCGTTTGGCTACTCCGTTAGCCTTAGCGGCGACGGCAAAACGCTTGCAGTTGGTGCCCACAATGAAGATAGCAGCAGCACAGGCATCAATGGCGATCAAACTAACAATGACTACTTTGGATCCGGTACTGTATATGTATTCACCCGCTCAGAGAACACTTGGAATCAGCAATCTTACCTTAAAGCCAGCAATGGTGATAAATACGATTTATTTGGCTCTTTCATACATCTCAGCAGTGATGCCTCTACACTCGCCTTAGGAGCTATTGGCGAACGCAACTTTGCAACAGGAGTTAATGACGACCAGGCAAACAATAATGCTTCCGATTACACCGGAGCGGTATATCTTTACACAGGAAAATAGTAAATGGACTCAGCAGTCCTACCTAAAACCCCACAATACAGAGCTAAGCTATAGCAATAGAGGCGACATATTTAGTTACTCCATCAACCTCAGCGGAAATGGGGATAATCTTGCAGTCGGGGCTCTCGGAGAAGACAGCTATGCCAGTGGTATTAATGGCGATCAGCTAGATGATAGCACCCGAGGTTCTGGAGCAGATTATATATTTACACGCTCAAATACCACGTGGAGAAAAGAGAGTTATATCAAAGTAAGTTCTACAAGATGAATTCAGTTACCCTGTAAGCCTCAGTACAGATGGAAATACCCTTGTAGTGGGCGCTCCAGGTGAAGATAGTAATACTACCGGCACTGGTGGCTACAAGAAAAACAACGACATCCCTAATTTAGGCTCTTTATTTATCTACTGATTTTTAATGGCTCAGGCCTTCAGGAAGGCTTACAATCAAAATATGGCTTTGTGAGAATATTCAACTCCTTCAAGAGGTCACAAAGGGTAGACTCTAAATACTCCTGAGATTTTATAATACCCCCCCTCAATCAAAATACACTTTGACTGAGGGGGGGGCATAACTCAATGAGTCACTAGCTTAAAGGGTGGCTCCAAGTAAAGATTACAACCTGATTTACCATTGTTTATAAAATTAAGCCTGAGCCAATTCAATTTCAATGCATGCCCGCCCCTAAAAATTCATCTATCTTCGACGACGAGCCTGTTGCTACATGAACCACTGACAGGAACCCAATAAATATAATAGAAGCTCTTTATTGCGATGTAAGCGTTATATCATTAGGTGCTAGCACTGCAATAAATGGACGTGATTAATTACCTCTACACTCAACCATGATCGCGATACGCCTTCCACTTCTTCATATGACGATCCTTTTTTTCAGCCTTCAGGGTTTCCAGCTTGGCGAGCTGTTCATCTGTTAATACAGACTCAAATTGAGTACGCATCTGGTTGCGGCTCTGCATTTTAGCGACTTCCAGCTTGCCAATCTCCGCCCCCAGGCTTGCCAGTGTTTGCTGATCGGCACCGGAACGAATTGCTTCACGCAACTCTTCATACGCTTTGTGCATTTCTTCGCGCTTAGCTATTTTTCCTTCGCGGTTGGACTCGCGAAGCTCCTTCAGTTGATCCTTTTGAGCTTCCGTCAGGTCCAGCTCTTTAGCAATTTTTTCTGGTCCATGGCCGCGACCTTCCATACGTCCTTTACCATCACATGCCATGCCAACGGCTGGTACTGCTACAACGCCAGCCAAAGCCAAACTACCTACTACAGTTTTCCAGTTTTTCATCGTTCAACCCTCTCGTTTGCATTCAGTAAGTACATAGTAAGTGGGCGCCGTGTAAACGGGGGATAACTGTGGTAAACCTTTGTTAAGAACTCACAACAAGCGCTTTTTATAATAAATACAGCTTACAAAATGCACCGACTGTAAAAAAACTTTCAAATTAATGGTTGTGAAGGGAAATAAAAGAGAGGGGTAGAATTTAAATTAGAAATTTAATCCGGAAGTTATACAGGGCTGACCAGTATAACTTCCACAATATCGAAAAGTTTTTAATGGAGAGCGGCTGAGGAGGGATTTTGTTTCGTATCCACATTTTCCGTTGAGTGAGTCAGAACAAAGTAATAAACAACCTGCTCGCGCCCCTGGACTTCTGCTACCAGGTCAAAGTTGTACTCTCCCCGCTCCCCGGGAGAAATACGCACAGCGGCTATATGTTCAGGCTCAATAAACAGCTCGGCGACGGGTCGTTTACCGCGCATTACCTGAACCAACTTGGTACGGGCATCTTCAGCGGTGAAGCGCCAGTGGTAGTCATCATCATCGTATACTACCGAATCACTACTTCCGGCCCTGACGATGCAATTTGTATGCTCTGCCAGCCAGGGCCAAAACTCACTGAACAACAGGGAGCTTTTCATAACGAATCAGTCATCCAGCTCAAGAACATCACTGTCAAGCGCAAGCTCTTCAGCTATTTGCTGACACCAGCGATTCAGCCGCTCTGTAGTCAGCTCTTCCTGCTGGTCTTCATCAATAGCCAGACCGACAAACTTTGCTCCACCTTCGACTTCAGCTTTTGAGGCTTCATACTCGTAGCCTTCAGTGGACCAGTGACCGACTATAGTGGCTCCTTTTTCCACAATAACATCGTGGAGCATGCCCATCGCATCCAAGAAATAGTCGCCGTACCCAAATTGGTCTCCCAGGCCAAATAAAGCGACGGTCTTTCCGCTAAAATCGATTTCCTGCACATCCTCCCAGAACTCTTCCCAGTCAGATTGAATCTGACCAAAGTCCCAGGTAGGGATTCCAAAGATAAGATACTGATAATTAGCAATATCCAACTGGGTGACATCGGCAATATCAAACAGGTCTACATTGTCTTCGCCAAGGCGGGCGCGGATGCGCAAAGCTACAGACTCGGTATTACCCTCATCACTGCCATAGAACAAGCCGATTTTACTCACAGTCAACCCTCTCCGCCCAGTCCGGGCCGCTACATACTAAATTACAAGGCGGCGTATTCTCCCAGCAATAACCGGGCTCAGCAAGTTACCTATCTGATCAGGTTTCGGCAGGAATAAAGAAAAATGCCCCCGGGGCAGCGGGGGCTAAGGGTTATGAACCTGCTGGGCCTTGGGAAAGGGTGCACCCAGCGGATCGCACAAGGAGTCTTTGGTTGGGGGGCCTAGGACTCTGAATCCTGGCTTGCAGAGCTTTCATCGCGCCGTTTCATTTGGCGCGCTTTGCGCTCACTCTTTAGCTGCTCTAGCTTGGCCTTCTGCTCATCAGTCAGAATGGCCTTAAACTGTTCTTTCATTTCGTTGCGGTTCTGCATCTCCTGAAGCTTTAGCTTGCCTAGCTCTTCGCCCAATTGATCCAGTGTCGCCTGGTCAGCGCCCGACTCAATCGCCGCATTTAATTCCTTGCGCAGCTCGATCATTTGCTCGCGCTGTGCCATTCTCGCCTCGCGGTTGCTCTCCCGGTTGGCCTTTAACTGTGCCTGCTGGCCTTCGGTCAACTCAAGCTGGCGGACCATATATTCAAATCCACGCCCCTGACCACCTTCACCACCGCCGAAAGCAAGTGCCGCAGGGGCAACCAGAACACCTACCAAGGCCAAGCTTCCCATTGCTTGTTTCCAGTGTTTCATTCCTACGTCCTCATGTTCGCGTTCAGTGACTACATAGTAAGCCCAGCTTGTGTAAACGGGGGAAAACACCGGTAAACATTTGTTAAGAACGGTAAAAAGCCCTATCGCCAGCGGTAACCAGCGCCAGCGCTTTGCATATAATGGCCACACAGAAACTGAGAGAACGCCATGAGCCGCATCCTTTTAATCGACGATGACACCGAACTCACCGACTTGCTAAGGGAGTACCTTACCGGAGAGGGTTTTCAGGTAACCGCAGCCAATGATGGTGGCCGGGGACTAGAGCTCGCCCAGAGCGAGAGCTTTGACGCTCTGGTTCTGGACGTCATGCTGCCCGTTCACAATGGCTTTGAAGTACTGCGCAAACTTAGGGAGGAGGCGTCAGCAGCAAGCCGCTCCCTACCGGTTTTGATGCTTACTGCAAAGGGGGACACTGTGGATCGTATCGTCGGCCTGGAAATGGGTGCCGACGACTACCTGCCCAAACCCTGCAATCCCAGGGAATTGGCGGCCCGACTGCGCGCAGTACTCCGCCGCGGCCGAGTCGAAGCTGAAGAGAGCGACGACACTCTTAGCAGCGGCCAGATTCGACTACTGCCTGCAGAGCATCAGGGTTATTGGAACGATCAGGCTTTGGCTCTGACTGGCGCAGAGTTCGCCGTGCTCAAGGTACTGGTTCAGCATGCCGGCGAAGTGGTTGGCAAAGAGGTTCTCACTGAAAGTGCCCTTGGCCGTAAGCTGATGCCCTACGACCGCTCCATTGATGTCCATGTCAGTAACATTCGCAAGAAGCTCGCGGATAAAGGTGCCAGCCGCGACCTAATTATCAATATCCGAGGTGCCGGATACATGCTCACCCAGAGCAAGCAGTAGGTTTTCCACGATGCGCAGTCTCTTCTGGAAAATGTTCTTTGGGGCCTGGATCACCGCCATGGTGATGGTTGTAGCCGCCATTTACATTACCCACTTCGGTGAATTCGGCGATCCCCGACAAGAGGAACGCTGGGAGGGCCCCGCCCTATTTCGCGAGGTCATGCGAAATATGCGAATCGCCCGCCGTCACGGTCCCGAACAGTTCCAGCACTGGCTCGAGAAAGCCCCCAAAAAAGTCAAACGGCGGGTTTATGCGGTTGATCAACAAGGCAACGACATCCTCGGTCGCGAAGTGCCATCAAATATGGGCTCGTTGATCGACAGTCTTGATTACCGCAATCGCGAAGCTCACAAACTGGTAAATAACAAGCCCACTGTAGGCTTCTTCCTGCCGCTGCGCACCGGAGACCCCCTGCGTATCGTCGTCGTTGCTGGAGATAGCAAAGAAGGCCTATTGCTGCGTTTCTTATGGCGCAATTTCTGGCCGATGTTGCTGCTCTCCATGATTGCCTCGGGCCTAGCCTGCTACTGGTTGGCCCGCTACCTGAGCCGTCCACTGGAACAGCTAAGTGCCGCCACCAAGCGCGTGGCTGCCGGCGAACTGGACTACCGCGTGACTCCATCCCTGAAGTCCCGGAATGATGAACTGACTGACCTGGCCCTGGACTTCGACTCCATGACTGCCCAGCTTCAGGAGTCGATGTCCGAGCAGCGCCGCCTGATCAAGGATGTCTCTCACGAACTGCGCTCGCCACTAGCACGCCTGCAAGTGGCACTGGCCATCGCCCGCCAAAAGCAAATAAACGGGCTCGATACAGAACTGGATAAAATCGGCAAGGCTGCGGATTACCTGGAAGATATTATTGCCGACGTGCTATCACTTCCTATTAGCAGCCAGGAGCAGCGTCCCCTGGATGACGTAGTGGAAGTTAATGCCCTGATAAGCGCCCTGGCGGAAGACCTCCACAGCGAAGCTGCTGACAAAGAGCTATCCTTTGAAATTCGCTCCGAAGGGGAAGAGCTCCTTGTCGCAACCCGGGGCAGCTCCCTGACCGCTGCCCTGGAGAACATCCTGCGCAACGCAATCAAGTACAGCCCCGAGCACGGCCGGGTCAAGGTGTCGATTAAAGAATCTTCAGATTCCTGCACCATCTCAGTCATTGACTCAGGTTCCGGCGTGGCAGATGAGGAATTGGAGGCTATTTTCCGCCCCTTCTATCGCACAGATAGTGCACGCACCCGGGAAAGTGGTGGCTTTGGACTGGGACTCGCAATCGCCCAGCGCACCATCCTGCATCACCAGGGAAGCATCAGCGCCAAAAACAGCCGGGATGCGGGCCTGTGTGTTGAGATTAAGCTCCCCCTGCTACATATTGCCGACGATTAAGCATCGCAGCAGCTAATATAAGCATCTCTACCGCCAGAGTTTTCTGGCGGTTGCTTCCTTGCACCCGCAAATAGCAAAGGAACCCGCTATGCGCTGGATTATTTATATTCTTATTGCCCTGGTAATTCTCGTGCTCGCGGGATATTTATTCCCACGCGAAGTCACTGTTCATCGCAGCGTATTTATCAACAAACCGCCACAAGTGGTTTTCCCCTACGTTAATAATTTCCACAAATTCAACGAGTGGTCCCCATGGCGCCATATCGACCCCTCGGTACTCTATGAGTACAGCGGTCCCCAGGAAGGCGTCGGCGCCAAAATGACTTGGCGCGGCGAAAACTCCAAAGCCGGAAGCGGCAGTCAAACTATCTTCGCCAGCAAGCGAGATTCTGTAGTCGCCACCAAGCTGGATTTTGGTGATGGCAGCCAGGCCACGGCAGAATTCCAGCTGGAACCAAAGGATGGCGGCACCCTTCTTACCTGGAACTTCCACAGCGATACCGGCGGCGGCCCCAGAGAACGCTGGATGGGCCTTGCAGTGAAAAAAATGGTGGGAGAGTCTTATGAACAAGGGTTGGAAAAACTAAAAAACCTGGTTGAAACAGCACCTGAAAATAGCACCTCCGACGGAACCTCCACCGATTCAGTTTCAGATATTCCGTCCGATATGGATGATGCAATGGGTGACGGCCCTCAGGGTGTCCCCAATGAACTGCGAGACCAGAATGAAGAGGAAGCTGGAGAAACACCGGAGAACCAGCAGTAACACTCAGCAATTAACAGTAGCGATTACTGAAATACAAAAAAGCCCGCAATTTGCGGGCCTTTTCTGTTTAAACCGACTTCGGTCGATTGCGCCGAGCAGCCGGTGCTGGCGACTTGCGCAACTTCCTGCGCTGGCGCTCCAGATTTTGTTTCTCACCCTGTGTCAATGGGCGCTGGCCCAGTTTCGGCATTCCTGCCGTTACGCAGAGGTCATCAATCTCGCGGGGCTCCATCTCAATCCACTGCCCGACGCGCACATGGGAGGGAATAAAGACGCTGCCGTAGCGCACACGCTTCAAGCGGCTAACTCTAACTCCCTGGGACTCCCACAGACGACGCACCTCGCGGTTGCGGCCCTCCATCACTACGCAGTAGAACCAGCGGTTTTTACCTTCACCACCACTCTCTACGATGTCGGTAAAGCGCGCCGACCCATCATCCAACAACACGCCCTTGAGCAGACGCCGCCTCATTTCCTCATCCACATCACCTTGGATTCGAACCAAGTATTCGCGGTCGATTACCGAGGAGGGATGCATTAATTTATTGGCCAGCTCTCCGCTATTGGTAAACAGCAGCAAACCACTGGTATTGAAATCCAGGCGCCCAACAGAAATCCAGCGGCCGGTTTTCAGTCTCGGCAGGCGATCGTAGACTGTCGGGCGGCCTTCCGGGTCGTGGCGGGAGCATATTTCTCCAACCGGTTTGTTGTAGAGTATTACCCGGCAGCGATTCTGCTCTGCCGAAGGCAGTCGGCTACCATCAAACTCGATATGATCCGCGTCAGTTACGCGCTCGCCAAGCTCAGCCACTTTTCCATTTACGGTTACGCGGCCCGCATCAATTGCGCGCTCCATTTCACGGCGCGAACCGAGGCCGGCGCGCGCTAATACTTTCTGTAATTTCTCGCCTGCTGGCGGGGTACCATCACTCATGGGGTGGTGCTTTCCACTTGTACTACTTCTTTGGAATCTTCATCGACATCAGCATTTGCCTCCACCGACTCCTCGGCGACCTCTTCAGCTGTGTCGTCTTCGGCAAACATACTGCTGGGTGGTAACGTTGCCGTTAGAGAGTCCTCGCTCTCTTCTTCTGCTTGCGGCGATTCAGCGCTGCTTTCCTCATCACTGTGAAGTTCACTCTCTTCACTAAGATCAACATCTATATCCAACTCCAAATCATCTTCAGAGTCTTCCTGCTCCATTTCCCACTGGATCTCTGCTGCCGCAGTTTCCACTGGATCTTCCTCTGCATCCGTCTCGGCGGGCACTGCTTCGGCGACTACTCCGGGCTCAGACTCGGTCTCGGTCTCGGTCTCGGTCTCGGCGCCTGATGCTTCAGCAGCAACTTCCTCAGCCAAAGCCTCCACCAGGGCATCGTCTATATCTTCGTGTTCAGCCGCAGGGGCTTCAGTAGAGGGTTCTGCCTCGGTGTCTTGCTCTGACTCAGAATCTTCCAAAGCACCATTGTCCACCTCGGACTCTCCCTCCTCGGGAACCGGCTCTGGAGGCAAACCTTCCTGCTCCAGAATCTGGTTCAGACTCTCGATATCGCGGATCTCCGCCAGAGTCGGCAAATCATCCAGGGTGCTCAAATTAAAATAATCGAGAAACTCCCGGGTTGTTGCGTAGAGAGACGGCTTACCGGGCACGTCCCGCTGCCCCACAACTTTAATCCAACCGCGCTCCAGCAGGGTTTTAACAATATGCGAACTCACCGCAACACCGCGGATATCCTCGATATCACCACGGGTTACCGGCTGTCGATAAGCGATAATGGCGAGGGTCTCCAAGGTAGCACGGGAATACCGTTGCGCCTTTTCCTCCCACAGCCGATTCACCCATGGGGCCAGCTCTTCCGGCACTTGAAAACGCCAACCACTCGCGACTTTCTTCAGTTCAAACCCTCGGTCAGCACAACTCTGGGCGATTTCTTCAAGCACATCTCTCAGGGTAGTCTTGGAGGGTTGCTCTTCCTCCTCCAGCAAAGACAACAGTTTTTCTTCACTGAGAGGCTGGCCAGCGGCCAACAGGGCGCCTTCGACGATTTTGCGCAGTAATTCGGGGGCGATTGTCATCTTCTATTTTCTAACTCGAATACATTTCCGACGCTTTATCCGAGGCCTCTACAGCGTCCTCTGGATCTTCAACCTCTTCGAGAGTCTGATCCTCAAGCTCGCTGTCAGTACCGTCTTCGCTTTCACTGCTGTGGGTAGCAGCGCGAGCACGCACGTGGATCGGGCCAAAAGCTTCATTTTGCACCAGCTCCACCAGTGACTCTTTTACCAGCTCCATCACTGCCAGGAAGGTCACTACGACACCGAGGCGACCCTCCTCAACGGTAAACAGGCTGACAAAGGGCACAAACTGGCCGTGGCGGATCTTATCCAGCACCTGGGTCATACGCTCGCGGGTGGACAACTTCTCCCGCTCAACCTGGTGGCTCTCAAACATATCCGCACGCCGCAGCACATCAGCCAGGGCGACCAGGACTTCTTTCAAGTCAATTTCAGGGTCGGGGCGTGTGATACTGCGATCGGGAGCCTCTGCATTGGCCTGATGGACATCCCGGCCAACACGGGGGATTTCATCGAGATCCTCAGCCGCAGTTTTGAAACGCTCATACTCCTGCAACCGGCGAATCAGAGCCGCCCGGGGGTCCTCGCCCTCTTCCTCCTCCGCTTCAGGCGGTCGCGGCAACAACATCCGCGACTTTATTTCCGCCAACATAGCGGCCATGACCAGATACTCGGCGGCCAAGTCAAAGCGAATTGCCGTCATCATCTCCACATACGCCATATATTGATGGGTAATGTCGGAGACGTTGATCTCGAGAATATCCAGGTTTTGGCGGCGAATCAGGTATAGCAGGAGATCCAGAGGCCCCTCGAAAGCCTCCAGAACAACTTCCAAAGCATCTGGTGGAATAAAGAGATCCTGCGGGAGGTCGTTAAAGATTTCGCCCTGCACCAAAGCCAGGGGGGAATCCTCATCCGAGTCCTGGCCCTGCGATTCCGCATCGCCAGCCTGGGCAGGAGCTTCATCATCGCTCGCCGCAACCTCGGCCAGCACTTGCTCCTCGACCTCTGCTAGTAACTCATCACTGGACACCCTGCCCCACCCTCAATCGTGCAAACGCGCGATTATACACGGCGCCGCAGCTTTCAGCCGAGTATTTCGTCAGTTGCCCCACATCCCTGACGAATCAGTTGGGGCTCATCCCCCGTCAGGTCGATCACGGTGGTGGGCTCCAACCCGCAGAAACCGCCATCGATAACCAATTCCACCTGGTGCTCCAGGGTATCGCGGATATCGTAAGGTTCGGTTAGGGGCTGTTCTTCGCCGGGCATAATCAGGCTACAGCTCATCAACGGCTCGCCCAATTCTTCAATCAGGGCCAGGGCGATGGGATTATCCGGCACGCGAATACCGATGGTCTTGCGCTTCGGATGAATTAACCTGCGCGGCACCTCGGCGGTCGCCGGCATAATAAAGGTATAGGAACCCGGCGTATGATTCTTTAACAGCCTAAACATCTGGTTGTCGACCTTGGCATAGGTCGCCAGCTCCGATAGGTCTCGGCACATCAATGTGAAGTTGTGCTGCTTGTCCAGCTGGCGCACTCCTCGAATGCGCTCAACCGCCAGCTTCTCTCCCAGTCGACAGCCTATGGCGTAAGCTGAATCGGTGGGAAAAACAATAACGCCCCCTTGGGCGACGATCTCTGCTGCCTGAGTGATCAGGCGGCCTTGAGGATTATCCGGATGAATCTGAAAAAACTGCGCCACAAAGCCCCCCAAAAGCCTTACCGATTGAAAATACCTCACTGCCATCCACCAGGCTTAAAGCCGGGCGATGGCCCCCAATTCACAAGCCGGAATCAGGGCAGCGAAACGTGACCCCGCTGTTCCCGGTGCAGAGTGTGCCACAGATTCCACACCGGCTCGACGTCTGCGGGCAACCTGACACAACCCAATTCACGCCAGGGCTGCTCCGGCTGGTGAAAATCGCTGCCAAGAGAGCAATATGGCATCGACTTGCCCGCTGCTTCCGCAGCCGAGAGTAACAATTTCTTTAACTCTCGGGTCTGTGTCGGGTTTTGCCGACCGCACAGCAGCTCTACCGCATCCCCATTTTCTTCAAGAAAAGCTCCCAGCAGTCGCAATAACTGGGTGCGCGTCAATCCGTACTTAAGCGGGTGGGCTAATACCGCATAACCACCAGCACTGTGAATAGTGGCGATGGTCTCACTCAACTGGGGCCACTCAACTCTCACATCTCCTACTTTGCCAGCCCCCAGGTAACGCTTAAACGCCTTACCGGTATCGTCTATATGCCCAGCTTCCACCAGCCATCGTGCGAAATGGGGCCTACCCAGTACCGAGTCGCCCGCCAGGGCACGCCCACCCTCCAAGGCACCGCTAAAACCACGCTTTTCCAGCTTCTCCGCGATACGCTCTGCCCGTTCCTCGCGCAACTGCTCACGCAGCTGAATGGCTTCTTGCAGAGGCCCCGATTCGGGATTGATGTTCAGGCCTACAATATGTACGGGTCTGCGCCCCCAAAGACTGGAGAACTCAATCCCCGCAACTACATCTACGCCCAAACAGTCACCTTCCTGTTGAGCCTCAGGCACACCATCCACCGTATCGTGGTCGGTCAGGGCGAGCATCGTCACACCTTGGGATTTCGCTCTCGACACCAGCTGCGCAGGACTTAAAATACCGTCAGACGCGGTACTGTGGCAGTGCAGATCTACCAGGTCTGTATTCAAATCGGCTGAAAGGGTCTTCAACAACAGGCTCTCACTCAGTTCGACGATGAAAAAGATCGCCATATCCGTCTTTTCAGGAACAATCGCCCTATTGCGCTGTCTATGCGGCACTCGGCGTTTTCAGGGATAAGGCCCGAACTAGCAGTCACTTACAGGTGGCTCGCCAGGGCCGAAGTCTGACAGTAGTTTTGTCAGCGGGGAAATTGAACGGGCTATCAGCCCCATCAGTTTCCAGCGGGCATTATCACCGGAATTGAGTATGACCGAAACGAATTCGACCACGACATCTCCCGAGAAGCCTAAAAAGGAAGGGTTTCTCAGCAATATCGCCTTCAATGTCATTATTCCGACATTGATACTGACCAAACTTTCCGGGGATGACTGGTTGGGCCCAACCTGGGCATTGATAGTGGCCCTGGCCTTCCCACTGGGTTATGGCCTTCGCGACCTGCTGCGCCTAGGCAAGGTCAATTTCTTCTCAGCCCTCGGGTTTATTGGCATCCTGCTCACTGGCGGCATCAGCTTGCTCAAGCTGGACCCGCAGTATATTGCGATTAAGGAAGCTGCAATCCCTGGCCTACTGGGTGTTGCAACGGCACTATCCGTTTATACCCGCTGGCCGCTGGTCAAAACCCTGCTTTACAACGATCAAATCCTGAATACGACAAAGATCGCCGAGTCATTACAGGCCAATGGTAACCAGCCAGCCTTCGACCGCACCTTGCGCCAGACTTCATGGATCGTTGCCGGGTCATTCTTTTTCTCCTCGGCACTGAATTACATTCTCGCCAAAATGATCGTCACCAGCCCGCCGGGCACCGAGGCCTATAACACCGAACTTGGCGAAATGACCGCCTATGGATATCTGGTTATTGCGATCCCATCAACCCTGATTCTGATGGGTGCACTCTTTTTCCTGTTCTCCCGTATCGGCAAGCTGACCGGGTTGAAACTGGAAGAAGTGATGGTTGCGCAATAACACCTTAAAAAAACTAACAAGAGCATTAAAAACAATGTGGTACGCAATCATCAGTGAAGATGTTAGCGATAGTCTCCCTTTACGCAAAAAAGCCCGCGCCGGTCATTTGGCCCGACTCAACCTTCTAAAAGATGAAGGCCGTCTCCTGGCCGCCGGCCCAAATCCCAGCATCGACAGTGAAGAGCCCGGTGAAGCCGGCTTTACCGGTAGCCTGGTAATTGCTGAGTTCCCCTCTTTGGAAGAGGCCAAAGCCTGGGCTGACAGTGACCCCTATATCGAAGCAGGCGTCTATGCATCGGTTACAGTCAAGCCCTACAAGCTTGTACTGCCCTGATAAAAACTCTAACTAACAAGCTGCATCACAATGAAGAAATTACTGTCCGGTGTGCTCGCTGTAGCGCTGTTGAACTCAGCACCAGCGGCACTTGCAGCGGAGACCCGCTATATTACCGACCAACTTCACGTGCCCATGCGCTCCGGCAAAGGCAATGAATTCCGGATTCTGCACCGCGGCCTGGCCAGCGGTACCGAACTGGCCCTGCTCGAAGATGCCGCCTCGGACGGCTGGGCAAAAGTGCGCACCCCCAACGGCACTGAGGGCTGGATCAGACGCCAATACCTTGTCAGTGAGCCCGTGGCAAAACTAAAGCTGGCAACCGCAGAAGCCAACTTGGCCCGCTTTGAAAAAATGGAAGGCAACCTGGGGGGAGAAGTTCGCCGGTTGGAGACAGAAAACGGCGAATTGAATAGCGCCCTGACTTCTGCCCAGCAGCAGAGCCAGGAATTGGCCGCCGAACTCAAGAGCCTGAAGTCCCTTTCTGCCGACGCAATTTCGCTCAACGATCGCCACCAAAAGCTCCTGCATCAGTACGAGTTGCTGAAACAGGAAAAAAGCATGGCGGAGGCGGAAATTCAGCGCCTGTCCGGTAGCGATGCCCGCAAGTGGCAAGTGTACGGTGCCCTATCCGTTGTATTAGGCGCTATTCTGGCGATGATTGCCCCCCATGTGCGCCCGCGCAAACGCAATTCCGAATGGGCCAACTGATCTCCCTCGCTACAACCAAAATCGCTTACTATACGCCTGTGGGAATGCTGAAAAGCATCCCTCAGGCAGCGATATTCAAATACTTTCTCTCTACCTATAACCATTCGCTGGCACAGTAGTAAACCGATTACCCCCGGACACTCAAAGGACACGGATGATGCGTAAATTAGTTATTTTTCTTTTCTGTACTCTATTCAGCCTTCCGCTATTTGCCCAAAACCCTCAGGTGAAACTAGAAACTGATCTTGGGGTTATTCGTATCGAGCTATATGCCAAGCAAGCACCAGTCACCGTAGAGAACTTCCTCGCTTATACCGATAGCGGCTTCTACGATGGAATTATCTTTCACCGTGTTGTGCCTGGATTTGTCGTCCAAGCCGGTGGTTTCACTTTTGATTTCCAAAGAAAAGAAACTCGCGAGGCTATCGCCAACGAGTCAGCTAACGGACTCCAAAACCTGCGTGGCACTCTCTCCATGGCACGCACAAATGATCCCGATAGTGCCACGTCCCAGTTTTTTATTAACTTGGTCGATAACACCCGCCTGGATGCCAGCGAGGATAAGCCTGGCTACGCAGTTTTTGGCAAGGTTATCGAGGGAATGGATATCATAGAAAAAATTGAGCGGGAACCCCGAGGCCTTTATCGCAGGCACCCAGAGGCTCCCAATACTCCGATTCGGATTCTTTCCGCAAAACGAATTACAGCCAGCGACAACACAGTCGCTGAACACAGCAAGGGAGAATAAGCATTGATCGCTCTCAGCGTAAACCTCAATAAAATTGCCTTAATCCGCAACTCCCGCGAGGGCAACTTTCCCGACGTAATCGCCCACGGGCGCACTTGCCTCGACGCCGGGGCCCAAGGTTTGACCGTACACCCCCGTCCAGACCAACGACATATTCGCCCCGGCGACGTGCGCGACCTGGCAGAACTCTGCGCCAGCCGCAAAAACATAGAGTTCAACGTTGAAGGCAACCCCTTCGCCGCTCCCCTGGGGGACTACCCCGGCCTAATACCACTGGTTTTGGAAACCAAACCAGACCAATGCACTTTGGTTCCCGACACCAGTGATCAGCTCACGTCTGATCACGGCTTTGACCTCAAACAAGATGGAGATCGATTAGTTCCGATAATTGATCAACTTAAAAATGCCGGAATACGTGTCAGCCTGTTTATGGATCCAGACCTGGACCAAATCAGCCTGGCCAAACAGGTCGGGGCTGACCGTATTGAGCTCTACACCGGCCCCTATGCCGAAGCCGTAACCAAACAGAGCCCAGAGCTGGAAACAATTTTCTCTGCCCACTGTGCCGCCGCTGAGCACGCACATCAGCTGGGACTGGGGATTAATGCCGGCCATGACCTCAACCTGGTTAACCTACCGCGCTATCGCACATTACCGGGCTTGCAGGAAGTCTCCATAGGCCACGCCTTTACTGTCGATGCTATCAGCATGGGCCTGGAGAATGCCGTTAACGCCTACGTCGACTGCCTCGCTGGTAGCTGATGCAAAGCCTCAATATTATTGGCGCGGGCCGCCTTGGAAAAACCCTGGGGCGGCTGTGGCAGGAGAGCGGTGTATTTGGGATACAGTCAATTTATAACCGCAGCCTCGAAAGTGGACAAAGTGCCTGTCGATTTATCGGTGCAGGCAATGCTGTCGATTCCCTCTCGGCAATGCCTTCAGCAGACCTATGGCTGATTGGCTGTATCGATAGTGAAATCGCTATATTTGCGCAGAAACTTGCCGATAGCGGGCTGGTCGACGAGCGCACTATTATATTCCACTGCAGTGGCGCTCTCAGCTCTAAAGAACTAGCCCCCTTGAGACCCGCCCTGATTGCCAGCGCTCACCCGGTTCACAGTTTTGCCGAACCGGAAACCTCGCTGCAAACATTTGCCAAAACCAGTGTCGCTGTCGAAGGGGATAGCCATGCAGTAGAGGTTATTTCTGTGGCTTTTGCAGCCATTGGCTGTGAAACACTGGCTATTGATCCCCTTAACAAGTCTCTGTACCACGCTGGGTCAGTGATCGCCTCCAACTACCTCACCACCCTAATGGACCTGAGTTTACAAAGCTTTTCAGCCGCCGGCATAGAGCGGGACAGTGCCCTTCGCCTGTTGGCGCCGATTGTTTCACAGACTCTGCAAAACAATTTGGAGCTGGGACCAGAGAGGTCGCTGACAGGTCCCATTGCCAGGGGGGATGTGGAAACCGTTGGCGCCCAGGTGGAAAGCCTAGCTTCAGTAGATAGCCAACTGGCACTTTGCTATCGCCATCTGGGCCTCGCCTGTGTAGAGTTGGCGCGGCGCGGCTCGCTCTCACCTGAGAGCGCAGCCAGATTGATCGAACTGCTGAGTGAGCCAACGCGGTGAAAGACTCCTCCGAATACCTGGAAAAAAAAGCCTTCTTCGATAGCCTCCTGACAATTTATGGGCGCAAGCCTGTACTCGAGGCTCTCGAGGATTTATCTGTACCCGTCCATAAATTACATCTGGCCAGCAGCAACCGGCGCGACCAGCTAATCCAGCGAATAGAAACCCTGGCGGAAGAGCGTCAGATTGAAATTGCTTACTGGGATCGCAAGGGCCTGTCCCGGATTTCGAAGAATTCCCGTCAGGACCAAGGTGTAGCCCTCGACCTGGCCCTGCCCCACTACGGCAGAGCGGAGGACTTTTTACAGAAGGTTGCAGCCCCAGAGCACAAAAACACCTATGAACTTCTGGCCCTGGATGGCATAACCAACCCTCAAAACCTGGGCATGATTATTCGCTCAGCCTGTGCCGGCGGCATTGATGGAATCATCCTGCCAAAGAAAGGCTGTGCACAGATAGACCCCCTGGTTATCAAAGCCAGCACAGGCACACTGTTTAAAACCCAGATTTTGCGCTGTGACAAATTGGCAGCCACCCTGGGGGAGTTTCGCGAAGCGGGGGCTCAGGTTTGTGGGCTGTCATCCCACGCCCGGACCACCTTGAAAGAGGTCTCCAGTAACGTCTTCACAATTTTTGTGCTGGGCAATGAAACCCACGGTGTTAGCGATGCCGTCGCAGCTCAGTGCAATGAACTGGTGCGTATCCCCATGCAAAACGATGTGGAAAGCTTGAATGTAGCGGTCACGGCCGCACTAATTAGCTTCCGTCGAGAAATCTAACTCTGCCCCTATGGGAGGTGCCCGCCTCCCACTCCCTCAACTTATCCCACGAGTTCAATCCCAATCTAACCAGGATTATCCACTACCCACAGATTCTGTGGATATCTCTGTGACTAACTTAGAGTAGTAGGCCGCAAAGGCCCGCCATTTGGTCTTTGTGACAATATGAAGAAAAAATAAACAACCCGGGAAACGCTCAAAAAATCAACGAGTTAGCGAAGTCTTAGCTGAGCGTTTAGCGACAATCCGTACCAATTAAAGATCGAATAGAGAGAAGGGGCCGCTGTGGAAAATGAGACGCGAAGCCCAAAACAAAAAAAGAAAGGGGTGCTAAGCACCCCCCTCTTGATTCTGCAGTTACTCCCACTCAATTGTCGCGGGAGGCTTGCTGGAAACGTCGTAGACCACACGAGAGATGTGCTCTATCTCATTGATAATGCGGTTCGAAACCTTCTCAATCAGCTCATAGGGGAGATGCGCCCAACGCGCTGTCATAAAGTCCACAGTCTCTACCGCGCGAAGAGCAACCACGTATTCATATCGACGGCCATCACCGACAACACCCACAGATTTTACCGGAAGGAATACGGCAAAGGCCTGGCTGGTCTTGTGATACCAATCGGCGTTGTGCAGCTCCTCGATAAAGATCGCATCTGCCTCTCGCAGAATATCGGCATACTCCCGCTTTACCTCACCAAGAATCCGCACGCCCAGACCCGGTCCCGGGAAGGGGTGGCGGTAAACCATATCGTAAGGCAGGCCCAGCTCCAGGCCGATCTTACGAACCTCGTCTTTGAACAGTTCACGCAGGGGCTCTACCAGCTCAAACTGCATATCCTCCGGTAAGCCGCCCACATTGTGGTGAGACTTAATCACATGGGCCTTGCCGGTTTTTGCGGCGGCGGACTCAATAACGTCTGGGTAGATAGTGCCCTGAGCCAGGAATTTCACGTCCTGTAACTTGGAAGCTTCGCGATCAAAAATCTCAATAAAGGTATTACCAATGATTTTGCGCTTGGCCTCAGGGTCTTTTTCACCTTGGAGGCGCCCAAGGAAATCCTCTTCCGCATCAGAACGGATAACGCGGACGCCCATATTGTCGGCGAACATCTGCATTACCTGGTCGCCTTCGTTTTTACGCAGGAGACCATTATCTACAAATACGCAGGTCAGCTGATCGCCAATAGCCTTGTGCAGCAAAGCGGCTACCACAGAGCTGTCGACACCACCGGATAAACCGAGCAGCACCTTGCCCTCGCCCACCTGATCGCGGACTTTAGCAATAGAGTCTTCAATAATGTTCGCGGGAGTCCAGAGCTTCTCACACCCGCAAATATCAATCACGAAGTGCTCATAAATACGCATGCCTTGCAGGGTATGAGTCACTTCCGGGTGGAACTGTACACCGAAGAAATTCTTCTCAGCGTTGTACATACCGGCAATTGGACAGGAATCGGTGGAAGCCAGCAGCTCAAAGCCCTCTGGCATCGCCACTACCTTGTCGCCGTGACTCATCCAAACATCCAGTAAGGAACTGCCATCATCAGCGATATGATCTTTGATATCGCTCAACAGGTTGGATTGGCCTTCAACTTTTACCTGGGCATAGCCAAATTCGCGAATATCGCTGCCCTGTACGGTGCCTCCAAGCTGATGAGCCATGGTCTGCATGCCATAGCAAATGCCCAGTACCGGCACGCCCAGTTTATAAACCGCTTCCGGCGCGCGCGGGGAGCCCTCTTCCGGTACCGACTCGGGGCCACCGGCGAGAATAATGCCCTTGGGCTGATACTCACGAATTTCCTCTTCGGTCATATCGAAAGCGCGAATTTCAGAAAATACGCCCAGCTCGCGAACACGGCGGGCAATCAATTGTGTGTACTGGGACCCGAAGTCGAGAATGAGTATTCGACTGGAATGGATATCTTGGCTCATGACTTACTCGATAACTGGATTAAATAACGGCAAACGGACCTTGAAGGTCCGTTTGCTGCTTGTTCCATCTAAATTTTTTTCACCTGGAGAAGGTCGAAGGCTTAGCGTCGGCCCACTGGGTAGTTGGGGGCTTCTTTGGTAATTTGAACGTCGTGGACATGGGACTCACCCATACCGGCTGCCGTGACCCGGACAAACTCTGGACGAGTGCGCATGGTCTCGATATCGACACTGCCGGTGTAACCCATGGCTGAACGCAAACCACCCATCATCTGATGAACAATGGCTGACAGCGGACCTTTATAAGGCACTCGACCTTCGATACCTTCCGGTACCAGTTTTTCAGCGCCCTTGCTCGCATCCTGGAAATAGCGATCGGAAGAACCCTGGGTGCGAGACATAGCACCGAGAGAACCCATCCCACGATAGGACTTGTAAGTACGGCCCTGATAGAGCTCAACTTCGCCCGGCGCCTCTTCGGTACCGGCGAACATGGAACCCATCATAACTGATGAGGCGCCGGCAACAATTGCCTTGGAGATATCGCCGGAGTAACGGATACCACCGTCGGCGATCATGGGCACACCAAATTCTTTAAGGGCTGTGGCAACCTCTGCAATTGCCGTCACCTGGGGTACACCGATACCCGTTACGATGCGGGTGGTACAGATAGAACCGGGGCCGATACCCACTTTGACTGCATCCGCACCGGCCTCAACCAGTGCACGCGCTGCGTCAGCCGTAGCGATGTTGCCACCGATCACATCCACCTGGGGGTGCATTTCCTTAATGCGGCGCACGCGCTCAATCACGTTGCGGGAGTGACCGTGGGCGGTATCTACTACCAGCACATCAACGCCGGCCTCTACCAATGCGGCTACGCGATCATCGGTGTCCGGGCTGGTGCCCACAGACGCGCCCACACGCAGGCGACCGTCGGAATCCTTACAGGAGTTCGGGTACTGCTCTGCTTTGTTAAAGTCTTTAACAGTGATCAGGCCGCGCAACTCAAAGTTGTCGTTAACCACCAGTACCTTTTCGATACGGTGTTTATGCAGCAGTTCGCGTACTTCGTCGGGGCTCGCATCTTCGTGGGCCGTCACCAGACGCTCTTTCGGCGTCATAATGCTGGCGACACTGACGTCGAGATCAGTTAAGAAGCGAACGTCGCGGCTGGTAACGATACCTACCAAATCGCCACGATCCATTACCGGCACACCGGAAATATTGTGGTGACTGGTCAGCGCGATCAACTCGCGCACAGTGGCATCGGACTCAATAGTAATAGGGTCTTTTACAACACCGGCTTCAAACTTCTTCACCGCGCGAACGGCAAGAGCTTGCTCTTCTATCGACATACTCTTGTGAATAATGCCGATACCCCCTTCCTGGGCCAACGCAATGGCCAGGCGAGCTTCCGTCACCGTATCCATAGCAGCGGACACAATGGGGATGTTCAGGGTAATGTTGCGGGAGAGTTGGGTTTTTAAACTCACATCCTTGGCCGTGACCTCGGAATATCCGGGCACAAGTAGGACGTCGTCAAAAGTGAGGGCTTCGCGCGCGATGCGCAGATTGGATTCAGACATTGTTGACACTCAAACCTCGAATAGGCGGGATTGGGTATCGGCGCGATTATACCTCTACGCGCCCAAAGCGCAAACATCAATTTGCAGAAAAACGGATTTGTACAGTAAAGCTCTTTACCTATAAGGGCGATACTGCAATATTGCTCCGCCCAATACGCGCGACGAGATTCACCGATGCAGACAATTCCCCCTAGTCAAAATGCCAAGCGCAGCGTGCTGTCGGTAAGTGACCTGAATCGGGAAGTTAAACATCTTCTGGAAAGCAGTGTGCCCCTTCTATGGATCAGTGGGGAGATTTCCAATTTTTCCATGCCCAGCTCCGGACACTGGTATTTTAGCCTTAAAGATGCGCGGGCCCAGGTGCGCTGCGCCATGTTTCGCGGTCGCAATCGCAGTGTCGCCTTTCGGCCGCAAAATGGTCTCGAGGTTTTAATCCGGGCCAGGGTGAGCCTGTACGAAGGGCGCGGAGAATTTCAGCTAATCGTTGAGCATATGGAGGAGGCCGGCTTTGGCGCCCTGATGCGCCAGCTGGAACAGCTCAAAGCAAAACTGAATGCCGAAGGCCTGTTCGAAACAAGCAGAAAGCGCTCTCTTCCGTTTTTGCCAACCAATATCGGCATTGTCACTTCGCCGACAGGCGCGGCAATACGGGATATGATTCACGTATTGGGCAGGAGACACCCTTCTGCACAAATTGAAATCTGGCCCGTAGCCGTTCAAGGTCAGGGTGCCGCTCAGCAAATCGCGGCAGCGATTGAAAAAGCCGGCCGCAGTGGTCGCCACGATTTATTAATTGTCGGTCGCGGCGGAGGCTCCCTGGAAGACCTGTGGTCTTTTAATGAAGAAATTGTCGCCCGCGCACTGGCCGCAAGCCCTATTCCCACTATTTCTGCAGTCGGCCACGAAACCGATACGACTATTGCAGATTTAGCCGCAGACCTGCGCGCCCCCACCCCTTCTGCCGCGGCGGAAATAGCCAGCGCCAATGCTGCAGAAATTTTACAGCGGCTTGACCAGGTCCAGCGCAGATTGCACCGCGCCATGGACAACCGACTGAAGCATTTATCTCAACAGGTTCAATTGCGACGCAACCGTTTGCGCCACCCCAAGGAGCAGCTCCTCAACCAAGCCCAACGCCTGGATCATTTGGAGATGCGCCTGGTAGCAGCTTGCCAACAGCAAATCCAAAGTCGCAAATCCCAATTGGATTCCGCCTCCAGAGCTTTTGCCCACAACCTACCGACACGCCGACTCGACAATAGTCGAAAGCAGTTAATCCAACTCAAGGGAAACCTGGAGCGTGCGATGCAACTGATATTACAGCGCGGCAGTGACAAACTCTCCCACGGGGCCCAATTACTACAAAACATCAGTCCCCTGGCAGTATTGCAGCGAGGCTACGCCATTGTTCTGGATTCAGAAAATCGCGCAATTCGCGATAGTGCAGAATTGGAAACCGACCAGCAAGTCCATATTAAGCTGGCCAAAGGGAACTTCACTGCAAAAGTTAATACCATCGAAAACTGATTTCTTTAACAATTAAAGAGCGCAAATCAAGCGACACTATAATGGTTGAGGTAGAGTGCCTTCGGAGCAATATATGGATAGTGAATCTACTGCTATCCACCTCAACCAGTGGACCTTGATACTACTTTCAGTACTACTGCTTGCCCTTGCAGCCTGCACGGAACCAGATCGTGAATCTGGAGTAGCCGAATCAGTCACCATGTCAGCTGCCGAAGCGCAGGATGCCGACAAGCGATCAGGGCAACTGCCTGAAGTAACCCCCGCTAAAGAACAGCAAGTCAACTACATTGAAACCGGTGACCTTAGGGACATAAGAAAACACGGCACAATTCGGTTCGTTAATTTAACCGGTGCTTCCGAGGACCTGTTACCTCGTGACGATGTGGTGAGTCTCCGTCACTTCGAACTTGCCAACAAACTGGCCAAACAGTTAAAGCTGGAACCCAAGTGGATAAAAGCTGAAACACCCGATGACGCGGTGCAAATGCTGATCGATGGCCAGGCAGATGTAATCGCCTATAACCTGACTGTCACTGACGCCCGTGAAGAAATTATTGACTTCACGGTTCCTCTTCGCCATTCGCGGTTAGTACTAGTCACTGGTCCTGAGGGTCCAGATATTTCAGATGCGAGCAAATTAAAGGACCTGGAATTTATTATCCCCGCCGGCTCCTCTATTAAAGAAACTGCAGAGCAACTTGTTGCCGAAAATCCAAACTCAAACCTAACTATTCGAGAAATTGATATTAATGGTAACCGAGATACCCTGCTGGATATCATCAATGGCCAGAAGAACCGGGTTGCTATTTTGGAGGATTTTTCAGCCCAGGATTTGCGCAATTACCGCGATGACATGCGGATTGGTGCAGATGTATCTGAAGTGCAAAATATTGCCTGGGGCGTACGCAAAGATTCC
The DNA here is from genome assembly GCF_052468295.1 of Microbulbifer maximicatervae (SeqCode). Lineage (NCBI taxonomy): Bacteria > Pseudomonadati > Pseudomonadota > Gammaproteobacteria > Cellvibrionales > Microbulbiferaceae > Microbulbifer > Microbulbifer maximicatervae (SeqCode). The sequence continues at coordinate 2,959,339 of NZ_CP174340.1, forward strand.
AAACGCCTACATACCACTCTCGATAATTTTTTGACCCGCAACCTGGTTAAATCCCAGGAAGAACGCATTACCGATTGGAAGGGTATTAAAAAATCGGGAGTAATCAGGCTACTCACTTATAACGGGCCGACAACCTATTTCTTATGGAAAGGGGTATTAATGGGGTTTGACTACGACCTGGCCCAGGCTTTTGCCAATAAGCACAAACTCCAACTCCAGGTTATTGTTGTCCCCTACGAAGAAGACCTTGCCGACTGGCTGAGGGCAGGTCGCGGTGACTTTGCCGGGGCCGAGCTCAATATTACCAGTGCCCGTGAAGACCAGGGCATGGTCTTCACCAAGCCCTATGTCGAATCCACAGACCAGATTGTCAGTGGTAAAGGCAGCCCTCCCATCACCCAGATTCAGGATCTGAATGGTCGCAAGTTAACCCTGCGCGCCTACTCGTCATTTATTGAAACCGCTGAAACACTGAAAGAAGCAGGTATTGATGTCGATATCCGTGTGGCGCCGCCAGATATTTCCCAGTCCCAAATCTTCTCATTAATCGCCGACGGGCTGGTAGATGCGACTATATCCCACTCCGGTCGAGCCAAGATTGAGGCATCCGTTCAGCCACAACTGGTACTCGGAACCCTTATCGGTGACCCGCGTCCACAGGGCTGGATGGTATTAAGACAAAATTGGCACCTGTTACAGAACTTGAATAAGTTTTTGAAAAATTACAGAAAAACGAGCCAATATCAAAAACAATACCAGGCTTATTTTGAGCCGAACAAACGATTTACCCAGCGAGTAAGTTCCCGGGTAATACCGGGAGAAAACCTCTCTCCTTACGATGAGTTGGTGAAGGAATCCGCCTTTAAATACGATTTTGATTGGCGCATGATCGTCGCGCAAATGTGGCAGGAGAGCAATTTCAACCCTAAAGCCGTATCTCCAGTTGGAGCGCAGGGATTGATGCAGGTGATGCCTGCCACAGCCGAGGAAATGGGATTTCCTCCGCCGCTGTTCGAACCTGAAAGAGGTATTAAAGCGGGGGTAAAATATATGGATTGGGTGCGCGATCGCTTTAATCCCGCTTTGCCAACCGTAAATAAACTCTGGTTTACTCTCGCTTCCTACAATGCAGGATACGGCCACTTACTCGATGCCCAGCGGCTGGCTAAAGAACTGGGACTGGATCCCAATGTGTGGTTCGACAATGTGGAAGTCGCCATGCTGAAACTGGCCCAGCCCCAGTACTTTAAACGGGCTAGATACGGCTATGTGAGAGGCTCTGAGCCCGTGCAGTATGTACGCAATATCAGCAATCTATACAAAGCCTATGTGGAAATGATGAGCGATGATGTGACAGTCCGCCCACCTCTACAGCGCCTGCCCGGCAAAATCTATTGTGAACCCGGGGATGTGCCTGAGGGCGTTATTCAGCGGATGCCCACTTACTCCTCGCCCTAGGCAGCCACAAGTCCTTACAAGGTTAAAACTATTTTCCCGGTGATAGTACCGGACTCCAGTAATTTATGGGCCTCAACCGCCTGATGCAGAGGAAACTCAGCGGCTAGTTGCGGCCGCACTTTACCCGCTTCAACTAGCGGCCAAACCTTCTGTTCCAGCGATTTTGCAATACCGGCTTTCACTTCTGGCGAGCGAGCCCTCAATGTTGAGCCGGTCAATGTAAGCCGTTTCAACATCACCGGCATCATATTTACGTCTACTTTAGCGCCTGCCAGGTAGGCAATATTCACGATTCTGCCGTCGTTAGCGGCCACACGAATATTGCTATTGATATAGCTACCGCCCACCATATCCAAGATAACATCAGCTCCGTGATCATCTGTCATCTCTCGCACAACGGAGACAAAATCTTCATCCCGATAGTTGATCGCCTTCTCCGCTCCCAAGGCCACACAGGCTGCGCATTTATCTTCTGTTCCCGCAGTAGTGAAAACCCGGGCTCCCAATTGATGAGCCAGCTGGATCGCCGTGGTACCAATGCCAGAGGAACCACCATGGATTAAAATCACCTCGCCCGGTTTTAAACCAGCGCGGTCAAATACATTAGTCCATACGGTGAAAAAAGTTTCCGGCAATGCAGCTGCCTCAATAAGAGTAAGGCCTGCGGGGACCGGGAGGCATTGTCCCTCTGGAGCTATTGCAAACTCTGCGTAACCTCCACCATTGGTCAGGGCGCAAACTTTATCTCCCACCTGCCAGCGCACAACTTTTTCCCCGACTTCAACAACCTCACCAGCCACTTCCAATCCCAATACCGGCGATGCTCCGGGAGGTGCCGGATAATGCCCTTGGCGCTGCACAAGATCAGGGCGATTAACCCCAGCTGCGGCTACACGGATAAGGACTTCGTCTGCGCCGGGAGCAGGCTTATCCATCTCCTGCAATTGCATGACTTCAGGCCCGCCAAATGTAGGCAGATCAATAAACCGCATATTTTTCCCCTTTATAGGTTCACTTTTATTGCCACGCTAACAAAACAAGAGTATCAAAAATCATCAAGCAGTTTTTTATTCAACACGCAACCCAATAAAAAACGGCCAGCCCCATCACAACTTTTAATTGTGAAAAGGAACTGGCCGTTTCGAAGTTTGTTAACTTAAAAATATACCCTTTAAGCTAGCAATTTTTAGCTGTAGTTACAGTTCGTAAAGAAACTCAACCCCCATAACACGACCTTTATTCAGTGGGGTAAAGCTGGCACCGATACCGCCTAGTTTTACTGGCAGCTGGGTATCATTAGCCTCATTCACTTCATCCAACATGTTCTTGCCGAATACAGAAACTGTGTACTGACCACTATCAGGGGTAAATCCAATACTGAAGTCGAGCATTTCTACTTCAGACAGCATACCCTTGTTATCATCCGTATATGGCGCTTCATCGCGATGATTAAAGTTAATGCGGGAAGTCAGGGTTCCGAGGGAGCCCAGGGACAGGTCGTGCACCAACCCTACACCATAAGTCCAGGGCGCCAGGCGAGGAATCTCTAGGCCCAGGTCTTTATCATCCACAACACCATCAAAATTCAGGTCACCCAGTACCTTATCGTAATCGCCATCCACATAGCCCACATTGAAGGTAAACAGCAGGTTGTCACTCAGTGCCGCCATCGCCTCCAATTCCGCACCGCGAATAGTGGCATCAGCGGTATTGCGGATAATCTGGGCCACACCAGACAATGCATCAGCGAGGTTTTCCTCCCGCTGCATATCATAAATAGTGTTGTGGAATACCGCCATATTGGTGCGCAGGCGGCCATCAAGCCAATCTACTTTGGCCCCAACTTCAAAGCTGCTTTGCTCTTCCTGATCTGTTACCTGCGGGGTGTAAGGCATTGCTGTGGTCGGATCTATGCCTGCATTACGGAAGTTATACCCTCCACTGCGGAAACCCTTGGTCCAGAATGTGTAGAGCTGCGTCTCATCTGAGACAGTCCACTGTAAACCAATTTTGGGAGTGAAGGCATTCCAGCTTTCGCTATCTTCAAAGTCGTAGGCAGCACAGCCATCCAGTGTGCAGAGGTTCAGGGGAATAGAGGCAATCTTCGCATCTTTCTCCTCACTCGAGTAGCGTCCACCAAGCGTTAGCACCCAAGCTTCGTCCAAGTCGATATCAGCCTGGGTAAAGAATCCATAAGTACTGTGATCCTGCACACCACCACCGGTCCAATCGAAAATGCCGCCTTCACCATCGGCCAGTAAACGATTTTCCAGGTAGGTTACATCCTGGGAGAACCAATAGACACCGGCAGTGATGGCCGTGCGACCGAAACGGCCGGCATAGCGCAACTCGTTACTCAATTGGCTCTGGTCCACACTTGAGTCCGCATGGAAACCGACAAAAGGCAGGGAATCAATATCCCCCAAGCCCCGCGCCTCATATTCACGCCAAGCCAGGATATTTGTGATGGTGCCATCACCGAATTCAACATCTTTATTAAACTCAGTAATGATCTGGGTCCACTCATCTTTTTGATAACCCTCTTCGTCCTGGGCTACCTCAAAAGAGTCTTCACTATTGTCCCAATCAGGAATACCGTAAGCCTCCGCAATCTGGGTCGCGCTGGGATAGGCAATAAAACCGTTACCAGTATCAACTACATAAGCTTCATTGCCACGGTTTTGAGCGACAACCCCATCGGAGTCCATGCGCCCGTGCTCCATCCGCACAAGCAGCTCTGCCGTTTCATTGAGTTGAACACTAAAGCTTGGGCGAATAAACCAACTGTCAGAGGCACCGGCATTATCATTGCCGGTGGCAACATTTTCGAACCAGCCGCGGTCATCGTTGTAGTAAACGGTCAAGCGGCCGTTAACATCGTCAGAGATGGCACCATTAATTGAACCCGCAGTCACCACATCGAGATTGTCCGTTGTGGACACCTTGAAGCGAGCAGAGAACTCATCGGTTGGGCGCGCTGTTTTAACAACGACAGCACCACCGGTAACATTACGGCCAAATAATAGGCCCTGCGGACCACGGAGAACTTCGATACCCTCCAGATCAAACACATCGGTAACAACACCCGCATTCACACCGAGGTACATACCATCGACAAAGACCCCAACAGTGGGATCAATTGATGGAATAGAGCTATTCACTCCAAGACCTCGAACAGTGAAATTTGCCGTATTTTTAACAGTACCCACATCCTCCAGCTGGACATTGGGCATTTTGAAAGAAAGGCTTTGTAAATCCTTAGTTTGCAGAGCCTCCAGCTGGTCACCGGAATAAGCGGTAGCCGCTACCGGAACATTCTGAAGTAATTCTGCGTCTGCACGCTTACGGGCTGTTACCTGCACTTCTTCCATAAGGGTGCCGACTGCTCCCTCTGCGGCATAACTGGGGCTAATACCACTGGCTAACCAAAGAGTTGCTACGGAACAGGCGGAAAGCAGAGCAGAGTGCTGCTTGGGTTTTGACGGACTTCCCATGTTTTCTCTCCATTGTTTTATTTTTTTTATGTACAACAACGGACTTATCGCAATCGGTACTGCCTGGCCCCACCGCTCTACCTCTATAAAGAGGCTCCGACTAAGTGAAGCTCCGATTCAAGACCGCGCTGATAAAGATGCACAGATTTCGTTGTGAATCTGTGACATGGACAGGTTACAGGCTCGCAACCGTGTGTGGAAGTCTATTTAACGTAAATGTCTGTAAAAATAACTCAATTAGTCTGGAAAGTTCTTTCAACTTGAAGAAAAAAATTAACGGGAATGGAAAAAATAAAATTATGCACTGTTTAAGGGCGATACCTTAAGTTGCCCTTTTACTTAGAAAATTGATTATTTTCAAAAAAGCCAATGACAATATGTATCTAAACCACCCCAAAAACACAAAACTTTTTGTCTATTTTAAATTGATGCGCTCTCAGCTCTTTTAGATTAGCCTGAAAGTGCCCTTCGATATTTCAGGTTAACGGCAATTCAAAACTAATAAACTCAATTAACCTGGTACATTTAAATACATTAAATTTGACCAGCGGGTCTACCTGAAAAATAAATTTCCATTAAAGCCAGGAGCTATTTCGGCGCAATAGATGTGTCATCACCACCCGCAGCCACATGGGAAAGTATTTCATTTATTTCGGCTGCATCGAGGGTTTCTTTTTCCAAAAGAGCCCCAGCCAATGCATCTAATTTTTTGCGATTTTTTGTCAGCAACTGATCTACTTTCATCTCAATACCGCTGATCAAAGCAATAATTTCGTCATCAATAATCTCTGAGGTGTGTTCGCTGAAGTCCTTCTGCTGGGCCATCTCGCGCCCCAGGAATATATGCTCCTCTCCCCGGCGGAAAGCAACGGGGCCTAATTTTTCACTCATCCCCCAGTGCGTCACCATGTGACGGGCCAGTCGCGTCGCCTGCTTTAAATCTGCCTCTGCACCAGTGCTCACCTCCTTGAATACCACCCGCTCAGCGACCCTCCCTCCAAGCATTACGCCGATACGATCGCGGAGATAACTGACCTGCATACTGTGATGCTCTTCGGTGGGAATCTGCTCGGTAGCGCCGAGACTGTGCCCCCTGGGGATAATAGTCGCCTTCTCCAAGGGGTCTGCATTCGGCAATAGCGTTGCTACCAGCGCATGTCCCGCTTCGTGGTAGGCGATAATCCGCTTGTCCTCTTCACTGATAACCATTTCGCGCTCGCCACCGAGAACCACTTTATCCCTCGCCCTCAATAAACAATCCATATCCACTGCGGACTTATCTTCTCGCCCCGCCAACAGTGCGGCCTCATTAATCAGGTTTTCCAGATCCGCGCCGGCAAAACCCGCGGTCAGGGCCGCGAGCCGCTCCAGATCCACCTTGCCGTGCAATGGGACATCGCGGGAATGAATCTCAAGAATTTCCTTGCGTGCGGCCTTGTCTGGAAGGTCCAGAGTAATTTTTCGGTCAAAGCGCCCTGGTCTTAGCAGCGCCGCATCGAGAACGTCGGGCCTGTTGGTTGCCGCAACCACCACCACCGCTTCCTGGGGATCAAAGCCATCCATCTCACCAAGAATCTGGTTGAGCGTCTGCTCCCGCTCATCGTGTCCACCACCAACACCCGTTCCCCGCGCCCGGCCGACGGAATCAATCTCATCGATAAAAATAATTGAAGGAGCATCTTTCTTGGCTTCGGCAAACATATCCCGCACACGGGAAGCGCCCACCCCTACAAACATCTCAATAAACTCAGAGCCACTAATACTGAAAAATGGCGCTTCACTCTCACCGGCCAGCGCTTTCGCCATCAGGGTTTTGCCAGTGCCGGGAGGGCCCATCAGTAAAATGCCCCGGGGGATCTTCGCTCCGAGCTTGCGATAGTGCTCCGGATTCTTGAGGTACCCCGCCACTTCTTGCAGGTCCTTCTTCGCATTTGCCAACCCGGCCACATCATCGAAAGTCACCTGGGACTCACTGCGCTCAAACCGCTTTGCTGGTGATCGAGCAAAACCGAAGGGACTGCCGGGAGCCCCACTCGCCATCTTTTCCTGCATTCGCCGCCCCATCCAAACCAGGAGCCCAATAATCAGTATCCAGGGCAGAAGCAGAATCAACATCCGCTGCATAAAGCCCCCTCCCGGGGACTCTGCCAGGATTTCCACTTTCTCCTTTTCCAGCAGGGGGAGCAGATCGGGGTCCTGAACGGAAGGTAGAATGGTTGTGAAGTGCTCAGGCTGTGGAGCCTTTTTTTCTTTCTCGCCAGTGTTTGACGCCGGCAGCTTGCCCGCCTCCGGCTTAAAAGTGCCGCTGACTCTATCCCCCTCGATAACCACGCTGGCAACTTTGCCTTCGGCGACCTCTTTCTTAAAGTCACTGTAAGCTAACTCAGTCCGCTTGCCAGAAAGCTGTCCGTTAGTGCAGTACTGTACAGTCAGTATTAAAAGGAAAATCCACAGGAAGTACTGAAGCCAATTCAGCGGCCCTTGCGGAACCGGCTTTCCCGATGGCGGTGAAGGAGACTCCCCCTGCGGCAGCTTTCGCTCTTGGTCCTGCTCGTCCGCCATATATTCTCACTATATCTCTGGAGAAGCCTGCCGCCGGAAGATAGGCCGGACCTGGCAATGGGCAATGGAAAAGGTGTGAATCATCGGAATCCCGGTAGAGTAATGAGTATAGTTCGCCGCCAATCACACCGAAGAATTTAATGCCTCGCCCCTGGATCACTGGCGCAATCGGTACTCAAGGCATATTTTTCAAAGTAAGACTTGCAAATTGAGGAAAGGCACGGCAGAATTCGCGCCCTGTCGAGACTGGTCGACCGCTCCCAGAGGGCCCCAGAAACTCGATAAGTTGCGGATTTTTAAGGATTTTTTTCAAAAAGAGGTTGACGGCAACGAATCAACTCTCTATAGTTCGCACCCATAACGACGCGCTCGTAGCTCAGCTGGATAGAGTACCTGGCTACGAACCAGGCGGTCGGAGGTTCGAATCCTCCCGAGCGCGCCATACAAAGAAAAGGGCTTACGTTTCACGACGTAAGCCCTTTTTTGTTGTAGAACAGCTAGTGCCAAACTGCTCTTTGCACAATTTATTCTTCGCGGCCTCGCCCTACCCCAGCAACCCCCCTTCACTTCAAGCAATCACAAACAACTTGAATGACCCAACAGGGTTAAAAACAATCTTTTTCATTCGCTCCATACAGCGGATAGATATGCGCACATCAGTCAGCGGGAGCAATTGCACCAACTGTCCAACCTCCAGATACGTTAATCCATTTTCATCTCACTAGGGTCCTGTGCTCGACCAGAGATTTCGACACACAAAAGAAAGTAAGGAGTTAATACTCCTAACTTGGGCCCGATCGCACCTGGAAGAGGATTGAAGCCCCCTCCCACCTTTGCAGCCGCGCCTACACCGAGATAGCAATCGATAGACTGCAATTCATTGATGCCTCAGAGAAGAAAACTCCCACCCACGCAGAGCAACAGCAGGGCAAACAAACGCTTAAGCAATCGCGGAGATAACTTGTGGGCCAGTCGCGCTCCAAAACGGGCGAAGGACATGCTGGTGATAGCGATGCCGACCATGGCTGGCAGGTAGATAAAACCAAAACTCCACTGCGGCAGTTCAGGTTGCTGCCAACCAATAGCCACAAAACTCAGAGCGCCGACGGCAGCAATCGGCAGACCACAGGCTGAGGAAGTTGCCACTGCTTGCTGCATCGGCACGCTGCGCCAGGTTAGAAAGGGTACTGTCAGTGTGCCGCCGCCGATGCCAAAGATGGCAGAGGCCCAGCCTGTTACCCCGCCGGCCGCTGTCAGCCCCAGCTTGCCGGGAACAGCGCGACTGGCCTTGGGCTTAAGCTCCAGTGCCATTTGAATGGCAATGGTGATAGCAAATACACCAATAATCTTTTGTAGCATCGGCCCCTGAATAGCTGCCGCAGTAAAGGAGCCGAGACTTGCACCGAGAAGAATACCCAGGCTCATCCAGGCAAACGTCGGCCATAGCACCGCGCCTTTGCGCTGATGCTCCAGAACCGAGTTAATCGAAGTAAACACAATAGTCGCTAGCGAAGTGCCCACAGCCAGGTGAGTCAGTACATGCGGATCGATACCCTGAGCTGTAAAACTGAACACCAGCACAGGTACAATGATGATGCCACCACCGACGCCAAACAAACCGGCCAACACCCCGGCCACAGCCCCTAGCAGCAGGTAGAGTAGAAATTCCATAAATTCCTCGAATTGATTGATGCGGGTTTCTTCTGGGAGCAGGCGATGGGGCCGCATGTCCGCAACCCGTTGCTCACATGTATTACCCGACTGGGGACACCGCAGTAAGGTTGCGATATTGACCCTTGAAATACAGAAGTGGCTGCCTGGCAGCAGCTTTTTGTAGGTTTAACGCCTTCACCTCACCAATCACAATCAGGTGATCTCCGGCGGCGTGTTCAGCATGAATTTCGCAATCAAGCCAGTGTAGGCTGCCGGCGATAATGGGATTCCCCAGCGGCGATTCCTGCCATTCGACCTCGCTCCATTTGTCCGCGCCTTGACGAGCAAATTGGTTGGAAATCTTGACCTGATCATCCGACAGGATATTGACTGAAAATCGACCTGCCTGGCGAATTTTGGGGTAGCTGTACGAACTCGACATAACGCTGAATGACACTAATGGCGGGCTCGTCGATACGCTATAAAACGACTGGCAGGTAAAGCCTATCGGCTCATCCTCACGGCGCGATGCGATCACGGTAATACCGGAAGCGTAATGCCCCAGTGCCTCGCGAAAGCGCAACGGTTCTATGGCTGTACTGGAAAGTGACATGGGAGCACCTAAATATTGTAGACAGCTAAACCGAGAGCTCTCTTCGAACAATTTCTGCACCTGCACTTAACGCATTGAGCTTACGGTTCGCAACCTTACGGGATAGAGGCGCCATACCACAGTTCGTACAGGGATAGAGATCCTTAGCATCCACATACTTGAGTGCTTTTCGCAAGGTATCGGCGACTTCCTCCGGTGCTTCAATCGTGTTGCTTGCCACATCAATAGCGCCCACCATCACTTTTTTACCACGAATAAGCTCAAGGAGATCCATTGGAACATGGGAGTTGTGGCATTCGAGCGAAATTAGATCAATATTGGATTTTTGCAGCTTTGGAAACGCTTCTTCATATTGTCTCCACTCTGAACCCAGAGTTTTCTTCCAGTCTGTATTGGCTTTGATACCGTAGCCATAGCAAATATGTACGGCAGTTTGGCATTTCAGCCCCTCGATGGCTTTTTCTAAAGTGGCAATCCCCCAGTCATTCACCTCATCAAAAAACACATTAAATGCGGGCTCATCAAATTGAATAATATCAACACCCGCAGCCTCTAGCTCACGCGCTTCCTGATTGAGAAGTTTGGCAAATTCCCAAGCGAGCTTTTCGCGGCTTTTGTAGTGGCTATCGTAGAGAGTATCAATCATTGTCATGGGACCAGGTAATGCCCACTTGATAGCTTGACTGGTTTGCTTGCGTAAAAACTTAGCATCTTGAACAAATACTGCTTGTTGCCTAGATACTTCGCCAACAACTGTCGGCACGCTCGCTTCATAGCGATTGCGGATTTTAACAGTTTCCCGCTTCTCGAAGTCAACGCCGTTGAGGTGCTCAATAAATGTAGTCACAAAATGTTGGCGGGTCTGCTCTCCGTCACTAACGATATCGATACCGGCTTGTTGTTGCTCTTGTAATGTCAGGCGCAAGGCATCCTGCTTACCCTCTTGTAATTGATCGCCCTTTAATTTCCAGGGGGACCAAAGTTTTTCGGACTCTGCAAGCCAGGATGGTTTAGGCAAGCTTCCAGCGCTTGAAGTTGGCAATAGGCGATTCATGAAAAATAATCTTATCTATATTTGTTAATTAAAGCGCGTAATTAGCGGCCCACTGATCAAGGATACTTCTGTATGGCTTGATAAATTGTTCTTCAGTAAACTTCCCTTGCTTTATAGCCAGCTGGCTACGCTCTTCCCGGTCATAAACAATTTTAGTGAGTGAATAATCCTGATGCTTCAAACTGGGCTGATAGCAGGTCCCCGCTACAGAATTTGCATTGTATATTTCAGGCCGATATATCTTTTGGAAGGTCTCCATCGTGCTGATAGTGCCGATAAGCTCAAGATTCGTATAATCACCAAGCAAATCACCTTGAAAGTAAAAAGCCAAAGGGGCAACACTATCCGGCGGCATAAAATAGCGAACCTGCAAACCCATTTTCTCAAAATACTCGTCAGTTAAAGAGTATTCGTCCTGCCGATACTCAACACCGAGTACGGGGTGCTGATTTTCAGTTCGATGATAAGTTTTACTGCTCGATACACTCAGACAAATAACAGGGGGCTTGCTGAAACTATCCTTGTAGGCACTTGAATTCAGGAACGATTGAAAAATTTTCCCGTGAAGATCACCATAACCTTCAGGAAGGCTAAACTTGTCTTGCTTCTTGTTATGCTCCAACAACAATACGCTGAAATCATAATCCCGCACATATGAAGAAAAGTTGTTTCCTACTATGCCCTCAATCCGTTGATTGTTTTTATGATCAACAATATTCGTCTTCAATACTTCAATGGTAGGAAAGGCTTCTCCGTTGCCTTCAATATCAATATCAACGGAAATAATATCCAGCTCTACAGAGTAACGATCTGCACTAGGGTTGTCCCAATGCGCCAAGGCATTGAAACGACGATCAATCATTCTCAAGGTGTTGAGCAAGTTATCCCGACGGCTCTCCCCTCTCGCCAAGTTCGCAAAATTGGTGGTGATCCGCGTGCTATCCGCTGGACGATAGTTTTCATCAAAGCGTAAGTTCTTGATGCTGAATGCAAACTCTTTATTCATTGCGGCCTGGTATCCTGATTCCTAAGGCAAAAACTGAGTTCTTTGCTTGGTGATTGACATTGCCAGGCAGGATAAGCTTCTTTATAAATGAACAAAAATGGTATATTTTCAACTATCCATTAAATTTATTCATGGATTGCTCGGTTACAGCTATGCTAGAGCGCACGCACTTAACAATAATCCAGGCCGTAGACCATCACGGTTCGCTAACCGCAGCGGCCAAGCACCTTTGCCTAACCCAGTCGGCGCTGAGCCATACTGTGCGCAAGTTGGAACAGAACCTCGGGGCCCCTATCTGGTTGCGTGAGGGCCGCAGCTTGCGCTTGACCCAGACCGGTGAGTATCTGCTTGGATTGGCCAACCGTGTCCTGCCACAACTGGAACATGCTGAGAGCAAGCTAAAGCAAATGGCTCAAGGTGAGCGCGGTACCCTGCGTATCGGTATGGAATGCCACCCCTGCTATCAGTGGTTACTGAAAGTAGTGTCGCCATTTCTGGAAGATTGGCCGGACGTGGATGTGGATGTTAAGCAGAAATTTCAGTTTGGAGGTCTCGGCGCTTTACTGGGTTACGAGATCGACCTGCTAGTTACCCCTGACCCTTTCTATAAAGCCGGACTGCGCTTCGATCCCGTATTTGATTACGAGCAGGTGCTGGTAGTCCCTCGAGATCACCCGATGGCAAAGCGAAAGTACCTGACAGCAGAAGACCTACGGGATCAGGTGTTGTTAACTTACCCCGTGCCGCCGGACCGCCTGGATATCTATACCCAGTTTCTCAACCCTGCGGGCGTGGTGCCACTGCGCCACAAGACCAGTGAAACTACCGATATCATGCTACAGATGGTGGCCAGCGGCCGCGGGGTCGCAGCCCTGCCTCGCTGGCTTGCAGAGGAGTACTCCACCAAGCTGGCACTATCGGTGGTGCGCCTCGGGCGACAAGGTATTGCCAAACAGATTTTCTTAGGAACTCGTGAAGACGATAGCGAAGTTGAATACCTGAGCGCTTTTATCAAACTGGCCAGAGGTTATGAGCACTCAGAAACTGGGAACTAAGACCGATAAGATTTATCGATAATCCCGCAAGAATTCATTAAACAGCAAGTTTCTATTTGCCGACAACGAACTAGATGCAGTAGGTCCGAACCCGCCCCACCACACCAATCAAGAAAGGCCTAAATCACAAGATCCAGGCCCCTTCTTTCTCGATTAATTGTTCCGCAATTTCAGTCTATCTACTTACAAATATCCTGCTTTTGCACCACATCGTATTTCTGCAATAGGGCTTTGTAGCGGCCACTGCTGCACAGCTCTGCCAGCCCGCGATTAAAGTCATCTCGCACTTTCTCATCGCGGAAACCGACTCGAAAGTCTGTCATCATCGGGAATATCTGGAATAGGTCAACCTGAGCCATGGTATGACCCATTTTTTTGCTGTAGTGCTTAAATAGCTCCATATCCACCACGGCGACCGCATCTGGCATTTTCCAGAATTGGGCAACCAGGTCACGAGCTGTTGGCGCCTGCATAACATTCTGTTTCTGGGTGCCATTAGGCCCAAACATTTTTTCAAATTCGGGCCCAAGGTCCATGGGAGCTCCCTGCCAAGTGATCACTTTCTTACCCGCGAGATCTGCAATACTGCCAATCTTCATTTCTGCGCTGGCTTTAGCAATGGCGTAATTGGCGAAGCTGATCATATTGTTCGAGTAAAATAGGCCATCATTCTTCTTGAGTACATTCACCGCTGCCTGAACCATACCCTGCTCAAGTGCCGGGGCCGTCTCCGCAAACCCCATCTGTACGAACTCCAACTTATAGCCAGGGAGAGCTTGCCGAACGATATCTATTTCCAAACCACTGGTCGCACCGTCAATCACATAGGGCGGTGCATCCCCCGCGATCGCTACTTTTAACGGGGTTTCGCCGGACTGGGCCAGCACCTGGGTGCAGACTCCAAACATCAAGACAAAAAAGGCCAATAGCAAACGCATAAGCTTCTCCACAGTGACAGGAAAATCACCCAGACGCTCTAAGTGTTGGCAGACATCCCCCATTTATCAAGCTTCGCTTCCGGATTACTCTATCCACCCGAAACCTTGAATTCGGCAGTAAACTCCCCATTCTAAAACCAGGCAAATAGTAATTTGTCGCAACTGGGGCATACCGGGTAAAACAGTGATACATGAGATTGCCGATATTCTGATTGAGAATGAAACAAAGCTGCATCAGTTCGAGATACGCAAAGACCCTGAAGTCATTTGCAAGCTACTAAGCCCTGATTTTATAGAGGTAGGGAAATCCGGGCGGACCTTTGATTTCAAGGCAATAGTGCGATCAATGCAACAGGAGGAAAATACGGGCTGGGAAATTCACAGCCAAAACTATGAATGCATTCCTCTCTCTGACACAGTCATTATGCTGTTGTATAAATCTGCACGGCGAGGCCAGCAAGGGGAGTACAAGGGGTTTTGTAAGCGATCATCTATTTGGGTTAGAAGTAAAGGGCAGTGGCAAATGAAATTTCACCAGGGGACTCCCTGCCAAGAATTTAAGCTGGAAGATAATATCTCACGCAAACAACCGGCGTTTAAGCTGTGAGTGCTTTTATCGCAATTATCCTGCTGGCCCTGGCGATATGGCTGGTCCCCCACTTCTACCGACAGTGGCGCATTTTTTACCTCCGCTCACAACCCTTAACACGGGAACAGCTACAACTCATTAGGGAAAATCTTCCTCTCTATCACTACCTTAACTCCAATCAACAGCAAGAGTTATGCAGTAATATCGCCCTGTTTCTCCACGGCAAAGAGTTTGTCGGTTGCGAGGGGCTTCAGGTCAATGAACGCATGAAGGTGGCCATCGCTGCCCATGCCTGCCTACTCCTATTGGGCCGCAAGAATGAATGCTACCCCAACCTTTACAGCCTGTTGCTCTACCCGGACACCTATGTCGCTCACGAAACACGTCGGGAAGGCTATATAGAAACAGCCAGGCACAGTGCCCGTGAAGGGGAGGCACATTATCGTGGACCCGTAGTCCTCTCCTGGGGTGACCTGGAGAAAGATTTGCAATCGCCTGAACGGGGCCACAATGTCGCCCTGCACGAGTTCGCCCACAAAGTCGATGAAGAGGATGGTTACTTTGATGGCCGCCCTCTATTTGAAAGCAGTGATGAAGGGGCCACCTGGGCTGAGGTTATGAGCCGGGAATTCCACCGTTTGAGACAAAGAGCTGAATTCGGTGAGTTTCCTGGTGATACACCCTCTGTGCTCGATTTATACGGCGCCCAGTCTCCCGCTGAGTTCTTTGCTGTAGCAACAGAAAGTTTCTATACGATCCCAACGGCTATGCACGCCTTACACCCGGAACTCTATAAGGAGTTAAGTCATTTCTATCGAATTGATCCCGCCGAATTAATACGCGGAAAAAGTACTGTGGCCTGACAAATACGCTACCAGTCCGGTTTCTGTCCTCCTGCTATGCTTATTTCGTGCACCAGCGGAGTTGGAATAGTGGCCAATACGCATTGTTTAAGATTCGCTCTTGTGGGACTGGTTGTTCTTTTAGTCATGACTCAACCGGCCACAGCAGATATCGCCACAAACCAACAGGATGCAAAAGCTCTGATAGAGCGCCTTGAAAAACTGTATCTCAAGGGCCCTACTCCTGTCTTTGTTCTACAGCTGGAAAAAAATACTCTACCGGACGCTAAGTTACAGGCTTTTGCAATGGAGCAACGCCTTATTAACTTATCGGACTTGAGAAGTAATGCACTATCTCTGCATCGTTTTGGTGGCTTACCGGGACATAGTACCAGAGCATTTTTTACTCGAATTACGACAGCAGAAATTCAAGCTAATACCCTGCTACCCAATCTGATTCAAGCATTGGGCATCTCACCCGAGCAGATCGCCCAGTACCAACCACTCGCAGGTGCCCAAGCCTATCCAGCCTATACTACCTGGCTAGCCAACTACGCTACACCCGCCGAAATTGCCGCTGCCCTGTTAATAAACTTTCAGAGTTTTGGCAAAAATGCTGAGCGCGTTGCAAAAGCTCTCAAACAAAATAAACGCTTTACTAATGAACAGCTCAGTTTCTTAATGACTTTTAGCCAACTTCCAGAAGGGTTCAGGGAACAGGCTATCGATATAATTGCAAGGGGACTAGCTTCAGGTGTTCGAGAAAATGATATTGCCATTCGCGTGCGGTTAATCCAAACCTATGAGCGGGAGTTTTGGCGGGCATTTGAGGCAAAAATAAATACCAACTAGATTTCTTTATCTCATCTTACTTCTAAAGCTAACATACATCCCTCTGCACAACAAAGAATGTGAGAATAAATCGTTTACCATTTGTAAGGCTCCGAGTATTAGGGAACCTCTGAATAATTCCGAGCCAGTTTGGTAGTATTCAGTTATCCGTCAAGACTACGATAGATTATGCACCAAGTCACCTTTGCCGAAGCAGAATATAAGCTAAAGCGCCGTATAACTCGCCGAGAGAAGTTTCTTTCTCAAATGGAAGCCCTCATCCCATGGCAGCGACTAGAGGCTCAGATCACTCCTTGCTATCCACAAGGCAAACGTCGCCGACAGCCATATCCATTAAGTGTCATGCTCCGTATTCATTGCATGCAGCTATTTTATAATCTCAGTGATCCCGCTATGGAGGATGCACTGTATGAAATTGAATCCATGCGTAGTTTTGCTGGATTGACTTTGAGCGGCCCAATTCCCGATGAAACAACGATTCTTAACTTTCGCCACTTATTGGAGCTCAATCAGATTGGTGCAGCGCTTTTTGATGAAATCAACAAGCATCTTGCTGAGAATGGCATGGTACTGCGTGAAGGCACGATTGTAGATGCCACTATTATCTCTGCGCCAACTTCAACTAAGAATAAAAAGAAAGAACGTGATCCAGAAATGCATCAAACAAAGAAAGGCAATCAGTGGCACTTTGGAATGAAGATGCATATCGGGGTTGATGATGTGCTCGGAGTAATACATAGCGTAGATACAACAGCAGCGAATTCGCATGATGTCACAGCCACAGAGCGAGTCCTCCATGGGGAGGAAGGAAGAGTCTGGGGTGACTCTGGGTACATTGGTGCGGAGAAGCGAGAAGAGTTGAAGGAGCGGGAGGTGGATTGGTACATAGCAATGAAGCCGAGCAAGCTGAAAACTCTTCCTGGGCGTGATGCACTCCGTAAGGCGGAAAAGATCAAGGCGCAGATAAGAGCGAAGGTTGAGCACCCCTTTCGCTACATTAAACGGGTATTTGGTTATGACAAGGTCCGCTATCGGGGACTGTTAAAAAATACTGAGCGGCTGTGCTTGCTAGCAGGCTTTACCAACTTACTAATAGGGAGAAAATATTTGGCCACCTAGGGGTGGTTCGCCTGAAACCCGCCTATTTAGGGTTTCAGATGAAAAATTAGCGGGCTATTACGCGAAAATTACGCGCTTGAGCGTAATAAAGTGAATTTTTCAAGCAGTTCAGCTTAATTCTAGAAAAATGCTTCGTTGATCAGAGGGTCCTTAGTTCTCCGACACCTAAAGAGCGGTGTATTATTATCAGTAAAGCTCTTATATTGATCTATCAGTTGTTGCTTGCGAAATCTCAATAAAACCAGGTCAAATTTCACTGGAGAAGAATGATAATTAATACTGAAAACCACTTTGAGGTGGGAAATAGGGCAATGTCATCTGTACTGTTGCTTTACTACCACATGATTGATGAAGGTGGGTTCGCCAACGGACAAACTGCTTATATCAACTATGATGATTTTAATGGGTACGAATATATTAAAGTCAAATTAACCGAGGAAAACGGGGAGAGTCTTGGTATTAATGAACACCTATTACAACAGGGCGCCACCATCTGGATTTTATGTATTCTTCATAATCATTTCACTGAAGATGATGCCTACCGCCCTTCACGAGATAATAGATTGGTAAAGCTACTTGAGGAGTACGGCACTCGGCATATACCAGAAATATATGACTATCTTAACTGTATACTGCCACCTACAACTCCGTTTGAGTTCCAAATTTATTCAGATGTCCTAACCACGATTTATGAAAAGTATGTCAAGGGATTCTTTATAGACCATATTTCTCATGCTTAAATCACACTGGCAAGGCAGCCTTCCTTGTAATTTATCTAGACAGATCAATTAATCAAAAAAAATGGAATATCAGCATAGACTAAAGTAGAACGATTGTTCCAAGATTGAAATACAATAATGCCAAGGTGTTACAAACCTCACATTGCAATTGGACACTGATGCTACTTTAGCACGTATAAAATATGGAACTGATTTAAAAAATGCTACTCTATAGTCCGCACCAGATCACATCAGCAAGGATTAGTTTGTGAAGCGTATAATTTCTTTAGCATCAGCCTCGATCATTTGTGCCTCATGCGCCACGGTAAAAACCGTTAACCCAAAAGATAACCAAGTAGATATCGCTCATCGAGGCCAAAAGAGCTACTGTGAAAGCATTCCAAGAGTATATAGCGGTACCTCCTACTCCTTTTGTCTAATGAATAGCGAGCCCAGCCAGACTGTAAACACTGGATCAACACTCAACCATATTCCGCTGGAAGCTATAGATGCGGTCTTTTCTGTGGCAGCAGATACGATTGTTTTACCTTATA
Organism: Microbulbifer maximicatervae (SeqCode); assembly: GCF_052468295.1. Lineage (NCBI taxonomy): Bacteria > Pseudomonadati > Pseudomonadota > Gammaproteobacteria > Cellvibrionales > Microbulbiferaceae > Microbulbifer > Microbulbifer maximicatervae (SeqCode). Next base: position 2,977,847 of record NZ_CP174340.1, read on the forward strand.
CGGTAATGACCCAAGCAAAGCATGGCAATATCAAAGTAAACTGATAATACTCAATGCAACCTTAAGGTTTCGGGGTTACTAACTATTACTATTCTAAGAGTAACTCTGGCTAAAAAACAGGAATATCTCTTTTACTTACCGAAAAACCTTTACACTGATAATAGGCCGAGATCATATATTCTAACTCATCATTAAATGTCTGATCCGGCCACTAGCAAGCTAAAAGCTGAAGCAAAAAGATAATAATATCGGCTATCTTATGGCAGAGATAAGTTTGAATAGTTAAAGATTAACCTACTTGCACCATCGTTCTTCCATTACCATGCCAGACGACTAAAAATCAATTGGTTGCCTAAAAAATATATGTACAATATTGAAGGAAGCCAGCTCCCGCTTATCCTTAAATGAAAATGGATAACGATAGAGATAGATTACAAATCCCCTTGATCACCTTTCGGCCGACCAAATTTCAAGGTAGTAAAACCTCATTGAGGATCCAACACTATAAAGTTCACTAACTTTGGAGATAACAAATTGCGATATCCAGCAATAGACATCACTAGAGGTATATTAGTAATTATTATGGCCCTCGATCATACTCGAGATTATTGGACTTCGACCCAGTTTGACCCATTGGACCTATCCCAATCGTCCATCTCTTTGTTTTTAACTCGTTGGATCACGCATATATGTGCCCCTGGATTTATATTTCTTACAGGATTGAGTGCCTACTTTCACGGTAAAAAACTTAACTCCAAGCCGGAGTTGGCAAAATTCTTAATACTTCGAGGGTTAGTACTGGTTATCCTCGAACTAACCTTGGTAAACCTCTCTTGGCAGTTTGCTTATAATTACGCTTTTGTACAGGTAATCTGGGCCCTGGGCATATCCATGATCATACTGGCGGGCTTAATCTATTTGCCAATGATATGGACCACCATCGTTTGCCTGGCCGTAATATCCTTACATGGATACCTGAATGATGACTTCATGCGCCAGCTATTAGGTGGCTATGAATGGCTTTGGATTCTTGCGCATGTACGCACTAGTTTTAGACTTTTCGAGTTCAACACCGGGATTTTTGCTGCTTACAATATTATTCCCCTCTTTGCTCTTATGTACCTTGGCTATGTATTTGGGCCTCTTTACGAGATGGCAAACAAGCAACGAGTGCGTCTACTAATAACAACAGCAACTGCGCTATCGATTATATTTATTGCAGTTAGACTAATAGGCTTTGGCGACCCCAATGATTGGAATTCACAGCAGGGGCTTCTGGGCTTTATCAACACCGCCAAATACCCAATGTCGTTCAGCTATATCCTTATGACAATGAGTATAGTTTTCTTGATCATGGCTATCGTTGAAAATCGGCAAAACCGAATACTGGATGTATTGCTCCTCTTTGGGCAGGCCTCATTGTTCTTCTATTTACTCCATGTCCCAGTGATCAATCTGTCCGCACATCTATGGAGCTACTTAGAGTTTGGAGTAGCAACCAATTTCTTCAACGGCTCCAAAGTATGGCCTGAGGGCTACACACCTAACTTACTGAGAACCTATGCTTACTGGATTACTCTGATTGCGATACTTTACTATCCCTGCAAGAAATATCTTCAAAAGAAAAAAGAAAGTGGATCGGTGATATACTCCTACGTATAACTCTTGCACAACTTTATTTCGCATATTAAAAATTCTGCTCTGGGGTGAGAAAAGCCCCAGAGTTGCCTCCCAATCAGGACGATATAGATGTTGCAAAAAATAGACCAGTGGATTGATCAAACACTGATAGACTTCAAAGAAGAGAGACAATCTTGCGCGAGGTTCACAGAGAAGTTTTCAGGGTATTATACGAAAGGATTTCTTAGCGAAAGCTACTTTGTAGTGGTTGATAATATTCCAAAACCGAAGTTCCCGAGCTCTACCAGGCTGGCCTGAGTGACTTTGTCGACATGGAAGTAGCCGGTATCACTTACAAAGATACCTACTTTGTCAAAACACCTTTTGCTGCGGACATTTCCCTCCATTTCCATGAGTTAGTCCATGTCCACCAATGGTCTCTCTTGGGAGCAGAGTCATTTATCAAACGTTATATCAGTGAAATTCAGACCTACGGCTACAACGGTGCACCTCTGGAAAAAATGGCCTACAGCCTGCAAGATAGATTTATGGACAATTGTACTCCAACAGATGTTTTAAGTTACGTTCAGAATCATTTGTAAGCACTCAACGATCATTGGACTTCATCTATAAAAAGGTTACCTTCTGGATAAGTGAAAGTGACCTTTGTGCTACCAGCCAAAATTGACCTTATTGACAGGCTAAACATTTCTACCAAAGCCTGACCATCAAGACACAAACTATAATTTATTAAGTTTTATAGTTTGCAAGCTCCACACCATGCTACAAGCAACCCGACTCTTCCTGATTTTTGCTGCCCTATCCACCTTAAATCTGGCATCAGCAACAACATGTAAGCCCATATTCAATCACCAAGATGACAAAGTGGCCAAAAACAATCGCTGCAGCAAAATCAGCTTTCAACCAAGTAATACGGAAGGATCTGCTGTTATTATTATGGATGGGGACACCAAAGGCTCCTGCGCTTATACATCTGCGGTTCTATGCGGGAATACCGAGATTAGAATGAAAGATATTTCTGCAATTGACTTTAAGGTTGACGTGCCTCCAGGTAAGTGTGGTGCTAAAGAGTGGATTGCCGTTTATATGTTTCCCTGGTGTGAACAACCCGGTGGATGTTGGGCCGGGGGGCAGCGGGAAGTCGATTTTGTAGAAACAACAGGCTCTAATGGTCCGGGAGGTTTCGCTTCCAATTGGGGAGGGCTTCCCAAACAGGCGGCGTGGACAAGCCAAACAGGTCCCCTACAGGTGAAGAGTGGTGCCCAACAGCATATAACTTTTACATCCCGAAAAATCATATCGGGTGAAGCTAGTGGAACCTATCGATGGGATATAAGAGTGTGTGGAGCATCTGCGTCTAAGTGCGATGATTCAAATCAGCTTTGGCATGCCTACCGGGAAAAGGGGCCTGCAATTTTTGATGAATCCATGATGATCGTGATCGACAACTGGGGCGTCAACAATCCACCCCAGCCAGGTTGCACGTTAAAAATAACGGATATGCTGATCACCAAATATTAGCGATGCTTCTTACAACGATAGGGGGTTAGTGGCGAAAACCCTAATAATCTTTTTTCCACTGTAACTCTACACTACCGGAACCGCTGTCACCGTCATCGGCACTTTTAAACTCCAGGTTGAGGTTATCCCTAAGTTCTATTTGCATCTCCGCCTGCCATGGACTGAGAGGATCGGTACTTCTCTGTAATTCCACATAAATTCGATTGGTAATATATTTGCCCAAGCTCAATGCGTACTCATCACCTTCATCTCCCTCCTCCTGCTCAATATTGAGTGTATCCAGGTGCAACAGCTCGCGTGTCTTGGCGATAGGGTCCAATACCGCTCGACCCGACTGCAAACTGCGTACGACACTAACCAAACGAACAGCTTGTAAAGGTGAAATATCTGATAATGACTTCCCAAAAAGCAACTGCGCCAAAATTTCATCCTGAGAGGCCGAGGGGTCAGAGGTAAATGTAATATCCAAGTCCGCAGCAGTGCCTGATATCTGCGCGGTTATTTCTCCATCGCTATATTCATAGACACCTTCAACCAGGATAGCGACCTCATTATTCTCGAAGCGAATTTCTCCATCTTCCAGATCAAATTTCTTACCGAATAAATCAAAGCTGCCGCGAACAATTGTTAATTCGCCGGAGGCTTTTGGCTTATCTGCGGTGCCTCGAATATCCACCACGCCGCGCAATTGAGAATTTAAGCCAAGTCCGCGCACATAGGATTGTTGGTCCAAAACAATCTCTACATCCAATCCAATTTTGCTAAACAGGGGAGAAGATCGCTGCACCTGTGGGCCATCGACCTGAACTTCCACCACCTGGATTTCCGGAACACTGCTGCCAATCCATTGCTCAATCTGTACGGCCAGCGGCTTCAAAGTGAATCGCCCGGTAATTTCTGCATCCTGGGTTGAGCCCGACAAACGGGCATCACCGGATATTGCACCGCGTACTCCCGGTGAGTTCAGCAAGTGGGCCCGACTGAGGCTTAATACGATATCAAAACTGGGCGAGCTATCCGGAGGTAAAAAGACCGCCCCTCCCAGGTTTATCCGCCCACCATCACCATCGGTAGCGCTTCCTCGTACAATCCGCCACTCCTCAGGAGACAGCTGCGCGTAGAAGTTAATATCCGCAATGCGAGTATGGCTCGGTCGGTGCTCATAACGACCATTACTCAATTCGATATCACCGGTTAATAGAGGACGCTGCCAATTTCCGGTACCGTCAACATTGAAACTGAGCAAGCCGCGCATACGGTGGACACGGGGATCAATATATTCCGCAATCACTGACAAATCGGCCGTACCGCGCCCCTGCAATTGGAAGGGCACATTTCGCAGGCCACCAGTTTGATTATTCTCAGCAAATAATTGTTCGAAGATCGGCGCAATCAAGACACTTACTTGGCTATTTACTGCGTTGCTACCGCCGTGTTGGGCAATCAGGGATGCATCCAGCTCTCCATTCTCTGTCTGCCAATCCAACACTATCGAAAGCGGTTGAACCTGAATTCCGCGCTGCCCTCGCCCCAGGGCTTCTCCTGTAGCGCGCAACTCCCCTTGGAATTCAGGCTGCTTGGGACTTCCACCAATACTGGCATAAAGGCTGACATCACCATTACCCGCCCTACCGCTGGAAAAACTATTCGCCAAATCCGATAGATCACCCTGGCCGCGCAACTCTAAATCCAGTCGCTCTGCATTCAAGCTACCCAGTATCGATAATTGGTTGCGACCCGCCCAGAGCAGCTCGATACCATCAGTTACCAGACTCCTGTCTGCATAGTCCAAAGTACCCTGTAAATGCCAGGGCTCCAGATGAAATTCTCCCTGGGCGATCAGGTTGGCTTTAATCTGCGGGTTTGAAATAGCCCCATCAATCCTACCATCCAAGCTCAACTCCCCTTCAAGGGACTTAGGGAGAGAGAGACCGACGAGATCTACTAGGAACAGCGGTAGATTGCGCGCGCCCATATCAATTTGTAATCGGTCTTGCCTAGGTTCGATGGAGCCATCGGCCTGCAACAATGCCACCCCCACCCGACCCAACTGCTGGGCATCTTCAGCGAGAGCTGTCAGACGGCTCTGGCTCTGTGGGGGCTCCGGCTCCCCTTTATCAAAACCTGAGGCAATCACGGGGGACTGAGGGCCTCTGCTCGAGGATGAACCAAACTGGTTGCCATTACCGTTGGTAAATAACTCCAATCGCAGGTCACTGACCTCTATCAGGTCCATATCGCCACTGGCTTCCCCTTTTAAGTTAAAGGGGTAATCCTGCGCGACGCCACTGGAATCCAGTAAAATACTCACCTGGGGATTACTCCACTCCCCCTGGACCGTTACTTCGGAAGATCCCCCTAGGTTTACCCCCTCTGCCTCGGTAACTCCAAGGTCATCGCGCAAACTGATATTTTTGCCGTCGATCTGCCCGTGTAAATCCAGCTGCTTCTGTTCAATATCAAGCTGACCGATTACTTCCAGATTTAGCTTCTCACCGGTAAACACCAATTCATCAATGGTCAGCGCGTGCAGGTTTCCATTTATCGCCGCCGACAACTCACCCTGTAAGTCGTGGTAAGCACTTACTGCACTCAGAGACAAATTGAGGTTTGGGTTTTTCCATGAGCCGATTGCCTCCACACGCAACTGGTGCAAGGTGCCGGATAAAGCAGTGGGAATAACTACCCTATCAGCCTGGGGTAGCGAAGCTACAAGCCGGCGAATTTCTTCAACACCCAACTCATCAATCTCTCCCACCAAATCCAGTGCTTTCAAATTCGTATCTACACTACCGAGCACTTCGATCCGTGCACCGGCAAAGTGCAAAGACAAGGCTTGCAAGTCAATCACACCTGCTTGAGTATCGACCCGGCCTTCCAATTGCAGGGGCTGCTGCCGATAGCTGCTTTCCACTTGTAAGCTGCCATTAATATTCGGCTGTTGCAGGGAGCCCTGCACTGAAAAATCTGCGCTGAGCCAACCACTGTCCAGGATATCCTGCCAAGGGCGGGAAAGTGTTAGCGGGATTTGATTGAGATTAACTGTCGCATTGACACCGTCCGTGCTGATACTGCCTTTAATCGTACTGCGCCGCTCATCGACTCGCAGCCAAATCCCCGTTGAAGACAAGCGCCAGGGATTAATATCGGCTTCGATACTCCCTGTCAGATCCAGCTGATGTTCTGCTAGAGGAGCTGCGATTGAATTAATATCCAGCAGCAGTTTTTCGCCCTGTTTGCGTAGGGATAATTCGCCGCGAGCATCCAATACCTGATTTTCCGGCAGATGCAGCTGTCGGCTGACAAACCCCTGGCCCACCTCACTGGTAGAGAAATTGATTACAAAGCGCTCGCCCTGCATCCGGCCATTTACAGTGAGATTAAACTCGGAACCATTCAGCTCACTCACTTCGATAAATAGCTGCGCCGGCTTATCCTGCCAGCGGTATTGGGCGTTAGCCTGAATAGCAACAGGGGGAATCCCCTTCAACCGGCTGTCCACCAATTGCAGGCGAGCTATATCCAGCTGCGCCAAGCGAAACCCGGGAACTAGCAACTCCCAAGTAGTCGATGGCTGCTCCTCACTGACAACTTCAACCTCTTCTTCGCCAGAATCTGCCAGCGCAGAGAGAAGTTCATTGAGGATATTCAGGTTGAGCAGTAAATCTTTGGCCCCCACTCGCTCGATATCGATGGGATCTCGGGACAAGCTGTTGAGGTTGACCTCCAGGTCCTGGGCTTCGGCAAGCGTATTAGCTCGATAGTCAATTCTCAGTCGCTCGAAAAACCAAAATCCTAATTTTTCACTGCGAATTCCTTCTGCCTCAATTTCGAGGTCGTCCACCAATTGCTCGGCAGCGTAAAAAGCCCCACGAGTAAGGCCGACGCGCCCCGGTTCCGTGCTGAGGAAGTAGATAGCGGACATCAGGAGGAACAGACAAATGCCTGTTACCAGGGAACCCCCAGCACCCAGAGAGCGCCAGAGCCCACGCAGGAAAGCACCCACCCAGTGGGCAACGCCCAGCGCAAACAGGCCCAACCAGCGCATCAGAATGCCTGCCCCAAGCTCACATACACCTGATAGCGATCATCGATGCCCTCACGGCGATCGAGAGGAAAGGCGATGTCCATGCGGATGGGGGCAAAGGAGGTGATATAGCGCACGCCAAAACCCGTTCCCCAGAACAGGTCAGAAAACTTTGGCGCTGCGTCCTCATAGGCATTGCCGCCATCGAGAAAAATTACACCGCCCCAGGTATCCGTAAAACGAAAACGGCCTTCAAAAGAAATCTCGCTGAGTCCCCGACCACCGATAGCATCGGAGAGGGTTTCCTCACCCTCATCATTAATCTCAATAAGTCGCGGACCCAACTCCTGGTAACCATAACCCCGCACGGAGCCACCGCCACCGGCATAAAAGCGCTCATCCGCAGGCAGCTCAAGATTCGACTCCCCTGTAATTGCTCCGGCTTTCAACCTTATTGCCAAGGTGGGCTTATAACGCCAGTCATCGGCTGTTTTATACGCTGTGAGCTGTAGGGTATTTTTAACAAAGGTGGTATTGGTATTTCTAAGATCGATATAGGGTTTTACTTCCAGCGCAGAAGTAGCGCCACGGCGGGCATCCAGGGGTTTATCTGTCGTGTTTAATTTAAAGCCCAGGGGGAAAGCTAACAGTGTGTAGTTTTCATCGGGATCGTCTGCTTCAACTGCTCCTTCCACCTTCTCGTCCACTTCACTGAATTTCAGCTCGGCGCCACCACTCAGCGTGCGATGCTTACTGATTTTTCTCGATACCAGTGCACTGAATGTCAGGGACTCTGAACGGTAGGAATCAACATCCTCACCTTCCAAAGCAATACTGGCGGTCAAGCGTTGCTTGTCATGGAAGAAACGGGGAATAGTAAGCTTGCCTTCCAGGGTTTGCTTTACCTCGTTGAGCTTACTTTCGACTTCAATTTTTTCCCCACGATGGAAAACATTGCGATGTTCCCAGGCTGCTGAAATACCGGCTCCCTCATCAGAGGTGTACCCCACCCCCAAGGTTATGGTGCGGTGATTGCGCTCCTGAATAACAAAAGTAACATCCACCAACCCATCGTAGGGTTCAGAAACTTCAGTATTTACATTGGCAATTAAGTTGGTGCGCAGCAGACGCAACTGCGCAGCATCCAGTTTACTGCGGCTGAAGCAATCTCCGGATTTAATCTTGACCTTATCCAACAGGTAGTCCTCTTCGATAGAGGTGACTCCTTCAATTCGGACTTGGCCAACATGGACTTCGGGGCTGGGGGCCACCCGATACTCCAGTCTCGCAGCAGCTTCCCGGTGAATCACCGTTGCCTGGTAGCTGACATCCACATTCAACAGACAGGCATTTTCATTGAGGTACTTGGTAATTTTTTCTACGCCCTCAAGTACCTTGCTGGCAATCAGGGGATCTCCAACATGGATAGGTAGGCCGCTAAAGCCTGCCCGCAAACCGGCCGGCATATCAATATCCAGGCTCTTGATATGGTACTGGGGGCCGGGAGTGACACTATAGAAAATTTGGTTGCCAGAAACAGACTCATACACAGTGGCATCATAATATCCCTGCGCACGCAGTAATTTTTCCAGGTTACCCCGCTCATAGTGCGCAATATCTGCCGGATCTTCGTAGTTTTCCAACGCACTACTGTTCTTGCGCAACTCGTTGAGTTCGGAGGTCAATTTTTCCTGCAGCTGGGGATCGCCCTGCACCAGCAGGGTAAAACCCGGCAAGCGATCAAAAAATGGGATTGCTGCTACCAGCTGCATTGGCAGCGCTAGAAGGGCAACAAGTAGGGAGACAAAGAGAATTCGCAAGATCTTTATCCAGTGTCAGTAGCGGCTACTCCGCAAAAAATCCGGGTATCCGTTCCCTCCGTAGGCTGGAATATCCAGCTGATGACAACAGCTGGGATAATTAAATCGACTTATTGAGCAGCCAATAAGCCGATTCGGTTTTTGGGACTTCTATGGCTGAGTGCCTTGGCTGGGCATTAAGGGATTACAATCCTGGATAATCACCCGCCCTTCCAGAATATTTCCTTTGGAATACTCCGTGAAAATACACTGATTAGTCTTGGGGTTATAATTCTCGATCCACAAATTATCTTCTTTCCAGGTGGCGCCGATATGGCGGTACCCATCGGGCACAGAGATACGCATGACCCCGCCAAAACGCTTCACGAAAACCTGCTCATAGTGAAAGTAGTAGGCAAGCCAGCCGCCAACAAAGAAAACCGCAGCCACGATTGCGCCGATCTTAAGGCTGCCCAGGCGACTGCCGATAAAAAGAGAAGCAATAACCAAGGCAATCACCGCTGCCCAGTACAAATAAGTAACCATGACTGTTTTTCTACCGTAAATTATTGGTGTTTATAAAGTGAAGGGTAGCGCAGAACCGCAGCAAACTAAATGGCGCCGGGTTACGCTCCCTTACTCCTAAGGAGCCTCTGAATAACTCCGTAATGCCTCTGCGGGCCTTGAAGGTTGCAGATGTTAGGCGCAGCTCGCCGCGAATGGCCGTAGCCCTTTGCAAGAGCTGCAACGCAGCAGCTGTGGCCTTCAAGGCCCGCCCTTCGGGGCATGCAGAGCGATCCACACTCCGCGTTGCGACCTCTTGAAAGGTCTAGACATTCCTGCGAAGCCGCGCCTTGATTGTGAACCGCTCTGCATGCCAGAGGTATCACGGAGTGGTTCAGAGGCTCCCTAACTTACTCTTCTGCCAACTCCGGCAGCTTTTCAAATAGCGATAAGGCTTCAGGGTTGGCCAGGGCCTCCTTATTTTTAACCGGTTTACCCTCCACCACATTGCGCACAGCCAGTTCCACAATCTTACCGCTGATAGTTTTAGGAATATCCGCCACCTGGATCACCTTCGCCGGTACATGGCGAGGCGTGGTATTGGCGCGAATCGTGGAGCGGATTTTCTGGGCCAGATCCTCGTCCAGTACAACACCCTCTCGCAAAACCACAAACAGCACTACCCGTACATCGTCGTGCCAGGGCTGGCCGATACAGATACTATCTAGCACCTCCTCGACTTTCTCCACCTGGCGGTAAATCTCTGCGGTTCCGATACGCACACCGCCGGGATTAAGTACTGCATCGGAGCGGCCATAGATCACAACACCACCGTGTGCCGTAATCTCGGCATAGTCCCCATGCGCCCAAACACCAGGCCAATTTTCAAAATAAGCACCGCGGTACTTGGCTCCATCTGGATCGTTCCAGAAGCCAATCGGCATACAGGGGAAGGATTTGGAGCAAACCAGCTCCCCTTTAACTTCAACCACTGCACTGCCTGTATCATTCCAGACTTCCACCGCCATACCCAAGCCGCGACACTGCAATTCACCGGCATAGACCGGTAAAGTTGGGTTGCCAAGGGCAAAGCAAGACACAATATCGGTGCCGCCGGAAATAGAGGATAAGCAGATATCTGCTTTTATATCTCTGTAGACATAGCGGAAGCCTTCGTGGGCCAGCGGAGAGCCTGTGGAGAGCACCGCACGCAATTTCTCCAGTTTGTGGGTCTCCCGGGGTTTGCAGCCACTCTTCTCCAGCGCAGCAATATATTTGGCACTGGTGCCAAACACACTGATTCCCTCTTCATCGGTCATATCCCATAGACTTTGGGATGAAGGGTGGAAAGGTGAGCCATCAAACAGCACCAGAGTCGCCCCACAAGCCAGGCCACTCACCAGCCAGTTCCACATCATCCAGCCACAGGTGGTGAAGTAGAAAAGTGTATCCTCACGGCGCAGATCGCCATGCAAGCGATGCTCCTTCAGGTGCTGGAGCAAAGTGCCCCCCACTCCGTGGACGATGCACTTGGGTACACCAGTAGTACCTGAGGAGTACATGATGTACAGGGGGTGATTAAATTCGGTTTGTACAAAGGAGAGTTCGCGAGCGGGCGCCGCAGCTTCAAAAGCTTGCAGTAGTACCGCCTTACCCAGCGGCTCTGCCGCTAGTACCTGAGCAGTTTCCTCTTCTGAGCGAGCAACCGGCACCACTACCAAAGTTTCTATGGATTCGATTCGCTGCATGATCTCGCGCAGACGCGGCAATGAATCAATAACCTTGCCGTTATAGAAGTATCCTTCACAAGCAAATAGCACTTTCGGCTGCACCTGGCCAAAGCGGTCAAATACTCCATTGATACCAAAGTCTGGTGAGCAGGAGGTCCAGATAGCTCCGAGGCTGGTGGTGGCCAGCATGGCCACTACGGTATCGATCACATTGGGCATAAAGCCCGCTACCCGATCCCCCTCAACAACGCCCTGGGCAACGAGGGCCGCTGACAGGCGCTCCACCCGATCGTACAGCTCCTTGTAGCTCAGCTCGCGGCGGCTACCGTTCTCCAGGCGCTCGACCAGGGCAGCCTTGTCATCGCGATAACGCAGCAGGTTCTCAGCAAAGTTCAGGCGTGCCTGTGGAAACCACTGCGCACCGGGCATGGAATCGTTACTGAGTGTCTCATCACCCTTATCTGCAGCAATAACTCCGGTGTAATCCCACAACTCCCGCCAGAAAGCTTCGCGATTATCTACTGACCACTGGTATAAGGCCGCGTAATCATTGAGATCCAGCTGATATTGCTGGTTGACCCTGAGACGAAATTCATCCATCTGGGTGGCGGCAATAGCCTCTGCGCTGGGTTGCCAGAGCGGTTGGGAGTTGTCCTTCATTTCAACAGACCTTGTGGCTCATTATTGTGTTTTCGAATCGCCCTCTCGGGCACAAGGGGAGCAATCATGCCCTGCCCCACCACTTAAAACTATTTTAATCTTTTTTAGATTTGTTAAATAAAAGTTAACATAGCCAAATCTATCAACTCCCCAGGAATCTGCCGCTGTGAGTGCCACGATCAAACAACTACGCGCCTTTGTCACAGTGGCCCGCAGCCGCAGTCTGGCCCAGGCCAGTGCTCAATTGCACACTTCCCAGCCAGCCCTGTCCATTGCCATCCGCAATCTGGAGGATGCGACTGGCGGCCCTCTTTTCAGTCGAGAAGCCCGCCAACTCACTCTCACCCCAGAGGGTGAGGAATTCCTCTCCCGCGCCGAACAACTATTGTACAACTGGGATCAATCCCTGGATGCGGTACAGCAGGCCTTTCGCCTGGAACGTGGGCAGTTGCGCTTGGCAGTAATTCCCGCCTATGCGCTCAACCAACTCCCCCAATTATTAGCCAATTTTCACCGCCAACACCCACAAATCAATATCCTGTTGGAAGATGTGGTGATGGAACGAGTAACCCAAGCGGTGCAGGAGGGCCGGGCGGAGCTGGGCATCAGTTTTCGTCCCGAGGATCTAGGCGGGCTTGAATTTGTACCCCTACACAGGGATCGTTTTATCGCAGTCATGCCACCCCAGCACCCCCTCAGCGAAAAAGGAAAAGTGCGCTGGAGTGACTTGGCCAGCTTTCCATTTATTGCAATGAATCGCGGCTCAGCGGTGAGGCGCTGGACCGATGAGGCCTTCGGGCAAAGTGGCAAAGGCGTTCACTATATCTGCGAAGCTAATCAATTAAGCACAATCGGCCAGTTAGTACGTACGGGAATAGGCATTAGTGCAGTACCGAGCTTGTGCGAAACACAGGTTCGGGAATATGGGCTGGAATACCTGCCGCTATCGGCGCCAGTAGTGAGTCAGGAGGTGGGGATATTATTAAAGAGCCGAGGCACCTTGTCGGCACCAGCAACCGCGTTTTTATCCGCGATTACTGGTTGAGGTCTATAAAAGTGCCTCTACTTATTTGAGCGACTAGTGACTGCTGGTTGCGCGCAGCATCCAAGCTGTTTTCTCGTGAACTCTCATACGATCAGATACCAAAGCAACTGTGGACTCATCTTCTCCTGCCTGGGCATCTTTTAAAACTTCACGACAGGTTTTGATCACCTGCTCATGCCCTTTAGTGAGAATTTTTACCATTTCTTCCGCCGGTGGTACCTCAACAACTTCTTTGATGGAGCTGAGTTGAGCAAAAGCCTGGTAAGTACCGGGAGCGGAAACCCCGAGGGTACGAATGCGCTCGGCAATATCATCCACCGCAGTGGCCAGCTCGGTGTAATGCTCTTCAAACATCAGGTGTAATTCGCGGAACAGAGGCCCAGTAACATTCCAGTGGAAGTTGTGGGTTTGCAGGTAAAGGGTGTAGCTATCTGCCAACAAATGTTTCAAACCGGCAGCAATTTTTTCCCGATCCTTTTCACTGATACCAATATCGATTTTTTTCATAATACAAATCCCTCTTCCAAAAACTGTTGTCACCGAAATGGTTATAAGGCCATTTTGGTACCTTTATTCACTTCTCACAAGCTATCGAGCCAATAGCTTATTTATATAGACAAGTAAGATTTATAAGGTACAAAAATGGCGTGAATTTTAACCCGGCTATTGGAAGAAAATTTTGCGACAAGACATTGCCAATAAGGCAGGGCTGTCCCATATAAATCGGTGTAAAAACGAACAAAATAGACCTAGAATAGCTATCTTTTTTGATAAATAGAGTGTTTTTCAGACAAAATGGATAGCGTTAGCCTTTTACATCACTTTGACGACATGGAAGATCCTCGAGTTGATCGGCACAAGCTGCACGCCCTGCCCGATATTTTACTTATCATGTTTTGCGGTGTTATTTGTGGTGCTGAAAGCTGTAGAGATTTTGTCGATTTCGCAGAATCTAAGATAGATTACCTAAAACGATTCACCCCGCTAAATAGCGGAATACCCTCAAAAAACACTTTTAGCCGTGTTATTTCAAGCTTAGACCCCGAACAATTTAAGCGCTGCTTTCTGCAGTGGGTCCAAGGTATTCAGCAAGAACTCGGTAACGTGATTGCGATCGATGGCAAGACGCTAAGGCGCAGCTTCGATCAGGCCAGTAAACGATCTCCTATACATATGGTGAGTGCTTTTGCGTCCGAGGCGCGACTTGTCCTTGCTCAGCAAAAGGTAGAAGAAAAGTCGAATGAGATTACGGCCATACCGAAGTTACTGGAGATTCTTGATCTTAATGGTGCGATTATTACGCTTGACGCCATGGGCTGCCAGAAAACGATCACTCAGAAAATTATCGAACGAGGCGGCGATTATGTGATTGCTGTGAAGGGCAACCAGGACAAACTGCACCAGCAAATTACCACGCATTTTAATAATTTGTTCGATATGCAGCACCACAAGCATGTCGATACTGATTGTGTGGAAGAGGTGAGCCGAGGCCGAATAGAATCCAGAAAATGTCTCTCTACTAACAGTATTGATTGGCTCGAAGGTAAAGAGCAATGGCACGGTCTAAGAAGTGTTATCGCAGTCCAGGCGAAACGAACTGTAGATGGGCGAACTAGTTGCGAAACGCGCTACTATATCAGTAGTTTAGAGCCGTGCTCAGCAGAACTCAATCATATTATTCGCTCTCACTGGGGTGTTGAAAACTCGTTACACTGGATTTTAGATGTGGTTTTTCGTGAGGATGATAGTCGCTTCAGATCAGGAAATGCACCAGAAAACATGGCGATCTTGAGGCATTCGGCACTCAATCAGTTGCAAGCGGCAAAGCCCAGCTTTAAAAAAGACATGAGCATTAAAAGGCTTCGGAAAAAGGCTGGCTGGGATAATGAAACCTTGGACAAGATAATTACAGCCACCATTTAGACTGATTTATATGGGACAGCCCTGGCCAATAAGGGACTCTCCAAATAAAACTATTTATCAAGCCCCAGGCTGAAAACACAAGAAGTCAGGCACTACAAACCGGGCAATTGCTATGGCTCGGCAGCTGCAAAGTTTGCAGAGCTAAGGTTTCCGTCTCGATTAAGTGCAATTTATTCAAGCTTGATACCGGCAAATCCATCAGGTATTTCATGGCCTCCAGAGCCTGCATGCTACCAACCACACCCAGCGCCGGACCGATCACACCTGCTGTAGAGCAGTTCTGGACTTCAGCCTGCTCCTGGGGCGGAAACAGGCAGGCATAACAGGGGCCGTTTCCTTCAGAAAAATCAAAACTAATCAGCTGGCCGGAAAACCCCTGCACCGATGCCATTACTACCGGACACCCTGCCTGATAACAAACCCGGTTGATCGTATGGCGGATTTCCAGGTTATCGGTGCAGTCCAACACCAGATCCACCTGTTTTACCTGCTCACGCAGCCAGGATTCATTCGCCATTTGGCTGTGGGGGTGAATGCGAATAGTTGGATTGGCTGCAGCCAATTGTTGTGCAGCCACCATGGCTTTGGATTTTCCCTGGTGATTGGTTTTGTACAAAACCTGGCGCTGTAAATTGGAGAGATCGATATGATCACCATCCACCAGGTGCAACTCTCCAATACCGGCTGCGGCCAGATACATCGCTGCCGGGCTGCCGAGCCCACCTAAGCCAACAATCAGAATTCGCGCAGAAGACAGTTTTTTCTGCCCCTCTTCACCCACTTGGGGCAACATTATCTGGCGACTGTAACGCTGTAATTCCTTACTACTTAACATGGCTCTACTTCCGCATGCTTACCTTTCAACAGGACATTAAAATCGGCAACCGTCTGCTTGTAATCTTTTGCTTTAGTAATAGCGCTGACCACGGCGATACTGCCAACGCCACTAGCGATAACCTCACTGGCCCTTTGCATATTAATACCACCAATTGCCACGAGTGGATAATCGGGCAATAGCGCGGCCATTCGCGCAAGTTTCTGCACGCCCTGCAACTGATCCGACATATCCTTGGTGTTGGTCGCATAAATTGCACCAATGGCCAAGTAGCTGGGGCGATAACGGTAGGCCAACAGTAATTCATAGAAGCCGTGGGTACTGATACCCAGCTTCAATCCTGCCGCTTGAATTGCCCTCAGATCAGCAGACTGCAAATCCTCCTGGCCCAAATGCACGCCGTAGGCGCCGCACTCAATCGCCAACTGCCAGTAATCATTGATAAACAGGCGCAGGTTATACGTCCTGCCAATAGCCACTGCCCTCTCAATCTGTGCGCGCAGGTCCCCACCCGGATTCTTTACTCGCAGCTGTAAAGTACGCACCCCCAGCTCAGCCAGGCGCTGCAACCACTCCACTGTATCCACAACCGGATATAAACCCAATGCATGAGAGTCTGTTTGGGCAAACCCTTGAACAAGAGGCTGGGCCGCACCAAAGCCATAATCCAGCGCACGCTCTTCTCCCGGTACCAAAATCTCCGGGAAGTCGATTAAATCCAGGGGCCAGCCACAGTGGCCTACAGGTCCAGCACCAGCGCCGATATGTGCATTATTTCCCCAGCGCAAGCCCCGCTGTACATAGGCTTTACCCACAACGCAGGCATCTCGCAACGGGTAGCCCAAAGCGCGACAAGCGGCAATAGCGGAGGACAGGGTGCAGCCAGTGCCATGTGTGCCTGTACTGGACACTTCCCGGCCAATAAACCAATCGACCTTTTCACCATCCCACAGTAAGTCGGAAACTTCTCCCGCACGCAATTGCGTATGGCCGCCGGTAACCAAAATTGCGGTACCGCCGTGGGCGTGCAACTGACGCGCAGCTTGCACAATAGATTCCGCACCCGTGACACTGGCTCCGGTAAGCCATTCCAATTCATGTAAATTGGGAGTGACCAGATCACACTGTGGCATCAACTGAGCCAACACCGTTGCGGTAATATTCCCTTCGGTGAGCCCGGCTCCGTTGGTAGCAACAGCAACCGGGTCGTAAATAACCGGAACCGGCTGCACCGCTTGCAGCTGGCGCAGGAAATCTGCCACCGCAACCACTTGTTCAGCATTCGCTAGCAGACCGATTTTAATTGCGGCAGGAAATAGATCCCGCTGTAAAGCCTGTAACTGAGAACCCAAGACCTCTAGGGAAACTGCATTAATTGCAGTTACTTCCACCGTATTCTGTGCTGTATTGGCCGTGATAGCACTGCAACCATGGCAGCCGAGGTCGGCAAAAGTCAGCAGGTCCGCCTGAATGCCGGCGCCACCGCCGGAGTCACTGCCGGCAATGGTCCAGACAATTGGCTTTTTCAATTGGAGTTGATCGCGCATAAAAATACTAATCCTGCAATATGCTCTCTGCCTGCTGCCAGAAAGGCATATCCAGGGTGGGGGTGCTGGGGCTGGCAGTTTGACGCCTGAGCATCAAGCCGGCATTAAAGGCGGCGCGCCCGGATTCCACAGCCAGTTTAAAAGCATTAGCCATCAGTACCGGAGCCTGGGCTTTTGCAATCGCGGTATTCAATAACACCGCATCAAAGCCCATCTCCAGTGCTTCTGTCGCCTGTGATGGCGCACCGATTCCGGCGTCAATAATAAGCGGTACATCACTCAGGCGCTCGCGCAGTGTTTGCAGGTTATATTTATTGAGCAGTCCCTGCCCGGTACCGATGGGAGCCCCCCAGGGCATTAATACCTCGCAACCCACATCCAATAGTTTTCGACACAGCACCAGGTCATCTGTGCAATAAGGCAAAACCTTGAAGCCTAACTGAATTAATTCTCGCGCAGCTTCTACCAGACCAAAGGGGTCTGGCTGCAAATTGTAATCATCACCAATCACTTCCAGCTTGAGCCAATCGGTCTGGAAAATTTCCTGGGACATTTTTGCCAGCTCCACCGCTTCTCGCGGCGATTTACAACCGGCGGTATTAGGCAACAACTGACAACCGGACTCGCGAATATAATCCCAAAATCGATTGTCCTGCTGCTGTGCCGGATTTTGCCGGCGAAGAGACAAAGTAATAATTTCCGAAGCTGAGGCTTGCACGGATTCGCGCATAATCGCTGGGGAGGGATACAGGGCGGTGCCCACCAAAAGCCGGCTGTTAAATGTTTTTCCGTAAAGTGTTAATAGATCGCTCACCTTTACCCCCCCACTACCGGAGCAACAATATCCAGGCTATCGCCGTTATTTATCTGTGTATTGCTATATTCCGTACGGGGAATAAATCCACCGTTGATCGCAACGGCAAATGTTTCTCCGCGATAGCCGAGCTGCTGTAAAAGCGCAGAGAGTTTTAGCGGGGATTCAAGGCTCTGTGTTTCCCCATTAATTAGTACCTGCATCAAACCACCTGTAACAGTTGTTGTGCCACTTGATTCTCCACTTGCTCCACTACTGCCGGCGCTAAAAGATAACCGTGACGGTAAAGGCCATTCACCCTAATCAGCCCATCCTCGCTGTGGATATAAGGCATATTATCCATAGTGGCGGGGCGACAATTTACGCGGGTCTCAACAATACGAGCCTCGGCAAAAGCCGGGTTGAGGGAGTAAAGCGCGGAAGACAATTCCATACTGGAGCGCACGGAAATGGGCGACTGGTCTTCGCTCTCAATTTCCGTAGCACCAATTACTGTGCGCCCATCGCTGCGTGGTACAGCGTAGAGCTTATAGCGCGGGTGGAGCAGTCGCACTGGACGCTGCAAAACCACTTCCCGGGATTCCACCACCATCACCTCACCACGGACACCGCGTAAGCCTTCAATCTGCCCCTTGGCACCGAGACCACGGCAGTCGATCACGCAATCAAATTGTTCGCACTCCGAGTTCACAGAGATATACCCGGCTTCGCAATTTACCTTGCTTTGCTCTCGCAGAGTGACTGCACCTCGGCGCAATACGCTGAGTAACGCGGGCAGTAGGCGGTGATTATTGATATCCGCCTCACCTCGTAAGTAAAGCCCCTGTTCAAAGCCGTGTAAGGAGGGCTCTAATTTCGCTAAAGTATTGCAATCGAGGGGCTGCACCTGCCCCCTGGCAGACTCGCCCAACTTGCCCTGCAGCTCCCGCAGGAATTGCAGCAGCTCACTTTTATCCTTGCCGTGAGCAACCAGGACTGAGCCCGCTCGGCGGTATTCCACGTTCCGCCCGCTCTGCTCCTCCAGCTGCCGAGCCCACTCAGACCAAATCTCAAGGCTTTTCAGCCCCAGGTTGTAAACCTGTTTATCGCTGTGCACCAATTCCGATAGTGGTGAGATCATTCCCGCTGCCGTCCAGCAAGCTCCCCCGACTGGTGCCGACAGATCACCCGCTTCAAACAGGGTAATATCCAGTTCCCGTTGGCAGAGCCGCCAGGCGAGCAAGCGACCTAACAGGCCGCCACCGGCAATAGCTACTTTGGCTTTGGTTTCGCTTGTCACAGACCACCTATCTTCGCAAATCCAAATCGACACCCAGCGATATGCGCTATGCACTCGCCGTACTTTTGCTATCCGATTCTTGGGGGAGAGGACTCTCCCCCAAAATACTCATCAGCCCTTGTGATAAATCTCGCTACCCATGTCCTTAAATTTAATCGACATTTCCTCCATGCCCTGTGCCGCTTCCTGCTTGGCCGCATAATCGCGCACATCCTGGGTGATTTTCATGGAGCAGAATTTCGGGCCGCACATGGAGCAGAAGTGAGCTACCTTGCCGGATTCCTTTGGCAAGGTTTCATCGTGATAGGTGCGTGCCCGCTCCGGATCCAAGCCGAGGTTGAACTGATCTTCCCAACGGAATTCAAAGCGGGCTTTTGACAGGGCGTCATCGCGCTTCTGTGCCCGCGGATGCCCTTTGGCCAAGTCTGCGGCATGAGCCGCAATCTTATATGCCATAAGGCCCTCTTTAACATCCTCTTTATTGGGTAGACCCAGGTGCTCTTTGGGGGTCACATAGCAGAGCATGGCGCAACCGTAGGTGCCGATAAGTGCAGCGCCGATGCCGGAAGTAATGTGGTCGTAGCCGGGAGCAATATCCGTGGTCAATGGACCCAGAGTGTAGAAAGGTGCGCCGTGGCAGTGCTTCAGCTGCTCATCCATATTTTCTTTGATCTTATGGATAGCCACATGACCGGGGCCTTCGATCATCGTCTGAACATCGTGCTTCCAGGCAATTTCAGTCAGCTCGCCAAGCGTGTGCAGCTCGCCAAACTGGGCTTCATCGTTAGCATCCGCAATGGAGCCCGGGCGCAGGCCATCACCGAGACTAAAGCTCACATCGTAAGCCTTCATAATCTCGCAGATTTCCTCGAAGTGGGTGTAGAGGAAATTCTCTTGGTGATGGGCGAGACACCATTTGGCCATAATGGAACCACCGCGAGAGACAATCCCGGTCATACGTTTGGCAGTGAGCGGCACATAGCGCAAAAGCACGCCAGCATGAATAGTGAAGTAATCCACCCCCTGCTCCGCCTGCTCAATCAAGGTGTCGCGGAACACATCCCAGTTAAGATCTTCAGCAATTCCGTTTACTTTCTCCAGCGCCTGGTAAATCGGCACAGTACCGATGGGCACTGGCGAGTTTCGCAGAATCCACTCGCGGGTTTCGTGGATATTGGCACCGGTAGACAGATCCATCACCGTGTCCGCGCCCCACTTGGTAGACCAAACCAGTTTCTCCACTTCCTCTTCAATGGAAGAAGTCACAGCAGAATTACCAATATTTGCATTCACCTTGCACAGGAAGTTGCGCCCGATAATCATCGGCTCCACTTCCGGGTGATTAATATTCGCCGGGATAATTGCCCGCCCTTCTGCAACTTCCCGGCGCACAAATTCCGGCGTGATTTGCTCGGGGATGTAAATACCATCACGTGCCTTCTGGTATTCACTTTCACTCATTTCCGCTGCCAACTTGGCTCGCCCCATATTTTCGCGCACTGCGATAAATTCCATCTCTGGGGTAATAATGCCGCGGCGGGCATAGTGCATCTGAGATACATTCTGTCCCGGTTTGGCCCGGCGAGGGCTGGGAAGGTTTTCA
Source organism: Microbulbifer maximicatervae (SeqCode) (assembly GCF_052468295.1). Classification (NCBI taxonomy): domain Bacteria; kingdom Pseudomonadati; phylum Pseudomonadota; class Gammaproteobacteria; order Cellvibrionales; family Microbulbiferaceae; genus Microbulbifer; species Microbulbifer maximicatervae (SeqCode). The sequence continues at coordinate 2,998,775 of NZ_CP174340.1, forward strand.
AAGCGGATATGATCCAGCCCCTGGTCCGCCATACGCTTCTGGCTGTAGGCCGCTTGGCGAGAGTCCAGCAGTTCAGTATCTCTGCGGGCCTCTATCCAGCCCTGGCGCAATTTGGGCAACCCTTCCCGTACGTCCACTTTAAAATTGGGCTCGGAATAGGGGCCCGAAGTGTCGTAAATGGTTAGGGGCTCATTGGGTTCAAACACCGGATTCTCTGCATTCCCCCCTACCAAACTATCTCCCAAACAGATCTGACGAGCACCAACCTGAATGTCGGGAGTTTCACCGGGCAAATACACCTTGCTCGAGTTGGGGAAAGATTGAACCGTGAGATTTTCAAGAAATTCTTTAGCGGAATCGCGACTGGTAGCGCGGGAGGACTTTCCGGCTTTACCGGATTGTTCAATGATCTCAGACATGCGTAACCTTAAAACTTGGAAATTTAAAGGTCGCAGCATCCAGGGCACATACAAAGAGAAAAGACGCCAAACTGTAACAAAACAGGCGACTTCAGATCTTGTTCCCTACGCGGGGGTTACCCCGATCAGGTTCAACGGATCTCGCAACAGCGATCTCAGCCCACAGGCACTCCGACAAGTAGAGCGCAGTATAGTGGAAGCATCAGAAGAAGAACAGATGGCATAAAACTGTTCCAGAAAAAGTAGAGCTTTGAAACGCCAATACAGTAATCAATGCTCTTGGCGACAAAACTCCAACAGACTTCAATTTATTGATAACTGACCAAAGGGTCTCAAGCATTCATCACTCACAATATCTGAGTGCGTCCTACACTCCTTCTCGTTTACCGGAGCAGTGAAAAAAATGATAACAACTTACGGCGAAAGTCGGTGTGGGAGAAAATATAATGTTGAATAAATATGGAGTTCTAGTAACGCTCTGTTTGAGCATCTTGTCGATACAGCCAGCAATGGCAGCCCCCTCCAAGTCTGTTGCTGCGGGTGACAGTATTACCATGGCATTCGGTGCAGACTGTACCCGCAATAAGTATTTCTGGGACCTGTTTTGTCTTCTCGGCGGGGACCAACCCGAGCATTCCTGGTTTGACGGCGACGACAATTCAGTGGAGAGTGTTCACGATAAATATAAAGTTAACTACCCCAATATGGCTGCCAATAAAAGCGCAGCGGAATCCGGTGCTGAGATGCGTAGTGGAGGCGACAATTTCTCCACTCAAGCCGATCGGATTCTATCCCAGACTAATTTACCTGATCATGTCGAGGTAGTATTGGGCGGTAATGACATCTGTAACCGGGAATGCGTCGATCCAGCCAACTGTAATGATCCCCTCTACACCGATAGCGAGTGGCGCTCGGCAGTTCAAGCTGGACTGGACAAATTAGTCGATGGACTCCCTAACGGCTCTACGATAGTACTCGGCTCAGTACCGCGAGTACACGATCTCCGGGCAGCGGGTCTGGATAAGCAAAGCGGTAATTCCCGCGTAGATTGCGAGAGTGTCTGGTCGACTTTCGGAATCTGCCGAATTGCAACAAATGGCGGCTCGATGAATGGAGAGAGCTTTGCCACTCGTTATAACGGAATAGCCACAGCCCAACAACGTTATAACGAAATCCTTGTTGAGGAAGCAGAAAGTTACAACGGTATGAATGGGGTAGAAGTTGTTGCTGAATATACCGGTGAGGATGAGTTAAATGCCGGGACTTTTCAGTTTAATAAAGATGATATTGATGGTGGAGACTGTTTCCACCCAAGCATTCAAGGACAAAATATTGTCGCTGACCTACTGTGGCAAGGAAATCCGGATAAATAAGTAACTTTTACTGCTCGGTAAATTCAGGGCCCGCAATAAAGTACCGCGGGCCCTAATCAATTCACTTACCTAAATCCTCATCAAAGTAACCACTCTCTTCAACCACATACTGCAATCTATGCGGCAAACCCTTTCTCATAAAGGCGACATCAATTACTTTTCCACTGGTAAGAGCACTCCAAAGCTCATTCCGGTCACAAGAGGAAATAGCCCCTTAAGCTACTTAAGAGCGATCTCGTAAAACCAATTTATTCGTATTTTACTAGCTCGCACATACTATAACCTCGACAAATCACTAAGGCCATAATGGACCTAGAAGATTATTTATCCAAGTTGAACAAGTAAAAAATCAGTTTAGAAAAAATTTCCTATACAATATATACAAGCCTTCCACAAACAATTGGGACAAAAAATTAATGAACTCAAGGCTCAAGGAGAAGTATCTGAATTATTCTTGATCTCGACTACTGGGACAAATGGATATGCAGTCAATATATGAACGATTTACTCAGGTCTACTATAATTATTCAACGATACCCAACTGAAACTCTATAATTTGAGTTAGTGGTACAACTATCACGATGGATAATCACGTCGTGTTACATCTACCGCTCGATACTATTTCCTAATTTTACCTACAGCCTATTAACCCCTGAAACCGGATGAGCAATTTCGCTACTTTAGCAACTGGCGCCCTTATGAAAAAATCTATTTTAGTACACCTTTTGTATTTTTTAATGAAAAAAGCAGTAAAAAAAATAACTTTCTGGAAGAGCAATACTCCTTAGCTTACAGAAAAATCCCACTTCAATCTCATGACTGATTCGCATGATTTAACAAATCAAGATCAATATATTTTAAAACGATTTTCTATACTAAAAGAATCAAAAAGAATACAGCTTATTGTCGGTGGCTTTGGCTTTATAGGCCAATACTTGACGTGGGGATTATTAAGGAAAGGCTTCAATGTTGTTTTGATTGCTCGAAGTGATATCCACAATCGACTTGAACAACTCAAGCAAAAAAATAGCGCTGTCAATCCTATTTATAAGCTCACAGAGAATGACTTCAATCGGCTTACAATCATATCAGGTGACTTGAACAAACCCAGCTTGGGGCTGTCTTCTACACCTTACAGCCAGTTATGCTCCTTAAACATTGACTCCATATGGAATTGTGCAGCAGATATGCGTTACAGCTTTAGCAATTTGCAGCAAAGCATGAATACTAACGTCAATGGTGTAAAGCGACTCATTGACATCGCGGTAACAACCAAATGTCGACTAAATCAAATATCGACTAGCTTTATTGGTGGTAAAGACTACGCCAACGGGGAGACAATCGAGGAGACCCTCTATCAGCCAAAAGAGTTTTTCAACGCCTATGATTACACTAAAAATATGGCAGAGAACTTAATCGCGGCATCCAAAAACCTACAGTATACGATTTACAGGCCTACGATTGTTTTAGGTGACTCAGTGACCGGTTATACAAATTCCCAGTCAGGCTACTATGAATATGTGAAGCTGCTAAATCGATTAACAGAAAAGAATGTAAAACTACCTATTCATTTAAAGTATCTTTCAGGTCGACCCATTAACATTATCCCTGTAGATATTTGTTGCGATGCAATATTAAACATCTCAGACAACCAAGAAACCACAATAAATCAATGTTTTAACATTGCAGATTCCAAGCCAATGACAATCGATGATTTCGTTCAGTTTAATCGGTTTTACTTTAATCTAGACCTAAGGAACCTCTGAATAATTCCGAGCCAGTTTGGTAGTATTCAGTTATCCGTCAAGACTACGATAGATTATGCACCAAGTCACCTTTGCCGAAGCAGAATATAAGCTAAAGCGCCGTATAACTCGCCGAGAGAAGTTTCTTTCTCAAATGGAAGCCCTCATCCCATGGCAGCGACTAGAGGCTCAGATCACTCCTTGCTATCCACAAGGCAAACGTGGCCGACAGCCATATCCATTAAGTGTCATGCTCCGTATTCATTGCATGCAGCTATTTTATAATCTCAGTGATCCCGCTATGGAGGATGCACTGTATGAAATTGAATCCATGCGTAGTTTTGCTGGATTGACTTTGAGCGGCCCAATTCCCGATGAAACAACGATTCTTAACTTTCGCCACTTATTGGAGCTCAATCAGATTGGTGCAGCGCTTTTTGATGAAATCAACAAGCATCTTGCTGAGAATGGCATGGTACTGCGTGAAGGCACGATTGTAGATGCCACTATTATCTCTGCGCCAACTTCAACTAAGAATAAAAAGAAAGAACGTGATCCAGAAATGCATCAAACAAAGAAAGGCAATCAGTGGCACTTTGGAATGAAGATGCATATCGGGGTTGATGATGTGCTCGGAGTAATACATAGCGTAGATACAACAGCAGCGAATTCGCATGATGTCACAGCCACAGAGCGAGTCCTCCATGGGGAGGAAGGAAGAGTCTGGGGTGACTCTGGGTACATTGGTGCGGAGAAGCGAGAAGAGTTGAAGGAGCGGGAGGTGGATTGGTACATAGCAATGAAGCCGAGCAAGCTGAAAACTCTTCCTGGGCGTGATGCACTCCGTAAGGCGGAAAAGATCAAGGCGCAGATAAGAGCGAAGGTTGAGCACCCCTTTCGCTACATTAAACGGGTATTTGGTTATGACAAGGTCCGCTATCGGGGACTGTTAAAAAATACTGAGCGGCTGTGCTTGCTAGCAGGCTTTACCAACTTACTAATAGGGAGAAAATATTTAGCCACCTAGGGGTGGTTCGCCTGAAACCCGCCTATTTAGGGTTTCAGATGAAAAATTAGCGGGCTATTACGCGAAAATTACGCGCTTGAGCGTAATAAAGTGAATTTTTCAAGCAGTTCAGCTTAATTCTAGAAAAATGCTTCGTTGATCAGAGGGTCCCTAAGACAGCTTCAAGATGATTACACAGCATTAAATAATTTGTCCGAATTGGAGAAGCGCCTACTTAAGATCATTAATAGAATGCAAAACGGTCCCTTTTTGAACAGTGACTTTAGATTTTGCAGTAAAAATAGCCAAAGAATATTAGGTCACCCTGTACAAAACCAATGGCGTAATAGCAATAGTTACCTAACCATGATTGTGGACTACTTTTTAAACCGAACAAGTTATTGAAACAACCCCCAGCCAAACATACCATGAATAACCCCAATGATATATTACAATCCACTTACGCAAACAGAATCAGTTACTCCGGCCCAAATGAAGACTCCAGATCCGAATTAAAAGCCTTAAATATAAATAAAAATGACAATATTTTATGTGTTACTGGCGGAGGGGATCGCGTATTAAGCCTCTTGTTAGGCAAACCTAAGAAAATAACTGCAATCGATCTAAACCCCTGCCAAAATTACCTCTTAGAACTCAAAAAAGCCGGGATACAGGAGTTAAATTATGAGGATTTCCTGAAATTTACAGGAATTCTTCCATGCAACAAAAGGTTGCATTTTTACAACAAAATAAAACACCATCTCTCAAAAGAAGCGGAATCATTTTGGAGAGAAAATACAAAAACAATCAAGAGGGGACCTATCTTCGAAGGAGCCTTTGAGAAGCACTTTAAATTGATTAGCACCATCATTAAAACTATTCGCCCAAGCAAGATAAGAACGTTAGTCACATTCAAGAACATTGAAGAGCAACGTAAATTTGTTGAGCAAAAATGGAATACCCCAGCCTGGAAACATTTTTTGCACTTTCTAACCAGCGAGTCTGTCTTCAGGCTCTTCCTGAAAGACCCCGGATTCTACCAGTATGTTCCTCAACAAGTATCGATTCCCGAGTATTTGATAAGCAGGATGGATCACTCCCTAATGAATCACCTGATCCTTGAAAATTTCTTTATGACTTTCTTATTGACGGGAAAATATAACCCAGAACATGGACTACCTTTATATTTAGAGAAAAAAATTATCCAGCAATAAAGGATGCATTAAATAACTCCATCATAGAAACAGTAACATCACCACTAGAAACATATTTAGATCGACTAGAAACCAAGATTGACAAATTTTCGATTTCTGACGTTTCCGCTTATCTCAACGAAGAAAACTTCATTTCCCTACTAAACTCAATACACTCAACTGGCAATGAAAACTGTATATTATGTATGCGCCACTTTATCACAAAGAGAAGAATTCCCGATCTTTTTAAAAGTAAGTTTATATTTGATCCGGTCTTAGAAGAAGAGCTGGGCAATAGTGATATGTCTTTTGTTTATAGTTTTAACGTTGGCGTAAAATGCACCAACTAACTTTTCTCACTATTTCAACCATCATCACCAATGTTTCACTATTACACAAATTGAGTTAGCAACTGCTTTTAGACTACCCTTCTGAAATTTAAGCCTGCAACATTGATAAACTAGGCAGCTTTTTAATTGAATGGTTCTTTTAACATCAAAGCCCCCAAAATAAACACTCCAACTTGCCGGACAAGGGGGTATTGGCCTTGCGGAACTGTTTTTAACAACTGTCCTGCTAGCTACGTTATCACCATTTATACAAACCTAGTGATGACCAACGTCCCCTCGTATAACTGGCTATTTTGACTTTTCTTCAAAGTAGCCAAGCTCTTCAACCACATACTGTAATCGGTGCGGCAAACCTTTCCTCATAAAAGCTACATCTATTACCTTTCCACTGGCAAGGGCACTCCACAACCCATTTTGACCACTGTGAACCCAACTATCGTTGACTCTCAATAGTACATCATTATCCTCAAATCCCAACGCAGTAAAAAATTCATTGCCAGCCACACCCTCCAGACGTATCAAATGGTGCCCTTCAACTTTTAATTCCGCCTTGGTAAACTTGGCCTCTAAGGACTCCCGCTGCTCAAGATGTTTCGATAGCCACTCTTGTCCAAGAGTCAACACTCCCGCTGGCTCAATTAATTTTTTTCCTTCCTCACCATGAGGCTGTTCAATACGCTGGCGCAGTTCCTCAGTGTGCTGACGAAAATAAGTTAAAGACACCGTATTACCTTCCTCGCCTTGAAGCAATAAACGCTCCAGTGTGCCCTGATTGTTAATAACAGCATAGTTACCCTCCAAACGCCTTAAGGAAACATCTTTGAGAAGTGGCTGTCCCAAGGAATAATATCGAGCCTTCTGCCCCTCTACTTCTACTAGAGCTTTAGACTTGTTTTCTATACTCGATTCACTAATACCCACTAGAGCAAGAGGAAGATTCGTTACGGGAAGTCTATTTTTACCATTTCTCTGTTGCTCCCAGGTATGCTTTTGTTTTTGATCTATATTAAGTTTCGCCAACTCCCTTTCTACCCAATAAGAATACTGCTCAAAGGATCGCTTCCCCTTTAAGTAAAGTCCATTGATAAAAACCACCGGTACGTTTTTGAGCCCCAGCTGTAAAGCTGTTTCTTGATCCTTGAGGACTAGCGCCCTGTAACTTTCATCCTCTACACAATTTGCAAAGTAAGCGCTATCAACTGACAAGTGCTTGGCCGTCTGAATGTATGCGTTATCTCCTAAATTTGGGGTTCTTGCATAAAGAGCATCGTGGTACTCCCAGAAAGTATCTTGATCCCCAGCACATCGAGCGGAAACAGCCGCACTAACGCCCTCGCGGTGAAACTTTAAGGGAAAATCAAAATTAACCTGTCGCACCCAACCAGGATATTCACTTAGTAACTGCCTCAGTACAGGCTGGAAAGACTTACAGTGAGGGGACTGAAAAGAACAAAAAACGGCTACTGTTACAGGCGCTTCAGGATTACCGCGTACAGCCCTGTTCTCATAGGAGAGCTCGATGCGCGGCGGCTTAGGAACAGGCAGAAGAATTTCAACATCTGTACCAGCCCCTGAGGTTTCAGAAATAAATTCATGAAGCTTATTCAGGCGCAGCTTGTGTTCCATCTCCGCGATATCGTACAAAACAAACTGAAGATCTCTGTCCAGTTCTTGTACAGTAACTTCCCTCCCTCCTATTCTCGCAGCGACAGCATGCTGATCAGCTACCCTACCCCCTGCAATCGCTTTCGTGTCCTCGGCGCAACCATTAATTACACCCAAACTCCCGGAAACCATTAAAATTATTAAAATGCGTCCTAGCCCATTCACTGGCAATTCTCCTTTTACCGGTTTTGACCAATCTTACCGCCCAATTCTCAATTCAGCCTCTTACATCGAGGCTTGTCGCTGCTGCAATCACAAAATGGGAACTAGACATGCTTTTTGGCACCAGAGCCAACAATCTAGAGGTAGGAGAAGCAATTACTTCCCACTGAGAAGGAAGAAAGTTGGGAGAAAGAGTGAGTGAGGATGCTCTAGAAAGACGCCACATGCACCCATGAAGTAAAGCTATCCATTACGCTTCCCAAGTCCGGCATGGCCCAACGAGACCTATACTGAGCTAGTCGCAAGATTCATTATCACATTTCCTGCTTACTAAGGTTAAAGAAAACTAATTTGTGGCAAATCTCAATTTTGCCCCTCCGAAATGAAACCGGGCCGCTATTGCGGCCCGGTAGATATCAAAGTCGTGGTCACGCCACCTTATTCACATCGAGAATCATCTGGCGAGTTAACACACAGGTCGTAGGCGCATGAGAATTGAAAGCGGCTACTTGCGCCAGCGCCCGAACTGCCTTCTTGCGCTGGAACATTAACCGTAACCTTTACGAAATCAGCCCCCTCTGGTACGGCGCCATTAGGGGCATTCACGGTGATGTCAACTATGCTAGGCCCTTGGGCGCTAGTATTTCCAACTGCCCAGGCCTCAGGCCACACTTCGCAATAATCCGATTCAATATTAACCGTCGTCCCCAGAGGTAAGCGGCCGTTGTAAATATCAGAAAGATAGAAATTTACTGTTCCAGTTTCATCGCTAGAAATATCGATATGAGGCTGATCAAGGAAATCACCAGCAGCGGTTTCAAATATCCCGTATGGCTGATCTCCCGAAACCAGGAGCTCTACCTGCTTACGTACATGAATCAGCTCTTTAGAGCAACTTCCATCTGCCTCTGCCTCATCTGAACAGAGAACACCATTGTAAATGCCATTACCCTGATCGTAGACTCCATTATTGTTCAAATCAGCAGGCCAGTCTTCATCGCCAGCCACCTCGGGGCAATCTGGGTAGCAACTACCAACGTTGCCAGAGTTCCCGAACTCTCCATCTTCATTGTGGTCCAAAAATGCCTCTGGTAAATCGGTAAAGTCTTCGCCAGTATCAAAGCGTCCATTACCGTTGGCATCAGTAAAAGTTTCTTGCCCAAACGCATATGCGAGAATTGTTGAGCGAGCTCCATACGGCTGCCCTAAAGACACCGGGCATGGAGCACCCAAAAACCCAGTTTCGGGGCAGATCGTGTTATTAATGGTTCGAACCGAATGGGTTTGACCGTCAACACCAACAAATGTATAGGACTCGGGCTTGCGGGGGTCCTGACTAGTCCAATCTACTGAGCAGTTGCCATCAATCGTGGTGCAAGATCCAGTTATACGTCCATACTCTGTTGTAAAAGTAATTGCAGTTCCATCGGGAACCTTATTATTAAAGGCATCACCAGCGTAAACAGTAATTGTTGAGGTTGCGCCGTTAAAGGTATCGCCACCTGGGTTTAAAACAGTAGCAGCCACATCAAAAGAATTTTGGTCAGGGATACCTACAGAGACCACCAACTCATCAGATACGGTGGATGCAACCTCCTCCCCATCGACGGTTATGGAGGCTACTACTGAAACCGGCGTCGCCACAGTACCAGAAGAAACCAGTGCCGTTACTTCACCATCCGCATTAGTCGTACCGGAATCGTTAGTAAGAGTTGCATCACCTACTTCTGTGGACAAAGCAAAATTAACTTCAACTCCACTTATTGGCAGGTCATCCATGCTTAAAACCTGAAAAAGCAGCGTTGATGTTTCCTTACCGCCAGTACCTTTAATAGAGATTATCCTAGGATCTGCGCCTACAAACTCAATAGAGCCAACCTCTGCAGCCTTCACATCAAGCTTTCCGCTAGCCGATATGCTCGGATAATTCACTAATGCTGCCGTAATACTATCCTCACCCTCACAGCCCGCAGCCGTATATGTTGAGGTAGCCTTACCTTCTATAGTCGTAACCGGGGAGTCAAGGGTTGCAACAGCTGGTAGACTCAAACTGCAATTGCTTGAGAATTCCACTTCCATTCGCTTCGAGTAGAGGTCGCCATCAGGACCTTGTACGTAGACGCTAACAGGCGTGGTGCCTCTAGAGGATAAATTCTGGACAGTAATATCCAGCTCACCAGTTACAAACTGCTGATTGCCATCTAAATAACCCAATTGCAATTCGGGCTCTTGAACTGTGAATGTGAGCGGCGAGTAAGGGTTCTGATCCGTACTGGTGCTATCATAGGTTACAATAACTTCTCCAGCACTCCCTACTTCCTGCCCTTCAACATCCAACTCTAAAGTTGCAACGCCACTGTCATTAGTCGTCACAACTCCACTACTAGGGGTCAACTCACCTAAAGTTGTTGTGACTGTAATATTGTCAGAAGCAACAGGATCTCCATTGTCAAGCTTGACCGTAACTTGGACAAGCACCGGCTCTTCTGGATTTGGATTTTGGAGAATCTCACCAGTTTCTAAGTCATGCAGCTCGACATCAATGCTATAAGAGACTGGTTCCGGCGTGGTACCGCCATCATCACCGCCGGCACTACCGCCGCCGCCGCAAGCGGTCAGTGAAACAGCAACGGTCATCAATAGAAGCCATCGCAAAATTGATTGGTACAGCGTAAGAATGTGCATCTAAATTTCCTTCAATATTTTTAGCGCCCAGCGGCGGTAGCCATCATCTCTCAATCGGGTATTTATATTTTTTCCCGATACGGCTTAATGCGTCTTTAGCCATCGTCGACTACTCACCCAAGCCAGAAGTCAACTTTTGCACCTATGGTATCTAGCGCAAGAGTTGCTCAAAAAAGCATCACCTCAGTGAGCAAGAAGAGGCAACGGGCGACTATCCAGAATCAATGGAATAAAATCAAGTTTTTTACATCCATCTTGCACCATTGTTCTATAAAAAATTGACCGCTAAGAAATTAATGTGATTTATAAATTTTTTCCTTGAATTTTCTTGATACAAGTCAGAGCTTTTAGATTGTTAATCAGATATTGAACGTGCCGAGATCTACGTTGTATAGCGAGCAAAACTCAGCATGTTGGGGCGGGGCTTTTCTATTTTCTTTATTTTTTGAAATATTTTTCAGCCATAAAAAAAGGGCCACCCTGTTGGGTGGCCCTTTCGGATTAGAAGCCTGACGATGACCTACTCTCACATGGGGAAGCCCCACACTACCATCGGCGATGTTGCGTTTCACTTCTGAGTTCGGCAAGGGATCAGGTGGTTCCACAACTCTATTGTCGTCAGGCAAACTGGCTTGGGTTGGCGGTGGTCTTATAAGCGATGTGCTTGGCCTGCCGTGTTATCGCTGTTTGCCTCGGTCATGTTGTTGACCGGCGATAACCCCAAATAAGTCGGTAAAACAATCTGTAGTAATACACCGCAAGCGATCGTATGTCTCTAACTCACAATCCGCTAGCTTAGCTAGTCGTTAGTAACCATCTCTGTTGTATGGTCAAGCCGCACGGGCAATTAGTACTGGTTAGCTCAACGCCTCACAACGCTTCCACACCCAGCCTATCAACGTGGTAGTCTTCCACGGCCCTTCAGGAGGCTCAAGGCCTCAGGGAGATCTTATCTTGAAGGAGGCTTCCCGCTTAGATGCTTTCAGCGGTTATCCCGTCCGAACATAGCTACCCGGCAATGCCACTGGCGTGACAACCGGAACACCAGAGGTTCGTTCACTCCGGTCCTCTCGTACTAGGAGCAACTCTTCTCAAATCTCCAACGCCCACGGCAGATAGGGACCGAACTGTCTCACGACGTTCTAAACCCAGCTCGCGTACCACTTTAAATGGCGAACAGCCATACCCTTGGGACCGGCTTCAGCCCCAGGATGTGATGAGCCGACATCGAGGTGCCAAACACCGCCGTCGATGTGAACTCTTGGGCGGTATCAGCCTGTTATCCCCGGAGTACCTTTTATCCGTTGAGCGATGGCCCTTCCATACAGAACCACCGGATCACTATGACCTACTTTCGTACCTGCTCGACATGTCTGTCTCGCAGTCAAGCGCACTTATACCATTATGCTCATTGCATGATTTCCGACCATGCTGAGTGCACCTTCGTACTCCTCCGTTACTCTTTGGGAGGAGACCGCCCCAGTCAAACTACCCACCATACACTGTCCTCGATCCGGATAACGGACCAGAGTTAGAACCTCAAACATACCAGGGTGGTATTTCAAGGACGGCTCCACAACAACTAGCGTCGCTGCTTCAAAGCCTCCCACCTATCCTACACAAATAGGCTCAAAGTTCAGTGCAAAGCTGTAGTAAAGGTTCACGGGGTCTTTCCGTCTAGCCGCGGGTACACTGCATCTTAACAGCGATTTCAATTTCACTGAGTCTCTGGTGGAGACAGCGTGGCCATCGTTACGCCATTCGTGCAGGTCGGAACTTACCCGACAAGGAATTTCGCTACCTTAGGACCGTTATAGTTACGGCCGCCGTTTACCGGGGCTTCGATCAAGAGCTTCGCCGAAGCTAACCCCATCAATTAACCTTCCGGCACCGGGCAGGCGTCACACCCTATACGTCCTCTTACGAGTTTGCAGAGTGCTATGTTTTTAATAAACAGTCGCAGCCACCTGGTCACTTCGACCGGCCTCAGCTTAGGGAGCAAGTCCCATCACCAAAACCGGCGTACCTTCTCCCGAAGTTACGGTACCATTTTGCCTAGTTCCTTCACCAGAGTTCTCTCAAGCGCCTTGGTATTCTCTACCTGACCACCTGTGTCGGTTTAGAGTACGATTCACTATTACCTGAAGCTTAGAAGTTTTTCCTGGAAGCAGGGCATCAACCACTTCACCCACTAAGTGGGCTTCGTCATCAGTTCTCAGCCTTAGGGACCCGGATTTGCCTAAGTCCCCAGCCTACAACCTTAAACATGGACAACCAATCGCCATGCCGGCCTAGCCTTCTCCGTCACTCCGTCGCAGTAATAGCGAGTACAGGAATATTAACCTGTTTCCCATCGACTACGGCTTTCGCCCTCGCCTTAGGGGTCGACTAACCCTGTCCCGATTAGCGTTGGACAGGAACCCTTGGTCTTCCGGCGGGGAGGTTTTTCACCTCCCTTATCGTTACTCATGTCAGCATTCGCACTTGTGATACCTCCAGCAGACCTCCCGATCCACCTTCAACGGCTTACACAACGCTCCTCTACCATGCTCCTAAGAGCATCCGCAGCTTCGGTTATCAGTTTGAGCCCCGGTATATCTTCCGCGCAGGCCGACTCGACTAGTGAGCTATTACGCTTTCTTTAAAGGATGGCTGCTTCTAAGCCAACCTCCTAGCTGTCTGGGCCTTCCCACATCGTTTCCCACTTAACTGATATTTGGGACCTTAGCTGGCGGTCTGGGTTGTTTCCCTTTCCACGACGGACGTTAGCACCCGCCGTGTGTCTCCCGCGATTGCACTCCTCGGTATTCGGAGTTTGCATGGGGTTGGTAAGTCGGGATGACCCCCTAGCCCAAACAGTGCTCTACCCCCGAGGGTGAGACGCGAGGCGCTACCTAAATAGCTTTCGAGGAGAACCAGCTATCTCCCGGCTTGATTAGCCTTTCACTCCGATCCACAGGTCATCCCCTAATTTTTCAACATTAGTGGGTTCGGTCCTCCAGTTGATGTTACTCAACCTTCAACCTGCCCATGGATAGATCGCCGGGTTTCGGGTCTATTGCCTGCAACTAAACGCCCTATTAAGACTCGATTTCTCTACGGCTCCCCTAAGCGGTTAACCTTGCTAC
>NZ_CP174340.1:3017500-4350000 GCF_052468295.1 Microbulbifer maximicatervae (SeqCode)
GGCAATTGTGACCTGCTCTCCTGTGGAAACCAGAACATCCAATTCTCTGGGATCTGGTTTTTCCTGGATTTGATAAGCGAGATCAATCAGGCGATTAGTTTCACCACTCATGGCAGACAAAACGACAACCATGTCATGTCCCTGAGCGCGAAACGCGGCGACTTTATCGGCCACAGCTTCAATTCGCTCAATTGAGCCAACTGAAGTCCCGCCATACTTCTGCACGAACAAACTCATAACTTACTGTGTTTCCTTAGCTCCACAATAAGTACGCTTCCTGCCCAACTCGTGCAGGCGCGCACTTAATCACCAAACCTCTGCGAAATCAACTCAACTACGAATTCAGACCACTAATTTGACAAAACTTAACTAGTTTAAGGATTGCTCTATCCAATTTGGCACTTCTTTCAGCATATTAGGGAGCGCGGACACATCGGTTCCACCACCCTGGGCCATGTCTTTTCGACCGCCACCCTTGCCGCCCAGCTTCCCGGCAGCAAAGCGCATAAGGTCACCAGCAGAAAGCCGATCTGTCAGGTCTTGGGTAACTGCGGCAACCAAAGCCACCTTTTCATCGCCCGGAGCCGCCAGCAGCACCACGCCACTGCCCAGCTTGTTCTTCATTTGATCCGCCAAATCTCTCAATGATTTGGGGTCAGCTCCGTCAATAGAGGTTGCCAGCAACTTAAAGCCCGCCAACTCAATGGCCTGAGCGGAAAGGTCTCCGCCAGCACCGCTGGCCAACTTGGTTTTTAACTGGGCAATCTCTTTTTCCAGTTTTCGATTGTTAAGCAGCAATTGTTCAACTTTGTCAGCCAAGGAGTCCGGACGCGCCTTAAGCAGAGTCGCTACATGTTCCAGACGCTGCTGCGCCTGATCAAACAGAGACATTGCGTGAGCGCCAGTAACCGCTTCGATTCGGCGCTGGCCGGAAGCAATACCGCTTTCCCCAACAATGCGAATCAAACCAATATCACCGGTGCGCTTCACGTGAGTACCGCCACACAACTCAACGGAAAAAGCCTTGTCATCGGTTTTGCCCATGGAAAGTACACGCACAGTATCGCCGTACTTTTCGCCAAACAGAGCCATAGCGCCCATCGCTTTTGCAGACTCAATATCGGTTTCGTGAGTTTCAACTGGGGTATTTGCGCGAATTTGACTATTAACCAGGGATTCAATCGCGTGCAGCTGCTTTGCCGTTACAGCTTCGGGGTGGGAGAAGTCAAAGCGCAGGCGCTCCGAGTCCACCAGGGAGCCCTTCTGGGTAACATGCTCGCCCAGCACTTTGCGCAAGGCGGCATGTAATAGATGGGTTGCAGAGTGATTCAGGGCGGTGGATTGACGAACATCTGCAGATACGACTGCCTCAAGGGTTTCGCCCACAGCGATGCCCCCCTTCAACACCTTACCAGTATGCAAATGGTGCGCGCTCTGCTTGGTGCAATCACGCACTTCAAAGCGGGCATCACTGGAACTCAAATAGCCACTATCACCTACCTGACCACCAGACTCTGCGTAGAAGGGTGTCCGATCCAGAACAATTGCACCCTCTTCACCTTCTTCCAGGCGTTCAACCTGCTCACCACCTTTAACGATGGCCAACACTTTGCCTGTTGCCTCGGTCGCGTTGTAACCGAGAAACTCTGTAGCCCCTTCCAGTTCGAGGACATCGGTATAGTCCTGTTTAAATTTACCGGCAGCGCGAGCTCTCTGGCGCTGGGCTTCCATAGCAGCTTCATATCCATCCATATCCAGGGATAGACCGCGCTCACGGGCAATATCCTGGGTTAAGTCTGTCGGGAAGCCGTAAGTATCATGCAGAGTAAATACCAACTCACCGGGGATCTCACTGCCTTCGAGGGAAGCCAGGGCGTCTTCTAGCAGCGCCATTCCCTTATCCAGAGTCTTCGCAAACTGCTCTTCCTCTTTGCGCAGCGCATTCTCAATCACCTGCTGCTTTTCACGCAGCTCCGGGTATGCGTCACCCATCTGCTCGGCGAGCGCTTCTACCAGCTTGTAGAAGAAAATATCTTTGTGCCCAAGCTTGTGGCCATGGCGCACTGCGCGGCGAATAATGCGGCGAAGTACAAATCCACGGCCTTCGTTGGAAGGCATTACGCCATCGGCAATCAAGAATGAACATGAGCGGATATGGTCGGCGATCACTCGCAGGGATTTCTCTTCCAGGTCGCTGCAGCCAACCACTTCTCCCGCCGCTTTCAGCAGCGCTTGGAACAAGTCAATTTCATAATTGGAGTGTACTCCCTGCATTACGGCGGCAATACGCTCCAGCCCCATGCCGGTATCCACTGAGGGTTTGGGCAGTGGGTGCAGTTCACCATCAGCGGTGCGCTCATACTGCATAAATACCAGGTTCCAGATCTCGATATAGCGATCGAGGTCGTCATTATCGGAACCGGGAGGACCGCCGGGCACATCGGCACCGTGATCGTAGAAAATCTCAGAACTTGGACCGCAGGGACCAGTGTCACCCATCTGCCAGAAGTTATCCTCGTCGAGACGGGAGAAGCGCTCGGCACTCACCCCCATTTCCTTCAACCAAATATCAGCGGCTTCATCATCGCTGATATGTACGGTTACCCAAAGACGCTCCTCCGGCAAGTTCAATACTTTGGTCAGGAATTCCCAGGCAAAGCGAATCGCTTCGCGCTTGAAGTAGTCGCCGAAGCTAAAATTACCGAGCATTTCAAAAAACGTGTGGTGCCGTGCGGTGTAACCGACATTTTCGAGGTCGTTATGCTTGCCTCCTGCACGCACACAGCGCTGTGAACTGGTGGCGCGATTGTAGGAACGCTTTTCCTGCCCCAGGAAGGTGTCCTTAAACTGCACCATGCCGGCATTGGTGAATAACAGCGTCGGGTCATTGCCCGGAACGAGGGAGCTGGAGGGCACAATAGCATGGCCCTGCTCAGCAAAATAATTCAGAAAGGCGTCGCGAATCTGTGCGCTTTTCATCCGGCGTAATTCCACTTCGTTAGTTGAGTTTTATTTGATTGGCGTCAGTGACACGGTGTCACTTCTGTTCCACTACTGTGCCAGCCCTTGTTCGGGCATTCTTTTTTGGGCAAGCAGGTGAACATGCAGGTGAAATACGGTTTGACCTGCGCTTCGACCGTTATTAACTACCAGCCGATAGCCCTCGAGCCCCAGCTTGCGCCCCAGTTCTGCCGCCAGCCACATAAGGTGGCCGAGCAGGGATTTATCCTCAGCCTGAGCAGCGGATAAATTCACTAGGGGTTTGCGTGGGATAATGAGGAGATGGGTCGGCGCTTGTGGCGCGCGATCCTCAATAACGACACATTGGTCGTCCTCGTAGATCATCTCAGCAGGGATATCTCCCGAGATAATTTGACTGAAAACGCTGGGTTCACCCATTGGTTTACTTTTCCAGCTTTTCCTCGGCTGTCAGCTGCCGCGCTTCAGATTCCAGCATTACCGGTATACCGTCCCGCACCGGATAGGCTAGACCGCTGGCCTTGCAGACCAGCTCCTGTGTGTCCTCTCGGTATTCAAGCGGTGCTTTACTCACCGGACATACCAACAGGCTCAGCAACTTTTTATCCATGTTCCACCCCACTATTTTCCCTCGGTAATACTTCCGATGGGCAAAAATGACCGCGTATCATACAATGCTTCATACGCTTTTACACGGTATTCGCCATAGCTTCTGCTGCGCCACCTGCTGGCCTTGCGCTTTTTTACCCTTATATGACAGAAGCAGTCTCTACTGAAACAGAATTGAGATGGCTAAGTAGCAGCTCCCGGGCTAAACGCCCCTCCTCTATTTCATTAAATACCTCGTGGTAAGACCTTGAGAAACAGTGCAACTGCTTGTTTTTTGACCCCACCTGTCCAAACCACTTGCGGCTGAGTTCCACATCGACAATATGGTCTGATTCCGGCAATAACAGAAGGCAAGGCATGGATATCCCATCCAACCGGCCAGATAAAAACTCCCGCTCCTGCAAAAAAGTCTTAAACCAGCGCAGAGAGATGCTGTGATGCACAAGTTCATCACTGACATACCGCTTGACCACATCCGGACTACGAGATATCCACTGACTATTTATCTGGCTGGAAAGAGCCAACCCCGGAAACCAGCGAGCCAAAAATAGCGCGAGCCATAACAGAAGGCCTTTTGGCTCACTTTTGCCGCGAAAGCCCGGTGCGGAAAGATTTAAACTGTCGACAGACTTATATCGAATAGCACAGCCACAGGCGATAACAGCTCCCATACTGTGGCCAAGAAGATGCATCCCAAGCCCGGGGTTTCCACTTTTTACCAAGGAGATAAATTCATTTAGATCCTCACTATAAAGTGCAAAATCCTCAATATCCCCGCGCTTCCCATCCGACAATCCATGGCCATAATGATCTAGGGCATAGACACTGTACCCTGCTCGATTGAGGTCCTCCGCCAGCTCACTGTAACGCCCACTGTGCTCTCCCAACCCGTGAGATATAACTACTACACCCACAGCTTCTTCTACCCACCAGCGCCGGTAATACAGCGTCACTCCCCTGGTGACAAACTCCATTGCAATCTCCTTATTGATTATTATTTTGCTAGCTAATCGCTATTCCAGGGTTTCACGGTACCTGCCCAGCATGGCCAAATGATTCATGCGGGACCGTTTAAGCAGCGCTTCCTGGGCTGCTTCAACATTCTCCGGGCGCCCCTGCCAAGCAGCGAGTGCTGGCTCTTGTAGTGCGCGCCCATAGGAAAAGCTCAACTGCCAGGGGCCACCACCTTGCTGATTCATTGCATTGAGATTGGCCGTGGCCTCTTCTGGTCCCTGCCCCCCGGAAAGAAAGTTAATTCCCGGCACTGCTGCGGGGACCGTTCGCCGCAAGCTGCGCAGGGTATATTCGGCCACCTGCTCAGGGTCAGCCGTTTCCGCCTCCGCACCAGGGGTTACCATACTGGGCTTGAGCAACATCAGCTCCAGTATTACCCCGTGCTGGTGGAGTGCGTGGAACACAGAGTGCCAAACCCGCTCATTTACCGCCGCACTGCGCTCTATATCGTGCTCACCGTCCATCAGAACCTCTGGCTCGACAATAGGAACCACCCCTTCGGCCTGGCATACCGCTGCATAGCGGGCCAACATCTCAGCATTTGCGGTAAGCCCCAGGCGCGTGGGGTTGTGATGGCCAATAGGATAGACTTCGCGCCACTTGGCGAAGCGAGCTCCTTGCTTTTTATATTGCTGCAAGCGCTCAGACAACCCGTCCAGCCCGTAGGTGATCATATCCCCAGGCGCTCCAGGCAGAGGGCCCTTGCCCTTATCCACCTTTATGCCCGGCACTATCCCTTGTAACGCAGCGACTTGGGGCAAGGGCTGGCCCTCAGTATCTTTTTGCCTCAGAGTTTCCTCGAACAAAATAACGCCACTAATACATTCACCCAACCCCTTACAGGACAGCAGCGCAGCACGGTAGTCGCGCCGGTTTTTCTCAGTGGAATCCACTCCAATCGTGGCAAAGCGCTTTGCAATAGTGCCGCCACTCTCATCGGCAGCCAGGATGCCTCTTTGACCATCGACCAAAGTTGCTACAGTTTCCTCCAGCATATCGATATGTGACATCTCTACCCCTCCCTTAGGTTATTACGCTAAGAGGATAGGCGGTCCAGCCTAAAAAGCTTTACAGGCCTTTACCGCCCTCCGCCAACCAGCCAACAACTGCTCCCTCTCCGCCTGAGTCATTGCCGGCATAAAGTCCCGTTCAATTTCCTGCAAACACTCCGGTAATTCCCTTGGTCGCCAGATCCCACTGCCAATACCAGCCAGCAACGCAGCACCAATAGCCGTCGATTCAATCTGCTGGGGCCGTTCAACACGCAAAGAGGAAATGTCCGCCTGGAATTGCATTAGGAAATTATTCGCGCAAGCACCCCCATCCACACGCATATGGATAATCGGCAAGCCCAGGGCCTGCTCCATCAAGCGGGCCAGCTCATCACTCTGGTAAGCTATAGATTCCAAAGTGGCACGCACCACCTCAGCTCGACCAGCCCCCCGACTCAAGCCGCAAATAGTCCCCCGTGCCGATGGGTCCCAGTGCGGCGCACCCAGCCCACTAAATGCAGGCACAAGATAAACGCCGCGGGTATGAGGAATACTCTGGGCGATGATTTCGGTATCCACCGCCTGCTGGATCATTCCCATCTCGTCCCGCAACCACTGTATAGCGGAGCCCGCTGTGAAAACTGAACCCTCTACGGCATAGGCCGGATTACCCTGGGCATCACAGGCCACTGTAGCCAGCAACCCCCGGGGTAGCTCCGGGCGATCCTCGCCGGCAAAAGCCAGCATAAAGCAGCCAGTTCCGTAGGTGTTTTTTATACTACCGGGCTCGGTACAACCCTGGCCAAACAGTGCTGCCTGCTGATCCCCGGCAACACCACAAATCGGAGCCGATGTGCCGAGAAAGGCGTGGGGGTCTGTATCGGTAAAGTCGCCAGCCGACGGTAGAATTCTGGGAAGAATGGATTCAGGGCACTGGAAAAAATCCAGCAGCTCACTATCCCAGGCTTTATCTTTTATGTTGTACAGGAGAGTACGACTGGCATTGGTGTGATCGGTGAGATGGGCTTTGCCACCGCTCATTTTCCAGATCAACCAGCTATCTACGGTGCCGAAACACAGGTCGCCATTTTGAGCTCGGGTTAGTAAATCCGGGTTACGGCGGAACAGCCAAGTCAACTTACTTGCGGAAAAGTAAGCATCCAGCAATAGGCCACTGCGCTCTCGCAACCAATCAGACCTGCCGAGTTCCCCTAACTCCCGGCATACCTCTGCCGAGCGCCGGCACTGCCACACAATCGCAGGAAAAACCGGCTCACCGGTATACCTATCCCAGACGATCGTGGTCTCGCGCTGGTTAGTAATTCCCACTGCAGTGATATCCGACGCGCGAACACCAGCGCGCTGGAGTGCTGCGGCACAGACCCGGAGAGTTACCGACCAAATCTCTTCCGCATCCTGCTCAACCCAGCCTGGCTGGGGATAACGATTGGGAATTTCCGAGTAACTGCGACCAATCAGGTGGCCCTTACTATCGAAGATAAAAGCTGTGGTACCAGTGGTGCCCTGGTCAATTGACAGGATCATAGGGTTCTCGCGCTTATTCTTTTAGTCTCTTTCTGTACCTGAAAATACGGCCGAAACCTATCGACCAGTCATTCAGGTAGTAGTCAGAGTATAAGCCCGATTAATTGCCGTCCAGCGCCCAGCTAATCGCATCTGTGGGGAAGCCCCTGTAAGCCAGGTATCGCTGGCGTCGCGCTCGCTCCTTCATCCACTGATCCCGTGGAAGCTCTGCGCTCATAGGGGCCCGATATTTTCTCTGCAGCATTTCCGCAGCTAACTCAAACCAATCCACTTCCAACTGATCCAGCGCCTGGGCAATTAGTTCACCGCGCACGCCGCGCTGCTGTAGCTCCTGGCGAATACGCATCGGCCCCTGACCGCGCTGGACACGGGAGCGGGCAAAAACTTCGGCAAAGCGTTGATCGGATTGATAGTTGAGCTCGTGTAGGCGCTCAAAAAGCGTGTCGAAATCGGCGCTGGGGAATTTTGCCGCGAGCTTTTGCCTCAATTCATGGCGGGAGTGCTCGCGGCGGGTCAACAGCTCAAGCGCCGCGCTGAAAAGCGCTTGAGCTGGATCAACGGAAAAATCCGCTTTTGAGTACGGCATTTACTCTTCCGGTAATTCCGCAGCCTCTTCAGGGGTCGCAGGCACTAAATCACCGAGCAGCTGCGCACGCAACTGACCTTCAATCTCGTTGCGAATGTCGGGGTTATCGCGCAGGAACTTGGTAGCGTTCGCCTTGCCCTGGCCAATCTTGTCGCCCTTGTAGCTGTACCAAGCCCCAGCTTTATCCACCAGCCCCATCTTCACGCCGTAATCGACGATTTCACCAATCATGTTAATGCCTTCGCCATACATGATCTGGAACTCGGTCTGCTTAAACGGAGGAGCTACCTTGTTCTTAACCACTTTCACTCGGGTTTCGTTGCCCACCACCTCATCGCCATCCTTAACGGAACCGATACGACGGATATCCAAGCGCACAGAAGAGTAGAACTTGAGGGCATTACCACCAGTGGTGGTTTCAGGGCTGCCGAACATAACACCGATCTTCATGCGAATCTGGTTAATGAAGATCGCCAGGGTGTTGGTGTTCTTGATATTACCAGTGAGCTTACGCAGAGCCTGGGACATCAAACGAGCCTGCAAGCCCACGTGGGAATCACCCATCTCACCTTCGATCTCAGCGCGCGGGGTCAGGGCCGCAACGGAGTCCACTACCAGCACATCAACGGCACCGGAGCGCACTAGCATATCGGCAACTTCCAGCGCCTGCTCACCGGTATCCGGCTGGGATACGATCAACTCATCGACGTTGACACCCAGTTTTTCAGCATAGATAGGGTCGAGGGCGTGCTCAGCATCCACGAAAGCACAAGTACCACCATTGCGCTGGGCCTCGGCAATCACCTGCAAGGTGAGGGTGGTTTTACCGGAGGATTCTGGTCCATAAATTTCAACGATACGGCCACGCGGCAAGCCGCCTATACCCAGGGCCACATCCAAGCCGAGGGAGCCGGTGGAGATCGCAGGAATACGCTCGCGCTCCTTGTCTCCCATACGCATCACAGTGCCTTTACCGAACTGACGTTCAATCTGAGATAGCGCCGCTTTTAATGCCTTGTCTTTATTGGAATCCATGACCATTCCCGTATTTCTGAGCTGAATTGAGTGGTGGCAAGCTTAACGAAGGATTACTGTATAGGCAACCAGTAATTCCTTATACTGAGTACCAGCTTCAGGCTGAGCGAGCCTCGCTTCAAAAAGAAGTCTGAAGCTGGAGCAAACGAACAAAGATTGACCCGGCGGACAGGTTCAAACCGGGTGCTCACGGACAACCTTTAACATTCCCTTCAGCGCCTCAACGACCGTCTGCGATTGCACCTCTGCCCGGTTACCACTGAACAGAAAACACTTCGCATCAATCTGCACTGGCTCTTGCCCCTCCGCATGGGCCCAGGCGATCCAAACTGTACCTACCGGCTTCTCGGCAGTGCCACCATCAGGCCCCGCGATACCACTGACCGCAACGGCGAGATTGGCATCCATCATCGCCAGAACCCCACAAGCCATCTGTCGAGCGACCGGCTCACTCACTGCCCCAAACTGCTTGAGATCATTGCTGTCGACACCCAGAACACCGTTCTTGATACGATTCGCATAGCTCACGATCGATCCATCAAACCAATTCGAAGCACCCGCTATAGAGGTAATAGCCGCCGCAATCGCACCACCGGTGCAAGATTCTGCCGACGTCACACGCCAATCTCTCTTTTCCAGCTCCCCGCCCAACTCTCTGGCAAGCTCAGTTATCTCTCTGTATTCCACCGTTTCTTCCTATTCAACCGCTCCTGGGCCACAACCAAATATTACAGCACAGAAGTGGGCTCTTATTCTCGGTGCCGACCTGCAGCAAGCTTACAAATTCCATTTTAAGTAAGCTGCCCCATACCGAATATACAACCGCCCCTCAGTGGTGAAGCCGCAACCCCTTTAAAAACTCAATCCACGCCGGCTGCACACCGGCGCCGACACCAAAAGATAAATCTCACGCTGTCGAAGCGCTCGCAAGCGGCGGCAGCACTCTAGAAAATAAAACTACCTATGGGAGCCAGGTTACCAATTCTAATTTCCGCCGCCGGCCCACCTTCAAATTAGAATTTAAATTTTAAAAGGGGTCTTAAATCAGCAAATAATTTCAAGCGGGCAGTCCAATAAGCAACAGCAAATTTAAAAATAAAAGCGTAAACAATGTAAAAACACATTAATACGCACTGGCTGATTCTAATTTTAAAGCAGAAAAATTTTGTATATGCGATAAGTTGGACCAGTCTCACGATAAAGGGCCCGGGCTTTCCCTATGCAACAATCGGCTTTTTGTTAGTCTGTTACTGCTGTACTGAATATATAAATATCACAATAAAAAAGCAGATAAATCCCCAAGCCCAACAAGCATTAATCATCGTGGCAGATCACCGCCATTATAAAAATACAATGAAGTTGGCACCCCCATAGATAATTAAAGAAAGACAAAATCATGAATTTAAAAAAATCAGCGATCGCGGCTGCTATTGTAGGCGCCTGTGTGTCCTCACTTGCCAATTCAAAAACTTTGGTCTGGGAAGATAATTTCGACGGCGACAGTATTGATAAGTCCGTTTGGACTTACGATGTGGGCAACTCAGGCTGGGGTAACAATGAGCTTCAAACCTACACCGATGATAGCGCCAATGCCTATGTTGAAGATGGCAACCTTATTATTCAAGCACTGCAAAACGACGACGGCAGTTTTACTTCCGCCCGCCTGAAATCCCTGGGTCGTATGACTTATAAATATGGCACCATTGAAGCCCGCATTAAATTACCTGACCTGGATGCCGGATTGTGGCCTGCCTTCTGGCAGCTGGGTGGCGACTACGGCCAAGTGGGCTGGCCCGCTTGCGGCGAACTGGATATTCTCGAGGCGGGCATGGCCGACGCTCTCAGTGCAGGCACGGTCAACTCAGAAGTTTCCGGCGCTTTCCATTGGTGGCATGAATCCGATGACTACACAGGCCAGGCGGACTACGGTCAATCGAAAAACCTTATTGATGACTTCGGCTCCAGCACTGACCTCACTGAGGACTACCATATTTTCGGTATGACCTGGACACCGGATAGCATCGTCATGTGGGTCGACGACGAAGCCAATGAAATTATTAGCATCGGCAGTGAAGACCCCGCATTTGACGAGTTCCGTCAACACCACTTCCTGATCCTGAACTTAGCGGTAGGTGGCGTCTTCCCAGAGATTTACGCTAACAGTGAAATCACCGCACCGATGCCCGCCAAAATGTATGTGGACTATGTTCGCATCTACGATAACGACGACAGCAGCTACAGCACAGAAATCTCCCTGGCTGAAGACACCGCCAAAACAGGTGATATCGGCGTATTTTCCGAGGGCAGCAACCTCTCCGAATCCCTGGAGCTTGGCACCGATACCGAGCTGTATGTCTGGAACCAAAACAGCATGTCAGCTACTGTCAGCGCCGAAGCTGCCGAGGGTGATGAAGCCCTGGAGTTTGATATTACCGCTGGTGAATGGTTCGGCATGGGCTTCTGGATGCACTATGACCTAAACCTAATGAACTACGAAAACGGTCATCTCAATTTCAAAATGAAAACCACCAGCAGCCAGACTATCGGCATTGGTATTTCCAGTACTGGTGGCGGAGATGCCTGGGTAGATCTGGTGGATGGTGATGATACCTACGGCCTGGAGCGCGATGGCGAATGGCATCAGGTCAGTATCCCCCTGAGCAAACTGGGAGTGGACTTCAACACTATCAGTCAGGCGTTTATGATTCGAGGTGATGCCGCCTCTGAAGATTTTGTTCTGTCCATTGACGATATCTACTTTAGCGAAAGTGTTGAGAAAACAGCCCCGACCGGTGTCTTTTCTCTCTACACCGAAACTACAGAGGCCAATTCAACTTTCACACTGGGAACTGATGGCAACCTGTATATTTGGGGCGATACCCTGCTGGAGGCCACTCAAACCCCATTCGAAGGTGAAGAATCCCTCTCCTATTACTCCTCCGGGGCCGGCTGGTTTGGAATGGCATTTACTGCCGACAGCTACTACGATCTATCCGCCTTCGATAATGATACTGCAACGCTGAATTTCGCCCTGAAAACCAGCTCAGAAACCACCTTTAAGATTGGCATGAAGAGCGGTAGCGTCAGCGATATTGGCCAGCAGTGGATTGAATTTGCCAGCGGCTCCGATCCTTATGAATTCGCGCGGGATGGCGAGTGGCACCAAATATCAATCCCCGTTACTGATTTCAGTAGCGAGGTAGATATGTCAAATGTTATTCAGTTATTTGAACTACTGGGCGTCGATGGAGATATCAGCGATATTGAAATTGACGATATCTATTTCTCCGGCGGAAGCTCAGACAGCGATAGTAATGACAACTGTCGCCCACACTCCCATAAGTGCCACCCTCATCATAAAAGGCACAAGCATCGCCATGGAAACTGCACCCCACCTGCACGATGCGCACAGGGACCCCGTAGACATTAAAAATACAAGGGCGCCGCTAAATAGCAGCGCCCTTTTCTTTTTTACGCCACCCAATTTTTTCACCAGCATCAAAACCCGCCCTGTCTGCCGGCAGATATTATCTTTTAAAGATATGATCCTGTGTGAGGGGAAGCACAACAACAATAAATCCAGATTAAATTTGCTTGCACTTTTGCCCAACACAGAAAGATCAAAAACAGAATTCCCGCACAAAACATTTGCAAACAAAAACACAAAAAGGAATTTATTTTCTTGTAAAAAAATTACAAGAAAATAAATTTTCAAGCGTATGCGACAAACAGGACTACAACTACGACAAGGGGGCCAGATTCGCTTTCCTGTGGAACAATCGTTTTGCTAGGCTTTGCCCGTGACCAGCACCTGTTTTTCGCGTGAATTTCAGGCAATTACAATTTAAGTAATCTGCATTCATTAAATCCACAAGCAACATTTGACTGAGCCACACCATTCCTATCAGGCGTTTTATTCTTATAAATAATTAACAACGAAAGAAAATTATGATTATTAAAAAATCAGCGATAGCCGCAGCTATTGTCGGCACCTTTGTGTCCTCAATAGCCAATGCAAAAACTTTGGTCTGGGAAGATAATTTTGACGGAGACACTATCGACACCTCCGTCTGGACCTACGATGTTGGCAACTCCGGCTGGGGTAACAACGAGTTACAAAATTATACCGATGATAGCGACAACGCTTATGTCGAAGACGGTAACCTGATTATTCAGGCCGTACAGGAAAGTGACGGCAGTTTTACTTCTGCTCGCCTAAAGTCTCTCGGGCGTCTGTCCTACAAATACGGAACCATTGAAGCTCGAATTAAATTGCCGGATTTGGATGCGGGATTATGGCCAGCATTCTGGCAACTGGGTAGCGACTACGGTCAAGCCGGCTGGCCTGCCTGTGGCGAACTGGATATTCTCGAAGCGGGTATGGCCGAAGCGCTAGAAGCCGGCGTCGTAAATTCTGAAATTTCCGGAGCCTTCCACTGGTGGCACGAGTCCGACGACTACACCGGGCAAGCAGATTATGGTGTATCGCAAAACCTGGTTGAGGACTTCGGTTCCAGCTCCGACCTCACCGAGGATTACCATATCTTCGGTATGACCTGGACGCCCGATAGCATCGTTATGTGGGTGGATGACGAATCCAACCAAATCGCAGCTTTGACGGATACCAGTGATTCCGCATTCGATGAATTTCGCCAGCATAACTTTTTAATTCTCAACCTGGCAGTAGGTGGCATCTTCCCGCAGATCTATGACAACAGCGAGATCACTGCCCCAATGCCCGCGAAAATGTATGTTGACTACGTACGTATCTACGACAACGATGACAGCAGCTACAGCACCGAGCTCTCCCTGGCTACCGATACCGCAAAAAGCGGCAACCTGGGCGTGTTCGGGGACAGCAGCGATATTTCCGAATCCCTGACGTTTGGAACTGATATTGAGCTCTACGTCTGGAACAATATGGAAAGCCAATCCAGCGTCGACGAGAGTGATGCCCTGGAGTTCCAAATCGATACCGGCGAATGGTATGGCATGGGTGTATGGATGCACTACGACCTGAATTTGATGAACTATCAAAATGGTCACCTGAACTTCCGCATGAAAACCACTAGCGAAGAGACTATCGGCATCGGTATCAACAGTACCAGCGGTGGTGAGTCCTGGGTGGACCTGAGCGTAGAAGGCGATACTTTTGGCCTGGAACGGGATGGGCAATGGCACGAGGTGAGTATCCCCCTGAGCAAATTTGGGGTGGACTACAACACCATTAGCCAGGCATTTATGGTGCGCGGCGATGGACCGTCAGAAGCCTTTACCCTGTCCATTGACGATATTTACTTTAGTGAGAGCGTCGAAAAAACCACGCCAAGCGGCACCTTCTCCCTATACAGTGAAAACACCGAGGCCGACTCCAGTTTCGAACTGGGCACTGATGGCAATCTGTATATCTGGGGCGAAACCCTGATCGAGACTTCTCCTTCCCCCTACGAAGGCTCTGAATCCCTGTCCTACACCTCCGCAGGTGCTGGCTGGTTTGGTATGGCTTTCACTGCTGACTTTTACTACGACATGTCAGCCTTCGACAACGATACCGCCACGCTCAATTTTGCTTTGAAAAGCAGCTCCACCACGACCTTTAAGATCGGCATGAAGAGCGGCAGCATTGACGATGTAGAACAAAAGTGGATTGACTTTGCCAATGGCGCCGACCCCTACGGTTTCGCACGGGATGGCCAGTGGCACCAGATCTCTATCCCCGTAAGCGACTTCAGTGACGAAGTAGACATGTCTAACGTGGTTCAACTATTCGAGCTTCTAGGCGTGGATGGAGAAATCAGCGATATCGAGATCGACAATATCTACTTCTCCGGTGGTATTGGCGGCAACGATGACTCCGGTGACGACTCCGATAATGGAGATGACGAGGGCGACGGCGAAGACTCTGGCGATAGCGGTGAAGCTGGCAGCCAGGACCTGATTGCACAGGCTACCGTCACCGCCAGCAACGAAATCCAGCCCATCGCAAATGCAGTTGATGGCAACAGCAGCACCCGCTGGGAAAGCGCCCATGGCGGTGACTCAGTATGGGTACTACTGGACCTGGGTGAGGCAGAAGCTCTGAACACCCTGACAATCGACTGGGAAACCGCCAACGCTGCGACCTATGCGGTACAAGGCAGTAACGACACTATTTCCTGGACCACACTGGCCAACTTTAGTGGTGGTAGCGCCGGAGAGAGAACCGATGAGCACTCTCTAAGTGGAAGCTATCGATATGTGCGCCTGTACTTCACTGAGCGCAGCACAAGCTATGGCTACTCCATCTGGGAGCTGGGCTTAACTGGTGGCGACGGTCAGGCTTCAAGTATCTCTGCAACCTCTGAACTGCAAAGTGCTGAACTGGCAATCGACGGAGATAGCAATACCCGCTGGGAGAGCGCCCACGGTGTGGACAATGTCAGCCTGACTTATGACTTGGGCTCTGTACAGTCCATTGGCACCCTCAATATCGACTGGGAAACTGCCAATGCGGCTGCCTACACTCTGCTCGGCAGTACCGATGGCAGCAACTGGACAACTGTTGAGTCATATTCGGGAATGGGAACCGGTGAACGCACCGACTCAATTACCGTAGAGGGAAACTACCGTTACCTGAAGGTTGACTGCACCGAACGCAATACCGTGTACGGCTACTCCATTTGGGAAATTAGCACTTACTAATAGCTGCTGGTAGTAGCAACTCGGGCAGCACTTTTACAGTGCTGCCCTACCTATAAACTGTCCACGAAGGAACTAAAATTCCAAAGCTAAAGGTGCTCCACACCTTTGCACAGTAATTCTTTCTAATTCAAATCCAACCCAAAATAATAATCTTCCCAAGGCTAACGGTAGACCATCGCCAGAATCGAGCGCCCCTGCTTTACGTAACTATGGAATAAATCCCCAACAGGGCCACTTAACTCATTCACTTCAACCCTCTCAAACCCCAAAGAGGAGTAAAAAGGCTCCAGGTGGTCGTAGGGAAATGTATAGGTGTCACTATCAAAACGTTCAGCAAGGAGCATCAACAGCTGCCTTGCAACACCCTGCCCTTGATGATCTGGTGCAACAGCAACTCCGGCCAGGAGCTTAAAGTTCTCATAGCGCCGCAAATAACCGCAGGCAATCACCTCCCCCCGTTCGCCGCGTACTATCCCGCAGTCCTCATGGCGTTTGGCTTTGCCACGAAATCCATACATGCGATAAAATTTGTTCGCTAGCGGAATCTCTATATCTGCCAGCCACTGAACACTATTAGAAGGCTGCGTTTTCGCCATAAACCTGCCCCTGTACCCCTGAAGTAGAAAAATGCCCAGAGAGACCTGTAGCACCTGCCTGCGCCCGCCCAATGTCTGCTACTGCAGTGCGTTGGTGAGCCTGGCCAATACCGTAAAGGTGGTGATCATACAGCACCCACAAGAAGAGAAGCACCCGTTCAATACCGGGCGTATGGCGCACCTGTGTTTAAATAACAGTGAAATGCTTATTTCTGAAACCCTTCCTAATCAACAGCTGGACAGGCTACTCGATACACCCAGCGCTCTACTCTATCCGTCACTATCATGGCTACCCCAAACACCCCAATTAGCTGAAGAGAATAATACCCCTAGCCACCAGAATCAGCTGGAAACGATTGAACAGCTAATTGTTATTGATGCGACTTGGAAAAAATCTAAAAAGATTCTTCACCTGAACCCCAAGCTACAACAGCTTCCAAGAGTCAATCTCAGTGGGGACTTGAAATCCAACTACACTATTCGGAAAACCACCGTTGCGGATGGTCTGTCAACCATTGAAAGTATTGCCTTGGCTATGACTCAACTTGAAGATAAAAATGAGTATTCCAAGCTTCTGCAACCATTTGAAAAGATGATTAGCCTGCAACAGCAGAGCTATTCAGTAGAGCCAGCTTAGGGCGTTTGGCTATCACAGTCAGTAAGGCCTCAAGCAGAGAACCTAAACAATTACTCCATCAGGAAATATCAAATTAGAAATCCCCTGATAGGTCAGCACACACATAAAAATTGATAAGGCATATCGAATAATCAATCGATATCGCTCTTCATCAATCTTCGATTGAAGATTAAATCCGATAATTAGTCCAAAATATGCAAATACGGTAATTGCAGATAGCGACATCAACTCCAAATCATCAAAACTCAAGTAAACTGAAAGCACAGAAAGCTGTATCAGCTTGCCAATCAAGAAACAAATATTGGAAATAAGGATTACTTCCTTTGAAGACTTGGTAACTTCCAATAAGTAAATCATCAGTAGAGGCGCAATCGCATTAGTCGCGCCACCAATCACCCCAGCCAAGCCGCCCATAATGATAGGAAAAAATACTGGCCGACTGGAGAATTTGGACAGATAACCCCTTAAACGATTGGAAAACAGATAAATCAAGATTGATACCGCCAGTAACAACTTGAGAATATCCGGATTTGCCCAGGTTAACAGCCATGTTCCGGCAAGGCTTCCAAGAGACACCAATAATATTACTAAACTATATTTAGAAAAATTAATCCTATAATCTCGGCACTTATAAAGACTGGATATAATTACCAAAAGCGACGGCAAGATGGTTAACACCACCGCCGTTTTCAAATCATAAGCAAGTGCCAGAATAGGCGTCGCAAGCATTGGGAAACCAAATCCCAATGCTCCGTGAGCCATACCTGCTACCAGAATAAGCAACAACCCAACTATAACTGTCTCTATGACCACCCGTTAAGCAACCCTCGATATAGCAGGCATATTAAAACGTATTCGTTTAAGGTGCCTTTTCCTATCCTTTATTCCAGTTCTTGCGTGAAGGTATCGTCGATTATCCAATAACAATATCTGATTATTATTCAACCTAACCTTAAACATATTATGTGGCAACGATATTTTTAGCTCCAGCTCGCGTAAAGCATCAAGCTCATCTGAAGAGCAATACTCACGCTCGATAATATCATACCTGTATCTGAAACCATGGCTCTCATCAATTAAGGATGCCTCTATAAACTCAGACGACTTGCGAAACTCTTCAGGAACACGCAGTTTAAACTTACTACTTGAAAGTACCTGGAAAGTTTTATCGGAGAGGCTCTCGATTATCCTGTCGGCACAGACAAGAATATTTTCTCCGCCTCCATGCATATCAGCGTGCACAACGAAGAGACCAAAGTAGCCAGGCATCTCCGATTCAAAAGCACCGTCATTGTGCAAAAAGAATTCTCTATCACTATGAGATATAGCCAATGCCTCATCGCCTGTCTCACCACCAATTCTCACATCCCAAACCGTTCGCCCCATAGAATCATGCTCATGTACCAACCCAATGGTATTGACAATATCCTCCATCACTTCAGCAGAATCATCAGAAAATTTGAGATGGATAAGCGCAATCCCTTTTTTAAACAAGGCTATCTTATAACTTTCATACTCTATGTCCGAACAGGACCCAAGTTCAAAGCAGCAGTAACTTGGGACTCTAAGTGGCATGGCATGCGATGAAAAATAGAGTGACGACATTTTCAGCTCCCTTGATGAACAATTCCTTTACGATTCCCACAATATGAACTTCTACCCACAAGATAAAAGGAGCAATCTTTATGCCAAATATCACACATGTACCAAACTCATACGTCTCCAACTTTAGTCCCTGATGGCGTTTAAAGCTCTTTTACATCGAAATAGTAAGTGTCCCCGTGGAAACTCTCTGAATCGCCTATCACAAAGTAACCCAGGCCCCCTAATAAGCCCCCTGTTTTCACAAAACAGCAACAATCGCGGGTTCAGGCCAAGATAACCTACCTCCAAGCAGATAAAATTTATCGTAGTACGGTAAAACACAGCGAAATAGCTCTCTAGTCATGACCATTTAATAAAACCACAACAAATCCCCCTTAAAAAAGAAAAGAAAGCGTCGCAAGATAAGAGCCAGTATCGGAGACAAGCATGCCCTATCAATTCCCCAATCAGGTGGAATAATAAAAAGTCAGGCGCTCACAATAAAATATATAAAACGGACTAAGGTCCCACCTATAAGGACCAATTCTGCTTTCGAGCCAAGCCGAGGGGAAAAGTATGGAAGATTTAAAGACACGGGAGCCATTTAAATGCCGTTACCAAACAGCTCCCAAGGAAATATCTAAACAAACCCTCCCCGATGGCAGCCATATAAAGTTGAGCGCCACAACTAAAGTACTCGTCAATTATTCAGAGACACGCAGACGCATACGTCTATTAAATGGGGCGGCCCAAATAGGCATTTGTAAAGAGGTAACCTGGCCATTTATAGTAGAATCACGACAAGCATTGATCCGTACACATAAAGCCACCTTCAATATTGACCAGCGATATGGAGTAACAGAAGTCACTGTTCTAGAAGGGAATATCACCGTCAGCCCAATAAAACAAAATAAAAATCGCGCCGAAATAAAGAAAGGGGAGATGCTCAAAGTAACTGAGCACAACACCGGTGCAATCAAAGATTTTGAGGTTTCCAGCTATAAGGATTGGGGAAGTGGATTTACAAAGGCTGATAACATCAGATTAACAGAACTTCTAATATCGCTAAATCGCTTTACAAATACACCACTTGTGACGAGAGACCAGAACACTAGTAGACTACTTGTTAGTGGAGTTTATGACCTGAATCATATAGAAGATACCGTGCTCTGTCTGAGCAAATCTTATAACCTGAAAATCACAAAAGAAGAGTCTCACACAGTGCTAGAGCTGCTTCCAGAATAATAACCTAGCTTGTTAAATACCAACAAAAGTGGTCTTGTGTACCTAACAATAAAGATAAAACAGTACTTTTCTGTAATTCTACCAGCAAATACAGTCAATCTTAGGGGCTCAGTATTACTAAAAATACGTAGTTTGCTAGCCTAGTACCCTCAGCTGGCAAGGGGTACCAGGAATTCTCTTTCTGGTCCAGAGACTCCGAACCTTGCCAGCTTTTTTTATCACTTTGACTCAAAGTAAGTGACAGTAGAACCAAAGAAAAGACAGTAAATCCTACTCAACCGTGTCCTTATCTTCTTGCCTCAAATAACCAGCCGCATTTTCATCTTGAGCTAATTGTCCCTGTTCTGTCATTGGCAGAGCACGACTTTGCTGATTAATAGCATGAATATTCGAAGTGTTTTCCAAGTCTCTACTGCTTGTAATGGAGGCAATAGACTCTCTATCTTTCAAGAAACTAATTACGTCATCCCTGATTTCAGATAAGTCGCGTTCAGACTTATGCATTTCAAGTATATGCCTTGGATACTCCAAGTTTCTCATGCCAGAAGCCGCAAATGTACTTGAGACAACCCTGGTTACTATCACCCAAGGCGTAATCGAACTTCTGACTAGTACATTTTCAGAACGAGTACTGTCATGTATTCCAGTGCCCGTTGAGATCTTAGATTCAGTGAATGTCCCTTCGCATTTAAAATACACCAATAGTGATTCAAACTGCATCTCAGCAAAGAAGATATGTGCCGCATTGACCAACAAGCGAGCAAATGTATTAAGAATAAATCCTATCAATAGCAGGTGAATTAGCGTCATACAGAGAGCGCCGCCTGCTGAAATATACTGTTCTAGCAGAGCTAAGCGGCCAGCTTCCTCGTCTAAGGCGCCAAACTCCTGTTTAATGGCTGTAAGAGATTCCGGCTGAAAGAAGTGAATAACATCAATCAAAGAATATGCAAGCCAAATAGCTAGCGCAGTAACAATGATATAGAGCGCATTACCTGCGAAAAGACTAATATCGCGAATCAGCTTGAATTTATCACCCAAATCAACAGGGCGAACGGTAGGTTGTACTTCCTGGATCATTTCCCCATTGAATGAACCTTTACCATCCACTTGCTCTTCAAGTTTTGGATCAAGCTCTCTGTAAATACGATTGGGCACTTCCTTATAACGACGATTCGCCATCACAAGGTTATCCAAGTTTATAAAGATTTCTTTCGGGTGGACCGATTCCTGCCAGTTATCCCTTAATTCAGAAACCTCAGTGACCGGGTTTGCAATTTCGCTTCTAAAGCGCAGCATATAGACAACAGCGAAACTACAAGCAGCGCCTACAAATATAACCCCAAGAATATACAAGAACGGGCTAAAGCTCGGTAAAGCCTCAGTCAATACACCGGACACACTGATTATTTCATCTAGGGAAGTAGTACCTTCCCCCTTAAAAGCCTCAACGCCTAAACTTAACCCCAATCCTAGCAACAGAGGCACCACAATCGAGAATAATATCGTTTTTGCAATACTTCCCCCCGTAAGGCTCGCTACACTTTTCTGGGCTTCCCGTGAAATACCTTTACTCGCAGAGTGCCATACAATCAATGTATAAAGTAAAGCGATGGCAGAGTACATCGGGAATAGCTTTTCTCCCATATCACCAGCAAAACCACTGAGACAAATAAAAGCGACAATGACATAAGAGAGCAAGACAGTTAATGTACTTACCCATGCGCCAAACTGTGCCTGAGCCATATTTCGAATGGGGTATGGCATATAAAGCAATTTAGGGAAGATACTGTGTAATACCCGAGCCAAGAAGCCCTTAGGCTCTAGAAAGGTTGGATTCTTACGGCCAACTAACATCTCTTCTAAGCCGGAAGCGGTATAAGCCACTTCATTTTTCTCTTCTGATGCCGTACTCGTTTCAGATTTCGAGTGGTTAAAAGCTAATGATACCGGATGATTTCGACCAACAAAGAAGCGTAATAAGGCCAAAATTCCACCTGATAGAGCTCTGATACCGCTGACCAGTAGGATTGCCCCCACCACGACAAGCACCCAACCACTTACGGGGTCCGACTTCACCTGGCCAGCAGCGATAAACAGCAAGATTAGGGCTACAAGAAACTGAACTCCCCCCCTAATTGCGGTAACCCGGCCTTCTTTCTTGAAAGGGTTCTTCAGGCCCAAATCAATCGAGCCGTAATCAAACGCCATAGAGTATCCCCTTAGTACTGGTACTTATGCCTAAAGCCTTAATCTGCTAAAAGAAGATGTACTTCTCAACTCAATGCAGCTTAAGGCTTTCCTGACTATTTTTCACTCACTTTCTATAAAGATGCTTGCAATGCACTAGCAAGCTAATTGCATCCCTCTATGTGTTGCATGTATTTCTGTATAACTGGGTATTCTTGAAGGCTTGGATAAGGAGTTATAGGCTGCTCGCATATGGCCTGCACAACGCCTAGCCGATAAGTTACCTATACCTGTTCCCAGGCCAGGACATAGAATCGAGTTAATTCTCTCCGGGGAGCTTGGTCGGTTAAATAGCTGCACAGAGTTTAAGATTGCTCGAAAAGCGTAATATGCATTTAGCGTATTGGAAACATCTTCCGGCACGCGCATAGTTGGAGCTGATATTGAATATGGCCAATTTTCATTGGAGGTAGGTACTAATACAGCTGATCCCATCGGGAGTTCACCATGAAAGTCAGATTTAATCCGTTCTTGCACCCGTTCCTCTACTTGAAAACCGAGCCTATCCTTAATTGACAGATCCAACCCTCCATCCACAATTCCGAAGCTATTGGCAGGACTAACCATTGCGTCAGCTGGCTTGAAAAAAAACACCCTCGAAAACGCATACAATTTCAACATCTTCAAATACTTCACTCCAAGCTTCCACAAGCTCCTTGGGTTTATCAATTAAATAGATTTAATCTGGCAGCATAGGTATCTCGGCCTTCAAAAGAAAAGGAACTTGTAGCAATATATAATCAACAGTATCTACAAATTCACAATTCTCTCACCTGATAATCAACTGTAAAATCCTTTACCCATGTAATTCCGGAGCCACTCATAACTTCATTCCCAAGTTCTATATCGGCAATAAATAGACCCTTGGGGATTAAACTATTTCGAACTGCGTAATTCAGTAATTCCAAACCAGGAATAGAGGCAATCATGGAAGGGTGCTTGGCCCTAAATGATACATACACCCAATTATTATCATTTACTCCCGACATATCCTTCCAATTCTTATGGTACCAAACCTCCCATACTGAATCATTAATCGATACCTCACTATGTTTTATCCCCGCAGGGTTGAAATGTCCGTCAGTAAAATATGTCCAGATCATAATTTCAGCCGCTATTACCGAACGATTTGGTTTACGCCCTCTATAAGCTTCAGAAGTTAACCACATCGTCGTAGCCGTATTATAATCCCCACTCGACTTACTTTCTGTATGATGTGAAATATCAAGATTCGCCAGACTGGATATCTTTAAGGGGAATGTATCATCAAACTTAGGTTCCGGCGCCCAGGGGGAAGATCCTATTTTTATTTGTGGCTGGGAGTAAATTACCCGTCGACTCAAAGGCCAAGACCATGACCAACCAAATTGTAACTCCCCCTCTACCAGTCGTTTCTCCAAGCATTGGGACCAAGGGTCATCTTCTGCAGCATATTTATTCCAGACGTTATTAGTCAAGATACCCAGCTTGGTAGGTACATTGTGAAAGTCTTCACAGCTGATAGTTGTAGTTTCTGGCTTTACCCATCCCGAACCATTACTAACTTTAGTAGCACAAGAAGTAGTCAAAATAATAAAAAAATACAATAAAAATCTCAAAACTTCACTTCCCAGTAATTTACAAAATAGCATTTTAACTCTTAAACCACTCAATTCTTTATTATTGGTAAAAAATAAGATATTTATCTTCCAATATTAGCTCCAACATTCATATTTGCGGCAACTGGTACATAACGTATATTGTCCAGCTGCAATAGAGGAAAACAATATACGTTTATATATTTATCCTTGCCTAACTCTAATTTTGAAAACCCGTTCCACTCATGGATAAATTGAGCCGTATCTTCGGCGGCCACCGAAGGCCTTGTATGCCAAATTTCGCTGCTGAGCCGGCTTATAAAGACCGTAAACAAGTATGAATGTGATAGACACTAACTAGGCATAACCCGAATAGCAAAGCACAGAAGGTGGCAACCGCCCCCGCCATCGATAATAACCCGATCTTGAAACTTTTAAACACCGACACATAAAGCTAACCGGGAATGCCCCTAAATGCTCTTGTATCAGTGCGTACTTTACTCTTGGTGGTTCGCAAAGTATGCAGCTACCTTTTAAAGAAACTCAACCTCTTGACGAGCTTCATGCAGCTCCTTCTTGCGCTTGCGAACTTCAGCGCGTACCTGTTTTGAATAGTCGACACCGTCTAAACTATTGAACTGCTTATCAGACAGTCGATTAAATTGATGACGCCAGTTGTAGATCTACTGTGCGCTGACGCCTAGCTCTCGCGCCACAGAAGCCGTTGTTGCTCCAGGCTTTTCCGCTCTCTTAACTGCTTCTTTGCGGAACTCCTCCATATACGCCTGAGGTCTTTTCTTACCCATGATACACCTCCGTGTTAGGCCTAAACCTAACTATACAGGGTGTCTACTAAACGTGGGTAAGTCTTACACCTAACGCCTGGCGCAACGGCGAAGCACGAAGTGCTGAGTCCGGCACGCAAAGCGTGCGTATTGCCGTTGCTTGTTAATAGCCTACTCAGCAAAATACTCAAAAACTTCGCCATTGCTTTTTGTTGTTCGCTTACCAATTAAAACTTTATCCTCATAAAGGTACTCGATTTCAAAAAATTTCTCTTTCCCTATATACTTTGTAAGCTTAAGGACTTCTCCAGAATCACAAACAAGCTGAATGTAGTAACCCTCACCTTCCCTTATTTTTCGCGCAACCTCTTTTTCATCAATGGCCTCAGTTACGACCTCAGGAAATATTTTCAATCCTGCACCTGCATAAGCTTGCTCAGTATTATTACCACAGGATGAAGCTACTTCAGGCAGAAAGGCGGATAAAAATAATGCCATTCGGATATTCATTCAGTTACCTGCCCATTAACGCCCGCGTCAACTGCCGGAGGCTACTGGCGCCTTTTTTGCGGGTTTTGGCAAAAAAGGTGACAGTGGCCGGAGGTCAGATTGCACGCGCTTGTTAGGTGCTACTCTCTGGGACACATTTCTCTCCCAGTGGGATCTGTTTCTAAAACACTCTCGTGTAACCCAGAAATTTGATTTTGGGGATTACCTTGCTCATCTAATTGAACTAATGCCCAATCGACATATTCATTTCCAGGTATACTTTCTGGGTCATCTAGCATGTAACCAATATGAAAGATCATTTCTGCTGCAATACATCTTGATAATTCAGTGATCGCTTCACGAGGCACACCACAATCAATCATTTTCTTGATTGAATGCCCCATACCACTGTATGGAGAATCATCATCTTCATCGTATTGTCCCATTACATTATCGATCCATTCTTCATTGTCTGGAACAACACCATTCCATGCTCCCTTAAGAAACATGAATCTTGCTAGTTGAGGTATATTTTCATCGATTTGACTGTCTGCCCATGACTCCGGATAATCAGCCCCCAGTTTTTTGAAGATACTTGTTAATTCTTCTTTATTCATGCGATCTCCCTTATATGAACATGTCACCTAATCGGGATAGGGAGGCACCTCACGATGCCTCTCCTCCCACACCACCAGGCATACGGATCACGTACCATGGCGGTTCAATTCTATTCCCCTTCCTATCTGCCAATTCCGGCAGCCCCAAGCTCCTAAAGTATCTATTTGGCAATGCTCTGTAAAGGGCAGGACTTTTGCTTAGCCTCCATGGTCCATGTGCTGATTTGGCCGTGTTCCACGCTAAAAAGCGATCAACACCCAGCCTTCTTAATCTGCGGTAACCACTACGTCCCCATTGCTTCCATAAATAACATCGCAACTTCCGCCTTATCCACTTGTCCAGATCTTTCAGAGGGCTCAGTACTTCACTGATGTCAAAGTACGCTTTCCAACCAAGCAGGGTCTTCTTTAACTCTTCTATGATCTGAGTAAACTTGCGGCCTCGTGTTCGGCGGGTGATCATTCTGATCTTTGCCTTCAATTTATTAATCGATGATTCTGATACCTTTATCCGGGCATCCTTCTTCAGCAATCTAAATCCTAGAAAGCTCCGCTTCCAGAAGTGATCCTCTGCACTCTTCTCAGTATTTACTGTGAGCTTCAGCTTACATTTGATGAAGTGCGTAAGGCTTACTTTTATCCGCTCTGCAGACCGATGACTTCCCACCAGTATTTGAAAATCATCGGCATATCGTACAAAACTGAGTTGCCGCTTGTGCAGCTCCCAGTCCAGTTCATTAAGCACAATATTCGCTAGAAGCGGAGATAACGGCCCACCTTGCGGGACGCCTTTTGTTGTAGCTATTACCTTGCCATCGACTACCGTTGGCGCTTTTAGGTATCGGTTTATCAACCCCAGCACATCAGCCGGTATTCCGCTTTGCTTCAGTGTTAGCATGAGCCTGTCATGATTCACTTCATCAAAGAAGGATTTCAAGTCCATATCGATCGTCCAGCGCTTTCCTTGCCGGACAAAGTTTTGGACCTGTCTAATCGCCTGGTGTGCCGATCGATTTGGTCTAAAACCAAAACTAAGAGCATGAAACTTCGGCTCCCATTGCTCACTGAGTATCTGTGCGATAGCTTGTTGGATCAACCTATCTTGCACAGTGGGTATACCCAATGGACGCAGGCCTCCATTGCCTTTTGGTATAAAGACGCGTTTCACCGGTTGAGGACGATAGATACTACTTAACACCTTTTGTCGGGTAGCAATCCAAGTCTGCTTAAGATGTTCCGGCAACTGTTTTACCGTCATACCATCGAGACCTGGCGCACCCTGGTTACGAGAAACTTGTTGTAATGCTCGAAACAGATTATTCCTATCTAGAATTCGCTGCATTAAAAGAGATGGGAAATTGGACAATGTATGATTAAGTTTCCAGTTTGATGTTCACCCAGAAAAAAAAATATTTTTTTTCCTGGCAACTCAGTTACTTGTCAGATGCAGTCATCAAGCTCTGCATTAATAATACTGTCCAGAATTGTTCAGGCCTTCAGTAGCACGAAATCTACCTACTATGCCCTCTGCTGACTTCTATGGATCGGTCAAAACCAATCTCTCAGTTTTCAGTTACTCCATTAACAACCCATAGACCTCCCAGGGTAAGACATTTAACTTTCTTCACGTAGATGCTGGATTTATAAAAACGTAGGCCAATTGTGGATGGAGAGCTTTATGGTCACGTGCCCACTGGCTCCACCTGCGTCACACCTCATATCCAGTTCTTGTTCATCACCCCGTGAATTTGCGTTGGGCTTCCTCCAGCCAATACCTCGCGATATTAACCTTGCCCTTTCGCTAACCTTCGGCTCCACGAATACCTGGTAAGAGGACTTTCACCTCTCTAGTTAAATGCCATGCCTGGCACACACGCCCAAAGCAGCGGCGCGCGTTAGCGCGTCCAGCCCGCAGGGCGATGCTGCCTTTGCTTGTATGGTTGTTCTTGCCCGATTCTTGTATGGTTGTTCTTGCCCGATTCTGATGTTGAAAATCCTTTTCGTTAACGGGTAAATTGAGACCCACCTTCGGCGGCCACCGAAGGCCTTGTTTATCACAGTTCGCTGCTTGGCTGGTTCGTAAAAGACCGATAACAAGTATGAACGTGATAAGCACTCACTAGGCATAACTCGGATAGTCATGTGGGCCTCGAGCCCGAATAGCAAGGCGGAGATAGCTTATCTTATGGAACCTCAAGAGATCAATGTCGGTATCGATACCAGCAGTAAACAACTCGATATTTATGTGAGACCTACTGGCCAGTTCTTTAGTGTTGCCAATGATAAAAATGGCATTAAAAATGCCATTAAACAACTACAACCTCTTAAACCTCAAAGAGTATTAATAGAGTCTACGGGAAGGCTCGAGTTAGAGTTTGTTTGCGCCGCCGACAAAGCCGGATTACCTATTGTTGTTTGCAATCCTTCGCAGATAAGGAGCTTCGCTAAATCCGCAGGGCGCCTCGCCAAAACTGACAAGCTAGATGCAATGGATATTGCACATTTTGGTGAGGCCATGAAGCCAGGGCTGTCGGTGCTAAAACCAGAAAAGCTTAGGGAGATCAGTGACTTACTGGCGGTAAGAAGTCAGTGTTTAGAGATGAGTACAATGCAAAAGAATCGGCTTCAGAGAATGCCGAAATCAGTACACAAACCTATACAGACCATTCTAAACACCATCAAGAAAGAGCTACAAGGTATCGACAAGCAACTGGATAAACTGGTTAACAGTGTGTCTGAGTGGCGGCAAAGGCGTGACCTATTGTTGAGTGCCAAAGGGGTCGGAAATGTATTGGCCTATACGTTAATGAGTGAACTTCCTGAGCTAGGACAATTGAACCGTAAAGAAATCGCTGCACTTGTCGGTATCGCCCCGATGAACCGTGATAGCGGCAACTTCCAGGGCAAACGATATATTCGAGGTGGAAGGCATCGCGTACGCACGGTTCTTTTTGTTTCCATCATGTCGGCCATACAACATCATCCCAAACTAAAGCCCATGTATAAGCGATTAGTCAACGCTGGCAAACCTAAAAAGGTTGCTCTGGTTGCCTGCATGAGAAAGCAGATTACGATCCTGAATACAATGGTGAAAAACAACACCTACTGGGATGAAAGTATGGCTTAAAAACTTGACGAGTAACCATAGTCACTTGTTATGAGTTTCACTGTACAAGAACCCAGAGATCATCATCTTCTTCATCATAAGTTCTTTTTTGAATCTGATTATTTTTGATTCGAAGATAAGCAAGCTTTCGCACTACCCCAGAGCTATTTGATACTATATTCCAATAAGCCCAGCCATCTTCGATGTGGTTATCATCCCAAATTTCAACATCATCTCTACCAGATGCAATCTCTTGATATATGTCCGAATCTTGAATAATAGTTTCCATACTCGCTTTACTCATAACGTTGCCAGCAAGGGCAGCCGAAGCAAAGCGTAGGCTGTCCAGCCCAGCCACCGGCTGGGCGATCTTGCCTGGCCTGGTTATAGCTGGCGCGCTCTAAACGACCTACTTGCTCTCTGCCAGCCAACTTTGGCTGGCCACTGCCAGATAAATTTACAGGGAAAAATACCATACTTTCCCCACCAGTTAGCTAGCAGATTGGTACTCCACAATGGTGCAGCTGGCTTGCAGAACTTGTTGGCTTTAAACGAAGGCACTTGAACGAAACTGCGGTACCAGTTTGAAGGAGAACTCTCTGGCGAAGCGTGTTCAGGTAGAGATTGTTACTTGCAGCAACTACAAACCATCTAAAAAATGACCGCCACAATAATCGGGATAGGGAGGCACCTCACGATGCCTCTCCTCCCACACCACCAGGCATACGGGTCACGTACCATGGCGGTTCAATTCTATTCCCCTTCCTATCTGCCAATTCCGGCAGCCCCAAGTTCCTAAAGTATCTATTTGGCAATGCTCTGTAAAGGGCTGGGCTTTTGCTTAGCCTCCATGGACCATGCGCTGATTTGGCCGTGTTCCACGCTAAAAAGCGATCAACTCCCAGCCTTCTTAATCGGCGGTAACCACTTCGACCCCATTGTTTCCATAAATAACATCGCAACTTCCGCCTTATCCACTTGTCCAGATCTTTCAGAGGGCTCAGTACTTCACTGATGTCAAAGTACGCTTTCCAACCAAGCAGGGACTTATTTAACTCTTCCATGATCTGAGTAAACTTGCGGCCTCGTGTTCGGCGGGTGATCATTCTGATCTTGGCTTTCAATTTATTCATCGATGATTCTGATACCTTTATCCGGGCATCTTTCTTCAGCAATCTAAATCCTAGAAAGCTCCGCTTCCAGAAATGATCCTCTGCACTCTTCTCAGTATTTACTGTGAGCTTCAGCTTACATTTGATGAAGTGCGTAAGGCTTACTTTTATCCGCTCTGCAGACCGATGACTTCCCACCAGTATTTGAAAATCATCGGCATATCGTACAAAACTGAGTTGCCGCTTGTGCAGCTCCCAGTCCAGTTCATTAAGCACAATATTCGCTAGAAGCGGAGATAACGGCCCACCTTGCGGGACGCCTTTTGTTGTAGCTATTACCTTGCCATCGACTACCGTTGGCGCTTTTAGGTATCGGTTTATCAACCCCAGCACATCAGCCGGTATTCCGCTTTGCTTCAGTGTTAGCATGAGCCTGTCATGATTCACTTCATCAAAGAAGGATTTCAAGTCCATATCGATCGTCCAGCGCTTTCCTTGCCGGACAAAGTTTTGG
This sequence comes from Microbulbifer maximicatervae (SeqCode), assembly GCF_052468295.1. NCBI lineage: Bacteria > Pseudomonadati > Pseudomonadota > Gammaproteobacteria > Cellvibrionales > Microbulbiferaceae > Microbulbifer > Microbulbifer maximicatervae (SeqCode). The sequence goes on from NZ_CP174340.1 coordinate 3,047,454, forward strand.
ACCTGTCTAATCGCCTGGTGTGCCGATCGATTTGGTCTAAAACCAAAACTAAGAGCATGAAACTTCGGCTCCCATTGCTCACTGAGTATCTGTGCGATAGCTTGTTGGATCAACCTATCTTGCACAGTGGGTATACCCAATGGACGCAGGCCTCCATTGCCTTTTGGTATAAAGACGCGTTTCACCGGTTGAGGACGATAGATACTACTTAACACCTTTTGTCGGGTAGCAATCCAAGTCTGCTTAAGATGTTCCGGCAACTGTTTTACCGTCATACCATCGAGACCTGGCGCACCCTGGTTACGAGAAACTTGTTGTAATGCTCGAAACAGATTATTCCTATCTAGAATTCGCTGCATTAAAAGAGATGGGAAATTGGACAATGTATGATTAAGTTTCCAGTTTGATGTTCACCCAGAAAAAAAATATTTTTTTCCTGGCAACTCAGTTACTTGTCAGATGCAGTCATCAAGCTCTGCATTAATAATACTGTCCAGAATTGTTCAGGCCTTCAGTAGCACGAAATCTACCTACTATGCCCTCTGCTGACTTCTATGGATCGGTCAAAACCAATCTCTCAGTTTTCAGTTACTCCATTAACAACCCATAGACCTCCCAGGGTAAGACATTTAACTTTCTTCACGTAGATGCTGGATTTATAAAAACGTAGGCCAATTGTGGATGGAGAGCTTTATGGTCACGTGCCCACTGGCTCCACCTGCGTCACGCCTCATATCCAGTTCTTGTTCATCACCCCGTGAATTTGCGTTGGGCTTCCTCCAGCCAATACCTCGCGATATTAACCTTGCCCTTTCGCTAACCTTCGGCTCCACGAATACCTGGTAAGAGGACTTTCACCTCTCTAGTTAAATGCCATGCCTGGCACACACGCTCAAAGCAGCGGCGCTCTTAGCGTCCGCTGCCTTTGCTTGGTACGCCCAGCATGGGCGTGAACTAATGGGGTGAAAGTCCCCTGTAGAAAGATCACCGTTTAATGGACTTCATTAAATGCCAACTACTAGCGAATGGCAACTGCAATACCGTGAGGTCTTGTGGGGAGGAAGCCGCTAGCAAAACTACGAGCTGACGAACAGAAACATCATATAAGGCTTAGCCTGGAGGCGAGGTAGCCAAGGATACCAAAGCCATGTGGTCTAACGGGTAGAGTAAATGATGCAGTTGTGTAGTGAAAGTTCACGTTCTTATCTGGGGAGATCTGTTTAGCTTGCTGCTGTGAAGCTGTCAGCGTGGCCGCTGACTCATAAGTAGGCCCAGCCCGCTAGCCACCATCGTGGGGTAGACAAAAATGGTGGAACACAGCGGCGCCTTGGTCAGTAATGATCAAGGTGATTAAACAGAAGTCAGCCGACGGCATAGTAGCCTAATACCAAGATTAATACCTTGGATACGGTGAAGGCCTGAACCCAAAATCCATGAGTTAAAAGACAGGGCTAGCCTACTGATATGTTGCCAGCCGGATATAAAATTGACGTAGCGCACTGCCATGACACTCAACTCAAATGAAAATCTGCTTGAAGTCATCCTCAGCAAAGAAAATCTTAATGCTGCATGGAAACATGTGCGAAGCAACAAAGGTGCCGCAGGCATTGACGGGATTACTGTCGATAATTTTGTGCAGCACTTTAAGGCAGTTGGCGACGACCTCATCGAGACCATTCGACAGGGTCATTACCGGCCGCTTCCCGTCAGGCGCGTCTACATTCACAAGCCAGATGGTGGCCAGCGTGGTCTCGGGATACCTACGATCTTTGATCGTGTTATTCAGCAGGCTATCGCCCAAATCATCGGTCCCAGTTTCGATAAAACCTTTTCGGAGTTCAGCTATGGGTTCCGCCCAAAGCGATCGCAGCATCATGCGGTAAAAAAGCTGCGAAAGTATATCGAGGGAGGGAAACGAATAGCAGTGGATGTCGATTTATCTAAATTCTTCGATCGGGTAAATCATGATTTCCTCATGAGTTTACTTGGCCAAAGAATCAGCGATAAGCGCTTACTCAAACTGATCGCAAGCTACTTGCGTGCAGGAAGAGTAGAAGATGGATGCTGGAAAGCGTGTTATGAGGGGGTACCACAAGGTGGCCCTTTATCGCCGCTGCTGTCCAACATTGTACTCGATTTGCTCGACAAAGAGCTGGAAAAACGCCGACACAATTTCGTCCGTTATGCGGACGATTTTGTGATTGTGGTTTCCTCTAAACGCGCGGGTGAGCGGGTTATGGTGAGTATTAAACGCTTTGTTGAGCGCAAGCTTAAGCTCAAAGTTAACGATACTAAAAGCCAAGTGGTTCCTGTCAGCCGTTGTAAGTTCCTAGGTTTCTCTTTTCGGGGGGCAAAGCTTGTCTGGCATGATAAGTCCCTGCTCCAATTTAAATACTGCGTCCGCCAGATTACAGGGCGATCTCGTGGTATCTCTATGGAAAAGAAACTGAAAGAACTTACCGTATACCTCCGTGGTTGGATCAACTATTTTGGAATAGCGCAAGGCTATCAAAAATGTATAGATCTAGACTGCTGGATACGGCGGCGATTAAGAATGAGCTATTGGAAGAATTGGCGCAGAGTGAGAACGAAAGTTCGAAATTTACTGCGTATGGGTGTGAGTGAATCGCTGGCAGTTACCTGCGGCTCGTCCGGTAAAAGTTACTGGCGAAGCGCAAAAACTGAGGGTATTCATATTGCGCTCAATAATGAGTTCTTCGAAGAGATGGGTTTGATTTCAATGCGAGATCGTTGGGTAGAGATTCATTACGGATAGGGAACCGCCCATTGCGGACCCGCATGATGGGTGGTGTGGGGGCCGGTAGCTAAAAACTACCGGCTACCCGATTTAGGGCTCGAAGTTTCTCCGAAGCCCTTTCCCTGACAACTTGCCAGGAATCATTTATTAGAACCCTCAATACCGCTTCAGTAATTTTACCGTTGTTCGCCAGCGCATTCCTTACGGATTCATCTTCATCTTTTGCTAGTTGCAGCATGAGCGATTCTGGGATTTTCCTTTTACGAGCAACCATGCCTCGGACTTTTGGGTCATTGTGTGCTGCCAGATTTTCTAGTATTTCGACTGGTACAGTTTTGTTCTGCGCTACCCAGAATGCCAGTTTTGGATATTTCTCGAGAACATCCTCCCATATTTTCGTGGGAGCCTGGTCATGAGCGGCGCGAGTATATTCATCTATTACTTCGCTTTCTCTAAGCCTTTTAAATTCTTCTGCAGACTCAATCATGAGGTGCCCTAACGTCTTTAGCATGCGAGCGCTTTTTGTGGAGCCGAAAGGCGGAACGAAAAGTGGGTCGCGTGCCTGAGCTGGTTAAATGCTTTTACCATAACGTTTTTTAACATAGTAAAACACATTAGATGATAACCAAACCAGTATGAGTTGAATAAACATTTCACAATAGGTTAAGTCATACGAGGCCTCACCATCCACGTGGATAAACCAATGTAAGAAAGGAATGGGACCAACAAAGCCTTGGTAAAACCAAAGCCTCCACCAAACGATAGAAGCAACAAACAAGCCCAATAAGATCAGCAATTGTATTCCTGTAGTCTTGTTTCCTTTCTTCATTTAATTCCCTGTATTTAACGTTGCCAGCAAGGGCAGCCGAAGCAGAGCGTAGGCTGTCCAGCCCAGCCTCCGGCTGGGCGAGCTTGCCTGGCCTGGTTATAGCTGGCGCGCTCTGAACAACCTACTTGCTCTTTGCCAGCCACCTTTGGCTGGCCACTGCCCAATAAATTTACTGGGAAAAATACCATACTTTCCCCACCAGTTAACTAACTGACTGGCACTCCACAATGCTGCTGCTAGCTTGCAGAACTTGTTGGCTTAAAACGAAGACACTTGAACGGAACTGCGGTGCCAACCTGCAGGAAAACTCTCTGGAGAAATGTGCTCAGGAAGAGATTGGTGCTTGCAGCAACTTCAAACTACCTAAAAAATGACAGCCACAATAACGCCGTGCTCAGCGGCGGCTTACTTTATGCGCGTTTTGCGCGAAAATGGGAGCGTAGCGACCGCGCAAAAGGTACATAAAGTAAGCCGTCAGCTGCAGCACCTCGTTAGTTGCTTTTTTGGACTCCGAAAATCTCATCTAGCACGGCCTCCCCTCGGTTAGTTGGAGCCAGCTCATACTGCCATTTATTGTCTCTTGAAAATGAGCTACTCCAGTTCCATGGATCATTAATGAAGCTTTCCAAATCATCATTGGTTAATGTCTTTACAGACTCAACAGAGTATGGCTCTTTGGAAGCTTTATCAATCTGACAGAGTGAAATCAGGCCCTTTGACACCAATGAATTTACAAGGCCAATTGCCAGCTCATATTTTTCAATGAGGCTATCTTCCGTAGCATCAGAATAAATTTCTGATATTAACTCTGGTAGAGTTTTACCGAAATCAGTCAACTCAATCAATAGCCACTTTTCGTTGTCTGACAAGATGATGGTTGTAATCTCCCTGAGCAACTAACGCCTTGCCTGTGTTTTATACACATTATTTAAGTCCATTTAAAACCTCTGCTGCTTCAACATAATGGAGCAACTTTGCATATCCTTGCCAAACAGTTTTAACCCCTGGCTCGCCATCGCCTTTACGCCCTAGAAATCCTCCTAGACCTGCCAGCATACGCGTTATATCTCTTATGCTCGGAGGTATATTCGGCGGGGAACTTTTATCTTGCATCATCCATACCATGCGCCATTCTTTTTCAGAGTAAGCACTCGTACATGGTTCATCAGGAAGACTTTTTGCTTGTGTAGTTATCGAATGTAGTCGCCATCCAATAATCATATAGATCGCAATACAGTTCAACATTCGCTGCTCTGTTCTAAAACGATTACTTTCTATCTGGCATCCGCCTTTTACCACCCGAAAATAGGTTTCAATTTCCCACCGGCTTCGATACCACTCAATGACGACTCTCGCCTGCTTATAGTCTTCAACTGGAAGATCAGTTAACAGCATCCACTCAATGCCTTTTTCACCCTCTGGTGGGTTTAATTCTTTAGCCAATACAGCATAGAGAGAAAGTGGTCGTTTAGATTTTCCTTTTCCAAGTAGCCGTATCTCGGTAGTGGATACGCTGACTTTGGCTTTTCTTCCAGGTTCCCCATTCCGTTTGGGAATATCTACCGTGTATAGACCAATAGATTTCTGCTCGTTCATATGATCCCAAAGTAAAACCGTTTCTTCTCCATCGAGCTCTAAAGTGCGATTGGCCTTAGCTCGAACGATATAGCTCGCCCGCCGCTGTTCACTTTGCTCTTCAGCCAGCTGAAACCACTCATGAATATCACCCTCTCTATCAGCAATACTCACAATTGTGCTTTCAGGGCAGTGCTCTTGTATCTGACAAGCCGTTTCGTAATGGTCTAGCCAGCGTCGACTCTCCTTATCCTTTATCGACTTGGTATAGCGGGAATTAGAACTTGATTCCTTATCTCTCTGCCACATACTACCTTCAACAACACCCAAATTAACTCTGGATGGTGTTATCGCGATGGAGGTGTGCAAGAGATGTTGGTTGGTCTCTTTACGCCTAAGTGTTCCCATCTCTTTACTTTCTAGGTCAGTGGCAAAATTTAGAAAGGTAGTATCTTGTGGGATAAGAACAACAGGCTGCGCTTTGATTCTCTCAAGAGTTGCCGATTTATGACCGCTCATAATAGAGTCAAAGTTGACTTTATCATTTTCTATAAAGCGATAAGCTGCAAACGTTTCTGCCCAAGTTTTGTTTGCACAAGGAATGCTATTGTTTGGGTCTGAACTTAAATTACTGAGAATATTAGACAAGCGCTTATTCAAGCGTGTATCACCCATAACCTGATTTCTTACTTCGTCCATGACCCAGTCCTGCATAATAATCCAGCCAAATCTGTAGTTCTTACCAGGCTAAACTGTAACTTATTGATTTACATAATAAAACTTAAAAAACTTGTGTATAAAACTTAGCGCCTTGCTTAGCGGCAGCCGAAACACAGTGCAGGCTGTCCGGTGGAGACCACGTCTTTTGTGGCCGGAACGTACTACAGCAACTGGTTATGTGTACCCGCCGAACCGTCTAATTCAAGCTTTAAATCCATAGTTCACCTCCATTTTTGAGATCCTTTAACTTCCCTAATATTTCTTCAGCATGATTACGATCTCTGCATGGAATCATAACCTTTCCTTTACCTTTTTTCCGATTCCATATCATTGAATTACCAGATTTAGATTCAAGAATCTCAAATTCTCCGGCTGACCTGGGGATTTGATATTTTGGCAAAGCTCAGTCCCTTCTTAAAACACATAACGTTGCCAACAGGGGCGGCCGAAGCAGCGCGTAGGCCGTCCAGCCCAGCTATCAGCTGGGCGAGCCTGCTTGGCCTAGTTATGTGTTTTCAATACCTGCCCATGACTGGCCGTTTACTAACTTGACCTCTACACTAATCTCTTCAAATTCTGGAGAATAATCTTCAATATGAATAAAGTCAGTGGAAATTTTATTACCTGACTCATCTTGAAGCATCAACTCCAGATCATCTCTCTTTTGATAATACTCATCATATTGCTCGCTGGCGAATAGCTTAAAAACACTTTTTACTTTTTGATAGTCAGGACCTTGTATAAAACGTCCATGAACCATGCCCACACCTAAATCAGCATGCTCCAGCCTCGATTGATCTATGTAAAAATCTTTTGAAAGTATGTAGTAATTCATGTGGCCACAGTAGTGGTAGGACAGCCGGTTACCCTAACTGCCCCCACGCAGATCCGGACGTGCGGAACTACCGCATCCGGCTCTTCAGTAATATATTCGCTCGTGTAAAGCACGAACCCTAATACCAGTCCACAAGTATACTGCGTTTGTATACTCGCGGTGGCTTTAGCCCAAAATATCCCAGCATTTCCTTTAGACCATTCCAGTTGTAACTCTTGCGCTGACTCCGCCGGTTGAGCCATTTGTGTATGCTGTGTAAAACATAGCTGTACAAACGGGACAAGCTTCGACTGTTGTCTGGTAGACCGAAGTAGTTCTGGAACCCCTGTAGCTTGCGCTTCAGTGTGGGCAGCCATTCTCTCAGACGCTCACTGCGCTTGGCTTTGATCCAGTGGTAGAGCGCTTCCATTGCGCCCTTCTGTTTCTGTGCGGCAGTCCGGCGCCTGAGCCTGGGGCGTTTGTTGACGTCCAAGCTCCAGTAGAACTCAAAACCCAGAAACTGGAACTGCCGTTTTCGGCCCGGATGGAAGCGGCTAAAGCGCTTCAGGTGCGTTTTCTCGGGGGCTAACTGCAGGCCAAACTTGTTCAGCCGTTGCGGTAGTACCCGGTAAAAGCGCTCTGCATCCGTTTTCAATTGGAAAGCCACTACATAATCATCGGCGTACCGGATTAGCATGGCTCTGCCACGCATACGCGGCTTAACTTTCTTCTCGAACCACAAATCCAGGACGTAGTGCAGATAGATGTTCGCCAGTACCGGACTGACCACACCTCCTTGCGGGGTGCCTGCTGCCGCTTTACTGAACTTACCATCTGGAGTTTGCACGCGTACTTTCAGCCACTGCTTAATCAGTGTCAGCAGGGCTTTGTCGTCGATACGAAGGGCTAGCATCCGCAGTAACCAGTCGTGATCCAGCTGATCAAAGAAGCCTTTAATATCGGCTTCAACGATGTAGCCGTAGCCTTTGAATTGCAGATTTAAGCCAAGACTGTGTACGGCTTGGTGGGCGCTTTTCCTGGGACGGTAACCGTAGCTGAAGGGCAGAAAATCCTGCTCCCAGATACTTTGCAGTAGCTGCGCTACGCTCTGCTGCACCAGTTTGTCTTCCACCGTAGGCAGCCCCAGTGGGCGCTGCTTGCCGTTGCCTTTGGGAATCAATACCCGCTTAATCGCCTGGGTGCGGTAGCGTTTGTCACACAGCCGTTGATGTAGGCATTGAATATTTTGCGGCAGTCTTTGCCGGTAAACTTCGGTAGTTACTCCGTCGATACCGGGGCGGGCCTGCTTATTGAGCTGGCCCCAGCTTTGATACAGCAGGTTGGAATTTAGCAGTCCGTATAAATTCTGAAACCTGTGTCTGGGGTGGCTCTGTGCTTTAAATGCGATGGCGTGCAAGGCGGTTGTCATAGTGTCTCCAGCCCTACTTTGTCTGGACTATGTTTCTGTTGCACACCGATATTACTGTCAGCCCCTTCGCCATGTAAGCGGCTTTCCCGCTCTCGGACTACTATGAGCTGATCCGACTTCCGAGTGGTCTTCGTTGGTTTCGCCATTAGGCTTAACGTCTCTACCTGCTCCTTCAGGAACCTGCTCGGATCTCTCAAGTTCTCAATACTTCTCTTTCTACATGCCACGGCTTAATAACCCCGCCGATCCGCAACAACCTTACCATTACGGTTGCATTGCCTGGACTTCGATGGCGTTACACATCTCGTCAATCGGAGCTCACTTTATTATCGGAGCGATACCAGCACTTCAGGATCACGATAATCCCTATGGCCTATAGAATTCTCTGTGTACGCTTCACATAGTTTGTTCACAGTTGAAAAAAAAAGATAATTATATTTTCTTTCCCTTCTGTTCCGCCCTACGCGCAACACTCGATACAGGTGGCTGGTTAGGCCTTACCCGACAGGGACTTCCACCCTGCAAGAAGCATCAAGCTTAGCTTGACGCACTAACGCCCGGCTCATCGGCGAGCGCAGCGAGTCCGGTGGAGGTCGAAGGCCGGAACGAAATGCAGCCGCTTGTTAGGCGAACAACCTATCTTAGCTACCATAGATTTCTCTGCACTTGCTGCAGTAAAGAACCTCTTTTGTCTTTGCATCTTCAACCCAGCAAGGCCCATAAGCCACAACATTAGCATAAGGGTAGTTTTCATTAATAGTTCTTCGCTCAGCTTTTGTAGGAGATCTTCTTGTACCATAGATGATTTCAGCATGATCCTGCTCAAGCTCTACTTGATGCAAATGGCAGTATTGAAACAACGACCATATTTCTTGGTATGTTTTGTAGCCTAGCCCATACTCACTAACGAATTTTTCCCATTCAAGTTCTTGTTTGAATTTAAGGCGACTATTTTCTTTGTTGGAGCAACAGATAGTAGCCAAAAAGTTCAAATATCTTTCTGTACCAACGAACTCTTCAAACGTTTTTCTAATATCGCTAATTTCCATTAGGGACTCAATCCTCTTGGACGCCTAACGCCTTGCTCAGCGGCGGATTACTTTATGCACATTTTGTGCATAAAGTAAGACGTCGGCTGCGGCAAATTGTTAGCTCCATAGCAGCAGCGCTCCCACGAAGACTACGAGTATAAGTATTACCGTACTTTGCCGATCAACAGCGCTCTCTAAACTTTCAATCTTCCTATTGATATCGTTAGGAATCTCATAAAAATTCCTAGTTGAATCTTTATTAATTGTTGCATTGGCAACGTAGTTTGACGCTATATTTATCGCAAACAATGTAACGGAAATTTCAAGTAAGGACTGAAGTGGAAAAAACCATTCCGCCAAGCTACTTTTTTCTTCTTCTTTCGAAATTTGTTTATCCAGCTCTACCTTCCTAATTTCGTAAACTTTACGCTCTTCTTCTGAATCATATTCCTTATTAATTAGAACGGAATTTATTCTTTCAGATTCATCTTTGAGGTTCACTAGAGAAGTATTTATATCAGAAACAGCCTTCTCCCATAGAGGCTCAATATTTTCATACATATACCCAACCGAGCCGCCGTACAAAAAAAGTACCCCCGCAATAAACAAGATAAATTTTCTAGAAGGGTTCCTATCCCTATAGATAAGAAAAAGTAGAAAATAAATAGGTAGAGAAAAAATTACTAATAACGCTAAGAGAACTATTGTCTCGACCATACAACTATTCTTCCATGAAGAGAGCTAACGCCCGCGTCATTTGCCGCAGCGAAGCGGAGGTCAAATGCACGCGCTTGTTATATGCCCGCACCTTGAACCTCACTAAAAAGTACCGATGGAACACCTGCCTTTTGGTATTTGTGCAAAGTGAGTCTACTTATATTTGGCTTGAAGCTCACCGGGCCACAAGCATAAACGTTATTATTTAAGTTTCGGACAATCATTTCACAAAAATCTGCCCATTCATTATTGAATTCGTTTCGCTCAATCTCTTTTAGGAAATAGCTCATTCCTTCAGCGAGCCAAAATAGAGTAAGAGCTGTTCCTAAATCACAATGCTCGTTATTTGCGATAACCGTGGGCAATGCCAAGCCATCATTCCAATTGTAAGCCATAGCATATTGCTGGAGAAAGTACGGGCTTCGCGATGATTTCGCAATAGAAATGACCTTATCAATATCTTCCTCATATTGAATTTGATCTATTTGTTTTCGCTCGATATCGCTAATCATGATTGCATATAACGCCGCAAACAGTGTGGAGCCAGCTTGCTGGCGATCCACTGCTTTGCCTGGTTATATTCATTTTTGCCAAAATACATATTCATATACTACCTCGTCATTATTGGTAGCTCTATCTTCAGGTAGGTAACCGCAATAATTGTCGATAACTAACCCTTGTGCAAAATCACTTTGAAAAACCAGTAGCCCCCAAAAATTGTTTTTGAGAACATCTATATAGTGCTCAAAAAATTGCTGTTGGCAATCTAACGGTAGCTCCCAATAAGCTGAATTTCTAGTTGATTGAACCAAAATTGATTTGCTAAACGGGACAAACTCCGAATTAATTAGTGCTACTAAATCTTTTAAGGTATCGCAATCTCGATAAATGTATTTCGAGTAACCTTGAGGAGCCTCCATAGTTTCTTTACCATACTTAGGAAATAATGCTAGCTCGTGGCTTTCCCTGATTTGATCGATATACACTATATTTTCAAGAGTGATACTGGAACGTATATCGGCCGGAAGCTCGAGAATTGCTTCCTTTGTTTTTCTACGCTGGCTTAGAGTTTCCAGTTTTTTTGTTAATTCACTCATAATAGGTTCAGCAGAATATAACGCCCGGCCTGTGTTTTATACACATTATTTAAGTCCATTTAAAACCTCTGCTGCTTCAACATAATGGAGCAACTTTGCATATCCTTGCCAAACAGTTTTAACCCCTGGCTCGCCATCGCCTTTACGCCCTAGAAATCCTCCTAGACCTGCCAGCATACGCGTTATATCTCTTATGCTCGGAGGTATATTCGGCGGGGAACTTTTATCTTGCATCATCCATACCATGCGCCATTCTTTTTCAGAGTAAGCACTCGTACATGGTTCATCAGGAAGACTTTTTGCTTGTGTAGTTATCGAATGTAGTCGCCATCCAATAATCATATAGATCGCAATACAGTTCAACATTCGCTGCTCTGTTCTAAAACGATTACTTTCTATCTGGCATCCGCCTTTTACCACCCGAAAATAGGTTTCAATTTCCCACCGGCTTCGATACCACTCAATGACGACTCTCGCCTGCTTATAGTCTTCAACTGGAAGATCAGTTAACAGCATCCACTCAATGCCTTTTTCACCCTCTGGTGGGTTTAATTCTTTAGCCAATACAGCATAGAGAGAAAGTGGTCGTTTAGATTTTCCTTTTCCAAGTAGCCGTATCTCGGTAGTGGATACGCTGACTTTGGCTTTTCTTCCAGGTTCCCCATTCCGTTTGGGAATATCTACCGTGTATAGACCAATAGATTTCTGCTCGTTCATATGATCCCAAAGTAAAACCGTTTCTTCTCCATCGAGCTCTAAAGTGCGATTGGCCTTAGCTCGAACGATATAGCTCGCCCGCCGCTGTTCACTTTGCTCTTCAGCCAGCTGAAACCACTCATGAATATCACCCTCTCTATCAGCAATACTCACAATTGTGCTTTCAGGGCAGTGCTCTTGTATCTGACAAGCCGTTTCGTAATGGTCTAGCCAGCGTCGACTCTCCTTATCCTTTATCGACTTGGTATAGCGGGAATTAGAACTTGATTCCTTATCTCTCTGCCACATACTACCTTCAACAACACCCAAATTAACTCTGGATGGTGTTATCGCGATGGAGGTGTGCAAGAGTTGTTGGTTGGTCTCTTTACGCCTAAGTGTTCCCATCTCTTTACTTTCTAGGTCAGTGGCAAAATTTAGAAAGGTAGTATCTTGTGGGATAAGAACAACAGGCTGCGCTTTGATTCTCTCAAGAGTTGCCGATTTATGACCGCTCATAATAGAGTCAAAGTTGACTTTATCATTTTCTATAAAGCGATAAGCTGCAAACGTTTCTGCCCAAGTTTTGTTTGCACAAGGAATGCTATTGTTTGGGTCTGAACTTAAATTACTGAGAATATTAGACAAGCGCTTATTCAAGCGTGTATCACCCATAACCTGATTTCTTACTTCGTCCATGACCCAGTCCTGCATAATAATCCAGCCAAATCTGTAGTTCTTACCAGGCTAAACTGTAACTTATTGATTTACATAATAAAACTTAAAAAACTTGTGTATAAAACTTAGCGCCCGGCTCATCGGCGAGCGAAGCAAGTCCGGTGGAGGCCGCAGGCCGGAACGAAATGCAGCCGCTTGTTAAGTTCTGGGGCCATTGTACCTTGACTCATTAACAGACCAGATTACACCAGCCAAAAGATACCCAAAAGCCAAACTACCTATTAATGACCATAATGTATCCATAGTGAGAATGGATTGATTATTGATTATCTGCCTCGATAGAAATCCGTTAACAAATAGAAAACAACCGCCCCCAAGCACACCTCTAGTTAAAGCAAAATGAAACGATCCTTTAGATCGAATTCTTTCCCATCTTTCATTAGGCTTCATTATTGATCCGTAAATTCTTGGTGCTGTAGTGGTAGGACAGCCGGTTACCCTAACTGCCCCCACGCAGATCCGGACGTGCGGAACTACCGCATCCGGCTCTTCAGTAATATATTCGCTCGTGTAAAGCACGAACCCTAATACCAGTCCACAAGTATACTGCGTTTGTATACTCGCGGTGGCTTTAGCCCAAAATATCCCAGCATTTCCTTTAGACCATTCCAGTTGTAACTCTTGCGCTGACTCCGCCGGTTGAGCCATTTGTGTATGCTGTGTAAAACATAGCTGTACAAACGGGACAAGCTTCGACTGTTGTCTGGTAGACCGAAGTAGTTCTGGAACCCCTGTAGCTTGCGCTTCAGTGTGGGCAGCCATTCTCTCAGACGCTCACTGCGCTTGGCTTTGATCCAGTGGTAGAGCGCTTCCATTGCGCCCTTCTGTTTCTGTGCGGCAGTCCGGCGCCTGAGCCTGGGGCGTTTGTTGACGTCCAAGCTCCAGTAGAACTCAAAACCCAGAAACTGGAACTGCCGTTTTCGGCCCGGATGGAAGCGGCTAAAGCGCTTCAGGTGCGTTTTCTCGGGGGCTAACTGCAGGCCAAACTTGTTCAGCCGTTGCGGTAGTACCCGGTAAAAGCGCTCTGCATCCGTTTTCAATTGGAAAGCCACTACATAATCATCGGCGTACCGGATTAGCATGGCTCTGCCACGCATACGCGGCTTAACTTTCTTCTCGAACCACAAATCCAGGACGTAGTGCAGATAGATGTTCGCCAGTACCGGACTGACCACACCTCCTTGCGGGGTGCCTGCTGCCGCTTTACTGAACTTACCATCTGGAGTTTGCACGCGTACTTTCAGCCACTGCTTAATCAGTGTCAGCAGGGCTTTGTCGTCGATACGAAGGGCTAGCATCCGCAGTAACCAGTCGTGATCCAGCTGATCAAAGAAGCCTTTAATATCGGCTTCAACGATGTAGCCGTAGCCTTTGAATTGCAGATTTAAGCCAAGACTGTGTACGGCTTGGTGGGCGCTTTTCCTGGGACGGTAACCGTAGCTGAAGGGCAGAAAATCCTGCTCCCAGATACTTTGCAGTAGCTGCGCTACGCTCTGCTGCACCAGTTTGTCTTCCACCGTAGGCAGCCCCAGTGGGCGCTGCTTGCCGTTGCCTTTGGGAATCAATACCCGCTTAATCGCCTGGGTGCGGTAGCGTTTGTCACACAGCCGTTGATGTAGGCATTGAATATTTTGCGGCAGTCTTTGCCGGTAAACTTCGGTAGTTACTCCGTCGATACCGGGGCGGGCCTGCTTATTGAGCTGGCCCCAGCTTTGATACAGCAGGTTGGAATTTAGCAGTCCGTATAAATTCTGAAACCTGTGTCTGGGGTGGCTCTGTGCTTTAAATGCGATGGCGTGCAAGGCGGTTGTCATAGTGTCTCCAGCCCTACTTTGTCCGGACTATGTTTCTGTTGCACACCGATATTACTGTCAGCCCCTTCGCCATGTAAGCGGCTTTCCCGCTCTCGGACTACTATGAGCTGATCCGACTTCCGAGTGGTCTTCGTTGGTTTCGCCATTAGGCTTAACGTCTCTACCTGCTCCTTCAGGAACCTGCTCGGATCTCTCAAGTTCTCAATACTTCTCTTTCTACATGCCACGGCTTAATAACCCCGCCGATCCGCAACAACCTTACCATTACGGTTGCATTGCCTGGACTTCGATGGCGTTACACATCTCGTCAATCGGAGCTCACTTTATTATCGGAGCGATACCAGCACTTCAGGATCACGATAATCCCTATGGCCTATAGAATTCTCTGTGTACGCTTCACATAGTTTGTTCACAGTTGAAAAAAAAAAGATAATTATATTTTCTTTCCCTTCTGTTCCGCCCTACGCGCAACACTCGATACAGGTGGCTGGTTAGGCCTTACCCGACAGGGACTTCCACCCTGCAAGAAGCATCAAGCTTAGCTTGACGCACTAACGCCTTTAGCAGCGGCCGCAGTGTAGGCGCGAAGCGCCGAAGCGGAGGTCCAGCCCCGAAGGGGCGATGCTGCCTAAACTTGTTAGGTGCTTGCTCGGTTCCAAATTAAAAGTCATACGTCCTCGTGCCATATTTGACGAAGCTTTACACCTTTTTCATACACAAGGTCACTATCATCTGAAAAGTGAACCTCAACACGTATATCGTTTTCATCATCCGATTGCTGAACCCAATCGACCCATTCTATTGATGGTGAAAGCTGACCATTATCTTGAACGATATGGTAGCCCTCACCTAAATTCTCTGAAAGTACGTCTTCAATTTTGTCGTTATTCATAATTCTCGCTTCATGAGAGATTGCCACCTAATCGGGATAGGGAGGCACCTCACGATGCCTCTCCTCCCACACCACCAGGCATACGGGTCACGTACCATGGCGGTTCAATTCTATTCCCCTTCCTATCTGCCAATTCCGGCAGCCCCAAGTTCCTAAAGTATCTATTTGGCAATGCTCTGTAAAGGGCTGGGCTTTTGCTTAGCCTCCATGGACCATGCGCTGATTTGGCCGTGTTCCACGCTAAAAAGCGATCAACTCCCAGCCTTCTTAATCGGCGGTAACCACTTCGACCCCATTGTTTCCATAAATAACATCGCAACTTCCGCCTTATCCACTTGTCCAGATCTTTCAGAGGGCTCAGTACTTCACTGATGTCAAAGTACGCTTTCCAACCAAGCAGGGACTTATTTAACTCTTCCATGATCTGAGTAAACTTGCGGCCTCGTGTTCGGCGGGTGATCATTCTGATCTTGGCTTTCAATTTATTCATCGATGATTCTGATACCTTTATCCGGGCATCTTTCTTCAGCAATCTAAATCCTAGAAAGCTCCGCTTCCAGAAATGATCCTCTGCACTCTTCTCAGTATTTACTGTGAGCTTCAGCTTACATTTGATGAAGTGCGTAAGGTTTGCTTTTATCCGTTCTGCAGACCGACGACTTCCCACCAGTATTTGAAAATCATCGGCATATCGTACAAAACTGAGTTGCCGCTTGTGCAGCTCCCAGTCCAGTTCATTAAGCACAATATTCGCTAGAAGCGGAGATAACGGCCCACCTTGCGGGACGCCTTTTGTTGTAGCTATTACCTTGCCATCGACTACCGTTGGCGCTTTTAGGTATCGGTTTATCAACCCCAGAACATCAGCCGGTATTCCACTTTGCTTCAGTGTTAGCATGAGCTTGTCATGATTCACTTCATCAAAGAAGGATTTCAAGTCCATATCGATCGTCCAGCGCTTTCCTTGCCGGACAAAGTTTTGAACCTGTCTAATCGCCTGGTGTGCCGATCGATTTGGTCTAAAACCAAAACTAAGAGCATGAAACTTCGGCTCCCATTGCTCATTGAGTATCTGTGCGATAGCTTGTTGGATCAACCTATCTTGCACAGTGGGTATACCCAATGGACGCAGGCCTCCATTGCCTTTTGGTATAAAGACGCGTTTCACCGGTTGAGGACGATAGCTACTACTTAACACCTTGTGTCGGGTAGCAATCCAAGTCTGCTTAAGATGTTCCGGCAATTGTTTTACCGTCATACCATCGAGACCTGGCGCACCCTGGTTACGAGAAACTTGTTGTAATGCTCGAAACAGATTATTCCTATCTAGAATTCGCTGCATTAAAAGAGATGGGAAATTGGACAATGTATGATTAAGTTTCCAGTTTGATGTTCACCCAGAAAAAAAATGTTTTTTTTTCTGGCAACTAAGTTACTTGTCAGATGCAGTCATCAAGCTCTGCATTAATAATACTGTCCAGAATTGTTCAGGCCTTCAGTAGCACGAAATCTACCTACTATGCCTTCTGCTGACTTCTATGGATCGGTCAAAACCAATCTCTCAGTTTTCAGTTACTCCATTAACAACCCATAGACCTCCCAGGGTAAGACATTTAACTTTCTTCACGTAGATGCTGGATTTATAAAACGTAAGCCAATTGTGGATGGAGAGCTTTATGGTCACGTGCCCACTGGCTCCGCCTACGTCACACCTCATATCCAGTTCTTGTTCATCACCCCGTGAATTTGCGTTGGGCTTCCTCCAGCCA
The DNA here is from genome assembly GCF_052468295.1 of Microbulbifer maximicatervae (SeqCode). NCBI lineage: Bacteria > Pseudomonadati > Pseudomonadota > Gammaproteobacteria > Cellvibrionales > Microbulbiferaceae > Microbulbifer > Microbulbifer maximicatervae (SeqCode). Next base: position 3,064,333 of record NZ_CP174340.1, read on the forward strand.
ATACCTCGCGATATTAACCTTGCCCTTTCGCTAACCTTCGGCTCCACGAATACCTGGTAAGAGGACTTTCACCTCTCTAGTTAAATGCCATGCCTGGCACACACGCCTCAAACACCGGCTTGGTGAAGTTGGCGGCTTTTTTGGAACAAAAAAGGTGACAGCTTTACCAAGTCCGCGTGCTTTGATTTGTTAGCACTAGTCCTCATCTTCAACCCATATACTCATTGCTGAATTCTTGCCTACACATAAAATGCCACCATCAAATGTAGAGCTAGTGAAAGGGCTTAAACCGAAGGAACTTGCACCATGGTATTTATGCCACTCTGCATTTGTATAGAAAGTAGATTCAGCCGGTGCCATAGAATAAACCAAATACTCTGAATATTTCTTTGCCTCTTCTCTTGGCATGATTTCACCACTATACGCGAGATCTCGCCAAAGTATTGCTTCTACGATCTCACTGGCAATATCAATTGATATCTCTATGAGGTTCTCCTCATTCGGAAAAAGCCCAAAGCCACTTAGAATTGACTTAATAGGATAATTCCAATTTGGTGAGAAATTGATTCTTAGCTCACCACAATCTCTTTTCTCGATTATTTCTGTAATGCTCATAGTACGTATAGGGTGCTAACGTTGCCAGCAAGGGCAGCCGAAGCAGAGCGTAGGCTGTCCAGCCCAGCCTCCGGCTGGGCGAGCTTGCCTGGCCTGGTTATAGCTGGCGCGCTCTGAACAACCTACTTGCTCTTTGCCAGCCACCTTTGGCTGGCCACTGCCCAATAAATTTACTGGGAAAAATACCATACTTTCCCCACCAGTTAACTAACTGACTGGCACTCCACAATGCTGCTGCTAGCTTGCAGAACTTGTTGGCTTAAAACGAAGACACTTGAACGGAACTGCGGTGCCAACCTGCAGGAAAACTCTCTGGAGAAATGTGCTCAGGAAGAGATTGGTGCTTGCAGCAACTTCAAACTACCTAAAAAATGACAGCCACAAGTAGTGGTAGGACAGCCGGTTACCCTAACTGCCCCCACGCAGATCCGGACGTGCGGAACTACCGCATCCGGCTCTTCAGTAATATATTCGCTCGTGTAAAGCACGAACCCTAATACCAGTCCACAAGTATACTGCGTTTGTATACTCGCGGTGGCTTTAGCCCAAAATATCCCAGCATTTCCTTTAGACCATTCCAGTTGTAACTCTTGCGCTGACTCCGCCGGTTGAGCCATTTGTGTATGCTGTGTAAAACATAGCTGTACAAACGGGACAAGCTTCGACTGTTGTCTGGTAGACCGAAGTAGTTCTGGAACCCCTGTAGCTTGCGCTTCAGTGTGGGCAGCCATTCTCTCAGACGCTCACTGCGCTTGGCTTTGATCCAGTGGTAGAGCGCTTCCATTGCGCCCTTCTGTTTCTGTGCGGCAGTCCGGCGCCTGAGCCTGGGGCGTTTGTTGACGTCCAAGCTCCAGTAGAACTCAAAACCCAGAAACTGGAACTGCCGTTTTCGGCCCGGATGGAAGCGGCTAAAGCGCTTCAGGTGCGTTTTCTCGGGGGCTAACTGCAGGCCAAACTTGTTCAGCCGTTGCGGTAGTACCCGGTAAAAGCGCTCTACATCCGTTTTCAATTGGAAAGCCACTACATAATCATCGGCGTACCGGATTAGCATGGCTCTGCCACGCATACGCGGCTTAACTTTCTTCTCGAACCACAAATCCAGGACGTAGTGCAGATAGATGTTCGCCAGTACCGGACTGACCACACCTCCTTGCGGGGTGCCTGCTGCCGCTTTACTGAACTTACCATCTGGAGTTTGCACGCGTACTTTCAGCCACTGCTTAATCAGTGTCAGCAGGGCTTTGTCGTCGATACGAAGGGCTAGCATCCGCAGTAACCAGTCGTGATCCAGCTGATCAAAGAAGCCTTTAATATCGGCTTCAACGATGTAGCCGTAGCCTTTGAATTGCAGATTTAAGCCAAGACTGTGTACGGCTTGGTGGGCGCTTTTCCTGGGACGGTAACCGTAGCTGAAGGGCAGAAAATCCTGCTCCCAGATACTTTGCAGTAGCTGCGCTACGCTCTGCTGCACCAGTTTGTCTTCCACCGTAGGCAGCCCCAGTGGGCGCTGCTTGCCGTTGCCTTTGGGAATCAATACCCGCTTAATCGCCTGGGTGCGGTAGCGTTTGTCACACAGCCGTTGATGTAGGCATTGAATATTTTGCGGCAGTCTTTGCCGGTAAACTTCGGTAGTTACTCCGTCGATACCGGGGCGGGCCTGCTTATTGAGCTGGCCCCAGCTTTGATACAGCAGGTTGGAATTTAGCAGTCCGTATAAATTCTGAAACCTGTGTCTGGGGTGGCTCTGTGCTTTAAATGCGATGGCGTGCAAGGCGGTTGTCATAGTGTCTCCAGCCCTACTTTGTCTGGACTATGTTTCTGTTGCACACCGATATTACTGTCAGCCCCTTCGCCATGTAAGCGGCTTTCCCGCTCTCGGACTACTATGAGCTGATCCGACTTCCGAGTGGTCTTCGTTGGTTTCGCCATTAGGCTTAACGTCTCTACCTGCTCCTTCAGGAACCTGCTCGGATCTCTCAAGTTCTCAATACTTCTCTTTCTACATGCCACGGCTTAATAACCCCGCCGATCCGCAACAACCTTACCATTACGGTTGCATTGCCTGGACTTCGATGGCGTTACACATCTCGTCAATCGGAGCTCACTTTATTATCGGAGCGATACCAGCACTTCAGGATCACGATAATCCCTATGGCCTATAGAATTCTCTGTGTACGCTTCACATAGTTTGTTCACAGTTGAAAAAAAAAAGATAATTATATTTTCTTTCCCTTCTGTTCCGCCCTACGCGCAACACTCGATACAGGTGGCTGGTTAGGCCTTACCCGACAGGGACTTCCACCCTGCAAGAAGCATCAAGCTTAGCTTGACGCACTAACGCCTCAAACACCGGCTTGGTGAAGTTGGCGGCTTTTTTGGAACAAAAAAGGTGACAGCTTTACCAAGTCCGCGTGCTTTGATTTGTTAGCACTAGTCCTCATCTTCAACCCATATACTCATTGCTGAATTCTTGCCTACACATAAAATGCCACCATCAAATGTAGAGCTAGTGAAAGGGCTTAAACCGAAGGAACTTGCACCATGGTATTTATGCCACTCTGCATTTGTATAGAAAGTAGATTCAGCCGGTGCCATAGAATAAACCAAATACTCTGAATATTTCTTTGCCTCTTCTCTTGGCATGATTTCACCACTATACGCGAGATCTCGCCAAAGTATTGCTTCTACGATCTCACTGGCAACATCAATTGATATCTCTATGAGGTTCTCCTCATTCGGAAAAAGCCCAAAGCCACTTAGAATTGACTTAATAGGATAATTCCAATTTGGTGAGAAATTGATTCTTAGCTCACCACAATCTCTTTTCTCGATTATTTCTGTAATGCTCATAGTACGTATAGGGTGCTAACGCCCAGCTCATCAGCCTATGCTGTGGGACTTTTTAATATGAAACAATGAGCAAAGCGAATACATATTAAAAAGACCCGCAGTATAGGTCTGGTGCAGCGCCTGGTTAGATTTTCTATTGCTCAAATAAATATGAAGCTTCTTTCAAAGCCCTACCATCATTTAACTCATAGAAGGAATTTGCAATAACATTTCGATCACTATCCGAAATCCAAACCAGTCGATACCAAATGGACGGAAAAATATTTTTTTCCCTTACATTTGCCATTGCTTGAATATATAGGGAATATAAAGCATTCATATAATCCAAAGCATCTTCCGTATATAGACACTCATCGTCTGTCACAATGTGAGTCTCAGCGAAGCGGCTATAGACTTCATCTAGCTTCTCGTTAAAATCCTTGAAATCTTCGTAATGCCAATCATCCCACTCGTCAGGAATGTATCGATAATCATCAACATCCTCCTCAGCAGAATATTTTTTCAGATTTTCCTCACTGTTTGTGACTACGACCACATTCGCACAATCCAAATCCTCCCCAATCAAAAGAGCATATCCATAAGGATTCTTGTCCTTAACAATACTCTCCATGGATGTAACTATTGATTCTTCTAACAGATCCAATAGGCCTTGAAGCAAGTTGCGAATTTCGGGATTCATCTTTCGTATCTCTTCAAATCTAACGCCGGCCACACAGGCGAACGCTTTTCGCGAGTCCAGCCAAATGCGTTTTTCGCATTTGGCGATTGTGCTGGCCCTTGTATGGTTGTTCTTGCCCGATTCTGATGTTGAAAATCCTTTTCGTTAACGGGTAAATTGAGACCCACCTTCGGCGGCCACCGAAGGCCTTGTTTATCACAGTTCGCTGCTTGGCTGGTTCGTAAAAGACCGATAACAAGTATGAACGTGATAAGCACTCACTAGGCATAACTCGGATAGTCATGTGGGCCTCGAGCCCGAATAGCAAGGCGGAGATAGCTTATCTTATGGAACCTCAAGAGATCAATGTCGGTATCGATACCAGCAGTAAACAACTCGATATTTATGTGAGACCTACTGGCCAGTTCTTTAGTGTTGCCAATGATAAAAATGCCATTAAACAACTACAACCTCTTAAACCTCAAAGAGTATTAATAGAGTCTACGGGAAGGCTCGAGTTAGAGTTTGTTTGCGCCGCCGACAAAGCCGGATTACCTATTGTTGTTTGCAATCCTTCGCAGATAAGGAGCTTCGCTAAATCCGCAGGGCGCCTCGCCAAAACTGACAAGCTAGATGCAATGGATATTGCACATTTTGGTGAGGCCATGAAGCCAGGGCTGTCGGTGCTAAAACCAGAAAAGCTTAGGGAGATCAGTGACTTACTGGCGGTAAGAAGTCAGTGTTTAGAGATGAGTACAATGCAAAAGAATCGGCTTCAGAGAATGCCGAAATCAGTACACAAACCTATACAGACCATTCTAAACACCATCAAGAAAGAGCTACAAGGTATCGACAAGCAACTGGATAAACTGGTTAACAGTGTGTCTGAGTGGCGGCAAAGGCGTGACCTATTGTTGAGTGCCAAAGGGGTCGGAAATGTATTGGCCTATACGTTAATGAGTGAACTTCCTGAGCTAGGACAATTGAACCGTAAAGAAATCGCTGCACTTGTCGGTATCGCCCCGATGAACCGTGATAGCGGCAACTTCCAGGGCAAACGATATATTCGAGGTGGAAGGCATCGCGTACGCACGGTTCTTTTTGTTTCCATCATGTCGGCCATACAACATCATCCCAAACTAAAGCCCATGTATAAGCGATTAGTCGACGCTGGCAAACCTAAAAAGGTTGCTCTGGTTGCCTGCATGAGAAAGCAGATTACGATCCTGAATACAATGGTGAAAAACAACACCTACTGGGATGAAAGTATGGCTTAATAACTTGACGAACAACCATAGTCACTTGTTAAGCGCTACAGGTGGACACATTACTAAACCCCGCTTTTGTAATGATTCCAGACAAAACACCTAATATTGATTCTTCGTCTGAAAGCTTATTTTTTCCCGTAAGCACCTGGACAATAGAGCGAGGCTTTGTGACCATAACACGCCACTCACCATTATTCTTACCCTCAGTCTCTGGTGTGCCACCAAGGCCTATAAAGTATTTATTACCTTTGAAAGAACAGCTGATTTCCCAGCCCCAATCCTCCTGATAGGTATCAAGAACCTCAATGCCGGCTGATTCCATTTGAGGTTTAAACCAGTCAGCAGCATCTTCGCCAAAGCAGCAAGGATTGATAAAGTTATCCTTCTCTTCAGTAAGAGTGAAAACATCAGTTTCAAACGTAATTTCTTTCATGGGATCGCTTAACGCCCACAGCACGGGCGGCCGAAGCGCAGCGTAGGCTGTCCCGCGGAGGCCCGAAGGGCCAAAGCAGCGTGCCTGTGATTGTTAAGAGTTATTGGCACCATGTTCCTGATTCCAACAAAAGCACACAAATAAGTAGTAGCTACCAAATAGGGCGTATATCCACATAATTGTAAACCCCACGTGATCTATAGCACTACTACCAAATTTGGAATACAACAAAAATACCAAAAGTGAAGCAAAGAACGAGGTGTTCAGAATGACAGTACCAATAAAGCGCGCAACACCAAATCTACTCCCTTGCCTTGGGCAGAGAAATGTAAATGGAAGCCATGCAAATTTCTTAGCATGAAATACATTCATTATTTTAATAAACTCACTCATAACTCGATCTTTCGATTATGACTCTTAACGCCGTGCTCAGCCGCCGGAGGTCGGTTGCAGCGCCTTGTTAGGCTGCTCGCTTTTGCCATTGTATCTCTGGCAAGAATATTCTCGTTTTAATGGTACCGTCCCAATCGACCTTAAAGCCTGCTTTGCTTAAGCTCTCTGCTACGCTTTTACCGGTTTGAATGCTTTTCCCATCGTCATTTTCAAGAGCACCAAATGCAATCATAAGACCTCTACCATTTACTGCACCTTCTACATCTTGTCCATGATAGAAGCAAAAGCTGTGATAATGACCTTTGGGAGCTTCATGAACGGCCTCACTAACATCTTCAAATCCGTCAGACATTGTGTATCCCGCGTTATGAAGAGCACAAATTCCTTCTTCATGTAGCTTATAGAATACTCCATGAAGGCGATCGAAGTCTGTAACCTCTGGCCATTCCTTTTCCGCTAAATGCTTTTTCTCAATCTCGGGCTCGATTGAAGCCAGCAACATTTCTTCATCGCATCCTTCCTCGAGAATATCGTATATCATTTCACGAATATCGCCTTTGCTATAAAAGCCTGACCATACCCATCCTTTGATTGAATCTAGGATGTATTTTTCTTCTTCGTTCACTAAACTCTCCTTGGCGGCCTAACGCTTTGCTCTGCGGGAGGAGCGAAGCGACGATCCGCAGCAGCAACTTGTTAATTGCTTCTTACTCATAAACTTTCCCGCAATACAAAAACACTGCAAACTGTTTCCATTTGTTGGTTTCTAACTCCGAATCTTGGCTAATTCCAAAATCAGAATCTTCGGCCCAGGCCACAGCTGCTTCTAAGAACCCGCTTATAGAATTGTTTGCCCAATCTTCTGTGAAACCGACTTCATCAGTTGGCTTTCCTTCATGAGGCTCACGATCTGCAATCAGTGATGTTACGAAAAGCAAAAAGCTCTTCTCATCTTTTACTTCATCTAATAATTCGTGGGGTTCTCTCATATCTTCCTTTAGGCATTTAACGCCCCGCAGCACGGGCCGGAGGTGCGAAGCACCGGAGGTCCAGCACACGAAGTGTGCGATCGTGCCTGCGTTTGTTAAATGTTGATTTTGGACTTAGCCCAAAACAACCTATTGTCGTGATCAACAGCAAACGCCTCTCCTGATTCATAAATAAATAGGCTATCGTTACCATTACTAAAGATGTTATCAATTTCACGTAACCTAGATGGAGCAGAATCTGAATGACAAACAAAAGGTGGAGCATCCTCCTTACTTTGAACGACTGCATCTGGAACTATTACTACCCTACCGGTAGGTGACAGCTCAATGTGTCTTAGTATCCTGCTGTATATTTTGTCGTCAGCCCCCTCAAAACCTCCAGATTTATTGAATCCGAGGTCAGGGCCTTCCGGAACGCCATACGGGTCTCCAGAGAAATCCATTTTATAATCTACCATTCTCATTGAAGCGACAAGTGACTCAATACTTAAAGGCTTTCCCTGATAAACATGACCTTTCGACTCAGGGAAAAACTTACGGATCAGTCGGATAGCCTCAATAAATTGTGGATCATTCCATTTCATGACTCTCTCTTACCGTTTCTGAGGCATTTAACAGTTAATTCAAAAGAAGCGTCTTTATATCACCCTTCTATATAATTCTACTCACTTCTTTCAAGATAACCTAAAAAACCCAATAATATCAAAAAGTTAAGAACTTTGGCATATTTCTCAACAGGTAGATATATAGCAGGCGCTATATATCTACCTGCTTTTTCTGCTCTTTATAACATTACCAACCCTATAAAAATCAAAGAGATAGATCGTCACCTCCAGAAATAGGAGAAGCTTCTCTTGAATTCTGATATTGACAGCAGGACAAAAGAGCAAATACTGTATATAAAAACAGTCTAAGGGCAATATCATGGACGACATTCGCCACAAAATCCCAGGTAAGCCTGAACGATTTATGGACAATCTGCGATTTCATATTCGAAAGCAGGGACTATCGTACCGAACAGAGCAAACTTACACCCATTGGATTAAACGCTTCATTCATTTCAATAAAAAGAAGCACCCTAACGATATGGGAGCTGTTGAGATTGAGACATTTCTCTCTCACCTTGCAGTTCAAGGTCTTTGCTCAGCAAATACACAGCGAATAGCCCTGAATGCTTTGATATATCTGTACAAGAGATTCTTAGGCAGGGATATTCAGTCTCTGGACTTTAAACTGGCAAAACAACAGAAGTACTTGCCTGTGGTTTATAGCCGTAGAGAAATATCAGCAATTTTGGGTTGTCTGGAAGGCACCTACAGATTACAGGTTGAACTAATGTACGGTAGTGGTCTTCGCAGTGCCGAACTGCTTTCTTTACGCATAAAGGATATAGACTTCGACAGCAATAATATTTTTGTTCGAGGTGGTAAGGGGGATAAGGACCGCACTACGATATTACCTAATGGGTTAATTGTGCAGTTACATAGGCAGGTGGAGACTGCTTCCCTATTACACCAACAAGATCTTTTGGCTGGTTTTGGTTCGGTTTATTTACTTAACGCTTTGGAAAGAAAGTATCCAAGTGCAAGCCGACAACTGGCTTGGCAATACCTTTTCCCTTCCAGCACCATCGGCCAATGTCCTCGCTCCGGTGAAAACAGAAGGCACCATATGCACGCAACAACTTTAGCGCGCCAGGTTCGTATAGCTGTCAAGCTAGCGGGAGTCAACAAACCGGCGCGTTGCCATGCATTTCGCCATAGCTTTGCGACTCACTTGCTCGAAGCGGGTTATGACTTGCGTACGATTCAGGAGTTGCTAGGGCATTCGGATGTTAGTACTACTGAAATTTATACCCATGTCGTAAATCGGGGAAATAAAGGCGTTTTAAGCCCCTCAGATCGACTGCGCAACATTAATAAAATTGAGGAGGCTGGAGCTAACTATTTTGTTGGCAGTAAGGCAGGGGAAGCCCAGGGGCTTGGCTTATTGGCTGCATCTTAGTAGCGAAGAGATTGGATATCGGCTTTCGCCGGTATCCAATAGAAAAAAGCCGATCGAATTATCCCGGTGTTACATCGCCGTTTTGCGCGCGGTGGCGCAGTGCGTGATCGATCAGAACCAGGGCCATCATGGCTTCAGCGATAGGCGTTGCTCGAATACCAACACAGGGGTCGTGGCGGCCTTTGGTAACGACTTCAATGGGATTGCCGGAGCGGTCAACGCTGCGGCCGGGAATACGCAGACTTGAAGTCGGCTTCAGGGCGATATGGGCAATGATATCCTGGCCACTGGAAATACCACCCAACACACCACCGGCATTATTCGACAGGAACCCTTCTTCCGGAGTGATTTCATCTCGGTGCTCAGCGCCCTTCTGCTCCACGCTGTCAAAGCCAGCTCCAATTTCCACGCCTTTTACCGCGTTAATACTCATTAAGCCGTGGGCCAGATCTGCATCCAGGCGATCAAAAATAGGTTCACCCAGTCCGGCTGGGACGCCGCTGGCGTGTACTGAGATACGCGCACCGATGGAGTTCCCCTCTTTGATCAGCTCCTGCATGTAGGTCTCCATTTCGGGGACCCGATCGGCATCCGGGCTAAAGAAGGGGTTTTGTTCTACCTGGTCCCAATCCAGTTTTTGTACTTTGATCGGGCCTAATTGTGAGAGATAACCGCGCACTTCAATGCCGTACTTTTGTTTCAGCCATTTTTTGGCGATGGCCCCAGCGGCAACCCGCATGGCAGTTTCACGGGCGGAGGATCGGCCACCCCCACGGTAGTCGCGAATGCCGTATTTTTGCCAATAGGTGAAATCGGCGTGGGCAGGCCTTACCTGTTCAGCGATATTGCTGTAGTCCTTGGAGCGCTGGTCGGTATTTTCAATCAACAGACCAATAGGCGTGCCGGTGGTTTTTCCCTCGAAAACACCGGAAAGGATTTTTACCTGGTCGGGTTCGCGGCGCTGGGTGGTATAGCGGGAAGTGCCGGGCTTGCGGCGGTCCAGCTCTCGCTGAATTTCTTCTTCACTAATCTCCAGACCCGGAGGGCATCCATCGACGATACAACCGAGCGCGGGGCCGTGACTTTCGCCAAAGGTGGTGACACAAAACAGCTTGCCAAAGGTATTGCCCGACATAGACGACTTTTCCAGCTAATAGGTGGTAAAACAGGATGGCCCACAATAGGGGCGCGCATTATAAATGATCTGCCCGCCCCAGTGCGCAGACTGGGGCAAAAAGCACAAGTGTCCGCAGAACCGGGCTTGTACCCATAACCCGGCAACCGAGATTGCCGGGGAGGCAAAAGGAATTATGCCTTTTCGAAGTAGGGTTGATAGGCGAGTAGCTCTTCCCGGCTGATGGCAAAAACACCGTGGCCACCATCCTCAAACTCGGGCCACATAAACGGCACCTCCGGGAAGGCTTTTTCCAGGGCTTCCCAGCTATTGCCCACTTCGCAGATCAACAGGCCATCGGGCTGTAAGTGGTTGGCAGCCTCGCGCAGCAAGCGGCGGGTAAAATCGAGACCGTCATCGCCAGAGCCCAGGGCTATATCCGGCTCAGCGTGGTATTCCTTGGGCATTTCGGCCAGATCGCGGGCATCGACATAGGGCGGGTTGCACACGATCAATTCGTAACTCATTCCGTGCAGGCCGGAAAATAGGTCCGACTGAACTGCGCGCACGCGTTCGTTCAACTCGTGACGATTGATATTGATCTGTGCCACTTCGATCGCGTCCTCGGAAATATCGCTCACATCGACACGCGCTTCCGGGAAGGCCTCGGCACAGGCGATACCGATACAACCGCTACCACAACAGAGGTCCAGAATCGCCAGGGGCTCAACATTGAGCCAGGGCTGGAAGTTGTGGCGAATCATCTCGCCAATCGGTGAGCGGGGTACCAGTACCCGCTCGTCCACATAAAATGTCATATCGCAGAAGTGCGCTTCCTTGGTCAGGTAGGCCGCCGGGACCCGCTCGCTAAAGCGCCGCTCCAGGATAGTGAGTACGTCGCGGCGCTCCTCCATGGTCAAACGGGCCTGGAGTATCTCCGGCTTACTGTAAGGGGGGAGATGCAGGGCGTGGGTTACCAGTAAAACGGCCTCGTCCCAGGCGTTGTCGGTGCCATGGCCGTAGTAGAGGTCGGCCTCATTGAATCGGCTGGTCCCCCAGCGGATATAATCCAAAACCGTGGTCAGTTCGTGGAGGCTTGTTTCACGCCTTTCTATCATCAATCTATCCTTAAGTGCTTTGTATCTCGTCGGGGCCCACTGTCACCTGCGGGTGCCCTCTGTTGTTGCTTCAGAGGGGCCAATCAATGCCCGGGGAGTGTAGTTTGCTCACACCAAATAAGCGACGAGTAAGGTTAAGTGGCCATTTTACAGCTGCTACCTAAAGGCCCTAAGCCATTTTTCCGCCCAACTTCCTCTGCCCTGCTAACAAAATAGCCTTCGCCAGTGGTCGTCAAATAACAGCTAACAGGCTCCTGGGGCCGCGGGGATCTTTACTCTCGGGTTACAAACGCTTAGGGTAGCGCACCCGCCCTTCGGGCTGAGATGTTGGAAAGAGCAGCATGAACGAACATTACGCGCGAATTATTGAAGCAATCGGCGAAGATCCGCAACGCCCTGGGCTCAAAGACACCCCGGAGCGCGCCGCCAAAGCCATGGAATACCTGACCCGCGGCTATAAACAGACCGTGGAAGATGTAGTCAACGACGCGCTCTTCCCGTCCGACTGCAGCGAAATGGTGTTGGTTAAGGATATCGAACTCTACTCCCTGTGTGAGCACCACCTGCTGCCGTTTATCGGCCGCGCCCACGTAGCCTATATTCCCAATGGCAAGGTCGTTGGCCTGTCCAAGGTAGCACGCATTGTGGATATGTTTGCGCGCCGCCTGCAGATCCAGGAGCAGCTGACCGTAGAGATCGCCGAGACCCTGCAAAACGTTACCGGTGCTGCCGGTGTCGGCGTGATCATCGAAGCCAAGCATATGTGCATGATGATGCGCGGTGTGGAAAAACAGAACTCTGTGATGAAGACTTCGGCTATGCTCGGTACTTTCCGCAGCAACCAGGCCACACGCAACGAGTTCCTCTCCCTGCTGCGCCAGTAAACGCCACAGGTACCCAGCGACCACCAGGGCCGCTTTGACCGAGGAGTGACCGCTATGCCTCACCTGATCATAGAGTATGCGAAAAATCTGGAAGAGAAGATTTCTGTCGCTGCACTGGTCAGCTCGGCTCAGGAGGCGATGCACCGTTCCGGTTTGTTCGCCTCCCACAATATCAAGACCCGCGCCAAGTCCTACGACCAATTTATCGCTGGGGACAATGGCAACAGCTTTATCCACGCAGAGATCCGCTTGCTTGAAGGGCGCTCTACGCGGGAAAGGGAGGCATTGAGCTCGGCTGTTTTTAACAGCCTGTGCCAATTTGCCGAGGGAGTTCCCGCAGTCTCGGTAGAGGTGCGGGAGATGGATGCCAGCTGCTATTCCAAGCGGGTTCCCTTCTAAGCGGTTTCACCGCGCAAGAAAGGCCCAAACCACTCTGCAATCGCCTGGGCACCACTCTCCTCCAAGTGTAAGTGGTGGCTTCCGGGAATCTCACGTGCCTCAATACCCGGAAACTCTTGCAGTACAGGGCGCAGGCGCTTGAGCATATCTGCGATACCGTCTTCAGCGAGAACCAACTGCACCGGCATCTTCAATCGGGATAAGTAAGCTTTAATCTGCGGCTCATTGAGCTTGGCCGTGGAAGCCGCCATCAGCCGGGGATCATTACTCCACATATAGCCACCCTCCACTTCCCGGGTGCCCCGCTCGGTCAGTACCTGCGCAGCCCACTCAGTTAGCGGGAACATGCCATTCTTTCGCGCTTCGACCGCCTCTTCGAAGGTACCGTATACCCGCAGCTTGCGCGTGCCGTAACGGGCTCTCTGGGCAATGGCCTTGGCCAGGTTCTCCGGAGCTTTTTCATCTTCGGTGGAGGGAGGTACCAGGCCATCGATCAGTGCCAGGCGCTTTACCCGATCGGGAAAAGCACCAGCGGTAATCACCCCGGCAATAGCACCTCGGGAGTGCGCCACAATGGAGAACTTGCGCCAGCCGAGCGCGTGCACCACCCCCAAAATATCTTCCGCCTCTTCCCAGATGTTGTAGTTGGCATCGAGTGAGCGGTGATAGCTGCGTCCGTGGCCCGGCATATCTATCGCTACCAGATTAATTCCGCTCAGCAGGGGAGCCAGCCGACTGAAGGTGGCACAGTTATCCAACCAGCCGTGAAGAGCAATTACCGGCTCTCCCTCCGGATCGCCCCACTGGCGTGCGGCAATCGACTTGTGATCAAACTCAAGGGTGATTTCACGGGGAGTGATTTGATTTGTCGCCAAAGTGATATCCACCGGATAGTGACTAAAAACAGGTGGTGAAATGGTGCGGCCCACCAACAACATCCGCAATGACAGTTGTGATCAGCGCAATAGGGATTTACTGGCAGACACAACCGGAAAAGTTACTCTGCGTGCTGCAACCACTCTAGGTCAGCGCAGCCATTAGCCCATACATCCGCACTGACACAGGCGAGGCTGGAAGTGCCCATCGGGTGCTCGTTACCGCTGCCACAGAGGCCATTGAGCAGACTGCCCACCAGAGGCTGGTGACTAACCAGCAGAAGCGGAAAGGTATCCTGGGTTTGCAAATGGTCGAGCAGTTGCTGTGGGTGGATATTGCCGATCAGCAGCGGTTCGGTAATAACGGGCAATCCCAATTGGGCGGCAGCAATCTCAGCGGTTTCCTGGGTGCGTACAAATGGGCTGGCCCAAATTGCCTTTACCGCCGCCAGTTCCTCGGCGCGTTTTTTACAAACCTGTGCAACCTGCCTGCGCCCGCGCTCTGTCAGGGCTCTCTCTGCATCATTGGCGAGCATGGGCTCCGCTTTACCGTGACGCAAAATAAACAGCTGCATGGGGCTTCCTCAAGGATGGGTTGTTACTTTATCGATATCTGCGGGAATATTCGTAGGGAGGGCTGCGGATATTTATCCGGTGCCCACGGATAAGGCACCGGATAAATTAGCGATAGGAAAAGCGATCAATTCTTGTCGACAGGTTTGTCGGCGTCGTCGGCACTTTCCTCTACCAGCTCGGGCTTTTCACTGCTCTCGGGCTCGGAGCTACCCAGGATAATAGCATCCTCGGCTTCGTCTTCAGCCTTGTCCTTTTCACGCTTTACTTCCGTAGAAACCACTTCTGCAGAAACATCTTCGGCGCCCTCGTAACCAGACAAATCCTCTACTTCAGATTCAGGCCACTCGGCAAACGGGAAAGGCTTTTCGTCGGAGTTGTAGATCAGGAACTGGATCGCCTGGTAAACATAGGAGGCGAGCTGATCGCCAAAGCGACGCAGATTATCGTTGGATTTCCCGCTGATAATCGAAAACAGGAATTGCAGTATCACTACCGCCATCAGTAACCACGCGGCAACCTGAAGGCACACTGCAAACAGCACCATATAGATAAGGCGCACCCACTGGTTGCCGGAAGTAAGATTGCGCTTTAGATCGTCATTTTTCATATGAGGCTTCCATTTAAGGCTTGGCCGAGTAGGCCACATCAAAAGTTTGCGCGCCCGACATCAAATTACGAATCACCTCAGGAATCGGCCGCTGTTCAAATAATATGGCGTGAATCGCGGAAACCAAGGGCATGTAGACACCCATTTCGTCGGCTTTCTGTTTAATCAGACGAACCGTATTCACACCTTCGGCCACCTGACCGATTTCTGCGACAGCCTGATCGAGCTGCTTGCCTTTACCGACCATATACCCCACCCGATAATTTCGGCTGAGGTCTGAGGAACAGGTCAGAATCAAGTCGCCAACACCGGCGAGGCCGATAAACGTCATGGGATCGGCACCCATCGCTTCGGCAAAACGCATCATTTCTGCCAGGGAGCGGGTGATCAATAAACTGATGGTATTTTGCCCGCGCTCCAGTGCCGCAGCCATACCAGTGATAATCGCGTAGATATTTTTCAGCGCACCGGCAAGCTCGACTCCAAACACATCGTTACTGGAATAAACCCGGAAAGTCTCCGAGTGCAGCGCCGATTGAATCGCTTTGCAAAGTGCCTCGTCTTCACTGGCCACCACCGTTGCAGTGTAGTGCCCCGCAACAATTTCTTTTGCAAAATTTGGTCCGCTCAAGACCCCGACACGCATGTCGGTGGTTTCCTCGCGCAGGATATCGCTCATTAAGTGGAAGTTGTCGTGCTCGATTCCCTTAGTGGTGGAGATCAGCATGGTGCCCGGCGCCAACAACGGGGCTACTTTTTTTACCACCTCGCGAAAGGACTTACTGGGTATCGCGACAAAAACGATACTGCAACCATCGACCGCTTGCTCCAGGTCGCTGGTAAGTTGTAATTCCGGGTGCAGCGGCACGCCGGGCAGGTATTTATGGTTTTCTCGAGTGTCGCGACACTCTGCCGCCGTCTCCGCATTGCGCATCCACTGGCGGGTGTCGTGGCCGTTGCCCGCCACAATGTTAGCAATCGCGGTTCCGAAACTGCCGCCGCCCAATACGGCAATAGCGAGGGGGTTGGAAGTTTCTTTTTGCATTGTCACACCGATAAAGCTTCTTATAAGACTTGCGGATTATAGAGGCATGACCCGCTGAGCCCAATGGGGTCAATTTGTTTTAAACTTCTGCCAATTGTGCGAAACGGCACAGTAAATAGCAAAAACGGCCCTCTGCCTTGACCAACCGATAAAACACCGTTCGATCCGGCAGGGGCCGCTTCTGGGACCAGCAAAGTCTAAAACAACTCCGCTGGCCATCGCTTAGCACCAATCAATAGCGCTGACTTAGCCGTGCATTTCCAGCAACAGCGTGTTCAGGCGGCGCACATAATCCGCCGGATCTGCCAACTGGTTACCGGCAGCCAGGTTAGCCTGGTCCATCAGGATATTGGTGAGATCCGCAAAGCGATCTTCATCCACCTCCTGGTCCAGACGCTGTACCAGTGGGTGGGACGGATTGATTTCAAAGATTGGCTTGGCATCTGGCAGGGCCTGGCCGGCCTGTTCCAGGATGCGGCGCATTTGCGGGCCCATATCCTGTTCGCTCACCACCAGACACGCTGGGGAGTCCACCAGGCGAGTGGTTGCGCGTACGGATTCAACGCGACCTTCCAGAACTTCCTGTACCCGCTCAACCAGGGCACCGGACTCCTGCTCAACTTTTTCGCGCTCAGCTTTGTCCTCATCGCTCTCGGCTTCACCCAGGTCCAGCGCACCTTTGGCCACGTCCTGGAACTGCTTGCCGTCGAACTCGTTCATATGGCCCACGAACCACTCGTCCACCTGATCGGTGAGCAGCAGCACTTCGATACCCTTCTTGCGGAATACTTCCAGGTAGGGGCTGGACTTGGCCGTAGCGAAGTTGTCGGCACACACGTAGTAGATCGCCTTTTGGCCATCCTTCATGCGACCCACATAGTCTTCCAGGGATTGATCCTGCTTCTCGGTATCGGTATGGGTGCTGGCAAAGCGCAACAGCTTGGCAATTTTCTCTTTGTTGGAGAAATCTTCAGCCGGACCTTCTTTCAATACATTGCCGAACAGATCCCAGAGCTTCTGGTATTCATCGCCATCTTTCTTCGCCAATTTATCCAGCATATCCAGAACACGCTTGGTCAGCGCGCTCTTGATCGCATCAGTATTGCGATCTTTTTGCAGGATTTCACGGGATACGTTCAGCGGCAGATCGTTGGAGTCCAGAACACCTTTCACGAAACGCAAGTACAGCGGCAGGAACTGCTCCGCATCGTCCATGATAAAAGTGCGCTGCACATACAGCTTGAGGCCGCGAGCGGCATCGCGCTGGTACAGATCAAACGGTGCGCGCGCAGGGATGTAAAGCAGGCTGGTGTAATCCTGTTTGCCCTCTACGCGATTGTGGCTCCAGGTTAAGGGGTCGTCGAAATCGTGGGAGATATGCTTGTAGAACTCCTTGTACTCCTCAGATTTCACATCGGAGCGGGGGCGAGTCCACAGGGCCTGGGCAGCGTTTACTGCTTCAAACTCAGGCGCCTTCTCTTCTTTCGGCTCTTCGCCCTCTTCCGCCGCCGGCATTTCCTCTTTCAACATCTCCACCGGAATGGCGATGTGATCGGAGTACTTTTTAATGATGGAGCGCAGGCGCCAGCTATCGGCAAACTCTTTCGCTTCTTCTTTCAGGTGCAGAACCACCCGGGTGCCACGCTGGGGCCATTCAACAGTCTCTACGGAGTATTCCGCTTCACCGTGACACTCCCAGTGCACACCCTGATCGGAATTCAAGCCGGCGCGACGAGTGAATACGTCCACTTTGTCAGCGACGATAAAGGCGGAGTAGAAGCCCACACCGAACTGGCCGATCAGGTGCGCATCTTTTTTCTGGTCTCCGGTCAGCTGCTGCATAAACGCAGAGGTACCGGAACGGGCGATAGTACCGAGGTTTTCGATAACTTCATCGCGGCTCATACCAATACCGTTATCGGTAATGGTGAGTGTTCCCTCTTCCTTGTCAAACTCAATGCGAATACGCAGGTCTGCATCTTCGCCCAGTAATTCGGGCTTGGACAGCGATTCAAAACGCAGCTTGTCGGCGGCATCAGAAGCGTTGGATACCAGCTCGCGCAGGAAAATCTCCTTATTGGAGTAAAGCGAGTGGATCATCAGGTGCAGTAGCTGCTTGGCTTCCGTCTGGAATCCATGGCTCTCTTTTTGGGCCTCAACGGTCATCTATTCGGTCTCCCCGTAAACGTCAATCGGAACAGGAAGCAAATATTGGGATCAGCTAGCAGGTTTCAAGGGGGGACTTCACACTTGCCAGTAGAGATCAGCGATCTCCACTGGTTTGAGCGGTAGCGAGATTGCCTTTGCCAGTAATATCGATCACGAAATTGGCAGTGAGATCTGAGATCACACGGGACTCCGCATTCATCAAGATGGCAATACCCACTTTCAACTTTTCCGAATAGGCCACCGCCGCACGGAAGCCCGCAACCCAACCACCGTGATAAATAATGCGGTCATCACCGATGGTGTAGAGGCGCCAGCCCAAGCCGTAGCCCGCATGAGACAGGTAATCTCTCCAGATACGATGGCGCATATGGCGCTGGGTAGCGACTCGTTCAGTTGTCATATCGGCGATCACTTCCGGTGACAGCACCTTCGGGTAGTAGCCCATCTGGGCTTTCAGCCACTGGGCCATATCGGAGATACTGGCATTCACTCCCGCCGCCGGTGCAGCAAAGTAGTATTCCTTCTCCACCTTTACCGGGCGCCAGCCACTGCCTGTCTGGATATGGGGTGCCGCACGGTTGTCGGAGGCCATAAAGCTCTCCCAACCGACCGATGCGTTCTGCATTTTCAGCGGGACAAAAATTCGCTTTTTCAGCTGGCTGGCAAAGGAGACCCCGGTCGCCTCAAAAATCACATCTTCAATAAGACTGAACAACACATTCTGGTAGCCGTAGCATTTTCCTGGCGTGCAGCGCGGATCGATATTGGCAAACTTGGGCAATATCTTGCTGAGAGGCTTGTTGTCCTCAAGGTAGTTGTCGTAGGCGTTGGGGGTCAGACCCGAGGAATGGCTGAGCAAGTGTTCCACCTGAAGCTGGCGAGACAACGAGGGCGTCTTAAAGCTCAGGTCCGGCACATAGTTGACCACCTTGTCATCCCATTTGAAGCGATCTTCATGCTCCAACATAGTGGCCATACTGGCGGCGAAGGTCTTGGATACCGAGGCCAGACGGAACACCGTGTCCTGATCCACCTTGCCGGATTTACCCCTGACCCTGACGCCATAGGTGTCCATCGCGACCACCCGGTTGCCATCCACGATGACATAGGCGCCGCCGGGTATAGATTTACCCGCCATCATCTGTTTGAAGTATCGGCCAAACTGTTTGGCCCTGTCGTCTATATCAGCCGCTTGCGCAGGCAGGGACAGACTCCCCAGAATCACCAGGAAGAGGAAAAAACGTGCCATAGAGGCGCGCATGACGTAGACGATATTTGAAAGAATTGCAGGTCTCATAAGCAAATCGAGCCGCCAAAGCAATCCGGTAGTTGCAGATAAGACTAGCAGCCAGCGGGCAAAAACTCTATTTAGGCGCCACGCAGGACTGACTGCTGAATTCTAGTCTGCACTTTTCTCCGGCGCGGGGACGGCCATGCCAATCAGCGCAGGTCAGCGCAACAAGGCTTGTACAAACAAAAAAACCGCCTTGCGGCGGTTCTTCTTTTTGGGGTCCGGAGACCCCAGCGCAAAAAGCGTCTTACAGCTTCTCAGCGTTCTCGCTCAGGTAAGCCGCTACACCTTCCGGAGAAGCGTTCATACCTTTGTCGCCTTCCTGCCAGCCGGCGGGGCAAACTTCACCGTGCTCCTGGTGGAACGCCAGAGCGTCAACCATGCGCAGCATTTCGTCAACGTTACGGCCCAGCGGCAGATCGTTAACTACCTGGTGACGTACATTGCCTTCTTCGTCGATCAGGAAGGAACCGCGGAAAGCAACACCAGCGTCAGCTTCTACGTCGTACGCCTGGCAGATTTCGTGCTTAACGTCTGCAACCAGGGTGTACTTAACCGGGCCGATACCACCGTCGTTGACGGAGGTGTTACGCCATGCGTTGTGAGAGAACTGGGAATCGATGGATACACCGATTACCTCAACACCGCGCTTTTCAAACTCAGCGAAACGGTGGTCGAAAGCGATCAGCTCAGAAGGACATACGAAGGTGAAGTCCAGCGGGTAGAAGAAAACTACAGCCTTCTTACCTTTGATTGCTTCTTTCAGGTTAAAAGTATCGACGATCTCGCCGTTACCCAATACCGCTGCAGCGGTGAAATCCGGAGCCGGCTTGCCTACCAGAACTGCCATGAAAACCTCCTCAATCCAATGATGGGTTGTTGATGATACGTAGAGTGTTCAATTTATGAGCAACAGCTATAAATCGAATGGGAATTAATAGTGGGCCGCTATGATACACACCCACTTATTTCAGGCCCATAAATTTTTTAAATCAGGCTGATAGCAGAACGGCTATGCGTGAACTAACACCCAAAATAGGATGACCTACCCGCAAAAATGTACAAATAGCAAACAAAGAGGGCAAAATGCGACCATTCCGGAATCTTATTGACACTCATTCTCAATTGCAATAGGATTCCTACCTGACTACTATTGAGTAAGAGTTGAACAGAGCCACCGCCATGTATGTATGTATTTGTAAGGGCATAACTGACCGCCAGATTAAAGAGGCGATCTATGATGGCTCCACTTCGGTGAAGGCGTTGAGACGCCAGCTGGGCGTTTCTTCTCAATGTGGACGCTGTGCCGAGCAGACCAAGGAGATCATCGATGAGACCATGAGCGGTGGGATGGTATCCTCTGCCAACAACGGCCTCTTCTACTCCGCCAGCTGACCGTCCAATATGGCCACCCTCCTCTGGTGGCCTTTATACCACTTTTATCTACCCAGCCCTCCAGCTCTTCGCAAAACCTTAAAAACCTGTATAAGACTCCCATCCAAGTCGAACTAGCGTGCCTCCACTGTCTTTATCTCCGCTCTCAACCTGCAAACGCGTCTCCCGGCTTTGCATACCGGCCAAACTCTAGCCCTCCGATTTACTTACCTCTCCAATCTCACTGCAATACCCCTTGGATCGGAAAAGTTGGATATTGAGAAAATCTGTTTTAGAAAGCCTCAAAACAATTCCGTGATGTTTTTGGTTTTTACAGCGCAGAGCGTGAATCTGCCATGAAAGCCTGTAGGATCGGTCCTGTTAGACAAGGCACTCGCAGCGACGTACCTAAAATCTGCTGACTTCAGGAGCCCGAAAATATTACGGATTTATTCAGACACCGCTTTGTTAACCCCTTCGCAATCCACGTGACATTCGACAGTGGTCAACATCAATTCAGGGCATGAGTCCATCAACAAAATATCAACTCAATCGCTTTTATATTCCAGGTAACCATTCAATGAGTCGGTCAGATGGCAAACTATCAAAAGGTGGGGTCATTTAATTTAGAAAAAAATTAATTATTCAAGCGCCATTCGAATACTAGAAAAGGCTTTGGCTCAACTTATAACTGCAAGCGTTTCACCCGTATATATAAATAAGAAGCATTATTAATACCAAGCATGAAAACATTAACCTCAACTAAAATGCACAACCCACCAATAACAAGGGTTAATATTCGAAATAAATGACTTATTGTTGTATTGCTCACACAACCTAAATGATAATTATTTTCGTTGCTATTTTCGGCTAAATTTGCGTTAAAACCCTTGTTTTTCCTGCATTCTGCAAGAAAAATTTTTTCTTGACTTGCCGCAAATCGCAACGCAAACTCGGCCCCGATTGCAGCTGAAATCCTAAAATAAAATTAGGTAAATCAGGCAGCCGCAGACTTTAGTGACTAATAAACTTTAGTAACTAAAAATATCAACTAATCTCTAGCGACTAACAAATAGGAACTCTCTGCAAACCTTATTGAGTTGGCAGGGCTTCAGGAGCACAGGCTATGAAAGGCGACCCCAAGGTAATTGAGCATTTAAATAAAGTACTGGGTAATGAACTGGTAGCTATTAACCAGTATTTCCTACACGCCCGCATGTACGACAACTGGGGTTTAAAAGAGCTGGGCAAACAGGAATATCACGAATCCATCGATGAAATGAAGCACGCCGATTGGCTGATCGAGCGCATTCTTTTTCTCGAAGGTATTCCCAACCTGCAGCACCTGGGCAAACTTCTGATCGGCGAAAATACCGAAGAGATGCTCAAGTGCGACCTGAAAATTGAATCCAAGGCCATTCCCGACTTGCGTGAGGCCATCGCCTATTGCGAGTCCGTTCGGGATTACGGCAGTCGTGAATTGCTGGAGAAAATCCTCGAGTCTGAGGAAGAGCATGTAGATTGGCTGGAAACCCAGCTGGAGCTGATCGACAAAGTTGGCATTCAAAACTACCTGCAAACTCAAATGGAAACTGCAGCCGGCCACTCTGGCAAGTAGTTTAAGTCCTCTCACAGGCATAAAAAAACCGCAGCTTCCGCTGCGGTTTTTTTTGTTTCTACAGTATGCCTACCGTCTATAGCAGCAGACATATTGGAGCAAAAGCGGAAATTAATCCTCGCCTTCGCTCTCCGCTGATGCCTCATCAATCAAGGTTTTCAGCTCACCGTTCTCATGCATTTCCATAATGATGTCACAGCCACCGATCAGCTCGCCCTTAACCCACAGCTGGGGGAAGGTCGGCCAGTTCGCATACTTAGGCAGCTCAGCGCGGATGTCCGGGTTAGCCAGAATATCAACGTAGGCAAAGCGCTTACCGCAAGCCATCATCGCCTGGGAGGCCCGCATGGAAAAGCCGCACTGGGGGGCATTAGGGCTACCTTTCATATAAAGCAGAATGGTGTTATCAGCGATCTGCTGCTTGATGTTCTCCAGTGTATCCATAAGCGTGAAAAACCTCAGGTGGTCGAAGCAAAAAGTAAGTGTACAGGCACCATACCATCATCTGGTATAGCGCGCCGGCATCCATTGTACCCCAGTGGGGCCGGCAATAAGTACACCATCCCCTCGATGAAAGCAAAAACCGCAGATCTGCAACACCGGATACCATGTTGAAAATTCAGCCAACCAGATAGCACACAGCTTATAAAGGCTGTGTTACCATTGCCCCAATCAATATAAAGTGCAGATTAGAAAGCTTAAACAGAATTTTCTGCGGAAAATAGATAGTCCAAATAGTCAATATTTAAGGAGATGCCCCGGTGGCCACCCCGACACTCATGCAAAACTATGGCGATCGAACCCTCACACTGGTGCGGGGTGAAGGCAATTATGTATGGGATGATCAGGGCCGACGATACCTGGATGCAATCTCTGGGATCGCCGTCTGCGGTCTCGGCCACTGCCACCCCAAAGTGACCCTGGCCCTGCACGAGCAGATTCGGACCCTGTTACATGTATCCAATCTTTACAATATCCCTGCGCAGGAGAAACTGGCAGACAAGCTGGTGCAGTTGTCCGGCATGGACAATGTGTTTTTCTCCAATTCCGGTGCTGAGGCTAATGAAGCCGCGATTAAATTAGCGCGGCGGCTAGGTAATAGCCGCAACATTGAAACCCCTCAAATCCTGGTGATGGAAGGCGCTTTCCACGGCCGCACCCTGGCTACCCTGACAGCAACCGGCAATGAAAAAATCCAAGAGGGCTTCGGCCCTCTGCCCGAGGGTTTTTTACGTGTGCCGTTTAACGATACCGCAGCCATCGAAAAGCTCGCAGGTGAGCGCAACGATATTGTCGCAGTGCTGGCTGAGCCGGTTCAGGGAGAGGGCGGTGTACGCGTGCCCACTTCCAACTACCTGGGGCAATTGCGCGAAATCTGCGATCAACATAACTGGCTCCTGATGCTGGATGAAGTGCAAACCGGAAACGGCCGCAGCGGCAAAATGTTTGCCTACCAGCATGCGGACATATTGCCCGACGTGGTGACCACTGCCAAAGGACTGGGTAACGGTGTCCCCATCGGAGCCTGCCTGGCCAGGGGAGTTGCCGCACAATTATTTTCTGCGGGCACCCACGGCTCCACTTTTGGCGGCAACCCTCTAGCCTGCAGTGCCGCACTGGCAGTGATCGATACGCTGGAAAGTGAATGGCTGTTAGAGCGCGCCAAGGCATTGGGGCAACGCCTGCAGCACCAACTCAAACAGCAGTTATCCGATTGCGACCAGGTCAAAGAGGTGCGGGGCTTGGGGCTGATGATCGGAATAGAATTGCAGCAGCCCTGTGCCAAACTGGTGGACATAGCCCGCGAGCGCGGACTGCTGATTAATGTTACCGCCGGCAATGTAGTGCGCCTGCTCCCCCCACTCACACTCAGCGACGACGAGTGCCATCAATTGGCAAACGATGTCAGCTCACTGATTCACCAGTTTGCACTGCAAGCAGTCTGATGCAAAAAAAGGAGAACAGCTTATGGCGATCAGAC
This sequence comes from Microbulbifer maximicatervae (SeqCode), assembly GCF_052468295.1. Lineage (NCBI taxonomy): Bacteria > Pseudomonadati > Pseudomonadota > Gammaproteobacteria > Cellvibrionales > Microbulbiferaceae > Microbulbifer > Microbulbifer maximicatervae (SeqCode). The sequence goes on from NZ_CP174340.1 coordinate 3,088,594, forward strand.
ATTTTCTCACCCTGACAGACTTGTCTTCGGAAGAGCTCAAGCAAATTATTGAACGCGCAATCGAACTCAAAACACTGCGCGCTCAAGGAATAAATACCGACCTTTTTCGCGGCAAAGTGCTGGGGATGATTTTTGAAAAATCCTCTACTCGCACCCGCGTTTCGTTTGAGGCCGGCATGGCACAGATGGGCGGCAGCGCCCTCTTCCTATCTCCCCGCGATACTCAGTTAGGCCGCGGGGAGCCCGTTGAAGACAGCGCCCGAGTAATTTCCAGCATGGTGGATATGGTGATGATTCGCACCTTTGGCCACCAGGTACTGGAGCGCTTCTCAGAATATTCAAAGGTACCGGTGATTAATGCCCTCTCCGACAGCTACCACCCCTGCCAGCTGCTCGCAGATATCCAAACCTTTGTGGAGCACCGCGGCAGCCCTGAGGGCAAGGTGGTCGCCTGGGTCGGCGATGGCAACAATATGTGCCACTCCTATATTAATGCTGCCCGCCTGTGCAATTTTGAGCTGCGTATAGCCTGCCCGCCCGGCTACGAGCCCAACGCCAATATCCTCGCTTCGGCAAGTGATCGGGTCACCGTAGTACACGATCCGGTGGAGGCTGTTAAAGGGGCCGATTGGGTGGCCACCGATGTGTGGGCTTCCATGGGACAGGAAACTGAACAACAGATCCGCCTGAAAGCCTTCGAGAGCTTCCTCGTGGACCATGAGCTGATGAGCCACGCCAATAGCGATGCCATCTTTATGCACTGCTTGCCCGCCCACCGTGGAGAGGAGGTGAGTGCCGAACTTTTAGAGGATGGCAACATCTCGGTGGTATGGGATGAGGCTGAAAACCGCCTTCACGCGCAAAAAGCCCTGATGGAATTCCTCCAAGACCACAGTCGATAAACCCTGAAAGGGTACAGCCACTCCTGCGGTTGTACCCTGCTACCTGTACTCACTCCCCTGCGCCTCTCCTCCCGATAACGTATAAAAGATGCGATTGGCGACAAAAAATCCAAGAGATCGCTAAATTTAGCAATCGGCGCCAACGACTAATTTACAGCCAGCCAAGATGTCAGAATTAAATAAGCGTCAGTAAATTGAGCAATTGAGTACCACTTTGCTCAAAGAGCAGCCATTTGCAAATGGTTATTGCCGTTGTTAATTTACAGCGCTCTAGCTATTAAAAAAAATTGTAAGACACTGTACCCAGCGTTCTTTCCCGGCACCCACTCCTTTGCAGCCCAGGGCTGGCGGGCTCTGCCGCGAAAGTGGCTACTGACTCAGCACCTCTACCCACAATTTATCCACAAACAACTACATAGTTATTCGCCTTGAACTGACCCGCCTACCGCATTATCTTGTAGCGCACTCGAGGCCGACCCCCTATATATTGGGGTAGAGGCTCAAGAGCACCCCCATTATGTGGGGCAAATTCCGGCGCACCACCACACTTTTTGGCGGTGGGCGTCAGGCGCTGCTTTTTTCAAAGCAGAATCAGAGGTAAGCGGGCGGAATGGAATTTCCGCCACAGGCAGCAGCTGGCAAACCTTTTCAGATAGCCGGTGACAAGCCGCCTGTTTCCAGTGTCCACAGCTGTGGATAAACACTGGCAAAGCGAAGGACACGCTCCGCCATGCCACACAGTCATGTGGCCGCCGTTCTTTTGAACGCACGCGGACAGACAACAGAACAAACCTTTCGGAGATTTACATGCACACAGAGACAGGGCGCTCTCAAGCCGTGCCTGCGGAAAAATCAGGCACCTCCAGCGACCAGGCGACTGGCGGCACGACTCTGGCCGCTACTGCACCGGGCCAGATCCGCGTAATCAAGCGCAATGGCACCGTTGTACCCTACGACGACAGCAAAATCGCCGTCGCCGTAACTAAAGCCTTCCTCGCTGTTGAAGGCGGCACCGCCGCTGCTTCCAGCCGTGTCCACGAGCAAGTTGAAGAACTGGTCGGCCAGATCAGTGCCACTTTCAAACGCCGCATGCCCTCTGGCGGCACTATCCACATTGAAGAGATCCAGGACCAGGTAGAGCTGGCCCTGATGCGCGCCGGTGAACAAAAGGTTGCCCGCGACTACGTACTCTACCGTGAAGAACACGCCCGCCTGCGCGCAGAGAAAGAAAAAACCGCTCAAATTGCCGAGCAAGCTGTCGATGCCCACCCCAGCATCCGTGTAAAGCAGGACGATGACAGCCTTGCACCCCTGGATATGGAACGCCTGCGCACCGTTGTCAAAGAAGCCTGTGAAGGCCTCAAAGATGTCGACAGCGCGGCAATTCTTAACGAAGCCCTGAAAAACCTGTACGACGGTGTTTCCGAAAACGATATCAATACCGCGCTGGTAATCACTGCGCGCACCTTGGTTGAGCAGGAGCCCAATTACACCTTCGCCACCGCCAGCCTGCTGCTGGACAAGCTGCGCTCCGAAGCTCTGCGCTTCCTCGGTGTTGCCGAGCGCGCCACCCAGCACGAGATGGAAAAGCTGTACGCCTCTACCCTGCCCACTTACGTGAAAAAGGGTATCGAGCTGGACCTGCTGGACCCGGCACTGGCCACCTTCGACCTGGAAAAACTCGGCGAAGCTCTAAAAGGCGAGCGCGATCACCAGTTCACTTATCTGGGCCTGCAGACTCTGTACGACCGCTACTTCCTGCACAGCGACGATATTCGTTTCGAGCTGCCGCAGATCTTCTTTATGCGTGTCGCCATGGGCCTCAGCATTAATGAAGAGAACAAAAACGAGCGCGCGGTAGAGTTCTACAACCTGTTGAGCTCTTTCGACTACATGAGTTCTACCCCGACCCTGTTCAACGCCGGCACCCTGCGCCCGCAGCTGTCCTCCTGCTACCTGACCACGGTACCGGACGACCTGCACGGCATTTACGGCGCGATCCGCGATAACGCCATGCTGTCCAAGTGGGCAGGCGGTCTCGGCAATGACTGGACGCCGGTGCGCTCCCTGGGTTCCTATATCAAAGGCACCAACGGCAAGTCCCAAGGTGTTGTGCCCTTCCTGAAAGTGGCCAATGACACCGCAGTAGCCGTCAACCAGGGCGGTAAGCGCAAAGGCGCTGTCTGTGCCTACCTGGAAACCTGGCACCTGGATATCGAGGAATTCCTCGAGCTGCGCAAAAACACTGGTGACGACCGCCGCCGCACCCACGATATGAACACCGCCAACTGGGTCCCCGACCTGTTTATGAAGCGCGTGTTCGAAGACAAAGAGTGGACCCTGTTCTCCCCGGCCGATTGCCCGGACCTGCACGACCTGTTCGGCACCGCATTCGAAGAGCGCTACAACCACTACGAGCAACTGGCTGCCGAAGGCAAGCTGCGTCTGTTCAAGAAGATCCGCGCACTAGACCTTTGGCGCAAGATGCTGGGCATGCTGTTCGAAACCGGCCACCCCTGGATCACCTTTAAAGACAGCTGCAACCTGCGCAGTCCTCAGCAACACGCCGGTGTGGTTCACAGCTCCAACCTGTGCACCGAGATCACTCTCAACACCAAGGCCGACGACGAAATCGCCGTGTGTAACCTGGGCTCCGTGAACCTGGCTCAACACATTGGTGAGAATGGTGAACTCGACCGCACCAAGCTGGCCAATACCGTAAAAACTGCGGTGCGTATGCTCGATAACGTTATCGACATCAACTACTACGCAGTTGAAAGTGCACGTCAGTCCAACATGCGTCACCGCCCTGTGGGCATGGGCCTAATGGGCTTCCAGGATGCGCTGTACAAGGCCGGTATCGCCTACGCCAGCGACGAAGCCGTCGCCTTTGCCGACAACACCATGGAAGCGATCAGCTTCGAAGCCATCTCCGCTTCCAGCGACCTGGCTGCCGAGCGCGGCAAGTACCAGACCTACGAAGGCTCCCTGTGGAGCAAAGGTGTTCTGCCGCTGGATTCCATACAGATCCTGGCTGAACAGCGCGGCCAGCAGTTTATCGAACAGGACACCAGCTCCACTCTGGACTGGGATGGCCTGCGCGAGAAAGTAAAAGCCCAAGGTATGCGCAACTCCAACGTGATGGCGATCGCTCCTACTGCGACCATTGCCAATATCACCGGAGTTTCCCAGTCGATCGAACCGACCTACCAAAACCTGTATGTGAAATCGAACCTGTCCGGCGAATTCACCGTAGTAAACCCCTACCTGGTACACGATCTGAAAGATCGCGGCCTGTGGGATCAGGTCATGGTTAACGACCTGAAATACTATGAAGGTTCTGTACAGAAAATCGATCGCGTACCGGAAGACCTGAAAGCAAAATACCGCACCGCGTTTGAAGTGGAGCCGCGCTGGATCGTGGACGCTGCCAGCCGTCGCCAGAAGTGGATCGACCAGGCCCAGTCCCTGAACCTGTACATCGCCGGCGCCGACGGCAAGAAGCTGGACCTGACCTATCGCATGGCTTGGTTCCGCGGCCTAAAAACCACTTACTACCTGCGCGCACTGGCTGCCACTACCACAGAGAAATCTACGGTAAATAGCGGCACCCTGAACGCGGTAAGTGCACACGGCGGTAGCAACGGAATGGCTGCGGCAGCACCTGCCGAGCAAGCTGCACCCGCACCGGCCGCAGTGCCTCAGGCCTGCTCACTGGACGACCCGGATTGCGAGGCCTGCCAGTAAATTTTAAGCCCCTTTTTATAGGGGCTGCACTGACTCTCGGGGGAGAGCGTCGTAACCGCAAGTGCGGGCATGACCATGCGCAGCGACCCCGGTCCACCCATTATTTTAATAGTGGGTAATACCATAGGGACCGGGGATCGGCTGCGGCTTATTTTCCCGAGAAAACCCAGTGCAATTGCCAGCGAAAATTCAGTGCAAATAAATGCACAAAAGCGCAGCAAAAATTGATCTGGCACAGGATTTTCTGTGCCCAGGCGAGTTAAAAATACGAGCCTGTAATAAATTATTACCGGCAAAAAATATCACCGGTATGTCATCCCTGGTTGCACACAATTAGTGAGTAATACACCAGGAAGATTTAAGAATTTTTTATCGAACTTTCGATAGTGAGACCGATCAAAAGGGCCAACTATGCTGAGCTGGGACGACATCGACACCAAGCCCCAACAACCTGAAAAAGCAACCGAACCGCGACCGACGCCGGAGGCCCAGGCAAAATCCGTGCAGGAGCCCAGCGCTTCCTACACAGCCGCTCCGGCGTCGCCTGCGGCCCAAAGCGGCTCCACTGCCGTTGATGCCGCACGTGCCGCAGTTGCTAATATGGACCCGGCTCCCGGCCTGGAAGAACTGGAAATGGGTGCGGCCCGCATCCAGGTAGATGAAAAGCGCATTATTAATTGCCGCGCTGACCTCAATCAGTTGGTTCCCTTTAAATACGACTGGGCCTGGCAAAAATACCTGGACGGCTGCGCCAACCACTGGATGCCCCAGGAAATCAACATGAACAAAGACGTGTCCATGTGGAAAGACCCCAACGGTCTAACCGAGGACGAGCGTCGCATCGTGGAATACTCCCTGGGCTATTTCTCCACCGCAGACTCCCTGGTTGCTAACAACCTGGTATTGGCGATCTACCGCCATATCACCAACCCTGAGTGCCGCCAGTACCTGCTGCGTCAGTCTTTTGAAGAAGCCATTCACACCCACGCCTACCAGTACTGTGTAGAGTCCCTAGGTATGGACGAAGGTGAAGTCTTCAATATGTACCGCGAAGTGCCAGCGGTTGCCAAAAAAGCGGCCTGGAGCCTGTCCCACACCCAGGCCATCGGTGATCCCAACTTCAAAACCGGCACCGTTGAATCCGACCAGGAGCTGCTGCGCAACCTGATCGCCTTCTACGCTGTCACTGAAGGTATCTTCTTCTATTGTGGCTTCAGCCAGATTCTGTCCATGGGTCGCCGCAACAAAATGACCGGTGTTGCCGAGCAGTTCCAGTACATCCTGCGCGACGAGTCTATGCACCTGAACTTCGGCATCGACGTCATCAACCAGATTAAGCTGGAAAACCCACACCTGTGGACAGCAGAATTCCAGCAGGAAGTCACCCAGATGATTCTCGAGGGTATGGAGCTTGAAGTAGCTTATGCCCGCGACACTATGCCCCGCGGCGTACTCGGCATGAATGCGAATATGATGGAGGAGTACCTCCAGTTTATCGCCAACCGCCGCCTTAGCCAGCTGGGCCTGAAAGAGCAGTTCCCTGGCGCTCAGAACCCATTCCCGTGGATGTCTGAAATTATGGACCTGCGCAAAGAGAAAAACTTCTTTGAAACTCGCGTTATTGAGTATCAAACTGGCGGCGCACTACAGTGGTAAGCGCCTCCCAGTCAGCGAATTACTAAAAAGGAAAAAGTAGTCGCTCACAGGAAGAGAAGTATTGAAACGGGCTTAATGCCCGTTTTTTTTATACCTAAGGAACCTCTGAATAATTCCGAGCCAGTTTGGTAGTATTCAGTTATCCGTCAAGACTACGATAGATTATGCACCAAGTCACCTTTGCCGAAGCAGAATATAAGCTAAAGCGCCGTATAACTCGCCGAGAGAAGTTTCTTTCTCAAATGGAAGCCCTCATCCCATGGCAGCGACTAGAGGCTCAGATCACTCCTTGCTATCCACAAGGCAAACGTGGCCGACAGCCATATCCATTAAGTGTCATGCTCCGTATTCATTGCATGCAGCTATTTTATAATCTCAGTGATCCCGCTATGGAGGATGCACTGTATGAAATTGAATCCATGCGTAGTTTTGCTGGATTGACTTTGAGCGGCCCAATTCCCGATGAAACAACGATTCTTAACTTTCGCCACTTATTGGAGCTCAATCAGATTGGTGCAGCGCTTTTTGATGAAATCAACAAGCATCTTGCTGAGAATGGCATGGTACTGCGTGAAGGCACGATTGTAGATGCCACTATTATCTCTGCGCCAACTTCAACTAAGAATAAAAAGAAAGAACGTGATCCAGAAATGCATCAAACAAAGAAAGGCAATCAGTGGCACTTTGGAATGAAGATGCATATCGGGGTTGATGATGTGCTCGGAGTAATACATAGCGTAGATACAACAGCAGCGAATTCGCATGATGTCACAGCCACAGAGCGAGTCCTCCATGGGGAGGGAGGAAGGAAGAGTCTGGGGTGACTCTGGGTACATTGGTGCGGAGAAGCGAGAAGAGTTGAAGGAGCGGGAGGTGGATTGGTACATAGCAATGAAGCCGAGCAAGCTGAAAACTCTTCCTGGGCGTGATGCACTCCGTAAGGCGGAAAAGATCAAGGCGCAGATAAGAGCGAAGGTTGAGCACCCCTTTCGCTACATTAAACGGGTATTTGGTTATGACAAGGTCCGCTATCGGGGACTGTTAAAAAATACTGAGCGGCTGTGCTTGCTAGCAGGCTTTACCAACTTACTAATAGGGAGAAAATATTTGGCCACCTAGGGGTGGTTCGCCTGAAACCCGCCTATTTAGGGTTTCAGATGAAAAATTAGCGGGCTATTACGCGAAAATTACGCGCTTGAGCGTAATAAAGTGAATTTTTCAAGCAGTTCAGCTTAATTCTAGAAAAATGCTTCGTTGATCAGAGGGTCCCTAATTGGAAGTGATAGATTTGATCTAAACTAATCTACATTAGAGATCATCGTCCCTATAACCCTATTCAAAATGCTTTAGTTGTTCCTCGTAATAAGCCTTATCAGGCTTAATCGATTTAGGATCTAAAGCTAACCCTTTAGAAAAAGTTCTTTCGACAACTAATGCTGAACAGTAGGCAACCTCATTCGCTTTTTCTCCTAAAATGAAATTAGCATTTGTCAGATATATTGCATACCGAATAGCCCCACTAAAGAAATCAATCGCAGCTCTTCTTTCAGGAGAGTTGATATCTTCGGACATCCCCCCGAAATACCCTTGAACTCTTAGCAACCTTTTATTCTCTCGAACCTTGGAATTTGGATGGCACCTGATCCAATAGTTCATCAAGAACTCCGGACTTAGTTCTAATAGCGAGCAATACTCGAATAGAAACTCTGCCGGGGGGTATCGATTACCCTTCTCATAGTCATGGAGAGTGTTTTTACTAATACCCAGCTGATCGGCAACTTCTCGAATGGACATCATTTTTAACCCTAGACGCCTTGCATGCCGCTGATAATCCCTAAAATTTTGCGGCAAGACGAGCAATTCTTCGAATGTCTGAAAAGCTTCAGGTTTTGAACTCTGCTTACCTGGAGGAAGTGACTCTTGAGTTAATTTTTCCCAATAATCACGTGCTGCTAAATTACGATACTCAGCCTCATCCGGTTTACGCACCATCCGCAAAATTTCACCAAATTTCACCATAAGAGATTTCTCTGTTTTCGTTAACTGGTGATTCATTCGAATGGCTCCTCATAAGTCCTTGTAAACCCTACTAATTCTGGCATACCTCCCAATTTTTGTCCCAGTTTGTTGGGACAGTAAATTACACCTCATTACCATTCCCACGAGACCGCAAATAACTGCATCTCCAAAAGATTTGGGCTCAGGAAAATATCTGAGTAACTCTGTTTTCGCCCAAGGGGCGGCTTATTGGAAAGGAAATACGAAATGTCCGACAGCCAACAAACATTAGATCAAATAAGAGAGCCAGTAAATTCCCTCTCGCCCATGTCCTGCAGAGATAGAAGCATGGCAGCACTCAAGGAGGCTATTGAGCAACTCCTCACGCAAAGGCCAGAGCTTTGTCAGTTAATACCTGTCACATATCTACGGCAAGTGACAGCTCGCAAAGTTATCCGAAAAGGAGATCGTAATCACCACGTGGGATTATTTGCTAGTCGCTTAAACTAGGCAATGATTCCATTTGAATCTACTTTGGAAAAGCAAGCATGTACCACCTTTGAGAGCTACCACGAAATTCAGACCTACCGCTCTCAGCCATATGCAGTTCGCTTGCTCTATGCTGGAAAGAGTCGCATCGTTTATCCAGATTTTGAAATCACTTTGCTGACTAAAAAAATCCTTGTAGATATCAAGTATGAAAAGAACACTCGTAATCCTCTTTTTCGCCAACGTTGTGAAGCATTGGAGTTCTTCGCAGAGCAACAAGGTATGGATTATATTTTACTAACCGAGAAAAATATTAGAGGACAAAGACTTTTAAACGCTCAGTGGCTATTAAGCCTATCACATGGCAAAGCTCCGACATTGCTAACTTCTACGGTTTGGCGGTGGATTTTTAGTCTGGGTCAAATGACATTTGGAGATCTATTCAAACTAACCGCACCCTATCCCCAAGCACGCAGCGTACTCGCTTGCCTAGCTCTTGACGGTCATCTCAATATTGACTGGAGCCAACCTTTGAGAGAGCAGCATGTCTTTACTGACATTAAAGTCGGGAGGTAGATATGCCCGGACTACACATTGAAAAAGAGGCCCTGCATTCAACTCTGAAGTGCATCAGTTAATCATCTGGAAAAGAACGGTCAGCTGAAGGTAACATCTGCCGCTTCTTCTCCGCCAAGAGATTAAGTGATGACAAGACGTTACCGACAGCTGACCGAAGAGCAACGATGCCAGATTTGGGCGCTAAAGAAAAGTGATTGGAGTCAGAGGGCAATTGCCAGGGAGATTGGTATTAGCCAGCCTACGATCAGCAGAGAGCTCGCTCGTAATCGAGGCGGAAGAGGCTACCGCTATAAGCAAGCTCAGCAGATGGCTGAAGAGCGGCGTAGGCAGGCAGGAAGGCCAACAAAAATGCTATCTAAGGCGATTGCTCTGATAGAGAGCAAACTGAAGCTACAGTGGAGCCCAGAACAAATTTCCGGCTGGCTAGACCGGGAAGAAGGCCAGTCCATTAGCTATGAAACTATCTACTTGTATATCTGGGCTGATAAGCAGCGTGGCGGGACCCTTTACGAGAATTTACGGCGTAGGGATAGGCCCTACAAAAAACGGGCCAATGGAAAGTCAACTTGAGGACACATCAAGAACGCCATCAGTATCGAAGAACGCCCACAGGTTGTTGACGATAAATCTCGCATTGGAGACTGGGAAATTGATACCGTTATAGGTAAAGGCCATAGCGGTGCTCTGGTCACTATTGTAGATCGTAAGAGCAAATTTATCCTCTCTCAGCAGGTTGAAGGCAAGACAGCAGAGTTGGTTGCTCAAGCTACCATTGTATTACTTGAGCCATACAGAGATTTCGTACACACGATTACCGTCGATAACGGCAAAGATTTTGCTCTGCACGAGAAGATTGGTGAGTCTCTAGATGCGACGGTCTATTTTGCGCATCCGTATTCATCTTGGGAGAGGGGCCTAAATGAGAACACTAATGGCCTACTGCGTCAGTACTTTCCGAAACAAACTGATTTCAAGCTTGTGGACCAAGCAGGTGTCGAAGCAGCTATTGAGCGTTTAAATAATCGTCCGAGAAAGATGTTGGACTATAAAACCCCGAAACAAGTCATGGGAGAATATACGGCTGCCGCAGCAGCCTAAAGGGTGATGCACTTCAGAGTTGAATGCAGGTTTTAAATATCGGCAACAAACACCTGAGTTTGCTGGGCGCCCTGGCAGTTGTTTATAACTCCCTTTTCATGTTCAACCGCCAGTAAACGCATCCATATCCTGCCAAGCTCTTCGCCAAAACAGAAGGTTCCCCATATGAAGTGATGGACCCCAAAGCCTTTTGCATCAACCCCGCTTTGGGCAAGATAAGAGTTAGATTTATAGTATTGCTGTAATACCCAGGTCGCATCCTCTTTCGTCTGATTTACCACGCTTTGCCACTTTTCTTTAGTGGTTTTACAACCGATATAAAGATCCCGTCCCTGCGTGCCTTTAGCGTGTTTTAATACAAACTGAGCTTGTTGGGCAATGGCCAACTCGCGTATGTTCCACTCCTCTCCCTGATAAACAACCTGAGTATCTCTCAGATCACGAGTCCATGGTAGGTGCTTATTGATGACCTCTTGCTCTTTGGCAGAAAATAACTCCGCGTTATCGGCATTGGCTGACAGTAAGGCCAGGGCACGCTTATCTCCGTAGATAAAACTTAACATATTATCAACGAAATACACCCGGCTGGACATATAAGCACGCAGCAATTCAAGCGGCACTTTCATATCCAAAGGGTTAAGGGTAGCGTGGACCCTCAGGTCCCCGTAATGCACGTCCCGGTTAACAACTTTCAGCTGGTCGAAGGTACTTAATACTAAGCTACCTGTCATGCCGTGCTCTTGTAATACTTGGGCAAAAACCCCTTCAAAATGTTCCTGCATACCATCGCGGCGATATTCTGAGGTAGAGCATATAAACAGGTTTAACGGACCGTCCCCGTAGAGTTCGGGGTGCTTTTTCAGCAAGCTCACGGCGTAATTGAACCAGCGGTGTACTATGTTTATCCCGGTGATTTTTACCTGGTTGTCGTTTAAAAACGACTTCAGCGCGTTTCTTTCCATGTAGGATTTGGTAATGGGTTCAAGCTCCCAACCACCGATATTGGAGCCCATATTTTGCTCAAGGCATTTTAAACCGTCCTCGGTATTGATAAAGTCTCCCCTGGAAATAATGCTTTCGTTGCTCCACTTATGATTGAGCAGCATGTTCACCAAAGTACGGTCTTCGATATCAAAAAAATCACACAGTGCGTTCGAGTCATTATCGAAAAATAACTCTGGGATCTTGGTTAATAAGGCGGGAAAAACCGTCGCCGGCTGTTCAACCTCTTTCATGTATTCCGTGCTGACAAAAAAGGGCCAGGACTGGACAGCATAACGAAAGTTTTGGATCATGGCGGGCAAGTCCGCCCTTTTTCTATAATCCTCGTGCACATGCAGAGATTTGTTTTCAACGGCGTAGTTAATAAAGCGCTGAGCGACTTCGCCCAGCGGCTTATAAGAAACCCCGATAATTTTCTCTAACTCTTCCTTATTTATCATGATATTTCCATCTGTCAGTGCAAAACTTAACTGCTACTCGTTTGCAGCGATTAATTCGGCCGCCCTGCCTGTTTCTTCTGCAACCAGTTGTCCTTCGCGCAAGGTATATATTTTATCTGCATGACTGAAATAGTGTTCGTCGTGGCTGACCACTATCACTATCTTGTTCTGGCTGGCTAAACGGGGTAACAGGACATTGTAGAAAAAGTGCCTGAAATAGGGGTCTTGATCTGCGGCCCACTCATCGAACAAAATGATAGGCTTGCTCTCAAACAGGGTAGCGACCAGGGCCAACCTTCTCTTTTGTCCCGACGACAAATTGGTGGTGCTCCAGGTATTGCCCTTTAAGTCAACAATATGCTCAAGCTTCAGCTCTTTAAGATAGGCATAGACAAAAGCCAGCTGTTCGTCTGAAAGTGCTTCCTGCCCCCCCGGCAGGTCGTCAAACAAGTAATAATCGAACATCTGGCAGGAAAACAGCGAACGTAATTTTTCAGGTTCAGAGCTTATTTCGCCGTTCACATAAATCGCGCCATCATGATGCGGATACAGGCCGGAAATAATCTTACACAATGTCGACTTACCACTGCCGTTGCCGCCGTTGAGCATAGTCACCTCCCCTTTACGGAAAACTATGTTCAAAGGACCAAGCTGAAAGGCCGGTCTCTGCGCCTCATCCAAATAACTAAAATGTATGTTTTGATAGTTTAATTCATCCACAACATACAGCGAGTTTGGTCTAGCAGAAAACGGCCTATCGGAAAATTGGGACAGAACAGATAACCGCGCTAGTGAAACCCGGGCATGTAATATCGTCGGCATACTCGACATTATGGTCGAGACCGGCCCCTTCAAATAAAAGATAATCAAAACTGTTATCGACAAGACCTCAGCCGTAACCTGCTCCACCAAAAACAGCAAACTTAAGATGATCAACAGGATCATTGAATCGGTAAAGGTGATGACCCCGGACCAGCGCAGGTCCTGATCTATGACTTTTTCCTGCATCTGCTGCAATAACGGCGCAAGTTTCGACTTGGAAATGTACCGGGTTCTACTATGACTTAAGCTCAGTTCCTTTTTACCGTAGATAATAGATTCATACAGCTGGTACAGGTTATCTTTAAGCCCCCGCTCTTCAAATGTTTTTTTCTGTATACCGCTTTGCATGATACCGGCAATGGCCGCCGCGGCACAGGTTAAAAACAATACCATAAAAAACATACCCCATGACATATGGGCAATATAGAAAAAGCCGATGATAATCAAGAGGGAATTAAAGATTAAATAAGGCAGCGTCGCCAGCAAAGAGCTCACATGACCAACATCTTCCGTAAGCAGGTTATATAACTGTGCAGCACCGATTTTTTCTATATTCTGCAGCGTACTGCCGAACACTTTGCTAGCAGTTTGCTCACGGATTTTCAGCAGCATCTCTTCCTTGAAACGGCTCATAAAAAATCGGGAAATAACCGCCAGTATGATCATCATCAGCACCAAGCCGATGTAATAGGCAGCCCCCATAGGCATAACAGGCTCTGACGTACCCACCCGACTAATCGCACCACCTATTTCAGCTAACAGCTTAACACTGATGATGGCAGGGAAAAGGCTGATAAAAACTACAAATAGCAAGGTGACAACAAAGGTATGCCTAGGAATATAGTCCAATAATTTCATTTATTTATGATCCTTCCCGTATAATAGTAACAGGCAAAGACTCCAGATTAGGCAAAACGCGGGCTGTCGTAGCTGATATCAGATGCAAGGCACAAGCGTTCGATCACAGACACTATCTTTTTCTTATGTTCGTTGATAAAGAAGTGTCCGCCGTCATATTCCATCAGCTCAAAATCATCACAAGTAAACGCTTGCCAGTCATGTAGCTTGTCAACATTACAGAGCTTGTCTTCGGTACCGGTTAAAACCGTTATCGGGATCGGCAGCGGCTCGCTTTGCGGCCAGGCATAACCATTGTTCATTTTGAAATCGGCTCTTAATACTGGCTCAACCAACTCAAGCAACTCGGGTACCGCCAGTATTTCCTCCGACATACCGCCCATTTCCCTGACCTCCTGCCAAAATTGCGGACTCGGCAGGGTATGCGCATCAACGCGAATGGATTTACGGGTGGGAATGTCCCTACCCGATAAAATCAGGCGCTCGATCTGTATTGGCTTTACGACACGTAATTGGTATTGGCGTGCTACTTCATAGGCCATCAGCGCCCCCATGCTGTGGCCAAAAAACACCAAGCGGGCATGCTCGGGCACATGGCGGAGCAATTCATTGAGGATAATGCCTGCACACAGACCAAGATCTTCCGCCAGCGGCTCCTCCATGCGCTGCCCCCTGCCTGGCAACTGCACAATTAAAACGGAAAAACCTTCAAGCGCCTTGCTAAAGCTGTAGAAAACAGAAGCCCCGGCGCCTGCATAGGCAAACATCACGATAATAGGCTTGTCTTCCCTGATGCCGTTGATATTAATCAGCCAAGGGGAAAGTGCGTTAATTATATTCATAGCGCCCTGATCTCACTTGCTGTTAGGTAATTTTACTTTGCTGCTAGGCTTCGCAGACAAATTTTCCGTCTAGCATTCTGACAATCCTGCCAGCATAACAGGCATGTTCATCCGAGTGCGTCACCATCATGATGGTACAGCCCTGTTTGTTTAATTCCACCAGGGTTTTCATCACTTCTTCACCGCTGCTTGAGTCCAGGTTACCGGTAGCCTCATCAGCCAGAATAAGCGACGGCTCAGTGATCAGCGCCCGACAAACGGCAACGCGCTGTTGCTGGCCGCCGGAGAGCTGCTTCGGGTAGTGATTTTCCCGGTGTAATATCCCCATTTTATCCAGCAGAGCATGGATCTTTTCACGTCTTTGTGATGCGCTTGTGTCCTGGTATAACAGCGGCAGTTCAACATTTTCATACACGGTCAGCTCATCAATCAGGTTGAAGCTCTGAAAAATGAAGCCTATGTTCTGCTTGCGGATCCTGCCAAGCTGACGTTCCGATTTATCCGCCACCTGGCTTTCTAAAAACTCATAACTGCCTTCAGACGGTGCATCGAGTAAGCCGACAATATTCAATAAGGTTGATTTACCACAGCCTGACGGTCCCATCACAGCCACAAACTCGCCTTTATCGATATCGAAATCAATATTTTTCAGCGGAGTGGTTTCCAGCTCATCCGTAAAATAGCTTTTTGATAAGTTACGAATTTTAATCATATTCTTGCCCTTTATAATTTGAAGTTAATACGCTGTCGGTTCGACAGATTGGTATATTTAGAGATAATAACCTGCTCGCCGGTAGTCAGCCCATCTTTAACTTCTATATATTGTGTGTTTACTGCGCCTATGGTGAGCGGTTTCTTGGTGGCGTATTCCCCGGACTCATCGATGACAAATGCCCAGTTACCCCCGGTATCCTCAAAGAAACTGCCCCGCTCAAGCAGCAGGACATCGGCTTTTTGCTGGAAGGTCAGCTCCAACGCTATACTTTGTCCGTTGCTTACCCCTTCCGGTGCGCTCTGTTCGAAAGTAAGGTCAACGGTAAATTTATTATTCCTGACCTGGGTATAGATTTTCTCAACAATCAAAGGATATGCCTGGTTGTTGATGCGTGCGCTAGCAGACTGGCCCTTTTTCACTTTTGACAAATAGAATTCATCGACTTCGGCGACAATTTTATAGTTACTGCTTTGCCTGCCGAGGACGTCAATTTGCCCCAGCCGCTCGCCGGAAACCTTAGACTCGCCGACCGTGATCTCAAACCCTGTCAGATAGCCGCCGACCGGCGCCCGAACCACCAGGCTTTCCTTGGCCTGCTTTAATTCCTGGCGGTTTTGTTCCAGGAGTTCGATCGACTGACTGATTTGCTCGGCCTGTATGGCACTGAGTTTTTTATGCAGGGTAAGTTTTTCTTTTTGCAGTACCAACTTATCCCTACTGTATTCAAGCTCGTAGACCGCGTCTTCATAGTGGGACTTGGCAACCTTGCCGTCGCTCAGCAAAGGTTTAATCCGCTTGATGTCAGCTTCAAGTTGCGTGATACGGTAATCCGTATCCAGAATAGCCTCCCTCAGCGCCAGGGTTTCCTGATCCAAGTTCAGCTGGGTGGTACGCAACTGGTTGCTCTGCTCTACTATTGCCGTATCTCTGGCCATGGTATTTAAGATCAAAGGGGTATTGCTAAATGCAAGCAGGGGCTGGCCTTTTTCGACATAGGCGCCGTCCTGGACCAAGACCTCTTTGACATTACCGCCTTCGAGCGCATCCAGATAAACCGTTTCCTGTGGCCGCACCACCCCCCGCAGCGGGACAAAGTCCCTAAACTCGCCAATAAATGCCCGACTTACTGTCAATTTGCTTTTATCCAGTTCAACCGCATCTGCAGAGGCTTCCAGCATAATGTAAAACGCATACCCGATGCCGAGAACACCCGCGAGGATCCAGACCGGCTTGCGGCTCTTTTTTTTTCGTATTTTTTTATCCACAGTAAGTTTCCTGTAACACTAGGCGCTTGCTAACTGTGTTTGTAAGGATTTCGGGGTAATGTCTCGCCAGGTTTTTGCAATATACTCCAGGCAGGCCTTCTTAGTGCCGCTAAAGTCGGTTTTCTCCCACCCCTGGGGTACGGCCTTTTCTTGCGGCCACAGGCTGTACTGCATTTCATGATTACAAACAACAACAAATTTCTCAAAATAATCCATATTTACATCAACTAAGTTATAAAATAAAAATCAAATTACTTATAGCTATACATTGCACCGGCAATGTGATTCAGTATTCCCGCCCACACCACATTTATAAGGAACATGTGGATATCATAAGCCTGGCTGAACAGCCTCTGGCTTCACCGCCGTTAAAAAGCGTGAAGCCCAACAAGCCGACACTGTCGCTGCTGCTGATTAACATCGTGGCACCCAAAGCCTACACCAAGGAAAAGTCATACCGAACGGCATCAGGCCTGATATTCTCCGGGCCGGTTACGTTATAAACACACCCCAGCTCGTTGTTAGCACTATAAAAACTAGCAGCGAGGCTCCCCAGTAAAGCTCCCTGTCGACCGTATATTTTACGTTATCGTTCATATATAAATTCCGCATCAGTCCATTTTCAGGACTAACTCTTTGTTTTTAAAGCGCGACATGATTGCCGGCAAACCGTGGCGCATGATCAGCTTGGCAATGCCGAAATCTGAAAACGCTTCTTTCCACAGCTTTTTCAACACCGGCTTTTTAAAGTCCGCCAGTTTATATTCGGGCGAAGCCCAGCATTCGGCCATGGTAATGCCCAGCTCCTTATCTACCGGCTCGACCCCGTGCCACCAAAAGGGCGGTATATAGAGGGAATCCCCTTCTTCCACCACAACTTCGAACGGCTGGATCTCATCCTTATAGGAGGCAAAACACCCGGGACCGTCGAGGTATTTATAAGCCATCAGATCGTCATTGAGCTGCTTGAAACCGGCGCAGTCGGGGGAGAGCAAGCCCACTCGTTTACTGCCTTTTATCTGGCACATCAGGGTTTCGTCAATTTGATGGTAATGCCAAGCCGTCCCGGCGCCGCTGTACATAAAGAAACGACGCTGGGGATAGAAAACTGGGGCTTTTTTTTGCGTTAAAAAGGCAAACACACCGATATCCTGGCGCAAAGGATAAAACGGGCTGTCGGGCACGCAAAAGATCGAAGGTATACTCACTATTCCCTCTTCATTGGCCTCGATCCTTTTCAGTGCCTGCCTGAATGTGGCCCGCTCTTCATTGCGCGCCATACTTTTCCAGTCCAGATAATTGGAGTGCCCGTAAACCCGCACTTCAGGATTATCGACTAATCCCGACAGATAATCGGGATCGCGCCAGAGCTGCGTCGCCCGCCAGCTTTTTACCGCCCCCTTGATTAAACAGGGCTTGTTTAAATTAACGTGCGACTGCACAAATTGCGTCTCAGGCAAGTCTTGCGCATCATAGGTCACCACGCCTCTAGCGGTTTCCCTGTTTGGAATATGCTTTAAAATTTCCATCTTGATCACGGTCTCCGCTTGCTACACCACCTCGGCAGTAATTAACTTTCTATATTGACGGTTTAGCAGCTGTGAAACCCTGACTCCCTTGATGCGTACAAACTGGTGGTAGCCTAACCACTCCAGCAAGCGCGAAGTAGGCCGGACAAAGTCCACCATTATGATGGCTCTTGCCTGTGTTGAGGTTTTTCTCACCCAGTGCGGCTGAGTCACGTCGGCGACAAAGGCCTTACCCTGCTGCCAGCTGCGCTTTTCTCCGGAAACCGAAATGAAGTTTTCGCCGTCTTGCGGGATATCCAATCCCAGGTGCAGGCGCAAAGTGCCGTTTTTTTCATCTTCATGTTCCGGGATGTCTTCCCTTTCTCCGGGAATGGTCGACACTATGATGGAAACATGTTTGGGGACAAGCTGCTCGACTAGAGCAAAGGTACGCGGAAAATGGCAGGCCACAGCTTCTATCTTTTCGCCGTATACCATCAGGTGCAAAAATTCCCATGGCTGGGTGCCGAAATTGTCGGTCAGGCCGGGAAACAAATCCTCTTTATCGACTTTCTTCTCCTGCTTGCGCTTAAACTCCGCCAGCTCCTGGGCAAAAACCTGATGGTTTTTCTCCAGTTCCGCCAGCCAAGGAAGCTCCCGAGAATCCCAGTAGGCCTGTCCCGACAAACTTGTGCTTCGCAGCAGCAGTTTGTGAATAATGTTAAAATAAGCCTGCTTAATCGACTCAATAATTCTCTCCATGAACATGGTGTTTCCTTTAATTTTTCTAGTCTATGAACTGATTTTTATAATTTCACATGCCTTACGCGCATGGTCGTATCCCCTTCACCAAACCTTAGCCGCTTTGACACCGGCAAGGCCTGGTCCGTGGACAATCCCCAGTTTTTCTGCACCCAGTACATCTCCCCCTGAGCGTCCCCTTGGTACCTCAGGGTGATCTCATTCGTGCCGTCCGTTAAGCCGTATAAATGCAGCACCCGGGGTTGGACATTGCCGGGGGTGGCGATTAACTGACCTGCCACATCGATCTGCGTCAGCTGCTGCCCGGGTAAAATCAGCATCAGGCTGTCGGCATTGATGTTCTCGGGAATGGCGATCCGGTAAACCCCGGATTGCACGCGCTCAACAGCAATATCCGCCACTTGTTGCCCTTGGCTCCCAAGCTCCATACCGAACGCCCGGTAACCCGGCGCCCAGGGATAATATTCTTGCTGCTCATTTTGGAACATCACATGGTCTGAACTTGCAGCAACTTCGCGGGTGTCGCCATAAGCCACCAGGTACTCGTCCCCCGAGTGTGCCTGAAGCTTAATATAATTTAACTGGTGCTCATGGTTGTCGTCGGCCACCAGTACGGCCGCGATACAGCAAAGCATGGCAGTGCCCAGTGCCAGTTTGGCTATGCCCCTATCACGCAGATAGGCACCGAAACAGGCGGAGATCAGCATACATCCCAGGGTCCAGAGCACCAGGAACAGGGCCGGGTATTGAAACCCTACCGCCAGTTCCAGCCAGCCGGCCAGTAAATCAAACGAGATCAAGGCCGCAGTGCCTGTGGCCAGCAAAAGCACCAGCAGCAGTTTGTGCCAGCGGGCAAAAAGCAAAGTCAGTGCCGTCACACAGGTGATCAAAATCAACAGCGGCAAAAAGGGTGCGGTCAGCGCCGGGGTGATCAGCAACAGGATAAGGGCCAGGAAAAAGAGTCCCAACCAGGGAACCAGCGCCGTACTGAGCCCATCCGACGATTCGGTTTGGGCGCACACATAAGCCACAGCCAGGGCCGCACTGGCAACAAACAGGTAACCTCTGCTGCTCTCCGATAAGGCAAAGAAACTAAGCAACCAGCCCGCCATCGCTGCCAGGGCCAATACCCCGAGCCAAACCAGGGTACGGTGCATCAAGACATCGATATCCAGCGCCTGCATCGCCTGCTGACGCCAAATGGCCACACTGAAAACGGCAACAAAGACAAAAAGAATCAGCGGCGTCCACTCTTCCGGCCAGCTCACCAGGGAAAAGGTCAGGATATCGGTAAACGCCAGATTGTTTGCCTGTGCCGGCTGGCCGTCCTGGTTTAACAGCCCACGGATCAGGCTGACGGCATTGTCTCCCTGGTGCTGGACGCTGTCGAGGCTTAAATTCTCACCGCTGTCGGCTTCGGTATGATAGTGGTCCCAACCGCCGATAAAGGCAAAATTCGCCCCCTGATAATCATGTTGCTTAAACAGGGTGAAATCTGTCTGGTTCGGCATAAACTGGTAGACACCGGTGAAAAACGAACTGGCAACGGGC
Source organism: Microbulbifer maximicatervae (SeqCode) (assembly GCF_052468295.1). Lineage (NCBI taxonomy): Bacteria > Pseudomonadati > Pseudomonadota > Gammaproteobacteria > Cellvibrionales > Microbulbiferaceae > Microbulbifer > Microbulbifer maximicatervae (SeqCode). The sequence continues at coordinate 3,108,828 of NZ_CP174340.1, forward strand.
CGGGCCATCGAACTGGCCAATGCCCGGATCACCGAGTGATTTTTGCTGCCGGTTTCAAACATCAGGCTCGGCCCCGAAGTGCCGCGGGCCTCCAGATTTACCACGGCACTGACCGAATCCGCCCAGGGATGGCGCTCGATAAAAGCCTTGGCGCCAAGCAGGCCGATTTCCTCGCCGTCGCTAAACAGCAACATCACCCCCTGCGCCATCAGATCTTGCTCGGCAAGCCCAAGCGCAATGGCCATACCCGCCCCGGGATCTGCATCCCCGGCACTGGCCGGTACCGTATCATGGTGGCTGGCAACGAGCACATAATCCGTGCCGCTATATTCGCGGCTTTTGGCAATTAAATTGACCACCTGGCTGCATTGCAGGGTATCCTGATTGCAAATAAACTCCACCTGCCTGACCACTTCCAGGCCCAGGTCTTTAAGGTGGCGGTAAATATTGTCCACGGTTTGCAGGTTGGCGGCACTGCCTGTCGGCCGGGGCACGTCTTTGACCACCAGCTGCTCATAAAGCGCCCTGGCCCGGGTAACCGAAAACTGACTTTCATTGCCGGTTTTTGCTAACACCCCGTGATTCACCTTTTCTGCGGCGAACAAAGCCAGCAAGGTTATGGCGGCGAACAAGGCCAGCACACTGATATTTCGGATAACTTGTTTCATATGTTACTGCACAACTTGGTTGCCGGCCTGAAGCGCAGGCCGGCCATCAGCTTATTCGTCCCTTAGTGAATTGGCCGGCGGCAGGCTGGCCACCCGGACCGCTTGCGAAGCAATCGTTGCCACCGACAGCAACAGGGTCAGCACAAAGACAACGGCAAAGGACAATACAGGCATATCGATGCGATAAGAGAACTGTTCGAGCCAGTTCGACATTAAGTAATAGGCCAGCGGAATACCCAGGATATTGGCGATTACTACCAGCTTGGTAAAATCTTTACTGAGTAAAGCCACAATATCGCTCAGCTCCGCCCCCAACACTTTTCTGACGCCTATCTCTTTGACTTTGCGCTGTGCCGTGAACATAGACAGGCCAAACAGTCCCAGCAGGGCAATACTGACGGCCAGCACAGAGAAACCGGTAAAGAGCTTAAGACGGTGCTCCTCGTCGCGGTACAGGCTTTCAATGCCGACATCGACAAAGCCGCTGACTAGGGCCACATTCGGCAGGCGCTGCTGCCACACCTGGCGGATATGGTTCATGGCTTCCTGCCGGTCTCCGCGGATGCGGATACTGATATCCTGCATATAAGGCAGCATGACAAAATACAGCTGAGGGTGGATAGGATCGTGAACCGAAGACATATGGACATTTTCACTGATCCCTACGATAGTGGTCATCACTTCCCTTTCGCCGTCGAGGGACTTCACCAGCATCTGCTGTCCCAGCGCCTGCTGCAGATTTGCCCAGCCCAGTACTTCCACGGCACGCTCGTTAATAACGACACCCGCACCCGACTCAAAGCTGAAGGCATCGCCTTTTTGCGCTTCGGAAAAGCCCCGGCCAGCAATAATGCCGATGTCGTAAGTGCTAAAGAAGTTATAATCGATGGCATTATAAGCAATGTAGTCGAATTCGCTCTGGTTGGCCGACGGAATACGGTATTGCACCCGACCCATCAAAGACACCGGCGGCGTGGCAGATGAGGCTGTGACCTCGTCGATACCGGGATGGCTCTGCCACTGGGTCTTCATCAATTCATAGGCTTCCTGCACCTGGGGATTGGCGGCGCCGTATAACACCAGCAGATCCTTATCGTCGTAGCCGAGGTCGATATTCTTGGCAAAATTCACCTGTAAATAAACCACCATGGTGGCAATCATAAGTACTACGGACACAGTAAACTGGGCAACCACCAGCAGTTTGCGTAACTGGGTGCCGCCGAGTTTACTCGGCAGAAAGTCGCTGTTGTGAATCGCCACGATGGGATTTAATGACGACTGGTAAAAAGCCGAATAACCGCCGCCGAGCAAGATCACCACGGCAAGCACCGCGACAAAGCCGCCCCAAAACTCTAGGTCCTGCCAGCCCAGCTGCAAACTCAACGACAGGAAATTATTAAAGTACGGTAAAAGCACAGCCAAGGCCGCCACGGCAAGTACAGCAGAAATAATCGCGGTAACGGCAGATTCCGTCATAAACTGGGCGATCAGCTGGCCCTTTTCCGCCCCCAGTACTTTGCGCACGCCGACTTCTTTCGAGCGCATAGTGGCCAGTGCGGTCGAGAGATTGATGTAGTTAAAACAGGCCATCAGCAAGATAGTAAAAGCCACCAGGGCCATAGTGAAGATAACCGAGACATCGCCGCCTTCTTTCATTTCAAACTTGCGAGCAGAGTGCAGGTGAATATCTGTGATCCCCTGCACTTCCAGGCGCTGCATTTCAGGATTCGGCAAGCGGTTTTTGATAAACTCAGGCATGCCCGCCAACACCGGCGAGATGGACTTACCGTTGGTCAGTTTGATATAGGTATAACCGGCGGCGCGGCCGTTCCAGTCTTCAAGGATATCGTCACCGAAAAACTCCTGCAGCATCTCCATCGACAGCAGGACATTAAAGGACAAATGGGTATTTTCCGGCAAGTCGTCCAGCACGGCGGTAACCACTACGTTGCGCTGGTTATCCAGCAGCATGGTTTTGTTGATAGCCGCCTCTGGTGAGCCGAAATATTTGATCGCCCGATCTTTGGTCAGCACTATGGCTTCGGGAGTGCTCAACGCCTGGCTGAGGTTACCGGCCAACACCTTGAGATCGAAGATGTCGAAAAAGTTGGCGTCGGCAAAATAGAGCTTTTCTTTGAAGTTTTTCCGCTGGTAGCTGAGGTCAAAACTCCCCATCATCAGCCGGGTATAGCTGTCGACGACATCAAAGTCCGCTTTCAGCAGGGTACCTACCGGCGGCGACGTCAGTGCAACAACAATCGGCTCCTGATCTGCTCCTCGTTCAACCCGGGTTGTAACGCGGTAAATTTGCTCGGCATCTTGATAGTGCCGGTCATAGCCTGTTTCATTTTGGATAAACAGCCAAATGAGCATACAACATAAAAATCCAATCGTGAGACCGACAATGTTGATAGCCGAAAACAACCAGTACCGAATTAGGTTACGATACAGGATCGTAAGATAATTAAGGAGCATGATATAACCTAGTTATTATTACGTATTAATACAGGGTACGGTATGCACATCATTAAAGCTGAGCTTTACTGATTGCCTGGCCATGCAATTGAAAAATTTCTTCAACCGGCGCATTTTTTACCTGGTAGTTAAAGACAAAACGTGACAGGGCTTTAACCCATTTAGGCACAGGGCGGAAAGTATCGATGAGCACCACTAGGCGTTCGCCATCGGACTCTTTGGTCACGTAATGCAGGGCTGAAGCGTCAAAGGCAAAACATTTGCCTTCTTCCCAAGGCTGGCGGATATCATTGATGGTAATCGAGCATTCGCCTTCGGGCACGATCAGCGGCAGGTGACAGATAACGCACTGGTTGTGGCCGTCCCGGTGCGGGGTAATTTCCTTGCGGTTACTGCCCAATAGGGAGAAGCGGATGCTGAACAGCTCGGGGACATTTTCCTCTAACAGTTTAACAGTTTTCGGGAAATGTGAACTTAGCTCTTCATTTTTGCGATTGTTGATACGCAGGTATAACATGTCCCAGCGGCCGCTGCCAAAATCCGTCTTGTTGTTTTGGGTGCGCAGATCTTCCAGATCGGGCAAACGGGACAAGGTCGCCCGGTAACGTTCGAACTCTTCCAGGACAACATTATGATTATCTTCCAACACCTTCATCCATGGCATGTCTTCGGCATACCAGATAGGACCGAGCTTAACCTTGCCAAACTTTCGGTTTAACATTTCGGTGAAAATGTAAAGTGGATTAATAATTAGAATACAAAAAATTTGTCTTATCATTGATATACTTCCTTATACATACTTCCGTAAGAGTCAAACTCTAATCCGACATTGAGCAAAGCATTTGTGCTAAATTTGAATTTAAACACATTATCTAGCCGAAGTCTTCGGACCATAGCTTTGATTTAAGCTGTCAGAGCGAAATACAAACAGTTTTTTGTGAGTTTTCCGCAAGTAATGAACATGTTAAAACTCTGTTTATATTTACCTTGCTAGCACAAATAAAGCAAGCAATAATGTTAGGGAACCTCTGAATAATTCGGATCAAATCTAGTGTGGTGTAACAAACAATACATTCAAATATAATTAGTGGCCCAGCTGCTGCTTTTGGTATACAGACAATGCCCGCCCCCGTAACAATAGCCCTCACAGACGAAGAGCGTGAAGAATTTCAACGCCTCTGTCGCAGTGGTAAAACTCCAGCGAGAATCAAAGAGCGCCTGTCAATTATATTGCTTGCCGATGAAGATTTATCGAACGGAGAAATTGCTGAACGCTTACCCTTTAGGGACCCTCTGATCAACGAAGCATTTTTCTAGAATTAAGCTGAACTGCTTGAAAAATTCACTTTATTACGCTCAAGCGCGTAATTTTCGCGTAATAGCCCGCTAATTTTTCATCTGAAACCCTAAATAGGCGGGTTTCAGGCGAACCACCCCTAGGTGGCCAAATATTTTCTCCCTATTAGTAAGTTGGTAAAGCCTGCTAGCAAGCACAGCCGCTCAGTATTTTTTAACAGTCCCCGATAGCGGACCTTGTCATAACCAAATACCCGTTCAATGTAGCGAAAGGGGTGCTCAACCTTCGCTCTTATCTGCGCCTTGATCTTTTCCGCCTTACGGAGTGCATCACGCCCAGGAAGAGTTTTCAGCTTGCTCGGCTTCATTGCTATGTACCAATCCACCTCCCGCTCCTTCAACTCTTCTCGCTTCTCCGCACCAATGTACCCAGAGTCACCCCAGACTCTTCCTTCCTCCCCATGGAGGACTCGCTCTGTGGCTGTGACATCATGCGAATTCGCTGCTGTTGTATCTACGCTATGTATTACTCCGAGCACATCATCAACCCCGATATGCATCTTCATTCCAAAGTGCCACTGATTGCCTTTCTTTGTTTGATGCATTTCTGGATCACGTTCTTTCTTTTTATTCTTAGTTGAAGTTGGCGCAGAGATAATAGTGGCATCTACAATCGTGCCTTCACGCAGTACCATGCCATTCTCAGCAAGATGCTTGTTGATTTCATCAAAAAGCGCTGCACCAATCTGATTGAGCTCCAATAAGTGGCGAAAGTTAAGAATCGTTGTTTCATCGGGAATTGGGCCGCTCAAAGTCAATCCAGCAAAACTACGCATGGATTCAATTTCATACAGTGCATCCTCCATAGCGGGATCACTGAGATTATAAAATAGCTGCATGCAATGAATACGGAGCATGACACTTAATGGATATGGCTGTCGGCCACGTTTGCCTTGTGGATAGCAAGGAGTGATCTGAGCCTCTAGTCGCTGCCATGGGATGAGGGCTTCCATTTGAGAAAGAAACTTCTCTCGGCGAGTTATACGGCGCTTTAGCTTATATTCTGCTTCGGCAAAGGTGACTTGGTGCATAATCTATCGTAGTCTTGACGGATAACTGAATACTACCAAACTGGCTCGGAATTATTCAGAGGTTCCTTAGCGCCCATAAAATTGCTCGATGGCGAAACCGGTTCGCAGAATCTGGCTTTAAAGGCATTGAGAAAGATCTACCACGGGGATCGAACCATGGCGGTGCAGACAGCAAAAAACAAACTCAGCTTCGTAAGCAGATTATCGAGTACACGACCAACAGGGACAAGCTTCCCAAGGGGATGACACATTGGACTACCAGAACCCTTGCGGCCAAACTCCGTACAAACCATATGATCGTGGCACGTGTGTGGCAGGAGTATGGATTTAAACCTCACCTGATACGTCAATTTAAGATCAGCAATGACCCAAACTTTGAAGAAAAGCTTGAGGATGTGGTGGGATTGTACTTAAACCCACCCGAAAATGCGGTAGTTTTTTCTGTGGATGAAAAGAGTTCGATTCAGGCCTTGGATCGAACCCAGCCAGGGCTGCCTATGAAATCAGGACGAGCTGGCCCCCTAACCCATGATTATAAGCGCCATGGTACCAGCACTCTATTTGCTGCATTAAATGTATTCACAGGAGAGATCATTGGGGCGTGTAAGAAACGCCATCGCCATCGCCATCAGGAATTTCTGTCATTCATAAAGAATGTAGAGGCTCGAACGGAGAAAGATAAAGCTCTACATGTGATCGTGGATAACTACGCCACACACAAGCATGAAAAAGTCCGTAATTGGTTAAAGAAAAATCCGCGAGTGATAATGCATTTCATACCAACCAGCTCATCTTGGCTGAACCTTGTTGAGCGCTTCTTCGGGTTAATCACAGAAAAACAAATTCGTCGTGGTGTCTTTGCGTCAGTAAAGGATCTGGAGCAAAAGATAATGGAGTTCATAGATATTCACAATGCTAACCCCAAGCCCTTTGTTTGGACCAAGAACGCAGAGATAATTTTGAAGAAAGTTGAGCGCGCCAAGGCGGCACTGATTTGAGCGCACTATTTGTTACAGAACACTAGTAGTATTCACTTATCAGCCAAGACTACGATAGATCATGCATCAAGTCACCTTTGCCGAAGCAGAATACCGCCTTAAGCGCCGTAAAACCCGCCGGGAGAAATTCCTTTCTCAAATGGATGACCTCCTCCCATGGCGTAGACTGGAAGCTCGTATAGCTCGCTCTTACCCATTGGGTAAGCGTGGTCGACAACCTTATCCTCTCAGCGTCATGCTACGAATTCACTGCATGCAGCTTTTCTATAACCTTAGCGATCCAGCCATGGAAGATGCACTCTACGAAATTGAATCGATGCGAAATTTTGCGGGATTAACTTTGAGTGACCGAATTCCAGACGAAACAACGATTCTTAATTTTCGCCACTTACTGGAGGCAAATCATCTTGGCTCGGGACTTTTCGAGGAAATCAATAAATATCTTTCTGAGAGGGGTATGGTATTGCGTGAAGGCACCATTGTAGATGCAACCATTATCTCTGCTCCAAGCTCCACCAAGAACAGGAAGAGAGAGCGGGATCCTGAAATGCACCAAACCAAGAAAGGAAATCAGTGGCACTTTGGGATGAAACTGCATATAGGGACTGACGACGTGCTTGGATTGGTTCACCATATCGACACAACAGCAGCCAATGCCCATGATATTACCGCGACAAAAAACCTCTTACATGGCGATGAAAAAAGAGTTTGGGGTGATTCTGGCTATACCGGAGTGGAGAGACGCAAAGAGCTGGATAGTAAAGAAGTGGATTGGCATATTGCGATGAAGCCCAGCAGGCAGAAATCCCTTCCTGGAAGGGATGCTGTAAAGAAGGCTGAGAAGATCAAAGCACAGATCCGTGCAAAAGTAGAGCACCCATTCCGCTATATAAAGCGAGTTTTTGGATACAGCAAGGTACGCTATAAAGGGTTGGCCAAGAATACACAACGTCTACACTTGCTGGCAGGCATTACCAACTTACTGATAGGAAAAAAATATCTCATCACTTAGGGAAAGTGCGCCCAAAATCCGATCAATACGGATTTTGGGCATACAAATTTGAGGGGTTTAGCCATGAGAAGGTAATTTACGACCAATATATAGCCAATTTTTCTGATTTAAAGCAGGATAGGGAAAGTCTGCCGTATTCTTCAGAGGTTCCTTAGCTAATTGATAAACCAAGTGCTGTTAAAAAAACTTCCGTGGTCATGGCAATATGCGTCGGTTTAAACAAGCTCCGGTGCGACCCTGAGACATAAAACACTTCGACATCCTGCTGACAGTGCTCGCGCCAACCCAAATCTCTGATGTCATTTCTATCGGTGTGATAATCGGCATCATCGATACGCAATAAGCTCATCTCGCCGGCAAACTGAGCCTGAGGACGATAATCGTTGCGGGCATACATCTGGGCAATATTGTGGCGGAAATACTCCCGGCTCCAGCTTAGCCATTGCGGCTGGGCATCGGGGTATTTTACCAGACAGGCCTCGATTCTTTGCTCAACCGTTACAGTGTCGTCATCGGGCAAAAGCACATCCAAAGCCGGCAAACCAAACTCCTCGCACAACGCCAGATAGAGGGTTTCAAACAAACCCGACTGCCCCATCTGGTTTTCCAGCTGCTCAGCCATGTCCCGGTAAGGAGGACGGGGATCGAATAAGACCAGCTTGTCCACCCGGGCGCCGCGCTGTTCAAGCTGCAGGGCCACTTCAAAGGCGATAATGCCGCCCAGGCTGTAACCGGCAAGGTTATAGGGCCCGTTTGGCACAGTCGCTACGATTTGCTCGACATAAGTGGCCGCCAGCTGTTTTAAGTCCTCGTAGGCCGGCTGGGGGCTGTTCGCTTCTATGGCAGAGCGGTAGCCGTAACACTCATAGCGCCCTTCCAGCGCGGTAACTAACTCCTGATAACACAAAAGGCCGCCGCCGCCGCTATGGATAAACACCATTTTTTGCTCGTGGGACTGCTGGCTCATTTTAACAACCGGCTGCCAGGCTTCCCCGGCATTGTCCTGCTCCGACTCTGTGATCATCTGCGCTAACTGCCCGATACTAAAATCGTTGGCGATCAGCTCCTGCAGCGGCAACTCATAGCCAAATTCCGTCTGTAGGGCTTTCACCAGCAACAGGGCATGCATGGAATCGCCGCCGCAGCTGAAAAAGCCCAGGCTGTCGTTTTCCGGGATGACCCCAAACAGGTTGTGCCATATGCCCCGCAGCCGTTCGAGCAAGTTGCCCGCCTGCAGATCGCCGCTTTGCTGCTGCAGGGAATTTAATTTCACCCACTTATCGATCCGCTCGGTTAGCGGCGCACAGGCTGCCACCACCCGGTGCGCACGGGTATTGTCTGCAAGCACCCGTTCAAGCTGGCCGAGGCCGTCGGCATCGCTAAAGGCCTGCTCTTTATCGCTGCCTTGGAGCTCCAGACCCGTTTGCCAGCCGTCCCAATTAACCGTCAGCCAGGGGCTTTCCTGGCCGTGTTTTTGCTGCTGACGCAGCACAAAATGATCCAGATAACAGTTGGCGGCGCTGTATGCGCCGTGGCCCAGACCGCCGAGCAGAGAAGCAATGCTTGACATCGTCAGGATAAAATCCGGGGCATAAGATTCAAAGGCATCGGCCATAACCTGCAAACAGGAGACTTTGGCCTGAAATTCCCCCTGCCAGTGCCCGGGCGTCATTTCGCTTAGCAGACTAAAGCTTTTTGCCCCTGTGGTGGCAGCATGGAAGACACCGTCGATGCCCCCCCATTTCGATACCAGCTGCTGCAACAACGTATCCCAGGCGCTGCTATCATCCAGGGCAAGAGGCGCAACTAAGGCCTGTTCCTGATCCAGAGATGCCTGCAGCCAGGACCAGTCAGGTGCTTGAATGCCTTCGCGGACAACTAAAACCACTTTTGCCTGGTAGGTCTCGCTCAGGTAGCGGCACAGCAGGCTGCCGACTTTCCCCCTGGCGCCGGTGACAATATACACGCCGCCCTGTTTGAGGCGGCTTGCGCCTCCTTGCTGCACAGCCAAAGGTTCGACCTTTTGCACCCAGCGCTGTCCGGCGCGCCAGATAACCGCCAGCTCGTTTTCCCCCTGACATAATTCTGATGCCAGCAGCCCAACCGTGGCATTGACCGGACTGGTTTCATCTGCATGGATATCCACCAGTTTGATATTCAGCTGACTGTTTTCCTGTTGGGCACAACGCCAGAAACCTAAAGACATGGCCGCTGGTGGAGAGATCTCGCACTCGGCCATCACGGCCGTGCTTTGCCGGCTCAGGATCAGGTTTGCCGTGATGGTCGTTTGCCGCCTGTTCAGTAACAAAAGGTTATTGAGCAGGCGTAATTGCCAGACCATAAAATCATCGGCCTCTAAGTCTGTTGGCTGCTGCACCAGTACCGTTTGCACTTCCCGGCTGAGCTCAAACAACGCCTCTTGGTCTGCCCAGTCCTGGCCGGCCCAGTCAAACTGCCATTGCTGATTGTCGGGCACGTCGTCGATCATCTTAGAGGTTATAATTTTCGCGCCGTGTTTTATCGCCAGCTCAGATAATAGAGGGGTTACTTCATCCGCAAAAATAAGGATCGAACCATAGGCTAAACCCGCCTTTGCCAGGTAGCTCGGCTGATAAACCGTACGGTAACATACCTGCCCGGCCTCAACCGGCTTGTCGGTTTGTGCAGCAGATTTAGCGCCCTGCGCCTGAGGCAACAGATATTCCGCTCCGCAGAAAGCATAGGGCGGCAGGTGAATGGCCTTACCGGTCTCAGGGCGAAATTGCTGCCAGTCGATCTGACATCCCGCCTGCCACAATTTTGCCGCCATGGCCTGGAGCGTCACGGTAACAGAAGTATTATTTTTACCGGCAAGGGCCACTACAGGTTTTTGTTGTCCCTGCAGCAGCCCGGTTAAGGTAGAGCCGGGGCTTAAATCCAGGATCAGATCGCTGTGCCCGGCAAGGGTTTCTACGCCCGGAGCAAATTGTACCGCCTGCTCCATATGATCCAGCCAATATTCCCCGCTGACGGCCTGCTGATCCGTTGCCAGCTCCCCTGTGATATTGGACACATACGCCAGCGTGCCCGGCTGCAAAGAAGCCGTAGTAAACCGGCTATGCAGCAAATCTCTGGCCCCGCGAATAAGCGGGCTGTGAAAGGCATGCGAAGTCTCTAACAGGCGCCATTGCAATCCGGCATCCGTCAAGGCTTCTCCCTGCTGCGCTATCGCTTCCCCGGTACCTGCCAGGGTGATATTGTTTTTACTGTTGATAGCGGCAACGCTGATCCCGGGTAGCAAAAGGCCTTCACACTCACCGATACCGGCCGCCACGCTGAGCATGGAGCCCGGAGGCTGTTCAAACATGGCTTCGGCCCGGGCGCAAACCAATGTCAGGGCAGTCTGCCACGACATCACCTGACTCAGACAGGCAGCTACATATTCCCCCAGGGAATGTCCCAGCATTACAGACGGCTTGATCCCGTGCTCAATAAGGTTAACGGCCAGGGCATACTGCACCATAAATAAGGCCGGTTGTGCGTAACGGGTTTGCGCCAGCAGCGCCTGCGCCTCTTCTTCGGTGACGGTTTTGCCGTCGGGGTAGATCAGCTCCCGGATATCCCTACCGATCAGTGGCTGAATATAGGCTGCACTCTCATCAATACAGCGGCTAAAGGCAGTCTTTTGCTGATAAAGGCCCTTAAGCATATTAACCACCTGACTGCCCTGGCCGCTAAAGACAAAGGCCAGCCTGGGATCGGCTTCTGCCGCTTTGCCGTTTGCCGTATCACCGGCGTTGAGCTGCTCCAGCAGGGACTGCCTACTGGAGTAGGCGAATGCGTGGCGATAGGAAAATTCATCTCTTCGCTCCTGCAGGGTATAGGCCAGATCATTGAGGTTAAGCTTATCCTCTGCAGCCACAAACTCCGCCAACGCTGTTTTCATCTGCGCCAGCGACTGAGGCGAATGCGCGGATAATACGCAGATACCCGCCTGCTCCCGCGCACCCGGCAGCTCCTGCGCCGGTGCCTGCTCTACCAAAACATGGGCATTGCTGCCGCCTATCCCGAAACTGCTCACCCCGGCAATACGCGGTTGCCCGGGCTGCGGCCAGGCCTGTAACTCAGACGAGATAAAAAACGGCGTTTGCGCCAAATCAATCGCCGGGTTAAGGGACTGATAGTTTGCCGTTTTAGGCAGCAGGTTGCGGTCAATACAGGCACTGGCCCGGATCAGCCCGGCAACACCGGCAGCCGCATTCAGGTGGCCGATATTGGCCTTGACCGAACTGACTCCGCACCGGGCCTCGGGCGAAGCCTCGGAAAATGCTTCTTTAAGCCCCTGAAACTCTATCGGATCCCCTAAGTGGGTGCCGGTGCCGTGAGCCTCGATATAACCTATGTCATCGGCTTCGACTTCCGCCATCGCCATCGCCGCTTCGATAACATTACGCTGCCCCGAGACACTCGGGGCGGTAAAGCCGATTTTATCCGAGCCGTCGTTATTGATGGCACTGCCGCGGATCACGGCATAGATGGGATCCTGATCTTCCAGGGCATCTTCCAGGCGCTTTAACACCACCACGGCGCCGCCGTTGCCGGGGACAGTACCGTTGGCTTTTTCATCAAACGGGCGGCAACAGCCGTCGGGGGATTCTATGCCCCCTTCGATGGTAAAATAACCCCGTTCCTGATGGATACTGGCATTGACACCGCCGCTGATCGCCATATCGCATTCATAATTAAGCAGCGCGCTGCAGGCCTGATGCACCGCCACCAGGGAAGTTGAACAGGCGGTATTGAGGCTCACGCTCGGGCCTCCCAGGTTTAACCGGTAGGAAATATTGGTGGAGACAAAATCCTGGCCGTTGCCCAACAACATTCTCATGGCATCGGGGGCAACGCCCCGGGCGCCGGCCTGATAGGTTTCGCTCAGCCAGTGCTGGCTCACCCCGGTGCCCATATAAACGCCGCAGCTGCTCAGATCCGAACGCATCGGATAACCGGCATCGCATAAGGCCTGGTAGCTTAATTCCAGCAGCATTCTTTGCTGCGGATCCATCATCCCGGCTTCCGCCGGCTGCATGGCAAAAAACTCGGCATCGAAATGATACATCTTGTCCAGGTAGCCGTAATTGGCGACTAAACCTGCCAGTTCGGGATCTTCCGGATTTATGCCCCTTTGTTTCAGGCATTCGGGATCAAAATGGGCAATTTGTGTCTCTCCCGACAGGCTTTTTTCAATAAATTCGGCAACAGTCGCCGATTGCGGAAAACGGCCTGCCCAGCCGATAATGGCGATTTTATTTTCGTTGTCTGACATGGCTTAAAGCCTTTTCTTACTCTTGCGGCGCGCCAATTGTGCTTTTCGGTTGGCGGCACGGTTTTGTGTGCTTTCTTTGCGCTCCTGGTGCTGCTCCTGCACTTCGCCGAACAGCTGCGACAACTGCCTGATGGTCGGGAACTTAAAGAAGTCGGTCAGGGACACTTCCCGCCCGGTCTGGGTCATGATCAGCTCTCTCAGGCGCACTAGGCGCATGGAATTCCCCCCGACGGCAAAATAACTGTCGTCGATGGAAAATTCGCTGTGCCCCAGACTTTCCTGCCAAAGCTTGTACAATTGCTCCTGGGTTTGCGTCATATCCTGGGGCGCCTGCTGGCGGTTTTGCCTTGCAAAGCGGCAGGTCACTCCGGTGTCATCCTTAAGCTCAGTCACGCCTTCGGGGCGAGTCTGGGCCACTTCATACATCAGGTTTGCCTGCTCACTGTATTCATTCAGCAGATTTGCGTGAGCCAATTCCACCCCGATACACCACTCGCCAGGCTGATCCGACAAACACAAGAGCATAGAGCGCAGCGCCTGATCGGGGACCATCACATGAAATCCGTTGGCCCGGGTGGCGGCAACAGAGTCAAGTTGCAGACTCATACCGGTTTCCTGCCACGGGCTAAACAGCAAACAATAAGATTTTAACTGTTTCCCGGCATTTAAATGCCGGCTTAACGCCTGCTGGTAACTGTTGGCGGCTGCATAGGCAGTCACCCCCATACCGCCGAAATAACCATTAACGGAAGACAGCTGGATAAAGAGTCCCTCTCCCGGCAGGTGCTGCTGCAGCCAGTCGGCCAGCACTGCGGCCCCGGCAACTTTTCCTTCGCATGAATGGCACCAGCCGTCTGGTGTCAGCGTATCCAGGGTACCGGGTTCAAAGACACCGGCGGCATGGATCACGCCGTGTAACCGGGTCAGCCACTGAGGCGGGATTTGTCCTTCGATATCCGCCATACCTGCGGCCGTTAAGGCGCCGGGACATTGAATATATTGGATATTGACATCCTGCTCCGCTTCCGGCCAGGCACTCAGGGCAGAATTAGTATCCCGTCTGCCCAAGAGCACGATCCGGGCATCAAATTTATCCCTGAGCAAACGGATCAGCGGCCTGGCCACCGCACTTAAGCCGCCGTAAATAATATAGGTCTCACCTTTGCCAAAAGGCACTTTCCCGGCTTCGTCAGCCTGAGGCGCGCCCGCCACCAGAGCACTCCGGTAACGCTTACCCTGTTGGTACACCACTTCAGGAAGCAGGTTTGGCGCACTCATTTCATCACTAAAATACCCTGACCAGGAGGCTTGATCCCGGGTGTCGGCACAAATCCAGCCCAGACGCCACAGCGGGGCTTCTTTGACAACCGAGCGCACCAGCCCCTGCAGGCCCGTCAGGGCAGAGCGGCTAAAAATACGCAGATTCAGCTTTTTGTCTTGCGCCAAACGGTGCAGCAGGCCGAGAGTTTCCATCAGGGGCCAGAGCTGCTCATCCCAAAGCCAGATAGCCAGGTTAACTGTCTGTCCGTTTTGAGCTTCAAGCTCTGCCTGCAACTGGCCGCTAAAATCTTCGCCGCTTTCAAGGACTCTTTCCTGCGGCGGCCTGGCGCAAAACGGCCGGCCGATATGCAGACACGGCTCGCTTGCCCGGTAACTGGACAGCAAAGGCGCAGGTTTGAGGGCGCACCTGGCAAACCAGTCCGGCGTGGCCGGCGCATCCTTATCTTCTGCGGCAAAACTTTCCGTAACATCGCTAAATTGCCCACCGGCATAAGTTTGCTGCAGCTGGCTACGCAGGATCTTGCCGATATTGGATTTAGGTATCTGGCCGGGGCTTAAAAACACCAGCTGATCCAAGGCCAGCTGGGTATGTTCAAAAACCTGTTGCCGCACTTTTTGCGCAACTTCCCTGCGCGACAGCGGGGAGGCAACAGGAACGACAAACAGGGCAGCCCCTTCCCGGCCGTTGCTGAGCCGGATCGGGCAGGCCGTGGTATAGCGGCTGTCAACCAGCTCAGGTTCATCGACCGCTGCCTCGATTTCCTGACACGAATAATTCACGCCGTTGATGATGATCAGCTCTTTGCTGCGGCCGGTGATCGCCAGGCCGTGCTCGTCGATACAGGCCAGATCTCCCGTTTTAAACCAGCCGTCTTGGGTAAATACCTGGCGGTTTTCCTGCTCGTTAAGATGGTAGCCCTTTAGGACATTGCGCCCCTTCACTTCAAGCTCGCCTATCTCCCCCTGGCGGCGCACATTGGCGTTGTCGTCGACAATACGCAGCGAAAAGCCCGGCACCGGAAAGCCGACATGCACATAGGGGGCATCGGCACTGGTTGCATCAAAGCAGCGGTTATAGACCACCCCGGAGCAGGTTTCCGACATGCCCCAGGTCGGCTTCATCGCCGTTGGCGCCAGATCGCACCGGGCCAGCATCTGCATAAACTGCACCGCCGTCCTGGGTTGAATGGCTTCGCCGGCATTGAGAATAAAATGTAACTGGCTGAGATCCCAGTAATAGTCGTCTTTCATCTCCTTAAGGCGATCAACCACCAGCTGATAGGCAAAATTAGGCGCCCAGGTCATAGTTACCCGGTAGCGGGCAAGCGCGTCCAGCCAGGATAACGGCTGCTGCAGCACCAAATCGGTCGCCGCATGGATCTGCTCGATCGCCAAAAAGGTATCGCGGACATGGAACATCACTATACCGCCGACGTGGTCCATGGGCATCCAGTTAAAGCTGATATCGCCATCGTTAAAATGGTTGTGTGCAATCGTCGCCCGCGAGCGGGTTAACACCGCCTCATGGCTTTGCGGCACCATTTTCGGCTTGCCGGTACTTCCGGAAGTCAGCAGCATCAGCGCCGCCTGCCGCGGGTCGATCTCCGGCAGCTCTTCGCAAGGGGCGCAGCCATAAAGCGTCTGGAAACTCACCAGGTTAGCAAAGTCTTGCCGCTGCGGCAGATATTCATAGACATGCTCATCGGCTATGATAGGACTGGTTTTTAGGGTATCCGCGATATGCCTTAATTTGGCCAGGGCCCCCTGCTGGCGCTCCTGCCATTTCGGCCATTCGCAAAATACCGGGATAATGCCGCCGAGCTGGCAGGCCCAAAATAAACTGAGAAAACGGTAGTTGTCCTGGACCAGGAAAATCAGGGTATCGCCGGATTTCAAGCCCATGTCCTTCAGGGCCGTCAATATCTCCCGCCCCGCCTGCAAAAGCGCCGGGTAAGTGACCCTCTGCTCCTGCTCGCCGAGCAACAACACACCGTTATCGCTGTTTTCGGCGGCATCGAGCAAGGCATCGCGCAGCAAGCGTATATGCCCCTTGCTGACCTCCAGTGCCGCACCGTTTAACAGGGCCGGCGCTGATGCTTCAGTTGAGGCAGACAAGATTTGTGCTATGCCCGGCAGCTCGCAGCCGGGAGATTGCCGCTTTTTCGGCGTTAATTTCAGCTCGCCGCCGCCCCGTTGGTGCCAGCGCTCAAGCTGCTGCTCGGAAATCAGCGGCAATGCCTGTAGGGCTGCAATATCCAAGGCGCCGTTTGCCAGCCGGGGAAAGGTACATAACTCGACAATATGATCCGGCGCATAACATGGCGGCAAACATTCCCTTACCCGGTTTTTCAGGCCGGTATCGAACTGCTCGCTGCCCGCCAGGTAAAGTATGCCCATAATCCCCTTGGTCCCGGCTCTGAACCTGTATTCGAAGCCGGCCTCCGGCATTTTCCGGTAAAGGAATGAAACGATTTCGGCGCTTGAAAAGTAGCGGTTATCGAGGGCCAGGCTATGGCAGCGGTCGATCTCAAGCCGCACTTCCCCCTGTACGCCGCACTGCCCTTTGAGCCCGGTATCGACAAGTTCGCTGCCGACCTCACCCGCGGTAGCGCACACGTCAACCACAGGCAGCTTAGCAGAGGTTTTGGCGAAGGTTATGCGTCCTATGGCATCTTCGGCCAAGCGGCTGCCCTGTTCGTCCACAAGCTTAGGTTGCAGGCCCTGCTGCAGTTGATTGTCCTTAAGCCAGACGCCGACGGCAGGGTGGTAGAGATAACAGCTGCTAAAGGACGAGCTGGGACCGACATCCTGGCAATAGCTCTTCGCTGCGCCTTGGGTGGCCAGTTCTTCCAACCGGGCGGCTAACTCAGGCGTTTCGGGTAAACAGAAGTAATGCTCTATATGCCCGAACTTATGCATAACCGGTTTATCCACCAGCCTGGCGCCGACGGACAGCGCAGCCAGAGCTATCATCACTTTGTCCGCCGGCATCCGGGTAAAATCCATCGCCACGCAGGCATTGGCTTTAAAATCAAAGCTGCGCCCGATCGAGTCAAGCTGACCGGCAAGCAGGCTGTCATCCAGCCCCCACCAGCGGCCGTTAAATGAGCCCCACACCTTGGCCGGGAGCGACTGTTCTTGCTCGAATAGCTGCATATCCAGTGGACGGCGCATAAACTCGCTAAAGTCCCAGTTCCAGGCCGGATCGGCAACAACCCAGTGACCGCCCTGCCACCAGTTATGCAATTGGTGTACAAAACCGTCAAGGTCTTGGCCACCACCGGCACTACCTGAAGGCTGGCTGATATAATCGAGCAGGCTGGCGTAAGTCCAGCTTTGCTCTGCTTCGATGGCCACGGCATCCGGGTTTTCTTTAGCCTCAGTAATTATTTTTTCCCTGAAGGACATAGTCTTGGCTTTACTTAGCAGTAAGGCCTTTAAACGTGCCTTTTGAGGCGCCTCCAACGGCGGCTGAGCTTCATTTTTCTTTATATCCATACTATTCTTCTAATTTTTCTAATAGGTCTAGCATTGCCGCTTCCGGCAGGGTCTCTATGTATTCTTGTAGCTCTTGTTCCGACATGGCGGCAATACGCTGCCAGTCCAGTTCGCTGCTTTGCCCGGCATCATCGCTGTGCAAGAGTTCATCTAGCAAGTGATCTATGGAGGCTTCTGGGGCACCGGCAATACCCTGCAGCAAACCGGTATAGGTAGTCAGCCAGCGCTGCATGCGCGTTTCGCTCAATAAATCAGATTTATACTCAAAATGGATCTGTAGCCCGGTATCGTCATTTTGCAGAGAAACGGTCAGATCAAACTTCGACTGGCCATACTCCCAGGGAGCCGGCCTGATCTCAAGGCCCTGGATTTGCTCCGGCTGAAATTGTACCTGCTGTGCATTTTGCAGCACGAACATCACCTGAACCAGAGGCGCGGCAAATTCCGGGCGCTCGGGACACACATGTTCCACCACCTGTTCAAAAGGTACGTCCTGGTTACGGTAGGCATCGAGCAGGGTGCTGCGCGTCTGTTTTAAACTGTCAACAAAACTCTTTTGGCGCACCACCTGGTCGCGCACCACCAGAGTATTGGTGAAAAAGCCGACGACATTTTCCAGCTCGCTGCTTTGGCGGTTTGCCACCACAGTGCCCAGGGCGATATCGTTGCAGCCGGAATGGTGGGCCAGCACCGCCTGAAAGGCGTTTAACAGCAGCATAAACAGCGTAGCATCGTGGGTTTTGGCCAATTTTTCCAGCCAGGCAAGCACGTCCGGCTCCAGCACCGCAGCCATAGTGGCCCCCTGATACTGGTTTTCTCCCCTGACGCCGTCTAAAGGCAAAGGCAATACTCTGGCCATGCCCGCCAGCTTCTGTCGCCAGTAGTCAAGCTGGCCGGAGAAATCCCCGTGCCTCGCCTGCTGCCAGGCGGCAAAGTCTGCATACTGAATGGGTAGCTCGGGCAATTGGGGAGGGCGGTTTTCGCAGCAGCTCTTATACAGCGCCAGCAGATCCCGCTGTAATATGCCGTTGGACCAACCGTCGGTGACAATATGATGCAAGACGATTAACAGCACATGCCGGTTTTGCGAATACCGGTACAGGGTCACCCGGATCAGCAAATCATCGGCTAAAGAAAACGCTTGCTGGCAGGCCAGGTTAATGGCTTGCTGGCGGCGCTGCTCGTCCCAGTTCTGTGCATCTTCAAATAACACCGGCAGCGGATCTGCCGGGCGGATCATTTGGCCCGATTCGCCGTTTTCGCTGACAAAACGGCTGCGTAAAACTTCATGGCGTTCAAACAGCTGCTGCAGGCTGGACTCCAGCGCATCCCTGTCCAGCTGACCGCAGATTTCCATGACCAGCGGCAGGTTGTAACTGGCCTCGGCCCCTTCAATCTGGGATAAAAACCATAACCTCTGCTGGGAAAAAGACAGCGGGATAAGCTGATCGCGCGCCGCCTTAGTGATTGCGACCGCTTCCTGGCTGTTGCCAAATTCGACAAAACGGGCCAACTCAGCCAAAGTCGTATGTTCAAAAACCGCCTGGGCGGGGATGGCGACCTTAAAGCGTTTTTTATAAGCAAAGACAAACTGGGTTGCGAGCAGGGAATGGCCCCCCAGCTCGAAAAAGTTTGCCTGCGGGCTGCTCACTTCCTGTTGCAGCAATTGCTGCCAGATTTTGGCGATATTGGCCTCTATCGGTGAAAGTGCCTGTGCCGAGGCACTCTCCCCCTGATGCAAGTCGGCGTCGAATTTCAGCAAAGCGGTTTTATCCGCCTTACCGTTGACTGTGCGCGGTAATTTTTCCAGGCTATGGATAGCACCGGGCAGCATATAATAAGGCAAATGCTGTTTCAGCTCGCCGAGTAAGTGTTTACTTTCACGCTTAAGACTATCGACAACAAAGGCCACCAGCGAGGTATTTATGCCTGAGTCTTTAGTCGCCACCACGGCCTGCTCTATGCCGTCAATGCCGTGTAAAACCTGCTCGATTTCCCCTAGCTCGACACGGAACCCCCTCAGCTGCAGCTGATTGTCGGCGCGGCCGACATAAACCAGCTGGCCGCTATGGTTGAGGTAGGCAAGATCGCCGGACTGATAGGCCGCCCGTCCGTGCAGCTGGGTAAATTTTTGCGCCGTCAGCTCGCCCTGTTGATAATAGCCGGCGCTGACACCGTCTCCCAGAACCCAGATCTCCCCTAAACAGCCCTGGGGTACACCCCGGCCCTGCTTATCCAACAGCAAGATCTCCAGATCCGCCAGCGGCAAACCGATACAGCTGTCGCCGCTGTCGATATCCAGTGCCGACAGTTTATGGTAGGTGGCGTGAACGGTAATTTCCGTGATGCCATACATGTTGTACAGCTGCACCTGATACAGCGGATAACGGGCCACCCAGCTCTTTAATAACGCCGGTGACAGCGCCTCGCCGCCAAATATTACGGTATGCAAATGACTGAGATCCGTAGTCTGCTCGCAGGCGACCTGGCTCAGCTGGTAAAAGGCCGAAGGCGTCTGGTTCAGCACAGTGATTTTTTCTCTGTGCAGGCAATCGTACAGCAACTGGAAATCGCGCTCGGTCCCGGCCGGCGCCAGGTGTAGCTGCGCCCCGTACATCCAGGCGCCCCAGATCTCCCAGACGGAGAAATCAAAAGCAAAGGAGTGCAACAGCAGCCACTTATCTTTGCTGCCAAAGCCAAATCCCGCCTGGCTGGCACTGAACAGGCGCAGTACCTGGCAGTGGCTGATCACTACCCCTTTGGGTTTACCCGTAGTCCCTGAGGTATAAATGATATAGGCGGCATCTTCGCCGCCCGGCTGCGGCAGCGTCACCTCATGATAAGACGCTTCATCTTCGGGCGATAGCACAGGGCAGCCTGTCGGCAACCACTCCAATGCCTGCTCGGCGATAGCACAGCTTATCTTGGCATCGGAGCAGATAAAACGGTTTCTTTGCGCCGGACTCTTAATATCTAAAGGTACATAACAGGCACCGGCTTTTAACACCGCCAGCATGGCCACCAGCTGCCGGTGACCGACAGGCAAAGCAATGGCCACGCGATCCCCCGAACGAACGCCGCGGCTGATCAGGCCTGCGGCCAGTTGGTCGCTTTGCTGCCCCAGCTGACGGTAGCTCAGGTTCAGCTCATCGCTGGAAAGGGCAAGCTGATCGGGTGTAACCTTGGCCCATTGCTCAAACGCCGCCACCAGGTTGTCCCTGTCGCCATGCTGATAGACAAGTTCAGAAACCAGGCGCTGGTCATGCCCGGGCCAGAGCTGCTCTAACGGGGCCTCCTGCATCTCAATGGCCCGACTTAACAACTGAGCGTAGTCATCAAAAAACGTTTTGATAAAAGCTTTCCGGTATTGGGCCGTCTGGGTACTGATGCGAATTTGCGTATTCTGTCCCGGCACCACGATAAAGGAAAACGGCAAACTGTTGTTTTCCTCGGTGGCCAGCGGAGCAAAACTAACCCCTTGCCCAGCCTGGCTTTCCTTGTTGTCAAAGGTCGCCACTTTCGGGTAGTTCTCAAATACAAACAGGCAATTGAAAAGTTCGCTTAACTGATTAGCGGATATGCTCTGGCTGATCTTAAGCAGGGACAGGTATTCATGACGGTTTCTTTCTCCCTGCTCGTCCATGCAGGTTTTTAGCCATTGTCCCAGGCTTAGCCCCGGCTGCGCCCGGTAGCGCACTGGCACGGTATTAACACAAGGCCCTACCATGTTTTCCACCAGGGCAATATCGCCGTTGCGCCCGGCGGTTACGCTGCCGTAAACAAGATCGTCACTGTTGGTATACTTACTTAACAATAAGCCAAATAGGGCGCTGTACAGAACATTGGTGGTAACGCCGCAGCACATGGCAAATTGCTCGCTTTGTACGGTAAGCTGCTCGCCCAGGTAGAAATCATAATGCGCCGTTTCCCCTTTATCCTGCACCGCAGGCCTGGCGTAATCCTTTAACAGACTCGCCTGCTCCACTCCCTGCAGATACTCCCGCCAGAACTGCTCGGAAGCCGCCGCGTCCTGACGGCCCAACCAGGCGATCATCGAGCGGTAGCTGACCTGCGGGCCGAACTGAACCGGTGCCGACATCAGCCCAGCCTGGTAGGCCTGGAGCACTTCATTGACGACGATCGGCATAGACCAGCCGTCGGAAATGCTGTGATGGTGGCTCCAGACAAAATGGTAATGGCCGGGGGCCAGGGTCAGCAATACCAGGCGCATCAAACTGGGCCGGGCAAAATCGAAGTCCTGCTGCCGGTCCTGTTGCAGCCAGGCCTGGTAGGCCTGCTGTGGGTCCGCTTCGCCGCTAAGGTCAACTTCCAGCCAGGGCAGAGGCACTTGCCTGCACACCAGCTGCATAGGTTTATAGCTGTCGAAGCGGCTAAAACAGGTCCTTAAAATATCATGCCTTTGGATCACTTGCTGCCAGGCAACCTGAAAGCCGCCGATATCCAGCTGGCCTTTGATCTCATAGCCGACCTGGATATGGTACACCCCCTGCCCCGGCGCCTGCATACTTTTGCTGATCATCGTATGCTGCAGCGGTGATAAGGGGTAAAACGTCTCTATATTGTCTTTTTCCAACTTAAACGGAGGTAATTGCTGTTCCATGCTTACTTCTTTTTCTACTTGCTACCTAGTCAAACAGCTCGCCCAGGAAATCATTGATTTCCTCGAGCTCCATGCCGGCTTCAGGCACGTCTGAAGGGGTAAAATGACGCTGCTGAGACAAACACATGTCTACCAGCTGCCCCAGTACCTGCTGATAATGATCAAGCAGGCCTTGGATCAGCTCAGCCGGGTGACATACCGGGTTATAGCGGCAGCTCAGCTGCACTTTTTGCTCTATCACCATGGCGGTGACTTCCAGCAGGTTCGGCCGCTGCAGGGATTCATCGCAATCGGCGCCGAGCGACTCTGGCGCCGCCTGGAAAACACTGGTTTCGTCTATCACTTTATCCAGCTGCCCCAGATAGTTGAACATTAACTGAGGCTCGGCGCTTGCCTGCAATGATGCCGCCTGTTCTTCTCCGCTCAGGTATTTCACCTGACCGTAGCTGCGGCTCATGCTGCCGCATTTGCGCAGATTTTCTTTGGTGGCTATCAGGGTATTAGCAAGCTCCCCGGCATCGACATCCAGCCTGACCGGATACAATTCGGTAAACCAGCCTATGGTACGGCTGGTATCGAGATCGCTGTTATCGCGTCCGTAGCTTTCCATCATGATGCTATAAGCAGTTTGTCCACTGACCCGCGACAAGGCCAGGGCCAGACCCGATACCAGCAAGTCCTGGATATCGGTATTGAACTTTTCGTTCGCTTGCCCGAGCAAACGCCCGGTTAACTCTGCAGTCAGGGTGCGGCTTGCCAGGCGGCTGTTGCCGTAGGTATTGTCTCGACAATCAAAGCTTTGCTCGTTTTCAGGGGCAAGCAGGCCGGTGGCTGTATGTTGCCCAAGCCAGAATTGTGTGTTCTCCTGCTCAGCTAATGCCGCCGGGGACTGACGGACAAAATCGCTCCACTGGGCAAAACTGGTTTCCGCCGGCGGTATCTCAACAGCTTTTTCTGTCTGCGCCACCTGATAAGCAAACTCCAGATCCGCCAGCAGGATCCGCCAGGAAACCCCGTCGATAATCAGGTGGTGGCAGACCAGCAGCAGTCTGTACTCTCCCCCTCCCTCAAGGTAGGCAATTTTAATCAACGGGCTTGACTGCAAATTAAAACCGCGCTGCAAGGTATGGGCAACAGACTCCACCAGCTCCGCCATGCTTTGCTCCTGCGACAGGCGGTGATACTGAACAACCTCACCGACTTCGGCGATTTTATCCACCGCAATCTGCTTGTCTCTTAAACAGGCAGACAGCATAGGATGAGCCTGCAGCAAAGCAGTCACAGATGTTTCCAGCGCCTGGATATCCAACGGCTCACAACTAAAGGCAAACGCCTGATTGAAATGATGGGCGCTGTCGCCAAAGCGCTGTAAAAACCAGTGCTGAACCGGCAACAGGGAGGCGCTGGTAAAGTTTTGCGCCGCTTCCCTGTGCTGCATTGTGCCGGCAACCTGGGCTAACTGGCGGACAGAAGTGAACTGATACACCTGCTGGATAGTCAGGGCCAGACCTTCGCGTTTTGCCTGGGCCACCAGCTGGATAGCGACAATCGAATCCATGCCCAGCATAAAGACATTGTCCGTCACACACAGAGCCTTAATGCCGAGCAGGCGCTGTAAAATGGCGTACAGCTTTTGCTCAACCTCATTGGCCGGTGCTATATGCTGCTTTTCCTGCTCCTGCTCCAGAAACTCCGGCATAGGCAGCGCCTTGCGATCCACCTTGCCGTTGTCGGTCAGGGGCCATTGACTTACCACCAGAATTTGTTTCGGCAGCATATAGTGGGGCAGGGTAAGCGCCAAGGCGCTCTGCCAGCCGTCTATTGCCGCCGGTACGGTTTCATCGGCCAGAACATAGGCAATCAGGTGCGGACGCTGCTGCTGATCCTGGTGCACCGCCAGCAGACTGCTTTTAACTCCTGCCTGCTTGTTCAGTTCGCTTTCAATCTCCCCCAGTTCGACCCGGTAACCGTTAATCTGCACCTGGAAATCACTGCGTCCTAAAAATTCAATATTGCCGTCGGGCAGGAAACGTCCCCTGTCGCCGGTGCGGTAGAGGCGTTCGCCGGTTTGCGGGTGCTTGATAAACTGCGCCGCCGTCTTTTGTTGATCGCGCCAGTAGCCCTCAGCCAGACCGACGCCGCCGATATAGAGATCCCCTTCGGTCCATACCGGACAAAGCTGCAGCTGGGGGTTGAAAACATAAAAGGCCTGGTTGGCCATCGCCTTGCCGTAGGGAATGCTGTGCCAGCTGGGATCCAGCCCGGCGATCGGATAAGTGATCGACCAGATAGCCGCTTCGGTCGCCCCTCCCAAACTGTGCACCTCGACATTACCGGCAATACTTTCGGCGTCTGCCGCTAAATGCAGCGGCAGCCAGTCGCCAGATAAAAACGCGCGACGCAGCCCGGGATAAGAAGCGACATTGTCGGCGGATTTTTCATAATCGACCCACAGCTGGAAAATCGCCGGGACGCTGTTCCAGACAGTTACCCGGTGACGCTGCACCAAATCGCCCCAATACTCGGGATTACGGCGCTGCCCGGCTTGCGGCAACACTAAGGTCATGCCGTGCTGCAGGCTGGCAAATACATCAAACACCGACAGGTCAAAAGCAATGGATGAGAGTCCCAGCACGGTATCGCTGTCGCTCAGGCCAAAGCGGGCCACCATATCATTAAGGGTATTTTGCACCGCGCAGTGCTTTAACATAACCCCCTTAGGTTCGCCGGTAGAGCCCGAGGTGAAAATCACATAGGCAAGATCTTCCGGTGTTGCCAGGGTTTGCACCTCAGGTGCGTCAAGTTGCCAGATCTCCTCGGCGGATAAATCCAGCAGCTGATGTTGGGCGCCGGTATATTGCCGGCACTGGGCGCTATCGTCGCACAGTACCAGCTTGACCTCGCCCAGCTCAACCACCTTTTGTTTTCTCGCCAGCGGCCAATCCGGATCAACCGGCAGATACGCGGCCCCGGATAAACTGGAGGCCAGCATGGCAATAACCTGGGCTATGCCGTCCCGGCAATCGATAGCCACCAGCTGGTTTGCCGCGATGCCCGCCTGTTGGATCCGGGCCGCCAGTTGCGTGGCCCGCTTTTTCAGCGCGCCATAACTCAGCTGCTGTTCGCCGCAAATCACGGCAGTCTTGCTGTCATATTCGCTGGCCAGTTTGAATACATCTTCATGCAGGCACGCCTGGTAATTCCAGTCCGCCCGGCTGTGGTGCGCCTCATACAGGCCCTGTTTTTCCGGCTCCGCCAACAGGCTTGAGCATGAAACCTGCGTTGTCGATTCCTTAAGCATCGCCGTCAGCGCCCGCTCATAATAACCGGCATAACGCCTGATTTGCTCTTCGTTGAGCTCGCTGCCGTCATAACTTAAGTTGATGGTGGCCATCTGGTTCAGGGGGTCGAACACGGCATTACACAGCAAGGGATAATTCACCGTACCGAAGGCATTTAAGGCGTCCTTGGTGCCCGCTTCGGCACAAATACCCGGCATACTGATATAGTTAAACAAAACTTCGAACAGCTC
This sequence comes from Microbulbifer maximicatervae (SeqCode), assembly GCF_052468295.1. Classification (NCBI taxonomy): domain Bacteria; kingdom Pseudomonadati; phylum Pseudomonadota; class Gammaproteobacteria; order Cellvibrionales; family Microbulbiferaceae; genus Microbulbifer; species Microbulbifer maximicatervae (SeqCode). The sequence continues at coordinate 3,134,602 of NZ_CP174340.1, forward strand.
GCGCTTATTGTTGTGTTTTACCAGCTCTGCCAGAGGAAAACGGCTATAGGGCAGCAACTCGGCTTCCTGGCCCGCTACTTTGGCCAAACAGGTCAGCCAGTTATCCTGCGCAGAAAAACTCTGCCGCCATGGAATCGAGTTTAAGTATAACCCCAGCACCTGGGCGGCATCCTCATGCTCGATACGGCCGTTGCACACCAGACCAGTCAGGGTTTCATCCTGGCCGCTGACAAAACCCATCACCGATAAGTGGGCGGTAAATAGCATGGTTTTCATGGTCACCCCCTGCTTTTGCGCAAGTTCAATCAGCGGCGCCATCAACTCGCGCTGCAGGTGCAGCTGGACCGTATGGTACGGAGCATTTTTATCCCGGGACAAGGCCCTGGGCAGCTGGCTAAAGGGGGCATCGGCAAGATAGTTGCGCCAGAACTCCCCCTGTGCGGGATCAGCGGCGGCTTTACGCTCTGCAGCAACATAATCGGCAAAACGCAGCATAAACCGGCGGCTGGAAATGTTTTTTCCCTGCAACAGCTGCTGGTAGTTGAGCACCACCTGCTGGAGCATCTCATAGAGGCTCCAGCCGTCAAGCATGGCATGGTGGCCGCTGTAACCCAGCATACAGTCATCTTCCGAGAGCTTAAACAACACCAGCTTGAACAAGGGCGCCTGCTGCCAGGAAACGGCATTTTGCCCTTCCTCTGCATGCCATTTCTCGATGGTCGCATCAACATCCGGATCCCGAGTCAGATCAACCCAGAAAATTTCCGCCTGCGCCGACTCATGCACCAGCTGCAAAGGGGTCTCGGACAATTCAAAGTTAAATTCAGTGCGCAGCACTTCATGTTCGGCGATCACGCAGGCCACCGCCTGCCTGAGCAGGTCGATATCCGCCTCAAGCCCCAGGCGCAGCGCATAGACATTGTGGTAGGTTTCTTTGCTGCCGCTGAGCTGGTTATGGAACACCATACCAAGCTGCAAGGCGGTGACCGGATAGGCATCGGTCACGCTTTCCGGCAGCTTCGCCCGTATCTGCGGCGACACCATGGCAAAAGGGGCCTGGAGTTCATCTACAACCACTTTCTGCTGAGCCGAAAGCTTATGGCTTAATTCTTCCAGATTGGCTGCCTGATACAGCGCCTGGGTCGTCAGGTTCAGCCCTGCTTTTTGCGCCAGGGATACCGCGCGCAGGGATAAGATGGAATCTCCCCCCAGAGCGAAGAAGTTATCGAGCATGCCCACCTGATCGACATCGAGCAACTGTTGCCAGATATCGCATAAAATCTTCTGGCTTGGTGTTGACGGGGCAACATATTCGGCCAGGGCGGTATTCATATCCGGCGCTGGCAGAGCCTTGAAATCAACCTTGCCGTTTGCGGTTAAAGGCAGGGCCTGTAGTATCACCCAGGCAGACGGGATCATAAATTCCGGCAAGCGAGCAGCAAGCTCGGCTTTCACCGCTTCCCCCGATAAATCACCGGTGCCGCTCTCTGCTACCAGATAGCCCACCAGGTATTTATCGCCCACATGGTTATCCCGGACGGTTACAACAGCCTCCTGCACGCCGTGACAGCCGCGCACCGCATGCTCTACCTCACCGAGCTCAATACGGAATCCTTTGATCTTCACCTGCTGATCGGCACGCCCCAGATAGGCATACTCACCGTCAGGCTGGCGGCGGGCCAGATCCCCGGTACGGTAAAAGCGGCTTGTGCCAAAGTGCTCAAGTTTGGCAAAACGGTCGGCGGTCAGCTCCGGCAGGTTCAAATATCCCCGACAGACACCACCGCCACAGACATACATTTCCCCCACCAGACCGTCGGGGACCAGCTGGCCGCTTTCGTTCAACAGGACTATCCCCAAGTCAGACAGCGGCTTGCCGATTAAACTGGCGCCCTGTCTGGCTTCGATTTCCTCCCGGAGAATTTTACGGTAGGTCACATGTACGGTAGTTTCGGTAATGCCGTACATATTGATCAGCTCAGGGGCGGCATCGCCATGTTTTTCGACCCAGGGAGCAAGCTGGGCAAAGCTGAGAGCTTCCCCGCCGAAAATCACATAGCGCAGGGCCAGGCCGTCGCCTTCTTGCTGGCTGTCTTCCTGGACAAGCTGATAAAACGCACTTGGCGTTTGGTTTAACACGCTGACTTTATGCTGCTTCAACAACCGGTAGAAATCTGCCGGGCTGCGCGATACCTGGTAAGGCACCACCACCAGGGAGCCGCCAAAGGCCAGAGCGCCCCATAATTCCCATACGGAAAAATCAAAAGCATAGGAATGGAACAAACTCCAGGTATCAGCAGCGCTGAAATCAAAATGCTCCCGGGCCGTGGTCATCAGGCGCACGACATTGTCATGCTGGACCAAAGCGCCTTTAGGTTTGCCGGTCGAGCCCGAGGTATAAATAACATAGGCAAGATGATCCGCCTTAAGTCCCAAGTCGGCTGCGGCAAGGTTCTCCGCTGGCAGATCCGCCAGCAGGGCTTGCATCTCGGGGGCATCAAGAGAGACGGTTTTATCATGCAATGCAGACACGCTTGCCTGAACCGACTGCTGCGTCAGCACCAGGCCGACCTCGCTGTCTGCTATCATGTATTCCAGTCGCGAAGCCGGATAACCCGGATCTAACGGCACATAAGCACCGCCGGCTTTTAAGATCGCCAAAATCCCGACCACCATGGTCAGCGAGCGTTCGACACTCAGGCCCACCAAAGTATCCGGTTTAACCCCCTGGTTTTGCAGATAACGGGCCAGCTGGTTGGCGCGGCGGTTAAGCTGCTCGTAGCTCAGGGACTCTTCGCCGCAAACCACGGCAAGCTTCTCGGGATCCCGGGCAACGCTCGCCTCAAATAACTCATGCAGGCAAGTCTGCGCCGTATTTTGCGGCGTTGGCGCCGGGACAGCGGCAAGCAGCTCGTGGCGCTGCTGTTCATTTAACAGCGACAGCTTCCCTATGGCGCAGTCCGGCTGCGCTGCCACGCAGCTAAGCAAGCGGACATAAAGCTGGCCTAAACGTATGATAGTTTCCGGTTTAAACAGAGCGGTATCGTATTGCCATTCACACGCCAGGTAACGGGAAACGTCATTGACCTGTAGGCTCAAATCAAACTGAGAGCCGGCTTCCTTGCTGGAAAAATCACTGATCTGCAACTTGCCAAGCGACTGATCCAGCAATTCTCCCCTTTGCATGGCGAACGAAAGTTGAAACAGGGGGGTATAGCTTAAATCGCGCTGCAGGGCGAGTTTATCCACCAGACGGTCAAACGGCATATCCTGGTGCTGCAGCCCGGCCACTACGGTCTTTTTATGCTGGACCAGTATCGCAGCAAAGCTGTCCTCGGGACAAATTCTGTGGCGAAAAACCAGGGTATTGGCAAAAAATCCCGGGACACCGTCAAATTCGCCGCGTGTGCGTCCGGACACCGGACTGCCGAGCACGATATCGTCGTTCCGGGTATAAAGGCTTAACAGGGACGACCAAGCGGCCTGCATCAAAATAAACATGGTCGTTTCATTTCGTTTAGCCAGGTCGCGCAATTTGCAAGTCAGGTCTGCATCCAGTTCGATACGGTAATGCTTGCCCTGCCCCTGCCTCACTGCCGGGCGGACAAAGTCGCCGGGAATAGTGTTTAGCGGCGCTAGATTGGCAAGTCGCTCAAGCCAGTATTTATCCAGCACATCGAGCTTTTTGGCAAAGGCTTCGCCCCGCTGCCAGAAACAAAAATCCAGGTAATCAACTTTAGGAGCATCTACCTTCTGCTCCTGCTGCTCAGCATGTGCCAGATAAAAATGGCTGAACTGGTTTACCAGCAGATCCAAAGACTGGCCGTCGGTAATGATATGGTGGATGGTCAGGGTGAACACATGCTGGGTATCCGCCAGTTTAATCAAACGGATACGGAATAAGGGGGCCCTGCCCAAATCAAAAGGCGTACCCGGCCCCAATAACCTTAAACGCTCCAGCTCGGATTCCCGGCGCTCTGCCGATAAATCCGCCAGATCGTGGAACTGCAGCGGCAACTCTTCAAGTTGTTTGACCTGCTGGTACGGAATACCGTCACGCTCTTTCATCACCACCCGCAGCACGGGATTTTGCTCAATCAGCTCCTGCCAGGCGGACTCGAAAGATCTGTGGCAAAACTCGCCTTTCATCTTCACCGCCATATGCAGGTTGTACTCTGTCCCTTGCGGGTTGAGCTGGGCCAGGAACCACAATCTCTGCTGGGCAAAACTCAGCGGGATATCCTGATCTTGGGTGCGCTTGACGATTTCGCTCTGCGCCCCCAGGGTGATGCCTTTTTGCTGGGTCAGCTTTTGCAGCAGGGCACGGCGTTTCTGATCTAAGAGATTGGATTTGCTATTCATCATGATAACGCCTGCGAAAATTCTGACAGCTCCTCTTCACTCATTTGCGACAACGCCAGGTACTGCTCGCAAACGGTTTCAATATTTTCCTGGCCTCCCAGCAGTTCGCCCAGGTGGTAGGTCAGCTCCCTGATAGTGGCATACTCGAATATGGCCTGCAGCGACAACGACAAGCCGAGGTTGTCATTGATGATATTGACCAGCTGGATCGCCAGCAGCGAATGGCCGCCGATGGAGAAAAAGTCATCGTTGACGCCTATGGCCGGGGTTTCCAGCAACTCCTGCCATAACTGCTGCAGTACCTGTTCGGCGCTGTTTTCAGGTTTATCGCTGACTTCAACCTCGGCCTGTTCAACCTGGGGCAGTTGCGCCAAGGCCGCCTGATCCACCTTACCGTTTGCGGTCAGCGGCAGGGCTTCCACCGCAATAATCTGGCTGGGGATCATATAGACCGGCAAAACATTGCGCAGATGCTCTTTGGCGGCCTGGGTATCAAACGGGAACAGCGTAGGTACCACATAAGCGATCAACTGTTCGCTATGGGTAAGTTGCTGCTTGGTCACATAAGCCTGCTTGACGTGCGTGCTGCTGCATAACTGATTCTCAATTTCTCCCGGCTCGATCCTGTAGCCCCTGAGCTTGATCATAAAGTCCGCGCGCTCGATATACTTGATCTCGCCGTTTGGCAGGCGCCTGACCAAATCGCCGGTGCGGTACATGCGTACCCCGGGCACCTGGCTGAACGGATCCGGAATAAATTTTTCCGCCGTTGCCGCGCCGTTGTCTAGATAACCGCTGGCCAGGCAGGCCCCCGAAAGATACAACTCGCCGGTCACGCCATCGGGCACAGGCGTCAGGGCCTTGTCCAGGATACGGCAGCCGATATGTTTATTGCCCCGGCCGATAGACAGCTGCTGTTGCCAGTCCTGCAGGTTTTGCGGGTAGGACTTGATCAGGGCCACATGGGTTTCTGACGGCCCGTAAAAATCGTGCAAGCGGCAGTCAGGCAGGTTGGCAAGCATATGCTGTAACGACAGGGTAAATTGGATCGCTTCCGCAGTGGAAATCAGGTTTCTGAGCACCAGGAACCAGTCTGAACGCAGATCAAACTGATCACTTAATGCCCGCATCACGGCGGCGGGCAGAATTACCGTATCTATGGAGTGTTCACCTATATAGGAGATGGTCTCGATAATAACCTTGGTCAATTCCCCTTCAATCAAAAACAGATGCTTGCCCTGGTACCAGGTCATAAACATTTCCTGGCAGTGAATATCAAAGCTGATGCTGGCAAACTGCAGCATGCGCCGCTCGATTTGCACCCGCTCTGAGCTCCACTCCACCAGGTGTACCATAGCCCTGTGGGGCATAAGTACTGCCTTGGGCTTACCGGTAGATCCGGAGGTAAAAACAATATAGGCCGGGGTTTCGGGGGAGCAGGCAACCTCTGGATTGCTGGTGGGATATGCCTGCTTATTTTTCAACACCTGCGTCACATCCAGGGTTTCGGCATAAGCATTTAGCTCTGGAGGCAGCGAGGTGCTGCCGCTTACCAGGATAAGGCCGCAGCGGCTGGTTTCCAGCATATCCACCAGGCGCTGGTGCGGATATTCCATGTCCAGCGGCACATAGGTGGCGCCAGTTTTCAGCACGGCGAGGATGGCAACCGGCAAAGGCAGGTCTTTGGGCATGGCAATGGCGATGCGCTGCCCGGGTTTTACTCCCCGCGCCAGTAAATCGTGGGCCAGGATATTGGCCTGTTCGTTCAGTTCGCGGTAGCTGAGGCTATCAAAGCTTAAAGACACCGCGGGCTCATCCGGGATCAGGCGCGCCTGCTGCTCGACAATCGCGTGCAGACTGGCGTCTTGCCCGACATATTCCTCATAATCACCACCGACCTGGGGCAGATAATGGAACAGAGGCAAATCGTCATGTCCGGCGGCCCACGCCAGCATTTTGCTGAAATCGCCCAACATGGCGGAGATCTGCGCCTTGTCGTAAAAGCGGGTATTAAATTCCAGCTCGCACGCCAGTGTATTCGCCTCTTCCCGCACGCTGAGGGAGAGTTCATACATGGCCTGGTCTTTGTCCGAGGCAAACGGCGTTACCTTGAGATCCGGCAGGGCCACTTCTCCGGTTAAGGTGTTCATATAAGAGAAGTTGATTTGCGTCAGCGGCTGGTGACTCAGGCTTCTTTCCAGATCTAATTTATCCACCAGTTGCTCGAACGGCAGATCCTGATTGGCAAACGCCTGCAGCGACTTTTGCTGTACCCCTTGGATCAGCTGGCCGAAGGTCAGCCCCGGATCAACCTGGTTGCGCATGACCAGGTAATTTAAAAACAGGCCTATCAGGGGATTCAGGCGCTGATCATGACGCAGAGAAACGGCAGAGCCGATAGCGATATCCTGCTGGCCGGAATAACGGTGCAGCAACCAGGAAAATGCCGCCAGCATCAGGTTGTTCAGGGTAACCCCCTGAGATTTGGCGACCCAGGATAACTCGGAGGTCAGCTGCTCGGGCAGGGAGATTTTGACTTTATCCCCATCGTAGCTCATAACCTTGCCGTAATTTTGTTTTCTCGGCAGCGGCAGTATCGGGGCCAAATCCTGCAGCTCGCTTTGCCAGTAGTCAAATTGCTGCGCCAGTTTATGCTCAGAAACCGTGTTTTTTTGCCAGGCGACAAAATCCCGGTATTGCAGCGCCAAAGGCGCGATATCCGCCGCCGCCTGCTGCAGCTCGGCCTGGTAATAGCGGGTAAATTCCTGGTTTAAATTGGCCATTGACCAGGCATCTGCCACTATATGGTGTAAGGTAAAGACCAGCACATGGCGCTCATCCGCCAGCTTTAACAGTTTTACCGCCATTAACGGCGGTCGGGTCAAATCGAACTGGTGATGGTAGGCCTGCTGCACCAGCTTGTCGACCTGGGCATCGATATCCGCGCTGGCGCTCAGATCATGCTCGTCGATAGCAAAATCGACCTCAGGCAACAGACTGGCCACCGGCTTACCCTGCTCGCTGGCAAATACGGTTCTTAAACTTTCATGACGGGCAATAATCTGTTTCAGCGCCCGGTTGGCGGCGCCGACATCGAGCTTGCCCTCTAATTCCAGTGCACTGACGATATGGTAGGCGCTGAGGGAATCTTCGATTTGCTCCATAAACCAGAATCGGGCCTGGCCGTAGGACAGCTCAACCGGGTGAGCGGCTGAAGCGCATAGGCCGCTGTCGCCCTGGGAGTCAAACTGGTTCAGCCACTGGAGTAATGCATCTTTGTTTTCTTTGATCAATGCCTGACGCTCTGCCGTTAAAACGCCCTTACCCGCCGAAACACTCAGCTTGCCATTTTTGGCTTCAAGGCGAATGCCCGCTTCCTGCAGTTGCAGAATCAATTGGGAAATATTGTTACGCATTAATTAAAACTCCATGACTTCAGTTTCTTCAGTCTCTTTAGTCTCTTGTGACTGTTGTTGTATTGTTGTCGCTTTGATAAGCGTCACGATCGCGCTGACGGTGGGATTGGCAAATAACGAGGCTATGGGCAGGTCCACCTCAAAGGTTTGCTTGAGCTGAACCAAAAGCTTAGTGACCATGATCGAATCCGCCCCTTGCATAATCAGGTTATCTTCAGGCTCTAAGCTGTCGAGTTCGAGCAGCCCGCAGCAAATCTGCTGCACGCTGCGGACAAGGGGGTCGGCGGCAAGCTGGTGCTCCGGGGAGGTTTCCGCCCCGAATTCAATGACAGGCAAAGCCGCCAGATCTACTTTGCCGTTGCGTCCTAAGGGTAGAGAGTCCAACACCTGCCAAAACGCAGGCACCATATATTCGGGCAAGCTGGCCGCCAGCACTTGCTGCACTTGGCTGCTATCTAGTTGTTCGCCCGAGGTAACATAGGCTGCAAGGTGCTTGCGCCGTTTTACATCTTCAATCACCACCACTTTCGCCGCACTGATCCCGGGGTACTGCAGCAAGTAATATTCGATTTCTTCCAGTTCGATGCGGTATCCACGGATCTTCACCTGGTTATCTTCCCGGCCTAGGAATTGAATATTTCCGTCGGGCAAATAGCGTCCCTTGTCGCCGGTTTTATATAACTTTTGGTCGTAGCGTGGTGAATCGATAAAGTGATATTCGGTTTTTTGCCTGTCCTGCCAGTAGCCCCGGGCAAGCCCCTCGCCAGTAATATAGAGATCCCCTTTTACCCAGTCAGGACAAAAATCCATGTTTTCGTTCAGTACCAGGTAGCCCTGGTTGGCCAAAGGCTTACCATAGGGGATGCTGCTCCAGGCCGGATCTACCACCTCTATGGGGTAGAAGATCGACCAGATCGACGCTTCGGTTGCACCGCCCAGGCTGATGAGTTGCATCTCGGGACACAAGTCCCGCAAGGTAGCGGCCATGGCGACATTGATCCAGTCACCGCTCAGCATGCTTAAACGCAGGCTTTCGGGAAAATGGTGGCCGCTGCTGTATTCCACCAGCATCTGCATCAGGGCCGGTACGCTGTTCCAGATAGTCACCTGGTGCTGCTCGATATAATGCAGCCAGCGGCCCGGATCGCGGTTTTCATCATCCCTCGGTAAAACCAGCTTGCCGCCGGCCGCCAGGACGCCAAAAATATCGTACACCGACAGGTCAAAGCTTAAGGCGGAAAGCCCGAGCACAGCATCTTCACAGGTCACCTGGAAGCGCTGATTGATATCTTCTATGGTATTGCGCGCCGCGCCATGGGTGATCACAACCCCCTTAGGTTTTCCGGTCGAACCTGAGGTGAAAATCACATAGGCTAGATCGTCAACAGTTAGCTGTGGATCTTTAAGTACAGGCGCTTCGCTGCGCTGCAAGTCACAGCCGGAAAGGGACAGCTGATTGTAGTTATCCAGTCCGGCAATTGCCTCCTCGACGATAATGTGGCTTGCCAGCCCTTCCTGTAAAAGTTGCTCGCAGCGTTGCTGGGGCAAATTGGCATCCACGGGCAAATAGGCCCCTCCGGCAAGCTGCACCGCCAGCACGGCCACTACCTGCTGCCAGCTCTTGCGCATCACCACACCCACAAGCTCGCCTTTTGGCAGCGCCTGCTGCTGCAGCTGCTCAGCCAGCAGCCGGGCATATTGCAGCAACTCGCCATAGGTTAAGCTTGTCTGCCCCTGTACCACAGCCACCTTTTCAGGATGGCTCAGCGCACGTTCGACTATGCCCTGATGTAATAGCCCGCTCGGCAAGGATAAAGCCGTATCATTGGTCGCCTGCCGGCTTTGCAGTTGCGCCGTTGGCAACAATTTGTCCTGCGGCAAAAGCCCGAAATCACTGCCGTCGGCCATAAATATCAGCATGTCGTAATAACAGTTGAACATATCCGCCATCAAGTTTTCCGGGAACAGGTCGTCGACGCTGCTCCAGGTCAGGTACAGCTCGCCGTCCGATTCGGCCACGGCATGGTCGAGCCAGACCTGCGCCGTTCTGGCGACAGAAAAGTGCTCTTCAAGCTCCTGACTTGCCTGGCCTTCCATCCCCAGGGTACTGGTGAAGACCACCGGCATCAGGGCATCCTGGAAACTACCTTTTTGGCTGGCCAGGGCGCGCACCACCTCGATGCCGTTAAAATCTTTATGGTCGAGATCCTGCCAGAGACGCTTTTGCAGCTCCTGCATCAAGGTTGCCAGATCCGCCCCGGCATGCTCCACCGCCAACAGATTTACCGTAGTAAAGTCCCCCACTATATCCATCACCTGCTGGTGTACGGGGGCACGGTTAAATAAGGTCAGGTTGATGACAAAGCGCGCTTCTTCGCTCCATAAGCTTAAAACCTTGCTGTAACAGGCCAGCAGCAACCCGGTGGGCGATACCTGGTATTGCGCCGCCCTGTCTTTAAGCATTTGCCATGCCTGGCGATCGATTTTTTTCTTGCGGCTGACAAACGTTACCTCTGACAGCTGCTCCGGCTGTTTAACCAGAGGCAGGGCCGGGCGCAGCGGAAAATCGGCAAGGCGCTGCAGCCAGTAATCTTTGCTTTTCAGATAGGACGGGCTCTGCTTCATCGCCTGCTGATGCAGGACATAGTCCCTGAATGTCAGCGACAATGCCGGCAGTTGCACCTGGGGCTCTTCATAGAAACGGATAAATTCGCGTGATAAGATCAGTTCGCTCCAAGCATCGACAATCAGGGAATTCATGATCAAATGAAGCCGGTAGTCACTGTCGGACAATCGGGTAACTTTGACATCGAATAAAGGCCAGGTGGAGCTGTTTAGCTGTTTTGCCAGTATCAGCTCGCGGCGGCGGCTTAACTGCGCCGCCCTGTCCTGTTCGCTCAGGCATTTGACATCGAGCAAGTCGATATCAAATGCCGGTACCTCGGCCAGTATCTGCTGTTGATCACCGGCGAGCACCACCACACGCAACATGTCATGGCGGGTGATCAGCCGGTTCAGGGCGCTGCTAAAGGCATCAAGATCCAAATCGTGCCAATCGATTTCACGGTAGTTACTCGACAGTACCTGCCCCATTTCCATATTGTCTTCGCTGCCGAAACGGTAGGCATGCTGGATATCGGTTAGCGGGAATGGCTGGTGTGCGGCCTGCGGTTCTGATACAAACACTTGTTCATGACTGGCACTCTGGTGCTGGTGCTGGTGCTGGTGCTGGTGCTGGTGCTGGTGCTGGTGCTGGTGCTGGTGCTGGTGCTGGGCAATATATTCGGCCATGCCTGCAACGGTTGGCGATTCCAGCAGCGCCACCAGAGGCATATCGACACCAAAAGCTTTGCCGACTTTCAGCACCACCTCCGTGGCAAGAAGCGAGTGCCCTCCCAATGCAAAAAAGTTATCCTGTGCCGATACCGAGTCAACCCCGAGTACATGCTGCCAAATAGCCGATATTTGCCCCTCCTCGGCTGTCATGGCACAACTTGGATCAGTTTCGTTTTTCGCCAGCTGCAACGCCTTGGCCAGATCCAGTTTACCGTTGGCAGTGCGGGGAAACTCCTCTACCTGCAGGATACGGTTAGGCAGCATATAGGCAGGCAACTGCCCCGCCAGTGCTGCCTTTAAGCTTTCTTCGTCCAGCACCTGAGCGGCGCGGATCAAAGCAACCAGAATATCATCGCCGCTGGCGCTTGCCTGCGTGGTGATTTCAGCCTGTATCACCTGCGCTTGCTGCTCCAGGGCGTAGCGGATCTCGCCTAGCTCAATGCGATAGCCGCGGATCTGAACCTGCTCATCCAAACGCCCGGTATATACCCACAAACCGTCTTCATTGCGATAGCCTAAATCGCCGCTGCGGTAATGGCGCGTCTGGCCCCGAATGACAAACTTTTCATCGCTGAGTTCTGGTTTGCCCAGATAGCCATCGGCCAGGCCATGGCCGCTGAGCCATAACTCCCCGCAAAATGCCGGAGGCAATTGCCGCCCCAAGTGGTCGCAATTGAAGATGGCCATATCCGGCAGCGGATGGCCTATGATGCTCTGGTGCCGGGCGACATCCTCAGACAACACAGGGTAATAGCTGGCATGCACCGTCACTTCCGTGATTCCGTACATATTAATGAGCTGTACCTGCTCATTGCCCGCCGCATACCAAGGCTGTAATCTAGGCAATTCCAGTTTTTCACCGCCAAAGATAACTGTTCTCAGCGAGCTTGACGGTTGCGCCAGCAAATGTCCGATCAACGGATAAAATGCCGAAGGAGTTTGGTTTAAAATAGTGATCTGCTGCTCGGCAATGACTTTTGCCAGTAATCTCAGATCTCTGATGCTTTCAGTCTCGGGAATATAAACACGGCCGCCGAACAGTAGGGCTCCCCAAATTTCCCATACAGAGAAGTCAAAGGCAAAAGAGTGCAGCAGCAGCCAGCTGTCTTGCTGTTGGGGTTGTATCTCGTCCGGCAAGGTAGCGAACAAGGATACGACATTTTTATGGCGTACCTTGACCCCTTTGGGCTGTCCTGTGGTTCCTGAGGTATAGATCACATAGGTCAGATCTTCTGGCGAGATGTCATCTGCTGCAAACGGACCGGCTTCAGGTAGGTCATCGCTATACACCAGAGCTTGCACCGCAAATCCCGACAGCACTTCTTCTGAGGCGGCAATACAGAGCTGCATCTGGCTGTCGTCGATAATATATTGATTTCTGGAAGCCGGATTGGCACTGTCCAAAGGTACGTAACAGGCGCCGGTTTTTAATACCGCCAGCATAGCCACCACCTGGGGGATGCCTTTTTCCAGCATAATACCTACCGGCATCCCGGCTTTCGCGCCCCGGCGCTGCAACAGCCCGGCAAGCCTGTCCGACTGCTCATCCAGCTGGCGATATGTGAGGGTGGCAGCGGCATCTTGCACCGCCACCTGATCGCCAGCACTGGCGGCCACCTGCTTTTTAAACCAGGCAATCAGGTTGGCAGGAGCCCCAGCCGAAGGTAGCGGCTCGCTATGCCCGGCATCTGCGGTAAATGCCAGCTGCCCATAGGTGCACTCGGGCTGACCAATAAACTGCTCGATAACCGCCACTAACGCCTGGCCGATTGCCGCTGGCAGATGTCTAGCAAAAACTGCCTGATCAGTAAAAAGCGTAAACTGCCCCTGCCCCTGATAGGCCAGCAGTAATTCGTATTCTGCCCGGTAAGGGGATAAATGGGCCATCACTTGGCTATTGCCGTTGTCATTAAACAATAGGGCGGTATTTACCCGCTTGTGATCAACAAGCGACTGCCAGTTGCCAGCCCCGGGGGTAAAACATTCGATACCCCGGGCCAGATAAAGCTCTTGTAAGCTCATTGCCGGTTCAAACCGGGCCTGAAGCATTTCAGCATCTATGCAGCTGACGCTACGAGGGGAAGACGGCACGACCTGTCCCCGGTGACGGGCGAAAGCAACCTGATCTTGCCGTTGTAGTGCCACCAGCACGCAGGCATAGGCGGCTGAAATAACATCTTCCACCGGCAGCTGCTGTTGCTGACAAAGCGTATCCAAAGCCGTTAACGTTGAAGAGGTCAGCTGCCAGCATGTATTTGCTGAAGCTTCCCCTTGCTCGCGGCCATGGGAAACTTGCAAACAGCCCCCCAAAATCGCATCTGCCAGCATTTCTTCACGGGCATGATAATTTTTGCCCGGCTCAAGCAGCCAGTCCCGGATAAATTCTGCCAGTAGCTGCTCGGCGGCCTCTTCATTGCCGTCGGCAAGCGGCAGACGCCAGTTAAGCTGCTCAGCACCAGAATCCGACATCTGTACCTGTAGCAAATCCAGGTTACCGCACGTAGCTCCCGGCTGTTTAATCAGCTGCAGCGACAATTGCTCACTACGGTGAAGATACTCGCCGCTAAAGGCAATACCATGTCTTGCCTGGGCTTTATAGTCTGGGATGGCTGAAAGCGTCTCTTGGTGGGCGACGGCTTGCTTGCAAATGCCGCTTATGCCCCGCGCCAGGGCCGCATCTGATATATCCAGGTTAAGAGGTAAAAACCGCGCTAGCGGGCCGATCACATCGCTCAGCTCATCTTGCTGACGGCCATCGCTATAGTAACCTAAAGCCAGCTCCCCTTGTCCCAGCTGGCTGGCAAGAAAAGCGGACCAGCGCAGCAAAATCCACTCCTGCACCGACAGCTGCTGTTGTCTGGCAAGCTCACTGAGCTGCTGCGACTCCGAACGGAGTAATTCTTGGCTGACCCAAGCCGATTCTGTGATTGCGTTCCCTTGAGAGTGAGCCTTAATCAGCACATGAGATTGCCAAAAACTATTTTCATGTTCGGTTTCTTCGTGTAACCAGTCGCTGACATCAAGATAGGCCAGTTCATCTTCTGCACCGTCTACCGAAGGGGTTTGCAGCGCCGCCAAAAACCAGGCTTTAATACTGCCCGCATCGAGCAATAAGGGGCTTGCGGCAATCACAACACTGAAATGGCCCGCAGCCTTTTGCCAAAGACAAAGCCGCACCAGGGGGCCTTGCTCATAGTCCAGGCACCAGTTCTGAAAATCGGCTTTGACCCTGGCAAATTCATCTTCATCGGTGCAGAGCTTAATGTCGGCATTGCTCTGCTCACTGACATACTGGCAGGCCTGTGCCCCCGGCTGCACGGCAAACCGGGTGTGAAAAATTTCCTGGGAGCGGCACACCTGCTCTAATGCCGCAACCAGATCCAGGGCAGTGGACAGTACTGAGACAGCCAATTCGAAAACGTCGGTTTCATCGGCTTGCAGCAGCAGGCGGTTGTCCCAAACCTGTTGCTGTACGGGAGAAAGGGGATATCTTTGATTCACAATTGTTCTTATTCCAAATGACCTGAATTAGCTTGCTATTTGGCGTCGGCGGCGTGACTGCAACCGTTGTATACGGTTTTGCTGCGCCGCTTCCATTACTTGCTCCCGCTGCTGCACAAATGCAGAGCGAACCCGCTGTTTTATCGCTTGCAGCGGATCTGACGGCATTTCCAGCAAGTGCTCGATCAAAGCACTGAACTGTCCGGTCACTAGTTCAATGGTGGAGCGCTCAAATAAGGCCTGTTTAAAGGAGATCGAACCCTGAAGCTGGTGTTCAAATTCAATCAGGGTCAGTGACAGATCATATTTGGCCAGGGTTTCAGGTTCTCTCAGCTGCTGTACTGCCAGCCCTGCAAACTGTTGGGGCAGGCTGCGAATGCTTTCAAAGGAAAAAGCAACCTGGTAAATCGGCATATGGCTTGCTGTACGCTGCGGGCTGATGGCTTCAACCACACGTGAAAACGGAATATCCTGATGCCCGTAGGCATCTAAGGTCGTTGATTTGATCTGCTTGAGGAAATCCCGCCAGTCCAGCTCATCCGCCACCCGGCTACGAAGCACCACGGTATTGACGAAATAGCCCACCAGCTTTTCCAGTTCAGCGCTGGGACGGTTCGATACCGGAGACCCGATAACAATATCATCCTGCTCAGACCAGGCCGCCAGCAAGAGTTGCCAGGCCGCCAAAGTGAACATATAGGGGGTGATAGCCATTTCAGCACACACGGCTTTAAGCCTTGCCGACGCAGCTTCCGTCAAGGCGAAATCGATCGCCATGCCCTGATCTGACACTACGTCTGTCCTGGCTTTATCCCAGGGTAGCGGCATCAGATCGGCCAAGCCGTGGAGCTGCTCTTGCCAGTAACTCAACTGTCCATTGAGTTTGTCCTGATCAAAATGCTGTTTCATCCAATAGGCATAATCCGGGTACTGCACCGTCAGCGGCTCAAAAGCCAAGCTGCCGCCAGATGCCAGCTGCTGATAGTTTTCCATAAACTCGCCGATCAGCAGGCGGTTCGACCAGCCGTCCGAAATCAGGTGGTGGATCACATACATAAGAATATGGCGCTTGGGTGAGAGCTTTAATATCCCTAAACGCACAAGTGGTCCGGCAACCAAGTCAAAAGGCGCCGCCTTAAAGGCGTTCAACTCCTGCCATTGCCTTATTTGCAAGTCCTGTTCCGGCGTATCCGAAATATCGATCACCGGGATTGGAATCTCCAGCTCGGGATTAACGTTCAGGGTCAATTCGCCGCGCTCAAGCTCAAAAGTACATTTGAGTATTTCATGGCGTTCCACCAGGGCCTGCAAACTCAACTGCACATTGGCCAGGTTAAGGTCGCCGGTCAGTTCCACCCCAATCGCCATATGGTACATGGTACCGTCGGTATCTTTATGGACGGCAAACCACAACCCCTGCTGCAGCTCGGAGGCCGGCAGTTGCTGCTGGCGGCTGACGGGTTTAAGTGCAAGGGTGTCACTGCCCTGGCTTCCCCGGCTCATGTACTTAGCCAGCTGGCTGATGGTCGGGTTTTCAAATAATGCCTTCACCGTCAGTTCTATCTGCCAGCGCTCCTTGATCCGGTTCAGCATTTGCGCCGCCAGTAAAGAGCGTCCGCCCAATTCAAAGAAATTGCTGGTGACCCCCACCTGCTCCAGGTTGAGAATCTCTCGCCATAACTCCACCAGGTTAGACTCCAGCTCATTGGTGGGCGCGGTATATTCGTGGCGTTTTTGCACCTGGGCTTCCGGCACCGGCAGTTTGGCGACATCAATTTTACCGTTGGCGGTATAGGGCCAACGCTCCACCACTATATAGGTATCCGGCTGCATAAATTCCGGCAGATATTTGCGGGCCGTACGCTGCAAAGAAGGGATCAGCGCCAGGCTCTGCTCGCTTTGCAGTGGGTTGTTATGGCTCGCCTGCTTATTGCCTGTGTTAAGCGTCATTTCCCGGCGGCTGGCAAGGTGGCCGGCGTCGCTACGGCGTAGCTGCATACTGACCAGGTGCGGCGCCTGGGTATGATCCCAACTTAACGTCGCCGTGTAGCCGTTGGCCCGGACGGCATCAAGCAGGACACGGGTTTGCCCGTTAAACTCGCTTTCATGCACCGAGGCCAATTCCGACAGGAGCTTGTCCTGCCTGGCACCGGCAAGCAGCGCAGCAGACTTAAGATCCCGATCCAGCAAAGGATGGGGCAAAGCGTCAACCACTATAAGCTCCGGCTGGGTTTGGTCCAATTCAGCCACCACCTCGGCCACGGTAAAGACATCCTGTTGCCAGATCAGCCGACTTTCCTGCCCGGCAGCCTCGACTTCCCCCGTATGCAGGATCACATCGTAGCGGTATTTGCTCATTTCCGTGTGGGCCTGTTCGGCCTTGACCAGAATTTCTACCCGGGTCAGCTGCTCTAAGCCCAGTTCCTTGAAGAAGCTGGGATCTAACAGGAGTTCTCGCTCATGGGCTACGCGTTCGCTGATCCTGTGGCGTAACTGGATCAGGCGATCCCCCGGCCGGGCCTGGGCAAGTTCCACCGAAGAGCAAAACAGCTCATGCAGCTGATAGTGGCGCACATCGCCAACATATATTTTTCCACCCGGCTCCAGGTGCTCCAGGCCTTGCTGCAATACATCGCGCAGATAGTCGGCAGAGGGGAAATACTGGACCACAGAGTTCAGGATAATAGTGTCGAACTTACCGTCCACATGCGCCTGGAATTGATCGGCGGCACACTTATGCAGCGCGATCGAACTCGCCTTCTCTCCCAGGAATGCGCTATGTTTGCTGATAAAGTTCAGCCCGTTATCGGCAAAATCTACCCCGATATATCCGGCAACTTTCGGCGCTACACGGAACAGGATCAAGCCGGTGCCGACACCGATTTCCAGTATCCGGCTTTGTTCGTCATGAGGAATGCGGGCTACGGTATTGCAGATCCACTCCTGCATCAGAGGCAAGGGGTAAGCCTGGGCGGTATAGCTGCTCACCCAGCTGGCAAAGTTTTGGCTGGGATCTGTTTGCGCCTGGTTTTCAACAAAAGTTTCATTGTACAGCGCCTGCCAGCTGTCGACGCGCTCGACACTCAGTGCATTGTCGGTTTCGGCCAGCTCTTTGGAGGTGACATACCCCACCAGGCGCTCATTATGATTCTGATCTTTGCGCACTGCGGCAACGGCTTGTGATACCTGCTCGTTATTGAGCAGGGCTTCTTCGATATCCCCAAGTTCAATGCGGTAGCCCCTGAGTTTGACCTGGAAATCGCGGCGGCCGCAAAACTCCAGGGCGCCGTCATGACGGATGCGCATCAAATCGCCGGTGCGGTACAAACGCTGTCCGCCCGTTTCGCTAAAGGGGTCGGGAATATAGCGCTCGGCGGTTAAGCCTGCCTGTTCAAAGTAGCCCAGGGTGACCCCTTCGCCGCCGATATACAACTCACCTATCATGCCCTGCGGCACTACATTGAGGGCATCGTCGAGCAGATAAAACTGGGTATTGGCCAAAGGCTCGCCTATGATGCTGTCCCCGGCAATAATCTCGGTAACCGACGACCAGACTGTAGTTTCGGTTGGTCCGTACATATTGAATAAGCGGCCGCTAAAAACAGAGGCGATGGCGCGCAGCACCGCAGGCGACAGGTATTCGCCTCCCAGCATTAAACACTCCAGCTGCGCAAAAGCCTGTTCGGCCTTACCTTCGCTCATCATCAAATGGGCCAGTGAAGGCGTACTTTGCAGCCAGGTCACCTGCTCCTGGCGAATGACCTCGGAAAAGCTTTGCTGGGGCTCAGCCTTGGCAGTGTGCCTGGCCATTTTTACGTGCAGCTGCTGTAAGTTATCCAGGTGCTTAACTACGATTTGTGCGTCAACACCAAAGTCGATCAGGCTGGCAATTTCATCAACGCCGGCATTATATAAGTCCATCGCCAACTTAGCGCAATGCTCGACCGTACCGAACAGGGCATTGGTTCTGAAGTAACGCTCACACCCGGCTTCAAGCAGCTGTTCGGGATCGACATCCGTACCCCAGCCCTGTGCTTTGGCAAACGGCTTGAGCAGGCCGATAGAGCTGCGTAGGTATTCCTTAAACGGCGCCTTGGCGATAGCTTCCGCCGTTTCCATATCCTCACTGACAAAGGTATGCACCATCACAGAAACCCGGCCAGTGTTGGGATCTAACCCCGCCTCAGCCCGGGCATTGCGGTAAACCTGGATTTTTTCCGCCAGTTGCCGCGGCGACTGGCCGAGAATATGGGTCAGCAGGTTGGCCCCGGCCAAGCCGGCACGCCGGAAAGTTTCCGGGTTGCCCGCCGTAGTGATCCACACGGGAATTTCTGCCTGTACCGGCAAGGGGCGAATCTTGACTTCGTTTTGCTCGCCGTTGCCGGCCCGGCGCCAGTGGCCTTCGCCCCGCCAGAGGTTGCGGACGATGTCGAGACTCTTAAACATGATCTCATAGCGGTTGTCGTAGTTATCCGGGGCAAAGACAAAGTCGTTAAAATGCCAGCCGCAGGTGACCGCCAGACCGGCACGCCCCTGGGACAGGTTGTCCACCATAGACCAGTCTTCGGCGACATTAATGGGGTTATGCAGAGGCAGCACCACGCTGCCCGCACGCAGCTGCAGCTGCTTGGTTGCCAGAGACAGGGCCGCCGCCGCTATGGTAGGGTTGGGGAACTGTCCGCCGAATTCATGGAAATGCCGCTCCGGCACCCAGACGGCTTCAAAACCATGCTTATCGGCAAATTCTGCACCGGCTTTGAGCAGGCCATATTTGTCATGACCGGCGCGCTCAGGATCTGTGGCAAAATAATACAGGCTGAAGTTAAGTCCGCCCCCCTGCTCGCGCTCGGGCAGCTCGCTTTCAACCGTATCCAGCGCCCGGCGGTTCTGGCTTGGGTAAAGCACGACTTTCTGCCCGCGTGACAGGGTCCAGAAAAGCTCCAGTACGGAAATGTCGAAGGATACGCTGGTCACGGCAAGCAAGGCTTTTTGTTCGCCGTCAAGCGGCAGTTGCTGATCCAGGGCACTAAACAGGTTCACCACATTGCGGTGACTGACCACGACCCCTTTAGGTTTGCCGGTAGAGCCGGAGGTATAGATCAGGTAGGCCGGCAGATCCAAGGAGAGCGCAGGACGCACCAGCGGGTGCACCACCTCGCGCCTTGCGCTGTCGAGGGCCAGCACCGGCTGCTTATCGCCAAAGGGCAACAGCAAATCGTCAGAGGCCACGATCACTGCGGCCACCTGCGCATTGTCAGCAATATAGCTAAGACGTGACTCGGGATACTCGGGATCGAGCGGAATATAGGCCGCGCCGCAGGCCATCACCGCCAGCATGGCTACTACTAAATCTGTATTGCGCGGCAAATAGATGCCGACGCGGTCGCCCTTTTTGACCCCCGCCTGCTGCAGGTATTGGCTCATGCCCAGCACCTGCTGGCTTAATTCGCCATAGCTCAGGCGCTGATCCTGAAAAACCAGGGCCGGCGCATCCGGGCTCTGCTCTGCCTGCTGAAAAATTTGTTCGCAGACATCCGCCCCGTCAAGGGCCAAAGTCGCCCCCAGACGTGCTCCCCGGGTATCGTCCCCGGCCTGTACCAGCAAAGTGGCAATACTCGCCTGAGGCGTACTCAGGGCCGCACCGAGCAAGTTCAGATAAGATTGTGCGAAAACCTCGACGGTTTTTAATTCGAACAGATCGCTGTTGTATTCCCAGCCGCACCAGATACCATCGGCTTCGTCCTTGATATACAGGCTGAGATCAAATTTGGAAAACTTATGGTAGTGCTCCAGCTTATCCACTTTCAGCCCTTGGAGCTGTAACGGCGGGCTGGCGTTTTCAAAGGCAATAAAGATCTGGAACAGGGGATTATAGCTAAGCTCCCGCTCCGGGTTGATCGCTTCAACCAGCGATTCGAACGGGATATGCTGCGCGCTGTAGCTTTGTGAGATTTCCCGGGAGTGACGGGTCAGCAGCTCGCTGAAAGTCGCCTGAGCCGGCAGCTGGTGATTGAGCACCAGGGTATTGGCAAAAAAGCCCATCACTTTTTCCATGCTGCGATCGGTACGGTTGGCCACCGGCATACCAAATACCACATCTTCGCTGCGGCTAAAGCGGCCGATAAGGATGGCAAATACGGTTTCCATTAACGCAAACAGGGATACGTCGCGGCTGCCGGCAAAGCGGCGCAATTGCTCGCTCAGCTCGGGCGAAAGCCGCTGGCGGTGTAGCTCGCCATGGTATTTTTGCTCCGTCGGACGGGCTTTATCCAAAGGTATGCTGTGCAAGCGCGGCGCCTTTTCCAGCGCCTGCTTAAAGGTGTTGAGTTCGGCTTGCGCGGCTGCCGTGGCCATGGTTTTCTTTTGCTGAACCGCATAGTCGGCATATTGATAAGACAGCTGGGGCAGTACAGGCAAACGTTGCTCTTGTCCGGCATTGTAGAGCTCGCAAAACTCTTCGGTTAACAGGCCCAAAGACCAGCCGTCGCTGGCAATATGGTGCATAGTGATCAACAGGATATGCCGATCCTTGCTGCAACGGAGCAAACAGGCGCGAAGCATGAGATCTTTATCCAGCATAAACAAACGTTCGGCTTCTGCCGCTACCTGGCATTCTATCCGGCTCTCAAGCGCTTCACCGCTAAGATGGGAAAGATCCTGCACCGGCAAGCTAAACTCCACCTCGTCCCGGATAAACTGGCGCACCTCGCCGTCGGTTTCTATAAAGCAGGTTCTGAGGGTTTCGTGACGCCCGATAATGGTGTTAAAGGCCGACTCCGCCAGTTCAATATCCAGCTCCCCTTCTAACGCCAGCGCCAACGGCATATTGTAGGCCGAGGTGCCCTCTGCAAGCTGGTTTAAGAACCACAACCTCTGTTGGGAGAATGAAAGTTCGCAGCCCTGGTCGCGATCAACCCGCTCCATGGCCACCTTTTCCTGGTCGCCGGCGGCAGTTAAGAAGCTCAGCAGCTGCTCTTTGTTATTTTTAATCAGCTCGGCCCGCTCGGGCGTCAATGCACCGGGCTTGGATTTCGCCTTGAGCTTGCCGTCGCTTACAAATAGAAAAATTCCGCTCTCATTTAACTCATTCACTAAAGCTTGAACTTGCATATCTTTCCTTACTGCCATTCAAATTCTTCTAAGTCTTCTGCTGCCAATGCCGCCGTACGGTTTTTGCTCACCAAATAGCTGGGCTCCAGCGTCCAAGCAATGGTCCTGATGCTGGCGCCCGCCAGCAGCTGTTTAACATCAAGCGTGATATTGTTTAATTCTTCCTCGCACAGGACACTCAGGCGTGTCGCCAGCAGCGAGTTGCCGCCGATCTCGAAAAAGCCGGCGGTTACCGAAATCGGCGCATGCTCGAACACCTTTTCCCAGATGGCCACAAGCTTCTCTTCCAGCTCGGAATCCGCTTGCTCATGTCCGGCCCGGAGGGTAAAACTCTCCAGCAAGGCTGCGCGGTTTACTTTACCGCTGGGATGGGTCGGCAGCGCATCGAGCAATAACCAGTTTGCAGGCTGCATATAGTGCGGCAGGCGATTTTGCAGATGCTGTTTTGCCTGCTCTATGCCCTGCTCATCGGCGCCAACGACAAAGGCCACCAGGCTTGACTGTCCCGCTTCGTTTTCCGCCAGCAGGCAAACCACGGCATCAAGGTCAATGCCGTTGCCGATCTCCTGCTCAATTTCCTGCAGCTCGACCCTAAAACCGTTGAGTTTGATCTGCTGATCGTTTCTGCCGAGATAACGCAGCGAATGCCCGCTGCTGAGCCTGACCAGATCTCCGGTACGGTAAGCCCGGACCGGCGTTGCCAGGCCGCAGTCGATTTCGACAAACCTTTGCTGTGTTTGCTTATCGTCGTTGAGATAACCGCAGGCCAGTGAGCCGCCGGCGATCCATAACTCGCCCGTGCCGCCGACAGGGACCGACTGCAGATTATCGTCCAGCACCAGATGGGCACTTTGCGATAAGGGGCCGGTCAATTCGATTTCTTTACCCAGATCCAATTCAGAGACTTGGCCTATCATGCTCCAGACCGTAGCTTCGGTCGGCCCGTAGCAGTTGAACACCCGGGCACATTTGGCCAGTAACTGGCCGGCCAGTGCCTCGGTCAAGGGCTCGCCGCCAGTCAGGGCGGTCATACCGGCCTCTCCCTGCCAGCCGCTTGCCAGCAGCACCTGCCAGCCGGTCGGGGTCATTTGCAGCCAGTTGATTTGCTGCTCCGATACCAGGACGGCCAGCTTTTTACCGTCCTGTACTTCATCTGCCGAGGCCACAGTCACGCAGCCCCCCGCCAGCAAAGGTGCAAGCCATTCCAGCAGGGAAATATCAAATGTCGGGGTCGTGACCGACAATACCCGGGTATCCGCAGTGCATTGCAGGCGCTGCTGCGCCGCCGCTAAAAACGCTCCCAGGGCAAGATAATCGACGCATACCCCTTTGGGCTGCCCCGTCGTGCCCGAGGTAAATAACTGGTAACCGGCGCCCCTGGCGACTTTCAGCTGCCCGGGGCTGGTATCACAGGACAGCTCAGGCAATAGCAGCTGAGTGACGGAAGGCGGGCATAAATGCGCCGTTTGCGCATCGCAAAGCACCACAACAGGTGAAGATTGCGAGATCACATTGGCAATGCGCTGCGCCGGCATTTTGGCATCTACGGGTACGTATACCGCCCCCAGCTGCCACAGGGACAACATGGTCACCACGACGTCACAGCCGCGGGGCAAACAAACCACGACCGGACTACCGGCGGATATGCCCTGATCCCGGAAAAAACCGGCCAGCTGGCCAACCGATGAAGCCAGCTGCTGATAAGTTAGCTGATGGCGCGCGCACTGCAGCGCCAGCTGCTGCCCGCGCTCAAATGCGCGTAGCTGAATTTGCTCAAGCACATCCTCGACCGGGAAAGTCCCCTGAGCCCCTGCCAGCCATTGCTGCTGCACTTTTTTATCCTCGATGCTGCCACCGCAGATCTCAAGCACAGGCTGGTTTAACTCTGCCTGGGCCAGTTCATGTAAAATACGTTTAAATTGGGCGAAAATATTTGTCGCCGCCTGAGTTTCCAAAAGGGCCGACTGGTATTGCAAGGTCAGTTTCAGCCTCTGCCCCGGCGTGACGACCAATGCCAGTTCAAAATGGGTATCGCTAAAGACCGAAATATCCCGGATAGATAAGCCGTCGTTGTGCTGTAACAGGCCGTCCAGCGGATAGTTTTCCATCACTACAATGCTTTCGAACAAGGCGGAAGCCGGTGCGATTTCACTTTGTTTTTGGATCTCCGCCAGGGATAACCAACCATGGCGCTCGGACTCCAGTTGCTGGGCAAACATGTCCCTGAGGACTTCGGCGACACTTGCTTCATGCTCTGCGCCGAAAGTAACAGGCAGAGACACTAAAAACAGGCCGAGCATGCTGTCGATACCGTCCACTTCGGGAGGACGGCCGCTGCTGACGGCCCCGAACAGCACTTGCTGCTGGCCGGACAAACGCTGCAGCGTGCGCGCCCAGGCCAGGCGGATCAAGACCCCGAGTGTGACATTGGCAGCCTGGGCCAATTGATTTAACTGGGTTGTCAGGCTTTCATCCAGCAACTGGGGCAGTTCGAGAATACTGCCGGGGGCATCCGTTACCTGGGCCGGCAATAACCGGGTCGGGGCTGTGAAGCCGCTCAGCTGGTCGCGCCAGTAATTGTTGGCGGTTTCCGCCTCCTGTCTTTCAAGCCAGGCGACATAATCGGCAAACTGCGGCGCCTGAGCCAGCGCCTGGCTTTCGGATGAGCGGTACAGGCTTAACAGTTCCGCAAACAGCAGCGGCAATGACCAGCCGTCTAACAAGGCATGGTGGAAGGTAAACACCAACACAGCTTCATCATGGCCGAGGTAAAAAACGTCAAACCGGAGCAGGGCCGCGCCATAACAGCCGTCGGCAAAATGTTTCATCCGGTTGCGCTGCTCTTCAACCTGGCTGCGCGCATCGGGCATACCGGTCAGATCATGCTCGCAGATCTGCACCTCGGACTTGGCCCCCAGCAGCTGCACAACGCCCTGCTCTTCAAGTACGCCAAACCGGGTTGTTAAAATCGGGTGGCGCTGAGCCAAAGCTGTCCAGGCCTGCTCCAGTGCGGTTTTATCGAAACCGCTGTCGATATCCAGCAGTATCTGGTTGACATAGGCGGTTGCATCCATTTGCGTATGCAATAACATGGCGCGCTGCATCGGCGTGGCCGCAATGGCATGACTGAAACCGCTGAATTCGGGATGACCATCCAGCGCTATCTTGCTGGCTTCAAGGGAGACTTTCTCCCCCTGCTGCAGCCGGACCGCCTTACGGCATAAGGTGGCTACGTCGGCAGCGTTAAAAATGGTCACCAGTTCCAGGTTTATCCCTTGTTTGCGCAGC
Source organism: Microbulbifer maximicatervae (SeqCode) (assembly GCF_052468295.1). NCBI lineage: Bacteria > Pseudomonadati > Pseudomonadota > Gammaproteobacteria > Cellvibrionales > Microbulbiferaceae > Microbulbifer > Microbulbifer maximicatervae (SeqCode). The sequence goes on from NZ_CP174340.1 coordinate 3,159,615, forward strand.
TGGTTTGACAGCCTCACCGCCTGGATGGAATCGCCCCCCTGCGCGGCAAAACTGGCGTCGGGCGCCACCACCGGCAGTTTCAGCAAACGGCCGATGGCCGCTTTCACCGCAATGGCCACCTCATCGTCCTGCCCGGCATCCACCAAAGTAGTTTCTTGTCGAATGGGTCTGGGGGTGGTGGCCAGATCGGCCAGCACACTTCGGTCCACCTTGCCGTTTGCCGTCAGGGGCAGGCTGGCCAGCGCGGCATATTCTTGCGGCAACATGTAGGGCGGAAGGCTTTCGCTCAGCGCCTGATCCAAGGCCGTTAGCAAGTCGGGATTGGGCACTGCGTTTTCCCGGGCCTCGGTAACCAGATAGGCAACCAGCTGTTTGTGATCTTTATTGCTGCGCACATCGACCACGGCTGCCGACACCTCAGGGGAGTCGAGCAGCCGGGCTTCAATTTCCCCCAGCTCGATACGGTAGCCGTGCAGCTTGATCTGACTGTCTTCACGTCCCAGGAACTCGATATTGCCGTTGGCTAAAAAACAGCCCTTATCGCCGGTTTTGTATAAGCGCATCTTGCGGCCGGGACAATAGATAAAGCTTTGTGCGCTGCGCTGCTCATCTTTCCAGTAGCCGTCGGCTAAGCCCTGACCGCTGATATAGAGATCGCCTTTGATACCGTCGGGACAATCTTGCATCTGGTCGTTAAGGACAAAATATCCCTGGTTGGCCAGCGGACGGCCATAGGGAATACTGTGCCACTGGCTCTGGATTTGCGTAACCGGATAATAGATAGACCAAATGGAAGCTTCCGTCGCCCCGCCTAAACTGATCAGGCTGACATGCGGCTGTTCGAGAATTTGTTTGGCCAGCTTTAACCCTATCCAGTCGCCGCTTAGCATACACAAACGCAGGTCAGGAGCTATTTCGCCGTCATTGTGATCCAGATACATTTGCATCAGCGCCGGCACGCTGTTCCACAGGGAAACCTGCTCGTCTGCCAGCAAGCGGCTCCAGGCTCCCGGATCGCGGTTTTGCTCCGCCAGAGGCAGGACCAGTTTAGCCCCGGTGGCCAGCACGCCGAAGATGTCATATACCGAAAGATCGAAGCTTAATGAAGAAATGCCCAAAACGGCGTCTGACGAGCCCACGGCAAAACGTTTATTGATATCTTCTATGGTATTTCTAGCCGCTTCATGGCGGATCATCACCCCTTTGGGAGTCCCGGTAGAGCCGGAAGTAAATAACACATAGGCCAGGTCATCGCCGCTGACCGGCGATTGCCCGGGACGTGCCAGGGTATAGTCTGTGACAGGCGTGCTTGCCACTTTCAGCTGGCGGACATCGGTCAGCGCAGCATCTTCTTCGCTGACCAGCGCCACCCGGACCTCCCCCTGAACCAGCAGTTGCCGGCGCCTGGCAAGAGGAAGCGAACTGTCGATAGGCAGATAGGCCGCTCCCGCCAGGTGAATGGCGAGCACAGCCACCACCTGCTGCCAGGACTTGCTCATATGCACAGCCACCAGCTCATTGTTCTGTACCTGCGCTGCGCGTAGCTCCCCTGCCAGCTGATCCGCCATCATCAGCAGCTGGCCGTAGGTGATCCGTGTCTGTCCCTGTACGATTGCCGTTTTTTCCGGCTCAGCCAGGGCCTGTTCTACCAGCGGCTGATGCAGCAGTCCCTCGGGCAGGGGTTGATAAGTTTGGTTGAACGCCAGGCGGTTTTCACCGGCGCAGCTGAGCGGTTGCCAGGCGTGCCAGTCGGTATCGGGCAGCGCCAGGTGCTCAAGAAAACCTAGCATGGCATCTAACATCAGCTGTGACGAAAACTTAAACAGCCCCTGCTTTTCATGCCAGCGAAACTCCAGACCATCCGGCGTTTCCTGGAAAACACACTCCAGGCCGAGGTGGTCGACATTGTCGACATGCCGGTAGCGGACAGGATCTTTAATCGCGCCAACCTGGCTGTTTAATAAACTGGTAAAGGTCACCGGCAAAGTCTGATTGCACTTTCTTATCCGGTTAAACTCATGTAAGACCTCCAGCCCTTCAAAGGAGCGGTGCGCCATATTGTCGGAAAGTGTCCGCTGGGCGATATTCAGTCTGGCATTAAACGTCTGGTAAGGCTGCGGCAGATGGCTGTACAGCAAGAGCGAGCTGAAATTACCCACCAGCTTTTCAATCTCCTGCGGCGCTGCCGGACGGTCATTGATCAGCAGGCTAAGGGTAAACTGGCTGTTTTCGCTCCAGGCGGAAAGCACCTGGCACAGACATTCCAGTAAAAAGGCCGATGCCGAGCAGCCCTGCATACCGGCAAGACGCACCAGGCGGTGCCATTTTGCCTTTTCCAGGCGTCCCTTGAGGACTTTGCTGTCATGGGAGTTGGTGTCGGCATTCCCGGCCAACGGCAGCTGCGGCGAAAACGGCATCTCAGGGATCTGCGCCAGCCAGTAGGCTTTGTCGTCCCGGTATTTTGCCGTCTGCTTTTGTTGCATACGGGCACGGGCAACATCCCTGAAACTCAGCTGCAGCGGTGCAGGCAGCTGCTCCGGGTTACGGTACAGATCAAACATTTCCTGCGCCAGGATCTGGCCGCTGCGGTGATCGATAAACATATGCGAGAAACACAGGGCCAGTCTTTGCTCCCGGCCGTCCAGGCAGAACAGCTCGGCTTTAAAGCTCGGCCAGCGGGTCCAGTCCATTGACTGGGTGCTGATCTTCCGGCGCAGCAAGGCATGCTGCGCCTCCCGCTCGGCCTGGGGTAAAGTGCTGAGATCGTGCACTTTAATAATAAATTCTTCAACGTCATCGAGCACGGCAAAACGCTGGTCCGGCAATTCGATCACCCGCAGCATATCATGGCGCCGTATCAGGATATTCAGTACCTGTTGCAGGCGTTCAATCGCCATATTGCTGACATCAACTTCCAGGTATGAGAAACCACCGGCGGCAGCAGAGCCCTGCTTGAATTCACGTGAAACCTGCAACCCTTCCTGCATCACGGTAAATGCCATAGGTTCGAACCTGGATTCGGGCTCGGCCATAATCACCGGCTGGGACTCGTCCGCCTCTAGCTGCGGCTGCTGCTCGAAATACCCGGCCAGGTCCGCCACGCATCCGAGGGTGATAAACTGCTCTATCGAAACCGACAAATCCAGACGGGCTTTTAACAGGGAAATGATTTGCAGCGCGGCCAGCGAATGTCCGCCCTGGGCATAAAAATGCAGCCGGCAACACACCCGGGTGTTAAGTACCTCGGCAAATATTCCGGCGATTTCCTGTTCCAGCTTACCGGCAGGTGGAATAAGCGCCGTGGTGGTTTGCTGCTGCAGCTGACGTAACTTTTCACGGTCGATTTTACCGTGCGCCGTGCGCGGCAGTTCGTCCAGGCAAATCAGGGCCACAGGACACATGTACTGCGGCAAATAGGTTTGGCAATGGTTAAGCAGTTCGGCAAATTCTATTGCGCGGGAGCTGGCCAGGCAGGCGACAAGTCCTTCCTGTGTGTCGTCTGCCGCGAGGATCACGGCATCTTTGACTCCCTCAAGCAATTCAAGAGTAGCAATGATTTCTTGCGGCTCTACCCTGAACCCGCGGATCTGGATCTGGCTGTCTTTACGGCCCTGCAGATGCAGAACTCCCTGCTCATCCAGATAGCCCAAATCCCCGGTGCGGTACGCCGGTATGCCCCGGTAAGCAAAGAATGCATTGTTGTCGGCACTGCTGTCGGCATCATCCGCCAGATAACCTAAGCTCAGGTAGGGGCTGACAAATACCACTTCGCCGAGTTCGCCGGTGCCGGCTGCCGTATTGCCGTTAAGCACCAGCAGCTCGCCCCCGTCCAGGCTCCGGCCGACCGGACAGTTTGACCAGCGCAGCTGCTCTTGGCTGCAAACACTGTAAACGCTGAGCATCTGCTGCGTTTCGGTGGCGCCGTAAAGGTTATGCAAACGGGTATCTTTTAGCTGTTTCAGTAATTCTGCCGCCTGGCTGGAACTCAGGCTTTCACCCACCAGCCACAAATCGCGCAATGCCGGTAATTCCCGCGCGCCGTCAACCGTGGTCAATAACCGGGCCAGCGCAGGCGACATACCCGCCACCCGGATCCGGTTTTGCTTTAAATAGTCGGCAAGCTGCTCCGCAGACTGGACCTTATCGGCAATGGCCAAAGTCGCCCCGTTCCCCAGGCAGGAGAAGACATCCCGCAACAGGGGATCATGACCGACATTTGACAACATGGCGCAGACAGTACCCGGCTGAATTTCAAAATAACGCCGGGTCCAGCGGGTGTAGTTGGCAATAGCCTGCCACCGCCCCAAGACAATTTTCGCCTGGGCCGAGCTGCCTGACGTGGCGGCCAGATAGGCCAGGGAAGCATCTTGCAACCGGATATCGGTTACGTCTTTATACCGCCGGGCGGATTGTCCGTCCCCTGAGGATAACTTACCCGCCAGGTCAATAACGGTTTCGGCACCGGCCTGCGCGATCAGGCGCTTGAGTTTATCGGCGGGATAATCCGGGTTAAGCAGAAAAAACGGCCTTTGGCTTTGCAAACAGGCATACATATGAACCACAAGTTCATAACTGCGCCGGGCAATAATGGCAACACAGCCCCGGTCCAAACCGCTATGGCTGAGCTCTTCTGCCTTGTGCTGGACATCTGCGGCCAAATCCCGGTAAGTGTAGCTTTTCTCCCCGGCCTGGACGGCAATTGCATCCGGCTGGCGCTCTGCCCAGCTCAGCAGTTGCTCTTGCGGCCTGATAAGGGATTCATCCGGTAACAAAGGGCCCTCTGATAGCGCAGGGGCAAGCGATAACAGGGAGACCTCCCCGATACGGGCTTGTCCCTGACTGCACATCAGGGTTAAAAGCTGCCGGTATTGCTGCAGCCAGATTTCCACATGGGAGGCTGAATAACGGCTTTCATCAAACTGGGCGATCAGTTGCAGGCTTTCTTTGTCTTCAACATAGAAAGTCAGATCAAATTTGTTGGCGACGATCGGCACTTCCAGATCTGTCGTTGCCGCAGCACCGAAATGCCAGTCGCGGCTGCCCTGGGAAAGAAAATTGAAAAAACACTGAAAAATCGGATGGTGCTTATCCCGCGCCAGCTTTAATTCGGCGATCAAATCATGAAAGGCGATGCCGGTATTGCGAAAAGCTTCTGTCATGCCGCTACGGCACTGACCGAGCAAATCTTCTACAGAAGTATCGTCCTGCCAACGCATCCGTATCGGCATGACATCTAAAAAAAGCCCTACCGCATCCTCCAATGCCTGAAACGGCCGGTGAATGCCGGGCACGCCCACCACAACATCGCGGCTGCCGCTTAACTTGCCCAGCAAGAGGTGAAAGGCGCTTAACATCAGCATGTTGGTGGTACAGCCCTGCTGCCGGGCAAAAGTTCTGATTTCCAGGCTCTGCTCGGGCGACAGGGATAAACGGCGCTGCACCGGACGGCTTTGCGACGCCTCGTTTAACTGTTTAAAGGGTAAGCTCAGGCATTGCGGGGCATCGTTTAATTCATTGGTCCAGTAATTCAGCCGGGCGCTGGTATCTTGCTGATGGCACCACAGGGCGTAATTTTCAAAGCCCCATTGGCCGGGCTTGGGCGCGGCCTGATCCGGGGCATCGCAATATTGCTGATACAAGTCGCACAGCTGTTGTTTGAGCACATTGACAGAATGCCCGTCGGCAACAATATGGTGCACCACCACCAATAACACATGTTCCGCCTTTGACAGTTCAATCAACCGGGTGCGCAATAAGGGCCCGGCGGCAAGGTCAAACGGCTGACCCAAAAAATCGTCGATATGGGCCTGCAGGTCGCTTTTATTTACCTTGTGTAAGGCATCCAGGGGAAATTCACTGTTATTTCTTACCAGGTTTACCTCATCTCCCTGCTGGGCGATATGGCTATTCAGGACGGGATTGAGCGCAACCAAAGCCTGCATCGCCCGGCGCAAGGCCGCCTCGTTCAGCTCGCCGCGGATCTCCACCGCAGCCGGCATATTGTAGGCGCTTGCCTGGGAGGCATCGAGATTATGGGCAAGCCAGATGCCATATTGGGTACGGGTTAGCGGCACACTGGCTTTGTCGACCCGGGGCAAGTCCTGCACCTGGGCCTGCAGCGCTTTAAGCAATTCGGCTTTATGGGACACCATAGCTGCTTTAAGTTCGGCGGTCAGCGCCCCCTTGGGAGCTTTTACTGACAATTCCCCGCCTTTTAAAGACAAAGATACTTTTGCTCCCTTTAGAGCGCTTAACAGACTCTCAAGTGTCATAACACGAATTCCTCAAGCTCCTGATCGTCTTCGTCCTGCTGGCCGATTTCAATCAATAATTCCTTTACTTCATTTTTACTTTGTATCAGGGCTGCCAACTCGGACACGGTCCGCAGCTCGATCAGATCGGCGATTTCAAGATCGGCCCCGAATTGTTCGCTGATCTGGTACTTGACCTTCAACACACTGAGCGAGTGTGCCCCCAGGGTAAACAGGTCGTCGTTGCGGCCAATTTGCTCAAGCGACAGCTCTTGTTGCCAGATTGCCGCCAGGGCATTTTCCAGCTCCCCCTCGGGGGCGGAAAACTCCTGGCTGAGGTTTACCTGGGGCAGCGAAGAGCGGTCGGTTTTGCCGTTGGCCAACCTGGGGATTTGTGCCAGTTCGACAAATAACGAGGGCACCATATAGGCAGGCAAGTGCTCAGCCAGGTGCTGCTTCAACTGCCCGCTGCGCATAGTCTCGCTGCGGGTAACCACATAAGCGACCAGTTGCTCTTGATGGACCGAAACCACGGCTTCATGGATATCTTCAAGCAGGCATAATTGCGACTCGATTTCCTCGAGTTCGATACGCTGGCCCCTGAGTTTGATTTGCTGATCTTTGCGCCCGATATACTCCAGGCTGCCGTCGCGCTGACGCCGGACCAGATCGCCGGTGCGGTACATTCGCTGCCCCGGGATGGATGCAAAGGGATCCGGCAAAAATGCCGAAGCCGTCAATTCAGGCTGCGACATATAGCCGCGGCAGACGCCGGGACCTGACAGGTACAATTCCCCGACAGCCCCTTCGGGTACCGGGTTGAGCCAGGCATCGAGAATATAACCCTGGCTGCCCGTTAATTCCCTTCCGATCAATGGTTTATCATTGCCGGCAACTTCCTGGCAGGTGGAATAAACCGTATCTTCAGAAGGCCCGTATAAATTGAAAACCCGGCACGGCAACTCTGCCTTCAGGCGTTTGACCAGCTGCCGGGAAAGCGCTTCTCCGGCCAGGTTGACGACCCGCAAGCTCTTGGGAAGCAATGCAGCCTCAAGCGCTGCCGATACGGCCGAAGGCACGCTGTTGACTAAGGTCAGCTTTTCTTTATCCGGCAAGCCCGGCAACTCCAGAATAGAGCCGATCAGCGCCACCTGGCCGCCCATCGCCAGCGGGATAAAAAGTTCAAAAACGGAAATATCAAAACAAATGGAGGTTGAAGCCAGCACCTGGGCGCAATCTTCCCGGCTGTAGCGGGTCTGTGCCCATGCCAGCAATTGGTTGATACCCAGATAGGAAACGGCAACCCCTTTTGGACGGCCGGTACTGCCCGATGTAAAAATGGTGTAGGCAAGCCGCTCTGGTGGCAACTCGACCGCTGCCAGTTCGCTCGAAGTGCAACCGAAAACATCCAGAGATAACGGACATTGCCTTACCGGCAATGCCTCGCTGCAGCTGTCGACCAGGGCCAGTTGCGGCTTGGCAACCGAGAGAATATCGCGGCAACGCCCCTGCGGATAGTTTTTATCAACCGGCACATAATTGGCGCCGACGCGCAACACAGCTAACATGGCAATCACCCGGCAAACCCCGGCATCCATGTAAATCGCCACGCTGTCTTGCCAGCCCAGCCGGTATTCGTTTTTCAAGCGGTTGGCCAGCTCGCCGCTAAATTGCCATAGCCCGGCATAACTGAGTTCGTTGCCGTGTAAGTCCCGCAAAGCAGGCGCATCCGGTTGTACTTGCACCTGGTGTGCGATTTGTGCCAGCAGATCAGGGCCTTTAAACGGCTGTTTTTCTGCGGCATCGGGTGCTGTGTCCGGCTGTTCAAACCAGCGCCAGCTTGGTCTGTCGCTTGATTCGGCGGCAAAGCCCAGGATAGAGATAAAGTCCGAGATAAACTGCCCGGCATCTTGCTGCGACCATAGGGCGCGGTCAAATACCAGTTTGCCCGCCAGCGCTTCGCCCTGGGCGATATAAATGTCGAGTTCGCTGATCAAATCCGTTACCGGAAGGGCGATGCTGTTAATGCGGTGGCCGTTATAATCGCCAGCCACATTGGCATCCCCCAACAGCAGGCGGCCATCGATATTTTCCGACGACTCCAGGAAAGTGAACAGGGCTTGCCCCTTGTGCTCTCCCGGACGTCGGCCTGACTGGTTCGTTGCCTGCTCCAGCCGGGAGAAAAAGTGCTCGCGGCTTGCCTTGAGCAACTGGCTGAAGCTCATGTCGGCGGACGGAGAAAAAGTCACGATCACGGGATTGACAAAATAGCCAATACTGGAGAGATACCTTTGCCCTCTCACGGTTACCGGGTTGATCAAATGGATCAGGCTCGCTTCGCTGTAACGCGACAAGCCTATGCTAAAGGCAAGCTGTAAAACATGGTTCAGCGTGGTTTTATTGGCTCTTGCCACTTGTTCCAGCTGCGTTTTCAGGCTTGCGTTAAGGTTAAAGAAATGTACCCCGCTCCCCTGACCATTTTCGCCGATTTCCCGGCTTAATTTCAGCGGCTGCTGGTGTTCGTCCTGAGAAGGCGTCCCGCCCGTATTTACCGCAGCTACGCAGGCGCGGGCGGAAAACTCCGAAAAGGCAGGCGCGCTGGAAGCAGGCTCGCCAAGCAGCTCCAGAGCCAGATACTGTAAGCTGGTGGCATCGGCAATGGCATGGTGGATTAACACCAGCAGGCTGGCGCCACCGCCGGAATGCGGCCAATAATGTACCTGGTAAAGCTGGGAGCAGGATAAATCAAGCGGAGTTTGTACCAGGGTGGTAAGTGCTTGCTGCGCCTGCTCAGGCGTACACTCAGGGTGGGCAAAAAAGGCCTGCACATCCTCCTGGATAAAACTTTCTATTTGTCCGGCCTGCTCGCGAAAACGCGTGCTTAAAAGCGGTAGCCGCTGCAACTGCTCGCCCACAACTGAGGCCAGTTGCCCGGCATCTGGACCGCTGTGAAGCTCAAGTGCCATGGCCAGGTTGTATTTATTACTTTGCGGATCTTTTAACTGTTCAAAACATAAATACTGCAAGGCTGTTGGCAGTGCGTCGCTGGCTTGCGCCAGACCTGGATCCGTTTTCTGCTGATTCTGCTTAGCCCCGCCAAGCAATGCCGCCAGTTGCGCTAGGTGCTCGCACTCTAATAACGCAGACAGGCTGATCTCTGTCGCCAGTTGCTCTTCGATAAAGTGCTGCAGCTGGATCATTTTCAGTGAGTTTTGCGCAATGGAAAAAATTTCCGTATCCGCGCCAAGCACTACTTCAGGGCCTGTAAATTCCTGTAATTTTTCGATTAACGCGGCGACTTCGGCGCTGTTGTTAAGCTTGCCAGCCGCCTTTTTATCAGGCGATTTTAAAGATGATACCCGCTTTAATTCATTGGCCAGATAGGCTTGTTTCAGCGCCAGGCGGCGGATTTTGCCGCTGGTAGTTTTCAAAATGGATGCCGGTTTTATCAGGACCACTTCAGTTACTTCCAGCTGGTGCTCCAAGGCGACCGCTTTGCGGATTTTTGCGCTCAGCTCTTCGCTGTTCAGTCCCCGCAATGCACTGCGTTTGACTTCCTGCACGACAACCAGCTGTTCCTGTCCCGCTCCGTCAACGGCGAAGCTGGCCGTAGCATCTTGCTGGCATAACTCGCTTGCCTGGCGGACGGTCTCTTCGATATCTTGCGGATAATAATTGCGGCCGCAGATAATTAGCATTTCCTTGCGCCTGCCGGTAACAACCAGTTCATCCCCCAGCATAAAGCCAAGATCGCCGGTGCGCAGCCAATTTCCCTGCTCGCCGGTCAGTTGCGCGGCAAAATACTCTCGAGTCAGCTCGGGCTTTTGCCAGTATCCCTTGGCGACACTGGCATGTTGCAGCCAGATCTCTCCGATGCCGCCGTCGGCTAAACGGACATGCTGCTCCGGCTCAACGATGGCGATACGCATGCCCGGTTCCGGCACGCCACTGCCGACCAGCTCCAGACCTTGAGGGGCTGGCTTAAATTGATTCTCTGCCAGTGCCCCGATCTCGGCCATATAATAATTCGGCTGCGTTTTCATCCCTGAAACATACAAGGTCGCCTCAGCCATACCATAACAGGGAAACAGTGCCTGCTCGCTAAAGCCGGTATTGGAAAGCAAGTGGGTAAAATCGCGAAGCGTATTGGCCTGTACCTTTTCCGAACCGTTAAAAGCCAGCCGCCAGTGAGATAAGTCCAGGTCTTGCACTTCTTCCGGGCGGATTTTGTCTACGCATAAACGGTACGCAAAATTTGGCCCGCCGCTGGAATTTGCCTTGTAGTGTGCAATGGCATTGAGCCAGCGCACGGGTTTTTGAATAAATGCCTGGGGCGGCATTAAAATTGCGGTAGCGCCGACAAACAGCGGCTGAAGCAAGTTGCCGATAAGCCCCATGTCATGAAACAGCGGCAACCAGCCCACGATAATGCTGTCGGAGGTATGGGCGAATGCCTGATGGATCAGTTTCTCATTTTCCACCAGGTTATGGTGCGTCACCATAACGCCTTTGGGATCGCCGGTAGAGCCCGAGGTATATTGCAAAAAAGCGATGCCCTGCGGGTCGATTTCGGGTAATTGCTTGTCGCTGGGCTGGGTGAGGTTACTGACGTACTCTACCTGGCAGCCAAACTCTTCTTCTATGGGTTGAAATATCGGCGTTGCAAATTTGTCAGCCAAATCAGCGCAGGTAATCAGCAGGCTAGGTTGGCAGTCTTTTAAAATGGAGGTAATTCGGGAGAATGAATGTTTGGCGCTATGTGGCGGATAGGCCGGAACGGCAATAACACCGGCGAACAGACAAGCAAAAAAGCTTTTGATGTAGTCGAGGCCTGGCGGCATTAAAAGCAGAACACGGTCTCCGACCTGGCTTCGTTCCAGGATCTGCCCGGCCATTTGTTCAGCCAGCTCTAGCAGGTTCTGATAGGTAAGTGAATCCGATTCTTCTTCCCCATTTTTTAAATAGATATAAGCTTTTTTTTCTGGTGTGAAACTACTATTTTCTCTAAGAATCTCGACTAAAGTTTCCATACTAATACACTGCTGTCCCATTAAGGGTGAATAAAGAGGGTCTGATTCCGTGACAATTGGTACAATGAGACTATCTAGAAAACACTATATTAATAGAAGGAATCAGACCTGTACGTCGTCAGAACCTTCCGGACACATTGCTGCCTGATTTAAGAGACGGTTTTTCTCATCAAGCTTGTACTATTGCTGAATTATCGTAATGCCCTCGCGTCGGCATAGCTCAGCAACGCTATCCTCACCACGAAGACCTTCCAGTACTATGCGGAGCTTTTCTTCAGCGAAGTATTGACGTCGTGTGGCACTGCGGATATCACGTACAGCTTTCTCTGCACTATGTTTTGATTGGCCTCGTTTAGTCATCACCATTCCACTCAGGGGTAACGATGAGCCAAAAGTGTCTCTTAGACATATGCAATCAGGCTAATATGTCCGGAAGGTGCTGACGGGGTACAATTGAGGAGACCTCACCAATATCCATCCCATATCCAACTAAATCAATACCGCTTCCAGTTGAGTATGAAATGTGAATTGAAGGTTGGTGATTGGCGGTGCCTTTTGGAACAAATAATGGGATTGTGTAATTCGAGTTCCCTGACGGATCTACGGAAAACTCGCCTTCTATTTTTCTCGTAACTTGAGAGCTGCTTGACAGTTCGGGATCAGGGTTAGTCGCTTGGTCTTCCGTACCGGAATACGCAAGAGTGGGTGCCAAAACGGTTATCAACGCAATGAACAGTTTCCGGACAACGTTATACTTCTTCACAACCAACTTCCCTATTGAATGTAATTCGCCTATTAAGATAACCTGTAAAGAGCTACCTTTGTCAACATTTTTATTGTCAAATTTATATAGCTTCCTGCATTAAACTTTGAAGTGCATCACTTAACCCCCTGGAAAAGAACGGTCATCTGAAGGTAACATCTGCCGCTTCTTCTCCACCAAGAGATTAAGTGATGACAGAATGCTACCGACAGCTGACCGAAGAATAACGATGCCAGATCTGGGCGCTAAAGAAAAGTGATTGGAGCCAGAGGGCAATCGCCAGGGATATTGGTGTTAGCCAGCCTACGATTAGCAGGGAGCTTACCCGTAATCGAGAATGCCTGCTCTCCTGACCACGTCCCTTCCAATTGGCCATTAATATAAAGCCGCAATTTATCATGCGTATTTTCAGAGTTGGTTGACACATCAAAACGGAACAATCCACCTTGGCTGTTGATAATTGTTTCGAGTGTCGATTGCTGGCCATGGCCAATTACCCCTGGGCGTAATGCGTAGAGGCTTCCATCTACTGTACGCTCATCATCCACTTGCCAGGCAACCGAATCACGCATAAACCAGTGGAACGGTGACAGCGTAGCGTCTTCAAAATCCGTCCAAGTACCTTGGGGCTTATCGTTAATGTCATTGTGATCCCGGCCCACCAGATATTCTTCTACCGTACTAAAACCATCGCCGTCCCGGTCAAGTACTGCATCGTCTGCCTGTAAAGGATCTAACCCGTTAGCGGCCTCCCAAACATCAGGTAGAGTATCTGCATCGCGGTCCGCTGCAGCAGGGTAATCAGGAGTGTCGAGCACATATGTAACAAAGTTCGAAATACCATCGTTATCATAGTCCTCAGAACTATCATCAACTAGCGGGTCAATACCATAAGCAATTTCCCAACCATCAGGGATTAGATCATTATCACTATCATTATCACACGGATCAGTTTCACCCACATCCCTATGGTAAAAGCTTACTTTATTTTCTTGATAATCAGATAATCCATCACCATCTGAATCAGAGCTATTTTTATCTGTACACAGTAAATCTTCTATATGATCAGGAATTCCATCTGAATCGCCATCCAAAGGGCTAAACTGGTAAGTATCACTCGATATTTTGCTTCCATCTTCCGATACGGAAACCACACGCCAATAAATTGGATCAGCAGTAAGTTCAGGCATAATGTATTCCATTGTCATGCCTGTAATCGCCGATTTATAAAGAGATGGACTGGAATCATGCCCTAAGAAAATTTCAAAATACTTAGGCTCTATCGTACCTTGCTCTAAATCCCACTCTAGGTTAACAACTGGATATTCTACTTCCAAATAATTACTGGGTAATTTTAACCTGGGTTTCCTTGGTATTTTTTTATCGATGTCAGAACGCTCAACTCTCTTTATTAACCTATTTCCCATACTGTCATAGGTGTAATTTAGGGAAATACCATCTGGATAAATCACTTCAGTTAAGCGTGATTGCTCATCATAACGATAAGAAATGGACTGACTAACAGCTAAATGCGTGAAAAAAATTAGCGAGCAAAGAGCAAATTTTAGTAAATTCATCATTGACAAAAATCTGTCCATTGATTATTTGATCACTCACCTGCTATAAGCAGGCAAAAATTGACTTTAACCGCTAAAGATTATCCCTGCTATAGTCAAATACCGTCAGCCTATTCTGAGCAAGAGATCACAACTAAAATATATATTTTTTTAAGATCAGAGCAGCCTATTTATTTAACGCCTTCGTACCAATTACATATATTAGTTTTCAGGCACCCCAAGCTCCAATAATGATTGGCACACTTGGCAATAGTAAAGGATATTAGAAAATTACTATCGTGCCTCACGATATCTATACAGCAGGGCCTTGTTCACTATCAGGCTTTTGAAATAATCTTACTCTTCCGAGCACAACTTCCAATCTTTACAAAATCTGTAGAGAAATTAGCTTTTTTTGATCTATCCCATCCGTTTTTTCTAGCATATCCGTGGTTTTCCGACATTTTTACAACCATTAGGCGGGTCCACCCTACAAGGTCAAGTTCCAACGAGTCCGGAATCGATGACAATTCAAACACCCTCAATAGTCAGACTGGTTTCGACCACATTAGAAGCCAAAACTATTTTGCGTATTCCTTCTGCTGAGGGAGATATAGCTTGGTCCTGTTGTTCCCGGCTCAAATCCCCGAACAGTGGGGCGATGACAATAATTCGCCGGTTGCTATCCTTATTTAGTCGCCCCCTGAGCAAGGTTTCCACCTGCTTGATCTCGGCGACTCCAGGCAGAAAAGCCAAAATACTACCTTCCTCCCTACGCAAGGATTGCACGTTGCCATTAATGATGGCATCTGGCGCGGACTCTCAGGTTCCTACCGTTGTTCAAGGTATTCGAGGTTTCGCCCTTCACTAGTGATGGTATGGGCGTCGTTTAGCAGTGAGGAGATCGCATCAGTATCCAGAGCGGCTGACATCACCAGTAGTTTAAGGTCGTCTCGCAGGTACTCCTGGGACTGGAGATGCAGGGCGAAGGAGAGGTCCGCCCGCAGTCTGTGCTTATTGAACTCTTCGAATATAATCAGGGCGCTTGATATCAGCTCTGGATCTGCCTGTAAAAGGCGTGTGAGAATGCGCTCAGTTACAACCAGAATACGAGCCCTTTTACTGGACTTCCGCTCCCCCCGCACCTGAAACCCAACGGTTTCACCAACTCTCTCACCCAGCATAGAAGCCATTCGCACTGCTGCAGTTCGTGCGGCTAAGCGACGTGGCTCCAACATAATAATACGCTTTCATCGTTACTCCGTCAGCGCTACCAGCTGGGTCATCAACAAGCAGATGATGCATGGAGGCCTTACGGTAGCCAACCTGCTTTGTGATGGGCTTTCACCGGCACTGAACCGCAACTACTAAGGCCAACTTTACGAATGTTTAGGTTATGAGCTAAATGAGATAAACGGGTGCTTTTTCTTGAGCAAACTGAGTGTAGTGGACAACTTAGATAGAAAGCAGCCCCCCCCATGAATGAGTTTCAATAAAGGTTGAGTCATCAGATAGTGTCCTTTTTCTACACCAGAGTCGCCAGATGCTATCAATCTAAGAGTCACTTGATGGTGTGATAGACGCGTAACCTATTGATTTTACAGTAATTTTAATGTCACTGAATGACGGTATTCACAGCGCTTCCTGGTTAGCGAATTACTAAAAAGGAGAAAGTAGTCGCTCACAGGAAGAGAAGTATTGAAAACGGGCTTAATGCCCGTTTTTTTTATTTTGAGCATTCCAATTTCCTCTTCACTCTAACCATAGACTTAAGTTCTATAGAAACTCTTTCTCTCCCCCTGCCGCTGACCATCTCGGCAAAGCATTTGGATAGCGGCTTGTATTCGCGCATAATGCCCCGCATTAATTGGTATAACAGCTATGCCTCTAGATGAGCAGGCCTTCAGTTATCCCTACTCGCCTATTACCTAGCTACAATGAATTGATATATGAGTACCCCAGATTTAAGTGAAATAACTAATCTCAGCTGTGAAGATCGCTACGAGTATTTTCTGAGCATAGCCGGAGAAGAGCGGGAGATCTGGATACTGATCGATAGCCAAAATTGCTTTCTTAAAATACACACCGATGAAGATGGTGGCTTTGAATATCTGCCAGTATGGCCAAGCGCTGAATTTGCCCAAGCCTATGCTGAGAATGAAACGGGCCTCACCCCTAAAAGTATTCCCTTACCACAGTTTTTAAAGAAATGGCTTTCTGGCTTAAAAGGTGACGGCATTGAAATAGGTGTGTTTCCTGCGCCGGATAAAAGCGTATGGATTACTAGCTCAGAGGAACTAGAGATCGATCTACGGGAAGAGCTGAACAATTTCTAAATAGGCTATTCACGTTGAAGCTATCGCTTCAAAAATCCGACAAAGAAAGTTCAGCTCTATTGAATAAAAGTGAGATAACAGGGTAAACACCTGTTATCTTACTTGGGTAATGTACAATTACAGATTCGCCGCCTGATATTTATATATACTATTCACTTGAGGCGTTGCAATGAAAACCAGGAATAAAATAAGTTTCGACGCCACCAAAAACTATAAGGAAGAGAAAGATATAAAGCCGGTCTTGCCCGCTTATAGCAGCGCAGTCGCCAGTGCAAAGCACTCGGAAAAGAAAAGCAAATAGTATCCGGCTGCATAACTTTCACGTCATCTAAATCTCCCCATAAGTCGATATCCGAACTCAAAGCAAAATCCAAAATTCTTCCTCTAGAGAGCAGGTAGATATTAACTCCCTGATCCAGAGACCATCAATCATGTAGGATAACTAACACTTTATCGAGAAATTGGTATTGAGCAACAATCTCTCTACCATAAACGGGTATAGCTCTTTGGTTGGAGCCATCAATTAATACGACTTTACTATTATCAATTGGATTAAGCTTGAAGTTATTCACCTCTGAGAGAAAAGCATTCGTCACTACCCTACCCCCTTAAATTCCAGATCTCTAACTTTACTACAAACTTTTAATCCAAATATAACCCCCTGAATTAGCAGAGTATTTAAAAAACCTTAATATGTTCCCCTAATTGGGTAATGGTTATCAGGGTTTCGGATAAACTCGATACCCACCAATAGCGTTTGCAAGTCAGGCCTCGCAAAAGGTGCATTGGAAATGTCGACTATTTGCAGCCTTCCAGATTCGTTGATGACAAAAACACCCGGTTCAGCAAAGGGCCTATCTGTTTCTTCAGGGGAGCGGGGTTTTGAAATATAGAGCCCAAGCTGCTGCATTTGGGGTATTGATAAACCGTAACCGACAGTAAATCCCGGCTGAATTGTTTCCATATGCAGAGAAGCTTTTTCCTCCGTATCGGCAGAGACAGCAGCTACGTCAATACCCTCCGCATGATAGCGGGGTAGTAGCACACTCAATACACGCAAATACTTGGTACAAAGCGGGCAGTGCTTGCCTCGGTAAACGACTACCATCTGCCAAGGGAAACTACCTTCGGCCTTCCCCAGTACCAACTCACCTCCACCAAGTCGCTTTACTTCTATTGCAGGAAAATCGATACCAGCAGCAAGCTTTATATTGCTCATTAGCACCCCACTTGAGAATATAAGAATAGAATTGGTCAACCAATGAATCCCATCGTTAGTATAGGAGATTCGATGAAAAAGCCCCTTATTCGTTTTCTATCAACGCTATTAGCAGCCGGACTGCTAAGTGGCTGCCCTGCTAATCACCAAAGTAACTCTTCTCCTGAAAGTCATTTCCAGCCTCTTGAGTTTTTGCCTGCCCTGAAAGGGGACTACTTTAAGCTGGATTCAGCGATTATTGGGCGCCCCTACCATATCTATACTCGCCTGCCTGAGGGCTATAATCCAAACGAGGATACAACTTACCCGGTCATTTATCTCCTCGATGGGGATTCACTGTTCCCAATTTTGGCTACTAATCACCTGTTTATGCATTACGATGATTACGCCCCCGAGGCGATTATCGTAGGTATTGCTTACGGCTCATTTAAACCCGAGATCAATCATCGGAGTTTTGACTTTTCACTACCCGGTGACAGTGACAGTGACAGTGACAGTGACAGTGACAGTGACAGTGACACACTTAAGTATGGCGGTGCACCGCAGTTTCTCAACTTTCTAGAGCGGGAGCTCTTGCCAGCAGTTGAAAGCCACTACTCGGTAGACCCTCATCAACGAGTTCTCTTCGGTCAAAGTCGAGGGGGATATTTTGTGCTTTACACGGCATTTTCTAAGCCCGACCTGTTTAAAGGATTGATAGCCAGCAATGCCACCTTCCTACCACAACAGGAATTTTTCTACAGGGAACCTGTACAAGCGACAAGAGAGGATCTGACTCTGGTAGTAACCAGTGGCTCCAAAGACATGCCAAACCTGCGCAAAGATGCACTCTCCTGGCATCAGTACTGGAAAGAACGAGAGAACACTCCCTGGCGCGTTGCATTTACAACGATTCCAGGCGGTACCCATGCGGCAAATAGTACTGACAGTTACCGTTTCGGCATCCATGAGATTTTTGCGGAAGAGATCGAAATATCTCGTGAGAAAGCAGAGAACAATTTGCAAGTGGTAGAGGATCACTAGAGCTAAAAATTAATAGAAGTAAATATGTGATTCCCGCTAACTAAAAAGCCCGCTTAAAAGCGGGCTTTTTTAAAACGATGAGGCAATTACTCTGTACAGGCAGCAATACGACCAGCCGTATTTTTACCGGCACCACAGTTCAGGCCATCGGGGATACCGGTGTAGTCTGGGGCCATGATACCGCCATTACGCTGAGCATCATGGTCGGTATAAATGCTCGCTAGGTTATAGGAACGCGCTGTCCCTTTGTTGTCATTATCGCAGGAGAAGATAGCACTACCGTAAGCGATGCCCAGGAAGGTCTTGTATTCCTTCAGATTTGACCACAAGTTGCGCTTAGCAGAACCAGAGCAGTTCATCTGGGAAGCCAGATTGATGTAACCATCGTCCTCACCGCCCAACAGCAAAGAGCTAGCACTCTCAATACCTGGGAAACCGGCGTAGCCTCCAATGGTATAAACCGGTGCAGCCAGGTTGGTGCCGACATAGTTGCGTACAGCATAGACATCATTGGTTTGCAGGTAACGTACTGCTGCGCACTCACGACCGATAAACCAATCGTTGATCAAATCTTCGATCCAGCTACCGTTACACAGTCGATCAACCCCTTCTGTACCGGTGATTGCACCACCAGTAGTAAAGATTGCCGCGATACCGCTAATGGCAGTATCAAAGTCCACTTCAACTGCGTAGCTATCATTCAGACCTGCGACATTAACGGTTTCGGTTTTCGTCTTACAGCTTTTCCAGAACCAGGAGCCAGTACAAACCTTCGAGGTTTCGGTCACAGTATTGGAATCCAGCTGGTTGTAAGCACGGTTATAGTAAGGGGACCCCGGTACGGCATTGCCCGCGAGGTACATCATCTGGGTGGCGCCCTGACTGTGGGCAATCACATAGAAAGTGTCATCGGCAGCACACTGGTTTTCATGCTCATAATCATCGCCTTCGCCATTGCGAATAGCGATTATCTGCCGAGCGATTTCACCCGCTGTGCCGTCATGCCAGTAGGGCATCTCGCCCTCATCGGTGGAGTTGTAACCAACCACACCGTAATTGCCGCCATTTACACGTAATTGTTCAATAAAGTCACTACCCGCGTATTCATCGAAGTAGGCCTCACTCCAATAATCTAAAGCCGGCTGCTCAAGATTACCCTGGGAGTTAGTACGCTGCTTGATATGGCCCTCAGTACCATGGCCATGAACCAGGATGTAGCAGTTATCCGCACTTGCAGAGGCTGATCCCAAAAGCCCCGCTAATAGTAAAGAGAAGCTCGCACCCAATCGTTGATAAAGTGTCATTGTGATGTCCTTTTTATTTTTGCTCGGGCTTGGTCCCAATTTTTTAAATTGTCTTTTTATGTTGCCGAGACTGTTTTATGGCTTGCGAAAGGTATCCGGTTAATAAGTGCCAAGAATATGACTAATAGCGCCAAACAGAATCTTAGGGCGACAAGCAAAGTGACTTTACAGTCACAAATAGAAGGGGGCTCACCTGAGTGTGACAAAGTTCGCAAAAACTAAAAACCGCGACTTCGCTCTAGGTCACAGTATTAATGAAACTAAAGGTGAGTGAGCACTTCCAAAAAAATTTTGGAGCAAGCTATCTTTTCGAAGAAATGATTTATATAAAGAAAAGGCTGGATCGCTTAAATTTCAACCAAGCCCTATCCTAGCACACAAGTATCGCAGCCACTTTTCTATCGATATACCTATGACACGTTATGCACCCTTTCCATAAAAATTGTGGCACTAAATTAAAACATGCAGCAAGAATTACAAGGTATAAATATATGAGAATCTCTACGGAGATAATTTTTAGAGGCTAACTACTCGGGAAATATACTACATACACTTAAAATCAAAAGGTAATCATCTAGTAGTAAGTTATCCGCCGGCCGAATGCATACTCATTGAACATCTACGGTAGGAAGGAAAAATGATAGAGCCAAAAAAGTTTTGGGATAAAACTGCAGCGCGCTATGGCAAAAGCCCTATAAAAGATTTAAAAAGTTACAAGAGAAAACTGGCTATAACACAAGAATATTTTCAGGCAGACTGGTCTGTACTGGAATTTGGATGCGGCACCGGCAGCACCGCTATTCATCATTCTCCCTATGTAAACAGTATAACTGCTACTGATATTTCCGAGAAGATGCTGGATATTGCCAAGCAAAAAGCAAAAATCGCTTCCATAAAAAACATAAGTTTTCAACAAGGCACCTTAGGTTCACTAAAATTCGAACCAGATAGTTTTAACGCCATCTTAGGGCTAAATATATTACATCTTCTGGAGGATATAGATGGTGCTATCGCGCGGGTTTACAATTTATTAAAACCGGGGGGCATATTTGTATCAAGTACTGCATTAATTAAGAAAAGCAATTGGCGATTCCTGATCCCAGTGATGCAACGCATAAACCTGGCCCCTTATGTCCACAAAATTGACAGACAGGAGCTTTTAGACAAGCTTACACGAGTTGGTTTTTTTATTGACCAGGAGTGGCAGCCTAGTAAGGAATCAATTTTTTTGATAGCAAAAAAGTAAGTTCTTCATTCCCCATATACGCGGCCATATTTCAGAAATCAGGACGAATTCGATTAGAAAAAAATAGGAGGGCGGTAAGGGGGAGCCCCCTTACCAAATTTATCTCCCAGTATCATTACAACAGTTCAAGAGACAAAATTAATTAACGCTATTTGAATGGTAAATCATCGCCTGCCAAACATTTTGCTGACCACTTACATAGTTATCGTAGGTGGGGTTTTTAATATAAGTCCAAGCTACTTTTCCATCACCTAAGGACATAGGCTCATCCAAACCACCCCATCCATAATTAGGTAACTCGATTGGCCCTTCAAGTACGTTTAGTTCTGCATCAACTTCCATTACATAATAGGCTTTTGGCACTAATAATCTTTTAGAGCCGCTGTCAGCATAAATACGGTTATAGGCCAGGTTATCAGAAATACACTGGAATTTTGCATACCCAAATAAGTAGCGTCCATTTTTTAAATCAATAAGTTGTGGATCACTAATTTGGCAATCATCATCCTCAACCAACCAATTAAAACCCTGGCCTTCCATACTACCGGTAGAGCTGATTTTGGCGATGCCAACACGGGTTAAAGAGCTGAAGTCTAATGCATCACCAGAATAAAGTCCCTGCCTTGTTATTGTGGAGAAATTATCGTCATCTTCCCAATAGTTATAACTCATATAGGACAGGAAACAGTTTGTGGTGTCGTAATCTGCACAATCTTCATCAAACGGGCCTTCCCCAGATGGATCAATACCAACCTCATCCTGGAGAAAGCGATCCATATCCGCATCTTCAATATATTTAGGCGAGACGATCAAAGAAAGGTTCGTATTGGCATCCACTGGTACAACAGTATGACCGCCACCATTTGATACCATCGCAGACGTTGATGGTACGAAGTGATTAAAGCGCCCTTCTGTAGACGAACTGGAAGTTTCCATTTTCACTGCAATGGTTCCCAGTTGCCCATGAGTGCTACCTATCCAGTCGTTCCAATCACTGGTGCAAATTGCACCAAACATCTCGTTGTCTGGATTATAGAATGAGCGAATGTTTACTACATGACCGTCACCGCAGGCCCAATACCAACCGCGATTATCTGAGCTGCTCATATCCAGGGACCAATTTTTACGGTCAATAACCGTTAAGCCCGCTGAATAATGAGAACTCCCATTCCCATCAAATACCCGAGCAGAAACCGAGAAACCATAGCTACTACGACCCTGGCTGTCAGCCTCAACATAAATCAGCTCTTGTGCACCAAGATGAGTTCCACCGTGCATTTTATTTACTACGTAAGCATCAGGAACTTCACTTAAAGGCTGATTTTCCCACTCTAGCAGCCAAACCTGCTCGTTATAGCTGTAACTGGCATCTCGAATGTGTTGTAGTAAATCGTCATAGTCGCCAGAGGAAAGACTGGAAATAATATACTCCATCTCCTCTTGCATATCGGAATCTTTAATAGTGGTAAAGGATGGCGAGTCCCCAAAATCAGTATCCGGGAAGTTTGCCTTCAAACCAGGAAGGAAATCGTCAAACGTCAGCGTAGGGTGTTCAGTAAAGAAGTCGATATATTTACCGTGGTTGGTCGCAACCAGAAGACCAATTTCATTCGCAATACGGGATTCAATGGTGTCAATGTTATCTTCCATTTTCATCCACGTTGAACCGTATTGCTCAACAAGGTCAGCTTCAACCTCATAACGCTCATTGGCTTGATAATCTGTATTGCATAGAACTGCTACTGTGGAGCAATCAGAGCTTACAGCCACACCGTGGGATTCATAACACTGATTTAACAGCGTTGCATTACCTGTTGGCTCAAAACTGGAAGTATCCGGATCATACTGTAGCTCATAAATAGAACCGTGAGTTGTATCCGCAGCAGTGTCCCCCTCTGACAAAGTAGTGGAAACAAACATTCTCGGAGTATCGGTATCTGTTGCACAGGTCGCAGTATAACTACGAATCGGGA
This sequence comes from Microbulbifer maximicatervae (SeqCode), assembly GCF_052468295.1. Lineage (NCBI taxonomy): Bacteria > Pseudomonadati > Pseudomonadota > Gammaproteobacteria > Cellvibrionales > Microbulbiferaceae > Microbulbifer > Microbulbifer maximicatervae (SeqCode). The sequence goes on from NZ_CP174340.1 coordinate 3,182,316, forward strand.
TATCAATATCCTCTTCATCCTGCTCCCCGTCAGTTCGCGCTATATAGTGTGCCATCTGGTAAACCTCACGGGCATTGTTCATACCTTCTGGCAAAGTTACGTCAATGGCAGTCAATGAGGCGAAGCCTAAATCTGTATGCTCTACGTCTCCCACCACAACTGTAGTGCCCACATTATCCGAGATCGGATTATCATCGCTACCGGACGAACCCTGATCGCTACCACTACCGCTACCGCTACCGCTACCGCTACCGCCACTATTATTACCACTACCGCTACTATCTGAAGAGGGGTTGTCCGAATCCGAAGAGGAGCTCCCTCCACCACCTCCACACGCGGCCAGCAATGCCGTCAAAGAAAGCGCTATTAACTTCTTATTTACCAGTAAACCCATCAGCTCTGCCCAACTCGTATGTCACTAAGATAATTTGTTATTGCTTGCTGTCATCCATTGAATTTTTATCCTCAATTGATGACCAAGTGCGCACTTTAAAGTGATGCAATCGATTGTCTGTGAACTGGTTTTAGAACCTGGCTGAGACCGATAAATGGTAATTTTGCAGCGATAAGCGGTACTAAAATACCAAAGTAGTAATAGTCGTATCATGAATGGTAATTGGGCGATACTTTGCGAATATACAGCTACAATGAACTGTTTCAGCTGCAACAATTGGAAGGAAACTAGGAAAGTCGATATAGTGCCATTGATCGGCAATAAGCCAGTTTCCTGATAGATTGTCATTTATTCACAGTTTGGAAGTGTCAATATGAAAAGACTTGCTCTTTTAGCTTCGCTAATCATTCCCAGCCTTTCAATGGCAACCCCAGAGATTAAAGGCTCCCCCCAGGACTTACGCGACCTAATTTACCCAATATCAAGAGTTTTGACTCTCCACGGCAGTGCAAAAGAAACGGCTTATTCAGACCAAGCTATAGTCAATATTATTGTCACCACTGAAGAGCCTCTCCTATCAGACGCCATTGCCAGCAATAGTTCTTTGCGTGAATAATTAACCGAGAGCTTAATAAAGGCTGGCATAGACCGAGCTAAGATTAAAAATTCAAAATTTTCATCTTCCCCACAATTTGGTTGGCTAGGCAAAAATCCTTCCAGCTATAAAGTTATTAACAGGGTTGCAATAACTATTAACAAGGAGGGACATTTACAGTCTATCGCAAGGCTAACCGATGAAAATAAAGAAATAGAAATAGTGAGTACTTCTTTTGAGCATTCAGAAGTATCTGAATATACAAAAAAGGTCCGATCTAAGGCGCTAGCCAAAATCATGGAACAAAAAGCTGACTATGAGAGAACCCTGAGCATTCAGTTAACTCCAGTCAATATCCGTACAAAGAATATCGGCTATCATGGACAGCGGGAGTTGGAGCTATAGAAGAGGTTATCGTTACTGCTTCCAGAGCTAGAAACAGTAAACTTGAAGATAGCTTTTCAGAAGCATATATAGAAACAGAGGTTAGTTCCTTCGACGAAGTTCAGTATGAGGCTTCGTTGTCCGTGGACTTTCAGGTTGTGCCGTCAGCTATAACCGATTAACTTTCGATCAAGCATTCAGGTTGGTAGGAACATCTACCAACTAAATACCCCAGTTGTTTAACCTACTGAAAGTGATAATATCTGGCTAATCTCATTCAAACTACGATTTGACTGGGACTGCCAAGTTTCGATGGCTGCTTTTAGTGCAGCCCAGTCTTTCTTGGAGGAGGGAGACTTGTCGACAACCCCTTCTCGGATTAAGGCTCGAATGGTATCACTTGCAAAAACCAAAGTATCAACTCCCATTCGTCTTAGAAATACTTGGGCAGTCTTACCGCCGAGTCGATCACCACCTTTACGCAAGTACAGAAGATTCTCAATATAGTTGTCTGTATTCCAGCTAGAGAAATACGCTCCCAAACTTCCATGCTCATTAGATAAATGCCAAAAGAAGTCTGCATTTCTCTGAATGGAGCGAGTTTTAGTCCAGTGCTTGATCATACCTTCCTGCCGCATTAGGTCATCTAACGCCTCTTCCGGTAAGTAACGACAGAATGAAACATCAAAGCCATAAAAGATCTTCTCTATATCCGGCCACTTTTTTTCAACAACCTTCCAACTAAAACCGGCTTGAAAAACAGCCCGGGATGCCGATGACAACCACAGACTATCATGTATCTCTCTCAAGAGCTGCGCAGGCTTTGGCTTAACCAGCTTCGACTGAAGTCCGTCTAACCCTCCAAATCGATCAATCACAGGTGCCTCAATGGCGGCGAACTCACGCATAATTCAGACCTTCCAGTAAATCTATCTCCATTCTACGCCTATAAATAGAAATTCAAAGCATTTGGAGTTTTAGCGGAATACTAAAAAGGTGATGCGTGTTTATCCTGCCCAAACAACACGAAAAGCCAACTGACTCTAGAAGTTAATATTTCAGAAAGCTGAAAAAGAAAAGGACATTTCAACTTCCCCAACAAATAAAGGGAAGCTAGCTCCCCTTTATTTACATGATACTTAAGTAGAAATATAAAGAATAATTAGCTACCCATAATCAGACCTATATCTCTAAAATAAGCATAACAGATTTATTACTTAACCTTCTTATCAGTCTCTCCATTTTTATACCCAAGTAAATCGAGGTAAAATGCATACTGTAAAGCGGTCTCCTTATAGCGACGGAAACGACCCGAAGAGCCACCGTGACCGGCTTCCATATTGGTATTGAATAACAACTGATTTTCATCGGTCTTCAATTCGCGTAACTTTGCCACCCATTTCATTGGCTCAAAGTATTGCACCTGGGAATCATGTAGCCCAGTGGTTACCAACATATTGGGGTAATCCTGAGCTTTCACCTGGTCATAGGGAGAATAGGAAAGCATATATTCGTAACTATCCTTATTATTAGGATTGCCCCACTCGTCATACTCATTAACAGTCAGGGGAATTGACTCATCCAGCATGGTAGTTACCACATCAACAAATGGCACCGCCGCAGTAACTCCCCGGTACAAATCCGGCTCCATATTGACTACCGCCCCCATCAACAGCCCCCCGGCACTACCACCTGAAGCAAAGATCTTATCAGGGGCGCCATATTTTAATTTCCCCAACGCCTTGGTAACGTCGATAAAATCAGTGAAAGTATTCTTTTTATTGAACATCTTTCCATCTTCGTACCAGGCACGCCCCAACTTTTGGCCGCCACGAATATGGGCAATAGCAAATACAAAACCACGATCAAGCAAAGACACTACTGAAGAGCGGAACCAGGGGTCAACGGTACTACCGTATGAGCCATAGGCATATTGCAGTAATGGATTAGAGCCATCTTTCTTAAATTTATCTTTACGATAAACCAAAGATACTGGCACCTTAACACCATCGCGTGCAGCTACCAGGATACCCTCGCTCTGATAGTGCTCTGGGTCAAAACCACCCAGAACCTTGTCTTGTTTAAGCAATTCCAAATCGCCACTATCTAGCTTGGCTTCATAGACACTATTTGGTGTCGTTAAACTCGAATAAGATACTCGAACACTCTCTGAGTCCAAGTTTGGGTTTGAACTCAAGCCCAGCCTATATACTGGATCATTAAACCCGACTTGAAAGTCTTTATTATTCTCTAAATTGATAATTCGGAGACCCGTTTGCCCCGCTTTTCGTTCTATTACTGCCAGATGATGATCAAATAAAGTGAAATCTTCCAACAAAACCTCACTACTATGAGGTATGACTTCCTGCCAATTAGACTTATCTGCTGCGTCATCCATGGCAACCTTCATAAGTCGGAAGTTTTCAGCTTGCCAGTTAGTCATGATATAAAAATCATTCCCTAACTTTAGCGCTGAATACTCATGATCCTCTTCCCGGGGGTATAAGGGAGCAAAATCCGCGAGAGGGGTGTTTGCGTCCAGGATTGACTGGCCACTGCTAGTTGTAGAGCTGTGGTGAATGCGTATCAGCTCCCCATCCCGGGATTTGGAAATCCACGTATAGAAAGCCTTATCCATCTCTTCGTAAACAACAACATCTTCACTCTGTGGCGTGCCCAACTTATGGCGCATTACCTGATAGCCGAGCAGAGTTTGATGGTCTTTATTGATATAGAAGACAGTTTGGTTATCGTTTGCCCAAACGGCAACTGGTGAAGCATTCTCCAATTTATCTGGCAGCATCTCACCAGTCTTTAAGTCCTTGAAGCGAATCGTGTAAACACGGCGCCCAACACTATCTTCAGGATATGCTACCAATTGATTACTGGGAGAAACCGCCAGGCGCCCTACACTAAAGTAGCCGTGGTCTTCAGCCAGCATATTCACATCCAGCAAAACCTCTTCAGGTGCTTCCTGGGTCCCTTTACGTCGCGCGTGGATCGCGTATTCTTTCTCGGGAAGATAGCGGCTGTAATACCAATAACCATTATAGTAAACGGGGACCGTTGATTTATCTTTCTCCAGACGACCAGTCATTTCCTCAAAGAGTAATTCCTGTAACTCTTTGGTGTGGTGCATTACCGAGTCGGTATAAGCATTTTCTGCTTCGAGATGAGCAATAACATCTGGCGCTTTACGTTCATCATCGCGCATCCAATAGTAATTATCGATACGCTCATGACCATGCATAACAATTTTATGAGGCACTTTCTTGGCTACAGGAGCGGAAGCCTGCTCGCTAAACAAGGTTTTGTCCTCTGCTACTTGGTTATTTTCTGTCTCGCCACACCCTACTAAACTAAGGGTGAGCAACAGTGTTGCCGTGGTTTTATTCATAGAACTCTATCTCTCCTACCTATTTTTCTTTGTTCCATTGATATTTTATTGTCTGAATTTGATCCTCAGAGACTCAATCAGCGTGTGAATTCCAATACCCAACCTTTAAATACATATTCTAACAACTATTTAAGCCCTACTTTTATGGCCTTGGCGAACACTAACCAGCCAGGATCAACCAACTCATCCCCGCTATTATCAGCGATGCTGTCACACTAAGTATCGCGCCCTCTCGAACCATATCCTGTATACGTACTTTACCGGTTCCATACGCAATCGCATTAGGCGCTGTAGCTACAGGCAGCATAAATGCACAACTGGCACTCATCGCCGCAGGTATCATCAGCACCATGGGCTCAAAACCCGCTGAAGTGGCGGCTACAGCTAAAATTGGCATAAGTAGAGTTGCCGTAGCTGTATTGCTGGTTATCTCTGTCAAGAAGGTCACACTAAGGCATAGAATTACCAACAACAACCACAGTGGCATCGCCGTCAGGAAAGAAAGACCGTTGCCGAGCATATCGCTCAGTCCGGAACTGGAGAAACCTTTTGCTAGCGCTATACCACCGGCAAACAGTAATAGCATTCCCCAGGGGATCGTCTCTGCGGTCTGCCAATCGAGCAGGCGCCCTCCCTTACCGTTAGGCACTAGAAACATAGCGACAACGGCTGCTAGAGCTACGGTTCCATCACCGGCAGCATCAATACCTATCAATTCACTCCAACCACCAAACGGTGCATTGCGAGTAACCCATAGGAGAATTGCCACACCGAAAACCATTAAGGTTCGCTTTTCCTCTTGCCTCCACTCTCCCACTTGAGGGGGCTCAATGTCATTTTTCAGATGCACATGACGGGTCAGCCAGAGGGCCATTATAGGCAGTGTCACCAAAGCAACTGGGACTCCTATTTTCATCCAACCCAGAAAGCTAAACTCTCGTCCGGTTACTTCCTCGTATATTCCCATAAAAATAACATTGGGCGGCGTGCCCAGAGGAGTACCTACCCCACCCAGACTTGCGGCATAGGCAATACCCAGGATCAGGGCAATACTTAAGCGTTCGTTATCGATCTTACTGAGAATTGCCAGGGCTATAGGCAGCATCATCAATGTGGTAGCGGTATTGGAAATCCACATGCTCAGGAAGCCTGCCGCCAACATAAATCCGAGTACCAGCCTGCGGCCGCTGGAGACCCCCACAATACGCAACATATACAGGGCAAGGCGCTCGTGGGCCCCACTTTTCTCCAGGGCCTTGGACAAAATAAAGGCCCCCATCAGCAACAGAATGACATGACTTCCCAAGGAAGCTGCCACCTCCCGATGATCCGCTACTCCAAATAGAGGCAAGAGGACAAAAGGCACCAGTGACGTTGCGGGGATTGGCAGTGCCTCCGTTATCCACCAAATCACTGTTAACAAGGTAATTGCAGCAGTTACTGCCGGTAGATACTGCATTCCCAACGCTGATACAAAGAAATAGAAGGCCACAGCAAAAAGAGGACCCAAAACTATAAAGCGCTGCCGCGCAATCGACATACCTGCCCCCAACAACTCAAGGGTTGATTTTTATAAGTTTATATTTCCTGAGATTCTAGGTTCAGGCCAGTAAAGGCATCTGTTAACGCATCTCAGGCAGGTATACAAAATACAAGAAAGTAGGCGGTCTGCGCAGTACTTCAGAGGAAGAAATTCTATAAGCGTTTAGGAGCAACATGGAGTAAACATAACTGCTTGATTTTCACTCACGGTATTAACCTTCACTTTGTGATGCAAGCAAGTAACCACTTATTGAGTAGAGCCCATCAAATAAGAAAATCTATCAGCGGGCACTTTTAGAAAAATAGGTAAAAATATACAATAATGACATTCCATTATTTTTAGCTTTTTAGTCCGCACTAAATAGATGCTCAGCCATCCTAAAGTGAGAACTAGTATAAAAAACGACCAGTTAGTATATGAGGTACCCCTTGAAACGCACCGCTATCGCCGCTGTTATCGCGTTATTCAGTTCCAGTATTTACGCCGAAGAACAGCCTTTCTATCTGAAGGCTTCTCTGGGTTTCACACAGTTCGACTCCTCCGATAACGCCTATGTGACTAAGGAAGACTTAGACTCTACTGGTTATGGATTTACTCTTGGTTATCGCATCAATAAGTATATTGCTATTGAAGCAGGAATGACTGATCTGGGTAGCCTAGAGCAGCAATCTAGATATGGACTGCACGATGAAGGTGAATATGACATTGATGGCTATAAATATATCGTAGATGTTTCTTCTGCTAGCCACGCTAAAACCGAGTATAAATCGTACAGCCTTGGCACTGCATTTACGGCACAATTGCACAGACACCTAAACGCGAGTGCCAGATTTGGAGTTCACCAATGGCGCAAAACCTCTGGTGGCACAGCTAGTTACGCCTATTCCGGCAGCTGGTACTCCCCAAGTGGAGAGCTCCTGGAGTCAGAAAGCGACTCTTGGTCTGGAGATTGGGATGCTGAGAAAGAGAGCAGCAGTAATCCCTACTATGGTGCAGAGATATCCTGGTCTACTGGCACTTGGGATATTGGCCTTGAGCACACCATCTTTGAAATAGAAGATGAGAAAGCTAACTTCACTGCACTGGGAATCATTTACAGCTTCTAATTCCTGCAAAGCATTTGGCCTCGGGAGGATGTGAGTACCCACATACCTCCTCCCGAGGCTTAAAACGGAACATCTAGGCCACCCCCGTAGTCCAAACTTTCGAATGTGGTCATCTTCCCTGTACATCTCGCTGGCATCCGTCAAACTATCGCCCACAATAGCTAGAAGTAGAATGAGGGCGGAAAGGAATCATGAGCACTATACCCAATACCGTGGAAGTCCTGGAGAAGCTCCGCTGGAATGCTCACCTGTGCAAACACAGCCACTTTCGAGCCTCTATGAAGGGGCGCAATTTGCATGTGCTTTGCGGGGTGCCCATCGTTGTCGTCAACTTATTCCTCGGTTCGCTTTTCTTCTCCTTGATCAATGCGGAGCTGCCTGATTGGACCAAGTGGAGTGGTGCGGCGCTGGCCCTGCTGGCCGCGCTATTGGGCGGTGTGCAAACTTTCTTCAATTTTAAAAAGAACTATGAGGGACACCGGCAGGTAGGCAATGAGTACCTTGCAATCGCCAGGGAGTGCGAGCGGCTGATCGCCCTTTACTTCGACGATATCCTGGATCTTGAACATCTATCCAAGAAGATCTCAGAACTGAATACACGCTACAGCGAAATCAACCAGCGAGCGGAAGAGTTTATTGTGTCAGATAAGGTATACAGGCAAGCGGTACATATCCAGAACCAGAAGGCCAACCGGGAGCCCTCCCTGGTAGAACAGATGCGTAATCGCCAGGCCACTGCGCAAAGAGTCGCCGAGGAGGCTCTCGAAATCGCAGAGAGCAGCCGCTAACTCCCCCATCAATACCGCAGTACTTTCCTGGGGAAGTGGTGACTTCTCCACTTCCTATAGTAACAAACCGAAAAATGCAGACAGATCACAGTAGTCATCAACCCAGCACAGACACTTACCCATTATGCTATTTAGCCACCGATATCGGTACACCGAGCAATGTCGGCGGCCTATTTCGTATCGCCGATGCACTCGGCGTAGAGAAAATTTATTTAACTGGTGAAAGCCTGGTTCCACCTAATTCCAAAATTCGGAAAGTTTCCCGGTCTACAGAAAAGTACGTTCCCTACGAATATCACTCATCTGCAGTCAATATCGCGCAAACCTTAAAAAATAAGGGCTATCGATTAATTTGCCTGGAAATTGCCTCAAATAGCGTCGAACTCAAAGATACCCCCGTTTCCAAAGGGGATAAAATATGTTTGGTATTGGGTTCTGAAAAGGATGGGGTCAACCCTGAACTTCTGGAACTGGCAGATGCTGTGGTACACATACCTATGCAGGGTATCAATTCTTCAATGAATGTTACTTCCGCCTGCGCTATAGCGACCTATGCTTTGTTGGAAAAAATTTAATCGGGCACTTTGACCATTATATTTTTCTGATTAACATAATCGGGATCACCGCCCAACCTTTTATTGCAGTTCAATCCATTAATTGCCTGGATCTCCGCATTGCTTAAATTAAAATCAGATATTAAGAAGTTATTGCGTATGTGATCCAGGCTTTCCGCCTTGGGAATAACTATGCGATGCTGCTGGATATTCCACTTAAGGATAACCTGCCCCGAAGTCACCCCGTGATTTTTCGCAATATCCACAATTACTGGATCTATGAGAGGTTTTTCATGAGCCTCGACACCGCTCCATGTAGATCCCGACCCCAAAGGAGACCAGCTGCAAATCGCAATTTTATGGAACTGGCAATAATCTACTAAAGGCTGCTGAGTGAAGTAGGGATGCAGTTCAATTTGATTACAAACTGGGCGCACTTCCGAGAAAGTCGCCAGTTGTTCAATATCAGATTTACGAAAGTTTGACACTCCCAGGGCCCGCACTTTTTTCTGCTGGTAAAGCGCCTCCATTGCACCCCAGGTCTCCCGGGTATAGGCCGGCATAGGCCAATGGATCAGATATAGATCCAAGTATTCCAGCTGCAAGCGCTCCAGGCTACGGGCAAATGCATCGTGAGTTTTATTAGTTCCCTGCTCCGTATCCCAAACTTTACTGGTAATAAAAAGCTCTTCCCTCGCTAAGCCGGATTCTTTGATCGCTCTTCCCAGCGCTCGCTCATTTCCATAGACCGATCCTGTGTCAAAATGACGATATCCCACAGACATGGCTTTCAAGATAACTTCTGTTACATACTCATCATCCTGCTGCCAGCTGCCAATCGCAGCCATTCCCATGCCGAGCTGAGGTATCTCTACACCGTTATTCAATTCGAGAAAATACATAATCAATATCCTTTCAGACTACTGAGCGGTAAATCAGCAAGGACCAAGAGGGAATAGAACCGGGGTCACATTTATTTCGCTGAGTGTAGGCCGTACAGAAGTCAACGCGTAGAAAACAGCGAACTCACGCCAACTCCTGACTGCTAATCACTCACCATGCAATAAAAAGAAACTAATTTGCTAAGTTCAGTGAATATAAGCGATTATTTTGGAGGAAGTGAGCCCGCAAATACCGCTCCACGACTGACCCAGTTATCCAAATCCTCTGCGACAGCATCTTCTTCCACATACACCATGCCTTTTAAGGGGCGCCCGGTGTAATCCATAGGCCGGGTATAGCGTTCGGCCAGCGCAGTTTGATACTCATCAGGCCCAACCCGGACCATCAACTCCTCTCCAACAACCCCACAGGCCATATTGCCATTCAACATAAAAGCGAGACCTCCAAACATCTGCTTTTCACTGAGGCCTTCATTTCCCTGAAGTAATTTGCGCACTTTTTCAGCCAGAGTTTCGCTGTACGCCATAGTTTTCTCCTTAATCACTTTTACCAGGCAGGAATACCCCCTCAGAAACTGCTTTTTTCTGAAAAGGTTAAAAACGATGAAATTTGAAAAGAATCGAGCGGAATTAAATGTGAACCCTAATCCCAGCAAGACATTGGATGGAGCAATGAGCAAGTAAACTGCAAATACAACAGATAACTGCACCATAGCAAAAACGTTATTTCGAATAATCGTTTAAGTATAGCAGTAGCTGAAGTTTCTACTTTAAGGAAGGGAAAAAATACGCCAGGAAATGAAAGGGCTGAAAAATATTACAGAAATATTTCTATTTTTACTAAAGATTGTGGTGACCTGAAACGGCCACCACAGTCTTTACGCGTACCTCGGCAGGCAAAAACCGAGGGAATGACTTGTCTTAGTCGACAAACACCCGCGCGTTGCGGAACAAGCGCATCCAGCCGGAATCTTCTTTCCACTCATCTGGATGCCAGCTATTGCTAACAGCTCGAGCAACACGCTCAGGATGCGGCATCATAATAGTCACGCGGCCATCCTCAGAACTCAGGGAAGTAATACCATTTACCGAGCCGTTGGGGTTGGCCGGATAAGTTTGGGTAATTTCCCCTTTGTTATTCAGGTAGCGCATCGCGATAGTGCCGGAAGCTTCACACTTCTCGAGCGCCTGCTGGTCAGCAAACTCCACTCGCCCCTCACCATGAGCAACGGCAACCGGCATGTAAGTACCCGCCATACCTTTAAACAACACGGAAGGTGAGTCTTCAATGCCTACCAGTGCGAAGCGCGCTTCATACTGCTCGGAGAGGTTGCGCACAAAGCGCGGCCAGTGATCAGCACCTGGTATCAGCTCTTTGATCACTGAGAACATCTGGCAACCGTTACACACCCCCAAGCCGAAGGTATCGTTGCGATTGAAGAAGCCCTCAAACTGATCGCGGGCACGATCGTTAAACAGGATGGTTTTAGCCCACCCCTCACCAGCACCCAGTACATCGCCGTAAGAGAAGCCACCACAGCCCACCAAACCTTTGAACTCATCCAAGGCTACACGGCCAGACAGGATGTCACTCATATGTACGTCGACAGCGTTAAAGCCAGCGCGGTGGAAAGAGTGCGCCATTTCCACTTGGCTATTCACGCCCTGCTCTCGCAGTACAGCAACTTTCGGGCGAACACCTTTAGTGATATAGGGTGCGCTGATATCGTCGTTGATATCGAAAGTGAGGTTTACTGTCAGGCCCGGGTCTTCTTTGGCTATTGCAGCGAATTCCTGCTCGGCACACTCGGCGTTATCGCGCAGGGACTGGATACGGTAGCTGGTTTCTGACCAGATCTGCTGCAATTCAGCACGGGAGCGCTTGAAGATTTCAACACCGTTATTAGTGATGCACAGGTGTTCGTTATTGTTCAGGTAACCGATCTTGTGGGTGGGTACACCCACAGCGGCAAAGCGCTGTACCAGCATATCCGCTTCACAGGCGGGAACCTGCAATACCGCACCCAGCTCTTCACTGAACAGCGCCGCAATCGGGTCTTCACCCAATTCGTAGATTTCCACATCCATACCCACGCGGCCGGCAAAGCCCATTTCCGCCAGGGTTGTAAACAGACCGCCGTCAGCGCGGTCGTGGTAGGCCATGATCAGGTCTTCATTCAGAGCCTGCTGTACCACCTCGAAGAAACCTTTCAGTTTCTTGGCATCGTCCAGGTCTGCGGGCTTGTCACCCAGCTCGTTGTAGACCTGCGCCAGACAGGAGCCGCCCAAGCGATTTTTGCCGGCACCCAGATCGATAAACAGTAACTCACTCTCACCTTTATCGGTGCGCAGCTGCGGTGTCACTGTCTTGCGGACATCAGTTACCGGAGTAAAGGCAGAAATTACCAGAGACAGCGGTGCAGTAACCGATTTCTGCTCGCCCTCTTCCTCCCAGGCAGTGCGCATAGACATGGAGTCTTTGCCCACCGGGATGGTAATGCCCAATTCAGGACACAACTCCATACCCACCGCTTCTACGGTTCGATAAAGTTTTTCCTCTTCACCCGGATGGCCCGCTGCACACATCCAGTTGGCGGAGAGTTTGATATCGGACAGTTGCTTCACTGGGGTACAGGCGATATTGGTAATTGCCTCACCCACTGCCAGGCGGCCCGAGGCCGGTGCATCCAGCAATGCCACCGGGGTGCGCTCACCCATAGACATGGCTTCGCCGGCGTAGCTGTCATAGGCAACGGTAGTTACCGCGCAATCGGCCACCGGCACCTGCCAGGGACCGACCATCTGATCGCGGGAAACCTGACCGGTTACAGTGCGGTCACCGATAGTGATCAGGAAGCTCTTGCTAGCCACTGTGGGCAGGCGCAGCACCCGCTCAGCCGCTTCATTCAGGTCGATATCTGCTGTGGAAAATGCCTTACTTTCCACCTGGCGAGTTTCTGCTTCACGGTGCATGCGCGGCGGCTTGCCGAACAACACCGACATCGGCAGGTCCACAGGCTTGGATTCGAATTGCTTGTCATTTAACAGCAGGTGCTTGTCTTCAGTAGCTTCACCGACAACGGCGTAAGGCGCGCGCTCACGCTCACAGATTTGCTCAAAGCGCTCCAGGTCTTCCGGCATCACTGCCAGTACATAGCGTTCCTGGGATTCGTTACACCAGATTTCCAGCGGGCTCATACCCGGCTCATCACAGGGCACATTGCGCAGTTCAAAATTACCGCCAGTACCACCATCTTTTACCAACTCGGGGAAAGCATTGGACAAACCGCCCGCACCCACATCGTGGATAAAGGCAATGGGATTGCTCTCACCCAGCTGCCAGCACTGGTCGATCACCTCTTGGCAGCGACGCTCGATTTCCGGGTTTTGGCGCTGTACTGAAGCGAAATCCAGATCTTCAGAGCTGGAGCCGCTGGCCATACTGGAGGCTGCACCACCACCGAGGCCAATCAACATGGCCGGGCCACCCAGCACTACCAGATTGGCGCCAGGGGAAAACTCGGGCTTGTCTACATGCTCTTCGCGGATATTGCCGTAACCACCAGCCAACATGATCGGCTTGTGATAGCCGCGACGCTCGCCATCGAAATTTTCCTCAAAGGTACGGAAGTAACCGCAGATATTCGGGCGGCCAAACTCATTGTTAAATGCTGCACCACCGATCGGGCCTTCGATCATAATATCCAGAGCGGTAACAATACGCTCAGGCTTGCCATAGTTGGCTTCCCAAGGCTGCTCCCAGCCGGGAATGCGCAAGTTGGAAACCGTAAAACCGGTCAGGCCCACTTTTGGTTTGGAGCCACGGCCAACTGCACCTTCGTCACGAATTTCACCACCGGCCCCGGTACCAGCACCGGAGAAAGGAGCAATCGCGGTAGGGTGATTGTGGGTTTCCACTTTCATCAGCAGATGAATGGCTTCAGTGCTGAAACCGTATTCTTTGGTCTCGGGGTCTGGATAGAAACGCCCCGCTTCACTACCAGTAACGACGGCTGCATTATCCGCATAGGCGGACAACACATTGTCCCCCCCCTTCTGGTAGGTATTCTTGATCATGCCGAACAGGGAGTGCGGCATTTCTTCGCCGTCGATGGTCCAGGAGGCATTGAAGATCTTGTGGCGGCAGTGCTCGGAGTTTGCCTGGGCAAACATCATCAGCTCTACATCGGTAGGGTTGCGCTCCAGCTCTTGGAAGCTGGTGAGCAGGTAATCAATCTCATCTTCGGCCAAGGCCAAGCCCAAGGTGACATTGGCATCTTCCAGAGCTTCGCGACCACCCTCGAGAATATCCACACCGCGCAGCGGGCGCGGCGCTTCTTCCACAAATAATTGCTCAGCTTGAGCAAAATCGGTGAATACCGCTTCAACCATACGATCGTGTAAGCGGGAGGCCAGTACAAGGCGTTCAGCTTCAGTTAACTCGACACCGGTAACGTAGTAGGCGATGCCACGCTCCAGGCGATGAACTTTGTTCAGGCCAGTGTTATGAGCAATGTCAGTAGCCTTGGAAGACCAGGGAGAAATTGTGCCCGGACGCGGCACTACCAGGATCAACTCGCCTTTCGGCTCGTGCTTTTCCTCGGTTGGGCCGTATTGGAGCAGTCGCTCCAGCAGGGCCATCTCCTGGTTATCCAGTGAGTCGCTGTCTGCAAAGTGAACGAACTCAGCGTAGAGATCGTCGATCGTCGGTTGCAGCGCGCGCAGTTGATTGAGCAGGTTTTTATGGCGGAATTTCGACAGTGCAGGAGCACCACGCAGAACTAACATTGCGGGAGATAGCCTCTTGTCTAAATGAGAAAGATTGCGCGAATGGGATTTCGCACAAGGCCCCGGAAATTTGAGAGGCGCAATTGTACCTGAAGCATCGCTACTCCAACACACCCGCCCGACACTTGGGTACACATGAACTAATTAGTAACCTGAATGTTCAAAAGACCAGCAAGCTTGGCTGTAAATAAACCAACTTTGTATCAAAGTCAGGCTCGCCTATCTAAGTCTGTAATGCTTTGCAAGCGCGCAGATCACAGTGTTCAAAAGACAAACTGGGCAGATTGTCGTCAAATAATGTAAAATTGGCGGACTGCGTCAAATTTTGCCCTCGTATTTGAGAGCGAAATCGACATACAGGGCCTTAGGCACAACAGCAAATAAACCAACGGACTAGCTAGAGAGGACAGCCTATGATGATGAAAAGCCGTATGCTGCGCTACGTCCGCCGTGTGTGCAAAGGGATCGCCTTGTCCTGCTGCGCCTCCCTGCTGGTTGCCAGTAAAGCACCGAATACACTCGAGCGTGTCAAAGCCACCGGTGAATTGGTTGTCCTGTCACAAAACGGCCCCACCACTTATTACGAAGACGCCTCTGGCAACCCGACCGGCTTTGAATACGGCATGCTGCGTGCATTTGCTGAAGAGCTGGGGGTGAAATTGGTAATTCGCGACGTGCACGATCTGGACGAAATGTTCGACCAGCTGCGCGACCCGGAGGGTGGCGCGCACTTCGCAGCTGCCGGCCTCACGGTAACTCCAGAGCGTCGCGAACAAGTCCGCTTTACCCCATCCTATTTTGAAATTCGCCAACAGGTTATCTACCGAGTTGGCGAACAGCGGCCGCGCAAAACTAGCGATCTCGAAGGAAAAAAGGTCGCCGTCATTGCCGGTAGTGCTCACGCAGAAGAAATGAAGAAACTCTCCACCCGCTATACAGAGTTGGATTGGGAGGAAGTCTCCGACGTGGACGCCATGGAATTGGTGGAGATGGTGCAGGAAGGAAAATACAATTATGCAATTGTCGATTCCAACGCTTACGCGGTTCACCGCGGCCTTTACCCAAACACCGCGGTTGCGTTCAACCTCACCCAGTTCCAGCCGGTTTCCTGGGCCTTCCCACAAAGTGATGACGACAGCCTCTATCGCAGTGCACGCCGCTTTATGTTGCGCGCCAATACCAATGGCATGATTGCCCAGTTGCGGGAAGAGTTTTTTGGCCACGTCAGCGACCTAAATGTGGGCGGCGCCAAGGCCTTTGCCAAGCGCAGCCGCGAGCGCCTGCCCCAGTGGCGCGGCACCATGCAAAAGGTTGCCGACCAATATGACCTCGACTGGCACCTGCTAGCGGCCCTCAGCTACCAGGAATCCTATTGGAATCCGCGTGCCCGCTCTCGCACCGGTGTGCGAGGCCTGATGATGCTGACTCTGAACACCGCAAAAGATCTCGGTGTAAACCGCCTAAACCCCGAAGAGAGCATTGAGGGTGGTGCCCGCTATATCGTACAAATCCGCAACAAACTGCCGGATCGCATTCGCGAGCCCGACAGAACCTGGATGGCCCTGGCTGCCTACAACGTAGGCTATGGCCACCTTGAGGATGCCCGGGTACTGACAGAACGAATGGGCGGCAATCCAGATCTTTGGCCCGATGTGCGCGAACACCTGCCCCTTCTGGCCAAGCGTCAGTATTACAAGACCACCAAACACGGCTATGCCCGAGGCTGGGAGCCGGTGACTTATGTACAGAATATCCGCCACTATCAAGCCCTTCTGAGCTGGAGTAGCCGCATCGAGGAACAACGATTGGCCGCAGCCAATGATGAAAACGGCGGGATCCTTGCTGAGCACAGCGCAGTGAATTCCGAAGCCAGCGCCGCCCCCGCTCTCTAATCCCCCTCTAGGCCAGCTTAGCCTGGCCGCAGAAAGCCCCAAATATCTCCACCTTAATCTATATTCATCTGGTCCCGATTGGAGTGCCTGAGCAATGGATAATCCAGATACGGTAAGAGAGATCGAGCAGTTTATTGACTACCTCGTGCAGGCCGGGGTGTACTGCAGAGAAGACGAACTGGAAAGTGTCTACCACCAGGAAATGCAGGTCTTCATACTAGACCCTTCGGACCGGGTCACGGTGGCAGACAAAACGGCCTTCATCAATATGTTTAAAGCCAAGCGTGACGCGGGTGAACTACCTCTCAACGACTGGAAAAAAATTCACCACATAGTGGCAAATGAAAACGGTGCTTTAGTAATCTTCTCGCGAAAAAACAATTTGGCTGGCCAGGAGCAACTGTTAAAACTGGCGATCGATTTGATTCATGAAGATGGGCGCTGGCAGGTCACGCGGGAAGTTATATTCCTAGAGCCAGCACTTCCTGGTTCAAGCTAGAAATACTCCTTACTCTCGATTACTTTTAATCTGCTTCCCGAAAATCTGCCAGACGCCTCGAAAGATTTCTAGGTAAAAACTGCAAATCCTCAGGTTCATCAATATCCGCAAGCACATCCAATTGCTGACACTGCATATCACATTCCTGTAATCGCTCCAGGGTTTGCTGGGCAACGACTTCAGTACTCCAACATATATCTTCAAACAAGCGAGAATGCAGATACTTCAAGCCCAACAGGGTGTAGCCACCATCATTTGCGGGATACATAACGGAGTCCGTATGCACTAGCGCCACAGCCGCGGATCGGAGTCTTTCTGCATTTAATGCCGGACAATCTGTCCCCAACAAAAAGAGCCCCTGGCCAGCGGTATAAGAACTTTTCGCAGCCCGCCACAAGCGCTGACCGAGATCACCATCTGACTGGCCGTAAAGCTTTACCCCCTGAGGCAATTTAAACTCCTGCCAAAAAAGGTGTCGGGAGCTAGGCGCAACATGCAGCTCGACAGGACCTAGATCTGCCTTCACCGCTTCTGCCAATGTATCCTGCAATAACTGTAATGCGAGAGCGGCTGCACCCTTCTCTCCCAAAGTAGGAATTAGCCGAGTTTTTGCATACCCTGGCAACGGAGCCTTAGCCATCACTACAAGGCGCATGGGCGGCAATAGAAAACTACTCATAGCGCTTTGCCAAACTCTCTGCTGATACGCCCCGCCAGTAATCAAAACGCAATCGCCACATCAATAAAATGATTCTCAATACGCCGTACTTTTCCCAGCGACGCCCTGAGGTTTCTACTTTTTCCCGAGAACAACAGGGCCAGTAATAACTGCGCAACCGACGACTCAGTTCAATATCTTCCATCAACGGCTGCGCAGGGAATCCACCGATAGCTTCGAACAAACCACGGCGCACAAAAATGGCCTGATCCCCTGTAGCAATACCACTAAAACGAGAGCGTAAATTAACCAAAGTCGCAATCAAGGGAAACCAAAAACTGTGTCCGACAATTTGAATATTAAAACGCCCCCAGTGGGCATTCTCCTTTTCGAGGTTTGTGATGGACTTGAGGGCATCTGCGGGTAGACGGCTATCGGCATGCAAAAACACTAACCACTGACCTTTAGCCATTAACGCACCAGCATTCATCTGAACCGCCCTACCCCGAGTGGCGTGGACCAGCTGCAAATCAGACTGCTCTAGAATCTCAACACTACCATCGGTACTGCCGCCGTCTACGACAATAACCTCACAATCTTCCTGCACGTTCAATTGCTGCAAGTGATCCAGTAAAGAGGCTATTTGTTCCTTTTCATTTAATAGAGGGACTATCACACTGAACTGCATTAGTTGCGCCTCCAGCGGTTAAAAACCTCTAAGAAACGTAAAATAGCTGCTGGTGCGTGAGCACGTTTCCAATTGCCCGCGACAAATTTATTGGCTTCACTCATAGTGGGATAGATATGAATCGTTGAGAAAATCTTATTCAATCCCAACCCATATTTCATCGCCAAAATAAACTCCG
This sequence comes from Microbulbifer maximicatervae (SeqCode), assembly GCF_052468295.1. Classification (NCBI taxonomy): domain Bacteria; kingdom Pseudomonadati; phylum Pseudomonadota; class Gammaproteobacteria; order Cellvibrionales; family Microbulbiferaceae; genus Microbulbifer; species Microbulbifer maximicatervae (SeqCode). The sequence goes on from NZ_CP174340.1 coordinate 3,200,682, forward strand.
CAATTAATTCCGCTGCATTTTCTCCGACAATGGAAACACCGAGTATTTTATCTTTCCCCGGCACCGTGAGTACTTTCACAAAACCTCGGCGCGCACCATCGACAATCGCTCGATCTAAATGTTCGAGATCGTAGCGGGTTATCTCGTAATTAACATTCTGTTTACGAGCGGCCTCCTCAGAAAGGCCAACACTGGCCACCTCAGGATCAACAAATACGGCACTGGGAACTAATGAATAATCTACGGCAAATTTTTTGAGATCACCAAAAAGTGCATTCACCGTCGCATACCAGGCCTGGAGGGAGGCCATATGGGTAAATTGATAAGGTCCAGCAACATCTCCTGCAGCAAGAATATGGGGATAGGTTGTACGCAGGTATCCATCCAATTGAAGCCTGCCACTTTCCTGCAAGCCCAAGTTTTCAAGCCCAAGACCTGCCAATTTCGATTGTCTACCCAGCGCCAGAATTACTTCATCAAACTCCAACCTAACCTTATTGCCCTTATTCTGAACAATTAAGGTTCCACCGTTTCGTTCAGGACTACCCTCAAATTCAACGGCTTCATGATCTGTTAATATTTCTACACCATCGCGGGTGAGCGCCTCAGTTACGGCTGCGGATACTTCCGTATCAAGCTCCGGTAATACAGTGTCGGATCTCTCCACCAAGACGACTTGCGAACCGAGCCGGACCAATGCTTGTGCCAGCTCACAACCTATTGCCCCGCCACCTAATAACACCAGTCGGCGGGGCGGAGCTTGTAGCTGGGTAAAGCGATCCCACAAGGTATCGCTTGTGAGGTAATTCACTTGATCGAGTCCGGGAAACGGCGGGGCACTCGGCTCAGCGCCGGTAGCCAATACAATAGCTCTCGCCGTCAGTATTTGCTCTCCCCCATCGTTTAGACAGGTCTTCACCGTCCAGGGGTCTACCAACTCTGCGGTTCCCTGTAGTACTTCAACCCCAAGCTCGGTATAGCGCTCAACACTGTCGTTGGGTTCGATTGCTTGAATAGATTCTCTGACATGCTGCATAACCCGGGGAAAATCAATTACGGGCTCTTGAAGAATAACGCCAAACTCACTTGCACATCGCGCCCTATGGGCCTGCCGCGCGCACATAATCAATGCTTTGCTGGGTACACAGCCGGTATTGAGACAATCACCACCCATTTTACCCGCTTCGATCAGAGTAACTTTTGCTTTAACCGCTGCAGAGATATAAGCCGTGACCAAGCCCGCCGCACCACCACCAATAACAATTAAGTTACGATCAAATTTCTTAGGTTTCTGCATAAATCGATCACCCGGCCTGACGCCTGCGCTTAAGCCAGTTGAGCGCATATTTTGCAATTAAGGGAAACACACCCAATAGAACAAAAGACAATAACAGTGGCAAAGATAAAATATCCTTGAGATTTTCCACTCTCATCAACTGGGTGCCGGCATTTACATAAACTATCGTACCCGCCAGCATTCCGAGCTGACTAACCCAGTAGAAAGTCCAGGCTTTAATATGGGTGAGCCCCATCAGGATATTAATTAGGAAAAAGGGGAAAGCCGGCACCAATCGCAGCGCAAAAAGGTAAAATGCCCCCTCCCGCTCAATTCCCTTATTGACAACTTGAAGCCGCTCTGAGAAACGCCCCTGAATATAGTCCCGGAATAAATATCGAGCCATTAAAAAGGCCAGGGTAGCACCGATACTGGAAGCAAAAGAAACGATTACAGTACCCCAGAAAAGACCGAACAATGCACCGGCCGCAATAGTTAGAATTGCAGCCCCGGGAAGTGATAAGCCAGTCACCAAAATATAGAAGACCAGAAACAAAAACCCGACTAAAAGCGGCGACGACATCTGCCAACGTTTAAAGTCCTCCGCTCCATCCTTTAACTTTTCCAGGCTCAACCAATGGTGTAGATCAAGCAAGTAGAAAGCCACCAGCAATACAACAATGGCGGCTACCAGCAGGATTTTTTTACTCATCGTTTTCAGGTTCCATCCGCCATAACAGAAAGCTAGAGAGCCCCACCACAACTACTTCCCTGCCCGGCTGTACAACCGTAACAGTGATCTGCAACGCAAATTGCCGATCCCTTTAGATCTATCTCGATTAAATCTCGCAAATGTAATCGGCCGGGAATAGGCATGTTGAGTTGTTGGTTAAAATCGCAATCAAATAGGTTTCCCTGCCAATCGACACTAACCAAGCTACGACACATAACATCAGCGAGATTATCCGCACTGTAACTGCCTTTAAGTAGCGCCATATAATCGTGAAACTGCCCCTTGGAAACCAACATGGAACCAAAACGCTTGATTGGCATATTGGCGAGAGCGAACAAATGATTAAATTTAATGGAGAAGTGGTTCGCCAACTCTCTTCGGTAGTCCGCCTCCAAAGCACTTTGCTCCGGGGGTAAAAAGGGTCCCTGGGGGTTGTAGACCAAGTTGAGCTCTAAGCCACTGCCGGGCTTGCCATAGCCCAATGCATTTAATTTTTGTAGCGCCGCAATGCTCTTATCGAATACCCCTTTACCTCGTTGCTTATCGACATTATCGATTGAGTAACACGGCAGGGAGGCAACGACCTCAACCTGGTTTTCAGCGAGGAATTCAGCAGTATCTTCCTGGCCCGGCTCAAAAAGAACTGTCAGGTTACAGCGATCTATTACATGTACTCCACGCTCTCGCGCCCCTCTTACAAGGGATCGAAAACCCCAGTGCAATTCCGGGGCCCCACCAGTCACATCCAGCACACGGGGTTTACGGACCGTGAGAACTTCCAATAACAGCGCCAAATTGTCGTCCGACATCATCTCGGTTCGATTAGGCCCAGCATTGACGTGGCAGTGTAAACAGCGCTGATTACAACGGTAGCCAATATTGACCTGCAAGGTCTCAATGGCCCCTCGGTGCAGGGAGGGGAAATCCGATAGCTCCAGCAGGGGTAAGGTCTCACGCATCGATATCACTGCTCCATTTCTTCAAGCTCTGGTTCTGTCGGAGCAAGCAGTGGTTTTATTACAGCTTGTGTTTCCTCAGGCATAGCTTCGAGGGGAGTCACCAGACCGCTCAACAGTGCTGTATGAGCGGAGGACTCCGGTTGCTCAGCGCCTAAAATACGTATGGTTTCCATCGCAATTTGCTGCGCGCGCGTGGCATTTTGCTGAAGATTCGCAATCGCTACCTCTGCGGTTACCGCCTCCTCACGAGGGTGCCAACAATCATAGTCAGTAGCCATAGCCAGCGTGGCGTAGGCAATTTGTGCCTCCCGGGCCAACTTGGCCTCAGGCATATTGGTCATGCCGATAACCGACGCCCCCATACTGCGATACCAGTGGGACTCGGCACGGGTGGAAAACTGTGGGCCCTCGATACAGATATAACTGCCGCCTCGGTGTAACTCAATTGGCTGCTCTGCCTGGGTCAGCGTGAAAGCACGCGCCAAACTATCAGCGACAGCAGAGCATACTGGATCGGCCATGGACACATGGGCAACCGCGCCATCTCCAAAAAAGGTACTCTGCCGCCGGCGAGTCATATCAATGAACTGATCGGGGATTAACATATCCAGCGGCCGTACCTCTTCCTGTAGGGAGCCCACAGCCGAGAGAGACAGGATGTAGCGCACGCCGAGCTGGCGCAGGGCATGGATATTTGCCCGATAAGGCACTTGGGAGGGGATCAGGTGATGATTGCGACCATGACGGGCCAGGAAAGCTACTGGTACACCTGCGAGCTTACCGCAGACAATGGCGTCCGAAGTCCTGCCAAAGGGAGTGTCGATATGGACCTCCTCCACCTCAGTCAGCCTCGGCATATCGTAAAGGCCACTTCCTCCAATCACCCCAATCAATGCCCTGGTCATATTCGCTCCTAAACAATTGGTTTTCGGCAGTATAGGAGTGGGGGCAAGTCGTGTATATCACCAGCTACGAGAAAGGAAAATTAGAAAAGCAGTGGTATCTATATTACCTATACCCCTAGCCGCTAAAATTTGACAGGTAAGTTAGAGTTACTCTTCAGAATTTAGATCAATAGGACGCCACGATTTACAGCTTACGATAATGAATTTTTATCTGCCACATTAAGAGCTGACAGTTAATAATCATCGACACCGAAAAGGCAATATTTTCCTGGCAAAACCCAGCAAAGTCTTTTCTTAATTAACAGATATGAAATTGAACTTTAAAGAGGCCGCTACAGCTCAGCCCGACACCATGTAGAAACATAAAAAAGGGAGCAAAAAACTCCCTTATTTTTTATTCCAAAAAAATAACCACATCGCACCCTAGTTCTTTCGGCTACATCAAAGGCCCGGCAAAAGAATGGGGCAAGGTCTGACGATTGCCATCATAGAGATATGAAAGCATATCCAGATCCCCAGCACTGGGATTCCAGGTAGAACTATTCACCTGATTGGCCGATATTTTACAGCCTCCCTCACGAGTGTTTTTTACAATCCCCAGTGCCCTTGCCTGGTCGTCATACATCATGATGGAGTTTCCATCAAAAGCAGAATTGTGTGTTAAAAACCTGGTGAGGGTTTGCACCCGAGTTTGCTGCTGCAGGGAGTCCAGTGTGTTCTTCACTGACAGAGGAGCGTCGGCACGCATGTGTTCGTGGGCCAAACCCAGTGTATGACCGATTTCATGGGGAAGGGAGGCAATCGCTGCTCTATTAGTTTTCCAATCTACACCACAATATTGATCGGTTTTATTGGTAAACCCTACCGTCGCACTACTGCGGTCGTCCTTAATGGTAACCACTCCACGGCCTGCCGCTCCAACCTGCAGAAACTTAATCGCTGCAAATCTGAACTTTCGATAAATGCAAATTTCCCAATGAGACATAGCCTTTTTTACCGAATTAACATAACCGGAATCTAAATTGGAGGGCACATAATATTTCACCACACCATTCGGCCAAACCCCACCTACCTCTTCATTCCTATCCAAAGAAAATCCACCAAAGTCTATCTTATAGGATATTTTTCGAATATTTTTATCTATAGCTAGCCCCATGCTGACGCACCTCCTGAAAAGTTATTTTCGCTGCCATAACGAGAACCAACACTGCCGCACCAAATTCGGCAAGTCAAAACTCACCCGACAGAAATAGAAAACAAAAAGAGGGGAGAGATCACAAAAAACCTTTTCCAAACACCAAAACCAAAATCGATTTCTGTAATAAAAAATATTCAAATATTTTCAACAAGCAACCAAAAGAGCTAGGAACCACAAGAAAAGCCTTACAAAACGCAGACTTACGTGACCTATAGATAGAAGTACAAAAATGAAGAGAGAATGAAAATCAACTTTCAGCGAAAAAAAGAAAACTTAACAACAGATAAAACTGTAAACACCATGAAAATGTAAAGATAGGTAAAAATATTTACTGGGGGAGCCCAGCGCAACCCTGCCTAATTTGACCCGACTTTATACAGCCATAAAAAAAGCCACCCAATGGGTGGCTTTTTTGAAAACTAAAAGTTGGCAATTACTTACCAGCCAGTAATTTCCTTCAGAGCGTCGCCGATCTGAGCCAGGGAGCGCACGGTTTTAACACCAGCGTCTTCCAGAGCAGCAAATTTCTCATCGGCGGTGCCTTTACCACCAGAGATGATCGCGCCCGCGTGACCCATACGCTTGCCGGGAGGAGCAGTTACACCAGCGATGTAGGAAACTACAGGCTTGGTAACATTTTCCTTGATGTAAGCAGCTGCTTCTTCTTCAGCAGTGCCACCGATCTCACCGATCATAACGATTGCTTCGGTCTGCGGATCGTTCTGGAACATTTCCAGGATATCGATGAAGTTGGAACCCGGGATGGGGTCACCACCGATGCCCACACAGGTGGACTGGCCAAAGCCGTAGTCGGTGGTTTGCTTAACCGCTTCATAGGTCAGGGTACCGGAACGGGAAACGATGCCCACTTTACCCGGCTTGTGGATGTGACCTGGCATAATACCGATCTTGCACTCACCCGGAGTGATAACACCCGGGCAGTTCGGGCCGATCAGGCGCACGCCCAGCTCGTCGCACTTCACTTTAGCGTCGAGCATATCCAGAGTCGGAATACCTTCGGTGATACAAACAATCAGCTTGATACCAGCGTTGGCCGCTTCCAGGATGGAATCCTTACAGAAAGGCGCAGGTACGTAGATTACGGAAGCTTCAGCGCCGGTCTTCTCTACCGCTTCTTTAACGGTGTCGAATACTGGCAGGCCCAGGTGAGTCTGGCCGCCTTTACCCGGAGTTACACCACCAACCATCTTGGTGCCGTAAGCAATCGCTTGCTCGGAGTGGAAAGTACCCTGGGAGCCGGTGAAGCCCTGGCAGATTACTTTAGTGTCTTTGTTAATCAATACTGACATGATTATTTACCCTCCGCAGCTTTAACCACTTGCTGAGCCGCATCGGTCAGACTGGTAGCCGCGATAATGTTCAGGCCACTGTCGCTCAGAACCTTGGCGCCCAGATCTGCGTTGTTACCTTCCAGGCGAACAACAACCGGTACTTTAACGCCAACTTCTTTTACTGCGCCCACAACGCCTTCGGCGATCATGTCACAGCGAACGATACCACCGAAGATGTTGATCAGTACGGCTTTTACGTTCTCGTCAGACAGGATGATCTTGAACGCTTCAACAACGCGCTCTTTGGTCGCGCCGCCGCCAACGTCCAGGAAGTTAGCTGGCTTGCCGCCGTGCAGGTTTACGATGTCCATGGTACCCATGGCCAGACCAGCACCGTTTACCATGCAGCCGATGTTGCCATCGAGAGCTACGTAGTTCAGGTCGAACTTGGCAGCGTGCGCTTCACGGGAATCTTCCTGGGAAGGATCGTGCATTTCGCGCAGGTCAGCGTGGCGGTATAGCGCGTTGCTGTCGATTACCACTTTGGCGTCCAAGCAGTGCAGGTTGCCTTCGGTGGTGATTACCAGCGGGTTGATTTCCAGCAGGGCCAGATCTTTTTCCTGGAACATTTTTGCCAGGCCGAGGAAGATCTTGGTGAACTGCTTAACCTGAGTCGGGTTCAGGCCCAGTTTGAAAGCCAGCTCGCGCGCTTGGTAAGGCTGAGCGCCTACCAGCGGATCGATAGTGGCTTTCAGGATTTTTTCTGGAGTCTCTTCCGCTACTTTCTCGATCTCAACGCCGCCTTCGGTGGAAGCCATGAAAACGATACGACGGGTGGAGCGGTCAACAACGGCGCCAAGGTACAGTTCTTGGTCGATGTCAGTGCAGCTTTCAACCAGGATACGGGAAACCGGCTGGCCATTTTCGTCTGTTTGATAAGTTACCAGACGCTCGCCCAGCCACTTCTTGGCAAACTCTTCAATCTCTGCCTTGGAATCTACCAGCTTTACACCGCCAGCCTTACCGCGGCCACCAGCGTGTACCTGGGCCTTTACTACCCACTTATCACCGCCAATTTCGTCAGCCGCTGCTGCTGCCGCTGCCGGGGTTTCCGCTGCAATGCCTTTGGAAACCGGCAATCCGTATTCCGCAAACAGTTGTTTGCCCTGATACTCATGCAAGTTCATAGTCAATACCAATTCACATATAAAATGTGTTTACTAATTGCAGATCACTCTGCACCTGAAAGAGAAATTTAAAATTTCCGTCGTTGCAAATTTCAAATTCCACAAATGAAACCGGGGCGCTAATTAATCAATAATTAGTGCCCCGAAATCGAAAAATATTCTTACTTGCGCTTCTTGCGATTTACGGTGTGAATCGCATGGCCGTTCACTCCCAGCGCCGCTTCTTTCACAGTTTCGGAAAGAGTCGGGTGCGCAAATACCGTCATACCGATGTCTTCAGCACTGGAGCCGAATTCCATCGCGATCGCCACTTGCTGAACCAGGTCTGCGGCAGACGGGCCAACAATATGGGCACCCAGTACGCGGTCAGTTTCCGCGTGAGCAATGATTTTCACAAAGCCCTGGGTATCGTTGGCGGCCATAGCGCGGCCGTTGATAGCAAACGGGAAGCTGCCTACGTTGTAGGGCTCGCCATCGGCCTTCACCTGCTCTTCGGTGCGACCAACCGCAGCGATTTCCGGGTGAGTGTAAATAACGTTGGGGATCACGTCGTAGTTCATCATCGGCTTCTGGCCAGCGATGCGCTCGGCAACCACAACACCTTCTTCTGAGGCCTTGTGTGCCAGCATTGGGCCGCGCACCACGTCACCAATCGCCCATACGCCCGGTGCAGAAGTCATGCACAGGTCATTGACATAGATGAATCCACGCTCGTCCATCTTCACACCGGCATCTTCAGACAGAAGGCCTTCGGTGTAAGGACGACGACCAACGCAAACGATCAGCTTGTCGAAAGTTTCCTGGTGCTCTTTACCATCTTTGTCCTGGTAAGTAACAACCACTTCATCGCCTTTCACTTCGGAGCCGGTTACGCGGCAAGCGAGGCGGATATCCAGGCCCTGCTTCTTGAAGATCTTCTGGGACTCTTTGGCAACCTGTTGGTCCATGATCGCCAGGAATTTATCCATCGCTTCCAGAACAACCACTTCAGAGCCCAGGCGGTTCCATACAGAGCCCAGCTCCAGACCGATAACACCGGCACCGATAACACCCAAACGCTTTGGAGTTTCAGTGAATTCCAGAGCACCAGTGGAATCGACAATAATTTTGTTATCTACCGGAGCGGGCGGAATATTTACCGGTACAGAACCGGAAGCCAGAATGACGTTTTCAGCTTCGTAGACGGTGCTGTTGCCTTCGTCGTCGGTTACTTCCACTTTCTTGTTCGCCAGCAGTTTGCCGGTGCCGAAAATGGAGGTTACTTTATTGGCGGTGAACAGACCTGCTACACCACCGGTCAGCTTCTTAACGATCTCGCCTTTGCGCTCGATCATCTTGCTCACATCCATCTTGACCTTGCCGACTTCAATGCCGTGCACGTCGAGAGCATCTTTGGCTTCGTGGTATTTCCAGGAGCTGTCCAGCAGTGCCTTGGAAGGAATACAGCCAACGTTCAGGCAGGTACCGCCATTTACGTATTTACCTTCCTTGTTTTTCCACTTTTCGATACAAGCCGTTTTCAAGCCCAACTGAGCGGCACGGATGGCAGCGACATAACCACCAGGACCGGAGCCAATTACGATTACGTCAAATTTTTCGGACATGATCAGTTCCAGATATTTCTAATGCAGTGTGATCGAGGGGGCCCGCAGGCCCCAAGATTTATTGTTTAAACTTCGAGCAAGATACGCGCTGGATCTTCGATCATTTCCTTGATCGCTACCAGGAAGCCAACCGCTTCCTTACCATCGATCAGACGGTGGTCATAGGACAGCGCCAGGTACATCATCGGCAGGATTTCCACCTTGCCATTTACCGCCATCGGGCGCTCCTGGATTTTGTGCATACCCAGAATTGCAGTTTGCGGTGGATTCAAAATCGGAGTGGACAGCAGGGAACCGAATACACCACCGTTGGTGATGGTGAAGGTACCGCCAGTCATCTCTTCGATAGACAGTTTGCCATCCCGGGCGCGAACACCCAGATCGCGGATATTGTTTTCCATATCCGCCAGGCCCATGTTCTCCGCATTGCGCAGAATCGGCACAACCAGGCCTTTCGGAGAGGAAACCGCTACACCGATATCCTGGTAACCGTGGTAAACGATATCGTTGCCGTCGATAGACGCGTTCACTGCGGTGTAGCGCTTCAGCGCTTCTACTGCAGCTTTTACGAAGAAGCCCATAAAGCCCAGGCGAGTGCCGTTGTGGGTCTTCTCAAACAGGTCTTTGTAGTTCTTGCGCAGGTCCATAATCGGCTTCATGTTCACCTCGTTAAAGGTGGTGAGCATGGCGGTGGACTGGGAAGCGTCCAGCAGGCGCTCAGCGATACGCTTGCGCATACGGGTCATAGGAACACGCTTCTCTACGCGCTCACCCGGAGCAACCGCAACTTCAGCAACTGCAGCGGCAGGTACAGCAGCGGCAGCCGGCGCAGTGCCCGCTTTCATTACGTCTTCCTTGAGAACGCGACCACCCTTGCCAGTGCCTTCAACACCGGCCAGGTCTACGCCCTTCTCAGCAGCCATTTTCTTGGCAGATGGCATGGCAATTTTGTCGCCAGCCGCAGGAGCTGCGGCTTCGGCAGCCGGAGCTTCTGCTTTTTCTTCCGCCGGGGCAGCAGCTGCGCCAGCGCCCGCTTCAAACTTGGCAATCACCTCATTGGAGAGAACGGTATCGCCCTCACCCTTGATGATTTCAGTCAGGGCACCATCGGCAGGTGCAACAACTTCCAGCACAACTTTATCGGTTTCGATATCCACGATCAGTTCATCGCGGGACACAGCTTCACCGGGTTGTTTATGCCAGGTGGCGACAGTTCCGTCCTGAACTGATTCAGGGAAAGTTGGCGCTTTAATCTCGATCGTCATTTTTTCTGTTTCCTGAGATTGACTCTTCACTTATTACTGCCGCCGGTTATTTGACGGTCAGCGCCTCGTTGATGAACTTATTCTGTTCTTCAAGGTGCGTGGACATATAGCCCGCCGCAGGTGCTGCGGATGGGGCGCGGCCCACATATTCCAGATCCAGCTTCGGATGGGTTTCCGACAACAGGCGACGCAAGTGGTGCTGGCTGGAGTACCAGGCGCCCTGGTTCATGGGCTCTTCCTGACACCAGGCAACACTCTTGATCTTCTTGAATGCGGAAACCGCTTCCACAAACTCTTCGTCCGGGAATGGGTACAGCTGCTCGATTCGTACGAACGCCACATCTTCCTGTTCGCGCTCCATACGGGCTTCCAGCAGGTGGTAGTAAACCTTGCCGGAACACAGAACCACGCGCTTCACTTTGTCAGGATCTACACCCTGGTCCTGGATCACGTTGTGGAAGCGACCTTCTGCCAGCTCTTCCAGGCTGGAGGTGGCCAACTTGTGACGTAGAATCCACTTTGGACTCATAATCACCAGAGGACGGCGCATTGGGCGCACCGCCTGGCGACGCAGCAGGTGGAAGATCTGTGCCGGGGTAGTGGCATTACACACCTGGATATTGTGCTCCGCACACAGCTGCATAAAGCGCTCAAGGCGCGCAGAGGAGTGCTCTGGGCCCTGGCCTTCGTAGCCGTGCGGCAACAGCATTACCAGGCCGCACATACGGCCCCACTTGTGCTCACCGGAAGTGATGAACTGGTCGATCACAACCTGGGCACCGTTGGCGAAGTCACCAAACTGGGCTTCCCACACCACCAGGGACTTTGGTGTTGTGGTGGCGTAGCCGTATTCAAACGCCAACACCGCCTCTTCGGACAGCAGCGAGTCGTAGATATAGAAAGGCGGCTGGTCTTCAAACATATGCTGCAAAGGCACATAGCTCTGACCGTCTTTCTGGCTGTGAACCACCGCGTGACGGTGGGAGAAGGTACCGCGACCCACGTCTTCACCGGTAAAGCGGACCATAAAGCCCTCTTCCAGCAGAGTGCCGTAAGCCAAAGTTTCCGCCATGCCCCAGTTCAGAGGCAGGGCGCCACCGGCCATTTTGCGGCGGTCTTCATAAATTTTGGAGACCTGGCGCTGCATTACCACGCCATCGGGCACGTTGGTCATGCGAGTAGCGACATCCTGCAGCTTCGGCAGCGCATAGCCGGTATCTGCAGGCACCTGCCAGTCGTGGCCCAGGTAGGGGCTCCAGTCAACAAACATGGAGGAGTCCGGCTTCTTCACAAGACCGGTAGCAACGTCTTCACCGGCATCCAGTTTGTCGCGGTAGTCGTTGGCCAGCTTGTCTGCGGCAACCTTGTCGAGGATGCCCTCGCCCACCAGCTTCTCGGAATAGAGCGTGCGGGTAGTCTTGTGCTTGCGGATAGTCTGGTACATCAGCGGCTGGGTACCAGAGGGGTCATCGGTCTCGTTGTGGCCGCGACGACGGTAGCAGACGAGGTCGATAACGATGTCTTTCTTAAATTCGTAGCGGTAGTCCACCGCCAGCAGCGCGGCCAATACGACCATTTCCGGGTCGTCGCCATTTACGTGCAGCACCGGCGCATCGATCATCTTAGCGGGATCGGTGGAGTACTCGGTGGAGCGGGCATCTTCGCGCTTGCTGGTGGTAAAGCCCACTTGGTTGTTCAGTACGATGTGCACAGTACCGCCGGTGTAGTAACCGCGGGTCTGGGACATCTGCAGGGTTTCCTGCACCACACCCTGGCCGGCAAAAGCTGCGTCGCCATGGATGTTGATCGGCATTACTTTCTCACCGGTCGCATCTTTGCGGCGATCCTGGCGGGCGCGTACGGAACCCACTACCACGGGCGCACTGATTTCCAGGTGCGACGGGTTAAAGGCCAGGGCCAGATGCACTTCACCACCGGGAGTCATCACGTTAGAGGAGAAGCCCTGGTGGTACTTCACGTCACCGGAAGTATCGAGGGTCTTCTTGCCTTCAAACTCCTGGAACAGATCTGCCGGGTTTTTACCGAGGATATTAACCAGGGTATTCAGGCGGCCGCGGTGGGCCATACCGATCACCACTTCCTTCACCCCGTAGGTGCCGGAGCGACGGATCAGAGCGTCCATCATCGGGATCAGGCTCTCACCACCCTCTACACCGAAGCGCTTGGTGCCGGGGTACTTGGAGTCCAGGTGGCGCTCCAGGCCTTCAGCGGCGGAAAGGCGCTGCAGGATTTCAATCTGGATGTCGGTGCCGAAGTTGGCTTTGGACTGGCTGCGCTCAAGGCGCTGCTGGAACCACTGCTGCTCTTCCAGGTTGGAGAGATGCATGATCTCCGCACCCAGATTGCCACAGTAGGTATTCTCCAGACCCTCGACGATTTCACGCAGGGTCGCCTCTTCTTTACCGAGGAACAGGCTACCGGTATTGAAGGTGGTATCGAAATCACCCTCAGTCAGGCCGTGGTAGCTCAGTTGCAGGTCGGGCACTTGTTCGCGAGCCATCAAGCCCAGGGGGTCGAGGGTCGCTTTTTTATGGCCGCGATGGCGGTAGGAATCGATCAGTTGCAGAACTTTAATCTGCTTGCGCTCGTGCTCAATATTGGCAGAGCCGGCCGCACCGGGAGCGGCCACCGGACGCGCGCGGTGTTTGCTGAGCAGCTCAAAGTGCTGGCGAACAGCGGCGTGGGAAACATCGCTGCTGCCCTCAACGCGGGGGAGGCTATCGAAATAATTGCGCCACTCCTCGGGGACACCGTTGGGGTCGTGCAGATAGGTCTCGTAAAGCTCCTCCACGTAGGCAGCATTGCCCCCGGAGATATGGGAGCTACGCCACAGCTGCTCCATGGTACTTTCGTGCATGTTGATGCCTACCTCAATTGCAGTGTGCTTATCTTCTCTTGAGCCACTGCGCTTTCCTTTCACTCACAAAAGGGGAGGCGCACAAAGCCACCTCCCCTTTTCAGTTTTTTACCGGTTAGAACCGGTTTTTTGTCGTTTGCTTGGCACCCTACCTGGCACCGGGTTCGCAGAGCGCGAACCCCAGCGGGCCGATAACCGGCCGCAGCATCCCCTACACGGCGCGGGTCAGCAGCATATTGCGGATATGGCCGATCGCGCGCGTCGGATTCAGTCCTTTCGGGCAAACATTGACACAGTTTTGAATACCGTGACAACGGAATACACTGAAGGGGTCATCCAGATTTGACAGGCGCTCATCAGTAGCCAGGTCGCGGCTATCTGCCAGGAAGCGGTAAGCCTGCAACAAACCAGCTGGGCCGATAAACTTGTCCGGATTCCACCAGAAAGACGGACAGGAAGTGGAACAGCAGGCGCACAGGATACACTCGTACAGACCGTCGAGCTTTTCGCGATCTTCCGGAGACTGCAGACGCTCAATGGCCGGAGCCGGAGTATCGTTTTGCAGGTACGGTTCAATCTTCTTGTACTGCTCGTAGAACTGCTCCATATCCACAACCAAGTCGCGGATAACAGGCAGGCCCGGCAGCGGACGCAGAACCAGTTTACCCTTGGGGGCAGCTTCAGACAGTGGCGTAGTGCACGCCAGACCATTGCGACCGGAAATGTTCATACCGTCAGAGCCACAAACGCCCTCACGGCAGGAACGACGGAAAGACAAGGTCTGATCTTCGGCTTTCAGCAATTCCAGAACGTCCAACACCATCAGGTCCTTGCCCTTGGTGTCCAGTTCATAGTCCTGCATATAAGGCGCTTTGTCGGTTTCCGGGTTGTAACGGTAAATGCTTACTTTCAACATACTCTATTCCGCTCCCGAATCAGTAAGTCCGAGCTTTCGGTTCAAAGGCTTCCATAGTGTTAGGCGCGAAGTTTACTGCACGCTTGCCAACACGTTTTTCCGTGGGGAAATACATAGAGTGGCACAGCCAGTTTTCATCATCGCGCTCCTGGAAGTCCTCACGGGCGTGAGCACCGCGACTTTCAGTGCGGGTCTCTGCAGCAACTGCAGTGGCCTCGGCAACTTCCAGTAAGTTTTGCAGCTCCAATGCTTCAACACGGGCGGTGTTAAACGCGCGGCTCTTGTCTTCGAGGCGCACATTTTCAATACGCTCGCGCAGATCTGCAAGCTTCTTCACACCTTCGGCCATAAAGTCGCCGCGACGGAATACACCGAAGTGGTTCTGCATCACGCCCTGCAGCTCTTTGCGCAGGTCGGCAGCCTTCTCACCCTTCTCATTGGTTTCCAGGTGATTCAGGCGAGCCATAGCGGCTTCGAGATCAGACTCGGAAGCTTCGCGGTGCTCGATACCTTCGCGCAGGGACTTCTCAATAAACAGGCCGGAAGCGCGACCGAATACCACCAGGTCTAGCAGGGAATTACCGCCTAAGCGGTTGGCTCCGTGTACGGACACACAGGCAACTTCGCCACAGGCGTAGAAGCCATCAACAATCTGATCGTTACCCGCAGCGTCCTGGGTCAGAGCCTGACCGTGAACGTTGGTGGGAATACCGCCCATCATATAGTGACAGGTAGGTACTACCGGGATCGGCACCTTAACTGGGTCGGCGTGAGCGAAGGTCTTGGACAGTTCACAGATACCGGGCAGACGGCTGTTGAGCAGCTCTTCACCCAGGTGATCAAGCTTCAGGAATACGTGATCGCCTTCCGGGCCACAGCCGCGGCCGTCGAGAATTTCGAGAACCATAGAGCGAGCCACAACGTCGCGGGAAGCGAGGTCTTTGGCGTTGGGCGCATAGCGCTCCATAAAACGCTCACCATCTTTATTGATCAGGTAGCCACCTTCACCGCGACAACCTTCGGTCACGAGTACACCGGCACCGTAAATACCAGTGGGGTGGAACTGCCACATCTCAATATCCTGGACCGGCATACCGGCACGCAGGGCCATACCGACACCGTCACCGGTATTGATGTGTGCGTTGGTGGTGGAAGCGAAGATACGACCGGCACCGCCGGTAGCGAATACAGTCGCTTTGGATTTGATATAAACCACTTCGCCATCTTCGATGCACATGGCGATCACACCCACAACAGCACCGTCCTGGTTCTTCACCAAGTCAATCGCAAACCATTCGTTCAGGAATTCGGTTTTGTGCTTAACGTTGTTTTGATAGAGGGTGTGCAGCAGTGCATGGCCGGTACGGTCAGCAGCAGCACAAGTACGTGCAGCCTGGCCACCGCGGCCGAAATCTTTAGACTGACCGCCGAAGGGGCGCTGATAAATACGACCTTCCTCAGTACGGGAGAAAGGCAGGCCCATGTGCTCCAGCTCAAATACCGCTTCCGGACCTACGGAACACATATATTCAATAGCGTCCTGGTCACCGATATAGTCGGAACCCTTAACGGTATCGTACATATGCCAGCGCCAATCATCGTTGGGATCTGAACTGGCAATTGCACAGGTAATGCCACCCTGGGCAGATACTGTGTGAGAACGAGTCGGGAATACCTTGGTAATAACCGCAGTTTTATAGCCGGACTGGGCCATCTGCAGGGCAGCGCGCATACCGGCACCGCCTCCACCAATTACAATCCCGTCAAATGAAATAGTACGCATGTTCGCCATTGCTTATACACCCCAAAGAATTTCAATGCCCCACACCGCGTACAACACGGCAACGGCAGCCAGAATCACTTCTACGAACAAGCGCAGAACAGTGGCTTTACCGCCCATCATCCGGTTGGTGATGTAGTCAGTTACCACGGACCAGAGGCCAATCCAAGCGTGAATAATGGTGGACAGCAAGGCAACCAGGCTGAAAACACGCATCCAGCGCTGGGCGAACAGTTCGGACCAGGCCTGGTAGCCGAAGTCTTTACTAAAAAAGATAAAACCCACTATAAAGAGGGTATAGGCGAGCAATATTACCGCAGTGACTCTCTGGTAGAGCCAATCGAAAGTACCGCTACGGCCAAAGCTTGTTACTGTTTTTACCACAACCATACTCCCGCCAGAAGAATAAGGATTACAGCCAGCACCAGCACTGACACAGCGCTGCGACGGCCGCCTTCGAGACTTTCACCTACTCCCATATCCATAAACAGATGACGAACACCTGCCAGAATGTGGTAAATAAGTGCCGCCAGCGATGCCCAGAGAATGAGCTTGGCAGGGATACTGTTAAATACCGCTGCAATTTCGGCGAATCCCTGCTCGGATTCCAAACTGACATCGAGCATCCACAGTAGTAGTGCAACAACAACGAAGAGCACTACACCGGAAATACGATGCAAAATGGAAACCACAGCGGTAGCGGGAAGCTTTATAGTGGAAATGTCTAAATTGACAGGTCTGTTTTTGTTCACAGGAAAAACACCTTGTTGCCCTGAACGACCGGGCGCCCGTTAGCTTTTCAATGGAGGGACGAGCTGCTTGCTGATTACTTTGCACTCGACCTGATGAAGCCTTATACAAAGTAGCCGTACCATGGCGCAAGCCGCGCGGATTATAGGCATTCACTAGTCAAAACACAACGAACGCCTGCGATTACGCCGGGTTCCCACCAGTATCGCGTAGTAAATCGGGAATCGCGGGATTTCCTCAGACTTTCCTGTGCATTATCTAGACAAATACTCTACGAGTATGGAGCGGAACCGGATATCCTGTCGCCAATAGACTGGTCGTCCATTCCTTTTGGTTTGACAATTTGCGGCGCGGCACTTAAGTTTGGCCCCGCTCAAAAGGCCGCTAGCTCCCGAAAACAGCGGGAAAAGGCCGGCATAAGAACATTTTTAGGAGTCCGCAATGTCCGATAAAAAAGCGCACCTCACAGTCGATGGTATCGACGGCGCCCTTGAGATGCCAGTTCGCTCCGGCACCCTCGGCCCCGATGTTATTGATGTCGGCGGTCTGACCAGTAAAGGCTTATTTACTTACGACCCGGGCTTCGTATCTACCGCCTCATGTGATTCCAAGATCACCTTTATTGATGGCGGCAAGGGCCAACTGCTGCACCGCGGCTACCCCATCGAGCAACTGGCAGAAAAATCCGATTACCTGGAAACCTGCTACCTGCTGATGAATGGCGAACTGCCCAACGCAGAAGAAAAGAAGAAGTATGTAGACACCATTATGTCTCACACCATGGTTCACGAATCCCTGGTGAGCTTCTTTAAAGGCTTCCGTTACGATGCCCACCCAATGGCGATGATGTGTGGCGTAGTCGGTGCCCTCGCTTCCTTCTATCACGACTCCCTGGATATCACCAATCCGGAGCACCGCGAGATTTCCGCCCACCGCCTGATTGCCAAGATGCCAACCCTGGCAGCCATGTGCTATAAGCACTCCCAGGGCATGCCCTTCATGTACCCGGACAATAGCCGCAGCTATTCCGAGAATTTCCTGCACATGATGTTTGGCAACCCCTGCGAGCCCAGCAAGATAGACCCGGTTGTCGCCAAGGCAATGGACATCATCTTCCTGCTACACGCAGACCACGAGCAGAATGCGTCCACCTCCACTGTTCGCCTGGCTGGCTCTTCTGGTGCCAATCCGTTCGCCTGTATTTCTTCCGGCATTGCCACTTTGTGGGGACCCGCTCACGGCGGTGCCAATGAAGCGGTATTGAACATGCTGCAGGAAATTGGCGACGAAAGCCGTATCGACGAATTCGTGAAGCGCGCCAAAGATAAGAATGACCCCTTCCGCCTGATGGGCTTTGGTCACCGCGTCTACAAGAACTTCGATCCACGCTCCCGCGTAATGCAGGGCATCTGTGATGAAGTTCTGGGTGCCATGGGTGCAGAAAATGATCCCCTGCTGAAGATCGCCAAGAAGCTGGAGAAAATCGCCCTTGAGGACGATTACTTCGTAGAGAAGAAGCTCTACCCGAACGTAGATTTCTACTCCGGCATTATTATGAAGGCTATCGGTATCCCCACCGATATGTTCACCGTAATTTTCGCCACCGGCCGTACTTCAGGCTGGATTGCACACTGGAATGAAATGATTTCCAATCCGTACAAAATTGGTCGTCCTCGCCAGCTGTATACCGGCTACCCGCAGCGCGATTATGTACCGCTCGAGCAGCGCTAAGCTCAAGCAATCAAAAAAACCCGGCTATGCCGGGTTTTTTATTAATTGAATATTTGAATTTATTTTGATTCTACTGGCGATAATCAACTACATTTCGATAAAAATTAAAATGCAAAGATCTGAAGCGTGACACAAGTCTCACTTTGGAAATTTTGCTTTACTCGCCCCTTCCATAACAGTTAAACCAACTGTCATCCAATGTAAAATCCGCCACGCCCGCCGGGACCCAAACAGCTTTGCTTTCTTTAAGTTACCCCCAACTTCGCGGCGCTATCAGACCTAATAACAAACCTTTAAATTTACTGAGACTAAATTCATGCTTAGTTTTATTTCTGGAATGTTCCGAAGTAACAAAACAGAAGACGCGGCGGACCTTGAGGAAAAATATACTCGCAGCTCTTATGCAGGAGCTAAAGGTGCCCGCACAATCTCTTACGATCCCACTCTAATCAAAGCCCTTGAAGACGATCACCGCACCCTGATCAGTATTTTTCAGCGCATGTGGTCAGAGGGTTATGAGAAGCAGAACTATCGCCAGTTGTCGCAGCTACTGACCCAATTTAAATCTGGCTTCCAGGCCCATCTAATCAAAGAAAATGTACGTTTTTACGTATACCTGGAGCAAGCACTGGCTGGCGACGCCCACACACTGCAAGTAGTTAAAGATTTCCGCACCGATATGAATGAAATTGCAAATGCGGTTGTGCAATTTTGCAAACGCTATAACCACGAAGCCTTCACTCCTGAAATGGTTCGCGATTTCAAAATGGATTATCAGAAAATCGGTGAAGCGCTAACTCGCCGTACTGCCCTAGAAGAAAAAGAACTCTACGTCCTTTACCAACCCTCCTAAAAGCAACGTTTAGTTTTTTTATCAGGAGTAGTGAGATATTTAACCTAGGAATGCCGATAAGAAACAAATCTTTACAATAGGCATACTATTTTACAGTCCGCAGCCCACAAGGACGGGGCCGCATATTTTTTGGCCGCTCAGCGGTCACAAAGTAACTGGAAAGCACTCCCCTCACCCCGCCAATTTTTCACAATCAAATTAAATATAAGCACCGAATTTGGGCAAGATACATTTAGCCGTCAAAAAACTGTGCACGCCAGTTAAATCCAGCCTTATTTTCCGACCTGACCTTACTTTACACCCAATTCTCTATCGTCATGCTCTAATCGGCACTAGACGTTTATTTAATTTTGTTTAAACATATAGGGATTAGAATTCAAAAAAACACTAAAGAGTGGGATATTAGTCTAAGAAAATTAGCAAGCCATCTGGCAGACAAATTAAAAATACAAAGACTAATAGAAAATCAAAGCAGTCGGGGGGAGGTATGACTGAGCTAGACGACACACTTGTCGAGCAATTACCAAGCGGCATCCACACTAATGATAACAGCTACCCAATTTATGTAATTATCGGTACTGGTCCGGTGGGCGTGCGTTGCGCACAAAAATTATTAGAATTCTGTGACGAAGCTCAAATTGTTATCTATGGGGCAGAAACAGAGTCTCCCTACAACCGGGTTAAACTTTCTCAATATCTATCAAGCCATGTAGAGTTGGAGGAGCTTGATAACCCTATTCTCAGTCAAAGTGACCACCGCCTGGCAGAATATATTGACCGTGAAATAGTCTCTATCGATCGCTCCCAAAAAACAGTCACCGATGCTGCAGGGAATATACAGCCTTATTCCAAGCTAATAATAGCGACTGGATCAAATCCTATTATTCCGAAGATTCCGGGTGCGGATCTGCCTGGTGTTTACCCTTTTCGGAGTCTGCGTAACACCAATGATTTACTTGAGTTAAGGGAGCAGAATGCAGACATCTGTGTTATCGGTGCTGGTGCTCTGGGCCTTGAAGCTGCAACCGCGTTAAAAACTCCTAAAAACAAAATCACTTTACAATCCAGAGGACACTTACTCAGCGGGCTCCTGGGTGAAGAAGGAGAGGAGTTCCTAAAGTCCGCACTCACTGCACTGGGTGTAGAGTTAAAAATTTCGGACTCCCTAACATCCATTGAAAAGAGCGATAGCAAGCGCCTACTCACTTTTGAAAGTGGCGAAAAAATTCCCGTCGACGCTATCGTGTTGTGCACAGGGATTAAGCCGGAAATTAGCCTGGCCGAACAGAGCGGACTTTCAACTAAACGCGGAATCGTAGTCAATGAATGGATGCAAACTTCCGACCCGGATATTTACGCCGTAGGCGAGTGCGCTGAGTTTGACAAGAAAGTCTACCAATTGGTCCGACCGGGCTACGAACAAGCTGAAAGCTGCTGCTCACATATTCGTCGCAACCATAGCGGTAAATCTCTCTCGCAACCCTACTCCGGCACTTATACCGATATTCAGCTGAAAATTGCCCATATTCCCTGCGGAATAATGGGGGAGGTAACCCCGGAAAACCTCAATCAGCAAGAAGGCGTTGAGAGTCATGTCTATCGCAATCGTTTTAAGGGGATCTATAGACGCTTATTTATCAAAGGCGAATACATCGTTGGAGCCATTTATATTGGCAGCTGGGATGAAGCCAATGAATTGCGCCAGACCGTAGCACAGGAGCAAAAAATCTCTCTGCGCACACTGAAAGACTTTGAAAGCGAAGGGCGAGTGTTTGCCAAAAAAAGCGGCAATAGCATTAAAGATTTTCCCGATAGTTATCTGGTCTGCCAGTGTAACTCTGTCACCAAAGGGGAATTATGCAAGGCTATTTCCGCTGGGAAGCGCAATTTAAACGAATTGCAACAAGCGACAACAGCCGGGTCTGTTTGCGGTAGTTGCCGCCCGCTAATGGCTGAGCTTCTGGATGTGCCAGCTCCCAACTTGGTAATGCGACACTCCAAGGGAATATTGATAACTTCTGTTCTGTCATTAATCCTGATAGCCCTGGCTTTCCTGATGCCGCCAGCTCCAGTTTCCTCCTCAGTGCAGACTGCACTTTTTTGGGAAAAGCTCTGGTACGACAATTTTTGGAAGCAGGTTACGGGCTATACCATTCTCGCTATGTGCCTGTTTACTGCCGCTCTCAGTATCAGGAAACGTTGGAATAAACTTAGCCTTGGGCATGTCGATCACTGGCGCTATGCACACAGCGTTACAGGTTTAATCGCTCTACTTGCACTCGCTGTACATTCAGGCTTCCGCCTTGGTGAAAACCTGAATTTAGCATTGATGCTGGTATTTCTAACTGCAACCGCAACTGGTTCTCTCGTCGGCGTTTTTATGGCACGCAACCACCATTGGACTGACCTGAAACTTCGCGAACACCGAAAATGGTGGTCCCGAGTTCACTATGCCCTGCTCTGGGCCTTACCGGTCCTTCTCGCCTACCATATTTTTGCGGTTTATTACTTCTAGATGAAATCATATCAATTTAAATTCTGGCATTACGGTGTATTGCTAACGCTGGCTATCGGCTCTGCGGTGGCATACAACCTTAACGTTGACGATAAATCTCTATTTATCAGTGGAGATGCCACGCACGGTCACCATCAAATTGAGCTGGCTTGTACTTCCTGCCATACCGATGGCTTTGCCGGTGAGGATGCTGTTCAGCAAGCTTGCCTGAATTGCCATGCGGAAGAACTGGAGCTTGTAGACGACTCACACCCCCGGCAGAAATTTTTAGATCCGCGCAATGCTGTACTTCTGGAGACTCTTGACGCCCGGCTATGTGTAAGTTGTCACACTGAGCACAAACCACAAATCACCGGAGAGATGGGCGTAACCCTGGCGGGCGACTTTTGCTTTCACTGCCACAGCGATATTGCCGAAGAGCGCAGTAGTCACAAAGACCTGGGATTTGAAACCTGCGCAAGTGCGGGCTGCCACAACTATCACGATAATGGCTCCCTGTATGAAGACTTCCTTATCGCCCATGTTGATCAACCTGATCTATTGGAAACTGCAAAGCTTCCCGCTCGTACAGCAGTTCAGTCCTGGCTAAATGAGCATTCAGATAAAGCCCCTTTAAAAGTTAGCGAAGCAGACATTAGTAGCTCTAGCCAGACTGCAGAAATCGCAACGGTCTGGGCACAGAGTATTCACGCACAAACAGAGGTGAACTGCAGCAGCTGTCACGTCGATGGGCAAGTGCAATTCAGTAGTGTTGAGATTGTCGAGCAATGTGCTAGTTGCCACAGCAATCAAAAAGAATCCTTCACTCAAGGAAAACATGGAATGCGCATGTCCAACAAGCTGGAAGAGGGCTTTATCCAGCAGGTCGGCGCCATCTCCCCACAACAGGCCCGCCTTCCCATGAAAACCAGCGCAACGGATGAATTGAGCTGTGTCAGTTGTCACGGGCCCCATGAAGTAAATCTGCAATTTGCCGCTGTAGAGGCTTGCCTGGGTTGCCACAGTGATGAGCACAGTCTCTCTTACAAAGAGTCCCCTCACTTCGATACCTGGAATTCAAACCCAGAGGGTGGCGTAAGCTGTGCCAGCTGCCATTTACCACGGGAAACCCATGGCGAACAGGTTGTAGTTAACCATAATCAAAATCATAACCTTCGCCCCAATGAAAAAATGATGCCCGTTTGCCTGAGCTGTCATGGAGCCGAATTCTCCCTTGCTGCCCTGGCTGACAAAACTCTGATTAACAATAATTTCAAGCATAAACCCGCAGAGAAGCATGAAACCTTCGAGCTGATCCGCGAGCGTATTGCAAGGATTACCAA
This sequence comes from Microbulbifer maximicatervae (SeqCode), assembly GCF_052468295.1. NCBI lineage: Bacteria > Pseudomonadati > Pseudomonadota > Gammaproteobacteria > Cellvibrionales > Microbulbiferaceae > Microbulbifer > Microbulbifer maximicatervae (SeqCode). Next base: position 3,223,846 of record NZ_CP174340.1, read on the forward strand.
AAGCAAAAACAAGCAAAATCAATCCCAATAGGAGGGGAAAATATGCGTATTGCCGCTTGTATTATCGCTGGACTGGCACTGCTCACCGGCTGTGAGAAAAACCAGGGAGTTGCTCCGGAGCGAATGGCGGATGCCATCTTTGCCGTTATCGAGGCAGACAGGGCCAACTACACCAACAAGGTTGTAAACCGCCTGCAGAACGAGGAGAAAATCCTCGACGCTGATGAGCACTGGCAAGATAAGAAATTGCTACCACTCCCCGCGCAGATGATGCGTATGGGAGCTGAGCGTGTTGCCGAAAATGAGTCTGGCTTTAACTATGCCCTGCTCTCCCTGTGGCCAATCAACAAGCAAAACAAACCGCGCACTGAGATGGAAAAAGAGGGCTTGCAGTACGTAATCGACAACCCGGGGAAAAACTTTTACGGCCGCGAAAAACTAGGTGATACCGAGTACTTCACTGCAGTATATGCGGATGTAGGTGTTTCACCTGCTTGTGTGAGCTGTCACAACGATCACGTAGACAGCCCGCGCACTGACTTTGAGCTGGGCCACACTATGGGTGGTGTTGTTATCCGAATCCCACTCTGATCAGTTAGTTAGTAGATAGCTGCGTCCGACTTTCAAGTCGGGCAACTCTCTCACAAAATATTGCCGACGGATATTAGTCGGTGAGAACTGAGTTTAGAATAATTTAAAAGAGTGGCGGCCGAATTCGTTTCGACCGCTCCCTCTTTTAAGCTGACTGGCTCTACTCCCGCTACTACCTCGCTGAAATCATTCAGACCAGTGGTTACCCGCTGTGGGCCTATTTCCGGGTCAGTCCAGTCTCCATTACGGCCCGCTTTTTCTTGGGCTTCGCTCCGCAAAGCACACCTAGGCATTACTATATTAATGTCAAAGTCCCGCAGAGCAAACCGACCAAGGTGATTGCAATACTGGGAAAACCTGCTAAAAGGTCAGCGCAGAGGATCAATAAGCCCCTGCAATCCCTCTACTTTTATCTCCAAGGCTAATGCCATTAACTGTCCTAGACGCCCCTCTGGAAACCCCTTTTTTGCGAACCAAAGCAGGTACTCCTCAGGCAAATCTATTAAAACCCGGCCCGAGTATTTTCCAAATGGCATTTTGAGTCGAGCCAGTTCTACCAAGTCTTGTTTTTCAAACACCTTAACAACCACCTAAATATCGACAAAAAAAGGGAATGAAACTCCCAATTTGGATTTGTTGCCAGTGCATGCGGACTCTACACTGGCTCCGAAATAGTCGGCCTGCGCCGATTCTTTATACCTCAACCTTCCAGTAACAGAGGTGTCTATGCGTATCAAAGCTATCAAATATCTCAGCTTGGCCGCAGTATTGACTGCAAGCCTTGGAGGTACGGGCTGCGCCAATATGAGTGATACCGACCGCCGAATCGGCACCGGTGTCGGCATAGGCGCAGTAACAGGTGCCTTGATCAGTGGCGGGCGCCCTGGTGGCACTGCCGCAGGTGCGGTTATTGGTGCCGGTGCAGGCTACCTTTATGATAGGGAGAGAAAACGTAGAGACTACTATCGCTACCGAGGCCGTTACTATCGTTACTAAATCAATTTACGGGGCCAGCATAAGGGAAAGACACAGGTGAAGACATAAGTCACACCTGTGTCACTAGAATCGATATAATATTGGTGGAAATTTAAATAACCTTGTTCCAACACGTTTGCTTGTTAACATGCTCTCTAATCGATGCTAGAAGATCACTATGAAGTTGCGCCACTCTAGATTTACTAAGCTTCATTGCTTTAGCTATATCCGAATAACTCTTGTCCTCAATATACCTCATCCTAATTAGATTCTGGTTAATTGTTGGTAGTTTTTCTATGTAATCCAATATTTGCTGAAAGAATGCTTGTCCCTCCAATGAATCATAAGGGAAATCCGATAATGAGGTTTCGCCATTGAGCCAACTTGACTCTAAAAGGTAGGAGTAGCCAAAGTCTAAAGTCGCACCTACAATTGAGTCAAACAGACTGTCGCCGCTTCTTGTGGAAAAATCGATGTTAAATTCCATCATATTTTCTCCTGAGAAGTAGCTATGTAAGCTTGCTCTTTCGGAGTAGGAGCTTACACCATTCATAACGCTGCCTTTTATTCTGAAAGAAGCATACGTTTTAAAAAATACTTTTTTCTTCCTATCATATTTGCTTATCGCATCCAATAGGCCCAGCTCAGCTAGCTGTAGTAGATCTTGTAAATCTACCCCCAGATGTTGACACTTCCTATAAATCAAGCCTGCAATAGTATGGCTATAACTTCGATAATATTCGAATAAATAATTTCGTGCAGACATTAACCCTGATGTTTCTAGAGAAACCCACTTCTCTGTAAGATCTTCTTCCATACTTTTAATGAAAATTTAAATTCTAAGAAAAACTTCCAAGCAGCGAATACGCCAATAGAGACCATCCATCGATCAACACAAAAACAAGCACTTTAATGGGCAATGATACTGTAGTCGGTGGCAACATGATCATTCCCATAGACATTAAAACGCTTGCTACAATTAAATCTATCATTAAAAATGGCAGAAAAATCATAAACCCTATTAAAAATGCAGATTGTAATTCGCTAATTAGAAATGCAGGGACAAGTGTGAAGAGCCCTACTTCATCAATACTCTCTGGCACACTCTTACCAGACATCTCATATACAAGAGATATATCCTTCTCGCGAGTTTGTTCGACCATGAATTCTTTTAGTGGCGGCTGTGCACCTACTAATGCCGCCTCAAAACTAAGATCTTTATTAAGGTATGGCTGTATCGCATCCTCATTAACTCTCTCAAAAACCGGAGTCATTACGAATATGGTCAGCAAAAATGCAAAACTAATTAATACACTATTAGGGGGAGTACTAGGCATAGCCAATGCCTGGCGAAGCATAGACAAAACTATAACTATCCGGGTGAAAGCCGTCATTAGCATCAGCAGTGCAGGCGCAACACTTAACAGTGTAAGAGTTAGTAAAATTTGAAAAGGTGCTGACAAACCAACTCCTGTGGAATTCTCATCAGCTAGGGAAAGTTGCTCAGCAGCAATATTTGGAAGTAATGATTGAGAGTAACCATTTAATGGAAAATTAAAAATAAATACTAAAAAAGCAACAACAAATAAAGTATTTTTATTTTTAAGCTTTAGAGACATTAGATATACTCAATCCACCAGGGCCACAAACAAGCAAGATATTTTCATCATCAACTTCAAGCAAATAAACAGTTAAAGTTTGAGACAAAGGCAACTTTTCTTTAAGAGAAACCCTAGAACTAACACCCTGCGACGATTTTTTTTGCTTAGCACGTATAAAAAAAACAACAATCACGAAAACCACAAGTACCACTAACCAGTACAGCCCTAAATCACCACCCCAAATAAAGTACTCCTCTTTAAAACCAATCTGAGCAGACGCAAGATAACTTCTCATGGCATCAAAAACCTAAAATCACATAAAACATGAATCAATGAATAATTCCAGAATAGAAAAACACAAAGCAGAAAAAAATACCTGCATCACTAAATTTAACATGTCGACGCTAATATTTTTACGAAATCGAAAATTTCTCCTCAACTTCTACACCGTAAAACCCATCCACTACAACAAGCCTACCTTTTGCAAAAATTTCCTCTCCAACTTTCAAGCATACATTTTGGTTAGAAGGAGTGTCTAATTCTAAAACACTACCAACAGTCAACGACATTAACCTATCAAGGGCGATGATTGTACTACCTAATTCAACCTTTACCTCTAGAGTGATTCCCTTAAAGAAGCGGGGACTTATTGTTTCAAATATTTTCTCTCCAGAGAATTCTTTAACTTCCGGCAACTCAACGATCTCAACAGTTCTATCAGTCATAATATTCCTTAAATAATTAATTAGAGGCAAGGCGCACAGCGCTATTGGTTTTTTTCGAGCACATCTCACCTACAATGTCAATCTCATCGTTCTCAGATTTAAGAGTTATTTTACTTTCTATTTTTTTATCAAGTAGTACGATATCTCCGACCTCAATCTCCAATAGGTCTTCAATGGACAATTTCAAGTTTGACACATTTGCAATAAACTTGACTGATTGATCTTTTAAAATCGAATCCATTGAGCAAATCGAAATGTCATCTGAGATAGAGCTATGATCAATATCCAGCAAAGAAAATACAATTTCTTGACCCAAATAAATTTTAGTATAAAGTTCTTCAGATATTTGTATCTCTACGACACACCATCCACTGCCATAGCAAAAAACACTCTCCTTCAAGCAGGAAGGCTCACTATCTAAGGTTACATTAGGAAACTGGCAAGCTAAATCTGAAAACAACTTATTAAGAAGCTCTATACATATATTGTGCTCAGTATCTTTCAATGAAACTTGTCTACCTAATAATGCACCAACAATCTGGCTTGATTGTAACTCCCATGCTTCAATATGTAAGCAGCCACCAAAATATTTCCTAGTTTTTATCGCCTTCGTATCAAGACTTAGATTAGATAAGTTTTTGACGGTTGGCTTAATATCTTCTTTTTTGAACCAACGTAGCCCCCACTCTTTACACTTATCTATAATGAAATTTTCTACTCGCTGAATCTGTTTCGGTGAATAAGTATAGAAATAGTTAGCTCGCATTTAGCCACCTTTTGCACTATTATATAGCTCTTCAATCATCTGATTAGATATGGTTAGAACTTGTGAGCAGGCTTGATAACCTCTCTGTATAATAACAATTTCTGAAAACTCATCAGTAACATCAACATTTGAGCGCTCCAAAGATTGAGCCTTTATATACCCGACCATTTTCTCATCTGCAGATGCTATGGCGCTAGGATCTGAATCACTATAAAAATGACTGTTATTAATACTGCTCAATACACTCTTATCTACAAACAATGCAAGTCCAAGCGAGTAAGGTTTTTTAATATCTCCATTTGTATAGGTGAGTATTATAGAACCAGAGCTATCGAAGCTAATATCCTGCAAAGTTCCAAAACTTCTACCGTCTATAGATTGTAACTGTAAAGCATTTGTTTGGGATGGGAAACTAGTGAGACCTGTGAATTCCCCGGCTTTGCCAGCAGAAAACACAATATTTTGTGTTTTACCATTATCCAATTCAAGTGCCACATTTATTGTATTAAATCCAGAGACCGGAGATCCGGCAGCGGTGAATTTTAATGTGTCCGATCCTACAATTTCACCGGATTCGTTCGTTACCTCAGCCAACCAATCATCGGTCGACTGCTTTGTATAGGTTATAGATAATTTCTGATTTCGCCCCGAAAAATCTACAACATCTACTGATATTGGACTTTCATCTTCTGATGGAAATTCTATGTCATCTGCCGACAACGAACTTAAATTACCTGTCAGGCTAACTTCTGATGTTGGCTCATATGAAGAAAACTGCATATCAGAGATATCTATATTTACTAACTCGCCACTATCAGTAATGCTTAGTACCTCTCCACCTGTATTTGAGTCCACAAGCACTCCGGAGTCAAATACAAACTGACCCGCTCTAGTATAAGATGTTCCAGTCTCGCTCCTAACAATAAAAAACCCCTCTCCCTCTATGGCCAGATCAGTATTCTCTCCAGTTGAGTAAATATCTCCATTAGAGAATGAAACCCTCTCATTGGAGAGGTGTACTCCATTCCCACCATTGTCATTAACTTCCTGAAAGAATGTCTCCTTTTTCTTAAACCCTACGGAGTTCATATTTGCAACGTTATGGCTTAAATCATCCAATTTTTTTGTAAATGCACTAAATCCAGAAAGACTATTTGATACAACATTAGAAAGACTCATAAAACTATTCCTTTACAATACGGATATCATTAAGGGATAAATCAGGTATCAAGATTCCGTCGGAGGTTGATAATGAAATATAGGGTACCCCCTGTTCGAATCGAATAGATTCAACATTTCCAATAGTAGTTCCATTTTCACCATTTACTTCTACTAACTTTCCAAGCAAACTTAAAGATTGACTTACTGCATTAACTTCTAGCAATTCAGTAATTCCGGCCTCTGTTGCACGCGCCAACTCTAGGTTAGAAAATTCCGCTAGCTGCGTCAGAAACTCTCTATTATCAACCGGATCGAGCGGGTCTTGGTAATTTAGCTGGGTGATAAATATCTCCATGAATTCATCAAGTTCTACAGAGGCCTGTTGATCTGCCCCCTGAGATTCCATTACTCGCCCTACAGATTCAATTGCCATAAGTCATCGCCTATTTTTAGTAATATATGAACCATTAATTAAATACTTATCTACTCTAATGCCGTACTTGTCTAGAATTTTATCAACAACTTCAAGTAGCTCGTTAAGATCTGCAAAATAATTACGAAGCCTTAGTTCAACAAAATCACCTTTAAAACAAAAATTTAACAGGCTTTTCTCTGGCAAAACCCTTAACAATTGCTGCGTGACAGCTTTTTCAACTCTACTTTGGGGTTTTGTATTAATATCTTTTAACTTACCATCTAAGAATTGTAATTCATTGATTCTATCCCTAGATGGTAAAACGGTAGACTCTGAAAGTTTATCTAACGTGTTACTTTTCTTTTGGATTGAATGACTGGAGACCAAACACTGTTCTAGTGTAAAGATCGATTTTTGGTACTCATTCTCTTGGACTGCACTATTCAGAAAACTATTTTTTGGTTCAGAATTGGAAGCACTACCTACCTCCCTAGGCACCTTGTCCAGTTGCCGGCTTGGATCTGATGCAGAAATAACAGCCTTTTCCCATTCAACTAGCCTAGACGTTTCTGCTGAAAAGCCTTGGGTTGAAGAGTCTCTAGTTACACTTACGTTATAGTCGGGAAAGTCTTTAGACAGGTGCATGCTATTTTTCCTGTATGCAAGAAAGAGACGAAATATTATTTAAATAATTAATAGATTCAGCCTCCTCTTTAAGTTTTAAAGCTATTTTTTTTCCCTTGCATATAAAGCCAAGTTCATCAAGAGCTATACTTTTATCAAAAATATCATTTTTAAGTGATTTTAGTTTTCTCTCTTTATCCACCAGTTCTTCATTATTCACCTTGATGCGTTTTCCAAGTATAGAAATGTATCCATGAAGAACTCCTATCTCGTGTGGGCTAGCGCCTCTACTTTCCAACAAAGCTAAATATTGGACTTCAAGTTCAGCTAAAGACGCTGTGTCAACCTGGATTTTATTAGAGAGACTGTGAATTTTTTGCTTAATTTCTTTTTTGGTTCTACTCAGTTCAAAAATCTTATATTCAATCATCTTAGCGTAAACACTTAGTGATTGAACTTCTTCCCTTAAATATTTTATATTTTTAAGCACTTGCAATACTCTACTGAGATCAAGCCTAAAGGGATAGCTCTAGAATTAATTTCTCGAACTCTTTTAGAATTACATCCCGATAATTTCTCTCTCCGGAATATAAAAGTTGATCAACTTTAGAGCTTACCACAATTGATTTATCCAAGTCCGGCTCATCACCCTTTTTATAAGCTCCTATTTTTATCATAGTTTTAGCCTCATCAAACAAGGAAAGACTATTCTTTATTTTTCTAATTACATTAAGCTCTTCTTTGGTGGCCAAAACAGTAAGTAAACGACTTACACTATTTAGCAGGTCTATGGCTGGGTACTTGCCTTGTGCGGCAATTTCTCTATTCAATATGAAGTGACCGTCTAAGATTCCACGCATATAGTCAGCTATTGGATCACTCATATCATCCCCTTCCACAAGAACCGTGTAATAAGCAGTTATCGATCCACGCTCTTTAAAATTTCCAGCCCTCTCAATAAGATCGGGAAGCATTGAATAGCAGGATGGCGTATATCCCTTAAATGATGGCGGCTCTCCTCGAGATAGACCAATTTCTCTTTGCGCCATGGCTAGACGTGTTATTGAGTCCATAGTTAGCAGAACATTATTCCCTTGCTTGCAGTAAAATTCTGCAATTTTTGAAGCAGTAATTGCTGCATAAACTCTTACCAGTGGCGATTGATCAGGTGTTGCAACAACAATAATTGACTTTGAAAGTCCTTCACTTCCGAGAACGTCTTCAACAAACTCTGTAACTTCCCTACCTCGCTCCCCTATTAGGGCTATAACATTAATCTCAAAATTATCCCCTTTTAGTAAAGCTCCCAGTAATGTAGTTTTCCCAACTCCGCTGCCTGAAAATATACCTATTCTCTGTCCAAATCCTACTGTCAACAGGGAGTCAATTACTGGTACTTGCGTATGCACAATCTCAGAGGTTTTCTCTCTAGAAAATGGGTTTACCGGAGTAGCAAAGTTAGCAATATTTATTGCCGAGCCTCTAACCTCCCCTCGGCCATCCAAAGGAGAACCGAAAGGATCTATCACACGCCCTATGAGATGCTCACCACAATTAACCGTGCTTACCCTATCTCCCTTTTCTATTTTATCCCCAGCTCTAAGTCCTACAATTGAACCTAGAGGCATCAACAATAATCTATCATCTTCGAAACCAATGACTTCTGCTTGAACTTTCTCACCTCCAGTAGCTTTGCTGACTAAGCAAATATCCCCAACACAAGAATCCAATCCCACAGCAGAAAATGTGCTCCCATGGAAGCCAACAATTTTTCCGTATTTTGATATTGTTAATGACGATTGAATAGATTGTATCAGGAGATCTGTGCAAATCATCAGTAGCTCAACTCATTATTTATAGCTTCGGATATTAGTTTATTAATCTCCGACATCTGTATCCCTAAGCCAATGTCCCATAAGCCTTGATCATGTTCTACCTGAATCCCCCCTACTGGGAGGCTATTTTTCATCATGAGCTTTACTTGGCTTCCAGCAATCTCCCGTACGAGATCCAAATTCTCCGACAATCTTAGATAATCTGCTTCATGAAGATAAATTCTCACCTCGTTTGAGGCTCTAAGGTTATCTAAAGCTGAATTAATGACAGCTATAATTCCTTCGTTTTTGCAATATTCTCTTCCTAAAATTTTACAGCACGATTCAAAGGCTAGAAGTACGAACAGCTTGTCCACATCTGAATGAATTTCAGTCGATAATTTCTTAATAAAGTCAATTTCTTCTTCAACCTTTTGACCGTACTTCTTTTCTAACGCAAGCTTTTCTGCGTTTACTTCTAGTTGTGCCTTCTGATACCCGTCTCTATACCCTGAGGACTGTTGCAAAGCTACATTTTTATCACAGTACGACAAGATTCCTTGCGTCTCTATTCTTATTGTAGTCAGCTGAGACTCCAACTCCTGAATTTTGGCTTCTTTTCTAGAGATATCTGAAGTTAACTCGCCTATTTTTGTTTCCAGGATTTCAATTTTTTTTGTAAAATCAGGATAAATTTCAGTGGTTCTTTCTGTAACAGAATACTCCTCAATCTCCAGTGTGTTACTCACATCCGTAGTTGGCCTATATACGCCTGATACTGATATTGCAGATCCACGCATTACCTTAGGCATTAGTGGTCCCCTTTAATTCCTGGCGAACGAGCTCTTCCAAAACCACCTTTAGGTGACTAGAAAGTTCATCATCGACAATTGCAATATCGTTACCATTACCGACAATAATTTTCGAAACACAAGCAGGGAGTCTATTATCAAAATATTTTTTTTTAGAAAAATACGTATTGGTTGATTTCATAACTTCATCAACCAATCCTTGCATTTCTTTATAACTGATATTCTTAATATTATCGCCATCAACAGTCTTCAAACTCCTGGCAAATAACTTTCTCTCCTCCATGCTTAACTTAAACTGAATCCATAGCTTATCAAAATTGGAGAGTGATAAATATTTAAGTAAAAGTATCTTTCCTCCACTACATAACATTTTTTCTTCCCTCTTTAATATCACCAACCAGAAACAATCTGATGTCTTCTAACAGCGCTTCCCTTTCAGGCTTTGATATTCTATTTTTCCTATAATTTAAAAACCAAACAGAAAAAACTATTACAATCAGCAAAATATACAACCAGTACTGCTGTAATAATCTCAATATTTCTTCCTGAGACAGTTTGAAGTAAGCTTTGTCTGTAACATCAGGCTGTTTAAGCTTGACTTGATTGCGCAAATGTACATTGTTAACCTGTGTTATCTCTGTATGCAGTGGAGCCACAATCTCGACCGGTATAATTTTCTCAACTGAAACTCTGTCTCCACGTTTCAAGTCCAGTCCAGCGCTATTTATAATTAGATTTTCTAGCTTACCTACTATTGAGTCCTCAATATCCTTAGATAGAATTACTGAAATGCTAATTTTTTGTATCGCCCCAGGTACTTCTTTGGTTTTTACCAGCTCGGTTGTATATTGATAACTATTTTCAATACTTTCTGAAAGAATAGAATCGTCCTGTCCATCCAGGGACCCTATTGTTGAAGGCGTAGCTTTCTTTTCTCTAAACTTTCTATCCGATTTACTGTTAATTAACAAACCTGCTTCAGAATCCGATAACGGAACGACTCCATTCTTTGTGCTTTCTCTTTTTGTATTGTCAAGCGTAACATCAACTACAATTTCAAATTTATTAGGTTTCATGATTCCAGAAAACAATCTAGAAATCTTTTCGTGATAGTGGCGCTCCACTTCCAGTTTCAGATCCATGTATTGCGATCCCCCAAACATCCCATCATCCTGACCCGATAAGAGGCGCCCCATTACATCCATAATGGTTACATTTTCTGAGTTTAAATTGGGAACTGCGGAAGACAATAGAAACTGTATTCCTATAATTTCTTTAGCTTCTAGTGTATTTCCATCTTTTAAGTCAAGTATTACTGAAGCTTTCGCATCTTCGCTATTTTTACGAAAAGCCTTATATTCAGGTATTACAAGGTGTACTCTAGCACTACGAACGATTGCCAGTGTCTTAATTGATTTCTCTAACTCACCCTGGAGAGCTCTTTGATAAAAAACCCGTTGGGAGAAATTAGTAAGGCCGTAGGTCGAACTGTCAAAAATTTCAAACCCTATATTTTGCTGTCCTAACGCTCCACTTCCAGCAACAATCATCCTTGACTTGGATAGATCATTTTGATCAACATAGATTGAACCAGTACCTCGCTCTATATCAAAAGCAATATTCTCCCTAGCTAACTCATCAGCCACCCTGACAAGTTCGTCATTTGTGAGGTCGTATGCTAAAGCGGGTTTTCCTTTATTAAAAAGAAAAATTAAGATTAAGGCAATCAACACAGAAACAATAATGAAAAATAAAATAATTCTCATCTGGTTGCTTTTAAAATCAAAAGGCATGAGATGAATCCCTTATATCTGCATTTTCATTACTTCTTGATATCCTTCAAGAAGTTTATTTCTTACTTGGGCAACCAAGTCAAAATTTAGCTTTGCTTTACTTATACTTGCAATAACTTCATGTACGTTATCTAAGTTTCCCGCAGCTAGATCAAGAGACAACTCTTCTGCCTTACGATATTTGTCATCAGCAGTTCGCACAATAGCGCTCATAACATCAATAAAACTTTCCTTATTGTCATCGTTATTATTTATTTTTTGTGGACCTAAATATCCCAAATAGGATATTGAATCAATTTCGTTTACGCTCATTATCGTTTACCCATATCTATAGACAGCTGTATAAGTTTCTTCGAAGCTTCCAAAGCTTGAATATTGGCCTGATATGAGCGGATAGAAGTCATAAGTTCAACCATCTCTTCTGCAATATCTACATTTGCCCGATAAATATAGCCATCAGCGTCTGCAAATGGATGAGAGGGCGAGTAAACCTTGCCAGCTTCCAAATTCTTCTCGATAACTGATATATTTTCTACACCTTTTGTTATACTTTCTGGAGAGGAATAGGCTACAACATCTATCGCTTTGTAGGCTTCGGATTTATTCTTTGCAACGACATTTGCATTAGCTATGTTACTCGCTACTGAGTCGATTTTTTGTCTGTGGTAATTTAGACCACTTAAATTAATTGAAAAGCTATCTAAACTCATCAGCGCCCCTCTCTAACTGCTGCTTTTAGTATTTCTGACAATTTTGATTTCGCGGTGATTAATGACTCAAATAAAAGAGTATTCTCAGCCAATCTTGTCATCTGTCGCTCTAAAGTTACAACCTCTAGTGAGCTTATTTCACTTCTTGGCTCCCAATTAGTCGCCAACCACTCAAGTTCATCGGTACTTTGATTTTCAATGAGCTCTGCTAGTTCACGATAAAGTACTCCTTTGGATGTAGTTTTTCCTACATAACCGACTGTATCAATATTTGCTATATCATTTCCGATTAACTTATTCTCCATGACTGTTCTATTTATAGACTTTGTCAAGATCTCTGAAGTTACACTTCCTATTAGATCTGCCATATTATTTACCTTTATTGAATCTCAAGTTTTGCATGCAGTGCACCAGCTGCTTTTATGCCTTGCAATATAGCAATCATATCCCTCGTACTAACGTTAATTTGTTTCAGTGCTCTAACTAAATCATTAACGGTACTACCTCGAGGTAATGAAACTGCCGACAATCCCTGTTCTCGAACTTGTAAGTTTGTTTTTGGAGCAACTACTGTGGATATGGGCGAAGAATTATCACCATTAAAAGAGGTATTTTTTGTTGATAAAGCCAGTATATTCGGTTGTGAAACCGTATATTCTGTAGCGATACTTAATTCCAAGTTACCATGCGATATTGATACTGCTTCTATAGTTACAAAACCGCCAGATACAACAGTTCCTGTTCTTTCATTTATAATAATTTTTGCCGTAATATCTGGATTAATTGATATATTCTCTATCTTCGACAAAAGTTCAACTAGATTACTGTTATCGGGTACTGAAACATCTATTTTTCCGGCATGGCGAGTTACGGTATGTAAACTTGGAAAATTTAATTGTATCGCTTTCGTAACTCTATCTGCTGTGGTGAAATCAGGCTGTGATAAAACTACACTTAAGTACCCATCTTTAACTAATCTAGTGGTAACTTCCCTCTCAACGGTAGCCCCGTTTGCGATAATACCTACCGTTGGATGATTCTTTTGAACGACATTACCGTTTAATCCATACGAGTATCCACCCACTGAAATTGGCCCTTGAGCCAGTGCATAAATTTCGCCATTCGCTCCAGTAAGAGGTGTCATTAAAAGTGTTCCACCAATTAAGCTCCGTGAATCACCTATAGATGATATATTGACATCTATCGTATCGCCCGGCTGATTAAATGGAGGTAGCGTTGCGGTCACTATAACCGCAGCAACATTTCGACTGCTGATATCGTCCTCATTAACAGATATTCCAAATCTAGCTAAAGTATTTGTTATTGACTGTATTGTAGAACTGGACCTCCTTGTATCTCCTGTACCTGCTAAGCCAGCTATCAATCCATAACCAACCAACGCATTTTCTCGAACCCCCTCTATTCGAGCAATTTCTTTAAGCCTGACAGAGGCAAACAAGGGTTGTGATAGTAAAGCTATAAATATAAATAATAACGTTCTTGGATATATATACTTATATCTGAACATAGCTAAAAATCTCTAAAATTCTTACTTACTTTTCTCATAGAGGGCATTATCAAACTGATGATTTGCTTGATATTTATCCTCTGCACTACCTAAAAGGGACCCAGAAGAACAACAGAAAATACGGGTAAATTTTTGCCAAACAGTGATAGCCTGAGGGTCCTCACCAGAGTAAATTATTCTAGCTCTACTAATTCTATTTGAACTGACCGTATTATCTGCATCTATATATAAAGGGCTAACAATGCCGGATATTGATATATATTGGTCCTCTCCATTAACCACGAGGTGCTGTCTTCCTTCAATAACTAAGTTACCGGTAGGCAGGATTTCTACAATTTCTGCAGTAATAACCGCTTGAAGTAAACCGTCTTTATTACTACTTGATCCTTTATTGGCTCCATAGCCTAAAGCAACATCTGCTTCAGCATCAAATACTTTATTCTTAATTTTGAAGTTATAACCACTATTAATGGCACCAAATAATCCTGCATCTGCACTCGTGCTGTTTGCTTCGCTAGAAGCTGCAAGGGAAGACTCCACAACAACCACTGTCACGGTGTCTCCAATATTTACACTTCTATAATCGGACATCAAAGGTTCAAATGTAACCTCATTAAACAGTGATTCGCTGTTTGCAAAATCAGCTATTAACGCTAAGTAAGTCACACACAAAATTGATATTTTCTTCAAAAACTTCATGTCTCTTCCATAATTATTACAGTTTTATTATTTTCAACCTTTCCTTCTAAGTAACTTTGCCCATAATCAACTTTAATTGATACATATTCACCCAGGTTTGCATCAGACATAGCCGTTCCGGTAGTGAATACCTTGACTTGGTTGACAATTGAAATTACTCGAACTGTGTCGCCGGATTCTATGTCCGGTATGGATTCAAAATTATCCTTCACAAGCACTTGACCAATGCCGATATTTCTTTGCAAACGTGTATCCGCGGGAACTTCTTTTATAGTTACGCCCTTAACTTTTGTGACATCTACCAGACTATTTTTTACTCTAATACTTGAAGAGTGAGTTCCCTGTTCTATATTTTCTGCTGCTGTTAATACATCTCGGTAATCTTCTACTTCAACCCAAACTGTCGTGATACTTGGCTGCTTAAGATGTCCTAAAGAAGAAATTGTTATTGCTTCTATCTTTCGTAATTCGCCCTTGACTGATCTACTCAGATGGTACTTGTCAAAGGAATTACAAACATTTAAATTTTCAGCTCTTTGTAAGATCTTTACAGAAAATTCTTTTGATTCTAAGAGCTCTTCTTTATAAACACTCTTTATTTTTTCCTGTAGTTCTTTTTCGTTAAAAACAGTCATTTGGCATTTAACTTTAATTACGTCAGGACCCAATATCGAAAATGAATGTTCGGGATATTGTTGTACAAGGAGCTCGGAAATATCACTCTTTCTTAACCAAAAGCCACTAATTGACTGATTTAGTTTCAGATACTGTGGAATAAATAGCACTTGATTCTTAAGCAAACTCGTGTTGGTCTTCCCTAAATCTTCTAAAGCTATACCATTTTTTCCAAGTACGGCAGACGGATACAACCTTAAGTATTTCTGTTCACTGTGCGCAGAGTGCACAAATAAAAGAACTATAAAAATAGGTATGTAAACTGTCCAAGCTCTCACTTTTTACACTCTCAATGAATTGTTTATTTTCATGATTTCATCAGCTGCTCGTATAATTTGTGAGCCTCCTTCATATGCACGTTGGGCCATAGTTAGGCTCAGCATTTCCTCAACTAAATCTACATTTGACTTTTCTATAGCATTCTGCCGAACTACACCCAATCCATCCTCTCCTGGAGATGAATAATATGCATTTCCTGACTTATCTGTTGATACGTATAGACCTCCGGTAATTGCATCTAAATCTTGTTCAGCTGAAAAACCAGCCAAGGTGATCTGTCCAATGTAGTCGGTTGAGGAATCAGAATAGGTAACTGTCACTTCACCAGAGATATCAATAGAAATATCAGATGCATCGAGCGGGACTTGAATTCTATCAGCTAGGCGATAACCATCTGAGGTTGTTATATACCCATGTTCATCCAGTTGGAATTGTCCATTTCTGGTATATGCAAAAGTTCCATTCGGAAGCTCTACCTCATAGAACCCCTTACCCGATATAGCGATGTCCAGATTGCTTTGGGATGGCTGGATATTGCCAGGTTCATAAGAGGTAATAACTCTATCTGCCACTGATCCCATGCCTTTCGAACGTAGGGTGTTTGACTGTAGACTTGCTGTTTGCTGCACTAAAGTTTCGAAACTAACACTTTGGCGCTTATACGCCGGTGTATTCAAATTCGCCATATTATTAGAGATGACATCAATTTGAGATGCTTCCGCTCTCATTCCTGTTGCCGCAATATATAGAGCATCTATCATGTGCTTCTCCCAGGTTTTTCTTACTGACTACACTTTTCCTATTTTAGATATAGCTTCATCCATGATCGTGCTATAGCTCTGTATCACTTGGTACCCTCCCTCATAATGTCTAACTAACTCCATTAATTTAACCATTTCTTGTAATTGATCTACATTTGATGTTTCTAGGAATCCTTGCCGAACATGAATTTGGTCAGTGGATGCCATTAACGAACTTTTGTACATTCCGGGTTTACCCTCTACTAAGCTATTTAAAGGTGCGTTGAACATAGAAAGTTGCTCCACGAACTCTTTTTCTCCTTGGTAGATATTACCGGTCTCATCGATATCAAACTCACCTGGCTCCAACGCAATATCACCTTGTAAGCCTTGAAGGCGAGCTCCACTCAAAAGGGTTAAATATCCCTGGTTATCGATACTTAGCTCCCCTTTTCTCGTCAACCAGTAATCGGTTCCATCGTTTACTAAAAAAAAACCACTACCTTCGATTGCCAAATGTAAATTTCTTCCGGTACTTTTCAATACTCCTTGTGAGAAATCACTCTCTCTGATCGTAGTAGTCAAATCTTGGTTGACTGCTTGAGCCCTATCCTCGCTCATGGCAACTGAGGTTACTGCAAATCCTTTTTTGTAAGCATTCGTGCTAACATTGGCTAGGTTTTGACTAACATTACTCAATTGATTTATGTCACCGTGTAGGCTCGCTAATATTTGTGAGATACCATCAATTTTCATGCTATTTTATCCTTTGCCGAGAAGCCATTGCCTTTTAAACTAACTATTTCTTGAGATCTAACATTTGTATTGCTGGGAATTTCATTTAAAGAAATAACGACTAAATGCGGAAGGTATCTCTCCGTTAGCTTCTTTATATGCATTCGTAAATTTCCTGTGCACAGTAGTACAGGCTTATTCCCACCCTTTATCATTTGCTCTACTGATTTTGATATATTCTTTATGAATTTCTCTACTATGGCTGGATCAAGCCTTATGCTAGCTGGTGTTTCATCATAATTAATTGATTCAAACAATTTCCGCTCTAGACTCGGATCTATCGTTATAACTTCCAAGGTATTATCTTTATTTAATAAGGGCTCGCAGATAACTCTTGACAGTTGTTGCCTTATTGATTCGACTAAAGTTGCTGGATCTTTAGTGATTCTCGCTTTATCGACTAGAGATTCTGCAATTAGCTCTATATTTGAAATGGGTATTTTTTCTTTTACTAGTAATTTCAAAACTTTTTGTACATCACTTAATGAGAGCTGTTCTGGAATCAACTCATCATAAAGAGTTGGTTGTGTCTCCTTTACTCTTCCAAGCAGTAGCTCAGTTTCTTTTCTAGTTAAAAGTTCTTCTGAGTTTCTTTTGATAATTTCACTGAAATGAGTAAATAACACAGTAACTGGATCAACTACAGTTAGCCCTTGCTGTACGGCTAACTCTTTTTGTGAATTATCTATCCAAACAGCAGGCAATCCATAAGACGGGTCTTTGGTTTCCAGACCTAAAATCGATATTTTACTTCCTGTTGAAATCGCAAGAGTCTTGTCTGGAAAACAACTAGAACTTGCCACCACAGAGTTAAACAATTTTAAATCGTAACTATTTTTTTCCTTATTAATCGAGGTGGACAGCTTCAAGTTAGGTATAACAATACCCATTTCTTCAACAAACTGGCGCCTAAAAGCTTTAACTTTTTCTACAAAAATCGTATCTTTCGAAACAAACTCCCCCAGCTCTTCACCAAATACGATCTCAATAGGTTCTACAGTGATATCATTATAATTGGCAACTTGAACTGCTACATCTGTTGACTCTGCCAGAGGAATTGCTGCTTCTTCTCCCTCACTAGTATCGCTGGATTTCGCTATCAAAATTATGATTGGAATGAAAATACACAACAGTACTGCTACTGGCCAAATTGGAATTCCAGGCAATATTGAAAAGAAAATTAACGCCAGGCTCACTAACACTAAACTTTTTGGGTGCTTACCTAGCTGACTTCCAATTTCTTTTCCTAAGAAAGAATCACTTGAAGCTCTTGTAATAATAATCCCTGTCGCTGTGGATATTATTAGAGCGGGAATTTGGGTGACAATACCATCACCTACAGTCATAAGGGTGTAGGTATGAAGAGCATCTCCCCAGTTCATACCTAGTTGCGCAATTCCAACCGCTAATCCGCCTACAATATCAATGAGAATAATAATGATTCCGGCAATAGCATCACCCTTTACAAATTTACTAGCGCCATCCATAGATCCATAAAAATTCGCTTCTTTTTCTATTTCTTTTCTTCTTTTTTGAGCTTCAGTCTCATCGATCAGTCCCATATTTAGATCAGCATCAATGCTCATTTGCTTGCCAGGCATACTGTCAAGAGTAAATCGTGCCGCAACTTCTGCCACACGTTGAGCACCGCTGGTTACAACTATGAACTGAACGATAATTAGGATAAAGAAAATAACAAGACCTACGATGTAGTTTCCCGCAACCACATAGTCGCCTACTGCTTCAATAACTTGTCCTGCATCAGCATTACTCAGAATTAGCCTTGTCGCTGCTATATTTAACGACAACCTTAAGAGTGTTGCGATAAGAAGAATGGCTGGAAATGTTGAAAATTCAACAGGTTTGTCCATATAAAATGTTAATAGCAAAATAAGAATTGCCATAGACAAGTTGAAAAGGAGTAAGAAATCTAGAACTGCTGAGGGGACTGGCGTAAACAATACAACCAGAATTCCAAAGACCCCCAGCACCAGCGCCAGTTCACTTTTTGAACCAAGCAATCTTTCAAATGAAAATTTCAATCTATTATTTTCCACTATCTTACAACCGACTTGCTTTGCTCTAGCTTGCTAAGCAGTTTTGCAACAGCTAAATATGTGTCTGATGGAATGTAATCATCAATATTGGATTGTTTGTATATACTTCGTGTTAGCGCAGGGCTTTGTATGATTTTTACTCTTTTTGATCGCGCTATATCACGTATCTTTAACGCCAAGTTTCCTCGGCCCTTGGCAACAACTTTTGGCGCCATCATTACTTGGGCATCATATTTTAATGCCACAGAAAAATGTGTTGGATTTGTAATAACTACAGTTGCAGTAGGTACATTATTTAAACCCGACTGCTTATCTCTAAGCTCTTTCTGTAGTTCTTTCCTCTTACGCTTTAGGGTTGGGTCTCCATCTCTTCTCTTGTGTTCTTCTTTTACCTCATGCTTAGTCATTCTCATATCTTTTAGGAACTTTTTCTTCGAAAAAATAAAATCAATTAGTGCAAACAATGCAACGATCGGAGCTGTCATGAAAAATATTTCTACGACAAAATCAATAAAGATATCAGCCGTACTCGCTGGATTTCTACCTAAAAGCCCGACCCAAGACTCCATAGCTCCAGCCACATACCAGGTCAGGAAAGCGATTAAAATGGAAATCTTTAAAACTGACTTAAATAAGTCAAATATACTCTTCATCGAGAAAATTTTTTTAAGCCCTGATATAGGGTTTAGCTTCTTAAAATCTGGCTTTAATGTAGCTGTCGAAAAAATCAGCCCCGTTTGTAGAACATTTCCAAGAATTGCAAAAATTGCTGTAGCAAGCATTATTGGTGCGAGTATTGATACCCAATCACTAATTGAACTTGAGATCCACGCTAATACATTCTGAGTGTTGCTATTTACATCATTTATAGAACCCATCATAGATGATGTATTGTGTAAAACCCTATTGATTAGCTTCTTCCCGAAAGCTAATAACATCATTAGAAAACCTAACAAAGTTATTAAGGATACAACTTCAATACTCTTCGCTGCCTGCCCTTTTTTTCGGGCTTCTTGCAGTTTAAACTGGGATGCTGGCTCCGTTTTTTCTGAACTTTCGTTAGATGACATCAGGCTGCTACCTTTTGCCAGCTATCCGTAATTCCTTGGAAGATTGCACTTATAGGTTCTGGCATGTAGTGTACTGACACTATTAGCAAAATAATTCCTATAAGAATTTTGGCCGGCATTCCAACGAAGTAAGGGTTCATTTGTGGCATTGTTCTTGCGAATATAACGACCACGAGATCAGCCATCATCAGGCCAAATATAACTGGCGCAGCTATTACCGCTCCATACAGGAACATTTTCCCCATAGATACAGCTGAGTTTAAAATTCCAACTTTATCAATACCTGTTCCAATTGGGACGACTATAAATGACTGGTAAATCCCCTTAAGAAGAATATGGTGTGTATCACTAGCAAATAGAATCGCGGTTCCAGCTAGAGCCAACATTGTTCCAACTAATGAATTTTGGGAGCTTGTACTCGCATTAAACTGCGTCGCAGCTCCAACTCCCATCTGAAAGTCAATTAACCTACCGGCTATCAGAAAAGTGGCTGTGGCGGCTGTAATCGCTGCTGAAAATGCAACACCAATAACAATTTCTTTTATCAGCATAAGCGCTAGATTGAAATCGTTAGCTAAGCCAATAGAGGACAAATCCAGGGCACTGGAAATCACTAAAGAAAAAGAAATGGTCAAAAAAAATCGTATACGTAGCGGTATATTAATTATGGCTTGCAGCGGAAAACTAAAAAAAATTGGAGCCAACCTGGCTGCAACAAGCAAAACTACAATAGCAAAATCACTTCCAGCCTTAACTAACATTACATGAACTCAGCTATTTTTCTAAAAATATCCTCCGTGTAGATTACAATTGTTCCGAGCATCCATGCTCCAAAAGCAAATATTACCGCGACTATACTCAACATTTTGGGGACAAAAGTTAATGTCATCTCCTGTATTTGAGTCACAACCTGAAAAATGCTAACTATTAAGCCTACAAATAAAGCAACGCCTAAAATCGGTGAGGATACCATTGCAGCAGTTTTTAGCATTTCCCGAACAAGGTCTAAAGCTACCTCTGGATTCATACTAAAGTCACACGCACAAACCTATACAACTTTATACTTTAACTTAAACTAACTATTTAATTAGGTAGGTTAAACCGCTTTAAGGCATCAGACAACGAACCGCCATCTTTTTTCATATTGGTATCCAGTAAGTTTCTAACAATTTTCTTTGAAGTCTCTTCATCACCAGCATCGTGAGCCAAAAGAGAGGCTGCAAACTGTCCAGAAAATGAGGCAGGGTTTAATCGATTTGCCAATTTTGTAAATCTTTTGGCTTCCTGCTTATCCCCCTGTAAAACACTAATAATTGCGAGAGTCCCTTGACTCTCCGCAAACTTAGGGTTTAAGTTTTTCACTTCTAAGGCTATTGTCTTTGCCTGTTTCAAATCTTGTTGAAATATGTAGCACCAAGAAAGAGCATTATAAGTACCTAGGTGGCTTGGCATCTCACTAACGGCTTTCTTGAGGTGATAAATTGCTTTATTCAAATCCTGCCGCAACATTGCAGCAAGACCACAACCTAAATGGGCCCTACCACTATCAGGCTTTGTTGAAAGTGCAACCTCAAAGTAACTGTCGGCCTTGCTTAATTTGCCTGTTTCTAACTCTACAACACCTAATGTGACGTTTGCTTCAAGATTATCTGGGCACCTTTCAATCAGCTTCTCTGCTCTCTCCTGTGCTAACTCTGTATTCTCAGAATCTAAGGCGATTGTTATTAACATTGATTCCACTTCAACTGAGAGCTCATCCTCATTCAACAGTGGAAGGACAAGTGCTTCAGCTTCAGAGAATCGTCCAAGAGAGTGTAGAGCTCGCCCTTTTAGTAATTGCGCCCTAGAGGTAAGTCCGCTCATTTCCTCTAAGGTACCTAGAGCTTCATCTGCTTGACCTAACCCCATTTGAGCCCAAGCTACATTGTACCTAACCACATCCTGCGGAATACTCGCACTATACAATTGAGAGAAATTATCAATCGCAGCTAAATACTGATTCAAATACAAACACAACATTCCCTGCTGAAATATAAATTCACTCTCCTCGGGCCAATGCTCTACGGCACTCTCCAATTGGGACTTGGCCTTATCTAACTGACCCGCCCTCATATATAAATCTATAAGGTTAGCGGCTAATTTTTTATTGGCAGAATCAGCTGCAAAGAAGGCTTCATACCTTTCTATTTTATTCAATAAATTTTCCATAAACCTTCAATGCCAAATCTGTCAGATCAAAAACTTAATTTATTATTTGTAATTTCAGAATTCCGCACTAAGCCACCATCCCTAATAACCTATAAATTTATTTAGGCATTTAAAACTTTTACAAATGTACCACTCAAAATTTCCGTGTAAAGTAAAAAAAAATATTTTTTTAAAAATACCTCCCCCGCCCTCAAAATAGAGCAATGGCCGACTATTAAGGCGCAAATGAAGACAGTCCATAATTGCCAACATCCGTCGATTCTTAAATATAATTACCACACAACATGCCTTCGGCTGAGGTTTTCAACCCCAGCCTAACACACAAAACAATCCCCCCTCTATTCAAGGGCTCTTATTTAATAGCTAAATACCGCGCACCAAACTACGCTTCTTACACACCAGCCATATATTTATCTTGCTCAGCACGCAGTCTATAGCAACCCGTCGTCAACTAACAGAACGATTCAACCTCCTTCTTTATGGTCATTAGTGCTGCCCATTTGGTAAGCGAGCCCCCTATCCGATCTCGCCTACCAAATTTGGATCGGCCATTTACTTTACTGACTTTCCTTCTTTTATTTTATAGGGTTTTTACTTTCAACTTTTTCGGCACTGTTACACTGACCTCTTATCGAGCTACTGTCTATTACAGTTTTGCAATATTATTTCATACCTTTTTGCAATTGTTCGGCCCATAAAGTTTTCATTTTTATCATCATATCTTCTGCGGAGTGAATACCAGCTTTGCCGATTGAAATTTGATCCCCAAATACATCCACTGGTGTAAGGAATTTATTAACCGGTTGTAAAACATCCCAAGAGCTTGTGAAGTGGGTGATCTGCCCTTCGCGAGGAGTGCGTCGATCAACTGTATTCGGGTGTACCCCAGCTGCGTTAAACATAATTCCTTTATTTTTACTTTGAGTAGCTATTAACCCCGATGCCTGTAGGCCGCCCCCCAATGAATGTCCAATATAAATAATTTCGCCATCAATGCCCTTATCCAGCAGCCTTACTAAATTTATTGCCGTTTCGTACTGCGGGCTCTTAAACCCGAAGCCTTGCAATGGGTTATCAATAAGCCAGTCTACCCAGTCATTTGACCCTTGATAGTTGACATAGTGTTGATTTCGTTCTTTGTGGTAATAGACATCTACTGCCACTTGAGGCGCTTTTTCACTGGTTAAAGTGGGACCAAGGGTATTGGGTCCACCCGTTCCTGCAACAATCCCATCCAGCTCTTCTTCACTAAACTTAGCAAGGAATTCTTTTTGTTCTTTTTCGCCCCATACCTCTGCTCCTCGCGCACCAGTAAATGGTTTATCATTATCTTCATAGGAGCCTGCAGCCAATTCCACAGCTATCATATGTTCTTCCGTTAGCTGCAGGTTTTCTACCTCTCTACTAGGTTCACCCTGAGTGGTGAATGCCGTCTGAACATGCGTCATTAGCGCCTTAGTGGCAACATTGGCAAACTCAAAATCCCTCTCCCAGATCAGGCTCTCGATTGCTTCGTTGATAGTTGCATCATATGTCTTATTAAATATTTGCTTGAGATTAAATAAGCGCTTACCTGTATTGCCGTCACTACTCGACTTTGGAAGTGAGTATGTACGCTGCTCATATGTCTCGTGATATGCATATCGCTGTGTAAATCCGGCAGTTAGGTAGTTCTTGGCCAGTAATCCCCAGTCAAATGTATTTTGGTCTCCAAAAGTGATATTTATGCCTTGCTCAATGGTGTTGATTGTTAATGCTTCTCCTGCAGGGTTATTGTTTAGATATGCTGCCGTTTTTCCAATTGTTTGGCTGTTTTTTGCTAATGTTTCCAGCCCTTCCATCGCTCCATATGTAGCCATACTGGTAATACCCGCTTTGGCAACTCCACTCCAATCGAAGCCACTCTGTAAACCAACAGCCATGTTGGCCAATTGGTTGGTAGTGGCGACTGCAGCTCCGGCGGCAAAGGCACCCATCGCTCCGGCAGCGCCAGCACCTATACCTGCTGTAAGTGCACCCGATACCACTCCATAGACAGCTGGCCCCAGATACATCGAGGCCACCACAGCAACTGCCAGCACAATTACCTGGGCCAAACCACAACCATCGGAATCAACCGGTGGTGGTGGCGGTACATCTGGCAGGGTTGGGCTGATATCGCCCAGCTGTAGGCTGCCGTCTACAGGACGGAAGGTATCGGCATTGTTATGGATATTGGTGACTACATTGGGCAGTTCCAGGCGCTGCCCCCGGGTCAGTACTTCATCCCCACGCAGACCGTTGGCATCCGCCAGCAGGTACCACAGGCTGGAGTCTCCCCAGATCGTGGCCGCAATAGTTTGCAGGCTTTCACCGCCCTGGGCCTCGTAACTGGTATAGCTGGCGGCCGGGTAACTGGGGTTGATCGGCTGGAAGTTCTGGTCAAAGTCTGCCGATTGCACCGCCTGTACATGGTCGCCGTTGTCGTTTAGGTGGCGGTTGCCGCTACCGTCAGTTTCCGCCAGCGCTTTCACATAGTCGTAGCGGCTCGGTACCCGGTCATTACCCACATCGCCCACGGCGTGGCCATTGAAGTAATAGAAGTGACGCATCTCGCGACCGAGTGTAGTTTCCCCGCTATCGCGAATCTCTTCGCGCACCAGAGTGCGGCCCTCTTTATCGGTTACGTAAGCCCTGGCACTTTCATTGGCCACATCGTAGACCCGGCGTATATGTCCGTTGCTGTCATAGGTGTAGTAGGCCTCACCGCTCTCCCACTGGGCGCGCTGCTCCGGGGTGAGATCAGCGTTATCGGCGTTGATCACTACCGATTTAGTTTTGTAGGTGTCCCACTTCTCGTAACTGTTGTGCAAGGTGGTGACCGTGGGCGCCGCACCGCCTTCGGGGTATGCCCTGGTAATCGAGGTATCCACTGTTGCGCCATCACCGAGGAAGGTGTTGCGCATCCGCGTAACCTCATCGGTCGCCCGACCGCTGTCGTCATAGCGGGTCGTCTGGTAACCCAGTAGGGTGCCATCGGCATTGTGATGATTCTCGGTCACACTAAACAGGGTGCCATCCGAGTCATACTCGTAAGAGGCGGTCACCTGCCCTGCATGGTTATTGACTCGTTGGGCGCGCAAGACAAAGCCGCTGCCCTGGTCGATATGTACGGTGGTGACACGGCCATTGGCATCGTAGGCGTACTGCTCGCGAATGCTGCCATCACTGGCGCGCACAGCTTGATAACGCTGATCCAGGCCGTTGTAACTGATCGCGGTTCCACTCTCTCCCATCACTATCTGGCCGTCCTGGAATTCGCCCAGGGTCAGGGTAAAGCGGTTGTTCTTGTCGTAGGTGTAATAGAACGATTGGGTTTCCCCTTCGATAGTGCCGTCTAAGTTATCCACATAGCGGCCGTTGTAAACACTGCTGACACTGCGGCGATTACTAAAGGCATCGAAGGTGTAGTCGATCTGGTAGGCATTTCCGTATTCGTCATAGCCCTCAATGCTGACAATACGGCCCTGCTCATCGTATTCAGCGTTGCTGTGCTGATACACCACGCGTCCGTTGTTGTTATACAAGTCGTTAGAGCGGTAATAGAGCTCACCGGTGCGGTTGCCCGCCTTGTCATAGCGATACTCGGTCACCGCCGGCGCCACCGTATCCCCGACTGCGGCCTGGTCCCCATCGACCAGGCCGTTGTTGCCGTAGTCGAAGGTGCGGAACAGGTTGCCGTTGTGGTAATAGGTGTAGCGAATATCCTGGCTGTTCCGGTCCTCCCACAGGGCGTCGCCGCTCATACCGGTATTGCCTGTCTGACGCGACAGCCAGCCGGCATAGTTATAGGAGTATTCGATGCGGTGACCACCTAAGTCGTCGTGCCAGACCGCTTTGCCAAAGTAGTCGCTGACATCAGTAATCACGTCTTCGCGGGAGCTCTGGCTCCAATTGACCGCGACGGTACCGCCCATACCGGCTCTGGCCACCGAGGTGATATAGCCCCCCAGGCGCACCTGGATGGCGTCGTCCTGGGCCTGCTCGCCGCTGGCGGCGAGCACACTGCGCGTGACATAGTCACTCCAGGCGTAGGCGTAATCCGTCACCTGGCCGCTGTAACTTGTGTACTCCAATACCCGGCCGAGACCGTCGTAGCGATAGGTCTCCTGTCCAACTGTGCCGCTGGCACTGGCATCGCCCGTATTGTCAAAGCTGGAATTGAGCACATAGCGGGTGTCGCCGTAGAGGGCGTTGCGATGGCGGATGCGATTGCCAAACTCGTCGTAGTCCCACTCATCGTAGTAGGCGGAGGCGCCGTAGTTGTAGTCGATCGCCCGGCTGCTGTCCTGGAAGCGATTCATCCGCACCAGCTGGTTATTGGCGTCGTAGTGGTAGGCCACCTGATAGTAGAGCGCACCGGTACCGCTGCCGCGCTCGCCGGCCCGGTAGGCCAGTTGGCTGGTCCCCTTGAGGTTGCCGGCCTGGTCGAAGGCCTGGGTATCGTAGTCTCCCACCGCGTCCTGGCTGGCAACCAACAAGCCCGCAGCATAGTCCTGCAAGCTCACCTGCTCGTGCTTGATGTTGTAGTTGTCGACAGCGGTGCGGGTGGCGCTGCTGGCGCCTGCGGCGGCTTGCGCAGCCACTTTTTCCATCACCGTCTCGCCGTAAGCGTTAACGCCGTACACAGTGGCGGTGTGGGCGCGGAAATGGGTCATCTGCTCCGTGTAGACATCCGCCTCTGGTTTCAACTCCTGCACCACATTGCCGCGCTTGTCGTACTGGTACAGGGTGGCATTGCCATTGTTGTCGATAGAGGCCACGGTTTCGCCAAAGGCGTTATAACTAGCGTGGTGGGCAATCAGTGTCTCGTCATTGGCGGCACCAGTCAGTTGCAAGGCGATATTGCGGACTGCCTGGCGGTTATACATGCCCACCTGGGAGTAGAACACCGAGCTATTCGCGTCACCATCGGAACTGGCACTGCGGGTATAAGTATTTGTGTCAACAGTTTTCAGCACCTCGTTGGTGATATTGCTCACCGAGCCGCCACTGTCGTTATTAAATTGGCCTTTGGCGTGATTGAGCAAGGTCCCGGTCTGGTTGTTGCCGCTGTAGGCCCAGAGCTCGAAGTCGAGAGCGGTAGCACTGTTGTCCATATCTGAAGTGTCGACATAAACCCAATCCTGCCCGGTAGGTACATCGACCTTCCTCGTCTCGCCATCGGCCGCAAACGTGATGGACTCAGTGCCCGGCGGCAAAGCGTAGACCTTGACGCGTTCAGGCGAGGTATAAGTCGCACCACCGTCGCCGGCGTAATGCCCCCAGCTCTGGTCGTTAGTCTTCATAGACACGGAGATGGCAGGGTTTGGCCGGCTCTCTGTAACCGCTCGGTAGAAACCGGCAGCGATCGTAAAAGTGCCATTACCGGTGACGATAACCGTTGCCGAATTGCCACCTATGGATAGATTCAGCTCAGCGCCTGTCGCATCCCGCAACCCCGAGACCGTAAAAGTGATCTCAGCCTGCATTTCGTACATTCTGAGATCACCGTTGCCAGTCGGCTCAGAACCCAGAACAACACTTTGCACCGAATCATAGGTAACCGACACGTCACCATAAGCCTCTACCTGCCCCGGGTAACTGGCAGCGACGCTGCCCGGAGGCAGTCCATAGGTTGTCTCATTGGTAGCTAGCGAATCGGAATAACTCAAATCGATACTCTGACCACTGCCCTGCTTGGACGCCTTATAACCTGCTGAAAGCCAGAAAGTATTTACCTCCGGTAAATGCTCCAGGCCCACTCCTTCGCCCGGCAGGCCAAAGCTCCCTTCCTGTGTCGCCGCGCCGCTGCTGTAGAGGTCAACGGCGTGCAGCACCAGGCCATCTGGGGACAGGAAAGTCAGCGACAGCGAGTGCACCCCGGACGCGAGGGCAATTTCCATGCCGTCGCTCCAGTCGTACTGGGTGTTATCCATTACCACTGCGCCCTCGGCATTCTTTGCCAGCACCTGCACCTTGGCGGTGCTGCCAAAAACATCGGCTACATCCGCGCTGGTGAGACTGAGGGTGTTATCTGCCAGGGTCCAATCCAGGCTGGGCATCAGCGCCAGGGGGTTATTCTGAGCGTCATCCAGGATATCAGCGGCCTCATCATCGCCGGCCTGCAGGAAATTACTGGTGACGTCGTAGTTATAACTCTGGGTGGTCACTACCACTTCGCGCCAGCCGTACTCAACGCCGTTGTGGAACAGGGGTACAAAAACATGCAACTGTTCAATAACCGCTATATGGTCCGTTTCCACGGTGATTGTACGGCCGCTATCCAGGGTCACCTGGCGGCTGGTAACGTACTCCAGAGTATCCCGCTCGATATAACCGCGGCGGGACTGCGTACTACTGCCCTCTAAAAGCCACTCATCGTTACCGAGTAACTCATCAAGTCCCTGCCGCTGCTCGGCAGTAAGGCCCAGCTCCTCAAAACGAAGCCTGTCATCATTTTCATCCAGGTAAAGAAGCTCATCACTGTTGTCCAACCAGGAGTTGGCACTGTCCACCGCCTCGGCATCGCCGGGGTTGCTGGTATAACCGCGCCCCTCATCGTCGACAAAGTAAATACTGCTGCGCTCGGTTGTTTTACTGCGCGCCGCAGGTAAAGTGAGTACATGACTGGCAGCCACAGTGGTGCTTGCCGGCATGTCCCCGCTGCCCAGGTCCACCCACACGGAGCTACTACTGGATTGGGTGGTCTCCCGATTGCGGACACCTACGGTCGGTACACTGCCACTGCTCTCGCCATAGCTAACCTCGTTTTGGGTTTCGCTGCCGTCGTTGTCGACATTCCACCCCACATCCAGGTTCGGGTTGTCATCCGGGGTATCCAGCGGTGCCTCCACTACGGTGATCAGCTGATCTTCCTGGTCGTAAAGGCTGTATTTCCACTGGGTCTCACTCTGGGTGGTCTCGTTCAGCGCCTGCTGCACGGTGGTGACATCTTCCAGACCATCGTTATTGATGGCGGAGATTTCCAGCGTGGTGTTGCCGTTTTGGTCATACAAGTAGATGCGCGGGGTGCCATTGCCGCTGTTGGTTTTAAACAGGCGACCCAGCTCGTCGTAGACAAAGTACTCCTGGTACTGGTGCTCTGCGAAGCCTATGCGGTTGGAGGTGTTGATACCCTTGCCAACAATCTGCCCGTGGGTGTTGTAGGCGATATCGTGCTGCACTAGACCGCCACCTACGGCCTGGTCGGCACTGCTCACTCGAGCGGTCTCGCGGCCCTGGGCGTCGTATTGCACCCAGGTCACCACCTGGGTCTGTTGGTTGTCGATATCGGTTTGGTAGCTGGTCTGGTAGACCGCATGGCCGAAGGCATCGAAGACAAACTCCGTGGTGCCTTGGTAGTTGGCATCGCCGCGATTCTCCCGCGCATCGCGAGTCTCGGTGCGCACGCCCAGGGCGTTGTAGCGGTGGCTGGTCACCTGGTCGCCGTCGTTGTGCACTGTCTCTGCGGTGCGGTTGCCATACAGGTCATAGTGATAACTCACCGTGGCGCGCACGCGGTCGCCGCTGTAGTCGGTGTACTCCGCGCCCTGAGTTTGTGCCTGCTGGCCGAGGGCGTTGTAAGACACACTCTCCGTGCGGCTGTCGCTGGCATTTTCATCCCCGTCGTAACGCACCGCAGTGTCTTGCAGGCCGGTTTCGTTATAGCCGTAGCGGGTCACCAAATCGCTGCTTACCTGGCTGCGACTCAGGGCGGTGCCCGAGTTGCTGATACGGGAGAAGGATTCGCCTTTGAGGCGCTCCTCCAATAGCAAGCCGCGGCCGCTGTAGACATACTCGGTGGTGCGCAGCTCTTCGTCATATTCCTCAGAAGTGAGGTTGGCAATCAAACCATCGCGATTGTCATTGTAAAGAGACTCCAGCCAGGCGTGGCGCGCCTCATTGTCGGCGGGGGCCCCGAGGCCATCAAAGTTGAGGGCCATGGCATAGCGGGTTTGCGCGATTACTTGGCCGAGACCATCGTAAACAGATTCAGTGACATAGCCGAGGCGGTCTACCACCAGCACTTGGTTGCCGGCGGCATCAAAGAGGGCAAAGCTGGGTTGGTCTTTGCCGTCGATCTGGATAATGCTGTTGCCATTGGCATCGTAACTTACCTGATACCCCTGGGTGCTGCCGTGGCTGAAGCCCTCTTGCAGCTCGCCCTGGTCACCGCTGGTGGAATCCGGGTCGACCAGGTTGTTGAGGTCAAAGAAGATGCCCTCGTCGCTTTCCGTTCTCACCAACAGGTTGTTGGCGTTGTAGTAGAAGTGCGTGCTGCGCCCGGTGGTAAGTTCGCGATCCTGTAGCGCCAGGGCATCGTGGCGCCAGTGCCCGGAGGCACTGTCGAGATCCAGTGCGGCTGCACTGCCGTCCCAGGTGCTGCCGTCGATGTGCAGGCGCTGGTCGTAGCGGACCTCCGTGGTGAGGTTCCCGGCGGCGGTATACACGTTAAACGTGAGGCCGCCATCGGCATCCAAAACCAGTACCTGCTGATCCAGGCGGTTGTAAACCGAGGCGACAGCTTGGATCTGGCCGTGCTGGGTGCCGGAGACACTGCCGTCGCTGTTGAGTGCGGCTCCACTCAGGCCGCGCTGGCCTTCGTAGACCTGGCGGCCCAGGGCGTCGTAGCGCACTTCGGTAACCTGGCGCAGGGTGACCTGGCCGATCGCGCCATCAAAGTCTGGGGTGCTCAATGCACTGTTGCTGGCAGCGGCAAACTCCGGTCCGATAGAGGTGATCATCCGGCTGCGGTGGTCGTAAGCCATCTCGGTGGTGCGCAGGCCCTGGGAATCGGTTTTCTCACTGGCGGCACTCACATCCCAGTAGCGCCCCTGAGTCATCTCCACCCGGTCAAAGGCGTTGTAGACATATTCGGTAATGGCGCGCACTTCTCTTGTCGCGGTGCTGTGGGCGCTCAGCGCTGCGGCAAACTGCGGTCCAGTTTCCTGGGTAATGCGCCCCTGGGCATCAAACTGGTAGTCGGTGCGGGCGCCGAGGGCGTCGATGGCCGCAGTGCGGTTGCCGGCGGCGTCGTATTCATAGCGGGTCTCACTGGCGATTGCCTGGGACGCAATCAAGTCGTAACCGTATTGCGTCGTCGAAAGTAGCTGACCCCGGTTGTCATAACTGTTGGTGATATAGCGGTCGCGCACCACATCCTGTTTGCCACTGAGCAGTGCGTCGAGTGCGGCGGCATCCAGTGCGGCAATATCCACATCGCCAGCAAGCTTCTCGGCGTAGCTGCGCACCGCCGTGGCTTGGCCAAAGGCGTCGTATTCATAGGTCGTTACGCCGCCATTGGGCAATACCTGGTGGGTGAGACGATTGTTGGCATCGTAGATAAAAATGCCGACATTGCCGTTGGGGTCGGTGGTGGCGACGATATTGCCAAAGGCATCGAGTACCGAGTGGGTACTGCCACCGCGGGCATCCACCTCAGCCACTTTGCGCCCCAGTTGGTCGTGCTCCTGGGCGCTGACATAGATCTCGCCTCTCGGGCTGACCAGGGTCGCCAACTCATCGAAGTGGTTGTAGCTGAAGTAGGTCGTGGCGATGCGCTCGTGCCGACCGAGATCAGCTTCACCGAGGGTGGCGCGATTGGCAATGGTGTCACTCTCGGCGTCCGGCAGACCCGCAGTCTCCTCTACCAGCCGCCCCAGGGCGTCGAAGCCGCGGTAGGTCACCCGCTGCTCGGGCAGCCCCTTGGCCTCGATCGTGAGCCAGGTTTCACCGAAGGCGGTGTAGCGCTGTTCAGTAATCACATCGGCGCTGTCAATGGTGAGGACCACTTCACCACGGGCCGAATAGGTGTAGCGGGTCGAGCGATCCTGGGCGTGTGCCAGGGCACCGGTATCGATACTACTGGGTTCGCTATTCAGCGGGATCGCCTGGCTGTAATGGGTCTCGGTCAGCACCTGGCCCAGGGCGTCGTAGTTCCAGGTGGACAGATAGCCCTGTGAGCCATTGCGCGGTACCAGTTGATGGGTCAGTCGACCGGCGGCATCGTAGCTGAGGTAGGACTTGTAGCCGAGCTGATCGGTGATCTCAGTGCGGTTGCCCAGAGCGTCGTAGCCGTAGTACTCGGTAAAGCTGCTGAGTCCGCTGCCATTCCAAACTTGCTCAGTGATGCTGGTTTTGCGTCCAGCGCTGTCGTACTGGGTAACGAACACTTGGTCGGTGGCGCTGCTGCTACCAATAGACAGGTCTCCAGCGCGCAAGCTACCCCAATCGGCGACAGCGGGTACGCTAATTCGGTTGGCATAGCGGATAACCGTCTCGCGGTTATCGCTGTCGCTATAGCGAGTCTCGGTCACATAACCGAGGCTGTCGACACTGTGGGTGCGGCGCCCGCTGGCATCGTAAATAAAGAGGCTGCGGCGATTGTTGGCGGCATTGGGGTCCAGGTCTGCGGTGGTCTCACTGGCCAGGGCAATGGCCCGGGCGTAGGTGATCTCTCCGGCCACTTCCCCACGGGCGGTGTACAGGGTCTCGGTCACATAAGCGTACTGGGCCCCATCCCGCTCAAAGACCTGCAAGCGGTGGGTCTGGCGACCGGCGGCGTCGTATTGGTAGCGGGTCTCCCGATCCAGGCTGGTATCGCGCACCAGGTCGTCGACACTCTCGGTAGACGGATTGATTTTGTGCGCATAGCGGATCTCCGCACTGACGCGCCCGGCAACATCGTAGCGGGTCTCGCTCACCTGACCCAGTGAGTCAATGGTGTAGGTGAGCTGGCCGTCGCCATTGTAGATATAGCGGGTGCTGCGCTGGGCCACGCCACTGTCGAGCAGTGCGGCAATCGCCTCGGGGGCGGCGCCACTGGCGATATTCGCCGGCAGGTCTGCGCTGTCTAGGAACGCGCCGTACTGCACCTTGCCAACCAATTCGCCGGCCGCGTTGTACTGGCTCTGAACCAGGGTGTACTGCGGGTTGTCCGGGTTGCCACTGGCGGAGAGGGTGTATACCGCGCGGCCTTCGGCGTCGTATACCGTATAGCTGGTATGGCCGAGGGCATTGGTCACGGCGGTGCGATTGCCATCCCGGTCGTACTGGTAGTGAGTTGCGATGGCCAGCCCATCCGGGTCGACCGTTTCACTTTGCACCCGTCCCAGTTCGTCGTAACTGTACACTCGGGTGCGGGTGTAACTGGCGGTGCCCGCCACGCCGCCACTGAGATAACCCTCGCGCATCTGCAGCAGGTTGCCCTGGCCGTCGTAGTCAAACTCAGTGAGCAGGTTGAGGCCCGAGTTATCGCTGCTGGCATCCACGATCACCCGCACCACGCGGCCGTTGTGATCGAATTCCGTGCGAGTCACGCTGCCACTGGCATCCACCGTCTCTTCAAAGCGGTGGCCGTAGCGTTGGGTCGTGGTGAGGTTGAGTCCACCCACATCCTCGGTGCGGGTCAATACCCGTCCCTGGGGGTCATAACGCATCTCGGTGCGCACGCCGCGCTCATCCAAAGTGGCGGTGAGCTGGCCTGCAGCGTCGTATTCACTGCGACGCGCCTCACCCAGCCCATTCTCGGTACTGACCAAGTTGCCCTGGGTGTCGTACTCATAGCGCGCCTGGCGGTGCCAGCTGCCATTGGCGTAAAGGGAGACCTCGAGGGTTTCACCGTGAATGGTAAACAGCGTTTCGGTGTGCACCCCCTGTGGGGTGGTCATTTTCTGTGAACGGCGCACATCGTCATAGCTATAAATAGTGGTGCGATTGAGCGCGTCGGTGCGGGTCAGGACGCGGCCGTAGGCGTCATAGCTCAGCTGGGTGCTCTGCCCCAGCGCATCGCGCTCCTCGACCACCTGCCCCAGGCGATCATAGAAATACGCGCGCTGGTTGCCCCGCGCATCCGCAGTCGCCTGTACCTGGCCGAAGGCATTGTACTCACTGCTCGTGGTCACCGCCGTATAGGCGCCGTAACTCAGGTGCGTACTACTGGTCAGCACTTCACCGCGGCGGCTATAACTGAAGTCCGTCTGCGCAAAGCGGCTGTTGGCCCGGTCGATGGCCTGGCTGAGGTGGGTGCGCTCGCCGAAGGCGTTGTAGGTAGAGGTGCTGGTAAAACCCTCGCCGTCTGTGCTGCTCATCAGCAGGCCGCGCTGGTTGTACTCGCTGCTGGTGACGGTGTCCCCATCACTGGCGAGTCCCTCAACCAAGCTGTCCAACTGCGCTGCATTGCCATTCAGGTTCAAGCTGTGCAGCAGGCTGTCGCTGAGGCGATTGGCGTACTGACGGCTGCGGGTCAGCTCGCCAAACACACTGTAAGCCAGCTGGCTGACCTGCCACTCCAGGGTCTCCGAGCCCGGTTTGAACACCGGCGCAATGGTATATTTCAGTTGCCCGTCTTCGGTGTAGGCATAATAGGTGGTGTAACCGTTGGCATCGGTACTGGACAAGCGCCGCCCGGCGGCATCGTAGCTGTACCCTTTGACCTGCCGCCCCAGGTGATCCCACTCACCGGTCACCCGTCCGTGTACATCGTACTCCCAGTGGGCGTCGCGAGCGGCGCTGTCATTGGCGCTAAAGGTCGCATCGCCCTGGTAGTTGTCCAGGTAATTATCCAGGATCGAGCCGGAAGTTATCGCGAGACCACTGCGGCTGCTCTGCAGCTGGCCGTCGGCGGTATAGGTGAAGTGACTGGTATTGCCGTAGACGTCGGTGCTGTGGGTCACCTGGTTGCGGCTGTCGTAGCGCCACTCGCTCACCTGGTCGTCATCACTGCTGACCAGGCGCCCAGTGGTCTCGGTGGTAACTTCCAGGGTGCCGATACGACCGCTGCCGCGCACCAGGAACACGCCGATATTGAGCAGCTCCACATCCGGGTCCAGGGAGGCCAGATCCGCCTGTAAATCTCGCTCGAAGGCGTGCCAGTTGCCATCCAGGTAGCTGGCATCCAGGGGGAACTGGTAGTAGGGAGTTCCCGAGGAGGAGTAATAGATCCCCGGGCTGGTCACCTGCGAGCTGTACTCGATAAAGGCATAACCCTTCGAGGTCTCCACCGAAAAGAAGATCCGGCTGGGGGCACTGAGGTTCATCTCGAGACGCACACTGGCACTACCCTCGATATTCCACTGCTCGTGCGCCGCGTTCTTATACAGTTTGAAGCCGTCGTTAGTGCCCGAACCGGAAAGCTCCACCACTTCCCGCTGCATACGAATATCGTACACCTTCTCTATCGTGGCACTGCCGGAGTTCTGGGCGTAGATATCCCAACTACCCAGATCCAAATTGTCTTCGTTAAAACGGTGTTGGATAAAATTGAGGCCCTTGAGGGTGAGGCGCGAAGCATCGCCGTTCACCGCATCGAGTGCGTTGTCGAGGCCGTTGAGTGCGCTGGCGTAACGAATGGTTTTAACCCGGTTGCCGGCGACATCGTACTGGTGCTCGGAGAGGTAACCCTCTGCATCAATCTCGGCAACTTCGCGACCCTGGGCGTCGTAAATCCAGTAGCTGGTGCGGTCATTCTGCGCGTCCACCACCGGGCGCAGGGTCTTCAGGGTACCGCTGTTCAGCCAGTGTGCGCTCTCGCTATAGCTGGCCACCCGGTTGGCATAGCGGGTGGTTGCCACCAGCTGGCCTGCGCGATTGTAGCGATACTCAGTGAGATAGCCCTCCTGGTCCAGTGTGCCGCTGACCCGTCCCGCCTCATCGTAAAAAGTGCGGCTGATACGGGCATCGGCCAGGTCCACTCCACTGGCCGTGGCGCTGAGATATTGGGTATAGCTGTCGCCGGGAGCGAGGGTAAAGCGGCCCTCGCCGCTCTTGCTCACAGCAACACCATCCACATCCAGGGTGTAAGACAGGCGGTATTCGTAGACACCGCTGCCATAAAAGTCCTTGTCCAGCTCCACCGTGCCATTTTCTGCATCCACCGGCAGAGTGACCCACTCACCCTCGGGCAGTGAGCGAATGGATAGCTCCATCCCACTGGCGCTGTAGGACGGGTCCAGGGCCAGGGTTAGACGGGGGTTTTCCACCATTTGCAGCTGCCGCCCCACCTGCTGTTGGAAGGGGTCATCCACCAGGCTGGTGCCATCGTTGTAGTAACGGGTCACCTGCACGGTGTAATCGCCGTCGGGCAGCGTGGCGCCCATCAGCAGGTTGAGGCGGCCGGCAAAGGAGCCATCGCGCAGGGTGGCGGGATCGATCCAGGTTTGCACGGGGGCGCCGATGGCCGTGCCGGTGGCATTGTCGATCACCACCGCTTCCATATAGGCGATCGCCGCCGCCTCCTCGGCACTCAGGTAGCCCTCAACGGCATAGCCCTCCGCAGTGCTGCGGTGGTAGGTGGGCATTTCCCAGGTGGCCGGGGTAATACCGCTGTCGTTGGCGGCGAAAGTCCCAGACAAACTGCGCAGCAGGCGATCGTTGTCTCCGTAGCGATTGCTGTCCAGGCGATTAGTACCAATCTCAATGGTGCCGATACGGCCGCTGCCGCGCACCAGGAAAGCATCCACAGACTCCAGCTCAACACCTGCATCCAACTGCGCGATATCCGCGCGGATATCCCGCTCAAAGGTATGCCAGTTGCCGTCTAGGTACTCCGCCCCCAGGGGAAGCTTATAATAGGTTATGCCGCCGCTAACCCCCATTTCGGGAGCGGAAATATCCGAGCGATACTCGACATAGGCGGAGCCCGCTGAGGTCTCTATGCGGTAGTAAAGTACGGCGGGAGCACTCAGGTTGATCTGGGCACTCACCGTACTGGCATCAGTAACCCCAAAACCCTGGTCAAGGGTGTTGCTATAGAGCCTGAAGCCATCATCGATTCCCTGAGCGGAAATCTCGACCACCTCCCGCTGTAAATAGCTGTCGTAAACCGTACCGAGCGCCGCCGTTTCCGAACTATTACTGTAAATATCCCAGTGGTCCAGATTGAGGTTGTCGGCGCTGTTGTAGGTGTAACCGACATAGTCGGTAACACCATCCCGGTAAGTGACAACCCGATACTCGTAATCGCCGCTGAGATCATTCCCCAGGTTAGCGCTGAAGTGGTCTCCGTTTTGCTGCACGGCCACCCGCTGCCAGGGATTTTCGCCACTGACAGGGGTATCGGTCGTAATTTCTACGGTGCCGATACGGCCGTTGCCACGCAGAGTAAATTCGTGGAAAGCCTGTATTTCTTCAGTGGGGTCCAAATAGGCAATATCGGCGAGGATATCCCGCTCGAAGGTGTGCCAGTTGCCATCCAGGTATTTATCATCAAGGGGGAAGGTATAATAAATATAGCCGGAAACCACTTGAATATAGGGTTCTGTGGCTTCTGAATCGTACTTGGCATAGGCGATACCGCTGGCGGCCTTACTGCTGTCCAGCTTGTAGTAAATTCGATATTCACCTTCACCAGCATATTGCATCTCAACGCTGGCATTGACCCCATCGGCAATATCCCAAGAATCCCTATCGGCATTTTTACTGAGCGAAAAGGCATTATTGGCACTATCACCGGAAGTCTCCACCACCTTGCGCTGTAACTGGGTGTCGTACACCTCCGTCACGGTGGCTCCCGCCGGGCTAGAGTCAGAAACCCGCCACTGTTTCATATCTAGGTTATCGCCGTTGTTATAAGAGTGACGTACAACATCACTCCCCCCAACCCGGCGGTACTCCAGGTAGGTGACTTCATCGGCTTCACCGAGGGTAATCGCACCGATACGGCCACTGCCGCGCACCAGGAAACGATCGACCTCTAACAACTCAACATCCGGGGCCAAAGTAGCGAGATCCTGGCGCAAGTCACGCTCGAAAGCATGCCAGTTGCCATCCAGGTATTGGCTGTCTAGAGGGAGGTTATAATAAATAGTCCCCGACTCAGAAACTTCAGTAAAAGGACTGGAGATAAAGGGGTTATATTTTAAGTAGGCACCCCCCTCCGAAGTCTCAATCCAAAAATATAAGTAAGTATCCCCCTGCAAGTTAACTTCAATACGGGCCTGAGCGCTGTCACTAATATTCCATGCTTCGTGCGCGGCATTTTTATGTAACTTAAACCCATTACTTGTCCCCGTACCGGAGAAAGCGACGACATCCCGCTGCAAGAACTCATCGTAAACCCGATCAATGGTTGCACCGGCTGGAGTGCTGTCGTAAATCTCCCAGCTATTAACATCCAGGTTTTCACCGCTATTCAATACATGGCGAGGAATATTGAGCCCACCTGACTGAGCGGAAAAAACCGAGTCAATTTCTACAGTGCCGATGCGGCCACTGCCGCGTACAAGAAGGTGGTCAATACTCTGTATCTGCTCGTTCGAATCCAGGGAGGCAACATCCGCAACAATATCCCGCTCAAAGGTATGCCAGTTCCCATCCCTGTACTGGGCCTCTAGCGGAAATTGGTAATAGATCGTTCCAGAGCCGGCAACCCAAACGTTGGGCTCTGTCACTTCAGAGCTGTACGTCGCATAAGCTATTCCACTGCTGGCAAGGCTACTGGTCAATTCATAGTAAAGGATAAAACCTCCCTCACCCGAGTATTGAACTTCAGTGCGAGCTACGCTGCCATCGGTAATATTCCAGGAATCCCCGGCTTCATTTATTCCCAGTTTAAATCCATTAGCTATACCAGTGCCGGATACCTCCACCACCGAACGCTGCAACTGCGAATCATAAACTTGTGTAACAGTCGCCCCTGCGGGACTAGCGTCATAGACACTCCAGTGATTGATATTAAAACTATCCTCACTGTTAAAGGTATGACAGGAGTAGCTGTGGGAACTCAGATTGGGATCAGACCAGTGTATCACCCGGTCTTGGGCCGGTTGCTCACCGATCTCGACGGTAAAGGGCTCTTTGTCGACGGTGCTGTCATCGTCGTAATACAGAGTTAAGGTAACACGATAAGCCTGGCCCGGGGGCAAGTCACTGCCGACCGATAAATTTACTTCGCCATTATAACTGTCATACAACTGGGGCCAGGTCTCTGCACTGGAGATCAACTGGTTATTTTGATCGCGCACTTCGGCAACGATTTTTTGCAAGGCCGGACTGGAACCGATTGCCACCGGGTAACCAATAATCCCTACCCCCGTGTCTTCCTGTAGAGAGACGGTGGTGTACTGGAAATCAAAATCACTGGTTTTCGCGACCCCTTTATCTACGGTGAGTGTCGGGTTGCCAATCGTTTGCTTTACTGTTTGTCCGTCTTTCTCGTATCGAATTCGGAAATGGTAGCTCCCCTCAGTGATACTGCCCTCATCCACATCGCCGAGTACGACTTTAAAATCACTCCCTTCGTCATTGACCAAGACACTGCGCCAGTCACCGGGGCTATGTTCATACTCAAAAATAACACTGGTGCCCTCGGGGCGCGAACTCGCGGGCCAGCGGAATTCGGTGGGGTGATACTCAGTTTGATCCCCTATCTCGTAGTCAAAAGTATTCGTGTCGATTTCGTCACCACTCAAATCATAAGTGGTGACCTCTACTTCATAGCGACCAGTGGCCAGTTCATCTCCATCGGCTAAATTAAGATTACCGTTATAACTGCTGCCATTTGCATCCAACCAACTCAGGTAGTCAGCGGGAAAGCTCGTGCTTGTTGCCACCAAACTGCCGGTATCCATATCCCGGACTCTCACTTCAGCACGAGAAATTATCGCGGCCTGGGCACGACTAAAATAACCAGTAATACTTGAGGAATTCTCTACGCTTATATAGCGAATGGCATCAGATTCAAACGAGGTACTAAAACTAGTATTATCATCGGAGGTACCACTCTTATTAACTCTAAAAGAGCCATCGGTAGATTTAATGACCTGCCCTTCATCGCGATACTCAATAATAAAGTCATAGTAACCATTTTCCAGCACATCCAGAGTCGCTTTATGATATCCATCACTACCAACTGGAGATATATCTGTCCAGCTCCCACTGCTTCCTTGAGGGCGGTACTTAAACAATACTGCGGTGCCGTCGGGCTGAGCATCCTGACTCCATTTTATAATGGTGGGATCATAAAAGTGCTGATTGCCCTGTTCGTAAGTTAATGAGTCGGTATAGCTTGAATTGTTGGTTTTGGTGATTGTCAGCGTCACCGTATAAACCCCATCGGGGAGTTTATTACCAATACGTAGGTTTACCCTACCGTTCCACGACGACATATCCTGTGGGTAGGTATAGGTCGTATATTTAGCACCCGTTACATTGTTCACAGACACTGCTTTTATTTGCTTAATGTCTGTCCTGGTCGAATAGCCTGTTAACGCTGAAGAATTGGATACAGATTCCGGCTTAGCATTAAAACTGGTCGATTTTACCTGATCGGAGCCACCTACAGCGGTAAAGGTATTAGTACCTTCCTGTTTAAGTGTGCTCCCCGAGTAATACTGTACTTTATATGCAAGACTGCCGCTGGGGGGATCATCCATTACAACGGTATTGCTGTTGCCGCTAGCAGAGATACTTTTGCTTACCCAGGAGCCACTGCCGACCCGATAATAGAATTTAGTAGTTTCCCCTCTTCCTGTATCGGGGTCATCCCATTTGATGCGGGTGCCAACATTAAATGTTTTTTTTACATTTTCATATTTAGGGATATAACTGTACCCAGCTGGGATTGAAGTATTCGCAATATCAGTACCACCACCACCACGAGCCCATGTATAACGCTTTTCATGAAGAGTAACAGTTACTTCATAATTTCCCGCCGGTAGATTGTCGCCATAATACTTGGTTAAGTCGATATCACCGTCAAAACTAAGGTCATTGCTAGAGGTAAGGTATTCAAATGAAGAATCAAAACCTGAGGGTAAACTACCATCGGTACGGACAATATTAACCTGTACCCGAAACCCCTCAAATCTCTGATTGAATGAATCTGGTGTCCCCGATGCACTTGAAAAAGTTCCCGCAGTTAATTTGGTGCTACTCGATGTGGACTCAACTGCACTGCTTTGAGGATAGACCGTCACATTTTTGCTTTGTGTCTCTGCGCCGTCGACATTGCGCACCGCAGTGCTGGAAAAAGCCATCCCGGTCGGGGGTTCAGCCGCGCGGCTTGTATGGTTATTTCCCACATAAATAGTGCGATTATCAATAGCCGTATATTCCTCGGC
This sequence comes from Microbulbifer maximicatervae (SeqCode), assembly GCF_052468295.1. Taxonomy (NCBI): domain Bacteria; kingdom Pseudomonadati; phylum Pseudomonadota; class Gammaproteobacteria; order Cellvibrionales; family Microbulbiferaceae; genus Microbulbifer; species Microbulbifer maximicatervae (SeqCode). The sequence goes on from NZ_CP174340.1 coordinate 3,264,963, forward strand.
CACAATCGCGCTGCTGGCATAGGTATAGGGCTGTACCGGTGCACGGGTATAGGCGGTGGTAATTGCGCTGCCACTGACCGATTCTGTCTGGGTATTTTCCACTCGCTGGTAAACAGTGCCGTACAACGTGTAATCGTTACGGGCGGTGCGCGTGCTGGGACTGCTATCCAGATCGACACTGCCACTGTAGCTGGCGGTATCGCGCTGGTTAAACCCAGGGCTATCCGCCTGGGCATAACTCTGTACCGGCTCCACCCAGTGGGTGGCACTATTACTGGCAACCGTGAGGCTGGCATCGTTGGAGGCATATTTTGCCTCTAGCGAATCCGTCGTTTCTGCAGCGGGGTCTTCAATATAAAGATTATATCGGGTGCTGCTCAGCACCTCGCCCTGGGCGGTGTACAGGGTTTCACTCAGGTAGCCCTCTGCATCGACAAAGAAGCGCACCCGGTCGGCATCATCATAGTATTGATAAGTGGCGCGGTCGGCGCTGCTATTGGCCGCCGGACGCAAATCCTCCAGGCTGACACTCTCCTCAATACCGACCAGGGCATCGCCGTTTTTAATCAGCAGGCTCTGCAGCTGGGTGCCACTCACCGGGGTGCTGTAGTGCGTGGTTTGTATTTGCCGACCCTCGGCATCGTAGTGGAATTCCGTAATTGCGCCCGAGGCACTGATCACCGCCACCATCTGCCCTTTATCATCGTAAAGGCTGTGGCTGACGGCTCCGGCGGCATCCTGAGTGGCCCGAATGCGCCCAAGGTGATCGTAGAAATACTGGACCTGCCCGCGAGCACTGAGGCCGTCGCGGGTATCGTGATAGACCTCACTAATCAGACTGCCGTTGGTGGCGTAGGTGCGGGTTACCTGTAAACCATTGGCATCGGTACTGATAATCTGCGACTGAGCGTCATTGTAAATACTGGTGCTGGTGTAACCCTTGGCATCGGTACTACTGAGCAAACGACCGAGCCCGTCATAGACATAGCTGGTTTTATAACTGGAGGAATCTGCACCTGTGCCGCGGGGGTCCACGGTGTGCAGCAGTTGGCCACGGGCATCATAAACGGTATAGCTGGTGGATTCAGTACCATCGAGAACGCCGTCCCCATTCACATCCACGGTACTGTAATCAGTAACGCTATAGACCTGACCGCGGAAGTCCAAACGGGTATCGCTTCTGCGCGTGGCATTCTCTAGTTCGCTACTGAGTATGTCCGCCTGGGTTTCCTGCGCCCAGGTATTCAGGGCACTGAGACTAAAATCAATATCGTAACTGACGCTTGCCTGGGTGTAGGTATCCACCAAGAACTGATCAAAGTAGCCGTGGTGCAAGTAGGTGATACTGCTGATAGTGCGCGCGGTAGCGGTTGCGTCGTCGTAGCGGGTCTCTTGTACTGTGCCGTCGTGGCCTACCACATAGCGCAGGCGCTGCATGTCGTCGTAAACATAGTGGGTTACCCGGGGGTCTGCTGGCATTTCCTCGCCATCGCCATCGGGGTCCGGTTGCAAGTAGACCGTTTCCTTAATCAGCTGGTTATAACTGTCGTATTCCCGCTCGAGCGTATTGCCCTGCCCGTCGCGCAGCAGGGTTTGATTGCCGCGACTGTCATATTCGTAAACCGTGGTATTGCCGCTGTGATCAGTTTTTGAGGTTAAATTACCTTCATCGTCATAACTGTACTGGGTACTCTCGCGCACGCCATTTTGGTCTGCAGGGGCTTTTAATTCGATAACCCGTCCGGCGCCATCAAAAACCAATTCCGTTTGCGGCCCAATCCAGCTGCTGGCATCGGATTCGGGGTTAACCACTTGAGTAATTTTGGTGGTGTTATTTTCCAGGTCATAGCTATAGGTGGTGATACGCCGATCGCTGCCATCCAACTCTTCTGCAAGACCGGAGTTAGAGTGGCGACCACTGCGCACTTCACTGACCCGATAATCTCCCAGGCCGTCGACATCGACGTACATAAACACCATGTAGCTGCCATCGCTTTGCTCAATCGTGTGAACGCGATTACTGCTGCCGTCATAGGTGTATTCGGTACGGTATACATTGCCATCGGCAATGCTGTTATCTTGTGGGGTTAAGTCAACGGTTACTGAGTCCAGCCGCCCCTGACTGTCGTAGCTGTAATACAGCCGCTGCTGAGCAGCGCCATCGGTGCTAACACTAACACCGGTAACTTTACTGCCGCTGTAGCTAATGGTGAAACTCTGCCCAGCCGCATCGGTGATGCTATCGACCAAGCCGCTGCTGTTATGACCAAAAACCAGTTGCCGGCCCTCGGCATCCACGCGGGCCACCATTTTCCATTCGCCATTAACCTGACCGTATACTTCTTCACTGCGACTTGAGCCCTCACGCCAGACCCATTGATTGCTGCCACTGTCATAAATGATTTGGTCGTGGGCACCGGCGCCGTCACTTGAAACATAGGCCTGTTGATGGGCATCAAACTGGTAAATTGTTTCTGAGCCATCACCACCGATACGGGTAACCTGGCTACCCGTCTGCCCGGGACTGCCAATCAGGTTGATCAGCTGGTTGGAAAAATTGAAGCGAAAACCGTCGTTGTTATCACCATCCATCTGCCCTTGGCTGTTGTAGGTGCGCAACATGGACAAGTCGAGGCCAGCTGCCGCTACAAATTCATCCTGTTGGCGCAAAACCAGGTTGCCGGTTGAGGCGTTCACATAAACAGACTCACGCCCTTGACCAAAACTCGCTGAACCGATACCGGTCTTTGTACTATTGAAAAGACCCAGCGTATCTCCACTTATAATGGCTACCATGCATTTCCCCGAAAAAATTTCATTATTCTGCTTATATAGCGCGCAGTGTATTAGCCCCATACAAATGCCAATAAACACCAACGCTTTAAATATATATCCAACGTTTTACCCAAAACGTGCAGAAAAAATTTCATTTTTTATCTAAAAAAGGGAATTGACCCACAAGCCACTACTGAGAAAAAGAACTGCCATAAAAATTTAAAGTAACAACCAAGCAAACATTCAACATCGCTTGGCAAAGTTGCAACCTATTCCTAATAGTTAGAATTGTTATAGATAGAGTATAAGTAGGTATGTACAATGAGAATAAGCACAAAGGAGATTGATGATGTCACAAGAAAATTCCAACCTGGACCCCGAAGAACTACTTCATTGCGCAATGGCAGCAAGCGCTGCAATGCAACATGACAGGGCAATTGACTTATTTAAGCGCAGCATCGAAGGTGAAGCACATCCCGCAAAACACTTAATGCTTGCTGCTGAGTATGCACAAGTTAAGCTGTTTGACCGTGCCATACAGGGAATGAAAAAGGCAATAGAAATGGAACCCCTTTTATGGGTAGCTCATTTTCAGCTAAGCCAAGTTTACTTAGTAAGTCAAAAAATCGCAGAGGCCAGGGAAGTTTGGCAATATTTAGCTAGCAGTCCGGAAGCTCCAGATTATTTTCAACTATTCTCCAGCGGCCTTCTATTAATAACAGAGGAAAAATACCCAGAGGGAATACAGTTACTCGAAAAGGGAAAAGAAAAGAATAATGAAAACCCAGCTTTAAACTCTGATATAGACAAGATAATTCAACTAACCTCCCCATCCGATACAGAGGGCAATACGACTGAAGCCTCAAGCAATATAGTCATGAATGAAATGTTACTTTCCAAATACGGATCAAACTAGCCACCATGAAAATAGAAAATCAACCCATCCCCTTCGCAGCCCCCCCTTCAAAATCAACTGCGACAGAGACAGCTAAAAAGGAAGCCCCCCCCTTCTCTACCGGCAGAGCCTCCGATCTCAAGTCATTAGTGACCGAAAGAATCCAAGGACTTCAAAGAGAAGGGGCCGACATCAAAAGACAACGCGAGGAATTAATCAGGATCATTTTAAATGAAGAGTTTTCACATAGAGTTCCAGGAGGCATGTTAAAAACTATAATTGAATCTGCATTAGAAAACGCAGAAACAAATAATGCTTATAAACAGAAGGTAGAACAGCTATTAAACGAAATAAATCAACAGAAATGCTAACAGAAAAACAAAATAACAAAGCCCCACTTTACAATCTTTATCAAAATCATCATTTATTTTATCTACGCAAAAATAAAAAAGTTTGTAAGCTGAACTCCACAGGAAAAACAAAAATTCACCTACTCTGAATTAGACTACATACCTCACATTTACCCCCTTCGCAGCCTAACAGCCAATAAAGTAATAAATGCCTCGCAATAAAAATGAGAACCATCTCAATTAAAGACCCGCAGCTCTTTCAAGGTGGGAATTATAGAGCCTGGGCGCCACATTAAAAACGCAGAACACCAATTACGGCAAACGGTCACGTAGGAAGACCACTTAAAGAAGTTTGGTTTTGGTTTTACCACAGCGCTCACAGCGATATTCAGTAACCAACTTTCCCTGCTTTACATCAAACTTGCGTTCGGTGACCACTTTCCATTTATGAAAACCTTCCCTGCATAGGGTACTGCCCTTGTGCTTTTGCCAAGCGGTTTTTCTTTTGAAAGGAATAACATCTCCCATTTGTTCTCGCACAATAAAGTTTGAACACTAATTTTATTTTGGAACAATAAAGTTTGAACACTAATCACTTCAAGAGCCTAAATGTACCTTTGGGGTATCAAACAGGTGAGATAAATGAAGAGGTAAGTTGCTTCAAATTACACACACATACCGACAATTTTATCCTAAAAAAAGAAAAAATTAGATATAGCATACCAAAAAAATCTTTATTAAAAAAATTCTTTCTATTTATTTGCTTATTGGTTGGTTACAAATCTAGCGCTCATACCTCATCATTACAAGTGAACCACCCGATCTTTGATGGAATCCATCTAGATTTGTAGCAACGCAGCCACTAATCCTCGGCAATGGAGCGCTCAGTCAGAAAGGTCAGAAATAAAAGAGTTATCTAGGTGGTAAAGACACGTTGGTCTTGCCCACAAAAAGTAGACACTCTAACTATGCGTATTTTCGCTCATACTCTGCTGGACTTACATAGCCCAATGCAGAGTGCCTACGAACTCTATTGTAGAAAATCTCAATGTATTCAAACACCTCAGATTTTGCTTGCTCTTCGCTTTCGAATGTTCCGGCATAGACCAGCTCGACTTTTAGCCTGCTAAAGAATGATTCCATTGCCGCATTATCCCAACAGTTAGCCTGGCGACTCATACTCGGCTTGCACTTGCTTTCGGACAAGAGATCCTGGTATTTCTGCGATCGATATTGCACACCCCTGTCAGAGTGAACTAGCAGTCCAGGCTTTATTGGTCGTCGCTCTAGGGCCATTTTCAATGCTCGACGTGTCAATTCATCGGTCATCTGCGAGTCGAATGCCCAACCTACAATACGTCGAGAGTACAGATCCATAACTACCGCGAGGTATAGCCACCTATCCAGAACCCAGATATACGTAATGTCACTGGTCCAGCGGCAATTTGGTCGATCCACATCAAAGCAACGCTTAAGTAAGTTGGCGGAGACGTTAATGCTCCCCTCTACGGGCTGACTATATCGAAAGCCTTTGCCGTTTCTCGCTTTAATATGTTCCTGTTGCATAAGCTTAGCGACGTAGTTCCGCGAGCATGGCTCACCTAACTCTTGAAGCTCGCAAGCAATTCTAGGCGCGCCATAACGACCTTTAAACTCAACAAACGTCTCTCGGATTTTCTCGATTGTTCGTATCTCTCTAATCGTGCGAGCAGATGGCAATCGCCCCCGCCATCGATAATAACCCGATCTTGAGACTTCTAAACACCGACACATCAAGCTAACCGGGAATGACCCTACATGCTCTTGTATCAATGCGTACTTTACTCTTGGTGGTTCGCAAAGTACGCAGCTGCCTTTTTTAGAAACTCAACCTCCTGACGAGCTTCATGCAGCTCCTTCTTGAGTTTGCGAACTTCAGCGCTTTCCTGTTTGGAATAGTCGACACCGTCTAAACTATTGAACTGCTTATCAGACAGTCGATTAAATTGACGACGCCAGTTGTAGATCTGCTGTGCGCTGACGCCTAGCTCTCGCGCCACAGAAGCCGTTGTTGCTCCAGCCTTTTCCGCTCTCTTAACTGCTTCTCTGCGGAACTCCTCCGTATACGCCTGAGTTCTTTTCTTACCCATGATACACCTCCGTGTTAGGCCTAAACCTAACTATACAGGGTGTCTACTAAACGTGGGTAAGTCTTACGTCTAACGCCGCCCCCAGCTGCATTTCCCTACTTAACCAGGGAAATTAATAAACCCCAGCCCCCATAGCCTCTGAAATTCCCTATCAGATAGCAGGAATACACCTTTCGATAATCACAGATACTCAAGGTTCATATCTCTATCCAGAGATGGCTAATTCTGCGCTCTTGCAAGAGCGATCAATCGAGAATTACTCTCCTCCCAGTTTGCCTATGATAATTAGTAAGTGCCGGGAGGGTGCGCGTGCATTTTGAATTCAGAAGTAAAGTTTCAGCACACTATCCGCAACACAAACCAGGCGACCTGAACCTTCAACCTCTACCTCAATATGATTGATCATTTCCACACTACGCTTCGATGGCACCAGGGACTTTAAAGTCGTACGAGCTCGGATACGATTGCCAGTCTTAACTGGATAAGGAAAACGCACCTGTTCAAGGCCGCAGTTTATAATCATTCTAGCTTCAGGGTAAGGCGGTTTTTCCGGATTGACAGCATCGGTGAGCTCGGGAATTAGCGATAGGACCAAAAAGCCGTGGGCAATTGTGCCTCCAAACGGCGATTCAGCCCTTGCTCGTTCTGGATCAATATGAATCCACTGGCGGTCTCCAGTTACTTCGGCAAAACTGTCAATGCGCGACTGGTCAACTACAATCCAGCGCCCAATATATATCTGCTGACCAATACGTGCTTGCCAGTCTTGGTAGAAAGCGATGGCCTTAGGGTTCTTAATGACTTGTAATTCACGATTGGTAGCAGGATCAACAACCGGCCCAGCTTTCGAAGTCCATGAATTTTTAAGCAAGTTACTGATGTAATAGGACAACTGATGCAGGTGATTATCATGGGTGCTTTTGAGGTCCAAATTGTTAATCCGAGCCCTAAGCAACCTTTCCTTTTCCCTGATGTACTCGAGCACGTCCATCATCTCATCCTGTATTAATGACATTGAAGCAGCGTAACTGGACCTAAAATTAATTTTGTGCGGCAGCTACTTCCAACTCCACGTCTTGTTTCTAAAACGCCTTGCGGCTGAGTAGGTTAAAATGGTTTGTTTCCAATCGACCCAAAGGCGACAACGCCGGCGACTCCATCGCTACACAAAGCCAATAGCGTTGCGCCAACGTGCAAAGGTTAAACCAAAAGCTCCCCATTTCTCTTACCTTACACTCAAGCCACGTGGCTGGTTGCGAGTTAAGCAAAGATACAAGATCAAACTCGATCGTAGAAAAAGGCAGTCGAAGCCCCAAACCACACACTTTGGACACAGACTCTTTAATGCACCAAACCCTTGTTAACAATTCACAGTGAGCAGTGCTTGGGATAGTCATTACCTGGTCATATTGCTCTGGACTAAGTAAATGCCTGAAATTTAGACCTGAGCCCAGTTCACGAGCAAGGGGCTCCAGATCTATACCTGGATCAACGGTAGAGCTAAGCGCAATCGCGACCACACCACTAGCATGAGAAATACTAAATTTTATTGGGGCCACACTTTGGTTTAAAACTCTAGGCCTGCCTTGCTCATCAGGGAAAATTTCCCAATCTGCCGGCAAAATACTTACGCCACTTTTAGCGGATAAAACATAACGCAATAGGTAACGACCAAGCAGAAAATGTAGGCCCGCCGCTCGATTAACAATCCCACTATATCTTTTCTGCTCAGCCTCGCTAACTGTGGTGAAGACAGTTTGCGGATCATGCTCGATTAGAGTTTCAAACTCCTTCACGGTAGCAATCCAAAGACCTATATCCCTGTTAACTCCAGTCTTCATAGGGTCCGCTCAAAAAGAATAATGCAACTTAAACTCGATAAAATCCTCATCCCGTACTGGATACAGCCAAGTATCACTGCGGCCCACATTGAGGAATAAAAACGCCCGAGTTTCGATTCTAAAATAATCGCTCAGACGGTGTTCTAAGCCTAAGTCGAGGTAGTTGCCATGACTATCGAAGTCATAACTTATGACCCCTCGAAATTCGCTGTCACCGGTATCACCGAAGCTAGCTCTAAGGCCGACAAAGAGATCGTTCTGACCTAATGTTTCAGCTTGCTCATCCCTATCGTCGATTAGATATTCGGCGATCAAGGACAGATCTTGCATACTATCCGGTAGCGAATAAATCGGGTGCTCAAGGCCAACGTTTGCAGCAAAGAAACCTTGCTCCAGTTCGCGACCAGTTTTCGCTTCCAACTTCAAGGTCGTGTCGCCGAGGAGATAAAGTGTGTCCAGTAAAAAATTCTCGGTTTCGATGTAAAAGGGAGTCAACATCGTCGCTGAAGGGCTAGGCCTTACCAGTAGTGGCGCCCGCCTAGTGCCTCTGAAGTAACCGATCCCTGTTTCTAAATCACCAGCGTAAAAATGGCCTCGCAGAGCAACATCTCCACCTCTATTCGAGCTTTCAAAAAGTGCCCGGTCCGAAATCGGTAGTCCGAATGACGGGCGCTCTGGAAATTCTCGCTCACGAAAAGTTGGCAGATAGAATATCGATAGTTCGCCGTTATCAAAACGCAGACCTAAAGATGCGAAGGTCTGCCCCATCTTTTCCTTTCCGTCGATAGCTTGGCGCAAGTCAGCCTGATTAAGTACATTGACTATATTCAGAGATTCAGAAACGCCCCAAAAGAAAGTGCTAACACCAAGATTCAGCGATAACTGATCACGGCGCCAGTGAAGGCTGGCTTGGCGGATATCGGCATAACGACGCTCCCCATCCTGCTTATCCCAGCTACCAAACAACCGCAGCTTATAGCCAGTATCACCAATATCCCCCTCAGCATTTGCTTCAATTTCCAGCCCCGGTCCGAAGCGGTAGCTATCATCAATGGCCAGCGACTCCTCTTCTGCAAATATACGAGCCGTGGCCGCGATATCAACAGAATACTTGTCAACCTTGACCTCTGCGAGGACCGGCATAATGGTAAGGCTTAGACACAGCTGCACCCAAAACGCTAAACGCAAGACCCCCATACCCTTAATCCCGGAGTGTATTGCGATGGAAATTCGCAACTGAGAGACCGGTACCAAACTCGATGCGGCTATAGCTTAAGATCGTTACGTTTCCACTCTGCTGATTATGCATAACCACCTCCATGGGCCTCCAATAACGATCGTCGTAGAGGCGAAAATCCCTTGCGGAAAAAGTCTTGAGCAGCGTTTCCTTACGGTCGAAATAGTCTATACGGAAGATACGTCGAGCACTCTGATCAACCCAGACCCGCTGCCGGCTATATGCAGAGTGAGAGTCTTCTGGCACTCGGTCAATTACGTCACAAACCAGGGCACCATCTTCGCATGATTCCTCTCTCACGTAGGTATAGCGGAAATCGTCGACCGCCTTATCAGACAAGTCCTCGAACGAAAACTCACTACCGACGAACGCACCACTCTTATTGCGAGATGAGATCCTCTTAATACGGGAATAGGCAGGCAAATATAACCACTGCTTATCGGTATCCTCTAACTGCGGATGCGTTAGAAGCGCCGTGCCCCGGATATCGGCAGGAAAATTGAAGCGGATTAACGATTTGTCTCCACCCTCGTGACTCTCAAGTGAGCTGATCTGCAGTTCACGTCGAGTTTCATCTCCGGCCCTGTTGCGTAGAATCATCGTCAATTCGGCAACACTGTCGCCGTAACCAAGATCACGGTTATCCACTGCCACTGCGACCTCCCGCCCCTTTCTAACATCGCTAGCAGCGCCTTGAACCGGCAAACCGATTAGGCCACAAAGTATTGTCACTGGAAGGAGGAGACGGTAATCAGTTCGCATTATTTAGTTCCTTGTCGGTACGAAATTGCAGGTTCGACGTACGTGTCCTGCGCATAAAGGTTAGAACCAAGGCCGGTAGTAATATCAAGTCAAACACCAATGCCAACACAATAGACATCCCCGTGAGCATACCCATCTGGGCATTTTTCTCGAACGCCGAGGTCGACAATAGAAGGAAGCCTATCACTAGCAGCATTGAGCTAATCACGATCCCACCCATAGTCTTACTAATGGTTTCGCTTACGCTATCTTCAGGACTGAGCCCCCGCTTTAGACCGTTGACATACTGATAGAGGAAGTGAACTGTATCATCGACGATTATGCCGATCGCCATTGCCGACACCCCAGCCAGCCCCATTGAGATTTGACCATTAACGAGATACCAAAATCCAAATGCTGCCGCGACTGGAAGCAGGTTTGGAACCAAGCTCAATAGACCAATATCGAGTGAGCGGAATACCAGCATCAACGTCAATGAAATCACCACAAACGCTAGCGAGGCACCTTCAAGGAGACTTACAATATTTGATTGACCAATGTGGGAAAAAATCACTGCGGGACTGCTGTGATAGATATCAATGGAGCGAGGTTGGTTTTGCAATAACCACTCTTCGACCCGTTTTTCAAAAGCAATTAAGCCCACCGAGCTTAGATTCTTTAATCGTGCAGTCAGTTTCACCGAGGATTTATTCAAATTCACCTGATGGGTCACATCACGACCAAACGGCAACGACATCTCGTATAGCAGGAACTGCTGTGCAGCGGTAATTGTATCGCCAGGTAACCGGTAAGAGTCCTCATCACCACCATTCATCAAACGGTTAAGATCCTTGATTCGGTGCAGGGGGCTTGCAGTTGTAAAAACTTCTGGCTGCTCATGTAGCCAGTCATCGAATGTATCAAGAAACTGTAAAAACTCTGGCTGAAACATACCGTTCTGCTCTGGTACCGAGAGCGAGTAATCGATTGTATAAATACCAGAAAAGTGGCGATCGATACGTTCAGAATCAGCACGGAAGGGCTGCGACTCATCAAAATAGCGGATTAAATCATCGTTTAATTGATTCAATGGACTGAGTGCAGCGACGCATAGGGACAAAGGTAGCATTAGCCACAATATCCGCTGGCGGTAAGCGATAACCCAGCCTGACAACAAAGCCATGCGATTAATCAGTCGGTTGGCACCTGTTTCCCGCGTTGAAAAACGAATACGCAGCAGAAGCTGTGGTAGAACCGTCAACGACAAAAGTAGCGAGAAGAGCACACCTAAGGCAACTATATTGCCAAGATCTCGAAACGGCGGTGAGTCACTGAAATTCATCGCCAGAAAACCGATAATAGTAGTGACATGGCTCACCGCAATCGGCTTGAGATTGCGCCGGTAGGATTGCAAGACTGCTTCTTCACGAGAAACACCACTGCGTATCTGGCGCTGAATATAGCTGAGGATGTGGATGGCCGACGCTACTATCACCGTGAACATGATGATTGGAGCCGATACTGATGGCGCAGACAATTGAATACCGAGCCAACCAGCTAGACCCAAAGACCCTAGCAGTGCCAACACTACTACCGTCAAAATAGCGCCACCTGCAGCAGGTGATCCGAGAATTAGAGCAGCGCTGACCAGCACAAAAAGGATCATCAACGGTATCAGCGTGATGAAGTCTTTTTTTGCCGCCTGGAAAAAGGCACCGTTCATCTCCACCACACCGGTGACAAAAAAACGATGATCCGGATATTCCATCTTGAATGACTTAATCAATTCATCGACAGCACCGGTAACGGCTAGCACTTCGGCCTTATGGTCTAACCCTGGCAACCGAATGGTCGCATTGATCGCGGTAAATCGTCCGTTCTTACTAACCAAATTGCCAACCAAGTCCCTCTCACTACTAGCGGCAGTTTCAATAAAGGCGATCCTTTGCGGCGTCAATTCGTCAAGCTCGTAGACGAACTCCTCAATCAAAATATCATCGTCTTCAGCAGAGCTATAGGGGAAGTTCGTTAGCGAATCTACTCGAGAGACATGGGCCGTCCGCCACAACGCGCGTGTCATTTCATGTATAAGGCTCAGAGTACGCTGGTTGTAGATGTTGTCATCCACCGGTTCAATCATGATGAACACGTTATCAGTCGTGCTATAAGTATCTTGCATCTGCTCCAAGCGCAGTAGGTCACGATCGTTATCATCGAAGAAAACGCGATAATCACTGGCCAGCCCCATCCGTTTTAGGCCAACAGCCGACATCAATGTGAGCAACAGCACCAGCGCTAATAGCCACTTACTGGCGCCAGAGCGAATGATCCAATCGGTCTTTATATTTTTGTTCAAGGTATTTCTTTCCTTTCGGATAAAAAGGCTCGCAGCGGCACCATTACTCGCTCTACATCCTTCTCAACCCCCATTACCAGCTCCGACGCTCGACAACTAAGCCATTTACGTCCCACTAAGAAAAGCCCAGGCTCTGGAGTCCTTCCATAGTTTTCAATGAAGCCCCTCTCATCGACACAGTGCGGCAACTTTAGCCAGCTCGTTCGGTCGCAATAGCCTGTTGCCCAAATCACTGTATCTATGTCATGCCAACCGACGGAGTCGAAACGGATTTGACGGCCAGAGCACTCCAAAGCACGGCCAACAATCTTTACGCCTTTAGCCTTCAGCCGTCTATTGTTGTATTCACCACAGGGGACAGGGTTACGCTTTTTTAATATCTTCGCGATGAGGCTGTTCTTATCGGCGGAAAGGATACGCAAGCGATCAAGCCACCAAAAAATATCACGTCCGAACAAACGGTTGGGAGGCAGGCCACGTGGGGAACCCGTGGCCAAAAACACATTGCAACGTCCCGCTAGCCGGTCCACGATCTGACGCCCAGTAGCACCATCCCCAATAACGGCAACAGTGTGGCCATCAGAAATGACATCGGTTGAGGCGAGACTACCGTCTAGTTGCTGCACCTCTCCAGCAAGTTGGGAACTTATCGCCGGCACCTGGGGTATCTGATTAGCACCAGTTGCATTGACGATACTGGTGGCGAGCAGAGACGTGCCGTCGGCAAGGTCGACCTGAAAACTGCCGTTCGAAAGGCGATCGAGACCAACAACTTCACAGCCTTCTCGAACCTGAAGATCAAAGTGGCCTGCATAGCTGACCAAATAATCAGCTATTTCTACTGTAGTCGGGAAGCCCTCAGGATCGCCCGGAAAGGCTAGTCCTGGCAGGGCACAGAATTGACGTGAAGTGAATAGCTTCATACCTTCGAGCCGGTTACGCCAAACGTCGCCAATACTATCCCGTTCAAGCAGAAGGTAGTTGAGATCAGCCTGCTGCAGCATTCGTGCGGTGTGAAGACCGAACTGGCCTCCACCGATAACTATGCAATCAAGTCGCGACATCAACTGCGCTCCAAAGCTGTTCTTGAAAAATTCTTTTCGAGATGTGCCACAAGAGCGTTAATCGTTGGGTAGTCGAAGGCTAGCGTCGGATCGATGTCAACAGAGAGGTGGTCCTCCACCATAGTCGATAGCTGGACATGGTCTGCCGAGTCTAGACCTAGACTTGAGAAAGAGGTGTCACTGTGCTTATCAATCGAAAATTCTGGTGTCTTAGCAGCGATAAAATCTGTGATCTGTTCCACCAGGTTTTTCATTCTAAATTCATTCGTCATCTTATATTTCCTATCAACGGTTCATGCGAGCTGCGCCTCTTCGGCTGCAATCAGATCCCTGCAGGCAGTCCTACGAACTTTGCCGCTGGTGGTTTTCGGAATACCGCCAGGCTTGACCAGCAAAAGCTGGTCGAGGGCGACATCATGTGCCAACATCACTGCCTCACGCAGCTCCTGTCGGAGTTCATCGTGGTTTCGGTTAAGAAAGGCGTGGCGGCGAATCTCAACAATGGCTGCCAGTCGGTTTTGGCCATTGCTATCCACAGTGAAAACCGAGGCTCCGTTATTGCCTGCCGCATCAGGATGGTCACTACAGGTACGTTCAATATCGTATGGATAAAGGTTGCGGCCGCGCAGGATTAACATTTCCTTAATCCGCCCGGTGATATACAACTTATTGTCACGGACGAAGCCCATGTCCCCGGTTTTGAGGTAATAATGACCGTCGCAGGGCGATATACGAGCACCGAATTGCTGCTTACTAATCTCAAGGTTGTTAAGATAACCTTGTGCTATTGAGGCACCACTAATCCATATCTCACCAATACAACCCTCATCTGCTAGCCGGCCACTCTCCGGATCAACAACCTTCAAAATCATCCTTGGCGTGATACGACCGCAGCTAACCACTTGACGCCCCTCACCAGTAGATTGCAGTCGACCAGAGTCAAATGCTGCGGGATCGAAAGCCAGGGTTTCAATGCCTACGCCTTTCGGTCCTCCAGAGACAAACAAAGTGGTTTCAGCCATGCCGTAGCAGGGAAAGAAAGCAGTAGAGGAAAAACCGTAAGGCTGGAAACGTTCAGCAAATATCCTCATAGTGTCGGCGCTGACAGGCTCAGAGCCATTCAAAGCCACCTTCCAGCAACTCAGGTCTAATCCCGATAAGTCCTCTCGCTCACCTATGAACTTGATGCAGTGCTCATAGCCAAAATTAGGTGCAGCAGAGCTATGAATTCGATAGTGAGATATCAATTCTAACCACCGGCGTGGACGCTGAACGAACTTCATCGGTGGCATGAAGACGTAGGTACCACCAAGGAACAATGGCTGCAGCATATGGCCTATCAGTCCCATATCGTGGAACTGTGGCAGCCAGCCGCCAGCAATTACACCTTCGCGGTGGCCACACGCCTGCTGGATAGCCAATTGGTTATCGATAATGTTGGCGTGACTTACCATCACACCTTTGGGTAGATCAGTAGAGCCTGAGGTGTACTGAACAAACGCCAACTCATCTGGAGCCGGAAGAGGTAACTCTACATCTTTAGCAGCACCAACCTGCTGCTCATCAATCCAGGCCTGGTCGCCCAAATTAATCGCCGGTAATTCTGCTAATTGCTCAAATAGCTGTTCACGAGTCTCAGCGGTCGTCAGAATGGCTTTGGTCTTTGCATCACCAAGAATACGAACAGTGCGCTCTAATTGCTGAGCATTGCGACTCAGGTTCAGGGGTACAGCAATGACGCCAGCCGCGAGGCAGGCGAGGAAGTTGACCACAAAATCAAGACCAGCAGGGAAAAGCAGAGCAAGCGGCTGGCCTCTATATCCGCGCTCGACTAACAGTCGGGCCCGTTCCAGTACCTGCTGATTCAGTTCACCGTAACTCAGCGATAGAGCACTATCAGGCCCATGAGGCTGGAATACGCAGGCGGTACGGCTAGGCTCATTAACCACGTGTCGGGCGAACTGATCCATGAAGCGCTGAGCTGGAAAAATCTTATCCGTCATGAGCCCAACTCCTCACCCTTTAAAGCTCATGCTTTTGAGCTGTGCCACGCACCGCTGCAATGAATCAACAAAACGATCTATATCATCAAGGCTGGTAAAGCGGCCGAAGCTAATCCTGATCGCACTTTGTATTTCTTCATCACTTAGCCCCATTCCTTGTAATACAGGCGATAGTTGACGGGTCTTGTTGTTACTGCATGCAGAGCCAATCGACACCACAATCCCATCTTTCTTTTCCATTAACAGAGCAAGCGCCTCACCCCGAATGCCTGGAATCGATAGGTTTAAGGTATTGGAAATCGCCCCCTCATAATGACTAGCACCATTGATATGTGTTTCGATAGAGGATTTGCCAAGCTGTTCGATCAAGTGCTGTTTGCACTTCAGACAGTGATGATCCCAGTACTCAAGCTCCCTGCGACATTCGTCAGCAGCCTCACCGAGTCCGGCGATAGCGACCAAATTCTCGGTACCAGAGCGCATTGCCATCTCTTGTCCACCACCATGAATCAAGGGAGATATGCGATCTATATTCTGGATATATAGGCCGCCAATACCCTTGGGACCATAGAATTTGTGTGCGGAAAAAGAAACAAAATCAGCACCTAATGCCTCGACATCAAGAGGCCGCTTACCTACTGCTTGCACTGCGTCGACATGGAACGGAATGCCTCGGGAGCGGGTCAGCCTTGCCACCTGATCCACAGGTTGAATAACGCCGGTTTCATTGTTCGCATACATCATGGAAATCAATCTGGTGTCAGGCCGGATAGCTTCAGCGACAGCCTCAAAACTGACGGCGCCACTCGGTCCCGGCTTCAAGCAGGTGACTTCGAATCCGAATTGGTGGGCGCAGTATCGGATAGTTTCTAGAACTGAAGGGTGCTCAATCGCCGTGGTTAGGATATGGCCGGCCCTACCCAGGTCGTTCATCAGGCTTCCTTTAATAGCCCAGTTATTGGCTTCAGAACCGCCGGAGGTAAAGAAAACTTTTTCCGGCGCGGTACCCAGTAGGCTAGCGACATGGGTCTTTGCTCGCTGGATTAGCTCACGATTACTGGTCGAAGGAAGCGTACGCCCCGATGGATTAGCAAAGAGCCGAAGCGCAGAGGACATAGCCGTAGCTACAGCCTCCGACACCGGGGTTGTGGCGTTGTAGTCGAAGTAACCCTCAATCGAGTGAGCATTTGTCATGGCATCACCTCCCGACAATCTTTGCCAACTAAGCTCAGCAACCTATGATGAAGCTGCTGCAAAATCTCAACACAATGGTGTTGTGATGGCTCTAGTTCACCAAGCATGCCTTCTATTTCGCTACTTGTTCTCCCGGCAAGCTGTTCCGGTGCCAACCCCTCAAGCGAGGCACAGAAAATGTTGGCCGTCGCCACCGAAGTAGCGCAGCCCCAAGCTCTAAAGCGAGCACTGTCAATCAGTCCATTGGTGATGTTGATCTGAACGCGAATCCGATCTCCACATACTGGATTGCCAATTTCATATTCGTAATTGGGTTCGTTGATATCACCGACATGAGCCGGGTCGGAAAAGTTGTCAATGATGATGTCGTTGTACATGTTGTAGCTCCATCTTGGACAGCTGTAATTAGGCGACGACTGGACAACTGCCGCTAGCAGCCTGCTCTGCGTCCAAATCTTCAAGCCGCTTATCTAAATTAACCGCACAGCAACCAAATTCTTTTGACTCAGGTAGGCGCATTACATACTGCATGCGTTGACCACTTCTTCCCGAACGACTCGCTTCAGGCAACAGTCGCACCAAGTCCTCAGTAAGCATGAAACCAGGCGTCGAACGTGCGAGAGGGTCAAGAATTGCCAATTGGCCGGTCTGGCCCGGTTCGACCTCTCGATCTAGTTGTTTGGGGTCTCTTACCGAGAAATGAACGAAGGGGGAGACATGCTTGATTCCATACTCATCGTCAATAGCAATGACATTGGATTCAACCAAGGCGTAGATGTCACGGATCTGGCTCTCTTCAACGCCCAAGTACTCGATACATTCACTGTTGAATTCTGCACGTGACAACATCTGGCCTGAGAAGCGCTTCCACCCCCCAAGAGTGATGATGTAACTACTCTTATCGAGTTTAATTCGGGTGTTGGTAGCTTTGAGGTAGCTGATAAAACGATTGATCAGGAATGGAGGACCAATCAAATGGCGACTGAATTTATCATTCCAATCCTCAAGCTGTTCTAAGGCCTCTTCGGGCTTAAAAGATTCTTGCCGAACCATGAATCTATGAGTGTCCAGCAGACCTGCGAGCATATTGAGGGCCTTGATCATGCCCATTTCAGGAATTTCCTCGGTTGAGGGGCAAAGATAAAGGCCGGCACCTTTGGAGATCTTTAGGAATTCGCGATACATCGAGTAAATCCCCAGCACCGCATTGTCAACGGTGTCCGCGCAGCGGCGCGAAACGCTGGGAATACCAGAGGTACCTGTGCTTCGCATTTCTAGCTCTACATCACGTAGGCTGACTGAAAGTAACTTATGGCTATCGTTTGATTTAAAAAGCTCAATGGGAATCAGAGGTATTTTGATCAGGTCAGCTGGAGTTGAGATCATATCCGGTGTCACTCCTTTGCTATCGCAAGCGGAGCGGAAAAAAGCATTGTTCTCATAGTGATAAGCGAATGCCTCATGGATCAAGCCTGTCTTGAAATCCAGTAAGTTATCCTCTGTCATCGAATAGAGTTCCGCCACAGATGACAGTGCCACCTTTAAAGGGTCTAACCCGTTTTCCTTGAGTATGTTTTGTAACTGTATCGACATTTCAATCTCCATTTTTAAAGTCAAATAAGACACGGCCTCAATCGTCTATGCGGAGGCATTTAGGCTATTTTTTTACTGTTTTAATCAAGCTGATATATATCAAAAAACTTAACAAAAACCTCAAAGCTTGAATTAAGAATGGTTTAAACATCAGAGAATTTAGAACTCGACTGAAAGACCCATCCGGGAATCATGCCGGGTAAACCTGCCGGGTAAATCTGCCGGGTAAATCTGCCGGGTAAATCTTTGACCACCATCAAGAGTCTCTACTTATCGATTCTATTTATTATTTTCCGAGAGAAATATTAAACACATTAGAAATTTTAACAATCACTTCAAAGTAATTTTCTTTATTTTTTTATTTTTCTTGCCGCGTAGTATGGTTTTTTTTTTGCTACATGACCAGCCCCTCTCACTTACACCCACTTACAATCTTACCCCTTCAAATTACCTCTAAAAATTAGCCAGAACAATCGGTCCGCCAATCACATAAAAATCATCTTGCGATCATGAACTCACAACAAAACGAACAGGCTTTATACATATTTTTTTTACTATTGAAGCTTGCACTCACACCTGAACTCCGACTCCCAACGGGAAACCCAAGAAAGCACCTTGCCGCCAATTACAGCAAATTACAGCTTATATTTTGGTAACATATTGTGACCAGCCAATTAACAAATATAAACTATTTGATGACAAGCTTAATAGAATTAATTCAATCTTAGGGGTAGAGTAAATTCGCACAAATATTCAAGCTTACATTGTCGTTTTTCCTCAATCTTTAATCTCCCTGCTATTTTTCAGCAGAAAATTCGTATTTTTAAGTAAAGATTGATACATCACATTCATATAAACCACACCACAATTAACAACACGCCCCGCAACACCAAGTAATTTATTGGATATTTTTTTATTACAACGATCTACTTTAAGGAGAATAGTACCAAGTAAGGCGCAACTGTACTTCCACCTCCTTTTCTTTTACCTACACCAACTAAACGCCATTAATTCTCATGACTAAAATAGAAAACTCAGTCTCATTTATGACAACCATCCATAATAATCTATTTATTACTCTTTATTTTTTAACTATCAATAAAAAATTATCCACATTATCTTTGCGAGATTCCCTATTGCACAATTAAAACCACAGAAACAATGGCCATTTTCAACACACAAAAAACCAGAATACCGCTTTAGACATCCCTCAGAAATACCCAATCGTGCTTACACATTTTATTACCATGGGAAAATATCTATTCAGCAGGCACTTTAGAAGCATCCACCAAACTAAAAATGCTGAAAGCTGAGCACCAGGGATAGATTTACCTACATCCGCCGATGAACTGAAAAACATTATCTTTGCCGGCCAGCTTAAAGAAGCACTACAAAATCGGCTTCAATTATAAAGCGCATACCAAACCTCGTAGATGTGGCTGAAGATAAGATCTGATTTCTAGCTAACTTTAGGAGTACTTTGCAAAATGAGAGAGCATACGGCACACGCAATCTACGTAACATTTTCTTATTTCATCTAGCAATGGCGATATTTAGTATCAAAAGAAACAGAACACCTTCCTAGTACCTCCGAGCCACCTCCCAATTAAGCCCCATACTTCACCCTAACTTAGTGTTAAATTATTAAACTCAACTTTCCCACCAAAAGTATCCACTAGACCGGAAGTTATGAAGAGTATAAATTTTTACAGGCACAGAACCACACACTTAATTGAAAATCGTTATCATTACCAATATTACCTATAGAATATGAGCGACAGAGAACTTTCTGAAACATCTAACTCGATGAAACAGCTGCTCGACAATTATTTGCCATACGGCTTTAAGACTGAAGAGATATAGATCAAATCACCGATCTAAAGCATTGCACCATACTTTGCCATGAAGCTCACCTAGTAGACATTAATGTCGCGGCTCAATATTCTTTTCAACAGAAGGTACGTATCAATTTTTAGTTACAGTCGGCTAAAAATTTAGAGCTATAAAAAAAACACTTGAGGACTTCTTAGGCTTTTATGCCCCAATGAAAGATATTCAACACCTAACAATACTTCGACTAGATCCTTTGGAGGCTGTAAGGGAATATTCGGCAGCATATAATAATAAAATTTCTGCCTAGACCATCTAGGTCAAAGGTGAAAAAAGTGCGTCATGTCATAACGCATTAAAATGGATGCACAAAACTGCTCTATGAGAGAAAAGCACTCATAAGTTCGCCAACTCAAACCTTAAGGGATCATTGCATCTTTTGCTCTCAGAAATTAGTGACAAGCATCTTCAGGTAAGACTCCCATTGATCTACAAACTATTTTAGACAAGCCACTAAGAAGTTGATATTACTCATACTATTAAAACCTTAAGGTCACTTAGGATATTTTGGCTTTTCGAGTGGACTCCCTCGCCTCTTTAAGAATCAAAAAACCACCTCGAGTGACAACAGCCGAAATTATTAAGCCTATAGCAAGATCAGGAAAACGACTATCGATTACCGCCACTAGTAGTCCTGACACAATCACTCCTAAATTTGCGACAACATCATTGGCTGAAAAAATCCAAGCGGCTCTCATATGTACACCCCCTTCCCTATACTTTGATATTATTAGGAGGCAAACAACATTTGCTAACAAGGCAGAGGCCCCTATTGATATCATTAGTATACTTTCTGGCTCGCTTCCAAAAAGTGATCTCCTACAAACCTCATACAACACCCACAATCCCAATATAATTTGAATTATTCCACTGACATTAGCTGCCTTAGCTTGATATATAACCCCTCTACCTACAACAAATAAAGAGATCCCATACACAGCAGCATCAGCCAACATATCTAGAGAGTCAGCAATCAGTCCTGTTGACTGAGCAAACCATCCAAGAATTAATTCAAACACAAACATAATTGCGTTGATCACTAGCAGCACCATTAAAGTGCTTCTCTCTAATTTATCTGCTTGCTCTACACCGCAACCACATTCAGACATATTCATGCCCTCTCTAAACAGAACTCCACTTAGGGATATTTATGTTTTAAACATCAACAATTACTTACTTCAAATTCTCTCTCGAGGCTAGATCCTGTCTTTCTTTAAAAATTCAGATCATATTTATTAGTCAACCTCATGAGAAGTCAAATTACAATTCACTAAAATCAGAGATCAAGGGCACCAGCACTTCCGCCCACTCAATTTAGGACCTATAAAGGTTGGCATTGAACTAGAATAAAAATCTGCAAGCAGTAAACTCATACTAAACCTACACACTAAAAACCCGTCACTCCATTGAGGCAATAGAAACATCTATTATTTTCTATTTATCTTATATAAATATCAAGCGCATCCATTTCTTTCATGCTCAAAAATGAACCAACAAACACTTAAATATTTTCATTAAAATTTTGCTCACCCCTACCTAAATATAAGCAAAGGTGAGCATCATAAATTATGTTTATATTTTCAATATACCTTCTCTTCCATGCACTATCCGATAAAGCAATGGCAGTACAAACAAGGTTAGGAGAGTAGAAGAAATTATGCCTCCAATTACCACCGTAGCTAGTGGTCTTTGAACCTCTGCTCCAGTACCTACATTCAAAGCCATAGGAACAAAACCGAGACTTGCAACCAACGCAGTCATCAATACTGGACGCAGGCGGATCATAGCACCATCGATAATGGATGTGAGCAACTCACCACCTTGCTGACGAAGTTGTCGGATGAAGGAGAGCATTACCAAACCGTTTAACACCGCCACACCAGATAGTGCAATAAATCCTACTCCAGCAGAAATAGATAAAGGCATATCGCGCAACCATAGGGACAAGACACCTCCAGTAAGCGCCAGGGGTACTCCACTGAAAATAATTAAGGCATCCTTGAATGAACCAAAGGCCATCACCAGAAGTCCCAGAATTACCAATAGTGTCAGTGGAACCACTATTGAGAGGCGAGTACTGGCGGATTCCAATTGCTCGAAAGTGCCGCCGTATACTAGCCAGTAACCTGCAGGCAAAGAGACCTGCTGATCAATACGGCTCTTCGCCTCTTCAACAAAGGACCCCAAATCACGGTCGCGGACGTTGGCAGTTACCACAACACGGCGCTTACCATTTTCCCGGCTGATCTGGTTGGGGGCAGGGGTCATTTCCAAGTTAGCAACTTCTGACAAGGGCACATAGCTACCCAATGGGCTACCAGTAGGTAACGGAACAGGTAAATCCCCAAGGTTCTCATAGTCTCGTCGCAAGCCTTCCGGCAGACGCACTACCAGATGAAAACGGCGATCGCCTTCGTAAATCAATCCAGCCTCTTCACCTCCAATAGCCGCTGAAACCAAATCTTGCAAGGTTTGCAGATCTATTCCATAGCGGGCGAGTGCGATTCGATTCGGCACTATTGATAGAATCGGTAGACCCTCCACTTGTTCTACACGAGCATCAGCAACACCCTCAATTCCATTTAGCACACCGAGAATTTCATTTGAAGAAGCCACCAGCTGATCCAGATCATCACCGAATACTTTAATACCCAGGTCTGCACGTACGCCGGAAATTAGTTCATTAAAGCGCATTTGGATTGGTTGGGTGAACTCGTAGTTATTTCCCGGTAACTGACGCACAGCTTCTTCGATTTCAGCAACCAATTGTTCCTGGGGCAGTTTCGGATCGGGCCATTGGTCACGGGGCTTCAGGATCACAAAATTGTCGGCTACATTTGGCGGCATTGGGTCTGTTGCTACTTCTGGTGTACCAATTTTTGCGAATACTTTATCTACTTGAGGAAACTCCTTAATACGCTGCTCCAACAAGCTTTGCATTTCTACAGATTGCTCTAAACCGGTACCAGGAATACGCAGGGCGTGTAAAGCGATATCACCCTCATTGAGCTGAGGAATAAATTCAGAACCCAGTGTTGTTGCAAGCCAGCTGCAGAACAGTACTAATGCAAGAGCCCCAGAAAGTACTAACCAGCGCACTTTCATTGCAGCAATCAACAGTGGTTTATATAAAGATTTGGTCGCAACAATAACTTTGTTTTCATTTTCACTGATTTTACCTGTCAGGAAAACAGCAACTGCTGCAGGCACAACGGTCAATGAAAGCACCAGTGCAGCGAGTAAAGCCATCACTACAGTGGCAGCCATGGGGTGGAACATCTTCCCTTCCACACCTGTAAGCGAAAATAGAGGGATATACACCACGGTAATGATCAAAACACCAAACAAACTTGGGCGAATCACTTCGTTGGTAGCTTGGAATACTAGCTCCAAACGCTCTTGTAGGGGCAGCTTGCCTCCGTTGCGATGCTGGGCTTCGGCAAGTCGGCGAATCGCGTTCTCCACAATTATCACGGCCCCATCGACAATCAGGCCAAAGTCAAGGGCTCCGAGACTCATCAGATTGGCGGAAACACCCGTTTGCACCATGCCGAAAATGGTGGCAAGCATGGAAAGCGGGATTACCGCTGCAGTAATAAAGGCGGCTCGAATATTTCCCAGCAACAAGAACAATACCACGATAACCAGCAGCGCACCCTCAACAAGGTTTTTTTGCACTGTAGCGATAGCTTTATCTACCAGAGTGGTCCGATCATAAACCGCCTCTACCTTAATACCTTCAGGTACGGTTGATTTTATTCGCTTTAAGGCTTCCGCTACACTTCGAGCTACCTCCCGGGAGTTTTCCCCTACCAGCATCATAGCTGTGCCCAATACGGTCTCTTCACCATCGCGAGTGGCAGCACCGGTGCGAAGCTCTTTTCCAATAGCTACTTCGGCTACATCCGAAATTTTAACCGGCACCCCGGCGCGACTGGTAATTACCACATCCTCAATTTCGGCAATATTTCGCAACTGCCCTGGTGAACGCACCAGAAGTTGCCGTCCATTCCCCTCCAAGTAACCAGCGCCGCGACTTTCGTTATTGCGGCTCAGCGCTAGAGCGATATCTTCCATGGATACGCCAAAGTTAAGCATCTGTCGAGGTTCGGGTGTTACGTGATACTGCTTGTTATAGCCACCGATGGTATTAACTTCAGTAACTCCGGGGACTAAGGATAATTGCGGTTTTATAATCCAATCTTGAATTTCCCTCAGTGAAGTGGCGTCGTAAGGCTGCCCATTGGGCTGGGTGGCGCCAGGCAGAGCCTCCACTGTGTACATAAAAATCTCACCGAGTCCGGTAGCAATGGGACCCATTTCAGGCTCTAACTCCGGAGGCAAATGACTTTTAATACTACTGAGACGGCTATTAATTAAGTTCCGAGCAAAATAGAGATCTGTACCCTCTTTAAAAACAACAGTGACCTGGGACAAACCGTAGCGAGAGAGCGAACGGGTATATTCTAAATTAGGCAAGCCGGCGAGTGCCGCCTCCACAGTGTAAGTAATCCGCTGCTCCGCCTCTAAAGGTGAATAACCAGGAGCCTCGGTATTAATCTGTACCTGAACATTGGTGATATCGGGAACCGCATCAATTGGAAGTCTCTGATAACTCCAAACCCCCAGGCCCACCAATACAAAGATCAGGGACAGTACGAAGTAGCGCCGCTCAATTGAGAAGCGCAGTATACTTTCAATCATCTTCTGGCCTCATTTAATGGCTATGTGCAGCGCCGGACTTTTCAATATCCGCTTTGATCAGGTAGCTGTTCTCGGTGACATAGCGATCACCCTCATTGAGGCCACTCAGCACTTCGGTTACAGTGCCGTCGCTACGGCCGAGTTTTAGTGGACGAATTTCATAGGTTTCTCCCACTTTGATAAATACCACCGTCCAATCGCGGAAAGGTTGTAGTGCACGATTCTCGACCACTAAAGGCACAGATTTTTCATTGGTTACTACTTGGCCTTGGACCATTAGATCGGTAGTCCAGAGCTCATTGGGGTTTTCAATCACCGCTCTTGCAATCGCGAAGGGCTGACCATTACTGCTCGGAGCAAGGCTGCTGATAGTTGACTCAAAAGAACGCTCACCAGCTGTAATTGAAACCTGTTGCCCTAATTTGATCTGATCGCGACGCATCGGAAATACTTGCAACTCAGCCCACAGCTGGTCGTAGTTAGCTATGGTAAACAGCACCCGTTCGCCACTGAATTCACCTTGGCTGGCTTGCTTATCAATTATCTGACCGCTAATAGGAGCGACCAATGGATAAATTTGCAAGCTGTCATTGGATTCGATAGAAGCAAGCTCTTCCCCTTTCGCTACCAAATCGCCAAGCGTTTTTTTAACAGTGATTACGGTTCCTGGGTAACGTGCACGCACATGACTGAGGTTACGATGATCTATCGCAGTTTTACCATATAAGGTAACGCTTTCTTTAATTATACCTGGAGCAGCAATTGCAGTTTTAATGCCTGCCTTTTTTGCCATTTGTTCAGAGATCTGCACTCGACCTTCATGGGACTCATAATCCCAACTTGTGCGCTCGCCGTTGTAAAAAACAGAAACGGCAACATCAAAAGAGTGAGGTTCCTTTACTACGCCTTCACCGCGGTAATACCCAACACTATCCTCCCAGGCAAAGGGTATTTGATCCACTTTTCCACCAAGTCTTTCAAGCTCTACGGAAACACGAGCATTCTCTAAAGGTTTACCATTAAGAGAAATCCAGGCTCGAAACTCTGGCTTTACACCACTTTCATAAATAAGCAACTCGGCCGTTAGATCCCCCTCAGTCAGTAAACGGCCACCATTGGGGCCCTTTTCCTCCTGATGCTCATCATGTCCGCCATGGTTATCACTATGTCCATGACTAGAGAATTGTTTCCCTTCCTGTTCATCATGCTCATCATGGCTATCATTGGAGCCCAGCTCTTCATCTTGCTTAACATGTTCATCATGACCACCATTTGCATGACCCAGGCTTGCAATCCAAAATCCAGAGAAAATGAGGAGTATGGATAATATTGCCAGGCGAATTACTTTACTTAATCTGCTCATATCTAAATCCAAAATTATTTTCCGCTTCCTACACTCTCGGAACCTAAAGGCCCTGCTGTAAGCTGCTCAATCTCAGCGCCGAAAAGAAGTACAGACCGCGCTGCTTCGATTCGTGCACGTTCAGCATCGAGCAACTCTTCCCGAGCAACAATTAAGTCAAGATAAGAACTCCGGCCACGACGATAGGCACGATCTACTTCAGTCAATGCCTCGCGAAGCTTAGGGATTACAGAATCCTGCAAACTGGAGACAGTAGCCAGGGCCTGTTCGCGACCGGTTACGGCAAGAAATAGCTGAGGATAAAGTTGTAGTAATGCCGCCTCACGACGGAGCATAACCTCATCCAATTCAGTCATTGCTGTTAGCTCGGCACCACGATTGCGTTTTGCGGTAAAGAGTGGAACTTCGAAACCAGCTAAAGCTGTAGTTTCGTCAACAGCCCGATTCACGAGAAGACCTGCAAACCATCCAACATCAGGCTTTGAGTTGGACTGGGTGAGACGAAGCTGTGAAGCACTCAGTCGCTCTTCGGAAGCAAAGCGCGCTATAGCTGGGTTTTCCTGCGCACGCGCATAAAGTTCCTCAAAACTAGCGCCGGGCTCAAAACGATAGAGCTCACTGGAGTCTACTCGATAATCTATACTCGGCTGTCCCCACAGAGCCGATAGGGCATGCCTGTAGTACACTAGCATGCTCTCATCCGTCTGCTTAGCGAGGCTTGCTTTTGTCAGGGCGGACTCCGCTCGTAGGCGTTCAGAAACCGGGCTAGCAGCAGCGCTGACTCTGGCGCTGACAGCGCTTAGCGTTTCACGTGCGAGTAATACCTTCTCCCTAGCCAATACAGCTAATTCCTGGGCAGCAAGAACCTGAGCATAGCGACGGATAACTTCTGCCAGAAGATCTAGCGCCTTAGCTTGCTCATCCGCGATCAGTAAATTACGCTGGGCATTGACTACATCTATTCGAGCTCTACGTTTATCTCCTAGCTCAATTACGGAGGATAAAGTTACCGTCAACTCAAGCTCATTGTCGGCATCATCCTCGGGATCTGGCGCATTATTGGAGCCACCATCACCAAAGTTCTTGTATTGAGCCTCACCTCCTAGGCTTAACGCAGGCCGCAGTGCTGCAGTCTCTTCAGCACCATCTAGACCTCTTCTCTGTAATGGGAATACCGCAAGCTCCGGATTCTGTGCGAGCGTCAGCTCAATCGCATCTGGTAATGTCAGTAAATCCCCCTCCTGCGCGGATACTGATTGCGCAGCTAAATACATTATCGCCACCATCAACTGGAATATGGCACGACGACGAATCACACTCTCAGTGAGCGTGCAGTAAAAATCCATGGGTATCTCCCAAGTCAGTTTTTAATTGCGCAAGGGGGCCTTGTAGCTCTCCTTACTCGCGCGGCATTAGAGCAATCAGACTTGGGTTATAGGTGGGCGGAGTAGAGGGGTAAAATAACCACTGGGAACACGTGTATTGCCGAATTCTCGATAATTAACGATTCCGCTCAGAATAGAGAGTAATGATTGACCTACCAGGGCGGTAAAGGTACTTCCATGGCAATGACAGCAGTGATTACATAAATCCAGAAGAAACGAAGATTGATCAGCCTCATCCCCGCTGGAGGGGATCTGTAAGCTTAAATCAGAAGGGGAGCTGTCCGGTTGAAACGGTAAATTGCCGGGCAGATCTTCATCATGATGTAGAGACAGGTGATTCGTTACCTCCTGAACTTCTTCATGGCTATCATAGAATGCACCTGCGGTCTGAAAGACCATAAGCACAATTAATAGAAATGATAGTCGAACTACATTCATAAAAGTTACAAAGAGACCAGAATCTACTGAATGGGATTCTAGCAAGTAAATTCAGACACCTCAACTTAACTCACTGCCCTAAAGTTATCATTAACCCCAAAGTGGCTATTTGGTCACACCTTCTCTCCAAGTGAGGAGTCAGCCTCTAGAAGAGGTCAATTTACAGTTAACGACACTTACACTAGTAAGGAGTCTATCGGTCCCATAGTCCACGGAATTTGGGTTGGAAAGGTAGAGCTTTAAAAGGGCTATATTCTTCAAGTAATCGGGATGCGAGATCATAATACTAATGTTAAATTCATTAAGTAGATTAAAATTCTTTCAGGAACCGTTAACCTTGCATGAAAGTGGGGGATTAACTTTGAATAAGCAGCCCAAATAAAAGTCTATGCGACATTCATTTAGGAATGATTTTGATAAGAGAGCTTTCGTGAAGTCTTAGGAGGTTTATTCAATTATACGAGAGGGCAGAGTTTAAATAAGCCCACATTATAACTTACCTTGGAGAACAAATGAATGAAGACACTTACTCGTGAATACTTATCAGAAACCCCTATGCTTGACTTTGAGAATAAAACCATTCAGATGTTAATTGAAAATAAGAAATGGCGTAAGCTATCTCAGTATGACGCCATTGGTGCCATCTATAAGTTTGTTCGTGATGATATTTTATTTGGTTACAATAGTGATGATCGTATTCCGGCTAGCAGGGTACTGAAAGACGGGTACGGACAATGTAACACTAAAGGAACATTGCTAATGGCTTTGCTTCGCGCTGTTGGCATTCCTACACGCATTCATGGATTTACTATTTTTAAAGACCTTCAGAAAGGTGCCATACCTAGTTATCTATTCTATATCGTACCTGAACGAATTATCCACAGCTGGGTTGAAGTATATTCAAATGATAGGTGGATCAACCTTGAAGGATATATTATCGACCGCCCATACCTGAACAAAGTCCAAGAAGGGTTCCGTAATCAATGCTCTGAGTTTAAAGGCTATGGTATTGCCACAAAATGCCTACAAAACCCACCCATTGACTGGGAGGATAAAGATACATTTATACAGAAAGAAGGTATCGCAGACGATTTCGGAGTTTATACGCAACCTGATGATTTTTATCTGCTCTATGGAAGTAATTTAACTGGCATTAAGAAATTACTATTTCGCTTCGTGATCCGTCATTTAATAAATATCAATGTTAAACGGATTCGAGCAAAGGGCTTAGGTAAATGTAATACCTTAGAATTAAGCTGATAAAGTATAGCGATACCACCTCTAGCGAGGGTGTTCAAAACTCTGCCTAATTACCACCTATACTAAGCCAATTTTCAGCAGTCTTTCCGGCATTGGAGGTGTCCGAAGAGAGAAAAAAAAAGTCTTGGAATGAGTGCTGATAAGTCGAACCGTCGATTAAATCGATATTGAAATTCTGCCAAATATCGCTGCGCATATTTCGGCCTAATCGCATGGTAGGTACTACGCAGTGCACTTTTTAGATTGCCGAGTACCGTATTCACCCAATAGAACTCAGGCTCTTCAACAGAAGCTCGACCACCACCACAAACAATCTTGTCATGTACACAATTAGCCTCTGTGACAGCATTGAAGCATGCAAGGCCATCTGAGATAACCATGCTACCGCTGCAAAGATGCTTTTTGCTCCAGGTAGAAATCTCACTGCTCCTGAAGCCCTTGATAATAGAGAGCTTGATACGAGTAGGACGTCTATCTTTGGTAGTTTCAACGGCAGCCACAAAGGGAGTTTTACCCTTAGCTCCGCGCCCCGGCTTGCATCCAGTATGTTCACCACCGAGATAGGCATCATCCAATTCAATAAAACCGGATAGCTTGTACTGTTGGTCCCGCTCCATCATCACCTGCATGAGTTTCTGCTTCATACGCCAGGCAGCGTTGTAAGAGAGACCCAGATGACGAGCCAGCTCCATAGAGGAAATACCCTTCTTATCCTGGGTAATCAGAAAGATACCGAGAAACCAAGTAGTAAGGGGCAGTTTGGTGGAGTCAAATATCGTACGAGAAGTAATCGATGTCTGACGTCGACACCGGTTACATTGCTTGAGCTTGCGGTAAGCGAGGTTGCAATGTTTGTCATGTCCGCAGTGAGGGCAACAGAAGCCATTTGGCCAACGCCATTGACAGAGAGCATCGAAGCACTGCTCTTCTGTACCATAAGCTTTAAGGAATTGGGTCAAACTAATACCCTTCTGGAACTGTACCTTGTTGCGAGCCATGGTGTATTCCCTTACAGATCAACATGATAGCTGTATTTATATACAGTTACATGTGACTTAGCAAGGGTGGTAATTAGGAAACTCTGTGTCAGCCAAATAGCCTCATAGGCTGATGTATTTCTCCAGTCGATCTGGGAAGTGGATCGTCAGCTGTGATAGTGTCAGATTCCAATTTTGAATTGGGTGCGTCCAGCGTTCGGAGGCTTTTAGTATACCGGCATAGAGAAGCTTCAGTAAGCTATTCTCATTGGCGAAGCCGCCCTTGGTCTTGGTCAACTTGCGGAACTGCCTGTGTACAGCCTCCACCGCATTCGTAGTGTAGATCGGTGTGCGGACGTATTCCGGGTATTTAAAGTAGGCCGAGAGAGTCGGCCATTTACCCCGCCAGGACTTAATCACCATTGGATATTTGTCACCCCACTTGGTCTCCAGCTCGTCCAAAGCGTGCTCGGCGGCATTGAGCGTTGCCGCCTTGTAGATGCATTTGAGATCGGCCATAAAGGCCTATTGATTCTTTGAAGCTACATACTTTAGTGAGTTGCGGATCTGATGGATGATGCAGTGCTGGATCTCGGTCTTAGGGTAGATGCTCTCTATGGCCTCAGGGAAACCCTGCAGGCCATCAACACAAGCAATGAGGATATCTTTGACCCCACGGTTGTGGAGATCGGTCAGAACACTCAGCCAATGATGTGCGCCTTCTTGATCGGATAGGTAGAGCCCCAATAACTCCTTCTTGCCTTCGATATTGAGGCCAAGAATCGTGTAAATGGCCTTGCTGGCATAACGACCGTTTTCCTTGATTTTGTAATGGATAGCATCGAGCCAGACAATAGGATAGACAGCCTCCAGGTCGCGCTCACGCCAAGCTTGTAGTTCAGGCAGCAGCTTGTCAGTAACGGCATTGATGGTGCCGTTGGAAAGCTCCATTCCGTAGATATCGGCAATATGTGTGCGGATGTCCTGATAGCTGTTACCCAGGGCAAACAGGGCGGTAATCTTGCGTTCCAGTTCGTCGGTAAGCTGAGTTTGATGCTTCTTGACGATTTGAGGCTCGAAGGTGCCGGCACGATCCCGCGGCGCCTGCAGCTCGAAGCTGCCAGCGGGGCTTTTCATAGTTTTTGAGGTGGTGCCATTCTTGCGGTTGGGCTTATCCTCGCTGGCGAGGTGCTCTTCCAGCTCCGCTTTCATGGCAGCTTCAGTGAGTTGTTTGATCAGAGGGGTGAGGATGCCATCTTTGCCATTGAGGTCTTTACCCTCGCATAAGGCTTTGACGGCGGCATCCATATCGAAAGTAGGTTTGGTCATGGGTCATCTCTTTTTTGCTAATAGTAAAGAAATGACACAGAATTCTGAACACTACCCCTCTAGCTCTAGTCTGAGATCTAAATATGTAACTTAACTGCCACTATAGGAGATATGGTGGGTATCATTTCCTTTAGATACGATATCTATAATGAGTCCCAGAAAATATAAAACAATCTTTTTGAACAAACCCAGGATTACATAATCATATAAAATAATTTAACTTTCATATCAACAACCAATCAAAGCGGAGTATCTAAACAATATTAAATCGAGTACTCTTGATCTTCCCGCAATAAAAGATTAAGAGTCATAAAATACAATAGCCATCTATGAATAAATGAGACAAATTTCTATGACATGAAAGGCAGAGGTTAAGCCTCTCATACAATCAAAATTATATTTATAATAAGTACATCACCTATTCGCATCAAACCAACGATACATTTTTTAAATAGTCAAGTAAGGAAGTATTCTCGAAATATTACGTGCATCATCCACACCGCGATGCTGCTGACCTTCAAAGACAATACCGAGAGACTGTAGAGCAGATCCAAGTCCTGAACGACGCTTCTTACCTGTCTTTTCTTGCCATACTGCTTTCAGGTTGATATGCGGTTTAGCAAAAAAATCTGGCGCGCAACCGTGCCGTATCAGCTCTACTTTGATCTGCTTCCAATCGTATTCCCCCCAGCTAGCCCAGGCTTGATACTCATAATGAGATAACCATAAGTTAAGGAGACTCGTGCTTTCTCTGAAATCAGGCGCACTAGCCACCATGCTATTTTTGATACCTGTAAGTTCACTGCAAAACTTACTAAGTTTCGGATTAATCATTGGTCTAACAAATTGACTATGACTAGCTAAGATTTCACCATCCAAAGTAGTCAGTACAAGTCCGAATTCAATGACCTCCATTACCCCAACAGATAGTGGGCGATCATTCCAACAAGTTGCCTCAAGATCTACAATCAGCAGGTGCTTAATACCATTGAAGCAATTCTGAAAAACCATGCTAAACCCTATAGTATTTTTTAAAAATGAAAAAAATCCCATTAGTATACGAAAATTATAATATACATATAAACAGAGTGAGATATTTAGAACGAGCCCGTCATCAATTGACATGGCTCAATAGAGTATTGTAAATTTTTCAAGGGATATACTATATGGAAACAATAACATGTCCTTTAAGTACTTTTAATTATTAAATATTAGATTTCTTGGTATATCATTAGGTATTCATAAAAAATAATAAGCCATTTCAAAATATATGTGTGTATATTTATGAAGCTCTATAGCTCTCAGAACAAACTTATCAGCAAGCTAGATAGAGAAACTACAAACCACACAATATTTCTATCTTTACAATATGGTATAACTATGTTTAGAGCACTGCAACAGCCGGGTGAATCCATCCATTCCTTTATATTAAGAGTTTTTATAAAAGCTGGGTTTCGGAATATAAATAGCTTAATAGCTGGCGGGGGTGGATGGAGAGAGTACCCTTCAATTCCGGATACAGCCAAAAAATATTTCACTTTTTATCCCGAGAAAGTACTGATTGACATTTTTGACTCTACTTACTCTATCGGAACAGAGGACACTTTTAGCAGAAATAGATTTACACATTTTAAAGGCTTCCCGCAAATTCTTAACTACTCTCATGGACAATTTACTGGAAAACGAATACCTATTAAGTTTTGTAAAAGGTGTATTGAAGAAAAACTTGCAAATCAGGGCCATGCGTTTTTCGAAAGCAAGTGGTTATATATATCATATTGCGAAAAGCATAACTGTCCGTTATGGCAAATCAAAAGAACCCCTTCAGTAAAAAACAAAATTAAAAGCGTGATTTTAGGTGTTTTATCGGCTAACTGGGAGAAAGTATCCAGCTCAATAAAACATTTAACTTCAGAAGTTTACAATAATAAACATTATGAGGACCCCATAAGTAAGTGGAAACTTTACTTTTCTCCCTGTGCAAAACTAACCTACATAGAATATTTTGTTCAGACTTTATCCTATCAGAAAAATTACATTGGGAAATTTTCTGATAGGAGATCAGCAGAACCCACGAAGAGCGACCTGAACCTCTTAAGAGCAAGATTGAAGAGATATTGTCATATGAGTTTTTATGATGTGTACAGTAAAGAATTGCAATCAAACTATAAAATCATTAAAAACTTCGAAAAAGAAAATTTTGAAACTATAAAAGTTAAACGATGGGGAATGGAGTTCCCTATACTTAAAGATAAAAAGGGAGCCTGCGCATCTTGTTCCCGATGGAATATAGATTCTTTCACTGACTGTTCAATTTCTGGTGTTATAGCTAGCTCTCGTGAAAGCGATTATTCAAGAATGGAAATTAACAGCAATAATTATATTGACTTTACAAAAAGATGTGCTATTACTTGGCTAAACATACAGAGATATGAGTTTCGCAAGAAGTATGGTTATAAACATCCCTTAGGCCTTCCTGCACCTCTCAATCAATAAATATGTTCTCTATTTTTTAGGATACCTCCCCTTAGCCTTTAGAGGTTTAGGTAGAGCAACCTCTAGCCATTCACGATCATATAAATACAACCAATAAAAGGCTTTATTACAGTGTAACTTAATATCTTTACGAATTGCTTTAGGGTGGGATTTGTAATATTTAAGGATTTTTAGCCTATAGCGACGTCGCATTGACTCCATATGGCATCGTTTACGATAAGTTACTAGTTCAGGATGAGTTGAGATAACTTGTTCTACTGATCCTACACCAATTTTACAAATTGTAGCTATTCGATGCCGGTTCATTCTTGTATACCCAAGGTGAATAATTTCATCTCTACAAGCCTTAGATAATTTCTTTGGCTTAAGATTCAAGGGGATATCGTGGAGCGCTGCAAGTCTTTTCAGATAAGTTCTACTTTTCCCTGTAATTTTAGAGGTTTCATTAAGCGACCTGCTTCGTAGAATATCAATACATTTCCTCTCTTTCCTTTTCGTCCTCATAGCAAAATCCTTTTTACGGGTTTGGAATTCAAACTCTACACTATTATGATCCTCTAATAATTGCTGGAAGGTAGAAAAAAGCCAACTTGAGAAAAAAATGTGCTGGAAGGGATTATGGCTTGCTCCTTGAACTAAAAGTTGAGAAACATATCTGAAGTCTTCAGAAGATTTTGGGAGCGAGCTATTATAAAATGGCCGATACTGCTGTGAATATACATAAAAATTTTGCATTAATTTTAGACGCCTAATACGGCCACTATTCGTTACCAAGCCCATATTATTTAATTTAAGGCGATATTTTGAAGTAACATCTATTAACGGAATAGGCCATTTGATCTTTCTTAAAAAATCATATCCAAACTTACCTACCTTATATTCAACACTAGATGCTTCTTTAGCACAGCAGGTCACTGATGGTAACAATCCAAGGTTAATTCGTTGACGATTAAGTAAGTCAATTCTCTCTAAGAGTACTGGATGTATACCACAAGAAGAGACCCCAGGGATTTGATGCGACCTATGCCAATAAGCAACTCCATATTGATTTATATCGCTACAGGCGCACTCTTGACACCATTTCAAGCATAGCGAAGAACCTGCACCAAATGATGGGAGCTGACTTTCCCTTATTGATCTCGCGCTATCATTACTCAACATAAATTTTATTATGTTATTTGAATACTTAGGCAAATAAAATATATATATTGGAGCCAATGTCTGACCAAATAAAATTTCGTACGCTTCATCATCTGTCAGGGCTGAAAGTTTTTTTAGATTCGATGTCAAAAAGGGGTGTATGGAGGCCCTCTCCTCAGCAAGATATATTTTATTAAACTCTTTACCCTTTAATCCAGAAATAGTAGCAAAGCGAATAATTCGACTAAAGAAAAGTTCATCAGGAAAAGCTTTGGGCAGGAGCATATTGTCAAATATGGGGTGAAACTTACTTTGAGGATAGATGCTTGATCGGATTTTTAAATAAAATTTCCATTTTTTTTAACTCAGCTTCAGGATTCTCTGCAATAGATGCTCGCCTTATCAAGTCTGGATCTTTAATAAGTTCATTTAAGTCACCAATAGATTGCAAGTAAGATAGCTTCTGATGAAATTCATGGTGCTGGGGGCGATTTAAATCTCCGGGGATAATCATAACTTCTGATTTCGAAGTATCTATAGATTTAACGGAAATTTCACTAGTTTCGACCTTAGACCTATTATTACTCTTTTCCCTTCTGATACGCCGAAATTTTTCAAGCCTATTTATCCTTGCTTCATCTACAGATTTTTTGGAGAAATTTATAGCTTTTTTTGCTGCATACTCCAGGACATATTCTGTTATAGACTCGTTATCTGAACCAATTACTAAACGCTGAGACTCCCTATAAATTCTTACAGCCAGATCCATATTACCAATAGATAGATCATATAATTTGTCACTAAGAGATTTAGTTAAAGGAGTTTTTTCCTTTGTCCATTGCAACACCCAAAGTTCTTCAACAAACATGGTCCACTCCTCATCATTTTTCATCAAGTCCATAGTAAAAGAAGCTTGACTTTCTGCACGTCTTGCTGTCTTTAGAGTTTTCCCTAATAATTTGTCAAAAGGAGGGTTTGCACACAGAAGAATGGGAACTCCCAATTCATTCATAAGATTATGAAGAAACCCCAGAAATTTATCTTCGCCTCCAGCTTTTGCCAAATTTAAATGCTGCATTTCATCTATTATTATGACACCTAAAAAGCTAGACTTTATTTTAGCTTCAATTTGCTTAACAAGTAGATCACTCGTTTTTTCTGGCTTAGTCTCTTCTCCTCCAAGCTTTCTATCAATTTCCGATAAAATCTTAAGACAAAGGGCTCTGATACTTGAGTTTTCTGGGCAATCTACTTTAGCCCATACTACTTGCTTAATATATAAAGGCTCACCTTGGTATTTACGATGCTCAATAACTTCTGGAAAACAATTTAAAATCTGCTCTAGCATACAACTTTTTCCGACACCGCTTTCCCCAAGTAAAGTTATACCACTCCCGTTAGATTTGAAATAACCTGTTCTAGGAGCAACTTTAGATCGTTGGTCTACAGGGTAGTGTAAATAGTTCATGGTTGTCGGCGACAGGGGATTCTTGCTTGAATAACCTTTCTTAATCGCAATTTCAATTGCTCTAAAGCATTCTAGATATACTGGAAGAGGCTGCCTTAACTCTTCGATTCTTGTAAGGTATTCAATACGCTCGAAAGCACTCAACTTTCTCTCGTTTTCAGAAAATGAAGGATAGCTACTTAATTTTTCTACCAAATCCTCATCTTTCAATTTTTTTGGTAATGCTTCGATCAAGGGGTTCCCCCGATGCTCCGGGAGTATTGCAATGTTATACTCTGCATAATTTACACCTCTCACTGGTTCCGCCTCTTCCTTTTTATTAATGAGACAGCTTCATTTTTCCTTTTTGACTCTAAGTTCTCATCATCGGGATATAGTTCTGATTTCTCTTCTCTAATGGATTCACCGTATTCAATTCGTCTATCAAGAACCGCCTCTTTTCTTCGTGTTCTCATTCCCTTTATTCGCTCAGTCTTACTCTTATCTTGTACATCTTTTTTTGTTTCACTTTTTGCTACTTGGCTAACTAATTTACGTCTATTATGTCTTTCTATAGACTTTTTACCTGGTTTATTTTTACATTTTTCTTTCTTTTTCCAATCTTTAAAATACAATATATCAGCTTGATGCTTATCACTAAGGCTTGCAGAAAACTTCATCAAGTTGCATTTAGTGAACCCTTCGCGCTCCTTAAGGCGAACATATATGAATGAAGAGTTATCTTGATCGATACGAGCTTCCATTTTCCAGCACTTGGTAGACCTGGCAAGCACTTTCCATTCTTGAAATTCTTCCCGGTCACATTCATAGTACATATCCTCATTTAAGCGGATACCTTTACTCGTCATAGATACTTCTACCGCAGGTAGAAGTTTAGCCCTTACTTCGGACTCCTCTGATCTACTTAAAGCATGCCGATGCTTTTTTAGATGGATATTCCAATAATTAAGCGGTGTAGGGGGCAATCCATTTTGCACTAACAAGACGGATTGTGCAGCTAAACCGTCAAATAGAGAATTATTATGCTCCATAACCTCATCAATAAGTAATTTTGTTACTTCATCTAATGTATATGTTGCATCGAGACGTGGATCACGATCACCTCGAATATAATGATGTCCTCTAGTTGTCCCTAATAATTCATGGACTAGATTTTTATTCAATATTTCGAATCTTCGTTCCACAATGCCTTTAAGATCGGCGCGATAAGGTGGAGCTATACTCAGGTGACCGATTAATGGAACGGCTAATTTTTCAGCGCTCTTACATATAAACTCCCCTCGATCGCAAAGCAAACGCTGGGGGATATGATGGCAAGGCCATTCATGATCTTCGATTTCGATACCGAACCTAGAACAATAACTTTTCTTATCCGTAAAGCTATTGACAAGAGCTTGACGACCCGCACGCCAAGAAGCATATTCCATAGAAACGTGAAGCCCAACAATCATCCTGCTTTCTTTATCTACCACACAATAAACAGTAGGCCTACCTAGAACATGAGAGCGCCTAAATTCAGAGACAATATGAACATCCAGTACTGTTGAATCCAATTCAAAGCAACTTCCAGGAACTTCGGTATGATCTGTCGCAGCTCCTCTTAACCCACGCTTGTTTCTTTCAAAGTCACCCACTGTAGTTTGCTTTCGGATTATTTCATTTTTTGGGATTAATTTTTTAACCCAATATATAAAAGTACGATATGATGGAACATTCGGCGACCTAGATTCACTCTCTGCCAGTATTAGTTCTTGTGAGTATAGCTCCTTCAACATTTTTTCATAAACTTGACTAAATGGAACTCGACGCCCTTTCAAGCCATACTTCTTCATCGCTAAAATAAAATTATTCTTATCATTTTCCGAAGTGTTAACCCCTTGATGTATTTCCATGCTCGGTGTAAGCATTCTTATTGGAGCTCCACGTTTAAGACCTCCTGAGACCCTAACTCTTCCAGCTCCTCCAGAATTCTTGTAAGCAGGCAGGAGGGCATTTCTTTCTTGCCCACCCCTCCAATATTGATTTAATAACCTATATATTCTCTGAGCCCTTACCCCTTTACTTTTCGCCTGATTTACCAGAACTTTGCTTCTTTCTTCAGTAGAAATCTCAAGGAGAAAATCTGGATTTTCTATTAGCTCACTTATCAGCTCAATATTTCTATCACGTTTTTTAATATGAGCTTCAGGTATCAACCCCTCATCAGCTAGCTGATAGTAGGGAAGAGGACTAAAGTTTCTTTTCACAGCTCCTCCTTTAATCGCACACAAAAATCTGGAGCTATCAATCTTAATAGGCCTTCTTAAACCTCCAGATTCTTCAAGATTAAAAAGAACCAGAATATTTATATCATAAAAAAGTTCAAGAACACGATACACACCACTATCAACCCCATCAATATCAGTTATACTCCAAACACTGTTTCGTTCAACTCGCATGCTTACCTACCGATTGATGAAAGAATATTTGTTATATCTATAACTCCAGACTCTGCTATCGGTTTACTTAAGTCTACCTCAACTTTCTTAATAGCGATTAAATGCTTCAAAAGTACTAAAGCTTCATCGTTCTTAACATCTACATTTTTACAGAATCCATTGCATATATCTTCGATCAAATTGATCCCGACATGTAATGTCTTTATGGCTTGCTTTTCTATACTTTCCTTAAATCTACGTCCTTGTCTATATGCAGAGGTAAACCACTGAATATTTTTAGATTGAATAACCGATATTTCATTCATAGTATATATATGGAAATTTACCCCCAGAAGCTCCCACCAAATACGTTCAATTTCTAATTTTTCAGCTGTACGCTTTATTGATAGTTCTTGGGCTGATTTAACAGAGATAGCCTCATACCAAAAGTCGTGTTTATCTGTGCAAGTCAAAACAAAGTCTGTAGTCATGACATTGTATGATCCAGAACCAGGCACTTTTGGATGATTTATATCTAGATTCTTTGCAATCTTGATAGAAAAGTCTAGGGGGAGAAGGGGAAACTGTTCCCTTATATCGATTACTGAATCACAGTTTTCAACCAGATAGAAGAGACAGCTTTCGTTTTCTGAGAGGGTATGATGCTCTCTATTAACTTTAATACCCTGAATTTTTCCACTATTTCCCTTAGATTTAACATCCTGAACTCTCAGCCAGGGTTTGTATTCTTCTCCAGCTCCCAGCCCATACTTGTTTTTCAGAGCTCTTTGAAAATCAGTTAGCCTCTCTAACCTTCTGTGTCGCGCCAAAACTTTTCACCCCAATCTGATTTATGACTAAAGCATTAACATCTTAGGTCTGTAAGATTTATTAATCCGGTATCTATAGTATACATACTGAGGTCATATTTAAGTGGTTGTGTTCATCCTTATTCAAACATTATGAAATTTAGCAGATCTTACAAATTCGTAGGACCGCTACGCCTAAACCGTAGAGTGTTTCTACCTATTATAAATCTGATTTTTTTATGTTATATGATTTAAGGATTGTCTTGATAATTTCTTATAAAAAGAAAATATCTCATAAAATTTTCAGCCAAAGTAAATCTACTATGAGTCATAGAAATAGGCTCTATGACTCATTTAATGGGTATTTTGTGAGTCATAGAAATAGGCTCTATGACTCATTTAATGAGTATTTTGTGAGCCATATAAAGCCTTACACAACTTCTGAGCTTGGCTTAAAATACGGAAGGCCTTAAAAGGTGGCATTCAAATCAACAGTTTGCACTTAATATCTATATATAAGATTTGGTTTGTTATCGATTTTGAACTAGTAACGAAGGATATATTGTTATATTCATCCTCATTTATTCCTGCTGCATAGGCTGCACGACTACCTCTCCCGCTGAGTGCACTCGCAGATGTGGCAATATTCACACTTTATAATTAGTGTTCAAACTTTATTATTCAGTGTTCAAACTTTTTCTACAGTGTTCAAACTTTATTGTACCGGCACACCATTAAGCCACCTCTCCTGCAGCATGACCTGAAGCCCAAGCCCATTGGAAATTAAACCCACCGAGCCAGCCGGTTACGTCGAGAACCTCACCAATAAAATAAAGCCCCTGCCGGGTTTTACATTCCATAGTACGGGAAGAGACCTGTGCAGTATCGACTCCACCTAATGTTACCTCAGCAGTGCGATAACCCTCAGTGCCCGCCGGTACCAATTTCCAGCTTTGTAACTTTTCCCCAGCTTGCTGTAATTCCCCCTCCCCAAACTGTTTTAGGGGGCGGCTGCTAATTTGCGCTCGCTGCAGGAAAAACTGTGCTAACTTTTTGCTCCAAACCTCGGCCAAAACGCTGTGTAAGTGGCTATCCGGGCTCTGTTGTCGGCGCAGCGGTAACCACTCTGCCAGGTTTTTCTCTGGAGCCAAGTCAAATATTACCGTTTGACCTTCTCGCCAGTGGCTGGAAACTTGCAAAACCGCTGGCCCACTCAGTCCCCTGTGAGTGAACAGCATCTGCTCCTGGAAACTACCTTCAGCGCAAGAAGCGGTAACTGATAGAGAGGTGCCGGGCAGGATACCCTGACGCTCTAATTGCCGATTATGCTGGGTGAATGGCACTAGCGCTGCTCGAGTTGGGACTACATCAAGCCCAAACTGCTTAGCAATCTCATAGCCAAACCCGCTCGCCCCCATGGTGGGGATAGAAAGGCCTCCGGTAGCCACGACCAAGGATTCACAGGTAACTGTCCCCATACTGGTTTCGACCTTATATCCCTGCCCCAGAGCTCGAATTTGAGTAATGCTACAGCGCGTGCGGATCTGTGCCTTGGCCGTACGGCATTCCGCTAGTAACAAGTCGACAATATCCCTTGATTTATTGTCGCAAAAGAGCTGACCGAGAGTTTTCTCGTGATAGGCAACCCCATGCTTCTCCACCAGCGCAATAAAGTCCCACTGGCTATAGCGAGCCAAGGCGGACTTACAAAAATGGGGGTTATTACTGTAGAAGTTCTCTGCACTGGTGTAGAGATTGGTAAAGTTGCAGCGGCCACCACCAGACATCAGGATTTTCTTTCCGACTTTGTTGGCATGGTCCAGGACCAACACGTTGCGCCCGCGCTGACCCGCTGTAGCTGCGCACATTAGTCCAGCTGCCCCAGCGCCAATGACCAATACATCGACGCTTTCCGGTAGCTGGCTGGTAGAAACCTCTGTCATAGGTGGAAATAGTACTGCAGTGAGTCCGGTGATCAGGTGCGAGGCAGGGTAACGCCGCGCTGGCCCTGGTATTTGCCACCGCGATCGGCATAGGACACGTCACAAACTTCATCGGATTCGAAGAACAGCATCTGTGCCACACCCTCGTTGGCATAGATCTTCGCGGGCAAGTTAGTGGTGTTGGAGAACTCCAAAGTCACATGACCTTCCCACTCCGGCTCCAGTGGCGTCACATTGACAATAATACCGCAACGGGCATAAGTGGATTTACCCAGGCAAACCGTCAATACAGAGCGCGGGATACGGAAATACTCCACTGTACGCGCCAAGGCAAAGGAGTTTGGCGGAATAATGCAGTGGTCGCCTTCAACATCCACAAAGCTGTTTTCATCGAAGGTCTTGGGGTCAACTGTCGCTGAGTGAACATTGGTGAAGATCTTAAATTCACGAGCACAGCGAACATCGTAGCCATAGCTGGAGGTGCCATAGGAGATGAGTCGATCGCCATTATCGTTATGACGCACCTGACCGGCCTCAAAAGGCTCAATCATACCGTGCTGCTCTGCCATGCGGCGAATCCACTTGTCGGACTTGATACTCACTCCGTCCCCCTGAATAGAATAATTAGTGCTCAATTAAAGAGGCGGAATCATAGCCGGTTTAGGCTGTGCAAAAAAGTGCCTATCCAATGAATTCTCACTTGTTGCCACTGGATAGATACTGTATAAATTAACAGCATCACTGTATACATATACAGCTCAAGACGAAGATAGTGGCCAGATCGGACTAAAATTCAGTGGTGGAATCGTGGGCAGCGCAGAAAACTTCATAGAAAACAATCAGTTAGACAGCCAGGAAAAACACCAGAAACTGGCACAGCTACTCACCAGAGCCGATATCTGGCAAGCAGCAAATGAACCCCGACGGCAGCGAAACGGCATCGCCAGTGGTTATCCAAGCCTCGATGCCCTCCTAGCGAACCACGGCTGGCCAAGAGGGGCCACTACTGAGCTACTCATGGACCAGATGGGTATCGGTGAACTCACCCTAATACTACCGGCCTTGGCAAATCTCACTCAGAGGGGGCAAATGGTCATACTGGTCAATCCACCCCATATCCCCTATGCGCCCTCATTGGCCAACAGTGGTATCCACCTTGAGAACCTGCTGATCCTGCACCCCCGAGGCCCCAAGGATACTCTCTGGGCGATCGAGCAGTCCCTACAGTCCGGAAGCTGTGGTGCCTTACTCAGCTGGCAGGGGCGGCAATCCCTGAACCATAAAGATCTTCGTCGCCTGCAGCTCGCTGCCCGCAATGGGGACTGTCTGCACTTCCACTTTCGCCCTCAGTGTGAAACAGCAAACCCCTCACCCGCGAGCTTGCGCCTAGAGCTCACACCTAGGGAAGGAGAGCTGGCACTAAGGCTTTTAAAGCAATTGGGTGGAAATTCAGGCCAAAACCTCTATTTGGCAAGAGCAGCAAAACTGGTCCGACGGGACCAACCAATGCACTGAACGGTTTCGAGGGATAGCTCCATGCTCTGGCTTTGCATTCAATTCCCCAGGCTTCCGTTAGAAGTTCTGACCCGCGCTCAGCAACAAGAAGAAGAGGCTCTACCCCAAGTTGTGGCTGAAAAACAGTTGGTGATTGATAGAAACCCAGCGGCATCCCAATGCGGCGTTGAGACCGGGCTCAGTATTGCCACTGCGTCTGCTCTCTGTGCAGATTTACAGCTGCTACAACGCGATTCCCAGCGGGAACAACAAGAGTTACAGCAACTGGCCCAGTGGGCATACAGTTTTACACCACTTGTATCACCTCAGTCCGCAGGGCCTATGAGCAATGGTGAGAGCACTCCCGCCCACCTCTACCTGGAACTGAGTGGCTGCCTAAAAGCCAGCGGTGGCTTCAAGGCATTGATACAACAGCTGAGCGATGAGCTTGAGCAGATGGGGATCTACAGCCTGATGGGCCTCAGCCACAGTCCCAGTGCAGCTCATATGCTAAGCCAACTGACAGAACACCGGCACTGGCTTGCGCAATCAGATTCTCCGCCCAGTCCTCAGCAGTGGAGACAGTGGATTAGCTTTGCCCCATCCAAGCTCCTTAATTGCGACAACAAAACTATTTCCAAGCTCTACGCATGTGGTATCAAGCGAGTAAGCCAGCTGCTCGCTATTCCACTCTCTGAGGTAGGCTCTCGATTTGGCCGTCCTTTTGTGGACTACCTTGCACGCCT
The DNA here is from genome assembly GCF_052468295.1 of Microbulbifer maximicatervae (SeqCode). Classification (NCBI taxonomy): domain Bacteria; kingdom Pseudomonadati; phylum Pseudomonadota; class Gammaproteobacteria; order Cellvibrionales; family Microbulbiferaceae; genus Microbulbifer; species Microbulbifer maximicatervae (SeqCode). Next base: position 3,309,000 of record NZ_CP174340.1, read on the forward strand.
GAACGGAACTCGCCAAGATCCAGTCTGTAGTTATCAGCCCCCAGCGCAATTCCGCAGCGAGCTATTTTTCCCCAGTCCCCTGGATAATAGCGAACAGCTGCTATTTCCTATCGGTCGCCTACTAAGGGAATTATGCTCCCAGTTGCAGCGACGCCAGCTCTACACACAACAGTTAAATTGGCATATGGATTTCGGCCAAAATAAATCTCAGGAAATAACCGTAGAACTCTCCACTCCGCAGTTGGACCCTCAACGCCTAATAGCACTAACCAAACTGCAATTGGAAAGAGTAACACTTAATCAGCCAGTACAATCCATCAGCTTAAATTGCAAGCATTTACTCCCCTTGGAGCAGGGATCACTGGATGAAGATTTATTTGGTGAAGGCAGCCAACATAAACGCAGTCAACAGCTATTAGACAAATTAAAAGCCCGCCTCGGTCATCAAGCACTTTCGGGAATTGCCCTGAAAGAAAGTTACCTACCAGAGCAGGCCTGGCAAAATACAGATACCCTGATAATTAAAAGTAACGCTAAGGGACAGCAAATTAAGCCTATCCAAGCACCGCGCCCCAACTGGCTATTAGCTCGTCCAACCAAACTGGAAAGTAGCGAACACAAATTGTTTTATCAGGGAGAGCTACAACTATTACAGGGGCCAGAGCGAATTGATGGCTATTGGTGGCAACACGGGCGTCATGGGCGGGATTACTATATCGCAAGAAATAGAAGAGATGAGCTGTACTGGGTTTTTCAGGATCTTACAACCGAAGAGTGGTTTTTACATGGCGTTTATAGCTAAGCCTAAAACCCCTTTTCATACTGGTTTTCACCAAAATCCAAATCCCATCACAATCAACAGATAGACGCCGAGAGAATCAGCATGAGGTACGCCGAACTCTTTTGTCAAAGCAATTTTTCTTTTCTGCAGGGGGCATCGCATCCGCATGAATTGGTCCACACTGCTTACAACTTGCAATATACAGCCCTTGCTATCACCGATGAATGCTCTCTTTCCGGAGCCGTTAGAGCCTATAAAGAACTTGAAACCATCAAGTCTTCAGACTCTAAAAATCCCCAGTTTAAACTAATTTTTGGCAGTTATTTCCGGCTCCATAACAATATAGAAATAGTTCTACTGGCTCCCGACAAAACTGCCTACAGCGAGCTATGCCAGTTAATTTCAAAATCACGCTTAAGAGCGGAAAAAGGAACCTACATTACTTATCAAAGTGACCTGGTAGAGTTATGCAAAAATCTAATTGCCATCTCGATTCCAAATTTTATTGAGATAGAAATACCTGAAGAAATCAAGAAAACCTTCTGCGAACGGCTTTACATTGCCATCAACAATCACCTACACGCAGAGGAAAGCCTTAAGTGCAATAGAATTACTGAGCTTGCAAGAAGAGAGAATATTCCCTTGGTTGCAACCAATCATGTATTGATGCACTGCTATAGCCGAAAGCCACTACAAGATGTACTCAACGCAAATTACCATAACTGTACCCTGGATAATCTAGGGTATCGTATTGAGCAAAATGCTGAACGTTACCTTCGCAGCTTAGGTGATATTCAGTCGTTACACTCCAAAGAATCTATAGACAATACCAACTTCATTGCCAAACAGTGTACTTTTTGCTTGAGCGAACTCAGTTACGAATACCCATCAGAAGTTATCCCTCAAGAAAGTAATGCGAGTAGCTATTTAAAAAAGCTAGTACAAATAGGAAGGGCTGCTCGCTGGCCACAGGGCCCTGAAAAGAGAATTGATGAGATTATCAATAAAGAACTCGCAATAATAGCAGAACTGCAATATGAGCATTACTTTCTAACCATTTACGATATAGTTCAGTTTGCCCGCGAAAATCATATCTTGTACCAGGGCCGTGGCTCCGCAGCCAATTCAGTAGTTTGCTACTGCCTATTCATCACAGAGATAGATCCTCATAAAATTGGATTGCTATTTGAACGGTTTATCTCACGGGAACGCAATGAACCCCCAGATATTGATGTAGACTTTGAGCACGAACGACGTGAAGAAGTTATTCAGTATATTTACACAAAATATAGCCGCGAAAGAGCTGGACTTACCGCTAGTAAGATCACCTATCGCTTTAAAAGCGCCGTAAGGGATATTGGCAAAGCCCTTGGTATCAACGCTGCCACAATAGAACAACTTATTGCTGAACGCGCCTGGTGGGACACTCTAGATAGTTTCCCCCAGCAGATGCAAAAAGTGGGAATAGATCCGAGCAGCGCAATAGGAAAAATGTTTCCACAGTTACTGCAGCAAATATATGGTTTTCCAAGACATCTATCGCAACATGTAGGCGGTTTTGTTATTACAGAACAACCATTATACCAGCTGGTTCCAATTGAAAATGCCGCTATGGAGGATCGCACCCTAATCCAATGGGACAAAGAGGATATCGAAGATTTAAAACTAATGAAGGTCGATGTACTCGCGCTGGGTATGCTAACTGCACTGCGTAAATCCCTGAATTATATTGCTCTATACGGCCCCAAATTGCGATTGCAGGATATTCCCGCCGAAGATCCACAGGTCTACGAAATGATGTGCAAGGCCGACACCGTTGGAGTCTTTCAAATTGAATCTCGCGCTCAAATGAGCATGTTGCCAAGATTACAACCTCGAAATTTTTATGAGCTTACTATAGAGATCGCCATTGTCCGCCCAGGTCCAATTCAAGGCGGCATGGTACACCCCTATTTGAAACGCAAGCAGGGGTTGGAGACCGTGCGCTACCCTCATAACAGTTTACGCCCAGTGCTTGAGCGCACTCTCGGTGTTCCTATATTTCAAGAACAAGTTATTCAACTATCGATGGTCGCAGCGGGGTTTAGCGGTGGTGAAGCTGATGAGCTTCGCCGAGCCATGGCCAGCTGGGGAAAAAATGGGGACTTGTATAAATTCAGGGATAAGCTTGTGCGGGGAATGCAAAGTAATGGCTATAGGGAAGATTTCGCTGAACAATTATTTAATCAAATGAAAGGATTTGGCTCTTACGGTTTCCCAGAATCTCATTCTGCTAGCTTCGCACTTTTAGCCTACTTCTCCGCCTGGATAAAACTTCATCACCCAGCGGCCTTCTACTGCGGACTACTCAATAGCCAACCTATGGGCTTCTATGCACCGGCGCAACTGGTTTATGACGCCCAGCGACATGGAGTTAAGGTACTACCCATTGATGTGCTCTATAGCATTTGGGACCATAACCTAGAAGTAGCAGGTTCTTCTTTTTTACATACCCCCCCTATTATAAATTATAATAATAGAGACAAACAACAAGCCAATGATTCACCTTTGGCATCCAGCCAAAAAATAAGCAATGGGCCCACAGTAGCTGCCATTCGTTTAGGTATGCGTCTAATTAAAGGACTCAAAGAAATTACAGCAGAAACTATTAGAAAATTAAGAAGCAAAGAAAGGATTTACTCCCTAGCACAGGTACAAAGTAGCACAAGCATTGATAAGGAACAGCTTACTCATCTTGTCAGAGCCAATGCTTTCGCCTCACTTGGTCAAAACCGCTACCGAGATAGCTGGGCCCCCTTAGATCGTAAGAAAATTGATCGTAAAATCTTTTTTCAAACTAAAACCACAATAAAAGATAACACCGATAGTGATTACCAGAGCATTGGCCTATCTTTAGCAGAGCACCCAATTGCGATTTTACGTAGGAAGAAACGCTTTCATAAGTGTGCCTTTGCCGAGGACCTTCCTCATTGCAGAGATAACCAATATATTAGTGTAATAGGAGTAGTTACCTGCAGACAGAGGCCAGGAAGTGCTTCAGGGGTTATATTTTTAACGCTTGAAGATGAAACTGGCTCTGTCAATGTAGTACTTCACAAAGCCCTACAAGAAAAATACAGAACCGAAATCATAAGCAGGAAAGTTTTATTGATTAGTGGGTTATTGCAGTCGACAAATAACAGCGATCAAAATACTTATAAAACAATACACCTGGTTGGACATAAACTAGAAAGCTTAAAATGGGAAACCACTCAAGAGACTAGAGACTTTTTCTAACCGCAAATGAATACTCACCGACTCTACTAGGAAATTGAAGATCATTATCCCCTGGCATATCTAAGAAATACTGGATCCTATGAAAATGACTTCATAATGGAATAACCCCAAACAAGCATCAGACAACTGCTACACCCGCACAAGTAAAAGAGGAGGGCGTGCGGGCTCCAGGCCGGTTAGCCTCCACGCAAACAACCTAAAAACCTCACATGAACCCAATGAAAATTCCAGCAGATATACGAGCGCCACTTATACTAGCTACCTAGTGCGAGCATGTGTTACGAGTGCTATAGCTTAGAAAGCAGTTCAACAACCTCTCCCGAACGAACATCTACCAATAGCTCTCCACGATAATACCGCGCTGAGTAACTATGGACTTTCAAGTAGTCCTGTTTATCTTGCTGAATTTCCTTTACCCGCTCAAAGCTATTCTCCCCATAAGGAGCATATAAATTTACATTAGTAGCAATATCCTCCCCCATAAAGCCCCACATTGATAAGATAAGCTCTCGATCAACTGCAGAATCCGGCAACTCCAAAGAAACCCAAGTTGGCCCAAGCCAAGAGATATGCCCTACCACATCTTCGTGCTGGACATTATTATTTTCAAAAGAGTATTTATTGACGGTCGAGAAGCTTCCATCATAGTAAGCAACTACCAAGGGGCGGCTATCTCCAACAACCCACATACCACCAACAATACATAAAAGCTGCAAAAAACCAACAACAGCCAAATCCTTACGCAAACTCGCCTTAGCTTTATTAAACACAAGTAGCGTCAATAACGGACCTATTATCAAATCCACACCGGCAATTATTTTAATGCCTTGCCAGCCACCATCCACCTCAAATAAGAAGCCTGGATACCAAACCCAACGAATAAAAGCCCCGAGCATGATAAACAACAGAAAGCTAATAGCGAGATGTATAGAGAATGCTTGTAAACGATCTTTCACTGAATTAACAAATATAGAATTAAAAAATAAACAAAAAAAAGGGCGTGAATTCACGCCCTTTAAGAGTTTTAAACCTTAGTTCTGACAGCTTCCTGGCAGAAGTTGACGCGGGTATGAATTAGTCGCATTAGGGCCACACTTCCACTCAAAGATTTGCTTGCCGCCATCAGTAGTACCAACAACAGCACCAGTAGAGGTGTAAGGAGTCAAATCAATTTGGTTGGTGGAAGCTGTTAAACCAGTAAGCTCCGCTTCATCCGCAGTAATGGTGATCACACCATCTGCAGAAACCTCTCCATCTTTAACATACTTTGTTGGTACAAATTTACAAATACTAGGCAGGATCCCAGAAACATCTGGGTCGAGTGCGTTATTAACAACATCACTCACCGCCGTACGGCAAGAAGAGGCCGCCATCATCACTTCTGTGCCTTTGGCTTTTGAGGTGTAATCCTGATAGGCAGGCAGTGCTACTGCCGCCAAAATACCAATGATCGCTACCACGATCATCAATTCAATAAGAGTAAAACCCTGTTGCTTTTTCATTGTAACCGTCTCCATACAGACTTTTAATTTAGTGAATCCCATGAGGAAGTCGCAGAACAATATACAAGCTTCGTGCCAAGAGAGACAAGGCCCAATACCACTGCCCCTTCAAGATACTTCATTAACTGCACTCAATCTTATAACTAACACAGGAATTACAGATACTGACAAATTCAAGCAGGTGCTGACAAAAATTGTCACCACCTGCTTGAATCCGCGCTATCTCGTAACCTACCCCATACGCTCCATACACCACAGTCCTCGTACTCCCTTCCCTTGCATCCACTGTTATAATGGCGAAAACTTCAAGCGCAGGGATTGGCGACTTCGCTCCCCAGCGAAACTAAATGCGGCAGTATTAACTATGACAACCCCCTTGTTAAGCGGACTGGCCAAGCGATTAGTAGCAGACCAGGTTTTGGAGGAAAGTACAGCAGAGGAGGCTATTAAGGCCGCTAAACGGGAAGGCCTAACTTTTGCACAGCATGCCGTTGAATCCAAGCTTCTTAGTAGCAAAGAGCTCGCGAAAATTGCCACGCAAGCCTTTGGATGTCCACTTTTTGACCTTGGCAGTTATGACTTTGATCTAATCCCCAAGAGTATCGTGGATGAAAAATTAATCAGTAAACACTTTACCCTTCCACTTTTTAAGCGGGGGAATCGATTATTTGTTGCTGTTGCTGATCCAGCCAACCTCTCTGCCCTCACTGAAATCAACTTTAATACCGGGCTAAATACCGATGCGGTCCTTGTTGAAGCCGATAAACTAGCCAAAGCTATCGAGAGCTATTTATCTGGCAGTGATGATATTAGCTCACGACTCGGTGATATAGACGACGAAGCCCTTGATGGATTAGATGTAGATGATACGGAGACCGAACAAAACAGTGACAGTGAACCCGGTGGTGACGAAGCCCCTGTCGTCAGATTTGTAAACAAGGTCTTACTTGACGCAATAAGAACCGGCGCTTCGGACATTCACTTTGAGCCCTACGAGAAATCTTTTCGCGTGCGCTTTCGCACTGATGGGATTTTACATGAAATTGCCAAGCCTCCCATACAATTGGCAACACGCTTGTCCGCTCGCCTAAAAGTGATGTCTAAAATGGACATCTCCGAGCGTCGGGTACCCCAAGACGGCCGAATAAAAATGAAACTGTCGAAAACCAAGGCTATCGACTTTCGAGTAAACAGCTTGCCCACCCTCTGGGGGGAAAAAATCGTACTTCGTATACTAGATCCATCCTCGGCCAAGCTTGGTATTGACGCTCTAGGCTATGAAGATGCGCAGAAGAAGCTCTACATGGATGCCCTTGCACAACCCCAAGGGATGATTCTAGTTACAGGGCCCACCGGCTCAGGTAAAACGGTCTCTCTCTACACTGGCCTAAATATTCTAAATACTCCAGAGCTCAATATTTCCACCGCGGAAGACCCTGTTGAGATCAATCTAGAAGGCATAAACCAAGTTAACGTATCAACCAAGGTCGGGCTCAATTTCGCCGAAGCACTCCGCTCCTTTTTAAGACAAGATCCCGACATTGTTATGGTGGGGGAGATCAGGGACTTAGAAACTGCTGAAATTGCAATTAAAGCAGCGCAAACGGGCCACCTAGTATTATCAACTCTACATACGAACTCCGCCCCCGAAACCCTAACTCGACTTATGAATATGGGGGTACCCACCTTCAATATCGCCACATCCGTAAGTGTAATTATTGCGCAGCGCCTGGCTCGCAGACTATGTGGCGAATGTAAAAAACCAATCACATTGCCCGATGAGGTATTAAAAGCCGAAGGCTTTTCCACAGTCACTATCCCTGAAGAGGAGTGGACAATTTTTCAGCCGGTTGGGTGTGAACACTGCTCAAAGGGTTACAAGGGCCGCGTAGGTGTATATGAAGTAGTTCGCATTACAGACAGTATCTCCAGAATTATAATGGAAGGCGGCAACTCAATACAGATTGCCGACCAAGCCCTTAAGGAAGGCTTTAATAACCTAAGGATTTCAGCTTTAAGAAAAGTTGTAATGGGAGTCATCAGCCTGGAAGAGGCGAATAGGGTCACCCAGGACTAGCGGCGCCTTCGGGGATACATAGCGCACTTGAAATTTTGCAGGGAGCCTTTTAGCCCCACTTTAGAGTTATTCCTAGGATGAGCTAAGAATAAAAGGCTACCTTTTGCAAGTTTGACAGCCTTTTATGAGAGAATGAAAACAGGAACAGTAACCATGGCTAATGCCACAGCAGTTGAGTACATCTATAAAGGCATAGATCGCAAGGGTACCAAGGTGCAAGGGGAGATTAGCGGGACCAGCCCGGCCTTAGTCAAAGCCCAGTTGCGAAAGCAAGGTATTATTGCCAATCGAGTCCAAAAAAAACCAAAGGCTCTGTTTGGTAGTGGAAAGAAGAAAGTAAAACCAGCGGATATCGCACTCTTTACTCGCCAAATGGCCACCATGATGAAAGCCGGCGTTCCTTTGGTGCAGAGTTTTGAAATTGTTGCTGATGGCTTGGATAATCAGGGGGTTAGAGAGTTAATACTCAAAATCAAGGAGGATGTCGCCTCAGGAACTACATTTGCGGATGCCCTGCGTAAGCACCCTTTGCACTTCGACAATCTGTTCTGTAATTTAGTAGCCTCTGGTGAGCAATCTGGCGCACTTGAAACTATGCTAGACAGGATTGCGACCTATAAAGAAAAAACTGAGGCATTAAAAGCAAAAATTAAAAAAGCAATGACTTACCCTATTGCGGTTATTGTAGTAGCGATCGTTGTGACTTCTATATTGCTTATTAAGGTAGTTCCTCAGTTCGCTGAGACATTCTCAAGTTTTGGCGCCGATTTACCGGCTTTTACCAAGCTTGTAGTCAGCTTATCTGAATGGATGCAACGTAACTGGTTTATTCTTCTAGCTGCTGCCGTCATCGGAATAGGCGGTCTTCTTGAAGCGAAAAAACGTAATAAAAGCGTTGCCGAATTTATTGATAGGCTTGTACTAAGAATACCTATCCTAGGGCAAATAACCTACAATTCAATAGCAGCTCGCTTTGCTCGCACCCTTTCTACAACTTTTGCCGCAGGCGTACCTTTAATTGATGCCCTAAAATCAGTTTCCGGTGCTACAGGTAATAGTGTTTATGAAGAAGCAACTTTAAAAATTAGGGACGCTGTAGCAACGGGTATTCCTCTTAATGCTGCCCTCCGTTCATCTGGACTTTTCCCCACCATGCTAATACAAATGACTGCTATTGGTGAAGAATCTGGTGCACTCGATGAAATGCTTGGAAAAGTCGCCGACTTTTATGAGGAGGCTGTAGATAATATGGTCGACAACCTAACCACCTTGCTTGAACCCATGATTATGGCTGTACTCGGCATACTCGTTGGTGGTTTAATGATCGCCATGTATTTACCTATCTTCCAGCTTGGCCGAGTGGTATAAGAAACTTTTTAATGCTCGAAAATCTATCCTTATATCCGGCGCTACTTCTCGTTAGCGCCTTTATTTTTGGCGCCCTAATAGGCAGCTTCCTCAACGTTGTAATCTTGCGCCTCCCGGTAATGATGGAACATAGCTACAAGCGGGATTTCTACAATTACTTTGACATAAAACCCTCAAGTGAGGAGCAGCGTGAACTAGGCAAGCCCTTTAACTTGGTACTTCCTCACTCCCATTGTCCCAAGTGCAAAGTGGAGATCAAGCCCTGGCAAAATATCCCCATCATTAGCTACCTTTTGCTTCGTGGCAAGTGCGGCTCCTGCGGCACCGCTATTTCCAAGCGCTACCCAATGATAGAACTGATTACCGGCATTCTGACCGCTGTCGTTGCCTGGCAGCTGGGCTTCACTTGGCAGGCACTGGCTGGATGCTTTTTTACCTGGGCCTTGGTCGCCTTAACGGGTATCGATTTTGACAAGCAGCTGCTTCCAGACAGCATTACTCTGCCGTTACTCTGGGCCGGTTTGCTAATCAATATTTGGGGAGCATTTGCTTCTCTGCAGGACGCAGTAATTGGTGCTATCGCCGGCTACCTATCTCTTTGGCTGGTGTTCCACATCTTTAAGATTGTTACCGGCAAGGAAGGTATGGGGGCTGGAGATTTTAAAATCCTGGCAGCCATTGGCGCCTGGTTTGGCTGGCAAGTGCTGCCAATGGTCATCCTACTTTCCGCTGCTGTTGGCGCAGCTGCTGGCATTTCCTGGAGTATCGCCGTAGGACGAGATCGCAACCTGCCCATCGCTTTTGGCCCCTATCTCGCTGGTGCCGGCTGGATCGCTATGCTGTGGGGGGACCGCATTATGAACTGGTATTTCAATATCTCTGGTCTCAGCAGCTAAGCGACCAACTCACCATTCTCCGCCTATTTGCTTTACTATGACCCCGGCCAGCTATCTGGCCGGGGTTTTTATTTCTACCGCAACCTTGTTTATTTTTGGGGAGGACAGCCATTGTTTACCGTAGGTTTAACCGGCGGGATCGGTAGCGGAAAGTCAGCAGCAGCTGGGTATTTCCGTGACCTGGGCATTAATGTAGTAGATGCAGACTGGGCGGCAAGGGTTGTGGTACAACCGGGAAAGCCCGCTCTGGAACAGATAGCCCGTCACTTCGGGGCCGATGTCTTACTGGAAAGTGGCGAATTAAACCGGAGCAAACTGCGCACACTGATATTTGACGACCCGGGCGAACGGCAATGGCTGGAAAGTCTATTACACCCACTGATTAGAGAAGAAATAACTTCCTCACTGAACGCAAGTCAGGGGCCCTACGCAATATTGGAATCCCCCCTCCTGATTGAGTCAGGCCAATATGAGCTCGTTAACAGGATTTGTGTAGTCGATCTACCCGAGGCTTTGCAGCTTGAGCGCGCCAGTGCACGAGATAACAGTCAGCGGGAGCAGATTCGCAAAATCATGGCGGCCCAGCTAAAAAGGGAACAACGACTAGAGAAAGCGGATGACGTACTGGATAACGCTAGTGACTTAGCCTCACTCAATGCTCAAGTAGAGCAGCTCCACCGGGAATACTTACGGATTGCTCGGCCGGAACAGTCGAGCTAAGTTAATTGGAGTACAATTCCGATTCAGATCACTTTAGAGCCCAAGCTATCTTATGCCTAAATCCAGCGTGACGCCGACACTCAACTGCCCTACCTGCAAAAAGCCCATTGAATGGAGCGATAAGTTTCCCTTCAAACCTTTTTGTAGCGAACGTTGCAAGCTGATTGATCTCGGCGAATGGGCCAGTGAGGGACACAAGATTCCCGGGGAGTCAGTATATGACGATGTGCTGAGTGATGACCTGGACCCGAACAAGCCCCGCCATTAAGGCCATCCAACCCACTTGAACAGCTGCCTGCAAGCAGCTGTTCAAGATAAAGCTTAGGATAAACGCCCTTTTACCGCTTCAATAATTGCTTGATTGGCATCGGGGAAGTGGAAGTTATCCAGCTCCCCAGCAGACACCCACTTAATTTCCTGCTGCTCTCGCCCGAGGGCCTCACCCGTAAACTGCGTTACCTGCCAAGTATCCAGCAGCACGGTTTTTTCCGGGTAATCGTGACGAATTTCTACTAGCGGCTGCAACTCCTGTACTTCAATGGCCACTTCTTCAAGCAGCTCCCTATAGAGCGCCTCCTGCACAGACTCACCTGCTTCCACCTTGCCACCGGGAAATTCCCAGCGCCCTCCCATATGCAAATGGTCGGGACGACGGGCAATCAGGATTTTGCCATCCCCTCGGGTTACTACACCGACAGCAACATGGACAACCTTACTCACTCTACTACCTCAAGTCCGATATTCTGCGTTGATGGTGACATACTCGTGAGAGAAGTCACAGGTCCAGATATGCTCACTGCAGACACCGCGACCCAGCTCTATACGGATTTTAAATTCGGGTTTTGAAAATACCCGCTCTCCAGCCTGCTCTTGATATCCAGATGCGCGCCCACCGGCACTTACCACCTGTACATCATCGAGGAAAATCTCCACCTTATCGGTGTCTAACTCGCCTTGGATAGCATTGCCGATCGCCATAACTAGCCGACCCCAGTTAGGGTCTGAAGCATAAAGTGCAGTTTTCACCAGCGGAGAATCACCGACCTCAAAAGCTACTGCCAAGGCCTCTTCACTGCTGAGCGCGCCATCCACTTGTACGGTAACAAACTTGGTCGCCCCCTCACCGTCCCTGACAATGGCCTGGGCCAGCTCTATATGTATTTCCGAAATTGCTCTGTACAGCTCCATGTAGCCAGTGTTCTCAGAGCTGCTGATCATCTCCCCCCGCGCACCTGTGGCCATCAAAACACAAGCATCATTCGTCGAGGTATCTCCGTCTACGCTAATTCGATTAAATGAGGCCCCGACAACTTCGCGCACCATTTGATTTAGCAGGGGCTGCGTTACGCCGGCATCAGTGGCGACATAGGCGAGCATGGTAGCCATATTCGGCTGGATCATGCCGGAACCTTTGGCAATACCGACAACGGCAATCTCTTCACCATTAATCATTAACTTGCGGCTCGCAATCTTTGGCCGGGTGTCCGTAGTCATAATGGACTCGGCCGCCAACTCCCATCCGGCGGGATCAAGCTGTCCAGCAGACCCCGGAATAGCAGTGAGTAACTTCTCCATCGGTAAGTGCTCACCAATGACACCAGTACTAAAAGGCAATACTTGTTCGGCCGAAATCTTCAGTGCATCTGCCACCGCCTCGCAAGTAGCCCGGGTATCCGCCAGCCCCCTTACCCCAGTAGCGGCATTGGCATTGCCGGCATTAATCACCAGGGCTCGCACTTCTCCTTTGGCGATATGCTCTTTGGCCACCGTTACTGGAGCCGCACAAAAAGTATTCTGGGTAAAAGTGGCTGCAACTGAAGTTCCTTCAGCAAGCTCAACCAACAACAGGTCATTGCGTTCCCAGTCTTTGATCCTGGCAGGCACACTGGCGAGGCGAACCCCTTCGACAACGGGTATGGATAATTCAGGCATAAGAATAACGACTTTGGGCTATCACAGCTGCAGGCAAACCTGAACCCCGGTCCACCCAAACGGAATAGCGGAAATAAATGAGCGGCCGACATTATCAAAGCCGAACCTCAGTAAGGCAAGCCAAAAATAAACTTATCTGCGGAATGAAATTTTTTTTCCGCAGATAATTCTTTTTTCGATTAAAAAAATACCCCGCCAAGCGGGGCACTTTCTGAATTCAAGCAGTAGAGAATTAGCTCTGGGTAGAGGAAGCCAGCTTGCCGTGACACTGCTTGTATTTTTTCCCGGAACCACAGGGGCAGGGATCATTGCGCCCGACTTTAGGACCGCGACGCTCCGGTGCCGGGGTAGCCGGCTGTTGCTCCTTGGGCTCACTTTCTGGAAGCGCCGAAGCTTGAGCGTGTTGCAGCTCAAGCTGCTGCCTGCGCTGCTCTTCCAGGCGACGCTGCTCCATCTCTTCCGCTTGCTCACGAGTCATCGGCTCTACGTGGGCAAGAATACGCACCACTTCATGCTTGAGGTTCTCCAGCATGCTCTGGAACAGGTGGAAAGACTCGCGCTTGAATTCCTGCTTGGGGTTTTTGTTGGCGTAAGCCCGCAAACCAATACCCGCACGCAGGTGGTCCATGCTGGAAAGATGCTCTTTCCACAACTGATCCAACACTTGCAGCATAATCTGACGCTCGATAGTCGGCATCAGATTGGCATCACCGGAAGATTCACCAATGCGGGAAACTTTTGCCGCATAAGCCTCCTGCGCGGCGACAGTAATCTTTTTCCGCAGGCTCTCTTCGTGCAGAGTGCGATCTTCATCGAGCCACTGCTGAACCGGCAACTGGATACCCAATTCGCCAGAGAGCTGCTGCTCAAGGGCTGGAATATCCCACTGCTCTTCTACGCTCTGGGGAGGAATAGAACCGGAGACAATGCCGTCAACCACATCTTCGCGAATGGCAGAGATGGTATCACTGATAACCTCAGCTTCCAGCAGCTCATTGCGCTGGCCGTAAATCACCTGACGCTGGTCATTGGCCACGTCATCGTATTCCAACAACTGCTTGCGAATATCAAAGTTGCGACCTTCAACACGGCGCTGGGCTTTTTCGATAGCGTTGGAAACCATGCGGTGCTCAATCGCCTCACCGCGCTCCATACCCAGCATCTGCATAAAATTCTTCACCCGGTCAGAGGCGAAGATGCGCATAAGGTTATCTTCCAGAGATAAGTAGAAACGAGTAACACCCGGGTCACCCTGACGACCTGCACGACCTCGCAGCTGGTTATCAATACGGCGGGATTCATGACGCTCAGTACCGATAATATGCAGACCGCCCGCAGCGATCACCTGCTCGTGACGCTTCTTCCAATCATCCTTGACTTGTGTGAGCTCCGCTTCAGTCAGTTCGCGATCTTTTTCCTGACCCAAGGCCGTCGCTTCAGCCTCCCAGTTACCACCGAGAACAATGTCGGTACCGCGACCAGCCATATTGGTAGCGATAGTCACTGCACCCGGGCGACCCGCCTGGGCGATAATCTGTGCTTCGCGCTCGTGGTATTTCGCGTTGAGAACCTGGTGCTTAATGCCCGCCTTTTGCAACTTGCGGGACATTTCTTCAGAGGTTTCGATAGAAGCGGTACCTACAAGGATTGGAGCCTGCTTTTCGCGACAGTGCTTCACATCCTCAATAATCGCTTCCATCTTCTCTTCCTGGCTTAGGTAAACCAGGTCATTGAGATCTTCACGTTGAATTTGCTTATTGGTGGGGATCACCACCACGTCCAGGCCATAAATTTGCTGGAATTCAAACGCTTCTGTATCCGCTGTACCGGTCATTCCCGCAAGTTTGGGGTAGAAGCGGAATAGGTTCTGGAATGTTGTAGAAGCGAGGGTCTGGCTCTCACTCTGAATCTGCACACTCTCTTTTGCTTCCAGCGCCTGGTGCAGCCCTTCGGAGAGACGGCGACCCGGCATGGTCCGACCTGTGTGCTCATCAATTAACACTACCTGGCCGTTCTGCACGATGTAATCCACATCGCGGTTAAACAGCACATGCGCGCGCAGGGCGGCGTGCACGTGGTGCAACAGGCCCAGGTTCCCAGGGGCGTAAAGGGACTGATCTTCCTTCATCAACCCACTGCGTGACAGCAGGTCTTCGATCAACAAGTGGCCCTGCTCCGTCAGCTCAACCTGGCGAGTCTTTTCATCAACGGTGTAGTGCCCCTCCCCACCTTCTTCGGCACGCTCCAACTGGGGAACCAACTTATTCATTGCCGTATAAAGGTGAGAAGAGTCTTCGGCGGCTCCAGAAATAATCAGCGGAGTACGCGCCTCATCGATCAGGATGGAATCCACCTCATCGACAATAGCGAAGTTCTGAGGGCGCTGGGTGCGGTCCTCTTTGCGCAACACCATGTTGTCACGCAGGTAATCAAAACCGAATTCGTTATTAGTGCCGTAAGTAATATCAGCCTCATAGGCCGCTTTCTTTTCTTCCGGTGGCTGCTGGGAAACAATAACTCCCACCGTCATGCCCAGGAATTCATATACCGGGCGCATCCAATTGGCATCCCGCGAAGCGAGGTAATCGTTCACCGTAACAATATGAACGCCCTTACCTTCAAGCGCATTCAGATAGGCCGGCAGGGTTGCAACCAGGGTTTTACCTTCACCGGTACGCATTTCTGCAATACGCCCTTCATGCAGGGTCATCCCGCCGATCAGCTGAACATCGAAGTGGCGCATGCCCATGGCCCGACGACCCGCTTCACGCACTGCAGCAAACGCCTCAGGCAGAATTTGATCGAGCTTTTCCCCGTCAGCGAGTCGCTGCCTAAACTCATCCGTTTTAGCCCGCAGGCCTGCATCGTCAAGCTTCTGGAAATCCTCTTCCAAAGCGTTGATCTTTCCCACGACGCGTCGCATGCGCTTCAGCTCGCGGTCATTTTTTGAACCAAAGACCGATTTAATCAGTTTGCCAATCATTATCTAGAAACCACTTATCTTATTTGCGCTGTCGGCGCTAATATCGGGCAGATCGATGCACCGACGCTCCTTTATGCGAGGGGTGCAAGTAAACAGGAAGGCGCAAGCGCTGGCAACTCTTATGCCAAGCTACCAACAATTACGCGTAAAGGAAGGATAGTTCTTATCTGCCTGTGCGGCGGATATAGCTAGCTGGATCAACCGTGCGGTTGTTCTTATATATCTCAAAGTGAACATGGGGCCCGGTAGAACGGCCACTGGAACCCATCAGGGCAATAGTCTGCCCCCTCTTGACCACGTCACCCAATCCCACTTTCAGCTCGCTATTGTGCCCATAGCGGGTTGAATAACCATTGCCGTGATTAATTTCTACCAACTGACCATAACCATGGCGCTCATCAGCCCAAGTAACAACACCTGCGGCTACTGAAACAACATCGGAGCCCATCTTGCCAGCAAAATCCACCCCCTTGTGCCAGGTCCTACGGCCAGTGAATGGATCGGTGCGATAACCATAACGGGAAGACATCCACCCCTTGCTGATCGGACGGCCTGCCAAAAACTGCTCATCCTCAAGTTTGAGGTTCGCCATCAGGGATTCGAGAGTGTTCAGCTGCATTTGGCGATCTTCAATCTGATGAGAGAGATCTCCAATAACATCCAGGAATTCCGGTGGCTGATACGGCAACTCTGATGCACCTGCGATTCCGGGGTCTTCCGGCCCACCGATAGCAGGTGCACTGCCAAACTCAAACTCTCCTTCATCGAGACTGGCAACAGAGGTTAAACGCTCACCCAGTGCATCAAGGCGAGTTAAACGCGCCTGCAACTCTGCAAGCTTAACGGTAAGAGCTGCCAGCTGCTCCCGCGCCTCTCTATCTGCTTCAGCAATTTCTTCCTGCTGTTTGCGCAGTGCGCGGCTCCAGGCCTTGGCCGTTCGGGAATCAAATAGGTCAGTTTTAGTAACCGGTAAATTCGCCCCCAGCAGAAATGCACCCACAGGGAGGCTCAGCAAGCACAACCCCAACAGGGCTTTGCTCAAACTGCCAAAATTAAAGCTGCGAGTCGCACCGCGCTCATTAACCAGGATTACTTTCATAGGAACTGTGAGGAGTTCGACATTTTTAATTTTCGTTAGTCCCCAGCTCACAAGCCGAGGTGCCAAACCGATAAGGATACCAAAAATCTATAGGCTTTCTCTGTGAAACAATCATACAAAAAAGCCGGCACTATAATGCCGGCTTCTTGCGAAAGTATCAAACTGCCAAAATAGGCTTAATATAGGAGATCGGTGCTTCTTCCTGCTCACCTTCAAAGGTGACCATTTCCCAAGCATCCTCCTGAGCCATCAGGTTGCGAAGGGATTTATTGTTCAGCGCATGGCCAGACTTAAAGGCCTTGAACTCACCAATCAGGCTGGTCCCCAGAAGATAGAGATCGCCAATCGCATCCAGAATTTTATGTTTCACAAATTCGTCTTCATAACGCAACCCGCCTTCATTCAGAATACGGTATTGGTCAATCACAATTGCGTTATCAACGGAACCGCCCTGAACCAGGCCCTTGGAGCGCAAGTACTCGATCTCGTGCATAAAGCCAAAGGTACGGGCGCGACTCACTTCCTTCACAAAGGAGGTGCTGGAGAAATCCACGGATGAACTCAGGTTACGCCCCTGGAAAACCGGGTGGTCAAAGTCGATTGTGAAGGATACTTTAAAGCCATTAAAAGGCAGGAAGCTGGCAACCTTATCGCCATCCTCTACAGTTACTGGCTTCTTGATTCGCAGGAATTTCTTCGGAGCTGCTTGCTCTTGGATACCTGCAGATTGAATTAGAAATACAAATGGGCCGGCACTGCCATCCATAATGGGCACTTCTTGCGCGGATAACTCGACGACCGCGTTATCAATGCCAAGGCCCGCCATTGCCGAGAGCAGGTGCTCTACCGTAGCAATGCGAACATCACCCTTTTCCAGGGTGGTTGAAAGGAGAGTGTCGCCGACATTTTCCGCACGAGCCTCGATTTCAACTACCGGGTCCAAATCGGTTCTACGGAACACGATACCGGTGTCTACGGGCGCTGGTTTAAGGGTAAGTACAACTTTCTTGCCAGTATGCAGACCTACGCCAGTGGCGCGAATAGCATTCTTAAGCGTGCGCTGTTTGATCATGAAACTATCTTTTCCCCGTCGGTGGACTACGCCCCTAAGGCGCAGCAAGCCATCGATACTAGCACAATTGCGACGCCAATACCAATTCTGGGCGAGTGGTCACCACAACTGTGCACCACCTACCTATATGAGGATAGATCAAGCAAAGATTGCAGCGCCAACGCATGTCGCTATGACAGCATTCTAAGATCCTAAGCTCCGCAAGCGCTGTTAATAATTGTTAATTATTTTAGATAGTTATTGCGACTCACCAGTTCTGATCAAAATCTACACAAACGGGGCAAGGGCCCACCCATTCGACAAGGTAGACCCGAGCAAAAGCCGCACCGCAGCGGCAATACCCAGCCGGAGCCGGGCAGACATGAGCGGTGTTCTGCCTCTGCGGTACCGTTTCCTAGTCTGCCTGACGGCGCAGGAAGGCTGGAATATCCAGGTACTCCATATCCGCATCAGCGGGATTCAGGGCAGGAGCCGGGCGCTTAGGGCGCTCCGCTTCAGCACGAGGGCGCGGATCAATGGCCTCGCGGCTTGCCAGTCCCGCAGAGCTGTGGCCAGCGTGAGCGCTGTGACTATCGCGAACCTCACGGGTTTCACGAACAGGCTCGCGAGGCTCTGAGCGGTGGGTATTATCCACTACCTTCGCCGGACGCGCTGCCGGAGTACCCTCGCCAAGACCTGCGGCCACAACGGTAACCCGCATCTCATCACCGAGCTTATCATCTACCGCTGTACCGATAACCACAGTAGCTTCATCAGAGGCGATTTCCTGGACAATCTCACCTACTTCAGAGTACTCACCCAGGGTCAGTTCCTGACAGCCCGCCTCTTCGCTACCGGTGATGATATTTACCAGGATACCGCGAGCACCTGCCAGGTTGACGTTATCCAGTAGCGGGCTTCGCACGGCTTTCTCAGCCGCTTCGCGCGCACGGTTTTCACCGACGGCAGAACCGGACCCCATCATCGCCATGCCCATTTCAGACATTACGGTGCGCACATCGGCGAAGTCCACATTCATGATACCCGGACGAATCATCAGGTCGGCAATACCTTGTACAGCACCCAATAAAACGTTATCTGCCTCTTTGTAAGCAGATTTCATTGTGATCTTGCTACCGAGTACTTCCAGCAAACGATCGTTGGGGATAGTAATCAGAGAATCAACTTTATCGCGCAGCTCGAGAATACCCTCTTCAGCTACAACAGTGCGTTTGCGCCCTTCGATCTTAAATGGGCGAGTAACTACCGCAACGGTAAGAATGCCCAGTTCTTTTGCAATCTCAGCGACAATCGGCGCACCACCGGTACCGGTACCACCGCCCATACCGGCAGTGATGAATACCATATCCGCACCGGTTAATACCTCAGCAATGCGATCGCGATCTTCAAGTGCGGACTGACGGCCAATATCCGGGTTTGCCCCTGCGCCCAAACCGCGTGTAATTGTGTTACCCAGTTGCAGGATAGTGCGGGCCTCAACATCTTTGAGGGCCTGTGCATCTGTATTTGCACAGATAAAATCTACACCCTCAACATCATTGGCGATCATATGCTTAACAGCATTACCACCACCGCCGCCGACACCAATCACCTTGATGACAGGCTTATCCTGTACGCTATCAACTAGTTCGAACATTGCTGTTCCCCTTTCTTGCTCATGTCGAATTTTACAGCCATGCCTAAAAAAAATCCTTCACCGGATGGCTAAATCTGGTTGCACTCTATTACAAATTTCCGCGAAACCAGTGCTTTACCTTGTCCCACCACTGATTATCGTTGCGCACAGGCTGTATTTTGCCCTCTCGAGCCTCTTCCTGCTGCATCGCATACATCAATAATCCAACTCCAGTGGAATAAATTGGGTTGCTGACGATATCCGTCAAACCTGCAATACCCTGAGGCACTGCTAGGCGAACCGGCATATGAAAAATTTCCTCAGCCAGTTCAACCGCGCCCTCCATTTTTGAAGAGCCGCCGGTAAGTACTACACCCGCCGCACACAAATCTTCGAAGCCGCTGCGACGTAACTCCGCCTGTACTAATGTAAACAATTCGTCGTAGCGCGGCTCAACGACCTCGGCCAATGCCTGTCGGGATAAATCCCTAGGCGCGCGATCACCAACGCTCGGTACCTTAATGGTCTCCCCTTCGCGAGCGAGTTTTGCCAACGCGCACGCATATTTGATTTTCAAATCTTCTGCGTGCGGTGTCGGTGTGCGCAAAGCCATGGCAATATCATTGGTAACCTGGTCTCCAGCAATCGGTATCACACCGGTATGCCGAATAGATCCACCAGTAAACACAGCAATATCGGTAGTTCCCCCACCAATATCTACCATGCATACTCCCAGCTCTTTTTCATCTTCGGTCAGGACTGCGTAACTTGAAGCCAATTGTTCAAGAATGACATCTTCTACTTCCAGACCACATCGACGAATACACTTTTCAATATTCTGTGCAGCATTCACTGCACCGCTGACCAAATGGACCTTTGCTTCGAGGCGAACACCAGACATTCCGAGAGGTTCTTTTACCCCTTCCTGATTATCAATCAGGTATTCCTGCGGAAGCGTGTGCAAAATCTTCTGGTCCGCAGGAATAGCGACAGCCCTGGCAGCATCAATAACACGATCGAGATCCTGCTGGGTAACCTCTCGATCCTTAATCGCAACTATACCGTGAGAGTTCAAGCTGCGAATGTGACTTCCCGCAATTCCTGCGTACACAGAGTGAATTTCACAACCCGCCATCAACTCAGCTTCTTCCACAGCGCGCTGTATAGATTGCACTGTTGATTCAATATTAACCACTACGCCCTTTTTCATTCCAGTGGAACGATGAGAGCCGATACCGACAATATTAAGCTCCCCATCACCGGAAGCTTCACCGACAATAGCGACTACTTTAGAGGTGCCTATATCCAGTCCAACAATCATGCGCTGATCGGATACCTGTGTCATTTTCGTGCCAACCTCGCTGAGCTGCATTCTGTTTCAGGTTCTGCTATCGGACCAGAACACAGCATTCGCTTTTAAACTTTTATCTATAAAACAGCCACCCGGGCTGCCTCGGTGTTTACTTTTCTTCGTCTTTCCACTGAACCGCTACTGCATTGCTGTAGCGCGTATCGACGCTGACAACTTTTTTCAAGTGCGGCGCCAGTACACCTCGACTCAAATACAGAAAGCGGTGTACCCGCTCCAATAAAGCATCATGGCCAAGTTTTAATTCAATTCCCGACACTAACTCCAGATGCCAACCGCTTAGGTCGTCAAATGACAACCGTTTAACCTCCATATCCCGCGTGGTCAGCAGTCCTGCAAGAGCGCGGTATTGCAGCATAATCCGCTCTACCAATTCTTCATCCCCGGCAAGCTCGGGCAAGGACTGAACTCCCATATGTGACGGACGCGGCAGCAGATCCCCACTCGCTACCAACAATTTATCTTTACCCCAGGTGGCGAGAGGTTGCGCTTCAGTGATATCAACCTCAACGCCCTTCGGCCAACGCCTGCTCACCGAGGCGGAAGTAATCCAGGGGTTAGACAGTAATGTCTGCTGCATCGCCTGAATGTCCGCTGAAAAAAAGCCCGCTTTCAAGTGAGGAAGAAGCACCTCTCTTAACTCTTCTTCAGTTACCGCATTAAAAGCCCCGCGTACTTCAACTTGCTCCAGGGCATCAACATTACTCAACTCAACCGATGGCACCCATCGCCATAACCAAACTGCACCATAGAGCAAAGCACTAAAGCCTGCGAACATCACCAATAAAAAAAAACACCGCTTCCAGTTCAGACGAAGCTTCTCGGGATCATCGGTTCCAAGAGGGCTCGCACCGCGAGCTGTCTTTTTTTTTCTCCCGGCTGATTTCGTTCCAGCTCCTTTCACTAGCTACTTAGCCCTCGCCACTGCGCTCGCCCAAGCGCCAATCAGCCAACCTTTGCGAAAGTGCTCCGACGTTGCCAGCTCCCTGGGTCAGAACAATATCACCTGGCTCCAACAGATCAGCTAATACCGGGGGAACCTGATCGATAGTTTCCATAAAAATCGGATCTACCTGTCCCCTGTTGCGTAAACTTCGCGCAAGCGTTCTGCCATCGGCACCAGCAATTGGCGCTTCACCCGCACTGTATACATCCAGCAAAATTAACTTATCCACCTCAGAGAGGACCTGAACAAAGTCTTCAAACAAGTCCCGCGTACGGGTATAACGGTGGGGCTGATAAATCATTACCAAGCGACGATCCGGCCAGCCATCTCGAACTGTCTTTACGGTAGCGGCTACCTCACGTGGGTGGTGACCGTAGTCATCTACCAACATCACCTTATCAGCTTCGACATCATCGCTAACGGCATAATCACCGTAGATCTGGAATCTACGACCAACGCCCTGGAAGCCTATTAGACCTTGGCGAATTGCTTCATCACTGACGCCTTCATCACTAGCTACAGCAATTGCTGCAGTCGCATTGAGAACATTGTGAATACCGGGTGTATTCACAGAAACCTGCAATAGATCACCCTTGGGTCTCTGTACCGTGAAATGGCTGCGCAGAGGTTCTTGCTTTGCTTCAACGATGCGGTAGTCATTACCCTCATCAAATCCATAGGTCAGAACCGGGCGGGAAAACTTGGGGATGACTTCCTGAACATTGGCATCATCCCCGCAAACTACCGCCAGACCGTAAAATGGCAGATTGTGTACAAAATCAATAAAGATTTGTTTCACCTTTTCGAAGTCGCCACCATAAGTTTCCATATGGTCCGCATCGATATTGGTAATCACCGTCACCATCGGCTGTAAGTGAATAAAAGACGCATCGCTCTCATCAGCTTCAGCCACTAAATAACGACTTTCGCCCAAGGCAGCATTGGCACCGGCAGCGTTGACCAGGCCACCGATAACAAAGGTCGGATCTTTTTTGTCTGCAGCAAAGATTGAGGCGATTAAGCTAGTCGTGGTGGTCTTTCCGTGGGTTCCTGCCACAGCAATGCCATAGCGATAGCGCATTAGTTCACCGAGCATTTCAGCACGGCGTACAATAGGGATTCTCTTTTCTCTCGCTTCAATCAGCTCCGGGTTATCGCCATGTACGGCAGAGGAATTAACCACAACATCAACGCCGCGAACATTTTCCTCGCTGTGCCCGATTTGGACCTTAACTCCCAATTTGCGCAATCTATCAGTAACCGCAGATTCACGCAGGTCAGAACCTGAGACTTCGTAGCCCTGGTTCTGCAATACTTCTGCAATGCCGCTCATACCGGCACCACCGATCCCAATAAAGTGGATACGGCGGATACGGCGCATGGCCGGTACCGCATAACTTTTATCTTCGCTTGTCCGCACTGAAGACATTACTTTAACCTTCGTCCACTTATTCTGTGTTACCTGGCCGAGGCCAGCTCTTCTCTGCAAGCGTTAACCACTTGCTCAGTCGCATCAGTTTTTGCCGCGCACCGCGCGGAGGTCGCCATTTGCAATAGTTTCTCGCGATCTTCTAACAGGCTTTGTAACAAGCCGGATAACTTCTGCTCGTCCATTTCCCGCTGCTGCACAACAATCGCTCCGCCAGCATTTTGCAACCACTCGCCATTACGCGTTTGATGATCATCAATTGCAAAGGGGAAAGGCACCATGATTGCACCGACTCCCGCAGCTGAAATTTCAGAAACAGTCAAAGCCCCGGAACGGCAAATAATCAGGTCCGCAGAGCGGTAGGCCTCAGCCATATCCGCAATAAAAGGGACCACCTCAGCTTCTACTGCCGCCTCTTTATAGGCATCTTTGGCTGCCTGAAGGTGACGCTCTCCAGCCTGGTGGATCACTACCGGGCGCAGGGAGGGTTTCAGCAATGCGATTGCCTTAGGAACCAGTTCATTAATTGCTACAGCGCCGAGGCTACCGCCCAATACCAAAAGGCGCAGAGACGACTGGCTGCCAATTCGAGTTTCTGGCTCAGGCAATTCTGCAATCTCTTTGCGCACTGGATTGCCCACTTGCCTGGCACCGGGTAACCCACTGGGAAATGCTTCAAGCACCTGGCTGGAAATCCGCGCTAACAAGCGGTTTGTCGTTCCGGCAACAGCATTTTGCTCGTGAATAATCAACGGTATCCCCCCGAGACGGGCTGCAACGCCCCCTGGGCCGGTCGCAAAGCCGCCAAAGCCGAGTACTGCATCAGGTTGTACCTGCTTAACAACTGTCCTGGCCTGAGCAATTGCCCGCAAAATTTGCAACGGGGCTTTGAGTAAGGCCAACTTTCCCTTCCCCCGAATACCCTCCACTTTAATGCAGTGCAAAGGAATATTCGCCGCAGGGATTAATCGGGATTCAATCCCACGGGCAGTACCTAACCACTCGACAACAGCTCCCTGCTCTTGCAACGCTTTAGCCACAGCCAACGCTGGGAACACATGACCGCCGGTACCACCGGCCATCAGCAAAAACTTCTTTCCAGAAAAACGCTTATTTACTTCAGACATCAAACCGTTTCTCCGTTGCTGCCCTTCACACTGGACTTGGGTGAATGAAATATTGGCAGCTGACGCAAAAGCTCAAGCCCCCCGCTTCCGTTTTCAACAGGCTCTTTTAGTTCAGCCCGAATCCGCATCGCCAAGCCGAGTAATGCACAACATACAAACAGGCTGCTGCCACCAGAGCTAACAAATGGCAGCGTTAGCCCTTTAGTCGGCAACAGGCCTGAAGCAACACCCATATTCACGAAAGCTTGTCCTGCCAATAGTACTGCCATACCAAAAGCTAGAAGTGCAGCAAAAAACTTCTCCTGCACCAGGGCCTCTTTTACCAGGCGGAGCAGTGAGTAGGTGAGAACAACAAAAAACCCTACCAGTACTACGCCACCCAACATTCCCCATTCCTCTGCCAGAATGGCAAAAATAAAATCCGTATGGGCCTCAGGCAGATAAAACAGTTTCTGCACACTATTGCCCAAACCAACTCCAAACCACTCTCCGCGACCAAATGCAATCAGGGACTGGGTAAGTTGGTAGCCACTGGCAAACTGATCCCCCCAAGGATCCAGAAACGTCAGCAACCGCTGTAAGCGATAGGGACTCATCAGTGCCATTAGCGCCAGTCCACTCGCAGCCGCAGCTACCAATAAAAAAGTATGGGGAAGACGCGCTCCCGCTAAAAAAACCATTGCCAATACGGTGCCTGAAATTACAACCACCGAACCGAAGTCCGGTTGTAAAAGCAATAACAGAGCAACCGTTGCGAGAATCACCACTGGCACCATAAAGCTGGTCCAGTGGCGTAGTTGCTTATTTCGACGAGTTAAAAAACTGGCAAAAAAAACTAACAGACAGAACTTAGCCACTTCCGCGGGTTGCACAGTTATGCCTGCAAATACCAGCCAACGCCGGCTACCGTTCACCTCCCGTCCAATCCCCGGCACAAGCACTGCGATCAATAGCAGGCAGGCAAACAGTAATAATGGCCAGGACAGTCGCGACCAAATTGACAGGGGAATCTGACTAACGACAAATCCAGCTAATCCACCAACCATCAAAAAAGCCAAATGACGCCTGAGGAAATACCAGGGATCACCATAAATATCCGTAGCAAAAGCGATAGATGCTGAAGCGACCATCACCACACCAATGCTAGCCAGAACCAGAACACTGAGTAGCAGCAGCCCATCCTGCCATTCACTACCTTGAGCCTTGATTACCTGGGCACTCACTGGGAGCCTCCAGCGGTATCGCCTAATTCCAAAACGGCCTGGCGAAAATCATCACCGCGGGCTTCAAAATTCTTATACATATCAAAGCTGGCACATGCCGGTGATAACAATACAAAGTCACCGCCATTGGCTAATTGTCTGGCCTCAGCGACGGCCTCTACCATTGTGCTAGCCCTGCGAATCTCGCACAGGCCATCAAAGACACCGGCTATTTTCTCTCCATCCACACCGATACAAACCAGGGCCCGGAGCGCTCCTGCACTTTTTCGTAAGGGAGCAAAGTCAGCACCCTTGCCATCCCCTCCAGCAATAAGCACTATTTTTCTGCTTGCCGTAGCCAAGCCATCCAATGCCGCCTGGGTTGCTCCTACATTGGTGCCTTTTGAATCGTTAACATAAACAACGTCTTCAAAATCAGCCACGCGCTCACAGCGATGTTTCAACCCGCGAAAGCTGCGTAAAATTTTTAACATCGCCTCTGTGGGCAGGCCCAGTGCATAGCCCATTGCCAGGGCTGCCAAACCATTGGCAATATTATGCTTACCCACCATAGCCAAATCGGCCATAGGCATTAAAACTTCTGTGCCTCGAGCCAACCACTTCTGCCCCTCATGCAAGCGCAGGCCAAACTGATTGAGATCCGGCTGATCAAGCCCAAAACTCCACTCCCGTCTCTCTCGGGAAAGAGGCCCCTGGGATAAAGGGTCCGCGCGATTTATCACGAACTGATCCGCTCCGCGATAAATGCGCTGCTTGGCCCGGTGGTACTCCACCATACTGGGGTAGCGGTCCATATGGTCCGCACTCATATTTAAAATGGTGGCTACGGTAGGCGCCAGCGAATAGGTGGTTTCCAATTGAAAACTGGAAAGCTCCAAAACAAAGATGTCCGGTAGAGATTTCTCAAGTAAATCCAGCACCGGCACACCGATATTGCCACCCACACCAACTGTCAGCCCCGCTTCTTCAACCATCTCCCCCAGGAGTGTGGTCACTGTACTCTTTCCGTTGGAGCCGGTGATCGCGGCGAGCTTTGCTTTCGACTGCATCCGAGTCAGAGCCTGGGCAAATAACTCAATATCCCCAACCACAGGAATCCCATCAGCAATCGCCTGCTGCAATACGGGTTCAGCAAGCGCAACTCCCGGGCTGGCAATAATCAAGCTCGCGGCGAGTATTGTCCCCGGGCGCAGTGGACCTGTTTCCACCGCAACCTCAGGGAACTCCTGACGGAAAGCTTCGAGCCCCGGCGGGTTATCGCGACTATCTGCCACGACCGGCGTATGGCCGTGACGCAGCAGGTAGCGCACCACCGACTTTCCGGTAGCGCCAAGACCTATTACCACTTTCTGCTGTGAAGAAGTCGCGATCAGGCTCATTTATCTATTTATCGAATTTTCAGTGTTGCCAAACCAGCCAAGACCAGAATGACGGTAATAATCCAAAAGCGCACAATGACTCGAGGCTCCGGCCACCCTTTTAACTCAAAGTGGTGGTGCAGAGGCGCCATACGAAAAATTCTCTTCCCCGTTAATTTAAAGGATGCCACCTGCAAAATTACGGAAACCGTTTCCATCACAAACACACCGCCCATAATGAACAGAATAATTTCATGACGGGTAATTACCGCAATAATTCCCAGCGCCGCCCCCAGTGCCAGAGCGCCCACATCCCCCATAAACACCTGGGCCGGATAAGTGTTAAACCATAAGAATCCGAGTCCGGCACCACCGAGGGCAGCGCAGAACACCGCCAACTCCCCGGCTCCTGGAATTGCGGGAATATGCAGGTAGTCAGCAAACTCCATATGGCCGGATAGATAAGCAATCACCCCAAGTGCTCCACCCACCATCACAGTAGGCATAATCGCCAAGCCATCGAGGCCATCAGTCAGGTTAACCGCATTACTGGAGCCAACAACAACAAAATAGGTCAGCAATATAAAAGATACCGGTCCCAGGTTTATCGCAACATCTTTAAAAAAGGGAACAAAAAACTGGGTCTCTGCCGGGCTTGAAGCACTCATATACAGATAAATAGCTGCACCCAATCCGGCAACGGATTGCCAGAAATATTTCCAGCGAGCAATAAGGCCACGGGGATTTTTATAAACGACTTTTTTATAGTCATCCACGAAGCCCACAGCACCGAAAACAAAGGTAACTAATAAAGTAACCCACACGTAACGATTGCTGAGGTCAGACCAGAGTAGGGCTGAGGCAAAAATTGAGGCGAGAATCAAGGTGCCGCCCATAGTCGGGGTGCCAGATTTACTCAAATGGCTTTGCGGACCATCATCGCGAACAGCCTGCCCCACCTGTAAATGATTCAACCAATGAATCATGCGCGGACCCACAAGTAGTGAAATACCCAGAGCCGTCAACGCAGCAAGAATTGCGCGCACTGTCAGGTAGTTAAATACCGAAAAACCGCTGACATGTTGTTGTAATAGCTCCGCTAGCCAAAGCAGCATTACTTCTCCCCTCTGCTATTGCCAAGCAGTGCCTGCGCTACCAATTCCATACGGGCGCTGCGTGATCCTTTAACCAAAACTGTGGTTTGTTCATCCAATTGTTGAGTGAGAGCAGTAACCAGGGGCTCTCTCTCGCGATAATTGCGCAGCGACTCTTGCCTCCCCGCAGAAAAGGCCATGCTGGCGGCAGTACCCAGCGGCCCCAATGTAAACAGCGCATCCAAGCCCCGCTCTCGTGCCAAAGCTCCAACGCTTCTATGCATTTCCTCCGCGTCCGGCCCCAACTCCGCCATATCCCCCAGCACCAGAATTTTTTTACCTGAACGCTGTGACAACAATTCAATGGCCGCACCTACTGAACCCGGGTTCGCGTTGTAACTGTCATCAATAACGGTTGCACCGGCTATACCTGCCTGCTCCTGCAAGCGCCCAGCAACCCCGGTCACCGTGTTAAGTCCGCTGATAATTTCAACCGCAGGTATTCCCGCAGCAAAAGCACATCCAGCAGCAACCAGAGCGTTGTGAACGTTGTGCTCACCAAGCAATTTCAGGCTAACAGGGTGGGCAACGCCTTCAATTACCAAGTCAAATGAAGGGCAACCATTGGGATTCAATACAATATTATCCGCATGGATAGCACACTCATTGGATAAGCCAATACCCAGAGTCTTTACCCCCTCGGGCATATTCTCCAACCAGTAATTCGCATAGCCATCATCGGTATTGATCACCGCCGTCGCCGATACATCCAAACTGGTATAAATTTGGCCCTTGGCTTTTGCGATAGCATCAACTGAGCCAAAGCCCTCGACATGCGCTGGCATTACGTTATTTACCGCCGTCACCTGCGGCTTGCCGATACTACACAGGTAGCCAATATCGTCAGGGCCGTTAGCTCCCATTTCGAGAATCAACACATCGTGTTGCACTGTCAGCCCAAACAAAGTCATGGGTAAACCGAACTGGTTGTTCAGGTTTCCCTCGGTTACACAGGGTGTATGACTCTGGGAAAAAATTGCAGACAGCATCTCCTTAACGGTGGTTTTTCCGCAGGACCCTGTGATCGCCACAACCGGACCGTCAAACTGCTCACGGCACAGTAAGCCAATTTGTCCTAATGCGACCGTCGTATCTTCAACACGCCACTGCGGTAAACTGCAACTGGGCACTTCACGATCGACGACCAACCCCAATACCTGGCCATCCAGCTCACCGACAAAGTCGTGAGCATCAAAATTTTCGCCAACCAGAGCAACAAATAAAGATTTGGGGTCCAGCTTGCGGGTATCCGTACAAACCAGTTCAAACTCCACAGAGCCATTGATTAACTCACCACCAAAACGGCTCTGCAGTTGCTGCAACGTAAGGGGATTAATCACCTTGGCTCTCCTTGCCTTCACTTGACTGGCCCGATTCATCCACGCGGGCTTTGAGAGCTGCAGCAGCTTGCTCACGATCGCAGAAGTGAATTTTTTCACTGCCGATAATTTGGTAATTCTCATGCCCTTTACCGGCGATCAATACAATATCCCCCGGTTGGGCTGCAGATACCGCCTGAGATATCGCAGTCGCGCGATCAATTTCAACTTCGATGTTACTGGCAGCCCCTTCGAGAATATCGTCGATAATTTTTTGTGGCTCCTCGCTGCGCGGGTTATCGCTAGTCACAATGGCACGGTCCGCCATCTCGGAGGCAATACGCCCCATCGCCGCGCGCTTACCCGTATCCCGGTCACCACCACAACCAAAAACACACCACAAATTACCGCGACAGTAAGGGCGCGCTGCTGCTAAAGCCGCGCGAAGAGCATCTGGTGTATGGGCATAATCCACCAATACACCCACATCATCGGAACCCTCAACCAGGACACGCTCCATACGCCCCGGCACCGCTTTAATAGTCGGGAAAGCGTCAAGAATATCTTCAAAAGGCATGCCCTCTGCCGCTGCAGCAGCTACCACAGCCAGAGCATTGTGAATATTGAAATCGCCGATTAAGGGTGCGTGCAGCTCACCGTTGCCCCAGGGGGAATTAAGTTTTACAGAAAAACCGCGCTCATGGCGACGCAGGTCAGCAACATATAAATCACCCGCCTGCAGCCCATAAGTAATAACGCGCAGGCCACGCAATTTGCAGCGTTCTGCCAACTGGGCGCCAAACGGATCATCCAGGTTAATGATTCCTCGCTTCAATTTTGGCAGTCCGAAAAGTTTCTCTTTGGCTGCGCCGTAAGCGGCCATATTGCCGTGATAATCCAAATGATCGCGGCTCAAATTGGTAAAAATTGCCGTATCAAAAATCAGCCCATGCACACGTCCCTGAGAAAGGGAATGAGAAGAAACTTCCATTGCGGCAGCGGCAACGCCACTATCGCGATAATTTGCAAAGTCCGCTTGTAAGCTCACCGGGTCAGGCGTTGTTAAACCCGTTTCCTGCAATTCGATTTGGTTATCTTTCCAGACACCATTACCAATGGTGCCTATCAATGCCGCACTGCCAAAGTGGCGAGCCAGTAATTGGGAAGTCAAATAGGCGCAAGTGGTTTTACCGTTGGTGCCAGTCACTCCAACCAAGTGCATTTCACCACTGGGATTACCGTGGAAGCGCGCGGCAATTTCCCCTACCCGTTTTGCCAGACCCGGAACACTGACCACCTGGATATCACCACGGCTTTTACATTCCAACTTGTCGCCGTCGGCAAGCACTACCGCAGCACCTGCAGTAATTGCCGCATCGATATATTCCCGACCATCGACCACAGAACCGCGCAAGGCCATAAATGCATCGCCCGCTTTTATCTTGCGGCTATCCAGGGCAATACCAGTGACAGAAATATCGGGAATACCGGCGTAACCCGGCACTAATTCTTTGATAGAAACAGAATGTTGTTCGCGCTGACTCACGATTTTGAACCCCTCTCGCTTAACTGCGCGGCCAATTGCCCTTCCGCCGATTCAATTTTTTCTGGCGGAACCTGCAACAGGCGCATAGCACCAGTCATCACCGCACCGAATACCGGTGCAGCAACTTCACCACCGTAATATTTGGCATGACTGGGATCATCAATAACAACTACCGCGGCAAGGCGCGGATTATCAGCGGGGATAAAGCCCGCAAATACTGAGCGGTAGCGATTATCCGCATAACCACTACTGCCAACTTTGTGCACAGTACCGGTCTTGCCGGCGACACGATAACCTTCTACAGCGGCAAGGCGCCCAGTACCCCGGGAAATCACCGTCTCCAACATCGCTGTAACCTGTCCAACCAAGGATTGCTCAATAACCTGCTCAGGTTCGCCCGGCACTTTGTCACCGGATAAAACCAGGGAAACAGGACGCTTAACCCCTTCATTCGCCAGTACGCTGTAGGCTTGTACCAGTTGCACAGCGTTAACTGTTAAACCGTAGCCGAAGGCGAAATTAGCCCGCTCGATTGGGTGCCAGCGGCTGCGGCTGGGCAAGATCCCCTGTGCTTCACCGGGGAAGCCACTGCCCACTGCCTCGCCCAGACCCAAGCGATAAAAGAGTCCCCGCAGAGAATTTGGTTCCAAATCGAGAGCAATTTTTGTAATTCCCACCTGGCTCGACTTGGTAATAATCTTGGTGAGGTCTATTTTTCCGTAATTAACCGGGTCCACCAGGGTTTTTCCCGGCACGCGAATATATCCAGGGCTGGTGTTTATTTCTGTTCTTGGGGTGTAGCGCCCGGTTTCCAAAGCCGCCAATACCGTTAAGGGTTTCACTGTAGAACCCGGCTCAAACTGGTCGATCAGCGCACGGTTGCGCATAGCCGCCGATTTAACCCCTTTGCGGTCATTGGGATTAAATGAAGGCTGGTTGGCCATGGCCAACACATCGCCACTGTGAGTATCGAGAATCACCATAAAGCCGGAAGCGGCGCCGTTTTCCGACACCGCCCGCTTTAATTCCCGGTAGGCCAAATATTGCAGGCGCATATCGATAGACAAACGCAGATCCCTGCCCGGTTGCGCTTCCTGACGAATTGCCAAATCCCTTACCGTGCGCCCTTTCAGATCTTTAATTACCTGACGTGACCCCGGCTGTCCGGACAGCCAATCGTCGTAGGCCAATTCCATTCCTTCCTGGCCGCGATCATCGATATTGGTAAAACCGAGAAGTTGGGCTACGACCTCCCCGGCAGGATAGAATCGCCGATACTCTTTTTTACTGAAAACACCTGTAATACCCAGGTCCAGCACTTTCTCAGCCTCTTCTGGAGACAGGTGCCGGCGCAGGTACATAAATTCTTTATTGCGGTATTTCTTTAGGCGAGAGCCCAGTTTGGATGACGGTAAATCCAGCGCGCGAGCCAGGTGCACTAAATTCGCATCGCTTATTTCACTCAACAGCTTGGGATTGGCCCACAGGCTGTGTACCGGTGTACTGACAGCGAGAAGCTCTCCGTTTCGATCGACTATTGAGCCCCGATAGGCAGCAATCTCTTCGGTGCGCAAGGTGCGGGCCCGACCCTGGTCTTGCAGGAAACGATATCCGCGCTCAGCAGCAGGCACTACCTGCAGTTTGGCCAAGTGGAACACAAGGGCAAGAGCGAGCAGGCACAGCAGGACCGCCACCAGCGCAAAGCGCCAGCGGGCTATACCCGGCTGAATATCCTTTTTTTTGACTGCGCCCATGTTTTCCCAGTTGGCGTTATCTATTTATTTTGCATCCCGGCTGAGCATGCCACTCTCCAGGGCCTGAACTCCAAAACTCAATTAACGCAAAATTCTTTATAATTATTTAAAGGCCAAAGCCCCCAAACGCAGAAACCCCACCGGGCAAGCAGTGGGGTACTTACGTCTTCATCCAAGGCGGTTAAAACTTAATCCGCCACTACCAATACCTGTTCCGAAGGTGCTGGCATATGCATTTTTAATTTCTCTCGAGCGACCTGTTCGACCCGGCTATAGGCAGACCAGGCACTTTTTTCCAAAAGGAGACGCTCCTGCTCATAGCGCAATTCATCGTGGGCTTTTTGTGCCTTACCCAGCTCAGCAGTTAACTCTCGACTCTGTTGGGTGGTATGAATAACGGATAGCGACGACAGTATTACCACTATCCACATTACCCCCACTCCAAGTAGAGCCTTGCCAGACATAAACTCAGCTTCCCGCCAGCTTTTCTGCCACCCGCATTACTGCACTGCGGGACCGCTGATTTTCATCCACTTCAACCGTGTTGGCTTTCACTGCCTTGCCCACCGAGCGCAGTGACTTGGCTATCTGACTATCCATAACCGGAAGGCCACGAGGCAACTGGGGACCACGCTCTTTTTCCCGAATAAAACGCTTCACTATTCGGTCTTCAAGAGAGTGGAAACTGATAATCACCAGGCGCCCACCCGGTGCCAGCAACTGCAGGGATTTATCCAATGCGCTCTGCAGATCATCCAACTCGCCATTAATATGGATACGAATAGCCTGAAAGACTCGGGTAGCAGGATGTTTACCTTTTTCCCAAGCCGGATTCGCCTCTTTCACAACCTCGGCAAAATCGAGGGTGCGCTCAAATGGTTTTTCCAGCCGGCGCTTTACAATGGCAGCAGCCATTCGACGGGCAAAACGCTCCTCACCGTACTCTTTAAACACCCGGGCCATTTCGGCCTCAGCCTCAGTGTTGACCCACTCCGCTGCACTGATACCCCGACTGGTATCCATACGCATATCCAGGGGGCCATCCTGCATAAAACTGAAACCGCGCTCGGCCTGATCCAGTTGCGGCGAAGACACTCCCAGATCGAGCAATATTCCACTGACTTTACCGGCAGCTTGCCCGGCAGCCTTATCCATATCGGCAAAAGACCCATGCCAAATGGAAAAACGGGATTCACCGGAAAACCGCTGCTCTGCAAATTCAACAGCCTGGGGATCTTTATCCACCCCTACCAACTGGCCATTGGGCCCCAAGCGCTCAAGGATTGAGGCGCTATGCCCACCCCGACCAAAGGTGCCATCGATATAAAACCCATCCGGCTCAGTCACCAGAGCGTCTACGGCCTCGCGTAACAACACACTGCGATGCAATTCTTGAGACACCCGGTACTCCCCTTATAAAGAGAGGGATGCCATTTCCTCAGGCATACCCTCTTCGTCTTCACTATCATCGAGCCAGGACATCCAGCGCTCCTCACTCCAGAGCTCCAGCTTTTTCCCCTGGCCCACTAACATCAATTTCTTTTCCAGCCCCGCGTACTCACGCAGAGTTGGCGGAATCAATACCCTGCCATTGCCATCCACCTGCAGCTCACAGGCATACCCGATCAGCAGGCGCTGAGCGCGCCGAGCCACTTTGTTAAAGCTGGGCAACGCTTCAATCTTCGGGAGAATTTGCTGCCATTGAGGCGACGGATACACCAACAAACAGCGTTCCTCTGTATGGGCGGTCACCACCAAGCACCCCGCACACTCATCCAACAGCCTATCGCGGACGCGTGCCGGTATTGCCAGACGCCCCTTGGCGTCCATATTGATTGCGTGGCTGCCCAAATACACGTTTAGTGGTTCTCGCTTTGGAGATCGCGCCTCTCGCGACTCACTCCCATATGGCAGGTCAATGGAGAAAGATGTTCGACTTTAACCTGGCGGTGTGAACACCCACTTACTTATCGCGAATAAACCACAAATTTCCACGATTTTCCACTTTTTCCCACTCTCGACACTATAAAACTGGTCGACACAAAGTCAAGGAATTCGACCCCAAAGTCCCCATAACCCCTTGTAAAATCGCGGCCTCCAAAGAAGTGGCGCATATTGGCACATTGAAACTAGTCGGAACAGCACTATCTGGCACGATCGCCCCCTTAACAGTTAATCAATTTTTTTGCGCCAAGAAGAGGCTTTAGCCGAAATTAAACGAGAAGAAATAGGCGAATACAAAGAGGGCTACCGGAGCCGGGACCACCACATCAGGCAAACAAAAAAGCCCGGCAAATGCCGGGCTTTTGAAATTGTTGAGCTGGCCTGTAAGCCGGGTTCTGTCGAGGACAATCATTCATCTGGGATGCCTGTCACCAGACACCTCAAGCGACCTACCCGCCCTCAGTGCGGGTCACACCTATAGAGGGCCTATTTGGTCTTGCTCCGAACGGGGTTTACCATGCCGCGGACTGTTACCAGCCGCGCGGTGCGCTCTTACCGCACCCTTTCACCCTTACCTGTACTCCCCAAAAAGGAGCCATCGGCGGTCTACTCTCTGCTGCACTTTCCGTAGGCTCGCACCCCCCAGGCGTTACCTGGCGTTCCACCCTATGGAGCCCGGACTTTCCTCCATCGCACAAGGCGACAGCGATTGCCCGGCCAGCTCGCGGCGAAGAGTAAAGAGGCGACAGACGGATTGCAACAGGCAATTGCAGCAATCAGTGCCTTATTTTTGCTCCAGGCTCCAGTTGTACAGGACTTTCTTTTTCACTCCAGTAATTTCGGCAGCGATCGCCGCCGCCTTTTTCGGCGGTAACTCCGCCAGCAACAGCGACATTACACGCTGTGCCTCCCCATCCAGCTCACTTTCGCGAGAGCGCTCTGCACCACGCACCATCAAAACAATCTCACCGCGCTGCTGATTGCTGTCAGCTCGGACCCACTCAACCAACTCTGCCAGAGGCATCAACTGAAAAGTTTCAAAGGCCTTGCTGACCTCACGGGCTATCACCGCCTCTCGATTACCGCCGAATACGACAGCCATTGCTTCCAGAGTATCAGCAACGCGATGCGGGGCCTCGTAGAACACCAGGGTACGGGTATCACTGGCCAATTCCTGCAGGGCTCGCTCACGGGCACCGGACTTGGCCGGCAGAAATCCCTCGAAACTAAACTTGTCACTGGGGAGTCCGGCGGCACTCAGTGCGGAGACGAAAGCACAAGCCCCCGGTATCGGGGAGACTTTGATTCCACGCTCCCGGGCTTCACGTACCAGGCGATAGCCGGGATCTGAGATCAGAGGGGTGCCCGCATCGGAAATCAGGGCAATAGTCTGGCCCTGCTCCAAGCGCTGCAAAATCTGCTCTGTGCGCTTGTCATCCGAGTGATCGTGATATGCCATCAGTGGCGTATCGATATTAAAATGGGAAAATAATCGCTGACTGTGACGTGTGTCCTCCGCCGCAACCAGATCGGCACATTGTAGAACTTCGATCGCTCGCGGTACCATATCGGCCAAATTACCAATGGGCGTAGCGACAATATAAAGCAGCGCCTGATCCGGCCCCATAGCTGTTCACTCCAAATATAAATATTGCGGGAGAAGATTATGTCCGCCTCTTCCCGGCGCACCTCTACTGTAATCACCAGAATGGCAGCTGCCTCACTGGCAGTCGCACTGGCTGCTTGCCAGACACCGGCTTCCCGGCCAAACGTTTACCAGCCGGATTATTCGGCCGGCCACACCGCAAGCCGCAGTGAAGCTGTGCGTATGCTGCGCCGTGCCGACACCCTGCCGGCACCGGCGCGGGATCAACAGCGCCTGCAAGCGGCCGCTATTCTATACGAGCTGGGAGATAAAGAGACGGCAAAAGAGGCGGTAATCAAAATTACGCCCGAACAGCTGGACGACAACCTCTTCGCCAGCTATGCACAGGTCTATGGCAGCCTACTTGCCGCAGACGACGACTTCTTTGAGGCCCTCGACCTGGCAGCCTCTCCACGCCTGGAAAATGTGTGGCCGGAGTTACCACAGAAGACTGCCTTACCTCTACGCAGCCTGCGCGCTGACCTATGGGGACTTCTGGGAAATCTCGACAGCGCAATTAGTGAGCGGCGCGAAATCTCCTATATCGCCCAGTCCGACGAAGCGATCACAGAGAATAACAACGGCTTTTGGCATCTCTTGACCCAGCTGCCCTCCAGTGAATTGCAGGCTCGCGCCACCCAAAGTAATGACACCCAGATGCGCGCCTGGTATCAACTCGCCCTGCTGGGCCGCGACACACAGACGGATATCAGCTCACAGCTGACCGCACTCAGCCGCTGGCGCGAGCGCTGGCCCGCCCATAGTGCCAATTCCCATCCGCCACAGGCATTGCAGCTGTTAGAGCGCTTGGCCGCCCAGCGGGCAGACCGCGTGGCGCTGCTCCTGCCTCTGTCCGGCCCCCTGGGCAACGCCGGCAGGGCAATCCGGGATGGCTTTATGGCCGCCCACTACACTGCTCTGAATGCTGGCGGCGCAACTCCGAAAGTGATGGTTTACGACACCGGTTCCGATCAGCCATTTGAGGAAATTTACCAGAGCGCCGTAGATGCCGGTGCGCAGATGATTGTTGGCCCACTGGATAAGAGCAAGGTAGCCAACCTGCTTGCCACAGAAAAACTGCCAGTGCCTACTCTCGCCCTCAACTACGGCGATGAGGGGCGCCTGACCACAGACCTGGTCCAGTTTGGACTGGCAATTGAAGATGAAGCGCGGCAAATTGCCCAGCACGCTTACCGGCAAGGCAAGCGACAGGCAATGGTCCTCACCGCTGACAATAGCTGGGGGCAGCGCGGCGCTGAAGCATTTGAAGAAGAGTGGCTGCGCCTCGGTGGCTCAGTCAGCATTCGCCGGACATTTAAGGACAACAGCAAGTTCTCGGCCCTGGTCAGCGATGCCCTGTTAATTCCCGCCAGCAACGCGCGCAAGAAGGAATTGCAGAGTCGCCTGGCGGCAAAGCTGGAATTTACCCCCAGACGCCGTGACGATGTCGATATGGTATTCCTGGCAGCACAACCCCAGCAGGCGCGCCAGCTCAACCCCATGCTCACCTACTACTACGCCAGTGACCTGCCCGTATACGCTACCTCTCATGTCTTTGGTGGCAGCATCAACCGCAATCGCGACAGGGATATGAACGGTATTCGCTTTACCGCCCTGCCCTGGCTGTTTGAAAGCAATCAAACCAAGCAGGATATCGAGGAGCAGGCGTCGCCCGCACCGGCTTTTGCCAGACTGTATGCCCTAGGTGCCGATGCCTTCCGCCTCTACCCGCGCTTGCCGATGCTGCGCCAATTCCCGGAACAGAAAGTACACGGTCTCACTGGCGCATTGAGCCTGAGCGCTGATGGCCGCATAGTGCGCGAACAAATGTGGGCGCGAATCGACAAAGGGGTGCCGGTGCCCATCACTACCGTCGAGCCCCAATTGCCGCAGCGGGAGCCGATCGAATTAAGTGGGAATCGTGAGGCTTTTTAAGGGCTCAAGCGGCACTGTCGGCAGCCAAATGGAGGCTGCCGCAGCCCGCTATTTGCAGCGCGCGGGGCTCACCTTACTGGAGCGCAATTATCGCAGTTCACACGGAGAGATAGACCTTATCGCCCGTGAAAGCGATACTGTCGTGTTCGTGGAGGTGCGCTTCCGCCGCAAGAGCCAGTTCGGCGGGGCCGCAGCCAGCGTGGATTCACGCAAGCAAGCTAAGCTATTGGCCACTGCCAGCCGCTATTTGCAGCAACATAAACTGGACTGTCCGTGCCGCTTCGATGTCCTGGCCATAGATGGCGATGCACAAAACATCCAGTGGATTAAAAGCGCCTTCGAAGCCTGAGGCAAAACCGAGATTTACCCCGTCAAGTTATGGTGAGTTCGAACTCACCTGAATTAAGGACACAATGGAACAGCGAGTCGTAACCCTTTTTCACCACAGCCTTGAAGCCACAATGAACGCTGGCGAGATACTGGCCCCGCTGATTGCAGAAGCCAGCGAAATGGTGGTGCATACACTCTTGGCAGAGAGCAAAGTCCTGCTCTGTGGCAATGGTGTCAGTGGCGCATTGGCGCAAAGTTTTAGCTCGCAACTGACCGGCGGCTTCCAGCGCGAACGCCCCGGCTTACCGGCTATGGCCCTCAACAGCGACGGCGTCTCCATGGGCACCGTTGCCTCGAACCACGGCGGTGCAGACACCTTCGCACACCCGGTTCGCGCCCTGGGGCAACCCGGTGACCTTCTCGTAATTATCAGCAGCGATGGGCGCGACTCAAACCTGGTTCAGGCCATGCGTGCGGCTCGGGACCGGGATATGGGCATACTCGCACTGACCGGCGGTGATGGCGGCGACTGCGCCGCCCTGCTCGATACCCATGATATTGAACTACGGGTGCCATCCGATGTCGCAGCAGAGGTACACCAAGTACATCTTCTGACAATTTTTTGCCTGTGCGACCTAATCGACAGTAGTTTGTTTGGTGGCTACGAGGAATAAACGATGAACAACAAAAAGTTGACCCTGGGGAAATATCTCCTGGCTGCCTTCGCGGCAACCACCTTGTTAGCGGGATGCAGCACTGTATTGGAGGCCACCCATGACGGTCCCATACAGCAGGACCCTGGCGAGCGATCTTTTGGTACCTATATTGATGACCAACGTATCGAGACGGTGACCACAGTCAATATCAACAAAGCTCACCCGGACCTGAAAGCGTCGAATATCAATATCAATTCTTTTAATGGTGTTGTACTGCTCACCGGCCAGGTGCCCAGCCAGGAACTGCGCCTGCTCGCCGGACGCACAGCGGAACAAGTACAGAATGTTCGCCAGGTCTACAACGAAATTCAGGTGCGCGGCAAAGTCACTTTACTGGCTAGCACCAGCGATACCTGGCTAACCACCAAGGTGAAAAGCAACTTGTTTGCCAATAAGGAAGTAGACAGTGGTCGCATCAAAATCGTGACCGAGAATGGAGTTGTTTATTTGATGGGACTGCTAACTCCTGCCGAAGCGGAACGGGCAGCCGAAGTGACCCGCTCGGTAGGCGGGGTACAGAAGGTTGTAAAAGCAGTGGAATACATCAACTAATAGTTCCCGCACTACACAAACAAAAACGGAGGCAACTGCCTCCGTTTTTGTTAGCGCTCAAGTCTGTAACTTATACGCGCTCGATAGCAACCGCTGTAGCCTCACCGCCACCAATGCAC
Source organism: Microbulbifer maximicatervae (SeqCode) (assembly GCF_052468295.1). Lineage (NCBI taxonomy): Bacteria > Pseudomonadati > Pseudomonadota > Gammaproteobacteria > Cellvibrionales > Microbulbiferaceae > Microbulbifer > Microbulbifer maximicatervae (SeqCode). The sequence continues at coordinate 3,348,787 of NZ_CP174340.1, forward strand.
AGGCTTGCCACGCCCTTCTTGGCATCACGCTTTTCCATCGCTGCCAACAGGGTAACCAGGATACGGGCACCGCTAGCACCTAACGGGTGGCCGAGGGCACAGGCACCACCGTTAACATTGACCTTTTCCCAGGGCAAATCGAGCTCACGCATTGCAGCCATAGTCACTACCGCAAATGCTTCATTAATCTCGAATAGGTCCACATCCGCCGCAGACCAACCGGCATTTTCCAGCAGCTTGTGCATAGCGCCGACCGGAGCCGTAGTGAACCACTCGGGCTCACGGGCAAACTGGGATTGCCCCTTGAGAACAGCCAGAATTTTCAAGCTGCGCTTCTCAGCTTCACTTTTGCGCATCAACACCAGCGCCGCAGCACCGTCAGAAATAGAGCTTGAGTTCGCTGCAGTTACAGTGCCGTCTTTACGGAACGCCGGTTTTAGCTGAGGGATTTTGTCTGGACGGGCATTACCTGGGGCCTCATCGACGCTCACCTCAATCTCACCTTTGCGAGAGGCAATCGTGACCGGGGAGATTTCACGAGTAAAATCACCACCTTCAATCGCGGCCTGGGCACGCGCCAGAGATTCCAGGGCAAAAGCGTCCTGCTCTTCGCGGGTGAAATCGTACTTATCGGCAGTAGATTCGGCGAAAGTACCCATCAGCTTGCCATCTGCAGCATTTTCCAGGCCATCCAGGAACATGGAATCTTTGACCTCTCCATGACCGAGGCGCATACCAGAGCGGGCCTTGGCCAGCAGGTAGGGGGCATTGCTCATACTTTCCATACCACCAGCAACGATAACCTTACCCTCACCCATCAGCAGGGCATCGCGGGCCATCATCACAGTCTTCATTCCAGAGCCACACACCTTGTTAACAGTGGTGCAAGGAGTGCCGACCGGGATGCCAGCACCCAGTGATGCCTGACGTGCCGGAGCCTGACCAACACCTGCCGGGAGTACACAACCCATCAGTACTTCATCCACATCGGCAGGTGCCACACCCGCGTCCTCAAGGGCTGCGCGAATCGCCGCAGCACCCAACTGCGGGGCAGTGAGGGCTGAAAGGCTGCCCTGCATAGCGCCCATTGGCGTACGCGACATTCCGACAATCACTACAGGGTCCGAAGTTACATCACTCATTCTGGCTGCTCCAAGTTCTGTGCCGCCATCACTGTGGTGGCGGCAATTGTTTTAATGTCGCCGCATTATAGCCGAAGCCCCACCCCGCTCCGCCAGGGGTGCGACCAGTGCGCAGCAGTATCAGCCCATCGTGTTACTATTTACGCCACCAACAGGGATAAATAGGGGAGCGTTATGGGATCTACGGGACTTGTTGTGCTGGCGGTGGTCATCGCACTGTTCTTTTTCATTATCAGTATCTTTAACAAACTGGTTTCACTGAAAAACCACAGTGAAAATGCTTTTGCGCAGATCGACATACAGTTAAAACGGCGCCACGATCTGGTGCCAAATCTGGTGGAGAGCGCCAGGGCCTACCTGAACCATGAGAGAGACACCCTGGAAGCGGTTATCAGCGCGCGCAATGGTGCAATGTCAGATCTCAAAACCGCCGCTAAAAACCCCACTAATGCCGCCGCAATCGATAAGCTCGGCCGCGCAGAAGGCCTTCTCAACAGCGCTCTGGGCCGCCTGAATATGGTGATTGAGGCCTACCCGGAATTGAAAGCCGACCAGAACCTTCGCGAACTCAACGAGGAGTTAAACAGCACCGAAAACCGCGTGGCATTTGCACGCCAAGCTTTTAACGACTGCGTCACCAGCTACAACATCTACAAGCAGAGCTTCCCCCCAGTATTTCTGGCCGGCTTTTTTGGCCACAGAGCCAACGCCCAACTGCTTGAGTTTGCAGACTCAGAAACCTTTCAAGTCGCGCCACGTATCGAGTTTTAAATATGAACTTTTACGTTCACCAGGACAAAGCCAAGCACAGCAGTCGTTTGCTGGTTTTCCTGTTCAGCCTGGCCCTCATTGCCCTAATCAGTTTGAGCACCCTGGCTACGGCAGCCATGGTGTCACTGTCCCGCGGCCAACCATTTACTCCCTTTGACGTTGCGCAACTTCTGGGCTGGGAGACCCTTGGCTCAATAGCCTTTGTTATCGGTACCGTCGTTATCCTGGGCAGTCTGTACAAGTTCCATCAATTATCCCCTGGGGGAAAGGCTGTGGCGGAATCCCTAGGAGGGCGCAAGCTTAATACTTCCGCGCGAACTGAGCGGGAAAATAGAGCACTCAATGTTGTGGAAGAGATCGCTATTGCAACAGGTATTCCGGTACCCGATGTCTACATCATTGAGGACAGCACCATCAATGCCTTTGCCGCTGGCCAAAACCCTACCGACGCCGTTATTGGCCTGACGCGGGGCTCCTTGGAAAAGCTTACCCGGGAGGAGCTACAAGGAGTTGTTGCCCACGAGTTCAGTCATATTCTCAATGGAGACATTCGTCTAAACACCCAAATCACCGGGCTACTACATGGAATCTTAATTATTGGACTTTTGGGGCAGCTCCTTGTCAGAAGCCCAGCACCCCACAGGCGCGTAACCCCCATAAGATATCCGCTACTAGGCCTGGGAATAACTCTGATTATCCTCGGCTACACCGGTACGCTGATCGGCAACCTGATCAAGGCCGCTGTCAGTCGGCAACGGGAGTTTCTTGCCGATGCCTCCGCAGTACAATTTACTCGCAACAACCTCGGTATTGCCAACGCGCTGAAAAAGATCGGTGGCCACGATTTAGGCTCAGAACTCAGCAGCCCCAATGCAGCAGAGTTTAACCATATATTGTTCGCGGTTGGGGTAAAACGCTCCCTGCTCAGCCTTTTTGCCACCCACCCTCCACTACCGGTGCGCATAAAGAGGTTAGAACCCGCCTGGAATGGCCTGTTCGCCAATACGGAAGAACAGGTAAAAAGTGAAGCCCAGACTGTAAAACCCAGTGAATTGCAAAATCCTCAGTTCGCCATGGCCGCTCCTACAACGCCTTTCCAGGCTGCTCTGGATGCGGTGGACAACAGCATTGCCAAACCAGATACACACCAAGTTGAGCTTGGGCATCAACTGCTGGGTTCTATTCCACCTCTGATCCAACAGGCTGCACACGAACCTTTTACCGCCCGGGCACTGGTTTACTACCTTCTTCTACACAAGGATAAAACCGAGCGAGACAAACAGCTAAACCTCTTGGAGAAAATTGCCCATCCCGCTGTTATCCGCGAGATGAAAAAACTCACTCCACATATGGAATCACTGCAAAGCAACGCTCGCCTCGCATTGATAGACCTATGCATCCCGGCCTTGCGTGCCCTAGTCCCTCAGCAGTACCAGATCTTTAAACGAAATCTTATCAAGCTTCTACACAGCGATGGGAAAGTTGAAGTTTGGGAGTGGGCCCTGTACCGGGTATTAATGCACGCGCTCGACGGCGCTCCAGATCGACAGCGCCTCTCCCACAGCAAACATGCCAATAAAGATGCTTCACGATTTATCATTGCAGCCATCGCCCATGCGGGAAACAGCCAATACCTTCCAGCAAAACGTGCTTATGAGAAGGGACTCAATGCTCTCAGCCTTGAAATAACCCCGCTACCCGGCATCGCTGATATCACCCTGCCACGACTGGACAAGGCCATTGCAATCGCCAGCCTTATCCCGCCCCTGGAGAAACCCGACTTACTAAAAGCGATTGTGATCACCTTGAATCACAATGGGGTAATTAAAGCGGAGGAGATCGAATTGTTAAGGGCCATCGCTGACAGCCTGGACTGCCCTATGCCACCGATTATCGATAAGGCTAGATAGCCGCACAACGCCAGCAGAAATGCTGGCGCTGCGGACTTTTAATGGGCATGGTGCTGATAAACCGGCCCGATGCCCACACTCCACAAAATGACGGAGCCAATAAGCACCGTAACCATCATTACCAGGGCAACGGTTAATACTGCACAGGCATACAGAAATGCTCGATCCTTATTCATATTCATCAGGATCGGAATGCCGGCAAAGACCAGGTAAATAGAATACATCCCGGCAATGCCTACGGACGCCATCGTGAGCCAGGGGTGCGGATAAAGGACGACGATACTCGCCAGGAAGATTGGCGTAGTAATAAACACCGCAAGTGCCGTCCCTTCATAATGGCGTGTGGGCTCATCGCCCTCAACCCCGTAGGATCGCGCCATCCAGTTAATAAACTCTCCGAGGCAATAGACGCCAACCAGCAATGCAAAGTAAGTAACAACCGACAGAACAGCTGCACTTTCAGGTGTCAGCTTTGCTAGATGTCCCCCAACCTGAAAGCCTACCCGGGTAACCCCAAAGTAACCGGCCACGGTAGGAATCAACGCCAGAAGCGGCACATGAGTTACAAACACCTCAAAAAAAGAATGGCGATCAGCGCGTATCGCTTTCCACTCTTTTTCCGGGTTGGTAAGAATACCTATTGTATGACTGAGTATCCGCACACCAAATCTCCCTTCCAATACCCTGCTTTGCAGTATCGGTGGCGCACAACAGATTGACCAATGCCAAAAGGGAATTAAGCGTCACTTTCAAATTTACTTGATTTATATCAGCTGTGGACAGACAGGCAATTTCGCCCGCTGCGCTTTGCTTTATAAAGCGCTTGATCAGCCGCTTTAAGGATACTCTCGGGTTTCTTTAGTTTTTTATTGCGGTGGGCAACGCCAATACTCACAGTAACTTTTACTGGCTTCCCTCCGCCCTTTCCCCTGAGCGAAGCCCCTGCGGAAAGACGCCCCGATGACCTTAGGCGCAGTGGGTAACTTGAGATTTTCTCCCTGATTTTTTCCAATAAAGCTTCTTTCCCCTCGCGACTGCGGCCCGGAAGATAAATAACAAACTCCTCGCCGCCATAGCGAAACACGGTACCGTGAGAGTGGCGCGCGAGTTGAGCCGCAACCATTTGCAAAGCCTGATCACCCACTTGGTGCCCATAGCGATCATTCAACTTCTTAAAATGATCGATATCAACCATGGCAAGACTGTAATTCCATGCTGGCGTCAGCATCTGATAGCGGAAGGCCCGCCTGGAATGAAGCCCAGTCAGTTCATCGCGAAACGCCAATTCATAACTGGCCCCAAGCAGCGAAGCGACCAACAATATTCCCGCTACAGACCCGGTAAACTCGAGAGGAAGGCTCAACCAAACACTGCACAGCAGCAAAATAGAACAACTAAACAGACCCATAGCGGTGGGGCCAGGGTAGAGAAAAAGTAAGGCAAAAGCACCGAGAGCGGAGACACTGCCAATCAATTGTGGTAACGAAAATGCGTCGGGTAAAAACCCGGACAACCCCCTGGGCAAATTCTCGACCGGAAATGCCAGCTTCAGCGGCGCGCAGCAATCGTAGAGCAAGACAAAACCCACCCCCTCAGCCAGCAAAAACAGGCCCCACAGCAGCCCAAAAATACTGAAGACACTGCGATCACGACTGCAAGTGAACAGAACAAGATTTACCGCAACCAGTGAGAGATAAAGTGGGAGATCCCTGTGCAAGCTGGGGAGCAACTGGGAGTGAGCCGCGATGTATAGGGCCATGATAAGCAGCGCTGCAAGCGCAACCCGGCTTGAGCGAAAACCAAAACTGAGCAATGCCGCCATAGCCAATAGCAACACAGGCAGCTGCGGACTGTATAAGTGGGTCAGATCGATCCAGGGGAGATACTGCGCAACGAGAAGCACCAGAAGCATCCCTGGCAGCCAAATAAAGCGCAGCCATTGAAGGTACGGCGGCATGACATTCGCGGCAATAAAAGATAACGCGACATTATACGGACTTGGGACAAGCGTATACCCGGAACCAGGTCACAAAAGTGGAGGAAGGGAACTGGCAGGGCTTCAGAAATCTGCCCTACCAGCAAAAAGGAGCACTATTTAACGACACGCAGAGCCGGCTTTTTCACCGATTTTTTACCCAAACTGGTGGGTGGCGTCGGTTCGGGCGGCTCTGGAGTTTCCTCGGCCTCAAATACCATCCCCTGCCCGTTTTCCCGCGCGTAGATTCCGACCACAGACCCCACTGGAACTTGGATATCTGTCGGAACCCCGCCAAAACGGGCGTTAAACCTGATGGCGTAATTATCCATAGTCAGACTGGCAACCGCTGATTCCGAGATGTTCAGCACTATCTGACCATCGTCGTTCACATGTTGTTGCGGCACCAAAACACCGGGGAGGTGCGTATCAACCAGAATATAAGGAGTGCACCGGTTATCGGTTATCCACTCGTAAAACGCCCGCAGAATATAGGGACGATTGGATGTCATGGCCGGCTTGCTCACCAGTATCCCCTCAACGCATTTCCCGTTCGTATTCGGTCAGACTCTGCTGGAATGCCTCGCGGGCAAACAGGCGGTCCATATAGTCCAGCAACGGCTTAACCTGCTTTGTTTTCGGGAGGCTGATTTCAAACTGCTCGAGGCGCCACAACAGCGGAGCCATGCAGCAATCTACCAGAGAAAACTCTTCATTAAAGAAGTACGGCAGGTCGGTAAACATCGGAGCGATGCCAACCAGGTTGTCGCGCAGTTCTTTGCGAGCGGAGGCCGCGTCCTTACCACCGGCAAGGATCTTGTCCACCAAAGGACACCAGTCGCGCTCGATACGATGCATGATCTGGCGGCTCTGCGCGCGGGCAACCGGGTAAACCGGCAGCAGCGGCGGATGCGGGAAACGCTCGTCCAGATACTCCATCATCACTTTGGTCTCGAACAGAACCAAGTCGCGATCTACCAGGGTTGGCAGGGAGTTGTAAGGATTGAGGTCAGCGAGTTCAGCTGGTTTATCATCGGCGTCCACATCGGTGATATCGACGGAAACCCCTTTCTCTGCAAGTACGATACGTACTCGGTGGCTATAGTGGCTGCGACCATCGGAGAAGAAGGTCATCGAGGAGCGCTTGTTGGTAGGCACACCCATGTTCAAACTACCTCAAACTTTAAGCCGGCTAGAGCCGACCTTTTATTCAAAATATAAAAGGGCAGTGAGTAAACCCACCACCCATTAGAGACAAACTAGCGACGGCTTTAGTGGTGCACGTCTTTCCAGTATTCGCGGTTCAGCAACCAGGCGAAGATAAAGAACACAAAAATAAACGCCAGCACATAGAAGCCAACACGCTTGCGATCTTCAGCCATCGGCTCAGCAATGTACTCCATAAAGTTGACGAGGTCATACATTGCCCCATCAAACTCTTCAGGTGTCATAGAGCCCTTCACCTTACCGACTTCCAGGCTACCACAGGCAGCATCCATAATCGGGTTACCGAGCTCATCGCGGACAACTTTACCGTGGTCGCGCTTGGGACCAGGGGCACACTCCTGCAAGCCTTGCAGCTCCATCAGAACGTGAGGCATGGCCACACTCGGGAAGACCTTGTTATTTACCCCGGTAGCACGACTGTCGTCCTTATAGAAGCTGCGGAGGTAAGTGTAGAGCCATTCCGGTGAGCGAGAACGAGCAACCAGCGTCAGGTCCGGCGGCGCGGCGCCGAACCATACTTTGGAATCATCCGGGCGCATGGAGATTGTCATCAGGTTACCGATCTTGTCGTCACCCAAAACCAGATTCTCCTTCATCAACTCAAGCGGGATATCCAGATCGGTGGCCACACGCTCCCAGCGGGAGTAGTTGGCACTGTGACAACCCATGCAGTAGTTGACAAAGTACTTGGCGCCGCGTTGCAGAGACGGCTTGTCCTGCAAATCGATGCTGATGTGGTCCAGCTCCACTTCAGATTCTGCACCTACCGCTTTAATCGGGATAAAGGTCAGCAGGCCGACAACGACAATACCGATAAACAGGATACCAAAAGTTTTACCACCAGACGGACTGGTTACACGCTCGGGCTCTGGATAGACTTCATCGCGGCTGGTAAGCCAAGGCAATACCGCAAAGAAGCCAGCCAGTGCCAGAGTTGCGATACCCACGAAGGTATTTACAAAGCCATTCTTAGCGGGATCGTCATCACCGAAGGTCAAGTTTGCGAATGCCATCCACAGGAACAGTACCGCAAAAGCCCCACTCACAACCCAGGAGAGCAAACCTTTACGCGCCTTCGGATTAGACCAAATAGGCATGGTCAAGAAGAAGGCGAAATAGAACAAGGTTGCTACCTGAGACAGGAAGTTACGTCCCGGAGTCGGGGATTTAACACCTAGATACCCAAGAATAATAAATACTGCAGCAAACAGGAGCAGCAAGCCCTTGGGCAACCAACCCTTGTAGCGGATCGAGCGAACCGGACTCTTGTCGAGCCATGGCAGTACAAACAGCACCGCGATAGCTGCACCCATGGCTACCAGGCCAAGGAACTTGGCAGTAAGCGGGCCGATATCCATAGTAACCGCACGCAAAATTGCGTAGAACGGTGTGAAGTACCAAACCGGTGCAATATGCGGTGGTGTCTTCAGCGAGTTCGCTTCTTCGAAGTTAGCGTGCTCCAGGAAGAAACCGCCCATTTCCGGGAAGAAGAACACAACGGTGGCGAAGATAAACAGGAATACCGCAATACCTACCAGATCGTGAACAGAGTAGTAAGGGTGGAAAGCAATACCGTCTTTAGGGATACCGTTCTCGTCCTTGTTCTTCTTGATCTCGATACCGTCCGGGTTGTTGGAGCCCACTTCGTGCAATGCGAGGATATGCAGAACGACCAACAGCACCAGTACCAGCGGCAGTGCAATCACGTGCAGGGAGAAGAAGCGGGTCAGGGTAATACCAGAAATCAGGTAGTCACCGCGAATCCACTCAACCAAGGTGTCGCCAACAGCGGGGATTGCTCCGAACAGAGAAACAATTACCTGGGCACCCCAGTAGGACATCTGGCCCCAGGGCAGTACGTAGCCCATAAAGGCTTCTGCCATCAGCACCAGGTAGATACACATACCGAAGATCCACACCAGCTCGCGGGGCGGCTTATAAGAGCCGTACATCAGACCGCGGAACATATGCAGATATACCACCACGAAGAAGGCGGACGCCCCCGTCGAGTGAAGATAGCGTATCAACCAACCCCACTCCACATCGCGCATGATGTACTCAACCGAGGCAAACGCCTCCTCGGCAGAGGGGTTGTAACTCATAACCAGCCAAATACCGGTCAACAGCTGGTTAACCAGAACCAACAGGGAGAAAACGCCGAAGAAATACCACAGGTTAAAGTTTTTGGGCGCGTAGTACTTGCCCATGTGCTTATCCCAGGCTTGGTAAATGGGTAGTCTCTGATCTACCCAATCACCGAAATCTGCGAGCCATTTCATGCGGTGCCCTCCTGGTCTACGCCAATCACGATTACATCGTCGTTTTCATAGGAATAAGGCGGCACCTCCAGGTTGGTAGGCGCGGGAACACCGGTATAAACACGGCCAGCCATATCGTATTTGGAACCGTGACAGGGACAGAAGAAGCCACCCATCCACTCATCGCCACCCAGGTCGGCAGCACCCACTTCCGGGCGGTACATAGGCGCGCAGCCAAGGTGCGTACACAGACCAACCAATACCAACAGCTTTGGCTTGATAGAGCGGTTTTCCGGATCTACATAAGCTGGCTGGATAGACTCCTCGGAGTTAGGGTCGCGCAGTAGAGGCTCCACTCTCTCCAGGTCTTGCAGTATTTCATCGGTACGGCGCACAACATAGACCGGCTTACCTCGCCACTCTACAGTGACCATCTGGCCCGGTTCGACTTTGCTAACATTGTATTTAACTGGAGCGCCCGCAGCTTTCGCCTTGGCACTCGGCTTCCAGGAAGCGACGAAGGGAACGGCAACCCCCACCGCACCCGCGCCACCAACAACTGAGGTGGCAGCGGTTAGAAAACGGCGCCGTCCTACATTTACACCGTCATCACTCATGACGTAGTTCTCCCATCACAGCGACCCCGATAGCCCGGAGATTCGCTGGCCCAAACCCAAAAAGTCTTGAAAGAAGTCCCGCCCGGCAGATTGCCCGCGCGAATAAACCCCACAAATCAAGCGGATACAAATCGGCGCAATGTTAAAGAAAATGCCAATTTGATACAAGGCAATGCTATGGGGAACGTCGGGAATCACGCGGCGAAACCGCGATATATCCAGCAAAAGTCATAAGAGCGCTGGATAACCACAGATACGGGAATATAAAAAAGCCCGGCAAAAGCCGGGCCAAAAAGAAAGCTTATCGCTTGGAGAACTGCGGCTTCTTACGCGCTTTGCGCAGACCCACTTTCTTACGCTCAACCTCACGGGCGTCGCGGGTAACATAACCAGCGGCGCGCAGCGGTTGACGCAGTGCCTCATCGTACTGCATCAGGGCACGGGTCAGGCCGTGACGGATAGCACCCGCCTGACCAAAGGAACCGCCACCTTTAACAGTAACAGTGATGTCGAATTTCTCGACCATTTCAACCTTTTCCAGCGGCTGACGCACGATCATGCGAGCCACTTCACGGCCGAAGTATTCGTCCAGGGTGCGACCGTTTACGGTGACCTTACCTTCACCTGCAGTGAGGAATACACGAGCAGTAGAGGTCTTGCGGCGGCCGGTACCGTAGTATTGAGTAGTTGCCATCAGATTTATTCCCGTTTAGATCGCCAGTTCAATCGGCTGTTGAGCCACATGAGGATGTTCACTGCCGCTGTATACTTTCAGCTTCTTGAACATGGCACGACCCAAAGGACCTTTCGGCAGCATGCCTTTAACGGCGCTTTGAACGGTGCGCTCGGGCGCTTTTTCGATCAGCTTTTCGAAGCTGATGGATTTAAGACCACCAGGGTAGCCGGAGTGGCTGTGGTAGATCTTGTCTTTGGCCTTGTTACCGGTCACGCGAACCTTTTCTGCGTTGATTACAATGATGTAATCGCCAGTGTCCACGTGGGGCGTGTATTCAGGCTTGTGCTTGCCGCGCAGGCGGGTTGCGATCTCGGCAGCAATACGGCCGAGGGTCTTGTCCGCAGCGTCAACAATGTACCAGTCGCGTTTTACCGCCTCTGGCTTGGCACTGTAAGTCTTCATGTTATAAACACCTGTAATATGACCCCCAGAATTAGGGGCCGTCCCACAAAAGAGCGCGGATAGTACAAAAGGAGTGTATGCTTTTCAAGCGGAATTTACCCCGACTCGACAGACTTATTCGGGGCGATGGGGCCGCTCCAGATATTCGCGGGACTGCATCTCCAAAAGCCGACTCACCGTGCGCTCAAACTCAAACTTAAGATTCCGGCCGACGTACAACTCCTCAGCTGGAACCTCCGCAGAAATTACCAACTTCACGCACCGGTCGTAAAATTCATCCACTAGATTAATGAAGCGACGCGCCTGGGCATCCATACGCTCATCAAACTTGACTACCGACCCCAGAAGCACCGTGTGGAACTCCCTGGCCAATTCGATATAGTCATTTTGCGATCGCGGCCCATCGCACAAATCCACAAAATCAAACCACGCAACATCATCCGCTACTTTCAAGGCTCGAATTGGACGCCCCTCCACTTGCAGCTGAACCTCGCTACGAGCTTCGCAGCCACTGACACTCAGCTGCGAAAAACTCTGCTCCAGACTGCTATCCGCCTCAGGTCCCAGCGGAGAATGATATAGTTCCAATATCTCCAGGGTGCGCAGCCGGTAATCGGTACCGCTATCGACATTAACCACCTTGGTGTACTTCTCCAGCAGATCGATGGCCGGGAGAAACCGTACCCTCTGCAACCCATCTTTATATAAGCCCTTGGGCACAATATTCGAGGTCGCCACCAGGGCCACCCCCCGGCGGAACAGCGCATCCAACAGACCGGCCAATATCATGGCATCGGCAATATCTGAGACGAAAAACTCATCAAAGCAGAGCACCCGAGCGCGGCGGGCAATCTTATCCGCCACCTTCTCCAGCGGATTCTTCTCCCCTGCGTACTCCTTTAGATCCTGATGAACTCGACGCATAAAGCGATGGAAATGGGTGCGCTGTTTTTCCGCGAACGGCAGGGACTCAAAAAACGCATCCATTAGGTAGGTTTTTCCACGGCCTACCCCACCCCAAAAGTAGAGACCCTTCTCGGGCTCATTAGCACCACTGCGAATACGGGACAAAAAACTGACGATCGCACCGCGCTCAGACCGAGCCACCAGGCGCCGATGAAGATCCTGCAACTCCTCAACTGCCTGACGCTGGGATTGATCCTCAACGAAGTCCGGGCGCTGAAGATCACTCTCATAACGCTCAAGAGGGGAAGAAAATAGTGGTTTGGCGGGCAACATAGAGGAAAATTTCTTCGACTACTGAATAACTGGCGCGCACTCTATCAAATTCAACCAATCTACGCATAGACCGCAGAGCGACGGGGCTGGCATCCTTTACAACAGTGCAACCACCCGAAATAGCCAGCCCTCCCCGCAAACTGGAACCAGGCACTAACCATTCTGTCGCAATTGACCGACAACATTAATTGTCAGCGTAATAATCGCGTATACTGGCCTCTCTATTATGAGCGGCAATAGCCACGAACGCGGGCTACCCAAAGTGCAGAAACCGGCTGGGCCAAGATTGGCAGCCTCATCTCTCCACGAGGCGATCTGTACAATAAAAAAGCAAGTTGAGGAGGTAGTAAGTGCACTCTACATCGGTATTAATTCTAGTTGGCGTCCTCGGTATGACCCTGGGTGCATTTCTCGCATTCCTGGCTGTGCGCGGGCGTACCAGTGTGGAGCGCTCAGAGGAACTGGAGCAGAGACTCCGCGAAGCCAACAACAAACTCGAAGATTTCCAGTTGCAGGTCAACGATCACTTTGACCAAACGTCACAACTTGTTCACAACCTCACCGAGAGCTATAAAGAGGTTCACGAATACCTATCCAATAGTGCGCTGCGCTTATCCAGCCAGGATATTGGCCGCCAGATGCTAAAAGCCGGCAGTGGAAAATTAAAAGACAACGATGAGAAATTGCAGGATATAGAGCCACCTCGCGACTGGGCCCCCAAGGAACCTGGCGCCAAAGGCACGCTTGCTGAGGACTACGGGCTCGAAAAAGAGGCCCATGAGAGCAGCTAATAATTAACAAGCTGTACGAGATGATGAAACGCAGATTTCTAAGAAATAAAAAAGGCGGGTAATCACCCGCCTTTTTTATTCAGTACTTACAGGCTTTGATAGTAATCCATCAAAATCTGCGCCACTTCAGGGCGAGAAAACTCAGGAGGCGGCGCAATACCATCACCCAACATTTCACGCACTTTAGTACCTGAAAGCAGAATAAAGTCTTCTTTCGTGTGATCAGGAACATCACGCATCATCACCACCTTATTCAGTTTTTTGGAATAAGCGGTGTGGTCAGCACGGAAAATTTCAATCTCAAGAGCGCCTTCGGGCACCTTTTCATCGAAGATTGTCTGAGCATCGAAAGCGCCGTAGTAATCGCCAACGCCGGCGTGATCGCGACCAACAATCAGGTGGCTACAGCCACAGTTCTGGCGGAACACCGCATGCAATACCGCTTCGCGCGGGCCAGCATACAACATATCGAAGCCATAGCCGGTCACCATCACAGTATTCGCCGGGAAGTACAACTCTACCATCTTGCGAATGGAGGCATCGCGCACCGGAGCGGGGATATCACCAGGCTTCAGCTGGCCAAGCAGCATATGAATCAGCACACCATCGGCTTCCACTCCGTCGAGGGCCATCTTGCAAAGCTCTTCGTGTGCGCGGTGCATCGGGTTGCGAGTCTGGAAGGCTACAACCTTATTCCAGCCACGCTCTTTGAATTCATTGCGAATCTCAACCGCAGTGCGGAAAGTATCCGGGAAGTCATTCTGGAAGTAGCTAAAGTTCAACACTTCGATCGGTCCCGATATCAGAGTTCGACCCGCAGACTTAAAAGTTGCAACACCAGGATGCTTCCCATCCAGAGTACCAAACACCTGCTCAGCCATGGTGTCCATTTGCTCTTCAGAGATGGTTTCGATCGCTTCAACATCCATTACGGCGAGAACCGGGTTACCCTCTACGTTCGGGTCGCGCAGGGCAATACGAGAGGCACCCTCGATTTCACTGACATCTTTTACAACGTTAACAACCGGCACCGGCCAGAATAAACCATCTACCGTGCGCAGGGTTTCAGCGACACTCATAGCATCTGCCAAATTCATATAGCCGTGCAACGGATTAAAGTACCCCGCCCCAAGCATCACCGCATTGGCGGCGGCAGCAGAACTGACCACGATTGACGGCAGGGACTCCGCTTCGTGCATCAATTGGTGATGCCTTTCACTGTCATATACAAAGCGCGGCTGAAGCTCAACGCTGCCATGGGGGCGAACTAGGGACATTTAGGTCTCCAAAAACAGTAGTTACCGGTTAGTCTTAAAATTTTGACTGGCCATTATACGCATCTATCGCAAGCGACCAATTTCAAAAGGATACATGGGCCATATTATACGCACAGATAGGGAAGCTTTAGGCCCCTGCATCCAAGAGCAGGGCAAAGCACCCACTAAGCACTAGAAAATCCCACCTACTTAGTAAGCCCCCAACTTTGACGTGTAATGATCAGTAATCCAGCAGTACTCCAAATTCACTAATCAAATTATTACTATTTATTTATCAATTGGTGACACCCATAAGTGCCAACAAATGATGCAAGAGGTAATCAGATATCACGGTAAATCCCCCTAGCACCCAGAGGCGATTAGCCAACTTTTAAGGGGGCCACCTAGATCTTGAAATAACACTCAATATGGAGATCATCAACTTGAATCCAATGAATGTAAAAGTGCTGCCAATAAGACATAAAACAATCGCAACTACAGGGATGGCGCTACTAGCCTCACTCACCTTTAGCGGTAATGCTATTGCCACAACTGAATCACCCCCTCTTCCCAGTAAGATTAATATTGAAGTAGCCTTTCCTGACCAACGCTTAGGGGGAGCTGATAACAACTTCTCAGAGATACTCGGCTTTGGCATCCCATTTAAAAAAGGTGTTATGAGTCAATCCGACCTACTCAATACTCGGGTAACTTGTACTCAGGCGGAGCAAGAAGAAGATGCTCCCTCTCACCAAGAGGTAAAAAATGTTTGGAGCGATGGAAGTGTTCGTTGGGCCTGGGTTGAATACCAGTGGTCTCCTGAATATTCTGGGTGCGAACTCAATCTCGCCCCCCAGCAAAACCCAAGAGAAAATACCTTACAAGGTGGGATCACCATTGAAAATATGGAAGATAATTCCATAACTATTAACACAGGAAAAATTCGACTAGCATTTAACAATACCTCTCTATTCCCTCAGAACATCGAGCAGTCCAGCAGTCAAATTTCTGAGCCCATTTTAAACACCTCCATACTCCCTCACTTTTATTTGAAAGATAGCTCGGACTGCGATCCAAGTGACTGCACTACAACATCCAAGTTAATCGACAACGTTCACTGGAAGGTTGAACGCGATAGTCCTCTACGAATAATCATCACCGGAAGAGCGAATTACGTAACAGAGAGCGATGCTATATTAGCCGAAGCTCAAGTCAGATTTACACTAAAACACAACTCTGACATCATCGATATTGAACACACTTTATTTAACATCAAGGAGGAAATTCAATACAGAGAGCTAGGAATAATGTTAGAGCCTACTGATCAGTTTGAGCTCTTTGCATCTAGCCAGGAGCGGGCTGAAAACACGTTAACCACCGAAAACAGCAGCCTAACTACATCCCCATTCATATTTTGGTCCACTGAAGATGAAGAGTACATTCAACACGTTGACTACAAACTAAGATCCATTCTTGATAGCTTCCCTAAGGCATATGTTCAAACAATCTCGGAGATGACAGACTTCAACAGCCCTGAGGATGTGATCAACCACTATAAAGAAAAACCCTTTCATTTAGGCACTGCCCGCACTCACAAATTACGAATATCCTTTCCTCCCCAAGGTTCCGACAACACCGCCATAGAAAACTATCTCCTTCAAACCCTAATTTCACCACACTTGGCTTACATCGACCCTGAATACATTACGCATGTTGATAACGCTGTATTTCCAGTAATGGCTACCTACCTACAGGGAGTCGATTACAACAAAAATCTCGAGGATTTGCGTTCACAATGGTTTGATCATTATTTAGAGCAAAGTGAATGGTATCCACTTAGCGGCTGGTACGATTATGGGAGAGTACCTTACAACCGGTTTATGAAAAATCCATCACAAAGTTCTGAGGGCAACTTTGACATTTACCCAAACTGGTATCGGCAAACCATTTCTCACTACCACATTGTTCGCAATAGTATCTTCAGCTGGGCCCGCTCTGGAGACCGAAAATATATAGATTTTGCCCGCAAAGCGAATCGACACACCCGGGACTTCCACTTTTCTCACAAACTCGAAACAAGTATATCCAACGCCCCCCACTTTACAGGTCAATACCTGGGCGGTAAGGACTCACGCTTTCCTTTTTATTGGACAAAACCTGCACTAGACGTCATGCAACAGATAAGTGATGGGGAGGACCTTTCCTCAATTATGTATGAGTATTTTCTTTTTGATGACCTTGCCAGTTTCGACACATTGAAAGGTTATCAGGATTTCATCTACTACCATATGAATAGATACCCATACCCCAAAAACGCCTCACCAGTAGAACAGCGGGATCACATAAAGAAATATTACTTTACCAGTACACCTTTTCCTTCAATGTCTGCGATGCTTAGTACCCACAAAGCCCTCACAGGCAGAATAGAGAATGGGCAAGTAGTTCACGAAACCAAGATAAGGGATGCTTTAGAGGAGTTTCTGCCTCACTTTTACAGTCAGCATGAAGCCTTTGCTTTATCACCCGATTACTGGCAAGAAAACTATCCAGGCCACAACAACCTAAAGGTACACTACAAACTTGACCGCAAGCTGTCTGCCCTTCTCGATGCACACTACTACTTTCATACTGAACCTGCATCGAGCGATAACCTTAACTTGTCATTACTGCCTCAACAATTAGCCAATGTATATCTAACCCCCGAGTCAGATGCCACCTTTGCCAAAGGCGTTTTCGTCTCGCAAAGTTTGGCCCCCATGTTTAATGGCATCGGCTACCAAGCTACTTGCAATCAGGAAAGTAAAGCTGCTTTAGAGTGGAACTTAAGTGTGGCAGACGCGCTCTTTCAGGAAATGAAGGATCACAATGTCGACTTCAAAAGCAGAATTGATGATATGCCGACCGAGAACAACACATCAGGATGGTTTGCCTTTAAATCACAATACTTACAAGACAACCACGATATAGGCACGGACACGGCACGTGAAGCCGAATATCATATAGAGCCTTCTCGCAACGCCTACATGCTTTACGCCTTACCTATCGCTGTTGAATACGCTAGAAATATGACCGTCCAGTGCCTTGACACCTCGCATAGCCACTAGAAACAGATATAACGACAACCGCCACCAATTTGCATGAGGCGCTAGTGGCGGTTCCTCCAACACAAAAGCTTCAAACGAGATACCAACTAGAGGAGGCTTATTCCTTGAAACATAGCAATTGGAAACCTGTAAGCAATACAGAGCTCTAGATTGCCCATTACATCGTGACATCAGCTCTACAAGAGAGGACAAGATTTTCCCTCTCTTCATGCTGTCCACAGCGATTCTCCCTAAGGACGTGTGTATAATCAGGGCAAAGAGGAGTCACGAGTGTCCCAGAACCGATTTCTACAAGATTGGGCCCTACCTGCCCTGATAGGCCTTGCCATGGCCGCCCTGCTCTTGGTTATATTCCCTCAACTGCGTGGTGTCGCCCCCAAGACAGATATAAGCAGTATCCAAGGCCCGGTTTCCTATGCCCATGCCGTCAATGTGGCAGGTCCCGCTGTTGTGAATATCTATACCCGCATGGCCATGCCTAAACGCCAGCACCCTCTATTTAACGACCCCCTTTTTAGGCGTTTATTCGACAATATGGACGTGCCACAAAGGCAGAGGATGCAGTCCAACCTTGGATCAGGTGTCATTGCCAGCGACAACGGTTACATTTTAACCAATCATCACGTCGTCGATCAGGCTGATGCCATTGTTATTCTTTTAGCTGATGGACGGGAAGCACAAGCAAGACTCGTCGGAAGCGATACCGATTTTGACTTAGCCGTCCTCAAGATTGATCTAGACGGGCTGACTTCTATTTCTGTTGGTGAGCCCGACAGGGCGCAAGTGGGCGACGTCGTCCTCGCAATCGGCAACCCTTTTGGTGTTGGACAAACTGTGACCCAAGGTATTATCAGTGCGAAAGGCCGTCACCTTGAAAACTCAGGTACCGGCAGCTACTTACAGAACTTTTTGCAGACAGATGCTGCAGTCAATCCGGGGAACTCAGGAGGCGCCCTGGTTGATTCCCGTGGACGCCTGCTCGGCATCAATACCTCAATACTCAATCAATCCGGTTATTCCGGCGGTATTAGCTTCGCCATTCCAGCCAATATTGCCTTTAAAGTAATGCAGGATATTATCGCTTACGGTCGCGTCGTGCCCGGCTGGCTGGGTATTGAAGCCACCGGCATTAGCCCCCAAATGGCCAAAGAGTTCAATTTAAATTCCATGGGTGGTGTATTGGTGACAGCCATCTACAATGAAGGCCCCGCACATGTTGCTGGCCTTCAACCAGGGGATGTCATCACGCACCTGGATGGCTTGCCCATCGGCGATGGCAAGCAAGGAGAAGCAACTATGGCCACCCTGCGTCCCGGCGACACCATCTCCATCACCTTTATTCGTGATGGGGCATCCCACACAGTTGAAGCAACTGTTTCAGAAGAACCCCAAACAAAAACGACGATAGAGTAAATTCATAAGGAAGTGTCTCTATGCGCTCACTGGTATTAGCCTTGCTCTTTATTACCTCTACTGCGCCCGCAATGGCTGGGGATAGAGAGGATTTACACCAATTGCTGACAAACTTTATCGGCAAGGCCGCCACTGATTCCCAGGCCCATCAACGTTTCTGGGCCGAGGATCTGGTATATACCAGCTCCGGAGGAAAACGCTTTGGAAAAAGCGAGATTATGCAAGGAATGCAAACATCTCCCACCGAGCCTGTAACTACGAGCTATGCCGCCGAGGAGATCGACATTCGGTTGCTAGGGAATATCGCTATCATTGCATTCAAGTTATCTGCAAATGACAGCGGCAAGGGTGAACAAAGCTACTACTTTAATACCGGCACATTTATTAAACGGGACGGTGAGTGGCGCGCGCTAGCCTGGCAGGCTACCCGCATCCCCCCTATAGAATAAGTGCGTTATGTACATCCCGCATAGAGGAACCTGTCGGGGTGTATTACTCAGAGATCCTTGACCCGAAAACCCGCAGAGCGGGCATGAGCTTCTAACCCCTCCCCGAGCGCAAGAGTATGCGCCACGCGCCCCAAGGTATCAGCACCTTTTTCAGAACAGTGGATCACCGAACTTCGCTTCTGGAAATCGTAAACTCCCAGCGGTGAGGAAAAACGGGCAGTGCCACTGGTAGGAAGGACATGATTGGGGCCAGCACAGTAATCCCCCAATGCCTCTGCCGTATAGCGCCCAAGGAAAATGGCTCCGGCATTCCGGATCTCAGGAAGGTAAGCCTCAGGATTATCTACTGAAACTTCCAGGTGCTCCGGTGCAATCCGATTAGAGATTTCGATCGCCTGCTGTATGGACTCCACTTGGATCAACGCTCCACGATCAGCAAGGGAACGGGAAGCAATCTCAGCCCGAGGTAACTCGACCAAAAGCCTTTGCAGCGAACTCTCAACCCGATCTAAGTACTTGGAGTCAGGACACAACAGAATTGACTGCGCCTGTTCATCGTGCTCAGCCTGTGACAACAGATCCATGGCAATCCAGTCAGGATTTGTTTGCCCATCACAAATCACCAGAATTTCAGAGGGGCCAGCAATCATGTCGATAGCAACATGACCAAAAACAGCTCGCTTGGCACTGGCCACAAAGATATTCCCCGGGCCAACTATTTTATCCACCGCGGGAATAGACTCAGTACCATAGGCTAGCGCCGCTACTGCCTGGGCACCACCAATCGTAAACACCTGGTCCACTCCAGCTATTGCCGCTGCCGCCAACACCAGGTCGTTCAGCTCCCCCTTCGGAGCCGGCACCACCATATAAACAGTATCTACGCCAGCTACTTTTGCTGGAATTGCATTCATAAGCACGGAGGAAGGGTAACTAGCCTTCCCGCCGGGAACATAAATGCCAACACTTTGCATAGGGGTAATCTGCTGCCCCAAGACAGTCCCATCGGCTTCCGTATAGCGCCAGGACTCCTGCCTTTGATGCTCGTGATAGCGCCTCACCCTATCAGCGGCTGCCTCCAGGGCCTCGCGCTCCTCGATACCAATACGACCTAGAGCTGCGGTAAGCTCAGCGGCCGATAGAGCAAAGTCTTTCGCGCTTTCCAGATGCCGATGATCAAAGCGGTTGGTGAACTCGATAACAGCCTTATCACCAAGGGAGCGAACACGCCGCAATATTTCTGCAACGATACTTTCGACCTCTTGATTCGCCACTGCCTCCCAAGCCAATAGCTGCTTCAATTGGCCATCGAAATCTCTATCGACCGTATTTAGCCGACGAATTACTTTGCTCGTCATAATGCTTCGGGTATCTATTTGGTTTGTGCCACAGCCGATGCCAGCCTCTCAATCAAACTATTGATTGGCGAATATTTCATCTTCATGGCTGCTTTATTGACGATCAATCGACTGCTGATTTGCGCGATGGTTTCTCGGGCCTCAAGGCCATTGGCCTTTAGCGTATTGCCACTATCTACAATATCGACAATCTCGTCAGCCAAATTCATTAGTGGAGCAAGCTCCATAGCTCCATACAGTTTAATGATGTCAACCTGACGACCAATAGAGGCATAGTGCTTTTTGGCACTTTGTACAAACTTGGTAGCGACCTTAATTCGACCGCTGGGCAGTTGCCCGCCCTTGACACCAGCTGTCATCAGGCGGCAGCGGGCAATGCCCAAATCGAGAGGCTCGTAAATACCATCAGAACTATGCTCGAGAAGAGTGTCTTTCCCCGCCACGCCAATATCTGCGGCTCCATGCTGCACATAAGTTGGTACATCCACTCCCCTCAGGAGGAGGAGATGTACCCCTTCGCGATTCGTCGGAAATATCAACTTTCGGCTTTTAGTTAGGTCTTCAGTAGGCTCCAACCCCGCCGCCTTAAGAAGCGGTAGAGTCTCCTGAAGAATCCGCCCTTTTGTCAGTGCGATTGTAATTTGTGCAGTCATTTTGATTTATGCCAGTCCGTCATTGGCTCTTAAGGTTAACTTGGCAGCAATCAGCCAGGGACACGCCGAATATTCGCGCCGAGCTGTCGTAGCTTTTCCTCAATACACTCGTAGCCGCGGTCAATATGATAAATACGATCTACCATAGTAGTACCCTCCGCCACCATACCAGCTATAACCAAGCTAGCTGACGCGCGCAGATCTGAAGCCATTACTGGAGCGCCCTTAAGCTTCTCCACCCCGGTAACAATTGCTGTATTGCCCTCCAGAGTGATATCCGCCCCCATTCGATTCAGCTCATGAACCTGGATTAAGCGGTTTTCAAAGATTGTCTCAACTACAGTACCCTTCCCTTCGGCAACAGCATTCATTGCTGTGAACTGGGATTGCATATCTGTAGGGAAGGCTGGGTAAGGCGCGGTACGGAAGCTCACCGCTTTAGGGCGATTGCCTTTCATATCCAGCTCAATCCAATCGTCGCCACAACTGATATGAGCTCCGGCCTCTTCGAACTTAACCATAACCGCATCGAGGATATCGGCACGAGTATTGAGCAGGCGCACTTTGCCCCTCGCCGCAGCAGCTGCCGCAAGGAAGGTTCCGGTTTCAATACGGTCCGGCATAACAGTGAACTTGCAGGGGGTAAGCTTAGGTACACCGTGAACACGCAGGGTGTCAGTGCCAACCCCTTCAATCTGAGCCCCCATAGCAATAAGGAACTCTGCCAAATCGACGATTTCGGGCTCGCGAGCGGCGTTGTGCAAAGTCGTAGTTCCCTCTGCCAGTGCCGCTGCCATCAACAGGTTTTCAGTGCCGCCAACTGTCACTTTCTCCATGACAATATTGGCTCCCTTAAGACGACCATTGGAGCGCGCCCGAATGAAACCACCATCGATGGTTATCTCAGCACCCATTGCCTCAAGGCCCTTTAGGTGAATATCGACCGGGCGACTGCCAATTGCACAACCACCAGGGAAGGAGACATTCGCAACCCCATGCCTAGCCAACAGGGGCCCAAGAACCAAGATTGAGGCCCGCATCGTCTTAACCAACTCATAGGGAGCGGTCAGGTCATTGACTGAGCGAGGGTCAATCTCAACACCCAGCTTTTCATCAATAGTGACGTCACACCCCATACACCGGAGCAAGGTGATCATGGTGGTAATATCGTTGAGATGCGGCAAATTATCGATTTGTACAGGCCCGTCAGCCAATAAAGCAGCAGCCAATATCGGCAAGGCTGAATTCTTAGCTCCAGAAATCCGCAGAGTCCCGGAAATTGGGCTGCCGCCCTCTATTATCAACTTATCCATTCAATCTCTTTCTAGATAGCCAACACCTCAGTGGCAATGGCAAGTTAACGACTGGCTTCTTCTGGGGTCAAAGTCTGCATTTGCACGGCATGCAAGGTGCCATCGGCGATTTTTTCACCAAGAGCGGCATAGACAAGCTGTTGCTTTTTTAAACGACTCAGACCTTCAAAGGAACTGCTCACTACAGTGACCATCAGGTGACTACCTTCAAAAGCCACTTCAACAGTGCTGTCGGGAATTTGCCCTTCGATCAGGGCCTTGATTTCATCTGGTTGCATAGGAGGGACTTGCGATTGGTTAAAAACAGCACGCAAGTGTACTTGAATCAAGCGGAGTGCGCAGCTACGCACCCCAAAGTTCGCGGATCAACTCACTTTATTTGCGGCATCGTCTGCCGCTGACCAATTAGAAATCACCTTGTCGATGTCCCCATAAGTCTGCATTGACTGTGAGAACTGACTGCGGAAAGTCTTACCCAGGTTGACCCCATTCAGAATCACATTGATCAACTTCCACTGGCCTGCCCGATTGCGCACCAAGGTATACGAAACTTTTGTTATACCCTCTTTACTGCGAACTTCTTGCAGCACATTTACACGATTACCTTGAGGTGTGGTGCCGGGATTGACCACTTTTACATCCAGGTCGCCAAAATTTGCCACACCGCGAGCAAATGTCGCTACAAGATCGCGACGAAAAGCATCCGTAAAGCGAGAGCGTTGGTCGGCAGTCGCCTGCTTGGCATAGCGCCCCATTACACCGCGAGCGATAAAGTCAAAATCAACAACCGGGGTCAAAACCCCCTCAACAGCACTGTAGTATCTTTGTGGGTCTGAATTTGCATACTGGGCATTGGATCGGATCACCCCCAGCAACTCATCAGAAACCCCTTTAATCATTACATAAGGGTTTTGGGCAGCATTAGCTACAGGCACTATTGCAGATGCAAAAACAGCACAAAGCGCAAACCTAATCCATCGCGACAAACCGTACCGGCCAATCCAAAATGATACGTTCACAAATTATCTCCAATTAGCAAATCATTCCTTGGACGCATATGGCGCAATTTAGTGCCATAGCAATACCACATACCAACCTTCCCGCAGTCCAACTGAGAGTGTGTCGATCATCCATTGAGTGACATAGCTGACAGCGGTGACGGCAAACTATACCATGGCCGCACACGGCAATGTGGTGGTGTACGAGCGTGTCATTTGACACCCAGGAAAAGCACACTGGCTTTTTCAGCCGCCAGCAGCCCGCTAATATAGATTAGCACGACAGCAAAAAACTGAGCTTTCCTCAAACTACTGGAATCTTATGACAAAAATCATTCACGCTGTCGCATAAGTAAATATTGAAGCTGTCGCATAATAAGACGGCTTGATTACCACCTATTAAGCACTAGTAAGCGATTTGAGGCAGTTGATGACACAGGATCTGATCTTGGAAGCCGGGCGCCGCACCGTCCGCATGGAGACCGAAGCGGTAGCAGCACTGGAAAACAGAGTTAATGGCGAATTCCAGCGTGCTTGTGAAATGATCATGCAATGCCGCGGCCGTACGATAGTTACCGGCATGGGGAAATCTGGGCATATTGGCCGCAAGATCGCTGCTACGCTTGCCAGTACTGGCACACCAAGCTTTTTTGTTCACCCCGGCGAGGCGAGCCACGGTGATCTCGGTATGATCACCCGGGATGATGTAGTCATAGCCATATCCAACTCTGGCTCCTCCGCTGAAGTCCTCACCCTACTGCCTCTGCTAAAACGCCTGGGCATTCCACTGATTAGCATGGCAGGAAAAACTGACTCCCCTCTGGCTCAAGCTGCGGAAGTCAATTTGGATATCTCAGTAGCCACAGAGGCTTGCCCGCTCAATTTGGCCCCCACCTCATCGACAACAGTTACTCTGGTGATGGGAGACGCACTTGCAGTCGCCCTGCTCGAGGCCAGGGGTTTTACTGCCGAAGATTTTGCCTTCTCCCACCCCGGCGGAGCCCTCGGACGCCGACTTCTTCTAAAGGTTGAGGATGTGATGCATGCGGGCGATGAACTCCCCCAGGTAACTCCAGAGACGCTGCTATCAAAAGCCCTGCTAGAGATGACCAGCAAAGGGTTCGGTATGACAACTATTGTAAATAGCGACGGTGAATTACTCGGCGTTTTCACCGACGGCGATTTGCGCCGAGTAATAGATCAAAAAATCGCACTCGACAAAGCTGTAATGGAAGAGGTGATGAGCCGCCGCCCTAAAACGGTTTCTGCTGACACTCTCGCTGCAGAGTCCCTGAGAATTATGGAGGACTACAAAATCACTGCATTAGTAGTAGAAGATGAAGCCCACCACCCTGTCGGCGTACTCCATATGCACGATATTCTGCGCGCCGGAGTTATCTGAGATAATACCGGACAATTAATACGCAAGTTTTGCCCTCACAATCAAAGGCGAAGAGAGATTACTCCGGTGATACCCGAACAAAAATTAAATGATTCCCTGAATAATATCCGCTGGCTTGTTCTGGATGTGGACGGTGTTCTGACAGATGGCAAGCTTTATTTTGACAATAGCGGCAACGAACTCAAAACCTTTCACACTCTGGATGGGCACGGCATTAAAATGCTGCAAAACTCTGGTGTACGTGTAGCAATCATTACCGGCCGGCGCAGTAATGTTGTAGAGCGCCGAGCACACGACCTGGGTATCAATAAATTGATTCAGGGCCGGGAGGACAAGTTTGCCGCACTACAGGAGTTACTTTCTGAAGAGTCATGCCGCCTGGAAGATATCGCCTATGTCGGGGATGATTATCCCGATCTACTGGTAATGACCAAGATCGGATGTCCCATCGCACCACCTAATGCAGCCCCCCCCGTACGGGAGCGAGCCCTGTGGATCACAGAGGCCCGTGGCGGCGAGGGTGCTGTACGCGAAGTCTGCGACCGCATTATGATTGCACAAGGGACCTTTGACGCGGCGCTCGCCCCCTATATCGGAGAAAAATGATGCGCTCGTGGTTGCCTCTCATACTGGTCATTCTGCTTATAAGTGCCGGGCTCTGGTTTTCCGAGAGTCCGCCAGAACAGTTCTTAGGCAAAAGGCCCACTCCTCAGCAACAAAATCGGGCTGCGGACCTTGTTATCAAAGGGGCTGAAACTCGCCATTTTGACCAGGCAGGCAACCTAGCTTATCGAGTGGATGCAGAGCAAATCACCTATTTTCAATTTAAACGTCGGGATCGAGCCAACCTTAAAGAGCCGCGCATGCTGTTCTATACGGACGACCAGCCCAAGTGGGCAACTCGGTCCAAAAGGGGGGTGGCCTTCAATCGAGGAGAACGTATCGTACTTAGTGGCGACGTTCAAATTGATGAACTCCCTGGCCCGAATGGCATCCAATTGGAGACACCGCGAATCACAATCTTCCCTGACAGGGAATTCGCCGAGACCGACAAAGTTGTTACTATTAGCTCCGGCCCCAACCGCACTGAAGGAACGGGGATGCGCGCTTACCTGAAAGAAAACCGGATGGAAATTCTATCCGACGTGAAGAGCAGCTATGACACCCAATAACCGCTATCCCTCTATGCTTAAGACCTTCACTGCGATTACGCTGGCAGCTATTACCACCGTAGCACAGGCTTTACCTGATGATAGAACCCAGAGAATCTCTGTGGGCTCGGAATCTATGTCAGCCGACCGCGCCAATAACTTAGTGGTATATAGTGACAATGTGGTCATCACACAGGGCTCACTCCAAATCAGGGCAGATCGCGTGGAAGTGTACTTTACGGCCAGCGATGAAATCAGCCGGGTCATTGCTGTGGGCCGCCCCGCGCACTTCCAGCAAAAGATACTGGAGAGCGAGGAACCAGTTAAAGCCCGCGCTGAGCGCATAGAGTATGTCATCAGCTCTGAAGAACTGCAGCTCACAGGGCAAGCTTATATCGATCGCGATGGCAACACCCTGACTGCCGAGAAAATCGACTACGATCTCGCTACTGAGCAAATGAGCGCTCGCAGCCAACCTGGTCAAGGCAGAGTTGAGATGATCTGGAAACCTGAGAGCACCGAATCCAGCGAGCCAACTGAAACAAATACCGACACAGATCAGTAATCCACCCAAATTTCAATGCCTGTAAAACAGCGCTATTTACAATGATGTAATCCGCGGCCTGTCTCGGCTGCGGTTAGATTTCAGGACTCATTATGCCAACGCTACAAGCGTTACACCTCGCCAAACAATATAAGAAAAGAAAAGTTGTCCAAGATGTCTCTGTCAGCGTCTCAAGTGGACAGGTCGTTGGCTTACTTGGCCCCAATGGAGCTGGGAAAACCACCTGTTTCTATATGATCGCAGGACTGGTGCAGGCCGATGCCGGGCAAGTCCTAATCGACAACGAAGATATTACCCGCCTATCAATGCACGGGCGCGCCCGCAAGGGAATCGGTTACCTGCCCCAAGAAGCCTCTGTTTTTCGACGCCTGTCAGTACGTGACAACATTCTCGCAATCCTCGAAACCCGAAAAGGGCTCAATCGTACAGAGCGCGAAGAGCAGGCCCAGGAGTTGCTCGAAGAGTTCAACATTACACACATCGAAAACAGCCTAGGAATGGCTCTATCCGGCGGAGAGCGGCGCAGGGTAGAGATTGCACGAGCCCTGGCTACAGACCCAAGCTTTGTCTTGCTCGATGAACCTTTTGCTGGTGTCGACCCTATTTCAGTGAACGATATCAAACACATTATTCGCCACTTGCGGGACAGGGATATTGGCGTCTTGATCACAGATCACAACGTAAGGGAAACCTTGGATATCTGTGAAACCGCTTATATCGTTAGCGAGGGACATATTATTGCCTCAGGCACGCCCGATGATGTCCTCGCTAACCAGCAAGTGCGCGAAGTCTATTTGGGACACGAGTTCACCATTTAATGGCAAATGATGACAGGCGTAACTCAATAGGTAAAATTTCGAAAAACATATCATACTCCACATAGAAGTCGACCTCCTGGCAGGCAATAGTCGGCATGCTTATTGCTTGTAATAGTTTGAGGGCCGAGGTAGTCTGCGCCATCTCGGGTTAATTTTGACGAACCCTTTGTCGCACTGGCCTGCAACTTTAAATTATGAAGCAGTCTCTCCAGCTCAAACTCGGCGCACAGCTAACTATGACCCCCCAGTTGCAGCAGGCAATACGCCTCCTGCAGCTCTCCACACTAGATTTACAGCAAGAAGTCCAGGCAGCCCTCGACAGCAACCCAATGCTGGAAGCTGAGGGTGAAGATCTGGCTCAACAAGCAACAGTCAATACCGAGAGCAACGCACAACAAGAGCCACCAGCCGCTGTAGGGGAGGATTTAAACCACGCAGCCGCTGAGGAAAAAGAGGTTGGTGATTCCGACTGGAACCAGGATATTCCAACAGAGCTGCCCGTTGATTCTCAGTGGGACGACATTTACAGCAGCTACAGTGGCCCCGCCGAGGGCGACGACCCCAATTTTGAGCGCAACTCTTCCACCGACACACTTCAAGACCACTTGCGCTGGCAATTAAACCTGACAGCACTTTCCAGTCACGATAAATGGATCGGCGAGCACCTTATTGACGCCATCGACCCAAACGGTCTCCTCAATACCACCGTTGATGACGTGGCCAACTCCCTTCAGCTCGAAGAAGATGAGGTAGTTGCAGTCCTTAAAGCTGTACAACAATTCGAACCAGCTGGCTGTGGGGCCAGAAGCCTCCAAGAGTGCCTTCAACTCCAGCTCAAGCAGCTACCAGCGGAAACTCCGTGGCTAAACGAAGCGCAGACCATCATTGAGCGCCACTTGGAATTACTTGGAAAAAGGGATTTCAGGCAACTCACCCGACGCACACGCCTCAACGAAGCCCAGCTCGGCGAAGTGATCCGCCTTATCCAGACACTAACCCCCAACCCAGGTGAGGAGTTCAGCGGGGAACAGCCCGCTTATGTCATTCCCGACATTATTGTGTCCCGCAAGGATCACCGCTGGCTGGTCGAACTTAATCCAGAAATCACTCCAAAGATCCGGATTAATGGCCACTACGCCTCCTTGGTAAAACGGGCGGATAACTCCCGGGAAAACAATTTCATGCGGGATCACTTGCAGGAGGCCCGCTGGTTCTTGAAGAGCCTACAGAGCCGCCACGACACTCTGCTAAAGGTCGCCACGTCCATTGTGGATAAGCAGCAAGGCTTTTTTGAGGAAGGCCCAGAGGCAATGCGACCAATGGTTCTGGCAGATATTGCTGAAACCATTGGCATGCATGAATCCACCATATCCCGAGTGACCACTCAAAAATATATGCTGACTCCACGGGGAGTTTTCGAACTCAAATATTTCTTCTCAAGCCACGTCAGTACAGATTCCGGTGAGGATGCTTCATCCACCGCCATTCGAGCCCTGATTCGCAAGCTGATTGACACAGAAGTACCTCGAAAGCCGCTATCAGATAACAAGATCACTCAGGAGCTGGACAAGCAAGGCATCAAGGTTGCGCGCCGAACGGTAGCGAAATACCGCGAATCTATGGGTATCCCCTCCTCAAGTGAGAGAAAGAGGCTCATTTAAGTCACACCCCAAACACAGCCAATTAAACTGACCCCTAACCCACCTCCAGTCATACGCTACTGGCGCCTTCCGCCCCCAACCTGCAACCAAAATCCAAAATTTGAGTGTATCCTTCCATTCTGGCCCACTTCCTAGTAGGGTTGCGACCCGATAGGGGGTGAGCGCCGGCTTGTGATGCACCTTTAAGGAGAAATCCATGCAGATCAATATTAGTGGCCACCACGTCGACGTTACCTCACCTATGCGCAGCTACTGCGAAAGCAAAATGGAAAAGCTGTCCAGACATTACGACAACATCACCAACGCGCAAGTAATTTTATCCGTCGAAAAACTGATCCAAAAAGCTGAGGCGACGGTACATATAAACGGTCACGACCTCTGTGCTGGATCCGAAGACAGAGATATGTACGCGGCAATTGATGCGCTCACCGATAAGCTGGACCGCCAACTAAAAAAACACAAAGAGAAGTTGCAGAACCATCGCTGAACTATGACACTGGAAGCATTACTCTCTCCCCGCCTTAGCCTTTGCCATCTGGCGGGGAGCAGCAAAAAAAAGCTACTGCTCAATATTGCCCAGGCCATCGCCGAACAATATCCCCAACACGACTCCGATACAGTTTTTAACCAACTGATCGCCCGTGAGCGCCTTGGTTCCACCGGTATCGGCGATGGTGTTGCCATTCCCCATTGCAGGTTACCCGGCTGTGATAGCCCCATTGGGGTTCTCTGTACCACCCAGCCCGCCATTGATTTTGACTCTGTCGACCGCCAGCCTGTCGATTTGCTATTTACTCTTCTGGTCCCCGAAGATGCTGAACAGGAACATCTGGATACACTAGCCGAAATCGCCGCTCTGTTTTCCAACAGCCTGGTTAGAGATAAGCTAAGGCAAGCACAAAGTAGTGATGAGCTATATGCCCTCGCTATTGATAGTACCGCAGCAGCCTAGAGGAGGTTTTGTTAGTAACTGAGTCTCAGAGCTGACATTCACCTCGTTGTTCAGGTAGTGCAACAAGCGAAATAATAAAAACTTGATCAAAGAAAAGGGCTCTCCATGCGCTTGGTGATAATTAGTGGACGCTCCGGCTCCGGAAAAAGTTCTGCACTACAATTACTGGAAGATGTCGGCTTCAATTGTATCGACAACCTTCCCACCAGCCTGCTCCCGGAGCTGGTTAAGAGGGTCAAGGCACAACCGCCAAAAGAAAACACGCCTCTGGCCCTGGGTGTCGATGCCCGCAACCTCTGGCAAGACATTAGACAGGCTCCCAGTGTTATTGAGTCCTTGCGCGAGGCAGGGGTTCAATGTGATGTTATCTATCTCGATGCCCGCGAGCCGGTTTTAGTACAGCGATTCAGTGAGACCAGACGGAAGCACCCTCTCAGCAATGATTGCACCCACTTGCTAGAAGCTCTCAATCAGGAAAAAGAGCTTCTCACCCCTATCTCAACCATCGCGGATATGGTTATTGATACCAGCACCCTGAGTTTGCACCAACTGCGCGAACTGATTAAAAATCGTGTTGTTGGGGAACAATCAAACAGCATGGCGATTCTCTTCCAGTCCTTCGGGTTCAAGTATGGGGTGCCTGTGGATTCAGACTTGATTTTTGACTTGCGCTGTCTACCCAATCCCTACTGGGAACCAGCTCTAAGAGAAAAAACCGGTAAGGATATCGAGGTCGCTGAATTCTTGCGCACTCACCCAGAGACCGCAAAGATGGAGACTGACATCACCAACTTTTTGGAAAACTGGCTACCCTCCTACCAGAAAAGTAATCGCAGCTACACCTGTGTCTCTATCGGCTGCACTGGGGGCCGACATCGATCAGTTTATATGGTTGAACAGCTGGTAAAGAAATTTTCTAAAGAGTTTGATAACGTCCAGATACGCCACAGGGAGCAACAAAAATAGATTTTTGTCGAGCAGCGCAATGCAGAAACACCAACTGACCATCATCAATAAACTCGGCTTGCACGCCCGCGCTGCAAGCAAGTTCGCGCAGACTTCCTCCAAGTTCTGCTCCAATATTAAAGTGCATTGCCAGGGTAAAGCCGTAGATGGAAAAAGTGTGATGGCCCTAATGTTACTAGCTGCAGGCAAAGGCACGGAGCTGGAACTGGAAATAGAGGGGACAGATGAAAGTGCCGCCCTGGAAGCTATCAGCACACTGATCTCCGATCGATTCGGCGAAGCTGAATAAAGGCCAGTATACTATTGCCACGAAAAGCTCACTCCAAACATTAAATCGCTAAGCTTTTACATCGCCTCCCAAATCCACCACTAGCAGTAAGGACTTGTTGTGCCCAGCTCTCCCCAAGCCGAAATCAAATTCCGCGCACAGAATCAGCTGGGTGAGCTGTATGCCGCGCTGGATAGCGGTACGGGACAAGAAGTCCGGCGCATGCTCAAGACCCTGACTCCCCAGAGTGTTGCGCAATTGCTGGAGAGCTCTCCACCCCGTATCCGCCAGGTACTTTGGAATTTGGTGGACAGGGAAATAGAGGGTGAGGTCCTGCAGGAACTCACCGACGATGTGCGCAGCCAGATCCTCGCCACTATGGATACCGAGGAGATGGTGGAGGTGATGGAAGGCCTGGATGCCGACGACATCGCCGATATACTTCAGCAGCTGCCGGAGCGAGTTGTTGCCGAAGTGCTCTCATCAATGACGGAAACCGACCGCCTCCGGGTTGAAAGTGTTCTCGCCTATGATGAGAACACGGCCGGCGGTTTAATGGACACGGACACCATCTCTGTCCGCCCCAACCTGACTCTCGATGTGGTACTTCGCTACCTTAGGCGCCATGAACAACTACCGGAATCTACCGACAGCCTTTTTGTGATTAACCGGAGGGGCCAATATATCGGTCTCTTGCCACTATCCAAACTTCTCACCACAGACCCATCGGTGACAGTTCGCGAAGTGGTCAATACCGATGTGGAACCAATACCCGCAGATATGCCCGACACAGAAGTCGCGCGCTTATTTGAGAAGTATGACTGGATTACCGCACCAGTAGTCGATGAGGATAACCGCCTGCTGGGGCGAATCACCATTGACGATGTAGTAGATGTTATCCGAGAGGATGCAGATCACTCCCTGATGAGCCTTGCCGGCCTCGATGAGGAGGAAGACACCTTTGCCCCAGTTGGGCGCACTGCTCGACGTCGGGCCGTTTGGCTGGGTATTAATCTGCTCACAGCTCTGCTTGCCTCCTGGGTGATCAGTTTGTTCCAAAATACCCTGGACAAGGTGGTAGCCCTAGCAGTCCTAATGCCCATCGTCGCCAGCATGGGGGGCGTGGCCGGTAGCCAAACGCTGACAGTGGTCATTCGCGGTATGGCCTTAGGCCAGATAGGACGCAGTAATTTAAGCTGGCTACTTTCCCGTGAGCTGGGTTCGGCAGCACTCAATGCTCTTTTGTGGGCGCTTGTGATGGGCTTGATAACCGCCATGTGGTTTGGCGATATATGGATTGCGGTAATTATCCTTGCCGCCATGATAATCAACCTATTAACCGCCGCACTCGCTGGAGCGATATTACCAGTAGCATTGCGTGCCATGAATATAGACCCAGCACTGGCCGGCGGGGTAGCCCTTACTACAGTCACCGATGTAGTAGGCTTTATGTCTTTTCTGGGCTTGGCCACTTGGTACTTTAGCTAAACCACCTCTGAACCAAGCCCCCTTATTTACCGAAAGCGAATCAAAGATGTACGAATACGACGACTACGATGACGACCTGCCGAAAAGTAAAACTCAGGTCAAAAAAGAAATGCACGAGCTGCAGGATCTCGGCAAGCAACTAACCGAGCTCTCCAAGGCCCAACTGGCTGAAGTCCCCATAGATGAGGACTTGCAGGAGGCTATTGCTACGCTACATCGGATCAAATCCAATGAAGCCCGCCGGCGCCAGATGCAGTACATCGGCAAGTTGATGCGCAGTGCCGACCAAGAGGCGATAGAAGCTGTGCTGAGCCGCTTTAAAGAGCGAGACCAACAACACCTGCGTTTCGATAAAATGGCTGAAGACTGGCGCAAACGACTACTGGAGGAAGGCAATAGTGCCCAGGGTGAGTTCTTTGACCAATATCCCGGTGTCGACCACCAACAGCTGCGCCAACTGATTAGGGATTCCCATCGAGAAATCAAAAACAATAAGCCACCAACAAATCAACGAAAATTATTCCGCTATCTTCGCGACTTCTTTATCCAGGAAGCGGAATAAGGGCTCCGGGCGCTCCAGAGTGAACTTGCTGGCAGCGCCCGCAATCTAGACACCAGAAGTTATTGCGCTTTCTTATCCCCAGAAGCCGGCACAAAGTCCAGGGCGAGAGAATTTAGACAGTAGCGCAAACCAGTGGGCTCCGGGCCATCTTTAAAAACATGCCCCAAGTGTTCCCCGCACTTTGATAACACCTCAGTCCGCTTCAAGCCCCAGCTGTAATCGTCCTTTAAGACAATATTTTGTGGGTAGGCAACATCCCAAAAGCTGGGCCAACCAGTACCCGATTCAAACTTCTGCTCAGAGCTGAAAACCGGTAAACGGCAACCCGCAGTGACATAAACACCTTTCTCTTTGTTATTCAGAAGCTTGCCACTAAAAGCGGGCTCGGTACCTTTTTTCCAGAGAACCTTATAGCGATCCTCTGGCAGGATCTGCTTCCATACAGACTTAGGGATCTGATCGAGATCAGTCCCCTCTGCAATATGCTTTTCAGCTTGAGCCACCGTCATATTCTGGTCGCGCTGGTGGTCATCTGCCTCAGAACACGCCGAAAGGGTGACGGCTGTAAAAAGAAGGAGGGGCAATAATGAATGCAACGCCATCTAGAGTGCTCCTTTTACAGGGGATCCTCACTAAGATTAGATGGCTATTGCACACTGCCTCTGGATATTAAAACTCAAGCTGCAGGAGGGGACTTCTCTTCAGAACCGACCCCAACCTGTGTCTTGTTCCCCTCGTGGTCCAGAACCGCGCCCTCTCGTTTGGCGCCATCTCCATCAAACAATTTCTCAAATCGCATTTGCGGGTCTGACCAGCCACCACTAATTCGGTAACTGACACTGGCGACCTTTTTCACCTGCTTTTTAAATGCCTTACTGATCAGGTAGACACCCGCAGCTGCAGGCAAGCCACCGGCTAGGGCTGCAACCAAAGCCAGGTTATTCCCAACTGGCAAAGTAGCCACCAACGTTAAATCCAGATCTTCGCGGACTAAATTAACCCGCCCCGCCATCTGCAGTTCACTGGTGGGCCCCTCTACCTGGATGGGTACAGCGATTAAAAGCTGACCATCGCCTTCAAAGACTACTTCACCACGCACCCTATCAAAAGCCATACCACTCTTGTAAAGGTCAGTGAAATCAAGACGCAAACGTCGCGCCCAGGTATCAAAATTAAACAGTGACAATAGACGCAACACGGTAGAGCCTGTCGCACCGGTTGATCGCAGGAATCGGCCATCGCGAATATCAACCTTAAGCTCTCCGGAGAGAAGGCTTCCTTTCACCTGAGTCGGGGCCCCCTCCCACTTCAAAGCAGTTTCAAAGATCGCCGACTTACTCTCAATCAATGGCTCATGGCCCATCTTGCGCTGGATATCTGCAAGATCATCAGCCACCAATCGGCCGATAAATTGTGATGACTGCTGCCCCTCGGCATCCCTCATCCACACCAATTCTGCACCTAGCTCACCACTGTGTTTGCCCTGTCCCTCGATCCGGAACCCTCTCACCGTGCCGTGGATATCACTCACCACCAAACGATCTGCAGCTGTCCTCAACTTAAATGACCAGGGGCCCAGGGCCTCTTCACCTATTTGAAGGTTATCAGTACTAAAATCGATTTGTGGCAAACTAGTAAAATCAAACTGCGCCAAAGGATCCGCTACTACCTCCTCCGCAAAGGGGTCTACGGGAAAAGCTTCATCACTGACTTCAGCCGGTTTCTCTGGCTGAGGCAGACGCAAATGAGCCAGTTTGAGGCGTAACGGTGTACTGCCATCCAATAAGCCTGTTAGATTTCCTGCAATCATTTCACTGTCAAATTTGAGCTTCCAATCCGCCCCCACCCCCTCACCGGTAACATGGATATGCTCAATTTCTGCAGAGCCCAACCGAAGCTGATCTGTACTGAGATCCAGGCGTATCGGAAGTGGCTCACTGGCACTACCCGCAGCCTCTCCTGGATTTTCTGCATTACTTGCAACAGAACTGGCAGCGCTTGGCTTCGCTGGTTCAGACAACTGGTAAACATCCAACAGAGACTGCCAGCGAGGCAAGTCAACAGTGGAAATATCTCCAGTGACCGTCAACTCCCGTTTGGAGGGCAAATTTGCCTCAGCATTCAAGGCGATTGCAGCCCGATCTAACTCTCCATCAATCAGCCAGAATTGCCCCTGTAAATGTTCTCCATAGTCCAAGTGGAACAAGCTGCCCTGCTCTCCAATCGGCACTCGCAATACAAAATTGGTTTCTGTTTCCGCCGTCTTACCAAGTGGGTCAGGTAGGTTTACAGCCACACCGGCCAGGTTGGAAGTGAGCTCAAATACTGCGGCGTAGGGGGTTTCCGCTGATTTTGCAGGAATGGTCACCAGGGCTTGATAATCCATTTCTCCTTCCAGCCACTGCAGTTCTGGCCGCGAACTCCAAGCGTGTACCGACTCAACCAATGCATTGCCGTCGATAACCACCTGGGTATCCCGTGCATCCCCCTCGCCAATATGTTGGATACGAGCAGTCAGCGGGCGGCCCCACAATTTGCCATTCAGCTGGGTCCCTTCAAGGCCTGTCGCACTATCGTATTTCACCAAACCATTCAACGCAGTCGCATCGAGGCGGAGCCCTTTCAGTTGAAGGTCACCGTGCTTCAGGTTGACTTCAACCTGTTGCTCGGGAACTACGGATGACTGTCCCAAGGGTAGAGTTAAGGATACAACGCCATCCAAACTCCCGGTCAGGCTCCAATCATCAAAGGCACTTCCAAGGTGATCTCTGAGTGGTGATTCACGCAATAGTCGCAACCCATCGGTAGCGGGTCCAACCACCTCAGTTTGTACATTAAGGCGTGAGCCTCCACCCTTCTGAGGGGTTACCGCAACCAGAATATTTCCAGCATCCATATTCCAGAGCTTGGCTTTATCGGCATTGACCCGCACAATTTCATCATCGAGCAACAAACGGCCATCCACATCCCTGACCTCAGGCCACTCACTGGCGTAGTCCAGGCTCGCATTTGAAAAGTCGAGCGCCAACTGAATCGTTCTGCGCTTCTGGTGAGTCGCGAATGCTTTAAGGGATTCTTCTTTACCCTCTTTGCTATAACTGCTGCCGCGATAGATAAAGGCCGCACTCTCAACGCGCCCTTGATTGTTCTTACCCAGGCCAGTTTTCAACCAGCTGCGCAAATCATCGCTAACCACAAATGGCACCAGCTCTTCCTGGGTAATCACCCCCGCATCTTTTATCGATAGGGAAAGCACCAGATCCACAGGTCGTGTTTGGGCGTGGAAGGGTAGTGACAGCATAAACTGACCACCGACCTGACCAAGTTCACCGCCAAGCATCAGCGGGCCCGACAATACGTTGACTTCGTTCAACGCCTTATCGACATCCCAGGCTATGGTGCCGCTGGCTTGCTCAAATCCAAAAGCATTCTTATACAGACTGGGAAAGTGCGCCCCGAGGGAGGTACCGTCGAGTTCAACCCGGCCACTGGCGCCCTCAACCTGAAGATATCCACTCAACTGAGTAATTGCCGGGGTTCCTCGAAACGCCTCGACCGCAATATCTTCCAAGTTTGCGCTGATCTCTAACTGCCGGTCTGCACCAGCTCGCAGACGCAGGCTGCGCAACTGACCTTGGGGTTTTAGTGCACGCAACCATTCATCTGCAGCTCCCTCTAGTAACGACAAGCGATTTAAGATACTGCTCCAACCAGCGAGATCGACCAGATCGGCCATCAGGGCTATACCCTCTTGGTCACTGTTAACCTGCAGGTTCAGCGACGGCATTTTCAAGCCCTGCCAATCGATTTCAATATCCTGCAGCGCTAATCGCCAATGCTCTCCCGGCAACCAGCGGCCCGACAAGTTGCCAGAAAAAGCGCGCAACGGAGCCAGTGTATGCTCTTCTATATCATCTCCTGCCCTTTGCATATCGGTCAGGCTTTCTACTTGGGCCAAGTCCACCTGGCCTACTATGCGATACCCACTTACGGCATCACTATGCAACCACAAGCGGCCGTCTGCCCACTTCTTCCCCTGCCAGTGAAACCGGTCAGGTAACGGGGTGAGTTCGTGAAGCAAGCTGACAATGTCTTCATCCAGTAGCAACTCATTAAGCTGCATATAGCCGCGCAGTGAGAAGTGCTCTTTATCTTTGGGGTTGCCCCGCCCTTCTAACACAACCCGTAGGGTCTCTTCATCAACCTGGCTGCTCTCCCCTTCACGGGAAATAAAAGCCCGTGCAGTCAGTCGGTGAAAATCTCCGCTATTTTCCAGCTGGATTTCAGGCAAATTGATTTCTGCCAGCTGCTCATCGGGAAGGCGCACAGTGATCGCTGCATCACTGATTTGAATTTTGGGGCTCAACCGGAATAGGCGGGCCGGATCTGCCGCTTCGGGATTGGGTGCAGTGCTGCCTTCAAGCTTAAGCGGGGCATCGGGAAACCCCTGTAGATACCAGAGGCCATTTTCATCGCGGTTGAGCCCGGCCGAAAACTGATTCATTTGCAGGTCTTTCCAGACCAACTCCCGGCTCCAGAGACTGGAAAGTAGATCCAGCTGGAACAGGCCGTGCCCCATTCTCAGCTCACCGTGCTCCCCCAGGCGCAGTCCATCCAGCTGCAATGCAACTTCAAGGGCCTCCCAACGCAGGGAAATACGATCCATCTGTACAGGAACGCCTAGCTGCTCACTAAGCCAATGACTAATCTGCGGGCGATAGTTCTCTACCTGCGGGGACAGTAGTCGGCCTGTTTGCACGATGATTGCCAATGCAATCACCAAACTTACCGACAGTAACCAGAACTTTCTTGCAATCCAGCGTATTACAACCATCGCTATACCCTCACCACCAAACAGGCATGGACCGAGCGCTGACAATAAGCTCTCTTAGCTTGCTGGCGAGTGAATAATGGATTACACAAGAACAATGTCATATTGCTCCTGGTTGTAAATGGGCTCTACCTGGAACTGAATCGGCCGACCAATAAATTCTTCAAGATCGGCGACATTAGCCGACTCTTCATCCAGTAAAAGATCTATTACCACCTGACTGGCCAGTACCATAATTTTTTCACTATCGTAAGAGCGCGCCTCTCGAATAATCTCGCGGAAAATCTCGAAGCAAACTGTCTCTGCACTCTTTAAGGTGCCCCTCCCACTGCAAACAGAGCAAGGCTCACATAAAATCTGCCCCAGTGACTCACGGGTGCGTTTGCGAGTCATCTCCACCAACCCCAGTTCGGAGACCCCGGTGATACTGGACTTGGCATGATCGCGCTCCAGGGTCTTTTCCAGGGTGCGCAAGACTTGTCGCTGGTGCTCGGGGTCTTTCATATCGATAAAATCAATAATGATAATCCCACCCAGATTCCTCAAACGCAGCTGGCGGGCAATCGCTGTAGCGGCCTCCAGGTTGGTCTTGAAGATAGTCTCTTCAAGGTTTCGATGCCCAACAAAAGCACCGGTATTGACATCAATTGTACTCATCGCCTCTGTCTGCTCTACGATCAAGTAGCCGCCAGACTTCAAGGTGACTTTGTTGTGTAGTGCCCTTCTTATTTCCTCTTCAACACCGTACAAGTCAAACAGTGGGCGCTCACCGGGATAGTGTTCCAGGCGACCGGCAATTTCCGGCGCATATTTACCGGCAAATTCTGCCGCACGGCCGTGGGCCTCTCGGGAGTCTATACGAATCTTTTCGGTATAAGGGCGCGCAAGGTCACGCAATGCGCGCATAAATAGTGGAAGGTCCTCATAGATAACCGAAGGCACTGGACGCTCCTTAATGCGCTCATCCAGCTCCCCCCATAATTTGTACAGAAAGGGGATATCTCTCAGCAGCTCTTCCTCACTCACTCCCTCGGCAACGGTACGCAAAATAAAGCCCCCATCGGCCGACAAACCATCTTCCGCGAGGCGTAGAGAAGCTGCTTCAACCAACTGGCGCAATCGCTCGCGTTCGTTCTCGTCTTCAATTCGATTAGAGATACCGATATGGCGCGTCTGCGGCATATACACCAGGTAACGTGCAGAAACCGACAGATGGGTAGTCAGCCGGGCACCTTTACTGCTGATAGGGTCCTTCACTACTTGCACGATCAGTGATTGCCCCTCTCTGACTAGCGCGCGGATATCCGCCACCTCGGCATCCCGCGCCTCCATACCTTCTTCGTCGAGAGGTGCAATATCCGAGGCATGGATAAAGCCCGCGCGCTCGAGGCCTATATCGACAAAAGCGGCCTGCATTCCGGGCAGTACGCGAATCACCTTTCCCTTATAGATATTTCCTACAATCCCTCGCCGGGCACTCCGCTCCAGGTAGACCTCCTGAAGCACACCATTTTCTACCAGCGCAACCCGGGTCTCAGTCGGCGCAACATTAATTAACAGCTCTTCGCTCAAGATTGGCCCTCCTGCCAATAGGGAATGCCCGCATGATCCAGCATTGGGACTACAGCTTCCAATGGGAGCCCTACAACATTGCTGTAACTGCCACTAAAAGCTTCTACCAAGGCGGCACCAAAACCCTGAATACCGTAACCGCCAGCTTTATCGACAGGCTCTCCGGTACTCCAGTAATCCGCTATTTGAACTTTGGACAAGTGGCGGAACCTGACTCGAGTTTCAACTACTCGGCTAAACTGTCGATCCTGTGAACGCAAGCACACTGCCGTGAAAACAGAGTGCTCTCCTCCCGATAACGCCAGCATCATGGACTCAAAGTCAGCAAAATCTTGGGGTTTTTCCAGCAGCCTCTCACCTGCCATAACCACCGTATCCGCTCCCAAAGACCAGAGTCCCCGCGGGCTGTCAGCGGCTTGAAACCCGGCGACAGCCTTGTCGTGGGCCAAGCGTTCTATGTACTCAAGAGGGCTTTCAGCAGGTTGGCGCTGTTCTACAACAGCGGGGGACAATTGGGAGAAAGGCACCCCAATCTGGGCCAACAGTTCGGCGCGGCGCGGCGAACCAGAGGCCAAAAGAAGTCGATTTTCTGAAGCGCTTGTTGTCACTCTATTACATATTCCCTGTGGGTCAGCGGCTGATTATAGCGGCACTGTTCGAAAAATGATCGATTTTTTACACTGATTTACAGTGCCGACGAGACGGTCAACGAACGTGTAAACGCCCGGAAAGCCCCCTGAGCCACGGGGTCACCCAGGGCCAGAGCAGGGCTGTAGTCAAGGCGGGCCACAGGAAGGTCAGCCCGGGTACCGATTTCCCCTCAAGGCCGTGCACCCAGTTGCCCACCACTTGATGAATGCCCACCAGAACAAATACCCACAACAATTGCTGGGCCGGATTAAATGCCCGGGTGCGCTGGTAAGTCAGTAAGCTGAAATAGGCGAGTACCGATAGGGCCAGGGCATGGGTTCCCAAGCTCGCCCCCGTAGCCAAATCCTGGGCAATACCGATCATCCAAGCGAACCCCACCCCAAAGGTCTGGGGCATTCGGGTAATCCAGAATATCACCAGCAAAGCCGGAAATGCCGGCCGAAACCAGAGCCACTGCTGTGGCAGGGGCATAACCGAGAGAAGCAGTGATAGCAGAATAGTGACCGCGATAAACCAGCGGTTATTCGCTTGCAACAGAATGTCCTCCACTGCCAATGACCGCCAATACAAAGCGGCTGCGATTCATCCGCCCCCTCGGCAACACTTCAGCCTCCGCAAAAGGTTTACCCGGATCTCTCTGCACCGAGATGACCTCCCCAACCGGATAACCTGCGGGAAAGCGGCTACCCAAGCCGGAGCTGAGCAGCAAATCGCCTTCACGAATATCACTGGTATTAGCAAGATGACGTAACTTCAGGCGATACAGATCACCTGTACCCTCGGCGACGGTGCGCATACTGTTGCGCAGAACCTGGACGGGAATGGCATGACTGGAATCAGTTATCAGCAGGATACGACTGTAGGAGTCGCCAGCTTCAATCACCTGCCCCAGCAATCCACTGGCATCCATTACCGGGGTACCGATATCAATGCCGTCATCGCGACCTTTGTCAATCAGCAGCACATGCTCCAAAGGGTCCGGGGTAACGCCAATCACCTGAGCCACCAGTACTCGATCATCGACCATTTCTGCTGAGTTCATCAGTTCTTTGAGCTGAGTGTTTTCCGCTTTTACGGCCGCCAATAGTTGGCTGCGCTGCTCCAGCAATAAAACCTGGCGCTTGAGGCGGCTATTTTCCTCTTGCAGTTCTTCGCGCGAGCGAAACTGCTCATCGGCCCAATCACCCACACGCTCGGGGGCTCCTGTAACCCAGTACAGTGGAGCAATAACTCCTGATAAGCGTTCTCTGACAGGCTGAAACCAATTGGTGTAATGATCGGAAACGATCAGCGAGATCGCGAGTATGATGAGAAAGCCCAGGCGGTATTCGGCAGAGGGACCGCGGGTAAATAGCGGTTTCACAGGCAATCCCCTCTTAACAGGTCAATCAAAGATGGTGAGAACAGTACAAGCCACAAAAGATAACTTGCATTTTTTTTATTACAAGGAGCTTGCGGATATAGCCACAAGCTCCCTAGCAGGTTTCATAATACCGATGTCTACTAGTTAGACATCAGGTAGAGACGGCTGCGATCCAACATATCCAGCGCTTTACCGCCCCCCCGCGCCACACAGGTCAACGGGTCATCGGCAACAATTACCGGTAAGCCCGATTCTTCCATCAACAGACGGTCCAGATCGCGTAACAGAGCAACACCACCAGTCAGCACCATACCGCGCTCAGCGATATCAGAAGCCAACTCGGGAGGGGATTGCTCCAGTGCACTTTTGACAGCCTGCACAATACCTGTCAGAGGCTCTTGCAGGGCTTCGAGAATTTCGTCGGAGTTCAAGGTAAAGCTGCGAGGCACGCCCTCGGCCAGATTGCGTCCGCGCACATCGATTTCGCGAACTTCACTGCCTGCATAAGCACAGCCAATTTCCTCTTTGATCCGTTCAGCAGTTGCATCACCAATCACACTGCCGTAGTTGCGACGCACGTAGTTGACGATAGCTTCATCAAAACGGTCACCGCCGATACGCACCGAATCGGAATAAACCACACCATTCAGGGAGATAATGGCGATCTCAGTAGTGCCCCCACCGATATCCACCACCATGGAGCCGCTCGCTTCCTCGACATTCAAACCTGCGCCTATGGCAGCGGCCATGGGCTCTTCGATCAGTGACACTTCGCGAGCACCTGCACCCAGGGCCGACTCGCGAATCGCGCGACGCTCCACTTCTGTGGATTGGCAGGGAACACACACCAGCACTCTCGGGCTCGGGCGCATCCAGCTATTTTCATGCACTTTCTTGATAAAGTGCTGCAACATTTTCTCGGTCACTTGGAAGTCGGCGATAACACCGTCCTTCAGCGGGCGAATAGCGGTAATATTGCCAGGAGTCCGGCCGAGCATGCGTTTGGCTTCTACTCCGACAGCCTCAACGATTTTCTGGCCATTGTAGTGACGGATTGCGACGACAGAGGGTTCGTCGAGTACTACGCCGCGATCGCGAACGTAAATCAGCGTGTTGGCAGTTCCCAGGTCGATGGAGAGATCACTGGAAAACATACCCCGCAAACGTTTAAACATGGAATTCGATTACCTTGTACTAATTATCAGCCCCCAGGTCGGGCACTGCGGGCGCGGCTTCTTTTATGGATACAAATCCTAATTAGTCCGCAAAAATAATTCTGAGTTCCGAGCCGCATTTCGAATCGGATTCTACGCAAAATACCGGAGTCTCTCATCACTCGGCAGGATTCGGCAAACTCTAACAACCGCTAGGCATCAGGGCAAGGCTGAAGGGAGGTCATTTGGGGCCCACTATCCATTACTGCCAGAGCCGGTGAGAATATAACCCCAATGTGCTAAATTTGCCGGTTCTGCCCGCCGCAATTAATCCGGGCAGTTTTCGACTCGCAACTCAAGCTGGAGGAGTCCATCACCATGGCAGTG
This sequence comes from Microbulbifer maximicatervae (SeqCode), assembly GCF_052468295.1. Taxonomy (NCBI): domain Bacteria; kingdom Pseudomonadati; phylum Pseudomonadota; class Gammaproteobacteria; order Cellvibrionales; family Microbulbiferaceae; genus Microbulbifer; species Microbulbifer maximicatervae (SeqCode). The sequence goes on from NZ_CP174340.1 coordinate 3,392,190, forward strand.
GATACGCAAACTGTAGAAAAACTGGCGGAACTGGCCCGTATCGCCATATCCAAAGAAACCATCGAAGAAGTCAGCAACCGCCTCGGCGATGTATTACAACTGGTCGACCAGCTGCAATCCACCAATACCGATGGTATCGCCCCGATGGCGCACCCACTGGACGAAGTCCAGGAGCTGCGCGCTGACGCAGTGACAGAGGCTGACAAGCGCAAAGACTTCCTAGAACTGGCTCCCCAAACCGAAGAAGGTCTCTACCTGGTTCCCAAAGTAATTGATTAGCCGGCCCAACACTGACGAAATTCACCTAAATACCCAGCCCTCAGCCCGTCTAGAGCCTTTAAGGGAATAATATGCATCAGCTTACTATCGCCGAGATCATCCGTGGATTGCGGAGCAAAGAGTTCTCGAGTACAGAGCTAACCCGCCATTTACTCGGCCGCATCCAGCAACTGGACAGCAACTACAACAGTTTTATTACCGTCACCGAAGAGAGCGCCCTAGCGCAAGCCGCGGCTGCCGACCAACGCCTGGCCAACGGGGAGGCACCGGCACTGTGCGGTGTGCCCATCGCCCACAAAGATATTATTTGCACTAACGGCGTGCGCACCAGCTGTGCCTCAAAAATGCTGGATAATTTTATCCCTCCCTACGATGCCACGGTGGTAGATAACCTTAACGCTGCCGGAACCGTCTCCCTGGGCAAGACCAATATGGATGAATTCGCCATGGGCTCATCCAACGAAAGCAGCTTTTACGGCCCAGTAAAAAACCCTTGGAATACCCGCTGTGTACCCGGCGGTTCCTCCGGTGGCTCAGCTGCGGCAGTTGCTGCACAACTGATACCCGGCGCCACAGCTACCGATACCGGCGGCTCTATTCGCCAGCCAGCGGCGTTGACAAACACCACCGGGCTGAAGCCCACCTACGGGCGTATTTCCCGCTATGGCATCGTGGCCTACGCCTCCAGCCTGGACCAGGCTGGCCCCATCGCCCGCAACGCCGAAGATGCGGCTTACCTGCTGTCCGCGATGGCCAGCCATGACCCGAAAGATTCCACCAACCTGAAGCAACAGCCCACAGACTTTACCGCCGAACTGAATAACCCGATCGCCGGGCTGCGGATCGGAGTACCCCGAGAGTACTTTGGGGAGGGGCTTAACCCAGACACCGCAAGCCGGGTTCAGGAGGCTTTGAGAGCGTTTGAAAAGCTGGGTGCACAACTGGTCGATATCAGCCTGCCACATACCGAGTTAGCGATACCTGCTTACTATGTGATCGCCCCCGCTGAAGCCTCTGCCAACCTATCTCGATTCGATGGGGTGCGCTACGGCTACCGCTGTGAAGAGCCCAAAGACCTGCGCGATCTCTATATGCGCTCCCGTGGTGAAGGCTTCGGCGAAGAAGTACAGCGTCGCATCCTGGTAGGCACCTACGCCCTATCCGCCGGTTATTACGATGCTTATTACAACAAAGCCCAACAGGCCAGACGCCTGATCAAGCAGGACTTTGTCGAAGCATTCGAAAAAGTGGATGTGATTATGGGCCCCACTACCCCCTCCCCTGCTTTCGAGCTTGGCGCAAAGAGCGCTGACCCGGTAGCTATGTACCTGGAGGATATCTACACCATCGCCACCAACCTCGCCGGACTACCTGGCATGTCTGTACCCTGTGGCCTGGTGGGCAATATGCCAGTGGGCCTGCAAATAACCGGTAATTACCTGGAAGAGGCGCGCATGCTCAATATCGCCCACCAATACCAACAGGTAACCGACTGGCACAAAGCCAGCGCCGTATAAGGAGATAAATTGTGGAATGGGAAATCGTTATCGGGTTGGAAATTCACGTCCAGCTCTCCACCCAGTCAAAACTCTTTTCCGGCGCTAGCATCCGCTTTGGCGCCGAGCCGAATACCCAGGCATGCGCTGTGGACCTGGCCATGCCAGGCACACTGCCGGTACCGAATGAGGAAGCATTTCGCTTTGCAGTAATGTTCGGCCTGGCGATGAACGCAGAGATCGGCAAGCACTCTGTTTTTGAACGCAAGAATTACTTCTATCCCGACTTGCCCAAGGGCTATCAAACCACTCAATTGGAACAGCCGGTTGTCGGCCCCGGCGAAGTGGAAATTCACCTGGAAGATGGCAGCAGTAAGAAGGTGCGTTTGCATCACGCTCACCTGGAGGAAGATGCCGGTAAATCCCTGCACGAAGACTTCCACGGGATGTCCGGTATCGACCTGAACCGCGCAGGTACGCCACTGATTGAGATTGTCTCTGAACCGGATATGCGCAGTGCCGCCGAGGCTGTGGCCTACCTGAAAAAAATTCACAGCATCGTAACCTACCTGGGCATTTCCGATGGTGATATGTCCCAGGGCTCACTGCGCTGTGATGCCAATGTATCCGTGCGCTTGAAAGGCGAAGCAAAACTCGGCACCCGTACAGAATTAAAAAACATCAATTCTTTCCGTTTTGTCGAGCGCGCAATTAAAGTCGAAGCTGAACGTCAGATCGATATCTTGGAAGACGGCGGCACCATTACCCAGGAAACCCGCCTCTACGACGCGGACAAAAATGAAACCCGCTCTATGCGCAGTAAAGAAGTGGCCAATGATTACCGCTACTTCCCCTGCCCTGACCTTCTGCCAGTTGTACTCACTGATGAATATGTCGAGCAACTGCGCAGCATCCTGCCAGAACTGCCTGATGCAAAAGCAGCCCGCTTCCAAGCGGAATACCAGCTATCTGCTTATGATGCAGACCAGCTGACACAGGAGCGTGCCAGTGCAGACTATTTTGAAACTGTGAGTAAATCCTGTGGCGAATCCAAGCTTGCCGCCAACTGGATTAACGGTGAACTGGCAGCGCTGCTCAACCGTCGTGAACTAACTATTTCACAATCGCCGGTTTCTGCCGACCAACTAGCTGGACTAATCTCGCGCATCAAAGACAACACCATTTCCAGCAAAATCGCCAAACAGGTATTCGAGGCTATTGCCGACGGAGAGGGCAGTGCCGACGAAGTCATCGAAAAGCGTGGGCTGAAACAGGTTTCGGATACCGGCGCTATCGAAAAAATGGTGGATGAGGTGATCGCTGCAAGCGATGCCCAGGTAGAAAACTACCGCAAGGCCGATGAATCAAAGCGCCCCAAAATGATGGGGTATTTCGTCGGGCAAATCATGAAAGCGTCCAAAGGGCAGGCAAACCCACAGATGATTAATAAAATCCTCAAACAAAAATTGGACGCACTGCTTTAACCCTCAACATTTCAAGACCTGGGTCGGGCTTCGCCCGCCCCCTATTTATGTAGCAAGGATATAGTTTTGAGCCTGAAAAAAGACAAACAGAAAGTACTCGGAGAAGTTTTTGACGAGGAGCGTATTGCTGGATTCTTGATTGGCGAAGCTCCCGCAGGCGTAAACCGGGATTTTCATCTTCTCGAGCGCGCCTACCGAAGTATGAAAGCAGAGAGCTTTGCCACATTTATAAAATTATTTCTCGCTGAAGGCCTGGATCTGAACAGTCCTGGTCCCGATGGAAAAACTCTGCTGGCACGTATTGCTGAACACCGCCAGGGCGCAGAATATAGCGAGATTTTAAAAGCCGCTGGCGCCAACTGAGAACTCTGGAAATTTAGGCATCGTACCAGCGAAAGGTGAGAGTATGACTTCAAATCCCGTTCACGGTATCGACGCATTGGTGCGCGGTATCCACTTGATTACCCGGCGTGAGTTACGCCCATTTATCCTGGTGCCATTACTAATAAATCTGGTACTGTTTATTATTATCAGTAGCATAATGATTTCACAGCTCGGAGGGCTTACGGATTATATAAGTAGCCTGCTTTCCCACACGCCGGTAAATACGGAGAATATGTCCTGGTGGGAAGCCATTATGGCCAAGGGTGCAGCATGGACCGCCAGTGTTTTTCGCTGGCTGGCCTGGATTATTGCACTAATAGTGCTTTTCCTATTTTTCCTTGCTTACGGCTATTTATTTAGCGTCATCACCAACATTATTGCCGCCCCCTTTAACGGTTTGCTCGCTGAGAAAGTAGAGGAACTGCTAACCGGTAAAGCTCCTCCTGCCGAGCCGATAATGCAAATGGTATGGCGTACCCTGGGCCGGGAATTGCGTAAGCTGGGTTACTTTATATTTTGGGGTTTGATCGTATTTATAATTGCCACCATCACCAGCTGGACCATTATTATCCCCGCAGTGCTCACCGCAGTTTGGGGCGCTTGGTGTATGGCTATTCAATACGTTGACTACCCACTGGATAACCACCAGCGGCCATTCGATGAATTAAAAACGGTACTGCGCCGCCGTAAACTCACTAGCCTTACCTTTGGTGGGACCGTGATGCTTGCCAAAATGGTGCCGATTTTAAATATCTTTATTATGCCTGCGGCAGTTGCTGGCGGTACGGCTCTGTGGATTGAGCGACTTCGTATTGAAGGGGATCCGGGGACTCAAACTCCAGTACTTCAGTAACCTTACCAGTAAGATAGGAAGCCCTCTCGTACAGAGGGCTTTTTATTTTGACTCTATCTTCCCGATGTTTTCTTCTTTTTCAGTGCGCGATACCAGGGCTGCTGATCCTTGGCGATATAAGCGCTAGCCGACAGGCAATTGGCCAAATCCTCAAGCTCCTGGGTAAGCACTTCACCTGAAAATTTTTTTCTTACCATCTGCTGGAGCTTGTCTGCCAACAATGCATCACGCAACCCCTCTGGCCTCTGAATACCTGCAGAAAGAATTTCAGGAATCCACTCAGACAGATCCCGAACCGTTATCCAATCATTTCCCTGCTCAGGATAGCCAGAAAAATCCGTATCGAATGCCAGGCCGGAATCGTTACTAAGAAAAGTATTATTTAACAAATGGTTGGAGTTTTTGAACCTCATAAAGAACTGCTTGGCATCACCCCTTGAAGGCAGCAACTGAGTGTCATCCTCCAACATCATTGGCTTCAGCTTAATCAAATCAGATTCCGCCACCCCCAATTCCAGTAATTTATGGGTCAGCAAAAACTCCTTTCTGCCTACCCCCTCATTCACTCTGCGAGCAGAAAGCTCTACTCCCCCGCCAAGCAAAGCGAGAAAGTCACTCACAATATCACCACCGTGCAAGGCTTCCCGACTGAAAAGCCTCACTTTGAGGGAATCAGCTCCAAATACATCCGCCCACAACTTTAACTTGGTAAAATAGTCGTAGTAAATTTCAATATCTTTACTGAAAGAAGGGAAAGCCCCTTCATCGTGGCCGAGTAATTTACTCGAGGAGCTCCGATTGGAGGCCGCTCCTCTAGCTCCTTGCTTCTTGAAAGATATTGCCTGTAAGTCTTGCCTACGCAAGTAAACAATTACCACAATCTTATCGAAATACTTGCTACATACTCTCTGAACAAGCTCGATTCTATCGCGCTGATACAGATAGGAAAGATGCTCAGCTGAAACTATCACTTGCTCACTGCGGCTCGCAGCAAGCAGCTCATCAAGCCGGGAATTCACCTGGAAATGGACACGGCCCTTCTCTTTGCATACATCAATACACCCTGAAGAGTTCCCCTTTTTCCCAAGGGAAAGAAATCCAAAGCCTGCCTGGTCCAGAGCCTGTACTTGCTCCTTCATTGCCAATTGAAGGGAGCTGGAGCCAGTTTTATGGAAACCGATATGTAAATAAAGGATACGCATCCGAATATGAACTGTAATTTTTATTGAACGAAGGATGTCAATTTCAGGCCGCAAGTAGACTCCAGTATTACCGGTGTCATCTGAAGTTGCAGGGCCTTACTTCACGTAATAGGCCAAATTTGTTTAATTTTAGGACAGAATTGACAGTTTGAATGAAATTAAAGCCTCTACTGGTACATTCGTCACAGTTTAAACCTTAACAAAGCAGAGGAGCGCTGAATAGCAGGAGGAGGAATGGCTTTCTCAAGCAGGTAGTAAGTGCTGTAAGGGCTAACCCCCTTACAGCACACAGGAGAATCAGTGCCGACGTGGACGACGATGACCACCAGAGCCACCGCGACGCCCATCGCGATCACCGTGACTGCGCTGAACTTTCACTTTGGGTGGCTCAACCAAAAGCTCTTCGGGGGGCACTTCGCACTTGAGCTTGCCACCGAGCAACTGCTCAATAGGTTCCAGGCGCATGGCATCATCTTCACAGGCGAAACTGATAGAAGTGCCCGTTTTACCCGCCCGGCCAGTTCGGCCGATGCGGTGAACATAATCCTCCGGCTCTTCAGGCAAAGTGAAATTCACCACATGACTGATACCGTCGATATGAATACCACGCCCGGCGACATCGGTAGCTACCAGCACCTTGGTTTTACCAGACTTAAAGTCATCAAGGGTGCGAACCCGCTTGTTTTGCGCCACTTCACCGGACAACAGGCCCGCAGAAATGCCGTGAGCGAGAAGCTGCTCGTGCAAGCGGCGGCATTGGTCGCGGCGGTTGGCAAAAACAATCAGGCTATCCACTTCTTCTCGCTGCACAATGTTGTAAAGCAAGGTGTACTTTTCTTCGCTGGCGGACAGGTAAACATGCTGCTCCACGGTATCTGTGGCAACCCTCTCCGGCTCAATCTCCACAACTACCGGATCATCCGTCCACTGCTCCACCAGATCATCCACTTCGGGAGTAAATGTGGCGGAGAAGAACATAGTTTGGCGATGAGTTTTACGCGGCGTCTGACGAACAATGCGGCGCACTTGGGGGATAAAGCCCATGTCCAACATGCGATCCGCCTCATCGATCACCAGGACTTCCACCTGATCCAGGAAGCAATCCCGATTGCTGACAAAGTCCAGCAGGCGACCCGGCGTCGCCACCAGGATATCCACCAGCCGCTCATTCAGGTTTCTCTGCTGCTTGTCATAATCCATACCGCCCACCAGGGTATGAATTTCCAGCTCGGTGTGTTTACACAGTGCCTTGGCATCATCGGCAATCTGCATTACTAGCTCACGGGTCGGAGCGATAATCAGGGAGCGGGCTTCGCCGGCATAGCGCTCACCTTCAAACGGGTGCTTGAGCAGATCGTCAATCACTGTGATCAGGAAGGCCGCTGTCTTACCGGTACCGGTTTGTGCCTTACCCACCAGGTCGTGGCCATTGAGGGTGTGGGGAAGGGAGCGACCCTGAATTGGCGAGCAATACTGGAAACCCAGGTCGTGGATAGCGTGCATCAGCTCATTGGGCAGTCCCAGGTCGTGGAAGCGGACCTTGCCCTCCTGTTCTGGAACCTGGAATTCATCCAGGGACCAGGGCGCTGCGGGTGCCGCTGGCTTTCTGCTGCGCTGGCGCCCTTTTTGAGCGTTTCTGCTACCGCCCCGGCGCGACTTCCCCTCCGCTTGTGCGGATTTTGTACGCCCCTTGGCAGCCTTATCAGACGGCTTTTGCCCTTCTTTTCGGCGTCCGGAGCTGTCTTCTCCCCGGCGGGAGCCCTTATCCTCTTTGGAGGAGGATCGGCGGAACAACTTTCCTATCAAGTGAAATACTCGCTCAAATGTTCAAATAATCGGCGAGTATAACATCTCTACGGGGCTCCCTGCCCGCTATAGTGACGGCACAGCCAGTAATCCACGCTGAAAAACCGCCCAGCCCCACTACAAAATAGCGCCAGCAGCATAATGAAGTAGGTAGCTGCAAATTCAATACCATTTTTCAGGATGGTCACTCCTCCAGTTTCCACCAGCCACTCATAATTTCCGTGCTCCTTGAGTAAACCGACAATTTTCTCTTTACGCACTGAGGCTTCATCGATCAGATCCTTGCGCCACTCCCAGGGCACACTCAAGGTTTTATCAGGCAACGCAGACCAACCGTTCTCCCAGTGGGCCGTATAGGCTGCCACTGCCATCACAAACATCAGGGGAATCGCCACCAGCCGAGTTGCTACGCCCAGCAAGATGGCGATGCCACCTAAGAATTCCACCAATGCAGCTACCCACGCCATCAACATCGGCGCTGGAAGCCCCAACCCCCAATCGGGATTGCCGAACCAGGCAGCGACATCTTCGATATTATTCATCTTATTCATGCCGGCCAGGATAAAAATTGGCGCCAAATAAATCCGTAGTAATAATGGCCCCAGCCAGTCTATTTTGCGTACATAATGTACAAAGCAGTTGTACCAACCGCTTAGGCTATTCATAGCTCCACTCATTTAGCTCACTCTCTTATCAGTGTCTTTGTTCACTTTAGTCGAGTGATATCGCCAACTCTTACACGGCCCTATCTCAGCGCCCCAGAAAGCACATCTATGCTTGCAGAACCCAAGTAACTTGAGAGCAATCTGGTGGGGAAAACTTACGTACTGGTCCACGGGCTATTTCATGGAGGCTGGTGCTGGAGCAGAGTCGCCCACCTCTTACAGCGTAATGGGCATCGAGTATTCACCCCCACCCATAGTGGCCTGGGGGAACGCAAACACCTACTCTCCCCCTCCGTTGGCCTAGATACCTTTATCCAGGACCTAGTCAATACAATCCTCTGGGAGGAGTTGCAGCAAGTCACCCTTGTGGGCCACAGCTTTGGGGGAATGGCTGCAACCGGTGCCGCCGACGCTCTACCCGAGCGGGTGCACCGCTTGATCTACCTGGATGGCGCTGTTCCAGAGCCCGGGCGCCCATTCAGCAGCCAACTCCCCAGCGGTATTGAAGAGCAGCGGCTCAAGCAGGCACAGGATATCGACGGTACTCTCTGTATTATGCCTCCATCTCCAGAAGCCTTGGGGATAACCCAGCCAGATGATATCAACTGGCTAAAACGCCGTATGACCCCGCACCCTATCAAAACGCTACTGGACCCCATCCACTTAAAACGCTCTCCTGAACAGGGCCCGCCGTGTACTTTCATTCACTGTACCCAACCCGAATACCCACCAGCCGTCTACAGTAGCCGCAAAGCAAAGCGGATAAGCGGGTGGCTTTATCGGGAGGTAGCAATAAACCACGACTGCATCATTAGTAAGGCAGAAATTGTGACCAAACTACTTGAGGAAAGTCCGTAATCAGCACTGGGCGCAGGCGCCATTTGTACCGTAGAATGTCGGACCTTTTTGCAGTACCGCCCCGCCTTCCCCCGGCAGACTGAAAGCCTCTCCGAATTTTGGCCCGCCGCCCGTTTTCAGCTGTAACTACGAAGGCCAGGGCCTGTTAACAACCCCCGCAGGATTAATTTTTTGTCAAAATTAGCCCAGACCCCAGAACCCTCTATCGAGACCAGCAACAAGAGCTCAGGTTTTTCTTTGTTCAAGCTTTACCGAAATGCCACTAAAACCGAACTGTCGCACCTAACCACCTTGGGAGGCCCCCTGGTGGTCAGTAACCTGGCTGTGGTGAGCATGGGAGTTGTCGATACTCTGGTAGCAGGACGCGCTGGAGAAGTAAGTCTCGCTGGGCTCGCCTTGGGGGCCAGTATTTGGGCTGTTTGCGCAGTGACACTAATCGGCCTGCTCGCTGCTATCTCCCCGGTTGTTGCACACTTGCGCGGTGGCCGCGATGAAGCTGGCTGCGCCAGGCAACTGCACCAGGCGCTGTGGATCGCACTGATCGGTGGCATCCTGGTGTTTTCCGCCCTGCTTGCGGTTCCTATCTGGAGCCACTGGATAGACACGGAAGAGCCTGTCCGCAAGGTGATGGAGGGCTATGTACTGGCCCTGACTGTCGGCACCCTGCCTTTTGCACTCGGCACGGCGTTGCGCGGTTACTGTGAGGGTATGGGACAAGTGCGCCCGGTAATGCGCATCTATATCACTGCCGCAATTTTAAATATTCCCCTGGATATTCTTTTGGTGTTTGGTGCCGGCCCCATACCGGCAATGGGAGGGGCAGGATGTGGGTGGGCTACCGCAGCGGTCAGCTGCCTGATCGCACTGGCACTCTTCTGGCACGCGAACACTGATCCGGTCTACCACAAGCTAAAACTTAGGCTGTTACCGCCTCGCCCCCACTGGCCAACCCTGCGCCACTTGCTCGCAGTTGGCCTGCCAATTTGTGTGGGTGCAGCCAGTGAAGTGACTTTTTTTGCCAGCCTTACTATTTTGCTTGCCCCTTATGGCGCAGCCATTGTCGCCGCCCATCAGATCAGCATGAATGTGGGCTCGATTTTTTACTTGGTCGCACTGGCACTGGCCCAGGCCCTGAGTATCCGCACCGCCCAACTACTCGGTCAGGGACGGCCAAAGCGCGCGCGCTTCTGTGGCAAAGTGGGCATCAGTAGCGGGCTAATCTACGCACTGGGCACCGGTGTACTTTTGATTACCCTGCGCACCCTGTTTGTTCAGGCCTACACCAGCAATGAAGAAATTATCGCGGTGGCTGCCAACCTGCTATTGCTGTGTGCCGCATTCCAGCTCGTGGATGTCACCCAGGCAATGACCTGGGGCGCACTGCGCGGATATAAGGACACCAGTGCGCCCATGTTTATACAGCTATTTTCCTACTGGCTGGTGGGGCTTTCTACCGCCTACTGGCTGGGAGAGAGCTTCTGGGGGGTATACGGTTATTGGACCGGTGTCTGTATCGGCTTGGGAACGGCTTCAATCCTGCTGGGAATTCGCTTTTGGCGAACCAGCCGCAAAGCCATCGAGCGAACCTACGGATACGCGTAATTCGGCGCGTATCACATTCCTCGGGAACGTATTGACTATACTGGCGCTCCAAAGTCCCAATCTGTGCCGGACACAAGGCTCTCCGGCACACCCAGATATACGAAGTTGACCGGAGTGCCGAATGATCCCGCGCCAATCCTCCCGAAGGACCCGACACCTGTTAAGCCTGGCTTTACTGCTTTCATCCACCCAGGCCCTGAGCGCCGACGACCGCACAGGCGAAGAGACAGAAGCGGTCCCCCAGGCTGCCAATATGCAGCTGGACCAACCGGTGATCACAGAGCTGGGGCCACCCACCAACGTTGCCCCTACTGAAGATCAATCCCAGTCGACAGATGCTGGTTCTGAAGAAGTTTCCCTGCCCCAAGCGGAAAATCTGGAGCTGGACCAACCTATCCAGGAACTGGATAAACCGGCATCTCCCACCGAGACTGCTCCCACTGCCGATAAAGAAACTGAAACAGTTAAACCTCAGCCCGAATTACCGGAGCCCGGCACCATCTCCCTGGTTCCGGGAGAGACTGCCAAGCCGCTGCGATTGTTAGGCTCAGAGGTTCCCCCTGCGACCTCCACGCGCCTGGCCTGGTCTCCCAGCCAACACTTCGAAGGCGTCTATAGCCCCACCGCTGTATTGGTGGTTAACGGCGCCAAGCCAGGGCCGGTTCTCTGCCTTACTGCGGCGGTGCACGGTGATGAGTTGAACGGTGTGGAAACTGTGCGGCGAGTTATGTACGACCTGGACGCAGACCATTTGAGCGGTGCGGTAATCGGCGTACCCATCGTCAACCTGCAAGGCTTCCATCGAGGCTCCCGCTACCTGACTGATCGACGCGACCTGAACCGGCACTTCCCCGGCGATCCCAATGGCTCTTCGGCTTCGCGAATTGCCAATTCATTTTTCCACGAAGTGATCAGCCACTGTAACGCCGTGGTGGACTTACATACGGGTTCTTTTTATCGCACCAACTTGCCACAGTTACGCGGCGACTTAACCAATCCCAAGGTAGTGAAAATGACCCAGGGTTTTGGCTCCACTGTGGTACTGCACAGCGCCGGAGCCAAGGGTACCCTGCGCCGCGCCGCTGTGGAGGCAGGTATCCCAACCGTCACGCTGGAAGCCGGAGCACCCATGGTGCTGGATGAGCTATCGGTAAGTCACAGTGTGAAAGGTATACGCACTCTGCTCAACCAGCTGGGTATGGTGAGTAAATTCCGCCTCTGGGGCGATCCCGAACCGGTTTACTACACCTCCACCTGGCAGCGGACATCGACCGGCGGGGTTATCTTTAGTGAGGTACAGCTCGGTGAGTTTGTGCGTAAAGGCGATTTACTGGGAACGGTAACCAACCCAATTACCAATGTGCGCACAGAAATTCGCTCTGAACACAACGGCCGTATTCTCGGCATGGCATTAAACCAGGTCGTGCAACCGGGATTTGCCGCCTACCATATCGGTATCCAGGCTCCCCAGGAACAAATCAGCCAGCCCCAGGAAGTAGTAGCGGAAGAGTCGGTCGCTGACAAATCAGAGAGTAAAGTACCGGCCACTCCAGAGAACCGCCAGCCGCCGACAGAAGGTGAGGAGTAAATCCTCACCTGTTAATCACTGACCTTATCGATCACCGTCACTTCGGGCATTGCCAAAGGTTCCGGTTGAAGGGTGATATGGTCGATATCGAAGCGCTTGACCAGGGTTTCCCGCAAGCGCTCCAGTACGCTGGGCCAAGCCTGCAAGTCATCCACCACAATATGGGCCGACAGGGAAATAGTGCTGGAATCCAAGCGCCAAATATGGAGATCGTGCACAGAGCGTACCCCGGTTACCGCCGCCAGTGTCTCGCCCACAACCGGAAGGCTCAATTCCCTGGGTACCCGCTCCATCAATACATCGATTGCATCCCTGAGCAGTCGCACGCAGGAAACCAGGATTAATAGACAAATAAGCAGTGAAAGCAGGGGGTCGATGGGTACCCAACCGGTAAAATAAATCACAGCTCCGGAAGCCAGTGCCGCAACAGAGCCCAGCATATCGCCCATCACATGCAAAAGCGCACCGCGAATATTGAGCGTGCGCTCGCCTTTTAATAAAACCCAGGCCGCCAGAATATTAATCAGCAACCCCATGGCTGCAATCAACATCACCGTACTGCCATGCACCGGCTGGGGATTGCGCAACCTATCAATGGCCATAAAAGAAATACCGACCACGATCAGAAGCATAATCAGGCCGTTGGTTACCGCAGCTAAGACCTCCGCTCGCCCCCAGCCAAACGACAATTCCCGATCAGCGGGTTTTTTCGCCAGTACTGCGGCAATAGCCCCCAGTGCCAAGGCAAAAGTATCGGTAAGCATATGGGCAGCATCGCCGAGCAATGCCAGGGAGCCAGATAGCCAACCACCTATGGCTTCAACTATGGAAAAACTGAGAGTGAGAACCAGTGCAATAATTAATGGGCGCAAAGCCCCATTGCCGGTTCGGTGGTGGACATGATCATGCATAGGCTCCCTCCTCAAATCCCTGTGGCAGCTCCGCAGGTATCACTATTTTTGCCCTAAGGTAATTCGCTCCCAACCGGAATAATCCCTGCGACTTGAAACTATATTCAATCCCGCCGCAGAAAAAATATCCCGCACGCTCTCGGCTTGCTGCCAACCGTGCTCCACCATTAGCCAGCCATCGTTTTCCAGGTAATCACTAGCGGTTGTGGCGATATGCTCAATATCTGCCAAACCCTGTCGCTCTGCCACCAACGCAGTGCGGGGCTCAAAGCGCACATCGCCCTGCACCAAGTGCGGGTCAGATGCATCGATATAGGGAGGGTTGCTGACGATCAGGGAAAACGGCTGTGGCTCCAAACTAGAAAACCAATCGCTCTGGATAACTTGCACATTTTGCAACTTGAGGGAGCGCCGGTTTTCCTCTGCCAGTGCTACCGCAGCGGGTGATTTCTCCGCTGCAATAATTTCCCATCCCGGTCGCTCCGACGCCAGAGCCAGTGCAATAGCACCAGTGCCAGTGCCCAGGTCCAGTGCTCGCAACCTGCCCTGGGGGAAAAACTCCAGCGCGGTCTCCACCAACAATTCAGTGTCCGGGCGGGGGATCAGAGTGGAGGAATCCACCTTTAGCGATAGGGACCAAAATTCGCGCTCACCGATAAGGTGTGCCACCGGCTCTCCCGCTTGCCGGCGCTGGAGCAACTGCTCATAGCGCACTTGCTCAGCTTCACTCAATTCGTATTCCGGCCAGGTATAGAGCCAGGTGCGCTCGCGCCCCAACACACTGCCGAGCAGAAGCTCTGCATCCAGGCGCGCGCTGTCGCTATCGGTTAATTGGGCGCAGCGTGCGATATTTTCCTTGACGCTGGTCATGGAGAAAAACCTATAAAAACGCCGCTCGAGGCGGCGTAAAAAATCTGGATTTATTGGGCCAGGGCTGCCAACTGATCGGCCTGGTATTCCGTGCGCAATGGCCCGATCACCTCCCCCAGAGACCCCTGCATAATCTCATCGAGTTTATAGAGAGTGAGGCCGATACGGTGATCGGTAACCCGGCCCTGGGGATAGTTGTAGGTACGGATTCGCTCAGAGCGATCACCGCTGCCCACCAGGCTGCGGCGGGCATCGGAAATTTCCTGGGCCGCCGCCGTTTCCTGCGCAGTATTGAGCTTCGCTTGCAACAGTGCCATCGCCTTGGCTTTGTTTTTGTGCTGGGAGCGCTCGTCCTGACACTCCACCACAATCCCCGTGGGAATATGGGTTAAGCGCACAGCGGAATCGGTTTTGTTAACGTGCTGACCACCGGCACCGGATGCACGGTAGGTATCCACACGCAAATCCGCTTTATTAATTTCAATCGCATCGCGCTCATCCGGCTCCGGCATCACCGCGACCGTACAAGCCGAAGTGTGAATACGACCCTGGGATTCTGTTTCAGGAACCCTTTGTACCCGGTGCGCACCGGACTCAAATTTTAATTTTGCGTAGACATCTTCACCGGCGACGCGAGTGATAATTTCCTTGTAACCGCCGTGCTCACCGAGATTTTCGCTGACAATTTCTATTCGCCATCCCTGCTTCTCCGCATAGCGAGAGTACATGCGGAACAGATCACCGGAGAAAATAGCTGCTTCATCACCACCGGTTCCTGCGCGAATTTCCAGGAAAACATTTTTTCTGTCGTTAGGATCGCGCGGCAACAGCAAAGTCTGTAGCTCTCGCTCCAGCGGCTCCACTTGACCTTCAGCCTCGCGCAGCTCTTCCTGAGCCATTTCGCGCATTTCCGGGTCATCTTCCCCCAGCATCTCCCGAGCCGCGACCATATCTTCCTGCAACTGTTTGTAAGCGCCGTAGCATTTAACCACTTCTTCCAGCTCAGAATACTCGCGGGAAAGATCGCGGAATTGATCCTGATCAGCAATTACGTCGGCGTCGCCCAACAGCGCAGATACTTCCTCATGGCGCTCAAGCAGGGTTTCCAGTTTATTCAGTAACGATTCTTTCATTGATGCTTTTTCTCTAAATCGATATCGGTGAGATCATCCAACCCAACGACCTCGCGAGCGATACGCAAACGCTCAATATCACCCTCCGCCGTAGCTTTTTTCAGACTGACGGTGGGTGCATGAATTAATTTATTGGTGAGAGAGCGAGCGAGCTGCTCCATCAGTCGACGAGGGTCCTCGCCTTTTTCCAGCTGCAAAAGTACCCGTTCAAGTTCGGAAGTGCTCACTTCCTGGGCTCGCTGCCGGTAGCTGCGAATACTATCCACAGCCTCCAAAGAGCGGCTCTCTTTGGTAAATTCAGCCGCTGCAGCATTTACGATCTCTTGAGCGGCCTCCGCCGCTTTCTCACGGGAGCGCTTGCCCTCATCAATAACCCCGCGCAGATCGTCCACCGTATACAGATAAACATCATCCAGCTCGCCAACTTCCGATTCGATATCACGGGGTACCGCAATATCCACCATAAACATGGGGCTGTGCCGACGCTTGCGCAGCGCCGATTCGACCGCTCCCTTACCCAGGATCGGCAGCTGGCTCGCGGTGGAGCTGATAACGATATCCGCGCGCGCCAGATGCTCGGGGATATCCGCAAGCAGGATTGCCTCGGCCCCAAAGCTCTCTGCGAGCAACTGGGCCCGGCTCAATGTGCGGTTGGCAACAATGACCTGCTTGATTCCCTGATCGAGCAAATGGCGGGCAACCAGCTCCACGGTCTCTCCCGCACCGATCAACAGGGCAGTCTGCTTTTTCAGGTCGGTGAAGATACGCGAAGCCAGAGAAACAGCGGCGTAGGCAACAGAAACCGGGTTTTCACCGATTGCAGTTTCGGTGCGAACCTTCTTGGCGACGGTAAACACCCGCTGGAAAACCCGGTGCAGTTCACTGCCCACACTGCCGGATTCCCGCGCCACCGCATAGGCGGACTTAATCTGGCCGAGGATCTGCGGCTCACCCAACACCAGGGAATCGAGACCACAGGCAACGCGCATCATATGGCGTACCGCTTCTTCATCGCTGTACACATAGGCACAGCCCTTGAGCTGCTCCAGGGGCACTTGGTGGTATTCAGATAGCCATTGCAACAGGGCTTCTGACTCCACATTTCCGTATATTTCGGTGCGATTGCAGGTAGACAGGATGGCCAGCTCGCGGCACCCCAGTGCTTTTCGCGCATCTCCCAGTGCGCCGGGCATCACCTCGGGGGCAAAGGCCACCCGCTCGCGCACTTCGACCGACGCGCTATCGTGGTTGATACCCAGGGTAAGAATTGGCATAGACTTCCGTTAGCATTAAATCTTAAAAGGCGGAAACCGCACTGGGAGCGCATTTTCATAGGCAGCCGTCTCCCTTGCAAGCGTAAGAGGCAGTAAAATTGCCCGCCGATTTGGCAAGAGCCCCTGCCCACTACCGTTCCAAACCCGATTCACGACTAGAATTATATGGCGATAATCGTTTAAAACACGCCAGTAATACCCCGCTTTCAGCGACAACGTAACGTATGGACACGATCTATGCTCCCACCTCGCACAAATCAGCTTCCGGCCCGAATTTCCAGCCACGTGCCCAAGTTTGCCGCTTTCCTTGTAGCATCCGTAATGCTTGTTTCTTGCACCCAACACCAGACGCCGGCGGCCCCCTCTACAGAAATCGCGAGCACAGCACTGGAGCCGAGCAACCTTAAGGGTAGGGAAACCACTGAGTCAGAAGAGCCGGAAGCTAAAACCTTCCCAATTGATACCTTCTACACCCTTCTGGTGGCCGAAGTCGCCGGTATCCGCGAACAGTACGATGTCGCACTGGCCAATTACTACCACCAGGCGGAGGTCACCAAAGATCCCGGGGTCGCCGCCCGCGCTACACGCATTGCCCGCTTTTTAAATGCCCGCCAGGCCGCCTTGGATTCGGCCCGGCTATGGGTAGAGCTTGAGCCACAAAACGCCGATGCACAGCTGGCCCTCACAGCCGAGCTGACTTTGTCCGGCGACTTACACACTGCCCTGATTCACGCCAGTAAAACCCTGGAACTCGGCGGCAATCCGCCCATGCAATCTCTCGCGGCAACCGCAATCGGGCACGAGCAACTCACGGAACAAGCCAAGCGGGAGTTTGCCCGGCTGGCAAAAGTCTACCCCCTCGATGACGAGGTCGTGCTCGCCTATGCCATGGTACTGCGCACCGAAAGAGAATTCGCCCGCGCCCTGTCCCTGGTGCGCCGCGTCCAAGAGCACCATCCAGACCAACTGGATGCACCACTGCTGGAAAGTCACCTGTTGGTTGATCAGGGCAAGCGCAAGGAAGCCATTTCCCTACTCGAACGACTCGTAGGCATCCATCCCTCCGAGAGTCGCTTGCGCCTTCAATACGCCCGCCTGTTGATTCGGGAGGACCTAGCCCTGGCACGCAAGCAGTTTGCCGAACTGGTTAAGCAGCGCCCTGAAGATGGCAACCTGATTTTGTCGTTGGCCCTAATTCAGTACGAGACCGAGCAAACTGACGAGGCCAAAGTCCTCTTTACCCAACTACTTGAATTACAGAAGCACGAATCCGCTGCTTATTTTTACCTGGGCAGCATTGCAGAAAAATCCGGGGATTTTTCCCATGCAATTAAATATTTCCGCGAAGTGGGGCCCGGCAGTGATTACGTAGAAGCCATTACTCGCGGTACGGAATTGCTGGCGAGCCTGGGACAGCACAGCACTAACCGGGAATGGTTTGCTGAACTGAGAAAAAAACACCCCACTCAGGAAGAACATTTTTACCTAATGGAGGTCGAATTACTTCGCAAAAGTGGTGAAGCCAGTATGGCTTTACAGCGAGTAGACGAGGCATTACAAACCAACAGCACCAGCGGTCGCTTGATGTACACCCGCGCGCTGTTGCATGACCAACTCGGCAACGCACAACAATTCGAAAAGGACTTGAGAGACCTGCTGGAAAGAAATCCCGATAACGCCACAGTTCTCAACGCACTCGGCTATAAACTGATTGAAGATAAATCCCGGCACGCAGAAGCCTACCAGTTGATCAGCCGCGCTTTGGAACTCGAGCCTGAGGACCCGGCAATAATCGACAGCATGGGGTGGATAGAGTACCGTCTCGGCAATCACGAAGCTGCGGAAAAGTATCTGCGGCAGGCGATGGAAAAGTTGCCCGACCACGAAATTGCCGCACACCTCGGTGAAGTACTCTGGGTTCAGGGAAACAGAGAAGCCGCCATGAAAATGTGGAGAAAAGGTCTTCTGCTGAATCCCCACAGCAAAATTATTCCGGCTGCCATGAAGCGCCTACAAATCGAAGAGTCACTGGAACAACATGCATCAGATAGCTGACAAGACAACCGCGCGAAGATTCTATCTGTTATTGCTGGCATGTCTGGCAATAATGATTTCCGCCTGTGCCGGACAAAAAACCAAACAAGAACCGGAGCCAGGTTCCCCCACTGAAAATCAAAATCCGGCACCGCAAACAGTAGCTGAATTTACCCAGTGGAATCTCAAGGGCAAGCTGGGTGTTCGCTCCCCCAAAGAAAACGGCAGCGCTAACCTGGCCTGGCTTCAGGGCGGTGCAGAGAATTTTCGC
Source organism: Microbulbifer maximicatervae (SeqCode) (assembly GCF_052468295.1). Lineage (NCBI taxonomy): Bacteria > Pseudomonadati > Pseudomonadota > Gammaproteobacteria > Cellvibrionales > Microbulbiferaceae > Microbulbifer > Microbulbifer maximicatervae (SeqCode). The sequence continues at coordinate 3,410,900 of NZ_CP174340.1, forward strand.
CTGCATCTCAGCGGTCCGCTCGGAGCGGGCACTACCGTCATCACCGGCTCAGCCGGTGGAGTCAGTTTGGTGCGCGGTAGCGAGCCGCCAATTTATGCGCGCAACCCGGCACAGCTAACCCAGGAAGCACTGGGCTGGCCCCTGCCCGCCCGGGAGATGTTCTACTGGGTGCGCGGTCTTCCCGCGCCCGGCGCCAAAAGTGGCGAGCAGCGCAACGCCCAGGGCCAGCTGCAAAGCCTGCAACAATCCGGCTGGGCTTTGAGTTTTAGTGAATATCGCAGCGAAGGTCCATTTATGCTGCCAACCCGGATCAAAGCACAAACCAACAGTCCTACTGGCCCGGTATCCGTCACCCTGGTGATTAAAGACTGGGGTTTGTAGAGAGTTTTACATAACTCTGCCAATGCCCAAATCGCAGCATGCAGGTATTATGGCGATCCTGTAATTGATTGCCCCCTTTTTGCCTCATGCTGCTAACCCTGCCCGCCCCAGCAAAACTCAACCTGATTCTGCGCATTCTCGGCCGTCGCCCGGATGGCTATCACGAGTTACAAACCCTGTTCCAACTTCTCGATTTCGGCGACTTATTGGAATTCAGTGAGCGCAGCGATGGCATTGTCAGTGTCGATGCCGGCCAGCTGGATGTAGCTGAAGAAGACAACCTGGTTTATCGCGCAGCCCAATTGCTGCGCAAACAAGCTGAGCCGGACCGACAAAATTCTCTCGGCGCCTCTATTCGGTTGATAAAGAAGTTGCCTCACGGCGGCGGCATCGGTGGAGGCAGTAGCGATGCCGCCACCACTTTGCTCGGGCTCAACCACTTATGGCAGTGCAATTTATCGATCGATAAACTGGCAGAGCTGGGACGACAATTAGGCGCGGATGTTCCAGTTTTTGTGCGCGGGCGCACCGCTTGGGCGGAAGGGGTTGGTGAAAAATTAACCCCAATAACCACCGAGCAACGCCACTACCTGGTTGTCTCAACTGGTTGCGAAGTGAGCACTGCAAAAATTTTTCGCGATTCACGTTTGACAAGAGATTCAGTCGCAATTACATTAGCGGCCCTTCGCGAGGAGCAGGCCAACGAGATGCGACTCGGCAGCGAAAAACTGGAAACATTTTCCGGCAATGACTGCCAGCCATTAGTTGAAAAGCTCTACCCTGAAATACGCGATGCCAGAGAATGGCTCGAGCAATTTGCTCCAGCACAACTCACCGGCACCGGGGGCTGCATTTTTGCTGCATTCCCTACGGCAGAGGCAGCCATTGAGGCACACGCCAAACTGCCTGAAGCGTGGCAGGGTTTTACAGCAGCGGGTGTATTGGTTTCACCGACACATCAAGCGCTAGCGAAAATCTCCTCAGATTTTTGAGGAAACATTACTGGGGCGTAGCCAAGCGGTAAGGCAGCGGGTTTTGATCCCGTCATGCGAAGGTTCGAATCCTTCCGCCCCAGCCACTTTCTTTATATGCAATGGCACAGTCAAAAACCGGTTCCGACATGATTCAGTCTACGCTGATCCAGCCGGCCCAGGCCATTCGCACAGGGCTTTACAGAGCCACTCCCCAATTTTTAAAGAATCCTGAAGGCAGGCTTGAATGCAATCGCCCGATGGTTGTGCGAGCACGCACCCAGAGCAACCCGTTGAGCAAGGAAAAAAACTGTGGCCAAAACCCTGTTTTTATCCGCGCAACAGTGCGCCGCTCAACACAAAAGTGTTGCAGCAAAAACCCTGACTGCTAGCAAATATGCAGGCATCTACACTTCAATTCACTTCAAGACAGAATTAAAGGAACTCGCAGTGGCTGACTTAATGGTCTTTACCGGCAACGCAAACCCGGAACTGGCACAGAAGGTTGTCGACCATATGGCGATCCCCCTGGGTGAAGCCACGGTCAAGCGCTTCTCCGACGGCGAGATTGCAGTAGAAATTACCGATAACGTACGCGGCCGCGACGTTTTCGTGGTGCAATCCACCTGCCAACCTACCAACCGCAACCTGATGGAACTGATCCTGCTGGTAGACGCCCTGCGCCGCGCCTCCGCCGGCCGCGTTACCGCTGTAGTCCCCTACTTTGGCTACGCCCGCCAGGATCGCCGCGTAAGATCCCAGCGCGTGCCGATTTCCGCAAAAGTGGTTGCCGATATGATGGTGAGCGTCGGTATCGACCGCGTATTAACCGTCGACCTGCACGCGGAACAGATCCAGGGCTTCTTCGACGTTCCTGTGGATAACGTTTACGGCTCCTCTGTCCTGCTCGACGATATCGAGCGCCAAAAATACCAGAACCTGGTGGTGGTATCCCCGGACATCGGCGGTGTTGTACGCGCCCGGGCTGTGGCCAAGAGCCTCGACTGCGACCTGGCAATTATCGACAAGCGCCGCCCGGCCGCCAATGTTGCCGAAGTCATGAATATTATCGGTGAAGTCAGCGGCCGCACCTGCCTGCTGGTAGACGATATGGTCGACACCGCCGGCACCCTGTGTAACGCCGCCAACGCCCTGAAAGAGCACGGCGCCGAGAAAGTTGTCGCCTACTGTACCCACCCGGTACTGTCTGGCAACGCCATCACCAACCTGAACAACTCCGTTCTGGATGAGCTGGTGGTTACCGACTCCATCCCCCTGGGTGACAAAATGGAGAAGGCACCAAAAATTCGCCAGCTGACCCTGTCTGCAATGCTGGCCGAGTCCATGCGCCGTATCAGCAATGAGGAATCCCTGTCCGCAATGTTCCGCTAGGAACTTGCCGATCAAGGTATCCCCGCGCCCCGCATGCCGGGGCACTTTGCCTTTAGCGCTGATTCCCGTAGAATACGCGCCCGCCCGGCACTGCCGGGCGATTACTTTTGGGCCCAGTGCCCATTTAACATCCATGCCAGAGCGGTCCGGTCGCAGGTCACTCTGGACAGACAACCCGAGGTTTATCCCATGTCTGATATTAAATTGAACGCCATTGCCCGCAGCGATGAAGGGAAAGGTGCGAGCCGCCGCCTGCGTCGCCTGGAAGGCCGTGTACCCGGCATCATCTACGGCGGTGAAGCAGAGCCTGCTTCTATCTCCGTGCTGCACAAAGACCTGACCAAAGCTCTGGAAAACGAAGCTTTCTTCTCCTCCATGCTGACTGTTGACGTAGACGGCAAGGAAGAGAAAGTTATCCTGCGCGACCTGCAGCGTCACCCGGCTAAAGCCCTGTTGCTGCACATCGACTTCCAGCGTGTATCTGCCAACACCAAAGTACACGTTAAAGTACCTCTGCACTTCCTGAACGAAGAGAGCAGCAAAGGTGTTAAGGCTGGCGGTATCGTTTCCCACACCCTGACCGAGCTGGAAGTTAACGCTCCTGCCGGCAAGCTGCCTGAGTTCATCGAAGTGGACCTGGCCGACCTGGAAATGGACGGCGTACTGCACATCTCCGACCTGAAACTGCCGGAAGGTGTTGAGTCTGTGGCACTGAGCCACGGTGCAGACCACGACCTGGTTGTAGCTTCTATCCACAAGCCTCGCGGCGCTGTAGAAGCTGAAGCCGAAGCTGGCGAAGGCGAAGAGTAATCGCCTTGGCTGCGGCACCGGATACTCCGATCCAGTTGATTGTCGGCCTGGGAAACCCCGGACCGGAATACGATCGGACGCGACACAACGCCGGTGCCGACTTTGTTGTCGAGCTGGCCCGCCAACAAGGCACCCAGCTCAGCCTCGACAGCAAATATCACGGCCTCACTGGCCGTGTGCGAGTCGGCAGCCAGGATATCCGGCTGCTGATTCCCACCACCTACATGAATCGCAGTGGCCAATCTGTCGGCCCACTGGCGAACTTCTTCAAGATTCCCCCGGAAGCCATTCTGGTCGCTCACGATGAGCTGGACCTGGCCCCCGGTATCGCGCGCCTGAAAGCCGGCGGCGGTCACGGCGGACACAACGGCCTGCGGGATATCATTGCCGCACTGGGCAACAACCGAAACTTTATGCGCCTGCGACTCGGCATTGGCCACCCCGGCAGCTCGAGCGAAGTGGCCCGGTTTGTACTCCAGCGAGCCCCCAGGGCGGAACAGGAAACACTGGCTGATGCGATCGATCGCTCGATCGACGTTCTGCCCACCGCCGCTTCCGGCGACTGGGGCGCAGCCATGAAAACGCTGCACACCAACAAATAGATCCCACCCGCCGGCTTGCCTTTTGCCGCGGAAATCTCGATAGTGTGCTGCGCTAAATTGCCGGTATTTTCCCGGCTGGCCCGGACCCTGTGGTGGCCGAGACACCCCGCCCATCCAAAATCCCGCCAGCGCAATCACTACCGGACCTCAAACGCAATTAGCAGAGCGCGCTGTATGCGCCTCGGGCAAACGGAAAAATATCACCATGGGTTTTACTTGCGGTATTGTCGGCCTACCTAATGTGGGCAAATCCACCCTATTCAACGCATTAACCAAAGCGGGTATCGATGCGGAAAACTTCCCCTTCTGTACCATCGAGCCCAATGCCGGTGTCGTGCCGGTACCAGATCCCCGCATCGACAAGCTGGCTGAGATCGTCAAACCGGAAAAGGTAATTCCCACCACCATGGAATTTACCGATATCGCCGGCCTGGTTGCAGGCGCCTCCAAGGGGGAAGGGCTGGGTAACAAGTTCCTCGCCAATATCCGCGAGACCGACGCTATCGCCCACGTTGTTCGCTGCTTCGAAGACGATAACGTTATCCACGTCGCCAACCAGGTACACCCGGTAGCGGATATCGAGGTGATCAACACCGAGTTAGCCCTGGCCGACCTGGACACTGTGGAAAAGGCCCTACAGCGCTTTACCCGTGCCGCCAAGGGGCAGGACAAGCACGCGATCAAGATGAAAGCGTTGCTGGAAAAAATCCAGCCACACCTGGATGAAGCCAAGCCGCTGCGCTCTTTCGAGCTTTCAGAAGACGAACTGGCAGACCTGCGCGAACTGAGCCTGCTCACTATCAAGCCCACCATGTATATCGCCAACGTGGACGAAGATGGCTTCGAGAACAATCCGCATCTGGATGCTGTAGCCGCCATCGCCGCTGAAGAAAACGCGGTACTGGTACCTATCTGCAACAAGCTCGAAGCGGAAATTGCCGAGCTGGACGACGAAGAAAAGCAGGAGTTCCTGGAAGAACTGGGTATGGAAGAGCCCGGGCTGAACCGCGTGATTCGCGCCGGCTACCAACTGCTGGGCCTGCACACCTACTTCACCGCTGGCGTGAAGGAAGTTCGTGCCTGGACCATCCCACTGGGCGCCACCGCTCCCAACGCCGCCGGTAAAATCCACACCGATTTTGAAAAGGGTTTTATTCGCGCAGAAGTGATCAGCTACAGCGATTACATTGACAACAATGGTGAAGCCGGCGCTAAAGACGCTGGTAAATGGCGCCTGGAAGGCAAGGACTACATTGTCGCCGACGGCGACGTAATCCACTTCCGTTTTAACGTCTAACCGCCTCTCCTTTTTTGCCTCCCCACCCCGGGGAGGCGCGCCACCCGTGTAAATTCCATGGCTCAATCAAACTGGAAAGTCGGCCTGCCCCTGTCGCTAATTACCGTATTTATGTGGGCAACCCTGCCCATCGCTCTCAAAGGGCTTCTGGAATACATCAGTCCCGGTACCGCCACCTGGTATCGCTTTGCCGGTGCAGCACTGTTAGCGGGCGTCTACTACGGACAAGCGCGCAAATTACAGCTCAAGCCACTATTCAGTCGCGGCTTACTGCTTTTCACCTTCCTAGCCGTTGCCGGCCTCCTGGTGAACTACCTCGCCTACGCCAGTGGACTCAATTACATCACCCCTGGTGCCGCTCAGGTTGTAATCCAGCTGGCCCCCCTGCTTCTACTGATATCCAGCGTGCTTTGGCTGGGAGAGCGCTTCTCTCTGCGTCAGTGGAGCGGCGTGGTACTGGTGGTAATCGGGCTACTGCTATTTTTTAACCAGCGCCTGGGAGAGCTGACCAGTGGCGCCGGCGGCGAATACCTGCTGGGGCTCGGCTATATCCTGATCGCCGCTGTCACCTGGGCGATTTACGGCTTTTTTCAGAAAAAAATATTGAGCCGCGCAACGCCCCAGGATCTACTGGTAGTAATTTATATCGCAGGGACCCTGCTCTTCCTGCCCATGGCGGAGCCAATGAAGGTTTCCCACCTGGGCTGGCTCGAGTGGGTGCTATTGGCATTTCTCACCGCCAACACGCTGATCGCCTATGGGGCTTTTAGCAAGGCACTAGCGCACTGGGAGGCATCCAGTGTCAGCGCAACCCTGTCATTAGTGCCAGTCATCACCCTATTGTTCAGTACGCTGATCAGCTCTATCTGGCCCGACTATATTGCAGTTGAGCCGCTCAACTGGATCAGCTGGGCCGGCGCCGGCGCCGTGGTACTCGGTTCCGCCCTCGCCGCAATCAGTTCCAGGCGCAGTTCTGAGCAGTCCCGGGCATCAGATGAAAAAAATCGCTAACTATCTGAAAAGAATACAAAAAAAGTGTTGACACCCCCGGCCCATCGTTTAATAATGCGCGCCCTCGGGACAGCCGAGACAACAAAAGAAATGGCAAGGTAGCTCAGCCGGTTAGAGCGCAGCACTCATAATGCTGAGGTCGGGAGTTCGAGTCTCCCCCTTGCTACCATTTCAAATCACAGAGACTATTCTTTGTGAATCTTGAAACTGGGGCGTAGCCAAGCGGTAAGGCAGCGGGTTTTGATCCCGTCATGCGAAGGTTCGAATCCTTCCGCCCCAGCCATATTCCTAAATTATCTAGCAGGCCCAAATCTGGGCAGCAACCAAAAACGCAACCGTTTTTTTATCTGATTCTGCGAATAGCTCGCCAGAACTCGTCCTCGAACTCTATCCAAAAATCAACTACTCCGGCAGCACCACACCATTAGCTTCCATAACGGTCACTCCGGCGCTATCGGGCTCCAGGTCAGCAGTTCCTGAAGTTGCGGTAGGCGTTCGCACTTGTTCCCTGCGCAAACCCAGGGCTCGCAGCCACTCGAACCCCGCCAGGCAGCACAGCAATGCCAGCAGCACTAGCGGACCGCCATATCCCTTCATAGCCTCACTCTCGGACACACAAGTCCACACAAGCTGCACAACGCACAGGAAGGCCACAATCAACAGGGTCGGCTTGCGTCCCAGCAAGCTAACGACAAAAACGCCCAGAGGCGCCCCCAGGGCTACTACTGGTGCTGCCGCCAGCCAATTCCCAAACACCCCAGGCTGCCAATCTCCCGCCAGCGACTTCACTATTACTCCGAGTACCGAACAAAATGCCATGATCACCACGGATGTGGGGATCGCCACCTTGAGATCCACCCTGCTCAACAGCACAAGAGCCGCATACACCAGCATGTCCACACCCACACCGGTAACTGCCACCACGCAAAAGCCGGCAAAAGCACCCAATAGCAAGCCGACACGAAAATCAGTCGGGCACTGGGGGTCCCCCGCGTGCTCACAATCAATAATTTCGCTGAGGCGATACAGATGGAAAATGCCAAAACTGCCCCAGAGAACGGCAAAGGAGAGTTTCACCCAGAGTTCGGGTATCAGAGGGGCAAACAGCAGGATACCGGCGGGAGTCGCCAATAGGGAGCCCAGCAGCGCCCCCCGCAACATCGACCAAGCCAGCTGCTGGCGTCGGCAGAGAATAAACAAACTGGCGCTGACCATCCCTATCGACTGAACCGCAAAACTAAAGTCGCGACCCAGGCTTGCCGGCATATCAAAAAACAGCACCAGCACGGGAAACCCAACTGTGCCGCCGCCCATCGGCGTAGAACCTGCGGCATAGCTACCCAGCGCCATCGCCAGCGCCATGGACCAATGCTCGAGCGCCAGGGCCAGGTTCTCGCCCTGTAAAATCAGGAACAACCAAACACCGTAAAACAAAACCAACCAAGCGAGCCAATAGCGAAGAGAGAATCGCGCCACGTTTTTCATCTTATTATTTGTGAGCTAAAGCGTCAGAGGGAGACAATAGTGGTACGAGCGTGAGATGGGATCAAGACAAGATTTGGCGAGTTCGCCTATTCCGGTCAGGAGGGTCGCCCGACAGCCGCAGCTGCCGGGCAAAGCGCGATTAGTTCAAGCGCTTCTTGCGAATCAGGTTTTGAACCTGCATAGAGGACATCATAGAGGCGTAGATTGCCGGCAGGGCGCCACGTTTACGCAGTTCCAGGAAGTCTTCATCAGACAGCTTGTTAAGCTTCTCTTCATCGATAACAAAGAAACCTGTCAGATCGTAAGGCTTATCATCTTCGCTAACACGCAAAGTCAGCTTCTTCTGGGTCAGCAAGTCCTTGGAGACCAGGAACTCGATAAAAGACTCAGTCACTGCAACACGCTGTGCAGTTTCAACCACTGCCTGAGCACGATTCTTCAGGAAGTCAGTTTGCTCGCCTTCCCCATCGAACAGCGCTTCACCTTCAGAGTCGCTCAGCATCTTGGAGTCTTCGTCGATGCACAGAACAGCCTGATCAGCGTTATCTGGATTCTTCACCAAAACAAACGGGTAAGTGCGCACTTGCACAGGAATGTAGCTGCCATTCCAGCCATCAGCGCCAGAGAACAGGTTTTCACCGGGGCGCAGACCTGTAAGCGCCACAACTTTAAACTGGTCAGTATTCTGGTCTTTAACGAACAGGATCGGGTAGCTCTGGGCTGCCTGTACGATTTCCTGAACCACCAGCGGCAAAATGTGATTACCGCTTACATGGTCAAAAGTAATGTCCTGGGTGAGTTTCAGGTTGGCATGTGCCTTTTTATCCAAAGCTTTGATCTGTGCCATAAGTACAACTCCTAGCTACTTTTATAGTTACTAAATTTTCAGAGATACCCTAACGTACCACTCTTCTACGCATCTACGATGACAAGTGCTTCCCGGCAGTCGCCGGAAACCAAAGCCAGCATTAAACAGGGAAGAAGCCCAACTGGCAAACAAAGTCCACCAACAACAACCTAAAGACAAATTTATTTGGTTAAATTCACACAATTCAAGACTGTCGAACCAATTAAATTCACTGCTCCCCCTTAAAATGACCCGGCAACCTTCAAAATCAACGAATCGAGTATTAGCTAGCCAACCCTGACAGGTAGCGCATTACCTGTATCACCCCTCCCCCACCACTACAGCTATCGTAACAAGTGGTGCTTTTTTATACGATTGAAGAAGTGGTTGGAGTGAGATCGATGCAAAAACCGAGGGGCACCTCGTTATGATGAGCCTACTATTTCTCTTCCATCTCCTAGCAATGTCTCTAGCCGTGAAGAATTACCACACCCTAGCAACCGCAACATTCATTTTTGCCTTGATATCAAGCATCGCCTGGCTGGGCTATCACACCGGCGACAATCTCAACTTAGCCTTGTAGGGGAGGGTGAATGGGGCAAATATTTCGAGAGCTTAATGCACTGGGCATACTTGCCGTATGTGCAGTACTCGTCGCCGCAGAGTACTTTCAATTAGTGAATGGAGAAATGCCTTGCCCTCTCTGTTTACTTCAACGAATTGGGCTCACAGGAGTCTTATTTGGCCTGATGCTAAATGTACTCTATGGCAATCGCCCACTACATTACAGCCTGGCTACACTGTCAGCGCTATTTGGCGCCGCTACCGCATTGCGCCAAGTCAGCCTACATGTTATTCCCGGAACGCCAGGTTATGGCAATCCATTAATGGGGTATCACTATTACACCTGGGCACTGATTATCTTCTACATGACAATTATTGGCATCGCGATTGTCAGTGCATTTAATAAGCAATATGGGAACCCCATATTTATTAGCTTTCGAGATCAGAGAGCTCTCGGAAAAACAGCCATAGTGGCTGCATTTTCAATTACCACACTTAATATATTTATAACCTTCGCAGAGTGTGGACCTACTGTCTGCCCGGATAACCCAGACAACTATTGGCTCTTTGGCGCTATCGACGGAATTTAAAAGCAAGCTGAGAAAAGAAAAGGGGGATAGCTATACAAAAGACAGCTTGCCAAGCATATATCCATAGATCAACAGAATAGATGGAGGCCAGGACCGGATTCGAACCGGTGAAAAACGGTGTTGCAGACCGTCGCATTTCCTCTCTGCCACCTGGCCATAAAAAAACCCGGCGCTTCCGCTCCGGGTTCTTTGACTCTACGGAAGCAAAAAACGCTTCCGAATAAATTTACAGAAGCACGCAGGTTGCTTGGCAGCAACATATAGAAAGAAGTTCTTGCGTGTATTTCATAGTAAACAGTCTTGTTTAAGTTGCCGCCAAGGATAATGTAACAAAAACCCCATTTCAACTCTTTCTAGGTAGCCTCAGAATACTGCCCAACCCTAACCTCATTACCGGGCAACGGCTGCTCTGGAACCAGCTGCGCCAGCCCAAGAGAAATTAAGGCCATTAAAGACCCCCCAAAGAATACCATTGGCGGAGAGACAAGCCACAACAAGCCAAATACTACAGGGATAACTACTGCGGCAATATGATTAATAGTAAAGCTGACTCCAGCCGAAGCCGCGATATCCCGCTCGTCGACTATCTTCTGGAAGTAGGTTTTAATCGCAATTGCCATAGAAAAGAATAAATGGTCAACAATATATAATGCCGCTGCCAGCGCAGCACTTTCTACCAGCGCATAACCCGCAAATACCAGTATCAGACCAATATATTCCAAAGTTAGGATACGGCGCTCGCCAAACCGAACGATAAACTGTCCGATCTTTGGTGCGATATACAAATTAAGTAAATGGTTTACCGTATAGAGAGCAGCAACCTCCCCCACGCTGTATCCAAATTTCTCCACCATCAAAAAACCAGCGAATACTATAAAGATTTGTCTGCGAGCCCCACTCATCATCGTGAGCGCATAATAGAGCCAATAGCGTTTTCGCAGAATAAGCTTCTTATGCTGGCTGTGGGGCTGAGCAAACTGAGGGAAAAGGACCCAGGCACCTAAAGCAATGGCAATGGTCGCGCCACCACTAATTAGATAAACCCAGGAATAATCCAAATCTGCGAAGTTCATTAAACCCCACACCAAACCATAAGCCAGAAGCGCAGCAAAGGAACCTGCGGCAGCCATGCGTCCCATCCAAACTGCTGCTGTTTGTTTGGGGAACCACTGGAGTGCCAGGGAAGTCTGCAAGGTCTCATAAAAATGAAATCCGGTAGACATTAAAAGTGTAGTGAGTAACAACCCGGTCAATGATGGATACAGTCCCGTTAGCATCACTCCAAGGCCAGTTGCTACCAGGGAAATTATCGCCAGCCTCTGCTCCCTAACAAAAAGCAAAACAAAGACTACTAGAAAGGCTAAAAAGCCAGGTATCTCACGCACACTTTGCAACAAACCAATATCTGCACCGGTAAATGCTGCCTTTTCAATGACAAAGTTATTAAGTAGCGTATTCCAAACAGCAAATGAGAGCGGCATCGAAGCTGCCAGAATAAGCAAAAGAATTTCAGGCCGGCGAAGATGTTGTAGCATAAATGACCTCCTATAGCTAAGGCCCGCAATATACGCCCTCAATATCCAACTGTAAAATCATATAAATAGTACCGATAAATATCTCTTTTCATTGAGAATATTGCGGCTCATGTAAATAAATACTGATAATATCATTAAATAGTGATAACACTTTCCAATAGCTTGCTCAACCGCCTGTAAAATTGGTGCATAAGAAGTACCAATTGGCAAAGTAGCAAGCAATCTACTTGTGTATAAATTCCCGCTAACCATGTATTTTTAATGAGGCTAAGACGCTTAGTCCACTATATATATAATAACTAGAGTCAGACAATTATAACCTTAATTCACCTATGCTTTAACTGCTACATGTCTAGGCGCCTTACACCACAGCATGACTAATTACCGACATAGACAAATCTTGGAGAGAAAAATGCGTATTCATTCCTGGCGAATTTATCATCTCACCTTAGTCATGCTACTTACCACACTCCCTTTTCTACTGACGAACGCCGCTGCTCAAGAAGATAACTTACCTGACAAACTTAAATTAAACGAATGGAAGGTGCCCTGGGAGGGACTCCCCAGAGACCCGCATGTAGACAGTAAAGGTAATGTCTGGTTCTGTGGACAAGCGGGTAACTACATCGGAAAGTTTACACCGACCTCTGAAGAGTTTAAGCAGTATGAAATACCTGAAGGCACTCACCCTCATAACCTGATTGTGGATTCAAACGATATTGTTTGGTATGCAGGTAATCGAAATGCGCATATTGGGCGATTAGACACCAATAATGGACAAATTAAACAATATCCAATGCCTGAAGGTATCAAAGACCCACATACGCTAGCCTTCAATCGAGAGGGAAATATCTGGTTCACAGCCCAGCAAAGTAACCGCATAGGCCTGCTAAATGTACAGAGTGGCAAAGTTCTAAGTGTCACCCCAACAACCCCCAATGCCCGCCCCTATGGTATTAAGATTGATGCCCAGGGAAACCCCTGGGTAGCGCTATTCGGCACCAATAAGTTAGCTCGCGTAGACGCAAAAACCATGACCATAAATGAGATTAACCTGCCACGCCCAAATGCTCGCCCTCGCAGACTGGAAATCGATCCTACCGGCAATATTTGGTACGTTGATTATCCAGAAGGCTATTTGGGGCGTTATACTCCGACGACCAAGGAGTTTAAAGAGTGGAAACTACCCAGTAAGAATCCACGCCCCTACGGAACAGCACTGGACAACAATAACCAACTTTGGCTCGCTGATACTGGAGAGATTCCAAATATCATTTTTTCCTTTAACACAGAAAAAGAGAAATTTACAAGCAAGACCCCAGTTCCAAGTGGTGGAAATATAAGATATATGTATTTTAACAATATGGATGGAAGCTTTTGGTTTGGTGTTGATTCTGGATTTATCGACCAGGGAATACCAAAATAGAAGTATATATAGCTCTATTGACATCAATCGATGTATGGCGTCACTGCAATAGTTCTATATATCCTGATACAGGACAAACTGTTCAAATACAGACTTCCATTTAGAATTCTAATTTTTTCAGCACTACTTACTGCCATTCACGGCGCCCTAGTGAGGCGACCATTGATGGATTACCTTGTTGGCAACCCACTACAAGTCACACTAACTCAAAATGGCATGAAGTGGCTCGTGTGGATACTCATGGCTACCACTAAGTTTTATACACAAGTTTTTTAAGTTTTATTATGTAAATCAATAAGTTACAGTTTAGCCTGGTAAGAACTACAGATTTGGCTGGATTATTATGCAGGACTGGGTCATGGACGAAGTAAGAAATCAGGTTATGGGTGATACACGCTTGAATAAGCGCTTGTCTAATATTCTCAGTAATTTAAGTTCAGACCCAAACAATAGCATTCCTTGTGCAAACAAAACTTGGGCAGAAACGTTTGCAGCTTATCGCTTTATAGAAAATGATAAAGTCAACTTTGACTCTATTATGAGCGGTCATAAATCGGCAACTCTTGAGAGAATCAAAGCGCAGCCTGTTGTTCTTATCCCACAAGATACTACCTTTCTAAATTTTGCCACTGACCTAGAAAGTAAAGAGATGGGAACACTTAGGCGTAAAGAGACCAACCAACAACTCTTGCACACCTCCATCGCGATAACACCATCCAGAGTTAATTTGGGTGTTGTTGAAGGTAGTATGTGGCAGAGAGATAAGGAATCAAGTTCTAATTCCCGCTATACCAAGTCGATAAAGGATAAGGAGAGTCGACGCTGGCTAGACCATTACGAAACGGCTTGTCAGATACAAGAGCACTGCCCTGAAAGCACAATTGTGAGTATTGCTGATAGAGAGGGTGATATTCATGAGTGGTTTCAGCTGGCTGAAGAGCAAAGTGAACAGCGGCGGGCGAGCTATATCGTTCGAGCTAAGGCCAATCGCACTTTAGAGCTCGATGGAGAAGAAACGGTTTTACTTTGGGATCATATGAACGAGCAGAAATCTATTGGTCTATACACGGTAGATATTCCCAAACGGAATGGGGAACCTGGAAGAAAAGCCAAAGTCAGCGTATCCACTACCGAGATACGGCTACTTGGAAAAGGAAAATCTAAACGACCACTTTCTCTCTATGCTGTATTGGCTAAAGAATTAAACCCACCAGAGGGTGAAAAAGGCATTGAGTGGATGCTGTTAACTGATCTTCCAGTTGAAGACTATAAGCAGGCGAGAGTCGTCATTGAGTGGTATCGAAGCCGGTGGGAAATTGAAACCTATTTTCGGGTGGTAAAAGGCGGATGCCAGATAGAAAGTAATCGTTTTAGAACAGAGCAGCGAATGTTGAACTGTATTGCGATCTATATGATTATTGGATGGCGACTACATTCGATAACTACACAAGCAAAAAGTCTTCCTGATGAACCATGTACGAGTGCTTACTCTGAAAAAGAATGGCGCATGGTATGGATGATGCAAGATAAAAGTTCCCCGCCGAATATACCTCCGAGCATAAGAGATATAACGCGTATGCTGGCAGGTCTAGGAGGATTTCTAGGGCGTAAAGGCGATGGCGAGCCAGGGGTTAAAACTGTTTGGCAAGGATATGCAAAGTTGCTCCATTATGTTGAAGCAGCAGAGGTTTTAAATGGACTTAAATAATGTGTATAAAACACAGTGGCTACCATTATAGTTATAGGTGCTGAAGTATTCGCTTCAAATAAATCAAATTCTAGCAACTCTACAAAACAAAAAGTGTGCATCAGTCATTAAAAAAACTCATAAATAGAATTAACAATTATGGAACCGAAACAGACCGGGAAAGCATACGATACCATCACACACCTATGGGAACGTGCAGAGTTCAACAGGAACAACGGTATTAGTCAGTATAAGCGGGCACTTGGCTTTGTAAAAAATAGAGGCGCGGCATTAGATGTAGGGTGCGGCTGCACAGGAAGGCACATCGAGTTTCTGCAAAGGGAAGGATTTGCTCCCGAGGGAATTGATGTTTCTGAGAAAATGATAGACATCGCCAGGGATAAGCACCCTAATGTCAACTTCTATCTAGAGGATATATGTGAGTGGAAAGCCACAAAAAAATATGACTTTATAAGTGCATGGGATAGCATTTGGCATATACCAATTGAAAAACAAGAGGAAACTATAAGGAAGCTAGCGTCTTACTTAAACAAGGAAGGCGTTCTAATATTCTCCTTTGGTGGAACAGATAAAGAGGACTATCATAAGAATAATGCGATGGGACAGGAATTATATTACTCTACGCTAGGCACAAATAAATTTATACAACTCCTTATTTCATCTGGTTGTATTTGTAGACATCTGGAGTACGACCAACCACCAGAATTACACGCCTATTTGATTGCTCAGAAGATATAATTATTTAGACCCCGTTCCCTCTATCATGGGTAGCCTATATGTTAAACGGAACAATGCTTGTTTGGTTTATTCTTACCGGTCTCAGCGTAGTTTTTGTTATTTGGGACTCAATCACTAATGCGCCAACCAGCTGGGTTCAGCGCCTGGCTTGGATATTAGTGATTCTTTATACCGGTGTCATCGGCTTAATCTTCTACCTACTCACCTGTCGCCGCCCCTTTCCTGGCGGCCATGATCAATTCACTCGGGCGACATGGAAGCAAAGTGTAAATAGCGAAATGCACTGTCTAGCAGGTGATGCAACCGGGATCCTTATCGCAGCATCTATTGTACCCACACTGGGCCTCACCAATGGATGGGACTCCATAATTGAGTACTTGGCTGGCTTTGTTTGTGGTTTGTTTATTTTTCAGGCATTGATGATGCGAAGTATGTATCAGGGAAACTACTTAAAAGCAGTGGGTAAAACTTTCTTTGCTGAAACTGTATCTATGAATATGGTTATGGCTGGCATGATACCTGCTATGGTAATACTGACTTCCATATGGCCAAATTCTGAAGACCCAACAAATGCTACCTTTTGGTTTCGTATGAGCTTGGCAACCATTGTTGGAGGTATTATTGCTTACCCTATTAACTATTGGCTGGTAAAAAATCATTTAAAACACGGATGTATGACTCTTCCAGGAAAAGATGGAGCCGCGCCCAATCTTGGTCATTGTTCTCATGAATGCGCCCCAAATTCAGCATCGCACACCTATGGTACCTCACAAGCAGAAACGCATAAAATGGAAATGCATTCTCTATCTATAATGGAATCAAGTATATGGATAACGGGCACTTTTATAGTTCTTTTTCTTGCAATTTATGTCACAGATAAAATCACACCAATATACTTTTGATCTAAGAACCTTATGCACTTAAAATAATCGCTTAAGCATAAGATTCAAAAATTTTCTTTATCCGCCTGTAGTAAGATTTCACTCTGAGGGTGGCTGCCAATTGATTACCGGACTTATACCTTCAGTATTACATAACCAAACAGTCGCTTTTATGCCAGTCTTAAGCTTCCCCTTAATATCAATGAGTTTCTCCCAATCGCTGGAATGAAAAGAGCGGCCATAGATACGAAACTGCCCGAGAACCTCTTGCCAATTTTGCATAGTCAAATTTAGAACCTCATTTGTTCCATGGTCAGTAGCAATCCAAAGCTTGACTCCATCTTTCACTCGCACAAGTTTTGTGATCTCTCCCTGCCATGAAGTTAATTGGTTTCGATCACAAGTCACGTACTCTGGAACAGCTAGCCTTTGAGCCAAAAGATCCGGGCTAGCCAAAACAAATAAGCTCAGCACTAAAAATAAATAATGTTCTTTATTCATAATTAAAGAAGGGGGGCAAGCCCCCCTTAACCATTAAAGACCACGATAAGTCGCGCTTTGTTCATCCGCGCGAGTGGCTTGACCTTCAGTGAACTCGTACATACAGCTGTCGTCAGTGTAATCCATAAAGTTAGTTACCGGATCTTCCCCTTCAGCATTTCTTCCCCTGGTACAGGTATCCCGACCAACAGGGCAGCCATAAGCAGCCGATCTCTCCGCAGGGGTATCTGAGACGTAGTCCCCCCGGCCAAAACATCCTCCTTGGAATGTGTGATAAAGACCCAACCAGTGGCCAACCTCGTGAGTTAAGGTGTCCCCCTCATTGTAGGGCGCAGCATCACCTCCAGGCACAGAACCAGTTAAAATTACCACGCCGTCATCAAGTGGATCAGAGGAGTAACTACTTGGGAATGTAGCCCACCCAAGTAGGCCATCACTAATTTCAGCTACATAGATATTCAAATCCCCGGCATCGCCAACTCGCAAGGAAGATTTCATTGACTGCTCAGCCGAAGAATTGTAACCAACGTTATACCAAGAATTATTTGCTGTAACAGTGGCTGAAACTAAATTAAAAGTAAATGGAGTATTTGCGTAAGCATCATTCAACACATCCATTTGCGCATTAATCTCACTATTAGAAAGCGCTCCATTATTAGCTGTGTCAGTAATTACATGAAAGTAAACATCAACTTCTACAGAACCTGCGGGGCGCAATGCGTGCGCCACACTTCTATCACTTGATACACCACGCAGAGTAGAAAAATGCTGCTCTTTTAATGCAGCTTCCTGAATTGATGGGTGATCTGTACCGCAGCGCTTTAGCCCAACGCCATTGTTGGCAGCCTCAACCGAAGAAACACTTTGAGCAAAACCTATAGTTGATGACGCAAGTACGCACAATGATAGAGCAGTTTTTATCGAGATATTGGAAACAGTCTTTCTCATAACCCAAGCCTTAATTTTATTATTTATTTACACTCCCATAAGAGCCCGCCAACTTTCCACGTTCCCATAAACTTTTGTCAATAGCACCAATTCTTAAATTGATGATAATGACATCAAACTCTTTAATAAGGCGTAACATTCAACAAGAAAAATGTAAATCCAAAAAAATATAAACTCAAAAAAATAAAATGCAGATACATTTCTCTCTAAAATTGGTTACATATGAAATTTTTTTCACGGAAAACACAAGGTGCAACTCACTTAAAAATGCGAACAAAAAGTTGAGGAACCTGAAATTACTGACAGGTAAAATTCCAATAAAAAATACCGAATTTTATTTCAACAAAGCGGACAGTTATATTTTTTATGATACATCATCGCAAAAACAGCTCGCACCAACTGGGGCCAACAATAAAAAGATATTCCAACCACTAGAGCACCTAATTCAAAAGTCCAATCACAAATAACAAAGGCCACTTACCTTCTGTGGCCATGAAGGTAAGTGGCCTTTATAAATTCTACAGTTTTTAAACTAGAGTGAACACTCTACTCTAAATTAACCCCACTGTTTTTGAGAGCTAAGATCATTTCCGCTGCTCGGCGAGCGGCAGGCGGTAAAGTGAAGCTTGTTATAACCTAGCTTATTTTCAGTAATGACTTTTAGAACATCATCTAAATGAATATGGGCCCCCTCTTCAACCAAAATCAAATCATGATCATGAAGACCACTCTGCCAAGCCTTCTTAATATTATCCACATGACCAGGGCTTTTTTCATTATATGAGAGATTATAATTATAAATACTCGCACCACCACCAGCTATCGAGTGAACTTTTCCTGACCCCATATTTAGGAACTCTAAAGTTCCAAATTTTTCTTTACTATTTTCCTCATTGGCAGGCTTACCTGTTTTTGTCAAACTCCTGACTGCATGATCAGAAGACGCCGAACCATGAAATGAGTAGAAGTATAGAGCCAAATTCTCTGGCAATTCAGCCTTACCAAAAGAGCCGTTATCAAATGAACCATGTGCGTAAAGGATCGCCTCATTACCACTGGCTTGTTCTTTTTTATGAATTATTACTTTTCCAAACTGAACAGTTTTCATCACATTCCTTATCGATCAAAGGTTGGAGAATTTATTTTTTTGACCACACCATCAAAATGCGGTCACAAATTCAAGATTATTCTTTTCAAATAAAACCCACCTGCTTTTAATGGTTACAGATAAATAAAATTAGATCAACGAAAATAAAATCTATGTAAGCGACTGAAATCCAATCTTCATTACCACCCTCTCATTCGAGCAAAACCGTAATCAAGACAAGTAAAAAAACTATGGACTGCGAAACAAGCATCACACAAAACCCCAAAAAAAACCACAAAATCTCAATTGAGGAATTTTTCATCCACATTTCAAACCAGGAGTAAATGGGCTTAAAACCTGATGAACAATCTCACAAAAAATGGTTATGTAACCTTAGAGAAACCGAGACTCAATTTCGCGCGAAAAAAAGTTCTATTACAGATAAAAGACAACATTATTGACTATTGCAACCATCATACAGTCAAGCACACCTAGCAAGCTTTTATTTAAATTTTTTTGGTTAAAATTTGAGATGAAAGGTATACCATCTCTCATCATTGCTCTAGAAAGAGAGACCAATAAGCTACAAAAGCCTAGACTGCTAACATAAGTAACACCATATGAAATACAGAGTTATTTTTTTACAAATATACTAGAGAGAAATCTCTCACAGACGACTAAGACTTGAACAGCTTAACAACCCACCCTCTCAGTTGGATTACTATTTTAAGCTGAAAAGAATGAGTTGATGAGCTGTGGACGAATGTCTACTCTGAAAAGAGTGGCATATGGCATGGGTAAAAATTCCTCACCAAATTAACCTCCAAAATGAAAGATATAAATCGTATGCAGGTAGAAACTGGAGGCTTTCTAGGGCGAAGAAGCGGTGGTGAGCCTGGCATCAAAACTGTTTGGCAGGGACTCACTAAGCTGCTTTATTACTTGGGGGCAGCGGAGACTTTAAATCGACTTAAAGGGTCTGTATAAAATGTAGTAGTTCAGACTTGTTATGACAGTTATCAGCTTTTAAAAAGGTGCCTCATCAGGTCAAATTCAGGTTACAAGTTTTTCCTTCCTTATACTTTTCTATCTTTAAGTGTTGCCATCTGTGTGCTGCGTGCATTTCTTTGTGTCAGAGATGCTGAATCCGGAAAAGATTACGAGCATCGGCACGAATAGATTGAAAGCCATATGCATAAGTTGGTCGAGGCGTTTGCGCTAGATATTGCTGCCTATGCGGTAATGAGTAATCACTACCATATAGTGCTCTACATCGACGCAGAATCTGCTGATAAGTGGTCGCAGGGTACTTACTCGCTAGTAAAAGCTCTTCAAAGCCTCTAGCTTGGTCCAGCGCTATCTTCGAGGCGATACCCTCGATCACGCTGAAGTAAACAGACTAAAAGAATTCTTCTCCCAATAGCGGGAACGCTTCACGGATATCAGCTGGTTTATGCGCTGTTTAAACAAATCTATCGCCTGTCAGGCCAACGCTGAAGATAATTGTACAGGCGACTTTTGGTAGTAAGTCTCAGGCATTGCTGGATGAAAGAGCCCTCACCGCCTGTATGGCCTATGTAGACCTCAATCCGGTCCGTGCCAACATCGCCAAGACACCTGAAGAATCTAATTACACTTCGATTCAACAGCGTATTCGTGTCGCAGTCTTAGGCAAGCAGCCCAAAAAGCTACCTCCATTTATCGGCGATGAGCGTTTGAATACACCAAAAGGACTACCGTTTCACCTGGACCACTATTTGGAGCTAGTAGACCCGAGTGGCCGAGATTTAGACACCAGAAAACGAGGTTATATTGCTGAAAAAACGCCTCCCGTCCTGGAGCGGCTTGACATTTCACCCAAGCACTGGCTCTATCTCAACCGGAATTTTGAAAGTTACTTTAAAGGATTGGTAGGGTTTGTAGAGGCGGTACAACAAACTTGTGCGCAATTCAGTAAACGCTGGGTACACGGCTCCTCTCAGCTACGCCCTGCTAACCTGCTCCTGCCTCAAGTACTCGATAGCGCGATTATCGCCCTTGTACCCAAAAGCAGCGCCCCCCAAAATCTAACTAGCCATTCCCAGCATTTAATCTCCTTTACCTGTAAACCATTGAGAAAGTGCCGCCAGAAAGGAGGTTAGCTCTATTGCTGGCGCCTCCCTCTAGTCTTTGGCTGTCCTAGATCTTGGCACACGGTAGTGTCCAGAATAATTCATTCCTGCCATTCATCTTTTTCGCCCAGGCACGACTGACGGGATAATCCTTCTGCCTTTATACAACTCTTTATTTTGCTGAAATTCCTGCGCTAATTTAGCAGTTTCTTCCTGGCTAACTGAGACTCTAGTAATTTCTCCTTCCGTTAGTTTCACACAAATATCAACTTCAAATGGCCCTCCAGAAAAAAAAGTTAGGTACCAATCAGCGTCATCCTGAACCAATAAGTATGAATAAGGCTCTTTAAAAACTATTTTCATCTTTTTTCTTCGCGCTATCAGTTGCATCAGAGATACTCATTTCTTTATAAGATCCTATTGGTATCGCATCTGTTACGGCCTCATCATGCCCAGTCGGCAATTTTCCTCCTGGCAACCAAAGTTCATTGGCTCCACCCTCTCGACCTGTAGGTATTCTAAGATTATGGTTTGCAGGATTACTTATCTCAATAACTACCATTTCTTGACCTTGCCAAGCACCTGCAGGAATCCCCAACTCTTTTTCTACTAACGCCATATCTCCATTAGTTCTAATTAATAGATCATCTACTTGCGCTTTGGTCATAACAAACTGGCCATCTGCACGCCCAACTGGATCTCTCCCAAATTCATCTAACGCCCACTTAGGCGCAAAGTAAGCTGCACCGCCTGCAAACTTGCCTTCATGGGCATCAATATAGGACTGCGGCAAGTAAGTTGATGGATCTGGTCGTACGCCATTATCCATTGCTTGAACAGCTTTCATCTTTTGGTAAGAAGCAGCCGCTTCCGAGCTATTCGCAAAATGCCCTTTGGTATTTTTCTGAAATTCATTCCAAGAATTTACAGGCGGACAATCTTTACTCGTTAATCCATAAGGATCAACCCAAGTTACAGGGTTGGGTACATATTGGTAATTATTAACCCCACCCAACAACCCAATCGGGTCCTGCTGAGTAAACTCCCCTACTTGCGGATCATAGTACCTAAACCGGTTGTAATGCAGCCCAGTCTCTTCATCAAAATACTGTCCCTGAAAACGAATCGACTGCTCTATCTGATTCTCATGAGCTAACGCAATACTGCCATAACTCTTATAGGCAACACTCCATACGACTTCACCTTCCTGATTGGTAAGGGCATCTGGGGTTCCCAGATGATCCAGATGGTAGTGGTATACCTGCTCATCTTCTTTCAGTGCAACCGGTTTGAAAGTCCCCGGTTCAAAATAGTAAATCCGAGTATTCAGATCTTGTTGGGTGTGGATATCAGCTTTGTTTTCGCGAAGCAGAACATCCCCATCCCAGAGGAAGCTGGTTTGTTCAC
This sequence comes from Microbulbifer maximicatervae (SeqCode), assembly GCF_052468295.1. Taxonomy (NCBI): domain Bacteria; kingdom Pseudomonadati; phylum Pseudomonadota; class Gammaproteobacteria; order Cellvibrionales; family Microbulbiferaceae; genus Microbulbifer; species Microbulbifer maximicatervae (SeqCode). Next base: position 3,433,192 of record NZ_CP174340.1, read on the forward strand.
TGTTAGTTCCCTTACCAATACGACGGCCCAGCGGGTCGTACTGGTAGTGAATCTCTTGTTGAAGCTGTTCGCTCCCCTCTTCCACCTTGAGCTTTTCAACCCGCACCAACTGCTGGCGACTGTTGTACTGATAGCGGGTTTGAAGCTTCTGCCCTTTACCGCGCAGCTCGGCGATACGGTTGCCGTGGATATCGTAGCGATAGTGAGTATCGCCACGGAAGGCTAAACGGTTACCTTTGACCTGGGTGGCGCTGGCCTGTTGCTTAGCTTCATCCTTTGAATTAGCGGCGGCCAGAATATTGTGTGCGGGATCGTGCACAAAATGCTCTGGGTTAGGGCCATCAACCTGGGTGAGGCGATCCAGGGCGTCGTAGTGGTAGCTGCGGGTACCACGTAGACTGTCCTCGATTTTGGCAATCTGGCCAGCTTTATTGTACTGGTAGCTTCGCTCCAGGATTGAGTGAGAGTTTTGAGTTGGGTCGGAGACTGGGCCACTAGCTTTGTTTAGACATAGCCTTTGCAGCCGCCCTTGAGGGTCATAATCTCGCTGGCTCTCCAGCCCATTGCCGTGCTGGCGCTGACTCTCCCTGCCCTGCTCATCGTGATTAATGCAAGTAATCAGCTGATCGGTGTTACTGCCTACCGGGCGACGGTGCAGGCTCTGGAATTGGCCGGCGGGGTTAAAGGCGAAGTTGAGCACTTCACCATCAGGCAAGGTGGTGGCAATGCGGTTGCCTGCGGCATCGTAGTTATGGGTGAGTTTATCTTTGCCCTGCCAATCCGCAGTCACGCGGCCGTTGGCATCATATTCCCAGCGCAGTTTACGATGGGTATTTTCCGCTTCGATTAACTGACCGCTGCGGTTATAGCGGAAGTTGGTTGCACCATCCGGGGTGACTTCTTCCAATAGGCGGCCAAAGGGGTCGCGCTCAAAGATGGTATCCACACCTTTGCCGGTATCAGCATCAGTGACTGCCCTGGAACTAATCAGGTGCCCGGCGCGGTTATAGGCGTAGCGAGTCACGCGTCCATCGAAACCCACTTCTTCAATCAGGCGTTCGTTCAGGTCGTATTTGAGTTGGTATCGCTCACCATTTTCGTTGGTGAGGCCCACAAGGTTGCGCTCGCCGTCGTAGTGGTACTCCAGGCGGCTGCCGTCCGGGTTAGTGCGCATCTTAACCTGGCTGAGGCCGTCGTAGGCGTAGCAGGTACTGCGGCCTTCGGAGTCCATAACTTCCGCAAGCAGCCCCTGGGGGTTGTAACTGTACTGAGTCCTGGCTCCATCCGGGGTAATAACTGCATGGATTCGATCCTGGGCGTCGTATTCATAGCGGGTTATCTGGCCGGGGGCATGCTGAACTTCTTCCAGGCGGCGGGCACCGTCATAACGATAGTGCTGGGTGCGCCCCATGGGGTCTTTGACCGCTGCCAGCTTACCTTCCGGGTTCCATAGATAGCGAGTGGCGTTGCCCAAGGGATCGGTAACACTGCCGATCAATCCGACCGGGTTATAGCTATATCGGGTGCTATTGCCAAGAGGGTCTTTGGTCGTGACGATCTGGCCTTTCTTGTTGTATTCACGTTGCCAGGTGTTACCACTGGGGTCAGTAACTTTGGCTGGCAGGCCTTCACTATTGTATTCGATGCGGTGGCTATTGCCGGCGACATCGGTCTTTTGTATCAGGCGACCCTGGTCATCATATTTATAGAACTCCTCACGCCGACTGCCATCATCGCTGGGCGATTGTACTTTGGTAACTTGGCCCAGCTCGTTGTAGCTGTAGAGGGTCTCTCCGCCTTCAGGGGCGCGCTGATAAATCGGTAGGGCTCGATCGTTAAAGCGGTAACGTTCCTGTCCGCCACGGGTATCCGTAACGGTAACCCCGTGACCATCCTCATCCCAGTCAAACTCGTAGTTGTAGGTGACCTGCCCATCAATAGAATCGCCCCATTGGCGTACACAGCGGGCAGAAGGGCCCTCTTTATCCCATTCAAAGTAGAAGCGGTAACCGGTTTTTAAAGTACGCTTCGAAATAATATGCTGATGATATTCATATTGCTCACTGTAGCCATCCGCATCGGTGGCTTTTATCAGATCACCTTCATCACTGTATTCGTACTGAGCCAGTATTTTAATGCGACCATCGCGAGTTTCTTTCTTTAACTCGCCAATACGCAGGCTATTGGGCTGCCCTTCGGGCGGGCTGATATGCAGAGCTTCACCGAGGCTGCTCTCGATACAAATCAGGCGCTCATCAATATAGTGGAAGAGGTAATAGTTACCGTAGCCGTCGCGGATTTCAGAGAGTTTTAGAGCCCCTTTAGTACCTGTCGCCTTGAAGTGTTTTTGCACACCATTTTGGGCTCCATAGGGAGTTACAACCCAGTGCTCATCGTTAACGCGAGTTAACGATAAATTTTCCACCACATTGTGGCTGCGGCCGCTATTACCCGGTGCAGGTAAGCTGATTACCCGGCCCTCGGCATCATGAAACTGTACCGCTTTGCCTGGACGCCATACCAGGCGCTCATTCAACGTGTGGGTCCAGCCGTGGCCCAAACCGAAATCCCTGGCGTTACTGCTGCGGTAAGTTCGCGCAAGAGTTAGTGGCAGCGGGCCATCCAGCACCGTATCCACCAAAGTCAGACGCTCTTCACCTGTTTTTAAGTTGATCGGTTCACCACCTTCACAGGCATTGGCATTGCACTGGGAGGTGTCACCGTTCTGGTTTTCCCCGGTGTCGCTATTGGTATTGTCCGGCTCGTTGCTATTATTCGCTTGGCTACCTTGCGACTCACTTGAATTATTATTGGAACCACTATTGCTTTGATTGGAATTTGAGGCAGTGCTGCTGGCCCCTGAGCCACCAGAACTGCCAGAGCTGGCTGGCGGAGCCGCCGCTTCAGAGGAACTCAAATCGGAGAAGTTAGCGCCTTCCCCTCCCTTAGCGTTGCCGCTCTTTTTCTTGGAAACTAGCTGTTGCTGCTTCTTCAGTTTGGCCAAGTCCAACATCAGCTCGCCGACATTTTTAAAGGACTTTAGCAAGCGTGCATTTTTAGCCATAGCTACAACGGCGCCAACGCCCCCCGTAATCGCCGCTAGGACGATAGTGAGGATAATTTCAAAGGCACCACCGCCGGCTATTTCGGTGATTTCCAGACTGTGCTGTGCTTTTACATAATCCTGGGCAAAGCGGAAAATAATCTCGCGCAGGGCCGGATCATCATAAATAATTTGAGCAACGTCAAATGCCAAATCCAGTTGCTGTTTTGTAATCTTTGAAGGGTCAAAACCGAGTACATCCACCACTTCTTTTTGTAAGTCTGTGACATATTCCTGGCCAGATTCTGTAAAGCTTTTGTCATTCCAGAAGTAATTTGCTGTGGCAACACCCAGCCTTTGAGACTGGCGCATGGGATTCAGCATTTGTGCCACTTCAAGCACATCTTTTGTCCATACCGCCAAGCCCCAGGCGGCATTGCCAAAACCGGTCGCGCCACTTTCAATATAGGCACCCACTTTTTCCAGCGTTGAGCGCTTCTCATGCTGCTGCTGGATTTGGGCCGCCTCTGCCCTCTCCTGGGCAATAATTTGCTGTAGGCCGATACGAATCTTGGCAATCAACTCAGCCTGTTTGTCAGCAATTACGGTAGCTGCTGTTGGCGCTTCTTCAATAATCAGTCGATTCTGGATTAAAGCGCGATAAATCTCTCGTTCAGAAGAGGACAAGTGGCCGGGCGGCTCAGATAGGGGCCCCAGGAAGATTGTGCCCGAGGTACCCGCTTGAATACTGGTACTGAGCAAATTGCAGGAGCTACCTCCCAGGCTGAAAAAGTGCTGGTAAATTTTCTCAATAACCGCATCGTCGAACATCGAGAGCAAGTGGCCGGCATCGACCTGCATCGGAATCCCCAGCGGGTACGTCCACCCTACTCTCACTTCGTACTGGATGCCTTGCTTATTTTCAACACGTAGCTGCATGATAATCCTTTAAACACTTACGCCTATCTGGACCTAGTGGGGACCTAATTCAGTTATTTCTCACCCGCGAACATTAGGGAACCCCCAAAGAACTCCGGTAAGCTTTCGATTCCGTCTATTTTTCGAACAAAATACCCTCAAGCTGAAACCAGCGTGGCTTCAACTGATAATTCCTCTGGGCTTTGCCGGCGTCGATTAAAATCGAAATCGCAAGATCAGCCAATACCACGCCATTACACAACGAAGCCACTGAGAAGAACATTCTCTATCCAAAAAAGGGAGCTTAAGGGCTACCGTGCTAGAAGAATACTAACGATTAGATTCTTATCTTCCTTTTCACTCTTAAGAAATTAAGAATCTAGGTGGCGCCAAATAAAACATAGGACTGAGATCTACTTCGCGAGGTTACCGCAAATTAGGTAAATACGGTAGATAGCAAGTGTTAAGCTGAGTAGCGAAGCTTTCGGGAGCAGAAATTAAAACTTCGATAACACAAAACCGAGCCAAAGTTATCGTCGATTAATTTTTAATAAACCAATAAAAATAGTACCCGTGTATTAAAAAAATATCCTGTAATACAAACCCTATGAACAATTATTATTCATTTGTTTACCGTGATTGGATAATTTCTCTACAGCGAGTATCAATATTCCGTTATTGATAAAAGCATCTAATTAGATAGCGTTTGGCAGACCGTGAAATTGAATTTTTAAATTTGTGATGTTTATCACAAAACAATTCAGTTACAGGCTGAGGGAAAGGGGAAAATCAGCAAACATGAATAGCTGGAAAATAGCGTTAACTGCAAATAAAGCGCGTATGGGTTGAAGTAGGCCCAGTAACCTCATGATCAGGTGCCTGAGCCTTTTTTCAGAAAGCCTATTCGATCTCTTTGATCCGCATGGAATTGGTATGCCCACCCATATTGAGGCGCTCCCCCTGGGTAATTAGTACCCGCTGCCCTTTCTGCAAATCGATTCTAGAGCTTAATACCTCGATAACCGCTTCGGTTAAATGTCCCAGGGGAACTGAAGCCGGATCAAAGCTCACTGTCTCTACTCCCCGTAACAGCATCAGCTGGCGAGCGATCTTAGGATGCCGGGTTAGTGCATAGATCGGCAAGCGAGTATTTGCACGGGACATCATTCTCGGTGTGCGGCCAGACTCGGTCAGTGCGGCTACAGCACAGAGGTTCTCCACTCGCGTTGCAACATCAATCGCCGCCTGGGCAATCACAGTATCGATTAAAGCTGAAGAACCGTGATCCTCTGCAGTATAGGGAACACTGCCCAAATACTGTTCAGCGCCGATAATCACTTCACTCATAGATTCCACGGCGGCAACCGGGTAATCACCCGCTGCTGTTTCCGCCGACAGCATAACTGCATCAGTACCGTCCAGCACCGCATTGGCAACATCCATCACCTCGGCACGGGTGGGAGTCGGGCTGGTAATCATCGACTCCATCATTTGTGTTGCAGTGATTACGGCGCGATTGAGAGCATTTGCGCGGTTGATCAGTTTTTTCTGCACCCCGACCAGAGCGGGATCACCGATCTCTACCCCTAGGTCACCTCGAGCTACCATAATCGCATCGGAAGCCAGGATTAGGCTGTCCATTTGCTCATCATCGGCAACAGCTTCGGCCCTTTCAACTTTGGCGACGATCGCTGCTTGGCTACCAGCCTCTGCCATGGCTTTGCGAGCCGTATCCAGGTCTTCCGCACAACGCGGGAAACTGACTGCGAGGAAATCCACTTCGAGATCTGCTGCCAGCTTAATATCCCGGTAGTCTTTTTCTGTCAGAGCCGGTGCAGACAGGCCGCCGCCCAACAAGTTGATGCCCTTGTTATTCGACAGCTTACCGCCTTGTAAAACTCGGCAATAGAGCTTGCTTGGCGTAGTGCCGGTTACTTCAAGGCGAATCTTGCCATCATCCAACAGCAGGATATTGCCGGACTGGCAGTCGCTGATCAGGCTTGGATAATCCACTCCAACACGGTGCTCATCCCCCCCTTCAACCGGGCAATCCAGGTCGAGGGTAAATTCGTCATTGTTTTCCAGTTGTACACTGCCCTTAGCAAAACGGGCAATACGAATTTTGGGACCCTGCAAGTCCCCCAAAACCGCAACAATTTTTCCCTGCGCTTCGGCGGCGTTGCGCACTTCTGTAACGCGGCGTCGGTGATCCTCCGCCGATCCGTGAGAAAAGTTCAGACGTACAACGTTCACCCCAGCGCGAATCATTTCATCGATTACGCGAGGCTTGTCCGTACCCGGGCCTAAGGTTGCTACGATTTTTGTATGGCGAATCATAAGATCCCGTCATCTAATAATTTGAGAAGGAGGTTCAGAGGGCTATCAAACAGGAATTCTATGTCCATTTAATGGCCCTCAGTAATTGAATTACCAAAATATGGTAAATGAGGGGGATCAGGCGGATTCAGCAACAGGCTGCTTCAACTGAAGCGTTTCAGCCATCGCCAGACTGGTATCCAGCATGCGGTGGGAGAAGCCCCACTCGTTATCGTACCAGGCCATGACCTTCACCAAGTTACCATTCACACGAGTGTGGTTGGCATCAAAGTGACTGGAGGCACTGGTGTGATTGAAGTCCACAGATACCAAGGGCTGATCGCAGTAAGTCAGTACACCGCCACTGGCCTGAGCAGCTTCCTGCATAATGCGGTTAACTTCTTCGGCGGTGGTGTCACGGCCGGCAATAAACTGGCAGTCCACTAGAGACACATTGCTTACCGGTACACGGACGGCCATACCATCGAGGCGACCTTTTAACTCAGGCAATACCAAACCTACCGCTGCAGCCGCACCTGTTTTGGTAGGGATCATATTATCCGCCGCCGCACGGGCACGATAAATATCTGCGTGCACCGCATCTTGGGTATTCTGGTCGTTGGTATAGGCATGCACGGTGGTCATAAAGCCGCGCTCAATACCCAATTCACGATGCAGTGCTTGAGCTACAGGTGCCAGACAGTTGGTGGTGCAGGATGCATTGGATACCACACGGTGATCCGCAGTGAGATTGCTGTCGTTTACACCGTAAACAACTGTGAGATCCGCATCTTTTGAGGGTGCAGAAATCAGCACTGCAGCGGCACCGGCTTCAATATGGGCAGAAGCGGAAGCGCGATCGGTAAAGCGGCCTGTACACTCCAGGACTAAATCCACACCCAATTGCTTCCAAGGCAATTTGGAAGGGTCGCGCTCCTGGCAAACCTGAACTCGATCACCACCAATAACCAGAGCATCACCATCGACTTTGACGTCTGTACCAAAGCGACCGTGAATAGTATCGAAGCGAGTCAGGTGAGCATTAGAAGCTACCGGAGCGAGATCATTAATCGCGACCAATTGAACACGATCGCTGTAGCCTGATTCATAGATAGCTCGGGTGACATTTCTACCGATACGACCGTAACCATTAATGGCAATTTTAATTTTCATCTCGCTTTACCCTCTTTATATGCTTCTGGTTTTTCAAGTGGCACCCGCTTGCGAGTGCACCATACCGAGTGTGTGTTATTTCAATTCCGCAGCTTGTTTTGCCAGACGAGTAATCTCTGCCCAGTTCTTTTCACGAACCAGAGTACTACTCGCCATCCAGGAACCACCGACACAGACCACATTGTTCAGAGCCAGGAAGTCCGGGGCATTTTGAGGCCCTATACCACCGGTGGGACAAAAGCGAACGTCCTGTAGCGGACCGCCAATGGATTTCAGCATTGGCACTCCCCCTGCCGCCTGGGCTGGGAAAAATTTCTGGTAGCGATAACCACGCTCGTAGAGGCGCATCACTTCTGAAACACTGGCAGCACCGGGCAGCAACGGTGCTTCACTGCCTTCAGCAGCATCCAGTAAGCGGTCGGTTGCACCGGGGCTCACCATAAAGCTGGCGCCGGCTTCGATAGAGCGACGCAGATCATCACCATTGAGCACCGTGCCAGTTCCCACATGGGCTTCCGGCAGGTGTTTTGCAATTTGTTCAACAACTTCCAGGGCTGCCTCAGTGCGCAGGGTTACCTCAAGTACTTTCAGGCCACCTTCAATCAAAGCGCCGGCAAGAGGGAGGGCATCTTCAACTTTATCTACAACCAGTACTGGGACAACGCCAGCTACCTGCAAAATCTCGGCGATATTTTTCTGCATCAGATAATTCCAAATCTTTCGTTAAGGCGCCCAGTAAACAGTGACTGGTTTCAGCCCCTGCTTAAGAATACTGCGCACCGGCATTTCTAACTCATCACTGCCGAGCAACGCCTCGCGATAAACTTTTAGCTTCTCTTCGCCAGTGATCAATAACTTGATATTGCGCGCTTGCAAAATTGCACTCAGGGTCAAAGTCATACGCTCGGTATTGGAGCCGGTAACTTCACTTTGATTAGCAGTAATTGCCTTGCACAACTTTTGTGATTCAGGATTTAGTGCATCCTGTAAGCCCTGTGCATGGGGGAATAGTGATGCGGTGTGGCCGTCACTGCCCATACCCAGCAGACAAACATCAAACGGTTTCTGCAACTCGCTATATGCGCGCTCACAGGCTTCTTCACCTTCAGCAGCTGTTGCATGTGAGTTTTTCATACCCAGGAAATTGGCTTCGGCGCCAAAATTCTGTAAAAGCGACTTTTCAATAAAAGCTGCGTTACTACCGCTTTCGGTTTTTTCTACCCAGCGCTCATCAACGAGAGCTGCTGTAATTTGCGACCACGGAAGCGGGCGTTTGGATAGCTCGCGATATACTGGTTCCGGCGTACTGCCGCCAGACACCAGGAAACTTGCGTGATTATTTTCTTTAATACCTTTTTGCAGTTCGCAAGCACAATCGTGGGCTAGAGCCTGCACCAGGCGCTCGCGATCTTGGAAAAATTTTTCTTCAGCCATGGATTATTCCATTTCTCTTAGTGGAAACCGGCGCGGTAAAATCAATAGCTGCGCCGGCTTTCCAGATTATTACTGCGCGTTAAACCAATGACGGTCACTGCGTGACAGCAGTTTTTCTGCCTCTTCTGGCCCCCAGCTACCTGCAGGATAGGGCTGCGGCTGATTAGCCGTTTCGCGCCAATGCTCAATAATTGGATCCACCCACGCCCAGGCAGCGGCAACTTCGTCGCGATGAATAAAGAGCGCGGGATTATTTGCAGCAGCATCCAACATCAGGCGCTTATAAGCGTCGCTGCGGAAGCTGTCGTAAGTATCAGAAAGGGTTAAATTCAATTCGGCCGGTTGCAACTCAGTGGTGAGACTGTCCATTTTTTTCGCCATCAAAACCAGCTTGATACTTTCTTCCGGCTGTAAGCGAATAACCAAGCGATTGGGAACAATCTTTCCGGCTGACTCATCGTATACATGATGAGAAACATTTTTGTACTGCACTACAATTTCGGCACAACGCTTTTCCATGCGTTTGCCGGTACGCAAGTAAAACGGCACCCCTGCCCAACGCCAACTATCGATATGCGCTCGAATGGCAACGAAGGTTTCGGTTGAACTGGTTCCACCGTCGAGCTCATCGAGATAACCAGGAACATCATTGCCATTGATTTGCCCAGCTATATACTGGCCACGCACAACGTTTTTATCGACCAAGTTTCCGGTAAGCGGGCGCAAAGCCTCAAGCACCTTAATTTTTTCTGCACGGATATTCTTCGCCGACATACTGTTGGGAGATTCCATGGCGATAAGGCACAGCAGTTGCAGCAGATGGTTTTGCACCATATCCCGCATAGCACCAGTTTCATCATAAAAACCCGCACGCCCTTCCAGGCCTACGGTTTCTGAAATACTGATCTGGATATGATCAATGGTTTTTGCATCCCAAAGATGCTCAAACAACACATTGCTAAAACGCAGTGCAAGAAGGTTTTGGACAGTTTCTTTACCTAGATAGTGATCGATACGGAAGATACTATCTTCCGGGAAGTAACTGGCAATTTTACTGTTAATTTCATCAGAGGTTTGGGCGTTATAGCCCAGTGGCTTTTCCACTACGACTCTGGAATTTCCAGTAATAAGGCCTTTTACTGAGAGGTTTTCACAACAGGGGCCAAATACCGCGGGCGGTATTGCCAAATAGAAAATACGAACCCGCTCTGAGTCGGAACCGAGAATTTCTGCCAAGTGATCCCACTGGCTATCCGGTACGGCAATATCCAGTGCGATCGGACAAAGTAATTGGCTAAATTGGTCCCAGCTCGAAGCACTGTACTCACCCTCACGGAGATATTTTTGCAGTGCCTGGTGGGCTGTTTCGATATATTGATCAACATCTGACTGGCGGCGGCACACCGGAAGGATGCGACAGCCCTCAACCAAGCTGCCCTCTCTAAATGCTCGGTAAAGTGCCGGTAGTAACTTGCGCAGTGCAAGGTCTCCGCCTCCACCAAATAACACCATATCAAAAGGGTTAATCATAAATTTTGCTCTGAGATCGTTCTTTTCTCGGAGCCTACTTGGCTCCGTAATAATCAATAAAGAATACTTGCACCGGTCTCTGCACCACTGGCAAGCCCGCGCATATTAGCGAATAGTTCACGGCCGGTACCACGGGCACTTGCCGAAAGATCACACTGGGCCGGTTGGCGGGCATTAAATTCAGCTTCATCTACTAGTACACGTAAAACACCAGCCTCTGAATCCAGCTCAATCATGTCACCCTCTTGCACCTTGGCAATCGCACCGCCCTCTACGGCTTCCGGTGACATATGAATGGCAGCCGGGACTTTCCCGGAAGCGCCGGACATACGCCCATCGGTGACTAATGCCACTTTAAAGCCACGATCCTGTAGCACCCCCAACGTCGGTGTTAGCTTGTGCAGTTCCGGCATACCGTTGGCTCGAGGTCCCTGGAATCTCACTACAGCGACAAAGTCACGCTCTAGCTCACCGGCTTTGAATCGTTTGAGCAGATCGTCCTGGTTATCCAGAACAATGGCCGGCGCCTTCACTTTGAGATGCTCAGATTTAACCGCAGAGACTTTGATTACACTGCGCCCAAGGTTTCCTTCGAGCAACTGCAAACCACCATGCTGGGAGAAAGGGTCAGTGGCTGGACGAATGACCGTCGTATCACCGCTCTCTTCTGGAGTGGGTTTCCAAACCACTCCACCTGCATCACTGTTGAGGAAGGGGTCTTCACAGTAGGGTTCGAGACCGGAATTACCGAGTACCGTGTGCACATCATCGTGTAAAAGGCCAGCGGAGCGGAGTTCGCGAATCAGGAACTGCATACCGCCGGCTGCGGCAAAGTGGTTGATATCCGCAGTGCCGTTCGGGTACACATGACAAAGCAGCGGCACCACTTCAGAGAGGTCGGCCATATCCTGCCAAGTCAACTGAATACCTGCTGCACGCGCCATCGCAATAAGGTGCAATGTGTGGTTTGTGGATCCGCCGGTAGCGAGCAGCCCCACCACCCCGTTGACGAATGCTTTTTCGGTGAGAATTTTAGCTACCGAAGTATGCTGGCTCGGTTCAGTAATTTTTACCAATTGCGCTACCGCAGCTTCATTTAATGCCGAGCGCAAATCAGTACCGGGGTTTACGAAGGAACTGCCAGGCAGTTGCAGTCCCATAATTTCTACCAACATCTGGTTACTGTTGGCAGTGCCGTAAAAGGTGCAGGTGCCGGCACTGTGGTAGGAAGCACTCTCGGCTTCCAATAGTTCAGAGCGCCCTACTTTACCTTCAGCATAGAGCTGGCGAACCCGAACTTTTTCCGCATTGGACAGGCCTGTGGGCATTGGACCCGCAGGTACAAAAATTGAAGGCAAGTGGCCAAAAGAGAGAGCACCAATAACCAGGCCGGGGACAATTTTGTCGCAGATACCCAGGAATATGGCTCCTTCGAAAACATCATGCGAAAGCGCGATTGCTGTGGACATGGCAATCACATCTCGCGAAAACAGGCTGAGTTCCATCCCTGCACGCCCTTGAGTCACCCCATCGCACATTGCCGGTACGCCACCGGCAACCTGGGCCGTTGCGCCATTGCGCGCAGCTGCCTCTTTCAATTGAGCAGGGTAGACACCATAAGGCTGATGAGCGGACAACATATCGTTGTATGCGTTGACGATACCCAGGTTCGGCCCCCGCCCAGAGGCGATCAACTGCTTATCACCTTCCGGAGATGCAGCTATTGCGTGGGCCAAGTTTCCGCAAGACACATGTGCCGCTGCCCGCCCTTCAATATGCGCTTTCTCAACCTGCGCAAGATACTCTGCACGAGTTTCTTCGCTGCGCTTAATGATGCGTTCGGTAACGGTCTGAAGCTTGCTGTGAACCATGACTATTCCGTAATAACTCTGTTGAGGTGGTCTCTAGTTACAAAAACCACCAGGGTCACATTTCAGTGGCATCAGCCACCTGTGATTATCTTTCCGTGGAGCGCCTTTCGGCGGATTGGCTCCCACTGCAACCCTTTGGTTGTAGTGCCATCAATGTCCTATTGCCCAATCGTAAATCTGAAGCAGGAGGAACAAAGTTGCTTTTATCAGATCGCTGGAAACCCAATCATTCCAGCGGACAACCTTTCAGCCCACGGCAAGACTGCTTATGGAGACTCATGGGAAATTCTGTTATCGGGTAGAAATCTCACTTCCGAACCTCTTCCCGCTCTTAGAGCTGAATGTTAGTGATCCAACAATGCCGGAACCTCCTCCCCGCTGAGGTGGTAGAGACTTTGGACGCCCGGCTTGAGTAATTCACCCAATCTGTAGCCACTCAATCTTATTGATGCGCATTATGTAGTAAAACTACAAAAATTTTCAAGAGGCTTCAAATAGTGATTGAAGATGTTGACCAGAGGAGACAGGCATATAGGAAGTATTTGGCGCAAAAGCCATCATTTTCTTTAATACTGGGAAACTTAATGCCTTCATTCAGTCACAAAGAGAAAGATTGGCCTTACTTAGGTGTAGGATTTTTACAGACAAATGATAAGGTCTGGGAATCTCAAAGAATTGGGATAAAAAACTACAAATTACCCACAAATTAAGAAAGGAGGCGCACTTCGTAAACTAATTGCAGACTCATAACTGTTAAAATCCCACCTTCCAGCAATACTTACTTGTCGATGCCAGCAAGGCCAAGGCTCAGATAGAACTAGTTGATGCATGAAAGTCACAATTAACGATGTTGCCGAGCGCGCCGGCGTATCTATCAAAACAGTGTCCAGGGTGATCAATAATGAGCCCTCTGTACGCGCAGCCACTCGGCAAAAAGTACTCGACGCAGTCAAAAGCCTGAACTACACACCCAGTCTGGCAGCGCGGAATCTGGCGGGGACACACTCCTATTCCATCGCATTTATTTATGACAACCCTAATGCCCACTACGTTATCGATATGCAAAACGGCATATTGGAAGCCTGCAGAGCAAAAGGGTATGAGCTACTTATCCATCCTTGTAATTCAAAATCTCCAGTTATCCACAGCGACCTAAATAAACTTGTCGAGCACGGCAAAGTAGCCGGATTGGTCCTGACCCCCCCTTTTTCAGAGTCACCTTCTTTTATCGATACGCTCCAATCCATGAATGTGGAATTTGTGCGAATTATTTCCTCCACCAATACAGAGAAAGCAAAGGGAAAGTCTATACAGATTGACGACCGCCAGGCCGCCTACAATATTACCCAGCACCTACTTTCACTCGGGCACAAGCGTATCGCTTATTTAAGCGGAGGCGAGGAGCACCTTTCCACATTGGGGCGCCAAAATGGATACAGCCAGGCACTCGAAGATGCAGGAATAGCAGTAGACCGACATTTGATTGTTGAAGGGAAATATTCATTTGAATCGGGCGAGATCAATGCGAGAAAGATCCTCGACAGCGACAAACCTCCCTCGGCAATATTTGCCGCTAATGACGAAATCGCAGCGGGCGCTCTATTTGCCGCCCGTATGTTAAAGATTGATGTTCCCGGGCAAGTCTCTATCGCAGGATTTGAAGACAGCCCATTTTCTCGACAAACCTGGCCCAAACTTACAACCGCACACCAACCCAACCAGGAAATCGCCCGCTCGGCAGCAGAATTACTGCTTGAGAAAATTCAGTGTAAAAGTTCAAAAGAACTCAATGGTTCTGGGCAAGAGAGTGAAACATACCGTAGCTTCACCCCCGAGTTAATTATTCGACAATCCACAGGCCCCGCGCCCACATAACCCCTTCAGCTTAAGAGAGATCTGGAAAGTTAATTTCGTCGATAAATTTCACGCCCCAGGCTCCAGGTCCTATTCACTTGCAGATCCTCACCTAATAAAACCATATCCGCTCGGGCCCCTTCAGTGATTACACCTGCTCCCAGACCAAGGAACTGCGCCGGATACAAACTTGCCATGCGCAGCGCTTCCGGCAATTCAATCCCACACCAGTCGCGGATATTTTTAACCGCACCGATCATATCTAAGTGAGAACCCGCTAATTCTCCGGTACTGGAGGTCAGTTTATCCCCTTCTCGTGTAACCACTCGATCAAATAGGGGAAAACTGGTGGCATCACTGCCCACTAGCGACATTGCATCGCTTACCAGTAACAACTTACCGCGAGGTTTTGCTTTCAAAGCTAACGCCATAGCGCCGCTACTGACATGGTGGCCATCGGCAATTAATCCACACCAGGCGTCATCCCGGATCAGGGCTGCCCCCACCATACCCGGCTCACGCGAATGAAACGGGGACATTGCATTGTATAAGTGGGTAAATCCTGTCGCTCCAGCATCCAACGCAGCTTCAACAATTTCAGCACTCGCATTCGAATGGCCGAGACAAACATGAACCCCCAGGGAAACCAACTTTCGGATATCGGATACCGATACACATTCTGGCGCCAGAGTGACCAAGCGGATTCCCAGGTCTTCCCGGGCGTAGAGGGAGAGCTCCTCATGACTCAAAGAGCGGATAAACCCTCCTTCATGGGTACCCTTTTTGGCCTCACTTAAATGCGGCCCCTCAAAATGTACTCCAATCACACCCGGAACACCACTGGACAAGGCCCCACTTACCGCATCGGCTGCCCGCTGCATCACTGGAAAGCTATCCGTAATCAAGGTGGGCAGGAAAACACTGGTACCAAACTGACTATGGGCTTCGCTTATTTTCTGAAGCGCATTAACTGAGGGCTCCTGATTAAACAGTACACCACCACCACCATTGACCTGGATATCAATAAAGCCCGGCACCAACAAACCCGGTAAGCGCTCAGCATCGGAACTCACACCCCCACCCACTGCGGAAATCAGTCCGCTATCTCCAATGGTGATAGCAACATCTGCAAGTATGCGCTCGCCATCAAATAGCTTTTCAGCAATCAGGATAACTCCCACTTCCCCCTCCCAAATACTATTTTCTGTTTTATTCAGACTGTCTGAGTAACTTTCTTTAAACCCGCCGGCTCATCGGGATTAATCCCCCGACTTACCGCCACGTGGGCCACATCGATATAAAAACGCTGCAACAGCGCCAGTGGAGCCACCCTCGGGTGAACCCCCTTACTCGGCACATGCAAATTAATCAGCGCCGCCCCACGCCGTCGAATTTCATCGATCTGTTGGCTGTGTGTGGGGAATGACTCATCCTCGATTGGAACATTCACCACTGTCAATTTCCCTTCCACCAGCGTAACGGGGCCGTGCAAGAATTCCGCACTGGAATAGGACTCCGCATGAATATTGCAGACTTCTTTTAACTTCAGCGCCAGTTCCCGGGTAATCCCATAACCGGGACCCCGCCCCAAAACTACCAGATTTTGTACCGAGGCCAGGTTTTCCGGACGCAATTGAATTTCTGCCCGCACCGCAGATCTCAAAGTTTCCGGCAACTTTTCCAGAGCATTACAAAGAGCGGGATCCTGCGTCCAATTGGCGACCATCTGCAGTATCGCAGATAGGGTCGCCAGGTAACTTTTCGTAGCTGCAACCGCTTTTTCCGGGCCAGCCTTTAAGGGAATCACCAGGTCAACCACATCTTTAATCGGCGCATCTTCATCGTTAAGCAAAGCGACTGTATAAGCCCCCTGCTCTCTCGCCATGCGGGCCTGGGTCAGAATATCTGGGCTTCTGCCAGACTGGGAAATGACGATAACCAGGGCCTCATCGAGCTTTAATTTGCGACCATAAACACTGGAGACCGACGGTGCGGCAGCAAAAGTAGGGGTACCAGTTTCAATCTCTATCAGATACTTGGCAAAGACGCCCGCATGATCAGAAGAACCCCTCCCCACAATCATCACAAAACGAGGAGGCTTCTGGCGCAGTCGCTCTCCCAGATGAGACATTATATTGGCATTGGAATGCAGCTGTTCAGCAATCCTATCCGGCGCCTCACGAGCCTCAGCCTCCATGACCGTGGTAACCATAATACTTCCTACCTGACTCACTCAAAATATGAACCCAGTTCTCACATTAATACCGAGCTCCATCAATCAGTCTATGCCCAGCAGTACTTCACCTCGGTTAATTGACGCCATTAATCGTCCTGCTTTGTTTTCAAATGTCCACTAGCTCGCCAACCCGATACCCCATTACTGTCACAACAAAACTGGAATTGGGTATACCTTTTTAATCTATGCTTAAGGCACCCCTATCAGTCGCAGCCGATCATATCTACAGGAAGGATCAATGCCCCAAACCCCGGGCAGTTGCACCACACAAAAATGGCGTTTAATCACTCTCCTTGTAGTTGCGAGCTTACTGAGCAGCTGCTCCAGCATTCAATTCGCCTATAACAACATTGATTATTGGATACGCTGGAAGCTTCGTGACTATATCGACTTAAATTCCCAGCAAGAGCTGGAGTTTCAAGGGGCTCTTAACAGCTTTTTTCACTGGCACCGCCAAACACAGCTACCAAAATATGCCGTTTTCCTGAGCCAACTGGCAGATAAAGTAGATCAAGGCCAACTTGAGAATCCTCAGCTGGCCCCAGTTGAAAAAGAGGTGTACCACTTCATCGAAAGCGCCAGTAACAACGCCTTCAACTTAATGCTTCCTATTGTGGCGCAGTTAACACCACAACAAATTGATCACCTGCAACACAACCTGGCCAAAAAGCAGCAGAAAACACTGGAAAAATGGCAGCGCTCGCCGTGGAAAATACAACGACACCGCGATCGGCAAATTCGCCGGGAGAGCAGGCGATGGCTGGGGAGTTTAACCGAGCCACAAAAGCAGCTGATCGCAGCCTGGGTAAAGCAGGTAGAGTACAACCCTGTTTTACGTAACGAACAACATATGATTTGGCAGCAACATGCCATTGAGCTTCTCCGACAGAAGCCTGATGGATACCAACAACAGTTGCGCGGTCTACTGGAAAACCCTGACCAACTTTGGTCCGACGAATATCGCAAGGCGCAAGAGCAGCGCAAAACCCAAGCTCGCGAACTGGGAGAACAAATTCTATCCAGTACCAGCCCCACACAACGTCGTCATCTAAGCAAAACTCTGCGCGACTATGCCCAGGACTTCCGCTCTCTAGCCAGCCAATAATCAGACGCCCAGATCCCAACACCACCGCCAGGCTAATGAACGACATGAGAGCTCAAAAAGCTAGCGTATCCAGGATAAATTCCACGCAATAGATTCAAGAGAAACTAATAATCATGTGTGATTTCCTGCTGACGAAAGCGACCTAAGGCTGATAAGCTCGCCAACTCACATTACCAGCCAGGGGAATTCAAGTGCATATCGAATCCGCCACACAGGAACAATTGATCGAGTGGGAAAAAGAATTAAGCGCTCACTACAACAAGATCTGTCAACACGAGTTAAGCCTGGATATCACACGTGGAAAGCCCTCGGCGGAGCAATTAAAACTTTCCGATAAACTTGATGGAATTCTCTCCGGCGACTATCGAGCGGCAGACGGTACCGACACTCGCAACTACGGTGGCCTCATCGGCCTGACCTGCGCAAGGGAGCTGGGAGCCGAAATGCTTCAAGTGCCGGTCAACGAAGTGATTGCCGGAGGCAACAGCTCTCTTACACTGATGTATCACGCCTTAGTCACCGGTTACCTGTTCGGCTTTGCGGGCACTACCCCCTGGCGCGAATTAAAAGCTCCCAAATTTCTCTGCCCTGTTCCCGGCTATGACCGCCATTTTACGATCTGTGAGCAGCTGGGTATCGAGATGATTAACGTGCCCATGGGAGAGCAGGGGCCCGACATGGAGCTTGTGGAAAAGCTCGTGCGCGAAGACGCAGAGATTGTTGGTATCTGGTGTGTGCCCAAGTTTTCAAATCCAACAGGAGCCACTTACAGCAAGGAAACTGTAGAAAGATTGGCACAGTTGGGACAATTTGCCGGCGCTAGCTTCCGGATATTTTGGGACAATGCCTATTCGGTGCACGACATTGGCAACTATGTAAATCTGCCAAATATTCGCACAGCAACCATGGAAAATGATACTGCAGACTCCGTAATACAGTTTGCCTCAACTTCAAAAGTCACCCACGCTGGCGCAGGCGTTGCGTTTGTGAGCGCCAGCCAGGCAAATCTCGATTCCCTCAAAGGCCAAATGCAGGCAATGACCATTGGTCCTGACAAAGTCAACCAATTGCGTCACTCGAGATTTTTTACCGAACACACCAGTCTGAAAGAACACATGCATAAACATGCAGATATTCTTCGCCCGAAGTTCGAGTGTGTTCTGGAGCATTTACATAATGCCCTCACCGATGCAGATATGGGTACTTGGGAAAAACCTGAAGGAGGTTATTTTGTTTCCTTTAATACCCTTCCCGGTTGCGCAAAAGCAGTGGTTAAAATGGCTGCGGATGCCGGAGTAAAATTAACACCTGCCGGCGCTACCTTCCCTTATGGTAAGGACCCTGAGGACCGCAATATTCGTATTGCACCCAGTTTCCCACCGCTGGAAGAACTGGATACCGCAATGTCTGTTTTCGTCCTCTGTGTCAAACTGGTGAGCCTACGTAAAAAGCTTGGCAAAATTTAACCATCCAAAATGCCAAGTGAGATTTCCTGAATCATCAAAAAAGGCAGCTTTACGCTGCCTTTTTCATAAAGAGTCACTTCTAAGTCAGCTGGATAAATAACGTTTAGCAAACTTCTCGTCCACTTTTGATAAATCAACAACGACCAGCCCATCCACAGCATCGCAAAAATCCGGGTCAATATTAAAGGCGTGGAAACTGGTCCCTCCAGTTTTAGTAACAGAGGCATACTTTTTAAATAGGGGAGGTAGCATGACGCCCTCCTCACGCAAAATATGCTTCAATTGACGCATATCTGACACCGAATCCCCAAGTAATTCAGGCAGTTCAGATTGTGCTTCCGGAAATGGCAGTCGAGCATCCCCCAAGGAGTTTTCAGGAGCAAAATAATGGGAAAAATAGCGCACAATAACGGACTTCGCTCTCACGGAAAATGTACCGGGCATAGACACTGGGCCAAATAGGTAGCGTACCTTATTGCGCAATACCCACTGCCCAATAGCACACCAGAGCAGGTCTAACCCGCGCCCTCTCCAATATTCCGGCAGTAGAAAGCTACGCCCTAGCTCTGCAGAATCTGGCAGGCACTGCCGAGGAGGCTGCGGGTAATTAAATAGCGTACTGCTGTATATCTGATCATCCGAGAGCGCCTCGGTCGCTGCTATGCGGTAAGCTCCTGCAATCTGTCGATTTTCTGCATCCCACAACAATAGATGGTCGTAATGAGCATCAAACGCATCCCAATCCCGGCTCTGCCCGGTCCCTTCCCCCACTGATCGAAAGGCAATCTCCCTCACTCTGGCCAATTCCCGCATGACGGGGCAATCTGCTTTCTGCCGATATAAACGCACAGAAAAATTACCCAGTTCAGAGAGTGATACACAGGACTCAACCACTCGCGCTACATCGGCTTTTGGCTCAGCTTCAACAATTAATTCCGGCCCCAGAGGGGCGGGCGAACGATGTAATTGGTAGACATGTTTACGCCACAAGGCAGCCTTGGCGCGGGGTGTTAGCGGCCAGCTACGAAAGTGTTCCGCTTCCAGGGGACGTCCTATACGAATATCGATACTGCGGCTGGCCTGTTTAAACATCTCCCTAATCAACCATAAAGTCGAGAGGGGCTTGTTCAACATGGAGAGGCCATAGAACCACCAGGAATTCCTCCCTAAAACCTGCACCGGCAATATCGGCGCATTGGTTTTTTCCGCAAAACGGGCAAAGCCTGAATTCCAGCGTCCATCCCGAACCCCATGGGGGGTGAGCCTGGATACTTCGCCCGCCGGGAAAATGATAATCGCTCCCCCGTCACCTAAATGGCTATAAATACCTTCAATATCGGCTCGACGGGTACGCCCATTAAAGTTATCTACGGGCAATAAACAGGGGCGCAGGGATTTTATGTTCCATAATAATTGGCTCGCGACAGCTCGAACATCTTTCCGTACCCGCGCCACCATATCAATCAGAGCGAGACCATCCAGGCTTCCTAAGGGGTGATTAGACACAATCACCAGCGGCCCACTAGTGGGAACCCGAGCCAACTCTGATGGATTTAATTCGTAGCGAAAATTCAAGTCATCGAATACCTGGCGAATAAAATCCAGGCCGCCAAGATGGGGGTAACTGCTGGTAAATTCCTGTAGCTGCTCCTCACAACAGATTTTCTTTACTGTGGCAGAAACCAATTTTCGCGTGGTTTTTTGTGGTGCCGCGCTGTACCAGGCGTTTTTCTGCAAAAGAGTCTCAAGATGAATCATGCCGCAACCACCTCTGTCATTATGCTGGCAATTTTTGGAGTCCGATACCAATGTAAAAGATCTAAATTGCCATCCTGTTGTTCTACAACCGCACTCATAGAGTCGACCCAATCACCACAATTCGCATAGGTCACAGCATCCCCACACACTGTTTTATTTCTAAGGGCAGGCCTATGGATATGGCCACAAATAACACCATCGAATCCCCGCGATATCGCTTCACGAGTGGCGACATCCTCAAAATCACTCATCATTTGTCGAGCGGCACCCACACGATTTTTTATCTGGCTGGCCAGCGACCACCAGGGCTTATTAAATCGATTGCGCCAATAATTGATCCAGCGATTAAAGCGCAGCATCAGGTAATAACTGCGATCGCCGATATGGTAACTGATTGGATTTATTTTAATTCGGTGTTCAAACTGATCGCCGTGGGTTACCCAAAAGCGGCGCCCATTAGAAGCAGTGTGGATATAGTCTTTTTCAATTCGGATATTGCCGAGCCGCTTTCCGGCCCAGCTGCGCATTGGCGCGTCGTGATTTCCAGGAATATAAATGACTTCAGGCGTCAGGCTACTTAATTCGGAAAGTATTTCCAGTAGCAGCGAAGAGGCCTGACACCATGTACCTCGTCCTTGAGCGAGTGCCTGCATATCAAAAATATCCCCAACCAGATAGACCGTATCGGCGCGATTCTGAGCCAGAAAATCTGCAAGTCGATGGGGCTCACTGTCTCTGCTGCCCAAATGGACATCGGAAATCCACAGTGCGCGATAGCGATTGCTCATAGCAAAGTTCCAGTCTGTACCAGTTATCAGCCCATAAAAATCAGGGCAGATACGCGGCAAAAATATAGGTCGTCGCTTGAGCTAACTTGAGAAAAATCGATAAATCCGTATTTGCTCTCTTGCTAGCAAATTGAGATCAACTAAATACAGAACGGCGTTGATCGTCAGCGCAACCACTTTGCAGCGATTTGATGACAGTCAGGAGGATTTTTATTGAAGCTTATATTGCAGAGGAAAAAAAGGTGCAGCGGATGATTTTGGCGCTAAAAACCGGGCATAGAGCCCGGCCTGATTCAGAGTAAAAATAAAGCTTACTCTGTGTCCTGGGGATGACGGATAGGCGGGGCAAAAGGAAACTTGGCAACTTTGTCACCCTTTACTTCAACAATCTTGCCGGTGCCCTCTTTTTCCACTTCATCAATACGCACGATGCTGTGCATCGGAATATAGGAACGGGTTACCGAAGCAAATTCGGTTTTCAGCTTTTCCTCACTGGGATCGACCACAAGCTGAGCCTTTTCCCCAAATACAAACTCCTCCACCTCGATAAAGCCGTACATATCACTTTGATAGATGGCCCGAGCGTAGAGTTCGTACACTTGGTTTTGGTTGTGGAAAATAACTTTATAAATCGGGTTGGCCATAAGTCTCTCAGGATGGGGATGACCCCGAAGCTCAAATTGATCATAGAACGGGCAAAGCCCGAAAAAGCGCGCAAGAATAGCACAGGTTCGCAACAGCTAATATAGCCATCTATGCAGTGCCGGGTCGTATCGCTATAATGCCCCACCCTAATTGTTGACCAGTTTTTAACCAGGCGCGATATGTCCGAAACATCGGTGAAAAAGCTATATATTAAGACCCACGGCTGCCAAATGAATGAGTACGATTCCGCGAGGATGCGCGATCTGCTCGGCGAGTCCCACGACATGGTACCTACCGACGATCCCGACGAGGCGGATGTACTATTGGTCAACACCTGTTCTATCCGCGAGAAAGCCCAGGAAAAGCTGTTCCACCAGCTGGGCCGTTGGAAGCACCTGAAGGAAAAAAATCCCGACCTGGTGATTGGTGTTGGCGGCTGTGTAGCCAGTCAGGAAGGCGAGGCGATTGCCAAGCGCGCGCCCCATGTAGACTTGATCTTTGGCCCCCAGACCCTGCATCGCCTTCCGGAGATGATGGAGACCAAGGAGCAAAAAAGCGGCGCAGTTATCGTCGATGTGAGCTTCCCGGAGATCGAGAAGTTTGATCGCCTGCCCCAGCCAGAGGCCGACGGCGCCACTGCATTTGTCTCTATTATGGAAGGCTGCTCCAAGTACTGTACTTTCTGCGTGGTTCCCTACACCCGTGGCGAAGAAGTCAGCCGCCCTGTGGCCGATGTACTCGAAGAGATCGCCCACCTGGCAGACCAGGGTGTCCGCGAGGTGAACCTGCTTGGGCAAAACGTAAACGCCTACCGCGCTACGGGAGAAGATGGCCACGAAGTAGATTTCGCCGAGCTGATCACTTATGTGGCAGCGATCGATGGCATCGACCGTATCCGCTATACCACCTCTCACCCGGTAGAGTTCTCCGATGCGCTGATCGATGTCTACGGACAGGTGCCAGAACTGGTTAGTCACCTTCACCTGCCCGTACAGAGTGGCTCCGACCGCATTCTGATGGCAATGAAACGCGGCCACACCGCCCTGGAGTACAAATCCAAGATCCGCCGCTTGAAGAAAATTCGCCCGGATATCTGCCTGTCTTCAGACTTTATTATCGGCTTCCCCGGCGAAACTGACAGGGACTTTGAAGCGACCATGAACCTGATCCAGGACGTGGGCTTCGATATCTCCTTCAGCTTTATATATTCCCCTCGCCCAGGCACTCCGGCTGCCGACTTGGCCGATGACACCCCGGAAGAGGTGAAAAAGCAGCGCCTACAGCTGCTGCAAGCGCGGATTAACCAGCAGGCTGCAGCTATTGCCCGCCGCATGGTTGGCAACACTGAGCGTGTGCTGGTAACCGGCGTTTCCAAAAAGGACCCCGGACAGCTGCAAGGCCGCACCGAGAACAACCGGGTAGTCAACTTCCGTGCGGACGATCTCGCCCTGATCGGCAAATTTGCCGATGTTGTGATTGAAGAGGCCCTGCCAAACTCCCTGCGCGGTACTTTAGTCACATCTGAGCTGGAAGAAGATCTGTTCTAAGACTTTGTGATTACCTCAAATAGCGGCAAGATGTACTTCGAAAGCACATCCTGCCGCCAAATTAGGCTCAACTTACCCCCCAAATTACGCCCCGTAATTAAAATCAGGTAAAGTTAGAACCTATTTGTAGGAATCACCTCTTTCCCCTTTAGGGAAAATGGGTATACCCTAGCAATATAACCCCTGGATTAAAGGTGCCGGAAACCAATTTGGAAACACAAACCCTCGCCCACAGCATCACTCTCGAGCCCAACGACGCACGCCGTCTCGCCAATCTCTGCGGTCAGTTCGACCAACACCTACGCCAAATAGAACAGCGCCTGGATATCGAAATTCGAAATCGCGGCAACCGGTTTTCATTTTTCGGCGATGCCACATCGGCGCGTGCCGCTGGCGAACTACTCAGTAGGCTCTACAAGGAAACCGGTACCAAGGACTATCTCACTCCAGATGAGATTCACCTGGCTCTGCAGCAAGCGGGGGTTGAAGAACTCACCGGCCAAGATGGTAGCGGTGATTCCAACGAAGCTGACCAAGTAGTACTGATTCGCACTAAGAAGTGCTCGGTACGCCCCAGAGGGCTCAATCAGCGTAAATACGTTCGCGCTGTGCAGACCAATGATATCAATTTCGGTATCGGACCCGCCGGTACCGGTAAAACTTATCTGGCGGTAGCCTGTGCTGTGGAGTCTCTGCTCAAGGATGAAGTTGAGCGAATCCTCCTGGTCCGCCCCGCCGTTGAAGCCGGCGAGAAATTGGGTTTCCTGCCCGGTGACTTGAGCCAAAAGGTAGACCCTTACCTCCGCCCACTCTACGACGCCCTCTACGAAATGCTCGGTTTTGAAACTGTTGGCAAGCTGATCGAACGCAACGTTATCGAAGTGGCTCCCCTTGCCTATATGCGCGGGCGCACCCTGAACAATGCCTTTGTTATTCTCGATGAGAGCCAAAATACCACCCGCGAGCAGATGAAAATGTTCCTCACGCGGATTGGCTTTGGCTCCACCGCCGTAATTACCGGTGACCCCAGCCAGGTCGACCTGCCCCGTGGCCAAGCTTCCGGTTTGCGCCATGCTGTTGGAGTACTGGGGCGAGTTAATGGAATCAGCTTTACCCACTTTGGAGCCAAGGATGTGGTTCGCCACCCCCTCGTGCAGCGCATTGTGGAGGCCTACGATATTCATGAAGCTGAGCTGGAAATGGCCTCAGCAGATCGAATTTCCAATAAAGCCGATGAGAATGCCGCTTAGAGTCCGCACCTGAGTTATGACTGATTTAACACTCGATGTGCAGCGGGTCAGCCGCTGCCACGACATCCCTTCCGATGAGGCTATCAGCAACTGGGTATCCAAGGCTTTGACCGGCCACCGCAACGAAGCGGAACTGTCGGTGCGAATCGTGGACGAAAGTGAGAGCCAGGAACTTAATCACCAGTACCGAGGCAAGGATAAACCCACTAATGTTTTATCCTTCCCTACCGATTTCCCTGCGGAGCTGGATCTCCCAATGCTTGGAGATCTTGTGATCTGTGCCCCAGTAGTTGAACTGGAAGCGGAGCAACAGAGCAAATCACTATCGGCGCACTGGGCACATATGGTGGTCCATGGCACACTGCACCTTCTAGGTTATGACCATATCGAAGATGCAGACGCTCAGGTTATGGAAAGCCTGGAAACGAAGTTGCTCGCCAACCTCGGCATTGCAGACCCCTACGCCCCACAGGATGAAGTGGGATGATAGCCGCTGTACCACCGAAGTAATGGCAAACTGCTACTGAATTTTATCTACCAACGAGAGAACCCCGGAGCATGGCCACTTCCATGACCACAGACGAGCCCCCAAGTAGTCACTCAGCGAGCAAATCCCGCGCGAGTGAAAAAAGTTGGCTGGAAAAGCTGTTCAGCGCCTTTTCAGCTGAACCCAAGTCTCGCGACGAATTATTGGACATCATTAAGGACGCCGCTGAAAATCAGCTGGTAGATGCTGAAGCGCTCTCTATTATCGAAGGCGCACTGGACGTTTCCAGCCAGCAAGTCCGCGAGATTATGATTCCACGCTCGCAAATGGTTGTGGTAGGCCTTCAAGATAAGCCGGAAGAGTTCCTCCCCAAAATTATTGATTCGGGGCACTCCCGATTCCCTGTCGTCGGCGAAAGTGTCGATGATATACGCGGGATATTGCTCGCCAAAGACCTGCTCCCTCTCCTGTTGAAAGGTTTCGACGGATTTCAGCTCGAAGACCTGATCCGCCCAGCCAATATTATTCCCGAGAGCAAGCGCCTCAATATCCTGCTGCGCGAGTTCCGTGAGAACCGCTACCATATGGCGGTCGTGATAGACGAATACGGCGGTGTATCCGGTGTTGTGACTATCGAAGATATTCTCGAGGAAATTGTCGGTGAAATCGAAGACGAGACCGACGAGGAAGAAGCGGATAGTTATATCCGTAAAGTTGGGGAAAACGATTTTATCGTTAAAGCTCTGACTCCCATTGAAGAGTTCAATGAATTTTTCGAGAGCGCCTTTAGTGATGAAGAATTCGACACTGTCGGCGGTCTTATTATGCAATCATTCGGCCATTTGCCGGGCCGTGACGAAGTCACCCGACTGGGTGACTTTATGTTCCGGGTACTCTATGCAGACAGCCGCCAGATACACCTTTTGCGGGTTGCCCATATGCGCAAACCGCCAGAAGAAGACAGCTGAGTACCGCTCATTACTGCAAGCCTTAATACACTGATACCCTGAGCGAACGGGGTATCCTGACAACAACTTTATGCGCAGATTATTTTCTCCTCTCGCCAGCGTTGTAGCTGGCGGGTTGATGACACTTTCATTTGCCCCATTTAACTATTGGGTATGTGGCCTGCTGTCCCTGACACTATTCGCCTGGATTCTGCTCTCTGCAGCCAAAGGGCAGGTGCTACCAGGTCGCAAAAGCTTCTGGCTCGCCCTCTGCTATGGATTGGGCCTCTTCGCCAGCGGGGCTTCCTGGGTCTACGTTTCGATTACAAATTTTGGCAACTCATCGGTGCCATTAGGACTGGCCCTCACCGGAAGCTTCGTCGCTATTATGGCGCTGCTGTTAGCCGCGCCCTTCTACATTCTGGGCCGCTTCACAGATAATAAATTCAGCTTCGCTCTGGCTTTTGCCGCATTGTGGTTTATCAGTGAATGGCTGCGCAGCTGGGCCTTTACCGGTTTCCCCTGGCTCTTCGCCGGCTATGGCCATACAGAAACCTGGCTAGCGGGCTGGGCGCCGATTTTGAGTGTCTACGGCATAGGCCTGCTATTGGCATTTACCGGCGCAGTGCTGGCCCTGGTTGTCAGTGGCCGCCTATCCCCGCTCAAGCGACACAGCCATATCATTCTACTCACTGCGGCACTGGCCTCCTGGCCAATAGGAGCTGCCCTCTCCCAAGTGGAGTGGACCTCCGCAAAAGGTCCTCTTATCAGCGTTGGGCTGGTGCAGGCTAATATTCCTCAGGAAAAGAAGTGGTTGCCAGAGTTTCGCGGGGAAACTATCAGTCGTTATCAGGAGGGTACTCGCGCCCTTAGCGATCAGGATGTAGACGTTATTATCTGGCCCGAAGCCGCCCTGCCCATGCTCTACGGGCAAGCCCCCAACCTTATGCAGGCGCTGCAACGCAATGCTGAGACTACCAACATCGATTTGATCACCGGTATTCTCTATGACACCCGGGGTTCGGCACAGGAGCGGCCGAGTATTCACAACTCCGCCGCAGTTTTTGGCCAGAGCCCCAGCGTGTATCACAAGCGCCACCTGGTCCCCTTTGGTGAGTATGTACCTCTGGAGGATTTTATTCGGGGCACTATCGAGTTTTTTAATCTCCCCACTTCCTTTATCCGCTCAGGCCCGGACGAACAATCACCACTCAATGCTGCTGGTGCAAGCTGGGCGCCGCTTATCTGCTATGAGATTGTCTATCCCAGGCTGGTTGCCGACTCAGCACTGTCTTCCCAGGTTTTGCTGACCATTAGCAATGATGCATGGTTCGGGACCTCTATTGGCCCCTTACAACATATGCAAATGGCGCAGATGCGCGCTTTGGAAACTGGTCGCTACCTGGTGAGAGGGACAAATACTGGTGTGACGGCAATTGTGGACCCCAAGGGGAGGATTATTAAAAAACTCCCCCAATTCGAGCGCGCGAATATGACCGGGGATATCAGAGCGATGAGTGGCGCCACTCCGTTTATGCTAGCCGGCATCTCATTGGTATTTGCCTTGGCGCTCCCAATGCTGGCCCTGGCCCTGTTTTTACGCCGTAGGGTGGAACCCCAATCCAACTCCCCTCTCAGTGGCGAGCTACCCGATTAAAACAAGCCCTGTGGCCACTCCCTGCCGGGGTGGCCATCGGTAAGCTACCGCCACTGAATATCACTGCTATGCTCCATTCAATTTTCTAGCGAATATAAGGCAAGGTGATTCCCCATGCATTGCTTGATTAGCGGTGGCACCGGGCTTATAGGCAGACTCTTTTGTCGGCGCTGGCTGGAGCGAGGCAATACTATTACGGTATTAAGCCGACATCCGGACAGGGTTCGAAACTTATGTGGCGAATCAGCCAACGCCTGCCGCGATCCCGCAGAGGTAAACCAGCCCGTAGATGTTATTGTGAACCTTGCCGGGGCCCCCATCTCCCGTCGCTGGACAGAAAAATATCGCACTGAGATTCGCAGTTCACGCCTGGACACAACAGAGAAGCTGGTTCACTGGACCCTGGGCCAAAGAGACAAGCCATCCTACTTCTTGTCCGGCTCCGCAATCGGCTATTACGGCAATCGCGGAGGGGAGTTACTGAAAGAAGACAGCGCTCCAGGAGGGGGCTTTGCCGCACAGCTGTGTCGGGACTGGGAGGCCGCCACGCTCCCGCTGCAGCACTCTGGCGTTAAGGTAGGCATTATCCGCACAGCTATCGTTCTCTCCATGCGCGGTGGCGCCCTTCCCCAAATGCTGCCACCATTTCGTCTCGGGCTTGGCGGCCCCATGGGCTCGGGCGAGCACTGGATGAGCTGGATTCACGAAGAAGACGAAGTCGGGCTGATATTACACGCCATCGACAATCAACTTTGCCGTCCATTTAACGGAAGTGCACCAGAACCTGTCACCAACAACAGCTTTGCCCGGATCCTGGCCAAAGAGCTGCATCGCCCGGCGTTTTTACGCTTACCGACCTGGGCTTTAAAGATAGCTTTTGGAGAGATGGCTGATGAATTACTGCTAGCCAGTGATAGGGTCGAGCCCTGTACAGCATTGGAAACCGGCTATACCTTCCAATTTCCAACTCTGGAGCAGGCCCTCTCAGACCTGCTCAAGGGTGACGGCGCTGCCACTAAAGCCAGCGCCTGAACAAATGAATTTAAGCGGCGGCCATATCGCTTTCGAGTGCCTGGGCTAAGTAGCGTCGGCTAGATTCACTGGTCACCAGGTCGCCATGGCACTCCATTGGCGCAGACCCCACCCATTGGGCATGCCAGCGATACCAATGGGACTCCTCGGCTTTTGAACGCAGCTCGATAAACTCCACTTCGGCGGGAGCAAAACCGAACTCCCGGACTATCTGCCCGGCAAAGGTCTCAAAATTTTTACTGAGTTGGGCGCCGCTATCGCCACCGGCACACAGAAAAACCAGTGTGCGGCCATCTTGCTCAACCCGCTTGAAGCCAATCCAAACAGCCCGGTTCAACCGGTTATGTAACTGTATCGGAGAGAAAGAAAGTGGGATGCCCTTCATCATAAGGTTATCTCGATTATTGTTATGTTTCTTATCCACAGCCGCTACTCCATATTAAAAGGTAATCAATGGGTATGTCCTGTGGCGCCAGTCATCCTAAGCCCGGTACAACTAGCAATCAAGAGCTCTCAAACATTTGGGCTCGACGCCTGATCCCTCAAATCCTGTAGCCCTCTGAGATTACATTTATCAAAAAGTTCCTTATGGATCCTCAACATTTCCTGATGGACGGTAGCGAACTCCACCGATACCAGATCCGTGCCAGTATTTCCCGCCAGTAGACCTGGGTCCTTAGCAGGGAGACAGCATTGGGCAGCCAGCGCCCCACACCTGTTTGAGCGCGGGGCATCAATTCTCCGGCACTCCCAACCGGCAGGGGTTGTACCTCTAAGCCAGCGCGGGAAAAAATTTCCGCTGCGCGAGGCATATGCCACCAGTGAGTGGCCAAAAAAACCGACCTCACATTAGCACTGTGCAAAATATCAGCACTATTTACTGCATTCTCTGCAGTAGTACGACTGCAATCTTCACGCCAAGTGACCGGAGTGGAAAACTCTTCCTCCAACAACGCAGCCATTAAATCAGACTCTGCCAGCCGCTCTCCGCTGTGAACCCGACCGCCAGATACCAGAATCGGTAACTCTTTTGGTGCTTGCTCGACAGCACCGGCAACTCTTTCAAGACTCGCCGCAGAGAGTCTCTCCCTATTCGAATACCTGTCGCGATAACGCCCTGCACCAAGGATCACAACAGCCTCAGGCCTTATATGGGGTTGATAAGGTACTTTGCCCAATCGATCCCCAAGCCAGGATGAGAATGCCGGGGTCGCCCCTAACCAAAGCACACAAAAGGAAATCACAGCCAAGGGTAGAGAGCATCTCTCAAGCAAGGACCCGGATGAAGAGAATCGCAAAAGGAATGCAACCAGCAGCCCCAACAATGGGGCTGCTGGAGGCATCAGAAGCGTGGCCGCCGCCGTATAGAGCCCATTCAATACTCGAGACCACCCTCAATCTGACGAAAGCATCCATAACCACACCGGTGGCAGGGAGTGATCTGGGTATTTGCCGGCGGCATAGCTCGGTATCCACAGCCCAAACACTGCAACTCCTCATCCGGCCCTACAAACTCGCCGGCCAAAGCCCAGGGCTTGCCCTCTTTGATGCATCGCATTAAGTTTGGCCAGGCAGTTTCTGTGGGGTCCGCCGCATCCAGCAGCCAATCACCGCTGCGCTCCTCTAGGGTCTTCAATTCCCCACCTAGTCCCCGGATATAGTCAGCAGCCCGATGCAGGTCATCTTTCAGCCAAGCGCGCAAAAATGCCATCTTATTGGCGGTGAGATTCTCAACAGCCAGCTCACCTTCGACCAAATCTTCAAAGTCTTCGCGAAACTCATTAATCAGATCGTCCTTCGGCGGCAACTTTGGTTCCTTCGTCACGGTATCCCTCCTATAATCCCGCGTTTACGCATCGTAAAAGATGCACTGGGAGCGAAACTTGATCGCGATCAATCTTTACCGATTGACAAGCGTTCACATCCCCCAATAAACACTGAACAGTTTCCCGCAAATTTTGATCACAGAGTATAGGTCCCGAATCGATGGAAGAGCAGTACAACCCCTCCGCAGTCGAAGCTTCCGCCCAGGAATTCTGGGAGGCCGAGAAGAGCTTTGAAGTAAAGGAAGACGCCGGCAGGGAAAAGTTCTACTGCCTATCCATGTTCCCCTACCCCAGCGGCAAGCTACACATGGGGCATGTGCGCAATTACACCATTACCGATGTAATTACTCGCTATCAGCGCATGCAGGGCAAGAACGTGTTGCACCCGATGGGCTGGGATGCTTTCGGTCTGCCTGCA
The DNA here is from genome assembly GCF_052468295.1 of Microbulbifer maximicatervae (SeqCode). NCBI lineage: Bacteria > Pseudomonadati > Pseudomonadota > Gammaproteobacteria > Cellvibrionales > Microbulbiferaceae > Microbulbifer > Microbulbifer maximicatervae (SeqCode). The sequence continues at coordinate 3,464,493 of NZ_CP174340.1, forward strand.
GAGAATGCGGCCATCCAGAACAAGACCGCTCCAGCCAAATGGACCTATGCCAATATCGAGTACATGAAAGGCCAGCTCAAGGCCCTGGGTTTTGGCTTTGACTGGTCCCGCGAACTGGCCACCTGCCAGCCCACCTACTACCGCTGGGAGCAGTGGTTCTTCACCCGCCTCTACGAAAAAGGCCTGGTCTACAAGAAGAACTCTGCAGTGAACTGGTGCCCCCACGACCAGACCGTACTGGCCAATGAGCAGGTCGAAGATGGCGCCTGCTGGCGCTGTGGCACCACCGTTGAGCGCCGCGAGCTGGCCCAGTGGTTTATCAAGATCACCGATTATGCCGAAGAGCTGCTCGAAGACCTGGACAAACTGCCCGAGTGGCCCGAGCAGGTGCGCACCATGCAGCGCAACTGGATCGGCAAGAGCCGGGGAGTAGAGCTGAGCTTTGCCCTGCCCAAGCCTATTGCGGGCATGGACCACTTCGATGTGTATACCACCCGTCCGGATACACTGATGGGCGTTACCTATGTTTCCCTCGCCGCCGAGCACCCCATCGCTCTGGAGCTTGCCGAGTCCAACCCCGAACTCAAAGCCTTTATCGCCGAGTGCAAAAAGCAGTCCCTGTCCGAAGCCGATATGGCCACGATGGACAAGAAAGGCATGGATACCGGGCTCAAGGCAATTCACCCCATCAGCGGTGAAGAAGTCTCCGTATGGGTGGCCAACTATGTTCTGATGGATTACGGCTCAGGCGCAGTGATGGCAGTACCGGCACACGACCAGCGCGATTGGGAATTTGCACAAAAATACCAGCTGCCCGTTATCCAGGTTATCGAGGCTGCCGACGGCGAGTCTATCGATTTGGAGAAAGAGGCCTATACAGAGAAAGGCAAACTGGTGAATTCCGGCAGTTTTGACGGCCTGGATTTTGATGGCGCCTTTACTGCGATCTCCGAAGCGCTGATTGCTGCAGGTAAGGGTCGGGTTAAGACCAACTACCGCCTGCGCGACTGGGGTGTATCCCGCCAACGCTACTGGGGTGCGCCCATCCCCATGTTCAACCTGGCCGACGGCGGAGAAATACCAGTACCCGCAGACAAGCTGCCGATCCTGTTGCCGGAAGATGTCGAGCTCGACGGCGTTCAATCACCTATTAAAGCCGATCCCGAATGGCGTAAAGACGAACTCAACGGCACTCCCGTAGAACGTGAAACCGATACCTTCGACACCTTTATGGAGTCCAGCTGGTACTACGCCCGTTATACCTGTCCCGATTTTGAAGAGGGCATGCTGGACCCGGACCGCGCCAACTACTGGCTGCCAGTGGACCAGTATGTCGGCGGTATTGAACATGCCATCTTGCACCTTCTCTACGCGCGCTTCTTCCACAAGCTGATGCGGGATGAGGGCCTGGTCAATAGCGATGAACCCTTCAAGCAGCTGCTGTGTCAGGGCATGGTGTTAGCCGAATCCTTCTACAAGGAGGAACACGGCCACAAGACCTGGATCAACCCCGCCGATGTGGACGTCGAGCGCGATGACAAGGGCAAGCCGACCAAAGCGATTGAGCGAGCCACCGGCGAAGAGATTATTGCCGGCGGCGTGGTAAAGATGTCCAAGTCCAAGAACAATGGCATAGACCCTCACGCTGCGGTTGAGGAGTACGGTGCCGATACCGTTCGCCTGTTCACCATGTTTGCCGCCCCTCCGGAGCAGACTCTGGAGTGGCACGATGCCGGTGTGGAAGGTGCCAGCCGCTTCCTGCGCAAACTCTGGAAGACCGTTCACGCCCATATTGCAGCGGGCTCCAGTGAAGCACAGATCGACCAGCAGTCCCTCAATGACAAGCAACAGCAGCTACGCCGCAAAACCCACGAGACCATCCAAAAAGTGGGGGATGACTATGGCCGCCGCCAGACCTTTAATACCGCTATCGCAGCAGTAATGGAATTGCTCAATGAAGTGGGCAAGCTGGCAGATCGCAACAGTGATCAAGGACTGGCTGTAGAGAGAGAAGCCCTACAGACCGCCGTCTTGCTGTTGGCTCCGGTTACTCCTCATATCTGTCACCAACTGTGGCAGGTGCTGGGGAATACCAGTGCCCTAATCGATTCTCCTTGGCCAATGGCAGATGAAAAAGCACTGGTGCGCACCTCGATTACTTTGGTCGTCCAGGTCAATGGCAAGGTACGGGCAAAACTGGATGCGCCTGCTGATGCAGACAAAGAGAGCCTGGAAAAACTCGCCCTCGCCGATGAGAACGTTCAGAAATTTATCGGTGAAGCTACGGTGCGCAAAGTAATCGTCGTTCCTGGCAAACTGGTTAATATTGTCGCCAAGTAGAGACCCGCAATATGATGCCGGGAGTTTCACTCCCGGCTCACTTAAGTCAGCTCGCTGTAGCCGACAAGATCAAGGCAAGTAGTTTATGAAAACAATCGCAATTCGAGCCTTTATTTTTCTTCTCGCTATCACTATTGCCGGTTGCGGCTGGCATCTAAGAGGCGCCCCTAAGAATTTTCCTCCCGGTAGTACACTCTATATATCCACAGTAGACCCTCGCAGTGATATCGCAGATCAATTAACGCGACTGCTCAATAATGCGGGTGTGCCTATGGCGGAATCACCTGCAGAAGCTGACTATACACTCATCATTCACCAGGAAACCGAGAGAAAACTAACCGTAGCTGTAGACTCTGAAGGGCGAGCATCTGAATACGAATTAATTACCAGTGCAATCTATAGCGTACGCACAGCTTCAGGCCAAGTCCTCCTAAATAAAGCACAGGCAGACGTTTACCGCACCTTGGAGTGGGATGTCGATGAAATTGTCAGTAAAAGTGAAGAGGAAAATACCTTACGCGCGGAGATGCAGCGGGAGCTTATTGGGCGCATTATCGACCGCTTACGGCGTATCGATGTGAATGCTTCATTAGAAGAAAAGAGCTACTAGGTTAGTTTTATTAATGCGCGTTAACCCCCATCAATTATCGCAAAATCTAAAAAAGGGCCTATCGCCAATTTTTGTTATCACTGGTGATGAGCCCTTAATAGTACAAGAGTGCTGCGATTTAGTCCGCTCAACAGCGAAAAAGCACGGTTTCACCGAGAGAGAACTTATTCACGCAGAACATAATTTTGACTGGAGCACGCTGGTTGCTTCAGCCGGAAATATGTCTCTTTTTGCAGAAAAAAAACTCGTCGAGCTGCGTTTGCCTGGAGGTAAACCTGGGGATAAGGGCAGTAAAGCCCTGCAAGAGTTTGCCTCACTAGCAAGTGAAGATCTTTTGCTTTTACTGGTATTACCGAAACTTGATAGATCGCAACTCAACAGCAAGTGGGTCAAAGTCCTAGAACAATCGGGAGTGCTGGTTCAGGTATGGCCTGTGACGATTCAGGAAATGCCCCGTTGGATCAACCAGCGCCTTGCATCTGCAGGCCTCTCAGCCGAACCAGAAGCAATACAAATCCTGGCAGAAAGAGTAGAGGGCAACCTGCTTGCCGCAAGCCAGGAGATAGAAAAACTTAAGCTTTCCTGCCCCGGGCAAGAAATCACCCGGGAAATGATGGAACATAGTGTTACCAGCTCCGCCCGTTACAGTGTTTTTGACCTAATTGACACAGCACTCTCTGGCAACTCAGCCAAAGCAGTCAAAACACTCGACGGATTGAGGGTCGAAGGTATTGAACCACCCATTGTACTTTGGGCAATAGCAAGAGAAATTCGCACTCTTCTCGACATCATGGAAAAACTGGATCAAGGCCAACCTTTAGCGAGATTGGTTCGGCTGCAAAAGCGACAGCCATTGGTCCAAGGAGCCCTACACAGACTTAATAGGAAGCAGCTGGAAAGCTTATTAATTCGCGCTCGGGCTATAGATGTCTCTATCAAAGGTGGTAGTGGGCATCAATCTCCATGGACAGGGCTATTAGAGCTGATCCTCAACTTTTCTGGTCAACGGATAATCTAGTCACTTTTTGTTTACCTAAAACCACATTGACCTCATGAAAAACCGCCCCAAAAGGGCGGTTTTTTCTCATACCTGAAACTTTTCAAGATCAGTTCTGAGTGATGGTAGCCATATTGTTGGCGCCAACTTGCTCAATGCTAGCCATATTTAAGGTACTGGTCTGGTTAACAGTGGCAATGTTTTCATAGCCAGACTGACCAACGTGAGCGAAGTGCTCGGCGCCTGATTGAGCTACGGTTACCAGGTTATCAGCACCAAAATCTTGATGCACTTCAGCCAAGTTCAGCTCTCCAAACTGATCTACATCTACAATATTTGATACACCGGCACTATAACCATATGTCTCATTACTAATACCAGCCTGGTCAATGTTAACAAGATTCAAATCGCCATACTGACCGAAGTCGGCCACATTAGCATCACCAGTTTGAACAAGATTAGCGCTATTATCATTACCCACTTGATTCATAACACCATAATTGAAGGTTTCGTTCTGGCTGATATTAACAACGTTATTATCTCCAGATTGATAGCCCATTCCCGCATTTCCCAGGCCTTCTTGTAAGACATTAGCCGTATTATTAGCTCCGGCCTGTCCAACGTCTAATAGGTTGAAGTCGCCTCTTTGCATCAAATTAGCATTGTTGGCAGAACCATATTGATAGACTGACCCCACGTTGAAGTCACCTAGCTGACCGCCATAAAACCCATCGGTAGAAGAAAGAACTGCGCTGTTCCAAACACCGTTACTATCGCCTTCTTGGGTGCTGACAAAGTAGTTACCATCACCTTCTTGCTGTAGGAGTCCGGCGTTATCGCTACCCACTTGATACATGTCAGAGTAATTGAAATTAGACCCAAAGAACTGATCTACATGCAGCTGGTTTTCACTACCGATTTGAGCAATATGAGTCGTGTTATACGAACCTTCCCACTGATGAATTACACCGTTGTTTCCCTCACCATCTTGATAAGTAGTTGCCTCACTACCGACTTGGCCATATTCTTGGGTTGTTCTAGCTGAATTACGGTTGCCAATTTGTGTTTGGTCAATGTAGTTGTCATCAGCATTAGATTGAATGGCTCTGGCGTAGTTTGACTCGCCTTCCTGCCACTGGTACGCCGCATTATTGGTAGCTGCTGTCACCTGGATAACATTGGCATCATTGTCATTTCCAAGCTGCACCTGATCACCAAAGTTGTTATCAGCTAGTGCCTGGCTAGAGCCAACAACCAAAGCAATAGCAGCAGCAAGTGTAACTTTTTTCATCTATCAATCTCCCTCGGAATAAAATTATAAATACAAGTAAAAGAGTGCAGTGCTTTAATCGTACTGCACTAGTTGCACCGCATGGTCGTCACCGAACTGAGCGACATAACCAAACAATCCATCACCGTTTTGAATAATGTTTACGGAATTTCCGTAGCCAACCTGACTGATCAATGCCACGTTACCCACACCACTCTGTATCGCTGTAGCTTGGTTGTAGGCCCCAGACTGCGATATCGCAGCATAATTAGAATCGCCTGTTTGCTGCACTAATGCAGCATTGGATTCACCTCCTTGTATCAGGACGGCCTGGTTATAAAAACCGGACTGGGTAATCTCTGCAACGTTATAATCACCCGTTTGTGAAACCTGAGCCAAGTTGCCCGAAATTGAATCTTTTCTTAGTAAAAGAAGATCCAGGGCCCCCTGCCCCGCAGACAGTTCATCGTGGTTATCCAAATCAGAAGCCCAACACACCGAAAACGGTAAAACCAGGAACAGAAGTGTAATTACCGTTACTCGTTTCGCTGTAGCAATCACCAACCACCTCTCAATAAAGAACGGTTAACAACTAAAAAAACAACGAGAACAACTATAGATAAAAAAGAGAAATATTGAATCAGAAGAAAGATTATATTTAATAAAAAAGAATAAGAAGAATATAAGACTTTGGTATTAACTTAGACCACAAGCCCAAAACACACAAAATGCCAACGTAAACCCATTCCATCTAATTACACACAAAAACATTAAAGCTCACAAATAAAATTTGACAATTAACAAATAAAACTACTCCAGGCCAACCAAACAAATAGAAACATGTATTGAAAAATTTAATATTCTTTAAAAATTTATAATATTTTAACTGGAGTTGCTGCATATTCGCTAAGTACAGACATAGGGTATTGGCTATTATCTTCTAGCGCCCACAGGTTAGCATTGACCCCCTGTGAAATAAGGTGAATTACCGCTGACTCTATGGCCGAAAGAACACATAACTGAGTAGGATCATTAGTTGTCATACCTGCTTCTATTTCAAGCAATCGCTTATACTCAACAAAAGTGTAAACGTCTCCCTGAACCTGCCTCGACAAAATTTTCTTGCTAGTCAAAACACTACTCAACACCCGACCACTTCGCACATCTACTGCACGTAAATTAACGGTCACTTCATCGACACGATACTGCTCGGAAATACCAATACCAAAGTAACGGGCACCTGCTCCTCCAGTCTTAATATTGGTATCATAACCAACAATCCCACCTTCAAGCATAATGTTTGCTGACATTAGTGAAGGTAAATCGAACACAGGACTTGCAGGGCTATCCTGTTCTTTTATTGCGGCCCTAATTATTTTCCTTTCCGTCAATAGGTTCTGAAGACCCTCTCGCTCAAGCGTTACAAACCATCCAGATTCATTCAGAACCTGAACAAGCATGGCAGCAGCTCCCTGAGTAACCGCTGTCGAAAATGAACTGGAAGGCGCAGGCCGATACTGCCCAGTCTGATCACTAAAACCATAAACAGCTGCGACTATTTTTCCCCTGGGAGCAGGCAAGCTAACCAAATCAGAATAAGTGCTCATTCGGTCTGTCAGCGTTGCCTTTTGTTGACCGGGACCAAATAAAGCTTCTTTTACAGAGCTACACGCACTCAACCCAAAAATAACAGTAAACAACAATATTCTTAACAACATTGCACCACCCCACAAAAACCTAAGCCTATCGATAAAATTTTATTAATTGGTAGGATTGAGACCCACTACCACAATCTCAGATATTTCACCTGTAACAGCATCGGTTATCGTTATTGTTAGCTCACCATCAATATCAACAATATTTACAATGTAGTCATCAGTCACCAAAGTCCCGTCATTACCGTTCCCGACATCTGTCAACAACTGTGAAAGCAAGCGAGATTCTAGAGTGTCTGTAAATCTATCCAGGGAAGAAGAATCAGAATAGGGGGAATTCTTAGCATCAGGATCTTTCTTACTGTTCTGCGCGCTAGCATTATTCAACAAATAATTACCATTTAAAGGATTACCCCCGAATGATGGGTTAACTGGCGTATACACCAACTCCGTTGCAAACACAGAACAAGAAAAAATACAAATAGCTACCGCGCAAATATATTTCATTATATTTCATCCCCCGCCAAATCAATATTTTGAGATAACAGCTCCTGTAACCGCTGCTGACGTACATTATTATTTATTTGCGATGCTGCCTGCTCAACAACTGCACCGAACTTTCTTCGCCCAGGGTAAATAACCGTCTTAAAAACCTGCTTGCTATCGAAGGTCACCCAAACAACACTACCCCATCTAGCCGACGGCCTTTCATGCACTGTCAGATTGTAATCAAACCCAGTGAAATTAGTCGTGATATAAATAGAAAGAGATCTCGCAAACTCATGGCCGATACCACTTACCGTATTATCAATAACCAGTCCAGTAAGCAGAGACTCCTCTGAGATTTGCTCACCTGTTTCTTGGGCATAACTTTTGTATACGATACATGAAAGTGCAACTGTAAACACAGCTGCACTTATTAATAGTGATTTCATAATATTACAAGTTTTGACTGGCCCAGCTACTTGCTTCTAGGCGATTCTTACAGCCTATTTTTCTATAGATCTTATATAGATGGCTCTTAACAGTATGTTCACTGACACACAAGGCTTCAGCTATATTAGCGTTAGTATTACAGTCACAAATCAACTGCAAAATTTGCCGTTCCCGCTGAGTAAGATTTGATACTTTATCGCACCATTTTTTTGGCTTTCTATGCTGCCTAAGGAAGTTATGAAGCACATCTCTTGGGAACCAGTATTCCCCTGAGAATATCCTCCCTAACCTCTCCATAATGACTTTTGCTTCGCACTCAGAGGGTATTAATCCCAAGACTTTTTCCCAATGAAGAACAAAATCAATATCCGATTTCTGACCTACATTGATCAATACGATATTTGGTGGACTGGGCAGGGAGTGTATTTCCCTTAAGAGTAATTCAAGCTCTGAAGCAGAGACATCGGCACAATCAAGAAGGAGGTATTCAGCCTTAATGCCACTCAGCGAAGAAAGTGTCGAGCGCTGCAAAATAGCGCAAGTAGTCTTAAACTCATCCTCAATTCGCCCGGCAAATATTGAGGATTGTAGATTGACGCATGCGGTTAAAAAGGCAACTGTAATCCCTGTCTTTTCTGACTTAGGGCTAACAACCTTTAGCGGTGCATAATCCTTATGCAAATTCATCTGGGTTCCCCCAATGTGCAGTCCTTTTATGTTTAAGCCTGTTGCCAGGCTAACTATTTTTTAAGTTTCCGCGCTCATCTTATGCTGTGAGCTAAATCTATTCGATCAACCCAATGACTTCAACCGGTAGTGATCTAGATATCAAAAATTCAATCTTAAGTGTGCCAACTTGGTTCCTTCATACCATTTAGTAATACTAAGGTATCATAGAAAGGTGAACCGAAAAGAAAAATTCACATGCTTTGGTATAGATTCTCCCAGCAAACAAGAACTCATAAATATCAATTTTTTTATACTGGTCCACAGTATTATTAAATTTATTTTGATCAATTTGAGATAAAAAAAACCTTAGCTAAAATGAGGTGACAAACATCAAACTATTCAAGAGCTACAGTAGATAAACTGAAAAAATAGTATTCGATAGCAATTAAATATAAATTTCATTTCATTACCTTAAAACCATATTTGATCGAGTAAACATTACCCTCAAATCAAAACATACAGCCCTGTAAATAAAAGCAACAAAATAACTGACCACAATCAAACAGCTTAAATAGTAATCAAGGAAAGCTTGTTTTATGCTCATATTCAGCTATTTCTTGAATTATTACCTTTAATTAATTGGTAAAATTGTACAAAGTAAGTCGCTACACCAATTGAAATCTCAAGTCCTTTAGGTGAAGTTATGAACAGTCAAAACTATGTGCCAGATTACAAATCCACATATCAAGTTAGCAATCAGCCTCGTCCACTTACTGGTCATAACCTCTATATTGCTGATCAGGCGTTAAAGGAAGCCGTACATATTAATGGGGCCCATTGGGCTGAAGATGACCTGGAGCGGTATGGGGAGGTGTGTGGCAGGCCAGAAATGATTGAGCGAGGTTATGCCGCCAATGAATTTAAACCTATCTTCGAAAGTCACGATCGTTCCGGCCACCGCATTGATTTGGTTCGATATCATCCCTCTTATCACCAGTTAATGCAGCTGGCACTTTCAGAAGGTTTACACAGCTCTCCCTGGACCGACCCACGCGCAGGTGCCCACGTGGCCAGAGCTGCAAAAAATTACTTGCACACTCAGCTTGAAGCCGGTCACGGGTGTCCTATCACTATGACCTTCGCCTCAGTGCCCACTATCGAGCTAAACTCTGAAATCGCCATCGAATGGATACCCAAAATAACCAGCCGCACTTACGATGGAAGTAATCGCCCATATTTTGAGAAAAACTCATTGACGATCGGTATGGGCATGACCGAAAAACAAGGGGGCTCAGATGTCAGGGCAAATACCACCGCTGCAATTCCCCTCGCCGATGGAACCTATGAATTATTAGGGCACAAATGGTTTATGTCCGCCCCTATGTGCGATGCCTTTTTAATTCTTGCCCAGGCGCCCGGCGGCTTATCCTGCTTCTTGGTTCCAAGATGGAGGCCGGATGGTTCGAAGAACCAGCTGGAGATTCAACGCCTGAAGACAAAGTGTGGCAATGTTTCCAATGCTTCTTCAGAAGTTGAGATACGCGGCGCATTGGGCTGGCTAATCGGCGAAGAAGGGCGTGGGGTCAGCGCCATCATCAAGATGGTAGCGATTACGCGGTTTGATTGCATGATGGGCTCATCTGCAGGGCAGCGGCAAGCTGTTATCCAGGCAATTTACAACGCTAGTGAGCGCAAAGCATTTGGCAAAAAGCTGATTGATCAACCACTGATGCAAAATGTGCTTGCCGACCTTCAAATGGAGGTGGAAGGCTCAATTGCCTTTACCATGCGCATAGCCAGAGCAATGGATCAAGAGGGCAGCGAACACGAGAAGATGCTACTCAGGCTCGGGGCCGCGGTGGGAAAATACTGGATATGCAAACGCAGTCCCCATCACGCCTATGAGGCTATGGAGTGCCTGGGAGGCAATGGAGCTATTGAAAACTTTATTACGGCACGGCTGTACCGAGATGCTCCGATAAATGCAATCTGGGAGGGATCAGGGAATATTCAAGCGATGGACGTGTTACGTGCCATCACTAAAACTCCTGCAGTAATTAGCCACTGGTTTGATGAATTAAACATTAGTCGAGGCATAAACACACAATTTGATAAGGCAGTCGACAAGTTAAGAAACGACCTTTCCGACCTAAATCAATTTGAATACCGTGCACGTCATATTATTGATCAAATGGCCCTGACCATGCAGGCGCACCTTCTGCTACAGGGGAGTACCCCTTGTGTAACTGACGCCTTTATCAAATCAAGAATAGGAATTAACGGCACACACAATACTGGAAGCCTACCCACCGGGATTGATATCGCCACTATTCTGGAGCGGGGAAACCCTCTTATAACTTAAGATACGATAACAATCACTATCACGCCTATTTCAAGCTGATCACTACCAGGGTATAAGACTTCCATCCCATGACAGTAATCTTCCGGTGTCTGACGATGCCAGTTGACTCAAAACATCTACAATACGATTCGCGCTTAGTTCAGGGGTGTAGAGTTTATCTGGGGGCAAATTAGACTGAAAAGGCTTGGACAGTGAAGTATCTGTCGTACCTGGATGAATCGCTACCACACAACTTTCCTCCAGTTTCCGCGCCCACTCAATAGACAGATTCTTAACCAGCATATTTAATGCGGCCTTACTACACCGGTAGCTGTACCAGCCACCGAGTTGGTTATCCGTGATACTTCCCACCTTTGCCGAAAGCGACGCCCACAACAAAGGGCGTCTGCGCTTCAAGAATCCATCTAGTGCGCGCGCTAAATGTAAATGGGAAAGTACGTTGACCTGAATCGACTGCAATAGCCAGTGATCATCACATTGCGATAGGGACTTCTCCGGTCCGTGGAACTCATCATGTAAAATGCCACAGCAGTTGATTACCCAACCTGGAGGCTCAGAATGTTCGGCCAAAAAATTTTCAACAATATCGATGGACTCGGCTTGCTCTAGACAAACGGATAAATGGTGTCGCTCACCGACATGGCCAGGAATCATATCAACTGTGATTCGACTCAAGGTCAATAATGTAACTTGAGGGTAGCGCCGAATGATTTCGGCGCCAATGGCCTGCGCTATGCCACCGGAAGCACCGGCTATCAACACAGATTGTGGACTTTCGAGCATACCGGCCTCCATGCCGGATTGTGGAGTTTTACTATTTTCCTTTCTTTTTCTCTCCAGAAGACTGCACTTTCTCAGCTTTGCCCTTGGAGGCTTCCTTAACGACCCTTAGCATCGGCTCATCAGAGCGGAAAATAAGACCGTGAATTTCTGTCGTATTCTGCCCCTGAAGTAGCTGCTGCAAAAACTGTACTATTTGGGCTGAAATTTCCTGCCCCGGCACAAGGACCGGAATACCTGGCGGATAGGGAACAATTTCATCTGCACTGGTCCGACCAACCAGGTTCTCAATAGCTTCTGTGCCATTATCCATCAGCGGCAATTCTTCTGCTTCCGAAAAATAAGCATCTGCCGGTAGACATGTAAAACGGGTAAATTCTGGCAAACGCCTCGGCGACCCGATATGAATACGCTTGTGAGTATTTCCTGCCAATTGCTTAAGAGCATGAATCAAGCGAAGTAATTTGCTCTCTGTACTACCGAGGGTTACAAGTACAGTAATGGTATTGTAGGTGGTCTTTTCCACCTGGATGCCATACTGATCAAACAATTTAATCTGCATTTCATTGCCAGAGTAACCACTCTTGGAAATATCAATAGTCACCTTAGTGGAATCAAGGCGAATGTTATCACTGGCAAGTGGATCAGCAATCAAGTCATCACGTGTTAGCGCGCGGAACACACCTGTCTCATTGACGGCATTACGTAAAATTTCCACCATCTTTAGACATTGCTTCAAACGACCATACCCCTCCATCGCCATTTGTTTACGCGCCACATCTAGGCTCGCAATCATTGCGTACTGAGGACTGGTAGAGGCGTGCATATTCAGGTTTTCGCGAAAACGGAATTCATCAAAGTCCGGGTCTTGCACGTGGATCATACTGGCCTGGGAAAAGGCCGACAGCATTTTGTGGGTGCTTTGGGTCACATAATCCGCCCCACACTCCAGTGCTGTAGGCCGCAACTCGGGATGGAAGAAACCATGGGCAAACCAGGCTTCATCCACTAGCACTTTCACTCCACGCTCATGGGCGTAGTCGATAATTGGCTTAAGGTCGTAACGCAATCCATCATAGGTACAGGAGGTAATTACCAATAGGCGCGCATCACTGTGCTCATCCAGGGCAGCTTCAATATCCGAACGCTTTACCGGCCCGTAAATTCCAAATTCTGGATGCAGTACAGACTTCAGGTAAACCGGCTCACAGCGATTCATCACAATCGCATGGTGAACTGATTTATGACACGCTTGGTCAACGATAATTTTTCCGCCACCACCAAGAATTTGCTGAATAACCACTTTATTTGCGGTAGAGGTGCCGTTGGTCAGGAAAAAGGTATGGCGAGCTCCAAAAGCCTGAGCTGCTAGATCCTGCGCCTCCTGAATAACCGAGTGGGGCTCGAGTAAACTATCTAAAACTTGAACAGAAACAGACAAGTCTGTATTGAAGATATGTTCACCCATAAAGCGATAAAAATCCCCCACCCAGGGACTATTGCGCAAACTGTCACCACCAGAATGGCCAGGTGTATGCCACGCATCCCGAGCTGAGAATACGTATTCTTTCAGAGTGTCGGCAAAAGGAGTCGAAGCTCTTCGAGCAATAAACGCCTGCACCAAGCGGAACATATGGTTGAAATTGCCCTCACGACGATCGAACAACTCATCGAAGCGGCGACGCAAATTTGCCAGGGATTTTGAACCGGATTTGCCCGGCTTGGAGGTTGTTCCAGCAAAATCACTGTGGGCTACGAGGAAGATATTAAGCTGGGAACGCAAAGCGTGAATTCGGTCAGCGATGTCATCTGCAGCATCCATCCCCTGCCCGTCACTGCCACCATCGACAATGACCGCTTGCAGTGAATCCTCTTCTTTTGCCAACCTTTCAGCATCTGCGGGCGTTACGGCTTCAAAGTGAAGGCCAAAAGGATTGTCGTGTACTGCTGCCGTATTATTGAGAGCGGTAATCCACTCATTGGCCAATTTGCTATCAGAACTGACCAGAGCGACCCGGCACTCTAATTCAAGGCTGTTTTCGTTTAGGTTGCCCAACTCAGGCATCTTCAATTCCAAACCCATAATTCTTATCCATCAGCATAGCTTGCAGGTGAGTACAACTTGCTGTATCAATTATTCAACTATTTGATTTTATTAACTTTTATAAGGCCCCCGCGAGTTGCGGTGGCTCTGGAATTCCAGGGCAATAAACACCAGGGGGCAAATACTAATGTAGGAGGGAGGGGAATTCTGCGACTACATTGCATTTGGCGATTTTCGCCAAATGTACCCAGGCATACCAGATCTATTGCCAAGGAAGATAATAAAGTTAGAACTTTGCGCTACGCACAATACCATTAAACGTGAGGCAATCCTCGACCCTGTGACGTTGTACCAGGGATAATTGGTGAAGCGGAAAGTAAGCCCATTGGGAATGTTCATCAGAGAGAATGTAGTCACCCTCTTTAATAAAATGGGCTCGAAAAATAAAAACATGTGAATTGAAAGCGTTGTGGTAGTAGATGCCACTGAGATACTCTATTCGCACTTCTCGTCCAAGCTCCTCATGGCACTCCCGCACCAATGCCTCATGGGCAGTTTCACCCGGGTCTAATGCTCCGCCAGGCAAGCCCCAGCTACGCTCAGCATAAGTCGCTTTCAGCTGCAGTACTTCTCCGCCAGTATTCGTGATTACCGCATGGGCACTCAATCGGTAACTATCATCAAAGGCCATGAACAAACCTTGATAACAAGTCAGGTTAAGAAGGGAAAAACGAGAGCCTATTCATTGCGAGTACGCCCTCGTCGTTAAGGTTAAAACCCCTGGGCTAATACAAATCCAAATCCTAAAGTTTGCACTGATTCATCATAATCAAGGAGGCTCTCGCCGTAACCATTGAAATAGCGGATATATCCATCGACGCGTTTCCCGAGAGGGAAGCCCCAGGTCAGCTCCACTGCACCACGATTATCTGAGCGCAAATTGTTACGTAACATCAGTGAAACCGTGTGATCCCCATCGCGGTATCGCCCACCTAGTTCAAAATGCCCCAGGTAGTGCTCAATATCCGGATTATCATCATCATCCTTATCTTCAGGGACCCTGTACCAGGGCTTTAGGCTGATTGAATAATTATCCCGCTCAAAAACAAAATTGGCGTAAATTCTATTCCAGCTGCGGGAATAGGGTTCACTGCGCCCATTTGACTGGTGGTTAATCGCCACCTGATTAGCTACATTATTCCAGCCAAATAGGCTCCAATCATTGAGCCAACTCAGAATCAATTCCGGCTCGTGATTTGTTTCACGAAAGGGAGAGGAGTTATCAGAGTTGTATGCCTGCCAAAAGCTACGATTTGTATAGGCGACACTCAGTACAGAAGCCTGCCCCAAAAAACCCCGCCAAATAGGCACTTGCACAGAGAGCTGGAACTGTACTTCGACGTTATCCAAATCCTCAGCTTTATCTGGTCCTTCAATATCTGCCACCCCTCCCTCTTCAGGGGCTGGGTTGTAGACCATTGGCAGCACGTAGTTAGTTTTATGGGAAGCTAAAGTAAAGGGGTTATTGGCGGCATCCCTGATAGCCTGAGCTCTGCCCCCTAACAATACTTCATCTGTCGGAAGGTCTTCCTCATACTCGTCGACAATAAAGTCTGCTATCACCGGATCTTCTTCAAGGGTCAGTTCAGCTCTAACTCTTTCAGCGCAGATACGTCGAATTTCCCTTATCGTGACATCGGCATCCGAAACAAGTATTTGCTCGTTCAAGCAGCGCTTATGGTGGGTCTGCAGGTTTTCTCCCGCATCCATAGAAAAAGTTGATTCTGGCGCCTCTTCAGCTAAAGCTGTTGGCAACTGTGCAACTAACCCAACAGAAGAAAGTAATGTGAGCCCGGCAAAAACCCTTCTTCGATAGTAGGACAAAACGCTTTCCCCCAGTCATTTATTGCAATCGTGATGCAAGCTTACACTGGAGAGGATTACAAGTCCCACTACATAATTTTGCGATTATCGTGACAAGATAGCCAATCAGGCTAGCGAAGCTCTAATTTCAGCTTAGATAGAACAGAAAACTAAATAGTGACAGGAATAGAAACAGGAATCTCCATTTAAGCCTATTTGTGTGACCAATAGTGGTTATAAAGTTTCCTCAAGCTGGACTAAAGTAGTCCTTTTAAGCTCGACGACCACTCCAAGTCCCTCAGCCGAACCTGCCACAGGCGGCCAGTACTAGATGGCCAATCGTACCCCACTAACAGGCTCCGACTATCAACATAGCAATGGGCATCTCTTTCAGCTTCATCGCCCTGGTAAATGTAAGCAATAATATCGGAACCCAGTTCCTGAGCCTTCTGGCTCGAAACATCCCCCGCCATTGATCTTGCCGTGCGATGGCTCACCCTAGGAGAGAGCAACTTACCTCGCTGAGATGGATCGACGATATCAGGGGACACAACTTCCAGGCCATTTTCATGTTGTACCAACCTCGACAAGACAGGCCCCATAAAAACCCGCATCAGTGGAAACAAAAGCCGCTCGTCCCCTTCTATATTGAGTTGCTGAGGGCCATTGGGACCTGTCCAGCTGGCTTGAATGTCATCACCTATCGCAGGACTTTTTCCCTCCTCTGGAATTAACTTGTAGTGGGCGCTCACCTCATCAACTTCATCTCGCCAATGCACAACACACTCACTCACTAGCCCCCCTTCCAAAAGAGCAAATACTTCGATCCCAAACCCCTGGTCCCCGACTAAGCGCCGACTGACAAGCGAGCGTCGCCCCTGCTCATCATTCCCTAACTGCCAACTATCTTGCACAGGCATTTCCCTGCCATCACAACTATAGTGATAGCGCCCCTGAGCCAAAGTTGAATTCAATCGCATCGCAGGTTCCCTCCTTGCTCACCGTGCACTAGACCGGTGGTCCAGTACCCAAAAAGTATTGCACACGGAATGAGTCTGACCTCGTTTTTCGCGCCTCCTTTAATTTAAATTTTAAAATCGCAATATTTGACCTCAGAACTTATAAATAGCTCGATACGATAAAATTTCCCCTGTACTTTTAATATGAGCTATCTAATTGGGGCAACGGGAAATTTTCTAGGCCAGAACACTAATAATGTATATCCCTCGCTAACCTGCATGCCCAAAACAATTTCAACACCCTACAAAGTAAAATCACAACAACAAAAATACCCTAGTTAACCCTGAGAATGTGGCCTATATTTAACTATCGGGTAATTCGATGTCTGTAAAAGTGCTTACATATTCCTCTTTTATTCTTGTTCATCAAAATTTAAACTCACTGTCTTTAGTGAGATCATTTCAAAGCAGCGCTATTCACATTGAGTTCTACATAAGATCGCGGCTTACCCGCTGTAAAACTC
The DNA here is from genome assembly GCF_052468295.1 of Microbulbifer maximicatervae (SeqCode). Lineage (NCBI taxonomy): Bacteria > Pseudomonadati > Pseudomonadota > Gammaproteobacteria > Cellvibrionales > Microbulbiferaceae > Microbulbifer > Microbulbifer maximicatervae (SeqCode). Next base: position 3,481,502 of record NZ_CP174340.1, read on the forward strand.
ATGGAATTTAGTTTTAAAAGAAATGACATTCAATACCCGAATCAAGGATGATGATCCTCTATGCCAACTTTCGCTTACCAATCAATAAATTCGAACGCTAGCACCAATTGCGGAATTGGTGCGTCCAATAGCCAATATTTCACCCGTATGACGCATAATCATCAGGCATCTAACCAGGACCGCTGGCACCTGGTTATGCCAACTGCAGATGGATTAAGGCCACAAATTCCAATCCATGGCCCGGCCCAACTAGTGGCACAGGCGCCACAAGGGTTTATGGGTAAAAATCAGCATAGCGATGCCCAGTTTTTGAACATGATAGAAGGGAAGGCCCGCCAGACACATCAACATCTGTATCGCTCGCTGGGTCAAACCTGTGATTTATTGGTGTACGGAGAAATGGATGGTAGCAATAGTGAATGGAGTTCTATGCAACAGCATGCAGGAAATCTAGTCGGCTCAAACACAACAGGAAAAGCCTGTAACAGTTTTAGTATTCATGCGGCCAATACCACCCAGCACACAATCCTCGGTTCAGGCATGGGTTGGACTGCAGTGAGATCAGGCAATATCAATGTCGTTTTTGTACACGTTCCCAATAGTATTGCCAAAAAACAAAGTGATGCAATCTCCTTCTATCGCTTTATCAACAACCAGGTGATACACGGAGGTTATGGCACCATTGATCTTGTGATGGGCGATACCAATCAAGGGACTGATAGCTTCACCGAAGATGTTCTTAGCAGGGCCACTGGGTCGACCTTTTCTGACGCACATAGTAGCGCTAGCATACGGCCTTCAGATTCTTATGAACGCAGTTTTTCGGGCACAAACAGCACCGCGAGTAAGAAGTATGATGTGGCGATTTACAACACAAGTACAATTCGTGTTAATCAAGTAGGTTATCTCTCACAGAGTACCCCAGTTGCAGTGAACGATGCGAGCATGTCAGCAGCGGTAACTGACCATATGGGAATCTTTATAAGTGTCACCAAGTAAGCAAGGCTTTTTACGACTTGGATATGGGGAATTAAACAATCAGTGGTTGAATTAAAGTACTCAACCACTGATTAGCTAAAGAATTAGGCTACAGCAGCCTCTTGAACCTTCTTGGGAGTAATCCAATTCATATAGTTGCTTGACTGCTGGTTGTTGTATACCAGATCACTGTGCAAATCATTAACAACCTGTGCAGCCCTCCAGGCAGAGAGGCTTAGCTGTGGCTCTGCAATACCATGGCTAAAGCGTCCAGTCCCCAAAAAATAGAGCCGACGATCACTTTCATCACCATTTAATTGGGTTGCAAAAGCGTCATCCAGAAGTATACGTCCCTCCCCATCTCTGGCTATACGATCCTGTAGGGGCGCAATACAAGGAGGCAGTGCTTCACATAGCCCTGTGCACAGAATGACAATATCCGCGTCTAACCACTCTTGCCCATTTGCTCCACCAACTAGATGATTTTGCAGTTGAATTCGATAGCTGCCACAACTAGACATATCCACCATTTCACGATTGGGCATTAGCACCACACGATTCGTGTCACCATCAAGGTGTACCAATCGATAAAAAAGCTGGTACAGCTCTTTTAAAGTATCCGGTGAAATCCCATCCGAGGCTAGCTTCTGCTCCGCCACGACTTCTTCCCTACGGTGCTGGGATAGCTGACGGAACACATCTACATATTCAGGTGTAAACCAGTCATTAGTAAATGGGGTTTCATCCAAGGGGAGATAATTACTCCGACGGGAAACCCAGGTGATTTGTTCCGGTTTTCCCCACTCTTTATTAAGTAGGTTGATAACCACCTCAGCTCCAGTCTGGCCACCTCCTATTACAGCAACCCGTTTACCATGGACATCAGGATTGCGCAAAACAATTTCCAAGGCGTGGAAACAGGATTCAGATAGTTGAGAACGACAAAACTCTGGAATATTGGGTTTCTTACCACCTGCAACACAGATATTTTTCGCTTTGACTATTTCTTGACCTTGAGAACCGTGGACATCCAGTTCAAAATAGCTTCCCTTATCTAAGACACTTTGCACTCGGCTCCCCATTTCTACTGAACTTAAACGCTTTGCAGCCCACGCCAAATAATCAGCAAATTCTCTGCGGGTAACCGTGCGTTGCTCGGCATGTAAAAAATCGTAGAAACGCTTTTTCTCGACAAGATATGCCAGGAAACTATATGGATTAGTTGGATCGACCGGTGTTACCAGGTCTTTTAAATAAGAGGTTTGCATCATGGCTCCGGGCAACATCAATCCCGGATGCCATGAAAATTCCGCTTTTGCTTCAAAAAAACGGTGGGTTAGAGACTTATCCCACATCAGGGAGGCAACAGCTAGGTTAAACGGACCGGCGCCAATACCAGCTAGATCTAATATATTACTCATCATTATACCTCGACGGGGGAAATTGTATGATTTTTTGATTCGTCTTTAGTTGGCTTCTGTTCTGATAACCAAAGGGGGTTCTCCAGATCACCTCCAACTATAGGCACCGGCCTTTCAGCACTATCATCATAACCTTGAGATAACCGCACCCGGTTAATACAAACTCTCTCTATATGGGCTCGAAAAACATCAAAACACTGAAAACGCTCAGCCATTTTCGCGTTTTCTTTCATAACTTTTTTCTGATAAGAACGTAAAACTTGAGCCAATACACTGTAAAATTTAGTCTCAGAAAAATTAAGCTCCAACATCAACTGGGATGAAAGATAACGCAAGACCGTCACAAAATGTCCAGTAAAAAGATCATGAATAATGTAATTTGGAGGCAACTGATCCAACACAGCCAAAGCCGAGGATGGAATATCACTCCGTTCAGGAAAATCTCCTTTCGCGAGACGTAAATCACCCTGAAAATCCTTTAACAGAACACGAGTTACTCGGTCTTCCTTTAGTACCAAAGTTAAGTTTTGAGAATGTGCAACTAAACCAATTCCGTAGCGGCTAAGCAGGTGGTACAAGGGCACAACTGTTGAATCAAAAAGATATTCCAACCACTTTTCAATCGAAAGTCCCGAGCTATCAATTAATGCGGCTGCAATGGATTTCCCACTGGAATCTTTCTGCAATAGCGCAGCCATTAAAAGGTGGCGCTCACCCTCTGAACAATGACTTGCAGGACTTTGGCGCCAAGTCGCCCCTAGCATCTCTCGGTATCGGTAAGGTGTCCCTTTTACCTGTTCGTGATGGAAATGAGGAACATGTAATCCAGCAACTTCCTGAAGAATACCCGTACCGCGAGCCGATAAATTTTCATCTCTATCACAGAGCTCCTGCATCCACTGTGATAAAGACGGCCCACATTGCATGTATTTTCCGGGAATTCCACGGTAGCACGAAGTATTTAACACTGTTAAAGGTAATTTAACATGCAAGGCTTGTGGGCGAGACCTATTAGAGAAAGTACGCAACGAGACTTGTGGCAAGTACTCATCACCGAACTCACCCAATAAAATGATATCCCCGCGACTTAGTAGCTGCGCATAATGCTGACGAATATGGTGCTGCCACTGCCATGGATGAACTGGCAGCGGAATAAACTCCTGCCAGTTTATCTTTTTATCCCGGCAGATAGCTTCCAATGACTGCATTTGATTAGTGGAGAGGCTTTCCTCAAGTAACTGCTGCCAATTCCAATCCTCACTATGTCCATTGACAGTCAGATCACGCCGAACTGCCAACCATAAGAAGCGCACATATTCACCCGATTCAGTGCCATAGGCCTTGAACTCTTGCGCGCCCCAGCCAATACGCCCCTTATTGACAATCGCTTTCGGATGCCCATCTAAATAGCACTGTAATTGCTCATCGGTAAACTTGGCCATAGTTTCCGCTGCTTGATCTTCACGTTTTTCAAGTATGGCCACATCGCTAGCGATGGTATTCGCCAATTCATGCAATAAATTACCCAGTGTGCTGGCAGTTATTTTCAGATCTTCAGCAGCATCAATAAAGAACTGAGCTGCATCGTCAGCAACTAATTCTTCATCACCTTGATTTCTTTGAATTGTATCCTCATCAATTTGAAGCCAATCCCAGATAGTCAAACGCGCAGTAAATTCATAACTCACCCCAGACTTGAGCTTAACAACGTAAGATTTATCTAGCTCTTGACGGGCGCTCAAAGCTTGCTCATAGCAGAGTTCAGATAAAGACTTGGCAAGTATTTTCCGATTAGCCTGCTCCCAATAATAACTTTGGCTCATATCTCCCCCATACTCTCAAAGAATTCATCTCTGTCGCAGGTAACCAACGCAGCTCGTTTATGCGGAAAATCAAATTCTTTTATTTTTTTCCAACCAAAAGTTCCATCGATGTACTTTAATAGTGGCCCGTTATCAGCTCTTGGCTCTCCAACCAAAGTCTGAGTTCGACAGTCATCTAGAAACATAAAATGAGATACTGCATTAAACCAAGCTTGAGCATAGCGTCTACCCAAAAAACGACTGTTGCCCACCAGCATATGGGCTCCACGATCAAAGGGTTGGCAGTTGTAGTAAGGGGCTATACGATCCTCAAGTGCCCAGTAAACCTCAAAATAAGCAAAGGGCACATCATCGAAGCAGGCGATTAGTGGGTATTTATGAGGGTCTTGAATAACATCTTGGATAAATTTCCGTTGTTTATCCATTCCCCCTTCCTCTTCCCAAAACTTCGCTACACGCCCCATGTTCATCCAGCTTGTAAAAAGCTCAAGATCGCTATCTGGATCCAAGTGACGAAGACTAAGGTCCATTTCCAGGGAATAAAAGTGACGACGATATACTTCCCCCTCCACAGGTTTTGCTCGAAGTGGATGCTTTACGCCTTGCTCATTTTCCACCCATTTTAGGGGAAAATTCCCACCATTATTGCCTCGATACCAAAGGTCCTTACGCTGATAGAAATCAGATTTGAGTATTTCATTTATCTTTTTTCCACCTAAACTAATTATTTCAACAAGCTTAATATCTCCGTGAGTGCCAAACACCCAATCCAACCAATTATTTAATCCGGTTGATTCAGCCTCATGACTAGAAATATGTACCTGTGCAAAATCACTAGTTATTCTGTGCCGCACTTTAAAAAAATTATCTAACTCCAACTGACACTGGTAACCCTCAATATCAAGTGTCCACAGCCGTCCATCAGGTAATGCACCTTTTTTGATGCCTTGTTTTTCAGAAACAATCTCTGCGTTATTCATCATTCGATCCTTATTGCTCTACAAGGGCCGAGCTACCAGGCTCTGCGGCAAAAAGCTTGTCAGCTATCTTCAGTGGGTTATCCATTGAGTGGTAAATTGATAAGGGGTCTTCACTCGTTGTTTCGTTCATACCAATAACTGCACATTGAAAGTTACCCTTTGACCAGATCTGAGCAGATTGGAGTAAATATTCTAAACAGCTACGATCTCGTCGCTGACCGTCATAAAGAAGCTGCAAGCGTTCACGAAGTTCACTTAACAAAGCACTTTCGCTTACAAGTCCGGCAGCAGCGATGGCGGAAATTAGTCCAAAACAACTATTCACAATAAGGTAATAGGCGAATAGACGATTAGCCATTTCCTCATTAATAACATTTTCACTATTTTGAGCAAGATTTGGTAAATAGGGCTTCAATAGCTCTTCACCGAGATGACTATAACCGCTACCTTGACAGTCGCGGAAATAACCAGCGATAGGCATGGAACCATCAAAACGCAAAATTAAGTTTTGTTGATGAGCCCCAAATAAAATTCCAAAATCAGCTTGAGCAATTAACAGTGGCTCTATCACCGCATCGAGAAAAGCATTAAACCATCGTTTTGCAGCAATGGCAGAAGATAGGTTTTGTTCCATTGCCAACTGAGAGATAAGTTGAGCTGCGCGACAGAAATCAGCGTCTGGATGGTCTTGAGTTAAAGTTGCCAACAAACAGGTGTTTTGTGCTGCCTCACCGATGAATGGGTTCTCACGGAACATCACCAAACTCTCGATCACCGGGTTTCCTGACTCATCCGCTAACATCAAGTAGGCGGGTTCAGCTAAAACCTGGAAATTTGGGTAACGGCGTGCAAAGTCTTGCCCAATTGGCGTGTCTCGTACTTTCAAGACCTCCAGTCCCCTCACCATCTCCTTCGGCTGCAGGGTGCGCACCGAGTTAGTCAGGCGCAAGCTGAGAGAAAACTTCAACATATAGGGGCTCTCAGCGCTGTACACTGCACGCAAAGATGACGTCGCCCGCCAAGCGCCTGAGCCAACACCCAGCTCAACAACACTGCCAGTTGAAAGTAATTTGGCAATTCTTTGGTCACTCTGTAATTGACGCCACTGCCAAGGGTGAGCGGGTACAGCTACAAAGCCCTCCGGCGGCAGGGGAGCACCATCAGTTACTCGCACCAAACCCGCTAGCTGATCTTCTGAGATTCGCGCTCCGCTAGCACCAGATAAAAACTTGGGATCTACCCCTAACCACATCAGAGAAAAGCTGTTGCCAAATTCCGGCGCAAAGCACTCAGCATCTTGATCGGTAAAGGGTTCCCTACTCTTTGGGGTAGGGTGAATAGAGTGACCACAGAGTAGAGCTTGTTCTGACTCACCAAAAGACAACACATCACCAAACAAACGCTCCATATCTTTGTTGCGCGTCTGTAGGGCTTGGGTCATATTGCGAACGCTAGATTGCACACGCTCCACAAATACCTGTCGTGATTCTTCTCCAGCGCCGGGGAAAAAAGCTGACTCGTCGGCGATCAAACGGGCACACTCAGCCATTGATACTTCTTGGCTTTTCCCGGAGGTCTGCCGCCAAACCATTGGCAGCTCAAATTGATGCCTGCCACACTCGCTTCGGTAGATTAGATTGAGCCAAAGCTCAGCGCCAGTGCTCGGTAATGGCACACAAACTGCGGGAACCCTTATGCCTTGGGGGAGTGACACACCGCTCTGCTCGTACCATTGACCACATTCGGTCTCACGCAATAGCGCATTAAAAAAGCAATTAGCCGACAACCTTTCGCCGGCACATTTGACCTTTTGATCTTCTACAGTCATATTGACCAACTGTTCAGAGGTGGTCAGGCTCAATCCTTGAGCATCAGAAGCTCCTGCGGAGACGCCCGGCAAAGTCCCGTCGAGATCTGGATTATTCATGAGTAAGGTTCTTTTACAGAATTGTAATGCGAATGATTTGTATTTTTATTATCATGTCGTGAAATTTGGTACACATCAAGCTTTTTAATAGGGAAATTATTCGGCTGAGAACCATTGTTTAGGACAAATTTGACAATTGTCCCTAGTTTTATCCCTCTGGAGCCCGAATGCGGAAATCCCTTCACTTCCAAAAAATAAACTGGATTGTTGCGAGCCAGGGTGCGGCCCAGGTCATATTGCTGACCCAGATTCCATTAATCATCGAGTATTGCGGGCTGGATTTAGCCACTCTCGGCGCACTAGTTGCAGTCAGTACTTTTTGCCTGATGATTGCGGGCCCAATCTGGGGAGAGCTAGGCGATAAAATTGGACGGAAGCCAATTCTGCTAGCTGGGCTCAGTGGGGCACTACTATCCCAGATCCTGTTCGTTGCCCTGCTCGTCGCCCTGGCTCAAGGGTACTTGGAAACAGATACAGCGCTTGTGGCCCTGGTTGCCAGCAGAATCCTTTATGGATTAAACGCCGCCGCAATTTTTCCTTGCTGCCAAGCTTGGGCCCTAGAGCTGGGAGAGAAAAACCAACAACTGTCAATTCTCTCAGGGATCAGCGCTGCTGCAAATTTAGGGCGAGGATTAGGCCCCTTACTTGCCTTACCGACCCTTCTAGTGGGTAGTCTTTGGCCCTTACTTTGGCTGGTCCTCCTGCCCTTTTCCGCCCTAACCTTAACGCTTTTTTTACCTCGAGTTCCGGGCTGCACAATAGCTGAAAAGAAAGTCGAAAAAACTCACTTTCCCACTACAACTATTGGGCTTTTCGCGATAGCACTGCTGGGCACAGTAAGCATCGGGCAGCTACAAGTTGTTATGGGGCCAGTACTACAAGACTTATACGGATTAAGTGCATTGGAGGCATCATCGACAACCGCCATTCTTCTTGCTGCTGTCGCCATTTGCGGATTCTTTGTCCAGATGCTGTTAGTTAGAAAAATAGCGCGCCCACTAATCAGCTTTGTAATTGGGGTTCTGTGTATATGCCTGGGCACTACATCACTATCACTCGCTCTAGGCAGCTCCCTTGCGGTGCTAGGCTTGATTCTATTTGTTATTGGTATCGCCTTCTTAGTCCCTGGCTACAGTGCCCTATTAAGTCAAGGGCAACAGCGCAACGGCCGCTTGTTTGGCCTTTTGTCACTGATGCATACCGGAGGCTACACAGTTGGCTTTGCAATGGGCGGATGGCTCTACGAAAAAAGCCCTTCGCAACCTCTGGCAGGGATGCTACTTAGTGTTAGCCTAATTGCAGTTCTCACATTAATCAGCCTGGCCATTTCTTGGAAAAAAGCGCCTAAAGTGAGCGCAACCTAACTCCTGGGAAGGTAGCTCAGCAATTACCTGACTAAACGGGTAATTGCTGTCTGAGTGGGGGATCCGAGTGCTCACCCTACAAAGTTAAAGGTAGCGCTGCCAAAACTCAGCTTGCCCCTGTTCTTCATCCAATGTGTATGGCTTAAAGCCGGTCTTAAGATAAGCCGCCTGAGCAGTATAATTTTTTTGCAGAACTTCCAGGGTAAGTTTGCAACAGCCCCTCTTTTTTGCCTCTTTCGCCAGAAAGTCGAGCATGGCAGTGCACACCCCCAGACTTCGAGCAGTTTCACTGACAATAACATCGTGGATATTAACCAGCGGCTTACATAAAAAAGTAGAAAAGCCAGTAAAGCAATTAATGAGCCCTACCGCACGCTCCCCTCGATAAGCAAGAACACTAAAAGCCCCAGGAAAATCTCTTAATGCCGGCAATAAACTAGAGCGGCAGTGATCACTTAGAGACTCACCACCGCCAAATGGATCTCGGGCATATTCATCCATCAAAGCCAAGATATCACTTGCATGTTGCGAGTCGTCGTAATTCGCCAAATCAATCTTTAATGCGGTACCAGCTTCACAATCTGATAAAACCATAAATATTTTTTCCTACCTCCGCAATTACAGCGAAAAAATGCCTTTACAGGCGCCTGATAAGTAAGAGCTGTTGGAGAGCATACCAAAATAATGACCTGTAGCGATCCCAGGGAAAAATAGTAAACTCAATCGGTAAGCTCTGCATTCGCTGTTTCTAAAGTCTCTTTAAAATCAACTTTGTCATCACTCACAAAGTACTGTAAGTAACTGCGTAACCGGGTTCGTCTCGCCAATAACTGGCGCACCCTGAGGCGATGTCGACCTGCCGTCTTAGAGTGTCGAGTAACTCTTTGCCGCCTGCCGGGGACTGAGCTTTTTTTTCTTCCCATGATCCTGAAATCCTTATTAGACCAAGTTTGAGCCGTTAGTCACATTTAAGACTAGACCAAGTTTACTTGGCGCACACGAGCAAAGCCGCTATTCTGCTGTCTACATGTCCAAATGGTCACTTCAGGATACAATCGCATTGCACCCGCTTAACCACTTATTACAAAATAACCAACATTGGTCCGAGGCTACCCGTCAAGAAGAGCCAGACTTTTTCCTTCAATTATCTGAACAGCAAAGCCCTGAATACCTGTGGATTGGCTGCGCAGATAGCCGCGTTCCCGCCAATGAGATCGTCGGCCTTTTACCCGGCGAGCTTTTTGTTCACAGAAATGTTGCCAATGTAGTCGTTCACTCAGACCTGAATTGCCTATCAGTACTCCAATATGCTGTGGAGATCCTGAAAGTAAAACATATTATTGTCTGTGGTCATTACGGTTGTGGCGGCGTCCAGGCAGCCCTCAACAATGATCAGCTGGGCTTAATTGATAACTGGCTGCGACATATCCAAGACGTTAGGGATAAACACCACACTTTGATCGATATTTTTCAACAACAGCAGCGTACAGATCTGTTGTGTGAATTAAATGTCCTGGAACAGGTGATACACGTGTGTCAGACAACGATCGTTCGCGATGCCTGGCGTGCGGGTCAAGAACTCACCGTCAACGGTTGGGTTTACGGCCTAAAAGATGGCCTGGTACATGATTTGGGTATTTCAATTAAGCACCCGGGGGAAATTGCTGATATTTATCAAGGTGCCCTTAGTAAAATCTCTCAGCGCAGCACTGAATAATACTATTGCCCGACTGCCTTCGTTTTTACCACTATAAATGGGGTTAACCCGGTAGTTTTAGCTACCGAGCTCAGCTCTGTTTGGTGAAAAAACATGTCGGCATACAAAAAGTGGCAGTGCCAGAACTGCGGCTGGATATACGATGAGTCCAAAGGTTGGCCCGAGGATGGAATTCTTCCCGGTACTCGCTGGGAAGATATACCTGAAGACTGGTACTGCCCGGAGTGTGGTGCAGCCAAACAAGATTTCTCCATGCTGGAGATTGGCGCCGATACCACTCAAGCCCGCTTAGCTAGCAATGATGGCTTTCGAATCTGGGAGTGTATGGTATGTGGCTGGACATACAATGAGGCCGAGGGATGTCCACAAGATGGCATTGCTCCCGGTACTCGTTGGGAGGATATTCCCGACGAATGGAATTGCCCTCAATGCGGCGTTAGTAAACAAGAATTTGATATGGTTCTTGTAGGCCAAGCCCCCACCGCCCCGTCCCCTTCAGCCAACCAAAAAACAACCACTACAACCTCAGCACCTTTAGTTATTATTGGCACAGGGCTGGCCGGGTATAATCTGGCGCGAGAGTTTCGCAAGCTTACCCCCCAGTCTCCTCTCCTGTTAATCACTGCCGATGATGGAGCTTTTTACTCCAAGCCTTTGCTGTCAGCCTCTTTCTCTCACGGCAAGACTGCACAGCAACTCAGCACTTCCAGTGCCGAAGATATGGCTCGCGAACTCAATGCACAGATTCTGGTTCACACGCGGGTAATACATATAGATCGCCAAAACAGAACTCTGACGATTCAGCAGGATGGTGCAGAGCATGTATCCAAGATTTCCTATGGAAAGCTAGTTCTGGCAACCGGGGCCAAGTGCCGCAAACTTCCCCACTATGAGGGGGATGCCCAATCACATATCTTTCGCATAAATAATCTCAGAGACTACCACCGTTTTCGCACTGCCGTGGTGGGGCGCAAACGCATACTACTCCTGGGCGCTGGTTTGATTGGCTGTGAATTTGCCAACGATCTGGTACAGACCGGCTTCGCAGTGGATCTGGTTGACATGGAGCAATGGCCACTGGCGACACTGCTGCCGGAAGTCGCCGGACGCGATCTGCAGAGAGCCCTGGAAGACTATGGCGTTCGCTTCCATGGGGGCTCATCATTAAAGCGTATCGAGAAATTGAGCACCGGTTTCCGGGCCCAGCTGAGTAATGGAGAGCAAATAGAAGCGGATGTCGTTCTCGCCGCACTCGGACTTGAGGCTAACACCGGCTTAGCCTCCATGGCCGGTATAGCCGTGCAAAGAGGTATTGCTGTAGATCGATATCTGCAAACAAGCGATCCCGATATCTACGCCCTGGGGGATTGCGCAGAAATAGACGGCCATCAGTTACTCTTTGTCGCCCCCCTAATCAGCTGTGCGAAGAGTCTGGCACATACTCTGTCAGGAAATCTGACTCCCGTTTGCTTTGGCGTTATTCCTGTGGCCGTAAAGACAACCCTGCACCCAACTACCGTTTGCCCGCCAAGCCCTGATACCAAGGGGACTTGGCAAATCAACAAAGAAGATTCAGGGGTTTGCGCCGAATTTCGCGACGAAAAGGGCAATTTAATAGGTTTTGCCCTTACCGGTGGTGCGATCGCCCTCCGGGAAAGGCTCAGTCAAGAGTGCCAGCCAATTATGAACGATCAGTCAAAAAATGACTGATAATCATACTTATTTTAATAGCTATTCGAGGTAAAGCGCGCAAACCGTTAACTTTTGCCTTAAAATGGCGGCCCTTCAAAGTTTTGGTACAAGTAGCCTTAGTATGACGACAGAGAAAAGCCGTACGATTTCCCCGTCACCCGAGCAAAGCCGGCTACTGCGGGACACCCTCGGCCACTTTGCTACCGGTGTAACTGTCATTACCACTCAGGATACCAATGGCCAACCTGCCGGCATGACGGCTAACAGCTTTAATTCCGTTTCCCTGGACCCCGCCCTGGTTCTATGGAGTATCGATAAGCAGTCCATGGGCTATAAAGCATTTACCACCCGGGAGCACTTTGCCGTGCATATCCTGCGAGCAGACCAACAACATGTCTCAAACCTATTTGCTGGTCGAGGGGCAGACAAGTTTGGACAGGTCAACTGGTATGAAGGCCCCAATGGTATACCTCGCCTAGAGGAGTGTGCAGCCTATTTCCATTGCCGCCGCGCGCAGTGCATTGATGGTGGAGATCACACAATATTGCTTGGAGAGGTGCTGGAATTTGCCGCTTTTGGTGGTGAACCCCTGGTCTTTCATCAAGGCTGTTATCGTGCATTGGCTGGAGAGTAGCAGCTCACTTTTTGGAGCCTAATCACTACCCAAAGGCTATAAAAATAATTTTTTAATGCCAATTAACCAGTATTTGGCAGAAACTTTGGTGTTGCATTAGTGACCTCGTAATAATTTAAGGGCAGTCTGAAGCAAACCATGAAAATGGACTGATAAGCCATGACTTCAACTACGCTCTTCTGTTTCGCCCACCGGGGCTATCAACAGCGAGCCAGTGAAAACACTCTCCAAGCAATCGGGCATGCGTTGGAACTCAACGTCGGGGGTATCGAAATTGATGTGTGGAATATTGGTGGGCAGCTTCTGGTCAAGCATGACCGGCGACTCGGACGCCTAATCGCGGGCTCTGAACTCATCACTGAAATGCATCCCGATGCCCTGAAAGAGAGACCTCTCCCTTGCGGGAATAAGGTCCCTACATTAAGGGAGGTCCTGGAACTTGTGGGAAATAGTGCCCAACTCAATATCGAGCTGAAAGGGCCTAACTGTGCAGCCCTTTTCGCGGATGAAATCCACACCTTTACGCAGGATACTGGTGCAAGCTACGAGCAATACATCGTCTCCTCTTTTGATCACCGCCAGTTGTACCAGTGCCTGCAATTAGCTCCTGAGGTTCGGCGGGGAGTTCTGGTTTCCGGTGTTCCCCTCGATCTTGCAGCCTGCTCTGCTCCATTAAAGGCCTATTCATTACATACGAACGTAGATTTTATAAATGCAGATTTAATAGCCGATGCAAAACAGCGCGGGCTTAAGAACTTCGTATTTACCGTCAACGACCCCAACGATTTGATACTGTTGGCAGCTCAAGGTATTGATGGGGTTTTCACTGATGAACCTCAAATCGTATCCGATTTTAATGCCCGTGTTGAATTCACAAAAACTGGCACTTAGACGTTGGAGAAGATCCCCTTCACCAATTAAGAGAACAGACAGTAACCCGGGACAATTACCGGGCTACTGCTCTGAGTTAAAGCAGGAAAAGACTCGAGGCTAAATAGTCTCCCCTATTTATACAGCTTAAAACTCTGCGCTAGCACGTAAATACCAATAACCACCATTAAAGCCAAATGGTGATGTGAGGGCATGGCGTACCCCGAGATATCGCAATGTGGGCTCCTGCTCATCATCAGGCATTACGTCAAAGATATTCTCGCCCCCCAACGACAATTTATAATTTTCATACAGCGTAAACGTCGCTTCGACGTCAACGAGAATTTCACTGCCATAACTATAGGTATCACTGGCATCCCCAGCACCAAACAACCCGCCTGTTGATTCCCAACTGCCATAGCGATTAAAACGCAGGTACCCTGCAAATAAATCACCCGTATCGAGATCAAAAGTTAAAGTCGTTCGATCACTGGGAACTTGGTTTTCCAGGTCAAATACCCGTGAGGCATTGATGGTATTTGGCGTAACACTGGTAACTTCCTGGCGATTGTGATTGTGGCGTAAATCCACCACTAATAAACTTTCAAAAATCTCGAAATCACTGGTAACTGCCAGATCTATACCAGACACTTCCGAGTCATAAGCATTGACGAAATAGTTTGCATTGCTGCCGTTGAGTAGTGCTGCATTTTCTATACCGGCATTTTGCAACAGAATCACTTCGTCATCTCCGATGGCATTGTTGCGCAGAGCCAGGCGATCCTCGATGTCGATGTTGTAGTAATCTATTGTCACACTGGTATTGTCCAGTGGGGCAAAAACCGCACCCAAGGTGAAACTGGTGGATTCCTCCGGTTCCAGCTCAACGGCTCCGAGCGCTGATGCCACCGGATGAGCCACAGGGTAGGTTCCATTGGGTATCAGGTTGCCACTAGAGTCTGTCGTAGTAGTAACATTTAAGGTATTCACCTGTCCGGGTGTTGGCGCCCTGAAACCAGTATTTACCGTCGCTCGAAATGCCAGTTGTTCATTCACATCATACCGTGCTGACAATTTCCAATCCGATGTCGAGCCAAACTCATCATATTCCTCTAACCGTAAAGCCGCTCCCAAAGTCAGAGCCTCAGTCAGATCGGCTTCAAGGTCAATATAAGCTGCAATACTCTCACTACTGAAACTGCCCAGCGCTTCAATCGGGAACCCCTGAAAACCATCTGAACCCACACCAAAATACGCAGCAGTTGGACCTACCTCAGTGGACGCTGCATCCCCCCTACCAATTGAGTAAGTCTCTTCACGCCACTCAGCGCCGAATGCAAGGTTCAATGGCGAAGCAAAAGCCATGACATCAATGGGGTAGACAAAATCCGCATTAAGGCTGGACTCTTCCTGCGTGAGGGTTCCCGGCTTGAAGGAAGTAGGAGACAAAATACCCAAACTTGGATTGATTGAATTTTTCAAGACATAGTCCACTTCATTTTCAGCCAAACTTCCGCGTAGATCCCAGGAGAGACCATTGGCAAGCTCTCCACGCGCCCCGAATACAGCAGCGATATCATAAATATCTGCACCAAATTCAGGGTTGTAGCCGCCAGGGAACTGAGTATAAATTGGGTTTCGCAACACGTACCCACTGTCGCTGGAAGTATCTGCTACCAGGTAATCCGAGGGGTTTAGGCCCTGCGCCAAAATAGAATCCACTAAAGACTGGGGAGCTGGGTCGGGCATGTAGTCGATACTATTCGGATCAAGGGGGTCATTGGGGCTGTCTACTTGCAGGGTACCTCTCGCAGTAAACTGGTGTTCTGGGTCGAGCACCGGTCCACGATAGAAAAAGTCAGAAATTGTTTCATTTTGTGAATAACCGAAGTTTCCATAGAGCTCTACCGAATCAGAGATCTCCAAGCCGCTGTTAATAAAAAACTTCAGGGACTCAACATCGGGATCACCCCATCTCTGACCCAAGCCATCCAGTGGTACTAAATTATTTCCCACAACTGATCCTACCTGCAGCGCATCCGGCCGCGCTTCGCTGCGCCAGGTTTTATCTGCGCGGGAAAATTCAACGGTGCCATTAATAAATCCTGTATTACCCAGCGCAAATCCCGTATTTGCGGCAATACTCATCCGGGTTCCATCCCCTTCAAAATACTCCCCTGTCTGAGCTGATAAGCTAAATCCCTCTGCATCATCCTTCAGGATAATGTTAACGACACCGGCAATCGCATCGGAGCCATATTGTGCTGAAGCGCCATCACGTAAAACCTCAACTCGCTCTATAGCCATAGAGGGTAGCGCCGAAAAGTCGACGGCTTGGGCACCCTGGTTAACTGTGCCCAGAGGGGCAAGCTGCAAATTAACCAGCGCAGAGCGATGGCGGCGAGTTCCATTGACCAGTACCAAAGTTTGATCTGGAGATAAATTACGTAAAGTTACCGGGCGGATAAAAGCGGTACCATCAGCAATTGGAAATCTCTGCGTATTAAATGAAGGGGCAATTTTTGCCAGGGACTCAGTAAGATCAAAGCTCGCTTGATCCGCAATGTCCTCTCCGCCAACCACATCTACCGGAGAAAGAGTCTCGGTGGGAGATACACCCTCTTTGCGTGTACCTGTGGTTATCACTTCCTCCATTGCCCGATCAGCAGTATTAGAGGCACCCTCTTCCTTTTCCTCAGCAATCGCATATCCACCAGAGTTAAAAATCGCAACTGCCACC
Source organism: Microbulbifer maximicatervae (SeqCode) (assembly GCF_052468295.1). Classification (NCBI taxonomy): domain Bacteria; kingdom Pseudomonadati; phylum Pseudomonadota; class Gammaproteobacteria; order Cellvibrionales; family Microbulbiferaceae; genus Microbulbifer; species Microbulbifer maximicatervae (SeqCode). The sequence continues at coordinate 3,497,648 of NZ_CP174340.1, forward strand.
GCCAATGACAAAGGTCTCAACAAGTAACGCTTCATATTCACCACCCTCTCTTCTCATTATTAACATCAAACAGAACATCACCGGATAATTCATCAAAGCAATGCACATCAAATTAGATCCGTGCAGGGGTTAAACAAAAAAAGCGGCATACTGACGTTCCGTCTAATTGCATCCATGCCAGAAATTAGTGCACGCCTGGGGTAGATCTTTTACGCGATTAAATGTCAACTTCCAACAAATCAAAAAATTAATGTCGCGATATTTATTTTAAAAGGAGGGGGTACACGTTTAGCAAATGCCAAAAACTGCCAAACGTGACTTTTAGAAAGGCTGAAGCAAAAGTGACAGCAATGAGTTCACTTAAAAAAATAAATAGGTGAAATCAGCACCGTCTATTGAGGTGTATAAGTAACGTCGACCTCATAATCCGATCCCAGGCGACTGTAGCCCCGCACCATAAAATAGGCTTCACTCTCACCACTTGGCACGGTTAAGGAACAGTTCTCAGAGCTATCTCCCTCATAGGGACGGCAATCGTAATAGCGCCAAGTAGGTGCCGCACCAAAACGGACATATAGATCGGCATCATTAGTACCGGTCATATCCGCGATAAAATCTGTACCGGGCGTTACACTGAGAGGTCCATAGTGATCCTCCGAACCTCGACCCACATCACCACTAAAGGTTTCTGTTTGTTCCTCACCGGGGTCTGGATCGGGATCGGGGTCCGGATCGGGGTCTGGGCCCGGATCATCCCCTATATAACCCTTGGCCAATTCAGCGACATAGGCAGCAGCAAGCTTTCCAAACTTCACCGCATGACTGGCATCTCCACCACTATTAGCGAGGGTATCACTTGAAGTGTGGATATAAGGGTTTGAGCCATTAAAAGTCGCCTCAAAAGGAAAGGAAACCGGATAACCCTGGTTATACCAAGATGCGTGATCAGAACACGCATAACCACAATAAGTTGTTCCAACAGTGAGGCCGCTCAGGTAGGTCTGGGCCAGATCCTCAAGAAAGCTATTCTGGGCACTATTGGTGTAATCTCCAATAATATAGATATCACTATTTGAGCCATAGTAATTAGTCATATCCAACTGCAAGGCACCTATCACATTTTTATTCTGTGATTTGTAATCGCTAGCAATATCATCTGACCCCCGCAGCCCCACTTCCTCAGCAGCGTACCCCATAAAAGCCAGCGTTTTATCCGGCTTATAGTCTGTAGCGACAATTGCATTAATGACATCAGTCAATGTTGCTATGCCAGACGCATCATCGTCAGCCCCCGGCGCTCTCGTACCTTCACCAGTGCCAAAACCGACCGTAGAATCCAGGTGCGCCCCCAGCACGATAATTTCATCCGGGTCAGTTTGCCCCTGAATCGTCAAAATTACAGAGGGTTGCGCCCAACTATGGCTATAAAGTTCGACAGAGGCATCACTTCGTGAATTCGTTAATGCCTGCCACTCATCCCTTATCCACTCAGCACCATCCACGCCGGTTGAAGTGGTGTAATAGCGATTAGTAAAATTCGACAAACTTTGAATAGTTGACCGTATATTAGACTCTGAGATCTCTGCCTGCAGGGCGTTAACCACATCTGCATTATCAATAGAGTAAGCGATCACGTTATTCACTGTTGTCGTCAGCGATGAAATCTGGGCAGCTTCTGCTTCCTCCAATGAGTCATGCACCATAAAGCCGCCACAACGGTTATGGTTGATATGCATCAGAGTCGATATTTCGGAAAGATTCTTTTCATTAACTTTTAGAATAGTGACTCCGTTACGTTCCTCACCTTGAATCGAGAGTGGTTGCTTGGCAACCAGGCTACTGTTTTGCTTTAAGGTTTTATAACCATCACTACCTATAGTTATCCACAGCTCTTCTGCCACAACAGCGCCGGGGAGTGCAAGAACCCCAACTAAAGACCTACTAATAATTTTTTTCATTATCTTCTCCACATTAAGTTAGCCCCCTGCGAATTCCTAATATTTCAAAAACACAGGCAGGCAATAAACACACATGCAAGAAGCCTGCACAAACAGCAGTTTTGAATCCCAATAATATTCAAATAATAAAAAAACCAATGAGGATGGAACTACAGGCCATACCTATAAACAATCGCGGACAATCCAGAAATATTTTTATTATTCGAATTTCGAAAAGCGCAGAGAGAACAAACAAAACCGGATTGACCAATCCGGCAAGGAAAAGCTAGCACATTCAAATAAATACTAAAACAATTTGGCATCTTTCAACGTAAGAGCCGCAATAAACTTTAAGTGGATCACAAATACACAAAAAACATAGAATATAAAAACACTATTAATAGCAAATAGAACTAGGAATAATTTCTGAACTAAAGGGTTTTTCAGCCCTTTATTTTAATTAGATCTACAAGAATAATTTGAAGATTACAATTCACAAGGAATCCACCCAACCAGGAAGCCTCTTTTTTAATCCCTGCTGGTTTTGTAAAGCAGCGGCTGCACATAAAACGGTCTCATCAGCATATTTTCTGCCTACTATTTGCAAGCCTACAGGCAGACCACTCGCTGAAAAACCGCAATTGATTGATATTGCCGGATGGCCTGATAAATTGAAGGGGTAGGTATAAGGTGTCCAGGAATACCATAGAGAGCCTGGATTATTATCCGGCACATTGACCCCTGCACTAAATGCGGTAATAGGTAAAGTTGGGGTCACTAACAGATCATATTTCAGAAAAAATTCCTGTAATCGCTCGACAAAGTTATCTCGCCACTTCAGCGCGTCGAGATAATCAGGTAAGGATAATTTGTCCGCTTGTTCTGCGACCTCTAACAATTGGGGCTCCACCAGTTGGCGCCTGGTACTATCCATCGCCCTAAAGATACTCGCTATTCCCGCGCAAAATAGACAGCCAAAAGCTGCACTAGCATCATCAATACCTGGGTCAACCTCTACAACTTCAGCACCCAATTCCTGGAAGTGCATTACACTAGCAGAAACGTTGCTCACCACCATGGGATCAGGTTCTACGTAACCAAGACTGGGGCTGTAAGCAATACGCAACTTTCCTGTTCTTTCAATCAACCTTCCCTCTATAGCTGCAAGGAAATCAATGTTCCGACGTGGTATTGCGCGGATATCCCGATGATCCGGTTCACTGATTACATTCATCATCAGTGCACAGTCTTCCACCGTCGATGCTAAGGGCCCCACATGCACTAGGGAGGAGAAGGTACCTAATGGCCAATGGGGAACCTGCCCAAAACTCGGTTTGAACCCAACTGTGCCGCAAAAGCTAGCAGGAATCCGGATAGATCCACCACCATCAGCCCCCACAGCCAGAGGGCTCAATCCCAGTGATACTGCAACAGCGGCCCCGCCACTCGAACCACCCGATGTCTTATCCCTATCCCAGGGGTTTCTCGTAATACCGTCTATGGCATTATCCGTCACCGCCTTCCAACCAAACTCCGGTGTCGTGGTTTTCCCTATTGGTATGTACCCATGGCGTTGCAAAGCCGCAATGCAAGGGGCCGCACAACCCAATGTTGTCTCTGGGTCAATAATTTGGGAGCCGAAAACTGTCGGCCACATCGGCGTGTAAAAAACGTCTTTTAGTGCCACCGGCACTCCGTCAAGCAACCCTTTGACAGTACCAGACATATAGCGGCACTCAGAGTCCCGTGCGTAGGCAATGCTGGTCTTCCTGTCTATCAGACAAAAAGCACTGACATGCCTATTTAGCTTCTCAATTTGATTGAGTAGCCCCTCGACAACCTCAACCGGCGAAAAACACTTCGCCCTGTATCCGCGTAACAACTCGAGAGCAGTCATCCCAACGAAATCGCTCATTGACCCAAGCTCACAATTACCGGCCCCCTAACACCACCAGATTAGTCGTCAGCGGAAAATTATCGGCGCCACTGTTGGTAGCAATTTGTTAACATAATGGCCATATGAAACTAGCGCTTCAGCTGCCAGTCAGGATCACTTGAGTAGGCTGCAGCAAAACTAATGAGATGGAAAACCACCGTGAAGTCTACTCCTACAATTGCCCTCCTCTTATTTTTAGCAACCTCGATCTCAGGGTGTGCCACCATGAGTGAAGATGAATGTTATGTCGCAGATTGGCAGGCAATTGGGTATGAGGATGGCGCAGCGGGCAGGGACTTATCCTACCTGGGGAGACGCCGCGAATCCTGTGCAAAATATGGCGTAACGGTCAATACTAATGCTTACCGGGATGGGCGAGGTGAAGGGCTGGAGCTTTTTTGTACCGAGCTGCGCGGATTTGACCAAGGGCGCTCCGGTAACCACTATAACGGTGTCTGCCCCGCGGACCTCGAAGGGTTATTCCTGCGGGGGTACAATTCAGGCCAGGATATTTTTCTTGCCAAGTCCGCCGTTGAGGAAATTCTGTCGGCAATTCACAACCTGGAGTTGGAGAGAGAACACATTCTCGATGACATGACAGAAATTGGTGCACTGTTGGTCGATGAAGCAATCGACAATTCCGAACGAGTAACACTTATCGCTGACGTCGCTCGCCTAAAGGTTAGGCACTCTGAGCTAGGAATGGAAATAGCGGACTTACAATACGAACTAATGCAACGGGAGGCAGAGTACCAGCAAGCCCTCGCCCGCTCTCCTTACCTATAGGTCTCTACCCCATCGAGGATACCTCTGCGGTCACTCTAGTCCGCAGGGGTTTACACCTGTATAGCTTATTTCAACCAGCACACACCCTTCCCAGATTTACGCCACCCTCTGTGAGTAGCTAAGGAATTCATATGAGAAAAGAAAAATAGGTCGGCTCTACAAATGATTCGATCACACTAGGGCTGAGATATCGCCCTACCCACCAACTAGAACATCCGTACTAAGGAGCCAAGTGGTAGTAAAGCTTTGTGAAAATTTTTCCCTTTTCTAGGGAACTGTATTAGTGTTGATCTTTTACCTTACCCCTCATTGATTTCACCTGAGAACGACGATTTTTTGCTTGTAAACGGCGCTCCTTGGCACCTCGACTGGGCTTGGTAGCTACACGAAACTTTGGCCTGAATGCGGCTTTATCCACCAGCTCCTGTAATCGCTCTAGGGCATCTGCGCGGTTTTTTTCCTGGGTCCTAAACCTCTGGGCCTTGATAATCACCACTCCATCTGAAGAAATACGCCGATCTTTGAGCTTCAAAAGGCCATCTTTAATTAGCTGAGGAAGTGAAGAAGCCTGAATATCAAAGCGCAGGTGAATTGCACTGGAAACTTTATTTACATTTTGGCCACCGGCGCCTTGAGCGCGTATCGCACTCATTTCAATCTCATCTTGAGAAACCGATATCCTGCCTTTTCCACAAACCATAAATATCCAAAGCCTGAGCTACATCGTTTTACTAAAAATACAAAACTCTATGACTATTTTGCCCAAATAGTGCAGCTATTAACCAGTCCCACTACACAGATACAATTCGCCATTGACAGAAATCAATATACCGAAAAATGCTTTCTATAAAGTGAGGATATCAGGGGGTAAACCTCATTTACCAGGAAACCCTCATTAAGTAATATTGCGCCAGCCAAATAAAAGCTAGTGAAGCGGCCTGAGGGCCGACCAGAATACGCGGGATGATTTGTGACTTATTTTCAAGTCTCAGTCAAATCCGCTAACATTGCCCAGCTTCCTCGAAGTACTGGAGCAAAGAACAATAAAGACTCGCGCCCTGTAGTTTCCTCTGGACTGCTCCCGATGTCTCCGCGGGTGTGAGATTACCGCGACAAGGAGAAAACCATGCACAACGCCAAGCGTAGCCTCGCAGCGGCCATTGCACTCGCAACAATGACAAGCTCTGCAGCTTTTGCTAAAGACACCGCCTTTTCCCAAGTTATCGCCTTTGGTGACAGTCTGACTGATGTTGGCAACTACGATGTGTTCACCAATGGTGGCGACGATCGTGAAGTAGCAATTAGTCTTTTATCCCAGAATCTCGGCTTGGGTGCAGTTACACCGTCTTGTGCAGGTATGCAATCTTCCTTTTGCCTACCCACCGTAGACCCCTCACTGAGTGCAGAGGATCTTGAAGCTTCCGTTACTGCTCAGATTGCTGCTGGCTTGAGCAATGCTGGTACAGGCTGGGCCGTAGGTGGACATAAAGCTGCTGATGTTCTGATGAATATCATCGGCCCCGATAACTATGCGGCCTACCTGCAGGCATATGGCCTGGAAGCTGACCCGAGCCGTCATAACCTGTTAAGCGCCCTGATGCCAACCACTGGTGACGAAGGCTTAACGCCCAGCTATCCAGACTCCCAACTGTTGGGCCAATTGCTAGTACAACAGGCCACAGCAGCCCAACTAGTAGCTGAAGCTGAAGCAGCTAAGGCTGAGGGAGATATGGCTACTTATGCCGAGCTGATGACCCAGGCCGCCGCTATGAGCGATGCCATCGAAGGCACCTTTGCTGGTCTTATCGCCACATCTGGAACCTCGGGTAACCCACACCCACTGGGAATGGGCTACCTGGAAAGCACTCTGGGAAGTGCTGATCACAACGCTCTTTATTGGGTAAACGGCGGTGGTAACGACTTGCTCAGCGGTTTCGAAGATGTCGTCGCTGGCACCTCAACCATCGAAGAAGTCACTGCGGACCTAGACGTTGCGTCAACTATGCTGGCAAGCGCAGCTGGCGCCCTGTCCGATGCAGGTGCCAATTACATCCTCGTATCCAATGTACCCGATGTCAGCAAAACTCCTGGCGTTTACGCTGCTGCATATGAAGCCGTTTACTCCAGCGACAATGCAGAGGCTCTGCAAGCTGCGGTTGATGCTGGACTGATGACCCAGGAAGATGCGGATGCCAAGCTGGCCACCGCCTTCGAAGAGATACTTTTCGAAGCAAGTACTACTTCTGAAACCTTCAACTCAGCACTGTTAGCTAAGGCCAAGAATATCGACGGCGTTCTGATGGTTGACCAAGCAGGTATCCTGAAAGTCGCCCTTAATAACCCGACCATCTTTGGTTTATCCTCCTCAGAGAACCAACTGTTCTGTTACGACGGCAGTGGCAACGACTGTATTGAGCACTCCGTTTATGGCATTAACGGCACCGACCCCGATGCAGACAAGCTGATCTTCAACGACAGTGTTCACCCCACTCAAATTGGTCAGGAAATCCTCGGTGACTACTACACCGCAATCGTGAATGCTGCTCAGGTTGCCGGTCAGCTGCCAGATATCGCAATCCAGGCTACTCGCACCCACACCAACAGCCTTGACGAGAGCCTGGCCAGTGTTCGTTACCGCACCGCTCAGACTGGCGTTTTCGCCGGTAGCTCCCTGGGTAACGTCGACTACGATACCGATTACACCGCCAATGTCAGGGGAGATGGCTATTCCAATATTCTCGGCCTGACTTACGCCGTGCGCGACAATGCGGAAATCGGTTTTGCAGTGAGCCGCTCCAATATTGATGTGGATAATTCACAGCTTGCCATTGACTCCACTTCAACCAACTACAGCGTCTTTGGCCGTATGCACTACGACATTTTCTTTGTCGAAAGTAACGCGACCCTGACCGATGTAGATTACGATGACGTCAGCCGCGCTGTCGCTCTGGGTGACACTTACAACGGCAACCTGACTGGCAATACGTCTGGCGAGAGCTTGTCCCTGGGAATTACAGCCGGTGCCAACCTACTCAGTAGTGAGACCTTCCAGTTCGGTCCATTTGTAAGCTTTACCAAGGTCACTACTGATGTAGACGGCTACACCGAAGACGCTATCGAGGGCTTCACTTATACCGACTTGAGCGGTAATGAGCTCGACCCTCTCGGCATGCACTACGGCGACCAAGAACGCCGTATTAGAAATATGCGTTTTGGTGCCTTCGCTAATAAGAGCTGGGATACCATTAACGCTTACGCCGAAATCTGGTACGAAGATAATAACGGCACAGAAGAAGACACCATTGAGGTTGGCGTGAAATCCATGGAAGGCAATATGAATGCCATGCCAAGCTACGCCAGTGTCGATGAGGGCATCTTCAACGGTGGCATGGGTATGATTGCCGGTATTCGCTGGCAAGCAGCTGACGCTATCGCTGTTAGCGCAACTGTCGCTTCCCGCCCAACGACTGAATCTGCCTCTGTCAATTTGACTTACCGCTTCTAAGCAACACTGTGCCCCCTTTCAGGGGGCACAGTCTCCCCCCTCCTTATTGATCTGCAAACACCAAAACTTTCCCACTCCACTTTGGCGTTGGAAGAACAGGGATTCTCATATGTTTAAGCTGGAGACTGACAATCTTATTATCCAAGAGATAAATGCAGAACAAGACAGTACCCTAATTCTATCACTGCTCAACGACTCTGCGTTCCTACAAAATATTGGCGATCGTGGCGTGCGTACTAAGGAAGATGCCTACCAGTTTATCCTGAACGGCCCCGTTGCCATGTATCGGGAACACGGCTTTGGTATGTACAAGGTGTCCTTGAAAGATAGCACTGCTATAGGAATCTGCGGATTAGTCAAACGCGCAGGACTGGATGGTATCGATATCGGTTTTGCCTTTTTACCTGATTTTCGCGGCCGGGGCTTCGCTCTGGAATCGGCACAAGCTGTCATGCAATACGCGAGAGAGGAATTGGGCCTACGACGCATTCTGGCCATTGCACAACCCAGTAACACGCCCTCAATTAAGTTATTAAAGAAGCTGGGCTTAAGTGCTGAAAAAGAAATTGTGCTGCCCGGTGAAACGAAAACAGTATTGTTACTGGCTTGGCAGCAAGAAGTAATGGAGAAAAATTTCTATTCGGAATAAAGGTTATCCACCCAAAAACTATTTGCGATAACAGCTTTGCCTGTTCTAACAAAATAAAAATACCACACAGACCCTGTGGTTTTTCATTGACATGCAACCATGCTGGTCTAGTCTCCAACTTACTATTAAGGAGAGGACTGCCATGATTATCGCAACCGATATGCCAGAAGTCAGTCGATGTGCCGCCAGCCAATGTGCTTACAACGCCAACGATGCTTGCCACGCCAGGGCAATTACCATTGGTGACGGCGCCGACCCCGACTGTGATACTTTCTTCACCAACTCCCGTCATACAAGCAGCTCCCGTACCGCCGGTGTTGGAGCCTGTAAAATGGAAGACTGTAAATTTAATGATGACTTCGAGTGTTCAGCAGAGAGCATTCAAATTGGACTGATAGGCAAGTCCCAACACTGCCAGAGTTACACCCATTAGTAGTCCGCTAGAGACCCAATAAAAAAGCCCGGTTCAATATTTGCCGGGCTTTTTTATTAATTGAAAGGCAATTAATTCACAGGCTCTAATGAGGCCTCTTTTGAGCTTTCGCCAACAGAGGCTCGCGGCTCCCATACAACTCCCTTGGTATCCACGTGCTGTTTAAATAAAGGTTGATAATGCGCTTCGAGTACCTTTCGCTTAATCTTCAAAGTCGGCGTGAGGAATTCATTAAGAGGTGTCCACTCTTCCTTGGTGATAAAGATAGTCTTAATTCGCTCATGTTGCGGTAACTTATCATTCACTGAAGTCAGTAGCTTCTGCAAATGCTCATTAACTTCCCCACGTGGTAATTTTTCAGCGGACTCGGAGATAGTCACCAGCATTACTGGCTGATCCATACCGTGTCCCAGAACACAGAGCTGGGCCAACATTGTCTCATTACCAAAAAATCCTTCGAGTCGGCTGGGCTGAATAAACTTGCCTTTACTGGTCTTGAAGGTTTCTGAAATACGCCCAGTAATATGTACCAGACCGTCCTTATCAATAAATCCAGAATCACCCGTGTGGTAATAACCGTCCCGTATTACCTCCGCGGTTTTTTCCGGTTCAAGATAGTATCCCTTCATCAAGGAACCGCTCTTAAAGAGTATCTCCCCTTCCTCAGAAATCTTAACTTCACAGCCGTGATAAGGCTTACCAACCGTCCCCGGTACAGGATCTTCCCCCGGTGGAGCAAAGCAGCCATAGATAAAGTTCTCCGTCATACCATAACCATCAGCCACCTTCATTCCCATACGGTGGTACCAGCGCAGTAGTTCAATGGAAATAGGGGACGCGCCGCTAACCAATATTTCTGCATCATCCAACCCCAGACCATTTCGAACTTTCTTTCTCAGCCAGGTATTGATTCCAGGAATGCGCAACAGCACTTCTTGCAGTGACGGCGGGATTTTTTCATCAATGCCCTCTTTAAACTTGGTCCATAGCCGGGGAACCGAGAAGAACATCGTCGGGCGCGTGCGCTTTAAATCTTCCAGGAAAGTATCTAGAGATTCGGGGAAATGAATTGGGGTACCAGAATACAAACAATGGAATTCAACCAATATCCGCTCTGCAGCATGAGCTAAGGGCAAATAGGAAAGAACACGGTCATTCTCATCCATTCCATAACCGCGAATCATATTTGGGGAGACAAAAACCACCGAAGACCAGCTATGCATAACCCCTTTTGGATTGCCTGTAGTTCCAGAGGTGTACATGATCGTAAAGATATCATCCAGATCAAAAGTCGGCTTCTCCTCAAAGCGCTCACTCTCTTTGATTAGGGTTTCCAGATCCTGGTCACAACGGATCTCACAGCGCTGGATAGCGACCGAGGGCAGCATATCAGCAACTTCCTGTAGAGCCGCATTATTGTCGGTGGCCCCACAGAAAAGCAATTTCGAATCAGAGTGCTGTAAAACATAAGTCATTGAGGAGACAGATTGACCTGGGTAAAGCGGCACGCTGATCATTCCCGCCAGCATGATACCCACATCCACAATAATCCAGTCCGCACAATTTTTGCCGTGAATAGCGATGCGATCACCGGGCTCGTACTGAGCGCGCAGGTAGCCAGCAATCCTGCGAGCCCGATCCATTACCTCACCCCAGGTATAGTCTCTCCATTGCCGCTGCTGCATTTGGCGAAGAAAGACCGTATCAGCCTGCTGCGCCTCCCTCTGATAAAGAAGCTCTAAAGGTTGCAGGCCCTTCACCTTCTCGTATTTTTCTTCCGGGGTCATCGCTAGTCCTCTCTGATTATTGTGTTTTTTTTAATTATGAGCAGTATCATTTGTCCGGGCAGATTGCACCAATATGCAGCACACCCTGAGCGGAGTTACCAAGATAACTAAGCAGTAAAGCCATTAAATAACGACTTTTACTCGGCTTGGCTAGATCCGCCGAATGAATATGGCAGATGAAACACCTAAAAAGGCAGAATCTCTGACAGTTATTGTTTTACCTTAAGTTACTGAAGATCAGCTATTAGTGCAATTATTGTTATCAACAATAAAATGCGAATGACTGGTCACAAAGGAGCAGGCTCTTTGCTGCTCAATTGGGACATCAGGTCTAACAAAAGTATCCCTTTTATCAGGGCGCTACTTACTAATAGGACTAAAAACTAGAGCATTGTGGTGCACAGTTTCACATGAGTGTAATTCAAAATTACTTTTGATTTCTTAAAAATTTAATCCGCACCAATTTCTAGTTTGATATCAGGGTTACAGAGAAACAACCTGAGACAACAAGCAAAAACAAATAGCAACACCCAACTTAAAAAGCCCGAAAACTACAAAAGCTTCCTTTTAGCAAGTGCGAGCACCCAGGTAAAACTAAAAACGACAAAAGCCGCGGAGACTTAAAATCCATTTAAGGCAATTAATACAATAACCTTAATTTAATTAAGAACATTAACAGCTCTTAAATATTGAAAATAGCCGCCTCAATACTTCAGAGAAAATAACTTTAATTTCTCATTCAAGAATATACTTTCAGAGCTCGCAACACCGAAAGCATTGTAAGTTTTGTTTAAAAATAGATGTGTTTAACTGGGCGTTAAAAGCGAGATTGAGGAGGGAGAAATGGGGAGAGGGATGTGAAAAACACCCCCCTCTCCTACAAATTGTATTAACCTACCTTTTCTCCGTGAGCCTGCTTATCAGCATGGTAAGAAGAGCGTACCAAGGGACCACAGGCCGCGTGCTTAAAGCCGATTTGCTCGGCGTAGCGGCGATACTCTTCAAACTCATCCGGGTGGACGTAGCGCTGCACCGGCAAGTGTTCTTTACTCGGTTGCAGATACTGGCCGATCGTAAGCATATCGATATCATGCTCGCGCATATCGTCCATTACCTGGAAAATTTCCTCTTTCTCCTCACCCAGGCCAACCATCAACCCGGACTTGGTCAGTACGTCAGGGCGACGCTTTTTGTATTCCTGCAGCAGCTTTAAAGACCACTTGTAATTGGCACCGGGACGAGACTCTTTATACAGGCGTGGCACAGTCTCCAAATTGTGGTTAAACACATCCGGAGCTTCTTTCTCCAGAATGTCCAGCGCTACATCCATACGGCCGCGGAAATCCGGAGTGAGAATTTCCACTTGCAGGTTCGGGGATTGCGCTCTCGATTCACGAATACAATTGGCAAAATGCTCGGCGCCACCATCGCGCAAGTCATCCCGGTCAACAGAGGTGATTACCACATAGCGCAAACTCATTGCAGCAATGGCATCCGCCAGGTTCTTAGGCTCTTCCGGGTCCAGTGGATTGGGCTTACCGTGGCCTACGTCGCAGAAAGGACAGCGACGGGTACAGATTTCACCCATGATCATAAATGTCGCGGTACCGCCACTAAAGCACTCTCCCAAATTAGGGCAGCTCGCCTCTTCACAAACCGTTGACAGTTTTTGTGAGCGGAGAATATTTTTGATGCGATCCACTTCTTTTGAAGCGGGAACCTTTACGCGAATCCAGTCAGGCTTACGCAGCAGGTTATCGCTGGCAATCACCTTCACCGGGATACGCTCTACCTTATCGCCATCGCGAAGTTTCTCCCCCTGCTGGAGGCGGCGAGTACGCTTAACGGGCACCAGGTCGGGTTTATCAGCCATTACTTAATTCCTGCTGTTCTGCGCTCAGCTGCGCAAATACTTTTTCATCAATGGGTTGCCACTGGGCGTCGGGCAACTGAAGAGTGTGGAGCAGCTCGCGTACAAAAATCTCGGCGACCTGGCTCCAACTCGGGGTTGGTTCCAATATTTCTGCCATCTGCACCATCTGCATCCCCGCATAGCCACAGGGGTTGATCCGCAGGAATGGAGCCAGATCCATATCGATATTGATGGCGATACCGTGGAAACTGCACCCCCGCCGAACTCGCAATCCGATAGAGGCAATCTTACTTCCCGCACGTGGGCCTTCAGTGAGGTAGACCCCAGGCGCATCGGCCCTGGGTGCCGCTGCAACACCAAAAGTTTCCAGCATTGCCACCGTGGCAGTCTCCAGGGCAGTGACCAGATCACGCACGCCGATTTTTGCTCTGCGCAGGTCCAACAATGGGTACACCACCAACTGGCCGGGGCCGTGATAAGTCACCTGTCCCCCACGATCCACCTGAACCACGGGTATATCACCGGTATTCAGCAGGTGCTCGGCTTTGCCTGCCTGCCCCTGGGTGAAAACCGGCTCGTGCTCTACACACCAGATCTCGTCGACACTTTCGCCATCGCGACTATCGGTATAGCGCGACATGGCCTGCCAGACACTCTTGTAATCTCGCCGCGCAAGATCGCGAACAATGGTCATCAGAGCACCATATGCACAGCGGGGTGCTGTTTCAGTTCTTCAAATAATGCTTTGAGCTGTTCCTCACCAGTGGCGAGGATAAAGAAAGTCATTGAGGTGAATTTACCAGTACTACTGTCACGCAAGGTAACGCGCTCTTCATCCAGGCCGGGGGCATGGCGACGCATCACATCCAGTACAAATTCGTGCGCCTCATCATTGGCATCACGCACGACCTTGACCATGTAGTCTTCGCAGGGAAATTCAATTTTCGGGGCTTTTTGATTGGGATCTTGACTCATACCACTCTCCGGGGCCGGGCTGTTAGATATTGAGAAAAGCTTAGGCACAGCCGGGCGGCGATTATACAGCGGCTAAACAGCAGTGGACAGTGAGCAAAAGGGGAAGTGGACAGAGAGTGGGGAGGGATGGACAGGGATGGGAATCATTCCCATCCCTAAATCAGCAATTAGCTAAAAAAGCCCATTACAAAGCGCTTGATGGAGTCCCACATGCGCTTGAAGAAACCGGCACGCTCCACATCTTCGGCAGCAACTGCTTTAACATCGGCGACAGTCTCACCATCCAGGGTCACAACAACTTTACCTACTGGCTGGCCCTTCTGTACAGGCGCTTCCAGCTCGCCATCCACAATCAGGTCGGCCTTAATGCCTTCCTCACCGCCTCGGGGGATGGTAACGAATACATCTTTAGCTACGGCAATACCCACGCTGGGCTCTTTACCACCCCAGACACGCTCCGTCTGCAACTCTTCACCCTGACCATAGACCTTGTGGGTTTGGTAGTAGCGGAAGCCGTAGGCGAGCAGTTTTTGGGTTTCAGAGGCGCGCTTCTCATCACTGTCGGTGCCGACAACAATAGCAACCAGGCGCATGCCGCGCTTCATTGCAGAAGCTACCAGGCAGTACCCTGCTTCTTCCGTATGGCCGGTCTTAATTCCATCTACAGAGGAATCGCGCCACAGCAAACGGTTGCGGTTGGGCTGGTTAATGCCGGAGTAGCTGAAATACTTCTCGGAATAAATATCGTAATGCTCTGGGTGGTCCATTATCAGCGCGCGCGCCAGTACACCCAGGTCATGGGCAGTCGTTACATGCCCCTCTGCAGGCCAGCCAGTGGCGTTGACAAAGTTAGTATCTTCCATGCCCAGCAGCTCTGCCTGCTGGTTCATAACTTCGGCAAAGACCTCCTCACTACCGGAGACGTGTTCTGCCAGGGCGATACTCGCATCGTTACCGGACTGAATAATCACACCGCGCATCAAGTCGATAACCGGCACCTGGTCACCCACTTTGACAAACATCTTGGAGCCACCCTTACGCCAGGCCTTTTCAGAGATACGAACCATATCGTTTTCTTTGATGCTCCCCTTAAGGATCTCCTCAGAAACGATATAGGCCGTCATCATCTTGGTTAGGCTTGCCGGCGGTACCGGAGTATCCGCCTCGTGCTCAACCAGGACCTGACCGGTATTGGCATCTAAGAGCAGGTAAGACTTTGCCGCCAATTGAGGCGGTGCAGGGATAAGAGATTGCGCCTGGGCCAGGCCCGCACATAACAACAGGAAAGAACAGGCGATAATCCGTGTGATCATAGGTATATGTCTCGTCATTCCTCGTTTTCGTTGGCTTAACCTGCAACGAAATCTACAAGGTTAATCAGCGGCACTAGAGCTTGTCACCAAACGCCGCCTATCATTACAAAATTACAAAATACAAGAAAAAACGCGTCAATGCGCACTATTTTGTGAACGGGTATTCAAATGACTGCCGCCGATAGCATCAGTCACAATCATTTAAGGCAGATATCACCCTTACCTATTGATACCCAAAAGCCCACAACACTATTCGTAAACTACTTGTGGCTGTCCAAATTGCTTTTGCTCAACAGTTTCCCGCGCTGTTGCCAAAGCTCTCTGCTGGGTGAGTGGGCCAATTCGAACTCGATAATAAGTCTTGCCGCCACTCTGAACAGAACTAACAGCAACAGGATAGTCAATGGCCGCTGCCAATTGGGTGCGAATTTCCTGGGCCTGCGCGGAACTGCTATAAGCACCAACTTGCAGATAGGTATTGTCGGGCAACTTGATAGTCGTATCTTCCGCCAAACCAGCGGTGCCATCACTATTGGCCAGCACTTCATTGGCCGCCGGCAACGCGGCCGGGTCCAGAGCCTCTACCTCAACCCGAGCAATGCCTTTATCAATGTATCCGAGCTTTTGCGCAGCAGTATAACTGAGGTCGATGATGCGCCCGTGCACAAAGGGCCCCCGATCGTTTACCCGCACGATAATACTGCGGCCATTGTCGAGATTGGTGACCTTGGCATAGCTGGGCAGTGGTAGCGTTTTATGGGCAGCAGACATGGCATACATATTGTAGACCTCGCCATTTGCAGTGCGTCGGCCGTGGAATTTTGTTCCATACCAGGAAGCCTGCCCCACCTCTTTATAGCCCTTGACGTCATTGCGTACACGATACGTGACACCGTTGACCTTATAAGGGGATTTATTGCCGGCGTCGCCGATCGGCTCTCGGACAGGGATCGGCTCAGGGGCTGCTTGCATATTTACCGGAGCAGCAGGGCCACTATCCTTGATGCTATTAAAGTCCGGTTGCTTGGTGTTTTCGGTTTTCTGTGGTTTTGGCTGCGGGCCACTACAGGCCGCTAATATCAGGACCGCCAGGGCCACTCCCCAACGCGCTTTGCACTGAAACATAATCCCCCCGGCGCGCGACAACTTATTGCTGCCGTCTCCAAGCCGCTATTATCTGGAACTGCTAAATAAAATAGAAAAATATGAACGCTAAAAACCCAAATGGTTCCCTCCATTTGGGTTAAATTTAGCTGCGGGACTGAAGCCGCCTTAAGACTTGCCGCCTCTCGCTTTAACGATCTCTTGGGCCAGGTCATTGACGGCCATAGCGTAGAGACGACTGCGGTTATAGCGGGTGATAGTCGCGAAATTATTCAAACCGAGCCAATACTGTTTTCCCTGCTCAGTTTGCAGGGAGAATACGTTGGCCGGCATTTCCGGAGCCACCTGGCTAGTAGCGTTAAAGCCTTTGTCCGCCAATTCTCCAACGGTCCACTGCGGCTGCAGAGTGTCGTTGACGATTGTCATGTCCGCATTCGGGCGGGGGCTGGCCAGTACCGCGACCGGTTCACCGGGCTTCCATCCATGTTTAACGAAATAGTTAGCCACACTGCCGATCGCATCGGTAGGGTTATTCCATATATCCGCCTTGCCATCGTCGCTGAAGTCCACCGCATAAGAACGGTAGCTTGAAGGCATGAATTGACCGTAGCCCATAGCCCCAGCATAAGAGCCCTTGAGAGCCAAGGGGTCCATATCCTGCTCACGAGTCAGCAGAAGGTAATTTTCTAACTCTTTGGTAAAAAACGCAGAGCGACGGGGGTAGTTAAATGCCAGCGTGGAAAGTGCATCCAAAACCCGGTAGCCGCCCATATTACCGCCGTATCGGGTTTCAATGCCGATGATGGCAACAATCATCTCTGCTGGTACACCGTATTTCTTTTCAGCCTCAGCCAAGGCCTCGGCATTTTGATCCCAAAAGTCTACCCCACCGGCAATGCTCTGCGGGGTGAGAAACATTTTGCGATATTCGTGCCAGGGCTTGGCTTTCTCGGCTGGCCGTTTGATCGCCTTGAGGATGGAGTCTTTGCGCTTGGCCTCACGCATCAGAGTCTGCATTTCTTCGCGATTAAAATCGTGCTCTTCCACCATATAATCAACGAATTCTTGCGCTTGTTTATTATTTCCGTGACCCGGTTCCTGCGCACAGGCGGCGAGGGCCAGTCCCATCCCGATTAATAATCCCGAGGTCCACTTCAAAACGACCGCTCCTGTCTTCATCTCGCGTCTCTAAATCCGGTTATTGTCCCTATGCAGTGTTCCTCAAAAGTGAACTCTGCGCCGCTCAGTGCCAACAGCCATCAACAAGCCAAATCCGGCCATCAATGTAATCAAGGATGTCCCGCCGTAACTAATCACTGGCAAAGGCACCCCCACCACCGGCAACAATCCTGTAACCATACCAATGTTTACAAATACATAGACAAAAAAAGTGAGGGTAATACTCCCCGCCAACAATCGGCCAAATACGTGCTGGGCCATAAAGCTAATGTAAATGCCACGGGCGATAATCAGTACATATAGCAAAAGCAGCAACAGGGCGCCGCGCATGCCCCACTCCTCCGACAGTACCGCAATAATAAAATCGGTATGGCTCTCCGGCAGGAAATCGAGCTGTGACTGGGTTCCCTGCAGGTAGCCTTTGCCGTAAACACCACCGGAGCCGATAGCCGCTTTGGAGTTAAATATATTCCAACCAGCACCAAAACGGTCATCATCTGGGTTGAGCAGGGTCAAAATTCGCTGCCGTTGGTAATCGTGCAGCCCCCAGTGCCAAATTGGATAGGCAGCAACCAACAGCGCCATTGCCGCCGCACTGATCATCTTCCAACTCAACCCAGCTAGATACAGAGCAAAAAGACCGGACGCCGCAATCAGGATCGAGGTCCCCAAATCCGGTTGCCGTACGATAAGAGCTGCGGGAATCGCCACAATTGCCAAAGCTCCAATCACTGTGGTCAGTGATGGCGGCAAGCGGCGTTGATGCAGGTAAGCTGCCACTGCCATGGGGACACCGAGCTTCATCACTTCCGATGGCTGGAAGCGAAATCCGCCTATCTCCAACCAGCGCTGTGCCCCCATCGCCTTGGTGCCAAAAAACAATACCCCAACCAATAGCGCACAACCAGCCAAATAGGCCCAGGGGGACCAGCGCCGATAAAAATCCAGGGGAATTTGCGCAACGATAAACATGCCCACGAAGGCCACGCACATAAAAATCGACTGGCGCCGCACATAGTTCATATCACCGCCAGAAGCGCTGTACAGCACTCCAAGTCCCACGGCTGCCAACACCAACAACAGCACCAGTAGCGGTATATCAATATGCAGGCGGCGTGAGAGACTGGCCGGC
This sequence comes from Microbulbifer maximicatervae (SeqCode), assembly GCF_052468295.1. NCBI lineage: Bacteria > Pseudomonadati > Pseudomonadota > Gammaproteobacteria > Cellvibrionales > Microbulbiferaceae > Microbulbifer > Microbulbifer maximicatervae (SeqCode). Next base: position 3,516,257 of record NZ_CP174340.1, read on the forward strand.
TTGCGCAGACTGCCGTGGGCATCTGACAAACGGTGGGAGAAATCGCGACTAGCCATTGCCAGCCCCCTCGCTCAAATAAGTGGTATCCGCCGTCTTCTGCGGTTCCAAATGCGGGCGTGACATCCACTCCGCAAATAGCTCTCTTGCCACCGGAGCAGCGACCTTGCCGCCGCCCTCGCCATTTTCGACTAATACCGAAACAGCGATACGGGGGTTATCCACAGGCGCGAAAGCCACAAACAGGGCGTGATCTCGGTGGCGCTCTTGCAGGGCCTCTGAGTCATAGCGCTCCCCCTGGGCAATGCCGACCACCTGAGCGGTACCGGACTTACCCGCCACGCGGAAGTCCAGATCTTTACCAGCCCGTTTCCCGGTACCGGTACGGTGGTTGACTACAGCTTCCATTCCCTCGAATACCAAATCCCAGTGATCAGGGCGGGCCTCGAGGTTGTGCAGTATCTCGGGAGGTTGCTCCATCCCGTTGATCGACTTGACCATCTGCGGGCGGTAGTGGGTACCGCGATTGGCAATCGTGGCGGTCATTACTGCAAGCTGCAGTGGCGTCGCCAACACAAAACCCTGTCCCAGCACCGCATTCAAACTGTCACCGGGGAACCAGGGCATACCGCGGGCACCGCGCTTCCAGTCCCGGGAAGGAAATAGTCCAGAGCGCTCCATGGGCAGATCAATCCCGGTCTTGCTGCCCAAGCCAAAATGGGAGGCGATGCTGTGCATATCATCGATATCCCAGCGGTGCGCCATATCCCAAAAGTAGACGTCACAGCTCTGCGCCATGGCCTGTATCAGATCCACTTTCTCACCGTGCCCCCAGCGCACGTGGTCGCGGTAGATGCGCGGATCGTTGGGCAGCTTGTAAAAGCCGGGGTCCTTGACTGTACTCTCTCGAGTAATAATGCCCGCCTGGAGTCCACCCAGCCCCATCAACGGCTTTAAAGTGGAACCCGGTGGATACTGACCCTGCACCGCCCGATTAAACAGGGGCACATCGAGGGAATCGCTGAGGGCGCGATAGTCGGCAAAACTGATGCCGGTCACAAACAAGTTGGGGTCGAAGGACGGCTTGCTGACAAACGCCAACACGCCACCGCTATTTACATCGATCGCAACTACTGCACCGCGGCGATCTCCCAGGGCATCAGAGGCGACTTGTTGCAGCTGAGCATCCAGGTTGAGCACCAGATCCGAGCCCGGTTTGGGGTCCTGGCGCTCCAGTACTCGTAAAACCCGGCCACGAGCATTAATTTCGACATTTTCATAACCGACCTCTCCGAGCAGGAGATCCTCGTAGGAGCGTTCCAACCCGACCTTACCGATGCTGCGGGTACCGCGATAGCGGCGCACATCATCCTCGGTAAAGTTACTCAGGTCGCGGTCACTGATTCGCCCCACATAGCCCACACTGTGGGCAAATAGATCCCCGAGGGAGTAGTAACGCACCAACTCCGCCTCCACTGACACCCCAGGCATACGGAATTGATTAACACTGATCCGTGCGATTTCATCTTCGTTCAAACGAAACCGGAGAGGCACTGGCTCATAGGGGCGCCGGCGCTTGAGGCGTTTCTGGAATTTGGTGACATCGTTTTCATCGAGTCGCACCAGGTTACCGATCAGCTCTAGCGTGGCATCCATATCGCGCACGCGCTCGCGAACAATCGACAAGTTATAACTGGCGCGGTTATCGGCTAGCAAAATGCCGTTGCGGTCGTAGATCAATCCACGGGTCGGCGCGACCGGGCGCACCTGGATGCGGTTCTCATCAGATTGAGTGCGGTAGTCTTCGTAATTAACCACCTGGAGGTTGTAGAAACGCGCTACGAGAACACCCAGTAAAAAGATAACCCCCACAAGAGCCACCAACATACGATTGCGAAACAATCGCTGCTCGGTATGGGGGTCCTTGAGATGGTAATCGTGCGGCATCAGAATTTATTCGATGGTTTTTGACTGGCGTGCAAAAAATCTAATTCCCTACATTAACACAGGGCGAGTCAGGAGAGAGAACCGAGTCGGCAAATCTCTCCGCGACTTATCGCAAATATTTTATTTGTGGTAGGGATGGCCGGCCAATAATGTCCAGGCGCGATAAATTTGTTCAGCCAGAACCACCCTCACCAGCGGGTGTGGCAAGGTCAGTGGGGACAGAGACCAGCGCTGGCGCGCACGGGCGAGGCAGTCTTCGGATAAACCGTCGGGCCCGCCAATTAACAGGCTGATATTTTCCCCAAGCATTTGCCAATCACTTAATTGCGCCGACAACTGCTCGGTACTCCAGGGCTTGCCTTTCACATCGAGCGCTACCACGTGGTCCCGCGGTCCCAAAGCGGCGAGCATCGCCTCGCCCTCTTTTTTTCGCGCTTTTTCAATCAGGGCTGCAGAGCTCTTTTGGCCTCGTTGGCCGAGTGGAATTTCCACCATTTCCAGAGCAATTTCCCGGGGCAGGCGCTTAGCGTACTCGGCGTAGCCCTCCTGCACCCAAGCCGGCATTTTTCCACCGGCGGCAAGAATGCGGATTTTCACAGCAATTAACCCTGGTGCGGATCACTGCCATCGGCATCGTCACGGGTATTCGGAGTCATAGACCAGAGTTTTTCCAGATCGTAGAAACCGCGAACATCTGCGAGCATCACGTGAACAACCAAGTCACCGTAGTCGACTAATACCCACTCGCCCTGGTCAACACCTTCAACACCAATGGGGCGAATACCTTCTTTTTTCAGCTCGTCTACAACGTTCTCTGCCAGGGACTTAACCTGGCGGCTGGAAGTACCAGTACAGATCAGCAGATTGTCCATTACATCTGAAAGCCCGGAAACATCCAGGGAAACAATATCCTTACCTTTCAAATCTTCCAGCGCATTGAGAGCGATATCTTTAATATTTGTCATAACACCTTGATTCATTGCGGGTTGCCTGAAGCAACCTCTGTATAAAGTCGATGATCTTCTATGTACTGCAACACAGTTGCGGGCAGTAAATAGCGTGGCGACTGGCCACTTTTAATTAATTCGCGAATTTGCGTCGCGGAAATTGGCAACATGGTCTGCTCCCGCAACAGCAGGCAACCACATGCTCGTGTATGCAAGCCTGCAACCGTGCCCCGATGATTCTCCAGCAGTTCTGCCAGAGGGCCATGCTCTTCGCTATCGCGATCTGGCAGGTGCCAGCCCGGCCTTGTTACCACCACCAGATGTGCCAGCTCCAAGAGGCGCTCCCAGCGGTGCCAGCGGTGCAGACTCAATAGGGAGTCCAATCCCATGCAGAAACTGATGGAGGTTTCACCTCCCAGTTCACTGCGCAGCTCCTCCAGGGTATCTACCGTATAAGTAGCTCCGCCACGATGGAGTTCTCGCTCATCCAGGGTGAGCTCATCACACCCCTCAAGCGCCAGAGCCAGCATTTCGCTACGCTGGCGGGACGATACACCTGGCGTCTGCCGGTGGGCAGGCTGGTGGCTGGGTAGCAGGCGCATTTCATCAAATTCGAGCACCTGGCGCAGCTCCAGCGCCATGCGCAAATGACCGAGATGAATCGGATCAAAGGTTCCGCCAAACAGGGCCAACTTATGCCTTTTGCTCGCCACAATTATTTCTCGTACCCCTCGCACTCGCTGCCCCAAAGGGAAAAGTGCTTATTGCCGGATATGGCCATCTCCGAACACAATCCATTTTTGCGAAGTGAGCCCTTCCAGGCCAACCGGGCCACGGGCGTGGATTTTATCAGTACTGATACCAATTTCCGCCCCCAAGCCGTACTCGAAACCGTCAGCAAAACGGGTTGAGGCATTAATCATCACTGAGCTGGCATCCACAGCACTCATAAAGCGGCGGCTGCGACTGTAATCCTGAGTGACAATTGCCTCAGTGTGGCCGGATCCATAACAGGCAATATGCTCCATAGCCGCTTCCATATCCGCAACAACACGCACAGCGAGAACCGGGGCAAGGTATTCCTCACTCCAGTCATCCTCTGTCGCCGCTACACAGTGAGGAATGATTTCACGGGTCCGGTCACAACCGCGCAATTCAACCCCTTTTTCTTCGTAGGCACTAGCCAAGCGCGGCAGTATATCCGCCGCAACCATCTCGGCAACTAAAAGTGTCTCCATGGCGTTACAAACACCATAGCGATGGGTCTTGGCATTGAGGGCGATATCGAAAGCTTTGGCCAGGTCAGCCCGATCATCGATATACACATGACAAACACCGTGCAGGTGTTTGATCACCGGCACCCGGGCTTCGCGACTGACCCTTTCAATCAGGCCGGTTCCGCCCCTGGGTACAATCACATCCACATACTCCGGCATGGTGATCAGGGCACCCACCGCCGCTCGATCGGTGGTATCGACAACCTGCACCGCCGTTTCCGGCAAACCCGCTTCTCGCAAGCCAGCGGTAATACAGGTGGCAATTGCCTTGTTCGAGTGCAGCGCTTCACTGCCTCCACGCAAAATTGTGGCATTGCCGGATTTTAAGCACAGGCTCGCTGCATCAATGGTCACATTGGGCCTGGACTCATAAATAATGCCCACCACCCCTAGGGGCACACGCATTTTGCCCACTTGAATGCCGCTGGGGCGATAGCGTAAATCTTCAACTTCTCCCACCGGGTCGGGCAGCTCTGCCACCTGTACCAAGCCCTCGATCATGCCATCGATGCGGGCATCGTTAAGCTCCAGGCGATCCAGAAGAGCCGCATCCAAGCCGCGCTCGCGACCCGCCTGCATATCCAATGCATTGGCCTTCAGTAGAGACACCCGCTGTGTCTCCAGTTGGGCAGCGATGGCTTTGAGAGCATTATTCTTGGTGGAGGTATCCGCGGCAGCTATCTGTTTGGCGGCGGTACGGGCGGCGCGCCCCATTTGTTCGAGCTTGGCGCGAGTGGATTGCTGATCAGCGGTGTCTGTGGCGGTCACTTGGCTCTCCGTGCAAAATCCGGTCGGCCGCGCAGTATAACCCAGCGAGACCCGGTTTAAAGTGCCGATTACCGGGCCGCACAGCTTTGTATCTAGCTATTCCCGCGTCCAACGGTCCAGGTTCTCGGCGATAGTAGCAAGTCGCATAAGAGGATCTTCTACCGCCAGCAGATCGGTGCGAACCTTATCCTCCAATGGCAGAAGCTGAGCCAATTGCCAGGAAAGTGAGTCCGCAGACTCCACCGGCTCAAATTTAAGTGATAGCGTCTGTGCCCGCTCCTTCAACTCCTCCAATACCGACAGAAGACCATCGCAATCCGCCGGAATCGGCTTTTCATCTTCATCTGGTATCCATTCCACGTCCCCCAGAAGCAGGTCATCTTCTGCGCGACGGGTGTGGGCAATGCGAAAGCGACGCCGACCTTTCACCTCCACATTTAGCAGCCCTCCCTCACCCTGCCCCCAATCCACGATGTCGACATAAACACCGAGAGGCCATACTGAAGCGCGCCCCACTTCACCCCCGGAGCGAATCAATACAATGCCGAAGCCGCTATTGGTTTTCATGGACTCACTGACAAGGTGAATATAGCGCTGCTCAAAAATCCGCAGGGGCAAAGTCACGCCGGGGTATAGAGGGACACTCAGGGGAAAAAGGGGTATCTGTTGCAAAGTCATCACTCATTATTTTTTGTGTGCCCTAAAGATAACATCGCCCTAGGGAACTCTGCGGCAGGTTAAGAGACTTTTTACCGCCAACCGGTTGGATTGGGAGCAAGTTTTTCCACTTTGCGGTAATTGTCGCTGGCAAGCCCAACACCCAGCCTTTAAGCTGCTGCGGTAAATTGACCAAACGGAGATTTTTCATGCCTACAGCAACCGCTCGCCATATCCTGGTTGAAAATGAACAGCAGTGCCAGGACCTGAAACAGCAAATCGAGAACGGCGCTGACTTCGGTAAAATTGCCGAGCAGTACTCCCAGTGCCCCTCTAGCCGTTCCGGCGGTGACCTGGGCTCTTTCAGCAAGGGAATGATGGTTCCCGAGTTTGACAAGGTCGTATTTTCCGAAGAGCTGCACAAGGTACATGGCCCAGTCAAAACCCAGTTTGGCTACCACTTGCTGGAAATTACCAGCCGCCAGGACTGAGCCCTCGCTGTTAAGCAGCCATAAAAAAAGCCGGGGTTATCCCGGCTTTTTTTATATTTCCAATTCCTTCGATTCAGGCGCTGGGCGCCTCCTGCATCGGTGCCTCGGGCTCAACTTTATCAGCTTGCCTCTGGCGGCCGAGCGGCTTGAACATCACCAGCAACAAGGGCAGAAGTGTCAGGGAACCCAACAGGGCGGCGGACATCGCCAGTGCGGTGAGGAGGCCGAAATAGATCGACGGAACAAACTTCGACAGCGCCAAAATTGAGAAACCAACAATAATCGTGATCGCTGTGTAGAACATGGCACGGCCAATCGTCGCATGGCTGCGATGCATGGTCGCCAGGTAATTGCCATCTTTGGCAAACTCAGCGCGGAAGCGATACAGGTAGTGAATCGCGTGGTCCACCCCGATACCCACGGTAATCGCGGCGATAGTGATGGTCATCATATCCAGCGGGATACCCGCGAGCCCCATACCACCAAGTACCACACAGGCCGCCAGCATATTTGGCACCAGTGCAATCAGGGCGATGGATAGAGAGCGGAATAGCACCAAGAACATCAGCAGGATTCCGACAAAAACGGCACCCAGGGTCAGGATCTGGGATTTAAACAGGCTCTGTAACATATTGTTGTACAGCACCAACAGGCCGGTCTGATGGACATTCTCTGGAGCTATGCCCATCTCATTGTGAGCGTAGTTGTAGATGCGCTGGATCAGCTCATCGCGACGCAGGGTGGGGTCTGTCTCCATCACTCTCAGGGTGATACGAGCCTGGTTGTTCTCCACAGATAAATAGGGGTCTACCAGAACAGAGCGAATTTCGGCCGGCAGGCTGGTATTGGCCACCGCCAGCTCAAAGTCATTGAGGGGACCGCCATTCAGATCCACGGCAACTTTATACAGGGTCGCCAGAGATTGAACCTTGCCTATCTCCGGCTGCTCCTCCAGGTAATCATGCAGCTGCTCCAGCTTTGCCAAACCGGCAACCGTAAACCAGTAGCTCTGCTCCACTGACTCCTCTTCACCGCCAAATGGATCATCGGAGGCAAAGGGGTCCTCTTCTACAGCGAAGGGATCTTCCTCTGCTTCCATCGCAAAGGGATCTTCTTCTCCCTCGAAAGCTGCCTCCTGCTCCTCGGGCTGATCCAGAATAATATCCAAGGTCACAGTGCCACCCAAGCGGCGGTCAATCACCAGCATGCCCTGATAAATTTCCGTGGAATCATCGAAGTAATCGATAAAGCGGTTTTCCACTTTCAGCTGGGATATACCCACCACACTCACGACGGCTGCCAGCAGTGAAATACCTAGCACCACAAACTTGTGGCGCTCAGCAAAGCGGGAAAACTGCAGGGTAAATGCGTGGGAGTTATCTGCACTCACACTGCCCACACGCTTCGGCAGCACCATCAGGAAACTCGGAATAATCAGGAACGACAGCAGCAGAGCCACGGTCACCCCCATCGTCATCATCCAGCCAAAATCGATAACCGGGCGAATACCGCTCACCACCAGGGACACAAAAGCCACGATGGTGGTCAGTGCGGTATACAGGCAGGGCTTGGCCATAAAGCGCACTGTCTGCAATACCAGCTTTTCAAGATCCCAATCCGGGTTCTGGGCAATATATTCCCGGTAGCGCACCGCCAGGTGGATGGTAATTGCCAAGGTAATAATTAACAGCAGTGCGACAAAGTTGGCCGAGATCACTGTCAGTCGCCAGTCCAGCCAGCCGAGTAGCCCCAGCATCACCACCGCAGTGGTAACACAAGTCATCAGCGGCAACAGCACCCAGCGCGGCTGGCGGAAAATCAGCAACAGGGTAATCACGATAAAAGCGAGGATCCCCACACCGAATACCAGCAGGTCGCTTTTAATAAACGAAATCATATCGGCGGTAATCATGGTGACACCACCGAGGAACAGCTCCGCTTCGCCGTTGTAGCCAGCCAGAATTGCGCGCACGGTATCGACGCGCTGGTGGGCAATTTTTTCTTGCTCAGTACGGTGGGCCAGATAGATCGCGCTGATCTCCTCCAGGCGAACGGCCTCTTCCGGAGTCAGTCCCTCTGTATTGCGCTTGCTGCGTAAAGCATCCCGCTCGCGCACCATCTCGATGCCGCGGCTATCCAGTTTCAGGTTCGCCAGTATGGCCGTCGTCTGCCCGTCCGGGCTCAGGATCAACTCCCGATAAATCGGGCTTGAGAGGAACTCTTGCCGGGCCATATCCCGGTCGACATCGGGCCTGGCGAGAGTGCGCACCTCATCGCTGATATCAGTGAGAACCAGCTTGGGGCTGTACAGCAGTGGGACATCGAGAATGCTCTGCACACTGGACACACCATCTACCTTGGCCAATTCATCCCGCAACTTGCCCAGGGTTTCCAGGGACTCATCACTGAACAGGTCCCCAGTCTTGGAGCGGTAAGTAACGACCAGGAAATCGCCACTGGCATAGCGCTCGGAAATCTCGCGGAAATAATCCAGGGATTTATCAGCTTCCAGAGTGAGGGAATCGGCAGAGGCGTCGATCTTCAGGCGGGACAATCCGAGGGCTGCCAGCAGGGTTAACAGGCCGATAACCACCAACACCGCAGCGGGCCGCTTGGTCACCAAGTATTCATAAGACTTCTGTAAAGCTGACAGCATAAATTTCCGCTTCTTTCCAAACTAAAAACTGGCCGCATTGCGGCGCGCATATTGTTCGCCTATGCGATGAATTAGCAAACCTAAAATTTGCCACCGCACCGTTTTATTGGAACTTTTTTCAGGGATTGTCGATATGCCCCAGGTCGCGTTCGGGAAACAGGGTGTCCCTGACGCGACGTTTGAGCTCCTTAGCACCGGGAAAGCCGCCGTCACGCTTGCGCTCCCAGATCAAAATTTCGCCAATCCGAATCTCGAATACTCCCCCAGTACCCGGTTGCAATGCAACCTGATTGAGGTCATCGGCGAAAGTGTGCAGCAATTCCTGGGCCATCCAGGTGGCTCGCAACATCCAGTTGCACTGCACACAGTAGTGAATCGTAATACTCGGTTTTATCTCATTGCCCATCCTGCTCTCCCCAGCTGGGCAACAGCTTCTGCTTGATGCCCAACTGGTCGAGCAACCGCGCCACCACGAAGTCCACAATATCTTCCACCGAACTGGGCCTCTGGTAAAAGCCAGGGCTGGCCGGCAGGATCATGGCCCCCATGCGGGTGAGTTTCAGCATATTTTCCAGGTGAATCTCGGAGTAAGGTGCCTCGCGGGGAACCAGAATGAGCTGGCGGCGCTCTTTCAAGGCTACATCCGCAGCCCGCTCAATCAGGTTGTTCGATGCTCCACAGGCCACCGCAGACAAGGTGCCACCACTTGCCGGGCAGATCACCATACTGGCTGGCGCCCCGGTTCCAGAAGCCACCGGGGAAAACCAATCGCGCTTGCTGAAAAGGGTCAGCTGGCCTTCCTGCGCGGCAAAACGATCAGCGAGGAAATTCTGCAACTCGCGCTCATCGCCCTCCGGCAACTGCATATCAGTTTCGGTGTTGATGACCACCTGAGCCGCCTCGGACAGCAGCAGCCACACGCGCACATTCGAAGCCAGCAGGCACTGAAGCAGGCGCAAACCATACTGGGCACCGGAAGCCCCGGTCATAGCCAGGGTCACGGTCTTCTCGAAAGGAGATTGATGCAAAGTCGATACCTTATTAAGCCCTGCGAGCATAGGACTGCGCAGGAAACATTAGTCTTCTGACTTAGAGATCGTATTTCTGTTCCAGGGCACCGATAAGGCGCTGGTGGATACCGCCAAAGCCGCCGTTGCTCATCACTACGATATGGCTACTGGAATCGGCTAGCTGCAAAACAGATTCCACACCATCTTCAATCGAATCAAAAGTTTTGGCCGGCACCGATGAGTGGTGGGCGACGTCTTCCAGGGACCAGTTAACTCCCTCAGGCTGATACCAGAGCACCATATCGGCCCCGGAGCAGGAGTCGGCCAGCTTGCCCTGGTGCACTCCCATACGCATGGTATTGGAACGCGGTTCAATCAGGGCAATGATTTTATCCTCCCCAACCTTCGCCCGCAGGCCATTGAGGGTGGATTCAATCGCGGTGGGGTGATGGGCAAAATCATCGTAAACACGGATGCCGGCCACTTCTCCCAAGCACTCCATACGGCGTTTAACCCCCTGGAAGCGTGCCAGAGCTGCCGCACTCAAATCTGGGGTGACACCCACATGCCGCGCCGCAGCCATAGCCGCGAGGCCATTTTGCACATTGTGCTGCCCGGTCAGGTCCCACTCGACCCGCGCCACAGCTTCGCCTTTAAACTGAACCGTAAAGCTGCTGCCATCAGCGGCAATATCCACTGCGCACCAATCACCCACTCGCACACCATCGGCAGACTCGCTGCCAACCCGCTGTACTTCACTCCAGCAGCCTTTATCAAGCACCTGCTCTACATTCTCTTCGGCAGAGGCCACTATCAAGCCGCTAGCAGGCACAGTTCGTACCAGGTGATGGAATTGTTTCTGGATTGCCGCCAGGTCCTCAAAGATATCTGCGTGGTCAAATTCGAGATTGTTGATAATCACCGTGCGCGGGCGGTAGTGCACAAACTTGGAACGCTTGTCGAAAAAGGCAGTGTCATACTCATCCGCCTCAACAATAAAGAAGGGAGACTCTCCCAAACGAGCAGAGACACCAAAATTAGCCGGGACCCCACCGATCAGGAAGCCGGGCTGCATATCTGCCGCTTCCAGAATCCAGGCCAGCATACTGGCGGTGGTGGTTTTACCGTGGGTTCCGGAAACCGCCAATACCCAGCGGCCACCCAGGAAGTGATCGCACAACCACTGGGCGCCAGAGGTGTAAGCCAACCCTTTTTCCAGCACCGCCTCTACTGCCGGATTTCCCCGGGACATGGCATTGCCAATAATCACCAGGTCCGGGGCGGGCTCCAGCTGTGCGGGATCATAGCCCTCGGTAATTTGGATACCCGCCTGTTGCAACTGGGTGCTCATAGGTGGATAAACATTGGCGTCACTGCCGGTTACGCGGTGCCCTTCCGCCACCGCCAGTTGGGCCAAACTGCCCATAAATGTGCCGCAAATACCTAGAATATGAATATGCATAGCGGAAAAATGTACTCCTACGGGTTGCGGCGCAAGCTTAACACGGCAAATCGGGCCAGTAATTGCCAAATACCCCAGTTACCATGCAATTTACTCGCTATTCCATTAGACTCCGCCCCCGCATTGGTCGGCCTCATCCCCGGTACGGTGGTAGGAATTTTCCCGAAAGGGTCGACACCCGATACGAGCTCCCGGTTATCCCCACTGGCACAATTGTTTAAAACTAGATGCGAGGCGGACTACCGGATCGGGATACTTCTCTATATCTCTATAAGCACAGGATAACCATGTCGAAGAAGAACGCCTTTTATGCGCAGTCCGGTGGCGTTACCGCCGTGATCAACGCATCCGCCTGCGGCGTAATTGAAGCTGCGCGTGAAAACCCGGACCAGATTGGCAATGTATACGCAGGGCTAAACGGTATTCTCGGCGCGCTGCGCGAGGAGCTGATCGACGTGAGCCAAGAGAGCGCAGAGGATATTGCTGCACTGCGCCACACCCCCTCCGGTGCCTTTGGTTCCTGCCGCTATAAACTGAAGAGCCTGGAAGAGAACCGCGCAGAATACGAGCGCCTGATCGAAGTCTTCAAAGCGCACAATATTGGCTACTTCTTTTACAACGGTGGCGGCGACTCCGCAGACACCTGCCTGAAAGTATCCCAACTGTCCGAGACCATGGGTTATCCAATCCAGGCCATCCATATTCCCAAAACTGTGGATAACGACCTGCCCCTGACCGACAACTGCCCGGGCTTTGGCTCCGTTGCCAAATATGTTGCCGTTTCCACCAAGGAAGCGGCCATGGACGTGGCCTCCATGTGCGCTACTTCCACCAAGGTATTTATTCTCGAGGTGATGGGCCGTCACGCGGGCTGGATTGCCGCTGCCGGCGCTCTGGCCCAAGAACAGGAAGGCGATGCACCCCATATTATCCTGTTCCCGGAAATCGCTTTCGATAAAGAGAAGTTTCTCGCCAAGGTACAAAAGACCGTAGACGAGAAAGGCTACTGCGTTATCGTCGCCTCCGAAGGCGCCCAGTACGGCGACGGCACCTTCCTTGCCGATGCCGGCACCACCGACGCCTTTGGTCACAAGCAGCTGGGCGGTGTTGCACCGACCCTGGCCAACATGGTCAAAAGCGAACTCGGCCTGAAGTATCACTGGGCCCTGGCAGATTACCTCCAGCGCGCCGCCCGCCATATCGCTTCTGCTACCGACGTTGAGCAAGCCTACGCCGTAGGTCGCGCCGCAGTGGAAATGGCTGTAGCAGGCAAAAATGCCATTATGCCAGCCATTATTCGCGCAGAAGGTGAAGAGTACAGCTGGTCCATCGCAGAGGCGCCGCTGTCTGAAGTCGCCAACGTAGAAAAATTTATGCCGCGCGAATATATCAGTGAAGATGGCTTTGGCATTACTGAAGAGGGACGCAAGTACCTGCTGCCATTAATTCAAGGCGAGGATTACCCTCCCTACAAAAATGGCATTCCTCAGTACGCCACCCTGAAAAAGCAGCTGGTGGAAAAGAAGCTGGGTACTGATTTCGAAGCTTAATAGAAACGGTTGCCAGTCTCCCAAAAGCCTCCGAGTAAAATCGGGGGCTTTTTTCTGTAAACGCCTCTACGTAGACTCCACATCAGACCAAACCGCAAATTCATTGCCGCAAGGTTCCCTAAAATGGAAGCGCCTGCCACCGGGAAACGGGAAAATTGGCTTGGCTATTTCGGCTCCGCATCGCGTGACCTTCTCCAGGGTACCCTCCAGGTCGCGGCTGTATAACACCACTAATGCAGATCCATTTTCAGTAGTGCTCTGCAGCTCTGCCTTGAAAAAGCCACCTTCCAATCCAGCATTTGAAAAAGCGGTGTACTCCGGACCGTAATCGGTAAAAGTCCAATTAAAAGCCTCGGTAAAGAATGCTTTTGTCTTACCCAAATCCCTGGAGGGCAACTCAATATAATTAATTTTCTCGCACTCTCTCATAAGCTCACCATTTTCCTTATTTTTCAATTTTCAGGCTGTAGGTCGCACCGGGGTATTCACCACCTGAAAACTGCCATTTGCCAGCGCTAGTGGCCGATCCTGATAGAGAATAATGGCGCGATCCATCATCTGTACAAAATCGAGCATCGCATAAAGCACCACACCTTTTCGCCCCTGATATATATCAGGCCGATAAATCAACGCCGCCATCCTATCGTCCATGGCTTCATAGGTATATGAAGCTTCCCCAACTAACTTTCCCGACGCCGTAACGTAACAATGTGTCGCGGTTTCATAGGTTACCGTGTGGGTAGAAAGGTCGGGGAAATCACCTTGTTTTGAATAGTGTGTGCCGGTCCATTCCAGGCTTAAACCTTCCAATGTCTTAAATGCCTGCAAACTATGTCTCCCCCAGTGGTTTAATAGCTTCGCCGATCACTAGTAACTCATTTACCTGAAGCAATAAAACACACGCTGACTGAAAACGACACTCCTTGCATTAAATATTTATCTATTTTGATACGTCTCCGATAGGCCCCAATGATACCTCAATACTCCAGAAAGACATCTTAGGCATTTTACTCAAGTCTTTTTCCAATTCAGGGATCGGGCACCCACAAACACTTTCCCCTCCAATAATCCATATAATAAAGATTTTAATGGCTCGCAATGGAGTCTTGCCTGGCTACCAATATGAAAACGAGGAAGTGAAACACTCGGGCATATGCCCAAGGAGGTAAAGATGAAAAATACGTAATTAACGCGGGGAGGAAAGAAAACGGCCGAATATCTCTTGCCTTAATATCCGACCGTTCAATATGTGGAGTTAATTATTTATTGTTGTTGATATCCATCTCAGTGCCAAAACGGCTTGCGAATCTCAATTTCACGGTAGGCTTTATCTTCATTACCGAAATCGTCTTTCAAAGTCAGGGTAATTTCATAACTACCACCGGTGGCATAGCGATGCAGTGCCATGGGACCGGAGCGGCTAGTGCCATCGCCAAAGTCCCACTCATAGCTCAGGTTACCGTCGCCATCGTAATTACTGCGCTCTTCAACCCACACCCAACGCAGGAAGCTATGGACTTTAAAATCAGCTCGGAAATCAACAACTTCTTCAAGTGGTACAAGCTGCTCAACAGTGGAGATCGCGCCCCTATCGTCCTCAACCTGGAGGATTACTGAATAAGTGCCTGCTGCATCGTAGCTATGACTGGGGTTTTGCTCAGTACTGGTAGTGCCATCACCAAAATCCCAGGCCCAGCTAACGATAGTGCCATCGGTATCGACGCTGCTGTCGAAGTAGTTCACTTCGAAGCCTTCCACACCCCACTCAAATCCAGCAACCGGCTCCAGGTTATCTGCCCCAAGATCCAGCTCAACCACAAGCGGATCGTGATCTGAAGCGCGGAATGCATCAGTCGAGTAGAAACTCTCCACCTGCTCATCAGTTTTATTCTCGGTGTTGTAATCCAGCACCCGAGGCTCGTCGGCATTGATATGCCAATCGGCCGCACCTGTTACTAAAGGAGCCAATGATTCACTAGCGAGGGCGTGATCCAAGTAGCCGGACTCACCGCTGTAGACATAGGAGTAGGCTTCTCCTTCACCGAAAACCTCCAACAAATCAGAGTAACCAGCGTCCTTTAGAGTGCTAATTGGGTTTTCGCGGGCGTAGCTATTGAGGTCGCCGAGCACCAGAACACGACCGGTGCCGCTACCTGTCGGGTCAGTATCAATCCATGAAACCAGAGCATCTGCGGCATCGGTGCGCAGGGAGTTCCAACAGCCCTGTCCATCACCCAGATCATCGTTCAAACTGCCATCTTCGGGACAGCTTCCCTTAGATTTAAAGTGATTGACCACCACGGCCAGCTCTTCACCACTTGATAGTTCAGCAAAAGCTTGTAGCAGAGGTTGGCGGTTACCGTCATCAAAGGGATAGCTAGAAGTTGTCGCAGCAGCGCCTACAGGCATTACCCGATCGCTGCGATAAATTAGCCCCACAGTAATTTCATCGGTGCCCAGTTGTGTCAGGTCTGGATTAATAAATTGATAGTTTTCACTGCCAGTAGCCGCGTTAAGGCCATTAATTAAATCCTGAATAGCACTTTCCGAACCGTAGCCATCGTTCTCAATTTCCATTAAACCAACTACATCGGCATCCAGGCCTAAAATAGCGGAGATAATTTTATGTCTCTGGCGCAGGAATTCATCTTCAGTATCAGCCCCACGGGAAGTAGGGAAACCGCCGCCATAACCATCGCCATTGAAATAATTCAAAACATTAAAGCTGGCGATCTTTAAACTGCCCTTACCCGGTAATTGTGGAGCGTTTTCACGCAGGTTGGCAGCAACAAATTCTGGCGCCTCCACGGGATGTACTCGGTAGGCGCTGTAGCTATATCCCATTACACCGCGCAATCCCTCTACCGTATCGCCATTGCGTAAGGTATTACTGGCACTGAGGCCGGAGACGGGATAAGGCACAGCTTCCGGGTTCTGCACACTGGAACCATCGTCCAGCACAATCCTGTTCAGATCGTTTGCACTTTCCTGTGCTACGGCTGCAACCCCAGGCTCATTGTTGTGGGTGGGAATATAGAGGCGGCCATTGGCCAGGGTGACTTCACCATAGCGCCCCAGGTTATAGTGATCATTCACTGTCAGGGCTTGCGGGAACTCAACCAACATACCCTCGTATTGCTCCTGCTCTTCGGCAGAACTAAACGGCAGTGTAACTTCCTCGGCAGTCACACTGTAGCCGCTACCACAAACCGTGACGCCATCAACCTCGTCTAATTCGGTAAAGTCATAGTATTCAGTAACCACACCACCGACGCGAACCAAGTCCCCAACTTGCACAGCTACACCGAAGCCTTTGTCGTGTACAAACAGTCCTTCAGAGGTATTGATCTGGCCATCCTGATCACTGTCTTCCTCTTGCAGGAAGAAGCCGGAAAGGCCGGTGCTGGTATCTTGGAAGTCACCAACAACAACCGCTTCAATTTCGTGGCGCTCATTCTCCAGAGTGCTTTCAAACTCATCACCCTGAACCTGGCTGATTAACGTAGAAATATCTCCGCAATCGCCGAGAACAACATCGTCATCACCGCCGTCATCTCCACCACCAGTGCCGTCTTCGCTGTGCCAGCCGAGGTTGGAAAAGTCATCCTGACCCAAGCTAGACCACTCTGAAGCTGGGTCAAAATCCGTACTGCCGTCGGCACGACCTTCACTCACACTCCAGTTGCGAGTTAAGGTTTGGTTCTGGGTACCCAGGCTGCTATCGCCCCATTGGCTACCGGGATCAACACCGATCTGGCCGATAACATCCACATATCCATTGGGGCCACTCAGGGCAACCGCATCATCCCCATTAAACAGGCCGCTGGTATAAATCTGATCGGCTACTGACAGGATTGAGGAGTCAGCACTGGCGTGGGCGAATACGTAAACATCGCCGCCTGCCAAGCTGCCACTTAGGGCAATGGTTGAAGCTGCCGTAGAGGAGCCATTGAAGTAAAGTTCAATGCTGTAGCTACTGAGGTCAACCGCTGCACCCGTGCCATTGTAAATTTCAAGGGCCTTATTGTTGCTACTGCCCTCGATATATTCAGAAATAATGAGGTCGCTGGCTTGGACCTCTTCAGCCAAAAATGGTAACCCCAGGGCTGCAAGGGCAGCCAAGCCAATCTCTTTCATAATGTTCTCTTCACTCGTACCTGACACAGATCACGCGGCGCAAAGATTGGCGGTTAATTCCTAAAGTTCGATGAATGAAATATGAAATTTAAATTTCAGCTCTTTGTTCAAAAATCCATTTCACACAGAACCCGCCAAACTCGCCACACAATGCAAAAAAAGCGCCAAAGAATTTGTACGGGGTGATGAATAGCGGCAAAGAAGCTTGAAAAGTTCGCCAAAAGTTATATAGTCACTTATATAAGTGCTTATGGAACAGCTTTTATGAAATACAGCCAACTGGGGACTCAGCTTCGTCACATTCTGGAATTACTGGATGGCGATGTAGCAGAGAGCTATAGGGCCTGTGGCCTGGAGAATTACAAACCCCGCTACACCCCGATAATGCGTGCACTTATCCACAAGAGAGATATCACCATTAGTGAGGTGGTAGCGAGCACCCACATTTCCCAGCCCGCAGTGAGTCAAACTGTAAAAGACATGATTAAGCAAGGGCTGGTACAGACCTCTTCTGGAGAAGATGCTCGCCAGCGCAAAATACGCTTGACCCGCAAAGGCAGCGCGTTGATACCCAAGTTAAAACAGCAGTGGATAGCAACTCGTGAAGCTGAACAGTCCCTCAATAGCGAATTACCGACAGAACTCTCAGAGCTGCTCAATCAAGCAATTCAAGCTTTAGAGAAACGTCCTTATTTAGAGCGGATAAAAGAAAATCTATCAATAGAGGCTACATAAATATGAAACGCCAACTCAAGATGAGTTTAGCGGTATTAATCAGTTTTTTTTCCATGTCTCTCGCGGCAAGTTCCGGCGCAATGAGTTCCTGCCAGTTTGAGACAGGCCCGGTTATTAAAGCTGCTGCAGTAGCTATTCAGAAGCACTATATATTGGAGGAAAAAGGACAGGCGCTATCTACTCAACTCAATAGCCTGGCAGAATCCAAACACTTTAATCATCTTTGTAGTGACTACCAACAATTAGCCAGCGCACTTACCAAAGAAATTCGCACCCTTTCCGGTGATAAGCATTTCTATATAGAGCATATAGATAACCAAAAAGAAGCCCACAATTGGATTGAACAGTGGCAGGCTGAAGCGCCCAGCAATAACTACGGCGTTAAGAAAATTGAGATTCTTCCCGGTAACATTGGCTACCTTTCCCTCTCTTCTTTCCACACCTATAAAAATGCCCACCAAACCCTCGCTGCGGCTTTCACCCTGCTTCGCCACAGCGAGGGCCTAATACTCGATTTACGCAGTAATGGCGGCGGAGACGAAGAAACCGCCAATGCTGTTCTGCAGTCATTTATTGACCCCCATTCTCCCTTTCCCTTTGTTATTGAAAGCCGCAAGGGGAGAGAAATACCGAAACGTATTTCACCTCAACCCTGGCCCACCTATGGGAGTGACAGACCAATGGTCATTCTGATTGATGGAAGATCCTTCTCTGCATCCGAGAGTACCGCCTTCGCACTACAACAGCTGGGCCGAGCCACGATTGTCGGTAATGCCAGCGCCGGTGGGGCACATATCATGGAGTCTCCCCAATCCCTCCCCTATGGCTTTGAAATCGGTATCCCAGATAAACGCCCGGTTTCTACGATTGCCGGCAGCCGCCCCAATTGGGAAGGACAGGGTGTTATCCCCGATATTGAAGCCGGCCAGCAGGAGATCATTCAAATCGCATTAAAAGTAGTGGCAGAGGCCCTATAAGGCTCCCTTTACTTTGCTAAATTGAGCACTAGCGAAACGGGCACACAGGCTTGACCCCGCTCCACACAGGCAGAGCCGAATCCTCTTTATTATCGGATGGCGCGCCAGTTCGGCTTTTGAAAGCCCCCTCCTCTATAGTCAGGCGCATCAAAGCTGTTCCCTTGCGCTCCTGTAGGCTGGGGAGGCGCACCTGATCCCAGCGCCCCGGCTCTATATCATCAATAATCGCTTTAAAAACCGCATCAAATTCCCGCTGCTCTTTGACCCTCTCACCTCGGCAAAACAATACCGCAGAGCGATAATTAGCACTGTGATGAAAGGCTGACTTGGCCAGTACCCACTCATCATAACGGGCAAATGAAATACAGACCTGTTCTCCTGCCTCCAATAGTTTTTGTAGCCGGCTCTTGTTAGCCAGGTGAAAATACAAAAACTCCCCTAGGCGCCAAATGGTTAAGGGAATAATGATGACTTCGCCGTCTTCAATAAAACCGACATGGCCCATTTTTAGCTCGTCGACAAGCTTATAAACATCCTCTCGCCGATAACTGGCACGCTTGGGGGCACGACGTACACGACTTTTCGCTGAGGTTGGCAATTCATCAGAGATTGGCGAATGTAAATTCATAAAACCTCCTTTAATTCACTCTGGTATGAAATAGATATCGCCAATGTAGGATCTTTCTGGTACGCTGATAAGCGCCAGTTTTAACTATTTTATGGTGCCAGTTTTGAGTGCCGCCGAGCTTACAGACCTAACTCTCGAATCAGGCCAGCCACTACAGGAACAGTTGTATCGACAATTGGTAGATTGGATCTGCAACGGCCGGCTGGCTGCTGGTACCAAGCTCCCCTCCTCGCGCCGGTTGGCAGAATCCCTCTCTATCAGCCGTAATACAGTGACATTAGTTCTGGACCAGCTGAAAGCGGAGGGCTTCCTTACCAGCCATCCAGGGAAAGGCGTATTTGTATCTCCCGAATTGCCGGCCTACACAAAGAAAACACACAGGCAAGGTTGGCAAGCACAGAGGAATAGGTACTTACCATCACTTTCTCACTATGGTGATTTTGCACAGACTTTATCTTGGGGTAAGAAAAGTGAAGATCAATCTCTTCCCTTCACCCCCGGCCTACCGGATCTAAACACATTTCCATTCACTATTTGGAACAAATTATACCGCCGTCACCAATCCAGGTTAGCTCTCGCAGGTTACGGGCAAAGCCAAGGTTATTTACCTTTGCGTATGGCACTTACGGAATACTTGCGCAACTCCCGGGGAGTTCGCTGTAACGCTGAACAAATTATTATTACCAATGGAACTCAGGAGGCCCTGAATCTATGTGCACTGGTCGCGATTAACCAGGGAGACAAGGTTTATATAGAAAATCCGGGATATCGCCGTGCTCGAGCAGCTTTCCAGGCTGTTGGAGCAAAGCTCGTACCAGCGAACCTGAAAGATAAGCACTTGGATGTGGATAAGCTGGTCAGTAGTGCAACCGAAGCCAAGTTACTTTTTACCACGCCAACACATCAGTACCCAATGGGTGGTGTTATGCCTGCTGGTGAACGAATCAAATTATTGGATTGGGCGACACAGGCAAGCTGCTGGATAATTGAAGATGATTACGACAGTGAATTTTCATTCCAACACAAACCCGTCGCGGCGCTCCAGGGGATGGGAGAAAATACACCTGTACTTTACATGGGGAGCTTTAGTAAGACCTTTCTACCCAGCCTACGATTGGGCTATTTAGTGGTGCCTAAATCTACAGTAGCGGCATTTACCCAAGCCAAAGAAATGTTATCTGGCCACTCCCCCTTAGTCACACAAGCTGTCGTGGCAGACTTTCTCGATGAGGGGCATTTTGTGCGACATCTTCGCAAAATGCGTGCTAGTTATATGAAGAAATGGGAACATTTCTGTCAGCTTATTCGAGAAGAAATACCACCTCCAGCCGGACTAATTGCCAGTAGTGCCGGTATGCACTTGGTAATATCTACACCGGGACACGACGACATCACCCTTTCAAAAAAAATACGCGAATACGGATTTGGCAGCACACCACTATCGCTCTTCTATTCCAATAAAACTGAAGATCCAGGATTGGTGCTCGGGTTTGCCAACACAACTTTCGAACAGAGGGCAGATTGCGCAAAGATTCTCGCAAAAACCCTGAAAAAGTAGCCATAACAAACCCAAACGAAACTTATTTTTATAATGCAGGTTTCTTCATTCTTCGCACTAGCATTAAGCGCCTCCACCTAAAATAAAAAAGTAAATATTTTAATAGAATAAAAACAATCTATTATCACCAAAATATCAAATAAAACCCAATAAATTAGGAAAAATTTCCTATGGCTCTTTCTCAAACCTAGGTCACAATCTCCATGGCTTTGGGTGTTCACTCTCTTTTTTAATTACTCAGATAATTAGGGAAATTTGATATGAAAAATAGAAATATGAATTCTATAAAAGCATCATTACTCGCTGTATCCGGTATTGCCGCACTATCGCTCTCCGCCGTCGCTTCAGCTGTCAGCTGTGGAGATACCATTACAACAGCAGAAGTACTCACCGGCGATATTCTTGGCTGCGCAAGCCATCCTGCACTCGTGATAGATGCTGGCGGATCACTCGATATGGCGGGTTACCACCTCAGTTGCGATGGCAGCGGAATTGGCATTCAATTGAAAGACAGTGATAGAGTCCTTGAGGATACTGTTGGTGGAAGCACTATCACAAACTGTAACAATGGCGTATCAGCCGAAGGTGATGGCAGCCATCAAATCTTTGATATCACTGCTTCATCAAACTCTATTGCAGGAATCGCACTTTGGAGTCCAGGTAATACAGTTGAAGCCACCGATGCTAGCGGCAATGGGGGAATGGGTATACGCGTTATGGGTGACGGTAATCGTGTGAGATACTCTTATGCATCAAGTAACGGTCTCCAAGGAATAAAGATCGTTGGTGACAATACTCTCATCAGATTCAATGAGACGATTCTCAATACATCGAGTGGGATTGTAATTGATAGTGGGGATGGCGGCATTGTTGCCAATAATCTATCAGATAATAACGGTGTTAACGGCATTATGATGTTGGGATTGGGTCAAGTCGGATACTTGATCATTGGCAATACCGCAGAAAATAATGCCGGTGCAGATCTTGCTGACCACAACCACCCTGCTTGCACTGGCAATGTATGGATTAGAAATACTTTTGGCAGTGCTAACGATGCCTGTATTAATTAAATAATATAGCGACTTTAGTGGCGAGCCGATTAGTTTTAAATATCGGCTCGCTCTCGCCTAAAATAAAACCATTCCCCTCGCGGGCCATCAACTACCAATAGATGTTTTCTAGAATAAAATCATTACTTATAACAGCAATTAATAGTGATCCTTATAGCTAGTAGCGACTTCCCCTGAGAATAAGGTATAGAAATCAAAGAATGATAAAGCTCAGTAAATACAGAGGTTGCTTTAAAGGAATAGCCATCGGCGATTCATTTGGCGCCCCGTACGAGGGTGGCGTTCTAGAAAGACAACTCTGGAAAATTATCGGGAAAACCGAACAGGGTAAAAAGCGTTACACCGATGACACGCAGATGTCTATTGATATTGCGACCTCTTTTCTTGAGCATAATTACCTTGATCAGGACCACATAGCCAAAAAGTTTGCCCAAAGTTATCGCTGGAGCAGAGGGTATGGCCCCAGTGCAGCGAAACTACTCAAAGGCGTCAGGGATGGTAAACGCTGGCAAGATTTAAACCGAAAAAAATTTAAGCACGGTTCTATCGGCAATGGGGCCGCCATGAGAGCACCTATTATTGCCCTCTGCCACCCCCAAAATGACTATCGCCTCAAGCAATATGTACAATCGGTGTCTGAAATCACCCACGCCCACCCAGTTGCTGTCGAGGGAGCATACTTGATCGCTATAACCATCTGTGAATCCCTGCAAGACCATTCAAACAGAGAGATATTGAACAAACTTGAAGTAAGTTGTAAGTCCGAAATATATCGCTACAAACTGGAAAAGTGTGCGACTCTACTGTTTAACCAGAAGATTCCACATCCGCAGCAAATCAAGCAATGGCTAGGTAATGGTATTACCGCGCCAGAGTCCTGTATCACTGCCATTTATTTTGGACTTAAGTATCGAAACTCTCCTTTAACGTCTGTATTAGCTAATATTTTTTCCTTAAGTGGTGACACAGATACCTTGGGTGCCATGGCTGCTAGCATTTGGGGAGCATTAAATGGAGAAGACCGAATGGAAAGCATGGCCGACAAGGTCGAAAACATCGATTTTATTACTGAGCTTTCTGAGAAACTCTATTTCACCCAATATCAGCATGAACAAGCCTTACAACCCGCATAGCCTACTAAAAAGGGAAAAGGGAAAAGGGAAAAGGGAAAAGGGAAAAGGGAAAAGGGAAAAGGGAAGAATACACCGCGCTTGGACCCTATGAGGCATGGATGCCGATTAGAAGCTTACAGGGATGTATTCGCAGTGAGTCTCGAGTGCGGTGTATTCTTTCCTTTCACCCCAGTAGTAAGCCTTAAAAAAGTAGAGCGGATCGTAAAATAACCAAAATGTTAATTTAAAAATCTCTGACAGCTTAACCAGAGCACCATAAGGCTATTAAGAAGTGCTTTATTAGGACTGGATACTTCTCACCCTGGCCAAAAGCTTTTCGATACTATCAACAGTAGTGCGCGCCCCAATAGCGCCAACAAAGAAGAAATGGTTACCTGTAACGGTCTGTGAAAAATAAGCGGAAGACGAGCGGATTATAAGCTGTACTAGCTCCCACCTTTCCCTTGGAATCTGCTCTGGAGATGCACCTCCTAAAAGTTTACTGGCAAGAACTCGATTGCGAATAAATGCCCAATCATCAATATTGCACAGCACATTTTCCAAATCCCCCATTGAATCACTCTGAATAACAACGGGAATTGGATAGTCCAAGAAGTCAAAGGTGTTTGCCGTTTTCAATGCCCTGGAAAGATCTTCCTTAAACCCTTGCCCATCATACATTAATCCAGTGCCAATAAGCGCGATGGGAATTGCTCCAAGGAACGCCTCCCGATAGATATCTTTGGGAATAATTGTGTGTTGGTTTAAGGAATTCTGCTCATCAAGCGCGGCCAAAAAGGCAGGATATATGCCCTTTCGACTGGCCATCCCATCAACTGTCATTTCGATGGCCTTGGCATTAGCTTCGGGAAGAAAGCCCGGCAACGCGGGTTCTGCGGCCATAGCCACAAAGCATTCAATCGAAAAATTCAAGGCTTTCGCCGCCCTCGCTAGAGCCCCAGCGATTTTCCCTCCCATACTCCAGCCGCACACCACTACCGAATTTGGAAGGTTATATTCAGACAAAATCTTGGCAATAATTTCTGCAGCCTGATCTCCCCAATCTTGAATTGTAAACTCCGGGTGAGTACTACAAAAAACGGCATTTTCCACAGGGTAAGAAATAGCAAGGAAGGGAAAACCCGCTCGATTAACCCAGTGACTTATAAAATCATCTGAGCGGCCACCGGGATAGCCGTAGAAAATACGCGCTAGATGTGCTGTGCCTGGAATAAATACCATTAGCGGATTGGTACTAACCGCCGGAATATAACGGTAAAGCACTGGAAAATCATTGATTGTTTCCAGGACTTCCCCGTCAAACAAAGTGGGACTCGGTGCCATATTCACCCTGCGGAGAGGCAATCCGTTAACTTGGCGCTTTCCCCCAGACCTCCTCTAAGCGCTTATCACGCCCACAGCGGTAGCGATAATACTTGTAACGCAGGGGATTACGTTGGTAATAGTCCTGATGGTAGGCCTCTGAGGGATAAAAGGTTGCAGCGGGTTTTATTTGTGTCACCACCTTTTTACCCAACTCCGCTTCTACCTTTTTCTTGCTCTCCTCTGCTAACACCTTTTCTTCTTGACTGCCGTAAAAAATCTCGGCTCGGTACTGGTCACCGCGATCGCAAAATTGACCACCGGAATCAAAAGGGTCAACGTTGTGCCAAAAAATATTCAGTAAGTCGGAATAGCTGACTTTATTCGCATCGTACTTTACCTGGACAACTTCCGCATGCCCCGTACCACCGGAAGATACCTGTTCATAGGTCGGGTTTTTGACATGGCCACCGCTGTATCCTGAGGTGGTTTCCAGGACGCCATCGACCTTGTCAAATGGCGGCTCCATGCACCAGAAACACCCTCCTGCAAAAATAGCCGTGCGAATATTCGATGAATCCTGAGCCAGGGAAATACTGGCCAATGAGAGGAACAAGAGAGTAATAATACTGCGCATCATTCAGTCCTTTACCGATTGTCGATGGAACACATTCTCTTCTGTCGTCTATTCGCAGGAATTTATTACAGGGTGACGGTACCTTCACAGGCGCGCAAGAAAATATCCCGATACTCTATCCCGTTAAAACGCATCGGGTTAGTACTAGCGGAAGGCTCCACCGATGCCATTTTCCCAACTCTGTCGGCATCAGTGTCATCAATTCCAATCTCCGACAGGCTGTGGGGAATCCCCAGCTGTTTGCGCAATCCGAGTAACCAGTTGAGTACCGCATCAAATCCGCTATCAAACATCTCATTACCGGCCAGTTGTAGATAAAGTGCCAGATGCCCCATAGGCACCTGGATGGCTGGACGGTTGGCGATCAGAACGTAGGGCATCAATATCGCATTTAACAAACCATGGTGCTTGTCGTACAGGGCCCCCAATGGATGTGCCAGAGCGTGGATAGCGCCCAAGCCCCGCTGGAAAGCCGTAGCCCCCATACAGGAAGCTACCAACATTTGCTGACGCGCCTCGAGTTCTGCGCCTATAGCATAAGCTCGAGGCAAATACTCCTTGATCAGGCGCATCCCCTCCAGGGCAATTCCCTCAGCCATAGGATGGTATTGAGGGGAGTAAAAAGACTCCAGATTGTGTGACAGCGCATCCATTCCCGTCGCTGCAGTGAGGTCTGGCGGCAACCCCATAGTCAATTGAGCATCGAGAATAACAATGTCCGGCATCATGCGCGGATGGAAAATCAGCCTCTTAACCTGTGCTTTCTCATCGGTAATTACCGCAACCCGGCCAACTTCAGAACCTGTGCCAGCCGTCGTGGGAATGGCAATCAGCGGTAAAATACCCTCTGGGTCCACACGCCTGTAGTTGTCGCCAATATCCTCAAAATCCCAAATACTGTGCTGCTGTCCCGCCATAAGGGCAATGGCTTTGCCCGCATCCAGGGCCGATCCCCCGCCCAAGGCAATGACACCATCGCACTTCTGCTCACGCAGCTTGGCCACCCCATCGGCGATATTTATCTCATTGGGATTACCTTTGATTTTGGAAAAAACGCTAACTTCCAGACCCACCTGTTGGCATGGGTTAATCGCACTATCGACCAGTGGCAATGCGGCGACTGTAGGATCAGTAACTAACAGAGGCTTGTGAATATTCAGCTCCAGGCAAGCTTCAGCCAATTCAGTAATGCGACCGGGGCCAACCCAAACGGTCGTGGGATAATTCCAATTGACATGGTATTTATCCACAATTTCCTCTCTGACGTTCTGTCACTTTTGCATATTCAAAATAGGCTGTGACCTTTCGGAAAACAGGCAGACAATTTCACTTTCTGCATCCGGCAACCGTTCCCGCTAACCATCATGTTTAAAATGAAATGACTTGGGACGGGTTAAATTCTCAAATCCAATTTTAGAAAGCGTACATCCGCGACCAGATTGCTTGACACCCGTCCAGGCCAATTCCGGATCCAGGTAATCACAACGATTTAAAAAAACAGTGCCGGCCTCTAAATACCCTCCCATCTCCATTGCAACATCTTCATCGCGGGTAAAAATAGCCGCAGTTAGACCAAATGGGCTGTTATTCATAAATTCTAGAGCTTCGCCATCATCGTGCACTTTCTGCACCCCCAGCACCGGCCCAAAAGTCTCCTCGCGCATCACTCGCATGTGGTGTCGCACCCGGGTTAACAGTTGCGGTGCCATATATTGGGTACCCCGCTTGTCCATTGGGAATTCACTCACATCCAAGTGAACCTTCGCGCCCTCCGCTATCGCTTCATCCACCTGCGCGCGAACCCGATCGGCAGCTTCCGCACGCACCAAAGGCCCCAAAGTGGTCTCCACTTGATCCGGGCGCCCCAGTCGATAGTCACGCAGTAAGTCGACCGTTTGGGAAATAAACTCAGAAAAAATATCTTCATGCACATAGGCCCGCTCAATACCGCAACAGGACTGACCGGAATTAAAATAGGCGCCGTCGACTACCGCTGCCACAGCTTGGCTAATATCGGCGTCGGCGCGAACATAGGCTGGATCTTTTCCCCCCAGTTCAAGTCCCACTTGAATAAATCGACCGGCAACTGTGCGCTCTAGATTCGCGCCAGCGCCAACCGAGCCGGTGAAGGCAACATGCTGGATTTCCCCCGCACAAGCTAATCGCTGGGTATAAGCATGATTTAAATGAAGAAACTGAAAAACACCGTAGGGCAGTCCCGCCTCGCGAAAAATCTCCACCATTCGCTCAGCACAAAGGGGTGTCTGTGCCGAGTGTTTTAAAATAACTGCATTGCCCGATAGCAGTGCCGGTACCACTGCATTAACCGCCGTCAGGTAAGGGTAATTCCACGGGGCAATTACCAGGGAGACCCCTAAGGGCTCGCGGCGGATAAACCTGGTAAAACCCGGCTTCTCAGGTAACTGAATGTCAGCAAGGGCTTCAGTAGCAAGCTGTGCCATGGTCTGCGCACGATCCATAAACCCGCTAATTTCCCCTCCTGCATAACGGATTGGGCGCCCCATCATCCAACACAGCTCCCGCCCCAAACGCTCTTTCTTAACGGAAAATATTTCCACAGCCCGCTCGATAATAGCGATGCGCTCATTGAGGGGAGTTCGCCTCCATGCTTTTTGTGCTTTACTGGCCCGATCCAGCACTACACGGATTTCCACCTCTCCCGCCAGAGCGCGCTCTACATAAACACTGTTATCAATAGGAGAAATACACTGAAGATGGTGCATGATTTTTGTAGTCTTCATCGGCGTCGATACTCCCAATTAAATAATTTCGAAGTACCGCTCCAACTCCCAGTCACTCACATGGCGGCGATATTCCCGCTCCTCCCACTCGCGACTGGCAGAAAAGTGTTCAACAAAGTCGCTGCCAAATAATTCCTGTGCTGCTTCTGACGCCTTAAATTGCTGCGTGGATTCCCACAGTGTGCCCGGCAGCACTTGTTCGTTTTCCAACTCCAGCGAGTAAGCATTACCGGCAACAGGCTCACTGGGCTGCCACTGCTGCATAACACCGTAAAGACCCGAGCCCAAAGCTGCTGCCAGTGCTAAATAGGGGTTGGCATCGGCGGCCCCCAAGCGGTATTCGACGCGCTGGGAAGTGTCGCCGCCGGGGATAGCACGCAGTGCCGTTGTGCGGTTTTCCACCCCCCAATTGGCTCCCGTCGGCGCCCAAAAACCTGGTACCAGGCGGCGATAACTGTTAACGGTCGGTGCCAACAGGGCAAGGAATTGCGGCATCAGCCTTTGCTGCCCAGCTATGAACTGACGCATTATCTGGCTGATACCATCTGGCTGGCTCGAATCGAGAAAGGCGGAATCACCGCTGCCACTATTGCGCAGTGACAAATGAATATGCCCGCTTTGCCCCGGGTACTCACTGGACCAGCGGGACATAAAAGTAGCCATCAAACCCATCCGCTGTGCCAGCACTTTTATAAAGGTTTTAAACAGGGCAGCTTTGTCTCCAGCGGCCTCAGCACCATCCACTGCAATAGCCGCCTCTAAAACTCCCGGGCCTGTTTCCGTGTGTAAGCCCTCCAAGGGGAAATCCATGCGCTCGCTCAGCTCCAGGATTTCCCGATACAGCTCTCCGTGTACGGAATTTCGCAGTATGGAATAGCCAAACACATCGGGGGTAAAAGGCTTTAAATTACGGAAACCCTTGTTCCGCACTGAATCGGGCGTTTCGTCAAACAGGAAAAATTCGTATTCCAGGGCGGCACAGGGATCAAATCCCAATGAGCGACAGCGTTCAATCACCCTGCGCAGAACTGCGCGGGGGCACAGCGCCTGGGCTCGACCATCAAACTCCGCGAGAAACAACAACATATCGCCTTCAAAAGGCACATCACGGCAGCTATCGGGGAGTATACGTACCGGGGCGTCTGGATATCCGGTATGCCAACCGGTATAACGAGTGTTGTCGTAGAGCTGATCCTTAACATCCCAGCCCAGGACCACATCGCAAAACGAGAAGCCCTTTTCCAGGGATGAGAGGAATTTGGCGCGGCTCATATATTTGCCACGCATTACACCATCGGTATCGAATAAGCCCACTTTGACATGACTGAGGCCTCGTTCTTCGACAATTGCGCGGGCCTCCTGAGCGGTTTTTACCTCCCGTGCCTTTACCATGACTGGTCCTGCCCCGTTGTTGTTATCTCCGAGTTACAGGATAGACCCGCCAGACGAGCTTCGACGCCAAAAACCCGGCGCAGGCGTGACTTTCAGCCGAGCCCCTCAGCATATATAATCCGCGCTCCAGATTTTCAGTTACCTATTCATTCAGGACCAGCAATGAGCTTCGAAAAGATCCCGGCAGGTAAAGAACTGCCCAACGATATCAACGTAATCATCGAGATCCCTGCCAACCACGACCCGATCAAATACGAAGTGGACAAGGACTCTGACGCAGTATTTGTGGATCGTTTCGTTGCCACTCCCATGTTCTACCCAGCAAACTACGGCTACGTGCCCCAGACTCTGTCTGAAGACGGTGACCCCCTGGACGTGCTGGTTGTAGCGCCTTACCCGGTAATGGTTGGTTCTGTAATCCGCTCTCGTGTTGTTGGCGTTCTGAACATGACCGACGAATCCGGTGTTGATGCCAAACTGCTGGCCGTTCCGCACACCAAGCTGACCAAGCTGTACGATCACGTTGAAGAAATCAGCGACCTGCCCGAGCTGCTGATCAAGCAGATCGAGCACTACTTCGAAAACTACAAAGCCCTGGAAGCGGGCAAGTGGGTTAAAGTAGAAGGCTGGGCTGACGCCGAAGCTGCACGCAAAGAAGTTATGGCTTCCCGCGAGCGCTACCTGAAAGAAGAAGGCTAATCCCCTTTTCTTTAAGGAGACTCTGAATAACTCCGCAATACCTCTGCGGGTCTTGAAGGCTGCAGATGTTAGGCGCAGCTCGCAGTAAATGGCCCTAGTCCTTTGCAAGAGCTGCAACGCAGCAGCTGTGGCCTTCAAGGCTCGCCCTTCGGGGCTTGCAGAGCGATTCACACTCCGCGTTGCGACTTCTTGAAAGGTCTAGACATTCCTGCGAAGCCGCGCCTTGATTGTGAACCGCTCTGCAAGCCAGAGGCATCACGGAGTTATTCAGAGGCTCCTTTAGCAATAAAAAACCGGCCTAGTGCCGGTTTTTTATTGCCTGTTAGGAGAGACCCTGTCAGTTAACTTCCCAATTGGGAACAGAGACAGGAGATAGCTCCTCCCCTTTGCGCTCACTCTCATCCAGAAGCTGGCCCTCCGCTGCACGTAAACTGAGGTGCTCTACCTCAACGCTGACCGGTTCCACCGACTTGCGTTCGTGCTCCTTAACCAAGTTTCCCTCCATGGGCGCCAAGGTCCACTGCGGGCTAGCCGCAGCTTCCATCTTGGGCTTGGTTTGCTCAGCAACAGCTGCTCCGCTGCTCTCATCCTTAATGCTGACCTGTGCGCCTATTTTGGCCAGGTTTGCACGAAACTGTTGTGCCTGGGGCAGAGATAACCCTTTCTTCAGTATCAGCGGTCGGCCACTGAACAATTTCTCTATCGCCTGGGGATTGCTTTTAAACAGGCGCACCATACTGGCCTTTACATCACCAGCGGTAAAACCCGCCACCAAATCACCGCGAAAAACCAAACTGTAGGTAGATTGCGACATCAATAATATTTCCCTGAGTTACTCTTCCGAATCCAGAGTCTGGTCCATGGTATAAGCCGGAGCCCCTTCAACACGCCCTCCTACCTGGCGGGCGGGAACACCGGCGACGGTTGTATGAGCGGGCACATCGTGCAAGACCAAGCTACCGGCGGCAATTTTGACGTCCTCTCCCACCTTAACCGGACCCAGTACTTTAGCACCGGCGCCAATCATCACTCCGGGGCCAATTTTCGGATGGCGATCGCCGCTGCCGCTGCCACTGCCGCCCAATGTCACCGAGTGGAGAATCGAGACATTGTCCTCAACCACACAGGTCTCCCCCACCACTAATCCAGTGGCGTGATCGATCATAATGCCGCAGCCAAATCGCGCTGCTGGGTGGATATCCACCGAGAACTGTTCCGATACCTGGCTTTGGAAATAGAGCGCCAAGGTATGGCGGCCTTGATTCCACAACCAGTGCGCTATCCGGTGGGATTGCAGGGCGTGAAAACCCTTAAAATACAGGAAAGGCGTCAGGTACTGGTCGCAAGCCGGGTCCCGGTCATACCAAGCGCAAATATCCTCGCCCATACAGCGGGAAATACTCGGGTCATTGGCCAGAGCCAGGGCAATCACTTCCTGAAGCGCGGTTGCCGTGAGGGCATTGTGCTCCAACACCGAAGCCAGGTGATCCGCCATAGCATCACCCAGAGACTTGTGGCGCAAAATGGTATTGTGGAAATAACTTGCCAGGATAGGTTCGCCAGCAGCCGCCTCTGAGGCTTCAGCCCGCATCGCCTGCCAGATATCCCGCTGCCCTTGAACGGCCGCTTCCTCACCCATAATTCATCTCCCTTATATTCCCCAGGGCATTCACTGCGGCGCAGCTTGGCAGGATCACTAGCCCCTTTCAAGAGGAAGCCTCCATCGCAAAGTAGCTTTCTTGCCACCCCCCATTGAGGTGGTAATGAACTGTAACCAACCTATCTCAACAGGCCGCTATAGTTGCCCATTAAATGGGGGGTAGCAGTGATCTGGAACCCAGATATAGCGCGTATAGATTTCCTGAAGGTGCTCGCAAACCGCAGTGCCCAGGGATAGTTCTGACTCCTGCAGCAACTCGGACAGGCGCTCCACGCTGAGAAGTTCCTGAAGCTCTCGGGCCCTGGGGGCATAGCTCAGGTGCCAGCGTTCCGGTGCGACTCCGCCGCGATCCTCTGCATAGGGCCGGAACAGCCCATAACTATTACCCGTGCTGATTTGGTTATCCAGCCAGCGGTGGAAGGCGCCAAAAACTCCGTCGTCCGCCACCTCCTGGGGGGTGAGCTGGACTGCATAGTCAGCGGGGACTGCCGCCGCATCGATAATATCGAAATCGGTACCCCAGTGGTGACGGGATGCTCCCGGCAATGCGGACCAGCGCAGGATAGCGAAGATCAGCTCCCGCTCGCTTAACTGTTCAATATCCAGGGGAGTACCGTGACTATCAAGAACCGGGCGGTGACCCTGCGCTTTGGCATTCCAAATCAACAGTTGTCGATCAAAGGCGCGAAAACCGGAAACGATTTTAGGGGCAAACCCCTCTTCACGGGCATCCCGACTCAAGCGCTGGAAGGCGATCAGTGCTTCGGGATGTAAAAGCTGGTCAGAAACTGGGTCGACAATGACATGCTCATCGCCGAGTCCAAATAACATACGCTTCAGCGGTGTCGATAACATTTGCATCTCATTATTAGGCGAACTCCAAAGGGCAGGCTAAATTATTCAACAGGCTATGCCTACTTTAACAGAGCGCAGACAATCGCCCTTAACTATGGCACCAAAGCAGGGGCACCAAAAGCAGGCGCGCCGCACAATAATCTGGCGGTAATGTTTGTTAGCCACCTGTTAATTTATGTTAAGTTCAAAGCCGCAGTCGAGGAGTTGACTGCGACAACGGACGCTCAAACTGGTAGGGAAAACCGAATGCACCCGAGTCAATCAGAACTATTAAAACTAAAAAACCTGGGCCTGGCCTCGGTCAATATTCTCCACTCTATTGGCATTCGCTCCCACGATGACCTACGCAGGGTTGGGCCTGTCGAGGCCTTTATCAGTATTCGCAACCGGGGGATTAACGCCTCCAAAGTAATGCTCTACGCTCTTCAGGGCGCGCTGATGGATGTGCACTGGAACGACCTGGAGCCGGAGCTGAAACAACACCTCACCAGCGAGGTCGACCGCCTCCTTGCCACCCAAAACTCTGACTAGCAATTCCCCTCAAACACCACGGAAAGCGTCGCAGACACGTGCACTCGACGGACTCGGCACAGCAGGCCAAGCTGTGCCGATCTACAGTAAGGCAAGTTGCGCCAACCCTATCTAAACTTACCGGTGGAGCCGCGGAATAATTCCGTAAAGACACTCACTCAAAGGAGAGATCCGATGTTGCGCATTGGGCTATTCCTGCTGACCAACCTTGCTGTCCTTGTATTGGTTGGCATTATTTTCAATATTTTTGGAATTGGGGGAATTCTTCAGGCAAACGGTGTCGATCTCAACCTCGGCGCCTTGTTGCTGATGTGCGCGATTTTTGGTTTTGGCGGGTCTTTTATTTCCCTGCTCTTATCGAAAACCATCGCACGGGTCAGTACCCGCACACAAATTATCGAGCAGCCCCGCAGTGCCGATGAACAGTGGTTGGTAGAAACCGTACGGGAACTCTCCCGCAAAGCGGGCATCGGTATGCCGGATGTGGGGATATTTCCAATGCCCCAGGCGAATGCCTTCGCCACCGGTTGGAATCGCAACAGCGCCCTGGTCTCTGTCAGTGCAGGTCTGCTGCAGCGCTTCAGCCGAGAGGAAGCCCGCGCCGTAATTGGCCATGAAATTGGTCACGTGGCCAATGGCGATATGGTGACGCTGGCACTGATCCAGGGCGTGGTAAATACCTTTGTGATGTTCCTCGCCCGCTTGGTTGGGTTCTTCGTAGACCGGGTTATCTTGCGCAACGAAGAGGGATTGGGCATCGGCTATTTTGTCACATCCATTGTTATGGACATCATATTCGGCTTCTTCGCCATGATGATTGTCGCCTGGTTCAGTCGCCGCCGTGAATATCGGGCCGACCATGCCGGCGCCACACTGGCCAGTCCTCAATCCATGATTGCCGCGCTGCAACGGCTCAAGGTGGAGTCCGATCGCGGCCACGAGGAACCCCTACCCGGCAATATGAAAGCTTTCGGTATATTCGGCAGTATGGGAGCACTTATGGCTACGCACCCGCCACTGGATGATCGTATTCTCGCCCTGCAAAATTTTCGTAATTAGATATTTTTCGCATCGCCGCCATCAATCATGGCGATCGTTACCTAAGGAAAAAAGATGAAAGCTTTGACCATATTAATTTTCTCATGGATGATCATTTCAAGCTACGCATCCTCTGATGAATTACCGCCAATTTCACAAATTAAGCCGTCAGTTGCCGAAGAGGGATCTCTAGCAAACGAAAAGCTTATTGATGACACAGTCGCTGAATTAAGTAGAGTTGCCGGAATTAGCTCTGATGCAAAAATCCTTAAATTTGTAATTCAACAACCTGTTGGTAGGGCTGACTCAAGAGCTTGGCGAGAAATGTGGATCGCTAATCCTGGAGATTCTGCTAAGCGGTTTATCATAACCTTTCGGGAAGATGGGCCCGACGCTGCAAAATTTGAAATCCAGGAGATGTAAAACAGGCTCAAGCAGATGACATGGTAAAGCATGCTAAAAATGCCAGGTTGAGATCGCGCCGCAGGGCATGACTTGTTCTAGTAAGTACATTGATCACGCAGCAACAACAGCTCCAACTTTAAATCTCACTTCCGCTCCCCCATAAACAGCAATTAACGCTCGGATATTTCGAACAAGATACACTTTTTAAAACAGTGACAAAAAGCGGAAGGCAACAGTATCCACTGCTCTTCCAATCCGGCAGTTCAAAGGGAGGATTGTATTAATGACTCTACTTAAAACTCTACACGCCAGCTTAATCTCAGCCTTTTTGCTGCTTACGCCAGCAATATTTGCACAGGCGGAAACCTTTGCCACCGACGACGAACGCAACACCATGCAGGTGTTCAATTTTGCCAGTCCGTCAGTGGTCTATGTCACCAATGAAACCCTGGTGCGGGATCGCAGGACCCTGCGCCTCCACTCAGTGCCCAAAGGCGCCGGCAGCGGATTTATCTGGGACACTCAGGGCCATATTGTCACCAATTTCCACGTTATCGAGGGGGCTCGGCAAGTCACGATTACGTTGCAGGATCGCAGTGAGTGGCCGGCGGAGCTGGTGGGGTCTGCGCCGGAAAAAGATCTGGCCGTTCTGAAAATTAACGCACCCAGGGAGTTGCTAAAACCGCTGGTTGTGGGCACCTCCAGCAATCTCGCGGTAGGCCGCAAAGTACTGGCTATCGGCAACCCGTTCGGCCTGGATACCACTCTCACCACCGGTGTGGTCAGCGCCCTGGGGCGGGAAATTGAAGCCGCCAACAACCGTACCATTCGCAATGTTATCCAAACAGATGCGGCTATTAATCCAGGTAACTCCGGCGGCCCGTTGCTGGATTCCCAAGCGCGTTTAATCGGGGTCAACACCGCAATTTACAGCCCCAGTGGCGCCAGTGTCGGTATTGGCTTTGCGATTCCAGTGGATACGGTCAAAAAAATTGTGCCGGAACTGATCAATCACGGCCGCCTGGTGCGCCCGATTATTGGTATCGAATCCGCCCCGGACCAATGGAGTAGCCGCTACGGCTTTGAGGGGGTGGCGGTATTGCGTACCGCTCCCGGGCTTCCCGCAGAGAAAGCCGGCTTGCGCGGTATCCACCGCACCCGGGGTGGAGGCTGGGAATTGGGCGATGTGATTGTAGAAATAGAACAGCAGCCGATTCGCAGCTACGACGATCTGCTCAATGCCCTTGAAAAGCATAGTGCCGGTGACGAAATCACTATCGGCATACTGCGTGACGGGACAATTCGCTACACGTCCATTAGACTCGCGGCACCCGAATAAGCAGGCGCTTGCGCCCTGAACAAGAATTAGGCCGGGAGCCGAAAACCTATGCAGAAGTACTTCCTGTGTCGCTATGACGAATTAAGCGAAGGTCGATCCAAAGGGTTCTCCCTCGGAGACACTGCCGCCGGCACTGACAATGTGTTTGCTGTGATGAAAGATGGCGAGGTCTACGCCTACAAAAACACCTGCCCTCATCGGGGCATCAATCTGGACTGGCAGGAAGACCAGTTCCTCGATCCCGATGGCGCACTTATTCAGTGCGCCTCCCACGGCGCGCTATTCCTGATTGAATCCGGGGAGTGTATCGCCGGGCCCTGTACTGGTGATGCCCTGACCCCAGTACCGGTGGAATATGCACAGGACGGTCTCTACGCATTACTGGCCGACTGACAGCCCCCTGCCTTTCCCTTACGGGAGAAAAGGCAGGGCCTCCACCAGCTCGACGCCTTCATCACCGAGCTTCGCGCGGTATGCGAGCACTTGCACACCAGCATCGACAGCGGAATCCAGGGCCTCAGCATAAGCGGGATCAATTTCCCGCGCCGCCTGCACCATCTCGATACCGCTGTGTTGAACGCAGTAAAAAAGTACCGCCCGCACTCCGCTCTCAGCCAGCTTTTGCAGTTCGCGCAGGTGCTTGGCGCCCCGGGTACTTACCGCATCGGGGAAGTAACCCCGTGCCCCATCTGCCAGGGTCACATTTTTCACTTCCACGTAGCAGTCCCCATCGGCGCCGGACAACAACAGATCGATACGGCTGTTTTCCTCGCCGTAGCGCACTTCCCTGCGCAGGGATTCATAGCCCTGTAACTCGCTGACTACGCCAGACAGAATGGCCTCTTCAACCAGAGCATTGGCGCGGCCTGTGTTCACCCCCGCCAGGGCTCCATCCGGGGTCGTACAGATTTCCAGAGTGTGGCGATACTTGCGCTTGGGGTTGCCAGAATCGGAGTACCAGCAGTCTCCCCCCTCCACCCAACAATTCTTCATAGACCCCGTATTTGGGCAGTGGATGGTAAACACTTCACCACTGGCAGATTCCACATCGGCGAGAAAGCGCTTGTATCGGCGCAAAAGTGTTGCCTTTTGCAACTGAGGGGTAAATTTCACGGGCTGGACCACTTGGCTGTAATTTCAGGCGCCACAAAATAGCAGACAACTATTTGTGGCGCGAATCGCGCAGATTTGATAGCTTCCTCGCTCTCGGTCGCCAGGGGTATCGGCACCGAGAACAGGATTAGCCTGACACCGCAGCGAATTTGATAGGTGAAAAAAGCATCACTTAGAAAGATTCCGGTCTAGGCTAGATTGAATTTGGTGGTATCGCCCCCATAAAGGGGGGCCCGTATAGAAAGAGAGGCAACGACTATGCCCAAAACTGCTGCGAGCACCGAATCTCTGCACGGCTTTGAGCCCTACAAGGAGACGCAGGGCGAAGAGTACATGAATGAGAAGCAGCAGGAGCATTTCCGCAACTTGCTGTTGGCCTGGAAGGCCGAGCTGATGGCGGAAGTGGACCGCACCGTTTCCCACATGAAAGACGAGGCCGCAAACTTCCCCGATCCCGCAGACCGCGCCAGCCAGGAAGAAGAATTTAGCCTGGAATTGCGCACCCGCGATCGCGAGCGCAAGCTGATCAAGAAGATCGATGCCACCCTGGAGCTTATCGACCAGGATGACTACGGTTTCTGCGAAGCCTGTGGTGTAGATATCGGCATTCGCCGCCTGGAAGCCCGTCCAACCGCCACTCTGTGCGTGGACTGCAAAACCCTCGCGGAAATCAAGGAACGGCAGATCTCCGGCTGATCCACAACCGATAGCGGCACGGCGTTCGCTTGCGATCGCCCTGCTCGGAGGGGGCGATCAATGTATCGCCCCTATTCATTTTGAACAGCACAACTCCCTATATTGGTCGCTTCGCACCCTCCCCGAGTGGACCGCTCCACTTCGGCTCACTGGTGTGCGCCGTTGGCAGCTACCTCGACGCCCTTGCCCATGGCGGACACTGGCTCCTGCGCATGGAAGACCTCGACCCTCCCCGGGAAGAGCCCGGCGCGGCAACCCGCATCCTGAAATCCCTGGAAGCTCACGGACTGCACTGGCACGGCCCCGTCGAATGGCAGAGCAAGCGCTACGCACTCTACGAGGAAACCCTGTCCACACTGCACCAACGGCAACTGATTTACCCCTGCGACTGCTCACGCAGCCAGATTAAGAAAAATGGTGGACATGCGAACGACTTCTGTCGCCTTAAATACGATGTGAGCGAACCCTCAGCGCTGCGATTGCAATGCGCAGGCGGCGAGGAAGGCTTTGTGGATATTTGGCACGGAGAGCAACGGCAGCTAATCCGCGAAGACACGATTCTCAAGCGCCGCGACGGCCTCTATGCCTACCAACTGGCAGTCGTTGTCGACGATATCGACCAACAGGTCAACCAGGTGGTGCGCGGCTCAGACCTATTGGATACCACCGGTGCACAACAGCGCTTGCATAAAATCCTCGGCGCCACTCCCCCCCAGTTCGGCCATCTGCCGCTGGTGATGGGCCCTGACGACAGGCAAAAACTCAGCAAACAAAATCACGCGCCGGCTATCGACGACAACATGGCTTCCGGTAACCTGTGTAAGGCTTTACAGTTCCTCGGCTTCAAACTGCCAAACACTGCCCCAACAGAATCCCCCGAGCATATTCTCAAGTGGGCTACCGCACGCTGGCGCCGCCACCAGATAGATATGCGCAACCGCCAATTGCA
Organism: Microbulbifer maximicatervae (SeqCode); assembly: GCF_052468295.1. NCBI lineage: Bacteria > Pseudomonadati > Pseudomonadota > Gammaproteobacteria > Cellvibrionales > Microbulbiferaceae > Microbulbifer > Microbulbifer maximicatervae (SeqCode). The sequence continues at coordinate 3,554,635 of NZ_CP174340.1, forward strand.
CTGATTCCAAGCTGCACTTACCATTTCCGCGCCAGCCGCCCTTAGGGGTCCGGCTGATAACCCGCGTTGACGATTACACAGGGATGACTTCTCACCGGTACAGTGCGCGGGCAACAAATTTCTCTAGCGGGTTTTCAAGGCGATCTATGAGTAACCGCACACTATTAATTCTGCTGGTGTTGGTGGGTTATGTATTCTCCCCCACCATCTTCACCTGGATGATCAATCCCGTCGGCGCCTGGTACCGGCCTTTTATCCTCTGGTTCGTGCTGATCCTGCTGGCGATTTTTATCCAGTGGAGGCGCAAATCGAATGAGCTTTGATATTGCCCACATTGCCCTGGTGGGAGTGGCCTATATCGCCACCCTGTTTTTTGTCGCCTTCGCCACCTCCAAGGGCTGGCTGCCTTCCCGCTGGGTGCGGCATCCACTGGTTTATGTGCTCTCCCTGGGCGTATCGTTATCGGCCTGGACCTTCTACGGTATCGTCGACCTGGCCTGGCAATATGGTTACGGGGTACTCGCCTACTATCTGGGCACCGGCGCCATGTTCCTGTTTGCGCCAGTAGCCCTGGAACCACTGGCGCGCCTGGCACAGCGCTACCAGCTGTACTCCCCGGCAGATCTTCTGGTGTTCCGCTATCACAGCCGCCAGGCGGGGACTCTCGCCACCCTGTTTATGCTGTTGGCGCTGCTCCCCCTGATCGCCCTGCAAATCCAGGCGGTATCCGAGACCCTGGCCCTTTTATCGCGGGATAGTGTGGCTGCCCTGGCACTGCCGGACAGCGGTGTATCGAGCAAAAACCTAATCGCATTTTTTTACTGCGTACTGCTAGCGGTATTCACCAGTATGTACGGCGCCACCCGCGAGCGTGGCGAGGGCCTGGCCAGTGCCATGGCCCTGGAGTCCCTGGTAAAACTGGTGGCGCTAACCGCGGTGGGCGGCTATGCCATTTACGGCGTCTTCGGTGGATTTTCCGGCCTGGATGAGTGGCTGCTGGAGAACCCCGATATGCACCAGCTGCTCTACACCCCCATCAAGCAGGGCTCATCCCACACCCTGCTACTGGTGTTTATCGCCACTGCCGTGGCTATGCCACATATTTTTTACCTGAGTATTGCCGAGCGCCCCACCGGACAGGCAATGCGCACCGCCAGCTGGGGCTTCCCCCTGTTCCTGCTGCTGATGGCCCTGCCTATCTTCCCCATCATGTGGGCGGGCTTTGCCCTGGATGTGGCCGGCCCGGTGCAGTACTTCTCCCTGGCGGTTCCCCGCGCCAGTGGCTCGGCACTGCTCACCACCCTGGCCTTTATCGGCGGCCTGTCGGCAGCCACTGGCGCACTGATTATGATCACCCTGGCCCTCGCCACCATGGTGATGAACCACTGGCTGCTGCCCGGCACCCGCTGGCACTCTGAAGACAATATGTACCGGCAGCTGGTGTGGCTGCGCCGCGCGCTGATCGCCGCTCTATTTATTGCCGGCTTTGCCTTTTACCTGTTACTCAACAACCGACTCTCCCTGTCGGACCTGGCCCTGCTGGCATTTATCGGATCACTCCAATTTCTGCCGGGGATTTTTGCTGTAATCCACTGGCCGCGAGGTAATCGACGCGGATTTGTCGGTGGCCTGCTGGCGGGCATGTTGCTTTGGGGGGGCGGCCTGTTAATTCCGTCAATTTTTGGGATTACCGGCATCACCCTGCCCGGCACTTCCCTCCAAATTCCCTTGGGAATGTCTATCTGGACACAGATCACCACCCTGTCACTGGGAGTCAATGTCCTGTTATTTGTCGGCCTGTCTCTGTTCACCCGCACCAGCAGCCTGGAGCAGTACGCCGCTGATCTGTGTAGCGACGACACCATCGCCCAGGCTCTGCGCCTGGGACTGGATGTGGAATCCGCCGCAGATTTTCGCCTGCGCTTGGCTGAAAGCCTCGGAGCCGCTACTGCGAATAAAGAAGTTAAACGCGCCCTCGCCGCCCTCAACCTGCCGGACAACGAGCGCCGCCCCTACGCCCTGCGCCAACTGCGCAACAAGCTGGAATCCAATCTCTCCGGCCTGTTGGGGCGGGTTCTGGCGGTGCAAATTATTGATCGACACTTCCCGTTCCAGAACAGCGACCAGCCGGCGAACAAGGACATTCACCTGATCGAGACCCGATTGGGCCGTTATAAGCACCAGCTCACTGGCCTGGCCGCAGAACTCAATAACCTGCGTCTGTATCACCGCCAAATGCTGGAAGAGCTGCCAATGGCCGCTTGCTCCCTGGGGCGCGACGGAGAAGTCCTGCTGTGGAACTACGCCATGCAGGACCTCACCGGTATCAGTGCCAGCGAGGTAATCGGCTCTAAACTGGAATACTTGGCAGAACCCTGGCGCAGCCTGCTGGGGGAATTTGCCCTATCCACCGATGCCAGCCGCTTTAAGCAACAGGTGAGCCTCGACGGCAATAGCCACTGGCTCAACCTGCACAAGGCGCGGCAAAAACGCAGCCGCAGCGACCGCTCCCGCGACGAGCGCGGCGATGCACAAATGTTGTTGCTGGAAGACATTACCGAAACCCAGGTCTTGGAACAGGAACTTATCCACAGCGAGCGCCTGGCCTCTGTGGGTCGCCTGGCCGCCGGTGTAGCCCACGAAGTGGGTAACCCGGTCACGGGGATCGCCTGCCTGGCGCAAAATCTCCAGTACGACTGTGACAACCCCGAAGTCCTGGAAACCGCCGACCAGATCTTAAGCCAGACCCAGCGTATCAGCCGTATCGTCCACTCCCTGGTCAACTTCTCTCACAGCGGCAACCAGGAAGACAGCGAGCGGGCCCCGGTAGATCTCTATGCCTGTGTACAGGAGGCGGTCAACCTGCTGTCCCTGCAACGGGATAAGACCGAGGTCCAGTTTGAGAACCGGGTACCTGAAGACCTGATCGCCCCGGGAGACAACCAGCGCTTGATCCAGGTATTTATCAACCTGCTCAGCAATGCCCGCGATGCCAGCCCCGATAGCGGCCAGATTGTAATTGAGGGCTATCGCAAGAGCGGCAGCGCCTGTGTCTCTGTCACCGACAGCGGACCGGGAATTTCGGCTCAACATCGTGAACGGATTCTGGAGCCCTTCTTCACAACGAAAGAGCCCGGGGAAGGCACAGGACTGGGGCTGGCAATGGTTTACAGCATTGTCGAGGAGCACGGCGGCCAGCTGGAATTGGTCAGTCCCGCAAATCCTGAAACCGGGACTGGCGCCCGCTTTATTGTGCAACTCCCCCTGGGAGACTGAGATGGCTGGACACCCAAATCGATCATTATTTGTGCAAAAATAACCCGATTAACCGTTTTTGAGTTGCATCGAAACGGCGCCCGGGTAAAACTAGGCGCTTACTGAGCATTTTGTAACCAGGCGTAACATATGAGCCACATCCTCATCGTCGAAGATGAAGCCATTATCCGAACAGCGCTGCGCAAGCTTTTAGAGCGGCACCGCTACAAAATCAGTGAAGCGGGTTCGGTAAAGGAGGCGCTCACCAAGTACCGCCTCAATGAAGTTGACCTGGTTATTTCCGATTTGCGCCTGCCCGGCGCACCGGGCACCGACCTACTCAAGCACGCCGGTGATATTCCGGTGCTAATCATGACCAGTTACGCCAGCCTCCGCTCTGCGGTGGACTCCATGCGTATGGGCGCCGCCGACTATATCGCCAAGCCCTTTGACCACGACGAAATGCTCGCAACCGTCCGCCGAGTCATAGGCAAAGCGGAGCAGAATCGCGCCCAGCCCGTCAACGAGAAAGAAAATACCGGCACTATCGCCGGCATGATTGGCAGCAGCCCTGTAATGAGGGAGCTCTACGGTCGCATCCATAAAGTTGCCCCCACAGATGCCACCGTCCTGGTCCACGGTGAAACCGGTACCGGTAAGGAACTGGTTGCCCGGGCTATTCACGAGGAGAGCCGCCGAGCCAACAAACCCCTGATCTCCGTCAACTGTGCCGCAATTCCCGACACACTGATTGAATCGGAGCTGTTCGGCTACGAGAAAGGCGCATTTACCGGTGCCCAGAGTTCCCGGGAGGGACTGGTAGCGGCAGCCGATGGAGGAACCCTGTTCCTCGACGAGATCGGTGAGCTGCCCCTGGAGGCTCAGGCCCGCCTGCTGCGTGTATTGCAAGAGGGCGAAGTGCGGCCAATTGGCTCGATCGAATCCCGCAAAGTGGATGTGCGCCTGGTAACAGCCACCCACCGCAATCTGCGCCAGCTATCAGCGGAGCGTAAATTCCGGGAAGACCTCTACTACCGCATCAATGTGGTGCAAATGACGCTTGCCCCCTTGCGCGAGCGAGGCAGAGACGTCCTAGCACTGGCAGAGCACCTGTTGGAAAAGTTCTGCACCAAGATCGAGCGCCCCTTATTGCGCCTGTCACCGGAGGCCATCCAGGCTGTTACCACCTACACCTGGCCCGGTAACGTGCGTGAATTGGAGAACGCCATCCAGCGCGCTGTAATCCTGACGGATAAGAACAGCCGCGAGATCGACCACAAAACCTTGGATATCGACCTGGACCTGGTGCCGATCGAAGAGACCGACGGCATCCCGCGCCCCCGCAGCCTGCACACCGACCCCCGTGAGGACCTGTCCCTGGAAGACTACTTCGCCCGCTTCGTTATTGAGCACCAGGACACCATGAGTGAGACAGACCTGGCCAAGAAGCTCGGCGTCAGCCGCAAATGCCTGTGGGAACGACGCCAAAAGCTGGGCATCCCCCGCAAGAAGAGCCGTCGCAGCGCCGCCGCAGAAGCTTAAAACTAACGCTATCCCCAGGGGGCTTCGCCCCCTGCTCCCAATCCGTCCTCACCTGTCAAACTCCTTCGACCACTTTGTTACCCCACCCCCACAGGGGTTACCAACCAGAGTGTTACCCACACCCACCCAGAAGTAACAACTCTCGCACCTTCCGTAACGCAATAGCTCTCAGAAAAGTTCCGTCAAATTTCGTAAAGATCTTAACTTATTGATTTATAAAGGTTTTTAAAAGTTGGCATACTAAGTGCTTTACTCTTAGTACAAAAATTGAAAACAGCCAACAATAAAAATAAATGACTGTTAAAAGCCCTATAACAACTAACAATAAGTGGGGCGAAACATAATAAAAATAATGGGGCGGCCGACAATAAAAGCAATGAGTGGCCAAAACCGCAAGAACAACAATAAACAATAACAATAAAACTCAAGAAGAATAAGAATAACAACAAGCGCGTTGCAAACTGACTGAACTGTACCTGGGAGAGGGTGTTTGCTTGAAAGCAAATTGAGAGCGCAAGGAAGCCGCTGCCTTCATACTGGTAATAATAATTCCCATATTTCTTTTCCCCCGAACTTACAGGCACCCGCATATTGCGGGCGCATTCCTTTGCGTGTGTTAGAATCGCGCCCGCGAGTCCCGATCTCTGAGGATAAACAGCCGCTGAGGCTCCTTTCCGGACTCGCTCCTGGGGTAGCCCAGGTATAGAGGCTCCAGCAGTGCCATCGTGAATCTCCCCAGAGGGACCACCACTTATACAGGCCGCCAACTAATGCGTGGCCAAGCACAGCGGGGCTTTCCCGGCCATCCCTAAATGGCAGCAGTCAACATAGACAGCCGTATGCTCAACAACCTGATTAGTAGTATCAAACGCTGGCGCAGGCCGGCGAGTAAAGGCCCCAGGGTTATCGCCCGCAACGACCACAGCATCTCGCGCCGAGAAATCAGCCGCGCGGCCTTAACAGTTATGAAGCGCCTTCAGGATGCCGGATACCAGGCGTATATCGTAGGTGGAGGTGTACGCGACCTGATGCTCGGCGGTCACCCCAAGGACTTTGATGTGGCCACCGACGCCACTCCAGAGCAGGCCAAGGTGCTTTTTCGCGGCGCACGCATTGTCGGCCGTCGCTTTCGCATCCTGCACGCCCGTATAGGCCGTGAAGTTATCGAAGTGACTACCTTCCGCGGTCACCACAGCGATGGCGAGACCCACGAGGCCAAGCAGTCCGAACACGGTATGCTGCTGCGTGACAATGTCTATGGCGACCTAGAAAGTGATGCCATGCGTCGGGATTTCACGGTCAACGCGCTCTACTACACCACCAAAGGGTTTGAAATCCACGACTACACCGGCGGTGTCGAGGATATTGAAAAGCGCCTGATTCGAATGATCGGCTCCCCAGAGGTCCGCTACAAGGAAGACCCGGTGCGCATGCTGCGCGCGGTGCGCTTCGCCGCCAAGTTGGATTTCACTATTGAAGGCAAGACCGAGGCTCCCCTGCACGAGCTGGCGCCACTGTTACGCAATATTGCCCCGGCTCGCCTGTTCGATGAGATTCTCAAGCTGCTGATGAGTGGCCACGGAGAGCGCACCTTTGAGCTGCTGCGCCAGTACCAGCTCTGGCAACACCTGTTCCCGGATAACGCCGCACAAATTGAGGCCAACAACGCGGCCCTGAAACTATCCCAACAAGCCCTGCGGAACACGGACCAACGTATCCGCGCCGATATGCGTGTTACCCCAGCGTTCCTCTACGCCGCCCTACTCTGGCCTGCGGTGAGCACCGAGCAACAAAAGCTGATTGCCAAGGGCACCCCACCAGCGCCAGCGCTGGCCCAAGCGGCGCAAAAAGTTACCAGTTCACAGCTGGCCCACACCGCTATTCCCAAGCGCTTCTCAATCCCCATGCGGGAAATCTGGGACCTGCAACAGCGCCTGCCCCAGCGCGGTGGCAGTCGGGCCCAGCGCTTACAGGAGCACCCCCGTTTCCGCGCCGCCTACGACTTCCTGTTGCTGCGGGAAGAAAGTGGCGAGATTGAAGCGGGCCTGGGCAAATGGTGGACCGACTTCCAACAGGCAGACGATGAGCAGCGCCAGCAAATGGTGCGCAAGCTACAGCGCACAGGCAGCGGTGGGCGCCGCAACCGTAACTCTCGCGGCCGCCGTCGCAAGCCGAGAGCAGAACAGTAATGGAAACGGTATACATCGGCCTGGGCAGTAACCTGGCAGAGCCCGGCAAACAACTGCGCAGCGCCCTATCGGCCATGGAACGAATCCCCAGTACAGAATTATTGGGGTGTTCGAGCTTTTACCGAAGCGCCCCGCTCGGCCCCGGCGATCAACCTGATTACATCAATGCCGTCGCAGCATTGAAAACAGCACTGTCCCCGCTTGCACTACTGGACCAGCTCCAATCTATCGAGCTGTCCCACGGGCGCGAGCGCTCCATCCGCTGGGGCGCCCGCACCCTGGACCTGGATATCCTGTTGTTTGGGGAATCTCAAATCGATGAGCCCCGCCTACAGGTCCCACACCCGCGCATGGCCGAGCGCAACTTCGTACTGCTACCCCTTTCTGAACTGGCTCCCGCGATGGAACTGCCCGGATTGGGAGCCCTTCCAGCACTCTTACAGGGCTGCCCGGAAAACCGCCTGGAAAAGGTTTGATCGACTGAGGCTCCCCAACTACTCGACGGGCGGCCCTCTCAATAGTACTTTTGCGTTTGCAACTCATCAGGGAAGACCCCAGACAAAGAGGAGTCGCTCAAGTGGTTATCGAAAAACCCGAGACCAGCACAGCTGAACTCAACCTGTCTAATAAAACACCGCCTAAATTTATCGCGGTGGAAGGCAATATTGGTGTGGGAAAAACCACACTGGCAAAGAAGCTGGCCTCCACATTCAATTACGACACGCTGTTGGAATTACCCGAGGAGAACCCCTTTTTGGAGCGTTTCTACCGGGACCCCCAAAACGCCGCACTGCCCACCCAGCTGCACTTTCTCCTACAGCGATCACAGCAAATCCAGGCACTGCGGCAGGACGATATCTTTGAGCCGGTGCGGGTATCGGATTTTTTGATCGAAAAGGACCAGCTGTTTGCTGAAGTCACCCTGGATAAGGATGAGCTGCACCTCTACCAACAGGTGTACAAACATCTCACCCTGGAAGCACCCAAGCCGGACCTGGTGATCTATTTGCAAGCCCCCCTCGATGTGCTGCAAGCCCGAATCCGCAATCGGGGAATCCCAGCTGAGCAGGCGATAAGCAATGAGTACCTCGCCACCCTCAACAACGCCTACACCCGCTTTTTCCATTTTTACGATGAGGCGCCTCTACTCATCGTCAATACCGAGGAGATCGACATTGTCGATAGCCCAGAGGACTACCAACAGCTGGTCGAATATCTGTTCACGATCACCAGTGGCCGGCACTATTACAACCCAGGAAGTTAATCGTTATGTATGCACCCTCTGAATTAGAAAAGCTCGTAACCGTTCAAACCCTGCGAAAAATGAAAGCGAATGGTGAGAAGTTTATTACCGTTGCTCTCTACGATGCCCCTATGGCTGCGATGGCACAAAAGTCCGGGGTTGAGACACTGCTCGTCGGAGATTCCCTGGGCATGACCGTGCTGGGTTACGACAGCACCGTGCCAGTGACGATGGAGCAAATGATTTACCACGTCGAGGCGGTCGCGCGCGGCAATAAGAAGTCCCTGATTATGGGGGATATGCCGTTTATGACCTACGCCACCCCAGAGCAGGCACTCCAGAATGCAACCCGGATCATGCAGGCCGGTGCACATATGGTGAAGATCGAGGGAGGCGCCTGGCTAGCCGACACCGTGAAGATTCTTACTGATCGCGGTATTCCCGTTTGCGCCCACCTGGGCCTCACCCCTCAATCAGTACACAAACTGGGAGGCTATCGCGTTCAGGGGCGCGACGAAGAACACGCCAAGCAAATTCTCGAAGACGCCCTACAACTCGACGAAGCCGGAGCTGATCTGTTGGTGCTGGAATGTGTTCCCGCCGACCTGGCAAAGCGTATTACCGAAGCCGTATCCATGCCCACCATCGGCATAGGCGCGGGCCGCGACTGCGATGCCCAGGTACTGGTAATCAATGACATCCTGGGCCTCACCCAACAGCCCCCCAAGTTTTCCAAAAACTTCCTGGTAGAGGCCGAGGATATTCCCGGGGCCCTGCGCAAATACGCCGAGGACGTCAAGCAAGGCGTTTTCCCCGGCGAGGAACACATATTTAAATAATACTCCCCTCATCCGGGTGCTTCTCACCCGGTATTTTTCTGCGGCAGGTCCCACCTGCCGCTCTCAAGCGGTATCACTATGACTTTCGACCAACTAATCCAGGATTGGCTCTCGACCAATGGCGCCACTTCTGTGCCCGAAGGCTGGACCCAGGGGCGGGCTACATTTGGCGGCCTTGTAGCCGCAATGCTGTATGAGCAGATAGCTTCAGAGCTGCCTTCTGACAGCAGCTTGCGCTCTTTTACCACCTCATTCGTAGGCCCGGTTGCCCCAGGGGCGATTAACACCCGTGCGGATGTCCTTCGCGCAGGCCGCTCTGTCACCCAGGTGCAGGGGCACCTCGATCAGGATGATGCCGTTATGCTGGCGGGCCTCGCCAGTTTTGGCCGCGGCAGGGAGTCATCAGTTCTCGCCAAAGGTCCCTCAGCACCGGAGTACCCCACCCCGGATAAATGCCTGCCCCTGCCCTATATCGAAGGTGTAGTGCCGGAATTTACACAGAAGTTCGATTACCGTATCGCATGTGGGGGCCTGCCTTTCAGCGGCGCGAAAGAGAGAGTTTTAGGTGGCTGGGTACGATTTAAGGATGGCAGTGAGAGCCGTACTGGTATCAGCCACTTACTCGCACTGATCGATGCCTGGCCACCGGCGACACTCCCGATGATGAAAGAGCCGGCCCCCGCCAGCTCATTAACATGGACAGTGGAGTTTATGGAGCCACTCCCAGAGCGCACCGCTTCTGACTGGTGGCAATACGAGGCCGAAGTGGAACAGGCTGAGGATGGCTACGCAGTAATACAGGCCCGCTTGTGGGATGCCGATGGACGTTTAACCGCCCTCTCCCGCCAAATGGTCACTATCTTTGGTTAACCTGTACTCGTCGATCAACTATCCCTTTTCCGCCACTCATTGAGTGCCTTGGCTCCACGGATGGAACCATTTAAGCGGTCCTAAAGAATTTTGTAACTTTTCTGCGGCCTTCAGACCACTCTAAATAATACTTCCCGATCCTGCTTAACCCGCCTAACGAACCAATTATTACCCGCATAAAAATATACAACTTTCGTGATTTTTATTATTTTTTTATGGGAAAAATAATTCGCGCCGCCCTTACAGAAAAATAAAATAAAAAAAACCTCCTTTACTCCAATTTGTAATCTACGCTATCCATCATCCCCTCCTTCGAAAACAAAGGGGCCGCCAGAGAAACGCCTCAATTTTCGACCCCACTACAAAACCGTCGGTAAAACAAAGTTGGAGAGCAATAATGATAAAAAGAATACTTTTTTCACTCACACTTCTATTCAGCCATTCCGCCGCAGCAGTAGATTTTGAAGACGTTTGGGATGCAATTACTTCTTGTAACTGGTTTGAATTTATTGATGATGTCGATGATACCGGCTCAAAAGACCTGGATGGCTATGAATACGGTGACACTGAATTTGCCGATGCCAATTCAGGCAGCTTTGACATGATCGTCTACAACATGGATGGATTTTTGGAGTGTATAGGCGGCAACAGCAAATCTGACTTCAAACAGATTATTAACACTTTTGATAATAACCCCAAAGACCTCTGGTTGATGCAGGAAGCTTGGAGCAAAACCAAAGCCAATTATCTGGACGACGACGACAAGCTCGATAACGACACAGTCCCCTATCGCTCCAAACACTGGAAAGGCACTGGTACCAGCTTTGGCAATGGCCTGCTGACCTTTTCCAAGTTTCCGTTTGACCGAGATAATCGCGATGACGACGACTACACCTTCGCCACTTATGAGGAGGAAACTTTTGATAAGTGCGCAGGTAATGACTGTGATACCGAAAAAGGCTTTACCGTAGCAAAAGTTGAAGTGACCAAAAACTTCCATGTTCATGTGTACAACACCCATATGGATGCAGGACACCAAGACGATGACCTAAATGCCAAAGCCAAGCAACTCGACCAGATTGCCGATATGATCGTCGCCCACTCAAGTAATGCCACAGTCATATTGGCCGGTGACTTCAATATGGCGTTTGATGAAAATGACGACGGCTGGCGCGGTACAAACTACCAAACCTGGAAAGCATTTTTTGCCAAAACCGGCGGCAAGCATGCCTGCCAATATATGCTATCTGGCAGCGACACCAGCTTGGAAGCCTGTGCTGATGAACTTCAGGACGATACCGATCATGTCGTCGTTATTAATAACAACCCCAATTACACGCTGGACGTAACCAATTACTACATTGGCTCCGCGGAGTACACAGGGCTGAGCGACCACGACCCAGTATTTGTAGACTTCTCATGGGTTAAACACTAAACGAGCGGCACACAGCCTCTTCCGCAGGGGATCGGAAGGGGCTTAACCAATTTACCGACAAAGTGAACGACACCGGACTGAAAACCCAATCCAGCTACAATTTTGCTTATTGAGGAGAACTTTAACCCACGCATAAACCGCATGCTTGGCGGGAAGGGCTTTCAGTGGACAGGATTAAGAACCTAGTTGTCGGAAGTGGTCCTGCGAGTATCGCTACAGTCAAGGCATTGCAAGATATTGGGCAAGAAGTTGAAGTCGTTGATGTTTCATATGACCTTGAAGACGATATCAAATACCAAGTTAATATCTTATCCAAAAAAAACATTGATGCATGGACTCAGGAGGACAAAGATAAACTGTTTCCAGCTCCAGTAGCCTCCCGAAAAGGCCTGGAAAGAAGATATCTATTTGGGTCTGACTTTCCATACAGAGTACCAAAACCTCTCAGCATTACGACAAAAAACTGTAATACAGAATTTTCCCATGGCTTTGGTGGGCTTGGGAACGTATGGGGTGCAGCTATCATGCCCTACAGTGAAAATCAGCTAGCAAATTGGCCTATTTCCTTAAATGAACTAACGCCATCCTACAAAAATGTACTCCGCTATATGCCTATAAGTGCGGAGATAGACAATCTCAACAACGAGTATCCACTATTCCCTAACAACTTTACTGCCATCAAAAGAAATGCGCCGACAGATTTCTTATTGAAAAAAATGAAGGCTATTGAAAGTAATCTCCAGAGGAATGGCATTGAATTTGGTCGAGCCCGCTTAGCGGTAGATGCAAGCAAGGGGGAGCATGGATGTAGATATTGCGGCCACTGCTTTGACGGATGCCCATACCAATCTATTTTCAACCCTAAATACTTGTTTGAAAAACTACAAAAAGACAAACTCACCATACATAAAGGTCTTCTTGTCCTGGAGATTCATGAAACAAGTCAAGGCGTAGACGTGATTGCAGTTGATATAACCAATAGCAAAATAAAAAAAATTACCGCACAGAAAGTTTTTCTCGCAACCGGCCAGTTTGCCACCACTACAATACTGGCAAGATCCCTCAATCTATTAAATACTCCAATCAAAATCAAAAACAGCCAGTATTTTTTCTTCCCCCTCTTTCTCTACAAAGGGTATCGTTATGAGATTGAGTTTACCCTCGCAGAAATCTTTCTAGAAGTTGACAATCCAAACATAAGTCCTGAACAAATACACCTCCAACTTTATGGTCGAAGCCAAATTATTGAAGAACAATTAACATCTCTACTTCCCCCCCTTTTCCCAAAGCAAGTCGCCTTGGATCGCTTATACGTAATTCAGGGTTTTATGTCCTCTGAGGATTCTGATTCATTGGAACTAACTTTAACCGACAAACAAGCAGATAGCTCTTCAATAGAAATAAGAGGAATTGAAAATACGAGAGCCCGAGAAATCGCCCAAAGAACACAGTCTTTAATAAGGCGTTCACTGATAAGGCTTGGTATGGTCCCCCCCTTCTTTCTCACCGTACTACCACCAGGCAAAAGCTTCCACCTTGGTGGCAGTTTCCCGATGGGAGGAAAACATGAGATATTCCGCTCAGACCTCTTAGGAAGGCCGGCACACTTTAAAAATGTCCATATTGTGGATTCTGCCAACTTTCCCAATATTGCAGGCTCAACCATCACCTTTACCATTATGGCGAATGCTGATCGAATCGTAAGGTCTATAGGGTTTCGTGGCTGATTGGCAGCCCAGATAACTGAAATAACCTATTTAGCTAGGATACTTCAAAAGATAACTACAACCACTTTTTCCAGTAAAACAAAGCGATCTGCCCAGCCAATGCCACCACCAGCAAGATACAAAAAGCAATAAAGCCCAAGGACGACTGTCCCCAGGGAATACCGCCGACATTAATCCCAAACAATCCAGTGAGAAAGCTCAGCGGCAGAAAAACTGCTGCCACCACTGATAGTACATACATACGACTATTCAACTGATCCGAAGTGCGACTCAACAATTCCTCCTGAGCGATTGCCGCGCGCTCCCTTACCGCATCGATATCGTCAACATGGCGCTGTAACCGATCATTTACCTCTCCCAAGAGGGCGTGGCTGTGCTCATCAAACCAGGATAGGGATTCCTGCTGCAAACGCCCGAGCACCTCCCGCTGCAGGCATAAGTAGCGTCGCAATACGATAGTTCTCTTGCGCAGCCGAACCAGTAGGGAAGAGAGCTCCGAACCTCCCTTATCTAATAACAGGTTTTCCAGGTCATCGATTTTTTCTTCGAAGTCTTCGGCCCGATCACACATACGCAAGACCAACAGATCTGCCAGGGACATCAAAAGAGCCGCAGTTCCACGGGGACCAAAGCCACTGCGCAAGCGAGAAAGCAAGTCATCCTCTGACAGCAACTTCCGTCGGCCGGTACTGATAATACGGTTTTCCTCGGCCCAAATGCGAATGGCGATCATATCCTTTGCGCGCGGCTTGGATTTTCGCTCAATGCCGTACATAGCCAACATCAGCCCCTGATCCACAGTCATTACACAGGGGCGCGTTGTCTTCGCAGACAGGGTCTCTATCGCCGTAGCTGTGAGTCCACTATCCTGTTGCAGCCACTCGACGGTGTTGGTGCTGTCGTAGTCAAAATGCAACCAGAGAATTCCCTGATCAGGTTGCCAGGATATCACCTCTGCCCAGGAAAGCTCTCGGCCCGAGCCTTTGCGATCGAGTAAGACAGCGTAGACCAGACCAGTTTCCATAGGCTCTCATATCACCTGATATTGATTGGAACATCACTTTCTTTGCGCGACTTATTTACTGAGATGGGCCAGCTCTGCGGCGTTCTGCTCCCAGTTTTGACCATCGAAAGGTTCCACCTCCAAGTCTCCGGGTCTCTCATCAAAACAGCGCGCATTAAGACTATAGCCATCCGGGTTTGAGCGCGGCACATAAAAAGACTTAACGCCGCAATGGCGACAAAACAGGTGCTTGGCCACTCCCGTATTAAACGTATAACAATCCAGGTCTTTTTCCCCAGACTCCAGCTTAAAGTTTTCAGCGGGAATAATGACGTGCAGAAAACCCACTTTCTCACACATCGAGCAATTGCACGCATGGGCTACCAGTTTCTCCTCTGAGTCGCGCTCGTGCCGCGCCCGATAGCGAATAGCGCCACAGTGGCAACCTCCGCGAAGTTCAGTAGTAACTTTACTCATTTGAATTATTTTCCTTTTCAAATAACGGGCGGGCAGCCAACAGTGAAAACAGCGAAAGGCCCAGCAGCAGATGGAACCAGTTTGTACGCGCCAAGCCCAGTACTCGCGGAGCGCCGGTACCCACAAACAATCCATCCATTGCAATGACTACTGCCCCTGCCCCCAGTAACAAAGGACCCGGTGGCGATAGTCGTCGCGGTGACATCAATTCCATCATTGCAACCCACAACCACAATAGAAGCCCCAGGGCGGAAAATACCTCTGTCACTTCCTGCGGCGATAACCTGCCACTTTCCGAGATGCCAATAGACGAGGCCAATACCAGCACCAGCACTACATAAGCGGGTCCCCGGGTACTCTGTCCAATACCTATCTCGAAACGTGCCCAAACCAACCCTATTCCAATTAGCAACAGCGAACTAAACCCGGATAGTTGTAGTAAAGCCCGGTGTAATTGGGTTGCCCCGGGATCAATACCGTAGCGATAGGCACCGACAATCGCGGAGACAGCGATAAATAGAAGGCCCGCCATCACCAAGAGTGCAGCTGATTGGAAGCGAGCATTGGTAAGACGCCAGTACTGATTGGCAATCAGCAGTGCGGCGAGGGTGAGGAGAATGTCGATCAGCCAGAAGTTGTCCAATGTTTTGCCCTTTTTTTCCAGAATTCTAATAGAAAACCGGTAATAAGCGACAATTCCGCTTCGGCAGATACAAAAAAACCCGGCTTAAAAGCCGGGTTTTTTCAGTCCGTAGACTTAAGCTTCGTCGGAAGCTTGCTTGGCTTCTTCAGCGGCAGCTGCATCGGCCTTGGCTTCCTTGATAGAAAGCTTGATACGTCCACGCTGGTCAACGTCGAGTACCTTAACCTTAATCTTCTCACCTTCACTCAGGTAATCAGTTACGGCATTTACGCGCTCTTCAGCGATCTGGGAGATATGCACCAGACCGTCTTTGCCCGGCAGGAAGTTAACGAACGCACCGAAGTCTACGATACGTACCACGGTACCTTCGTAGATGGCGCCAATCTCAGCTTCCGCAGTGATCTCCTCGATGCGGGTTACCGCCGCTTCCAGGCTCTCACCGTCTTCACCGAAGACTTTGATAGTGCCGTCATCTTCGATATCGATGGAGGCGCCGGTCTCTTCAGTGATGGAGCGGATAGTCGCACCGCCCTTACCGATCACGTCGCGGATCTTGTCCGGATGGATCTTCAGGGTCGCGTAGCGCGGTGCGTTCTCATTCACGGTGGTACGGGAAGAGTCGATCACCTTGTTCATTTCCGCGAGGATGTGCAGACGCGCGTGCAGAGCCTGCTCCAGAGCGGTCTCCATGATCTCTTCGGTAATACCTTCGATCTTGATGTCCATCTGCAGCGCGGTCACACCAGAGGCGGTACCCGCTACTTTGAAGTCCATATCGCCGAGGTGGTCCTCGTCACCGAGGATATCGGTCAGAACCGCGTAGCCTTCTTCTTCCTTCACCAGACCCATAGCGATACCGGCTACCGGTGCCTTCAGCGGAACACCCGCATCCATCAGCGCCAGGCTGGAACCACATACGGAAGCCATGGAGCTGGAACCGTTGGATTCAGTGATCTCGGAAACTACACGCACGGTGTAGGGGAAGCTATCCGGGCTCGGCAGAACTGCAGCGATACCGCGACGAGCGAGGCGGCCGTGACCGATCTCGCGACGACCGGTAGCACCTACACGACCCGCTTCACCTACAGAGTAGGGAGGGAAGTTGTAGTGCAGCATAAAGTAGTCTTTGCGCTCACCTTCCAGGGCGTCGATGATCTGTGCATCGCCAGTGGAACCGAGGGTAGCCACTACCAGAGCCTGGGTCTCACCACGGGTGAACAGCGCAGAGCCGTGGGACTTGGGCAGAGCGCCAACTTCCACAGCGATCGAACGTACAGTTTTGCTGTCGCGACCGTCGATACGGGGCTCGCCGCGAACGACAGCGCCGCGCACCAGCTTCTTCTCCAGCTTGCCGAAGTAGCTTTTTACCAGATCGGCGCTAATTTCTTCAGTAGCCAGGGCTTCAGCGGCTTCGCTGCGCAGTTCCGCCAGGCGGGTGCTGCGCTCTTGCTTGTTGGTGATGCGGTAGGCTTCGGCAACCTTTTCGCCAAACTGAGCGTCCAGGGCAGCTTTCAGCTCGGTGTTTTCCGCCGGAGCCTGCCAGTCCCACTGGGGCTTGCCCGCTTCCGCTTTCAGCTCTTCACAAACCTTGATAATGGCCTGCATTTCCTGGTGTGCGTAGAGTACGGCACCCAGCATGATGTCTTCCGGCAGCTCCTGGGCTTCGGACTCCACCATCAGTACGGCGTCTTTGGTACCGGCAACGACCATGTCCAGCTCGGAGGTCTTCAGAGCTTCGTAGCCCGGGTTCAGCAGGTAGCCGTCTTGCTGGGTGTAACCCACGCGCGCAGCACCGATTGGGCCTGCGAAAGGAATCCCGGAAACAGACAGCGCTGCGGAAGTGCCGATCATGGCAGCGATATCCGGGTCCATGTCCTTCTCAGCGGAGAGAACAGTACACATCACCTGAACTTCGTTCATAAAGCCGTTCGGGAACAGCGGGCGGATCGGGCGATCGATCAGACGGGAAGTCAGGGTTTCTTTTTCAGACGGGCGGCCTTCACGCTTGAAGAAACCACCGGGAATTTTGCCAGCCGCGTAGGCTTTTTCTTGATAGTGCACGGACAACGGGAAGAAGCCCTGATCTGGCTTGGCTTCTTTAGCGCCGACAACAGTACACAGGACGACAGTCTCTCCCATGCTAACCAGGGCAGCACCGGTAGCCTGGCGCGCGATACGGCCGGTCTCGATGGTGACTTGGTGTTGTCCGTATTGGAAAGTTTTGCTTACTGGATTCACTAGTTTTTTTCCTATTTCCTTACGGTTACTGGCCCATTCCAGTAACCCCTACAGTGGTTGCCTGGATAGAAGTTCCAAACCTTCAATCCAGAGCGATACGGGGATGTACCGCTACCGACCCGGGTGGCCGGTGCAAACGCAGCACATCCGCCGGGATATTTGCCCCTGGGGTTGTGTTGCGAAACTGCCGAAAAGTGACAACAGCGCCACTTTTCAGCAAGCATTAAAGAAGAAAGCCCGCCAGAGGCGGGCATTCCAGGGTCTTAGCGACGCAGGCCGAGCTTAGCGATCAGCTGTGCGTAACGGTTCAGATCCTTGCGCTTCAGGTAGTCCAGCAGCTTGCGACGCTGGTTTACCATGCGGATCAGACCACGGCGAGAGTGGTGATCCTGCTTGTGCGCAGAGAAGTGACCCTGCAGTTTGTTGATGTTGGCAGTCAGCAGGGCTACCTGGACTTCCGGAGAACCGGTGTCGCCTTCAGATTGGCCGTGCTCTTTCAGGATTGCTGCTTTTTCTACTGCAGACAGTGCCATAACGATTAACCTCGTCGTAATATGCTTTAAAAGATTCGGCTGGCCCGTGCATATTTACAGACCAGCTACTCACTGTTGTGGACTTAGTCCACTGCAATACTCTCACATCAACCGCTATCGGCTCTCACCAATATAGCGTTTTCTGCTTAAGTACTACTTACCAGACGCCGAGGCGCTACACACCCGTCGTCAGTAATTTCTCCTACGCCCAGAAAATCGCCATTTTCCAGGAAGAGGCGCACCATATCACCTTCTTCACCGATACGGTAGACCTGCAAATCCATTACCGGCTGCCCCTGACGCACATAGTAACCAGACTCGTCCGGAAGGGTGAGTTTGGGCAGCGAAGAGGCGGGAGAATCCACCGATAACAGGTGGTGATCCAACTCCTCCGCCATTCCCTCACCGCGCTCCTCGGTGAGCTCATCCAGAGTCACTGAATCGGCCTCGACGTAGGGACCGGCGGCGCTGCGGTGCAACTCTTCCACATAGGCACCGACACCCAGGGCCTGACCCAGGTCTTCGGCAATACTGCGAATATAAGTGCCCTTGGAGCAGTGAACCTCAACTTCTGCACGGGGCTGGGCGCCCGGTGTAAAGCTCAGCAGTTCAAATTCAAAAATCTCTACTTCCCGCGCCTCGCGCTCCACTTCCAAGCCCTGGCGCGCCAACTTATACAGCGGCTGCCCCTTGTGCTTGAGGGCCGAGTACATGGACGGCACTTGCTTGATAGGACCGCGAAAGGCTTCCATCGCTTTCAGCACGGCTTCTTCAGTCAAACCGGAAGCATCTTTAGTTTCCAGTACATCGCCATCGGCATCGCCACTAGCAGTGGTCATACCGAAAACAAAAGTACTGCGATAGCGCTTGTCCGCATCGAGTAGGTACTGGGAAAACTTGGTCGCTTCGCCGAAACAGATCGGCAACACGCCGGTTGCCAGGGGGTCCAGCGCTCCGGTGTGACCGGCGCGATTGGCGAAAAAGAGTCGTTTGGCTTTTTGCAGGGCGTCATTGGCGGTAATCCCGGCGGGCTTGTTCAATAACAGCACGCCGTGAACCGGCCGGCCCCATTTTGGTCTGCGGCCCATGGATTAATCTTCGTTGGAGTCGCTATCGTCGTCTTGGTGTTTGCGATCTTCTTTAACCGCCTTGTCGATCAGGGCAGACAGCGCCTGGCCGCGCACCGAGGTCTCGTCGTAGCGGAAGTGCAAACGGGGAATAGTGCGAATCTGGATTGCTCGCGCGAGCTGCGTGCGCAAAAAGCCGGCGGCTTTGTTCAGCACTTCGATAGAGGTATTAATTTTGCTGCGATCATCCTCACCCACCAGGGTGACAAAAACTTTAGCAACGGTTAAGTCGCGGCTGACTTCAACATCATTGACGTTGATCATACCCAGGCGAGGATCGCGAATCTCGTGTTGGATCAGCTGGGCCAGCTCGCGGCGCATGGCGTCGGCGACGCGGTCTGCGCGATGAAATTCTCTTGCCATTGTTTACCTATTGAGAATGGCGGTTTAAAGACAGGAAAACCCGCACGGCTAACGCCGCGCGGGTTTATCCTCGATCCGCTGCGGAACTCCTTAGAGTTCGCGAGCAACCTTAACGATATCGTAAACTTCGATCTGGTCACCGGACTTAACGTCGTTGTAGTCCTTAACCCCGATACCACACTCCATGCCGTTGCGCACATCTTGCACATCGTCTTTGAAGCGACGCAGGGATTCCAGTTCACCCTGATAGATCACAACGTTGTCGCGCAGTACGCGGATCGGCTTGTTGCGGTAGACGGTACCTTCAGTAACCATACAACCGGCAATGGCGCCAAACTTCGGTGAGCGGAATACATCGCGAACCTGGGCAATACCCACGATTTCTTCACGTATTTCTGGATCAAGCATACCGGACAGCGCCTGCTTCACTTCGTCGAGCAGGTTGTAGATCACGCTGTAGTAACGAATCTCTACGCCTTCTGTCTCAGCAACCTTTCGGGCAGCCACATCAGCACGGGTGTTGAAGCCCAGTACGATAGCGCCGGAGGTCAGGGCCAGGTTGATATCGTTCTCGGCGATACCACCTACACCGCTGGACACGACGTTGACAGAAACTTCTTCGTTGCCGATATCCGCCAATGCGCCCAGGATAGCTTCCAGGGAGCCGCGAACGTCCGCTTTGATAACAACCGGCAGTACTTTGCGCTCGCCGGCTTCCATGTTCGCAAACATGTTTTCCAGCTTGGCTGCCTGCTGGCGCTGCATGCGCTCGCGACGCTCTTTATCACCGCGCTGTTCAGCTACCTCACGAGCTCTGCGCTCATCCGCAACCACCATGAACTCGTCACCGGCGTTGGGTGTGGTGTCCAAACCCAGCAGCTCAACCGGAGTTGAAGGGCCAGCTTCTTTAACCTGCTTGCCCAGCTCGTTGGTCATGGCGCGAACACGGCCGTAGCTCTGGCCTGCCAGTACGATATCGCCGCGCTTCAGCTCGCCGTTCTGTACCAGCAGGGTCGCCACAACACCGCGACCTTTTTCCAGGCGGGATTCGATCACAACACCTGTTGCCGGTACCTTGACCTTGGCCTTCAGCTCCAGCATCTCTGCTTGCAGAGAAATCGCTTCCAGCAGGTCGTCGATGCCTTCACCAGTGTGTGCAGACACATTGATAAACTGGGTATCACCGCCCCAGTCTTCAGGAATTACATCTTTCGCAGCCAGCTCGTTTTTAACACGATCGGGATCGGCAGCTTCTTTATCGCACTTGTTGATTGCAACAACCAGCGGTACACCGGCAGCGCGGGCGTGGTTCACAGCTTCTTCAGTCTGCGGCATCACACCGTCGTCAGCAGCCACTACCAGGATAACTACGTCAGTTGCCTGGGCCCCACGGGCGCGCATTGCGGTAAAGGCGGCGTGTCCCGGGGTATCCAGGAAAGCGATCTCGCCCTGGCTGGTTTTCACACGGTAAGCACCGATGTGCTGGGTAATACCACCGGCCTCACCGGAAGCCACCTTGGTCTTACGGATGTAGTCCAGCAGGGAGGTTTTACCGTGGTCAACGTGACCCATAACGGTAACTACCGGTGCGCGGGACACCTCAGTGCCCTCACTGGACTGGGTCTCGGCAACCAGCGCTTCCTCCAGCTCGCTTTCAGAGCGGAATACCACCTTGTGGCCCATCTCTTCGATGATCAGCTGCGCAGTTTCACGGTCCAGGCTCTGGTTGATAGTAACCATCTCGCCCATTTTCATCAGGCGCTTGATCAGGTCACCGGCTTTCACATTCATCTGTTTGGCCAGCTCGCCAACAGTGATGGTTTCGCCCAACTGTACTTCGTACACCTGTTTCTCCGTGGGCCTTTTAAAGCCGTGCGTAGGTTTAACCTTCAAGGTCGGACGAGACAGGGAGCGCGTGCTGCGCTTGGATGCTTCGTCTTCCTCAAATACTTCCAGCGCCTGTTCGTACAGAGCGGTTTTGCTGGATTTTTTCGGGCCGGACTTGGAGCGGCGACCGCGACGCTTACGCGGCTCGTCCTCAGAGCGATCAGCTTCAGCGGGGGCAGTGGATGCTGCCTCCAGCTTGCGACGCAGAGCTGGCTTGACCTCAGTGGTCTTCTCAGCACTTTTTGCCGGTGCTGGCTTAGCCTTGGCTGTCTGTGCAGCTTGTGCAGCTTTCTCTTTCTTTTCCTGGGCTGCGCGTCGGTCAGCTTCTACTTTAGCTTTCTTCTCTTCAAGTTCACGCTTTTCCTGCTCAGCCTGCTGCTTGCGACGCTCCATCGCGGCAATACGCATTGCCTCGATATCGTCGGAGTAGCTTGAGCGGATTGGTGCGGCGGGCTCTGCCTTTTTCACTACGTTTTCCGCGGTCTTATCCTCTGATTTAGCCGCATCTTGATCGGCTTTTACTTCATTGTTTGCTTTCGCTTCGGCTTCAGCCTTGGCTTTTGCTTCTGCTTCGGCCTTGGCTTTCGCTTCGGCTTCAGCCTTGGCTTTCGCCTCGGCTTCGGCTTTGGCTTTGGCTAGCGCCTCTTCTTCCGCCGCTAGGCGTGCAGCTTCTGCCTCGGCTTCTGCGCGAGCGCGTTCGGCTTCGGCCTCCAGTCTTTCCTGCTCATTTTGCAGGGCATCGACTGCCGCTTCCTGCTCGGGGCTGCTCGATTCTTCGCCTGCCGCTACGGTTTCAAGCTCAGCTTGAGGGCGCTTCACATAAGTGCGCTTCTTGCGCACTTCCACATTCACAGTCTTGCGGCCGGTGCCAGAGCCAGTCTTCAGCGTGCTTGTGGTTTTGCGCTTCAAGGTGATCTTGCGCGGCGCGGCGCCCTGCTCCCCGTGACTGCTTTTCAGGAAACTGAGCAAGACCTGCTTTTCCTCGTCTGACACCACTGCATCCACAGAGGTGTGAGGCAAACCCGCTTCTTTCATCTGCTTGAGCAGACGGTCTTCGGTGGCACCAACCGATTTGGCGAGTTCACTAACTGTTACTTCGGCCATTCTCTCTCCTAAAAGTCACTTGGTCGGAGGGGGTTACTTATACGTAAGTTATTTTTCGCTGCACTTAAGCTTCTTCGCCGCTGTCATCGGCAAACCAGGGCTCACGCGCCTTCATAATCAGCGCTGCAGCGCGCTCCTGGTCGAGACCTTCGATATCCAGCAGGTCATCGACAGCCTGCTCTGCCAGGTCTTCCATCGTGGAAATACCACGGCTGGCCAGTTGGAATGCCAGCTGGCGCTCCATACCGTCCATATTCAAAAGGTCTTCCTGGGGCTCAGACGCATCCAGCTTCTCTTCGGATGCCAGCGCTTGGGTCAACAGGGTGTCCTTGGCGCGGGCGCGCAGCTCCTCAGCGATATCCTCATCGAAGCCCTCAATTGCGAGCATCTCTTCGATGGGTACATAAGCTACTTCTTCCAGAGAGGCGAAGCCCTCTTCAACCAGTACACCAGCAACGTCTTCATCGATATCCAGGCGATCCATAAACACCTGCATGATGGAGCTGGACTCGGCTTCCTGCTTGCTCTGCCACTCGTCACTGCTCATGACATTGATCTGCCACTGGGTCAGCTCGGAGGCCAAGCGCACATTCTGGCCGCTGCGGCCGATAGCCATTGCGAGGTTTTCCTCTGCCACGGCTACGTCCATAGAACCAGTGTCTTCGTCGACTACGATGGATTCAATTTCTGCTGGCGCCATCGCATTGATAACGAACTGAGCGGGGTTTTCGTCCCATAGAACGATATCTACGCGCTCGCCAGACAGCTCGTTGGATACCGCCTGAACACGCGCGCCGCGCATGCCCACACAAGCACCCACCGGGTCGATGCGACCGTCGTTGGTATTTACAGCGATTTTTGCACGCAGACCGGGATCGCGGGCCGCGCCTTTAATTTCGATTACCTGCTCGGAAATTTCCGGCACTTCAATGCGGAACAATTCGACAATCATTTCCGGGCAGGAGCGGCTCAGCATCAGCTGGGGGCCGCGGGCTTCCGGTTGGATTTCCAACAGGATTGCGCGCACGCGATCACCGAGTCGGAAAATTTCGCGACCAACCAGCTGATCGCGGGGCAGGCGCGCTTCGGCATTATTACCCAGGTCTACAGCGATAAAGTCGCGGGTCACCTTCTTCACAGTGCCGCTAACCATTTCGCCAACGCGATCGCGGTACTCGTCTACAACTTTGGCGCGCTCGGCTTCACGTACCTTTTGTACGATGACCTGCTTTGCGGTCTGTGCGGCGATGCGTCCAAATTCTACATTTTCCACCTGCTCGCGGAAAACGTCACCTGCTTTCAGGTCAGCATCTTTTTCGTGGGCTTCTTCCAGGGTGAACTGGGTACCCAACTCAGCCAAGACTTCATCACCGACCACTTCCCAGCTGCGGAAAGTCTCGTAATCGCCTGAACGACGATCAATGATAACCTCAATGGTTGAATCTTCGTCGTAGCGCTTCTTCGTGGCCGTTGCCAATGCCGCTTCGATGGCCTGGAAAATAATCTCCTGGTCAACGCCCTTCTCGTTGGATACCGCCTCGGCTACCAGCAAGATCTCTTTGTTCATGCAACTGTGCCTCAAAATCGCCTGAGCTCAGGCTCCTACAGGTTATTTGGTAAATTGGGGAATGATATTTGCTTTTTCGATACTGTCGATCGGCAAAAGGTATTCGTTTTCACTATCTACACGCAGAACCACTTCATCACCCTCTACACCGGCCAGCAGTCCGCGCCACTTACGCTGCCCATCCAGAGGCATACGCAGGCGAACTTCAATCTGGGCGCCGATAAAGCGCTCGTACTGGGCCAGCTTATAAAGAGGGCGGTCGAGCCCTGGGGAAGAGACTTCAAGTGTGTACTTACTACTGATGGGATCTTCCACATCCAGTACAGCACTGGATTGGCGGCTCACTTTCTCGCAATCCTCAACGGAAATACCGTTTTCGGAGTCGATATAAATGCGCAGCAGCGCGTTGCGACCGTGGGTTTGGTACTCAATACCCCACAACTCACACCCCAGCGATGCCACCACCGGCGCCAGAAGCTCTTCCAGCAATTCGCGTTTGCTCGCCATTCTCGTCACCACATACAAAAAATGGGCCTACGGCCCACTTCGAAAAATATCTGCAACTTTTCTTGCAGATACGAAAAAGCCCCTGACGGGGCTTTGACCGCACATTCGCGCAGTCAGTGTGCACGAATGCAAAATTTGGTAGCGGGGGCAGGATTTGAACCTACGACCTTCGGGTTATGAGCCCGACGAGCTACCAGGCTGCTCCACCCCGCAACAACGAAAGCGCAATCAAAGTTTCCCTAAGGAAAGTTGGTAGCGGGGGCAGGATTTGAACCTACGACCTTCGGGTTATGAGCCCGACGAGCTACCAGGCTGCTCCACCCCGCAACAACAAATGCGCAATCAAATATTTTACCCGAAGGTAAAATTGGTAGCGGGGGCAGGATTTGAACCTACGACCTTCGGGTTATGAGCCCGACGAGCTACCAGGCTGCTCCACCCCGCAACAACTCCAAGAAACAAAGCCTGGTTGATCTTTGTTTCCCTGCGGTGGGACCTGCCCAACCACTCAAGAGGCTGCGCATTCTATTGGTGCTGACCCGGTGAGTCAAGCCGTAATTGGCATTTGTTTTCACCGAGGGGTTAAAGCCGTCTCTACCATCTCGCAAATCAGTATAGAAAAGGAAGAAAATCCCGCAAGCAGGCCACTTCCATATACCGTCTTCTTTCTTGCACATGTACTTTTTATAAAAAGAACGAAGAGTAAAACTCTCTTAACAAGCCTCTGAATAAGCTAGCGAGTTAACTGGTGCACTATTGCTTTTCGAATTGGGGGAAAGCGATCACTGACTCGCAACACCATTTTGCGCAGCAACTTGGCCGGCAGGCGATCGTCGGTAAACAAATCCACCACCCTATTAGTTCCAGAGTAAATCGGCTTGGATTCAACCCGGTGCAGCATCTGGTAACGGGCCAAGGCCCGAGTCAGCTTGGCCGGGTTATATAGACGGCTAACACTATCCAGTTGGCGGGCCAAAGTATCCGCACCGGCCAAGCCCAAATTAAATCCATGTGCGGTCACTGGATGCATCCCCACAGCGGCATCTCCCACCAAGGCAAAGCGCTCAGTGAAAAAGTGATGTGCGTATACCGCAACCAATGGATAACAGTGGCGCTCACCAAAAGCTTCGACACCGCCGAGCTGGGACGCGCTTTCGCGGGATACGTGCCCGGCAAACTCTTCATTACCCATCGCCATAATCTGGGCAGAGAGGCTGGCGGGAACAGTAACCACGGCCGATGAAATATTTGCCTTGGGCAAAGGTAACAGCGCCAGTGTCGAGCCGTAGCGGAAACACTCCCGGGCAATACCATCATGGGGTAATTCGGTGCGTACAGGGCCGACAATCGCCACTCGGCCAAAGTCGCGCATATCGGCGCCAATGCCCGCCATGCGCCGCACTTCAGAAAAACGGCTGTCGGCTGCAACCACCAGGGAAGCGCGCATGCCCTCCCCCTCTGCTAACTCAAGATGACGCATAGCACCGCTCAATGTCATCCCAGTAACAGTCGAGTTATCGAGCAGCGTTATATTCTCAGTCTCCAAAACTGTCTCATATAAGATTCGCCGGATTGCAGAGTTGGAGACAATAAAACCCAGAGGCCCCCTCTCTCCCGGGCTAAAGTGGAGTGTCGAAGGGGAATTGCCGTCGACTACTTCGGCAGCATTTAGCGGGCTAATCTCTTCCGGGGATAATCTCTGCCAAGCCCCCAATTCCTGCAGCAGCTTGTAGGATTTGTGTGTCAGGGCAATCTCGCGGCCATCATCAACGGGAGCGGACAGCGCCGACTTATCCTGACGCTCAATAATTGCCACCTGACACCCTTTGCGGGCGAGCATCACCGCCAAGGAAAGCCCCGCCGGTCCAGCACCTACGATAGCTACATCGGACTCCGTCATTTTCACACCCCTGATTTGCACGCAACAAATACAAGTCACTCTAGTGACTCACACCCGGGATAAACTGATCCAGATCAGGTTAAAGCCAATCCCAAGCCGCTCTACAGAGGTATAAATTGGTGAACTTTAGGGGTATAAAATATCACGCCCGCCACCAGCGCTTCCGAAAAAACTGGAGCACCATGGAGTTCAAATATGGAACTTAAAATTCATTTCATTAACGCTTTTACCGACAAAGTCTTTCACGGAAATTCAGCCGGAGTTGTTGTTACCGAGGATTGGCTGGAAGAAAATTTAATGCAGTCCATCGCTGCAGAAAATAATCTTTCCGAAACCGCATTCCTGGTAAAACGCCCAGATACCAGTTATGGAATTCGCTGGTTTTCACCGTTAACGGAAATTGATTTTTGTGGACATGCCACCCTGGCCTCAGCCCAGGTTCTTTTTTCTCAAACCCCTCAATGCAAGCAACTGCAGCTCCATGCGACAGCTGTGGGCAAAATGACAATAAACCGAGGAGAAAATGGAATTATTTCCATGGACTTCCCACGAAGGGAGCCACAACCCATAGATCGCATACCGCCGGAATTACTGGAGGGGCTTTCAATAACACCAAGTCAAGTGTTACTTAACAACCAAGCTTACTTTGCCATCTACAATAGTGAGCGAGAAGTATTGGATGTACAGCAGGATGCGAGCAGCCTGCGAAAGCTCGCCCCCTACGATGTGGTCGTCACGGCAAAATCCGATAAGTACGATTTTGTCTCCCGATATTTCTGGCCATCCAATGGTGGCGCCGAAGATCCGGTGACCGGTTCTATTCACACAGGGCTCGCCCCTTACTGGTCACAAATTCTGGATAAGAAAGAGCTGATCGCCTATCAAGCCTCCAAGCGCGGCGGCCTGCTGAATTGCACCATCGCCGGGGACAGGGTCATTATCTCAGGCAAAGCAGTACCCTATTTGAGTGGGAGCATACGGGTTTGATACCCCAAATACCCACCGAAACATCCAAAGTAAATCACAATTTCCCCAATTACGATAAGTACAACTAAACAGAGGAGCGTTGAACAATGGAACAAAAAGGATCGTGCCTATGTGGCACTATTAACTTCGAAATTGAAGGTGACTTTGGTGGCTTCTTCCTTTGCCACTGTAGTTACTGCCGCAAAGATACCGGTTCAGCTCATGCCGCAAACCTATTCTTCGCATCAGCCAAACTTGAATGGCTATCCGGTGCAGAACAAGTCAAAACCTTTAAGCTGGCAGGGACAAGGCACAGCAAAAGCTTTTGCAATCAATGCGGTTCCGCAGTGCCACGAGAAGATCCTGAAGTCGGCCTCTTAGCTGTTCCCGCTGGCAGTCTGGATCACCCAATAGATGTAAGGCCAAACGCCCATATCTTTATGGCCAGTAAAGCCGAGTGGGACCGGGAACTGGAAACCGTACCTAAAGTAGACAAACTACCCCAGGTGGCCAGTGCGGACTCTGAATAGACCTATTAATGATGGCTTTACTCGACCACAGTTGCTGCGATGATAAGGTTTCTCGCAGCAACTGAAGATCACATAGAGAAAATTAGCCGGGATGACCGTCAACGCGCGGCTGGAATAGCACCGGGGTGTAATACAGCAGGAAAAGCGTATAACCGACTACCCAGGCAATAATTGCTGCGAGCAAACCACTTGGGGCCGGAGCCCAAAAAACACGTGCGAGAGCAGACAGCGCCAGGGCCATAAAAGCCAGGGGCATCAAGCGCGGCGCCTTCAATATCCGACCTGTGTGGCCGAGACTGACGCGACTGGTCATAGACAAGATCAACCCGCCGATACCGCCAACGGCAAATGCGTGCAAGGCGGGACTCTGCCAGGAAGGGGCGATTTGGCTCCAGGCCAGAGCCGCGAGAAAACATCCCAAAATAACCAACCAGTAACTCACATGCAGAGACCAAACCATCGGTTCTGCCCATATTTTTGTCGGGTGCCAGCGAACTACCCGGATCACCTGCAAAATACCCAGAGAGACCGCAAAAAAGGCCCAAACCATTTGCGGCAAACCAACAGCCACCGACAGTAACAAGCCCACCGCGGCAATATGGGTACCCCACTCTACAGCCGGTATCTTATCCCTTGGGCTCAAGTGAAAGCGGCGCGCCGTAAAGAACGGTATAACCCGCCCGCCGATTATCAAAATAATCGCCGTCACCAACAGCAGAGCCAGCAAGGCGATTCGGCTCTGTGCCCCTGGCAGCAACCAGTGGCTAGCGGACAATGCAGCAAACATCAGCATCGCAGGCAATACAAACATATTTCGCCACTGCTTGGTTCGCAACACCCTGGCTCCGAGCAAAAACGCTGAGAACAGGAAAAAGGAGACTTCAGCAATCACCGGCATCCAAATAGGGACCGCCGCCAACAGGTAACCCAAACGGGCCAAGAGCCACAGGCCGACCAAAGCAATAAGTTGGGTTCCCTTTGGCGAGGGGATTCCGGTCCAGGTTTGCATGGCAGTGCCGAGAAAACCTACAACAACAGTAGCCGCGAACCCGAACAGCATCTCATGAGAGTGCCAGACTACCCCCATTCGAAAAGCCGGCATCTGCCAACCGAATAACTGCCCCTGCCAGATAACCAGGGCAACCATACTCCACAGAGCAGCTCCCCAGAAAAAAGGGCGAAACGGCATACGCCAAATAGGTGCAATAGACTCCGCGCGCGCGCGGTCAACGATAGGTATCAAAATCCATTCTCCTTACCAACTACGGGAACACCGGGCTCCCTACACAAATAATTCGCAGTACAAGACCACCCCGACAGGCCTGCTTTGCTTGGAGAATCAAAGGCGTCCTAAAAAAAGCAGGACACAGGGGTTTATCTGTCCGGCGGCGCCGCAACCTAGGCAAAAGCGCCGACTTTTCAGTCATCCGCATCAGTGCGGGATATCGCCCGAGATTCCATTTCCAGGGATTGGGAAAGAGCCCTATTCTCACTCAATTAACAAAAATAGTTAACAAAAAAATGAGTAGTCTGTGAATTATTCTAACTGGGGTGAAGAATCTTTTTCTGTGTAGATAACCTGAAAAAACCACACGTTTTATAGGGTTATTTCTATTTTCAGGAAAAACTGGGCAAAGGTGAAGTGGACTTGAAGTATCTCACAAGTTTACTCAGATTGGGAAGCACTTCCATTTACAGAAATATACACGGAGCCACCAATAAACAAACACTCAACCAGGAATAAAGCTTGAACCTATTTCCCTAGTAATTCAGTACTTATCTCCCATATAAAATCCATTAAGTTTTCACCATAATTTTATATGGCAATCATCACACGGTGCCCAGTGCCGGTAAGATACAGCCTAAGTTAGAGATTTACGCCAGCCTGTGCAGTGGAGGAATTATGCCCATATCAGGCCATCTTATCGCGGCATCAACCTTACTATTCTGCTGCCAGGCCCTCGCAACCAACACTTATATCCTGTCACAACAGGGTATTGGCAATCGGGCTATAGGGGACCAAAGCGACCCAACCATCATTAACAATCTCATCATGCAAACACAAGGTGGTGAATTTAATAATGTGGTGGCTCAGCAATCCAACGGCAATACTGAAGGATCTATTATCCAGTTGCAGAGAGGCGTATCAAACGAGCTAATGTCAGTTCAATCCAGCAGCCTGGGCAGCACGACATCAGTCTCCCAGCTTAATGTTCTCAACAAGGCCGAAACCTCACAGACAAGTACACTGTTTAGCACTATAAGCATCAGTCAGGAACAATCCCTAAATCAAATTACGAGCATACAAAACCTTTCCACTGGTACAACTGCTAACATCTCGCAGATAGGAACCCTAAATTTTTCGGAATCTATCCAAGATGATGTTGCTCTTAGTGATGTCTCTATTAGCCAGTTAGGTAATTTTAATAGAGCTGAGATTATCGATAAAGAAAGTGGCATAGCAAACTCTGCCAGTATTATCCAAAGTGGAAGCCAGAATATTGATACTAGAATTATCCTGATACAGTCTCTGGGAACCAATAATCAAATTCAACAATTTGGCAATAACAACACTGCCCGGATAACAAATACTAACGGCGCCTTTAATACCAACTCAATAGTACAACTTACAGATTCCAGTGCTACTAGCATCCAAACAAGCAACTCTATTCAGGGATTTAACAGTTCCATCCAGCAAGGACAGAGTAATCGCGCTTCTATAATTGTTAATCTTGCTCAAAACAACCAGGCCTTTACATCTCAAAGTGGAACAAACAACGGGTCCACAATCAACCAGATAAACATCAATAATTTTTCCGAGATAACACAAACAGGAACAAGTAATAGCGCCACGTCAATACAACTCGCTATTGAAGGGGCCAGTAGTGTTGTCACACAAAGTGGATCGGATAATAGTGCTGATATTAGTCAAAGTGGATCAGTCTCTGAGGCAGCTATAGACCAGGAATTTGATCAAAACACATTAATAGCCATTCAAGATGGCTTTAGTGCAAGACTACAGTTGCTGCAACAAGGCCTACAGAATCAAGTAAGTTCAACGCAGTCTGGTTATATTGATGATGCGGACATCATTCAACTGGGTGAGCTAAACACTATCAATCTCACTCAAACCGGCAGCTTTAATAGTGCAGAGCTACTACAACTAGGTACAGACAACTTTCTCCAGGTAATTCAATTGAGTTTTGGTGCTACTATCTCCATTTCACAGATTGGCAGTAACAATTCTGCGATATACATACAGTAGAGAAAGAGGCTAAGAAAAACCATATTATTTATTGCTCAGATTTTTTCTTTCTGGGAAACATCCCCTTTCACAAACAGCAAACTTACAATCAGTGCTGCAGCAGCCAAACACGCATTAACAGTAAATGCCCGATCAATACCTTCAGATAATTCCGGAGCCATCGCAACAACCGTTGTATTCATCGCCAGACCAATAGCACCGCCGATAATTTGGAACATATAAATTAAGGCCGCCGCCAAGCTTGCCCTGGCAGGCCCCAATACCGTAACCGCAGTAGTCGTTATCGTAGGAAAATATAAGCCTAATCCTATACCGAGAGTGAGCATTCCCGGTACCAAGTGCAGATAGTGATCGCGAACCACTAGGCCAGAAAGTAAAAACATACCCAAACCTAAAAAGAGTGCCGCTCCCGCTAAAATTAGGCGAGCCCCCAAAAATTCATATAACCACCCTGCTATATATGAGACTACCGCATAGGTAATCATCACCGGCAATAAACCCGCACCAGACCAAACTGCAGAATAGCTCAACTCCTTAATTAAAAATTGAGGAATATAAAGCAACATAGATACAAAAGTGACCGATAGAAGCAAAGTCACCACACAGATAGAAAAAAAGCGCCAATTAGTAGCTACATCCGGGGGAATAAGTGGGTCAGAGCGAGTATGAGGCTCAACCCAGGCAAATACCAAAAAGAAAATCACCGATGTTACTAAAAGTCCAATCACTAAAGGACTTCTAAATCCTACATCGATAACAAAATCCAGAGATAACATTAAAGCCAAAAGGCTAATTGATAATGAGGCCATCCCCCAATAGTCAACCTTTTCATTGCTCTCATCGGGCTTATCATCCTCAATTACTTTCCAACCCACCAACATTGCCGCCAAAGCGATGGGTAAGTTAATAAAAAAAATCCAGCGCCAGCTAAGAAAATCTGTAAAAAAACCACCCAACAGTGGCCCTACAGAGTTCGCAAAGCCACACACCGTCATTATCAAACCGCCTGCCTGACCGGCGCGGTCATCAGGCATGATCTGATAGGTCATGCCGAGCACAGCGGGCCACATCAGAGCACCACCAACACCCATTAATGCCCGGCTTCCCAGCAGCATCCATTCATTGACGGCCAGACCACCCAAAACTGAAAAAAAGACGAAGATTGAGGTTCCAACAAAAAATAGCCGGCGCCGACCAAACATATCCGCCAAGCGCCCGCCAGTAACTATAAAAATCCCGAACACCAATGCATAACCGTTAATCACCCACTGAAGGGTGGAGATATCTGCGTTAAAATGTTTTTCCATTGCAGGGATAGCGACGGAGAAGGCCGTAAAATCATTGGCCACCAAAAAGACTGCCAACGACAATGCTGTTAAGCCAATAATCTGTGATCGCGATAGCGGGGTCTTTGAGGCTGCCATAAATGCCAAACTTCACACTTTGCAAGTTATGCAATGGATATATAAGCTTGGACCAATGAAGGACCAACTGCAGCGCAAATTATCAGGCAACACCAAGTAACAGCCTAGAACCAATGGGGTTCTCATAAACTTTATTACTAGAATCTCGGTGCTTTTCTCCTATATCCAGAATTACTTTCTTCCGCAATACTCTGATTAGGCCCCAGCTCAGGCATAGACAAGCATTAATGCCAACAACAATGGCTTGATGTCAGTGTAAGTCCGCAGTCTCACTAATCCTCATTCCATGTTTAGCAGATCGAATCAGTCCAAAAGCAGTATCCGGTAGCAGAAGTATTTAAAGCTATCAGCCGATGATCAACCAGGATTGATCGACAGGCTTGAGCGGGGCCCCTTCTCCAATTCTTATAAATCAAAAATCAAAGACTGACAGGATTTTCCCATGAAGGTGCTATCTTTAGCCATTACCATTCTCTCGATCAATCATGGCCATCAGGCCCTGGCGAACAGTACTTACTCATCAACCAAGTAAGAACTGGCAACACTGCTACTGAAGATCAAATTGAACAAACAACCACTAACAACTTAATAAATCAAGCTCAGATTGGCGACAATAATAACGTTGAAGCAACACAATTTAACGGCAACAACAATTAAATAATGCTCACGCAGGCAGGAATTAACGATAGCATCACCACTACTTAATTTGGTAATAATACTGCGATTTCTCTGCAGTAAAGCCATGTGCCAATCTCTAGGAACTTGTATGTTCAGACAGCTATCTCCCAGAATCTATCATCCAACCCTCCTCCCAGCAGCCACATCCGAACACACTCAAAATATCAGGTATTTCCCGACTTTAGTCCCAGTATCTCAGTGCTTTTATCTCATTCCCCTGAGGAGTCTCATTGTCAATACTTTTTCCAAGGTTCCAATATCTGAAACGAGCTGGATTTCGACTTTTGGAGAGCCCAATCAAACGGATTACAGAGGAGAAATATCTATGACAAACGGTGAGCACTTATGCCCACCAGAATTTGGAATCATTGAGTCTTTTTTAGAAATCCGCCAATGATCTTAGCCCCGACATATCCAAGTACTAATGCCAATGACAATGGCTTGGAGCCAGTGCAAGTAAGCAGTCTCACTACTTCACTCACCATTTAGGGCCGATCAAATCATCCCCCATGCCCGGCGGACGGTAGAGGCGGAATGTAGTCGCCGTTCGTTTACACCGGGATTGGATACAGATTTCACCTGTGTTGTACAGGAAGTACTGTGGGCGCAGTCAATGCCCCATAACGAGTTGAAGTAAAGGAGTTACTTGTGAAGATTTTACCTATAGCCGTTACCGCTCTATCCCTTGCCATCAGTGGTCTGGTTCATGCAGATGACAATGAATATATCCTCTATCAAGAGGGTACGGGAAATACCGCAATGGGGGATCAAAGTGATCCCACTATTACCAAT
Organism: Microbulbifer maximicatervae (SeqCode); assembly: GCF_052468295.1. Classification (NCBI taxonomy): domain Bacteria; kingdom Pseudomonadati; phylum Pseudomonadota; class Gammaproteobacteria; order Cellvibrionales; family Microbulbiferaceae; genus Microbulbifer; species Microbulbifer maximicatervae (SeqCode). The sequence goes on from NZ_CP174340.1 coordinate 3,588,739, forward strand.
AACCTGATTGAGCAAACCCAGATCGGCGATAATAATATTGCTGAAGCGTCACAATCTAATGGCAATACTAATGGAGTGATCATTCAGTATCAAGAGGGCGATACCAATGATGTTTTTGCCTTTCAGGATGGAACAACTGACTCCAGCGGAATCATGACCATTGTTGGGGATAACAATCAGGGAGCAACCCAGCAAACCTCTACTAGTAATACCACGATGGAATATACCATCACTGGCTCCAATAATACCGGCGGATCATTTCAAACTTTAACTTCAAACAGCATAATGGAATTCACGATAACAGGAGATAACAACATTGGTAGCTCCTTTCAACAAAACTCTGACTCTGTATCTTTGGTAGTTGATATCAATGGTAACGATAATATTGCATCAACTTTTCAGGAAGATAGCTCCAATACCAGTATTGTAATACAACAAACTGGTGACTCGAATATTGTTAGTGGTTTTGATGATGACGGAAGTGCTGATAATAGCGTTGTGAATATCCAGCAAGGAAACTCAAATACTATCAATTTTGTTCACGATGTAAGCTTTAACCAAAATGATACAATTGAACAATATGGAGACGACAACTTTTCTGGGTCATCTTCAAATAACACCAGTGGTAGTACAAGTTATTTGTTACAGGTAGGCGATCAAAATAACTCCTTTATCCTATATAATGACTCGGCAAATATCACTGCCTCAATCATTCAAGAGGGCTCAAGTAATAATGCTGATACATTATTAAGTCAAGCCTTTGATAGTAATTCCTCAGTGACCCAAACAGGAGATAGCAACGACTCGTTACTTGCTCAAAGTGGGTCTTCTCACTATGCAGAAATCATACAAATCGATGATTTGAATACTATAGACGCTGAACAAAGCAGTTTTGATGCATATCTATACGCGGTGCAAAGTGGTGAAGACAACTTAATTAGCTCCTTGCAAGATGGAGACTCAGAGTCAGCTACTCTGAACCAAACAGGAAGTTTAAATGAAATAGATTTAACTCAGAGTGGACAGCAGGATACCGCTATTTTATCTCAGGATGGCAATAATAATTTCTTGATGGTCACGCAAACAGGCTTCAACGACAGCATTAATGTTACACAGCTTGGTGACAATAATAGCGCCACTTTTACACAGTAAATAGTTGATAGGAGTCCGTATACCCATATATGGACTCCTCCTAACCATACATCTTCTATCCACTATCAAATATCAATATAACTCTGCAATGAAAATACTGGTTAAATCAGACTTTTTTACTAGCATTTCAGTGCTTTTATCTCATACCAATTATCTTATTTATTAATAATACTAAAAGCGATACCGTAAGTAGGGGTCATTTATCACTTCACTACATTTTGACCGACCAACAAACCAAACAGGAGCAAATTAAATGAATAGTAAAATCACCCAATACAGGTGAAAAATTTGGAATAAATATTTCATATCAATCGAAGCAAAAATGAATATAGCCTCGGCATCTCCAAGCATTAATGCCAAAAAATGGCTTGGGATCAGTGCAAGCAAGCATTCTCACTACTTCTCTTACCATTTATGGCCTTTAAACTTCTTACCTGGCGCTCATTAAAACCTAACTGAGCTACAGAAGTTTCATTCGTTAATTACCGATATAGAACCACCTAATTACCACTCTTGCTAAGTTATGCGTAACTGTATATAAATACAGCTATCTCGTTGATCTGCAAGGGAATACGCCATGGCTCGCAACAAGGTACAGTTTCAGAAGGGTATTAGTTTGACCCAATTCCTCAAAATGTACGGCAGCGAGGAACAGTGCTTCGATGCACTGTCGCAGTGGCGTTGGCCCAATGGCTTTAGTTGTCCTCACTGCGGGCATGACAAGCATTGCGACCTCGCTTATCGCAAGCTTAAGCAATGTAACCATTGTCGGCGTCAGACATCGATTACCTCTCGTACAATTTTTGACTCCACGAAGCTCCCCCTCACCACCTGGTTTCTCGGTATTTTCCTGATTACTCAGGATAAGAAGGGCATTTCCTCTATGGAGCTATCTCGACATCTAGGTATCTCTTACAACGCAGCATGGCGTATGAAGCAGAAACTCATGCAAGTGATGATGGAGCGAGACCAACGATACAAACTGTCCGGTTTTATTGAACTAGATGATGCCTATCTCGGTGGTGAGCGTACTGGATGCAAGCCCGGGCGCGGAGCCAAGGGTAAAACTCCCTTTGTGGCGGCCGTTGAAACAACCAAGGAGGGACGCCCAACCCGTATTAAGCTCTCAATTATCAAGGGCTTCAAAAGCAGTGAAATTTCAACCTGGAGTAAAAAGTACCTTTGCAGTGGCAGCACAGTCATCTCAGATGGTCTTCCATGCTTCAATGCCATTAAGGAGGCCGGTTGTGTACATGACAAAATTGTTTGTGGTGGTGGCCGAGCTTCTGTTGAAGAGCCTGAGTTCTATTGGGTAAATACAGTACTTGGTAATTTAAAGAGTGCGCTACGTAGCACTTACCATGCTATTAGGCCGAAATATGCACAGCGCTATTTGGCAGAATTTCAATATCGCTTTAATCGGAGGTTTGATTTGTCGGCACTCATTCCAAGATTGATTTACGTCTCTCTTCGGACACCACCGATGCCAGAAAGGTTGCTAAAAATTGGCTTAGCATAAGTGGTAATTAGGTAGAACCAAGAGATTTATCACTCTTAACACCATCCATAGCTCATTAAATGAAAGGAATCATTTATGAAAACATCAATCTTTGCAATCACTGCCTTAGCGTTAGCCATTTCCGGTATTGCATACGGTGACAATACTTATATTGTCAATCAAGAGGGAACCGGAAATATGGCCATGGGAGACCAAACTGGTGCCACTGATAGTTTAATCACGCAGACTCAGATTGGCGACAATAACGATGCTGAAGCAACACAATTCAATGCCAACAGCAATGGAACTATTATTCAAATACAACAGGGAAACAACAATTTTGCGAATAGTGAACAAGACGGAAGCAGTAATTCTTCAGCAGTAATTACTTTAATAGGAGACAATAACGGAACGGGAACGGACCAAATATCAACCAGCAATAGTGTAATGCAAGAGACATTTATCGGTACCGATAATTCTGGCAGCTCAAGGCAGGAAGGCACTACTAGTACAACTATGATAAATACCCTTATGGGTACAAATAATGGTGCTGGCTCTATTCAGGAAAATACAACGAGCACCTTAATGAGTTTTACCATTATGGGAACAGACAATATAGGTAGTTCCTTACAGGAAAATACTTCTAATACTTCAATGATTTACACTATTAGCGGCACAAGTAGTGTTGGCAGTTCACTGCAAAGAGACTCTACCAATAGCTCGATGCAATTTACCATGATTGGCACCGATAATATTGGTTCATCGGGACAGACCAATATGGATGAAGCATTTCTGAACGTAGTTTCTATTGGCGACAGAAACGTCGGCACATCGGGTCAAACGGATAGCTTCAATAGCAGTATCAGTGTTTTTCAAATGGGTGACGATAATACCGGCGGAGGGGTAGATGATGATGGCAGCTCAAACACTTCTGTCCAATTAACACAGATCGGCAATTTCAATTCAGGGTTTACCGTACGAGGACAAAGTTCTGATCAATTTACCACAGTTGAGCAATATGGAAATGACAATTCCTTTAGCTCCTCAGATGACAATGCTAATAACAGTGTCGGCTCCAACCTACAACAAGGTGATAGCAATGACATTTTTGTTAGCCTGCAATCGGTATCTGATAATAACTACTCCATCAGCCAAATTGGTAATGGCAATGATGTGGAATTGACACAGACTGGCTCCAACCACTCGACTGAGATAATTCAAATGAGTGAATTAAACACAATAAATGCTGAGCAAACTAACTTCAATGCCGACCTTTACGCCTCACAAGATGGCGAGGACAACTTGATTAATTCCCTCCAAGACGGAGACAGTATTTCAGCCACCCTTAACCAGAGCGGCAATCTCAACGAAATAGATCTGACTCAGAGTGGATCTTCAGATATTGCTACATTGTCTCAGGATGGCAATAGTAATTTCCTAATGGTAACGCAGACCGGTTTTAGCGATACAATCAGTGTCACCCAACTAGGTGACAACAACAGCGCCACCTATATGCAGTAAAAAAACCAAGGGCCTTGCAAACCTCTTTGCAGGCCCTATCAGACCTTATTAGACTTTCAAATACTGACAAGACAGTTTTGTAATTAGCGGCTTGAGTTTTTCTTACTACTTTCTCAGTGCTTTTATCCTATATACATCTCACCGCTCATTGACAATAATTTTTTGGGACAATTTAAAGGTAGATATCAGCAACAAACATTTCAATTGTCACTATTGCTTTATGAGTGCAGTACATCATGGGCTTTAATTTAGTACAAAACAGTACAGTGTACGTTTGGAGATTCTAAGCTTTATCCCAAATAAACGAAGAGTCCCCCTGGCATAGTCAAGTTTTAATGCCAAAAATATGGTTTAAAGCCAATACAAAAAGGCAGCACCAACGATGATTTTAAGTTTAGCTTTAACAATGAGCTATAAATCCAAGTCACCCACTAAACCAAACCTCAGTCACAACGTAGTTTGAAAGGAACTCAACAATGAAATTCAAAGCCACAATTGCCGGATTATCCACCCTTGCTGTGATACAGCTAGCACAAGCGAGCAACACCTACATAGTCAATCAAACTGGCAACAATAACACTGCCATGGGGGATCAAAGTGATCCCACCGTTGCCAACAACCTAATTGTGCAAACCCAAAATGGTGATAATAATACAGCTGAGGCAGAACAAATCATAAATAGCAATAATGCAGTGATCAGTCAGACCCAGATTGGAGATGGAAACTTAGCCACAGCAAGCCAAGAAAATAGCACCAACACAATCTACTCAGTCATACAGATAGGTAACAATAACGAAGTTGATTCCTTTATGCAAAATGATACCGCGAGCACCAATTTCATTTTTCAAAGTGGTGAATTGAATTTCACCTCTACCAATAATTTTAATTCCATGTCTAATATTACCAATGTTATACAGATAGGAACAGACAATGAAACTTTTACTGCTCATGCCTTCAATTCAAGTAACAATTCCATATTGGTAAACCAAAGCGGATCTCAAAATACGAGTTCTCCAGGCGCAAGTTTCGATGCGGAGAACAACAGTATTGTCATCTTACAGGATGGATCGCTGAACAATGGGGGAGTTGGGCAAGTTAGTGGCTCTCAATTTATGACGAGCACGGTCATTCAAAGTGGCGATGATAATCTAGGGGGAGCCAGTAATTTAAATAGTAGCTTCGGCAGTACCTTTTCTAATCAAGTGGGAAGTTTAAATTTAGGAAGTTCAAGCCAAATTGATAGCACACAGAGCCATACATTTATCCAGCAAACCGGTACTGACAATTTAGGTAGCATATCGATAAACTCCAGCGATAATGTTAGCGCCTCCTTCACACAAATAGGCGACCAAAATATAGTTGGTGGCGCAGGCCATTCCTCTAGTAGTAATGGTACTGTAGAGGTCACTCAAATAGGTATTGCGAATGAAGCAATTGCCTTCCAAATTATGAGCGACTTGGGAGTATTAACTCTTTTTCAAAATGGTGAACAAAATATGGCCCTGGCAGGGCAAACTGGTGTATCTAACGTCCTTCTTGGTGCTCAAACAGGAACACAAAATACACTTTCCATCATTCAGGATGGCGACTCAATTTCTGCCGATACCAATCAGAGTGGCACACTCAATGAAATTGACCTTGAACAAAATGGAATGAGTAGTGTGGCCACACTTTCACAAAATGGCAATAATAATTTCCTACAAGCTATGCAGGCAAACCCTTCAGCCTCAGCTACTGTGACGCAGTTTGGTGATAACAATAGTGGGAACATAATACAATAGCTTACGCCTGTATTACCACAGACGTAATATCTGGTACAAAACCTGTCACGTATAACTTGAGATGCACTGATAAATTAGCAGGCTTTGAATATTTCAAATTTTAGCCCTACCGCTATATTCCGTGCATCCCTTAACTTGCGACTCCAAGGGAATTATCTTACATGTAATAATCATAATAATGACTATATCCAAATATTTTACTTACAACCCTTGTCTAGCAACCTAGAATAATAATTCGTTTCTTTGTTATTAATTGGTTTCTACGATAGTAGTTCACTTCAGATACCTGACGGCATATATAACCATTACTAAAAAAAACGATTTTCAGACATTCATCTAATTTCATTTTTAGTCAGTAATATTTCCATATAGATAGATTAAATTGCTGACAAACAAGGAAAATCACCACTTTATTCTTATCTTTGCCAAACTTAATTCCTATAGTTGCCTATCACTTTATCAGCAAAAATAGTATTAAAGGCACCTAGCACCACCAATTACTGGCAGCTCAAATCAGTAAAGGAGTTATCCGCTATAGGTCAATTTCCATTCTATCCAGATCACTTAAGATAGTGGTCAATCATTGATACGATCAGTGTCACCCAATTAGGTGACAACAACAGCGCCACCTATATGCAATAGATTGAGTAGGGGAGTCTATATACGTCACATATAGACTCCCTCTCCTACTATCATCTAGCTATGATCCTACAAAATCAATATAGAGTAGACACACTTACGAAAACGCCCAGCCCTACTTTATTACTAGTTTTTCAGTGCTTTTATCCCATTTCCCTTCCAATGCCTTCTTTTAATACTTCTACCAATGATTCGAGATTCAAAAAGCGAAAATTTATTCGCGCCCAGAAACTGTAGAGGAGGAAAGTCAAAGGTCAATATCCCAGCATAAGCAAATATTCATGCTAACAATAATCGCTTGAAACCAGTGTCAGTCAGTAGTCTCACTAATTCTCTCCATTATGGGCCAATAAAATTCCCCAATATCGGGCGAATTACAACGGCAGACTAATTTGTTACTAACCAACACCGGGTTGGGTATCGATGCCGCCTGTATGATGCAGGAAGCGCTGTGACCGTAATTAATGCGTCATAGCTAATTAACATAAAGGATTTATTTGTGAAACTCTTACCCATCGCAGCGACTGTACTACCCCTAACCGCACTGGCCCTAGCCATCAGTGGCCCCGCCTACGCTGACAACAATGAATATATTCTGTTTCAAGATGGTAGCGGCAATACCGCTAACGCGGATCAGAGCGACCCCACGATTAGCGACAACCGGATTGAACAAGTCCAGATCGGAACGACCAACTCCGTCGATGCATCGCAGACCAATGGCAATAACAGTAGCACCATTAGCAAGTATCAGGAGGGCAGTAATAATGTATCGCTTAGCACCCAAGATGGCAGTACTAACTCAACCGCAGAAACCAGTGCTATCGGTGACAACAACGATTTAGAAACTACTCAGACTTCCAGTCTCCACTAGCTTTATTGGCGTTTATGTAACAGGTAACAGTAATGATATAGAAAATACGCAAACAGGGAATTCAGATACAACGATGATATATTCCTTTGAGGGGAATAACAACGAGGGCACATCAACACAGGAAGATTCCAGTAATAGCCGTATCAGCTTTACGTTTGTAGGCGATGACAATCGCGGCCGTTCAATTCAACGAGATTCGGATTCAGTGATATCAATCGTAGAGAGCTATGGCGATGACAATGACGCCAATACCTTCCAATTTAATAGTTCAAATACTAGCTTTATAACTTTTCAAACTGGCAACAATAATGTTGCCACCCTCATAGATCAAAATGGTGGAGCAGACAATAGCAGCACTATTACTCAGCTTGGCAATTCGAACCTAGTCAACCTTACAATTAGCGCAAGCTCTAACCAGACCAACAATATTGTACAAGACAGAAATGGCAACAACGTCTCTGCATCCGTAACCAACTCAAGTAATAGTGCTATAGCTACTTTCCAGGATGGAATTGCCAATAACATTGTATTATTTCAAAGTGGCGCTTCAGATAGTTATACGTCGATTACCCAAACTGATAATCTAAACTCTGCTAATGTCAATCAATCTGGCTCCGGGCACATAGCTGACATCATCCAAATGGATGATTCCAATGAAATAGATGTCGACCAAGATAACGCGAACAACAGCCTGTACTCCCTACAAAATGGTGAGGATAATCTGATTGATGCGGTGCAGAATGGTGTTAGTGAAATAGCCATGTTGAGCCAAATCGGAACGGTCAATGAGATACTACCTAGGCAGCAGCAAAGAATACAGTCGACTCTTGAAAAAATGATTTCACAAGTTTTCTATTTTCTTGATGCTCTGCAAATCTGCATTTGCACGACTCAGTAGTGTCTCACCTTTTTTCAGCGGCCTCTTTGAAGTCCCTATATTTCTCATATGATTCCAGACCAACTCATCTGGATTTAGGTCTGGTGCATATGGCGGTAAGAACACCATTTCAAGCTTTCCATCCTGTGAATCGACATACTCCAATACCTTTTTCGATTTGTGTACTGGGTGCCCATCAACAATGAGAATCACTGGTCTTTTCTGACTTCTCTGGAAATTTTTGAAGCATTCTACGCACTTTTCTGCCGTGAATTTTCCACTATAAATATGATACCAGAAGCCACCTCTATTCGATAAAGCTGAGATCGCATTGATTGACTGTCTTTGACCACTCGTTTTTACCACTGGAGTTTTTCCTTTTTCTCCCCATGTCCTTTGGAGTGGATCGTCTGATCTGATACTAGCCTCGCCCAGCCAAAATATTTCTGCACCAGTTTTTTTCGCATAAGATTTAATCTTTGGATAGACTTCCTTTACCCATTTATTCACCGCCTTCTCATCTCTCTCGTAAGCTCTTCGTAGAGGCTTTTGTGGCGTCAGGCCCAGTCGATGTAGAAGTGTGCCGACACTAGAAACGCTAAGTTCAATTTTGAATCTCTCAAAAATCAAATCCGATACGATCTGACGTGTCCACAATCCGAAATCAAAGCCATATTGCCTTGGATCGCCACCAATAATCCATCGTTTGACTTCCTCTTCTTCAATAGCTGACAGTTTTCTACCGCGTCCAGGTCTAATTTTTGGAGATAGCGCTTCAATACCTTTCTCCCGAGCAGTCCTTAACCATGGGAAAATAGTTCTGCTCCCCAGCCCTAAGCTACGACTAACCTCCGCCGCAGATTCTCCATCAAATACTCGCTGAACAGCAATTTTACGTATGAGGTGCTGCTCCTCAGTACTAAGTTTTCTGGCATCGTATTTCATGCAGTTTATATTACCAGGGTGTACTGATTATTTCTGCCCCGCTAGTAGATCTGACCCAAAGCGGCACGCTGAATACCGCCATCCTCACCCAAAACGGCAATGACAATACTTTAACCGTTACTCAAACTGGCACCAGCGATACTATCACCGCGATCCAGTTGGGGGATAACAATAGCGGCACCATTTCCCAGTGATTGAATTTAGGGGCAATCAACAAACAGCAAGCACCCTACCGATAACCTAATTTTATTTAAGCCCGCATTAAATACTCACACCTGGAGAGATGTGCAATATCTCTCCAGGAATTTTTTCCTAACAAATCCATACTTTTCCAACTTGCTAAGAATTCTTTACTGCACAATAACTTTTTAGAGCGTCATTATTTTCAACATCCCAGAGATTCTGATCAGCAATTTACTATCCGCACAAATTAAAGGTACAGCCAGGCCTGACAACACTCGATGCGACTGGCTCATTGACCATAGGAGGTGACCCATATAGAAATATCGATTTAGGGATATATTAGTAGCGCTCTTGAGATTATCGATTCACATCTAAACAGCCAGTATGCGAGTAATACCAAGGCAGATTAAGACATCAATAGCAATTAGATGGATTCGAAGTTTGCAGTGCAAAGCCATATCGACCTTTATCGCCATTTAGAGTGACAATTTAACACCTCAAGTTCAGTAGGTATTATATTTTAATTTAATCGATTGTTCGGAAACTATGACTTGAAAATATATTCCCACCCGGGAACCTCTAAGTAGCTCAGAAAGCTATACGGCCACAATGCACACACCAGAGCCAACTATTAGTAATAACCTTATAGACCAGACACAAACTGGAAATCAAAATGATATAGATGCACGTCAGATAAATGGAAATACTGGAGGAGGTATTATCCAGACCCGGGAGGGAAATAATAACTTTATTGTTTCTGTTCAAGATAGCACCTCAAATATGTCTATAGTAATTTTTCAAAGCGGTAATAGCAATTCAGTTCTGGTCTTGACCTTTTGGCCGAACAACATAGAGAATAGAATCTTATCAATTTACTCCAAGATAGTGTTAATGAAATAGCAACACTAAGTTTGACCGCAATGATGAACGAGTTAGATCTCATGCAGATTGGCCAACAAAATACCGCCACCTGAACTCAGGATCGCAACAATAATTTTCTAATGCTTACCCAAATGGGTGCGAACGAGAGTATACACATTGCTCAGCTGGGAGATAACAATAGCGCTATTTTTACTAAAAAATGGATTAAATGGCTTTCCTAAATAAAGTGGGGAGCCATCTCCAGATACAACGTTTAAAAATAAATAAGAAAAAATAGGCCATGAAATTCTAGATATCTCCATATAAACTGTATTTATGATAGAAGTACTCACTTCAAGAAACTGCTATTTGCTGTTCAGTCATAGAAAGGAGTTATCATGCACACCAAGGTTGGTATTTGCGCCGCTCTAGTTTCATTCTCTGCCACATTTTCACTGGCTGAAAACAATAATACTTTTCTCTATCAGGAAGGAAGTGATAATAGTGCCACTGCCGATCAAAGCGACATTACCAGTATTGGCAACCAGATTACGCAAATACAAATTGGTAACAATAACTCGCTAGAGGCAACACAGAGCGACAGCAATTTGCGTGGCTCCATATTACAGACGCAGATCGGTGATAGTAACAACGCCTTTGCTTCACAAGAAGGCACAAGAGATACAAGTTCCAGTGGTTACCAGATTGGTATTAGCAACCAGGGAAGCTCATTACAAGGATCAGTTACCAATAGTCAATTCAATTATACCCAGTTGGGCAGTCAAAATAGCGCTCAAGGCGTCCAAACGGATTCCGACAATACTTCTATTTCCATCGCTCAAGAGGGCACAGGAAATACAGTTACTAGTTCGCAGGACACTATTACCAGGGGAGAAATGCAGTTTTACCAAACCGGTATTAGCAATAAATCTACAGTAGCGGATTCCAATAACGGCTCTGATAACAGATTAACTTCTACCCAGAGCGGGGACAGCAATCAAAACAATGTGTTTCTTAACGCGACAAACTCCGCAACAGATCATATCCAGCAAACCGGTTCAGACAACCAGATTTTCCTGGTCCACAGTATCAGTGACAATGATACAGTAGAGATTCTGCAAGTAGGGACACAACAAACGCTCAATATTAGTCTTATCTCTACGGCTGATAATGAAGTCACTATTAATCAATTAGGTAGTAGTAATATTGGTACCTTAAATTTGAGCGGCACAAGTAGCGGAACGCAACTGCAACAGGATGGATATCTTAATAGTGTCAATCTTACTCAGGGTGGAGAGGGAGCTAACCTATACGCCCATCAAATAGGTAGTAATAATGAGCTGGATCTAACCCAGGGTGGGCGACAAAATACTGCCACACTCTCCCAATTTGGTAACAGCAACTATATCTATATGATGCAAACAGGAATTAATAGCAGCATTAACATATTGCAACTTGGCAGTAACAATAGCGCAAGCTATCAACAGCAGTAGGCTACGCCTTAGGAGTTACCAACTACAAGAAGTCAGGAGAGAAAGAAAAACTGTATTTAAGGCTGTATGAGCTGTGGATGCCAAATACGAGCTTACCGATGTGCATTCACAGCAGCACTCAGAAACAGTGTATTCCTTCTGGATCAGTAGTACACGTAAACATCAGCTTCCTCTTTTGAACCAAAGAACATTGTATGTCGAAACGAACAAAAACCTACTGATCTTGCCTCGTTTTAACGGACACCTCATCTGTTTGACTTTGGTACCCGTTAAAACGGGGCAAGATCATAGGCCGACGAAGAAAGTGAATTATTTACACAATGACTGATAAGTTAGTCACATAAACTATATTTTATTTTATTTTCTATTTATTGAGATCGATTCTCAAGTTTGTTTATACTGCGTGCGCTCTGGAATGATTCCGGGATGGCAGATGGTATAGCAGGGCTTTTGCTTGCTATAAAGTTGTATTTAACATGGATGTTGCGGCGTAGTAGTAAGATGGAGGCAGTTTCAGAGATCGACACAGGATTGCATGCGCTGGTTGCCATAGCGCGTTTCCATCAATTGCCTGCTGAGCCTGATCAACTTTCCCACCAGTTTGGTCATGAAGGACAATCCTTTTCTGATACCCAGCTCCTACAAGCAACCAAGGTCCTTACGTTAAAGGCCAAGCAGCTAGCGTCTGATGTCAGCGATCTGAGTAATGCCATGCTGCCCGCTATCGCTAAGGCACACGATGGCAGTTATTTTATTGTGGCACGCCTATCCGATGGTGAGGCATCTGCTGATTTCCAATAATGTCCAAGTGGATATTATGATGTAAGAAAACCACCCACTTCCGCTAAGAAAGAAAAACGTCGAACTACCGTAAAGCTATGGATGAAATCAGAATCTATAGTACAAATTACAAGGACATTGGATGTTTACAGCCGAGCCGTACAAAACTGGAATATTGCTTACAATATCGCGCAGTTTCAAGGCATTAACCACTAAAAAATGCAGCTATCCGAAAGAGATGAACCATAGGCTTTAATATTAAGGAAAAAGTATAATTTGATTTATACAAAAACATCTAATGAAAGAAAATGCTACCAGCCACGTACTCGAGAGCCTTATATAAGCTACTGATCTTGAACGTTTTTTACTTTATGTGAAAGTACAGTAGAACTCTACCAGAATCTAATCACAAAAAAGGAAGCTCATATATTTAACATACAAGCTCCCAATAGACAACTGATTGATAAATTTTATAGACAAGTTAAATAAAGCCCGCTATGAAATCCTACAAGATGTAGCCACCAGTTTAAGAGACTTTGAAAAAAGACTCGCTCGAAAAAATTGTCAATCCAGGCAATCTGGATCTTTAGTGAGATATTCATTGTTTACCCAAATATTAGTACCACTGCAATCAGGGTCAACTGTATCCCTCAGATCAAAAGGATCATTATCAAAAGAAGAGTTCGCAGAAATAATATTGAAGTTGGAATTAGTAAAAATAAGAACTATACCACCATCTTGGCTATCACCGTTGCCATTGTCGGTAGTTGTATTCTGTGATATCACATTATTTGACGATCCTTCTATTAGAATACCAGCCCCTCCATTTCCACTTGAAGTGTTGTTAAAAACTCGTGAAAAACTATCATCCACCTGGATTCCGTCGGCAACACTACCTGTTACAGTACAGCCAGAAAAAGTATTGTAGTCATCATCCATATCGACTCCGACTCTACCACTATCAGTAATAACGCAGTCATTTATAGTATTGTAAATACTATCTATATCTATCCCATCATTAACACTATTAACAACTTCGGTATTAAGTACTTTGTGATACCCCTCTCCCTCTAAGAAAATTCCATCAAAACAGCCATCAATAACGCCTCCAGTGAGGGTGGCGCCATTGCCTTCGATTCGAATTCCTGCACCACCTAGGTCTCCTCCTGTGGTACAGGTCAGGGAATAGTCGCCCATATTTAAGCTGCCACTTGGGCCGACAATAGTAAGTGCATCAGGTTCATCTGTTGTTAGATCACAAGATAAGTCCTCAGTAAGTACTTCTGCAGTTGTAATTACATCGCCACAAGCCACTTCAGCCAAGGTAATTGATGAATATGAAGACGCCGAAAAAGCCATTATCGCTAATAGTGCCACCTTATCTACAGATTGCTTAATTTTCACATCCAACTCCTATCAGTTCAGAAAAAATAATATACCTCAGCACAGAGATACTGAGCCCCCTAAGTTTGGATGCAATAATAACTTCCACCATAAGAAAAATTGCCCAAAGTAATTGACGTTCGAATGAATAAAAAACCAAGTCATTCCTTTGAAGAATCTAACGCAGCTAAATCGACAACAAAGATTAAAAACAGAACCCTAAGCTGGCGCAATTACTTTCTAAGTATTACTAACATTTAATCCAGAACACCATACTCTGATCCAACTTGGGAAAGTACGATTTTATTCGCCAGCTAGTGTATGCAGCTTATTATGAAAAACTTAGGTTATTTATATAAAATTTACTCATGATAGAAGTACTAACTTCGGGAAACTGTTACTTAATGTTCGGTCATAGAAAGGAATTATCATGTACACCAAGGCTGGTATTTACGTCGCTCTATCTTCATTTATTGCCACAAATTCTTTGGCTGAAGCAAATAGTACATCACTGTATCAGTAGGGTAGCGCTAACAGTGCCACTACTGACCAAAGCGATATTACTAGTATTGGCTACCAGATTGGCGATAGCAACCAGGGAAGTTCACTACAAGACTCCATTACTAACAGCCATTTTAACTATATCCAGTTAGACCATCAAAATAACGCCCAAGGTGTTCAAACCTACTATAAAAATGCTTCTATTTCTATCTATCAAAAAAACACAGAAAATTCTGCCACTAGTTCACAAGGTAATATTATTAATGGAGAAATGCAATTTCATCAGATAGGACTTAGTAACAAACCAACAATACTAGATTCAAACAATGGCTCTAATAATAGTACACTTTCCGCTCAAATCGGTGATACCAATCAAAACTAGGTATTTATTAGCACGACAAACTCGGCAATAGACTATATCAAGAAAGTTGGTGCGGACAACCAGGTTTTTCTAATTCACAGTACTAGTGATAATGACAAAGTAGAGATTATACAAGCTGGGGCCAGACGCACTATCGATATTAGTCTTATCTCTACAGCTAATAATGAGGTTATTATTAATCAACTCGGCAGTAGTAATATTAAAACAGTGAATTTGGGCGGCACAAGTAGCGAACTGCAACTACTGCAGGAGGGATATATTAATAGTGTAAACGTCACTTAGAGTGGAGAAGAGACTCACCTCTACACTCACCAAATAGGTAGCGATCATGGGCTCAGTCTAACCCAGAGTGTGAGACAAAATACTGTCGAACTCTCCCCAATTGGTAGCAATAACTTTATACAAATGATGCAAACTGGGGGTTAATAGCAGTGCTGACATACTACGAATAGGTGGTGACAACAGCGCAAACTACCAGCAGCAATAATCTAGCCCTTTCAAGGTTGTCTCGAAAGCTGTGCTGATCGGTGAGCTGATTTGATCATCAGGGCGCAACCTCCCTATATTCTTGTCAATCTATAAAATATAGATCAGCCCAGTACGTAGTCAGTCAAAACGCAAACTCGACTTTATTCCTAACTTTGCCAAACTAAATTCTCATAGCTACATACCAATTCATCGACAAAAATTAAAGTAGCCTTTGATTGATCTGACGCTATAAATCAAATGGCTAACAACCCAACCTATGGCTTTAAACCATATCATCGTGTAGTAGAGTGATATTTTTTATGTACTAGCCTCCACTTAAGATTCCCAATCATTATTGACCGCACATAATTTTTCGTAGAAACACGAAAAACACTCTGCCTTTATATGGATGTTAAAGGCAGAGTATATGCTTACTACCCAAAGTCCAAATTGGTAAAGGAGTTATCCAATGAAGACCTATTCCCTTATAGCCACGGCCTTATCCTTTATGATCAGTGGGATTTCCTATGCGGAAAATACTGTCATCCAGAACCAGATGGGTACAGATAATAACGCGACAGCTGATCAAAGTGATCCGACCGTATTTGATAACCTTATTGTGCAAACACAAATTGGTGATAACAACGACGCTGATGCCAGTCAAACTAATGGCAATGTCAGCGGCGCCATTTATCAAACACAGCAGGGAGATAATAATAGTGTCACCTCGACACAAGATGCCACAACCAGCACTACGGCATCAGCACTCCAGGTCGGGGATAACAATATCGTTTTAACCAGTCAGGAAACCGCTTCAAACGGTAGCAGTGAAATCCTCCAGAATGGTGACACTAACTTTGCCAGCTCTGAACAAACCTCCTCAGATTCTGATTCTATTTCAATCAGCCAGTATGGCGATCAAAACCTGGCTACTAGTACTCAGGACACGAGTTCCAGCAATATTGTAGTCATTACCCAATCCGGTGACTTAAATATTTCAACTACATTGCAAAACACAGCAAGCTCTGGTAACAGCGCTACCACAATTCAATTCGGGCAACAAAATGCTGCTGGGATATCTCACCTTAACTCCTTTACCAATTCAGACTTGATAAGTCAGGTTGGTGATTTCAACAATGCCTCAATTAACAGAAACACCTCAAGTTCCGATAGTGCTATCGTAGTACAGTCCGGAGACTCCAATTTTGCCAGTGCTACTAGTTTTGATACTGCAGACAATACATTATCCATCTACCAATATGGGGATAATCAATCAGCGGTTGCCACACAAAGTAGTGCTTTTGAAAGTAACATTTATATTAGCCAAAGTGATGACAATAATATGGCTTTGGCAACACAATCAGGAGCCAGTGACAACATTGAAATTTATCAGTCGGGCTCATCCAATATGGCTACAGCCTTACAGGCGTCGACTGACAATAGCTCCAATATTATTTCCCAGGACGGTACACAAAACGATGCTACTGTCACACAAAGTGGTTCATCGGATACATCCTCTGTTGAACAAATTGGAAATATGAATATGGTTTCAGCTAGCCAATCAGCATTCAGTGGCTCACTGGATATCACCCAGGAAGGTGATGAGAACGAAATTACCTCAACACAGGATGGAGATACGGAGACAGCAACCATGTTGCAGGCAGGTAACTTGAATTTGATTGAGTTGGCCCAGAGCGGCATGCAAAACACTGCAACATTATCTCAAGACGGTAGCAGTAACTACATATCGGTTACGCAAACTGGCTTTAATGATGCTATCAGTGTTACCCAACTTGGAGACGGCAATAGCGCTACATTTATACAGTAGACTAATAGAGACTTTCGTTAAGGTGCCCTTTGGGCATCTTAACCTACTCAATATGCAAAAGTTAATGAGCACATCGCCTAAACATCACCATATGCTGTCATAGAGATTTTGTAGTCAAGGAGTATCTTATGAAAATCTCTTCCTTCCTTACCGATTCCCTGGCGCTGACCATCAGCAGTGCTGCTATCGCCGAGAATAATTTTGTTACTTCACAGCAAGGTGGGGCCTTTCTGAGCACCGCTGTAACACAAAATGGCAGTACCATGTACCCATACGGATCTGAGAAATTTGATGATATTAATCCAGATTGGCTGCTGTCATTCTGAAGAAACTTCACAAAGTGTATGTAAACCAAACCTCATTTACGTTACAAATTGGTAATGCCAACTTTGCCAGTATGCAGCAATAGTTATATCCAAAACTCACAGGATTAGGCTCTGTATGCAGTATCGTTCATCGGCAGAGCCTCAAGTGGATATCAGTGGTCAATTCGATTTACAAGGAGGAAGCAGTAACTGAACGGACAATGATTTGGGGATTTTTAGTTTAAAGGAGTAACTTATGAAAATCTCACCACTTATCTTTAGCTCACTTGCGTTGGCAATCAGCAGTGTGGTTTTTGCCGAAAACAATTTTGTAATCCAAAACCAAACTGGCATAGGTAATACCGCCACAGCCAATAATGCAGACTCTGATGTTAACAACAGCTTAATAGTACAAACTCAAATTGGAGTCAACAACAGCGAGGATGCCCTCCAAATTGATGGAACCACTGAAAGCACCATCGTGCAAAGCCAGATCGGTGTCGCCAATGACAGTGAGACTGCCCAGGAAAATACCAGTAATGGGCATATCAACACTTCTCAGACAGGGGATAGTAACAGCGCTAATGCTGGCCAGGGAAGCTCATCAGACGGATCGATTATCGTCAATCAAATCGGCGTATCGAATACCGCTACCTCCCAACAAGTTGTGACCTCTTCAATCTCATCACTCACCACTCAATTGGGAGAACAAAACTCCGCAGAAATTTACCAGGAGAATATAAGCTCCGCTAGTGGCACACTTCAACAATTTGGAGTGTCAAACACGGGGAATATTCTGCAGTTGTTAGGGTCAGGTAGCACTGGAACCCTACTTCAGGTCGGTTCACTAAATACGGGGCGTATTGACCAGATTGATAGTGACTCCGCCCAAGGGGCTATTACCCAAATAGGAGGTGATAACTACGCAAAAATTTCGCAGCTGGACGCAAATTCAGATAGTGCGGAAATACTTCAAACCGGTACACAGAACTCTGCCGAAACTACCCAGACCATAAGTAATTCCAATAGTGTATTTATCGCTCAACTGGGAACTTTAAATACAGCAATTACCAATCAAAGCCTATCGGAAGATGGCTCTCTCATCATTACCCAAGGCGGCACAGGAAATAGTGTTGATGCCGATCAAAATACGTTGATCAGCAGTGGTGAGATCGCTCAATTGGGGAGCCAAAATTCATCAGATACTGATCAGTTAGGGGTTGACGTACATCTTCTGGTTGCACAGGTAGGAACAGGGAATACTGTCAGCCTACAACAGGATGGCGTTATTCTCAGTGCAGATGTCGCCCAAATTGGTAGCTCCAATGATGCGGTTATCACCCAAAGTGGCCTGGGTAATTCCCTGACACTGCTTCAAATCGGTGATGGGCATTATAAAGAAATATCGCAGACTGGCGTAGGTCAATCCTCCTTCACTATCCAAGTCGGCAGCGCCAACTTTGCCCAGGTCGCACAGTAGGAGTAACCTCAAGCAGCCCCTGAATAATTTGCTACACCATGCCGCCAATATTCCTTGCAATATCCGGCGGCATTGTAGTTTATCAAACCTATTGTATATTTCCGCTTTATACGCATGGCGCGGGCACGATGCCACAGAGGGGAAAGAGTAATCTGTACCTATAAAAACGGCCCGTCCAGGGAGTTCGGAGCCTCTGATTATTCCTACTTATTTGGCTCGGATCTATGTAAATAGCGATAATATGCACCCGTTTTCCACGCCTGATCTCCGTCACCTATTACCTCACCCTCCAATCAATCATATCTATATTTTTCTCAGAAGATCCGCTCAAAGGATCTCTTTTAATCGCCACCTTAAAGCAACTGACAGAGAAGAAACCCATGCAGGCAGGAAAATATTTCCCGTTAATTTTTACATCCGTGCTTTTACCAGCCCTATCTTTTGCCGACGTTCAGTGCGGCGATACCATTACCACCGCTGAAATAATGACTGAAGACATATTATTCTGCACTGCCACACCGCCAATCACCATATCCGGTCCCAGCGGCAATCTGGATATGAACGGGTTTACCGTGCACTGTGCCGAACTTCCCGTGCTGAATACTGGCATCATTTTGTCTGGCCAGGGGGCTTTTCTCTCAAACGGGACTATTGAAAATTGTTATACCGGCGTCAGCGCAGAGGACTCGGGATTTCATGGAATTTACAATATCCTAGTGCAAACTAACGAAATAGGTATTTCCCTAACCAGCAATAACAACTTTGTTAGCAGTTCGACAATTTCTTTAAATACCGAAATGGGTATCTCTTCCGATGGGGATTTTAACAGCATACTTTCAAATGAAATTGTAAATAACGAGAGGGACTCTATTGTTATCCAAGGGGACTATGCACTCGTTTCACAAAACACCATAGAGCCAATAACTGGAGGTCTCACAACAGGATTGAATGGTATCGTTATCGGAAGTTCGTCCGGAGGGATTATTACGCAAAATACCGTTTTAAATATTATGTTTAGCGGCATATTGATGCAGGAGTTTGCGCAAACCAATTACCTTATTACTGGCAACAGAGTTGATTCGGGCGGCGCCGGCATTGGCTTCGACCTTAATGACGCCAATGCGGATGCCTGTACGTCTTCCAATACATGGATCTCTAACACTTTTACAACTGCTAACCCCAGCTGCCTGGATTAAATTTTTGTCTAACAGGAATGTATATGCCTGTAGATAGGTTTAGAGAAAGATAACACCGAAGGAAAGGCAATAAAAAAGTGACCTGGCTGCGGGGGAGAACCAGGTCACTGAAAGGGTTTGGGTGGGGGCTATTCAGCCCCCTGGTTTTTAGTCTTGGTAATCGATGGTCATATCAAAGTTGCCTTCAACACACTTGGCATAGTCGCCCTCATTCAGTGCTGAGTAGGCAGTCTGGTAATTCACCAACTGACATGCGTAGCTCTCATTATTTGGGGTATCCGCAGACCATCCCCAATCTTTATCCCAGTAAATATCCAGGGAGGCTGCACCACCAGTCTGGAACTGCCCCATATTGGCACAACCGAGTTCTTCATCTGCCGGAATTTCTACACCGAAGTATTCCGCTGTGCTCTGGTAGTACTCGATCCGATACTGTGAGCGGTAGTCTTCAGTACCAGAACTACATTCGATCGCTCCATTAATAATATTGGTGGTAACACCGAATCCAGAAGTCAGGTTATTAGCCAGATCCACACTATTCGGTTCCCAGGTACCATCGATTACATGCAATATGCTTGGCTTGGGTGGCTGTGGATAGACGAAGAAGAAGATAGAGCTCGCCAGGTTCAACCAGGTATCCGCTACCAATTCCGGGGCTTCCAGCAGGGTGTAAATATCGCCGTACATCGCCTGGGAGAAGGGACCGTAGTTATAGTTCCAGCTCAACTGCTTGGCGCCGCGGCCGAAGTAACTCTTATAGCCACCATCACTATTGATCGCACAGGGCCATGCTTCTGCTGCCCAGCTGCTGCTGGCATCACAGGCGCCGTAGCCACCGGAAGTATCTTCTGTCCAGCCAATTTCCCGCAACCAGTACAGGCCCTGGCGCCATTCCGGCACTTCCCAACCTGTTGCGTGGGCACCGGTTTCCTGGGCGTAGTGTGCAAACATTACCGCCATCGACTTGCGACAGATCGCCTCGGCATCACGGCCATCGGTATAGTCACCACAGAAAGCTGGGAACTTGGCTACGGCTCGGAGAAAATTGGTGTAGGTGTACTCTTCCGCTCTGAGAGCGAAAAGGTAATCCCAATCTTCTTCAGACAGGATGCTCTCAACGCGGAGGACATTTTCGGGGTTTGCACTGCGGCCAGGTTGCACCGCCTCAACCACGGCGTTGTCCCGGGTTTCGACAGTATCCTTTACTTCCTGAAGCAGGGAATCACTGCTGGTAATCGACTCTTCCGCAGCTTCCAGTTCGCTGATGCCCATCACATAGCCATCGGCTGTGGCACAGCCATCCTGGCTAATGGAGACCTCGTCCACATCACTGGCTTGAGTGGAGTCAGAAGCTGTCAGCTGGAAGGTGTAGGTTACATCGCTGTATACCTCAGACAGGGTCACTGAGGTAGCGCTGCCGGTATAGTTGGTCATCTTTACAACCGGGCCACTGGTTTGGCTCCAGATGTAAGAGATATCACTGCCGCCGGTGCTGCCAGAGCCATCCAGATTAACCGTTCCACTACAGCCTACATTGATACTTGAGGCCGAGATATTTGCGGTTACTGAGCTTTCAGAACCATCGGTATTATCATCATCCTCGTCTTCATCGGTATCGTCCACCGCGAGGTTTTGCACGGTTATCTGTGCTTCTTCAGTAGTGTCACCATCACTGACGATCAGGCTAAAGACATAGCTCACATCAAAAGTGCTTGATGGTAGGGTAACAGTGGTGGATGCGCTGGTTGCAGAGGCAATATCTGCTTCAGGTGAGGCCGGGGATAATTGGGCCCAGCTGTAAGATAAATTGCCGTCCCCACCGGAGGCACTGGCATCAAGTGTTACAGTGCCACCACCGGTAATTTGTGTCTGCGACACTGAAGCACTGACCGTAATCGGAGTGCCGTCGGAATTATCGCTGCCATCGTCACTGTTGTCGTTATCGTCGTTATCACTGCCGCCATCGTTGCCACCGGTGCCGGTGTCGTCATCTGAGCCGCCATCACTGGAGCAACCATCCGCTTCCTTAAGAAGCCAAGGGGAACCCCAGGTATTTTCAGCCGTTAATGCATCGGTGGGGTGGTCGTCACCATTAGCCCACCACTGGGCAACAAATAGGTCGCCGTCGTAACAAACTTCTTCGCCTTTGCGATAGTTTTGACCAGAAATATAAGTATCGGAGTCATCGGAGCCACCAGTGCCACCACCACTGCCGGAACCTGCATCATCATTATTACCAGAATCCGTATCTCCGTTATTACCGGTATCAGTATCATCATCAGAGTCGTTGTTATCACCATCACCAGAATTGGAGTCATCGTCACCACTGGTATCGCACGCACCTGACTCCTCCAAAATCCAGGGGGAGTCCCAGCGGTTTTCTGCTGTCAGGGCATCCGAGGGAATTTGAGAAGCTGTTGCCCACCATTGAGCTTTATATAAGTTTCCCCCGTAGCAAACCTGGCTGCCACCGGTATAACTCTGCCCCGCAACGTAGTCGTCGGCGGGTTGTGCCGCACTCAAACCTTGAGCGCCCAGCATCAGCGCCGATGCTATGGCTGTGCGAATAAAAATATGGCTCATAGAATCTCCAATTGTCGTTTTTAGGGTTCTATTTAAAAACGCAGTTTTATGCGATGAGGCAACCACCGAACTGCTAGGTATTACTTGTAAAAATAGAGATTAAGAGCTCGTGTGAATGATCTGTAACGGATAGCGTTTGCGATTTGAGCAGTAGACAATTATGAAATTGTTTTATGCGATCAAAGTCATTGAACTCAGCGAAGGGCAACATCCCCTCTCCCGTTATTATTCACTCGATTAAATGCAGCTGCCTTTGCGCCCCTTAAAAACCTTTACAAATACTTACTTTATTTTTGTACGCTGTTCATATAACCCCATACGTACACAGCAAATTCGATAAACCCCAGGGGGAATGGTTCCAGACATACAGAAAATATTTCGTGACCACCTAGACATAGATGATGTGCGCAAGTGGGCAAATATTATTAAAAGAGGAATTAATTGCAAAAAAATACAGCACAAGGGATTTGTAAGCCTAAAATGTATCTTTAATTGGCAAATTATCCTAACCGATCGACCGGGAAGTATATGAACAGGGAAGAGATAGTTGCGACCCAATGTTACTTTGAGAACTTCTGTAGCCGCATCCGTCATTATTACTGAAACAATGTACTTATTTTATGGGTAAATGAGAATAATCTCCCAATATCACTGTGACCCACAGTCAGCAAATAATAAACTCAATAAGTACCAACCTTCTAAAAAGTGACTTTATTCTCAAGTTTAAAGTACTTATATCCCATGGCATTCCCCCCACTTCATACGACACTTAAGTCGGCAATATCAGTAGTAATAAGCCGAAACTAGCAACCCTTCACCTTATCAACATTATTAAATCATCGCCATAAGCCTCAAACAAATATGCATTTTAGTCAATTCAACATTGGGAGTTTTCTGTGAAGCAACACCATATCCTTTTTGCGGCCATACTTCTTTTGCCAAGTATGGCTATTCGCGCCGACAGCAATACTTCCAATGTGGAACAGACGGGCGATGGAAATCTGGCAGTCGCAGATCAAACCGATCCCTCCGTTGAAAACAACCTGATAGATCAGTCGCAGACAGGTAATACCAATTCAGCTGAAGCCATACAAACTGTAAACTCTTCATTTAGCTCGATAATTCAAACACAAACCGGCAACAGCAATGATGCCTCTTCCAGTCAGGAAGAAAGCAACTCAACAATGATATTGATACAACAGGTTGGCGATAACCAAATTGCATTGAGCACCCATTTTCTCACAGAAAATACTGTCGGGGAGATTTACCAGGAAGGGCAGCTGAACGATGCTGAGATGCTCCAAACTGACTCACTCAATGATACTGGCTACCTATTTCAATCAGGACAGAGCAATATAGGCTTTGTTCGCGCCACGAGTGGTGAATTCCATACCGGGTCATTATTCCAAACAGGAACTTCAAATGACGGTGCCCTTATTCAACTACGAGGTGCCTTCTACACGGCAACAGTTACACAAAATGGAATAGGAAACGATGCGACAAGCGCACAGAATTTTGGCGAATCCATTATGAATGAGATAACCCAGAGCGGCGATAGTAATAATGCGAGTGTGTTGCAAATATTCATTGAAAATAGCTACGCCCAATCAAGTCAAATTGGATCAGACAATATTTTATTTACCCGACAAGAGGGAGAATTTATGAATATAAGCACGACACAGGTCGGTATGACTAATGAGATTACAGCAAATCAGGGTGGCTCTTTGAGTTTTACTACAGCTCAGCAAAATGGGCTGGATAATTTTATGGAAATTTCACAAGATGAGATGAATGGAAATATCACCGCTAATCAGGCGGGTAACGGGAATACCGGAATGATATTTCAGTAGTAATAGTAGGAGTAAACCGGGGGAACACTCACTTTCCGTTGACTTACAGAGAGCTTAATGTGCCCCCCAAACACAAAGGGAAATACTTTAAGGGCTTTTGTGCCTGAGATTATTTTCTTTACACTTCCTCTCTGGCACACCTGCTACCTAATGGCCAACAAAAATTATACGCTGATAGGTTCAAAACTTGGTGAAAACACTCTAAGTCGACCCTCACGCTTCTCCTCGCTAAAGTCACAACTGGTCAACCTAAACATCAATACATATTCGGAAAGGCAATGAGTATCGTGAATATCCCCTGGTAAGAACGCACTACAGTCACCGGGCTTCATTTGATAACAGCCCCGGCTCACCAGTTGTTCACCATCGTCTTGATTGAGCAAACCATAGGTAGACATCTCCACTTCACCATGTTGCACTGCGTAAAATACCCAGCCATTGCCATGATTATGTGGTGGGCGATAGAGCCCACGAGGCTCCACATGAGCCAGTAAGATAAAACCCTTACCTTCATCCCGGTATAACTCTACACTGGGTTCTTGGCGACTGTGTAGATCAGCCAACCATGCCTCATTAGAATTTGATGCCGCCAATTTTCCCAGGGCTTCTCGACATCTCACAATTGATGAAGTATCAAGTCCCTGCCAATTCGCTTTAAGTGCTTCAACGCACTGTCTCAAAGAATTCGTCACTGATTGGTCCTCCTAAAGCTCTCTCGATATCTTGTTGAAAATTACTGCGAATCCACAAATTCAAGATACAACTTGAAGCCAGCTTTAAGTCAACCAGATCTGTGCCTGAATTTTTGCTATTTAAGTCGTGGGTGAAGTGTAAAAGCGTTGGCCTGGAAAATAGGAATAAATCAGGAAATAGAGATGGGTATTAATAGCTCCAGCAGCTATTAATACCCGCGAGTACTCACTAAAACGAAGCACTCGCTAATGGCTTTACTTTATAGCTCTGGAGGTCATCTTTAATTTTGCACTTTGGAAGCAAGCTTGCTGGCAAGAATAGACACCACCTGTATTGTTAATGCGGTTAACAAGAACACTGATGCCAGGCGATAAACGGCATTGAGACCATCCGCTATCTGCGAAGGGCTCATGTCTTGCAGGGGCTGGCTGGGTACAAGCCCTACAAAAATCACACTCATCACTGAAGCTCCGGTCAATAAACCCAATCCTCGTGAAAGGCTGAGAAACCCGGAAATGCGCCCACGAACTTCGGCCCGGGCGCTATTCATAGTCATGGTATTAACTGTCGACAGGTAGGTTCCGTAACCCATTGCCATAGTGACGGAAAAAACCAGATAGCCTACCAAGCCCTGCTCCACCCTGAGCAGCCCCATTCCCATGGCTCCACAAAGTAAAATTACCAGACCCAGTAATACGATACCTCGACTATTGAATCGATCCACGGCTCGACCAGCAAGATTTGAACAAGCAGCCACCATAAATGATCCGGTTGTCATCACCAGCCCTGCGATAAAAAGGTCCAGGTCCAGTGCCAGGGTCAAATAAAAAGGCCCTACAATCAGGCTACTCATTACCGATGAAGCCACCAAAAAGTTTCCGGCCACATTCGCCAAGAATGTCTGCTTTCCAGAAGACTCCGTAAATCCTTCACGCAGGGGTTGTACTTTCTGCCTGACATAAAACAACCCCACACCAAATATCACCGATAGAGCGATAGCAATGCCATTAACTGCGGAATATCCCTCTCCCAATGGTTTAATTGCCAGGGTATAAAAAACAATGCTAAAGAACAGGAATGCTGCGGCCAGGTAGCGTTTGAATCGACTCCTGCCATCAACAACTTCGCTGACTATGTTTTCCGGCAGAGTTCGATATGCCAGAAAAAACACCCCCAATCCCACCGGCACTACCAACCAAAAGATAGCCTGCCAATTCAGGTTTTCGACAATCAAGCCGCCCACAATAGGACCCATACCAGTCCCAACCGCAGACAGGCTGCCCAGTAATCCAATTATCTTTCCCGTTTCACTTTTATCGAAAACGTCGCTGGCAATAGCCATAGACACAGCCACGAACATCGCCGCACCGACCCCTTGTATTGCGCGGAAAAAAACCAGAGTCCAAACATTAAAAGACAGCGCGCAAAGTAATGTCGATAAGGTGAATATCAATCCACCGCTTAGGAACAATTTTCTGCGACCCAGCTTGTCGCTGAGACTGCCGGCAATAGGCAGGGTCGCAGTCATACACATCATGTAAGCCACGGTAATCCACTGAGTATTACTGAAGGAAGCCCCCAAGCTTTCGATTAATACAGGCAACGCCATATTAATTGCGCTGACTCCCAAGGCTGCGAGCAAGGTCGCCAAACACAAGGTGACCAGGACTCCCCTTTTGGAAACCTGAGCAGCCTCTTGGGAAATTGGGTTTTCGGAATAACTTTTCGCGGTGTGCATAAGCTGAACTTTGACTTGCCAGTAATGACGCGTGAAACTAGCATACAACTTCAAGTGAGCTTGAGGTCAATAAGCGATGAATAACAGGGAAGAACTGGATATACGCGAAGTCTCCAAACTGTCGGGACTCCCCTCTTCCACACTTCGGTATTATGAGGAAAAAGGCCTGATAAAGTCATGTGGCCGTCGGGGAATTACCCGGATTTTTAAAGCCACAGTGATAGAACAGTTGTCCCTTATCTCCCTTGGCCGCTACGCCGGTTTTTCCCTGGATGAAATTGGCGAGATGTTTTCCTCTAATGGCAACCCCGCTATCGACAGGGAGCAGCTCCTCGCCAGGGCCGACGATCTGGAAAAGAATATCCGCCGACTCGAAGCTATGCGCGATGGGCTACGCCATGTGGCCAACTGTCCCGAGGTCAATCAGCTGGAGTGCCCCAACTTCCAAAACCTGATCAGGAAAGCTACCAAGTTACAGCATAAGGAAGACAGGAAACAGAAGCGACGCTGGCAGAATAGCAGCGAATAAAGTCAGGAGACACTAAACTCTGTCATCATTCCCGAGTCCTCGTGCTCCAAAACATGGCAGTGCGCCATATAGGGCATATCCGGCATCGCCGGCAGCGGGAAACGAACAAATATTTCCGCTTTGCCGCCATCGGATATGGGCATCGTATCTTTCCAGCCGCGCATATAGAGTGGCGGTTCTGCATTATTGTATTTTGTGACTCGAAACTGGCAGCCGTGGATATGTACCGGGTGTAGCATTTGGTCCTGTCCCTCTGAGATCTCCCAGCGCAGATCCTTATTCCTCGCAACCTTAAATCCTGGCTCCGTAAATGCAAAGGAAACCCCATTAATCGCATTCGCAGTTAGCTGCTCTTTTAACGGCAATGCCGGCCCCTCAGTAATCAGCTTCAATACTTTGGCCACCACATCGGGGTTGGTCGTACCGGCGGCAACCATCTGTGGTAGCCCCGTTGCACCAATCACTGCTTGCGCCTGCCTCTGTCGGTTCATTTGCATCACCAGCTTCTGACTGATTGGTGGCAGGTTTTGGGGAATTGTCGGCAGGGATACCAGGCTCTCCGGCAACTGTCCTTTTCCCTCAGATGTTCCAGGCACCACACTGAGAAAACTGTGGGCCTGATCAAATGGTG
Organism: Microbulbifer maximicatervae (SeqCode); assembly: GCF_052468295.1. NCBI lineage: Bacteria > Pseudomonadati > Pseudomonadota > Gammaproteobacteria > Cellvibrionales > Microbulbiferaceae > Microbulbifer > Microbulbifer maximicatervae (SeqCode). Next base: position 3,616,907 of record NZ_CP174340.1, read on the forward strand.
GCAGGCGCATTATTGGCTGGGGCACTGGCAGTGTTTGGAAGTCGAAAGGCTTGCCATCGCGGGTGTCGATCATGACTTCATAGCGCTCTCCTGCAGCAATAGGCAGTACATCTACTTTCACTGGTTCCGAGAGAAAACCGCCATCGCTGGCGATCACGTAGAGTGGTCGCTTGTCACTGGTGGCAAGCCGATAGTTGCGTCCGTTGGAGCCATCCAAAATACGAAAGCGCACCCAGCCTTTAGGTGGCCTGACCACCGGATTAATAACGCCATTAACCAGAAGTCGATCCCCACAATAGCCCGCCGCAACCGTCACTTCGTTAAAGCGATGGAAGAACTGACCATCATCGGTAAAGCGGCGATCCTGAATCACTAACGGAATGTCATCCACACCCCACCGCGAAGGTATCGGCAGTGCATCGCCTTCTTCATCATCGATAATAATCAATCCCGCCAAGCCTTTGAGTACCAACTCGGCGGTTGTCGGGTAGAGGTGGGGATGAAACCACAAGGTGGCGGCGGGCTGAATTATGTTCCAATCTACGGTCCAGGTTTCTCCAGGTTTCAATGGCATATAGGGACCACCATCGGCATTGCCGGGTACGATTAGTCCATGCCAATGCGCAGTTACATTTTGCGGCAGATGATTGACCACGCTGACGGTTACTTTCTCGCCCTTGCGCACCCGTATCGCCGGACCTAAAAACGGACCATTGAACCCATATGTACGTGTAGTCACCCCCGGTAGGAAAGACTGCTTGCCCGGGCGCGCTGCCAATTTAATCCGGCCTTGCCCATCTGCACGCAACTCCGGGGGAATCGGTAAAGCCTGACGGCGCCCCTTCTGTGCCTGGGCAGCTTTGGAAGTCGACACCCCTGTTAGCAAGGCTGCCCCCAATGCGCCAGTGGCAAAACAAAATTCCCGTCGCGACAATTGAGCCATGGGTCCACCTCCCTATGCGCCATAGCTCCAAGTGTCTAGGGCACTGGTCATTTTTATCCCCAGAAATCTTAGACGGCTTATTCCAATGGCCCAGTAGTATATTGCGACAACTGTGCACTCAATACAGAGTGGTACCCTGGTGCACAACTCCGTGATCCACAGCTCTTGTGTTCTAAGCGAACTCGGTTAACCTTGCCCTCGAAAAGTTAGTAGCGAAAATAAGAAGAGTAATCCCTATGCCGTTTCTTATTCTATCCATCCTTATTCAGGCAGCTTTTGTAATTCACGTGCTCAAAACCGGGCGCAACACCACTTGGATTTGGGTTCTGGTGATGCTGCCCATGGCCGGAGTTATTGCTTACCTGGTCCTGGAAATCCTGCCGGAAGTAAACCAATCACGCAGTGCCAAAAATGCGCGCAGGACGGTGCGGGAAACTCTAAATCCCAATCGGGATATCCATCAGGCTGCGCAAGAATTGTCCCGTTCCAATAATGTGGAAAACTCTATGCGCATGGCCGATGAATGCGTGAAACGCGGCCTTTATCACGAGGCAAAAACTCTCTATGAAAAGTGCCTCCAGGGGGTTCATCAGGATGACCCTGAGCTGATGTTTGGGTTGGCACGCTGTCAGTTTGCTCTCAATCTGTTTGAACTGACCAAGGAAACACTGAACCAATTAATCGAAAAGAACCCCGATTTTAAAAATCAGGATGCTCACTTACTTTACGCTCGTACACTAGCGGCATTGAAGCAAGTAAAAGAGGCCTACCACGAGTATGAAACGCTGTACCAATACTACAGCGGACCAGAAGCGACTTTTTACTTTGCCTTATTCTTGAAAGATCAATCCCAGGTGGAAAAGGCCAATGTCTTGTTCAATGAAATCCTTGATAAATCCAAAACACTGGGTAAGCACTACAAAGCGACTCATAAGCAGCTGTTAAAGCAGGCAAAACTGGAAGTATCCTGAACCAATCGCAACATTCGGCTCAATGGAAAAAAAGGCTCCCAATATGATTTTGGCAGTAGATGTAGATTACCGGGACCCCGGAGCAATGGTAGCCGGGGTCGGCTTTGAGAATTGGTCAGCTCCTGAGCCCGAGCAACTATATCTCAGTAAAATAGAGAGTACCTTGGCCTATGAGCCCGGTGCTTTCTACAAGCGAGAACTCCCCTGTATCCTCACCCTAATCGAGGAGCACAAGATAGAAGCAGAACTGATTGTTATCGATGGTTATGTATTTCTCGGAGGGGAACAAAAACCGGGTCTGGGTGCCCATCTCTACTCTGCTCTCCAGCAGGAAGTTCCCATCATCGGTGTCGCCAAGAAACCGTTTAAGGACACCCCTTTAGAGGCGGAGCTGCTGCGGGGAAAAAGTATAAAACCGCTGTATATCAGCAGCCTCGGTCTCCCTTTGCCGGAAGCCAAAAATTTGATGAAAAAGATGCATGGAGACCACCGTATCCCCACTTTATTGAAACGCGTGGACCGCGAGTGTCGAAAGTCCCCACGATAATTCCCGAGAGAATGAAAGGCAGTTATCGCCGCCATTTCCCAGTCACATCCCTGGGACTTTCTTCCTACATTTTCAATACTTATTTCTCATATCCTACCCCTTCGATGCCAGCAATAATTTTTCTATTCGGCGGGAAATAGCTACTGAAAGTAAAAGCTACCTGGCATCCGTTTATCCCCTAGGGATAATTTGGCGCTTAGATAGACGGCTAGAAGTAGCTAAGATCCCATACTGATGTATTCGGCTCGTAGTTTTTGATGTCTACTTGTGAAGTGCGAGTGGACGATATTCATTAGCAGCCCCAAATGGGCTCCTTGGAAGTTTTGTAGTAAAGGAGTTACTCATGAAGTTATGCGCCAGTATTGCAACACTCGCACTGGTTGCCTTTAGCGGCAATGCGCTGGGCACCAACTCTACTGACTTGGAACAAATCGGTTCAGGTAACTCAGTAAATTCCGATCAAACTGAAGCGGGTTTCGGCAATACTATTATCAAACGCCAAATAGGTGATACTAATACCGCTACCGCCACCCAAAGTGGCGGTATTATTAACAGTAGTATTCAGAGTTCCCAGATCGGCAGTCAAAACGAGACCACGATATCTCAATCCGGTGGTGCTTCTCTAAGCGCAACCAATACACAAATCGGATCGCAAAATACTTCCGAGATCACCCAAGAACTCTCTCTCGACAGCCAGGTATCTATTCTGCAACTCGGTACCTCCAACGCTTCCACTATCGAACAGCGCTTTGGCAGCGGTAATACCATTACCAATATCCAGGACGGAGACAGTCACTTTTTTATTGGTCGCCAGGAAGCCAGTGCTAACGGCAGCATTTTTGTATTCCAGGACGGCGAAAGGCAAAGTGCCGTGGTAGAGGAAACCGCAGGCAATATAGGCAGTTCCGTTTTAATCTTCCAGTTTGATCGGGACGACTTTGCCACCGCCAGCTTGGTTGCCACAATCGATGGCACCTTGGACATACTGCAGGATGGCAGCGATATCTATGGCGGGCTCGCACAATTTGCCAGTGTCAGCAGCAGTATGACCTTACGGCAAACAAACAATCGCCACTTCGCCTTTGCAACCCAAGTAGACAGTCTGTTCAATGACCTTCTGATTATCCAAAGGCTCGGCGATGCCAATATCACCTCGATTACCCAAACCGGTGCCTTTAATACCCTTGAGTTGCGCCAAAATGGTGGGGGCAACAACGCGGCTTTAGAACAATCCGCATTGAGTAGCAGTATCGATATACGCCAGACCGGTACCACCAACCAGATTACGGGTTCCCAGCTGGGTGCCGAATTCAACTCCATGAACAGCGAACAGTTCCTGATTGATAATGTGGTTGTTATTAATCAAGGCGGCTTACTGATCAGCGCGACCAATGAACAAACCGGGTTGCAGAATGTTGCCAATATCGAGCAGGCTGGAACAGAGGTAGATATATTCACCCGTCAATTGGGTTTCGATAACCGGGCAACGTTCGAACAGGCTGGTGAGTCTCTTTCAATAAGCTCCCGACAATTTGGCGATAGTAATAACATCACCATCACCCAGAGCGGTGACTCCAACTCAGCCTTTAGCCTGCAAATTGGTAACAATCACACCAAGGAAATTACTCAGACGGGTTCTAATGGCCGCGCTTTTAACTTCCAGATCGGCGGCGAGAGTAATACCGGCGTAATCATCCAATAATTTCAGCCAAAATTCAGAAGCCCCCGGTAATACACTGCGGGGCTTTCGATTGCGAAATCTACAGGAAAAAGAAGAAGGGAAAAGTCGCTGTGCAGCCCCGCGAGAGCGGGGAACAACTAGGATGCACTCCGACAACTTCTCCATCGTCGGTTTATCCCCGAGTATTCAGGGAACACCTTGCGCAGAGCACAAAGGCTATGCCTTATCCGGTTTACCCCTGTACAAACAGGGAACAGTCGCGCAAAAGGAGCGCGATCATAGCACACCCTCATTACATCCCCGAGCCTTCGGGGAAACATTTTCAGAACTAATGTCCGTGCGCTATCGGCTACGGTCCAGCCCCGCCCAGCGGGGGAACAAACTCAGGTGTCGGCACAACCCAACCCCACACTCGGTTTACCCCCGCAGCAGCGGGGAATAGCCCGAATCATTACCGTGCAGCTTTGACGATTTTCCACGGTTTAACCCCGCCTGGGCGGGGAACAGCCTCGGTTAAGATCGCCTTATTGCGCAATTACCGGTGCAACTCCGCTTATGCGGAGAACCTATTCGGAAAGGAGTGTATAACAGGATACCCTCCGGTTTAGCCCCGTATATACGGGGAACAGTATGAAGCTGGTTTGACCATCATCTCACCGGTCGATTTATCTCCGCTGATGCGGGGAACTCTCTAAATATGCCTATTTGCTATCCTCTAAAGTCTCAGTATCGTTGCCGATACTTTTGAATCCCAGCCCTCGCTCTCAAACACTTCCTGTTGTATAACAACTCTATTTATCCCAATCAGATTCGGCGGATTAACATCAATCCACAACCAAATGCTTTGGCCGGCCCCATACCCGCAAAAATATTTTTTATAAATAATTCGGGTTCAGTAACCAAAAGCTCTCCCCGGTAATCCACAGAACTGAAACCAGCACCGCGCTGCTTTTTATGTAACAAATTCCAACGATACCCATTGCAGTGAAGCTTTGGTGGGTAAATATCAAATCCGAGGCGCGTCCCCCGGTGAATTAACCAGCTGCGGGCGGCAGTCTGGCTGACATCCTGTAACCGGGTTTCAATCTGCCCCTGGTCAAACTGCTCCGGCTTTTCCTGTACCAAGCTCTGCTTCAGCTGCCCTTTGCCACCTTCAACAGGTAAACCATGCAATTCGCACTGCTCCCGCAACCAATGGTATTGAGCATCCATCAGCACATCGTGCCGCTTGCCGCGCTTTTGCCCTTCAGTTTTACGAGCAACTGTAGGGTTCGCCCGCAGGCGGAAGGCCAGCCGATCGCCGGGGTTTAAGCGGGGCTCGAAGATTTTAGTCTCTACCAAAAATATCGGATTGTCCTGCGCAGGCCGGACTTTTGACAGCAGGTAATACACCGGTAGATTGCGTTTGCTAAGCAGCTGTTCCCGCGAGGATTCCTCACGAAATAAAAAACGCTCATCACCATCAAAAAGATCCCACAAGATTTGATGAATACCGTAGCTGTTTTCGCTGAGCAACCGTGCCAGCTGCTTCTGCACCGCCAGCGAGGGAGATAGTTGAACTCTGGATAAATACATAGCCGCTCCCTTATGACTGCCAGAGATTTTCAATACGCGGCTGGAACTGCCAGCGCTTGCGAGATAGGGGCTGATCGAGACGGCTAAGCCGCTGTACAGATCCTGCTGAAAACACTCCATCTTCCGCAGAGAAATCATCCAAGCTACCCTCCCAGTAGTAACGACAACTCTCTTCAGTGGGCAACCAGCGCTCCTGCCGGGCCCATTCCGGTTGGTAATCCAGCAACTCCGGGGATTCATAATGATCCAGGGCGCTGCGGAAATTATCCGCACCGATCACCCGTGCGGCAGTGGGGGCTGAAAGTGGAAATGCTTTTCGCCCCAGGTAGAGGTGATACTTTGGCCGGGCCAGGGCTTCACACAATTCGGCCAGAGTCCAGTTAGCCTCTTCACAGGATCTCAGGGCCACTATCGCCTGCGCATCCACCAGATACTCCCTGCGGGATAACAGGGTTCCCAGGCGCGCTTTCCCTACAACCAGCTCATCCCGGCGCGTATGGTAACGGCGCTTGCCGGCGGAATCTGGGACCTGTACCGTGTGGAAATCCTTCAGCAAAGTACCGACATTCAGCACCTTTACCGCCTGGCGATATTGCCGGGCCAAGTTCTGATGTAAATCCTCTCGCTCCCGGGGTATCCCCAGTGCCGCACCAAATAGTCCCGCAATAGCGGATTTACCCGGATAGTGTGCGCTGTGGCGGGATTCCCCCACAGCCACTTCCCCCCAGGAAGCCATGGCACCGTAAAGACGAAATACTAGGTATTCCATAGCGCCACCTATTCGCTGACAAAGGCCAAAAGTTCCTCGATATTACCTTCGCCAGTTACGGCATTGAGAACGTAGCGACTATCGGCACAATCCCCGTACACCTTATCGAAACTCTGCAATTGCTTTTGCAGTGCATCAATAGCGTCATGGGCGTAATCCTCGCTATAGCGATCAACCGGCTTCAGGTAAGCCGCAGAGAGAGAACGCGGTTGCTGATCACCGGCTTCGGCCACGACATAAGAGGCATAGGCACGGCTGGCATAGCTGTTTTGTTTACCGCTGGGAGAAACTTTAAGGATTGTCTCAGTCAGCGCAGCTACAGCTAGATCGGCCAGGGGTTTATCCCCGTCCAGGTTTTCAATGAGCAGCTCTTTGTTAATGCAGATATAGGAATAAAATAATCCCGCAGCAAAGCCCGCCTCCCCCAAGTGAGCAGCACCGGCATCCTCGCTGCGATCATTCAGGTCGTCTACCGCAGTAAAATAATCATCTTCAATCACTACAGAGTGAGCCGAGAGTGCATGGGCCACTTGGCATGCCGCTTCAACGTTATAGGTGGGCTTGGAAGCGAGCATACGGCCAAACAAGGCGATATCCACTGCCATGTTTTCCTTGCGCAATAAATCCAACTCTGTCTTCTCCGGCTCTCGCCCCTCTTCTGCCAAGGTTTTCAGTAGTGCAATGATCCCGTTTTGCTCAGCACTACTGAGGTGAACTAACTGCTCGATTTCCAAATCGGCCAGAGGGTTATCTTTTTCCGGCTTTTTTAACTTACCGAATTGCTCGGCAACTTTCTGTGCCCACAATTTGGCCTTTTTCTCAGAGACCCCCAGATCCAATAAAGTCTCATAGGCCAGTACCCCCTGACGCTTGGTTCTGGTGCCAATTAGGCTATCCCCCTGCTCCGTTGCCAATACCTGCTGGAACAACTCCGACGTTCGCCAGTGACGCTTAAGGCTCTGGGAAGAGATTCGCAGGCGATCACAACCTCCCATCTTCGCTGTTTTTGGCCGCCCCAAGTCATCCCGGTTCAGGTTCGCAGGGGGATAGGCGGTCAATACATGCAATTGAATAAAGCGGCTCATAAATCTCTCCTTGTTGCGACCTTCAGGCCATCACATTACTTCGATTCATATCTCAAGTATCTGATCAACAGTCACTGTCAATCGGTCTGGCTTTGCTCTGTGCTTAGTGTTGTTATGGGAATAGCATTTAAAATATTTTTAGGCCCCTAAGACCTCTTTAATTTGGAATTCTCTAAATACTTCTCAGTCTGGTAATACGGCGTAGTAATCAGTTGCCCAACGCACAGCCAGGCGTTCCTGTGGATGTCTTGCGGGAATCGTGCGCATTTCTCTTTGCCAGTGCAGCAAATCATTGGCAAGGGAAGCTATATTGGCTCTGCCATCCAGCAGGGCCAGGGCCCGTACTATGCGGCGATAAAACTCGGCCGTATCGCGACTTTTTTGCAACTGAAAAAAACGCAGCTCACTTAAAGGGGGGCGCCCGCCTCTCTCCCGGGGCATAGCCAGGGACCGGGCAAAACTGATATCCATAGCCTCGCTGCTGTCAACATCAATTGTTTTGCTGGTGTTATCATTTTTTACGTGTGCAATTACGGTGGCTACCAGAGCCGCATCTTCGATACGAATTTGCTCATCTTTCTGCCAGCGCTCGGGCATATCCTTTAAAAAACGGATAAAGGCGGGAGTAGGCATTACATCCATGGGCTCTACCGCACGGCGCAAACGCGCTCGGTCGGCCCGGCCAGCTTTGTCATTGAGCCAGCGGTGCCACTCGCGCAGTCGGCTCACATCTGTATCGCTAAGATATTGATATCCGGCCATCACAATTCCTCCTGTTGTTGCTCAACTTTGGCTGTATTATCCAGAGTCTTTAAACTTGCCAGGCTGGCGAGCTTACTCCTTAAAAGACGTCGTGCCCGAGTCACTCGCTGCAATTTCAGGTCTTCCGCAGAGCCCTCCATTGACCAATGGTCAAACTGCGCTAAAGCCGTTTTTCTCAGTGTGTGTGCCCAGGCAATAGCCACCGGTGCAGGTGTAAATAGGGATTTCTTGGATTCGAGGGATAACTGCTTGAGCGAGTGATAAAACTGGCTTTCCGTCGCCATCCAAAATGCCTGATCGACAAATGAAAAATCCCCTTTAGCCTCATTAGGGTTATTAAACCAGGCAGCCTTGACCCTAAAGCGCAGCTCTTTCAAAGTATCTTTTGCAGCTGTTAAAAGCTGCCCTGCCAGCTGAATAAATAGCGACTGATGCTCAGGGGAAATAGGCAGTACTGGCATTTCCTGTTCATACCAGCAACGCGCTTTCATATTGTCCATGTCATAGCCAAATCCCCACAGGCGCACATCGACATTCGAATCCAGTTCTTCGAGAATTTCCGCATACTCCTCATGGAACAAGCGCACCGCCCGGCTCGCTTCATCGCCATTTGAATGGTCATTCCACATAAGCCCCAACCAATGCCGATAACCGAGGCCACTCTGTTGACCTTTCAAACTCAAGGGTGGGGTTTTTTTCTTGGGATCACGTCGATAGGGCGTAAGGGGATGAATCCAGGGACCCTCGTAATTAATACCATAATTCTTAGTGGTATATTCCCGAATTAATTGACTCGTCTGCTCTCCACAAAGATCGCAGTAACCCTTGCCTTCTCTCGGGATATGGAAACGTATCCTGCGCGGCATACCCCAGTACATTTGCAGGGGATGGGTATCATTGGGAGACGTAGAGGAACCTTGTTTGTCAGAGAGGCGGGAGGGAGCGAGCCAGGGGAAGATGCAACTATCAGAGCTTTCAGACCTTGACCCAAATTCCTCTTGTGGCAGGATATTGAGCCACAATTTCTGCCAAAGGTTGACATCATCTGCCTCTGGTATTATCAATGTGGTCAGAGGACCACCACCACGCAAACTGGTTCTATGCCCCACGCCTCCGGAGGGGGCGTTAATTTGCAAAGTAAACAAGGCACTAGCGGCACAGCTGGGACATACACCCTGCACCCTACCGCCCTTAATAAATAGATCCTGATTATCTCTGCAGGTTTTACTGCCCGGCGCCTCAATCAGTAGGGCGGCAATCGACTTTGATTCTCCCTCGCTCAATTCCAAGTCCTGCATAAATGCAGGCCCGGACTCTTGAAACAATTCAAAATTGGGAGCGTAGCTTTGCAGCCGTGATTTTAGTGTTTCCTCAGTAGGCGCCTTTTTCCAGTAGCCCCCCCAATCATCGACACTTTCAGGTGCAAAAGCTGTTTGCAACAGGCCAATTAAAAACTGGAACAGCGCCCCGCGAAAATCCGGTCGTACCGTGCAAATATCTACGACAGGATTATCCACCTCGACAATTTGCCAAGGAGCAATTCTTTCCTGCATACCGCATCGCCGGATAATTGGCAGCCAGGAATCTTCAACCAAATTCACCACGATCCTCCCTGATCCAGTCTCCGCCCTCTTACTCTGCTATAGCCATGCTTTTTTCAAGAGCTAGAGGGAACAGTTACACTCAGAGCAGTGCGAGCGCCTCTGCCTCATTTATTGAGTGCTCAATCTCTCAGCGTCACTGCCGGGACACTAATTGCATTACCTTATGCCACTCTGACTAGGGAAAAATGATCTGGCTCAAGTCTGGGCATCTTTCTCACTTTCCGCACCGAAAATCAGGGTAGCGCCTACTACCTCACACAAAGAAAAGTGCTCAGTTATCACATAGACCACACACAACATAAGGGTACTTATCCCATTCCCTTCTCTATATGCGGGTATTCCTGTACAGACAATTCTCCCACCCTTTAGCCTGTATCAGCTATTGACCTCAATTGTTAATCAACAGATACAAAAGAGCCCCTTGATGGGGCTCAAAACTAGCGACAGATTCTATTGTGAAGGAAATTTAACGAATCGGTATCCAGCTCAATATAAGCTCATCACTTTTAACCGGCCGGTAGTTATCGGCACTGAATCGCCACTACTAAGCCGTTCAACCCTTACCGACTTCAGATAAAAGAAAAGACTTTATTAACTGCTTCTGACTCTGCTACAGAGCTGACATCATTTCTATTAGATGTGCGGTGATCCACTACTTTTGATTGTATGGATATACTAGATTGGAGTTCGACTGTGAAAGTGCCGGCAATTATTACCGACACTTTCATACTATTAACTAGAAAATTTCGTAGGTGAAAACTTTTAAATTTACATCTTCAATAGCCTCTAAATCACCCTGAATATCAACTGTCAAGGTATCGCACATATCCGCGGCAATTGAACCATTATCTATCGTTAAGACTACTTCATTGCGAAAATCTGAAATGGGCACATTCGTATAAATATTTTTATCGTCCCTATCAACCCCTATTGCAGTTTGAGTACCATCTTTGGCAACACAACTTGCCGTAATCGAAACATCATACACATAGTCAAAAATTCTAGGATGATTTCTAGTGTAGCAACGCTCTCCCCTATGGGAATAACGACAAACGACATCTGGCCTCAACCGTCCCAAACCAGATACAATCGCAGTAATATCGAAACTGATTTCTTGCGCACTATCACCCAAGATATCAATCTCAGCAATTCGCCGAGTATCCGAAGTATAAGAGTACTCAGTAATATTGTGCTTAACGCCGCCAATAAAAGTCATTTCTGCAAAAGACTGACTCGCTAACAACAAGGCAAACACCGGCAACACAGACTTCAAAAATTTCATTTTTCATCCTTAAAAAAATAATCGAGCAGGCAGTATAAATACCCAAATATTAACTAGCAAGAAGATCCAAACAAAAAATTAAAACTATAAATACTTCAGCAATTACAGCAAAAAAAACCTATATATTCAGCCTGCATTCACACTCAGCATGCCTTACAAAAATCTCAAAAAAATATAAATCAAAACTTAAATTAACCGATTATTTAAATCTCCATTTATCTTTTATCGTCACAAAATTGCAGATCACAACATCCTCATCAAACGACAGGAAACCACATAAAGACAAACTTAGCTTTTATTTGAATATTGCCCCGCGATTAAAAAGCAATAATTAACAAAGCAAAGGGAACATCTATCACATCGCAGACATCGACAACATGCTTAAGTGCCTTATGATATTTAAAAGCTAAAACAAACAAAGTAATAAAATATCAATTCAGCTAGCCTAAAGCTTATTCTCGATCGAATTACAGATTAAGTACTCTTTTATTTTACTTAAAGTACACCACCTCGATTACAAGGTAGCTCCTGGGTTATCTCAAACTGGTTAAGTTGATTTCACTCACTCCAACCACTTTTCTTTATTGCTGAATCTAGCATCAATACTCTTCAATCAATTTTCTGCCACCACTTGATCTACTGATGGAGAAGAAGTAGCAGATATTGACTCCAACTATCCACTCTTTTCCTTATGATCAGCTGATACCCTTCAAAGTCGAAATCTGGTGACCTACCATCCTAAAGAGAAAGCAATATCAGGAACCAGCTCCGTTTTTGAGAACTAAGTCTCTCAGCGTCACTTTAGGGGCACTAACTTTATTACCGCATGTCACCCTGATTAGAAAAAATACCTTACCCAAGTCTGGGTATCTTTTCCAGCTCACTAAGGAAGTGTATGTACGGTTGCTTATCAGCCAAAAATCGACTGCTATTATATAAACTGTAAAATATGCAAGGTAATTGCATCAACTTCGGTCATTATTTTGATACTTAAACCCTTTAGTGCAAAGTTATTAGAAACAAATATTAGCTAATTACTTTTAGCACCCCTGCATTTGAACATTAAAAAAGCCCCAAAATAGGGGCTTTACGTTTACTGACTAAGAATTATTTAATCGAAATTTGGCACCAAAATAAGAGCTTCATTTTTTATCTCACCTGCATCCACAGAGACAGCCTCACCATTACTTAGCCTCACAACCTCAACTGACTCTAGGGTAATCGAAAAGGCCTTACTTACGGGCTTTTCTTCTGGCTCAACTATGTTATTCGAAGAATCAGCACAACCACCAACAAAAGCAGCGATAACTAAAACAAAATAAAAGCGCACATTGGATTTTAAAGGTTTCATATATCCACCAATTAATAGCAGTAATTCCGAAAAACTCTCTGAGGTTTTAAAATTCATACGTCACCAGAAACTGGGCCTCACCAACGGGCAACTGAAACTTTTTGAATAAATCTAACTTCAGATAGCCATTATCAATTGAAAAGAGACCATCGCCGATTAACTCCGAATTACTGGCAATTCCATTGTTATCCATATCCAAATACAAACGCACCCTCTGTATGTCCGATACTTCATCCAACTCACCATCGGCCTTGAGTGTGAGTGACTTCAGCATCGCATCAGCAGAGTCACTCTGTAGGGAGAAAGCCAACACCGGTGCCTCCTCCTCTAACTGAAACTGTGAATTCTCAAGTGCATAGGATTTTATATTTACAATAGGTTCTTTAACATTGAGGGTCGCGACAGCACCAGGATCGACAATAATGCCATTCATCTCTCCGTCATCATCATTGAGGCCACCATCTACCAAGCTAAGCTGGATGCAAAAATGGCCCTCATGGAGCCCAGGCTGGTACTTCTCACTACCCGGCTCAGGACAATCACCCAACTGCCCCAGTGCAGAAGATACGCGGTTAAATTCATCCTCAATAAAATCCACCCATCCAACACTTTGGCGGTATTTCAGATAACGAGCACCTTCGAGTAAAGCGGCATTTAAAGGGACAACAATGTTAGCGCTTTCCCCAAAATCTGTATCGTAAATAACAAAGTCAAAAATACCATGCAGGAATTTATAGCTATTCTGTCCTGCCAAATTATCCTCAAAGAGATTATCTATATCCTCTAACGTAACCTGGCCCAATTGTTGACCGGCAATATAGGCACTATCACCAAGTCTCAAGCTTGTCCCTTCAGAGCTTTGCATCACTGCACCAGTTCTATTTACCGGCAGCTGGGAACGAACCGCTACCCTATCTAGATAGTCCGGTATTCGATCACCATCTAAATCTAAGAATCCCTCAACGCTGTCACTCAGCCCATCCTGATCAGCATCCTCATTATCGGACAATACAGGGGCACTGCCATCCACTCGCAATATCAGCTTCGCAGTATCTGACAAACCACCAGAATCTGTAACAGTAACAGTAACTTCGAAAGCTCCCGACAAACCTGCTGGATCAAAGGTAAATACGCTTTCACCAGAGTCGTTGAGCTGAACTAGCTTTGGGCTGTTCCAACTATAGGTAAATGGGTCCAGCTCATACTCATCTGTGACCCAGGCTTGAATCTCTGCCGGTCCCTGATCCTCATAAATTACAGCCCTGAACTGGCCAGCTTGAAATAGCTTTGCCGTAACTTTGGGGTAAAAGTTAAATGTAGCGCTAGGTATAAGTGGAATACTTGAAATAGCAACTAAACTGTCACCATCAGCCCAATCTTGGAAACTAATCGTTGACCCAATAACACAAAAGCTATCACTGTCCTCGGAGAAATCACTAGCACCGCACCCGTTATCAACTAAAGGGAATTTAGATAAATCAATAACAGATACTTCATTACCTTCTACTGGAGATTCGAAATTAATATAGGGTAATTCTATCTCAGCACCTGTTAAATCCAAGGTCAGCACTACCGAACTGAATACACATGTCGTATCGAAGTCTCCATTGGAAATTGTACTAGACTCAACCGCTTCGCCCGAGCATCCCTCACTAGGGTTTGCCGAGTCTTCTCCTGCGGGCATAACACCCATGAAAGAAACAACGGTATCAACTGTAGTAAGGTTATGTATTTCCGCCGATTGAGCATGTCCCAGAAGGCCTGAGTGTTCATTTAGAATTGTAAATTCCCCTCCATTGAAGTTTATATATAAATTACTGATGGAATAGCCATTACCTTCAAAGGTCGCAGTAAACGGGTTTTCACTTGTACCGATTGGCTCCCAGCCCAAGCCCTCGTTCCAGTACTCATCATTCGCATCAACATAACTATCGCCATTGGTATCAAAATTCAGGTCTTTGGTCAGCTCAAAGCCATAACAGCCACTTTCTGGGCAACCATAGTTACTACTGTATAAAGTTGATCCGTCTAGGTTGTTACGAATCTCATTAAGATCTTTGAAACTGCGAATCTCAATCAGACCATCATTATCAATATCAAGATCAGAAAGAGAGGCGTCAGCTGATACACCTTCCATGGACAGTAGCCCGACAAATATTACTAGCCCCCGAAGTGTCGAAAGCTTTTTGTATTTAGTGGTATAAGACTTCAATCGAAAACTCCTTTTTCTATATTTACCAAAAATCTCAGCCAATTTTTAATTCACTTTCAGAACTCGTGCCGAGAATAGGGATCGCGAAAGGGAAGCAAAATAGTTACTAACTTGATACCGAGCAACTGGAGTAATCCAGTATCCATCCCCCCAAATAAACCCGCAACCAAACCTCCCGGAAAAGCTATTACATAGAATTACAGGCCTACTAGTGAATGTTTCCTGCCTACAAAATCACATCAACCACCGGTGAGCTCTGCAGATGGCTTATAAATTATTGGAGAGGCACCTGGTCTTCAATGAGTGAGCCAGGAAGGGATATTCAAGGCTATGCAGGGCAACTCCTGACAAAGTGAAAGGTTAATATTTTTATTTTTTAAATAGTAAAAAGCCCGGACCAGCCGGGCTTTTTGGGTGATTCTGAGCTTCTTCGTTTCTTGATCAGTGCGGGACTTGAAAAATAACTTCTAGCCAGTGGTTACGGGACGTATAGGAAAGCACAACAAAAAAGTAACACCACTTTGAATCCTCCCTCTACTGTGGCGCCTCAACGACTGAGCGTGATGCTGAAATTCAAGCGTGACTTCACCTACTCCAAATCGACAAAGTGCGAGGTTACCTAATACTGAACAGGCAAGCCGGCTTTAGCAAAAGTGGTTCTCAAAAGACCCCAAAGGGAGTCCAGAATCGCCCCCCCCTTACAACCCTTGGTGGTTGGCAAGGTCCAGGACTTCAAACAGTATGGACCACCAAGACCGCACTATTCAGCTATACATATGCGCGCTTGTAAAAATTTTCATTCGTCTTCGCTATACATACCAGAGTAAAGCCACGTTGAGAAACCGACGAATATTGCACCAACTACAAGATAGCCAATCACCCACAGCCATGGAAAGGCAAGAAGCCAGTGCAGGACATAAATTAGGACGAATATACTAAAACTTATAAACAAGCAACTACGTAGGGTAGGCATAATTATTCCCTGACTTAGTCAAATAGCTAGTAGTCCATATCATTTCTTGCTGAAATGACTAGCTCTCTACTTGGCCAAAATTGAGATCTAAAGCTGATCTCAGGGCTCAAGCTATATTGATTACATTACTTTGCGTATTGAGCACTGAGCGGAAGAGCCGCATTCGGAGCTACCAGATATCCGCAAGCCAATGATTCTTGCCGCTTGGTTTGGCTGGCTTGTTTTGAGTTGAGTATCTATCTGTAAGGGCCATTGGTGCCTCTACCAGTTTCTAAATTGAACTAGGTAGCACCAAATGTAGCACCAGATAGCACCGGGTGACAACGAACGAGAACGGAGGGCTGTGTACCCTTCAGATAGCAAAAAGCCCGGATTTACCGGGCTTTTTGGATGATTCCGAACTTCTTCGGATCTTGATGTGGTGCCCAGGGCGGGACTTGAACCCGCACGAGCATAGCTCACTACCCCCTCAAGATAGCGTGTCTACCAATTCCACCACCTGGGCAAAAATCTTTTACTGCTGTTCCTCACTTTCCTGGTTAGCAGCTGGCTCTTCTGAACCGGTACTGTCTGCAGGAATCTGCGGGATATCGCCAGCTTCCAAATCTGTTTCGAGCTGCGGGATATCGCTGTCGATAGCCGGCAGTTCTTCGGCTGGGCCAATTTGCTGTACCGCTGCTGGAATTTGCGGAAGGTCCGCATCAACATTGGTGCCTGCACCTTGCTTAGCCAGGATGGCCAGGCCGAAACTGGTGACGAAGAATACCGTCGCAAAAATTGCTGTCAAGCGGGAAAAGAAATTTCCGCTACCTTGACTGCCAAAAACTGTCTGAGACGCGCCCGCACCAAAGGAAGCACCGGCTTCGGCACCTTTACCTTGCTGCAACAAAATCAGGCCAATAATGCCTAGTGCGGTCAAAACGTGTACAACTAATACCAATTTTTCCATCTTCTGGAAACTCTCTACCGGGGTCTAAACAACCCGTTATTCAGTATTCGCCAACCCGCGTGCTGTCAATTTAAACAGCAGCGCGACAAATCTCAGCAAACTCGCCGGCATCCAGCGAGGCTCCACCCACCAGGGCGCCATCAATATCTGCCTGGGCAAAAAGCTCCCTGGCATTTGCGGATTTTACACTACCGCCATATAAAATCTGTACTTCAGCACCTAAATCTCCCAACTGCGAGCGAATAAACGCATGTACAGCTTGGGCTTCATCAGGGGTAGCAGTTTTTCCGGTACCAATGGCCCATACCGG
This sequence comes from Microbulbifer maximicatervae (SeqCode), assembly GCF_052468295.1. NCBI lineage: Bacteria > Pseudomonadati > Pseudomonadota > Gammaproteobacteria > Cellvibrionales > Microbulbiferaceae > Microbulbifer > Microbulbifer maximicatervae (SeqCode). The sequence goes on from NZ_CP174340.1 coordinate 3,633,921, forward strand.
CTCATAGGCAATCACGGACTGCTTCCAGCCAGCCGAATCAATGATATCGGCAACCGCTTGAAGTTGTTCTGCAACCACTTCGAGAGTGCGCTCCTGCTCGCGTTCTTCAAGGGTTTCCCCGACGCAAAGTATTGGAGTCAATCCCGCCTCTTGGGCCGCAACAAATTTTTTCGCCACTAACTCACTGGTTTCTCCGTAGAGACTACGGCGCTCAGAATGCCCGACAATAACGTAACGGGTATTCCAGTCCAGTAACATGCTAGCGGAAACCTCACCAGTAAACGCCCCTTTGGGCTCCTGGCTAAGGTCCTGGGCACCCAAGCTGAAACCTCCGCTCTTTTCCGCCGCATCAGCCACCAAGCCGAGGTATGGAAAAGATGGGCAAACAACAACACCGGACTTCACACCTTCGAGGTTGAGTTCGGTGAAAAAACGTTCGGCAAACTCGCGGCTGCCGTTCATTTTCCAGTTTGCTGCTACTAGCGGTGTTCGCATGTGTGCTCCTTCAAGGGGCGCAAATCTTAGCGACATTGACGCCAACATACAACCAAAATTATACGAGTTTCTTCTGCGCCCCAAGAGGACCGATTTACTACGGGTTAAATCGCAGCAGATCAGTTATTTCCAATTCGCTCCACCACGGAGGAAATATCTTTGGCCAGCTGTTCCACCAAGGCGCTGTCGCGGCCTTCAACCATTACCCGGATCAGAGGCTCTGTGCCAGATGGCCGCAGCAGCACACGTCCGCTGTCTGCGAGCTGACGTTCTGCATCGACAACAATGGCCTTAACGTCTGTGTGATCGAGAACACCATCGCGATGAGCCAGTTGCACATTAATCATGTGCTGGGGGAACATTGTCATACGGGATTTAAGCTGATGCAAGGGCTCATCAAATTCACACAGGCCACGCAGTACCTGCAGTGCGGCAATGATACCGTCGCCGGTGGTAGATGCATCGGCACAGATAATATGGCCTGAGGATTCGCCTCCCAGCTTCCACTGATTAGCTGACATTTTTTCAAGCACATGGCGGTCGCCCACTTTGGCTCTCTCAAACGGGATTTTGTTTTCGCGCAATGCAAGCTCAAAACCGTAATTGCTCATCAAGGTGCCGACAACACCACTACAACCGCCCAGGAATTTATGCTGGTGCATAGCGATGATATACAACAGCTGATCGCCATCGACCAATTCCCCATTGGCATCGACGAACAACACCCTGTCCCCGTCACCATCAAAGGCTATACCCAGGTCCGCACCGCGCTTAACCACGGCCCGTTGCAACTGCTGAGGTTTAGTGGAGCCGCAATCTAGATTGATATTGAGTCCATCAGGGCCCGCTCCAATTACGCTGACTTCTGCTCCCTGCTCACGAAACACCATCGGCGCTACGTGATAAGTGGCTCCATTGGCGCAGTCGAGAACAATCTTCAAACCCTCAAGGGAGAAACCCCAGGGCGTGGAAGCCTTGCAGAACTCGATGTAACGCGCGGCTGCATCATCAACTCGATAGGCGCGACCGAGATCGTCAGAAGTTTCCATCGGCAGCTCGAGAGCGGCTTCAATCTCCAATTCAACCTCATCCGGTAACTTGGAGCCTTCAGCGCTGAAAAACTTAATGCCATTGTCGTGGTAAGGATTATGGGAGGCGCTGATAACAATGCCTGCACCGGCATGGAAAGTCCGGGTCAGGTAGGCGATCGCCGGAGTCGGCATTGGCCCCAACAGGGCGACATCCACGCCAGCATTAATCAGGCCCGCCTGCAGCGCTGCCTCAAACATGTAGCCGGAGACCCGAGTGTCCTTACCGATAAGGATGCGGGGGCGCCGGTGGTGTTTAGCTTTGGAAATTCTTCCCAGTACCTTGCCCGCTGCATATCCCAGGCGCAGCATAAAATCGGGAGTAATTGCTCCCTCGCCAACGCGACCACGAATACCATCAGTGCCAAAATACTTTCTTTCCATAACGCTTCTCAATTGTGTACTTCGCCGCTTTTCTGTTCTGTCGGAAAACCACAACAGGACCCTGCGGCTTAAGGTCTCTGTAAGACATCACTCATCAAATTTCGCTGCAAACCAATTGCTGCATGCGCAACACATCCACGGTTTCCGCAACATCGTGGACACGTAAAATTCTTGCGCCCTTTTGCGCAGCCAACATGGCCAGGGCCAGGCTACCGGGGAGTCGGCCATCTACATCTCGATCGAGTAAGCGACCAATCATCGATTTCCGCGACAAGCCCGCCAGTATGGGCATATCCGCCGGCGCCAGCTGCGACAAATTACGCAACAACGCCAAATTGTGCTCATCGGTTTTGCCAAAGCCAAAACCCGGGTCGAGAATGAGCCGGTCCCGTGTCACCCCCAGCTCGATACAGAGATCGACCCGTTTCTGCAGATACCTGGCGACATCCTCTACAACATCAGTGTAAGACGGATCATCCTGCATAGTGCCGGGCTGACCCTGCATATGCATCAGGCAGATTGCCAAACCACTCTCTGCGGCTGCTTCCAGTGCTCCTGGGCGCTCCAGGGCACGAACATCATTGATCAGTCCCGCCCCTACCGCAGCTGACTCACGCATCACTGCCGGGGTACTGGTATCGACAGAGATGATCGCGTCAAAGTTCGCTTTGATCGCCTCCACCACCGGCACTACCCGATCCAGCTCCTGCTGTTCGGTGACCGACGATGCGCCAGGGCGTGTCGATTCTCCGCCAATATCCAGGATTTTCGCTCCCTCAGAGAGCATCTGTTCTGCTCTCTGCAGAGCCAGGGTCAAGTCCAGGCTACCGGAGGCATAGTAATTGCCACCGTCGGAAAAGGAGTCCGGCGTTGTATTCAGAACCCCCATAACCACCGGTTGGGAGAGGTCTAGGGTGTGGTTACCACAAATAATTTTCATTGGCTGAAATAAAAAATGCCGGATTGGAACAGGCTATCGCCCTATCCCCAACCCGGCATTTGGTTTTGTCCAGTTAGTCGCTTCGGAGAATCAGTGGCCGTTTAATGGGCCGCCGACGGTATTGCTCTTATCCGCCTCAGTTGAGGCTTCTGTGGTTTCAGTATCCTGGGTCGGGCTGTTTCCACCAGAGCCGAAGTTATTGTCTTCCCAATCCCTCGGTGCGCGAACTTTGCGGCGAGCCATCAGGTCGTCCACCTGCTCCGCATCCAGGGTTTCGTATTCCATCAGCGCATCTTTCATCGCTTCAAGAATATCTCGGTTATCCTCCAACAGCTTTTGTGCTCGCTCGTAGCAGACATCGATAATACGGCGCACCTCCACATCAATTTCATTGGAAGTCTTGCCGGAAACAGGATTACCCTGGCCGGGCTGACCACTTTCATCTTCGCCGTAATGCAATGGGCCAAGCTTTTCAGACAAGCCCCACTTGGTCACCATGCTGCGCGCCAAGTCAGTGGCCCGCTCGATGTCATTGGAAGCGCCAGTCGTAACACCGTCGATACCCAGCGTCATTTCTTCAGCAATACGGCCACCAAACAGGGAGCACAGTTGCGATTCAATCGCGCGCTTGGACAGGCTGTACTTGTCTTCCTCAGGCAGGAACTGGGTGACACCCAGAGCGCGGCCACGGGGAATAATAGTTACTTTGTGTACCGGATCATGCTCGGGTACCAGTCGACCAATAATTGCGTGACCGGCCTCGTGGTAGGCGGTATTCACCTTTTCCTTTTCATTCATCACCATGGACTTGCGCTCGGCACCCATCATGATCTTGTCACGGGCGCGCTCAAACTCCTCCATGGTCACGGTGCGTCTATTGGCTCGCGCAGCAAACAGGGCAGCCTCGTTGACCAAGTTGGCCAGATCGGCACCGGAGAAACCAGGGGTACCACGGGCAATAGTCTGCGGATTCACCTTGTCGTCCATAGGCACTTTACGCATATGAACCTTGAGGATTTGTTCGCGGCCGCGAATATCTGGCAGCCCGACAAACACCTGGCGGTCAAAGCGACCTGGGCGCAGCAGGGCGTGGTCCAGTACATCCGGGCGGTTGGTCGCTGCAATAACGATCACACCCTCATTACCTTCGAAACCATCCATCTCAACCAGCAACTGGTTCAGGGTCTGCTCGCGCTCATCGTGACCGCCGCCAACGCCGGCTCCACGGTGACGGCCAACAGCGTCAATCTCGTCGATAAAGATGATGCAGGGAGCCTGCTTCTTGGCTTGGTCAAACATATCCCGCACCCGGGAAGCGCCCACACCAACAAACATCTCAACAAAGTCAGAACCGGAGATAGAGAAGAAAGGTACTTTTGCTTCGCCGGCAATTGCTTTGGCAAGCAGGGTCTTACCGGTACCGGGAGGGCCACACATCAGTACGCCACGGGGGATATTGCCACCCAGTCGCTGGAACTTGGTGGGATCGCGCAGGAACTCGACCAGCTCCTGTACCTCTTCCTTAGCTTCATCTACTCCGGCAACATCGGAAAAAGTTGTCTTGATCTGGTCTTCGCCCAGCAGGCGCGCCTTGCTCTTACCAAATGCCATAGGACCTGAGCGACCGCCGGCTCCGCCCTGCATTTGGCGCATAAAGAACATAAATACAGCGATAATAATCAGGATCGGGAAGCTGGCTACCAGAAGCTGCTGCCAGATACTCGGTGACTCAGGCTCGCGACCAACGAATTGCACATTGCTGCGAACCAGCTCATTGGTGAGTTCATCGTCGATAATCTGTGGCTGGATAGTCTTGAAGCGGCTGCCATCGGCTTTTTCGCCGGTGATTACCAGACCGTCTACGATCACGTTCTTAACTTGGCCCGACTGCACATCCTGAACAAAGTCGGAGTAACTGAGAGCCTCATCCCGTGACTGCGGTTTAAAGTTTTGAAAAACCATCAGCAGTACCGCTGCGATGATCAACCACAGTACCAGGTTCTTTGCCATATCATTCAAAGGGATAGCCCTCTCGCTTTCGCAATCAAAATCCGTTCATTCCGGCAATGCCGGCCACATCAATACCGGATAAAACCAGTATAGGTGCGGGGGGTCAACAGCCTTCGCCCCCGATACAGGTATCGCTTATACCATATGGGGAGTCAGACTAGAAATACGCCGATGTTCTCAGTCGCTCTCAGCCCTTAAATCCTCGCGCCACCACGTATACTTCACGTGAACGGGGGCGGGAAGCACCAGGTTTGCGAGTTACGACGCTGTTGTAGCTCCCACGCAAGTCGCGGATCAACTCGTCGAAACCCTCTCCCTGGAATACCTTTGCAACAAATGCACCACCGGGCTTAAGTACCTGCCGGGCCATATCGACCGCCAGTTCCACCAAATACATGGAGGCGGGCTGATCAACATCGCGTATCCCACTCATATTGGGGGCCATATCGGAAATCACAAGGTCTGCCAGTTCATCGCCCATGCGCTGTAACAGTTCACTGAGCACCGACTCCTCGGTAAAGTCCCCCTGGACAAAGTCCACACCGGCCAGCGGGTCCATCGGCAATATATCTGACGCCAAAACCTTACCTTTGTGCCCTACCAACTCCATCGCTACCTGGGACCAGCCCCCTGGAGCCGCACCCAGGTCGACAACAGTCATTCCCGGCTTGAATAAGCGGTCCTTATTTTGTAGCTCCTGCAGCTTGTAGCTGGCACGGGAGCGATAGCCCTCTTTTTGGGACTGTTTGACGTAATGGTCATTAAAATGTTCACGCAGCCAACGGTGGCTGCTCTTAGATCGGCCCATCGGGTACAATGCCTACAATCACTACAGCTTAATTATAAGAGCGGCCACTGGCCGCGATCGGGTCCGCCGAACAAACGCTGGCGACGATCGCGATCTGTGGCCGCTCCCACATCGAATTCCACAAAGTGGTAATGGAGTATTGTATGCCTTTAACCGCCGACCGCAAAAAAGCTCTTCGCTCTCTAGGTCACAACCTGAAACCTGTCGTGACCGTAGCCGGCAACGGGCTGAGCGAGGGGGTGATGGAAGAACTGAACCGTGCACTCGAAGACCACGAGCTGATCAAGGTCAAACTGATGATCGCCGACCGGGAAGTACGCCACCAAATCGTTGGTGAGCTTTGCGAAAAATCCTCATCCGAGCTGATACAGGAAATCGGCAAGATTGCCCTGATTTTCCGTGCAGCGCAAAAACCGGATATTCGCAAGTCCAACCTGCTGCGTTAAACAAAAAGGGGAGCTAATGCTCCCCTTTCTTTTCTCAACCAGTGGAAACTGGCTTACACATCACAGGCAACTCCCAGGATTCTCCATTGGACAATCGCCTCAACCAGCATTTCTCACCATTGCCGACTAATTGAAACTTGATCGGCCGCCCCATATCCCGGCCAATCAGAGCCATCTTTTTGGGATCATTCTCAATCACCAAAATAGTATCGTCCACAAACACCCTCGGGCCCAGGGTCACATTAACCCCGCCCAGCGCTTGCGAAACTGCCACCTGCAGCTTGTCCTGAATCTCCGGGCTCGTTTCCAGTAACAGTGCCGGTTGTGCAGTTTCAATATTTTGCTGGGAGGAGCAGCCAAGACACATCAATGCAAAACCACAAAGTTTAGCCAAAGCTGCCTTTTTCATTTTATTTCACCATTATGCGGTTACTGCGAGAGACTTCCTTGGTCACTCGTGCCTTGAAAGCGGGGGCACCCTCGCTTTCACCGGAAATGGAGAATGCGCTAACCGCAATATCTCCACATTCGCCAGTCTCAATGTAATTCAACGCAGTGGCAAATCGCGCTTCATCAGCATCACCCAAGAGATTGTCAAAGTCATCCCCAATCACACACCCGGGCAAATCTGCATCAGTTCCATAATTACCATTGGGTACAAAGCCATCGGAGTAATCGCCAAAGCCTTTTGCATTCACACCGGAGAACTGAATAGTGAAATAAGTGGTGCCACAGTTATCCAGGGGATAAAAACCGTAAGGCTTACCGCAAGTAGTCTCACCGATCTGAATAACTTCTACATCAATTCCGCGCAAGCCATTGATAATGGCCTCACTGGCTGAGCAGGTATTTTCACTGGTTAAGACAAACAGTCGCGACAGATTTAAAGTCGGCAATTCTTCCCCGTATAAAGACTCATCAACAAAGCCCAGACCGGTCGAGTAGAATGGAGTCCCATCCAATGGCGCTCCGGTAATTGGATTAGTTTCCGGGTGCTGGTCGTTAAACTGGGCAATTTCAAATACCTGCCCCGCAGTATTATCACCTGCGATCATATAAGCTAACTCTGCAGCGATATCGAGGTAACCACCACCGTTATAACGAAGGTCTAGTACTAAATCGTCAACAGACTCAGACTCAAGCTCGCTGACAGCATCAATCAATTCCGCTTCGGCTGTCGCAATATGATCATTGAATAACATATATCCGACTTTGCGGCCCGAATTTGTGTCCACCGTTTTAACATATTGAACAGGATCTGATTGCACTGGTGATGCGACCAAAGTGACAGTCTCAATCGTTGAAGAACCCAAAGGTCTTATTTCAAATACATGGGACTCACCATCGTTTTCCGGCCACATACCGTAATTTAAGGTATCGACATCATCACCATAAGCCAGGTCAACGCCGTCCACACTGATAACTTCTGCACCGCGGGTGATAATATCCGGCAAATTACCACCGTTTTCCTCATCCAGATAAGCGACTACCGCTTTACGTGGCGGCTTATCGGAAAGTAGGGCCCACTGGACACCATAACCTACGTACACACCAGATTCAGTTTGTGAGTACCACTCATCTGACGGAACCGTATAATGGAAGCGGTCCTTCTCTCGACCGGAGGGAGTTAGAGCGAAAGTTCTTAGCTCTTCGAAATAAGCTAAAGAATCATCGAAGCTCGCTGGATCCTGGTCTTCAATCTCGTCGTACCATAGGTAGAGCTCATTACTCATTGAGCGCAGCCAGTTATTCTCGTCCTCGCGGGTGCCCGCTACATCAGCATAAGCCGAACCCGTTGCTGGGTCTGTGCCACTGCGGGGAGCAACACACCGGCTCGCATAAGTTGAGACAGGCAGGAAGTTATCCTTTTCCCAAGTGCCGCCAACGGCAGTTGGCGTCTCAGAACCATCTTCACCATCAGAGTCAGAGCCACCTCCGCCTCCCCCACAGGCTGCCAAGCCTAAAGCTCCCAGAGTAACAACCCCTGCAAAAGCTAGCTTACGTAGACGGATTTCCATCCCCAAACTCCTATTGACCTTTTTATTAGTAAAGATATGTAAAGCGGTGGAGCCTACCACTATTTGAAAAAGGGTTCGATAACCAAGTTTTTCATCAAAAGAAATAGCTAAACCAAAATACAGAAAGGCCTGAAGAGGCACATTACAATTTGTACCCCACCAGGCCTTTCAGTACAAAACAGGTTAATTACTATTAATAACCCGAGTCAGCAACTAATTGCCGACTTTACCCAAAACCCCCTGCAAACTATCTTTTGCATCACCGAACAGCATGCGTGAGTTTTCTTTGTAAAACAGTGGGTTAGCAACTCCCGCATACCCGGAAGCCATAGAGCGCTTAAGGATAACAACCTTACCGGCCTTCCAAACTTCCAATACCGGCATACCTGCGATTGGCGAGCCCGGTTTTTCCACTGCATCCGGGTTTACCGTGTCGTTAGCACCGATCACCAAAACCAAATCTGTAGCGGGAAAGTCTGGATTAATCTCATCCATTTCCAGAACGATATCGTAGGGCACATTAGCCTCGGCCAAGAGCACATTCATATGTCCGGGAAGACGTCCAGCTACCGGGTGAATACCAAAGCGCACTGTTTTGCCCGCTTTTCTCAAACGATCAGTCAAGTCACTAACCGCCTGCTGGGCATGGGCAACCGCCATTCCGAATCCGGGAACAATAATGATACTGTCCGCCGCATCCAGTTCATCCGCAAGCTCTTGTTGATCAATGGCAATTACTTCACCATCGACTTCCTCATCGGAGACTTCACCACCATCAGAACCAAACCCACCGAGAATAACGCTGATAAAAGAGCGATTCATTCCCCGGCACATGATGTAACTCAGGATGGCACCGGAAGAACCCACCAGGGCGCCCACTACAATTAAAAGATCATTGCCCAGCATAAATCCGGTAGCGGCAGCGGCCCAACCGGAATAGCTGTTCAGCATGGATATCACCACCGGCATATCAGCGCCGCCAATAGCTGCCACAAGGTGAATACCTAACAGCAATGCAATTGAGGTCATTAACAGCAAGTTAATAACCGTACCCGCATGCACATCTGCCGGTACAAACAACACACCCAGAACAATACAGGCCAAAATGGCAATCAAGTTAAGCCAGTGCCGGGCCGGTAGCATTAATGGTTTCCCGGAAACCAATCCCTGCAACTTACAAAAAGCAACCAAAGAACCGGTCAGGGTAATTGCTCCAATAAATACACCCAGGTATATCTCAGTGCTGTGGACAACATGAGCAGCTCCGTGTAACTCCACAACCGGATCGAGGAAACCGCCCCAACCAATTAATACCGCAGCCAAGCCGACGAAGCTGTGTAGCAAAGCCACCATTTGTGGCATTTGAGTCATAGCCACACGCTTGGCCAGTGCCAAACCAATCACCGCGCCGACGATCATGGCGATGGCGACCATCCAGTAAGCCCCGGCGGCCACTCCAGCAATAGTGGCGATAATGGCAACTGCCATTCCCACCATGCCGTAAATATTTCCCCTGCGCGCAGTTTCGTGACTGGATAAACCTCCCAGACTCAAGATAAACATCACTGCCGAGAAGAGATAAGCCATTGCAATCATACCGTTCATCACTCCCTCCTCCCGTTACCGGCGAAACATTTTCAACATACGGTAGGTCACAAAGAAACCACCGAATATATTAATACTGGCCACCAACACGCCGATGAAAGCAAGCAGGCTCACCAAACCCGAATTGGCAATCCCAAGCTGTACTAATGCACCAACAACCACAATGCCGGAAATTGCATTAGTAACACTCATTAACGGAGTGTGTAGCGCATGGGTAACATTCCAAATCACTTGCCAGCCAACAAATATTGCCAGGACAAATACGGTAAAGTGCGAGACGAAATCAGGAGGTGCCACACGCCCCAACCACAGCAATAAGATTGCCGCGATCGCCCAAAATGCAAAAATAGATACCGGAGATTTTCGTTTCTCAGCTGTCTCCTCAACAATTTTCACTTCTTCAGTGGCTTTCGCCGATGGCTTGGGCTGAGCAGAAATTTTTGGAGCGGGTGGAGGCCAGGTAATCTCACCGGATTTAACCACTGTGGCACCACGAATCACTTCATCATCAAAATTGAGATTAATCTCACCATCTTTCTCTGGAGTTAGCTCCCCAAGCAGATGAGCAAGATTGGTTGAATACAGGCGCGAGGATTGTGCCGCTGCTCGACTGGGCAGATTGGTATAACCAAGAATAGTGACGCCGTTCTGCTCCACTTTTTCATGGGGCACTGTATAGTCACAGTTACCGCCCATTTCTGCTGCTAAATCCACGACGACAGAACCTTTAGGCATACTGTCGACCATATCTGCAAGCCATAATTTCGGAGCGGGTTTCCCCGGAATTAAGGCAGTGGTGATCACAATATCCACTTCTTTGGCCTGCTCGCGGAACAGTGCCATTTCAGCATCAATAAATTCCTTGGACATCACCTTGGCGTAACCACCGGAGCCCGAGCCTTCCTCCTCAATTTCTACGGTAAGGAATTCAGCCCCCATGGACTCCACTTGCTCACGTACTTCAGCGCGGGTATCGAAGGCCCGCACAATAGCTCCCATGCTTTTTGCCGTACCTATTGCAGAGAGCCCCGCTACACCAGCACCAATAACAAGTACTTTTGCCGGGGGAATTTTTCCTGCTGCCGTGATCTGTCCGGTAAAGAAGCGACCAAAATTGTGGGCAGCCTCCACAACCGCACGATAGCCGGCAATATTTGCCATGGAGCTGAGCGCATCCATTTTTTGCGCGCGGGAAATTCTTGGAATCGACTCGACCGCTAGCGCATTGATATCGCGCTCGGCAAGCTTCTGTAGGAACTCGGCATTTTGTGCCGGCTTCAGAAAGGCGATCAGCGTAGCCCCTTTGGGAATCAGGGCCAACTCTTGATCAGTTGGTGCTTGTACTTTTAATACTATGCCCGCATCAGCCAGGCACTGTTGCATATCCTCACGGATTTCTGCACCGGCTTCAGCATAAGCTTCATCAGTAAAACTGGCCCTGTTACCAGCCCCCTTCTCCACCGCTACGGAAAAACCCAAATCGCGTAATCGTCTTACGCTATCGGGAGTCGCTGCAACACGTGCTTCTCCCTCTGCGGTCTCTCTAGGTATGGCTATAATCACCGCCGTGCCCCTCTTAGTTGATTTTATGAACTTACAGCTACATCTACCTCAAAAAGTATTGGATTGCCCAATTTATAAACAGATCGAGTGTAAACGTCGTCAAAGGGGATGAAAAGGGGGATAACCTGATAGCCGTAATTGGTGAAATTAATAAGACTATATATCCTGAATTGGCTATATAGACCTGAGAGAAATAAGCAAAAATTAGTCTTGCGCGAAACCTTTTCCCTGAAGTTAAATTGCTATTTGTTTATCCAAAATATAAGGAGTTTTCCTTTTTAAATGGCCTTACCGCTCAATTCACTATGAATTTTCAACCCAAGAAAATCCCCACAGTGGAGTGACCACCTACAAACAAACAAAAAACTATAAAAATTTAGGGGTAACTGACTATTTTTAATAACCGCAAATAGATCACCAAACACACCGTGTTAGTTAAATATTGTCGATAAAGGCGACCATCACATTACACCTATAATAAAAAATAACGCGCCATGTGACAGTCTATTCACGCAAACCACAAATGTGCAGATAATTTTGCTTCCATAGTACCAAGTCACACTTTTCTGCCTGAAAAATATGTAGTAGCCCCCTACTTGTGCAAAAAAAACAATATCCGCAGAATGTCGCACCAGGAAAAAGCAGTAACATCAGATTTATCTCATGGAATTAGAGACATACATCCACTCCCCCACCTCTGCGTATTTGGCACAACTATTGATTAAAAGTTGGTAAAGCCCAATAAAAATTATTAGATGAGTGCCGCAGTAAATTGTGACTAATCCAAGCCCTGGAATCATGCTGGTCGATGACAATCCCGAGCGCGCCCACTTGGTTTGTGAGCGATTACGTGCTGCTGGCTACAGCATTCTCGCCCAGATCAATAGTGCCGAGGGGCTCCTCTTCCAGGTGGAAAAATACCGTCCAGATATTGTGCTGATAGACATCGAATCCCCGGACAGGGATATCCTGGAAAGCCTGGCCATAGTCAATCGTGAGGCGCCAACCCCTGTGGCTATGTTTTCAGGTAACGGAAACGCAGACTTTATTAGTCGCGCGGTCGACTCCGGGGTAAGCGCTTATATGGCCGAGGGAATGACTCCTGAGCGCGTGGCACCGGCGATAGAAATCGCTATGGCACAATTTAAACATTTCCAGCAATTGCGTCAGTCTCTCGAGCGCACCCAGCAGCAACTCACAGAGCGAAAAGCAATCGAGCGGGCCAAAGGGCTATTAATGGCCAAGAAGAACCTCAGTGAAGAGGATGCCCATAAGACCTTGCGCAATCTCGCGATGAACAGCAACTCGACCATCCATACAGTTGCCGAGCAAGTAATCCAATATTTTCAGAAAGAGCATTAGAGTACCGATGTCAGCCCTTCTGTGCCCGGAAAAAAAGACCATCAAACTGCTTTACCTGCGCCTGACCGACAGCGCACCGCTAATTGTCGCCAAGGAGCTAGGCTACTTCCAAGAATATGGATTAAAGGTACAGCTGCAAAAAGAAACAAGCTGGGCCACCCTGCGAGACAAGTTAATTGCGCGCAAAGCCGATGCTGCAGCAATGCTCGCTCCTATGCCCCTGACACTTGAACAAGCACTACCCAATTGCCACGAACGCTTGTTAAGTGGATTAATTCTCAGCTGCAATGGTAACGCTATTACCCTTTCCGCAGAATTATTCGAACGCCTGCAAAATTACTGTGAAGGTGACTCACAAAGTGATATCGCCTTGGCGCTAAAGCGCTACCTTCACGACAATAAATACCCACCTACTGTCAGGCTCGCCACGGTTTATCCATTCTCCAGTCATAGCTTGCAATTAAGATACTGGTTACGCTCTGCCGATATCGACCCGGACCGGGATATAAAACTGGTGGTATTACCGCCTGAACAAATGTTGGAAAACCTCCACAGTGGCGTTATCGATGGCTATTGTGTAGGCGAACCCTGGAACTCCCTGGCCGCCCACAAAGGGTCCGGCGTGGTTATTGCGGCTTGTAATACACTGCTGCCAGCTATGCCGGAAAAAGTGCTGACAGTCACTGAGAGCTGGCACCAAGCCAACCCTGCGACCCACTTGGCCCTAAGGGCCGCTCTTCTCAAGGCCTGTACCTGGCTTGCCGCACGCGCAAACAGAGCCGAAGCTGCCAAGCTCTTGTCCCTGGGGCAATACCTCAACCTGCCTGAGGAGCTGATTCAACGCTCCCTCAATGACCAGATTCTCTACCACCGGGACCGGGAGATTCTCGCCAATCCCGGCTGGCACCTCTTTGCCCATATTGATAACGACTGCGGGCGTCCAACTCAGGAAAAAGCACGGCAGCTGCTGGAGATGTATTCAGACCTGGGGAGTTCAACACTCCGTGCAGCAGAAGCCTATCGTCCAGACCTCTACCGGCAGACAGTGGATTTCCTGCTCGCAAAAAAATAGTGGCACATTAATTGAATGGAAATAATTCGATGATGCAATTGCCTTCCCTCAGGCGCATCAGCGCGGTGAAGCGGTTGTTCGCCGAATATAACGGGCAACGAAGTCCATCGTCTGCAGTCAAGCGGCTGCAGCTGTGGGCTTTTTTTGTGCCTGCGGAATTAGCAAACAAAGGAAATGCGCATGTCCAGTGACTCACTTAATCTATTCTCGTTCCGCGGGAAGATAAAAGTACTCCACCTAACCTGGGTGGCCTTCTTTATCACTTTCTTTGCCTGGTTTAACCACGCACCATTGCTAATGGCAATTGCGAAAAGCCTTTCATTAACTCCGGACCAGGTCAAAACCCTACTTATTTTAAACGTGGCCCTGACAATTCCCGCACGCATTGTAATCGGGATGCTAACTGATAAATATGGCCCCAGACTCACCTATTCGCTATTACTGGCAATCGGCAGTGTGCCTTGCTTTATTTTTGCCCTGGCAGACAACTTTGTACAGGCAGCCATTGGCCGATTCCTTTTGGGCTTTATTGGTGCAGGTTTTGTCGTAGGCATCCGCATGGTGTCCGAGTGGTTCCCGGCTCGACAGCTGGGTACCGCAGAGGGTATTTACGGGGGATGGGGAAATTTTGGCTCAGCTGCAGCAGCCATGTCCCTGCCCACTATCGCCCTGTTTTTTGGCGGTGACGACGGCTGGCGCTATGCCATTGGCCTCACTGGCGCAATCGCACTGGTTTACAGCGTAGTTTATTACTTCTCTGTGACTGATACGCCCAAGGGGTCAACCTATTTCAAGCCAAAAAAAATTGGTGCTATGGAAGTCACCAGTCCCGGGGATTTTATCCTGCTTCTGGTGATGAAAGTGCCCATGTATGCGGCACTGGCCCTGCTAACCTGGAAATTATCCAGCGGCGTTGCATTAATATCCAACCTTACCGCCAACCTGATCTATGCAGGCCTGGTATTACTGTATCTTCTCGACGCGTATAAAACCTACAGTATTAACCGTGAAGTACTCAGCAACCCACCCGCACCGGTACACCGCTATAAGTTTAAGCAAGTAGCAGTTTTGAATCTGCTCTACTTCGCGACTTTCGGTTCCGAATTGGCTGTGGTTTCCATGCTGCCCTTATTCTTCTCCGAGACCTTTACACTGGACCCGGTAAAAGCTGGCTTGCTGGCCTCCGCCTATGCCTTTATGAACCTCATGTCACGCCCTGCCGGCGGATTGATTAGTGACCGCTGGGGGCGCAAATCTACCCTGCTGATCCTCACCGCTGGCCTGGCTCTGGGTTACTTCACTATGAGCATGATTGATGCCGAGTGGCCCCTGTACCTGGCGGTCGCCGCTGCCATGGCCTGCTCCTTCTTTGTGCAAGCTGGTGAGGGCGCGGTATTCGCAGTGGTGCCCTTGATCAAACGCCGCCTTACCGGGCAGATTGCCGGCATGACTGGCGCCTACGGCAATGTCGGAGCCGTTTTCTATCTCACCGTTCTCAGCATGGTGTCTTACCAGACCTTTTTCCTGGTAATCTGCGCTACCGCATTGCTCGGCTTTGCCGCCCTGCTTCTACTGGAAGAACCGGAGGGACAAATGGCAGAAGTACACCCCGATGGCAGCGTATCCATGATCGATGTTGCCTAATAACGATCTACCCACTGCAGCGAGCACAGAAGAGTCCGGGCTCGCTGCCAGTGACAGTTCGCAGGGCGATAAAGAAGATGCCCTGCAACTGTTCACTGCCTCCTGCGCCGGACTTCGCCAACACAATGACGACGCCTGCGCAGTGAGGCTTCCCGAAGGCGCTGAATTACAGCGCCACGGCAGCCTTGCGGCAGTAGCCGACGGTGTTGCCAATGCAGAAGCCGGCGGTGAAGCAGCCCGCGCTGCCATCAATGGATTCTTTTCCGATTATTACAGCACCCCACAAACCTGGTCGACAAAGCACGCTGTTGCTCGGGTTTTGCACTCGCTCAATAGCTGGCTATTTCGACAGAGTGGCGGCAGTGCCGAAATTAAACGGGGTTGGCTGACCACTTTTTCTGCCGTTATTTTCAAAGGCACCAGCGCACATCTGGTTCACATCGGCGACTCCCGGATCTACCGACTCCGCGACAGGAAATTACAGTGCTTGAGTAGCGATCACAGCCACAGCCTCGGACCTGGACGCACCTTTTTGAGCCGCGCCCTGGGAATGGATGCCCATATTGAAGTGGACTACCGCTGTGAGGAATTGCAACCCGGGGATATTTTCCTGGTGAGTAGCGATGGGATTCACGATTTTCTGCCTGAGACAGAGTTAATTGAGCTATTGCTTAATTTTTCCAGTTCAACCCCACAAGGGCTTATTGATGCTGCTCTGACAGCGGGCTCCACCGATAACCTGACTGCTGTCACTTGCCGGATAAATTATGTAGGGCTGCCCCAGTGCGATGAATTGGCTATGCGCAATCGCGAACTCCCGTTCGCACCTGACCTGCGCCCAGGCCAAAAGCTCGACAATTTCCTTGTTTTACAGGAATTACATGCCAGCAGCCGCAGCCATCTCTATCTGGCCCGAGACCTCAATACCGAAGTATTGCGGGTGATAAAAACTCCCTCAGTTAATTTCTGTGATGACCCCCACTACATCGAACGATTTATTGCTGAGGAATGGACCGGGCGACGAATCTCCCACCCAGGAATTATTAAAGTTTTTGCTCCGACTTCTGAAAGGCACTGTCTCTATCATATTCTCGAATATATCGAAGGACAGACTTTGCGTCAGTGGATGCAATTACATCCACAACCTCAAATTCCCCAAGTGCGGGAGCTAATGGCACAATTGGTTAGTGCGTTGCGAAGTTTACAGCGGTTGGAGATCGTTCACGGCGATCTCAAGCCAGAGAATATTATGATGCGCAACGACGGGCGCCTGGCAATCATTGATCTCGGTGGTGCCGATGGCCCAGGGCTCAGAGAGCAATTACATCTATCTGGTGAAACAGCGCCCGGCAGTAAGAATTATACAGCTCCGGAATTCTTTTTTGGGGATAGCGCCAGCCATCGATCAGACATCTTTTCCCTGGGAATCATTGCTTATGAATTGCTCACGGGCAAATATCCCTATCCCGAGCGCTTTGGCAGCTACCACTACCGTTTAAAGAACTATAACCAAATGCGCTTTACTCGCGCATCCGCACACCGCAAAGATATTCCCTACTGGATTGATAGCGCCCTACAAAAGGCTTGTGCTCCTGATCCTAAAAAGCGCTACAACGCATTGTCAGAATTTATCCAGGATCTGCAATCTCCCAGCCCGGAATTTAAAGCCCCCCAAAGCCGTCCCCTGCTAGAAAGAAATCCGGTTCTTGTCTGGCAGCTACTAACTTTAATTCTACTGCTCTCTCATCTGCTCTACTTCTTTTGGCGCTAATACATAAGATTTGAATAAGCACATTTACAGCGCAGAAAATTAATTAAATGCACCACTTTGTCGCAAAAATTGTGGACAATCAGGCCAAACCCCCTTTATTACTAAAAATAAAATTGGCATAGAGATTGAATGTATTTAATTACCAACAAATTATTCCCCCATTACGAGGCAACGGCGCCTGTACTCTTCGGCAGAAGAGGAGACGCCCTTGCCATTTCAGACGGGCCCTCTTCCTGCCGAATAAAACGAATTGAGACGGCAGGATTGTAAATGAAGGCAAATGTTAAACCTCAAAAGCTGATTGTGATTGGCAACGGTATGGTCGGGCACCATTTCCTGGAACAGCTCGCCAACCATCAATACGCCAACCAGTTTGATATCACCATATTCTGTGCAGAGCCCCGTCCCGCTTATGACAGGGTCCACCTTTCCGAATACTTTGCCGGACGCACAGCTGAAGACCTGTCCATGGGAAACTTGGAGCAGTATCAGCAGTGGGGTTTTAATATCCTGCTCAATGACAAAGTGGTGCAAATTGATCGGGACAATAAAACAATTACTGCGGCAAGTGGAGCCAGCCTCTCTTACGACCAATTAATACTTGCCACCGGCTCCTACCCTTTTGTTCCGCCAATACCCGGTCATCAACACCAGCGCTGCTTTGTATATCGAACCCTGGAAGATCTCGATTCCATCCGCTCGATTGCCGCCAGTGCAAAAAGTGGTGTAGTTGTCGGCGGTGGCCTACTGGGCCTGGAAGCTGCCAATGCCCTGAAAGCCCTGGGACTTGAAGCCCACGTTGTCGAGTTCGCCCCAGGCCTTATGGCCACTCAGTTGGATGAAGGTGGTTCAGCCCTATTAAGAACAAAAATTGAAGCACTCGGGGTTCAGGTACACACCAGTACTGCCACGGAATTGATTGAAGAAGTAGACGGCCGCCTACGTATGCAGTTCAAGGGAGATAAAGAACTGCTTACCGATTTGATTGTTTTCTCCGCAGGCATTCGCCCCCAGGATGAACTGGCAAAATCCAGCGGGCTGGAAGTTGGCGAACGCGGCGGGATCGTAATTGACAGCTGCTGCCGTACTTCAGACCCGAATATTTTCGCTATCGGCGAATGCGCACTTTACGATCAGAAAATTTTTGGCCTGGTCGCTCCCGGTTACAGCATGGCGCGTACTGCTGTCGCTCAACTGACCGGTGGAGAGGAAAGTTTTAACGGTGCTGACATGAGCACCAAGCTGAAACTCCTGGGTGTACAGGTCGGCTCTATTGGCGATGCCCATGGTCGCACCAACGGCGCTGCCGCTATTACTTTTGTAGATGAGCAGAGCGGTGTTTACAAACGTATGATCACCGATAGCGAGGGCAAAAAGCTGCTGGGTGCGGTGATGGTGGGGGATACGGATGACTACGATACCCTGCTGCAATACCACCTCAACGATATTGATCTGCCCGAACACCCGGAACAATTAATTTTACCGGCAACCGATGGCGCAGCTCCTGGGCTGGGTGCTGCTGCACTCCCCGCTTCGGCTACCGTGTGTTCCTGCCACAATGTAAGTAAAGGCCAGATTATCGACGCCGTTGCCGGTGGCTGCCACTCACTGGCTGATGTTAAGGATGCAACAAAAGCATCTACAGGTTGCGGTGGTTGCGCTGGGCTACTGAAAAATATTGTCGATGAAGAGCTAGCGGCGCTCGGCATGGAAGTGAACAATCACTTATGCGTGCACTTCCCCTTCTCCCGCCAGGAGTTATTCCACATTATCCAGGTGGAAGAAATAAAAACCTTTAGTGAATTATTAAGCAAACACGGTTCAGGGCGCGGCTGTGAAATTTGTAAACCTGCAGCCGCATCCATATTTGCCTCCCTGTGGAATGAACATATTCTGGAGCAGACTCACGTCGGCTTACAGGACACCAACGATACTTTCATGGCGAATATGCAGAAAAACGGCAGCTATTCTGTAGTTCCGCGTATTCCCGGCGGCGAGATCACACCGGAAAAATTAATAGTGATCGGCGAAGTGGCCAAACGCTACGACCTTTATACAAAAATTACTGGCGGCCAGCGTATCGACTTGTTTGGCGCGCGCCTGGAGCAGCTACCGGAAATTTGGCGAGAGCTGATTGATGCCGGATTTGAAACCGGCCATGCCTACGGCAAATCCCTGCGCACGGTTAAGTCCTGTGTTGGTAGCACCTGGTGTCGCTTTGGGGTTCAGGACAGCGTTTCAATGGCCCTTCAAGTAGAGAACCGCTACAAGGGATTGCGCTCTCCACACAAAATAAAAATGGCTGTCTCCGGCTGTACCCGTGAATGCGCTGAGGCTCAAAGCAAAGATGTCGGGGTTATCGCCACTGAAAAAGGTTGGAATCTATTTGTTTGTGGCAACGGCGGCATGCGCCCCCGCCATGCAGATTTGTTCGCCACTGACCTGGATGACGAAACTCTTATCCGCTATATCGACCGTTTCCTGATGTTCTATGTGCGCACCGCCGATAAATTACAGCGCACATCTGTGTGGCTGGAAAATCTTGACGGCGGCCTGGATTACCTGCGCGAAGTCATTATCGATGACAAGCTGGGGATTTGTGCCGAGCTGGAAGCCCAGATGGCCCGAGTAGTAGACACCTACCAATGCGAATGGAAAACAGCCATTAACGATCCGGAAAAACTCAAGCGCTTCCGTCAATTCGTTAATAGCAACGAAACCGACGAAAAGATTGTTTTCGTTAAAGAGCGCGGGCAACCGCGTCCGGCGACCACTGACGAGCTAGTGGAAACAGCCGAATCCGCCTAAAGCTTCTCCCGGCGGCGCAAGCCGCCAGTTATACCTTTATTAATAAATTGCTTTTGAATCCTTTCCATCCATTGTGAGGAAATTATTATGAGCCTGGCTGCCCTGCAAGAAACTCCCTCAAATTCAGTTGCCATAACCCACCCCCAATGGTCTCCAATCTGTCAGCGATCAGATTTGGTCACCAACTCTGGGGTATGTGCGCTTTGGGGCGATACCTCCGTATACCCAACGAAGGCTTTGAATACAGTGACTAAAACTGTCTATCAAAGAAGCATCGCCCTGTTTTTTTTACCCGACCAGGAACAACAGCTTTATGCCGTTGACAACTGGGACCCAATCGCACAAGCTGGTGTGATTGCAAGAGGAATTATTGCGGAATTGGAAGGGGAATTAACCATTGCTTCCCCAATGTATAAAAACCATTTCCGCCTTAGCGATGGAGTCTGCATGGAAGACAGCGATATCAAGCTTGCCACCTACCCGCTGGCATTTAGTGGGAACACGGTTTACATCGGCAACAATAAGCTACAGTAATGGCAGTACAGGAATTTCTGAGCGCGCACCGCTCCTGCACTACCTGCCCCTATTGTGGTGTCGGTTGTGGGGTTTCGGTTAACAGGGAAGAGCGCGCAAATACTACAGCGATTACTGTTAGTGGCGATTCCCAGCACCCTTCAAATTTCGGCAAATTGTGCGTTAAAGGTTCTGCGCTCGGCGAAACGCTGGGCGAACACGGCCGTCTCCTACACCCTCGCCTGCACGGAAAAGATTGTG
This sequence comes from Microbulbifer maximicatervae (SeqCode), assembly GCF_052468295.1. Taxonomy (NCBI): domain Bacteria; kingdom Pseudomonadati; phylum Pseudomonadota; class Gammaproteobacteria; order Cellvibrionales; family Microbulbiferaceae; genus Microbulbifer; species Microbulbifer maximicatervae (SeqCode). The sequence continues at coordinate 3,654,709 of NZ_CP174340.1, forward strand.
ACTGGGATACTGCGCTCTCTTATATGGCCGATGCCTTTAAGCAGACAATTCGCGACCATGGCCCTGACTCTGTAGCTTTTTATCTGTCCGGTCAGCTTCTCACCGAAGACTACTATGTGGCCAACAAGTTAATGAAGGGATTTATTGGCTCTGCCAATATTGATACCAATTCCCGACTTTGTATGGCCTCTGCGGTGGTGGGATATAAACGCGCATTTGGTGCCGATGCGGTACCCTGTTCCTATGAGGATCTGGAACAGGCTGAACTTATCGTGCTTATCGGTTCCAATGCAGCCTGGACACATCCGATCTTATTCCAGCGAATGCAGGCAGGTGCTGCAAAGCTTGTCGTTATCGACCCCCGTGGCAGCGCTACCAGTGAAATGGCAGATCTGCACCTGGCAATTAAACCCGGCACTGATGCGGCACTATTCAATGGACTTCTGCGTTTTCTCAGCCGGCACTATTATCTAGATACCGACTACATAAAAAATCATACACAGGGATTTGCCGATACCTTAGCTGCGGCTCAAGACTGGTCACCAGAATTAACTGCGGCCACCTGTGGCATATCTATCGAAAAACTATTGGAATTTTTTCAGGCATTTGCAGCAACAGAAAAGACCATTAGTTTTTATTCTATGGGAATCAATCAGTCCAGCAGCGGCACTGATAAAAACAACGCAATCATAAACTGCCATTTAGCCACCGGACGCGTGGGCAAAATTGGTGCAGGACCATTTTCTATTACCGGCCAACCCAACGCGATGGGTGGACGCGAGGTGGGCGGACTTGCCAATACCCTCGCCGCGCATATGGAGTTTAACGAGCAGGATATTGACCGGGTATCACGATTCTGGAATTCCGATCAAATTGCTACCAAGCCGGGAATGAAGGCTGTGGATATGTTCCGCGCGGTAGAAAGCGGAAAAATTAAAGCCATTTGGATTATGGCTACCAACCCCGCCGTCAGTATGCCCGAAGCCGATAGAGTCAAAGCCGCACTACAGAAATGCCCGTTGGTTATTGTCTCCGACTGCATTGCCAATACCGATACCGCTCGCTGTGCCGATTTGCTACTTCCCGCAACGGGCTGGGGAGAAAAAAACGGCACTGTCACCAATGCAGAACGACGTATCTCTCGGCAACGTGGATTTTTATCCCCAGCGGGAGAAGCTCGCCACGACTGGCAAGCCCTGTGCGGACTGGCCCAGCATCTGGGTTATGGAGATCAGTTTAATTATTCACACCCCGCCGATATTTTTCGTGAGCACGCCCAGCTTTCCGGCTTCGAAAACCACGGCTCCAGGGCTTTTGATATCTCCGCACTCGCCAATATCAATCGCAGTGAATACGATGCACTGGCCCCGGTACAGTGGCCGGTCAACCAGGAGCATCCAGCCGGGTGCAAACGCTTATTCACCAGTGGACAGTTTTTTACCCCGGACAAGCGCGCTCGCTTTATCCCCATAGCGCCGCAGCCTCCGGAACAGCAGATCAGTGGCGAGTATCCTATATGGCTCAATACCGGCCGTATGCGCGACCAGTGGCATACCATGACCCGAACCGGGCGGGTAAGAAAATTACTCGATCACAGCGAACTGCCGGAAATACAAATAAACCCCAAGGATGCCGCTCGCTTCCAGGTTAACGATGGGGAATTAGTTCGGTTAAACAGCGCCTCATCTAAAATGGTCGGCCGCGCCGCTCTCAACGGAGGGCAAAAAAGAGGGGAGATCTTTGCCCCTATTCACTGGAGTGAAACCTTCTCACAGGATTCCAAGCCCAGTGCCCTGGCGGACTCCAGTATTGATCCCTACTCCGGCCAACCTGAATTCAAACAGGTTCCCGTTAATGTCAGTCCCCTGGCAGCTGAATACTTTGCCACAATGATCTGTGCCGAAGAGACTGCCGATAGAGTATGGGATTGGTTACAGCAGGCCAACGACAGCAGTATCCTGCACTGGTATCGAGTCCCCTTGGAAAATGGCTTTCGCTATGAAATTGCCGCGAACCAACTTATCCACGGGCGGGAACTGGCATCCAAGATAATGGACGAGCAGCCCCAATTGTTCTGGCAGGAATTGGTTACCCCTAAAAGTCAGCGCTGGATCGCCTACGATAATAGCTTAAAACTTCTGATTTTCTCTGGTAGAGACTGGCACCAATTACCCAGCCGACAGCACCTGGAAAACTACCTGGCCACTCCCCTGCCTGAATCACCGGGGCAACTGCTTCATCCCATAAAGCCCGGTGTGAAGATGATTTGTACCTGCCTCCAGGTTTCCCGGCCACAGATAGAGGAGGCCATCGCCCAAGGCATTAACACCGTCGAAGCACTGGGAGAAACCCTTGGCTGCGGTACGAGCTGCGGTTCCTGCAAACCAGAAATTTCCAGCATTATTCGCACAGTTAACGCCTCTGAAGACACATCCATGGAGTCAACTGCGGTAAAGCAAGATCCGGTAGAAATAAGCTGTAATGCCCAAATAAATATCGTTCAGGAATTTATTCCGCAGTAAGGTTTTAAATTCCCCCATGAATAAAAGGACCTCTGTCCGCAAGTGACCAACCTTGACGGCAGAGGCCTCTACCGAACTATTGAGAACCTTCCTGGACAATTAATCAACCGCTTCTTCAGCTAGCTTTTGCGCTAAATCGCGAGGATGGCAGGCGGCCAGCTGGGTATCACTATCGGCCAAATAATCAATCAATTTCTGTATAGGACCTTTGGAGACTCCGTTTGAAGGTCTAACTGCATAGGCGGGTAAATTCGGAAGCTGCCAGTCTGGCAATAACTCTTGTACATCATCCTGTGCGCTTATTAAAAATCGAGGTGGCGCCGATAGTCCCAGACCGCAGCTCGTCAGTCGATAAGCCGCTTCAACGCTGTCGACAGTCGCTACCGGGGTGTAGCTAACTTCATATTCGCCCTGCTGCCGATGTAGAAATTTCCGGTGATTGGGCCGCATGGTCAGCCCAATCCAGGGCCAGACAGCAAGGTCGCGAGGATGACCCGGAAAACCATAGCGATCCAGCATATCGCCACTGGCAATTAACACCCGCTCTAATTCAAATATCTTACGCGCTTTCAAATTGCTGTCAGGCATATTACCCAGGCGAATTGCCAAGTCAAAACCACCGCCAATTACATCCTCGTGCTGGTCGCTGCATTGAAGTTGTAAATGAATACCCAGATCCCGCCGGACAAAGCCCACTATTTTGCTCAGCAAGCGGCTGTGGATCAAAACGGCGGGGATTGCAATTTTAAGCCGACTGATACTGCGTTCCTCTCGCGCTTTGTATTCTCCGAGACCATCGGCGTACAAATCCAATATATTCTGTGCCGTTTTATAAACCTTTTCCCCATCTTCGGTCAGGGACAATTTGCGGGTATTGCGATACAAGAGCGCAACGCCAAGACTTTCCTCCAACCTCGCCACATAGGAACTAACGCTGGCGACAGAAATATCCAGTTCCGAAGAAGCGCCTCTAAAAGAGCCGCTTTCCACAACCTTGGCAAACACCAGTAAATAGCGAATATCCTTTAGCACAATAGCAACTCCCTATGAATTCTCTAAAGGTGCTTCTGGGTCAACAGGAAAGGATACACCGCTCTTGCGAAGATCTGTGAATATATTGCTGTTAGCGCCTAATCGGCATCCAGTCTCGTGCAGCACACTCGTCCATACTTACTACTGGGGTGAAAGGAAAGAATGCACCGTACTCGAGACACGCAGTGAATACATCCCTGTAAGCTCCTAATCGGCATCCATGCCTCATAGGGTCCCGAGCTCAGTGTATTCTTTCCTTCTCCCTTTTTAGTAAGTAAATTTTTATAAACAATATATTTCAGTTTTAAGTATCTAATCATTTTCCTACCAGGCCATTAAAGTCTCCAAACAATTGATAACTGCCAGGAGCAGCGAATGTCACTACTTCTTGCTATGTTTGGGTTTTCCCTGGCTATGTCCATTACACCGGGGCCGGTGAATATGGTTATCATTTCCTCCGGGGTGAATTATGGATTTGTCCGCACTTTGCCCTTTGTAACAGGAGCCACAATAGGCTTTACACTGTTACTTGCAGCTATAGGCCTCGGGCTCTATCAGGTAATAGAAATTTATCCCCAGTTACTACGATATGTTGCGATAACAGGATCAATTTATGTGGCCTATATCGGCTACCAAACAGCGGTTGCACCTACTGATCATGCGGGTATTGAGCGGATTCAGGAGCCACGATTTTACCAGGGGTTTTTATTGCAATGGCTTAACCCAAAAGCCTGGGTCGCCTGCCTTTCTGGAGTGGCTATTTTTTCCAGCAGCGATAACCACAGCAATTTACTCACATTTACCCTGATTTACTTTCTGGTTTGCTACATATCATTAAGTATTTGGGCTATTGCCGGGGATCGAGCTAGCTTACTATTAGGGAGTCAATACCGGCGCAAAGTATTTAACAGATCCATGGGGAGCCTTCTGATTATTTGCGCTACCTACCTTCTCTATAGCCAGGCTTTTACAGATTAACTTAAAATTTCTAACATTTAATTCACTCGACAACTACCTTAGGGTCCACCTAGTCTTAGTAAAAACTAAGCTTGGGCCGCCTATGATTAAGCTCCACCATATTGACCATATTGTATTGCGTGTCCAATCCCTAAAACCCATGCTCGACTTTTACCAAAATATTCTTGGATGCAGCATTGTGCGCCAACGGGACGATATTGGCCTCTACCAACTCCGCGCAGGCACTTGCATGATAGATTTAGTGCCAGTTGATAAACCTATCGGCCAGAGAGGGGGAGCAGCACCGGGAAAGGAAGGGCGGAACCTGGATCATTTTTGCTTCCGGGTTGAACCCTTTAATCCAGAGAGTATCCAGGCCTTTTTAGCGCAGGAACAGGTAAAGTTTTCGCCAGCAGAAGAGCGCTTTGGCGCCGATGGAATTGGCCTGTCAATTTACATCTCAGATCCCGAGGACAATGTGATTGAGCTGAAAGGGCCACCCACTGGCAACAACTGAAGTTTGTGCCACGCTTGCGGAGTAGCCGGGCCCTTACCGGTTTCCCAACGACTCTTTCTCGATCAGCCAGGCGACTCACTATGGAAGCGGAAGTAATTGACTACACCGTAAACGGGGATACTTTTTGCGGATATCTCGCATGGGATGAAAATATCAGTGACAAACGGCCGGGGGTTTTACTGGTACACGAATGGTGGGGGCACAATGCCTTTGTTCGCGAGCAGGCGGAGAAGCTGGCCAACTGCGGCTACCTCGCTTTTGCAGTGGATATGTTTGGCGCAGGCAAACAGACCGATGATCCACAAGAGGCACAGCAGTTCAGGGATGAAGCCCTGAAGGACCCGGTCGCCCTTGAAGCGCGCTTCCGCACAGCATTATCACTGCTCCAGCAGCGGCCCCAAGCAGACCCGGATCAGGTCGCAGCACAGGGCTATTGTTTTGGCGGCGGAGTCGTACTCGCTATGGCTCGAGTCGGCGTGGACTTGCGCGGCGTAGTCAGTTACCACGGGGCACTGGCAAGAAGTACGCCCGCACAAAACAAACCTATTAATGCTGAAATACAGGTCTACACCGGCGGCGCCGATGTGATGGTTCCACCGGACCAGGTCGGCCAGTTTGTTACTGAAATGCAGGAATCCGAAGCCAAATTAACTCTGGTCAGTTACCCGGGGGTCCTACATGGATTCACCAACCCCTGTGCAACAGACCGGGGAGAAAAGTTCGGCCTGCCGCTGGCCTATAACCGTGAAGCCGCTGAAGACGCCTGGCGGGGAACACTGGCGTTTTACGAGAAGATTTTCTCCTGAAGTGAGCGCCGGAAAACCGCTATCAGCCTTTTAGCGCGATAAAAGTACGCCTTGGGAGTTGGTAGCAGTACTCGTGTATTGCTACCACTTTCCTACTCGGTCAAATCCAAATATCGAGCTCCCCCTCCCTGCTCCGCAGCTTCATCCCCGGGATTCCGTAAAGGGCATTTCTGCATAGACAAACAACCGCAGCCAATACATCCCTCAAGGTCATCGCGCAACTTGGTTAACTGCTGGATACGCTGATCCAACTCTTCACGCCAGTGAGAAGAGAGTGATGACCAATCCCCCGCATTGGGCGTGCGCTTATTGGGAAGCTCCCCGAAGGCCTCGCGTATTTCCGACAATGGAATCCCGGTACTCTGGGCCACCTTGATAATGGCCACTCGTCGCAACACATCCCGTGAGTAACGCCTTTGATTTCCGGAGGTCCGCCAGCTGGCAATCAGGCCTTTGCTTTCATAGAAATGCAGGGCGCTGACTGCCACGCCGCTGCGCTCGGCCACCTCGCCAACAGTCAGCTCCCGCTTGATTTGCTTTGACTTTACCGCTCCTTTTTCGGCCGATTCTTCAGCTGCCATAAAAATGCCTATCAACCATTGACCTAAACATTAGTTGAGGTTTTACACTGCTGCGCAACCTAATGCAAGCGAGGGAGAAAAGTGATGGAAAAGCACCAAGCAAACAGCGTTGCGCAACCAGCCGGTCAAGCCAACCCCAACCTGTTCTTACTACTAGTGGCAGCTGCAAGCCTGAACCCCAAATTTGCTACTGAAATACGCGAGTCTGGAGATACCGCGAAGAGAAACCCAGGGACCTAGAAGCAGCGACTAATAATCATGAAGCACACGACCAGCGGGATACCGTCTCAGAGCCGTACCACATTACTGTGCCTGGCAGCACTCACTATCATGTCGGGGGCCACTGTAGCCCCTTCACTACCTGCACTGCAGCAGTATTTCTCAGGGACACCCAATAGTGATTTGTGGAGCCGACTGGTAGTGACCCTGCCCGCTTTGAGCATCGCCCTCTGCGCTCCATTAGCAGGCTGGATTACTGATCGCCATGGCCGCCTGCAATTATTGAAAGCAGCCCTGGTACTCTATGGACTATCCGGTCTACTAGCCCTATTTCAGGATAGTCTCGCAGGAATCCTGACGAGCCGCCTACTATTGGGAATTGCCGTGGCCGGAACAATGACCTCGGTAACAGCCCTGGTGGGGGATTATTTCAGCCGGGAGCAACGCCTAACTTATTTGAGCCAGCAGAGTACTTTTATCAGTATCGGTGGGGTCGTATTTCTAACCCTGGGCGGACTACTGGCCAGCTTACATTGGCGCGCCCCCTTCGCAATTTATTTGTTGGCCTTACTACTAGTTCCAGCAGTTCAAATTTTCCTTTGGGAGCCCGTGCGAGTAAGGCCTTTCAAGCACAGAAACCCCAAAAAAGAAAAGCAGGCTAACCCGCTTGCATTTTATGCACTACTGGCGGCGGCAACTTTAAATAGCCTGGCTTTTACCCTGATTCCAACTCAGATCCCGTTTTACTTGCGCGAGATAGAGATCTCCTCACCCAGCCTTATTGCTATGGCTATCGCCTCCAGTAATATTATGGGAGCCATCGCCTCATTACTGATTTACCGGCGAGCCCGGAATCAACTGGGTGTGCTCGGCGTTTTTATCGCAAGCTTTACTATTATGGCCGCCAGCTTTGGGCTGCTCGCCGGTGCTCAAAACCTGACGGAAATAGTTGCTTTTATTGCCCTCTACGGACTTGGAATGGGTACCCTGATACCACATATCTTTTCTACGGCTCTCGAGTCTGCTCCGGAGTCAAAAAGAGGGAAAACTGCGGGATTTCTGACGACTGGAATTTTTCTTGGGCAATTTATTTCGCCTTTCATCAGCCAGCCCTGGATAGATAAAATGGGATATTCCAGTGCATTCTCATCCATGGCTTTAATTTTGATGTTCGCCGCCTCCAGCGCGGCTTTGATATACATCATTAAAATTAAAAAAGAATTCTCATTGGCATATACTTCCGGGCTGGAATCGGGAAACTGATCCGACAGGAAAGGTATTCCTCCTTTCTGCCCGATAAATCCACCTGACAACACACAGCCAAAGCCGTACGGTAATTTTGGCAAGGAGAAAAAGTGGAATCGATTATTTCCATCAAAGGCTTGGGAAAAACCTATGCCGAGGGGTTTACCGCCCTGAAGAATATCGACCTGGAAATTCAGCGGGGAGAACTCTTTGCCTTGCTCGGCCCCAATGGCGCGGGCAAGACAACCATGATCAGCATTATCTGCGGCATCGTAAATCCGAGCTGCGGTGAGGTCACTGTCAATGGTTACAATATTCAGCGGGACTATCGCAATGCCCGCAATGAGATTGGTCTGGTGCCCCAGGAGATATCCACCGATGCCTTTGAAACCGTTTGGGCGGCAGTGAAATTCAGCCGCGGTCTATTCGGCAAGGCTCCCAATCCCGCCTACCTGGAGAAAATTCTACGGCAGCTATCCCTATGGGAGAAAAAAGATAACAAAATTATTACGCTTTCAGGCGGAATGAAGCGCCGCCTGATGATCGCCAAAGCGCTATCCCACGAGCCCAATGTGCTCTTCCTCGACGAACCCACCGCCGGGGTCGACGTAGAGCTGCGCCAGGATATGTGGCAAATGGTGCGCGAACTGAAAGAGTCGGGGGTAACCGTTATCCTCACCACCCACTATATCGAAGAGGCCGAGGAAATGGCCGATCGTGTCGGTGTTATCAATCACGGCCAACTGGTTCTGGTTGAGGAGAAAAATGCACTGATGAAGAAAATGGGGGAGAAAGAACTCAGCCTGCAACTGCCCACACCACTGCAACAAATTCCAGAGAGTCTCGCTGACCTGCCACTCAGTCTCAGCAGCGATGGCAGCCAGCTGGTTTATCGCTTTGATATCAAAAGCGAAGACACTGGTCTTGCGGAATTTCTGCGCCGTTTAAATGCCGCCAATATTGAATTCCGCGATTTACACACCCGGGAAAGCTCCCTGGAGGAAATTTTCGTCAACTTGGTTCACGGTGCCCGCCTTGAACGGGAAGAGCAGCTCAGTAAGGAGGCACAGGCATGAATTGGTATGGAATTGGCGCCATCTATAAATTTGAGATGGCCCGCACCTGGCGCACCCTAATGCAGAGCATCGCCTCACCGGTGCTCTCCACATCTCTCTATTTTATTGTGTTTGGTGCGGCGATTGGATCGCGTATGGGGGATATCGACGGGGTCAGCTATGGGGCCTTTATTATTCCAGGATTGGTAATGCTGGCACTGCTCAGCGAGAGTATTTCCAACGCCTCTTTCGGAATATTTTTCCCTAAGTTTTCCGGCACCATTTATGAAGTACTGTCCGCTCCCATATCCTCCTTCGAAATCGTCACCGGATATGTGGGTGCCGCAGCGACAAAGTCCATTTTATTGGGGCTGTTGATATTGCTGACCGCTCGCTTTTTTGTGGATTACGAAATTGTACACCCCTGGTGGATGCTGACATTCCTCGCGCTGACTGCCGTCACTTTTAGCCTGTTCGGATTTATTATCGGAGTTTGGGCCGATGACTTTCAGAAGCTGCAAGTTATTCCGCTGATGATTATTACGCCGCTCACTTTTCTCGGCGGTGCATTTTATTCGATCAGTATGCTGCCGGAAATGTGGCAAAAAATTACCTTGTTCAACCCGGTAGTTTATTTGATCAGCGGCTTCCGCTGGGCTTTTTACGGCGTAGCCGATGTTAACCTGGGGCTGAGTATCGGCATGACTTTGCTCTTTCTGGTGCTGTGTCTCACCACCGTCTGGTGGATTTTCCGCACCGGATACCGCATCAAAACCTGATTCCTCCCCCACGCCGCTGTGCCAACCTTAGTAAAGGCGGTACAGCGGTGGACTTAGCATGGTGGAGGAATATCACGAAGGGGGCTGCGTTTGCGGGCAACTGCGCTTTCGCGCCCTCGGCTCCCCTCGCCGGGTCAGCCTGTGCTCTTGTCAGTGGTGCAGAAAGCGCAGCGGTAGCCCCATCGGCTTATCGGTCTACTTCAAAAAGAAACAAATAGCCTTTCTTCAGGGCCATTTGCAAACCCACACTCTTTACTCCGATGCCGGTCGCTGGATAAAGAGCCAGTTCTGCCCCAATTGCGGCAGCACGCTCACCTGGACACTGGAATTCCTGCCCGAATATCGGGGCTTTGGCGGCGGCGCCTTCGATGCACCAGAATTTATTTATCCCGAGCGCTATGTTTACAGCCGCAACAAACCTGAGTGGCTCCAGGTCGCCAGTGATATTATCCTGTGCCCCACGATGGCGGAGCAGCCCAAGAATACAGGCAATAATTCCGGCGCTAGTGGTGGGCACACATAAAGGTTCTCACCGCCTTTTGTACGCGCTCACGGCGCTCTTCCTGTGTCGACATTTGTCGGCAACCGATCAAAACCTGCATATGGTGGCAACCCAGCAACAAACCGATAAAGTCTTCCGCCGCTACGGCGGGATTATCCACCTTCAACATTTGTAACTGATTGGCTCTGCGCAGTAGCTGCTCTATCTCCCCCAAAATCCGCTGGGGACCTGCGTCAAAAAATAGCTGGGCCATTTCCGACTCCTGGGATGCTAGGGCACACAAAAGGCGTAACAGACGCACGCTATCCTCGCTCTCCACCATCCCCATAAAAGCGTCGCCAATACGCTCCAGGACCTGCTCTACCGATTCCCCCTCTTCTAAAGCAAAGATGGGCAGGGGCATCATCATTTCACAGCGAGAGGCAATAGCGGCGCTAAAGAGCGTCTCCTTATCGGAGAAGTGGCTGTAGACCGTAAGCTTGGATACTCCCGCAGCCGAGGCCACCGCATCCACGCTGGTAGCGGCAAAACCGTGGGATAAAAACAGGTCCCGGGCGGCATCCAGAATGGCTTGGCGTTTCACCGGATCCTTGGGGCGACCGCGCTGGGCGGCCGTCTGGGTCTGCTCAGACATAGCTCTCCATATACTAGACTCGTTAGTTCATTAAATATACTATACTCGCCAGTATAACATTGATGGCCGCCCGGCCATGCTTGACCCAGTCACGGATCTGCCTCGACGCGCCAGCGCCGGGGAAGGAAGCCAATATGTACCGAATGCTAATCCTCGCTGCGCTCTCACTCAGCCTTTTGTTGAGCGCTTGTGCCCCCTCTGAATCCCAGGAACAAGAAACCAAACCGCGCCCCGCCGTTATGGTGCGCCCCACCCTGGCCAGCGCCCAAACCGATGTCTATCCCGGTGAGGTAAGAGCCCGCTTCGAGCCGGCTCTGGCCTTCCGTATCGGCGGGAAAATCCAGCGGCGCCTGGTAAATGTCGGCGACCGTGTGGAACAGGGCCAGCCCCTGGCGGAACTGGATACTGAAGACCTGCTGCTACAACTGGATTCAGCCCGCGCCAGCCATACTTCCGCCGAGGCAGACCAGCGCCTGGCTAGCAGTGAACTCTCGCGCCACCGCAAGCTATTGGAAAAGCAGCTGGTGAGCCTCTCCCAGTTCGATACCGTAGAAACCCAATTCGAAGCCAGCGAAGCGCGACTACAGCAGGCCAAGGCACAGCTGGATGTTGCCCGCAATCAGGCTGCCTACGCCGTACTCAAGGCGCCGGAAAGTGGCGTGATCGCCCGCCGCATGGCCGAGGCCGGCCAGGTCGTTGCCGCAGGACAAGGCATTTTTGAGCTGGCAGCCGATGGCGAACGGGAAGTGCGTATCGACCTACCGGAGCAATCCATCAGCCGCTTTAAAGTGGGCCAACCGCTAACCGTCGAGCTGTGGTCCCAACCGGGCCAATCTTTCCCCGCACGCATCCGCGAACTATCGCCGGCAGCCGATCCCATATCCCGCACCTTTGAGGCCAGGGTCGCTTTCGAAAATAAAGTGAGCGGTGTAGAAATCGGCCAGAGTGCACGGGCATTTGTCCCCAGGGCGGAAAAAACCGATGTACTGCAGGTTCCGATGTCAGCAGTCAGTGCCGACGATGGCGCCGCATTTGTATGGGTTTTAAATCCAGAGACAAAAACACTGCATAAAACCCCGGTCAGCCTGGGCCCCTACGGTGAGGAATTTGTCTCGGTATTTTCCGGGTTGGAACGCAACGACTGGATTGTGGCCGCAGGTACCCATTTGTTGCAGGAAGGTATGGTGGTGCGCCCTGTGGACCGTATGAACCGCCCTATTGAACAGGGGCCGTCTCTCGCCCATCAGGAATAAATTAAAGGCGCGGGAACAATAATGCCTGCCCGCGCAAATTAATTCCCAATAAAGCCTCGATAACAATTTCCAAAGTGCGGCCGCGAACAGCAGAGCCGCCCTTGAAACAGAGAAACTGCCATGGGTTTTAACCTCTCCGAGTGGGCCTTGAAAAACCGCCCGCTGGTGCTTTACGCAATGATCGTCCTGGGACTGCTGGGAACCTTTTCCTATACCCAATTGGGGCAAAGTGAAGATCCACCCTTTACCTTTAAGGTGATGGTGATCAACACCGTCTGGCCCGGCGCCAGCGCCGAAGATGTGTCCCGCCAGATTACCGAACGGGTAGAAAAGAAATTACTGGAGACCGGTGATTACCAGCGTATCTCCTCTTTTTCCCGTCCGGGGCAATCCCAGGTATTGTTTGTTGCCCGGGACGATATGCACTCCCGTGACATTCCCGATCTCTGGTATGAAGTGCGCAAAAAGGTGGGGGATATTCGCCACACCCTGCCGCCGGATATCCAGGGCCCATTTTTTAACGACGAGTTTGGCACCACCTTCGGAAATATTTATGCCCTCACCGGCAGTGGCTTCGATTACGCACTGATGAAGGACTACGCTGAGCGACTGCAACTGGCCCTTCAGCGAGTTAAGGATGTAGGCAAGGTCGAGTTACTGGGATTGCAGGACGAAAAAATTTGGGTGGAAATATCCAACACCAAATTGGCCTCCATGGGCATTCCCCTGTCTGCGGTTCAAAACGCCTTGCAAGCGCAAAACCAGGTCACCGATGGCGGCTTTGTGGATACCGTCAGCGACCGGGTGCGCATCCGTGTGAGCGGACAATTCACCTCCGTCAATGAAATACGCCAGTTTCCAATTACCGCAGATGGCCGCACCCAGCGCCTGGGAGATATTGCCCAGGTCCACCGAGGCTTTAGCGATCCGGCCCAGCCCCGTATGCGCTTTATGGGAGAGGACGCTATCGGCCTCGCCGTGTCCATGAAGGAAGGGGGAGATATTTTAAAGTTAGGTAAAGCCCTCGATGAAACCTTTGCCCGACTACAGGAAGATCTGCCCATAGGTATGGAACTGCGCAAGGTCTCCGACCAACCGGCAGCAGTAAAACGCGGCGTCGGCGAATTCCTGCAAGTGCTGGCCGAAGCCCTGGGTATCGTACTGCTGGTGAGTTTTTTCTCCCTCGGCAGCCGCCCGGGATTAATTGTGGCGCTGTCGATCCCATTGGTATTGGCGATGACCTTCGCGCTGATGCACTACTTCAATATCGGCCTGCACAAGATCTCGCTGGGGGCATTGGTACTCGCCCTGGGCTTGATGGTGGACGATGCCATTATCGCGGTGGAGATGATGGCGATTAAAATGGAGCAGGGGCTCAGTCGGCTAAAAGCCGCCGGCTTCGCCTGGACCAGCACCGCTTTTCCCATGCTCACCGGTACACTGATTACCGCCGCCGGTTTTTTACCGATTGCCACCGCCCAGTCCGGTACCGGTGAATACACCCGGTCTATTTTCCAGGTGGTCACTCTGTCGCTAATCGTTTCCTGGATTGCCGCCGTGGTCTTTGTACCCTATCTGGGCCACTACCTGCTGCCAAACCTGGCGCGACACGGTCACGGCGGTGAAGTCAAAGACCCCTACCAGAAACCCTTTTACCAGCGCTTCCGCCGCTTTATTACCTGCTGCCTGCGCAATCGCAAAACCGTGATCGCGGCCACCTTGGCAATTTTTGTCGGCTCGCTCGCTTTGTTCAAACTGGTTCCGCAACAGTTCTTCCCCTCTTCCGGACGCCTCGAATTGATGGTGGACCTAAAGCTGGCCGAAGGTGCCTCGCTGAAATCCACCGAGCACCAGGCCAAAAGGCTGGAAACCCTGCTGGCGCAAAACGATCAGGTGGAAAATTACGTGGCCTATGTGGGCACCGGCTCCCCGCGCTTCTACCTGCCTTTGGACCAGCAACTGCCCGCTGCCAGCTTCGCCCAGTTTGTTGTAATGACCCGCAGCGTTGAAGAGCGCGAGCAAGTGCGCAGCTGGTTGATCAATACGATGAATGAGGAGTTCCCCACCCTGCGCAGCCGTGTGTCCCGCCTGGAGAACGGCCCACCCGTGGGCTACCCGGTGCAGTTCCGCTTGTCCGGCGAACATATCCGCGAAGTGCGCGGGCTGGCCCGGGAAGTGGCCGAGCGCCTGCGGGACAATCCACAAGTGACCAACGTGCACTTGGACTGGGAAGAACCCAGTAAATCCATCAACCTCAATATCGACCAGGACCGCGCTCGCGCCATGGGCGTCAACAGTGCAACCTTGTCCCAGGCTCTGCAAAGCTCCTTGACCGGTATCACTGTGAGCCAATACCGGGAAGATAACGAGCTGATCGACGTGCGTGTGCGCGGTAATGAAGACGATCGCTATGCCCTGCGCCAGTTGGGCAACCTCGCGGTACAAACCGACAGCGGCCGCAGTGTACCGTTGAACCAGATTGCCACCCTGGAATACGGTTTTGAGGAAGGTATTATCTGGCACCGGGATCGCCTACCCACCGTCACAGTGCGCGCTGATATTTATGGGGAAGAGTTACCGGCGACCGTAGTCAATGCCGTGTGGCCTCAGCTTCAATCCATTCGCGATAAATTACCGCCGGGCTACTTGCTGGAAGTGGGTGGTACCGTGGAAGAATCTGCGCGAGGGCAAAAATCGGTCAATGCCGGTATGCCGCTATTTGTGCTGGTGGTCTTTACCTTGCTGATGCTGCAATTGCGCAGTATGTCCCTATCCACCATGGTATTCCTCACGGCTCCCCTGGGCCTGATCGGCGTTACCCTGTTCCTGCTGTTGTTTGGCAAGCCCTTTGGTTTTGTCGCCATGCTGGGCACCATCGCCCTGGCGGGAATGATTATGCGTAACTCGGTGATTTTGGTGGACCAGATACAGCAGGATATCAGCCAGGGCCTCAGCCCCTGGGATGCAATTGTCGAGTCGACGGTAAGACGCTTCAGGCCGATTGTTTTGACAGCGCTGACTGCGGTATTGGCGATGATTCCACTGTCCCGCAGTGACTTCTTTGGCCCTATGGCGGTCGCCATTATGGGCGGATTGATTGTCGCAACCGGACTCACCCTACTGTTCCTGCCAGCACTCTATGCCGCTTGGTTCCGAGTGCGGGAAGAACACAATGAAGAGGCGGTGGAAAATAGCCCTGAATTTGGCGGGCCCATGACCCCAAATGCCACTACAGATTAAAATCACCGGGTAATCCAACAAAAAAGGCGGCGCAGGCTTTCACTGCGCCGCCTTTTTTTATTTCCTAAGATTGTGTCAGGGAGTCGTAAACAATCCCGGTCCAAATATCCGGTGTCATAAAACCCTGGCCATACTGCGCATCAAATTCCGCTGTGGGCTTTGCAGAAATCACTTCCTGCCGGGTCTTACCCTCATCCACCATCGCTTTCACTTTGTCCCTAAGCCCTGCCAGTATATTGCGCTGCTGTTGCAGTTCTGCCCGATTACTGAGAGGACCGTGACCGGGAATAATTTTGGTATCTTCCCCCGCCATCGCCAAAGCCGTGTCCATAGCTGCGATCATGCCATCCACCGAGCCGCCGGAAGAGAGATCGATAAAGGGATAGTTACCGTTAAAATAAATATCCCCCATATGAATCACATCGGCTTCGGCAAAATGCACGATGGAGTCACCATCCGTGTGGGCGGGCCCCACATGTTGGACCTTTACCCTATCGCCATTCCAGTAAAAGGTAGTGGCATCGGTAAAGGTAATCACCGGTAATGCTTCTGGAGGAGACGGCTCAACCTTGCGCTTAAACGCCTCAATAAACTGCTCGGTACTTACCCGTTTGCGCACATTCTCGTGAGCCACAATCAGGGCGCCGCTTTTACCCAGATTTTCGTTACCGCCGGTATGATCTCCATGCCAGTGGGTATTAATGACAAAACGCAAAGGTTGCTTGGCTAACTCAGCTACTGCCTGTTGAATTTTTGCGGTCAAAGGCGCGTATTGGTCATCCACCATAAAGGTGCCGTCCTCTCCCACCAGTACTGCAATATTGCCCCCAGCCCCTTTGAGCATATAAACATTGCCAGACACAGCTTCACTGCTAATTTCCACATTGGCAAACCGATCCTGCGCAGAAGTAAAAGATGCAGCCAATACAGAAACCGCCAGGGCGACGGAACCTACCAAGTTCTTCATAAAAACTCCCAGTTGTTATTATTTCTTTCCAATATCATCGGCAACTGATTATTTAGCTCAGGCTGCCTGCTTCAATAAAGTTTCTCGCTGCTGCGCCAACATCTCCAACAGCAGATCCGGTCGGTCAGTCACAATGCCGTGTACGCCCAGATCAATATAGCGCCGGTAATTCTCCATACCATTCACGGTCCATACCGCCAAGTGGACTTTCTTCTTATTAGCGGCGCGCACCATACTTTCAGTAACTACGGGAATACCTTTTTGCTCCATCGGTAGCTGCATCGCGCTATAGCTTGGACGCAGCAGTTTCTCTGCTCGAAGTAACTGTGCAATATAAAATACCACCGCCTCTACGGTAGGCGTGCCCGTCGCTACTTGCGGACAGAGACGACGAAACTCATTAATCACCCCTTGGTGAAATGAGGAAACGACGACTTGCTCACCTTTTCCACACTTTGCCAGCACATCCTTCAACACTTTTGCAGCGCGATACTGGCGGCTTTTAATCTCCAGTATCATAGGCATATCCCCTACCATTGCCATCGCCTCTTCCAGAGTCAACACTCGCAGGGGCTTTTCTCTATAGGGGTAATGCTCTCCATCCCGAGTCCAGAGATAGGCAACATTTAACTGACGCAGCTGCTCTAAGGTTTTATCCTCTACAAACCCCGCACCATCAGAGAACATTTCTAGCTCCCTGTCGTGAATCAACACTAAATGGCCGTCGGCGGTGAGCCACAGATCCACTTCAATAGCATCCACGCCCAGTTGCACCATTTTTTCAAGGTAAATCGCCGTGTTTCCTGGATAGAGGCCATTGCCGCAGTCATTACCATGTGCGATCACCATCGGCCCTTCCCCCTGAGGAAACCACAGGGGGCAAGGTTTGCCCGGTGCAGACCGGGCATAAAGAAATAGAACGACTAGGGCAATTAAAAAGAACGACAACCAAAACATGCTTCACCACACTTATTATTTTGTCAGTTTTCAAGCTGGATAGTGTTAGCTTCGTTTACGCCTCTTCCGCTAATTTGGCAACAGAGTCAGCGTCAGCGTCAGCAAGCACGGTATTCTTTTTGGACTCTTCTTTCCCCGCCGGTTCTTTAGCCTCACTGCCAGTTCCCTGTTTCTGACGGACATATAAAGCCTGTAACCAGAGGGGAACAAAAATAACGATGTCGTAAAAACGATTAACCAAAACACCTAAGTGCAGTGAAGCCATCGCCAAAAATCGCAGTATTAAGGTCATTCCCCGCAGGGATAAGCCCACCCCAATACCAATCACCGTTCGCGCTGAACGGATAAACTGCTCCAAAGGAATTGCCAGAAAAGCCAGAATCAAGGGAAGCACAAACCCAAGTCCCATCTGTGCCAGAGGAATTGGCCAAAGCTGCTCAGAACCTAATAACTGCTGTTGCAGAATCAACTCACGTGAGAAAGCCAGGTTTCCACCGACTACAGCCAAAACCAATAAGAGTGCCAAAGCCACTCCCAGCAATAACCTGCGCGTACTCTCACCAAGGGAACCTACCGCAGGAAACATTCGAGTAACCTGCAAGCATTCCATAATCAACAACCCGACTGTGATCTGCAAAAAGATAACCACTGCGGCTGAAATACTGGCGAGACTATAACTGCCAAGTGAAGCTTCAGTGCCCAGTACTGCCGCCATAGGCTGTGCCAGTAACTGAAAATTCACCATAGCGCCAGCTAAAGCAACCACTAATACCAGAGAAGCTGTCAGAAAGCGGCTGAAAGAGGATGAAGACAGCAAGTGAAGGCTTTTATCCGTTTCCTGCAAAATCTCTTCGTAGCGCTCCATATGGCCATCCAGTGCTTTGGCCCGCCGAATAACCGATTCTACATTTTTGTTAATACGTCCCAATGTCGAAAGCATTGCACGCCAACTGGGCAGCATACGTTTTAGTAATTGATGCCTCTCCCGGGTGGACTCACGATAGGACTCCAGAGCTTTGGACTCGGCCTTGCGCATAGACTGATTAATAGTATCGAGAACATCTGCTACCACAGGGTCCTCTTTGCCAGGAATTTCCGAAACAGCTCGAATAGCCCTGGCCCAGTTCGACGGTTCCGGTGCTATTTCAGCACTGCGTACATAGTCCTCATCCAAGCTGCTGAGTTGTTCACAGAGCTTTCGATGCAAGGTTGGATACAGTGCCAAATCCCGCTGTACGGTTTGCTCAATACGTTCAAATTCTCTTTCAATCTGGCGCTCTGCCGTGTCCCGGCCTTCGGCAAAAAGTACTTCTCGATTGCGCTCTACCAGTCTTTGTTCTGCGGAATCAATATTACTCGCCATAAAGCGCAACGCCCGATGGCCCAGACGCGCTATCGCATATACGGCGCGATGCACAGGCTCACGGGCCAGGAACAAAACAATCAATCCCAGGATGCCCCAAAGCCAAAGTGGTAAACTTTGCATTAGTTGACTCATTTCTTCCCCCTCACTATCAGCCCAATTGGCCTCTATCCTAACAGCTGCGGACAGCACATTCGCCCAAAAGTTCACAATTTGTACAGGAGTATGACGACAGCTTTGCCATTGGGATCAGGCCCTAATATTGGAAACACAGGGAAAGCTGATATAGACGCAGGGCCGTTAAGGCGACCCAACAATACGGAACCATACAGGTGACATCAATAAAGTTACCTGAAAACAGTTGTTCTTTTACATCAATTTAATTTTATCCCGTTAGAAATTAAAAAAATAAACGTCTACATCGAGTAGAGAAAATCAACAATAAAGCACAATACTTGCCAAAGAAAAAAACAGCACCATATGCGAGACACAAAATGCCAAAAAAATAAATTGCACGCATACCTTTCAAATTTCTGACTAAGTAAAACAATACATTTCCAAACTTGAAAACCACAGCCAAACCAAACCAAACCAAAAATATTCAAACCCCATAAATAAGGCACATTTTTTCCTAAGCCTTACCCCTCCTACGTCTACACTCCAAACTAAATTCTCATTGAGTGAGTGTTTTTCCCTAACACGGCAGAAACAATTTTACGCTGACTCCCACGTCGTCATGGCAGATAACGTGGGGTAATTTTGGGAACCTAAACGACAGGAGTCGATGGAAGGTCAAACTCTTATTTTAAGAGAGATCTATCTGTATCAAGGAGAGGTACGAGGTATATGCCGGTTCTTTTTTTTAGCAACTCCGGCCTTCAAGGCGATCTATTATTTTCACTGTTTTCACAAGCTATTCCCATACCCTGGGAAAAATCTAGCATTGGAAAACAAAAAAACTGCCTGCAGCATTATCAGGCTATCGTGATAGATTGCTGGCAAATTGGTGTGAGCTCTGACTCAAAGCAGTTTCTTTCAGATCTAAAGAAGATTAGTCATGCAAAAGCTTTACTGATTAATCTCCCAGCCAACCTACCCATTCATATATCGGAAAAGTTACGCCAGAAAGGTTTTCACCTACTTTGTGACAGCAATACCAGTCAGGAAAATCTTATTCACAAATTGGATACCGCGATCCACAGTGCCGAGGGGCGACAACATATCAGCCCACAAAACTCCCTCCCTCTTACCCGCAGGGAACAGGAAATACTCGGACAACTCACTACCGGCGAACCCAATAGTGTGATCGCAACAAAATTGCACCTTAGCGAACACACTGTGAAAAATCACATGTACAACATTTTCCGAAAAATTGGAGTTAAAAACCGGCTGCAGGCCAGTAATTGGGCCAAGCTCAATCTCCAGGAAGAGAGGATATGAGACTAACCCTGTTGATGTTGACACTGTGTGCATCCCTGGCCTTTGGCCAGGATGACACAGAGGTCCCTCCAGCAGATACCGATTCTGGAAAACTCGAAGACGAAATCAGTGGATTCAATATTGATCGAACAATAACCCGTACCGGGCACGATTTTGCCCGCTACATGAGCGAATACAGAAACCTTAATTATCCAGATGCCACTTACAACTTAACTATTTACGAAAGACCCTCAGCACGTTGGGGAAATCTCATCTGGGTTACCTATAACGACAAAATTGTTTTCAGGCGTTTTATCAGTCCAAGCACCAATAATATTCATCGCTTGGCCGATGAGGCCGCGCAATATATTCACCAGGAAGTACTGCAAGCGCGTGTTCGCAGCTCACTCACAGACACCTTTGATTTGGGTAAGGATGAATTCTAATGAAGATCAAATCATTACTGGGTACCGCTTTTTTTTCTCTGGCGGCGTTCTCATATCATCACGTCTCGGCCACCGAATTAATCTATGAACCGGTAAACCCCAATTTTGGTGGCAACCCACTCAATGGTACTTACCTTCTACAAAATGCGCAGTCACAAGATACTCACGAAGATCCGGATAAACCAGACAGCCTCTATGAACAACCCAGTGCTCTGGATAGGTTCAGCGACTCGCTGGAAACCCGCCTGCTAAACCAACTTCTAACCGATGTTGGTGATGGTAATAGTGGAGAACTGATTACAGACGACTTTATCGTACAAATCGTTGATAACGATGGCGTCCTAACTGTACTTATCACCGACCGCAGTACTGGAGATAAAAGCGAAATCGTTGTAAGCGGGCTAAACCCGACAAACTAACGAACGTTTAAATTTCAAAGGATTCTTTGGCAATGCGTAATGCAATAAAAAAAGTGATAGCTTTGCCCATCGTAGCGACATTAATGACGCTAAGTAGTTGTTCTGCCGTCAAAGATGTGGGCGATGCACTTTTTGGTCCGGGCATCACAGATGCAATGCTCACCCCGAGGAAAAACACCTATCGGGACCTGATCAACCTTCCGCAACCGAAGGGTAAAATATTGGTGGCGGTATACGGTTTCCGCGATCAGACCGGCCAGTATAAGCCGGCACCAAACAGCAGTTTCTCTACCGCAGTCACCCAAGGTGGCGCGGCCATGCTCATGGACGTACTCAATGAGTCCGGCTGGTTTATCCCGTTGGAACGTGAAGGGCTGCAAAATCTGCTGACAGAGCGGAAGATTATCCGTGCAGGATTAACCAAGCCGGACATTCCCGTCAATAACAGCGTGCCACTTCCCACACTCGTAGCTGCGAATGTCCTATTGGAAGGCGGCATTGTTGCCTACGACCAAAATATTCAAACCGGTGGCGCAGGTGCGCGCTATTTTGGTATTGGCGCAGACGAGCAGTATCGCGTGGATCAGGTAACAGTGAACTTGCGGGCAATAGACATTCGTTCCGGGCGGGTACTCCACTCCGTATTGACATCTAAAACCGTCTACTCCAAGGCAATCAGTGCCGATGTCTTTCGCTACGTAAAATATCGGCGCCTGTTGGAATTGGAAGCTGGTACTACTTATAACGAACCCGCACAGCTTGCTATGCTTTCAGCGATGGAATCCGCTGTGATTCATTTGATCAGTGAAGGCATTGTGCACAATTCCTGGGCACTTGCCAATCCGGATGAGATCGAAAATCCGATATTGCAGTACTACCTCAATGACAGCACTGTCATTATGTAGAATCAATGACTGACAAATTATATTTTTAAGCCCGGCTTAAAATTGGGATACTTGGAAAGATGTACCATAAATTCAGAACTATTTTTTCTGCCACCCTAGCAATGGCTGTTGTTAACCTTCCGGGTTTAGGTCATTGCTCAGACTTGGATTCCAGCAGTGAATTGGCTGTTGCGAGCGAATTAAGCGCAGCCAATCTTTACTCCGTCACAAATTTAACCGTAATCAACCAGGAAGGTGGAAACAATAACGTACGTACCCGTCAATCAGGCAGTAACAACTACACTTCTGCTCACCAGGACGGCAATAGAAACAGTTTGTCGGTCACCCAATCTGGTGAGGACAATATTGTCACATCGAGCCAGGTCGGGGATTACAATTATTCAATATTGATACAAATAGGTTTTGAGAATTTTATAGATATCGACCAGTATGGAGTTGGCAATACCGCAGGCATATCCCAATTTGGAATACAAAATAGTGCCCATGTGGAAGAGATTGGCAGTTTTCATAACGTCAATATTTACCAAAGTGGGAATGGCCTTCACACCTCGGTCACTGTCACCGGAACCGCTACAACAACGTATATTAGCCAATATGACTAATAACTAATAATATTTCTCTGATCTTCCTTCATCTGATTAGACTTCTTTATTTCAATTCATGTAAGCTTATTAAGTGACAATAATTATTACATCAACTTAGTAAGTTCATCAGAAATGTGATTATTTGCACCTCGCGCCGTATAAAAGAATTTTCTGACAAGCTTTATCACCCCACCTGAAAAAAAGAACTTTCTTCCTAAAGTTTCGAGACTTCTGCCCTATAGCCACAACACCCAAAGACGACAAAACTCTATTCAGCATCAAGCTGCTGTTAAAAATGATATTGCTAGATGTTTCACAAGGAATGTGAAGGTTAAAAGCAGTCGGTTTCACTCCAGATAACTCACATACGCCTGGCACAGCCGTATCGTGTCCTGAGACAAAACACTCCCAATATCTAATGGTGCTGAATTCTTTTTATTTGTAAAAAGCTGTACAGCTATATTTGACATCCCTATGGAGTTACTGATGACTAAATACACACCTATTGCCGCCAGTGTTCTTCTGGCGATCGCCAGTTCCGGAGCCCTCGCAGCCAACAATACCGCCATTCTCACCCAAAATGGCACTGGCAACATGGCCACGGCTGATCAGAGTGATGCCACTGTATCCAACAACCTGATCACACAAACCCAAACCGGTGACAACAACGTAGTTTATGCAGAGCAAACCAGCTTTAATGATTCCGGCGTAATTACCCAAACTCAAGCCGGGGATATGAATGACGCAGAGTCCTTCCAGAATGATTCCAGCACTGCGATTGTTACTATCACCCAAATCAACGACGGTCACTTTGCAACAACTACACAAAGTTTTGTAGATACCAGCGTTGCTACTGTCACCCAAAGTGGTAATCCACAAACAGCAGCAGTAACCCAAGTTTCCAGTACAAATGATAATGCTGTAGTGACTCAGTCCGGCGATGGTAATGTGGGTAATGTTATACAAACTAACGGTTCATTTAACACCGCAATATTAACCCAAACAGGAACCACCAATACTGCAAGTTCTGCTCAAACTTCCAGTACCTCGAGTACTGTTAACGCTACCCAGGCAGGTACCACAAACTCTGTAGTACACATTCAAACTATGGCCACCAACAGTACCTCTGTTTCCTTCCAGGATGGTACTTCCAACACATTCACCTCATCACAGACAGCAGGTGATGGGAACTACAGCGAGGGCTTCCAAAATGGTACTACTCAGGGCTTGACTCACATTCAAACTGGAGATGATCACTGGGCTTATACTGAGCAAGTGGGTACCACCAATATTGGCGTGATCACCCAAACTGGCTTAGATAACTATTCTGAAGGCTACCAGGATGGTACGTTCAATAGCTTAACCGTTACCCAGCCTGGCAGCTTTAATATTACTGTTGCATCGCAAACAGGTAATAACAATACTATCAACGTGACCCAGGCAACCGACACCAACATGGCTACACCTACCCAGGTAGGTGATTTCAACATGGCAATTATTATTCAATAATTTAGTGAATAGGCCGGCTTAATAGGCCGGCCTATTTTCAACTTGGTGGGCTAAGTGCAAGCTTCAATTATTATTACTAGTCCTAAATTCTCATGAAACAACCATTTCATGTATTTAATGCCACCCTCCAAATCAGCTGACATTATTTGTCATAGCCAGTTCAAAAAAGAACTTTATTCCTAAGGTTTCGGCACTTCCGTCCTATGGCTGTAACCCCAGAAGACGACAAAACTCTAATCAGCATCAAGCTGCTGTTTAAATGATATTGCTAGGTTTTCACAAGGAATGTGAAGGTTATTAAGCAGTCGGGTTCATCCCAGTTTCCTCACATACTTCAGACACAGTTGTAATATGCCTGAGGATGAGACTCTTCCAATATCAAATGATGCTGTTTTCCTTTTGTTTGTAAAAGCTGTACAGCGATATTTGACATCTATATGGAGTTACAGATGACCAAGTACACACCTATTGCCGCCAGTGTTCTTCTGGCGATCGCCAGCACCGGAGCCCTCGCCACGAACAATACCGCCATTCTCAATCAGAACGGTACTGGTAACATGGCAACCGCTGATCAGAGTGATCCAACGGTAACCAACAATGTTATCACCCAGACTCAAACTGGTGATACGAATGAAGTTTATGCTGAGCAATCCAGCAATAACGATTCAGGAGTAATTACTCAAACTCAAGTAGGAGATATGAATTACGCGGAATCATTCCAAAACGATTCCAATGTACCAGTCGCCACTATCACCCAGATAAATGACGGCCAGTTTGCATCGACTACTCAGAGCTTTGTAGATACCAGTGTTGCCGTGATAAATCAAAGCGGTGGCCCGCAAGATGCAACTATTGCCCAGACTACCAGCGCAAATGACACCGCTGTAGTTAATCAATCCGGTGACGGTAATGTGGCCGTTGCCATTCAAACCCTGACCTCATTGAATAGCGCAATTATTACTCAAACCGGCACCAATGGTACCGCTTCTGCAACGCAAAGTAATAGCACGCAGAACACCATGAATATGATCCAGGCCGGTGATACTAACACTGTCGCTCACCAGCAAATATCTGCGAGCAACAGCTCAACCTTCTCCTTCCAGGATGGTTCTTTCAACACCATCTTCTTCAGCCAGACTGATGACGGAAACTACAGTGAAGGTTTCCAAGACGGTACTACCCAGACTTTGGTCCACAATCAAAGTGGCGGTGACCACTGGGCATTCACAGAACAAGTGGGACTCACTAATGTTGCTGTCGTTACCCAAAGTGGTTTCGATAACTTCTCCCAGGCGGCTCAGGATGGTACATTCAATAACCTGACAGTGACTCAACCTGGCGATTTCAATAGCGCTACATCATCACAAGTTGGCAACTTCAACACCATAACTGTGACCCAAGTAGGTGACTTCAACGCAGCCGCACCCGCCCAAGTGGGCGATGGCAATGTGGCAGTAATTATTCAGTAATCAAGCTAAAGGCCGACTGTTAAAGTCGGCCTTTTTTCAACGAAAAAATTATCTCACAAACTTTAATCTCAATTTATCCATACTAAGTTCTCATAGCCACCATAAGTGAACACTCTACAATAGTTCTGCATATATAGTATTTAAGAAGTAAAAATCACTATATCTACTAGATAATCAGCTTCTTCGCTTCATTCAAGCTGTTCAAGATCTTTTATATTCAGAATTAAAATTCTACGGAGATAAAATGATACGCTACCAAACGTTAGCCATTGGACTCTTACTGTGTATCCCAAGCTACAATGCTGTCGCATCCAATAATACCGCTACCATTTTACAAAGCGGATTAACCAATAGCGCCACTGTGGATCAGGGTGATCCTACTGCTATTGGAAATTTAGTTACTCAAATTCAGACCGGGAATCTAAATACTGCTAATGCTACGCAGATAACAAACAGCACCTCTAATGGAATTGATCAGGAACAACTCGGAGACAGCAACTCCATTTTTTCAACTCAAACGGCAGCTACTAATACAACAGCGACTGTCTACCAGGACGGCGTTAGTCACAGCGTAACTACAAGCCAGACTAATACAACAACCAGCAGCGGTAGTGTTGAGCAATTCGGAACCCTTCAATCTGCCACCATCAGCCAGGTTAATAGTGTTTCTGACAATGCCGACTTTGAGCAATTTGGCACTCAAAACCTAGCTACAGTTACCCAAGCAAATAGCGACTCAAGTACCACCATATCTTCACAATCTGGAGATTCAAATGGTGCTGGATATACGCAGACAGGTCTGGCCCACTTGATTGATGCCACTCAGATTGGCACCTCCAATACAATCAGTGCTGTACAAAGTAGTCAGCAGGGTTCGATCACCATTATGCAGGATGGTGACAATAACACCTCTTTTCATGGACAGTTCGGGACATTTGCAACCGGATCATCGACTCAGATAGGCTCTATGAATATGATTAATATGAATCAAGGCGGTAGTAATAACTTGGCAACCACCTTGCAAATAGGAACAAACAACACGCACCAGACCGGCCAGAATGGCATCAGCCAAACAGCCAATGCCACTCAAAATGGCAGCAATAATATGGGCTTTATTTTTCAATAACATCACGTTTAGTTGTTTATTAACGGGCTACTCTAACAGGTAGCCCAATCTGAACCTCTCTATAACTCTACAAACCTTTCGCTTAAATCCGTTTATCGTATCCCTTTACAGGCATATCCAGTTAACGCAGAAAACAACAACAAAGAATTTTTTCCTATTTTTTAGGCACTAACTTCCCATAGCAATATTTGAGGCTTACGATAAAACTCAAACCAGCATCAGGGTATTATCAGGTACTCCAGCGATAATACCTATTAGGGATAGCAATAAAACAAGGTGTGCCAAACTCCTTGCGCAATAAATGCCACGCCCTTTCTATGGAGTCTTTTGTCCTTCCTAGGCTTGATGCTTCACCGCAACTGAAATCATGGGGATAAGAAAAATCCACCTTACATTCAATCGGAGATATCGATGCGAACCCATACACCAATTTCCGTAGGCATCAGTCTATTCCTTGTCGGGTCAATTGCTTATGCGGATGGAAATACAACTACCGTGGAACAAACTGGCACCAATCACCAGGTGACTGCAAACCAAGTAGACCCAACAGCAACTAACAATCTTATCGAAGTTATTCAGGCAGATGACGCACAGGTAAGTAATAGCCTGCAAGACACTTCAACTACCCTGAGTATTATCAGGCATGAACAGGTAACATTGGGGAATGAAGCTGACTCAACTCAAACTAATTTTTCAGATGATGCAGAGGTAAATATCTATCAGGAGGGCGCTGGAAATTTCGCCTCTACTTTACAAGACAGTACATCTTCCAGCCTTGTTGACATTTCTCAGTTCGACGATGCAAATGACATTATTTTTTCCCAAACGGACAGTAGTTTCGATACAGTCAATCTCTTTCAGTCTGGCTTTGATAACCAGATGTTAGTGACTCAAACTACCACCACGTTTAACAGCCTAAATGTGTCTCAAACGGGTGATCAAAATAGCGCAGATGCTGAACAAACAGGATTTGATAATCTGTTGACTTCCTCGCAAACGGGTAACCTGAACACTTATTTTTCTATACAAACAGGTGACAATCTAGTAGCAACAAGTACCCAGATAGGAGATGGTAACATTAGTACCCAGACCCAGACGGGAGATATTTTGTTGGTTTCTACGCTACAAAATGGTACTGGCAATATGTCCATCGTGGATCAAGCTGGAGCAATGCAATCTGCAAGCAGTACCCAGATCGGCACAACTAACCTTCACACTATTACACAAAGCGTTGACAATCAAACGGCCGTTGGCATTCAGAATGGTGTGTTAAACCAAGGATTTATCATTCAGTAGCGGCATATTCGTTCCAGCTGAAGGTTGTTATATTTTCAATATAGATAGAGGAAAGAATGCATTTTTCAATGTCAGCTTTAATTTATGATTCACTCACAGAGCTTCCCATAGAATGGCATTCTTTCCTTACCTGATAAAAATACTGCATCAATATTTTCTTACTTAGCAGTGGTTTCAAAATTATTCGTCTACAGTTTTCCATGTAAACGATTTCTCACATTTTGACGTTACTCACTTCACAGGTAACACAGGCAAAAGTTTTAACGACCGGATTTATCAATAGACGGTAATACACAGGAGTTAGCCGTGCAGAAGATTACCGTAATTCCACTGGTATTGGCGATATCTGCCACCAGCTTGGGTTATGCTGCAGAAAATACTACATTAATCACCCAAAGTGGCTCCAGTAACTCAGCTGTAGCAGATCAAACTGACCCAAGCGCTATCGATAATCACCTGGAGATCAGTCAAGACGGCTCTGCTCATATTGCAGAGGCCATACAGCAAAACGAAATTGAAAGCTCAATTATCCAAATACAAGAAGGCAGTCTCAACGACGGCTATAGCCTGCAAATGGATGGGATCGCAAATAGCGTAGAAATATTCCAGTCGGGCTCTAATAATCGTGCCAGTAGCTATCAATTAGCCACACAGCATGGGCAATCGACAATACGCCAGGTGGGGTCCGGTAACGAAGCAGAGATCCAACAACACCTCGGTAGCGATAACGTCTCTGTTATTGAGCAAATGGGCGAACTCCACGGCGCATTAATTGGACAATATGCAAGCTTTAATTCCGATGCGTTGATTTTCCAGCAAGGTTCAAGTCATGAAGCCATAATCAGCCAGGAAGGCACCGGGCACTACGCCAGTATCCAACAGATCGGCGCCGCCAACAGCGCAGATGTTGCCCAGTCCGACATGTACAACGAACTGGACCTCTATCAGGATGGCGAGGGCAACATGGCCACCATCGTGCAAGTATCCTGGTATAACAGTGCCTTTGTCACTCAAGATGGTTTCTTGAATTCCGCCAACATTATGCAATCCGGTAACGGTGGACTAGGCGGTGGCCATATGGTGATCGTCAATCAATCTGGCAGTATGAATGACGCAACTGTGATTCAAAGTGGTTTCTCCCAATCCGCCAATATTACCCAAACCGGTAACGGTAATACGGCAGTGGTTTTACAGTAACGGAGTTATTACCAGTCGGAGTAAGGTCAACTTATTCCGACTGGATTCCTGAAGTAAAAGCACTCATTTCTTGATACTTATTTCTCATTAAATTGAGAATAAAGCCCTATAGAAACTTACTATACCGCCATCAACAATGAAAATAGCGGTAGTTGGGTCAATTCGCTTTTAGCGCTCTTAATAATTACTGTCTGGAATTTAATTTCCTGTAGTAATTTCTCTATGTTTGCCTGCCGACGCCGCACTTCAAAGCCGTAATTTTCATGTTCCTTGTTATGTAGTCGTAGAGGTATTCGTGAAAAAAGTTATTTACTCGCCGGTAGTCACATTTATCGCATTTCTTTCCGTCAATTCCGCCTTTGGGAATGACCAAACCGTAGAGCAGATACAGGTTGGTATTGGCAACAATGCCGTTGCCAACCAGAGGTTTCCGCTTAATGAGGGCAACTTCATCCTGCAAGAGCAAATTGGCTTTTTTAATGACGCCACCGGCATTCAGTCCATAGAAATCAACAGCACAATTTCCCAATTTCAAACTGGCCGGAATCATTTTTCCAGAGTCTCCCAATCTACTGGGAGCGACAATGCGGGGCAGAGCGTACAGATTGGCTCTAATAGCAGATCACTCACCCGGCAAGTTAACCAAATAAACGGTTTCTCCCTGCATACTCAGGATGGCCAGGGACAGGTTGCCACCACGGTACAAATTTCCGGGGCCAATAACAGCGTCAATATTGAGCAGACAGATAGAGCCAATGTCGCCGCCGTGGCACAAGTATTTAGTTTTACCGGTAATGCCTCAATCTCACAGGCGGGTTTGCTTAATTTAGGTGTCAGTGAGCAAACTGGCATCGCTCATGAATCTTCAATTACCCAGACAGGCGCACTTAACTTTTCCGAAATGGAGCAGCTGGGCACGGGGAATTCATCGTCAGCTTCACAGGAAGGGTTGTTAAATTCAGCAAATTCTTTGCAAGCTGGTATTGGCAATACCAACCAATCAAACCAAATTGGGCTGGAAAATAACGTTTCATTTTCTCAACTAGGTCTGAATCAAACGGCCAGCAGCACCCAGATTGGCTTATTTAACCAGGTCCAAACCAATCAGCTGAGAACGGGAGCATCCAGCAACACCCTACAGATCGGCATTTCCAACAGCAGCCATATTTCCCAGTAAATAGGCTCGCAGCAAAATTGCCAATCAAAAAATCCGACTTAAACCCCCGCGCTATTCATAGCCACAGGCAAAAGCTATAGAGAGAGAAAAGTGAAATTAGAGCTCTGCAATAGAACTTTCTTCTCAAGGATTTACAACTTCTCTCCTATAGCGACTGCCTCAATTCCCAGCAAGAATATTGAGGACGGAACGAAGTTTTGGACTCCTAAGCAGTATCAGGGAAGCCATCAAAATGTATCAGTCCTACTCTCCCACTTACCGGTTTGACTGGCGGCAATGCCTTTGCGGCAACGCTGCTCCCCCTCTTTACAGTGATACCTACCCCTCCGGCTAGGTGCACCTGCTGTAAAACCCTCGGCGCAGGATGACGTGCCACCCCCTTTCAGCCATTTAGGCTGGTATTTCACCATGTGATGCTCATTGAAGTTTGTAGTAATGGAGACACTCATGAAGACTTTGACCCCTATCGCTGTAGCCCTAACCCTGGCCATCAGTGGAACCGCTTATGCGGGCGGCAACACCGCCACTCAGGACCAGAATGGCGGCCACAACAATGCCACTATCGATCAGACCGGGCCGCTAACCTGGGATAACAACGCTATGCAGGAACAGCATGGCCATAGCAATGATGCAGAGATCACTCATAGCATTGAACTCGGCAGCTATGGGTACCAGTATCAGGAAGGTGATCACCATTCAGCGGAGTTGCTGCAAAGCGGTGGTGCCGGCAACGAGTCGTTCAGCTTTCAGTCCGGCAGCACCAACGTGTCTGAGACCTACCAGATTGGACAGCTGGGCAGCTACTCCGCCCATCAGCAATCCGGCGACAACCACTACGCTCTCACCTATCAATTTGCAGGTGCTGGCAACATGGTGATGATTAGCCAGATGGACAGCCACAACACGGCAACCGCCACCCAAGTTCTGAGCGTTGGTTCTGAAACCGTTATCCGTCAGAGAGGAGAACTGCACAACGCAGATACCTTCCAGAGCGGCTTTGGCCACGATGCCAGCATGCGCCAGTCCGGTGAATCCAATGATGGTGATATTCGTCAGGTAGGTGGTGATCACTACGCCCGTATGCGTCAGCGTGGCCACAACCAGGAAGCGGATATTTCCCAGGCTGGGTATGACCACAGTGCACGCGCCCGCCAGAGAGGCCACCACAATGATGTGTACCTGGGACAGATCGGTTCTGGACACACCGCTTCGGCGCGCCAATCAGGACACAACAACAATAGCCTGGTGGGACAGTTCGGCCTCTATGAAACTGCCACAGTAATGCAGTCTGGCCATGCTAACCAAAGTTACGTTTGGCAATAACAAGAAAAAAAAAGGGCGGCCCATGGCCGCCCTTTTTTATCACCTGTAATTTACAGGTGCTCAACCGCATCGATTTCGTACTCCACCGCACCGGAAGGTGTTTGGACTACCACCACATCACCCACTTCCTTTCCAATCAGCGCGCGGGCAATCGGAGAGTTCACCGAGATCTTGTGCTTTTTCACATCCGCTTCATCGTCACCCACAATTTTGTATGTGACTTCCTTATCGTCATCCAGGTGAATAATCGTTACCGTAGTGCCGAAAATTACCTTGTCACTGGGCTCGATGGTTTTCACATCGATCACCAGTGAGTGGGACAGCTTGCTCTCGATTTCCTGGATACGGCCCTCGATAAAGCCCTGCTTTTCCCGCGCCGCGTGGTATTCGGCATTTTCCTTTAAATCACCGTGTTCGCGCGCTTCAGCAATCGCCTGTACAACGGTAGGGCGTTCAACTTTTTTCAGATTGTCCAGCTCTGAGCGCAGCGCTTCTGCGCCTTCAACGGTCATTGGTACCCGGTTCAATGTGGGACCTCCATTATTGTTACGACGAAACCGGGCCCAGTGAGATCACGGGGCCCGGTTGGATTTCACAAGTTGGTTTTAAAGCTATTAAGACAGCTTTACGACACGCTGGTGAAGGTCTTGCAGGCGGCGAACCTGTAGCGGCTGCTCCTGACGCATGGCCATCGCCATGGCCTGGGCCGCTGCCAGGGTGGTCGTGTAACACACCCGGTGATTCTCGGCACTGCGGCGGATATCCGCAGAGTCGCGAATCGCCTGACGCCCTTCGGTGGTATTCACCACCAGCGCAATCTCGTCGTTTTTAATCATATCGACGATATGCGGGCGACCTTCACTCATCTTGTTGACGGTTGTAACGGGAATATCGTTTTCTTGCAAGACCTTGGCGGTGCCGCGGCTGGCAATTACTTCGAAGCCCAGTTCCACCAGATCGCGAGCTACGCCTACTGCGTCGGCCTTGTCGAAGTCACGCACAGAGATAAATGCGCGTCCGGACTCCGGCAGGCGATCGCCAGCGGCAACCAGGCCCTTGTCGAAAGCCTCTGCGAAGGTAGCGCCTACGCCCATCACTTCGCCGGTGGACTTCATCTCGGGGCCGAGAATCGGGTCCACTTTCGGGAACTTGTTGAACGGGAATACAGACTCTTTAACGGAGTAGTAGTCCGGTACGATTTCTTCGGTAAAGCCCTGCTCCTGCAAGCTGATACCCGCCTGACAGCGCGCAGCCACTTTCGCCAGTGAAGTGCCGATGCACTTGGAGACGAAAGGTACAGTACGGGAAGCGCGCGGGTTCACCTCGATCACGTAGATCTCGCCGTCCTGGTAGGCCAGCTGGGTGTTCATCAAGCCAACTACGCCCAGCTCGCGGGCCATGGCTTTCACTTCTTCGCGCATACGGTCCTGCACATCCGCCGGAAGGCTGTAAGGCGGCAGGGAGCAAGCGGAGTCACCGGAGTGAACACCACACTGTTCAATGTGCTGCATGATGGCGCCGATCACAACGTCCTTGCCATCGGATACCGCATCGATATCCACCTCAATGGCGGCGTTGAGGAAGTGATCCAGCAGTACCGGTGCTTCGTCAGAAACCTGTACCGCTTCTTTCATGTAGGTGAGCAGCTCGTCTTCTTTGTAGACGATCTCCATGGCGCGGCCGCCCAGTACGTATGACGGGCGCACAACCAGCGGGTAGCCCACGTCTTTCGCCGCCTGGATGGCTTCGGAGACAGAGCGCACGATGGCATTCTTCGGCTGCTTGAGGCCGAGACGCATGATCATCTGCTGGAAGCGCTCGCGGTCTTCCGCGCGGTCAATCTGCTCTGGGGTGGTACCGATAATAGGCACACCTTCGTTGGCCAGGTAGCGCGCCAGGTTCAGCGGAGTCTGGCCACCGAACTGTACGATCACGCCTTCCGGCTTCTCTTTGGCAACAATTTCCAGCACGTCTTCCAGGGTTACCGGCTCAAAGTAGAGGCGGTCGGAAGTGTCGTAGTCGGTGGAGACAGTCTCCGGGTTACAGTTGACCATGATGGTCTCATAACCGTCTTCGCGCATCGCCAGAGCGGCGTGTACGCAGCAGTAGTCGAACTCGATGCCCTGGCCGATACGGTTAGGGCCACCGCCGAGTACCATGATTTTCTTCTTGTCAGACGGCTGCGCTTCGCACTCCTCATCGTAGGTGGAGTACATGTAAGCGGTAGAGGTGCTGAACTCAGCAGCACAGGTATCTACGCGCTTATAAGACGGGAATACACCCAGCTTGTGGCGGAATTCGCGCACAGTCTTCTGGCTCACCCCCAGCAGGTCCGCCAGGCGGCGATCGGAGAAGCCTTTGCGCTTGAGGAAGCGCATATGCTCAGTGGTCAGCGCCGAGGTAGGCAGAGACTTGAGCGGCTCTTCAATTTTGATCAGCTCTTCGAGCTGTACCAGGAACCAGGGGTCGATACCGGACAGGTCGTAAACTTCGCCGACGCTCATGCCCATACGGAAGGCATCGCCCACGTACCAGATGCGCTCGGCACCCGGAATGGAGAGTTCGCTGCGCAGACGAGTCTCAGCGCCGTCTTTGCTCGGATCAATTTTGCTTTCCAGGCCGAAGCTGCCCACTTCCAGGCCGCGCAAGGCTTTCTGCAGGGATTCCTGGAATGTGCGACCAATCGCCATCACTTCACCCACAGACTTCATCTGGGTGGTCAGGCGCGCATCGGCTTCACCGAATTTCTCGAAGGTGAAGCGCGGAATCTTGGTGACAACGTAATCGATGGACGGCTCGAAGGACGCCGGGGTAGCACCACCGGTGATATCGTTTTGCAGTTCGTCCAGGGTGTAACCCACTGCCAGCTTGGCCGCGACCTTGGCGATCGGGAAACCGGTGGCCTTGGAGGCCAGTGCGGAGGAGCGGGATACGCGGGGGTTCATTTCGATCACAACCACGCGGCCAGTCTTCGGACAAACGCCGAACTGTACGTTGGAGCCGCCAGTCTCAACGCCGATCTCGCGCAGTACCGCGATAGAGGCGTTGCGCATCAGCTGGTATTCCTTGTCGGTCAGCGTCTGCGCCGGGGCAACGGTGATGGAGTCACCGGTGTGTACACCCATCGGATCGAAGTTCTCGATGGAACATACGATGATGCAGTTGTCGTTCTTATCGCGAACCACTTCCATCTCGTACTCTTTCCAGCCGAGCAGGGATTCGTCGATCAGCAATTCGTTGGTGGGGGAGAGATCGAGACCGCGCTTACAGATCTCTTCAAACTCCGGCCAGTTATAGGCCACACCGCCACCGGAACCACCCATGGTGAAGGACGGACGGATAATGACCGGGAAGCCGAACTCTTCCGGTACTTTCTTCGCCTCTTCCATGGAGTGGACGATCTTGGCACGCGGGGTTTCCAGGCCGATCGCCTTCATTGCCTTGTCGAACAGGTCGCGGTCTTCCGCTTTCTCGATAGCGTCTTTGTCCGCACCGATCAGCTCGACATTGAATTCCTTCAGGACACCGTGCTTGTCCAGGTCCAGGGCGCAGTTCAGTGCTGTCTGGCCGCCCATGGTGGGCAGGATGGCGTCGGGGCGCTCCTGCTCGATAATCTTGGCAACGGTGCGCCACTCCACCGGCTCGATGTAAGTGGCATCGGCCATGGCCGGGTCGGTCATGATGGTGGCCGGGTTGGAGTTCACCAGGATCACCCGGTAACCCTCTTCGCGCAGCGCCTTACAGGCCTGGGCGCCGGAGTAGTCAAATTCGCACGCCTGGCCGATCACGATGGGGCCTGCGCCGATAATCAGAATGCTTTGGATATCTGTGCGTTTTGGCATCTTTCTTCCGTTCTACTACCGGCAAAGGCCGGCTGCGCTAAATTTCATTCGTTTCTTGTTAAAACCGCCGCAAAAGCGGCGGTTAATTGCCCTACCCTGGGCGGCTACGCCCTTAGGCGCGCTCTTTCATCAAATCGATAAAGTGGTCGAACAACGGCGCCACATCGTGTGGGCCCGGGCTCGCTTCCGGGTGTCCCTGGAAGCTGAAGGCCGGCTTGTCCTTCAGGTGAATACCCTGCAAGGTACCGTCGAACAGGGACTTGTGGGTAACTTCCACATTGTCCGGCAGGCTGTCGGCGTCCACTTCGAAACCGTGGTTCTGCGCGGTGATCATCACCTTGGTGCTGTTCAGGTCTTGTACCGGGTGGTTACCACCGTGGTGACCGAACTTCATCTTGGCAGTTTTACCGCCCACCGCCAGGCCCAACAACTGGTGGCCCAGGCAGATGCCGTAGGTGGGGATGCCAGCGTCGAGGATTTCGCGAATAGCGGTGATCGCGTATTCACAGGGCTCGGGGTCGCCGGGGCCATTGGACAGGAATACACCGTTGGGATTCATCGCCAGTACTTCGGAAGCCGGAGTCTCCGCCGGTACTACGGTGATGTCACAGCCGCGATCCACCAGCATACGCAGGATATTGCGCTTCACACCGAAGTCGTAAGCCACTACTTTGAAGGGCTGTTCCGGCGCGGCCTTGTGGCCTTCGCCCAGTTCCCAGGTACCTTCGCTAAAGGGGTAGGCTTCCTTGGTGCTCACTACCTTGGCCAGGTCCATCCCTTTCAGACCGGCAAATTCCTTGGCCTTGGCCAGGGCTTCTTCGCGGTCGATATTATCACCGGCAACGATGCAACCGCTCTGTGCACCCTTGTCGCGCAGCAGGCGGGTCAGGCGGCGGGTATCGATATCGGCGATACCAACGATATTGCGCTCGCGCAGGTAGTCCTCTAGGGACTGCTCGTTGCGGAAGCTGCTGGCCAGCAGCGGCAGGTCGCGGATTACCAGGCCGGCGGCCCAGATATCAGCGCACTCTTCGTCTTCCTGGTTGGTGCCAGTGTTGCCGATGTGCGGGTAGGTCAGAGTCACAATCTGGCGGGCGTAGGAGGGATCGGTGAGGATCTCCTGGTAGCCGGTCATGGATGTGTTGAACACGACCTCGCCAACAGAACTGCCATGAGCACCGATTGCGCGTCCTTCAAAGACACTACCATCTGCGAGCACCAGCAGCGCGGGAGTTGTACTCTGCATAAAGTTGTGGGGCATGAAAGCCTCCGACGTAGGGACAGCTTTAGTCAAATTGAACTCCAATCTTCAGAACTGCTTCCGGGCGGGGTTTGCGGGCTTCGGAGCACGCGGGCTCCTGACTGGTGCGCGCATAAAAAAGCGAGATGAAACATCGCAGCTTCATCTCGCTTTAAAAATCTGTTCACGCGTGATTCTCACAAAGTGGCCGACGGTTGCCGCCAGCTTTTTAGTAGGCTCACGCTGCGCGATTCAGCTTCGCGGCACCGGCCCAAATCGGGCGCAGATTCTACGCGAATTCACCTCTGGACGCTAGTGCAAAAATACGCCAGGCTACTTTCCCTGAAAATCTCACTCCGGCTTGCGTCCCAACCGGAAAAGACTGCTGCCCATTTTCAGCTCCGCCTTCTCCAGCATGGTCTTGTTCATCCGCAGGGCCACCTCCCGGCCGCTGTCAGCAAACTCGATCATACCGCCAGTGGCGGCAAAGCGCTCGGCATCGCTCACCGTCAGTACCGGGAAAAATTCCAGTGCCACCAACGCCTTGAGCAGTGTGGGGCGATCCAGGGTACTCAGCACCACAATTTGGCACTTGCGCGCCCGCAGCATCTCCTTGACCTCGATCTTCTCAAGCTCTACATCCCGCCCATCAATACGCTGATTTTTGAACCGGGCTGCCAGTGGCTCACCGAGAGAGTCCCCACCCATCAGGCACACCTTGAACGGGGCACTGCTGTTGGCAAAGGCGTTGACCGGCCACTGCAGGTGGTAGGCGAAGTGCACTATGTAATCCACCATTACCCGCCGCCCCAAAGGCGTATCGGAGAGCTGCACCGCAGCCTGGGCACCCACACCGGTGAAAAGTACTGACAGGAAAAGTATCAGGGCAGGAATAATGCGAAATGAACCTGGGCTGGATATCGTCATAGAAGCTCAAACCCTGCGGTTTGCACCTCCCGAAAGGAAGCTGCGGTGGGCTGTTACCCGCAGCGGCCAAAGCTCGCTGCGGCTCTATTTGCGCGCCAGCGAAAAGCCCGGCCACCTACTCAGGTTAGCCCAACGCAAAGGCCCCCGCCGGGACCAGAGTTACAGCGCCTAAAGATCCTCCCCCGGCAATATCGGGCGCCACTTCAACGCCTTTTCGATAGATATGATCATGGCCCCAGCCACATCCTTGCGCGTAGCGCTCTCGATGCCTTCAAGCCCCGGCGAGGAATTGACCTCCAATAACAGCGGCCCCTTGCGGGAGCGAATAATATCCACACCCGCCACTTTGAGCCCCAACACCTTGGCAGCCTTGACCGCCAGGCGCTTCTCCTCGGCGGTGACCTTCACTACTGAAGCCGTACCGCCCTGGTGAATATTGGCACGAAATTCCCCCGGTGCCGCCTCACGCTGGATCGAGGCCACCACACGACCGTCGATAACAAATAGGCGAAGATCCTTACCCTCCGCCTCGCGAATAAACTCCTGCACCAGAAGATTGGCCTTGAGGGACTTAAACGCATTAATCACCGATTCCCCAGCCTTACGGG
This sequence comes from Microbulbifer maximicatervae (SeqCode), assembly GCF_052468295.1. Classification (NCBI taxonomy): domain Bacteria; kingdom Pseudomonadati; phylum Pseudomonadota; class Gammaproteobacteria; order Cellvibrionales; family Microbulbiferaceae; genus Microbulbifer; species Microbulbifer maximicatervae (SeqCode). Next base: position 3,692,825 of record NZ_CP174340.1, read on the forward strand.
TTTCCGCCAGAACGACACCGCGCCCCTGGGTTCCCTCCAGCAACTTCACCACCAGTGGCGCACCGCCCACCATTTCGATCAGCTCATTGGTATCCACTGGGGAATTGGCAAACCCAGAGGTTGGGATATTTAGTCCACTTTGTTGCAGCAACTGCAGGGAAAATAATTTATCCCGCGACTGACTGATAGCGGCAGAGCCATTCAGGGCAAAAATATCCAGGCTCTCAAAGTGCCGCGTCAGCGCACAACCGTAAAAAGTCTGGCTGGGGCGAATACGGGGAATCACCGCATCCAGGCTATTGAGTATGCGGCCATCCCGGTAGTGTACTTCCGGCTCATCAGGGTCGAGCTTCATGTAGCACTGGCGGATATCGAGAAAACTCATGCGATGTCCGCGCTCGGCCCCCGCTTCCATAATGCGCCGGTTGCTATAGAGATCCGGGTTCGATGCCAGCAGCCCGATGCGCAGACCGGTACCGGCAATATGGTGCTCATCCCGATAATATTCATCCAACTGGCTTTTCGGGATATCGCCAATACAGAAGCTCTCAGCCGGATCCACCAGCATTCGCCCAATCATGGCTTCGCGCCCCAACAACATGCGATAGCCCATGCTGTCCCGATTGGTCAGGGTCAGTTCGATATCCCAGACACTGCCACCAATGGAAATAGAGGTACGAATTACCGGGCGTTTTTCGCTTTCTCCGGAGGAGCTACGCACCAGCCTTTTATCCAAAAGCCGCGCCTCACAGCGCACTGAAGGGCGGCGCTGGTGCTGCAATGGATGCGCCTCAAAACTCACCCAGGGTTCGCCATCGCGCTTGAAGGTATGGATGTTGTAAGCGTGCAAACAGGAAGTTTTAGCCCCGGAGTCCACACGCACCTTAATCGCCGGGACGCCGAGTGCGGGAAGTCCGCACCACTCTTCGCTGCCGACAATCAACTTTCTTTCCAATCGAGATTCCTCAAAGGAAGGTTACAGGGTGACCGGTCGAACGAATGTTGCCGGCCTTTTAGTTTTACCCGCAAAAATGGCGGGCAAATGAAAATCGAAAATTTCTTTCACAGCGCCCCTGCAGGCGCTGAATTTATTTACTCTAAGTAAGATTAGTTAAGGCCGAGCACATCGCGCATATCGTAGTGCCCCGGTGCCCGCGCACTCCCTTCCTCTCCCATCATCCACAGTGCCGCGCGCACAGCACCGCGAGCAAAAGAGAGCCTGCTGCTGGCTCGATGACTAATTTCGACCCGCTCACCTTCCGCCAGGAACATCACCGAATGTTCACCTACCACATCACCACCGCGCACTGTGGCAAAACCGATAGTATCCCGATCGCGGGCACCGGTTTGACCTTCGCGGCCGTAAACTGCCACTTTATCCAGGTCGCGCCCCAGAGTTTCCGCGATCACTTCTCCCATACTCAGTGCCGTGCCGGAAGGTGCATCCACTTTGTGGCGATGATGGGCTTCGACAATCTCGATATCAGCCTCTTCCGCCATTACCCGCGCAGCAGTTTCCAACAATTTAAAGCACAGGTTTACCCCGGTGGAAAAATTACTGGCGAGGCACAGCGGCACCTGATCCGCATAAGCCAATACTTTATTTTTTTGCTCGCTATCGAAGCCCGTGGTGCCGATTACAATGGGGAGGTTTTTCTCCGCACAATAGGCAGTATTTTCCACGGTCGCTTTAGGAGCAGTGAAATCAATAAGTACATCAAAGTCTGCCTTATCGAGGCTGTCCACAATAGCGAGGCCGCTGCGGCCCAGACCGGCAACTTCGCCGGCATCGGCGCCGACCAAGCTGGAGCCAGGCCGCACTATAGCCGCTGACAGTTCGGCCTTATCAGACAGGGACAAAGCCTCCGCCAACGCTCGCCCCATTCGACCACCAAATCCCGTCACCGCCACTTTTACCGCCATCACAGTACTCCAGTCCAAATCTATAAGGTTCTGGATTCTACAACGCACCCGGTAGAGCGCATAGATACCAGTAAGCCAGTATTAGCGTGTCTAAAAATCGCTAGTCACTCCGCAAAAGTAAAACAAAAAGAAATATCCACATATTTTTAAATTGCCAAGAGGATACTTGCGCAAAACGCGATATCAGCGGCCACTGCTACGCTTTACTGTGAGGGGTAAATGGAGCGCCAATATGCGACTGATGATCCTGTCCAACCATCTACCACACATCATGGTGGTAGTGATCTCTCTGAGCCTGGCTTTTGGCAGCACGCCGGCATCTGCCCAGCAGCAAAATGCCAATCCAGACTTTTGGGAGAAATATGATGATATTACCGATTGGGTGACGCTGCGTTTGCAGCTCACCCCGGGACAGGAAAAAACCGTATTACCCATTATGCAAAAAAGCTTCGCAGAGAAAAAAGCGGTGCTGGAAAAATACGGTTTACTCAGTGGTGAAAAGGTCGCCCTAACCCCCAAGCAACGCGGCGAAATTGGCGCTCAATTCGCAGCTATCAGTCTGGAAACACACAAAGAATTGGAAGGTATTTTAAATAAGGAGCAACTGCGCAAAGCGCAAAAAATCCAACAGGAATTCCTGAGTGAATTCGCAGCCCGCTTGAGAACCAAAACTTCCCAATAGAAGGCGTTCTATTGAAGGAATAATACTCGCCTGGAAATAAAAAAGGCTCGAAAGCTAATGCTCCCGAGCCTTTTTAAATAGGCAACCCGCAAAACAATTTAAGGTTTTGCCGGTGCCAACAGCGATTAAAGCTTCATATCACCAAAGAAGTTTTTCACCCCTTCAAACCAACCGGTCTGGCGCGGTGAATTTTTCTTTTCGCTGAGGGTATTAGAGAACTCTTGCAGCAAGTCTTTTTGCTTGCCGGACAAATTCACTGGAGTTTCTACCACAACGCGACACAGCAAGTCGCCGGTTGCACCACCGCGAACCGGGGAAACACCCTTGCCGCGCAGGCGGAACAGCTTGCCGGTCTGGCTTTCCGCAGGAATCTTCAGCTTCACTTTACCGTCGAGAGTCGGCACTTCCAGCTCACCACCGAGGGCAGCGGAAACGAAACTAATCGGCACTTCGCAGTAGAGGTTCTTGCCATCGCGCTGGAACAGATCGTGCTCTTTTACCACTACCTGTACATAGAGGTCACCAGCGGGGCCGCCATCGGGCCCGGCTTCACCTTCACCAGACAGGCGAATGCGATCACCGGTATCCACACCGGGCGGTACCTTAACGGACAGGGTTTTGGTTTCCTCTACGCGACCGCGACCGTGACAGCTGCCACAGGGATCGGAGATAGTGGTACCGCGACCGCGACAGTTGGGGCAGGTTTGCTGAACAGAGAAGAAACCCTGCTGCATACGCACCTGGCCAGCACCACCACAGGTGCCACAGGTTTGCGGAGAGGAACCGGGCTTGGCCCCGGAACCGCTACAGGTACCACAGGCTGCCAGAGTCGGAACGCGAATCTTGACCGTGGTGCCGCGCACCGCGTCTTCCAGGTCCAATTCCAGGTCATAGCGCAGATCGGAACCGCGAGCAGGGCCGCCGCGACGGCCACCGCCGCCACCACCGAAGATATCGCCGAACACATCACCGAAAATATCGGAGAAGCCACCGAATCCACCAGCGCCGCCACCGCCCATCTGGCCTTCCACACCGGCGTGGCCAAACTGGTCATAAGCTGCGCGTTTCTCGGAATCCGACAAAACCTCGTAGGCCTCATTGGCCTCCTTGAATTTGTTCTCCGATTCCTTGTCATCGGGGTTACGGTCCGGGTGAAACTTCATTGCCACCCGGCGGTAGGCTTTTTTCAGCTCTGCATCCGAAGCGCCGCGCTCGACGCCGAGGACTTCGTAATAATCGCGTTTCGACATAAAACTATGTTCTCTGGTCCGGCATCAAGAACGGCCAAACTCTCTTTCTACTTCTCGGTTTCTAACTAAGCCCCGCGAACGGAGCACCACCAAAACTGCGAAAACTCGGCAAATATTGGCAGATACCTGAAACAACACAGGGCGCGGGCCTCTGAAAGTAAGGCGCCGCGCCCCTGAAGTTCTCCGGCGGCCACTTTAAAAGCTGCCACCGGAATTGCAAGCGAACGCTTACTTACCTTCTTTTTTGTCGTCCTTAACTTCTTCGAACTCTGCGTCTACCGCGTCGTCGCCAGCGGAGGACTGCTGCTCGCCCTGGGCACCAGCGCCAGCGGCACCTTCAGCACCAGCGGCTTGAGCCTGCTCGGCGTACATCTTCTGAGCAACCGGACCGGAAGCTTCAGTCAGCTTGGTAGTTGCAGCTTCCATCGCAGCTTTGTCGTTGCCTTTAACGGCTTCTTCCGCTTCGGTAACAGCCGCTTCAATAGCTGCTTTCTCTTCAGCGGTAGCTTTGTCGCCAGCTTCTTCCAGAGTTTTCTTGGTCGCAGAAATCAGGCCGTCGAGCGTGTTACGAGTCTGCACCAGCTCTTCGAACTGCTTGTCCGCTTCAGCATTAGCTTCAGCGTCCTGAACCATCTTATCGATCTCGTCCTCGGACAGGCCGGAGGAAGCCTGGATCACAATGGACTGCTCTTTACCAGTGGCCTTGTCCTTCGCGTGTACGTGCAGGATACCGTTGGCATCGATGTCGAAGGTTACTTCGATCTGCGGCATGCCGCGCGGTGCCGGTGGGATATCGGCCAGGTCGAAACGACCCAGGGATTTGTTCTGTGCAGCCTGCTTGCGCTCACCCTGAACCACGTGAATAGTTACCGCAGTCTGGTTGTCATCCGCAGTGGAGAAAACCTGGGACTTCTTGGTGGGGATAGTGGTGTTCTTGTCGATCAGCGGAGTCGCAACGCCACCCATGGTTTCGATACCCAGGGTCAGCGGGGTTACGTCCAGCAGGAGTACGTCTTTAACGTCACCGGACAGTACGGCACCCTGGATAGCAGCGCCCATGGCAACGGCTTCGTCGGGGTTAACGTCTTTGCGCGGCTCTTTGCCGAAGAACTCGGTTACTTTCTGCTGAACCATTGGCATACGGGTCTGACCGCCTACCAGGATCACTTCGTCTACACCGGAAGCGGACAGGTCGGCGTCTTGCAGAGCGATTTTTACCGGCTCCAGGGAGCGGGTAACCAGCTCTTCTACCAGGCTTTCCAGCTTGGCGCGGGTCAGTTTAACCACCAAGTGCTTGGGACCAGTAGCGTCTGCAGTGATGTACGGCAGGTTGACTTCGGTCTGCTGGCTGGAGGACAGCTCGATCTTGGCTTTTTCTGCAGCTTCTTTCAGGCGCTGCATCGCCAGGGGGTCACCTTTCAGGTCGATGCCCTGGTCTTTCTTGAACTCGTCTGCGAGGTATTCGATCAGTCGCAGGTCGAAGTCTTCACCACCGAGGAAAGTGTCACCGTTGGTGGACAGTACTTCGAACTGCTTCTCGCCGTCTACGTCGGCAATTTCGATGATGGAGATATCGAAGGTACCACCACCCAGGTCGTATACCGCTACAGTGCGGTCACCGCCCTGCTTGTCCAGGCCGTATGCCAGTGCAGCGGCAGTCGGCTCATTGATAATACGCTTAACGTCCAGGCCCGCGATGCGGCCGGCGTCTTTAGTGGCCTGACGCTGGGAGTCGTTGAAGTAAGCCGGTACGGTAATTACTGCAGCTTCTACTTTCTCGCCGAGGAAGTCTTCCGCAGTCTTTTTCATTTTCTTCAGGACTTCGGCAGAGATCTGCGGCGGAGCTTTTTTATCGCCTTTCACTTCTACCCAAGCGTCGCCGTTGTCAGCTTCAGTGATGGTGTAAGGAACCATCTTGATATCTTTCTGGACAACGTCGTCTTTGAATTTACGGCCGATCAAACGCTTAACCGCAAACAGAGTATTTTGGGGATTGGTCACCGCCTGACGCTTGGCAGACTGACCTACCAGAATTTCGTTGTCGTCAGTGAAGGCAACAATAGAAGGTGTAGTGCGATCGCCTTCGGCGTTTTCGATTACACGCGCTTTGTCACCATCCAGTACCGCTACACAGCTGTTAGTGGTACCCAGGTCGATGCCGATAATTTTTCCCATCTGTAAAATCCTCTTTTGATGCGCGCTGCCAGCTATGTTCTGTTTACACCGCGCGAATAATTCTTGATGTCAGCTATATTGGTGCCGGCCGCTAAATTTCAAGGCCGCTTTACACTTCTGCCGTTACGGCGCTTTGCTGACCACCACCATGGCCGGGCGAACCAGGCGGCCATTGAGGCGATAACCTTTTTGAAACACATCCAGAACCGTGTTCGGCTCCACCTCGCCGTTGGGCACCTGAGTCATAGCCTGGTGCAGCTCAGGGTCGAAGGGCTCACCGGCCGGATCGACAACTTCCACAGCATTTTTCGTCAGGGTTTCAACGAAAGATTTGTGGGTCAGCTCGATACCTTCTACCAAGGCCTTGTTGGCTTCGTCGGCCGTATCGATCGTCGCCAGTGCGCGCTCGAGGTTGTCCACTACAGGCAGCAAGTCCTGTAGCAACTTCTCTACCGCAAATTTGCGCGCGCGCTCGATATCCTGTTGCGCGCGGCGGCGGGCATTCTGCTCTTCCGCCTGGGCGCGCAGGGCCATATCCTTGTGCGCTGCCAGCTGCTCCTGCAACTTGATAATTTCCTCGTGCAGGGCATCGGCACCTTCGGCCTCTTCCCGCAGGGCTTCCTCGGCAAGTTCGCTTTCTATAGAGGAAGGGTCTTCAATCTCTGCTGAAACGCCCTCGTCTGTAGCTGGTGCGTGCTCCGCCCCCTCTTTAATCTGATCTTCTTCGCTGCGCTCTCTGGCCACTGCTTTCTCCGTCGCGTCGACTCTGTCAGTAATGTGAGTTGAGCCCGTCTCTCGGGCACTGGAGCCTATATGGGGACATCCCCGCACAGTTCAAGTGGTTTTTCGCGCTAGCGCACATCCTCAGAGTAATATGGCCCCGCCCCTATAGCTAACCGGGAACGAATACTGTATAAATAACCACTAATTGGGCCGGGCGCCCGCCGATTAGCAAGGACACAAGCGATCTCTATGCTGCTGCATCTGTCTATCAGCCAATTCACCCTGGTGGACCAACTGGAGTTGGAGTTTGGTCCCGGTACCAGCACCCTGACCGGCGAGACCGGCGCGGGTAAGTCAATCACCTTGGATGCCCTCGGCCTGGCGCTGGGCGGTCGCGGCAGCGCGGAGCTTGTGCGCACCGGCGCCAATCGCGCCGATATCAGCGCCACATTTGATATCGTCGAGCACCCCAGCGCCGCCAGCTGGCTCGAATCCCAGGAGCTGGACGCCGGGCAGGAAGTCATTCTGCGCCGCACTATCGGCGCCGACGGCCGCTCCCGCGCCTATATCAACGGCCAACCGGTCACGCTATTGCAGCTACGCGCCCTGGGCGAGCAGCTAATTGATATCCACAGCCAGCACGAACACCAATCCCTGCTGAAGAAAGAAACGCACCTGCGCCTGCTGGATGAATACGCCCAGGCCCAGGAACTCGCCGCAGAGACTCGCAGCCGCTTCAAAACCTGGCGGGATCACTATCGCCGTTATCGCACCCTGGCCGACAGCGCCGAGGAAGCCGAAGCCCGCCGCCACTTGCTGGAATACCAGCTTAAGGAACTGGATCAACTTGGCTTGAGCGAAGGGGAAATAGAGTCCCTCGAGAGCGAACAGCAACAGCTGGCCAATGCGGGGGAAATCCTCAGTGGCAGCTACCAGCTGGCCGCTTTCCTTTCCGGCGGTGAAGGCGATATCGCCGAACAACTGCACCGCGCCCTGCAACTGCTGTCCTCCATGCCCGGACAGGCTCCGGCCTTAGTAGAGGTGGCGCAGATGCTCGACAGTGCGCGCATCCAGGTGGATGAGGCCGCAGCCACCCTCTCCCGACATATCGATCGCTTCGAGATGGACCCTGAGCGACTCTCCGAAGTTGAAGACAGGCTCAGCGCCATCTACCAGGCTGCGCGCAAACACCGAGTCCAACCGCAGGAGCTGCCGGCTCTGCAGCAACAGTTACAGGCAGAGCTGGACGATATCGGCAGCCCAGATGCCCTGGAGCGCCTTGCCGCAGATTGTGAACAACTGGAAAAGCAGTACAGAAAAGTGGCCGGCAAACTCAGCAAACTGCGCAGTAAAGCGGCAGCTTCACTGGCGGAGGCCGTGAACGGCCAGCTGGCCGACCTGGCCATGCCTCACGCTCGAGTAGAGCTATCACTACAAGAGCTGGATACGCCCAATAGCCAGGGACTGGAAGAAGCGGAGATATTAATTTCCACCAACCCGGGCCAACCGCCTCGCCCCCTGGGCAAGATTGCCTCCGGCGGTGAACTCTCCCGGGTCAGTCTGGCAATCCAGGTGGTAACTGCGCAAACCTCCCGCACCCCCACCCTGGTATTCGACGAGGTGGATGTGGGTATCGGCGGTGCCACCGGTGATGTGGTGGGCCGCCTGCTGCGTCAACTGGGAGAAACCCGCAATGGCCGCAGCGGCCAGGTAATCTGTGTGACCCACTTGGCCCAGGTAGCGGCGCGAGCCCACCGCCAATACTTGGTGGAGAAACACAGCGATGGCGAAAGTGTTTTTGTGGCACTGCGCGAACTCACCAACGGCGAGCGCCGCGAAGAAGTGGCGCGCATGCTCGGCGGCGCCCCCACCGCCCAATCCTTGGCTCATGCCGAGGAAATGCTGGAGAGAATTTAACTCTCCACCCCCTCTCTCAGGCTGGCTATGGAGTCAGCCCCACTTCCTCTATACGATTCCGACGCCAAATGTCACCAAAGGGCAAAAATGGTGCATTTTGGTAGGCAATCTTATACCGTAGATCAATAAATGACCGCCACACAATCCGGTAAACCACCCCTTTCGTCGGATATATGTGCCGATTTAGGACAAACGCACAAATATGACTGGGAGCGGCAGGTAAAGTCACCATATACTTGGCGGCTTATTTTTCGATGTATGAGTAGTCCCGGCCGAGGTTATGCAGAGAACGATTTTCAACACCCCTATTGTCACCCCAATCCTCCGCTTGGTTGCACGGGTGCTACTGAAGTTGCACGGCTGGCGTGTCAAAGCTGACGAGCAGTCTCTCAAACTAAAGCAGTACGTATTGATCGGCGCCCCCCATACCACTAACTGGGATGGCTATTACTTTATTCTCGCCGCACTCAAACTGAAGATGACCCCGCAGTGGATGGGCAAAGACAAGCTGTTTACCTTCCCGCTGGGTGGCCCCATGCGCTGGTTCGGCGGTATCGCCGTAGACCGTAGCAAAGCCAACAACCTGGTGGATGCCACTGCCAGGCAGTTCAAACTGCGCAAAGAACTGGTTATCGCTATTCCCCCCGAAGGCACTCGCGGTTTGGCGGAACGCTGGAAGACCGGCTTTTACCATATCGCCCGCAACGCCAGGGTTCCGGTAGTACTTGGCTATATCAGCTTCCCCAAAAAAGAAGTGGGTATCGGCCCGATAGCGCAATTCAGTGAAAACCTGGAAGCCGAGCTGTTGAAGCTCAAGGAATTTTACGCGGATAAAATTGGCAAGTTCCCAGAGCTTTACACCCCACCCTGCCAGTCGTAACACCCAGCGTAAGCATTTGAAGGGTGCGGTGAATACCGCACCCGGAAGAATCACTTCTCTTTTTCTGTCACATACAGAACCAGGCTGTGGCCAGTCAGCTCATAGCCGTGCTCTTCAGCGATCTGGCGCTGTAGCTCCTCAATCTCTTCATTGTGGAACTCGATAACCTTACCAGTATCCGTGCACACCATGTGATCGTGGTGATCGCCACGGTCCAGCTCGAATACGGAGTGGCCGCCATCGAAGTTGTGGCGCACTACCAGGCCCGCGCTCTCAAACTGGGTCAATACCCGGTACACAGTAGCTAGGCCGACATCCTCTCCCGCCTCCAGCAACAGCTTATAGACATCCTCAGCACTCAAATGCTGCTCACTAGTGCTTTCGAGCAATTGCAGAATTTTCACCCGCGGCAGAGTGACCTTGAGGCCAGCCTTGCGCAATTCCTGGTTTTCGTTCGACATGTATCAATATTTCCCGGCAGGATTTTAAAAGTTATCCGAAGTTGCCCAAACCCACAGCGGCCATTTATAAAGGATTCCGACCCTGGAGTCCCGTCTGTCAGCGAGCCAACTCTTCAGGTATTATCCCATGCCCTACGGAGTCAGAGAAACCCCGTACTGCTCACTTAGGGCAGAACTGGTGGGTGGAGGAACTTTTTTTCTCCACTTGAGACTAAACTGACTGTTTGTAAGAAATCAGCGTGAGCGCTGCCGTTTGAAACCGAATAATGGAGCAATGAATGCCGCCTAGTCTGAGATTTCTCACTATCGCCTTCCTGTGCAGCTTGCTGGGAGCTTGCACACTCGTAAAATTCCCCGGTGTACACCGTATTGAGGTGCAGCAGGGCAATATCATTACCCAGGAGATGGTGGATCAGCTAAAGCCAGGGATGACGCGACGCCAGGTACAGTTTGTTCTGGGCACTCCGCTGCTGGAAGATACTTACAACCCCAACCGCTGGGATTACGTCAATCGCCTTCGCGATAAGAAAGGCAATATCACCCAAAAGACCTTTAGCGTTTACTTTGATGAAGACTCCCTGGTAGCCACCAGCGGCGACTGGCAGCCCACAGGCTGGCCCTAAGCGGAAGTCCCCTCGGCGCCTTTCTTCTTCTCAGCCATACGCTTGGCTTTCTCGGCGCGCTGCTTGCGCGCCTCTTTGGGATCGGCGATCAAGGGGCGATACACCTCAACCCGGTCCCCGGGTTGCAGGACATAACTTTCTGCCGGCGGTAGCCCCTTACTCCCCAGCACCTGGGCAAAAATACCCATCTTTGCCGTATCCGGATCAACTTCGGGATACTCCTTGGGAATTCCCGAGCGAATTAGCGCCTCCCGCGCAGTGGTACCCTCAGACACTAACAAACGCATTAATCGCTGTTCGTGGGGCAGTGCGTACACCACCTCCACCGAGATTGTTTTCTCTTCTGTCATTGGGGTTTCCCGTAAACTTCTTCCGCGCGCTCACACATAACCGCGACCATCTGGTTGGCCAGGCCACTGAAAATTTTTCCCGCAGCCGCCGCGATCAATCGATTTTTCATCGAAAATGAAAGGGTAAAACTCACTTTACAGGCATTTTCAGCCAGTCGAGTAAATTCCCACAGTCCCTCGAACTGCTCGAAAGGACCATCCACCAGCCTGAGCGTCATCGACTTGGGACGCACCAGCTGATTGCGGGTCACAAAGCTCTGCTTTATACCCGCGCGCGACAAATCCAGGCGCGCCTCTAAAGTCGTGTCATCGCTGTGGATAATCTCCGCAGCACGACAGCCGGGTAAAAATTGTGGGTAACTGGCCACATCGTTGACCAGATCAAACATTTGTTCCGCGCTGTACATCACCAGCGCACTGCGTTCTATTTCAGTCATTCCTACTGTCTAACCCAGTCCATCAGGCAAAATTACCTGGGATTACCGTTGAACGGCTAATTTTGCCAGTCGGCGCTACTCAAGCAAGACAATTCCTGCAACAATCGCATTTTTTACCGGTGGGCCACACTTAGCCCCAGCCGCAGTAACAAAAACTACACGCATTCAAAAAATAATAGCGAGAGTACTTATGACCGCAGTGAGAGAGCATTTTGGGTCAAGGCTGGGCTTTATCCTGGCCGCAGCAGGTTCCGCCGTCGGTATTGGCAACCTGGTCGCATTCCCTGTAGCAGCCACCAAGAGCGGGGGCGGCGCCTTCTTACTGGTCTACGCTCTCTTCGTATTTCTGATCTGCCTGCCGGTGATGATGGCCGAACTCGCTATGGGACGCCGTTCAGATAAAGACCCCGTCGGTGCCTATCGGCAGATATCCAAGGGCTCCACGCTGTGGAGTATTCCCGGCTGGCTGGCCCTGATCACGCCATTTATGATCGCGGTTTTTTATCTGGTGGTCACCGTATGGGTAATGGGGTACCTGGTAGAAATCTTCTCCGGCAACTTGGATAAGCTCGCCACCCCGGATTTCTTTATCCACTTTATCAATACACCCACGGTATTTATTTACCTGGTTGTCCTGATGCTGATCATCAATGCCATTCTCGCTATGGGTGTTAAAGACGGTATCGAGCGTGCCGCAAAAACACTGATGCCCATGCTGTTTGTAATGTTATTGGGACTGGTGTTCTTTGTACTGACCCTGGATAACGCCGCCCTCGGTTTGCAGTACTACCTGGTACCCGACTTCAGCAAAATTGACGGCAACGTAATCAGTAAAGCCATGGCCCAGGCCTTCTTCTCCCTGTCTCTGGGAATGGGCATCATGATTACCTACGGTTCCTATATGAAGAAGAAGGACTCCATTCCCGGTTCTTCCCGTGCCGTAGCGATTACTGACACATTGGTAGCCTTTACTGCTGGCCTGCTGATTTTGCCGAGTATTTTCCACTTTAACCCGCAGATTGATCCGACAGAGCTGAGCGACTCATCCGCCGGTATGATCTTCCTGTTCCTGCCGAAGATATTCCTCGCTTTGCAAGACGGAATCGGCTACATGGGCGCCAGCGCCGTAGCGGCCATCTTCTTCTTCCTGGTACTGGTTGCCGCCATTACTTCCCTGGTTTCCATTATTGAGGTGCCTATCGCCACCCTGCGCGACGAGCGCAACATGGAGCGTAAGAAGGCTATCTACATCGTTGCGGCAGTTCAATTTGTACTGGCCATCGCTTGCGCCGTATCATTCGGTATGGCCACTTGGTTTACAGAGTTTGTACAACTGGCCGGCGCAAACAAGTCGTTCTTCGATTTGGTGGAGATCATCTTCTACGACACCATCCTGCCTTTAAACGGTCTGCTGGTATGTCTGTTCGTGATCTACAAATGGAAGAAATCCAATTTTGATAAAGAGCTGCAAGAAGGTGACAGCAACTTTGCAGGCTCGTTTTCGCAAAAATACGTTAACTTCTCCCTGGGCACTTTTATCCCATTGATACTGCTGCTTATCTTTATCAATACCGTGGCCCTGAAGTTTTTTGGACACAGTTTTATATAGTCACTCGTAGTTTTCATGGCCAAGAAAAAGAAAGCACAAACATCCAATACCATCGCCCTCAACAAGAAGGCCCGCCACGACTATTTCATTGAAGAAAAGTTTGAGGCGGGCGTTGAGATGAAAGGCTGGGAAGTCAAAAGCTGTCGGGAGGGCAAAGCCCAACTGACCGACAGCTATGTCATTTTCAAAAACGGTGAAGCCTGGCTGCTGGGTGCCAACATCCAGCCGCTACCCAGCGCCTCCACCCACTTTGTTACCGAGCCCGACCGCACCCGTCGCCTGCTGCTCACCAAGCGCGAACTTTCCAAGCTGATCGCCGCTGTTGAGCAGAAGGGCCACACCGTGGTTGCAACAGCCATGTACTGGAAAGGGCATCTGGTGAAGTGCGAAGTCTGCCTTGCCAAAGGTAAGGCGAGCCATGACAAACGCGAGACTGAGAAGAAGCGCGATTGGAACCGCGAAAAGCAGCGCCTAATGCGCTCGGCGCACAAATAGTGCACAGTGAACTATTAGAAGAATAATTACGGGATTTACCATGAGTGCACCGCGAGGACAGTTCAGCTCGAATATTGGCTTTTTGATGGCCGCGGCGGGTTCCGCCGTTGGTCTCGGCAATATTTGGGGCTTTCCAACCAAGGCCGCCAGCAACGGCGGCGCCGCCTTTGTAGTCGCCTACTTATTTCTAGCCTTTGCGCTCGCCTATCCGGCCCTGATGGCCGAACTCACCATCGGCCGCCACGCGCGCCGCAATATGGTGCAGGCGCTGCGCTCCATTTCCAACGGGCCCATCAGCCGCTTTTTCGGAGGCCTGACCGGCTTCGGCGGTATCCTGGTGGCCTCCCTGATCCTGAGCTTCTACGCCATTGTGGCGGGCTGGATGGTGGCCCACCTGGCCCAACCTTTCGCCAGCCTGCTCGGCGCCCAAGAGGCGGCCCAGTGGTTGGCCGGCAACAGCACCGATCGCAATATGATTATGACTGCCATCTTCAGTGGTCTTACCATGCTGATTATCGCCAGTGGTGTTGAAAAGGGGATCGAGCGCTGGTCCACCCTGTTGATGCCATCGCTGATCATCCTGTTATTGCTGTTGATCTGCTACGTACTCACCCAGCCCGGCGCCCTGACCGGCCTGGAAGTGTACCTGATGCCCAATTTCGACCACTTCACCCCGGATCTGCTAATTTCCGCCATGGGCCAGGCCTTCTTCTCCCTATCTCTGGGTGTAGGCACCATGCTGATTTACGGCTCCTACCTGAGTCAGCAGGAAAGCCTGCCGCGCCTCGGCGCCCTGGTAACCCTGATTGATGTGGGCATCGCCTTCACAGCGGGCTTGCTGATCCTGCCCGCCATGTACGTAGCTCAGGAGGCCGGTACCCAGATCTTCTCTGCCGACGGTTCCCTGATCGCCGGCCCGAGCCTGATCCTGCAAGTGCTGCCAGCACTGTTCGACACCATGGGTGAAGCCGGGATATTCGTCGCCATCGCCTTCTTCGCACTGATGGTTATCGCCTCCCTCACCTCCTCCATTTCCATGCTGGAAGTGCCGGTGGCATTCTCTATCGAGAACCTGAATATCCCCCGCCGCATAGCCACCCCGATCGTTGGCCTGATCATCTTTGGCGTGAGCTGCGGCATCATCTACAACTTCGACGCCCTCTTCGGACTGGCAGTCAGTATCAGTACTGAATACGGCCAGCCCCTGCTCGGTATTGCCCTGTGTATCTTTGCCGGCTGGATCTGGCGCCGCGACCAGCTGCTGAGCGAACTCAAGAAAGGCCATGAAGATATCGAAAACACCCTGTTCTGGAAGATCTGGCCCTGGTACGTGCGCATCGTCTGCCCACTGCTAATCCTGACCGCTTTCGTACAGTCCATTCGCTAAACTGATCTCCCCCCGGCGGTACCTCACCGCCGGGAACTCCCTTCCCACCTAAGCCCTCCCTCAAAGCGCCTGACTAAAGCGACTCTGATCGCTCAAATGCCAATTACATAAAATTTATTGCTAACGTGAATTTTGAGGTATACTTAGGTGACACACATGAGTGTTTCTTATCGGGGATGACTTGGATTCGACGCCGGTTACGAAACCTTGGGTGCATGCCGAGATGGCAGCGAATCTCGTAAATCCAAAGCTGTATTTTATTAGTTGCCAACGACGACAACTACGGTGCCCAACTCGCTGCGTAAGCAGCTTGTGAAGCGCTAACTAAGGGTTCGTCCCTTAGCAGTCTTCAGCAAGGTTCCAGTATCGCGCTGTAGACTGTTATACAGAACTGGATCGCCGCAAGCCATACCCGTGGGTAAGCGGTTAAACAAATTTCGGGATCGCCCTATACGTCCTGACCGCCGGGCTGTAATGGGTTAAATCAATAGACGGAGCTAAGCATGTAGAGCCTCTGGCAGAGTGCTGACGGACGCGGGTTCGACTCCCGCCATCTCCACCAAATTGCTGTCTCAGACAGCCCACGAAAGCCCCGCAAACCTAGTGTTTCCGGGGTTTTTGCTTATCTGACCAATCCCAGTTAATCTAACTCAAACCCACCAAATCCAGCCATTTTTGGTGGGGTTAATTGTGGGGTCGAGCAGATTTGCGCCACTGACCCCACCAAATTGCCGGAGGGCAAGGAAGTACGCGGGGTTGACCCGTCGCCCTCAGATAGTCGCAGGGAGACAAGAGCGTGCCTCTTTCAGATACCAAAGCTAAAGCCCTCAAGCCCAGAGACAAGAAATACCTGGAGAGTGATAGCAAGGGCCTCTACTTGGAGATAAAGCCCAACGGCACCAAGCGCTGGATATTCCGCTTTCGCTTACATGAAAAACGCTGTGACCTGGCGCTGGGGGTGTACCCATCGGTCAGCCTTGCTAAAGCCCGTGAGGCAGCCAGGGAGGCTAAGGAATATGTTGCCCAAGGTATAGACCCACGCGATGTAAA
The DNA here is from genome assembly GCF_052468295.1 of Microbulbifer maximicatervae (SeqCode). Taxonomy (NCBI): domain Bacteria; kingdom Pseudomonadati; phylum Pseudomonadota; class Gammaproteobacteria; order Cellvibrionales; family Microbulbiferaceae; genus Microbulbifer; species Microbulbifer maximicatervae (SeqCode). The sequence goes on from NZ_CP174340.1 coordinate 3,708,787, forward strand.
GCGCGTCCGTCGAGAATCCAACCTGGAAGCCAATCGCAACAGCTTCGCCGCTGTTAGTGATGAATGGTTCGCCGCCAAGATGGCACACCTATCCAACTCATCAAAGGACCGCGCCACCCTCGCTTTAGAGCGTGACCTAAAACCCTATTTGGGCAAGCGCCCTATCTCCGAGATAGCCCCACCGGAAGTGCTGCGCTGTCTGCGTCGTATTGAAAGCCGGGGCACCCTGGAGACAGCCCACCGGGTAAAGCGGGTAGCCAGCCAAGTGTTCCGCTTTGCCGTGGCCACCGGAAGGGCCGACCGCGACCCCACCACAGACCTGACCGGCGCACTCACCCCCACCAAGAAAAAACACCTGGCAGCCATTACCGACCCTGCTGAAGTTGGGCGCCTACTAACTGCTATAGATGAATACCAAGGCACCCCCGTAGTAAGAGCAGCCCTAAAACTGTCCCCCCTCCTATTCTGCCGCCCTGGAGAGCTGCGCAAACTGGAGTGGGCCGAAATTAATTGGGATGCTAGGCAAATAGAACTCCCCAGCGAAAAAATGAAAATGGGCCAGCCACACATTATCCCTCTTGCAGAACAGTCGCTGGCAATACTGCGGGAGCTGGAGCCACTCACCGGCCGTGGCAAATATGTCTTCCCCTCAGCCAGAGGGCAAAGCCGTCCACTCTCCGATAACGGCGTGAGAACCGCACTCAGGTCACTGGGCTATGACAATGAAACCATGACCGCCCACGGCTTCCGCGCTATGGCTCGCACCCTGCTGGATGAAGTTCTGGGCTTCCGTGTGGATTACATAGAACACCAGCTGGCCCATGAAGTGAAAGACACGCTGGGACGCGCTTACAACCGTACAAAGCACCTAGAGCAGCGGGCAGCAATGATGCAGAAGTGGGCGGATTATCTAGATAACCTCAAGGTTCAAACAAGCTCGACCAACGTCATAACAGCAAAATTCACCACGCGCTAAATAAGCCTCAACATTCACCCAAGGAGGGAAACCAAAAGCATGGATAAAGCACGAGAAAAAATGTGGCGAGAAAGCGACCTCCGCGCGATTAAACATGAAATTGAAAATGCTCGAAGCTGGAGGCCAGAGGAACGAGCGAAGCTTATTGAGGCCGACAACAGAGAAGCCGCTTTTGGACTGATGAAGCGATTTATCGAAGCGGTACATGATGGGCAGGAAGTAGAACCTATTCTCTTACAATATTTCGCGGGTTGCTTCTCAGAGTACCTGAATCTCAATGGCGACAATGAATACTGGCCTGAATGTATGAACACTTGCCGTCAAGAAGGCAATCCAGGCCGCGAGCGACGTGACCGCTTGCTAAACCAAGAATATGCCGCACATCTAAATAAACCCAAAGAGAAAGGGAACAGCAAAGAAGCATTCATCAATAAAATAATTGAAAACCCACCCGAATATTGGGAAGGTAACCCGCCAACTAGAGATAACCTTTTAAAAATTCTCTACCCTAAAAAGCATGACGAGATTCGTTTTGCTCAAGTAATAGACGCTGAATTAGAGCGCGTACTTTCTAAGGTTCCTGAATAGGGAAAATACCCCCGAGTTCCTTCCACATACAGTTAATCTAGATTAACCCATAGTTCGTCCCCGTTAACCAACGAGGACTTTCTAAATGCGTATTCATCCACAAACCATTAACCCTGATGCTATGTATAGAGCGCGCGAATGCGCTCGACTTTTTGGTATCGGTTTAAGTACATGGTGGAACTGGAGCAACACCGGCAAAGTGCAGAGAGGAGTGAAGCTCGGGCCAAGGACAACAGCATGGCCAGGAGACTCCCTAATCCAGCTCAAAAATCAACTAATTGCAGATTCACAGGGTTAAGGAGAGCAGCCATGAATAAAAATAACCCTAGTCAATCAAGTCGCACTATTAGTATTAAACAACGCCCCTTTACTGCTCGTCAGGAAAGAGCACTGAAAACCTTACTTATTGGTCCTTGCAGCCGGGAAAGGCTTGACCGAGTTGCAGGAGCTAGTAATGGCCCCGAAATTATTTCTCAACTCAGGAAGCGAGGAATTCAAGTTCAATGTCGGAGAGTGGCCCACACCGACCGCGATGGCATACCAGGAAGTCACGGCGTTTATTGGCTACCTGATAGTGAACGTCAGCGCATCAACTCCCTCCACTTACTGGGGGACTAATGGCAAAACGGAGACAGAAGCCTGAAAACGGCAGCTACATCCAATGCCCACACCGTGTGTACGATAGCCCCCGCTTCCGGGGGCTAGGCGCCCAAGCCCATAAGCTGCTGAATAACGTCATGGTTCAGTACAAAGGGAATAACAATGGCCACCTATCGGCCTGCTTTTCGATTATGAAGGACTACGGATGGGCCAAGGGAACACTTTACCGGGCACTTGGGGAGCTGGAGCACTCAGGAATATTCGTTGTCACTCGAAAAGGAGTTAAGAAGCGAGGCTGCCCAACCCTGTTAGCTGCGACTTGGTTTGGGATTGATGAACCAAAAAATGGAACTGAATTTCGAGAAGGGATTATGCCAGGGCGCCAGTCACTGGGGTATTGGTGCACCCACCCCTCAACTTGGAAGCTAAAACCGACGCTCAAGGCTCCTGCAAATTTCGATTTTACCAGTCTCATATTGGAGGACTAACTACCTCTACCTACTCCAATATGAGACAAGTTAAAGAGGAAAACAGTTGATACGAGTGCCAGCAGTACCAATATGGAGGACTAACAGCCCTTTTTTGGGCCTCACTAGTCCCATATTGGAGAGTCTTATACTTAGCCATACCCATAGTTAACCAATTCTAATACTCCTTACAGTGCGCGGGCCTCACATCACAGATTCAACTTCGAATAGCGGTTAGGTAATTGGATTTAGCCTTCTGATAACTAGCACTCCAAAGGTCAGCCAAGCTTCTCCAAAATATTGGCAGACCATTCGACGCCCAGCATTGAAAGGCTTTACACTGGGCAAGCATACTGGAGGCGTTGCGGCAAAATCCGTAACCGGGATTGGAACCCCGAAACTACAAGGCGACCCGAAGCCGCCTATCCCTGTATGCGGTTTTTTTGTGCCCAGACCTTAATGGTCCCACCTTGTTATGGTGGGCTTTCTGGGGGGCCTTTGTGCCCGCCGTTCCCTTGTAGCGGTAGTGTCAACCCAGTCAGCCCGCCGCCCTAATGAGATTGACACCTCACGGGTAGCGGCTCACTTATACAAGGAGCCCAGACCATGGCAAACCAAGCCTCAGCTGTATCTATACCTCAAGCCGATGACTTCCTTAGCCGTTCAATCGACCTCGCAAACCTTAGCCTGGAATCACTGAGCAAGCTGCGCACCCTCTTCCACAGCATCAGTCAATTATCCAAAGACAACACCACCGCCTGCGAGCTCGCAGTTATCGGCTCTCACCTTGCCGATGAGTGGGCAAACACCATCGACTGTGAACGGGAAGACCTGGAGCGCCTGGAGGGTGAACACTAAGAGGTTTTTAGCTGGCTCATAGTGCAAGGGGGCCTTGAAACAGGGCGCCCTTACTGTGGACGGGACAATCTCACTCCTTGATTTCAAGGAGTCAGAATACAAAAACGAGCGCGGGACCACTCAGGCCCAAAACATTAAGGTGATATTGAGAGCTGACAGCCCAAACCCCTAATTCGGGGTCTGGTGCTCTGAGCGTGAGTTGAGAAGCTTTTGGTCAACTCATATTTGAAATGCGAGTTATCAGCGAATGCGGCCCGGGTAAAATTACTGAGAAATACTGAGGTGCTCCCTAAGCAGCACTAAAACGCACCCCCCAAGGCCAGCAAAGCGGCCCAGAGAGCCACAGAGGCCCTTTCAGCAGAGGGTGCGCCCCATTGCCACCTTCTCAGAGTTTTGCGACCAGTACGCGCGCTAGCAGCGCTAATCAAGAGCAAGACCTAATAGGCTTGGTTTCAAGCCGGTCTCTTTACATGCGACATCTTGGCCAAAGTGTAAATTCCCACTTTGGGGGTTTGGCTTTGGACAGGGTTAATCTGAAGTTCTTCGGAATTGGAAAATGTGCAGATTTGCATATTTTCTCATCACCCATGCGAGCCCCTGATAAACAATCTCCCGCTCTGGGGGTGTAGCAGGAGATAGCACCCCTATAGCAGCTCCTGGCATAGGGGGTGGGGTAAGAGATAGCACCAGAACCAGTCACTCTTTGAACCAGTCAGTTAATCTAATACTTCGTTAACGCGATTGGACCAGGGTGGTGACACAGAGTCACTAGGTGGTGACAGAGATTCACTAGGTGGTGACAGAGATTCACTAGGTGGTGACAGAGATTCACTAGGTAGTGACACAGAGTCACCCAGAACCAGTCACTCTTCTGAACCAGTCAATGAACCTACCTTGCAGGTTAAAATAAATTCAAAATAAATCTGCCAATTCACCTAAGGCGCAATGGCAACCAAACACCGAACAAGAAACCGGCTTGGGCTTGCTCTCGCAGGGAGATTTAAAAATCACCCCCAGCCATACAAACCAGCACAAAAAAATGAATTTAGCAAAATCGCGCTGAAGCCACTTGAGAGGCTCTTTCGCGGCCTTAAACTACAAGCCACCCCATCACGCCAAGAAAGAAATAAATCCCGGCAGGAGCGCTTAAAATGGCCTTGGTGATGGTCGAGGAATATATAATCTCAGAAACAATTCAAGCGGAGCTGAAACTAGGCAACCCGAATGCTTTCCAACCGCTGACCCACTTTCCCCAATCCACATCCTGAAAATCCAGATACGGATTATCCAGATATGGAAAACCAAGATACGGATAATCCATATACGGATTTTGGGACGCAACAAAGTAAAGAATATAACAAAGTAAATACTGGACTAAGTAACCAGTCTGAGAGTGCGCAAGCGCATGCTGGATTATTCACAACATCCTCAGCCCAGATTCAACAGAGTCAACTTCCGGATTTGTTCCAGTATTATTATTCTCTAATGTATTACTCAGTAATGTATTACTCTCCTTCGTGTTTTCCGAATACCCCCCTTCGGGATTCCGAATAGGGTTCTTCGTGTTTTCCGAATACCTATTCGATATTCCGAATGCCCCGAGACAACTTAGCCAAATGGGCTGCCACACCCAGCTAAAACGAATACTTTTTGACCTAAGCTAGAATTCTGGCTTAGCCCTGGAGCGAAGGCTTATCCACAACTGTCGGTCATTAGCTCAGCAGGTAAAGTGGGTGAATCTTCGGGATTAAAAGCACTGGCTGTTTATACAGTAATTGATGGGGATGCACTTCAAACCAAGGGCCTCGATTGGAGAGAAACTGTACAAATATGTCCAGTTTTCAAGAGGCCTCCAAAGAGCCGAGGAGCTGGTCTAAATACCGATATCCCGGTAATTACTGCTTGAACACTCGACACCCCAGCAACTTTGTACGCCCGCTCCAGTCAGCTTAATGGCGCAATATTCTACCGAATTTATCCTCTACAGGCCCTACAATCCAGCGCCAAGACAAGAATTAAATTCTGATAGCCCACATGCATGGGGTTTACCGGTTAGCAGTAAGGAGGATAAATGCTAGCGACTCATAGTGACGCAGAATTACGATACGAATCATACCGTCAAATGGTCCGGGAACACGTTAAAGAAGCCATCCCCTATGGAGATGCAAGCCAAATACATCTTTCAGGATTAGATTCCAGGGCAATCAACCAAGCGAAGCTGTGGGACACCATTCCAGAGCGTAGAACCAACTTCGACTGGGAGACCGATACAAGAATTTACAGGAAGATGTACCCTAAGCGCTTTGAGTTAGCTATTTGGTATCAAAACCGTCTCGAATCCCTTTCTCTTGGAAGACCATCCTTCAAAGGAACAAGACTACGCCTAGAACTAATCGAGCGGGTTGCCGGATATAGTATGCTCAAGGGCAGAAGCTTCGCTATTACCGAGTTAGCCTTGATTGCATACGCCAACCTACTAGGTGCTGACGAGATTCGTATAATGCAGCCCATAAATGCGGCCGTAAGAGAGTTTTACGTACAGAAGGGCTATAGCTATGTACCATCAACAGGCGCACGCCATTTCCCTGACTACTGCGTGAAAAAGATATGAAGAAGTCCAAAGATTTCAATGAAAGAATGAAGAAGATGAAGTCTTCCATCAAGGAAAACAAGCATATCCTTGATGGTGACACCCTAGATGATGTCACCATCATTGGAAATCCAGACTTCATTAAAGACCCGAAAATTTTGGATGACCAGGATGCCGAGGAGGACAAAACATGTCAGAAAAACAAGAAGTAAAATCATTGCAAGAGGCTAAAGAAAGGCTGAGAGCTTTGGTCACCCCTGAGAAGCTGGCGATACGCCCCAAGCCAGTTGACTCCGCCACCAAACAAAGACCGCAGGATGCGTGATTGAGATAAGCAGCCTCGGCCATGAGCAACAAGAAGCAAAGGCAGCCTTTAACCCCAGGAGAAATCAGGAAAAAGGCAAAGCAAATTATCCGAGAGAACCCAATCTACATAGAGAATGAGCCCTCTGTTATAGGTTCGCCAAGCATGCTAACCGCAGAGGTCTACCAGGTATTTCACAACGACTTTGACTACATGACCCCCTACTTCGAGCCTAAAGAAATCATAGGTAAACAGGGGAGTATTCGCTTTTCCTTCGACACAACGCCCAAGTCTTATGCCAGCAACTGGAAACCAATGGAGTTAAGCCTCAAATCGTGCGACTCCCCTCCTATAATTCCAACTCTTTCCAAATGGCAGAATTATTTAGTGTTGCATGAGTCTGCATATCAGGCCCTTGAGGGCATACTTGGTCCTTTTGGTGAATTTCTACCTTGCACACACCAGGAGTCTAAGTTCTACCTCTTTAACCCCCTGACAATCGCTGATGAACTCGACGCAGTAATACCAGGCTCTGTCACAAGGAAGGAAAACTTACTCTCGGGTATTGAGTTTGATGAAAACAAGCTTAAGGATGTTCCGGTATTCAGGACCAAAGAGGCTTATATCAGTATTTACTGTACTGAAACTTTTAAAGACCTCGTTGAATCTGAGAAGCTTGACGGCTTAAGTTTCACGAGCAACTTAACTCACCTCTAGCTTAATAGCGTCTGGATGGACTCTGGCCATTTTGTAGGTGCACTAGAAAGGAAGAACAAGCCAGATTAATACTGTGAAATTCCACCGAGTACTTGAAGATGATAATAACTACATGACCGTCTACTTCGACCCCGATGAGGTTGAGGATAAGCGCGGGGATGATGACTTTACCATCTTCACAACCCCTCAAATTTACGCAAGTGACTGGGTGCCACTGGAGCTGAGCGTCAAGGCTTGTGACTCTCCGCCCTTGATTCCCACGATTTCTACATGGCTAAACTATCTCGTGCTACACGAGTCAGCGTACAAGACCCTTGAAGGTATTCTGGGCCCATTCGGGGAGTTTCTGCCTTGCACCTATCAGGGAGCCAAGTTCTATCTGTTTAACCCACTTACAATCGCTGAAGACCTCGACGCTGTAGTGCCAGGCTCTGTCACGAAAGATGACGGCTTGCTCGCAAGCATTGCTTTTGATGAGGAAAAGTTAAAAGACGTTCCGGTATTTAGGACCAAAGAGTCATATATCTGTATCTATTGCACCGAGACGTTTAAGAACACTGTTGAGTCTGAAAAGCTTGACGGCCTACTGTTCAGCACCAACCTGACACACTACTAGTCAGCCTGACGACCATCTAGCAGGCCCAATCAGTGAAAGCTGCAACAGCTACCAGATATGGGCCTTAGCCTGAGAATACCTGAGGCTCACTCTTCTCTAAGGCTTCGCATCTCGGGCAAGAATTTCCAGCATAATGATTTCTACAGCGCAAACAAAATATCCGTGTATTCTCATCAGGAAAGCATAAAGGACATTCCTTTGTGACAAACTGTCGCCTGCAAAATAGGCAACACTTTTTGATATTCAATTCTTTATCTTCTGGGTTTAGCCTGAATCTACTACCCTTTTCTTTAGCTCCTCTTCTCATTGTTTCATGGGTATTCTTAGAAGTAGGGCCTGTTGAATAACCACTTTTCTGACGCTTAAAAATTTCGTCATTAGCATTCATGGATTCATTTACCCCACCCCCTGAATCAAACCACTGTTTCGAATCAGAGAGTCGATTCTCGATTTCTGATTTGAGCGTTGCGGTAAGGCTCTCAAGTTTCTTCTCTTCATTGGCATGATAGAGCCATTTTTTTGCTATAAGCTCTTCTCTTATCCATCCCCTCAGAGCAGCCTTGTAAGTGGTTCCGCTTGCGCCCTTACGCTCGATTAGAGTTGCATATTGCGACACATCCAACTCAAGGTGACCCGCTATTTTCTCGGGGTAGTCTTCCAAAGTTATCCCTGTACGCTCTCTATAAACAACATCGATGAGTAGTTCATGGTTTTGTATGGCTGCCACGAGCGTATAAGGAATAGAAAACTCTTTGTACTCACTGACAACAGGATTCGAAGCCCTAGTTATCCGCGTCGATTTTTCAAATGGCTTCCCATATCTAACTAGTTCCACAGCTCCAATGTAGTCAGGAAGGGCTAAGGGCTCATTTTTTAAACTAAGTAGCATTTGCCTAAGCATTTGAGCACAAACCGACTCAAAAGATAGGTCACATTCTTTTTCAGCTACTACCTCAGCACGACTGTCATGAGCAAAGTGCCATTCCACCTTCTCGCCACGCCTAGCAACAACGCTCTGCCCACAAGAGGGACAGACACAATTACAGCTGCGCCCACGTGGCACATCTTCAACACCACAAAGTTCGCCACTTTCCCTATTTATCGCAAATGGTATTAGTGTACTCATAACCCTATGACTCATAATCCCTTATCTGTCGCCAATTATTACAAATAAGCTCATCTTGAAACTACAGCCGGGAAACCAGAATCTCGGCTCTTTTTATGGACTAAAAAAACTAGGCACCATGAAGGGGAAGATTTTTCCACAATCAGTTGCCTCGCCTTATCTGAGGGCTATCTCACTGCCGGGAAGGTTTATGCGGGGTCAGACCGGAACAGAACACCAGCACAAAGAGGAGCAGCGCTCTCCTGTTGACAAATGTTGACATCAGCAAAGGTTTTGTTCGCGTCAATACGGGGCTCCGGGAGGCCTGCCGGCGCATGCCACATTGGTCCAACCAGAGGCGCAGCATAGCTAGGTAACTAACGCGCCAAACTGGGGGTTACTTTGCTCCAGTGGACGGGTTTATTGACGGGTTTTGAAAAGCAGAAAATATTTAATCTTTATTTATCAATGGGTTATAGCTATTTTTCGACTCCCGCCATCTCCACCATCTTGTAAATAGCCCTATTGAGCCCTCACCAGCCATTAGGGCTATTTATTAACCCGCAACTTGACTATCAGGAAGTTAGGGCTGATGCGGATATTTGCATACTAGCTCAACCTCAAACGGCTTCGAAAGTACTCCTTCTTAAGCAACTGGCCTCATACTCCAGCACATCCTCTCGCCTGTACCTGACTTGGCCGCCCAGTTTTACGTAAATTGAGCCGATACCCTCAGATCGCCATCTGCTCCAGTGTCGCCTCGCTTACCTGCCAACGATTACATAGCTCTCTTTGCGTCATAAGTGCTTGATATTCATTCATATTGATTCTCCAGTAGATTTTAGTTGATGCAGTCCCATTTTGGGACTAACATTAACCCTATGAGAATCATTGCCTTATCAACACTGAAAGCTTTCTGGGAAGAGCATCCAGAGTACATGAATGCTAAAGAGCCCACGCTTGCTTGGTATCGACATGCCTTGGCAGCTGACTGGAGCGCACCAGCTGATGTAAAGCAGGACTTCAGAAATGCCAGCATCCTCAAAGATGGGCGTGCGGTTTTCAATATTGCAGGCAACAAGTACCGTTTGGTCGTTTGGATCAACTACGCCTATCGTGTGGTGTACATCCGATTCATAGGCACCCATGCGCAGTACGACAAAATTGATGTACAAACTATTTAATTGCCGGAGGAATTACCATGGACATCAAACCGATTAAAACTGATGCCGACTACCATGCGGCATTAAAAGAAATTGAAAGCCTGATGATGGCTGGCCCTGACACACCTGAAGGTGAAAAGCTGGATGTAATGGTCACGCTTATCGAAGCTTATGAGGCCAAGCATTTCCCTATGGAACTACCTGACCCTGTTGAAGCCATCAAGTTTGAGATGGAGCGCAAAGGTTTAACAGTGAAAGACCTCGAGCCCATGATTGGTAAAAGCAATCGAGTCTATGAGATCCTCAACCATAAACGTTCGCTTACACTAAAAATGATCTGGAAGCTGCATGAGGGCTTGGGTATTCCAGCTGAGTCTCTGATCAAACCACCACAAGCACATGCTTAAACATGAGGGTTTCCAGAGCATTGCCGAGATTGACTCTCAGCTTGTTGCGCTTGAACAGGAGAAAAAGCAACATCTAGCTCTCAGAGAACAACTTCAACAACCCCAATCAAATACATCTGACGTGCCCCTATATTCACCAGAACAAAAGATTGCCGTTTTCAGAGGATTGTTTAGAGGCAGAACCGATATTTTTGCTAACCGCTGGCAAAATAAACAAGGTCGCAGTGGTTACTCTGTTGCCTGCAATAACGAGTGGGTACAAGGAATCTGTCATAAGCCTCGCATCAAATGTCAGGACTGCAATCACCGTCAGTTCACAGAGTTAAATGACCAGATCATTTATCGCCACTTAGCTGGGCAACAAATCGTTGGCCTTTATCCTTTACTGCACGATAACACCTGCTACTTTCTTGCAGCCGATTTTGATAAAGGCCAATGGCAAGACGAAGTGAAAGCAATGTCGAAGGCTTGCCAGAACTTTGGAATACCACATGCCATTGAGGTTTCACGCTCAGGCAATGGCGCGCACCTTTGGATTTTCTTCAACGAGAAAGTCCCTGCCAAGAAAGCGAGATTATTGGGATTTGGCCTGCTCGACAATGGGATTATATCCAAATCTATCGTTTGACTCCTACGATCGACTTTTCCCCAATCAGGATATTTTACCCGAAGGCGGATTTGGAAATTTAATCGCTCTACCACTTCAGAAGGAAGCGCGATTGTCTGGTAATAGCTCCTTTGTCGATAACGAACTTAATGTTATCCAAGACCAATGGCAGTACCTTGCTAATATACAGTCTGTTTCAAGCAGTACGCTGACAAAGCTATTGACACAGATTTCACCAAACTCAGCGTTATTTAAAGAACAAGAGGTTATAGAGAATCGTCCACCCTGGGAGATGACCGCCAAGGCAAAGCCTCTCTTATTAGAAAACCCACCAGAAAAGATAACCGTCACTCTCGCAAATCATGTTTATTTTGATTTAAGTGAGGTACCGAGCCCATTAGCAGCAATGGTTGAGGCGACTCGCTAGCTTTTCCAACCCTGTTTTCTTTAAAACACAGGCATTACGATTTTCAACTCATGGCATTCCGAGATTTATCTCTTGCGCTCGAATTCAGCACAGCTACTTGGCAATACCTCGCGGCTGCTTAGACGAAGCGCTAGCGTTGCTAGCAGAGAACAAGGTCGAAGCCCAAGTAGACGACCAACGTGAAAATGGTACTAAACTTAAAGCCACTAAGTCGCTCGTCAAACTCAGAAAGAATCAACAGGCTGCAGTGCGAGCCATGAGCAAGCACGATGCTGGTATTCTTCATGCTCCTACAGCCTTTGGTAAAACAGTTACCGCTATTGGCATGATTACTAAGCGCAAAGCCAACACGCTAATTTTGGTTCACAGTAGACAATTGCTCGACCAGTGGAGAGAACGGTTAAAATCGTTTTTGCCTGATATGGATATTGGCATCATCGGTGGTGGCAAGAAAAAGCCAACGGGGGTCATCAACATCGCAACCTACCAAAGCCTCATCAATAAAAAAGACAACACTGTATCGGAGATCATCCAAGATTACGGGCATGTGATCGTTGATGAGTGCCATCACGTTTCTGCGCCGCGCTTTGAAATGGTGTTAAACGAAGTTCGAGCTAAATATGTACTCGGCTTGACCGCCACACCTGAAAGGCAGGATGGTCACCAGAAAATCATCTTTATGGCCGCAGGGCCTATACGTCACAAGGTTAAAAGCACCATCGAAGAGAAATTTGAGCAACAAGTCGTTGTTCATCAGCTTTATGACACCCCGCCAAGGCAGTTAGTCCAGTCAGAAGAACGACCGAAAATATCTCACGCTTATCGGTGGATCATGGAGAATGATGAAAGAACACAGCGAATCATCAATGATGTGCTCGCCGGTATTCAGCAATCAAAACACCCTATAGTTCTAACGGAACGCAGGGAGCATGCAGAGACGATCAATGCTTTGTTGCTCGACAAAGAGGTCGACTCGGTCGTTTTAAAAGGTGCAATGCGCGCGTCTGAGCGTAAGGCCGTTGAGGAACAGCTACCCACCGCGCAAGTCGTCGTTGCCACTGGTAAGTATGTGGGCGAAGGTTTTGATTTGCCAAGACTAGACACGCTGTTCTTAGCCATGCCCATTGCATGGAAAGGCTCTCTGGCTCAGTATGCAGGGCGTATTCATCGAGAGTCGGATGGCAAAGACCGTGTCACCATATACGATTATGTCGATTGCTCGCTCCCTATGCTGCAACGCATGTTCAACAAGCGGGAGAAAAGCTATAAGGCAATGGGATATCAAATTTCGTTCAATGGTGAAGCGCCCGAACAAGGCCAATTGTCAACCGAGTTACTGCTAGCTTCTGACAAACAGGGTTCCGAAGCTCCTGTGTAAGCATAGACCCACATTGGCTTACTAAAGCAATTGAGGAACTAATGCATTTCCTATTGCGGGAACCAAACCGGCGTCCCGTCCCACCACCAAATTGCTGCCTCAGACAGCCCACGAAAGCCCCGCAAACCTAGTGTTTCCGGGGCTTTCGTTTATCTGGACCATCCCAATTAATCTAACCCAAATCCAGTAATTTTTGGTGGGGTTAATTGTGGAGTCGAGCAGATTTGCGCCACTGACCCCACCATATTGTCGGAGGGCAAGGAAGTACGCAGGGTTGATCCGGCGCACTTACCCTCACCAAGAAAAAGCACCTGATAGCAATTACAGACCCAGCTGAAGTTGGGCGCCTACTAACTGCCATAGACGAATACCAGGACACCCCAGTAGTAAGATCAGCCCTAAAACTTTCCCCTATCCTATTCTGCCGCCCTGGAGAATTACGAAAACTTGAGTGGGCAGAAATCAATTGGGATACCAAACACATAAAACTGCCCAGCGACAAAATGAAAATGGGTCAATTAGGCCATCCGCAGATTATTCCTCTTGCTGAACAGGCTCTAGCCCTACTGCAAGGACTGGAGCGGCTAACAGGCCGAGACAAATATTTTTTCATCAACTAAGGGACAAAGCCGTCCACTGTCTGATAACAGTGTGAGAACTGCGCTCAAGTCACTGGGCTATGACAATAAGACCATGCCCCCCCAACGACTTCCGTGCAATAGCCTGTACTCTATTAGATCACGACACTCGGCAGATTTAATTTAGAATTCGCGCTTTCAGCAAGGAAAAAATTAAATGTGGCACATGTACCTCAAATAAGGGGGTAGAACACATTTTTAAATGGACTTACGAGGATAAAAGGATATTTCTATGAACGAAGCTTCAGTCAAGAGAAATGTAAGCCGACTGGTTAACGCCGCTCTGGCAGCGATTACGGATAAAGACCCGAACTTTAATCGGATTCTGATTAGCACCTCAAATGAACTCAAACGTATCAGCCTGGAACTGTTTAACGCCATACGAAGAGAAGAGCGTTTTAGTAACCTGATGGCGGCCGGCGCTCGTGGATCAAACGCCTTTAGGGCTCGGCAATCCATGAACTCGCGGATTGCCAATCTCTCATCACTTGAAGCCTTCCTCGCTGATGAATGGAAAAGGCTTAGTGATGCGGTTTACCCGCATGGAAAAAAGCAACCATGGGAAGGCAAGAATGTAGCGGAGCTTACGGATATGCTTACGGGAAATATTGAGTCGTTCGACAAATTACTTAAGAAAAATTTAAACCAGATTTCACAGCACCTGCCCAACCTAGATCAAGTGGCGACTATTCAAAATGAAGTCACCAAATTAAAAAATATATCCGCTCATACAGCGCCAAGTATGATCTTCTTAATTACCATTAGCATTCGGTTATTTGCGATGTACATGTGCTCTAAACAAGTAACTAGTAATACATAGTCTCAGCTTCCCTTTTGGCAGCTCGCTAGGCGCTGGACGTTTTTCATCTGACAGGCTCAATGCCTGTCGGAACCTTCTAAATAAGCGGAGCAGATCAATATTGTGTTAGGAATGCCCATATTTCTACCCATTAACCTGCTTAAAACAATACTTTAAAGAACCCACTTCGCCACTCAATTCAAAAAGAACAAAGCCTCATCCATCGATCATGTGATGCACTCCTTACAATATTCAGGAGATGCACTTATACGCGAGAGAAAAGCCTTCCCACAATTAAGAAGGCCGCTCACTTGTAGACGTCGATAAAGGTTTTTTCACATCAGTAAGAGCCATCACTAGTCGAAAAATACAAACCTATTGGCAATAGTCTTCGCCGTCACCTTTGCTGTCATTAATGTATCAATAAAGCTCTACACTCTATACTTCAAGCGCCCTTAAAAAATTAAATAAAGGACTGCCATGAGAAAATCTGAGCACGAAGCGTTTATGCAAGCAGCCATTGAGGAAGCGCGCAAGGGCTTGGCCGCAGGAGGTGTTCCCACCGGCTGTGTAGTAGTTCGTGATGGAGAAATTATTGGAAGAGGCCACAATCAGCGTATCCAACAGGATAGTGTTATCAAGCACGCTGAAATGGACGCATTGGAAAAGACTGGAAGGTTACGAGCAGTCGAATATCAAAAGTGCACGCTTTATACGACTCTTTCGCCCTGTCCAATGTGCAGCGGAGCCATACGTTTATACGGTATTAGGAATATTGTTATCGGTGAAAACAAAACCTTTCAGGGAGATGAACTGTTACTCAGATCTGAAGGCATAAGCCTAACCATCCTAAATAATTCTGATTGCATTAGTCTTATGAATGAATTTATCCAGCAGCACCCTGAGATCTGGCATGAAGATATTGGCGAGTAAAAACATCGAATTAAAGTGGGGTTAACTAAAAAACAATAAAAGAATTATTACTGTACCTAGAGAATGAGCATTCAATACCTCGGTTTTATGGATGCCCTGCCGTTAAAGCCTCACTACAGAGTAAGCTAGAAATACTTAGTGAAAAGATACCCCGGCTAACACAGAGCCGGAATTCGCTAGCTCAGTTTATCGGCGAACTCCTATCAGATAGAGTTGAGATTTTTTCTTTTATCATTTAGACCAGAGTCATGCAGGTTTCCCACCATGAATATCGTGCCGCATCGCATTTTCACCGCCACTAAAAAGCCCAGTCTTATCCGTCTCTTCAAAATCTGATAACAGCTTTTTGGCACGTTATTTAGCCCTCTCCTTCCTCCGCTTTTCATATCAAAGGGAACGTTTTTGATCTGTCACACAATACTCATCCAGTAGCAAAAACCTCAAGAGCTATAGATAAAGCCTTTGCTGCTGCAATATTCCCGTAATTTTTCACCGAAAGGCTTCATTTAGAACATCCCAATAACGGCGCAAAAAATGTTATCAAAAAAAAGATATCAACATTTTCCCTGATAATGCCTTCGACCTTATTGGCTGGTGCCCTTTTGAAGAGTAACTTAGGGCGGGTGGCAATTTTCTAGTAGGCCTGATGTTCGATTGCCGCATCAAAGAGGGCTTGTGGTGTTATCCGGCCACTCGCCTTTTCAAAAAAATGAAACTAATGAAGATTACGGAGCATCATCATGGAAGAGACTCTCACACTCTCTCCCGACAGCCTGCAGCGCCGCCTCAAAAAGCAAACCGCGTCCCTCACACTCTCTCCTGACGACCTGCAGCGCCTGCTAGGCAAGCAAGCCACACAATTAGATAGTTCGACCTCTCTCTCTTTCGAATTCACGCCAACATCTCAAACAGACCCACTGCGACGCGATCCCACCCTGAGCAACCTCTTGCAACATGAAGCTCGCATGCTTGAGTGGCTCAGTGAATCTGAAGGCAATGCACGTCAGTTTGCGCTCGACCCAATTTCTACCTTTCAGCGGGTATGCGACCCGAGCCCCGAGCTGGTCGAGGAGCTGCGCGGCCTGTTTGATCGAGAAGAGCCAAGCGACTTAATTGAAGAAGAAATTGAAGAGCAGCAAGGTCTTCAAGAAGTTGAATCCTCGCCAGATCCGGACCTTTCACAGGGTTGGGACTTGATCAGCGCCTCGACTCAAGGAGCGGTCAACAATTGGATTAGCGAGCTCTTCGAAGGCGACTCCGGCCAATGGTCCTTCAGTGGAAGTGTCGGCAAGGGCCCCGCCAAGGTTCGCTACGAGTTCGCATTTGATTGTCCCGCCTTCATCGCTCCCGAAGACCAAAAGGCGACGCTCGACCTGCCCATCACAGGGTTCATCAAGTTCCCAGGTATCACAAGCAATATCGAAGATGCGCAGGGCCAAAGCCCCGGTCACGCCCGGCTCGTTCTTGACCTCGACAAAATGCAAGCCAGCGCCAGCATCAACCACTATGGGCAAGTCACCGTGACCATCCAGAAGCCCAACTGGGACATGATGGAACTTGACCTCAGCGATATTCAACTCTCAAAGTCGATCAAGGGCCTCGACATTACCGACGCGATGAAAGGAGCAGTCGACCAACTCGTCTCAAGTTTTGATTGGCCCATCAAGTACACGGTTGCTCAACACACCCCCCTGCCCGCCGGGAACCTGGATATCGGGATGATGTATACAGCCTTTGATGGCGACTCCGACTCAAACCTGTTCGGACTTGGGATATGCCGTGGGAATCGCCAGCCAATAGACGCGCTTCTACCACAGACTATCCCTAGCAACTGTACATCCGCACTCATCGTATCCAACGACATCATTTTGACTTCGGTGGCTGCGGCGATTGCTGAAGCAACGCCACTGACCTCATCGCAGCTGACGGTGACCGATACCTACCCCGAAAAAATGTACCTCAACACAGACGTCGAGGATGTGATTGAGGGTGCGCATATCAAAATCAAAGAAAATAACCTCCAAGCGGCGTTCAACAACGACGGCGATCTTGTTATCAGTGCCGACATCAGAGTGAAGCGTGGGGCCATGACCCTGTGGGTCTACCAGACCCTAAAGCTCTCTGCGACGATAAGCTTCAACGCCTACGACGATGTGCTCAACATTCAGGTGAAAACAAAAGCGAAGCTCCCCTTCTGGTGGGCGTTCGTACCGCTTGGCTGGGTCCTTCAATTGATCATCTCGATTCTGAGTTCGAAGAAAGGGAGTGTCGACATCGCGATTCCCGGCTTCCAGGTCAAGAAGACGAATTCGCCCGCTTATCTCCAGGTTGGTGGTGATTGGGCCTATATGCCAATCAAGCTTCATTCCACCCCAACCGCGCCTCCGAATATTCAGATGATGCAGATCAATCAGCAGCTGGATGAAAACGGCGGAAGGTTCCGGTTTGACTTCAGCAGATACGGCTCAGAAGTGACGAGCTTTATCGTTGCCGCCACCTACTGGTTCTTCAAGTACGAAGGAAGCACGGACCACCAGACGCAAACGCTGGGCCTGTCACTCACCCAGGTTCACAACAAGAATGCCGTCCTCACCGTCACTCCTGACGCTACTTTGTACGGCCAGAAGAAAGGCTTAAGCCCCTCAGCCTCCCAATTGACATTGTCGTGCATCGCAGTGGTCGACGGCCCCAAAGACGGTGTGATCTTACCGAGAACCATCACCGGCATACCCGATGAATCAACCAGCCCATACATCCCCCTCGATGAGCCAGAAGCTTATGCTGCCCTTGGAGGCTGGGCGTGCGAGTACCACAAGGACAACGACCCGAGCGAACCCCCAAAGTCACACCACGTTCGCACCATTGAGCTCGATGCAACCACCGCGGTTCCGAACAACTACGAAGTGGGCATCCAATCGACTGCACAGATGCACGATGACTCGGGCAACAATGCCATTGCATCGATTGATGGCAATCTCATTGAGCTGAGCAAGAGCCCCCCTCTGATCGCAAAGTACGTGACAAACCTCCAAAAAACGAGTGATGACGCGTATGTCGAGATGGGCCAGCCCATAAGCGACGCGGCAGTGTTCCTGTCTGGCTATCGCGTCCACTACGACAGCAGTGACCACGACATCCGGCAAGTCGGCGGAGGTTCGGAAACCTATTCCACATCAGGCTCGCAGGTCATACTGCACAATCCACATGCACTGATCGGCGACGGCGACTCGGGAAACAGCAAGCACACTCAAGAAAACAGCGAATCGCACGTGTCGTTCCTAATTATCGCAGTACCGGAGTAAATCGCGCGGTTGCTCGGGTGGCCATTGCACGCCCGGGCAACCCATGCGATACCTGGCGACTAACTATAACTGGGAATCTTCCTACCAACACAATGACGGAGGCCGCCAGTGAAAGTGAAAGTAAACTTACCGTCCGGACATAACCGATTACCACACCGCTAGGCTGGTATTTGGTGGCATTCGACTGCTAGGGAGCCTCTGAATAACTCCGTAATGCCTCTGCGAGTCTTGAAGGCTGCAGATGTTAGGCGCAGCTCGCCGCGAATGGCCGTAGCCCTTTGCAAGAGCTGCAACGCAGCAGATGCGGCCTTCAAGGCCCGCCCCTCGGGGCTTGCAGAGCGATTCACTCTCCGCGTTGCGACTTCTTGAAAGGTCTAGACATTCCTGCAAAGCCGCGCCTTGATTGTGAACCGCTCTGAAAGCCAGAGGTATCACGGAGTTATTCAGAGGCTCCCTAGACATTCTCAAGAGGAAGGTTTACTCGTATCAGTAGCAGCTTTCTATTCAGGTTGGAGTATCCGCCTAAATTTACGCACCAATTTACCACTTTCTACCGGATAACTGATTAGGCTCCCGCATAATAAAGTTTTTGATCATCGCTATCCTCAGTGACATTGCGGAAGCAATCCACATATGTCTATAGCTTCTTTATTAATCATTCTAAATTTAAGGATGGTAAATAATTGATAATGCTTTTACATTTAAATGCGAACAACTAAAGGTCTTCTGGTCGACTATAAGATCGAATTAAAATCAGCAACTTTTAATTTGATACTTTTTTACGATGTCGAACAAAATTTTTGAAAATAGCTTGACTGAATTATTCTGTGCTTTATTACCTACAGTTAAATAAAGAGACACTGTATAGGAAAATCCATGAATCATATCAATTTTACATAGCTTATTTGACTGAACATCCTCGGCAACCATGTGCACCGGCAACCTGCCATAACCAAGCCCCCCCTTTACAAGGCGATAGGCCTCGTTCAAGTTGGAAACGGAGCATTTCACATTTGGTGAAAGCCAACCGAAAGAAACATCCATCGACCCGGAGTCTGCTACTAGAACTTGAGTCTCTCTCTTCAGTTCATAATAAGAAACATTTTTTTGGTTAGATAAGCTATGTTCTGGGCTACACACTAAGATAAATTCAACATCTAGCAATTTATCGCTTAAGAAACCGGGGGGTGGGGTCATACCGATACATAAATCCACCGCATTATTAAGAAGTAACGCATTAGTTCCAGACATCGCTTGCTCCTTTATAGACAAGCGGACATTTTTTTGCTGGCTGTGAAATAATTTTAAAGTAGCATCGAGAATACTCTTTGGAAATGAAGTATCTACTGCAATACTCAACGTAGCTGCCGCCCCCTGTTTTAGCTGGCCAGCTAGATTCTCAATGTCATAATGTTGTCTCAGTAACACCTCAACTTGCTCACTCAAAAGCAAACCGGCATGATTTAATTTGGTTTTCCTTCCATCTTTTTCAACCAGAGTTAAACCTAGGGTATCTTGAAGTTCTTGTAGCGTATAACTAATTGTGGATTGACTCTTGCCAAGTTGATCAGCAGCTTTTGATACTGAACCTTCCTTCCTTAAAGCATCCAAAGCTTCTAACTGTTCGAGCGTGGTTTTCACGGAAGTACACCATATATCGATAGATTCGATCCATATTATCTTTGCCGTAACTACTAATCAAACATGATGTAGGATTTCTCGCGTTTTAATAATTACCGGAAATGTCTACAATGCTTAAATCCATTACTACACTGCTGGCTGGTGTAGCTTTTACTGTGAACGCGATTGCCCAAGAGCCCGTGTGGGATGGCAATACAGTCATCCTTGAATCTCAAAAGGTTTCAGATGGCATATATGCTGTAATACCTTCAGATGCCTCTGAAAAAGCTGGCAGTGGCTATCCTATTGCAACAAGTGGCGGATTTGTTATCGGCGAAAACTCTGTTCTGGTGATAGAGTCAATGATAAATGAGCGCCTTGCCGAACAAATGATATCGTTGGTCAAGGCTGAAACAGATAAACCCATCAAGTATTTAGTTAATACAAGTTATCACGGTGATCACTCATATGGAAACTATGTTTTTCCAAGCAGTGTATCTATTATCCAGCATGAAAGTGCAAAGGATTATGTAGATAACTACTTCGAGCAAGATACTGCGTTCATGATTAGTAACTTCGGTGAAGGCAGGGGAATTGAGGATGTAATACCCAAAACCGGCGATATCTTAGTCCCCAAAAACGGAAGTATTTCTATTGATTTAGGAGGCAAAACTGTAGACATAGATGACTTTGGTTTTGCTCAAACTGGCGGCGATCTATTCGTCTCCGTTAAAGGAGAGAACATACTTTGGACAGGTAACCCCGTAGTCTCTACCAAACCTGCCTTGCCTTGGCTGCTTGATGGCCATCTATTAGAAACATTAGCAACCATGAAATATGTATATGGCGCAATAAATGAATCTACATTAGTTATCCCTGGTCATGGCCCAATTACAAACCGTTCAGCAATAAAATGGCATATTGATTACTTGACTGCACTTAAAAATAAAGTGGAAAAGGCAATTGCAAGAGGACTATCCCTTGAGGAGACGGTTGAGAAAGTTCAACTGCCAAAATACCAAGGGTATGCCCTTCACGGGTGGGTTCACTCTGGATTGAATGTCCCCGCAGCATATAAAGAGCTTTCCTCTTCTAAAGTTAAATAACCCTCTGATCTCATTCCTCCATAAGTGCTTACTATACCTCCTGAGTAGGTAGGTAAGCGCTTTCAAATCTAAGAAATCTAGTATGTCATATTCAAAATATGTATGGCGAAAACGCCTAATCTTAATGGGTGCCGCCACGGTTTTGGCTGCATGTAAAAACGCAACCATCGCAAATGAGGGGGTGATAGAAAATTTCGACAGTACCGTTTATGCGGATATGATCATTATTAATGCAAAGGTAACGACCCAAGATAAGAACATGCCAGTTGCCCAGGCCATAGCGGTTAGAGACGGAAAGATTCTGGATGTAGACACCGATGAAATAATACATCAGTACAGAGGTGAAACGACTGAAGTTATTGATGCGAAGAATAGACGAGTTATACCGGGCTTGATCGACTCTCATTCACACTTCTTGCGTAGCGGATTAGCTTATACGAGGGAGTTACGTTGGGACGGTGTGCCCGATCTAAAGACAGCTTTAAACATGTTGTCTGAGCAAGCAAGTAGAACACCAAAAGGTGAATGGGTAAGAATTATAGGTGGCTGGTCTCCATGGCAATTCAAGGAAAAACGGTTGCCAACTATTGTTGAAATTAATAAGGCAGCTCCCGACACCCCAGTATATATTCAATATTTCTATAGTGTTGGAATGCTTAACCAAGTGGGCATGGATAAACTTGGAATCAACAGAAATACGGAAGATCCAAAGGGCGGAAAATTCGTACGTGACTCACATGGAACACCCACAGGGTTAATGCTAGCACAGCCACATCCTGGAATTTTTTACGGCAAGATCGCAGCTCTGCCAGACACTTCAGAAGAAGTAAAAGTAAATTCAACAATTCACTTATTTCACGAACTGGCAAAATTTGGTTTAACGTCTGTTATTGACGCTGGAGGTGGCGGGTTCGGTTATCCCGATGGATATAGTGTCGCAGAAAAACTGGCCACAGAAGGAAAACTACCACTGAGAACATCCTTCTATTTATTTGCACAGAATCCAGGGAAAGAGCTGGAAGACTACCACAATTGGACAAGGGGAAATAAAGCGGGGACAAACACCGACAGTACTAAAGAGCACGGCTTTGAAATTGATGGAGGAGGTGAGTATCTACTATGGAAAGCTGGAGACTTTGAAAATTTTAGATCCGACAGACCAGTGTTGGATGCCGATATGGAAATAGATCTAACACCAATTATTGAGTTACTGGTAGAGCGTAGATGGCCATTTAGGATTCATGCAACCTATGATGAGTCAATTACCAGGATTCTAGACGTTATTGAAGACGTAAATAGCTATAAACCGCTTCGCGGACTTCGATGGTCAATTGAACATGCCGAAACGATAGGCACGAATAATATCGAGCGTATAAAGTCACTTGGTGGCGGCGTTGCCATTCAAAGTCGTATGGTATTCCTTGGTGATGACTTTTCTGAGCGGTATGGAGCTGAAAAGGCAAAAGCTACACCTCCATTGAGAATGCTTGTCGATAAAGGTATCCCTATTGGTATGGGTACTGATGCCACACGGGGCTCAACCTTTAACCCTTGGGTAGGCCTACATTATTTAGTCACTGGTGAAACCGTCAGTGGCCGCAAGCTCTATGACTCATCAAATCTTTTAACGCGAGAAGAGGCGCTCAGACTTTATACAATTGGCAGTGCCTGGTTCTCAGGAGAAGAGCATATCAAAGGAAGGTTGTCTAAAGGTCAACTAGCAGATTTTGCAATTTTGTCGAAAGATTACATGGAAGTCCCCCTGAAAGAAATCAAGTCAATCAGATCTGTACTAACTGTTGTAGATGGAGAGGTTGTATATGGAGATGGGGATTATCAGTCTTTATCACCAAAACTAGAGCCCCTTCTGCCTAGTTGGTCACCTGTAAAATTCTATGGCAGCTACTGGCCATAAATAGCTTCCACAGAAAGGCCACTTTAAATAGTGGCCTTTATAAAGAGAGTTAAGCCTTGACTTCCCTTGCCCCATTCAAAAATAAACTGTTTTTGATAATTTGGACTGCAACATTAATCTCAAATACAGGAACATGGATTCATGAGATTGGTGCAAACTGGCTAATGATTTCACTAACCTCATCACCATTTTGGATCGCTATGGTTCAATCTGCAGCATCCTTACCTACACTATTTCTTGCGATTCCAGCTGGTGCCTTCGCAGATATTGTCGACAAGAAAAGATATTTAATAACATTACAAATATGGATGTTCCTGCTTACCTCCATACTAAGCCTTCTTACTGCAACCGGATCGACATCTATTTTATCGTTACTCATATTAACTTTTTTAATTGGTATCGGAACCGCATTAATGGTTCCAGTCTGGTCTTCTATAACACCACTAATAGTAACCAAAGCAGACTTACCCCAATCCATAGCCCTAAATAGCATGGGTATTAATTTGGCAAGAGTGATTGGCCCAATACTCGGCGGAGTACTTTTGATCTATTTTAACCTGGAGGTACTTTTCGCTTTAAACGCTATTTCTTTCTTATGTGTCATAATGGCTCTTAGCTATTGGACACCGAATAGAAACGGCGCAACAAATCAACATAGTGAGAATTTCGTATCAGCAATAAAAAATAGTCTGAAATACATAAAGCGAGAATCAAAACTTCAACACGCACTGGTTCGAGCGTTGTCGTTTTTTATTTTTGCTAGTGCTCTATGGGTGTTACTCCCCACTTTTTCATCTCAATTATATACAGACGATCCAAAAGCATACAGTTTATTAATGTCATTTTTAGGGCTCGGTGCGGTAAGTGCTGTGTTTTTCACCAATAAGCTCCGCACAATCTTTAAAGTAGATAATTTACTGTGTATCGCATCTATTGGCTATGCTACATCCATGTTATTACTGTCATTTCTAACCAGCTATATCCATGTATCAGTAGCAATGTTCACTGCGGGATTTTGCTGGTTACTCTTTTTATCTCCGCTTATTCTGGCTACTCAGGAAATGCTACCAAATTGGATAAGGGCAAGAGGAATGTCATTTTTTATGGCAACATATATGGGCGCTATGGCTATAGGAGGTATGCTCTGGGGAAAAATAGCTTCCTACGCAGGAATATCAAATACGCTGCTAATTGCTTCATGTTTTTTGCTTGTCGCAACAGTATTTGTAAGAAATCAACTTGTAGGCCCTGCAGACCAGGAGGCCTTGAATATCCCCTAGCAGAGTAGACCTAAAACTCTTATTTTAATAACTTATGATACCAATAAGGAGCTCCCACTATAGCCTTGAAAAGTCAACTGTCATTAAGCTTGAAAAAAGTAAACCCATAATAGCTATTCTCAAAGGCACAAAAAGCACCCATGGAAGGGATATAAGCTTTTAATCCCGATTGAGACAAAACACTCATAAACACCATTAAACTCTAATCCATAACTGCAAAAAAACCTAAAGACAAGCAAATCACTATAGTATTTATCACAAGAATAGTTGAGTCCAATACATATTCGTTTTCTAACTGTTATTTTATTTAGCCTTCCCGGCAAGACAACTAAAAACCAATATAAGCCCACTTATTGGAACAATAAAACAGATACGACGCTGTAACCCGGCACCTCATTTTAACACCACCTGAAAATATAATATTCCACTCTATTATTTTTGTATCAACATATCTAACAATGACTGGAATCCACTTAACTCAGCCAGCTTCCTCTGACAATTCTAATAAATCGAACGAATACATCTATATATTCATATTTTACCACTGTCGATATGACTTTAAACTTCCCCACATGGGTCTTTATCTGAACTATGTTCGTCAATTGTCTTCCTTTGAAATTTAAAAGTGGAGCATGAATAGACACAATCAATCTGATGAAGCCTTTGATCCTACCCATCAACAACGAAACCGATTAATTCAAGGAATTTACTATGTCAAACGGTATTAGAGAATTAAAGTTCTCAACATCTGGTGAACAGGGTTCTGATGGAGCCGGAGTAAAGCTAACTCGCTTGATTGGGACACAAAACCTGGAAATGCTGGACCCCTTTCTTCTATTGGATTCATTTGAAAGCGACAACCCCAATGAATATATTGGAGGCTTTCCCAACCATCCGCATAGAGGTTTTGAAACTGTAACTTACATGATAAATGGAAAAATTAGACATAAAGACAATATGGGAAATGAGGGCATTATAGAGCCAAATGGCGTGCAATGGATGACTGCAGGTAAAGGTGTCATACATTCGGAAATGCCTGAGCAAAAAGATGGATTGTTAAGGGGCCTTCAACTATGGGTTAATTTGCCTAAAGATAAGAAAATGATAGATCCTGACTACCAGGAGTTTGAAGAAAGTCAAATTTCGTCTGAAGTAACTACAAAAGGCCAAAACATCAAAGTCATTGCAGGGACAACTAATTTAGGCACAAAAGGTGTTGTGGAAAATAGATACGTTTACCCCACCTATATTGATGTAACCTTGGCGCAAGACCATAAATTTGTACAGAATCTAGAAGAAACACATAATGCATTTATTTATGTAATTGAAGGTTCTCTAAATACGGGATCAAAGAAGTCAAAGTTGGCTGAGCGTCAACTAGGCATTTTAACAAAAGGAAGCCAAGTTTTAATCGAAGCCGGTGGTAAAGGTAGCCGCTTCATACTGGTTGCGGGGAAACCTTTAAATGAACCGGTAGTTAGGGGTGGCCCTTTCGTAATGAATACAAAGGAAGAGCTTTTTCAAGCATTTTATGATTTTAATAATAACAAATTTTAGAATTATCAATTGATTTTGCTGGTAAAGGGGGTAATATCCTAGATATATAACAATAAAAAGGGTACTTTTTAGAGGTCTGAAAAATCTGAAGTTGATTCTCCAAAGCTGACCAAGATATCACTAGAGGTGTTCTGTTAGATTTGAGTACAACATTTAAAGCTATCGATAGAGTTCGGAACCCAGCATTCGAGAATTTCATGCAATATTTTTATAGGCCGTAAAATAGCACAAGTACATGCCACTATATTAGGAGCTGACGAAATCAGAACATAAGGCCCACCTCAAGAAAAATCGCACCCACTACGAAGTACAGAGGTACCAATATATCAGTACTACGCACAAACCTTCCTTGCAGGATTACTGTGCTTTTAAATTAAGGTAAATTTATGAACGACCGGATAACAAAAGCGCTTAAGGATGCTGAAAAACGACTGGATGAGCTATTGCCTGATATAGAAAAGCGTCACACGGAAGCAACCTAAAACAGCGCTGATGAACCAGACAACCTGAAAGAAGGTGTCGTAGATGATTTGGAAATCTAGGCATTATTTCCTAACAGTTACTAAGAGAATTAGGATTGAAGATTTAGTCTTCAACCTTAAATGGATTTCAGACCGCCTATCAGTTATTAAAGAAGGGGGCGCTTATTTATGATTGAATTTAAAAGATATCCTCATATTGAAGACTTGCTGCTTCACTATGCAAAATCATACAAAGATGATTCAATAATTAAAATTCTAGAAGAAGGGGTAAGTAGCGCTGGTAAAGCAGAAGAGTTTTCTCTCTTTATTTGGCAGGTGGTTGATTCTATTCATGATGATCAGGAAAACGAAATAGAAGTAATGGGCAGCACAAGCAACCTTGAAATGTTACCTGATCTCGAATATGAAATATCAGGTTATATGCGATCAGTAGGCTTCTATGACGTATGGCGTAGAGTGAGTGAACAGGCTTAAGTAGTGCCCATACTAATTACTCAAGAATTTAAAGTGGTAGCTTTACAAATCGGCTTAGTGTTGAGCTGACTACTATTGCTACCATCATTAGCTTTCACCCCAAAAATTCTGAACACTCACAAAAGTATTAGATTAAAGCGCCACCCATATTGATACCGAATCAAATGCTATATAAGTAGCCGGTCCGCTGAAAGATAGCCAATGCCTCTTCCTCGCAGTGCTCAAATATCATTAGAGGCCACTGCACCTGTGAGAGTGTCCGTCGTTGGTGGGTAGGATCAGTTCTGCATATTCCTCCAATGCCAATAGCGTTAGAGGTAAAATCTTCGTACGCAGCGGGTGGTTATATGGTGCCGCTTAGAGGAAGTCTAGCCGAAGCCGTGCCCCACTCCATGTGGGGCGCCCCAATGACAGTGCGCACAACTGATGGCGATGCCAAATACTCAGCTCAAAACGCTTTGGGTTGGTAAATGAATACAAGTCATATTCCCTGGACCAATCCCAATCCAGTTTTCTAAGTGGGCTGTCATTATAGGACTTGGCTTGCACCAACGCCCGAAAGTTGATTTTATTATTATGGGAATGAAAAAGGCGCTACAGCGCCTTTAGGTAAAAAATAATATTTACTCTCTATCTTTAAATTCTACGAGGTCATCGTCATCAGTGTCAGAGAGAGGTTTCTTCTTACGATGTTCTTCAAACTGTTTACGGAATGGCTTGCCAAAACTCTCTTCATCTTGTGCTGGCCAACCCACGTCTATTCCACCAAGCAGCTCTGCTAGAGGAATCCAACCTACTATTTCAGCACTGTATCCAAGCTGCCATTCACCATCCGCCCATGAAGTCACATCGTAAGCACCGAAACCATGAGGATAGCGAACTGCAACAACATATTCACCGGGTGTTATTGGCTTACTTTTTTCTCGCCATATAGTTTTCAAGCTACTTGTTAACGTCTTTGAAATCCGGCTTCCCATCGGGATTATCATCCCGCATTGCATCTTTACCCCCACTCAGAAGCCCCGTCTGATCCACATCTTCAGAACCTGATAATAGCTCTTCAGCACGCTTTTTGGCGCGCTCCTTTCTCCACTTTTCATATTCAGGAGTGCCCTTTAGGGGGCGTTTTTCATTGGTCATACAATGCTCCTCCAACAGTAATCACCATGAGAGTTATAAGTAAAGCCCTTGCTGGAGTAATAGTCGCGTACCTTCTCATTAACAGGCTTCATAATACGAATCTCATGAGCGCCTATCTGTTCTGCATATTCCTCCAATGCCAATAGCGTTAGAGGTAAAATCTTCGCACGCAGGGGGTGGTTATGTGGTGCCGCTTCGAGGGAGTCTAGCCGAAGCCGTGCCCCACTCCATGTGGGACGCCCCAATGACAGTGCGCACAACTGATGGCGATGCCAAATACTCAGCTCAAAACGCTTTGGGTTGGTAAATGAATACAAGTCATATTCCCTAGACCAGTCCCAATCCAGTTTTCTAAGAGGGCTTTCATCCCAGGACTTGGCCTGCACCAATGCCTGAAAGTTAATTTTATCGAATCTGATTTGGTTCTTTAGCTCAATAGGCAAGGCATCGGTCGCTGAGCGCCTGGCAAGCTCCCTATAGTGCTCATACCTTTCCTCCGCAGATCTGTGTGTCGCTTTCATTGGATCTCCATTCCCAGCTTGAAAGAAAAAACTATTCAACCTTGTACTACTAACATTTTAATATTGCGTTTTAATAACTTCTCTCACTTATCAACAGCGCTTTCTAAGCAAATATCGATACTTTCTTCACCACACTTTAATCAGTCAACTCCACCTGATGCTTCTTAAAGTTCTCCGCCTGCTCCAGAATCTCTTTAAACACATCATCATTGGCAATCGGTGGATAGCCGAACTCCGCTAACAGCAGAATCAGCTTCACTTGCAGCTCAGCCTTAATATCTTCCCGCTGGTTCCAGGCGGGGAAGCTGGCGACACTGTCGACTTCTTGTTTGGCTCGTTTAGCCAATTCGACCAGCTTGTCTTCCGGGTAAGAAAAATCGTACTTTACCGAGAGGGATTTGAGGATATCGTAGAAGGCTTTTTCCTCGTAATTGATCCCCATATCCGCGAATGAGGTCATTTCCGTTTTTAGGTCTTGATAGAGGTCGATAATCTCGTTGGAGAAGTCCTCCAGCACACTGCTGACCAGAACATCCTCTTCCTTGCGCTCGTTGTACTTTTCTACCAGGGCCTTGAACTTCTTACTAAAGTCGACACTTTGCATCTTATTGGTTTTGGCCACTTCGCCGATGGCTTTTTCCAGCAACTTCTGTAACAGCTTGATCTTGGTATTCGGCAGTTTGATTTTTTCGATCTTGGCCAAATAGTCCTCATCGAAAATATCGATGGGGCCACCGCCCTTCTCCTCTCCCAGCTTAAAAATCTCTTCCACCCCATCACTGCGAATGGCTTCGGCGATCATCTCGCGCACTTTGACGTTCATCTGTGCGGTATCTGGGGCGTCACCCCGGGTGAGTTTGAAAATAATGGAGCGGATGGCCAAATAAAAGTGGATCTGGTCCCGCTCTTTTTGCGTTATTTCCTCATTGCCACAGCAAATGTCATAGGCCGCCTTTAAGCGCTTGGCGATATCCATAAAGCGCTTTTGGGTCTTCTCGGTTTGCAAGGCATACTCGGCCGCTTCATTGAGGCAGTTGAGCTGGCTGACCGGGTCACCGCTAAAGTAACCGCTGCTGTCGAAGTGGTGGAAAGCCATATTGAGCAAATCCAGATGGTTGCGCACCTCTACAATCGAAGCCGCAATATCTTCAAAGTTGTCATCACTGCTGCCGCCGAAAGTTTTTAGCGCTTTATTCATATTGGTTTTGATACCAATATAATCCACCACCAGCCCTTTGCTCTTACCCTCAAATTTGCGGTTTACCCGTGAAATTGTCTGGATCAGGTTGTGCTTTGATACCGGCTTATCGAGATACAAGGTATCGAGAAACGGCACATCAAAGCCGGTGAGCCACATATCCACAACAATGGCGATTTTGAAGTTGGATTTAGCCTGCTTGAATTGGCGGTCCAGTTCTTTGCGGTCTTCCTTGGTGCCGAGCTTGTCCCACAGCGCCTTGTCATCATCTTTATTGCGGGTCATCACCATACGGACCCGCTCGGAGGGTTTTAGCTCCTTGCGCTCTTTCTCGGTTAACTGCTCACCCTCGGCACAGGCCAGTACCTCAAACCACTCGGGGCGCAAGGCTTCCAGCTCTTGATAGAACTGATAGGCAATTGGGCGGGAGCTACTCACAAACATCGCTTTACCGGCGACGGTGGAGCCCTCTGCCAGGCGGTTTTCGTAGTGGGCGACAAAGTCCTTGGCCAGGGCGCGGATACGGTTCTCGTCCCCCAGTATGGCGTTCATACTGGCCATGGCTTTTTTGCTTTCGTCTATTTGATACTCGTTGGCGCCGTCTTTCTCACACTCTGCGTAATACTCCTCAATTTCCTTGAGCTTGTCGTTATCCAGAATCACCTTCGCCGCGCGGCCCTCATACACAATGCGCACGGTGATTTCATCTTTCACCGATTCATTCATGGTGTAGCGATCTACCGTGGGGCCGAACACATCCAGGGTGGCGTCGATGGGGGTTCCGGTAAAACCGACATAGGTGGCGTTGGGCAGTGAATCGTGCAGGTACTTGGCAAAACCGTAAGTTTTCTTGACCCCTTTATTAATCCCGGTCTCTACCACCGTGATTTTTTGATCCAGGTTAATTTGGCTGCGATGGGCTTCATCACTAATGCAAATCACGTTGCAGCGCTCAGTCAGCAGTTCAATATCTTCGGTAAATTTATGGATAGTGGTCAAGAAGACACCGCCGCTCTGGCGGCCCTGCAATTTTTCACGCAGATCCGCGCGGGAAGTCACGCTCTCTACGATCTGGTCACCAATATAAATTTTGGCATTGGTAAACTGCTGTGACAGCTGATCGTCCAGGTCTGTACGATCGGTAATCAGCACAATGGTGGGGCTTTCGAAGGCGGCGCTTTTCATCAGCAGGCGGGTTAGGAACTGCATGGTAAAGCTCTTACCGCAGCCGGTGGCACCAAAGTAGGTACCGCCTTTACCATCGCCGCTGTAGCCTCCTTTGCCATCGGGCCTTTTTAGGTGTGCGTAAATATTCTGGTAGAGCTTGGTGGCCGCGTAGTACTGGGGATAGCGGCAGACGATTTTGATTTCCTGATGGGTTTTATCGGGGAAAAAGATAAAGTGGCGCAGTACCTCGCGCAGGCGGCGCTGGTCGAACAACCCCTGCAATAAAGTGGTGAGGGAATCCAAGCCATCTTTGCTGAGGGTTTCCTCACCGGTGATTTTTCGCCAACCGTAGTAGAACTCATAGGGCGCAAACAGGGTGCCCATTTTATTATTGACGCCATCACTAATCACACACAGGGCGTTATACACAAACAGCTGCGGAATATCCCGGCGGTAGCGGGTGCAGATTTGGGTATAGGCGTGGTGGATGGTGGCCTCAGGCCGGATGGCACTCTTAAATTCAAACAGCACCAGAGGCAGGCCATTGATATACAAAATACCATCGGGGATACGCCGCTCGCCACCGCTGGCCGAGGCAACACCCTCAATTTCCAGCTGGTTAACGACCTTATAGATATTGGTTGCACCCGTTCTATAGCCCGCCTCCCCCTCTTTGACAGGTGTGGTTGGCAGTGTATCCACCTCACCCTCAGAGGGGATACGCATCTCGGTCAGGTCGCTGTAATCAATCAGCTGGATATAGAGATCTTTTTGCGTGTGATCTTCCCGCTTAAACAAGAAGCCATCACTGAGCCATTTGCAGAACTTTTTATTGCTGTCATACAAATCGCTGGGGGAGAGCAGCTCCAGCTGGCGAATAATGCTCTCCACCTCGCTTGCAGTAATCCCCTCCGCCGCATACTGCCGGCTCAAAAAACTGCGCAGATCTTCCTTGATCAAGACTTCCGTCGCCCCTCGGGGGCCATCAGCGCTCTGAGAGAGCGCCTCGCCGGTACTATGGGGATAACCCTGCTGTCCCAGTAGCTGGATTATGGCGTTTTCTAGTTGGGCTTCGGTAAACTTCATTGAAAATCCTTTTTCATTCTGCCTTTAGGCTACTGCATCACTCACTTCTTTTTGTACATCGGGAATACGTAACTCACCTGAGATTAGTTTTGGTAGGAGAGTGTCACGAAGCTTCTCCAAACTTCCATTTAGTAGTAAATTTTTCTCCCACCCATTGAAAACAGGCTGTAAAAGATCATGGAAATGTTTCATTACCAGGGGAGATGGAGAAGCTACCATCGTTGCTTCTATTATGCCTTTGCTGATATTTTGTTGAGCTGACCCTCTAGCTTGATTTGCAAGAGTTGAAGATAACCTTTCCATAAAAAGATAGATAAAATAACTGCTATTTTTCATTGGAATTAAGCTACAAACAGCCTGATTCGTAGTCATCTCAATAGTTGAAAATGCAACCTGCCCTGCTGTTGCCCCATACATTGCAATAACAGTTGTTTCTTTTGGTACTAATTTTGCTGAGCTATTTTTTAAGCCATTTTCTGTAATATGATTTTTTGTACTGTAGATGATTGACTGTCTCACTTCTCCTGAGGCCAACCATGGGATAGTGCCCTTTTCCCAAAAAACTGATTCAGATCTTTTGGGAGTACCCCCATTTTGCACTTTAATACACAATTGAGAAATTGTTACGGGATTCCACCCCTTCGGCACCCACCCCAAAGCCTCAGTATGCTCGAACTCACAGGGAAAGTGCTGGCGAATAGCTTCCGGCAAGGGTTTATGATCCGGCTTGGCCAGTTGTTGCTGGCGGCGTTGGGCGCGGGCTTGCAGGGCATCGGGAATGGGGTTGCCTGCGGCGAGGGCGTTATCGATAACCGGGTCAAAATCCACAAACCAACTTTTAAACAGGGCCTGGGCCATTTTTTCTAGGGTTTGGTTGGTCTCTCTATTAAGCTCTATTTTGTCATCGAGCACCCCCAAAACATGAGAAATTGAGTCACGCACATTCTTTGGAGGGGCGCTGATAGGAATTTTTTTCATATCAGCTTGTGTAATTTTGGGACGAGTAGATCCTGAAATATAACTTGCTATATCCGCAACCTGGAGGGCGTAACAAATATAATCTGAACTTTCACCACCTTTAGCTTTTATTATGTGTGCATGATTATTTACCCAAAATTTACCTTTTGCCATAAATGCAATAGGCGTATTTCTTGTGCGGAGATTATCCCCATCCTCAGCTAACAACACATAATCGCCATCAAATAGATAGCCATCAACGTAATCTGTAATGCCTGACGCCCCATAATATGGAAAAGGACCGGGTTTACGATTACTTTTCGTAACTGGTTTTCTATCCTTATCATGAATCGTAACCAGCTGCTCAAGGGGTAAAGTTGGATATAGTTCATTCACCATAACCCAGTACCTCCAGATTCTGACGAATAGCCTTATCCAGCGCTTCGGCTTCGCTCATCTGTTGATACAGCGTCTGGCTTAATTCACGCATTTTCTCTTCAAAGGGAATACCATCGTCTTCCAGCTCGGCGGCCCCTACATAGCGTCCTGGGGTCAAGACATAGTCGTTGGCTTTAATCTCTTCGAGGCTGGCGGCTTTGCAGTAACCGGCAATATCCTTATAGTCACCGTCTTTTTCCTCTCCGCGCCAGGCGTGGTAGGTTTGCGCAATTTTAGCGATATCGTCAGTGGTCAGCTCTTTGTGGATACGGCTGGCCATGGTGCCCATCTGGCGGGCATCGATAAATAGGGTTTCGCCTTTGCGCGCCCGGTAGCCATGTACCTTGTCTTCCCCTTTATTTTTGGTGAGGAACCACAGGCACACGGGAATTTGTGTGGTGTAAAAAAGCTGGCCCGGCAGGGCGATCATGCAGTCCACATGGTCGTTGTCGATAATCTCCTGGCGAATGGTGCCTTCACCGCTGGTATTGGAACTCATAGAGCCATTGGCCAACACAAAGCCGGCGGTGCCGCTCTCGCTCAGCTTGCTTAGCATATGCAAGATCCAGGCGTAGTTGGCATTGCCGGTGGGCGGCACGGTATAGCCGCCCCAGCGGGGATCATCGGTCAGCTCATTATCTGCGCGCCACTGTTTCTGGTTAAACGGCGGGTTGGCCATAATATAATCGGCCTTCAGCTCCGGGTGCTGGTCTTTAAAGAAAGTATCCCCAGCCACTTCCCCCAGGTTGCCGCTAATACCGCGAATGGCCAGGTTCATTTTTGCCAGCTTATAAGTGGTGCTGGTGTATTCCTGCCCGTAGATCGAAATATCTTTCTGGTTGCCGTTGTGGCTATTCACAAACTTAATGGACTGCACAAACATGCCGCCAGAGCCGCAACAAGGGTCATAGATCTTGCCCTTGTAGGGTTCGAGCATTTCCGCCAGCAGTGCCACTACCGATTTGGGTGTATAGAACTCACCACCGCCCTTGCCTTCAGATGCGGCAAACTTACCCAAAAAGTATTCGTAAACCCGACCCACCAGATCCTCTTCACTGATATAGCACTCGTTGGCGAGGGTCTCAATATTGTTGATGGTATCCAGCAGTGCCGCCAGCTTGCTGGCTTCCAGGCCCAGGCGAGAGAAGTAGTTATCCGGCAGTGCGCCGGCCAGGGATTTATTGGCCTTTTCAATGGTGTGCAAGGCGGTATCGATTTTAAGGGCGATATCGTCCTGCTTGCTGTGCTTGATAATGTAATCCCAGCGCGCTTCTTCCTCCAGGTAGAAGACATTGCTCTGGGTGTAAAACGGCACTGTATCGACAAACGCCTCTTTGCCATCGTCAATCAGCGCCTGGCGGTGGGCCTCAAACTTATCACTGATAAACTTGAGGAAGATCAGGCTCAGGACGATATGTTTGTATTCTGAGGACTCTACCGAGCCGCGCAGCTTGTTGGCGCTGTCCCAGAGGGACTCTTCAAAAGAGACGGTTTGCTTGGGTTTTGCGGACTTCTTGGCCATGTACAGCGTATTCCTTGGTGTTTTCGCCCTCCC
The DNA here is from genome assembly GCF_052468295.1 of Microbulbifer maximicatervae (SeqCode). Taxonomy (NCBI): domain Bacteria; kingdom Pseudomonadati; phylum Pseudomonadota; class Gammaproteobacteria; order Cellvibrionales; family Microbulbiferaceae; genus Microbulbifer; species Microbulbifer maximicatervae (SeqCode). The sequence goes on from NZ_CP174340.1 coordinate 3,743,758, forward strand.
CGGCATCATTATTGGGCAAGGCGACAGATCTTATTACGCCTAATTTTGCCCGATTACGGGGGAACTGTCGCCTTGTACAAAAGTCAGTCTCTCCAGTCATTAAGGCCCTACTTATCGCCGCGCAGTATTGGCACACTGGTACCCAGTAATATTCCATCACGCGATCGTTGTCTTTCAGGTTTGCCGCTTCTAACCAATACCGCTAGCCATACGCCGATTGTGCAAATTTTCGACAGGATCATTTGGGCTTTTACCCTTGGGGTTTGCCTGATTGGTAGCCACTCACTTTTATCCCACCATCATTTCGGCCCAGGCTTCGGCCTTGACACACCTACAGCGAGTTTCATTGAATGCTTCTAGCAGCCACTTCAGCAGCACCCCTTGCGCAAGCCAGGCAAAGGGCACCGCGCAACGGCCAACGGGTTAAAAGAATTAGACAATAAGGAAATCGAAGTATGACCAACGCATGGATGATCCGCGCCGGGCGCGGTGGTATTTACAGTGAAGACTTCGAGAAAGGCTTTGCCGCAGTGGGTTGGTCACAGCTGGGAGACCTAAGCCAGTATTCAAGCACCGAGCACTTGCGGGACGAATACATCAAGATTTACGGCAATGACAAACCCTCGGCCACTGCCAATGCCCTAGCCATGATCCTGAAATTTCGCGATCAGATTGCCGCCGGCGATTATATTGTGAGCTACAACCCGGAGACCCGGAACTATCTATTGGGCGTCGATAAAGGGGAGTACCTCTACCAGCCGGATTTTATCGGTGACTACGCCAACCTGCGTAAGGTTGAATGGCTCGGAAAAGTCAGCCGCGACCAGTTGCCTCAGAAAGCAAAGAACTCCCTCGGCTCTACCCTGACCCTCTTCTCCCTCAGCCAGGAAACCATTGAGGCCTTCTTAACCATATTCGAGGGCCGTGCGGTAACGCCGCAGGAAGACGAGGCCGTAGAAACTGATAGCGCACAGCTCAAAGACGAAACCGTAGCCCAGAGCCATGAACTCATCAAAGACAAGATCGCCGCACTGCTGCCCGAGGAAATGGAAGAACTGGTTGCGGCGATACTGCGCGCAATGGGCTTTAAGGCCAAGGTATCCCCAAGGGCCCGGATCGCGGTGTCGATGTGATCGCCTCACCGGACGGCCTGGGCCTTACCCAGCCGCGCATTAAAGCCGAAGTAAAACATCGCGATGGCTCCATGGGTGCCCCCGCCATACGCGGCTTTATCGGCGCCCTGCGGGAAGGGGACTCCGGCCTGTTCGTCAGCACCGGCGGCTTCACCCGCGAAGCCCGCTACGAAGCCGACCGCTCCACCTTCCCCCTCACCCTGGTGGACCTTGATGACCTGGCCGATCTTATCGTCAGCCACTATGAAAGCTTCGATTTGGAAGGCCGAGCATTGATGCCGCTGGTGCGGATTTACTGGCCGGTGGATTAAGACGGGCGGGCTAGTACCGTGATCGAATATCGCTATCCAGAAGAGAAAATCGTTGCCCTGTTTTTTGCTGAAATACTGCAAGATACAGTGGCAATGGATATTTTACAGCGTGGATATGTAACCTCTTCAGAAGAAGCCACTCATCTCAGCAAGTTCTTCTGGGCCGTGGTTGATAAATCCGCTCAAGAGCCAGAGCTACCTTACGAGGCCAGCTCTGAATACTGGCTAGAAAAGCTGTACAACAGCTTTGGCGGATACCTTTTCGAAAAGGGTTATGAGCAGCAGTGGGATGATGAAATTGATAATGCCTAAACTTCAACTTCAGAGCCATATAATAATGAAAAGCTGCTTTTAAAACTTTTATGGTCTCTGAAAATACTAGCATCACCCTACCTAAGCCTCCTGGCATAATGCCTAGCGAAAATTCTCAAATTCCTCTACACCTCGAAAACTCTTTAAAAGTAGAATTTATATTCAGGCTTACACATAGTGATGAAATTTAACGAACATGAACTCACCATCAAAGATATAGCAATTCACTACTCCCACAAGCTAAAAAACCAACTGGCCGAAGACATTCTACTTGGCAAGAGAGATATCACTTCAGCTGAAGAAACTAAACTACTGACTCAGTTTTTCTGGCAAATGGCAGATCAGGCAGCTAAAGATTATCAAAACGATGGACAACCAGATATTGATGTCGACCTTGAGGATTGCATGGAAAAGCTAATGAATATTTTCATCGGCTATACCAAAAGAGCAGGCTTTAACCAACAATGGGTTGAAGAATCCAATAAGACTAACAGCACTTAAAGTTGTTTTCACCATCGAGTCCAATGCCAGCTATTACCGGCCTTTCATCTATCCGTTTCTCTAGCGCTATTATTCTCGGCGGCTCAATAAAACTGGCCAACAGTTTCCCGCCATCAGTGAACTAAAATCATCAATAATTCTTCTATCTATTTTTTCTTCATAGACATAATAGACAATAAATCTCGGCTGCTTACCAGTGCCTAACTTTGACTCTTCATAAAAACAGAAGGAAAAGTGTTGAATAACCTCATCACCGTCTACATCTTCATAAGCCACAGTAAGAGAGTCCCATGAAGGCGAAGATATACCCTTAAGTAATTCTTTTTGGGCACGCACATTATGGTCCTTGTAAGCAACAGTCAAACCTGCAAGCTGGTTGCTGGACACATGGAAAGACAGTTTCGTATCACCAAATGTTTCCGGTAGAGAATACATAAAATCTGCTTTATCCGCTTTTAATACGTCAGGAACTCCTGCCTGCGCAATCATAGAAAAAGAGGCTAGCAGCAATATTAAAATTCCACTTTTCATCATCCACCTTTCAGCTCTTTTGATAAAACCGCCCCACCTCATCAAAGACGCAAGAAATTCTAGCAAGTTAAAAATACAAATCACATCAACTAGAAAAAATCTACAGACCAATATACCAATCACCTGTGAGATATAGAACCAGACAACCAATAAAATATAGGCGCCCAAATAATCTTATTGGATTTTATTAAGTTTTCTTCAGCGTCAAAGCTGCGTAGAATCCAAAGATATTTATCAATATTTTGGGCCGTGATCAAATCGGCTTCGACAAGCCAACAGCCCAAGATAAAACAAGAACATCAAGAGTTGTATAAAAGACCCATTCCCAAAGGAGAACGGTAGCGTGACGTAAGAGACAGTAAAAGGCGCTGACCCAAGGTGCGGCAACACCCGGGGCCAGCTAACCAAATTGATAGAACAGTTATCAAAGTGGCTCCATGAATGGTACGCTAGAAACCCGCTCGTCTTCAATAAAAGGTTGCACTTTCAGTAACCTGAGGCGATTCCCCAAGCACTGGGAGTCTAGCGCCCGCCTTTTCTTCTTTTACGCCTACCGTTCTCGCGCCCCTCCTAATACCTGCAACCGTTCTTACTTTCCTGGCCCTCCCGTTGCGGGAGGTTTGCCAATGTTTTGCGTCTCATTAGGAAACCAATATGTTGATTTTAAACCGCCGTACTGGCGAGAACCTCAGGATTGGGGAAAACGTCTCAATCACAATATTAGAAGTTAAAGGTAATCAGGTGCGGGTAGGTATAATCGCTCCCAAGACCTTACCGGTTCACCGTGAGGAAGTTTATAGGCGTATCCGAAAGGAACAGAAAGTGGACGATGGAAATGGTTGAGCAACGGATACTTTTCATCATTTCTAAATAAGATAGCGGGCTTGGTACTCCTCAAACCAAGTATCAGCAACGCTGCTCCCGAGACGCATGGATGCTATTGCATATAATTCATACTCAGAGTCGGTGGGATGCTCCAAGGCGAGCGAAAGTAATACGGGCACCTGTACAACTTTGTGAAACCAAGTTTTCAAAGTCTTGGTGCCCTCTTCGCTCCAAAAGGGTGAGGGTGGCTTCCCCTGGGTCAGTACATCTACCTGGCTTGCTAAAAATTCGATGATGCATTGCCGGGAATCAGGGGAATCATCTTCCCACCACTCCCTAAGCTGCTTGGAAATATCACATCCTGCACAGGCAAGTGTGGCCAAGCAGGTTTCTACATTACGGGCATCCCAGCGTTCCGACTGCCACCATGCGTTTAAAAATAGAGTCACAGCCCTTCGCTCAGGCTCTAGCCACATATTCCAGTCTGCATATACAAGTTTGCCAGCAATTATCTCGCTATTACTCGTTAATCGCGTATCAGTGGCAATAAGCTCGAGAATCCTGGGTAGGAAATGCTTAAAATCTTCGACCCCACCCCAGGTGGTCATAGCTTTATTGGTATATCTCTCAAGATCACTGCTGGTAAGTTCACCCAGAGGTGCACTATTTAGCGCTTTATGGTCTTCCTCTGAGATACAGCATGGACAACCACTGACATGTACGGAACGCGGGTACCGAGCGAAGGTATCGTAGGCATTCTCAATAGCGGCCTGTAACTCTGGAGACAGTGACTTCATAAGTTAACCTAGTAAAACTAGAATGTGGCTTTAAAGGCAGTGGTTAGCAATATTACAAGGCCGTAATTGAGGATTCTAGAAACTTATCTTGGCAATCTAAGAAGTACCTATATACCAACAAGCAGTCGCTTAGTGGTGTGTCCGTTGTTGGTGGGCAGGATCATCGATCTGAAATAAAGCCACCTCAAGGAAGTGGCTATAAAAACCAGGCAGTGAGCCCACAACTGCTTTTCGACTATCCTCGGTAAGTCATTTTCTTAAGCCGCTTGAGGTTAAATTGATAAAGCAAAAGCCGGCAAAATACGTTGCTCTATCAAGCCCAGGGTTTTGTCATCATCTCTGTGGCCGGTGACGGCAATTACTAAATCAAGATCTTCAATAGCCATGACATACTGGCCACCACCGCCCCAGCCAAACTTCGCGATATATTTCTTGTCACCAACCTTCAGGGGGGTTCGCCAGAAGAAATAGCCGTATGAGAAGTTGGTATAATCGAACTCATCATCTGTAGGAACAGCTACCTTTCCAGTGGCCTTGGCAATATACGCTTCCGGAATTAATTGCTGACCATTCCATTTACCTTTATTGAGCACTAAAGTACCCCACTTAACCATACTGCGAGATGTCATCATGGCCCTTGACCCTGCCTGGGGCACGCCGCTGACGGCCTCCTTCCAGTGATAGTTGTCGATCCCCATCTTCTCTAGCAGCTCTTCTTTAATAAAGTCACTCGCGGAACCGGGAACCACTGCATCCAGCACCAACATTGCAATCATTGGGTCTGAGCCTTGGTATAAGTAGGTTTGTGATTCTGAGGTTATCGGTTTGCTATGGCTTAAATAGATTTGGGCCAGCTTTTTTCCTGTCAAATGCTCTGGATTTTCCAGTAAGGCATCCCGTTTTTTTTCATCAATACGAATTCCAGATTGCATACTCATGGCATGGTTCAATGTCACAAGATCTGCGCCTTTAACAAGCTTCGTCCTATCCAGCCCTTTCAGGAGGGAAGTGACAGGCTTGTCTAAGTCTTCCATGGTTAAATAGCCCAACTGTATCGCCCGCCCAATCGCCAGGGCTGTATAGGCCTTGCTGGCAGAGGCTTGTGGGTGAGGAAAATTAACACGACCAAGGGAGTAGTAGGATTCAAATACCAGTTTGTTATTTTGAGCAATTAGTAGGCTATCGTAAGGTGTATGTTGGTTGTCTGCTATTTCCCGTGCCAGTTTTTCCAAGCTCTCCTTGATGGTATCGATTTCACCAACAGGAATACCGTCTTTTCTATCCGCTGGGGCTGTATCTATAAATGCTTTTTTAAGCTTTGGTATTGATCTCTCCAGGCCTGTGAGGTCGCTACTATAGTCGGCCATATTGACTTCTGGTGCCTGTAGGTCTCCTGCGCTTACAGTAGTAAATATCCCGTACGTTAGCCCGATTGTGATTAGCTTCTTGATAAGCATTTTATATCCTGCATTTAATTTTTAACGGTTTATTAATATGGCTCGATATACTATTGATTAGTGTTTCACTTTATCCGCAAGCCAATAAATACTGCGTACTGAAGTCTTTGGAAACGCCGTTGTGTGATTAGCCGATTCAATAACCACCGGTTCTATGGATAAGTTAGCCAACTTTTGGCTCTTTAACTCACTAACAAACCTTTCTACCGTTGCACCCAGCTCCTTTTCTAAAGCGCCGTAGGCAATAAATACATTGGTTTGTTTTGGTAGTTCCATCAATGGTTTGTTAGGCTCTAATTCAAGACGAGAATCCATATAAGTGCCTATCAATCTTGATGGACTACCGATAATGTAGTTCTGAAAAGTATCCGGTTGGCTTATTAAGGCATAGACTCCAAAGAGACCACCAAATGAGTAACCGAAATATGTCCGATTATCTGGATTCGCGCGGTAATTGCTTTCGATATACTTTATAACGTCATTTCTGATAAAGGCGAGATGCTGATGGGCCTCTCCTTTAAAGGATTCTTTATCGTTAGCTTTATCATCTGAGGGTAGTGCTGGTTTAAAGTCCCGATATCGACTCGACCATTCATTTTCATCAGCTGGCATACCTTTCCGCCAGCCAATGCCCACCAAAATTGCATCTTCCAGTGCATACTCTGTGGTGGCCGACAGTATTTCAACTGCCCACAAAGCATCTGTATAATAAATGACCGGATGCTTTTTGGTGTCACTCTCCTCATATTTCTCAGGCAGCTTGATATACAGCTCGTATTCCCTGTTATTGCCGGAGTCCTGAATAGGTATCACTTGGATTGTGGATAACTCAAGGGCTTTATGCTCACCTGCTTCAAGGGCAGCGATAGGTAGCAACAGGAGAAAGGCGACTAGTAAACGCTTTTTCATATCAGTATTTATACCGTTATATGTGATCGGAGAAGCGTTCAATCTAAACAAGGAGCCTATGAAACACCTGAAGTGCCCCTGACTTTTGAATGACTTTGTTCTGTTACTATAAAGTGCTTATTTATCAACAAGTTACAAAGTCTACTTTAGCTGTAATCAGGGTTTATGCTAGTATCCATTGCCAAAATTTAGCTCATATTTTGTTCAGGTAGATACATCAATGACTTCACAATATTGGGTGGGTGACTTCTTTGTTGATTTATCCAGAAACCAGATCACCCGACATGAGCACTCGCAAACTGTCCCCCCTAAAGCCCTTGCTGTCTTAACCCACTTAGCAAGACATCAGCGAAAAGTCGTGAGCCAGGATGAGCTACTGTCTGAGGTCTGGCCGGATACGATAGTCACACCCAATACGCTGCAAAGAAGTATTGCGCAACTTAGAAAAGCCTTTGGGGAAGATCGGAAGCAGCAGTCTTATATTAGGACCCATGCGAAACAGGGTTATAGCCTCGAATGCGATATTGTTTGGCAAGATGGTGATTCTATTCCACAGGGTAAGACAGCACCGGAAGAGGAAGCTCCCTCCCCTACTCCCCCTGAGCATGAAATAGATATAACACCGGTTAATCCAAACCACCAAACCCAGACGATCAAACCAAATCGATTTCCAATCTTTGCACTTGTCGGGTTGGTATTATTAGTATTTGTTATATTTAAACACTCTCCGCCCGAGCAAAGCTCTCAGCTTGTATTTGATCGATTACAGGCGGTAACTGCAACTGACCGTAAAGAGTTTAGCCCCTCTTATTCGCCTGACGGTGAATATATTATATTTAATCGTTACTTAGATAAGCTCTGCGTTAATAAAATCTGGGCCAGGAATATACATACCCAGAAGGAAACGGAGTTAACCCCAGAATGGGGTACTTATGGCCGCCATACATTATCACCGGATGGCAAAAAGCTGGTATTTATTTCTGAAGAAGACTGCACCATACCGCTAACCCAGAATACCTGTTACAACCTGGTAAGCCTGGATTTTCAAAAGGCATTAGCCAGCCCACAGCAGCCAAATGTATTAATGCGCTGTAGAAATTCCGCGATTAAGAACCCGGTATGGCTAAATAATAATGATCTCGCTATTTTGCACAAAGAGACTGACCGTTGGCGGTTGATCAACTATTCAGTCAGGGATAATGCCAGTCGAGTCCTTTATGACCTGGAGAATGGAAACCTGGCCTATTTTGATTACTCAATAAGTGAAGGGTTAATAGCCGTAACCAGCCATCATCAAGATGGCCAGCTTTATATAGATATGCTGGATTCCAAGGGGGCGCTTTTATCCAGCCACCAGATAGACTATCCGGATGAAATCCCCCAGCGCAGGACCATATCCCCTAACTTTTCGCCGCTTACAGATGAGTTAATCTTTAGCACAGGGCGGCGACTCTTCTCTCTCACTTATGATGGAAAGGTCAGTAAGCTTGATTTACCCCTGGATCAGTCTGCCAGCTCGCCGGAATTCCACCCAAATGGGCAGAGGGCACTTCTGATTAAGGGCCGATACGATAGTGACATTGCATCAATACCGCTTAACCAACCTGAGTCAATCGATACACCTTCGGACGAAGATGTCAGCGAACTCTACCCAAGCACAACACGGTCGATTTTGGGAGAGGATGATGGCATTTTCCAACCCAGTGGCAACTTGATTGCGTTTACTTCCAGGCGCTCTGGTGAAGACCAGGTGTGGATAACTGATGGCAGCGATTTACGGCAAGTCAGCCAGTTTCCTATGGATACCAATATCTACGGTATTAGCTGGTCTGCCGACGGCCAAAGCATACTGGCGAGTGCCAATCAGATACTGACTAAAATCTCCTTGGACGGTAGCAGAGAAGCCTTCTCACTAGCCCATCCAGTTGACCGACTATTCCAGTGGGATAGTGTGAGTAACCTCGCACTGTTAACTCTAACGGTGAAAGGTGTTACAAAGTTTGCAGAAGTAAACCTGGATAATCTTGAAGTGAGTAGTATCAACGATGCACAAGTTAACTGGGCCCAGCGAACCGAGGATGGCCGGCTAATCTATATGGATCATATGAACCGCTTCTGGCAGCCCGGCCCTGCGGAAGACCAGCTTATTGAAGAGCTGATTTATCAGGGCAGTGAAAAAAGGTTTGTGATCAAAGAGAATGTGATTTACTCAATCAATCGAGATGATCAACTGTGGTCATACGATCTCAGCACTGGTGACTTTTCTATCTTGAGAGCAGTGCATAGAGATATCGATTATCTAACTGATATTAATCAGGAAAACCTAATGATTACCTATGTTGTTGCCGCTAAAAAGGAAGTGGCAGAGTTATTCTTACGGGAATAGAAATATAGCCTATTTTAGTTTTCAAAAATAAGATGGCTAGCTATAAACCATCTTATTTCCCAACCGCGATTTAATTCAAGATATTACTCTTATTTTCTATCAACTAAATTGCATGGTTACTTAAAAAGTTTCATAAGCTGTTCAACCATCCACATATGAAGCTGGCTATGGTTAGATCGACTATGCCATGCTGCTATAACCTCAAATTTTGGTGTTTGCGTGTCCAACTTAAGGGGAATAACTTTTTTATTGGGTAGAAGTCTTGAGGGGTAAAACGCAATTGTGTCTGTCGCAGCAATAATATCTGGAGCGGCGGAAAAGCTGGGTATCGACATAACAATATTGCGTTTTAGCCCCTGCATCGCAAACCACTCATCGTGTGATCCTTTGAGGTTTGCCCGTGACGGTGAAATGATCAGTTGCGGAAGCTCTGCTACATCTGCCAATGTTAATGACTTACTCTTCAGTGGAGACTTTTTTCCCGCGATACAGACATGTTGCTCCTCAAATAGCAATTTGTATGGCAGGTCATCCGGGATGAAATCAGGAAAGGTAAGCGCTAAGTCGATCTCACCAGCAACCATTAACTGATTGAGATTATCTGTTTCAAAGTCCCTGACGATAACTTTAAGTTCCGGGGCAGATTTACGGACAACCTCTAATAGCTGGGGCAGTACCGATTGAATCGCGTAATCCGTGGCACTAATACTAAAAATCCCTCTATAAGTTGCCGGATCAAACGCTATTGGGGTTAGCAGTGACTCTACATCCTTCAAAATACTACTGATCCTGCCTCCCAGCTGCTCAGCAACAGGGGTAGGCACCATACCGTTGCCTTGCCGGATAAACAGCCGGTCATCAAACACTTCTCTCAGCTTACGCAACTGTTCGCTTATCGCTTGCTGGGTTAACCCCACCTTTTCAGCTACCCGGGATAGGTTTCTCTCTTGAAGCAGTGCTTCCAGTATACGTAGCTGTTTTAGGTCCAAGCGGCTTATACCATTCATATTTGTAACCAAGACAAAGAGTAGTTGTTTCAAATTGTATCCTTGCACCTCTAGTATTCCCACCATCACAAGGCACAGCCAAAACTCGCTGGGGCTATTCAGTTGCCCTTATCACCGCTGCTTTTTACTTGTGTCTTTTCAAACACTCACTGCAGTCAGTTTTTAACAGGAAGGTCATTATGAAAAACGAGTCACTATTCAGTGAGATCAACCTCGGCCCTTACACCCTAAAAAACCGTATTGTTCTACCGCCACTGACCCGATCACGCAGTAGCCAGCCTGGCAATATTGCCAATGACTTGATGGCTAACTATTACTCACAGCGTGCTGGTGCTGGGTTTATGGTTACAGAGGGCACACAAATCGAACCCAGGGGCCAAGGCTACGCTTGGACACCTGGAATCTATTCAAAGGAACAGATCGAAGGCTGGAAAAAAGTGACCAAAGCCGTGCACGATCAAGGCGGTATCATCTTTGCCCAGCTATGGCATGTTGGACGTGTATCTCACACTTCACTACAGCCTGGCAATGCAGCGCCCGTTGCGCCATCAGCTATCCGCGCAGATGCAGTTAAGGTATTTATCGAAACGGGGCCTGGGGCCGGCGCATTGGCGGACCCCAGTGAACCCCGCGCGCTGACAACAGAAGAAGTTAAAGAACTGGTCCAGATGTATGCTCAAGCTGCACGCAATGCTATGGAAGCAGGCTTCGACGGCGTTGAGTTGCACTGTGCTAACGGCTATCTGGTGAACCAGTTTATTTCAGAACATACCAATCATCGCGACGATGAGTATGGTGGTAGCCTGGAAAACCGTCTGCGTTTTCTTAAAGAAATTGTCGCAGCGGTATCAAGGGAAGTCGGTAGCGATCGACTGGGTGTTCGTTTTGCTCCGCTATTTGAAAGTACCGATGAGGACAGAGTCTACCTTGGGCTGGTAGAGAGTGACCCCCACAAGACCTATATCGAAGCTATTAAGCTGCTAAATGAAGCTGGAATTGCCTATCTGTCACTGGCCGAGGCGGATTGGGATAACGCACCGGATTTACCTGAGAATTTCTATCGAGAAGTACGTGAAATCTTTGGCGGAAGCATCATGTATGCAGGAAAGTATTCCCCCGAAAAAGCTTTGCGGGTGCTTGACGCAGGTCATGGAGATATCTTTGGCTTTGGCCGACCTTTTATTGCCAACCCGGATCTTCCCACGCGTATTCGCAATGAATGGCCACTCAATCAGGTTGATCCAGAAACTATGTATGGTGGCACAGAAGTAGGATATACGGACTACCCCCTCTACCAGCCATGATCTGGTGTAGGTTGGGCTCGTTCATTATGAATTGTTAACTGTAAGTTGCATTTCTATAAATACTTCTAAAGTCTATCAGCGCTAGCCAAAAGGCATAAGAGCTTATTGATTAGAAATAGATAGCCTCAGAGAATTCTATTTTCCGGGGCTTCTTTTTCCAGACTACTCATAAGAGATAATATTTTTAAGCCTTAAAGCTATACCTTTATCTTATGCAAACACTCATTACCCTGGAAAAAAATAGATTTATATCATCAGGTCGATGAGTAGACCGAACTAGACTTAGGTAAAATGTAAAACCCGAGAATTTAATAAGCCTCAAGTTTACAAGTATCTTGAGGTACCGTGAAACCATCAATATTACTACTTATTTATATTAGTATAAGATCAAGGAGCCTTCTTTGATAAAGCTACCGCAATATTACTTATCGCAACCTCCATAGAAACTTTTCCATCCAAGTAAGGCTTCCAATACTTATCAAGAAGTACTTTGTAGTCCCAATGCCCGCTATACAGGCCACGTATTTCGGCATAAGGTACATACTCTGAGTCATCCTCGAATATCACTTTCTTAACCATTTCTCCAACGGTATAGAACTGTATCGGATGCCAAATTCCTTTATGATTGTCCAGCCCCAACCGACTAAATTCTGTATTAATGACCCGCTGCAACTTACTATTTCGACCTACTCCATTAGCATGAGAGATTTCATGGAAAAACATCTCAAACGCATACCAGTCAGTATAATCTGAATAGGTACTATTAATAATCGTTTGAAAGCTTCTCCCAGAAGTGGTAGCGCCCTGGCGCATTCCAGGTTTGTAAACAATATTTACCGTATGCTCATCAAGAACCAGCTTTTCATCAAATAACTTTTCCAAGCTGCTAGAAACCCTATCTCCATAAACATCAAGTTTACTTTTCAAATTCTGGTACCAATTAAGATTTCTCGCTTCATGAACCGGCCACAACTTAGCTTTATAAATGGTTGATAGGTTATTTATATGTGCATATAGAACATTTTCCACAGAACCTTGCTTAAGGGCGTGATGTGATATTAAGAGTGCAGTTAAATCTGAAATCTCAGAATTAGACCTGATGATATGTATGTTTTTGTCAGCACCATATTTCCTATACTCGCTAATTACAAGATCAAAAATCTCTTGCTCCTCAACAGAAAGCGTACCCCCCTCTTTTAAATCATTATGTAAATCTTTATCTCTCGCTAATTCATATAAATAGAGGTGTAAATTTAGCAAAAGCTCATTTTTAAATTTAACCGAATGCCAATTTTTCACTCCATTGACAACTGGGCTCTAAGCAAGAACAGAACAAGACAGAGCGGAAATTACTAGAGCTAAGAATAAAAGTCGAAACATAACAATGGTACCATTTATTTTTAGTATATTTATATTTCAAAGATCATCAGATACTAATAAAAACACATAGTTCAAAATATTAGCCCATTTATAAACACGCTAACTTAACCTGTGTGGATACTCAAAAGCAGCTTATAAAAAATAGCTTATATCCTGCAGTTAACACTTTTCAAAACTATCTATCTCAGCCAGAGGGATACTTTCACAAGTAATACTTTAATTGGCAGGCTAGTTTTTAGCCAAAAAGTCCGCTAAATAGCCAAGCAATCGCTTACTCTTATTATTATAAAGGCCACTTGTAGGACTCGTTGTTATTCTTCATGTAAAATACCTTAACCCAGTACACTGTACTGTTTTAAAGAAAACTACAATTTCCAGAGCCCAAAAAGAAATGAAGAACCTCTTGAGCATTATTACACTAGCCCTTGCTACTGCTTCTTGTATGAAACTCGAGGTACAACCCGGCAACGTTATCGGGGACACTGTAGATGCGGGTAAAGAGGCGTTCCAAAGCATCAAAAGAAGCCGTAATGGTGAAGAAGAGAGAGACTTCTCTCACAAAATCAGCTATGACCCAGCTGTTTCTAATGCCTTCAACATCACCAACTGTAAGAAGGAAATGATGGAGGTGATTTCTGCCTCTGAACTTACCGTCTCACAAATTTTGACTGAATCTTCTGAAGTTGTTGGAGAGGAAGATAGCAAGAGCGTACAGTGCGCTGCAAAAGTGGTAGTCACTAAGAACGCTTAAAGCGCCGAGCTGCTGGCCTTGATATATAGTTCTGGCATAGAGCCCCTCTTGACCCTATGCCAGTTCTTGGCCCGCTAATGAACTCCCCTGATACTCCATAGCCAAGGAATGGAAAAATGGTTAAAAGTTTCTCAACTTTACTAACAACTATCTCACTAAGTATGCCCTCCACCCTGGCTCAAGCAGATACACCTATCAAGGAAATAAATCACCTAATAGAGTTTGTCTCTACCTCAGAGTGTACCTTTATCCGCAATGATAGTGAGCACACCAGCCAGGAAGCAGTGGAGCATATGGAGAAAAAATATAAGTATTTCTCCAACAAAATTGATAGCGCGGAAGATTTTATTAAGCTAAGTGCAACCAAGAGCACCTTTAGTGGCAAGCCATATCATATTCAGTGTACCGATAAGCCTAAAGAAGCATCCCAGCAGTGGCTTTTAGATGAGCTGGCACGCTATCGTGACTCAGTTAAGTTAACTCCTGATAACACTTAGACCATTAATAGCAAGAAGAGCAAATTAATTTAAACTGACAGCTTAATTTACCATCAAAATTTGGCTTAACCTAACTTCAGCCTACTAAACTTGCTGCCGAGTAGCTTTCGCTCTAAACAGTTAAAGCTCTTTCAGCTAAAAAAGAACTTCATCAATGAAAATGCAAATATGCTAAGAAGGACAACGGCAAGGGTATTCTTAATCACGCAGCTTACTAAAATAGTAAAGAGACCTGCAACAAGGAAGGGGTTAGCCAGATCGGAATTGGAAAGCTCAACCTCTCCAAATACGATTGGAGCAGCCATTGAGGTCAATATACAGGGTGCAGTAAATCTTAAAAAACGTTGAGTATTATTGTTTAGCTTTATTGGAAGATTCTTTACAAAAAAAGCATAACGCATGTAAAAAGTAATGGTAGACATTGCTAAGATTGTATAAATACTCATACCTCTTCCTCCTCGGCCTTGTCTTCCAATAGATAACCTGTGCACATACCCATCAATCCTGAAAAGAGTAACCCATTGGGTACTGCAAAAATATGAAACATTACAGAACTTACTGCCGAAATCAAAACAGCTATAAGAGTAGTCCTAGATTTAATATTTGGAACTACCATAGCAATAAAAGTTGCAGCAATTGCAAATTCCAATCCAAGCGCTTCTAAATTTGGAATACTCTTTCCTGCAACAACGCCTACAAAGGTGGATAAATTCCATATTAAGTAGAAGGTAAATCCGGACATTAGCGCATATTCAAACGAAAAATATCCAAGTACTCTATTTTTATTCTCTGCAACTGCAAACATTTCGTCTGTAAGAAGAAAGGCAAATACAATTCGCTTGTATATTGGCAGCTTTAAAGCTTCACTTCTAAAAGTTGCTGAGTAGAGTAAATGGCGAGAACTTACAACTGCTGTACTACCAAGAATAGACGAAAGTCCACCGCCCACACCAATAATGGAAAGAGCCGATAACTGGGCTGCCCCGGCAAATACTAGCAAGGACATTAGCTGTGATTCTAGTGGACTCAAACCCATTTTAATCCCTAGAGAGCCACAAAGAATCCCCCAGGGAATTACAGCTATTGCTAATGGCAAAGTATCAAGTATTGCTGCCATTACAAGTGAATGCGGTCTTTCTGTGGGAATGGCTCTTTGAACATCCATAATAATTACTGACAACTTTTACAATTTGGGAATATCTACTGTTCTACCTGATACAAAATCACAAAGTTACTTGAGGGATACACAATCGAGCATATGAAATTGACAACAACAAATGATTAACAACATGCGATATTTAGATCTTTGAAACCTAGCTTTCATATTTTCCGTGAAATATTTAAAGATGTTTAATCTTTTATCTGGTGGAACTTATATATTTTGAATTACAGGGGGTCAAATGATTTTTCCACATTGAAATATTAAGTGCAAAAAAGTAAAAATATAGAAAAAGTAGTTTTGGTAAGCGCTATACAGTGAAAGAACTATCTTATCGAGACCTATCAAGTTTCTTGGTTGAGTGACAACAAACGATCTCCCCTGCCCCAATCACCGTAAAACAGACAGAACAAAAATAGCAATCTTCACTGTACTTAATCTTCCTACGATTTTACTAGTTGCCAATAAGGCAGTTAGCGAACACTTACCTGAAAAACAGTGATACATTTATCAAAACTAATTGAATAGATAGCCACAAACCTATAAATACTTGTTCCCTCAGTCAGGCCCAGGTAGCCTCGGAAAAAAGCATTTAGAGCAAGTTATGGAAAGTGAACTGCAATCACTTCGCGCGGAACTAGCCCTGCTGGAGCGAGACAATCGCCGTCGCATTGAGATATTCGAACAACGGTTATCGACTCTAGAAGCGCAGATACAGCAAGATACTGGGGATCAGTTAGCAAGTCAGCTCCCGACAGTGGATGAGCCAGAAGATGAGCTATCCCAATTGATGGGTACTCATCCCTCCAGATCCCCGTCGATGGAGCAACCTACTCCCCCTCCTCCTGAAACTCCAACCCAGCCAGCAAGTACTATTACCACTGCTCCTGACACAGCCAGGAAGCCTAGTAGACAGGCTAAATGGCTATCTGAGGAGCTACCGAGTCTATTGGAACCTGCTCTGGAACCCATTAGCCGAGTATGGGGCTCCCTAATGAGTTTCTACCGGCACTATCAAAGCCAAGGGAAGGCTCCTGTCTTCTTTATGACCGCCGCCGGTATCCTGGCGCTGGTGTTTGGCTTTGCTTACCTGCTGCAGTTTTCCTTCAATGCCTATTTGGGGCCTGTAGGTAAAGTGACTTTGGGCTTCCTGGTAGCAGCGGCGACTACTACTGGTGGGGTAATGTTCAGGCGGCGCATGCCCAACATGGCGGACTACGGCTCAGGACTGATCGCTCTTGGGGTCATACTGCTTTACTTATGTGGTTACTTTGCTGGGCCTTACTATCAGTTGGTTCCGATTCCCATCGGCGTAGGGCTGCTTGTAGTAACTACCGGAGTTGCTTATTTACTCGCCCTACTATTCGAGACCCGGGTTGTTTCCATGGTGACTCTGCTGGGTGGAGCCACGATGCCCTTGGTGGCCAATCATTTTGATCCATCCGCAGTTATTTATCTCAGCTACTTGTTGGTACTCGCGCTCGCAATGCTGCGTTTGTCCAAGTTGATTCAATGGCCTCAGCTGGCAGTGGTCACCATGGTGCTCAGCGCAGGGATGTTCGAGTTTTCAGTCGCAAACTTGGGCGAGTCTAGCTCAAACTGGGGTCTGTTACTGATACTGCATGGTTTCTTCTACGGGTTTGCCCATTACATACTGGGTGGGCTTAGTGGCAAGGAAATGGATAGGAGGCGCCTCGGTTTGCTGGTAGCAAACCTGGTGCTATTTATTCATATTAGCTGGTCTCTAGCACCCACTGCTAATGCACTAGGTGTGGTTTGGTTACTCAACCTAATACCCTGGGCCGCGCTCGCCATCTACTCACGCCACCTGTTCGGCTACGATGTTAATAGTGCCTCGGCCCGCAGTATCCTCGCAATGGCTTTACTCCATGGCGGCTTGTTAACAGGCCTGGCAATTCTGGCACTTTGCAGCCCTGGATTTTTGGGCATTGTGTGGTGCCTGGAGGGCCTCCTGCTGATTTACCTTGGAATACATTTTGGTTTTGTCAGCGTGCGAAGTGAGGGCTATATCGCTCTAGCCCTCGCCGGCGTAACCTTATTCTTGCAAGCTGTCGTATGGGTGGCTGAGAGCCTGGTTCCTGCTCCACTACTATTATCCTTAGAGGTGAGTGCAGGCTGGACTAACTGGCTAACCCTCAGTGCTGGGGCCTTTGCGATCACCCAGTTATTACGCCGTAGTGCCGGTAAAATCACTCCCGCAGAACAACGTTTCACTTATATCGCAGATAATGCTTTCGGACTGCTTTTATCTGCGAGCTTCCTGCTATCGGTGGGTATTATCTGGCCGCAAGGGATGTGGTTGCTGGCACCACTGCCAATGACTTTCCTGATCTGGCGTAGCCAGCGCATGAATTCAGCATTTAGCGAGTGGCTCGGTCTCTGGCATTACCTTCTGTTGTTTGTCCCACTGTTAGCCAGTGCATCGGTTGTAGGCAACCTTCATTTCTACGATCAAATCCCCTACGGAAAAATCGCCAGTATTGAAGCTTTCCTGGGACTTTGGTTGCTTGCGGAGCTTTATCACCAGCTGAATATACAATCACCAGGGCAGAAGCTGGCATTGGCACTGCGTAAACTCTTTTACGCTTTACTGCCCATTATTGCCTTACCTACCATACTGTATAAGGCCAGTGACTACTTCACTGTTGCTATGTGGTTCTCGTGTGGTATTGCCCTATTCCTCTACACATGGCTGCGGATGGAACATCTAAAACAAGAAGTTCGCATTTTGATTTCTGCTGCAAGCCTTATCACTATCGGCGGCTGTCTCCTACAGGAGTTTGTCGGCTGGCAGGGCAAGGCGATGGAGGGGCTATTGCTGGGAGTCGCCAGCTTCATAGGGCTCATATGGCTTGGCCAGGGCTTAAAGCGATATCCCGCAGGTAGGGAGTGGCAGCAAGCTATTCACTGGGCGCTGAAGCCTGTATTCCCGATGGCCTTCTACTATTTTGCGGCAGTGCTGATAGCTGTCAGTTACACTTTAACTCATGACTTTGTCCTGTCATTACTACTCACCCAGCTCTATTTTGGAAGCCTCTTTTTCAGCCAACCCAAGCTGGCACCAGTACGCAACCAGCTTACGCCCTTCTACATGCTGACACTGGGTATTTTTGAATTAATCTCACTGATTCAAGTCGGAGCTGTCATTGTGAAATCGCACAATGCAGAGTGGATTGGAGCCTATAACCTAGTCTCTCTTGGCATCGCTGTCCTGCTGGTTTACCACAAAACCCTGCCTACAAGAGCCGTTTGGTCTGGTCATCGAATGGCAAATATGTGGCTGGTGCATGTTACCGCGATTATTATTTACGTAGCTCTATTAGCACAGCTATTTGATGCCATGTGGCTACCGGCAGTTTCTTTCGCTCTCGTTGTCCATGCAACCCTACTATTGTTCCAGACATTAAAGCCCGAAACCCAGAAGTTACTTAAGTTGTCACTAATTATCTACGGCATAGCTGCACTGAAGATTGTGCTCTGGGACATGCAGGACTTCTCACTAATACAGAAGATAGTCGTTTGTATGTTAGTGGGATTATGTATGCTGGGGGCAGCCTATCAATATCAAAAATTTCTGGCAGCCCAAAATAATAACTCCTAAACGTAGCTCACTTTCACACAAATAAAAATGGGCCTTTCAGGCCCATTTTTATAAGATGAAGACTTTATCAATATTCAAGCTATTTTATTTAAAGTACCTTTGACTACTATTTTTTTATTCTTCTTCTGCTGCTGAAGGAAGTTATTTACAAGCTCTATCACTTCAACATCCCAAACTATTTTCCTATGCCCGACGCCGCTAATTTTAATCATCTCCGCTGCGGGCCAAGTTTTATAAATTCTCTCTCCATGAAAAATCGGCACTTCATCGTCTTCAGTATCGTAAATCATTAAGAGCGGGGTATCTTCTGGGGCATACATTTTGCACTGCAACAACTCCTGCCAAGAGTACCCTATTTGATTGGCTATCTTGTCTTGGCATAGCTCTGCTGTTCCAGGGCTCACCTTCAGCATTTTTTTCATAATTTCTATGATGAGCAAGGGAGCACTCGGTGAGCCGAGAATTGCGTAGCAATGGGCTTTAAGCCCAAACTCCCGCGCACGCATTGTCATCATTCCGCCCATCGAGTGACCGACGATGGCAAATATTTCCGAAAACTGGCTGGCTAGAGAGCAGATATCTTTCGCCATAATATCGAAATTACAAACCTTGCCCTCAGAGTGGCCATGAGCGGTAGCATCGATGGCTACCGCTTGGAAACCCTGATCGGCAATTGCCATTGCCAAGGTTGCCATTTTTGCGGCTTTGGCCTCCCAGCCATGGCATAGAATCACTACGGGGCCCTCACCCCAGGACCAGGCTGTGTTTTCTGTACCTAAAGCACCCCGGTAAGTAATCTTCTTGGCTTGGGCCAGCTGCGATCTCTCACGCTCGGAGTCAGCATAGCGTCTGGGTCGTGAAGACAGATACATTGCAATATTTGCCGATAACTTTGGGGATAGTCGCCCTGTGAGCTGCATTGCTCCCTGTATTATCTTAAGCATGTTATTAAATCTCTAGCCTGGTGTCTTATATGATCATTGATAGTGAGTTTTACTGCACATCAAGCAAAATACACTGATCAGGAATCGCTAAATACATATCAACGTAAAAACACAAAATAATACAGGGCAATTTCACTCAATAAATTAACCGATTCTACAATTATCCGCGCAATAGGAAACCAAACCCTTTTCTGGGCAATCTTTCTCAGAAAATAGGAATTTATTCCCAGCAGAAGCTTACAAAGTTATACCAATAAATTACTGCGCCTCAGCTCTTGCTATCTATAAACCCAGACCTCGAAGACATCTACACTAATAATCTAGCGATAGATTACAGTATTCCTGTAGCTATCAACCCTCCTACATATTTTCAGTCGTACTTCTGGAAAGTTGGGCATGAAAAGAATCAATCTGACACTAGTTTTTTGCACGGTACTATTGCTTACCGGTCAGTCGGTTGCGGACTATAAAAAGGGAGATTTTATCGTTCGCGTTGGCGCTGCTGCGGTCGATCCAAACGACGACTCTGGCAGACTCCGCCTAAATGGCACCCCCTTGGACTACACCCGGGTCTACGTGGATACAGGATACTCCGCTAGCATCACTGGTACCTGGTTATTTGCAGACCATTGGGGACTGGAATTACTGGCAGCTGTACCTTTCCGGCACGATCTTGATGTGCGCGGTTTACCGGACCCGGATACCGGTGATCCACTGGGTCGGGTATCCCTGGGTGACATCAAGCACCTTCCCCCAACCCTCAGCGTACAATGGTATCCGGTATGCACCGAGTCCTGGGTGCAGCCCTATATTGGTGTGGGAATTAACTACACCCATTTCTTCGATGAAGATATCAGCCGCACGGCACAAAACTACTTCGATACGGCCCTGGGTGCAGACTCAAGAGCATCCCTGAGCCTGAGCAATTCCTGGGGCCTGGCAGGGGAAGTGGGCATAGACATTGCCTTTGGACGAGAGAGCAACTGGCTGTTTAATGCGGCTATCTGGTACTTAAGTATCGATACCAAGGCAAAAATTCGCTTCCGCACAGAAGATAACGACTACGACCGCATCAATGTGAATGTAGATATTGACCCCTGGGTCTACTCAATAGGTATCGGCTATCACTTTTGAGCGGCCTTTTGTCCACTTCTCAATGAACCCGGCCAATCTGATGTTCGATTTATTCGAATGATATGGTCGAATTTAACCAATTTTCATTCTACTCGTCCTCTATAAACTGCCCTTTATCCACAGCAGCTACTCCGCGGTGGCGCTCAATTTACAGTTTAAGGACCGACACAATGAATACTTCCACTTTATCCACAGCATCGAATGCCCCCAGTGGTTCCTTGTTTCCAGCCGTCGCAGACCTTTCCGGACGTATTGGCTTGGCAGCAATCTTTTTACTGGCAGGCGTTAACAAGATCCAAAACTATGAGGGTAGCGCTCAGTACCTGACCTACGGTGGTCTACCCGAGTTTCTGCTCCCATTGGTAATACTATTTGAGATAGCCGGTGCCTTAGCTCTGATTGCGGGTTTTCAAACTCGATTAACTGCTCTGGCATTCGCCGGATTTAGCTTACTCACTGCGCTCCTGTTCCATAACAACCTGGAAGATCAAATGCAGTTTCTAATGTTCTTTAAGAACCTAGCTATAGCCGGTGGTTTTCTGGTGATAGCAGCCCATGGCGCTGGGCGTTTCAGCTTGGACAACAGAAAGAAAGCACATTGATTCCATCTGAAACCAGTCACAAAACAACCGCTATTTAGGAGTAAGACATGGGATTGTTAATTAATGGCCAGTGGCACGACCAGTGGTATGACACCAAGAATTCAGGTGGCGCATTTAAGCGAGAGGCTGCACAGTTACGCAACTGGATTACTGTCGATGGCAGTGCAGGGCCCAGTGGCATAGGTGGTTTTAAAGCTGAGTCTGGACGCTACCATCTATATGTATCCCTGGCCTGCCCCTGGGCTCATCGCACCTTGATTTTCCGCAAATTGAAAAAGCTGGAAGAACATATCAGCACTTCCGTTGTAAGCCCGGATATGCTTGAGCAGGGATGGAGCTTCAATACCGATGAGGGTAGTAGCGGTGATGCACTATTTGCTTATGACTTTATGCATCAAGTTTACACTCGCAATAAATCGGACTACTCCGGTCGCGTTACGGTCCCAGTACTTTGGGACAAACAGCAAAACTGCATTGTCAGCAATGAGTCATCCGAAATAATTCGCATGTTTAATAGTGCATTTAATGAAATTACCGGTGATACACAGGACTTTTATCCCAAAGACAAACAGAAAGATATCGAATCCATCAATCAGTTGGTCTATGAAAATATCAATAACGGGGTTTATCGCTGTGGTTTCGCGACGACTCAATCCGCTTATGAAGAGGCCTACCGAGACTTATTTGATGCCATGGATAAGGTAGAAGCAATATTAGGTAAGCAGCGGTATCTGGTAGGCGATAAGATCACTGAGGCAGATTGGCGACTATTCACAACTTTAATTCGCTTTGATTCCGTTTATCACGGCCATTTCAAGTGTAACCGGCAGCGTCTGGAAGACTTCTCCAACCTGCATAATTATGTCCGGGAGCTATACCAATGGCCCCAGGTCTCAGAGACAGTGAATTTCCACCATATTAAACGCCACTACTATTTTAGCCATAAATCCATCAACCCCAGCCAGGTGGTACCAGTGGGTCCGATGATCGATTACAACAGCCCCCACGATCGGGTATAAATGCCCTTGCCCCTCGCTTGGGGCAAGTATTTGGGGTTCTAGGCCGTACAGCTTTACCCTTGATGTTTATCCACAACTACCGGTATAAGAATCAGGGTTTACATAATGCAAAAAACCACCTTAGAACAATGGCGCATGTTTAAAGCTGTAGTAGATGCCGGTGGTTTTAATCAGGCTTCTGCGCGAGTCCATAAAAGCCAATCCAGTATTCACAATGCGGTTAGCAACCTGGAAACTGCTCTCGGAGTCAAGCTTTTTGAGGTATCTGGCCGCAAAGTGATACTCACGGAAGTTGGCAACCTCATGTTGCGCCGTGGCCAATACCTGCTGGATGAAGTCTCCCGTATCGAGGATATTGCCAAAACCCTTGGTGAAGGCGTGGAATCAGAACTGCGTATCGCTGTAGATGGCGCCTTCCCCCAAAGTGTGGTTTTTCAGGCACTGGAGAAAGTTTCGGCGAGATATCCCCAGGTGAATATCGATATTGTCGATACCGTATTGTCCGGTACCAATGAGTTGATCCAAGAAGGGCTTGTGGATTTAGGCCTTTCTGTCTTTCGTATGAAAAATGCTCTCAACGATGAAATTTGCCGTATAGAATTTGTCGCTGTCGCTCATAGAGATCATCCGCTACATCAATTAAATTTCGAACTGACGTACGAGAATCTGAAATTATATCGACAGATCATTGTGCGGGACTCAGCTATGCAGACAAACAGGGATTCAGGCTGGCTGGGAGCCGAACAGCGCTGGAAGGTAGGTAGTTTACGGGCCTCCTTGGATCTTATTGAACAGGGCCTCGGATTCGCCTGGCTACCCATCCCCCTAATTTCTAAGTTACTCAATGCTGGGACGCTTAAAAAGCTTAAGTTAAAAAACGGCAGCCTGCGCTCCACAAGTTTTTTCTTGAACTTTAAAGACCAGGATAAATTAGGCCCTGCCGCTAGAGAGTTTATTGGTGAGCTAAGATTACTGACCTTAGATATGCCAACCTCTGAAGAATCTTAAACATTCTATTAATACGAATAACCGATTCATTATTATCCAATATCTCCTATAACCACAGCAGCCTACCATAGCCATATTATTTTCACCGATAAGGAACCGGCTATGTACTACTTCAGACCATCAGGGGAACGGGGGCAAGCCCGTTTTGGTTGGCTACACAGCAAACACAGTTTTTCATTTGGGCACTATTATGACCCTAATCATCTGGGGTTTTCTGCGCTGCGAGTTATTAACGATGATACCGTAAAGCCTGGGGCAGGATTTGACACTCATGGTCATCAGAATATGGAAATTATTTCCTACATTCTGGAGGGTGCTATCGAACATTTAGATAGCGAGGGAAACCACTTTGTCGTTCCCGCCGGTGAGATTCAAAGAATGAGTGCAGGTAAAGGTATTACCCATTCAGAGTATAACCACTCAAAGACTAAAAATCTTAAATTCCTACAAATCTGGATTCAGCCTAACCGGAAAGATATTCAACCCAGCTATGAACAAAAGACAATTACTCAAACTGGGGCGCTAACTCCATTGGTAACTCCCGATGGACGCGATAACTCACTAATTATTCACCAGAATGCCAGCTTATTTCGCCTCCAACTACGCACCGGTGAGAATTTAAGGTTGGATACCCTTAAGCGCCCAGGATATCTTCATATCATCGCTGGTAATGCCGAACTCAATGGCAGCCACCTTCTCGTGGCGGGAGATGGCTTGGGAGTTTATCGGGAAAAAATAGAATTAACCGCTTCAGCAAATGATCTTATCGCACTATGGTTCGACTTGCCTCGATAATAGGCGATCTATCAACAGACTAATTCTGTTTGGGCTGTAAACCTGCTCTAAGATACCGCTTCTCGTAATAGGCATTAAACTCTATCTAACCGGCATGTTCATATTCACAAGCACAAGACTACTCACCCTAAAAGCGACAATCTCTGGTTTACACCTAAACTATTAACTTGGCAATGAATCACTGCTGTATATAGGCATCGAGTCACCAGGGATAAAATAATGGGATCAGCAGGCGACATGGAAAGTCGCAATGGCGATAAAAAAACGCCGGGAAGATGGATCTCCCTGCTTTCTCCGATTCCTCCGGCCATTATCGCCTTATCATTGCTTTTTCATCTGCCCGATATTTCCGCAGGTAGAGAGTTTTCTTTTGGCATTAGCTGGGTTCCAGAACTGGGGGTATCCCTACGCTTCTATATTGATGGCCTCAGCTTTTTATTTGCCTTATTAATCAGCGGTATTGGCTTTTTTATTACCATTTACGCCGCTGAGTATTTACGCGGCAATCCACTATTGCGACGTTTCTTCCTCTATCTCTATCTCTTTATGGTCGGAATGCTGGGTTTGGTATTGGCATCCGATCTCATTACTTTATTTGTGTTTTGGGAAGTGACGACAGTCGCGAGCTATCTCCTGATTGGCTTTAACCACTCCAGTGCTGTTGCACGACGCTCAGCATTGCAAGCCTTGCTGGTAACTGCCTTAGGGGGACTTTGCTTACTAACCGCTTTCCTATTAATGGGACAAATTGTCGATAGCTATGATCTTGAAGAGTTGTTAATAAAAGGAGAACAGATTAAATCCAGTTCACTGTATCTTCCTATCTTGATACTGGTACTTATCGGAGCATTCTCAAAGTCGGCACAGCTGCCCTTCCATTTTTGGTTGCCCAATGCCATGGCGGCTCCAACACCGGTGAGCGCATATCTACACTCCGCCACTATGGTCAAAGCCGGCATTTACCTTCTTGCGCGCCTACATCCGGTACTGGCTCACACTGAATACTGGGAGTGGATTTTAACCTGCACCGGTATTGCCACTGCCGCAGTAGCGGCATTGGCCGCCCTGCGTCAAACAGACCTGAAACTGGCCCTCGCTTATACCACCGTGATCGCTCTGGGCACTATCACCATGTTTCTGGGTTCTGATGCTTCAGCTGCCGTCGCCGCTGCAATTACTTTCTTGCTGGTTCACTCTTTTTATAAAGCCGCACTGTTTATGGTGGTGGGCATTATCGATCGGCAGACAGGTACTCGGGATTTAACCAAGCTTCATGGCCTGGCGAAGTTATTGCCCTTTGCTTTTATAGCTGCACTGGCTTCAGCCCTATCCATGGCCGGATTCCCACCGTTCCTTGGATTTATTGGTAAAGAACTTAAATATGAAGGTGCTCTGGCGGTAGCTTCAGAGCCCGCACTGGTGGGCACAGCAGCAATTTTTGCCAATGCGGTAACGGTGACAGTAGCCGGCATGGTAGCCATCAAACCCTTCTTTGGCCCTCGCCCCAAAGATGCCAGCCGTATTCGCTGGGCACCTCCCGGTTTGTGGATAAGCCCACTGGTTTTAAGTGCCTTCGGTCTCACATTTGGTTTGGCCCCGGATTTAGTCGGAGGCGGACTGGTAGAACCGGCACTGACAGCGATACTTGGCCTTCCGGAAACCATCGACTTAAAACTCTGGCACGGTATTAACATTCCGCTCCTGATGAGCATTCTTACTTTTGTGCTCGGGGTGATTATGTATGTCAATTTAAAACGTATGCGTGCCTGGCTAAACTGGGACTTTACCCATGCGCCAACTAGCGCCGATCTACTGTGGGATAAATCCTTAGAACTATTAAAAGCTTTTGCCGCACTGCAAACACGCATATTGCAAAATGGAATTATGCGTCGTTATCTCACAGTCATTTTTGTTACACTCTCGATGGCCCTTTTTTATGCCTTTGTTCATACCGGCCACTTCTCACTGGAATACACTGCGCCACGACTTAATTTAAAAGAGTGGGCAGCCATACTGCTGACGGTAGGAGGTACATTTACTGCGGGTTTTGCGCGTAAACCTCTGACCGCCATTTGCGCTCTCGGCGCTCTCGGTGTGGGTATCGCTCTAATTTATCTCTTCTTCGGTGCACCGGATGTGGCAATTACACAGATTCTGGTGGAAACACTCTACCTGGTATTAATTGCTGCGATTCTTCCACGTCTGCCCGTATTTACTCCCGGCAAGAAGGAAGGCTTTCGTCCCAGGGATGCATTGCTCGGTGCCACAGTTGGCCTTTTATTTACCATTAGCATTCTGGTGGTTCTGCAAACCCCATTCGAGAGCCCAGTGAGTGAATTTTACAAGGAAGCTGCTGTACCCGAGGCCCATGGGCGCAATATCGTCAATGTCATTCTGGTGGACTTCCGGGCCCTGGATACTTTCGGGGAGATTATTGTGGTGTTTACTGCGGCTGTCGCTGCGGTGACCTTACTCGGTCATCATTTAAGACGGGGCAAGCAGTGAATTCTATTATCCTACAGACAGCGACCCGTGTGTTGGTAGCCCTGATCTTGGTCTTCTCCATTTATATGCTGTTACGTGGACACAATTATCCCGGAGGCGGATTTATTGCTGGATTAATTGCCGCTTCTGCTTTTGCCCTGTTTGCCATGGCTTGGGGGATGGAGGCGGCACAAAGTGCTCTGCGCATACCTCCAGGAACTCTCGCCGCCTGGGGAGTTGTCATCGCCGGATTATCTGGGTTGATGGCTCTATTTTGGGGAGACGGCCCCTTTTCCGGGCAGTGGTTTGCCATTGTAGGTAGCAAAGAAAATGGCGGAATCATTATCAGCAATCTTTTATTTTTTGATATTGGGGTCTATCTGACAGTACTCGGAGCCGTTCTCACACTAATTTTTGCCTTGGAAGAGGCCAGCTGATATGGAAGCTCCCCTCGCCGTTGTCGTCGGCATCCTGATTGCTACCGGCGTCTACCTTATGCTGGCCCGCCACCTATTGCACTATCTGTTCGGCTTGGTACTGATTAGCAATGCCGCCAACTTGGCAATTTTCATCGCGGGGCGGTTGACACGCGCCTCACCACCGCTAGTACCCAAGGATCAGGAAGCCCCGCAAATTATTGTTGCCAATCCCCTACCCCAAGCCCTGATCCTAACCGCAATCGTAATTGGCTTCGGCCTGCTGGCCTTTGCCCTAGCCCTGATCGCCCAGGCTTACCGTGAGCTGGGTACATTAGATGTGGATAGCATGCGTATTGCCGAGCCTGTCAAACCCAAGAGGAAGAAGACCACTTGAGTTGGTTATTGGCCCTGCCATTCCTAATCCCTATCGCCACGGCGTTAATCACATTTCCCGCTCGAGGCCGTAGATACCTTTGCTCTGCCATTTCGATATTGGGATGCCTCACTGCCCTTTGCATTAACCTTTATATTCTTGTCCTGGTAGAAAGCCAGGGCCCTCAGGCTGGGCAAATGGGAGACTGGCAGGCTCCCTTCGGAATCACATTGGTCGCCGATCGGCTCAGTGCGGTAATGCTGTTGATCAGTGCCATCGTGGGTTTGTGTGTCTCTCTATTTGCCATTTCAGATATCAGTGAGAAACGGGTGAAACTTGGCTTTCACAGTTTCTTTCAACTGTTATTGGCCGGTGTTAGCGGTAGCTTTATCACCGGCGACCTATTTAATTTGTATGTGTGGTTTGAGGTGATGCTGATTGCCTCTTTCGCACTGCTGGTACTGGGGGGTGAAAAAATACAGCTGGACGGTGGCATCAAGTATGTAGCATTAAACCTTGTATCCACGCTGTTGATGCTGACCTCTATCGGGTTGCTTTATGGTCTCACCGGCACCCTTAATATGGCGCAGCTGCATATTTCTCTGGCCGAGGTACAAAATCCCGTCGCGATTTCAACATTGGCAGTTATTTTTATCTGCGCTTTTGGAATTAAGGCGGCAATATTTCCACTCTTTTTCTGGTTGCCCGCTTCATACCATGTTCCACCGGTCGCTGTAACCGCTGTCTTTGCCGGTCTTCTGACCAAAGTCGGCGTCTATGCGCTAATTCGCACCTTTACTTTAATATTTCCCAATGATTTGGATTTCACCCGGGATATTTTATTGGGAGCTGCATTACTCACCATGCTGACGGGTGTTTTGGGCGCAGCAGCACAGTACGAATTCCGCAAGATACTCGCATTCCATATCATCAGCCAGATTGGATTCCTGGTATTGGGATTAGCACTGAACAGCCCTTTAGCATTGGCCGGATCTGTGTTCTACATGGTCCACAATATTGTGGCAAAGACAAATTTATTCCTGATCAGCGGTACTGCCCAGCGCCTTACTGGTAGTTATGAGCTCAATGAAATTGGTGGTTTATATCGCGCCAGCCCACTTCTCTCTACTTTCTTTTTTATCGCCGCATTTAGCTTAGCGGGGTTCCCACCATTATCTGGGTTCTGGGCAAAATTGCTATTAGTCAAAGCAAGCCTCGACCAGGCCGCCTATATCGTCGCTGCCGTCGCACTGATTACCGGGGCGCTTACCCTATTTTCAATGAGTAAAATATGGGCAGAGGCATTCTGGAAGCCACACCCCCAGGAGCACTGCAAGAATTTATATAGCCTCAGCGGCGCAGAGCGCTTCCAGCGGCTGTTGCCAGTCGCATTATTGGCATTAATCACTTTGGCTTTGGGATTGGTTCCCGAGCCTTTTATCGAATACTCCCTGGGGGCTGCCGGAGAGTTATTGGAGCCTGATGATTACCTGAACGCCGTGTTACCAGGTACCACTCATTAACTTTGGGATGGATAAATAGAAATGCGTATTTTTCTATTAAATTTATTGCTCGCGATCAGTTGGTCGGCCCTGACCGGCAATGCCTCCATGGCAAATTTTTTCTTTGGTTTTCTGATCGGATTTCTGGCGCTGCGAGTCTCACCTATATTACCCGGGGCACAGACTTATTTTACCCGCTTGCCCCGTTTGGCTCATTTATTCTTTTTCTTTATCGAGGAGCTTGTTTTATCCAGCCTGCGTGCCGCCTACGAAGTCTTTTCGCCCCGCTTGCAAAGCCGGCCCCTGGTAGTACGACTACCCATGGAGAGGCTCGATAGAAACCAGATTTTTATTCTCACTAACTTAATTTCGCTGACACCGGGCACTATGGTATTGGATGTCACACCCAACAATGATGCCTTAATCGTACATACTATGTTTGTCAGTGATCCAGAAACCTTTCGCGAGGAGATTAGGGAGGGATTTGAGAAACGGGTTAAGGAGGCCGTTTCCTGATGTTTCTCACAATTATCGATATTCATTCGCCACTGGTCACAGTAGCAATCAATATTGCCTCCTTTCTATTGTTACTCGCCCTGGTGATGTGCTTCCTGCGTATCGCTTTGGGCCCCACCTTAGCAGACAGGGTTGTCGCCCTGGATGTTCTCAATATTTTGGCGGTAGCCTACTGTGCACTACTGGCAATTGCCTCGGGACAGCCCGTGTATCTGGACGCTGCCATCGCCCTGGCCCTGGTCGCATTTTTAGTGAGTGTGGCCTTTGCCCGTTTTATTGAAAAAAGCGGCTCGCGCACAGTCACCCACAGCCATAGGGATCGTGATGACATTTGATGAAATTTTTATCGCTTTGATAATTCTGGTGGGCAGTTTTTTTGGGTTCAGCGCCGCTTTGGGGTTGCTGCGAATGCCGGACTTTTACACTCGAATGAGTACATCGGGAAAAGGGGCTACGGTGTGTTGCGGATTATTGCTGGCGGGCGTAGCAATTCTTTTTAGTGACGCTCAGGTAACAGCCAGGGCCATTGCCGCCATTTTATTCTTATTACTTACAGTGCCAATCGGTGTCCATATGATTGCCCGGGCGGCTTATCGAGCCGGCACTCCCATGTGGCGGGGTACCGGCTACAAACTCAAGTTCAAGAACCCGATGCGCAATATTCAGTAAGCACTAAATCTTTTCGCCGTAAAGTTCTTCAATCATATTTTCGCTGCGCTGGCGCAGGTGCTCCATATCCGGGTCCTGTAAAATGACATGACCCATTTTGCGCCCAGGGCGAAGTGCTTTGCCGTACAGCCAAACACCATCGTTATCCTGCTTCGGAGCTACATCAACCCCCAACATATTGACCATCGCAACCGGCACCGGGCAGGCAGTATCGCCCAGGGGCATATCCAGTATCGCGCGAATATGATTGGCAAATTGGCTGGCCTCAGGGCCGACAAAGGTCCAGTGACCGCTGTTGTGAACTCGCGGTGCCACTTCGTTGACAATCAGGCCGCTCTCACTGACAAAACACTCAACGGCCAATACACCCACATAGTCCCAGTCCTTCAGCAGGGTCGCCAGGTAACCCTCTGCGGCCTTGAGCAGCTCCGGGTTGTCGTAGGGAGCGGTGGACAGCAGTAAGGTGCCGTTGCGGTGGCGGTTTTCCGTCAGCGGATAAGCTTTGATTTCACCGGATGCCGAACGAGCACCGATAATGGAGACTTCACAGGCGAAATTCACCCCAGCCTCAACCACACACTCCTGATCTCCAGCTTGGGGAATGGCAGCATCCAAGTCTGCAGCACTCTTCACACACCATTGGTTCTTGCCGTCGTAGCCATTTTCACAGCTCTTAATAAACGCCGGATATCCCAGTTGGTCGACCGCTTCCCGCAGCTCTTTTTCACCCTGTGCTGCTGCGAAAGGTGCAACAGGCAGTCCAGAGTCTGTGAGTGCTCGCTTCTCACGCAAGCGGTGCTGGGCCTTCTCTGTAATATGCGGGTCCGGATATACCGGACAGAAGGGCTGAAATGAGCGCAGCAAGTCCACACTCACTTGCTCCCTCTCACTGGTGATCACTTCCGGGCGTCCCAATGCCTGATACAAGGCCTCAGGGTCCTGTCCCGGTTCCATCTCCACGATAGTCCCCAGTCCCTTCACACAGTCGGTGTTTTCACCGGTCTCAGCCAGGAAACTGAACTCCGCTCCGAGGGGCTGCCCCTCTTGAGCCATCATCTGTGCCAACTGCCCACAGCCAATAATGGCAACTCGTCTCTTACTCACAACGATCTCCTATCACTCAACCGTGATCGGGACTTGCTCGGTCTGACGCTCACGCCAGGCGATCAGGCGCTTCTGCAATTCCGCATCAGCCAAAGACAACATCTGCGCAGCCATCAAACCTGCATTGTAGGCACCGGAAGCACCGACCGCCTGGGTTGCTACCGCCACACCGCGAGGCATCTGCACAATGGATAACAAGCTGTCCATACCCGTCATAAAGCGGCTCTCAACCGGCACTGCGATCACAGGCAGGGGAGTCAAAGCAGCGATCATACCCGGCAGGTGGGCGGAGCCGCCGGCGCCGGCAATAATCACTTCGGTACCGGATTCGTGGGCACGGCTGGCAAATTCAACCATGCGCTGGGGAGTTCTGTGGGCCGAAACCACAGCAGTAGCAAAGGGAACTTCGAGCTCTTCCAGAGGCTTAGTCGCGTTGCTCATGGTGGCCCAATCCGAGCGGGAACCCATTACGATAGTGACTTTTTCAAAGGGAATCGGCTTCACTTGCGATTAACTCCAATATTGAACGAGCGCCAGATAGACGGGAATCGCCACCAGCACATTGAAAGGAAAGGTAACTGCCAGGGACAAAGTGATGGACACACTAGCATTGGCCTGCGGCAGGGCAACGGACATAGCCGCAGGCACAGCGATATAAGAGGCACTGCTACCGAGCACCGCGAGCAGAAAGATACCACCAGGCGACAAACCCAACAAACTCCCCAAGATACCGCCAGCGGCACCGCCAATCAGCGGCATAAAAATGCCGAAGCTGAGCAGGAAAGCACCCTGCCCTCTAACATCGGCCAACCGCGCCGCAGCGACACGCCCCATTTCCAGCAGAAAGAGCGCCAATATGCCATGAAACAGGGTCCCAAACAAAGGCATTACTGAAGCGGTGCGCTCTCCAGCCCAGGCTCCGATAACAATTCCCCCCAGGAGCAACAGTACTCCCTGGTTGCAGGTGACCTCGTGAAACACCCGGCGCTTGCTCGAACTGCCCATCGATTGCCGTGCCAACAACATGCCGACAATGATTGCCGGGACTTCAAGAAGCGCTACAAACAGAGGGAAATACGCTTCGTATTCAATATTCTGTGACTGTAGCAGGGCTACAGCCACCGCGTAGGTGGCAACACTGACAGACCCATAGTGCGCCGCCGTTGCCGCCGCATCCACACGTGACCACTTGCCAATCCAGCGCAAGATAGGGAAAGCTACCAGGGGTAACAAAGCACCAAAAGCCACCACCGCCAGGGACTGGGGAACCAGGGTGGCAGCGGAATACGCACTTAAAGCAGCACCACCTTTTAGGCCGATGGCGATTAGCAGGAAGATAACGCAGCTCTGGTAAAGACCTTTGGGTAAACGCAGGTCACTGCGAACCAGCTGGGCAAAGGCGCCCAGCAGAAAGAAACCAACAACAATATCCAACTGCATCTCTATCGCTGTCCCCGGCGCTGTCTGGAGCGATTATTGGAGATCCGTATGCGTTTTGGGGTTTGCTGCGCCATCAGCCAGTAAATAGCATTGGCCAGAACCACCACTAGGCCTACAGCCATCAAGGGAACCCCGTTCATACCGGCAAGATTTACTGACAAGCCTGCACATAAAACTAACAAGCCGACAACCACGCCAAAGAAGAGTTGTGATCTCTGCATTGATAATGCCCCCACTGGTTATTGAAATTGCCGCATTATCGGAATTGCTATTGATAGATAAAAATAGATATTTATTATGTAAACTATAAACTCAAACCTATACAGGTGATTTTGTGCCCCTAACTCGTGCCCATGCCCGCATTGGAACCGTTCGACAACTGGAGATCCTGCTCTGTGTCTATGAGTTGGGCAATATCAGCGCCGCAGCCAGAAAACTGCACCTAACCCAGCCGAGCGTATCGATGCAACTGGCCAAACTCTCCGATGCGGTGGGTTTACCTCTGTATTACTCGGTGGGCAGGCAACTGCAATTTACGGAGGCCGGACAAACACTAGTAGAAAGTGCCCGGGAAATCCTGAAGAGTTACGAGTATCTGGACCTGAAACTGGCCCAATTGCGAGGGTTGGATACCGGCAGCCTACAACTGGCAGTAGTGACTACCGCCAAATACTTTATCCCTCACCTGATCGGGGAGTTTTATCAGCAGCATCCGCGACTGGATATCCACTTCAGGGTGGGCAACCGCCAACAGATCATTGATTACACTGGTGAGGATGAAGATGACTTCTACGTATTCAGCCATCCTCCAAAGAGCCAGGACCTGGAGCTGGTGGAGTTTCTACCCAACCGATTACTGGCTATAGCGCCTGAGAAGCACCCACTGGCCTCCCGCAAGAAAATCTCCCTGCAAGAATTTGCAGGATGTCAGTTCCTACATCGGGAAGAGGGCTCCGGTACACGCCATGCCATTGAACAGTTCCTGCGCAAACGCAATGTAGACCTCAAGCTCCGTATGACCATTGAGAGCAATGAAGCCATTAAGCACGCGGTTATGTCCGGTCTGGGGGTCTCTATATTGTCGGAGCATACCCTGGCATTTGGCGGGCGTGCAGGCTTGTCAATTCTCGATGTCGAAGAGCTTCCCATTGTCACCCACTGGTATTTAGCTCGACGCAAATCACGTCCACTATCACCAGCAGCACAGAAGTTCCTGGAATACGCCCGCAATCTGGAAAAAGTGCCCCTGGGTAATCTCCCGTAGCCCAGCCTTATCACTGGAAAAGAGGGAAAAAATACACTGCACCCAAGACTCGCAGTGGAAATTTCCCTGTAAACCCGATTAGACACTTATACCCCCAAAGGCACCAAGCGCATTATTCTTTCTCTCCTTATAAATTCCCTTCTCCCTGAAAACCTGGCTAGATAATTTAGGCCTCAAATTTTGAAAAATTCCCTGCGACCTTTTTCAGTCCTGCTACTTTTTGGGGTACTTGGCCCATGCACTGCCAATAAGTATCAACCAAAGCCACCTATGGCAGATAAGCAGTTTTGCCTGTGTCCGGATTTTCAGAGATGGATATCGAGATGACCGCAAAAGGAATTAATAAAGGAATTATTACTCTACTTTTCACTCTCTCAGCACTATCGACCCATGCCCAGGATGATTGGCGTGATATCGAATGGGGCGAATTTATTGTTCGTTTTGGCCTGACTTATGTCCAGCCAAACGATGAGGGCACAGCGCTTAAATATAGAGTTTTACAGCAATGGGATTTATACAACAGCAGTTGGCAAATCAACTCGACCCATGCTTGGCAAATATCGGGAGTGTGGCGGCCCAGCGATCGCTGGGGCATAGAATTAATGCATATTAATGGCGCCAGCTATGGTACAAAACTGGATAATTTCACCGGCAACCCTGGGCGAAACCAAATCCAGCTCGGCGACTTTAGCACTACAACGACAATGGTTTTCGGCAACTGGTACTTCTTAGATCCATCCTATCGCGCTCGCCCCTATATCGGTGCAGGAATCAATTACACCAATTTCCACACCGTTGAAATCAGCCGCCAGTTTAACGAATACCTGATAGATTCAGAGCTCTCGGTCGCACCGGGATCATTTAATATGGGGCACTCGTGGGATTGGGGGCTGCAAGCCGGCCTGGATTATATCTTTGATTTCCGCGACTGGAGATATCCTCTACTACTTAACGCATCCGCGATTTATTACCTGGCAGACACCGATGCCACTATCGACTTCCCCACTGAATTGGGCAGGGATCGCCTCTATGCCCATTTTGACTACAACCCCTGGATCATAAATTTCGGGGTGGGTATTAAATTTTAGTTATCGGAGCGATTTCATACAGTTGGGCGACAGCGAATACTCTTAAAATTTGAAGTTAAGTCATACTCGAGCTGCGTTGTCCCCAACTATAACTTCGCCGCTAAAAACTTAATCGGTATTACAACTATCTGGCACAATATAAAGGAATAACTGTGTCTCCCCAAAAAACTGGTTTCCAGCTTTCTTCTGTAGGATTCGTAAAAATATTCCTACTCATTATGACGGTTTCTGCACTGCTTATTTTTAGCCGCCATTCTCTAGCACAATGTACCCCCGGCAATAGTGGCACCACTGCCGCAGATGAAATCACCTGTGACGAAGACAATGACCCCGATGGTGCGGACATAGAAACTTATGCCGGCAACGATACCATCATTCTTAACGGTGGAACGGCGGAAAATGTACTTGCGGGAGAGGGAGATGACGAAATTACTATCACGGGAGGAATTGTTACCTTATTTGCCGACGGTGGCGCTGGCAACGATACGATAACTCTCGACGAGCGATCCAGTGATGTAGGGAATTATCTCGGGGGAGGAGGCATTCATGGAGGCGATGGAGATGACACCCTGATTCTACTCGATGGGCTGTCCTTTCACGTCTGGGGAGGAGAAGGAAACGATACCATCACCTTGGATGGAGGTTTCATTTTTAACTACCTGGATGGCGGAAACGGCGATGACTATATCTATTGGGATGAGGGCATCAGTAACGAAATTCGAGGCGGCTCCGGATCAGACACCCTACTGATAGATTCACACTCTTTCGATGGAGATGTCATACTGGATGGTGGTGATGATCTCAGTGCAGATGATGGTGAAGTCGACAATTTAATATTTAAATTGGATTACTCCGTTGATGGGACTCTTCTAAACAACTGGGAAAGAGTCGTTATCTGGGGTAGCTCCAAAATGACATTCACTGGGAGTTTAACTGTCGGAGGAGGTCTCGATTCAGAAGGAAATTCCCTCGGCCTGGATATTCGCTGGGGTGGGCAGGCATTTTTTGATAGCGACAGTTATGTAATTTCAGGAGATGTCTCCAATAGTGGAACCATTGATCTATCCAACAATAGGTTCAACACCCTCACCATAGCCAAAGACGATAATGGAAATTATGGGCAATACCGCTCTAATAATGGGCGCCTATGGGTAGACGCCGTCCTTGAAGATGATTTTTCACAGAGCGATCAACTAATTGTGGAAGGAGACAGCTCTGGCACCACCACTATCTCTGTCTTTAACCGCTCAGGTAAAGGAAAGCGGACAGAGGGCAATGGTATTAAGGTGGTTTCCGTCAAAGGCGAATCAAATGCACAATTCACTCTAGCAGGGGACTTTGTCAGTAAAGATGATCAGCAGGCAGTGATAGGTGGAGCCTATGCTTACACATTGCACCAGAACGGCGCAGGAGGAAGTGATGATGGCAGCTGGTATTTGCGTTCAACTGTGGATAACTCTTCAGTATTTCCTGAAGGCGGAATGATCCGCTGGCAACCTAC
This sequence comes from Microbulbifer maximicatervae (SeqCode), assembly GCF_052468295.1. NCBI lineage: Bacteria > Pseudomonadati > Pseudomonadota > Gammaproteobacteria > Cellvibrionales > Microbulbiferaceae > Microbulbifer > Microbulbifer maximicatervae (SeqCode). The sequence goes on from NZ_CP174340.1 coordinate 3,780,502, forward strand.
TGCAGTACTCTACGAAGCCCTCCCGCAAATTCTCAGAACACTCAATATTCCCTCTTCACTACGCAGCCGCCTGGGAAATCGCTATTGGGTAGGTACAAGCTATTTGGACTTGGCCAGTAGCGAGTATAGCGATGCCCAAGAGCAGGCAATTGATAATCGTGGACTTTGGATCAGGAACTCTGCCCGGCATATTACCCTTGATCCCAGTGAGTCCAGTACCCGTGCAAACTGGAAGCAGACTTACTATCAAGTACAAGTGGGCTTTGATTTACCAATACAAGTCTCCGTATTTGGAAGCCAACTTATTGGCAGCGCCGCTTTGCACTACGGCGATTCAAATAACGATGTGAGTTCATTTTTTGGTGATGGCTCAATCGATGCGAGTAACTACGGTATCAGCGCATTTGTCACCTGGTATGGATTGGATGGCATTTTTATTGATAGTCAACTTAAGCTAAATTGGTTTGACTTTGAAATGGATGCCAAATCACTGCGCGAACTCAATAATAGCGATGAAGCATTTGGTTACGCCTTGTCTATCGAGGGCGGAAAGAGTTTTAAACTGCATGATTACTATTCCTGGACACCCCATGCGCAATTGATTTACACCTCGGAGGAAGCTAACAACTTGCAGGATATCTATGCAGTACAAGCTACAGATATCAATAACAATGGCTTCCTCTTACGTTTGGGAACCATCTTTGAAAAGCGCAAGAGCCAGCGTAAGAGCAGTCGCAATATGTACGGCTCAATTCCCCTGGAAAGGTTCTCTCTGTTCGCAACTCCGAGCCTTATTTACAATATCGACCAGAGGACTAATTTACTCGTATCGGAAACCCGACTCAGTCAAAAACCTGATACCTGGTACGGTGAATTGCGCTTGGGCGCGAGCTACGATGAGTGCGGTGATCACTGTTCTATCTATTCAGAAATTTATTACAGTAGCAGTTTGGAAAACCTGGGGAATAGTTTTTCTGGAGGCTTGGAATTAGGATTTCGTTATAAGTGGTAGCAGTTTGAGATTAAACTGAAAGCCAAATATCAACCTTAGAGTGCAACAACTACATTACCTATAGATTAAGCAGTGCCTATTCACTCTAACAGTAACTGAGATAAATTATATTCAGAGAATACTCTGCGTATTTTCTTATCATTACCACACTTTCCCTTTAAATTTTGTTTCTTCAAGCCGCTAGCCTGACACCCAGGGATTGTTAAAAACCTATCCCTCCAGAAACGAACATCTGGCACTCTTGCACAACGGACTCCTTGCCTCATACTCATGGCTTTAAGCCAGATATCATCCGCATTAGGACATAACTCCAAAAACTTATCTTTATTCAGAACATCGGGATGTAAAGAGCCGGGATAATATAAAACACCACCAACTCCAGTAGGAAAAACGCGATAAGAAGGTTTGATATTCATGTTGCACTTCCAATTTTCCCGCGTTGTCCTCCATTTATTGTAAGGCAATACATTACCTTTTTTATCAACACCTATCCTGTGAGCTCGATGACAGAAAATATGTGACGGGAACTTTAAATATGACTGATACAGCATATCGATGGTATCCATCGGGTAGAGGATATCGTCATCCACTGTGACTATCAGGCTATCAGGAAATTTTTGAAGCGTGTAATAATACTTTGTGTAAGGTCCTAGATCTTCATCAACAAATTCAACTCTCAACCCACGATCCACCTGCCTCATTAAAATATTAGGCAACATATAATCTGGAAATTCTTTGGTCGATAGCCAAAGTACAATTAAATCCGCTTTTAGCGACTGCTGAAATAAACTCTCGATACACAAATGGATATCATGGATTCGCTTTTCATAGCTAGTCAGAGAAACAACAATACTGTGTTTAGCCGCATTACCTACCCCAGAATCATTACCACTGAGGGCCGACTGCTCCAATATTCTCTTCCAGACCAGAGCATCTAATTTTAGGTTGTTGTTGATTGTATTTTTCTTGCTGCGCTTCGCCGTAAAACCCTTGAACATATTGACTTTACAATCTGAGGTTGAGACAACTCAATGCCTGGTTTTAGACATATACCTAAAAAGGACATTCAGTAATCCGTGGCCGCACATTAGAATTATTGAAATTCATAGTGCAGTAACAGAAATTGGTATAGGCGAGCTCAATTTTCCAAGATCGACCACACCCTCAATAGTAAAGGTATGGTCTAGTTTTCGGTAAATGCAACATTTACTACCCTACTTCACCTGCTCCTTCCGTCTCAGAGGCCAGTTTTTTCGTTGCACCACGGCGACCATATAACGCCAAAAGAACGCCAGATGGGAACATCAATACACCGTAAACTGCTGAGGGCACGGACATCTCACTCGAGTGTAAGAGCGTGAGGGTTACCATCATTCCGATGGTACTGTTTTTAATACCGAGTTCCGTTGCAACCGCAACCCCCTCCCGCTTTGGCAGGCCAGCAACCCGGCTGATAAGAAGCCCCAATAGCACACCACAGAGATTCAATAGAATGACCGAGGGGCCAGCTTGAACCATCAAGTCTGCAAGGCGATCGCGAATTCCCCAGATAAGGCCTGCTACCAGTGCAAGCAATACAACCCCGCCAAAAATACTGACTATTCCCTCTGCGCGGCGAGCCAGGTGCGGTCTCCAGGCGCGAAATAGCATCCCTACCACAACAGGCAAGAGGACAATACTGGATAACATCACCACTGTACTGGCGAATGGCAGAGTTATAGTCTGGTCAGCGCCGAAATAAGTTCGAAGCGCATAATTTGCGAAAAGCGGTAAACTGGCAATTGTAATCAGGCTGGCAGAAACTGTTAATACAATAGAAAGCGCCACGTTGCCGCGAGCCATCAAGGTAAACAGGTTCGATGTTGTGCCTCCCGGACAGGCGGCAATAATGACTAGGCCAACAGCAATGGCCGGTGGTAGATTTAATCCCCAGCAGAGGCCAATTGCTATAGCTGGCATCAGGAGAATTTGGGTAAAAGTTCCGATAATAAGGCCAATGGGCTTTACCGTTACCTGATGGAAATCCCTGGCAGTTAGGGTCATCCCTATTCCCACCATGATGATAAACAGCGAGATAGGCAAGCCGATCGAAATAAGAGGACCTGATTCCATGATTTTCTCCAGTATCAGTCACTGTAAGAAAAATACCCGACCAAAATCAACTCCCAGAATAAAGCTGGCACTGGAGATGGATAACGAAATCAAGGCAGAAACTCCACTGCCAGGCGACTTATTTCGACATCGGTAATTCGCTGATTTTTTTGGTGCTCGGATCGATTCTTATAAGTGTAATTATTATTTTTAGTTCAGATGGTAAAGCAATCATAGGTGACTTCACCAATCTGTCTTGTATTTTAGCAATATACAGAAGTTTAATGACTCAGGAAACGATACAGAAGGCCATGATTTCCTCCCTGAAAAGCGGACAGGTAGATAATTGGGACAACTTAATGTGGTCCGTGGGAAGTTCGGATATTCCCACTAGCGAGGACTCCGTTACAGCTTTTAGTGCAGCTAACCAACTCCCCTGGCTTCTACCCACGCGACGAAAGTCCCTATTGGAATACTTCTCCTGCCCGAAAGTAAAAAATGCACTTTCCCCTGAACTGGATAATTACCTGCACGAACTCAACCTCAACAAACCCAATAACCGCTTGGGCACTTACTTTGAAAGGCTCTGGTCATTTGCCTTTGACAAACACCCCGACTACCAGCTGCTCTACCAAAACCTCCCTCTAAGGTCTGGCGGCAAGACACTGGGGGAACTCGACTTCGTCGTGCAACACCTGCCCAGCAATCAGTGTGAACACTGGGAGATTGCCGTAAAATTTTATCTCCAGGTTACCGATATCCATTGGGTAGGGCCCGGAATCAAGGACCGACTGGATATCAAACTGGCAAGAATGGCAGATCATCAACTGCCACTGATTGAAATGCCGGCAGTTCAATCAATGCTGAAAGAGCACGGCCTAGAGATAGATCGCCAGTGGGCGCTAATGCCCGGGAGACTATTCAAACCGCTGGATACACTTCGCCGGCCCTCCAGTCATGATCTTTGGTGGGTATCGTTATCTGAGTTTCGGTCATTCTCCCTGAGCCAGGTAAACCGCAGTACTCTCGAGTGGCTGGCGCTCCCCAAGCAAACCTGGCTGGCGCCTCAGAGCAGCACCACCGGCATGACTGCCGATCAATTGCTAGAAGCGCTGCTGCCCGAAAGTTTTACCCACCCCCTGTGCATCGCCGCCGTCGATAAAAATGGCGAAGCCTGCAGAGGCTTTATCGTGCCCGACAACTGGTACCAAAGAGCCAAAAGTAGCTTGAGCATATAACCCCGGCTGCGCCAGCCTCTCCCCAGATCAGAATCAGGAAGCCTCTCACTGGCCTCACATTATTTTCTAAATTGGTGATTGACATAGATCAATTTACATTTACAATTTTCAGAAATTTCTGAAACTTAAGAAGTAAATGAAACTATCGAGTCAAGCCCAGGCATTCGTACTGCACTTTGGTGAAATGGGTAGCCGCTGGGGATTCAATCGCACGGTGGGACAAATGTTTGCCCTACTCACCATTCATCCCACGCCACTCAATGCCGAGCAATTGGCCCAGGCACTGAAGATCAGTCGTGGCAATGTCAGTATGGGGCTCAAAGAGCTACAGGCCTGGCGCTTGGTAGAGCTGCATCATCAACCGGGCGATCGCAAAGATTATTTCACTGCAGCTGGATCAATCTGGGACCTCGCTCGCACTGTCTTCGAGGAGCGCCGCAAGCGAGAGCTCGACCCTACATTAAGTCTGCTTCGCCAGCTGCTGCTCAATGAACCCCAAGATGAGCTGGATGCCCAGGCACAGGAAAAAATCCAGGAAGTTTACAGCTTGCTGGAGCTACTCGAAGAATTTGCCAACACACTCAGCAAGCTAGAACACCAGGACCTGCTTAAATTGATGAAGCTAGGCTCCGGTATCGTCAAGCTACTGGAACTCAAAAGTAAGATGACAGGTGGACAGAACACCTCAAACTAGCGAAAAAAACGCTAGCACGAGGAATATACCGCTGCACTCAAAGCGAAATAACACTTTCATCTGAAGCACTTATTCCGGGGAGAAACCCATAGGGCCAAATCCATGGCTAAAAGCCCCGGCATATTTTTAATCCAGCAGCCCATAGTGCTGGATTAAAAACGGCACAAGGCCGTGCCGCTGCCGATCCAAAGTCGGCTCCTGCAGGATTGTATACGCGGGAACACACACCTGCCTCTATATTTTCTTGCAGTGCCGATTAGCACAGGAGGTGCTAATCGGCTCACTGGTTCAAAGATCTCAGACCAGCAGAGGCTCTCATGCTAGATACCCTGATCCTTTCCAGGATACAGTTTGCCGCAAATATCAGCTTTCATATTCTATTTCCAACAATCACCATCGCACTCGCGTGGATCGTTTTCTTTTTTAAATTACGCTACGACCAAACTAATAATCCGGTCTGGATGCGCGCATATCGTTTTTGGGTAAAAGTCTTTGCCCTGACATTTGCTCTCGGCGTAGTGAGTGGCATCACCATGTCATTCCAGTTCGGAACAAACTGGCCCGGCTTTATGGCCCAAGTCGGCAATATCGCCGGCCCGCTTCTCGGATACGAAGTACTTACTGCATTCTTTCTCGAAGCAACCTTTCTCGGCATTATGTTGTTTGGCATTAATAAGGTGCCAAGCAAAATACATACTTTATCTGCCTTTATTGTGGCAACAGGGACCACTCTATCCGCTTTTTGGATTATTGCTCTCAACTCCTGGATGCAAACACCTGCCGGATTCGATTTACGGGATGGGGTCGCCTACCCGGCAAGCTGGATGGAAATTATCTTTAACGCCTCTTTCCCCTACCGACTTACACATATGCTGCTGGCTTCGGGTCTGACGGCATCTTTCTTTGTTGCGGGGATTTCCGCTTATCGGATTCTTAAAGGAGACCCCAAACGCGCGCCCCGGCTCGCCCTTAAAACAGGACTGATTCTCGCTGCCATCTTTATTCCGATTCAAATCTATGTGGGTGACTTACACGGACTCAACACTTTTGAGCACCAGCCGCAAAAAGTCGCCGCAATGGAGGGGGTCTGGGAAACAGAGCGCGGCGCACCCCTACTGTTATTTGCGATACCCGACGGAGAAGAGAAAACCAACCATTTGGCGATCGGCATTCCCAAGATGGCCAGCCTTATCCTTACCCATGAGTGGGATGGTGAGATCAAGGGAATTAATGAATTCCCCGATAATCACCCACCGGTAGCCCCCGTATTTTTCGCCTTCCGCATTATGGTCGGCATAGGAATATTGATGCTGCTAACCGCTTGGGGAGGGGTCTATCTATTGCGTAAAGGTGAGCTGCCTCGCTGGATGCTCAAAACCCTGGTCGCGATGACATTCTCCGGCTGGATAGCCACTTTGGCCGGTTGGTATGTCACAGAAATTGGACGCCAACCCTGGCTCGTAACAGGAGTACTGAAAACCGCCGACGCTGTTACTCCAGTACCACCTTCTCATGTCGGTTTTTCCCTAACCCTTTATCTGGTTGTCTACGTGATATTGCTCTATGCGTACATAAGAACCCTGAAAGTGATGGCCCTGAAGTCTGTAAAAGTCGAGGAGTTTGAAACTCAGGAACTATTCGCCGGCACTAGCTTAACCAACCGTCCAAAAGATACCGAGAAAAATGACAAGGGAGAAGGCAAATGACCGGTAGCGCTTCTGCAGCGGCCTATTGGCTGCCTGTCGCCTTTGTCGCCCTTATGGGCCTGGCGGTAATAGTCTACGCAATTCTGGATGGCTACGATCTTGGGGTGGGCATTTTGCTCCCCATGGGAGAAGAGGAGGAATCGCAGCGGGATACCATGATCGCATCCATTGGCCCCTTTTGGGATGCTAACGAAACCTGGCTGGTGCTGGCAATCGGTTTGCTCCTGATTGCATTCCCAATCGCACACAACCTGGTGTTAATGCATCTATATATACCAGCTGCGATTATGCTGGTCGGGCTAATCATGCGAGGAGTGGCATTCGACTTTCGTGCAAAAGCTGCCATCGACAAAAAGCTAACCTGGGATCGAACCTTTAAAGCGGGATCTATTATTACCAGCCTTGCGCAGGGGTACATGCTGGGGCAGTACGTGATTGGCTTTAAGCCCGACTGGTCTGCACAGCTTTTTTCAGCGCTCAGTGCTCTGGGAGTTACCGCCGCATATGCCTATATTGGCGGCGCCTGGCTGGTTCTTAAAACCGAGTCGGAGCTGCAAAAACGAGCGACCACTTGGACCCGTTACGCAGGGCGGGCCACCCTGCTTGGGGTGGTTGCAGTATCGGCCATCAATCCACTGGTAAACCCAACCGTATTTGACCGATGGTTTACCTACCCTCTGGTTATGTTTGTACTACTCGTACCCACCCTGTGCTTTATCGCCTTTGTCTCCAATGATGTTCTGCTGGAGAGAATGCCTAAGCCTGCAGACAGACATAAAGCGGTTCCTTTTTTCACGGTCGTCGTTATTTTCCTGATGTGCTTTATCGGCCTGGCCTTCAGCTTTTTCCCTGATATTGTTCCCGGCGAACTAAATATTTGGCAGGCAGCCAGTGCCACCGCCTCATTAAAATTTATTCTTGTGGGTGCGGTAATAGTAGTTCCCGTCATCCTCGCCTATACCGTTTTCTCTTATTACGTCTTCCGAGGAAAGGCGACAGAGCTACATTATCACTAGCTGCATTTCCATTCGGCTGGCAGAAATACCTGCTAGCCGAATTTAATTAATTAAGGTGGAACTACCCCACAAATCAAACAAGTTCTTCTTGCTCGCCCGAATTTGGTACGATTATAATAATCAATTCCAAAAGACAATTTTTTACATGGAAGTAAAGCGTATGCTAGCCCATGGCCAGTACCGCTTGTCTAAAGGGGGAGGTAGTTTGAACCAAATCGATCGACGAGCAATCAGCCGGCGCGACACCGCCAGTCCGCGCAAACCACAACGCAAAAATGGCCGGGAGAAGTATGAAAAGCTTCTTGACGCCCTTGAAGTATTAATTACTGAACAAGACTCTACGGATATTAGCCTCGCAAACCTTAGTCAGGTTGCAGGTGTTCCAGCAGCGTCTGTTTATCATTTCTTCCCAAGTGTAGATGCCAGCTTAACCGCCCTGGCCGAACGTCACTATAAGTCTTTCGGTGACGTAGTATTGGGCCATTCGGATTTTTCTCCGTCAGAAAGCTGGCAGGATATGCTTAATCAGCTGTGCGACCTTGTGCGCGGCTACTATGAAGAGAATCTCGCGGCACTAAAAGTACATTTTGGACCTCAGTCCAGTTGGGCATTACGCCAACTACAAATGGAAAACAATTGGCGCCTGGCAGATACTCTGATCAAGAACCTGTCTCGAGAGTTTGAGTTACCACCCTCTCAGGATTGGCGAGACCGGTTTATGTGTGCCATCAACATTAACGACTCTTTCTGCTCCCAGTCTTATTCCCGCTTTGGGAAAATAACAGAAGACTCCGCAGCAGAGGGGAAACGGGCCGCTGCAGCCTACTTAAAGCTCTACCTCGGTGAGCTTTTGCAGAGGCGCCAATTGCGCTTTGCCCCACTGGAGGCTTCGGCTTAAGCCCAGTAGCAGAACCGCTAACAAAAAAGCCCGACAAGTAATTGTCGGGCTTTTTTGTGCCCGTCATTTCCACCCAGCCCTCTGTTTAAGCCTCACCTGACTAACAATTACCAATAATCAAAAAAAAGAGGGTAAAAAATATTTGCTAATAAAATAGCTTCAACTTTTATATATATCAAATGGCTATATACAGACTTATATTAACTTCACTTTATAACTATGTTGATTAAGGGAAGCAGCGCTAGAATTGCATTTTTGTGACTGGCAAGACTGAACCTACACTTCATTAACTAATATCGATTGTGGAGGTCCCTTATGCCCATTGCTTCACACGAGCTCTCGGTGGATTTCCCTGAATATGCAGACACAATCAAGCAGCTCATCGAAGACGATATTCAATTCAAACTTGAAAACGACATTTACAGCAAACTGGATAAACAAATAAGAGGCCTTCAGGATAGTGGTATTGGCACCGACGACGATCACTATTCCAGCCTCAAAAAACAGAGAGCCTACTTAAAACAGCACCTCTATAACCGCATTACTTCAGTGATTACCCATCACTAAAGTACGCGTTAACAGTTGCTCGTAGCAGCACTAGCGGTCACTGCAGTTGCTGAAAGGGCACGCAGCCGAAAAGAGCTTGGCCTATGCAACTGTACTTGACCTTTTCCTCCCCCTTTGCGCGCAAGGCGCGCATTGTTGTGCAAGAACAGCGTCTGCACTCTGTGGTAACAGAGCATTTCTCTCACCCCTTTCACAATGACGACGAACTTATTTCCAGCAACCCCTTGGGAAAAGTCCCCTGCCTAACCCTGGATAATGGCTCCTCGATCATTGACAGCGAAGTCATCTGTGCATTTCTTGATAAAAGCTTAGGGGATGGTCACTTATCTGCACCACTGGACAACAATTGGGATCTGTATACTTTTCACAGTGTCAGCTCTGGATTAATGGACGCAGCAGTGCATCTGCAAATGGAAAAGCTGCGTGCACGGGAAGAACTTAGGTCTGATTTTTGGTGGCAGCGCTACTTCAGTGCTATTGAGAGATCTCTAGATTACCTGGAAAAGCACCTGGATCGATTACCCGCCAGTCTTAGTTTGCCACATATTAACTTGTGCTCAGCACTATCCTATCTTGATTTTCGCCATGAAGATTTTGACTGGAGAAGTGACCACCCGAAACTTATGGCCATATCGGAAGATTTGGAGAAAAGTGAAAGCCTGAATAAGTGTCAGCTGCATGAGTAGTTACAGAATGCAGAATACCAACAAGAATAAGTTATCCCGCTATTTATTCTGAACAGGTCAAAATACTGAGTAGTACACTATTAGTGTCAGGCGGAAAGGAGACTCTACAACTGAGACTCGCTGTGATTACATCTCGGTAAGCTCGGAATCGGCATTCATTCTTTATGCGTTACTACAGCGCAGCGCATTCCTCATTTTTTAGGCGCCGTGACTCCATCAGCAGAATGTAGTCTATTTTAATTAATATAAATGCCACACTTTTTTACTAGCCTAAACCCTTTTGGAATACTCCCATGGCCAAACCACCGAAGAGTACTCTTTGGATAATTCTGCACAGTGTGGCCATTGTTGCAGTTTTATGTAGCCTACTAACGGGGCTCCGTATCTCCACCTTAACTAAGCCAAGTATTGGAAATATCGAAGAACTGTTACCCCAGGGACAGATTCATGATATTCATTTCTTTGTAGCAATTGTTGTTTCGACCATCCTTATCTGCTACTTATCCTATAAAGTAATAATTAAAATAAAAAATACAACCTCACAAAGTAAACCTTATAAAACATCAATTAGCTACCATAGGGTAGTAACACGCATTGGCTCATTTTTTTTAGTGCTCATGGTCTTAAGTGGCTGGATTTTATTTATTGGTTCCGGCAATGCTTCTATCTTTCGCCAGGCACACTTTTATAGTGCTTTTGCGATCGTACTCTATATATTTCTTCACGCTGGCGTTTACCTAACAACCTATGGCCTGAAGACTTTGAGTTATTTACTTCCCAATACTCGATCGGGCTATCGAACTTCAATTTTTACCTACTTATCTTTTGGCTGTGTCACTTTATTACTTTGGATTATTGTTACAAATAACAGTTACCACGATCTTACAGTTGAGAAAATAAGTCCGGAAACCTTTATAAACATAGATGGAATCCCCCAAGAATCCGCATGGTTCTCAGCCACACCACTTAAAATCCATACTGACGGAGGTGCTAACTTTATTGGTGGTAGCTCAACCGTCAACTTGAGAGCTTTGCATAACCAACAGGAAATATTTTTTCATATCACTTGGGAAGATCCCACTGAAAGCCTGAAACACTTACCGCTGAAAAAAGTGGATTCTGGCTGGGAAATACAACAGCAAGGTTTTCAAAGTTTTAATGAAACCCGTCACTATGAAGATAAGTTTGCCATCCTGCTTTCCAATGCCTGTGATTTCGGTGCTTCGGGAACCTCTCACCTGGGCCGCAAACCATCAGCACAGTTGCCCGCAAATTGGCATGGCAAGGGCTACCACTACAGCTCATCCGATGAAATACACGATCTCTGGCACTGGAAAGCAGTAAGAACCAATAAAATGCACCTGGCAGATGACAATTATATTGGCAGGCCTGATATTGTAAGGCCAGGAGCACGCCGCTATACCGCAGGATATCTCCAGGATGGCAAAGAGTCCGGGGCATACTTAATGAACTGGAAGTGGTACTCCTTAAAAAACGTTACACCAAAACGACTCCCCAAAAGTCCCTCCAGCCTGACGCCATATCAAAACGAGGATACAAAGAGCGATTGGACTATTTCCTGGTTTGATTACCAGCCATACACGGCTGAAGATGACAATTATCCTATCAATACGATTATGCCTTCAGTCCTCTATACCTCAAATCGCTTTGAGGGAGATCGTGCCGATGTCAGGGCCTATGCTGTTTGGCAGGACGGCCAATGGTCTATGGAGATGGTGCGTAAATTAAATACTGGGTCAGCGTTAGATGTAGCAATAAAAGACGGTATTTGCCTCTGGGTTTCTGCCTTTGATCACTCGCAAATCGCCCACACTCGCCACGCCCTCCCCGTCAAAATCAAGTTGGCAGATCAATAATGTTTGTGCGCATATTTTGGGTATTCATTTTTCCTGTAATCACGGTCTGTGCAGCCATACTGCACCAACCATCACAACCTCTACCAAGGGAATACCACTTAGTTAAAATTGATAAAAATGGGGAGCCTATTGAGGCTTGGGCAGGCCCCTGGTCCTGTATCTGCGATATCGATACAGGGCTTCTTTGGGAAGTTAAAACCGACGACGAAGGAATTCACGATGGAAGGTGGACCTATTCATGGTATCAATATGAAGAAGGTATAGAAAATAATGGAGATTGTTATTTTGAAGAAGAGCGGTGTGATACCGAGGACCTGATTCGCAATACCAATCAACAGAAATTGTGTGCAACGCAAAACTGGAGGCTCCCCGATATTACAGAGTTGCGATCCATTATCCTGCAGGAAAGTAAATCTGGCAGACCTCTAATTGCGACTGAATATTTCCCGAAAACTCAAAAGGGAGATTACTGGACCCGTAATTTTGACAGGCCTTTATATGGCATCTACCAATACCTGGGAACAGGTGCTGGCGCAATTAATTTTATGAATGCAAAAACCGTCACAATTCCCTACCGAAACGCCGCATTCGTTCGTTTAGTCTCCAATCATTCAACGGCCTGTAATAAAGATCCACAATAATTCCGGCGCGCCGCACAATTTTTTTGCGACTAATCTCTATAGGTGCTGCGCCTGAAAATAATAACCACTACTTACAGGAAACCCCCGATGAGACGGTTCTTAAGCACTGCTTTTGCTATCTCGACTCTATGTTTGGCAATTGATGCCAGTTCAGCAACTAAACACCACAGATTGGCCTGGGATGGTGATGCATCCACCAGTGCCGTTATCGGTTTTTCGCCAGACGGACACACGAGTAATCCTTACATTAATTTTGGCTATTCAACCAATGAAAATAGCTGGAGCAGTCAAGGGGTTGATTCAACATCTACCTTCGATGGCAGCTTAGATAGCTACTTTGTCAGGTTGGAAAATCTAACACCGGATTCAGCAGTTTACTATCGAGTGTGTGATCAGGACGGCTGTGGCGACCGGTTCTGGTTTAAAACGGCTCCTTCGGAGGAATCTCCCTTCGTCATAGTCGCTGGGGGAGATACCCGCACGGGGCATACAACACGGCGCGAGGGCAATGCTTTACTAGCCAAAATTCGCCCGCTGGCCGTTATGCATGGCGGTGATTTTACCAACGCCAACAGTGCGTCAGAAATGGATGACTTTTTACAAGACTGGACGCTGACCTACTCCAACGACGAAATTGATGGCTATAGCTATCAACGTATTTACCCTCTAATACCTACCCATGGGAATCATGAGGATGACAACTATTCAACCACCTGCCAGGTCTTTGGTGTGGACTTCAATGCGGATGGTAGCTGTAGCCCCAGTGATACCTACGGCGCAGTACAAATTTCCCCCCTATTGCGTGTCTACACACTAAACAGCCAGTTTCAGGAAAGCGGCTGGTCATCTTATGCTACCGCCATGAACAATTGGCTTGAGAGTGATTTAGCTGGGATTGGCGCCTACAGTCACTGGCGCTTTGCCCAGTACCACAAGCCCATGTTCCCCCACTACAGCGGTAAATCTGACAACCCCACATTATTTGATTGGTGGGCACAACCCTTTTATGACTACGCCATGAATATGGTGGTCGAATCAGATACCCATCTCACCAAAGTCACCGAAGTCGTTGCCCCCGGTAATAGCGATTTTTCAACCAACGAAACCGGCGGTACCGTTTACGTTGGTGAGGGAAGCTGGGGAGCACCAGCTCGCTCAGCAAATGATGCCAAGTTTTGGACCATAGATATGGCCAGCATCCAGCAGTTCAAAGTTATCCAGGTCAGCTTTGACCAACTCACTGTACGCACAGCACAGTTCGATAACAGCGCAAGTACCCTGACGCGAGAAGATCGAGCCAATAATCCTCTTGTATTACCGGAAAATATCAATTGGTGGAGCGCCAATCGAATTGGTGAAGCTATGGTTCTCGCACAAAATAACGTTGGCAGGAGCGTTATGCTTGAGGACGACAGTGGTAATGGCGAACTGTCACTACCAGTGACTGATGATACATTTATTTCATCGCGCTACTCTTCCAGCAATTTTGACAATGACCCAGATGGTCTTCTGGCAGATGGCAGTGATAGCACCTATGGAACGCTTTACTCACTGATTAAATTTGATCTCTCCAATTTATCTCACTGCTCGACGATAAATTCAGTTGAGATCGAATTTAATATCACCAACCGGTCCAGTAATAGTTACGGTATTTACTTGGCTGAATCCAACTGGAGTGAGGAATCAGCCACCTGGGATTCTGTCGGTGGATCAACGGTGCTTTCACAGTTGTTCGCCAGCTTTACCCCGTCGTCTACTGGTACCCAAGTGGTGAACTTGAGTTCATCAGGTCTTCTGGATAGTTGGCTGAACAATGAAAATACTGGCTTGGTCATTGCCTCACTGAGTGGCAGTGATGGGGTAGATATCTCTTCACAAGAAACCGGTATTGCCCCAGCCCTCAGGGTAACCGCCGATTGCAGCGATTCTATTAGTGAAGAGGTATCTCAAGTTGCTTCAGACGATGTGTTTATTTCATCCAGAAAAGAGGATGATAATTTCGATGGTGATAGCGATGGACTCCTCGCCGACGGCAGCGATCTAACCTATGGAACTCTCTATAGCCTCATTCGCTTTGACTTATCAGATTTAAGCTGTCGCCAGTATATTGATGCGACACTCGAATTGAATGTAACCAATACTTCCAGCAATAGCTACGGCATTTACATGGCAACACAAAGTTGGCGGGAAGAGTCGGCCACTTGGGATTCTGTCGGAGGTAGTTCTATTCTCGGACTTCAAGTGGGCAGCTTTATCCCCTCCTCTACCGGCCGACATCTCATTGACCTGGGAGCCTCAGGAATCGTCGACAGCTGGTTAAACGATAATAATAACGGCCTGGTCATCGCATCGGAACGGGGCATTAACGGTCTGGATTTAAGCTCCAAAGAGAGCGGGCAGAGCCCTCTTCTTACCTTACAGACACTCTGCAATTAATTGCCTTCAGGGCTCTCTGTCCGGAGAGCCTTATTTATCCCGTTCTGTGTATCTTATTTCTCCAACAGTGGTTTAGATTTACAATCCAAATTTTTTGGCACGAACTTCTTCAAAATATAAAAATATCAACGTCGCCCTACCCCAAAACCATAATTCCTTTAAATAAAAGAACCAGTAATTAAGTTTACCAATCTACCTTATTAATTCCTTTTAAACCTGACGCTATAAAATTTATATACTATTAACCCCATATCCAAGACTACGCTTCAGCCAAAGGGCAAAAGAAATCAGCGGTAAGGAATAGAGTCAGGTATTTCATCATCAAATAAATAATGAGCCAAAGGATGTACCAACGATCGTACGGAGATACTGTAAATGTTAATAAAATATAATCGTAGTTATGTCGCTTTATTAATCTCAATATTTATAGTCGCGCCATTTAGTGTCGCAGATACCCATGAGGAAGTCGTCACTGATCCAGTAATTCTTGAGGGCGCAGTAGAAGGACAGCCAAAGTCCAATCGGTTTTGGTGGCCTGATCAGCTGGATCTTCGTCCCCTCAGGCAGCACTCTCCAAGATCCAATCCAATGGGTGACAGCTTTGATTACGCTGCCGAATTCCAAACCCTGGATCTTAAAGCGGTAAAACAGGACATCGAAACTCAACTCAAAACTTCACAGGACTGGTGGCCCGCAGACTACGGTCATTACGGCCCATTTATGATCCGAATGGCCTGGCACAGCGCTGGCACCTACCGGATCGGTGATGGTCGCGGTGGTGCCCGTGGCGGCCAACAGCGTTTCGATCCCCTCAACAGCTGGCCTGATAATGCCAACCTCGATAAAGCCCGCCGTCTACTCTGGCCCATCAAACAAAAATATGGGCGCAAATTGTCCTGGGCTGATCTTATGGTGCTAACCGGCAATGTAGCCCTGGAGTCCATGGGATTCCCCACTTACGGATTTGCCGGGGGGCGACAGGATGACTGGGAGCCCGACCTGGTTTATTGGGGGCCCGAAACCAAGATGCTCGCAGATGAGCGTTACACCGGCAACCGAGAGTTGGACAAGCCCCTGGGCGCTGTGCAAATGGGGCTTATTTATGTCAACCCGGAGGGCCCCAATGGCAATCCCGATCCGGTAGCTGCCGCCACAGATATCCGCGAAACCTTTGCCCGCATGGCGATGAATGACGAAGAGACAGTAGCCTTGATTGCTGGAGGGCATACTTTTGGTAAGGCTCACGGTGCAGTGAAAGCTGATTGCCTCGGCCCAGAGCCCGCCGCCGCCCCAATTGAGCAGCAGGGGCTTGGCTGGAAAAATAAGTGTGGGAAAGGAAATGCCGACGACACAATGACATCCGGCCTGGAAGGGGCCTGGTCTGCCGCCCCGATCAATTGGAGCCAGCAGTATCTGGACAACCTGTTTAAATTCAATTGGGTGAAGACAAAAAGTCCAGCTGGTGCCGTTCAGTGGATTCCCGATGATCAGAGCGCGGCAAATCTGGTGCCCGATGCATTCGACAAGAACAAGCGCCATGCCCCCATCATGTTTACCACGGATTTATCCCTTAAGTTCGATCCCAGCTACAAAGAAATTGCCAAACGGTTTCAGGAAAATCCGGAAGAATTTCAACGCACCTTTGCCAAAGCCTGGTTCAAGTTGACTCATCGGGATATGGGCCCTCGCGCGCGCTATTTGGGAGCGGAGGTACCCGAAGAAGATTTAATTTGGCAAGACCCTATCCCCAAAGTTGATCACCCTCTGATTGACAGCCGGGATATAAATTCTCTCAAAGCAAAAATACTGGCGGCAGGCATTAGCGTTCCCGATCTGGTGAGGACTGCCTGGGCCTCAGCTTCTACCTTCCGTGGTTCAGATTTTCGCGGTGGTGCCAATGGTGGCCGTCTTCGCCTGGAACCCCAAAAGGACTGGTCGGTAAATGATCCCTCTGAACTATCACAAGTCCTGGCATCGCTGGAAAAAGTCCAGCAGGAATTTAACAGTTCCCAATCCGGGGGCAAAAAAATCTCAATGGCAGATATCATTGTACTTGGAGGCGCAGCAGCCATTGAAAAAGCAGCAGAGCAAGGCGGACATAAAATTCAGGTCCCATTCAAACCTGGACGCACCGATGCTTCCCAGGAACAAACAGATATTAATTCTTTTGCGGTACTACAACCTCTGGCCGATGGCTTCCGCAACTACTTTGGCGATGGTTATGGAAGAACCCCTACAGAGTTATTAGTTGATAAAGCCAGTCTGTTAACCCTGAGTGTGCCTGAAATGACTGTTCTGGTTGGAGGAATGCGCGCACTTAATGCAAATACCGACTCCTCACAGAATGGTGTACTTACTCAGCGCCCCGGCACACTGACGAATGATTTCTTTGTGAACCTGCTCGATATGTCTACTGTCTGGTCCAAGTCGGCAAAATCAGAGGGTATCTATGAAGGAAAAGATCGCAAAAGTGGCCAGGCAAAGTGGACAGCCACACCTGTAGATCTGATTTTTGGTTCAAACTCTGAATTAAGGGCAGTCGCAGAGGTTTATGCTTCTAGTGATGGCGCTGACAAGTTTGTAAATGATTTTGTGCAGGCCTGGACCAAGGTAATGAATTTGGATCGGGTTGATCAGCCTCAGTCTTAAAAATCATATACCTCAATAAAGAAAAAACCGAGGCTAGCCTCGGTTTTTTCTTCTGGGAGATTATTTAAGTTTTAATCCTGCCCCTTTAAATGCCGATCAAAAAATCGCTTGATCATACTGTATTGGTGGATGCGAGTCTGCTTACCGCGCAAGCTATGCTTCTTGCCTGGATAAGTCATCAGCTCAAATTGTTGGCCGTTGTCCTGCATCTGTTTTATGAGTTTAGTGGTATTGGTAAACAACACATTGTCATCCGCCATGCCATGATAAATCAGCAGATCACCTTGTAAGCCCTTCGCATAGGGAAACACAGAAGATGCCTCATAGGCATCCATATCCTTGGTTGGATTGCCCATATAACGCTCAGTGTAATGGGTATCATACAGCGTCCAGTCCGTAACCGGCGCACCCGATACCCCCGCCTTAAAGTAGTCTCCGGCTTTGAACATACTCATCAGTGCCATGTAACCACCGTAGCTGTGGCCGAAGATACCTACTTTATTTTTATCAACGTAAGGCAGGGTACGCAGGAATTCAACGCCGGTAATTTGATCTTCCACTTCAGGAGATCCCATATTCTTAAAGATAGGATTCTCAAAAGTGGTACCGCGGTTTGCTGAACCACGATTATCTAGGGAAAAAACAATATAACCCTGTTGGGCCATATACTGGTTGAATAGTTTATCCCAGCTATTGGTAACCACCTGAGCGTGTGGACCACCATAGACAAACACCATTACCGGGTAACTTTTCTTCGCATCAAAATTAGCAGGTTTGTACAAGCGGTAGAAAAGCTCCTGGCCATGGGGCGCCTCAATACTGCCAAATTCCGGAGTGATCCATTGATCTTTAAAAGGATAGAGAGGGTGATCACGATTTACAGCGTTCTGCTCAAGCCAGGTAACTCTGGTCCCTGAGCTGCTGTGCAGGCTCACCTGAGGGGGCGTGGTAACGCTGGAAAACTTATCAATATACCCAGAGGCATCCTCAGAAAATTCGATAGAGTGCATGCCACTACGCTGTGAAATTCTCTTAATATCGCTCTCCCCTTGCAGGGATACTTCATAGAGATGCCTCTCGATTGGAGTATCTTTTCGTGCGGTAAAATACAGACGGTTAGCCTGCTCATCAACAGCCTCTAACTCGTCAACGACCCAATCTCCCTTAGTCAATTGTGCCTGTAATCTGCCGCCAAAATCATATTTATACAGGTGTTTGAAGCCATCCCTCTCCGATGACCAAATAAAAGCATCGCTATCTTCCAAAAAGTGGAGATCATGGCTCAGGTTAACCCAGGTATCGCTGGACTCGGTAAGGAGCGTTCGGGTTTTTCCCGTATTGAGATTGTAAGCACGAAGCTCTAACTTTTGCTGGTCTCGAGATTGCCACTGGAAAGTTAACAGGTGATCACGGGCCCATTTTACTCGGGGAATATAAATATCCTGATTATCTCCCAGGCTGACCCAACGGATATCCCCCGAATCAATATCTATAAGGCCAAGTCGGATTTTTGCGTTCGCACGCCCAGCAGCGGGGTAACGTTGCTGTATCATTTCGATACGATCCGCATAGATTTCGCTACGGGTTACCTGATCAACTGGCGACTCATCAACTTGCAGGAAAGCAATATGCCGATCATCAGGAGACCACCAATAACCGGTCATCCGGTCCATTTCCTCCTGGGCAACAAACTCAGCCATTCCATTTTTAATATGATCTTTGCCGTCGCTGGTTAGCTGCTTTTCTCTACCGGTTTTCAGATCGACAATATAGAGATTTTGGTCGCGAATAAACGAAACAAAGTGCCCCTCGGGAGAAACCTTTACATCGGTTTCAAAGGTTTCCGTTTCAGTCAGTCGACGCGAAGAACGGTCTTTGAGATCGTAATAGTAAATATCGCCGGCCAAAGGGAACAACAGAGACCGACCATCCTCTGACCAGCTGTACTCCATTATTCCACTACCATAAATTCGCTGGCGCTCCCGTCTTGCCTTTTCCTCATCCGAAAGAGTTTCACTACCGATGTGCAGACTATCGGAATTGACCAAAATTCGGGACTGACCGTCTTTCAGGTTGTACTCCCAAAGATCGTAACGGTTGTAATCTTCAACTCTACCTTTGAGGAAAGTTACGCGCTGCCCATCAGGTGAATATTCCAGCGCTCGGGGAGCGGTACCACTCAGAGCCGGGTCGGAGAATAACCGTTCAATGCTGAGTGACTCTGCAGAACATATTCCTGCAAAAGTACATCCAAGTAATGCAAGCAGTGCTTGTTTCATAGGAAAACTCTTTATATTAAGTATTGTTGGCAATTCACGTACCACTTTGCTAGCAGGGGTATTATTTAGAAAATTCTGATTAATTCCATGTTATCTCCGGCTTCCTTAGGAGCCGGCCTAAATGACATCCAGGTAAGCCATAGCTTCTCTTTGGGACTTGTTCTGATCACCAGAAGTATCTCAAATTTATCGGAAACCCTCTAAAAAATGCAGCTATATTGTGGATAGAGCAAACCGGTGAAGGATTCTACAACGGAACCTTCCGGGACATGCAGTACCTTACAGTTTTGGTTTTGCGCACAAACAATCCTGCTGCAATAGCCCCCCTTTACAAATGTTTACTCTGCTTAACCAACATTTGTGGTTAGCTAATGTCGGACTAAAGCTTTTATCAAAATATGGGGTAACAATAATGAAGGTTCATCTCTTTGCATCTGCAGCTGTGATTTTGATCGCTGCTGGCTGTAGCTCTACACCAGAGATCCCCACCACTGAATCGTTTGTCACTGACATCACCGAACTGGGCCATCGTCGCTTTACCTACAAGGCAACCATTGGGGCCGGCCCCAAGGGCCAAGGCGGTAAGCGTGGTGGTCCGGGTGGTGGAGGTCCCGGTGGTGGTGGTCCCGGCGGCGGTGGTAAGGGTAGCGGTGGCCCAGGAGGTGGCGGTCCCGGCGGCGCCAATTCTGGAGATGTGAAGAAAGTTGCCCGGCAGAGAATGGAACTCTTGCTAGCCGAAAGTGGCTTCTGTCCCAATGGCTGGTTCCTGATCGAACAAACTTTTGACCAGAACAGAGCTGAAACTATTGGCGAGTGTCGGGCGGTTGCACGATAAGCTTACGCCTCTCACTTTGGCTCTTTGTATTCTGCTCGTATCGCTTTATACATAGTAACTTGCCCAGGGTGCGAAACCCTTTACCCAAACAGCCCCTCAACTGAGGGGCTAACTTCACTAGTCCGCGATTTACACTGCCTAATACCTATGCCTGCTCAACAATGAGTCTGCATGGAACCTTAAGTGCTCCTCAATAAATGAAGCGATGAAATAGTAACTGTGATCGTAACCTGCATGGTGCTCTATCCGAAGAGGATAATCACTGGCTTCAGCAGCTGTTTGCAGGGAATGTGGTCTCAGCTGTTCCTCAAGAAACTCATCCTGTTCCCCCTGAGAAACCAAAATCGGCGTTTTCTCTACAGCGCGCCCCATTAGCACTGTTGCGTCATATGGTTCCCAGCTCTTGGGATCAGCTCCCAAGTAAGTTCCCAGCGCCTTTTCTCCCCAAGGACAAGCAATAGGATTGCAAATTGGACTAAAAGCAGAAATTGATTGATATCGCTTGGGGTTTCGCAGGCCGATTACCAGGGCACCATGGCCGCCCATGGAATGCCCGCAAATCCCGCGTCGACCATTGGTGGGGAAATGAAGTTCTACCAGGCTTGGAAGTTCATCCACGACATAGTCATACATTTGATAATGCTGCTTCCAGGGTTCTTGAGTCGCGTTCACATAAAAACCAGCCCCCTGCCCCAGATCATAACCCGGGTCATCCGCCACATCGTCTCCTCTGGGGCTGGTATCGGGTATCACTAAGATAATCCCTAACTCTGCAGCGACTCTCTGAGCACCAGCCTTTTGACTGAAGTTTTCATCCGTGCACGTCAAGCCCGAAAGCCAATAAACAACAGGATATTTCCTCTGTGTATTCCCCTCTGCATCCTGTGGTAAAAAAATGGAGAAGACCATAGAACAGTTGAGCGTGCTGGATTTATGTCGGTAACGCTGCTGAAAACCGTCAAAAGATTTAGTACTGCTAACCAATTCAATCGACATTTTAAGTGGTCCTATCAAGCCTGCTGGAAATGAATAACACTGCGAATACTTTTACCTTCATGCATTAAATCGAAGGCATCATTTATTTGCTCAAGGGGCATTGAGTGAGTAATAAAGTCATTCAATTTAAATTCTCCAGCCAGGTAACGCTCTACGAAAGAAGGCAATTCAGAGCGCCCCTTTACACCGCCGAATGCTGATCCCTTCCAAACCCGCCCTGTAACCAACTGGAATGGGCGGGTACTGATTTCCTGTCCCGCACCTGCCACTCCAATAATAATGGATTCCCCCCATCCTTTGTGGCAAGACTCCAAGGCAGCTCTCATCAGGTTAACATTGCCCACACACTCAAAAGAATAATCCACTCCGCCATCGGTAAGCTCTACGATAACCTCTTGAATAGGCTTATCGTAAGCCTTGGGGTTAATACACTCAGTGGCTCCCAGTTTCTTCGCCAGCGCAAATTTGTCCTCATTAATATCGACACCAATAATTCGTGAGGCGCCAGCCATCTTGGCTCCGATCACTGCGGATAAACCAATTCCACCCAAACCAAAAATTGCCACACAGGAGCCCGGCTCAACCTTGGCGGTATTGGTAACGGCTCCCATTCCCGTAGTAACACCACAGCCCAGCAGACAAACCTCATTTGAGGGGGCTTCGGGATTAATTTTGGCCACAGATATCTCAGGAAGAACTGTGTACTCAGAAAAAGTAGAGCATCCCATATAATGGAAAATGGGTTTCCCATTCACCGAAAAGCGTGTCGAACCATCAGGCATTAACCCTTTGCCCTGGGTGCCCCTGATTTTTTGGCACAAATTGGTCTTTCCAGAGAGACAAAACTTACATTCGCCACATTCGGGGGTATACAAAGGAATTACATGATCCCCGACAGAGACACTGGTCACCCCCTCACCAACGGACTCAACAACACCCGCACCTTCGTGACCGAGGATTGCCGGGAACACCCCTTCAGGATCATCTCCTGACAAAGTGAACGCATCTGTGTGACAAACGCCGGTGGCGTGTAATTTCACGCGAACTTCACCCCGTTGGGGAGGCATAACATCGACATCCTCAATAACCAAACGCTCCCCAGGCCCCCAAGCTACAGCTGCTTTACAACGGATTGTCTCTGCACTCATTTTCAATTCTGCCTTTCATCATTCGTTCCAGTGGCGCCCAGCATAGTCCCCTAAGATTATTGGTGCAAAGCCAAGCGCCGCTGCTGAAGTAAAATCAGGAAAAATCTAAAAGCTCACCCTTATAGTAATAATTGGTAGTGCTAAACCATTACTCAAAATAATTCCTTTAATTGATTAACAATTAATAGCTTGTCGCTTCCTCCACTGTAGTGGGGAGCTTCCATGAATGGCTCGAAATGCTTTTGAGAAAGCACTGATATCGGTGTAGCCCAAACTTGCTGATAGTAATCCCACATCAATACTTGAGGCCCGTAGATGCCAGCGAGCAGTCTTCATTCGCGCCCCCTGTACCAACTGCTTAAAGGAGGTTCCCGCTTCATTTAAACGGCGCTGAAGCGTTCTCATTGGCATACCGAGTAAGCGAGAAATTTGCTCCAGGGAGTGCTGCTGGGCCCCGAGAGTTTGAAGGATTAAGACTTGAACCTGTCGGCTGATATCACCCTTGTGCTCTGCCAATAAGCACTTGGAAAACTCCTCAAAATATCTCATAAGACCGCTGCTGGGTTTAGCGAGGGGATAGTTCATCAATGATCCATCAAAAACCAAGCGATCTCGATCTTGCTCAAAACTAGCCTCAATGCCAAAAAAATTTTGGTAACTACTCAGCGAAGATTGGGGCTTATGCCGAAATGAAACAGATCGGGGAGATACTTTAGAGCCAACCATCTCCTGTATCAGGCGATAGGCGGCGCCTACTGAAAGTTCAGTATACTGTTGCGCGGGAATTGCGTCGGGGAAGTGATTAACTCTCTCTGCAATCAAGCAGTCATCGGTTTGGTAAATTTTCCAGTGGTCCGCCTGGTTGTGTAACACCATATACCGATGAGTTACTGTCAAAGCACTGGATAGATTCTCACTTTCCAGTATCAGCTTACCAAGGACGCCCAGCATACGTAGCCCTTGCTTCCCCGCCAATCGCAAGCCAAAGTCACTACAGGACAAGTCCCGTGAACACAAATTAAGGAGGTCCACCAGCGTTGCAATGGGGATCAATATATTTGGACGACGTGTACAATCCGCAGGAAGCCCCACTTGCGCTAAAAAATCTGATGACTGACCACCGAGCTGTGGCACCAATAGATTAAACCCAGCCAGCGCACCACTGCGAATTTCATAGATAGGCTTCATGTTTTATAGCTACCATATTGCCAACCTCTCATTTGCACTATCACACAGTGTCTAGGAATAATGAGCATCGGACAATAGCTATATCATATAACATAGCTCTTCAACTAACTGGGACTACCCCTATCCACAAACGCAACTTATTTGAAGGCTAGTGCCTGACTATTGTGGCACTTTCCACTATCTACTCATAGAACTATCGGTTTATACGAGAAAGAACTGCAAGGAAATTTCACATGGAAACTGAAAATCTAACACTATTTTTAGGCTGGGCTTCGATTATAAACATATTGATACTACTGCTATCAACTATTGGACTTGTCTGCCTGAGGAAGTCGATCACCAGGATTCACGCACGAATATTTGAGCTTAATGAACAAGATTTAGGCCGTGCATATTTTCAATATCTGGCACAATACAAAATTGCTATTATCGTCTTCAATATTACACCGTATTTTGCTCTAAAAATTATCAGTTAATTGATAAAAGCGGAAATATTTTGCAAAAAAATAAGAAAGGTAAACTATACCTTTCTTATTTTCATAATTAAGACGGACAGGGGGGTATTTCGGGTCCGCCGGCAGATACCCTTTTCAGAAAATGAAGTTATTTCTGAAATATTTATCAGCCACTCTTTTTCACAAACTTTGTCAGAATTACAATTCTCTGACCCTCGACCCGTCCTTCGATATGCTCAGGGTTATCGCTTAAGCTGATACCGCGAACTGCCGTTCCCCGTTTTGCAACCAAACTGCTTCCTTTTACATCCAAGTCTTTGATAATAACTACATTATCTCCAGCTTGTAACTGGGCACCATTACTATCCAGATGAATCACCAACTCACCAGCCTCTGGTATTGCCCCGGCCTCTGCCCAGGCCAGCAAATCGCCATCCAAATACAACATGTCAAACAAGTCTTGGGCCCAGGTCTCGCCAGATAAGCGCTTTAGAATACGCCATGCCAACACTTGAATTGCCGGCTCGGTACTCCACATAGACTCCGACAGACACTGCCAGTGCGCACTTTCCAGCTGTGCAGGATTTTCCAGCTGGTCCCTACAGGTTTGACACAATAGTACTGCCGCATCTGGATAGCCCTCTGACTGGGGTACGTCATAAACCGCCAAGCCATTTTCTGCTTTACAGAGCTCGCACTGATTTCCACTGCGTTGTGCCAACTGCTCCTGAGTCACAGCCATAAGTAACCTCAAAAAAAGTAGGGATTATACGACTGATTCTTCCTGCACGCCTCCCAAATAATCACATTTAACGGACATCGGGGTCGACCGTGGACATGATCAAGCTCAGGCAGGAAGTAAATAAGACTATCAACAGCCCATTAGTAGATGGAGCCATTAGGTTGCCGAGGGATTCACAGGCTTCAGACAAGACACTCTAGAGCACTAAAACTTCCAACAGCCGCCAATATAGATTGACGACTGTAAAGAGCATTATGCGTTAAGTCCCACACTCAGTGGTGCGAGGAGACCGCTGCTGCGAACTGCCCACCCTGCTTGCTGGCGATGGCACTGGTAATATCCCCTAAACTGAGAATACCGACCATACGCTTTTCACTATTGAGTACCGGCATTCGCCGTAACAACTGTTGCTCCATTTTGTGGACAGCAGACAGCAGATCATCCTCTTCCCAGCACCATTCAATCCCCTCTGTCATAACATCTCGGGCAGACAGAGAGCTGAGATTACCCCCCTGAACCACACCGCGACATACAATATCTCTATCAGTCACTATTCCTACAAGCCTGTCATTTTCTCCAATCGGCACTGCACCAATATCTTCATCTCGTAAAATTTTTGCCAACTCCTGTAATGGAGTATCCGGGGTGCACCAGGTAGCCCCCTCATGCATTGCGTGTTTAACTTTCATAGGTACCTCAAAACTCTTTAGACAAATGCCAAAGAGAGTGACGGGTAAAACCCATCACCCTTAACCCCTATAGATCAGTGCACTTCAATCCGCTTTCTTTGCGGGGGATGCCCCTCATGTTTTGGTACCGTGAGCGTGAGAATCCCATCTTTGAAATTTGCATCAATCTCACTTTCGCGAACATCTTCACCAAGATTGAAACTGCGCAAGAACTTGCCGTAACGTCGCTCCTGACGAAGCACGCGGCCATCCTTCTTCTCCTTAACCTCGCGGTGCACCTCAGCTTCAAGAGTCAAAACCCCATTTTCTAGGGTTACACTGATATCGTCCTTACCCACTCCCGGCAGCTCAGCGCTGATTTCATACATATTCTTGCGCTCACTCACATCAATACGCGGAGAAAAAAATCCCTCGCGTTCAGAGCCGATTGCACGGGTCGGTGAGAGCATTTGTTCAAACATATTATCAAGGTCCAATAGGGACCCTCTGGGGATCAGACTCATATTTACAACCTCTTTTTACGCTAAGCCGCAAAAGGCGCCAGAAAACTCAAGAGTCCGTCTTGCGCCTGTTACATCTTGAGTACAGTCTAGGAAATACTGCGACAAACGAAGGGATTAAGTGCCGATAAAAGCCATTACAAATTGAATATGAGAGCTATCGTATATTTCTTTTGTACATATAAATATTAAAAACTTCCTTTCCAAGTGCACCTAAAGAGAATTTCCACCTCCATATCCATCAATAAGCAACCGGGGCTCGTGGCCAATATGGCTATTTACTAGGATTAAATAAGGCAGTTAAACGAGGATATGTTCATGGCCTTAGCATGGGTCCTTGTGGCTAACCAGTCCCAAGCGCGAATTTTTGAAGCCAACAAACGCGCGGGAAATCTCAATGAAATCCAGGCACTTCTCCATCCAGAATCACGGCTCTCTGGCAGAGACCAAGAGAGTGATGCGCCCGGACGCACTTTCGACAGCTATGGTCAAGGAAGGCACTCAGTAGGTAATTCTGCAGGATTACATCGCCGTGAAGGTGAGAATTTTGCCAGAGAAATTGCACATACCCTGGAGAGGGGAAGACAGGAGGGCCAGTACGAAAAACTGTATATTGTTGCAGAACCCTACATGGTTGGCAGCTTGAGGGATGCCTTGAAAACTCCAACCCGCGCAACAATAGCGGGAGAAACAGGAAAAAATCTGGTGGCTTGTGAACCTGAGGAGATCCGGGCTCAGCTTCCTATTTGGCTATAGTGACTTTCGGCCAGTAGAGAGGGTCACGAGTGAACCTCTCTACGAACCCCGCTCAAGCCCTGCTTTCCATTAAAAGCTTATCAATCAGGGCATCCTTTTCAGTCCATAACTCATTTACCCACTGATTAAACTCCACCCGAAACTCCTGATCGGTTGCGTAGTCTCTCTCAAAAAACCGGCTCGGCAACTGGACTTTCTCAATGCGAACAATCACTTTCTTTAACTTACCGGAAAGAAAATCTTTAAAAGTAGGTATACCATCAGGGTAAACAATGGTGACATTCAGTAACTGGTTCAGCTGCTCACCCATACAGTGCATTGCAAAAGCAATTCCTCCGGACTTGGGCTTTAGAAGATGTTTGAAAGGCGATTGCTGTCTTTGATGCTTCTCTTTGCTAAACCTTGTTCCTTCAAGGAAGTTCATAATACTGGTGGGTATTAGCTTAAATTTTTCACAAGATTTTTTCGTCGCTTCAAGATCCTTACCGCGCATCTCTGGATGTTTTTTCAAAAATTCTTTGCTGTAACGCTTCATAAATGGAAAGTCGAGTGCCCACCAGCACATTCCAATCACAGGAACTTTGATCAACTCTTGCTTCACAAAAAATTTCAGGAATGGAATTCTTCGATTAAAAATCGACTGCATAATAAAGATATCAACCCAGCTTTGATGGTTCGCTGTGACCAGATACCATCCATGTTTATCGAGATGCTCTATCCCCTGTACATCCACCTGGGTTCTTTGGGTCAGCTTCATCCATCCTTTATTTAGGGTTATCCACATTTCTGCCCAAGAAATAAAAAAAACCATGAAAATTTTTTGCAGAAAGGCAAAAGGGAGAATAAATCTAAAAACTGAAAACAAGAGTATGGGGGCTGCACAAACCAATGTGCTAACGGCCAGCAACACCGAAGATATGACCAACAGCAAAAACGAAGGGAGAAAGTTAAACATCTAAAGGCTCTTTTAATTTTCCGGGCTTACAGGTCAGGCTCTCACGCCATATTCACAGGTTACCCGTTTCTTTTTTAATATCTTGAAATCCACTTATCACAAACTAAGCGGACTCTGCTCTCATCAGTGTATTTACATAATCCGGGCTAAAGGCTGCCTATCGCAATCAACATGGCTGTGTATATTTATGGCTCATGGGAAACTGCTCCACTGCAATAAATTCATGCGCCGAGCGCCTAGGCTTTAGCCGCGCCAGAGGCAATATCAAACCGCAGCAACTCTGGGAGAGTAACACGCATTTCAACCCCATATTTATTGACTGAATAGTCTGAATCTATCGGCGATACATCAGCGCAAACTGCACGGATAAAACCAGTGACAGCAGCCCAGTGAGCGGCCTCATTTTTTCAGCATGCCCTGGATATGAAAAGGCGCCATTGTACCCTTTCTATAATCATGGATTAGCAACTTTTATCTTCCCACGCCGCAAAGGCACGATAGTGACTGGAGCAGCGTTGCACCCTGCTAAACTTGAGGCTCCAGGTCGTAGAATTGCGCCGGGAGAATAGAATGGGAATTACAGGTAATAAGCAACACTTCCACCGCAAGCAATGGCTCAGCGTACAGCAAGCCGTTGACCACCTGAGTGCATTGTCTGAAGAGCCACTAACCAGTGCACATCTTGCAGACCTGGCCGATGAGCAGCTTCTTAACCTGTACTGGTACCGTCCAGGCCAAAAACTGTCTTTGGAAGATCACAAGGGGACCCGTGAACTGGTAGAGCCTGTCAGGCTCTGTTACGAAAATCCCAGTGACTGGCACGCCATCGTGGATATTTTGCGGAATAATCCAGCGCTGCCCGCCTACGAACATGACACTCCGCTTCTGGAAGATGCCGACGGAAACCGGCTGCGAATCACCTTCGACTATCACCAGCGGCCAGAACCGTTTAGCAGCCGCTGGTATCCTACCTATGCGGAGTTAGTACTCAAGCGCAACGATTTGGAACAACTGGAACCCCACCTGTTTACCAGCCAGGCGGTTGAGACGGGGTTTGAGCGTGAGACCCTATTGAATGTTATCTGGCAGCTGGAACAACTAGCCCTTGGGGATGAAGAGCACTCCACCAGCTGGCTGGCAGACCAATTGGCACAGCGTTCTTCCTCCCTGGACCGGCTATCTTGTGAGCGCATCCTTCAGGCGGCCGAGCGCGAAAGCTCTCCTGGGCGATCGATATAGCGCGGCATTTCCTACTAACACCTTTGACTCCTTTCCCATACTCAGGAACTCCCCATTGGTGGTAGAGCCCAAAGGCTGTACCCTAGTGGCACTTAGCAAATCTAAGTGTGACGTACTACCAATAGGAGAGAGAAGTGCAGGCCAAAAACAGCTCCTCCAGCTACGGCTGGGTAGCCATCGCCCTCCATTGGATAATGGCCCCTGCGATCATAGGGACTTTTATTCTCGGTTGGTGGATGCGCCAGCTATCCTACTACGACCCCTGGTATCAGCGAGCCCCTGAAATTCACAAAGGGGTCGGCATCATCCTGCTTGTGTTTCTACTCTTCAGGCTGGCTTGGCGCTTTGCCAACCCATCTCCGGCGAGCAACCCCCAAACACCCAACTGGCAGAAATTTGCCGCCACCGCCACACATGGGCTGATTTACCTGTTACTACTGGCAATCATGGTTTCCGGCTATCTGATTTCTACCGCCGATGGCCGTCCTATCGATGTCTTCGGCATAGTGAGTATCCCTGCAACCTTACAAGGGATTCCTAATCAGGAAGACATTGCGGGATCTATCCACGAAATCCTTGCCTGGGGCCTGATTGGACTCGTAGCAGCACATGTCTTGGCAGCCCTCAAGCATCACTTTATTGACCGTGACGGCACACTGCGCAGAATCCTTGGCATCCGTGTAAAGGGTTCTACAGACGATCACTCACACGTACAAACAACACTCTCAACCACCAAATAAGGAAAAAATGACATGAAGAAGCTCTCTGTATTTCTTATTGCAGCTCTGATGGGGACTGTAGCTCAAGCAGCGGAATACAAAATCGACACCAAAGGAGCTCACGCTTTTGTGCAGTTTCGTATCAAGCACCTTGGATACAGCTGGCTGTACGGCCGTTTCGATGACTTCAACGGCTCCTTCTTTTACGATGAAAAGCAGCCAGAAAAATCTTCTATCAATGTCGACATCGATGTAACCAGCCTCAACAGCAATCACGCTGAGCGAGACAAGCACCTGCGCAGCGATGACTTCCTCGATACCGCAAAATTCCCCACTGCTACTTTCAAGAGCACTAGCTTTGAACCTCTGGAAGACGGCAAAGCCCGTCTAAATGGCGAACTGACTCTGCGCGGTATCACTAAGCCAATCACAATTGACGTTACCAATATCGGTGGCGGTAAAGACCCTTGGGGCGGCTACCGCCAGGGCTTCAGTGGAACCACTGAGTTCGAGCTGAAAGAATTCGGTATCAAATCCCTAGGCCCAGCCTCGCAGAAAGTTGAGATGATCCTGGATATCGAAGGTATCCGTATCTAACAACAAAAAAGTACACCCCTGAGCCCGGAAATTCCTCCGGGCTCCCCCCTAACTGCGCTTCGCAACACTCCAATAAACAACGCAAGCAGCAGCCGCAGCCAATAGCCAGTCGACGCCTGCCATCAACCCTCTCGGTAAGAAAAAAGCTAGCATTGTGATGACAAGACATGTCCCCAATAAAGTCAGCAGTGCTCGCGGGTTCCAGCCACAGAAATAGTAATAACGCCCATCACTATCGCTGTAATACAACTGCTCTACCTCCATCTGGCCCTTCTCTATTAAGTAGTAGTGAGACAATATGACACCGTAGGCAGGCGCCAGGAAAACCCCCACCCAGTTTACGAACGCCACTAAACCGATTTGTTTGATAACAGCGGGCCACAACGCACTAATCAGAAAGGCCAGAAACAGCGTTATCAATGCCGCCCTACGAAACCCCAGGTACTTTGGCAGAAGATTTGAAATATCGTTAACTGGAGCCACAAAGTTCGCCACCACATTGATACCGGCCGTTGCTGTAAAAAAAACAACCGCGGCGATCAATGACAGCTCCAGATTCCCAAGCTTCTGCACAATATCAGTGGGATTTGCCAAGTTCTGGTGGAAAACTGACTGGGCGGCGATAGTGGTGAACAGAACAATTATCGCAAAGCCAGTCATGTTTATAGTGATTCCCAGCCAATTTCCCCTTCGCATAACAGACACGCTCTTACAGAAGCGAGCAAAATCTCCATAACTTAGGATTATCGGCGCATAGAGAGCCAACATAGTACCTATGACTTTGATGAGCTGGACCAAGCCATCGCCCCAGGATGCTATAGACCGATCAAAGAACGTAGCAACAGCAAATGCAAACTGTCCGTCACTGCGAACCACTAGCATCCACAACAGCGCTAGCATCACTCCGTAGACACAGGGTGCAGCCAGGTTGATAAACCAACGGATCGTATTGATACCTTTGAAAAATAGAAGAGCTTGAAATAATGAGACAAGTACGAGGGAAGCCCAATCGATCCGGTCCATTGCCAGCCACTGCTCTCCGACAGCTTGTGGCCACCACTCTCTCAGTAATAAAGACATGGCATGGGCAGCAAACCAAGTCTGCGCACCGTACCAAAATACTGCCACGCTCCCCCGAAGCAACGCCGGGACGTTAGCACCTCGGATCCCCATACTCGCCCTGGCCAATACGGGAAACGGTATACCGTATTTAACACTCGGTTCACCGATTAAATTTAACAGGATGATAATTAAAATTGCTGCAATAGCGATCCCAGCGAGAACCAGCCAAGCATTCGTATTGGTACCGAGGAATAGGGTTGCCGCCAGGGTATAGCCAGCGAGACTTTGTGCGGCGTTGGCCCAAAGGTTAAAAATCGTCAGAGTGCCCCAGCGTTTTGCTTCGGGCTTCACTACCGCTAAATTTTCATTCTTTAGCTGCAAAGTGCCACCTAAGTGCATCTGATAAATAACGCGCCGAAGCAGCTACTTCAAATCAACCTTTTCAACAATGACATACAAGCCGTCAAAAGTGCCAAATTTAACGGTTAATAATATATATTCTCTTTTACAATTGAGACTTATTTTCAATAACAGCAAAAGTGGTAACCATTTACCAAATTAGTAGTAATGCCGCTAGCACCGACGTACAACTGTGAAATATATTGTGTAGTCATCGATTAAAGTAGATGCGATCGACAAAGATACAAGCAAGTATCCATTAAACGAGTGTGCAGCCGTGTATTTGGAGAACATTAACCAAGTCACAAGTAAAAGTACGAAAAGGTCTTTAAGATTTTTGACGGCGGCACAACTTTTCAGCGAAAATGGAAGCAATTACTGACAATTATTGCACTCCCCTAGAGACAGTTATCAAGGGAGCGCAAAAATAGAACAATTTCCAAAAATCGTAGTGACTAAATCATTCAGAACTGGGGCAATCCTCTCCGAGACAAGCAGTGGGATAGCGGCGCAGAACAGCGCCCATCACAACAAGTAGTGTCTCAGCTCGGGGGAATGATCGCCACAAATGGAAAGCCAAGACTCCGTTCTGCTGAGGTACTCGCAGGACAATCACAGCAGGCACCCACCAGTATGATTGAACTTTGTCGCAATCAGGCCACAACTTGAGCTGGCCACGACAGAAGGGTAGGAATATGGCTTGCTTACAGCATCCAGATAGGGAACAACCAGTTTACTTAATGGCACACCACACCATTGGGCGCCGGCAGGGTGCAGTAGACACAAGAATCACAAGTGCTGAGATATCGGGCATCCATGCCGCAGTGCAGTGGACCGGTACACATTGGAATATCCGCGACCTGAGTCGCAATGGCACCTGGCTAAATGGCCAGCAGCTGGTGCCAGCTAAGAGTTACCCACTTCAAACTGGCGACAAGATCGCATTTGGACGAGCCAACAATCCAGCCTGGATTGTTGAGAACCTCGACGGTCCAGAGAATTTGCTGATCGATATCCAATC
This sequence comes from Microbulbifer maximicatervae (SeqCode), assembly GCF_052468295.1. Taxonomy (NCBI): domain Bacteria; kingdom Pseudomonadati; phylum Pseudomonadota; class Gammaproteobacteria; order Cellvibrionales; family Microbulbiferaceae; genus Microbulbifer; species Microbulbifer maximicatervae (SeqCode). The sequence goes on from NZ_CP174340.1 coordinate 3,813,593, forward strand.
CGGCGAAGCTCAGCAGCTGGAGCAGTTTCACCTGCTGCCCAATGAAAATGAGCCCCTTGCCAGCTTGCAGTACAGCCCCCTCACCGGGCAGTGGCTATACGAGTTTACCGGTGCATCCGCTGACGATGGCGATAAAGTCCTGGTCAATCATGGCGATCGTATAGATTGTGGACTTAATAGCTGGCAGCTTTTCCTGGCGGACAACCAAGGGGCAACGAAAGAGTTGTCACTGCAGCAGCTGTCTATTGTCGACTTTGAGCTGAAGTTCTCTGTGAGCTCCCACGAAGAGCATGTGCAGTTACAACTTCAGCGTGAAGGCATGAAGCAGTCCTTACCAGCAAGAATCCACAATTATCTCTTGTTGTACCTTGCCCGTGCCCGTCACAAAGATATGCAGAGCGGTATGGATACTGATTCCCAAGGCTGGGTTTCTATTCAGGTAGCCACCCATGAACTAGGCATCACAGTTAACCACCTTAACACCCAGATTTTCCGTGCCCGCAAACAAATCTCAGAATCGCTCCCTGATGCAGTGGATACTTCGAATCTGGTAGAGCGTCGATCCTGGGAAATCCGCATTGGCTGCCCGCAATTCGAAATTTACAAAGGCAACCAGCTCGAGGCGAAAACAGAGCCTGAAGCGGTATAGCTTCATCTCCAGAAAGGGGGCTTAAGGCTAAGCCCCTTCATTACCTATTCAGTAATTATTTGCCAGGGTGGCGGAGCTGAATCTCTTATCCCTCGGCAAGAATTACAATGTCAGCGCAACCACCCTCTTATATCGGCCGGTACAAAATCATCAGGCAGCTTGGAGCCGGGGGAATGGGAGTTGTGTACCTCGCCAAAGATGAGCGACTTAACCGAGAAGTCGCTATAAAACGATTGCTCAACAACTCTGAAGACGAATCTGCCTCACAGCGAATTCGCCAGGAAGCATTACTACTCGCACAACTAAACCACAACCATATCGTACAAATTTATGATGTTGTGGAGGAGCAGAACGATGTAGCCCTGGTTATGGAGTATGTTGATGGCCGCCCACTCACCTATTGGGCACGGGAGTTTAACCCCAGCCTCCGCCAGAAAATCCAGCTACTCAAGCAAATCACTACCGGTCTTGCGCGTGCCCATGCTGCTGGAATTATTCACCGCGACTTGAAAGCTGACAACATCCTTATTGACAGCAATAACATCGCAAAAATCGCTGACTTTGGAATTGCGCGGAGCTGGCAGGATACGAAAGAAATTACCCGCGAGCAGCATATCGCCGGCAGCTGGTACGCAATGTCTCCCGAGCAGGCCCTCGGCGAGAAACTGGATAACCGCTGTGACTTATTTGCCCTGGGAATGCTTGCCTATCACCTACTTTGTGATCAGCCTCCGTTCGGCAAGCATGGAAGCCCATACGTTATTATCGATCGAATCATCAACAACCCGCACCCACCCGCAGGGGTCATAAACCCCGGACTTCCTACGGAGCTGTGCAAGTTACTGGATAAACTGCTGGCCAAAAACCCGGACAAACGCCCTCTCAGTGCTGCCGTTGTAACCACCGATTTGGATGTGATATTGAGTCAATTAACATCGGATCATGAAACCGCCGATGACCATGACATCACGATCACCACTGAGGACTTTCATGTACAACATCGACGTAAAAACAAAGGACGCAAACTTCTAGCCGGCATACTCCTGGTATTCGGTGCGATGTTACTCGGCTTAACCGCCGCTGTTTTTCCTGAACTTTCTCTATGGGGAAGTAAAGAACCCTCAGCAAAGTACATTGCGATTATTGAGCCAGACTTATCTAACCTGCACAACCGAGAGGAAAGGCTACTAGCCAATAACCTTCTCAGCTCCATCAAGCAGGGGCTTTCCGATCAACCAGCGCTACTACTGGTACCCTATTCGGAGTCCCAGCAACTAAAAGGCAAGCCCTTGCGCGAGCAGGCGCAAGCGCTCAATGCACAGCTGCTGCTACAATTTGCCCTGAACTGTGAGGCCCCCGCCTGTGAAGCTTCTTTTGCCCTGATAGAAACCGAAGGGTTTACTGAAACCGCCAACCGCAGCACCATGCTAAACCTGGATGCGCCGCTAGAGAGCCGCTCACGCATCTTGCAACAGCTGCACTATCTACTTCCCAACTACCCAACAGGAAGCCAAGGAGCTCAGTTCAACCTTAGCCCTGAAGATTACCAGCAATACCTCGAGATATTCGAACAGCGCAATAATGAAGCTAATGTTGCCGGGGCAATTACCAAAATTGAGGCTCTGCTAAAAAGGAACCCCTACTTCCCCTCCTACTATGAACTGCTAGCGGATCTATTAGCCACCCACCTATATCATTCGCGGGATATCAAAATACGTGGCCGACTCACAGGGCTTCTCAACAACATACCAACAAAGATTTCCAACCACCCAACGGTGTTGGTCACTAAGGTACGCATAGCCATCTTCCAGGCAGATACAGAGCTCACAGAGGCCTTACTTGCAAAACTAAAGCTGCGACTGCCTGATCAGGCTCTCTACTACTTCCTGCGCGCAAAAGCCTACCTGCGAAGGGGGAATTACAACCGTGCGCTGGAAGTCATTAACCAAGCACTCAACATTCGTACCAGCCCTCTTTATCTTCGCCAAAAGGCTTTGACACTGACCCTGATGGGGCAAATGGAAAAAGCGAGGCCTTACCTTTTACATGCGATCCGTCTCAACAATCAATATATTGATGCTATCTCCCTACTCGCAGCCAATGAATTGGATTCAGGCCGTCCCAAAGAGTCTATCCGGCTCCTTAGTAAGGTGGGCTTAAAGCATTTAGGGGACCGGGATACCTTCAACCTTTGCTTGTCCTATTACATCGAACACCAGCTACAGGATACGAAAAACTGCCTGAGCCATATTGCTGAACGAGCTCCTAACGATCCCCATGTATACCTGCTGCTGGCAGAGATTGCCCGCCTGGAAAATAGACAGCCGCAATCACAAGAGTTTGCCCAGCGCGCCCTAACCTTGGCACAAGAGCAGGAGGACTGGCTTGGATTGTTACTGCGGGCAAGGGCCTACTCCGAGCTGGGCCAGGGTGAGCAAGCCATTGAGACACTATTAAAGATGGATAACACCGCTCCAGACGGTCTATTTGTCAATTACAGCCGCGCCCAGGTTTACATGGCCAGCGGCGATATGCTTTCCGCTAAAGCCTACATAAGAAAGACTTTGGAGTTAGGCATGGCTCCAGTGTGGTTCACAACAATTGGCTTTCAACCTATTTGTACCCTGGCAAGTTTTGATGATATACGCGCCAACTACCCTACATTATGTTCTGACAGGACTGACACTTAAACATTAAAAAACAAATCAAACAGAATGGAATAACGTGAACCATTTCCCTTTAGGAGGGGACAGATGCCTTCACGAAATTGTACTATCAGGTAAAATCCCCTATCCATCCGAGAAGAATACAATACAATGGACGTAGTTGCGTTGGAAAAAACTGAGGAATATCAAGGCCGTTACAGGGTTGAGCGCACCCTGGGTGCTGGTGGTATGGGGGTTGTTTACTTGGCCGAAGATATCAAACTTCGGCGAAAGGTAGCTATTAAGCGCCTCCGTTCTGACTTGAGCGGAAACTCTGCAGAGGCCCGTTTTCGCAGCGAAGCCGAACTTCTAGCCAGGTTGAACCATCCAAATATTGTGCGGCTTTATGACGTACTGGAGGAAAATAATGGGATCGCCCTTGTTATGGAGCTGGTTGAGGGTGTCACTCTTAAAGAATGGCTTCGCGAAAACAGCCCCACCCTGGCAATAAAGCTCGACTTGTTGATGCAAATATGTCAAGGGCTAAGTAAGGCTCACTCCCTAGGTATTATTCATCGCGACCTGAAGCTTGAAAATATCCTTGTCACTAATGATGGCGTAGCAAAAATCACCGACTTTGGCATCGCCAAGGCGCTGGACTGTGACCAACAGCTGACCAGAGAGGACCATATTGCTGGCAGCATACAGGCGATGTCCCCAGAGCAGGTTCAGGGCACGCCCCTTGATGCTCGCAGTGATTTATTTAGCTTGGGCAGTATTGCCTACGAACTACTTTGCAACAACAAGCCCTTTGAACGTGGAGATTTAAATGCGCTAGCCTTTGCCCAGCAGATCTGCAGCGCGCCCCATACTCCTCCACAAACCCACTGGGCAGAAATACCTAAGCCACTTGTAGCACTACTCGATAGACTCTTAAGTAAGCGCCCCGAGCAACGCCCAGACTCTGCCCAGCAAGTTTTCGAAGCTCTTTCTTTAGTCCGCCATCATGGCATTGATGCTGACACCCAACAATACTCTGAAACAGTAACACAGTTGCTTATCAAACCGCGCAAGAAATATAACCGTCTGACTAAATGGTTAGCCGGCTTTACTGTTTTAGCTACAGCTGTAACATGGGGCTGGAAAACTTATTCTAAGTTGCCCCCCAAATATATTGCAGTACTTCCTGTCGAATTTAGCGGAAAAACAACCGATCAAAACACGGACACTCTAGTCGCCGCTATGGTGCGCCAAGCTCTTATGAGCACACCAAGCCACCTAAAATCAAGCGCCTTAGTAAGCTATAACCCCCGAAAACAAGCCAGCCTAGATGACCAATTACAACGGCTGAAGGAAAAGGGGATTACTGATGCTTTAGCAGCACGTTTAGAGTGCATGCAATTGCGTTGCAACATCGAAATACAAGTTATTAACCCGTTAGACAAACAAGTCAAAAAGCAAATTTCTTTTATATTTCTTACAGGTCAACAGAGACAAGAATCCCAATATTCAATACGGAATAGCGCCATAGATCTATTTCCAAGCAAATACCATAAAGAGTCGGTCGCCGATGTTAGAATGGCGCCTGAAGACTATACTCGGTATCTTTCTACAATTACGAAATTTGCGAGTACCGCTACCGAACCAGAAGATTTAGAAATATCAAAAGAGTTGATTGGCAAATATCCAAAAAACTCAAACCTATACTCCCTATATGCGAAAATAGCCACTAAACAATATTTGGCTAGCAACGATACCAGCCTACTTACATCGGCTCTTGGGATATTAGCCAGTGCAGAATCTACTGGGGCCGACAAAACTGCTCTTCTTGAAGCCCAACTTTATATTAAGTCCACAGGCATAGATAGAGCGGGATTTGAAGCGATATTAAATAAACTTCAGGCTAAAGGATACCCCTCTGCACACATACTTGCTCAATATGCCCGATTCTACTATTCCCAAGAAAATTATAAGCAAGGCCTCTATTATGCAGAGCAAGCCTCAACTCTAAACCCCTCCGCACTGAACTTATACTTGGTTGCAATAAACCAATTTCAAATCGCAAACTATGACGAAGCAAGAAAAACTTTAGGTATCCTTCTAGAAAAGCATCCAGATTTCTGGTCGGCTCATGCTGTTATTGGGGTAATTGAATTAGAACAAGGAAACCTGGAAATCGCCCAAAAGGCTTTCATTGCAATTCCAGAACAATTTCGAAGCTTAACCTCCGAAGCCAATTTAGGGGTAGTTTATTTTCTGCAAGGGAAATATCAGGAAGCATTAGACAAATATAAAAAAGTGCTATCTATATCACCGCAGAACTTAACTACGATATATCAAACTGCAGAAACCTATCAAATGCTGGGAAATAACCAGCTCGCAATAAATGAGTATGAAAAGATATTAAAGCTAACCTCAAATATTAAGGATGGAGATCAAAGCCTCAGAAAGTATCGAATCCGAGCAATAGCCCTGGCGAACCTTAACCAGCATGCTGAATCAATAGTAATACTTAACAAGCTGCTTAAAATGAACCAAGATGACACCGATATCACCTACAGTGCGGCCCTTATCTATGCCCTTTCCGAGGAATGGCGATCAGCAAGTTACTATATAGAAGAGCTAATTGAGCTAGGAATGGGGGCAGAGTGGTTTGCCTTACCGGCATTTAAAAAACTCTGCACCCAACCCCAAACCTCACAAAAAGTTATGTCCACTATTTGCGACTAAAGCGGCTCATTAACCGGAAATGGGTCAACCTGCGCCTCTGGATCCCCAGAGACAAAGTGCGCACCGGTTTCCGCATCCACGCACATCCACAGGAAAGAGAAGTTATCGGGGATATCTTCTCTATCCCTGATTTTAATAATCAGTTTAGTGAATTCGCCATCCACCTCTTTAGCGCGAGCACGGAACTGGTGACGAAAATCTGGGCTCAGGGCAATAAGACCATCTAACTTATGGTTCTGACGATAGCGAACAAACTCCAACTCACGACCCGGTACTTGCGATAAATCCAGAGTCACCTCCAGAGTCAATACTGCACGCTTATGGATTTTGAAGTGCATATTGCCAAAGTGCTCTTCAGGGTTAGCCGCATTAAACAGCGGCCAGTATTGAGGCTTACCATCTTCTTGCTCTTTAGGCTGAAGAACCAAATCTAGCTTTAACCCTTCTTTAGGCACCTTCACGTCAAGTACAGGTAGGTCAGCACAATTGACCATATTTCCATTCCCCTCTAAAAATTTGTTATATGGTGTCACTAAAGGACGTATTATCTTGTGTAAACTACGTCCGTGACTGCGTCATCATAACCAGCCCCAATCTTAAATCATCCAGCAGGGCTGAAACTTACCGCCCCTGATTGATGGCCCCGATCATCGACGGCTATAACAATAACAATCTTATCAAGCGCAAAATTTGGCACCCGTGCCCGGGCAACCCTATCCAATTGACTCGATTAAGACTTTGCACCTATCGATCCTAGCTTGGCCACTCAGTCTGTGCCCCCCTTCAACCCCTGGCATCACATTGGGGATAGGGGGTAAGTAAATCTATCCGAATTTTGCTGCGGGCTGCCTTTCCATGGCGAGGTAATTGTTCCCACAAGCACCTACCCCCACCCTCAACTGGAACACAATGTACATACTTAAGGATCACAGGTCGATCACACGCCATTACAGATAATTTCGCAAAATATATTTGTTGAAAGGCATAAAGTCATCATATGCCAAAATAATTACACGATAAATTCATAATAAAAGAAAAAAGAAGAGTGGGAAAGTTTTTCCTTCCCCATCACGTAAATATCTAAATAAAGATAAGACGCTATATTATTAAAATAAATATAAAAATATTTTGAACTCTTACTGAAAGCGACTAACGCCCCCTCAGATAATTTATTCTTATCAAGGCCACACCAAAAATGTTTATTCAAAGCTATTCAGCAAAACCGATGGCAGACAATCTCTTTAGCCAAGCAATAACCTTTACAACTAAATCAGAAAATAAAAAAAACCGGCAGTAATAAAACTGCCGGTCCGAAATGATGGTCCCAACCATCGACGGTTACAACAACACTATCAAGAGCAAAATTTGGCATCCATGCCCGGACAAGCTCATCCAAGAGAACCGACTAAGACTCTACACCTGCCAATTCCAGCTTGACCGTTCAGCTTGCGCTGAATCCCTTTATTTCATCGCGCCAAGGCTGCGAGGAAATTAAATCCTGTTTAAACGTTGTGGGGGCTGCCTTTCCATGGCGAGGTAACCATTATCACAGCCACCTACCCCCTCAACTGGAAGCTACTGTACAGATTTCCAAATTACAGATCGATCACGCCAAAACACAGCAAATTACACACTAATTGCCCACCAAGTGTTTTATGCGCCGCACAGGACTGTTAGAGTCACCATATAACAAAAAGCATCACGTAGTGAGGACACAATGGAAGCGAACCTAGAAGATGTAAAAATTCTCTCTCCCCGCCGCAATAGCACCGAGGCAAAAAATATTGATGAACTGGCAAAAGAGCAATTGCGGCACTTTTGTATTGATAGTGAATCAGAACATGGAAAACTGTTAGAACAGACCGCAACCCTGCTCTACCAGGCACAAGGAAATCTGAGCCAGCTGTGGAGCCAGGTTACGGACACACTCCAGCGCTTAGACAAGTCTGACAAGATTGCCTATTTCAATGCCAAGCGCTTTATGAGTTTCCAGCTGGCAAAATTATTGGACACCTTACAAAACCCATTGCGAGCCAGCTTTCAAAGCCTGCAGGGGGACGACTTTAATATCACCACACGGGGCGGTTACCCCCTGTTCGATAATATTCCCGCTATTTTTTCTGCAACCCCGGTAATTGCCCGCACGGCAACTTACATTTATGCCTGCACCGAGTGGGTGGACGATGCTTTCCGTGGGCGCGAGCCAAGCCACGATATTTATTCACGTTTACTCAACCCCACTTCCATTTCCCTGGCCAATGCTATTGTGGATTTGGAATGCGGACCTGAAGCCAGTGAATATATGGCCTGGAATTTTAATTCCGGTATGGCTGCAATCGATGCACTCCTATCAAATCAATTGCGCCACGGGGATATCTTAATTGTTTCCAGGAATATCTATGGCGGCACTCACCAACTATTACAGGATTTCTACGCGCGCAAAGATAAGCTGTCTATCAATCTGGCCTGGTTTGATGGCACTACCGGTGAAGAGTTTGAAAAGCTATTGGCTGATACCCGGCAAACACATATAGACGCAATCAGTGCCGGAGCAAAAATACATGTCTATATTGAGTCTCCATGCAATCCCCACGGGATCATGCTGGATGTACCGGCTATTTGTAAAACCGCTCACCGGGAAAATATCCTGGTAAGCCTGGATGCCACCCTGGCAACCCCTTTCCTATACCAGCCACTACGCCGCAAAGATAGGGAAGAGAGACCGGATTTTGTTGTTCACTCCTACACCAAGGATATCGGTGGCACCGGTGCCGCTACTGCCGGTGTGGTTATCGGCGAAAACCACCGCATGTTTATCCCTAAAGGCGACAGCGCAAAAGGCCTTAATTGGGATCAGTGCATGTTCTGGGATGTTTATTACATCAAGGGGGCTTTCCTGGATGCAGATAAGGCCTGGGAAGTGCATTGCGGTATGCGCACCCTGGAAATGCGCATGCTCACCAAGTGCATTAATACTTTGAGCCTCAGCCATTTCTTCGCCAGTCACAGCAAGATTCGTGTCAACAGCCATGCAGTGGAAACCCATCCCAATTCCGGGCTGCGAGAGTCACTGATGCGCTACCAGTTCCCCACACCATTATTCAGCATTGATATGGAAGCTGCGCAAATTCCCACCGAGGCCTTTAAAAGTTTCTTTGACGCGCTGGAGCCCGCTTTCGGGCAGATGGTGAGCTTGGGCCAGACAAATACCATGGTGCTCTGCCCTGCCCTGACATCTCACTCAGAGCTATCACCTGAAGCTATGGAAGCGGCGGGGATATTCCCAACCACTATCCGAATTTCTGTTGGGGATGAAAATATGGCGCAGATGGCCGCCCATGTGATCAACTGCGCGCGCCTGCATCTCGATCCAGTTAGCCCTGGTTTTAGCGAGGGCTTTATCGCTCCGGAAGAGGCCGACAAACTCTTCAGCCGCTTTTATCTCGAGTCGCACCAAAAAGTGATAGAGACACAGCCAAAAATTGTGGACTATCTCTAACCATCCAAAACAAAACCATCACCGGTAGATAGCGCCGGTGATGGGCGCTTGTTGCACTATCCTATATCCCGTAGTATCACGCTTCCTGTCCACAATTTAATCAATTTAAAATGCCGAAACTTTCCACGTGGCTCTTCGCCTGGATTCTGTGCTGCTTATCCACTGTTGCAATGGCGCAAGGCTATGAAAAGCTCTACAGTGATTATCGCGGCAGCCTCTATCAAATTCGACTTATCGAAAAGTCCTCCAATTCAAAAGCCGGCCTGGGGTCAGGCTTTCAAATCTCCCCCGATGGATTGATCGCCACCAACTACCACGTAGTGGCTCAAGCGGTTAGTGAGCCGGACGAATATTCCCTGGAATATCTTGCAGTTAATGGCACCCGGGGAAAATTAACTCTACTGGATATTGATGTGGTCAATGACCTGGCGCTGCTGCGCCAGGAGAAACCGGGAGACGAATACCTGGAATTGGCGACAGACACCCCCAAAAAAGGGGAAACCATTGTCTCCCTAGGCAACCCATTGGACCTGGGCATGACCTTGATTCCCGGGACCTATAACGGTATTGCCGGCGGTAGCTTCTACGATCGTATTCACTTTGCCGGATCTATTAATCCGGGAATGAGCGGCGGGCCAGCGATCAATACCCAGGGGCAGGTAGTGGGCATTAATGTGGCGACTGCAGGCAACCAGGTTAGCTTCCTGGTACCAGTGGATAAGCTGTCGTCACTTTTAAAACACTACCGCGCTGAAGGCGGCACTCTCAACCTGAAGCAAGTAACTTATCAACAGCTTCTGGATAACCAGCAAAAAATTATCGACTCAATACTTAGGGCCGACTGGCAGCGTCGCGCCCTCGGTGAGGCACAGGTTGTCGGTGAAATAATTCCAGCCATTAAATGCTGGGGAAACACCCAAGAGAGCGAAACTAATCCGATCAAGCGAATTGATAAAGGCTGCACAGGACAAGATGTTATTTTCCTGTCCGACGACTTCAACACCGGACGGGTAGAGTACGAATTTTTCTGGCTGCAGGCCGAGGATCTTCTGCCCGCGCGCTTTTATGCCGAGTACGAAGGGCAGATGGACTCCTTTTACCCAGGCAATAGCGCTGGAGAAGAAGATGTAACCAATTTCCGCTGCCAGCAAGGATTTACCTCTCAGGAGCGCGGCAATGAAACCTCGGTATCGAAGCCGGATCGCAATCGCGAGCCCCTGATCGCGCGCACTAGCTATTGTGTCAGGCGCTACAAGGACTTCCCAGACCTCTACGATATTTTCTTCCTGAGCCTAAGTGTGGATCAGAAAAATCGCGCACTGGTCAGCCACTTTACCTTGTCCGGCTTTACCCAGGAGTCCGCCGACGCCTTTACTCAGAAGTTTACGAGCGAGATCCAATGGCCCTGATTATTGAAGAACTCAATCGCGCCCACCGGGTGCAGCTGCGCTACCGAATGGACGGGGATAAATTTACCCTGGGCCGCGCTTACGACAACGATGCAATTCTGGAGGACATCCATTCCGATGCCCACCATGCCGAAATCAAGCGGGGAGAGGACGGCCAGTACGTCTTACACGACCTCAATTCGACCAACGGCTGCCAGCTTTTGGGAAACCTGAAAGATAAGTCCGTTAAACCAGATACCATCGCTCAACACAGGATTTCCTCCGGTGACTTGCTGCAGTGTGGGAAGTCACGCTTCCGGGTTTTCCATACGGATGACCCGGTACCTGAAGCTACCCCTCTCCATTCACTGGAAAACCTGTTTTCCAGCTTGTCCCACCCCCTGGGAGCAATACTGCTGCTGTTGTGTTTTGGCTTCGCCAGCGTACTGATGAGCTACCTCGGTTACGCCCGAAACTATCAATGGACTATTGCCGTCAACATTCTTGCCACGGCCATAATTGGTATGGTGATTTACGCCGGAGTCTGGGCGTTTATCGGCAGGGTTGTCAGGCATGAAACGCACTTTTTCACCCATCTATCCATCGCCGCCATAGGTGCACTTACTTACACTTTTTGGGAATGGCTGAGGGGGCTAATCAATTTCAATTTTGCCATCGGCACTACTATTCAGGTCCTGGACTTCCTGGTACTCGCCATCATATTACCGGCAATGCTCTGGTCCGCCTGCTATCTGGCCACCAACCTCGCCAGGGGCTGGCGCTGGACAGTGGCGCTGACACTGCCACTGGCATTCCTCGGCCTGGGCTTAGCTGAAAGCGTTAACAACATGGACGAATTCAGCGAGGTTCCACCGATATCCACAGAGCTGAAATACGATAATATGCTATTCCGCAACCCTGTTCCCATGCAGGAATTTATTGGAAATTCGGCCGACCTGTTTGATATCCCCATCAAGAAAAAAGAAACTAAAGAAGGCGCTGAAGGCTCCTCCAGCGACAATCAAAGTAGTACCGCAGAGGTAGAATCATGAGCAAGATTTATTGGAGCCCAGGGCTCGACCAGCTGGAACCCTATACACCTGGGGAGCAGCCCAAGAGTGAAACCCTGATAAAGCTCAATACCAATGAGAACCCCTACCCTGCCTCCCCCGAAGCTTTAAGGCTCTTGGAGCAGCACGACTTTGCCGATGCATTGCGCCGCTATCCCGACCCGGAGTCCTGTGAATTACGCCGCGCTATTGCCGATAAGCACAATCTCTCTGCCGAACAAGTATTTGTGGGCAATGGCTCCGATGAAGTGCTGGCGCTGAGCTTTTACAGTTTTTTCCGCCGCAGCGAGCCCCTGCTATTTCCGGATATCACCTACAGTTTTTACCCGGTTTATTGCCAGCTCTTCAATATCAAAAGCCGCACTGTTCCCCTGCACGGTGATTTCTCTATCCAGCTTGAGGACTATGCCGCTCCTGCAGCCGGTGTAATTATTCCCAACCCCAATGCACCCACGGGACGGTACCTGCCTCTAGAGCAAATTGAACAGCTCTTGCGCTCACAGCCTGAAAGAGTGGTGGTTATTGATGAGGCCTATATCGATTTTGGCGGACAGAGTGCAGCAACACTCATCGATCGCTACCCCAACCTGCTGGTGATACACACACTGTCAAAATCCTATGCCCTCGCAGGGCTTCGCCTCGGCTTTGCTATGGGGCAGGAGCACCTGATTGAAGGGTTGCTGAGAGCCAAGAACTCCTTTAACTCCTACCCCATTGATGCCATTGCCCAGCGTGTGGCCACCGCAGCGATCCGCGATACCGCCTGGCACAGCGACAATTGCGGCAAGGTCATCGCCACCCGCGAGCGCTGTGAGCGGGCGCTTACAGACCTGGGATTCGAAGTGATTCCCTCCCAAGCCAATTTCCTTCTAGCCAAACCACCGGAGCCCGGCGCAGAAGCCCTGTACCTGGCACTGCGGGAGCGTAATATTCTCGTACGTTACTTCAACAAGCCCCGGGTCAGTGAGTACTTGCGTATCTCTATTGGCACCAATGAGGAAATGGAGCAGCTGATACGGAACTGCAAAGAGATACTTGCGTCACAAAGCTAGCACTCTGTCTGTCTATACTCGTCGGGCGCCACTTGAGGTGGCCCGATAACTGTGACTTATTGGTATCCAGGGACCTATGCACCCGAAAGCTCAAAATTCAGTATCCACTACCGAGGCCGTTAGCCCCTTTAAAGCGGGATTTTTACGGCAACTAACCCACACCCTGATTCTCGCCTCGGCCCTGGCGAGCGGCGCCGCAAGTGCCAACGACTGGGATAAGGTCGAAGGGCCCAGTGCGCAGACACCATCGAGTATTGGCACCTACACCAATGGCTGCCTGAGTGGCGGGGAGACCCTGCCATTGAGAGGAGAGGGCTATCAGTTGGTGAGGACTGGCCGCGATCGACATTTTGCCCACCCCCAGACCATTAACTTCCTGAAGGAGTTTTCCCAGAGCGTGGCGCAGAAAGATCTGGGCAGAATCCAGATCGGTGACATGTCTATGGCTCGAGGGGGCCCTTTCGGCAGTGGTGGGCACAACAGCCACCAAACCGGCCTGGACGTAGACATCTGGTATTCCCAGGATCGGCGGGCCGCAGAGCGTCCCCTCACCCCGTGGGAGCGTGATAATATCTCTGCTGTTGCCTTGGCTGATGAGCGCAAACACCGCCTGATCCCTGAAAATTGGGACGACCGGGTTCCCAAAATCCTGCGCATGGCCGCAGAGGACCAGCGAGTCGAACGAATATTTGTACACCCGACCATCAAGCGCCACCTGTGCGAAATATCCGGCGAAGATAACGAGTGGCTGCGCAAAGTGCGTCCCTGGTGGGGGCACAATTACCATTTTCATGTGCGCCTGGCGTGCCCAGAGGGAAGCACCAACTGTAAGCCCCAGGCTCCGGTGACCACTGCAGCCTGTGGCAGTGACTTGGATTGGTGGTTTAGCGATGACTTCTATGCAATTCTCAATGGCACTAAACCCCAACCGAAACAGAAAAAGCCGAAACCAAAGACCTTGCCCCAACAGTGCGAACAGGTATTAACCGCACCTTCGGCAGGCACTACGACGGAATAATTTTATGATTAACACCTTGCTTATCTGCGGCGGTGGCGGCAGCGAGCACGACGTATCCCTCAGAACTGCTGATTTTATCGAGGACAAGTTGTCAGCAGCAGAGGACATCGCCCTATTGCGGGTGGAAATGGATAACAGTGGCTGCCTTACCGACAGCCAGGGCCGGGTTTACCATATCTTTTACGATCGCAAAATTCGCGATGAAGAAGGTAACTCCTGGGATGTGGACTATGTAATTCCGGCAATTCACGGCTACCCGGGAGAAACCGGCGATTTGCAGTCGCAACTGGATATGTTCGGCATCCCCTATTTTGGCTCTGCACCTGAGCCCAGCAAAATCTGCTTTAACAAAATTAAAACCAAGATGTGGCTCAGTGCCCTGGGTATTGAAAACACACCTTACGAGTTTTTGCACAGCACTGAAGTCGAGGAATTACAAAAAGCTCACGATGCCCTGGAGAACTGGGGTGAGGTATTTGTAAAAGCCTCCAATCAGGGATCTTCCGTAGGTTGCTTTAAGGTCCGTGACAAAGAAGAGTTAGAAGCCGCGATCGAGGACGCCTTTAAACTCTCCCCTTATGTGCTGATAGAAAAAGCATTGAAAGCCAGAGAGCTGGAAGTTGCGGTTTACCACTACAACGATGATGTCATCGCAACCCGCCCGGGAGAAGTACGCGCCCCAACAGATACTTTTTACACTTATAAAGAAAAGTATGCCGAGGGCAGCCGCGCGGTCACCTTTATCGAAGCTGCTGATCTTCACGAAGAACAGCTTCAATGGATAGCCGAAGTATCCCTGCGCACTTTTAAAGCCCTAAAGCTGAAGGATTTGTCCCGCATAGACTTTTTCCTGACAGAGACCGGCGAACTCTACCTCAATGAGGTCAATACTTTTCCCGGTATGACACCTAACTCCATGTTCCCCAAAATGATGGAAAACCACGGGCACAATTTCACCGAATACCTGGCCGGCCTGATCCGCTCTGCGGTATCTTCACCTAACAACAAGACATGATTAAAAGGGGCCTGTTGGCCCCTTTTCTTTTTTGCTCATTTTGATCCGACGGGCTAGTGCAACAACCACCCCTGTTGACGCCGCCGTGAAAACTGGCCGCGCAGAAACTCCATCTGATCGCCGCGAATCCGCTCACTGTTAATCAGGGCAAGGTATTCAGCTGCATTGGGGCAGAAGGGCAAGGCCAACAACTCCATGTCGATATTTTCCAATAATTGATTGCCCTTATGCTGGTTACAGCGCCTGCAGGCCGCAACCACATTTTCCCAGGAATCAACTCCGCCTTTGGAAACAGGAATAACATGGTCCCGTGTCAAATCCACACTTTTAAAGAAATTACCGCAATAAAGACAAGTATGGGAATCGCGAAAAAAAAGTGCTCGATTTGTTAGAGGTGGGCGCCGGCGCGGACGGGCCATACGTGCACCGCCACAGGCGATAATAGCGGCCAGATCGAGGCTGGAACGATCGCCATTGCGATTAAAGCCTCCTCTCACCCGCTGGACAACACCTCCCAGCGACCATGTAACCAGCTCCCGCACGTACAGACAGGATGCCTCTTGCCAACTCAGCCATTCCAGCGGTTGTCCCGCCAGGTTTAAACGCAATATTCTCGCGTGCATAACCTCGCCTCCCCACAGTCGAATAGAACAAGGCAGCCCCGGAACTGTTTCCGTGTAATCACAACGGTTTTTATAAAGAAGAAAAAAGAAGTTTTGGAGTGACAGATCGAAGGGACTGGATGACGATGACAGAGGCTGGCGCGATTCGCAGCATTAGAAAAAACTGCCACCTTCGAAAGTAAAAGCTTGCTCCCAGACAAGATGGAGGAGTCTGAAAGCTTTTTTACCAACGAAAATACAGATGCCCACAGGCGTAGTTTTGCCTTGGGTAATACGGGCACTTCTGCTGGTAGATTACTGAATGCGCCACCCTCCGCCGGCCCATGGGTAATTTGGCCGGCCTATCAACATTAAAGCGGATAACTATTACAAATTCCAGACAGCGATATGCCGCTGATGGAATAACAGCAAATTACAGAAGAAAGGTGTAAATTGTGGAAAGCGTTGCAGGCAGGTTAAAGCAGAATGTAAAACACCGCCCAGGCAATCCGGCCCGGGCGGTGCGTCTCACAGGATGGTGCCCATATCCCTAGGGCGAGCGGCGCAATCCATTTATCCATTGCCGCAGTAGTGCAGTCCCTTTCGCGTCCTTGCAAGTTAATTATGGACATCAAGGGAGAAAAAAGTAGGGGAAATCTCCTGAATTTTGTGTAAGAGATATCTCACAAACTGAGCTACCTGTTACAAAAGGGAGGGGAGACAGGAAATTAATCCCGTGTTAACTATAGGGGTAAATAGATAAGCGCGGCAACTATAAACATCTTTATTTCAAGTTCAATCGATACCATGAAGAAAACGTTGAAATATACGCTAATATTTTTTATCGCCCTCGGCGCGGTGCTTTCTACCGCCTTAGCCACCTTTAAATCCAGCGTCAGTGTGCCTTGGCGCCAACTGGTCGGTGGTGTCAAAACAACAGAAAAAGAAGTGACAGGCCGGCTGACCGCAGCAGATGGATACTCGGTCCAGTTATTCGCAGGGGATGTTCCCGGCGCACGCTGGCTCACAGTGACCCGCAATGGAGACATCATCGTCTCCCAGCCCAAACATGGCAAAGTTTCACTTTTATTACAAGATAAAGACGGCGACGGCCGCAGTGACGGGCAAAAGACCCTTATTGATAATCTTCAGCGGCCCCACGGATTATTGCTACACGACGGTTGGTTATATATTGCCGAAAGTGACGTAGTTGGACGGGTCCCCTTTGATCATTCCGATGGGCGACTGGCTGGGCGCTACCAGAGAATTATTGAAAATCTTGAGGACGATGGACACTGGACAAAAACTATTGATGTGAGTCCCGATGGATGGCTTTTTCTCAGCAGTGGTTCCAGCTGCAACGTTTGTATTGAAAAAGATCCTCGCCGCGCAACCATCATGAGAATGAAACCAAACGGGGATAATTTTGAAATATACGCCACCGGCCTGCGTAATAGTGTGGGGTTCGATTGGTCTCCAAAAGATGGCGGACTTTACGCAACAGATAATGGCCGCGATTGGCTCGGCGACAACCTGCCGCCAGATGAGCTCAACCTGATTCGCAAAGACCAATTCTACGGATGGCCCTACGCCTACGGTGACCGGGTTCCCGATCCGGATCTTGGGGTGGATGCAAGCCCTGAAATCCAGCAAAAGATTGCTGACTCAATTCCTCCTGTGTACGAATTTCGCGCTCACAACGCGCCACTCGGGATTAAATTTTTGCGCAGTGTGGAACAGCCTAAGGATTATCGCCATGCAGCGCTGGTCGCCCTGCACGGCTCGTGGAATCGCAGCGTGAAAGATGGCTATAAAGTTGTCTCCCTACACTGGAGTAACGGCGGAGAAGTTCAACAGAGGGATTTCCTGTGGGGATTTCTCAGTAATGACCGCCAAACGGTTTACGGCCGCCCTGTCGCCATCGCCGAGGATAAACTGGGCAACATCTATATTTCCGATGACTACGCCGGTGCAGTTTATCGTGTGAGCCAAGGGGCCCCTCGCCAAGCTGTATTGACAACACAGCAGCCACAACTGCAAAAAACATCCACGGCCAACGCGCTTTCAATAGATGCCGAGGTGGTGCAACTGGGCGCGCAGCTCTATCGGTCTAACGATTGTGCCCACTGCCATCAGGCCCAGTTTCCCCTACGCAACCTATCCGCTAAATACACAGCGCAGACCCTGGCTGACTACTTCGATGCCCCAACACCACCAATGCCTAACTACAACTTTACGGCGGTGCAGAAAAAAGCCCTGGCGCACTATCTTTTATCCCGGGAGTCGAGCCTCTAGGAATTGCACGCCTAAACGACACTGAGAAGAGGCTCCCGGATGAGGGGGCCATGGAATTGACCCCCGCAGCGCCAGCCGCTAAGGTTGCCCCGCAATTAAGAGGCGATGCTATGGCGGCAAAGAAAAAAACAGCAACTTTTGAAGAGAGTCTCGAGGCGTTGGAACAGCTGGTTGAGCGACTCGAAGGCGGAGATCTCCCATTGGAGGAGGCTCTCGCTGATTTCGAAAAGGGAGTGAAACTCACCCGGGAGTGCCAACAGAAGCTCGCCAAAGCCGAGCAGAAAGTAAAGCTGTTAATTGAAGAGAGCGGCAATATCCGCGAGCTCCCCTTTGATGCCGACGACAACTCCGGGGACCCAGTTTAAGTGAGTTCCGCAAACCTGCCAGAGGAGCTGAAAGCCTTTCTACAGGCCTCCTCCACACGCGTCGAAAGCCGAATCCAGCAGGCGCTCAACACCCCGATCGACGGCTCAGAAAAGCTGTTCGAAGCAATGCGCTATGCCGCACTGGGCCCCGGCAAACGCCTGCGCCCCGCTCTCGTCTACGCTTGTGCCCAGGTTTTTCGGGGTGTCGATTTTGACCTGGCCTATTGCGATAGCACAGCGGCGGCCCTGGAGTGCATTCACGCCTACTCCCTGGTCCATGACGACCTGCCGGCAATGGATGACGACGACCTTCGTCGAGGTCGCCCCACCTGTCATATCGCCTATGACGAAGCCACAGCCATTCTCGCTGGCGACGCACTGCAAACCCAGGCTTTCGAGTTGCTCCTCGCTGAACCCCTCGCGCCTCAATTGCAGTTACAGCTTATGCGTGAGCTCGCCACTGCGGCGGGGGCCCGAGGTATGGTCGCCGGCCAGGCTATCGACCTGGACTCCGTTGACCAAACCCTCACCCTGAATCAGCTGGAGCCCATGCACCGCCTCAAGACCGGGGCTCTGATTTGTGCCAGCGCTCGTATGGGCGCACTGCTGGGCGGTGCCAGCGAGAGGGAGCTGGAGATTATTACCCGCTACGCCCAAGCTATTGGCCTGGCATTCCAGGTTCAGGACGATATTCTCGATATCACTGCTGAAACCGCAGTTCTGGGCAAAACCCAGGGCGCCGATGCCCTGCGCAACAAACCCACTTATGTCTCTCTGCTCGGCGTCGACGGCGCCCGGGACAAGCTTGCAAAACTGCACGCCCAGGCCGCCCAGGCACTGCAAAGTCTCGATGGCGATACCCTGCTACTACAGCAGCTCGCAGACTATATCGTGCAGCGCGGACACTAAGTCACAGCCTTGCCTGTGGGGTTTGGGATGCAATATGCCCGCCACGGGCATACAATCCCCCTCAATATCACCATCTGTTGCAACTGATACATTTGATGCTCGAAGAAATTCCACGCACACGCCCGCAGACACCGCTTCTCGACTCGATCGACGACCCGGCACAGCTGCGCGCCCTCGATGAACGCCAATTGCCGGAACTCGCCAGCCAATTGCGCGAGTACCTGCTGTATTGTGTCGGCCAGACCGGCGGGCACTTTGGTGCCGGTCTCGGTGTGGTGGAACTGACCATCGCCCTGCATTACATATTCAATACCCCGGAGGACCGGCTGGTTTGGGATGTGGGCCACCAGACCTACCCCCATAAAATCCTCACCGGTCGCCGCGAACAGATGCTGTCCATGCGCCAGCAAGGGGGCCTGTCCGGCTTCCCCAAACGCAGTGAGAGCCCCTACGATACCTTTGGTGTTGGTCACTCCAGCACTTCGATCAGCGCCGCCCTGGGTATGGCCCTGGGCTCCCCTGACGATCGCAAGGTAGTGGCGGTGATTGGCGATGGCGCCATGACGGCGGGAATGGCTTTCGAAGCCCTGAACCACGCCTCCCATACCGGCAAGGACATGTTGGTTGTTCTCAATGACAACAGTATGTCTATCTCAAAAAATGTCGGCGGCCTAGCTACCTATTTCGCCAAAATCCTGGCCAGTAAAACCTACCTGAACATGCGCGAGGGCAGCCGTAAGATACTGTCTGCCATCCCCAAAGCCTGGCAATTGGCGCGACGCACCGAAGAGCACGTCAAAGGCATGATCACGCCGGGTACCCTGTTCGAAGAACTGGGTTTTAACTACGTGGGCCCCCTGGATGGCCACAACATGCACGACCTGGTCCACACTCTGCGCAACCTGCGCAGCCAGCCGGGTCCGCAACTCCTGCATATTGCCACCACCAAGGGCAAAGGCTTCGGCCCCGCTGAAGAAGATCCGGTGGGCTACCACGCGCTGAACAAGCTGGAGCCGGAAGCCAAGGTGCAAGTGGCCGTACCCGGCAAGAAGAAACTGCCCAAGTTCCAGGATATTTTTGGCCAGTGGCTGTGCGATGCCGCAGAACAGGACGAGCGCCTGGTCGCTATTACCCCGGCCATGTGCGAGGGTTCCGGTATGGTGGAGTTCTCCAAGCGCTTCCCGGACCGCTTCCACGACGTGGCCATTGCCGAACAGCACGCCGTCACTCTCGCTGCGGGCCTCGCCTGTGAAGACCAGAAGCCGGTAGTTGCTATTTATTCGACATTTTTACAGCGCGGCTACGACCAAATGGTGCACGATGTGGCAATCCAAAACCTGGATGTCACTTTCGCCATCGACCGCGCCGGCCTGGTGGGCGAAGACGGCCCCACGCACGCGGGTAGTTTTGACCTCACATTTATGCGCTGCCTGCCCTACCTGGCTATCGCCGCGCCCAGTGACGAAAACGAATGCCGCCAGCTGCTCTATACCGCCTACAAACACAACGGCCCCACTGCTGTGCGCTATCCACGCGGAACCGGTATGGGTACCGCCATCAACAAGGAAATGACAGAGCTGCCGATCGGCAAGGGGCGCCTGTTGCGCCAGGGCAGTGGTGTAGCCATCCTCAGCTTCGGAACCTTACTCGGCCCCGCTATGGCCGCTGCAGAGCAGCTGGGGGCCTCCGTAGCCGATATGCGCTGGGTAAAACCCCTGGACGAGACACTGATCGATGAACTTGCCGAGAGTCACCAACTCTTAGTTACCATCGAAGAGAACACTATTGCTGGTGGTGCTGGCAGTGCCGTACTCGAATACCTCAATAGCACTGCGCGGTCGGTACCTGTGCTGCAACTGGGGCTACCCGATCAAATTATTGAGCACGGCAAGCACAAAGACCTGCTGGCGGCCATCGGCCTCAATGCTTCCGGTATTGAGGAACAGATTCGCAGGCGCTTGCAACTGATCAATCACCAGGAGTTTGGCAGTCGCACAGCGGCAGCCAACTGACCCAGCCCGCCTTTGGCAGCCAGCTAATGCGGCTGGCTGCTCTTCGAATGCCCGGCAATAAATTGCCGGCAGTGGTAACAAACCACCCATTGACTAAATCCGGCCACTATTTGGACCACACGCTTTCACTCGAGGGGACTATGTCGTTTATCAGAAAAGCCCTATTCACTTCCCTGGGACTTATTGCCAGCCTCAATACCTCGGCGATGGATCAGGATACCTTCCGGAAAGCATACAAGTCCCTTCCGGAGACCAGCGCCTCCGAGCGCCTCATCGCCTTACAGGATTTACGTTATCGCTGGATTATGGAGAGTTATCCCAGCCAGGCAACCTACGAGGGCTACCCCGGGCAAAATCATCGCTGGGTAGATAACTCCCTGAAATCTGTGAAACTCAGGCAGAAGCAGACCCGAATCCTATTGGGCGCTACACGCAATATCGACCAGAGCGACCTGCCAGCCGGGCAACAATTGGATTACCAGCTGCTCTACCAGGACTTATTGGGAGAAGTAAAAGGCTTCCAGTTTCCAGAGCACTTGCAACCAATTACCCATATGAGCGGTATTCAGCGCAATGTACCGGCTGTTATCAATAGCATGCCCAAGCGCACTGCAGCCGATTACGAAACAATTATCAGCCGCTTGGAAAGGTTGCCAATCCTGATTGAACAAACCCAGGGGCTGATGCGCCGGGGCCTGCGCAAAGGGGTCACACCACCACAAATTACCCTGCGCGACCTGCCGCGTCAGATACGCGCACTGGTACCTGCCGCGCCGGAGCACAGCCCATTGCTGACGGCATTTAATCGAATGCCTGAGGCCATCCCAGCAACTAAGCGGAAAAGCCTGCAGCAACGCGCCTATGCCATTTACAGCAAACAACTGGTACCGGCCTGGCAGGGTATGGCTGAATTTGTTGAGCGAAAATATATTCCCGAGGCCCAGGTGGATACCGCTTTAACCAGCCGCCCTGACGGTCTGCGCTGGTACGCCCATAAAGTGGAAGAGAGTACCACCACCGATCTTAGCCCCGAAGAGATCCACCGCATTGGGCTTGCGGAAGTGAAGCGAATTCGAGGGGAGATGGATAAAATCATCCAGAAGACGGGCTTCCAGGGGGACTTTAAGGCCTTTACCGACTTCCTACGTAGCGACCCGCGCTTTTACCACACCAGCCGGGAAGGGTTATTGCGGGACTACCGCGATATCGCCAAGCGTATTGATGCAGAGCTGCCCGCCCTATTTGGCACCTTGCCACGCCTGCCCTATGGTGTGAAACCAATTCCCGGTTACTCAGAACAGGCCCAAACTACTGCCTACTACCAACCGGGCTCCAATGAGGCCGGCCGTGCAGGTATTTTCTTTGCCAATACCTACAACCTGCCCAGCCGCCCAAAATGGGAAATGGAGGCGCTCACAGTGCACGAGGCGATGCCGGGTCACCACCTGCAAATTGCCCTGGCACAAGAGCAAACTGATATTCACCCACTGCGCCGTATGGCTCTCTATACCGCATTTGTAGAGGGTTGGGGCCTTTACTCCGAAAGTCTCGGTTACGACCTCGGCCTGTATAAAAACCCCTACAGCGAATTCGGTGCACTCACTTACGATATGTGGCGTGCTGTGCGCTTGGTAGTGGATACCGGTATGCACCAGCTGGGTTGGAGCCGCGAGGAAGCGATCGAGTACTTTATGGAAAACAGCGCCAAGCCAATCCACGATGTGACCGTCGAGATCGACCGCTATCTGGTTTGGCCGGGCCAGGCCCTGGCCTACAAACTGGGACAACTCAAAATTAAAGAGCTGCGTGCGGAAGCGGAGGAAACCCTGGACAGCAATTTTGATATTCGCAGCTTCCATGACGCTCTGTTGGGATCTGGAGCACTGCCACTGAATATTCTTGAAGAGCGTATGGACAACTGGCTGGAAAGCCAGGCCTCAGCGTCTGCCCATATCGATGCGCAACAGATCGAGAAGCCCGCTACCAGTTAATCCAAACCTGTCGGCTTCTACTTCCTCTTTGCAATAGATTTCAAACCTATTGCAAAGAGGAAGTTTCGATAAAACAACTCTAATTTCCCCATTACCACTCAACATCAATTCCAAAATAAATTGAGCGAGGCTCTCCAGGGAAATAACGGCTACCACTAAAACTACTGTAATCAGCACGCTCAGCGTAGGCTTTATCAGTAATATTCAGCACTCGAGTTGAAAATCCATATTGCTCCCACTGCCAGGCCACATGGAGGTTCAGCAAGTCATGTCCTGGATACCGATGAGCATTTTGAGGATCGGTAAAATAACTGCCCTGATGTAACCACTCCAGTTCCGCTGATATAAGAGAGCTGGGCGACCACTTCAGGCGATAGCTACCAAAAGTTCTTGGTGCAGAATCTACAAAATTTCCATCCAGTTCTACGCCCTCTAACTCCCTTTGATCGTCATAGCGATGTTCAGCATAGCTGGTACTACCCTCAAAGCTCAGACTTTCAGAAAACTCATAATTAACCGCTAATTCCAGCCCCCAGTGCCGGGTCTTCCCATTGGACTGGTTAAAGTAATCAGCATCGCGAAAAATTACATTTTCCTTTTCCATTGCATAGGCCACCCACTCAAATGACAGGGTGTCACCCAGCTTCCTCAATCCTATTTCAAAGCTATTGAGCTCTTCAGAGTCCAATTCTGCAACCGTTTGCTCCCTCTGTAAGCGGTATAATTCTGTCGCCTGGGGTACCCGATACCCCTGAGCAATTTGGGTAAATAATTGCCATTCACTATCTAATTGTAATTGTGCGCCCAGCTTGGGGGAGATATTGTTAAATCTATCTTTTCGGTCACTCGGTCGACTAAACCGGCAACCGCCGAAGTCACAAGCCATTCCATTTTCATCGGTACGTCCGGAGAGCATGTTATTGTCGTAATTGTAATGTGCAGACTCAAACCTCACTCCGCCAGTAATTTCCAATTTATCACTAACCTGCCAGTTTACCGATGCGTAAGGAGCAAGATTCCAAGCCGTCACTTCGTAATCATAGTGCTTCCCCACAGGAATCGTCGCCTGAAGAAATTCAGATCCCTCGGTAGTACTCTCTTGCATCTCCAAGAGATATCCCTCGCTTAATTCCGTATCAATACCAGAAACCAGATTCAGATTTTTATCCAGCTCCAGATAATAACTAGTTCTAATTCCAATACTTTCCTGACCATTTTCCTCCAAAGGCTGGCCCGGCAAATAATGTTGCAGAAAACGCATTTTGGTTTTTCGAAAATACGGCGCCAATTGTATTTGGCCATCACGATTAATAGGTATGTCGATCAGGGAATACATCCTGATGGCATAGGCATCCCGAAATGACTCTGGGTTGGGGTTTGTACGGCTCAATCGAGGATCTCGATAAGCGCCCTCTTCCTCAACGTAACCCGCAGTTTCCTGGTTCAGGTTTGTAGCTACCAAACGGGTTCGAACTCTGCTATCTCCGATATGGCTAACATACTGAACACTAGCTTTTTGCTGGTCCACACCGGAGTGGTCTCTATAGCCACCATCGGTCATTAGATACAAATCTGTACTTATCCCAGCACCTTCAGTATTAAGACGATGATTCGCTGACACGCCCAATCGGTAATAATCGTGAGGTCCCGTATCAACATTGAGTAATCCCCCCTCATCCTCGACAGGGTCACGACTAATAATATTGATCAATCCATGCAACGCATTTGAGCCATAGAGCGTACCAGCAGGTCCTCTTATGACTTCGATATGACGTGCTGCCTCACTATAAGATTCAAATAACTCATTGATATTGCAAAAGCCATTTGCTCTCAGTGGAATGCCATCCTCTGCTGTCAGAATTCCCCCACAAGCTCCCGCACCCGTCAGCACTGGAGAGCGCAAGGCGGGCAGATATTCCTGCCCATTTCCTCTGGCCAGATTTGCTCCGGGCACACTCGCCAAACTTTGTTGAATATGGGCGTTACCAGCTTTCTTCAGCACATCATTGGCGACAATAGAAATACTCTCTACCCGGTCTGTAATGCCCTGATCATATCTACCTGCTGTAACGACCAGAGTCTCTATCTGCATCTCACTGCCATACGAAAAATCAGAAGAAAAAAATAACCAGGCAGACACAAAAAACAGTAAGACTCCTTTTATTCCATGGACCACACTCAACATCCCCAAACTCCCTATAATTGATTTATTTTTATCGTCGAATGTTTCCCTTAAAGTCTGATTATATAGGAAATAGCTGTTACTAAAGAACAATACGATCTACCGCTCAGCCCACCCCAAGCTTTACAAAACGTGTTTCCTCCATTCTCAGCTATATCTTTTCTATTGACCACCTAATGTGTGCATCAACAAGCAAGCGTCCCAGACGGAGCTAGAGTTTAAAACCCAAAGCTATTTTTAAAGGAATATCATGGCCTGGTTCTACTTAATACTCGCCGGACTATGCGAAATTGGTTGGGTGCTGGGACTGAAAATTTCACAGGGCAGTAACACCCGCCTTCTGGGTGTGGTTATGGCTGTGGTATTTATTGGGGTCAGTGGATTTCTTCTATGGCTGGCGCAGCGGGAGATACCTATTGGTACTTCCTATGCGGTCTGGACGGGAATTGGTGCCGCCGGAGCCTTTGCGGTAGGGGTGCTGTTCTTTGGAGACCCCACCAGCCTTGGACGCTACCTGGGGGTTTTGCTCATTATCTTAGGCGTTGTCACGTTAAAACTTTCTCATTAATTGAGAAGCACCCGGGAAAATTCCCGGGCGCCAGTTCTATTAATCCTCTGAATATTTGTGTTTACGCGCCTGGTTTTGTACAGATCGATACATCTGGGATAGCGCTCTCTCCCCTGCCCGTTTCTGCGCGAGAGTTTGACCGTTACGGCTTAGTTCCTGTTGCAGTTTTTGCCAATTGCGCAAGCGCCGATCATCCAGCGAACCGCCCGTTATTGCCTCTTGTACCGCACAGCCTGGCTCCGACTGGTGCTGGCAGTCAGAGAAGCGACACTCTCTGGACAAGGCCTCAATATCAGAAAAAGTCTCCGCCACGCCATCTTCAACATGCACCAACCCCAGCTCCCGCATTCCAGGGCTATCGAGTAACAGCGCTCCCCAACTCAGGGAGTGAAGAGAGCGTTTCCTTGTAGTGTGACGCCCTTTACTATCGGCTTCACGAATGGTCCCAGTCTCAGCCAGGGATTCGCCAGACAACGCATTTAGCAAAGTGGATTTACCCACTCCAGAAGAACCTAACAGCGCGATAGTTTCCCCAGGTAAGCACCACTGGCGCAGCTGTGCCACGCTTTCTCGATCCAGGCTATTTACCATTGCAGCGGGTAATTCGCCGAATGGGCGCAATGCCTGAAGAAAAGGGGCTGTATCTTCACACAGATCGGCCTTAGTCAGTATCAGGTGTGGGCTGCAACCGGACTCCCGAGCCAGAGCCAAATAGCGCTCAATACGTGAGAGGTTAAAGTCATCATTCAGGGAGGAGACAATAAAAACACTATCGACATTGGCGGCGATCATCTGCACCTGATGCCCCCCAGGTGCCATGCGCTCAAACTGGCTGCTGCGGCTCAACAAACGCACGAAAGATCCGCTGCTCTTCTCTAACAACAGCCAATCCCCCACCGCGGGCAAATTAGCCACAAGACTCCCGGTTAGGGGAAGGGACACAGCCCCCTGCTCGCCGGCCAATTCCAGGAGACTGCGGTGTATAGCCATAACCCGCAGCGGCAAACACTGCTCGAGTTCTTCGAGCGTCAGCTGCTGTTGGAAAAAAGACTTCCAACCGAGTTTTTGCAGCGGAGAAGCTTCCCGCTCAATTTTGATAGATGGGGATTTAGTGTCGAATCTATTAACAGACCGGTGGGTAAAGTGAGATTTACTCAAGATTGAAACCCTCTGGGCGCAACAAAGCACCAAGCGACCGCACATACGCGGCCAACAGAGCTTTCTCAGGGAAAGCCCGACGTCTAGGAATCTATCGCCGGGCGTGGGCAGCTGGAGGCTGCTACTGGACCCGACGGAGGGTTGCAACAATCATCAATCATCCTCCGCAGTTATTGAGTTCTGGATTCCGCCATAGTACCTGGCGGGCTATGGGCAAATTAGCACTACCCGGGGATAGGAGCAAGGATAATCCCGGGAAGCCTCTTAGTAATTGCCCCGCCACAAAAAGCAAAGCCGGCAAAAGCCGGCCTTCGAATCCGATTACAGCGAGTGCATCACCTTTCTCGACTCACCATAACCCGATCAGTTGAGTATAGATCCGGCTTTTTCTTTCGCCATCACGTTTACTCGAGAAGCATCTTCTTCTGCGGGTATTTCCTCCAAGTGACGAATCTATAAAGGTTTTATGACACCCCCAACCATCTCCCCCAGACCTCCACCTCCTCGGGGTGGGAGGCCGTCAATGCGTGACTGCGATTCAATACCAACTGAGAGAACCGCAACAAGTACAACAAAAAATGGGAAGCGCTATGCCAACAACAAAATTTACAGGCCCCGGCACAAGGACGGGGCTGATTCTGGGGGCAGTCTTCTGCTCCATCCAATTACCGGTTTGGGCATCTGATACACCAGATCCCACAGAGGTCAATATTCCCGGCAACCTACAAAGCCAGCTGGGCTGCGATGGCGACTGGCAACCAGGTTGTGTCGCCACCCTGCTCAGCTATGACAGCGAAGACGACAAATGGCAAGGCAGCTTTTGGATACCCGCCGGCAACTGGGAGTACAAAGCCGCCCTCAACAACAGCTGGGATGAAAATTATGGTTCGGGCGGCCAACGGGACGGTGGTAATATTTCCCTCAGCCTGGATGAGGCCCGCGAAGTTAAATTTATCTACGACCACGAGACTCACTGGATCACCGACAACCACAATAGCGTGGTCGCCGCTGTAGCCGGCAACTTCCAATCCCTGCTGGGGTGTCCAGGAGACTGGCAACCCAGTTGCCTGCGCAGCTGGATGCAGGATGCCGATGGAGATGGCACCTACACCTTTATCACCTCAGCACTGCCTGCCGGTTCCTATGAATTCAAGGTAGCCCTGCACGAAGGCTGGGAGGAGAGCTACGGCAACAATGGAGCCAACGTCAGCTTTACCGTGGCTGCCGATTACGACGAAATCTACTTTGCTTTTGACTCGAATAGTAAAGAAGTCACCGTCAGCAGTGACGGCTTCGCCAAGGGTGACCTGAGCAGCGATAAAGCTCACTGGGTGGATACCAGCAGCTTTGCCTGGGATATCCAGGTGCAGGAAGGTACCAAGGTTAAATTGCACTACAGCAACAGCGCCGAGCTAAAACTGGAGGACGGTGATATCCGTTCCGATGGCACTATCGATCTCACCCCTCTCGCCACCCTGCCCGACAGCGCCCAACAAAAATTCCCGCACCTGGCCAGTTTCAGTGCCTGGCAATTGCCGGGGCAGGCTTCCACTAGTGATCTGGTAACCCAGCAACTCGCCCTCGCCGCTTACGATGCGGAGGGCACGTTACTGGATGCGACTGGTGTGCAGATGGCAGGCGCGCTCGATGATCGCTTTTACTACGACGGTGAACTCGGTGCCCGTGTCGGCGAGGAGAATATCCAGCTCGATCTTTGGGCTCCCACCGCACGGGCAGTAAAACTGCACCTGTTTACAGACTCCAGCAGCGACAGCGCCGATCAGGTGGTATCCATGCTGCGCGATGAATCTACCGGGGTTTGGAGTGCCGATATCGACAAGCAGTGGGACCGCAGTTTTTATCTCTATGAGGTCGAGGTGTACTCCTACTTCAGCCGCCAGATTGAAACCAACCTGGTCACCGACCCCTATTCCCTGAGTCTCTCCATCAATAGTGGCAAAAGCCAGATCATTAACCTGAATGACCGGGACCTGAAGCCGCGCGGTTGGGATCGTCTGCGCAAGCCCAAGTTAACCCAGCCGGAAGACATCAGTATCTACGAGCTGCATGTGCGCGATTTCAGTATTGCGGATCAAACTGTCCCCGAAGCAGAGCGCGGCACCTTCAAGGCTTTCACCCGCAAGCACAGCGACGGCATGCGCCACCTCAATAAACTGGCCCGCGCCGGCCTCACCCATATCCACTTGCTGCCGGCCTTTGACTTTGCCACAGTCAATGAGGATCGCACCCAGCAGCAGCAAACCCCGGACCTCTCAGACTACGCGCCGGACAGCAGCGAGCAGCAGGCCCAGGTAGATGCTATTCGCGATACCGATGGCTTTAACTGGGGCTACGATCCATTGCACTACACAGTCCCCGAAGGCAGCTATAGCAGCGCTCCCGATGGACCTGCGCGCATTCGCGAATTCCGTCAAATGGTGCAAGGGCTATCCCACTCCGGCCTGCGACTGGTGATGGATGTGGTTTACAACCACACCAGCTCCTATGGCCAATACGACAACTCCGTACTCGATAAAATCGTCCCCGGCTATTACCACCGCCGTAATCTGGAGGGCGGTGTGGAAATGAGCAGCTGCTGCGCAAATACCGCCAGTGAGCACGCCATGATGGAAAAGCTGATGATCGATTCCCTGGTCACATGGGCCCGGGCCTATAAGGTGGACAGCTTCCGTTTCGATCTGATGGGACATCACAGCCTCGACAATATCCTCAAGGCGCAAGCGGCATTGCAATCACTGACCCCGGCAGCCGATGGTGTCGACGGCAAAGCTATCTACCTGTACGGCGAGGGCTGGAATTTTGGCGAAGTGGCTGACGATGCTCGCTTTGTACAGGCCCGCCAGGGCAATATGGCCGGCAGCGGTGTCGGCACCTTTAACGATCGCCTGCGCGATTCCGTGCGTGGCGGCAACCCCTTTGGAGGTTTTGAGGAGCAGGGCTTTGGTACCGGTCTGTTCACCGACAGCAACGGTAAGTTTGAGGGAGAAGATGAGCGTGCCACACTGCTAACCCTGGCAGATAAAGTCCGCGTTTCCCTCGCCGGCAACCTGGCGGATTATCCTTTTGAAGATGCCAACGGCAATATCATTACCGGCAGCGAGCTGGTCTATAACGGCCAGCCCACCGGCTATACCGCCGACCCGCAGGAATCCATTAATTATATTGCCGCCCACGACAACGAGACGCTGTTCGACGGAGTACAGATCAAAGCCAGTGACAGCGCCGACTTGGCTGAACGAGTGCGTATCCAGGCATTCAGTAATTCCCTGGTTCTGTTCGCCCAGGGAGTGCCGTTTATCCACGCAGGCCAGGATTTCCTGCGCTCAAAGTCGATGGATCGGGACAGTTACAACTCCGGTGACTGGTTTAATGCACTGGACTTCAGCCTCGCCACCGATAATTGGGCTGCGGGTTTACCTATCGCAGATAAAAACGAAGATAACTGGTCCCTGATGCAACCTTTACTGGCAAACCCGGAATTGGCTCCCGAGCGCCGGCACCGCTTGTGGAGCTCTGCTCTATTCCGCGAGCAGCTGGCGATTCGCAACAGCTCTCCCCTGTTCCGCTTGTCTGATGCAGAGTCCGTAGAAGCACATCTCAATTTCCTCAACACCGGACCCGACCAGATTCCTGGGCTGATTGTGATGGAGTTATCCGATTCCAGTGGCAGCATCGATCGCCGCTTTGAACGTATTGTGGTGCTGTTTAATGGCGATGACGAATCATTGGAATTTACCAGCGAAAACCTTATTGGTGAGTACCTGTTCAAGCACCCACGTCAGCGCCGATCAGTAGACTCACGCCTGCACAAAGTAAAATTTGATAGGAGCAGCGGCACCTTTACTCTGCCCGGCCGAACTACCGCAGTATTTGTGCAGCCACGCCGTAGATATTAATTCTTCATAAATTTTAAAAGGCCGGATTTTCCGGCCTTTTTCTCATTTTTTAGAAACTATTTCCCGGCTCTAACCAAGTAATCAACTCGCAATTGTCATATTCCGCAGATTGATTTAGCGTGTACCTAAATAATAAATAGGTGTACAAATCATGAAGCGTCTCCTTCTCTGCGGCATCGCAACTCTTCTCTCATCCGCGACACTGGCAAAAACTACTGTTATCCATGCAGGCACACTCCTCGCCGTTCCCGGTGAGAAACCTTTGCAAGAGCAAAGTGTAATTATCGAGGACGGCAAGATCAGTGCTGTCAGATCCGGTTATGTAAGCCCGGATAACGCTGAAGTCATTGATCTTAAGAATAGTTTCGTAATGCCGGGCTTAATGGATATGCACGTGCATTTACAAGGTGAGCTGGGCCCTAAAAATGATACCGAGGCTCTCAAGATGTCCATGCCGCTGACCCAGATGCGCTCGCAAATGTTTGCCATGCGAACCCTGGAGTCTGGTTTTACCACTGTGCGCGATGCTGGTAACAGTGGTGAAGAAATGTATGCGATGCGCGATGCGATCAATAAAGGTTGGGTAGATGGCCCGCGAATTGTTGCAGCCGGCAGGGTGGGAATAACTGGTGGCCACGCAGATATCAGCGGGGTCAGTCCAGAGCTAATGGAGCTGCATGATGACAAGACCAAAACTGTATGCGACGGCCCCTACGAGTGCCGACGCGCGACCCGCCATGCGATCAAATATGGTGCTGACTTTATCAAGATTACCTCTACCGGTGGTGTGCTCACCGATCGCGCTACCGGAACTGGTCAGCAGATGGAAATGGATGAGTTAAAAGAGGTGGTCCTTGCAGCCAAACGTATGGGCCGCAAGGTGGCCAGTCATGCGCATCAGGAAGAAGGCATTATCGCCGCACTGGAGGCTGGTGTAGACAGTATTGAGCACGGCACCTACGCAGGTCCCCGCGCCCATAAGTTATTTAAAGAAACCGGCGCTTATCTGGTTCCGACACTTCTCGCCGGCGATACTGTGGTACAGCTGGCAAAAAATACCGATGTCTTATCTGAGGCTCAGAAGGAAAAAGCCATTCGTGTTGGCACAGACATGCGCGGCAATTTCCGTAAAGCGGTCAATGCCGGAGTAAAAATTGCTTTCGGTACCGACTCAGGTGTATCCAAGCACGGCATCAATGCCCGCGAGGCGGTACTGATGAGTGAAGCCGGTATGGACAATATGGCCATCCTGCAATCCGCTACCGTTAACGCCGCCGACCTGATCGATATGAGCGATTCACTGGGCACCATTGAGTCCGGTAAGTACGCCGATATTATCGCCACCGATGGCTCGCCACTGGATAATATCGATGAACTTTTAGATGTGGATTTTGTGATGAAAGGGGGCAAGGTCTTTAAGAATTAAAAGCCTCTGAATAGTTTAATAGCGAAATTAAAATATTCGAACCCAGTTTTAATTAATTTCTACAAAATAAAAAAGGCCGGATAACTCCGGCCTTTTTTATTGGGGTGCTTAAAGAAAAGTGAAAGTTAGTTTTCCTCTTTTCCTTCTTCATCCTCATTTTCGATCAGGTGACCAAGTTTGCCTTTTTTAGTGGACAAATACTTGGCATTGTGGGGATTGCGCCCAGACTGGTGCGGCAGGCGCTCAGTCACATTGATGCCCAAGTCCTCCAGCGCTTTAACTTTGCGCGGGTTATTGGTCATCAAGCGAATGGCATGGATACCCAGGTGTTCGATCATTGCTTTCAGAATCGAGTAATCCCGCATGTCCGCGCCAAAGCCCAACTGCTCATTGGCTTCCACCGTATCCGCACCACAATCCTGCAAGTGGTAAGCGCGAATCTTATTTAACAGACCGATACCGCGGCCCTCCTGGCGGAGATAGAAAATAGCTCCACGCCCCTCCATCGCAATACGATGCATAGCATGTTGTAGCTGGGCACCACAATCACAGCGCAGGGAGAATAGTGCATCTCCGGTCAGGCACTCAGAATGAATACGGGCCAACAGAGGCTCTTCGGTATCGAAGTCGCCCATGGTGAGTACCACGTGCTCTTTTCCGGTTTCCACTTCCTCGAAACCGTGCATCTCAAACATACCCCAAGAGGTGGGCAGTTTTGAGGATTCCACAAAACGAATGGTCAACTTAATACCTCTTTAAATCAGTGTCGAGCGCGCAGTAGCAGCACGCCGCCCTGCTGTTCCATATCAACCCGACTGAGAAAACTATTGCCGAGAAGCACTACGCTGGGAAAATCATCTGAGTGTACGGTCGCGTCAACATTGTGAAGCTTGATTCCGCCAATGGTTACACTGTTCAAGCTCACTTTGTAAGCCCTGGTAACTCCATTGGCAGTGGAAACCCGTATTTCTTGTGCAGTATCCAAATTCAAACCGAGACGGCGAGCGGTGGGATAATTGAAGGCAATGCTGGTAGCACCGGTATCCACCATCATCGGCACTCTCATACCGTTAACCCAGGCATCCGTCATGTAATGACCCCGGCTATCAGCGGAAAGCCGTACTTCAGCTTTTGCCGCCTTGGCAAAACTGGTTGCGATAGGAGCCGCCAAGGTCAGCTTTTGCTCCTGCCCGGCAACACTGATCCGCGCATAACGAGTAGTCGCTTCCAGTAGGGTGACGCCCTCTGGGGATTTTTGTCCCGCCTTAAGGATTTTCTGGCGGCCATCAATCTCCAGCATGGCGCTATCACCAAACAGGCCTTTTAGCTGCACCTGCTGTGCATTGACATTCAGTGCAAATAAAAAGCTAACTATAAATACAAAATAGCTACGCATTGATCTTCCCTATCCAACCTAGACACCCAGTACCCATGCGGTTAATTGCAGCACCAGTGACGCGTAAACGGCGGCCAGTATATCGTCGAGCATAATTCCAACGCCACCTTGCACCTTGCGATCAGCCCAACCAATGGGCGGGGGCTTGGCAATATCAAATATCCGGAAGAGGACAAAGCCGTATAGCGCCCAAGCCCAACCTGCAGGAGCCATAAACATGGTGAGCCAGTAGCCCACCATTTCATCCCAAACAATACCGCCGTGATCGTGAACTCCCATTTTCTTGGCAGCTGCACCACATAGATAGCAACCTACCACACCGGTAACAAACACAATGGCCAGATACCAGAATGGAGGCAAATCCTTCATCAGCCACCAAAAAGGAATCGCTGCCAGGGTACCAAAAGTGCCCGGCGCTTTCGGTGCCAGCCCGGAGCCGAATCCAAACGCCAACAGAAGAGTGGGATCGCGCAACAGCTGGGAAAATGTCGGGTTGTTAATGCTCATGTTATTGAATTCTCACAAAGGCACTATGGTTTACACAAGGTATTAAAAGTGCCTATAGCCTGGCGATTGAGCAACCCAGGGGTTCCCGTGATAGGAGCAGCGTACCTGCGGCTCCCCCTCAACGAGCTTCCCTATGGGAGTGAAACCCAGCTGACGAACTTGCTCAACAGCGGCTGCCGGAGCAGTAAAACAGAGCTGGTAGTCATCCCCTCCACAGGCCGCCAGCTCTACGGCAGTATCAGCTGCCAATCGATTGGCCAGGGGTGCTATGGGCAGAGATTCCAGGTTTATTTCTGCTGCCACACCGCTCGCTTTGCAGATATGGCCCAGATCCCCCAATAATCCGTCGGAAATATCCAACGCACTGGTAGCAATGCCTGCAATCGCGCTGGCGGTTTCTAATTGCGGCTCGGGAAAATAGAAAGCCTGCTCCGCTTCCCGCCGCACTGACTCAGTCACATTCCGCTCTGCCAAAACAACGGGCAGGGCTGCCGCGGCAGCGCCCAGTGGGCCGCTCACATAAATATTGTCGCCGACAGAAGCGCCGTCCCGCCGGAGGGGCTTTTCGGTATGGCCGATCACCTGAATCGTAATGGACAAGGGGCCTGCGGTGGTGTCACCACCCACAAGGGAAACCCCAAACTTGCCAGCAGTTTCCAGCAGGCCACTGGCGAATTTCTCCAGCCAAACGGAGTCGCTATCGGGTAAGGTCAGGGCAAGGGTAAACCAGAGGGGGCGGGCATTCATTGCCGCCAGATCACTGATATTCACACGCAGTGCACGGCTCGCAACCATGAATGGGTCAGCACCTGCGGGGAAGTGACGGCCTGCTACCAGGGTGTCCATAGAAGTGGCCAACTGCCCGCTGACAGGTGCTTGCAATAGCGCGCAGTCATCGCCAATCCCCAGGGCTACACCTTCGCCCTGGGGAGCGCGGGCGAAGTAATCGCGGATGATCTCAAACTCCCCCGGCGCTTTAGACATAATTGCTGGCTCAGCCCTTCTTGTCTGCGGCTACCTCTGCCGAGCGCAGGTCCGCAGCGGTCTTATCCAAAATGCCATTGATAAACTTGAAGGCATCGGTGGGACCAAATTTTTTCGCCAGTGCCACCGCCTCATTAATGACAACCTTGTAAGGCACATCGATACGGTTTTTCAGCTCGTAAGTGGCCATGCGCAACAGCGCGCGGGATACAGGGTCCAGATCTTCCACTTTGCGATCCAGGTGCGACGTGTAAGCGCCCTCTACCTCATCAAGGTTTTTCGCTACGCCGTGGAAAATATCACGAAAATATTCCACGTCGGTTTTGCTCATATCATTATCGGCGTGAAACTCGGCCTCAATGGAATTAAGGCTGGCGCCGGCCATCTGCCACTGATAGAGCGCCTGCATGGCGTAGTGACGTGCCTTACGGCGGGCGGATGCAGTTACGGTCATTGTCTTTTCCGGTAGATACTTCACAGAATGGGCTGCACCGACACACCTTTTGTGCCGGCGCGCCGGCAATTAAATCTTGCCGAGTAGGGAAACCATTTCCAGGGCGGTTTCGGCGGCTTCACAACCTTTGTTGCCAGCCTTGGTGCCTGAGCGTTCAATAGCCTGCTCAATGGAGTCCACTGTCAGCACGCCAAAGGTGACGGGAATACCAGTATTCATGGATACCTGAGCCAGGCCTTTGGTGCACTCGCCAGCCACATACTCAAAGTGCGGGGTGCCACCACGGATAACCGCACCCAGGGCAATAATGGCATCGAACTTTTTAGTCTCAGCCAACTTCTGTGCCGCCAGGGGAAATTCGAATGCGCCCGGGGCGTAGTAGATAGTGATATCTTCATCCTTGATACCCTTGCGGCGCAGGGTGTCCAGTGCACCATCCTTTAGGCTTTCAACCACAAAGCTGTTCCAGCGGCTCACCAACAGTGCGTATTTGCCCGTACTGCCGACAAAGTCCCCTTCGATCACTTGAATATTGCTCATAATTTTCAATCCGTATTTCTTGTCCATCGCCGCCGCTATCAGGACAGTAGCGGCGCTTCAGTATTGTTACTCTTTTACTAGGGTTGCGGCGCTTCCACGTTCAGGTATTCCTCTACCTCCAGGTCAAACCCGGAAATAGCACTGAATTTGAACGGTGCGCTCATCAGGCGCATTTTGCGCACCTTGAGATCCCGCAGAATTTGCGAACCGGTACCTACCTGTTTGTACACCAGGTCCTGGCTGGGGCGCTGTTGCTTGCCGCTGATCAGCCAATCAATACTCTCTTCGATTTCTTCGGTGGTTTCGTTGTGGCAGATCAGTACCACAACACCCTTGCCCTCTTCTTCAATACGCTGCATCGCGCGGCGGAAGGTCCACGGGGTGAATTTTTCATCGCCGCGCTGAATCGTAAGCACATCGCGCAGAGTATTTCCTACATGCACACGAACCAGGGTCGGTTCTTCTGGGGTGGGGTCGCCTTTAACAAAGGCAAAGTGGCGTTCGCGGCGGGCCTTATCGAGATAAGTGCGCAGTTTGAACTCACCGAACTCGGTGCGCACCTTGCGCTCATTAACGCACTCAACGGTTTTCTCATTCAGGGCGCGATAGGTAATCAGGTCGGCGATTGTGCCGATCTTCAGGTTGTGCTCTTTCGCGAACTTTT
Organism: Microbulbifer maximicatervae (SeqCode); assembly: GCF_052468295.1. NCBI lineage: Bacteria > Pseudomonadati > Pseudomonadota > Gammaproteobacteria > Cellvibrionales > Microbulbiferaceae > Microbulbifer > Microbulbifer maximicatervae (SeqCode). The sequence continues at coordinate 3,850,629 of NZ_CP174340.1, forward strand.
CCAGGTCCGGGCGGCGGGACATGGTGCCGTCTTCATTCATGATCTCAACAATCACCGCAGCCGCCTCAAAACCCGCCAGGCGGGCCAGGTCGCAACCGGCTTCGGTGTGGCCTGCGCGGCTTAATACACCGCCGGGCTGGGCCATAATGGGGAAGATATGGCCGGGCTGTACAATATCGCTGGGCTTGGCATTTCTGGCCACAGCGGCGCGAACCGTGCGCGCGCGATCGGCGGCGGAAATACCGGTGGTGACACCCTCTGCCGCCTCAATGGATACGGTGAAGTTGGTGCTGAACTGGGCTCCGTTGTCCCGCGACATCAGCGGCAGGTCCAACTGCTCACAGCGCTCTTTGGACATGGGCATACAAATCAGGCCACGGGCATGAGTGGCCATAAAGTTGATGTCTTCAGCGCGAACCTGCTCCGCAGCCATCACCAGGTCGCCCTCGTTCTCGCGATCTTCATCATCCATCAGGATTACCATTTTGCCCTGGCGGATATCGTCGATCAGTTCTTCAACCGTATTTAGTTCCATGGTTAACTCTGGATAAATTTATCAATTGCAAATAGAGCGGCTATCGCTGCTGTTTTCGCCGTGGTGCACGGCCCATCTTTAGCGCTTGTAAAACCCGTTCTGGGCCAAAAATTCGAGGGTCATGCCCCCACCACTAGGCTTGGCTGCCTCATCACCGAGGAGTAGCCGCTCCAAGTAGCGCGCAATCAGGTCCACTTCCAGGTTGACCCGAGTACCGGCGGTATAGCCGGCCATAATCGTTTCCTGCAACGTGTGTGGCACTATGGTGAGTTCAAACTCAGCCCCATCCACGGCATTGACCGTGAGGCTGGTGCCGTCGACGGTGATAGACCCTTTATGGGCAATATAGCGAGCCAGATTTTCCGGTGCGCGCAGGCGGAACCGCTCGGCGCGAGCCTCGGACTTGCGCCATACCACCTCGCCAATACCATCCACATGGCCGCTGACAATGTGTCCACCCAGGCGGGTCTGGGGTGTCAGTGCTTTTTCCAGATTGACCCGGTCGCCTTTTTTCCAGCGGCCCACCGTTGTCACATCCAGGGTTTCCGCAGAGACATCCGCCCAGTAACCATCACCGGGCAGGTCAACAACCGTGAGACAAACACCATTGGTGGCAATACTGTCCCCCAGTTGCACATCACCCAGATCCAGCTTACCGCTGCGCACACGCACACGCAGGTCGCCGCCCTGGGGTTTTAACTCTGCAATCTCGCCTAAGGCTTCAATAATTCCGGTAAACATCAGCGCTCGATATCGGTTGTTGCAGTAATGCGCCAGTCGTGACCAACTGCGCGCATATCGGTAATCGTAATCGGCAGCATCGAGCCCATACGCTCGATAGGCAGTTCAAACAGCGGTCGCCCGGTGCTACCCAGCAGTTTTGGCGCCATATAAACAATTATTTCGTCGACATGGCCCCGGTAGAGGAATTCACCAGAGAGGGTCGCACCGCTCTCTACCAAAACTTCATTGCACTGGCGTCGCGCCAACTCCTTGAGCAGGGCGAGCAGGTCTACGCGGCCCTCTTTGTCGTGGGGTAAAACCACGACTTCCGCACCCGTTTTCTCAATACGCTCGCGGCGCTCGGCCTCCGCGCGCTCTGTCGTGCACACCAATGTGGGGGCATCCCCCTGCAAAATAAAGGCTCTCGCTGGGGTGCGCAGCTGGCTGTCAACAATTACCCGCAGCGGCTGCACTTCGGCGGCTCGCTCTGCGGCCAGCATTTCCAGTGCCATTTCATCGGCGCGCACATTGAGATTGGGATTGTCGAAACGCACCGTCTCAACCCCTGTGATCACTGCACAACTGCGAGAACGCAGGCGCTGTACATCGGCGCGAGCCGCAGGGCCCGATACCCACTTTGATTCCCCACTGGCCATAGCGGTGCGCCCATCCAGGCTCATGGCGGATTTGCTTCGCACCAGGGGCAGTCCCAGGGTCATACGCTTGATAAAGCCGGGGTTTAGAGCGCGACACCTCTCTTCCAGGATGGGGCCTTCCACTTCGATCCCAGCATCGCGCAATATTTGCAATCCGGCACCGCTGACATTCGGATTCGGGTCCTGCATTCCGTAAATAACCCGGGCCACGCCGGCCTTTACCAACGCCTCGGCACAGGGACCTGTGCGGCCGGTATGGCTGCAGGGCTCAAGAGTGACATAAACCGTAGCCCCCTGAGCCAAGTCGCCGGCATCACTCAAGGCTTCGATCTCAGCGTGGGGTTCGCCGGCCCGCTTGTGCCAGCCTTCGCCGACAACATTGCCATCCCCGTCAGTAATCACACAGCCCACTCGCGGATTCGGCATAGTGGTGTAGAGACCGCGCTCTGCCAACTGAATAGCGCGGGCCATCAGTGCTTCCGCACTGTGTACAACAGTTTGACTCATTCTGTCTTCGATCCCTTACTGGTCAGTCGCTCAATCTCTTCTCTAAACTCGCTGACATCCTCAAAACGGCGATAGACAGAAGCAAAGCGCACATAGGCCACCTGGTCCAGCTCACGCAGCTGCTCCATCACCAATTCACCAATAGCACGCGCCGGCAACTCCCGTTCTCCGGTCGCCTGCAGGGCGTGTTTTATTTGAGATACCGCCGACTCCACCCGCTCAATACTCACCGGGCGCTTTTCCACAGCGCGCTGAATACCCGCGCGCAGCTTGTCTTCATTAAACGGCTCGCGCTGGCCGTTTTGCTTGATCACTCGCGGCAGCAGCAGCTCCGCAGTTTCAAATGTGGTAAACCTCTCGTGGCACTCCAGGCACTCGCGCCGGCGGCGTACTTGGTCGCCCTCAGCCACCAATCGGGAATCGACTACTTTTGTTTCTTCTGCGCTGCAGAACGGACAGTGCATGTGGGATTATCCCCGGAATGGAAAATGGGCCGCAGTTTACCACAGCCGTTGCACTGTGTGACCGCGGCACGCACAGCCACAGTGCATCGCAAATTCAACAGGGACACATAAAAAAAGCGGCTCTATGAGCCGCTTTTTTGTCAGCAATGCTGATCAGCCTTTTTTATACACAGGAAACTCTGCGCAAATACCCAGAACCTTCTGCTTCACATCGGCGATAGTGGCTTCAACATCACCTTTCTCCAGTGCGTCCAGCACATCGCAGATCCAGTGAGTAAGCTGCTGGGTTTCCTTTACACCAAAGCCGCGAGTGGTAATTGCCGGGGTACCAACACGCAGGCCGCTGGTAATAAAAGGAGAGCGCGGGTCGTTAGGTACCGCGTTCTTATTAACGGTGATGTTGGCATTACCCAGGGCTTCATCCGCATCTTTACCGGTGTACTCTTTACCAATCAGGTCAACCAGCATCAGGTGATCATCGGTCCCACCGGATACAATGTTGATACCGCGATCGAGGAAGGTCTCCGCCATTGCGCGGGCATTTTCCACAACCTTCTTCTGGTAGGCCTTGTATTCAGGGGTCATGGCCTCTTTGAAAGAAACCGCTTTCGCCGCGATCACATGCATCAGCGGGCCACCCTGACCACCGGGGAATACGGCGGAGTTGAGCTTCTTCTCAATTTCCTCGTTGGCGCGCGCCAGGATGATACCGCCGCGGGGGCCACGCAGGGTTTTGTGAGTAGTAGAAGTCACAACATCGGCGTGGGAGATTGGGGAGGGATACTCACCAGCGGCAACCAGACCTGCAATGTGAGCCATATCCACAAACAGGTAAGCTCCCACTTTGTCAGCGATCTCGCGGAAACGCGCCCAATCCATCACTCGGCTATAGGCAGAGAAACCAGCCACGATCATCTTCGGCTTGTGCTCAAGCGCCAGGCGTTCAACTTCCTCGTAATCCACTTCGCCAGTTTCCGGGTTCAGACCGTACTGCACTGCATTGTAGATCTTGCCGGAAAAGTTAACGCGGGCACCGTGGGTAAGGTGGCCACCGTGGGCCAGACTCATGCCCAGTACAGTGTCACCTGGGGCACAGAGCGCCTGGTAAACAGCCGCATTAGCCTGTGATCCAGAGTGCGGCTGCACATTGGCGTAGTCAGCACCAAACAGCTCCTTGGCGCGCTCAATGGCCAGGGTTTCCACTTTGTCCACGTACTCACAACCGCCGTAATAACGCTTGCCTGGGTAGCCCTCGGCATACTTGTTAGTCAGGCTGCTGCCCTGAGCTTCCATTACCATAGGGCTGGTGTAGTTCTCAGAGGCGATTAACTCGATATGGTCTTCCTGACGAGAGTCTTCCTCCTGGATGGCTTCCCAAATTTCCGGGTCGTAAGAAGCTAAAGTGACAGATGAATCAAACATGGTGTTCCCTCGGTAAAGCGGGCTTGAGTAGAGGCTTGTAAAACTCGATACCACAGCGCCCAGACTTATGAGTAGGACCAAAGGCTCCCAGCGTGGGATGGCCCTACTGCTCAATGCATTCTGGGCATTTTAGAAAGGCGCGCATTGTACACCAAGGGCAGCATGAATGCGCAAATGCAGAGACGTGGCGGGACCAACCCGTCCACCTTAAAAAGACAGTCAGAATTTGTACACCACAGAGCCAGACCAGTAATTCACATCTGACTCAATGATGGTGTAATCCAGTTCCAGGGTCGCCTCGTCGGTCAGTTTGAAACCAGCCCCGAGCCCGGCAGATGCACCGTTATCCGAGTACTCTTTCTCCCAATTATCTATCTCCAACTCCTCATGGAGGTAGCCGATACGACCTTTCAGATAAATGTTGCCCGGGCTGCGATAGGTGGCATAAACAGCTTGTGTTGCCAGGGAGTAGTTGTAATCGTACCAGTAGTAGTCGAACTCACCATCAATGACAGAGTCGGTAACTTCTGCCTCGAATCCCCAGCCAGAACCCCAGGTATAACCGGCTCGAATCCCCCCATTTAAAGGACTCTCCCCCCTGGCATCAACATCCAAAACACCGAAAACGCCACCGATATACGCACCCTGCCCATAAGCGGTAGCGGAACACAACAGAGCGGTAACTGCAGCCATTGCCTTGAGATTAAAGCCCACCATCTTCCCCTTAAATCTCGAAGTCTGATCAAAGGGCAGGGATTATAGGGACATGATCAACTGGCACAAGTGTTCACTTAGACAAGTCAGTATGTAACCTAGGAGCTTCTAAAAAGAGATGTCTCCATTAGTTAAATTTAGGAAAGGGACAATTAAAATCTCAGGCTAAACCCGCCTGACCAATAACTGACATCCTTCTCTAATACGGTGTACTCAAGCTCCAGATGATAAATTTCATTCAGGCTATAACCAATTCCAGCCCCTAAGCTGACACCCAAGTCATCACTACTTTCGCTGCCAACAGAAACGTCTTCATAGAGAAGGCCCAGGCGTCCTTTCAGGTACCAGTCCCCCTCTGTTCTGTAAGTCGCATAAGTAGCAAGAGTGCGTATGTCTACATCCACATTCCGACCATAAGCCTCAGTCTCACCACTTAATAGTGAACTGGTATATTCACCTTCCACCCCAAAACCCGAGGCCCGCACATAACCTGCTCGCAGTCCCAAATTCAGTGGATTATCGACCCCTTTGAAATCAAAATCTGTTATTCCGGCCACGCCCCCCCAGTAGGCGCCCTCGGCAATTGCGCCCGTTGAAACAACGAGTGCCAGCACACCTATACCAGCCTTAACTATTTTCATTAACACTCCCATCCTGTTGCATTAACTTTGTCGTGACACATAAATAGAGCGCTGCGGAATAATTCGATGACAACCTACGACTTCAGCACCAATAAATTTATTGAACAACGGGAAACATCGCAGCATGCTTAAATGTGCAACAACACGTCATTAGAAATTATTAAAATATGAAGGATCAGACACACCCTTATCTAGGTCCGACAGAAGAGCGTACTTGTGGAAAAAACTGAAGAAAGGGCTACTCGAAAATAGGTTTAATTTATCTTGTGGTCAAATACAACGAAGTACAGATTAGAGTTGGCCCAAGGAATTCAGCGGCATGGTCAGCCTCATACCTATTGATAACCCCAGCCCTACCCTGAGTAGGTAGCGGTAAATTCCACCTTGAGTCCCACTAAGTCCCCCTCACTTGATCCAAATCAACTTTGGATTGGTACATATGGCAACAATAGACCCATCGACAAATCGCGGAGGTCTGGGATGAATGCCATCTACCGACAACTGTGCTGTGACCATAAACATATGCAAGAGTTGCTCAACGCCTTTGAGCAATTACTCCTGGATCTTTTTGGCTGCGGCGACCGCGATCCAAACACCTTGTCACTGATCCTTGATGCTTTGGATTATTTATCGGCATACCCGGATAGGTATCACCACCCAGTTGAGGACTTAATATTTTCCCGGCTGTTGACTAAGCCAGTACATGACAGGGAATCAATTTACGAAGCGCAAATGCAGCATGAAAATATAGCCGCAGCGACAAAACACATGTGCGCTTTATTTTACGCTATTGCCAATGATGCGACCGTTGAACGGAGAGTGCTGCAAGGAGCTTGCAACACCTACCTGAAGCTGCAACGCAAGCATATGGACTTGGAGAATAAATCTATTTTCCCACAGATCGAACAGTACCTGGGGACTACCGACTGGATTTATATTCAAAAACAGGTCAGTGAATTAAGCTGCAGATATTTCGACAGGGCAACCAGAAAAATTTACGAGTCCCTGCACGAAGATCTGACACAACATCAAATGCCCGCACAGGCATTAGCTTAGGTCACCAAAACAGCAGGGAGGAAATGTTAATGCAGTTTAAACGCCACGGCATATCCATTGGCATGGAACGCATAAATGATGAGTTTTTCCTTTATATAAAGGCAATTGGTGAGTTAACCCATGAGGATTATGAGCATATAACACCACTATTAGAATATGCTCTGGAAGGGGTAAAGAAACCTCAGGTTCAATTACTGATTGATCTCCGGGATTTCGAGGGCTGGGGGATGCACGCGATCTGGGATGAGTTCAAGCTGGCCTTAAAGCACGGCAATGAATTCTCGCATGTCGCTGTACTTGGGGATGAGGAGTGGCAGCAAATAGCCACAAAAGTCGGGAGCTGGTTTGTTAGCGGTGAAGTCCGCTATTTCAAACAGCAACAAGAGGCCATGGATTGGCTACAGGAAACAAGGAAGACGGGTATTGGTCACAAGGAATCTGAAAAGGAATTAGCTTTCTCCACACACTCCTGATAAGTAGTGGATTAAGGGGGCGTTTACGCCCCCCTTTTTTTGCCCGAAAATTACTCAGTTACTTATTTCTAAGTATTCACCTTCCTCTTTTTACTGTCCCAGGAAGGCGTTCCCAATATAAGATTACCTACGCTCAACTCGTTACGGCAAAAAGAACAGTAAATATTCTCATAGTGTAAGTTATTCCGATGCAGAATATTAAGCACGTCAGCCAGGGTTGGACTCTTTTGATTGTGCCTATTTCGAATCGTCAAGAAGTTAGCTTCCATCTTTGTGGTGTACAAAGAAGCACCAACCTTTGCGTCATACAGAGACTTTTGAAAGGGATCATTTAAGTCATATTGCTGCAGTCTTGCCTGATTCCGAATAGCTTTCACATTGTGATTATGGGCTTCATCCACAACATTCTGAATCTGAGCGTAACTCTCACCATCATTAATAAATCGGCGCGATAGGCGACCAAAAATCTGTCCGGCTGTACTGCCGTGGTACCCCTGGAATTTTTTCAACATATAGTTACGGCATATCTTACCCTTGCCAATATGCTCATGAACTTTTGCTTTCCCATCTACAACATCTTGTAGTCCAGGATCTTCCAACGTGTAACCGTGAGGTGCAAAGAAAAGCAGGTTATCGCCACCGTGGCCTTTATTATAAAAAACCTGCTTGGTTGCGGCACCGTGGGCAGAAATCACCAGGGACGGCGCATCCCCAACATTGGTACCTTCCGGTGCAAAAATTTTGACTAAATCAAATTCACGAACAGGCATATGACACCTATCTAACGTCGAGTACAGAAATAAGAGGGTCACCCCTCCAAACAAAACAACCGTACTAACAACCTACTATGACCAACCATCCACACTCAAGTTTTATTGCATGATTTTTGACATTAGTCACGAAGAGGAAAATTTTTTGGACTAAGCATTAGTCAAGTAAGTGGGGTGGGAAATAAATATGACAAAAATAAGGAGGAATTGAGGAAAGCAGTACAGGCCTGGCAAGCTCAAAGCTCAAAGCTCAAAAAAGTGAGCCGTAACAAATTGGTAGATGGTGACCCATAATAAAAATGCATTCACATTTCTAGCTTAACGGGCACCATCTTCTCTCTACTTAAGAATTGAATACGAAGTTAAAAGACACCGTTTAGGTGGTTGGTCGCTGCATTTTGCTGTCCCAGGATGGAGTTCCAATAAGGATATTGCTAAAACTCACTTCGCTTCGACAAAAAGAACAATAGATATTTTCATAGTGCAGATTATTTCTATGCAGAATGTTTAGAACATCCACTAAGGTGGGGTTATCCATTTTTACTCTATTGCGAATAGTCAATAAGTCCGCCGACATTACCGGCTTAACCCCTTTCTTAATATAAGGTTGATGCATGGGATTATTGGGATCCAGATTTCGCACCCTCTCATTGTGCTCATGGGCATTATCTACAGCCTTTTGCACATCGGCATAGCTCTCACCTTTAATAAAATGGCGAGTAACGCGGCCTAGAATCTGACCGGTTGTTGACCCGTGATACCCCTGATATTTGCTCAGGGTATAGTTATGACAAACCTTTCCCTTACCAACCCACTCATGATATTTGGCATTGCCACTCAAGACGCTACCAATACCTGGATCATTTAGAGAGTAACCATGGGGAGAAAAGAAAAAGAGGTTATCCCCTCCATGCCCTTTGGGATAAAAAATTTGCTTGGTTGTTGCACCGTGAGCAGAAATTACCAGATTGGGAGCATCTCCCACTTGTGTTCCTTCCGCTGCAAAAATCTTAACTAGATCAAATTCTCTGACAGGCATACTTCCCTTCCTCTTACTTCTTATTTTTCTGAGGCTTACTGACTAGCGCTCTGTGACAAAGGCTACTATGGCTTATTGGATATTTGCTAGAGGTGTGAAATACAAAAAATACCAGGCAAGAGAACTACAAATATCCAAGCTATACAGCCAAACCCTCTTAAACAAAGGAGAAAAGAAAACACTTCTAAAATAGCGGCACTCAATTAGAACCATCGTACCCTTTTGGGGCGGCAGTATTCGCAGCTATTCTGGCTAAAATGACCCAGATACTGCCGAAATAGACAAGGAATAAAAATTAAAATTAGGAGGCTTTATGCGCCAACATGCTCAATAGCCGATATAAAAAAAGAAGCGATAGGTTCCAGAAAATCAATTGGAAAAGTGAAAAACCTTTACCGATATCAGTCGTAGCCGCAATGGGTTCCGGCCAGTTCACTCAACGCCAACAAGTCAAGGATTTCAACCATTCGACCACTAACATTCACCAGTCCATCTCGCTGAAAACGCGAAAATAAACGGCTCACCGTCTCCGCTGTTAACCCCAAGTAATTGGCAATGTCCGTTCTCGGCATAGAGAGTACAAATTCACGGGGGGAGTAACCACGACATGCATAGCGACTGGAAATATTAATCAACAATGCCGCTAAGCGAGCATCAGCAGCACGCTTTCCCAACAACATTAAGATTTCATTTTCCTGCCGCAACTCTTCGGAAAAAATACTATAGATTTGCTGCTGCAATGCTGGAACTTCCTGAGCTAAGGTTTCCAGTTGGTCAAATGGCAACAAGCACACACTGCTATCTTCCAGTGCCTCCGCATAACTGGGGTGAACCCGACTACTATAAGCATCGAGCCCCAACAGCTCACCAGGAAGGGCGAAATGTGTTACCTGGATATTCCCATCTGCACCAATGACTACCGTTTTGACACTTCCAGAGCGAATCGCATAGAGATTTTGGAAAGGGTCACCTGCTCGATACAAGGTTTCACCCGCTTTAATTACCTTTTTCTTGCGGGTAACACGTTCAAGCCGGTCAATATCTGCCTGCACCAGCCCTGCAGGCAAGCACAAACGCCTGACTGAACAGTTACTACAACTTACGGCCTGCGCTGACTTGGTCATAGCTAGGCAACCAAATTCTTTTACTGACAGTAATACTATTACCGGCCATGAATCAGCTTTTTGACTTTTTCGTAACCGGCTTGTCCTGGTAAACACACTCCATAATACTAAGCGACACACATGGTAGTTAGTAACTTGCCCTATGTGCTAAATTCGTAAAGTTAAAAGATAGTTTCATATTAAAAACAACTTTTATATTTCTTTAAAAGTTAAAAGATTAAAACTCAGGTAAAAAGTTTTCGATTACCATTCGTTGCTGTTTTTTGCCATCCTGATCCAAGCCGCTCTTAAAATTGCAAAGTTCATTGGCCCAATTGGATGTTCTGACCCGAATAGGTGGCTCCTCAGCCTGTATCACTTGTAAAACCACTTCGGCTACTTGGTCAGATGTCTGGTATATCTCAGCTGTCTGCTCTGGGCTTCGCGACCTCATACCACCAATATACTGATTGAAGACCCCCTGGTATTCATCTTCGGGATACCCCTGGCTCCGCTCCAACTGCGAAAGCACATTATTGGCAAACTCTGAGTGGATTCCACCGGGCTCGACAGCGGTAAAATTAATATTAAAGGCAGGGGTTATATAACTTGCCAGGGCCTCTGTATAACCCTCAACAGCAAACTTTGCCGCACAATACAGCTCATTGAACGGCTGCCCAACTAGCCCACCCACTGACGAAATATTGATAACGTGTCCACTGCGAGCTTCGCGCATATAGGGTAAAACTGCTTTAGTGCAACGAACTACACCGAGGTAGTTCACATCCGTCACCCAGCGTATCTCTTCTTCGCTGGCGTGTTCAGTGGTCTTTACAAAACCAGCGCCAGCATTGTTGATCAATAAATCGATACGCCCAGCATCCCGGATAATGGTATCTACGCAGTTCTGAATACTGTCAGAATCTGTTACATCCAATTCCATCACTTCGAGAGCCGCCCCCTGAGGAGCCGCATTTATCAGCTGGTCGGCCTTGGAGAGATCTCGCATGGTGGCAAAGACCCTAAACCCCTGCTTAGCCATTTGCAGCGCCAGACTCTGCCCCAGCCCTGTGGAGGTCCCGGTAATCAAGGCAACCTTACTCATTGCTCTATCCTCAGTATCCGTTAATCAATCTCAAAATGTAAACTACTCAGTGCAGTATACACATGAATGGCATTAAGTAAACCGATCGGTGTATTTTTGGCAATTAATCTGGCTGCAGCTAAACAATAGGGCTGGCGAGTCAGAATAAGCCGTAAAATAAGCTCCGCCAGCTTTATTCTCAGAGGGCGTAACCTGATACCATTAGCGCCCTTCTATAGCCCAGACAGTTTCTGTGAGTCGGAATGTTGGATAGCCTCCGGCGCATTCAAGTCACAGGTAGTCCCGCAACAAGGTATTTCTATGTCCATTGCCGATTTGAACTTTTTGAAAGCACTGCCAAAAGCCGAGCTTCATCTCCATATCGAGGGTTCACTGGAACCGGAGCTAATGTTCGAGTTGAGCAAGCGCAACAATATTGAAATTCCCTTTTCCAGTATTGAGGAAATTAAAGCAGCCTATAAATTTCATAATTTACAGTCCTTCCTCGATATTTATTATCAAGGCGCTTCGGTCCTGATCCATGAGCGGGATTTTTATGATCTGACCATGGCTTATCTCAAGCGCTGTCGTGAAGACAATGTTGTCCACACAGAGATCTTCTTTGACCCCCAAACCCATACAGAGAGGGGCATTGATATCGGTGTGGTTATCAAGGGTATTAACAGCGCTCTTGATGATGCAAGAAATGAGTGGGGAATAAGTAGTCACCTTATTTTGTGCTTCTTACGCCACCTGAGTGAAGAGGAAGCAATTGCCACCTTGGAAGCGGCAAAACCATACCTCAACTTAATAAAAGGTGTAGGGCTGGACTCTTCTGAGCTGGGTCATCCACCCAGCAAATTTCAGAAAGTATTTGCTATGGCCAAAGAGCTAGGGCTTGAGAGAGTTGCCCACGCCGGTGAAGAGGGGCCTGCCGATTATATCGTAGAGGCTCTCGATCTTCTGGACGTGAGCCGAATCGACCATGGGGTTCGCTGCGTTGAGGACGAAGCACTAATTGAGCGCCTGAAAGCAGAAAATATCCCCCTGACCGTTTGCCCGCTCTCCAATACCGCACTCTGTGTGTACGACAATATGAACCAACACCCTATTTTGTCACTCCTCGAGCGCGGCCTGTGTGTCACTGTTAATGCAGATGATCCCGCTTACTTTGGCGGTTACGTTAATAAAAATTATCTGGCCCTTAGCGAAAGTCTGGGCATGACTAAAGAGCAGGCGAAAAAACTGGCCCTGAATAGTTTTAAAGCGAGCTACATTTCAGAGGCAGATAAAGAAAAGTGGGCGGAGGCAATATCAGCAATCGAAACGGTTGCTGAAGTTTAGTGGATTGGGTAGTGTCCTGACTGACCATAAAGCCAGGACACTATTTCAAATTTCAGTCTTCATCATATCCGCAGTGAGTACCCGCTAGCTCACTGAGTTCAATTAAATTAATAATCTCAACTGATCGGCCACTCACCTTAATTAATTTTTCTCGCTGAAAACGCGAGAAAAGCCGGCTGACAGTTTCCGCTGTCAAACCCAAATAATTAGCGATATCAGTGCGCGGCATCGATAAAACAAACGCACTGTGAGAGTATCCACGGCGAGCGTAACGGCTGGAAATATTAATCAGAAGAGCCGCCAAACGAGTATCGGCAGAGCGCTTGCCCAACAACATTAAAATATCGTTTTCCTGGCGCAACTCTTCAGAAAAAATGCTGTAAATCTGCTGCTGCAGGGCTGTCACCTGCTGGGCCAAAATTTCCAGTTGAGTAAAAGGCAGCAGGCAAACACTGCTGTCTTCCAATGCTTCCGCATAACTTGGATGTACCCGAGTACTGTAGGCATCCAAACCGAGCAGTTCCCCAGGTAAAGCGAAGTGGGTGACCTGAGTGTCACCATCTGCAGCAATCACCACAGTTTTAAAACTGCCTGAGCGAATTGCATAGAGATTGGCAAATGGATCGCCAGCTCGGTAAAGGGTCTCCCCCGCTTTAATTATTTTCTTTCGACGAGTGATCTGCTCTAGCCGATCAATATCAGACTGACACAAACCAGCTGGCAAGCACAAACGCCTGACTGAACAGTTGCCGCAACTAACAGCTGTAGAGGAATCCATCATACTAAACCGGTCGGTAAACTAATTTGCCGCAATTGTAACGGCTGTCGAGCCGTTAGTCTCCTGCCGGTAGCTATAGAACACGTGAATATTTCGCATCTGTTTCTTGACTGTGCAAATACATATCAAATGCAGCGGCAACATTTCTCACGAACCAGCGACCTTCCTCGGTAACAATAATATTTTCGTTATCCTGATAAATTAGACCATCGTCAAACATAGGCTGTAAGCGCGCTAACTCCTCAGAGAAATACTCCTCAAAGGAAGCACCTATACGCTGTTCAACAAGCTTTTTATCCAGGCGCAAACGACACATTAATTCACTAATAATCCACTGGCGCAAACGATCTTCATCATCCATTAACCAGCCGCGGCAGGCTGCAGATTTCCCTTCTCCAATCGCCTGAGTATATTCTTTTAAGCGATGTAAATTTTGCCAGTAGCCATCGCGACTGTAGCTGATCGCCGATGCCCCCAGACCGACCAAAGCATCTGCCGGCATTAGGGTGTAACCCTGGAAATTGCGCTGCAGCATACCGGCATGGGCTGCCTTAGCCAGTTCATCCCCAGGACGGGCAAAGTGATCCATCCCCAAAAATTCATACCCCGCCTTACCCAGGTGCTCTACAGCCGCCAGCTGCATTGCCACTTTTTCTGCGGCAGAAGGGATTAAATCCGTATCAATCAGGCGCTGGGCCTTAAATCGGTGTGGCAGGTGTGCATAGTGATAGAGAGCGATGCGGTCCGGTTGCAGCTCCAGCACTTTATCCAAAGTGCGGTGCAGGCTGCTCAGCCCCTGCTTGGGTAGTCCGTAAATCAGGTCGTAGGAAATGGACTCAAACCCGCGCTCACGCGCCGCTACGGTCAACTCCGTAACTTGGTCGGCACTGCAGATACGATTGATTGAACGCTGAACTTCGATATCGAAATCCTGCACCCCCAGGCTCAAGCGGTTAAAACCCAGTTCTCTCAGGGTATCCAGGGTCTCTAACTCAAGGGTACGTGGATCGGCCTCAATACTGTATTCAACCCCGTCGCCAGGGCGCAAATCAAAAACTTCAGCCAGCCCTCCCATTAAGCGACGCATATCACTATCACTCAAGAATGTCGGCGTACCACCGCCCAAGTGCAATTGGGTAACGGGGACATCAGCCACCTTATCCCGGTACCACTGGGCTTCCTGCAGCAAGTGATCCAGATAACTGGAAGCCAGTCCATACTGGTGAGTGATTACTTTATTACAAGCGCAGAAGTAACAGAGAGAACGGCAAAAAGGAATATGAACATAAAGGGACAAGCTGCGAATATCCTGCAGTGCTGCCCAGGGCTCAATTCCATTTAATGTGTGAAAACGATCGGCGGTAGGATACGAGGTGTAGCGCGGGCAGGGTCCGCTATAACGGGATAAGAGTTCTTCAGACAACCCTCCCACGGGGCTTTTAATCTCTTGCTTCATATTCATTCACACCTCGTTCGGTAGTTTGCTTGGAAATCCGACACAAACAAAAAAGCAGCCACCGGGTCTTCGACCAGAAAACCACAGTGACTGCTCTACCCCAGACCTATTTATTGCTACCTTTTAGAAGCGGTAGCCCAGACCAGCCATGTAAACCAGCGGATCAATATCCACATTGGCAGTCACTTCACCCAGGCCAGGTACTTTGACTTTGGCGTCGGTCTCGATGTCCATCCAGAACACAGACATATTGAACAGCCAGCGTTGATCGGCACCGAAGGTAAAATCGATACCGGCTTCTGCTGCCAGGCCAAATGAATTGTCCAGGGACAGTTCTGCATCACCGGTGGCGCCAAGGCCTTCGAAAGCGCTATCGGCGGTGCTGCTGATTTCTTCATCAAAGAAAGCGGTGTAGTTCACACCCAGGCCAACATACGGCTGAATGTTGGACTGTGGCTCCATCGGATACCATTGAACCAACAGAGTCGGCGGCAAGTGCTTGGTTTCCCCCAGGTTGAAACTGCCCAGGCCCTCGCCAACAACTTCGATATCGTGGCTAAACGGCGTTGCGGCAACCAGTTCCAAACCCCAATGATCGCGGAACATGTAGACGCCGGTCAGGCCCAGTGCGGAACCGTTATCCACATCAACACCAGTTTGGTCGATGCCGGTTCCATTCAAGGAAAGTACGCTGGAATTAGCATCGGGTGCTACAGTGGCCATGCCACCGCGCAGAATTAAACTGCCTTGTTCATAGGCCAGTGCGGGTGCAGAAAGTACGGCGGTCAAAGCGGCTGTCGCACAAGCAGTTATACGATTCATTAACTTCTCCATAAAGCGATTAGGCATTTTTCCCGACTCAGGAAGGGCCCCCCTCCAGGCACAATCACAAGTCGCGGACAGGTTACTCGCTGGCTGCCTGAGGCTGCTTGATCCAAATCAAGCTGCCGAATTACCTGGAAAAAAATCCATTGGAATGTGCAGCAGCAAGATAATTGCGCTGTTTAAGGGAGACCCGTTTCCGGGAAGGGGCGGGGAAGATAGCGGCTCAGAAAGTCCGAGGGAACCGAGCACTCAATGGTATTTGATACGATCTTGCCAAATTGAGAACTACCGCAAATTTTTTCTTTAGGTGACAAGGTTGAGGGCAAGCAAACCAGGCCAAAACTGCACCACTGCCGACATTGCCAGACTGTGGTGCAAGGCCTTTAAACAGGCGCTAAGTAAGGCTACCCGCCGGGCGCCGGAACATATTCTGAATACTGGAGAAATCCAGTTGCTGGTTTTCCTCACTGGCGCCATGCAGTTGGAAAAGATTTTTCGCCAGGGCTCCCATCGGAGTAGAGGATGCACTGGTTGAGGCGGCATCCATAGCCAGTCCCAGGTCCTTGAGCATCAATGCCACACTGAAACCGCCGGCATAGCCCTTTGCCGAAGGCACGCTCTCCATAGTGCCCGGGTAGGGATTGTAGTTAGCCAGGGACCAATTATTACCCGAACTTTCCCGCATAATATCGCTCAGTACCTTGGCATCCAGCCCCTTATCCACCCCCAGCTGTAAAGCTTCTGCGGTACCGGTCATATGGATCGCGAGCAACAGATTGTTGCAAATCTTTGCCACTTGCCCAGCACCGGCAGCACCGGCGAGAAATATCTTGCTGCCCATCACCTGCAGCGGGGCCCGCGCAGCATCGAATGCCGCTTCATCCCCGCCGCACATAAAGCAAAGCGTCCCCGCCTGTGCCGCAGCTGTACCTCCAGATACCGGGGCATCTATCGCTCTCAACCCATGCTCCCCGGCAGCCTGGCTGACCAGGCAGGCATCCTCTGCAGAGATAGTCGAACAGTCGATAATCAGGGTATCGGCCGGGAGTTGCTGCAACAACCCAGCCTCTCCCAGGTAGAGCCCTTTCACCGCGTCGCCACTGGGCAACATGGAAATTACGATATCCGCGCCCTCAACAGCCTGCTGGGCACTGTCACAGGGCAGGCAGCCATCTCGCTGTGCCTGTTCCAGAGCAACAGGGCTCAAATCAAATGCCGCTACGGTATAGCCGGCCTTCGCCAAGTTGGCAGCCATGGGGCCACCCATATTACCCAAACCAAAAAAGGCTATCTTTTCCATAAAAGCCACTCCCTATTTTGTTGTTGGTATCCCTGGCGATTAACAGCCCGGGACGCTCGGTAAATACGATATCTACAGGTCGGCCAGCGGGTGCTCACCAGCCCAGGGGCCTACAAAACAACTTTCCACCTGTGCAGGTGTAACCTGTTCCAAGCTGTCAGGTTGCCACTTGGGTTCGCGGTCTTTATCAATCAACAGCGCGCGCACCCCTTCCTTGAAGTGGCCACTGGCACAGAGGTTTACCGCGAGTGCCAACTCCATGCGGTAGATATCCGCCAGGGACAGGTGTCGAGCCCGCTGTAATTGCTCCCACACAATCCAGGGTGTCAGCGGAGAGCCACCTGCCAAAGTGGCAGCTGCCCGCTGCAACCACTTATCCACACCCTGGTATGCACTGATGGCGGCACAAACCTCTGGCAAGGTGGCAAAATCGGTAAGCTGCTGGATTTGGTCATAATGCTCACGCAGAGCAGACTCAGGCCGCTCCAGAAGGGGCAGCTCCTGGGATTTAAGGCAATTGCTAATTAACTGGTGATTGGCTTCCAGGTTTTCACCAAAACTGAGCTCCGCTAACGCAGACAAGACTGATTCCCGCTGGCCCTGACCGATTATGCGGTCCGCCATACCGGCAAACAGGGCATCGGCGCCATTAAACTGCGCACCGGTCAGCCCCAGGAAAAGTCCAAGGCGCCCGGGCATACGATTCAGGAACCAGCTGCCCCCCACATCTGGAAACAAACCAATCGTAATCTCCGGCATTGCCATACGCGTGGTTTCGGTGACAATCCGGTGGCTGGCTCCCGCCATAATGCCGATACCGCCCCCCATCACGAAACCACCGCCCCACACCACGACGGGCTTGGCGTAAGTGTGAATCTGGTAGTCCAGGCGATATTCGCGGGAGAAGAAGTCGGTGGTGAAGCCGTAGTCCGGTGTCTCACCATAGGCGGCGGACTCCCGATACAGCGCCACCACATCGCCGCCAGCGCACAGCGCCTTGTCGCCACTGCCATCGATCCAGACTGCCGCCACTTCGGTATCTTCAGCCCAGCGGTCTAGCTGGGCCGACAACAGGTCGATCATGGGTGAATTTAAGGCATTGAGAGCCTTGGGGAGGTTTAGTGTCGCGATCGCCAGGGCGCCGCGCCGGGAAAACAACACCGGGGAATCCTGATCCATTTTTATTCGTCTTATAGCTCTTGTACTAGATAGTGTCGCAGTTAAACACAGATCACATTTGACGTCAGCCACACGCGAGTACAGCGGGCTACCTAAGAGATGCCCGGTTGCACTTTTTACGCAAACTGATAAGTTGCGCGCAAAATCTGACCGATTCCAACACCCATTACGGAACCCCAAATGGCCGAATACGTATACACCATGAACCGGGTGGGCAAAGTAGTGCCCCCCAAGCGCGAGATCCTCAAGGACATCTCCCTCTCCTTCTTCCCCGGCGCCAAGATCGGCGTACTCGGTCTAAACGGCGCAGGTAAATCCACCCTGCTGCGCATCATGGCCGGGGTCGACCAGGACTTTAACGGCGAAGCCCGCGCAATGCCCGGCATCAAGGTCGGCTACCTGCCCCAGGAACCGCAACTCGATGCCAGCAAGACCGTGCGCGGCAACGTAGAGGACGGTGTACGCGAAGCCATCGACGCCCTTGCCGGCCTGGAACAGGTCTACGCCGATTACGCCGAGCCCGACGCGGACTTCGATGCCCTGGCCAAGAAACAGCAACAGTTCGAGGACATTATCCAGGCCTGGGACGCCCACAACCTGGAGCACCGCCTGGAAGTTGCCGCAGACGCACTGCGCCTGCCCCCCTGGGATGCGGACGTCAACAATCTGTCCGGCGGTGAAAAGCGCCGTGTGGCCCTTTGCCGCCTGCTGCTGTCCCGCCCGGATATGCTGCTTCTCGACGAACCCACCAACCACCTGGATGCGGAATCCGTATTCTGGCTGGAGCGCTTCCTGCACGATTTCACCGGCACTGTGGTTGCCATCACCCACGATCGCTACTTCCTCGACAATGTTGCCGGCTGGATTCTGGAACTGGACCGCGGCCACGGCATCCCCTGGGAAGGCAACTACACCACTTGGCTGGAACAGAAAGAAAAGCGCCTGGAGCAAGAACAGCGCGGCGAACAGGCCCGCGCCAAAGCCATGCAGAAGGAACTTGAGTGGGCCCGCCAAAATCCCAAGGGCCGCCAGTCCAAAAACAAGGCCCGTCTGTCCCGCCTGGAAGAAATGCAGTCCCAGGACTTCCAGGCCCGCAACGAGACCAACGAAATCTACATTCCGCCCGGCGAGCGTCTCGGCGACAATGTGATTGAGTTTAAAGATGTGAGCAAAGGCTTCGGCGAGCGCCTGCTGATCGACAGCCTGTCTTTCCGCGTGCCCAAGGGCGCAATTGTAGGTATCGTCGGCGGTAACGGTGCCGGTAAGTCCACCCTGTTCCGTATGATCAGCGGCACCGAGCAGCCGGACTCCGGCGAGATCAAGATGGGTGAAACCGTTAAGGTCGCCTACGTTGAACAGGGCCGTGAAAATCTGGATGACAGCAAGACCGTATGGGAAGCCATCTCAGACGGCCACGATATGCTCAAGATCAACAACTACGAAGTGGGCTCGCGCAACTATGTTGGCCGCTTTAACTTCAAGGGCAGTGACCAGCAGAAGCGCGTAGGCGAACTCTCCGGCGGTGAACGCGGGCGCCTGCACCTGGCCTATACCCTCAAGCAGGGCGCCAACGTACTGCTGCTGGACGAACCCTCCAACGATCTGGATATCGAAACCCTGCGCGCCCTGGAAGAAGCCCTGCTCAACTTCCCCGGCTGTGCCCTGGTAATCTCGCACGATCGCTGGTTCCTGGACCGCGTTGCCACCCATATCCTCGCCTATGAGGGTGAGA
Organism: Microbulbifer maximicatervae (SeqCode); assembly: GCF_052468295.1. Taxonomy (NCBI): domain Bacteria; kingdom Pseudomonadati; phylum Pseudomonadota; class Gammaproteobacteria; order Cellvibrionales; family Microbulbiferaceae; genus Microbulbifer; species Microbulbifer maximicatervae (SeqCode). The sequence goes on from NZ_CP174340.1 coordinate 3,870,430, forward strand.
GTGAAGCGGTATTCTTCGAGGGTAACTACACCGAGTACCACGAGGACTTTGTGCAGCGCAAAGGTGAGGATGCAACACCCCATCGGATGCATTATAAAAAACTAAAGACTTAACTTTGACAATAAAAAAGCCCGCGTTATGCGGGCTTTTTTATTAGATTCGAGGTACATAATACCTCTCCTTCCATAGGTTACTTAAGTAAAATCCTCAAAAATAAACTTAGCGCTCTAGGGGTGGGCAATCACCATCAGGGTATCTGCATTTTTCTGCACACAGGCTACCGCCAACTGCAGGTTCTCTGGATCGAGTGCCGCAAAACTCTCATCCAACACCACTAACTCAGCATTTTGTAAAAGCGCACGGGCGATAAATAAACGGCTCATCTCGCCATGAGACAACCTCCATCCCATCTCGCCAACCGTTTGTAAAATCCCCGCCGGCATTTTTTTCAATAGCGGGGTCAGCCCCAGCTCATCACAAATTGCATAAGCCTTGCGCAGGCTCTCCTGGCGAGGTGGCCACTGGTCTCCCATTAATAAATTAAAAAGAAATGAATCTCCCAGCACATGATTTTCATGAAACTGGGGAGCTGATGCGACCATCCTGCGCCAAGGCTCAGCACCAATACTCGCCCGGTCGTAGCCATTAAGTAGTAATAAACCTTCATCCGGCCGCTGAATACCGGTAAGAATATTCGCTAAAGTAGATTTACCTGAACCAGAAGCGCCCTGTAGTAAAAGCCGATCGCCAGGATAAATACTGAGATTGCAACCCGCCAACACCGCTTGATCTTTTCCTTTGTAAGTAAAGCCGATATCGCGTAAATAACACAGTGGTTGCGAGGAACTTTGCTGGCCCGACGGCGTAACCATTGCCGACCCCACGCTTCCCTTTACAATGCGCTCTTCCAAGAAAAATAATTCACGTACTTTTTCCCAGGAAATTGCTGCATTCAAAGCACTGGTAAAGCCACTCATACACTTCAAGACCGCGCGATACCCCAACAACATGCCTCCAAAGGCAATCGCGAGCTGGGTACTACTAATACTGTTAGCGATAAATATTGGAGCCAACCCCACTACCCCAAGAAGTAACCAGAGGCGCGGCAAAAAAGCCTGCAAACGCGCCATGGTGTTATCCATGTGAGAGGAAATTTCCAGGTAGTTATTTAACTCACTGTCTTCGCCCCGGTGCCAGTCGCCAGGTGCCTGCTGCGCGAGGCGGGTGCGGTGGCCGATCATTTTCTCAATCAAACGGTGGGTCATTGAAAGGCGCTGTGACGTCCACTCTTTGCGGCCGTAGTACTGTGCCCGCCCCAGGAAAAACGCAACCGCTAAAAATAGGGGCAAAATTGCTGCGTAGATAAGGCCACTAGCTCCCATCAGTAAAATTGAGGCTGCAATTAACAGTTCTACAGCGCCGAGCAACAATAAAAAGGCACCCTGTAATGCACTGGCTTCTATATTCTCCGCATCATAAACCCTACCCAATACCTGACCCGACCCCATATAGCGAATACGACTGGGAATAACTCGCAGCGCGCTGGCAAGCAGTCTCTGCTTCAGGAGTGCACCGGTCTCAACAGAGAGCACACCTCGCATTCGGGCTGTGAGCAAGGATAGGGGAACCTGAGTCACCAATAGCAGTACCCAGGCAGATAGCCAGCCGGTATCAATATGGCCCTCGAGCACAGCCCTACCTATTACCCACCAACTACATAGAAAAATAGTCATCTGGGTACTGTGACAGGCAAGCATGGCGGCAAAGCGCCAATACAACCCGCGCTGGCGAAGCTGTAAGCGGAAAGACCGGTGAGAGGGTTGACGCAACAGCCAGAAATCATCCAGGCGTACGCCCGCAAGATTTTCCCGCAGCAGAGCAGCCATGGCTTTCTTGCGGCGACGCCCTTTAATGCATGCACTATCCAACAGTTGCTCGATTCGTTCTCGCTGAGGCCCTTCAAGCTCGCGAGCCAGCTGCTGAATAACCAGCTCTAGGCAAACTTTCTCCACATTCAGTGCCGGTGTGAGCAGCTGTAACTTATGCCCCCTGCCACCACACAGTGCGATAAAATACTCCCCCTCGGGAAAGCGAACCCGCAACAGTGCCGGGGCGGCTCCCAACAGCATGGTTTCCATTTCTGGATAGCTACAACTCACCTGCTCCACTTGCAAGTCCAAAGCTTCGGCACCTGCCTGTAACCTCGCATTCAACTCCAGGGTGCTTCCCAGGGATTTGTGCTCCGCTACCTCTGGCTCCAAGCCGCTGTATTTTGCTAACGCTTGTAAGGCGGCCTCCAGCTGTGACACTGGCCAGCAATAGGGCATTAATTCTTTACTGCTCACTGGCAACCTCCGTAAACCGGGAGGCCGGTGTCGCCCCAGGGACTCCTTGCATTTCTGTCAATTGACCGCTGGCCATACGCAAGTGACGCCAACTGCTGCTTTGCCAACACTCTTGCCAGAGACTGCTTTCAGCTGCCAGTAGATGTGCATAGCGCGTGTCGCCCTGGGCTTGAAGCTCACTGGGCTTGCCATCTTCAATAATGCAACCCTCGTCCACGACCAAAACACGAGAAAAGTCCCGGGTTTCGCTGATATCGTGGGTAATACAGATCAGGGTAACCCCCTGCCAAACCTCCCGCACCCGGCTCATCAAGCGCTGCCGCTGTTGGCGATCAAGACCCCGGAACGGTTCATCCAGAATCACACAAGCAGTTTCCTCACGGCCAAGTGCGCGCCCCAGACGTACGCGCTGCCCTTCACCACCACTGACTAGGGCACCACTTTCGCCTAGCGGGCTTTGCAGCCCCTCCGGTAACGCTGCTACCAGCTTGAGTAAATCCGCTTGCTGTAAAATGGGGTAAAGGGGAGCTCCCGTCTTATTGCCGTAACTCAAGTTCTCCAGAAGGCTGCTATTCCATAGCTGAATTGCGGGATCAACCCAGGCACAGTGAAGGCGAAAACGATGCAGTAATTCTCCCTTCAATTCTCCACCGTTGAGCATTACACGGCCACTGGCGGGCTTGTGCCACCCCAGCAATAACCCAGCAAGGCTCGATTTTCCAGCGCCGGATGCTCCGACCACAGCAATTTGCTCACCGGGGCTGATTTCCAGATTTACCCTGTCGAGAATAGTGCAACCGCTGGCATTAACGGTGACATTCTCAAACTTAATTCCCACCGGTTTTGCCGGGGAAAATGCCACACTATCAGCGGAATTTTTGTCTGTATCAGTTTCAGTGACTGCTTGCAGCGGTTCGAGGGCTCTCAGTAAAAAATTCCGTTGCCGTGGATAACTTCGCATCAGCCCCGCAATTTCTTCACCCAGCGGCGGCAGTGCCAACACCCAATAAATCAATAAAAGCAGATCGGGACTTGCCCCTCGTGCATTAATACAATAAATCACCAATACACTACTGAGGGTACAATTAATCAACAGCTGTACCGCCTGGCTGTTGAGCTGAAAACTCAGTGATGAGTATCCAGCCCTTATCCATTCAGTGAGCAGGTTTTCATGCTCACGCCGTACAGACTCACCGGCGCCGTGCGTACGGATTGGAATAACTCCCAGCAGCGCATCCATATAGAAGCGAGCCAAGGCTCCCGCGTGAGTTTGCACTCTCATACTGTAATCAGTTAGTACTGGGTGAAACATCAAAGGTACAGCAACTTGCAATACCGACATGATTAGCACCAAAGGAGCAGCAACAGGCGCAAGCCAGATTATTCCCAGTGCAGTAGCGAGCAGGGAGAAAATCTTAAAAATGATACTCGTTCCAAGAATAGGCAAACCTCGAAAGGCGGCAATACGATGTGAGCGCTCGGCTGTGTCAGAGGTCGGACGGCTCTGAAAGAAGTGATCGGGTACTTGGGGCAGCACCGCTAAAAAACGCATGCGAAATCGATTTTCTAAACGCCGCCCTACCACCATTTGGATTTTTGCTGCAGGAAACTGCAATAGCAGTAATGTGATCATAAAGACCAGTAGCAATGCAATCGTGCCTGCACGCTGTATCTCTGTCGCTAACTCACTGTGAATATCAATCAGGCCACGGAAAAGCAAGGCTTCGAACATCAGCCCCAATACCGCTCCGAGCATAGCAATAAATATAGTGAGTGGCGCAATCATTCCATCTTCACGCATCAACCCCCAGAGTTGCTTGAGAGGTTGAACCTGTGGCTCTCGCAAAGCCCTCGATAGCGCTTCCGATTTCGGTTTAACTTCACTGACATCGCGAACCCCTTTAACACTCACGATGACCGCACCACTAAATGCCAGCTGCTCTGGCGACAGTTCAATTGTCTCTGCCGGCTCACTTCCACGGGGACGGGACGGCCTAGCGCACCAGTAACTCTCTGGCACTAGAGAAAATGCTTGGCTGGTATCTGTAGAAAACTCAACAAACAGCCGCTGCAACATACCACTGACTTCAGTTCCTCGCTTTATCGCCCCGGACGTAACTAATGAGGTGAGCATTCGAACGGATGCATCGAGAAATGCCAGCGACAGCCAACTCTTATCTTTTAGCCCTTTGTCACAGAGCGTGGTGGCCACAGTATCGCCAACCTTTAAGTGTGCAATACGCTCTTTAAGCGGGGCAATAAAGTCATCACCACCTGCCCAGCTTCTCCAGCCCTGAGGAGACACCCGTAGGATGTGGACATGCAACTCATCCAAAAAACGACGTGCGCTAGGCCAACGCCTACCACTGGCGGGATCCATCACCTGCACAATTCCGCGATGATTTTTCCAGGCCACGACAAAATGAGTGTTACCGTTTGGTAGCCGTACCACAACCAATCCTGGCAAGTAGTCGGTGGAGCTCAATAAGAGATGATCCACGGGAACCACCATCTGGGCAGCTTCTAGCCCAAGCTCTACCGCAATCTTTTCCAGGGTATTTATCGAGGTTCCATCTACATCAGTCTGGCAGGCATCGCGCAAATGGCCGTAGTGTGTATTTACACCAAAACCTTCGAGCAAACACTTCAGGGAAGCCGGACCACAGTCCATATTAGAGGTCTGAACTACCTCTGGAACTAACCAGCGTCTTTTGCTTTCCACTGTTACGCTCCCTCTTCCACGGTCTCTGCGGGAGCTTTGGCCGAGAGTATCTCACCTGTCCTTTGTAGAAGCAGTTGGTATGGTGTTTTCTTGCCTGTGGCAATTTCTACCCTGGCCGGTAAATCATGCAGTAATGGGAGATGGGGCGGTGCTTCACCTTGTAAGGATAGCTGTACAAGAACTTTGCCTTGCTGGACGGCACTAGCGACCCGTTCTACTCGGGCCTCCAATTGCCCATAACGGGCCCAGGAAAATCCATCCAGTTTTACTTGGGCCTTCTGCCCAGGCTGAATATGCCCCAAAGCTAATGCGGGTGGGAAAAATGCCTGTATAGAAATAACACCTTCTGCTTGAATCGTTGCAACTTGCTGCCCGGCAACCAACACTTCGCCTTCCCGTATTTTTGCCAGCGAAGCCAACACCCCGGTAATTGGGGCACGCAGGTTCTGTTCGCTCACAGCAAGGTGGCTTTGCTGAATACGGGTATCAACTTCCGCAATCTTTCCATCAATACCTTGATGCCGCTGCTTTAAAGCGCTCACTTCAAGTTGATATTCACTTATTAGCTGTGCTCGACGATCCTCCAAAGCGCGAATATCCGCCTGCACTTTCAGGGTTGCCATCGCCATTTGTTGGTACGTCCGTTTTGCGGCAAGGTAATCCAACTCTGAACTCTGCTGTTTTTGTAACAGCCGTTCATAACGATCGGCAACATCCGCTTGAATTTTCTGATTACTGACTTGAAGGTGGTACTGTTGCTCCAACAACTTCAATTGATCACTGAGAGCCTTCTCATCTTCACCAAATTTTTTATCCAGCAGCTCTCGTTCCCTTTGAACTGATTCAAGTTGATCGCGCAAGCTGCCAGATATCTTGCTGTCTCCCTGTAGGCTCAAATCAAGTACGGACGTATCAAGACGAATGAGTACATCGTCCTGCTCTAAACTATCACCAAGCTCTGCCTCAATTTGAACAACACGTCCAACGCGCTGGGTACTTACATGAACAGTATTGTGCTCCTGCTCCAACCTAGCGTCTTCACTCACGCTATATGTTGTAATTTCTACTGTAAAAAACCATATAGCCCAAACGACCAGAAGCAGGACACCGAGAGTAGTAGCTACAACCAAGGCACGGATAGAATCTGAAATAATAGCGCGGGTAGTGTTAAAAAAAGGCGTTGACAATATGAGAAACCTATAAATGGTTATCGCATTGAACAGGAGTAAAATTTAACTCTATTCATTCGATTTTTTTGTATTTCTCTTCTGAAAATACAGGACATACAAATTTAGATTTCTCAGGTAATGGAGTCAATTAGAATCTACACCTACCTGACTCTAACATAGTGGTTCATAACTCCCACCTAAACTTAGGTTATGATTCATATGGTGATTTTTAACCCCATCACCAGAGCAGTCCAGATGAAGTCTTTCGACCAAAAATCATTGACAAGTAAATAGCAATCTATACTTGAGGCGCGTCTTTACTTTATTAATTCATATCCACCCAACACTGTAAGTAAGCGCAAACTAACTATACGCGTAGTGATTAGCTCATTGATAGTTATTCCCGCCACTAAAACCTTGATACAAAGCAAAGTATTTGTCGGGAAATAAGAATTTCACATTTTTTACATATTTAAGCTAAGCAGTCACCATACTATATAAACATGGGCTAACTTTTTGATAAAAAAACCCAAGAATGAAGCACAAGAGTTAAAATTAACAATGTAAATTCAGCTTACTATAAATACACACTCAAGACCTACTTAATACTTTATATTACTTCCAAAATGTCAAAAACAACACACATGATAGAGCTCAATCCCAAAAGGTGGCGCAAAAATCTTTACTAGAAATTTCTATAGAAGAGCAGCAAGCCGGGTCAATGTAAATCCACGGACGGCACTATCAAAAACCCGAAAGAAAAACCACTCATAACTTTTATTCTACAACAAAAACTTATCACTACCACCTTAAACTACACCATTAAAATGGATTAAGGGAGTTATCTGATTGAATAAATCTCCAACAAAACTACCACTTACGAGTTAAGTAATGCACCTATACTTCGGAGATTCTACTAGCAGCAAGCTTCTTTATCGAATTGAAACTTGGCTTCTCCGACCTATTTTTTAACAGGAACTATTATTGAGATTTATTCTCAATAAATTATTAGTGAAGTCAAAGTCGATAAAGGCAGGCTTCAATTATGAGTCAAACATCAACAATCATATTGAAATATAAGCTTTATCATCAAAAAATTATTACAACCTTTCACTGTCAGACGAAATCTGAAAAGTATAGGGGAGCAAACTCAATTAGATTGATTCTAGTATTTAAAAAATTACCAAATAGAGATTTTTCTATAGCAAAAATAAAGAGGCACCAATCGACATCATTTTCCGACTGGCGCCTGCAACCCCAAACTATCCTATAGAAAGAAGTCCACGTGATAAGAGTCATGTAGGAATAATGGAAATTCATCAATGAACTCTTGCAAAAATAGATGCGTCAAACAAACAGAATGAGTAACAACTATCCAAATATAATGGAATAAAATCGACTGGTAGTCAGGGTTGCCCCCAAGGAAAGCAATGCCTAAAGTGCAAGTACAAAAACCTACAAGATTATTTGAGGTTTTTCAACAAAAAAATATTGAAATTATCCTCAAATCTATTGAGATCAATCTGCACAAAAAACACTCTAAACAACCTAACTTTGGGGGTTAAGAAAAAGATTACTTAATCTTCATCCCATGGCAGCTCTACTTGTGCCTCAGGCCCAGCTTTAATATCAGTTTCAGTGTACATAGCGCACCTTCCTTTCAGTTAGTTCGTATAGTTTGCCAGATAGAAACCTCTATCCAGCAAACTAAAGCTTAACTCGATTATGCCCCAACATGCCAATATTGACTGGTAATTATGGGTGAGTGATCACAACAAAAATCTTTGTCTACCGCTAGAAACACCCACATACATGCATTAAACCTCTGAACTGAGCGAAAACTATCTTAGCCCAGTAGGCTCATCACTTCAGGACTATCTATCCTAACTACAGCCTACTAGTTCTCTTGTAATGTAATATTCATCCTACACCGATCGACATTTGTAAAATACTTATCGATATTTTTAACTGAATTGATGAAACCTCAACTAACTTAATGCTACTCATAAACTCTTAGTGCGATTTTCATTAAGCCAACCCTTAATAAAATCAAGTTAGACTGAATTTTCACACCACTAACGAAACTATCGTACCAGTTCGTCCAGGGTAAACCGAGCCTAAATACCCTAAGAATATTCAGAGTTCTTACTAACGTGATTTAACTTCCACAGCCCCCGCGAAAAGACAAAATATTAGGATCAAAAATTAACAAGCTAAGCAAAAAAAAGTTAAAAACTCGGCCAGATTAAAACAATAAATATTGACACGACCTTAGTATAACCAAGCCCACTCTCAACATTGGATTAATGAGATATTGCCAATCTCACTGCAGGAAATTCAATCCATTCAAATTATGGCTATTTATAAACTTCTGTGCCTCTAGCCTCAACTACATGTGCTCGCCAACCCACCCTTAGTTGGTACTAATGTTTTATTATGTAAAATATACCCACGTGGACTTACCGCCCCTACAACTATCTATAAAGAAGCACTATTCAAATTTTATTGACCTATACCGCAAAGCTAAACCTCCAGAAAAATAATGCTTCCGATACTAAAGATGAATATCTAGATAAATCAGTTGGCTTCCCACCGGAAGAGAACATTAGTAGCTTGACATCATATTTAACTATATTACCCCCCCCAATGAAGCCAACTCACTCGATAAAAATTTACATCCCCTATCATCGCCAAATAATCATTAGAATCAAAAAATTTACCCGCCAATTTTATTTTTCCTTTTTGCCTATCCAATATAAAGATCCAACTACTTGGACAATTCCCTTCTAACACATAAAGACAGTTAATCAGCTTGACCCAAACCTTCAAACTCAGAAAATAGGTACTATTAATTACAAAAAGTTATAATCACGCAGGACAACCTTAAAAAAAACACAATCTTCTGCTATTATCTTTGCACAGTTCAACATATGACAACCTAAGGGATATTTAAGACCCCTCTTACACACCAGCCCCTTTACAAAGTAATCTGAAGACTATTGATATAGCTATTAACGTTTCCAATAGGAATTTCCTTATGGTTAGTTGCAAGATTTTTTTGAGTTCACTAAAGCTAGCTCCGGATTCAGCCTCTAAGCTATTCCAAGATCTAATCATTAAGGAGTTAGATACAGAAGAAGACCCTAATGTAGAAATCATTAACACCCTCCAAATAACACCAGGCGAGTGCCATATTGAAGTATCCTGTTTAAAGAAACCAGATCGAACGCACCAAAAACTTCAAGCTTTGGCCATTCAACTTGACGAAAGCGCAAGACAATATTTTCAGATTGAAGACCCTATCCGGGTAAGAGTTATTCAGATCGAAGAAGATTCAGTATATGGGGTCAATTAGCCTTCCATTTAATAGGAATCGTTAGCTCAAGTTACCTCTACTGTTATATTTATTAAAGTTAAGGCCGCCACAATGGCGGCCCATTAAAGTTGAAATCAAAAACGTACGCTGGCGCCTAGCCTAAAATATCTGGGCGTTTGATAGTATTGGTTCAACCCCCAGTCAGGGTCAGATAACCCGGGGCTAATCTCTGCAAATTCGTCAACTTCTGTTTCAGCGTCTGCATTTAATAAATTAAAGACATCAGCCCTTAACTCGACATCAGCCAAACCAATTTCAGTGTTATAAATTAACGATAAGTCAATCTGATTCACCCAGCTCGTCCGGCCACGACTACCGCGCTCAGTTCGCACTAAATTACCATCTGGATCAGTCAAATAGTAGGTATCGCCATAGTAGGGAGTGCCATCTGGGTGCCCTTTGCCAAAGGAGTTTATCGGTCTTCCTGATTGCAAAAGGAAATTGGCGCCTAATAGTAAGTTTTCCATTATCTGATAGCTTCCATATATCTTAAACTTATGGGTGCGATCATTAGGGAGAAAGCCATTGGCACCGTCCATAATTTCAGGGAAATCAAAGTCTTGAGTAATCCCCGCATCATCCTGACCATTATCAGATTTAACGTACCCCTCTGTATTACCTTTACTTTCAGACCACACGTAACTGGCTGTTAGACCCCAAACGCCGTCAAAGGCTTTATCAACGGAAAACTCTAGCTCTTTGTAGGTTCGTTTAGCTTCTGGATACCCGAGCAATTCAGCAGAGAAAGTTGTCATCTCCAACTCACCGGTACCATACCTATCATAAGGAATTGTTACATCACTTCCAGGGTTAGCGAGAACATAACCATGAGCATCCCCAGTATGAGCATAGCCTAATGCGTCAACCGCATGGTTTATACTGATATCGTCAATATGAGACTTTAGATCACGATAGGTAGCTTTAACACCCACACTCCAACTTTCATTGAGAACCTTTTCATAGCCCAGAATATATTCATCCTGATACATAGCCTTTAAATCCCGATCAGATAATTGTCGGCTATCGGGAACTTCTCCGCTAGAGTTAATCTGAACAGGACCTATTTCTTCAGTTGTAGGTATCCCTTCTGCATCAATATCTGTGGGGACATAAGTTACTGGATCATAGCTTCCATTAAAAATGAAGTAACGCTCCAAGCCCAATTCTCCTCCAGATAAACGCACGTTAGTATTAGCAGCAACAGGCATATGGTACCTACCCCAGTTACCAAAAATGCGCGTCTCTCCATCGCCACTAGGATCCCAAGAAAAACTGAGACGAGGAGCCCATTGATCATCAATTTCTATAAATACATCACCCTCACCATTGTAATTGGAGAAAATCTCACTCCTAAGCCCAGCACTGACGGTTAAGTTATCAGTGATATCCCACGTATCCTCGATATAAAAAGCCTCAGACTCAACTTTAAAGGATCCTGAAACATCGCTTACTCGATACCGCACCAAGTGAACCGTGCTACCATCGCCATTCACATCGGGAACAATACCTCCATTAGAAAGCTTGGAGTCAGGAAGGGCAGATATATAGCGGTAATAGACCCCTTTTCCATCCCTTAATCCGGTGCCCGCATAGGTCTCAGCAGAAGAGGAAGAATTATCTTCACGATCATATCCGAAGCGGACAGTATGATCTCCAAGTACCCACTCAAAATCTATTCGACTTGCCTCGCGCTCATCACCACCGGTTTGAATTCTGGAGTTTGTATTACAGCCTGGATAATAAGACGAATTTCCTGGTAGCGCCCCATCACTAGCATCAATAATAAAAGGGCATTCAACATCGGTGGTTCCAATTGTTGTTAACTCATATTCGTTTTGTCCATATAACAAAGACATACTAAAATTATCAGTTAGTTGACCATCGTAGCGCAACAACCAGTTCTCTCCTCCTCGATAATCACTGATCGTGCCTTTATAATCAAGCTTGTCCATGTTGTAGTAGTCATAGTTTGACTGTTTATTTTCTCGGATGCGCTCATCGGAAAAATGAACATAACTTAAGATGTGATCATCGGTCACATTCCAAGTTAAGTTAACTCCCCAAAAGTCATCAGCCACTTCCCTATTATTAAAGGTATCTGGAGCCTGGAGAGTGTTATATTCTTCAACAGTTTCCTGTTGCTCATAGAGCGCATAGAAAAATAATTTGTCCGGCACAATAGGACCACTTATATAATAGTCCGTAGTATATCTAGACTGTTCATTCTCCGAATTGAGATCATAGAGCGTTCCATCTGTGGATAATGTATCCGGGCTTGTTTCTCTTAATGATCCAGGCTCAAAGTAAGTAACTACACCATATTTAAAATCATTGGTTCCACGCTTTGTAACAGCATTTAAAACGCCACCTAAAGACCGTCCAAACTCTGCACTATATCCACCAGTTTTAATTTGAAACTGATCATAAAACTCAAAGGGTACAGAAGAACCACCTAAGCCATTGCGAAAATTGGTAACATTCAAGCCATCAATATAGTAAGCATTTTCACCGACAGAGGCTCCGCCAAATGATATAAGATCTTTATCCTCTCTGAATGTGTTATCCCCCAATACAGTTCCCGGAGCAAGCAAGGCAACAGATTCTATATTTCTTCCTACAGGCAACATCTCAATATCCTCTAAACTGATATTGAGAGCAGATTCAGCTGTTCCTGTACGTATTTGTGGTAAGGCCTCAGCTACAACCAAAACCTCTTCCATATCGCCTTGGCTCAAAGGGATACTTAATTTACCTGTGCTACCGATAGACACTAGTACTGATTCGATTACTGCCGGTTGGTACCCTGACTTCTGCGCGGTTATTTTATAAACTCCACTGGGTAACTTGACCTTGAAATCCCCATCGTCACCAGTTGATATAGTCCTTTTGAAGCCATTTTCTTCATTTTCAATATGAATAGTTACGTTAGGAATCTCACTACCATCTGCTCCAATAAGCCTTCCATCAATTCCCCCGTTTACATTTCCAGCCGCAAGCACATTAGTGCTAGCTACTGACAAGCCAATGGCACTGACCAATACTGCCCTTTTAAATAAATTCATAAACCTATCCTTTTGCTTATAGAAATATTTATAGATTTTTTTAGATTAAAAAGCTGTGTTAATTTTTAATCCATCCTCCATGAGCTAATTGCGAACACCCAAGACCTCCACTTAAATCAACTAGAATACATACACGCCCCCAGAAAAATAAAACTGGCACAAGTATGTTATTTAATTGAATACCCGTCCTAAACAAGAATCTTTAAATGAAGAACCCCATATTAAACACCCACTACTTTTTAAAACAACCTTAAAAGTTCATATTATCAACATATAAATCTAGAGATAGTGACAAACATAAACATGAGTGCAAAAATAACTGCCAGTTGCCGGAGAAAATTATATTTTTGCAGTTAAATCGTTATATTCAAATAAAATTAAAAAATATAACCCTATAAGAATTTTAAATGCCCTTTAAGACATATAGAACAAAGGTGAATAACGATGCAGTTTAATGCATCTATGAGCGTAAACCCCACTTATAAGTGGGGTTTCAAAAGGTCAGATACCATTGGAATGAGGAAGAGAAAATAGCCAAATAAAGGTTTCCTATTTTCTTCAATGGGGGAAATTTACTTACGCAAAAACTCCAACATCCATCTGGCAACAGCATTCTCATGGATGTCGTTTTTCAATGACTCCTGCCCTTTATCAACCACAGCTTCACCAAAAGCCTGCCGTCGAAGCTCCATTAAGCTATTCGAGTAGGGCTTAGTAAATTCCGGATGCGCCTGGAAGCTAAGCATATGATCATCTACCTGCACCATTGCCATGGGGCAGAACTCACTGGAAGCCAGTACTCGCCCACCAAGCGGCAGCTGATCCACCTGATCCTGATGCGTTACTAAGAGACTAAAGTTGGGGGCGGGTTCAGACATCCAATTAGGCGTCTCCTGCATTTCGTAGGTATGCACCCCCAGCCCCCAGCCCTTATCTGACTTACGCGCCCGGCCACCCAGTGCCTGGGCAATTAACTGGTGACCAAAGCAAATACCAATGGTCGGCTTTTTCTCGCCATGTAACTTGCGTACAAAATCCATCAAAGGCGCAATCCAGGGTTTGTCGTCATAAACGCCTGTCTTGCTACCGGTAATTAGGTAAGCATCTACTTCATCTATATGGTCGGGATACTGGCCGTGCTGGACTTCGTAGGTGTTAAACTCCAAATTGGAGTCCTGGTCGCGCAGCAAGTCGGCAAACATCTCCGGGTACTCCCCAAATTCGCCAACAAGCTCTTTGCGCACATCATCGGTTTTTAAAATTCCAATCTTCATTATTTTCACCGCTGAATTGACTACATAGTATTGGGATTATGGCATATCCAGTCATCAGAGACCGCTATCAGAAAGATTTACCCTGATATGACAAGCGCCATAACAGCACATCTTTCATCATAGATCTTTTACCTATCCGGGTCGCCTGATAGCTCTTTGGCCCACTGCCTAGGAGCAACATTTCTCTCTGGGCATTCTTAGCTGAAGTAGTTTTGTGTATGATCTCGGCTTTAGCACATTTTTCAGCCAACCCTTCGGCTACAAGGCGGCCCAGAGGCAATTAGGGTCGCTTGCAGTAACGACTGAGGACCAACAATGACCACAACAACCTCCCCGAGTGATCGGCAGGACAGTCCCCCAGGGCGCAAGACAGCCTTTATCCGCTTCCTAGATGCAGTGGAATGGCTCGGCAACCTTCTCCCCCACCCAATAACACTGTTCGCGCTATTCGCCGTTAGCGTGATAGTCATTAGTGGTATCGCTTCTTACTTTGGCCTGTCTGTCCCCGACCCCCGCCCGGTTGGGGCTGCTGGCCGAGCGCCAGATGGTGTCATTGAGGTCTTTAACCTTATGAGTGGCGATGGACTCAGGATGATCGTTACCAGTCTGGTTAAGAATTTCACCGGATTTGCTCCGCTGGGGACAGTTTTGGTGGCCCTATTGGGGGTTGCGATTGCCGAGCACTCCGGCCTGTTAAGTGCCGCTGTTCGCGGTCTGGTACTCCAGGCCTCCAAACGCACAGTCACTGTCATAGTGGTTTTTGCCGGCATCATCTCTAATACCGCCTCTGAATTGGGCTACGTGGTACTGATCCCATTAGCCGCAATGATTTTCCACTCTCTCGGTCGACACCCTATCGCTGGCCTGGCCGCCGCGTTTGCCGGTGTCTCTGGCGGCTACAGTGCTAACTTGCTGCTGGGAACGGTGGACCCGCTGCTATCGGGGATCACAGAATCAGCAGCCCATATGATCGACCCGAGCTACTCCGTGGGCCCGGAAGTAAACTGGTTCTTTATGATTGTCAGTACCTTCCTGATCACCGGAGTTGGTAGCTGGGTGACCATGAAGATCGTAGAACCCAAGCTGGGTAAATATGATCCCAGTGAAGCATCTGTCGACCTGACTCAAGACAAAGTTGGCACCCTGACCGACGCCGAGAAGCGCGGCCTTAAGTACGCAGGTTTGGCTGTTTTGGGCGTATCTGCAGTACTCGCTTTGACGGTGGTGCCTGAGTGGGGTGTTTTACGTAATCCCGAGACAGGCTTGGTCGCGGGCTCTCCGTTCCTTAAAGGTATCGTCTCACTGATCCTGGTGTTCTTCGCTATCCCGGGATTTGTTTACGGTAAGGTTGTCGGCACCATGAAAAATGACCGAGATGTCATTGATGCCATGGCCAAGAGCATGAACAGTATGGGGATGTACATTGTCCTGGTGTTCTTTGCTGCACAGTTTGTCGCCTTCTTTAAGATCACCAACCTGGGCACCATTTTTGCCGTTTTAGGTGCTGATGCGCTACAAAGCATCGGCCTCACTGGGCCACTACTGTTCCTGTTCTTCATCATGATGTGTGGCTTTGTGAACTTAATGCTGGGCAGTGCCTCTGCTCAGTGGGCGGTGACAGCTCCCATCTTTGTACCCATGCTGATGCTGCTGGGCTACGCCCCCGAAGTAATCCAGGCGGCCTACCGTATCGGTGACTCTGTGACCAACGTTATCACGCCGATGATGAGTTACTTTGGCCTGATCATTACTTTTGCTGCTCGCTATAAGAAAGACTTGGGCATGGGTACATTGATCGCCACCATGATTCCCTATTCCATCTTCTTCTTTATCGGATGGACAGCCCTGTTCTTCATCTGGGTTTTTGCCCTGGGACTGCCCGTCGGCCCCGGTGCTGCCACTTACTATGGTGGCTAATCCACTGATTAATCAGTAATCCTAGAGCCCGCTTATGCGGGCTTTTTTGTCTCCCCAAGATGACCGTACATTTGAACTGGTCATTTATATCCGCTGGTAACTACCCAAAAAGTGTTAAAGCGTTCCTGAAATCACCAGTCATTCAAGATAGCTTTAGGCAGGGGTAAAAAAGTGGATAAATTAAGAAAAAATTATTATTCCCAGATATGGAGTCACCATAAAACAAAAAATTTTTTTTGCTGTCATAAGGGAATAAAGTTTCAATGTATTAACTTTAATTGGTATTTTTTTTCATTAGGTGACATTTTGATTATAAGCAAAAGCCAAAAGCCCTTCGAATCCACAAAAAAAAACAAGTAATATAGGCCTTGAAATAATACTTAGCGGAGACTGATAGGCGGATTACGCCAGTTTCGGCTGCCTTGTTTTAATCTCATATATTATTTTCTCAGGATGAGTCGTGTGCACTTTGTGGTAGTTAGTGCAGTAACAGTTATCCATAGCGCACAATACATATCAGGAATTCGAAATAAAACAGGCATTCGCCAATATGACGGTTTTGCAAATCTGTCAGACAATGCCCAGGAATGTGTAATCCTGGAATTTGCATTTATTTGTAGATTCCTAAAATTATCGGGCGCGCCTATCAGTTGAATATTTCCGCTCAAATAGAAGTTGCGACCCGGCACGCCTAATAATTAAATCAGGCTGGGTTCTTGGAAGGATTTGGAAGAAATTGACCCAACAAATAAGAGCTAAGCTGTTAACCGGCTTTTATGACCAAGTATCCCAGCTAAACGGCTGCCCGGAAACACTGCTTAATAGCGCCGGTATTAACCCCGAGCAAGTTGAAAAACTCGAGGGGTATCTCCCGTTGAGTAAAGTGACTGACCTTGTTGAAAAGGCCGCACGACAACTCAATTGCGCGGATTTCGGACTGAGACTGGCAAAAAGCCAGGGGGCTGCCGCCCTCAGTTCTCTTGGAGCAGCAGTACTGCAGTCGTTGACCCTCGGGGAATTCCTCAATGCTGCCGTAAAGCAATTCGCCGCCCCTCCTTATAACCTGCGAGTTGAATTGGAAGTTAAAGGGCTCCAAACGTTTATAACTTTTCATTGTTTAAATGATTTAGAAAGTTATATACCTTCGGACTCTCCATTACCTCTCGAGCTATTCCGGGAATTTCTCCTTGGGGTTTCTGTTGTCGCACTACAAATATTATGTGGTGAAAAGTTCAATCTGGAGGCGGTTCATTTAAAGTCCAAACAGCCGCTCCACGACCAATATGAAAACTTTTTTGGTACAAATGTACAGTTTTCACAAAATAGCGACACCTTGATTCTAAGTAGCGGCCAGTTGGCCCAACCGACCGAGAAGTGCAACCCGGTTTTAAGGCCTCTATTAAAGTCTTATATCGACAAAGTACTGGAACAAGGTGAATCAAACCTGATTCACCAGGTAGAACAGCTGATCTATTGCCTGATGCCGCTAAAGCGCTGCAGTCTGCAGGAAGTCGCCAATCAGCTAGGCATGCACAAGCGCACACTGCAGCGCAGGTTGCGAGATCGGGAATTGGTGTTTGAGGATATTCTCGACCGTATTCGCCGCGAACGCGCAGAGCATTACCTCAGTAGAAAGTTGCCACCTATGGCCCAGATTTCCAATATGCTGGGGTATCGGGAGCAGAGCTCATTTAACCGGGCCTGCGACCGCTGGTTTGGTACCACTCCAATGAAAGTTCGTCGCAGGTTGTTGAGTGAAGCTGCGGCGAAAGCTGCACTGGAAACTGAAAGTTAAAGCCCCTTCAGAAAAATACAGAATCAGTCGTGACACAAGCCAGATTTTAGCTTGTGTCACGACTGATTAAATACCCAGCCTTTCCTGCTTACTCATCCCCTAATTCCCACCTCCACCACTAATCAATTAGAGCCTGTCAGATCTCTGGATCATTAGTCGTAAAGTGAGCTCTCCGGCCCCACACTTCTTTACAAGTTATCCACATTACTTACTCATTCCTCGACTATTTTCGATGGCAGTCCCAGGGCGGTACCGAGAAGCCAGCCCTTCGCTGAGCGGTAATCGCCATTTCCCGAGTCTATAGTTTCGGGCGACAGCAATAACCTCTGTCAAAACCCAATGAGCAAAGTTGAGGCTCCAGGGACTCCCCTCAAAGTGCCTACGACAGGAGAACACGATGAAAAAAATATTTATCCCAGTAGCAGCCCTCTTACTGGCCACAAATGTATCTGCACAGCCGCGCCAGCCTCCGCAGGAAGCGATTGATGCCTGCAGCAGCTTGGCTGAAGGAGACGCCTGCACTGTCGAGACACCCAGAGGCACATTGGAGGGCACCTGCCGTATGCCCCCGCAGATTGAGCAGTTGGTCTGTGTACCTGCCGGCGGCAAGGGCAAAGGCGGCCCTCGCCCCATGGAAGATGAAGAACAGTAACTCCCAATAAATCGCAACTGGCCAGCGGTACTGTAAATCTTGAGATGTCATTATGAAGAAGTGGTTATTTGTGGGGCTTTGCAGTATTGCGCCTCTCTCGCTGGCTCACGTACCCGATAGCGCCCTGGAGGCTTGTCGAAACCTGTCCAGTGGCGCCAGCTGCTCAATGGAACTGCCCAATGGCCGAGTCAGTGGTCGCTGCCGCAACCACCCCCAATCACATGGCCTAGCTTGTGTTCCCGAGCGCAAACCGACTGCGCGCTCTGCAGGAGGGGGCGTCACTGGTGCACGCCACACCGCTCACAAACACACAGTGGTGCAATCCGACGGTCTGCAGCACACTGTTCCTGCTACCGAAGCGCCGATTACCTTTAGTAAAGTGAGTATCAGTATCCAGGGACCCTGGCGCGTTATTGAGGCCAATGGTATTTCCGAGCACAAGACTGGTACCTTCCCCAATCGCGGCAATCCCCATGAAGTCGAGGTGCAGCGCTACCGTTTCCGAGTTCCGGCTATCCCCCAAATTGCCGCTCAACCTACACCGGTTCCGTTGCAGAATTTTGGTATCGGACTGAACGGAGTGCCTTTCGACCCCAGCGCTGCGGAATGGTACCTGGGCAATCGGGGACGCTGGCGCTACGAAGCCCTATCCGGTGCGATTCAGCTAGGTGTAGACGATAACTACGCCCATGTTCAGCCCAATGGTGCCTATCACTATCACGGAATTCCCACCGGTTTATTACAGCGCCTGGGGGTATCTAAGGAAAGGCATTCGCCACTGATTGGCTGGGCTGCCGATGGATTCCCCATTTATGCCCTGTACGCCTATGCCGATGGTTGGGAACCGAAATCCGGAATTGCGGCAGTGACTTCAAGCTATCAGGTGAAACCCGGGAAACGCCCCAAGGGCAGTAAAGAACCCGGTGGCTACTACGATGGTACCTTTGTGGATGATTACCACTATGTGGCTGGCTCCGGCACATTGGATGAGTGCAACGGCAGAATGGTTCGCACCCCGGAATTCCCCAAGGGCACCTATGCCTATTTTCTAACAGAGGACTGGCCCATTATCCCGCGCTGCTACAAGGGCACCCCGTCAGAGGATTTTCGTCGGGGCCCCGGTAACAATCAGCGCAAGGGTGCAACTAGGCGCCCCTAGCGCAGGAGGCTCTGAAAGCTCACTTCCCCAGAGGAATACCGCAAGGTATTCCTCTGCCAAAACAGTCGTCCCCGGCTGGGCTGTCAGCTCATATCAATTACCGCCAGCGCTTCCGCCAAGGTCTTGACCGAGTGCATTTCCATTCCCTCGATATCGTTCTTAAGGCGGTTGGCTGCAGGCACAATGGCTTTGCGGAAACCGTGTTTGGCGGCCTCGCGCAAACGCTCCTGGCCCGAGGGCACCGGGCGAATCTCGCCTGACAGCCCCACTTCCCCGAATACCACCAGATCCCGGGGCAGGACACGGTTGCGGAAACTGGAGACTACCGCCAATAAGAGTGTCAGATCGGCGCTGGTTTCCATCACCTTTACCCCGCCGACCACATTGATAAAGACATCCTGGTCCCCCACCAAGACCCCACCGTGGCGATGCAACACAGCGAGCAGCATGTTCAAGCGGTTCTGGTCGAGGCCCACCGCTACCCGGCGGGGGTTGCCGAGACTGCTATCGTCCACCAGGGCTTGCAACTCCACTAACAGCGGCCGGGTGCCCTCCCACACCGAAGTCACCACGGAACCGGCTGCAATCTCCTCAGCCCTTTGCAGGAAAATGGCTGAGGGATTGGATACCTCTTTCAGGCCCTGCTCTGTCATGGCAAACACGCCGAGTTCATTGACGGCCCCAAAGCGATTTTTATGCGCCCGCAGTGTGCGAAAGCGGGAGTCGTGGGTGCCTTCGAGGAGAATGGAGCAGTCGATAATATGTTCCAGCACCTTGGGGCCCGCGAGACTGCCATCTTTGGTGACATGCCCCACCAGAATCAGCGCCGTGCCAGTCTGCTTGGCAAAGCGGGTCAGGTAGGCCGCACTCTCGCGCACCTGTGCCACAGAGCCCGGTGCCGATTGAACATCGCTCATGTGCATCACCTGGATCGAGTCCACTACCATAACCCGAGGATTCACTTCCTTGGCCGCCAGGCAAATACGCTCCACATCGGTTTCACTGAGCAATTGCAGAGAATCCGTGGGCAGCCCCAAGCGCTTAGCGCGCATAGCAACCTGCTGGAGAGATTCCTCGCCGGTGATATATAGCGCCGGCATTGAAGTCGCGAGATGGCACAGGGTCTGGAGTAAAACAGTGGATTTACCCGCACCAGGATGGCCGCCGATCAGTACGACGGAGCCAGGCACCAGCCCGCCGCCCAGCACTCGATCCAGTTCCGAGGCCGTAGTGGGAATACGCGGCAATTCACTGAGGTCGATTTCCGATAGTTTTTGTACTTTGCCAGCACCAGCGGAACCGGCGTAACCACTTTGTGCATCGGTAAAATTCGCGGCGCGACTGTCTTTGTGATCCGGTCCCAGGCGTACTTCCGATAGGCTATTCCAAGTGCCACAAGCACTACACTGCCCTGCCCATTTAGTGTAGTCAGCGCCGCATTCATTACACACGTAGGCAGTTTTACGTTTTGTGGCCAAAGCACTCTCCCGAAAAGTCACAGAATTGATCGGCGCACAGTTTACCCCTTATCCGGCCGAGGCGGGTGGTGCTCAGCAGTCTAAAATGACTCTCCTACACGGATCCCTTCTATTGGCATCTTCTCCTTCTAATTGGTCTATCTACGCGATTGATCTAGATCAATTCACCCAGCCCCCTCCGAGATAACATCCGCCGCTGCCTCTACCCACTAATGGGGAGGCGCTGAACAACACTGACTAACCATCGAACAGGAAGTAAGTATGTCGTCTATTACTCTTCGCGGCGCGATTCTGGCGCTCGCCATGGCCTCGACCTCCGCCCTGGCTGCGGATCACGAAGTTAAGATGCTGAACCAGGGCAAGGACGGCATGATGACTTTTGAACCGGCATTTCTCGCAGTAGCACCGGGCGATTCTGTCACCTTCCTGCCCACTGATGCGGCCCACAACACTCACTCAGTTTTGTCCCCTGCCGAGGGCGCTACCTGGAATGGCAGCATGGGAGAAAAGGTGACTGTCACTTTGAACCAGGAAGGTGTCTACGTATACCAGTGCGACCCACATTTGCCGCTGGGTATGGTTGGGGTAATTCAGGTAGGTAAGGCAACCAACTTGGAAGAAGCCAAGAAGCATGCCGAAGGCATGAATGCCACCATCGCCATGAACAAGGAGAGGCTCACTCAATACCTCGGCCAAGTCCAATAAGAGGAGTCGCGGCGTGGACATCCTATTTGAAAAAGGTCACCACCTGGTTGCGCGGTTCGGCGATTTGGTTAAAGAGCAGAATGGCAGCGATGGGGTACAGGCCAATCAATTTGTTATTCGCCGCGGCACCAAAGGGGCGCTTATCGATCCCGGCGGCGATCTGACTTACACACACCTCACCATTGAGCTCAGCCGCCATTTGAACCTGAGCGAACTGGACCTGATCCTGGCCTCTCACCAGGATCCGGATATTATCGCCTCGCTGCCGCGCTGGATGCTGCATTCGCGCTGTAAGGTGGCGGTGTCGAAGCTGTGGTCGCGGTTTTTGCCACACCTGGTTTCCGGCTTTGTCGCCTCGCGTGCCGGTGCTGAACGCTGGCAGGAACGCATCATGCCTCTGGACGACAAGGGAGAAATTATCCCCTTCAGCGACAGCGAGATCTGGGCGCTGCCAGCGCACTTTATGCACTCCTGTGGCAACTTCAGTTTTTATGATCCGGTCAGCCGCATATTATTTTCCGGTGATATCGGTGCCTCCCTCGGTGGTGAGGAGGGCGAAGTCAAAGATTTCGACGAGCATCTGCCGTCGATGGAAGGGTTCCACCGCCGCTATATGGGCGGGAACTGGACCTGTCGTCTCTGGGCCAAGATGATTCGGGAACTCAACCCCGCAATGATTGTGCCCCAGCACGGCGGTTACTTTGCCTCAGGCGATGTCAAAGAGCGCTTCCTGGGCTGGCTCGAGCGCCTCGAATGTGGGCCGGACCTGTTGCGACACCAGGACTTCCGCCTGCCCCTGGGCCGCTCTTAATCCGCCATCCCGCAAGCGGGAAGTTGCACCGGCAGAGGCCAGCCCATACACTGCGGGCTGGCTTGTTTTCTGAATACCGCCATGCACACCGGGATCTTCCGCCTATTTTTGCTCATACTGCTACTGGCCTTCGGCGGCCAGGCAGTTGCGTCATCCTGTGCGGAAACACACGAACCCCCAGCGGCATCCATCGCTGCAGAAGAAAAAACCCATTGCGACGAGGCAACCCTTGAGAACTGCAGCGACAGCCATCCCTCCAGTTGCACTGCTGAATGCAGCTGCTGTGCAGGGCCAGGCACCAGCTCTGCGGTAAACGCTCAATATAAAATCCTTGTATACAACCGCAATCTACTTGTAACTGCCTACCGGGAATTTAATTCCTCTCCAGATCCGGAAATGGCACTACGCCCACCCATATTCCGCATTTAACGGGCCCCGTATGCCTAGGCATACGCGTACTCCCCAGTTTTACTCCAAATATTTTTTATAAATACTCGCGCGCCTGTGTGCGCCCTTAATCTCATCATCGGAGTTCATATGAACCGTTCAATTTTGATCGCTATTGCTGCGCTACTCACAACCCTGGCATTAAGTGCCTGTGCCGAATCTCCAGACCCCAAAAAGGAATCTGTGAGCCTGACCACTTACAAATCCGCCACCTGCGGCTGCTGCAAAATTTGGGTTGAGCATGCCCAACAAAGTGGCTTTGACGTCGTAGCAAAGGATGTCGAAGACCTTAACGGCGTGAAAAAGCAGCACCATATCTCTCCGCGCTACCAATCCTGCCACACCACAGTGTCAGAACAGGGCTATGTTTTTGAAGGGCATGTACCTGCAAAGCTGATACAGCGTTTCTTGCAGAATCCACCGCAAGATGCCATTGGTCTCGCAGTGCCAGGTATGCCCCTGGGCAGCCCCGGTATGGAAGTGGGCGACCGTTTTACGCCCTATCAGGTAATGCTGCTTAACAAAGACGGCAGCAGCGAAATTTACGCCGAAATCAATACGGCACAGGAGCAGTTTTAAAAGGGACATCGATGAAAGATAGCTTCCGCACCGACGCCGTATCAAGGCGTACTTTCGTCACAGGTCTCGGAGCGGGAGCCCTGCTGCTGGGGTTACCCCACAGTTCGCACCCAAACTCGCCAACAGCTTCGGCAACAACCCTGCGCGGTAACCACTTTGATTTATCCATCGGGTACCGCCAGGTAAATCTTACCGGGCGCGAACGACAAGCCCTTACCATTAATGGCAGTCTACCGGGCCCCATTTTGCGCTGGCGGGAAGGGGAAACTGTCACCCTGAATGTCCATAACCAATTACCCGACAAATCCTCCCTGCACTGGCACGGTGTTAGGGTACCCAGCGATATGGACGGCGAACCGGGATTGAGCTTTAGCAGCATTCAACCCGGGCAAACATTTCGCTACCGATTCCCTTTGCGCCAAAGTGGTACTTATTGGTATCACAGCCAATCCGGGTTTCAACAACAACTGGGGCTAATTGGGGCAATAGTCATTGATCCGATATCTCCAGAACCATTTTCTTACGAGCGGGATTATGTTGTTGTCCTATCCGATTGGAGCGATGAATCTCCCCAAACTATTTATACCCATCTAAAAAAAGACCCGGACTACTACAACCGGCAACAGCGCACAGCTACAGATTTATGGCGTGAAGTGCGTACAAAAGGTGTCGCACGAACCTGGCGGGACCGGCATCAATGGAACTGGAAACAGCTTTCCGACCGCAATATCTCCCAGGTCACAGGCGAGACTTACACCTACCTGATTAACGGGCATACACCCGATACCAATTGGACTGCATTATTTAAACTTGGTGAGAGGGTTCGCCTGCGATTAATTAACGCAGCTTCGATGACCTTATTCGACCTGCGTATCCCCGGCCTGAAAATGAAGGTGGTGGCGGCCGATGGACAAAATATCGAGCCCGTTAGCGTCGATGAAATTCGCATTGGCAGCGGCGAAACCTATGACGTAATTGTCGAACCAGAGAGTGAACAAGCCTACAGTATATTTGCGCAGTCCATGGACCGCAGTGGCTATGCGCGAGGCACACTGACAAGTGATATACGTCTGAGCGCAGAGATTCCCGCGATGGATCACCGCCCAGTGCTCAATCGGCAAGATCTGGGACTAGGGAGAAAAACCGAAGAGACAGACACACACTTTAAAACAACCCAGACTGCTCACACCGAAAAACATTCCGATTTGCCCGATGCAACTGAGGGGGGATGGTTTTACGGAAACCTCGCTGCAGCGGGGCTCGGTAGTAATAGCCCTATCATTCACCAGCCAAGTGAATCCGGATTCAGGGTGGATCACCGCGCGCTGACGCCAGCAAACGGCATCTCTGACCCCGGTGTAGGACTCAGAAACCATAAACATCGCTATAACCGCCGTGTACTGACTTACAGCGACTTGCGCAGCAATAAGCCTACTCAGGATCAGCGAGAGCCACAGCGGGAATTACAGTTACACCTGACCGGTAATTATGAGCGCTATCTCTGGTCAATAAATGGTGAAAAGTTTCGCGATGCCAGCCCATTATTATTTCGGCACCAGGAGCGCCTGCGCATTACCCTGGTCAATGACACTACGCTTCCCCAACCCATGCACTTACACGGTTTTTGGAGTGAGCTGGAAACCGGCAACGGGGAGTATTTACCTCGCAAGCACACGGTGATCGCACAACCCGGATCAAGCATCAGTTACTTGGTCAGCGTCGACACCTATGGCCGCTGGGCTCTACACAGTCAAATGCTTTACCAGAGGCCCGGTATGTATCGGGAGGTGCGCATTGTTTAAGAATGTTGCAGGGATAGCAGCAATACTAAGGATACTTGCTGCCCAGGCCAGCTATGGGCAGGCAGAACCTCAGCATCAGCACCAGCACCACAGCTACCAGTCCTCTGGCGAGGATAACAAAGAAGAACCCATGGCTGAAGTCAGCCTCGACTATGTGGAACTGCGAGGTGATAACGGCGGAGAAATCGAGGGAGACTTCAGTTATGGCGGAGAACAAAATAAGTTTGTTGCCGAAGTTGACTACGAGCGAAGTAGTGGGGAAATCGAAAAAAATGAACTCTGGGCTCTCTATAGCCGGGCAATTTCAGCAAACTGGAATTTCCTAATTGGAATTCGCCACGATTTTAATCTGGAGACTACCAGCCGAAACTGGGCTGCTGTGGGTATTACTGGAGAGTCTCCCTACAAATTCGAAATGGATGCGGTATTTTTCTATGGAGAACATGGCAGTACTGCATTTCGCCTGGAAGGCGAGTATGAAATAAAGTTGGCACAGGACTGGAACCTGGTCCCACGTATAGAGCTGAACTTTTTTGGGCAGAACGATGAAGCCCGAGGTAGCGGCTCCGGCTTATCGGAAGCGGAAGTCGGCTTTCGGCTCATGTATGAAGTCACCAGGAAATTCTCACCCTATATTGGCGTCCACTATGAACGGGAAGTGGGCAATGCCGCTGATTTCGCCCGTGAAGAAGGTGAGGATGTGGACTCAACCGTATGGGTACTGGGGTTTAGAGCTTGGTTTTAAAAGAATCCAACTTTTTATATCTATACAAGTTGTACCACTTCGCATCAGCTGTAACCAACTTTACCGCCTCCTCAATCTGTCATAGCATCTAATAGATCTTAATCGCCTTTTTAAAAATATTTAAATTCAGCAAGGATGCCGGTGATATGATTTCCTCCCGAATACTGTTAATCGCAGTTTCCCTACTGTGTGTGGGCCTATCAGCAAAAGCTGAAAGCCCACAGAGCCACTCTTCTGTTAGCACGACCAATCACCTGAGTTATGGTGATGAATTTCTTTTCTCATCCAGAATCTTGAGTCGTGAAATACCAATCAACATACTACCTAGGCAGCAGCAAAGAATACAGTCGACTCTTGAAAAAATGATTTCACAAGTTTTCTATTTTTCTTGATGCTCTGCAAATCTGCATTTGCACGACTCAGTAGTGTCTCACCTTTTTTCAGCGGCCTCTTTGAAGTCCCTATATTTCTCATATGATTCCAGACCAACTCATCTGGATTTAGGTTTGGTGCATATGGCGGTAAGAACACCATTTCAAGCTTTCCATCCTGTGAATCGACATACTCCAATACCTTTTTCGATTTGTGTACTGGGTGCCCATCAACAATGAGAATCACTGGTCTTTTCTGACTTCTCTGGAAATTTTTGAAGCATTCTACGCACTTTTCTGCCGTGAACTTTCCACTATAAATATGATACCAGAAGCCACCTCTATTCGATAAAGCTGAGATCGCATTGATTGACTGTCTTTGACCACTCGTTTTTACCACTGGAGTTTTTCCTTTTTCTCCCCATGTCCTTTGGAGTGGATCGTCTGATCTGATACTAGCCTCGTCCAGCCAAAATATTTCTGCACCAGTTTTTTTCGCATAAGATTTAATCTTTGGATAGACTTCCTTTACCCATTTATTCACCGCCTTCTCATCTCTCTCGTAAGCTCTTCGTAGAGGCTTTTGTGGCGTCAGGCCCAGTCGATGTAGAAGTGTGCCGACACTAGAAACGCTAAGTTCAATTTTGAATCTCTCAAAAATCAAATCCGATACGATCTGACGTGTCCACAATCCGAAATCAAAGCCATATTGCCTTGGATCGCCACCAATAATCCATCGTTTGACTTCCTCTTCTTCAATAGCTGACAGTTTTCTACCGCGTCCAGGTCTAATTTTTGGAGATAGCGCTTCAATACCTTTCTCCCGAGCAGTCCTTAACCATGGGAAAATAGTTCTGCTCCCCAGCCCTAAGCTACGACTAACCTCCGCCGCAGATTCTCCATCAAATACTCGCTGAACAGCAATTTTACGTATGAGGTGCTGCTCCTCAGTACTAAGTTTTCTGGCATCGTATTTCATGCAGTTTATATTACCAGGGTGTACTGATTATTTCTGCCCCGCTAGTATATTTACCGCAAACGTTCCATCAAGCATCAAAGCAGCATAGATACCCGGTTATCTTTATTAATGGCACTCACGGCAAAGAATTTTTCCACGCCTTAACCGGGGTAGTAAAGCATCTAAGTAGCGTAGAACGTATGCCGGAAAGTATTGTAATCAGCCTTAATGATGGCGGTGATGAACCGGAAACCTACCTACATGGAATGTGGAAGCATACCACTGAGGAGAAGTTTAGCGCCCTGGGAAACCCTGAGACCTATAGTAAATTTCTAACTGAAGAACTATTCCCATATTTAGAAAGCAATTACCGCGCACTCAACAATAGAATGATTATTGGTGTCTCAACTAGCAGTATCTTTCCTCTCTACGCCCTAACTAACAAACCTGGATTGTTTCAGTCTTACTTCTTTTTATCTGCAGCTGACATATTTGGTATGGGGCCCACTTCAGAGAGTACTTTTATTAATGAAATAACCACAAGTATGCAGACCTCATCAAACAAGATCAATGCTTTTTATTTCGCGATGGCTGACAGTGATATGCGTAAAGATAAGCGCTATGAAAAAATCTTAAGTCAAATTAACACCAAACTTTCTCCTTACGCAAAAGAGAACCTCAAACTAAAAATAGAAATTATTAACAATGAAAACCATTACGGTGCCTTTATAAAAGCCGCGTTATCGGCTATCGAGCTTAATTATCCCCACGAAGAATGGTCCGCAAATTATCGAGAATTGATATCCCAGCCTGGTGACGCCTTACAAAATATCGATCATTTCTACCAATCACTCTCACAGAAATATGGCTTTCCTATTTTACCCAGGGCTACACGTTGGAGAAATGTTAACAAATTAAGCTATATCACCAGTTTGTTACTAAAGGATGGTCGTATCCAAGAAGCCATCAATGTCGCAAGGCGATGGGTGGAATATCGGCCAAATTCTATTGACGCCCACCAAAGTTTGGCCCAGGCGTTACAACAGAATGATGAAATTTCAGAGGCTTCTGATGTTTTGAAGAAAGCACTAGAAATTTCTCGCATTCAGGATAAAAGTAAAACGGCGACGATAAATCGGCAAATAGCTGAACTCAAGCTCAATTAGCTTACGATTAAAAATTGTATTTACTAAAAATGAAAAATATAGTTATCACACTAATTTTCTTTTCCCCGTTGGCATTCACCTCACAGGAAAATCCAAGATGGTGGGACAGGATAAGTTATTACAAAACTTTCCGGACAGAAATCGGGACTCTTAGACTTGATGTATATTTAAAACCTGAGTTTTCGAATACTACAAAAACCGTCAAAAATCTTGTTTTTGTCCTGAATAACACACCAATTGAAATACCAAAAGACGTTATAGACAACTTCAAAGGAATAGATCCCGGAAGCTTCACTTTATCTACCAGCTATTATAGTGATGCAACAGGAACCCCTGACACAGTAATCACTGCTGCTTTTAATTACGGATTTCCAAGCTGCGTTAGAGAAGGACGTATATCTGTTAGGAGTACAGGTTATCTTTTACATATGATCACAGAGGACGATAATTGCTCTTCAGAACCTTAGGCCAAGGGCACTTAGTAAGGTGGAAAACTAAAAAACGAGCTGGCATTTACCTCCAGCTCGCCCACAGAAAACATATCGATATCTAAATCCAGCAGCACCCAGCTACTAATAGCAAATTCACAGAACCTCTCTACTCACTCACCAGGCGTAAATCCGTAGCCATCTCATCTTTCCACCAAGCCTTTGTTGTGGTGGGAGATTGCAGGCGAACAGCCTCTCCAATGATAGGCGTTACCAAAGTGACACCCTGATCTTTGGCTGCCGTCTGTGCGCGCTCCAGAGGTTCATACCAATCGTGTAGGGCAAGATCAAAAGTACTGTTGTGGATAGGTAACATTGCTCGCCCTCTGAGATCGAGATGTGCCTGTACACTCTCTTCAGGCATCATATGAACCGAACTCCAAAGCTTGTTGTAAGCACCCGTTTCCATCAGTGTCAGGTCGAACGGACCAAATCGCTCACCAATTTCACGAAAGCCACTAAAATAGCCACTGTCACCGCTAAAGAATACACGGCCCTCGCGCCCTTCAATTACCCAGCTGGCCCACAATGTTGAGTCTTTATCCGTTAGTCCACGCCCGGAAAAATGTTGAGCCGGGGTCGCGGTAAAGTGCAAACTGCCCAAGGCAAACGATTCCCACCAGGCCAACTCCTCAATTTTTTCGGCCGGAATTCCCCAGTTACGCAAACGACTTCCCACCCCGGTAGGAACGATAAATTGCTCTACTTTATTCTTGAGTGCGCGAATACTATTTTTGTCCAAATGATCGTAGTGGTCATGGCTGATAACGACCGCTTTAATCGAAGGCAAGTCTCGAATCTCTATGGGCAATGGATGAAAGCGCTTCGGGCCCATCCACTGAACCGGGGATGCCCGCTTGCTAAATACCGGATCTGTCAAAACATACTGATCATCCATTCGAATCAGTACTGTGGAGTGCCCGAAGCGATATACGGCACTCTCAGCGACTGGGGCAGCCAGCTCTGCAGCGGGAATCTGTCGCAATGGAATAGGCTTCACCGGTGCGGGGGCTGCACGATCCGCCTTAATGTAGGCGCCGATCATCTCAACTATACCGCCACTACTGACTTTGTAGTCCGTATCACTGTTGCGGAACTTCTCGGGTTGATTTGTACAGCTACCAAAGAGACCTACCGACATAACAATCACTCCTGTCAGAATCCACCAGCGCTTCTTCATTTCACTTACCATGTAAACTATACAGTGCAGTGTATAAACTAACTATATAAAAGTAAACTATATAGTGTAAAATTTGCGTAAGAAGTAACTCGCCGGCAATGGAATCCTCCGGCCCAGATTTCACAGAGATACCCATGACTGAAAAGAAACCAACCAGAAGTGAGCTGAAACGCCAAGCTATTATTGATGCCGCCAAGCAGGCTTTTCAGGAGCTGGGAGTGCAGGGCACGAGTATGGACGAGCTGGCAGCCCGAGCACAGGTATCAAAACGCACCGTGTACAACCACTTCTCCAGTAAAGAAGCCCTGGTGATGTATTTGATCGGTGAACTCTGGCAGCAGGCCACCCAGCCCTCCGGTTGTGACTACAACCCGGATAGTGATATGCAATCACAACTCCGCACACTGTTAGAGCAGGAAATAAAAACGATCTGCAACCCGCAGTATATTGAGCTTAACCGCATGGCCTTCGACTACTTCTTCCACCAGCCGGAAGCACTACAGAAGGAAATGGAAAAATATAAGGCCCATGAAACCGGGGTGCAGCGCTGGATCAAATCTGCCGTAGCTGATGGGCGACTAAAGTCTCTCGACATAGAGGTCGCCAGTGGGCAGATTCACAACCTGATTAAGGGCGGTTGCTACTGGCCTCAGTTACTTCAACTCTCTGGCCCACCGAGCTCCGCCGAGCAAGAGGCACTGGCCGAGCGCACCGCTGCGATGTTTTTAAGTTATTACCAGGCTTGAATCGCTGCCCTAAGAGGCCATTTTTCACCTACTAATTTACCAACAAAAAAGGCCCCAAAAGGGGCCTTTTTTATTTTATCGGGAATAAATTAAAGTCTTTCCCAAAGTATCTCCCAGTTCCCACCAACACCTGGCTCGAACTGTATTGCACCTCTTTTTACTTCCTTACAGTAGTGGGAGTAAGCAGAGTCCTTACACTCGTAGACATTACCGTCACGGCCCAGGACTTTGGTGCCCGCAGCATAGTTTCTATGACCTCTAGGGAAGACATAATCATAATCCTGATCACTTGAGGATTGGTCATCGTCATTGGAGCTATCATCATCTCCGTTCGAAGTATCATCGTCTCCATTAGAGTTGTCGTCATCGCCGTTGGAGCTATCGTCGTCGCCGCTCGAGGAGTCATCATCACCATTGGAAGTATCGTCATCCCCATTCGAGGAGTCATCATCACCAGAGGTGTCTTCAACCAGGTAGAAGTTCAGAGTGTTTTGATCAACCATGTTGCCATCGCGGTCTTTTACCACCACTACAACCATATGGTGCCCTGCTACAGTCTCTGAGAGAGTCAAGCTAGTACTGGCAGTATCACCATCATCAATGTTATTGCTATAGCTTGCTAGAGTATCACCGCCATGATTTACCACTGTAACCTCAACGCTGACATCTCCCGTAGCACTGAGAGCCAAGTCTAGAGAAATAGCACCGCCTGTAATTGTGTATTCACTTTCAAGGCCATTTACCGTTACTTCATAGTTGGGCTCTTCTTCGCTCAACTCGTAACCGATCTCGACATTTTCCAGGCCACTGCCATCTTTTAGATAAATGCGGTTGATACCGTACAGAGGCTCAAAACTACTATCGCCATCGAAATCACCGGCGCGGATATCGGTCTGC
Organism: Microbulbifer maximicatervae (SeqCode); assembly: GCF_052468295.1. Taxonomy (NCBI): domain Bacteria; kingdom Pseudomonadati; phylum Pseudomonadota; class Gammaproteobacteria; order Cellvibrionales; family Microbulbiferaceae; genus Microbulbifer; species Microbulbifer maximicatervae (SeqCode). Next base: position 3,902,274 of record NZ_CP174340.1, read on the forward strand.
TCTGCATTAATCAACTCAGCCAAATCGTGTGACCAGTTTTCAGCGATGCCCTGCTCTTCGGAGGCAATTTCCAAAACAGTGCTGTAAGATGAGTTTTCACCTGAGCCATCAAATACGCGGGTATATACTTTATCGCCAACGTTCAAGTCCTGCGTCGGATTGATGGTACCCGCAGCGCTCCACTCGGTATTAGTGACATTATCGCCATCGAATTCTACATCGATAACATTGTAGAAAGCGTTAACCGTATCACCCACATCCCAAACAGCCAGAATTACATGATAGCCCTCGCGATCCGGCACCTGACACTCATGAGTTGTATTTACATCTGGCTGTTCATAATTGCCATCTATCTCACAGAATGGGGCGAGATCAAATTGATCGCGAGTCAAGACTGAATTCGGATTCCAATCTTCTTTAGTAATATAGTATTTCCAATCACGAGTTACATGGTTGGCGGTGAAGTACCATTTGAAGGTTTGCCAACCGGAGCTAATATAATTTTTTACCCAGCGATCAGATGTCTGTTCATTAAGCTCAGACCAGGCACTGCTTCCTCCACTGGCAATTTGCCCATCGGCAGGGCCGCTATCGGGAAAGCCTTCAGGACCCTCTATACTCTGTGGTTCCCACTGAACTGCACCGCAATTCAAGTTCATTTCACCGGTATCTAATGCGTATTTACACAGGGTACCACGCGCAGAAGCTACACCACCGTCAGCGGCCTCAACATAACCATGACTGAAAGCATTAGAACTGGCACCGGCTAATACCACTGCCATTAATGTGCGATTGACTATCGGTTGTTTAAATACGGATGCTAATTTTTTCTTACGTAGAATCATATCTCTGCCCATTTATTACTTTGCGCTCAACTTCCTTCCCCAGCTGAACACAAATTTTTACTTTTAGAGGATGTAAATCCTGCAACGCTAGCGACAGAGTTATGGACCGCCACTAATTGGCACGGTTCCTATTATTTTTATAATTTAAACAAACAATTTTTAGCGTGTCACCGAAAGATAAGTCTAATTTTTAATAAATACCACCCCATTAAAAGTTCCATATAAACACAAAAATAAAAACATAAATAATGACAAAATAATTTCTTGCAAAATAGAAAAATGACGACCTAAAACAAAAAATAAGACCACAATTTCGGCAAATTACTGCAACATAAAATCAATAAAGGCGACATTTATTGGTATTTTATTCCAGTAAAGGCAGTCAGGTATAAATCCGAATATACCGCTTATAAAAATATAAAAACAAAATATGGAAGAACTATGAATTTCACACTTAAACCCTCCCGGAACTCAATATGAAACCCTAACTAACTCCATCTATCGCTTACCGGCAAAAAAACACGGTGCACCCACGACAAAATAGAAGCAGAAAAAACCTAGAAAACAACGACCAATACTTCTTCTGTAACTAATCAGGCAGAGGGTTTTCCAATGAAAATTAAAATATTAGTTTTTTTATAGCTTTCACTTCACTGAATTCACGCCGGCCAGATATCCCTGAGCCCACAGAAAATGCCACCTTTCGATAACTTACAAATAGTATTCCCAATGTATCAAAGCTGGCATTTTGGGGGCCTCAGAGCAACTCTTTGACCCCATCAGTTTTAAGATTTAATCATGGAATTTCTAAAGCCCAAGATTAATATCAGGTTTGCGATAAACCACAGATCTTTAATAATAAAAATACCGCTGGAGCTAAGTTGCCAGGGAGCTACCCAACTGCCTGGATAGGAGTAGAGGAAGGTCTGGGTTGTTATAAATACTGCGGCACAAAGCAATAGTCCCGGCCAAAACAGCTGCCGGATATAAATACCCAAGGCGAGGATAGCCAGCGCAATCAAGTCATATATACCGATAAGATTTGAGGCCACCTGCACGCTAAATACACTGTATAACCACGACATCAGTGGCGAAGTGCTTACCAGACCTTCAATCCCCTCAGCCTCAAGCGCTGTGAATTTCATCCCACCAATCCAGAGTAATACCAAGCCGACAGGGAAATAATTGAGCCATATCAGCTTTAGTGGGCTCAACGAATCCCGATACAACCAGGTAATACCCAAGGTTAACAGGGCAAAGTACTTAATTATCCCCTGTCCTGAGCCAATTGCAGGAAAGCCGCCCAGGGAGTCGATCCAATGGCCGCTGCCAAGAAGACTCAGTAGGGGCACTAGCGATATTAAAATCAGAAGGATTGCCAGGGGCTTAACAACCCGCTCAAAGCGAAGGGCGAGTGCCCCTAAAATAGCGGCGACTGAAAAAATAATGGCGGTCATTAAACGTATAGAGGAAAGCACCTCCTCATTAGTGACACCGTAGAATTCAAATACGCGCTTGATATCACCCCATTGGCCAGAAAAAAGCGCCACCGTAATAAGCGCAAAGGCGATGGCCACCAGGGCGAAGGGAAGTTTTCGAAGAAGAAATGACATTTGTTGACGACCTCTTAACAAATTAGAGCTTAGTCACCAGCCTGACCAGAGCCCCTCTCTCCATACAGTTGAAAGGCGGCTCTGGGGTATTGGTTAAATCTATGTCGTCTTGGCCCGGGGAATTATTACACCCCCATAGAGAATCACATTTACTGTTACTCCAGTATCAATGTGCCCCGATACATTTGCATCTGGCAGTTGAACGGGTATTCGCCCGGCTCGGCTTTTGGTATTTCCACCAAGGTATCCTGATTCAGGGCAAGCTGAGCGCTGACTTCCAAGTCTGGAAACAATACCCACTCGGAGCAGGGGCTTGGGTCCTCCCGGTGAAAATGCAAAGTCGCTGTGCGACCGGCAGGCAGGCGGATAAGATCCGGTTCGTAAACTCCATCCTTAACCAGAATCTGTAAATTATCCGTGCTCGGCGTCGCCTTACTGGCACTTCTTTTTGGCCCCAACCAAAACCACCAGATAACAGCCAGAATCATCAGCACACCGACGATATTTACGAGAACTTCAGCCATTTAGCGAGCCTCCGATGGTTTAAAGAAGCGCAGGCGGTTGGCATTACTGACCACTGTCAGGGAGGAAAGCGCCATAGCACCACCGGCAACAATGGGGCTCAGTAACATACCCGTAATCGGGTAGAGGACACCGGCGGCGATGGGAATACCCAGAGTGTTATAAATAAAAGCTCCAAACAGGTTTTGCTTGATGTTGTGCAAAGTGGCCCGGGACAACTCCACGGCATTGGCGACCCCGTGCAGGGAGGAACGCATTAGGGTGACATCGGCGCTCTCAATAGCAACATCGGTACCGGCACCTATCGCAAAGCCCACATCGGCCCGCGCCAGGGCCGGGGCATCGTTAATCCCGTCACCCACCATACCCACTCGCTCGCCTTTTTTTTGCAATTCAGCGACGATCCCCTCTTTATCTTCCGGCAATAGTTCTGCGTGAACTCGGTCGATGCCCAGTTGTCGGGCAACCGCTTCGGCACTGCCGTGATTGTCCCCGGTAAGCATTTCAATGCGTAAACCCAGTTTGTTCAGTCGCTCGATTGCAGCTTGCGCATCAGCGCGAATCGGATCGGCTACAGCAATAATCCCCCGCAACTTGCCGTCCACGGCGGCGTACATCACCGTGCGCCCCACCTCGGCCAATTTGGCTGCCCGCTCACTCCAGGCATCCAGGGAAACAGCCTCCTTTTGCATTAACTTGGTATTCCCCAACAGCACGCGACTGCCACCGATATCACCACTCACACCGTGAGCTGTGATGGCTTCAAAGTTGGCTGGAGACTGCAATTCAAGGTTTTTATCGTGAGCGGCCGTCACTATGGCTTCGGCCAAGGGGTGCTCTGAGCCCTGCTCCAGGCTCGCCACTAAACGCAGCAGTTCATCGCTGTCGCCATCACTATCGATATCTGTCAGACGCGGAGAACCCTCGGTGAGAGTCCCGGTTTTATCCACAACCAGGACATCCAGAGTGCAGGATTGTTGCAGGGCCTTGCCGTTGCGCACCAGTACACCGTACTCGGCACCTTTGCCCACCCCCACCATAACCGACATGGGAGTCGCCAAACCCAAGGCACAGGGACAGGCGATAATCAGCACCGAAGTCAGTACTACTAACATATGGGCAACCCGAGGATCGGGGCCCAAGTTGAACCAAACCAGTGCGGCCACCAGGGCAATAATCATCACCACTGGCACAAAGATGCCGGAAATCTTGTCCGCCAAACGCGCGATAGGTACCCGGGAGCTCTGGGCATTCTTTACCATCTCGATAATCTGCGCGAGACGGGTGTCGGAACCCACTTTATCTGCGCGAAACAACAGGCTGCCATTTTTATTCAGGGTGCCGGCGGCGAGGCTGTCACCCTCCGCCTTTTTCACCGGCACTGGTTCCCCGGTGAGCATGGATTCATCCACCAGGCTGCGCCCTTCAAGCACAGTGCCATCCACCGGAATTTTCTCGCCCGGGCGGACGCGCAGCTGGTCTCCCTGCTGCACCTGCTCGATAGGCAGATCCACCTCTCGGCCATCCCTCAATACTCGCGCAGACGTATCCTGGAGCTCCAGCAGCTTCTCCACTGCGGCACTAGTTCGCCCGCGCGCCCGAATCTCCAGTGCCTGGCCGAGGCTGATCAGGCCAATAATCATGGCACTGGCCTCGAAGTACACATGTCGTGCCGCTTCCGGTAAGAGATGGGGAACCAATACCACGATCATGGAAAAGAGCCAGGCCGTTCCCGTGCCCAGGGCCACCAGCGTATCCATAGTGGCATTGTGGTGACGCAGTGCCTTCCAGGCACCACTGAAGAAGTTGCCGCCACAGAAGACCAGCACCGCCAGGGTAATCAGCCCCATGACACCCCAGGCCAGCTGCTCCGCAGGGGTATTCACCGATACCTTGTCGGTGATCAGCCCCCAGGCCATCATTGGCACGCCCACGCCCAGAGCAAATGCCGAGCGCCACAACTGCTGGCGGTAGTGCCGCTGTGTCTGCTCCCGCTGTTCCGCGCGCTGCTCTCGTTCACTACTTCGCAGGAGTTCAGCGCCGTAGCCCGCGTCTCGGACGGCTTCGATACAGGATGCAGCCTCTGCCGGGCCGTATACCGACAGGATTTTATCGGACAGGTTTACCCGGGCATCAGTCACCCCGGCTACGGCCTTAACCGCAGTCTCAATTTTGTTAATACAACCGGCACAATTGACTCCACTCAAACGGAACACCGTTGGCGCAGATTGTTGCTCCTTCGTCATCTTGCTCTCCCGCAACACCAATTACAGCGACAAAGTTACAACCTTACCGCTAGGGGAAGGCAACAGTTGGCAGCGCACCGTCTGCCGAAATTTCGCAGTCAATTCATCCTTCAGCTTAGTGGTTGGCACCAGGGGCAGGAAAAGGCTGAGGATTCGCCAATGATCGCGCATGCGATGCGACGGAATGTTATTATCGCGCCATGACACATCCCCTGCTTCCCGAAAGACCCCTGAGTATCTCTCCTTCTCTGGCTGCCACTGTCGGCCTGGAGGAAGCTGTGCTGCTCACTGCACTTGGCGACCTGGCTCCATTCCTTCCCCTGGAGCCCTACGGAGGTCGGGATTGGTATACCGCTGAGGGGGAGCAGCTATATCTGCTGCTGCCCTTCTGGCAGGCAGCGGATATCCAGCGGGTAGCCACCAGCTTGCGCAACCAGGGTGCCCTTCTGCTGGGGGCGGCACCATTCGGCAGTAGCGAGATTCTGAAGTTCGCCCTGCCCGGTGAGTACAAGCGCCCGGTGGCAACACCCCCTACCCCATCCAACCGCAATGCCAACACCATTGCCCCCAGTTGGCAGCCGGATAGTGAAACCATGGCGCGTATCGCTCAGCTGGGTATTCCCGAGCACTTTGTAAGGGAGCAATTGCCGGAGTTTGTCACTTACTGGCGCGAGCGCGCCGAGCCCCGCCACTCCTTTGGCTCCCTGTTCCTGCGCCAGGTTAAAAGCAAATGGGAGGCTTTTCGCGCAACTGCTCAGCGCAAACAGCCACTGCCCAACGGCTGGCAACCCAGCGATGAGACCCTGCGCAAGCTGGCGGACGAGGGAGTCCCCAGCACTTTTGTCGGTCGCGGCCTACAGCGCTTTCTCGATTACCACCGCTCCAGTGGCAAGCAGTCCATTTCCTGGGATTTGGAATTCAATGACTGGGTCATGGAAGACTGGGAGAAGCAGGACACGCCATTTATCGAAAAACGCAAGCCCACTGCTATGTCCCGCGACTGGCAGCCCAGCGAGCACACCTGGGAGCAGTTGCAGCGCCTGGCCATCAATCCGCGCTTTGCCGCCGAATTGCTACCGGAATTCATTTATAAATGGACCGAGCGCGGTGGCCACAGTGCCCGCTGGGGTGAACTGTTTATCGAGTATGCGCGGGAAGAGTGGGCCTATTACTGCCAGGGTATTGAGAAAAACCCTGTAGCTAAACCTATCTCCCGCAACTGGCAGCCCAGTGGTGACTGCCTGAGTCATTTAATGAACCAATGCGAGATAGATCGCGACTTTGCTCTATCCCTGGTTCCGGAATTTATTATTTACTGGCGCGGTCAAAATGCCGCACGTAAAAGCTGGGACGCCGTATTTGTGCGTCACGCGCGCCACCAGTGGGCGGAGCGTAACAAACTGGCAATAGGAAACTCTTATGGCAATCCACAAGACTCCCACAACAACACCAACCAGCGCACCCGCGACCGGTCAATCGGCGACATACTCACAGACACAAACTGGTAGTGAACAGGGCCAGGAACTGCTGAACGAAAAGAAGCGCGCAATCAATGAAGTATTTGCGCTGTTTAAACTGAATTATCACAATCAGTTCAGCGCAGCGTTTCCAGACACTGAAACCCTTCACCACGCTAAGCGCCTCTGGCTGGAGGCCCTGCTTGCTTTCGCTCCCCAGGATATTATGCAGGGTGCCAAGCGAGCGATCCTGCAAAGCGAGTACCTGCCCACCGTACATAAAATGCTGCAGCTGTGCGCCGCTGGGGAGAATGGTTTACCGGAAGCACGCGCCGCCTATCGCGAAGCCTGCAATGCCCCAAGCCCCAAAACCAATTACAACTGGAGCCACTTAGCGATCTATCACGCAGGGCGGGATTCCAACTGGTTTTTTCTTGCCAATAACCCCGAGTCTATCGCCTACCCGGTCTTTGCCGAGCACTATCGAAAAATATGTGAACGAGTCCTGGGGGGAGAAAAACTAACCGCTCCAGAGCAATTAAAGCTGGAGGAAAACCCCGGCTCACCACTTTCCAAGGAAGAAAATTCGAAAAGACTCTCGGAGATGCGGGCAAAGCTTGGTATTTAGAAATTAACAGCCAACTGCTTACTCTGACTTTGAATACAGGGCCTGATACCTAAAGGCCCTCACGCCAATGACTTGTGAAGTAAAAGCCCTGATCTAGCTTTACTGTGCTTGAAATAAAAATAAACAAAGCACAGGACAGATCATGAATAATTTTAAGACCACCGTAAAAACAAGTTTGTTTTCCAGCCTTATATTCACTTTCGCTACAAATACCAGCGCTGACTTTGCCAACAGGAAATATATTGGGGCTACCCTCGGTGAAACCTCTTATCCTCAATTTTGCTCATCTGCAAACCCCCGGATAAAATCACAGATTCCTCAAGGATCTACAGACGGACGTTTTCATTGCAATAGTAGCGGCAGTACGATTAAGTTTTATGGCGGCTTGCGTTGGAACAGATACCTCGCCCTTGAAATCAGCTATCTAAAACCTTCAGCTGCGCAAAGCAGCTTTTATACCAATAATGAAAATGGAGAGTATGCAAAGGCTGCATACCAGGTTGAAACACATTTATTGACCGCCTTTTTATTGGGTTTTTATCCTGTTAACTCCAATATAAATATGTTTGCCAGAGTCGGAGCTGGAGCTTAGAGAGGGAAATTATCAGAGCAACAATCCGCTCAATTTTATATCCCCCAGCAATTATCCAATGGACAATTCACGGCACAACTTCAAACGCTCGATAAAGACAAGTCCCAAAACCACAAAGGCCCCCACTGGGGAGTTGGGGTCGGAATGAATTATGTCTATAGGAATCACTGGGTTTGGAGACTGGAGTGGGAGAAACTGGAGCCCACTGGAGTAGACTTCAATGCAGAAACACTATCACTGGGTTTAGGGCGGCTTTTTTGAGTTTTGTTAATTGACATCTATAACTTTATACAAATTAAATAGAGTTCCCACGAACTATTACTGGGAACTCTAGCTTTAGGCGCCAAATCCAGTTAATAGAGTAGAACCTACCTTCGACCAATCTAAAAGATTGTTATTATTTTGGTGGTTGCCTTAATCAAATTTCACTCTAAAATCAGCTTCAGGGGTCCCCCCATATAAGCTAAATAAGGTCAAGCCATGAACCGCTTTAGCCCCCTATTCATTATTTTTCTACTTTCCTTACCTGCCCTTACTTGCGCCGATTTCTACTCACACAAATATGCTGGTATCTCTTTCGGTAACCAGTATGCCAACAAATTGTGTAGTGAAGCAGAAAAGCGGGTTCAACAAATTAGCGCCAGCTTAGATCAAGTGGATCTCAGTCGGTGTGATGATAAAAATAACGCCTGGGAACTATTTGCAGGAATTCGATGGACACCTTACCTGGCAATTGAAGCCAGCTATCAAAATTTCAATAAGTACCAACTGGATACCCATATCTCATATGGGGATGGTGAATATTTAAACTATTTCTCTGATTTTGATAGCCAGCTTTTCAATATATTTTCCCTGGCGTATCTTCCCCTGGGAGAGTCATTCAGCTTATTCGGGAAACTTGGCACCGGCGTCTGGTACGCAGAAACCAATGAGATTCAGAAGGGTGAAGTTTTTATCCTATACCAGCTTGAAGATGGCAGTTTAATAGAACAATTAACTCCAGTCAGAGGTGAATTAACCGATAGCAGCAATGGATTCCACTGGGCATATGGTGCTGGTGTTAACTATAGCTATAGGGGCAAATGGAGCCTACGGGTAGAGTGGGAACAGTTTTCAAAAATTGGGGGCGATACGTTTCTGGATGAAATAGATAGTGAAGCTATCACCATGGGGTGGAGTATTAACTTTTGATAAAGTAAGGAAGGTTCAACATTAATTATTCCTAGAAAACAGCTATCAGCTCACCGGTTCAAACAATAAAAAAATGAAAAACAAGAAAAAAAACCTACAAGCAAAAGATATAAAAGAATACAGTGAAGACTATAGAGCAAAAATAGAATTTGAAAATCGATTAAAAGATAAATATAAATTAATTATAACATTTTCACTATTATTTTTCACTATAATACTTATTATTTCAGTTTTTCTTTCGGGTTACGCTCAACGATATGACAAACTTTTAATGGCCATTACCTTTGGGGTTATACTTACTTTATACGGTCTTAACTGGCAACTGGAACAGAAGAAAATTAACAACCCCCCTATCTGCAGTAATTGCAATAACAAGATGCGGCGCTGTGAATATACCAGCGGATGCAGGTGGCAAGATCTGAGGGGAATCGTCTATCTATGTGAAGACTGCAAGTCAAAAATAATTGATACTGAGCCATCACAATCTGGTTAACTCACAGTTTTTTAAGGCCTCTCTTTCCCCTCTCATAAGATATAGATAAAATCAACATCTAGACTTCACAAGATTAAACAAAACTGTATCAATAAGTATTATGCCAAGATTTCTCAAGGCTTCAGCCCTACTGTTTTTTCTTTTTATTCTTTGGATTATCTATCTAGCCAATACCGGATCGAGTAGTATATTTTTTGACCTTGTCCGTGCTATCCCCTATGGCGATAAACTAGGCCATATCGCCTTGTTTGGTACTTTTGGCCTTATCCTGATACCTGCCACCCGCGCCACTTATTTTAAGCTCGGCTTTATTAGAATTTACTATGGTGCTATCGCAGTACTTGGCTTTGCCCTGATTGAAGAGATAAGCCAGGCATTTGTTCGCTCAAGGACTTTTGACTTACTTGATCTGGCCGCCGATATCGTTGGAGTGATACTTGCGAGCTCTCTGGTTTACCTAGTTCAGAGAGCCCACAATATTAACAATTTAAGCCAGCCTGAAAACCCCGATACCGCTAGTGAGACAACAGACGATTGATATTCCTCCAATCAACCAATTTAAAATTCTGGGCTGCGCTGGGCATTCGGTTGCGCCCATCCTGAACAACTAACAAACCTTGAGGATATTCCGCACCCAAAGCTGAACTAGTAACGGCCAAACCATCGGTCTCCGAACTGCCATCCACACCTAGCTGGGGATTCATACCAACCCGAAAATGGGTAATAAATTCATTCCCACTACGGCTGAATAGCGCATAGCTATCATTACCTTGACTGGATATCACTAGATAGCCCTTGTCGCCATCCTGATAAAGTGCCAATCCCTCTATATCTGCCACCAGCTTTTCACCATCCACTTCTGCCACCAACTCTGGAAAGGCCTCTGATAAGGACTTTAGGTCCAGCCGCCAAATCCCCCGGTCTTCCTCAGCAAAAAACAGGGTTCCGAACTGGTCATCCACAACACAGCCTTCAACCTGTCCATAGTCATCAAACTGGATACCCTGCTCAATCTCAAACTCATTGGAGGACTCATAGACATTGATTTTGAGCTGATGCAAGCTGGCCTCCTTGTCAGAAACCCAGGCATAAAGTCCACTATCGTCCTGTTGCAGGCACAAGCCATAGGGATCACGAAGCCCTATACTCCGGTATCCAAGATACCCCACCTCGCCCGTTGTACTAATAGTAAATAGATCCAAACCGGGGTTAGTACGATTAGAGGCAACGGCAATCGCATCAATATTAGGGTGGGAAATTTTACGGATATCAACATTATTAACCCTGCCTACCGGAAAGTGCTGTTTTAAGCCGCCTGATAGATGATAGATATTGAGCCCCTTTTTTTTATCTGTAGCAAAAATCAGGCTGTTTTCCGGCGAATGAGAGTTCACCCAAATAGCGGGATCATCGGCAGCATCCCCATAAGAGTGAACGGGGTCAGTTTGTCCCCTGGCGGCAACAGTGGGAATAATCTCAAGCGGACTATCTGTAACGCTGGTCAGCTTGGTATTTATCGGGAAATAGGTTATTTCACTCTGATTATCATTTAATACGGCCAACCTATCATCAAAAACTGCTATAGAGGCAGGGCTTTCTGCAGGCAATGTCCAAGACTGGTCGGACCTACCACTTCCTGACAAGTCGAAAGCCTGTACTCCCTGTTCCACTGCAATCCAGGTTTGGTCCTGCTGATAACCCAGTCGCAAGCTGCCGAAATCATCACCGAGCTGTTTCGCCGAGATTAAAAGCTCACGCTCCTCATCTCGCTCTGCATCGGCATTCAATGCCAATATCCCTACAGGCGGCTGTGATACCAGTAATCGCCCCCGACGGTTATCCACACTACAACTATTAACCTCTTCCCCCAAATATATTGGGCGTATCTCGGTAAAGTCCCAGTGCTCATCACTGGGAGAAAGCAGGTACTCAAACCCCCGTCCGTCCTCTCCAATGGCAAACAGGTGATCTCTTCCTGCTTGTAGTGAAAAACAGAGTGCGCTCACAGGCTTGGCACTCTCAAGCTTTCCTAAAAGTTGAAGCTGCAAATCATCGTTTAGATCAGTAAATAATTGATATAGCTGTAATTGCGCTTCCTGCTCTTCGTAAGCCGCCACCAGGTAGCTACCACCTTCCCTTGGCTGAATGGCAAGTGCCTCTACTCTGCCATCCTTTTGAACTTGTATTTCTGCGGACTCATCTACAAGCACTAGCCCCTTATCTTTACTGGATAGCAACAAGTATTGCTGCTTAGGGAAACTGACCAGCTGAATCTGTTCAGCTATCAGCCCCTTTAAAGAGATGATCTTTTGTGAAGATAATCTTTGACTATCCTTTTCAAGATCACATCCGAGTAATATAAGGCAGGACAAAACACCCACTATTGAAAAACGCATAATAAAACCTGCTTAGGACTTACCGGTAACTGACAGAAAATATTATTTTTACAAAAACAAAGCCCCCACAATATTGCAGGGGCTTTATCAGGGTAAAAAATTGCACTAATCCAAAAATTCCAGTGTAAATTCTAGAAAGTGCTATAGCTCAGCCCAATCGCATAGGTCGGACCGTATTCTTCGTACTGACCATTAAACCCAGACGTGTGAACATAGTAAGGTTCATCCGTGAGGTTAACCCCAGTAAAAGTAAGTTGAAGGCCATTATCAAAGCGGTAGCGGGCCGACAAATCCAATTGCAAATGGTCTTCTTCGTAGCGATCATTAGCCTCATTTTCAAGGTCTACTTCCAGCAGGCGTTCACTGCGAAAAGCTGCTGACAGGCGCATACTAAAGGCATCGCGCTCATAGCCTACAATAAAGTTGCCGACAAAATCCGCCTGGGAAGGCATAGATATTTTGTCACTGCGATCACTGCTATTGAGACCCAGATCAGCTTCTGAATCGGTAAATGTTGCATTGGCCCTGAGTAAGAACCCATTTTCAAAACCTTGGGTCCAGGCCAGTTCGGCACCGCTGATACGGGCGTTGTCTCCGTTAATCGGTTGCCATACTTCAGCATCATCAACCGCTAAATTCCCTACAAAACGGGTAAAATCGGTATTACTGGAAACTTCAGACATGACAATAAAGTTATCGATACTCTTATGGAAAAGTCCCACAGAGAACATACCCAGATCATCCGCATAGTATTCGGCAGAGAGGTCGATATTGCGGGATTCATAGGGGTCTAACTCTGGATTTCCAGATTCAACCTCCAGTTCCCCATCATCGTATTCAATTTTGGCCGGAGAGGGGTTCAAATAACCAAATGATGGACGCGATAAGGACTCCGAATAGGCTGCACGGAGAACAACATTATCGTTGTAATCAAATTTGTAATTAATACTGGGGAAGAAGTTGTCGTAGTCCCGCTCGTAGTTAACCTCAGTGGCATAAACCTCCTCTGCAATTAAATCGGCACCCGGCAGGGGCTCTTCCGACTCTGCCACATTCACGCCTTCAGCATTAAATTCGGTGCGCTCATAGCGAACCCCAAAAACCAGCTGGGAGCGGTCCAACTCAATAGAATTCATCACATACAAGGCCGTGATGTCTTCATTCATTGCGTAGTCACGGGCGGATGCCAAAGCGGTCTCAGTCTCATCTATGTCAAAATCACTGAGGTTAGCATTGATAAAACTATTCAGGCTTCCAACATTGACGCCAGGTCCAAATGCATCCAAACCATAATCGATACTATTGCGAGAAAAGTCCGCCAGAGTGTAATCCCCACCAAACCCTTCATATACAGTCGCATTTAAGTCACCAGCCTTTTCTCGCTGACGCTCATGTAATCCGAATTTAACTACTGAAGGATTGCCAGCCCAATCAATTTCTCTACTGATATCAATACGGAAGCTGATTTCTTCATCTTCAGTAAAGTTATCTTCAATGACCAACTCATCGAGTTGATAACTGGCCGGGTCCAATACTGCTTCAACATCCTCACTTCCCACCGCCATACGGGGAGTATCACCAGCTTCAACATACCCCAAACGCAGGGAGTCCAAGACAAAATCGGTATCGCGTCGATTGGGTTCAGATTCCTCTGCATGGGAATATCCCAAGGCATAGGACAATCCCCATTGCTCAAAATTATGCTCTCCGCCAAATACCGCAGAAATAATTTCCTGTTCTTCCAGGCGGTCCTTCAGGGACTTCTCCAGTGCTGCCTCTTCCCACTCTGCCGAGTTGGCCGAAATAGTCTCCGGCTCATCGCGTTCATCATCGAGCTTCCAGGAATTGCGCTGGCGGATTTCCTGATCAGAAAAATCGGAGTACAAGCTGTGGAGATAGATGCTTGAGTCACTGCCCAGGTCCAGGTCGAAGTTGGCAGCAAGACCTGTGCGCTCCCGGGTAATACTGTAATCGCGATGTTCTATTTCGGTCGCGCCCTTAGCTACAGAGCCATCTTCAGCGGTCAGTTCTTCCCAGCTACCATCAGTCTCAATATTATCTGAGCCAAAATCCCGCTCCTGGTGACTTAGCGCTAAGGCCACCCCGAGACGGCGCTCTCCATCAAGTTCAAAAATATTGGTCATGGTCGCAGCCACTTTGGGGCTGTACTCTTCCTGAAGCTCGCTGTAACTATTCTCTACGCTGAACTTGTAGCGATTGCTGTCATAATCCAGGGCATTCAGACTTTTTATCTCAATGGCACCACCAATAGAGTCTGCGCTCATATCCGGCGTAAGAGTTTTAAATACCTCCAAACTCGCCAATAAGTCCGATGGAATAACATCCAGGGCTACCGCTCGGGTGTTTGTTTCCGGTGCAGGCAGGCTCACACCATTAATTGTTGCCGCATTCAAATTTGGGTCTATACCCCGCACACCAACAAAACGCCCCTCCCCCTGATCTCTCGCAATAAATACACCGGGCATTCGCTGTAACGCTTCTGTGACATTGGCATCGGGGAGTTCACCAATCGCATCAGAAGTTTGCACCGCTACGACCTTATTGGCGTCCCGCTGTCGATCCAAGTCGCTGCGCGCATTACTTGCCTGGGCGGTAACCGTCACAGTTTCCATTACCTGCTCATTTTCTGCGATAGCATTTGCGCTAATGATGGCTGTCGCCAGAGCCGCCAATGGCATTCCCAGTAACCGCAAGCCTGAAGTTCTGTATTTCATTGCGTCCCACTCCCACTTTGCCGGTGGTTAATTGAATTGAACGCAGACTAGAAGGCCGCTATGAACTTTACGTGACATTTTTTTTAAGCTTGTCATCACATAGTCAATTAGTACTGCGACGATAGATGTAAGCCCTGCTATTTACACAGATATCAATCGCCTTAAAAGGAACCATCAAGGCAATTAACAGTAAAAAGCGTCATATACTGAAACCAAATATGGAGCAGTCATGAACGAAAGCCCCAAAAATCCAGCACGCCGCTCTCTATTTAAAGTCCTGGGTGGTGTAACCGCCACCGGTGCTGTAAGCAGCTTACTACCCGGCTGTAGTGGGAGTGAAAACCCCACACGCAACTCCCTCACCTTTCAAGAAATCCCCCATAGACTGGATTACCAACACCATCTACCAGAGGGCTATAAATCCACGGTTCTGCTGAGGTGGGGAGACCCTTTACATAAAGAGGAAACATCTTTTCAGCCTGAAGAACTTAGCGCCAGTAGCCAGGAACAGCGATTCGGTTACAACAACGATTTTATTGCATTTATGCCCTTGGCAGCGGGGACCAGTTCCACCCTGGGGTACCTGCATATACAAAGTAAAAATAGTGATCGCGGGCTTTTATGTGTCAATCACGAATACACTCAGCCCCATCTGATGTTCTCGGGTTATAACGACGAATACAGTGCCACCCGAGGAGTGAGTGCCGAGCATGTGGCCATTGAACAGGCCGCCTGCGGACACTCCATCGTGGAAATTCGAAGAAGTAAACAGGGCTGGAAAGTAGTGGCTGACAGTCCCTATAACCGGCGGATAACTTCTACGACGCCAATGGAAATCACTGGCCCCGCCGCAGGCGACGAACGTTTGAAGACCCGCCAAGATCCCAGCGGAACCCAGGTCCTCGGCACCATAGGTAACTGTGCAGGAGGGAAAACTCCATGGGGAACTGTATTAATTGCTGAAGAGGGGTTTGGCGGCGCTTTTCAGGGAGACCCAAAAAAGCTCGAAGATTCCCGGGAGATCGAAAACCATCAACTTTTTGGTATAAGACCAGAAAATCGCAACTGGGGTGACCACGACCGCCGATTTGATATTCAGGTAGAACCCCATGAGCCCAATCGATTCGGTTGGATGGTGGAGTTTGACCCCTATAACCCCCAATCAAAACCGCGCAAGCTGACCAGTTTGGGGCGTTTTGAGCACGAAGGCTTTACCCTGGTCTGTAAACCGGGACAACCGATCGTTGCTTACGGCGGCGATGATGATGAACATCAATTTGTCTATCGCTATGTATCCCAAGATAACTATCAGCCCGAAGATCCCGATACAAACCGAAAGCTACTCGTTAATGGCACGCTCTATGCCGCGCGATTTGCCGACGATGGCAGTGGCGAATGGCTGCCGCTGATATATGGCCAGGGCCCACTGACCGCAGAGAATGGTTTTCACAATCAAGCAGATGTAATGATTGATGCGCGCCGCGCAGCCGCGCTATTGGGAGCCACGCCAATGGATCGGCCGGAGGACGTGGAGACTAACCCCCACAATGATTGCACCTATGTAATGCTGACCAAAAACAAGAAGCGCAGCGATACCGATGCCGCCAACCCCCGCGCCCGCAATACTGCCGGCCATGTATTGGAAATAGCGCCCCCCGGGAAGAAGGGAAACCGCGACCACACAAGCGCACAATTTCAGTGGCAGCAATTTCTACTTGGCGGAAATCCCAATGCTGAAAACCCCGCTGAAAGGGGCGCCTATGGACAGCAGTCCCCTTACGATATCTCTGAGCACGGCTGGTTTGCCAATCCCGATAACGTCGCTTTCGATCCCAGGGGCAATATGTGGATTGCTACCGATGGCTGTGAGCGCTTTGGGTTCCACGATGGACTTTGGGCAATGGCTACTGAAGGGCCTTTGCGAGCGGCACCCAAGCATTTCTTTGGCTGCCCGCAAGGGGCTGAAGTATGCGGGCCGGAATTTACTCCCGATGGAAAAACCCTGTTTATTGCCGTGCAACATCCGGCCGATTCGCGCAACTCCACTTATGACCAACCCCTGCACCGCTGGCCAGATAATAATCCCCTGTTACCGCCTCGGCCATCAGTACTGGCCATTTACCGTGAGGACGACCAAATAGTCGGTAGCTAGGCAATTGATATGACAAACCGGGGACCCTGCTAAAATTTTAATCTAAAGCAGTTTTTGGCCTCTCCCCCCGCCTATAGGCAGGTTGTCAGAGGCCTATAAGCCGAGGTCCCTATGATATCGAGGTGTGCAACCCTTATACGCCGCCTTACCGCTGTGCTGGCAACCGCCAGTTTTATCCTTGCCGCCACACCGGGAACTGCCCAGGTACCAGAAAATCCTGTAAATCTCCGGGGCAGCGGCGCCAGTTTCCCCTACCCAATCTATGTCGAGTGGTTTCGACAGTTCACCCATCGGGAAAACAATATATTTATTTTCTACGAGATGAGCAGTAGCGGTGACGGCATCAGGGACTTTCTCGGTCATACAGTTGACTTTGCCGCCTCAGATGCCGCTATTGAGATCGATGAGTTACGCAAGCTGAAAGGCGGTGGCGTGGTACTACCGGTTACTGCTGGGGAAGTCGTACTGGTATTTAACCTCCCTGGAATCGACAAGCTCAAACTGTCCAGGGAAGCTTATGTGGGGATTTTCCTCGGAGAAATAACTCACTGGGATGACCCCAAGATCGCAGCTGCAAATCCCGATATCAAGTTGCCCAGAGATGAGATTACCGTTGTCACCCGCTCTGAAAGCTCGGGTACCTCATATATCTTTTCTGGACATATGAGTAGCGTGAGCCAAGATTTTCGCGAAAAAATTGGTTTGGACAGAACTCCCAGTTGGCCAAAGTTGCCCAGATTTAAAAGAGCACCGGGCAATCAAGGCGTAGCCGCTAAGGTCCGCAAGAAAGTCGGGGCCATCGGCTATGTCGAACACGGATTTGCCCAACTGGTAAACCTACCCGTGGCTTTACTGGAAAACCGCGCGGGCAATTATATTGCCGCCGGCCCCAAGAGCGGGGCAGAGGCACTATCAGAGGTTGAGTTTCCAAAAGCATCACTACCGATTAGCGGTGCCCCCAACCTTATTGCCTGGATCTGGGACCCCAAGGGAGAAACCGCCTATCCCATTACCAGCTTTTCCTGGCTGTTGCTCTACGCAGACCAGGATGATCAAAAAGCACAAGCATTGCGGCAAATGCTGGTCTTTATGTTGAGCAACGCATCCCAAAGCCAGGCCGGAAGCTTGGGCCTGGTGCCCCTTCCGGAGAATATACGTCAAAAAGTACTCAATGCCGTTACCTACGTACGCTAATTTACGTAGCTTCAGCGCACTCCACAATACGATTACGTCCAGCGCGTTTGGCCTGATACAACGCAGAGTCTGCCCGTCGCATTAGCTCCAGGATGTTTTCTCGCCCCTGAAGGCGGGCGATGCCAATACTCGCGGTAAACTGGGCTTGCCCAACTGCACTTTTAATCACGATTTTAGCGATATCCCGGTGTATACGATTGGCAACCTTCATAGCTCCTTCGACATTGGAGCTGAGTACTAGCGCGAATTCCTCCCCACCAATACGCCCGAAGATATCCACATCCCGCACGTGTTGAGAAATTACTCGAGAAGTCGCACAGAGTGCCTGATCGCCGATTAAGTGGCCATGAATATCATTAACAGATTTAAAATTGTCGATATCCAGCATTAATACACACAATGGCATTTGGTTATTAATTGCCACAGCCACCAGATTACTGGCCTCTTCGAAAAAGCAGCGGCGATTAAAAATACCTGTTAGCGGGTCTGTGCGCGCCTCTTCTTCAGCCTTGGATTTAGCGTATTCCAATTCCTGTGTGCGAAGTTTTACCTGTTGCTCCAGCTCGGTTCTCGAGGCTTCCAGGTGTAGTAGATACCTTTTTTCTGCAGTCTCTTTTTGTTGCCTTAAACGTTTTACCAGTAATCCGATAGCTATCATTATTGCCAACATCTCAACAAAAGAGGCAACCGGGGGCCAATAATAATTAATTGGATTGTGCACCACATAACCGAGATCCCTCATCGCCTGCACCAAAAGCCCCAACACCAAAACGCCCCAGGCTAAAGCAAAAACGGCCGCAGAAGTATCCCCCTGCCGCCAACGTACCAGTGCGACAACAACAACGCCAGGATAGAAAAACAGAGCGAGCATCATAGAGATGTGCCCCAGAGCCTCCCACTGCAGTACAACGCAAATAACCAGGAATAAACCGTTGAGTAAAATTAATTTTAAAAAGTAATCCAGTCTTGGCGTGTACTTTGCCGTTTCAAGAAAGTATCGGGCAAAAAGAATTCCGGTCAGGATCGCCACAGCACTACTAATCGATTGATAGCGCCAATCAAATTGCTCTTGGAGCAAATATTGATGGGTATATCCCAGTAAAGACCCCCACACCCAAATTTTCGTTACAGAATATAAAGAGTATAAATACAGGATATTCTTACGCGCAGCAATAGCACCAATCAGCGCAAGAATGGCCATCAAAAAATAACCACCAAAAAGAAATGACGTTAAAATGGCCTCAGCCTTACTCCTCTCTTCAAGTTGTTCAGGTCTCCAAATACGCATACTGGGAAAGGCAACACCCAAAACTCCAACATCAAATTTAACCATCATTTCCTTTGATGCGAAGGGGGGGATTTTAAGTGGGAACGCAAAACGATGATGCTTGATTTTTCGACTGGAAAAAGGCTGGTTCGCAGACAGACTTGCCAGTTCAGTGTAAGGCTGACTGCCGCCCTGAATCCTAGAAAAGGCCGTCAGCCCATCGAGCTGGTTATCCACATATTCAATTGAGACATAAACTGTTTCACTACTGGAGTTTTTTAATATGAAGTGAGACCAGAAGGCTCCGGATTTAAGTCCGGTAGATCCGGCAGTCCCCAGGGGAAGAAAAAGTTTATTTTTGTAAGCTTTTTCAGCTTCAACAATGTTTCCAAACCCCGATGGTTCATGCCAAATTGCATTTAGGCCACTCGGTTTACTTCCTCCCTCCAACGAGGTGACATCCACGACCGTATGGGGGTAGCTGGGCATAGAAAGAAGTATGACAAACATCAGCACTGCACAACAAACCAAACGGTAGTGCCATTTAGGGCCACCCTTTTGAGTCCACAGTTCAAATTCACCAATTGTTTTTTTCATTCTTACTATGTAGATGCGCAACAATTTCCGTCTTCATAAAGACCAAATCAGTCATAATGGATACTGACTTCCAAAGTAAATTGATGATGCTTTTTGTATTTCAGAGAAATAGCTTCCATACAAGAAAGTCATCAATTCATACTTACATAAAATAGCTATGTATGAATTCTACAAGTCCGCACCTGTACAAAAAACACACTAGCAAGGACTTTAAATTATCAGGTACAACTTTTTTCTGCTCCCCCTATTTGGCAGTTTCACTTTTCATTTATCAAGCGCTTAAGTAATGTGTTTTATGCCTTTTAGCTTGAAATAAGGGTACACAGGCTGTTACGCCGTCTTACACCTTGGGGCTAAGCCTTAAAGTCAGGTATTAATTAGGATACAAAATCTTAAATACGCCAAAGAGAAAATTCCTGTTAACGATTACATTTGACTACCCACATCAAATTTAAATATTGTCTCTAGAACGCTAAATTTAGAAATTGTTGCTGATCCGGGGATCTCATCATTGTTTACCAATCAGTACATATAGAAAATATGCCACTCTTAGATATTAAGGAGCCTCTAAAGAACAGCTGAATACAATTGGGCTTATCTCACAACCCAAGCATTGAACCCTCCCTTAGACCAAACAATGAACCAATAGTCATTCCTGAAGCAGGTTTCTTATACAAGTAGCCCGGTGAGGTTCAGTGCAACTGGAGAGCTATCAAATAGCTAGCCTTACCAAACTAGACGCCACGATGTCGTCTACAATATCTAGGACCATCACTTGATCTTCTTCCTGAGTAGAGCAGTTACTCCCCCTCTGGTATTTAGCGACAGGTTGCTTATCAGTCAGCATGCTTCCAGGACAGTTGTTGCTCTACCACTTATGTCAAAGCCTCTTAAACCGTATTGGAGATACTTATGTTTAATAATGTTGGCTGGCTTGTGGAGGCGAAAATAAAGAACGGACAGGAGCAGGCCTTTAGGTCAATTGTTGATGAAATGGTAGAGGTAGTCTCGCAGAAAGAAGCGGGGACATTGAATTACCAGTACTATATTTCTGATAGTGGAGAAATTATTGTATACGAGCATTTCAAAGATGTAAGTGCCGCACATAAACATGTGGATACCTGGGAGAATTATTCAGAGCGCTGGCTCAAGACGGCAGAACCCACTCGCGTCATCTATTTAGGCGATCTTCCCAAAGATCTTCAGGCACGCCATGCAGGCCTAACCCCCCAGCAGTATCACACCTATGCAGGATTCGAACGCAGCCATTAATAAACTGAATATAAAAAATTACCTAATTACCACTCTTGCTAAGTTATGCGTAACTGTATATAAATACAGCTATCTCGTTGATCTGCAAGGGAATACGCCATGGCTCGCAACAAGGTACAGTTTCAGAAGGGTATTAGTTTGACCCAATTCCTCAAAATGTACGGCAGCGAGGAACAGTGCTTCGATGCACTGTCGCAGTGGCGTTGGCCCAATGGCTTTAGTTGTCCTCACTGCGGGCATGACAAGCATTGCGACCTCGCTTATCGCAAGCTTAAGCAATGTAACCATTGTCGGCGTCAGACATCGATTACCTCTCGTACAATTTTTGACTCCACGAAGCTCCCCCTCACCACCTGGTTTCTCGGTATTTTCCTGATTACTCAGGATAAGAAGGGCATTTCCTCTATGGAGCTATCTCGACATCTAGGTATCTCTTACAACGCAGCATGGCGTATGAAGCAGAAACTCATGCAAGTGATGATGGAGCGAGACCAACGATACAAACTGTCCGGTTTTATTGAACTAGATGATGCCTATCTCGGTGGTGAGCGTACTGGATGCAAGCCCGGGCGCGGAGCCAAGGGTAAAACTCCCTTTGTGGCGGCCGTTGAAACAACCAAGGAGGGACGCCCAACCCGTATTAAGCTCTCAATTATCAAGGGCTTCAAAAGCAGTGAAATTTCAACCTGGAGTAAAAAGTACCTTTGCAGTGGCAGCACAGTCATCTCAGATGGTCTTCCATGCTTCAATGCCATTAAGGAGGCCGGTTGTGTACATGACAAAATTGTTTGTGGTGGTGGCCGAGCTTCTGTTGAAGAGCCTGAGTTCTATTGGGTAAATACAGTACTTGGTAATTTAAAGAGTGCGCTACGTAGCACTTACCATGCTATTAGGCCGAAATATGCACAGCGCTATTTGGCAGAATTTCAATATCGCTTTAATCGGAGGTTTGATTTGTCGGCACTCATTCCAAGATTGATTTACGTCTCTCTTCGGACACCACCGATGCCAGAAAGGTTGCTAAAAATTGGCTTAGCATAAGTGGTAATTAGGAAAAATTATACTAATTCTTATGATGATAGTATTGTAATTAGGAGAGCGAATTTTAATTCTTTGCTTTCCAAACGGTTAGTTCTGGCAATAAATTATAAACACTATCCCTATAAATCTAAACCATGTCATAAAGCGCTTTTATCACTAATACCAAGCCACACAAAAACATTACCAATAGAGTGTATTTCCTAAATTTTTTAAAGCTGACCTGATTCAATCTCCTTTTAGCGAGGGTTACACCAATAATCCCCCCAAGCCCAGCCGCCACACCATAGAATGCCAACTCTAGGGATACCGCCGAGAATGTAATATAAGTTCCCAGCTTTACAAGCTGCATTAACAGCCCATTAAAGGCCTTAGTGGCTATCAGGGATTCTTTCTCGAGACCATAATTCAGCAAGAAAGGGTTCTTAAGTGGACCCATTGCCCCAATAAGACCGGAAGCAAAAGCGGTCACCAATCCCAGAGGTAAAAAATAGGGAAGTGACATGGGAAAAGATCTTTCCCTATGGCCAAAGCGATACTGAAGTATCGTGGACATTAAAAAAAGCCCAACCACTATTTGTATCCACTCTGGGGACATCTGTGTATAGGAATATGCACCTAGCAATGCCCCGACTAAGCTTCCCGGGGTAAGCCAGCGTACTACCCGCCAATCAATATAGGACCAAAAAATCAGGGCCCGGTAGGGTGAAGCCAGGCACTTGGCAATGGTTACCGTTGGTGCAACCAGGTGTGGGCCAACGATAAAGCTAATCACTGGAACAAGGAGCAGTGCCCCGCCCCCGGCCGCAAGCGTGCTGATATACCAAATCAAGACGCCAAAAATCAGCAGCAATAGCTCTATCATTTTACCGCTTCAGAAGTCACCAAAATCACAATGAATAAAGTAGAAATTCAGGCTTGGGCGCAATTCCAACACTAACCAGCAATCCAATACTCTCTTCACTAGAAGAAACGCAGCCTTAGCTCAACCAGTACAAAACCAAATGCCAGTAGTTAAATTGAAAAGAACTGCTGAATCCCGACAAGTACATTGGTTGTTGCTACGGAGGCCAGGATCAGCCCCATAACGCGACTTACGATACTGGCCCCGGCATCACCAATAAATCGATATATCCAGTTGGCAGTTAGCAGCAGCAATATCACTATCGCCAACACCGCTATCATGGCAGATGCTGTACTCAGCTGATGAACCACATCAAATCGATGGTTATCTGTGAGTACCACAGCCGCGAGCATGGCTCCGGGTGAGGCAATGGAGGGCACCGCAAGAGGGAAAATCGCTGTCTCATGCCCCTCACGGATGATTTCTATCTCCTGCTCTGGCTTGCTCTCACCAAATATCATGGTTAAGGCAAACAGGAACAGGACGACGCCTCCGGCTACCTGAAATGCAGAAAGGGGCACGCCAATCGCCTCGAGGAAGAATTGCCCTGCGACCAAAAAGAACAACAAGATCCCGGTTGCGACGAGTACTGCCAGCCAGGCTATCCTGCGCTTTTGCCACTCTGCATGTCGTGAAGTGACTGCGATAAACACTGGCAGAGTACCCACCGGGTCAATCACAGCAAAGAAAAAGACAAAGCTACTGATCCAATCGTTCAATTGGGACTCCGACGTGCCGTGCTACTATCCGCTTAATTAGAGCCCCAGGCAGTATGGGCAGGACCGGAGCGAGGTGTGCTTAGGGGGTCCAACGCCGTTATCTACGGTAACTGCTGGCGCAAGCGTAACTTGTAACTTAGAAAAAAAGTCTAGTGCATGACGAATCACTCACCGACCGCCCGACGCATCGCTAAAACCATCCTCAATGGTTTTGACGCCTATTTCGCAGACTATCAGAACATCACTTTGGGCGCCAAGGCCCGTTTTGAAACCGCCTCCTGGCAAGCGGCACATGAGGCCAATAAAGCCCGGATCGATCTGTACAAAACCAAGGTCACCCAAGTGGTGGACCTGGTCCATTCGGTAACCAGCAAGGACACCAGCCAGCTGGAGCTGTGGCGTGATGCCCGCGCCACTTATGCACAGCTGATTGCCAATCACAGCAATTATGAGATCGCCGAGACCTTTTTTAACTCGGTGTTTTGCAGCCAGTTTCACCACACCAACATTCACGACAGCAATATCTTCGTCAAGCCGTCCCGAGCACCGGAAGACAAGCCGCTACGGGATTACAGTATCTATATCAGTTACAGCGGCCGCCACGGCCTCGAGTGTATGATCGAAGATATTCTCAAGGATTTCAGCTTCTCCACGCCCTGGGAGAATATGGAGCGCGACATTGCCCATATCTGCGAATCCCTGCGCAGCGCCCCCCTGGCCAATGTGGACAGCGAGAAACACTTGCGGGTGGATATGCTGGAGTCGGTTTTCTACCGTAACAAAGCGGCCTACCTGGTGGGGCGCATTATCCTGAACGGCGAAGTTATCCCCATGATCCTGCCCTGCCTAAACAACGGGCGCGGCGGTATTTTTGTGGACACCCTTATCTACAATAACGACTCCGCCAGTATCATTTTCAGCTTTACCCGTTCCTACTTTATGGTGGATGCGCCAATCCCCTCCCGCTTTGTGCGCTTCCTGTCCACCATTATGCCGCTCAAGGAGAAGTCTGAGCTTTACAACTCTATCGGCTTCCACAAACACGGTAAGACCGAGTTCTACCGCCATATCCTCGCCCATATGAAGGTCAGTAACGACAAGTTTGTTATTGCACCGGGCATTAAAGGGATGGTGATGAGTGTATTCACATTGCCCTCCTACCCGGTGGTATTTAAAGTCATTAAAGATGAGTTCGACCAGCCGAAAACTGTCACCGAGAAGATCGTAAAAGAAAAGTACAAGTTCGTATCCCGCTCTGACCGGGTCGGCCGTATGGCTGACACCCAGGAGTATTCTTACTTTATTTTCTACCGCAATCGCTTCAGTGAAGAGCTGATTAAAGAACTGCAGGAAGTAGCACCATCAAAACTGATCATTGATGAGAAGCGGGTCATCATCAAACACCTGTATGTAGAGCGGCGTATGGAACCGCTTAACCTCTACCTGCAACACGCCAATGAAGAGCAAACCAAGGAGGCCATGGAAGAGTATGGCAATGCCATCAAACAGCTGGCAGCCGCAAATATCTTCCCAGGCGACATGTTGCTGAAAAACTTTGGGGTTACCCGTCACGGGCGGGTAGTCTTCTACGATTACGATGAGCTCTGCCCATTGACGGAATGTAACTTCCGCAAGATTCCCGAAGCTCACACCTCTGAGCAGGAGCTGGCCGACAAGCCTTGGTATACCGTCGCAGAAGCCGACGTCTTCCCGGAAGAATTCCGCCTGTTCTTCTCTGGCAATCCCACCGCGCGCGCTGCATTCGAAAAGCAGCACGGCGATTTATACAACTATCGCTTCTGGAAACTCTTACAAGATCGTATTCGCGCCGGACATGTGGAGAGTGCTTTCCCCTATCGACGCAAGTGGCGTTTCCCGCGCCGTTCCCATAACCGTGCACAACAAAAGTAGACGACCAATCTATGACTATATTGGTAGGAGGACTTTTCCAAGGGAGCGGATAATCCGTGCATATTTTTCGCTGGGCTCTAGTTGCCGCAACTGTTTCCCTGCTGACGACCAGCGGTTGCGGCTATTTCCCCAGCGAGATGTCCATCCCCGGTAAGCTTCCGCCGGCAAAGCGCCCACCACCTTACGCACGAATCACAGGAAAACCCCACGTAGTTAGCTGCGCAACCCCCGCCCGGGGGTTTCCAACCCTATCCTTTGATGAAGTGTTTACTTTTACCGAAAATCCGCGACAACCGTTCGTAGAGTCATACGGCCTACCCCAACAGTTCGACGTGATTGCCTATGTCTGGGGCGCGGAAAGGTGTACGCCAGCAGCCTTCTGTAACTATGGAGATTATTACCAGCTGCTGGGACGCGGACCTAGAGGCGACTTTGCAACCTGGATCTCAACACCGCAATATCCCCGTATTACGATTCAATCCCCCTGCGGCCAGCGGCTGAAGGTGGGCCAGGGATATCGTTTTTCATTTAGTGATGGACAACTGGTGGGATTTAGCCCCAACTGAAAAAAAGAGTTGCCACTAGCGTAAATAGACCTTAGTTGAGACACCCGGTTAGGCCTCTTGGGCACCGTACAATTTCCCTTCTGCCTTTTTTAGTACCTCTGAGAATGCTTCTTTAAATAGCGGTAAATAGCGTCCTGGGCCCGACAGCCCCTACTCCCTTCATTAGCCAATCTAGTATTGGTTTGACCGGCATCAATTAAGCGGGCTTTCTGATTATCATGCCACTGTAATTCCATGATCTTCTTAATGGTTCGGAGGTGTCGAGAATTGGTTACCGGATAAGTAACTTCGATCCGTTGATCCAGACAGCGGTTTTTCAGGTTTGCAGAGGACATCCACATCAGTTCATCGCCACCATTATGAAACACATAAATCCTTGCGTGCTCCAGAAACTTATCCACCAAACTGATCACCTTAATATTGTCGGATAATCCAGGGGTGTCGCATACCAAAGAGCACTCACCGCGAACGAGTAATCGAATCTCTACTCCCGCAGCGCTCGCCCGATAAAGGTGGGCAATCAGTTTGCTGTCTATCAGGCTATTGCACTTAAAGAATATGCCAGCTTTACGCCCAGCAAGGGCTGCCTCTATTTCCCGGTCTATTGCCTGCTCAAAGGAACTTCTCAATGAGAAAGGAGAAACGATAATATGCTTGAAAACCTGTTTCGTATTGGGGAATCGCATAAATTCAAACAAGTTATAGATGTCGCGACCCACTCCCTGATCATTAGTCAACACACTGAAATCACAGTAGACACGAGCAGTACTCTCGTTAAAATTTCCTGTTCCCAACTGGGTATAAAAACGATTCTTTCCCTGCTCACGGCGGACTACAGAAATTAACTTCGCATGAACCTCCATTTCAGGAACGCCGTAAACAACCAATACTCCTGCTTCTATTAATTTACGGGACCAATAAATATTGGCTTTTTCATCAAAACTCGCCCGCAATTCAACAACCGCAATCACTTTTTTATTATTTCTAGCCGCATTAATTAACGCCGCGATCACTCTTGAGTTTTTCGCCATTCGATACAAGGTGATACGTATCTCTTTTACCTGCGGATCAATAGATGCCGAGGCAAGAAAATTTGTTATTGCCCAAAAATCGTGATACGGATAACAAAACAATCCATCATCGGCTTGCAATTGGTCAAAAATATTTTCACTGGCGGATAAAGCCAAGAGCGGTGCCGGCCTTCTATACCGACAACTTTTGGAGTCCGGGGCAAAGCCCATAAGATCTTTGGAGTTGTGATAACGCCCACCAGGGGTATAACTATCCCTGGCCCCCATCTTCAGCTTTTTCTTAATCAGCTCCAACAGTGTATTAGGCATTTCCATGTCGTAAGCAAGACGTACCGGCTCTGCACGCTTACGCTGTTTGAGCGACCGTTCAACACGTTCGAGAATATCCCGGTTGACATACTCCCCCAGCTCAATATCTGCATCCCGACTTATCTTGAACATATAGGCCTTGGCAGAAAGAATAGGCAGAACATTGCGGAAGACTTCTTCCAGGCACACTCGAATAATATTATCCAGAACGATGTAAACTTTTTCTTTCCTGCCTTGGCGCGATGGGATTTCCAGGAACCGGGGAAGAATAGCAGTGGGAATCTCCATAACTGCATATCTGCTTGGCTCCCCTTTTAAATTCAAAGTGATAGCGAAATAGATATTGTTGTCACTCAGCAATGGCATTGCTGATCTGCCATCGATAAAAAAAGGCTCTAACTCCGGTAAAACCAGGCTATGGAAATAATTTTTTACAAATCCCAACTGATGGCTATTTAAGCTATCTTCTCGAACAAGATAAATACTATGTTTTTTCAACCCCGATAACACTTTGACATAAGCTTCGGCATAGCGCTTTTCAAGTGTCAAAATACGATCATTAATAGTTTTCAACAGCTGGGAAAAGTGCTCCCTCTGCCCCACACCAGAATCAATACTCGCCAACCTCCGCACACCAGCCACCTTAATGCGGAAAAACTCATCCATATTCTGGGAGAAAATTCCGAGAAAGTGTACCCGTTCGATAGCCGGGACTGTTTCATCCTCGGCTTCCTGCAGTACTCGCTCATTAAAAGATAGCCAGCTTAATTCGCTGGGAAATAGAGGAATATCATTCAGCATAGATAGAGCACTTCACCAACGCTTCTACTATTAATCACCAAAATCCAGATGCTAGCCTCCCTAAATCCGCCCTACTGGTACAGAGCTTAAAATCTGGCTAACTATAAAATAATAGAACAAGGTGACAGCGTATTTTTGGATTAACTCCTTGTGATGTCGGCTATAAAACCAACAGTAAAGTTTCTATCTTGGTAGCGGGATCAATAAATAGAGAAAAGATGCACTCTGTCAAGAGTGAAGCCTAAACTGGGTAGAATAATGATGTTAGCAGTGCAAATGGTATTTGTGACCCCACAGACAAACTGAAGGGTCACCATTTAATCTAAGGAAGGTCTGCAGCCCATCACTGGCGATCTATACTATTCCGCCTCACGCTGCTTTAAAAAGCGATAGATGGCATCCTGGGATCGACAACCTTTTCGTCCCTCATTAGCTAACTTGGAATTTGTTTGCTTGGCATCAATCAGCCGCGCCTTCTGATTATCACTCCACTGCAATTCCATAATTTTGCGAACTGTAGCCTGGTGCTCCGGATTCATAAGCGGGAAAGTGACTTCAACTCGCTGATCCAGGTTTCGTTTCATCAGGTCCGCCGAAGACAACCACATCAGCTCATCACCACCATTGTGAAAAATATAGACCCGGGCATGCTCCAGGTACTTATCTACCAAACTGATAATACGAATATTGTCTGATACGCCCGGAGTTTCACAAACCAATGCACACATCCCACGAACGATAATACGAATTTTTACACCTGCGGCACTGGCGCGATACAGCTGCTCAATAATCTGACTATCCACAAGGTTATTACACTTGAAAAATAGCGCCGCTTCCTTCCCTGCCTGGGCGGCATCAATTTCACGATCTATCGCCGCAGTAATCGCATCCCGATAGAAAAATGGTGAAGTGATAATACGCTTAAAAGAAGGGCGCTTACGCGGTGCCTGCATAAACTCAAATACATTGTAAACGTCCCTACCCAGCTCCTGGTTATTGGTCAATAAGCTAAAATCACAATAGACCTTCGCTGTATTTTCATTAAAGTTACCGGTGCCTAGATGGCTGTAGAAACGGTCTTTGCCATCCTCGCGGCGAAGCACAGAAATTAACTTGCAATGTACTTTGAGGTTGGGCATGCCATACACTACATTCACCCCGGCATCGCTCAGCTCATGGGACCAATGGATATTGGCCTTTTCATCAAAGCGCGCCCGCAACTCCACCACCGCAGTCACCTTTTTGTTATTGCGAACCGCATTAACCAGAGCCGCAACTACACGGGAGTTCTTTGCTACCCGGTAGAGATTAATCCGAATTTCTTTAACTTGAGGGTCTAGTGCGGCAGAGGCCAGGAAATTGACAATCGCATGGAAGTCATAATAGGGATAATAATAAAGCCGATCCCCTACGCATAGCTGTGAAAATACACTTTCATTTTTCGGTAAGGCTGGCAGTGGTGTGAGGCGCTTATAGCGAAGTCGGGCGGATTCTCCCGGGAATTTCATCAGATCTTTGGAGTTGTGATAACGCCCACCGGGGGTATAGGTATCATAACGACCCATTTTCAGTTTCTTCTTCACCAACTCCAGTAGAGCCTCAGGCATATCACCATCGTATGCCATACGCACCGGATCTGCGCGCTTTCTCTTTTTTAGAGAGCGCTCCATTCGGTCGAGAATATTCTGGGTTACCTCTTCACTTAACTCCAACTCAGCATCGCGACTGATCTTAAAGGTATAGGCGCTGGCTTTAGCGATAGGCACCACATGGCGAAATATTTCTTTAAGGCATCCCCGGATAATATTATCGAGAACGATGTAGACTTTCTCCCGCTTCCCCTCCCGTGGAGGAATCTCCACAAAGCGGGGAAGTGTATCCGTAGGAATCTCCATTGCCACATAGCGCTCGGTACCATCATCCAACTCAAGTGCTATCGCAAAATAGATACTGGTTTCATTAATCAATGGCATGGGCTTGCGCCCATCGATAAAGAATGGCTCCAACTCCGGCAGCACTTCCCGGTGAAAGTAACTTTCTACAAACTGGCGCTGGTTATCGCTAAGCGAAGTCTCCCTAACCACATGGATATCATGCTTTGCCAGATCCTTTAAAGCTTTGTTATAGGCCTTCGCATAGCGCAACTGTAACCTCAACACTCGATTATTAATCGATTGCAATAGATTACTGTAATATTCCTTCTTTTCTCCGCCAACGGAAAAGGCTGCTAAACGACGTACCGCTGCAACGTGCACACGGAAAAACTCATCCAGGTTATTAGAGAAGATTCCCAAAAAATGTACGCGCTCAATAACAGGTACACTTTCATCTTCCACCTCCTGCAAAACACGCTCGTTAAATGAAAGCCAGCTCAACTCTTTGGGAAATAGAGGCACATCGTTAGACATTGCAAAACCATAAAACGCACCCAGTATCTGACGGCAGTTTAAAAATCCAGATTATTCTGAAAGCAGCCTTAACACGGGGCTGAGGGTCAAGATTAAGTAAAGAAATATGCCACTGAAATGTGGCTGTGAGCAAGCGCCTATAGCAATATAACGATCTAGTATGGCTTCACAGTTTTCTGCCACACTGTTTCAGTCCATAAATTGGCACAAATAAATAAAAAATATCTTTTATTTATAAAAGATATTTAATAATTTTGTAACACTTTTATAGGTGGCGCCTTTTTGGTGCGCTGTAAATTGACTGCACCCACTATTGGACTGAAAAGTGGCGAAATGAATAATAGAGCGTCCGACTCCATACATTAGCGCTTTCAACGGGATATTGATGCAAGCTCCAAACGAACGCTATGCCGCCCTAGATTTGGGCTCAAACAGTTTTCATCTGCTCCTGGCAGAATTTCGTGATCAGCGCATGGTACGCCTGCACACAGACAGAGCCATGGTGCGCCTGGCCGAGGGGCTGGATATTAACCACCACTTGGACCCGACAGTAACCGAACGGGCCCTGGCCGCTCTGCAGCGCTTTCAACCTGTGATGGATAAACTGCCCCTCGACCATGTACGTGTTGTGGGTACAAATACACTGCGTATGGCTGCGGCCAATGCCGATGGCTTTTTGGAAGAAGTGGAATCAATACTCGGTGTGCCGGTGGAAATTATCAGCGGCATCGAGGAGGCCCGCCTGATCTTTACTGGGGTTCTCGCCGCCGCCAATGGCCCCCCTCGTTTGCGCTGCATTATTGATATTGGCGGTGGCTCTACGGAGCTGGTTCGCGGTGGTGATACTCCACAGCAACTGGAAAGCCTGGATATAGGCTGTGTTTCCTACAGTAAACGTTTCTTCGCCGATGGCCTGATCAGCCGCAACACTGTAAACCACTTCCAGCGCGCGCGGCGAGCGGCGCGGGCCGAATTGCAGGAGCTACAGCATATTGCCGAAGGCGCGGAAGTTACCGGTTGCTCCGGGACTATCAAAGCGGTTGCCAGGATTTGCAATGATGGTGAAGTAAAGGCGATCAAGCGCGGGGATATCGATCAGCTTGCGCACCGGGTTTCCTCCGCCAAACATATCGCGGACCTGGATTTGCCCTACCTGGATGAAGAGCGTCGCCCGGTATTAGCTGCCGGCCTGGCGATACTGCATGCAATATTCTGCGAACTTGACATTATGCGTATGGAAGTCTCTCCCTATGCAATCCGCGAGGGCATAGTGCACGACTTGGCCGGGCGCTTGCACGGCGGGGATCGACGTGCAGATACGATTGCCGCCATGGTAGAGCGCTGGCAGGTAGATACCAACCAGGCTAAACGTGTCAGTTCCACCTCACTCAAGCTCCTGCAGCAGTTGCGCCCCCAGTACCCACCAGAAGGCAAGGTGCGACTGCACTGGGCTATCCAGTTGCACGAAACCGGCCTGGCCCTAACTCACAGCAGCTTCCGCAAGCTGGGGGCTTATATGGTTAAACACGCCGATATGGCCGGATTTGCCAAAAGTGAACAGGAGCACCTGGCCTATCTGGTGCACAACCAACGGGGAAGAATCAAACCGCCACGGGAGCACTATGGCTTCCACCCCAGCCCAGACCTTCTATTATGTCTGCGCCTCGGATGTATTATTCACCGGGACCGCACCGAACGCAGCCTGGACGGCTTAAAGCTATATGACCAGGGAGACGCCTATCACCTGGAAGCCGATCAACAGTGGCTGGAGGATAGCCCGGCAATTGCAGAATTGTTGGAGCAGGAAGAGCAACACTGGCGCTCACAAAATCGGCCCCTACAGATAACGGCGATATAAGAGCCAGGGGCCCTTGTGAGCCACTCTGGACACTGGCGTTTTACGCGAATATTCACCCTACAATCAAAAGCTATGAAACTGAGCGAAGTCACTCTCGAACACCACTATGCGGATATGGGGGAAGCCTTTGGCACCCCCATAGCACCCACTCCTTTCCGCCACCCCAAGGTAATCGATACCAACCCTTCAGTGCTGCAACTATTGGGAATAGATCCCAACGAGAAATCTGACCCCGCCTGGGCCGAGCTGGGCTGCGGCGCCCGCCTGTTTAAGGGAAGCCGCCCATTTGCCATGAAATACACCGGTCACCAGTTCGGGGTCTACAACCCGGACCTGGGGGATGGGCGAGCGCTGCTGTTGGGTGAAATCGAGAATGAAGGCCGGCGCTGGGAACTGCATTTAAAGGGTGCAGGAAAAACGCCCTACTCCCGCTTTGGTGATGGCCGCGCAGTATTGCGCTCCACCATACGGGAGTACCTCGCCAGTGAGGCACTCTACGGCCTCGGTATTCCCAGTACCCGGGCACTGTGCATTGTCGGAAGCGACGAACCTGTCACCCGTGAGAAAATTGAAACCGGGGCCATGCTGATCCGAGTAGCGGAGAGCCACGTGCGTTTCGGTCACTTTGAATACCTGTTTTACACCAAGCAACTGGAGGCCCTACAGGAGTTGATCGGGGTTATTTGCCGACGCTTTATACCGGGTACAGAGGGTATGGCAGTGGGAGACCAAGCTGAAGCACTGCTGCGCTTTACCACCCGCCGCAGTGCAGAGCTAGTTGCAGCCTGGCAGTCCGCAGGCTTTGCCCACGGCGTGCTCAACACCGACAACATGTCGATTATTGGCGACACCTTTGACTACGGACCCTACGCCTTCCTGGACGACTACGACCCCACTTTTATCTGCAATCACTCCGACCACACCGGCCGTTACGCCTTTGAGCAACAGCCTGGAGTCGTACTGTGGAACCTGAATGCTCTCGCCCATGCACTGTCGGCCTTTGTCGGTGTAGACGCCCTACGCGAATGCCTGGAGCAATTCCAGCCGGTGGTAAGCGAAGCCTATGCGCAACGTATGCGGGCCAAACTGGGCCTGGAAAAAGAAGAGGATGGCGACCAGGCCCTCTGCTCGGAACTGCTGAAGTTGCTTCAACACGGCCAGGCCGACTACAGCCTGTTTTTCCGCGCCCTGGCCCACTACCGGGGGGAGCGTCCGGCCAGCGCTTTGCACGAGTTACTCAAACCCTCTCACCACAGCGCCCTGGATCAATGGCTGGAGCACTACGATCGCCGCCTCACCCGGGAGACAAATAACTCCCGGGAGCGCAATTTGGCCATGCTGTCAGTCAACCCGAAATACATTCTGCGCAACTATTTGGCACAGAAGGTCATCGAGGCTGCTGAAGATGGCGACTATCATCCTTTGCGGACTCTGCGCCAGTTACTGCAATCCCCTTTCGCCGAGCACCCGGAGCGAGAAGTCTGGGCCAGTGCACCGCCAGAATCCGGCAAGCGTATCCCCTTGAGCTGTTCCTCTTAAAGGTGCCTTTGGGTAACACACAAAGGTCCCGAAATTGGGACAAATAGAGAGAAAAGGCAGGGATATGTGGCCAAATGCTACTTTTTGACTGTTAGATTTTACCTGATGACGACTAGCCCACTGCCCTCGCAGGTGACTTGATGTAATATCCGGGTCACCCTACTTTACATAGGAAAATAAGTGATGATTAGAAACCTGCTTCTGGCCACCTTTGGCCTGCTGTTCGCCCTGCAGGCCAGTGCTGCAGATATCCTGGGCAACTGGCGCACTATCGATGACGAGACCGGAGAGACAAAGTCCATCGTCAACATCTATGAAAAGGATGGGAAGTATTACGGCAAGGTAGTGGATCTTCTGATGAAGCCTAACGACACCGCTTGCGACAAGTGCCCAGGCGACCTGAAAGGTAAGCCCATTGTCGGCATGGATGTCATCAGCGGGCTGGAAAAGAAAGGGAAAAAATACGAGGACGGGGAAATTCTCGACCCGGTAAAAGGCAAGGTTTACGACCTTAAAGTCTGGCTGGAGGATGACAACACCCTTAAGCTGCGCGGCTACCTGGGCTTCCTCTACCGCACCCAAACTTGGCACCGAGTTCAATAAGCAACTAGGTGCAGCTCTCGGGCCCGAGTTCTATCGGGCCCAGAACCCTCTCTCTCAAACTCAGTTAAAGCACCACCCTGCCGCTTTCACCGCTCGTTGCACGAGCCGACACCACTTTATCGTCTTCACTGGTATCAATTCTTACCTTGGCGCTCATACCTGCGCGCAGAGGCGGAGAATCCTTGAGAGGGTATAGACGCAGGCGCACCGGCACCCGCTGCACTACTTTCTCCCACTTGCCACTGGCATTCTGCGGCGGTGTGGAAGCAAACTCACTGCCACTGGCGGGACTCATACTGTCCACCTGAGCCTGCCACTCAAAATCCGGGTAGGCATCCAGGGTCACTTCCGCTTGCTGACCCGTGCGCACGCGGCCCAGCTCGGTCTCTTTCAGGTTGGCCTCCACCCAAAGGCCAGTGGAGCCAATCATTTGTAGCAGGTTAATGCCCAGAGTGGCCATCTCCCCCACCTTGGGTACAGTATTGGCGATAGTGCCATCCACGGGAGCAATAATACGCGTGCGCGATAACTGGTAGCGGGCGGTATCCAGTTGCGCTTGAGCCACTTTTAAATCTGCCTGCTCTTCCAGGGCAATACTGGGATCACCTCCCAGTTCAGCGCGCAAGCTGGAAAGCTTCTCAGCATTAATGGTGATTTGGGCGCGAGCGCGCTCCAGCTGCTGGCGGGCGCTGTCCAGCTCCGCCTCGGAAAACGCCACCTTGCTCAGTTTTTCATTGCGCTCCAATTGGCGGCGGTAAAAGTCCGCATCTTTCCGTGCCTGCTGCAACGCAGCATCTGCTTCAGCATATTCCGAACGACGAGCGAGCAATTCGTTGCGCACTTGGGCCAGGCGCGCCTCCGCCTCAGTCACCGCCAGTTCGAAGGCCGTGCGGTCGATCTGAATCAATAATTGCCCTTTCTCCACTACTTGGTTGGCACTCACCAGCACCTGGGTGACAACACCACTAACTTCGGGCGCCAGGGAGATCTTGTCCGCTTTCACGTAAGCGTTCTCTGTCTCGACAATATCGCTACCGCGCAACAGGTTCCATCCCCCTATCAGGACGGCCAGTACCAGGAAAAAGGAGAGTGCGAACTCTCTTTGTCCGGCGCGGTCTAGCTTAATAGACAGCTTTTCAGTCACATTCAATCTCTTCACGTGTCAAATTCTTGCGCAACCGCAATAGCAGCGACTGCAATTGATCCATCTCTGCGGCGGAAAAGCCCGCAAGTGCCTCACTGCGGGTCTGCTGGGCTACACCGCCCAGTAACTCGAGGGCCGGCATTGCCTGCCCCGTCAGATAAATACGGAAACAGCGCCGGTCCTCGGGATCGGGCCTCCGCTCCACCAGCCCCTCCTGCTGGAGGTTATCCAGCTGGCGCGCCAGACTGATCGGCGCTAGGTCCAGGCGCTCGGCCAACTCTGCCTGCTTGAGGCCCTCCTCACGCAATAGATGCCAAAGCACCTGCCAGCGGGATCCACTCAGCCCGTGGTCCTTGGCTCTGCGGTCAAAGTTTCGCCGCAGCAGCCGTGCTGCACTGTGTAGTTCAAAACTCATTTCAGTAACGGCATCTTCCCTGGACATATCTACTCTCCCTGTCTAAGGCCGCTCATTATAAGCCTGCTTATTATTTCATCAATGTGCGAGTTATCAATATCCCAAAACCCCATTAAAAAAGGCGGTCACTAGGACCGCCCTTTCGACCTGCATCCGGGATGGGCCTATTTCTCCAGAACCTCGATCTTATCGACCTTCTGGAAGCCCCGGGGCAGCTTGTTGCCACGCCGGCCACGCTCACCGCGATAGTGATCCATCTCCGAGATCTTGATCTTGGTATGGCGCTTACCGGCGTGAACGACCAGCTGGTCCCTGCCCTTCAATACAGCAACACCAATGACCACCTCTTCGCGGGCCGCAGCTCGGGCCGAAGTGATATTGATAATCTTATTGCCCTTGCCTTTGGACAATTCCGGCAACTCAGTCACCGGGAATACCAACATGCGCCCTTCAGTGGTCACCGCTGCCAGCAGAACGTCATCGAGACTCTCCAGCAATTGAGGTGCAAGCACCTGGGCCCCCTTGGGCAGGGTCAGCATGGCTTTACCCGCCTTATTGCGCGACTGCAAATCAGAGAGCTTGGCGATAAAGCCATAGCCCGCATCGGAAGCCAGTAACACTCGCTGCTCATCAGGGCCCATCAACAAGCCCTCAAAGGTTGCACCGGAGGGGGGATTGATACGCCCGCTGAGGGGTTCGCCCTGCCCTCGTGCCGAAGGCAAAGTGTGGGAGGCAATGGAGTAACTGCGACCAGTGCTATCGAGTAATAACGCGGGCTGGTTACTCTTGCCCCGCGCGGCAAAACCGAGACTGTCCCCCGCCTTATAACTGAGCGCTGCCGCATCAATTTCATGGCCCTTGGCCGCGCGAATCCAACCTTTTTCAGAAACGATAACGGTGATGGGATCTGAAGACAGCAGCTCAGATTCACTAAACGCCTTGGCCTCTTCACGAGCCACAATTGGGGAACGGCGATCGTCGCCAAACTCTTTGGCTGCGGCCAGAAGCTCTTTCTTGATCAAGGTCTTGAGGCGACGCTCGCTATTCAGGGTCTTGGTGAGGGTATCTCGCTCTTTTTCCAGCTCCGCCTGCTCGCCGCGAATCTTCATCTCTTCGAGGCGTGCCAACTGGCGCAGCTTGGTATCGAGAATGTAGTCCGCTTGGATATCCGTGAGCTCAAAGCGATCCATCAGCTCCTGCTTGGGCTCGTCACAGGTACGGATAATTTCGATCACTTCATCAATATTGAGGAAGGCAACCAGCAAACCTGCCAACAGGTGCAGGCGCTTCTCAACTTTATCCAGACGGAACTGCAGACGACGGCGGGTGGTAGTGGCGCGGAAAGTCAGCCACTCCCGCAGGATTTTATCGAGGGACTTCACCTGCGGGCGCCCGTCGATACCGATCATATTCATATTGACGCGGTAGTTGCGCTCAAGATCGGTAGTGGCAAACAGGTGATTCATCACCGATTCCATATCCACCCGATTGGATTTCGGCACAATTACCAGGCGAGTGGGGTTTTCGTGATCCGACTCATCGCGCAGGTCGCTCACCATGGGCAGCTTCTTCGCCTGCATCTGCTGGGCAATCTGCTCCAACACCTTGGCACCGCTCACCTGATGAGGCAGCGCAGTAATGACAATATCGCCGTCTTCCTTACTCCACAGGGCGCGCATCTTGATAGAACCGCGACCGGAGGTGTAAATCTTACGGATATCATCCCGTGGCGTAATAATCTCTGCCTCAGTGGGCATATCCGGGCCGAGAATATGCTCACACAGCTCTTCTACTGTGGCCTTGGGATTCTCCAGCAGCTCTACAGTCGCGTTGACCACTTCGCGCAAGTTATGCGGGGGAATATCCGTAGCCATACCCACGGCAATACCGGTGGTACCGTTCAATAGAATATTGGGCACCCGCGCAGGCAGTACGCAGGGCTCATCCATGGTGCCGTCAAAGTTGGGCTGCCAGTCCACAGTGCCCTGCCCCAACTCCGACAGCAGCACTTCCGAATATTTCCCCATGCGCGACTCGGTGTAACGCATCGCGGCAAAGGACTTGGGATCATCCGGCGAGCCCCAGTTGCCCTGGCCATCAATCAGGGGGTAGCGATAACTAAACGGTTGCGCCATCAGTACCATCGCCTCGTACACCGCGCTATCGCCGTGCGGGTGGTACTTACCGATCACATCACCAACGGTGCGCGCGGACTTCTTATACTTGGCAGTATTCTTCAGGCCCAGCTCACTCATGGCGTACACGATACGCCGCTGTACAGGCTTAAGGCCGTCACCGATATTCGGCAGGGCGCGGTCCAGGATCACATACATGGAGTAATCCAGGTACGCCTTTTCGGTGTACTCCTTTAACGGCAGGCGCTCTGTGGCCTCATAAACAGAGGTGTCGGTCATACAGCTCTCGTTATTCGATTCGGAAGGAGCGGATTATGGCGGACTGGAGCGGGAGGTTCAAAGGGAAGCTGAAAAAGGAAGGGGAGAAGCTCATTGTAAGTTCAATACAATCTCTAAAGCTTACCCAAAAAGTCCGGTGGGTATCGAACCAGCCTAATGCATTCTTAAGGGAATAAGACTCCCAGGTAAAATTTGGAGAAGCACACATACTAAGTGTGCCTCTCGCAGAGCCAACTTTATTTCTGGCTGCACTCGCCAGCTTTTGCAAGCTTTAATTTTGTAATATCAGCTTTACCTTCTTCAGACTCAACAAGTTTCAAGTCTGCACCACCAACGAACACTCCCATTTTAATGTATTGTTCGATAAAGTAATTTTCACCTGCTTTTACATCAACCAACAGGTCATTCGGGGAGAACTCCGACTCGGTTGAGACCTTATATTCTTTATCCCCAATAACCTCCTGGTAGAAAAAGACGTTGGGTGCAGATTGACCAACACATTCATCATTAACCCAGATATCTTTCTTCAGAGTAGTACCGGGACCAGAAGCTCTATAGATGTAGAGACCAGCATTCCCCTCAGTAGGTGAATTGAACTCTTTAGCTTTATTCGATAACTCATCACTCTCCATAGGAACCGACGCACAACCCGCAAAAAGAGATGTAGCTATAGAAAGCACCGCTAATTTTTTGTACATGTTTTATCCCCAATATAATTTAACACCTGCTAACGGCTGTTTTTTGTACAGCTTCTGCGTTAACAGACGCGCATCATATCAGCTTGACTACCAACTAGAACCTTTAATCAAATTGATCAGGGAGATAAAACTCGACTCTTCAGCCATATCCACA
This sequence comes from Microbulbifer maximicatervae (SeqCode), assembly GCF_052468295.1. NCBI lineage: Bacteria > Pseudomonadati > Pseudomonadota > Gammaproteobacteria > Cellvibrionales > Microbulbiferaceae > Microbulbifer > Microbulbifer maximicatervae (SeqCode). The sequence goes on from NZ_CP174340.1 coordinate 3,941,986, forward strand.
AAGCTTGAGTATTCCACCGACTTTAAGGTGAAGGAAATTGAAATAGATAGACACGATTATACCTGAGCTAAAGCTGGAATCACTGAGCATTGGCCCACTTAAAAGAGTACAACTAAAAGTACTGGCAGGAAAAATCAATTGCCCTCAGGTCCCTATAGTTCGGGTAAAAGCCGTCTACTCAGAGCCATTACAGACATTGAACCCCATGACATTGATAACATTTGATGACGAAAGCCAGAAGGAAATGGCAAATCACAAGTGGCGGCAGCAAGTTATATTGGTACCACTGCAAAATGCCTGGTGGGACGAAACAATAGGCGAAAACTTTAATCAACCAATGGGGCATACATTAAACACTTTAAGATTTCCCGAGAATACGACAGACCGGCAGATAAGCCGGCTATCCTTCATAGAGAAACAACGCTTGACACTTATTCTCGAGCTTTCCTACACCGCACAAGCTTTTTTACAGGATGGGCTCAGTGTCAATGTGGAGACAGATACTACTAGTAAAATAGAAGCATGACTTATGGATGAAATCAGCAATCACCAATACCCCGCCACCTGGACGACCCATAAGAAAAGGCAGATCCAACGAGTGTAGAGCAGGCATTTTGAAATTAATGGGAGTAGCTTATTAAGTAACAATTAGTGTGATCATCTTTGATGGTGGCAATTATCGTTGGCTGCGACGTTGGTAGTCGTCCTGGCAATTTGCTCCAATATCACACGATCACAGCGCAGCAAGCCACTGATTGTCGCGGCAGTACGCACAGCGGTTCAATTGCCTCTTGTCGAGGTCATACTGGAAGTCCTTATCGCTATTGGTACCTTGTATAAGGCTCCACCATTTGGGCTGAAAATAAATTAGTGAATAGAACATCTCATACTGCAACGATACAACCGTATGCCTCTTTATGTAACTTGCCCTCTACTGGGAACCTATTTCTTTCCGAGTTGTGATGTCTATTTGTTGCTACTCCCCAGCAGTCACTTTCTGTGCCTATCCTTGTCAGCATCCGCGCAAACCAGTACTACATCTCATTTCTTACCTGATCGACAAGGGGTGTCTTTCCAACAGCTTTTCTACTACTTTCTGTAAGTGCCAATTTTCTTAGGTTGTAAATTTGATACCGTTCTCACTCAACTATAATTATCTCATTAGTGCCTTCCTCATGATCAGGATAAGAACCAACTCTATCAGCTGACCCACCCTTTACCGACTGCACTTATTAAAAATCAAGCCCTTTAAAATAATAGCTTCCGGCATACAGATTAAAATATCGATACGACTAAAGTTTTCTCTTCCACTGATTCTTAGATAAAATTACAAACAATAACCACAACAATACCTACAAAATTTATATCACCAGATTTTCATTGTCACCTTCCTTAACAGAGTCTACAATTTTTACAGGTTATAGATTTAATCCATAACCCCAGAGTATCAAGACATTCCCCAACCCAAGAAAGATCAAAAATTCATATACAAAGAATAAGAAATTAAAAGATAAAACTTACTTTACACAAATGATCATTTGCTGATAATTTCTATTAAACACTAATCTCCACGAAGCTCATGTCGACTCTGGTGCTAAAAAATATTTTTGTAGGTTGTCTTCAAAATATAAATTTAACCATGGCATCTGGCCAAATTATTTGCTTATCTGGTCCATCTGGCTCAGGGAAAAGCCGCTTACTCAGAGCCATAGCTGACCTTGAACCCTACACAGGCGACATATGCTTTAAGAATAAATCCCAGAGTACGTATCCAGCACACCAGTGGAGAAAGCATGTGATGTTGGTTCCCGCGCAGACTGCCTGGTGGGAAGAAACTGTCGGCGATCACTTCGCAACACCCATGAATGATGCACTTAAACTTCTCGGCTTTCCTGAGGACGCGGTAAAGTGGCAAGTAAATCGACTCTCTTCGGGAGAAAAGCAGCGCCTGGCTCTGATTCGCGCAATATCCTACAAACCCAAAGCGCTCCTTCTAGATGAGCCTACGGCCAACCTAGACGCCAGATCTGCGCAGGAGGTAGAGCAATGGCTAACAGGGCTCATTGAGGAGCACAAGCTGCCTACGATTTGGGTAGCTCATAGCCAGGAGCAGATTCGAAGGGTAGCTCATCGCCACTTGGCCATTGTTGATAATCAACTGAAAGAACAGGAGATTCATCGATGAGTGTAATCGACCTGTCCTGGTGGCAGTTGTCTTTGGCTGCGGGGTTGGTATTGGCTCTAGCCGTATGCACTCATGTAGCGCGACTAAAACTAAGTAGATCGTTAATTGTTGCCGCTCTACGCACGGCTATTCAGCTCACCCTGGTAGGACTGGTACTGGAAACCCTTTTTGCAGTTGGCACCCTACTTTGGGTGGGACTTCTGGCCTTGGCAATGCTGCTATTTGCCGGACAGCAAGTGGCAGCCCGACAAAAGTATCGCCTACTCGGTGGCTGGAGCTTTGCCGTAGGCACTTTATCGATGATGGTGTCCGCTTTCAGTATCACCATATTAAGTTTGACCGTACTGATTGGCCCTACTCCCTGGTACCAACCCCAGTATTCCATTCCACTTTTAGGTATGTTGCTGGGGAATACAATGACTGGTGTTGCCCTAAGCCTGGACCGTCTAACAGAAAGTATGCACCGCTCCAGGGATATTATTGAGAATCGCTTGATGCTGGGGCATACCTGGCAACAAGCCAGCTTGGAGTTTCGGCGGGATGCGATGCGTGCAGGATTGATGCCGACAATTAATTCCATGGCTGCCGCTGGGATAGTATTTTTGCCGGGAATGATGACAGGGCAGATTCTCTCAGGCACCTCCCCTACAATTGCCGTCAAATATCAAATCCTGATTCTTTTTGCGATTGCATCAGGCACCGGTTTCGGCACTTTTCTCGCCGTTGCCCTGGCCTCAAGGCAGCTCTTTGATAAGCGGGAGCGCCTGCGCACTGATCGCCTGATTAAAAATGTCTAAAGTCTGTGGAGAGATGATTCGATCGAAGGAAGGAGCGCTGGACTTCTGGGAACCAGCGCTCTATTAATCTTTAACGGCCAAAGAATAAGATAGCCCCGGCGATAATCAGACCTACCAGCAAGGCCCATACACCCCGCAGCATCAGCGATCGGGCATATTCCGCCTCTTTGTAACGCAATGCGTAGGGAATGCCGGTAATCGGCCCGAGGACGATCGTTACAATCCCCCAAACCCAGCGCTTGTTACCCAAGGCCGTCAACGCAGCCATCAGGCCACCAAACCAGCATAAAGTTACGCCAATTACAATTACTACCAACGCCAGGATGGACCACCATTGGTTGGCCAGGAAAATTTCTACAATTTGGGTTTCAGTCATGGAATTTCGCCAGTCCGTATTACCTTCCGATTACATCTTAATGCTCTCGGCACCTTAAAAGATTAGGTGCTTCCAGAACGAGACATCCGGATACCAACGCAAAGATGCTAAAAGAGCCGCCGCAGTGAGCGAAACCCATGCAGATGACCCTTTTGGTACCCATCTAAGCTGAAATCACCATTGAGGGAAGCGGCGATCCAGCCCTAGGACGCTATAGTAACCCTAAAGTGAATCCCGGGCGCATATTCCGTCTTGACTAAAAGATACCCATAGAGATAGCGAGCACTCACTATCATGAGTACTCAGTTACTATCTCCAGCCCCGTGATGTTCTGGGTATCGTTGGCAAATTCGTAGTAATCCGGCTTTTCATCGATAAAGATTTGATGGGTCATTGTTGTCTCGGCCGGAAGTTCAAAGATCCCCGCAGGCACTGAGTACTGGGAAGTTTCCTTTAAGCGATAAAAGAGGTGCGAACCGCACTTTGAACAAAAACCCCGTTCAGCCCAAATTGATGAATCAAATACACTGACATGTTCCTCACCGGTGATCTCAACACTGGTTTGACAATCCACCGCCAACAGAGGACCACCTCCCCATTTTTTGCACATACCGCAGTGACAAACCCCCAGATTTGAAGAGGGCAAAGATGCGCTAATTGTCACTGAACCACAGAGGCAACTTCCGTGTACTTGAGTCATTTTTTTACCTAAGTATTTCTTACTTCAGAAAATCAATATCAAAATCGGGAGTGGAATCTACCATAGAAAACTAATCAGCTATTGATCAAAATCAGCAATATCATAAGCTTCATATCGCAATGTGAAATAGTGCACAAACCTCCCAAGAAATAATCACTCCGCAATAAACAGCCAATAAACAATAAATCACTGCTTATTCAGCTCACCGCACTAAACTCATCCTAACATCTAAAAAGTTAATGAAAATCCTATGATTTTTTCAAGACGCTAAATATGTGCAGCTTATCAAGCAACATTGACGATTATTTACGGGGATTCAGGCCAACTTATATATTTCTCGAGAGAACCCACTCAGCAACCAGACAGTACTTGAATTATTTTAAATAAACTCTAATTCGAAAATTCCACCCTTGGATCACCAAAATCCTTACCAATATAGTCAGGTGCGCAAGGGATTAATTCTGAAGCCTCTATTCCCGCATCAATCAAATACTTTTCGACATTTCGGCTTCGCTCCATTGCCAAATTTTCAAGTTCTTCACGAAGTTCCAGAGATGGGTTTTGGTAAAAAGCAACCTGGGATCTTCCGCTTCTGCTCATACCTGCCATGGAATAGGGGTACAGGGCTTGCCAGTCCCGGGCATTAGAGATGCCGCATACTCCTGGCCGTGCGTCAGGGTTCTTAAGTAAAACAAAGACCATACGCTGTAGTTGTGTCAGTGCTAAATTAGTTAATTTTGCACTTCCAGGCTCAAAGTCAATAGACGCAAATGATTTCGCCCTGAAACGCCCCCAGGCATAACGTGCCAACAAATAAACGCCATAGGGAGTCAAATAGCTTATCAAGGCATCTATAATTGCCTTTTGTAGCAACTCACTAAATACAAAACTGAAGGAGAACTTGGGATCGCGAATATTGCCGCTAACAGGCATGCCAAACTTGATATCCCCCCGCCCGTCTTTTAGCAACCATAGAGCAATATTCAAGGGAATCAGCGTGGACTTCACCGGTAGCTGATCATCTTTCCGCACCCGGCGAACTTTTAGTTTTTCCAGTCGTATATCGGCAAAGCCATCGAGTTCATTTTCAAATACCCGAATATTAACTACCGCATCTCCCTGCCCTTGAAGGATTTTGTAACCTAACAACTTGGCCATATAAGGCGTAGCAGGTATCAAATTTACGCTGGTGAGATATCCGGTAAGATCAGCATTCCACTTTTTATCTCCCAAGTAATCTACAGTTCCCCCTATCTGAACCTCACCAAATCCGCCAGGCCTTCCATTAACAACAATCACCGCAGGGGGGTGTTCGGCCAAGTTACTTAAATCACTGAGATTAAAGTTGATATCCCGGACCGGTAAGCGGGCCCTGAATTCATCTTGATAGTCTACCCAACTAAAAGTGCCGTGTTTTAGATATAGATCACCTAGATGATATAGTAGCGGTGGGCTGCCCTTCTCCCTGAAAACAAATGTGTCAATACCACCAAATCCTCGCAGTTCATTAATTTTTCGGGCTACCGGAAACTTCCCTGATAAATCCCTTAAGAGAATAAATCGAGGGCGCAGAAAGTCGATAAAACCTATAGTGAGTGTTTTCTTAGGACGGTAATAGCTCAAACCTTCAACCCACAGGGACTTAAAATCAGCCATCCATCTATGGCGATCAAAATCCAAACTGTCCGGGTTTCTCTCAAAAAAATGAAAGTGAGTTGCCTCACCACTGGCAAAGCGCCATTCGGTATCGGTAAAGAGCAAATGCGACAAGGTTATGCTCTCACCGTGCACTAACTCTTCCCCAGAAGGTGAAAGCAAAGTGATGCCATTGACCCTCACAACAGCAAGTTCTGCCCCCTGACCACGGCGGTAGTTTCCCTCCAACATTAAACTCGAGAAGCTGAAGCAATGATCTCCCTGATCCAGATAACCACTGGGAAAACATCCTGCAATTTCCTTAAACTGTAAATCCTTGAAGTCAACTCCCTGCCGACTGATATTTAAGTGCCCGGCCCCCATACCGGATACCGATAAAAGTTTAAGTGGCAATTCCTGTGGGAAATTTTGCTCATGCAACTGTACATTACTTATTTTTATCCCAGAAAGGATAAGCTGCCTACCGCCAGTGCCAGTAATACCTTCTGCCTTGCCAATACTAAAGGCCCCAAATTCATAACAGGGCGCAATCTTTTCATCTTTTAATAGCCCCCCTGGCATACATCCCCTCGCACCAGAGGCTTTCGCCAAAGATTCCCCTTGCAAGGAGATATTATCAATTTCAAATTTTGGTATTTTCAGCGGGCCCGAATTTTTCCTGGGTATTGATAACCCAACCAATTCTACAGAACCTTGAACTGACCAGGGGTGTGACAATTTGATTTTCTGTAATCCCGACATGGATAATTTATCAACCCCAAAACAATGGTGGGAGTCACCTGCCCTGGCCCGACTCAGCTTACCCACAGTTACTGCAAGCCCCGTATCCCGCGTACACACCCGGATATTCTGCAAGCTTAGATTCGACACTGAGAACTCTGCACCGCTATCCCAGATAAATCGACTCCAACTCAAGCTCTGCACACCGGCTTCTAAATAGCCGCTACCCTTTTGCCAAAACGCGATAGGCTTACTCTTTAACGGTCCTAAATCCAAGCGGGGGGCGTCGGAATCTATACCCAATTTTGCCCAAGAATCACTAAAGCTTATTTGTGGGGTCTCAATGCAATCGGCAAGACCCATATCTTCATTATTTTCAGAAGAATAAGACCTCAACCCACAAAGCAGAACATCATCGATATTGAGTCCATAAAAATCGAGAGTATTGGGGGAAAATGACGTTCTCTTCGTGAATACTCGCCCCAGTTGCAACATGGGTACAGTTTCGAAGTCCTCCTTAAATTCCACTTCTTCGATCGACCAACCGCTTTGCCCTACCGAATGGATGTCTTGCCCAAATACACAGGTCGGTATCGATTTATTAGTATTCGCTAGCCAGGGAATACACAAGGTTACTCTGTCAGCAACAACATCCTGCAATGCAATTTTTGGCTGGGTAGGTTTTTCCCGGGACCATAGCAACTCTAGCTTTGGTATAAGTACACGCCCAAGGTCGAAGACATTCTCGCCAGACAGGTTTTTCAGCTGCACGGATTGAATTGCTGAGTCATCCATATTGGCAATTAGATTGCGTTGGCTGAAATAAACGAAGGAGTAATCTCCCAGTGAAAGGCGCTCAACATCTACACAGTGAATATTTAGTGAACTCACTTGCCTACCGCCGGGAAAGCAGCCACTCAACTTTTCAGCATTTGCACCGGGCAAAGCGATATAAGATTCAGAGTCTGGTGTACGTCTATGCCTTAGCCTGGCAAGGGGTAGATCTATCTTTTTTAAGTCAAATAATTTCCTGCCCCCTTTTGTCTTCGCTTCAGCACTAACCACGGAGATTTTTTTTACAAAGAGATCTATCCCCTGCTGCCAAGATATAAAGAGTGGCTCCCTTTGCTCTAATGAGCGGATATCAAAGCAAACTGGCAGATTTTCGTGGTTTTTATTGGCGCGATAAAATAACCTTTTCCAACCTTCAGTGAGACAGCCAGCCAGTTTCTTCAAAACAAGCTTTTTTATTTCCAGGTTTGGGTTTTCTATGGTGGCCAGCCCTAAGTCGTCAGGATTTTTATCCGCATCAATATTTTGTTGATCCAGTCTTCCTTTTTCGGTGCCGTAATTATCATCACCAACTTCTTGAGGAATACCCGGTAACTGACTGGTCGCCACCCAAGGATTATTTGTAACCTTTCTTTTAAATAAGCTATCGCCACTTTCAAACTGCTGTATCACTAAGCCATTTCCTGCACCAGCGGAATCATTTAGAAGTAATCGGTGAAGGCGCAGTTTTCCCAAAATGGCATAGCCATCTTCACCTCCCTGCCAGGCAAAATGTCCCTGCCCTGAAAAGCTGTTTAAACGTGCGCACAAAGGCTGCCAATCCGAGGGGAGAAAGTCCTGCGGCAAACACCCTGATAGTGACTGGATAAAAAAGTCCTGAGCAGATAGCGGGCCGTTACGACCTATTGTATCAATGGCCCGCCAGCGTAGGTCCTGTAGTTTAGCTCTGGGACGGCCTCTGGCACCTATTGAAAATTGAGCCAATTGCAGAGGACCGCTAGAAAGCCCCCAATCAATATTGTGTTCAGCAGAGCCGAACTGAAAGGCAAATTCTTCTGTACTTTTGAGACCAACCATAGAGACACAGTGATCGGGCTTCTTCCACAGACCGCCCGGTACACACCCATTGGCTGTTTCTATCGCAAGATGGGCAAAAGATAATATTCGCGTTTTGGCATGAAACTGAAGAGGACCAAATACACCATTATTAGCCCTGATGGGATGGCTGGTAGATCGAGCCATATCCAAGAGGTAGCCCCGATTAATTGAACTGGCCCCTGTATTTATTTTTAAGCGATCGTTCCAGTCGAAAACCGTTTTTTCCGGCAGGTCTAAATTAGCCGCTCGCAGACACAGGTGGGAATTGGCGTTACGCAGATGTCGTGGACACCAATCAAATGCCTGGGCAAAGCCTCGCCTCCATCCCAAACGCTTTTTCGGGCGCTCAAAATTAAACTCACTGATGCTAATAACCCCGGCCCGCCAATCCTGCCAAAGGCGATCACTGTGCCTCAGTACAACACTCTCACCATTGAGCTGCCGCCACTGGGCACGAGCCTTGCGGCCAAACCCGAATTTCATATCACCTGCTGCGGCAAGCCGGCGGGCGGAGGCGCAATGTCCAATCAGGCTTTGCAGCCCTGCTATTGCATCGGCCCAACGCTGTGGCGGGCATCCTATAAAGTATTTCGCAGTAAACTTGTTAAGATCTGTATTGAGGCTCGGCCAGGAAAAATTGACCTGAGTTCCTTCCAAACTGCCTATCACCGTGTTGTATCGTGATTTACCTCTCTCCCAGGCCAATAAATCACCGACCTGTAAATCCCCAATAGCAATATCTACATTCAGGGGAACATCACCTTTGCGCCATAATGCCAGCGTGAATTTATCGGTTTGGAGTTTGCCGATGGCTGCGCAGGTAGCTTGGTTCCAAATAGGCTTGTGCAGGTAGCAAAGTTCACTATTCCGTATCTGGGCGCGACCGATAAGCAGCCTGAAATCGCGATCCTGCCGCGCTCCACCTCCAAGATTCCAACCACCCACCTCCCACTCCCGGTACAGTTCACCCGGGTAAGATTGCAGGTCCATATAGGCACCGCTCACCGATGCCTTGGGTAAATGAGCTCGCCCCCATAACAATTGCCACCAGCTGTAATCGAGCATTACCTCATGAGCGGAGAATCCCCGCCCTTCGCGATTCTCAGCTTTTACATCAATCGCTATAACGCTTAGATCCAGCAGCGATACACGCAAGTGATCCACATGGAATTCGAGGCCTCGCTCCTCCATCCAGTCGCCAGCTTTTACCCGTACCCAATTTGCTGCCCACCAGTGAAGAACTTCCACCAGCAATAGCCCTGCTAGCAGCCACCAGATTAAGCGACGGAAAAAGGCACTCTGAGAAGCGGGCTCTGGGGGCATTAGAATTAAGCGCCAGAAAATGAATTTTATGCAGATTACAACTGCAATTAGGCCCATACAGTAAAGACCAGCACCTGGGGATTTTTTTGCCTTGGCGCTGCTATTCGCGATAATAAGCAGCTGCGTCGTCCATTCGCTCGCAGTCAAATGCGAACTGTCTACTATTTATCCAGGGGTGTATTTGCGCGGCGCGGAAGTTTGGGAAGCCAGTATCCTTACCGCCTCTCATTTTTTCTGTTACCCAGCCAGTGAGTAGACATGCAGGAGCATCCAAACTACCAGGACATCCTTTTGGTCGGCGGCGGCCATAGCCATGCTATTGTGCTGCAAATGTGGGCCATGAACCCTCTGCCAGGCGCGCGTCTGACCCTGGTCTCTCCCCAAGTGCAAACCGCCTACTCCGGTATGTTGCCCGGAATGGTTGCAGGCCATTACTCCCTGGAAGACACTCATATAGATCTTGCCAGGCTCTGCCGGGCCGCTGGTGCCCGCTTTATACAGGCCTGTGCACACGAAATTGACATCGATAATCGCACCGTATCCCTATTGGGTAGACCTCCCATAGAGTACGACCTGCTCTCTTTGGATGTCGGCGCGACTCCCGCCCGCGAGTTACCGGGCTCCGAATTAGCAATCCCGGTAAAACCTATCGGGCATTTCTACCGTTTCTGGCAAAAGCTGCAAAAACAGGTTGGTGAAAACACCTCACCTTTCCGCTTAGGAGTTGTCGGCGGCGGTGCCGGAGGTTGCGAGCTGTCGATGGCAATGGCTCACGCTTTACAAGGTGCCGTTAAGAAAAAGCAGGTAGAGGTTCACCTGATTCATGGCGCCGCCGCAATTCCCCAGGGCTATCCAGTCAGAGCACGCAAATTAGTCTCAAAGGAGATGCAAGAGCTAGGGGTTCAGTTACACCATAACTGGAACGTTAATGAAATTACCGAGCAGGGTGTCGTTAATGGGAGCGGTGACTGCCTGCCCCTCGATCAGGTAATACTCACCACCAATGCCTGTGCTCCCCCCTGGCTGGCCAACTCGGGCCTATCCCTCGATGACAAAGGCTTTGTGGTGGTGGATCAAACACTTCGCGCCCAGGGGCGGGAAGACGTTTTTGCAGCTGGTGATGTGGCCAGTTTCGCCCCAGAACCTCTACCCAAGGCTGGAGTTTACGCCGTTCGCCAGGGGCCAGTTCTATTTCACAATCTGCGCGCCTCCTTGACCGGACGCCGCTTAAAACAATACCGGCCACAAAAAGATTTTCTCAGCCTGCTTTCCTGTGGTGGCAAGCGGGCTGTGGCAGTTCGAAATGGCTTCGCCGCTGCAAGCCGTCTGATGTGGCGATGGAAAGACTCTATCGACCGCACATTTATGCGACGCTTCAGTGAGCTGCCAATGGACATGGCTGATCACACTGCCAAAACCAAAGACATCGTCGACCAGCGCTCAGGCTCTTCTCTATCTCCTATGCGCTGTAATGGCTGTGGCGCAAAAGTTGGAGCCGACATCCTGCGCCGCACGCTGGCGACCCTTCCGGATCAGCATTCGGAATACCTGTTAAAGGGCGTCGGTGATGATGCCGCAGTTATGGATCTACCAGCTAATCATTTATTAGTGCAGAGCTCCGATCAATTGCGTGCACCTGTAGATGATCCGTGGATATTTGGTCGCCTGGCGGCTCTGCACGCCCTATCCGACCTATTTGCTATGAATGCTCGACCCGCCACCGCACAAATCCTTGCAACCCTGCCTACGGCTGCAGAGGAAATTACCCGGCGAGACCTACAGCAGTTACTTGCAGGAGCCATCCACGAGCTGAACCGGCACCACTGTGTCCTATCTGGCGGGCATACCGCCGAAGGTTCTGAAATGCTAATGGGCTTAACCGTCAATGGATTTTCCGAGCGGGAGCAGCTCCTGGAAAAAACGGGGGCCCGCGGGGGAGACTGCTTGATCCTGAGCAAGCCATTGGGAGTAGGTACTATCCTGGCAGCAGAGGGCGCGGGTGAGGCTAAAGGCCTATGGTTGCAGCAGGCGCTGGAAACCATGTTGCATAGCAATGCCGACGCCGCAGAGATATTTGCCCGCCACAACGCCAATGCGCTGACAGATGTCACCGGCTTTGGCCTGCTAGGCCACCTATTGGAAATGCTCGGCCCTGAAGGGTTAAGCGCGACACTGATCGCTGAGAATCTACCACTAATCTCCGGCGCCGCCACTTGTATCGAGCGCGGATGGCTATCCAGCCTGCAACCGCAAAATGCCAATGCCTACGCCTTTGTGGAAAACCCCCAGGAGTGGCAGCGGTTACCCCAGTGGTCGCTGATTACCGATCCACAGACTTGCGGGGGACTCCTCGCTGCTGTTCCTATTGAGCAAGCCGAAGCCTGCGTGGGCGCACTGCTAGAGCGCGGTTACACCCAGGCGTCAATTATCGGTGTAGTGACGGACTCACAGAATCCAGAAGTGAGCGTACACTTGCGCAAGTCAGCAGACTGGCGAGCGCTAATTTCACAGGACAACGAGACTGTACCAGGACAGGTTTAAGGATTTTGCGAAACCGGAACAACAGCCGGTTATGAGCTTTGTATGATTTCTATTGAGAGAGGCCTTCACCGACTTTATTAACTTGTCATCTGTCTTTCAGCGCGACATACTGGCGTTAGAAAAAACATCGGTGACATATTTCCCGATACCAAAAAAGGTCTTCACAGATTGGGGAGTCGGCTTTTAGCAATCGACAGGAAGACCCCTATGAAAAAGATCGTCATTATTGGCGGCGGTACCAGCGGCCTGCATTTGGCTACGCGGCTCGGTCAATATTTTTCTTTTACCCCTTTCTTTAAGCGCCGCCGCAAGTCCCCCGCTGCACAAGTTACTCTGGTCGATCGAAATCGCACCCACCTCTGGAAACCACTGCTACACCAAGTTGCCTCCGGCGCATTGGATGCCAATATGGATGCACTGAATTATCAGGTGCACGCCCGCATTCACGGCTATGAATTTCAGTTGGGTAGCCTGCAATCTCTGGATCGTGAACGACAGGTAGTTGAGCTCGGACCCGTTAATGATGAAGACGGTAGCGAGTTAGTACCCGCGAGGGAATTGGAATACGATTATTTGGTGCTGTGTATCGGCGGGCATAGTAACGACTTTCATATTCCCGGCGTCAGGGAAAATTGTATTTTCCTGGATAGCAGTTATGAAGCACAAAAATTTCACCAAAACCTTCTCAACCGTTTCCTGCGTTTAGAAACCCGTGTTGACGATAAATTGCAAGTGGCGATCGTTGGTGGCGGGGCAACGGGTGTAGAACTCTCGGCAGAACTAGTGGATGCTGTAAAGTTGGTTGGCAACTATGGACGCATTCGTCCCAATGCAATGGAAATCACCCTGATAGAAGGGGGTGAGCACCTACTCCCCGCACTACCAAAACGAATTGGAAATAATGCTGAACGCGAGCTGGCCAAGATGGGGGTTAATATTCTTACCGGCCATCATATTTCAGCTGCAACAGAGAGCGGACTCACCACGTCTTGTGGCAAGGAAGTTCCAGCCGCTATCCGAGTGTGGGCTGCCGGCGTCAAGGCTCCGAAATTTCTCGCTCAACTGGATGGCCTCAGTACCAACCGACTCAATCAAATCGAAGTGGAAACTACCTTGCAGACCCAAACTGACGCAAAGATTTTTGCCATGGGGGACTGCGCCAGTTGCATTGACGGCAATCACCAGCGAGTGCCTCCGCGCGCCCAGGCAGCACAGCAAATGGCTACCCTGGTTGGCGATAATATTATTGCCCTATTTGAAGATAGGCCTTTGCACCATTTTTATTATCGCGATCGAGGCTCTCTGGTATCCCTCAGTCAATACACTGCCGTTGGTAACCTGATGGGCGCGTTGGTTAAAGGCAGTCTTACCGTAGAAGGACGCCTTGCTGGCCTTGCCTATCGCTCACTCTACCGTATGCACTTGGCGGCAATCCACGGCTGGCCGAGAGCTATGCTGCTCTACCTAATCGGGCAGGCGAACCGGTTTGTGAAGCCAAAGCTCAAGATGCACTAAAGTATCGATCCCATGGAGCTAAGGGGATATTAGACAGTTAGTGCAAAACTAACTAATAGCACTACCAATAAACCCTGCACATGGAAGTGCCAGGGCGGTAACATTATGAATCAGACCAGCCCATCAATTAAGACCTCTGAGCTGGATGTGAGCTCCTCTGTAGATCCAGGCAATGCCCTTGTGTGAAAATATAAAATGAAAAAACAGTATCAAAAAATCGTTGTACTTACCGGCGCAGGAATTTCAGCTGAATCTGGCATAGGTACTTTTCGCGGTGCCGATGGCCTGTGGGAAAACCATCGCCTGGAAGATGTCGCAACGCCAGAGGCATTTGATCGCAATCCGGCACTGGTACATAGATTTTACAATGAACGCCGCCAGCAGCTGCTATCTGCAGATATCCATCCCAACCCCGCCCATCTCGCCCTGGCCGAACTGGAACAGAAATTCCAAGGGGATTACTTACTGGTTACTCAAAATATTGACAACCTGCATGAGCGCGCGGGCAGTGACCAGCTAATTCATATGCACGGAGAGCTACTAAAAGCACGATGCAGCCGAAGCGGAAAACTATATCCCCTCAATTCGGATCTTTCGATAGCTGATACCTGTAGTTGCTGTCAGCAGGCGGGAAACCTTCGCCCCCATGTGGTCTGGTTTGGAGAAATGCCTCTGGAAATGGAAACTATCTATCAGGCGTTATCCGATTGCGACCTATTCATCAGCATTGGCACATCTGGAAACGTCTACCCAGCAGCGGGATTTGTCGAATGTGCCAATCAGGCTGGAGCTCACACCATAGAGTTGAACCTGGAGCGCAGTAGTGTCGGCGATGCCTTCAAGGAACACCGCCACGGACTGGCGTCACAGGTAGTCGATACTTTTATAAAAGAAATTATTAATTAAGGTGACTCTGAAATTGCATTTTCTGTCTGCGAGGATTTCATCGGGCCATAGCGCTGTATCAAAGTGGTTACCCCCTCATTATCACGCACAAGGGTATAGAGTCGGTCAAACTCACTGGCCTCTCGAATGGGTCGCCCTTTTTCACCGCCGAGCAATTCCGCCAGTTTTGGAGTGGTATTGCTGTGCCCAACCACTAAAATCCGATTTCCTGCCTGCTGCAAAGAGTTAGCAAATTCTTTTAAATCTCTGGGGTTATAAATTTCCACTTCAAGCCCCAGCTCTTTTGACAGAGGCTCAACCGTTTCCCGGGTGCGGTTGTAGTCAGTGCTATAGATAGCATCTATACCCACTCCCCCAAGAATATAGGCGAGTTGCCGTGCACGCTGCTGGCCCGCCTCAGTCAAATGAGGGTCGCGACCCACCCCGGGCCCTTTCTCTTTTTCTGCATGGCGTATTAAGTAAATCACCTGAGACTCAGAAGAGTCGGCTAAAACCCAATTTGAAGCCCCAACCAGAACAAAAAGTGTACAGAAAATAAACGACTTAAGTCTTGAAAGCACAGTATAAACTCCCAGGTAAATAACGGGACAGACATATGCTGAATATAATAAGGTAAGTAAAGAGAGGATGCGGCGAAAATGCCAAATAATGCGATGAATTAAAATCGAACGATTTTTGAAAAAATATTTGATGCCGGATATCCGGCATCAAATTAGTGGTCATCCAGAATTAGATTTTCCACTCTTTTACGGTGTCCAGACCGTACTCATCAATCCACTGGCTCAAGGCCTTAGGATTACGCTTTTTCTTTTCAACAGTAGCGCCGGTATACGGGTTGCGATAGTGACCAGTTTCCAGCTTGGGTTCTGCTGCCTTTGCTGCCGGTGCTGCACGACGGCCGCGACGGGGGCTGTCACCTTCCTTCTTGAGGTGACGGGCAACGCGAGCCTTCAGGGTTTGTACGTAGTCTGCAGGATCTTCATCACCCAGCTGTGCTACCAACCACTCAACGATTTGCTGGCCACGGGCAACGAAGAACTCCTCTTCATCCATGTGGTATTCAGCAGCAAGGTTTACCAATGCTTTATCATAGGCAATTACGCCATCTTTCTTGCGTTCAGCCTGAGCCATTTGCTCTTGTAACTCTTCGATTCTTGCCTGATGTTCGGCGATTTGTTGTTCAAGTTGTTCGTATTCCTGAAACATTCAATAAACCTCAACGACGGTTATTAAAAAACACAGAGATATATCTGTGGCGCTGGGCGACACAGATTGTTATTTCGGATATACCGTGTAAAAAATCAACAAACATCATGGCTGGCCAATGGCAAGCAATTTAGTGATGTTTAGTCCGGCATATTATGAATTGCCCGATATACATGAGTAGATACCACTACACATCGTGTAGTTCTGGTGTTAGGTATATTCGGCAAATACATTATTAAAAACTAGCCGATTTCAGCTCGGTTCGGCAAACACTCCGAATCACTGATTATATTTTTCGACTGAGGTCGCGAATAATAATCTTTCACCGGCAAATATCAACCATTTGTGTCCCTACCTTTGAATATAATAGGAATAATTCAAAATAAGGGCTAAAAAGTGTAACAAAGGCGGCCATATCTGCAATCTTAAAAGGATATCCCTAGGGAGCGCAATTAGCTATATTGTAGCTGTAGTCGTCAATTGCAAATTAGTCGCTGTGTAACGGTAATCGAGCATATTGCCAAATACAATTGGATACCCAGATCATACTATGTCCACTCACAATAATATCCACCATATACCGACTTTGGCCGCTCTGATGACGCCATTTCCCTACCATATCGATATCAATGCCACGGTAGAGGATGCTCTGGCAATGATGGAGGAGCACAAAGTACGCCACCTGCCGGTAACACGTGCAGGCGACTTGGAGACGGTCATTTCTCGAGGGGATATCGAAAGAGCCAATGCACCGGGACACCGTTTAGAAGAGCAGCAACTTTATGTACATGACCTATGTGCCAGACGTCCCTTTATTGCAGATATCCACGACCCGTTAGATAAAATTCTCTTAGCTATGGCAGATACCAGTATTGGTTCGGTACTGGTTATGCGGGAAGGAGAGTTGGTTGGAATTGTAACTGTGACTGATATTTTGCGCTTTTGTAGCCGGTTTATGGCGGAGTTGGCCCAGCCGGTAGACGATTCTATTGCTTGAACTCACTGCGATTACAGGGGCCAAACCCAAAGCAACATGGGGATACTCACAACGAGTACCAACAATTCTAGTGGCAGCCCCATTTTCCAGTAATCACCAAATTCAAACCCTCCCGGCCCCAGAATTAGGGTGTTATTTTGGTGTCCAACCGGTGTTAGAAATGCGCAAGAGGCTCCAATTGCGACAGCCATCAGGAAGCTGTCTGGATTCACCGCCAGTTGTTCTGCAGTGCTCATGGCAATTGAACACATCACTGCTGCAGTGGCGACATTATTCATAAAATCAGACAGCGTCATGGTAACCACCAGGATCAGCCCCAGGGCCAAAACAGCACTGCCCTGAGCCAGGACATCCAACAAAACCTGCGCGACCAAGTCTGCAGCTCCTGTTGACTCCATCACATCAGCAACAGCAATCAAAGTCCCCAATAGCACGACGACGGACCCGTCGATAGAGTCATAAACATTTCGCAACGGCACTATCTTCAACGCCATAAAAGCCAATACACAAGTGGCGAAAGAGATTGCTGCCGGCAATAGGCCGAACGCTGCACCGGCAACACCAAGCACCATAGCCAATAGGGCAATGGCCGCCTTCTCCTTGTTAGGGATGCTAATATCCCTTGAGGCCAAAGGCACACAGCCCTTTTCCCTAGCAAAGCTGTTTAGGTTTTCATCGGCCCCCATCATTAACAGAGCATCACCGGCCAATAATGGTGTCGAACGCAACCGGCGCACCGAGCGGCGCCCCTGGCGCGAGAGTGCTAGCAAGTGAATCTGGTATCTCGCTGCGAGGCGTGAAAACCTCATAGGGCGTCCCACTAAGGGGGAATCTGGCATGACAACCAACTCCCGCAGCTGCATTTCGGTACGATCCGCCAGTGCTTTTATTGGGGACTTATTCTGAGAATCACTCTCGGTATTATTGCTACCCGATTGTCGAGCCTTACCCGATGAATCTGCCCCAAGGGCTCCCACTGTTTTCAAACTGAGATTGGACAAGCAGGTGGCAAGGCTCTCCGGCTCCGCCTCAATGACCAAAATGTCACCGCTATTTACTTTATGCCAGGGAGTCGCGGGAGAGACCCTGGCATCATTGTGTACGACACCCACAACCTGGGCATCTTCTGTTCCCAGCATCTTGGAAATTTCACGTAGATTCTTGCCGGCAGCTACGCTTTTTTCCTCAACAAGTGCTTCTGTCAAATATGTGCCAGTTTCAAAGGAGGAGGCCCCCGTTCGGTTGCGCGTAGGCACCAAGCGCCATCCAACGAATGCGATAAACAAAACTCCAGCTATCGCAACTGCCAGACCCACCGGGGTGAAATCAAACATACCGTAACTACCGGCGCCAGAATCCGCCCGAAAACCGGAAACGACCAGGTTTGGCGGTGTACCTATCAGTGTGGTCATTCCCCCCAGAATCGTTGCGAAAGACAGGGGCATTAAAACCCTTCCCAGTGCCACTTTCTGTTTCTCGGCCATATCCACAGCCACGGGCATTAATAAAGCCAACGCGCCGACATTATTCATAAAGCTCGATAAAAACGCGCCGAGCCCAATGAGTAACAATATGGATACTGAGATACTCCCGCTTTTGCGGACAACTCGTTGTGCAAGTGCATCCATTGCGCCGGTATTTTGTAAGCCGCGACTCAGGATTAACACACAAGCTACAGTCACGACCGCTGGATGGCCAAAACCAATAAAAGCATTTTCCGGGGGAATCAGACCGGTAAAGACACAAGTCAATAAGGCTGCTATAGCAACCATATCGTGGCGCCACCGCCCCCATATAAACAGGGTTATAGTGACACTTAAAATAATCAGGATTAGTAACTGGTCAACAGTCATGGAGAAAGATATCCCTGAATATAAAAGCTGCTCAGATTTCTGTTCAGCTATCTATTCAGGGTATACCCGGGAAACTACATGGAGCGCACTTCTACGCCATAACCCCAGCTACATTAGGGGTACAAAATTCAGGAGAAAGTAACTGCCCGCTCTTCCAATGGATAAAACTGAGTACCTACTTTAATACAAACTCTGGCAGTACTGCAGGAGAACCAACCTCTATATCCAGTGACCTGAATATTTCTATAGGTGCCAACCATCGCCTGGCGCAAGCGTTGAGCCCAAGGTCTTAACTTTTCTCCATCGTAGCCGGAACCACAGGCACAAACATGTAAATTAACGAAATTAGCAGGAAGCCCCTCTTTAACCAAGGTATCTGCTAGCTGTCGAGGCGTGTAGGTTTTCCACTCTCCTCCTTGCCAGTTAGGCATGCCGTTTACATATACTTTTTTCTGCTTGTTGTTACTCGTGGAGCGCTCAGCACCAATAAATTGTCCATCCCCGGCACCCGTGCCATGGGTTACGATGTAAAGGGTATCGGCAGGGTTCAGCTTACTCAAACACTGGTTCACCCACCGATACATGGCTTTTCCAAAACCGGAGGTTACTTTATTGGCCAGGATTTGATTCACCGGTATGCCCCAGGCTTTCGCCAACCCCTCCGCATATTCCTGCATTTCATCACTATTTATCGGGATATAGATATATTTTTTAGCCACGTTTTTATCCTCTATACATGCAGGAGCAACCCGCCCATTATGTAATCCAAATGCTTCCAGGATTTTTAAATCAGCTGCAATAATTCAGGGAAGCTAAGATTTACCTTCTGTGACCTGGAATCGCATTAGGTTCAAAAAGTAAATGTAAACACTGAGCTATCGAGCAATAAATTAAAAATGTATTCTCTCATACTGAGCATTAATTTCCGGTGTAAATATCAAACTGTCATCTAACGCTAAGCACATCATATATTGCATATACAAGTAGCTTCTTCAGTTGCCATAGGCCTGGAAAGAAAATGGAGATACAATCAAATACCACCTATTTCCTAAATAAGCAGGAGTGC
Source organism: Microbulbifer maximicatervae (SeqCode) (assembly GCF_052468295.1). NCBI lineage: Bacteria > Pseudomonadati > Pseudomonadota > Gammaproteobacteria > Cellvibrionales > Microbulbiferaceae > Microbulbifer > Microbulbifer maximicatervae (SeqCode). The sequence continues at coordinate 3,961,717 of NZ_CP174340.1, forward strand.
TACCTTGCGGACCGATACTGCAAATTACACGGACATCTTCCTGAATGATATTCCGCTGATGGACGTACGCGCCCCAGTTGAGTTTGTTCGCGGCGCTTTCCCTTCCGCAAGAAATCACCCCCTGCTTGACAATCACCAACGTGAACTGATCGGGACTGAGTACAAGAACAAAGGCCAGCAAGCAGCAATTGACCTTGGCTGGCGTTTAGCAACAGATGAAGTGCGAAGCTTATGTCTTTCACAATGGAGCGCATTTATACGTAAACAACCCCAAGGTTACCTCTACTGTTTCCGAGGCGGTTTACGCTCCCGAATGACACAAAAACTGCTGCGCTCGAATAATATTGAATACCCGATAGTAGAGGGTGGCTATAAAGCCATGCGGCAGTTCCTGTTAAACGAGCTGGAAAAGCATTGTACCCAACTGCCTTTTATCGTTGTTGCTGGTCACACCGGCAGTGGCAAAACGGAATTAATCCAGGCTGCGCGGCGGTATATCGACCTTGAGGGGATCGCAAAACATCGAGGTTCTAGCTTTGGCCGCACCAGTAGTAGCCAACCTTCACAAGTCGATTTTGAAAATCAGATCAGTATCGACCTGCTGAAGCTTTCCCAGCAGACAGGTGCTATTGCTATTGAAGATGAAAGCCGTCTAATTGGACGATGCGCACTTCCTCCAGTATTGCAAACCGCCATGAAGGCCGCTCCCCGGGTTCTTGTCGAGGAGCCATTGGAAACACGGGCACAGCGCATTGTGCAAAATTATGTTCACGAGGGCTTAGAGCGCTTTAAAAGCAGAGAAAAATCAGCAGCTGAATCTTTGGGGGAAGAATTACATCTCAATCTCAATAAAATCAGTAAACGCCTGGGAGGGCTGCGCTACAAGCAGCTCAACGAAGCCTTAGCTTCAGCTAACCAAGAATTACTGAGAACGAATAATAGTGATGTGTACATCCCTATCGTGGTGTCACTGTTGCGGGAATACTATGACGGCAGCTACGACCATCTTATGAAGAAATCGGAACAGAAAGTTCTGTATCGAGGCAACTACAACGAAGTACAACAGTGGTTGAAGGAGTCCAACCACTCACTGCAAAAACCAGAATAACAATTCTCAGCTTTTGTGAGCGAGGCGATTTAATTTAAATCTCCGCATTAAAAACCAGTCCCTAAAACTGCGCGGCAGCCAGCGGGCCATCCAGGGCAACAGGCTGCTGCGGTTGCCAATACGCACCAAAGGACGAGCGCGTTTTCGCAGCAGCTCACGCACCAATTTTTTAGCCAGCGTGCTTGCCAATGTAGCATTCTGTTGGGACTCCTGGGCTCGGGCCCTAACCGCCTCTTCCTGACGTTTATACAGGGAGTCCGGCGGCAAAAGACCGCGCAGGGATGTCTCAGCGTGGCGACCAAATTCCGATGCGATCGCACCGGGTTGCACCGTCATTACCCGAATGCCAAAGGGTTTTAGTTCAAGTCGCAAAACATCAGAAATGGAGTGTAGGGCCGCTTTAGAAGCACAATAGGCACCGGAGAAAGGTGTAGGCATTACCCCGGAAACCGAGCCGATATTACACACAATTCCGCCCTGCTCCGAACGCATTAAAGGTACACAGGCTCTAATCAAAGCGAGAGGGGCAAATACATTGGTTCGGAACTGCTTTTCCAGTGCTCGCGTGTCCAGTTCCAGCAGCGGCCCCATCTGACCGTAACCGGCGTTATTGACCAAAATATCGAGCCGCCCGTATGCCGCTTTTACTGCGTGAACCACTCGATTGATATCCGCCTGGGAATTCACATCCAAGGCCTCTGTGGCAATTCCCAGATCCGCCAGCTCTTGTAAACTTTCCGGGCGGCGCGCCGTGGCAATCACTATGGTTCCCCGGCGATGTAGCGCCAAAGCCAGCTCCCGCCCAATACCGCTTGAGCAGCCGGTAATTAAAGCCACTCGATCCGGAACCACATAACCCCGCCCAATTTGCGCAAGGCTTTCCGCAGCAAAACTTCGATTGGGGGAACGAAATCTGGAAATGGGCGGCTTATCCACAGGAACTGCTCCGTTTAATGGTCCTATCTCTCAATGGGCGTTTGCAGGTACTCAATCAATCCAAAAACATTGCCATAGGGGTCGAGAAAGCTCGCCATCAGCACACGTCCAGAAACTTCCTCTACATCCGTGTGCTGCCGCACCCCCATAGTGCCGAGTCGCTCAATCTGCGCGGCCAAATCCAAAACCTGCCAGTAAGCAACTACACCATCGGCCCGGCTGATCGCACTGCGCGCATCGGCATTTAATCCGAGCTCGCAATCAGCAATACTAAATGCCGCATAGCTATCGCTTTCATAGCTGGGTTTCTGTTCGAGTACCTGCGTATACCAAGCCACAGCCTCGGTAATGTTGGCAACTCCGTAGACTGTTTTGCGCAAGCCAAGAATCTGCCCCATTTGAGACACCCCGTTGAGTAATTTTTATCCATTGGGTGGGGCACTATGGCGCAGTTTATTGCAGCTCTTGCTCCAACTGCTCCAGTAGGTCCAGGGGTTCCATCTCAACCCCTTCCAGTTCGGCATTCCAGTTTATCCCCACCAATAAGACATCTTCATGCATGCCGGTAAGCCAGTCATCCATAAATTCTTCCAGGTCAATTGCCACTGCCTCATAGTCAGCCCAGTCTCCTTCGCAGTGGTCTTGTGCAAATTCTCTTTGCGACCAAAAGGGCATAACCTCGGTATCGGCCCGCTTTTCAGACTCACAAAGTGCAAAGCCCTCCTCACCCTGCAGGGCCCAGACGCAGCCCTGGCCTACAGCTTCAGGCAAAAAGCGCGCGCAATTATCTTCAAAATTATCGGTTAGGGTTTCGCTTTGCATAACAACTTCGCTTAAACGGTTTTACCGCAGTTTACGTTAGTTTTCCCGGTCTCAATAGGCCCTAAATTCTGTCGAATACAGCCATCGACTCAACATGATCGGTATGGGGAAACATATCCATGACACCCGCCTTACTCAACCGGTACCCCAACTTCACCAATTCACCGGCATCCCGGGCCAGGGTGGCCGGGTTACAGGAGACGTAGACGATCCTACTGGCAGAAAGTTGCGCCAACCCGCGCACAGCCTCCAGAGCGCCGTCCCTCGGTGGGTCCAACAGGATTTTATCGAAACCTGCTTCAGCCCAAGGCGCACCTGCCATTTTTTCGTTCAAGTCGGCAGAATAAAAGTGCACATTTTGTAATTGGTTCAAAGCGGCATTGTCCTCGCCCCGTTGAGTTAAAGCACCGACACCTTCGACTCCGATCACTTCCGCTGCACGACGCGCCAATGGCAGGGTAAAATTCCCCAATCCACAAAATAAATCCAATACGCGCTCGGAGGGTTGCGGATCGAGTAACTCAACGGCTCGACTCACCATCTGCCGATTTATCGCAAAATTTACCTGCACAAAATCCTGCGGTTTAAATCTCAGCGTCAGGTCAAATTCCGGCAACTGATAACTTAGATAAGCGGCCCCTTCTATCGGCCAGATTCTCTCCAGTGAAGCATCACTGCCACCTTGTATATACAGGTGTATACCAGTGCTTTTAGCAAATGCTAACCAGAGCGCCAAGTCCTTATCTGACAGGGGCTTTAAATGGCGGAGCACCAGAGCTGTCACATCATCTCCAACCGCCACTTCCAGATGAGAAAAGTTTGCCCGGCCTTCACTTTCACCAACAAGTTTTTTAAGCGACCCTAAATGTTCGGCAATTTTTGTATGTAGTACCGGGCACTCATCAATATCTACCAAATCATTGCTGTGCTTTTTTCGAAAACCAAAAAGCAGCTCACCACCCTGGGACTTTTTTAATTTGCGAATGCCGATACGGGCCTTGCGCCGATAACCATAGGGATCAGCGGTTAACGGCGGCAGTATTTCTTCGGGTTCAATTCCACCGAAGCGCGACAACTGATCCAAAAGAATTTTTTGCTTTTCAATAATTTGTGCCGATGGCTCCAGGTGCTGTACCGAACAGCCTCCGCATGAATCCACATAGGCGCACTGCGGTGCGCACCGATCCGTTGAAGGCGATATGACGTCCTCAACAATTCCCTCATCAAAGCGGCCGCGCCGTGCGGTATAGAGGAATTTAACCTGCTCTCCCGGTAAGGCACTATCAATAAACACCGTCTTGCCACCTACCCGGGCAATACCGCGCATATCGTGACTAAATTTTTCTATTGTCGCTTCAGCGCGGCTCGGCAAGTTTTTTTTAACCGGCTTGCGGCCAGTAATAAAACGGGGCTTCTTACTCATAATTAATTGGGAGAATTCAGTACAACTAAAGAATAGAAAAAAGTTACAGGGTCAGGCGGTGACCGTTATCACGCAACCAGCGGCGCAATTCTTTAAATCTGGGGCACACACTTTGGACTAAATCCCAAAAAGCGCGGCTGTGGTTATGGTGTTGCAAATGGCAGACCTCATGGGCCACCAGGTAATCCACCACCGGCTCAGGAGCGAGACAAACAAGCCAGTTAAACTGTAGCTCACCGCGAATACTACAGTGACCCCACTTGCTTTTGGTACGACGAACTTTTACTGATGAAATACTTAACCCCAGCTGCTCGGCCAACACATGGGATTTTTGCGTTAACAATGCCAATGCTTCCCGCTGGTAAAGGCGTTGTAAAGCAGTTTGCAGCTGCGTGTCATCGGGCTGGAGATAGCGGGTATAAAGCCCGATAGCACCATCGCCAATACCGGCACTTTTACTGCTTGTCGCACGCTGTAAGGGAAGCTGCTGTCCCAGCCAGGGAAAACTCTCACCAAAAGCGTACTGATATTGCGGCACCTGCGCAGCGCGCCGGTCGGCTGCGAGTAACTGCGCTCTCACCCACTGGATATTTTCCTGCAGGAATTCATGCCCATAACGGGCTGCACAACGCTGTGGAATTCGCACTTCCACACCACCGGAAGACAGTACCAGTCCCAGACGCTTGCGCCGGTTCGAACGCACCAAGCGATAGGGAATATCTTCAAAAATAAAATCCTGGGCCTGTTTCAAGCGGGATCTCCACTCGCAACCCAGGAGCTAATACTAGGCACCATGAGCTACAACAGCCATGGTAATGCGAGAAATACAACTGAGTTTACCATTGGGCGCATAGATCAGAATTTCCCACACCTGGCTGCTGCGCCCAATATGCACGGGTTTCGCACGACCGCGAACCTCTCCCTCAGGGACAGGGCGCAGGTGATTGGCGTTAACCTCCTGACCGACACAATAAAATTTATCGGTATCCACTAATAGGTTGGCACCTATGGAACCCAGCGTCTCCGACAATACGACATTGGCACCACCATGCAAAATACCGAAGGGCTGGCGAGTGCGATGGTCTACGGGCAAAGTCCCTTCCAGGTAATCATCGCCAATTTCCGTAATTTCCATTCCCAGGTAGCCGGGCATGCATTGGGATATTCCCTGGTTCAGTTCTTCCAGTGAAGGATCTAAATGCCAAATTGCCATTACAATAAATCTCTTGTGCGTGTGATACCGGGGCATTAACCCGGACTTCTTTACTTCAATCTAGGACCAATAAATTTTTTACTTACCAATAAAATAATCTGGCAGAAAAAAATCCGGGGGGATAATAGCCGGGCGTTAAATGCGTGGGGCCAAACAAGCCATAACGAAACAACTCCATATCCAACATCCGCAGCTCCCAGCGAAGGCGGCTGCGCTGCAAGTACAATGCCTGGGCCTGGGCTTCACTATCAGTGTTCCGATAGGCGTAATGCAGGGAGAGCAACTCGCGCTCTAAATTATCCCGGCGCCACAAAAGGCGCTGGTAATGCTGCTCTATGCGGTATTCGGCGAGACCGCGCTCGTAATTCTGTAAAAACAAATCAGCAGTAGGGCCAGTGCAAACTCCTTGGTAATTACGTCCCCTACGCCCCTGGTGATAGCCATTTTCCGCAGTGCAGTAAGTCTCTATACCCTCTTCATGGCCCTGCAGCCATGCATCGCTATCCACATGCATGTCGTAGCTGTCACACTCTTGGGCAATATCGTACACCAGCGACTGTGAGCGACCGCGAGCGCCGTCTTGCAGGCCCCGCTCATACCAGAGCCCCGCGCGGCACTCCTCTTCGGAAATTACTGCGCAGCCGCTTAACCCCAGCACCAGCAAAACGAGAAAAAGACGTATTTTTCCTGCAAACATAAAATGGGACTCCCGGCGCTGTACTTCCCGCCTGTTATTGGAATCCAGGTATCACTTAACCAAAGCGCTTGTCGGCGACAAAAGGATTGGTTTGGCGCTCCTGGCCAAAAGTGGACATGGGGCCATGCCCCGGTACAAATTGAACCTCATCACCCAGCGGCCATAGGCGCTCTTTGATAGAGCGAATTAGGGTATCGTGATCTCCCTGGGGGAAGTCCGTACGTCCGATCGAACCGGCAAACAAAACATCTCCCACCAGAGCCAACTGGCTGGGGCGGTGGAAGAAAATCACATGGCCGGGGGTATGGCCCGGGCAGTGGTGCACCTCCAGTTCCTGATCCCCTACAGTAACCGTATCTCCCTGCTCCAACCAGCGGTCTGGAGTAAATACTTCGACAGCGGGGAAACCAAACATCTGCGCCTGCATGGGCAACTGCTGAATCCAGAAATCATCGCCTTTATGCGGCCCTTCTATCGGCAGCTGGAGCTGCTTGGACAACGCCGCAGTGCCGCCTACATGGTCCAGGTGGCCGTGGGTCAGCAAGATTTTCTCCAGCTTGAGACCGCGCTCCTCCACCGCCGCCAGAATCTTATCGAGATCGCCACCGGGGTCGACAACAGCCGCGCACTTACTGTCTTCACACCACAGCAGCGAGCAGTTTTGCTGGAAAGGAGTAACCGGAACCAGGTGATATTGCAGCGACATAAGAAAGCGGCCCTTCATCTTTTACAGGAGACTGTTGAGGTAATTGGGGATTATACCGCGAGAGCCTGCTGAGAGGGTTGTGGGTGCCGATGAGCGGGCTTATTCACCGTCTTGAGCAGGGAGCGCACATCCTCTATCAGCTGCTCAACAACTATCGGGTTCCGCCAGTAATCCTCAGGGGGCGAGGGAAAAGCCACTGAACTCAAAGCGCCGTGATCACTCAGCGAACAAGTCTCATAATCACGGCACACCGCCTGGTTATAGGAGGGGCTCAGGGGCTTAAGGGGCCAGCCAAACAGGTCATTGGGGTGATAAAAATTCTTCCAGCGAAAATTGTATCCCCGGGTGTTGGAGGTGACCGCCTGAATTTGCTCCCGGGGTCGATCGGCGCACCACAGGGGCATTGTCGGCCCCAGGGTGTACCAATGGCTCAAGGTCTTGAGGCGCAAAAACCTCTCACGCGCAGACCCTTTGTGAACCCCCGCGGGACCGCCTTCACGCCAAACACCGCAACTGACATTGGGGCGCTGGGCGTCCCAGAGGTAATTAGATAGGTTGATACAACCCACCGAATGGCTGATCAATATCACCGGAGCCCGCTCATCAACCTGATCAGCGGCCTTGGCCAGCGCCGCATAGATCTCGCGCTGGGTCTTTTCGTAGTTGCTATCCCGACGATCCACATTGCCGGACTGCGCCGCCGTCTGCGACATTCCCAGGAGTAAATATTTTCGTGCACGCAGGAAGTCCAGCTCGCGCTTCTGCATACTCTCAAAGGTGCGCTCGATATTGCTCTGGAAGTGCTCCAGGCCGGGTAATTCAGCGCAGTAGAGACGCGACCACTCCTCCCCAAGCTCGGTTTCCAATGCCGAAAACAGTGGCTTTGCAAACGTGTTATCCACAGCCCCCATACCCGCAGCAGCAAGGATTACGATATCCGCCATGGCTTCCTCTTCTTATTATTCTATCGGCGCCTTCGCAGCGCTCGGCTTTTTTAAATGAATGAACATTGATGAAAACCCGCACAAGGGGCATTCTCACTGCCAAAGAAAAATCGAAAAAATACTGAAAATGGCGCGAGGGGAAGCTGCACAGTCATGCATCCCTTTACGAGCCGGTGTGGATACATCACAGTAAATATGAACTAACGTACCCACTAGTGAGCCGCAGAAACTGCATTGCGACGGGTTGAGATGACCGATTTAACCCGAATAGTAATATACTGCCCAAAGCTAAACCGGCGCCACTCCAATTTGCCACCCAAGAGGCGGAATCACCAGAAAGCTGGCCTATTACAGTGCTGTAACAATACCCGGGTCCTGGTGCATAATAGTGGCTGTACAAAAATCAAACATTTATAACAATCCCTCCCGCAGCGATGCTTTTAACTTCCAAATACAGCCTGCCGGATTGCCCCGAGCACGCCCTATCGCGCCCGCGCCTGCTGTCGGTTCTGAACCAATGCCACAGCGATCAACTGCTGTTGGTGACGGCTCCTGCGGGATACGGCAAGACCACGCTGGTTACCTCCTGGGCCTCACAGCAGGACAACCCGGTGGCCTGGTATACGCTGGATGCCAGTGATAATGAACCGAGTCAATTTTGCCGCTACCTGGTGGAAAGTGTGCACAGGGCGACCGGCAATGGTGTCCCCCAGACTCACCAGTTGTTGTCCGCGCCCCAGCGCCCGGACCCCTCAACCCTGGTGAGCCACCTGCTGTCGGAACTGCGGGGCCTGCCCAGCGAACTGCGCATCGTGCTGGATGACTACCACCAGATCGACAACCAGCAGGTGCATGACACTACCCGCTTTTTGTTGCGCCACGCCCCCGCCGGTGTCGGTATTGTTCTCACCAGTCGCAGCCAACCGCCCCTGGGTCTGGCCACCCTGCGAGTTCAAGGGCGATTACTGGAATTGGGCAGTAATGAGCTGGCCCTCAACATTGAGGAAATCGCCACCCTGCTCAAGCAGCGCCTACCGTTTAATCTCGACGGCGACCGCGCAGCCCAACTGCATCACCTCAGTGAGGGCTGGCCCCCCGCCGTACAGCTATTTACTTTATCTGTGCGCGACAGCAACGAAGTGGATCGCTATCTGGCAGAACTGGAGCAGGGCCACAGTCATATTCTCGACTACCTGGCTGAGGAAGTGCTGGAACGGCTGGAGCCCCAACTGCGCCAGCTCCTCTCCTGCACATCCATCCTCACCCGGGTTAACGCCCAGCTGGCGGAGCGCCTTACCGGTCGGCAAGATGGTCAACAGTTGCTGGAAGAAGCCGCGCGCCGCGGGTTATTCCTGCAGGCGCAGGATTCAAGTCGCCAGTGGTTCCGCTTCCACCCAGTCTTCGCCCGCTTCCTGCAGCGGCAAATCAATGACCGCAAACACTTGCTGCAACTGCACAGCACTGCCTGTGATACCTGGCAAGAATTAGACCAGCCAGTGGAGGCCCTGCGCCACGCTCTGGCCGGGGGCGACCGCGAGCGGTTAAAGCAACTGCTCAACGATCGGGGGGAACAGCTTCTGCGCGCGGGGCAATCGCGCCTGCTGCGGGACTGCCTCGACTGGCTCGGTGACGAAGCCCTGCAACACAGCGCCCGCTTTACCCTCCTGTCCGCCAAAATGGCGCGGGAGAATTTTGAATACGACCTGTGCGAGAAAAACCTGGCGGCCTCCGAAAGCTGGCTGCAGCGGGAGGACCCGGCACAGTGGCGCGACTTTGAGGGCGCCTTTGCCACCATGCGCGCCCAGGTGGCCATTGCCCGAGGGCAGACACTGCAAGCCAAGGAGTATGCCGAAGAAGCTTTGGCCCTACTCCGCGCAGACCAGCTAGGCGAAAGAATCTCCGCTCTGCTGGTCACCGGTGAGACCAGCTTCTGCCTGGGTGCCTTGCAAGAGGCCAACCGCTATATGCAGGAAGTTGAAGCCCTGGCGATCGCCGAACGGGATATCCCCAGCGCCGCCTGGGCCATCTGCCAACAGACAGAGATCGCCTTTGCCCAGGGCCTGCTGAAGAAAGCGTCCACGCTGCAGGAGAAGGTGCAGACCCTGGTGCAGAAAAATCACCTGTCCACACTGCCCATCTCGGAATTTGTGTGCCGGCTGCGCGGCCAGCTGCAATGGGAGTCCGGCGATCTGGAAGGTGCCGAGCAATCCGCTCGCCGAGGTATGCAAATCAACCGCCGGGTCGGCGAGCACTGGCTGCTGCCGGAGTACACCCTGCTGTTAAAAATCGCCCAGGCCCGAGGAGAGAAAGAGGAGTCCCTGGAGTGGCTGGAGCGTATCGAGCGCCTGCTCACTGACGGACGCTACCACCGAGACTGGATCGCCAACGCCGATGCCACCCGCATCCGCACCTGGCGCGCCCTGGGCAATCAGCAGGCCATCGCAAGCTGGTTGGAACAGGCTACTCCCGTCGCCGACAGGCCCAGCAATCACTTTGAACAGTGCCACGGGCGCAACCATGTGCGCGCGATGATTGAGCTGCACCACTGGTCCGATGCCAATCGCCTGTTGAGCCGCCTGAAGCAAGTCGCCAACGAGTGCGGCCTGGAAACAGATCGCCTGCGTAACCGGGTGCTGGAATCTCACCTGCTGTGGCTGCGCGAGCAATACCCCCAGTCTGTAGAGGCTATTAGTGAAGCCCTGCTTCTCTCCCACGAACGGGATTTTCGCGCCAGCTTCCTGCAGATCGGCAAACCTTTAATCGTTATCCTGAAAGCCGCCCTGGAAAATGGCCTGGGAGAGGCGGAGTCCAGCAAAGCCCAACAACTGATCAAAGCAGCACAACAGCAGCCAGAGCTGGACGGTGGTATTCGCATCGAACTGGATGACACCATTATCCGCGAGATACTGGCCAGCGATGCCGTGCCGGACTTCCTGCGCCACTCCCCCCTCACCCCAAGGGAATGGCAGGTACTCAATGCGATTCATTCGGGGCTGTCGAACGAGAAAATCGCCCGTCACTTTAAGGTGGCGCCGAGCACCATCAAGACCCATATTCGCAGCCTCTACCAAAAGCTGGACGTCAAGGATCGCCAGGAGGCCATCGCCCTGGCCGAGCAAATGCTTCGCTCAGTCCAGGACAAGCCTTAAACAGTCCTGCTCCAGCGGCACAGGGACGTGCCCGCTATGCTCCTCATCCCCGCCCGCCGATACCAAGCCACCCCAGGCCGGTCACCCTTTACCCCCCTCTCCCCCCTCGCCGGGGAGGAGGAAGCCCGCCAATGACTGCTCCATACTCACCCTATCCTTTAAAGGTGGACTATCTCCACATTTCAAATAATGAAACAAGGCAGTAATCCATGAGCGGCAACAGCTATGAGTGGTGGCGCAATAGCGTTATTTATCAGATTTACCCACGCAGCTTCTGCGACGCCAACGGAGATGGCATCGGTGATATTCCCGGAATTACGCAAAAACTGGATTATGTAAAATCCCTCGGCGTAGACGCCATCTGGATCTCACCCTTTTTTAAATCGCCGATGGTGGATTTTGGCTATGACGTTGCCGACTACCGCGATGTAGACCCTATTTTTGGCAACCTGGAAGATTTCGACCGGATGATCGAAGCGGCCCACGAGCGCGGCCTGAAAGTGATTATCGACCAAATCCTCAGCCACACCTCGGACCAGCACCCCTGGTTCCAGGAGAGCCGCGCCAACCGCGACAACCCCAAAGCGGACTGGTATGTCTGGGTTGATCCCCAAGAAGATGGCACCCCTCCCAACAATTGGGTCTCCGTATTCGGAGGAGGCTCCTGGCGCTGGTGTACCCGCCGCCGCCAGTACTATTTAGCCAACTTCCTCAAAGAACAGCCGGACCTGAATGTGCACAACCCGGAAGTCCAGGAGCAGTTGCTCGCCGATATGAAGTTCTGGCTCGATCGGGGTGTAGATGGTTTCCGACTGGATGCGGTCAACTTTATTTTCCACCAGCAGGCCCTGGGTAATAACCCGGCGCGCCCGCTCAAGCTCGACGAGAAAGGCCTGCCACCAGTCAATCACTACGACTACCAGTGGCACCAGAATGATAAATCCCAGCCGGAAAACCTGGTGTTTCTCCAGCGGGTAAGACAGTTAATGGATCAATATCCCGGCACTGTGACCGTAGGTGAAGTTGGCGACGACAATACCCATAAAATCATGGCTAAGTACACCACGGAAAAACGCCTGCACATGGCCTATTCCTTCGATCTATTGACCGAGGATTGCAGTGCGGGCTTCCTGCGCGAAACCCTGGAAAAAAACCGCGACGTAATCGAGAAGGGCTGGCCCTGCTGGTCGATCAGCAATCACGATGTACCCCGCTCAATAACCCGCTGGAACAAAGGCTTTAACGACGATCAAGCCGATGCCAGAGCCCCGCTGTTCCTGCTGATGCAATTGGCACTGCGCGGCAGTGTCTGCCTCTATCAAGGGGAAGAACTGGGCCTGCCGGAAGCAGAAATTGCCTATGAAGACCTGGTAGACCCCTATGGCATTAATCTGTGGCCGGAATTCAAAGGTCGCGACGGCTGCCGCACACCGATGCCCTGGACCAATACCAGCGACGACAACGCCGGCTTTTCCACAGCAAAACCCTGGTTACCCATCTCAGGGGAGCACCAACAACGGGCGGTAGAGGTTCAGCAGGACGCCCAGCGCTCCATGCTCAACCGCTTCCGCGCACTGATCGATTGGCACCGGGAACTACCCCAGTCGTTGGCGACAGCAGAGCAGGAAGTGATCAACACCGGCAGTGATTTATTTGCTTTTGTAAGGCGCAGCGACAGCGAAGAAATGCTGGTTGTTCTCAACCTTGGGCAAAGCAGTGGCACCCTGAAATTACCTGCCGAGTTCTCCGGTGCACACAATATTACCCCTGCACTGTTTGCTGGCAATGCGGAAGGAAATAGCTTAGAGCTCGCTGCCGCAGATGCCTGTGTGCTGCTGCGTAAAAAAGCCTGATTGATTAGCAATATTTAAAAGATGCCCAGCTCATAGTCGAGCCTGGGCATCGAGTAAGAATTACAGTCTCTCTGCAACGTCTCTTCCTTTCGACGTCTGCTTTGCCGCCGGCACAATGCCGGCTTTTTTCTGTTTAATTCCAGCACTTCATCATCTATAGCCTGCAATACAAAAAGCCAGATAAAAATATTCGATGTGACTCCCCTCTCAACGTAAGTCTTCGCTATTGGAAATAACAAAATGCAAGGCCAAAATCATCAACTAATGAAAAATACCAACCCATCGAGTTAAGAATCCTTCAACCTCAATTTAAAGCACTACCATTGGAGAGTCACGTCATATGATTTTTCAAATTAAAAATTGAAAAATTTAGAACGTTTATATAAAACCGATAATAGGACTTATATTTTAGCTACTTCGAAATGGGACAGTCCTTCCTTGAAGTACAAGGTGAGAGAGGCTTCTCGCAACCTTCCCACCCTATCAGTGAGACTAGTTTCCTTAACAAAATATATGAATTGCTTCTCCCAGTGAGTATAAGTTTACCTCTTCTTTCTAAAACAACCGTACTTAATTTCAAATATGCTACCAGGAGACTCCCGTGAAGCATTCAGTCTTACTTGGTACTCAACCGCGAATATCTTCCATAACATTGCTATTCAAACTGTCTTATATACAGCATTTCATATCTTGTTCTACTTTCAATATCAGAATTCAAGAGAAGCTTCTCCTATTTCTGGAGAGAGCGAGCTAAGTCATTGACTTTAAAGGAGGTGACACTATTGTCACGAGCAAGAAAAGCAGGTAGATATATAGCCGCTGTTATATATCTACCTGTTGAGGATTGCGCCAAAGCCTCTAACCTACTGATATTGCTATGTTTTTTGGGTAATCTTGGATGACTGCAGCAGAATTATATAGAAGGGTGATATAAAGACGCTTCTTTTGAATTAACTGTTATTGTGGCGGTCAATTTTTAGATGTTTTGTAGCTGCTGCAAGCATCAATCTCTATCTGAGCACACTTTTCCTGAGAGTTTTCCTGCAAGTTGGTACCGCAGTTCGGCTTCAGTGCCTTCGTTTTCAGTCAGTAAGCCCTACAAGCCTGCTAGGCCATCGTTGAGTGCCAATCAGATAGTTATCCGGTGGGGAAAGTATGGTATTTTCTCCTGTAAATTTATCGGGCAGTGGCCAGCCAAAGTTGGCTGGCAGAGAGCAAGTAAGTCGTTCAGTGCGCGCCAGCTATAACTAGGCCAGGCAAGATCGCCCAGCCGGAGGCTGGGCTGGACAGCCTACGCTCCGCTTCGGCTGCCCTTGCTGGCAACGTTAGGCAGAAGTAGCCATGAAGAAAATATTCTCACTAGAAATTGAGCATGAAGATGATCCTTCACGAGTTGAAAAGGCACAGAAACTGTCTCTCGATAGTAGTAAGCCTCACCTGGGACTGAAAGGTGTTTATGGTTTATATGGTTCTCCCGAATGGTGGGACAATATTTATAGTGGCAAAGTACCTAGCAAGACTTATGAGGGGGTCATTGACGATATTCACTTTACAGGAATGCATAATGAGGCTGAAGGCTTCACGCTAAAGCTGGATAACGGTGGTACTTATTCATACACCTGCGTAGTGAATCGAAGAAGAAACATGAAGCACTATCAAGTTGGCAGGAGAGCGAGAGTAACCACATTTATCGAAGTTCTAAAGAAAGGTACAGATCACGAATTTGTATGGCAAATAGAGGTGGAAAATACCTAACAAGGCAAAGCAGCATCAGTCGCTGCGCTCCTTGGACAGCCTTGCCGTTGCTCGTTTTGTGCATGGCTTCGCCATTATTGCACAAAACAATCAACAACAAGTCTGCCGCTGTTTGCGGCGTTATTGTGGCGGTCAGTTTTATTGATTTTTCGTGGTAACTGAAGGCTTAGGCCACTAAATAGCATCCGGCATTGAGCAATTTTGCTGATTGTTATTTAAGTAGTTTCTCTCCTAGAGTGTTCGCTCGGGTGTTGTAAAAAGAGGCAGTCCGCTGCAATTTCGCGGAGTGCCAATAAGATAGGAATTGATTGGGGAAAGTACGGTATTCTTTCCTCGTAAATATTGGGCAGCGGCCAGCCAAGCTGTGGCTGGCAAAGTGCTAGTAAGTAGTCCCGAGTGCGCCAGCCATAACCAGGCTAGGCAAGCTCGCCCAACCCCTTCGGGGCTGGGCTGGACAGCCTACGCGTTGCTTCGGCTGCCCTTGCTAGCAGCGTTATGTGATCAATAAGGAAGTATAGATGGGACAATCAGCTTCACAGGCTGCAGCATTTTATCGAGATGTAGCCAAGAATGGTAAGCTATGGACTTGCAAAGATGAGGGGGGGAATCCTGCCCCTTTAACGTCAAGTGGAAAAAGAGCAATGCCATTCTGGTCAACTCATAGTCGAGTTCAGAAAATTATAAAAAATGTACCTGCATACTCAATTTTTGAGCCACAAGAATTAACATGGGAAGAGTTTGAAAAAGAGTGGGCACCAAATTTAACTGATAGTGAGCTGTTAATTGGCGTAAACTGGAGTGGTAAAAATGCTACAGGTTACGACCTTGAGCCAAGTGATGTTATTGCTAATGTTAGCTATTACCTCGACAAAAACACATAACCAGTGCAGGCAAAATCGCCCGCAAGCGGGCTGGACCTCCCTGGCGGTCGGCCTTTGCTGCAGGCGTTACACATCACAATAAGCTATGAGCGAATACAAAGAGTCCTACAATAACTTCAAAAGCGTACTAGATACTTGCAAAAGTACTTCGATGGAGTATGCGGGAATAGCTTCACCAACTTCTGCTCATTATTATGCTTCTTTGATTTTCACAAAGCTATGCACCAGCGGGGTTACAGTTCTCTCAATATGCCCTCCGCCTAGTAGTATTGGGAAGAATATGCACTGGGACTGTGCGTCAGTGGCAACATTAACCAGATCAATTATTGAAACCTATTTGGTCTTTTTCTACTTGTGCGTTGAAGCATGTGACCCAGAAGAATGGGAAGCCCGCTGGCGCCTCCTAAACCTTCATGACCATATGTCTAGGCTAAAAATGTTTAAGGTTATGGAAGGTGCTGAGGATCAGGTGGAGCAATTTGAGAATTATACCAATGAGGTAAAATCAGATTTAGAAAATACTGAGTATTTTAACTCACTGAGCGGAAAGCTAAAGAAACATTATCTCAAAGGTAATAATGCATTTTTTAAAAGCCAGGATGAGCTAATTTCAGCCGCAGGGGGCAATGTCGATGAGTTCAGGTTTAGATATCGTTTCCTGTCAAGCCACACTCACTCATACCCAATGGGCTTTTACCGCATGGCAGAAGGCGGGCGAGGTACTGGCGTAGAGTCAGATCTAGAAATTGGATACTCAGGTATGTGCCTAGCATGGGCGAGTGAGAGCCTAACCAAAGCAAAATCTGAATTCATTAATCTCTGGGAAACTCAGCATGAGCCAGAAAATGTGTAACAAAGCCAGCCAGAGGGACCAAAAAACCGCCGCTTCGCTTTGGTTTTTCGGCCCCTGCTGGCGGCGTTATGTGAAAGGATTGGAATGGAAAGTCTGATTAATAGTTTTGAGCAGATAAAATTAGAATTTGAAAAGGTTTTCGAACTGATGGATGAAATTCCTGACGAAGAGTACGACCAAAAGTATATTGCTGTCAGAGGTGAGCTTTTAGAATTTTTGAAATCAGCTAAGGAAAGTTGTGCTGACGAAAGTTTCGTTAATCTGGAATCGCAAGTAATAGAATTTCTTTGCGAAAACATGGGCTGTCATCTGGATATGGAAGTTCTTGAAAAGTATTCCCCGGAAGTACTTTCTAGCGAACAGGTTAAATACATCCAGAGTAATTCGGCATTGGGAAGGTGGTTGTAGTGTTGTATTTACTTCTATCACATAACCAGGCGTGGCACAGGACACAAAAAGCGAAAAGCTGCTTTTTGTCCCAGTGCACTAGGCGTTATGTTTAAGACTTACCCACGTTTAGTAGACACCCTGTATAGTTAGGTTTAGGCCTAACACGGAGGTGTATCATGGGTAAGAAAAGAACTCAGGCGTATACGGAGGAGTTCCGTAGAGAAGCAGTTAAGAGAGCGGAAAAGCCTGGAGTAACAACGGCTTCTGTGGCAAGAGAACTAGGCGTCAGCGCACAGCAGATCTACAACTGGCGTCGTCAATTTAATCGACTGTCTGATAAGCAGTTCAATAGTTTAGACAGTGTCGACTATTCCAAACAGGAAAGCGCTGAAGTTCGCAAGCTCAAGAAGGAGCTGCATGAAGCTCGTCAGGAGGTTGAGTTTCTAAAAAAGGCAGCTGCGTACTTTGCGAACCACCAAGAGTAAAGTACGCGCTGATACAAGAGCATGTAGGGTCATTCCCGGTTAGCTTGATGTGTCGGTGTTTAGAAGTCTCAAGATCGGGTTATTATCGATGGCGGGGACGGTTGCCATCTGCTCGCACGATTAGAAAGATACGAACAATCGAGAAAATCCGAGAGACGTTTTCTGAGTTTAAAGGTCGTTATGGAGCGCCTAGAATCGCTTGCGAGCTTCAAGAATTAGGCGAGTCATGCTCGCGGAACTACGTCGCTAAGCTTATGCAACAGGAGCATATTAAAGCGAGAAACGGCAAAGGCTTTCGATATAGTCAGCCAGTAGAGAGGAATATCAATGTCGCCGCCAACCTACTTAAGCGTTGCTTCGATGTGGATCGACCAAATTGCCGCTGGACCAGTGACATTACGTATATCTGGGTTCTGGAGCGGTGGTTGTACCTCGCGGTAGTTATGGATCTGTACTCTCGACGTATTGTAGGTTGGGCATTTGACTCCCAGATGACCGATGAGTTGACACATCGAGCGTTGAAAATGGCCCTAGAGCGACGACAAATAAAGCCTGGACTAATAGTTCACTCCGACAGGGGTGTGCAATATCGATCGCAGAAATACCAGGATCTCTTGTCTGAAAGTAAGTGCAAGCCGAGTATGAGTCGCCAGGCTAACTGTTGGGATAATGCGGCAATGGAATCATTCTTTAGCAGGCTAAAAGTCGAGATGGTCTATGCCAGAGCATTCGAAAGCGAAGAGCAAGCAAAATCTGCAGTGTTTGAATACATTGAGATTTTCTACAATAGGGTTCGTAGGCACTCTGCATTGGGCTATGTAAGTCCAGCAGAGTATGAGCGAAAATACGCATAGTTAGAGTGTTTACTTTTTGTGGGCAAGACCAGTTTACGAGGAAGTATGGAACTACTAGCATTGAAAATATCCGTTGGATGGGAGGTGGTGAAAAATCATTTTTATGATATTGACCACGAATCTCAATCATTAGAAACGGGGCGGCTTAAGTATCCGTTTTATGAAGATATCTTGCTATTAAGGAATCGGCATTTAAGAATGTCTATTGATTTGGGGTGGACGCCTGATTGCGATCCGAGCGGGAGCTATAAACTACTTTTATTGAAATGGAACGACGACGTAAATATTGAGCCAACTCCTAAACAAACTATATCAAAGAATTTGAATGGCATTAAATTAAAATACGAGCTCGCTCTTCCTGTTAGTGAAAACTGGGATAAACCAGTAGAACAGTTTGAATCTAGAGATAGATTTGTAATAAGGGATAAAATAAACGAGTTTTTTACTAAAGAGTGAAACATAAATCGGGTAGCCGGTAGTTTCTAACTACCGGCCCCCACACCACCCATCGTGCGGGTCCGCAATGGGCGGTTCCCTATCCGTAATGAATCTCTACCCAACGATCTCGCAATGAGATCAAACCCATCTCTTCGAAGAACTCATTATTGAGCGCAATATGAATACCCTCAATTTTTGCGCTTCGCCAGTAACTTTTACCGGACGAGCCGCAGGTAACTGCCAGCGACTCACTCACACCCATACGCCGTAAATTTCGAACTTTCGTTCTCACTCTGCGCCAATTCTTCCAATAGCTCATTCTTAATCGCCGCCGTATCCAGCAGTCTAGATCAATACATTTTTGGTAGCCTTGTGCTATACCAAAATAATTAATCCAGCCACGGAGGAATACGGTAAGCTCTTTCATTCTCTTCTCCATCGAAATACCACGGGATCGCCCTGTAATCTGACGGACGTGATATTTAAATTGGCGCAGCGCCTTATCATGCCAGACAAGCTTTGCTCCACGGAAAGAAAACCCCAGAAACTTACACCGGCTAACGGGGACTACTTGGCTTTTAGCATCGTTAACTTTGAGTTTAAGCTTGCGCTCAACAAAGCGTTTGATGCTGGCCATAACCCGTTCACCTGAGCGTTTAGAGGAAACGACAATCACGAAATCGTCCGCATAGCGGACGAAATTGTGTCGGCGTTTTTCCAGCTCTTTGTCGAGCAGATCGAGTACAATATTGGATAGCAGCGGCGATAAAGGGCCACCTTGCGGCACCCCCTCATAACACGCTTGCCAACATCCATCTTCTACCCAGCCTACGCGCAAGTAGCTTGCGATCAGTTTGAGTAAACGCTTATCGTTAATTCTTTGGCCGAGTAAGCTCATGAGAAAGTCATGATTCACTCGATCGAAGAACTTGGATAGATCGACATCCACCGCTATTCGCTTGCCACCCTCGATATACTTTTGTAGTTTTTTCACCGCGTGATGCTGTGATCGCTTTGGCCGGAAGCCATAGCTAAACTCTGAAAAAGTCACATCGAAAATAGGGCTGATGATTTGCGCGATAGCTTGCTGAATAACACGATCAAAAATCGTAGGTATCCCTAGCCCTCGCTGACCACCATCTGACTTGCGAATGTAGACGCGTCTAACAGGCAACGGCTGGTAATGACCTTGCCGAATGGCTTCGATAATTTCATTCCCAACTACCTTGAAGTGCTGCACAAAATCATCAACGGTGACCCCATCAATGCCTGCTGCACCTTTGTTGCTTCGCACGTGTTTCCATGCAGCATTAAGATTTTCTTTGCTGAGGATGACTTCAAGCAGATTTTCATTTGAGTTGAGTGTCATGGCAGTGCGCTACGTCAATTTTATATCCGGCTGGCAACACATCGGTAGGCTAGCCCTGTCTTTTAACTCGTGGATTTTGGGTTCAAGCCTTCACCGTATCCAAGGTATTAATCTTGGCATTAGGCTACTATGCCGTCGGCTGACTTCTGTTCAATCACCTTGGCCATTACTGGCCGAGGCGCCGCTGTGTTCCACCAATTTTGTTTACCCCCTCGATGGTGGCTAGCGGGCTGGGCCTACTTATGAGTCAGCGGCCACGCTGACAGCTTTACAGGTGATCCTCCTACAGGGGACTTTCACCCCATTAGTTCACGCCCATGCTGGGCGTACATCGGGTAGCCGGTAGTTTTTAGCTACCGGCCCCCACACCACCCATCATGCGGGTCCGCAATGGGCGGTTCCCTATCCGTAATGAATCTCTACCCAACGATCTCGCATTGAAATCAAACCCATCTCTTCGAAGAACTCATTATTGAGCGCAATATGAATACCCTCAGTTTTTGCGCTTCGCCAGTAACTTTTACCGGACGAGCCGCAGGTAACTGCCAGCGATTCACTCACACCCATACGCAGTAAATTTCGAACTTTCGTTCTCACTCTGCGCCAATTCTTCCAATAGCTCATTCTTAATCGCCGCCGTATCCAGCAGTCTAGATCTATACATTTTTGATAGCCTTGCGCTATTCCAAAATAGTTGATCCAACCACGGAGGTATACGGTAAGTTCTTTCAGTTTCTTTTCCATAGAGATACCACGAGATCGCCCTGTAATCTGGCGGACGCAGTATTTAAATTGGAGCAGGGACTTATCATGCCAGACAAGCTTTGCCCCCCGAAAAGAGAAACCTAGGAACTTACAACGGCTGACAGGAACCACTTGGCTTTTAGTATCGTTAACTTTGAGCTTAAGCTTGCGCTCAACAAAGCGTTTAATACTCGCCATAACCCGCTCACCCGCGCGCTTAGAGGAAACCACAATCACAAAATCGTCCGCATAACGGACGAAATTGTGTCGGCGTTTTTCCAGCTCTTTGTCGAGCAAGTCGAGTACAATATTAGACAGCAGCGGCGATAAAGGGCCACCTTGTGGCAGCCCCTCATGACAGGCTTTCCAGCATCCATCTTCTACTCTTCCTGCACGCAAGTAGCTTGCGATCAGTTTGAGTAAGCGCTTATCGCTGATTCTTTGGCCAAGTAAACTCATGAGGAAATCATGATTTACCCGATCGAAGAATTTAGATAAATCGACATCCACTGCTATTCGTTTCCCTCCCTCGATATACTTTCGCAGCTTTTTTACCGCATGATGCTGCGATCGCTTTGGGCGGAACCCATAGCTGAACTCCGAAAAGGTTTTATCGAAACTGGGACCGATGATTTGGGCGATAGCCTGCTGAATAATACGATCAAAGATCGTAGGTATCCCGAGACCACGCTGGCCACCATCTCGCTTGCGAATGTAGACCCGCCTGACGGGAAGCGGCTGGTAATGACCCTGTCGAATGGTCTCGATGAGGTCGTCGCCAACTGCCTTAAAGTGCTGCACAAAATTATCGACAGTAATCCCGTCAATGCCTGCGGCACCTTTGTTGCTTCGCACATGTTTCCATGCAGCATTAAGATTTTCTTTGCTGAGGATGGCTTCAAGCAGATTTTCATTTGAGTTGAGTGTCATGGCAGTGCGCTACGTCAATTTTATATCCGGCTGGCAACATATCAGTAGGCTAGCCCTGTCTTTTAACTCATGGAGTTTGGGTTCAGGCCTTCACCGTATCCAAGGTATTAATCTTGGCATTTGGCTACTATGCCGTCTGCTGACTTCTGTTCAATCACCTTGGCCATTACTGGCCGAGGCGCCGCTGTGTTCCACCACTTTATTTTACCCCCTCGATGGTGGCTAGCGGGCTGGGCCTACTTATGAGTCAGTGGCCACGCTGACAGCTTCACAGCGGCAAGTTAAACAGATCTCCCCAGATAAGAACGTGAACTTTCACTACACAGCTGCATCATTTACTCTACCCGTTAGATCACATGGCTTCGGTGTCCTTGGCCACCTCGCCTCCAGGCTAAGCCTTATATGATGTTTCTGTCCGTCAGCTCGTAGTTTTGCTAGCGGCTTCCTCCCCACAAGACCTCACGGTATTGCAGTTGCCATTCGCTAGTAGTTAGCATTTAATGAAGTCCATTAAACGGTGATCTTCCTACAGGGGACTTTCACCCCATTAGTTCACGCCCATGCTGGGCGTACCAAAAGCGTGCAAAGGACGGCAAACTCCGCGGCACAAATTGCAATTGGCTGCGCCAATTTTAACGCAATTTGCACCACTCCGTTCGCCGCCTTTGACGCAGGCGTTATAGCTTCCAATCGGATCGAGATATTTAATGTTCAAACAAGTATGGAAAGGCTGGACTGCTAGTGTCTCAGTAATATTTACACCACTAATCTTAATTGCTGCCCTAATTCAGCCTGATGCCCCAGAAAATCTGCTTCTGGCTGTGCCTCTAGTTCCGGTCATTGCTGCTGGGCAGGGTGTTCTTATTGGTGCACTGGTGTGCTTTGGTCTCAAAATATTACCTAATTACCACTCTTGCTAAGTTATGCGTAACTGTATATAAATACAGCTATCTCGTTGATCTGCAAGGGAATACGCCATGGCTCGCAACAAGGTACAGTTTCAGAAGGGTATTAGTTTGACCCAATTCCTCAAAATGTACGGCAGCGAGGAACAGTGCTTCGATGCACTGTCGCAGTGGCGTTGGCCCAATGGCTTTAGTTGTCCTCACTGCGGGCATGACAAGCATTGCGACCTCGCTTATCGCAAGCTTAAGCAATGTAACCATTGTCGGCGTCAGACATCGATTACCTCTCGTACAATTTTTGACTCCACGAAGCTCCCCCTCACCACCTGGTTTCTCGGTATTTTCCTGATTACTCAGGATAAGAAGGGCATTTCCTCTATGGAGCTATCTCGACATCTAGGTATCTCTTACAACGCAGCATGGCGTATGAAGCAGAAACTCATGCAAGTGATGATGGACGATACAAACTGTCCGGTTTTATTGAACTAGATGATGCCTATCTCGGTGGTGAGCGTACTGGATGCAAGCCCGGGCGCGGAGCCAAGGGTAAAACTCCCTTTGTGGCGGCCGTTGAAACAACCAAGGAGGGACGCCCAACCCGTATTAAGCTCTCAATTATCAAGGGCTTCAAAAGCAGTGAAATTTCAACCTGGAGTAAAAAGTACCTTTGCAGTGGCAGCACAGTCATCTCAGATGGTCTTCCATGCTTCAATGCCATTAAGGAGGCCGGTTGTGTACATGACAAAATTGTTTGTGGTGGTGGCCGAGCTTCTGTTGAAGAGCCTGAGTTCTATTGGGTAAATACAGTACTTGGTAATTTAAAGAGTGCGCTACGTAGCACTTACCATGCTATTAGGCCGAAATATGCACAGCGCTATTTGGCAGAATTTCAATATCGCTTTAATCGGAGGTTTGATTTGTCGGCACTCATTCCAAGATTGATTTACGTCTCTCTTCGGACACCACCGATGCCAGAAAGGTTGCTAAAAATTGGCTTAGCATAAGTGGTAATTAGGAAATATTATCGTTTAAAAATTAGCATGGGGGCAAAAAGCTCTAACAAGTGACTATGGTTACTCGTCAAGTTTTTAAGCCATACTTTCATCCCAGTAGGTGTTGTTTTTCACCATTGTATTCAGGATCGTAAT
This sequence comes from Microbulbifer maximicatervae (SeqCode), assembly GCF_052468295.1. Classification (NCBI taxonomy): domain Bacteria; kingdom Pseudomonadati; phylum Pseudomonadota; class Gammaproteobacteria; order Cellvibrionales; family Microbulbiferaceae; genus Microbulbifer; species Microbulbifer maximicatervae (SeqCode). The sequence continues at coordinate 3,985,320 of NZ_CP174340.1, forward strand.
CTGCTTTCTCATGCAGGCAACCAGAGCAACCTTTTTAGGTTTGCCAGCGTCGACTAATCGCTTATACATGGGCTTTAGTTTGGGATGATGTTGTATGGCCGACATGATGGAAACAAAAAGAACCGTGCGTACGCGATGCCTTCCACCTCGAATATATCGTTTGCCCTGGAAGTTGCCGCTATCACGGTTCATCGGGGCGATACCGACAAGTGCAGCGATTTCTTTACGGTTCAATTGTCCTAGCTCAGGAAGTTCACTCATTAACGTATAGGCCAATACATTTCCGACCCCTTTGGCACTCAACAATAGGTCACGCCTTTGCCGCCACTCAGACACACTGTTAACCAGTTTATCCAGTTGCTTGTCGATACCTTGTAGCTCTTTCTTGATGGTGTTTAGAATGGTCTGTATAGGTTTGTGTACTGATTTCGGCATTCTCTGAAGCCGATTCTTTTGCATTGTACTCATCTCTAAACACTGACTTCTTACCGCCAGTAAGTCACTGATCTCCCTAAGCTTTTCTGGTTTTAGCACCGACAGCCCTGGCTTCATGGCCTCACCAAAATGTGCAATATCCATTGCATCTAGCTTGTCAGTTTTGGCGAGGCGCCCTGCGGATTTAGCGAAGCTCCTTATCTGCGAAGGATTGCAAACAACAATAGGTAATCCGGCTTTGTCGGCGGCGCAAACAAACTCTAACTCGAGCCTTCCCGTAGACTCTATTAATACTCTTTGAGGTTTAAGAGGTTGTAGTTGTTTAATGGCATCTTTAATGCCATTTTTATCATTGGCAACACTAAAGAACTGGCCAGTAGGTCTCACATAAATATCGAGTTGTTTACTGCTGGTATCGATACCGACATTGATCTCTTGAGGTTCCATAAGATAAGCTATCTCCGCCTTGCTATTCGGGCTCGAGGCCCACATGACTATCCGAGTTATGCCTAGTGAGTGCTTATCACGTTCATACTTGTTATCGGTCTTTTACGAACCAGCCAAGCAGCGAACTGTGATAAACAAGGCCTTCGGTGGCCGCCGAAGGTGGGTCTCAATTTACCCGTTAACGAAAAGGATTTTCAACATCAGAATCGGGCAAGAACAACCATACAAGTACAAGCAGGTTGCTATGGGCCTTTGGCCCTTCGCGAGACGGCCTACGCTTCGCTCCAGCCGCCCCTGTTGTAATCGTTATATTTACTGAGAGATCGAAAAATGACTAATAATACTTTCTACCCATTTAAACTTTCTGAATATGGTGGCGCATATAGCTTATTGCTAACTGATCTGAAATGGGATGCATTTGAAGAAGCAGGTTTTCTTGGAAATGGTCATGATTGGAATCGACTGATCGAAAACCTATGTAAAGATAAACAAATAGATCTGATTCAAGCTTTGGAGTTTGATTCAGAGGCCGATATGTTCTGTGTTAGAAGCCATAACAAGGAAGTTTTGGAAAAAATATCAGAGTTTGTTTCTGAGTTTTATGATGATAAAGATTCTCTTTTGAATCATATATCCAAATATGCACAATACGGTTGAAATCAAAAAATACAACGAGTCAAAGCACTCAGACGCAGCATAGCTTCGCCGGTGTTTGAGGCGTTATTATACGACTGAAGTATGAACGAGAATCTCCTTAAGATCATCAATGAGCGTCAGTTGGTCTCTGCGATGAACAAAACAAAGTGGCGTGAGTTATGCGGGGATTTTGAAGAACTTCATTCTCTGAATATCTGTATCAGATATAAGCTAATTACGTCAGATGAGATTTTTGGTTTTAGCCCAGTTTGGTGGGATCAATTGTTCGAAGATACTTCGGCAATAGAGTGGCTAGATTTCAACCCCATTGTGAGTGAATATCGGGGTCGTCTCGTATCAGATAAAGAGACAAATAGGTCAGCTGAGATTCTAAGTGTCCTAAAGAGTCGCGGAATTAGATATTCCAATCAGGAGTCATACTTCCGGGTATGGGGGTACTTAACACCGGGGGCTTGCCCTGAATTCGTATAAATCGGGTAGCCGGTAGTTTTTAGCTACCGGCCCCCACACCACCCATCATGCGGGTCCGCAATGGGCGGTTCCCTATCCGTAATGAATCTCTACCCAACGATCTCGCATTGAAATCAAACCCATCTCTTCGAAGAACTCATTATTGAGCGCAATATGAATACCCTCAGTTTTTGCGCTTCGCCAGTAACTTTTACCGGACGAGCCGCAGGTAACTGCCAGCGATTCACTCACACCCATACGCAGTAAATTTCGAACTTTCGTTCTCACTCTGCGCCAATTCTTCCAATAGCTCATTCTTAATCGCCGCCGTATCCAGCAGTCTAGATCTATACATTTTTGATAGCCTTGCGCTATTCCAAAATAGTTGATCCAACCACGGAGGTATACGGTAAGTTCTTTCAGTTTCTTTTCCATAGAGATACCACGAGATCGCCCTGTAATCTGGCGGACGCAGTATTTAAATTGGAGCAGGGACTTATCATGCCAGACAAGCTTTGCCCCCCGAAAAGAGAAACCTAGGAACTTACAACGGCTGACAGGAACCACTTGGCTTTTAGTATCGTTAACTTTGAGCTTAAGCTTGCGCTCAACAAAGCGTTTAATACTCACCATAACCCGCTCACCCGCGCGTTTAGAGGAAACCACAATCACAAAATCGTCCGCATAACGGACGAAATTGTGTCGGCGTTTTTCCAGCTCTTTGTCGAGCAAATCGAGTACAATGTTGGACAGCAGCGGCGATAAAGGGCCACCTTGTGGTACCCCCTCATAACACGCTTTCCAGCATCCATCTTCTACTCTTCCTGCACGCAAGTAGCTTGCGATCAGTTTGAGTAAGCGCTTATCGCTGATTCTTTGGCCAAGTAAACTCATGAGGAAATCATGATTTACCCGATCGAAGAATTTAGATAAATCGACATCCACTGCTATTCGTTTCCCTCCCTCGATATACTTTCGCAGCTTTTTTACCGCATGATGCTGCGATCGCTTTGGGCGGAACCCATAGCTGAACTCCGAAAAGGTTTTATCGAAACTGGGACCGATGATTTGGGCGATAGCCTGCTGAATAACACGATCAAAGATCGTAGGTATCCCGAGACCACGCTGGCCACCATCTGGCTTGTGAATGTAGACGCGCCTGACGGGAAGCGGCCGGTAATGACCCTGTCGAATGGTCTCGATGAGGTCGTCGCCAACTGCCTTAAAGTGCTGCACAAAATTATCGACAGTAATCCCGTCAATGCCTGCGGCACCTTTGTTGCTTCGCACATGTTTCCATGCAGCATTAAGATTTTCTTTGCTGAGGATGACTTCAAGCAGATTTTCATTTGAGTTGAGTGTCATGGCAGTGCGCTACGTCAATTTTATATCCGGCTGGCAACATATCAGTAGGCTAGCCCTGTCTTTTAACTCATGGATTTTGGGTTCAGGCCTTCACCGTATCCAAGGTATTAATCTTGGTATTAGGCTACTATGCCGTCGGCTGACTTCTGTTTAATCACCTTGATCATTACTGACCAAGGCGCCGCTGTGTTCCACCATTTTTGTCTACCCCACGATGGTGGCTAGCGGGCTGGGCCTACTTATGAGTCAGCGGCCACGCTGACAGCTTCACAGCAGCAAGCTAAACAGATCTCCCCAGATAAGAACGTGAACTTTCACTACACAACTGCATCATTTACTCTACCCGTTAGACCACATGGCTTTGGTATCCTTGGCTACCTCGCCTCCAGGCTAAGCCTTATATGATGTTTCTGTTCGTCAGCTCGTAGTTTTGCTAGCGGCTTCCTCCCCACAAGACCTCACGGTATTGCAGTTGCCATTCGCTAGTAGTTGGCATTTAATGAAGTCCATTAAACGGTGATCTTTCTACAGGGGACTTTCACCCCATTAGTTCACGCCCATGCTGGGCGTACCAAAGCCGTGCACGGCGAGCAATTTTTCCGTCGCTTTTTTGTGGCGGTCGCTACGCTGCCACAAAAAATCAACTTCACAATTGCCGCGTGACGGCGGCGCTAAGTTTTATACACAAGTTTTTTAAGTTTTATTATGTAAATCAATAAGTTACAGTTTAGCCTGGTAAGAACTACAGATTTGGCTGGATTATTATGCAGGACTGGGTCATGGACGAAGTAAGAAATCAGGTTATGGGTGATACACGCTTGAATAAGCGCTTGTCTAATATTCTCAGTAATTTAAGTTCAGACCCAAACAATAGCATTCCTTGTGCAAACAAAACTTGGGCAGAAACGTTTGCAGCTTATCGCTTTATAGAAAATGATAAAGTCAACTTTGACTCTATTATGAGCGGTCATAAATCGGCAACTCTTGAGAGAATCAAAGCGCAGCCTGTTGTTCTTATCCCACAAGATACTACCTTTCTAAATTTTGCCACTGACCTAGAAAGTAAAGAGATGGGAACACTTAGGCGTAAAGAGACCAACCAACAACTCTTGCACACCTCCATCGCGATAACACCATCCAGAGTTAATTTGGGTGTTGTTGAAGGTAGTATGTGGCAGAGAGATAAGGAATCAAGTTCTAATTCCCGCTATACCAAGTCGATAAAGGATAAGGAGAGTCGACGCTGGCTAGACCATTACGAAACGGCTTGTCAGATACAAGAGCACTGCCCTGAAAGCACAATTGTGAGTATTGCTGATAGAGAGGGTGATATTCATGAGTGGTTTCAGCTGGCTGAAGAGCAAAGTGAACAGCGGCGGGCGAGCTATATCGTTCGAGCTAAGGCCAATCGCACTTTAGAGCTCGATGGAGAAGAAACGGTTTTACTTTGGGATCATATGAACGAGCAGAAATCTATTGGTCTATACACGGTAGATATTCCCAAACGGAATGGGGAACCTGGAAGAAAAGCCAAAGTCAGCGTATCCACTACCGAGATACGGCTACTTGGAAAAGGAAAATCTAAACGACCACTTTCTCTCTATGCTGTATTGGCTAAAGAATTAAACCCACCAGAGGGTGAAAAAGGCATTGAGTGGATGCTGTTAACTGATCTTCCAGTTGAAGACTATAAGCAGGCGAGAGTCGTCATTGAGTGGTATCGAAGCCGGTGGGAAATTGAAACCTATTTTCGGGTGGTAAAAGGCGGATGCCAGATAGAAAGTAATCGTTTTAGAACAGAGCAGCGAATGTTGAACTGTATTGCGATCTATATGATTATTGGATGGCGACTACATTCGATAACTACACAAGCAAAAAGTCTTCCTGATGAACCATGTACGAGTGCTTACTCTGAAAAAGAATGGCGCATGGTATGGATGATGCAAGATAAAAGTTCCCCGCCGAATATACCTCCGAGCATAAGAGATATAACGCGTATGCTGGCAGGTCTAGGAGGATTTCTAGGGCGTAAAGGCGATGGCGAGCCAGGGGTTAAAACTGTTTGGCAAGGATATGCAAAGTTGCTCCATTATGTTGAAGCAGCAGAGGTTTTAAATGGACTTAAATAATGTGTATAAAACACAGCGGCGGCGTTATGCGAAAACGATGATCAAGCTTTGGGCGCTGGACTTCAAAATAAGGCAATGAAATGAGTGAAGAGTTGAAATTGTCAGAAAAAGTAGAAGACCTAGAAAAGCAGGTTCATGCATTAAATTTTATGTTGTCTACTCTAGTCGCAACACTAGTTACAAAAGGTATAGCACCGGACAATATTGGAGATGTAGCTATTGCTACAGCCGCTCAGTTCGAGAATGCAGATGGTTTTAGAAAGCAAGGTGAAGCCTTAAATCACATGGTCGAAACGTTACTAGGTGTGATTGAGAACGACACGACTCAGCAAGGCGCATAAATCGGGTAGCCGGTAGTTTCTAACTACCGGCCCCCACACCACCCATCGTGCGGGTCCGCAATGGGCGGTTCCCTATCCGTAATGAATCTCTACCCAACGATCTCGCAATGAAATCAAACCCATCTCTTCGAAGAACTCATTATTGAGCGCAATATGAATACCCTCAGTTTTTGCGCTTCGCCAGTAACTTTTACCGGACGAGCCGCAGGTAACTGCCAGCGATTCACTCACACCCATACGCAGTAAATTTCGAACTTTCGTTCTCACTCTGCGCCAATTCTTCCAATAGCTCATTCTTAATCGCCGCCGTATCCAGCAGTCTAGATCTATACATTTTTGATAGCCTTGCGCTATTCCAAAATAGTTGATCCAACCACGGAGGTATACGGTAAGTTCTTTCAGTTTCTTTTCCATCGAAATACCACGGGATCGTCCTGTAATCTGGCGGACGTGGTATTTAAATTGGCGCAGTGACTTATCATGCCAGACAAGCTTTGCTCCACGGAAAGAAAAACCCAGAAACTTACAACGACTAACGGGGACTACTTGGCTTTTTGCATCATTAACTTTGAGTTTAAGCTTGCGCTCAACAAAGCGTTTAATGCTCGTCATAACCCGCTCACCCGCGCGTTTAGAGGAAATGACAATCACAAAATCGTCCGCATAGCGGACGAAATTGTGTTGGCGTTTTTCCAGCTCTTTGTCGAGCAGGTCGAGTACAATATTGGACAGCAGCGGCGATAAAGGGCCACCTTGTGGCACCCCCTCATAACACGCTTGCCAACATTCATCTTCCACCCAGCCTGCACGCAAGTAGCTTGCAATCAGTTTGAGTAAACGCTTATCGCTGATTCTTTGGCTGAGTAAACTCATGAGGAAGTCATGGTTGACCCGGTCGAAGAACTTAGATAAATCGACATCTACGGCTATTCGCTTGCCGCCTTCGATATACTTCTGTAGCTTTTTCACCGCATGATGCTGTGATCGCTTTGGCCGGAAGCCATAGCTAAACTCTGAAAAAGTCACATCGAAGATGGGGTTGGTGATTTGCGCGATAGCTTGCTGAATAACACGATCAAAGATCGTAGGTATCCCAAGGCCTCGCTGACCACCGTCTGACTTACGAATGTAGACGCGTCTAACAGGCAGCGGCTGGTAATGACCTTGCCGAATGGCTTTGATAATTTCATTCCCAACTACCTTGAAGTGCTGCACAAAATCATCAACGGTAACCCCATCAATGCCTGCTGCACCTTTATTCGCTCGAACGTGCTTCCATGCAGCATTGAGGTTTTCTTTGCTGAGGATAGCGTCGAGTAGATTTTCATTTGAGTTGAGTGTCATGGAAGTGCGCTACGTCAATTTTTAATCCGGCTGGCAACACATCGGTAGGCTAGCCCTGTCTTTTAACTCGTGGAGTTTGGGTTCAGGCCTTCACCGTATCCAAGGTATTAATCTTGGCATTAGGCTACTATGCCGTCGGCTGACTTCTGTTCAATCACCTTGGCCATTACTGGCCGAGGCGCTGCTGTGTTCCACCAATTTTGTTTACCCCCGCGATGGTGGCTAGCGGGCTGGGCCTACTTATGAGTCAGCGGCCACGCTGACAGCTTTACAGCAGCAGGTTGAACAGATCTCCCCAGATAAGAACGTAAACTTTCACTACACAACTGCATCATTTACTTTACCCGTTAGATCACATGGCTTCGGTGTTCTTGGCCACCTCGCCTCCAGGCTAAGCCTTATATGATGTTTCTGTCCGTCAGCTCGTAGCTTTGCTAGTGGCTTCCTCCCCACAAGACCTCACGGTGTTGCAGTTGCCATTCGCTAGTAGTTAGCATTTAATGGAATCCATTAAACGGTGATCTTCCTACAGGAGACTTGCACCCCATTAGTTCACGCCCATGCTGGGCGTACCAAGCGGCGGCAATACGCAGCCATCGGCTGCCGGACTTAGCACTATGTGCTTCGCCGTTACGCCAGGAGGTAGGAGGTAGGAGTTAATAAAGGAATACCATGGAATTTTTTAATCAATCCTTTTGGCAGGGGTTTGCTGCTTCATTGGCTGTAGTCATTGTAGTTGCGTTACTTTCACCAATAAGAAACCGAATATCAGACTACTGGAACAAGAGACGGTTAAAAAAACATAACCAAAGATTAAATATGCTTAAATGGGAAAAAGAGCATCTTGAGAAAGTCAAGAAATCTAGCGTAGCTCTTAGCAGGGCTGTTTACTCTGATATTTTTTGGTTGCTTTTCCTCCTTAGTTTGGGGTTAGGACTACCGATTTTAGGTCCGGTAGCTTCGTCCATGAATCCTCTTTTTGTACCTATAGTTAAAATTCTAACTCCACTTTCAGTGCCTATCTGGTTTGCCGCTTTAGCAATAGCTTTTAAAAATATAAAAAAGTTCAGCAACCTTAATAATTACTCGAAGGCTATTGAAAATCTAGACTCAAAAATAGAGGGAGTAGAGAATAAAATCGAGGCAATCTCTCCTAAATCGGGTAGCCGGTAGTTTCTAGCTACCGGCCCCCACACCACCCATCGTGCGGGTCCGCAATGGGCGGTTCCCTATCCGTAACCCAACGATAGCGTCGAGCAGCTCTTCATTTGAGTTGAGTATCATGGCAGTGCGCTACCTCAACTTATCCGACTGGAAACATATCGGTAGGCTAGCCCTGTCTTTTAACTCGTGGATTTTGGGTTCAGGCCTTCACCCTGTCCAAGGCATTAAACTTGGCATTTGGCTACTATGCCCTCGGCTGACTTCTGTTTAATCACCTTGATCATTACTGACCGAGGCGCTTCTGTGTCCCACCATTTTTGTCTACACCCGCGATGGTGGCTAGCGGGTTGGGCTTACTTATGAGTCAGCGGCTACGCTGACAGGTTCACAGCGGCAAGCTAAACAGATCTCCCCAGATAAGAACGTGAACTTTCACTACATAACTGCATCATTTACTTTACCCGTTAGACCACATGGCTTAGGTGTTCTTGGCCACCTCGCCTCCAGGCTAAGCCTTATAGGATGTTTCTGTCCGTCAGCTCGTAGCTTTGCTAGCGGCTTCCTCCCCACAAGACCTCACGGTGTTGCAGTTGCCATTCGCTAGTAGTTAGCATTTAATGGAATCCATTAAATGGTGATCCTCCTACAGGGGACTTTCACCCCATTAGTTCACGCCCATGCTGGGCGTACCAAAAACAGCCAAGGCGACACCAAAAAGCGGCGCGCTTGCTGTTGGCGTTAGGCATCCAAATAGAGTGAGAATAACTATGGATTCAGAGCTAAAGCAAATAGTTGAGGCGGCTCTCAGTAATGGGTTGTCTGTCGGAATTTTTGTGACTTGTATAGCAGGATTAATTGGAGCTGCAATTGGCAGCTATCTCAGCGCATATCTTAAAAAGGCGGGTGAACAAAAGAGAATTGCGGAAAAATACGACGAGATATTGTTGCAGCTAAATGCTCAAACAAAGATGACTGAATCAATAAAATTTAATTTTAACAAAGAGGTTGAAAGCATCAAGCATAAATTGGCACTAAATGCAGAAGAAATTAGAAAGATGGAGGAATTAAAGCTTGGTGCTTATGTGGATTTTGTTAGAGCTTCATCTGGTGCAGCAATGGCACAACGATTTCGAGACAAAGAATCCGAGCATCAATCAATGGCACTATTACTTGATTCAAAAGTAAGAATCGGTATTTACGGAGATTCTGATGTTGCTAAAGCAGTAGGTGAGTTTTTTGAAGAATATGGCAATTTTACGAAGCTTGAGGACAGAAGAGCTTTCACAAATCTAATGTTAACTATGAGAAATAACGCATTGGGATCGATCCAGGATTGTGATCGTAGATCTATTAGCCAAATTTTATTCTCTGAAGCTATAAAGTCTGAGTTAGAAACCACTGCCTAAATCGGGTAGCCAGTAGTTTCTAACTACCGGCCCCCACACCACCCATCGTGCGGGTCCGCAATGGGCGGTTCCCTATCCGTAATGAATCTCTATCCAATGATAGTGTCGAGCAGATCTTCATTTGAGTTGAGTATCATGGCAGTGCGCTACGTCAATTTTATATCCGGCTGGCAATATATCGATAGGCTAGCCCTGTCTTTTACTAGCGGGGCAGAAATAATCAGTACACCCTGGTAATATAAACTGCATGAAATACGATGCCAGAAAACTTAGTACTGAGGAGCAGCACCTCATACGTAAAATTGCTGTTCAGCGAGTATTTGATGGAGAATCTGCGGCGGAGGTTAGTCGTAGCTTAGGGCTGGGGAGCAGAACTATTTTCCCATGGTTAAGGACTGCTCGGGAGAAAGGTATTGAAGCGCTATCTCCAAAAATTAGACCTGGACGCGGTAGAAAACTGTCAGCTATTGAAGAAGAGGAAGTCAAACGATGGATTATTGGTGGCGATCCAAGGCAATATGGCTTTGATTTCGGATTGTGGACACGTCAGATCGTATCGGATTTGATTTTTGAGAGATTCAAAATTGAACTTAGCGTTTCTAGTGTCGGCACACTTCTACATCGACTGGGCCTGACGCCATAAAAGCCTCTACGAAGAGCTTACGAGAGAGATGAGAAGGCGGTGAATAAATGGGTAAAGGAAGTCTATCCAAAGATTAAATCTTATGCGAAAAAAACTGGTGCAGAAATATTTTGGCTGGACGAGGCTAGTATCAGATCAGACGATCCACTCCAAAGGACATGGGGAGAAAAAGGAAAAACTCCAGTGGTAAAAACGAGTGGTCAAAGACAGTCAATCAATGCGATCTCAGCTTTATCGAATAGAGGTGGCTTCTGGTATCATATTTATAGTGGAAAGTTCACGGCAGAAAAGTGCGTAGAATGCTTCAAAAATTTCCAGAGAAGTCAGAAAAGACCAGTGATTCTCATTGTTGATGGGCACCCAGTACACAAATCGAAAAAGGTATTGGAGTATGTCGATTCACAGGATGGAAAGCTTGAAATGGTGTTCTTACCGCCATATGCACCAAACCTAAATCCAGATGAGTTGGTCTGGAATCATATGAGAAATATAGGGACTTCAAAGAGGCCGCTGAAAAAAGGTGAGACACTACTGAGTCGTGCAAATGCAGATTTGCAGAGCATCAAGAAAAATAGAAAACTTGTGAAATCATTTTTTCAAGAGTCGACTGTATTCTTTGCTGCTGCCTAGGTAGTAACTCGTGGATTTTGGGTTCAGGCCTTCACCTTGTCCAAGGTACTAATCTTGGCGTTTGGCTACTATGCCCTCGGCTGACTTCTGTTTAATCACCTTGATCATCGCTGACCGAGGCCAAGCTAAACAGATCTCCCCAGATAAGAACGTGAACTTTCACTACACAACTGCATCATTTACTCTACCCGTTAGATCACATGGCTTCGGTGACCTTGGCCACCTCGCCTCCAAGCTAAGCCTTATATGATGTTTCTGTTCGTCAGCTCATAGTTTTGCTAGCGGCTTCCTCCCCACAAAACCTCACGGTGTTGCAGTTGCCATTCGCTAGTAGTTAGCATTTAATGGAATCCATTAAATGGTGATCCTCCTACAGGGGACTTTCACCCCATTAGTTCACGCCCATGCTGGGCGTACCAAAGCAATACAGCGCGACATTCAAAGCTATGCACCTTTTGTGTTTGCTCGCCGTGCTCATATTTTATACACAAAAGCCGCTCCGCTTTAAATGCGGCTGATTGCGGCGTTAGGCCACATAAGGAGATATTGAGGTGAAGAAGGTCATTTATATCTTGCTTTCTTTGTTTTATGGAAATGCTGAAGCAAGTAGCGAAGACATTGATATTTTACTCAAAAATGCAACAGAAAGAGAGGGGCTAAGGAAGGCGCAGATAGAGAGAATTTTAGACACGTATGATCTTGAGAAATGGATTTTTACCAGCCGAGTTGTAGTTGATGAAAACGCAATTCGCCCTTCAAGTCACCCCGATTTAACTTTCAATGTTAAGCGCATCAGAAGTGATGAATCCTTTCTTGCTAGCTTTTTGCATGAGCAAATTCATTGGTTTGAAGAAAAAAACAAAACACAAGTAAATGCGGCCATTGAAGACTTGAAGAAAATATATCCAAATGTTCCTAAAAAGCATCCAGACGGAGCAAGAGATGAGTACTCTACCTATTTGCACTTGATAGTATGCTACTTAGAGTATGATGGGTTGCGTCAAAATATAGGAGATGAAAGAGCAACAGAGATCATCTCTAAGAACTCCGAGTATTTTTACAAATGGATTTATAAAACTGTGCTAAATGACGGAGAGGCTATTCGCAAAGTAATCGAGGCGCATACACTTCGCATATAGACTGTCGGCCTAACTAGGCAATGCAGCCGACGTCTTACTTTATGTAATTTTTGCACAGTCGCTATACTCTCATTTTCGTGCAAAAAGCACACAAAGTAAGCCGCGCCTGATTGCGACGTTATGCGCCAATAGAGAGCTACTCATGAGCCAAGTAACTTCCAGAGATGTAACGAGAGCTATTTTCAAAGGAGATATTGAGTCTCTTGAAAGCTTCATCGCTTCTGGTTTTGACATTACGCGTGAAACAGAAAAAGAAAAATGGTCATTTCTACACATGGCTACGCAATCTGTAACTCTCCCAATCAATACAGAATCATTGAAGTTTCTTCTATCAAAAAAGGTTGGTATCAACAATCAAGATGTATATGGCAATACAGCACTTCACTACGCTGCGAGAAACAGACATGAGCAGGCCATAGAGATCCTATTATCGGCGGGTGCCGACGTTCAGCTTAAGAACAAAGATGGAATAACTCCGCTGCATCAAACTCTTCTACAAAAGCCATTTAGTCTGTCTGCTACAGAATTGTTGTTAGTCGCTGGTAGCGAGACCATCGAACTTACTAATTACGTGAATACTATTTCGCATGGTGAGGATTCAAATGTTAAAGAATTGTTTGCCAAATACCAATAAAGCGCATAAATCGGGTAGCCGGTAGTTTCTAGCTACCGGCCCCCACACCACCCATCGTGCGGGTCCGCAATGGGCGGTTCCCTATCCGTAATGAATCTCTACCCAACGATAGCGTCGAGCAGCTCTTCATTTGAGTTGAGTGTCATGGCTGTGCGCTACATCAACTTTAACCGACTGGAAACATATCAGTAGGCTAGCCCTGTCTTTCAACTCGTGGATTTAGGTTCAGGCCTTCACCTTGTCCAAGGTATTAATCTTGGCATTCGGCTACTATGCTCTCGGCTGACTTCTGTTTAATCACCTTGATCATTGCTGACCGAGGCGCTTCTGTGTCCCACCATTTTTATCTACACCCGCGATGGTGGCTAGCGGGCTGGGTCTACTTATGAGTCAGCGGCCACGTTGACAGCTTTACAGCAACAGGTTAAACAGATCTCCCCAGATAAGAACGTGAACTTTCACTACACAACTGCATCATTTACTCTACCCGTTAGATCACATGGCTTCGGTGTCCTTGGCCACCTCGCCTCCAGGCTAAGCCTTATATGATGTTTCTGCCCGTCAATTCGTAGTTTTGCTAGCGGCTTCCTCCCCTCAAGACCTCGCGGTATTGCAGTTGCCATTCGCTAGTAGTTAGCATTTAATGGACCCATTAAATGGTGATCCTCCTACAGGGGACTTTCACCCCATTAGTTCACGCCCATGCTGGGCGTACCAAGGGCTGCCTAACCGGCAGCCCCTTCTTAAGGCGTTATTGTGGCGGTCAATTATTAGATAGTTTGTAGTTGCTGCAAGTAACAATCTCTACCTGAACACGCTTCGCCAGAGAGTTCTCCTGCAAACTGGTACCGCAGTTTCGTTCAAGTCCTTCATTTTAAGTCAACAAGTTCTGCAAGTTAGCTGCCGCATTGTGGAGTGCCAATCAGATAGTTAATTGGTGGGGAAAGTATGGTATTTTTCCCTGTAAATTTATTGGGTTGTGGCCAGCCTAAGTTGACTGGCAGAGAGCAAGTAGATTATTCAGTGCGCGCCAGCTATAACCAGACCAGGCCAGATCGCCCAGCCGGAGGCTGGGCTGGACAGCCTACGCTTCGCTTCGGCTGCCCTTGCTAGCAACGTTAGGGCAAAAAATCTAAAGTTCTTCACAAGTGGAGGAAGAGTATGAAGAAAAAGTTAGAAGATAGTAAATATACGATCTTGGGACCTGATGACCTTTGGAAGTTCTATAACGGGGTGGCTGGAATATATCGTGGTGGTGGTAATACATTAGACTCAAAAATAGTGCGAGCCAGTGGCCCAAGAGTGAAAGATATTACTGTCATCCACGACCCTGACCATGAAATAGAGATGGTCATTCCAAATCCGAGCAAGGGACTCTCATTTGCTAGTAACATCAAAAAATTATCCAAAAATCCAGTAATATCGGGTTACGTTTGGGTCCTACCAAGAGGAGAATGTTTACCTGAGGGGTTGGTTTTTAATGTAAAAGACTTCACACATCCGCTTCTGAATGTTTCTCGCAAAATGTCACTTGCTGAATTTACTGAAAAACTAAAAGTGTTGGCTAGTAAGTTAAAGTCAACAAAGGTGAAGATAGAAAAAGGCACTGGTCGCATAATCGAAGAGTTTCCGGGTGCCCTTAAGAAGGCAGAGGCAATCTAAGCATGTCTAAAAGAAATATTTATTTCCCTAACGAACTGATTAAAGAGCTAAATGAAATTGTAGTTAATCAAGGATATGACGCTCTGTTGCATGTGTTTAAAAATATTGATTTGGACAATTCAGAATATTTATCAATTGATGAGAATGAAGCAAAGCTATTAATGCGTTTGGCTGATATTGAGATGTCTAAAGCAATTTTAATGTATCCTTTCACTGATGACGAAGAGGAAAATTACGATCCAGCTCATGAGGAGAAGTATGATGATGTAATGATGGGTATTTATGAGAAAACATATTATTACATACAATCCGAATATGGTGACCTAGAGAGCTAGAATCCTTAACAAACTGCTGCATACCGACACATACTGCTACGCTCGTTTTTGTGTGTCGCTAGCGCCACTTTACACAAAAACGCTCTCCGCAGTATGTGCAGGTGAGCGGAGCGTTAACCATAGAAGTGAGTGAATTAGAGTAAAATGGAAAATAAGATAAGCAAAAAGAATATAATCCTAGTAACCGCAGCTACCGCAATAGGTTCTGCCTTAGGGAGTTTTGCCGTCAAAGATCTATTTAAAGAAAATGTAGATCAGAATGATCGCCTAAAGAAAGTAGCCGAAGAGACAAATAAGCTGTTGCCGATGATCATAGATTCAGAAACGCGCCTAGACAGCACTGTCGGCTTAAATAACACATTCACATATATTTATACGCTTACCAATTACTCATTTGATGAAATTGATGCATCTACTCTAGAACAGAATCTGTCTCCAAAAGTACTTAACAATTACTGCTCATCTTCGGATATGAAGCAATTTGTAGATCACGGAGTTACCGTAAATTTCAGATACCTTGGAAAAGCCGGCAAGCAAATCCTCAACCTTTCTCATCAACCTTCAGATTGTAAAAATGGTTAACAACGCCAGGCAGTAAATCTCCGGCTGCCCTTGCTAGCGGCGTTATGCAATCCATAGAGTGACCATATGTGGTTAGACTATCTTAATTCAAGAGAGGCACTAGACAGGATCTTTCAAGACCAGGTATTCGGAGAAGTTGTAGAGCTTATACGGATGTCATTTGAAGATCGAGATGTCAAAATCGAGTTTGATCTTCGCGAATGGCCAGAAAACGCTCCAAGAAAATGGAGCGATCAGAAACTTAATACAGTTCAAGTAACAATTGTTCTGGGGGCCTGTACACAGATTCACATGAAAGATTGGGCGTCAGAGAATATCGGCGAATTTAGGGTAAAAAAAATTAAGGAAAGTGATCTATATTCGTTCAAATTTTCATCTTCTTCTGGTGCATATTTTAGCTGCGTTTGCGATGTTTTGTTCTTTACAAAGGTTTCGGCGTATCAAAATGCATAGCAAGCAGCAGCACGAATACCCGAAAAAAGACGCCGGGCAGGACGGCCTACATTACGCTTCGCTTTATTTCGGCCTCCCGTGTGCTGGACGTTAAGCTTAAGACTTACCCACGCTTAGTAGACACCCTGTATAGTTAGGATTCGGCCATGCACTATAAGCTAAAGAGAACTTAGGCATATACGGAAAGCACCTGCATATAGCCTATACCTTGAGCCTGTTGGACAAGGACTAGCAAAGATTTACTATTCGAAACCCCGGAGAAAAACCGAGACGTTATCGAGATAGGCTAATCCTGCAGCTTAATCAGCTGTCACTGATATACCCCTTTCAATGGCCCACAGGAGTAGTGGTTTTTCACGCCAGTAGGATACCGGCTTTTTTGCCTTTGACTCTATGCCTTCAAATTTCTGTTACCGCCGTCACCAATGTCCACTTAGCGAGTGGCGCAAACTGCTAGATTGAAATATCCATTGCTGGAACAGACTCCATAGGTAAACCTTTGTCATTGGGAAACCCAAAGTGCAAAGTCAAGAATCATCGCCAAATAATCAAAACAACAGCGATCAGCAATCGTTAGATTTGCAGAACGCTGATATTGATGCAGTTTACAATGAACTAAACACGTCACCCGCCGGCCTCACAAAAAATGAAGCCAGCGCCCGCCTGCAAAAATATGGTCCCAATACCATTCAGGAGAGGGAGCAAAGCGCACTCGCTAAGTTCTTGCGATTTTTCTGGGGACCCATTCCCTGGATGATTGAAGCGGCCGCATTGCTCTCTGCATTAATTGGCCACTGGCCCGATTTCGCCATCATTATGGCCCTGCTGTTGTACAACGCGATTGCCGGGTTTTGGCAGGAACACAAAGCTGCCAATGCGCTGGCAGCACTGAAGGCCAGTATGGCCCCCAAAGCCAATGTATTAAGGGATGGGGAGTATCAATCCATTGATGCGGCGATGGTGGTCCCAGGGGATATAGTACGAATCAAGCTAGGGCAAGTCGTGCCCGCTGACGTGCGTTTTACTGAAGGGAAATCCATCAGTATTGATCAGGCCGCCCTTACCGGAGAATCTCTACCCGTCAGTAAGAGCATCGGTGATATTGGCTATTCCAGCAGTATCGCCAAACGGGGGGAGATGACCGCTGTTGTCATTGGTACCGGGCACAATACATTCTTTGGGCGCACCGCCCAACTTGTTGCCGGCGCAGGGCAAAGTGCCTCACATTCGCAGAAAGCCGTCACCCATATCGGTGACTTCCTCATCGTGCTGTGTTTGGTGCTGGCCGTTATTCTGGTGGGCACAGAGTTATACCGCGATATCGTGGTCGCGGAAACATGGCACTGGTCAGATATCATCAATATTCTTCGCACTGTACTGGTGTTGCTGATCGCATCGATTCCCGTTGCCATGCCTTCGGTCATCACTGTGACCAATGCTCTCGGTGCCCTGGCGCTATCCCGTAAAAAAGCGATCGTCTCGCGGCTGGAGTCCATCGAAGAGTTGGCTGGTGTTGATATCCTCTGCTCAGATAAAACTGGCACCCTCACCAAGAACCAATTGTGCCTCGAAGAACCTACCTTATTCAGCGCGGAAAACAACGACCAGTTAATTCTTGCCGCCGCTATCGCATCTGAAGCAGGCGCCAGTGATCCAATTGATCAAGCAATTTTTGCCGGCCTGAAAAATAAGGAAAAACTGAAGAAATATAAGGTTGAGGAATTCACTCCCTTTGATCCGGTGAGCAAACGCACAGAAGTCAAAGTACAAGATCAGGATGGGCAAACCCTATATTTCAGCAAAGGGGCCCCCCAGGCTATTGTCGACTTATGCAACTTGAGTGGTGCGAAGGCCGACAAAGCCACTGCATGTGTGCAACAACAGGCCTCCAGGGGGTTGCGCTCCCTCGGCGTTGCGCAGAAGGCAAACGCCTCTTCGTGGCAATTCCTGGGTATTCTGTCTCTTGAAGACCCACCTCGGGATGACTCCAAAGACACTATTCAGCGCGCACGGGAACACGGGCTTCAAGTAAAAATGATTACTGGCGACGATGTGGCTATCGGCAAGGAAATCGCCACCCAAGTCGGTATTGGAACAAATATTTTCGCTGCCAGTAGTGTGTTTACAAAGTCCCAGGATATGGACCACCTGCCATCTACTATCGTCGATACCGTTGAGCGTGCAGATGGATTTGGGCGAGTGTTTCCCGAACATAAATATGCCATTGTGAAAGCATTGCAAGGTAGGGGTCACCAGGTTGCCATGACTGGCGATGGTGTGAACGATGCGCCGGCCCTTAAGCAAGCTGATTGCGGTATCGCCGTTAGCGGTGCAACCGACGCCGCACGCGCGGCAGCAGCCATTATCCTGACCTCTCCCGGGCTATCTACCATCGTCGATGCCATCGATGAAGCCCGAAAAATATTTGAACGCATTATTAATTACGTACTTTTCCGGGTATCGATGACCCTGGATATTATGGTGGTGGTTGTCTTTGCTACCATAATGTTCGGCTTCTCGCCCCTAACCCCGGTTATGATCGTACTAGTGGCTCTTCTTGATGACATCCCCATTATGACCATTGCCTACGATAATACTCTGCTTCCCAAGGAGCCTGTGCATTGGCAAATGCGAGACCTATTACTGGGCTCCAGCATTATCGGCCTTTTTTCTATTGCTCAAACAATGGGTATTCTCTTTATTGGAATGGAATGGCTCAATAACACCAACTGGCAATCCTGGATCGCATTAAATAAAGAGCAAATTCAAACTATCGTATTTTTGCAGATCGTAGCGGGTGGACATCTACTGTTATTCGTTGTGCGCTCTCGTACAGCTTTCTTTTCCAAACCACTACCCGCATTCCCTCTGTTTATCGCAATTGTTGGCACCCAAGCATTTACCGTGCTGATGTGTGGATTCGGCTGGCTGGTACCGGCGATACCCTGGACTATAATCGGCCTAGTATGGCTATACATGATTATCTGGATGTTTTTCCTGGACCTGATCAAGAAACTTCTTTATCGAAGATTAAGTGATATCTGAGCCATCCCAAAAGGCCTAACGAAGGTGGGCAATCGAACCATGAATTGTTTCGAAGATTTCAGGGTAAAGCCTGGCAGCAAGATAAAGCTCTCCGAAATAGATCCGGGCTTCAAACATTGTTACGAAAGTCGTGAAGAGGCACTCCCAGATACCCAACGTATGGATGAGCAGATACGTTCATTCACTTACAAGCTTTACGCTGAGCGTAAAACATCTCTACTTATCTGCTTGCAGGGAATAGATGCCTCGGGGAAAGATGGCACCATCAAGCATGTATTAGGCGCAACAAACCCACAAATGTGTAGAGCGATTTCCTTTAAGGAACCCTCAAAAGAAGAGAGCGAGCATGATTTCTTATGGCGATATCACAAAGTAACCCCCGCTCATGGACTTATATCAATCTTTAATCGCTCTCAGTATGAAGGTGTGCTGATTGAGCGAGTGCATAGTCTGGTTCCGATGGACATTTGGAGCGAACGCTATGAACAAATTAACAACTTTGAAAAATTACTCTCTGAAAGCAACACAATAATACTGAAATTTTTCCTTTATATCAGCCAGGATGAGCAGTTGGAGAGATTCAAGCAACGTATTGATGATCCCGCCAAACAGTGGAAAATCAGCGAAAGTGATTATACTGAGGCAAAATATTGGGATGAGTATATCTGTGCTTTTGAAGATATGCTAAATCAATGCAGCACCGAGTACGCGCCCTGGTTTGTTATCCCCGCAAACCACAAATGGTTCCGGGACTTGGCTGTAGCCTCAATTATTTCTGAAGCATTAAAAAAATTGAACCCCCAGTTTCCTGCACCCACCGTCAACCTGGAAGAGATAAAAACCAAGTATCATCAGCTTAAGAATTTGAAATAAACTAAAACCCCAAAAAGTAAGGGAGATGATAAACTTATTTACCATCTCCCTTAGCCACAGCTTCAATCTAGCACAATCAATTTTGAAAGCACTACTGCGACTTAAAAATCAAAACCCTATTGTTCGCTGAGTCAGTAACAAACAGGCTATCTTTATAGCCAAAGACCCCTGTTGGAAGGCGTAAAGTGGACGCACTGGGATGTTCATCGGTATCATGAACTCCGTCTTGATTAGAGTCATTATAAGCAGATTTCACAAAATCACTTTGCCCCAAGACAGAATCCGCAGCAGTATAATTTTCTTCAGGCCACTGATCCCAAATTAACACTCGGTTATTCTCGGTATCGGTTACGAATAGCTGAATTCCATTTGACCAAATTCCTAACCAGGGATAACTTAAATCCTTTTCCGTTGCATTATCCGGCCTCTCATCAATACTAAAGTTTTGCTGCCCAAGCACAACATCTGCTGTACTATAGTTCCCTGTAGGAAATTCATTCCAGAGCAAAATTCGATTGTTTAAAGAATCTATAATTGCAAGCTTATTTCCATCACTCCAAACTGCAGAAGGGTCCGCAAGAGTTCGAGCTGTTGGTCTCCCACTATTACCATCCGGGCCGGTATTAGCGGTGCAAAACTCAATTGTAGGCTGACCAATAGCAAAGCTTGCGGTTGTATTATCTTCTGTTGGAATACTACTCCAAACCAACGTGCGAGAGTTAATTTCATCTACAGCTATAAGCTTTCCATCAACTAAAATGGCAGATGTTGCTTTGTCATCGTCACGACTATAACATCCATCAACTTCCTTGCCCCATGCTCCTAAAACCACTTCAGGGACTGCCGTCCCGTCCATAGGGACTTGGTTATAAATCAAAATCTGCCTTTCCCTTTCAACCTGAGAAATAATTAATTTACCATCATTAATATTTGCCTGAACTGGCATTTGAAGCGACTTTCTATCATCCGACGAATCGGAGCTATCCAGACTATCGACACCTAGAGCAAAATCAGCAGAAGCCCCATTCGAGAAAGGTATTTCGTTAAAAACCAAGACACGCTTATTTCTTCGATCCGTTATAAATAGTTTCCCATCAGAACTAATAGCAGGATTACCGGCGGGAAAGACTCCAAGATTTTTAGCACTGATCCCAGAAACCATGTCTGAAAAATTATCCTGACCAATCACCACTGACGCCGGAGCAAAGTTCTCGAAATACATCGGCACAGTAAAACTGCTGTTTACTGTAGGAATAGGATTTCCCGCTAAATCCATTACATCAACGCTTATTGTGCGTTCCTGCCCAGCGATCCAGTATACTCTTGGGGTAACAGTTAGCGTATCATTTTCGACAGCGGTAGCAGACCAAACAACCTTGTAGTCATCTTCAAGTAACATCCCGCCTAATTGAAGACTATCTACATCCATAGTCTCAGAAAATTGCACTTTAAAAGAATCGTTCTTTTCCAAGCGAATATCCTGTGGAAGTATACTATTTACAGTAGGGGCAAAGTTCTCAACTTGATACTTAACAGCAATCTCCGTCATTTGATTGCCAGCGCTGTCCTGAGCATTGATTACTAGGGATAGCTCTTCTCCTTCCCCCCAAGCATCGTTCGGCCTCAGCTCTAATGAATCTTCACTAACTTGGTATAGCTCCCCGAGTTCCTGCATAGAACCAGACAGTGAGATATCACCTAGCTCTACTGGCTCATCAAAGTTTAGTAATACCCTTTCACCTTCTTCGATAGTGCTACCACCTGCAGGAATAAGGGTCAAACTTGGTGCAGTAATATCACTAGTCTCTTCAGGAGATTTTCCTCCACCTGATCCTCCGTTACAACCGTATAGCGATGAGACAATAGCAAGACAAAGAATTGCCTTTAAAAAATGAACTTTCATTTCTTCACCAGGAAAATAGTTACTTATCAACACAGGACCATGCTAATTTATTTCTCACGAAGAAATGATACGTGAACTAGCAATTTATACCGATTGTCAGAAGTAACACGTTTTATGGCGGAAATTGGCGCACAACCTTAAGCTGGATTAATTCAGACCAAATCTGACACATTCTCTTGAAAAAGAGGGGTTTACCGGTTTTGATGCAGATGCCTAAACCTAAAAACAAAACCAAGGATAAACCCCATGATCCATACTGATGATCGCATCATAAAACACAAGACCGGATTACTAAATTTGGCAGAAGAACTTGGCAATATCTCCAAAGCTTGCAAGATGCTAAGTGTATCGAGAGATACTTTCTATAGGTATAAGGAAACCGTTTTAGTGCCGGCATGGACGCCCTTCTTGAGAAGAGCCGGCGTGTGTCCAACCACAAGAACCGTGTTGACATAGTTATTGAAGAGGAGGGACTGATCCTCACAGAGTCACAGGTTCAGGCTTTGGAGAGAAAACGGCATGATGATGAAGCCTGTGATGAAATTGATACTCAACACCCAGGTTATCTGGGCTCGCAGGATACCTTCTATATAGGAACATTTAAGGGCGTCGGGCGTGTTTACCAAAAACCTATGTCGATACCTATGCAAAAGTGGCTCATTGCAAGCTGTACACCACCAAAACACCAATCACTGCGGCAATGACCGTACACTACCGTTTTATGCCTTACATTATCTACCAGTGCTGCATATCCTAACTGATCGCGGTACTGAGTATTATGGCAAATTGGAACAGCACGACTACCAGTTATAGCTAAGTGTGAACGAAATAGAACACACCAAGACAAAAGCCAGACATTCACAAACTAACTGGATCTGTGAGCGCTTCCATAAGACCATTTTACAAGAATTCTACCAACCTTCATTACGCCGCAAGATCTATGGATCAATAGAAGAGTTACAAAAGAATCTGGATGAGTGGTTCACATATTACAATAATTAGAGAAGCCATCAGGGTAAGAAGTGTTGCGGTTGAACACCGTTAGCAACTCTTGAAGATGGAAAAAGTATCTGGAAGGAAAAGCTCGAAAACTGAATTTGACCTTACGGAGCACCTCCTGAAAAACCGGTAACTGTCAGATCAAGTCTGAACTACTACAGCTAAGTCAATGCGGCACCGAATATGCACCCTGGTTTGTTATCCCTGCAAATCACAATTGGTTCATGGACTTGGCCATAGCATCAATTATTTCTGAAGCATTAAAAAATTAATGCTCTAGTTTCTGCCCCACTGTTAACCTGAAAAGAATAAAAATCAAGTATCACCAACTTAAGTAATTGTAATAAACTAAAATCCTAAAAAGTAAGGGAGATGATAAATTTATTTACCACCTCCCTTAACCATAGTTTCAATCCAGTCAAGCCAATCTAGAAAGCACTACTGCGACTTAAACACCAACACCCTCTTGTTCCCTGAGTCAGTAACAAACAGATTATCTTTATTACCAAAAACTCCTGTTGGAGCACTTAAAGTGGATGCACTGGGTAGTTCATCGGTATCATGAACTCCATTTTGGTTAGAGTCATTATAAGCAGATTTCACAAAATCACTTTGCCCCAAGACAAAATCTGCTGCAGTATAATTTTCTTCAGGCCACTGATTCCAAATTAACACTCGGTTATTCTCTGTATCAGTGACGAATAGCTGCATTCCATTTGACCAAATTCCAAACCATGGATAACGTAAATCTTTCTCCGTTGCATCATCCGGCCATTCATCAACACCAAAATTTTCCTGCCCGAGTACAACATCTGCCGCGACATAGTTTTCTGTGGGGAATTCATTCCAGAGCAAAATTCGATTGTTGTCAGAATCTAAAATTGCAAGCTTATCTCCATCACTCCAAACTGCACTAGGGTAGGCAAGAGTTTGAGCTGTTGGCCCCCCACTATTACCATCCAAACTGGTATTAGCGGAGCAACTCTCCATTGTAGGCTGACCAATAACTAAGCTTGCAATTGTATTATCTTCTGTTGGAATGCTATTCCAAACCAACGCGCGAGAGTTAACTTCATCTACAGCTATAATTTTTCCGTCAACTAAAATGGCAGATACTGGTGTGTTAAAGCTATTACATCCATCGTCTACCTCGCCCCATGGTCCTAAAACCACTTCAGGGACTGCTGCCCCGTCCATAGGGATTTGATTATAAAGCGAAAGCCGTCTTTCCCCCATCGCCTGAGAAACAATTAACTTACCGTCATTAATACTAGCTTGAATTGGCCATTGAAGCGTCTTTCTATCATTCGATGAATCGGAGCTATCCAGGCTATCGACACCTAGAGCAAAATCAGCAGAAGCCCCATTTGAGGAAGGTATTTTATTAAAGGCCAAGACACGATTGTTTTCTCGATCCGTTATAAATAGTTTCCCATCAGAACTAACAGCAGGACTGCCAGTAGGAAAGACTCCAAGATTTTTAGCGCTGATCCCAGAAACTGTGTCTGAAAAATTATCCTGACCAATCACCACTGACGCTGGAGCAAAATTATCGAAATACATCGGCACAGTAAAACTGCTGTTTACTGTAGGAATAGGATTTCCTGCTAAATCCATTACATCAACGTTGATTGTGCGTTTCTGTCCGGCGATCCAGTATTCTTTTGGAGTAATGGTTAGCGTATCATTTTTAACGACGGTAGCAGACCAAACAACCTTATAGTCATCTTCAAGTAATATCCCGCTTAATTGAAGACTATCTATATCCATAGTCTCAGAAAATTGCAGTTTGAAAAAATCATTCTTTTCCAGGCGAATATTCTGCGGAAGTATACTATTTACAGTAGGGGCAATGTTCTCAACTTGATACTTGACGGCAATCTCCGTCATTTGATTACCCGCGCCGTCCTGAGCATTAATTACTAGGGATAGCTCTTCCCCTTCCCCCCAAACATCGTTCGGCCTAAGTTCTAATGAATCTTCACTAACTTGGTATAGTTCCCCGAGTTCCTGCATAGAACCAGACAGTGAGATATCACCTAGCTCTACAGGTTCATCAAAATTCAGTAACACCTTGTCACCTTCTTCGATAGTACTTCCACCTGCAGGAATAAGGGTTAAAGTTGGTTCAGTAATATCACCTGTCTCTTCAGGAGATTTACCTCCACCTGATCCTCCGTTACAACCGTATAGTGATGAGACAATAGCAAGGCAGAGAGTTGCTTTTAAAAACTGAACTTTCATTTCTTCCCCAAGAAAATAATTACTTATCAACACAGGAACATGCTAATTTATTTCTCACGAAGAAGTGACACGTGAACAAGCAATTTATATCGATTGTCAGAAGTAACGCGTTTTATGGCGGAAATTGGCACAAAACCTTAAGTAAATATTTCTAATTAGTGCCAGTGTCTCACAACAATATTTGGCTTTTGATGAAAGGATTTCCCCCAGAGTGGAAAGGAATTAATTTCAGCTCACTGATGTCAATCTAAGCGTGATCAACTCAAGACAATTGTTCGCGCTTGATTTCGCCACTATTAAAATGAGAGCAGCATTATCTACTACAGATGTATCACTTCAAATAACAGATCTAGAGTTTGCCTTACCGACAGAGAAGATATTCTAAATTACATTTATCACAGCCAAGCAAGAAAGGAAGATATTTTTCATACACAACGTGTCTCTTACACACTGACTTTTCCCGAAACCTGAGCTATAAAAGAAAGACCTCTAGAATAGAAGTATATGAGGGATAACCACCTAATAACCTAGCCGCTGATCTGGCTATAGAAATCTGGAAGTTCTATATGATTTTTTCGGTCAGTGTTAATTGAGATAATACTAAAAGAAAAAACCAGGCAGCATACACTACCTGGCAGAGAAGGATTTGACTTGGTATCAAACGATCAGACCAAATTAAAGCTGTGCAATTTAAGCAAAGCATCGAAAATTTTAACAGGCCTCTACGGTATATGGAGATAAGCACAGGCTGACCTGCCAGTCAGAAAACTATCTACCCCTATCATTAAATCCACTAAGTAGTCTGTGGACTTTAGATCCGACTTACATTGATAGATTAAGAACCCTCGATAGGAGTTCACAACTCAATGTTTAAAGATTTATATCTTAAAAGATAACTGCCTCACAGAAAGAAAACTGCCAACCATATAGTGGCTTCTTCTTCAGCTGTCTCCACCACCCGATGCCTCTGATTTGCCCTAATCAACAAGTTATCCCCCTTCCCCAGGTGGTGCCTCTTACCATTTTCCATTTCTATAACACCATAACCGGAAAGTACTAACACCCACTCATGCTCATCTTGATCATACCACCCTGTTTCAGGCGAGGACTGCCCGTAAGATATAATCCGCTCAACCCTGCAGCTTTTCCCCTCTAGCAAACTCTCAAAATGCTCCTTAGAGTGATCACCTGGTAGCTGAGTGAAAAAATTACCCATAACTCTCCCCTAACATTAAGTCGGCATGAAAAAAATTTACAAAAATACAACTATACTAGAACTAACGGGCTCCACAATTTGGATTAATATAGAAAAAAATACGCCAAATGAAATCAAAATGAGCCCGAGACCAGAAAATAGAATATTTTTTGCTAAACCATCAACATTAGCTCTTTGACACCCCAAAAATACAACTCTCACATGAAATATAAAATAAATCATTCGAAACAAATATGAGCAACTATTAAACAACAACAGATACCAGATCACGATCTATAGAATACAAAGAACATATAATGACTATATATTTACATTCAGGGCTACACAAAACCGGTACCACAGCAATACAACATTACGCCTATAAATATAGAAGACTGTTAAGAAGTAAAGGTATTTTATACCCCATTATTCATCGTAATTTAATTAGCATAGATAAGGGTCACCATCTTTTTGCACACTCATTTTCTGATCATCCTGAAAGCCCGCCTATATCAAGAGGAAAATTGCTAGCATATGACTGGAAATCAAAGTCGCAAAAAAATAACCTAGATCTATTAATTAGTGCAGAGCCTATTTGTCGACATACTTACAAATCAAAAGATTGCGCCTGGATTGAGGCTCGGCACCATTATTTAGAACAACTCTCCAATACAATACCCCCAGAGCAAACTAAAATCATCTTAACCTTGCGCAGACAAGATAATTTTGCCCAGTCTCTCTACAAAGAACATATTATGAAAGGAGTATCTCCACTAGCGAAACTGTCATTTAAGGAGTTCCTATCAAAGATAGAAGGGAGAAACCTGAACTTTTATAAAAATATAGCAGCATTCAAAAAGTTCTTTCCCAATATACAAATACTCATTTACGAGCAGCTATGTAATGGCGACCTACCAGTTAATTTCTTTCGTGCTCTAGGGATTTCCGGCCTACCAAACTCTAACAAAATCATAAGAGAGAGCCTATCAAATGAAGAGGCCGCTTTAAAACAGATATTAAACCAGCAAATACACTCAAAATCTGAAAATGCAAAACTATTGAAATGGATAAAATCTAGCAATACACAAAATATAATCAAACGAACACTACCAAGATCACCACACCTATGGAACTCTGATGAAGATAGAGCTAATTTTTTAGATCGATATTCACAGGAAAATAAAAAAATAAATGATGAGTTCCTCGAAGGAGGTGAAGAACTGTTTCCATCAAATCATAAACTTCCCAAAAAAAAGCCTAACATTATCACGCTAAAGCCATATTTAATTAAAACACTTCAAGCCCTATCTAGTGATATTCAACAGTTACTGGGGGAATACCGCTTTAGAAACATAATCAATGCTATAGAGCACTGATTGCCAAATCTGGTTAGAAGTCCTTTAATAAGGATCGCCAGCAACAAAGTATGTTACTGGCGCCTAACTATTTAGAGGATCTAAAGCGATAAATCACTTACCACTGATATATCATTCCAAGTAAAACGCTCAGCACGATATACACTCGTATCATTGACTATCATCTCCCAAACCGTCTCTGCAGTCTGATCGCCGGCGATTTCAACAATATATGCATCTCTATTGTTGCCGGTACTAGCACTGGATGGGCCGCCCGCGCAAAGTAGAATATTCCCACCGGGAAGTTCATCTACATCCCCTAAAGAATTGGTGTACTTTGGTGCAACGTACTCCCAAGTTTGCACTGCCACCATTTCCTCTGTGTTTAAAGAGAATTTCACTGCGCGGCTATTATAGACCTCACCACTGTATTCGGACTCATTCCTATTATCGTAAATCAGAATGTCTCCGTCTGACGCAAGCATGGCTGCATGCTGAGAAGCCATCCAGGTGCCATCTTGCAATGAAAATAATTTCTCAAGAAATCCCTCGGAAGCATCCAAATCCCTACCCATAATCCAGTTTACTTCGCCACTATTATGATCAATATTGACCACCCAGCTTTGAGAGCGACTTGACAGTAAAATCGAATTATCGGCAGAAATATAGTGTAACGAGTTAGAGTGAGTCCAATCCAGCGCACCATTGCTCGCTTCTCGATTGGCTAACTCACCGGGGAAACGCTGAGTATCGAGATGATCGAATGCAGACCATTCCCATACAGTATTGCCCTGCCCATCCACTTCAAGAATCGCATCTCCTTTTATCAATTGACCATCAATTGTTTCATAGGCGTTTGTTAATACCAGTAGATTTCCATTTTCAAGAAGAATTGCATCGTGGTGATAGGCTGGCAGCTCAAATGATTGCAGCGTTTCACCAGCAAAGGAGATAATCCTTGCTTCCTGATCCAACAGCAACATTAAATTGCCATCCTGTAAATTGCGCACTACCGGAGCTCCGGTTAGAGGAACATCTCCGTGAAGGTACCAGACAACCTCACCCTCCTCATCGAATCCCCAAAAGGTATTATCCCTGTCACCTGAAGGTGCAAAAATAGTTACACCTCCTTCGCTTTGCTCTGTAAATGTAGTTACCTCAACTGGGGGAGCGCCTTCAGGTAACGAACCAGTCTTGAAAGAAATAGTCGAACTCTGCACAACGTCTCCACTTTCCAGCATTGCCAGTGCAGTAAAACGGTAAGTGGTATCGGCCCTTAAACCTACTAGGGTCATATCATGCTCTGTGCCCCAGTCGGTATAATTTGTTCGCCGACGGTCGGTTACCGCCGAGTTGATCCTGATCGCCACTCGCGACTCACTGCTAGTCGATACTTGCGCATTCACCATTAAACTATTTAGTGGATGCATCGAAAGGGTTAATTCTACTTCGTCATCCAAAGCAAGCAGAGCTTCATTCGCTTGCTCTACCTCAACACTCACGCCCGGATTGCTGTACAGCATTACAATACATACTAGAAAAAATATGGGTAACGTCGATCTTCCAGTCATAGCCAAATCCTATTTAATAAATATTAAAAGTAATCATCCCTACCCTGGTATTTCATTTTCAGGGGAGCTTCCAATAATCAGCTATCACATAACGCAAAAAGGGTGGATTCGTTTACTTGGTTTTCAAACCAGAAAGAAATATTTTAGCGATCCCGAAAAGGAAATTTCTTCATTCAATTTTCTAATGCGCAATGGCCCGCACAACAAGAATGAGAAATGGGGATAATTTTGGATAACGATATAGTCGCGACACTTACTAAGATGAAATAAATAATAAAAACTTTTTGAACGCTATTTCTATTATTCTGGCGTGGTTCAAGAACGCTGGAAATTGACTCGCAAGTTACGGTAGATTACTCATAAAACCTTAGCAACTAAGACAAAATCCCTAAAAATCACTAACAAATAGAAGAGCATCCTCTAAGAGAACCTCAGTATATTCCTTTTTGTTGTCACCAGCCCTTAAGACCCACCTTACCATCCCTTGGACTTGTAGTGGTTCATGCCGCCGCAGTACCAACCCGCAGCCGAGGCCGAGTATACGGTTATCTGCTTTGGGGAAATCACCAGCTATGGACTTGTCCCTGTAGTAGGGCAGAAATACTTGCCCTAAGACAAACTGTAGCTGGATTCAAAATCCACGGTTGTTTACACGGCCCACTGGTAGTAGAGAGGTGTGTAATGCATAGCCGATCTTCGCTGCAAAATCATCAATCCATTTCCACGAAACAGAAGGGATCTCTACGCAAAAAATCATCATTCGCCGCTGCCGTAGTGATTGTGGGATCTGCAATTCTTGCCCCACTGACCTATGCCGTGGATTATTCCAATTCCCGCTATAATTCGCGATACAGCGCTCAACATGGACATGGAAACTACGGAGCACACTCCAGGTATAGCAGGGACTACCGAGCAAATTCACGGCATAGCAGGAATTACAGATCGCACTCAAGGCACAACCGGGACTACAGAGCACACCCCCGATACAACAGAAATTACAGGGCGCATTCCCGATACAACAGGAATTATCGGGCTCACTCCAGATACGGAACACATTCCAGATACGCGGCGAATCCACGGCATAGCCGCCATATGTGGTTTAAATCCAATATTCAGGGAACACCGCGTATTGTGATCGACCTCAGTGATCAAATGGCATACTTCTATAAGGGCGGGCGTCTGGCCGGTATGTCCCCGGTATCTACTGGCAAACCCGGACACCGCACACCTACCGGTAACTTCCGTATTTCACAGAAGAAATACAGCCATCGATCAAATCTGTACGGTCACTACATCAGCCCACGGGGCTATGTAATGCGCAGCAATGTGGATGTGCGCCGCCACCGCAAACCTGCGGGTTCTCGATTCCGCGGGGCATCTATGGATTACATGATGCGTATCAATGGCCCCGTTACCATGCATGCCGGCCACGTCCCGGGATATCCCGCCTCTCATGGCTGTATTCGTATCCCCTGGCATATGGCTAAGATTTTTTATGCCCACGCCAAGGTTGGTACCAAGGTGTCCGTGGTGCCTTAAGTTGGAAGTAACAGGTAAATTTTTACCAACCATAAAAAAGGCGGACTATTTAGTCCGCCTTTTTTAATTAGGAGGCCTCGGCCTCTTTTCTCTTTGTTAAATCCATACGGGTAAAATAATCGTGAGCCGCTCGATTAACATGCCTTGCCAGCAATAAAGTAGACACCATTGTTGGAATCGCCATTACCGCATACATCCCGATGATGATGCTGTTTACCGCACTTAAAGAAGCCACCGCACCCAATATAATCAGCACCATGTAGAGTCCGGTATAAAGACCCTGCCAGCGGCCACCGAAAAGAAAAACATAGCATTTCATGCCGTAATACCAGCAGGTAACGATAGTGCTGAAAGCCAGCGGAAGGACCATTAGCAGTAGCAAAATTGGGCCGAACTGCCCAAACACCTGAGAAAATGCCTGTGCAGTCAGGGTAACGCCAGCAATATCCCCTTCCTGCTGCCAAGCGCCAGTCAGTAGTATCACCAGGGCAGTACAAGTGCAGATAACCAGTGTGTCTACAATGGGGCCCAGCATGGCAACCACGCCTTCTCGAACGGGCTCACGGGTTTTCGCTGCACCATGGGCCAAAGACTCTGTGCCTATACCCGCCTCATTGGAAAATGCGCCCCGGCTCACCCCTACTGTGATGACCGAACCCAGAGTACCTCCAGCAATAGCTTGACCGCTGAAAGCATCCGAGAAGATCAGCGCAAATGCTGCCGGTACCTGCTCCCAGAAGCTGGCAATCACCACAAGGGTCATGCCCAGATAAAACAGCACCATGCCCGGCACTACTCTTGCGGAGAATTTACCGATACGCTGGATACGACCGGCTATAACATAGGCCGATGCAACAGCAATTAATAAGCCAATAACAAAATCAAAAGTGAATGAACCTCCGGGCGCTACCCAGCCCAAGGGCTCAGCAAAAGACTCCCGCAGTAGCTGCGTGGTTTGATTGGACTGAAACACCGGCAACATACCGCAGAGTCCCGCCACGGCAAACAGTACTGCGAGCGGCATCCAGCGTCGGCCCAACCCCTCGCGAATAACATACATGGGGCCACCTTGCAGTTCCCCGGAGGCATCGCGACCGCGAAACATCACCGCCAGCGTCGCTGTATAGAACTTGGTAGCCACCCCCACCAGGGCAGTTACCCACATCCAGAAAATCGCCCCAGGTCCACCAATCGTAATTGCGATGGCAACCCCAGAAATATTGCCAAGTCCCAGGGTTCCCGACAGCGCTGTGGATAGCGCTTGGCTGTGATTCACTTGTCCAGGGTCATTGGGGTCATCGTATCGGCCACTTAAAAGCCCAATACTGTGTCCAAGATGGCGGTAGGGACGGCCACGAGAATAGATTAATAGCGCGAGGCCTCCACCAACGAGTAGCACCAATAAGGGGGGACCCCAGACAAAACTGGCAAAAGCCTCTAATGCCTGATCAATTGCAGGGAATATCGACATAATTTAATTCATTTCCGGTGAGGTCCGCCCAGTCTAGGTACGCTCACACCAGACTGTCAAAATGCTGCCATAAAACTCCGCAGCCCCACAAATGCGAAAAATTTGGGAAAACCTGGAATCCCAGCAATAAAAAAGCCCCTAACAGGGGCTTTTCTAACAATCTTTTACAACTTTTTATCAAGCTGTAGTAGTTGCCTTTAATGCGGGCTCGGGTTCTGAACTCTCCCTCACCAGCGCCACCGATATAGCGCCAAGCAACATACACACCCCCGCCAAAACAATGATGTAAATTGCCTGGTTTTCGAAAACTGTTTTCAATATCAAGCCAGCTACCAGGGCAGAAACAATTTGTGGTGCGGCGATAGTGAAATTAAAAATCCCCATATAAACACCGGTCTTATCCGCCGGCAGCGAGTCGGAGAGGATCGCATAGGGCATCGCCAGAATAGCGGCCCAGGCAATGCCCACACCCACCATCGGTAGCAATAATCCCAGGGCTCCACTGGGTACGGAAACTTCTGTAATCAACAGATTCACCTGTGTGGGATCGCCCCCCTGGAAGAACAGGAAACTGATGTATCCCAAACCGCCCAGTGCCAGCGATAGGGAATAAGTGAGCTTACGCCCCAGCACCTGAGACAAACGGGCCAGGACAATAGAGAAGATCGCTGCAAACAAGGAGTAAGCAGCAAAAATAATTCCTACCCAGTCACCGGCAGCACCCTTAGCGGCAGCGATATGTGCGGGAATTTCTTTGACGCTTTCCAGATAGGCGGGATCAAACCACTTGGCTTCCACTCCCCAAACGTGCTGAGTGATCGCAGGCGTGGTGTAAACCCACATAATAAACAGGGCAAACCAGGAGAAGAATTGCACCAGGGCCAGCTGGCGCATGGTGCGCGGCATTTTAATTAGCAGCTGGAAAAAACCGATCAAGCGCTTTGCCAGTGGGGCTTTTTGCTGTCTCTCCTGCTCCAGTTGCGCGGAGTCGAGACCTTTATAGGCATTGTACTGCTCTGGCGGATACTCCTTGGTACGCAGCACAGTCCACAACACACTGCCCAGAAGCACTGTGGCGCCGATATAGAAAGCCCATATAACGGAGGGCGCCACCTCTCCCGCACGGGCAGTATTTTCCAGACCAATCACATTAGTCAGGATGAATGGCAACATGGAGCCGAAGATGGCGCCAATGTTAATCAGCAAAGACTGTATCGAGTACCCCAGGGTGCGCTGCTCTGATGGCACCATGTCGGACACCAGGGCGCGGAAAGGCTGCATGGTCACGTTAAAGGCCGCGTCCATCAGGGCCAACATAACGCCGCCAAAGATAATGGGGGCCACTATCGCCACCACAATCCCGGCATTGGGCATAAACGCCATCCCCAGGGCTGCGGCGATGGCACCAAAAAGGATAAAGGGGTTGCGGCGACCGAAGCGACTCCAGGTCCGGTCCGAAGCTGAACCCACGATCGGCTGTACGATCAGTCCCATTAGCGGCGCCACTATCCAGAATAGAGACAGGGAGTGAAGGTCCGCCCCCAGATCAGACAAGATTCTGCTGGCATTGGCATTTTGCAGAGAAAAGCCAAATTGCACCCCGAGAAAACCGAGACTGACATTCCACACCTGCCAAAAGGGCAAGCGCGGTTGCTGGGCTTGCGGCGCAACGGCGCTGCTTGCTGATTGGGTCATAGAGGTCACCGCATCACTAGTTATGCTTATTCTGCCATTCTCACACGCACTCCCGGAGCATCCATCCTCCCCCATAGGGGAGGATGCGGGCCAGATCCTTCGCTTTAGGATAAACTCAGGCCCATGCGTATACGCCGGGCCAACACGAAACTGTGAATCCTAATCAAGCAACTGAAGTCCCGCGCGATGATCCTAAAACTCCCACTCCTGCGCCTGGTGTGCCTCGCAGCTACACTCTGCCTGAGCGCTCAATCCCTGGCCGCTGAACAGCGCAACTACCGCGATCACACCATGAGCGAAGACTCACTAACTGTACAGACGAGTGAGGGCGAGGTCACCCTCACCCCGGTTGGTCCGTCAGCGCTATCGGTGCACTATCGCCGCGAAGGCCTGAAGCAGTTGCCCTCATTTGCGTTGGCCACCAATTCTGCCGGCCGATCCGGGGCGACGCTGGAGCAACAAGGGGACAAACTCGTTTACCACACTGGCTCGCTTACTGCAGTCATCCACAAGTCTCCCTTCCGAATCGAGTACTTGCGCGGTAGCGAACAAATCCTGAGTGAAGAGAGTGGCTTCTTTGCCACCGAGACGATGCGCGGATTCCGTTTCGCATTGTCGCCAGAGGAAAAACTGCTGGGCGGCGGAGAGCGGGTTATGGGGATGGACCGTCGCGGTCAACGCCTGCCTCTGTATAACCGTGCCCATTACGGATATACCACCGAATCCAACCAGATGTATTTTTCCCTGCCAGCAGTACTATCCAGCAACAAATACATTCTGCTGTTCGACAACTCTGCCACCGGCACCCTGGATCTGGGCGCAAACGAAGAAGATATCCTGCAATTTGAAGCTGTAGCCGGGCGCACCGCTTATATCGTGGTAGCCGGTGATACTTATCCACAGTTGCTGGAAAATTATGTATCCACCACCGGCAAACAGCCCCTGCCACCCCGTTGGGCCCTGGGTAACTTCGCCTCGCGCTTTGGCTATCACAGCGAAGCTGAAGTCCGCGCAACCGTGGATAAGTTTGCCGAAGAAGATTTCCCCCTGGACGCCCTGGTGTTAGACCTCTACTGGTTTGGCCCAGATATCAAAGGTCATATGGGCAACCTGGCCTGGGACAAGGAAGCCTTTCCCGAACCAGGAAAGATGATGGCCGACCTTAAAGAACGCGGCATCAATACCATCCTGGTGACCGAGCCTTTTGTCCTCTCCACCTCCGAACGCTGGCAGGAAGCCGTGGCGAATAATGCACTGGCCAAAAACCTGGCCGGAGAATCCAAGCGTTTTGATTTCTATTTCGGCAATACCGGCCTGATCGATGTCTTCTCCGAAGATGGCCGCGACTGGTTCTGGAATATTTACGACGGGTTATTGGAACAGGGCGTAGCCGGCTGGTGGGGCGACCTGGGTGAACCGGAAGTTCACCCCTCCGATACCGTTCACGCAATCGGTATGGCCGATGAGATCCACAACGCCTTCGGCCACGCCTGGGCGCAATTACTGCACGAACGCCAAACGGCAAAGCACCCTGAGCGCCGCCCCTTTATTATGATGCGCGCCGGTTTTGCCGGCTCCCAGCGCTACGGAATGATCCCCTGGACCGGCGACGTCGCTCGGGAATGGGGTGGCTTACAGCCCCAGGTGGAATTGGCTCTGAGTATGGGCTTGCTGGGCTTTGGCTACACCCATTCAGATCTGGGCGGCTTTGCCGGCGGTGAGAAGTTTGACCGCGAACTCTATATCCGCTGGTTACAGTACGGCGTATTCCAACCGGTTTACCGCCCGCACGCCCAGGAGCATATTGCTTCCGAACCGGTTTTCCACGATCGCCGCACCCGCGATATCCTGCGCGAGTATGTAAAACTACGCTATCGCCTGCTGCCCTACAACTACACCCTCGCCTTCGAAAACAGCCAGACCGGCATGCCGCTGATGCGCCCGCTGTTTTTCGAAAACGAAAGTGACCTATCTCTCCTGGACTACAAGGATGCCTACCTTTGGGGGCAGGACTTCCTCGTTGCCCCGGTCGTGGAAGAAGATGTGGATGAGGTCGCGGTAAAACTGCCCGGCGGCACCTGGTTCGATTACTGGACTGATGAACAATATTCTGGCGATCAGGCCCTGGTAGAGGTGAACCTGAAAACGATTCCTGTACTGGTGCGGGCCGGCGCCATTATTCCCACCATTGACGATATTCACAGCAGCCGCGATTACTCCAGTAAAAACCTGATCCTGGACTACTACGCGCACCCATCAGCAGCAAAGTCCGAGCGCTATGTTTATGAAGATGATGGCGCAACCGCGCAGGCTTTTGAAAAAGGCAAATACGAGAAGCTGCATTTCTCAGCTGAAAACAAACAGCAGGGTTTAACCTTCGCCTTTAAGCGTGAAGGAGACGGTTATACCGGTATGCCGGAATCCCGCAAGGTCAATTTAAAGATCCACAACTGGCAACAAGTGCCTGCGCAGCTTGATGTTACCGGCGAATCCCTGCCTATTTTCGACAGTGAAAAAGACTTTGCTCAGGCACCCCGTGGGGCCTGGTACAACAAGCGCAAGCAGCAACTGCTGGTTAAATTTGACTGGCACAAAGAACCGCTGGATTTAGTGCTCAAAAATCAATAATTCAGCAAACCGCTGTTCACTGACAAATAAATTTAAAGTCATCAGGAAACAATGAAGAAGTTACATCCCCTGTTTATTGCCAAACTCCTTTCGGCTTCCCTACTGGGCGCTGCTCTATTCGGCACTGCCGGCTGCAGCCAGGAGAGCAGCCCGGAAGAAATACAGACCGCTGAAAAAGTTGCGGAGAAAAAAGCCGTTATCTACCAAGTGCTACCGCGCTTATTTGGCAACACTAACAGTACCAACAAACCCTGGGGCACACTCGAAGAGAATGGTGTGGGCAAGTTCTCCGACTTTACCCCAAAAGCACTGAATGAAATCCACGCGCTGGGCGCCACCCATATCTGGTACACCGGCGCCCTGCACCACGCGCTCGTTGGCGACTATACGGAATACGGTATCAGTAACGATGATCCAGATGTGGTCAAAGGCCGCGCCGGCTCTCCCTATGCCATCAAGGATTACTACAGCGTAAACCCAGACCTGGCCAATAACCCAGCAGAGCGATTACAGGAATTCCGCGCACTGGTGGAACGCAGCCACGCGGCCGGCCTGAAAGTAATTATCGATATAGTGCCTAACCATGTAGCCCGCGCCTATCATTCTCTCGATAAACCCCAAGGCGTGCAGGATTTTGGAGCTGGCGACAACACCCAGGTCACCTACGCCCGCAACAACAATTTCTACTATGTGGTGGGCGAAGACTTCCGCGTGCCCGTTGCAGAAGACAGTTATCAGCCACTCAATGGCGAAGCCAATGATCTTGTCGATGGGCAGTTTGTAGAGAGTCCAGCTAAATGGACCGGTAATGGCGCGCGCAGTGCACAACCTGCCATGCACGACTGGTATGAAACCGTCAAAATTAATTTTGGCGTTCGCCCCGATAACAGCAAGAACTTTTCTGAGCTACCCCAGGAGTATGCCGAGCGCGACTACCGGGCCCACGCCCAGTTTTGGGCAGACAAGAAAGTCCCGGACACCTGGGAAAAATTCCGCGATATCACCCACTACTGGCTGGACTTTGGCATCGATGGATTCCGCTATGATATGGCCGGTATGGTGCCGGTAGAATTCTGGAGCTACCTGAATTCCTCCATCAAAATGCGCAACCCCAACACACTGTTACTTGCCGAAATCTATACTCCAGAGCGCTATCGGGATTATCTGCATCTGGGCAAAATGGATTATCTCTACGATAAAGTCGGTACTTACGACGCTATTCGTGCGGTCATGGAGAACAAGGGCAGCACAGATAAAATCGCAGAGGTACAGGCAAGCCTGGTAGACATCTCCTCTCATATGTTGCGCTTTATGGAGAACCACGACGAACAGCGTATTGCCAGCGCACAATTTTCTGGCAACCCAGAGGCTGGTAAACCTGCAATGCTGGTGTCTGCCGCGCTCTCTCCAGCCCCTACCTTGGTTTACTTTGGCCAGGAGTTAGGAGAGCCCGCCAACAAAGATGCCGGCTTCGGTAAAGCCAGCCGCACCACCATTTTCGACTACTGGTCAGTACCCAGTGTGCGCCGCTGGAACAATGAGGGCGCTTTTGACACTGCACTGCTGACAAAAGAAGAAAAAGAGCTGCGCAGCTTCTACCAGCGCCTGCTTAATTTCTCCAAACAGAGCCCGGCCTTACTTGGCGATTACCTGGACTTGCACAGCTACAACCGCAAGCAAAACTCTGGCTATGGGGAAAAACAATTCTCCTTTGCCCGCTGGAGTGAGCATGAAAAATTGTTGGTAATCGCCAACTTCGATAACAGGGCAGTGGAGTTTAATTTTCAGTTGCCTACAGCACTTCTAGAGGCCTGGAAACTACAACCGGGCAGCTACCTGGCTGAAAGCCAGATATCCAATAAGGTGGCAAACCTTATCTTGGAAAAAGACCAAGCCTCCACAAAGATCCAGTTGGCACCCTACGAAAGCCATATCTTTGCAATATCCGCTGTTCCCCAGAAATAGCCACTCAGCCCTGGAGGGGACTACTCCCCTCCAAGAACGCTTAAGCACAGCAATTTATACCCACCTTATCCCCTTTCTCACAACATATTCCCGACAATCCCTAACCATACTCATCAGGTAACTCGCTTGACATAAAAACTACTCCATGTATATTGCTCACCATTATATTGTGCACAATTTAAATAAAAGCCGAAATTGATATGCAAGGGGACATTATGAACCGACAACATAGCCGCTATTTTTCACCACTAAACCTAATTTTGGCTGCACTTTTAGCATCAGTAGCACTTCCTACAATGGCTGAACAGAACGAAGCACCTATCCAGGTAACAGACGAGACTTTTAACTGCATCCGAGATATGACCAAGGTGCGGGGGTTTTATGTGGATAATTTACTGGGAGATCTGGATGGGACTCTAGAGGTCGCAAACTCCAGCACTGGAGGTGTTTATCCTCCTGGATCAGTGGTCCAGTTAGTCCCCGGGGAAGTGATGATCAAACACCAAAAAGACTTTAACCCCGCCACTAAAGATTGGGAGTTTTTTGAACTGGATGTTTCTGAGGAAGGCAGCAAAATCCGTAAGCGAGGTTTTGTTGATGTAGTTAACCGTTTTGGAGGTAACTGCTTTGCCTGTCATGTCCAGGCCAAACCGCAGTGGGATTTAATTTGCGAGACCGGACACGGCTGTGAACCCATACCATTAACAAAAGAAATACTGACCTTGCTGCAAAAAACCGATCCTCGTTGTGAATCGAACCCAAAGTTAAATCAAGAAGAGATTGCAAAATTGCAGGCGCTACAACAAGCACTGATAGCTAAGGATAAAGCGAGCAAGTAATTTATCCATAAAATTCATTTAGTAAAACTTAAAATTTAAACAAGAGAAGAGTAAGTAACCTAAGGTTACAACTTGCTTATTCAATATTATTGAAAAATAATTAAAACCATCAACGTGAATTAGAAAGAGCTCTTACCAACAAAGCTACCCAACCAACTGGATAGTAGCTTTTTAAAAATTATACACTTAAAGACCATACTATTAATCCAATCAGCCAATATCCTTCCGTAGATTTAAACGACGCAACCTTATCAGAATACTCACAAAGCGATCGTACCAACATTTACAAATAAGTAAAAATTATTAAAAAATGTGATAAACCCCGCAAATACCTAGTTGCCTTCCATATGATTTATATTTTTACCTATCCATAATAGAGAGAATTAACACCAAAATAATTGGTACCCATTTACCACCTATTAATAGGTGAAAAAATCTAAAATTGGCACCTACATATGGAGAGTGATGTGTCTATTTCTTACTATAAGAGTATAGTGAATAACCTTTGCATTATACTAATTTCTTTGACACTAGTTGCCTGTGGAGGCGGGGGCTCCTCCAGCGATGACTCAAGCACCGAAACTCCTTTTAGTGGCGAGCCAGGTCAAGGGAGCACTAACAATAATACTCTCCCAGTTATTAATAATTTATCCATCACACCAGACCAAGCCTATAATGACAGCACTCTATCTGTTCTACTGGATGTCTCAGACGAAGACGGAGATCTGCTAGAAGTTACATATACCTGGAAAAACAATGATCAAGTGATCAATGAAGTAACAGAACCTAATCTAGCCCCATCCTATTTTAATCATGGGGATTCAATCAGTGTAGAAGTAGCCATCACAGACGGTGAAGACTCTGTATCACAAAGCACATATATTACAATTCAAAATAGAGCCCCCATTATTGAGAGCCTAAGCTTTCTAAATTTACCTATATTTACCACTACCGATATCGAAGCCACTATCGATATTTCAAACGTAGATAATGACCCCCTAACAATTGAGTATCATTGGACTGTAAATCAAGAGTTAGTTTCCGATGTCATAACTAATATTTTGCCCTCCAATCATTTTTTGAAAGGAGATGAAGTGGCTGTAAAAGCAGTCGTTTCAGATGGA
The DNA here is from genome assembly GCF_052468295.1 of Microbulbifer maximicatervae (SeqCode). Classification (NCBI taxonomy): domain Bacteria; kingdom Pseudomonadati; phylum Pseudomonadota; class Gammaproteobacteria; order Cellvibrionales; family Microbulbiferaceae; genus Microbulbifer; species Microbulbifer maximicatervae (SeqCode). The sequence continues at coordinate 4,025,582 of NZ_CP174340.1, forward strand.
GATTTAACCGTTGAAGTAACAACTAGCACTCATATCCAGGATACACTACCAGTAATGTCTATCATTAACATGCCAGACACTGTTCAGTATGGCGAACCTGTAGGATTCCAGGTAGTAGTAGAAGATCCAGATAACGATCCCTATCACCTAGAGTTTCTAGCCCGCCCAAATGGTATGAAGATTGATGAAGATGATAATATCAGTTGGACACCGACTGGACCAATGTTCGAAAAAGAGATGGATATCCAATGGGAGCTTTCACTGTTACAAGAGGACTACTCACATAGCGAAGGTAGGATGATAAAAGTTTTGGATGAAGAGCGAAAAGTGCCTTTATCAAATGGATATATTGAAACTACGTTTGACTCTCCAGATTTAGCTGTTGGAGACATTGATGGAGACGGAATCAAGGAGATTGTGGCTACCAATGGTCGACGTAGATTATTTGCACTAGGCTCTGACGGCGATGAATATGCTATTAAGTGGGAGCACCCCTATGCATTAGTTGAGGGCGAAGGTCCCACCTTTCATGATTACAACGATTTATATTACTCCTGCCTAACCCTCATAGATCTCAACGATGATGGAAGGGAAGAGATCTTAGCAGGATTGCAAGGACACGCTATACGGTCACATGATACGACAGGTATATTTTTATTCGATGATAACTTAAGACCCAAAAGAGTAGCTACTCTCACAGGCAACGAAGTTCAACAAATTTATGTGACAGATCTAGATAACGACCAGACTCTAGAAATTATTGCCCTTGTTGATTTATACAATTCTTTTCGAGGGGAAGAGCCAGATGACTTTAAAGATCAAATGCAACTGGTTATCTTAAGTGCTGATGACTACTCAGTAGAGTGGCAATCCGAAATTCTTCAATTAGGCACAACATTTACTGTCGGAAATCTCGATAGCGACAGTGAACTAGAGATTGTACTTGGCGGAGGTTACGTATTTGACTATATCAATGGTAGTTATACTTTAAGCTGGCATTATGAAGAAGGATTTACATCAAATAATGATAGTGCAAGTCTTGATATCGCAGATATCGACATGGATGGAATCGGTGAAATCATCGGTACTCATCCAACTTCCAAAATTTTGACTTTTTACAATGCAAACACTCAAGAAATTAAACTTGAGAATGAAATTAAACATAGTAATTTTGTAATTTTTCTTTCTCCTGAGGACGCAACACCAAGAATCCTCGTAAGAGAGACCTCTCCTATAAAGCTACAACTCTACTCATTTGACATAGACTCACAAAAATTTATCCCTAAGTGGATTTCATCACCTTCGGTCTATAGTGAGAATATGAGAGTGGGCAATCTGGATTCTGACCCAGAACTGGAATTTTACTTTACCAATAGAAACGACGTTATAATTTACTCAAACTCTTCAGATGATAGTGAGCTAGAAATAGAGTGGCAACCTAAACAACATACAACAAATTTGAAAGACACACTTGTTGATGTGAAATCTACACTTACAAACACTTCCAGCTTATACGCCTTAGGTCTAGCAACAATTTCCTCGGGCAACTCGCATTTAATGGCCTTTAATCCTGTTACGAATAGCTTTTCTTTTAGCCCCACAATACCGGGGATTACAAATAAGACAACAGCTGCTGTTTTATTGGACCTTCAAAAAGATAACACTAATGAAATTGCTTTTGTAACCGGAAAAACCCCAGGCCTTTACGATATTTTCTCAGAGTCTATTATTTGGTCTGGCAACCCTATAAATGAAGAAATAGTTTCCCTCACCGCTGGCCAACTCGGCGATGATAGAAAAACTAGCATGGTTGCAACTACTAAAGATAATGGTATATATGCTTATGATATTGATAACTACGAATTACTTTGGAGCCATGATACTGGTGGCGGAGTTGATATAAAACTAGTTGACACAGAAAACGCGGAACAATTCAATGTAGTCGCGGCTGACAATGAAAACATCAGGCTGCTAACCAGCGATGATAATTACCAATCATTTTCAACAAAGTTCAACATTTTCAATGATATCCCTGAAGGTCAAGAAACACCCATTTATGAATTCTCAAAGAATTCCCAAATAAACATAGCTGATTTAGATGGAGATTCTGTGGATGAAATCATTGTTTTAATAAAAAGAGTTTACAAGTCATGGCTTATGGTGCTAGACGGCAACCTAAAGTTCGAGAATCTAATTTATCTAGGAGAGCATGATGTTCGCTCTTTTGTAGTGCAAAATTACGGCACCCAACATCGAAATATACTATTCAGTTCTGAAAATGATGGCCGGCGCTATATTATAGAAATTGATCCATGGACCGGAAAAGTAATTTCGACCTCACCTGAGCTAGGCCCCAGAATGGTTCATGATAGTTTACGCTTTATCGACAGCAACAATGATGGACAATATGAATTAGGCTGGTTGACGGAAGAAGGATCGGTAACTATAACGCGGTAGAATGCAATTGCTAAACTAATAAAATTCTATACATTTCAAAAGCCAAGCAGATCATAATTCAGGTCTGCTTGACTTCAGAACGAGCTACATAATTAATAGATGGTTGAATCATTTACCCACACTTTGCAATTCATGCTTATAGAAGCGCAGATATCAAGCCCTAGTTTAAGTCAGCGTCGGTGTCCTTATCACAATAGTTTAATCTCAGTCATAACCCACTTCAGATTTAAATTTATACTGATATTAACCGCTAACCTCAATCCATCAATCCTTAGTGCTGCCGTCACAAACTCAAGAATATCATTCCGCCAACTATACTTCCGGGCAGCTTCAATATTTATAGAATTACACATCTAAATGAGACAGCTAATAATAAATAAGACTGATGAATTTAACGATTTAGAAAAGCACAGAACAATTATTAAAAAGCAACACTTAGGTAAAAATCAGTCACTTAACTTATCCAGATTACGCTCAGATTAGTTTAATTCACTACGCAAATAAATAAGGCAAACGTACCAATAAACATCACCCAAAATTAAACTCATTAATAAAGTGTGATAAGTCCCACAATTATCCAATCAACACGCATATAAATTAAATTGTTATCTGTTCATAATGTGTACTTCCAAGCCCATCAGAACCGGAACTAAAATACTAATTCTTTATCAGCTCAAAGAACTAAACTTGACACTTACATATGGAGAGTGATGTGTGTATTTTTCATGATAAACTTATTACTAACACCGTAGGCATCATGCTAATTTCTTCCATACTTACCGCATGTGGAGGCGGAGGATCATCCAGTAGTGATTCAAATAGTGGAGGATCGGGACAAGGCGGTGGAGCTAGTAATGCACCTCCGGTTATAAACAGTTTATCTATCACTCCAAACCCAGCCTATAACGATAGTGTTCTGTCTGTTCAACTTGACGCCTCAGACGAAGACGGAGATCAACTGGAAGTTACATATACCTGGAAAAATAACAATCAAACTATCAGTGAAGTAACAGAATCTAAACTAGCTGCATCCCATTTTAATCACGGGGATACAATTAGTATAGAAGCTTATATCACTGACGGTGAAGATTCTGTTTCGCAAACTACTTCCATCATTATTCAAAATAGAGCCCCCATAATTGAAAGTTTAAGTTTCTCAGACTTACCTGCTTTCACGAATACTGATATTGAAGCCATAATCAGTATTTCAGATATAGATAACGACCCCTTAAATATTGAATATTCTTGGACTGTCAACAATGAGGAAGTTTCTGATATCACAACTAATCTTTTATCCTCTACTCATTTCTTGAAGAATGATGAAGTAGCAGTAAAAGTGATTGTTTCGGATGGAGAGCTTACAAGTGAAGCAACGACTAGTACAGAGATTCAAGATACACTACCTGTAATGTCTATTGTAAATATGCCGGACGTTGTCCAGTATGGAATTCCAACAGCCTTTCAGGTGATAGTAGAGGACCTCGATAACGATCCCTATAACTTAGAGTTTCTAGCTCGTCCAAATGGCATGGAAATTGATGAAGAGGGTAATGTTGATTGGACGCCTACTGGGCCGATGTTTGATACAGAAATGGACGTTCATTGGGAAATTTCATTGTCACAAAATGATTACATTCACAATGAAAGTAGAACATTAAAAGTCGTAGATGAAGAACGAAAAATACCTTTATCAAATGGTTATATTATAACCACGGCCAGACCACAGCATGTGGCAATTGGAGACATTGATGGCGATGGAATCAAGGAAATTGTAGCTACTAATAGTAAACGTAGATTGTTTGCCTTTGGCTATAATGGGAGCGAATATTCCATTAAGTGGGAGCACCCCTATGTTTTAATTAATGGTGAAAGCACTAACTCAGAAGAAGATGATAATAATTTATATATATCTAGCCTAACCCTTGCAGACATGAATAACGACGGGAAAGATGACCTTTTTGCTGGCCTTATTGGAGACAATTATACCGCCCATGATACGACAGGGCTATTTCTATTTGATGATAACTTAAAACCAAAAAGAGTAGCTACTCTCACAGGTAATGGAGTAGAACAAATATTCGTTACAGATATAGATAACGATCAGGAACTAGAAGTTATTGTCCTAATCAGAATGTACAATGTAATGAAAGATAAAATGCAACTGGTTATTCTTAACACTGATAACTATTCGGTAGAATGGAAATCTGAAATTCTCGAGTTAGGCCAAATATTTGCTGTTGGTAATCTAGATAGTGACAGCGAGTTAGAAATTGTACTTGGCGGCGGTTATGTGTTTGACTACATCGATGGCAATTATGCTTTAAGCTGGCGCTATGAAGATGGATTTACAGATGCTGATAAGGACAATCCAAATCTTGATATTGTAGATATCAACATGGATGGGATCGGTGAAATAATCAGCGTCCACCCAACCTCAGGTTTCTTAACTCTTTTCGACGCCAATACTCAGACAATTAAAATTGAAAATGAAGTCAATTCTTATTACTTCACGACTTTTTTATCTCCAGATGATGCAACTCCAAGGATTCTTGCAACGGAGAATAGTGCTAGTAGACCGCAACTCTATTCTTTTGATATGGATTCCAATAAACTTATCCCTAACTGGACTTCATCGCCCTCAGTTTGGGGGGACAATATGAGAGTGGCCAATCTGGACAATGATCCGGAACTAGAATATTTCTTTAACAATCGCCATGAATTAAAAATCTATTCAAATCTATCTGGTGACGATAATTTAGAGCTAGAGTGGGAAATTGGAATTAATCCCAGATTCCTCGAAGAGGAACTTGTTGATATACAATCAATATCCGCAGATAACTCTGAAATATCTTCTTTAAGTTTAGGGATGATCCCTTGGGAAAACTCTCACATAATGTCTTTAAATCCCAAAACAAATATTATCACTTTTAGCGCTGCAATACCGGAGATTGAAAATGAAACAACAGCAGGTATTACGCTAGACCTTCAAAATGACAACACTAAAGAAATTGCTTTTGTTAATGAGAAAACCCCCGGGCTTTATGACATTTTTTCGGAATCTATTATTTGGTCCGGCAGCCCCATGAGTGAAAAAATAGTTGCTCTCACAGCAGGCAAGCTTGGTAGCAATGAAAATACCAGTATGATAGCAACCACTAAAGACGCTCATATCTACGCTTACGATATGGAAAACTACGAATTACTCTGGAATCATGAGTCTGGTGGTGGTGTCGATATAAAGCTATTTGATGCTAGCAACAATGGGTATTTAGACATTGTAGTGGCTGATGAGGAAATTCTCAGCCTCCTCACTAGCGATGATGATTACCAATCAATTTCTGCACAGTTCAATATTTTTACTGACATTCCTGAAAATCAAACTCCCTCCCTTAGTGAATATGCGGGTATTACTAAAATAAGCACAGGGGATTTAGATGGAGATTTCATCGATGAAATTTTTGCCGTAATATCATATAGATCCGAGACATGGATTATGTTACTCAATAATAAACTGGAGTTTATGAGACTAACTTATCTAGACGGATATGAAGTTCGTTCTATTGCCGTACAAAATTACGGTGTTTCACACCGAAATATAATTCTGAATATCGAAAAAAACGAGAGGCATCATATTGTCGAAATGGACCCATGGACCGGAAAAATCATTTCCACATCGCCGGAACTAGGCCCTATGATGATCGAAAATAGCTTAAGATTTGTCGATAGCAACAATGATGGTATTTATGAGTTAGGCTGGCTCACTGAAGAGGGCTCGATAAATATCACACGATAGAATTCTACTTCTTAATTAACCAGCCTCCACACTTTAAATACTACAAGCCAAGCAGGCCGTAATTCCAACTTGCTTGGCTCCAGAAGCTATAAAGTGATCAGTGTGTACATCATAGTTTGATCATTCACCTGCACCTTGTAGCTTCCGCTTACAGAAGTGTAGATATCAGATCCACCCTGCTCCAAGTCGCCATCGGAGTCGTTATTGCCATAGTTTTCACTCCAGTCAGCATTAACATCAAACTTGAAACGCTGCTGAGATTGACCATCAAAATTTACCTGGATTTCCCAGGTATTGTCGGCAACTAATTCCATAGCCTCAGCACCCCAACTATTTGGTGTGCCACGGAAATAAAGTGAGGAAAAGTTGGATGCGTAACTACCGCAGTCTGCACAGGTCAGGCTGTAGCTCAGGGTTTCATCATTTACCTCAACAATATAGGTACCTGATACATCGGTGTAGATATCATCCCCACCCTCCTCCAGAGAGCCGTCCGCATTGTTATCCCCGTAGTTTTCAGCCCAGTCACTGCTGACATCAAACTTAAAGCGCTGGTTACTGCTGCCATCAAACACCACAGTGGCACGCCAGGTATTGTCTGCAACCAGGGTCATCGCCTGGGTGCTCCAGCTATTGGGCGTACCGCGGAAATTTAATGCCGTAAAGTTTTGAGCATAACCAGCATTGGGATCAGTCACGGTAATGGTTGCCGTAACACTATCGGTCAGGCCATCATTGTCAGTAACAGTGACTGTCTCGGTATAAGTGCCCGCACTGGCGAAGCTCAAAGTCGTCGAGGAAGAACTACCACCACTGCTCCAGCTATAGGAAATCACACTACCGTCGCTATCAGTAGAGCTGCTGGCATCCAGGGTGACACTCTGATTGACTTCTACTGTGCTGGATACTGGAGTCACAGTTGCAGTGGGTGCCTGCTGGGAAGAGACCTCGGTGATCGAATAGACCAGAGTCTCATCATTTACTTCAATGAGGTAGTTACCGGTTACAGAGGTATAAATATCTTCTCCGGTTTGATCCAACGCGCCATCAGCACCATCGTCACCGTAATTTTCGGCCCAGTCACCATAGATATCCAACTTAAAGCGTTGGTCTGCCTGGCCATCAAAATTAACCACCAATTGCCAGGTATTATCTGCTACCAATTCAAAAGCTGTTGCTTCCCAATTATTAGCTGTGCCACGGAAATAAAGGCTGGGGAAACCCGTCCCAGAACATTCTTCACCACAGGAACCAGATAGCTGCCCACCGTGAATGGCAGCAGCGGAATAAGCTGCAACATTGAAGGTGGCATAGCCATTGCTGCCTACGGAAATAACATCGCCACTGCACTCATCATCTCCCGCCAGGACATTGCAGTAGTCCCCTGCAGGAAGGCCTGTATACAGTGTCTGGCTGAAAGAATTACCCTCGTTATTGATAACGACATAGCCTTTATCACCGCGTCCAAAGGCAATCTGGTTATCTCCGTTATCCCACCAATTTTCCATACTGGTGCCATCGGTATAGTTACGGAAACCCACCATATTGGCAATATTGCCCCATCGGTGTTGGCAGACCCACTCATCATTTTCACAACTATCGGGACCATTACTCGGTGGCCCGGCATTTTCATCGGTAAATTCGTAACCAGACATCACTTTGGGATAGCCGTAAGGGTGTGCCAACATAAATACATTAGCCAAATTGTATTTCGCCCCGTCCTTATAAGTAAGGTTGCCCCCACCACCATGACCGCGCTCACGATCATGATTATCAATAAAAGTAACGGCCTCGCCAGAGTTAAGCAGCCCCCAACTTTCACCGAGACTGGAGAGATTCTTTATCTGTCCACTAAAATTACTGGCCACATCAGTGCCATACTTAAATTCAGTCACATGGCCCAGGAAAGTGTAATTGTACGGCTGGATCTCAGATGCTTCGCCAGCTGCGCCGATTACCTCAGAAAAAATCCACGGATTGCCGGCCTTGCTCATTATTCCGTACATGTCGCTGGGGGACATATGTTTAACACCATCCACACGGAAGCCATCAACACCCATACCCTGCAATTTATTCAGATAATCCGCTATTGTTTGCTGAACATAGTTATTGCCTGTGTTTAGGTCTGGCATGCCTTCCAATCTGCAATTCCAAACAGTATTAGCATCACCATAGCCGTCAATTGTACAGTTATCATGATAATCCCATGAGGAAAATTCCGGATGGTTAGCCTCGGACCAATCAGTCCCTCCCCAACCTGTGCCACTCCCGCCCCAAACTGCAGTATGGTTGATCACTGCATCCGCATAAACTTTAACCCCTGCCGCATGACAGCGATTAATCATATCCTGCAACTCTCCCTCAGTACCACTACGGCTAGTGAGGTTGGTATAGGTTACCGGTTGGTAGCGCGCCCACCAGGTATGGTAAGAAATGTGCTCTTGGGGAGGAGAGATCTGTACTGCGTCAAAACCTTTTGGACCCAGGAAATTCTCACATTCATTGGCAATATCATTCCAGCTCCATTCGAACATATGCACAAAGGCTGTGCCTGCACTGGCATGGGTGCTGGATATGGCTCCGAGTACGATACTCGCACCTCCCAGAAGTCCTTTTAACGGAAATTGTTTTTTCATTTTAGCTTTCCTTTTTCTCTCATCTGTAGCCGTTATTTTTTTTGTATAAGGAGAACCCCAGGGTCAGTTGTCCACCAATGATTAATGGCTCTCCATTTCTACATAAGTAGGGTCAACCTATAAGCACGCCTTTTCCCAGGCGCTTGCAAATACTTGGTTTGCATTCGCCCCACAGTAGGAGCTAGAAATATTCTCCTCAGGCGACACAACCAATAGGCATTCGCTCAAGAAAAGAATTTGTGGGAAGCACCGCAAACGGCGAAGGAAAATTCAGGCTTATCATCACAGGTGACCATTTATTATTTTTTGCAATTCAAGCCAGATATTTGGAAACCCCAACTACGCAGTATCTAAACCGCTGGATTTCAATACCCGACCAATTGATCACTCATCCTGAGATATCCACAGACCACCAAAGGCATCAATAAACCGGTAGTATGTGAACAAATACCGAACAACAGCGGTAATATGCACCTCCTGTGCTACTGCAAACCCAAAATCACAACTTTTCGGGCTTTTGGAAGGCTAATAATCAGTGCTTGAGAGCACATCCTCCCTGTAGGGGGCGTAGTAGAAATTTGTGCTTGAAATATTGATCTTCGGCATGACTTAACTTGACCTAATTACCACTCTTGCTAAGTTATGCGTAACTGTATATAAATACAGCTATCTCGTTGATCTGCAAGGGAATACGCCATGGCTCGCAACAAGGTACAGTTTCAGAAGGGTATTAGTTTGACCCAATTCCTCAAAATGTACGGCAGCGAGGAACAGTGCTTCGATGCACTGTCGCAGTGGCGTTGGCCCAATGGCTTTAGTTGTCCTCACTGCGGGCATGACAAGCATTGCGACCTCGCTTATCGCAAGCTTAAGCAATGTAACCATTGTCGGCGTCAGACATCGATTACCTCTCGTACAATTTTTGACTCCACGAAGCTCCCCCTCACCACCTGGTTTCTCGGTATTTTCCTGATTACTCAGGATAAGAAGGGCATTTCCTCTATGGAGCTATCTCGACATCTAGGTATCTCTTACAACGCAGCATGGCGTATGAAGCAGAAACTCATGCAAGTGATGATGGAGCGAGACCAACGATACAAACTGTCCGGTTTTATTGAACTAGATGATGCCTATCTCGGTGGTGAGCGTACTGGATGCAAGCCCGGGCGCGGAGCCAAGGGTAAAACTCCCTTTGTGGCGGCCGTTGAAACAACCAAGGAGGGACGCCCAACCCGTATTAAGCTCTCAATTATCAAGGGCTTCAAAAGCAGTGAAATTTCAACCTGGAGTAAAAAGTACCTTTGCAGTGGCAGCACAGTCATCTCAGATGGTCTTCCATGCTTCAATGCCATTAAGGAGGCCGGTTGTGTACATGACAAAATTGTTTGTGGTGGTGGCCGAGCTTCTGTTGAAGAGCCTGAGTTCTATTGGGTAAATACAGTACTTGGTAATTTAAAGAGTGCGCTACGTAGCACTTACCATGCTATTAGGCCGAAATATGCACAGCGCTATTTGGCAGAATTTCAATATCGCTTTAATCGGAGGTTTGATTTGTCGGCACTCATTCCAAGATTGATTTACGTCTCTCTTCGGACACCACCGATGCCAGAAAGGTTGCTAAAAATTGGCTTAGCATAAGTGGTAATTAGGTAACTTGAAAGGCTAAAAATTAAGCAATGTAGAACTGCTTAAATAAGAGGAAGTGCTTAGTGGCCGTTAAATCTCATCACTAAGTCCGACAAACTAATTTATAAAATTACTAGTAAGAATAGTAGACGAGCCAACTCCCTCAGACACTGTAGATAAGCCTATAGACGCTATACACCCAGCAACAAAATACGCAAGGTAAAACTATAGTAGCTTTGTGAAAAGCTATTTATTAAACCAACGAAGAAGTTATCCCTTACTACTTTATTAGTAATAACATCTACCTTGTGTAAAATGAAGTTTATAAAAATTTGGAATAATTTAAAGAATGGGACAATTTTATTGTTAGCGCAGGGGCACTCTTGTAATAACCTCAACGGATAGGAGAGATTTACGTCAGTAACTACTGCCATAACTGTACGGAACCATTATATAGATGAGTAGTATGGTACCGACTAAAGAATCAGAGAAAATCAAGTTAATCCCAAAATCCTGCGATGTATACAAAAGATGTAATACAGATTCTAACGCTTCAAAAATGTATGGGGCCCTTTAGGTGGAGAAAAGGTTTGAGCTAAATTAAAAACCAATCTTGGGTATCATCGTTTATAAGTAGAGTCTAGGCAAGGCCTGACAAGAAACTGAAATATCTACTCAACGTTTATATTTCCTAAAAAGTAACATGGCCTCAGTACCATCGGTAAAGCTAGTAACGAGAATATACCTCGCTACCCAGTCATCTTCACTTCTATAACAGCAAGCTCAGACATACATCTGAGAATCTTGATCTACCTCAATACCCCCACCCCCAACTTCGCCATTATGCGCAACAAAATTATTCGATGAGATAGGCGCCAAATTCGACAAATGGGACAGTCAGGTACTCGGGCTGACCACCCCATCATGATAGATTAGACCTCTTGGTCAACTGCAGGTCGCACTGGCCAGTAACACGCTTAGTTGAGGAGAAAAAATGGAGCAGCAAAGCACCGTATTCGTTGTAGTGGACCCTAACGATGAGAAGCATGTAGCTCTGGAGCGAGCCCTGATCACTTCACGTGGACGCAATCCTCAGCCGCGACTGGCTGTATTCGTCGCAGTTGATGGTGAAGCGGTGGATACCCGTGCAGTTAACGACCACCTATTTCGCGATGAGTCGTGGTTCCGTGAACAAATTCGTGAACCCATCTCAGAAGCTGGTCTTTCCTGTGAGATCACTGTTTGCTGGTCCAGTGATTGGCAGGCGGCCATCGTGCAGGAATCAAAGCGTTGCAACGCAGAAATGATCTACCTACCAGTACACGCGAAGAGCAGCCGTCGCTTTACCTTCGCCGAATCCAAATGGCGAGTCCTTAAAACAGCGCGCTGCCCAGTAGTATTGATTCGCCCCGGCGCCAAAGACGAGCGCAAAGTTGTATTGGCTACCGTTAACTACCAGGCAAAAACCCTCGAGCAGCGCGAGCTCAATCGCCAGATCAGCGAACGCGCGACCTATATCGCAGGTCATTACGGGGCAGAGCTACACCTCGTAAACGCCTTCCTGGATTCCATGCTCTACCCAGATCGCGGTGCTTTGGCCAAGCTTGCCGATAAAACCGGTGTCCCCACCCATCGCATTCACGTAAAGCGCGGCTATACCAGTGATGTTGTTGAGGAAGTGGCTCGTGAGATCGATGCAGACTTGGTCGTGATGGGAACCATGAATCAGTACGGCGAGACCGGTTCATTCCTGCGTGGCAATACTGCCGAGCGTGTAATTGGCCAGTTAGACGTTGATGTGATGGTATGTAACCAGTTCACCACAACAACGATGGATAACGATTAAGTCATCCCATTTTCAAGGATGCTGAAAGCCCCAGCAGTGCTATCTGCAGGGGCTTTCTTTTTTGGATTTACTGCGATTTAGCAGATAGCAGTAGCAGAGTTCCCTCTGTATCGAAATTCACCCTGCCATCCTCAACTTTGGCTCGCTTACCCGAGTAGTAATCGGTCAGTTCGATACCATCGGCAAACACACCTTTAACTGATACGCTCTTCTCACCCGCGGACAGTTCCATCGCCACAACTACCGGCTGCTCACCAGATAAGGTGCGGGAGAATGTATAAGGCTTATCCTCCAGCTTCTGGTGTACACCAGCGCCAACTACCGGGTGCGATCGACGAAACTGCCCCAGCTTCTGCCAATGAGCCAGCAATGCACGGGTTTCCGGCTTTTCCAAGTCATCCCAGTTCATATTGGTGCGCATAGAGGCGTCGCCAAATGCGCGATCATCAATCATGGGGCGCGCCAGTTCATCACCGTAATAAATCTGCACTGCACCGGGCGCCAACATCAGTTTACTTGCGGCACTCAGTGTGTGCTGACGCTCGCGGTCAAATGAGTGATGGTCATCGTGGGAGCCTAGATAATTTAGGACACCGAACCCTTTTAGTTCACCGCTGTTCAAGGCGGAAGAATAGCTGGAGAAAATATCCTCCGCTGGCTTGCCCGCAACCTGGGCAAAATCAAAGTTAATCAGGCTGTCAAAACCGTACTGATAAAAGTCTACTTTCCGATCGCTATAATCGTAGGAACGACCGACACTGGGACCAAAGCTGTTAACGCCGAAATGGTAAACCTCGCCCACCATAAAGAAATTGCGATCATCCAATTTCTTCTTCGGGTTCTCAGCCTTCCACTCCGCCAGGGCTAAGCCTGCTTCCTTTTTCAGTATTGCCCAGGCTTGTGGCTCTACGTGTTTGACCGTGTCCACACGAAAACCATCGACACCGTATTCACGTACCCAGTCGGTTAACCACTTGATCAGGTAATATTTGGGGGCGCGGGGATAGCCAGTGCGCTCGAAAAAGGCATCCAGTTCACGCTGCTCTTGCTGCAGGCGGCCTTCTTTTTTCCACTTTGCCACCAGTTGCGGCGGCAACTCGACATCTTTCTCGCTCTCCGTGAGGATATCCGTCAGGTTCGCGTGAATTGCACACTCAACATTGCCGGCATAGTCAGACCAGTCGCATTGCTGGCTATTGCGCAGCCAACTCGAGGGCCATCTGGAATCCTGTTCAGTGACTGGCCCGGTGTGATTGAGAATTACATCCAGCAATACGCGAATCCCCTGGCTGTGAGCTACCTCAATCAATTCTGCCAGTTCTGCTTCGGTGCCAAAGTTGGCATCTACGGCAGTCCAGTCCTTAGGCCAGTAGCCATGGAAAGCGTAGGTGCGTTTATCGGACTCATTGTAGCCATGGATGTTCTCAATCACCGGGGCCATCCAGATAGCATCGACTCCGAGATCATTAAAATACCCCGCTTCAATTTTCTCGATAACGCCGCGCAGATCCCCTCCCTCAAAGCCACGCAGGTATGCCGCATCGTCTTTGCGGCCGTAGGGGAAGTCATTGCTGCTATCGCCGTTATTAAAACGGTCCGGCAACATAAAATAGACCGTCGCATTGCGCCAAAAAGGATCTACCGGCTCTGCAGCCACGGCAGCTTGTACACCACCCAGCATCAGGCCAATCAATAAGCTGGTGAATTTTCCCATTGTTCTCTCTTTTATTCGCCGCTCAGAATTATTCAGAAGCTCCCCAGACCACTCTAATAGGCCCAGTAAATCAAACATCCTCCCGCGCGGGGGCGTAGGTGCTGCGCAGGGTATAAGACCGGCAATAAGGTTGTGCAATTACCCCATAGTAAAACTATTTTGCGAGCGGCGCTTTTGCAGAGTAATGTAAAACCAGCAGATCGCGAGAAACCGCAGCGCTTTGTCGTGGTCCAAGCGTCACATTCTGTTAGCAGTCAAAGGAGGCAGGGAATGTCGGAACAACAATCTAGGCAAGGGTGGATCATCGGCATTATTGTGGTGGTCGTTGTCGCTGCAGCAGCCTATTGGCTCTGGACCGGCGAGGAAAAGAAAAAAGAAATTCCCACCATCGGTGTTGTCGAAGAACCCCAAACTGCTCCCGAGCCGGAAGCCCTGGCACAACCTGAGAGTCAGGAACCAGCCCAGCCGCCCGAGGAGCCGGTCATTGAAGAGGAGCCCGGCAGAGAGCCGCCTCCCCCCCTGAACGAGAGCGATAAGGCCGCATATGACGAATTAATGACCTTGGCACCCGACGGCGCCCTATCCCGCTGGCTGGTACCCGATGAAGTAATACGTAAATGGGTGGCCGCTGCCAACGCAGCATCCCGTGGTGAGTTGATTCACAAGCATCGCCCTCTGAAAACCATTCGCGGCCCCATCACCGTTACCGGGTCATCCGCTGAAGGCTACCAGCTGTCCCCGGAGAACTATCGCCGTTACGACCAACCAGTACGATTGTTCGCACTGGCTAACACTGATGCCATCATTACGTTGTATCAATACTGGTACCCCCGTTTAGCCCAGGCCTACGGCGAGCTGGGGATTCGCAACAAGTCATTCCACCAGGTGGTGATTGGAGCAATCGACAATGTACTGGCAGCGCCAGATGTTGAAGGCCCTATTCAATTGATACGCCCGTCGGTGTATTACAAATTTGCCGATCCAAAACTGGAAAAACTCCCTGGAATACAAAAGCTGATGATCCGCATGGGCCCCGACAATGCAGCCCGAGTTAAGGAAAAGCTGAAAGAGATAAAGGCTAAGCTCGAAGAAATGCCCGTTCAGGAGCAAACCCAATAAGCAGATCTCAGGTCACTCAGCTTACAAGCTGGGTGGCCTCCCACCTTCAAGATTCGGTTGTTTTTTAACCGTTTTATCGCCCGGACACAACAAACCCTGCCTTCATCAATTTGAACCGCCGAAAAACTTATTCAAAACGCCAGCGGTCATATCCATCCGATACTCAGCCCATAGCCATTGGGGTATATTACCGGCTGTTCACTAAACGATCCCAACACCAAGCGGTAACGGAGCGCCGCTGCCAAACGGCAACAGGCACTGCCCTATAGGGAAAGATCCAGGGTTCAACAGGAGCGAATCAATCGTAGGGTGCCCCGCGTGCCCCTTCTGCTTACTCCCCACCCAAGATCTATTCTGTCTCCGCCGGTATAGGCTGTAGATAACAATCGAGGCTCATTTTGAAATATCGTTCCTTCGGCCAAATTCTGGCTGTGACTCTCTTATTTGCTGTGTCGCTGGCCCAGGCTACCCCTGAAATTAACATAGCCCCAACACCCACTTGGGTGGATGCCGTCGATCTCTCGAGTAGTGTCACTGCACCCGAAGGCAGTGTTAGGTATCACCTGAGCAACTCCCAGATATCCCATACGAACGAACAACACCAATACTATTTTCAGTTGGTGATGGAGCCCCTCAATCAGCAGGGGGTTAAACAGGTATCGGAACTGAACATTAGTTTTTACCCCGCATTCCAGCAGCTGGTCGTTCACGAAATTACCGTCACCCGCAATGATCAAGTGATTGATCGCCTGGACAAACAGGACTTCAAGTTATTCCAGTCTGAGCAGGAGTTATCCAGCAAACTTTACTCTGAAATGTGGAATGCGCTTTATATCCTTGAGGATATCCGACCTGGTGACAAAATCTCCTACGCTTATACACTCGAGGGAAGCAACCCTATTTTTGAACGTGGGGATTTTGGTACTTTCTACTTGTCATGGCCGGATGCCATCGACAGGCGCTATGTAAAAATTACCAGTGACAACAAGCTCAATTACCGTTTTAACAATGAAAAAGTACCGGTGAACGTTACCCGCAATAACGGCACTTACCAGTACACACTGGACCTGAAGCAGGTGTCTCCGATACTTCAGGAGGGGGAATACCCTCACTGGCATGACCCATTCAACTACATCCAATATTCAGGCTATAACAGTTGGGCTGAAGTAAACGATTGGGCAATGACACTCTACGATATTGACCTCTCCCTGCCACAGGAACTCACCCGGCAATTGGATCAATGGCGCGCAGAGGAAGGCCTTGAGGGAGCTGTCAGCAAGGCTATTGCCTACGTTCAGGAGGATATTCGCTACTTTGGGATCGAGTTTGGAATCAACTCACACCAACCGCGAACGCCGAGAGAGACTTTGGATAAGCGCTATGGCGACTGTAAAGACAAGGCCATATTAATAACCGCCATGTTGTCTCACCTGGGGGTTAACTCTTACCCCGCCTTGGTGTCTTCAGGACGCGGGCGTGACCTTGCCAATGATATCCCCTCTCCCAGTTCTTTTGATCATGTAATCAGCGTCATTGAGCTCAATGGACAAGATTATTGGGTTGACGGCACCGCTTCCGGACAGGGCTCCAATATCAAGAGCAAAGGCTTCTTTGATTATGAATTGGCACTCCCCATTCGAAAGGGAACCCGAGCATTAAAACAAGTAACCACGGTTTATCCCGCCAACGGCACTCTGCAACTGGATGTCACCGAAAATTTTGAAATCAATGCCGGGGCCAATACCGCAGGGCTAACTGTTGAGTCCACCTACAGCGCTCTCAAAGCGGAGCAGATGCGTCAATTTTTCCAGTCAGCGGACTCTGAATACATAAAGAGTAATTACGCAAACTTTATGGCAACTTACTACCCCGGTATTGAAATCACATCCAATATCAAGCACCAGGACAATCGGGGTGAAAATGTACTTCAGGTATCGGAGCTATATGAGATCAGTGATTTTGCCGAGTTGAGCTCTGCTCGGAAGATTTTCTCACTGTATGGCACCAGTATCGCCTCTTATATTACCAGCCCCCAGAAGCGTATTCGCCAAAGCCCATTAGCGCTGGCACATCCTGTGGATATCAACCACAAAGCAGTAGCCAAAATTACTGGAGAGGTTTTGTGGAGAGAGGAATCCCAGGATCTACAGATAGACAATCCCTGGTTCACCTTCTCCAGAACCTCCGATCATATTGGCAATAATATCTCGGTGAACTACGCCTTTAAATCCAAAGCGGACCATGTCCGCAATACGGATATTGCCGAGTATATGGAGCAGCTCGATAAACTGGATGAAGCACTTCAATATCAGTTCTGGGCCAAGGGCGATAATTCGAATACCCAGGAAACCAGTAAGGCAATGAAAAACCTGGTTAAGTCACTGATCAGGAAGTAAATAATGAAAAAATTCCTTTTTGCTCCCGTTATTTACTTACTGGCCTCTTGTGCGGCCCACACTTCCATCGAGCCCGGCGATAACGAAATAAGGCTGCTAACCGAACAAATTGCTAGCGCTCCAGATACAGTTGCTTATGAGGATTTCTGGGTTGCCTATCTTGAGTCTCAGCAACCCCTGAATAATATCGTGGCCAGAGAGCGCTACCAGGCGGAGCTATCTGCGATCGAATCTGGGGATAAGCCTTGTGAAGCCGTGGACTGGAAGGCCGTAACAAACAACAACATCCTGTCACTGACTCCCCACCTCAGCGCTGCAGAATGCTATGAGTCTGTGGGACAGTTAGAAGCCGCCAACTACCATAAAAACCTGTTTGAATTTATTGCTACTGGCATCCTCTCCGGACGCAGTGGTGAGTATAGCCACAGTGCCTTTGAGGTCGGAAGCTGGGCAGATGCAGAAGACCTGCTCACCATATCCGGCTATGAAATTATTGATAGCTATTTTGAATTTGCAAATAGTCGCAATGCTATATACCGCGTATATAACGTAAAGGAAGTAGGCGGTTATCAGGTATCGAAAATCTACTTCGATAATGCCCGCTTTCTACATCGACTGATCGCGATCCGGTATCCATTTGCCGGCACATCAGATCAGCTCTATACAGATGTGATCCAGGTACTAGCCTCTACAGATTATGCCGCTCGACACGCCGAAGGCATTGTGTTTCATGCGGAGGGGCAGTATCCACAGGCTGAACAGGCTTATCTGGACGCTATTATTATGGGATCCATTTCCGCCAATATCAGTTTAGGGCGGCTGTGTCTCAGTGGCAAAACTGAAAAATTCGCAGTTAACGAGTGCGCACAATTATTTGTTGCTGCTGCGGATCTGGGCCTCGAAGAGGCGAAGGTTTACCTAGCCTATATAGCCTTTATGGGCCTGGGAATTGATCCGGACAAAGAGTTAGCAACTTCACTACTCTCCAGTGCCGAACAACATTTGAAGAAAGGCCAGGCGGAGTATGAACTCTACTCCCTTTTTGCGTCAGAGGAATTTAACTCAGCTAATGAATCCGGTGCTGCACAATTCTTGCAAGCCAGCGCAAATAAAGGTTACCCCGTAGCCCACTTTACCCAGGCTATTGGTTACCTTGAACAGAATGATTACTATCAATTTGAACAGCTTATTCAAAAAGCTTCCGGTAACGGCTTTTCCCCAGCCCAGTTTTTTTATGCCAGCTACCTGCTGGAGAAGAAAAAAGAAACCAGTAAGGGCATGGCGCTTCTCAGTGAGGCTGCAATTGCAGGAAACCCCGCCGCACTCTTTGAGAGAGGGCGTATCACACAACTAGGCGCCCATGGCCAACCGGTTAATATCAATCAATCTATCAGGGACTATCAAGCTGCGGCATATCGCAATCATCTTCCTGCACAATTAAAAATGGGGATCCTGCATTCCAAGAATATTATTGCAGATGCCAACGCCGATATTGCCTATGCCTGGTATTTATTGTGTGGACGGGCCGGCCACCTGGAGTGTATTACCAATATGGGTTACTCCGCCGAAAATGGTTATGGAGTGGAACAAAACCCGACTCATGCAGCACAACTTTATAGGCTCGCAGCTGCGGAAGGCTCAGCCAACTCCAGTGCCAGGTTGGCCGGACTCTACGAGGCAGGTAACGGAGTAGAAAAGGACCTGGAGCAAGCAATCTACTATTACACTCAAGCAGCGGAGGGTGGACTGGCTACCGCCATGAATAAGCTGGGACTTATATATCTGAGTTCTGATAATGGCGCTATCAAAGATTATTCTAAAGCTCTGTATTGGTTCGAACAGGCATCGAGCAAAAATTCAAAGTATGGATACTATAACCAAGCCCGTATGTATGAACAGGGACTCGGTGTGGAGGCCAATCTGGATGAAGCGCTATCCCTCTACGAGAAGGCATCCCAAAGAGGTCATGGTTTGGCCTCACTTAAAATAGCTGAAGCTTACAGCCTAGGAGAGTCCGTCGATAAAAACCTTGACCAAGTACTTCACTATTTGAAATTAGCTACCGAACAAAGTGATGATCGGCAATTAAAGCAGATGCTGAAACGCTGTAGCGACACAAAAGATTGCAATATCTCACACCTAAAACAATTTCTAAGTGAGCTATCTACAGAATAAAAACAGTTAAGTGGTCAACTATCTACACCGAATAGTTGACCACCTTCAACTTGCCACGTATTTAAAAGAAGATAATTCGTCTCATGAGAGACATATCGTGAGCCCTCGTTATTAGCTCGAATATCGACATCCATATCCCATTTGACCCTAAGTATATTATATTTTTTCTTTCCATTTTTTGTGTTTTTTGCCAACAAGCTCCTGGATTTAAATTTCGCAATCTGAGAAATCTCAAATTCCTCATAAAATTTTACTCTACTATTTATTTTAAAAATACAGGCTTCCTCTAGGGACGATCCATAGCGTCATTTCTTGTTTAAAGAAAAGTCCTACTTCAAAAGCAAGCTATCACAGAATATGACTGACAGCTCTTTATACTCCGCGCCAATTACATTTGGTTTAACGGATCTATCGAGGCGATATGACCTATTCACTGAAGTTACTCACGGCTATCAGTTTATCTGTATTTCTTACTGCTTGTGGTGGGGGCGGAAGCTCCGATGACAACGAACCTGACAGCACTCCAGTAAGCAGCGATAGCGATTCAGGGGCAAACTCTGACGGCGATGATGACGGTGGCAATACTGGCTCTGATGATGACAGCTCCAGCTCTGATGATGATGACAGTTCAGATTCGGATGACGACGACGGCGATGACTCCCCTAGCATAAGCGGTGACAGCGGCAGCGTCAGTGAAGATGTCGAGACAACGGTTTCAGGGCAACTAGTCGATAACTCAAACAGCAATCAAACCTTTGAATCCGGAAATTTTCAAGGGACTTACGGAGAGCTTGAAATATCCAGCGATGGCAGCTGGACCTATACCTTGGACAGTGAACTATCCGATCCAATTGCTGGCTCAGAATTAGTGACCGACGCATTTAATATTGGTATCGGCTCCAGTGATTCAGAAGCCACTATATCCATTTCCATAATCGGTTACGACGATGCCTACACGTTCAACCCCGCCAGCCCACTGGCCACTTTGATTGTTGAAGGTAAGGAATTTTCTTCGGGAACATTCCTTTTGGAGGATGTCGATGGCAATACTCCGGAGTTTGTCGAGGAAACTCTTAACGGATCCTACGGCGATTTCAAGTTATACAGCAACGGAGATTGGGAATACAGCCTGAATGATTCTGCAGACAGTTTAAAAAATGGTGAAACGACAGAAGATACCATTTCATTCCAACTTAGCGATGGCACTACTCAATCGATTACCTTCTCTGTCGTCACTTTAGAGCCTGATGAAAGCAGTATCGTATTCATTTTCATGAACTTCTCTGATGCTGTACCTACAGATACCACTGATATCTCTGATATTGCAAATATGGTCTTTAACGATGAAGACTCTATCGATAATACCTACCTAAAGAATTCATTGGGACAACTAAAATTCCTGCGCCATCGCATCAGCGACAGCTCCCTGGAGCATTACTGCTATGGAGAAGGTAGCAATGAAGACAGCTCCATTGACTGTATCATTTACAACATCCCAGATAACCAAGACGGTGGCACTTTAAGTGTTGACGATGCGGCAGCCCGCTCCAGCCAGGGAGGAGAATATACAGACGGAGGATACACTTGGCGTGACAATGCAACAAAATGGGCAGAAGCCAATTTAGTTGATGACAATAACAACCCTGTCAACCTAAGCGACTGGCGCCACCGTGTTTACATCTACCCGCCAAAGGCCAAGAGTGCTGGGCTGGTTGGGGCTGGTGTCGCCTCTGTTGGTGGTAAGTGGAGCATCGTTACCGCTTATACAGACCAGATAATAATGGGCCATGAACTTGGCCACAATATTGGACTCAGCCATGCCGGCAATGATGACAACAATGATGGCGATACCTTCGATAGTGGCGAAAGCGAGTATGGAACAGATGGGAGCTTTATGGGGAATGCCTGGACTTCGCGCTTATTTGGCAGTGGTCACCGAGAGTACATGGGCTGGTATGATTTATTCCCCGAATATACCCAAACGGTAACCCAGACCGCCGGCAGCACAGAAGAGGTGGAGATTGAGGCTATTGAGCTGACTGCGGGAGAGCTCTCAGGAAATCTGCCCCAGCAGCTGAAAGTTGAGAGTGCAGGTAGTCAGAATGGGGTAGACTACTACTACGTGAACTACCATGTAGGCCATGACATACTGAACCCATCGTCTCATATGGAAAATTCAGTATCCGTTCATTATCTCGATAATAGACTCTTTAACCATGTAGCAGAACTCAAGGAGCCAGGAGATAGCTTTACCGACTCAAATATTGGCTTAACCATTGAGTTTCAATCTATGGCCTCAGACAAACAGTCGGCCACTATCTTAGTCAGTTACAGTGATTAGACTATAAATCCGTTACCGTAGGATAAATACTATGAAAAAATTCATTCTAATAGCGTTTGCATTGAGCTTCTCCCTGTTTGTACAAGCAGAGGAGATTGTAACTGGCACCTTGGAAGAAATTATCTCTGAAGATTTTGAAACGGGAAAATCCGAGCGTAAGTTTTCCCTGAAAGATGAGCAGACTGGCCGCTACTTTTTCCTGGATGCCGATGAGGCCAAGCTCAAAGGTATGAAATCTGGAGATCGAGTTAAAATTCGTGGTGAGCGTGGAGAAAAGCACATACTACGTATAAAAGAGTCAGAGAAAATAGAAGTAAAGGATAGCGAATAGTCATTTATTAATTAAAAACGATTCACCTCCCTATCTGATTGAAGTGGAATAGTGCTCAGAGATAACCCGAGCACTATTCCAGATTTTCTTCTACCCCACCCTTAATTGATTTAACTGATCCATGTGCGGCATAAAGTTCAGAGCACAGCGGCGGTTAAAATCCTTGATTTCTTCCAGTTTATATTTATGTGCAAACTCATTACCTGGACGCAACTGTTCCTGCCCCGGGTAAATCCCCTTGCCAGTCAACAGGCAATTCCAGGATACATTCGGGAAATAGACATCCAGCTTTTGATCCAGTAGTTCATCAGTAATATTCTTGCCTGCCATCCAGGACATCAAGATTGAACGCAGGGAGGGAGATATCTTTTCATTAGTGCCATTGGCAGCCCAATAATCCGTATCTGTTCTCGAACTAATACGGTAGTGACAGACGATATAGTCCCGCACTGCATCAAAACGAGCGCTGATACGATTATTAAAATCATCCCTATACTTATCTGTATGATCACCTTTGTTATAGGCCTCTATAAAGCGCACAACAGTCTCCTGAACCATATCAAGCGCCGTTGCCTCCAAAGGCTCAATAAAGCCTTGGGAGAGCCCCACCGCCAGGCAGTTCTTGGCCCAGTGTTGGGCAACCCGCCCCACCTTGAACTTTAATCTACGCGCCTCGACATCACTGTCCAACAACCCCAAGTAAGCACGAAATTCCGTTTCTGCTTTGTCATCGTCGACAAAGCTAGAGCTATAAACATAGCCGTTGCCATTGCGATTAGTCAGTGGGATTTTCCAGGCCCAGCCATATTTCATCGCAGTAGAAATAGTATGCGGTGCATACTCTTTCTCCTGATCTGTAGCAAATACAACCGCAGAATCGTTAAACAGACTCTCAGCGCTACTAATAAAAGGAACCTTCAGGGATTGTTGTATAAGACTTCCACGAAAGCCGGAACTATCCACATACAGATCCGCTTTAAGAACCTCACCATCAGTAGTTTTCAGGTAATCAATATTCCCCTGTGCATCGAGCATGGCGCCAGCCACTGTCGCCACCTTATAGCGAACGCCTTTCTGTTCTGCAACACGACGCAGGAACTGGCCCAATAAACCAGAATCAAAATGGTAGCCATAGGCAATTTCAAAAGGGAAGTTTTCCGGCGCGACTGGAGATAATTTTTGCCGGATCATCTCTGTGGCCAGAAAGAAGTGGTCCGGGTGTCCCTCCAGGTCAACCCCCTTCCTGCGCAGGTAACTATTATGAAAAAATGCCGGGATAGTAAATTGGTCAGGCTGGCCGACAAAGGGATGAACATACTGGGTAAAGCCCGGTTTAACCGACCAATCCCTAAAGGTAATTCCCACTTTGTAAGTAGCGTTACAAGCTGGCATCCACTCAGATTCGCTAACTTCTATAGTTTCCATAAAACCTTTTAGCGGCGGAGTTGATCCCTCCCCCACACCGATAATTCCAATATCCGGTGATTCCACCAGGGTGATTTCAAACCCTTTATTCTGCCAATGGGTCGCCATCAGATTAGCGGTTATCCAGCCAGCGGTGCCCCCGCCAAGAATAATTATTTTTTTGCGTTGATTGCTCATGGCGACTCTCAAAAACTCGGTACCGCACTTATTGTCGGGCCCTTTAATATTTAAAAAAAAACCGCCCGGCAAGCGTAGCTCAGCGGGCGGTTTCTTATCACACCTTCAGTTTTACACCGAAAGAATCAGCGATACTTAGTAGCTATAATTCAAGCCGAGGTAGAACTGACGCCCAAACTCAGTGTATTCACCGAGGACGCCATCTACTCCATATGATTTCACATCAGCCTCATCAGTAAGATTGTTTGCTGAGAAAACCACATCGATACCATTATCGAATGCATAGGATATCTGAGCATCAACAGTAGTGTACGCCTCAGCTAAGGCCGGAGTAGAGCCTCCCGGTATCGGCATAATCAGGATAAATTCATCCCGGTAGCGAACATTGACGTGGGAGCTGAAATTACCGATGTCCCAAAATACTGTAGTGCTCCAGACATTTTCAGAGAGGCCCGGCAACGGCAGGTTTTCACCATAGAGGTTACCGCCACTCACTTCGGTTTCACTCTCAGTATATGAATAGCTGGCGGTCATACCCAAGCCAGCCCAAATACCCGGCAGCTGATCAAAGGTTTTGGTACCCGCAAGCTCAATGCCTCGAATATAACCACCCTTGTCGTTGTTCACGTAAGTTTCGAAAGCGCCGGCTTCCAGACCAACGGGAATTTCAATGCCCAGGGAATCAAACAGCGCCGTTCGATCTGCCTGGCTATCCAGGTAGATATACTGCTTTTCTACCAGGCTTTCGATATCTTTCCAGAAAATGGCTGCAGTTACCGCACCGCCATCTTCAAAATAGTGCTCATAAGCCAGGTCAAACTGGTTTGCACGGAAAGGATCGAGGTAGGGAGAACCTTTGGTCCATACATTGTATTCAGTATCGTTAGTCTCGTTATTAACGCTGTTCCAGGAACCAGCGCCGCCTTTCAGCTGCCCAACCGGTGGACGACCCATCACTTTAGCTGCAGCAAAGCGAATGTAGTCCTGCTCGGTCAGCTCAAAGTTCAAGTTAAGGGAAGGCAAGGTGTCTGTGTATTCGGGGCCGTACTCAACATAGTCGAAGCTATCTGAAGTTACACCCACGTCATCAGTAATTTCGATACCATTGCCAGCACCCACATTTTGGATACCACTGGACTTCACATCGGTTTCAACAACCCGTACACCGAAATTACCAGTTACTGGAATGCTCCCCAGCTGAGTATCGATATTGGCCATCAAGTAGTAGGCAAAAACTTCCTCTTTCATCGTCCCGGACTCAACGAAAGTCCAGTCCTGGCTAAATACCTTTTTACCTTCGTAGTTACCGGCTCCAAAAATACTGGAAGCCAGGGCATCCATATCGTTGACTACGAACTGTGGTATCCCGCTGGTGGATTCAACACTGACATAGCCGTCCAGTAGTTGCGGCTCACAATCGATGTCGGACAGGTTATCCGCACAGTAGCCATTGAATTGGCCATCGCGGCTACCGTAAAGGAAGGCTCCACGCTCAGAGTCAAAAGTGCGCTCAGAGACACGGAATCCTGCCTCAATAGAGGCAATGGCTCGCCACTCCAAATCGAACTTGTAATCGAACTTGAAGGCTTCAACCTTATCAGTGTACTCGTGGGGGTACTCTTCGTAGCGCGACAAACGCATGGTATCCAGATCGGTGAAATCTACACCGGAGAAAACGCCTGAGGGAATACCGTCGCCATTAAGGGAATAGGCAAAGCTCTGCCCAGCAGCTTCCTCCCAGGTATCTAAGTTACCATCGTCATCGTAGGTCAGGTCGTAAGCGTGCATGGACACAATCTGGTCCTTGCGCGTCTTGGTGCCCTTACTGTAGGAGTAGTCAACGGCCAGGGTGTGGCGATCACCTAAATTCCACTCCAGGTTCAGACCAATACTATCGCTGTCAGCCTGGGTGGATTGATCCTCAGAGCGGGATTCAAACCAGGGGCTGGAATCATCAGTTGTCTTAGGGTCGGTAATAATTACCGTACCATCGGTAACCACACCGCCATTCACTTCGGTATCGGAAAGGGTGTAAAAGTTTGTATTGGCCAGGCCGCCAACCGTAATACCGTGGCGAGTATCAACACGCTCAAAGTCAGACTTAAAATAATCTAACTGGGCCTTGAAGCTATCGGTAGGCTCGAAAACGACGCTGGCCAGGTAACCATTACGAGTATCGGTACCATCACCGGATTGCCACTGGAACGCTCGCGGTAAAGCATCTTCACTGCCATCACCATCGAAATCGTTCCCCGGCTCATAACCGATTTGGCCGTCTGCACCCGTGCGGGACTTTACAAAGCTGTTCGGCTGCTCAAGGTGAGAATAACCCAGGGCTACGCCCACCTTGTCATCCATAAATTTACCCATGTACGACAGCGTGACGCGCTCACCGAATTCGTCGGCACCGACGTCGTCTGCTGCGTCGTTATACGACATACGCACATTGGCATTAAAGTTGTGTTCTTTGTCGGCGTCGAGAGGATTGGCTGTTTTCAGCTCTACAGAGCCCGCTACACCACCTTCAATATGAGAGGCTTTCGGAGTCTTGTAAACCGCCGCCTGATTAATCAGCTCAGCAGGGTACTGGTCAAAAGACATCCAGCGAGTACTTTCGGTATAACCACTGGTAGAGGCCTGCTCGCGACCATTCAGGGTGGTTTGCAGGAAGTCGCCGTTCATACCGCGGATATTTAGCTGTGAGGACTGACCGTTGGATCGCACGGTGGTTACGCCGGGCAGACGACCCAGGGCATCGGCGATTGATTGGTCGGGAAGAGATGACAGAGCGCCCGCATCTACCACATCGGCCACAACATCGGCGGCGCGCTTGGCTTCAACGGAGTCCAAAACGCTGGTGCGAATACCGGTAACTGTTACTTCTTCCAGTGTTTCCTGCTCCTGCGCATAGGCCCCAACCGAGGTGGACACGGAGGCCGCGATGGCAGCAGATAGCAAAGTGGGTCTGAGCGCCCCTTTACCTTTATTGGATAGACTCATCATCTTCTCCCTGGACTTATCGTTATGTTGAGACCCTGCATCCTAGGGCGGCCCCTAATCCATAACATCCTCCCCCGAGGGGGGAGGAGACGGGAAAAAGTGTGAGATCAATCACAGGTGTAATTTAATACACGTTTGTCAGGCCATAACCCAACAAAAGTACCGGGCAATTACCCCTCAAGCTGTACTGCAGCGCCAATCAAGGCCTGATAACCCGCATTCAACGCGTATACCGGAACGGCCTCCATCCATTGAGCGACACGCCCTTTCGTCAGGAAACGCTGCTCAAACTCGCTCTCAGGTAGCAATTCAGCGATCCTGGGCAGTATACCACCACCCAAAAATACCCCGCCACGCGCGCCCATATACAAAGCCGCATCCCCGGCCGCACTGCCGAGAAAATTGAGGAAATCTATCAGAGCTTCACGGCACAGCGGATCTGAACCTTCAAGGCCACGGGCGCTGATATCGGGGGGCGTCAGGTCCTCAGCAATCTCTCCGTTCAGCTCGCAAACTGCGCGATAGAGATTAACCAGCCCATTGCCCGATAAAACCCATTCATTGAAAACGGGTAACTGGGTTTTCATCAGGATTTGCAGCAACTGCAATTCACGCTCAGTGGAGACTGTCAGGTTGGCATGCCCGCCCTCTCCCGCCAGCACATGGTATCGGCCATCAGCTTCAGCCAGTCCGGCAACACCGAGCCCAGTTCCGGGACCGAGCACCGCCATAGGGGCACCTGCCTGCCGGGGAGTATCGCGTAGTACCTGGTAATCTGATTCGGCCAGACGGGGCAGAGACTGAGCCAAGGCGGCAAAATCATTAATCAGCTCTAGGTGGGGAAAGCTAAACTCTTGCGCCAGCTCCCCGGCGTCAATAGTCCAGCCCAGATTGGTCATATAAACCTTTCCACCTGTTGGAGTCATCTCCAGCGGACCGGCTGCTGCAATACACGCCTTTTCCGGGCGCGGCTGGTTTAACCCATTGAGCCAGTGCTGCAGTGCCGCATCAAATCCCTCGAAGCGTTGGCAATCAACGACTTTGAGTTCTTCCAGCTGGTAACCCTCTGCTACAGGCTTGGCGATGGCAAATCGGGCGTTGGTCCCACCGATGTCCGCTACGATACTCGTCATAGTTATCCTTCTAACTTCCCCCTAAAAAAGGCGATATAACTTAAGGCGTCAGACAAAATATTGCCAGCCCCAAAGCTTACTACAGAGGACAACTCACCCTATAAAGAAACCGCATAACCCCATGCATGAGCCAGATAAGCTCGATAAACCTCGCAACAGAAAACCAAACTGCAACTTTCAGTCACTTTATTTTAGCGATCAGCGGGGGGGATATTTTTCACGCTATCGGTAAACGAGCAGATTTCATCTTTACTAAATCGAGTATTGACTCGCTTCTGTGAGGCCGGTTGATAGCTAATACCCACACCGCTACGCCGCGCAACCTGGGGCCGAATGGGACGGGGGCAAAAATTACCGCCACAGTTAGGGCAGACGTTACTGAGTAATGTATCGACGCAGGGCTGGCAGAAAGTACATTCGTAAGTACATATCATCGCCTCTTCCGAGTTTGGCGGTAGGTCTTTATCGCAATTCTCACAGTTCGGCCTTAACTCCAGCATCCCAGTTCCCTCCTTGTTCGCTAAATAATTTTTTGAAGTTTATTAGTCTTAATTTCTCGCTCAACCTCCCTACACAAAGGAAGTTATCCCAACAAAAAATGACTACATAAAATCTGTATAAACTTTATATATGGAAGATTAAATAGCTTTTTATATTAACGACTTACTCTCTCTAATAGTGGTATTAAAATGACAGTAAATCGACAAATTCCGACATGATCCACTGTTACAAAATCAACATTGCAAAATGCTTATCCAAACCATCAAATTGATGACTATCTCTTGATAAGATAACCACATTAATTAATTTCTAAGAAAGGAAAACCAACTTAGACACTTCCCTCAGATTCCACAACCAGAATGCGAGCCTCACCAACAGGATGAGCTACATGTTCCGTGCCCTCAGAAGCGTGGAATATATCACCAGGTCCAAGAAGTTCCGATTCGGTTCTACCTGCCACTTTGTAAAACATTTCTACATGACCATCGAGAACAGCGAAGACTTCCTGGCCATCATTGATATGCCAAATATAAGGTTTATTAGTCCAATGCAGTTTAGTGGTAATCCCGTTCATATTTGCGATAAGTTGCGATTCCCAGGGCTTACTACCGGTAAAATCTCTGCTACGCACTATTTTCATAATGTTTATTCCAATATCGCTTTATAAAATTTCCGGAACCATCATTTAGAGAGTCGGTAACTATAAGGCGGATTCTTCAGGCGCAGGGGAAGTCATGACACCATTTTCATCAGCCTTTTTTTCTGCCAGCTCATCAACTCGCCTCACCCCAAAAGTCACCGTTGGTGGAATGCCCATCCCCAGATCGATGTCCGCAACACGATAATTGCATCCCCTGGCTTTGAGAATGGCATTCACCTTCTCCTGTTTCTCAACCGCTTTGATAACGGTATTGGCTATTACTTCATCACTGCTAAAAGCGGTTACGGACTCATTGACCCTTTCACCGAGTTCCTTGGCTTTATCAAAAATACCCATAATTTCCTATTCCTTCTCTATTCATTCGCAACCGAAATCATAGGTTAAATATCTATTTTTAGGAACCGCAAGCAGGTAGCCCTGACTCCACCTCGGGGCAACAACAATCAAAGGTTAAGACGAGCTGGTCACTTACAGCAGAGGCTTTGAGTAACCAGTTAAAAGGGGCCCATTAGTCAGCACCAGGCCTTTGTACAAAATAAGCTGACCACCTATTCATTAACCGGCAAATCCGCTGGATTATTCATGCCAAAACCTATTTACCCCTATAATTTCGAGACTCTCCCCCTCTCGTCTTGCCCACCCCAGATTGATGTGTCACTATCATTTTTTTGAGGTTTGGTAACGATAAATGAGTGGGCGCAAGCAGTTCGATGAGTCACAAGTACTAGACAAGGCCATGCGCGTTTTCTGGGAAAAAGGCTACAAAGCAACTTCCTTGTCGGATCTTGAATCGGCCATGGGACTGAATAAATCCAGTATCTACAACACCTTCCAAAGCAAGGAAGGGTTGTATGGCCGCTGTCTGGAACATTTCCACACCCAATACGCCTGCGATGCTATGGATACCTTGAATCACCCGGACTTCCGCACAGCCATGGGCGGCTTCCTGGAAATGCTTCAGTCAGGTATGGAGAGCTCTGAAACTCCAGAAGGCTGTATCGCTACTATGGCAGCTATGGAGGTGGGTGCCAGTGAAGGATTTCTCTCTGACCTGGTAGCCAAGGGTACCAATGATATGCTGAACCGGATCGAAACCCGTATGCAGAAGGCTATTGACGATGGCCAATTGCAGGCCGGTGTCGATTGTGCCGCCCTCGCCGCGATGGTTATGGCGGTAAGCCGAGGCGTAGTGGCCCTGAATAAAGGCACGGGCAGTACCACAGCAGGCAAAAACAGTTACCAACAGCTATCCACAATTCTGGACCAGTATACACTTCCCTAAAAAAAGCCCACCCCAAAACTTCTTGCCTCTTTGGGGTGGGAATGGGGGTATTCCTGTGAGAATTAACTTTTAAAAATAGCGACGTAATTCCAACTGAAAATAGTCGTCGTTGCGCAAATTGTAGGTAGGGTCTTCTTCATCGGCATTACCGAAAAAACGCGCCTCTGCTTCCATTAACCAGCGGTCATTTAGTCGGTGAGTCAGTTCCAGATTGGAAAAACGACTACCGTTATCCAAATCGGTACTTACGGCAAATAAAAGCTCCGTATCCTGGGTATTATTTAGGGCGTATCGCGCACCTATCGCAATGTCATTTTGACTGGCCGTAGACCAAGGTCCGGTACGATCATCAAATTGATACTCCATTAATACCCCAAGATCTGAGACCGTTTCGACAATACCATAAAATGTATATTCGAAACCGCCGACAGCTGCTGTCTGTCGATCTTCACCGCGAGGTTTAAATGAAATAGCTTCAAACTTCCACAACCAATCTCCACGGGTAGTTTGGATGTCCACATCCGTCTGATCGATCTGTGCATAGTAAGGCGCAAGCAAGCCATCTTCCGTAAGCAATAATAATGGATCCCGATTAGTGCCGGAAAAATGGCTGAGGCCCAGGTCCCAATCTCCAAGCACATGGCTGTAACGCAAGGCCCAATCTATGTGCTTCTCCTCCCGGCCAGATTGATAGACCGCAGCATCCTCATCCACCGGCAGCGGAGCACGCAATCGCCCTTCCCGGCCAGCAAACTGGCGCTCGCGAAAGCCCAGTAAACCGTACACCTCCAGTGTTCCCCAATCACGCTCCATCAGGAGGTTAATCATGGGTTGGCCAAGCTTGTCTTCACCATCGATATTTTCCAGCGCATCATCCTGGTTAATCACATCCACCAAATGCACGGTTTCAGTAACTCCCCAAAATACTTTGCGCACCCCGGCGTAAAGCTCGAAACTATCGTAAGCTTTCCACCAGTAAAGCTCGCCGAGATCCGCGTGATTGCGATCGCTATCCTCACTGTCCCAGCGTCCAAAGACACTGGCCACAACACGCTGGTTTCCATCGTCAAAATCCCGGTAGTACTCGAGATTTAAAGACGCAGAAAGACCGGCATCACTTTGTGCTGAATCCAAAGGGTCTGCGGTGAATGCGCGAGCCTCCAGGCCCGCATAACCGCTCAACTCATTTGCTCCAGCCATATGACTCAACGCCGCCAATAGTGGCAACAAAGTGAGTATTTTTCGGTTAACCATGGGCGCAATCCCTATTTCGCCCTGGAGAGACTATTTTTGGTGAAGTCGCGATCGGTAAAACCATTGCCAAATACCCAGTCACCGTACAACAACTCTGTGGATTTACCAGTCTGGTGATTAACCATTTCCATTTTATTGGCTCGCCAGTATTGATCGCCGTACTGGTTGTAGTCGGAAATCGTGAGGGTCTTCATCAGGTCCCCTTTTCGGTCATAATAGTCGGTTCTCCATGCGCGGTACTCCTCTGTATCAACCCAAAGGTGTTGAATGGAATAACCGGATTTAGGATCAACCGGGTCCAACTCCAGAACAAAGTGATCGCGGCCATCGAAAGACTCGTTGCGCAGATATTTGTAGGTGTATTTCTCCACCTCCTGTGAGGCGATATCTTCATAGGAGAATTCACTACCCATAAATGGTCCAGACTTGTTACTGGAGGAAATACGCTTTACTCGCTTTAAAGCAGGCAAATAGAGCCACTGGTCATCGGAGCCCACTTTATGAGTAAAGGACAAAAATGCTGTGCCCTTTACATCCCGAGGGTTGTCAAAAATCACCAGGGATTTATCTCCGTCATTTTCCTGCTCCAGAGTTTTGGTGCGCATAGCCCGCACACTCTCCTCACCATATTTATTGCGCAGGGTCATTGTTAGGCTGTTGCTGAGATCGCCGAATCCGAAGTCGCGGCGGTCCGCCTCCTTGGCAATTTCCAGACCTTTTTCTGCGGCCAGATCCAGTTCACTGGCAGAAACAGATAAAGCTGCCAGAGCCAGGGCACCTGCTAGGGCCCGTGTCAAAAGCTGTTTTTTAAAGCGGCTGGGTTGCATAGTTTTGCTCCTTATTTTCAATAGGGGTAATAGCAGGGTCGTATGCCTTGGCATCGAGCTTCATCAAGAGAATCGGAAGAAGTAGGAAATCCGCCAGCAAGGCCATCAAAATGCAAATTGCGGTCAGAAGTGCCATGGAGGAATTCATACCGAAGGAGGACTGGGCCAACACCATAAATCCGGCAATTAGAATAATTGAGGTCACAACTATCGCTACACCCACTGAAGAGAAGGCGTAACGCAGTCCGTCCTCCACGTTGTAGCCTGCACGGCGCTGGCGCAGGTATTTACTGAGGAAGTGCACTGTGTCATCTACCACAATACCCAGTGCCATACCGGTCACCATAGTGACAGCCACATTGACTTCAGCTACCAGTGCACCCCAGAGACCAAATGCCAGGCCGGCCGGCAACAAGTTGGGAATTAAGCTTAAGAAGCCGAGTTTGACACTGCGCAGGGCAATACCAATCAGTGCAGAAATTAATACCAGCGCAACCAGAGTGCCCACCAACATGCCCTCCATATTGCGCTCGGCAATATTGGCAAACATGATCGCCGGACCTACACCATAGGCAGTTACACCAATGTTTTTCTCCAGCCAATTACTGCCGGCATCAGCTACCGCTTTGAGTTCTTTCGACTTGAGATTATCGAGAGTTACAATAATCTGCGTCGACGACTTAGCCACATTCAGCTGATTATTTAAATCCAAGCCATAGGGGAGAGACAGCTCGTACAGTAATAAATACTGGGCTGCCAATTCCTGGTCTTCAGGCAACCTGTAGTAGGCCGGATCGTCAGCATGCAGATTTTTGTTCAAGCGCTTGAAAGTATCGCCAATGGTATTGACATGGCGCACCCCGGGCTGGGCCTGCATCCACTCAGTGAAACGCTCCAGATTGGCAAGAAATTCCGGATTGCTAACACCATTGTTGTCACCGGATTCGATCGAGTAAATCAGCTGGTAAATACCAGATAGGTTGTCATTGATATAATCTGAATCGGTTCGGAACTCCACAGATTCATCAAAGTAACCAACAAAGTCATCATTAATCTCATTGTTTGGAATCATTGCCAGTAATCCCAACGAGACAATGACTCCCGCGAGTAATATCGGGCGCTGACGGCGAATCACAAAATCTCCCAGAGTATCCATGGAGCGTCCAATTTTGGATTCACTGGCGCGACTCTTGGCTGGCAGTATCGCCATCAATGCAGGCAGTAAGGTAACCGATAAGAAGAAAGCCACCATCACACCCATAGCGGTAATATTACCCAGATCGTGGAAGGGAGGCGCATCGGAAAAGTTCATCGACAAAAAGCCAATGGCGGTAGTGATCGAAGTTAAGAACACAGGCCCCATGTTGAGCTGCAAGCTCTCTTTAATTGCATCCTGCTTGCTGAGTCCACGGCGCATTGCAGCAAACAGACTCACCAATATATGTATCGAATCCGCCACTGCGAGAGTCATAATAATGGTGGGCGCAGAAGCGGATGGCGGTGTCAATTTAACACCTATAAAACCGGCCAAACCCATTCCTGCGGCCATGGAGAAGACGATAACCAACAGCGCTGCAAAAGTCGCACTGAAGCTCCGCACCAACAAAAATACAACTGCAATAATCACAAGGTACATGAGCGGAACTAAGGTGCTCATATCTGACTGAGAGGCTTCAAAAAATGCATTACTCAGTAAAATAATACCGGTCGCATAAACCTCTACATCGTATTTTGCCTCAATCTCTTCCATCAATGCCTGTGCAGCTTCAGCCGCTTCCGGGGTTTCATGCATGGATTTTTGTGGAAGCTGGAAGGTGATATTTATCCCTGTAACGGAACCATCACTATTTACCAGGCGCTCCTTCAAGGTGGGATCTGCCAGCGCTACAGCCTTGATATAGGCCAGGTTTTCGGCATCTAAATTGCTGGCATTTTCCACCAAGTCCTGTACCAGGAGGTCATCTTCTTCGGCAATGGTGTGCTGGAAGTTAGTAATTGAATCCACCCGCAGCGCATAGGGTAACAACCAGGATTTCTCCGTCATCTCCTCTACGGCTGCCAGGGCATCATTGGAAAAGGCATTGCCATCTTTTGGCACTACCGCAAATAGAATATTGTCATTCTTAGTGTAAGTGCGCTGGATTTGCTCATAAGCTTGTAGTTGAGGATTAGCTTCACTAAAGAATGCCCGGTAATCATTGTTGAAACCCAGGAATCTTGCTCCGCTTACCGCAAAGAAGGCTAACAGTAGTGCGCCAATGGCTACCAGCCATCGATATCGAATAAGCCAATCCGCATAACGGCTGACCCAATTCGAAGGTAATTGGGGGGATGACATTAAATCAGCTCCTTCAAACAACTTGATGAAAAAATAATTAATCAACAACCTAAGTAAATGGGTATTTACTTACGGCCACAGAATCCCGTAGTAGCCAATATAAGATCAGTCACAAAATTTGATAAAAAGGCACACTAATGCCATCAGCCAAACCGTAAATATGGCCGAGACATCAATAAAAAGTTATCGCTTTTGGCGTTATAAGAACCACTTCTTTGTAATTAATGGTAGCCAACTATCAGGAAAAGCTTACCTTTCTCCAACACAGGGGCGACCACAAGAGAGCCGTAGAGTTAAGAGAATACCTAATTTAAAATATCGTAAATCTAACAATAAATATAATAATTATTAATATATGCCTGATACATACAGATATATTAGTAACCTGCCTATTATTATCACTATAAATTAACTCGTTAATTATCCTTTAAGAAATAATTAGGGGGCTCGACAAGTTAAACATCTCTAATTGTTTCCAACCATTACTTTAATCACGTATTTAGGCCCAAAGTGATTGGTCAGCAATACCAATAGCCTTGGACACCGTAGCTACTTCTGGGCACTCTATTGTGCCCACTAAAACAGCAGTACAACAGCTTGCCCAACCTATGACCAACCAGTATCACTTTCTGTATCACCCAGTCTCGTGAAAACCTTGAGAACCTCCTGCAGCCATCATTGTTCTGTGGTTATAGCTCTTTCCACAATCTATACAGAACATCTTGAACCGTTCGGTTCATCATGTCAACAGCGGAAATTCAAAATATATAAAGGCAAGACAGCTCGAGGGAGTCGGTTACGCAAAATCTGGGGTAGAATCGGGCGACGATAATGAGAATGAAGGAATTGTGCTGTGAAAAAACTGCTCCTGCCCATCGCAATCGGTGCATCGCTGCTAGCTACCCATGCTTCTGCAAGCGACCCTAAGCCTCAGCAATTGCTGGAAAATACTGAATCCAAAGTGATCGAGTGGCGCCGCCACCTGCACCAGAACCCAGAACTGGGCAATCGCGAATTTGAAACAGCCAAATATATTGAAAAACACTTACGTGCACTGGGCCTTGAAGTGGAAACCGGTATCGCCCATACCGGCCTTGTGGGCTTTTTGAGAGGCGGAAAACCGGGACCAACTGTTGCCTTGCGCGCGGACATGGACGCTCTGCCAGTCACCGAGAGAACCGATGTGCCCTTCGCTTCCAAAGCGAGAACCACTTACCAAGGTAAAGATGTTGGCGTTATGCATGCCTGTGGCCACGATACCCATGTGGCCATGCTGATGGGCACTGCCGAGGTCCTGGCAGGCCTTCGCGATGAGCTGGCTGGAAACGTCTTGTTTATATTCCAGCCCGCAGAAGAAGGCGCACCGGACAATGAAGAAGGTGGCGCGGAGTTGATGCTCAAAGAAGGGATCTTCAAGAAGTACAAACCGGACGTGGCCTTTGGCCAGCATGTCACTTCCTCGCTACCCACCGGCGTCATCGGCTATCGCTCGGGCCCGCTTATGGCCGCTGCCGATGAATTCCGTATTACCATCAATGGCCGCCAAACCCATGGCTCACGCCCCTGGGGTGGAGTGGACCCTATTGTCGCCGCCGCACAAGTCGTAATGGGCACCCAAGCCATTGTCAGCCGCCAGATCGACATCACCAAAGAGCCCGCAGTCGTTTCTTTCGGACGTATTGACGGTGGTGTCCGCAACAATATCATTCCCGATAGTGTCTATCTGAATGGCACCATCCGTAATTTTGATATGGATAACCGTGCAGAAATTTTCAAACGCTTAAAAACCACTGCGGAGTTAATTGCTGAAAGCTCCGGTGCAAGCGCAGATGTGGAGATTCTGGAAGGCTATCCGGTAACGATAAATAATGCAGGGCTGACAGAAATGGCCCTGCCTATTCTGAGATCTGCTGTCGGCGACAAGAATGTTGTAGAAGTACCCAAAATCACGGGGGCAGAAGATTTCTCCTACTACGCCAATGAGGTCCCTGGCTTTTTCTACTTCCTAGGGGTAACTCCTAGGGATCAGGATGCCAGCCAAGCTCCAAGCAATCACTCACCGCTTTTCTATGTGGATGAGGACGCTTTGCGCAAGGGTACTGAAGCGCTGACCCTGTTAACTTTGGATTATATGGCGAACTATAAAAAACAGTAATTGTAAAAAGAGCCCCTTTTGGGGCTCTTTTTTAGATGCTTGTTACTCTTATAACTCGATATTAAAGATTACAACACCTTCGCAGGTGAATACCTTATTATCGGCATTAAGAGTCCAGCAAAATACTAGGCACTTTCAGAGCGCCCTCTAGTAGTAGGACGCCGTCTCGGAGCTCGTTGTGGTTTCTGTCCATCACTGCGACCAGCCTCAGCACCGCGCCCTTTACCGTTACCGCCCGCGCGCTTGGCTGGGGCCCCTTTACCCGCAGAGGCGTTACCACTGCGGCTGCTAGAATTTCCACGCCCCTCAGGCTTACCGCGCCCATTGCCGCGGTTGCCCCGACGTTCCTCGCTATTGCCGCGCGCTTCACGCCGCCCTTCACTCTTCTGAGAGTTACCCGCTGGGCGCTTACTGGAGCCGGGCTTTTGCAACCCACCCCGCTTTGGATTACCGGATGCGGGCACCTGGTGGTCCGGCTCAAACTCTTCAATCTCCTCACGCGGAATTGGCTTGCCGATCAAGCGCTCAATATCGCGAAGCTGCTTAATCTCATCAGCGCTAACAAGGGATACCGCTTGCCCCTGAGCACCCGCACGCCCTGTGCGGCCAATACGGTGGACATAGTCCTCAGGCACATTGGGCAAATCAAAATTTACTACCTGGGGCAGCTGGTCAATGTCGATGCCTCGGGCTGCGATATCAGTCGCCACAAGAATCTGTACTTTGCCGGCTTTAAAGTCCGCCAGGGCACGAGTTCGTGCATTTTGACTTTTATTACCATGAATGGCTGCTGCCAGGATGCCGTCACCTTCGAGCTGTTTTACCAGCCTGTTGGCACCATGTTTAGTTCGACTAAAGACCAAAGCTTGGTGCCAGTTATTATCCCTAATCAAATGACTAAGCAGTTTCGTTTTTCGAGCCTTATCCACAGGATGGAGCTTCTGTCGCACCGTTTTAGTAGTGGAGTTGCGTGGACTGACATCAATTTCCAGCGGATCTTTTACCAAGCCTTTCGCCAGCTGACGAATATCTGGTGAAAAAGTTGCGGAGAATAGAAGGTTCTGACGCTTAGCCGGTAAAATCCTCAATACTCGTTTGATATCGTGGATGAAGCCCATATCCAGCATGCGGTCTGCTTCATCAAGTACCAGGGCTTCTAAGCGATCGAAGCGAATTGCCCCTTGATTGTGCAGGTCCAGCAAGCGCCCAGGGGTAGCTACCAAAATATCCGCTCCGCCTCGCAGACGAGAAATCTGGGGGTTGATCTTCACACCACCAAACACCACCGCATGGCGCATAGGCAGGTACTGGCTATACCCCTGCACATTATCGAAAACCTGAGCCGCCAATTCACGGGTTGGAGTGAGCACCAGTGCGCGTACTTGCCCTTTTCTAGCGCGCTCACCCTGGCTAAGACGGTGCAACAACGGCAAAGTGAAGCCCGCCGTCTTACCGGTACCAGTTTGGGCTGCGGCCATAATGTCGCTGCCCTTCATTACCGCTGGAATAGCTTGTGCCTGGATTGGCGTAGGCGCAGTGTATCCCTGCTCAGCAACGGCACGGGCAATCTCCTGGGCAAGGCCCAGATCTTCAAACAACATAAAAAAACCTCGAACTGCGCCGCAGGCGCAATCAAACACACTCACTCCCCCTGAGGGAATGAAGAGAGAAATCGGAGTCGACATCGGGAGCCTGTATTTGCTCCCAGCGTGTACAGCCGTCTAATCGCCAGTCCTCGTAACCGGCGCGCGGCATTCAGTAGAAATTTCCTGGAAGAATTTTTGAAAAGTTCCGGAGGGGCTACCGGCGGATCACCGGCCTACAAATGACGCAGCTGAGTAAAATCAGCGGCGGTACTATACCACACAAAGGCTGACTGTATAGTTTCACCCAGCCAAACTCCTTTCCTTTATAGATTTATACAGAGCAGTTGTTGGGGAGGTCGTCTTCAGGACCGTAACATAGTTTCACGTTCGCAGCGCGAGCGTCTATCTTTGAGGTACCCCATCCCGTTGCGAACTTGTAAAACAAAGCTGCTCAAAGCAGCCAGGATAGGAACCGTTATGTCACCCAACAACAGTGTGAATACTGAACACCAAGTTGAGCTGATCACCCTCGGCAATGGACGCAAAGTCTCAATACGCCCCATCTGTCGCAGTGATGGCCAGCTTGAGAAAGAACTAATTGAACAGTTGTCTCCAGAAACTCGCCGCGATCGCTTTATTGGCGGAAGCTGTAAAGCCAGCCAAAAGCTATTGGAGTTACTCACAGATAACGACCACCATGTACATGAAGCTTTTATTGCACTCTGCAGTAGCGACAGAGCACAGAGAGCCGTTGCTATAGCACACTACGCACTTGACGTTGACGGACGCGCTTGTGAGTGTGCCGTTGTGGTGAGCGATGACTGGCAGGGGTTAGGTTTGGGACGCTTAATGTTAAAGCGACTCATCAACTGCGCTCAGGATCAGGGGCTTGAACGAATCTATTCGATTGAGTCAGCACAAAATAGACGAGTGGACAGTTTCGCAAAATCCATGGGCTTTACCTGTAAAGCCGATGCCAAAGACTATACCCTGCTCACCTATACACTAGAATTGAAAATTAATCTTGAGACTAATGGCTTTAGTCACAAAGAGGAAGTTTCCCGAATAAATTTGGAGTAAGTGAGTAATTTAAGAATTTAAGTCCATATTTATATTTATTTATCTATATGAAGCAGGTGCCCTTGGTACTTGCTTCACCTATTTTCTACTTAACTGTACATCGTTTTCCTAATACAGCCTTGGCGACCTCAAATTTCTTACAGTTATTGGTCTTTTATAATACGACCTCAAGAAAAGTTGGATCACCACCGTCCGCCAAATTTCCATATACTTATTTTGTATTTATACGCTCCACAGCAGGGTACCGCTCACTTGCCCATTCATGGCAGATATCTGCCAAGTATTGGGCTAAATCTTTCTCACTAATTTCTGAAGGTATTAATATCCCGGCACTGCGACGCTTACCTTCATTGCCCTGATAGAATGTGGCCCAGCTATTCGACTGCCTTTCGATCAAGACTTCCCTAACAAAAACATTGAATTTAAGCTTTTTCATAAAGAACTACCTAATTACCACTTATGCTAAGCCAATTTTTAGCAACCTTTCTGGCATCGGTGGTGTCCGAAGAGAGACGTAAATCAATCTTGGAATGAGTGCCGACAAATCAAACCTCCGATTAAAGCGATATTGAAATTCTGCCAAATAGCGCTGTGCATATTTCGGCCTAATAGCATGGTAAGTGCTACGTAGCGCACTCTTTAAATTACCAAGTACTGTATTTACCCAATAGAACTCAGGCTCTTCAACAGAAGCTCGGCCACCACCACAAACAATTTTGTCATGTACACAACCGGCCTCCTTAATGGCATTGAAGCATGGAAGACCATCTGAGATGACTGTGCTGCCACTGCAAAGGTACTTTTTACTCCAGGTTGAAATTTCACTGCTTTTGAAGCCCTTGATAATTGAGAGCTTAATACGGGTTGGGCGTCCCTCCTTGGTTGTTTCAACGGCCGCCACAAAGGGAGTTTTACCCTTGGCTCCGCGCCCGGGCTTGCATCCAGTACGCTCACCACCGAGATAGGCATCATCTAGTTCAATAAAACCGGACAGTTTGTATCGTTGGTCTCGCTCCATCATCACTTGCATGAGTTTCTGCTTCATACGCCATGCTGCGTTGT
Organism: Microbulbifer maximicatervae (SeqCode); assembly: GCF_052468295.1. Taxonomy (NCBI): domain Bacteria; kingdom Pseudomonadati; phylum Pseudomonadota; class Gammaproteobacteria; order Cellvibrionales; family Microbulbiferaceae; genus Microbulbifer; species Microbulbifer maximicatervae (SeqCode). Next base: position 4,066,497 of record NZ_CP174340.1, read on the forward strand.
AAGAGATACCTAGATGTCGAGATAGCTCCATAGAGGAAATGCCCTTCTTATCCTGAGTAATCAGGAAAATACCGAGAAACCAGGTGGTGAGGGGGAGCTTCGTGGAGTCAAAAATTGTACGAGAGGTAATCGATGTCTGACGCCGACAATGGTTACATTGCTTAAGCTTGCGATAAGCGAGGTCGCAATGCTTGTCATGCCCGCAGTGAGGACAACTAAAGCCATTGGGCCAACGCCACTGCGACAGTGCATCGAAGCACTGTTCCTCGCTGCCGTACATTTTGAGGAATTGGGTCAAACTAATACCCTTCTGAAACTGTACCTTGTTGCGAGCCATGGCGTATTCCCTTGCAGATCAACGAGATAGCTGTATTTATATACAGTTACGCATAACTTAGCAAGAGTGGTAATTAGGAAGAACTATGTACAACTAAAATGCCTCAAGGCTTTGCAATTGCTCACACAAATTTCACAAACCTATTTTCTTTGCATGGATACAATATACTCTCCATCAGATACAATAAAGTATTTGCAGGAGTTAATTTAACTCCTGCAAACCCAATAATCTCTTCTTTTATATCACTCTTCTTTAGTCAAAAAAATCATCACACGCCAATGGCCCACTAAATTCGAGCAAGGCCTGAGGCATTTGAACTTGCTCCTTCAGCTGTCCAAATTGATACAGATAGAAGTTGACATCTGCCTGCATGGATTTCATATAACTCTGCTCACCACCAAAAATAATTACAGAGGGAAACTCCAGTGGATAAAAGCTGGCAATGTCTGCTTTTGCTTCGACAACTAACTTGTATGAAATTTTGTTAAGTTCAACTTGTAGATAACCTGAACAAGCATCTGCTTCCCGCTTAACAGAGAAACCATTAAAAGCCGGTAAAAAAATCAGGTCATACTCTTCAGAAACATATCGCCCCGCCCACATTTCAATCTCTGAGTCACCCAGTTTAGCTCCGGTAATCATATAGTAGAGGTCATCTGTTAGCCCCATTGAATAGATCATACCGGCACTGGGTTCTTTGTCATACCAGCCCTTATCCAATTGCGCATAGCCAGCACCGGCTAGAGACATAGAACCATCAAAATAACTGTAATTGACTGGGGTACCGACCGTATATAGGAACCACTTTCCTCCTACCCCAGGTATCTCAGGAATAAATCCAAAAGGGGTTTGACCGGGGTTTAACCCATGCCAGTAATGGTGGTGTTCACCAGCCCACTCCATATTGAACAGGAAATCTGGGTGTAAGACCTGTACACCCTGCTCATCGGCCACAACTACTCCCGGTACTTCATAGTAGAACTCATCAATACCTTCAGGGTGCTTCAAGATCAATTCATCAAAAAAGAGATCATACTTCGTGGTAGCTCCGGTCTCTGAAGAAAAAGCTAAATGGATATAGGCTTTAGGCTTGGCAACTGCAAAGTCAGGTGCAATATAGGTTTGTAAGCTAACTTTGAAATATCCCACATCGGGAATTGCAATGTTATAGAACCATTGCTCAGCCCAGGTTTCATCAGAGCTAGGCTCATGTGCACTTAAGTCACTTAGAGTGGTAGCACCAACAAATATGGGAGATATCATTAATCCGATTACAGTCAGTATTCTTTTTATCATAAAATACATTGAATAATCCTCTTTTACTCTTCAGTAGTTACATTACGACAACAACGTTTAAGCTGAGCATTAATCCAAAGCCGAATTGCCAGCCACAAGATACTAGCCGTACAGTGCAAGATTATTTTTTCATTTCTTATGGGTATTAATTATTTGCGATCTATTCTACAAAGATAATCAAATACATTTATTTTAATTTTTTGGTCAATCAACCTTCTACTCAATAAAAGTGGATAGTCATAAAAGCAGCGTGATATTCCTCTTTAATCGCGAATAAACACCTAAACTGTTGGATAAAATTCCCTCCTCTCGGCGCTTTAATTAACATGAATAAGAATATTCCTTCCAAGTTACCAATATTGATTGGTGGTGAGTGGATTCAGTCCAAAAGTACTGAGTGGCTGGATGTAACCAACCCCGCTACCGGCGATGTTCTTACACAGGCGCCATTGTCTACCAAGATTGAGCTGGAGAATGCAGTAATTTCCGCCAAAGAAACATTTGATCAATGGCGAAATACGCCGGTTACCGCAAGAGCACGGATTATGTTGAGGTACCAGGCGCTTCTGAAAGAAAATCAGGAACTGCTGGCTGAAATCCTCAGTGAGGAAACAGGTAAAACTTTTGAGGATGCCAAAGGGGACGTCTGGCGCGGTATTGAGGTTGTTGAGCATGCAGCCAATATCGCTTCACTAATGATGGGTGAAACCGTAGAGAATGTTGCCAACACCATCGACTGTTACTCCTATCTACAACCTATTGGAGTTTGTGCGGGGATCACACCATTTAATTTCCCCGCAATGATTCCACTGTGGATGTTTCCAATTGCGATTGCCTGTGGGAATACTTTTATTCTGAAACCTTCTGAACAGGACCCTGTCACGCCTTGCAAACTGGCCGAATTATTTGCTGAAGCGGGGGCTCCAGCAGGTGTTTTACAGGTAGTACATGGCGGCAGGGAGCAGGTGGATTTTCTTCTAACACATCCCGACATTCAGGCCATTTCATTCGTTGGTTCAGTCCCCGTGGGGCGGCATATTTACCAGACGGGTACCCAGCACCTAAAACGTGTTCAAGCTTTTGCCGGTGCTAAAAATCATATGGTCGTAATGCCCGATGCCAATAAGGCTGCGGCTATTAATAATATTGTTGGATCATCCATCGGAGCTGCCGGGCAACGCTGCATGGCGATTTCCGTCGCTGTACTTGTTGGAGAGACACAACAATGGGTAGACGACATTAAAGACGCTATGTCAGCTATCAAGCCCGGTCATTGGAAGGATACGCAAGCGGGCTTCGGTCCACTAATATCACCCGCTGCCCGTGAGAGGGTGCTTGGGTATATCGCCCAGGGCAAAAAGGAAGGCGCCCGCTGTGTGTTAGATGGCTCTGAAATTACTGTCGAAGGGTTTCCCAATGGGAACTGGGTTGGTCCCACCCTATTTGCCGATGTTACCTCGGACATGTCGATCTATACCGACGAGATTTTTGGTCCCGTACTTTGCCTGGTAAATGCCGACTCCCTGGAAGACGCAATCCAATTAATCAATAACTGCCCCTATGGCAATGGCACCTCAATATTTACGGCTAGTGGCGCTGCCGCACGTAAGTTCCAACACGAAATATTAGTGGGACAAGTCGGTATTAACATGCCTATTCCAGTGCCGTTACCTTTCTTTAGCTTTACCGGCTGGCGAGCGTCATTTTATGGTGACCAACACGCTTATGGAAAACAAGCTGTACGGTTTTATACCGAAACCAAAACTGTTACGGCACGCTGGTTTGACAGTGATATAGAGCATGCAGAGCACACCAACTTAACCATACAGCTCAAATAATGTTAACCGGAGAGCAGCATGACTAAAACAGTCGCATTTTTAGGGTTGGGCCATATGGGACTGCCTATGGCCACCAACCTGGTCAAGGCGGGCTTTGAAGTTAAAGGATTTGATCCGGTCACTGAAATACTGGATACCGCTGTAGAAAGCGGTATCAAAAAGTGTTCCTCTCCCCAAGAGTCCGTTGAGGAAGCAGATTTTGTGGTAAGCATGCTGCCTAATAGCGCAGCGGTTGAGTGCCTGTATATTGATACCGATAAACTGCTCGACAGTATTTCTCGCGACTGTTTGATTATCGACTGCTCCACTATTTCTTCCAACAGTTCTAAGCGCCTTATTCGTGAAGCCAGAATCAAAGGCCTGCAAGCCATTGAAGCCCCTGTTTCCGGGGGAGTAGCGGGTGCTAGCAAAGGAACTTTGAGTTTTATGTGTGGGGGAGAGGCCGGTGATGTCGACAGGGCCCGGGAAGTTCTAGAGCCAATGGGTAGCAATATTTTCTATGCCGGAGCAGCGGGAGCTGGCCAAACAGCAAAGATTTGTAACAATATGCTGCTGGCTATTCATATGATTGGTACCGCTGAAGCCCTGCAAATGGGAATAGATAATGGACTCGACCCCAATGTGCTCTCCGACATTATGTTAAAAAGTTCAGGAGCCAACTGGTCCCTACAAAATTACAATCCCTATCCCGGAGTAATGCCCGAAGTTCCAGCGAGTAAAAACTATAGCGGTGGTTTTATGGTAAGACTTATGTGTAAGGACCTGGGGTTAGCTCAGGAAGCCGCCACTCAGAGTAAGAGCTATACGCCTCTCGGCTCAATGGCGCGCAATCTCTATGGAATTCTCAATTTGCGCGGAGGTAGTGATTTGGACTTCTCATCTATTCAAAAGCTATTTCAAGAAGTGGATTAGCTGCGTAGCAGGCTGGGTATCCACAACCCCAGCCGCAACTCCACTTCTCTCCAGCGCCAGTTACTAGCTATGGTTGCATGACTTTACCGAGAATTCGGATTTCACGCACTTGATCCCACTCTATAGCAAAGTAGAACTTTTGTTTGCGTCCAGCATTACTGGGAATCGTCAGTTCTTCAGGGTTTCCTTTACCCCTAAACAAGTTGGTTGCATAGCCACCCTGATTAATAAGGAATACTACGATAACATCAGCTTCCAGAGTATTGATGAGAGCAGCACCAATTGTACTCTACCCTGATTTACGCCCATCATGGACGCCTTCTCTGTCACCATCCATAATGGTTTTTTGCCAAACTTGACGATACTAGACATCACTGATTCTGCCGCTTTCCCTACGCTACACTCCTACTTATCAGTATTTTTTCGTGCAAACACAGAGGAACATAAAATAAGACGGGCAAATAAAATCGTTATTCGCGCTGGTATCTCCATATCTTTTACAATTCATTCCAACCTAAGCCAGATCCGATTAGCTGGATTAGGTTGGAAATATTAGCAAAAGAAATATTACTTGGAAAAACGATTAGTACTTGGGCGGTACAAAATCAGAATTACTGTCCCTGCCCTGTTGCTGCAATTTGAACCTCGCGAATATTTACATGCTGGGGCTGGGAGTACATGAACATTGCTGTGCGAGCAATATCCTCTGCATTAATTGCACCACCAATAGATTCTTTCCATTGTTGATAGGCCTCAATAATTTCTGCTGAGGTAGTGTGGCTTAGCAGCTCTGTTTCCACCGCGCCGGGGCATATGGTCATTACACGTACCCCGGTAGGCGCCACTTCCTCGCGCACGGTTTCACCAATAGCAGAGACAGCATATTTGGTACCACAGTACGCAGCATGATTGATAAATGTTTTTACTCCAGCAATAGAACTGATATTGATAATGGTCCCGGAATGGCGAGTTTTCATATCTTCCAAAACTGCCTGCATACCGTTAAGCAAGGCCAATACATTCACATCGAACATTTGCCGCCACTCATCGGGGTTCTGGGTTTCAATATTGCCCAGTAACATTTTGCCGGCATTGTTAATCAGACAGTCAACCGGACCGAACTGAGTCTCAGCCTCACGAATTGCCCCACGCAAGGCTGCCATATCAGTCACATCCACTTTCCTGCAAAGAGTATTTGGCAGATTTAAAGCTTCCAGTTTGTCCACACGCCTTGCCAACAATAATAAAGGATGCCCGCCAGCAGACATATGTTGGGCAATGGCAGCACCAATACCTGAACTGGCTCCTGTAATAACAACGAGTGGTTTGGACATGGGCTCTCTCTCCTTCAATGAGTTATCCCGGCGGATAGTTTTGTTTAAGTAGACCCAGTATAGGAATTCCGACTAATATGATTAGCCCAACCAATCGGAAAACATTGTTTGGTTTTTATGAACAATATCTCATGGCGCGCTATTCGTGCATTTATTCAGGTGGCCGATGCCGGAAGCTTCACCGCTGCAGCGCGGGACAGCGGCTTTTCCAAGGCCAATTTGAGCCAACTGGTCACAGAGCTGGAAACAACCCTGGATATACAGCTTCTCTACCGCACGACAAGACAACTGCGTCTTACCGAGATTGGTGAGGGTTACTATTTGCGTTGCAAGCAAGCGATGCAGCAGTTGGATTCAGCCGCCGAGTGGGCCAGTGAATCAAAGGGAGGACTGGAGGGAAACATCCGCATCAACGCTGTTGGTGGCGTTATCGGAGAGAGCTTAATTGCTCCGCTGGTGATCAAGTTTCAGCAGGCCAATCCAGGAGTTAGAGTTCATCTAGACTTTTCCAGCACCCGAGTAGATTTGATTCAAGACCAGTACGATTTGGTTATTCGTATGGGCAGCTTGCCGGACTCCTCTCTAATCGTGCGTAAACTTCACACTATCAAAACCCGATACGTAGCCAGCCCAAAGTTCCTTCAAGAATATGGGCCTATAGAAAAACCTGCTGACTTAGCATCTGTACCGCTAATTTCCGGCAGTGTGGATCAATGGCTGCTGACACGAGGTAAGAACCAACAGGTTGTGCAAGTTGAAAACAGCACTAAATTGATTAGCGGAAGGGTAATGCACCGCGCTGCAATTGAGGGACTTGGAATTACCCGGCTGGCAGATATCTATGTCCAGGCAGATATTGCCAGTGGACGCCTGGTTGAAATTCTGCCCGGCTGGTCTGAGTCTACCGAGCTCTCGATGGTATGCCCGCCCCTACGCCACCAATTATTACGGGTGCGCAATTTGATGCAGTGGCTCAAGGAGGGTTTTGCAGATATTTATTTACAGGCTTTAGCCGTTAGCCCTATTGAATAAAGTACCTCAAATAAACGCGAACAATTTGTCTCTGTGACTAGCTTTTCCTAATTACCGTCAAAGTTCACCTTCTGATTTTTTAATTGCCTGTAATTCCACCGGTGACAAAGCCTTGTAACCACGCAAATAGGGCCAGCCATACCCCCAGCGAAATGGGGTGGGTAAAAAAGGCGTACCGCCAACCCGAACTCCAAGTAACATCATTAGTGCAACTTCTTCTTCCCCGGTTCCAGCTACACAGACTTCCAGATCTTTATCCGCCTGCTCGCGTTCATCGTATGTGCCCCCTTTCCAGTAGGCATAATCATGGGCAATACAGCAGTCGAGCCACAACTCCTGTTGATCAAAAGTTCCATCGGGAAATGCGCTACAACCATCAGTAGTAAATGGTTCTATTTCCTGCGCAAAGGCTTCCAAACTCAATAAGGAAATGAACAATAACCAGCGGCACATCAGTTCTACTCACACACTCGAAAAAAGTAAATCGGCTCGAACACTGGAATATAACCCCACCTCTTCGATAAATCGCTAAAAATTGAATTTGAGCCCACTTGCCATTAGTGTCTATTAGACACATAATATTTCAAGACCTATTATTCAAGCCCTGGAGAGACCGGGGTTTATTCACAGCAAGGAGCTTGCTGCTATGGCCCAGCACTACGATTTTGCCGTTTTCATCGGTCGATTCCAGCCATTTCATTCCGGACATCTAAAAGTAGTCCAGTGCGGATTAGCTCAGGCCCAGCACCTGATTATCCTGATTGGCTCCGCCAACCAGCCCCGCAACCCTCGCAACCCCTGGACTCATCGCGAGCGGGAACAATTTATCAGGAAAAGCTTAAGCCAGAGTGACAACAAGCGCCTGACCTGCCTACCTTTAATGGATGTGCCCTATAACGATGAGCTGTGGGTACGCAATGTACAAAACTCCGTTAACGGCATAGTGACCGCTCATCACACCATTCCCCACAAGCCACCTCAAATTGCATTAATCGGGCACCAGAAAGACCAGAGCGGTTTTTACCTCAACCTCTTCCCCCAGTGGGGATCCCTTGGGGTGGAGAATCACAACGAAATCAGTGCAACCCCCTTTAGGGAGGCACTATTTACCGACAGCGCCGATAGCTTGTTGAATTCACTCAACCAAGAAAAGCAATTGCCAGAGGGCACTATTGGCGCTTTAAGAGAGTTTGTGGAGACCAATCCAGCCTACGGCGAAATGCGCGAAGAAATGGCATTTATCCATCGCTACAGATCCTCCTGGGCCACCGCTCCCTATCCGCCAACTCACGTTACTGTCGATGCTGTAGTGGTCCAATCTGGCCATATCCTGCTGATAGAGCGACGAGCTTTTCCCGGGCGGGGTTTATGGGCGCTGCCCGGTGGTTTTGTCGACCCCGGTGAGCGACTGATCGATGCCTGCCTGCGAGAATTGCGAGAGGAAACACGCCTTAAAGTCCCGACACCAGTGTTGAAAGGATCTATACGCCGGCAGGATGTATTCGATGAACCCTATCGCTCGGCCCGTGGAAGGACTATCACACACGCCTATTACATAGAACTGGCTCCCAGCCAACAGCTACCCAAGGTAAAGGGCGGTGACGACGCTCGCTATGCCCGCTGGGTTCCCCTCGCTGATCTGGACCCTCAGCAGCTATTTGAAGACCACTATTACATCATTCAATCCCTGATTGGCGGCGCCTAAAGCAGGTAGGAGGTGGCCAATTGCCACCTCTTGCACATTCAACAACTCGCATTACCCCACCAATACCCAGAAAAAACACGCCGACACTTGACAACTTAGTATCTAAAAGACACTATTAGCTCTATTAGTGTCCTTTAGACAATAATTGACAAGGCCCGCACTGGAGAGACCGGTGCTAACAACTACTCACGGAGGATTTCCGCGATGAACCAGTACAACCCAATCCTGAATGTCGACAGCTATAAAACCAGCCACTACCTTCAGTACCCAGAGGGAACCCAGTATGTCAGCAGCTATATCGAGAGCCGGGGTGGCCAGTTCAAAGAGGCTGTTTTCTTTGGCCTACAGGCATTTATCAAGCAGTACCTGACTACGCCGATCAACGCAGAGCACATCGAAGAGGCAGAGGAGCTCTGTCTGGCCCATGGCCTGCCATTTAATCGCGAGGGATGGGAATACATTCTCCAGGAGCATCAGGGTTACCTGCCCATTGAGATTCAAGCAGTTCCCGAGGGCAGCGTTATCCCGACTAGGAATGTCTTAGCCCAAGTAGTCAATACAGACCCTCAGTGCTTCTGGCTAACCAGCTATATCGAAACCGCCCTGCTGCGCGCAATTTGGTACCCCACCACAGTTGCCACCCAAAGCCGGGAAGCCAAAAAGGTCATTCAACGATATTTACTGGAAACTGCTGAGGGTCTCGACTCACTGCCCTTTAAGCTACATGACTTTGGCGCACGCGGTGCTAGCAGCGAAGAGACAGCTGCGATTGGGGGCTTGGCCCACCTGGTAAATTTCCAAGGCACAGACACCATTGCCGCCGTACTCGCCGGCCGCCGCTACTACGCAGCTCCAATGGCCGGATTTTCAATACCCGCTGCAGAGCACAGCACCATGACCAGTTGGGGACGCGAGCAGGAAGCCAAAGCCTATGAAAATATGCTGACGCAATTCAGCGGTGACAACCGTCTGGTCGCCGTAGTGAGTGACAGCTACGATCTTTGGAGTGCAATCGAGAATATCTGGGGCGGTGAATTAAAAGAGAGGGTAGAAAATAATGGCGGCACCCTGGTAATTCGCCCGGATAGCGGCGATCCCGTTGATATAGTCACTCAGACTATTGAGCGCTTGATGAGAATATTCGGAGCAACCATTAATAGTAAAGGTTTCCGAGTACTTCCTGACTTTATTCGGGTGATCCAGGGTGACGGGATTTCTCTACACACCATTGAGGGCATCCTCAGCGCAATGAAGGCCAGAAAACAGAGCGCTGAAAATATTAGCTTCGGTATGGGAGGTGAGCTTTTACAAAAAGTTAACCGAGATACCATGAGGTTCGCCATGAAAGCCAGTGCGGTTCGAGTCGATGGCCTATGGCGGGATGTTTACAAAGACCCCGCCACCGATAGCGGTAAGCGCTCCAAGAGAGGGCGCTTGGCATTAATAAATCGTACCGACGGAACGCCCTACACTATTCGTGAGCAAGATATTGGCGGCCGTAATAATCTGCTGGAAACTGTCTACCGCAATGGGAAATTACTTATAGAACAAGATCTGGAAACTATTCGGGAACGGGCAGTTATTGTTGAGGGTAGAGATATATTGGCTGTTGCCAGTTGAGATAAATTTTTAGAAAATTTTCATCATTAGCGAGCTTGAAATTCGCAAGCTCGCTTCCATCTATATTACTAGCACAACCGATTTTCGAAAATTCCCACGAGAATTAAAATCAATCGACATGAGGATTCAAAAAATCACACTATTAAAGCTCCAGATTTCGTACAAACTTATGATAAGCAGAGCTTTCGCTCAAACGATAGAGCGCTGCAGGCCGACCTTTTTCGGAACGTTTTTCACCAGTATCTACTAACAGATTGGCCTGCTCAATTCGCCTGCGAAATGATTTTTTCTGTATTGGTTTCCCAATTATTGCCTCATGTACTTGCTGCAACTCTGGCAAGGTAAAAGTTTCCGGTAATGCAAATGCAGGCACAATCGTATAGAGCGCTTTTTGAACCAAACGCTCATGGGCACGACTAATAATTTCCTGATGATCAAAAGCCAGAGATAATTGAGATATCTGAGAGTAAGGCAACCAGTCCACACTCGACACAGTATTGATTGCACTTGCACAGCATTGGTGGGCAATCAAGGCAGTATAGGCAACCGTTACCGACCACCCCCGTTTATCCCTGCTGGGCCCTCCAAAAGTATAAAGCTGCTCTAAATAGGGCGGTATAACTGATGTCTTTTCTTTTAGCTTTCGGTTAGCTGTCGCCTCCAGACTATTATCTTCGATTTCAGAGACAAATCCTCCAGGCAAAGCCCACTTCCCTTTCTCTGGGTGAGTAGAACGCTGCACCAAGAGCACCTTGAGTAGACCTTCGTGATAGGTAAATAGAACTGCATCCACAGTAACTAAAGGAGCGTCAAAGTTACGCTTCTCATAGCGAGCTATATAGTCTTCTTCATTCATAGGGAGCGACAAGTATCATTTAGACACTTAGTGTAACTCGAAGGTATTGGCGGGATAAAGTTATTTACTTTCAGGTAATTCTGAGCCATCAATTTCTTCCTGTAGCTTTTCCAAGTCGTCCAGAATTCTCAGGAATTTCTGTCCAAATGCTGTAACGTTATATTCCACCCGGGGAGGAATCTCTGCATAGCTGATCCGCTCCAGTATCCCGAACTCCATATTTCTACGTAAACATTCATTCAGGACCTTGGTGGTCAAACCCTCAACGCTGCGAACCATTTCCCCCGGTCGATTTACCCCTCTAGCCAGAAGCTGATAGACAGTAAGGGACCATTTACAACCATAGATAGTCTCAACCATTCTGGCACTTCTCTTGGGCGGGCGCTTTCGCGTGAGCATATTTTTCTCTGATTTCATCAATACTTACCAAAAAGTAACTAGTACACCATTTTGTGCTTGCTTTTCAACCTGTCCGGTTCTTTTCTAAACTTCACTCACGTAATGAGCATATCTCAGTGAGGAAATAATATGAGTGACTCCACTAAAAGACCAGATTCTGCTGAACAAAAAGAAGTTGCCTTAATCGTTGGTGGTTCCAGTGGTATGGGGCTCGCCATTGCAAACCTGCTGGTGAAACAGGGAATTCACACAGTTATTATTGGCAATAATCTCAACAAACTTGAAAGAGCCCACAACGAATTAACTCAGATGGGCTCTGCAGAAGCACTTCAGGCAGACCTCTATCAACAGGCTGATATCAGCAATATTATCGAATATATAAAATCCAGCAATCATCATTTTAAATACCTGGTAAACGCCGCTGGATATTTTAATCCTACTGCATTTCTTGAACATACTCGGGAAGACTACGACACTTATCTCGACCTCAACCGTGCCACCTTCTTTATTAGCCAGGCCGTAACAAGAAACATGGTTGACAACGGCGGAGGGAGTGTAGTGAATATTGGCTCCATGTGGGCCAAGCAATCCGTAAAGGCGACACCCTCCTCTGCCTATTCAATGGCCAAAGCCGGTTTACATTCGCTCACCCAACATATGGCGATGGAGCTGGCCGATCACAATATTCGGGTTAATGCAGTATCCCCTGCGGTGGTTAAGACGCCTATTTATGATTCCTTTATCGATCCAGGGGAAATAGACCAAGTACTTGCCTCCTTCGATAGCTTTCACCCTATTGGCAGAGTTGGTACCCCCAAGGACATCGCTGATGTCGTAGACTTTCTTTTAAGCGACAAAGCAAGTTGGGTAACTGGAGCCATTTGGGACGCTGATGGCGGGGTAATTGCTGGGAGAAATTAGAATACCAAAACGCCCGGATAGAAGTATTTTATTCGGGCTCAATTTTGAGAAATTCCTGCACTGCAAATCCTGCTAAAGAAATTTTATTTTAATATCCAGAGTAAACCATCAAAACCGCCTAGAGTAGAGAATTAACTTCTAGCACATCACCAATCGTTTATGTATTAATATACTACTAACGGTAAGAAATTTAATAGCATCAACTACATTCTGGTCTGCCTGCGAGTGCCCCTCATCTTTTTCAAAAAATCTAATAAGCTTTTTTTGATCTAGAAATGGCATATCTAGAGTCTCACGGCTATGGATAATATCCTTCATATACTCATGAAGTTTCTTGTTTTTCTTATCTGTAAGAGGCGGAGTCCATAGCGGTTGTTTTTGCTTCTTGTAGGCCCTGTCTGTTAACACCGACTTCATAGCCTCTCGCAATACATATTTCTCAGTTAATCCTCGAATTTTATATTTTTCTGGCAATACTGATAGATAGTCTACTAAGTGGTGGTCAAGAAATGGTTGGCGACCTTCAATCGAGTGAGCCATTTCTGTTCTATCACCCATCATTGTTAAGACAAAATGAGGAAACATAGACTTGGTAAAAGTATACAAGCTTTTAGATAAAACAGGTCTATTTTTTAATACAGACATGCCACCTAAATTTTCCATGAGAGTATCTGCAATTTGATTGTTCTTTATATAATCAGCATAATCTTTACAAAATAATGGAAATATTTTTATACCCATATCCATAAAACTCTGCATCCAATTTGGAAAGAAACCAAGGGCAGACTTCACTACCCTTGACTGATGCAGTCTCGCAGAGGACATAAAAACTCCATCAGAAACAGGGTCGCCACTCTCCAAATCTTTTAGAATCAATTCTTTTTCTTCCTGGGGAAGATCTTCTAAGTAATTCTCGATAAAGTCTTGCCTAAACCAACCGTAACCAGCAAAAACCTCATCAGCCCCATCCCCAGTTATTACGACTTTATACCCTAGATCTCGGACAGCCCGACTAAGCACATATTTAGTAATAGCGTTCCCATTGAAGAACATTTTTTCACCGATGTAGGCCGTTTCTTCAAAACAGGAAACCAATATATCGCCATTAATTTCAACTGGATGATAATTACTCCCCGCATATTCGGTCATGGACCTGGCATCGGATGATTCATCATAAGTCGGGTGGTCAAAAGACAAGGTGAATGCATCTATCGGCTTGTCAAGCATGCTCTGAGCAATTCCTAAAACAGAGGATGCATCTAATCCTCCACTCAGGTAGCAAGCAACTGGCACATCAGCTTTGAGTCTTAACTTAATCGCCTCAGTGAATCTTTTTCGCACTTCGCTTATAACTTCTTCTTCTCTAAACTGAGTCTTTCTTTGCTCAACAATCGTAGGGAAATAGAGATCCCAATAAAGATGGGTCGAAAATTGCAGATCATCCAAATAGGCAATACCGTAATGACCAGGAGGTAATTCAAAAATATTAATAAATGAGCTAGCAGCAGGAGTATGCAAGAAACTAATTTCCTGCCAGTAAGTATGAGGGTTCCACTCTACCGGCAAGCCAAGGGCTTTTAAGGCCTTAACTTCTGATGAAAAACTTAAACATCCATCTGCCCAGTAATAAAAGAGAGGTTTTATTCCAAACCTGTCTCGAGCAGAGAATATTAGTTTCTTCCCTCTATCGTACAGTACGAAAGAAAACTCTCCTCGAAGATAGTCCAGGCAATAAACACCATACTCTTGATAAAGAGCAATCAAAATTTCACTATCCGACTGCGTGAGAAAACTATATCCTCGTCGAATAAGATCATTTTTTATTTTCACATAATCATAAAACTCACCATTAACAATACAAATTATTTCCCCGTCACTGCTCAACAGAGGCTGCTGACCACCCTCTAAGTCAATAATACTGAGCCTTTTATGCGCCAGCCAGGCTCGGCCATCACCTGATGACCAGAATCCCTCACCGTCTGGTCCTCGATGGGTAAGGGTCTGTAGTGCACGAGAGATCTGTTCCCGGCTATACGTAGCAACAATAGAGAATACCCCTAGCAGCCCACACATTTGACTGCCTCCCCAGTATCGATCAAAGGACTGTCTCAGATTAGCAAAAAAGAGCTTCGCGCCATTCTCACGAAAAAGAGGTCAAATGACTCTGCATTAAGGAATTGTATTAAATAAAGATATGAGGTTGATATTCAGGGTCGAACTTACATTTCACTAGACGAGTTTGACCAGCTAAACTAACAAGTTTATTTGGATTTACATAATCATAGCCATATATTCAAATCGAAGCCCCATACCCTTTCAAAATGGGCCGCCGATAAATATACAGTGCATTCTTGAGTTCCAGATTGTTAAATTCAGAATTTTCACTTTACATAGAAATCGGACCTTTAAACACTCTAGAAACAGTATTAAACCTTTTCGCGGGATTATTCATAGAATATTCCTCACATCCGAACTCCAACATTTAACTTAAAGCACCCCATCAAATTTATGGCATATATATTACAGCGAGCAAGTGTATTTTTACTTTCCTTGCTTTTCGGTTTATCTGGCATCAAACCAAAAATAAGCTTCTATGGAAACTTTTAAAAATTCGCAAAACTATTGAGCAGAATAGCTCTCTTGTAGACACCCTACTACCAGAGCTTGATTACAAGCTCAGACTTAAAGAGAGTTATAAATTTTAAAGATATCCTTTTCTTTCACTATCCAGCTAAGCTTTAGCTAAAACTCTAGATATATTGCTGCTCTAGGAAAATCTTTTGATTTACCTGAGCAGCCTAAAATCTATACTTAGAATAAAGATCTCTAAAATTTACATTGTACGTATTCCGTTCGGTCTAGATTAATGATAACAATACCATTTAAAATCAAACAACTAACTTTATACATAAATACAAATTATACAGTCCAATCAATAAATATAAACCGCTCCTGCAGAATAAGCTTCATTGCTCTCAGGATTTGCGAGCAAACCACTATCGGAACTTCCTTCACCGTTCGCCCCTACTGCTAAACTAGCTCCATCTCCACTTAGCGCAACAGAGCCACCAAATTTGTCTCCCGAGTCTGTGTTGCTCGCCTTAATATAAGCTTTACTAGACCAGTCTACGCCATTAAATATATAGGTATAAACTGCTCCTGCTTTATTTGAAGATTCGTCTGTACTATCTCCGAACAATCCTTGGCTATAGCTTTTCTCTCCCCATGCTCCCACGGCGATAAAACTGCCATCATCACTCAGGTTTACCGCCTCTCCAAAGTAAGCCGATACATGAGGATTGGAAGCTTTCAAATAGGCAGTTTGCTCCCAAGCGTTTTCTTTTCGAGAAAAAATGTAGACAGCGCCACTGTTAGATCCACTTTGTAATGGGGCGCCAACTGCTAGAGTTTGCCCATTACCACTTAAATTGAGCGCAAATCCAAACCAATCACCAGCGACAGGATTACTAGCCGATATCTTGCTATCTTCTACCCAAGATTCACCATCCAACTGGTATAGATAAACGGAACCTGCCTCTGCATTGTCAGCATAAGCCCCAACTGCGAATGAAGCCCCGGCATCATCAAGGCTTATCGAAGAACCAAAACCTAACCCCTCAGAACTATCAGTAGCCTTAATGTAGGCATACTGTGACCAACCTCCCTCCTCATTACGGAACACATATACCGCTCCAGAATCTTCAATAGAATCGCCATCAAGACCACCATCTTCACTGGGTGCGGTTACTGCTAAAGTAGAACCATTCCCACTAAGGCTAAGGGCATAGCCAAATAGGTCATTATTTCCTTGATTGTCTGCTTGAAGTCGGGCGCTATGGACCCAACCTTCATTACTTCGGGAAAAAATATGAACAGCGCCCGCAGAAAAATTATCTTTTTCCCCGTTCTCCTTGAATGCCCCTACTGCAAGCGTATAGCCATCATCGCTAAGACTCAATGCAGTTCCAAACTCTGCAGCTTCTTGAGGATCTGGAGACTTAAGGAACCTCTGAATAATTCCGAGCCAGTTTGGTAGTATTCAGTTATCCGTCAAGACTACGATAGATTATGCACCAAGTCACCTTTGCCGAAGCAGAATATAAGCTAAAGCGCCGTATAACTCGCCGAGAGAAGTTTCTTTCTCAAATGGAAGCCCTCATCCCATGGCAGCGACTAGAGGCTCAGATCACTCCTTGCTATCCACAAGGCAAACGTGGCCGACAGCCATATCCATTAAGTGTCATGCTCCGTATTCATTGCATGCAGCTATTTTATAATCTCAGTGATCCCGCTATGGAGGATGCACTGTATGAAATTGAATCCATGCGTAGTTTTGCTGGATTGACTTTGAGCGGCCCAATTCCCGATGAAACAACGATTCTTAACTTTCGCCACTTATTGGAGCTCAATCAGATTGGTGCAGCGCTTTTTGATGAAATCAACAAGCATCTTGCTGAGAATGGCATGGTACTGCGTGAAGGCACGATTGTAGATGCCACTATTATCTCTGCGCCAACTTCAACTAAGAATAAAAAGAAAGAACGTGATCCAGAAATGCATCAAACAAAGAAAGGCAATCAGTGGCACTTTGGAATGAAGATGCATATCGGGGTTGATGATGTGCTCGGAGTAATACATAGCGTAGATACAACAGCAGCGAATTCGCATGATGTCACAGCCACAGAGCGAGTCCTCCATGGGGAGGAAGGAAGAGTCTGGGGTGACTCTGGGTACATTGGTGCGGAGAAGCGAGAAGAGTTGAAGGAGCGGGAGGTGGATTGGTACATAGCAATGAAGCCGAGCAAGCTGAAAACTCTTCCTGGGCGTGATGCACTCCGTAAGGCGGAAAAGATCAAGGCGCAGATAAGAGCGAAGGTTGAGCACCCCTTTCGCTACATTAAACGGGTATTTGGTTATGACAAGGTCCGCTATCGGGGACTGTTAAAAAATACTGAGCGGCTGTGCTTGCTAGCAGGCTTTACCAACTTACTAATAGGGAGAAAATATTTGGCCACCTAGGGGTGGTTCGCCTGAAACCCGCCTATTTAGGGTTTCAGATGAAAAATTAGCGGGCTATTACGCGAAAATTACGCGCTTGAGCGTAATAAAGTGAATTTTTCAAGCAGTTCAGCTTAATTCTAGAAAAATGCTTCGTTGATCAGAGGGGCCTTAAGATAGGCTTGCTGTGTCCATTCGCCATCTTCCCGACTAAAAATATAAACTGCACCTGAATCAGGTGTCAGGTTATCCTCTTGGTCACCACCGCTATCTTCGCGAGGAGCACCTACTGCAAGCAGGTTGCCATCATCGCTAATTGCTAGATTCCAACCAAACTGATCGTCAGCATCCGTATTACTGGGTTTAAAATAACCGATACTACCTATCACATCCTGATCAATCGCTACTGCATCAGAATCGATACATCTCTGATCATCGCAGGTTTGCAATAAGTATTGAGCATTAAGCTTTTTGAATAAAGGCACCACTAATTCAATGCGTTCTTCTTTTGGCGCAATGGGATTTCCAATAGGTTCAAACCCAGAGTGCCCATCAGCATTTTCAAATAACTGATAATAAGTTGCCCCAGAAACATCACTCCAGCGAAAGGTTAGCGTTTTAGGTTTCTCATAATGAACCGCCATCGTAGCAGCTGTAAGCTCGCCACCTGTGTCTGGATCATCTCCCCCGCTCGAAGATCCATTACAACCTGAAAGATATACACTGAACATCAAGATTGCTAGGTTAATATTAAATTTCACTATATGCTTTCCTTATAGGTCATCGTATAATTTTTCAAAACTCTCTTATCCTTAGCTCTTAATTAGATATAATTTTTATTGTCAACACGAAAATACAGACTATTCTCGCATCGCCTTAGCACTAAAATATCTCCAACAAGAACCACTGCGAGAGGTAAAATTAGAATAAACTTCGAATATATTCGTAAATAAAAAACCCCTTTTATAGATTTAGGTTTGATTCTCTTTTAGAGCCTTGACAGGATTAAGGGCTAAGACTGCTTTATTAATTTGCCAGTTAAGACTTAGAAATTCACTTCTTGAACTCACAATAGCCAATTAACCAGAATGAAAAAAACATATAAATCAAGCACTCAGACGAGCAGACATTATTATGTATATTTTATTTATTTAGCAGCCGGCAGTAATAACTACTAAACAAAGTGTAAAACACTTATCAACGTCTATACTATTTACCTTTTATTATTGGGTTTGCGCCAATCATCCTGCACATCAAATGGAGCAACCGACCAATACGAAACCAATAGCAATGCCTATAAATATAATTTGTTAATTTAATCTATAAACTATCATTCTTCACATTACAACCGAGACTTTATAAGGCACTCATAATGAAACAGCCATCTAAACACACTGATACTTTTAAGCAGCCTACAAGATTCAACTGACAGAGTGAACTTTTTTTAATAAATATATTTTTACCCTCCGAATTAGAACAATAGGTCCAACTAAAAGTCTTTAATGGCTAGGCATCTGTCCGAACTTGAGGGTACGTTCTTACAAAGAAATGTGACTCAAAATTTCTCAGCCAACAAAAATACGGATAATTTTTAGCAGCTTGAAGCCAGATATCCCACATGTTTACACAAAATAAATCGATGAAGAGATGGCAGCTTAAAAATTTTCGTACGTCAAAAATAAGAAATGTGGGCTTCTAGTCATTCAGATAATAAAGTATTATTTTATCGTATCTCATACCTTTTATGCATGAAAACAGTTTAAAAAGATGTAGTGATAATTTATTGCAACAAAAATTTGTAAGTATTCCAATATTTATTTGGAGCTCAAGATATTAGATACTCAACAACTCTTCCAGCTCGCCCTGCATGTAATTTTCGAATCCACGGCTTCACCTTGGATTTACTAACTCCCATGACCTCACAATATTCATTCATTATATATTTTGGTTGACTATCGGTTACACAACCTTCTATTGGTACTCAGAAAGAAAAAATACCTCTTTCACAATTGGATTATTATTGATCTTGTTGAGAGTGATGCTACCAGTAGCCAAATTTAATATGACGATTCCTTTTACAACATCTAGGGCCCCTCTGATCAACGAAGCATTTTTCTAGAATTAAGCTGAACTGCTTGAAAAATTCACTTTATTACGCTCAAGCGCGTAATTTTCGCGTAATAGCCCGCTAATTTTTCATCTGAAACCCTAAATAGGCGGGTTTCAGGCGAACCACCCCTAGGTGGCCAAATATTTTCTCCCTATTAGTAAGTTGGTAAAGCCTGCTAGCAAGCACAGCCGCTCAGTATTTTTTAACAGTCCCCGATAGCGGACCTTGTCATAACCAAATACCCGTTTAATGTAGCGAAAGGGGTGCTCAACCTTCGCTCTTATCTGCGCCTTGATCTTTTCCGCCTTACGGAGTGCATCACGCCCAGGAAGAGTTTTCAGCTTGCTCGGCTTCATTGCTATGTACCAATCCACCTCCCGCTCCTTCAACTCTTCTCGCTTCTCCGCACCAATGTACCCAGAGTCACCCCAGACTCTTCCTTCCTCCCCATGGAGGACTCGCTCTGTGGCTGTGACATCATGCGAATTCGCTGCTGTTGTATCTACGCTATGTATTACTCCGAGCACATCATCAACCCCGATATGCATCTTCATTCCAAAGTGCCACTGATTGCCTTTCTTTGTTTGATGCATTTCTGGATCACGTTCTTTCTTTTTATTCTTAGTTGAAGTTGGCGCAGAGATAATAGTGGCATCTACAATCGTGCCTTCACGCAGTACCATGCCATTCTCAGCAAGATGCTTGTTGATTTCATCAAAAAGCGCTGCACCAATCTGATTGAGCTCCAATAAGTGGCGAAAGTTAAGAATCGTTGTTTCATCGGGAATTGGGCCGCTCAAAGTCAATCCAGCAAAACTACGCATGGATTCAATTTCATACAGTGCATCCTCCATAGCGGGATCACTGAGATTATAAAATAGCTGCATGCAATGAATACGGAGCATGACACTTAATGGATATGGCTGTCGGCCACGTTTGCCTTGTGGATAGCAAGGAGTGATCTGAGCCTCTAGTCGCTGCCATGGGATGAGGGCTTCCATTTGAGAAAGAAACTTCTCTCGGCGAGTTATACGGCGCTTTAGCTTATATTCTGCTTCGGCAAAGGTGACTTGGTGCATAATCTATCGTAGTCTTGACGGATAACTGAATACTACCAAACTGGCTCGGAATTATTCAGAGGTTCCCTAGATAAACCATAGCCCTATTAAGGCATGATTTAAGATTACCTAATTACCACTTATGCTAAGCCAATTTTTAGCAACCTTTCTGGCATCGGTGGTGTCCGAAGAGAGACGTAAATCAATCTTGGAATGAGTGCCGACAAATCAAACCTCCGATTAAAGCGATATTGAAATTCTGCCAAATAGCGCTGTGCATATTTCGGCCTAATAGCATGGTAAGTGCTACGTAGCGCACTCTTTAAATTACCAAGTACTGTATTTACCCAATAGAACTCAGGCTCTTCAACAGAAGCTCGGCCACCACCACAAACAATTTTGTCATGTACACAACCGGCCTCCTTAATGGCATTGAAGCATGGAAGACCATCTGAGATGACTGTGCTGCCACTGCAAAGGTACTTTTTACTCCAGGTTGAAATTTCACTGCTTTTGAAGCCCTTGATAATTGAGAGCTTAATACGGGTTGGGCGTCCCTCCTTGGTTGTTTCAACGGCCGCCACAAAGGGAGTTTTACCCTTGGCTCCGCGCCCGGGCTTGCATCCAGTACGCTCACCACCGAGATAGGCATCATCTAGTTCAATAAAACCGGACAGTTTGTATCGTTGGTCTCGCTCCATCATCACTTGCATGAGTTTCTGCTTCATACGCCATGCTGCGTTGTAAGAGATACCTAGATGTCGAGATAGCTCCATAGAGGAAATGCCCTTCTTATCCTGAGTAATCAGGAAAATACCGAGAAACCAGGTGGTGAGGGGGAGCTTCGTGGAGTCAAAAATTGTACGAGAGGTAATCGATGTCTGACGCCGACAATGGTTACATTGCTTAAGCTTGCGATAAGCGAGGTCGCAATGCTTGTCATGCCCGCAGTGAGGACAACTAAAGCCATTGGGCCAACGCCACTGCGACAGTGCATCGAAGCACTGTTCCTCGCTGCCGTACATTTTGAGGAATTGGGTCAAACTAATACCCTTCTGAAACTGTACCTTGTTGCGAGCCATGGCGTATTCCCTTGCAGATCAACGAGATAGCTGTATTTATATACAGTTACGCATAACTTAGCAAGAGTGGTAATTAGGTAAGATTAACCTTTGGAGTCACCCCTATTACTAATTGAATTTGGTAAAACCAAATCCTCTGGTTTTCTTGAATTGACATAATCACGGAATTCGGGAGCTACATATTCAGAGCGCAACTCCCATATCCTTTTAAAAGGTTCCATTGATAAGTATGCTGTATATTGACGAGTCATTGAGTCCCAAATAGTAAAATCGAGTCTGTTTGCCTTGTATTGGAAATAAGCTTCTTCCCAGATCTTAAAAAAACGATATACAAAGCCAATGATCCTTAAAGTATCGGCACTCGACAAAGAATCAAAATCCTTCATCGCCTTCGCAAAGATGTCTGCCATTGGTCCGTCACAAATTGCTGCCACAGCTTCTCGATGAGCAATGGATATCTCATGCATAGAAGCAATCTTTGATTCTTTATTCTGAACTCTTATTAAAGCGGCAAGATAGACTAAAGATGCGACAACCGCAAAGGCACCGACAAGCTCACCAACGGCACTTAATGTATCCCATAGCATACTCAAAATTTAATCTCGTCAAGCAGGCATTAATTATATAACTTTTGATGCTGTCGCTTTAGACTTGCAAAATACCCAACACTGCAGGGCTGTCCCATATAAATCGGTGTAAAAACGAACAAAATAGACCTAGAATAGCTATCTTTTTTGATAAATAGAGTGTTTTTCAGACAAAATGGATAGCGTTAGCCTTTTACATCACTTTGACGACATGGAAGATCCTCGAGTTGATCGGCACAAGCTGCACGCCCTGCCCGATATTTTACTTATCATGTTTTGCGGTGTTATTTGTGGTGCTGAAAGCTGTAGAGATTTTGTCGATTTCGCAGAATCTAAGATAGATTACCTAAAACGATTCACCCCGCTAAATAGCGGAATACCCTCAAAAAACACTTTTAGCCGTGTTATTTCAAGCTTAGACCCCGAACAATTTAAGCGCTGCTTTCTGCAGTGGGTCCAAGGTATTCAGCAAGAACTCGGTAACGTGATTGCGATCGATGGCAAGACGCTAAGGCGCAGCTTCGATCAGGCCAGTAAACGATCTCCTATACATATGGTGAGTGCTTTTGCGTCCGAGGCGCGACTTGTCCTTGCTCAGCAAAAGGTAGAAGAAAAGTCGAATGAGATTACGGCCATACCGAAGTTACTGGAGATTCTTGATCTTAATGGTGCGATTATTACGCTTGACGCCATGGGCTGCCAGAAAACGATCACTCAGAAAATTATCGAACGAGGCGGCGATTATGTGATTGCTGTGAAGGGCAACCAGGACAAACTGCACCAGCAAATTACCACGCATTTTAATAATTTGTTCGATATGCAGCACCACAAGCATGTCGATACTGATTGTGTGGAAGAGGTGAGCCGAGGCCGAATAGAATCCAGAAAATGTCTCTCTACTAACAGTATTGATTGGCTCGAAGGTAAAGAGCAATGGCACGGTCTAAGAAGTGTTATCGCAGTCCAGGCGAAACGAACTGTAGATGGGCGAACTAGTTGCGAAACGCGCTACTATATCAGTAGTTTAGAGCCGTGCTCAGCAGAACTCAATCATATTATTCGCTCTCACTGGGGTGTTGAAAACTCGTTACACTGGATTTTAGATGTGGTTTTTCGTGAGGATGATAGTCGCTTCAGATCAGGAAATGCACCAGAAAACATGGCGATCTTGAGGCATTCGGCACTCAATCAGTTGCAAGCGGCAAAGCCCAGCTTTAAAAAAGACATGAGCATTAAAAGGCTTCGGAAAAAGGCTGGCTGGGATAATGAAACCTTGGACAAGATAATTACAGCCACCATTTAGACTGATTTATATGGGACAGCCCTGCCCAACACTGCTAGCCTTACTATTGAGACATTATATAGGCACTTGTCACATAGTGCTTACTTCATCTTTTAAAAAATTTAGACTATAGGTAATTAGAAATGACAAAATAGTAAAACCAATAGAATGGATTTGTGCACTTCTTTTTATCGAAAATATCACATAGATGCTAAGGCTATATATTTTCGTATCAATGAAGTTATCTGTTTTAAATTAGTATAATACTAAAACAAGAAATTTAAACTGAAGGAATTAAATAATATGCAGCTGAATTAGCATCCATTAAGTTGAATAACTGATACAATTTCTGAAAGAGAGATAGAGCCCCTCAAAAGGAAAAGCGCTCCATGTTAATCATATGCATTGATCTGTTGCCTTAGTACACTAAGGCAACACCAATACCTATGTTAGAAAGCTTAACCCACTTCAGCCAGATTCCCTTTACTTTCCAGCCATTGCTTGCGATCCCCAGCACGCTTCTTGGCCAATAACATATCCAAAAGCTGGTTGCTATCATCACCGGTATCGATATAGAGCTGTACGAGACGACGGGTATTGGGGTCCATCGTAGTTTCACGCAATTGCATAGGATTCATTTCTCCTAATCCCTTAAATCGGGTTACCTGAATCTTGCCCTTTTTCTTTTCCGCAGTGATACGATCGAGAATGCCCTGTTTCTCAGCTTCATCCAGTGCATAGTAAACGTCTTTACCGATATCAATTCGGAACAGTGGTGGCATGGCCACATAGACATGACCGTTAGTGACCAACGGCCGGAAATGACGCAAGAAAAGCGCGCATAACAGCGTGGCAATGTGCAGGCCGTCTGAGTCGGCATCGGCGAGGATACAGATTTTGTTGTAACGCAAGCCTTCCAGGTTATCGCTGCCCGGGTCCACGCCGAGGGCTACAGCAATATCATGTACCTCCTGGCTAGCGAGAATTTCCCCTGAGTCAACTTCCCAGGTATTCAGGATTTTACCGCGCAAGGGCATGATAGCTTGGAATTCCCGGTCTCGCGCCTGCTTGGCGGAGCCACCGGCTGAATCTCCCTCCACCAGGAAGAGTTCAGAACGCGTGGTATCTCCACTGGAGCAGTCTGCCAGTTTGCCAGGCAAGGCCGGTCCCTGAGTAACTTTTTTACGCGCAACTTTTTTCGCGGAGCGCATTCGCTTCTGTGCATTGCCAATACACAGTTCCGCCAGTTTATCTCCCTCTTCCGTATGCTGGTTCAGCCACAAGCTGAATGCATCTTTGGCGACACCGGAAATAAATGCAGTCGCTTCACGGGAGGAAAGCCTTTCTTTTGTCTGGCCCGAGAATTGGGGATCAGCCAGTTTGGCAGAGAGAACGTAAGAACACTGGCTCCAAATATCTTCCGGTCCCAGTTTAATTCCGCGCGGTAGCAGATTGCGAATTTCACAGTATTCGCGCATTGCTTCCAGCAGGCCGGCCCGCAAACCGTTGACATGAGTACCGCCCTGGGCGGTGGGAATCAGGTTTAGGTAGGATTCAGCGGTGACCTCTCCGCCCTCTGGCAACCATTGAACGGCCCAGTCTGCCGCCTCAGTAGTAGCTGCAAAACTGCCTACAAACGGCTCAGCTGGCAGTACTTCCCAACCCTGGTTTGCAGCGGCCAAATAGTCCTTGAGGCCATCTTCGTAATACCACTCATCAGACTCACGATCCTGCTCATTGATAAACGTAACCGTGAGGCCCGGGCAGAGCACGGCCTTGGCACGCAGAAGATGTCGCAGGCGCACCACTGAAAATTTTGCGGAATCAAAATACTTGGGGTCAGGTAAGAAGCGAACACTGGTGCCTGTTGTGCGCTTGCCGCACTCACCTACTACTTCCAGGTCGGAGGCCTTTTCTCCATCCTTAAAGCCAATGCGATGAACTTTGCCATCTCGCTGGATAGTAACCTCCAGCACTTTAGAGAGGGCGTTAACCACCGAAACACCGACGCCGTGCAGGCCGCCGGAAAACTGGTAGTTATCATTGGAAAACTTACCGCCGGCGTGCAGAGTGGAGAGGATAACCTCTACACCAGGCCGTCCCTGCTCAGGGTGGATATCGACAGGCATACCGCGGCCGTTGTCGCTGACAGAAAGCGAGTGGTCCTTGTGTAACACCACTTCAATTTTCTTGGCATGTCCGGCGAGAGCTTCGTCGACACTGTTGTCGATTACCTCCTGAGCCAGGTGATTTGGGCGTGCGGTATCGGTATACATCCCGGGGCGCTTACGCACCGGATCTAGTCCCGTGAGTACCTCAATATCTTCGGCGGAATAATTAGCCATAATTCTTATTGATTACTGCTCGTTAAATAGAAATTCGGTGATAGGGTCGCAATAACGTGCGAACTCCTGAAAACTATGATCGCCACCGTCTTCAATGGTCTGGCGTTGCCCTTGGTAGAAATCCTGCGCATCGCGATAATCCAGAACTTCATCCCCGCGCTGGGCGAGTAACCAGTAGCGACTCTGTAACGGCTTCTCCAATTCAGCCTGTACCCACTGCATGGCATCTACATCAACCTGGGTAAGACGGAATTCCTCTTCTTCACCGCTATAGGGTTTTAAAACCTTCCCCACATAGGCTGGAATAAAGCGCGCGGGGCGCACTGCGGGATTTATCAGTACAGCGGGCAATCGGAAGCGCTCACCAAGGTAAGTGCACCAAAACCCCCCCATAGAACTCCCTACCAGTCCAATGGGCCCCCTATCGGACTGCCGAAGGAGATCCTCCACAAGAGCCACCAAAGATTTCTGCGCCTCCCCTGTATAGGGAGGAATCTGCGGTGCACAGAAGGTAACATGCGGGTATTGGGCCTGGAGCCGTTCCCGCATCAACTGGCATTTGAAGGACTGTGGTGATGAAAGGAAGCCGTGCAGATATATCAGCACCGGCCTTCCCTGAAGATCATTAGTTTGCATAGGCGGTGATTATAGCGCCCATATCGTCAATCGGGGGCGCTATGTAACCAGAAGCCTCAAACCGTGTGGGAATCACAGCAATGTGCGATTCAAACTGGCAAAGGCCCGCCCCATATCTACACGCATATCAGACCAGAAAGTAACACTGGTAAAGCGCTCCAAGCGTCCACCCGGGCCATAGGCACCAAAGTTCTCACCGATATCGCGACGATCCCGGAAGCGCATCACTGCATTGCCCTCTCGATCATAAAGAGTTCCAACCAGTACGCCATAGGCACTCTGCTCGGTGTAGACGCGCCAGGTCCAGGGAGAGGGGTCCAGTGGCGCAGCTACCGAAAATTTCTCCAGGGATAAGGACAATGTGTAATCTGCCTCTTCCTGCTCCTCTGCTACCACGCTGTTACGGGGTTCGAGAAACTTCTCGGCAAACGTTTTGACCAACAGTGCATTCATCTGCTGTAGGTCCCTATCATCCAGCTCGTAATCTTTCTCTCTGTAGCGGGTGCGCGGCACCGAAGAAAAGCGCTTGGTGTAGTCAATTTGCACAGGGGCAATAAACACTTTGGAGCCGCTCATATCAAAAGCAAAGGCTGCGGCAACTTCATCCAACGAGCTGGATCTGGGAACCAAACCTTGGCTATCCTCCTGCACTGCCAGCTTTGACTCTCCCACCTTACTGGGGTTCTGTGCACAGGCGCCGACTAATAACGCCAAGCCAATGAGCGGTAAAACAAATATTCTGTTCATTATTATTCCTCACTTCCCGATGTTATCCACTTAACTGACGGAGTAGCTGCAAAATACGCATGAAATGAGGGGCAGTAGCACAAATAAAACCCCAGTACCTATTAGCGTATTTTATCAACTGTCAAATACTACTATTGATTCTGGTTTGCCCCATTAAACAAATATCATCAATGATCATAAGTCTGGGGAAATTTCATTGTACGGTCAGAAGACAAAAAAGATAATGGTAAGTTCGTAAAGGGAGGCTTTACAAATAAAGACGAGCTAGAAACTCTCAAATAAAACGATAGAAATCCCACAAAGTGGGACTTCAAAAAAGTAGGCACATTTCAAGGAGAGGTGACTCAGTAGCCGGAAGACGCAAAATCGACAGAGTATTTTGAAACCTCAACCCGTTCGACCCCGGTTTTATAGCTACCGTCATCATATAAATCGAACCAACGATATCCCGGCATCTCGTCGTCTACAGCAAATGGCCCACTACCCGGAGTAAATTGTACAGAAGTGGAGGGTGTCGCATGTAAGCCGACCCGGCCCTCATGGTTATCAAACTGCTGATGTACATGGCCCCACACGAGCGCTTTGACTTGGGGCGCTTTGGATACCATTTGCAAGAGTTGCTCGCGTCCATCGCGCAGCATATGGCCATCAATCCACTTACTACCCACCTGCACCGGCTGGTGGTGCATCATGATCATTACCGGGTGTTCCCGGGTTTCCCAAAGCAGCAGCTGCAAACGCTCAAGCTGAGCTTCGCTGAGACCGCCACATATCTGGTTTTCAACACTGGTATCGAGAAGCAAGAGGCGCCAATTTCCTAAGGCAACCACTTCTGTACAGCGTTGTGGGGCCAGCTGTTTCATACGAGAGCTTAAGTCGTGATTCCCCGGTAGCCAATACCAAGGTTTCTGCACCCTGCGCATTTTCTGAAGAAACCGGCGGTAAGAGGCCTCGGCCCCATTCGCGCTAATATCTCCTGTCGCCACCAGCAGTTGCGCTGCCTGCTGTCTGGAAACGATTGCGGACAGTACCTCATCCAAAGTATGACCGGTATCCAAACCCAGTAATTGATAATCCGGCCGGCTGCCAATGTGTGGGTCTGTTATTTGGATCAGACGATATGAATTGGTCTCATCGGACCTGCTAGGCTCATTGTGCTCGCGAATCACTTGCTCACCTTGTAATCACATCCATGTGTTCTACCGCAGAATTAAATTTTTCGGCCATCCAGCACTAATTGAAATTCTGCGCGACCATTTGCAAGACAGTACTCAAGCCACTCACCGAGAAAACGGTTGGCCTGAGGCCTCTCATCTGCGCGCTGCATACGGGGATTTGGGTAAGCGATATCCACTCCTTTACCACCTACCGGCCCACAGCCATTAACTGTTATCACCTCTGCCATCCGCGCATCGTGATAGAGACGAGCGGTTAGGTTAGGAGATGCCAGCCAGTGGCTTTCACTGAGATTTACCTCTGCGTCCAGTGACACTTCTGTCGTGTACCTGGATCTCGCTACCACTCTCAGCTTTAAGCTGCCACCAGGGATTTGGTAGCACCATTGCTCTCTCTCTGAAAGCTCAGGTAGCAGCCTCAGTAGACGTAGGTAGTTAGCGTCGCAGTCGGCATGATAAGACGGTAAATCGACGCGATATACTGCTTTACTGTTGCCATTTGGCGACATTTTCATCTGCCTGCGCTGGCGCGCACCTACCTCTCGTACTAGAGCCATTATCAACACTCCAATTCATTTGTCGCCGTGACTTACATCTCAGTTTACCTTTTGTGCGGGTAAAGTAGCGCAAAGAGCTGTGACCGCTCAGGCGGATGGCGTCATATGAGTAAACTGCTTCCGATTTAACTCTAGCCACTGCACCGAAATCAGTGTGGTGGCATTGTCTATCGGGTTTTCTCCCGGGCCGTAATTCCCTCGCATCGCATCTACGACGTTCTGCCTCGGAAATACCCGCAAACGGATATCCTCATTTTCCTCAGCCAGGCCGAATACGCCCTCGGCCTGCTCCAAATCTACCAGGGCACAATACAGATGTATCCGCTCCGAGCTGCCCCCGGGGCTGGGGATATAACTGTGGATAAAATGCAGGTCGTCCACAGTGCATCCAGACTCTTCCAACACCTCTCTGCGCGCTACATCCTCCACACTCTCCCCTTTCTCCACCATACCGGCTACCACTTCAAGACACCAAGGCCCTGCTGGGCGTCCCAGGGCACCGGTGCGGAATTGCTCGGTAAGCGCCAACAGGTCCCTGACAGGATCGTAAAGTAGAACTCCAACGGCCTCTCCGCGCTGAAACAGTTCCCGCTCTATTTCATTGCTCCAACCTCCGCGAAACAAGCGGTGGCGCAGTCGCAGGCGCACCATAGTGAAAAATCCTTTAAACACGGTTTCCCTGGAAATTATGTCTACCGCATCAGCGGTGAACTCCGGGTTTAAATCAGTTCGACTGTTATCTTGTGGCATGGTTCGTCTTTCCCTAGGTTTCGGTTTTGCTGCGCTGCTCCGCGACAAGACCGGGGTACCAGCTGTTATACTCTGCGCCCACCGTACCAGCCGCTGACTGCAGAGGCTATCCGGGTTTCCGTGTTGAATTTCGAGAGTACACAACATGAGAGTGCTGAATATCGCCTATCAGCAGCTACGGCGCTATGGCAAGACAAGGGTTAGCTGGGCACAAAAGCTTACCTTCGGCCTGATTAAAAATGACCACTACACCCAAGTGTTCAGCGACCGCGATATCGCCGCGTTTGAGGCTCCCTTTGGTATTCGCGACCTGGGTGTAAAAAAGGCGAACCGACGCTTGATGGAAACTGTCGAGGCCTTTGAGCCAGACCTGATCATCGCAGGCCACTGCGATATGATTACTAACGACACCCTGAAGGCCATTAAGCAACGCCTGCCCAATTGCTTTATCGCTCACTGCAATAATGATCCCCTCTTTGTTCCCAGCAATGTCGAGCGAATCAAATACCGCGCGGAGGTCGCCGATGCAGTTTTTGTATCCACCGGGCGAAGAGAACTGAAAATTTTTGAGGGCTTTGGTGCTCGTGTTTATCACATGCCGAACCCGGTTGAACCCTCGATTGAAAACCTCAATAACGCTGAACGCACAGATTTAGCCATCGACCTGCTTTTCTGCAGTAACAGCAATAATTTCACCAAGCGTTTGCAAATGGTTAAAAACCTGAAAGATGCCTTGGGGAATTCGCTGAACTTTAAAACCTATGGCAGCTTCGGCGAGGCACCCGTTTGGGGCCGCGACTACGACCACGCTCTATCTCAAACCAAAATGGGATTGAATTTCAATCGCCAGGATACCCATTACTGGTACTCCTCAGCACGTATGGCGCAGTTGGCGGGCAACGGTATTTTGCAGTTCACCAGTGATAAATTACATTTTGATGACTTGCTGCCTGCGGAGAGCGTCGTTTATTTCTCCGATGAGCAGGACCTACTGGAAAAAATCCGCGAATTTAACGGTGACGATGCCAAGCGGCGCGCCTGGGCCGCACGGGCCAGGGAATTTTTCCACAATGAAATGAACTCGAAGCTCTACGCTCAGTATATTGTCGAAGCCACAAGCCTACAGCCCTTTAGCCACGACTATGCTTGGGCTCAAGATATCAATCTGGATGGCACACTCAGGTAGTGTTGCACCCACCCTATTCGATCAGATGCAATAGATTATGAGTAATAACCCAATTCGAGTCGCACAGATACTCGCCGGTGCTGAGCACGGTGGTGCTGAGAATTTCTTTGTGCGTCTCGTCAGTGGATTAAATCCCCGCAGCGAAATTACAGAAAAAGCGTTTATTCGCAACCACGATCACCGGGTACAGGCACTGCGTAGCAACAATGTTGAAACCGAAGGTTTTAAATTTGGTGGCAAGCTGGATTTTCTCGGCCGAAAAAAATACCGCGATGCCCTGAACCAATGGCAACCGGATATCGTGATGACTTGGATGGGACGTGCCACTTCAATCACCCCCAACTCTGAAAAATACCGGTTGGTAAGCCGCCTAGGGCACTATTACAACCTGAAGTATTACCGTCACGCAGATTATTGGATCGGCATCAGCAAAGGTATCTGCCAGCATTTAAGGGACGGAGGCATCCCCAAGGATAAAATTTTCCATATCCCCAATTTTGCCGATGAGACACCAGTTAATCCGCTGCCTAGAAACAGCTTCAATACTCCGGAAGACCGGCCCCTGATCCTGGCTGCAGGCCGCCTGCATATCAATAAAGGGTTCGACACCCTCCTGCATTCACTCACCCAGGTTCCCAATGCCACTTTGTGGCTCGCTGGTAGCGGCCCTGAGGAGAGCAAGTTGAAATCCCTATGCCACCAACTCGGCCTGGAAGAGCGGGTTCGCTTCCTCGGTTGGCGCAATGATGTCACCACCCTGATGCGCACTGCGGATATGTTCGTGTGCCCTTCTCGACATGAGGGCCTGGGCTCTATTGTGATGGAGTCCTGGGCCCATCGCTGCCCTATAGTAGCGACAGACTCTCAGGGCCCTGGAGAAGTGATTACCAATGGCAAAACCGGTCTGATTACCCCTATCGATAATGCCGATGAACTGGCCAAAGCCATGAAGTCCGTTATCGAGTCGCCGGAATTGCGCCAAAGCCTGATCGAAAATGCGGCCGAGGAGTACGCAACGACTTATGCGAAACAGGTTATCGTCGACTCCTATATCGATCTATACGAAAACCTGATGAAGAAAGGGCGCTAGCGGTGAATGGCAGCCACCGAATACCCGGTGGCTGCTAAATCGTATTTTTCGTTTCGTGCCAAATCGTACTTATTGATAGGCCTGGGGCAAATCCCGCAAAAGAGCGCTAACCCCATTGGCGATCAGTCGTTGACGCTGCTCAATACTATCGGGGCGTGTTAACAATTCGCTGGCTCTCCCCCCCCAAATCACAGCCCCGCCCGGGCGCCCAATACCCACACTCATAATCACCAAGGGGGCATCTGTCAGGGGCGGTAGTTCCACTACATCCTGTGGAGCGTTGCTATCAAACTGTTTGTCCCAGCTGGGATCCCGGGTATCACCGGAGAAAAACTCATCGACTACTGCAACCTGGTAATCCACCACCATATCCGCATCCTGGTCCTGGGAGACTTGGCGATATCCTCGTTGCTGTAACTCTGCGGCAACGGTATCGCGCATTTCTTCATCCAACTCCACCAGCTGGGCAGAGGCATCTTCTGAGCCACTCAACGGCGCTACCCCCCATTTATACGTGGCAAAGGCAACCGGTGGCTCCCCGGTAGCGGCTTTTTCAACCTGTATCTCCTGGCAACCCGCCAATACCAAGATACTCAGCAAGCCTGTTAATAAATAGCGCATAAAAACTCCTACATTCCCGTACTTATTTTACTGGTTCGACCGTGCCGTAAAGTTCTATCTTAGGACTCCAGGTATACCACTTGGGTTCAGCTTTCGGGTAGAGAGGGAAATGGCTGCCCGACTCCACTTCAAATCCCATAAAAGGGGCTTCTGGCGTGGCAAATGCGATCCCCCCCTGTAACAGGGCCTGAGCCGATTCTGTGTTGATATTAAGCCCACTTTTCAGGCCGAAATTCACATCGACGCCACTGGCATTCCAAAACACCGTGTGCTCTCGCACCAGGGGCTGGTATTGGGGTTCGATATGAACATAGATATACACTCGATCAGCATACTCCCCCAAGGAAAAACCTGTAACCTCTCCCACTTTTACCTGACGATAATAAACCGGACTCCCTGCTACCAGAGATCCTCGCCTCGCAGCATCCAGGATAATTCCCAGTCCAGGGCGGGTAAAAGTTTCTGCAAGATCCTCTTCCGGTGCCTGTTCCAAAGCGTAAAACTTTGTCTGAGGATCACCTAAGCCGGGCTCAAGCGCCAGGTATCGCCCTGTAATCAGGGTATCCAAATGGGCGATCTTATCGATGCTAATTTGCGGGGAAACCACCCATATACGTGTGCCCTCCCGAGCAAACTGCTCTCCACGGTGATAAAGCTTGGCCCTGGCCCACACCTCGCCCAAAGAGCGATCGAGTCTCAGGCGAGTAATCTCTCCAACTTGTACCCCGCGGTAGCGCAACGGTGCTCCAACTCTCAGCCCCTCGGCACTGACAAGGCTGACTTGAATTTGTATTCCCCCCTCCATAGCCGCTTCCCGACTGCTGAAAAGAGGGAACTGGTCTCCATTTTTTGCCTGCCCGCCTTTTCCAAGGTCTTCCCGGCGTATACCAAAGGCGATACCGCCGCGCAGAAGTGACATCAGCGAATCTGCCTCCACTTCCACCCCCTCGGTCAAGCTTGCTGTAGCCCGCAACCCGCTCACATTCCAGAACCGAACGCCTCCCTGCACAAAGTGAGCATAACGGGGCTCTATCACCACATATACTTCTACCCCCTCGCCATCCCTACGCAATTCCATTCCCTGCACTTTTCCTACCTCTATACGGCGAAAATAAACCGGTGCGCCCCGCTGCAAAGACCCGGGATTGCGTGAAGTGAGGCGTAAATGCAGCCCCGGCACACGGGGGTCCATCGGTGGCGCAGAGGTTCGCGCAGTGAAATTGCGCTGGGAGCGCTGTCCTTTGCGCAAGTCTACTTCTATGCGATTACCTTGGATTAAATCGTTTAGTCCGCCAGTAAAATCGAAGGTCGGG
Organism: Microbulbifer maximicatervae (SeqCode); assembly: GCF_052468295.1. Classification (NCBI taxonomy): domain Bacteria; kingdom Pseudomonadati; phylum Pseudomonadota; class Gammaproteobacteria; order Cellvibrionales; family Microbulbiferaceae; genus Microbulbifer; species Microbulbifer maximicatervae (SeqCode). The sequence goes on from NZ_CP174340.1 coordinate 4,100,284, forward strand.
GGGGCTAGCCAAAAACGGGTATTTTCGGTGAGCAATTCATCTGTTGTCGGATCCATCAGAACTTTGACTTCCATACCATTCAAACGGCGATTTGCCTTGGTCCCACTGACTTCCCCTACCTGGATGCCCTGATAGTAAACCTTCGTAGAATCCGGAGTAACATTCACCCCCTGATCGAAATTTAATGTCACTGGAATTCCCGCATCTGCTGCGGCAAAATTTTTATATAACTCAAACTCACTACCATTTACAGCGAGTGGAGACTGACGTTGATTTTCCGGGGTATAAAAACTTACGCCCCCGGCAAAAAGTGCTGCCAGGGATTCTAAATTGACACTGATACCGCTTATACCGCCTTCAATAGAGATCCCTGAACTATTCCAAAAGCGGCTGCCCCGATGAACCAGATAGGCATATTCCCGACGAATAAATAATTCGATACTGACTTCAGTTCCGTTTCGATCCAAACGGTAATCTGCTACCTGACCGACTCGCAACTGACGATAATATACTGGCGATCCACGACTTAAAGAGCCCAAACGACGGGACTGCAAAACAACACGCAAACCATCCCCACGGATAAATGCAGGAGGCTGATCCAGGGCAACAAAGTTGCGCTTGCGCTTTCCACTACCTGATTCAACGGCAATGTAATTGCCTGAAAGTAGAGTTTCCAAACCGCTAATACCGGTAATAGATAACTCGGGTTTTACTACCCAAAACTCAGTGCCCTCTACCAATAAATATTCTGCACTGCGATTTAAACTAACTTCTGCCAGAACGCCATCGGCTCCATTCAGCTCTTTCGCATTAGGTACAAGGCGCACATCCTGGACCATACCAATATCGACCCCGGAATATTTGACCACCGTTTTTCCTTTTACCAAGCCGTCGCCAGAATGAAATAAAATAGTGGCTTTAACGTCTCCCTCTGACAAATCCTGATATAGCAACCAGAGAGCAATCAGCCCCGCGATCAAAGGTAAAATCCACACTAGGGGTAATCCCCTGCTTGCGCGCACTACTCCCCGCTGAGCGCCTCCATCCAAGCGAGACGCATCACTCGTATCCTGCGGGGGCAGCTCATCAGCCATTTTCTGCGGCGCTCCTATGAGCCGTTTCTGGCTCTACTGCAGACTCATATAAATCTCCGTCATAGGCATCCCAAATTAAACGGGAATCGAAAGTTCGTGCCGCCAACATGGTCACCACTACCACAGAGGCAAAAGCCGTAGCACCGGCTCCAGCAGTTACCTGGGAAATAAATCCCATATCCACTAGCGACACCAAAATTGAAATCATAAATAAGTCTAAGAGTGACCAGCGCCCGATGCCGGAAACTACTCGATATATTTTCATGGACTGAATGGGGTCGAAGGACAGGCGCAACTGAATTTGGATCAGGAGCAATCCCAATCCCAGTAGCTTCATCACAGGAACTGCAATACTGGCAACAAAGACAATTAAAGCTATTCCCCACATTCCCGAGTTATAGAGTTGCATGACCCCGCTAATGATGGTGCTGGGATCACCGGCACCTAAATAAACTACTGTCATTATCGGTAATACATTGGCAGGTAAAAGCAATAAAGTGCCAGTAATCGTCAGAGCCCAAGTTAACATCAAGCTTCCTTCGATTCTGCTGTGTACTCTCGCTCCACAGCGCGGACATCGGCAACGACCATTTTGGGGAAGAATAATTAATTGATGACAGCACAGGCAGCTGGTTAAGCCTTTTTTTAAACCTTTATTCGGTACGCTATTCACAAGTTTGTCCCTTAAGCGCACGACGCTGTGCTAAGCGGTGCCAAATTGCTGTTTGGTCAAAACTCAGGGAAGAGAGATTTGCCAGTAGCATCATGGCACCAAAACAGTACAGCCCCGGTTCTACCTCCATCTTGCCCAAATCCCGTAATTTAATCAGGGCCACCAAAATTCCGAGCATATAGACATCAAGCATGCCCCACTCTTTTAAGTTCTGGTAAAAGCGCACGGCATTGGATACCGGTCGGTCAAGCCAGGCCCAAGCACTGCCCCAACAAATAAATAACAACAGGGCAAATTTACCTACCGGAGCCAGAACGCTACAGAAAAGCACCAGCGCCGAGAGCCAAATAAACCCCGCCTTGAAAAGAGAGTAAACGCCATTAAGCAAGGTACTTTCTGCACCAAATGAGAACAGGGAAAAGTCGAGCAACGGCAAGCTAACAGAGGGGATGAACAGTAATAGGCCGGTTAGACTGAGAGCCAGAGTGTAGTAAATACTATGATTGCCATTGCGATGCAAAGTACAGTGACATCGTGGGCAAATTAGCTTTTGTCCCGGAGGCGCCAAGCCGCCGGTTAAAAGTAGATCGCATTCGTGACAGACCCTCTGCCAATCGGTCAGCACTGCGTTGCGCTCCTCATTCATGGACAGTCAGTCCTTGCCTTATTCTGCACAATTTTTGCCGCATCCAAATGCTTATGAGGCGCGTCTATTGAAATATAGGCCCTCAACCTTATTCAATGGGCCCTAGTTATTGCCAAGAAATTACCGATAAACGCACATAGGTGTCGGTTTAACGAAGATATAGCAAAAAGCCGATTGCCGTCTCGACGGTCGGTTTGACCCCGGGTAAACTCTCGCGACTGCTATTGGGGAGACTGGCAATATTAGTAATAACCGCAAGCTGGAGCCCTCTATATCCCCACTACATGACACCAGCTCCAAATAACTTGCAAAAGCTTGAAGACCGTACCCTCCACAGGAAGTCGAAACAGATGAAAAGAAGTAACCGCACAGAGCCGCAAGGCCGCAAGTTGCGTCCGCTGAAAAAACTAATCGCCGCTACGCTGCTGGGCCTGGGCGCCATGCAGGCACAAGCCGACACCCTGTGGGATATCTATACACAGGCCCTGGAGAATGACCCCCAATTAGCAGCTGATCGCGCCGCTTACCATGCAGATATCGAAACTAAATACCAGGCCCGGGCACTATTACTTCCTCAGGTGAATGCTACTTTTGAAGCTGCTAGAACTCACTCTGATAGGAGCCGAAATTCTGCTCAGTTACTGGATTTGAGTGAAAATGGCGACGACAGTGATGTCCAACTAGTGGACTTTAGGAGCCAAACTAGCAATTCCTTACAAGAAAGAACCTATAGTGCCAGCCTGACCCAGGCCATTTTTGATGCCCCTGCCTGGTTCGATTATCAACAGGGCAAGAGATTAACAGAGCAGGCGACAGCAGAATTCAGTGCTAACCAGCAAGAAATGATGATTCGTGTCGCCACCGCCTACTTTGACGTATTACGTGCTTATGACGTCCTCGAGGCAGCTGCTGCCGAAGAACAAGCCCTGGCTAAACAGCTGGAACAGACGCAACAGCGCTTCGAAGTCGGCCTAACAGCAATTACTGATGTCTACGACTCCCAGGCTGCCTATGACAGTTCCGTTGCCCGGCGTTTAACAGCTCAAGACAACCTCCTCAGTAATTTTGATGCTCTATCAGTATTGACGGGAGGCTACCATGATCAAGTAGCTCCTCTGGTAGATGACTTCCAGGTAGCTCCGCCGGTGCCTTCAGATCGCGCCGATTGGGTTGAGTTTGCCCTCGTCAACAACTTTGTCCTTAAAGCTGCACGACTTGGAGCCGATGCCGCCCGCTATAACGCTCGGGCAGAAGCCAGTGAACACCTACCCACTGTCACTGGCTCGCTTTCATATAATAAACTCACTCAAGATGGTAACGAGAAAAATCGATTCAGCGACATAACAGGCAGCCAATTTTTGCGTTACCCCCAAGATATTGACCAATGGGGAACAAGTGCAGGGGTGACTGTAAACGTACCCATCTTTACTGGTGGCCTCCTCAGTGCCAACCGTCGCCAGGCTAGAAACCAAGCCTTCCAGGCCCAGGACCTTAGTGTTCTTGCAGAGAGAGATACCATACAAACCACGCGCACCCTGCACCGCGCTGTTGTCACCGATGTATCGAGAGTAGCGGCCCGTGAGCAAGCCGTCGTTTCCGCCAAGAGTGCATTGGATGCCACTCAGGCGGGATACGAAGTAGGCACCCGAAATATTGTAGATGTGCTCCTGGCTCAGCGGACCCTGTTTGATTCACAAACTGACTACGCCAACTCGCTGTACGACTACATTCTGAATTCACTGAGTTTGAAGCAAGCTGCAGGGCTCTTATCCCCTAAAGACCTTCAGGATCTGGATATGATGCTGAACCCGGCAAATAATGTCTCTCGCGTAGAGGAAACTGGCGGTACCAGCCTTCCAGCACCTTCGAAGTAACTGCGTATACGCATCTACCAGAGAGCAGGATTTTTATTCTCTCTCTGGTCTTCATTCTGTGTAGCCAGCCGCTCCACCTCGCCCAGTAAGCGCTGCAAAGCACCACTATTTTCTGAAGCTACTTTTTTCCCTCTCTGACCGGCGGCTTTTCTTTGCCCCACATCTTCCAGCCAAGCCTGAACTTGTGAAGCCATCGATTCACTGTCTTCGACTACAACCATGGCTCCAGCCTCCTGCAACAAACTGGATACAGTGGCGAAGTTATGCAGGTGGGGACCGGAAATAACTGGCACACCCCAGGCAGCGGGTTCAATCATGTTGTGGCCACCAACAGAAACCAAGCTACCTCCCACAAAAGCAATATCACTGGCTCCATAGAAACGCAGTAACTCCCCCATCGTGTCTCCCAGAATAACCTCATCACTAGCTTTAATGGCTGTGCCTTCACTCCTTCGAACCAGGGCAAAGCCACGCTCCCGACACAGGCGGGCAACACCATCAAAACGCTGTGGATGCCTGGGCACCAACACGAGTAAAAGATCTTTAATCTCTCTCTTCAAAATAGAGAAGGCATCCAAGATCACCTCATCCTCACCCACATGGGTACTAGCCGCCAGCCATATAGGCCTGGAAGACTCCCCCCGCCACTGGTGCGCCAGCGCCTGAGCTTCACTGGCCAGGCCCATATCAATACTGAGGTCAAACTTGATATTGCCGTTGGCTACTGCTCTCTCCGCTGGTAATCCCAGATCGATAAACCGCTGCATATCCGCAGGGTATTGCGCAACAACACGATCCAGGTTGTTTAACATTGTTCGACTCAAAGAGGGAAAACGCCCGTAACCTCGTGCAGATTTTTCACTGAGCCGTGCATTGGCCAATAAAATTGGGATCTTCCTGCTCGAGCAGAGCTTGAGTAGGTTGGGCCAAAGCTCAGTCTCTATAATCACCAATGCACTCGGGCTAAGCGCATTGAGAAATGGCACCAGGCATTCAGGGAGGTCATAGGGAAGGTAGTAGTGAAGTAAGCGGCCACCAAGAATTGGCTGCAAGGCTTCTTGTACGCGCTCGGATCCGGTTGGAGTTGTAGTCGTTACCAACCACTGCCAGTCTGTATGTAGCGCAGCCAATTTAGAGATCACTGGTACGGCGGCTAGGGTCTCTCCTACAGATACAGAATGGACCCAGATTAACGGTGCCCGGCTGTGCCTTTTTGGAACCTGACCCAGACGCTCTCTTAAACGCAACCGATAGGCCGGCTGGCTACGCCCTCTCCACCAGAGACGCAAAAGGACAACAGGTAAAAACAGGCGGAAGAGCCAGGAATAAAATATTTGCATGAAGCAGGGATCACCTAAAGATCAATATTGCCACCAAAGAAAGTGCAATGATGACGGTTATCTCTTCCAGGTAAAACACCCCCGTAAGGAAGGCCTCAGGCCATTAGTGATCGACCACCCGGTAAAACTCAGAGCGCACCCCAAAAACACCACAAGCCATGCCGGCTGAACGGCAAGCGCGGAGCCAAGGCCCAGAACCCAAGCGCTTTCCACCGAAAATCAATCCTAAAATACAGCCTATGCTGGAGATCAACAGCTGTCCCAGAGCTGATACAAAGATGCTGGTATGACCGCGACCTTTGGCAAGTTTATGCTTTGCCAGAGTGATACCAGCGGAGAATTTTCTACGCGACAACCAACGCATATTGGCGCGACTCTCCGGTACCGCCTCGTAAACCCTCGCCTCCAGGCAGTAAACAATCTTTCCGCCCTTGGCCTTAAACTCTGTGAAAAAAATCACATCTGTACCGGCACCTAGAGGGTCCTGCTCATTAAACCTCAGGCCTAGCGAGCGGATACTGCTCATCGGTATTAATACATTGCTGGTCGCACAGTAGTTGAGCTGTTCTCCAGTCTTTCGTTTCTGCCGATAAAAAATACGTGAGTAATAGGCAGGCACAGAATCCGGCCAACGCCGAACAACACTGCCACAAACCACGCTACTGCCCCCCAGCTTTTGTGAGTAATCATATAGCTGGATTAACCAATCGGGCTCTACCCACTCATCATCATCAATGAAAACCAGGTAGTCAGCCCCCATATTATCCAGTTCATCGATACAGCGATTGCGTGCACAAGGGATTCCCCGCCGCTCTTCTACTGCACAGTTGAGGGTGAAGGGAAAGCTTCCCGACAACTCCTCCACAACTTCTCTACCAGCCTGAGTGACCGAATCATTATCGACAACCAGTGCAGCCACATTTAAGCCTGTAGGTAGCTGGAGCTTGGCCAGACTTTGCAGAGAACTGCGAAGCCGCTCTGGTCGCTGATAAGTACAAATACAGATCACTAACAAAGGGTGCAATGTAAACTCCAGATTACGACCAAGGACAAATCGGATATAAGCTTCGTGAGCTGGGTTAAAAAAGAATCAGCCTATACCCTTAAGAATGACCTGTCTATAATACCACTTTTGCCAAACGCTTTATCAGGGCATCTATGCTCTATATCATATACTCGTGCCTAACCTTCCCCGCTGAAACACAACCCATTAGTCAAATTAATTCAAAAAATCAATCTCATAAGTCCTGGTATATCTCCCCATGAAAATTATGCAACTTTTACCCGCCCTGAACTCTGGGGGGGTTGAGAGGGGGACCGTTGATCTTGCCCGCTACTTCGTAGCAGGCGGTCATCAGTCAATCGTCGTTTCCAGTGGGGGAAGCATGGTTGAGCAGCTGGAAGCTGAAGGCTCAGCCCATATTGAACTTCCAATCCACAAAAAGTCTCTCTTCAGCCTGTTACAGGTCAGGCCACTTCGAGAAGTTATCTCTCGTGAGAAGCCCGACATCATCCATGTGCGTTCCAGGGTTCCGGCTTGGCTAGCCTATCTTGCCTGGCGAAGCCTTGACCCCGCTGAACGCCCTCGTCTCGTCAGTACGGCTCATGGCCTTTACTCGATAAATCGATATAGTGCGATTATGGCGAAAACCGAACAGGTAATCGCCATCTCAGAGTGTGTGAATAGCTACTTACTGGAGAACTATGCAAACGATTTAAAGCGCCCCCCACAGATCGTATACCGGGGTGTAGATACAGATGAGTTCAATCCCGATGTCCAGCCATCGGAATCCTGGTACCAAAAAGTACACCAGGATTTCCCCCAGCTTGCCGGCAAGCGCTGGCTCCTCTTACCCGGCAGACTGACCCGCTGGAAGGGGCAAGAAGACTTTATCGATCTAATTCACCAGCTAGTCCAAAACCGTTCTGATGTCCACGGTATCATTCTCGGCGGAGCGGAGAAGAATAAGCAGCACTACGCCGATGAATTGGAGCAAAAAATTCACTCAATGAAGCTTGAGAACCACCTTACCCTGGTTGGTCATCGTAGTGATATACGCCACTGGTATAGTGCGTCCAGTTTGGTGTATAACCTATCACGTCGACCCGAGCCATTTGGCAGAACCATTATAGAATCCGCTGCGATTGGCACACCTATTGTCGGTTATAACATTGGGGGCCCGGCAGAGTCGCTTAATGCCTGTTTCCCTCAAGGGCTAGTTGATATCAATGATTCAAAAGCTTTATTCGTGCGTACTCAAGAGCTGCTCGACGGCCCTGAACAGAAGCCTCACCTATCTACCGATTTCACTTTGGGAAGACAGGCCGAACACACCATTGAAATCTATAAAAGCCTACTCACAGAGCGTACCGGAGCGAACCCGAGTGATTGATTTAAGCCAAAGCGAGCCGTTTGCCAGTGGGGGCAATCGCTTTTGCTACCGACATCCGGAGCAGCCTGAAATTTGTGTCAAAGTGATGCGCCCCGGTCGAACAGCGGAGCTATTGGGGCGAGCCCCCTGGTACAAAACCTGGCGAGGAGAGTCCTATTTCGATGATAACCTTCGCGAATTGGAGGGCTATAGCCAGCGAGCTTTTGCTAGTGATCGAGAGGAACTCTGGCAGCATTTACCACGCTGGTATGGAATTCAGGAGACCAACCTAGGCCCTGCAGCTGTCACCGATATGATTCTGGACAGTGATGGAAATCCAGCGCCCACCCTGCGCCAATACCTGAACAAATACGGTCTCAATGTCGAGGTACGTACATCTTTACAACGTTTTTCTGAGTGGCTGCTTGAATATGAGGTTCTCACCAAGAACCTGATTGCTCACAACCTGGTCCTGCGAAAAGAGCAGGGCAAACTGCAAACCTACCTGATTGATGGGTTAGGTTGCGCTTCTTTTTTGCCCCTCCCAAAAGTCTCCAGCTACTTTGCAAGACGCTATATCCGTCGCCGTATCGAGCGTATGTGGCTGAGAGTCGAATGGGAGATCTCCGATAAGGAAACCCCCTGGCGAAAATTTGAAGCTGAGGGGCTCAAGCGCTAACGGCTTGGCAATCCTGATCGGCGCAACAATGCTTGAGCACACAATAGGTATTGATCCAGGGGGTCACGCTGGCCTCCTGCCTTCACCTCGAGCTTTTCACTAACCAAACCTTGATCCAAAAGTCGTAATACCGCTGAACGTACTTTATTGGACTTTCTGCGACTCGGAACCCGAATTACACCGACTTGGGCCCGACTTTGTAACGACTCGAATAGCATGGAGATACTGTCCTCTGTGACCCAGATTGTCTCCGCTTCCGACAACTGCTTCTGAAGCCAGCCCGCCGGACAAGAACGCCAGTCAACCAACTCAACACGACTTTTCTCCAGCTGCTCCATGGTGCCCACCGGTGTTCTCCGACTGTCAGAGATACACCAACTCAAAGGGTGAGCCAATAATTTCTCAACTTGCTCCCGGATTAAGAGAACATCCCAACCGTAATGCTTACTGGGCCCACCCAATAAAATAAGCCCCCTTCCGGGCTGCAGTACATCGCTCTCGAGGGGTTCAGTCAGTGCGCCCTGACTCACAATCACATTAGGTAGAGGGGGCGGACGGTCGTGTTCGGGGACGACCGCAAAATCAAACCAGCTATAGGGCAACAAAGGGCGGTTAATTGCCACCGCGCGACCACCAAACCGGCAACGGGCAGACAGCATGGGAAGTCGGCTGCGGCGACCTGTGCCGATCAAAAAGTCGGGGGCTGGCAACTCTTCCAGCTCCTCTCCCGCTTTCAGGAGAATACGGCTGGCTGTATATTCTGGTGATATATCAAAAACCTGCACCTCCCCGATATAACTCCTGCTCACCCCTTCAATCAGAGCTGCGCTCTGCTTTTCATGAGCCCGGTTGCCATCTAAAAAACGCCAAATAATAAGTTGCAAGATAGGCCCCTAAACTACTGAAACGCCGGAATACAAGGCAGTGTACCTAGCGCATTCCAGTGGAGCTACTGTAACAAGGCTATGGGAGCCCCAAAACATCCAGTATACTCCTTCCAGGGAGTTCCAAAGGGTGCCCCCGGTGAATCCATGCCTCTCAGGAGACCCCGTTAAAGCGCTCAGCCAAACAGGCATCCGCTACTACTTTGTGTAAAGCCCAACAATTATCACTAAAAAGCAAAATTAGAGCGTTCATGGACAACAGACTTTTATATAGTACTCACCCATACAGCCTATTTCCGCGCATCTAAATACAAAATTTTCTGAATGGCCGACAGTTTGCACCTATGCCTGAACTTGGAAGTACTCTAAACAAGCTTTCCCAGCCCGTTTATCGCCAGCAAAGCTCACTGTGGATTTCAGGTCTGCTCAAATGGGCCTTTCTTGGGTTATTTCTGCTGGTATGTGGCTACTATGTTTCCCCCAAGGTTTCAGGGGTACAAACCAGCTTTTATCTAACTTTACTACCCACAGCCTTTCTGCTGCTGGCATGGAGGAAGAGCTATCACTTCTTAATTTCTTGGCAATTCCTAACCTTTTGTAGCCTACCAATCACTCTAGCGCTATCAACACTATGGGCCTCTCCGGATACCGCAGATGTTTATAGGCAATCTGATTACTACTGGAAATTGGTATTATACTTAGCTCTATTCTACTGCGCTGTTTTCTTCCTGTTGGAGCAGTACGGCGACAACGTCCTCCATAAGCTATTACTCTCGCTTATTGTGATTGGACTGCTATCCGGTATTGCCTCGCTAATTGCTTATTCCCTTGATGGCGGTCTCCAGGATCTCCGCCGGATTGGCGGTATATCTCTTGAGGGTAATATTGATAAAACAGGAATGCTATTTGGCTTCCACGCTCTTTTTTGTTGCTATGGTCTCTACCAAGAGCCCCGTATTTGGCGCTGGTTATCAGGAGCAGGCTTACTCACTTCCTGTATCTACATAGTTTTGTCACAAACTAAAGTCCCAATTGTTATGGCGGGCTTTTCAATTTTCTTGGTTGTATTCGGCAACCTTTCTCGCCTGCTGAAAATTTTAGTTGTTGTGGCTATCGTCTGTGTTTTGCCATTGACTTATTTTGCCTTGTATGGTGACTTGCCACTCCTACACCGGGGTAGCGCTTACTCTATACGTCTGACACTCTGGCAAAAAGCCTTTGAGGAGTTCCTGCAAGCCCCACTTTTTGGCCAGGGTTTAGTGCATAAGAAATTTATTGCACTAAACAGGATGGTGCCCCATCCACACAATTTTCTTCTGGATATCGCGCGTTTTAGCGGGCTATTGGGGCTGGCAGCCTGTATCTGGCAAGGGCTTGCAACTCTGTGGACCGTGAGATCCAAAGAAAGACTTTTGAGTTGGATTCCTGGTTTGTATTTCACTTGGTTCCTGTTCGGTGTACTGGCAATGCTGATATACGCCCAGCAACCTTTGGCTAAGCCCAATTATATTTGGTTCTTTTACTGGATCCCCCTGGCTATCCTGCTGGCGCGAAGCAGCATTGAAGACCGGGGTTTGAGCCAGTGTAAAACTATCCAAGAAAGTAACCCTCAAAAACAGTAACCGCTGAGAGATAGAGTCACACTGATGAATGTAACCGTATTTGGCACCGGCTATGTGGGCCTGGTGCAAGCAGCAGTCTTAGCTGAAGCTGGCAATAAAGTAGTTTGTATCGATATAGACGCGGACAAGATCAACCGCCTCAAGCAGGGAATTATCCCTATTTATGAGCCCGGCCTGGAGCCTATGGTGAAAAACAGTATCACCACAGGCAATCTATCTTTTTCAACCGATGCCGCCTTTGGTGTAGAACACGGTGAGCTAATTTTTATCGCTGTGGGCACTCCTCCAGATGAGGACGGCTCAGCAGATCTTCGCCATGTGTTAACTGTTGCAAGAACCATCGCCAAATACATGGAGTGCAAGAAATATATTATCAATAAGTCCACAGTACCCGTGGGGACTGCCGATAAGGTGCGGGCTGCTGTTGAGGAAGAGCTCACCAAGCGGGACCGATCTGATCTGCCATTTGATATTATTTCCAATCCTGAATTCCTCAAGGAGGGGTCGGCGCTCAATGACTGTATGCGCCCGGATCGAATTATTATCGGCACCTCCGAAGAGGAATCAGAGCAGAAGCTTCGCCACCTGTACGCACCATTTAACCGAAATCACGAAAAAATCCTGGTGATGGACGTAAAAAGTGCGGAGCTGACCAAGTATGCCGCCAACTGCATGCTGGCAACCAAGATCAGCTTTATGAATGAAATGGCAAATATTGCCGATAAAGTGGGCGCTGATATTGAAGCAGTTCGGGCCGGAATCGGCTCAGACCCACGAGTTGGCTACCAGTTTATCTACGCAGGTATCGGCTACGGTGGCTCCTGTTTCCCGAAAGATGTGAAAGCCCTGATTTCCTCGGCTCAACAGCTGGGCATTGCTGCAGATATTCTCGCCGCCGTGGAATCCCGCAACGAGCGCCAGAAACACTATCTCGCCGAAAAAATACAACGTCATTTTAACGGAGATATTCAGGGCAAAACTTTTGCGCTCTGGGGCCTGTCATTCAAACCCAATACAGATGATATGCGCGAAGCCCCAAGCCGTGTGCTGTTAGCTCGATTGTGGGAGCAGGGTGCGAAGGTGCGGGCATTTGACCCTGAGGCCATGGAGGAGTGTCAGCGAATTTTTGGCGATCGCGAAGACCTGACCCTTTGCGACTCCAAGACAGAGGCTTTACAAGGTGCCGACGCCCTGATTGTCGCGACCGAATGGCAACAGTTCAAATCTCTTGATATCGATGAAGTAAGCAGCGCTCTCAGTGCCCCGGTTGTGTTTGACGGACGCAACCAGTACGAACCAGAGGAAATGCGCGAGGCAGGCTTTGATTATTACTGCGTAGGGCGCCCGGACACCACCAGCTCTTACTAAGTAAACCTTACTTAAAATAAAAACCCGGCATCTGCCGGGTTTTTATTTTCCGTCATGCTATTCGCATTTTTACTTCCGCCTGGCCCGCCACATCACTGAGCCAGCCCCGATGCGCGGCACTACGCCCATGTACCACATCAAAATAAAGGTTTTGCAAACGCCCTGTGATAGGGCCGCGGCGACCACTGCCGATAGAACGCCCATCCAATTCACTAATGGGCAATACTTCCGCCGCTGTGCCAGTAAAAAACGCTTCGTCAGCGATATAGACTTCATCCCGAGTGATACGCTTCTCTAGCACCCTATAGCCGCACTCCCGTGCCAGCTCAATAACTGTATCGCGGGTAATTCCATCCAGGCATGAAGTCAGCTCCGGGGTATATATAGTCCCATCGCGAACAATGAAGACATTTTCTCCACTACCCTCAGCAACATAACCCTCGGGGTCCAGTAATAACGCCTCCTCGCACCCATTGCGCACCGCCTCCTGTAACGCCAACATCGAGTTTATATAGTTACCATTGGCTTTCGCCTTACACATGCTGATATTCACATGGTGTCGGGTGTATGAGGAGGTATTCACCTTAATCCCCTGCTCCAGCGCCTCGGGGCTCATATAGCTGGGCCATTCCCAGGAAGCGACAATCACATGGGTTGAAAGATTTTCCGCTCGCAACCCCATTCCCTCTGACCCGTAAAATACCATTGGCCTTAGATACGCTTGGCGCAGGTTATTTTCGCGCACCACAAGCCGCTGAGCTTCATTCAGCTCATCAGTGCTATAGGGCATTGGGATATTCATTATTTTTGCAGAGCGAAACAACCGACGGGTGTGCTCTTGCATACGAAAGATACTGGTGCCGTTACCGGTTTCATAAGCCCGTACGCCTTCAAACACCCCCATTCCATAGTGCAGGGTATGAGTGAGGACATGCACCCGGGCATCGCGCCAGGGAACCAATTCACCATCAAACCAGATAACGCCGTCGCGGTCGGCAAAAGACATGGGTAACTCCTACAAATCCTGAAAAACAGTTTAATCGGGCAGCAGGTAGAAACCCGGTGTTAACCGAGTAATTGCTGCCAGTTTGTTTGAACGGTCTTTCTTTCCGCTGTGAATTGGTCATCGCTCACAATCCCTGGCAGTTGTTGTAGTGCCAGGCGATGACCTTCAGATCGGTAGGCTTTGTAGGCGTCGATCAGATGTCCGGCTTGTTGGGCCGGCATCAGGCCTGCGTCAATTAGACTTTCGAGAATGCGAATATTATCGGTATACCGCACGATCGAGGGCGAAGTTTTTGCCCAGGCCAGAGCAGCATATTGAACCATAAATTCAATATCGACAATACCGCCCTCACCGTGCTTTAGATCAAACTTTTTATCGTTGCTCTTATCGAGGTGCGCACGCATTTTATTGCGCATTTCCACCACCTCATCACGCAATTTATCGCTCTTTCGCGACTGGCAAAGCAATTTCGTACGCAACTGTTGAAACGACTCACTCAGGCGGAGACTACCGGCGACAGATCGAGCTCTCACCAGCGCCTGATGCTCCCAGGTCCAGGCACTCTCCCTCTGGTATTTTTCAAAGGCAGCCAATGAAGTCACCAAGAGTCCTGAATTACCCGAAGGGCGCAGTCTTGTGTCTACCTCATAAAGAGGCCCGCTCAATGTACGGGTTTGCAATATGTGGATAAGTCGCTGTGCTAGTCGGGTAAAAAAGCTCAGGTTATCAATACTGGTTTTACCGTCGGTAACCTGCATCGCATCTGCATCGTGCACAAAAACAATATCCAGGTCAGAACCGTGGCCAAGCTCCAATCCCCCCAGCTTTCCGTAGGCGATAATGGCAAAGTGCATATCCTCTGCCGAGGCCCCCGCAGGCACACCGTATTTATCCACCATCTGTGCCCAGGCGAGTTGCAATGACTGCTGCAATATCGCCTCTGCCAACCAAGTAAGGGAATCACTGACTTTCATCAAAGGCAGGACACCATTCACCTCTTGTGCCGCAATGCGCAGGCTTTGACTCTGTTTAAAATATCGAAGCGCCTCCATTTGCAATTCCAGATCTTCAGGATCGATCCGCAACAATTCGAGACGCAGCTCATTGGCAATATCTGCCGCCGTAGAGGGTGCTAGTAACCTGCGGGAATCCAGTAACTCATCCAGCAGAATTGGATGGCGCGCAAGTTGCTCAGCAATCCACGGACTGGCACTACAGAGGCGCACCAGCTGGTTGAGCACGGGGGGATTTTCATTAATCAGGACGAGATAGGCACTGCGACGCAGTACTGAGCGCACTAAAGGTAAAACACGGGTTAGCACTAACAAGGGATCAGCCTGTAACCCTGCTGCGGCCAGTAGCGTAGGCATAAATTGGTCCAGGCGCGCACGGGAAGAAGCAGGTAGTGCCGCAACCATTGTTGACTGGCACAGCTCCTTTAAGTGCTCGAGTGCCTGCGGTGGAGGAAGAAACCCTGCACTTTCCAAAATCTGCAAATTCTCTTCATTCGCAGTTTCATCGGCGCAACTTGCCCAGAGTCCCTGCCACTCTTCAGCCACACTGGGGGCGGCCATCTCCTCTGGTGGAGCGATTACAGTATCGAACTCCCGCTCAACTAAGGAACGAACATCGACCAGCTCACTCTCCAATTGCTCCCAATTATCGCGGCCCAGGGCAAATGCCAATTTTTCCCTTTCTTCCTCCTCAGCTGGGAGCGCCTGTGTCTGCTGATCCCGGTATGCCTGAAGAGCGTGTTCAACTCTCCGCAGCAACAAATAACAATTGGTCAGTTCACTGGCCACTCCCGGTTCAACATGGCCATCACTTTCCAAAAGGGGCAGTAGCTTGAGCAAGCTGCGCTCGCGCAGCGCGGGTTCGCGCCCTCCGCGAATTAACTGGAATGCCTGGGCAATAAATTCCAACTCGCGTATGCCGCCCCGTCCAAGTTTGATATTGTCCGTTAAACCACGAGCGCGCACTTGCCGCTGTATCAGGGCTTTCATTTCACGCAAAGCATCAATAGCACTGAAATCGATATAGCGGCGATAAGTAAATGGGCGCAACAACTCCATCAGCTCTTCAGCAAACTCCTCCCTGCCAGCAACAGGGCGAGCTTTGACCATGGCGTAGCGCTCCCATTCACGCCCTTGAGTTTGGTAATAGTCCTCCAGAGCAGCGAAATGGCTTACCAGGGGACCACTGTCACCGTAGGGACGCAAACGCATATCTACACGAAAAACAAAACCATCCGCATTGATTCCATCCAACGATTTAATCAAGCGCTGGCCGAGTTTTTGGAAAAACTGCTGATTTTCTACACTCTTTTCGCCATCGGTATAACCGGGCTCTGGGTAAGCAAAAATCAGATCGATATCCGATGAGAGATTGAGTTCCCGGGCTCCCAATTTGCCCATCCCCAACACCACCATCGACTGACTATCGCCAGCTCTACTACGAGGCTCCCCATAGCGATCCACTAACTTTTCATGGTGCCATTGCATCGCCGTGCGAATGGATAGCTCTGCCAATTCACTAAGGCGCAGACATGCCTGGGGAATATCCCACTGTCCGGCAAAATCGCGAAATATGACCTCAGTCGTTACCCGGTTGCGTAATAAGCGCAATTGAAGGTCTAACTCCTCATCACTTTCTATGGTCGGCAGGGAGAGTCCAAGATCTTGTTTAAGCAACAAATCCCGTAAAAGCTCTGGGCGGCGACAGCACTGTTGATAAAAAAATTCTGAACCAATTAAGCTCCGAGCCACTCCTTGCGCAAGCAATGGCTCTGCCAACAAGCTCTCCACCTCAACAACAAGCGCGGCCTCCGCCAGTTCACACCAGTCATGCCAAAGTGACTGAAGTTGAGCGCGGATGGGTTTTGAGCACGGAATGTTGTCAAACATGAGGGTCGATCCTTGGTGCGAATATCAGCGGGCAATTCTGCCTAGCTATCGGCATTCCGATAGCTAGCGATGGTATCGGATAATGATGAGTAGCCGAGCAAGCCCGCCCCTCGCGTCACTTCATTGGCCTCTACATCTTCAAACAGTTATCTCAGAGAGGCCACCCAAGCTAGAAAGCGATATCCGGCGGTGGGGCCACCCTCAATACCTCTGCCACAGTGGTCAAACCCGCCGCTACTTTTTTCGCGCCGGAAAGCCTCAAGCTATTCATACCTTCGCGCATCGCCTGGCGCCGCAGTTGCTGTAAATCACAATCGGAGGTGACAATAGCTTGTACCGACTCGCTAAATGGCAGGATTTCATAAATTCCCTGACGCCCACGATAGCCCGTATTACGACACTCCAGGCAACCTTCCGGCCGGTAGACTTTGTCCGGCAACGGCGCCCTCCAGGGTTTCACCAGAGACTGCCAATCGGCCTCTTCAATTTTGTCTTCCTGCTTGCAACTGGGACATAGTGTCCGTACCAAGCGCTGGGCCATCACCCCGAGAATGGTGGACTTCAACAAATAATGCGGCAAGCCCAGGTCCAATAAGCGGGTAACCGCTGTTGGAGCGTCATTGGTATGTAGGGTTGAGATAACCAGGTGGCCTGTCAGTGCCGCTTGTACTGCCATCTGAGCAGTTTCCAGGTCACGAATTTCACCAACCATGATGATGTCGGGGTCCTGACGCATCAGGGTTCTGATACCTGCAGCAAAATCAAAACCAATAGCATGGTGAACCTGGGTTTGGTTAAAGCTCTCTTCCACCATTTCGATAGGATCTTCAACTGTAGAGACATTCACCGCACTGGTGGCCAACTGCTTGAGGCCTGTATACAAAGTGGTGGTTTTTCCCGAACCGGTAGGGCCGGTGACCAATACGATACCATTGGGCCGTGACAGCATCGCCTGCCAACGAGCCAAGTCATCACCACCCAGTCCCAGGTCGGAATAAGATCGCGCGAGAACCTCTGGATCGAAGATCCGCATTACCAGCTTCTCGCCAAAGGCTGTGGGAAGTGTGGAGAGGCGCAGCTCCACTTCGCTGCCATCTGGCCTTTTTGTCTTGATACGGCCATCCTGAGGTTTGCGTTTCTCCGCCACATTCATGCGCCCGAGGATTTTCAGGCGACTGGTAACCGCAGCATTTACCTGGTCTGGAAGCTCATGAATTGGGTGCAATACGCCATCGATACGAAAGCGAATACGTCCCACTTCCCGGCGTGGTTCAATATGGATATCACTGGCGCGCTGGTCAAAGGCGTGCTGCAACAACCAATCGACGATATTGACGATGTGTTGATCGTTAGCTTCAGGGTCCTTTAAGGCGCCCAACTCCAGCAACTGTTCAAAATTATTTGCCGCTGAGGTTCCCTGAAGGCCGCTTGCACCAGAGATTGAATTGGAAAGGGAGTAAAACTCGACGCAGTGTCGTTTGATATCGGCCGGATCAGCTACCACACGGCGGACCCTGCGGCCGGTGGTATGTTCCAGCTGCTCTTCCCAGCCATGGGTAAACGGTTGAGCTGTTGCCACCAGAAGCTCTTCCGTACTCGCCTCGACACAGAGAATTTGGTGTCGCTTGGCAAATTGAAAGCTCATCACCTCGGTGACAGCGCTCACATTAACCTTCAGAGGATCAATATGATACAAGGGGTGGGAAGAGCTCTCCGCTAACCAGGCACTGAGGGATTCGCTATTGAGCAGACTACCCGGTTGCTTGCGGTTGGCCAGGTCACAACTGGCGATATAGCTGAGCGGGTGCATCTGGGCCTGTTCTGCTGTCCGCGGAGTCCCGACAATGCGGTTGGCATCCTCTCGGCTAATAAAGCCCTGCCCCACCAAATCTTCCAGTAATCCGCGCAGTTCAAGTATGCGGTCTGCAACTCTGCTCTCTGCCATTGGCAACCCCTTTATTCTCATATGGCGACGTTGCATTGTAGCCCTATCATCAAGCTGTGAAAGTGCGCTGTTAACGCACTGTTACGAAGTTGCCCCGATTGGGGTACCATGCCGCCGTTTTCGCATTCTGAGCAATGGAGCTAACCATGGCCCTGTCGAATATTGCCAACTTATTTGGCCGCTCTCCGATTAAGCCAATCGAGAAGCATATGGCTACGGCCCACGAGGCATCGGCTGACCTGATCCCCTTCTTTGAAGCACTGATCAAAGGTGACCTCAAAGAGGCAGAACAGATCCAACTGCGCATCTCCGCCTCGGAGAATCGCGCTGACGATATCAAGAGAGACCTGCGCCTGCATCTGCCGGACAGCCTGTTTATGCCAGTGTCCAGGACCGACTTGCTGGAATTGCTGCATGCCCAGGATGAGGTAGCCAACACTGCCCAGGATATTGCTGGTCTGGCTGTAGGTAGGAAGATGCAGATTCCCGCACCTCTCCAATCCTTGATGACCACCTTTGTGGAGAGCGCTGTCGCCACCTCTGCACAGGCACTGCGCGCGATCAACGAACTGGACGAGTTGCTGGAAAGCGGCTTTGCCGGGCGCGAGGTGGATATCGCCAAACGCATGACCGAAGAGCTGGATGAACTGGAGCGCAAGTCAGACAAGCTTGAAGTCGAAATTCGCGCGTCGTTGTTTGCTATTGAGAAAGACTTACCTCCGGTGGACGTTATGTTCCTCTACCGGGTTATTGAATGGATCGGTGAACTCGCCGATCGCGCCCACAGCGTGGGCAACCGATTGCAGTTGTTGTTAGCACGTTAGGGGGTTTGGCGTGGAAATTATTAGTCAATACGGCCATATATTATTGATTTTGGCCTGTGTAGCAGGCTTCTTTATGGCCTGGGGCGTCGGTGCCAACGACGTAGCCAACGCCATGGGTACCTCCGTAGGTTCCCGTGCACTGACTATCAAGCAGGCGATTGTTATCGCCATGATCTTTGAGTTTGCCGGCGCCTATTTGGCAGGCGGAGAGGTTACCGCAACCATCCGCAAAGGCATTATCGATTCTGAAGTCTTCGCCGCCCAACCGCAGCTGTTGGTATACGGTATGCTTTCGGCACTGCTGGCGGCGGGCACCTGGCTGCTGGTAGCCAGTATTCTCGGCTGGCCGGTATCCACCACCCATTCTATTGTCGGCGCAATTGTCGGCTTCTCTGCGGTAGGTATATCCCCAGATGCAGTGGCCTGGGGGAAAGTGGGCAGCATCGTGGCTAGCTGGGTGGTCTCCCCAGTTCTCGCGGGCACCCTGTCTTTCCTGTTGTTCCGCAGTGTCCAGCGCCTGATCCTAGACACGGAAGACCCCTTCAACAATGCCAAGCGCTACATCCCCTTCTACATGTTTGCAGTGGGCTGGATGATTGCCATGGTGACCCTTACCAAGGGCCTCAAGCACGTTCTTAAAGATGCCAATATCCAGCTCAGCTTTATCCAGGATGCCGGTATTGCCGCCCTGGTGGGCCTTGCTGTCGCCGGTATCGGGGTCACCATGCTCAAGCGCGTCCAGCGGGACCCGGCAGCTGAAGCTGAAAATCGTTTCGCCAACGTCGAGCGCGTATTTGCGATCCTGATGGTCTTCACCGCCTGTGCCATGGCCTTCGCTCACGGCTCCAACGATGTCGCCAACGCCGTTGGTCCTCTGGCTGCCGTAGTTAACACCATCCAGAGCGGCGCTATCACCGTTAAATCCACTATGCCTTCCTGGATATTGCTGCTCGGCGGTATCGGTATCGTGGTGGGCCTGGCGACATACGGCTTTAAGGTAATGGCCACTATCGGTAAGAAAATCACCGAGCTGACACCGAGCCGTGGCTTCGCTGCCGAGCTGGGTGCGGCCTCCACCGTCGTACTGGCTTCTGGTACAGGCCTGCCAATCTCCACAACTCACACCTTGGTGGGCGCGGTATTGGGTGTTGGCCTGGCGCGGGGTATTGGCGCCCTGAACCTGCGTATGATCACCACTATCGCCGCATCCTGGGTAGTCACCCTCCCAGCGGGTGCAGGTATTGCGATCCTGTTCTTCTACTTCTTCAAAGGCTTGTTCGGCTAAAACCGAAGCAGCACACAGAGCAGATCAGCAAAGGGGGCTAAAGCCCCCTTTTTTATGCCTCTCATATCCACCACTTTAGTAAGGCTTCCTGTCGATATCTATTTCGCTCCTCTGGCATTAATATTTAGGGAAATAAACTGGGCCGAGCCCGCCGACCAATCTATGCCTGCGAATTCACCCTGATGCCATTACTGTTGTTTGTCACTCTTCTGTGGGCCTTTTCCTTCAGTTTGATAGGCGCCTACCTGGCCGGACAGGTGGATAGCTATTTTTCCGCAATGACACGGGTGCTCCTTGCCACAGCGGTATTTCTACCCATGCTGAAATGGAAGGGTTGCCCTCCCCGTACCGCGATACGTTTAATTGTGATCGGTGCTGTACAACTGGGGCTGATGTACTTGTTTTACTACCAGTCATTCTTACTGCTCAGTGTCCCCGAAGTACTTCTATTTACTATTTTCACTCCCCTGTATATCACCGCCCTTGAGGACTTCCTTAACAGGCACTTTTCTGTCTGGAACCTCACTATCGCAGCCGTAGCCGTATTGGGAGCAGCCACTATTCGCTGGGGCTCTCCCAGTAACGACTTTTGGATTGGGTTTGCAGTCGTCCAGGGTGCCAACTTATGTTTTGCCGTGGGGCAGGTGGCATACAAGCGCCTGATGTCCAGAGAGCAAGGCCTCCTCCCGAGACAAACCTTCGCTTGGTTTTTTGTCGGCGCCAGCTTGATCACTGTTATTGCCTGGCTCCTGCTTGGGAAACCGCAGTACCCACAGGGCTCACAGCAATGGGGTGTTCTACTCTGGTTGGGATTGGTGGCATCAGGTCTGGGGTACTTTTTGTGGAACAAGGGTGCTACGCAGGTCTCTACTGGTACCCTGGCCGCAATGAATAATGCACTGATTCCCGTTGGCTTGTTGGTAAATCTGTTAATCTGGAATCGGGATGCCGATCTGACCCGTCTCGCCCTTGGGGGAGGACTGATCGGAGCCGCTGTTATCTTGAATGAATGGCGCAACAAGAGTAGGGAAAGTCACCATGGCGAGTATCGCAGTACCTGACCTGAAGACCCAATTACATCAACTGATTGCCTGCCCCAGTGTCAGTGCAACCGATCCTTCCCTGGATATGGGTAACCGCCCAGTGGTTGAGCTACTGGGTGGATGGTTGGAAGGACTTGGTTTCAATGTAGAGATAATGCCTTTAAAGGGCTCTCCCAACAAAGCCAATATGATTGCTACTCTCGGCGGTATAAATGGTGATAAAGGCGGACTCGTTCTATCCGGACATACTGATACAGTCCCCTTTGATGCGGGGCGCTGGCAATCGGACCCCTTTAAGGTTTTAGAGCGCGACAACCGCTTATACGGTCTCGGCACCAGTGATATGAAGGGTTTTTTCCCTCTGGTGATCGAGGCTGTGCAGACTTTTCTCGATAAGCCTTTACAAAAACCATTGATTGTTTTGGCAACAGCCGATGAAGAAACAAGTATGAGTGGTGCCCGTGCCCTGGTGCAGGCTGGCAAACCCCAAGCGCGCTACGCGGTAATTGGTGAGCCCACCGGGCTTCGCCCGATACGTATGCACAAGGGGGTTATGATGGAAGCAGTGCGTATTACCGGGCAATCCGGCCACTCATCAGATCCCAGTTTGGGGGCCAACGCGCTCGAGGCCATGCATAAAGTTATCGGTGAGCTATTAACACTGCGAAAAGAGTGGCAGCAAAAATACAACAACCCCGGATTCGCCGTTCCAGTACCCACGATGAACTTAGGCTGTATCCATGGGGGTGACAATCCCAATCGGATCTGCGGCCATACAGAACTCCAGTTTGATATTCGCCCGTTGCCAGGAATGCAGCTTACGGACCTGCGGGAAGAACTAAACAAACGTATCCTTACCATTCCACAAGACAATAAAATTCAGGTGGAAGTGGCCTCTTTATTCCCTGGCACTGCGCCCTTTGAACAGGATGCCCATTCAGAGTTAGTAAAAGTCGCAGAACAACTTTGTGGCCATCCCGCTGAAAGTGTTGCCTTTGGTACTGAAGCGCCCTACTTGAAGAGTTTGAATATTGACACTATCGTGCTCGGCCCCGGCGATATTGACCAAGCTCATCAGCCGGATGAATTTCTCGCCCTGGATCGTATCAACCCTATGGTCAACATTCTGCGCGACTTGATTGGCCGCTTTTGCCTTTAATCTGCCTGCGACAGCCTCCGGGGCTTTAACACCACAAGACTTGCACACGGTAAGAATTAGTGAGCGACGATAACGCCTCCCTGAACTGGTTTCGCCACGCGGCACCTTACATCAACGACCTGCGCGGTCGCACTTTAGTAATTGGTATCCCCGGCGACGCTTTAGAGCACGCCAATTTCCGCAATCTAGTACACGATATGGCACTGCTTGCCAGCCTGGGGGTTCGCTTGGTTGTTGTGCACGGCGCGCGGGAACAAATTAATCGAGCCCTGGATGAGCGCGGCATTGAAAATCGATTTCACGAGAGCCAGCGTATTACCAATCGAGAGACATTGGAAATTGTTAAGTCCGTCGTGGGCAAACTGCGCTTCGATATTGAAGCTGCTTTTTCCCAGGGACTGCCAGATTCACCAATGGCGCGTTCGGCCCTCAAGGTAGTCTCGGGCAATTTTGTGACCGCTCGCCCCAGTGGCGTGCTCGATGGCGTAGACCTGGGCTGGACCGGCACCGTACGGCGTATGGACACCAGCACTTTGGAGCAAAACCTGGATCAGGGTTCCCTGGTACTCCTTTCTCCCCTGGGCACATCCCTGACCGGGGAGCTTTTCAATATTAATTACCTGGATCTGGCCGCTGAGGCTTCCAGGGTATTGCGTGCCGAGAAACTAGTACTATTCCGTGAACCTGAGCAACTTCAAGTGGACGGAAATCCGGTACACGAGTTAAGTATTTTGCAGGCAGAACAGGTTTCACCCAAGGTGCAAAGCGCAACCCTGCGCTGCGCCATTCGAGCCTGTAATGCAGGGATCGCCCGTACACACCTACTTAGCTTTTGTAAAAACGGCGCCTTAATTCAGGAGCTGTTCCGCCGTGAAGGGGCCGGTACCATGATTTACCGGGACAGCTACGAAGTTGTGCGCAGAGCGCGAATTACCGATGTGGGCGGCATTCTTGGACTGATCCGCCCGTTAGAGAAAGATGGCGTTTTGGTACGGCGCTCCCGCGAGAAGCTCGAGGCGGAAATTGAACACTTCACGCTTGTGGAAGTGGATGGCACTCCAGTTGCCTGTGCAGCTCTGTATCCCATTAAGGATGATAAGGGCACTACCACAGCAGCCGAAGTTGCCTGCCTTGCCAGCCACCCGGAATTTCGCGGTGGCGGGCGTGGAGCCAAGCTGATGCGCCACCTTGAGAGACAGGCGCAAACAGTCCAGGTTGATGAGCTCTACGTCCTCACCACCCAGACAGAGCACTGGTTTATCGAGCAGGGTTTTGAGCAAGTCGGTATCAGTGAGCTGCCTACCGCGCGAAAGTCCCTGTACAACATTCAGCGCAATTCGAGAATCCTGCGTAAACGCCTGGGGAAAAGTCACTCCACTTAGTCATAGAAATTTGAAATATCTATCCTTATTACTCCTTTGATGGGTAGTTTGGGCGCAAAAACATCCCAGGAAAGTCCGTTTTTTGCTAAGCTGGCGCATTCATTGTTGCCAGCTGGAATCTGTGACTATGCCCCAATACCGCTCCCGCACCTCTACCGCCGGTCGCAATATGGCCGGAGCCCGCGCCTTGTGGCGTGCCACCGGTATGACGGACGAGGACTTCCATAAGCCAATCATTGCCATCGCAAACTCCTTTACCCAGTTTGTCCCCGGACACGTACACCTAAAGGATATGGGTCAGCTTGTCGCAAGGGAGATTGAACGCGCCGGCGGCGTGGCCAAGGAGTTCAATACGATCGCTGTGGATGACGGTATCGCAATGGGTCACGACGGCATGCTCTATAGCCTGCCCAGCCGCGAAATTATCGCTGACTCAGTGGAGTATATGGTCAATGCCCACTGTGCCGACGCCCTGGTTTGTATCTCCAACTGTGACAAGATTACACCGGGAATGATGATGGCAGCCATGCGCCTGAACATTCCAGTTATCTTTGTCTCCGGTGGCCCCATGGAGGCCGGCAAAACCAAGCTGGCTGACCACAAGCTCGACTTAGTAGATGCTATGGTGATCGCCGCTACAGATACGGCCTCCGACGAGGAAGTTGCTGAGTATGAGCGCTCTGCCTGCCCGACCTGCGGCTCCTGCTCAGGAATGTTTACAGCGAACTCCATGAATTGCCTGACCGAGGCCCTGGGGCTTTCACTCCCTGGTAACGGCACCTTGCTTGCGACTCACGCCGACCGCAAGGAGCTATTCCTGCGCGCTGGTCGCGAGATCGTAACCCTGACCAAACGCTATTATGAGCAGGATGACGAGAGTGCCCTGCCGCGCAATATCGCCAACCGCACAGCCTTCCGCAATGCCATGGCACTCGATATCGCCATGGGAGGCTCCACTAATACCATCCTGCACCTGCTGGCAACCGCTCAGGAAGGTGAGATTGACTTCACCCTGGAAGATATCGACAGCCTCTCCCGTGAGGTTCCACAGCTGTGCAAAGTTGCCCCCAATACCGAGAAATACCATATAGAAGATGTACACCGCGCTGGTGGTGTAATGGCTATCCTTGGGGAGTTGGAGGCCGCAGGTCTTATCGACTCCTCGCTGCCAACCGCCTACGGTGGTTCACTCGCCGATGCCCTTGCGCGCTGGGATATTTGCCGCACAGACGACCAATCTGTACTGGAATTCTATCGCGCGGGACCCGCAGGCATTCCCACCCAAACGGCTTTCAGCCAGGAATGCCGCTGGTCCACTTTAGATGCAGACCGCCAGCGTGGCTGTATCCGTTCTGCGGAGCACGCCTACTCCTCTGAGGGAGGGCTCGCCGTTCTCTTTGGTAACCTGGCCCCCAATGGCTGTGTAGTGAAGACTTCCGGCGTCGATGAGTCGCTGTGGAAATTCGAAGGCCCCGCACACGTAGTAGAAAGCCAGGAAGAGGCGGTTTCCAATATCCTCGAAGGGAAGGTCAGTAAAGGCGAGGCTGTTATCGTCCGCTATGAGGGCCCTAAAGGCGGACCTGGAATGCAGGAGATGCTCTACCCCACCAGTTATTTAAAGTCCAAGGGACTCGGTGAGCACTGCGCATTGATTACCGATGGCCGCTTCTCAGGCGGTACTTCAGGCCTCTCTATTGGACATGTTTCACCGGAGGCGGCGTCTGGAGGTAACATCGCTCTGGTGCGCAATGGCGATCTAATACGCATTGATATTCCAGCGAGGAAAATTGAAATCGCTATTGAGGAAAGTGAACTCGATAAGCGGCGCCGAGAAATGGAAGAAAATCCCAATGGATGGAAGCCCATAGAAAAGCGCCCTCGTAAAGTCAGCAAGGCACTGAAAGCCTATGCCATGCTTGCCACCAGTGCAGACCGCGGGGCGGTGAGGGAAATTGATTGATTAAAACTGCTCTAAACAAAACGGCCCCAAAGGGCCGTTTTTTTATTCCGCTATTTTATAGCTGATTCGATTACGTACCCCGTAGCGTTCCACTGGCTGGCCATTCTCCATTTGGGGTCGATACTTAAATCTTTCTGCCGCGGCTACAGCGGAGCGGTCAAATACCCTCGTGGGATTACCATTAGAGTCATAGCCCCCAACCACACGAGCGTCACGTACCGCCCCCGTTTTGGTTACTGTAAATTCTACAACGGCATACCCCTCTATCCCCCTGCGCAGTGCCGCATTGGGGTATCGCGGTTTAGCTTTATAAACTGGTAAAGGATCGCGCGATATTTGCACCCCGGTAGAGGTATCAGGAGTGGGCGTACCAATCACTACTTTCATCGTAACCGGTGTTACCTCAGTTTCCTCAACCCGCATCGTCGGCTGCTCCAGCACAGCTTGTGGCGGTGTAGGCTCCTCATAAGTTTGGGTAACAATCTCTTTTTTTGGCATATGTACCGGTTTTATCGCAGGCAACAGGCTGAGTTTGGGCTCCTCAATATCAGTAGCTACTAGTTGACTCATCAAAAAGATCAATCCAACTGTGATTGCAGCGGCAAAACCCAGGCTCTTTGTGTAACCCGCGAGTAAATGTGGGGGGAAAAATAAGGGGTTGGAAATTGACTGGCAAGCTCTGTCCATAACACCTCTCCTATTATTGTTAGGGTGCGATAAGCGGCATTCATATGCCGAAAATGGAAAAGCTGATCAGCTGTCTTTAATAATTGGCCAATTTGCAAAAAAATGCAAATAGTCTGTTAATACAGGTTATCTCAAAATTTTGTATTGCCGTGAGAAGAGAAAGAAGCATAAAAAAGCCGCGCATTACTGCGCGGCTTTTTTGAAACTTAAAAAGTTAATTAGCTTTAAATTGCCAACTGCTTCTCACGTTTCTGTTCACCTTCGATAAAGGTAATCCACTGCCTAGCCATTTTCTCAGATCTCTCACTTTTCAGTGCAAGCTTGAAGCTCTTCAAAGCTGAGTCATAGCGCTTCAGGTTGGCATTGGCCATACCCATAACAATTTGCAGTTGATCAATACGCTTAACACCGCCTTTGGCCATGGCTTTTTTGCCCATAGCGATGGCTTTTTCGTTCTGATCCAAATCTAAGTAGATACCAGCCAGGCGCGAGTAAATCTCACCTTTATCAGAAAGCTGGGCTGCTGCTTCCAGCTGCGGAATAGCTTTCTGAAGTTCTTGTGCCATCTGGTAGGCCTGAGCTAGGGTTTCCAGATTTTTAGCTGTATGTGGGATCTTCTTCTCTTGAATACCCTTAGCTATCACCTTGGCCCCTTTATAAGGCATTTCATGCCCCATAAAGAGATAACCCATATTCAAAAGGTCTCTATCCTTTTCCAAAGCACCGGCAAGGTAAGCTGCTTCCATCATATGCAGCTGGTCCTTGTCACGCTTCAACTCGCCATACATCGCCGCCAGTGTTTTGTAGTACACAGGCTTTGGATAGTACTGCACCAGTTTTTCCAAGACACCGGCTACATTTTTGTAGTCGCTTCGCTCGAAATAAACATATTGCTGCAATCCATACCATGCTTCTTTAGGTGTCTTACCCTCTTTTTCATACATGGATACCGCTATATTGATATCCGAGAGAGCCTTAGCCTGGTTGCCAACCTGGTTATAAGCCTGGGCACGTAAAGCGTAGGAATCAGCAGTAATACGATCGGAGACCTTAAACCACTGGTTCAGGTAGTTAATCGCCTGCTTGTAATCCTCAGTGACAAAATAGAGCTGAGCCAGTGTAAATAAAGTTCCTACTTCCAAAGCAACCGGCAGGTTTTTTTCACCCTGGTCTAGCACCTTTTTAAAATAGGGAATCGCCTCTTTGTAACGCTCAGTGCTGTAGTAAACAACACCGAAGAAGTTATACATCTGGGCAACTTCATAACCGTTGAAGCGCTTCTTAGCCTCATCCATTTCTTTCAGCGCTACAAGTGCAGCCGGCCAATCCTCCGCATCAGCAGCTTCCTGGGCTTTCTCCAGCTTCTTATACGCAGCTTCACGCATTGCCGGAACTTTACGAGTCTTTTGCTTGCTCGGCTTTTTCTGTTCCTGCGCCTGTGCAGAAGCGAAAGGAGCAGACACCCCTACCGCGTCGAGCACGGTAACGCTGACCGTCGGTGCCAGAACCAAGGGTA
This sequence comes from Microbulbifer maximicatervae (SeqCode), assembly GCF_052468295.1. Taxonomy (NCBI): domain Bacteria; kingdom Pseudomonadati; phylum Pseudomonadota; class Gammaproteobacteria; order Cellvibrionales; family Microbulbiferaceae; genus Microbulbifer; species Microbulbifer maximicatervae (SeqCode). Next base: position 4,128,546 of record NZ_CP174340.1, read on the forward strand.
GCGCTACTGACGTGCGCAGAGCGAACTTGGACAAACCTTTAGTGATGGTCGTCAACTTCATAGTGCTTCCCCCTTTTAGTCCTTAGCCATGTTAAAGCTGATCTTAGTTCTAACATTAGGAACTTCGGTCGGCTTGCCATCGACTACCCGCGGCTTGTACTTGTACTTCAACGCGGACTTCAAAGCTGCGCGATTGAAAACAGTTGTGGGTTTACCCTTCAGCGTAAACGCCTCAATCACTATCGGATCACGTACAGAGCCATTAGTCGTTACGGTGTATTCAACGATTACATAGCCTTCTATACCACGCTGCTGAGCGCGACGAGGATATTGCGGTTGTACTTTAACGATGGGCAGGTAATCACCCTCGCCAAAACTGAAGCCAGACAGCTTAACATCACCACCCGCTTTGGGAGCAGCAATACTGATGTTGCCATCAATATTCGGTTCCTCGAAGTCAGGCTCCGGCATCTCCGGCGGCGGAGTGTCTGGCTCGTCTGGTTTTACCGGCTTGGCGGTGTCGTACTGTGTTTCAATCTTCGTATCAGGCATCACCACATCGGCAACTTTGAAAGTTTCCTTTTCCTCAGGAGCTTTCATGTTTGCTGCAATCAGCTGATGCATGGTGAAGATGAGGCCAAAGGTCGTGGCTACCGCCAATGTACCTGCCCCAAGAAGTCTTACCGGATTCATAGCTGTTAACTCTTCTCTGTAGCGACGGAAACTTTCTTGATACCAATCTTCCTGGCTGCTTCTGCAATCAGGGCAATCTTCTCAATGCTTGCTCCCTTATCGGGCTGAATTACCAACCACCCTTTCGGGTTTTCCGAGTAGAGACGCTCCAGGACAATTCTTACCTGGCGCTCATCAACCTTCTCTTTAGCAATCCAAACCTCGTCACTGTCGTTGATCGCTACCAGGATAGAGGCGGCCTTGAGTTCAGCGGTTGTCGCTTCCGGCTTCTCAACATCAGCACCTGGCTCCTTAATAAAGGTCGCGGTGACGATAAAGAAGATCAGCATGATAAACACCACGTCCAGCATAGGCGTGAGGTCAATTGCGCCGGCTTCTTCTTCTGCCGTATTTTGTCTTTTGCTCATAGCAACTCTCTTAGCGAACTTTTCCAGCGGGGACTCAGGGAGCCCCCGGCAAAAGTATCTGGCTTGGCTAAACCTTCACAGCAAATAAACGGAGTTATTCGCTGGTGTATGCTTAGTGATCCATTGTCAGATGATCTTCCAGCAGCTGGGTTTCACGCTCAGCTTTACGGGCTAGATAAGTGTTGGCAAATACGCCTGACAGGGCCGCAACCATACCCGCCATTGTTGGGATAGTTGCCATGGATACACCACTGGCCATCTGCTTGGCGTCACCACCACCTGTAATCGCGAGAACATCGAACACGTTGATCATGCCCCAAACCGTACCCAACAGCCCAAACAAAGGGGCCAGGGCGACACAAGCTTGGATCATGTCCATATTGTCCTGAATTTTCTCGGATACCCGGGAAATCATTGCATAACGGATCTGGTGCGAAGCCCAGGATTTGCGCTCACCGCGCCCCTCCCATTGATCTACCGCACCTTGAACGTCACTTTTCAACCCTTTGTTAAAGTAGAAAACACGTTCAAAAATCAGCGTCCACATAAAGAAGGTCAGGCCGGCGATCAGGAACAGTACTGGCCCGCCCGACGCCATAAAGGCGTTGACGGCGGCCCATGCGTCGATTAATGCGTGCATGTTGCCGCCTCCTCTTATTTGCGCTCGGCGTTTTCTGCCACGATACCGGCGCTCTGCTCTTCAAGAATATGCAGAACACGCTTGGCACGGGCATTTACAATGGTGTGCATCAATACTGTCGGAATAGCAACACACAGGCCGAGAACGGTGGTGATCAGGGCTGAGGAAATACCGCCGGCCATTGCCTTGGGATCGCCCGCACCAAAGATAGTGATCGCCTGGAAGGTTACGATCATACCGGTAACAGTACCCAGCAGACCTAGCAGAGGAGCAACCATCGCGATGATCTTCAGCAGGTTGAGGCCGGATTCGATTGCCGGACGCTCTTTCAGTACTGCTTCTTCCATCTTCAGCTCGAGAGTTTCGCCGTCTACACCTTTGTTCTCTTCCGCAACAGCCAGTACACGACCCAGTGGGTTATTGGTGTTCGGAGTAGAGGAACGCAGCTGAGCATTTACTTTAGCACCGACGCCAGTCAGAACGATCAGACGGAAGATAGCCAGCAGCATCGCGAAAACACCAACAGCAGTGATGATGTAACCAACGATGTCACCCTGGTGCCAACGCTCTACGATGTCCGGGCTGTTGATCATAGCTTTCAGGTAGGAGCCACCGGTAGGACCAGTCGGGTCTACACCGAAGGCACTGAAACCACCGGTAGAGGTTTGCAGAGCTTCAGCCATGCCCTGGAACTTGGCGTCCGGCTGACGGATCAGCTCAGCCATTTTGTAGGCATTGTTCATTTCCAGGTATTTACCATTGGAAACCAGGTTGAAGTTACCTACGCGAACCACTTCCTGATCAACCTGTTCACCATTTGGCTTGATCACGGTTGCGTTAAACTTAACGATTTTGCCGGATTCAACAGTTTCACGCTGAATTTCAAACCACAGACGCTCGATTTCCTCGATAGTCGGCAGTTTGGTAGCAGTATTCATCTTGGCCAGAAGACCGTCGATGAACTCTGTACGACCGGGGTATTGGGCAGAAACCAGAGAGGAGCCAATGTTGGCGCGCAGGTCAGCTGCGGTAGAAGACATATGACCGAACAGCTCTTTCAGGGAGCCCATACGCTCATCCAGCTGTTGACGTTTCTGGTCTACAGCCACTTCCTGCTCCTGGTATTTCTTTTCCAGTTCAGCAGAGCGCTTTTCTTCAGCGGTACGAGTGTTTTTAGCTTGATTCAGCAGAGCATTCTGGTTGGCCTTCTGGCGGCGGAACTCAGCTTCACGCTGCTTGTGTTCTTTGGACTCGGCAACTTTGGATTGCTGAACCATTTTCAGCAGGTCATCCAGAGAAGAGGCCTTCTCCTGTGCAACTGCGGAGAAACTGATCAGGCCAGCTGCTGCCGCCACTAAAATGCGTTTGGCGAAAGAGGTTTTCATTGCGCTGCCTCCGGAGCCGGGATCGGCATGGTCATGATGTCGATAGTGGCCTGCTTCTTGGCAATTTTCAGACCGTTCATAAGAGCGCGACGGTATTCACCAGCATCGATCTCAACAAACTTTTTCTGCTCTTTGTCATAAGCGAGGGAAATTTGAGCATCTGTCGTCTGTGCCAGCAGGGCGATACGACCGATTTGCAGAACGCTTACCTCACGCTCCTGGCCAGCAATGGTCAGGGTATCGCGGTAAGAGTCGATCTTGCGGGCGTATTCCGCTTCGAAGTTGTACAGTTCCAGCACCTGGCGGAACTTCTCCGCAACACTGACATCGGAACGGTCCATGGTGCTCTTAACACCGTTGAGGTTCGCAATACGCTCATCGCGCTTAAACGGTGCATCCAGCTCAATGAACTGCTCCAGACCGTCCAGCATACGCAGAATCAGCGGCTGGATCTGACGCTCAATGACAGTAACGTTGGCAATAGACTCGTCCAGCTCATTGATCACTTCAAGCTGGTTAGCCAGCTGTTTTTCCAGCTGACGGTTGTATACGCGCAGACCATCGATTTCTTTGTTAACCACCTTGAAGTCCTGCAGCAGGCTGCTGGTTTCGTCGGCAATCTTGTCGATGCGTTTTTGCGATGCCTGGGCCGCAGTGGTTTTCTGCTGGCCGACGGCGAGTACATTATCGAGAGTATCCGCAGTGGCTACGCTGCCGTAGAGCGCGCCGGCAGACAGCGCAGTGGTCAGCGCCACAGCCATGAATCGCTTGGTTTTCATTAGACCCCCCAGTGGGTTCAATATTTCACAACATGGTCGCGATGAGTTAGCTGCCACAACGCGGTGTCCTTTTGTTTTAAAAACATTGGTTAGAAGACAGCTAAGAGCCGCACATTGTAAACAGCCGATTTGATTATTCAAATGCCGATTGCCAGCATCGGCCCGCTTGGGTAGCAAGGTAACACTTGGGTAACATTCCCGGGTTACTTGCACACATTAGCGGCGACTTTCCTTGTGTAGGCTGTTGGAGAATTTAACAGATCGATCAACTTTTGATCAAATTGTTTTTATTTAAATCTGTCATATTGGACTAATGAGTAGTTGTACTCATTCCTGTCCGAGGCCGGGTAACACTCTCGTGCCGATTCGACCCAGGAGTCATCCATGTCGGGAAAGTATGCATCCCCGTCGATATTTGCGTCAACTTCGGTGACATATAAACGGGCAGCCAGTGGCAGTGCCTGGCGGTAAATTTGTGCTCCACCAATGACCATCACCTCGCTTGCCCCACTGTCTTTGGCGCTTTCTTGAGCCAGACTCAGGGCTTTATCCAGAGACTGGACCACCTCAACGCCATCCGCAACCCAATCGGTATTACGCGTAATGACAATATTTACGCGCCCCGGAAGTGGGCGACCAATAGACTCAAAGGTCTTTCGTCCCATTACTACAGGCTTCCCCATAGTGGTCCGCTTAAAAAACTGCAGATCGCCAGAGATGCGCCAGGGGAGCTCATTGTCCTTACCGATAGCACCATTGCGGGCAACCGCCGCAATCAAAGCAATAGAAACCGTCATTACTGCCCCTTAAACCGCTACAGGTGCTGGAATATGTGGAAAGGCTTCGTAACCTTTGAGTTCAAAGTCCTCGAAGCGGAAAGAAAACAGATCTTTCACATCTGGATTCAAGTGCATTTGCGGCAGAGGCAGAGGGTCGCGCTGCAATTGCAGTTCGACCTGCTCCATATGGTTGGAGTAGAGGTGAGCATCACCAAAGGTGTGGATAAAATCGCCGGGCTTCAAACCGCATACCTGTGCCAGCATAAGGGTCAGCAGGCTGTATGAGGCGATATTGAAAGGCACCCCCAGGAAAATATCTGCGCTTCGCTGGTACAGCTGGCAGGACAACTTGCCATCAGCGACATAGAACTGGAACAGGGCGTGGCAGGGAGCCAGGGCCATGCGCCCTTCACGGGCATTATCAGCAGGTGAAACACCTTCATCTGGCAGATCCGCAGGGTTCCAGGCGCTAACCATCAGGCGCCGGGAGTCCGGGCGGGTTTTCAATTGGTGTACCAACTGCTCAATTTGGTCGATCTGGCGACCATCAGAAGTGGGCCAGGAGCGCCACTGATGGCCATATACAGGGCCCAGATCACCGTCCTCTGTCGCCCACTCATCCCAAATCCGCACCTTATTGTCCTGCAGATAGCGGATATTGGTATCCCCCTGCAAAAACCACAGAAGTTCGTGAATAATCGAGCGTAAATGGCACTTTTTAGTGGTGATCAGCGGAAAACCCTCCGCCAAATTAAAGCGCATTTGATAGCCAAATACACTGAGAGTACCAGTGCCGGTGCGGTCACCTTTAACGGTGCCGTTATCGCGCACATGGCGCATTAGGTCGAGATACTGCTTCATCTACTGCTATGCTCCGCCTTTAACTCGGGAAGACCCTGCTTTCTTACCTTTCTGCTCAGTTCGCCCCTCGGGAAGCGGCTGAGTTTTATAACTCCACACCAGCAATGCGATGCCGGCAATAATCATTGGCAGGCTCAAAAGCTGCCCACGAGTCATCCATCCAAATAAATCAAAACCAATATGCCCATCGGGCTCCCGGACAAACTCCACCAGGAAGCGGAATACACCGTAGAGCGTCACGAACATACCGCCCACCGCGAGTCGAGGGCGCGGCTTACTGGAGAACCACCAGAGCAGCGCAAAGAGAACCAGCCCCTCAAGGAAGGCTTGATACAGCTGGGATGGGTGCCGGACCAGAAGGTCCGGGTCCTTTGGAAAGACCATGCCCCAAGGGCCTTCAGTTTCACGCCCCCAAAGCTCCTGGCCAATAAAATTACCGATCCGCCCGAGCCCAAGACCGATGGGCACCAGAGGAGCAACGAAATCAATTAGAGCCGGGAAGGTTGTACCAATTTTGCGCGCATAGAGTGCCGTGGCCAACATTACCCCTATCAGCCCGCCGTGGAAGCTCATCCCTCCTTCCCACAACCGGATCAGTGATATCGGGTCTTCGAGCAACTGGGGGAAGTTATAAAAGAACATGTACCCCAAGCGGCCACCGATAACGACACCAATGGCACAGTAGAGAATCAAGTCCTCAACTTCGGATTTAATAACCGGTGACCAGGGTTTGGCACTTCGGCGCAATGCCAACCACCAGGCCGCGACAAAGCCAGCCAAGTACATCAGCCCATACCAGTGCACTTTTAAGGGGCCTATTGCAAAGGCTACCGGGTCAATTTCGGGATAGGTCAGCATGGGGGAATCGCGATTGCCAATAAAGGGCGTATTATGGTCGTAAAGCCCCCCGCTGTGGAAGGGCAGCTTGCCCCTAGGGAAGATCCCCATGTGTCTACTGCTATTCGCCTATCAATGCCACCCGAAATACCCTCTGCTGTTGATCGCCAATCGGGATGAGTTTTATCAAAGGCCAACCGCAGCAGCAGAGCACTGGCCCGGGACCGGGCTAATTGCGGGTAGAGACCTTGAAGCTCAGGGAACCTGGGCCGGCGTATCCCCCGGCCGGGTCGCGGCTGTAACCAATATCCGGGAGCCTGGGACACCGGAACCTGTAGGAGCGCTTTCCCGCGGAGAAATACCGCAGAAATTCCTCAGCCAACAAATTAGCCCTGAGCATTTCATCCACTACTTGGAATCCCAGCAATATCGAGGCTTTAACGCCCTGCTGTTTGATATTCAGAATCAAAACACTCTCTTCTGTGCCGGGAACCGGCACAAGCCATTTACTTTTGAACCGGGCATTCACGGTATCTCCAACGGAGCACCAGACGAACCCTGGCCAAAGGTGGAGAGGGGCAAAGCGGGGCTGGCAGAAATAATACCTGCGGCCGACCAGCTGGTAACAATCGAGAGCTTTGTGGAGCCAGCCCTGGCACTACTCAAAGATCGCACCCCCGCGCCGGACCAACAACTCCCCCATACTGGACTGCCACTGAAGATTGAGCGGGCACTCTCTCCTATATTCATTCAAATTGATGCCGATAGCTCGGCGACAGAACCAATGCTTCGCAATGGAGGCTACGGCACCCGCGCGAGCGCCGTAATCACCATCGACCAGAGGGGGTGTGGCCAACTTTGGGAGCAGACTTTTATACAGGGCAATGAAAATGGCCCCCTGCGCTACTTCACTACTAAGTCGCCCAATTAAGCGGGCTCAATGCTAATGGCAGAGAAATTGTGCATAACTTTTTGTGCAAGCCTCTGCACCATATTCAAATAAGCCCCAGTAAACACGCCCCTTTTTCACCCACGAGCGGAAAATTTGACGCAAAACTCATCATTCGCAAATCCTTACTCTAAAAAGAATGAAGCGCCAAGCAAATTTTGCATTTATTGCCATACTTACTTTCACAGACTGAAGTTGGTTGAGTTTCGCGCAAGCAGGACACCGACATCAGTCTTAATAAAAGGAAGTCGCGCGGGACGCATGACACGTGCGAGTCACCGATAATATCCCTGAGTATCTGGATGGGCTCGCCACAGGTTGGGAAGGTATGAACGATCTGGCGCCCGGCATTTTCCAAAATATCGCACCGGGCCCCCGCAGAATCGCTGAGGTACCATGTCGTATTTCAACCCCGAGCATCGTAGACGCAAATCTGTACTTCCACTGCTGACACTGGGTAGCCTCTGTGTCTTCATTCTTTATTATGCTTTCGCAGCAAACCAGAAGACCGTACCCGTTTTACCGGAGAACGCTGTTCGCCCTCATTTAGTGCACTGGCTGGAGGAAAACCCTGATGCCTGGCCAGCCCAGGACCCCATTTTTAACCCCGCCGCTGTGCGCAAGATCTACCAGCGCACGGATTACCGCTTGCTTTGGTTCGATAACTACAGCCTAAGTGATAGTGCCAATGACCTGCTGAAACAACTCACAGCTGCCAGCTCCGGCAATCCGAGCAGCATGGTCGACTACCGCTACCACCTGGGGTACTTCGATCGCACCCTCCGCGATACCCCACAACGGCTTCAGATGGCAGCCGTATTGGATATCTTACTGACCGATGCCTTTGTGTCCTACGCGCAAGATACCCAGCTGGACAGGCTAAAGCCCAAAACCCGCCCGCGCCGGGGTGTCACACCGGTTCTGCGGGATAGTGAAGGTTTCCGCCTGGTTGCGACCAGCACAGCTCAACAGCAGGCTTCCAGTGAACCCAGCGGGCGCAAGTACTTCCGCGGATATGATCGCGCAGCCAATCTCGGCAGCAATGTACGCAGCCGCTATTACTCGCGGGAATACAATGCGGATACTTCCGGCAATTACTCAGGACGCAATTATTCCGGTAGCACTCGCACCTATGAGCGCAGTCGATACCGTTCCTACCGGGACAACAATAGTGGCTCGGGTTCCGGCAGTCGCGTTTATTACAACCAGGGGCGGTCAAATACTGCCGCCCCACCGGTGAGATCTGAAAACAGTGAGGGGCCTTACTACGAGGAAAACCGGCCCTATGGCAACGATGTAAGGGCGCTGCGCGGTGAGCTGCAACGGCTGCGCAAGATTTCCTCCAGCGGTCGCTGGCGTCCGATCCCGGCGGGCCCTGCCATGACCATGGGTGCACGCCACCCACATGTGGGCCTCCTGCGCAACCTGCTCTCCCTATACGGTGATTACCAGTCTTACTACAGCTACGGCGGCACTGATCGCAATCGCTTCGATCGGGGCCTTCACCAAGCGGTGGTGCGCTTCCAGAAGCGTCACGGCCTGAGAGCAGATGGTATTGTCGGTCGCTCAACTCGCAAGCGCCTGAACTTATCCCCAGCTGCACGCGCCCGCATTGTGGAAATGAATATCAAGCGCCGCGAAGAGTTGCCGGAACAATTGGGCAGCCGTTTTATCCAGGTCAATATTCCCGCGTATCGTCTCAAATACGTGGAAAACGATCAGGTCAAACTGGCGATGAATGTGGTCGTCGGTAAGAAAAAACACGCAACGCCTGAAATAACCACCCGCGTCAGCAAGGTAGTCTTTAACCCCACTTGGACAGTACCGCGCAGTATCCTGGTAAATGAGATACTCCCCAAAGCTCGTAAAAACCCTGCGGGTATGGAAAAAATGGGGTATCGGGTGATTAGCGGTAGGGGTGAAAAACTGCCCCTGACCCCGCAAAACCTATCTGCAGCAGGTGCGGGTTCCTACCTGATGCGCCAAATGGGTGGTGAGGAAAACATATTGGGACGTGTCAAATTTGAAATCCCCAATATTCACGACGTGTACCTACACGATACGCGCGCACGCAAACTTTTTTCCCTGACCACACGAGGCTATAGCCATGGCTGTATCCGCCTGGAAAAACCCCGCCACTTGGCCGAAGCCCTGCTTCGTCCCCAGGGGGATTGGGATCAGTGGCGTATCGATCAATTGACCACAGGAGAGGAAACCACGGAAGTGGATATGTCCCAACTGGTAAAGGTTTATATCACCTACTGGACTGCCTGGGTCGATGGTCAGGGCAACCTGAACTTCCGCCCGGATATTTATGGCAAAGATGGACTGACCGATAATCAATTTTAAAAGAAACCGGGGCGGCTATATGTCGCCCCGGTTATAACCAGGGAATTATTGAGCGTGTTATTCCATTAATTAGCCTTTCTTAAGCAGCACCATTCCTGAAAATTATTTAAAGACTATCAGTCACAAGTTATCAATGTGAGCACAGTGATAAATCTCACTGATTCCTCAGTGCTTGCAGGGGTGACTTATGGGTGCTGCCAACAATTCACTTTGCGCTTTTTTGCCACGCAACCAACTAACCTCCCTCAGGGCGAGTGCCGCTTCGATTGCCATAGCAATATCGCTGGGCATTCACTCACCACAAATAATCGCCGAAGCTAAAGATACCGTCGAACCTGACTTGATCGGCAGTCGCGATCCTTTTTTACCTCAGGGCAGGCAATTTTCCCTACTCAGCGAAGCGTTAGCACGCTACCAAACCCTGGCACAAGGTAACTACTGGAAACCGCTCAGTGCTGGACAACCTATCGCACCGGGCAGTCGCAGTCCCCGGGTTGCGCAATTGAGAAGCCTGCTAATGCTCTATGGTGATCACCATCCCGAAGAGTACGGAGCAGATACTTCTAAAGCAGATGTCTACGACAAAAAATTGCAGCAGGCCGTTAAACGGTTTCAGAAACGTCACGGATTAAAGCAAACGGCACTGGTTGATGAGGGAACCCGGAGTCGACTCAATACCCCGCCAGATAAAGTTGCCAAAATTTTGGCAGCCAATATTGAACGCTGGAAACAACTCCCCAAGGATTTAGGGCCTCGCTATATCATCGTGAATGTCCCGGAATTTAATTTGCGCCTAATTGAAGGCGATAAAGAGCAGTTCCGTATGCGTGTGGTTGTGGGAAAACCAAAACACAAAACACCGCAAATCGCTACCCGTATGACGCGACTGGAATTTAATCCTGTATGGCGTGTCCCGCCCAGTATTGCGCTGCGGGAACTTTTACCTAAGGGCAGTTCCGCCCTCAGGGCAAAAGGTTATCGCCTGATGAATCACCGGGGTAGATCGGTACCATTTACTCGTGGAAATGTAGCCGCAGTGCGTCGGGGCCAAGTTTCACTGCAACAAAAAGGCGGGCCGGGAAATGCTTTGGGAAGAGTGAAATTTGTTATCCCCAATCGGCAGGCCATTTTTCTACACGACACAAATAGCAAGCATTTATTTAAAAAATCACAAAGGGCCTTTAGCCACGGTTGTATTCGCCTGGAAAAACCATTGCAGTTTGCTCGCATGATGTTAGCCCAGCAAAACAAGTGGAGTGATGCCCGTATCAATCGCGCGCTGGGAAGTGGTCGCACCCATGGCGTTGCCCTTAAAAATCCCCTACCGGTTTATATCGCTTACTGGACTGCCTGGATCGATGAAAATGGGCAGCTTCAGTTTCGGCCTGATATCTATAACCGGGATCAGTAATAGGAGGTGACGGAGTGAAGCGGATTAAGAGCTATAGGGACTACTGAGTTATCAGTATGGCAAATGGCCCATTCCAGCTCGGCATCGCCGCACTGATAAGCCTCGTAATTGCCTCGGCCAGCCCTTTGAATGCTTCATTTACTGGGCAGACCGATGTCATTATTGAGCCAATCAGTTCGACCCAGCAATTGCGCGATACCGCTCAGGCCTACCGAGTGTTAGCGAAGAACTGGCGACCTATTGCCCAGGGAAAAACTTTACAGCCCGGAGACAAAGGCCCTCGAGTCCTGCAACTACGTAACTTGCTGGCAATGTATAAGGATCATCACGGTCAACCCGGGCCGCTTTCCGCCCCACAAAAAGACCCTCGAAGATTTGACAGTGCGCTCCAAGCTGCAGTGGAGCGCTTTCAGGAACGTCACGGATTGAACATTACCGGCATCGCCGATGAAGACACACTTTCAGCCTTGGCCGTATCGCCAGTGGAACGCGCTCAGCAAATGGAATTGAATGCATCCCGATGGGAGAAACTAAAGCTCCCGGAGGATGATCGCTACGTAATCGTCAATGTGCCCGACTATCGCTTACAGCTTATCGAAGATGGTTCGGTTGCTCTCGATATGAAAACAGTGGTGGGAAAAAGCAGTACGCGCACACCGGATATGCGCACGCGGATAACCAATATTGTTTTCAGTCCAACCTGGACAGTCCCCCGAAGTATTCTTGTTACCGAGCTTTTGCCCAAGGCACGACACAACCCAACAGCCATGCACAAGCGAGGTTATCGAGTAGTGCAATATCGCAGCGGTAAATCGTCCCCTATTACAGAGGAGACTATTGCCAAGGCAGCCGGGGGGCATGCTACTTTGAGGCAATTGAGTGGCCCTGAAAATACCCTGGGGAAAGTGAAATTTGTTATCCCCAATAAGCAGGCTATTTTTCTCCATGACACCCAAGCTCAAAGCCTGTTTAAACTTCGCCAGCGGGCATTAAGTCACGGATGTGTAAGGCTACAAGCACCAGAAGAATTAGCTTATTTTCTTCTCCGTGACCAGGGGTGGGACAGAACCCGGGTAGCGCAGGCAGCCAATGGGCACGATGCCCTGAATGTAAAGGTTAAGGGATCACCCCGTATTTACATTGTTTATATGACAGCATGGATAGATAGGGATGGGCGCCCCCAATTCCGCCCTGATATTTATCATCGTGACAAAGAGATACCCTATCCAAATTAAAGGAGCTTATCTATAAATAACTCCGTACGGACTACCCGTCGATATTCCTGACAAGTCTTACATAGTTATCAATTCTAATGGCATCCTCAGGTGCCCCACCTGGCGGAGGCCCCATAGCTCTCTGCATATTTCCATCAGTCATGAAAGGGGGCTCAGGCATTGGTGGGCGCCGTTGAGGGCCATCACCATCAGATTGCGGCCTACCTAAACCTTTTATGTGATATCCCCCATCCTTATAAACAGCGACCTCATCCAATTGTCCAGATTTTGGATCACTTCGTTGAGCCCCAGCTCCATGCAGATCTACCCATTTCTCCGCCATATACCCCATAGCTCGACCGAAACTAATGTAGTTTGCAGAGGCTCCTGCTTTTCTACTATTCACATGGGTTGTACTAGTCCAAAACCAGGGAAAATCTTTTTCCTTACCTTCATTCTTGATAGTGCTGATTTCGAAAATAGAATCAATAGACGCAGAAGTCGTTTTATTTGGAGAACGTTGGTAATCAACGATACTCTGTAGCTCTTTTGCATTAGGCAGGCGCCAGTCGCTATGGCCTAGGAAATTTTGTGCATTTTTCTCCTCTGCCCAGGCTAAGGCCTCCTGCCAGTTCATTCCTTTCCGGCTATCAGATTTCATCCACATTAAACCCGTTGCCAGATCGGAAACGGTGCCATCTTTATTATCGACAAACTTATTCTTGCCATAAGCCTGGTTGCCGCGCACAAAGTAAGCATAGTTTCTCGGACCACCACCAGGAATTGCATAAGCTTTGATTCTGCCATCTGCTAAATTCAGGCCGAATACTGCAAGTGATCCTCTGAATACATCACCCGTGTAAATATTACTGGACCAGAATTGAGCATCGATAGTGCGTTCGCCCCTCTCTTCATCACCATAGGCGAATGCAAAATACCGGGTATCAATAAAGGGCTTAGCATTACTCTCACTTGGACCGGCAGGGTCAATACCGCTGAAGTTCATCAGGGAATATAGTTGTTTTATCGTCGGAAGACGCCAATCAGAATAGCCACCAAAACGCGCTTGATTCAATTTTTCAACATATTCCCCAACATCGCGGAAAGCGATCTTATCATCAGGGGTAACTTCACCATCCCTATTTAAATCCGGGCTCTGGGTCCACATCAAACCGGTGACATTATCAACCACAGTAAGACCATCTTTAGCCAGGGAGTAATTCATCTTATTGAAAGAATACTGGGCATCCTGACCAAAGAAATCATCACCGGGCTTTGGCTTGGGAATGACATCCTTATCATCAAAAAATTGGACCTGTGCCGTATCTACTATCGGGTAACTAATAGAGTCTATTTTCTTTTCAGCATGTGCCGCTGCCATCAGGCTCAAGGAAGCCGAGATCAATGCGACCAAAGAAATATAGGGCAGCCGAGACCCGGCCCCAGATATGCTAGCCATAGTGTTTTACCGCAAGTGAAAAAGTAAAAGAACCAAGCTAGCATTATTTGGTTTTGATCTCAGGCAACTTCACATTTGTAAACACAACCTTACCAAGGTGCACAATCCATAACGGTGGCCAGCTATGCAAAGTGATCATTAGTTTTGGACTGATGATTCGACTGGCTTTGGAAATCCTTAGGGGACAGACCGGGCTATGCTAGCCAACTTAAACGGTTGGGTATCCATAGAAATACTACACTGGTGCATCTACACATCTTGTATATACATGTGCATACAAATAATTGTGTACTCGATAGAGCTGAACTGTCTTTCTATATAGATAGATAAACCAGCCACTAATAAAGAAGGCTATCGAGCTCATGACCGAAGAGGTGATCGGATAGCTCCCAAGTACACTGACGAAACCGCCCGATAAAACTTATAAGTCGCAGAAAAATAATTTTTTAGTGATTAGCGTGCAATGACAACGCTGTCTCCAACCTATTTAGCACTATCGACTGATCAGCAATAAAAATTCCGGTTTCAGGCAGCAGAAAAGAAAAAATATACCACCCAGGCCATCTAATTATTTCCTAATTAGCAGCTTCAGGTTTGTAACAACTGGTTATTTTTTGTACATTTTCCGCCGTACCCGGTTGCGCCAACTCAGGCAAACCGACGAGAGATTTAACGACGAGGCGGAATTATGAAGAATCCATCCAGACGTCGATTCCTGGCAGTGACCTGCGCAACTGCGGCGGCCGTCAGCGCCGGACCGACTTTCGCAAAAGTAGGTAGCTCCCGCACCCTGAAAATGCGCAACCTGCACACCGGGGAGAAGCTGGAGGCCGCCTACTGGACTAACGGAGATTACAGCAGCGGAGGCCTGAAGCAGTTCAACAAATTGCTTCGTGACCACCGCGCCAACGAAGTGACCCGAATGGACCCCAAGCTTCTGGATATCGTCTACAAGCTGAAGGAGAAGTTCAATTACAACGGCACCATTGAGATTATCTCTGGATACCGTTCACCTAAAACCAATGCCAAGCTGCGTGCAGCTGGCCGAGGCGTAGCGAAACGCAGTTACCACACACGTGGTATGGCCTTGGATATCCGTATGCCGGGAGTGTCCCTGTCGAAGTTGCGCCAGGCAGCTCTCGACCTGAAAGCTGGCGGTGTCGGATACTACCCGAAGAGTAACTTCGTACACGTGGATACTGGCCCTGTACGTCGCTGGTAATCCCCACCCAATAGATACAAAAAACCCGGCAGTCGCCGGGTTTTTTGTTATGCCTGTGAGAGCAAGGTTTATTCACCATCAACCGGTAAGCTAACCGGCATCACATCCTGATCGGATACGGGCACTTGGGTAGTACCTGCCATCAACCCGGCGATACGCTCCAGAAGTTTGCGTGCCTGGGCCAACTGGGTCAACTCCGCCAGCTCAATCGGGTCTTCCATTCGCAACAACAAACTCTCGAAATCCACAAAAGCCTGCTCTAAAGCCGTTACCTGGTGTCGATCCAGCAACAGCACCGCCAAGCCGCCCCCACCAGTGGGAATCCAGTTTGACTGGAGAGTTGCCATAATCGCCAAAATTGACTGCTTTGAATCCGCAGCGCGGCTACTTTCCACATCGCTCTCGGAACTCTCCGGCAACCTGCGCAACAGCTGCTCATCAATCACTCGGGTATGCGCTGCACGGATTTGTTGCAATCGGGCAACCGGCCCAAGGGATAGATAGGGCCGCGAAAGGCTGTTGGCCGCCGTCGGCCAACGACGGGCCAAGCCTGCCATATCCTCTTCCACACCTTTGACGATCAAGCGAGTTAGTTCACGGCGCCGATTGACGGCCAGGGCCTCGGGTTTTTCCCCATCGGACTTAGCCAAAAACTGCTCCGCAACCCGCTCGCTGGTGGGCCCCCAGAGCATGATTTCCAAAGCGTGAAAACCGGTGCTGGCCTCTTCATGTGCCGTCAGGCGGTGCTGCTTACGCAGGTTCGTTAAGGTCAGATCAATGGCCGTATCGTTAACGATACCGCTCTCAGAATAACCCGGCACTGTATCCAGGTAGCCCGCCTGGGCCGGCCAACTATCTACTGATAACAGTAATTTTCTACCCTGGCTGCGCAACTCTCCCGAAGAAAAAGCCAACTTTATATAAGGCAGTGCAGCGGCAAATTCCCTATGGGCATCCAGCCAGGCGAGCCTGGCATTTTCCAGCTTATTTTCACTCGGCTGAGCCAGAAGGCCATCCACTTCACGCTGCAAAGTTTCAACAGCGGCATGGGCGTGGATAACCTGGGCCTCACCCGCCTGCCAAATTGCCAGGGATAACTCGGTCGCAGCCTTTTCATTCACAGGTTGCGGCGCAATACTTTGTTGCGATACCTGCTGCGGTTTTTCTACCGCTTTTTGTTCGCAGGCAGAAAGTCCGGCCAGGGCCCCGATTAAAACAGCCAGGGCCCGGTACTGGATAATAGATCCGTTCACTCAATTCCCCATCTTGTGCATTTCACAAATACTGGCAAGCACCTACTCACTCTCTTCCCGCAAACTGATCACCGGCCAGCCGCGAGCCTCAGCTTCTACGCGCAGGCGATCATCCGGGTCCACCGCAATTGGGTGCTCAACTTCGCCCAGTAAGGGCAGATCATTGATGGAGTCACTGTAGAACCACTTTTCACTGTTGGCGTATTCCGGGTTGTGGGCCAGCCATTGTCGCAACCGGACAACTTTCCCCCCCTGGTAACAGGGTTCACCAACGACCTTTCCGGTGAACCGCCCCTCATCCTCCTCTGGCTCAGTGGCCAGCAGGGTATCGACACCGAGGCGCGAGGCAATGGGCTCAACCACAAAGCGATTGGTCGCAGTGATAATCATGATGTGGTGGCCTTTGCGGCGGTGTTCGCCGATCAGCTCCTGAGCCCGAGGCAGCCACAATTCACTGATAACTTCCTGCATAAACTCGTTCTGCAAGTTTTCCAATTGGCCACGGGAAAGCTGCGCCAGGGGTTCCAAAGCAAATTCCAGGTAGGCAAAAATATCCAATTCACCGCGCTGGTAATCTTGATAAAAGCGGTCGTTAGCCGAGCGGTAACGGGTCCTGTCGACATGTTCACGCTCCACCAGAAATTCGCCCCAGGCATGATCGCTATCACCACCTATCAGCGTGTTATCCAGATCAAAGATTGCCAAGTGCACTGTCGACTCTCCCATAACTATAGGTTCCCCATAAGCATTTGACCGCCAGGAAGCCGGAAACGTCCCCTGCGCGGCCGCTAATTTTACCTTGCGCCGCACGACAGCACACGGACTGCGTCACTGAATTGCTGTAAACCCCCTGCTGTGGAACAATGCAGAACAAGTAAGTGCAGCGCACGGCCGCACACAACAGTATTGAGGATGGTATTTTGGGCGACGGCAAGCCGGCACAGGCCGGACGAAAGAACCGCCGTAAGCCCGCCAAGCATTCGAATCGCAATGATAAAGCTCCGGCCGGTAACAAGAACCGGGGCACGAGTGGCGAGAGCAGCAATATCGATGCCGAGGGGTTCCGCCCCAATGTCGGTATTATCGTGCTCAACGCCCGCGGTCAGGCACTGTGGGCGCGGCGGGTAGGTGGCAAGGACGCCTGGCAATTTCCCCAGGGTGGTATTAATCCGGGCGAAACCCCTGAACAGGCGCTATATAGGGAACTGTACGAAGAAGTAGGCCTAACTCGCGATCAAGTCAGTATGATTGCCTGTACCCGAGGCTGGCTGCGCTATCGCCTGCCTCAAAGGCTGATTCGACGTCGCTCCGAACCACTGTGCATCGGGCAAAAGCAAAAGTGGTACCTGCTGAGGCTCGAGGCAGATGAGGCCTCCATCAGCTTCGACAATGGTTACAAACCTGAATTCGACCACTGGCGCTGGGTAAGCTACTGGCACCCACTGAGTAAAGTGGTGACCTTTAAGCGTGAAGTATACCGGCGCGCACTGACCGAGCTGGCCCCACAACAAATACAGTTGGAGAGACGCTGGCTGCGCGGACAGGACAGCTGACCGCACAGGGTAGTTAGCAGCGTATCTTCACAAAATGGCCCCGATCAGCATCGAACTTCTACTTTCCGGGGCCATCGAATTTCTCCGTTGATTGGCGAGGACAGGCCATTGCTCGGATCTCTGCGCAGTATCGTTCAGGAAGTAAATGCCGCCCGGAATCTCACCGCGGTGCTGGAAATCATTGTGCATCGCGTGCGGGAAATCATGCACACCCGCGTCTGCTCCGTATACCTGCGCGATAAGCAACACGGCAACTATGTCCTGATGGCCACCGATGGCCTCAACCCCAAAGCGGTTGGCCAGGTCCACCTGGCCCCGGGCGAAGGTCTGGTGGGCAATGTAGTTACCCGCGAAGAACCGATTAATCTGGAAAGGGCCGAAGCCCACCCCGCCTTCCAATATTTCCCCTCCACAGGAGAAGAGCGCTTTAGCGCCTTTCTCGGCACACCGATTATTCACCACCGCGCCGTCCTGGGTGTCCTGGTTGTGCAGCAAGAAGAGAAGCGCCGCTTCGACGAGTGGGAGGAAGCTTTCCTGGTCACACTTTCAGCGCAGCTCGCCGGCGTTATCGCCCACGCCGAGGCCACCGGTCTTCTGGCCTGTATTGGCAAGCAACAACGGGAAACTCACTTCTCTGGCATTGCCGCGTCCCCCGGTGTGGCTATCGGGCGGGTACATATTGTCACCCCGCATGCGAATCTCGGCACAGTGCCCTACTCCGAATGCGAGGATGTGGACACTGAACTGGCCCTGTTTCAACAGGCCCTGACAGCCGCCCAAGAAGAAATTCGCGAAGTCGGTGAGCGCCTGAAGAGCGACCTCAGCCCCGAGGAACGGGCGCTATTCGATGCCTACATCAGCATGTTGGATGACAGCTCCCTCGCCGTCGAGGTATGCGATCGCATCCAACAGCAGCTCAGTGCCCAGCGGGCCTGGGCTGAAGTTATGTTGGAACATGTGCGGCGCTTTGAAGCCATGTCCGACTCCTACTTTCGCGATAGGGCCGCCGATGTTCGCGACCTGGGCGCCCGAGTGCTAATGCACCTGCGGCAACAGCAGCAGAGCGACCGGGACTTCCCCGATAACACCATCCTGATCGGCGAAGAGCTAACCGCAGCGGTATTGGCAGAAGTGCCCAGGGAAAAGCTGATCGGAGCCGTATCGGTTAAAGGCTCCTCTAACAGCCATGTGGCTATTATTGCCCGAGCCATGGGACTGCCCGCAGTAATGGGAGTCCAGGACCTACCCTACGAAACCATCGACGGTGTCGATATGGTGGTGGATGGCTACCGGGGCGATTTGCATATTCACCCCGGCGCAGAACTCAAGCGCCGCTACGACGATATTGTTGCAGAAGAGCAGCAACTGGCCCGCAACCTGGACCACCTGGCTCAACTCCCGGCAATCACCTCCGATGGCCATCGCATTCGCCTGATGGTAAATACTGGGCTGATGGCCGATGTTGTTCGCTCCCTGGAACGCGGCGCTGAAGGAGTAGGACTTTTCCGCACCGAAGTACCTTTCCTATTGCGAGACCGATTCCCCTCCGAGGAAGAGCAGCGGGAAATTTACCGGGAGCAACTGGAAGCCTTTGCCCCCCTACCCGTCACCATGCGTACCTTGGATATCGGTGGCGATAAAGCGTTGGCCTATTTCCCTATCGAGGAAACCAATCCCTTTCTGGGGTGGCGCGGCATTCGCGTAACTCTCGACCACCCGGAAATATTCCTGGCGCAAGTACGCGCCATGATGAAAGCCAGCCTGGGACTAAATAACCTGCGGATTATGCTCCCCATGATCAGCGGCCTGAACGAGCTCGAAGCCGCGCGCAAACTGGTGGAAAGAGCCTACCGGGAGCTGCTTGAGGAAGGTTACGAAATCGTTATGCCCCCACTCGGGGTAATGGTAGAGGTGCCCTCTGCCGTCTACCAAGTGCGAGAACTCGCCGTACATGCAGATTTTATATCAGTAGGCAGTAATGACCTCACTCAATATCTCCTGGCGGTAGATCGCAATAACAGCCGCGTAGCCAATATTTACCACGCCCTGCACCCAGCAGTATTGCGCGCTTTACAGGAAATCGTAACGGCAGCCCATGCCGTTGGCACCAAAGTTGGGATTTGCGGAGAACTAGCAGGAGAACCTAGCGGTGCATTGTTATTAGTAGCCATGGGCTACGATATGCTATCGATGAACGCCACTAACTTACCGCGAATAAAAGCTACGCTACGCGCCGTTAGCCGAGCTGATATTGAGCTGCTCCTGCAACAGGTTTTGCAGATGAATTGCCCCGAGCAAATTGAAAGTACGGTAAAAGAGTTTCTTAATGAGGCAGGATTGAAGGTGTCTTTGCAGCCATAAATGATGAGGTATTTTAATCTAAGGAACCTCTGGTCAATGAAGCATTTATCTAGAATTAAGCTGAATTATTTAAAAAATTCACTTTTCTACGCAAAAACGCTTAATTTTCGCGCAATAGCTCCCTAATTTTTCACCTGAAATCCCCGGTAGGGGGATTTCAGACGCACCACCCCTAGGTGGCCAAGTATTTTCTCCCTATTAGTAAGTTGGTAAAGCCTGCTAGCAAGCACAGCCGCTCAGTATTTTTTAACAGTCCCCGATAGCGGACCTTGCCATAACCAAATACCCGTTTAATGTAGCGAAAGGGGTGCTCAACCTTCGCTCTTATCTGTGCCTTGATCTTTTCCGCCTTACGGAGTGCGTCACGCCCTGGAGGAGTTTTTAGCTTGCTCGGCTTCATTGCTATGTACCAATCCACCTCCCGTTCCTTCAACTCTTCACGCTTCTCCGCACCAATATACCCAGAGTCACCCCAGACTCTTCCTTCCTCCCCGTGGAGGACTCGCTCTGTGGCTGTGACATCGTGCGAATTCGCTGCTGTTGTATCTACGCTATGTATTACTCCGAGCACATCATCAACTCCGACATGCATCTTCATTCCAAAGTGCCACTGATTGCCTTTCTTTGTTTGATGCATTTCTGGATCACGCTCTTTCTTTTTATTCTTAGTTGAAGTTGGAGCGGAAATAATAGTGGCATCTACAATAGTACTTTCACGCAGTACCATACCATTCTCAGCAAGATATTTATTGATTTCCTCGAATAGAACCTTACTCAGATAATTCGTCTCTAATAAATGGCGAAAGTTGAGGATCGTCGTTTCGTCGGGAATTGGACCAGCCAAAGTCAATCCGGCGAAATTGCGCATAGACTCAATTTCATAGAGCGCATCCTCCATAGCAGGATCACTGAGATTGTAAAACAACTGCATACAATGAATACGCAGCATGATGCTCAAAAGATATGGCTATCGGCCACGCTTACCTTGTGGATAATAAGGTTCAATTCGAGTCTCTAGCCGCAGCCATGGAATGAGAGTATCCATCTGAGAAAGAAACTTCTCTCGGCGAGTTTTGCGGCGCTTTAGATTGTATTCTGCTTCGGCAAAGGTAACTTGGTGCATGATCTAACGTAGTCTTGACGGATAAATGAATACTACCAAATTAACCTGGAATTATTCAGAGGTTCCCTAAATTTACCCGATTTTATAAAGCCTGAATTCAATATCTAACAACCAAACTGTTGGTCCCTCATAACAGCGGGCTATTTGCCCAAGCGACTAATGAAGAGCTATATCGCTCAACATTATTCTGATTCACCAAATAGCTTCTCAATGTTTCCTAATCCTTAAGCTGCTTTTTCAGAAATGGCAAGCTCACTTTATTTTTAAGCGTGTCAATGGCATAGCAGAATATCCCCCACCCAAAGAAAAACACAAATAACTACTAAATATGCGTGATACTCAATTAGTACACTTAAACCAAAAAAACATCTAACCCTTCACAACACTCAATCCTGAAGCCTTGGCCTCATCACACTTCTAAATTCTCGATAATTCTGACAAGTTAGTGAGTGCCAGCTCAGGTAATTAT
Organism: Microbulbifer maximicatervae (SeqCode); assembly: GCF_052468295.1. Lineage (NCBI taxonomy): Bacteria > Pseudomonadati > Pseudomonadota > Gammaproteobacteria > Cellvibrionales > Microbulbiferaceae > Microbulbifer > Microbulbifer maximicatervae (SeqCode). The sequence continues at coordinate 4,150,290 of NZ_CP174340.1, forward strand.
GATCATTTTGACCGTTATTTTTGAGCTTTACATAGAATGTGTAAAAGTACTATACAAATCAGTCAGTTATAAGTTGAGTTAAAAACCGGGATAGTAGTCAAAGTGATCATTTTTGTAGTTTGCACCTTAGTACCAAATACATCTAACCCTATGATTTTCATTTAAAATTTCCGTTATATCGGGAAAATTGATCCCAAAATAGCAATCATGATAAAAGTGGTCAGAATGATTACTATATAAATGTTGTACAAACCCGCTACGCGGGAGTGGTGCCACTTTTAAATTATAAGAGGCATTTTAGAAAATGCATAACCGGGTATTGCAAAATATATTTTCTGCGTACAGTGGTTATTTATCTAAAACCGCGCAACCACTAAAAAATTTAAAGGCTATCTCCTCGATACAAGAATGCCGTACAAAATCGATGGGAAGCAGTTATTATCGTTGTAAGCACAACCATGTCACTGAACAGCATCATTCTTGTAGGCATAGAAGTTGCCCCCTCTGCTCAGGCAGAAAAAAGCTCCAGTGGGTTGATCAGCAGCGTCGTAAATTATTTGATACAGAACATTTTCATGTGGTCTTTACTATACCTCATGAGTATCTGCCGTTATGGCAATACAACGAAGAGAAGCTTACAGATATACTCTTTTTGTCGAGTAAAGAAACCCTGTTTGAATTAATGGCGAGTAAAGACTATCACGGAGTAACTCCCGGGATGCTTATGGCTCTGCATACTTGGGGAAGACAGTTAACTTTACATCCCCATATACACTGTTTGATAACTGCTGGCGGCTTGACTTTACCTAATTACCACTCTTGCTAAGTTATGCGTAACTGTATATAAATACAGCTATCTCGTTGATCTGCAAGGGAATACGCCATGGCTCGCAACAAGGTACAGTTTCAGAAGGGTATTAGTTTGACCCAATTCCTCAAAATGTACGGCAGCGAGGAACAGTGCTTCGATGCACTGTCGCAGTGGCGTTGGCCCAATGGCTTTAGTTGTCCTCACTGCGGGCATGACAAGCATTGCGACCTCGCTTATCGCAAGCTTAAGCAATGTAACCATTGTCGGCGTCAGACATCGATTACCTCTCGTACAATTTTTGACTCCACGAAGCTCCCCCTCACCACCTGGTTTCTCGGTATTTTCCTGATTACTCAGGATAAGAAGGGCATTTCCTCTATGGAGCTATCTCGACATCTAGGTATCTCTTACAACGCAGCATGGCGTATGAAGCAGAAACTCATGCAAGTGATGATGGAGCGAGACCAACGATACAAACTGTCCGGTTTTATTGAACTAGATGATGCCTATCTCGGTGGTGAGCGTACTGGATGCAAGCCCGGGCGCGGAGCCAAGGGTAAAACTCCCTTTGTGGCGGCCGTTGAAACAACCAAGGAGGGACGCCCAACCCGTATTAAGCTCTCAATTATCAAGGGCTTCAAAAGCAGTGAAATTTCAACCTGGAGTAAAAAGTACCTTTGCAGTGGCAGCACAGTCATCTCAGATGGTCTTCCATGCTTCAATGCCATTAAGGAGGCCGGTTGTGTACATGACAAAATTGTTTGTGGTGGTGGCCGAGCTTCTGTTGAAGAGCCTGAGTTCTATTGGGTAAATACAGTACTTGGTAATTTAAAGAGTGCGCTACGTAGCACTTACCATGCTATTAGGCCGAAATATGCACAGCGCTATTTGGCAGAATTTCAATATCGCTTTAATCGGAGGTTTGATTTGTCGGCACTCATTCCAAGATTGATTTACGTCTCTCTTCGGACACCACCGATGCCAGAAAGGTTGCTAAAAATTGGCTTAGCATAAGTGGTAATTAGGTGACTTTAAGGGAAAAGTGGAAAGAAACAGGTGAATATTTATTGCCTGTGCGAGTGGTTAAGAGTCTTTATAGGGGAAAATTTCAAGCGCTTTTATTAGAACAGTATCGTGCCGGGTTACTCAAGCTTCCTCCCAGTTGGTCAATTGGCCAGTTTGATATCCTCTTTAAAGCTTGCTATCGCAAGGAATGGTCGGTTCGTATTCAAGAACGATATGAGCATGGTCAAGGCGTCCTGCTGTATTTTTCACGCTACATCAAAGGTGGCCCGCTTAAGCCAAAGCAGATATTAAACGTGGATCATAAGGGGCTGGATTTTCGTTATTTTGATCACCGTGACCAGCGACGTAAGCAACTTCGGTTAAAGCCTCAGGAGTTCTTAAGACGTGTCTTGCAGCACATACCTCCAATAGGAAAACACATGGTACGGAGTTATGGATTATATGCTGGGTGCAATAAGAAAAAGCACGATCTATGTAGTAATCAAGTGGGTTTAATGAAAGATCAACGACTCCCAGCTGGATTGCAAATCCAAGATCTGATGGTAGAGTGTGGGCAGTGCCATGAATCTACAAAGTTGACTGGCAGAGTGTGGTCTAAGGCGAAAAAAGGAATTTCCTTTATAAAGGGGGCGGCTCGGCAAGATAGTGCCGGCGGGAATGTACAACATGGCGATGAACCAGACACTGCAGGAATGGGCCTCTTTAGTTCGGCCTAAATTCAATGCCAGGTCATTTTTTTTACCGCCTGCAGTGCAGGTTATCTAAGCGTTAAATGGCAACCATGAATGAGCCAAGAGAAATAAAACAATGTGATGAGTGCGGTAGCGAGTATTTCGCTTCATCCTCAGAAATGAGCAGCATGTGCCCAGAATGTTCACACTACTTATATGGCCATGAAAACTGCCATCACGAAATGGAGGCAGGCCGTTGCAATAAGTGCTACTGGGGCGGTTCGGTCACTAGCTTTATCACTGGACTAAAAAATCAAGTGGAAACCAATAGGTAGCATTATGCCATCTGCAAATACAAGCCATTTAACAAGTTGCGCAATTGGGACAAAGTGTTGCGCACTTCGCCCATTCACAAGGCGTTATACGCCAATGTCTAGTCCGGAGGAATAAATGGCAAAAAGGTTGACTAAAGAGCAGAAAAAACGCGCATCTATATGTTTTGAATGTGGTTTTATTCCTAGTAAAGAAGCTTGGAGTAATATTTGTTTGAAGCATGGAGAAGACTATGAAACCGTTAGGTTTATGGCAGATCAATTTGATATATCTGATGATGAAATGGTCACTATCGAATGCTTGCAGAGCAAAGAGGAATTGCATGTAGTTGCTGATCACTATAACTGGGATGATGAAGGGGTAGAAAGCCTTTATGCGATTTTAAACCACCCACATTGTGATGCAGGTACAGGGTTACTTCTTTTTTGGAAAGGAAGTGGCTATAGCGCGTTATCTCCAAACCCTGGCGTTGCAACCCAAGATGAAATTGTATTTTTCAAAGAAGTGTATGATAGATTCGTGAATAAGAAATTTAATACATACGATATTGCTTTCGATGCTTACTATGAAATGTATGTGCCATCTTTAGAAGAATATTTAGAAAATAGCTATGTTGTACCTGCTGAATTTCTTTGCCCTTACAGCAAAATGTATGTCCAAGATTGTTTGTAATGTGATTTGCGTATAACGAATAAGGATAGATCGCGCGTAGCCGCGATCTTATCCAGTTGTTGGACAAGCCCGTAGCGACTGACTCGCTCTTTATAAGAAAATATCTTTTTGGGAGTGTGGAATATTTTGGAGTTTCTTATCGTTCAATTTTTTAAAGACGATCGCTAGCCTTGGCTTCTCTGGTGCCAATGGATGTAGTGTTTTCTACTGAGCTCTTATTCCCTCCTTGTTGGTAAGTGGCAATATTTTACTAAGAGATTGCTCATCAGCCCGAGAGTCAGCCCGGGCTAAAGACTTGTACAAACTGCATGGGGGCACTGCACTTAGGGTAACGCATTGGCGGTCGACTTCTTGGTTTGAGCGTTTCAAGAATAACTTTGAGGGTCAGCTGTACAAGCTGCAATAATCGTTTGGCATTACTATGCGGAAAGCCGTAATCACGTACTCGCCGAAAGCCCTTCGGGAGTACATGCTGTAGTAGCAGCCACAAAAAATCAGCGCCTGGCAGTGTCCGGATTTTACTTTCCCCGCTTTTACTTTCAATATAGCGGAAGGTTACCTTTCCGTTTTTGTTATTCAGTATTTGCTTCTCACTAATCACTCCACGGTAGAGGTATTTGGATAGATACTTAAGTGCGGATTGCCCGCTACCAGCAGACTGACACTGTACAATCCACTTCTCTGGTGAGTGGGGGACCTGCAATCCCGCTGCTTGCAAGGCTTCAAGCATTCGGGCACGAAAGACTTTAGCGAGGGCGATACCATTGAACAAATACTACCTAGGCAGCAGCAAAGAATACAGTCGACTCTTGAAAAAATGATTTCACAAGTTTTCTATTTTTCTTGATGCTCTGCAAATCTGCATTTGCACGACTCAGTAGTGTCTCACCTTTTTTCAGCGGCCTCTTTGAAGTCCCTATATTTCTCATATGATTCCAGACCAACTCATCTGGATTTAGGTTTGGTGCATATGGCGGTAAGAACACCATTTCAAGCTTTCCATCCTGTGAATCGACATACTCCAATACCTTTTTCGATTTGTGTACTGGGTGCCCATCAACAATGAGAATCACTGGTCTTTTCTGACTTCTCTGGAAATTTTTGAAGCATTCTACGCACTTTTCTGCCGTGAACTTTCCACTATAAATATGATACCAGAAGCCACCTCTATTCGATAAAGCTGAGATCGCATTGATTGACTGTCTTTGACCACTCGTTTTTACCACTGGAGTTTTTCCTTTTTCTCCCCATGTCCTTTGGAGTGGATCGTCTGATCTGATACTAGCCTCGTCCAGCCAAAATATTTCTGCACCAGTTTTTTTCGCATAAGATTTAATCTTTGGATAGACTTCCTTTACCCATTTATTCACCGCCTTCTCATCTCTCTCGTAAGCTCTTCGTAGAGGCTTTTGTGGCGTCAGGCCCAGTCGATGTAGAAGTGTGCCGACACTAGAAACGCTAAGTTCAATTTTGAATCTCTCAAAAATCAAATCCGATACGATCTGACGTGTCCACAATCCGAAATCAAAGCCATATTGCCTTGGATCGCCACCAATAATCCATCGTTTGACTTCCTCTTCTTCAATAGCTGACAGTTTTCTACCGCGTCCAGGTCTAATTTTTGGAGATAGCGCTTCAATACCTTTCTCCCGAGCAGTCCTTAACCATGGGAAAATAGTTCTGCTCCCCAGCCCTAAGCTACGACTAACCTCCGCCGCAGATTCTCCATCAAATACTCGCTGAACAGCAATTTTACGTATGAGGTGCTGCTCCTCAGTACTAAGTTTTCTGGCATCGTATTTCATGCAGTTTATATTACCAGGGTGTACTGATTATTTCTGCCCCGCTAGTATTTGCCTTTGGACTTTCTCCATTGACGTTTAACCCGATTTACTGCTCCCCCGGAAACGATAATATGGCAGTGCGGGTGATAGTCCAGCCGCCGGGTGTGAGTATGAAGAACACTTGTCAATCCGATTTCTCCATTGAGCTTTTTGTCATTGAGAGAAAAGCTCTTTAACGTTTGTGCAGAGGTGGTCATTAATTGTGAATAAACAACTTTTTGATGGTGCAAGGCTAATGCCCGCAGCTCTGCTGGCAGAGTAAAAGTCACCATAAAGTATTCCACCGGTAGTAGCTTGCGGCTCTGTCGATCTAACCACTGACTGGCCTCATGGTTCTGACATTGGGGACAATTGCGATGTCCGCAGGAGCGTGGACTCAGTAGAGAGTAAGAGCAGACCCCGCACTGCCACAGTACTTCACCAGCCATAGTGGTACGGCAGTGACGAATAGCCGCTATGGCTCGGCGCTGCTCAGGTAGTAGACGGGCACCATACTTTTGCAGTAGAGCACTTTCATAATGTTCGATCACGGAGGCAAGGCGCATTACAGCCTCCTCAGGTTAACAGATAGGCTGTTGATCAAAGTATTAATAGTGGCAGCAGTATCTTGCTCAATAGACTCAGTAAGGTGAACGTAACGAGCAGTGGTTGTAGGGCTGGCATGTCCCAGTAGGACCTGAATCTGACGTAGGTTTAGGCCGCGCTCAAGTAAGTGGGTTGCAAAGCTGTGGCGCAGGGAATGCACGGATACTTTTTTTAATTCCACACTCTTGCAAGAGCGTCCTTACAGCCAGCTGAGTACTGCTTCTGCTCATTGTTGTCTTGGCCTGATGTACCAGTGACATATCGCTGGAAATGCAAGGAAACAGCAAGCGGGGGGTGTCGGTGACGACACCATAGCGAGCGTAGAGTACAGCAGGTCAGATTTGGAAGTGGGACGCGGCGATCCTTATGGCCTTTACCTCGGCGGATATGTACTTGCTTGCGCCCTGCATCAATATCCCCAACTTCAAGAGCCAGTGTTTCACTTAATCGCAAGCCCATGGAATAAGTTGTGAGAATAAAAACACGATAGCGCAGTTTACGTGCCGCCCCGATAAGTTGCGTAATCTCCTGTGGCGTGAGAATATCGGGTAACGACTGAATTTTGGTGACGATACCCAGCCACCGCCACTCGCGCTTGAGGATATGCTTCCAGAAGAACTGTAGGCCATTGCGATCAACCTTAACGGTACTCCAAGAGTGGGAGTCCACTAGCTCAGAAAAATATTGTTCGAGTTTATCGGTTGAGATTTTATCGGGGCAGGCATTAAAATGTCCAGACAAGCGCCGCACAGCTCGCGCGTAAGCGTCAATAGTTCTCTCGCTGAGCCCTTGCAGTTTTAGGGTGTGTAGATGGCGCTGATAAAGGCTGTTTGAAACGGCGCTGCTCTTTAGATGTCATGATAAGCTCCTTTAATCTTCAGCCCGAATTGGACTGAAAAGAGCTTAGCTTGTGAGGCGTTTATTCTGCCGCGAAGCGGCTTCGTTCAACAAGGGCCAGAAACGGACTGTCAAGCCTGCCACTTTTTGTGCATGCGCACAAAAAATCGCCAGCTTTGCCAGCCGCTGTGGCCGGCGTTATGAGTATCAGGGATATGAAAAGAGTAACGTGGATTGATCCTAGGGATAAACCGGGCCTGCTCCATGCAGTTATGGAACAATGCGCAGGAGCCTCCCTTATTTCATTTGAGGGCTCATTGGAGCATTTGTCATTTTATAAATGGCCGAATGCTTCCTATGAAGAAACGCCAGTGCTTAAACGACAAACTATATCCCCAAAACAAGATTTCGTGATTCTCCCCTTAGATGAAGAAAGTTCCAAAGGCATGTGGAAAGAGCTAGCAGAAAAGGATCATCTGGTTAGAGAAGGCATCATTCATGTGCAGATAGCTATAGAGGGAGAGCTAGTATTTGGTGGTTATGATAATTTCGATAAAGAGTGCACTGTTGCATATAAAGGCTTGAGCGAAGGTTTTCTCCAAGACCTTAAAGAGCGAGGCACAATTCGTGGCTATGAACACAAATACTCATAACAAGTGACTATGGTTGTTCGTCAAGTTATTAAGCCATACTTTCATCCCAGTAGGTGTTGTTTTTCACCATTGTATTCAGGATCGTAATCTGCTTTCTCATGCAGGCAACCAGAGCAACCTTTTTAGGTTTGCCAGCGTCGACTAATCGCTTATACATGGGCTTTAGTTTGGGATGATGTTGTATGGCCGACATGATGGAAACAAAAAGAACCGTGCGTACGCGATGCCTTCCACCTCGAATATATCGTTTGCCCTGGAAGTTGCCGCTATCACGGTTCATCGGGGCGATACCGACAAGTGCAGCGATTTCTTTACGGTTCAATTGTCCTAGCTCAGGAAGTTCACTCATTAACGTATAGGCCAATACATTTCCGACCCCTTTGGCACTCAACAATAGGTCACGCCTTTGCCGCCACTCAGACACACTGTTAACCAGTTTATCCAGTTGCTTGTCGATACCTTGTAGCTCTTTCTTGATGGTGTTTAGAATGGTCTGTATAGGTTTGTGTACTGATTTCGGCATTCTCTGAAGCCGATTCTTTTGCATTGTACTCACCTCTAAACACTGACTTCTTACCGCCAGTAAGTCACTGATCTCCCTAAGCTTTTCTGGTTTTAGCACCGACAGCCCTGGCTTCATGGCCTCACCAAAATGTGCAATATCCATTGCATCTAGCTTGTCAGTTTTGGCGAGGCGCCCTGCGGATTTAGCGAAGCTCCTTATCTGCGAAGGATTGCAAACAACAATAGGTAATCCGGCTTTGTCGGCGGCGCAAACAAACTCTAACTCGAGCCTTCCCGTAGACTCTATTAATACTCTTTGAGGTTTAAGAGGTTGTAGTTGTTTAATGGCATCTTTAATGCCATTTTTATCATTGGCAACACTAAAGAACTGGCCAGTAGGTCTCACATAAATATCGAGTTGTTTACTGCTGGTATCGATACCGACATTGATCTCTTGAGGTTCCATAAGATAAGCTATCTCCGCCTTGCTATTCGGGCTCGAGGCCCACATGACTATCCGAGTTATGCCTAGTGAGTGCTTATCACGTTCATACTTGTTATCGGTCTTTTACGAACCAGCCAAGCAGCGAACTGTGATAAACAAGGCCTTCGGTGGCCGCCGAAGGTGGGTCTCAATTTACCCGTTAACGAAAAGGATTTTCAACATCAGAATCGGGCAAGAACAACCATAATCGGGTAGCCGGTAGTTTCTAACTACCGGCCCCCACACCACCCATCGTGCGGGTCCGCAATGGGCGGTTCCCTATCCGTAATGAATCTCTACCCAACGATCTCGCAATGAGATCAAACCCATCTCTTCGAAGAACTCATTATTGAGCGCAATATGAATACCCTCAATTTTTGCGCTTCGCCAGTAACTTTTACCGGACGAGCCGCAGGTAACTGCCAGCGACTCACTCACACCCATACGCCGTAAATTTCGAACTTTCGTTCTCACTCTGCGCCAATTCTTCCAATAGCTCATTCTTAATCGCCGTCGTATCCAGCAGTCTAGATCTATACATTTTTGATAGCCTTGCGCTATTCCAAAATAGTTGATCCAACCACGGAGGTATACGGTAAGTTCTTTCAGTTTCTTTTCCATAGAGATACCACGAGATCGCCCTGTAATCTGTCGGACGCGGTATTTAAATTGGAGCAGGGACTTATCATGCCAGACAAGCTTTGCCCCCCGAAAAGAGAAGCCTAGGAACTTACAACGGCTGACAGGAACCACTTGGCTTTTAGTATCGTTAACTTTGAGCTTAAGCTTGCGCTCAACAAAGCGTTTAATACTCGCCATAACCCGCTCACCCGCGCGCTTAGAGGAAACCACAATCACAAAATCGTCCGCATAACGGACGAAATTGTGTCGGCGTTTTTCCAGCTCTTTGTCGAGCAAGTCGAGTACAATATTAGACAGCAGCGGCGATAAAGGGCCACCTTGTGGCAGCCCCTCATGACAGGCTTTCCAGCATCCATCTTCTACTCTTCCTGCACGCAAGTAGCTTGCGATCAGTTTGAGTAAGCGCTTATCGCTGATTCTTTGGCCAAGTAAACTCATGAGGAAATCATGATTTACCCGATCGAAGAACTTGGATAGATCGACATCCACTGCTATTCGTTTCCCTCCCTCGATATACTTTCGCAGCTTTTTTACCGCATGATGCTGCGATCGCTTTGGGCGGAACCCATAGCTAAACTCTGAAAAAGTCACATCGAAAATAGGGCTGATGATTTGCGCGATAGCTTGCTGAATAATACGATCAAAGATCGTAGGTATCCCGAGACCACGCTGGCCACCATCTGGCTTGTGAATGTAGACGCGCCTGACGGGAAGCGGCTGGTAATGACCCTGTCGAATGGTCTCGATGAGGTCGTCGCCAACCGCCTTGAAGTGCTGCACAAAATTACCGACAGTAATCCCGTCAATGCCTGCGGCACCTTTGTTGCTTCGCACGTTTTTCCATGCAGCATTAAGATTTTCTTTGCTGAGGATGGCTTCAAGCAGATTTTCATTTGAGTTGAGTGTCATGGCAGTGCGCTACGTCAATTTTATATCCGGCTGGCAACATATCAGTAGGCTAGCCCTGTCTTTTAACTCATGGATTTTGGGTTCAGGCCTTCACCGTATCCAAGGTATTAATCTTGGCATTTGGCTACTATGCCGTCTGCTGACTTCTGTTCAATCACCTTGGCCATTACTGGCCGAGGCGCCGCTGTGTTCCACCACTTTTTTTTACCCCCGCGATGGTGGCTAGCGGGCTGGGCCTACTTATGAGTCAGTGGCCACGCTGACAGCTTCACAGCGGCAAGTTAAACAGATCTCCCCAGATAAGAACGTGAACTTTCACTACACAACTGCATCATTTACTTTACCCGTTAGATCACATGGCTTCGGTGTTCTTGGCCACCTCGCCTCCAGGCTAAGCCTTATATGATGTTTCTGTCCGTCAGCTCGTAGCTTTGCTAGCGGCTTCCTCTCCACAAGACCTCACGGTGTTGCAGTTGCCATTCGCTAGTAGTTAGCATTTAATGGAATCCATTAAACGGTGATCCTCCTACAGGGGACTTTCACCCCATTAGTTCACGCCCATGCTGGGCGTACATCGGGTAGCCGGTAGTTTTTAGCTACCGGCCCCCACACCACCCATCATGCGGGTCCGCAATGGGCGGTTCCCTATCCGTAATGAATCTCTACCCAACGATCTCGCATTGAAATCAAACCCATCTCTTCGAAGAACTCATTATTGAGCGCAATATGAATACCCTCAGTTTTTGCGCTTCGCCAGTAACTTTTACCGGACGAGCCGCAGGTAACTGCCAGCGATTCACTCACACCCATACGCAGTAAATTTCGAACTTTCGTTCTCACTCTGCGCCAATTCTTCCAATATCTCATTCTTAATCGCCGCCGTATCCAGCAGTCTAGATCTATACATTTTTGATAGCCTTGCGCTATTCCAAAATAGTTGATCCAACCACGGAGGTATACGGTAAGTTCTTTCAGTTTCTTTTCCATAGAGATACCACGAGATCGCCCTGTAATCTGGCGGACGCAGTATTTAAATTGGAGCAGGGACTTATCATGCCAGACAAGCTTTGCCCCCCGAAAAGAGAAACCTAGGAACTTACAACGGCTGACAGGAACCACTTGGCTTTTAGTATCGTTAACTTTGAGCTTAAGCTTGCGCTCAACAAAGCGTTTAATACTCACCATAACCCGCTCACCCGCGCGTTTAGAGGAAACCACAATCACAAAATCGTCCGCATAACGGACGAAATTGTGTCGGCGTTTTTCCAGCTCTTTGTCGAGCAAATCGAGTACAATGTTGGACAGCAGCGGCGATAAAGGGCCACCTTGTGGTACCCCCTCATGACTGTTGTGGTCAACTCCAACCGGACACTTCTTTAAGCACATTTCTCAAATTCGATAGGGGCTAGGTCTCCCAGTGTTGTATGTATTCTTCGTGAGTTGTAATAAGCAATATAGGCTCTTACATCTGCTACCGCATCCTCCCTTGTCGGATAAAGGTTTCCCGTTACCCACTCCCGCTTCAGGCTGCTGAAGAAACGTTCAGTCGGTGCGTTGTCCCAACAATTTCCCTTACGGCTCATTGAACACACCATCCCATGCTGACTCAATAACGTTTGGTAGGTATGGCTGGCATACTGACTGCCACGATCAGAGTGATGCAGGAGACCTTTTGGGGGCGAACGCAAATTGACAGCCATCATCAACGCACGAGTTACCAGGGCCGTTTCCATCTTCCGATCTAGATGCCAACCAATAATCCGGCGCGAATAGAGATCAATCACTACCGCCAAGTACAACCAGCCCTGCGAAGTCCAAATATATGTAATATCAGTCGTCCAAACTTGATTTTTAGCACTCGGTGAGAACTCCCTATTCAGAAGGTTCTCTGCGACCGGTAGGTGATGTTTACTGTCTGTCGTTATTGTAAATCGCTTCTTACGCTTTACTGCCAAGCCTAGCTTTTTCATGAGCTTGCGGACTCGATAGCGCCCGACTTCAAAACCTTCTTTACGTAACAGCTTCATTAACCGACGACTTCCGAGGCTCTGTCTAGATTCTGCAAATAGGGCCTTCAAACGATGGCATAGTTGCCATGTTTGAGCATCTATTGAGCTATTACCACGGCAACACCAATCGTAATAGCCAGTCTTACTTACCTGCATTACCCGGCAGAGCACCCTAACAGGAAAGCTGCCTTGCTGTTTTTCAATAAAGCTGTACTTTATTTCATTTCTTTCGCAAAGAAGGCGCTGGCCTTTTTTAGGATTTCTTTCTCCATCCGCAACTGCTTATTTTCACGTCGTAATCGCTCTAATTCTGCGCGCTCACCTACATCCAACCTTACACCGTCTTCTTCCTGCTTCAGTTCCTTTATCCAGCGTCGCAGGTTATTGGCTGTTGTTCCTACAGCCTCTGCTGCTTTAGAAATTGAATACCCTTGCTCAGAGACTAGCGCTACGGCGTCTTTCTTAAATTCCGGCTTGAAATACCGGCGTGTACCTTTTGTTGTCATACTTCACCTCGCTTGGTAGTTTTACCATCTTAGCGAAGTGTCCGGAAGGATTAGACCACTACAACCCGTTAGACCACATGGCTTTGGTATCCTTGGCTACCTCGCCTCCAGGCTAAGCCTTATATGATGTTTCTGTTCGTCAGCTCGTAGTTTTGCTAGCGGCTTCCTCCCCACAAGACCTCACGGTATTGCAGTTGCCATTCGCTAGTAGTTGGCATTTAATGAAGTCCATTAAACGGTGATCTTTCTACAGGGGACTTTCACCCCATTAGTTCACGCCCATGCTGGGCGTACCAAGTCGATGAATTTCGCTCCGTCCTTACAGGGCTCCACCGGACATGCTACGCTGCGCTTCGCATGCCGATTATCGAAGCGTTATACCTTAGATGATTTACCTACTTAGTCGTTATTTTTGTGCTCATTAAGGAAGAATATGAATAAAAGATTTGAAGCTCTAGATGCTTTTCGAGGGATTGCAGCCCTTTGTGTAGTCATTTTCCACATGCGTCTAATAGGAAGTATAACTGAGCTCGATTTTTTTAGAGGAAGTTCAATATTTGTAGAGTTCTTCTTTGTATTGAGTGGCTTTGTTTTAGCTCATGGCTATGGGGCTAGAAAAAATCTGATTTTAGGGGAGTTTATGAAATCAAGGTTTTTTCGCTTATACCCGCTCCACCTTTTTATGTTTTTTGTCTTCCTATTGCTGGAGGTCGGCAAACTAGCAGCGTATAAATATGGTGGTTTTACTTTTAATACTCTCCCCTTCACCGGGAGGACAGCTATTTCTGAAACTATACCAAATCTACTGTTAATTCAGTCCTTGTCACCAACATTTGAAGCTTTAAGCTTTAATTATCCATCCTGGAGTATTAGCATTGAATTCTATCTATATTTATTACTATTCATATCTATAGTTGTTTTTAAAAATTTCAAAAGCATAATTTGGTGCTCTACGGCTGTTGTCGCGCTTTATTTAATAGCATCCGAATCTGAGCTATTAACTAGCCAAATACTGAGGGGGTTGTCGTGCTTTTTCGGAGGGGCATTAATATACCTTTTCTATATGCGAGTAGCTAATATTCGAATCACGAAATCACTTGGCACTATAGCTGAGGTTTTTGTTGTGGCATGTATTGTTGTGATTGTTCAGTATGAAATCAAGTATCAGAACATTGTTGCCACCATACTTTTCTATTTTGCAATATTAGTTTTTTCTTTCGAGTCTGGAGTTGTTTCTAGCCTATTAAAGCGGAAGCCATTCCAAGAACTAGGTAAGCTATCATACTCTATATACATGACTCATGCTGCCATTTTATTTTGCTTTACTTCTACACTATTAATCTTACAAAAAATCTCAGGTGTGGAATTAGCCCCAATGTTAAATGGAGATAGATATTTAACATTGGGGAATGGGTTTGTTAATAGTTTGATTGTCCTGGTGATTTTAGGTTTGGTGATATTTATATCGAGCCTTACTCACAGATATATAGAGGTTAAGTGGCAGAGAAAGGGTAAGGCGCGTCATCCAAAGTCAAGTGAAGAATGGCATAACAAAGCGTTGTACCGGACGGGCCGGTGAACGCGACATTATAAGGCATTAACCTCAGAGGAATCATCTAATGACAGAGGACGAACGTACTCTCGAATCATTAAAACTACTTCGCGAGTCAAGCGCCTGGATGGTTGGTGTTCAAACTGCAATTTTTGGTTTTCTGATTACGCTTCTTAATTCGGGGCAATTGAAACTTGGTAGCTTTCTTATTAAAGTCGCGATTACTGCATTTGGGCTTTCAATAGTATGTGCTGGGATTGTACTTGGTGCAGTGCCATGGGTCCTTAGTCGAAAATCAATGCCTTCTTCAGTTCAACAGGCCCCCATAGCCGATTGGCCCCTAGTAAATAAAATCTCTATAGGCTGGGTAAGTGGGTTTCAATATCTTGCATTCGTAATTGGACTAGTCAGTCTTGGATCTGCAGTAATTTGGAAGCAGATAGGATAAAAATGCCTTATAACACATGCATGCAGAGCGACCTCCAAAAGGCTGCGCCTGATGCGAGGCGTCAACTGTCTCTATGAAATTAGATCGTACAAAAGAATTAATACACGGCACAATCAATGAGACAGAGCCTTATGAAGCTTTAGTTCATGTACTGGAATCTGCGATAGAGCTGGTACAGATTCCAGATAATGACTTTTGTTGCTCTTCATGGAATGACTCTGAAGAGGCAACTAAAGAAATCCAGAAACTACTTAATATGGTAAAGTCGTATGCTTTACCAGAAAAAGTCGAAGCTTCTGTTCTATTTGCACCAACTGGACCATTGCAAGAAGTTAGCTTAAGTAGCGGCTGGGCCGAGCCATTTCTTAAAGTAGCTGAGAAATATGATCAAGTAGAGAAGTTATTATGGCCAAACAGTTAACAAGGGTAGGCAATATCGCCAGCGCAAAAAGGAAACCTTCCCCCGTTGAGTAGACGCCTACCATTTTGAGTGGAGTAAGAGAAAATAAGGAAAAAATTTGATGAGGACAGAGCTTAGAAAAAAGATCATTGATGTTTGTAATCAAAAGATAGAAAAGAAAGGCAGCAACGTAGGTGTATCTTTCTATGCATTTTTTAAAAACAAGAATGATCAACCAGAAATTCTAATGGAGGCTGCGAGATGGTGGATAGAAACACACCAACTTGATCACTTTGAAAAGGCAGAAAAAATCAAGTCTATGATCAAGGCTGGTGTTTAACATGGTGATTTCCGTACAAAGTCACCAAAACCATAACAATACTGTCAACGACTCCCTACGAGCTTAACTCCGGTGCTGACGAACTTCCAGTCTTCACAGTGGGCTTTTAATCACGTTTAGTAGACACCCTGTAAAGTTAGATTTAGCCCTGACACAGAGGTGTATCTAAATTACGTAAGGTAAGCAAAACTTAGGAATCAAAGCTCACGACATGTTGATTACCATGTCTTACGGTGTTTAACATATCGATGAAATTTAACTAAAATGCAAAAGGATTTGCTTTGAATATTTTCAAAATTCTTCTTTCAATAATATTCATACTCATCAGCTCCACTGCTTCATCAAGCATAGTTAAGATGAAAATATCTGAACAACTATATATCTTAAGTGGAAAGGAATATGGTACTAATATCGGTTTAATAGCTGTAGAAAATGGCTTGATATTAATTGACCCTATGCCGGGAAATAATCATCTGAGTGAATTAGACCAAGTGATTCAGTCGATCTACGACAAGCCTGTTATTTTTATCTTAAATACACATGCTCACTCTGATCACACTGGAGGCAATAAGTATTTTGAGAGTAAAGGTGGAAAGCTTCTAGAAGGTGACATTCCTCCAGAAGGGTTTACTCACATTAGAGTTAAGTCTCATTCACCGGTTGACAATATATTTTATCACAAGGGGAGTAATGCAATATTTGTTGGTGATATTTTCGATACTAGCTGGCACCCCACATTTTATGCCGGTGGAATTAAAAGCTTCGGCAACGCAGTTGATACTATTTTAAACATGGGTGATGATCAAAGCTTAATCATACCCGGGCATGGTGTTACTGCCAATAAATCATCTCTAATTGAATTTAGAGAGAATACTTTTGCATGGATAGATAGAGTTCGAGAACTTTATCATAAAGAATCAGATTTAGAGAAAATAATAGCGGATACACAATTAAAGAGCATTTTACAGAAATTCAACGCGAGCGATAAAACCACATTTATACCTGAAAAGGCTTACAAAAGATTCATAGAGAGAACAATCTCTGTGATAGATAATGAAGAGAGTTTGCAACAAGCTCATTGATAGGGTGAGCTTTAGCACCCATCATTTGTTATTATTCTTCTGAAGAAGAACCCTTCACTGTAAAACTTGTTAACTACAGGAGCCTACGCTCTATTGAAAGTCTTGGTATTTGATTTGAAGAAACTATTTATTTTTACCATTACACTCCTACTTGCACTTGCTGCATATTACCTTACTTTTACAGTTTTCTATGAGTCATGGTTCCCTTATTATTATGAGGAATATCTTTCATACTTCTTCTTAGCTGGACTAGCAATAGTTGTATTATTACCATTCGCCATTGCATCCACTTCAGGCCAAAAGAATGGCCTGGGCTATCTTTCTAAGTACGCCAATTCAGCAACGAAGGTTCATTTAGCAGTAGTTATCTTATCTGTGTTAGTTTTTGTTTATATGATGTCCAATGGCGTTTTTTTAGATGAGGCCGGTATTTATCAAGTGGTACCATCAGGTGAATAGACGTAACTAGCAACGGTACCTGGCACCAAGACCGAAGCTCTGCTAAGGTTTTGATGCCGATGCTTTGGATGTTCCATAATTAGGGCCAAGTTCTCAACAGTTTCTATTCCCCTGCACCCTTCCCTTCTGGACACGTATGTAAATTTCTTCACGGTGAACTGGAAGTGATCTGGGAGCTTGTATTCCTATCTTTACCTGATTTCCCTTAACTTCCAATACTGTGATTGAGACATTGGCTCCGATCCTTAGGTTTTCACCAGTTCTACGCTTTAAGATCAACATATTTCTATTCTCTGATATTCAAGCCATGGGTAGACTTTTATTGATGGACGGCTGAGAAACTAATCTGTTGAAGAATGCAGGGGGAGCGCGAGAACGGTAGGCATGGAAGAAGAAAAGGCGGACGCAACGCTCCCAGAGCTTAGAGAATCTCTCCAAGCCGCTGGATGTACTCCAATTTATTGGAGACGAGCGGGTTTCTAGCGTATGATCCATATAGCCATTTTGATAGTTAAGGTATCAATTTGGTTAGCTGGCCCCTGGTGTTCCCGCACCTTGGGTCAGCGCCTTTTACTTACTCTTACGTCACGCTATCGTTCTCCTTTGAGAGAGTGGTTCTTTTAGAGAAATCTTGTTCTATTGAATCTCTTTGGTCATCGGCCTTCAAAAAGTGCCTCATTTACGACCAAAATACCAATAAATATCTATCGATTTTACGCAGATTTGACACTGAAACAAACTTAATAAATTTCAATAAGATCATTTTTGTGCCTATTTTTTGTAAGTTATCGCCTTGGAAAATATCGGAGCATGTAGAAAATTGGCAATCTTTAATAGCCTTTACGCTAGAACCTCAAGGCACAAGACAATCAAAAATAACTAAGTAAACGTACTCCTCATTTCAAAAGAAAAAGGCTAAGCATCTTCTAAGTATTGGATATATTGCCATGGGTTTTATGTGACTTACCCATTGGCATTCGCACTCTGATTTTCAGCCAATAATTTTGGAGAGATATCCTGCATGATCGTACCTATTTAAAAGTTCAATGTCCCTGAAAGCTCATTAATTACTCTTCTCAAGCCGTATATTTTGGCTGGGTGCTACTTATCATACATTCTGATATTTAAAATACTGCAGCATGCACCCTAACTAGTTAATTTATAACGTTTTTTCCATTTCCAAAGGAGGCGAGGCGGATATACTGTACACGTGATATGCCACTGGAATATTCTTCAATCGATACTGGTTGGTATACTAGTGGATGTCTTTCCCTGATTTGAGTCGTTTTCCATTCTCTGGGCATGCTGATAAGTGATATGATTTCGTCCACTTTCGATTATACGAATAGACCAACCAGTCAAGGAGAATAAATGGTCAGTCAGAGAATTAATTATTTGCAGGTAGCAGGGATACTCACAGTGTTAGCTGCTTTAGTTCATATCGGGTGTATAGTATTTGGCGGTGATTGGTATCGATTTCTCGGTGCCGGTGAGCATATGGCTCAACTAGCTGAAAGTGGCCACCCCTACCCAACTATTGTAACTAGCGTAATTTCAGCCGTTCTACTGCTTTGGGCTAGCTACGCTTTTTCTGGTGCGGGTTTAATTGTGAGGTTACCCCTGATTCGGCTTGGCCTGATACTAATCTCAACGATATTTTTGGCTCGTGCGCTGGGTTTTTATTTCATAATGCCAGCCTTCCCAGATAATTCACTAACTTTTTGGCTAACCAGCTCTGGCATATGTTTAATTCTCGGCTTAACCTATTCGCTTGGTTTAATACAGAGGTGGAACCTAATTAGCGAAAAGGACTAACAATGGGTGTGTTACTAGAAACTTTTATTCGTGCAGAACTCTCCGAATGCTTGATTGGTCGTATTGAAGCCACTATTGAAGATGCTAAGCTTAACCCATTGATAGCTTTTAGAGAGTTTAATGGAAATGTTTATGACCTTGTATTTAATTTTTAAAAATCAGAAGTAAGTGTAAATAGCGTCTTAGATACTAGTTCAACCGGCACTGAGAATTTGTCAATAGATGTATTTTTATTAGCAATAGGGTCCAAACTTAATTGTTACGTAAATTTGTAAAACTCAAACTTCTAGTTCTTGTGGTATGTACCTATTTAATAATAGGTTATGGTGAAGCGCGTGAACGGTGCAATCTGAAAATGTAACCATATTAAAAAAATTGACTGATTAACAGTTAATTGTATTTTATCACTCGACTCCAGACTCTATAATACCAAAACAATTGGCACACGCCTGTCCACTAGAATTCCTAGTGTACTCAAGTAGTTTAAAAATTCCTTTTACCAATTATTAATTCGAAATACTGCATCATCAATTTGACTTTTAAGTATCTTCCAATTTCCATGTCTTTAGGGAAAGCCTCAGTCGGACATTGGCATTTTCGTTTAACTCGAATTTCCAATACCAAAGGTTGTTGTCTTACATATTGCCTGATTCGGCTTCAGTAACTACTAAATCGTACCATTTACTGTCTTCTTACTCTTATTTAGCACTCCCCGAGTAAGCAATAATTTAGAAACTCGATCAACTAATGCAACAAGATAGCTACCTTGACCACAAACTGTATCTCCCTTCCTGTTGCCAAGTTTGGTGTTTTCATCGAAAATCATCGTTCCTTCTATAATTTCATTGCTCTCTGGAATTAGATTACCTTCTACTAAGAAGGCCTGAACGGTTTCGATCAGCTTTGCCTTCCTTGGTAGCCGCAATCTCCTATTGAGCTTACCTATCCAGCGATAAATTTTCGCAAATTACTATTTTTTAACATCTGCCAAGCTTCATTTAACCCACAATTGGTACGGGTTTTACGTTTTTAGCCAATAGTCGCATTATATCTTCATAGTGAATTCGAACTTAGATTAATTACAAAGCCCATGCTGTCTTCGTAATGCTTTGCTGTGATAATTCTCTATACAGTAAAGATAAATCTATTGAGGTCTACAAAGCTGTTTTTGCTGGGAAAATTAAGTAGTAACTCAATGACTCAAGATGAATATTTCTGTTCATTGAAGGATTCGATCTGGTATCGTTCTTTCGTGGTCAGCTGGTTGGTATGCGATCCCATGGGATTACTGGCTTGTTCTTTGGAGGCTAACCAACCAATTAGCAGCTTACCTCATTCTTTATCGTCAACCATGTTGGTTATTGTGAAAATCTAGAGGTGAAAAAATGAAAAAAAACATAAAAATAACTACATTATCACTGCTTTTATTTGGATGCACGGAGAACCCAGAGAATCGGGAAATTATTCTTGGTAATGAAGAGGTGAATTGTCTCCAAATAAATTATGGGATGTCTGATCAAGAACTTATCAAGAGAATTTCCGTCAAAGATCGAAAACCAGATTTTACTTTATTGAAAAAAGTACACTTACCCGCGAATGCTTCTCTTTGCCAAAAACAAGATTTCATTGAAACAATACTCTATCTATCAAGCAGCCAGCGTAGCTACACAGAAACCGACCCGCAAGTCAGCATGATTTCTCGTGCTTTAAAAGGTAATGAAGAAGACTTCTTACCAATGGCAAAATCTAACTGGCATTCACCGAACTCTTATATATCCGATGCTTACATTTCCATGATATCCGATAGGGGCATGAAAGACTTTGTGAAAAAACACTTTTCTAAATATCCTTGGCTTATCGAAGCCATAACTAGAAATGGCTGGAGCAAAGATTTCAAGGAAGAAATAATACAGTTTGTTGAAAACAAGAATGGTCATGTTAACTATCACTTCGCGACAGCATTTTCCCAGATAAATGATCCAGCCACAGAGGATCTAATACTGAAATCGTTCTTTAATAGTGGCGCAAATCGCCATATATTTTATTCAAGAATAGAAAAATTAGAATGGCTGACTCTAACCCCCTCATTAGAAAAGCTATGGCAGTCACCTGATGTCAATAAACTAGAACTCGCGTATTTGGCATACCCATTGGGCATCACAGGATTTATACCTGTTTTAGATTATCTTGCAAATAACGAAAATGGAAGCACATACGACAACCCTTACAGAAGTAATATAGATTTTTTCAATTATCTTACAGATCAAAATTTACAGCCCGGTGAGCTTAAAGAATGGCTGAAATTAAATCGTTCATCATTGGTTTTTGATAATGAAAGTAGGAAATTTAAATTGAAGAAATAAATGCACAGGAATTAAGTAGATATTCATTTTGACATTGCATTTTTCTAAACCTTTAATTAGGGATTTATCTCATACTCTAGGTATACAAGTTCAGAAGATAGTAAACTTTAAAAAGCTCATGACAAATAAAAAAGGCTGTGGGGATTACCCACAGCCTTTTTTAATATGCTTTTCAACACATTCGCTCTATTAGTCTTCAGACTCTGAGCGATATGTGTCTGCATCCAGCATATTGTCCAGCTCACTCACGTCGGAGGGCTTAATGCGGAAGAACCAGCCATCGTCGTAAGGAGAGGAGTTTACAGTTTCCGGAGCGTCTTCCAGAGCTTCATTAACAGCAACTACTTCACCGGAAACCGGGGAGTAGATATCGCTGGCAGCTTTAACGGATTCAACTACACCTGCCTCGTCACCAGCAGCCAGGTTGGTGCCCACTTCTGGAGTCTCAACGTAAACCACGTCACCCAGGGCATCTTGAGCGTGATCGCTGATGCCGATGGTTACGGTGCCGTCCTCTTCCAGGCGTGCCCACTCGTGGCTGGAGAGGTATTTCAATTCATTGCGGATTTCGCTCATGCTGTTATCCCTTGATTAAGCATCTAAGTTTATTGTCTTAGTGACGCGTACACCTCTGGGCGACGCTTAAATAACTGACTTGCCGTTGCGTACGAAGCAGGGCTTAACCACCTTGACTGGCTGCAGTTTCTTGCGGATTTCCACCTGTGCGGTATCACCAACACTCACCGGAACTCGCGCCAAGGCGATAGAGTAACCCAGTGTGGGGGAGAAAGTGCCGCTGGTAATGATACCCCGGTCATCACTATCGTCTACCACTACCGGTTGACCTGCGCGCAATACACCGCGCTCTTCAAGCACCAGGCCTACAAGCTTGTGCTTAACGCCATCGGCTTTTTCCTGCTCCAGAACACCACGGCCGATAAAGTTGCGGCTCTCCGGTGCCCAGGCAACCGTCCAGGCCATGTTGGCAACCAGCGGAGAGGTCTCATCGTCCATCTCATGCCCGTACAGGTTCATACCCGCTTCCAGGCGCAGGGTGTCGCGTGCACCCAGTCCGCAAGGGGAAACGTCCGCTTCGGCCAGGGCGCGCCAGAAACCACTGGCGTCTTCACCCGGCAACATAATTTCCAGGCCATCTTCACCGGTGTAACCGGTGCGCGCTACAAACCAGCCACCTCGGGCAACGCTTTGGAAAACTTTCAGTGCGTCAATCGCGGCAGTCCAATCAATGCCCAAAACCTCTTTGGTTTTCTCGATGGCATTGGGGCCCTGGATAGCGACCATCGCTACATCCGGGCACTCAGTCAGGGTCACATCGAAGGACTCTGCCTGCTTGCGCATCCACGCCAGGTCTTTTTCGCGAGTTGCACAGTTAACAACCACTCGATAGCCGGGATCGCGCAGGTAGACGATCAGGTCGTCAATCACACCGCCTTTGTCATTGAGCATGCCGGTGTAAAGGGCCTTACCCGGGTTGCCATCCAGCTTGGCCACATCATTGGCCAGCAGGTAGCGCAGGTAGTCGCGGGCCTGGGCGCCATCTACGTCGACCACGGTCATATGGGAGACATCGAACATCCCCGCATCGGTGCGCACCTTGTTGTGCTCATCCAGCTGCGAACCGTAGTGCAGCGGCATGTCCCATCCACCGAAATCCACCATTTTGCCGCCCATAGCGACATGCGTGTCATACAGAGGAGTTCTATTTCCCATTTTTAAAATCTCAGTCCGTCAGGTTCCGAAGCGGCGTATTCTAGCGGCTTGGGTACCGGCCTTGCCAGCGGGGCAGGCGCGGCAATATATATGCTCTGCAAGCCTAGCAGGCATTGGTAGTAAAACCTGTCCAGGTTCACAGAGGCCGTCAAAGATTCCGCTGGCGCTCTATCCTGCTTTCGCTCGCGTTATGGAATCGGGCAATACCCAATACCCACTGTATTGGGCTAGCGCAGAAATGATCATTTTTCAACCAATGAAGCTCTTATCAGTCGCAGCCCCGGTCGCGCCCTTGACCAGCCTCTTCCGCGTTCTCTTCTGTGTTTGCAGATTCGTCGACTTTAAGGCCGTACTTCTTCGATCTCCAGCGCCACAAACGCTTAGCCAGCTCCTGACGGTCGGGTGTTTTATCTGCCTCGTCGACAATTTCTTCCCCGAGCAGGGTCTCCAGCAGATCCTCCAGGGTCACCAAACCTTCGAGACTGCCATATTCATCCATAACCGCACTAATCTGCACGCGGCGGGACAGCATTTTCTGGAACGCTTGGTAGATAGTGGCTGTTTCCGGCAGGATCAACATTTCACGGCGATAATCCGCCAGAGTTTTCTGGTGCTCGCCTTTGGCGTAGGCCAGCAGTAGCTCCTGTCGCAATACAAAACCCACCACACAATCCGGGTCGCGATTTTCATAGACCGGGATACGGGAAAAACGCCCTTTCTCTGCATCCTCGTAGGCCTCTTCCACAGTAATGTCCTGCGGCAGGGAGAAGACCACTGTGCGGGGAGTCATCACCTCGCGCACGGAGTGGTCCCGCAGGGTGAAGAACAGGTTGCGCAGGATGCTGGACTCCCGCTGCTCTAACTGCCCTTCCGCCTCGCCAATTTCCGCCATAATGGCAAACTCATCGCGGCTGAAGCCCGTCAGGGTTGGGCCATGGGACAGGCCTTTGGTCAACCACTCGGACATTTTTACAAACGGGTGGAGTAACCAAACCAGGCCGCGCAATACATAAGCGGTAGTGGGGGCCAGTTGGCGCCAGTACACGGCTCCCAGTGTCTTGGGGATAATTTCAGAAAAAACCAGAATCAACAGGGTCAGGATCGCTGAGGCGATACCCAGGTACTCGTTGCCAAAAACCGCTGCTGCCTGGGCACCGGCACCTGCAGCACCCGCTGTGTGCGCGACGGTATTCAGGGTGAGGATAGCGGCCAGGGGGGCATTAATATCGGACTTCAATTTGCGCAGCAAAGGCCCCGCTTTATGCCCCTCCCGCTCCATCAGGCGCACGTATGGGGTAGTTACGCTGAGAATAACTGACTCTGCTATCGAGCACAGAAAAGAAAAGCCAAGGGCAATAAAAACGTAGGTTATCAGTAAAATCATATAATTCAGGTTGAAGCGGGATAAGAGTTAAATTTTCGCGCACCACCAGCAACGCAGTAAACCAGCGCAATCAAAAAACCGGCAAAAAAGCCTCCTAAATGCGCGGCATTGGCGATGCCGATCCCAGTAAAATAGGTAATCACTCCAAGAACGCACAATATCATCCACACAATCGCCAGGGTAATAATACCCGGGGGTATATCTCTCCATGCCGGTTGCCAACGCTGCATTACCACAGCAAATCCGACCAGCGTGTATACAACACCCGACATTCCAGCGAATATCACCTCGGGCTTCCAGGCATATTGGGATAAATTAGCTGCAATCCCGCCGAGCAACACCAGAAGGCTATAAATAAATGGCCCTCCGCGTGCTTCCAATGGACGCCCAAGTATCCAGATAGCCAGAGCATTGAACAGGGCATGCTGAAAAGACAAGTTGATGATTGCAGGGGTCCACAATCGCCAAAACTCCCCTCTCTCCAAGTGCCACATTAAAGACGACTGTGAGAAAAGTGGGCCACCACTGGTATCTGGATATATTAAAAGCGGGGCAGACAGATTATTGGAATGTAAAAACCAACCAAAAAAACACAGGCCGATAAGCAGTAAACTAATCGGTGTTTTATCCATTGGGAAAGTCGGTAAAAATGAGGGGCTTACAGGTGCTTTCTCCTTTGGTGCTTGTCCCTCTTCACCCGGTAAATGGTCGCCGACCTCTGGTTCCGCCTTTGTTAGCTGAACTCTGTCCAGATCAACTAATCCCCGCTCCCAATCTTGCAAAAGCGGCTTCAGCAATTCAGCTATACCTGAATCTGTCGTCAGCAACGCCTGCTGATTTTCTTCCTCAGCAATTCTCAATGGCAATTGGTAACGCTGTATTAAGCGAAAAAGCGCGCTGAGATCCTTTGATATAGGAAATGAGTAAACAGTAATCCAGTGACTCAATTGAAATTAACCTTTTTTACCGACAGCAAGGCTTTTAATTCCCCTTTGCCTCAGGGAAAAGCCACTTAGTAGATAGGTAAACACCAGCAACTTCTCTGGCACCCCCACCGAGCACTTTCTCCCGATCCATTTTTGCGGGAATAGCAAATTTAAACCGCCATAGCCCGCATAATAATCCGCTTCTTTAACATGGGGCTTGCATCTACCATGCTCAACCCAGTGTTACGCAGCCAGCGCCAGTGCACATCGCCAGCACCGAACAAAGACTTAAAGGCGCTCATCGCTTTCATAGTGGCGGCGTTGTCGCCGCGACGGCGGCGTTCGTAGCGGGCCAACACTGAAGAGTGAGAGGGCTCCAGGCCGCGTGCCATAGCGCGGTCAATTTCATCTGCCAGCACCCGTACATCCTGCAGCCCAAGATTTACACCCTGGCCTGCGAGGGGGTGGATACTGTGGGCGGCGTCTCCCACCAATACAGCACCAGGGCCGCGATAGCGTTCCGCATGGCGCGCGCGCAGGGGGAAGGAAAAGCGCTCACTGACGGATTCCACTTTGCCCAAACGGCTCTCAAAGGCTTTTTCCAGGTTCAGGGCAAAGGCCTGGTCATCCAGCATCAATAGCTCTTGCGCCAGCGCTTCATCCGCAGACCAAACCACGGCGCAGTGATTGTCATCCCCCAACCCCGCGAGAGGTAAAAATGCCAGTGGACCCGTTTGTAAAAAACGCTGCCAAGCGGTGTGACGGTGAGATTTCTCACTGCGCGCGACACACACCAACGCAATTTGATGGTAATCGGTATCCTGGGAGCGGATATGCAGTAAGTCCCGCACTTTAGAGCGGGCGCCATCGGCACCGATTAACAGGCGGGTGCGCACTATCTCAGGTTGCTCACGGAGGCCATCCTCTTCATTTAAGCGATCTTCACCGCGGGGCTGTAAATGCCAGAGTCCGCAGTCGCGCCACCAGCTCTCCAGGCGAAAACCATTGACTAACTCCACGTTGGGTAAGGTTTCCAGCCGTGCTCTTAACGCGGCGACAATGACATTATTCTCGACGATATGACCGAGATTCGGCAGCTGCACATCGCGGCTGTTAAAGCTTACTGAGCCGGTTCCATCTGCATCCCAAACCCGCATTTCCACATAGGGGCAGGCGCGGCGGCTGGCAATATCATCCCAGGCTCCCACCTCTTCGAGCAGCTCGCGGGAGGCCTGTGTCAGGGCCACCACGCGAGGTTCATACTGCGGTGACAATTGCGGCGTTGTTTCCGGGGACGCCTCCAGCAAGGCCAGACGCATGCCCGGGTGCCGAACTGCCAGCAGCGCTGCCTGGGCCATGCCCACCATGCCCGCACCCACAATGGCAAAATCCAAACGATGTCTGTTCATAAAAGCCAATTCCGCTGAAGTGGCAGCAGCCGTCCCCGACCCTGCACCTTTTAAAGCCCAAATCCCGCCGCTTGACTGACAAATTCCCGGCGCAGCGGCGGGACCATTGTAAGGCCGAGCATTCCCAACTGACGAATTCCCTGTTGCAGCCAACCGGAAGAGGAAAACAGTGTGGGAATACGGTCACTGAATCCAATCGTCAATTGCTGGTCCAGCTGGCGCATTTCTCCGTATTTCTGCAGGAAATCGAGCCGCCCTGGCAATGTATCCGACGTCACTGCCGACAGGGCTTGTGCCAATCCATAACAGTCCCGCAGAGTCAGGTTAAAACCCTGCCCTGCTACTGGGTGCAGAAAGTGGGCGCAATTGCCCATCAACACCACATTCCGGCGCCACTGTTCCTGAGCGATCGATAAACTCAGTGGATACCCCTGAACAGCTCCAACTTTAATAAAACGTCCGGCACGCCAGCCAAATACCTGCTGCAGTTTTTTCAGGCGTTCAGCCTCAGGCATTACACCGACACGCTCAGCTTCTGCTTCCTCGCAAGCCCACACTAGTGCCGCTCGGTGCTGCCCTTCTCTATCTGGCAGCGGCAAAAGTGCCATGGGGCCCATTCGGGTGAAGCGCTCGTAAGCCACACCTTGGTGAGGCTGTTGCAGAGCGACCGTAGCGACCAGCGCTTTCTGAGGGTACTTAACCGAGCTGATTTCTATTCCCAGCTGGCGGCAAAGGGGGGAATTCACCCCATCGGCAACGACCACCAATCCGCAGGACAGTGCCTGATCGGGGGAATTATCCTCGGATCGCCACAACAGGTTTGCGCCCGCAGAGGTCATGGTAATGTCAGTAACCTGCGCCGGCGCTAATAATTGGGTGGAAGTGCTAGTCAGTGCGCTGTGGAGAATCGGGCCCAGCGCTGCATTTTCTATTACTGCGCCCAGAATGCCCTCAAAGTTGACTCCCTGTCCCTCACGGGTCGAGAGGGCGGCGCCAAATGCATGCCCCCGATCACTCACATGAATACGATCAATCGGGGCGCTATAGGCTTGCAGAGCAGGCCAGAGCCCAAGCTCCGCAAATAACTGCAAGCTGCCTGCGGCAATGGCCGTGGCTCGCGTGTCGAAACTCGGCAACTGAATACTGGCAGCGGCATCCGGCAGTGCTCTCTGCTCCAGGAGCACCACACTGAGTTGAGGACAAAAATGTGACAACATTAATGCCAGGCTGGCTCCCGCCATACCGCCACCGACAATGGCCACATCTACTTTACGCGCCGACTCACCCATCCCAATTCCCCCTTTGATTATTCGGCATTGAAATATTATTGGCCGAACAATCCAACAATCACTTCTAACGGGTCAGTAAGTCCCGCCCGTGAAGCATGGTGTATTCAATATCTTCAATCGCTTTTGGAGCCGCTGCTGAGAGGATCTGAGGCCCTCTATTGGTAAGTGCGACATCATCTTCAATTCGAATCCCGATCCCGCGAAATTCTACGGGAATACTCTCATCGTCCTCCGGGACATAAATTCCGGGTTCGACCGTCATTACCATTCCGGCTTCCAGCTGGCGCCAGGCTCCATGAATGCGATAATCACCCACATCGTGCACATCCATGCCCAGCCAATGGCCAACTCGGTGCATATAAAACTGCCGATAAGCGCCAGACTCTATCAACCCCTGGGTGTCGCCTCGCAACAGTCCTAAATCGACCAACCCCTGAGTGATTATCTCAACACTGGCAGCGTGGGGATGATCCCAGTGATTGCCCACTGAAACCTGTTCAATCGCCGCTTGCTGTGCCGCCAAAACGATCTCATAAAGTGCGCGCTGCGGTCCGCTAAATGAACCATTAACAGGATAGGTGCGAGTAATATCGGCCACATAACCACGGTACTCACAGCCCGCATCCACCAGCACCAAGTCCCCATCGCGCAACTGGGCATTATTACTGCAATAGTGCATCACCAACGCATTGCCACCACCCCCAACGATAGTGGGATAGGCTGTTTCCCGGGCTCCGGAGTCGACAAAGGTATGCAGGAGGGCAGCCTCCAGCTGGTATTCGTAAAGGCCCGGCTGGCATCGGGTCATAGCCCGGCTGTGTGCCTCGGCACTGATTTTGGCCGCCTGCTCCATTAAGCGAATTTCCTGGGCCGATTTAATCAGTCGCATTTCCCGCAACTGGTAATCGAGGTCGACCATTTCCGGTGCACCCCCGGTATCCGGCGCTGCGGTAATCCGCTCCAGGTAATTGCGGATTCGCTTATCCAAATGGGCGTAGCGGCCCATGGGGAAATAGAGCAGCTCGCGCCCTTCTAGCAGCCCCGGCAAAATATCATCGAGATCACCTATGGGAAATGCATCGTTCAAGCCGCACTGCTGCATCGCGCGCTCCGGCCCCAGGCGCGGGCCATCCCACTTTTCTTTTTCCGCATCGCGCTCGCGACAGAACAGCAGGGTTTCTCCCTGTGTTCGTCCCGGTACCAAAACCAGCAGCGCTTCCGGTTCATCAAACCCAGTGAGATACAAAAAATCACTGTCCTGGCGAAACGGAAAATAAGTATCCCGGGAACGCAGTTGCTCCCCAGCAGATGACACGATTGCCAAACTACCTGCGGGCAAATCTGCCATCAGGCGGTTGCGTCGGCGGGCGTACTCAGATCGACTGATTCCCGCTGTGGTTTTCGGGGTCTTAGACATCAGTGAATGGTGGGCTCGCTATTGGAGTCCTTACCCTTTACCTCAGTAAATATATTGAGTACGGCTACGCGCACGTATTCCTGCAGTTCCACCAGTTGCAGCTCAGTCTCCTCACCCTCTTCAACATGTTCGGCATCCAATTGGGCGATGGCACTAATATCTTTTAAAGCTTCGTCACTGGTGGGCATCAATTTTTCCCGGGCCCCGCCGACACCAAAGCCGTGCAGGAATCCATCGCACCAATGACCCAGCGCCAGAGCGCGGGAGACAACATCTTCGTCATCGCACAGCACCAATTCAAAATCGAAGTTGGAGCCGTCGAGCTGCTTGTGGCTTTCCTCAGTCAGCTGGAAAAAATCCCGATTGAGATCTGCCGGCACCGCCTCCACATCGAGTAATCCGGCCAGCTCATTCTGCCAACGCTGTTTGTCCGGTCGCTCGCCCGCCGCCAAAATGCCACAGATAAAACCGTGCAATTCACTGGGATCAGCCTGCCCCCCAGCTGAGAGAATGGCGTTGGCGAGGAGTTCAAATTGGCTAGCTTCTGAAGTCATGGTTACCGTACAGCTTTTTGTAAATTAGGCTTTTCAATCCGGCCGTCACACTGGTGCCAAACCGGGAATTTGAGGCATTAAGAGACAATTTTGTGATTGTCCGCGCAGGTGCAGCGATTGACCCACCAATACGCCGGCAATATAGTAGCGGAATCCCTCGCAGTCTGTCGTGTTGCGAACTCAGACGTCGACCTCAAATGCAGGAAATATGGATAAGCTGCAAGCGCTAGAAAGCACCGTGGATTCACTCATTGCCCGCTGTCAACAATTGGCGGATGACAATCGTGAATTACGCCGGCAGGAAGCCGACTGGCTGCGTGAACGCCAGCGCCTGATAAAAAATAACGAGGCCGCCCGCTCGCGGGTAGAAGCTATGATTAACCGTCTTAAGGGGCTAACGCAAGATACCTGATGTCTGAAACCGCATCACCCTCCGAAACTGTAACTGTTTCTATTCTCGATAAAGAGTACCGTGTCGCCTGCGCGGAAAGCGAGCGTGCCGGACTACAGGCTTCGGCACACCTGCTACACGAACGCATGTCCCGCATCCGCGCAACAGGTACTGTCATCGGCTTAGAGCGTATCGCCGTAATGGCAGCGCTTAATATTGCCCACGAGCTTATCCAGGCGAAAGCTGAGCTCAGCTCCATTCCCCTGCAAGAGGAAATGTTGGAGCGGCTTACTGATAAGGTGCAAAGTGCACTGGGCGAAATAGACTCGGAAGAAAAACTTCAGGAGTAAGGTGACAAGAAGCCACTTTCTGCTACCGGTCACTTCATTTAAATTTCTGGTTAACAGCCCCCCGCTCTACAAGTTATAATTGGTTCATACCCTGGGGTGTTGGCCAGCAGACTATGTCCTTGAGCCGATAATCTTACCCCGGTGGTTTCCAGCGGGTGCTGGTGAGCAAGTCCGCCTTGTAGCGGAAAGCCTTATGTACTCCGGATCCCACCACCTTGAACCTTACGGTTCAAGGCTCCGTCTACAGCCGCACACTCGGGGTACCCTATTTCTTCAGGCTCTTCTCTTCCCACAATGACTGAAACCAAAACGCAACTGCGCCGCCGTATGCGCGCGGGGCGACGGGAACTCAGCGCCTATCAACAGCGTTTGCATGGCCGTGCAGCCATCACTCTCCTGAGCCGTATCCCACAAATGAATCGAGCAGTGCATGTCGGTATCTATTGGCCGACTGATGGCGAGCTGGATGTCCGCTATCTGCTGCAACGTTTTCCACAAAAACATTTTTATTTGCCACAGCTGCCGGCAGAACCACACCCCCACCTCCGGTTCAGGCGTTGGCAAGGCGAACCCCTGGCTTTTCGCAATCGCTATCGCATTCCGGAGCCTGTGCGCACAGCTTACCGCGCTCCCAAGCTCCTGGATCTTGTTTTGGTTCCTCTGGTCGCCTTCGATCCCAGCGGAGCGCGCTTGGGTATGGGGGCCGGTTTCTACGATCGGACTTTTGAGCGCAAACAGTTATTACCAGGCACTGGACCACAACTTATCGGCGCGGCGCACCATCTACAATGTGTGGATAACCTGCCCACAGACAATTGGGATATTCCACTGGATATGGTGGTTACAGAGCAAAGGATTTACCGCTGCCGCTAAAAGTGGATAGTGGAGCACAAAAAAAGCCGGACACCTCAGTGTCCGGCTTTTTTTGTGTTTGCTCGTGGGCAGAGCGCCCCCCCGGCATCAGCCTAACGGGTAACCACTCCCTGTTGCAGAGCAGCCGGCGGTTCAGCTTCGGAAGAAAATACCTCAGATAAACCACTGGTACTCAACAGAACGCCCGCGACAAAGACAACCACAGCGATTGTCAGCGCATCGGCTTTCATTGGGACCATCCTGTACGATAATTTTGTTTTTATATGCGTTTCGCCCCGCTTATGACCAGAGCCACAGCAAAAGTTCCACGCGAATAGACAATACTCAAGAAGCGGCGTAATAGTAACCGTTTATTGGATATTTTATGAGTTTTTTGTCTCAAAATTAGACAAGCAAGTTCGACAAAACAGGATTTGCAGTCTATACACGTTTCGATAAATGAGACGTCTTTCTCAGGTATCGGGAAGCGATGGTTTAAGCGCCCAAAAATAACCGATAAGCCGGATTCTGCGTTTCATCCCAAAAACGAAATTGAAGCTGGTGTAATAGTGTCTGTAGTTCGTCCCTCGCTGCCGGCTCCACCTGCAATCCCACAAGAACACGCCCATAAGCTGCCCCGTGATTGCGGTAGTGAAACAGCGTTATATTCCAACGCCCGGCGAGATGCTCGAGGAACTTGCGCAAGGCCCCCGGGCGCTCGGGAAATTCAAAGCGGTAAATAACTTCGTCGGGCAAGCCCGGCACTCTACCTCCCACTAAATGGCGAATATGCAGTTTCGCCATTTCGTTATCGGTAAGATCGGTAACCTGATAATCTTTGGACTCAAGCTGACTGACCAATTGGCTGCGGTCTTCCTCAGATACCACCTGCAGGCCCACAAAGATATGCGCTTCGTTGTCGCTGGCAAAACGATAGTTAAACTCAGTAATTGAGCGGTCCCCTAAATCCCGGCAGAACTGCAGGTAACTTCCCGGTTGCTCAGCAATTTTTACCGCGAGGACCGCCTCGCGCTTTTCACCGATCTCAGTGCGCTCGCTAATGTAGCGCAGGCGATCAAAATTAATATTGGCTCCACTGCACACTGTGGCGAAGGTGCCATTGCGATTGTCGTTTTGCTCCAGATATTTCTTCAGCCCCGCCAAACCAACGGCCCCGGCCGGCTCAGCGATAGATCGTGTATCCTCGAATATATCCTTAATGGCCGCACAGATTTCATCGGTACTAACAGTGATAACCCCATCCACGGTTTCGCGCAGAACCCGGAAGGTCTCCTCACCGATTTGTGCAACGGCAACACCATCGGCAAACAACCCCACCTCCGCTAGCCGAGCGCGCTCGCCGGCTTTCAGCGCGGCCTCCAGACAGGCAGCATCCTGCGGCTCTACACCGTAGACTTTGGTTTCCGGACGAACATATTTGATATAGGCGGCCATACCCGCAGCTAAACCACCCCCTCCGACCGGAATAAACACCGCGTCCAGGTTGCCCGAGTGCTGTCGCAGCATCTCCATAGCCACGGTGCCCTGGCCGGCGATTACATCGGGGTCATCGTAGGGGTGGATAAATACCAACCCCCGCTCTTCAACCAGCTCGCGAGCCCTCGCCGCCGCTTCATCAAAGGTATCTCCATGTAGCACGACTTCAGCACCGCGCATACGCACAGCGCTCACCTTAATTTGCGGGGTGGTTTTGGGCATCACTATAGTGGCGCGCACTCCCATTTGGGCAGCGCTCAGGGCAAGCCCCTGGGCATGGTTGCCCGCCGATGCAGCAATCACTCCCCGGGCCCGCTCCTCGGCGGGCAACTGCAGGAGCTTGTTGTATGCCCCTCGAATCTTGAAGGAAAACACCGGCTGCAGATCTTCGCGCTTCAACAGAATCCGGTTGTTAAAGCGATGGGAGAGTTGGCGCATTTGCTCCAATGGCGTCTCGGTAGCGACATCGTAAATACGTGCGTCTAAAATGCGCTTGATATAGGACTTGGGCATGACGTGTTTGACGGCCGTAGCGGTTAATTACTGTGCGCGACTCAGCGTAGACTAATAGCAGGGTTACAAAGGCCCTGTGTGAAGCGCAGCACCGGCATGACAGTCTAAGCCTTGAGAAGCATATTTGCCACAAAAAACAACCAGATGCGCTTTTTTTTATCGTCAGATACAAATTAAGGCGAAATAATTGCAAAGGAAACTATCCAGAGTATGACCCAGGATGAATTGAAACAGGCGACAGCTCGCGCCGCTATCGACTATATCGCCCCGCGCCTGGAGGACAATTCCATTGTCGGCGTAGGTACCGGTTCCACCGCTAACTTCTTTATCGATTACCTGGCGGAGATCAAAGGTACCTTTGACGGTACTGTGGCCAGTTCTGAAGCCTCCGCACAGCGACTCAAATCCCACGGCATTCCCGTTTATGAGCTTAATGCCGTCGACAGCATCCAGTTCTATGTGGATGGTGCCGATGAAGTGAACCCGGCCCTTGAAATGATCAAAGGTGGTGGTGCTGCATTGACTAGAGAAAAAATCGTGGCGGCCTGCTCTGAAGAATTTATCTGCATTGCCGATGAGAGCAAGTGGGTAAAAGTCCTGGGAGAGTTTCCCCTACCGGTTGAAGTTATCCCCATGGCACGCTCGCTGGTTGCCCGGGAGCTGGTTAAACTGGGCGGTGATCCGGTTTATCGTCAAGGTGTGATCACAGATAATGGCAATGCCATTCTCGATGTATACAATCTGCGTATCGAACACCCCACTGTCCTTGAAGAAACCATCAATAACATTACCGGTGTGGTGACCAACGGTATCTTTGCCAAGCGCTCCGCCGATATTTTACTGCTTGGCACCAGTGCCGGAGTGAAGACCATTACCGTTTAAACATGTCGTAAATAGTTATGCACAAAAAAAATAAAAAATGCGGACTGCTGGTTTTGCTCAGTGCTGTTGCACTGAGCAGCGGCTGTGCAACCGCGCCTCCAAGTAATCTCGACAACGTCTGCTCTATTTTCCAGGAAAAAAAGAAGTGGTACGGCGAGGCAAAAGACGCGGAGGAAAAATGGGGCTCTCCAATTGCAGTGATGATGGCAATCATGCACCAGGAATCCCGTTTTGTGCATGATGCCAAGCCCCCGCGCACCAAGATCCTGGGCTTTATCCCCGGCCCGAGGCCGTCCGATGCCTACGGTTATCCCCAGGCTCTGGGGACCACTTGGCGCCACTACCAAAGGTCTTCCTTTAACTACGGTGCCAATCGGGATGATTTTGGCGACGCCATCGATTTTATCGGCTGGTATAACAACACCAGTGCACGCCAGTGCCAGATACGCGCCAATGACACCTACAGCCTTTACCTCGCCTACCACGAGGGGCACGGTGGTTTTAATCGGCGCACTTTCCAGAATAAAGCCTGGCTAAAGAATGTATCCCACAAGGTATCTGCCAGGGCACAAAAATATCAGCAACAACTCAATAGCTGCGAACAGTCGCTGAAGAAGCGCAAGAAATTTCTCTGGATTTTCTAGCTGATCACAGTGACCGTTAGTCGCAAGGCCCACCTCGGTTTCAATCCGGTGCAGTTTTCCTGCATTATGAGCGGCGGCAGCCGCTCACTAAATTTTATGACCTCACAACCACTCCAGGAAAAATTCTCCTTGCTGGCGGAAAAAGGCGCTACAAGGCGCCAGAAACTGACTACGCTGAAAACTAATAGCTACCCGCTTTAGACTTGGTACAGGTCACTAAAGCTCCGCCACAAGCATAAATTTACAGCCCCAACGTGACGCTGGGTGCTCCCTCTGAGAAGCAAAAGCGTCCTTATACTTTTTGGAGTGCCCGATGAAGCTCTTTTTGAAATACCTGGCTGTATTGGCAATATCACTCAGCGTGCCGATGACCTTCGCACAACCTGCTACCAGCCAAACAACCGCCCCCAAAGCTTCGTTTAGCGAACCACAGCTCAAGCAATTTGCCAACGCCTATCGCTCTATCGTGATGCTGAGTCGAGAATACGCTCCCAAACTGAAAGCGGCTGCCGACATCAAGGAAGCGGAAGCGATCAACAAAGAAGCACAGGGAAAAATGATCGCCGCAATTGAAAAAGCCGGCCTTTCCAAAACCAAATACCAGGAAATTGCCAACAGTATTAAATCGAATCCCGCCCTACTGGAGAAAGTGAACAAAATTCTTCAGCAAAGCCACGCGCCACAGCAGTAATCCAACTTTGTGAGTGGCGCTCTGATCAGCTCATTGCGTCACTCAAATCCAGCTTTACATCTAACACCTGGCAAATAATCGGCAAATTGGTTTTTACCCAATTCTTGTCAAAAGACCCCCAATCACGCAGCAGGTAGTAGCCGTCATTGTGGCGCACGCCTTCCTGAATGAACTCTACAACTGTTCCATGCCCCGGCAATCCTTTCGCAATAATGTCCTGCACCGTACGGCGAGGCCATCCAGTTGCCTCCTCCAAAGTAGGATTATTGGGACGCGGAATATGCTCGATCAGGTAAGCAATCAACATTCGCCGGCAGATGGTCGGGTTTAACAGACTTGCAACAGACGTCGGTGACATTTGACC
Organism: Microbulbifer maximicatervae (SeqCode); assembly: GCF_052468295.1. Taxonomy (NCBI): domain Bacteria; kingdom Pseudomonadati; phylum Pseudomonadota; class Gammaproteobacteria; order Cellvibrionales; family Microbulbiferaceae; genus Microbulbifer; species Microbulbifer maximicatervae (SeqCode). The sequence continues at coordinate 4,186,129 of NZ_CP174340.1, forward strand.
AGTCCTTCACTAACGGAATTTTTCCTATTGTTGACGAATATGACTTACAGGTCGAGGAAATAGTGATTCACTATCGCTATCAAACTTTAAAAGAACTGTCAGTCCACAGAGGATCAAGCATAGAAAACTGTTGAGAGCAAAACTGGGATTTTCAGTCGTTAACGCAAAAAATACACATTAAAAGACAGAAATAGACAACTTTTATTCCATAAGCCCATCAAGTTCGAAACTGTCACCACTAATAAAAGCACAGGCAGTTGCATATAAATTAAGCAGAAGCCTGACTTTCTCTCTCTGTTTGCGCATAATCCATACCGTAATACAGCAGCAGACAGAAAATAATTGTGAGGCTGAAAGAGTGGACAATGAAAACCCCAAACTCCGCGAAGCGGGGCTAGGTATTCCCGCCGCTGCGGTAAAGGCCCATCTGGTTGGCGCACAAGCGACCGGACTGGACTGCCAACAACTACTCATCGATAGCGGAATCGCCCCCGCCCAGCTAGATGATCCCGATAGCCGTGTTGGCCGGGAGCAGATGGCCAACTTGTTACGCCTTGAGTGGGATTTTCTGAACGATGAGTCAGGAGGATTCCTGGCGCGCCCTTGGCTACCGGGCACTTTTGCCATGATGGGGCACGCTTGTATCACCTGTCCCAACCTGCGCCGAGCTCTGCTTCGCTCTAGCCGCTTTATCAGCATGGTGAGTGACGACTTGCACATCAAGCTGGTCGAGGATGGTGAAGAAGCTCGACTGATCATTCACCACACCAATGAAAAAAAATTGCCCAACCAAATTTTCGTCGAATCTATCGCGGTAATCTGGTTGCGCTTTTTTAGCTGGCTGATCGACCGTACCATTTTATTAGAGCGCGTTCTTCTGGCGTTTCCCCCGCCCGACTACAACGAAGACTACAGCGATATGTTCCCTTGCAGGCACTACTTTAACCAAGGTGAAACCTGCCTGGTATTTAACACTCGCTATTTGCAAATGCCCCTGGTACGCGATGAGCAACAGCTGGCAGACTTCCTGTCCCGCGCCCCCGAGTGCCTGTTGACCCAATACAAATCCGACCACAGTTTCACCGGTCGTATTCGCCGTATGCTGCAACAGCAAAATAGTATCGAAAATCTGTCACTGGATGATGTCGCCGCACGCTTGTACACATCTCCACAGACACTGCGCCGCCGCCTCAAAGAGGAGGGCAACAGCTGGCAGGATATTAAAGACTCTGTTCGACGGGATATGGCGGTTTACCAGTTAAAACAACAGGAAACCGCTGTAGCTGAAATTGCCGAGCGCCTGGGCTTTTCCGAACCCAGCGCTTTTAATCGCGCATTTAAAAAGTGGACAGGGCTAGCTCCCGGAGCTTACAGGGATAAATTCCGTAGTTAAGGCGACACTAAAAATCCCGGTCAAAAGACCGGGATTTTTTATAAATGAAATCCACCTTGGAAAATACCCTTTAAAGGGATTCCCCTATCCCGGCTACTCCTGAGAGTTTGTCACTACCCGGATACTAACTCGCTCAACATTAAGGGCTTTTTGGTCCCTCTTCTCTGACATATCTTCCGCTACAGGCTTAGCCGAGCCCATTCCTGTTGCAGTGATACGGTTTGCCGCTATCCCCTTCTTCAATAGAAGTTCTTTCACTACATCCGCACGTTCTTGGGACATTTCCTGCTCTGCAATTTCATTACCCTCACCTTTTACATGCCCTTCAATAGCAATGGTTAAGTTGGGGTTGTCCTGCATGATTTTTGCCAGAGCATCGATATCCTCAGCTGCAGGGTTGGTGATTTTTGCGGTTCCCTTTTCAAAGTTCACTCGCATGGGGAATTCCCGGTCGGGATTGTCTGAAAAGCTCTTGAGATAATCACGTAAATTACTGGAAAAGTTATCGGGGCCCAGTTGCGCTTCCTCTTCCGCTTTTTCAAGGGGGGAATCCCCTACCGGCTGTGAAGCGGACTCCATAAAGCTCGCTTCCTGGGAGGTCATGGAAGGATTACTTTCTGAATTTTCCTTTTTTCCTTTCAACATACACATATTCAATGCGTAGAGAACCACAAGTACCAACAGCAAAGGAAAAAACCAGCTACTGAAACTAACCGGTTTACGTTTTTCTTCGGGCCCCTGAATTGCTGTAGCCCGAGGTTCCTGGGGTTTGGCGTGGCCATGGGTAACCAGAGCATCTCCCAACTTCCCAAAATCTGGAACGTCGATTGCTTGAAGAAGGTTATCCGGTATATACCCCTGTAAATGCTCCCGCTGCCCAATCAGGAATGAAGCCAAGTCGGAAACATCCATTTTTTGAGCTTTGGCCTGGTTTTGCATCAACGAAGTAACTATCGGTGCGGATACACTCAATAGATCTCCGCCCTCGTTCCCCAAATTATTCGCTGCAACTTCCAGGACCTCTTTTTTACGACTGCTGAAAATTTTTTCCAGCATTTTCTCACCGATGTCTGTAATTGACTTCAACTTTTCTGGTGAGGAAATAGCGGTGGCGAATTTAGACAAATCCAGCGCTTCACTTTCAGAAATTAAATTAAATAAATAACCCATTCCTGTTTTACTACTGGCCCTGTTCAACATACCAGCCAGTATGTAAGCAACGCCTGAGCAGAGTGCAGCTTCACCTTGCCCTGCCGGCAAATTCAAAGCCTTTGTCAGCGCATCAATACCCCCGGAGCCCAATTGGCCGGTAGCCATATCCAAAACATTATCCGCCATAGCCAAACCTCGCTCACCACCTCAGGGACCGTCAAAGTACATTTATTTGTCCGGGGTCACCCGTGTGTTACCCATTCAAATTTTTCTCAGATGCCCTGAATCACCCATTACCCTGCCTGACATGGAATTCCTCCAGCCGCAAAGATAATTTAAGTGCCAATTTACCGTGCCAAAATTTCAATAGATTTAGGCGCCTTACTTGAGTGTACGGCAGTACCTCCACATGGTTAGGTTAATTTGGAATAAATAAAAAGATATTTGACTAGGAATTTTTCGGTAGTACCTGGAAGCTGAGTCATCTTCCGTGGCAATTTTTATCATTGAACCCAAGCTGCACCGCACTATGGTAATAAGCGAAACCATAAAATAAAAAGAGGCTAAAACCGTGCCAACCGAAGCCTACATCTACGATGCTATCCGCACCCCGCGGGGCAGAGGCAAATCCAGCGGTGCCCTTCACGAAGTCAAACCTATCACCCTGCTTTCAGATCTCCTGAAAGAATTACAGACCCGCAATAGATTCGACACTGCCAAAGTGGACGACATCGTTATGGGCTGTGTTACACCGATCGGAGATCAGGGTGCCGATATCGCAAAAGTTGCAGCTTTAGCTGCCAATTGGGACTGGGATATCGGTGGCGTAACTCTGAATCGCTTCTGTGCCTCCGGTGCCGAAGCGGTCAATCTCGCCGCTACCAAAGTTCGCTCCGGGTGGGAGCATCTGGTAGTGGCCGGAGGTGTAGAGTCCATGTCGCGGGTGCCCATGGGCAGCGATGGCGGCGCCTGGGCGATGGACCCACGCACAGCAATAGATACTGGATTTGCACCCCAGGGCATTGGCGCGGACTTGATCGCTACACTCGGCGGATTTTCCCGCGAGGATGTGGATAACTTTGCGCTGGACTCTCAGCACAAGGCGGCAGCCGCCTGGAAGCGCGGTGCTTTCGAAAAATCTGTGATTCCCGTACGCGACCAAAATGGACTGACCATTCTCGATCACGACCAGCTGGTGCGCCCAGATGCGTCCATAGAGGCCCTGGCACAACTCAAGCCGTCCTTTGCCGGGATGGGTGACCTGTGCTTCGACAGCATTGCCATATCCCGTTACCCACAGGTCGAATCAATCAACCATGTTCACACTGCGGGAAATTCCTCAGGCATCGTCGATGGCGCAGCCGCCCTGCTGATCGGCAGTGAACAGGCCGGGCGGGATCTGGGGCTCAGCCCCCGCGCCCGTATTGTCTCCGCTGCGGTAGTGGGCACTGAGCCTACTATCATGCTCACAGGCCCCGCGCCCGCCACTCGCAAAGCCCTGAAGGCCGCAGGCCTGACGGTGCAGGATATTGACCTCTTTGAGGTGAATGAAGCCTTCGCGGCAGTGGTGATGCGTTTCCAACACGAGTTAGACGTGGACCCACAAAAACTCAACGTTAACGGCGGCTCAATCGCTATGGGCCACCCCCTCGGCGCGACCGGTGCAATGCTGATCGGCACAGTACTGGATGAGCTGGAACAACGGCAACTTCGCTACGGCCTGGTCACACTATGTGTGGGCGGCGGTATGGGTGTAGCAACCATTATCGAAAGAGTTTAGGGGGCAGACTATGAAATCCATTCGCCTGGAAAAAGACGATCACAATATTGTCCACCTGATCATGGACAACCCCAATGCCTCAGCCAATGTGATGGACCGGGATTTTACCGAGTCACTGAGCGCAGCGGTTGAACAACTCAAGCAGCAAGAATTTTCTGGAATTATTGTTCGCTCCACAAAAAATACCTTTTTTGCCGGCGGCGACCTCAAATCTTTATTTGCGGCAAAAATTGAAGAAGCTAAACCTTTCTTCGAATCTTGCGAATCAATGAAAGCCAACCTGCGCTGGTTGGAAACCCAGGGTAAACCCGTCGTTGCTGCGATTAATGGCACAGCTTTGGGCGGTGGCTGGGAAATTGCCCTCAGCTGCCATCAGCGTATTGTTATCGATAGCACCGCAATAAAACTGGGATTGCCTGAAGTCACATTAGGCTTACTACCTGGTGGTGGCGGCTGTGTACGTATGCCCCGCCTTTTAGGCATCCAGGAGTCTCTACCCTACTTACTGGAAGGAAAACAGGTGAGGCCGCAACAGGCTCTCAAAGCCGGTCTGGTACATCAGCTCGTTACCAGTGAAAGTGAATTACTAGAGAAGGCTGTCACTTATATTCGAGAGAATAGTGAGCAACCTGTTGCTCAGCCTTGGGATCAACCGGATTACCGGATGCCGGGAGGGGACGCAAAGAACCCTAAAAATGCGCAGTTACTGATGATCGCCCCAGCAATGCTGGAGAAAAAAACCAAGGGATGTCTGCCGGCGCCAGAGTCGATAATGGCAACCGTTGTCGAAGGGTCCCGGGTCGACCTCGAAACTGCTACGCGAATTGAATCCCGACATTTTGTAGGCCTCGCTTGCGGGCAGGTTGCCAAAAACATGATCGGTACTTTCTGGTTTGCACTCAATGAGGTCAAAGCCGGAGCATCACTGCCCGCCGCCGCCCGCGATCATAAAACGTCGCCCATGCAAAAAATTGGCATACTCGGCGCCGGCATGATGGGCTCAGCCATTGCCTACGCTTGTGCCAGTAAAGGTGTTGATGTCGTATTAAAAGATGTATCCATGGAAGGTGCCTTAGCCGGCAAACAATATGCAGAGAAATCCCTGCAAAAACGCTTACAGCGGGGTCGCATTACCGAGGACAAGGTCAATCAGATCCTCTCCCGTATCACGCCCACAGACAGCAATACCGACCTGGCTGATTGTGAGTTGGTGATAGAAGCAGTTTTCGAAGACCGGGAACTCAAGCGTAAAGTTACCCAGGAAGCCGAAGCACAGCTGCCGAAAAATGCAGTATTTGCCTCCAACACTTCGACACTGCCGATCACTGGGCTCGCTCAAGCTTCCGACCGTCCCCAGCAATTTATCGGTCTACATTTCTTCTCCCCTGCCGACAGGATGCCACTGGTGGAAATTATCTGTGGGGAGCAAACCAGTGGTGAGACTCTCGCCCAAGCCTTCGCCTTTGTATTGCAGATTGGCAAGACTCCTATCGTTGTTAACGACAGCCGTGGCTTCTTCACCTCAAGGGTATTCGGCTGCTTTACCAATGAAGGTATCGGCATGCTCAGCGAAGGGGTTAATCCCGCCACCATTGAAAATGCCGCAGCCCTAGCTGGCTTCCCAGTCGGCCCTCTAGCTGTTAGTGACGAGGTCTCCCTAACGCTGATGAGCCGGATACGCCAGCAGACCATCAATGACCTGCAAAAAGAGGGTAAACCCGCCCCCACGCATCCCGCCGACGGAGTGATCGACCGAATGCTTGAAGTTGGTCGCGCTGGTAAGGCCGCAGGTGGCGGCTTCTATACTTACCCTGAGGGCGGGAAAAAGCACTTATGGAGTGGCCTTGAGAAGGAGTTCCCCGCCAAAGAGGCACTGCCGATAGAAGATGTGAAGGAACGGCTGCTGTTTATTATGGCTCTGGAGACACTTCGCTGTTATCAAGAGGATGTGCTACGCAGCGTACGCGATGCCAATATTGGCTCTATCTTCGGTATCGGCTTCCCACCCTGGACCGGTGGTGCATTGCAATACATCAGCCAGTTTGGCCTGAAAGCGTTTACCCAACGCGCCCAGCAACTGGCTGATGCCTATGGAGATCGATTTGCCCCGCCAGCAATTTTGCTGGATCTGGCAGAGTCAGGAAAAGCTCTGGCGGACAACCCTTAACCCAGGGGTTTGAGCGATGTAAACAGGCTTTTAAAATCTCGCTGTTTACATCGCCAATCAAAACACTGGTTCAATTTTTCAGTAATAAAATGCGGTGGTGTAAGGATGGTACCAAGAACTGTTTACAACGAAGATCACGAACAGTTTCGAGAAACTTTACGTAAATTTTTAGAGAATGAAGCTGTACCCTACCACCATCAGTGGGAAAAAGATGGTCAGGTAGATCGTAAACTGTGGAATAAAGCTGGAGAAATGGGCTTTCTGTGTCCGCAAGTTGACGAAAAGTATGGTGGCTTGGGGCTGGACTATGGCTACAACTCCATTATTGATGAAGAGGTAGCCCGAGCGGGACTTTCCGGTATTGGCTGGGGCCTGCACTCTAATATTGCAGTGCCCTACATTATTAATTACGGCACGGAAGAACAGAAGAAAAAGTACCTTCCCAAATGCATTAGTGGTGAGATGATCACCGCTATCGCCATGTCCGAACCTGGTGCAGGATCGGATCTCCAAGGCGTGAGAACCACAGCTGTGCGCAAAGGGGATCACTATCTGCTCAATGGTTCCAAGATTTTTATTACCAATGGACAGCAGGCAGACCTGGTTATTGTCGTGGCCAAAACCGACCCTCACGAAGGGGCCTCTGGGGTCAGTCTGCTGCTTGTGGAAGCAGATAGCCCTGGATTCAAGAGAGGCAGTAACCTAGAAAAAATAGGCATGAAGGCCCAAGATACTTCAGAGCTGTTCTTTGATGATGTCAAAGTCCCTGCGGAAAACCTTCTCGGTGGAGAGGGACAGGGATTTATTTATTTAATGCAGGAATTGCCTCAAGAGCGTTTAAGCGTGGCAATTTATGCAATAGCTAATGCAGAAGCAGCCCTTCAATGGACGATTGATTACGTACGGGATCGCAAGGCTTTCGGTAAACCCATCTCTGCCTTCCAAAATACACAATTCAAGCTGGCTGAGCTGGATAGTGAGTTAACCGCTCTTCGGGTATTTATCGATCGCTGCTTGGAGCTTCACTATAAAAAGGAACTCGACGTTGCAACTGCAGCGAAAGCCAAGTTATTGAGTACAGATTTCCAATGCAAACTTTTGGATGAATGTGTTCAGTTACATGGCGGCTATGGCTATATGTGGGAATACCCCATCGCCCGGTCTTGGGCCGATGCTCGTGTAGCACGTATTTATGCCGGAACCAATGAAATTATGAAATTAATTATTTCCCGAGACCTCCTGCGCGATGACTAAATTAAAGTGCTAGATTGAAATTTCTGTTCTCAATTAAAATAATGAAATAAAAAGTGAAACAGCAAACGAAGAATCACTGCGCCCCTCTTGAGGGGCTAAAAGTACTCGACTTTTCTACCCTACTTCCCGGTCCCTATGCCACTATGTTATTGGCGGACTTAGGCGCAGAAGTACTAAGAATCGAGTCTCCCACACGGCCAGACTTACTACGGGGCTTTCCCCCTTTAGTCGATGACACGGCCTCCCTATCCGCCGCCCACGCAACCATTAACCGCAACAAACGCTCCTTGGCGATCGATCTAAAAAATCCAAAGGCGCAAGCGGTGATTCACCGACTGCTTCAGCAATACGATATTGTGATCGAGCAATTCCGCCCCGGAGTGATGGATAGGCTGGGCCTTGGCCACCAAAGCTTAAGCCAACAGCGCGCAGACATTATTTACTGCTCGATTACCGGATATGGCCAAACTGGACCATTAAAGCAACGTGCTGGGCACGATATCAATTATCTCGCACTATCTGGCCTGGCCAGCTATTCCGGCAACCGTGACCATGGCCCCTGCCTGAGCGGCACACAGATAGCAGACATCGCCGGCGGTTCACACCATGCGGTTATGTCGATACTGGCTGCGGTATATCATCGCCAGAGAACCGGGGAAGGCAGTTATATCGATATCAGTATGACGGACTGTAGTTTCGCGTTAAACGCAATTAGTGGGGCCAATGCACTGGCTTTAAATACCGATCCCAAGCTGGAATCCGAGCTGCTAAACGGTGGAAGTTATTATGATTACTATCGCACGGCAGATGACCGCTATCTTTCTGTGGGAAGTTTAGAGCCACAATTTGCTGAGCAATTTTTTACAACAATAGGCCGAAAGGAGTGGCTGATTCGCATTGTCCAAGACGGGCAACAAGAAACACTTAAGAAAGATATTGCAGAAATTATTGCCACAAAAAGCCAGAAAGAATGGATTGATATATTTCAGGATATTGATGCGTGTATTGAACCCGTACTTAATTTTACAGAAGCTGCTGATAGCGATCTTATCCAATCCAGAGAGATGATCTGTTCTGTGAATGGAGACATTAAACAGATCAACACACCCTTTAGATTTAACGGCCAAAAGCCCCACTTATTTAACCGAGGGGCAGCTCTGGGAGAGCACAATCACACTGTGCTGGGTGGGCTCGGCTTTAGCGCTGAAGAAATTGAAGAGCTTTGCGAAGTTCAGGGTGTCACTCATTAATCACGTTGAACAAGGTTGCTAGAGCGGTGATAGCTGCCTCTAGCTGCCACCCCCGCCACAGCCCCCACCACAACTGCTTCCAGAATCTGAAGAGGAGCCGCCACCCCAAATACCAGAGAAGACACTGCCGGAAGTTCCGCCTTGACAGCTCGCGGCACAACCAATATGACTGGCACAGTGATCCGCAGCGGGACTATTTCTCGATCGACAGTTTAGCGAATAATGAAATCCATCATTAATCCCCAACTTTTTATCAATTGAGAAAATCAGAGGTAACGATTTTGGCTTGGAAGGACTTATACCACTACGAACACAAGCAATTCGCCACACTCTCTTAATCCCCTCACTAGCTGTATCCTTATCTGGCATAACTTCATTGGGTGTGTGGTGCAGAAAGTGTCCAAAAGATTTATTACAAAAATTTCGATACATCTGTGTGCTTAATATAAATTCATGCCAAGCGACATCAATCACTTGAGATGGCATAGCGACCATTTGTCTACTAGCCGTTTGACAGATAATAAAATATTCCCTCAGCCCATCGAGTACCATACCCAGCTGCTTGTTGCTGAGGTGAGGGTATTTTTTCTTCACTCTTTGTTTGAGAGACGGATGGAATTGATAGTCTCTTAAAAATCGTTCCCGCTGTGATTTTCGGTAAAAGAAAAAAAGCATAGTACTTACGATCAATAGACAAATTGCTATAAAACCTTCAAATACCATAGTAACCCCCGCTTTTAAACACTTATTGTTCTAAATCAAGTCGTAAAAATGCATCATCTCAATGTAATATCAATAATACTCTTATACCACTCTATTTTAAGAGTTGAGAGTACCAAGTGAGTGCTTATAGGTTGGGACTTGAAGTATTTTTGAATCTTTATTAAGCTAACACTTAACAACTTTTCTTTTTGGAGCTATCTACGCCAATGAATTAATCCTTGCACACACTGGAGATAAACCGGTTTCTTAAGAGGCCATCAATTCCCGTGCAAGTGGCGTACTCCATTCTCTACAACTTTCTCTCAAGATCATGGTATTGCGCCACCCATTCCGACTACCGGAGGGTGACATGCAGAGAATTTGTTCTATAAAAAATCTTTACTTAAACGTCCCTGAGAAATCTCTATTTAAGGGGATCCATCTTGACTTCCCTCCGGGATTTACTGGCTTAGTGGGAAATAATGGCAGTGGAAAATCGACTTTTTTAGAGGCTTTGATTGGGAAACTAAAGCCTGAACAGGGAAGTATTACTTGGTACACGGACTACCTTAAAGTGGATCAAGTGAGCAGCAATTCCAACAAGAGAATTGTAGATATATTCGACCCTACAGGCCTCTATGACTGTTTTTCACGTATTGAATCTGGCAATCAGAGTGAGGAAGATCTGATGCGTGTCTCAGATTCATGGGAGCTACCTATAATTTGGCAACAGCATTTATACAGCGCCGGAATAAATCTCACGTTAGACACTCCTATCGGCAATCTTAGCGGTGGTGAAAGAGTCCGACTGGCTTTAATCAATGCCTTCTCTCATAAAAAACACTACCTACTACTAGATGAGCCTAGTAACCACCTAGATTCAGACGGTAGAAAATGGTTACAGCAGAAAATTAGAAACCATTCTGCCGGAATTCTAATGGTCAGTCATGATCGAAGCTTACTCCAACAAGCTGACACGATAGTGGAACTAGATTCAGGAAAACTACGCACATATGGTGGTAACTATTCACACTACAAGAAAGAAAAAGAGATACAGAGACAGTCTGTAGAAAAGAAAATTGAAAGTACCAAAAAGAATATAAAAAGCCTAAACAAACTTAAGCATAGTTCTGCTGAAAAAACTACAACCAGAAAAAACCAGGGTAAGAAATTAAAAGGTTCCCAATGTAAATCGCTACTAGATGCGAAAAAAGATCGTGCAGGGCAAAGTTTAGGCAAGCTGACTAGAAACCTGGATCGTCAGCACCATAAGTTAAAGCTAGATTTAGAAAGTTGCCAAAAGGACTATAAGAGTCATAAGCTCCCAAATATGCAACTTAGCAAAACAGGGCTAACGGGTGGTATTCGTCTGCATGTTGAGGATCTCAAACTGCCCTACGGTATTCAGAGTGATCCCATATCACTTACCATGCACAGTGGCGATCGCTGGCATATTTGTGGCGCCAATGGTAGCGGAAAGACAACGCTACTAAAGATCATTGCTGGTCGAGTTAAACCTCGCAGCGGTTTGTGTAAAACTTTTGGCAGCTGTTTTTATCTGGATCAGAACCTAAGTCAACTAAATGGAAATCTATCTGCCTTGGAAACTTTATCCCGCCTGCACCCTGATAAAGATACCAACTTCTGGCGCACAGCCCTAGCCACAATGAATATTCGAGGCGATTCTGTGCTTCGCTCTACCAATACTTTAAGTGGAGGGGAGCGACTAAAGGTTGCTTTACTTGCCGCTACTCGTGGCACTGAGGCACCAGACCTGCTACTACTGGACGAACCGGACAATCACTTGGATCTGGAGTCGCGTATAGCGCTGGAAACTGCGCTGGTAGAATATCCCGGAACATTTTTATTGATTTCCCATGACTCTACTTTTGTAGAAAATGTGGGAGTGAATAGAAGGATCTATCTATAGGCATATTAAGACCTAGTATGACCTAAATAAAGGAAATGAGATGTGAAAACGCTGCGCTTGCTATTAGGAGATCAATTGAACCAAAAACACTCCTGGTTTAGAGGTAACCAGGAGGATAAGATCTACTTTATGGCTGAAATGCGCCAAGAGACCGATTACGTTGTTCACCACATCCAAAAAATCGTTGCCTTTTTTGAAGCCATGCAGATTTTCTCTGAGTGGCTTCAAAATAGGGGCTGCAATGTCATCTACTACCGAATAGATGATAAAAACAACAAACAAAACCTCACAAAAAATATCGAAGATATTATTAGAAAACACAAAATTGAAAAATTTGAGTACCAGCTTCCCGATGAGTACCGACTAGATCAGCAGCTGCTACAAATAGAGAAGAGACTATCAATAGAGTTTCAAGCCTACGACACTGAGCACTTTTTGACCACCCGGAAAGAGCTGGCAGACTTTTTCCAAGGGAAAAAATCGCTACTTATGGAAAGCTTCTACCACTATATGCGGAAGAAGCATGACATTCTGATGAACAATGGAAAACCTGAAGGAGGAAAGTGGAATTTCGACCAAAGCAATAGAAAGAAATGGAATGGAAAGCTGGGCAAACCCAAGCAGGGAAAAATAACAAGCAATGTCACTTCAACTTTATCCCGTATAAAAAAGTCTGGAGTTAAGAGTATTGGAGAGATTGATCCAGAGAATTTTATGTGGCCAACCAGCAGGGAGGAATCTATAAAACTACTTCGTCATTTTTGTAAACATCTACTTGCTAATTTTGGCGATTTTCAGGACGCAATGGATCCAGATGAAGCCTTTCTTTATCACAGCCGAATTAGCTTCTCCCTAAATAGTAAACTCATATCTCCAAAAGAGGTTATCGATACAGCGATAAAATCTTGGGAAGATGGAAAAATTCCAATAGGACTAAACCAGATTGAAGGTTTTGTACGCCAAATATTGGGCTGGCGAGAATATATGCGCGGTGTCTACTGGATGTCTATGCCCCGTTATGAGCATCAGAATAAGTTGAAGAATAAAAATAATTTGCCAGATTTTTTCTGGGATGCCAAAACGACCATGAACTGCCTTCATAACACCATCAGGAATAGCTTGGAAAATGCCTATGCTCACCATATCCAAAGGCTTATGATTACCGGTAATTTTGCGCTATTAACACAAACTAACCCTGACCAGGTGGAAAGTTGGTATCTCGGTATTTACATAGATGCTATTCAGTGGGTTGAAATGCCTAACACCCGGGGAATGAGCCAGTTCGCCGATGGTGGATTGGTTGCAACAAAGCCCTATATTAGTAGTGGCTCCTATATCAACAAAATGAGTAACTATTGCAGCGACTGTATTTATGACGTCAAACAACGAACTGGAGAGAAGGCCTGCCCATTTAACAGTCTCTACTGGAATTTCTTAATTGAAAAAAGAAAAATGCTAGAGGGCAATCATAGAATGACAATGATGTTCAGCCTTTTGGATAAGCTTGAGAAGAGTGAAGTGACAGCAATAAAAAAAAGGGCAAAGCAATTTATGACAAAGAAGTCGTAATCTCTATATAGATCATAAAATCCTTTATCGAAGGCTTCCTTAATCATTACTAAACTAAGCCAATACTCGCCTCAATAGACTCTGGTCATGAAGACTGCAATCATTACCCTCGATTTTATCAACGATATTTGTCATCCAAAGGGACAAATATCAGCAGCGGCCCCAAGAGTCCATAAGAATAGAGTTATTGAAAACAGCAATAAACTCCTTACGTGGGGAAGAGCACGACGTCATCTTATTTGCCATATCAGGGTCGCTTTTTCCACCGACTACAGGGAATCTTCCTCTAACTCTCCCCTCTTCAGCTATATCAAAGATATAGGCGCCCTCCGTCAGAAAAGCTGGGGCACTGCTTTTGTTGATGATCTCAATATCACTGATAGCGATATATCTATTTATAAGAGGCGTGTCAGTGGCTTCTATGGGACCGAACTCCCAGTACTTATTGCTAGCAACAATATAGAAAGGATTATTCTCTGTGGGGTATCAACACAAAATACAGTCGAACTGACAGCCAGGGAAGCTCACGATAGAGACTTTTCAGTACTCATTGCCTCAGATGCCTGTGAGTCTGACACGGAAAACAATAAACAGAATAGTCTGAACTTCCTCACTAAGATAGCCAGTGTAAAAACTGTCGATGAGATTATTGCTAGTGAGGGTGCTAGTAAACCATGAGTACCCGCATTTCCAATAGAGAATTTGCCCTCAGTGTCATTACCGCAATTCTGGCGGCCAGCTGTATGTCGCTAACCGGGCTATTTGGTAAAGAACTAACTACCTTTAGCTCCTTATCGTTGGTGGTCTTTATTCGTTTCTTTGCCCCATTTTTAATCCTAACCTGGATTTGCCTCGTTGTTTTCGATGAAAACCCTGTGACTCATCGAATAGACAGGATTGATGGTGCAAGGGCTTTATTCACTTGTCTCGCTCAGTATTGCTTGTTTTATTATTTGTCCAAAGGCTCTCTACTTGTCGCCGCCCTTCTATTTTCAACGTCAGGTTTATTTCTCCCTTTTATTACCCGGTTTGCCAAAAAGGATCCGATAAAAAAGAAGACACTAGCGGCCTGTTTAATCAGCTTTATCGGCGTTGCTTTTATATTGAAGCCAACTGCTGGCTTTGATAGCTATATGATAGTGGGCCTGCTATCGGGCTTCTTTGGAGCTTGTTCACAGTTTGTAATGCACCACTCTTCAAAGAAGCAAAATACGATATCTTCAACCACCAAGATGTTCGGCCTATCCAGCCTCTATATGCTTGCTATTTTATTGATTGAAGGAAATCTTGGGGAGCTTACAAAAGTCGCGGTATCTCTATCGGACTCGGTAAGTTTTGTGATTGTGATTATTGCTTTTAGCCTGTCGACAATCAGCAATCAATCCTTACGCACTAAAGCCTATCGTCGGGTAAACAGACCTGCCAGCTTATCTCCCTATTTATATACAAGCCTAATTTTCTCCGGCATATTGGATTGGTTGGTCTATAACACACTCCCAACCTGGAATACTTATGCCGGCAGCTTACTGATAGTAATAGGAGGTATTATTCAGGCAATCAGAACTCAACCCCAGATTAAGGCATCTCATTCTTAGCAAAGATAAGCGAGGACAGGGAATAGCGGGAGAAACTCAGCCCCACAGATTCAATTATCTGCAGGGCACAGACGATTACTTGAACATCAGTTCAGGATTAACCATCGTTTTCATTTCCAGAACGTTGCCATTTGGATCTTCGATAAAGAAAGTTTCCTGTTCATATTCATTGCCGACAAAGCGACGGTAGGGCTTGTCCAGGTATTCCAGCCCGGCATCTTCGATACGGCCTTTTAGTGCCTGAAACTCATCTTCCGGCAGGTGAATGCCAAAATGAGGAACAGCCACTTCTCCCATATCCACCTTGTGGCGAACATTGGGGAGCTTCTCCTCACTCTGGTGCAGGGTGAGTTCGTTACCCCAAAAGTCGATATCTACCCAGCGACCTTCTTCACTGTTGCCGGTCTTGCAGCCTAAGACATCGCAATAGAATTTCTTGGCGGTTTCCAGATCCCCTGCCGGAATCGCAAGGTGCAAACAATTCGATTTCATATAGCCTCCAGCCTTTGCTAGCTCCTCATAGAGATCAAAAATTGATTGACTGACATCTGCTAGTCATTAGCCCTTCAACCCTCCCCCCTAACAGCATTAACATTTACTTTGCCGTCGGAGCCACCCAAAGGATACAAATAAGATCAAGTGATCCCGTTAATTATTTAAATAAAAGTGGCCGCTTTACGCGCTGGCAACTTATACCGGGAATATTCCTAATATTAGGGCCCATAGCTTTAGCTAAAGAGCCCGAACTCAGGGAGTATACAGATGCATATCATCGCACCCTACCCCGAAATGGAATATCCTCCTAGCCTAGGAGTATACTTTAACATATATATTTCAATCTCTAATATCGAACCCGCGGAGAAACTGCTTAGTTATTGAACGTACTCCTCGACACTTCAGCGCCAAATCCTTATAGTGCGGCCCCCACATCACGCCTCCTATTTTGGCGAAACTGGCTTACCAGGGCCCATTTGTAATCCTCAGGAATACGCTCTTGATCTCCACCGCGAATATCACCATGCAGTTTGGTGCCCAACCACTGTTTGAAAACATTTCTGTAAAGTTCGGCAATGGCAACCGATATGGCCTTATCGGGGCCAATGGATGTGGAAAGTCAACCTTTATGAAGATCCTGAGTGGTGCCTTGGCGCCCTCGGCCGGCAACGTATCTATTGAGCCTGGATGCACCTTGGGTACTTTGAGCCAGGACCAGTTTGCATTTGAAGAGTACACCGTCGTCGATGCGGTCATCATGGGAGATGTCCGCCTGTGGGAAATTAAACAGGAACGTGACCGTATATACTCGCTACCGGAAATGAGCGAAGAAGACGGCATGCGCGTAGCCGAGCTTGAAGTCCAATTTGCTGAGCTGGATGGCTATAGCGCAGAGAGCCGTGCGGGAGAAATCCTGCTTGAAGCTGGCATCGACGAATCCCTGCATTTTGGCCTGATGAAACAGGTAGCTCCCGGCTGGAAATTGCGTGTATTACTCGCCCAAGCGCTATTTGCCGACCCGGATATTTTATTGTTGGATGAGCCGACCAATAACCTGGACATCCACACCATCAAGTGGTTGGCAGATGTACTGAATCAACGCAAAAGCACAATGGTCATCATTTCCCACGATCGCCACTTCCTGAACTCTGTCTGCACCCATATGGCCGACATAGATTATGGTGAATTGCGGGTTTTCCCCGGCAATTATGAGGACTTTGTTGCGGCCTCCACGCTAATACAAGAACAACTTCACGCAGAGAATGCCAAGAAAAGTGCCGAACTGGACGAGCTACAGAGCTTTGTGAACCGCTTTTCTGCCAATGCATCCAAAGCCAAGCAAGCCAGCTCCCGCGCGAAGAAGATGGAAAAAATCAAGCTGGACGAAATCAAACCCTCCAGTCGGGTCAGCCCTTATATTACGTTTAACCAGTGTAAAAAATTGCACCGTCAGGCGCTGACTCTTGAGGGGCTTACCCATGGTTTTGACAGTGAAACGCTATTTCAAGGTGGCGAAATGCTGCTGGAAGCCGGTGCGCGCCTGGCAATTATCGGTGAGAACGGCGTTGGTAAAACAACCTTCCTGCGCTGTCTTGTCAATGAGATCCAAGCAAACAGCGGAGTCGTCAAGTGGTCAGAAAATGCCGCTATCGGCTACTGCCCGCAAGACAGCAGTACAGATTTTGATGGTGACTTGACAATATTTGAGTGGATGTCCCAGTGGCGCACCCCCAAGCACGATGATCTGGCCGTGCGGGGTATTCTGGGCCGACTATTATTTACCGCAGATGATGCCAATAAAAAGGCAAAGGTCTGCTCTGGCGGCGAGAAAAATCGCCTGCTGTTTGGCAAGCTAATGATGATGGACACCAATGTGCTCATCATGGATGAGCCAACCAACCACTTGGACATGGAAGCCATCGAAGCCCTGAACAAGGCACTGGAGAAATATGAGGGCACACTTATTTTTGTGAGTCACGATCGTCAGTTTGTCTCATCCCTGGCAACCCGAGTTATTGAAATCAAAGATCAAGCACTGATCGATTTTCAAGGCACTTACGAGGAATACCTGGCGCACCAGTCAGGTACAGAACAGCAAGTAGCCTGATTCCAAACTCGAATCGGAAAAGGCATATTGGGGCGATAACAATACTCGCCCCAGGACTCAAAAGCTGCAAATTGTAACCAATCACCACCAGATAATACGGGGCTCGGTAGGCATCACCTGAGCCCCCCTAAAGTCGCCCCCCCGCTACTGCAATCCCATCCAGACTCCTTCCAGGGCCAATTTCCTACGAACTAGCAAAAAAACCAAACAGCCAAATAATTTTTATACAGGTTAAAAGTCGATTTACTTTTCCCAACTATAACCATCGACCTCAGGCCGATGCCTGCCTATATAAGGAAAGCGCTCAGAAGATACATTTCAACCATCCTTATTCTGCTACCAAGCGGATGACTTCCTGTGTCATCAAAGTTAAACAACATCTATTATCGCGAACCCTAAAAGCACCAAAAGTATTCATGTTGCCTGTGCAAGCACCACTGGGGAGCAGATGCCGACTTTCTGGACTATTTACCTAATTTGCCCCTGCAATGTAGCGATTCCCTACTATCAAACCAATTAAACAATACTTTTTTGCTACACCGACCCATCGCTAACCAATAAATGAGTATCTCGTTTTCCCCAAGCGTGATTTTTTGGTGCAGAGTTACTTAAAAAGCTCGGAAAAAAGCGTAAATGCCGAGAAAAAACACTGGAAAACAGGGGTTAAGTTCTGGTACATTCCGCGACTATTTTTTAACCAACTGCCGATTTTCTCATCGGCCGCCAGTGCGAAATTCGCCTGTCGCTGTAACAGAGGTAATAGAATGAAACCAACCAAGCCCCTGCTACTGCTGGCCTCTAGCCTGTTGTGCGTAGCTGCCCAAGCTGAGATGACCTGGAGTGACAACAGCCTGAGCCTTCTTTACGGCCACGATTACAAAGTCAACTACAGCAAGAACACGGATGACTCTGAGAGATCCGTAGTAACTTTTGAGCACGCCAGTGGCCACAGCTGGGGTGACCTCTTTATTTTTGCCGACTACCTGGACTCGGAAGATGGCTCCAAAGAACTGTATAGTGAGATTTCTCCCCGCCTGAGCTTAGGCAAGCTCAGCGGCAGTGAACTGGCTTTCGGACCGGTTACCGATGTGCTTGTCGCCACAACTGTGGAGATAGGCAATATGGATGATCCGGACCACTTGGCAGCAACCGGCCCCCACTTCACCAATTACCTGACAGGTGTGGGCTTTGATCTCGCGGTTCCCGGTTTCTCCTTTGTACAGGCGAATGTTTACCACCGCGATAACGATGACAAGGCCAGCAACGAGCAGCTGACCCTGGTTTGGGCCATGCCTTTTACCCTGGGTGATGCCAGCTTTGTCTACGACGGATTTATCGATTGGACCAGTGCTTCTGAAGATTCACATCCGAGCACTAACTTTACCTCCCAGCTGAAATGGGATGCCGGCGCCACCTGGGGTGAACCCAAGACCCTGTACGCGGGTATTGAGTACGTACACTGGAACGACAAGTTCGGAATCAAAGATGGCACTTATGGTGTCGATTCCAACGAGCGCAACGTTAACCTGCTAGTAAAGTACCACTTCTGATATGAAACCCACTGATATCCAAACATCGGCGACCCCTGGGTCCGACATCCCACAGGTGGGAGGCAATGCCTCATTCCTGGAGAAGTTGTTCAAGCTCTCAGAGCGCCAGACGAATGTTCGCCGGGAAGTGATTGCCGGCGTTACCACATTCCTGACGATGGCCTACATCATCTTTGTGAACCCCAATATCCTGGCTGCAGCGGGTATGGATAAGGGCGCTGTGTTTATGGCGACCTGCCTTGCAGCCGCTATTGGCTGCCTGATTATGGGACTCTACGCCAACTACCCCATCGCATTGGCGCCAGGTATGGGCCTCAATGCCTTCTTCGCCTACGTTGTCGTCGGTGAAATGGGCTACAGCTGGCAAGTAGCCCTGGGTGCGGTGTTTATATCAGGGGTAATCTTCCTGCTGCTCAGTATCTTCAAGCTGCGAGAGTGGATTATCGATAGTATCCCCCTCTCCCTGCGACAATCCCTGGCAGCGGGTATCGGCCTGTTCCTGGCGATCATTGCCCTGAAGAGTGCCGGTATCGTTGTGGCCAGCCCCGCTACTCTGGTAACCCTGGGCGACCTAAAGTCAATTGAGGCGATCCTGGCAGCACTGGGCTTCTTTATTATTGTGGCCCTGTCCTACCGCCGTATGCTGGGCTCAGTGATGATCGGTATCCTTGCGGTAACCGTCATCGCCCTGGCAATTGGTAAGGTAGAGTTCACCGGTCTGGTATCCGCACCTCCCAGCCTGGCACCGACTTACCTGGAGCTGGATATCGCTGGCGCCTTCGAAGTAGGCATGATCAGCGTGATCTTTGCCTTCCTGTTTGTCGACCTGTTCGACACCGCAGGCACCCTGTTAAGCGTTTCTGATCGCGCCAAACTGCTGGATAAAGATGGCAAGTTGCCTGGAATGGGCAAGGCCCTGATGGCCGACAGCTCCGCATCTGTCGTTGGTTCTGTGCTGGGCTCCTCCACTACTACCTGTTATGTAGAGAGTACTGCAGGAATTACCGCCGGTGGTCGCACAGGCCTGACCGCTGTGGTTTGCGCCGGGCTATTCCTGTTGGCGACCTTCTTCTCGCCCCTAATCGGTATGATTCCGGCCTATGCAACCGCAGGTGCTCTGCTGTATGTTGGCGTCCTGATGACTTCCGGTATGTCATCTATTGATTGGGATGACATTACCGAGGCCGCACCGGCAGTAATCGCCGCAGTGATGATGCCTTTGTCGTTCTCGATCGCGCACGGAATCGCCCTGGGCTTTATTTCCTACGCAGTTATTAAAACGCTGAGCGGACGTAGCAAAGACGTCAGCATCAGTGTCTACGTGTTAGCGGCACTCTTTGTTGCCAAGTTTGCCTTTTTCTGAGGGGTACATTGATGAAAAAGCACTTTATTAGCGCACAGCAGCTCCTGATAGACTCTTATGCTCTCGCCGAGCAAATCTATAAGGATGGCTTTCGCCCAAACTATATTGTCGGTGTTTGGCGCGGTGGCGCTCCTGTGGGCATCGCTGTACAAGAGCTGCTGCACGTGATGGGAGTGGATGCAGACCATATCGCTATCCGCACTTCCTCCTATCTCGGTATCGGTGAGCGCGATAAGAAAGTGCGCGTGCATGGCCTGAACTACCTGATCAAGCGCCTGGAGTCCCACGACTCCCTGTTGATCGTGGACGATGTGCACGACTCTGGCCTGAGTATTGAGCAAACTATCGAAGACCTGCGCGCTGCCTGTAAGAAGAACACGCCGGAGATTCGTATCGCGACCCCTTACTACAAGCCGAAGAACAACAAGGCCAAGCGCGAGCCGGATTACTTTATCCACAAGACCGAAGAGTGGTTGGTATTCCCCCACGAGATCGACGGTCTGTCCCGGCAGGAGATTCTGGAGAACAAACCAGAACTCGCCCCCTATGTGGACAGAATCGCCACTGCTGTTTAATCAGCAATATTACCGGGGGCTAATGCCCCCGGTTCTCTTCTCCTCTCATCTCCCTCTCTCCCTTAGGCCATTCCGGCAAACCCTCCCCCGGCACTCAACTCCTGCCATAGGCAATACTTCAATACCCTATTAATAAACCCCACTTATGAAACTAAAGTTAGTGAGAATCAATTTATAAAGTAGAAAAGTTGGTCCAAAATTAATGCGATAAGGCCAAATGTCGGAAAATAAAAATGAACGACAAATCAGCGGGACTTAGTAAATCGCAGCTCGATACTTACTGGATGCCTTTTACCGGGAATCGTCAATTCAAAAGAGATCCCCGTATTATTACCTCAGCCGACGGCTGCTATTACCGTAGTGCTGATGGCCGCCCCATATTCGATAGTCTCTCTGGCTTATGGACCTGTGGTGCCGGACACAACCGCCCGGAGATAATTGACTCCATTACCCGGCAAGCAGCCCTTCTGGATTATGCCCCCGCTTTCCAATATGGCCACCCGGGAGCCTTCCAACTAGCGGAGCGTGTCAGCCAGATGATGCCCATGGGGCTCAATCGTATTTTCTTTACAAACTCCGGCTCTGAATCCGCAGAAACCTCTCTAAAAATAGCTAGAGCCTACTGGCAGAAGATGGGCGCTCCAGGGAAAACAAAATTCATCGGACGCGTGAAAGGCTATCACGGAGTTAATTTTGGCGGTCTTAGTGTGGGCGGTATTAGCGCTAATCGAGCAATCTTTGGCTCATCTATAGATTCTGACCACCTTCGCCACACCCTTTTACCCCACAACCGCTTTGCTAAAGGACAGCCTGAACAGGGAAGTTTCCTGGCAGACGAGTTGCTGGAACTTATCAAACTGCACGGTTCTGAAAACATTGCCGCTGTTATTGTCGAGCCCGTAGCGGGGTCTGCGGGAGTATTGCCCCCACCAAAAGGCTATCTCCATCGCCTTAGGGAAATATGTACTCAATACGACATATTGTTGATATTTGATGAAGTCATTACCGCTTTCGGACGCATGGGGAAAGCCACCGGAGCAGAGTTTTTTGGAGTGACCCCGGATATGCTCAATACAGCCAAACAGCTTACAAATGGCGCTGTTCCCATGGGCGCTGTGGCTGTGCGTCAAGATATCTACGAGATATTCATGGAAAATGGAGGACCTCAATACCAACTGGAGCTTCCCCACGGCTATACCTACTCTGGGCACCCACTAGCCTGCGCAGCGGCATTGGCGACACT
This sequence comes from Microbulbifer maximicatervae (SeqCode), assembly GCF_052468295.1. Lineage (NCBI taxonomy): Bacteria > Pseudomonadati > Pseudomonadota > Gammaproteobacteria > Cellvibrionales > Microbulbiferaceae > Microbulbifer > Microbulbifer maximicatervae (SeqCode). The sequence goes on from NZ_CP174340.1 coordinate 4,208,254, forward strand.
GGATATTTTAAAGAAAGAAAATTTATTTGAGAGATCTGCGGAGCTTGCCCATATCCTGGAAGACCATATCCATCAACTCAATGGATTACCGTTAATAGAAGATATTCGTAATTGTGGACTTGCCGCAGGCCTGACAATCGAATCAGCTCCAGATGAGCCATTACTCAGGCCTTACTTAATTGCTATGAAGATGTGGGAAAAAGGCTTTTATATTCGCTACGGCGGCGACACATTGCAAATCGGCGTCCCATTTATAGCACAGGCAGAGGAGATTGACGGAGTTATCAACGCATTAGCGGAATCAATTACTGAGGTCGCAAACGGCCAGTAGCCAGAACCTATTCCTTCTCACTCTGTATAAAAGATTCCCCCTACTGATACGGAAAATTTATATCGCCGCCTAGCTATCTTTAATGATACAAAGTAAATCGCAAATAGTAATTCAATAACTCTATATTAAAAATAGCGCCATGAACAAATATATTCGCCTTACAAAGGTATTACTAAAGTACAAAGTGGTTATAGCGATTCTATGTGGTATTTTATTAAGTTCCTGTGAGCAAAGAACTACTAAGCAAGAAATAAGCTTACCAGCAAAGAAAATTTCATCTCCTATTAGAACCACAGCCCCAGGACTTTCAGAATCTTATGCTGACATTCGTCGTCAGCAAATTGCTGAAGTGGACTATCGGCTGAGCATCAATCTGGATAGTCAAGCTAAGAACTTCTCCGGAATTGTGCACGCAGATATCAATTTTAGAAAAATACTTGAACAGCCGCTCACTATCGATTTTTCCGGTGGTGCGGTTGATTCAATCCAGGTCGATGGAAGATCTGTTCCATTTGAGTACAACAACTACTGTATTTCTATTGATTATCAAAATCTACCAGAAATATCCCACACGATTACGGTGAATTATCAACACCCGTACTCTAACAATGGCTCAGGATTACATCGCTTTAAAGACCCCAAAGACGAAAAGGTCTATTTATATACGGACTTTGAACCTTATGATGCCAATCGCCTATTCCCACATTTTGACCAACCCAATTTGAAAGCGCGCTACACCCTGGATGTAAAGGCTCCAAAAGACTGGGTAGTAGTTAGCGCGGAAAGAGAGGAGAGAGTAGAAGAGAAAAGAAAATCAAACCACTGGTTTTTTCCTCAAACCAAGAAATTCTCATCTTACATATTCTCTTTACATGCAGGTCCTTACCACATCTGGGAAGACAAGACAGGAGATATTCCCCTTCGCTTAATGGCAAGACAGAGCCTGGCAAATTACGTAAAAACAGAAGACTGGTTTACCTTCACCAAACAATCCTTTGAGTTCTTTCAGCCCTACTTTGAAATTGATTATCCATTTAAAAAATATGATCAAATACTAGTACCTGATTTTAACGCCGGCGCTATGGAAAATGTTGGGGCTGTAACATTTAACGATTCTTACATATCCCGAGGAAAAAAGACCCAGGCCCAGCGGATGCGCCTCGCCAATGTTATTGCCCATGAGCTGGCCCATCAATGGTTTGGTAATTTGGTCACCATGAATTGGTGGGATGACCTTTGGCTCAATGAGAGCTTTGCCACTTACATGGCCAATCTGGCTCTAGCCGAAAATAGCGAATTCACTACCGCTTGGGAGAACTATTACTTAGGCGCCAAGCAATGGGCTTACCACACTGATCAACGCCCCACTACCCACGCTATTCAACTACCAGTCAACAATACTGACGAAGCCTTTGCCAATTTTGATGGAATTACTTATGGCAAAGGCGGCTCAGTACTCAAGCAATTGCCCTACTATTTGGGCAAAGAAGAATTTCGCAAAGGCGTCAGTAATTACTTAAAGGCCTTATCTTATGACAATTCAACCCTCAATGACTTTATCAACCACCTGGGCAAAGCTGCGGATAAAGATCTTAATTCCTGGCAGCAACAGTGGCTTTACCAGGCCGGCCTCAACACAATTGAAGCCAGCTTCCAGTGCGATGATGACAAAATCAATCATCTGGTAATTCAGCAAACAGCACCAGAGGAATACCCGATATTAAGAGAACAGCGCACACAGCTGGGGGTTTACCAAAGGAAAGCTGGAAGTATGAAACGGGTTGCAACCCTTCCAGTGCTTTATAGTGGTGCCAGAACCGAAGTAAAAGAAGCCGTGGGGCTACCCTGCCCAGAGGGGCTATACCCCAATGAAGAAGATTGGGCCTATGTGAAGGTAAATCTGGATGAAGTTACCATCAAGAATATGGCTCAGCATATCAATGATATTGAAGAACCGTTTGCACGACTAATGTTCTGGCAAAGTCTATTTGATAGCACCTATGACGCAAAGCTCCCTCTGGATGAGTATATTAGTTTTATAGTGAATAATGGCGCCGACGAAAAGGACATCAATATTATTCGTTTGAATGCCAGATATATTGAATTCACTTACGATTTTCTGACTCAAATCCCCCTAAGCACAAAGCGCCGTAACGAACTTACTCAGACCGTTGAGAGCTTTGTCTGGGGTCAACTACTAGAGGCGGCTGAAGGTAGTGATCAACAAAAAGTCTGGTTTGGTGTTTTTACCAATATCGCCCACTCCACTCCAGCATTAAGTCATGCTAGAGACCTATTAATGGGAGAGTTTGCCATTAAAGGACTGGAACTCGATCCTGATATGCGCTGGAAACTTATCAAGTTGCAGAATCGTTATCTGTTCTCAGATTATGAGCAGGCAATCACAAGAGAATTGGAAAAAGATAACTCCGACAGATCTAAACTCAACGCACTTTCTGCTGAAGTTATTCGCCCCCAACCCGAAAATAAATCAAAGTGGGTAGCTAACCTTATATCTAATCGAGACAAATTCAAGTTAAGCGAAATTCGAAAAATTACAGAGTCCCTTTTTGCACCAGAGCAAATAGAGCTATTTAACATCCACGGCCAACCGATTTTTGACTCACTGGCTCAGGTCAATGAAGATGAATCTCAGGAATTGCTTACTGCTTATGCTTACGCCCTACCGCTAATGTGTTCTAGAGAAAATGTAAATGAGATTACTAAGTCACTAAAAGAAAAACCACAACTTAAGCCCATATTGGTAAAAGCACTAAAAAATCATCGCTATTCCGGTGAACGCTGTATCAATATCGGGAAGCGATTACTCTAGATCTTCTTTAAACTAGCTATTAATGTTGAACTAAGGGCAATATCCAGCCCTTAGTTTCCCTTACCAGGCTTTTGGCCGGGTATTACGCGTAATAAAACGGTGCATATTTTATCTAAATGCCCCCGAATAAAGCATATCTATTGCACCAGCTAACTTATACTTATTCTTCTCTAAAAATCTTGTTACAGTGACATTTCAAAGCCCAAAAAATTAACGGGCGTCCCTACTTAAACCATTGTTTTAAAAAGAAAGACAATCAAATAAAGATGTATATATCAGTAAAATTAGACGACCTGTCCGATGGCTCCATTAACAATCTTCTTGAAGCTCATCTACGGGAAATGTACCGACATTCCCCACCTGGAAGCGTTCACGCACTAAATCCTGATGAGTTAAATGACCCCATGATTACCTTTTGGGGAGCGAGAATTGATGGAGTTTTGGCCGGCTGTGGTGCCCTAAAAGAGATCAACCCTGATTTGGGCGAAATAAAATCCATGAAAACTCATTCTCTATTCCTGCGCAAAGGCGTTGCCCGCGCCTTGATAGAAAGAATATTGGAGGAGGCAAAGCAGCGTAAATATAAAGAGATAAAGCTGGAGACAGGTCGCGCTGAAGCTTTTGCTCCCGCAATCGCTCTCTATCGCCGTTATGGATTTGACGATTGCGCCCCTTTCAGTCACTATAAAAATGACCCTTTTAGCCTATTTTTAGGTAAAAAATTATAGTCAATAGGTATCCCTTATCAGTCAGTATGAGAGTGTTTGTTACCATGGCGCTATCCAGAAGATCCTTTATTAAATATTCCAGCTTAGCTTCCCTTACTTTCGGTGGAGTCAATCTAACCGCTAAAGAGGCTAATTCCAGTCTATCTATATCAAATCTTCCCAGCCTGGAAATACCTTTACAGGAGATTTACCCCGCAGTATTTTCTGGTGAGATCTATGTAGCAGGGGGATTTATCCCATCGGATACGGCAGTTTTCTTCGGTCTCTCTCCAACTAAACAAACACATATCTTTTCTCCAAGGGAACAAAACTGGAGGCATGGGCCCAATTTACCTGAGGTAAGGCATCACCTCGGTATGGCCAGTAACTCCAACAGTCTATATGGCATCGGTGGGTTTTTTGGCGATTCGGATAGCGCTTGGCAAGCCCGAAATACAGTTTATAAACTTTCCGGCGAATATAAGCATTGGATAGAAACCAGCCCTCTCCCCCGGCCCTTGGCTGAATCTATTTACACCAACATTGGGGAGAACATCCATGTCATTGGCGGTAGGGCCCCTGACGAACAGTCTAAAAATAGAGATACCAATTCTCATTATGTGCTTACAAGAGGGGATCATTGGGAGCAAGTAGCGCCAGCCAGTATCAAGCGAACCTCCGCAGGTGGGGCAACTTTAAATAACAGAGTTTATGTTGTTGGTGGCCGCCAGGTTAGCGACAATGGTAGCAAGGCCAGGAATCTAACTTATGCCGAAGTTTATGACCCCAGCCTGGATAAATGGGAAAAGATCCGCCCTCTACCCCAGGCTGCTGCTGGACTCACAGTAACCCCATTAAATAATAAATTAATAGTTACCGGCGGTGAGGCATTTGGCCCCAATGGCAACTGGAAGACTGGTACAGCATTTAACAATATTTGGATTTACGATCCAGTCACAGATGATTGGAACAATCAGGGTCAGTTGCCCCAGGCACGGCACGGTCACGGAGCAGTAGCCCTAGAAGAAAGCCTCTACTTGATTGGTGGAGCCTCTAAAGTTGGGCCGCAAGAAACTCTCGCCTCCGCAATACAGCTGCGCTGGAGCTAAAGGGCAATAATAAAGTACCCTTGAGCAAACCCACAATGCCTCTGACTTGCAGAGGCCCACTGATGGGATGCATTAATTAATCGGGAGCAATGCTGCCATCAATATCTGTATAGTTCTGATGGCGCTCAACTCCTAAATATCCAATATATCTATCCCGTATCTCACGCACATAATTAACTGGCTCCCTGCCGCGCACGTAACCAAAACGACTATCGCGATAGTATTCAGGCTGGGACAACAGCAACATGGCCTCTTCAACATGGCCAAACCACTGGTTAGGGTCCCACTCCAGTCGTCGGGCTAACGCTCTGGCATCCCTGACATGACCGTGACCCGCATTATATGCAGCCAGGGTAAAATAGATCTTCTGCTCTAGGGGTATATTTTCAGGAAAACGTTTATCCAGCCACCCCAAATAAGATACACCTGCGCGGATACTGTTTTCAGGATCATACAAATTGTTAACTCCCATCTGTCGTGCTGTCCGCGGTAATACCTGCATCAAGCCCTGAGCACCGGCAAAGGAGCGCGCTTGGGGGTTAAATTGACTCTCCTGGTACATCTGCGCAACCACCATACGCCAATCCCGATCGGTAGCCTCAGTATATTTCTTTACTATGGGATCAAAGGGCGATAGTTCATCAGTGCTGCGCAGGCGCTGCCCTTGATGTCGGAGGATACGCTTTTGTTCCTTGAAATATTTATTGTAAGTAACGTTAAAGAACAGGTCCCGATTGTGCTTGTTCAGAAAGTTATTCAGTTGTTCCAGTAATACCGGCTGGCCAGTTCGAACGGCCCAGGCGATATCTCGCTCCCCTGGCAACTCCCCCACTACAGTAAAGTCATCCCGGTAAGTACTCTCAATGGCGGCCAAGTGTGAGTCAACTACGGTATAGGGAAAAATACCCCTGGCTACTGCATCAATAAGAAACTCACTGGTAGCGCCTTTTAGACGATGGATCTGTAGCGGCACCATATCTTGCCCGTGCTGCTTTTCCATTATTTTGACCAGACTCTCGTGATAGCTCGTGGTGGGATTAACCACTACTGTTTGCCCAGAAAGCAGGTTCTCTGGAAGGGGTAGCTCTTTATCAGGCACCTTTGATTTTGCGGTTACTACCTGTTCCGTAACTGTCATATAAGGCTTGGAAAATGCCAATCCCTGCTGGCGGCGGGCCTCGGTAACAGTAAGGGATGCAGCAATCATGTCTCCCATTCCATCATTCAATGCCTCGACCAAATCCTGATCTTTATCGGGCACAACCATGCTCAGGCGTAATTTATGGTCACGGGCAAACTTCCTTAGCAGATCGTAATCAAACCCCATCAACTCACCGCGCCAAATAAAGTAGGAAGCGGGGTGATTGCGAGTGAGCACCCTTAAAGTTCCGCTCTCCTTTATTGCCTGCCAATCTCTCAGTGGCTGCTCTCGGTTCTGACTGGCCAATACCAATTCTGCGGTAAAGAACTCATTCAACTCACGCCTCAAAGCGATAGCATTTTTGCGTACAGCCCAGGCTATAGGCCTGCGGGAATCGAGTTCTGTGGTGGCTGTGAGTTGCGGGTAATCAGTTAGAAGTACATCGGCCAAATTACTATCAATAATTGTTGCGGGGTATTCACCAGCTGCTACAGCCGCGATAAGCTCGCTGGTTGCAACCGGCTTATCGAGGTAAGTGATCCTGTAATTTTCCGTATCGGCTCGCTGCTCCAGGGTTTCAGCAAATGCACTGCCCCGCCGCAGCACGACTTGCAAGGGCACAGCCTCTTCCACCTCGAACTCTTTATGAGTAATTAGCAACTCATCAACATATTGTAATGGGCGGGTAAAACCCAGTAATAACTTGCGTTCTTTTGTGCGGGAAAAATTGGTGGCAATTACATCCCCACGTCCATCAACAACCGCTGGAATTAAATCGGAAAAGTTATCTACGTAAACCCACTGAGGCTTTAACCCCCGGCTACGAGCAAAATTTTCCGCAAGTTTTCGCCACTCTGTTGCAGGTAGTCCTTCTCGTGGTAAGGCGCTCTCCTGGGGGCCCCTTAGGGCCAACAGGCGCAATACACCTCGCTCTAACAGGGCTGGCAAATCTCCCTGCTCTACATAATTTTCAAATTGTGGCTTTGCGGGCTGTTTATTCTGCGGCGTTGGTATCGGTTGTTGGGGAGATTCCGTTAAAACCTTTGAATTTTCTACAACAGGATCTCTATTACTCTCGCATGCGGCAAACAGCAATATTAAGACAAATAGCGGAAATATAACGAAAAACCGTTTTCTGCTCACAGTGCACCCTTTCTTATTCTATGAGAAGCATTACCCTTAACGCGCACGCTATGCTTCGCAATATGGAATTGCCGCTGTTACAGAAATCGTACCAGTTTGCTGGGAAATTATCCCCTAAAAAAAAGCCCGGCAAAGTCAATTGCCGGGCAAATATACGTTGGCGAATGTCGGATGTCTCTTACACAGAGTGACAAGCCTTTTTTATTCAGTGAGCGCTCTTATGGTTGCTATGATGACTTGGGTTTGCCCTTCAGCTCTGCCAACCTCATTTTTATTTCTTTGTTCTGCTCCTCGTCTGGGAGCTCGAACATCAGCGGCTTCGCCACTCGGGCAAAATACTCCGCATCTTTCTTTTGGTAGAGCTCTTCTGCCAGCCACTGGGCAATATGCAGCTCACGGGGGGCACGCTTGTAAGCCTGCTCCAGCTTTTCCAGATATTCCTCTCGGGGGTAATCCAGCATCTCCATAGCCATCGCCAGGCCAAACCAGTGAGATGCATTTTTCGGTTCTTCCTTCACCAGGAAGTCGAACTCTTCCCGCGCCATTTTCAAGCTGCGAAGATCCCGCTTACTACCGGGCGCCACCGCCTGCTGATTAACCGTTAACCAGGCATGGGCACTCAAGTACCAGAGCTGGCCCCGGTCCTTAGTGGGGACACTGGCCAAAAGGTGGCTAGCCTGGGGGAAATTACCCAATCGCAGATCGGCACTCGCTTTAATCGCAGCCAACTCAGTACTGTAAATACCCGTGCTGTAGGCATACTCAATCAACTCATCCAAGGCCAGCAGGTTGTAACCGGACTGGGCGATAAATCCAGCCAGGATACTCACCGACTCTCTTTTGCTGAGGCGTTTAATCGTAGGGCTGGCCTCTTTAAAGTCCGCGGGGATAGCGCCACTAAAATGTTCAAAACTATCCGCCTTATAAGTGGCTACATAGGCCTTTTCGATTTCTTTCACCGACATCCCCAGCGCTTCTTCCAGGGCAAGTACTGGGTCGGCACCATCGTTATAGGCTTTGACGAAATTATCGAAATTATCCTGCTTGCCGCTTTTCATCATCAACCAGTGAGACAGAATCCAACCTCCGGCATAGACATCTGCCTTTTCGTCCGCATCGGTGTTGTACACCGTCGCGCGCAACAGGTCTTCCAGCGGCATAAGCCCGGTATACATCAGGGTCATGGCCCGTTCGCTGGGAATGGAGCCAATTTCGTAGGTGCCTTTTTCCGGGAATGACATGGTTGCCATAAATTCAGCAAACCCCTCGCTATACCAATAGGGGTAGTGGGTGGTGTTGCCGTTATAGCTCAGAAAATGGGTGTATTCATGGAACAGGAATTCGCGCGCTTTGAGCTGCCTCTCAACGCTGCGACCATCCAGGTTTACCAGGGCATAGTTACCCTCCGCAGAGGTATCGAACAAACCGTTGGTCATATCCGCCAGCTCAACACCCACCAGGTTTGCATAGGTGTCCCGGTCTGCGGCCGCATAAATAGTTAATCGCTCGCTTTTTGGATCTGCATCGAGTAACTCCAAGGCCACTGCGCGATAGCGCTCCAGGTCTGCTACCAGACTTTTGACTGCGTTGGGATCACCATCGGTAATCACGCGAAAATTATCACTGTCGACTTCATACCAGGTCACCTGCCCCAAGCTGCGCGGCGCGGCGTAGGCTGAAGCGATAAATCCGAAACAAAGTACTAATAGAACAACTGAACGAGAAACCATAGTTCGGGCCACCGAGTCATTGTTACTGAAGCCCTCCCTAGCTGATTAGCGAAGACGACACAGTACCGGTTTTCACTGATCAAAAAAAGATCAACTTGATCACAAAACGGCTTTTCGCCTATTTTTGTGTGACCGGAAAGACACAAAATAGATAGCTGTTCACAAATAGTTTTCTGCAGCAGATTGCGACATGAAGCGAGACAAACGTCTCAAATTTAGCCCTGTTTATGTACAAAACTAGGATGAACTCCTATAGTACGGGGTCGACCAAGGAGGGAATCCTGGTCAAAAAAATAATAATGATTTCATCAGATGAGAGAAAACTAATGAATACCAAGCCACTACTGGCGCTGCTTGGCGGCGCCCTAATGTCTGCTCATGCCTGGTCGGCACCGGAATATATCGCCGACGTGGATATTACTTCTTTTGACGGTACGGTCCTGGATGCGAACTTATTTATCCCGGAGACGCCTGCACCTGCAGACGGTTACCCCACCGTTATTTTTACCAACAGCTGGGGGCTGGAGAAGCACCAGTACCACTTCCAGGCCAAAGAGCTGGCAGAAAACGGCTACCTGGTACTCAGCTACTCCACCCGGGGATTTGGGCACTCGGGAGGACTTGTTGACGTCGCAGGGGATAACAGCCTTAACGATGTGGGAGTCCTGATCGACTGGCTGGAAACCAATTACCCGGTGGGCAAGCTGGGTATGGCCGGAATTTCCTATGGCGGTGGAATTTCACTACTGAGTGCCGCCAAGCACCCTCGCGTCGATGCAGTAGCTGCCCTATCTGGTTGGGCAGATGTAGTAGAAGGTTTGTACCCCAATGAAACCGTCAACCTGGTATGGGGCACGCTGCTTGTTACTACGGCCTTCCAGAAAGAGGCCGAACTCGAGCAGGTATGGAGCAACCTGCGCGACGGCGAAAATATGGAACAGGTAATTAATTTCGGTGCTGAGCGCTCCGCAATGAGTTACGTGGACGAAATCAATCAAAACGGCACAGCGGTATTGCTCTCAAACAATTTCGCCGACTACCTGTTTAAGCCAAATAGCATGACCGATTTCTATTCCCTGCTCGAAGGGCCCAAGAAACTCATGCTAAACCCCGGCACCCACGCGATTACCGAAACTCTTACCGGTAACAACGGCCATATCTGGTCCACCAGTTTCCGCTGGTTCGACCACTACCTAAAGGGCGAAGACAACGGGATCGACACCGAACCCAAGGTGGATATGACTGTGCGCATCAGCAATGAGCTGGAGCAATTCGAGGACTACCCGGTAACGGACGAAAGCACCACCTGGTACCTGCAGCCACGCTTTACTATGTTTAACAATGCAAAAATGGAGAGCGACAAGTACGACGGCTGGAGCTGGAGTAACGAATTCCACGGCGGCTCAGATACCTTTGCAGGCACCGGTATCCCGCTGGTTTCCGATGCACTGGAAGGCTTCGGTATCCCCGTTTACGCGCCCATGATCGCTATCAACGGCTACTACGCCATCGAGTACAAATCACCGATTCAGTGGGAAACCCTGAAGATTCGCGGCGAACCCAAACTCGAAATGTGGGTGGAACCCAGCAAAAAAGAAGTGCAACTCAACGTGCACCTCTACGATGTGGGTCCGCTGGGATTGGGACGCCTGATAACTCACGCCCCCATTACCCTGCATTCAGACAAGTCTGGGCAAAAACAAAAGTTCGAAGTGGACTTTTTCACCACCAGCTACGATGTCCCGGTTGGCCACCGTGTAGTATTGGCCATCGATACTCAGGGGTACATCTACCAGAAGCCAGAAAATACCAATTACACCATCACAGTGCCCTACAGCAGCAGCAAGGTCTCTAGCCTGACCGTACCGCACCTGTAAGTCTCCCCACAGAAACCCGGCATCCACTGCCGGGTTTCCTCCCACCTTCCCCTCAACCCAACTATTTGCATCGCGTAATTTTTCTCCAAAGCGGTACAATCAGCCTTTTGGCTGAGTGCTCCCCCTACCATGAAAAAGAACATCCCGCTCGCCCTGCTAACTGCGGCCCTGCTCTCAGTAGCAGGTTGTAACCCCGCAGAAAAAGCATCGGAACCAGCAAAAACCAATACTGCCCAGGAAGTCGAGGCTAAAGGCCTCGATTTTGATAAGGCTCCCGAAGGGCGCCTGCCCGAGGGCACTACCCCCTTGGATTACCAGCTGGAACTGGTGCTGGACCCTCGCAAAGACACCTTCACCGGCAAGGTGGATATCGATATCCAGCTGGCGGAAGGTGCCCGACATATTTGGCTGCATGGCAAAAACCTGGATGTGGGCGAAATCTACGCACAGCTCGATGACGGCCGCCAGATTCCGGCCGAATACCGGGAAGTGCTGGACAGTGGTGTTGCCGCAGTAGAGTTTGCTGAGAAGATCGATGCGGGCAGTTTCAAACTGCACATCGACTACAGTGCTGCATTTGATCGCAACCTGGCCGGGCTTTTTAAGGTCGAGGAGCAGGGCGATGCCTATGCCCTGGCAAAATCTGAATCGATCCAGGCCCGCAAGTATTTACCCGGTTTCGACGAGCCAGGCCTGAAAGCGCCCTTTACCGTCAGCCTGACAATACCCGAAGGCTACGCAGCGATTAGCAATGGGCCCGAGCTGAAGCGCGAAGCGGCAGGTGACGGCATGGAGAAAGTCACTTTCGCCACCACACCACCGATGTCAACCTATTTGCTGTCCCTGTCAGTGGGCCCCTTTGACCAAGTTGAGCGCCCAGCCATACCGCCGAGCAAGTACCGCAAAGACCCCATACCCCTGCGCGGCTTCGCCCGTAAAGGTCGCGGTGAGGATATGAACTACATCCTCGATATCACCCCCAAAATGGTGGAGACCTTCGAGACCCAGCTGCAACGCCCCTACCCATTCAAGAAGCTGGACATTATTGCCGCCCCCCAGTGGCCCAGTGGCGCTACTGAGTTGTCTGCGGCAATTACTTATCGCGAACAGCGTATCCTGGTGGGCGACAACCCCGCTCCCGGCACCCGCCTGGCTCTCGTAGAAGTTCATGCGCACGAAATTGCCCATATGTGGTTTGGCAATCAGGTCACCCCTCCCTGGTGGGACGACCTGTGGCTGAAAGAAGGTTTCGCTACCTGGGGGGAGGCGCTGGCCCTCACCATTATGGAACCTGAAGAGGGGCACGACCTCAACGCAGCGACTTATGCGATCGGCGCCATGCAGCTGGACTCCCTGGCCAGCACCCGCGCCATTCGTGAGCCCATCGCGGACAACAACAATATTCGCAACGCCTACGATTCGATCACCTACTCTAAGAGCCTGGGCGTTATCCACATGGTGGACACCTATTTCGGAGCGGAAAACTTCCGCCCGGCACTGGGACGTTACCTGGAAACCTTCTCCGACAGCGTGGCCGACTCACCACCCTTCTACAAAGTGATCGGTCAGGAAACCAACACCCCGGAACTGACCGAGACTTTCCGCAGTTTTGTCGAGCAAAAAGGGGTTCCACAACTGGATATCTCCATGGACTGCAATAGCGACGGCAAGGCCTCGCTAGTGGTTCAGCAGAGCCGTTACAAGCCACTCGGCTCCCCTATCGCCGACGCCGGCGATAAATGGAGCATCCCCTTCTGCTTCAGCACCGATAGCGGCGTGCAGCAGTGCCAGATCCTGACCGAGCCAAGGGAGACCCTGGAGATTACCGGCAGTGCCTGCCCCAATTGGGTAATGCCCAATGCCCAGGGCAGCGGCTACTACCGCTGGAATCTTCCCAAGGCGCAGTGGCAGGCACTGATTAAACAATTTGCCCAGTTCTCTGCCACTGAGCAGCTGTCCATTATTGACAGCGCCTTCTCAGCTTTCGAGGCCGGCAATCTCACCGCGGCACCACTGCTGGAAGTAGTGCGCAAATCCGCAGTGGCGGACAAGCGCCAGGTGATCACCATGCCACTGCGCTACCTGCAGAAGTACCGGGATAACTACCTGGGTGAATCCCAGCACTCTGCATTCCTGAATTTTGCCCAGAACCTGTACCTGCCGATACTAAATCGCAGCGCCAATAGCAGTGATAGCGACCGGCAGATGCTGCACAGCGACCTGCTAACCTTTATGGCACAAGTTGCAGAAGATCCTGACTCGCGCAAGCAGTTACAGGAAATGGCAACCGCCTTTACCGGCTTTAAACAGGAACGGGATGCGAAGGCGTTAAGCTCTGACCTATACCAGGCAGCCCTGAGTGTGGCAGTACAGGATGCGGGGGAAGATTTCCTCACACACCTGATCAAAGTCCGCGCCGAGCTGGATGATCCCCGCTTTGAAAATGCCAGTGCCAATGCCATCGGCACCAGCAACAATCCCAAGCAAGTGGAAACCATTCAAGCATTAGCGCTCAGCGACGAAATGGGGCCGAGAGAATCATTTGGCCTGATCCATTACGCCCTGGCCCAACCCAGGGTTCAGGAACAGCACTGGGAGTGGCTGCAACAGAACTTTGATAAGGTAGTAGATAAGATTCCGGCCCAGATCCGCCGCCGCACTCCATCACTAGCCGCTGCCTTCTGTGATAAACAGCACTTGGGCGAACTGCAACAACTCTTTGCCCGGCAAGGTGATTTAGCCCCCGGATACCAGCGCAGCCTCGCGCAAGCCGAAGAGCGAATCCTGCTGTGTATGGCACTGGAGAAAAAAGGCAAAGCGCTAATGGGGGCATTGCCGAAGGCAGTCAATCTCGCTGCTAAACAATAAAAAACAGAAGCTGTTATTTAAATAGCAATTCGAAAAGGCCAGTATTACTAAGTAATACCGGCCTTTTTTATTACTGAGCGTATTTGAGTTAAACGGTTATGAAGAAGCGGATTTATTATGCTTGCGCAGTCGGAAAGATAACCAGATCAATGGCAGCCCCAAAATAATCGCATAGGCACCGATTACCCAGAGCAACGCCAGAGCACCGGCCCCGGGGCTGACTAAAATTGCAATTCCGAAAATCACCGAGAGAACACCAATGGCGATCAGCAGCCACTCGTTATCAATTTCCTTGCGCAGGCGAACAGCACCGACAATTTCAAAGATACCCCGCACCAGGGCCCAGGCACCGATAAAAATCACCAACACTAAAGCGGTAACCTGCGGGAAAATAAAAGTCACAATTCCCGCGGCCAAACTGATCAGCCCCGAGACAATCAACCACCACAGTGGAGTGGACTTATGCCGCCCCATCACCGCTGCAACCAGGGAAAAAATACCATCCAGGAAAGCGTAAACCCCAAAAAGCAGCACCAGGGTCAACAGGGACAATCCCGGCCAGACAAAAGTCAGCACGCCAAAAATCACCGCGACAATACCGCGCAGCAGGAGTAGCCACCAGTTTGCAGACAACACCTGCAAAATAGGTCCGGTCGCCAGGGGAGGAGTGTCAGCGGGCATAGAAAAGTCCCCAGGTTGAGTAACTTTCCATATTGAAGAGTCCCTTACCATCAGGGAATTGAATTTTTCCCCGGCGGTTTTTAAAGGCAGCCTACGAGCGCGGCCAGGCAGTCGACTCTGCAAAGACTGTGACCGCGCCGCAGGCCACTATTTTCAGTGTAGCTCTAAACGACAATAGGGAAGTTATGCAAACTGCCCTGCGGGTCATGAAAGGAGAGGAAGGGAGAAAACTAATAAGGCAGGAAGGAGAGAATACACAGCGCGTCTCGAGAGAAGTGTATTCTTTCCTTCTGGCACAAGAGTAATTTGGAGAGAACGGCAGCCCAAACGGGCTGCCGCAATAGCATAATCAGGCCAGAGCGCCGATCACGCCACGCAGTTTATCCACAACAGCATCGATCTCGTGCTTCTCGATAATCAACGGTGGGGACATACACAGGGCATCGCCAATACCACGGGCCATCACTCCAGCTTCCCAGGCCATACCAGAGACTTTAGCTCCGTATTTCCCTTTCAGGTCCTGCGGCGCGCGCAACTCAATAGCGCCGACCAAACCGTAATTGCGCACATCGATCACATTGTCCAGGTCAGCCAGGCTGTGCAGGGCATTTTCCCAGTGCTGGCCAATTTCACCGGCAGCGCGGGTCAACAGGCCTTCGCGCTCGTAAATATCCAGAGTCGCCATACCCGCCGCACAGGCAACCGGATGTGCTGAGTAGGTATAACCGTGGAAGAATTCCACCGCACCATCGGGAGCCGCATTCATCACGGTTTTATAAATTTCGTCGCTGACAAATACCGCACTCAGGGGCACTGTGGCATTGGTAATCCCCTTCGCGGAGGTGATCATATCCGGGGTTACGCCGAACTCGGTGGAGGCAAATGCAGAACCGGTACGGCCCCAGCCGGAGATGACTTCATCAAAAATCAGCAGTAGGTCGTGCTTATCACAGATTTCCCGCAGGCGTTGCAGGTAGCCTTTGGGAGGCAATACCACACCGCCGGCACCGGCAAATGGCTCAACAATCACAGCGGCAATCTGGTCGGCACCGTGGAAAGCTACCAGTCTCTCCAGGTCTTCAGCCAACTCAATACCGTGCTCCGGCAGGCCACGACTGAATGCATTGCGCTCGATATCCAGGGTGTGGCGCATATGGTTGGCTTTCACCGGCTGGCCAAAACCCTGGTAGTTAGGAGGAATACCGCCCACAGAAATACCGCCGAAGTTTACTCCGTGATAACCCTTCTCACGGCCGATAAACATAGTGCGAGTGCCCTTGCCGCGTACACGCTGGTATTGCAGGGCAATTTTCAGGGCGCTCTCAACTGCCTCGGAACCGGAATTACCGAAGAACACATGGTCCAGGCCATCGGGAGTGTGCTTTACCAGACGCTCGGAATACTCAAAACCCAACTCGTGACCAAAATTAAAAATAGAGCTGTAGTCGAGTGTTTTTGCCTGTTGGTAAATTGCCTCTGCAATTTCAGAACGGCAGTGACCCGCATTGCTGCACCACAAACCCGCAGTCGCATCAATAACCTGGCGACCGCCTTTCTCCGTGAGATAAATCCCCTCGGCGTGCTCTACAATTCTCGGTGCAGACTTAAAGGTGCGGTTGGGGGTAAACGGCATCCAGAAAGCATCGGTTTGCATCTCAGACATAGTATTAATCTCCGCAAGTTCCCTGAAGTTTCAAACTCTTAAGTAGGGGAGCCACAGGCTCCCGAAAATCTGTTCGGGCGCTTGTCACCTAGGACAAGCGCAGGCCAGTTGTGTTCAGACCGGGGCTCAGGCCCCGAAACAGCAATATTTGGTCTCGTAAAATTCGGCCATACCCTCGACGCCGCCCTCGCGGCCAATGCCGGACTCTTTAACACCACCGAAAGGTGCCACAGTGGTGGAGAACACCCCGGTGTTACAGGCAATCATGCCGTAGTCGAGCGCCTCTACCACACGATTGGCACGGCGAATGTTTTCACTCATCACGTACGCCGCCAAGCCGTAAGGCGTTTCATTGGCACGGCGAACCACATCTTCCTCATCGGAGAACTTCTGTACCGCCGCCAGAGGGCCAAAAATTTCCTCCTGGGCGATACGCATGGTATCGGTAACTCCAGTGAGGATGGTTGGCGCAAAAAAGTTATCGCCATTGGCCAGCTGCTCACCGCCAATTTCAATTTTTGCGCCGGCCGCAACCGCGTCCTGTACCAGCCCCTGAACCCGGTCCACAGCCCTGCGGAAGATCATCGGGCCCATATTGACCCCTTCATCGGTAGCGTGACCGATCTTCAGGACGGCAACCTGCTCGCGCAGCTTTTCCACAAACTCATCGTGCACGGATTCGTGCACGTAAATACGGTTGGTGGCCACGCACACCTGGCCCGCATTGCGGAATTTGGTCGCCATACAGGCGCTGACTGCGGTATCCATATCCGCATCGTCAAATACGATAAACGGCGCGTTGCCGCCGAGTTCCATGGACATTTTTTTCACGGTGCTGGCGCACTGGGACATCAACAGCTTGCCCACAGCAGTGGAGCCGGTGAAGGTGAATTTGGCCACACGGGGATCTTGGGTCAGAACCTTGCCAATTCCCGGAGAATCACTGCCGGTAACTACATTGATAGTCCCCTTGGGCAGGCCCGCTTCTTCCGCCAATTGGCACAGCGCCAGCGCAGATAGTGGCGTCTCCAGGGCCGGTTTGATCACCACAGTACAGCCCGCCGCCAGTGCCGGACCCGCCTTGCGGGTGATCATGGCATTGGGGAAGTTCCAGGGGGTAATACAGGACACAACACCCACCGGCTGGCGGATGGTATTCAGGCGCATGGCCGGGTTGTGGGTCGGGATTGTCTGGCCGTAGGCCCGGCGGCACTCTTCCGCGAACCACTCAATAAAGGAAGCCCCGTAGATAATCTCACCTTTCGCTTCCGCTACCGGCTTGCCCTGCTCCAGGCTAAGGATCATTGCCAGGTCATCGCTGTTATCCACGATCAGCTGGTACCAGCGCTTGAGCACCGCAGCTCTCTCACCAGCTGTACGGCGGCTCCATGCCGGGAAGGCTTCACTGGCAGCCGCCACTGCCGCCTCGGCATCCTCTGCGGTACCGTCGGCCACACGGCCCAGCAACTCGCCATTTGCCGGGTCACATACATCTACAGTGGCGGCAGCGTCACGCCATTCGCCCGCTATATAGTTCTGAAATTTCAACAGGTCCGAATTTGCAAGTTTCACAGGAAAATTCCTAGTAAATAGATGTTATTAGTAGTATGCGGCGATTCTGGCCGCAGCTGACTGAGGAGAATAGTAGTATTTTTCCAACTAAAGTTTATATTTATCAAACTTTAATTATATCTACAGCCAGAAACCATCTCAGCGCCCCAGGAAGTGCAGCTATGAGCAAAACCAAAAACGCCCTGGGAGGCCGCCTCAGCGATATGGATTTGCGCCTGTTGCGCGTCTTCCGCGAGGTTGTGCACGCCGGAGGCATCACCCCTGCCGAAGTCACCCTGAATATCAGCCGCTCCACGATCAGTGTGCATATCTCCGACCTGGAGACACGGCTGGGTATGCAGTTGTGCTTGCGCTCTCGAGGCAGGGCCGACTTCAAACTGACCCCGGAGGGGGAGGCCTTGTATAGGGCTATTTTGGAGCTCGATGGGCACCTGGATACCTTCAAAAGCCAGGTCAATGCAATCCAATCCCAACTCACCGGTACCCTGCGCCTGGTAATGCCCGACGATGTACTGGAAATACCGCAACTGAACTTGCCCGGAACTATCACCCAACTGCGTGAGAAGGCCCCGCAACTCCACCTGGAAGTACAACTGGCCGCCCCTCAGGAACTCGAGTTGGAAATCCTCGCAGGCCGCGCCGATATCGGTATCAACCCCCTGCACTCGCGTCGGCCGGGGCTGGAGTACCAATCCCTGTTTTATCACCAATCGATTCTCTATTGCAGTAACAGCCACCCCTGTGCCCAGGTGTCAGCTATTGATGAGGAGCTACTCACCCAGCAGGAGTTAGCTGCACCCAGTCATACTGTTCTCTCTGGTGCAGCGCACCTGTATCGATTGTTTCCCAAGCGATCCACAGCCAACCATATGGCGGCCAGGTTGGCGATGATACTTTCTGGGTGCTTTGTGGGTTTCCTACCGGAATACCTGGCCCGCAGATATGTCGGGGAAGGAACCCTGCTCCCCCTGCTACCGGAGAAGTTTCACTACCAAATACAAAATGCTGTCAACTTCAAAAAAAGTGCAACAACTCATCCCGCTGTGCAGCTTTTTTTGGAAGCCTTGCAAATCAATAGACAGATATAGCCACTGCTGTTTATCCCTAGTGATACTGAAATAATCGAGTCAAGAATCCAGTGAATAGAGAGATAAGCATTTCAAAAATTACCAATTACTTATGATCGATCCTCTATTGTGGAAGTTGTCATAATAATTAAATAAATTTAAACATAAAAATACAACCAAAAAGTAAATCATCTGTAACTTAATACGCCACAGTGGTAATCTCCTCCTCCAATAGAATTACAGGGATAACCCGTGATAGATTTTAAAAACTCACCAGTATTTAAACTCAAGCCTATAGATATCTCTGAATCCAGGGATGACTTTAATAAATTCCTGATCGAGGGGGAGTTTATTTTTGCAGGTTTTAAAACTATTCGCGATCAGGTAGTTTTCACCAACAAACGCATTATTGCCGCCAATGTTCAGGGTATCACCGGTTCAAAAGTAGACTACACCTCTTTGCCTTTCAGCAAGATCCAGGCATTCTCTGTTGAGACCGCTGGCACTTTTGATCTGGACTGTGAAATAGAAGTTTATTTAAGCGAGATCGGTAAGGTAAGGTTCGAAATAAGAGGTTCTTTCGATCTTATTCAGTTCAACAAATATATCAGCCAATACATATTGGACTGAATTCAACCCTTAGTAAATACACAAAATAACTGGGGCTCAGCAGCTCCCACAACTTTATCAATCAACCCGATAGTAGAGAGGGATGTCCATGTCGCAAATCTGGTTAGAAAGCCTAATTACTGAAAATGCACAACAAGGCTTTGAACTTGCAATGAAACTATCCAGGATGGGAGTAAAATATACCCAGCCTTCAGATGAAGTACGGGGTAAGCTGAGGTCCGCCTATGAGGAAAATGCAGATAGCCTGATCGCCTCCTCTCAGGTTGTTGCCATTAACTTCCAAACCGTTGCAGCAGCCAATAATTACTGGCGCGGCTAAAGGATTAAGAATGCGTTATCATTGTAGAACGGGTAACGCATTCGAGGGAGCCTCTGAATAACTCCGTAATGCCTCTGCGGGCCTTGAAGGCTGCAGATGTTAGGCGCAGCTCGCCGCGAATGGCCGTAGCCCTTGGCAAGAGCTGCAACGCAGCAGCTGTAGCCTTCAAGGCCCGCCCTTCGGGGTTCGCAGAGCGATTCACACTCCGCGGAAAGGTCTAGACATTCCTGCGAAGCCGCGCCTTGATTGTGAACCGCTCTGCAAGCCAGAGGTATCACGGAGTTATTCAGAGACTCCCTAGATCTGCAAACATTCAAACAACTTCCCTTCATCTCCTCCTCAATAATTTATGGTCTTTTAGTACTACAAACACTCTGATTCTGTACTAAAAATTAGCCATCACTATAGGTAGCTGCAAGATCGTCATATTCACTGTTGACGCTCTCGACCTTATTGATATTTATAAACATTGCGATACTGTCTTTGGCACAAGATAGATTAACTCAACGATCAGTAATATTGCGCCTCAGATGGGAAGGTGAATGAGATGGAATACAATGACGATGAAAAGTACTTAATTCAACTTTGGGAAACCCATACCGAGGCCGAATTCGATCTAAAAGATGCCGACGCCGCAATTGCTACCATGACAGAAAATCCCGTATTAATTCATGTACCGGTTAATACCGGCGCAACGGGAAAAGAACCCTTACGAAAATTTTATAGGGATATATTTATTCCTCAAATGCCAGCGGATATAAATTTACAGCTTCTTTCCCGCACCGTGGGCAAAGACAGCTTAGTGGATGAGTTTATTCTTCACTTTACCCATTCTATTCGTATGGATTGGTTCGCACCTGGTATCGAAGCAACAGGGAAGAAGCTATCAGTCCCCCATGTGGGAATTATTAGCTTCTCCAATAGAAAAATCAGCTCTGAGCATATTTACTGGGACCAAGCGACTGTCTTGGATCAATTGGGTATATTGCAGTCAGGTCTACCAGTAACAGGAAGTAGTCAATGTCATCGTTTGCTAAATAGTAATGCTCCGGCAAATGAGCTGATACCGTAACCTTCATACCCAAAGGGCAAAATCCAAGCCGGCAACCAATCTGACTGCTTAGTCACGCAAGGGTCGACAAAAATACCCATAAATGAATCCAAAGCGTGGGTATTTGCGTCTAACTACTGTAATTCCAGGAGCCTTTGAATAACTCCGTAATGCCTCTGCGGGTCTTGAAGGCTGCAGATGTTAGGCGCAACTCGCCGCGAATGGCCGTAGCCTTTTGCAAGAGCTGCAACGCAGCAGCTGTGGCCTTCAAGGCGCGCCCTTCGGGGCCTGCAGAGCGATTCACACTCCGCGTTGCGACTTCTTGAAAGGTCTAGACATTCCAGCGAAGCCGCGCCTTGATTGTGAACCGCTCTGCAAGCCAGAGGTATCACGGAGTTATTCAGAGGCTCCTTAAAATGATATAGCGATTAGGATTTGCGGTAACATCAGTAGATTACCGTTGCACTAATAAATTTTACCGAATTGGTAGGGGTAGTTATGCGAACACTTGGAAATTTCCTCTGGTTTATCCTTGGCGGTGTCTTTATGGGACTCTGCTGGTGGTTTTGCTCGCTGATTGCCTTTATCAGTATTATTGGTATTCCCTGGGGAAGAGCCTGCTTTGTAATCGGCAAATTTTCTTTTTTCCCTTTCGGTAAGGAGGCAATTTCCCGAGAAGAACTCACCCTGCGCGGTGATATTGGGACAAGTGGCTTTGGTCTAGTCGGAAATATTATCTGGTTCCTATTGGCTGGTATCTGGCTTGCTATTGGCCACCTTCTGCATGCTATTGCCTGTTTTATTACCATTATTGGTATACCTTTTGGTTTGCAGCACCTTAAGCTTGCGGCAATTTCACTCTCTCCGATAGGAAAGACTATTGTCAGCAAGGAAGTAGCCCAATCAGCTAAAATGCGTAATGCAGATGTTGAAGTGACCAGATTAAGAAGTGGTACTTAAGTAAACATACATTAACAATGATACCGTACCAACTTGGGGCTATTACTAAAATAGCCCTGAGTTCTCAAGTCCCACCGCAATAAATTAATAAAAAATTTTTCAGATCAGAAAAATCACTTTATTTATCTTATTATAAGCAGGCATTACCAATTTAAAGCATTAAATTTTAAGCTGTTTTATCGCTGTCAAATTCAAACTTATTCATTTCGTGTAGTACTTAGCCAAACTATAGAAGCTAAATAATAAAATAAGGATATTAAGTGAAAAACCTAACAAGACAAATCACTGGCTCAATTATGCTTTCTTTGGGACTTATTGGTCTAAGTGCCTATGCAGAGCCAGTAGAAATTACAGAACCCGCACAAGTTATGCTTTTTGGTAGCTTTCACTTTAGCCACTTCAGCAAACCCAGTAAAGATGTGGTGAAAACACAAGTTATTGATGTTTATACCGAAGAAAGTCAAAGGTATTTGGAGGACCTATCCTCACGGATTGCCGCCGACTCGCCAACACATGTTCTTCTGGAATGCCACACCAATGACGAAAGTAAAATGAATCAGCGCTTTGCCAAATATGTCAAAGGTGAGCACAAGCTAAATAGAGGAGAAAGCGAACAGCTGGGATTCAGGGTAGCCAAGAAGGCCGGTCTGTCTAAAGTCATCTGCTATGATGCTAGCCAAGATCTCCCCTATGGTGAACTTTTATCCTATCTAGAAAGTAATTCGCCCGAGCGAAAAAAAATAACTGATGAATTTTTGAAGGCTTGGGGCACTCGATTTAATGAGATGCATGCCTCACTGTCATTGGAGGAAATTCTGGACAAGCACAATGACCCCACTGAAGATAAAGTAAACGTAGGCTCCTATGTAATGCTCAATGATGTTGGCCAGGGTGATAACTTTATCGGGGCCGATCTATCCTCCAAATGGTGGTCCAGAAACTTCCGTATGTATGCCAATATCCAAGCCGTCGCCCAACCGGGTACCAAAATTTTCGTTCTAGGTGGACAGGGGCATAGCTCTATAATGAGACCGATGCTCGAATTGGATGATAAACGTGAAACCTGGGATGTCCGCAGTTATTTCTAAAGAAGACTCAACACCAAAGTCAGCCCCTTAGGGGGAGGAGCCCTGCCACTGGTTTTATAGATAGAGTAGAACTTTATCTAAACCCCAAAGGAAGGGCGCTATGGATATTTATAAGATCTTATTATTCGGTTTTCTTTTCAGTCTAATACCACCGTGTACAGCTGAAGAAGCTCCTAAAGAAGTACAAGTATCGGCAGGAAAGCTTGAAACACTGCCCTCCCTGACACAGGAAGGGCTTGCTGAACGTCCTATTCGTGTATGGCTGCCTGATCAATATCCCACACAAAAACCCTATGCCATCCTTTATATGCACGATGGACAGATGCTGTTCGACAGTAAAACCACCTGGAATGGTCAGGAGTGGGGCATGGATGAAGTCGCCTCTCGGTTAATAGCAGAAAAGAAGGTACGTCCCTTCATAGTTGTCGCTATCCATAACATTGAGACACTTCGCCACGGTGACTACTTCCCCCAGAAAGCTCGGAGTTTTTTGCCTAAAGAAGCTTCACAGGTCCAACATCCATTTAACCAAGCCGAATTGCGTGGAGATCTTTACTTACAATTTTTGGTGACCAAGGTTAAACCCTATATTGATAGTCATTACGCTGTGAGTGATGATCCCAGCGACACCTTTATTGCCGGCGCGAGTATGGGGGGATTAATATCACTCTATGCGGTCACAGAGTACCCCGAAGTGTTCTCTACGGCTGCAGCTATATCCACCCATTGGCCAGGGATTAACCCCGACGACAAACTACCGATAGCTGAGGCTATTCGCGACTATCTAGAGGCAAATTTACCTAAGCCTGGAAGTCACCGATTTTATTTTGACCATGGTACAGAAACCCTGGATGCTTATTACCCACCTCTGCAACGGGCTGTGGATAAAATCATGCGCCAGAAAGGGTATTCCTCTTCAAATTGGCAAACCCAAGTATTTGAGGGTCATGCCCATGATGAGAAATCATGGAATTCTAGACTCGATGAAATATTAATATTTTTATTTGGAAACCCTCAAACAGACGCTTGAATTACTTTTCTATTTTAGATACCGGCATCTATATAAATAAAAGACATAGTTGCCAGCATTCCAACTTATCCCTTAAGACTACTTTGCGACTTTGTGGCATCCAACAATAGTTCTGCAACTACACTTCTCTATCAAGCTCCCAATAGTTTTTGGCAGACAAATAACTATTGCGATTGAAGCTTTTCCTAACGCATCACTTCTCCTGCGACAAGAATGAAACGTAAAAGCCGAACTGTTCTTTTAATACCTGGAATTTTTGATCGAGGAACCTCCTTACTTAGAATGCAGCACGAATTAGCTGCCGAAAATTATGACGTACACTATATCCACCTACGCTATAACTCTGGCTGGCATGGTATGGAACACCTTTCGTCCCAGCTTCTCGCAAAATTGGAGCATATCGTAGATAAAGAAACTACCTGTACCCTGGTGGGATTCAGCATGGGAGGGATAATCGCACGGTATTATTTACAAGCCCTTAATGGTTTGGAGCGGGTGCATAAATTTATATCAATTTCCTCTCCCCACCATGGTAGTTACTGGGCAAACTTTCTTCCTTACAAAGGTGGGAAACAATTGCGGATTGGCAGTGATTTCTTACGCGCGTTGAATTTGAGCATTCAAAAATTGGAGGTTACCGAGCCGGCTTCAATCTGGACACCCTATGACATAACCATTATGCCCCATAGTAGTGCTATCCTGGGCTTGGGAGCATCCTACGAAGTTCCAGTGATACTACATCGAATGATGCCGCTAAGTAGCAAGGTAATTTCACTACTAAAACGGGAAATTAAATCAGGATTAGATTAAGAAGCTCACTGACAGAAACTATCTTTAATTTTATAAGTTTAACGAGAAGTAAGGCATGGACAGCCCAGAAGAAAAAACTTCGATTACAGATAAGGCAATTCACAACTACTATCGAAAATTTGAAAGCCTGATTGCCTTAATTTTGACTTTTATTATTGTTGTAATCGTAATAGTCGCGATCAGTCGCCTGGGATATTCAGTATACAATATGCTGCTGGTGGGAATGCAGGACCCTCTGGACCATAAAGTATTTCAAACGATATTTGGCGAGATTATTACTTTACTGATTGCACTGGAATTTAGCCATACACTTCAATATGTAGTTACACGTCAACAAAGTATTATTCAAACCAAAGTTGTTGTACTTATTGCTATTTTAGCTTTATCCCGAAAATTTATTATTTTAGATCTGGATAAGGTCAATGCTGGCGAGCTTTTGGGGTTATCTACTGCCACTCTCGCACTGGGCCTTACTTACTTAATATTGAAGCTTAAAAATAGTAACTAAGGGTACTATTGCAAACCAGACAGTAATCCAGGGTGGAGGAACACCTCCACCCTCTCACTATTTTAACTATCCTCACGTAGAGCGTGATGTAACTTTACCGGTGGGGTCTTACGGGCTTTCTTACTGCGCATGCGCAAATTGAGGAACTCCACAGCCATTGAAAACGCCATGGCAAAGTAGATATATCCCTTAGGTACATGGACATCAAACCCTTCAACCACCAGAGTTAAGCCCACCATAATTAAGAAGGATAGTGCCAGCATTTTCACGGTAGGATGACGATCAACAAAATCCCCAATTGGTTTAGCCGCTACCAACATAACGATTACCGCCAGAATAATCGCTATTGCCATGATTGAGATCTCGTCGACCAATCCCACAGCGGTAATTACAGAATCCAAGGAAAAGACAATATCCAATAGTGCAATTTGTAGTAGCACCATCCAAAATCCCGCACTGCCGAGCGAGGATGCACTCTCCTCTTCACCCTCGAGACTATTGTGAATTTCATGGGTAGCTTTAGCGATTAGGAACAGCCCTCCGCCAACCAAAATAATATCGCGACCTGAAATTTCCATGCCATAGATGCTAAATAGTGGCTCGACCAAGCCCATAATCCATACAATAGAGAAAAGCAGAACCAACCGGGTCACCATTGCCAGGGTAAGACCAATAAAGCGCGCGGGCTCTCTCTGTTTTGGAGGCAACCGTCCAACCAAAATGGAGATAAAGATAATATTATCGATGCCCAGCACTATCTCCAGCGCCGCCAACGTGGCCAATGCTATCCAGGCCTCAGGGCTGGCTATCCACTCAAACATACGATCTAATCCTTATATAATTTATTATTTATTATTTAATATTTAAT
Organism: Microbulbifer maximicatervae (SeqCode); assembly: GCF_052468295.1. Lineage (NCBI taxonomy): Bacteria > Pseudomonadati > Pseudomonadota > Gammaproteobacteria > Cellvibrionales > Microbulbiferaceae > Microbulbifer > Microbulbifer maximicatervae (SeqCode). The sequence goes on from NZ_CP174340.1 coordinate 4,234,240, forward strand.
AAGCCTTTAATGGACAAATATTTTATTTTTCTATTCTGGCTTTATCACCTCAAAATTTAGGTATCTTCCTCCAGCCAAGCTTTCGCCTCAGTTTCTGATTCAAATGTTCGATATTCACCACCAATAAACCAGCTACCTACTTTTCCGGCGACTTTTAGCCAGCGTTTATTTGAAAGTACGGCAACCCGGTTAAACTCCCGGCCGTATTCAATACCCAACTTAAAATCATCCCAAGCCGCCCGAGGCTCCCACCCCTCCAATTCTCGAGCATCCATAAATACGTTTATCTTTGGGTGCTCAACTTTTTCTATTGCTGCGGTCAACATTGGCACCATAGTTTCGTAATCATCATGGGTCAACTTACCACGGGCCTTCACAGTAAGGAAAATATAATCGGATTTCTGTTCCAAACCGATAGACACACCATGGGACGTAACAGTCATAAGACACCTGTAAATCTTTTACGAATTATCACTACATAATCCATACTTTAGTCATCGAAAAAGCCATAAATTTACGAGTTAAGATAACAAGAACATATTAATTGAAAAGCGATAGATTTAAGTATTTGAATGGCTACTCTCTTACAAGCTGATAGTATCAGAACCGCCGCCATCAAACTGCACCAGACAGAACTCATTTCCAAAGGGATCAGTTAATGAAGCCTTAACTCCCCATTCTTTTTGCTGAATTTCACCCTGTATCTGTCCACCAGCATCGACCACCTGCTCTATTGCCAGAAGCAAATCCTCTACAACAATATCCATATTTACCGGCGTCCAGTGCCGATCATAGCTACCTATATTTTTTTTACTGTTTATCGGCCAGATCCCCGAATCCCTTTGCTGTAGAAACATAGGCACAGTGCCACCGAGCATCTCAATCATATCCGTTCCCAGGCGGCGACCTTCGTAGAGGCCAAATGCATCTCGTTAAAAATTAATCGCCCGGTTTAAGTCATCGACATCAATGTTGAGAAGTACTTGCATTGTGATATGCGACCCACAAAACTCCGCTTTAGTCAGCTCCTGCTGGCTTGGGTTCTCCACATTGCCAGCAGTAATCAAAAGCTGCACCGTTATCTTCCCCACATGCCTGGCAGAACCAGCTATTCGAATCCACCTCAGCCTCAGCCAGGACCTGTCGGGCCCGCTCCAAATCGCGGTCACGCTCTAACCATAATTCTGGCCAAACCTGGTTGGGGGCTAATTCACCAGTAGCCCCCTGGGCATATTCATTTTTTAATCGTGTTTTTATTCCCGCAACTTCAAGTCGACTCTTTGCCAACTCAACCAACAAACGGTTTTCATGGGTATAAATAAGTTTCATAATTGAGCCGCACAAATATCAGGAATCCCCAGATTACACAGCTATTAATCTGCAAACAAACCCTGCTTCTGCCAAGCAGGCAATTCCTGAAAATTCTCAGCGCACACCGATCAAACCACAATTTTCATATTCACAGTATTTCTCTTCTCCAACCGTAATGATCTCCAGAATAGACTCTACGGAGTCAACTGCTGAACGGCTGTTCAATAGAATTCTGCCTGAGCGATTGGCAATATATTCAAGGACAACTTTTCCTTTTCTATTGCGATGCTCAGCAATTTTCTGCCCTTTTCTGACTTGATCACCACGATTGACAAATAGCCTGATCCACTCTCGTTGCCTCTGCTTGAGATTGTTATTGTGAGACATACTCGTATAAATTTTTTCTGCGCTAACAAGCCCTGCTATTTCGCCAAAAATTGGCGCTTTTTCAGCATGGGCATAGGTCGCACCAATGACACTTAAAGCCACAAATAGAACGGTAGTTTTGTTCAAATCAGCACCCCTGCACGCTATAAAACTCGTGAACTGGAATACTCATATCCTGAAAGTGTCGCCCCAAACTTTTCTCAGGGCAATAAGTTAGGTATAGCTGACTAGATAATTCACGCCAGAAAATCCACTGCGCGTCGATCCGGCTGCTGGTATTAAGGTAGAGGGAGATAAACACTGACTACACCGGAGCCCTGTATGTCTAGTGGCAATTCCGGGGTGAGTGGGAAAAATGCATGAGGACCGGGAATCCGGCCCTCAAATCTGAGAAGCTAACTCAAATCAATCCAGGTGGACTTGAGTTCACAGTACTTATCCAGCGCGTGTAGCGACTTATCGCGGCCATTTCCAGACTGCTTAAAACCACCAAATGGTACGGTGATATCACCGCCAAAATAGTTATTTACCCAAACAGAGCCGGCGTATATATCCCGGGCCATACGGTGGGCACGCCCCAGGTTATTGGTCCAGATACCCGCCGCCAGGCCGTAGATTGAGTCATTGGCAATGGCGAGTGCTTCTTCCTCTGTCTCGAACTCGATAACAGACAGTACCGGGCCAAAGATTTCTTCACGGGCGATCGTCATGTCACCGGTAACACCGCGAAATACCGTTGGCTCATAGTAGTAACCGCCTGCTACTTCATCTACCGGTTTGCCGCCGCAAACCAATTGCGCACCCTGCTCCAGGCCCTTGGCCACGTAAAATTCAACCGTATCAAACTGGCTGCGATCGATCAGAGCGCCCATACGGGTACTTGGATTTTGAGGATGCCCGGGCTTAAAGCACTCTGCAGCTTTAGCCACCTTTTGAATAAATTCATCGGCAATAGATTTTTCAACCAGCAGACGCGATCCGGCGGTGCAGGTCTCCCCCTGGTTGTAGAAAATGGCCAGGGCCGCCGCTTCTGCCGCCTTATCCAGATCTGCATCGGCAAATACAATATTCGGGCTTTTACCGCCGAGCTCAAGGAAAGTACGCTTGAGGTTGGACTGACCTGAGTACTCGGTCAGGGTTTTGCCTACTTCGGTGGAGCCTGTAAAGGTCAGGCAATCGATATCCATATGCAGACCTAAGGCCTTGCCCAAGCTACTTCCCGGTCCCGGTAGCACATTTAACACGCCATCCGGCAGGCCCGCTTCCTTAGCCAGGCCCGCCAGCTTAATCGCTGTCAGCGGTGTGTTAGACGCGGGCTTCAGGATAACGCTGTTGCCGGTGGCCAGGGCCGGCCCCAGTTTCCAGGCGGTGGTGGATAAAGGGAAGTTCCAGGGCACAATGGCGGCCACCACCCCCAGAGGCATACGGGTAATCAAGCCCAGCTCACCGGGGCCGGTCGGGGCCACTTCATCGTAAATCTTGTCGATTGCTTCACCGCTCCAACGAATCGTAGTGGCCGCTCCAGGGACATCCACGGCCATGGTATCGCCAATCGGCTTACCCGCATCGAGGCTCTCGAGCAGGGCAATTTCCACCAGATTCTCTTCAATCAGCTCTGCAAAGCGCACCATAATTTTTTTGCGCTGCATTGGCGGCATTTTCGACCAAACACCAGACTCGAAGGTTTCCCGAGCCACCTTTACCACCAAATCCGCGTCACTTGGATCGCAGCTGGCAACTTGCGCCAGCTCTTCACCATTTGCGGGATTAAAAGTGGCGCGAGTTTCACCGGAAAGGGCATCGACATAGCTGCCATTGATAAAGGCACGACCCTCGATCTTCAGTGAGGCCGCCAGAGCCTGCCATTCCTGCAGGTTTTGGGGGATATTATTTTTCGCTGACATGACACACCTCATTTAACTTGGAGATAGTTTTCCCGGTTATATCGAAAATGTGATCACAAATCAAAGGGCTGAAGCCGTTCTAAACTAGGGAGCCTCTGAATAACTCCGTGATACCTCTGGCATGGATAGCGGTTAAGAGGCTCCCTAGGCCACCTGCGTTTCCACACGCAGCCAATCATCTTCCAACTGCATCGCCAGATTATCGCCGTGGTGTAATTCGCCCACTCCCGCCGGTGTGCCCGTCAAAACCACATCACCGGGTTCGAGGGTAAAGTAACTGCTGACATAGGCCACCAGATCGAGAATTGGTGTCAGCATATTTTCGGTTTTACCCTGCTGGCGCAGTTCACCGTTCAGCCATAGGGAATAGCTGAGCTTGTCCCAGTCCGGCAACCAATCGAGTTTCACAAAGGGAGAAAGAGGGCATGACTTGTCAAACCCCTTGGCCTTTTCCCAAGGATGGCCCGCTTTTTTCAGCTTCGTTTGGAGGTCGCGCAAAGTTAAATCCAGGGAAAGGCCCAAGCCAGCAATGGCCCCAGGGACTTCTGCCACGTTGGCATTACTCAAGCGCTTACCAATCAACAGGGCAAGCTCCCCTTCAAAGTGACAACTGCCGCGCCCCGCTGGTAAATGGATGGTTTCTACCATAGGTACCGCGGCTGTTGCCGGCTTGATAAATAGCAGGGGTTCTTCTGGCACCGGATTATTTAACTCCGCCGCGTGGTCTGCGTAATTGCGCCCCACACAGACAACCTTCCCCAAACCAAACGGTACTTCACTGCCACAGGTAAATTGATGTTGGTACATAGATAAACAAGATAGTTAGGATAGAAATTTCGAATAAAGCCTTGGAGGCTGCATGTGCTATGATCGCGCCTTCGCCAAAATTGCGGCACCCCCGAAGAAGTGATCTAAGCACTTTGCACCTGTTATTCGCACTCAGTGAAGAGATAGTTTATGGCTGCGCACAGTTCCGATCAAAAGAAGTCCCTGCAAAAAGATAAAATCCGCATCCTGTTGCTGGAAGGCGTACACCAGTCCGCCGTCGACTTACTCAGCTCCCGAGGCTACACCAATGTGGAGTACCTCAAGACCTCCCTGCCTGAAGATCAATTGATCGAGAAAATTGCCGATGCGCACTTTATCGGTATTCGCTCGCGTACCCAGTTAACCCGCAAAGTATTGGAACATGCGTCCAAACTGGTAGCCGTAGGCTGTTTTTGCATCGGCACCAATCAGGTGGATTTACAGGCGGCGACGGAACTGGGTATCGCGGTATTTAATGCGCCCTACTCCAACACTCGCAGCGTTGCCGAGCTGATTATTGCAGAAACTATTTTCATGCTGCGCGGTATTCCAGAGAAAAACGCAGTGTGTCATCGCGGCGGTTGGCAGAAGTCAGCGGTGGGCTCATATGAGGCCCGGGGCAAAACCCTGGGCATTATCGGCTACGGTGCTATCGGCTCCCAGGTTTCTGTTATGGCCGAAGCTATCGGGATGCGAGTCAGGTTCTACGATGTGATTACCAAGTTGCCGCTGGGCAATGCCACCCAAGTAAACTCACTTCCGGAATTGTTGGCAGAATCCGATGTGGTCTCCTTGCACGTACCAGAGTTGCCTTCCACCAAAATGATGATGGGCGCCGAGCAGATCGCGCAGATGAAGCCCGGCAGTATTCTCCTCAACGCCTCTCGCGGCACGGTGGTAGATATTGATGCCCTGGCAGAGGCTCTGAAGAGCAATCACCTGGCCGGTGCGGCGATCGATGTCTTCCCGGTTGAGCCCCGTGGCAACAGCGACGAATTCGTCTCTCCCCTACGCGGAATCGACAAGGCGCTGCTGACCCCTCACGTAGGTGGCTCCACTGTGGAGGCACAGGAGAATATCGGTACAGAAGTATCGGAGAAACTCGCTCACTACTCCGATAACGGCACCACCACCAGTTCTGTGAACTTCCCGGAAGTGGCACTGCCCGGTCACCTGGATACCCACCGCCTACTGCATATTCACAAGAATGTGCCCGGTGTACTGAGCGCTATCAACCAGGTGTTCTCAGAAAATGCCATCAATATCTCCGCACAGTTCCTGCAAACCAATGAGACAGTGGGCTATGTAGTGATCGATGTGGACGCAGAGTATTCTGATCTGGCACTGGAAAAATTGAAGAGTATCCCCGGCACCCTGCGCTGCCGCGTGCTTTTCTAAGCCTTTCGGTCGTTGGCGGGTACCCACAAATACCCGCCAACTACACGCCAATCGGAGCCTTCCTCGCGGTAAAAAAGATTGATCCCCCCCGGCCACCGCTTCTACAATGGCCAGACCTATTCTTTTGCTTCAGGCCCAGGTGACCACATCCACGTGCCACCCCTGAACCAAAGCCAGAGTTATCCACAGCAGGTGCTCCCTTGCGTAGTAATGATTCCGCCTCAACCGGCCTTCTCGCCGGGATTTCCGCCTTCCTCATTTGGGGGCTGGCGCCACTGTACTTCAATAAATTACAGGATATTCCCGCTGCGGAGATCCTCGCCCACCGCAGTATCTGGTCGCTGGTACTCGCTATTGGTATTCTGCTGATTGTACGCAAAATGCCGGACTTTCTGGCAACCCTGCGCGACGGCAAGAAGATGCGGATGCTGGCCCTGACCACGGTATTGATCGGCGGCAACTGGCTGGTGTTTATCTGGGCGATCAATAATGGCCACTTGCTCGAGGGCAGCCTGGGTTACTACATCAATCCACTGATCAATATTTTGCTGGGGGTCCTGTTCCTGGGGGAGAAGTTGCGGCGACTGCAATGGATCGCTGTGGCACTGGCAGCTACCGGCATTGCCTATGAGCTTTGGCAGTTTGGTCGCATACCGATCATTGCCCTGTTCCTGGCCTGCTCCTTTGCGCTATACGGTTTGGCCCGCAAGCAGGCCCCTGTGGAAAGCCTTACCGGCCTCGCGGTAGAAACTCTCTTTATATTGCCAGTGGCCGTGATCTACCTGTTTTGGAGCAGCAGTCCCACCAGCAACTTGCTGAACAACAGCTTGGAGTTAAACAGCTTACTGCTCTTTGCCGGCCCCATTACCCTGGTTCCCCTGCTGCTGTTCACGATTGCCGCGCGCAGGCTCAACTTATCCACACTGGGCTTCCTGCAATACATCGGCCCCACACTGATGCTCGTGGTCGCCACCCAGGTATTGGGCGAGTCTTTCAGCGAAGAAAAGCTCACCACCTTTATGTTTGTCTGGCTGGGGCTAGCGCTCTACTCTGTCGATGCACTGGCACAGCGTAGAAAGCTGCATCTACAAGGTAAAGCAGCGCTTTAACGGTAAAACCTGTGTAAGAATGGCCGCTGAAATTAACCGAAGGCGGCCATCATGAATTACTCGCCGACAGCCAACCCACCTCAAGTGCGACTGCTACCCAGCAGGCAGCGGTCGCTGACTGTTTTACTCGCTACTCTGCTTTGGACCCTGCTACTCAGCTTCGGCTGGAAAGGTGCTTATACAGAGCTCCTACTGCAAACCAGCACAGCTGCCATATCAGCACTGGTTACTTTTTGCCTGTTCGAGCAATGGCCGCGCAACTTGCCTCAACGATTACCTCGCTGGGTAATACAGGTGGTGGGTGTGGCAATCTCTATTCCACTGACATTGCTGATCCTGTCCCCTGCCTTGACAGAACCGGGGGCACTTCCACTTTGGCAGGACCACAGCCGACACTGGAGTTTTCTCCTGATAGCGGTGACCGGCATGTTATTCGGGCCCTGGCTCGCTATGTCTGCGCTGTTGCGCCAGCGGGATATTGCTGTACGAGAGCAGGCGCAACTTTTTGAGCGGCAGCGGGGAGCCCTGGAGCACCAGGCGCTCAATGCGCGGCTGCGTTTATTGCAATCCCAGGTGGCCCCACACTTCTTATTTAATACACTCGCCAATGTGCAAGAGCTGGTAGAGTCTTCATCCCCTCAGGCACCCGCACTACTGAACAACCTGATTGCCTACCTGCGCGCCGCAGTACCGAAACTTGAGTCGGAGCAAAGTACCGTCGGGCAAGAGCTTACTCTGGTGCAGGCTTACCTGGGCCTGATGCAAATGCGTATGCCGGATCGCCTGGAATTTTCTATCAAGGCTGGTGAGGAGGTGCGAAGTCAGTCTTGCCTGCCCATGTCTCTGATGTCACTGGTTGAAAATGCCGTCCGCCATGGCATAGACCCCAGTGAGGAAGGGGGACGTATCGATATTGAAATAAAACTGGAAAGGGGCCTCTGTATTGCCACAGTCACCGATAGCGGTATCGGCATCCAGGACAATTCCAACAGTCTCGGGACAGGGTTGGCAACTTTGAGAGAGCGGCTACAACTCACCTATGGCGATAGTGCAGGCTTGCGTTTGATCGGCCAACAGCCCACGGGTCTTTGTGCCGAATTGGTATTCCCCGCCGAGGAGCAAATATGAGTGCCACGCCCACTACCGCCCTAGTAGCTGACGACGAACCACTACTGCGCCAGTCTTTGATCCGCAAACTCAAAAGTGTTTGGCCGGAGCTAAAGGTTGTTGCGGAGGCCCGCAATGGTCGTGAAGCCGTAGAACTATTTGAAGAAAAACAGCCCGATATCTGTTTTCTGGATATCCATATGCCGGGTAAGTCCGGTATTGAGGCAGCCCAGAGTATCGGGCGTCGGGCCCATTTAGTTTTCGTTACCGCATACGACAACTACGCCGTGGAAGCTTTTAGGCAGGGTGCACTGGACTACCTGGTAAAACCGGTAGAGATTGAGCGGCTCGCCGATACCGCCGAGCGGCTTAGGGAAAGGCTCAGCAGTTGCAAACCCGTCAGTCATCAACAGGAGTTACTCGAGCAATTAGCGAGACAGCTTCAATCCAAGGAAGACAAACCATACCTGCGTTGGATTCACGCTTCCATAGGCCAGCAATTGCGGATGATACCGGTAGAAGATGTGCACTATTTGCGTTCAGATGAGAAGTATACCCTGGTAGCCTGGAGCGAATCCGGCAACAACAATCTGGAGGCCTGTATTCGCACACCATTAAAGGATCTAACCCACCAACTTGACCCCGAACTCTTTGCCCAGGTTCATCGCTCTGTTGTCGTCAATTTAAAGGCCATCCGCCACGTAATAAGGGACGGAGATACCGCTCAAATTACCCTGCTAAATAGGGAGGAAATACTCCCCGTAAGCCGGCGTTACCTGCATCTATTCCGCCAAATGTAATCAGTTTGTTAGTAGGGGGCATTTGAAAGCCAATTTTTTCTCCGATGTTGGTCCGTAGAGATTTTCGCGAATTTATTGGACAGCATTAATTCTTGAACAAGAATTACATAAATCTCCATAAGATTGCCGGAAAGTTCAATGAGCCGCCACCTCCTTTTCCTTGCCATTCTGACACTTACATTTATCTCGGAAAATATATTTGGCCAGGACAAAACCAACGACGTAAAGTTTGAAACACTAGTTTCCTCTACAAAGGACTGGGAAGGACATTCCCTACCAAAAATGAAACCGGGGCAACCGGAATTAACGATTGTTAGCGTTACTATTCCGGTGGGCGAACAGATGCCCGTACACAAGCATCCAGTGCTAAACGGTGTCTATGTAGCAGAGGGCACTTTAACCATTGTACTCCCAGGACAGAAGGAAACGCTTACTCTGGGGGCGGGTAAGGCATTTATCGAAGTTACCGATAAATGGCATTATGGGCGCAATGATGGTGATACTCCGGTAACTATTATTCTCTTTTACTCGGGCCTGGAAGGACAGCCAACCACCGTCTATAAAAATCCTGATGACAAACTAAGTTAATAGCAGCCTAAATCCTGATCCTTTACAAGGCCTGAGTCCACGTCATCTACAGACTTGACCAAAATTTTTAATCATCTTTTTGTACGTTTAAAAATGTCTGCATATCCTTGGTATGTATTTTCCGTACTGACTGGAATCTATAAAACCATGCGACTGATCGTTGATATATTTGCCACTCTTGCCCTCGGGGTGTTTTTCGCGATTTCAAGCCTGGCCGAGCAGCCTGAATCTCTGAAGCGTTACCCACCTTATGTGGAAGATGATGGCAAAATGCACATCTACTTTTGTGGAACTGGCACGCCAGATCCGGCCTATCAATACTTGCGCCATCCCGCCTGCGTTGCTATTCGCAGCAGTGGGAAACTATTCCTCGTCGATGCCGGCGAAGGAGCTACAGCAAGAATTGGCCAGCTCGGCCTTAATCTCGCCCAGCTGGACCCCATTTTTATTACCCACTGGCACTCGGATCACTTTGGTGGTTTGGCCATGGTGATCAACGAGTCCTGGTTTGTTGGTGCCGACTCGCCTATTAATGTCTACGGACCCTACGGCATCCATCGCATTTTGGATGGAATTAACAAGAGTTTTGGGCCGGACATCCTTTTTCGATCGGCAAATAGGCAGGGAATTCTCGATCCAGTCCTAGCGGTCGCCACTCCCCACCTAGTGAATATTGCCGGGGATCAAAGCGAGGTCGTACAAGATGTGTGGCACCACAGGGATACTTATGTCTCTGTGTTTGCCGTACATCACGAACCGGTTTTTCCCGCATTTGGTTACGAGATACGTTTTGGCCCCTGTAAAGTCATCATTACTGGTGATACCCATGTTTTCGATGCGCTAGAGCCAATTGAACGGGATGCCGATCTACTGATTTCTGAGGCTCTCAGCTATGCCCAATACATCAGCAAGCTGAAGCAAACCGGGGATAACCGTCGCGCTCGTTTGCGATATGAGAAGGCAAATCAAATTATCCACTACCATTCCAATACTCTGGACATTGCCAAGATGGCAACCAAAGCGGGAGTAAAATCGGTTGCCTTAACACACCTAATACCACCCCCCGTTACTGAAGCTGACAAGATCGGCTTTATTAAGGGAATGCGTAAATTCTATTCGGGCCCAATTCGGGTAATGGATGACCTGGATGAAATTGTGCTATCGGACAATGGACAGGGTACCTGTAAGGTTGAATACCCTACTAACAAAGTTCCCACAAGTGCAAAACAGACTTCGGAGAAAAGTGATAAACCCCGCAAGAAGCCAGCCTCCACACCGAGTCCCTCCGAATCCAAGAAAGCCAGTCAACAACCCGATTAACAGCAGGCTAAACAGTGTGAGCCGCATACGGTTGGTGGCTCACAAAGCTTCTGGATGGCCATACCATTCCAAATCACTTATCTCACTATTCCGCACTTCAAACCACGCTTTCCGCAGCCTATGCCTAGCTGGGTAGCGCACAACTCAATATTCCAATAGGTTTCTTTGCATACAGTGACTCTAAAGAGACCACCATGGCGTCAATAGCTAGTACCGCACACCCAATAGTCTCAGTACCGTTAGCGATACAGAATCTTTACCTCTATTCACAACGGAACAACACCATAAGTACGTCTTTGCTGACCATATTCTTCTTATGAAATTCCAGCTGATTACCGTGGTTGGAATTTCATCGCAGTCCCCTTTATATAGGTACCGCGACTAGGACCTAACCGACTATTGGCTCTCTATCTGTCAATTTGATTTTACAAGGATATAAAATGACTCAAAAAGAATATGCCAGACTTTCTGGGCTTATTTATTTACTTACTATATTGTTGGGAATATTTTCTTTAGTATATGTGCCTTCTAAAATTCCCACAGCGTGGGAAAATGCATCATTAACAGCGCAAAACATCCTGGAATATGAATTTCTATATAGATTAGGAATTTTAGGCGGGATACTTCTCTATATACTATTTTCAATACTGCCACTAGCTTTATATCACACATTTGCACCTGTAAATAGAGGATGTGCGTTGTTAATGGTTATTTTTGCTCTCACCAGTATTCCATTTACTCTACTCAATATAGTTAACAAAGTTGATGCTCTCACACTTCTTAGCGGAGCAGAATATCTCCTAACTTTTGAAAAAGAACAAATTTATACCCAGGTATTATTGTTATTAAAATCGTATAGTAACGGAATCCAAATAATCCATGTTCTCTGGGGATTATGGTTACTTCCTTTCGGATACCTGGTCTACAAATCAAACTTACTACCAAAAATACTGGGCATACTGTTAATGGCAGGATGCCTTAGCTATTTAGTAAGGTTCTGCACAAATTTACTTTTCCCTGAATATCAAATCCCCGCTTTTATTAGAGTACCCGCCTCTCTAGGGGAGATCGGAACCTGTCTATGGTTACTAATTATGGGCATTAGAACTCCACCAACTATTACCGAATCAAATCAAAAGTTATCTACCAGTAAGATCGAGGGAATGTCATGAACGATAAAGACAACTTAAAGAGCACATCGACCAAGCTCACTGACAGTCATATAGATGTTAAGATTAAAATAGCCGGGCTATGGGCTTCAGTAGTACTACTTTACATCTATGGGGATTTCTTTGGGCTATTTAGGACAGGAAAAATAGATAGAATAATTGAGGGGTTCGGGCCATTTGGAGCGGTCACACAAGAGTCACTACTTACTGTATCAATCATTGTGTCACTCCCCTGTATTATGGTTGCCCTTACTTTATTACTTAAACCATCTATCTCTCGCTGGATAAATATTATTACATCCTCAGCTTTCATTATTTTCTTATTTGTAACATTTTTAATGTCCACCTGGTATTTCTACTTCTATCTGGGATTTATCGAGATTATTCTCAAATTAGCTATTATTTGGCTGGCTTGGCGCTGGCCTCATGAGGAGTATTAATAGAGTTTTTGACCAAAGGAGAAGGAAAGAACATATTGTACTTGGGCACCGCCGCATAAGGCATGGATGGCGTCTTCGACCTTATCGGGGAAATTTACAGAGCGTTCATTTCTTCTAACTAAGTAGATTCGCTAAGGCTTTCCGAGTGAAAAGTGCAGGTCAAAACTCTGCGAGTTGAGCGATACAAGTTATCGCTCACAGCCTATTTGGTTAACCACTCATCCATCGCCGCTAATATTTGATGGCGATAAGGTTGGGTTTCGTTAATCATCTGGTGCCGGGCACCGCGTATCAATACCCGGTGGCAATTGGGAAAACGATTCCGAACAGCATGAAGACCATAACGCCAATCAACGGTTTTATCATCCGTTCCCTGAACCAAAAGGATCGGGCGCGGGTTGCGTGCCGTGCGGGGAAATGTCTGCAACCAATCCACCATCGCCCTGAGCCAGCTCATAGAGATTGATTGAGATTGAAGGGGGTCCCTGAGTGCCTGACGTCGAGAAAACTCCACATCGTGGGTATTAATCGTAAAGGCCCGGCCGGGTTCGCGGATAAACAGGCGGCCCACATAATATTTCCAGCGATTTAGCCAGGCCCAGTTTGACGGCCTTACCAAGGGAGCCAACAAAAAGACCTTATCCAGAGGCTGCCAGCGGCTGTATTGCAGATGGGCCAGTAGTGCAGCGCCACCGGTGCTCTGGCCCATTGCATGCCAGGGCCCGGGCAACTTATTTCGCGCAATTTCCAACAGTCCATCAAACGCCTGGCGGTATTGCAGGAAAGTATGGATAGCAACACGCTCACCACTGGATAAACCATGTCCGGGGAAATCAAAAATCACTACATTGAGATCCCGCTCCAAGCCAAAGCGGATTGCCGGGCCATAAATACCCGTATGATCAAAATAGCCGTGGCAAATAAACAAGGTGCCCTTGGGTTTCTCGACCATCCAATACTGTGAAACCAGTTCAAATCCGGCAACTTTAAAAGTGCCTACCCCGGTCTTATGGGCTCGGGGAAAATGCAAATCGTAAAAATTACGATAATCCCGCAGCTCTTTGCACAGAGGGGTTTCGTCAGCGCCGAAATCCAGTTCAGGCAACTTCTGACGCAATGCCGAGTAGTCCGGGCGCTTTATTACCGGACTATTATCGTAGGTGCTGAGGTCTTGCAAAGTATCCATTAGTGCAATGGTACTGCATTTTGGCGGTAGGGGTAGTGATATCGTAGCGGGAAAGACAACCTGAAAAGAAAAAGGTGGGCATAGAGCCCACCTCTTCGCAACAGTGGAAGACTGTTACTTGATTTGCGGCTCCAGCTCACCGGCAGCGTAGCGTTCGCTCATAACATCGAGGCTAACAGGGCGAATCTTGCTGGCATTACCAGCAGTGCCAAACGCCTCATAACGAGCGATACAGATTTCCTTCATCGCCTGCATAGCGGCTTTGTAGAACTTACGCGGGTCAAACTCAGATGGGTTCTGAGCCAGGAAGCGACGTGTGGCACCAGTCGAGGCCAAGCGCAGGTCGGTATCGATATTGACCTTGCGCACACCGTACTTGATACCTTCACAGATCTGCTCAACAGGAACGCCGTAGGTTTCCGGGATCTCACCACCAAACTCATTGATTACAGCCAGCCACTCCTGGGGTACAGAAGAGGAACCGTGCATTACCAGGTGGGTGCCAGGAATACGAGCGTGAATCTCTTTGATACGGTCGATGGCCAGGATGTCCCCGGTGGGCGGACGAGTAAACTTGTAAGCACCGTGGCTGGTACCACAGGCAATTGCCAGGGCATCCACCTTGGTTTTCTGTACGAAGTCAGCGGCCTCTTCCGGATCGGTCAGCAGCTGGTCGTGGGACAGCTTGCCCTCAGCGCCAACACCATCTTCCTCTCCCGCCATACCAGTTTCCAGGGAACCCAGGCAGCCCAGCTCACCTTCAACAGAAACACCACAGGCGTGGGCCATATCCACCGCGCGCTTGGTGACATCTACGTTGTATTCGTAAGAAGCCGGGGTCTTGCCGTCTTCCTCAAGGGAGCCGTCCATCATCACTGAGCTAAAGCCCAGTTGGATAGAGCGCTGGCAAACGGCGGGGCTGGTGCCGTGATCCTGGTGCATAACTACCGGGATCTCAGGGAACTCCTCAATAGCCGCAAGAATAAGGTGGCGCAGGAAGGGAGCGCCGGCGTACTTGCGGGCGCCCGCAGAGGCTTGAACGATTACTGGAGAATCGGTCTCTTTGGCCGCTTCCATAATCGCACGCATCTGCTCTAGATTGTTTACATTAAATGCAGGTACACCGTAGCCATGCTCTGCGGCATGGTCCAACATTTGGCGCAGGCTGATAAGAGCCATAATTAATTCCTTTCTCGTCTACTCGTAGTATTTGAATTTTTGCTTTTATGACCTGCCTGCAAATTGCGACAGGCCTTATTTTTCGTTATTTAATCTTGTGCGCGGCTTTCCAGTATAGCGACCGCTGGAAGCTTCTTACCTTCAACATATTCAAGGAAGGCACCGCCACCCGTGGAGATATAGGAAACCTTGTCGGCAATGCCATACTTATCCACAGCTGCCAGAGTGTCGCCGCCACCAGCTATAGAAAACGCTGCGCTCTCGGCAATGGCTTTAGAGAGGTGCTCGGTACCGCCACCAAACTGGTCAAATTCAAACACGCCTACAGGACCATTCCAGATAATGGTTTTCGCACTGCTGAGAATTTCTTCCAGCTGCTCGGAGGATTTCGGACCGATATCAAAAATCATATCGTCTTCAACCACAGCATCGGCACTTTTGGTTTCTGCTGCAGCGGATTCACTGAATTCTTTACCTGTGACTACATCAGTTGGCACAGGGATATCACACTTCTGCATCAGGGCCTTGGCGGTATCTACCAGATCGTGCTCGCAAAGGGACTTGCCCACTGGCTTGCCGCTGGCTGCCAGGAAGGTATTGGCAATACCACCACCAACAATCAGCTGATCGACTTTGTCAGCCAGGCTTTCGAGTACCGTCAATTTTGTAGAAACTTTGGAACCACCAACAATAGCAACCAACGGGCGCGCCGGTTCAGCCAGGGCTTTCTCCAATGCGTCCAGCTCAGCAGCCAACAGAGGACCGGCACATGCAACCGGGGCAAATTTAGCCACACCATGGGTGGAAGCCTGGGCCCGGTGGGCAGTACCAAAGGCATCCATCACGAAGATATCGCACAACTGGGCATAGGCCTTTGCCAGAGACTCATCGTCCTTCTTTTCACCACTGTTGAAACGTACATTTTCCAGCAGGGCAACTTCCCCATCGGCCAGCTCAACGCCATCGCGCCACTCTTTGACCAGCGCCACATCACGGCCCAACAGCTCACCCAGGTGTGCAGCTACAGGGGCCAGGGAGAATTCTTCCGCGTACTCCCCCTCTGTAGGGCGCCCCAGGTGGGACATCAACAGCACTTTAGCCCCGGCTTCGATAGCGGCTTTTATCGTCGGTAGTGCCGCGCGAATACGTGCATCGGAAGTTACACGACCGTCCTTAACCGGTACATTCAGGTCCTCACGGATAAGTAAGCGCTTACCAGCGAGATCGAGATCTGCCATCAGTTTGACCGCCATTAGCCAATCCTCTTCTACTTCGATTAACTGAAAAATGTGGGCGGCGATTATATCAACTGGAACCTATCGATGCCGATATTAAAAACAGGGGAATACGTTGTTATAACAGCCAATCTACGCATTATTAGCGCAGTTGTTACTGTCTTCTGGGTCATATAATCAGTTGTAGTCGATGCTTATCGCCCTTGACTTGCGCTGTAAGCGAGCAATCACTCCCATTTAAGATGACACCTGGAGCCAATTTTCAAACAGCTTTATCGCAACGTTAGATTTCCTCACGAGCCTGCCGCAATCGCTCCGCTATTTAAGTAGCTATAAGGGTCCATACATATGCTCTGGGGCTCACGATCGGCATCTAGCGATGAGGTGTAAGCTGATTTGAACCCAGAGTGACAATGGCGATTTAGTAATTCGCCGATTGAGAACTACTTTTTAATTACGCCAGATAACACGCATTTACAGTCAAATTACTCTTCCCGCACCCAAGCTCGATCGATAGAATCGCCGCCCCCTTCCAAAATGCACATTAATCACAGAGGCCGCTCAATAGTAAAAACTAAGGGTGGCCAACATAAGAGGTAACCAAAACGATGCAACCAACGGATAGTGATATCGTTTTTCAAAGCTATGGACGCTGTTGCAATAAAGAACAGTTTTTTGTGGATTTTTATGATCGCTTTATGGGAAGTTCTACAGATATTCGCCAGCTCTTTGCCAATACAGATATGAAAGCCCAGCGCCATCTTTTACGTAACGGCATTATGCAGCTAGTGCTTTATTCACGCGGCATGCCAGACACCAAGCTGCGCGCTCTGGGTAAAAGTCACGATCGCAACGGCTACAATATCCGCCCAGAATGGTATCGCCTCTGGCTCGACGCCCTACTCGCCACCATTAGGCAGCACGACGAGGAATACTCGCCAGAAGTTGACGCTGCCTGGAATCGAGCAATCCTTCCGGGTATTGAAATCATACGCCAAGCCTACTGAGTCGTACGCCCAAAAAGTACAACTTAAATTTGCTAAGCCCCAAGCCAGCCATTTATTATCAGACTTTCTGGCAACTTTTCTCTGCTTATATCAATGCAGGGTTTACCAATGCTGGTTTGGTGCTCCAAATCTAATTTAAAGGGAGCGCAAAGAAAATCACCTAATGCCAGTTTAGAAATATAAAAAATTAAAGCCATGGAACGATAACTCTCTCCTACAGGAAAAAGGGACAAGGAAACTATTATGAAAACGGCACGGAAGTACAGCATTCCATTAGCGCTAGCTATAGCGCTCTCAGCTTGCAGTGACGCTCCCCAAAATAATAAAAACCTCGAGGCCAAGAAAGATTTGTTTGCCTCCGAGAATTTAGAAAATAAGTTTGAGTCCCTAAAAATAGGTTATGAGAAATTTACTCTGCCCAACGGCCTGCGTGTAATCGTCCACGAGGATCGCAAGGCTCCTATTGTTTCCGTGGGCGTTTGGTACCACGTTGGCTCAAAAGATGAAAAACCTGGAAGAACAGGGTTTGCACATTTGTTTGAGCACCTGATGTTCAATGGTTCAGAAAACTATAATGATGAGTTTTTTAAACCGTTTGAACTAGCTGGTGCAACTGGCATGAATGGTACCACCTGGCTGGATCGCACAAATTACTTCGAAACAGTACCCACCAACGCCTTAGACATGGCCCTATGGATGGAATCTGACCGAATGGGTCATCTATTGGGCGCAATTACTCAAGAAAAACTCGATGAGCAACGTGGCGTTGTGCAGAATGAGAAGCGTCAGGGCCAGAACCAGCCCTATGGGAAAGTATGGGAGCGGATGCAGAAAGCAATTTATCCAGCTGGGCATCCCTACTCCTGGACCACCATCGGCTCAATGGAAGACCTGAATGCAGCTTCTCTTGAAGATGTTCACGAGTGGTTTAAACAGTATTACGGCGCAGCTAATACCGTACTAGTACTTGCCGGTGATATTGATGTAGAAACAGCAAAAGAAAAAGCAGCCCATTTTTTTGGCGACATTCCCTCCGGCCCTCCTCTTATCAAGAAAAAAGCGTGGATTGCCAAGCGAGATCAGTCCAGCCGTGAGCAGATGTTTGATCAAGTTGCTCAATCGCGTCTTTATAAAGTCTGGAATACCCCTAATCTAGCTCACGACGATGCTGGAGCTATTGCTCTGGCAGCAGCAGTTTTGGGGGATGGAAAAAACTCCCGACTCTACCAACGCCTCGTATACGAAGATCAAATCGCTACCAAAGTTAATATTGGGCTGCATGAATTTGAATTGTCTTCCATCTTCCCTATTGTTGCCGATGTAAAGCCCGGGGTTGAACTCGCAACAGTAGAGGCCGCCATTGAGGAAGAACTACAACGTTTTCTCAAGGAAGGGCCAAGCAAAGAGGAACTTGCAAGGGTTAATATGAGCCACTATGCATCCCAAGCACGCAACCTCGAGCAGGTAGGTGGCTGGGGCGGTAAGGGCGTAATTTTGGCTCGGGGTGAACTCTACCTCGACAATCCCAACGCTTACCTGGAAGCGTTAACCAAAATGCAAAACACCAGCCCTCAAAAGGTAAAAGAAGCCGCAGTAAAATGGCTTTCCAGTGGTGATTATAATCTGGAAGTACACCCTTTCCCCAAATACACTACTTCCGAGACTGGTGCAGATAGGTCTAAATTACCCGATACCGGTGAATTCCCCAGCATCCCATTTCCAGAATTACAGACCACGAAACTCTCTAACGGTCTAAAAGTGATACTTGCCCAACGCGACTCTGCGCCAGTAGTCGATATTCGCCTTATGTTTGATGCCGGTTACGCTGCAGACCAAGGTGCTAAATTGGGAACCTCTAGCTATGCCATGTCCATGCTAAAGGAAGGGACTACAAAATTAAGCTCCTTAGAGATTGATGCCAAAGCAGAAATGTTAGGGGCCAGAATCTCGGCTGGTTCGAACATTGATACTTCTTCTGTACGGCTCAACGCATTAAAAAACAATCTCGATAGCTCCATATCCTTGTTTGCCGATATCGTAATGCATCCAGCCTATTCCGATGAAGAGATTGCGCGGAAACGTGCTCGGTGGATAGCAGGAATCCAGCAGGAAAAAACCCAGCCGGTAAACATGGCTTTGCGGAATCTGCCACCTCTTTTATATGGTGAAGGACATGCTTATGCAGTTCCTCTCACCGGTTCGGGAACAGAAAGCTCTATCAGCTCCCTGAACCGTGAAGATCTGGTAAATTACCACAAAACCTGGATGCGCCCCGATAATGCCACTCTGGTTGCAGTCGGAGATATCAGCATGGGTGATCTGACAAAAAAATTAGAGCAGCACTTTGCGGATTGGAAAGCACCCGAAGAGCCGTTACCTACAAAGAATCTACAACAGGTTGCGCACCCAGAAAAAACCAGAATTTATCTAATTGATAAACCGGGAGCTGAACAGAGCATAATTATTGGCGGTCTCCTGGCTCCGTCGGAAACGATGCCACAGCGAGAAGCCTTACATATGATGAATGATATATTTGGAGGCACTTTTACCGCGCGAATTAATATGAATTTGCGGGAGGATAAGCACTGGGCTTATGGAGCCTATTCATTTATGACTGGGGCCAAAGGACAGCAACCGCTCTTAGTCTATGCACCAGTTCAAACGGACAAGACCAGTGAATCTTTAAAAGAGCTTTATAAAGAACTCCAAGCCTATGTCGGCGATTCTCCAGCAAAAGAAGACGAGCTGCAGAAAATTAAAGACAAGCGAATCAATGAATTACCCGGCCGTTTTGAAACAGTTCGAGCTGTATCAGGAGCTATTTCTGGAATGGTTACCTACGATCGACCTTTGAATTATATGGAAGGTTATGCAAATGAAGTTCGCAATGTCGATCTACCTTCGATCCATTCACTTGCTCGAGATACCTTAAAGGTTGATCAATTTACCTGGATTATCGTTGGAGACAAAACCAAGATAAAAGATAAAATTGGTAAACTTGGTATGGGATCAGTTACCGAGTTCAAAGTAGATAAGGATTTATCTGGCGCAACTTCGACTGAAGAGGGATAAAAGCTAGCGATAGCGGCCAGCCTGTACTCTCATGTATGACTGGCCGCCTTATATCGTTCCAAACGGATGAATACCGATGAAAAATAGAAACACACCTTAATGCTACTCATCTAGTCAACAATAATTGACATGCTGCATTCAAACTAGAATTCTTTGCTCCAACTCACAATTTCCATTATTAGGTATCAAGATGACTCTCGGAGCTTCAACTTTAAAACCCCAATAACTCCCCACAGAAATAGAAGCAGCCTAAAAATCTAGCAAACAAAAAATAAAAGCTACGACCACACTTAAAAAAAATTAAAAACATCCTTAAAAAGATAAAAATAAAACAAAATATAAATTCAATAAGAAAACAAAAACAACAGCAGTCAAAAAATAATTATTCATACGACAAGAAAAGCCTGATAAATTCCCCTCTTCGACGCTCAAGTAAATATCAACAACTAAAAAACTTGAAATTAGAACGTCGACAAAAGCAACAATAAACATAGAAACCTTCAGGAGCATCCAATGAATAAATCCTTGTCTGTATTTGCAGCCAGCATTTTAGCGCTCGCCGTGACCGGCAACGCCACTGCTGAGGACAAGCGTTATATCGTGACTTTCAAGCAGGGAAAAGGCGAATCCGTTAAGTCCTTTATGAAGAAGAGAGGCGGAAGACAGGCTGTTGAAATACGCCGCCAGAATGCGATGGCAGCACATATGTCTGCAACAACCCTAAAAGAAATGCGCTCGAACCCGGATGTTGCTTTTATTGAAGAAGACGTTAAGCGGTATCCGATGTCCCAGGAAACCCCCTACGGGATTACCATGGTGCAGGCAGATCAACTAGGTGATACTCAGGCCGGCAACCGCACAGTCTGTATTATTGATTCCGGCTACGACCTGGTTCACGAAGATTTGTCCGGAAACGCCGTCACTGGTACCAGTGACCCAAGCGGCGCAGGTAACTGGTATGAAGATCAAAGCGGTCACGGTACCCATGTGGCCGGCACTATCGCTGCGATGAATAATGGTACCGGTGTCGTTGGCGTGATGCCCAGCAGTAATATTAACCTGCATATTGTAAAAGTGTTTGATGGCGACGGCTGGGCCTACTCCTCCTCTCTGATGGCAGCTGCAGAGGTTTGTGCCGACAATGGTGCCAACGTCATCAATATGAGTCTGGGCGGTGAAAGTGCCAACTTCCTCGAAAGACGAACTTTTAACAACCTAAATCGCCAGGGAATCCTGTCCATCGCGGCAGCCGGAAACGACGGCAACACCGCGCACTCCTATCCAGCCTCATACTCTTCCGTTGTATCCGTCGGTGCTATCGATAGCGATAAAGCTATCTGGTCCTCCTCTCAGCAGACTGACCAGGTAGAACTTTCCGCCCCCGGAGTACAGGTTCTATCTTCTGTTCCCACTGATACTGGCAGAATCTCTAGCTTAACCGTCGGCAGTGTTGACATCGAATCAGCCCCAATATCAGGCACCCCAGCTGGTGCAATCACCGGTTCAATGGAAGACTGTGGTACGGCTGAATCCGCTTGCACCAGTGCAGCGGGTAAGATTTGCCTAATTGCGAGAGGCAATATCAGCTTTGCGGAGAAAGTTTTAAATTGTGAGTCCGGTGGTGGTATCGGAGCGATTATTTACAACAATGAAGAGGGATTACTCTCCAGCGCAACCCTGAGCGATACTGTAACCACTATTCCCTCGGTTGGTATCTCTGACACTGACGGTGCAACTCTGCTCACGCAGCTGAGTGCCAGCGTAGATTTGGAAAATGAGGCTACAAGCTACGAATATTTCAATGGCACTTCCATGGCTACCCCACACGTTGCCGGTGTTGCCGCATTGGTATGGAGCCACTTCCCCAACTGTAGCAATACAGAGATCCGCAACGCCCTTACGGCCACAGCGGAAGATCTCGGTGATGCGGGAAGAGATAATGCTTACGGCTACGGCCTCGTCCAGGCAAAAGCAGCCTATGACTACCTGGATACCTACGGCTGCTCCGGCTCCTGATCCCATTCGGATTAACTAGGGCTTAAATAAGAAAGGGGAGCAAAGCTCCCCTTTCCTTTGCCAGAACCGAGAAAAACCTGTTGAGAGTTTTTATAGATAGCCACAGGGTTAAGAAACTATTTGGGACTCAAGATATATCCACCCCCGTACTGAAATCGCTCTCAGAGAGTAATCCCTCAGCGAGCAGCTGCTTTAAAACCCCCGAACACCGTTCTCTCAAAGTGTCGCGCACTAATCGTACCGTCGGTGTTATTGACTGCCTCCCCGGAGATACCAACCATAGCTCCGTTGCCTTGGGTTTATAGTCTCGCATAGTGGCCACTACCTGACCGGAAAGTAAATCCGCAGACATATCCAGACATGACTTAATGGCAAGTCCATAGCCAGAGGTACACCAACGTCGCACCAGGTCACCGTCATTTGACGACCTGTTCCCAGACATACGTATCTTGTATATCTCTTCGCCCCGAAAAAATTCCCAATTATTGTGCACAATCTCGTGAAGCTGATAAAAAAGGCCATTATGTGCGGAGAGATCCTCCGGTGTTTTCGGGGAACCCTTTTCCTGTAAGTAGGCCGGGGTTGCACACAATAAACGGGGCACGTCACAAATCTTAAAACCATACAGGTTGGCATCCGCTGGGGGGCCGTAGCGCAACGCGATATCCACAGGATCCCGGTAAAAGTCCACTTGGCTATCACTGATATTCACCCTTAGACTCAGCCCCGGGTGTTCCTGCAACAATTGATCTAACCAAGGAGTTACGAGGTTCCTTCCCAGGTCCGAGGATGCACCTATGCGAAGCTCGCCATCTATCTGACCGCTGTCTTCCTTGAGATTTTGCCGGGCGAGGTCCAAAGTCAGGAGGGCCTCCTCACATTTGGGAATAAACCTTTCCCCAGCACTGGATAGCCGCAATTGCCGCGTCGTGCGAATAAACAAGTCCGCTCCTAGCGCGCTCTCCACACGCTTGATCGCTGCGCTGGCAGTTGCAGTGCGTAAGTCGAGACTGGCGGCGGCCGCAGTGATACTGCGAAACTCGGCCACTTTAAGAATGACCCTCAAGTCTTCAAGCTGCATATTTTCAATATATTTTTGATAAAGATTCAAAGATTATAGTGTTTCTAGCGATGCAATCTAGATCTAGAATGACTTCATCAGCTCGACATCCCAGTCCTTACCCAGGAGACAGCTAAGCTGTTCACTAGGTCTCCTCTGAAAGGATCAAGGAAAAGAGTACAAACCTTAATCCAACACATATTGAAACAAAGAGGCGTTCACATGAGCAGGCTCACTATCGTTGCCAACATTAAAGCCAAGGCCGAAAAAATTGACCTGGTGAAATCTGAATTGTTAAAACTCATTAATACAACACGAGCAGAAGCTGGTTGCATTAATTACAACCTTCATCAAGACAATGACAATCCTGCACACTTCCTGTTTTATGAAAATTGGGAAACTCGCGATCTGTGGCAAACCCACATGAACAATAAGCACCTGGAAGACTATATGAAGGCAACCGAGGGCGCCGTTGAAGAGTTTGTATTGAATGAAATGACCGAGATTGATAACTAATCAAACTCGGTGTGTTATCCAGGTTCCCGCCTGGATAACACCGAGCTAATAAATACACTTCTTCAAAAGGCTTTCCCGATAAATTAAGCGTAAAAGCCCTTCGACGGAGCAACTCTTCGTCTAGAGCTATTCCCCAATTGCAACCCAGCCAAATAAAATACTAATCAACAAGTCCGGATTGCCAATT
Organism: Microbulbifer maximicatervae (SeqCode); assembly: GCF_052468295.1. Classification (NCBI taxonomy): domain Bacteria; kingdom Pseudomonadati; phylum Pseudomonadota; class Gammaproteobacteria; order Cellvibrionales; family Microbulbiferaceae; genus Microbulbifer; species Microbulbifer maximicatervae (SeqCode). Next base: position 4,258,038 of record NZ_CP174340.1, read on the forward strand.
AAGGTTGATAATCACCTGTAAATTAAGCTGTCGGTTTATCTGGGTCGGTCATCCTTTGCACTCAATCAGGCCCTATGCTTAAATTATTCCATTAACAGTCACTAATAGTCATAATTAGCCTGAAGGATTTATGGAACTGGAATTTTTAACGGCAACCCTGTTTAACCTGGGTATTAACCTGATTTATACGCTGCTAGCGTTATTTATTGGTATCACCGCACTGATTACCATTGATAAGAAACTGCTTCGCTCTGTAGATATCGAAGGCGAGCTAAAAAATGGCAATATCGCCGTATCTATATTTGCATCAACCATATTGATATTTGTTGCCATCATTATTTCGTTTGGCCTCAAGGGATAGCACTATGCGCAAGTGGCTGGCTATCACACTAATACTTTCCCTCGCACTGATCACCCCTGAACTTGTACGGCGAGCGAATACACAGGAGCCGCCAACTAAAAGCACACCGGAAATCCCCCTTTCCGATAATTTACGGAGCTTTGGTAGCAGCGGCAGTCAGTTAGCCAGTATTGTGGACTCACAACAAGGTGTAGTGCGAGTGGTGGGTACCCGCTATCCGCTGGAAGAAAAAACCATCCAGAAAGTAGTCGACAAACGCTCACTGGAAGAGAGCGCTAATGTCTCAGTGTGGAACTGGCAGGGAATTGAGGCGGCGACAGCGTCCGCCCGGGGACTGGACCAGCAACACCACTTTGCCAACAGCTACCTGGTGGGGTTCAAGCCCTTTAAGACTCAACAGCTTTGGGTGCCTCTTTATACACTGGCTATGAATAAAGAGTACCAATACGATCACCTGCAATACGCCGGTTTGTCAGACATTTGGCAAACATCCCGGCAGGCCTATTACCAAAAGCGTGGTGACTGTGAAGACCACGCTATTTTACTGGCAGATTGGCTGATCGAATTGGGAGTTGATGCGCGGGTGGCACTCGGAACCCATAAAGGTCAGGGTCACGCCTGGGTAGTGGCCATCTTGAACGATCAAGAGTACCTGCTGGAGGCAACCAGCAAACGTCGCCAGACCAGCTGGCAAGCCATGCCCCTGGCAGCGCTGGCGGAGGGTTACGATGCGGAATTTCAGTTTAACCGCCACTTTTTCTGGGCGAAGAAAAACCCAACACCCACTCGACAATACCGAGGCAATCACTGGGTAAAGAAATCCCAGTTTATTCGCGGTTAATGCCCAAAGGGGGTGAGCGTTTACAGCCACCCCCTTTTATCCATTTCAGATCAGATCGGAGACCCTGGCGGCAATGCTTTAACCGCACCAGGTTTTACTTCCAGCTTACCCTGCTTAAAGGCATCGATGCGCTGTGCCTCATAGTAATAGTGCGCACTATAGCCCTCAGGATCATCGCCAAACAGCCGCATAGAACCAATTTCCTGAAGAAGTTTTGCCAGCTCCAAATGCGCTTTGGCCCGCACTGATTCGTCTGCCTTTGCATTACTGGCCAGTAACATCAACTGCTCGATATAGGCGTGATTAATCCGCTGGTGCACACTCGCCTGCAGACCGGTATAACCCTCACCCTGCAGAGCCAGTGCGCTCAAACGCTGCAATAGGCTAGCAAACCCCGGTACCTCACTGCTGCGGGCACTCTGTTGATTCATTCGCGCCGCGCGCTGCGGGTCCATCAGGATTGATAGCGTATGCCCAGCAGCCGCTTCCGCCAGAGCCACCCCATCAAAAGCTACCCCTGTATATGAGGGGAAGCTCTCGATAGTACGTTCGTAGCCATAGGACTTGGGCGGAATCAGCTGCAAGACCTGCTCCGGCAAGGTGAGAAACTGCGGCGAAAGTGTATCCAACAGTGCATCAATTGCCCGCTGTTGTCGCTCTGCGGGCACCAGGGTATAGCTATTCTGATCAGTACCGTTGTAGACATAGTCATAGTCCAAACCACCAATCAATTTGCCCACAGCCTCCGCCTGGTAGCGATGACCGTAGTACACAGGCACCAGGGTCTCTTCCAGGTCAGAGCGGGGCGCGGATAACGGCGCTGCCGCCGCAGAGAAGTTATCCAGGGCATGACGCCTCAAGTCGACCATCCGCTGGAATTCCATCAATGGGTCGGTGCCGTTGTCCCAAAGGTGTGAGACTGCGTGAGCATTATTGATGGTGCGGGAGTCCGGGTCTGAAATAAAGCGCAGCTCTTGTTCCCCGGCCTCAGCGATAACACTGTCGAGATAACTTTTTTCATCATCGCTCTCGCCATAGCCGTAGCGAACCGCCAACTTATCCCAACTGCCGATGCCAGTGGCGTAGGCATCTGTCAGGTCCAACTTACCTCCCAGCAGAGAGACCAGCGGAGCCGGGTAATCCATTACTGAAGCGCGCTCTTCGCTACTGGCAGCAAAGTTGTGCGCCAGCCCCAGGGTGTGGCCTACTTCGTGAGCGGATAGCTGGCGGATACGGGCCAGGGCCATATTCTTTAGCTGCTCAGTACTGACGGTGTCGCCGCGGTAGGGCTGTACAAGCCCTTGAGCAATCAGAAAGTCCTGGCGAACACGCAGGGACCCCAAGGTAACATTGCCTTTTAGAATTTCGCCGGTGCGGGGATCGTAAACCGAATAACCGTAGGACCAACCGCGAGTGGAGCGGTGTACCCAATTAATCACGTTATAGCGAACATCCAAAGGATCGACGCCCTCCGGCAGAATCTCTACGCGAAACGCATTTTTAAATCCTGCTGCAGCGAATGCCTGGTCCCACCAGCTCGCCCCTTCGATCAGGGCGCTGCGCACCGGCTCAGGCACTCCAGAATCTACGTAGTAAACAATCGGCTCCACAACCTCATCGCTACCCGCCTTCTTCTCCAGTCGATGACGGTAGATATAACGCTGGTCCAGGGGCTCTTCAATCGCTGTAGCGTAATCTCGATAAGCGAACGGGAAGTAGCCGCTGCGGCTGTGAAAACGGCGGGGCTCATAGTCGTTATCTGGCAATTCAATCAGGGAGATATGCTGGCGCAGGGACACCAATGTAGGGGTCGGAACCACTTCGCGCAGATAGTTTCCCGGAGCTGATCCAGCAAAAGTTAACTGGGCCTCAAACTCACTGTTCTTGGGAAAGTTTTTTGTGCGGGGCAGATAAACTGCTGACTTGCTCTTATCCACACTGTAACTGCCCTGCTCTGCGCCCTTGAGACGTGTAGCAATGCCGTGCTGATCGCTCAACAGGAAGGACGTAAAGTCCACCAGTATTGCCTTATCGCTCTGAGCAAGCACCTTGAAGCCCCAGAGTACGGACGAAGCGAAAGCTTCCTCAACCGCGCGGCGCTCAGCCGCATTTGCTGATTGGGCACGGTATTTCAGATTCACCTGATGCAGTAATACCTTATTACCCGAATGCTGGAACTTCACCAAGCGGCTCTCACCCACTTGGTTCCGATCCAGGCCCACCGGGTTTGAACCCAGTCCCTGGGCCAGCCCGGTGAGCAAGAGCAACTCGCGCTCAAACTCATCGATCTCCAGCAACACCCGGCCGTTAGCCTCGTCCCAGTAAAAGTCGTGGAAGCCGCTGTGCCTATGCATGCCTGCGGTGTACTCCGCGATGCTCCCGGCCTGTGCCATTGTGCTGACTATCAAGAAGCACAGTGCGGCAATGTGCCTGCTTATGGACATTGAATACCCTCAATTTATTAAGTGTTATGGGCTAAAAATACAGAATACCCGCTGGAACATCCACGCTTGGCCATCACTCCCTGGGCCTGCGTCAGGAAAAAATGAAAAATATTTCAAGCTGCCTGCATCTGTTCGGCGACTCAGGCGCGTCACATTGAAAAGACACACAATAGGAAACCGGCATATGTGGAAGCCAATCGCACTTTCAACCCTGATAGGCCTCGGTATCAGTACCCAGGCAATGGCCCACGATTCTTTTCATGTCGATACCAACGACTGCAACGTGTCCACAGATTACGCCATTGAAGTAGGCCCGGACTTTTTCACCGTCGATGGGGAAGACGGAAAACTGGTGACATTTCAGCTGCCCAACCAGCTATCAGTGGATGGTGAGTTGCTGCCCCTCAATTCTCAGCAGGAGCAACTGCTTCAGGAGTACCGTCAACAGCTTCACATCGCCGGTCGTGACACACTGGTACTCACCCTTGAGGCGGTCGATATCGCAATGGATGGCCTATCCATTGCCATCAGCACCCTCGCCGGGCCGGACCACCCGGATATCCTCGAACTCCAACAGTTTTCCGCCGACCTGATCCAGCGCACTGAGGACCGCCTCAATCGAGAGGGCGAGATCTACCAGCTGGGAAACGAGGAAATGGGTAACTATATAGAGAAAACCATCTCCGAAGAGTTTGAACCCCGTATCGAACGCCTCGCTATGGAGTCCGCGGGAACTATTGCCTGGCATGCCTTCAAAGCTGCCTTTACCGGCGGGGATAGCATTGAGGAACAGGCCACTGAAGAGGCGGAGCGCTTACTGGAACAGCGCGGTAAAAGTATTGAGCAGTCTGCAAACCGCTTGTGTACACAACTGGAATCCATCGATCGACTGGAAAGCGACCTACACCAGCAGGTACCAGAACTCAGTCACTACGACATAGTGAAAGCCGGCCTGGTTGTCATCAATTAGGCGCTCTTGATTTTCATCCCCCCAAACTCGGCCGCACTGCGGCCTCTTTTTTAAATTTTCCACTGTATTGTCACAGCCCCTGACGCTGCAAAAACTCCATTGCGTCGGTGACACTTTGTTCAGCATTTTCGACATGGGACATATGCCCCATCTTCTGATACACGATTAACTCTCCATTAGGCAACTTGTCAGAGAAATACTTTCCTACGGACAAGGGAATAATTTGATCTTCTGCCCCCCAGATAAATAAAACTGGAATTTTTATAGTCTCCAAGTCCGGCAACGGCTGGAAATTGATTGTGGCATTAGCAACCAAATTGATCGCTGTACCGCGATTCTTTTCATAGCGGGAAAGCAAATAGATTCGTTCCAACATTTCCCCCGGCAGAGCCTGCGGATTGTAGAAAAATTTGGAAGCCAGCATTTTTCTCAATAATCCACGACTACCAATGTGCGCAACCATTTTTCGCCCCCAATGGCTGGTGGCAAATCGAGCAATACCAGCAGGCATTTCCAGTCCCTTGCCACATTTATAACCACCGGGAGAGACAAGAATAGCGGCCTTGGGTATATTCGGATGTCCTGTTAAATAGCGTAAAACCCCATTTCCACCAAATGAATGGCCAGCGATCACATAGTCCCTAAGTTTCAGGGTTGCGACAAATTCTGCAATAAAATCGGCAAAATGCTTAGGTGTATAAGTGCCTCCTGGTAACGGGTCGGTCAATCCATGCCCAGGTAAGTCCACCAAAATAACATGATATTTTTCTGCCAATTTTGTCGCCCAGGCATTCCAGGCGCTCAGTGAATCACCACCACCGTGAAGACAAAGTATATTAACGCCATCAACAGGCCCCATCTCGCGATAATTAACGGATAAACCACCAGCCAGCGTAAGTTGATTAAAAGAGAATTTCAGTAGCTCATTGCGACTTAAACTGGGACTACAAAACGCCATCCACAGAAGCCAGAGTAGAATTAAAAAAAGAATTAAAACCAGCCAAAAAGTCATCGTTCTACCCGAGCCCCTCACCTTTATGTGCTGAAAAAGTGGCTGAGTTGGCGGAAATAGTAATACCGCAAGCAAAAGCTTGAAAATAATGGCCCAGATCCGCGCCCATTCAACAAGGATAGACGGCGCTCGCCACTGAAACTGGCTGCTACACCCAAAGGTAGAAAAAAGAAAACCTCTTAGTAATTCACCAATATCCCTGCCTAACCTAAAAAATGCAAATATTAAGTGCTATTTACTTTAGAAGGCCTCTAGTATTTCATGTCACACAAAGGGTTATCTGGACATCTGAGCCTCCGTCGCCCGGCAAATAGCATCCAGGGTGAGGGCAATATCATTATCGGTAGTCGCCCAGGAAGAGATGCTAATACGCAGGGCCGTTTTTCCTCTCCAGGTAGTCGTTCCAAACCAGCATACGCCCTCCTCCTGTATGGTCCTGACTATCTCTTGAATGTCTTCCGCAGTGCCAATAGTTGCCACCACCTGGTTTAACACTACATCGTTAAGGATCTCATAGCCCATTTCTGCCAAGCCTTCGCACAGATGCTGGGCATGGATACAGCAGCGATCAATCATCGCCGCTACTCCCTTCGGGCCCATCTCCTGAATCGCCGCCCACACTTCCACCCCTCTGGCCCGGCGTGAGAATTCTGGCACCATATCCTTGGGGGGCACCAGCGATCCCACTTGCAAGTATGGCGCCTGGGTTGTCATCACATTGTGTACAGACCCCGGCTTTCGACAAATTGCCAAACCGCAGTCATAAGGCGTATTTAGCCATTTATGAGCATCTACAGCCCAGGAATCTGCTTGTTCTACTCCAGTAGTCAACACTGATTTCGCTGGAGATGCCGCTGCCCACAAACCAAAGGCACCGTCGACATGTACCCAGGCACCTTTGGATTTAGCTTCGGGAATTATGTCTACAAACGGATCAAAACTGCCGGAGTTTACGTTGCCCGCCTGAAGGCAAATAATGGTGGTTTCATCAACCTCGGGAAAAGTATCTGCACGCACCCTCCCCTGTTCATCACAGGGCGCTTTAATCACCTGGTCCATACCAAACCCAAGAATAGAGAGCGCCTTGTGAACTGTGACATGGGACTGTTCAGAAACAACAATACGCAGTAGCGGCGCACCGGCTAGCCCGCTTTTTGCCAGGTCAATATTTAACTTTTGATAAAGCGTATTTCGCGCAGCAGCCAAACATACCATATTGGCCATAGATGACCCTGTGGTGAAACCCACACTACTTTCCACCGGCAAGGTTAACAATTCCAATATCCAGTTTGCCGCAATACGCTCCAGATAAATTGCAGAAGGCGCCGACGCCTCCAGAACCGCCACTTGGTCCCAAACGGCGTTCATTACCGCCGCGCCCATAGAAGCTGGCGTAGCCCCACCTACCACCAATCCGAAAAATCGCCCACCGGTACTGGCAACTGTTGCCGGAGAACCATAACGATGCAGGCTCTCGACAACAGCCTCTGCCGGTTCCCCAGCCCGGGCCAAGTCGCTGTTAAAAAATTGCATTTGATCAATATCAAAGGCGGACGGACTTACGCGGCGATCGCGAATATCGGAAACATACTCCTCAGCGTACCGCGCTGCCAGGGATAGTACTTCTATGGCATTAGAAAAATTTTTGCTGTCATTATTATCCATTTTCGCCCCCTCAACTCCTTTTCCAGCACCTGATCTAGTATAAAAAATTAATTACTCTATTAGACTTAAACTAATAAAAAATTAATTAAAACGATATGAACAATAAGGACAAAAACACCTATCTTTATGGCAAGAATCGCTTTTAGATAAAGTTGAAATAGCAATAAACCTGGCACGTTTGAAGACAAGGATTAACTTGAAAGGACTTTTTATCTAGTGCTATCTTCTGCCCCAACATAACCAGTCGGGGCTCATACAGTGTTTGCTTACTTGGGGTTTATCTCGCTGGTATGGATGGTTGTAGGTGTTACATTGGCAGGAGCAAAATACTCTGGCTATAGCCATTCAAGACAATTCTGTAGCGAACTAGGAGCCGTTGGAAGCCCAACCCAGAAGCTCTCCCCCCTCATTAACAACTACCCACTTGGCATATTATTCTTCTTATTTGGCCTGCATATAATTCAAATTGAACAGGCCCCAGTTGTACTTACCATCATTGGAGTTTTAATTATCATCCACGGTATTGGAACCTGGGTTGCGGGTTATTTTCCTATGGATGCAGATCCCTATACAAAAACCCCTAGTCTTGAATGCCAGATACACTCCTGGGCGGGGATGCTTATGTTGTTGTCTTTACTCATTGCGCCATTGCTAAGTACTTTCATTAGTTACTTCTCAATAGAATTCAGGCTATTTAGTACAGCCTGCTTGCTCGCTTCTATCTATTTTACTGTTACCTTAAAAAAAGCCTACGAAGAAAAAACCAACCCCGGTCTGCACCAACGACTCAGCTATGGAGCACAGTTGATATGGTTAACGGGGCTTTCCTTTAATCTGATAACGAGCTGACAAATAATTTTATAGCAACTTGGAGTGATCAATCTGATAACGCTTCGAGAACAGTAAAAGCCCCTTCTGGGAGAAAGTAATCGCCCTGGAGTCCGCTCTTCTAACCGCCCACTGCTTTGCCAAGGCATCTTCGAGTATCCATTGACCCAAGCTGCCTGCAAGGTGGCTTTTTCGCTCGCTCCAGTCTAGGCATGACTTGCAAACAGGGCGCTTACGCTGCTTAAAGCTAGCTACGGCTGCCCCTTGCTCCTGAAAAAATATTTCACCCTCTTTAGTCAAGGAAACTTGCTGTGATTGCTCGGAGAGCAACTCACTAGCCAAGAGGGCCTCGTACAATAGAACACCAGTCATTCCTGCTAAATGGTCATAGCAGATGCGGGACTTCCTTAAATCTGGATCTGCGGGCCCAGTGGTAACTTTTTGAGGTACCAGGGTGCTACTCAGATTGAGCAGTGCCTCTAGCGCTTCGGCAACTTGATGACTCCCCAGCTGAAAGTACTTGTGCCTACCCTGCTTGCGAACTATCAGCAGCTTGCTATCTACCAGCTTGGACAGATGGTTACTTGCAGTCTGTGCAGTCACATCAGCCTCACAGGCTAACTCTGTTGCTGTCAGTGCTTTTCCACTCAAAAGCGCCATCAATATTTTTGAGCGTGCCCGATCCCCAATCAAGCTGGATATTACCGAAATGTCAGGTTCCATGGTTACCCCCGCAACAGTTCGCTGACCACCGAAGTATAGAAAATTAAACCATCTAGAATGCCAGCAAATTATGAATAGAGGCAACTTAGATGACTGTAACCTGTTTTATTGAATACAAGATCGATCCGTTTAAGCTTGATGCTTTCCGGCAGTATGCTGAGAACTGGGGCAAGATCATTCCCAATTGTGGCGGACGACTATTAGGATATTTTCTACCTTCTGAGGGCACCAACTTTCAGGCCTTTGGTATTATTAATTTCGATAGCTTGGCTCATTATGAACAATATCGAAAACTGCTTAAGCAGTCTCCTCAGGGCAGTGAAAATTTTCAGTTTGCGACGAGAGAGAAGTTTATTCTTGAAGAGAAGCGAAGCTTTTTAAATGCTGTGCCAGAAACCTACCTGAAATTCCCACAGGAAAGTCACTGATGATCGCCGTCATATTTGAAGTTACACCAAAATCTTCAGGAAAAGACAAATATCTGGCCGTTGCAGCGGATCTAAAAGAACACCTAATCAGCTTCGATGGATTTATCTCAGTCGAGAGATTTCAAAGCCTCAATCAGCCAGAAAAAATTTTGTCACTCTCTATTTGGCGGGATGAAGAATCTGTAGTGAGTTGGAAAAATCACAAGGCTCATTGTGATGCACAACACCTAGGCAAAAAACAACTATTTGACAACTATCGTATAAGGATTGGAAAAATTCTTCGGGATTACTCTATGCAATAAATCAACAGTCAAATTTGACTCAAACTATAAAGCCTCTGCATCTTGTTCTTTTACTGAAAAACAGAACGCAGAGGCCCCCATTCCTAAAAACGGACCGACCAAAATAATCGAATTACATTGGCAGAGAAACTATAAGCGGGTTCGTCACCGGGACTGATAGATGTAGCTGAACCGTGTACTGTGACATCAAGAAAGTCATCGTAGTCAAATAGAATATGATCCCAGTAAAGATTAATTGTATTTCTGCGATTTAATAGAGACCAGCGCCGTGGCAACTCATAGGAAACTCCCAGGCCAAGGGCCAAGGTTGTGAAATTGCTCAATTCCTTATCACGAGCACGAAAGTTGGTAGCGTTGAGATAGGGAAAAAGGTCGCTGTAAAAATCTGCACTACTCTGCTGATAGTAACGGATCTTTCCTTCAAAAACCCACTCGTCTTGTTCTTTCCAAGGATGGGTATAGCGAAACTCTACATTGTCTGCAACGATTCCCCAACTATCCGCATAGTGTCGATACTCCCCTTTAATCGCTGCGCGATAGGGCAATCTATATTTGGCCCTTAGGGCAACCGCATCACTGTTACGAGTTCTGGGGTAAACCTCGGCCTGATAGCTAAATCCTGTTCCAGATGCTTGATCGAGATACCTAACACTGCGATAAGGGTTGTTGAGATACCCTTCATCCGATACAGTTTCGACACTCACCTCTGCAATCAGCTTTTGCGTGAGAATCTGATTCCAACTAAATGCGTAGCGACGGTGTTGCGCTTCCTCGGCAAAATTATCGTCGCCATTGCGGAACACATCATCACTTCCGTAACTAACCCGCAGGTCGATAGTACTTAAATCGCCAAAAAAACCCTGACTGATGCCGAAAGCAACGGTTTGTGCCTCGTAGTCATTCTCAGAACTGTTGGTGTACCCCACGCTGATCGTAGTTTTATCCACCAGGTAGTCAGCGCCCAAAGAGTACTCATCCCGTTGCTCCGAATACTCACTGGCCGTGGCCTCCACATCAATAGAGGCCCCGGAAATCATGTCCACATAGTAATTGGCAGACAGGGAAACATTGTTGCCAACATTCTGGCGAATCAATACTGAAGGCCCATCAATGGTCACTCCACCACCGCTATAGGCGTGATACATATTATCTGCCCGCTCTTCGGGAAGCACTGCGGCCACGGCAGCGAGCGGTGCCAAAAATGCCAACCCGCCCCAGCGAGATAGAAGCTTAGTTACAACCACATCCACCTCCACTGCCTCCTTCAGCTCCACGCGCAGCTTCGCGAGCTTCATACACGTGATTCATATAGCGAGCAGCTACCGGATCCTGCTCAAAGCCCATAATAGGATCCGCAAGAAATTGCCGTTCGTAGGGTGCAATCCACGGGTTAACAGTGCAACCTGTACTCATCAAGAAAGTGCAAACTAGCAATAGTGCACGCATGACACTACTCCCGAATCAATTCCTTAATCATTTTTTTATAGGCAGCTTCATCCCCATCACGATAACCTTTATGGATATAGCGAACGTTGCCATCACGATCAATAAATACGGTGCTGGGCATAGCGGCAACACCATACATTTTGCTCACTTCCCCTTTGCTATCAAAAAGAATCGGAAAATCCACTGGAATTTTCGCTAATAGCGAGTCCGCATCCTTACGCTGTGCATCCACATTGACTCCCCAAACCTGGAAGCCAGCAGCTTCATAGCGAGCATGTAGCTGATCCAACAGCGGCATTTCCTGACGACAAGGGCCACACCAGGAAGCCCAGAAATTCAGCATAATGACATCGCCGCGCTGCTCTGCAAGCCTCAAATTTCCGCCTTGGTTGGAACTCAAGGTAAAATCCTTAGAGGGCTCTGCGGCGGAAGCCTGTGACATCGATAAAAGCAGCGTCAGGAAAGCAGCCAGGTATTTCATGGAAGAGTCCTTGTTATTTTTTGATGATCAATTAAAAAAAGATGGTAAGTCCCAATTGGGCAGACAGATTATTGGTGACTTGGGCCTCGCCAAATAATTCATGCTCAAAAACATGGTCGCGAACATCCAGGCGCACTGCGAGCCAATCGTTGGCAAGCATTCTCACTCCTGCACCAAAGTTGTAAGTGAAGTGTTCCTCGTCAGCAAACGAGGTATTTCCCACACCTCCCGCAACATAAAAATTGGCATTAAAAGCCCAGTCATCAAATACAAAGTACTCACCCTGGAAAATATTCCAGCCCACAGAGGTATTGTAATAACTGAGTTCACGCTGCTCATCAGTCAACAGCGGTGCGGCACCGCTCAATCTTTCAAAGCTGGATTCTCCCAACTCAGTCTGGGCATAGGTGGCCTCAATAAAGAAATCTTCGCTGATATGGTAGGCCGCTGAAGTGCCGTACAGGGAGTTTGAGCCAAAATCCTCGACATTGATAACACCAGCAAACAAACCAATTTCTATATTTTCACTATCTATCAGGGCGTCACGTATCTCTCGCCGCTCCAGTTCAGGTGCGACAATATCCGCAAGTACTTCATCATCCTGCTGAGCACTGCATACCTGGGTCCCCACCAGTGCGGAAAGCGCCGCAGAGCCTACAGATATACGTCGAAACCAAGTTTCCACTCGACTATCTCCTGATTATTTTCCTGCGTAGTAAGCAAGTAGTGATTTGTGTATTCAGCCCTGATGGCAAAACGGCGCGATAAGTAAGTACGCAACCCTACGCCCGCCAACATCGTTGTATCTTGCCGATCTTCGGTGGCAACGATAGTTGCGTTTGGAGAGGTAACATTTATCCCGGCTCCCAAAACAAAATAAGGGGATATTTTCCAACGTGGAAATGGCTGGTGGACCATTGCCACCTGATAGACTTGGCTGTCTGAATAGGAACCTACCGCCTGGGTTGCACGTATTTCAGTAGCCAGATTGACAGTAAATTGGTAGCCCAGGCTAACTCCCAGAGAGTCCGCTCCAGCAAAATCACCGTAATTCATACCTAGGTAAAAGTAACCGTCGTCAACATCGGAAAAATCCGGCAGAGGAACTCGAACAATTTCTCCATTTTCTCCGTAGATTTCACGTAAGTCGTCAACTTTTACCCAGCCACTTTTATTGCGTGAAGTAAGCACTTTTACCCAGTCGGTGCGGCGTTTAAGCAGCCAAATTTGTTCACCATACTCAGCGACATAGAATATCGGGTAACCGCGCCCCGGGCCTCGGTAAATATTAATAAATGCATTACCGACTGTAACCGGCTCTGCATCCTCAAGGCCTTTATATTTTTTCTCAGTCTCAGTCTCAGTCTCAGTCTCAGTCTCAGTCTCAGTCTCAACCAATTCTTCTTGTGGGGTATCATCTGAAGAATCAGATTCCATCAAAGTTTGTCCAGAAGAAGCCTGCCCAGAAAAAAGTAGCAGCAATACAAATACCGCGAAACTGCCAATAGAATTTTGGTGTAACTTCAACATGCTTTAATCTGCCGGCGCCGCAAAAGGATCGTTATAGTATTGAGCGCCAATATCAAACCACTCGGCAATCAAGCGCAACTCGGCATCTTCTAAGTACCCTTGATGTGCGCCACCACTTTCAAAGAGAGAAAAAAACGAGCTCTCAAGAGCAGAGCTCGTCAAGGGAGAGGAAATATTGACGGTAACCATTACCGGAATCGGATCACCGTTACTGTCGAGAACTAATTCACCATCCTCATCAACCTCGTAAACAGGATTTCCATCATCATCAAATTCCTGTACAAGCCGCGGTGTTAGCACCCCACTGGATAACTCCAATTCAGCGCGATCGGCCACCAGCTCGGAATAGGAAACAAACCAAGCATCATTAACAGAGGAAGCCGAGGTTGTGAGATCTAATTGCCCATCGGGTATTTGAGTTGCTCCAGCAGCATCAACAGGAGAGTGACAGACTGTACAGGTATAATCAGCTATTACTGCTCCTGTACTATCCAATACTTCACGGGGGAAATCCCAGAGCGGCTGAATATGTTGTTCATAGTGAATGACGATTCGACAATTACTTTCCCACTCTGTTAAACAAGTGGATTCCACCGGTGCATCCGTACTCAAATCACCGTATGAAAGCAATAACTCATCATCCTTAGTCCGTACCGCAGGATCAGTCCATAAATCGGTAAAGTGCAGATCTCCTTCAAGTTCAGCCTCACCAATATAACGGGCCAATAATTGAGCCATAGTCTCGCCCATTTCCGCCAGTAGCGCGGGCTCAGTATTGGCAAATGGTGCTGCCGAGGTCGGCGCTCCAACCCAAGCTGATTCCAACTGCATATCCGTGCGGCCATGAGGAGCTTCGCTATCGCTAGTATGACAACCGTTACAACTGCGCACTTCACCCGCTTGTAGCTGTAACCAGTTGTTATGACTATCGAAAATGCGTTTTCCATCTGCATCGACAACGGAAATTGCCAGGGGCATATCTGCGGGAACTTTTACCCTTACGGAGCCGTCGGGCTGAATTGGGGTATAACCCAATATTTCACGCATGCCCTGATTACCATTGCGGCCAAATGCTGCCCCATCAAAGTCCAGAACATCATCATCGGGAATGCCCACGGCCTTGGAAATTTTCAGGAATCGTGCAGGCCGAAAATCTGCTGTGGTTTGGGCGGGATCCGCCAAGGTTTCGATTCCGGCAATATCTTCACCATCAAAATCATAAACACTGCGAATATCCAGGATTCCGACAGATTCCTCCACCAGATCCGCATCGACATCGACTCCCGGGACGGGGTCTGGAATATAGGTGGGCTCAGTGCGAGGCTCCAGAGTAACCCCTTCGGATATCATTTCTCCCTCTTCCACAACCACAATAGGAAGCTGGGTGCCGGCGATATAATCGTAAATCCACAGGCCGTAGAGTGGGTCCGCCAATTGAACTTCTTCATCTTCGGCAAGAGTATCCGGGCAGGTCTCCAGCAGCTCGGTTTCTTCATTGATAACCCGGCATTCACTCCAGGTTACCAGCAAACGACTTGTCCCATCGTAGAATGGCCATGCGGAAGCAAAAGTACCGTGGGGAGAAATAGTATCGTCGGTAGTGACTTCTCCGACAGTGATAGAAGCCTGCCCGACCATTTCACCACTTTGCTCCGGCTCACTGTAGGCTTCGCTATAAACAATGCCGTCGATAGTCACGAGATCGCCACCATAAGTGAGCCCAGAGGGAGCGCGCAACGTTACCAAAAGGCGGCCATCCGGCATTTCGTGCGGTCGATTGAAGGCGGCCTCAGTCTCTTCTGTACCCGTATTTTGACTGTGATAACCGTAATAAACCGCCAGGTCCGAACCATCTGGATTTACTGTATATAAGCTTAATTTATCGATACCTGCCGCATTGTCCCAGCGATTAAACAGGATCCGTCCATCGCTCAGTACAACTGGATTTAAATCATGGCTCTGATTAAACGATATCTGAGTGATATCGGTCCCGTCCGCTTCCATTACATGGAGTACAAATGCCGGCTCCTCTCGATTTTCAGTCAGGGCTGAGAATTGCGGTTTACCGTCATCCAGTAGAAGAGCTCTGGAGCGCCGCTGGCGGGTAGAAGAAAAAATTATGCGTCCATCGGGTAAAAAAGCGGGAGCGATATCCTGGCCTTCTTCAGCAGTTAAATCTGACTCAATTACCCGATTGAGTTCTTCTGTTTCGGTGTTGTATACCCAAATATTCCAGGTAGGCTGCTCATCGTCATCAGCGTCTTCTATTTCAGGTGCCCGCATCGCAAATATAAGCTGGCTGCCATCTGCTGAAGTATTCAGGTCTTTTACATCGTAATCACCGTCAAATATATTTGCAGTAATGACAGTTTCTGCAGCACTGGCGGTTGCACGGTCTTTTAAAATCAGTTGGGCTCCGGCAAAAAATTCCGCGGGCTCATAAATATTATCCTGAAGGAGGCTGCCATCATCGTCACTACTTAATTGACGAAGTACAAAAGCAACAGGATAGTCTTCCACCACGGGATCTTCGGCTTGGTCTTCACCACCACTGGAACTGCCACCGCCACTACAGGCCGCCACCAATAATAAAAGCGGTAGCGCACGCAAACATTTCATTTTTGTTATCCACCCGGGTTTGGCACGAGCAGCACACGCCTTTTTTGTGCTCTTAGCCTAAGAACTTTTTTATACGGCTTTGACCGCTGAGGCTAATTCTCGCAAGTTGCGCACAAAAAGTTTGCCAACTGGGACGCAAATATTAAAAGTCATTCTGACATTGTTGAAATCTGCTTTTAGACTGCTTTGCCACATCCCAGTGATCTCACCGACAAAAATAGTCCAATGAAAAATAATTCGTCTCGAGCGCGTGTACTCCGGCTCACCACGGTAACCGCACTGCTCGGAGTAGGTTTGTGGAGTAATTCTGCCCTGTCAGCATCGCAGGACCAAGCTCTCCAAATTCACAGCCGTATCACCGGAACCATTCCCAGCGAGAGCGTATTGCTGGATATGGCAGAGGATATAGAAAACGGTGATCCCACCGCTGCGGCGTATACGGCAATGGAGAATGACGCCTTCTATAATGTCACTCTAAAAAATCTGGCCACTCCCTGGACCAATGAGGAGCAGGACGTATTTGAACCATTAAATGACTACACTGCGACGGTAATCGGCATGGTTCGGGACGATATGGACTTCCGCCAACTGCTCTCGGCAAATATTCTCTACACCGGTGATATTTCTGGCCTGCCCTCCTACAACACGGGAAATAACGACCACTACGAGACACTGGAAGCCGGGGGTTATTCCCTGCAGGACAATCTGGTGCAGGAAGCCCAATCCTCTCTCAATGGTCTCCCCGCAGATGCCACCGCCGGCATTCTTACCAGCCGCGCCGCCGCCAAGGCTTTTTTTAGTGCGGGAACCAATCGCGCCATGTTTCGCTTTACCATGCTCAATCACCTGTGTAACGACATGGAGCAGGTGCAGGATACTTCCCGCTCACCGGATCGTATTCGCCAGGATGTAAGCCGCAGCCCTGGGGGCGACAGTCGGGTATTCCAAAATAATTGTATCGGTTGCCACAGCGGCATGGACCCCATGGCACAGGCATTCGCTTATTACGACTATGTATACGATGCAGACAATGATCCCGATGGAGAAGAGGGAGCCCTGGATTACAACGCAGCCGGTGATATAGATCCAGAAACCGGCAGCCGTGTTAAGGCCAAAAATCTGATCAACAGCGGCAATTTTCCCCACGGTTTTATTATTCCCGACGACAGCTGGGTTAACTACTGGCGCGAGGGCATAAATATGCATCTGGGCTGGAGCGACACCTTATCCGGCAACGGCAACGGCATCAAATCCCTGGGAGAGGAGTTGTCTAACAGCCGAGCTTTCGCCAAATGCCAAGTAACTAAGGTGTTTCGCCAAGTTTGTCTGCGCGAGCCGGAAGATTCTACCGACCGCAACCGAATCGAAACTATTACCGATGACTTCAGCAATACCGGCTACAAACTTAAGCAGGTATACGCAGACACTGCGGTTTACTGCGCGGGAGATTAAAAAATGAAAACCTATAAAAGTCTCCCAGTGATAGAAAATACACTGATAGTTCGCACGCTTCGTATCGCTTCACTGTTTTGTGCTGCCCTGGCAATCAGTGCCTGTAGTGGTGGCAGTGGAGAGGGCACCGAAAGCCAACCGGATACCAGCGACAACGATGGCACCGCTGCCTATTCCGGACCGGATCCTGAAACCGATGATGTCAATCAATATAAACAGTACATCTGGGATAACCTGGCGGCGACAAATCGATGCGGCAGCTGTCATATTGAAAATAACCAGAGCCCACATTTTGTCCGCGGCGATGATATCAATGCTGCCTACGATGCCGGGCGTGAGTTAATTAACTTATCAGTTCCCGATGAATCCCGTTTGGTAACCAAGGTTGGTGGTGGGCACAATTGTTGGCTTTCCAGCGATGATGCCTGTGCGGAAATTATTACCAACTATATCGAGGAATGGGCTCGGGCTAGCGGCGGCCTAAGCAATACAATCACCCTTGTCGCACCTGTCGAGCGTGAGGTGGGTGCCAGTAAAAGTTTCCCCGAATCCAGCGGCAGCTTTAGCACTACAGTTTACCCTCTGTTGCGCAGCTATTGTGCCAACTGTCACAGTGAAGATGCGACAACGGCACAAACCCCCTACTTTGCCAGCTCTGATGTCGATCTCGCCTACGCATCTGCGGTCAGTAAAATTAACCTGGATTCTCCGGCCGACTCCCGTTTCTCTGTGCGCCTGGGCAGTGAATTTCACAACTGCTGGGATGACTGCTCAGATAACGAAGCGGAAATGACTGATGCGATCCAAGCCTTTTCCGACACTATCAGTGTCACCGAGGTAGACCCCGACTGGGTTATCAGTAAGGCACTGCGCCTCACAGATGGCATTGTTGCGAGTAGTGGCGGCCGTATAGAGAGCAATGCAATTGCTCTCTATGAATTTAAAACTGGCAGCGGCACCACTGCCTACGATACCTCCGGAGTTAACCCTGCAATTGATCTCGCCCTATCTGGCGATGTGGAGTGGATCGACTCCTGGGGGCTGCAATTGAAGGGGGGTAAAGCACAGGGGGCTACTGCAACCAGCAGCAAACTTTACGATACCCTCACAGCCACCGGTGAATACTCAATTGAAATCTGGGCGGCACCCGCCAACGTCTCACAGGATGGGCCCGCGCGTATCGTCACCTATTCCGGTGGCGATGATATTCGCAACTTCACTCTCGGCCAGGATCAATACAGTTACACCGTGCAAAACCGCAATGACAACACCGATGCGGACGGTATGCCTGCCCTGGCAACCGATGATGCCGACCAGGTTGTACAAGCCAGTCTCCAGCATGTGGTGGCCACTTACGATCCAATTAACGGACGCAAGCTTTACGTTAACGGTGCAAATACCGGGGAGCCAGACCCAAGTGAATCCGGTTTACTCTCTACCTGGGACGATACCTTTGCTCTCGCAGTAGGCAGCGAAGTCAGTAACGGCAACAGTTGGGAAGGCTCCATTCGCCTTTTGGCAATTCACTCCCGCGCCCTATCGGAAGAGGATATTGCTACCAACTACGAAGTCGGCGTCGGTGAAAAATATCTGCTGTTATTCAAAGTTGAAGAGCACACAGGCATTGCCGAAAGCTATGTCATGTTTACTGTGCAGCAATTTGATAATTATGCCTATCTGTTTAGTGAACCCACCTTTGTCAGCCTCGACGACAGTGTCGATCCATCTGGAATCGCCATTGAGGGAATGCGTATCGGTATTAATGGCCGCGAAGCGGAGGTGGGCCAGGCCTGGTCCAAGTTATCCACTGCAGTCGACAATAGCTACGTAGCAGGTGAGGGCCAGCAGCTTTCCAGGCTCGGGACCATTATCACTCTGGATAAGGGCCCCCTCGATGATGAATTTTTCCTGACCTTCGAAAAAATCGGCAGCGAAACCTATAACCGGGTTGAGGCCACTCCAGCTGAACCTGCGGATGCCGCTGATCTGGAAGCGCAATCGCGCATAGGTCTGCGCCGATTTGAACAAATCCATGCAAGCCTGTCCCAGGCGACCGGAGTCTCCATGTCCCACCCGGATATTTATGAAACCTGGGAAACTGTGAAACGCCAGCTTCCGGTTGAAAGTGACATTGAAGGATTCCTCGCTGCACAGCAAATGGGTATTACCCAGCTGGCAGTGAAGTATTGCAGCACCCTGGTGGACTCCAGTGAGCGCAGCAGCTACTTCAGTGGACTTGACTTCAGCGCTTCCGCAGACACCGCCTTCGACAGCGCCAGCAAACGCGCGCAGATAATTGATCCGCTCATGGAAGGTTTGCTTGGCCACGAGATGAACTGGCATGACGGCAGCGTCTCGCAGCTTGCCAGCGCCCCGGACCTGGCCTCTGTAGAGACAGAACTGGACACGCTTATCGACACCATGACCGCCTGTGGCAGCAGCTGCGATTCAGGTCGCACAGAAACTACGGTGAAAGCCGTATGTGCTGCCGCCATGGGCAGTGCCATGATCCTGATTCACTGATCGCATAAAAAAGACTAGCGGCTTTGTCGGCAAAACTTTCGCCGGTAGAGCCCCTCCACAATAAAGAGCCGGCACACCGAAAACTATATCCGGGAATATTATGAGCAAGAAAAAACACTTTGATCTGGACCAGCCCCTACGGCACCCGGACCACCACCGCCCGGTAACACGCCGCGACTTTCTCGCTCAAGGCTTCCGAGCGGGTATGGGAACAGTGCTGGGCGGCTCTGTCTTCAGCTTGTTTGCCAATCCCCGTAGTGCCCATGCAGCCCTTTCCTCAGACCTGGAAGCACTGCGAAAAACCAATGGCGGGCCCTGTGACGTCAGTGCATTCGGTGCCGGTAAAATTCCTTTTATTTGTTTCGATCTCGCCGGCGGTGCAAATATCGCAGGCTCCAATGTGCTGGTAGGTAAAGAGGGCGGACAAATGGATTTTCTCGGCACAGCCGGCTACAACAAGCAAGGCCTCCCCGGGGATATGGTTCCCTCCCTGGGCGATGAATTTATCAATACTGACCTGGGTCTCGCCTTCCATAGTGACAGCGGTATGTTGCGAGGCATTCTGGAAAAAATCGCTGCTGGCACAGCATCGGCGACCAACGGTGCAGTTATTCCCGCTCGCTCAGAAAATGACACCGGCAACAACCCACACAATCCCATGTACGGTATTAACCAGGCGGGAGCCAACGGTTCCCTGCTGGCCCTGATCGGTTCCAGCTCCAGTGATTCCGGTGGCAACTCCATGGCTCCTTCCGCCATGATCAACCCCGAAGTTCGCCCCACCAAAGTGGATCGCTCTTCCGACGTTACCGGCCTTGTAGATGTAGGAGACCTGGTGGGGCTGCTCAGCCAGGAGGATACTGTCGCAGTGATGGAGTCCATGTACCGTATCTCCGAAGCGAAACTCAGCAACGTGAATACTAAAGTCAGCACCGATGCAGTTATTAAAGACCTGGTGCGTTGCGGCTATATGAAAAGTGCTGACCTGGCTGATCGCTTTGGCAACCCGGCCGATTTAAATCCCGAATCCGATCCTGATATCGTCGGGCCATCCGGTGTATTTACCAGCTCAGAATTAAGTGGAGACAGAGAGTTCCAAAAGACCGCCTCAGTGATGAAGCTGGTCGTCAATGGATATGCCGGTGCAGGCACTATTACCATGGGTGGCTATGACTACCATACCGGAGACCGCGCCACAGGAGAGATTCGCGATTTGCGCGCTGGGCGCTGTATTGGCGCTTGCCTGGAGTATGCCGCCCGCCGCAACCAGCCCCTGATGATTTACGTTTTTAGTGATGGTTCCGTTTTCTCCAACGGAATGCTGGACGACTCGGTAGAGGGCCGTGGCAAAGGCGTCTGGACTGGCGATGATCAACAGACAGCCGCCTCATTTTTCCTGGTATACAACCCGGCGGGCCGACCACAATTACTCGGTGGCACGGCGGACGAACAGGCGATCCACCAGCAACTCGGCTATATGCGCAGCTCCGGTGACGTAGAAACAACATCCACCCCCGCCGCTAACAACGTCAATTTATTGGTGGAAACTGTAGTGCTCAATTATATGGCCCTGCACGGAGAGCAAGGTAATTTCTCCACCTTATTTCCCAACCATGGCCTCGGCGATAGTAACTTACAAGACAGCATGACTGCCTTCGCCCCCATTATTTAAGTTGGATAAGTGATGTTCCGCTTTTTTAAATCACTATTACTGTGCGGTGCCACACTTTGCGCGATTCCTTCTGTGGCCGAGTGGCACTACGCTGAACGTGCAATTATGGGGACTCAGGTTCGCCTGCAACTTTGGCACGAGGACGGCAATGAAGCCGAGCACCTTATTGAAGAGGTCATGACAGAGTTCCATCGCCTTGACGATCAGCTCTCACCCTATAAGGAAAACAGTGAACTATCTCTCGTCAACCGCACAGCTGGCCGGGGGAACGTCAATATATCCAAAGAACTCACCAACCTGATTGATAAATCCCTTTGGTTTAGTCAGCTCACTGATGGTGCGTTCGATATCAGCTATGCCACCCTGGGCAAGCACTATGATTTTCGCCAGCAGAAACAGGCAGACGCCCAGCTGACGGACTCGTTGTTAGAAGCGTTGAATTACCGCCACTTAAAACTGAATAAAAAGGCCAATACACTCCGTTTTGGCCACGAAAACACAAAAATAGATTTAGGGGGAATTGCCAAAGGCTATGCAGTTGATCGGGCAATTGAGATCCTCAAGCAGGCAGACATTTGCTGCGCCAGTGTCAGTGCCGGTGGCGATTCACGCATGCTGGGAGATAAACAGGGGCAACCCTGGTTAGTGGGTATTCGCCACCCCCGTGAAAAAAGTAAAAATGCTGCGGTTATCCCCCTGCGTGATATTGCTATCTCTACCTCAGGTGATTACGAGCGTTATTTTATTGATGAGCAGCAGGATAGAGTGCACCATATTTTTAATCCATCCACAGGAAAACCCTCGGAAACTTCTGCAAAAGACACTGATAAGTTGATTAGTGTCAGCATTATTGGCCCCCGCGGCTTTGATACCGACCCCCTTTCTACCAGTGTGTTTGTTCTGGGAAAAGAGAAAGGCTTGGCACTTATTAATCGATTGCCCCAATTTGAAGCAGTAGTTATAGATAGTAACCGGAAGTTGTTTTTCAGTCGCGGTTTGGAGAATCTTTGAGTAATCCGTTTTATCTTCATAGAAAATTTGCCAACAAGATCACATCAGATCGTTGATCCCCTGACATAATTTGCGCCGACCAAAGAATAATGCCAATTCCTATCAAAAGGTCTGCCATGAGACGCCCCTTTCAGTGCTTTATTTTATTTATCGGCCTTTTAGGCTCTGCGTTTGTGCAGGCTCAGGAAAGCGATTTCTCTGCGGAGAAATTGGAAGAATTAAAGCGCGATGTACTTAAATTAAACAGGGATTTATTGATTCTTGAAGAAGATTTGCTCTATCCCGCACAGAGCCAAATCGCCTTTTATGTGTCTATGGATGTAGGCCACTATTTTACTTTGGATGCAGTAAAGCTACACATCGATAACAAGTTAAGTGCAAGTCATCTGTATACGGAACATCAGCGGGAAGCGTTGATTCGCGGTGGTATTCAACCGCTTTACAAAGGCAACCTAAAATCCGGTGATTACACTATTTCTGCTTTTATAACTGGCCTTGGGCCCGAAGGGCGCGAATACAAGCGGGCAGCCAAGTTGGAATTGAATAAAAGTGATGAGCCCGCCGTTATTGAACTGGTTATCTCAGACAACTCCGGAAAACAACAGCCGGAGTTTGAGTTGGTGCAGTGGCCAACGCCCTGATTAGCCATGTACTACCCATCTTTTACCCGCATCCTATCCCTGGCGCTCACTCTTGCCGCAAGTAACCTTTGCGCTCAGGAAGCTGATACTGTGGCCGAAACAAGCGGTCCCAGCAATGAGCAGCGAACCCCACAAAAATACCAAAGGGCTCAAGACCTCGCTTATGGCGCTACGCTTTACGAGTATTTTCAAGGGAATTACTTTGATGCCCTGAGCACACTGCTGGTTGCTCAGCAGCGGGATTCAATTCAAATTCACCGGGATAACGCCGCATTGATAGAGGGCGGGATCAGCCTCGGGTTTGGTTTACATAGACGAGCAGCTGAACTTTTTGAGCAGCAGAGTAATGTCGCGGCTGCACCAAAATATCGCCGCACTGCCTGGTTAAAGCTGGCCGAATTAAATTACCTGAACGGTGATTTTGCCAGCGCAGCAGCACACTTGGAAAAATCAGGGGTTGCCGAGGAGTCCTCTCTACCTCTCAACTTAGCGCTGCGCAATAAAGACCTCACCACGGCTCAAAAATTACTGGAAACCAGTGATTTATACCCTGCAGAAAAGTTATTGGGACATATCAACTTAGGCGCTGCCTTTGCCAGGTCCGGCCAATTGCCTGCAGCAATTCACGAATATCAAGTCGCTGTTGATTTTGCAGAAACAATTGATATTCCTTCATCTGAAATCCCCATACTCATTGATAAAGCCCATATTGGTATGGGGTACGCCCTGGCTCTTGCGGAGCAACACAGCGCAGCTAAAGAAGCCTTTTCCAGGGTTCGCCTCAACACGCCCTGGGCAACTCGCGCACTCCTGGGGATGGCTTGGTCCTCTATCAATGGTGAAGACTACCAAGCGGGCATAGACGCGCTGCAATTTTTACTGGATAAGCACCGCTACAGTCCCGCCGCACGGGAAGCGATGGTAGCCCTGCCTTATGGTTACGAAAAACTGGAAAATCGCTCTGTAGCCCTCAGAGCATATCAAAGCGCTGAAGCTTATTACCTGGAAACGCTTACTGAGTTACACCAGTTACAACAAGACCTGGCGACGGAACCGCTGGCCTATGATCCTGTTCAGCGCGAGGCATGGCGCTATGGCTGGTTACAACTGGCCCAGGCCTCTCCCCTATTGCGCGATAACCAACACTTTCTGCGGCCAATCCTACAAAGTGACCACTTCCAATTGCGGCTCACCGAGCTGCGCGATCTGCAGCAGCTCACCCAGGTCCTACAGACCTGGCAAGATAAACTACCCCAATTTGCCGACCTTATCGAAGAGCGTCACCTGCGCCGTACAACGATTATTGATAACTACAATAGCGCCCAGTTTGACCAGCAGTTGCAGATGGCAACACAGCAATATGATCATTTGAGGGCAGCTCTCGAGCATATTGAACAGGAGCGCGACGCACTCACTTTATTGGCGACCACCGCCACTCCAAATGAACAAAGTGAAACCCTCGAATTACTGGAAATTCTCACCGGCGCTCAAGAACGTCTTAAAAAAATCCAGGACAGCGGCAAAGCCAGCCAACAACAAGCGGAAACCCTGGCGAAAGCCCGGGGGATTTTGCTTTGGCAAGCCAGCGAACAGTATCACGAGAAGTTGTGGCAGCAGCGAAAATCCCTACAGCTGCTCGAAGATCAGTTACGCAGGGGGCGGGAACAACGCAAGAAAACAGATACCGAAGCACAGCGGGGGCCACAACTGCGCCAACTAGCCTATCGGGTGGTCACCGCCGGTGACGAAATTCCAGCTCAGCAAGCGGCGATTGGTCGAGCCAGCGAATTGATTGAAGCCGACCTGCGCCGAGAGGTTATCGCCCAGCTGGGTAGGGAGCAGCAGCAAATTCACAATTATATGGCCCACACACGCCTGGCTATCGCACGTCTGCAAGACGCTGAAATGCAGGCGATCCCCGCAACCTCTCAGGCTGACAGTGACACGTATAATACCGGGGCCTCAGACAATGAATAACGCCCCGCATCCGGCAGCTGTGTTTACCCTGCGCTCCCTGGCTATTGGTATTTGCTGTGCCCTGACAGCCTGCGGCAATCAACCGGTACAAACCCTGGCTGACCTGCCCCGTGCCAACCCGCCCAGCTCCCAGGAAGAGGCACCGCAAAGTCCGCCCGTGCAAACCGCTATCGCGTTGGAAAACCTGGTGCAAAGTTACCGCACGGCACTGGAGAGCCACGCCGATCCCAAGGTTCGGCAACAAATCCATCTGCGCCTGGCTGACTTGGAAATGGAACGACTGGAGCAAAAACAGTCCGACAATCCGGATACCATTGTCGACTACTCCAGCGCGGTCGATTATTACCAAAGTCTCTCTGCACAGCGCCCAAAAGATGATTACATTCTCTATCGCTTAGCCCGCGCGCGGGCACTGGATGGGGAAATGCCCGCGGCCTTACAGGCATTGGAAAAGATAGCCGGTAGCGCACCGGACTCACCGTTTATCGGCGAAGTCTTGTTCCGCCGTGGCGAGGCGGCATTCAATCGCAAAGACTACCCCAGTGCCGCCCGAGATTTCCGTGCATTGCTCAAGCAGGGGCAGAGTCCATTTACGGATAATGCTCGCTATATGCTGGCTTGGTCAGAATTTAAATCGAGCAATTACCGCGCATCCACAGATATTTTTCTCCAGTCGCTGGATATTTTGCACAGTGAGGAACAGGGGGAGGAACTCCCTGTTGGGCGGCAGCGCCTGCGTGAAGACAGCCTGCGCGGGCTCGCATTAAACTTCAGCTACCTGGGAGGTGCTGAAGCCATTGAGTCTTTTAACCTCAATGGAGAGCCACGTCCCTATCAGCACCAGCTATACAGTGCACTCGGTACCTGGTATCGGGAAAAAGAGTTGTTCCGCAATAGTGCCGATACCTTTTTACAATTCGTCAATCACTACCCACAAACCCAGCAAGCCCCACAGCTTCATCTTCTCGCCGTTGAAACCTTACAAGCGGGGAGACTACACAAAGAAGTTCTGCCCACGAAGCGGGACTTTGTGCGTCGCTATGGTGTGAACAGTGATTACTGGCAAGCAGCAGGTGAAACTCAACAACAGGAGTTGGCCAAAACCCTGCAACCATGGCTGTATGAATTGGCCCAGTTTGACCACGCCCGCGCTCAGGAATTGGCTCAGCAAGTCACAAAACTACCCGCGAATAAGGTGAAAGAACGTCGCCTTGTCAGCGCACAATCACTGGGTGCCTATCGCAGCGCCGCCGCGTTATATCAGGAATACGCGCAGACTTTTCCACAAGATCCACGCACACCATCCATGGTTTTCCTGATGGCGGAGTGTCTTGAGCAGGCTGCAGATCACCCCGCCGCCTGGCGCGCTTACAGCCAGGTCGCCTGGGAATACCAAGATCCCAAGTATGCTGCCGAAGCCGGCTACGGAGCCATCCTCAGTGCAGCCAGAGTGTATGAACAAATTCCGGATCAAGAGTCGGAACAGAAAATCCTGTGGCTCGATCGCAATATCGAAGCGAGCCTGAAATTTGCACAGAGCTGGCCCCAAGACCCGAGAGCTCTGCCAGTACAGCTGGCCGCTGCCGATAAGTTGTTACAACAATCGCGCTTTGCCGAAGCCATCGCCGCTGCCGAGCACGCCGATCAATGGCAACCGCCAGCCAATAGGCAACAGCAACTAAGTATTGCAATAATACTGGCCCACAGCCATTTTTCCCTGAAACAATATCCCCAGGCAGAGGCTGCCTATACCCGCGCGCTCGGCTACCAGCCAGACGATAAGCTGCGCAAAGACGCATTGCGCCAATTGCAGTTATCCATCTATCGCCAGGCAGAAATCATTTTGGCCCAGCGCGAGAGTGAAGATGCCGCTCCCAGTGAGGAAGCCCTCAATCACCTGCTGCGTATCCGCGATAGCGGGCGCACAGAGGTTGCGGCCACCGCCCAATACGATGCGATTAATTTTCTTATTCAATTAGGGCAGTGGCAGCGCGCCAGCACAGAACTCGCTGATTTCCGCCAGTTTTATCCCGCGCATACCTTGACGCCGACACTGGCTGCCAAAGCCATCGTTATCTTTGAAGCTCTGGAAATGCCAGCGGCCGCCGCCTCAGAATTACTGCAATTAGCCGCTACAGATCCGGATCGGGAAGTTCGCCGTCAATCCCTGTTTATGGCAGCAGAAAACCTGCAAAAAGCCGGTGAGTACAACAGGGCTATTGAAAGCTATCGCAACTACAGCAAATTGTGGCCAGAGCCCGCTGAGCAACGTCTGGAAGCGCAATTTCAGCTGGTCGAAATCTACGCTCAGACCAAAAAGCCCACCAAGCGGAATTACTGGCTACAACAACTTGCACAGAACTCGCTGCAGTCACCCCGCGGGCGTTACCTGGCCGCTTATTCTCAAAGTGAACTGGCGGAACAAAGTTATGCGAAATTTGCTGAACTGGCACTGCGCTTGCCGTTAAAGACCAGTCTCGCTAATAAAAAGCGGGCCATGCAAACCACCGTGGCAGATTACCGCAAAGTCCTGGAATTTGGCATCGCAGAATTCACCCCTCAAGCAAACTATCGCCTCGCAGAAGTGTACCGACAGCTCAGCCGTGACCTGATGGACTCACAGCGCCCTAAAAACCTAAACGAGCTGGAATTGGAACAATACGAAATTCTACTGGAGGAACAGGCCTATCCCTTTGAGGAGAAGTCCATAGAACTTCACGAGGCCAATATCCAGCGCACGGTTGAGGGTATTTACGACGACTGGGTTAAACGCAGCTTCCACTCACTGGGAGAGCTGTTACCCGCACGCTACAAAAAAGAAGAAAAAACCCTGGAGTGGAGTGATGCACTGCACTGAATTTAGCGCCCATAAATTATCTTCAATCGCACGGTTATTCACTACTGCGCTATTGGTTTTTCTACTCTCTGCATGTAGCGGCCTGCAAAAGACGATATCGCCCGCAGATAGTGACACCGCGCAACAACTGACAGAAAATCCCTACTTGCGAGATGTTAAAAGGGTACCGCAACAGGCCCGTGCGGCGATGGAACTGGCTCGCCAGAATTTTCAGGCAAATGATTTACCTGCAGCTGAATCGCAACTGCTCCAAATTACCGAAAAGTGGCCGGAGCTCTCTGGAGCCTGGCTTAACCTGGCAATCGTGCAGCATTCCAGCGAGAAATACGAGGAGTCCGAGCGCAGCTTTCTACAGGCCATTGCTGTAAACGATAACAATGTATTTGCCTGGAATCGTCTCGCCGCGCTGATGCGTGACCGGGGGCGATTCGAAGATGCGGAGCAATACTACAACGCGGCCATAGAGCGTTGGCCACACTATGCCGATGCACACCGCAACCTGGGAATCCTCTACGACCTTTACCTGCAACAACCCGAGCGCGCCCTTCAGCACTATATGGCAGCACAAGATTCCGGTACTGAACAGGATAAATTGCTCAGTGCATGGATACTCGAGCTGGAGCGGAGACTTTAACAATGAAATTATTTTCTAGGCTCATACTGAGCCTGTCTATCTTTGCATATGGCGCAACAGCAGAGGAAATAACAACGCTGGAGTCCACTGTAATTGGCAGTCAGGAACAACCTAAGGTTTTATATATCATTCCCTGGAAGCAAGCCGACAGTTTACAAAGGCTCGACAGCGTTCTGCCGCAAACTTTCTCCTCTGTATTTGAACATCAGGAATATTCGGAATTTCGGCGGGAAATAAAGCTGTTACAAGCTGAACAGGAAAAAACCGATTAGGCCGACCCATCAAAATAAAAAATAATTTTTTGCGGCGTATGGAAGCGGCGCTGCTGAATTTATACAGCGAAGACATGGAACCGCCGCAGCAGGCTTCAACGTCCCGCGGCCCTCTTTATACACCAAGGGTGGGAACTCAATCGCTCTCCCTTTGCACTACAAATTTATAACTTTATCTGTGGAGAATTAAATCATGGAATTCACTCAAGCGATGCTGCGTTTTTTCCAAAATGGCGGACCCTTCATGTACCCAATTGCGGTAGTCCTGGTTATCGGACTGGCAATGGTAGTAGAGCGCTGGATATTTTTATCACGCGCGCGGAATGCCAATAAAAAGGCGTATCAACAAGTATTGCCCATGTTGCAAAAACGCAGCTATCAAAGTGTCTTACAGCTGGCCCGGGACAGCGATGCAGCAATGGGCCGTATCGCCGCAGCGGGCATCAACACTTTGCAATTTGCCAAGCGCGAGGAAAATATTGCCCTGGCTATTGAGGAAGGTATTCTCGAAGCTGTTCCCCGTCTGGAAAAACGCACCAGTTACTTGGCCACTCTCGCTAATATTGCCACTCTGCTGGGCCTACTCGGCACTATTATGGGTCTGATTGCTGCATTTACCGCAGTAGCCAGTGCCGACCCATCTGAAAAAGCGACCATGCTCTCCACCAGTATTTCCGTAGCGATGAACACTACAGCATTCGGTTTGATTTCTGCCATTCCCCTGCTGTTGTTTAACTCAATGCTACAAAATAAAACCAATGAGATTGTCGATAGTTTGCAAATGGCCGGGGTTAAATTCCTTAATCTGCTGACCATGGGGCGCCCACAGAAAGCGGAACAACGCACCGCTAACAGCTAAGGGATACCGCCATGCTGAACATAAATATTCGCCGGCGTGGATATGAGGAAGCGGAACTCGATATCACCTCGTTTATGAGTTTGATGACCATTTTGGTTCCAGTGTTACTGCTAAATATGGTGTTTTCCCATATCTCAGTGCTCAAGCTGAACCTGCCGGGTATCAGTGATGGAAGCTCCAGTAGTGTGGAGGAAAACCGCCAGCTCGAACTCGTTTTGCGCACGCAGTATGTCGATATCAATTATCCCGCTGGGCAGCGGGTTAAACGCATCCCACACGAGGAAAACTCACCGGATTTCGCCACGATATCTATCGTTTTACAGCAGATAAAACGGCAATTGCGGGAAAAATCTATCGACAAAGATGATCTGGTGATCCTGTCAGAAAAGGGAACGCCTTACAAAACGCTGGTCGCCGCCATGGATACTGCGCGCAGCTACCGGGCAGTAGTGGCCGCATCTGTTGTTGATGCAGAACTGTTCCCCCAGATATCTCTCGGCGATGCACCGGAGCAGACAAAATAGCGGGGTCAAACTATGAAGATAAATGCAGCTGCAAAACTGCAAGAGCGCAGGCAAAGGCAAAAAAGGCAGCAATCAAAACTGAACCTGGTATCACTGATGGACATCTTCACCATCCTGGTATTTTTCCTTCTGGTGAACTCAACCAGTGATGTTCAGGTTCTGCAGACTGATAAAACCATAAAACTGCCCAAGTCCACCTCACAACAGAAACCCGAGGTGACTACTGTAGTGCGGGTCAACAATAAACAGTTGTTTGTCGGGGACCGATTTATCGCCAACATCGATGATATCGATCCCAGCGCAGAGAATATTGAGGCCCTGGTAACAGAGCTTAAATACCGTGCAGAACGAGCGGGAGAGCTGAGCGAAGCCCAGAAAACTCTGGGCCGAGCAGTGACTATTTTAGGTGATGAACAAGTTCCCTATGAGTTGCTGAAGCAGATCATGCACACCTGCGCAGCCGCAGATTTCCGCGATATGTCTTTCGCCGTAGAACAAACAGCGCCGGAAGATCCCTCGGGGGTGGAATCCTGATATGAGTACAGCAACCATTAGTTACGCCCCCTGGCAACTACAGGAAACAGTACTTCCCTGGTCCGCCTCGAGAGAGGAGGATCAGCGATTTATCAAATTACTGCGCGGTGGCCTGATAGCCCTGGCAATCAGTGGTATTGCCGTTGCACTGGCGCCAGTACCCGAACTCACCCGGGAGCAGGCCGAAAGGGTACCTCCACAGCTGGCCAAAGTGATTTTGGAAAAAAAGGAATTGCCAAAACCCAAGCCAAAGCCGAAACCCAAAGAGCAAAAGAAGCCCAAGGAAAAGAAAAAGCCCGAAGAGAAACCCAAAAAGAAAGCGGAAACACCCGACAAGCCCAAGCCTGTGGAGAAGCCGCGCAAGGTTGAAAATCCCCCGGTTGCCAAAGTACAGCAGGCCCGGGAGAAAGCGGCCAATAGCGGCCTGAATGCACTCGCCGATGATCTGTTGGATATGCGCGAGAGTTTTAATACATCGGATATTAGCCGGGGCCAGCTCAGCTCGGGGAATGCTACTGCCACTAAAATAGAACGCAGTATGATCGCGGATAAGTCAAAAGCCTCCAGCGGCGGCGTTGCCGCTGGCAGGGTGAGTCGCGATACCGGTGGCGTCTCACTGGCCGGTCGTGAGAACACCCGTGTGCAAAGTACCCAGGCAACAGGTTCAGCCAAAGAAGCAGTGGCCAAGGCCAGAGGGCAAAAATCCATACGTACCGACGATTCCATTCGCAGTGTAATGGAAGCCAATAAAGAGGCCATTATTGGGATCTATAACCGCGCATTGCGCAGGGACCCAACTCTGCAGGGAAGGCTCACCGTACAGTTGGTGATCGCACCGAATGGGGCTATCGCGTCGATCAAATTGGTAGAGAGCGAGCTCAATAACCCGGCACTTGAACGCAAGTTGCTGGCGAGAATCCGCATGATCAATTTTGGTTCTGCCAACGTTGAAAGTACTACCAAAAACTACTCAATCGACTTCCTGCCCTCTTAAGTTCCGAGTAGCTATCTTGTTTGTAACGTGGCGACACAGGGACGTGCCGCCATTTGAAGGGAGTTAATAGGTGGACAAGAAGCTGATCCACCCAATCAACTAAAGCAAATCCAGCGCATAGCGACGCAATGTTTGCATAGGAATAATTTCCAGCGCCTTCACATGTGTACTCTGTAAAAATACTCGGGGAGCCATATCCAATTTCTCCGCTTCGAGCCAGCGCGCGGCACAGAGACACCAACGATCCCCTTCCTTTAAACCGGGAAAATTAAACTCTTCCACCGGTGTGCTCAAATCATTGCCGCGACTGCGGGAAAACTCCAGGAACTTATCAGTCACGGCAACGCAGACGGTGTGAGAACCGAGATCCTCTTTACAGGTGTTACAGCAGCCATCGCGAAAGAAGCCTGTCTTCGGGTCCAGGCTACAAGGCACCAGTGGATCGCCAAAGACGTTGACTGAATTTTCTATCTCCATTCCTGACTCTCTCCACTTTTATCACCAATTAGCTGGATATCCACCAGTTGCCAGCGCAGACCATTGCGTTGCATCAACAGGCGCAATTCAGGCCGGCCATGCTCACCATATTCAACACTCAGATGATTGAGGTCGGTAAAATGCCACCCCATGCGCCGCCAGGAATCTTCTTTCTCTTCCGCTGCAGAAGTCTCATTCCCGGAAATATCCGGTGTTTCACTACCCTGTCGATAAATTTCCCGCTGAAATGCCTCCAGATCCTCTCCCCCACGAAGAAGGTCGGCAATGCCCTCAGGAGTAATAAACTGTTGTAAAAGTGGATCCATAAAGAAATTTGCACCAGCACTCAGTAACTCATCAAATTCCTGAGGAATAGAATTACTTAGGGAGTTCCTAAGTTGCTGCTGTATGCGGATCTTTAAATTGTCACGTAAAACAGGAAAATCGACATAATGCTCTAACGTGTCGATACTCTCAGTTCTAACCTGCGGCTGATCGGATTTAGCCATTTTCGCCGCACGCTGCAATTGCTCGATGGAATAAAACGGCAAGGCGACATACCCAGCGGTAATCAACACCAAAACCAGGCCGCTCATCCACAGTATTTTTTTCATCAATTCTATTCCTTAGTCACTCCCCGGGGATTTTATGCTGAGAAAGATGTATCACCTAATTTGCCAATGTATTGGCGTGGCATTGTTCGCCACTCCCGCCTATGAGATATTTCCCTCCCAAGACTCTGCACCCCATTAATAATCTAAATCTCAATAAGGACAGCTAACAGGATGAGTGACATCTATAAGGCCCCTGAAGCAAATTTGGCCAATAGCCCAGTGAGTGACGACTCAGGCTCTATTGAAAAGGGCATTGCCGGGGATTATTCGTTTTCTATTGGGGAGACTCTTAGCGAAGCTTGGCAACGCACGAGTGGTAATAAAGGCACCGTTTGGGTGGGAGCATTGCTCTATTTCGTTGCCATTATTGCAATTACTATCGTCGCCACCTTAATTACTGGCGGCACTGCGGCTTTCAGCCCCGACAGCAACCCAGGCCCATTTGCCGAGGCTCTCTCTCAGCTGATCGTGACCTTTGCCGGCGCACCCTTGGCGGTGGGTATGACAATGATTGGTATCAAGATCGCCCGCGACGAGCAGACTTCTGGTACCGAGGTGTTTGCTCATTTCGACAAGATAGTGCCTCTCGGCTTTGCGACCATAGTTATGTATCTACTAATTGGGGTTGGTCTGATATTGCTGATAATTCCGGGTATTTACCTAATGATTGCTTATCTGATGACAATGCCCCTAATTGCCGATCGCAATCTGAGCCCCTGGGAGGCTCTGGAAACCTCCCGTAAAGCCATCACTAAGAACTGGTTTGCCTTCCTTGGTTTCGCAATTGTTATGATACTGATCTTTTTAGCTGGCAGCATTCCTCTGCTTATCGGCCTGATTTGGGCAATCCCCCTTTGTAGTATCGCTTTTGGTGTTGCCTACCGAAAAGTTTTCGGCGTTCCCAATCACAATTAAATTTCTCTACCAGACAGGAGCGGTGGCTTGCTGGATACCACCTATAACGTCGAAACACCTGAGGGGATCGATTTGCGCGCGCGGGCCGCTGGGCCCGTGCCACGTATCCTTGCGTATGCAGTGGATGTGTTTTATCGATCATTGATATTGGCCGCGATCGGCTTTGCCTTGCTATTTGCCGGCTTTGCCGGTGCGGGCATCTGGCTCGTCTGCGCCTTTCTTCTCGAGTGGTTTTACCCGGTGCTTTTTGAAGTTTTACGCGGTGGGCAAACACCGGGCAAAAAGGCCTTTGGCCTAATGGTGGTCAACGACAACCTTACGCCGGTATCCTGGGGAGCATCCATCGTTCGCAACCTGTTACGCTTCGCGGATTTTATGCCATTTGCCTACGCCACTGGCGTAATAAGCATGACACTGGGGCGTCACTTCCAGCGCCTTGGCGACCTGGCAGCAGCCACCCTGGTGGTCTATCGCGAAGAGGAAAAGGCACCAGTTACCCTGCCGGATACTACCCCGCTCCCACCACCGCAAAACCTCCGCCAGCAAGACCAACAGGCACTGGTTAGCCTTTTGGAGCGCCACCAGGATTTAAGCGAAGCGCGTCAGCAAGAGCTCGCAAATCTGCTCGAGCCGATTACTCGGAAAAGGGACAGCGATGCCTTGAGCTACCTGCGCTCCGTAGGCAGTTGGCTACTCGGTGGCAGGGGATAGGCAGAGTTACCTATGAAGCAGAGAGACTTTGAGAATCGCTACCGCGACAGCTGGGAGCAATTAGAAGCCTGGCTGAAAGCGGATCGGAACAAGTCCGAAGTTGCGGCCCTGGACCTACCCGTCGCCTATCGCAACCTTTGCCAGCAGCTGGCAATGGCTAAGGAGCGGCAATATACCAACCGCCTGATAGACCACCTCAACCAGCTGGTTATGGCGGCACATCACCGTGTCTACCGCCAGGAAACCTTGCGCCGCAAGGGATGGTTGCACTATTTGTTGGCAGGTTTTCCCCAAGCCGTGCGCGCTAATAGCCGCGCAGTACTGCTGGCATCCGCTTTGTTTTTAATACCTGGCCTGATCCTGGGAATCGGCACTTACAACAACGATGCCCTGGTGTACGCAGTAATGTCACCGGAACAGGTTATGGGTTTTGAATCCATGTATGATCCGGGCAACCGGGTACTGGGCCGCGAGCGCGGCTCTGATACCGACCTGTTCATGTTCGGTTTTTATATCAAAAACAATATTGGCATCGCCTTTCGCACCTTTGCCGGCGGTGTACTGTTTGGCCTTGGCTCAATTTTCTTCCTGGTGTTTAACGGCATCTATATTGGCGCAGCGTTTGGGCATATCACCCGGGTGGGCTTTGTCTCCACCTTCTACCCATTTGTGATTGGCCACGGCGCCTTTGAGTTGACCGCCATAGTACTGGCTGGAGCAGCGGGTCTGATACTGGGACGCTCTCTAGTGGATCCGGGCCAACACCGACGCACGGTCGCACTGCGCCTGGCCGCTGTCGAAGCAATGAAGATTATGTACGGCACTTTCCTGATGCTGGTGATTGCCGCTTTCCTTGAAGCCTTCTGGTCCTCCAGTGCCAGCACACCGATTGCGATCAAGCTCGGGGTAGGCGCCCTGTTTTGGGTACTGGTCTTTGCGTACTTTATCCTGGCGGGACGCAGGGAGGGCGCAACTCATGCAAATTAAGAATCTGGCTGTGCGAGCCCGCTTGCGCTCTCCCTGGGAGTCTGTCGATCTCGGTATCGCCCTGGCACGAAAGTACTGGTGGCAACTTTTTATAGTCTACCTGTTGCCTGCAGCACCGTTATTTGTCTTGTGTTATTGGCTCTTTCCAGAGTCACCAACGCTCTCCATCTTTTTTATTTGGTGGCTGAAACCCGTATTTGATCGACTGCCCCTGTTTATGATCAGCCGCGCATTAT
The DNA here is from genome assembly GCF_052468295.1 of Microbulbifer maximicatervae (SeqCode). Classification (NCBI taxonomy): domain Bacteria; kingdom Pseudomonadati; phylum Pseudomonadota; class Gammaproteobacteria; order Cellvibrionales; family Microbulbiferaceae; genus Microbulbifer; species Microbulbifer maximicatervae (SeqCode). Next base: position 4,293,578 of record NZ_CP174340.1, read on the forward strand.
TTGGCTCACCGGTATCCATTGGTGAGGCATTGAAGCATTTCTTTAGCCAAAATCGTCGCGACTGGTTTATGTGGCTTACCCTCCGTCGGCTGAGCCCCACACGCTCTTTCGATATGCCAGTTACCGTGCTGGAGCAATCCACGGGCAAGGCCCGTACCTCGCGCCTTGGGGTACTGCACCGCAAACACTCTGGGGCCGCCACCTGGCTGACGCTCACGCTTTTCCACATCGAAGCTTTCCTACTTATTGCTTTATCGATGCTGGTATTTCTGTTTATCCCAGAACAGTACGTCGAAGGAATCGATTGGATTCCCTTATTCCAGGGGGATATGCTGTGGGTCAAATGGCTCTATTACTCGCTGTATTTACTCGTCATGGCAGCCGTTGCCCCCTTCTATATAGTCAGTGGGTTTTGCCTCTATATCGGCCGTCGTATCGAGTTGGAAGGCTGGGATATAGAAATCCAGTTTCGGGACCTGCTGGAACGCCAGCAGCGTGAACAGGAGTCCCACCGCAGAAGAAAACCAAGCACTGCTGCCCTAATCCTGATCTGCGGGCTCACCTTTGGCTCATTAATTCCAGCGCCCCCCGCCAGCGCCGCATCTTTGGAAACCCCGCAGCAGGCCCAAGAGCATATTGACGAAATTCTCGCCGGCGATGACTTTCATCAAATGAAAGAGATCAGTGGTTGGCGCAAAAAACACAAATCTGAAACAGAAGCCGTCAAAGAAAAGTTCCCCGAGTGGTTAATTAACTTTATCGAATGGCTTTTTGAGAACTCTAAAGATACGCCTGAAGTTGACGATGAAGTTAAATGGGGCCCAACAATTGCGAAAATCCTGGAGCTGCTGCTTTGGATTGGCTTGGTATTCGGCCTGGGCTATCTGCTTTGGAGACATCACGATAAAATTCTTCAGAGCTTGAAATGGCAGCCTAAGCCAAAGAAAAAGCAGCCCGTCCCCGAAACCCTGTTCGGCCTGGATGTACGCCAATCGAGTCTGCCCGATGACGTTTGCGCGGAGGTCATGCGCCTGTGGACAGAGGGAGACAAGCGAGCCAGTTTGGGACTATTGTACCGCGCCACCCTCTCTCACCTGATTGAAGACTTCGAGTTTTATTTTGGCGATCACCTTACCGAAAATGAATGCGCACAGCTGGTACAAGTAAGGCAACAGGAGCCGAATGAAGTACAGCGCCCAGTAAGTCCCGCCCTGAGTCAATTTGTACAAGAGCTTACTGCAAACTGGCAGCAGCTTGCCTATGCCCACCGGCCGCCAAAAGAGGCTCAGGTAAGCTCACTTTGTAGCCAATGGCAGGAGGAATTTGGCAATGACCGCTAAGAGAATTCTGTTGGCAGCTTTGGTCATAAGTGGCGTTGCACTTGTATGGCTATTCCTCACTTTCTACGAGCGCTACTCCAAGGAGATCGATAACGGCTGGAGCATGGAAGCCAGACGAAATCCCTACCTAGCAGCAGAGAGATACCTCACCGATGTCCAACTGGCACCGCGCCAAGCGGATAATATATCTGTACTCCAAGGCCTATCCTCCGATGCCACCCTGTTTATCAGCAGCTCCAGCCAGGTCTATAACCCCACCAAGGCCCAAGAGCTTCTCGAGTGGGTCGAACGCGGTGGCCACGCCATCGTTGTAGCCTACACCGGTAACTTCGACAGCGACTCCAGGCGCAGTGAAAACCGCGATTGGCTACTTGAATCCATGGACGTCTCTATCCAAGAGGGGCACAGTAAGTTCGAACTGCAAGAAACCCTGGAGCAACTGCTCGGGGAGGATGCCGTACTCGAGCCTGAGCAGAGCCCTGCCGATGCCATGCGAGAGCACAATCGCAAACTGGACGAAGGCGAAACAGAAGATGAGCCAGAGGAACAAGAGGAGTCTCGCAACCCCGATGTGTCAGAGGAGGATCTGGTAACCCTGCCTGTTGAGGGCGGCAGCGATATACAGCTATACCTCGATGCCAGCCACCTGCTCTACCATCCTTCATTTAATGACGAGACTATCGACAGTGGGCCTGTTTTCTGGGCTAAGGTACGACGCGGCGATGTCGGCGTACCGTTTATGCAGTTCGAGCGCGGCAATGGTGTGATTACCTTGATGACTGACAGCACCCTGTGGCAGTCCCAGCGTATTGGCCACTTCGATCACGCCTATTTCTTACAATTGCTGGCCGGCGAAGGAGAGTTTGTCTTTCTCACCCGCCCCCGCTTTGAAACCCTTTCTAAGGTTGCTCGTCAATACGCTGCAGAGTTTTTTCTCGCCGGCGCACTGGCCTTACTCGCTTGGCTATTACTACACGGGCGCCGCTTCGGCCCCTTGCAGCCGGAGCCAGAGGCATCCCGCCGTTCTCTGCTAGAACATATATCCGCCTGCGGCCACTACTACTGGCAGGACGACCAGGGGGAAACCCTGCTGCGCGGCCACCGGGAAGAGCTTCTACGTCGCCTCGGCGCCACCCATATCAACGTCACTAAAAAACGCAAACTGTGCGATAAGCTCTGTGCCTCCACTGGTATGGATGAACGGCTAATAGTTGAAACCCTGTGGGGCAAGCCCCCCACAACCGAAGAAACATTTACTGAACACATGCGTAATCTGCAGCGAATCGAGGCAGTCCTATGAACGAGACCACCCTTCAACCAGAACAACAAACCACGGGCCCGTCACCTGACTGGCAGGCTGCGTCCGCCAAACTTCAGATACTGCGCAACAATATCAACCGGTTGCTGATTGGCCAGGAGCAGGTGGTTGACCAGGTACTCGTAGCTCTGTTGGCTTCTGGCCACGTACTGCTCGAAGGTGTACCCGGACTCGGCAAAACCCTTCTGGTGCGCACCCTGGCCAACTGCTTTGGCGGCAATTTCCGCCGCATCCAGTTTACCCCGGATTTGATGCCCGCCGACGTTACCGGCCACGCCATGTACAACATGGGAGAGAGCCGCTTTGAGGTGCGTCGCGGACCGGTATTTACCAACCTGCTGCTGGCGGATGAAATCAACCGCGCCCCCGCCAAAACCCAGGCCGCTCTGTTGGAGGTGATGCAGGAGAAGCAGGTCACTATCGACGGCCAGGCACTGAAAGTACCCAGCCCATTTATGGTACTCGCCACTCAAAACCCCATCGAGCAGGAAGGTACCTACCCGCTGCCAGAGGCGGAGCTGGACCGCTTCCTGCTGAAAGTCCTAATCGATTACCCCAGCCTCGAAGCGGAGCTGAAATTGGCCGCTGCCGCCAGCAGTGGCCGAATTGAGCGCAGCCTGCAGGAAAAACTGGCCGGGGAAATTACTGTCGAGGAATTACAGCAGCTCCAAGCCCTGGTGCCCCAGGTGGGCTTGGACGAACAAGTATTGAATTACGCCGTGCGGCTGGTGCGCGCCACTCGCCAATCACCGCAGCTGCGCAGCCCCGCCGGCCCACGCGCCAGTATCGGCCTGCTGCAGGCAGCTCGCGCCAATGCGCTGTTACAGGGGCGGGAATTTGTACTGCCGGATGATATCAAGGCCATGGCCATCCCGGTAATGCGCCACCGTATCGGCCTATCTCCAGATATGGAAATTGACGGTGAAACCGCTGATACGGCGCTGGCAATGATTATCGACAGTGTTGAGGCGCCGCGGCTGTGACACAGACTGTAGCTGCAACAGAGCAACAGGCAGCGCCAGCACAAAGCGGTCGCACCGGCCCGAGTCCGCGCCTGGTCAAACTGCTCGGCTATTGGTGCCTGGCAGCTCTGGCAATTACAACAGCGCGAATTTGGTTTCCGCAAGCCAGCTCATTTATTGGCAACCTTTGGTGGGGATCGAGCGCCCTGCTTATCGCTGCCACCCTGCTGGACTATCTCACCGGTTACCGTGTAAACGGTCTGCAGGGGCTGCGGCGGCTATCGAGCAACCTGGCCCTCGGCGTACGCAATACTGCGCGGCTAAAACTTCGCAATACCGGCCCACGCCCACTATTACTCCAGGTTTCTGACTCAATCCCACAGCAACTGGGATCGACAGGGCTGCCGCGCTCCGCACAACTTAACCCCGACCAGGAAATCACCATCGAGTACGACCTGGTACCCCGCCGCCGCGGCAGCGCCTCTTTCGGACGAATCGAGGTACTGGCCAACTCTCCCTGGGGACTCTGGCAGACAAGGGTATGGTTGGGACAGGAGCAGACCGTCAAGGTCTATCCCAATTTTCTCGGTATCTCCTCGCTGCAATCTCTCTCCACCGAACAGAGCCTGCGCCTGATGGGGTTGCACCAGCAGCAGCGTCGCGGTGAGGGCATGGACTTTCGTCAGCTGCGGGAATACCGCCAGGGAGACAGCCAGCGACAAGTGGATTGGCGCGCGAGCTCACGGCTGCGCAAACTGATCAGCCGTGAATACCAGGACGAGCGCGACCAGGAAATTATTTACATGCTGGATTGCGGCCGCCGGATGCGTGCTAAAGACGGCGAGCTGAGCCACTTTGACCACGCACTCAATGGCTTGCTACTTTCAGCTTATGTCGCCATCAAACAGGGGGACGCGGTCGGCTTGCAGGCATTTGCTGCGGCACAGGAGAGCAGTGGTGGACAGCTGCCGCCAGTAAAAGGCGAGAGTGCGATCAATCTACTGTTGAATAATGTCTACGACCTCCACTCTGGCACCAGTAGCGCAGATTACACTAGCGCCGCACAACAGCTGATGGCCCACCACAAACGCCGTGCCCTGGTAATCCTGATTACCAACTTGCGCGATGAAGATAGTGATGAACTCCTAGCAGCAGTCAAATTGCTGTCGCGCAATCACCTGGTGATGATTGCCAGTCTGCGGGAGACTTCTGTGGACAAATTGCTGCAACAGCCGATTCAGAACTTTGATAGTGCAGTAAACAGCGCAGCAGCGAGGGACTTCCTGCGCCGCAGGGAGCAATTACTTCAGCATTTGCAGGCACACAATGTCATAGTGGTAGACTCGAGGCCGGAGCTTTTGCACCAGTCTCTGGTAGAGGCCTATTGGCGCCTAAAGCGCAGCGGCAGAATCTGAATCGACAAATTCACCGAGTGGGGACTCTCCGAGCCCCCACTATTTAAACCTTCTCTATAACATTCCCACTACCCGCAATAATCCAGGGCTGTCCGGGAACTCTCCCCAATCCCGGGAATCTCTTATTGAGCGCGCTACCTCCTGGAACCTTTAGCTTCCAGCAAAGTTAGATTTATTTTTAGAATGCGCGGAAGAAAAGAAATTAAATTCCAACAAAACCTGATAAAGCTCAATTTACCTCGTATTAGTTCGCAAAAGTTAACTTGGGGCAGTGGCACTTTGCTGTATCACCCGTTAACCTCTTGTTACTCATCTCCGGGTATTTAAAATGGGCCCGGGCAAAGTACAGACCTTCTTATTTATGAGCGGTAAGCGCACCACCCAATACTGTTCCCGTCTGTCCCAGTGGCAGGCGCTATTGCTATTGCTGGTATTTCTCAGCGCGCGAGGCCTGGTTCCTGCAGGTTTTATGCCGGCAGATTTTGCAGCGGGAACGCCCTATGGGCTCTGCCATGGCGATAGCCGCAGCGCTTTATTGCTCAATACCCTCAAAGCGAACTCTCACAGCGATCATCACGGCGACCACTCTTCAAGCCACAACCACGATACGCTTACCGCTCACTCATTTGCCGATAACCATTGTAATTTTTCCGCCGCTGCCAGTATTGCCAGCGCACCAACTACAGAACTGGAAATAGTCCTAACCGGTTTTACTCAACCGCCCTCTTATCCGGCTTTTTTCCGCGTTATCTCTAACGCTTACAGCCGCCCACTGATTCGCGCCCCCCCGGTTTAATTCCTTTTTTATTCCAACACCATCACTCCGCAGTTCGCTGTGGACCGCAAGTCTCATTGCTGTCTTAACATTTTCAGCGCTTTGGGTCTTGCCAAAATACGACCACTTTTTCAGGTGGGGATATGTCGCGTGCGCCAAATATTACTCAGGCGTGCGCGCTCACTGCTGCGTGTTCGAAACGCCAGCGAAAAGGATTGAAAACCATGCATCAGAGCATCAACGCAAAAATTTTTCTGAAAAAACCTCTCAGCCTGGCACTCGCTGCCTGCTGTACCTTTTCAGCACATCTCGCAGCGGAAGAATCCGAAGAGTCAGAACCATTAAAAGATAGTGAAATGGAACAAATGGTGGTTACTGGGGTAAAAACTGAACTCCCCCTCAACCTGGTAACCGATCCGAAAAAACCCCGTCAGCCATTACCTGCCAATGACGGCGCCGACTACCTGAAAACAATTCCGGGATTTTCCGTAGTGCGTAAAGGCGGCACCAGTGGCGATCCGATGCTTCGCGGAATGGGGGGCTCTCGCCTGGGAATGGTTGTGGATGGAGAAACAATGGCGGGTGGTTGTCCCAGCCGAATGGACCCACCTACAGCCTATATTTTTCCCGAGGCAATGGACGAAATTGAAGTTATTAAAGGGCCACAGAGCGTCCTCTATGGCCCGGGAAATTCCGCCGGCGTAGTTGTATTTAATCAGCAGCAGGAGCGCCCCACTGAAAGCGACTGGAATATGCATGCGAGCCTGCTCGGCGCCAGTGCCGAGCGTCGCGATGGTCTATTCGATATCTCCTATAGTTCGCCGCAGTTTTCTATCCGCAGCTCCTCGACCTCGGCATCTGCGGACGACTACGAAGACGGGGATGGCAATGAGGTAAATTCCAGTTATGAGCGCTGGAGCAGCCAGGTCAATTTGGCCTGGACACCCAGCGACGATACACGGGTCGAGTTTGATACTGCATTTAGCGATGGGGAAGCTGCCTATGCAGATCGGGGAGTCGACGGTTCCAAGTTTGCCCGTGAGAGCCACAAAGCGAAATATGTCCGCAGCAATATCAGCAGCTGGCTCGATTCAATTGAGCTCCAGGCCTACTACAACTATATCGACCACATCATGGATAACTACAGCCTGCGCGAGCTATCCAGCACCGCTACCCCCATGGTCATGAATCTCGATAGTGAGACCACAGGTTTCAAGATGGCTCTGGTGTTTACGCCTATGGACGATGTGGAATTGACCAGTGGAATTGATGCCCGGGAAAATCGCCACACCGGCCGCTCGACCATGAACCAGTCCACCATGGACTACCGGGATATGAAGCGAGAGGCCGATGCCGAATTTAGCCAGCTGGGGTTATTTTCTGAGGTCAGTTGGCAGGTCGCAGCCAATCAGCGCTGGATCGCCGGTGCACGAGTGGATGATTGGGAAGTAAAAGACCTTCGCGATGAAGTTGCTCTATCCATGATGTCCTCAGTGGATAACCCCACTGCGGGAGAAACTCGCTCAGAGCTATTGAGCAGCGGCTTCCTGCGCTATGAATATAGTCTCGAGAGCGGCCCCAATAGTTCTGCCACACTCTTTGCCGGGCTCGGCTACACTGAGCGCTTCCCCGATTATTGGGAAATTTTCTCCTACGAGACAGCAGACTCCTACAGCGCACTGGATATCGAATCAGAAAAGACCACCCAGCTGGATATCGGCTATATCTATCGCGGTGAAAAACTCTCTGCCAGTGTCTCCGGATTCGTCAATCAGATTGATGACTACCTGATGATTGAGAAGGATTACGAAAAAGTGGCAGTAATGAGTAGCATGGACTCTATGGGTAGTATGAATATGGATGGTATGGACTCCTCCGATACTCGCACTACCTCCATTATCAGAAACATCCAGGCGCGCTCCTGGGGTTTGGAGTTTGACTCCTCATATCAGCTCAACGAGCAGTGGCGCACTGAATTCACCGTAACATCTGTTCGCGGTGCCAACGAAACCGATGGCACTACCTTGGCACAACTGCCGCCTCTGGAGGGCCGCCTGGGACTCTACTATGAACAGGCCCAGTGGTCAGCAGGTGTTTTATGGCGCGCTATCGCAAGCCAGGACCGGGTGGATATCGGCAAAGGCAATATTGTTGGTCAGGATATTGGTGCAACTGACTCTGCCAACGTCGTTTCCATCAATGCAGGCTGGAAACCCAGTAAAAGTGTACTGGTAACTACCGGTATCGATAACCTATTCGATGAGACTTACGCAGAACATATCAGTCGCTCTGGAGCCAATATTATTGGTTTCGATCAGTTGACCCGGGTTAACGAACCGGGACGCACCTTCTGGCTGAAAGCCATTTATCGAATTTAAAAGCTATTGGGGGTCCCCGACCCCCTTTTTCACTCCCCAGAAAATCAGTAGTTAATTGAGAAATTTCTACGAGTAAATTATTGGGAAAAATAAGTTACTAAAAAGGGAGAAGAAAAGAATACACCGCGCTTGGGACCCTATGAGGCATGGATGCCGATTAGGAGCTTACAGGGATGTATTCACAGCGTGTCTCGAGTGCGGTGTATTCTTTCCTTCCATCCCAGTAGTAAAAGGTGGGAGGCAAACTAAAAGCGGTAGGAAAAATTCAAACTCAGGGTACGCAGATGCCCGAGGTTAACACGTTCTATTTTGCCAATATTATTGTAGTTATACTCTAATGAAGTATCGAAATCCTGAGTCCACATAATTCGGTAACCCACTCCGGCATTCCAAAAGGTATCACTGCCACTGGCATCAATAATATAGATATATCGATCATCCGGATAAAATGGTGGGTATTCTCGATACCAATAGCCTCTTCTTACAACATTATTCAAATCCACATCGGCATAATTATATCCCACCATCCAATAGAGACATTGAACGTGACAATTCAGGGTAAAATCAATTTTAAAATTTAAACCTACCTGATCTACTGTGACATGATTATCATCAAAATGTGACGCCCGCAGCTCAACTTGCCAGACTCCTACCGCCGGCGTAATTCCAAGGCTGACATAGCCAAAAGAATCCCGCTGCTTATTTAACTGCTGCTCGCCACTCCCAAAACCAACGGTACCGATAATCCGGTACTCTCCCGTGGCGACACCATCAAAAGGATTATTCGCCTCGAATCCATAACTGGACGCAGCTATAAAAAAGGAAAGCAGGTAGACGGATAGCTTTATCATCGCCACTCACATCAAAAAGCCAGTCATCAAGTTCAAGCTCAGTGAATTATTTCAAGTTGTTTCTACATCAATAATGGCCCAGACGCCTCCTACAAAAGCCGGGTTTTTCTTCAGGTTGTCTACATCACCTGCTTGCGGCATTGGCTGTCCAGCCTGGCGGAGCTCTTCCAACCGATGAAAAATCGTTTCAGCCATTTTTTGCAGGGTCCCCTCAAGGGTATCGGCATAGCAGTGGCAATGCGGCAGATCCGGTGCAATGGCACCAAATCCGGCATATTCAATATTGTGCACCACAACCGGGTAGCGCATTGAAAAATACTCTTATGTATTAGCTTTCCAAAGCGTAGACTGATTTACATTTTACGGGGGAATTTGGCAAGGAAATTAGCTAATTAGCCGGAAAATAATATTTCGCGCTGGCACAGATTCAACACTATAAGTGACAGCACTGAGCAGGAAGAACTGCCGTATTCAAATTAAAACCTGCAGCACTACAGTTTTTCACACAAGAAAATATTTGGAATTTAGTTAACGGGGCATCCTACCTAATAGGGCCCGGCGGGAAAATAGCATGCTGTTATAGGTGCGCCGCAACGCAATATCATTTGCATCGACTGTATTGGAGAGGGCTTCAAAATGCCGCTGCAACCAGTTTATCTCCTCCTCCAGTTCCCGACGCAAACAGCGAATTTCACCTTTATCCTGGTTAAAGCGCAGATCGGGTCCAGACATCAGTGAGCCTCCTGAATTTGGAAATATCCAGATCCCCTTTAAAGCCTCCACCAGTGGTGGTGGAGGCACAAATATACTCTCTATATGTTTATTGGTGTCACACCCTAAGCAGCGGACTTATCCAGCAGTAGGGATTGCCAATCAAAAGAAGAATCGCCAATTACATAGAAAAAGGGATTTAGCAGAGAGTCTTTGGTGTTGTAGCGCAACAAATTAAACTCTTCGTCCACAACAATACCACCTGCTGCTTCAACTACAGCCTGAGCTGCCGCAGTATCCCACTCGCAAGTAGGAGCCAGACGCGGATACAAATCTGCTGCCCCCTCAGCAACCAGGCATAATTTCAGCGAGGAGCCCATATTTTTGCACTCGACAGCTCCTAGCTCAGACTCGATACGTTGTACCAACTGGTCGACAGTGCCGGTTCCATGGCTGCGGCTGGCCACAAGCTCAACAACTTCACTATTATCCAGGCGCGGCCTCAGTGGACGCACCCGAATTTCAGTTTCGCCATTGGCATCGCGCTTAAAGGCTCCTTCGCCCTTGCAGCCGGCATAAGTGATATTCAGTACCGGTACGTAAACCACCCCCAAAACGGGCTCGCCATTTTCGATTAACGCGACATTTACGGTAAATTCACCGTTGCGTCGGATAAATTCTTTGGTGCCATCGAGCGGATCGACAATCCAGTAACGCTGCCACTGACTGCGCTCTTCGAACGAGGGCATTTCCTGCTCTTCTGATAAAACCGGTACTCCCTCGATAAGCTGTGCCAACGCCGGCTCCAGTACTTTGTGAGCGGCCAGATCTGCAGCAGTTACTGGGGAATCATCTTTCTTTGTCTCGACTTCCAACTCAGCGCTGTTGTGATACACCTCGAGAATCGCTTCTCCCGCGCGTTTGCAGATCTCTATCACCTGCTCTAAAAGTGCTTTATCCATTACAACTCCATACTCTGTTAACTCACCATTATAAAGTCTTAGGCGGAGAAAAGGTCCTGAACGGACAGGTAGCGCTCACCAGTGTCATAGCTGAATACCAGTACCCGGCTGCCCGCATCCATCTCCCCTTCGCGCTTTTTCAGGGCCGCAAGGCTGGCACCGGAGGAGATACCCACAAAAATTCCCTCTTTTAATGCGCAGCGACGCGCCATTTCAAAACTGTCTTCCTCACTTACCAATACAGTACCGTCGAGTACTTCCGTATTGAGTACCTGGGGTACAAAGCCGGCGCCGATACCCTGCAAACGATGCAGGCCTTTCTCTCCACCGCTAATCACCGGTGATTTCTCCGGCTCTACCGCATAGACCTGTAATTTGGGAAAGTGCTCTTTTAAGACTTCACCACAGCCTGTGATATGCCCGCCAGTACCCACACCGGTAATCATATAATCCAGCCCCTCAGGAAAATCAGCCAAGATTTCCTTGGAGGTAACGTCCCGGTGCACCTGGGCATTGGCGCGGTTATTAAATTGTTGGGGCATCCAGCTATTCGTATGTGAGGCCAATAACTCCTCCGCCTTAGCAATAGCGCCGCCCATACCGCGCTCTTTAGGTGTAAGGACCAATTCTGCGCCCATTGCTTTCATGACCTGGCGACGCTCTACCGACATAGACTCCGGCATGGTCAGGATCAGGCGATAACCCTTCACGGCAGCAACCATCGCCAGTCCAATACCCGTATTACCAGAGGTCGGTTCGATTATTACCCCACCGGGCTGCAGTGCTCCACGACGCTCTGCATCCTCAATCATCGCCAAGGCAATTCGGTCCTTAATACTGCTGCCCGGATTAAAGCGTTCAACCTTCATCCAAACCTCTATATCGGGGCGAAAGAGGTGATTGATTCTTACGTGAGGGGTATTGCCGATTGTTTCCAGAATATTGGCCGCTTTCATCAGTGAGGCTCTCCATGACTAGTGCTCAAGGCAAATAACTGCCGGGCATGTATTTTCGATGCTCCATATTACCCCAGAAATGTCCCGCGACCGGCACTGGAGAAAACTCAATTGGAATTAGAGAGTACAAGCTATCGATGATGCGGAGGAAAACCGTTAAATTGATGGGGAGGTATACAAAATAAAAATAAGGTAAGTACCTATGTCCGTAGAAAATTCCGCACCCCAGCACAACTTTCGCAATTACCTGGTACCGATGTTTCTGGCCAGTGCCACTTTATTCATCTTTCTGGATACCTGGAAACTGGATAACTTGTGGATGCCCGCGCTAAAAGCGCTGCCGATACTGTGTCTAATGATGATTGCCAGACTGGAGCTGCGGGGCAAAACCCTGCTTTTCACTTTTCTAGCCCTCAGTTCCTCCGCCATCGGGGATGTACTCCTCGAAATGCAATTCCCCCAACACTTTGTGTTTGGACTGGGTGCTTTTCTTATTGCCCAGCTAATCTACGCGCTGGGCTTCCTGCGTTTTGCGGAGCCCCCCAATCGGCGCAACCTTATTCAGACACTGCCTGTAGTGATTGCCGCACTGCTTTTGGCTCAAATTATCCTCCCTGCTGCTGGGGATTTAGCCCCGGCAGTATTAGCGTATCTGCTGGCTATCCTCGCCATGGCGGTCGCAGCCGCAATGCACAAGGGTGACGCCACCTTGCTATTTGCCGGGGCTGTCATCTTTATGGCTTCAGATACATTGATTGCTATTAACAAGTTCATCACCCCACTACCGCTAGCCGATGCCGCCATTATGCTCACCTACTACAGTGCGCAACTGTGTATCCTGTACGGAATCCGCCGCGCCCAGGCATAATGCAAACGATCCGGGAAGGCAGTGGCAAGCCAACTAAACTTGTCTTCCCGCCCCATTTCAAAGAGGTACATAGCTCCCATGCTCGATTGGCGAAGTATCGATACCGTATTGCTGGACATGGACGGCACCCTGCTGGATTTGCATTACGACAATCATTTTTGGCTCACGCACCTGCCCAAGCGCTACGCTGAAGTCCACGGCTTTGACCCACAGGAAGCCCAGCAGAAGCTCGAGGCTGAGATCAATGCCCGCCGCGGTACGCTGGAGTGGTACTGCCTGGACTTCTGGGCGGAAAAACTGGAGCTGGATATCCTCAGCATATTGCGCGAGATCGAGACCCGCATCGCCCTGCGCCCTCACACTGAGGCGTTTCTGAGCGGCCTGCAACAACTGCAAAAGCCCACCTACCTCGTGACCAATGCGCACCGTCAAGGGTTGGATCACAAGCTGGAGATCACCGGTATCGACCGCTGGTTTGACGGCATCATCTCCTCCCATGATTATGGACATGCCAAGGAGAGTGCCAATTTCTGGGACTCTCTGCGAGATAACCTGGAATTTGACCCGGAGAACACCCTGTTTGTCGACGATAACCAATCTGTTCTGAGCGCGGCCCAGGACTACGGTATCGCCCACCTATTATGTATTCGCCAACCGGATAGCTGCGGGCCCAAACGGGAAATCACCAACTTCCCGGCGATCCATCATTTTGATGAGATCATGGCTTTTAACCGCAGTAGACTGGACACCGGGTCCGCCTGATTTCACAAGGAAACCATGGAAAAAGTACGTATCGATAAGTGGCTCTGGGCCGCGCGCTTCTTTAAGACTCGCAGCATTGCCAAGCAGGCGATCGAAGGTGGAAAAGTCCACGCCGATGGCCAGCGGGTCAAAGCCAGCAAGGAAGTCACTACCGGTGTCAAACTGAGCATCCGCCAGGGCTGGGATTTACTGGAAGTTGAAGTAACCGCTCTATCGGATCAGCGGCGCGGCGCCGAGATTGCGCGCACCTTATACCGCGAGACCGAAGACAGTATCGCCCGCCGGGAAAAAGAGAAAACCGAGCGACAGGCAGCCAATGCCGGGATACAACAGGAGCGACCCAATAAAAAGCAACGCCGCCAGATACACCGCTTCCTGCGGGAACAAGAGTAGACTCAGCAGACAAAAGTGGTGAAATTTCCGCCATTTCCCACTTTAGCTGCTAAACTGCCCCCACTTAACCGGATAGAAAACAGCCATGTTGAAACGACTGATCGCCATTTCCCTGCTGATTTTGCTCGGTACCCAAACCGCCCTAGCAGACAGCCGAGAACACGAGCAGCTCAAGCGCTCAATCATCAAGATTTACACCACCGCCGCCGCCCCGGATTATTTCAATCCCTGGGCCCTGCTCAACCCCAAGCAGCTGTCCGGTTCCGGTGCCGTTATCCGCAACCAGCAAATCCTGACCAACGCACACGTAGTGGCCAACGGCAGCTTCATCCAGGTACAGCGCCACGGCGATGCAAAGAAATTCCGCGCCCGAGTGAAATTTGTCTCCCACGATGCCGACCTCGCCCTGCTGACCGTCGATGACGAAAGCTTTTTCAATGATACCCGCCCCCTGACCCTGGGCAAATTGCCCGATCTGCAGGAAGAGGTCACCGTCTACGGCTACCCCATAGGCGGCAAATCCCTTTCGATTACCCGCGGAGTACTCTCCCGCGTGGAGCACCAGTATTATGCCCATGCGGAAAGCTACCTGATGGCGGGCCAGATAGATGCGGCAATCAACCCGGGCAACAGCGGCGGTCCGGTTATCTCCAATGGCCGCATCGTCGGCGTGGCCATGCAAACCAATCAGAGCGCTGAAAACCTGGGTTACTTTGTCCCCCCCAGCGTGATCGCTCATGTCTTAGAAGATGCCAAGGACAATGTGCACCAAGGGTTCCCCGAACTGGGACTGGTAACCCAGAGCCTGGAAAGCCCATCGATGAAAAAGGCCGCCGGTCTCGAGGAAGACCAGGATGGCGCCATGGTCGTTAAAGTGTTCGACAATTCCCCCGCAGCTGAAGTGTTTAAACCCGGCGATGTCCTGCTTGAAGTCGATGGCTTTAAAGTAGCGGCTGACCGGACTGTGGAGTGGAGGGAAAACCAGCGCACCAACTACCACTACGCCGTGGACCGCCACCATGTCGGTGAACGTTTACCGGTGCGCTTCTCCCGCGATGGTAAAGAGCAGACCGCTGAGGTCACGCTGGCCGCAACACCTCCCTCACGCGCTATGGTGCTGGGAGAGCAATTTGACCGCCAGCCCCGCTACTATATCTACGGCGGTGTTGTCTTTGTGCCCCTGAATATGAACCTGATCAAACGCTGGGGCAAAAACTGGCACTCCAAGGCGCCTATTGACTACCTCTATGCCCGCAATCAATGGAGTGACGAGGAACGCCGCGAGCTGGTCGTCGCCCTGAAAGTACTGCCTGCCAATGTGAACCTCGGTTACCACGACTGGAAGAACTGGATCATCGACTCAGTAAATGGCCACAGCATCAAGGACTTCGACGAGTTCGCTCAATTGATGGAAGGCAACAAGCAGGACTTTGTAGATTTGCGCGACCGCTCCGGATACCGGATGGTCTTGGATTCGGCAGAGGCCCAGGAACAGCAGCCTCTGATACTGCAGACCTACCACATCCCCCAGCGTCATTCACAGGGGTTATTCAGCCAGCTGGCCAATAAAGAAGAATAGAAATATAGAAGGGCATGGAGTAGCCGTGAAATTACTGTGTCTACGTTCCGTAATAGGCGGCCTTATACTGGCCGCTAGTGCAACCGCAAGCAGCGCAGAGATGTACCGCTGGGTCGATGAAAGTGGTCGGGTACACTTTGGCGATCGCCCCCCGACTGACGCCAAAGCCGAGGATGTTTCGGGGGATCTGGCCCCGATCAATTCTATTGGCTCCAATGGCAGTCGGCGGCCTATTTTAACAACCGCAACGAGATCGAGAGTTTCTCAAAAGGTTGATGATGAATACCGCGAGCGCCAGTTGCGAGAGAAACAGGAAAAGCAGAAAAAGATGAAGAAAGCCTGCGACAAGGCTCGCAATGACCTTGAAGCCATTCAAGGGCGGGTTGTGTTTCTCGACAATAACGGCAAAGAGGTTCGTCGAACCGAGCGGGAGAGACAGCAAATAGCTGAAAAGCTTCAGCGGGAAATTAAATACTACTGCGGCTAATTACCCTCCTCCATAAGCGCTGACCCATTGTGATAATGGGGTAGCGCTTTACATTCTTCCTCTACTGCACCAGCAATGATCAGCGACAGCTACCATTTAGGCATATCCACCTCTAAAATCCTGCGGTTTTAATACCGAGAGCCCCCGACCTATGTCCGATCAGCTGGAACGCTTTATTTTCTCCAAACACGATATTCGCGGACAGGTGGTGACACTTACTGATTCCTACCGCGATGTACTGGAACACAACCCGCTGCCTACGCCAGTAGCCCGCCTGCTGGGGGAATTCCTCACTGCAGCCAGCCTGCTTTCAACCACACTGAAGTTCGAAGGTGTCCTGAGCCTCCAGGCCCGTGGCGAAGGCGATGTGCCGATGATTATGGCGGAGTGCACTCACCACAGCGACCTGCGCGGCATCGCCCGGGTTGCCGAGGGTGCACAAATCGACGAAACCGCCACCCTGCGCGATATGATCGGCCCCCGTGGAGCCCTGGCCATTACCCTTGAGCCAAAGCGCGGTGAGCGCTATCAAGGTGTGGTTCCCATGGAGCAGGACAACCTGGCCGGCTGCCTGGAAGACTACTTTAAGCAATCGGAACAGCTGGCTACCCGCGTATGGCTGGAAAGCAGTGACAATACCGTCGCCGGTCTTATGTTGCAGATTCTGCCGGGCAATAATGCCGCCACGGAAGAAGAAAATCAGGACGCCTGGGAAACAGCGATTCACTTGGCAGAAACCGTAACTGACGAGGAGTTATTTACCGTTCCCCACCCAGAGCTGATTCACCGCCTATTCCACCAATTGGAGCCGGCGACCCTGGGTACCGACACTATTCGCTTCAAGTGCAGCTGCTCGAGAGAGCGCAGCGCCCGCGCGCTGGTTTCCCTGGGTGCAGAGGATGTCTACCGCCTGCTGGAAGAGCAGCAGGGTGAGATTATCGCGGACTGCCAATTCTGTAACACCCAGTACCGCTTTGACCGGGATCAAATTGAGTCGCTGCTCAACGCTCCCCCCCACACTCTTCACTAATCCGCGCAGGGCTGCGCAACCGCCGAATCCTCAGCGCAGCCCTGCCACCTGTCCCTCTACTCCCCCTATTAAATTCAGAAAAAGAATAATCAAGGCCTCGGCCATAAATTGCCTGAATTTAAGTCGACATTATTTTCCATGACAGCGCTGTCATTGACTACAAAATAGCCATAGTTGGTATCCGCATATTTTGAATTTTGCAATAATGCGCCCCCAAAATTTTCTACGGCTGTCTAAACCTTGGGCAGCCCCATTTTATTTACTGTCCAACTTTCACGGGTATTCCACGAATGGCACAGATCGACGACTCCGCGATGGTCTTCAAGAACCTATCACCGGCACAATTGGTAGAGCAGGCTCTGACGCGCGGCGAGGGCAAGCTGTCAGATACAGGCGCTCTGGTGACTGAAACCGGCGCACGCACCGGTCGCTCCCCGGCTGACCGCTTTGTTGTAGAAGAGCCCTCCACTGCCGACAGCATCGCCTGGGGCAACGTCAACCGTCCTTTCCCGCAGGATAAGTTTGACGCCCTGTGGGATCGTGTAGAGGCTTTTGTTGCCGGTCACGATACTTTTGTTCAGCACCTGCATGTGGGCCAGGATGAAGATCACTACCTGCCAGTGGTAGTGACCACCCAAACTGCATGGCACAACCTGTTCGGCCGCAACATGTTTATCCGCGCCGAAAAGTACAACCCCAAGTCCAAGGAAGAGTGGCAAATCCTGCACGCTCCTCACTTTGTCTGTGAGCCCGAGCGCGATGGCACCAACTCCGAAGGCTGCGTAATTATCAATTTCGGCCAGCGCAAAGTACTGTTGGCCGGTATGCGCTACGCCGGCGAAATGAAGAAGGCCATGTTCTCCGTACAGAACTTCCTGCTGCCGGAAAAAGACGTGATGCCCATGCACTGCGCGGCTAACGTCGGCGAAGATGGCGATACCTGCCTGTTCTTCGGCCTGTCCGGTACCGGCAAGACCACCCTGTCCGCAGATCCCGAGCGCTACCTGATCGGTGACGATGAGCACGGCTGGACCAAGGGTGCCGTCTTCAATATGGAAGGTGGCTGCTACGCGAAAACCATCGACCTGAGCCAGAAAAATGAGCCGGTAATCTGGGATGCCATCCGTTTCGGTGCCATCGTTGAAAACGTGGTAACCAACGATCACGGCACTGCTGACTACTGCGACACCAGCCTGACTGAAAACGGTCGCTGCTCCTACCCGCTGGAACACGTCGAAATGCGTCAGCTGGAAAACCGCGCCGGCGAGCCAAAGAACGTTATCTTCCTGACTTGCGATGTATCCGGCGTACTGCCACCGGTATCCATCCTCTCCAAAGAGGCTGCGGCTTACCACTTCCTGTCTGGCTACACCGCCCGCGTAGGCTCCACCGAGCTGGGCGCAGAGGCCGGTATCCACCCGACTTTCTCCACCTGCTTTGGCGCGCCGTTTATGCCCCGTGCACCGCGCGAATACGCAGACCTGCTGATGAAGCGCATCGAAGAGTTCGGTTCCAAGGTCTACCTGGTAAACACCGGTTGGACCGGCGGCTCCGGCGACAACGGCAAGCGCTTCCCGATTCCGGTAACCCGCGCTGTCGTTGCCGCTATCCAGAGCGGCGCCCTGGAAGGCGTTGCCACTGAGCACCTGGATGCCCTGAACCTGGATATCCCGATGGAAGTGCCCGGCGTGGACAAGTCTTACCTGAACCCTCGTGAAGCCTGGGCTGACAAAGCTGCTTACGACGATCAGGCAGGCAAGCTGGCCAAGCTGTTCGCCGAGAACATTGAGAAGTTCAATGTCAGCGAAGACGTTAAAAATGCAGGCCCTAAAGCCTAATTAGAGGTTGTCGGGCACAGTGCGCTGTCCGTGACCCAAAAGCCGCTGCTCCCTCAGGAGCAGCGGCTTTTTTTGTGGCTGATCCCAAGCCCCCGGCCCGTCGATTTTTGCGGCTATAGTGAGTAAACAGGCGCCGACGATTTTAGCGTCGGTGGAATAACTCTCTCAGCAGCAATCGCGAGCACTATGTCCGCAGGTAACTCGTTTACTCGCTTCGAAACCCTGTTCCCACACAAGCCGCCCGGGCAAAGAGTCAATCGGGTGGTCGTCAGTGCCCTCACTTTAATACTCAGTGCCATCCTGTTTACCCTCTGGCTCTATCTATTCCTCTCCTCGCAAGAGAAGTCCTATATCGAGCAGCGTGGCTATCGCCTCGCCAACGAGGAGACCTTTAACAAATTCCTGCGAGAGGGCAGTAACCGCTCCAACGTACAAGCACTCAATCAATTGCTTCGGGACCGGGGTGTCGCCGAGGTTTTTCCTATTCGTGATCTTCTGCGACAGGGAGGGGACTGGCTGGAACTGGGGGAACCCCCATTCGCCATACCGCCCAGGGACCAGTGGTCCAATATTGTAAAAACCCTCACCCTGGTGCGAGATCAGGTAATACCGCTAATTGGCCCTGTCACCGTGGTTTCCGCTTACCGCACTGATGCCTACAACCGAAAACTTGCGACCGAAGACCAGCCCCGCCACCGTGACTTTTGCGGGCTGGACTTAATTCCGAATTCCAATATCGGTAAAAACGAACTCGCTGAAGAGCTAAGCACACTGCACGCACGCCTCGGTCCCGACAGCAATGTCGGGATGGGCCTGATTGACGATGTCCTGTTTCATGTCGATACCTGTGGCTATCGCACCTGGTAATTGAGGGAGCTGCCCGATGGTTATGCAAAGTAACAAAGAGTGCGTAGAAATCGGCCAGCGTCAACTGCGCCGGCGGATCATCATCATTGGGGCAATCGCACTGGCGATTCTCACCGGCCTATTTGTTTTTACTTACGAACGCGCGCGCGAGGCTGATGACCGGGTGAAATCCCCTATCGATATCCTACCGCTGCTAATGATCCCGGAGGTTTACGATATCCAGGGCTATCCGGCAGCTTCCGAGAGGGCATTCAGCCGCTTCCTGAGCAAAGGCAATAACCATGCACGCTTTACTCAACTCAAAAAATTCCTGCGCTCCAACCGGGTTGAACAGGTTGTGCAACCCTATGAGCTATTGCGTCAGGGCAGTGACTGGCAGGATTTGGACGAACCCGCATTCGCTATCCCTCCCAAGGAGCTCTGGTGGGGCATCGTAAATACTCTGCGGGTAATCGAGCGGGAAATAGTGCCCCGCGTCGGCCCGGTAACTGTGGTCTCCGGGTGGCGTACGGTGGATTACAATCGTAAGGCCGGGGGTTCCAAGGGAAGTAAACATCTGCATTTCTGCGGGCTGGATATAGTTCCGAAAAAGAAGTTCTCCCGAGAGCAATTGGTGCCCGTACTGAGGGATATCCACAAGCGCAACGGCCGCGAATGGCAAATGGGCCTCGGAATCTATCGGGGCATTCGATTTCACGTGGATACGTGCGGATATAGGCGCTGGTAAAACCCCACTGCATCTGCTTAGATAGAGCAAAAATTAGGCGCCCGACCACTGGGCTGCCGAAAGAGAAGCAGAGGAAGTCGCAGTGCAAGAAAAACTGGAAAGGCGCTCATTTATATTGACCTTATTATTGGTCAGCGTAGCTTTTTTACTCTTAATAAAACCCTTCTTTACCCCTATTTTTTGGGCTTGTGCCACCGCACTGATTTTCTACCCCGTGTACCGTCTGTTGATGCAGCGCTTTCCCAATTCGCCTAATTTAATGGCTCTGCTAACCCTGTTTATGTGTATCGTTCTATTGGTGATACCCGTATTGGTAGTGGCCACCTCTTTTATTAATGAAGCGGTAACTCTGTATCACCGGATCCAGGAAGGACAAATTGATGTTTCTAAATCCTTTGAGCAGATTCGCAGTGCTTTCCCCAGGGTTAACAGCACGCTCGAAAGTATTGGCGTGGATGTCGAGGAGGCCAAGCAGCGCCTGATGGGTGGAGTGATGAATGCCGGTAGCTTCGTCGCAAAAAATGCGATTGAGGTCGGACAGAATACTGTTAACTTTTTCGTTATGTTGGGTTTAATGCTTTACCTCACCTTCTTCCTGATTCGCGATGGCGAAAGGCTGGTAAACCTGATTATCCATGCCCTACCACTGGGTGATGAGCGCGAGCACCTTTTGCTGGCAAAGTTTGCTGAAGTCACTCGCGCAACCATTAAAGGAAATCTGGTAGTCGCTATTACCCAGGGCGGCTTGGGCGGAATTATTTTCTGGGTGCTGGGTCTACCGGCACCGGTGCTTTGGGGTGTATTAATGACACTGTTGTCATTGTTGCCCGCCGTCGGTGCCGCATTGATCTGGTTCCCCGCTTCTATTTACCTCTATGCTATTGGCGAACCCATGAAGGCAACGATTTTACTCGCCTATGGTTTCACCGTGATCAGCCTGGTAGATAACCTGTTGCGCCCAATATTGGTGGGTCGAGACACAAAACTCCCCGACTATTTAGTGCTTTTCTCCACTGTCGGCGGTCTGTTTATGTTTGGAATCAGTGGCTTTGCGATAGGCCCCCTTCTCGCTGCACTATTCCTCGCCTTCTGGGAAATTTTTATGCGTGAGTTTGTGCATCCCGAAGATGTCTTAATGCCACAAAAACCTGAAGATCTTTAACCTGTTCCCCGGGGCGGAAAAGCCTTAATTCCGCCCCATCCAATTAATATGCAAAGTCAGCTCGCACAACAGCTCAGTGGGCAGCCTCCTGTAGCTCTTTCAGCTGCAAATTGAGATCGCTCATCGGCGACTGATCAACCAGCAGCGCTCCCTCATTTGCCCGATCCAAATCCGCCACCAGTAAAATCACTGTTGAGAAAGTCAGGGCCAAAGCTATAACTACCTGGGTAGATCCCCCGCGACTTATACCCAACTGGTATCCAATTGCCAGCATCGCCAAAATGGTCATAAAGTACAGGGAGAGCCAGAGTGGACCCGGTATACGGTATTGCAGCCCAACCACAACCCTGGCACGGTGCAGATCTACCATCCCGTTAACCTGCTCGGCAAACTGGCGTAAATAATCGGCGTTGTAATCCTGTGCGATGTGCGCCTCGATCAAACGCCAAAGAGCCTGGTGAATTTCCTCACTGCGAGCTACATCTTCCGGAGTGACGGCGATTGATGGGTCAATATCCCTGAGATTTGCATATTCAGCTATTAGGTCTCGCGCCTTATTCTGCTTATCCAATTGCAAAAAGCTCGCATTTAAATATGCGGCCTGGATGGTATTGACCTCCTGCAACAGCAATGCCTTGCGTTCATTAAATCGGTCGGCTGTCATATCAAGGAATCTCTGAATAACTCCGTGATACCTCTGGCATGCAGAGCGGTTCTCAATCAAGGCGCGGCTTCGCAGGAATGTCCAGACCTTTCAAGAAGTCGCAACGCGGAGTGTGAATCGCTCTGCAAGCCCCGAAGGGCGGGCCTTGAAGGCCACAGCTGCTGCGTTGCAGCTCTTGCAAAGGACTGAGCCATTCGCGGCGAGCTGCGCCTAACATCTGCAGCCTTCAAGACCCGCAGAGGCATTACGGAGTTATTCAGAGGTTCCTTAGGTAAATGCCAAAACGAATGCGACCAGGCCCAAAGTGGCAGCTACCGCACTGCCCAGGGAAGAATCCTCCTTGATACTGGCATTCACTACCCGCCGCTGCCCCAGATAAATCCCCACAGCTAAAGCGCAAAGCACTACGGCAACTGAAATGGTATAGATCAGTGGAAGTGGCAGAGTGTAGAAAAGGCTGTCAAAGCGCATTTAAGCCCCTGCAAAACGGCAAGTCCATAACGGTGCATTGACGCACCAATATTCTTACTTTGGCGCATAAAGCATAGCAGTTATAGCTGAGCTATTGGCCAGTTAGACCTTAGGGCAGTAGCATAGGCGTATCGGTAAACTACAAGGGAAATATTCGTGAAATATCTGCTGACCTTCTTTATTACTGCGTTTATCAGCCTTCCCAGCCTCGCTCTGGAAGTAGGTGAAATGGCGCCAAATTTCACTCTCAAGGGGTCTGATGTCCAAACCCACACATTGGCGGACCTCCAGGGCAAAAGCGCTGTTGTGATCGCCTGGTTTCCCAAGGCATTCACCCGTGGCTGCACCATAGAGTGTAAATCGCTCGCCCAAAACGGTCACTTGATCAAAGATTATGAAGTCACCTATTTTATGGCCAGTACAGATGATCTTGACGATAACACCCGATTTGCTGAAGAGAGCGAAGCGGACTTCCCGTTACTCAGTGACCCCACCGGTGAAACGGCTAAAGCGTACGATGTACTTATTCCCGTAATGAATATCGCCCGCCGCGTTACCATTTATATCGGTAAAGATGGCCGAATTAAAAAAATTGACAAGGATATTAAACCGGCAACCAGCGCAGAGGATATAGCGCGAACGCTTGGTGAATTGGGAACTAAAAAAGTTTCAACCTGAAGGGTAATCCAGATCAATTACTATAAATATCAAATAGCTCAAATTTTGGGCTATTTGTATTGCAAAATCACTTTTTAATAGAAAAAGAAATTCCAAAACAACATTGCTCTCCTTCAAAATCCGCCAGCCACTTACACACACTTAGGTTAACTTCACCCAGGCTAGATTGAACGACATGTTCGAGAAGGTAATCGGGCTCCCCTGAGGAAAATACACGCTGATCAGCTTCACGTAGCGCTTTGGCATTCTCTGCCCAGGCCAATTGTACATCAGTTTTACCAACCACATCCTCTCCAGCCAATTCGCATATCCTTTGGTTACCCCAAATATATTTCTCACTTTTATCTTTTACCCAAAACAAGAATGGAACGTCATCAACGACTTTCAATTCATCTCGAGTCATATAACACCTGTGGATTGCTCACATAAAGCATTTAATAAAAATAATAATAGCTGAGTTAATCGACCCCATAAGCTCATAAAAAAATAAAAGGAAAACTTAGCTATATAACTTAATGCATGCGTACCACTATTATGCCGTGCAATTTAACTTCACAAAGGTATCATACGGCCAATAATTAATATTGAATATAGAGAGAGGTTATGAAGGAACTGACCAGACACCTAACAATACTGGCAGCATCATTGATTCTTGTTAGTGCATGTAGCGGAGGTGGAAGCAATTCATCTAGCCCAGAGCCGACACCAGAAGTACCATCAATTACCCTACATGGAGTCTTTGACGAAAGCTTCTCTGAGTTTCCAGAAATAACAGTCAGCATTGGCGAAAGCCATTATACTGCCGAGCAAACAAACAACAATGAATTCACGGTTGAAATAGAAGGCGGACATAGCGACGAGCTAGTAACCATAATTGCGCAGGGTGCGGTCTCAGATGACTGGAGTTATAGTTTTAAATCCTATGCTGGGTCATTTAGTGAACTCTCGAGCCAAGCAATAAATAATGAAGTAAGCTACCTCAACAATAACCCGGGTTTAGTGTTAAACAGCTTATCAGCGTCGATCTCCAACCTTGCAGAGATATCAAACAACAACAGTGAAATCACAACCACTGAAGACCTAAAAAAACATATTTTCGAAGTGCCTATGGAGGATGCTATTAATTTAGCTATATTCCTAAAAGGTGCAATTAATGAAGAGTTCTCAGACAACACGAACTTTTTCTTTCTCGAAGATAGATATTCAAATACGACAGACTTCATCAGAGATTATTCATTCTCAAAAGCCTATGTAGAAGACATAATTCAATCAAATCAAGAGTATGCAGATGAGCTTCTACTGAAAATCCTAGACAATAATTACTCTCACCAACAGAATTACAGGCTGAATGAATCCTTAGAAACAATCTTTTTGACTGGAAGCTCAGGCAGCGACAATTTAATACCCGGGGTCATACAACTCAAGGAAGAATTACAAAATTCCGGCACAGCTAATTTTATTGGAATTGGAGAGTTCACTCTGTCACTGGATGAGGACGGTGACATTAATGGACAAATAGCTGACGGAGTAAGCTGGGGCAGGTTCAGCCTTCATAACTGTATAGATATTCGAAACAGCAACTTTAATACAAGGCATATTTATTCGACGCCATATAGCCAGGTACTGGAGATCAACCTCAATAGCACTTGTACAAGCCAGAGCGGGGAGCAATATGAATACAGCGAAAAAAGATACTTAAACACCATAAATACAAGTTATTCCGCCTCCTGGGAATCAATTCCCAGTCACTTTTCAACTAAAACTTACCATCCAAATTTCCACCAAAACTGCAACTGCAAATACTTCTCTGGAAAGTTCAGCATGGACTCTGAGAATACTGGTAAAGAGAAATTTGGGCCGGACCTAAAAGAAGAAGAAACATTTTCAGCAGTTCTAACTAATGAATTAGTCATAAACTACGAAAGTGGCCAACAAACACGTTACATTCCCACGAGTACATTCGGAAATGCGACCAGGGTCATTGCCGTTAGCACAGGTAGCGATGGCACAACAGATATATTTTCTAGTTTTTTGGTTGAAGAAGATGACACACCACTTGAGGCTCCTCCATTAAGAGTGGAGACTCACACTTCATTTCCAACTCCCAATATTTGGGCAGTCGTTTATTCCGATAATGGAACTATTCAACAAGAATTTACCTACCCTCTCGATCCATTCAATCCATTTTCTGACTATGACTGGATGACGGATGAACGCAAAGGCTCGTGGGAGATAGCAGCAGACGGCTCAATAGTTTCGAACCACTACTATGATCCAAATCTGGAAACGGAGGAGAATTCCACTGCTGCTTACCTGCCATCCTGCGAGGGACAATCTGAAGACTGCATACTATGGAAAAAAAGGCGATTACGACTTATCAATACCGATGAGGATATCTACTATCTTGAGTCTTACCTTGAAATCTTCTCTTCAAGACTAGAAGAAGGCCAGACAGATTATAAAAACGGCTTCATTGGCCGCTTTAAAAAAGTAGATATCTAAGGAACCTCTGAATAATTCTGAGTCAATTTGGTAATATTCACCTACCCATCAAGACTACGATGAATCATGCACCAAGTCACCTTTGCCGAAGCAGAATATAAGCTAAAGCGTCGTATAACTCGCCGAGAGAAGTTTCTTTCTCAAATGGAAACCCTCGTCCCATGGCAGCGACTAGAAGCTCAGATCACTCCTTGTTACCCACAAGGTAAACGTGGCCGACAGCCATATCCATTGAGTGTCATGCTTCGTATTCATTGCATGCAGCTATTTTACAATCTCAGTGATCCCGCTATGGAAGATGCACTGTATGAAATTGAATCCATGCGTAGTTTTGCTGGATTGACTTTGAGTAGCCCAATTCCCGATGAAACAACGATTCTTAACTTTCGCCACTTACTGGAGCTCAATCAGCTAGGTGCAGCTCTTTTTGATGAAATCAACAAACACCTTGCTGAGAATGGGATGGTACTGCGTGAAGGCACGATTGTAGATGCCACTATTATCTCTGCGCCAACTTCAACTAAGAATGAAAAGAAAGAACGTGACCCGGAAATGCATCAAACAAAGAAAGGCAATCAGTGGCATTTTGGGATGAAAATGCATATCGGGGTTGATGATGTGCTCGGAGTAATACATAGCATAGATACAACAGCAGCGAATTCGCATGATGTCACAACCACAGAGCGAGTTCTCCACGGGGAGGAGAAAAGAATCTGGGGAGACTCTGGGTACATTGGTGCGGAGAAACGTGAAGAGTTGAAAGAGCGGGAGGCGGATTGGTATATAGCAATGAAGCCGAGCAAGCTAAAAACTCTTCCAGGGCGTGATGCACTCCGTAAAGCGGAAAAGATCAAGGCGCAGATAAGAGCGAAGGTCGAGCACCCCTTCCGCTACATCAAACGGGTATTTGGTTATGACAAGGTCCGCTATCGGGGACTGGTAAAAAATACTGAGAGGCTGTGCTTACTGGCAGGCTTTACCAACTTATTAATAGGGAGAAAATACTTGGCTGCCTAGGGGTGGTTCGCCTGAAACCCACCTATTGAGGGTTTCAGATGAAAAATTAGGGGACTATTACGCGAAAATTACGCGTTTGTGCGTAATAAAGTGAATTTTTCAAGCAGCTCAGCTTAATTCTGGAAAAATGCTTCGTTGATCAGAGGATCCCTAAAACCAGCTGCAATCTATTTTAATTGAAAAATGTGCTTGGAGAAAAATTTTCCCCAAGCACAAATTCTCTTTATTCCCCACCGATCTCCAATTCTTTTAGCTTCCGTGTCAAGGTATTTCTACCCCATCCCAATAGATCAGCTGCATCGCGTTTACGCCCAGCAGTATGCTTAAGCGCAATTTCTATTAACGCTTTTTCAAATGCGGGAACAGCCTCATTTAAAATTTCGCGCTGCCCAGAGGATAGGGCCTGGTCAGCCCACAAGCGCAGTGCTTTTTGCCAGTCTGCCGGTGTTTCTGTCGTCGCGCCCTGCTGATGCAACTCCTGTGGCAAATCTTCAATATGCACCTCGCGCCCAGAGGCCATTACGGTAATCCAGCGGCAGGTATTTTCCAGTTGTCGCACATTACCGGGCCAATCCAGCCCAGAGAGATATTCCTCAGTTTCCTTGGTTAGGATCTTTGACTCCACCCCCAGATCTTTTGCCGCAGCATTAAAGAAATGCCTCACCAATCGCGGAATATCCTCACGGCGATCCGCCAGTCTTGGAATATGGATGCGAATAACATTCAGGCGGTGAAACAGGTCCTCGCGGAATTTATGCTGACATACCAACTCTTCCAGATCCTGATGAGTCGCCGCAATAATACGCACATCCACTTTGACCGGGGTGTGGCCACCGACACGGTAAAATTCACCATCAGCCAACACGCGCAATAACCGGGTTTGCGTATCTGCGGGCATATCACCAATTTCATCTAGAAACAGGGTGCCACCATTGGCCTGTTCAAAACGTCCGGCACGCTGGGAGCTGGCACCAGTAAAGGCCCCTTTTTCATGGCCAAATAATTCAGACTCCATCAGGTCCTTGGGTATAGCCGCCATATTCAATGCAATAAATGGCTTATCCCTGCGCGGACTGTGATTGTGCAGAGCCTGCGCCACCAACTCCTTACCGGTACCGGATTCACCGTTGATTAAAACCGTGATGTTGGAATGAGACAAACGGCCAATCGCACGGAAGACCTCCTGCATCGCCGGCGCTTCACCAATAATTTCTTTATTACCCTGGCCATTCTCTGGCTCAACCTGCTCTTCAGCACGTTGCTCACTAGCGTGCATCAAGGCCCGTCGGGTTACCGCTACGGCCTCATCAATATCAAATGGCTTGGGCAGGTATTCAAAGGCGCCCCCTTGATAAGCGGCTACCGCGCTATCCAGGTCCGAGTGCGCAGTCATAATAATTATCGGCAAGCTCGGTCGTTCAGCCTGGAAGCGCTGTAACAATTTAAAACCATCGGAACCCGGCATGCGGATATCGCTAATTACCACATCCGGTGAATCGCTATAGAAATCATCCAGGGCGCGGTCGCCACTCTCGTAGCACTGGGTATCAATCCCCTCACGCGATAGCGCTCTTTCCAGCACCCAGCGGATTGATCTGTCGTCGTCAATAATCCAAACGCGATTACTCATTCTCTAGGTTCCTGTATTTGCTAATTCGGTAGTCAGGGGCAGATAAATTTGGAAAATGCTACGGCCGGGTTGGCTGTCACACTTAATCAACCCCTTGTGCTGATTGATAATGTTCTGGGAAATCGAAAGTCCAAGACCTGAACCCTCGGCGCGGCCGGAGATCATCGGGAAGAATATCCGCTCGCGAATTTCCTCCGGTATGCCCGGGCCGTTATCTTCAATTTCTATACGGCAGACCAATGGGCAATTTCGGCGGCCAATGGTGAATTGGCGCTGGATACGCGTACGCAATACCATCTCCCCACTACTGAGGCCAATACTTTCATCGATGGCTTGCATGGCGTTGCGGGCAATATTAAGCAGCGCCTGAATCAATTGTTCGCTATCGGCGGGGACATCGGGAATAGACGGATCGTAGTCCCTGCGAATTTGAAGCTCACCGATACACTCAGCATCCAGCAACTGGGCAACCCGCTCCAGAACCTCGTGCACATTAACCGGTTGCAGTACTACCGGCTGGCGTGGTCCCAATAAACGGTCAACCAGATTGCGCAGGCGATCCACTTCCTCGATGATAATCTGTGTATATTCGTCTAACTCCCGGTCCGGCAACTCGCGCTGCAATAGTTGTGCAGCCCCGCGGATACCACCGAGGGGGTTCTTGACCTCATGGGCCATACCGCGAACCAGGTTTCGTGTCGTTTCCTGGGCACTGAGCAGCGCATCTTCCCTGGCAATTCGCAACAGGCGATCCATCGGCTGCACTTCCACAAGTAGCACAGAAAACTCGGGGACCGGGCTGACTGAGTAATCCACGGTCCGGGTTTCAAGATTGTTCAACCTCCAACTGGCCCGGCGCACTGTATACTTCTCATTTTTGCGCAATGCTTCCCGCATAGCCTCATAGGCAGTGGGAGATTCTCGCACCACCTCCTCCAACTTCGAGCCTTTAACCCGGGTACTGGAGGCGGCAAACAAGTCCTCAGCAGCATTGTTCAAATAGCAAAGCGATAAGTTTTCATCCAGCACCAACACTGCGGAAGTCAGGCTATCGAGTAATTGGCGCAACTGGCGATCATTCAGCATTCACAAAATTTCCGATTCATTCCGAGGCTCTGACCAAACTCCCTTTGGTCACCCCCAGCAAACTAGCGCTGTATCTAGTCAGTGCAAAAAGCAAACCAAAATGGCGCATAAGCTGGCATTTGTAGGCGGAAGCAGCTTCAACCGGACACAATCAGTGCGCGATTAGCAACAACGGCATTGCGAGTATTCAGTCTCAGAAATAGGATGCCGCCGACCACAGAGAGAATGCACCATTAAGGTGCATAGGTCAAAAAACAGGCAGGCGGACTTTAGAGCGAAGTAAGGGGTAGCGGGAGCTTTGCACTCCCTCAAACATTCACCCCCGAGCTATCGGGCGCTTGACATGAATTGTGATCGTTTGCGACTGGGCCAATACTTGCCCTTTGGGCCCTAGCAGAACCGCCTTGAGCGTATGGGTACCGCGGACCAGGGCGGAGATATCCAGGGAGTTACCAGCCGAACTTCCCTGCCAGCGCTGCCCATCAATAACCGCATAAAAGCTAGCGCCCTCTGGATAATTGGGGGCCACATCCACCTGAAGCGCTATCAGTGTCTGCCCTGGCGGAATAGTCGCCTCATTAATTGGACTCACAATTCGAATCGATACCGGCCCCAACTCTCCATCATCACTTTTGGGCGACAGCTTTCTTGTGGGCAGCTGGCGGGGCAGCGCAATTGGCTGGATATTGATTGGGGCTAAATCCACTTTCTCTGAGTTGCCATTTGCCGGTGGTGTATCGCTAAAACTGACCTGGCCATCGGGCCCAACCACTTTGTAGATCGCGCCAGCCTCTTCATTCTCTTGAGAAGCCGCAACTGCCACCAGAGGCATTGCGAGTAACAGGGCCTTTAATTGCCAAAACCTTGCCATAGTGTTTTCGACCGCAGGGCGGACGCTCCTTTCTTCCCAGATCGGGCCAATGGGATATTCCTGAGCCTCCGCATAGCGGCACTCAATTCACTTCCACTGACAGTGTACTCGCAATAAAAAAGCCCGCACCAGAGTGGCGCGGGCTTTTCGAGAACGGCTCGACGGCATCATCGTGATGCCGGTCGCCATTACACGGAGTAGTACATATCGAACTCGACCGGGTGAGTGGTCATGTTCAGACGCTCTACTTCTTCACGCTTCAGCTCGATGTAGGCATCGATAGCATCGTTAGTGAATACACCACCGGCTGTCAGGAACTCGCGATCCTGGTCCAGAGCATCCAGGGCGCCTTCCAGGCTGGAAGCGACAGTCGGGTACTCAGCCAGTTCTTCCGGCGGCAGATCGTACAGATCCTTGTCCGCAGCGTCGCCAGGGTGGATCTTGTTCTTGATACCGTCGAGCCCCGCCATCAGCAGCGCGGCGAAAGACAGGTAGGGGTTGGCGGTCGGGTCCGGGAAGCGAGTCTCGATGCGCTTGCCTTTCGGGGAGGGCACGAAAGGAATACGGATAGACGCAGAGCGGTTGCGCGCAGAGTAAGCCAGGATTACCGGCGCTTCGAAGCCAGGTACCAGACGCTTGTAAGAGTTGGTGGAAGCGTTACACAGCGCGTTCAGGGCGCGAGCGTGCTTAACGATACCGCCGATGTAGTACAGAGCAGCTTCGGACAGACCAGCGTAGGCATCACCGGCAAACTGGTTTACGCCATCCTTGCTAAAGGACTGGTGAACGTGCATACCGGAACCGTTATCGCCAACCAGCGGCTTGGGCATAAAGGTCGCGGTCTTGCCGTAGGCGTGGGCAACGTTGTGTACAGCGTACTTGAGGATCTGTACTTCGTCCGCTTTCTTGGTCAGAGTGTTGGCGGCAACGCCGATCTCACACTGGCCGGCAGTACCTACTTCGTGGTGATGCACTTCTACGCGCAGGCCCATCTGTTCCATCGCAGAACACATTGCGGCGCGAACGTCGTGCAGGGAATCCACCGGAGGAACCGGGAAGTAACCGCCTTTAACGCCGGGGCGGTGACCAATATTGCCTTCGGCAAAGTTGTGACCAGAGGACCAGGCTGCTTCTTCGGAGTTGATCTTGTAGAAGGCGCCGCCCATTTCAGCACCCCAGGTAATATCGTCGAATACGAAGAACTCGGGCTCGGGACCGAACAGAGCGGTGTCACCCAGACCAGTGGACTTCAGGTATTCCTCAGCGCGCAATGCGATGGAGCGAGGATCTCGCTCGTAACCCTGACCGGTAATTGGGTCAACGATGTTACAGCGAATGATAACAGTGCTCTCATCGGTGAAGGGGTCGAGGAAAGCGGTCTCGTCGTCCGGCATCAGGATCATGTCGGATTCGTTGATGCCCTTCCAACCGGCGATGGAAGAACCATCGAACATTTTGCCTTCTTCAAAGAACTCACCGTCAACTTCCGACGCAGGGATGGAAACGTGTTGTTCTTTACCCTTGGTATCGGTAAAGCGCAGGTCTATCCATTTCGCTTCACTTTCATTAATCAAACCGAGCGTTTTCGCTGACATTGCAGTCCTCCAGGTCTTGAAAAGTAATTGGTCGCTATGCCTTGCTGTCGCTGCCGGCATTCACTCTCTACCTGGCGTGAAATAAAGCAAGGAGTGTGCCAAATTAGGGCAATCGCCTCATAGTCCCGGTTGGCGCCGGTGCGAGCCCCAGCAAAGTGCTGACGCAGCCAGGATAGATGTATTGTGGCCGAGCAGCCACATAAATACGCACCAAAATAGAACATATTTGTTCTCGCTTCGCCCGCAAACAGTGCACAACCAACTTGGCTCTGGCTAGTTTATAATGCCGCACCTTCTATCAACATGCGGTACCCCACGGATTCCCATGCACTTTGTCGTCAAGTTTTTTCCAGAGATCACCATCAAGAGCAACCCTGTGCGCAAGCGCATGTCGCGCCAGCTCAAGGACAACCTGCAGCGCCTGCTGCGCCAGCTGGACGACCGTATCCAGGTGCGAAAGGATTGGGAAAAGATCGATGTGATCGCGCCCGATGCTGTGTCCCACCTGGGTGGACGTATCGAAGAGGTGCTCTCTCACACCCCCGGCATCGCCAACTTCTCCCGCGTGCGCCAGTTCCCCCTGGGTGACCTGCACGACATGTACGAGAAAACCCTGTCGGTTTGGGGCGCAGCCCTGAAAGACAAGACTTTCTGTGTACGGGTTAAACGCACCGGCAAACACGACTTCCAGTCTCTGGATGTGGAACAGTATGTGGGTGGCGGCCTCAACAAGAATACCGAGGCATCCGGAGTCAAACTGAAAAACCCCGACATCACCGTTAAGCTGGAGATCCGCCACGACAAGCTCAACGTGATCGAAGAGCAGCATCCCGGCCTGGGCGGCTTCCCCCTGGGCACGCAAGACCCGGTTTTGTCACTGGTCTCCGGTGGCTTCGACTCTACCGTGGCCAGTTACATGACCATGAAGCGCGGTATCCGCACCCACTTCCTGTTCTTCAACCTGGGCGGACGCCAGCACGAGCTGGGCGTGAAAGAAGTCGCCTACTATCTGTGGAACAAATACGGCGCTTCCCACCGGGTGCGCTTTATCACCGTGCCGTTTGACGAAGTAGTGGCAGAGATTCTCGAGCGGGTCGACGATTCCCATATGGGCGTTATTTTGAAACGCATGATGCTGCGCGCTGCCGATGTAATCGCCAAGGAGCTGGAGGTGGACGCCGTAGTCACCGGTGAAGCCATCGCCCAGGTTTCCAGCCAGACCCTGAAAAATCTGTCGGTGATCGACAGTGTTACCAACACCCTGGTTTTGCGCCCACTGATCACCACCGACAAGACCGATATTATCCGCACCTCCCGGGCCATCGGCACCGAAGAGTTTGCCGCCAATATGCCGGAGTACTGCGGCGTTATCTCGGTTAAACCCACCACCCGCGCCAAAATTGAAAAAGTGGAGTCCGAGGAAAACCGCTTCGATTTCACCGTCCTCGATCGCGCTATCAGCAATCGGGTGATGCAAAATATTGATCAGGTGATCGAAGAAGTCGATGGCGAAGCACCGGATGTGGAGATCCGCGAGGAGCCGGGCAGCGCAGTGGTTATCGATATCCGCCACCCGGATGAAGAGGAGCTGGACCCGTTGGAGCTAGGCTGTGAGGTGCAGACTATTCCTTTCTACCGTCTCAACAACAACTTTGCCCACCTGGACCAAGAGCGTGAGTACCTCCTGTATTGCTCCAAAGGCGTTATGAGCCGCCTGCACGCCTCACACCTGCTGGATGAAGGTTTTCGCAATGTGGGCGTGCTGCGCCCGCTGATTCCCCACAGACCGGAAACCATTAAGAAGTAACTTCTGCTCAAGGCGCGGGCAATCACCGCCCGCGCGGGTTTTAAAGCGATCAGCGCCCCGGGGCGGTGATTTTTTACTCAAAATCACTCCCAATTGTCATGCGGCCCCCCTATAATCGCCGCCTTTGGCCGGAATGCTGCTGTAGAAACCCCGCAGGCCCCCGCCCCGACTTACCAAGATTTAACGCCCAGAGGCCCCCAGTGATAGAGAATCTGCGCAATATTGCGATTATCGCCCACGTAGACCATGGCAAAACCACCCTTGTGGACAAGCTGTTGTCCCAGTCCGGCACTCTCGACCGCCGCGACGAAGGCGCCGAGCGCGTCATGGACTCCAACGATCAAGAGCGTGAGCGTGGCATCACCATCCTGGCGAAGAACACCGCTATCCGCTGGAATGACTACCGCATCAATATTGTCGACACCCCAGGGCACGCCGACTTCGGCGGCGAGGTAGAGCGCGTACTGTCCATGGTGGATTCAGTTCTGCTGCTCGTAGACGCAGTAGATGGCCCCATGCCGCAGACTCGCTTCGTAACCCAGAAGGCGTTTGAGCAGGGCCTCAACCCGATCGTGGTGATTAACAAGATCGACCGCCCCGGCGCTCGCCCCGACTGGGTGATGGACCAGGTATTCGACCTGTTCGACAGCCTCGGCGCCACCGACGAGCAGTTGGACTTCCCGGTTGTCTACGCCTCCGCCCTGAACGGCATCGCCGGTCTCGACGACACCGACCTGGCCGACGATATGACGCCGCTGTTCCAGATGATTGTGGACAAGGTTGAGCCCCCGAAGGTTGACCCCACCGGCGCCTTCCAGATGCAGGTTTCCGCTCTGGACTACTCCAGCTACGTAGGCGTAATCGGCGTTGGCCGTATCACTCGCGGTACCCTGAAGCCGAACCAGCAAGTGGTAGTTCTCGATCGCGAGGGCAACTCGCGCAAAGCCAAGGTCCTGCAGGTTATGGGTTACCTCGGCCTGGAGCGTGTAGAAGTGGAGCAAGCCAGTGCTGGCGATATCGTGTGTATCACCGGTGTGGGTGAGCTAAATATCTCCGATACCCTGTGCGATCTGGATACTCCAGAAGCCCTGCCCGCCCTGAGCGTGGACGAGCCCACCGTAAGCATGACCTTCCAGGTCAACGACTCCCCCTTTGCTGGCCAGGACGGCAAGTTCGTTACCTCGCGCAACATCAAAGAGCGTCTTGACCAGGAGCTGATTCACAACGTGGCCCTGCGTGTAGAGCAAGGCGACTCTCCTGATAAGTTCAAGGTTTCCGGCCGAGGCGAATTGCACTTGTCTGTCCTGATCGAATCCATGCGCCGAGAAGGTTTCGAGCTGGGCGTTTCCCGCCCCGAAGTGGTGCAGAGAGAGGTCGACGGAGAGATCCACGAGCCTTATGAAGAAGTGGTTATCGATGTTGAGGAACCTCATCAGGGGCCCATTATGGAAGAGCTGGGCCTGCGCAAGGCCGATCTCACCAATATGGAGCCCGATGGCAAAGGTCGCGTGCGCCTAACCTTTATCGTGCCCTCGCGCGGCATGATCGGCTTCCGCTCCCAATTCCTTACCATCACCAGTGGTTCTGGCATTATGACCAGTATCTTCGACCACTACGGTCCGGTGAAGCAGGGTGAGGTGGCCAAGCGCATCAACGGTGTACTGGTTTCCATGGTCAAGGGCAAAACCCTCGCCTATGGTCTGTTCGCACTGCAGGATCGTGGTCGCTTGTTCCTGGGCCACGGCGAAGAGGTCTACGAAGGCCAAATCGTCGGTATTCACTCCCGTGGCAACGACCTGGTAGTAAACCCTACCAAGGCCAAACAGCTCACTAATGTGCGCGCGTCAGGTACTGACGATGCGCTCACTCTGTCACCACCCATTCGTCACACCCTTGAGCAGGCTCTGGAATTCATCGAAGACGATGAATTGGTAGAGGTGACTCCCAACTTTATCCGCCTGCGCAAGAAAATTTTGCAGGAAAATATGCGCAAGCGTGCGAAGAAATAATTAGTATTTTCTTCAACTTTAAAAAGGGCCCTCTGGGCCCTTTTTTGTTTTTGCCATATCATGACATCTTCAATCCCTGAAGAGGGACAATCAAAAACTTCTCCGTAGCAACATTCCATAGTAAAGAGGTGATTGATTAACTCGACAGAAGCCGTGCTGCACTAAACTGCAGGGAGGCTGCCTGCAAGAGGCCGTAAATATCGCTCGCCAGAATCCGGTATTTTTTTCCAATCTCTTACCCCAAAAAGAAAATTTATCTTCTTTTGATATTAAATAATCGACCATTTTTATCGTTGCTCTGCTCAAACATTTATTCCTGGAAGGTGCAATTAAATTTATGTCCGCACTTTTTATTGTCCCCATCACAAAATTACAGCGAAAATAAATATAGTCACTCAGCCACTACTCTCCGTGGCTTGCACATTTATTCCACATTTCCCCGCGGAACTTTTACCTCTCCATTTATTCAAATTTTTCCACATATAACGACAAATTTCTTTATACATAATTAAGACCTATGGGAGGTCAATCTAATGTTTTCTTTCCTGCAATCTCAGGATCGAACAAGGATGTTGGTGGGCAGCCGCAGTGAACGCGGATCTAAATTTGGGTTTAAATTAAAAGCTGCGGCGGCACTCGCAGCAGCAATCGCCATCAGCGGAAACGTCAGCGCACAAGAAACCTCTAAACGTGTATCTGCCTATTGGGCCGATTGGGAATACTGGGCCGACTCATCCTTCACCCATGACAACGTGGATTTCTCCAAGCTCACTCACGTTCAGTACGCCTTTGCCTGGAATGACGAAGACGGCAACATCTACTTTACCGATCCCTACGTTTTCTACGGCCTGGGCGCCCAATCATTTTCCGGCGGCGCCGGTGATGGTCCCGTAAAATGCTCGCCGCAATTCTGGCACCCCTACAGCCAATACGATTCCAGTATTCAGCCCGCGGTCTGCCAGGGCTGGAATGACCATGAATCAGGTTTTGTAAAATCGGTACATGACGACGGTGCCAAGGCAATCCTGTCTATGGGCGGCTGGACCCTATCCCACAAAGTCTCTGAGATGATGGAGAGCGACACCGCACGTGCAGCCTTTATCGAAAATGCAGTGACACTGCTTACTGACTGGGATTTCGATGGTCTCGATCTCGATTTCGAATACCCCGGCTATGCACCGAACGGCGGACGCTCGATCGACAAAGAAAACTTCACCACCCTGCTGCAAGAGCTGCGCGCGCGCTTCGATGAGGTTGAAGCGGAGACCGGCAAAAATCTGGAACTGACCGCTGCCGTGGCCTGTGGCCCCTCGATTGCAGAAGAGGGTTATGATTTTGCTGCTGTGGGCGAAGTCCTCGACTATGTCAACCTGATGACTTATGACTTTGGTGGCGACTGGGATACCGTAGCCCAGCATACCTCGCCGCTGTACCCCTATGAAGGCCAGGTCAACGAAGGCTTCGACGCAGACAGCTGCCGCAATATGTGGATGACTGAGGGCAATATTCCTGCTGAGAAGATCACCCTGGGTATGTCCCACTACGGCCGCAGCGTGGCTGGCGCCACCGCAATCGGTGAAGCCGCCTCCGGACAAGACGTCGCTCACTGGGGCTCTGACACCGAGACGCGCTACTACCAGATCGTTGAGAAAATGCAGAGCGACTCTTCATTCCAGACCGCTTACGATCCCGAGGCCGTCACCCACTATGGTTGGTTTGAGGATGGCGGTTTTATCTCTTTCGAAGATACGACTTCTATCGCCGCACGCGCCCAATATGTGCTCGACCAGGGCCTGGGTGGCGTGATGATCTGGCAGCTCCGCGGTGGAATGTTATTGGAGAACAATGAGTACCAGTACCCATTGCTCGATGCCGCACTCGAAGTTTTCGGACAGGGTGGCTCCAGTGATAGCGACACCGGCGACACCGGAGATACCGGAGATACCGGAGATACCGGAGATGCCGGAGATGCCGGAGATACCGGCGATACCGGCGATACCGGCGATACCGGCGATACCGGCGATACCGGCGATACCGGCGATACCGGAAGTGGCGGTAGTAATAATAATGGCGGAAGCAGCGCCTGCGTCGCATTTGAGCAGCCGTATGCCGGCGACCCAGGTTATTCAATCGGTGACGTTGTTGTCTTTGAAGGAGCTGCCTACGAGTCCACTCACGAGCCGAACTGGTGGTCTCCAGGTTCCGCGCCATCGCTGTGGACCGAAACCACCTGTCAAACTGAGGGCGAAGGCTCCGACAATGGTTCCGACAACGGCTCTGGCGATAACAACGACAATGGCTCCGATAGCGGTTCTGACGACAACGCCGATAACGGTTCCGATGACAACACCGACAGCAATCAAGGTTCAGGTGAGACCGCTTCCTGCCCCGAATTCCAGCAACCATATGCTGGTGACGAAGGCTATCAAGTTGGCGACCTAGTAACCTTTGAAGGCCAGGTTTACGTGTCTACCTTTGGACCCAACTGGTGGTCCCCGGCTAACGCTCCCCAGTACTGGGAAGCGAGTTCCTGCCAGTAACCTGGATACACTTTGGCCGCCTTCTCAAGGAAGGCGGCTGCATGTTTCTTCTAATAAAAAGGGCCCTTATCGGGTCCTTTCTATTTATTATTAGTCCGCGCTCAAAATAATTATTACGGCGTATCTTGTAAAATATGCATCACTTTATCAAAGTCGCCCTTTGACAAATGATTTCTCAACCAACGAATACCATCGTCTGTCAAATTTTGCTCGTACTTAATGTGCTTTTGATCTCGCAGATAAATTCTGAGCCTGGGGTAAGAGGCAATAAATCTCTGCAGCTTATAATCAATTAAATTAATTTTTATATTATCATCCATTCTTAAAATGTATTTTGGAATCCAGCGGCTACGTGCCGCGCCAATACCAGTAGCTGTTTCAACCGTCTGTATCTGGCTCCAATTATACTTTTTAGGAAAAAGGGAAAATAATGAATTTAATTTCACCCCATTGGAACTGACAACAAAATAATTATTTAGTCCCAAAACCATCAAAGGTAAAAAGCAAACCAAAAAAAACGAGAGAATCCTTAAATTGTTACGAATTGACTGCTTTAACCCATATTCCTCAAAATATCTTAGACCGAGTTCCTTATCAAGTTCTACTCTTGCTGTAGGGATTAAGTATGAAACCAGCTTAGAGAAGGTCGCAAATAATATTATAGAAATAAACATTACTGGCAGCATTGATAAAATATATCCATCATTAGTAAGGTCTGCCAAGATAGCGCCCTCAGCTAAAGACTCTACTCGCCGAGACACTAAAAGCTTAAAGTAAGAAACAGCTATAATAGCCACCAATAAAAGGGAAAGCACGATGACAAACCAGTCCCACTTGCAGCGAATAATAACGCGCTTTCGATTCAGCAGCGGCATTGGGAATTGTAAAAAAGAGGATTTCTTTTTTACCTTAGGAGACTCCCACCCTAGACACAAAGCACATCTATGTCCTACATCTTCATAGATTTCTTGTTCCTGTATGCAGACTTTACAATAATTCATAGCACTAAAAATTTATTAGGTTTAAAAAATACGCATAGAAGCCGGACGTATTTATTAAATCATTAATAACTAACTTTATCGAATAGATGGCTCGTTAAGACCAACGAAAGCAACATTTAGCACGATAGAACCAAATAATTAAATATAGGCATAGCACTTAATAATCAACGGAAGAGTTAGAAAATGCTGTCTTGCATCTGAATAACTCCCAACTCATGAGATCAGAAGAAAACTAAGTTAGTTGTTGCAACTTAAACAGAAATGCCATGGCTCGATCTGCCTGCACCGCAGAACTAACTTATATACGCCACATTAGGTTATTGAAGTAACCAGTAACTGTATGGAATCAATAGTGCTTTACTAAATAATTAGTACAAGTAGATTGAATCCCATCCAATTACCCGTGACACATCAATGATGGCCATAAAAGCGCTGCTCAACTTTCTGCCACTGCGCCAGTGCAGTTTGTGAGTGCAAACAAACTGTGAGTCTCTCGAACCTTGAGGCATAAGCGCGTAAAACGGCCAATCCCTGGTGTGCTGCAATCTCGTGAGGGAAGCGGTTAGTGCCAGCTCCCAGTGCCGGAAACAGTATCGTTTTGCAACCGCGCTCTATCGCCAACTCCAAAACGCTTTCATAGCAGTGCCTCAACAGCACTATGGCCTGGCTCCCCCATTGATCGCCACTGCTCCACTGGGGCGTAACAGTATGCAATAAGTAATCGACCGGTAAATCATAGGCTCGAGTCAGGCGAGCTTCACCGACTGGGCAGGCTCTTTGCTTGGTACACTGGGGAGTTAATTGAGTCCCGCAATGGGCATAAATCTGCGCTGAAAGCCCCCGCCCCCGAATAAGGTGCTTGTGTGCCGGACACACCAGCGCATCTCCACGCATCGTCAAGATATCGCCAGAAGTCAGTTGAATTTGTGTCACGATTTCTCAGTTCTAAAGTTTGAGTTACTGATACTGTAGCTTGCTACTTTGGTCGGTGACAGATTCCCCCTATACTCACCATTGCTTCACTCCGGCAGTGGCTACCAGCATAGTTGTATGATGCAGGACGGTCCCGAGCAAGCGGAAGGTTGCAGTCGGTATAGCAACGGGAATGACTATGAGCTCAGGGTATAACAATCAAAACCCCGCGATATCCACCTCTATTGATGAAGTGCAGCGCATAGATCTGCGCAGACGGATATTAGCCTCCTCTTATATGCTGATATTCGCTATGGCTATCACCGGAGCCATGGCGATCATCGCCCTTACTGCAACTAATATCCTGCAGGCATCGACGCTTTTTATCGTCGCGGTGGTTATTTTATTTGCATATATCACTGTCAACATTATCGGTCCTACCGAGAAAACGCCATTATTGGTGGGAATTCTTTTATTGGCGCTGTATTTCTACTTACTAATGACTGGTGGTGTAAACAATACCGGATTGATGTGGGCAGTTATGCTGGTCCCCGGATTTATCAACCTTTACGGCTATAAAACCGGCACCACCGCACTGCTCGGCATAGGTCTCGCTACGGCAGCAATCCTGTTTTATCCAGATTTCCCAGGACTCACGGCCAAATATGATACGGCCTATCGTGCGCGTTTTATTGCAGTATTTGGCGCACTCACGGCTCTAACTGCATTACTTGACAGTAGCCGCCACCAAACTCAGCAGCTCCTTCAGCGATTAACAGGTGAATTGGAGACTTATGCTGCCACGGACACATTGACCGGATTGGCAAATCGCAGAGAAGCATTTCGCGCCATTCATGAATTAGAGCGCCGGAATGATGAGCTGAAAGATCAATATGTCATCCTTATCGGAGACTTAGATAACTTCAAGACGATCAACGATACCTACGGGCACTCCTTTGGCGACCGCGTATTACAAGATGTTGCCAAGATACTGAAAAGTAACACCCGGTCTGAGGATATTGTGGCGCGCTGGGGCGGCGAAGAATTTTTATTGCTATTGCCGAATACTGACTTGAAAGGCGGCAGTGTCCTTGCAGAAAAACTTCGTCGCAGAGTATCCACCCTCAGTCGCCGCTATACACGCCCGGTAAAAATCTCAATCAGTCTCGGAGTCGTCGAAGGCAGTACCAA
Organism: Microbulbifer maximicatervae (SeqCode); assembly: GCF_052468295.1. Taxonomy (NCBI): domain Bacteria; kingdom Pseudomonadati; phylum Pseudomonadota; class Gammaproteobacteria; order Cellvibrionales; family Microbulbiferaceae; genus Microbulbifer; species Microbulbifer maximicatervae (SeqCode). The sequence goes on from NZ_CP174340.1 coordinate 4,334,933, forward strand.
TGGCAAGCCACTCAATCAGCTATTGGCCGAAGCAGATAAACGTATGTATCGAGCCAAGAATGGCGGGCGCAACAAAGTGGTAGCCGCATAAATATTAAGTCACCAAGTGGCGCAGTAGATAGCCAACGGCGAGTGCCAGGACCGCTGCGCTACTGCCAAAAAACAGAGTTTTTAAGCCCGCCACCAGCAGGTGGTGGGAAAACACCAATCCTTTGCACAAGCCAATAGCAAAAAAAGCGCAGACCGAAAGAACGGCGCTCGCATAAAATTGTTCGGCGGGATTAAGGCTGTGGAAAAGGTAGGGCAACAGGGGAATAGCACCTACACACAAAAAAGCGGCGAAGGTTATCAGTGCCGCCCCCAGAGGCTTATGCTCTAAGCGGCTTATACCGTACTCTTCCGCCAGCATTGTCTCTATCCACAGCTTTTGATTCGTGGTGATAGTGGCAACAATATTATCGAGAACTTCACCTCGAAATCCCTTTCGATAGAAAATCTGCCTGATCTCTTCCCGCTCTCCCTCGGGAATTAAAGCAATATGCTGACGCTCTGTACGCATAGCCGCGGCTCGTTGCTCACGCTCCACACTGGCGGCTTCATAATTGCTTACCGCCATGCTGAAACCATCAGCGATAAGGTTGGCAAAGCCCATCACGAGCACAACCGCTTCGGAGAAGCCTGCACCAAAAGCGCCTGCAACAATGGCAAAGGTAGTTACGCAGCCATCTATCGCTCCCAAAACAAAATCAGAGAGCCACTGTGACTGTGGACGACTTCGCAAGCGCGCCTCAATACGCTCCGGTCGATGCTCCTCAATTAGCGCTTCCCGGCTTTCCTGTTGGTGTTTTGGGTTTTGCCGGTCCATAACCAGGCGAGCTACTGTAAAAACCGCTGCATAACATAAGCATCTTGCAACCTTCCCAAAGGGTCGGTAAATGCTCTATCTAGCGTTTTGATAATAGTGAAGCCCAGCTCGGTATAAAGGGTTATTGCGGGCTCACTGTCGCTGGGAACGTAGTTGAACTGCATTTCCAAATAGCCGGCGTCCTGGGCTCTGGCGATTGCATGCTGGACCAGTGCACGATCTACACCGTGATCGCGCACATCCGTGTGCACGAGAAAGTTGGCTGTCGCGACATGGCTATGAATACCAGGGAAATTAACCCCTAATTTATACACCCCCAGCAGGTGGGGTAACTCTTCGGCAACATAAGTCTGTAAGTCGTCATTAAGCCATTGAGCAGAAAACACTTCTCGACTGATCTTATGCGAGAAAGGCAGATCCCCTCTGATTCGCACAACACTAAAGAGGCTCCACATGCCTTCGAGGTCATACTCTGTAGCCTGCCGAATATCCATAGAAATCCATATCTCAGACGGCTTGCCGCACTTGCCTAGCGCACAATGAAGCTCCCCCGATCCACACCGGTATTTCCAGTCTTGGGATCATAGGCATATAGCACAATTTCATAAACACCTGGCAAATCCGTCGCAAAGGGCGCACTAAAGGTATTCATAGTCTCCTGTATCTCTAGCGGCACTCGAGCAAATGATTTGCCATCTCTTTTAACCAATGCCACAACTTCTATCTTACTGCCATCCCAAAGCCCACCATCGGTAAGTGAACATCCGCACATCATTACCACATTAGCGCGAATCTCAAAGGGACTCTGGTCCAAGCCTGTATAGAGATGGGTCTGTGGGCTGAGTAAATCTACCAACATTCCCGGAATTTCCACAATCAGCCCATCACCAGAAATAGGCTTTCCCGGAACCAGCCATGTCTGTGTCTGCGCCACCACTCGGGCCTGTTTTTTGATATACGGCGCAAGAACTTCCACCGTCAGAAACACCGGCTCACTGATATTCAGTGTAGCGGTAAAATGTGCAGCGCCATCGGCGATAGATTGGAACCTCTCTCGGGGCGTTTTCATAATTCTGGTGGTGTCACCGGTGCTCCCTTGGGTAAGCCCCTTGGCAAGAATTTCCCCAGAATCTGCATCGCGAATAATAACCATGGCACCACCGATGGAGGAGCCAATAAACTTGGCATCCATGGCCTTGGCGCGCACGGTAATTTCAGTGGGTGTTGGCTCCGCCCATAAAGCGGAAGGAAACAGTTGTAATAGCAGAGCGACGATAATAAATCCTGAACGTCCCATAGATACTCCTCTCTTATACATTGCCCAGCAGATAATAAGCCCCAAAAATACCCACTCCCCAAAACGCAGCCCCTACAGCCAACCAAACAAAATTCCAGGGAGTAAATCTCGAGTTAGCCTGTCCTGAAATATCTCCATTAACCATATTGGCAGCTTTCTGTCCCTCATAAAGTGGCCACAATGTAAAGGGTAAGAGAAGTATGCTTACTATATCGATCAATGAAATTACATCGGAGTAATAGGAAATCCTGTCGACAATAGCCCCGGCAATCGCAAAAACTACATATAACGTAGCCCAAAGTGCCGGCACCCAGCGGTAATCCACCTTATCAATCTCGATACGGCTTTGAATCCTGGAAAAAAGAGAATGAGTAAAAAAGATAGAGAATATCGCCCGCATAACCGGCCACATATTCTCTCCACTAGCACGCTGATATTCTGCCCAATGACGGTAAAACCAATAAACTGAATAGATACCCACTGTACCTAGACTCATTACCCAGAACTTGGTTGGTGAAACTATATAAAACTGCGCTTCATCCTCTGAAACAGTATCTAATTCAGCCTCTGGGGCAGAGTAAATATTTGAATCCATTGGGACTTTTCCATAAACAATTATTTTAGGGAAAACCAGCTTTCCTCTATACACAGACGATATTCACAGAAATAAGCCCAATAAAAAAGCCGGGCTATGCCCGGCTTTTTAAAAGAGTCAGCTAAGAAGCTTATGATTGCTTCACTGATTCCACCCAAGAGGCTACGCGGCTCTCCAATACGGGCACTGGCAAAGCACCGCCACCCAGCACGGTATCGTGGAATCCGCGAATATCGAATTTATCACCCAACTGATCTTCAGCCTGCTTGCGCAGCTCCTGAATCTTCAGCATACCGATCTTGTAAGCGGTCGCCTGGCCCGGCCACGCCAGGTAACGACGTACTTCGGAACGTACTGCAGTCTCGGGGATTGCGGAGTTTTGCAGGAAGTACTCCACCGCTTGCTCTTCACTCCAGCCTTTGGCGTGCAGGCCGGTATCAACAACAAGGCGAATGGCTCGCCACATTTCAGCCGTCAGGTGGCCAAACAGGTTATAGGGATCTTCGAAGGCCCCCATTTCTTTAGCAAGCTTCTCAGAGTACAGCGCCCAGCCCTCTACATAGACAGTAAAGTGAGCCTGAGTGCGGAACTGCGGGATACCTTCCAATTCCTGAGCAATTGAGATCTGCATATGGTGACCGGGGTTGCCTTCGTGGTAGGCCACAGTTTCCATATCAGTCGTGGAATAGGCACTCATATCGGACAGGTGCGCATAGTAAATACCCGGGCGGGAACCGTCGGGAGTGCCGGGGTAGTAATGCTGGGCACCGCCATCCTGTTCGCGGAAGGACTCAACCCGCTTTACGACCAACTCAGCTTTCGGCAGAAGGCCAAAGTATTCCGGCAATTTCTGGGTAATGTTGTCCAGGAACGCGGTTGAGTCATCCAGGTAGCCCTGGCGACCTTCATCGGTATTCGGGTAGTAGAATTGACCATCTTCGCGAATAAACTTGAAGAAGTCCTGCAGGCTACCTTCGAAACCAACCTGCTTCTTGATAGTTTCCATCTCACCACGGATACGCGCCACTTCTTCCAGGCCGATATTGTGGATCTGGTCGGCAGTCAGGTCCGTAGTTGTGGTGTTGACCAGGCGCTGATTGTAGTAGGCCATACCATTGGGCAAGCTACTAGCACCTTGAGGCTCTGCTGAGGCCTTCTGCATATCCGCCTTGAGCCAGGTAACCAGCCCTTTATATGCGGGGAAGAACTCAGTCTCTAATGCCTTGCGCGCTTCCGCAGTCAGCTTGTCTGCCTGCTTCTGATCAATAGTACCGGCTTCGAGCAGCTCAGCGATTTTCCCTTTGGCACCGGCCCACAGAGGTGCGTCTTCACCATCGGTAAACGGCGCGCCTTCAATCAATTTACTGGACTGATCAATTGCACCCTCATAGGCAAAGCGCGGGGGGCGGATACCTTCTTTGGACGACAGCTTAGCGCGGTCAAGCAACTGGTTGATCGCGCGGGAGATACCACCGATACGGGTGATATACGCCTGCATATCTTCAACGTTATCGACCTTGTGGAAGTTCAGCAGGAAGTTGGGCAACTGCGATTGTGCACCTCCCATCTGCTCAAAGATGTAGCCGTGACGGATAAACGGCGCAGCGGCCTTGGCCTGTTCAAACTGATAAATCCAGATATCGTAGGAGGTTTTTCCTTCCTGGGTCAGCTTGCTGTAGTCGAAATTCTTCTTGAGCTCTTCAACACTTTTCTCTTGCCAAACCAAGCGGCGAGCCTCTGCGGCCTCACTCATATCGTCGATTTGGTCGTAGTGGTCTTTGCGACCCAGGTAGGACAGCTGAATCGGGCTGAACTGCAGCTGTTCCTCATAGCGCTCATCCAGCCACTCAGTCAGGCGCTTGGTTTCGGCAACCGCATCTACAGTTACTGAGGCCTCGGCAACCGCATTTTGGGGCTTATCTGCGTTGGCTGCAGCCTGGGTACTCTTATCACCCTGACAGCCCGCAAGGATAGCGACAGCCAGCAGGCTGGGGATCAGTGGGTTGTTCAGCTTTATCGGCATCTTCCTATCTCGATCAAAAGTTGTACAAAAAAACGCCGCTAACTTTGACACGAATTCGGTGAGGTGTCGATTCATGCCCCCCAGAACGCCATATGTTTGCGTTGAGTTGAGGCAAATCGGAGATTTTGGACTAGGTGGACCCAATACCTGGAGCAGGATATTGCCACAAGTGACCCTGCGGTAATGGACTAACGCCGGCTTGTGACCCGGTCCACGATATGTAGCTCTCGCTGGGGAAAGGGTACCGTCAAGCCTTCTGCCTCCAGTGCAGGCTTAAGCTTTTGCATCAGGGACCAATAAACATCCCAGTACTGATCATTGGCAGCCCAGGCCCGCAACTGTAAATTTACCGCGCTGTCAGCAAGCGCCTTAACAGCGAAACTTGGCTCTGGCTCAGCGAGAATACGGGGTTCCTGTTCTACCAAGCGACGTAATACTGTTAGACCGCGATCAATGTCATCGCCATAGGCGATACTCGCCACAATCTCGATACGGCGAGTCTTATTGCGACTGAAGTTGGTGAGCACTTGCCCCCAGATAGCACTGTTGGGTGCGGTAATACGCAGCCCATCCGTGGTATCCAGCTCCGTAGTAAATAGCCCTACCTCGCGAACAGTGCCCATTATGTTACCGAACTGAATCACATCCCCAACGCGGAACGGCCGCAATCCCAGCAGTAGAAACCCCGAAGCAATATTTTGCAGGGTATCTTTCAACGCTAAGGCTACTGCCACACCAGTAGCGCCGAGTAGAGCAATTAAGCTGGTAGTGTTAATACCAAAGACATCCAATACCAGCAGTGCGCCAACAATATAAACCGCCCAGCTCGAAATACTGCGCAGTACCGGGCGCAAGGTAACATCAAACCGGTCCGGCAGACGATCAACCGCTCGGCGAGCAAGATGGGCCACAAACAGCGTCACCAAAACTACCAGTAGTGCGGCCGCCAGCTTTAGGGATAATGCTGTTACTTGGGGCCAGTACTCGTTGAGCAAGCTATTAATATTCATCGACCCTCGAAAATAAATCCCTATTTTAAATTCAAGCCAAACCTAAATTCTGCGCCTCATCGACACAACACTGATGAGCCGGACACGTTTCCAAGTGATCATTGACCATTCCAGTTGCCTGCATATGCGCATACATAATGGTTGATCCCACAAAACTAAAACCCGCTTTCTTTAACGCCTTACTCATCGCATCAGATTCTGCTGTTGTGGCCGGCACCTGCTTCATGGAGCGGGGGCGATTAACAATCACTCTTCCACCGGTGAACTGCCAGAGAAAATCCCTTAAGGAAATACCGCGATCGCGCAACTCGAGTGTTGCCCGCGCATTCTTGATGGCCGATTCAACCTTGAGCCGGTTGCGAATAATTCCCGGGTTGAGGAGTAATTTCTCTACCTTTTTAGGCGTGTACCGAGCAATTTTTTCAGCATCGAAATTATTAAACAGTTTACGGTAATTCTCCCGCTTATTGAGCACTGTAATCCAGGATAAGCCCGCCTGGGCCCCCTCCAGCAACAAAAACTCAAACAGGGTTTGATCATCGGTAACCGGCCTACCCCACTCCTCATCGTGGTAACTTTGATAAAGTGGTGTAGACAGGCACCAGTCACAGCGCTTTTCCGCCATCATTACTTCCTTTTTATAACTAGCTTGCGCCGGAGAAAAAGTAATACTGAATAAGCTGTAAAACCAAAAGCAAGGCAACTAACCCAAAAATAATATTATTACGATTCACTTCGACTCCAACAAATTGTTCTGCACTAACCAATCGCGACATTCGCATAACATAGTATCCAAAGCCACCCCCGATTGATAACCGAGTTCACATTCAGCTTTAGCGCTACTAGCAACGACTCTCCGCGTTACCAACGTGGCTTTTTCAGGGGTAATAACCGGCTCTTGCCCACTCACCCGAGACCAGAGGTCAGAAAACCAGGCGATAGATTGAATTAGAAATGCCGGTGTGGTGCGTTTTGGTACAGGTTTATGCAATAGCTCAGCGATCTTTCCAAAGAACTCTAAAAAACTGGCATCCGTTCCGGCCAGGATATAATTTTCGCCACACCGTCCCTTTTCAACCGCATCGATATGGGCTCGCGCTACTGCACCGGCATGGCAAAAAGAACCCCAGCCCGGTGGAACACCTGGTAATTGATTTTTATCAATCAGAAAAAAGGTCTGCGCCCAGCTGGTGGTATCGTATTTACCAACAATTGCACAAGGGTTTAGAAATACCGCATCCAGGCCCTGCTCAATTTCCTTGCGAACGGCAATTTCCTCTCTTTTTTTCGTGTACAGATAGTGATGATGAGGGTCATCTGCCAGCTTATCACTTTCTTCAGTAATTCTTTCCTTATGGTAGCCATAAGCAGAAATTGAGCTGGTCACCACCATACGCCCTACATTTTTCTCCCTGGCAACTTTGGCAATATTCGCCGCCCCCTCAACATTATCTTTCCACTGCTGGGCATTACCGCCGCGCCACATACTGGTATTAGCCGCCATATGGAAAAGTGCATCGACATTATTTGGAATTGCAGCTTGAAGGGACTGAGGGTCATTCAGAGAGGCCTCAACCAGATTGACGCCCAGAGAACGCAACATATCGGTATTGGAGGTGCGCCGATGCATGGCGGTAACTTTCCATCCATCACCAACCAATTGCTCTACCAAATTAGCGCCGAGAAAACCGGTTCCCCCGGTTACAAATGCGTGTTTCATAAATCCACCGGATGAGTTGTTATCGTTATTCATACCCAGTGATTAGCTCTATCGAAGCCACCTCCTTCCGGAAGGGCAGACCGGTTGGTGATACCACCACTCCGACAGAGTGGGCGGCACACTAACTTCACTAGTGACACCGCCGCAAAACTAAACCCCTTTGCAATCGTCCTACCGGGAGTTTTATTAATTAATCCCGCTATTACTTTTGTTGGGTTAGTTGGAAAGACTACTCGATTTTCATGCCCAGCTGGTAGGCAAGGAAGCTCCACTGATTGGCGAAGTCTTCCACCTGCATCCATACCGGCTTGCCTGCACCGTGCCCAGCCCGAGTCTCTACGGCAAGCCAGACTGGTTTGTCACAGCCCTGATCTTTTTGTAGGGCTGCCGCAAATTTGTAGCTGTGCCAGGGAACCACTCGATCATCGCGATCGGCAGTTGTGATCAGCGTGGCCGGATAGCAGGTGCCCTCACGGGTGTTGTGGACCGGAGAATAGGCATGCAGCGCTTTGAACTCATCGCGATTTTCACTAAGCCCATAATCGCTCGACCACTGCCGGGCATTAGCGGAAGCGGTATGATATCGCAGCATATCCAGGACACCGACTACCGGTAATGCCGCCGCAAATAAATCCGGTCGTTGTACCAGCGTTGCCCCCGCCAATAGTCCACCATTGGAGCGACCACTAATAGCAAGCTTTTCAGGAGAAGTGACTTTCTCCTCGATCAGCCACTCAGCTGCAGCGATAAAATCATCGAAGACATTTTGCTTTTGCGTCTTGGTACCCGCCTGGTGCCAAGCATTGCCGTACTCGCTACCACCGCGCAAGTTGGCCAGTGCCAGGGTGCCGCCCATATCCAACCAACCGACAAAGCGGTTGTAGAAGCGCGGTAACTGAGCGGAGTTAAAACCACCATATCCATAAAGCAGCGTCGGGTTGGAGCCATCTCGCTTCATTCCCTTCTTATGCACGAGGAATAGAGGCACCCGGGTACCGTCCTTACTCTTATAGAAATGCTGACTCACAGTCAGATCGGAAAAGTCTGCTGCATATTTTGGCTGCTTGAACAGTTTGGTTTCACCAGTCTGTACATTCAGGTGGTAGATACTCGGCGGGGTAATAAAATTAGAGAAAGCATAGAAGGTCTCAACTTCATTCGGCTCACCATAAAACCCCTTCACTGAGCCCACCCCTGGCAGCTTCAGCTCATACTGTTTCTTACCGTTAGTATCGGTCACCAGCACTCGCGATTTTGCATCCTCCAGATAGTGAAGCACAAAGCGATCACCGATATAACTGGCACTCTGCAGGGCACTAGTCGTCTCCGGCACCAGATCGCGCCAGTGTTTGCGTTGCGGCTTATTCAGATCAATAGCGATTACACGGCCCAGCGGCGCCCCCGCACTGGTCTCAAAGTAAAAGGTGCTCCCTTTATTTCCGAGATACTGGTATAGGCCATCCCAGTCATCCAGAAGCTTAACTACCTTGCCGCTTTCATCGCGTAAATCGCGATAGTAAAAGCCGTTCGAGTCATAGCCGTCGAAGATGCCAAACAGGAGATAGTTGCCATCGTCACTCACCGTCGCGCCCGGGTTCCGGGTGGGATGATCGGTAATTTCATAGACCAGTTGATCACTCTCCTGGGCATCTCCCAGTCGGTGAAAATAGACGGCTACCTGTTTACTATCATCCGCCGTGCCATCTCTGTTAAACGGGTACCGGCTATAGTAAAAACCGGACTCATCCGGCGCCCAACTGGCATCACTAAACTTGATACCAGTCAGTTGTTCCTTCAGATCATTGCCTGTCTTTAGGTCGCGAATACGATAGTCGGTCCAGTCAGTGCCACCATCCGAGATACCGTAAGCCAGATAGCGGCCCTTTGGACTGACTTTGAGGCGCTTGGCAGCAATAGTGCCATCTTCACTTAGGGTACGTGGATCTAAAGCCGTATCGCCCTCAGCAGACAGGCTAGAGGCCTTATAGAAAACATTCTGATCCCAATCACCGGTGTTGTAGCTGTAGTAATAGCTATCGCCCTTCTTGTACGGAACACCGTAGCGCTCGTAGCGCCATAGTTCTGCAAGCCGGTCATTGATTTTCTGCCACCCGGGCAGCTCCTTCAAACGCGGTAATGAATGGTCATTCTGCTTGGCCACCCAACTCTTTACCTCATCACTGGACATTTTTTCCATCCAGCGATAGGGGTCAGCCACCTTTTGACCAAAATATTCATCAATTTGAGCACCCGGCTTACTATCCGGATAGCTATCAGCTGCGTGAACACTCACCGCAGCAAGTGCACCGGCAACCAGTGCCACTAGCTGTCTCTTCATACCGTTATTCTCGGTTTCTCTACTGGGAACAGTCCGCTAATCTAGGCGATTTAGACGATCGGTTCCAGAGCAGCAGAGAGAAGTGAGATGAAAGGATTGATCCAAAGGGTAAGCCATGCCCAGGTTAATGTAGCGGGAGAGGCCCTTGGGGCCATAGATAAAGGTATCCTCCTGCTGCTAGGTATCGAAGCCCAGGACACTACTGATAGTGCAGATAAGCTGCTGCACAAAGTCCTGAATTACCGTATTTTTCCCGATGATAAAGGGCGTATGAATCTCAACCTCCAAAAGGCGGGAGGTGGGCTCCTGATTGTCAGTCAGTTCACACTAGTTGCCGAAACTGATAGAGGTTTACGCCCGAGCTTTAGTCGCGGCGCATCACCAGAATACGCGGAGGAGCTCTACAACTATTTCGTTAAAAGTTCCAAAGCCCAATTTACGCCAGTGGCCACTGGAATATTTGCAGCGGATATGCAGGTTTCACTAATCAATGACGGCCCCGTAACTTTTATGCTGGAAACCTAGAGACCTTCCTCAGGCTCTTTCTGTTGTTTCACCTAATCAGGAAAACTCTACCAGTTGGTTAGGTTGCTAATGACTAAAAAATATCGCTAAAAATGGAGAGGCAAAAGGATGACTAAAAAGCCGATAGTAGTAAACAGTGATATCAAACTCGATTCACTTTTGGATGGTGACACAGAAATCATCTTTGCCTTAATTGAAAATAACAGACCACTGCTAGAGAAATATCTCTATTGGGCAAAGCTTGTTATCGACCTCCCGACCACTGAAAAATATATTACCGATAGAATATTCAGTAATAGCTTCGGAGCATCCTGGTACAAGATCCACTATTCAGGCAAGGTAGTCGGGATCTTTGGTATCAAGGAAATTGACCTTAAAAAACAAAATGCAGAAATAGGATATTGGCTATGTAAAAGCTGCCACGGCAATGGAATCGTGACTCGAATCGTAAATAGAATATCTAGCTACTTGAAAGATCTGCACGATATTCAAGCATTGAAAATTCACTGCTTATCTGAAAACAGTGCCAGCATAGCCGTAGCAGAACGCGTAGGTGGAGTGCATAGTGAAACTATTCCAAATTATTATTCGATTGATGGAATATTTCAGGACTTAAAAATCTACACAGTTCCTACCTGACTCATTATTTTAACAGTGGAGTGCAGGAATATTTATTGCTGAATATTTACTGGGCTCCACTCAATACCATCTGACCCTTGCCCCGCATTAAATATACGCTTAACTTTCCAAGTTGCAGTATCTATTTCAACAACTTTTCCATCTCTCTGAGAACCGGCAAATAAAAACTTTCCGTCCGGAGAGAAAAATAGCGATGCTGGCTGTCTGGCCCCTGCGCTGCCGACATCAATCTCATGTAACTGTCTACGGGTCTTGGCGTCATACACGAGTATACGATTACCATTTAAGTCTGCTACGGCTACCACTTCGCCATCAGGGTGAAACCTGATTCGGATAGGCAGAAAACCAACATCTATCGTTTCTTTTTGCTTTAACGTTTCAGTATCGAAAATAAAGATATTTTCTGACTGATTATTTCCTATCCATAGCTCGCTATTATCGGGGCTTACCCACACCGCCTCCGGCCCATCCCCTGCCGATATTGTAGATTTCAATTCCATAGTCTCTGTATCAATTACACTGAACGTATCCGACCCCCGGCTAGTAACGTAGGCGGTCTTCTGATCAGGTGATAGTGCAAGCATATGGCTACCTACCTGATCAGTACGGGCAACGCCCAATACTTTTCCTTCAGCCACATCCACCTTTATCACGTCGCTGGTTTCTTCTGTCGTAACAATCACATTATTGCTGTCGCCCAGCCAAGCGATACCGTGAGGGCCTTTGTGTGGACTGATATCAATTCTTTTCAGGCGCTTACCGCTCGCGATATCGAATACATTCAGCTCTTCTCCCACGTAGCCATCTTCAAGGTAAGAAACTACCACCACTTTAGATTTATCCGGCGACACTATTAATTCATGGGGCGAACCTCCAGTTTCCGGTTTCTTAACCTCTTGGCCGGAAGCCAGGTCAATAAAACTCACCGTGCCCTCATATTTATTTCCTACTACCAACGTCTGCGCCCTTAGCGATCCAGCAGCTAAAAGTACTAATGACATGGAAATTAAAAGTAGAAATCTCATTAGCAAGCCTCTCGGAGGAATTTGTCGCTAGTAGAATGTTTCCTTAACAGCACATCCCAGCGAGCCTTTTAGAACTGAAAAGTCAGCCCTGGTTATCCACTCAAACACTGGATAATAGATCGTAAAAATAGAATTCTTTAGATGTTTTCTTCATTACAGGGATGTTACTAACAGAATTCTTGGATAGTACTGTGCATAACTTTTGGATAGAGGTCTAGAAGCCTTTAATTTCGTGCAATGAAATAATTCGATTAAAAAACCAACGAAAAAAGTGTCAGGTTATCCACTAAAAGTAAGACCAGAACGTTACTAACAGAAAGTCTGGATAGAGTTGTGCATAACTTTAATAAACGGGCTGCAGGCCCCGTGGTTACAGGGGATTACTGCAGAGACTAAAAAATCACCGATATTTTTACCGGCTAAATTTAATTTTTGGCGGGAGTGGTATGGGTACTTTTCTGAGTTTTACGCGAGTTATTTTTGTTGGATTATTTTTTGAGTGAGTGTAAAGGCATTTGGAGAGAAGATCGGTAAAGACCTATTTTTATAGGCTTTTTAAGAGAGCGTCTGTTTAAGGTGCTCAGGTAGTTTTAGGTTTTTCTTTTTTTAATTACTGACTGATTTTTTAAATAGAAAGTTGAGCATTAAAGTTTTTCAGAATTACTTTTATTTTTTCTATTTAATTTTTACCAAGTTCTATCTGCTCTCTCTTTCTTCCATTTCTTAGTTTTTAGCTTTTGTTTTTTTAAATATTTTTCAGCCATAAAAAAAAGGGCCACCCTATTGGGTGGCCCTTTTCGGATTAGAAGCCTGACGATGACCTACTCTCACATGGGGAAGCCCCACACTACCATCGGCGATGTTGCGTTTCACTTCTGAGTTCGGCAAGGGATCAGGTGGTTCCACAACTCTATTGTCGTCAGGCAAACTGGCTTGGGTTGGCATTGGTCTTATAAGCAAAGTGCTTGGCCTGCCGTGTTATCGCTGTTTGCCTCGGTCATGTTGGTGACCGGCAATAACCCCAAATAAGTCGGTAAAACAATCTGTAGTAATACACCGCAAGCGATCGTATGTCTCTAACTCACAATCCGCTAGCTTAGCTAGTCGTTAGTAACCATCTCTGTTGTATGGTCAAGCCGCACGGGCAATTAGTACTGGTTAGCTCAACGCCTCACAACGCTTCCACACCCAGCCTATCAACGTGGTAGTCTTCCACGGCCCTTCAGGAGGCTCAAGGCCTCAGGGAGATCTTATCTTGAAGGAGGCTTCCCGCTTAGATGCTTTCAGCGGTTATCCCGTCCGAACATAGCTACCCGGCAATGCCACTGGCGTGACAACCGGAACACCAGAGGTTCGTTCACTCCGGTCCTCTCGTACTAGGAGCAACTCTTCTCAAATCTCCAACGCCCACGGCAGATAGGGACCGAACTGTCTCACGACGTTCTAAACCCAGCTCGCGTACCACTTTAAATGGCGAACAGCCATACCCTTGGGACCGGCTTCAGCCCCAGGATGTGATGAGCCGACATCGAGGTGCCAAACACCGCCGTCGATGTGAACTCTTGGGCGGTATCAGCCTGTTATCCCCGGAGTACCTTTTATCCGTTGAGCGATGGCCCTTCCATACAGAACCACCGGATCACTATGACCTACTTTCGTACCTGCTCGACATGTCTGTCTCGCAGTCAAGCGCACTTATACCATTATGCTCATTGCATGATTTCCGACCATGCTGAGTGCACCTTCGTACTCCTCCGTTACTCTTTGGGAGGAGACCGCCCCAGTCAAACTACCCACCATACACTGTCCTCGATCCGGATAACGGACCAGAGTTAGAACCTCAAACATACCAGGGTGGTATTTCAAGGACGGCTCCACAACAACTAGCGTCGCTGCTTCAAAGCCTCCCACCTATCCTACACAAATAGGCTCAAAGTTCAGTGCAAAGCTGTAGTAAAGGTTCACGGGGTCTTTCCGTCTAGCCGCGGGTACACTGCATCTTAACAGCGATTTCAATTTCACTGAGTCTCTGGTGGAGACAGCGTGGCCATCGTTACGCCATTCGTGCAGGTCGGAACTTACCCGACAAGGAATTTCGCTACCTTAGGACCGTTATAGTTACGGCCGCCGTTTACCGGGGCTTCGATCAAGAGCTTCGCCGAAGCTAACCCCATCAATTAACCTTCCGGCACCGGGCAGGCGTCACACCCTATACGTCCTCTTACGAGTTTGCAGAGTGCTATGTTTTTAATAAACAGTCGCAGCCACCTGGTCACTTCGACCGGCCTCAGCTTAGGGAGCAAGTCCCATCACCAAAACCGGCGTACCTTCTCCCGAAGTTACGGTACCATTTTGCCTAGTTCCTTCACCAGAGTTCTCTCAAGCGCCTTGGTATTCTCTACCTGACCACCTGTGTCGGTTTAGAGTACGATTCACTATTACCTGAAGCTTAGAAGTTTTTCCTGGAAGCAGGGCATCAACCACTTCACCCACTAAGTGGGCTTCGTCATCAGTTCTCAGCCTTAGGGACCCGGATTTGCCTAAGTCCCCAGCCTACAACCTTAAACATGGACAACCAATCGCCATGCCGGCCTAGCCTTCTCCGTCACTCCGTCGCAGTAATAGCGAGTACAGGAATATTAACCTGTTTCCCATCGACTACGGCTTTCGCCCTCGCCTTAGGGGTCGACTAACCCTGTCCCGATTAGCGTTGGACAGGAACCCTTGGTCTTCCGGCGGGGAGGTTTTTCACCTCCCTTATCGTTACTCATGTCAGCATTCGCACTTGTGATACCTCCAGCAGACCTCCCGATCCACCTTCAACGGCTTACACAACGCTCCTCTACCATGCTCCTAAGAGCATCCGCAGCTTCGGTTATCAGTTTGAGCCCCGGTATATCTTCCGCGCAGGCCGACTCGACTAGTGAGCTATTACGCTTTCTTTAAAGGATGGCTGCTTCTAAGCCAACCTCCTAGCTGTCTGGGCCTTCCCACATCGTTTCCCACTTAACTGATATTTGGGACCTTAGCT
>NZ_CP174340.1:4360000-5162500 GCF_052468295.1 Microbulbifer maximicatervae (SeqCode)
AATTTTCAAAACGGCTTTTGGTTAAAAATCGTACTAAAGATAATCAGCACTTGGGTGTAGGTAATCATCAGAGGTTATTCAGCTACTTAAAGAAGTAACCCCTATTTCAAACATCCACTCATTTACTTATAGGCTTACCAGCGGCAGGGCGTTCTCCCTGCACACCTGCGCACTCACTTACTTCTCCTTTCTTACTACGCATTTTTCCGGTAACAGCCCAAGCCAGTAACGCAAACCATGCCAACCAGGAAAGACCGGCGGGAACATTAGCTACTAAGATCTTTCCGAAGTGCTTCCGATTGAGGAAAAAGGCAATCAATGCAGGAAGAAACCAGACAACCAAGAAGAAAACAAGAAACAGGAAAGCTTTGAGTAGATTTAACTCGCTTAGAAACGCTGAAAAACCACTTAGCAATTGCTCCACATCTGTAAACATTATTCAATCCTTCGTTTTATATGTATTCCCCTTTGTAGTCCCGTCAGGATTTTTTTCTTTACAGTTAATTTATAAATTTTCCTGGAAGCTAGTTAATACTCTCTCTTCTTTTTCTGTGCGCCGATAAATATAAAAACTATATAAAGCGAGAGCTACAACCAACCCAGACAATACTATGAGTGCTTCTTGAGGATTACGGACCAAAGGTTCCGCCGCTCCACGAAGAAACCTGCTAAGTTCCCACAAACTGATAATAAATATCTGCAGGACCAGGAATAACCAGCTGAAATAAACTTCTCGACGTTTTCGCCTAAGCCTCAACAGCCCTAATTCAACATAAGCTTTTGCCGATTCTTCTAGCGGGGCCCATAGACCTCGCCGATTAACTGTCGAAAATACTATTGCCGAAACGAGCGTCGCAATAACAAAAGCTACTCGGTACATGGTATCTGGGTAGTTCTTCGCAAGAATTACTCCTAGCAAATAGATAACCCCAGCTATTGCAAAAAGATATTCAAAAGCGACCACCAATCGCATTCGTCGCTCCTGGCGACGCACCCAATTCAGCACTGTAATTGGGATTTCTGCGCTAGTCTGTTGCCCCTTCCAGATACTTTCCAGCTCTAGCCACTGCTTTTCTGTGTCTGCTTCATTCATTTTTCACTTCCCAAAAGGCAGATATTGAGACGCTCTTTTGCCCGGTTGAGCCGCACTGCAATATTGGACTCGGTAATACCCAGAACTTCAGAGATTTCCGCATAGCTCATGCCTTCCAGGCGAAGAGTCAATGTCTGCCGGAGTCCTAAGGGTAATTTCTGCACTGCACGAACCAGCTGTTCAGACTTGCGTTCGGCTACCAATCGCTCTACGGGGCCCGGCTGGTGGTCCTCAAGCTCCAGTAATTCATCATCACTCCCATGATAAGGTTTTCTACGGGTCAGCTCGGTCACACAGCGGTTATGTGCGATACGATATACAAAGGTTTTTAAGCTGGCATCACCGCGAAATGTCGGCAGGGCCCGCCAGAGTCCCAGCCAGATTTCCTGTAACAGATCATCATGCTCGGCTTTTGATCGCACATAGCTATGTACCAGCCGGGAAACCCCTTCGGTATATTCCGTAGTCGCTTGTTGAAATAATTGATCCCGTAATTCCACCGGCCACTCCATCGTCTATGCAAATTACTGTACCGGCTTCAAATAAAACCTTACAAAAAGTTTCGCTGCTCTCGATTGGCAGTATGTGTCGGTTCTGGAACAATGAAGGAGCGTGGTAAGTCCATACTTGCGCTACACTGGCGCAAAACTGCCACCGGTAAGTAGGGTGTGCCTATGGCCAAGTCCATAAACGAAGACCAAAAACTCGATAACCAACTTTGCTTTAGCCTGTATTCTGCCTCCCTGGCAATGAGCAAAATGTACAAGCCTCTATTGGAGACACTGGGAATAACCTATCCCCAATACTTGATGATGCTGGTACTCTGGGAAGACGACGGAATCACCGCTACGGAGCTGAGTCTGCGGCTCGGCCAGGATAAGGGTGCCCTAACGCCAGTTATCAAACGACTGGAGAATCAAAAGCTGATCAACCGCCACCGAGATCCGGAGGACGAGCGTCGAGTCATTATCGAGCTGACTGATGCCGGTAGGTCGATGCAAAAAGAGGCTTCTTCAATTCCCACTCAGGTGCTGAATGCCTGTGGCTTGAATCCTCAGTCTGCACGGGCGCTAAAGACGCAAATAGAGGCGCTTCGCCAATATTTAGCGAACCCCTAATCTTTCCCTCTTTTATCGCCCCGCCATTAGCGGGGCCCCGCTTTGACTCCATTTGTTATAGCTATCACCCTTATAGAGATATTTAATTATCGCAATAATAGTTATCGCAATAACTTTATCTGGCGCCCAAGCTGACGCGCTGTTTAGAAGCTGACTTAGAAATCCGGACTACTACCCCCAGCTCAA
Source organism: Microbulbifer maximicatervae (SeqCode) (assembly GCF_052468295.1). NCBI lineage: Bacteria > Pseudomonadati > Pseudomonadota > Gammaproteobacteria > Cellvibrionales > Microbulbiferaceae > Microbulbifer > Microbulbifer maximicatervae (SeqCode). The sequence goes on from NZ_CP174340.1 coordinate 4,362,398, forward strand.
TAAATCCAGCGGGAAAAGGACTGGACTCCATTCCAGGCGGCTTCTGACAGACAAACACACATCAATGAGGACAGGTTAATGCAAACAGTTTACACCGCAGTAGCAACCGCAAATGGCGGCCGTGATGGCGAAGCTCAATCATCAGATGGAAAGTTAAGCGTCAAGCTCAGTATTCCCAAAGAGCTTGGCGGCTCCGGTGGCGATGGCACCAACCCAGAGCAACTGTTTGCTGCGGGTTACTCTGCCTGCTTTATTGGCGCTCTTAAGTTTGTCGCCGGTAAAGAGAAAGTAAAAGTCCCGGAAGAAACCACTGTGCGCGCTGAAGTTGGAATCGGTCCCCAGGGTAAGGGGTTCGGTCTGGATATTGACCTCTACATCGATCTTCCTGGCCTGGATCAGGCGACGGCAGAAAAAATTGCCAACACCGCTCACGAAGAAGTTTGCCCTTATTCCAATGCAACCCGAGGCAATGTTGATGTGCGCCTGCACATATCCGCTTAAGCAACCGGTAGAGAGTTGAAGGTATCCGTTATGAATGGCTTAAAAGTTTCCAAGCTGGCACTACCCCTTTTCTTTGCTCTTGGTATGGCTTCTGCATCTGCTTCTATTTCCCCTGGTGTGGAGAAAAATACCCAGGGGTTCCTTCAAGCACTGGCGCAAGGTGGCGGCAAACCCATTGAGCAACTATCACCAAAAGATGCCCGCGCCGTCCTGGTCGGAGCCCAAGAGGGTGCGCAATTGCCGCCCGCTGAAGTCAGCAAGAAAACCATTAGGGTTAATGGCGAAAAGCTGGAACTGACTATCGTTAAACCGAAAAACACCCGGGGCCAGATTCCCGCCTTTATGTATTTCCACGGCGGAGGCTGGGTCTTGGGTGACTACCCAACCCACGAACGCTTGATCCGCGATCTGGTTCAACGCTCCGGCGCCGCTGCGGTATATGTGGATTACACCCCATCTCCAGAGGCCAAGTACCCGACTGCAATTAACCAGGCTTATGCGGCTACCCAGTGGGTCGCGGAGAATGGCGAAAAGATCGGTGTCGACGGGTCCCGTCTTGCCGTGGCCGGTAACAGTGTTGGTGGCAATATGGCAGCCGTGGTTGCCTTGATGGCGAAAGAGAAAGGAACACCGGATCTGCAATTCCAACTGCTGCTCTGGCCGGTTACCGATGCCAACTTCAACAACGCTTCTTACAAGCAGTTCGCCCAGGATCACTTCCTGACACGGGGTATGATGAAGTGGTTCTGGGATAACTACACTACCGACCCCAAACAGCGCAACGAGATCTATGCTTCACCTCTGCGCGCAAGCAAATCCCAGTTGGTCGGCTTGCCTCCCGCTCTGGTGCAGACTGCTGAGATGGATGTGCTGAGAGATGAAGGCGAAGCTTACGCCCGCAAACTTAACGAAGCTGGTGTGACCGTAACCGCTGTTCGTTATAACGGCATGATTCACGACTACGGCCTACTAAATGCCCTGAGTGACGTGCCCGCAGTGCAGGATGCCCTTGATCAAGCAGGCTCCGAGCTTAGGGAACACCTCAAGTAAAACTTAAAAGCCCTGCAATGCGGGGCTTTTTTATTCAGGTACTTAAAGCAGCGTTTTAGCCACTGCCTCAATTTCTATCAATGTCTCTGGCGACGCCAGGGATGTGACTCCCACTCCCGTGATTGCCGGGCGAGTAGTACCCAAATATTTAGATAGCACGGGGACTATTTCCCCCAGATGCTCACTAACTTCTCCACGCACATAGATACGTAACTGCAAAAGGTTCTCTACCGACGATCCGGCCTCATCCAATACTGTCAATAAGTTTTGCATGGCGCTTTCCGCCTGAGCACCAACCCCTATGTTTTTAACTTCACAATTACTATCCCAATCCACCTGACCCGATACAAATACCAAGCCTGTTTTGGTATCGACTCGGGCGTGGGATAGGCAGGAAGAACTGCCATCATAAAGTGAAGAAGGATTAATATTCAGAATACTCATAACAGACCTGTACGCTTTCTAGCTTTTGAAAAAATCATAGTAGAAAGGCAGCTTTGCCAAAGCTATGGAGTAAAGCTTGTTACGGATACAATCAGGAAGCCATTGACTTAGAAAACCGTTGGTGCAGATCCTTGAGAATCCAACTTACCAATGGATCATTTTCCACTCGGGGATGAAAGGCGGCTACAACTTCGTAGCCAGGTGGATACTTGTCCAAGGTAATTTCCACCAAGCCCTCACAAGGCATCAACCTAGAGGGAATAAAGGCCAGGGTATCTGTCCTTTTCAAGAACTCCTGGGCTATATAAAAAGAGGGCGCCGAAACAACAATCTCTCTTTTTAGACCTTGCCCCTCTAGCCAACGATCGGCTGAACCGCGCAAGCCTCCAACCCCAGGCGATGTAATCACAAAATCAGATTGCATCAACTGATCAATAGGAACCAACTCATCTAAACTATATATAGGATTAGCCGATACACAGACATAACGCTCATTAAAGAGCACCTGTGTATTAATTCCATCAGGCACATACCCCGCTGATGTGAAAGCTAAGTCAATTTCTCCCTGATGCATTTTCTGGGTGAGCGAGACGCTTTCAATATTAGTGACAATAAATTTCACTTTCGGCGCATATTGCCTGACCCTTTGGATCAACTCGGCAACAACCACTTTTTGCGCGTAATCTGTAGCAGAGATCACCAGGGTCCGGGAAGTCTGGCTTGAATCAAGAGAACCCGGGGCGGGAATCTCACTGAGCAACATCAGCACCTGTCGAATCTGTGGCTCTATAAATTTTGCATAACTGGTGGGAGCCATTCCATGCCCAGTGCGCACAAATAGATCATCCCCAACTATTTTTCTAATCTTCTTCAGCTGCAAACTGACAGCTTGCTGCGAAACCTGCAGATGCTCTGCGGCAAGGGAGATACTTTCAACCCTGAATAGTATTTCCAGGGTTTTTAAGTGCTTAATTTCAAGATCTTTGATCATATCAACTGCAAAAGCGGAGCTTTCTGCCAGTCACTTACGGCTGTGGATAAAGATTAAAATAGTAGTTTCTAATACTGAAGTTAACGCGACCTTCAAAGCCATAGTAGCCGCGCTGTATTATTAAAAATACTCAGGGGATTTTTCTGGCCGCACGATTTGCAATTTGAAATCCCAGGCGGGCCGCGGTACGCGCACCATGATCCTCAATATCGAAATAAGGATTAAATTCAGCGATATCCGCCAAACAAACTTTATTGGATTCCAAAACGGTATCCAGCAAGACTTCCAAAAACTCCATGGAAACCCCCCTGCCAGAGGGGGCACTCACCGCTGGCATTACTGCCGCCGGCAATACATCCAGACATACCGTCAGATAGACAAAATCCACCTTCTCAATAAAGTCGCGGATTCGCGCCTGAACCGTATTCAGATTCCAACTACTGATTTCACGATCCCGAATAACCTGGGCACCCAGCTCATCAGCTCTCTGGTAGAGAGCAGGTGTGTTGGCGTTATCCGCTGCGCCTACACAGAGATAATTAAATTCGCGGCCATTTATCCTGCACTGCTCTGCAATCTGGAAAAATGGCGTACCCGATGACCCCTTTGGTGCAGGTGTGCGTAAATCCAAATGCGCATCAAAATTGATAATACCCAGGCTGCTCTCGCGGTGATGCTCGCGCATCCAGCGGGCAATCCCCTGATAACTACCAAAAGCAATTTCATGGCCGCCTCCCAATACCAGTGGAAAGTGACCGGCACCGAGCAACTCATTAATACGGGCACCCAATAGCGATTGGGCAGACTCCAAGTCTTCCCGTTCGACTCTGACGTTACCCGCATCGTATAAGGGCGCATCAAAAGTTGCCGGCAAGTTCGCCATGGCCAAACGCAATATTCTCGGTCCCTTGGCCGCGCCAATTCGCCCTTTATTTCGACGCACACCCTCATCAGATGCGAAGCCGAGAATAGTCAGGCCGGGAGGGTCATCCAATTGCAAAGGAGAAATCCGCTGGTGCCAGCGCTCACCTGCACGTCCATCCTCAGAATCAGTGCGACCGCTCCATAATTGCATATCAGCAAGTTGTAACATCGCGACCTCCCAAGAAAATTTTTGCAGGCTTTAGAGCGCCCACTTCATAAGCGAGCTGATCCGGGGTATCCATCGGCCAAAGAACAATATCTGCTCGCAGCCCCTCGCGCAGTACACCGCGAGAACAACATAAACCCAATGCCCGAGCGGCTGCACGGGTAACACCTGCGAGAGCTTCTGCCGGAGTTAAGCCAAACAGCTGACAACCCATGTTCATCATCAAACGCAGGGAAGCGATTGGACAGCTCCCGGGATTAAGGTCTGTAGCCAATGCCATACAAACCCCTGCCTCGCGTAACTTTTCAATAGGGGGAACTTGGGTTTCATGCAGCGTATAGAAGGCTCCTGGCAGGAGGACGGCCACAGTGCCACTTTCCGCCATGGCCCGGACATCCGCATCGCTGATGTATTCAATATGATCTACCGATAATGCCCCGGACTTTGCCGCCATTTCAGTGGCCCCTGTACGCGCCAGCTGCTCGGCGTGTACTTTTACTGGCAGGTCCAGTTTTTTCGCTGCATCGATAACCCTCTGGCACTGGTCGACGGTAAATCCAATCGTCTCGCAAAACATATCCACGGCATCGGCCAGTTGCTCGCGGGCTACAGCGGGCAATATCTGCTCGCAGATAAGGTCGATATATTCATCGGCACGACCGTCGTATTCCGGTGGCAGAGCGTGAGCTGCCAGACAGGTCGTTACTATTTCCACTGAGTTGTGTTGCGCCAGGCGTCTCGCGGTGCGCAATTGCTTTAGTTCAGTATCCAGGTCCAGGCCATAACCGGATTTAATTTCCACGGTTGTAACGCCTTCGGCCATCAGGGCGTGCAGACGGGGCTCAGCCAACTTATACAGGTTCTCGGCACTGGCACCCCGTGTCGCCCGCACGGTAGAAATAATACCCCCGCCAGAGCGAGCCACTTCTTCGTAACTCTCTCCCCCCAGGCGACGGGCAAACTCCCCTGCGCGATGGCCTCCATATACAAGATGCGTGTGGCAATCGATCAGGCCCGGAGTTGCCCATTGACCTTCGCCATCAACAATGCGGTCTGGGGTGCACTCGGGCAGATCCCGGCGGGGACCAATCCAAACGATCCGACCTTTGGTTACCGCAATTGCAGCATCCTCGATAACACCGTAACCACCGGCAATGGATGGGTCCATTGTGGCGGCATTCAAATTGGTAATCAGCAAATCACAGCGTTCTGACATAAGCTTTTAGCGGCACGCTTTTCCTTTTAAACCATAGATGCTCGGCCCGATGACCGACAAACCAGTAACGGGCAGGATACAGCTCCCCTCTTCGACTTGACAGCCCGCAGCAGGGAAACCATAGTAGCCGTAACTATTCTTGTATATACAACAATATACAAGCCACGGAAGCACTGTACCTGAGTCTATGAATACTGCAAGTGAACCCCGATACGCGGCCATCAAGCGCCATATCCGCCAACAAATTGAGTCTGGCGAGTGGCCAATTCATTCCCAGGTGCCCTCGGAGAACCAACTGGCACAGCAATTCAGTGTGAGCCGGATGACCGCAAGGCGGGCACTTACCGAGTTAACCGATGAGCGCGTTCTGATGCGCTCCCAGGGGCTGGGTACTTTTGTCGCCGAGCCGGTGCCCGCCAGCTCACTGTTGGAAGTGCGCAATATCGCCGACGAGATCTCGGCCCGGGGGCACAGTTACAGCAACCGCATTCTGTTAGCTCAGCCCTGTGTCGCCAGCGCCGATGTAGCCCTGGCATTGGAAGTGCCCGAACAGGCAAAAGTGTTTCACTCCATTATTGTGCACTGTGACAACGGCTTGCCGGTGCAGTGGGAAGAGCGGTTTACCAATCCAGCCTTGGCTCCAGATTACCTGGACCAGGACTTCGCCCACACCACCCCCAACGCCTATCTTTCCAAAGTCGCACCGCTGACCGAGGCCGATACAACCGTCGAGGCCATAGCTGCGGAAGCCGCTATCGCCCACGCTCTGGAAATTGCCCCCGGAGATGCGTGCCTCCAGGTTTGGCGGCGCACTAAATGCAGTGCCGGCACCGTGAGCTTCGCGCGCCTGGTTCACCCAGGCAATCGATACCGCCTCGGTGCACAACTGAGATTCTAGTTATTGATTTATCCCGCGCGCCCTGGGAAAAGAAACAATCAAATCCGGGACGTGTGAATTTTTTTACGAGAAAAATTGACGAGGAAGCTATGTCTACCGACAAACGCCACGATCCCAGCCGCAAAATCCGCGCGCCTCGCGGCAGTGAGCTCAATGCCAAAAGCTGGCTCACCGAAGCTCCCCTGCGCATGTTGATGAACAACCTGGACGCCGAGGTAGCTGAACGCCCGGAGGACCTGGTGGTGTACGGTGGTATCGGCCGCGCCGCGCGGGATTGGGAGTGCTACGACAAGATTGTCGAAGTGCTGAAGCGCCTGGAAGACGACGAAACCCTGCTGGTGCAGTCCGGCAAGCCTGTCGGAGTCTTTAAAACCCACGCCGATGCACCCCGGGTATTAATTGCCAACTCCAACCTGGTACCCCACTGGGCCAACTGGGAACACTTTAACGAGCTGGATAAAAAAGGCCTGGCCATGTACGGCCAGATGACTGCCGGCTCTTGGATTTATATCGGCTCCCAAGGCATCGTCCAGGGTACCTATGAAACCTTTGCCGCCGTCGCACGCAAACACTTTAATGGCGAAGCGAAAGGCAAATGGATTCTTACCGGTGGCCTCGGCGGCATGGGTGGCGCTCAGCCACTGGCGGCGACCATGGCCGGTTTCAGCATGATCGCAGTAGAGTGCGACGAAACCCGTATCGATTTCCGTCTGCGCACTGGCTATGTAGACAAAAAAGCCACCAGCCTCGACGAAGCCCTGCAAATGATTGAAGTCGCGATGGAAAAAGGCGAAGCCATTTCCGTTGGCCTGCTGGGCAACGCAGCAGATATTTTCCCGGAAATTGTAAAACGCAATATTCTGCCAGATTCGGTTACCGACCAGACTTCCGCTCACGATCCTTTAAATGGCTACCTGCCCCAGGGCTGGACCATGGAATACGCAGCGGAGATGCGCAAGAAAGATGAAGCCGCAGTAGTAAAGGCAGCCAAACAGTCTATGGCGGTTCAGGTTGAAGCCATGCTGGAGCTGCAAAAGCGCGGAGCCGCAACCCTCGACTACGGCAACAATATTCGTCAGATGGCTCTCGAGGAAGGTGTGGAAAATGCCTTCGATTTCCCCGGTTTTGTACCCGCTTATATTCGCCCTCTGTTCTGCGAAGGTGTCGGTCCTTTCCGCTGGGCGGCCCTGTCCGGCAACCCGGAAGATATCTACAAGACCGATGCCAAGGTTAAGGAACTGATTCCCGACGATCCGCAGCTGCACAACTGGCTCGATATGGCCCGCGAGCGGATTCATTTCCAGGGACTGCCCGCACGTATCTGCTGGGTGGGCCTGAAAGATCGCGCGCGCCTGGCACTGGCATTTAACGAGATGGTAGCCAACGGTGAATTGGAAGCACCGGTAGTGATCGGCCGCGACCACCTCGACAGCGGCTCTGTAGCGAGCCCCAACCGCGAAACTGAAGCCATGATGGATGGTTCCGACGCTGTCTCCGACTGGCCGCTGATGAATGCCCTGCTGAACACTGCCTCCGGCGCTACCTGGGTATCCCTGCATCACGGTGGTGGCGTAGGCATGGGCTTCTCCCAGCACTCTGGGGTGGTCATTGTCTGTGACGGTACCGAAGCTGCGCGCAAACGTATCGAACGGGTTCTCTGGAATGATCCCGCCACCGGCGTAATGCGCCACGCCGATGCCGGTTACGAGATTGCAAAAAAATGTGCAAAAGAGCAGGGCCTGGACCTGCCCATGCTGAACGACTGATTTTTTACCGCAATAAAAATACCGCCGGCGGAAATCTTTTACAGCCCGAATAACTTTGATCGGGCTGCGCCGCCGGCGCCTAACAGGGTGTTGAAAAAGCCAACAAGCAACTTTTTCAAGCCACCTTTGCGGCAGGCGCTTTCGCACCGCCCGCGCAGGCTGTTTTTCAACAGCCTGCTAAGCAGTAAATATTTTTTGGTGAATGAATTTATGTATCAATTGGAAATCGATCCCGGTCAATTGAGCCTTGCGCAACTGCGCCGCGTAGCCCGCGAGTCGGTGCAGCTGTCCCTGGCGAAAAGCGCCTATCCCGCTATTGAAGCCTCTGCCCACACCGTTGCCCAAGTTATTACCGAAGGGCGAACGGTATACGGAATTAATACCGGTTTTGGTTTATTGGCCAACACCCGTATTGAAAAGCACGACCTGGAAAACCTGCAGCGCGCTATCGTACTGAGCCATGCCGCCGGTACCGGCAACTTTATGAGTGAAGCCACCGTGCGTCTGCTGATGGTGTTGAAAATCAACTCGCTCGCGCGCGGCTTCTCCGGCGTGCGCCCGCAGGTTATCGAAGCTTTAATGCAACTGGTCAATGCCGGTGTCTACCCCGCTATCCCTGAGAAAGGCTCTGTCGGCGCTTCTGGCGATTTGGCGCCCCTGGCTCATATGAGCGTGGTACTTCTCGGCGAAGGGGAAGTATTTATCAAGGGCGAGCGCAAGAGTGCTCACGAAGGCCTCAAAACCGCGGGACTAGAGCCCATTACCCTGGCCCCCAAAGAGGGGCTCGCCCTGCTAAATGGCACCCAAGCTTCTACCGCCTTTGCCCTGCTCGGCCTGTTCGCCAGTGAAGACTTGTTCGCCGGCGCCCTAGTAACCGGTGCCATTACCCTGGAAGCCGCCAAGGGCTCACGCCGCCCCTTCGATGATCGTATTCACAACGCCCGCGGCCAACAGGCTCAGCGCGACGTAGCGGCAATTTATCGGGACCTGCTCGGTGAGACCAGCCAGATCGGTGATTCCCACCAGTTCTGCGAAAAAGTGCAGGACCCCTACTCCCTGCGCTGTCAGCCCCAGGTCATGGGTGCCTGCCTGCAGCAGATGCGCTTCGCTGCAGAAGTATTGTTGGCCGAGGCAAATGGTGTTTCCGATAACCCGCTGGTATTTACCGACGAGGAAAATCCGGATAACTCCGACATTATTTCCGGTGGTAACTTCCATGCAGAGCCGGTAGCGATGGTCGCCGACAACCTGGCGCTGGCATTGGCAGAAATCGGCTCCCTGTCCGAGCGTCGTATGGCGCTGCTGATCGACAGCAACCTATCCGGCCTGCCTCCCTTCCTGGTGGAAAATGGCGGGGTGAACTCCGGCTTTATGATCGCCCAGGTCACTTCAGCGGCGCTTGCCAGTGAGAACAAATCCATGGCGCACCCCGCCTGCGTGGACTCACTGCCCACCTCCGCCAACCAAGAAGACCATGTATCCATGGCCACCTTTGCCGGCCGTCGCCTGCGGGATATGGCCGACAATACCTGTGGCATCCTGGCGGTGGAGCTACTCGCTGCCTGCCAGGGACTGGATTTCCGCGCGCCGTTAAAATCCACGGAAAAACTGGAGGCCGCCAAGGCAAAACTTCGCGCCCGAGTACCTTTCTATGACAAGGACCGCTACTTTGCCCCGGATATTGAAGAGGCGAAACAATTGCTGAGCAGCGGCGCCTACTTAGAATCAATAGACCCCAATCTCCTGCCAAGTAGTCACTAAGTTAAAGAGCCTTCATGCCTTGATTTGCGCATTGCGAGAGAACCTTTTTTCTCACAATGCGTGAATTTTTAGTGGTTTCACCCGCCCGCCGACCTTACCTTTTTTGACTCCGAACAAGTGGGTCTATCAAATCGAAACTGAAGAGTTTCCAGCAACCAACACAGACCTGCCTCGGTATTCAGCTTTGCTAGAACATTTACTCTGCCCCGTGATGATTCACGCGCCAAAAATGCTAGGCTGAATGTAGAAGTGTTACCCGCCAATAGGTGTGGAGGTCTTGATGAAACCGCTGCCCACTAGATTGCTGCGAGGCTCAGGTTGTGCGCTCGCCATCGCAGCAGGACTGGCTCTATCGGCCTGTAATGGAACATCCGGCTATCCCTGCGGAGGCAACGATTGTTCCGCCAGTTATTACGGATACAGCCCTTATTACAACAAGACGTATTACAACCTGCGTGGCCGCTATGCCCACTGCCACCCGGATGGCACCTGTCACAATATGCAGCACTGTAACTTCTACTGGGACGGCAACTTTTATCGCCTGAGACCGCCTGCGGTTGTAAATACCCAGTATCAAATTGTCGATCCACCGCCGCGCGCAAGACCTTACTAAGTCTGAGATTCTGTGCTCGCCTAGTTGGCGCGCCTAGGGGCTTGGCCCCTGCCGGGCCTCTCCGGGGGGAAATTCCACTTACCGGAGAAAGCACTATGAATAGAGCTGTTAAAACGGTGATTCTCACCGCCACGGTGTGCACAGCCCTAGCCCTGGGTGCCTGTGCCACCGATGGTTACTACACCACCTACACCAGTTACGGTGGCCCAAGTGGAGGGCAAGTCGCTTACACCTCCTCCTACGCTTATCCCTATGCCACACCCAACTATTACGCTTCGAGTAATGTCTATTTAACTTCCTACAGGACACCGGTTTACCAAACCGTTGGTTTCACGCCGGTGAATACCTATTATTACCGCGGTGGCTACGCCAGTTACCGATCCGCATCATTCCGCGGCCACCCTCGCTACCGGGCTCGCTACTACTATCGCGGAATGCCCTACTACAACCGTTTCTATTATCCTCGGTCACCCCACGCCCGCTACCGGGCCCATCACCGAGGCTATAGAAGTTATCACCGCGGCGGTTATCGCGGCTACCGGGGCCATAGAGGCCACTATCGTGTTCGCGGTGGACACCATCGCGGTAGACGCTAACTCCAAGCTTTATTAGGTAACTAACCCCGCTGTAGCAAACCATCAAAAGACGCAGCGGGGTAAGTTAATCGCCAACCTCAGTGCAACCGCCCACTTAAATAGCCTCACCATCCAAGCTCACTGTCGCCACTTTTAACAAATTGGCGCGCTATACATCTCAATGACAGCTATTACCTCTACCCTGAATAAACAAGTTCTTCGGGAATGCGTCACTCACATTACTCAAAGAGGTAACTGCGGTGCAGAAAATACTACTTATTCTGCTTGCCGTGGCCCTGGCGACAGGAGTTGCCGGTTGTTCGACAACCGCGCCCCAGGGAAGCCCAAAGTCATTAACCCTTGACGGTCAGAAGTTTCGCTGTGTTGAGCAGGAATTGGAGACCAAGGTACTGGTTAGATGTGTTCGTGCGGGGTAAGTTATTTGCACTGTAAGAATTTGTAATTTAATCGTTTGTATCAGGGCACGCGGACAATACGCAGGGTATCGGTGTGACCACCAATATCCTGTTGATAACCCCGGGATATCAAAACGAAGTCCCCTGAAATTAGCAGTTCCTGATCCAGCAAATAAGAAATTGCTTTTTGATCTCGCAGCGGGCCGTCCATATTAGAAACATCCATTAATACAGGGTCAACGCCGCTGTAGAGGGCTACACGATTGCAGCACTTCTGGTGCCGACAAAAAGCGTAAATAGGAATTAATGCACATACTCTCGACATCAATAACGCAGTATTTCCAGTTTCGGTCTGGCAAATAATGGCTTTAATTTCTCGGCAATGATTCGCTATGATCATGGCGGCCATGGCGATACACGCATCACCCGCAGGGTAATCGCCGCGAAGGCTTTCCGGCGTGGAATAAATTTTACGGTGTTTTTCTGCCCCAAGAATCACTTCAGCCATATGCTTAACGGTTTCAATAGGATATTCACCTGCCGCTGTCTCAGCAGATAACATTACCGCATCAGTACCATCCAGTACTGCATTGGCCACATCGCAGACTTCTGCTCGAGTAGGTACCGGGCTCGAAATCATCGACTCCATCATTTGTGTCGCAGTAATAACTACCCGATTGAGATAGCGGGCATAGCTGATTAAATGTTTTTGTACTCCCATTAATTCTGCATCACCAATCTCCACGGCGAGATCACCGCGCGCTACCATAATGGCATCACTGGCTAAGATGAGCTTCTCAAGGCGAGCATCATTGGATACCGCTTCAGCCCTTTCAATTTTGGCAATAATATGTGCGGTGCCACCCGCCTCTCTAAGTAACTTTCTCGCTTTGTGAATATCGCGAGCATCGCGAGGGAAAGAAACGGCTAAATAATCTACCTGTAACTCGGCGGCAACTTTGATATCCCGATGGTCTTTTTCTGTCAGTGCCGGCGCAGTAAGGCCACCTCCCTGCTTATTTATTCCCTTTCTATCAGATAACCAGCCACCATTTTCAACTTCAGTTTTTAACGACAGACCAATAATTTTTTTTATGCGCAAACTCAATCGGCCGTCATCCAGTAACAGGCAGTCTCCCTCATTACAGTCTTCTGCGAGTGCTTCATAATCAACCCAGACACCTTCAGGACTGCCACTTTCTTTATCCCAATCCGGGTCCAAAATAAATTCTTCACCTTTGCGCAGATATATACGCCCATCAGTGAATTTTCCGACACGAATTTTTGGCCCCTGCAAATCTCCCAGCAGGGCAATATGTCTGCACTGACGCTCGGCTTCATCACGGACAAATTTTGCACGGCGCCGGTGATCATCGATTTTTCCGTGAGAGAAGTTCAGGCGAACCATATCCACACCGGCCTTGATTAATTGCCGAAGTGTTTCTTCTTTATCGGTAGCTGGACCCAGGGTGGCAACAATTTTGGTGCGCCTGATCATATCGACGACCGTCCTTTAATCGATGGCCAAATACTATTTTTTTACATCAGTGCAAGCATAGCTTGTCACTGCTGTCGTCTCGTCACGGCAGCCAACAACTAAGCTTTTGTGAAAGCCGAAAAGTGGCTGGCTTGGGTGTGGGCTGGAGAAGGGTTTGTGTTTGGGAGTTATTCGTCGATGAGTAGGTTGGTACAAATATGGCTTCTGGGAGCCCTATTAGTTGTCGGCGGATGTCTAACAAACCGAATAGAAGAAGCCCAAGTTGTTCAATCCTCAGGCAGTATGGGAGCAGTCTGTGGTAAGAAGTGGCAGCTGGTACGCTTGCGCGTCAATGGTGGGGTGGTCGACATCCAGAGGCCTGCGGACTTTACCTTTGTGTGCAATCTCCAAGGCAATGTCATGGGGAGGAGTGGCATAAACACCTATCGGGGAGAGGTGCAGGTAACCGATAACGGGCAGTTACTTTGGGATACCTCCAGCTTTGTCTCTACCAAGATGGGCGGCCCCGAACCCTTGCTGCGGCAAGAGCATGCCTACCTCGGTGCCCTCGCCGCCACTCGCCAGGCATTTACCAAATCGCGCGGGAATCGTTTGATACTTCGTGACCCCTCCGGTGATATCTATATAGAATACGTAAAGGCCGGACCTTGAACGCCGCCACAGAAGACCTGTAAATTTTTAGGTTAAATGTCGCAAAATCAATGAGAACGACATCATGCCACGTCGTGCTTTTTACTTACTACTGAGTATTATCGTATGCAACCTGGTGCTTGCAGGCTGCAGCACCCCCAATCCCCCTATTCCCCAACTCCAACGATCAGCTTGGTCTGCCTGTGAGCACGAGTGGGTGCTATCGAGCTTGTATTACTCCGGGCGCACTTATGACTCAACCCTGAGCTGGAGCAGGTTTTGGCGGGATAGACCCTTTTTCAAATGCGATCAATTTGGTTATGTTAGGGGCAACAGTGGCACCAATCCGTACCTGGGGCGATTTTCTCTCACTAGCAGCGGTGCTTTCACCTGGGAGCGGATTCCCGCTATTGCGCGCATGGGGGGAGCACACCCCAGCGATGAACTGGAGATCGATTACCTCAATGCCCTGAGAAAGTCTGATTTGATTGTTATCGTGGGTAACAAGATGATGATCAGCAATACCGATGGCAGTGCCTATATTGAGTTTGAACAAGTAGACCGCAGCTATCGCCAGGCCCAACCCTATAAAAAAGGCGACCCATTGGGTCGCCAGAATGACAATCAAGAAGAATCAAAAAGATGAGCTTTAGGAGTCTAAAAAAGCACTCTTGAGGGGAAAGCCTCAGCGGCGCATCTTAATTTGCATAAGTGACAGAAAAGTTACAAAAGAACCTTAACGGCGTTTTTGATGTATCTCCAGATTCTCCTGCCGCTTGCGTTCACTCTTTCTCAGCAGCAGATAAGTCGCTCCCAAGCCCCCGTGTTGGGGTTGCGCACTGTGAAAAGCCAATACTTCATGCAGCTGCGGCAACCAGTGATTGATACAGCTTTTCAATAACGCCGGCTGCTTACGCCCCTCACCCTTACCGTGGGTAATCAGGGCACAGCGCACATCCGCTTCAACACAATCACGGATAAATTCCATCACGGCCCTGCGCGCCATCTCCACAGAGTGGCGATGTAAATCCAGGCGCGCATCTATGCTGTATTTGCCCAGGCGCAAATTGCGATAGACCCCGTTTTGCACACCATCGCGCTTGAATTCCAACGGATCCCATGGCTCTACCAGATCAATATATTCACCGGACAGGGGGTTCATTTCCCGCTCTGTCAGGCGCGTGGCAGCGGCGCGACGCTCCCGCAACATAGACTCAGATTGCTTCGGCTCCTTGCGCAAATTGACGCGGCGCTCCTGCGCCAGCGGTTTAACGTCTCCCATTTCACCGAGAGCGTCTTTAAATAATTTGCTGTCGCTGCTCACAAATACCCCCTGCCAGCGTCAGTCGAGAAATAAATCCTTGGTTAAATTGTCTGCATTGGCTGGATTGTGGGCATAACCGGTGAAATCCTTCACACCGCGCTCTGCCAACAGCTCTTCATCGATTAGCTGGCGACCGCTCAAGGCGACATCTTTAGTCGTCAGTATCTCGTAGGCCGCATCGGCCATAATTGAGGGCTTGCGGCTCTGCTCAAACATATCGCGACTACCCACCGCAAACTCAATCGCAGCGGTGGCCACCAGCGTGCGCGGCCACAAGGTGTTCACGCTGATCCCCGCCTCACGCAGCTCTTCCGCCAAGCCCAGGCTGAGAATGGTCATACCAAACTTTGACAGGGCGTAAGGAGCGAAGGGCCCCAACCACTTGGGCTGGATATTCAGCGGTGGGCACAGGCTGAGGATATGGGCGTTGTCAGCTTTTTTCAGGTAGGGAGTCGCCAAGTGGGCGGTGAGATACACCGCGCGACTGTTGATACTCTGCATCAGGTCGTAGCGCTTGGGTGGTGTCGACTCAACATTGGTCAGGTTGATCGCGCCCGCATTATTAATCACAGCGTCGATGCCGCCAAATTTTTCGGCAGCCTCCGACATAGCCTGCTCTACTCGCTGCTCATCGCGCACATCCACCTGCAGGGCCAGGGCATTGCCGCCGGCTTTCTCCACTTCCTCCGCCACCGAGAAGATGGTTCCCGGAAGCTTGGGATGTGGCTCTGCCGACTTAGCGGCAATCACGATATTGGCACCATCCGCCGCGCATTTGAGGGCAATCGCCCGGCCGATGCCGCGACTGGCACCAGTGATAAAGATGGTCTTGTCCTTAAGCGCCCCTGAATTGTTGGTCAGGGATACAAACTCTTCACTCATTTTTTTCAGCCTCCGGGGCAGTCACTGCCGGACTGTAAATTTCCTTGAAGATCGCCGGCATACGTTTTGGCTTGCCAGTGGAAAGCTCAATGCACACCATCCGCCATTCGGCCCGCAATACCAATGCCTTATCGGCGGCGCGAAATACCTGAAAGCGGCGAGTCATATTCAGACGCCCGTCCACCTCAGTGAGCCAGGTGCCAAACAGCAATTCCTCCCCCTCTCTGGCCGCCAGTATATAGTCATACTCGCCATGACGAATTGCCATTCCCCGGTCAAGCTGCTGATAATTCGTGACATCCAGACCCAGGGCTGCGCTGTGCGCCCAGGCGGTAGCCTCACACCAGCGCACATATTCCGCATTGTTGGCATGACTCAGACCATCCACATGTTCGGCGCCAACCGTCACTTTGGTGATAAATGGGTTTGGCAGATCCCACTGCATAAGCGGCTCCAGGTTTGTGCTGCGGTTGCGGAGGGATAGTCAGTAAAATGGACGCTATCCCCGGGGAGATTACAGATATAAAAAAAGGCCCCACTAAGGGACCTTTTTATCGTGCCAGCTGGGCTAAAGCGAATTAAGCGTTCGCTTGAGCGCCCTCTGCTTCTTTCTGTGCCTTATCGAGGGCAGCAGCGAACAGGGCGTCGAAGTTCACCGGCGGCAACATCAGTGCCGGGAAAGAACCTTTAACTACAGCGTTATCGATCACTTCGCGAGCGTAGGGGAACAGAATTTGCGGGCAGGCAGTATTCAGGGCCTGGGCCAGCTGTTGACCTTCCAGACCTTTGATACCGAACAGGCCAGCTTGTTTTACTTCCACCAGGAAAGCGGTGTCTTCTTCCAGCTTTACGGTGATAGTCAGGGTCAGAGCCACTTCGTACAGATCGTCTTCGATCTTCGCGGTCTTGGTGTTCAGCTCCTGATTAACCTGGGGCTTCCACTGCTTTTTGAAGACCTCGGCACCCATCGGGGTTTCGAAGGAGAGGTCTTTCAGGTAGATGCGTTGCATCGCAAATTGTACTTGTGGAGCCTCTGCGTTTGCCGCTGCGCCATTTAATTCTTCAGCCATGTTACAGCCTGTTCATTATAAAAAGTTTATTGATGCCTTCCGTGAGAAAGACTCCGGTAATAACTCAACAGTTGGGGCCTCGATAAAACGTTTCAAGGCCCAGACCGGATAAATAGCAAAAATTGGGGACCGCATGTTGGCGGCCGCGTCAGTTTTCCACTTATCCCGCTGCTTTCAGCAATTTGTCGAGTCGGCCACCGCGCTCCAACGCCATCAGGTCGTCGCAACCACCTACATGCTTATCGCCAATCCAAATCTGCGGCACCGAGCGGCGCCCCGCCTTGTCAGCCATTTCTGCGCGCAAGCCGGGATTATTGTCCACAGGGATTTCGCGATAAGTGACACCCTTGCTATCCAGCAGCTGCTTGGCGCGAATACAGTAGGGGCAGAAACGGGTGGTATAAATGACAACATTCTGCATGACAAAACTCCGTCAAACTTATACTTCAGGTTAACCTTTGCCTTTAACGACAGGCAGGTTCTGGTTAGCCCACTCGCTCATTCCGCCCTGCAGGCGGCGCACTTGGAAACCTTTCTGTTTCAGCATGCGCCCCACCGGGCCGGCGTGCTGCCCCATCTTGTCAGCGACAATAATGGTCTTGTCTTTAAACGGTTCCAGCTCGGCAATGCGCTCAGCCACATCCCCGTGGGGAATATGCAGGGAGTCGACAATATGACCGGCAGTGAACTCGCTGCGATCACGAATATCCAGCACCTTGGCCCCGTCGCTATTGATCAGCTTGGTCACTTCATGAAGTGATGCCGGCTCGCCAGACTTGAATCGCTCAGTCAAAACAAATGCGTAAAGCAATGCCACAAGCAGGCCGACCAACAGCCACTGCTCAGCTAAAAAGTCGAGAAAATCCACTTCGCCCCCAAAATCCTCAAGTGGTAATCAATAGGGCGCTACGGCGCCCAATGCCGGCGGGAGTATACACGATCATGGCGAAATTCTAATCAACCAAATCCCTCCGCCCCAGCCTCTTTGTAATCCGGCTTAAGCTAAATAACATGGTGAAATACCAGCCCCACAGGTTAAAATCCGCGTCCGCAATTTAACCCTTGGAAGAGGAATACTGTCGCTATGGCCGCTACGCAAGCCCCGCAAAAACGCCCCCTGGTCCTGCTGATTCTGGACGGCTTCGGCCACAGCGACAATCCCGAGCACAATGCGATTCACGCAGCCAAGTCTCCGGTCTGGGACAATATCTGGGCGACCCGCCCAAAAACCCTGATCCAGACCTCCGGGATGGCGGTGGGCCTGCCCGATGGACAAATGGGCAACTCGGAAGTCGGCCATATGACACTGGGTGCCGGTCGAGTGGTCTACCAGAACTTTACCCGGATCAACAAAGCCATCCAGGACGGCGACTTCTTCCGCAATATCGCTTACACCACTGCGGTCGATAAGGCTATCGCCAACAACGGCGCCGTCCATATTATGGGACTCCTGTCCGAAGGCGGCGTACACAGCCACGAAGACCATATTGTCGCCATGATAACCCTGGCGGCACAGCGCGGCGCCCGCGCTATTTATGTACACGCATTTCTCGATGGCCGCGACACCCCGCCGCGCAGTGCCGAACCCTCCCTGGCGCGCCTGATGCAGGTGTGTGACTCCGTCGGCAATGCCCATATGGCTACCCTGGCCGGGCGCTACTTCGCCATGGATCGCGACCAGCGCTGGGAGCGCACCGAGTCCGTTTACGACATGCTGACCCTGGGTACAGCAGAGCACAGTGCCAGTGATGCCCTGGCAGGACTGGCCTCGGCCTATGAGCGCGGTGAAAACGATGAATTTGTCGCGCCAACGGTGATTGGCGAGCCCGCTCCGATCCAGGACGGCGATGCCCTTATCTTTATGAATTTCCGCCCGGATCGCGCGCGCCAGTTAACCCGCGCTTTTACCGAGCAGGACTTCAGCGGCTTCGAGCGCAAAGCCAAGCCGCAGCTGGCGGACTTTGTCATGACGACCGAATACGCTGCCGATATCCACGCCAGCTGTGCCTTCCCACCAGAAAACCTGGTCAACTCCCTCGGCGAGTACTTGTCTGCAGAGGGCAAAACCCAGCTGCGCATCGCCGAGACAGAAAAGTACGCCCACGTTACCTTCTTCTTCAGCGGCGGCCGCGAAGAGCCCTACAACGGCGAAACCCGCGAACTGATCAAGTCACCGGATGTGGCCACCTACGACCTGCAACCGGAAATGAATGCACCAATCGTCACTGACAAACTGGTAGCGGCGATTGAGAGCGGCGAGTACGACGCCATTATCTGCAACTACGCCAACGGCGATATGGTCGGCCATACCGGTGTTTTCGAGGCGGCAGTAAAAGCCGTCGAAGCCCTGGACCAGTGTGTAGAGCGCGTCGTAAACGCCGCTCTGGCTGCCGGCGGCGAAGTGCTGATTACTGCCGACCACGGCAATGTGGAAGAGATGTTCGACGCCAACTCCGGCCAGGTCAGCACCCAGCACTCCACTCTGCCGGTGCCTTTTGTTTATATCGGCGAGCGCAATGTGCAAATGTGTGACGGAGGTAGTCTGGCGGATGTAGCACCAACCATGTTAGCGTTGATGGATCTGCCACAGCCGACGGAAATGACCGGCCAAAGTTTGGTAAAAATGGACTGATGAAAACTCTCGTACTCCTCCTGATCACACTGATTTCCCTACCCGCCTGGAGCCAGGCAGAGGGAGATGAGCAGGCGCGCCTGGCGCAAATCAAGCAACGCATTGAGTCCCTGCAACAGGAACTCAATCAGGTGCGGGGCCAGCGCGACCAATTGCTCAAGGATTTGGAGGAGAACGAGAAAGATATTTCCGGGCTGCACCAGCGCATAGACAAGATCAAACAGGATATGCGCAGCCGCTCGGACAAGCTGCGCGAACTCCAGCAGGAACAACAGCAACTGCAAGAGTCGCGACGAAGTATGCAGCGGCGGGTCGAGCAGGAGATCGCCGCCGCATACCGACTAGGCCGACAGGAGCAAATCAAGCTCCTGCTCAACCAGCAAGATCCACAGAACGTCGCCCGCCATCTCCGCTACCACGATTACTTCCTCCAAGAACGCAGCCGCATCATAGACACTTACCTTGAAACCCTCACCTCACTGGAAACCGTATCCGCCTCCATTGAGCGCGAGCGCGAGACCCTGAAAGCGGAGCGAGAGCAGCTGCAGAAACGCCAGAGCAAACTGCGCGTCGCACAGCAGAATCGCAAGGACACGCTGGATAAACTTGCGGCGCGGCTCTCCGATGGCAGCGGTGAACTCAAGCAGCTCCAAGGAGATCGCACACGCCTGCAAAAATTGATCGACGAAGTAGGCCGCGCCATCGCCTCACTGGTAAACCCCAGCGAGCAAAAGCCCTTTGCGCGCCAGCGGGGCAAGATGCAGTGGCCTGTTGATGGCCGCCGCGCCAATGCCTATGGACAGCGCCGCGCCAATGGCATCACTTGGAAAGGTGTCACCTTGCGCGCCAATGAAGGGGAGCCGGTGCGGGCAATCCACCGCGGCCGTGTGGTTTTCTCCGATTACCTGCGCGGCCACGGCATGCTGGTTATCCTGGATCATGGAGAGGAGTACATGAGTCTCTACGCCCACAACCAGTCCCTCACCCACAATATTGGCGAGTGGGTGGAAAGTGGTGACACCATCGCTCGGGTTGGCAATAGCGGTGGACTCAGCCATAGCGGTGTTTACTTCGAAATTCGCCACCGGGGTAAAGCGCAGGACCCTACAGTTTGGTGCCGCTCCTGATCGGAGCTGGCACAGAGGGCATAATACGAGGCGTAAAATCCCGGGCATTTTCCACGCACCCGTTATAGAGCCCCCTCGCAAATCACAGCGATCGGGATTACACACCCGCCTAATGCTCCCCACTTCATCTCACGACTCCCGCCGCTGTGCTAATTAAATGAGAAAGCACCACGACGAAAAGCTGCGGAGTATCGGCTTTTTTATCGCCAAAAGAGAATAAGAGCGGGAGCCAACCCAGGTGTAAGACCCCTGGGCTTATGACGACTAAGATCGTGACACTGTAGAATTTGGCGTCCGCTTAGAATCCCTGCCAATCTCTGCGGTCTACACTTTCGCAAAGCAGCGAAGAAATAAGGCAGAGGTCACAACAACATGTTTATCCCCAAGGCGCTGACAACCCTGATCGGCGCAGCCGCTCTGACAGCCCTGCCTTTAATGGGTTTGACCGACGTCGACAGCCATCCCCAGGTAGCTGCAGACACTGAAGCCCGCCTGCCGCTGGAAGACCTGCGCAGCTTTGCCAAAGTTTTCGAGCAAATTCGCCAGGGCTATATCGAGGAAGTGGACGACCGCACCCTGCTGGAATATGCCATCAAGGGCATGCTGCAAGGCCTAGACCCGCACTCCTCCTACCTTGATCGCCGCTCCTTTGACGACTTACAAGCCAACACCACCGGTGAGTTTGCCGGCCTCGGGATCGAGGTGGGCATCGAAAACGACCATATCACCGTCGTCACCCCCATGGACGACACCCCCGCCTCCCGCGCTGGCCTCAAGGCCGGCGATGTCATACTGCGCCTGTCGGGCAAATCCATGAAGGGCGTGAGCCTGGATGAAGCGGTGGAGTGGATGCGCGGGCCCAAAGGAAGCAGTGTCACCCTGACCATCGCTCGCAAAGGTTTTAAAGAACCTTTCGATGTCACTCTCAAGCGGGACACCGTGCGCGTGCGCAGTGTGCGCAGCAAAGTCCTCGATGATGGCTACGGTTATCTGCGCATCAGCCAGTTCCAGCTGGACACCGGCGCCGATGTGGCCGACGAGCTGATCAAGTTGCAGAAGAAAGGCGCACTTAAAGGGCTGGTTATCGACCTGCGCAACAACCCCGGTGGCGTGCTGCAATCCTCGGTGGAAGTAGCGGATGCATTTTTGGAAGAGGGCCTGGTGGTCTACACCGAAGGTCGCAATGAAGCCGCCAACCTGAGCTATTCCGCCGAGCCGGGCGATTTAACCGAAGGCGCTCCGCTGGTTGTACTAATCAACGCGGGCTCCGCCTCTGCAGCGGAAATTGTCGCCGGCGCCCTACAGGATCACCGCCGCGCAGTGGTGATGGGCACCGACAGCTTCGGCAAGGGATCGGTACAAACGGTAATCCCTATCAATAATGAACGCGCTATCAAACTGACAACCGCTCTCTACTTCACCCCCAATGGCCGCTCAATCCAGGCCCAGGGCATCACACCGGATATCGTGGTAGAGCGGGTGAAAGTCACCCGCTTGGACGACTCTCCCAGACCCACTGAAGCGGATTTGGCCGGGCATCTGGACAACGGTAACGGTGGTGCCGACCGGACTTCTGAAGACCGCTCGAGAGAACAGGAAGAACGGGAAGACTGGATGGATCGTGACAACCAAATCTTCGAAGCCCTCAATGTACTCAAGGGCCTCAATCTCTACGCTCACAGGGACAGGGGTTTGCGCGAGCGCCTTGCCCGCGCAGACGAACAGCAGTAAGCAAAGTACGGCGGGCCCAGGGCCCGCCGTGCAAGACTACCCCAGCATTACCTACAACCGCATTTCAATCCCTGCGCTGTGCATAAACGCTTTCGCTTCGGCAATGGTGTATTCGCCGAAGTGAAAAATACTCGCCGCCAATACCGCATCCGCACCGCCGTGCAATACGCCATCCGCCAGGTGCTGTAGATCTCCCACACCACCGGAAGCAATGACTGGCACTTGAACCGCCTCAGTAACCGCCCGGGTCAGGGCCAGGTCAAAACCGTTCTTGGTGCCGTCGCGATCCATACTGGTCAGCAGGATTTCGCCGGCACCGTATTCGGCCATCTGCCGAGCCCAAGCCACTGCATCAATGCCAGTGGGCTGGCGCCCGCCATGAGTGAAGATCTCCCAGCGGCCCTCTCCTACCTGTTTGGCATCAATGGCCACCACAATACACTGGCTGCCAAAGCGCTCGGCGGCCTCGCGTACAAACTCGGGATTTTTCACCGCCGCAGAATTGATTGCAGTCTTGTCCGCACCGGCATTCAACAGATTGCGGATATCTTGCAAGGTGCGCACACCGCCGCCGACAGTGAGGGGGATAAACACCTCGTGGGCCATTTTCTCTACCGTGTGCAGGATGGTATCGCGCTGTTCGTGGGTGGCGGTGATATCGAGGAAAGTGACTTCATCCGCGCCGGCTTCGTTGTAGCGGCGGGCAATTTCCACCGGATCGCCGGCATCGCGGATATCGACAAAGTTAACGCCCTTCACCACGCGACCGTTGTCTACATCCAGACAGGGAATAATACGTTTTGCCAGAGCCATTACTTGTTCCGTTGGTCGCAAAGCTGCTGCGCTTCGCGCAGGTTCAACTTATCTTCGTAGATCGCCCGGCCGGTAATCGCACCGTAGATTTCACCGGCATCCAGCAGCTGTTCGATATCCTCAATGCTGCTAACACCGCCAGAGGCAATAATAGGCACCTGCACTGCTCGGGCCATTTCCAGGGTCGCCTCAATATTGACGCCTTGCATCATGCCGTCGCGGGCAATATCCGTATAAACAATAGAGCTGACGCCACAATCGGCAAAGCGCTTGGCCAATTCTGTGGCCTTCAGTTCGGAGACCTCAGCCCAGCCCTCGGTTGCGACCAAACCATCTTTAGCATCGAGCCCGACAATAATATGGCCCTCGAACTCGCGACACGCCTCTTCCACCAGCTTGGGATTTTTTACCGCCGCGGTGCCGATAATCCCCCACTGCACACCGGCATCCAGATAGCGCTCGATAGTGTGCAAATCGCGAATGCCTCCGCCAATTTGCACCGGTAAACCGGGAAACTGTTTGGCGATAGCAGTTACCGCTTCACCGTTCACCGGGTTGCCGGCGAAGGCACCATTCAGGTCCACCAGGTGCAGGCGCTTGGCTCCCTCGTTCACCCAATGCTGGGCTGTCGCCAGGGGATCATCGGAAAATACCGTGGCGTCATCCATCTCGCCCTGGCGCAGGCGCACGCATTGGCCGTCTTTTAAATCAATCGCGGGAATTACAATCATGTCTTTTCTTACGTCGGCAGTAATTTCAGTGTGATCGGTGAGCTGGGTCTATTGGGCCCGGCCGTTCCAGTGGACAAAGTTCTTTAGCAGCTGCAAGCCAGCCTCGGCACTCTTCTCCGGGTGGAACTGGGTGGCGAAGATATTCTCCCTGGCAACTGCGGCAGCCAGGGGAATGCCGTATTCGGCTTGCCCGGCAATATCCGGATTTTCAGCAGCCGGCACATAGTAGCTGTGGACAAAGTAGAAACGGCTGCCATCGGCAATATCGGCCCACAGGGGGTGCGGCTGACGCTGCTGAACACTGTTCCAGCCCATATGGGGCACCTTGAGCCGTTCAGCACTCTGCGCCGGGGGAATGTGGTCGCCGAAGAATTTCACCGGCTCCGGGAAAATCCCCAGGCAATCAACGCCATTATTCTCCTCGCTGTGGTGCATCATAATCTGCATACCCACACAGATACCCAGCACCGGGGTACCCACACTGATAGCCTCGCGAAGCAGCGGCGAAAAACCCGCCTCGACAAACCCTGCCATACAATCCCGAATGGCACCCACACCGGGCACCACCAGGCGCTCTGCGCCCTCGGCCTGCTCCGGAGTTTGTGCCAGCACCACCTCGGCCTCCGGCGCTACCTTGTTCAGGGCGCTGGCCACCGAGTGCAGGTTGCCCATACCGTAATCGAGTACCGCAATCTTACCCATCACAAGACTCCTTTGGTGGAGGGCATGGTGCCGGCCATACGGGGGTCCGGGGTCAACGCCATACGCAGGGCGCGGCCAAAGGCTTTAAATACAGTTTCCACCTGATGGTGAGCGTTGTGGCCACGCAGGCAGTCAATATGTACGGTTACCAGCGCGTGATTGACGAAGCCCTGGAAGAACTCAAAAAACAGTTCGGTATCAAAGTTGCCGATCCGTTTCTGGGTGAAAGGCACATCCATAACCAGGCCGGGCCGCCCGGAGAAGTCGATTACGACCCGGGAGAGCGCCTCATCCAATGGGACATAGCTGTGGCCGTAACGGGTCATCCCCTTTTTATCACCCAGCGCTTCGGTAATGGCTTTGCCCAGGGTAATGCCAATATCTTCCACCGTATGATGGTCATCGATATGAATATCGCCATCGCAGCTAATGTCCATGTCGATCATGCCGTGGCGGGCAATTTGATCGAGCATATGCTCCAGGAAAGGAACCCCAGTCGCGAACTTGCCATGACCTTGGCCGTCCAGGTTAACGCTGACTTGAATCTTGGTTTCCAGGGTGTCACGGGTGACGCTAGCTGTACGCATCGAAAGCGATCCTTATTTGCACGATAAGACAGAGGGCGCAAATTATAGGATGAATGACATCCCCTGTGGCTCTCTAGTGTCAGATGAAACTTGATTCGTAATTGTTTAGCCCTATCATGCACCGCATGGTTACTCTAAAGCGCCGAAAATCCCATTACTGGGCCAGCCTGTTCCTGTTACTCGCCGTAGTAGCAGCTCAGCCGCTGTGGGCGGAGCACTTCCACCTGGGCAATACCCAGGTAGAGATGTGTGACCTGTGTTGCATGCATTCACCTGCAGCACTCGGCAGCGAGCCATTGCTCGTACAGGCTGAGCCCCAAAGTCACTACGAACGGCCCTCTGCGCCAACCGCGCGCGATTGCCAGCCAGAGCGCCAGAGTGCGCGCGCCCCTCCCTTCTTCCTGTCACTCAGCTAACACCCAAAAACCGATATTTTTTTAGTGAATGCCCGCGCTGGAGCGCGTATGGCATTGTCCGCCTGTGACAGGAATAAAAAACAATGACTAAGTTCAATACTTTGGCCCTGGCTATTGCCAGCTTGGCCGTGCCCGCTATTTGCGCCGCAGAAGACAGCAACAAACTGGAAGAAGTTAACGTCACCGTTTCTCCCCTGGATAAGCCCGCCGACGCAGTAGCTGCCCCGGTATCGGTGCTCTCCGGCGAGACCCTGCGCAAAGCCGCTTCCGCCACCCTGGGCGAAACCCTGAAGAACCAGCCGGGAGTGGCCAACGCCTCCTTTGGCAGTGGCGTGGGCCTACCGGTTATTCGCGGCCAGAGCGCCAACCGGGTGAAGATCCTGAACGATAACCTGGATGTCTCTGACGCCTCCAACACCAGCGCCGATCACGCCGCCAGTATCGAACCTCTACTGGCGGAGCGCATCGAAATACTGCGCGGACCGGCGGCACTGCGCTACGGCAGCGGCGCTATCGGTGGGGTGGTAAATATTATCGACGGTCGCATCCCCACTGAGGTACCCGAGGAAGTTGAAGGCGCGGTTGAGATGCGCCACGACACCGCCAACAGCCAGGATGCCTCGGTATTCCGCTTTACCGGCGGTGCCGGGCAGCTGGCCTGGTACTTCGACGGTGTCTACCGCGAAAATGACGACACGGAAATTCCCGGCCTCGCTATTGTCGAGCACGAGGAACACGAAGAACACGACGAGGACGAAGGCGAGCACGAGGAAGAATTCAACACCGACGGCTACGTCGGCAACACCAACGCCCGCGCCCACAGCTACAGCGGTGGAGTTTCCTGGATTACTGAAAGTGGCTATATCGGTCTGTCAGTAAACAAGCTTGAGAACAACTACGGCATTCCCCTCGGCACTCACGAGCACCACCACGATGATGAGGAGCACGACGAGGACGATCACGAGGAACACGAAGAGCATGAGGAGGAGAGCGAAGTCGAAGCTGTGCGTATCGATATGGCGCAGACTCGCTACGACCTCAAAGGCGAGCACCGCTTTAACAGCAACTATTGGGACAAGTTACGCCTGCGTATCGGCTATAACGACTACGAGCACGTAGAGTTGGAAGAGGACGCAGCCGGTACCCGCTATGCCAACGAAGCCTGGGAAGGTCGCTTGGAAATCACCCACGACAGCGGTAGCGAGTGGCGTGGCGCCTACGGCCTGCAGTTGTCCGATAAAGACTTTACCGCTGACAAGGGGGCATTTATCCAGCCCTCCCGCACCCGCAGCGCCGGCCTCTTCACCATGAAGGAACGCGAATGGGGCAACTGGCACCTGGACCTGGGCGCGCGTATTGAGCGTGTCGATGTCGACCCGGAGACCGCAGAGGATCGCGACTTCAACCTGTTCAGCACCAGCGCTACCCTGCAGTACTTCCTGCAAGAGCACCAGCATATCAGCGTCGGTGCCACCCGCTCCGAACGCGCCCCGGTAGCCGAAGAGCTGTTTGCCGACGGCGAGCACCTGGCCGAGGGCAGATACTTAATTGGCAACAGTGACCTGGACAAAGAGCGATCCATTAACCTGGAGTTGGGCTATCACCACCACAACGAAGCGGCCAGTGGCTGGCATGCAGCGCAGATTGAAGCCAGCGTCTTCTACAACCGCATCGGCGACTACATCTACGCGCAAAACACCAATGAGTTGTTTGAAGAAGAGCTGCCCATCTACGCCTATGGCAACCGCGACGCCACCTTCTACGGTGCTGAAGCCTCGGTGAAATTTCCCCTGCGCAGCAACTTCTACCTGACTCTGTTTGGCGATGTTGTGCGCGCGAGCTTCGACGAAGATATCGCCGGTGAGAGTTCCGATGTGCCGCGCATGCCTCCCCTGCGCCTGGGTCTCGCCCTGGGAGCAGAGTACGACCAGTGGGGTTGGGAATGGCGCACAGTCGAAGCTGCGGACCAGGATCGCGCCGGCGCCTACGAAGAGGAAACCGACGGCTATACCCGCATGGACCTGAGTGCCCACTACAACTTCAACATCGGCAGCAGCGACGCGGTGATCTTCGCCAGCGCCCGCAACCTGCTCGACGAAGAAATTCGCAACTCCACCTCACTACTGCGCGACTACGCTCCTGAAGCTGGTCGCAGCGTCGAAGCCGGTGTGCGGTTTATTTTCTAATAAACACCTGCTTCAATGGCCCCGCAGTGCTTTCCCAGCCTCGCGGGGCTGCATCTCCTACAATTCCGGCATAACCTATTTGTAGAAGTGCGCGGGAACATCGAGCCGCGCTGCGGCGTCATATGCGTGACACCACACGACAAATACACAGGGACAATGCTCTCCATGGCCTGGATAAAGCGCACTTTTATCGCACTTTTAATCGTTTTCCTGCTACTCGCTGGCGCCGTTGCCTGGCTGTTAGCAGGACTCGACATCAACCAATACAAACCCCAGTTAGAAAAACTCGCTGCCAAGCAGGGCATCTCCCTGCAACTGGAAGGTGATATCGGCTGGCAGCTGTGGCCCAAGCTCGGCCTGCAACTTGAAGATGTACAGCTGGCACCATTAAAGCTACCAAAACAAACTCTGGTGAAAGCAGAAAAAATTGCCATTGGCGTGGCCCTAAAGCCACTACTGCAACGCAAAGTAGAGGCCGAAGAGATAGTCCTGGTAGCTCCGCAAATTGAACTCACCGTCGACAAAGAAGGGCGCAGCAACTGGGAGCTGATTAGCGAGGCCCTGGAAGCTCAGAGCAAGCAACCTCCCAAACTCTCTATCCCCAAGGAACAGGAAGAGCCATCACAACAACAGGTCGACCTGAGCCTGCAAAAGCTGCGTATCGAGAAGGGCGTGGTGCTCTACAGCGATGCCCAGACTAACAAAGAGTACAAAGTCCAAGACCTGCAGGTAAGCGTTATTAACCTGGTGCCGGGTGGCGAGCCGGGCAAACTCACTGCCGCAGCAGACCTTACCGGCAGCGACCTCAAACACCCACTGAAGCTAAAAATTGATAGTACCCTCGCCCTGGACGAGGGCCTCAATGGGCTGCGCCTGCAACCGCTACAAGTAGACCTCACCTCTGAGAACAGCGCCAAGGCCAGCCTGCATATGCGCGGCTACCTGCGCAGGGACAGCAACACCCAACCCTGGCGTATACAACTAAACGTCAACGCCAATGCCGACCCTCTGCGCCCCTGGTTTGAACTGACGGGCACCGAAATCGATACCCGCGATAAAGCGGCACTGCAAAAGCTGAGTGTCGAAGCGAGCGTGGAAGGTACCGAACAAAAGCTCGACCTGACACCGCTGCAATTGAAACTGGACGACGTCACCTTTAGCGGCAACGCCCAATTGCGCAACGCAGAAATGCCCGGGCTGGACCTGAACCTGCGCGGCGGCGCCTTTAACCTGGACAACTATCTGCCCCCTTCGAACGAAGATGAGGCTGGAGCCGCTTCGGCGGAACAAACCGAGGGAGTGGAAGCACAGAGTGCGCAGGCTCCCGCCGCTGAAGGCAAAAAGCAGGGAGAGCAGGCGACACAGAGTGATCAAACTGAAACTGCAGAAAAACCAAAGAGAACAGTAGCTGCCAAGCCTCCCGAGGCAGAACCCCTGCCACTAAGCGACCTGCGCGGCTTCAACGCCAATATCAGCCTGGCACTGGACCAACTGCAAGCCGCTGACCTGCAAATGGACAGCCCGGAAATCCAACTCACTGTGGATAACGGCCTTTACCGCCTGCAAAAATTGAGCGCCGATATCTATGGTGGCCAGCTGAACACGAATGGCCAGCTCAATGCTCGCGCCCAGTCCGCCGAGGCGCAGATGCGCGGCGGTCTCACCAATGTGGATATCGGCAAGGTCCAAGCTGCCCTCTTCCCCAGTGAAGAAGTCCAGCTGGCTGGGGAAGCCAGCGTTAACTGGAGTGCCAGCACCAAAGGTAAAACATCCACAGCTTTAGAGAAAAACCTGCGCGCCTCCGTTGAGGTTTCCAGCAAGGAAATGTCGATTTCTCCATTCAACCTGGAGAAAAACATGTGCCAGCTATTCAGCTACGCGGAAAATACCGAAATGCCCACCCGGGACTGGCCCAACAGCACCGGACTGCAGGATCTTCGCGCCACCATCGCGGTGAAAGGCGACCAGGTAGATGTGAGCGAAATTCTCGCCGGTATCGAAAATATCGCCCTGACCGGTGACGGAGAGGTGGACCTGAAGAAACAGGACTTCGACTTCAAGCTCGGCTTGGCCCTGGTGGGCGAGAGCACCTCCGCCGACGGCTGTACCGTGCGCAACAAGCGCTGGCGCAACCGCCCGCTGCCACTGCGCTGCAAGGGCGACTTCGACGATGTGAACATCAGCACTTGTAAACCCGACAGCCGCCGCCTCGACGACTTGCTGCGGGAAGAACTGAAGCACAAAGCCGAAAAGAAATATGGCGATAAAGTTGAAGAAAAGGTCGACGAGCTGAAAGAAAAATTGAAAAATCTCTTCGGCCGCTAAGGCCCCGCTAAAGTGCACCGGGGTCCACCCGGTGCACAACTCCAGCGTTCAACCACAGATTCCAGCCCGCAGTATCCCCATGACCCCAAAGCAGTTCCAAAATGCCGTCCTGAAATGGTTCGACAAACACGGGCGCAAAGACCTGCCCTGGCAGCAGGACATCAATCCCTATCGGGTTTGGGTGTCCGAAATCATGCTGCAACAGACCCAGGTCACCACGGTGATTCCCTACTTTGAGCGCTTTATGCAGAGCTTCCCCACCCTGGAAAGCCTCGCCCGCGCGCCTCAGGACAAAGTCCTGGCTCACTGGAGCGGCCTCGGCTACTACGCCCGCGCCCGCAACCTGCACAAGTGTGCCCAGACGGTGCTGGAGGAATACGGCGGGGAGTTTCCCCAGGACGTAGAGGAACTGACCGAATTGAGCGGCATAGGCCGCTCCACCGCTGGCGCTATTGCCAGTATCAGTATGGGACTCAGGGCACCGATCCTCGATGGCAACGTCAAACGGGTGCTGGCCCGTTTTCACGCCGTGGAGGGCTGGCCCGGACAGACAGCGGTTGCCAATCAACTGTGGCAACTGGCCGAGACCTACACCCCAAACCAACGCGTTAACGACTACACCCAGGTGATGATGGACCTGGGCGCCACCCTGTGCACCCGCTCGAAACCACGCTGCGAGGAGTGCCCGGTGAAAAAATCCTGTGTGGCTCACGCCCAGGGCAACCCACAGGATTACCCCGGCAAGAAACCGCGCAAGGAAAAGCCGGTGCGCAGCGCCACCCTGCTCTTGCTTGAACACAAAGGTGAAATCTACCTGGAACAGCGCCCGCCCAGCGGAATCTGGGGCGGACTCTGGAGCCCGCCTGAAGCCGACAATAGCAGCGACTGGCTCAAGGCAAAGCGCTGGCGTGCCAGTGACGTCCAAACCCTGCCGACCCTGCGACACACCTTCACTCACTTTCACCTGGAGATTTCCCCGGTGTGGGTACAACTGAGCAAAGTCCCAGCACAGGTGGCGGAGAGCGGCGCTGGCTGGTATAAACTGCGGCGTTTAAACCGCCCTCGTGCGGCCCAGGAACTGGGGCTACCCGCCCCTATCGTCAAGCTGGCAAAACAACTACTGGCGCTGCAGGCTCCCCTGCTCACGCCGACCACTGCCGACTAAAACCAGGAGGAGTCCATGTCCAGAACCGTATTCTGCCGCAAGTACCAAGAGGAATTGGAAGGTCTGGATGCACCGCCCTTCCCAGGCCCCAAAGGCATGGATATCTTCGAGAACGTTTCCAAGAAGGCCTGGCTGGAGTGGATGTCCCACCAGACCATGTTGATTAACGAAAAGCACCTGAACATGATGGAACCCTCAAGCCGCGCCTACTTGAGCGAGCAGATGATGAAGTTCTTGAGCGGCGAGGAATACGACGCAGCCGACGGTTATGTTCCGCCGGAACAGCAGTAACACAAGGCCCCGAAGCTTTCCCGGCAAAGAAAAAAAACTTTTTTATAATCAAGGGGTTGACTCTGACCCGGGGAAGGGCTTTAATACGCGCCTCGCGACGCAGGGGAAGCCCAGCAAGATCGCAAAGCCCGGATAGCTCAGTCGGTAGAGCAGGGGATTGAAAATCCCCGTGTCGGTGGTTCGATTCCGCCTCCGGGCACCATACAAATAGAGGCCTGCAAGAAATTGTAGGCCTTTTTTGTTTCTAGCCGCGTCACACTCCTGTCACACTTGACGATAACAAACCACCTCACAAGGCAACCTATCTCATTCAACGCACCTCGGTATCCTAGTGCGTCCTATGTGTGACTCGCCTCAAAGCCTCCACTCAATAAATCTAGTAACTCAATGATATTTCTAGATTTTTTTAGGCTCCCCAATAACCCATACGGTGATTATTAGTCCTTTGTTGTGCTTTTTTGGCACTTCACATACCTTATTGGACAGTTTTCCAAAGCGGCAAGGAGGATTTCAGTGGCCTCAATTAGGGAAAGAAAAACTAGCAAAGGGGAGGTGCGCTACCAGGCACAAGTACGCCTAAAAGGTTTCCCTCCGCAGAACGCAACTTTCACTCGCAAGACTGATGCGAAGCGCTGGATTCAACAAACCGAAGCAGCTATTCGGGAAGGCCGCCATTTTAAAACAACAGAATCTAAACGCCGAACACTTGCCGAATTAATCGATCGTTACATCAGCGATGTACTCCCGACCAAACCAAAGAGCATGAACGCTCAAGGGCGACAACTTACCTGGTGGAAAAATGAACTAGGCTATCGCCCTTTAGCTGATGTTACACCCGCACTTCTCTCAGAAACCCGCGACAAACTTCACCAAGGGCGCCAACCGGCGACTGTTGTTAGATACATGGCAGCTCTCTCTCATGCCTTCACAGTCGCAGTTAACGAATGGGAGTGGCTCGAAGAAAACCCCTTACGTAAAGTTCGTAAACCCAAAGAACCACGAGGGAGGGTGAGATTCCTTAGTGAGAGCGAAAGACAAAAACTTCTTGTTGCTTGTAAAAGTTCAAACTGCAGGCAGCTATATCCGGTAGTCGTTCTGGCCTTGTCTACAGGCATGCGTCAGTCAGAAATTATGGGGCTGAAATGGAGCGATATAGACCTTAACCGTGGTTACATCACTTTACACGAAACAAAAAATGGGGAGCGTCGCTCTGTTCCTCTCGTTGGACACGCAAAAGGGCTCATATCGGAACTAGCCAAAGTTCGCCGCCTAGATACTGACTTACTCTTTTTCAGTGATTCTAAACCCACAGCTCCAATTTTTATCCGCTCGCCTTGGGGTAAAGCCCTTAAACAGGCTGCTATAAGCGATTTCAAGTTCCACGACCTCCGCCATACAGCAGCTAGCTATCTCGCCATGAACGGCGCATCCCTAACTGAGATTGCAGAAATTCTAGGGCACAAAACCTTACAAATGGTTAAGCGGTATGCACATCTATCCGAGCAACACACTTCTAAGGTACTTGAGTCGATGAATAGCACCATCTTTGGGGTTGGCTCATGAAAATGAATCAAAATTTGAGTGATGACTCCCTGACCTCCTGGGAAGTAAATAATCCATTCGTTCCAACGACTGAAGAGCTAGCTGATGGTAAGCATAATTGTCAGGATATCATTGAAGAATTTGATTTAACTAAGATTTCACCAGAAGACATCGCCACTTTTTTAAATGGGCTATATAACAATCACTACATAAATCTGGAACAGGACAAAAGAGCTCCGACAAAGACTAAGTCAGTACCGAAGTATAAGAATATTTCAAAACTAGCTGGGGGGCTCTCAGAGGTTATTAACAAGCTTTCTCTTCAAGAAAAGCGCTCACTAAAAAGCCAGTGCCCACACACTTCTTTCAACTTTTTTGAGCTTCAAGAAACACTAGATATTTTAGCTGAAAATGCTAACCAAAACCTGAAAATACTAGATAGTATTTCAGATAAGAGGGGCCCCAAGAATATAGAGAGGCTGCTAATTGAAGACCTTGTATTTGATTTAAACGAGCTCTATTTCAAAAGTAAAAACGATGAAGCGATAAAGAAAAATCAGCAGTTTACCGCTACGTGCCTATTTCATATGGGTATATACCCTGGATATGACGTCAAATACATCTCCGACAGGGTTAAAGACATCTTAAAAAAAGCAAGGAGATAATTTCAGTTTTTAAATTGCTAAATACTCCCGTTTCTTGGGAGGCAGCCAAAATCCACAATTAAGCCTCACTCTTAATGAATGGAACTATAAATGCCTACCACGAAACGACTTACCACAGTAAAGAACCTACCATCTTACTACCCTGATGCAGGTTTCACTCCAAGCAGCATACGCTGGTTAATCTTTAATGCATCGCAAAATGGCTTCTCAGTCTGCATTGTTAGAGTCGGCAGGAAAGTATTGATAGACCTTGATGCCTTTGAATCCTGGCTTGACGAACAAGCTGATAAAGGAGGGTTATAAGGTGAAGTACCCTCCACAAATTGGAGCAATGCCCTCCAGAGCACTCACTCGTTTACTCCGGGCCCAAAGAATTTCCCATCGCACCTTTCAAAATGAAACGGCCTCTTATCGACTATCTGCTCCCATAGAGAGGCTTCGAAATGAGTTCGGCTGGCCTATCATCAGCCAATGGCGCGAAGAGCGTACTTTAGACCCCACTGGGCGCAATGCCCGCTACTGTGTGTACTACCTGCCTTCAGAAGAAATCATGCGCGCGGGAGAACAAGGACAAAAGTATGCTTTTAAGGTTCTGACCTGGGAAAAACGGCGAAATAGCGAGAAATGAGATGGCTAGGAGCCGACTAAAAATGAGGAAGAAGGGCGCTTCACCACCCTTTTTCCAGCTATACCATCGTTTATTAGACCTTCCAGCCTACATTGCACTTCCACACCCAGCCAAGTCGCTACTTATGGACATGGCAAGGCAGTATAACGGGCGCAATAACGGTGATTTTAGCGTAACTCTAAAGGTTATGGGTTCAAGAGGTTGGACTTCTAACAGCACCCTTAGAAGAGCGCTCAAGGCCCTTATAGATGTGGACCTGGTAATGCTTACCCGGCAAGGTGGCCTCAACAAATGCAGCCTCTATGCCTTTACATGGCTTCCCATTGATGAATGTGCAGGCAAGCTCGAGGTAAAACATACAGCAGCACCACCTATTCCACTCGCAATGCACTCCTCAATACAAAACTCCCAGTCCCGCTAACGGACTAGCCAGGGCCCTCACAAGGCCCTATTCTCCGCAACCCAGTTCTCTGTATGGCTCTCAGACGGTCTAGCCTCAAATACTTCTGATATCCACTCAGGGCTCTCTGAAGGGCACCTTTATACATATCTGCCATGTTAGGACACCTACTTCATGCACTTGCTAAAAGCCGACATAACACCCGTACTGATACTTGCAGGAATTATCTGGGCATGCTGGCACTTTGATATCAGGGGACCTTGGAAGGACGAAGTAACTGTCCAGTTTGAGCAAAAGAAGTGTGATGACAGAGAGGAATGTAAGTGGGCCCACATCCCAAGGAGAACTTTTAAAGTCAATGAATCGACTGGAACAGTGTTATCTTGGGAAACAAGTGAAGGCTGGCCAATAAATGAACACAAGGATTGTAAAATAATCAGCCGAAAGCATTGGCAATGCGGAAAAGAGAATAATTTCGGCTTGAATGAAGGGGTTTGGGTATCAAGTAACGGCGAGTTTTATCGCTCAATTCCCAAGACCCAGTGGTGGATACTGCATCTTGTTGAGTCAGAAGTTCATCAACAATAGTTACGTCACACTGCTGTCACAGTTCCCCTGAATAAGCAGCAGTTAAAAACAGCTTAAGCCAATCAATTAATACTTACAAATCAATAAGTTACATAAATTGCCCCTATTGTGAAGTATGGTGTATTGTTAATCAAAGGCGATTGAAAATCCCCGTGTCGGTGGTTCGATTCCGCCTCCGGGCACCATATCCAAAAGCCTCATCCGCAAGGATGGGGCTTTTTTTATGCCCCTAAAGCAACCCCTCAGCCAACGCCATGTCTCGCACTAAAGCCCAACCCTTAAGGGTATCCTAGCGTTAAACTACATTGGCACTTCAACCGATACAAAGCCAAAACTTGCGCTAGGGACTAGCAGAAAAAGCAGCCCGATAATCGGCGCAACTTTAAGAAACTAAAAGAAAGCAGATTCCATGTATAGTCTTAAATAGTGTTGCCCCGATTAGCGCCCTTACCTTCAATTCACATTAGCGACAACATCTAAGAAGTGAACTATAGGCAAACTTAACTCTTTACACTCAGGGGTTTTGAGCAACAAAAAACATACCAGGCTTGAGCGGCCCAGGAAGAGCCGAGGAGATAATATTAAAAATCTTCCGCTTATCATTTTTTGAGAGGACATTTTTATTTGAGTGATCTGAAAATCTATAATCAAAATGGTTTTCATATCTAAACTTTAGCAGACTAAAGCCTAGCTCTGCCAAATAAAAACTCAATTCTTTTTTGGTATACTCACGGAAATGCCCTGGGTTGTTATGATTTTCTCGGATCAACTCATATGGATTTCTACCAAATATAATCTTCAGCCTTTTATGTAGAGCAACGGCATTGGGCGTTTGTATTATAATAACGCCCCCTTTATTTAGAAGAGTCTTAAGAAAGCCTAAAACCTGACTTGGGGAAGTATATAAATGCTCAATAACTTCAGAAAATATTATTATATCGTATTTAGGGACATCCCTTCTCCACAATGACCTATCTCTACAATCATTTAAATTAAAATTAAAGTGACGGGAGATAGAGTTATCACTTTCGCGCTCAAGACCTAATGTGTCTACATTTTGAAACTTACTGATCAGGACTTCAGTAAAATCAGACCTACCAATATCTAAGATTCGAAACCCATCTTCATGATAATGACTAACGGTATCAAATAAAATTTCAAATCTAGGGAAATGATATCTCAAGTATCCACTAAGAGCTCGCCTTTCGAGCAGACCATATAATTCTTCAGCCATAAATATCCGCTTTAACACAA
The DNA here is from genome assembly GCF_052468295.1 of Microbulbifer maximicatervae (SeqCode). NCBI lineage: Bacteria > Pseudomonadati > Pseudomonadota > Gammaproteobacteria > Cellvibrionales > Microbulbiferaceae > Microbulbifer > Microbulbifer maximicatervae (SeqCode). Next base: position 4,398,906 of record NZ_CP174340.1, read on the forward strand.
CATACAATTTATCATAGTATCAGATTATTTCTAGCAATAAAGATAACTTGGCTATATTAATTACAGTTATTAATGGCGTGTAAATGGTACAATCGAATTACTTGGGTGCATATTTTTATTATTCACTCTACACCATTACCGAGTCATTCTTTATTTAAACATAATGACAAGATAAACTCTTCCCAACCTTCCATCTTTGTTTGTGATAATAAAAATCAAATAAAGTTAAAATAATCACAAGCTACGCCGCTCAAGGAAGGCCGGATCATGAATTGAAAGCAGCAGCCGATATGAACTTGCATTCAGTATAAGGCACAAAAATTTCATCTACTTTCAGAAAAAATGACTCCAATACAACTAAAAAAGAAAGAAAATATAGGACAACTTTTGGATAACTTTTTGAGAATAAAGAAAAGCTCAATCTTAATTTCAAAAATAATAATCCCCTACATACGATAAATTCAAACCTAGACTACTACAATAACCGACACACATGATGATAACGAAGAAGACCAACTGACTATATATCAGGCAGTTTCCACACCAACAAGCCAGGAGTTTCATGGAAATTCATTCCAGCCATCTGCTTTGAAAGAACGATACCAGATCGTAGCTCCCAATGAATAGAGTTATTCAGCTCAGTCGTTTTTACTATAATTTGTGAGAATACTTATATCTCGCTATTGCATCTGCGGCATGGGGTTCAGATTAATTTCGTCATGAAGGTACTTGATCGTGAACTGAAAAGCGCTGACTCTAAATAAACTATTAAACGAATGAAACTAAAGAAATATAAAAACCGCTCAGTTGCTAAATAATTTATCACTGAGGGCTTTCAAGGAAAATGTTTAAGTACTTGCGTTCGCTGAAGTTTCTAGCGAGTATGCTTGCGTCAATTATACTGACAATCTAAGTATTACTTTCCGCGTGACCCACTAGTTCAGCATAAATATACTTGAAACCCGAAGGTCTCAGGTTTCAAGTAATCAAATGGGGATACACCTATATAGAAAATTGGGATTCAGAAAAATAGCCAGCTCTTTTACGATAACGTGAAGTGCCGGATGAAAAACCAATTTCCTAAGGCCTCTCTAGTTATTAAAAACACCTGACTTGCTGCTGATATCAGATTCTGACATGTTATATTTTTTGACTACATCGCCCTCAAACATAACTACGAGTTGTTTTTGTGTTCCTGATGTAGAACCCCCAAACCAACCTACAACGGGAACATAGCTCACTGCGTCAACTTGGCTTTCCGTCAAAAAATAGTGCCAAATTTCTTTCCCACTATCAGTGTAGCTGGTACTATTCGGAGATCCAAACATAGACTTAATATCAGATTTAGTGGTTACACCTTCCGTAATTTTTTCTTGAACACTAGTTTCACTTTCCTCTTTTAGAGCCTGATTACCACCAGAAGAAGCACATCCACCAATAAATATTGCAAGAAATGAAGCTAATACTACATTTTTTTTATTTATCATTTTTAATTTCCAACTTGAGGTTTAAGAAGGCGCGAATCTTAAAACAAACAAAAATCGAAGAACAGATGATTAAAAAGCACAGCTGTGCCATTCAAATCGAAAATGGAGCTTTCGCCCCACTTAAAGCGTTTTTTTGACTAAAAAAAAGCCAAATCACATAAAATTATAAGGAATAAGCTATACGTAAGTACCAAGCCTGTAAGATTTTGTAATTCAATACACTATAAGAGCGTCTACCGAATAGTTATTCTAGATTTAGCGCACCTCTAAAAATTAGACAATTTAAAATATTCTGAACTAGATAGAACTACTATTAAAGAGTTTTTAACATCTGGCGAAATACATTCGCCTTATGAAAGGCCTATTTTTATAAAAACTTTATATCTACATCTAGCTTAATATACAACACACTCAACACGCGAAAACAACCTGTCTACTTTTGGAATAACTAATACGGATAAGAATCATGAAATACCCACTTTCGGATATCAATTCCATCTTAAAACGTAAATATATAGTGCTCAGAAGTACAAATAATTTATGCCAACTTTATCAATATACCGAACTACTGAAGTAGTCGAGAAGAAAATGAGGAAGTTAGGTATATAAGATTTCCTAATTACCACTTATGCTAAGCCAATTTTTAGCAACCTTTCTGGCATCGGTGGTGTCCGAAGAGAGACGTAAATCAATCTTGGAATGAGTGCCGACAAATCAAACCTCCGATTAAAGCGATATTGAAATTCTGCCAAATAGCGCTGTGCATATTTCGGCCTAATAGCATGGTAAGTGCTACGTAGCGCACTCTTTAAATTACCAAGTACTGTATTTACCCAATAGAACTCAGGCTCTTCAACAGAAGCTCGGCCACCACCACAAACAATTTTGTCATGTGCACAACCGGCCTCCTTAATGGCATTGAAGCATGGAAGACCATCTGAGATGACTGTGCTGCCACTGCAAAGGTACTTTTTACTCCAGGTTGAAATTTCACTGCTTTTGAAGCCCTTGATAATTGAGAGCTTAATACGGGTTGGGCGTCCCTCCTTGGTTGTTTCAACGGCCGCCACAAAGGGAGTTTTACCCTTGGCTCCGCGCCCGGGCTTGCATCCAGTACGCTCACCACCGAGATAGGCATCATCTAGTTCAATAAAACCGGACAGTTTGTATCGTTGGTCTCGCTCCATCATCACTTGCATGAGTTTCTGCTTCATACGCCATGCTGCGTTGTAAGAGATACCTAGATGTCGAGATAGCTCCATAGAGGAAATGCCCTTCTTATCCTGAGTAATCAGGAAAATACCGAGAAACCAGGTGGTGAGGGGGAGCTTCGTGGAGTCAAAAATTGTACGAGAGGTAATCGATGTCTGACGCCGACAATGGTTACATTGCTTAAGCTTGCGATAAGCGAGGTCGCAATGCTTGTCATGCCCGCAGTGAGGACAACTAAAGCCATTGGGCCAACGCCACTGCGACAGTGCATCGAAGCACTGTTCCTCGCTGCCGTACATTTTGAGGAATTGGGTCAAACTAATACCCTTCTGAAACTGTACCTTGTTGCGAGCCATGGCGTATTCCCTTGCAGATCAACGAGATAGCTGTATTTATATACAGTTACGCATAACTTAGCAAGAGTGGTAATTAGGTAAGATTTTAAAGTAAGCAGGAAAAACCTAAAAACCAAGTAACAGTAAGACTTTGATACTCACTAGACTAAGAAAAGCAATGAGAGATGTTACAGATAAAAGAATTAAATCTGCATGGACAACAAACATAAATTAATACGTGAATATGAGGTAACCACAGCTGATATGCATACTTCATAGGAGTTTGCATTACTGTATGACTATACTCGAAAAATTTTGTACGGACAGCTCTTTTATATCGATAAGTTTAAGAGCACACTGGAGGCGATGGGCTACCTTAGTTTAGCTCTTTGGCAAGCATCAATCGCTAAATATCTAGGAGAGCATTGTGCATGTACCTGGATTCATGGGAGGTAACCAGGGCAGAGTTCTCGCTCGAACCATTGGGCTTGTGCGTGACTGCATTAATATTGATATGGTGAATTTAGTTTTCGGCAGACGCCGATTTGTTGAGTTATTCAGCCTAATTTCGCTAGCCTTATAAATAAAGGAATAAAATAACTATGAATCTTTATCTAGGGTGACTGAAAAGTGCAATGGCTCCCACTAGCTCAGAGATCTCCTGCAACCCTTTACCACAGCCTGATCCTAAGTATTTAGTGGGGTTCGATTGTAATTGCAGTCTATCGGGCTGCCTCCCATGCCCAGGCCGGTGGGCACTAATAAATATATACACCACACTCACTGTCTAGACCCACAAATAAATTTTTTAATACACGCTTTTTGTAGTAAAATATTCTAATGGGTGCTTTTTTCTGCATCAAGTGCAGGCTCAACAAAGCCATCAATAATAGATAAATTCTTGCTTTATATCAGAGGTATGTAGATGTCAGCGGGAAAGCCCAATAAAAATATTCATATTATCTACGGGAGCATTCTCGTTTTAATTGTGTTGAGTTTTTGCTTTTTGCTATATAAAAGTGAAAAAATTGGCTCTTTACGTATCAAAGTAGGAAATAGCGAGCTAGAACTACAAGTGGATGGTAACAACAGTGCAGTTTCAATTAGAGCTGTACTGGACAAACTCTTTCAGGACGAAGAAGCTCGGCGTGAATCCAAGGCGTTACTTAAAGAGTTTGGCAATTTCTATTTACCCACAGATCCTGAATTAATTGGAGAAATTGAAAAACAACCTATTAAATCTGATGTTTCTCAACGTTTGCGCGAGCTTCTCTATGGATTGAAAGGGCCTTTTGATCGACAGGCTCACAGCTACTACGATATCAAAAGTGTGCAGGTTGTCGATGCGATTAGAGATTTGGAATTTAACCACCCGGTGTCTAAAGGCCTACGAGAGATGCTAATTTACAGACGTGGCCCCTTTGAAGAAAGATCTAAAGAAGTACTGCTAAGCGTTCCCGCAGGCAATAGTATTCCATCAGGAAGAGCGGCATCCTGTCGCGGCAATGATTTTTTCAGGCGGGAAATTCGTATTTTTAATACTCAGCGAACAAATTCAATTTCCGTCTTTGTCAGCGGTAGTTTTCCTTGTACTGCTGACACTTCCAATGACATACATCGGCTAATTCAACTTTCCTATGCCGATATGAAGAACCTATTGGGAGATTCTCCAGTGGGAGCCAAGGAGCCCGCCCTTGCTGAGATCATGATGAATATCAATTAATTGGTGGAAGTTCAGCCGTCAGGCAGTTCATCCTCTCGCATTCATCCTTATTGCTGCTAACCTTGGGCCTGCAAAGGAATAAGAATAAAGGGAATCAAAGCATGGCCCAACCATTTCACCTTGAGCGTTTTGTGACGGCGCAAGAAAGCTCTTATGAAAGTGCCCTGAGTGAGTTACATAGCGGCCATAAGCGCTCCCACTGGATGTGGTATATATTCCCCCAGATCTCCGGCCTGGGGCACAGCGCGACATCCGAACATTTTGCAATTAAAAACCTGGATGAAGCCCGGGCTTACCTGGAGCACCCTGTGCTCGGCCCCAGGCTCAAAGAGTGCTGCAAGGAGTTATTGCAACTGAATAATTACTCCGCTTACCAGATATTCGGCTCACCGGATGATGTAAAACTTAAGTCATCCATGACGCTATTTTCTATCGCCGATCCCAAAAATAAGCTATTTGATGAGGTGCTGGAAAAATACTATGAAGGACAGAAGGACCTTCGTACTTTCGAGATACTGAAAGTTCCTGTCCAACATTAGTTGCCCGCAAGGATGGGGCTTTTTTTATGATCGAAAGGCTGGATGGCAATCATGATCTAAACCACTATATTGGCGTATAAGCTATAGTATCCATACTCACAGAATCTACCACTCTACCCGTATTAAATTTTCCTCATCATTTTAAGCCAAACCGATCAGCACCTCTTTCCCCCCTCCAAAGAAACTGTAAATCTACAACCCACCTTAGAACTCTCTCCATTCGATTTCTAATTGTTTTTTAACAAGGCTATTCCTACTCCAGTCTTGAACTCTCAACTTTTCGAAATCACGATTTGATACTAATCAATACAACCTGGACTTGGTCGATGTCTATAATGGTAACGGCAAATAAAATCCAAAGTTCAGTCAAATTAGCGACTTTCTATGGCACGAAGAGTCCCCAAAAAAATTGTCTTTATTGGCTCCAGTTCTATCTATGGAAAAGGTGATACAGAACTAGGCGGATTTGTTCAACGATTCCGGTTTCGGTTCGAAACTTTAGATCCCCATAATATAGTTTACGCTCTGGGAATATTCGGAGAGAACGCGAACTCTTTAGCCATAAGACTTTCCCGAGAACTGCCTCCAAGAAGGCCACACTTAATCGGGATATATCCTGGTTTCAATGATATTTGCCGCATCGGGGGGCCAAAGGCTGAGAACTCTGTAGCGCTGGACTCTTTCCGTCAAACAGTGCGACAGATATTACAGACGTCTAAAACCATCGCGCCGTCATTCCTAATGACAGGTATTCCGTTCGATGAGCAACGAACTACTCCCTTTCGGAATAGTGATAGCTATTTCTATCAGGCTGATGCGGACCTTTATAACCAAGCTATGAGAGAATCTGCCACTGCCGAAATGATCCCCATACTGGAGTTTGACAATTTATGGCGAGATCAGGAATTTATTACCCTTCTCTCAGAGGATGGCCTCCATGCAAACCCCAAGGGACATCAATTACTGTATGAACAGACTTGGGGTTTTATCTCTAAAAATTATTTTTAGTATTTATACATATTTTTAAACCAGATAAATTCTGATAAAATATAATGACTAGTACGATATTAAATAGCTTATATTTATTTTTTCATTTTATAAAGATCACCCATACTTTACATATGCCACTTTTTCTCTATTTCAAGCTTCCTTTAGATACAATAGAAGTAATTAAGATTTAAAGATGAAATATTCTATGGACTTATTCGCATTGGCAGAAGAGGGTAGAACTTTGTTTGATACAGTCCTGGAGAAATACTACGAGAGTCAAAAAGACCCTCGTATTCTGGAAATTCTAGGTATGCCGCAATAGAAACCGGGAACCCTCATTTAAGCCATCACTTTAACAGTCAGGCCGTTTGGGCGGCTTCCTCCTCCAGGTTGTCACTGCCTAACAAGCGGTCCATCACCAGACAGGCTGTCAGATCCCCGGTCACATTGACTGCTGTACGGCACATATCGAGAATCCGATCCACCCCCAGAATCAGCGCAATACCTTCCGGTGGGACACCAATACCGGCCAGAATAGTAGCAAGGATAACAATACCCACTCCGGGAGTACTGGGAGACCCAATAGATGCTCCCACAGTGGTCACGGTGAGACCAACCAACTGTGCAGTGGTTAAGTCAATGCCATATACCTGAGTTAAAAATACCGCGGCAATCACCTGATACAGCGCTGTGCCATCCATATTCACAGTAGCGCCCAGGGGCACAATAAATTTGGCGATGGATGGTTTTACTCCCAGGGGACTTTCTGCAACTTTCATTGACAGCGGCATTACCGCAGCAGAGCTGGATGTGGAGAATGCCAGCAGCTGCACTCCGCTAATTCTCTGCAAAAATGTGATCGGGCCGACGGAGGTCACCAGGGAAACAATTATCAGGTAAAAGCTGAGAAGAATAAGTAGCCCCAGAATCACGGTGCCCACGTACACGGACATCCCGAGAATTGCAGTGAGACCGACGCGAATAGCAATATCTGCCAGGAGGCCAAATACGGCCAGGGGCGCAAACAGCATGGCCCAGCCAACTACCTTAAGTGCCACCTCCTGAATAATGCCAAAAGCGTATACCGCCGTTTCCCGCTGCTTTTGCGGCAACAGCATCACTGCAACACCAATAAAAATCGCATAGACCACCAGCTGCAACATATTGCGCATGGCGATACTTTCGTTGAGGTTGGCGGGAATCAATTCAGCAATACGCTCGGGAAGCGGTTTGGACTCCATAACCTGGGGCGCGCTCGCAACCTGCAACTCGGTGGCGGCGCTGAGCAGGGACTCATCGATATAGTCGCCGGGTTGGATCAACTGGACCAGGATAATCCCAATAATCACCGCAACGGTGGTAGTGCCTACAAAGTAGGGGGCGATGCGCAGCCCGACCCGTTTAAGCTGACTGACATTCCCGCTGCCACTGAGCCCCAGGATGATTGAGGACATAATCAGCGGTATCACCACCATCTGGATCATATTCAGAAAGATGGAGCCCGGCAGCTTAAACCAGCTGGCCAATGCCGCACTGAGATCCTGGCTCACCAGCGCGGCCCCTTCAGGAGATAGCAGCAGGCCGACAGTTAGCCCCAGGATCATGGCGACCACTATCTGCATCCACAGGCGAGTGCGCACCAGCACACCGAGGGATTCCACCATTCGGATCAGATAGAAATTTGTACCATTGCTCATTGTTGGTATTCCGGATTACCTGAAATAGTTAGAGGCATTATCTCCCAGGGCCATTAAGGAAACCTGACGGTCAGATCAAGTCCTGGACTTATAAGGCAGTTATTCGACGCCATTTATTGATATCAATACCAAAGAGAGCGCTGAGGCTCTCTTCATCTTTCACTATTTAAAGCAACAATTGGGCCTGAGTTAACGCCTGGGTGATCCGGGAGGTCCCCGGTGGGAGAAATCGCACTGGCTTTGATTGCCGGCCAGGGCACAACCTCTCTCCCCTTTTAGGCAATGCAGGATATCGTTTTCTGCAGCGAGGTTGGCGTGGTAGTGGTAGCCCAGGTCGGCAAACTCGTGGCCACGGCATTCGTCCAGGTCATCGGGCTCGCGGCCATCGGCATTCTCCCGCGCATAGATCAGGTAGCCATCTATGGCGACACCGACAATCGCTGCATGGCTTGCGGCAGATGGGTAGGCTTGGCTGCAACCCAGGGCAGCATGGTAGTGATAGCCCACATGGGGGTTTACATGACCACCACAGGCATCCACTGGCGCTAAGGTGTGTGCACCTAAAATTGCGCCGATAGGCGCGGCGATATCAAATTTAGCCCCATTAAAAGCGACTCCATAACCGGAAAAACCATCGGGGTTCTGCTTTGACTTGGCCTTCTCAGGCTGTACGGGGATCAGGTAGCGGGTATGAAAATCCGGGCCCATATAGCTGGCCAGGCACTCCACGCAGTAATTGTTGTATTGCGGTGCCACATCAGGCCGCGCGGCCATCTCGCAGGCCTGCTTCGAATCGGTAACCTTTATCGCCCCGGTTTTGGGATCATATAGGCTCCATTTTGGATCAGAGAAAAAGGTCGCGGCATTTTTAACGAAAGGTCCATCAATCGGCACTATCTGCTGCTTGATAAACATCATGCCGCCAGACGTAATTGGGTCGACAACATTGTGTGGGCACCAGGGCCCCATTTTATGTTTGGGTTCAGCCTTTACCACAATCATCCAGCATTGGGTCTTGCGCCCCTCAGAGAGGGTGCAATCCACTTTTTTAATTTCCTCAACCAATGCGTCCTTGGCAAATAAGTGGGGGATACCCACTTGCTCGGTAAAATCGGTATGAGCGTAAACAGAAGCGCTTAAAAATATCAGTAGAAAAAATGCTGCACGCATGGCGACCACTAGCTGAACCCTTGGAATGCTCAAGTTTAGCAGCGCTGCCTCCCTCGCTAATTACTGGGAAATTGTTGTGCTAACAGGGCGCGAATCCACTTGTGCAAAGGGTCCTGACTGCTGCGGGTATGCCAGGCGGCAATCACATCAAATCCCGGGGGCTGTTCGATAATAGGCAGTGTTTTGAGGCGGGGGTCAGGCAACAGTCGCGAGGGCAAAAAGGCAACGGTATTGGTAGAGGCAATGCACTCGGCTGCGGCGGCAAAAGAGGGGACAGAAAGCACCACATTGCGCTCCAAACCAAACTGCTCAAACCAACTATCCGCCATGCCCCGCAGATCTCCCCTGGAAGGTGATACCACCAGCTGTGGCAATGCCGCCAACTCTTCCATTTCCAAAGGCTGATTGGCGCTGTGCAGCATATCGGTGTGCTGACAACATACACAGACGTAGTGCTCTCGATACAACAACATGCTGGGACTGTTATCCGGCACAAATCCCGGCGTGCTAAACACCAGATCCACTTCACCGGTTTGCAGTTGCTGGGCCATGCGATCAATCTCCAACTTAAGCACCACGACTTTTATATCCGGGGCCTGCTGACGCAGTTGCTTGAGGAGAACTGGCAGTACCACCCGTTGCTCAAAGTCCGTTGCACTGATGGTAAAGATGCCCCGATGCTGTGCCGGATCAAATTCATCCGTACGCAGCAGCGCCGCGACATTATTCAGGATCTCATCCAATTTGGGAGCCAGGCGCTCGGCCAGGGGGGTGGGAATAACACCGTTGCTGGTGCGAATAAAAAGCCGGTCATCAAAGATTTCCCGCAGGCGTTTCAATTGTTCACTGACTGTTTGCTGGCTCACACCCAGTTGGTCAGCCACCCGGGATAAGTTCAGTTCCCGCAAGATAGCGTTCATTAAGCGAAGTTGACGTAACTCCAGCCTCTCCAGTGGGTTCGCCCGATGATTTCTGCTCAAACCTGTATCACTCACAACTGTTACTAGGTTTTCATTGTATCCACGTAACCCTAGCATTGTGAGTAGATTGGCCCGTATGGCATCCACTTCGGTGGGGGGAGAGTTCACTATGCAAACCGCAGCCCGATCCTCCTTTCAGGATCAATTAGTTACAGCAATTATTCACTACGCTGATCCCAGTAGCGATCTGGTGTACGACAAGCGTTCAGAGGGCCCAGGGCCCGCCAATCTGGTCGAGAATGTTATTTCCCAGCAGGTTCACATCTACGATGGTCGCGCCCTGAAAACCGCCGGGGAGCGTTTTCGTATCGATACCCAGGGATTTGAGCTGGTACGCCCTATGCTCGGCATTAACCTGCGCCAGCTGGATGATGCGCTACACGCGCTGGACCAACCCTCAGGGAGTGGCCCCAGCCCTGAGGAGCGCGACCAGTTGATTCGCACCCAATGGTATCCAGCCATTGAATCCTGGATAGCCGCTCACCTGGGTGCAGCAAAGGTACTGACCTTTGACCACACATTGCGAGCCCAGCCATCGACTGATGCGACACCAGAGCTGAGCCGCAGTCGCCGATCCCCGGTGAAACTGGTGCACAACGACTACACACCCTGGTCCGCGGAGCGCCAGCTAAAGGAAACCCTGGAGGCCCGGGGGTACAAGCCATCAGATTATCCGCGCTACCAGTTTATTAATCTCTGGCTGCCCCTATTGCGCCCGGTGCAGGAGTCGCCGTTGGCAATGGTGGACCTGCGCACTGTCGCCGCCAGTGATTTCCACAATATGCGATTAATTTACCCAGAGCGAAAAGGGCAGATTTCGGTGTTGAGTTTCAACCCGGTTCACCGCTGGATTTGGTTTAGCGATATGCAGCCCGGCGAAGGCATTTTACTGCGGGTCTTCGATAGCCAGCACCGAGGCGATGTAACCGGTGTTCCCCACTGCGCTTTCGACCTGCCGGGAAGTGCAGGGGCTCCACGCAGAACCAGCCTGGAAATTCGCACAATTGTCCTGTTTGACCAATAACACCAACGCTTTTAAGAAAACACCCGGCCACTCAATAAAGTGGCCGGATTGAGTGAGACCTCATTATGGAAAATATACTTCGATCGATTGATCCACTAACCGGAGAGGCCATCGGATCGTTACCTGTCAGCAAGCCCCAAGATATTCAGAACATGGTGGAGAAAGCCCACAAAGCGCAGCGAGTGTGGTCGAGAAAATCTCTTCAGGAGCGGGTACAACTACTTCAGCAGGCTTACACAAAACTGAATGCGGAAGAGGGAGAGCTGGCACAACTTATCAGCCGTGAAATGGGCAAAGATGCCCGGCGTGCACAATATGAAGCCGGCGGCGTAGTCCAAGGCGGTGCCTGGTTAGCGGGGGATGCCGGAGAAGCCCTGCGGGCAAAACGCAGTGGCGGCAGCGAAATTCAATATCGACCACTGGGCGTTGTTGCGGTTATCTCCCCCTGGAATTATCCACTTGCCATGGCCAATAACCTGATTGTTCCCGCCCTGGTCGCCGGCAACGCTGTGATTTTGAAACCTTCAGAAGAATCGCCATTGGTCGCTGACTTATTGGTGAAAACACTCAATCAAACCCTGCCCCAAGACATTTTACAAATTGCTCACGGCGATGGCGCCACCGGTGAAGCCTTGGTGAAATCCCCCATCAATATGGTCGCCTTTACCGGATCGCGAACAACGGGCCAAAAAATTATGACCAATGCCGCTCCGGCATTGAAACGCCTGGTTATGGAATTGGGTGGCAATGACCCGATGATCGTGTTGCAGAGCGCCAATATTCCCCAGGCGGCACAATTTGCCGTTGGCTCCAGTTTTGAGAATTCAGGCCAGATGTGCACCTCCACAGAGCGTATTTATGTGGACGAAAAAATTGCCGATAAATTCGAAAATGCCGTGGTGGCATTGGCGAAGCAATATCGTGTCGGCGGGTGGCAGGAGCCACAGGTGGATATCGGCCCCTTGGTTAATCACCGCCAACACCAAAAGGTGGTGGAGCATATCCACGATGCCCTGAATAAAGGCGCAAAGCTTCTTTTAGGGGAGCGCGATCCACAGGTGCCGTTTATTCCGCCCACAGTTATCAGCGGTATTCGACCGGGCATGCTGGTGGAAGATGATGAGACTTTTGGGCCTATCGTAGCCATCGACCGCTTTAGCTCAGTAGACGATGTGGTCGAGCGGGCCAATAACTCTGTTTACGGTCTCGGTGCGGTTGTGTTTGGTGAAAGCAAACAGGCCGAGCAAGTCGCCAGCCAGCTGCAAGCGGGAATGATTGGCATCAACCAGGGCGCCGGCGGCTCACCTTGGGTAGGCGCCAAGCAAAGTGGCTTTGGCTTCCACGGTGGAGCTGAAGGGCACCGGCAGTTTGCCCAAATTACCGTTTTAAACCGCTAAGTCTTTTAAAAGTTTTTCTATAGAAGTACAGAAGATGTCCACGACTGAAAGTATTGATACTGTCACCCACCTGGATGACTTTTTTGTTATCGCCCGCGAACCCGGAGCAGAACACCCGGCTCTACCCACCTGGGCTACTCGCAGTAAAAACCCGGCGGCGCTGGCCGATCAAGCACCGCAACCGGTTTCACGACGAGATATCGCCGAGGTACCCGGAGCCTTCCAATTGCTCAATGTCTTTTCAAAAGAGGAATGCCAACGGCTCATTGATATCACTGAAGCGGTGGGTTATTTACCGGATGCAGCCGTCTCCCTGCCCCGGGAGGTCCGCCATAACGACAACCTGACCTGGGTGGTTGACGAGGTTACAGAGCGGCAGATCTGGCAGCGATGCCGAGACCTGGCGCAGGACTTAAATGGCTACTTTGGTGGAAGAGAGGCTGTCGGCATCAATCGGCGTTTTCGCTTTTATCGCTATGGTGAGGGAGATTTCTTCCAGTTCCACACCGATGGCGCCTGGCCCGGTAGCCGCATTGACAACAACCAGTTGATCACCAATGGCTACCCCGATCGCTATAGTGAAATGACGTTTTTAGTACTGCTGAGTGAAGATTTTGAAGGTGGTGCAACCCGATTCAGGGTGAATGCAGATGATCCCCTAAAACAACCCAGTCGGGACTCTTTATTAGACATCGATGTCCGCACACCTGCCGGAGCCGTACTGTGCTTCCCCCATGGAATGCATCCCTTACACAGAATTCACAGCTCTACTCCAATCACCCGAGGAATCAAATATATTATTAGAACGGATATTCTCTTCCTGCAGGAATAAATTCTCCAAGACCTGTTGAAAGGGAAAAGATGCTTCGGCTCACATCGAAATATTAAGTGCTCCAGGCGCTAGAATTTCATTCGATTTCTACCTTGGAGCACATTCAGTGGAATTGCTTAATTATCTGGATAAACACTTCCTAACCAAAGAACAGCTTATTCAGGCTACTCAAATCAGCGAACTACAATTGCAGCGCTACCAGGATAAGGGTGTTATGCCAAAGCCCTCTTATAAGCTCAATATTCAATGGGACTGTGAATCCTTTTTTGGACCCCACTCCGAAAAACAGACAGTTGAGTACTTTGCAAAAGGCTACGCCAGCTGGATTGGTATCATAGAGGCTAAGCAAGACTTTAACTCTATTTATCAGTGCTTTGCTAATCGATACATAGCTAAGACAGCTCAATTGCGAAATTTAGGATACGAATCCAGCAACCCAAAATTTTCATCCGGAATTTCTCAACATATCGAAGAAGAATGGCAACACTTTATTGAGGGGACTTATGGATTATGTACTCGCAGTGGCCTGCCAGAAGATATAGCAGCAAAGGAGCTGGCTAGCACAGAAATCAATGCACTTCTTGCTCAAGATAATTTAAACCAAAAACAAATTCATCGGCTTAATCGCTTTGTAGATCTTCTAGATGAAACCAGCGCATACTTTGCACCTCACGAAAGAAGTATAAGTTCAAGAACGAATCTAATTGATATACCGCGCAGGGAGTACAATTTAGGTTATGCAATTTAAATTTTTCTATACCCCAATACCCCAATACCCCAGGGAAAATAATTATTCAATTACGGGGATAGGGTCCCCAATATACTCCGTAGAGGTTGCCCTCAGCAAAGGATGAGCCGTAAGCATTTTTCCCGAGTACTCAATGGATGGTTTCAGGTATGGGCTAAAATCTTCTGTCGACCCCGTACAATTTAACCAGGACTCTACAAAATCTGGGCGATTGGGCGCAACCATGGGAAGTGACTTTTCATGATAGCGCTTAGTGGCTGGGTGAGAGTCCAAAGTAATGATTGAGCAACTGAGTAAATTTCCCCAGATTTTATACAAACCACAAAAGAAAAAAGGCTCACCATAACTGAATTCCACCGGATTTTTACCACCTTGGCTTTCCACCCAGGCTGTAGCGGGTATTAAGCAACGAGACTTGCGATATTCCGGTCTGGAGTCCAGTTTCTTCCAATTACTGTTGATGGACCAGTATTTTTTATGGGGCCGCCAAGTATCACCATGCCTTTCAAGGTAGAGATGCCAAATGGCATTTTCTATTTGAGCAGCACTCTTCCGAGTAGTTACGATAGACACCTGCTGGGTGGGCCTCCGGCGTCTACCGTAAATCATATGTCCGGCACCTCGAATACCATAGGTATCGAGAAAGCGCTCCATACCCGCATGATCACTGACATCAAAGACACTACACACCCAGAGCCTCCCACTTATCCCGCTGAACTGGTTTTCTCAGTATATTCGGACAGCCACCTTAAATTACTCTCAATCCCTCTCATCTGGCACAAGGTTAACTCCAATTCCTTGCGTAAATCCACTCCCACAGCAACAGAAAACCGACGTACGTACTTTTCATAGTTCAAAATACTAATCGCGTACATAGGGCGGTTGTCGTAACTGGATCGATAGCGGCAGATACGAATCGGCTCACTATCAAAAACTATAACTCTGGGGCGCATAATCAACCACTCAATATACTGTATAAAAATACAGTATATCTTGGTTTCCTGTGGATCTGTCAAGGAGACAATAAATTAACGCCACCACTTTCACTATTCGGAAAAAATACATTTTACCTTATGAGGACATAAATGAGTCTCTGGCGCATTAATCCATTAATAGCTTATTAAATTTTAAATCCTTATAACTAGTAAAAAATAAATTTCAATTATGTATTATTCAAAAGAAATAAAGTTCTCTAGGTTGTACAAAATATGCATGCTGAACACTATAGATAGCATGGAAATTATAACGCCCAATAGGTTCGCACTATGAAAATACATCACGTTTATGCAACTACTATATTCTTAGGATTTTTTATTCCACTTTTCGCAAAAGCAGTTGAGTGTGGCGATACTATTACTGCTCCAACCACGCTGACAGAGGAGCTTATCTGTGAGGTAACAGACGCAGATCAAGTCGTTTTAACTGTGGAAGGGCCATCGGGCTCACTTGACATGAATGGCTATCGCATAACCTGTGTTGGCGCTGACTCTAGTCAGTCAGGTACAGGCATTCTGCTCAGCGGAACTAGTGCACAATTATATAATGGGATGATTTTCGCCTGCACAAAAGGCATTGTGGCCAAAGGGAATGGATCACATAGCATTTACTCTATGATGATTGAAGATAGTTATGACGACATAATTTATATAGAAACCAATCACACCGTAGTGAAAGACAATACTCTTATCGGAAGTGTACCTAGTACCGGCGATGGCATAGATATTCAAGAGGACTTTAATACAGTAACCCAAAATTTTATTGCAGGCGGACTGCCTGATAGTGATGGCATCAAGCTGAATGGGGTTTTTAATAATATCAGCCATAACGACATAAGTGGCTACCTTGGTGAAGGTATCGAAGTAAATGGACAATTCACCAATGTATTTTCAAATACTATTTCTACTGTTTCTAATGGAATTGCCGTAGGGGGGGGTAATGAGGACGATAATGCCGACTTCTCCATCATTTCACAAAATCATATTACCTCTAATTTCAACTGGGGTATTCCTGTACGCCAAACCTCTAATACGGTGATCACACAAAATACAGTAGAGAAAAATTCAGGAGGTGGTATTGGTATACTTGACGATAATAGTGAACTCAATAAAATTATTGATAACATATCCCAGGACAACTCTGATCTCAATTCCTTCGATTTAGAGGATGAGAGTGACCCCGGTGATTGCACTGGTCCTAATACCTGGAGACTGAATACTTTTGATACGGCAAACCCTAGCTGCCTAAAATAAACTAAGCAAAAAATGGATAGTGAGGATATCTGCTACCTCGCTATCCACCGTTATTTATCTAAAGCTCATCATCAATCACTATTTAACTCCAGAAACTCGTTCTTCATCCCTTAGCGTTAATACTTCATAACCGTCACCGGTTACCAAAATCGTATGCTCCCATTGAGCAGATAGCTTTTTATCCTTAGTTACTACAGTCCAGCCATCTTTCTTAAGTTTAGTTTTACGATTTCCCTGATTGATCATGGGCTCAATGGTAAATGTCATTCCCTCCTGCAAAACTTCACCGGAACCAGGCCGCCCAAAGTGAAGAACCTGCGGGGCCTCGTGCATCTCCCGGCCAATACCGTGGCCACAATATTCCCGTACGACACTGAAGCCGTTGCGCTCGGTATGGCGCTGGATTGCATTGCCGATATCACCAAAAGTAACTCCCGGCTTTACCGTGGCAATACCGGCCCACATAGCTTCATAGCAGGTGGTTACCAATTTTCTGGCAATAGGGGTCACGGTACCGATGCTATACATTTTGCTGGAATCCGCGATATAGCCAGATTTCTCCAAGGTAATATCCACATTGATGATATCTCCCTCCCGCAGTAGCTGCTTATCACTCGGCATGCCGTGACAGACTACTTCATTGACTGAGGTGTTCAGGGCGTAAGGATAATCATATTGCCCCTTGCTGGCGGGGCGGGCATTGAGTTCATTGACAATAAATTCTTCTACCCGCTCATTAATTTGCATTGTCGAGACCCCCGGTTCAATAAAGGAGTCCAGCATGGCAAATACGCGGCTCAACAATTGACCCGATTGGCGCATTAAATCCTGCTCATCAGGAGTCTTTATTTTTATTTCACTCACGTGTCAGCTCTTCCAGGGTTAATGCCTGATTACGCAGCAACTTCTTACACAAGTCGCTGTAGCTTAATTCCGGGTTCAGCTCCGCCAGCATCCCAATCTTGATCCAGTACTCCGCCTGGGAATTAATTGAACGGGCCATCACCGTACTGGCCTTGCGAATCTCATCGTGTAGCTCATCGGATATCTTGACGATGCCCATAACTATTACCTTGATATGCTTTATATACAAATTGTATACGTTACATATAAAAGCGCACAATAGATATACAGAATATTAATATGCAACTTATTGCATAGCTCGATAGGGGGCGCTATGGTTGAGGAATAAAAACAATAGTGGCGAGGCCATCATGACAGAGACCCCCGAGAAGAAGCGCAGTGCCCCAAAACCAAGCCGGCTGCGTATTGGTCGGCGCTATCGCCCGAGTCGCCTAGAAGGCAATTACGACGCCATTATCATTGGCTCAGGCATTGGCGGTCTGACTTGTGCTGCGATGCTCAGTGCCATGGGCAAGAAAGCACTTGTCCTTGAGCAACACTACACTGCCGGGGGATACACCCACGCCTATGACCGCAATGGTTATGAGTGGGATGTCGGCGTCCACTATATCGGCGATGTGGGCGAACACCCCACCATGACCCGCAAGATCTTCGACTTTATTTCCAATAACCAGTTGCACTGGGCGCCAATGGACAGCACCTATGACCGCATCTGTATTGGCGATAAACAATACGACCTGAAAGCCGGCCGCCAGCAATTTATCGATGAGTTGGTCAGTCACTTCCCCGATGAGCGCGCGAATATCGAGGAGTATCTGCAGCGGCTGAATGTGGTTGCCAAAGCCATGCAGCGACTGGCAATGGAAAAAATGCTGCCCTCCTGGTGCGGACCTTTTATTCGCCTGTGGAGAAAGCTGCGCGAACCCGCCTGGCTCAATAAAACCACCCGCGAAGTTCTCAGTGGAATCACCAGCAATGAAAAGCTGATCTCTGTGCTGACAGGGCAGTGGGGTGATAATGGCATGACCCCATCCGAGGGCAGCTTTATTATTCACGCTCTGATCGCCAAACATTATCTCTATGGCGGTTACTATCCTGTCGGTGGCGCCAGCAAAATCTCCGAAACGATTATTCCCCAAATCCAGGCCAGTGGTGGAGATGTATTTACCTATGCCAAGGTGGAAACCATCCTGATGAATGGGGATCAGGTTCGCGGTGTAAGAATGTCTGACGGACATGAAATCGAAGCACCATTAGTTGTCTCCGGCGCAGGGGTATTTAATACCTTCGAGAAGCTGTTACCGCGCAGTACCAGTGAGCGCATGGGATATATCCGCGACCTGGACACCGTCAACCGCTCCATGTCTCACCTGTGTCTGTATATTGGCTTGGAGAAAACTGCGGAAGAATTAAACCTGCCCAAGACCAATTACTGGATCTATTCCAGCGATCAGTACGAAGAGGATATGCAGGCCTTTATCGACGATCAGGATAAGGAAATACCGCTAGTCTATATTTCGTTCCCGTCTGCGAAAGACCCCACCTTTACCCAGCGCTACCCGGGCCGCGCCACCATCGAAATTGTGGCACCGGCCAACTACGATTGGTTTGCCCAGTGGCACGACAAGCCTTGGGGCAAGCGGGGAGATGATTACGAGGACCTGAAGGAGGCATTTAGCCAGCGCCTACTGGAGCATTTGTATAAGCATATGCCGCAGTTGCGTGGGGAAATTGATTACTACGAGCTTTCAACCCCGTTATCCACGGATTATTTCTGCTTCTATCCACGGGGTGAAATCTACGGACTGGATCACGATCCCAACCGCTTTGAGCAATCCTGGCTAAGACCCAAAAGCCGAGTCAAAGGGCTCTACCTTACAGGGCAGGATGTGATGAGCTGCGGCGTAGCCGGTGCAATGATCTCCGGTATGCTCACGGCGCAGAGTATTATTGGACTGCGTCAAACCGGAAAGTTGATGAAGAAAATATTTTCCAACCAAGCCCCAAAAGCGCCGGTAAATTCCAGTGAGGAACTGGGTAATGCCTCTAGCTGAGACACTATCCTAAGCTAGCTCTTCACCTGCAAGCTGTTCGGGGTTAGCGCCTCGGCAGTTTGCTGGGAACACGATCAAAATTTAGTACCCGGATCATCAGGCGGCGGTTCTCCCGCTTGCCTTTCTCTGTCTCATTATCCGCAATCGGATCAGTATCGCCGTAGCCCTGGGCTTCCATACGGTCAGCGGAGACGCCCCGCTCTATCAGGAAATGCTTTACCCAATCTGCTCTGCGCTGGGACAGGCTGAGATTCTTCTTCGCATCGCCGCCACTGTCTGTATGCCCCTCAATGGAGATTCGCATCTCTGAAAAATCGCGCATGATCACCAGCAAGGCTTCCAGATCGGCAATGGTTTCTATGCGGGGGGCAAAACCGCCGGGATCGAACTCCAGGCGCAGGCGGAACGTGTCTCCGATGGACCGATTATTTCCCCGTAAAAACCTCACCAGCTCATCGGCAAAGGGGGCCGCTTTTCGGGCAGTCTTCTCACTGTCACCTGACTGTATTCCATCGACAGGCTCGAGCGTATATTTCTTTGGGGATTCGGACTGGTCACAGCCCACCAGAGTAAAGGCCAATAAGAATAGGCAATTGGCAGACAAGAATTTACCCGCCATAGGTACAGCTTCCGGTTTCTCGACGTCAAATTCAGTGTAGAACAGCAAAAGCGCTGATCAACCGGAAGCCCCGGCCGCTGTGGCCATTAAATAAAGTTGAGAACTGCCATCATATCTGTGACTACCC
Source organism: Microbulbifer maximicatervae (SeqCode) (assembly GCF_052468295.1). Lineage (NCBI taxonomy): Bacteria > Pseudomonadati > Pseudomonadota > Gammaproteobacteria > Cellvibrionales > Microbulbiferaceae > Microbulbifer > Microbulbifer maximicatervae (SeqCode). The sequence continues at coordinate 4,418,953 of NZ_CP174340.1, forward strand.
GGGCACCCTGCTGTTCCAGCTGGGGGCCCCGCACTGGGTGAGCGCTGTAGCCAACCACGCGCATACCTGCAGAGACGGCCGCAGAGACACCGGCAATGGAGTCCTCCACCACTAGACAGCGCTCCGGTGCCACCCCCATGGCATCTGCCGCGTGCAGGAACAGCTCTGGCCAGGGCTTGCCCCGGGATACATCGTCGGCACTGAAAATACGCCCGTCAAAATAATCGTACAAGCCGGTCTTATTCAGTGTCAGCTGCATTTTCTGGTGAGAGCCCGAGGAGGCCACGCAGCTGCGCAGACCCAGCTGTTGCAGTTGGTCGAGCAGGCCTTCAATACCCACAACCGGCTGTAATTCCTGCTGGAAAGCCTCGCGGATACGCCGCTCCGTATTGCCAAAATAATTATCCGGTAGTGGTCCGCCAAAGCGCTTCTCGATTTCCACCAAGCAGTCCCTGGCCGGGCGACCGCTGAATTGCTCGTCCAGTTCCTCGGCGGTGGTCTGCAAGCCCAGGCGATTCATTTCTTCTGCCAATATGCGACAGACGATGCTCTCGCTGTCTACCAGCACACCATCACAGTCAAAAATAATTAAATCGGTAGAAGACATGGGAACCTACATCGTTAACGCGCAGAGAGCAGCATCAGGCCGAGGATGACACCGATGACGCCGCTAATACGCAGGAAATTTTCATTGCCACGGGAAATTTTAACCGCTAATTCTTTGCCCCGCTCAAAACCAATTTGCAGCATATAGGCACCACTCAATAGCACCAGTACACCGAGGGCATTGAACAAAATATACCAGTGGCGAGTGTCTGCAATTAGTAAAAGGATCAGGCCAATAATAATTCGCGCCCAGGCGGAGAGGGCATAGCCGGTTTCGTTAAGCCGTTCGCTGAGGCTTTGTGCCAGTTTCGGCTTGGCAATAATCGCCAGTGATAACACAACGATGACAATGCCCAACAACCAGATAAATGCTTTTATCATGCTCTTCTCTCCCTGAATACTCTCGAGTCCATTCCTTCAGTGACTTACAAGTCACCCCATTGAAATTGCAATACCGACAATGCTGCTATCGGCGCTGTCTCAGTGCGCATCACCCTTGGTCCCAAGCGCAGAGGCATAAAATCCTGCGCCAGTGCCGCATCGATTTCCACCTGCGATAGCCCGCCTTCTGGACCTACCAGTAGCAGGGCGGATTCCGGTGTACCGCGCTCCGCCTGCCATTGGCGCAGATCCAGCTCGGTGCGGTGATGCAGTACCAACTTGGCTTGGGGCTCAGCTTCAGCAGATTCACTCTGTAAATACTGCGCCAGCTTTATCGGTTCGGCAATCTCCGGCACCCGGTTGCGCTCACACTGCTCACAGGCACTGATAGCAATCTGGCGCCAGTGACCCAGTTTTTTCTGTAAGCGGTCCCCGGACAGCTTCACTTCACAACGTTCGGTAAACAGCGGCTGTATCGCCGCCACTCCCAGCTCAGTGGCTTTCTGTATCACCCAATCGAAGCGATCGCCACGGGAAATACCGATCGCCAGGGTCAGTGCCAACGGTGACTGGCGATCCTCTGCACAGTACTCTCCCGTGCGTGCGCGCGCTCGTTTGCCGGTCTCGATCAACTCCGCCGTGTACTCACCACCATTGCCGTCAAAAAGCACTAAGGGATGGCCTGCATTCAAGCGAAGTACTTTTACCAGGTGACGGGAAGCCAGCTCATCCAGGTCTACTTCTTGATCGGAAGCCAGAGGCTGCCTGGAAAAAATACGCGGGATGCGCATGGGAGAATCCTATTCAAACACCATAAAAAAGCCGACAGGAATGTCGGCATTTTGCTGGCAGTTAGTTTAGGCATTTATACCCCAAAGGTGCAATGATGAAGGCAATTCACCATTGCACCTGGATACCTGCGCTACACAGTCTCCAATGAGACCGGGGTATCGTCTTCTACTGCAACTTTGTGCTTCGGGCGTAACTTCTCAATAACTTTGTACAGGTTGGGGACCAAGATCAAAGTCACTGCCGTTGCAAACAGAACACCGAATGCCAGGCTGATCACCATCGGGATCAGGAACTGGGCCTGGATTGAACGCTCGAACATAATCGGTACCAGACCGATAAAGGTAGTAATCGAGGTCAGGATAATCGGGCGGAAGCGATCCCGGCCCGCGTGTACTACCGCATCCATCACCGCCATACCCTGAGCGCGCAGCTGATTAATACGATCCATCAATACCAGGTTATCGTTCACAACCACGCCCGCCGCTGCGAGGAAGCCGAGCATCGACATAATGCTGATGTTGTGTCCCATCAACAGGTGGCCAACCAAAGCACCGAAGAACCCAAACGGCACAGCAGTAAGGATCAGCAACGGCTGAGAGTAGGAGCGGAAAGCAATCGCCAGCAGCGCATAAATGCCGAACAGGGACAATACGAAGAAGGCCAGGATAGCACCGTTAAACTCTTCCTCTTCCTGCATTTCCCCAGCGGTTCTCAGGGAGAAACCGGGGAACTGGCGCTCCAGCTCTGGTACCAGGGTCTCGCGCATATCCTTAAGGATATCCTGCGCACTGGAAGTATTCGGCGTTATTTCGGCAAATACCCGCACGGTGCGCTCGCGATCGTTGCGGCGAATCGTGGTATAGCCCGGCACGTAAACTGCCTCGGCCACCGCTGAGAAAGGTACCTCCCCATCGTTGGTGCGAATGCGGATTCGGTCCATCTGCTCTTCGCTGGCGCGCTCCTCCATGGGGTAGCGAACCATTACGCGAACATCCTCACGACCACGTGGGATACGTTGAACCTCCTCACCGTAGAAACCCTGACGAACCTGCCTGGCCACGTCTGCCAAGTTAATACCCATCGTAGTGGCATAGGGTTTCAGCTGGATCTCAATATCGCGACGGGCACTGGTCAGGTTATCCCGCACATCATAAACACCGACATAACTATCCAGTTTTTCCTTAACCAAATCAGCAGCAGCGCGCAGCTCACCCATATCCCCTGAGGCTGTGCTCAGGTTCAGGCTCATACCATTACTGCTATTGTTGATGCTCGCATCAATATTCATATCCTCGACGCTAGCCGGTAACTCACCAATCAATTCGCGCCAGCGCAACGCTAAAGACTCGGAGGTGACATCGCGCATCTCTCCATCGGTGAGCTGCAAGGTTACATAAATGTTGCCACGCCAATTGAAAACCAGGGAGTTCTGCAAGAAAGACTCACCCCTGTTCTGCTCCAGCATTCCCTCATCGGACTCCAACTTATCAGCGGCGGTGAGTACCTGCTCCATTACTCGTTCAGCTTCACTGAAGGGTTCACCTGAGGCCATAGAAATTCGCAATTGCAATAAATCAGAGGGGACCTGGGGTGAGAATGAAGAGCCCACATAACCACTCTGAAAAACAGCGATCGACAAACCCAGTGCCAACATAAAGCTCATCACTGTGGTGCGGCTATTGCTAAGGGACTTTTCCAGTAAAGGTAGGTAGTACTTATCTCCGGCCGTCTTCATCGCACCGGCAAAACTTCTACGTACGTTTTGTAATTTAATTCCCAAAGTCGATTTGGCAGGTTTCTCTGGCTTCATACCCACCAAGTGAGCCGGCAGGATCAACAGGGATTCCACCAGGGAGAAGACCAGACACAGCAGTACCACCACCGGCAGGGCCAGCATCATCTGTGCGGTAACGCCGGGTAGGAACAGCATGGGGATAAAGAACACCATGGTGGAGGTCACGGCGAAAATTACCGGGGAAGCTACCTGCTTCACCCCTTGCTCAGCTGCAGCTAAGCCAGATTCACCTCTATCGTGGGCAGCATGCACTGCCTCCCCCACAATGATGGCATCGTCCACCACAATCCCGAGTATTAACAGGAATGCGAACAATGACAGCATATTTAGGCTGACGCCGGTCACCGGCAACAGCCAGAAAGCACCCAGGAAAGCGACAACAATGCCCACGGTTACCCACATGGCCAGTGCCGGGCGCAGGAACAGCATCAGCATGACAAACACCATGGCAAAACCGCTCAGGGCATTGGTAGTCAGCAGATTCATGCGGCCTTCAAATGCCTTGGAGAAGTCGAACCAGACATCCAGTTCCATGCCCGGTGGCAATTGCTCGCGAGTCTCCTCCAGGAACGCTTTTATTCGCTCAGCGGTTTTCACCACATCCAGGGGCTCGCCCTGAATAATGCGAAGGTTCATGGCGGGATTGCCATTAAAACGAATAACGTTGTTGTATTCCTCAAAGCCATCGCGCACTGTCGCTACATCGCGCAGCAACAATACAGAGCCATCGGCACGGCTAACTACGGGGATACGCTCGAAGTCTTCAGCGGTATAGGCTTGGCCACGAGTTTGCACCTGAATATCACCGCGGTCCGAGCGCACCATGCCGGCAGGCAAATCCAGGGAGGAGCGGCGCACCGCGTCGGCAACCTGATTAAAGCTCAAGTTGTAGCGACGTAAATCCAGCTCGGAAACTTCAATGGATAACTCGTCTGGTCGATCACCCCAAACATCAACTCTGCGCACACCGGAAATCAGGTTGAGCTTATCGCGCAAATCCAGGGTGGTTTCCTTGAGCTGACGCTCAGAAACTGGCCCACCAATGGCGATCATCATTAACTCGGCGTTGGCTTCAATCAAGCGAATAACGGGACGCTCAATACCGTCGGGAAAGGTGTTGATACTATCCACCTGAACCTTAATATCGTTGAGCAATCGCAGCTCGTCGTAGCCATCCATCGCCTGGATTTCAATAGAGGCACTACCCCGTCGGGAAGCGGAATTTACCTCCTTAATACCCTTTACTTCAGAGATAGCCTCCTCAACCCGAACGGTTACCTGCTGCTCCACCTCTGCCGGACCGGCGCCGGGGTAAGAGATATTAACCTCTACAATCCCCAGCTGCAGCGTGGGAAACACCTCCCGGTCGATACTCATAAGGCCAGAGATTCCGCCGATGATTATCATAATCATCAGCAGGTTTGCGGCTTTGCTATTGCGCGCAAACCACGGGATGATTCCGCTCATCACTTGCCTCCCTGGGAAGCATTGCTAACACCACCGGCATCACCAGCAGCGGATACTGTAGAGGGATCTGCTGAATCCTCAGGAAGACTCCCCAGGCCCGCTGGCCGCTCATTGAGGGGGTTAGCGGTAAGTACCATACCCTCACGGGAGTAGCCCAAGCTTGAAACAATCACTCGGTCACCCATAGCAATATCCCCGCGGAGCCAGATTCTGTCATCGATGGTTTGTAACAGCTCAACAGTTTTGTAGATCAGCTGGCTCTCGTCATTCAGAACCAACAAGTGATCTCCTTCATGTAGTGCCTGACGGGGCAGCTCCACAACATCATCAAAGGTTCTACCGGCAATATCTGCCTCAACAAACAGGCCATTCATCAGCGGTACATCCCCTTCATAGGGCTTCTGCACCTGGGCAACAGCAAAAATAAAGCGGCTGTTGGGATCGATACTCGCTTCGGTTCGCACCAATTGCGCACGCCACTCGTGCTCACGTCCAGCCACAACAGCTTTCAGACGCACAGCGGGGCCATTCTCAATAGTTTTACCCAGGGGAAGATCGAGCAACGCCAGTTGCTGGTCGGTCAGAGGGAGGCGGACTTCAGCGATACCAGTACTGTGAATTTTTGCCAGAGGGGTGCCAGGGGTAATGTACTGTCCCAGGTCGACAAAAGTCTCAACTACACGACCTGCAAAGGGGGCTTTGAGTGATGTGCGCTCCAAATCCAGCTTTGCCTGGTCGCGGTCAGCCCTTGCGGCTTCCACTGCAGCCTGGGCAGCTTCGAGATGAGGTTTGCGCAGGAACAGGGCATTGGCAGCTTCAGATCCCAGGTCACGCCACTCGCGCTTAGCTTGCTTGGCATGGCCCTGCTCCTGAGCCAGGGCGGACTTGGCATTTGCCAGTTGCGATTCTGCGCGAGTGACCTGGTAGCGATAGTCTGCTTGCTCAAGCTGTAATAAACGGGCGTCTTTATTGAAGAAGCCACCGGGAACAAATGCCTCATCCACGCTTTCTATCACACCGCCGACTCGCGCGATCACATCGATTTCATGGCGGGCATGAACGGTTCCCTGGCTGGGTACCAATAGTGTCTGGCGACGGGGTTCTATATAGAGAACATCGGCCATTGGCGGTACCACCACCTCTGGCGGTTTTTCCTCCGGCTTCGGTTTCAATACAACCACCGCAGCAATAACAGCCACCCCGACTAACAATACAATGAATAACAGCTTGTTTTTACTCGAGACTTTCACAGGTACCCTCTACCCCGTTCCCTGACCTGAATTGGTCAAATTTTAGTTAGTACGCATTCTACTGGAGTTCGACGCACATAAGAGGCAATTTGGATGCAGACTGCCGCACAACTTTGTGTCCTGCCGCAAACCTTCCTCGCTGCGCTCGGGTAACGCATAATGCCGACCCAAAATTACTCCTGTAAGGGCCCTCTCGTTTACCCGCCAAATACCACGGAAACTGAAAGGCTACTTACTGGTCCAACATCGCCCTTAACGGTACGAAATTTCCCGGAAAACGGATGTAAACATCAAATGCTGGATATCAACGTTCGCATCGCCGAAGAACTCAATGTCAGACCACAACAGGTTACCGCCGCAGTATCCCTGCTCGATGAAGGAGCCACAGTCCCATTTATTGCGCGCTACCGGAAAGAAGTGACAGGGGCCCTGGACGACACCCAGCTGCGCACCTTGGAAGACCGACTGCGCTATCTGCGCGAACTGGAAGAGCGCCGCGCTGCCATCCTAAAAAGCATCGATGAGCAGGGCAAACTGACCCCAGAGTTGTCACAACAAATCAACAGTGCCGACACAAAGAATCGCCTCGAAGACCTCTACCTCCCCTACAAACCCAAGCGCCGCACCAAAGGGCAAATCGCCATCGAGGCTGGCCTGGAACCGCTGGCCAATGCACTGATCAACAACCCCTCCCTAGACCCCGCAGCCGAAGCAGAGCAATACCTCAACACCGACAACGAAGACGCCTCCCTTCACGTCAAAGACATCAAAGCCGCTCTGGATGGAGCCAAATTTATCCTGATGGAACGCTTTGCCGAAGACGCCGAGCTGCTGGGCAAGCTACGTGAATTCCTCAAGCGCGATGGACAGGTGAAATCCAAACTGCTCGAAGGCAAAGAAGAGGAAGGGGCCAAGTTCCGCGACTATTTTGAATACGCCGAAGACTGGTCCAAGGTTCCCTCGCACCGTGCCCTGGCTATTTTCCGTGGCCGCAACGAAGGCGTGCTCGCTATCAGTGTCGGCCTTGCCGAAGAGGAGGGCGCTTCCCCAACCGCCAGCCACCCCTGCGAAGCCATGATTGCCCGCCATGTGGATATCACCGATGAAGGTCGTCCTGCAGACAAATGGCTCGGCGAAGTGGTGCGCTGGACCTGGCGAATCAAGCTGCTGACTGCACTGGAAACTGACCTGATGGGTGAGCTGCGTGAGAAAGCAGAGGAGGAGGCCATCAAGGTATTCTCCCGCAACTTGAAAGACCTGCTGCTGGCAGCTCCGGCCGGGCAAAAGGCCACTATCGGCCTCGACCCGGGCCTGCGCACCGGAGTCAAAGTCGCCGTGGTCGATGCCACCGGCAAGATACTCGATCACACCGCCATCTTCCCCAACCCGCCTCAGAATCGCCACCAGGAGTCTGCAGCGGTAATTGCCGCCCTGTGTAATAAATACAATGTGGGCCTGATCGCCATTGGCAACGGCACCGCCAGCCGCGAAACCGACAAATTCGTCGGGGAAACCATTAAGCAATATAAGCTGACGGCTCAAAAAGTTGTGGTTAACGAAGCCGGTGCTTCCGTTTACTCCGCCTCTGAATTTGCTGCGCGGGAATTCCCGGATCTTGACGTTACTATCCGTGGAGCCATCTCCATCGCCCGCCGTCTGCAGGACCCGCTGGCAGAATTGGTGAAAATCGAACCCAAATCTATTGGTGTTGGCCAGTATCAGCACGACGTTTCCCAGACTCAACTGGCCCGCTCATTGGACGCCGTAGTTGAGGACTGTGTAAACGGTGTCGGCGCTGAGCTGAACTCCGCCTCTGCACCGCTGCTGGCTCGGGTTTCCGGCCTGACTGCATCTATTGCCAACAATATTGTCAGCTACCGCGACCAGAACGGCGCTTTCAAAAATCGCAAGCAACTGATGGAAGTTCCGCGTTTAGGGCCCAAGGCATTTGAACAGGCCGCCGGCTTCCTGCGTATTAATAACGGTGAAAATCCGCTGGATAAATCCGGGGTACACCCCGAGTCCTATATCGTGGTTAAACGCATTGCCGAGAAAAGTAGCCGTGAAATTAACAGCCTTATCGGCGACTCTGGCTTCCTGCGCCGACTGAATCCGGCAGACTATACCGACGAAAAATTCGGTGTACCTACCGTTACCGATATTATCGCCGAACTGGAAAAACCTGGTCGCGATCCACGCCCGGAATTCCGCACGGCCAAATTTGAAGAGGGCGTAGAGGAAATTAAAGACCTGCGCCCAGCAATGGTACTCGAGGGGACCGTCACCAACGTCACCAACTTCGGTGCCTTTGTGGATATCGGTGTTCATCAGGATGGCCTGGTACATATCTCTGCTCTTTCAGAGAAGTTTGTTAAAGATCCCCACGAAGTCGTAAAAGCCGGTGATATTGTCAAAGTTAAAGTGATGGAAGTGGACGTTGCCCGCAAACGTATCGGCCTTTCCATGCGCTTATCTGACGAGCCTGGTGAGCAGGGTAGTGGCGGCATCAAAAAGGGTGACCAGCGCGAAAACCGCCAAGCCCAGCGCTACAACAAGCAGCAGGGCAACCGCTCCCAGAAAGGGGGGCAAGGTAATGGCCGTGGCAGCATGGGTGATATTTTGATGGCGGCGATGAAGAATAAAAAATAAATATAGGGAGCCTCTGAATAACTCCGTAATGCCTCTGCGGGTCTTGAAGGCTGCAGATGTTAGGCGCAGCTCGCCGTGAATGGCCGTAGTCCTTTGCAAGAGCTGCAACGCAGCAGCTGTGGCCTTTAAGGCCCGCCCTTCGGGGCTTGCAGAGCGATTCACACTCCGCGTTGCGACTTCTTGAAAGGTCTAGACATTCCTGCGAAGCCGCGCCTTGATTGTGAACCGCTCTGCATGCCAGAGGTATCACGGAGTTATTCAGAGGCTCCATAACAAGTTAAGGGCGACAATGTCGCCCTTAACTTGCCACATCAAAATTAGCCACTTAAATACAAAGTAAACCAATAAAATAATAGCTGGCAAATAGGCAATTGATAGTTGTCTGACTTATGGCTAGGCTAAACTCACTATAACCTATACGAGAAATAAAAAATTGCCTTCTAGAACCACCCAAATAAAGATCATGACGCTTAAGAAAATATTTTTCTAAATAGCCCCCTAAAATATATTGAAATATAATTTCACCCTAAAAGAGGGTACATGGAAAAATAAAGTACAAATCAACACACTCGATATACTTTTCTTTCCAGAAAAAAAGTTACAAGCCAACCCCACCATCCCCAGAAAAAAATATCCAAATAAAGTAAAGCCTTAAAAATTGAGATCGGTCATAATACAAATGTAGAGGTGAACTCCAAAAGAGAGCTTCTTGGCTGCTCAGAATAATATTTCAAGAAAATTTAAGTGAGATAAGCACTAGAAACATTTTCATCCCAAAATCATCGAAAGAGCCGATTAAGTTTCAACACTTAACTCAAAAAAACGCGATTAAATGGACCTTGAAGAAGTATAAAATACTGAGATCTATTAAATATTAGGGGGTCAGAAACACCACAGATTTAATCCAACTTTAGCACTTGCTCCCGATCTGCGGGTAAGCAGAGCAAATGGATCGTGCATATACTCATGAGTACAGTATAGCTTCCAACCTACAGTCAGCAGCTTATGATTTAGGAGTAACTAAACAGCCAACAAAGGGGTAACGCAAATATTGTTAAAGTCAATTTGATCTTACCCCCCCTCAGAAAGTCACAAGTGTCATAAAATTCACTTTCGGCATATTGTTTTAAATAAAACACTCGTTAAAACATGATTTTTAATCATGCTAGATTAGCGCATCTACATAAATATTGGCCACAACACTAAAAAAGCAACTTACTTTGCAATCTACCCAGAACTAAACATCCCCAAAAAACCGAATTATCCACAAAAACAACACACTAAAAACAAATTCTCGGCAATAAATAACCAACAAATATCAAAAAATATGATAGACACTCCATTTTTCTTGAGGATCTCGAGACTCACAGAGGATAGCGTTATTATCACCTATATCCTGCAATCATATTGATGCAATAAAAACATGCAGGAATACAAAATTACAATTACACACTGGATCCTTGGAGGAATTTATGGAACAGAAGTTCAAACTGAACTTTCTGAGTGCGGCAATTATTTTTGCCGTCGGTGGGGCACCCGCTTTCGCACAAGAAAATAAAATCGATACTGATATTAGTGAGTCTGAGGCCCTAGAAGAGGTTGTAGTTACGGGTTCTCGTATCAAGAAGATGAACCTCGAAACTGCTAGCCCCATTACTTCCGTATCGATTGAAGATATCAAAAATAGTGGAGCTATCAGCCTTGGGGATTTTCTGAACGAACTCCCCGCACTGCGTTCTACTTTCAGCAATAGTAATGCTGGCCGCTATATCGGCACCTCAGGCCTAAGCTTGCTGGATTTACGTGGAATGGGCACTTCACGTACCCTAGTATTACAAGATGGCCGCCGTCACGTCGGTTCCAGTATCGGAACCTCTGCAGTCGATATTAATACAATCCCCGAAGATCTTTTAGCAAGAGTCGATACAGTTACTGGAGGCCAATCAGCTGTTTACGGTGCCGATGCTGTAACAGGGGTTGTTAACTTTATTACCCGTGATGACTTTGAAGGCCTTAAAGTCAGTGTACATCATATGCAGCCAGAACTGGACGGCGGTGAGGCGAGTGAATATAGCGTAACCTGGGGTAGCAACTTTGCCGATGGGCGCGGTAATGTGGCCCTAAGCTTCCAACACTCAGAGACCGCTGAAGTTTTCGGCAAAGACAGACCCTGGGTGGCGCGATCTCCCAGTTGGCAGGATGACCCTAATGCAGAGCCCAATGACGGTATCCCGGACTCAGTTCTTGTCTATAACACCACCAACAATTTTCTGAGCGATACCGGAGTAATTTGGGGAGCCCATCCAATTACAACTGTTTGGCAATTTCCTGACAGCTATATACCTATTATGGGCATGGAATCAGGGCCTTATACCTTTACTGAGGACGGGCAATTTGTTGCCTTTAACCCGGGGGAAGCGCCTCTAGGAGAATCAACTTCTATTGGAGGAGATGGCTCTAATTTCACAAACAGTACGCAAATGTACCCAGAGCTTGAGTCGCAAAACTTCTTCTCAAAAGCGCATTTTGATATCAATGAGAGTATGCGTGTTTTTGCTGAAGCGAAATACAGCTTCAGTAAAGCCATCACATTTAGTACAGCTTCCTTCGATTACCTTGGCGATTTAGTTATCTCCGCTGATAACGCCTTTATTCCAACTGAGCTTAAAGGCCTTCTGGATGAGGCCGGTATGGACAGCTTCTGGTACAACCGCCACAATGTCGATTTAGGCTTGCGCGGTGACGTTGCTGAACGGGAAGTACAGCGCTATGTGCTGGGCCTTGAGGGGGACTTCGCCGGAGACTGGCACTATGAATTATCCGCAATTTATGGCCGTTACGATGCAGAGGTCGACTACTCCAACAACCGCCATAATGAGCGCTATTTTGACGCCGTTGATGCTGTCGTAGATCCCGCAACTGGTGAAGTGGTTTGCCGCAGTGAGGAGGCCCAGGCCAACGGCTGTATACCGATCAATCTCTTCGGCTCCGGATTAAACAGCCAAGAAGCAATCGATTACTTTATGCTGCAAGATACCGGCTCAACAGAGGAAATGACGCAAACTATCTACTCCGCCAATATCACCGGAGATCTGTTTGAATTACCGGCCGGCGCATTTTCCACGGCTTTCGGTGCAGAATATCGAGAGGAGACCTCGAAAGTAGATTACGACCAAGTAATCAAGGATGGCGAGACTTTCATGAATGCCCTCTCTGCTACCTCTGGCGATTATGATGTCACCGAGGTCTATGGCGAGTTTTCTGCCCCTCTGATATCGGATGTACCACTAGTAGAAAGCCTGGTGCTGAATGGCTCGGCGCGTTTCTCCGACTACAGCACTGTTGGGACCACTACCACCTGGGGGTCATCACTTGACTGGACAATCACGGAAGATGTGCGCCTCCGTGCGACAATCTCTGAGTCTGTAAGAGCCCCTGGTATCGAAGAACTGTATTCTCCACTGGGCCAGAACTTCTTCCCTGTCGAAGATCCCTGTAGCTACGACAAGATCGATAATGCGAGCGACCCAACCCAAAGGGCCGCGCGCTGCGCGGACCTAGGGCTTGCAGCCGATTATCACTCAGCGACAGATTCCGCACGCCTCCCAGGCTATTCGGGTGGTAACACGGAACTGACCGAGGAAACCGCAGATACTTACACCTATGGAGTGGTGTTAACCCCGCGCTTTATTCCCGGCCTATCCCTGACCTTCGACTACTGGGATATGGAGATTACTGATGCTATTTCCTACATTTCCGGTCAAGACATTGTGGACCGCTGTGTCGATAGCGCTAGCATCAACAATGTGTACTGCTCGTTGGCCCCTCGCGATCCAGAGACCGGCGAAATTATTTCTATCACTTCTACCGGGCTGAATATCGCCAGCTTAACCGCTCGAGGAATTGACTATCAGCTTGATTATAGCTTTGACTTAGCCGCACCTTTCTCTGCCGATGCAAACTGGGGCTCCGTAGACTTTAGCCTGGTGGGCACGAAGTTATTGGATCGGGATGATTACCCATTCCAGGAAGACCCAAGCACCGCCGATAAAGTAGATGGTGAATTAGGCGACCCTCGTCAATCTTACATCACGAACCTCACCTACAACTATGGTGAGCTCCAGGTAAATTGGCGCAGTCGCTATATCGCCGATATGCTACTGATTCAAACGGATGATCGTACCGACCTTCAAGGTCCATACAAGACCCCAAGTATGCGGTATCACGATATTCAGGCCCGCTACACCTTCTCAGATCTTGAAGTATATGGTGGTGTGAATAATCTTACTGATAAAGAGCCACCCTCGGGCCTCTCTGGAACTGGTGAAGGCTCAGGCATGTATGACACCTTAGGTCGCAGCTTCTATGTCGGGTTTAATTATTCAATACAATAAAACCTAGAGGATTTAGGGGTCCTAAGTAATTCACTTAGGGCCTCTCTCGATAATACTTAAATCAGTCGTCAAGCAAAGTCGAAAGGTTCCCGATCACGATTTAGCTAACCTAGATCTTTCTCCACTATTCAAATCATTTTTTTTAGGTTTCTCTCAAAAACCTCACCTAACTCACTCTTAAAGCTAATTAACTTGCCGATAATGGGGTGGAAAAAATCAAGATTACTAGCATGTAAAAGTAATCTCGGCGCCGATAATAATGCCTCTGAATGAGCATAAAACCGATCTCCCAGTATAGGATGCCCTATAGCCTTCATGTGCACCCGGATTTGGTGTGAACGACCAGTAACTGGCTTTACCTGAATTAAACTGCTGTTACCTGAACTTGAAACTTTTTTCCAGCGAGTCAGCGACGGTTTTCCCTCCTTAAAGTCTACTTTTTGCCTTGGTCTATTTGGCCAGTCACAAATGAGGGGTAAATCCACTTCGCCGCTAACACTTTTTGGTACACCCCATACTCGAGCATAATAAGTTTTATCAACCCGACGAGTTTGGAACAGTGCGCTAAGAGATTTATGCACTTCAGCATTGCGCGCCATTACAATGAACCCCGAAGTATCCATATCCAAGCGGTGTACAATAAGTGCTTCCGGGTAACGCTCCTTAACCCTGCTTGCCAAACTATCCCTATTGGCAGGATCCCGGCCAGGTACACTGAGGAGTCCGCTTGGCTTGTCCATTACCAGTAGGTAAGAATCTTCATAAACCACGGAAAGGTAAGGCTCCGTGGGAGGGTTATACTTACGCATTAATAATGCCCTGAAAATATATCTATCAGTTTTAGCCCCTCCCTACGGCAAAAAATCTTCCTATTTCAAGTCAAAACTATCTGGGCACTAAACCAAGGGCGTGCAAAATATGTGTAGAAGTTTCAACCTGATTCATCGTATAAAAATGTAAGCCCGGTGCGCCGCCCTCTAATAAGGTCTCACAGAGGTCAGTAACAACCTCCAACCCAAGCTTCCTAACATCCTCAGGGTCACGATAACTTTCCATACGCCTAATCAACCATCTTGGAATTTCTGCACCACAGTTTCGAGAGAAACGCACAAGGTTGGCAAAATTAGCTATCGGCATAATACCTGGATAAATGGGCGCATCGATACCCGCCTTTTCACACTGATCAATAAAGTAAAAATAGGAATCCGGGTTATAGAAATATTGAGTCAGTGCGCTATTAGCACCAGCCTCAAATTTACCTTTTAAATAGCGAATATCGTCATCATAGCTATTCGACTCCGGGTGTATCTCTGGATAAGCAGCTACTTCAAGATGAAATTGATCGCCGGTGTGCCGGCGAATAAAGGCGACTAATTCATTCGCATAAACCAGTTGCGCCACTGCCCCCATGCCCGATGGCATATCACCGCGCAACGCTACGATTCGATTAACTCCAGCTTCAGCATACTGATTGAGTAGGCCCAGTATTGTATCTTCATTATCACCACCAAATGACAAGTGAGGAGCAATTGAAATACCATCTCGCCGCATATTCGTCACAATACTCGACGTTGTCTCTCTCGTGGTGCCACCAGCACCATAGGTAACAGAAAAGAATTCAGGATTAAATGCCTGGAGCGCTTCGCGAGTTTTGTATAGCTTCTCGCGACCCTCTGGTGTTTTAGGAGGGAAAAATTCGAAACTTATGCGAATGGAGTCATTCATTATATTTCTCCAACCCCGCACAATTCAGGTGCCGGCGATACCGGCACCTTTTAGTTAGGGGTGATTAGTACTTATAACTTTCAGGTTTGAACGGACCTTCAACTGAAACACCGATATAGTTAGCTTGTTGCTCGGTCATACGGGTAATAACACCACTAAAACCCTCAACCATATAGCGTGCAACTTCTTCATCCAGGTTCTTCGGCAGTACTTTTACATACAGCGCTGAAGTTTTTTGATCTGCCGGTAAGTCAGCAAACTTTTCTTTGAACAAATGGATCTGGGCGAGAACCTGGTTCGCAAAAGAGCCATCCATGATGCGGCTCGGATGGCCAGTAGCGTTGCCGAGGTTTACCAGGCGGCCTTCAGACAGCAGCAACAAGTGATCGTTGGTTTCGCTATTGCGAACCACCTTATGTACCTGCGGCTTAACTTCCTGCCACTCCCAGTTTTCACGCATAAAGGCGGTGTCGATTTCATTATCGAAGTGACCAATATTACAAACCACCGCACCACTCTTCAGGGCGGAAAGCATATGGGCATCGCAAACGTTTACGTTGCCAGTTGTAGTAACAATCAGGTCTGTATTGGCCAGCAGCTGCTTGTTAATACCCTCAGCGGTACCGGTATTAACGCCGTCGATGTAGGGGGAAACCAGCTCGAAGCCGTCCATACAAGCCTGCATCGCACAGATCGGGTCCACTTCAGAAACCCGTACGATCATGCCTTCCTGGCGCAGGGATGCTGCGGAACCTTTACCTACGTCGCCGTAACCAATAACCAGCGCTCGCTTACCAGAGAGCAGGTGGTCAGTGGCGCGCTTGATGGCATCGTTAAGGCTGTGGCGACAGCCGTATTTGTTGTCGTTCTTGCTCTTGGTCACAGCGTCATTGACGTTGATCGCAGGAATCTTCAGGGTGCCTTCGCGCAGCATATCCTGCAGACGGTGTACGCCGGTGGTGGTCTCTTCACTCACACCGTGGCAAGCATCGAGAAGTTGCGGGTATTCGCGGTGCAGCAATTCGGTGAGGTCGCCACCGTCATCCAAAATAATATTGGGCTGCCAGCCGGCAACATCGGCACCAATAGTGCGCTCAAGACACCACTCGTACTCTTCTTCAGTTTCACCCTTCCAGGCAAATACGGGGATTCCGCGCGCAGCAATGGCGGCAGCAGCGTGGTCCTGAGTGGAGAAAATATTACAGGAGGACCAGCGAACTTCAGCACCCAGTGCGACCAGGGTTTCGATCAGCACTGCAGTCTGGATCGTCATGTGGATACAACCCATGATACGGGCACCCGCCAGCGGCTGCTCTGCGCGGTATTTCTCACGCAGAGTCATCAGTGCCGGCATTTCACCTTCTGCAATTTCAATTTCACGGCGCCCCCACTCGGCCAGGGAAATGTCCGCGATTTTGTAATCTTTAAATTCAGTGCTCATTTGATTCATCGTTTTTGAGTCCAAAAATTATCTGCTTGCCGGGTGGTACCCAGCATATTTTGTGTGCCCGCGCTTTTGGCGCGGGCATGAATATTTATTTCTGAAACTTAGAGGCCGGCTTGGGAGCGGAGCGCATCCGCTTTATCGGTTTTTTCCCATGGGAAAGCAGTAAAGCTCTCACTGCGTTCCTGGCCGTTGCTGTCGATCCAGTTGTAAGTGTGGGTAAACGGATCGCGACCAAAGTGACCGTAAGCTGCGGTCAACTGATACATTGGGTGCAGCAGATCGAGGGATTTGGAGATGGCGTAAGGGCGCAGGTCAAAGTTTTCGCGCACCAGCTCCACCAGCTTATCCTCTGGTACCAAACCGGTTCCAAAAGTATTAATTGCTACGGAGGTTGGCTCGGCGACACCGATGGCGTAGGAAACCTGAATCTCACAGCGCTTGGCTAAGCCTGCCGCGACAATGTTCTTGGCCACATAACGACCCGCATAAGCGGCAGAGCGATCAACCTTGGAGGGATCCTTACCGGAAAACGCACCGCCGCCATGGCGAGCAGAGCCACCGTAAGTGTCGACGATAATCTTGCGCCCGGTGAGACCGCAGTCCCCAACTGGCCCGCCAATAACAAAGTTGCCCGTCGGGTTGATATGGAACTTGGTGTCTTTATGCAGCCATTCCAGCGGCAAGGTGTTGTGAACAATCAGCTCCATCACTGCATCGCGCAGATCTTTTTGGCTGACATCCGGGTTGTGCTGGGTTGAAAGAACAACCGCATCGATCGCGCAGGGGCGACCCTGTTCGTCGTAACGGAAGGTCAGCTGGCTTTTGGCATCGGGGCGCAACCAGGGAAGCAGACCGGATTTACGCACTTCAGCCTGGCGCTCAACCAAACGGTGGGAATAGTAGATCGGTGCAGGCATAAAGGTGGGGGTTTCATTGGTCGCATAACCAAACATTAACCCCTGGTCCCCAGCACCCTGATCTTCCGGCTTAGCGCGGTCTACACCCTGTGCGATATCCACAGATTGTTTACCGATCACATTGATAACACCACAGGTCTCACCGTCATAACCCACGTCAGAAGAGGTGTAGCCGATATCGGTGATAACTTTACGCACCAGCTCTTCCAGGTCCACCCAGGCAGAGGTGGAAATCTCGCCGGCAATAACAGCAATACCGGTTTTCACCAGGGTTTCACAGGCAACCCGCGCCTGCTTGTCACGGGCCAGTAGAGCATCCAATACAGCATCGGAAATCTGGTCGGCAATTTTATCCGGGTGCCCCTCAGATACGGATTCTGAGGTAAACAGTCTGTATTCACTCATTTTGAGGTCTCCATTGTCCCGCCGCAGCGGTTGAATATCTTTTAACTTCAGGCTGTGCCTGACAAACCCCTGTCAGGGCTTAATAAACTCTCTTATCTGGATCTGAAAGCCGTTGCGCAGGGCACTATAAATACTGCGCCCATCTTGTAAGCCAGCAGTCGCGGCCCAGTCACTCAACTGCTCAGGAGCAAAGCCCAGCCATAAATCTCCGCAGGCCTCTCTGGCCCAGTCCTGGCTGTGTTCCTGCAATTCTGCAATTAAAAGCTGCCCGCCCTTTTTTAGGGCGCCGTGCAAATCATGAAAAATTTGTGCCGGGTCAGGAGTGTGGTGCAGCACCATGTTCACCACGATGGTGTCGGCACTGGCCGGCCGTGCCGCAGCAGCGCGAGTATCGCTACAGACAAACTCGATATTTTTAATACCCTGTTCATCGGCAAAAGATTGGGCCCGCTCCAACATTGCAGAAGACAGATCCAGTGCTGTCACTGTCGCGAAACGCTGAGCCAACTCCTGTAGAAATTCACCTTCTCCAGGCCCAACTTCCAAGGCATGACGACCAGGTTTGAGCAGCTGAGCCACCTGTGGTCCGTATACGTCATAGCTGGCAATCAATTCCTGCTGCTCGCGAAAGCGGTTGCCGTAATCGGCAAAGAAACGTCGCGATGCTTCCGCTCTCTCTTCAGAAATCCGGGATACCGCCTGCACCCGCACATCGGCCAGAGGCAAATGATCCAGGTTTGTAAATAGCTGTGCCAGCAGTGGAGTAGCTGCAGTGCGCCGGTAGAAAAGGTTATTACCTTCGCGGTGCTTGTTTACCAGACCTGCCTGGGCGAGCACTTTCAAGTGATGACTCAGGGCCGGTTGGCGCAAATCAAAGATTCGGCACAGCTCTAAAACACTGTAAGAATCCTGGCTAAGCAGGCGCAATATTTCGAGCCGCAGGGGATCTCCGGCGGCTTTCAGGGTCAAGGCCAGCTGAGGAATTGCCTCGGCTGGACTCAGTTCGGGTGCTGGCTCATTTTCAGACATGGGGCGAAGTCTAGCAGGGGAGCACACCTATATCAAAATGTTTTGATATAGCTTTATTAAATATTTTTGATATAGATGTTAATGGCGCCGCCTAATGCATAGAATTAGAAGTTTGTTGCTGCACTCAACAACAAATCCCCAACCAAAGCTTTGCGCGGGGCCGCCCTTTACGGGAAAATACGCCACCATTTTGTTGTTGCGGGAATCTGCCGGCAGAGCAGCGCCGCACCCTAGCTAAGAAACCAGAGAGCTCTTCTTATGTCTTCTACTCCCTCTCGCGCTGAAAAGGCCAACGCCATTCGCGCCCTGTCCATGGACGCGGTCCAAAAAGCCAAAAGCGGCCACCCCGGTGCGCCCATGGGTATGGCGGATATCGCCGAGGTGCTGTGGAATGACTACTTAAAGCACAACCCGGCCAACCCCAGCTGGGCCGATCGCGACCGCTTTGTACTGTCCAATGGTCACGGCTCCATGCTGCTTTATTCCCTGCTGCACCTGTCCGGCTATGACCTGCCGATTGAAGAGCTGCAGAACTTCCGCCAACTGCATTCCAAAACTCCGGGCCACCCCGAATACGGTTATGCCCCTGGTGTAGAAACCACCACCGGCCCACTGGGCCAAGGCATCACCAACGCTGTTGGTATGGCAATGGCAGAAAAGATAATGGGTGCCCAGTTCAATCGCCCCGGCTACGAGCTGGTAGACCATCACACCTATGTATTCCTGGGCGATGGCTGCCTGATGGAAGGTATCTCCCACGAAGCCTGCTCCCTGGCCGGCACTCTGGGCCTGGGCAAGCTGGTCGCCTTCTATGACGACAACGGCATTTCCATCGATGGTGAAGTGGAAGGCTGGTTCACCGACGACACGCCCAAGCGCTTTGAATCCTACGGCTGGCACGTAATCCCCAATGTGGATGGCCACGATTCCGCCGCTATCAAAGCCGCTATTGAAGAAGCTCGCTCTGTTACCGATAAGCCCACCATTATCTGCTGCAAAACCGTGATCGGCTTCGGCTCCCCGAACAAACAGGGGCGCGAAGAGTGTCACGGTGCACCGCTGGGTGACGAAGAGATCGCCCTGGTTCGCGAAACCCTTGGTTGGGCCCACGGCCCATTTGAAATCCCCGAAGATATTTACGCCGGCTGGGATGCCAAAGCCAAAGGTGAAGCCCAGGAAGACGAGTGGAAAGATATCCTCGCCGATTACCGCGAAGAATTCCCGGAGCTGGCAGCCGAATTTGAGCGCCGCATGAGCGGTGAATTGCCCGCAGATTTCCTCAGCAAAGCAGATGAGTACATCAAAGCCTGCCAGGAAAATGCAGAGAAGATCGCCTCTCGCAAAGCCAGCCAAAACGCTCTGAACGCCTACGGCCCGCTGCTGCCCGAATTCCTCGGTGGCTCCGCCGACCTGGCCGGCTCCAACCTCACTATCTGGTCAGGCTCCAAAGGTGTCAGCGCCGAGGATGCCTCCGGCAACTACATCTATTACGGTGTGCGCGAATTCGGTATGAGCGCCATTATGAATGGTATCGCTCTGCACGGTGGTTTCGTGCCCTACGGCGCTACCTTCTTGATGTTTATGGAATACGCCCGCAACGCTGTGCGCATGGCCGCACTGATGAAGCAGCGTGTGGTCTTTGTCTACACCCACGACTCTATTGGCCTCGGCGAAGACGGCCCGACTCACCAGCCGGTAGAACAGCTCAGCGCCTTGCGCGCCACTCCGAACCTGCACACTTGGCGCCCCTGTGATGCCACTGAATCCGCAGTGAGCTGGAAGATGGCTATCGCGCGCAAAGAAGGCCCCAGCACCATGGTCTTTAGCCGTCAGGGCCTGGCTCCTCAAGATCGCGACAGCGCACAGCTGGCTCAGATTGAGCGCGGTGGGTACGTACTGTCCGACTGCGAAGGTACTCCTGAAGCCATTATTATTGCCACTGGCTCCGAGGTAGAGCTGGCGATGGCGGCCCAGGAAAAACTGGTTGGCAAGAAAGTTCGCGTTGTTTCCATGCCCTGTGCCGAGTTGTTTATGGAGCAGGAAGAGGCTTATCGTGAGTCCGTACTGCCTTCTTCTGTACGTGCACGAGTAGCGGTAGAAGCGAGCCACAAAGACTACTGGTATAAGTTTGTCGGTTTCGATGGCGCTATTATCGGTATGGAAACCTTTGGCGAATCTGCCCCTGCCGGCGACTTGATGCGCTACTTTGGTTTCACTGTGGACAATGTGGCTGAAGCGGTAGAAAAACTGCTGAAGTAGTACTGTTTTCTCCACTGAATATCATTTAGGTATCAACCCCGTGCGGCACTGGCTCAGCGCCGCGCGGGGACGCTTAGCTGACATTTTTTCTCCTGCCTAAAGTTGTGCTATGACCACTAGAATTGCCATCAATGGCTACGGCCGTATCGGCCGCTCCGTTTTACGCGCACTCTATGAGTCTGGCGCCCGCGATAACTTACAAATAGTCGCCATCAATGAACTGGCTGACTGCGACACCATTGCACACCTGACAAAATACGATTCTGTCCACGGCCGCTTCTCAGGCGAAGTTTCCGTGCATAAAGATGTCCTTGTGGTTAACGGAGATTCTATTGCCGTAACTCATTGCGAGCGGTTAGAAGATCTGGATTGGCGACGGGATCAAGTAGATATCGTACTGGAATGCACCGGCAGCTTTAAGCAGCGACAAGGCGCGGAGTTGCACCTTGCCGCAGGAGCCAAGAAAGTACTATTTTCCCAACCTGCCAGCCGGGATGTCGATGCCACGATTGTTTACGGGGTGAACGACCATATTTTGACAGGCAAGGAACGGGTAATTTCGGCAGCCTCCTGCACAACTAATTGCAGCGTGCCAGTTATCGCCGCTCTGGATAAGGCCTTCGGAATAGAAGCTGGAGTTATTACTACTATCCATTCTGCGATGAACGACCAGCCAGTAAGTGATGCCTATCATCATACTGATCTGAGAAAGACGCGTTCAGCAGTAAGCTCAGTTATTCCTGTTGATACGGCCTTGGCCCGGGGTATTGAGAGAATATTACCTAATTTAGTAGACAAGTTTGAGGCACAAGCCCTGCGAGTGCCCACAGTCAACGTTTCCGCGATTGATTTATCAGTCTCACTACAAAAAGAAGTTAGCCGGGAAGATGTTAATGCCCTATTAAAATCAGTTTCTAAATCTGAATTTAATGGTGTGTTAGGTTTTACCCAAGAACCTCTCGCTTCCTGTGATTTTAATCACGATCCCCGCTCCGGCATCATTGATGCAAGCCAAACTCGTGTAGCGGGGAATCGCTTAGCCAAGATCTTGATTTGGTTTGATAATGAATGGGGATTTGCGAATCGGATGCTGGATGTGACAAAAGCCCTGCTTTAGCAGATAAGGTGCATTTATCTTAAATCAAAAGGTGCCATATTCTAATAAGCAGGCTGGTAAAACCTGCCCGTAGAAATAAGCCTGAAGTGTTTTTACTAGCTCTCGATATCGTATTTTTTAATCCCTAAAAATATTTTTATAAATCAGGCGGTGCTTCAAGTGCCTCATCCTTTCTATAATACATAATTCTACCTAATTACCACTTATGCTAAGCCAATTTTTAGCAACCTTTCTGGCATCGGTGGTGTCCGAAGAGAGACGTAAATCAATCTTGGAATGAGTGCCGACAAATCAAACCTCCGATTAAAGCGATATTGAAATTCTGCCAAATAGCGCTGTGCATATTTCGGCCTAATAGCATGGTAAGTGCTACGTAGCGCACTCTTTAAATTACCAAGTACTGTATTTACCCAATAGAACTCAGGCTCTTCAACAGAAGCTCGGCCACCACCACAAACAATTTTGTCATGTACACAACCGGCCTCCTTAATGGCATTGAAGCATGGAAGACCATCTGAGATGACTGTGCTGCCACTGCAAAGGTACTTTTTACTCCAGGTTGAAATTTCACTGCTTTTGAAGCCCTTGATAATTGAGAGCTTAATACGGGTTGGGCGTCCCTCCTTGGTTGTTTCAACGGCCGCCACAAAGGGAGTTTTACCCTTGGCTCCGCGCCCGGGCTTGCATCCAGTACGCTCACCACCGAGATAGGCATCATCTAGTTCAATAAAACCGGACAGTTTGTATCGTTGGTCTCGCTCCATCATCACTTGCATGAGTTTCTGCTTCATACGCCATGCTGCGTTGTAAGAGATACCTAGATGTCGAGATAGCTCCATAGAGGAAATGCCCTTCTTATCCTGAGTAATCAGGAAAATACCGAGAAACCAGGTGGTGAGGGGGAGCTTCGTGGAGTCAAAAATTGTACGAGAGGTAATCGATGTCTGACGCCGACAATGGTTACATTGCTTAAGCTTGCGATAAGCGAGGTCGCAATGCTTGTCATGCCCGCAGTGAGGACAACTAAAGCCATTGGGCCAACGCCACTGCGACAGTGCATCGAAGCACTGTTCCTCGCTGCCGTACATTTTGAGGAATTGGGTCAAACTAATACCCTTCTGAAACTGTACCTTGTTGCGAGCCATGGCGTATTCCCTTGCAGATCAACGAGATAGCTGTATTTATATACAGTTACGCATAACTTAGCAAGAGTGGTAATTAGGTAATTCTATATCTTTAAGTTTAGTCTTTCTCAGCTTTCCTCACCTCTATAGTCAGAGTTCCCCGGGCTCACTCCTCTTTTACATGAAGAAATATACCTAATACAGCAATATCATATCGGCTTCCCACTGTTGTGCAGCGACTATTGGATAGTCCAAAATTGTCATCGGTATCGATATACAACTTCATAGCAAAATACAACTGACTACTCCTTTAGTTTGGTGTACTCCTGGAATGTCCCCTTTTTTTAATTCTTAGTACAAGACCGTATTTCGCGTATTCTATAAAAGCACCAAAAGTGACAAGTTAAAGTCTATTCCAGGGATCCTACTTTTTTTAATTCAACTAAAATAAATTCGTTGCCATACAGGTCCTCAAAGTGAGCAAACTCCGCATCTGCGTCAGAGGTGGGGGGCTTGCTAAAGTGGACGCCATTGTTTACAAGCCTCTTATATTCTCGGTCAAAGCTCTCAGTGTAAATAACGGCGCAAGGCTGCCCAGCAGTTTGTGCTCCAACTTTCTTCAGCTGATTCTCAGAATCTGCCTTAAGTAACCATATGCCCATATCTCTTTGTTCCGGAAGCCGAATGTGAACGAATCGGTGTGGTTTTGCTTGATAGTCTATAAAAATTTCAAACCCCAATTTATCACAATAAAAGGTAATAGCTTCTTCGTAGCTGTTAACAAGAATTACCAGCCTGCCAATTGAGTTCATCAGGAGTTCCTTAGGCCAAAACACAATTTACAGCCACCTTTGAGAGTGGGGCTTAGTATTTTTTTAAAGATCAATTAGTCCATGAAGATGAGGAGGGCCGTAAATACGGCCCTTATTTGAGACAGGTGCCACCCCTCAAAATTTATGGCTAAGCCTCAGGTAGTAGCCTCGCCCAAATGTACGGTAAACGGAAGGGTCCGTTTTTGCATTGAAACCAATATCTATAAATGGGGGAGCTTCGTTAGTAAGGTTAGTGATTCCGCCCGAAATAGCCATACCATTACTAAAATTATATGAAGCAACAAGGTCATGATAAAGCTGGGCTTTTATATCTTGCTTATAGTCTAGCCATATATCATCCATGTAGGTTACATATTTAAGATCTCCTTTCACCTCGCCTATATATTCACCACGGTAACTTAAATTGAAATCATTCCAATTCCAGGATAGGGAATAGTTTATTTTGTTTTCTGCGTAAGTCCCTCCATCTTGTGCCGAGCTATCAGTGGCACGTCCTTCTAAATGGATAGCCTCCGCCCCTAGATAAGCGACTTTGGTACGTTCAATCAAGTGGGTCCAAAGTAAGACAGCATCCCATTGTCCAAATTCGGTATCTACTGAGTATCGAGTTTCGAAATCAATTCCAGCCGCTCCCTGTTCGGCAACATTTTGATTTATATCCAATATATTTTGAATCGTATAATCACTAGTTCTGGTAATGAGATCACAGTAACTGGCTACCTGCTCTATGTGACATTGATCCAAAATGTACTGAGCACCATAAGAACTGATACCTGCATCAATTTCTGCTTTCCAGTAGTCCAAGGTGAGGCTCAAATCTGCATTCCCGGTGAAGTCCGGTATCCAGACAAGGCCTAGCGTAAATGTATTCCCTGACTCAGGCAGGAGCTCTTCGTTGCCACCGACTGTTGCAGGAAGCTGAGAATCCCCCTTCTTCGATATTTGAATGCAACCTGCAGGAAGCTGGTTAATACTGTCGACAACACACGGATCAATAGCTGATGGTGCACTATCATTTCGCCCCCCGAATAAGTTAGTAATTGTCGGGGCACGGAAAACCGTTCCGTAAGTGCTACGCAATTTGAGTTCTTCAAGCACCTGAATATCCAAACCCAATTGCCAAGTGGTATCGCTACCAAAGATATTATAGGAGTCGTAGCGTAATCCACCTTTAACATCGACAGATTGAACACCATTATTAAATATCGGAAGATGTACCTCAGCAAGTAGATTGGTATTGTACAGAGAGCCTTCTGTACCCGCCCCTACAGACCCGGTGACATCGCCGGTTGCTTTACCCGAGTCTGGAGAGAGGGCAAATGAACGCGCCCAATACCCTCCGCCTAGGGCCCACGCCATTGCCCCCCCAGGAAGTTCAAATCCATTGCCACTAATACTAAGGTCGATAACCTCTTGGGTAGTTACCCTATGATCTGTGAGATCTGAGCTCACATAAGCAAGCATTTCATCGGTAATTGTACCCGCCCCATCAACCATATTGATTGGTACACAATCACTTATCAATGTATTTTGATCACTAATATCAGCATAACATTCGGGAACACCGTTACCATCAAGATCTGCTGAGGGGCCAAGTGCATTTGCTAACCTCGCCCCAATAAATTGTCCAGTATTAATGTCCGTTCGAGTACGATAGCCTCGGTTGTAGCTGATTTTCCAGTCGTAATCTTTAATACTACCTTCGAAGCCAAACACTCCCTGTATTTGGAGGACCCTTTGTTCCATTATGCGGCGGTCCTCTACCACACGACGACGCACATCCATAGCTGGCTGGTTATCAATTCCTGCATCTGCCAATGCCCTAGATAAATAATAATTATCTTGGTGAATGCCATTGTAAGCTTCCAAAACACCATCACCATCGAAGTCAAAGTAACCGTTGTAGGCCGGATCAAACCCAGGGCGGCTATCATAGGGAATCGGTGCCAATTCTTGAGCCGACTCACGATAATTTACACGGACCTCGGAAATAAATCGCACATTGTTTGTAATTTCAGCATTACTTTCGGCAAAGACGTTGTACCGTTCAAACGGAGTCTGAATATAGTTAGAGGGAGCATAGTTATAGGTGCGGCCATCATCTGCAACTAAGCCATCTCCCAAGTTGATGTACTCGGAACCGCCAATATTGAGTCGGCCCTCCGGTATACGTGAAGACCCGTCGGGAAAACAATTAACCGGATTACTTTCGCAACCACCTTCCGGAAAAATATAGTATGTATCTTGGAAAATGTCCCAGGGGGTGTCAGACTGGTAAGCACCCTCTTGAGATATATACTCTGCACCAAAAACAAAATTTCCGCTATCAAACTCTCGACCAGCGATAAAACTCACGCTATTTTGGCTAATCGAGTCTACATCCATAAAGTCGGCATTCTGAAGCTCAACCTCAACTCCTTCAAAATCCTTTCGCGTTATGATATTTACAACCCCAGCAACAGCATCAGCACCATAAGTTGCAGAAGCTCCATCTTTGAGTATCTCAATCCGCTCAATCATAACTGAAGGAATGGATTGATAGTCCCCCATATCTACTGAGCGATGCCCGTTTACTAAATTTAGTGTCCGGTTAGCACCCAGTCCACGCAAGTTAATTTGTACAGCCCCATTACCGCCGTTATTGATAGTTGTTCCCAACGGCGAACCTGACATTGAAGGCAAGCTTTGAATTAAAGCTCCCACATCAGTTTTGCCAGATATTTTCATATCCTCTCGTCCGAGTACAGTTACCGGGCTTGGACTATCCAAATCTGCACGTTTAATACGTGACCCTGTAACAAAGATTTCTTCAATCATTTCTGCATCTTCTTGAGCGAACACAGGTATAGAAGGGAATATTATTGTTGCAGCCGTTAAGCTAACAGCACTCTTAACGGCAATAGATATTAAATTATTTTTCATTGTTAACCATTTTCCCATTTTGTTATCACACTAAGTTCATCCATTGCGAACACTTGAAATCACTTCTTAAAGATAAAAAATACCCGCCAAAAATTTTTTGAAAGTAACTATATGATTGCGGCATAAAGCCTTAACTGTCTATTTGTCTACGTAAGCCAAAAAGACTAGATATGAATAAAGTATTGAAAACTTATTCTGAAAAAATAAAAATTAAAATCTCACTCACAAAATATATTAACTACAAAGTAAGTTAGCCGGATAGACCTGTTATGAGGACACACTAAGCAACATAAGGATACAATACAAATAGTTATGAAAAACTTATGTTCTTTTCTGACCGAATATATTGCTGGTTATTTTTTAAATGGTCTTTCCGCCACTTTCGTTAACTGTATATTGTCAATGTCGCCCTGCTTTAATAATACCTCCTGAGTCTTGATACGATTTGTATAATAAGAAAATATTTTGCAGAAGCTATTTCTGGCTTGCCGAATACCAAAATTTTCGCTACTGAAAATCTGATACAGATCCCAACTTATTTCATCATTTAATGTACAAATACTATCGTCGGCATCCCAATCTCCCGGCAAACAGTATCCCTCCGTTCCTTGATAAACTCTTATTACAAGATATCCGCTGTCATTAACGCTCCAATAAGCAGGTACCTCATTATACTCTCCATCTTCAATACTCCCGTTTAAATTAAGATCTTGAACAGATACAAGTACTAGGGTTCCATCTGATGAAAAATCGTAGAAGTAATGGCTAAGATCATCCGATAAGCTCAATGGATAAGTGTATATTCCTGGTATATCTATATCTGACCAATTAACTCCCTCTTTTTCTAAAACATATGACGAATAGGTTCTTTTTTCTTCTTGTTCCGATTCGTGTATCACGTGAATTTTAGTAAAACCAGTACTAGATAAACTAAGAATTGAATATTTAAGACTAGAACCATCAGAAAAATCTAGATTTATTCTATTATTATCTAGCTGCCAGGTAGCAGATATCTCAGTATATAGAGCTTCTCCGGAAGCTGAGATTGATGGTACTTTTATGCTGGCGATTCCACCATTCGAAAAATCCCCAGAAAAACTAACTTCTACTGCCCTGAAATTAAATCGTGGGGTATCATTATCAAGGCTACCAACAATTTCCCCACTGCTATTTGGCATAGGCATACTATATAGTTCACCAATACTTAATAAATCTCTTGGGTTGACTAGGTTACTTGCTCGAACGCCTGAAACAGATTCATACCCATTTTCCATGTAATCCTGAAGCTCTCCACTAGGGTAATGAAATCTGTCATTTACCTCAAAAACAAACATCGATTGAGCAGTAGAATTGAACATCCATGAAATTCCATTAATCTGTCTGTGTCGCTCAAACTCAATCTGTTGGCCTTCAACTAAAATCGTATCGGTAAAAACAATGCTACTGTCTGATTCCAAGTCAACGCCTTGTTGTGTTTTCTTCCAGACAAGATCAACCACTTCGCCGTTTTCAATATACTCTCCAGTACCGTCTACATTAAGTGTTAATATTCCACTATCAACATAATAAGTATCCGCAATTAAATTTTTATCTATTACATGCAAATACTCCCCACTCTCATATATATCTGCCTGCACTTCCTGATAAATATCTTTAAGCGCCTTTCTAAAGAAGCTAATGTATTTCGAAGAGAGGTTAAAATCTGATGCTAGCTGGAAAGTATCTTGAACATCTGAAGGTATTGCCACTCCAATCTGTGAAAGCTCTACTAACATTTTAATCATAGTGGCTTTAGCAAAAATTTCACTTGCCTCTATAGGCCTAGTAATGTTATTCCATTCTGATGACTCATTAGTTGAATTATCTAATGTCGCTGAAATTGCTGTTGATACTCCACTAATTTGTACAAATTTATTTTCGGAATAAACAAGTGTTCTATCAGAACCTGCATCCTCCTGAAGCGCATGTAAAAATCCCAATGTGCTTACAAGTTTAATTCTCTTATTGGTCTCGGAAGTAGCAATAAGCTTTACCAAACCATCAGTGTTGCTCTTATCCAAGTTGATTTCAACTGAATATCTATCACGATCAATAATTGTGGTATAGACCAAATTATCACCAACAAGAACTTCAAGTTTTGTACCTGTTGGCAATCCATCAATCACCCCCCCCTGGATATATAAGTAATTATCAGGCTTTGGAATATTGCTATTCCTATCATTACTATCCTCACCTTTATTCCAACATCCAGATAGAACAAGAGCAGTAATCAATCCCATTACTTTGGTACATCTGTATTCGAACATATATTGGATACTCTCTCAAACAGTCATGACGAAAAAATTAGACTTATATATACTCTAAAAACCTTGCACGATTTCTTGTGGGCATCCACAAGCATGTTTTTCATATTTTATTTCACTTTCCACCAGTTTTGGCCAGCAATAAAATACAAACTCCAAAGTGCCAATTATTTTTGGCTCCGAGTAATACAACCACCCTACAAATAGGAATATAAAAATACCTGAAATAAAACATAATTTTCCTAAAAAAACATAAAATTCTATAAATCACACTGTCTTACAGCCAATAACATACTCTAGTTTTCTGGTACTTTTTTTAGATATGTTAGATACCGCGATAGGATCTAATTAAAATGAGCAGACGATATAGCACTGAATTGCCACTCTCCATATACAATGGCCCACTCTGCCTAGCTTGAACTTTTAATAGTCAGCAACTAATTGTTATTATAAAAATTAACTATTGCTTTAAACGTACTCTCTAAGGACGTATTTTCTAGTAAAATCCTGCTAGTCTAGAATTTAATAAGATCGATTTATCTCTCAATTATTTCTGGGGTAGAGATATTATTACGTAAAACCTATTATTATCATCCACTCACCACAGATGAAAATCATCTGACATGATATATTAGTTTTTATTTATAAGATCATATGAATTTATTGCACAGCCTTTTTATCAGGTGTTTAATAAAAAAAACCAGCTCATTAATTGAACTGGCTAGTCAATGGACTATCAAGAGAGGTTCAGAGGCGTGATTAGATATAACCCTATGTATATCTATAGCTGGTAGAAAAACTTGAGCAATTAATAGTTCTTAGATTATTTTATAATGGTGCTAACTTGTATATTAATGAGTAATTTCTATATGTGGGTTTAATGCATAAATATGACCTTTAGCACTCCCCAAATAAAGGGTGTTATCACTGTATGTCATACTCAGGAGTGAATCAGCCATGTCAACCATAAATTCAACATTCCTAGCCATACCGTCGGCAGAGGTATCATTTATATATTTCATCCCCCCGCTTGGCTTAATCAAACTTTCACATTTTTTTAAACAATCTGGTGTAGAAAAAAGTAGCTGTCCTTTACTACTCTTCTTATCTACTGCAAAAACTTGACCAGCCATTGTGGCAACAAAAACCTGAGTATCGGTCATTTGAGGTTTAGCAAAGATAAAAAAATTGGCATTAAAATTCATACTCTGATTTCCATTTTTTGCATTTAATCTTATCAGTGTTAAACCATCCGACATACCAAAATAAAGCTCTCCATCCTCTTCAATTGCTGGAGAACCAATCCAAGAAGTAGGGTGTTTATAACTCCACTTTTGCTTCCCCGTCTCAGCATCAACGGCATAAAAATAGGTATCGCGATTACCTATATATACAGTACCATCATAAATCACCGGAGACTGATTGAATCCCTCATATATGACCTGGCCGTACGGTTGCTTTCCTTTAAAAGTCCAAATAATAGATCCACTAATTATATCTATGCCATAAAGCTTATTATTCCACGACCCAACAACTAGCATCCCTTTGTATATAGCCGGAGTAGTATGCGTAACTCCAGTACTAAGGTGCCACAATTGCTTACCAGTCTTAGCATCCAAAGCAAACGTACCTCGCTGATTACCAAAGTAAACTTTACCACCAGCTACTATTGGAGAAGATCTATAAAAGCTCCAAGCATCTGGAACAAATATCTTTCCCCACCCCATAGGACGGCCATCAATAAGATTTTCATTGTCCTCACTTTTAAAATACCACAAGGGCTCCCCATCTAGAGTTAATGCATGAAGGCCATTATCTGCATTAATAAATAGATATTCTCCATCTGTAGCTGCCGATGCAGCGGTGGTAGAGCCTAGATTCCATTGCCAAAGGAGCTTTCCTTCCTTATTAAGGCCCACTACAAGTGATCCACCAGTGGCGATAATTTGATCCTTTAAAACAAGTGGGGCTCCTGCAACTGGACCTGGCAATTTATATCTCCAAGTACTATGAGCATGTAGATTAACTGAAAATATAAGTAAAACTATACATACGTACAACTTAATTTGATTTATACAATCCATACTAAGACTCCAAATTATCAACTTGGAATCTAAAAGATGATTGACAAAAATACCTGAAGAATATCTAAGAAATCCTTAAATTTTCCAATTAAGGTTGCGTAACTAATACATCAGCACCAATAAACTATTAATTTATCGCTTCGAGCTAAAGGTTATATCTATATAAATACTAATTTATACTTTCTTTGATATGTATTATAGGAACCAAGGTCCCAAATAATTGATAGCGGGTCTGTGGGATAACAGTTAGTTTTATATGATACGAGGAGCAACGAACCCAGGATATATTAAGAGATGAACCGTCAGCTGTTCCAAAAGGGAGAACTTGCTCCAATTAATTGTATATATTATTTTAGC
This sequence comes from Microbulbifer maximicatervae (SeqCode), assembly GCF_052468295.1. Lineage (NCBI taxonomy): Bacteria > Pseudomonadati > Pseudomonadota > Gammaproteobacteria > Cellvibrionales > Microbulbiferaceae > Microbulbifer > Microbulbifer maximicatervae (SeqCode). The sequence goes on from NZ_CP174340.1 coordinate 4,450,809, forward strand.
TTTACATATATCCCATTAAACCCTTAGAGGTTTACTCAGACAGCCCGACTTTTCTCATTAATTTGGTATAAGCAGGAAGAGATCTTACTAACTCATACTTGGGGTCAGTGTTAACCCACAACACTTCCAACTGCCTTTCTTCAACAGCCTGCTGCAAATAGTATAGGGTTCTTTCTATATCTCCCGCTGTCGCAGCATATCGCGCATAAGCTAATGGAGGTCTATACTGGCCAATATCACCTGCCTCTTGCTTTATATCTAATAGCCACTTATTTACTGCTGCAAGGCCGCCCATCTGGAATTTTTCTTCTACTGTTCTCAAGTCATCATTGCTGTAGCCAACATGAGACAAGATAGCCTTCAAATGACTAAATGCATCAGTATCTCGCCTCATATTCTCAAACGTCGAGTGCGCTGATACGTGATACGCTATTGAGCGTGGAGCGATTTTGGCAATTTTAATTAGCTCTTCATTTGCTTCCTTATACTTTCCCGACATATTATATATCCAGGCAACCATTGGCTTGGAATAAGCTGAGGGATCTGAGTCTATATACTTGTAAACATGTTGTAGCGCTTCAGGGTAATCTCGCCTAGCTAACAAGAACTGTGAATAATCATGGTGAACTTTCCCATTCATCGGCTCCAGTGATAAGGCTTTTTGGTAATACTTATCTGCCATATCAAAGTTCCATTCGACGTGAAAAGCAAGACGAGCTTTAAGTAGGTAAGCATCCACGTTAGATGGCGATAGATCAATTGCCTTATCAACTAATTTATTCAAACTTTTACAATTACTAAAAAGTTTTTGAGTATTTCCTTGATCAATTAATAACTTGCTCTCTACTAAAGCTAGGTAAGCAGGAGAGAATTCCTCAGACTCTATTATTATTTGCTCAAATAAAGTTTGAGCTTGTCGCCACTTAGCGTAATCTTGTAGCGTTAAGAGATAGCGTCCCTTTTGGAATTTCTCATTCTGAGAAATGGATAATGATGGAATAGGGTCTGCATGGAAAGAAAACCATAGTAGAGGCCCAATAAGTAAAAAAATGCTAGCAATCAATCCTACAATATATTTTTGACTGAACCACCAAGAGCTATCTACAGCATCCGCTTTATTGTTTGACTCTATATCCTCCACTGTACAAATTAGGCGATAACCCTGACCTGAAATAGTTTTAATGTATTCCGGTTGCTTCGCTTTATCTCCAAGAGCTTTTCTAATTTGACTAATAGCCACAGTAAGTACTTCATCCCCTACGACCTTATTGGCCCAAACAGTAGAGAGAAGCTGCTTCTTAGTCACCAGACAGCCTTGATGATTAACTAACTCTAATAAGACCTGAAGTGGTATATGGTCTAGCTGATTTTTATTCTCACCACACAGCAAATAACCTTGCTCTTCATTTAAAATCCACCGTCCTAATTTAATATTTCTTGTTACTTTCATAAACTTCTACACTGAAAAACTTACAAGCAAGTAATTTTCACGGCCAGAATAGCTTTGAATATAAAAAATAAAAGTAAATATACGCTTAAAAATAAAATTTGTTAAGTAAAAGATGTGTGTTCCACGTTAATTTTATTTCCAAGTATGTACTAAGTTAAGTTAGGTCATTTTTATTAAATAGGAGATTAAAGTTGAAAATTATTGTATTTTTAAGAGTTACTTATTGAACTTCACTCTCCTGCCGCATACAAAACTGAGAGTCAAATTCGACTATTATCGGCGTCTTACTCCTCTCTTTTTTGTATCCATACGCTAACTCCAATAAATATTGCTCTCGCTCTTGGCGGTCAAGCTCACCCAATCTTTCAGCTGCATTATAAAAATCCTCCCAACCATTACTATCAATATAAAGCTGACGAAAAGCTGGAACCAAAGATTCATATTCTGCAGCCAAAGCCAAAGTAGCATTATTGGTTTTCTCTATATAGGCCTGGTAGCGCGCGGGGTAAGACCACTCTGCTGCCATACGCCAATAGCAACGCCTCAATCGACTCAGAATTTCCTCCTTTTCTTGGCGCTTTTCCTCGTCCGGCAAGTTGGATTGGTAAACTGGTTGAAGCTCTTTACGCGTCGCTGTCATTAACTGTCGTACCGCCAGTGCCTGAGCCTTAGTCTCCTCAGCAGAACTCGAGAGACCTTGACTACGAAGCCAATCAGGTAGGGCAATTTCGGACACTGCTGTAGCAAAGCTCTCATTAAAGCGGGTATCACCCGGCACATAAACTCTTCTGTGGGCCAACTCATGAAATAAGAGTCCGGCTAGTCTCTCCGGTGTCCAATTCACAAAGCTTGATAACACAGGGTCATTAAACCAACCCAGGGTACTGTAGGCCGGAACAGCTCCCAGGTAGACATCGTAACCCTGGTTGCGCAGGCTATTTGCTTTGGCAATAGCCGCTGATTTGCGGAAGTAGCCCCTATAGCTAGCGCAACCGGCTATGGGGTAACACCATCGTTTGGGGCTCAGGGAAAACTCTGGTGCGGCCAAGACATTCCATATGGGGTACTCATCATCGAGCTGCACATAGGAGCTATAGGCTTGCCCCACTGGTAGTTTTAACTCCTGTGCTGCATAGGCACGGATTTCCTGAACGAGCTGTAATTGCTTCTGGAGTTGATCACTGGCATTGCCGTCTTGAACCAGCTCTTCAATCGGCTGCCGGGCAGAGAGTATCCGCAATTGACCGCTTGCAGCCTGGAAGTAATAGCCCGCAGTCTCGCACCCGTAGAGCCCTAACAATACTAATACGAGCAGCCAAACTCTGGGGCGCGCTAAAAATCTAAGATCAGAAATACTGATATACACTCTTTTTCCTATTAGTATTTTTCTTAGAGAAACCCACCAGTCAAACGATTCCATGTGCAAAAGGTTATTCCATGTCACCAGTGGCAGCCGTCTTAACAGTATTTGCGCTGGTTTTAGGTGCTGTTGCCTGGTTGCGACTGCTATTTATTGGTTTTAGTCGCGACCCCTTGTCGGGGCTGATAGCACTATTTATGCCACCTTTGGCGCTTTTGCTGCTTCTGCCTGACAGGCGAGAAAATAGCGATCTTTATTCTTTATGTGGCGCGTCCTTACTCTGCCTGCTAGCAGCCCTGACCCTGCGTTGACCAACCCGTTGTTCTTACAATAAGTCGATCCAGCTTGATTTAGGTCAAGAGGTTTCCATTACAGCTCCCTAGACTGCATAGGTGAAGCATTAGCCTATTTGGAGAGAAAAATGGATGCTTTAATTGACCTGTTTACCAGCTTTTCTGGCCTTCTCAGCTTGGCCGTTATTGCCTTTATATTCCTGATGGCAGCGTTTTTCGTTCGCTTGGTTCGCAACAATGTTGAAAAAGCTGTTGCCGAGCAGGAACGCATCGCAGCACAAGCAACCGGTTCCAATAAATAGCTAGGCTTCCATCGTTGTTGTAAGCAACCAAGCACAAGCTAGTTTAGCGTTTATCTTTCGATCTGGTATCTAATAGCGGGCATTCTACAGCCGGTAGGGTGGTCAACCTCCCTGCAGCTGGGAAATAACCGTGTCATCAAGCTTCTTGTCATGGAAGAGATGGAGTTGATACTACTGAGAAGAGAGTGCGGCGTTGTACCCGTATCACTAGCGCTCTCAGGTGAGTAACCCTATCGAGAGCGCAACTGCAATACCTCAAGCGCTGCCTGTGAAGCTAACCGCTGAAAACCCAGTGGTGACTTTTTTATATCTCAGGTAGCAGGCTTACCTTTGGGTGAAGACTTCATCCAACGCCCAAATAAAATGCCAATCTCAAATAATAGCCACATGGGGAAGGCCAATAAGGATTGGGAAATTATATCCGGCGGTGTCAGTAGCATCCCAATTAAAAAGCATCCCACAATCACATAAGGGCGCTTACTTGCCAGGGTCTTGGCATCCACTACCCCACTCCAGATCAGTAGGACTGTCGCGATAGGGATTTCAAAAGCAAAACCAAAAGCAAAGAAAAGTTTCAGCACCAGATCCAGATAACTGCGCATATCTGGCATTACCTTAATATCTTCTGGAGCAGTTCCAACAAAGAAATCAAACAGAAGGGGAAAGACCACAAAATACGCAAATGCAATGCCGATATAAAAAAGTGCGACGCTACTAATTAATAATGGTATAGCAATACGTTTTTCATTTTTATACAGCCCCGGGGCAATAAATGACCAAACTTGGTAAAGCACAAATGGGATTGCAATAAAAAAAGAAACTATAAAGGTCGTTTTGAACGGGGTAAGGAACGTGGAAGTCACCTCTGTAGCGATCATTCCAACATCACCCGCCAAACGCTCCTGTAGTGGGTGGGCAATAAAATTATAAATTTCAGACGCAAACGGCATCAAGCAGACAAATAAGACCAATACGACTAAGAGGATTCGCAATAGGCGATCACGCAGTTCGATCAGGTGGTCGATAAAAGGCTGATGTTTATCTTGGGACTGATCGCTCATGACTGGCTATCTTTTTCCTGTTGCGATGTTTTCTTCTCGCCTTGTTTTTCTTCTTCATCTTCATCGATGTTTTCAGGGTGGTCCGGGTTTAAATCCGGGTCCCCAAAATCATGCCAATGCTCCGGGTATTCCGGATCCTGTAGCTCCTCGGCAGTTTCATCCTGTTCTGGCAAATAATCCTCCTGCTCCGCACGAGGATGAGCAGGTTCCTCTATCGCTTTTTCAGGCTTTGGTGCCTCAGGATGATTTACTCCAGCTGCCTGTTTTTCTACTGGTGTCCCTGCAACTTGTGGTTTTTCAGGCTGATTGAGCGCGTCGTGAACTTCCTTATTGGCTTCGCTAAAGGTTTGCTCCATCTCACGACGACTCTCCTCAATCTCACGCATAATGCGCTCGTTGTGAAGTTCACGCCGTATATCATCGGCTCCAACCTCTCGCTCCAATTCTTCGCGAGCACTATGTAAGGTCCGCTTCAAACCGGACCACCAGCGGGAAGTGGTACGCACCGCATCGGGCAGTCGCTCAGGGCCAACCACCAACAGGGCCACGGCAGCAACTACCAATAGTTCTAAAAAGCCGATATCAAACACAGAGTGACACTCGCCTTAGTCGTTGCCGATTATTTGTCCTGAGACTGTTTATCTTTATTTTTGACAGTACTATCTTGGCCTGGCTTCTCTTCCTCATCGTGCTTGAGACGCTCGACATCTTTGTCTTCATCAGCATCCTTGGATTTGTCTTCATCCTTAACCGCTTTGCGGAAACCCTTAATTGCGCCACCCAGATCGCCTCCGAGGTTTTTCAAACGCTTGGTTCCGAACAGTAGCAAGACTATGACCAGGACAATCAACAACTGCCAGATACTAATTCCACCGAATCCCATAATTGTCTCCATTACATTCAATAGGATGGCTTGAGTTTCTTACCGGGCACTCCCGCCATCAGGGGTGGTGCCACAAGTGATTCAAATTTTACTTAGTTCGCGCCGCTTTCTCTTCCAGGCCAGAAAGACCAAATCGGCGCCCAAGCTCTCGAACCACGTCCTGAGAATCAGCGCCCAAGTGAGATAGCATGACCAGCGAGTGAAACCATAGGTCCGCTGTCTCGGCAACCAGGTCTCGATTATCGCCACTACTCTGTGCGTCTTTTGCTGCAAGAATAGCTTCAGTGGCTTCTTCACCGACTTTTTCCAAAATCTTGTTCAGGCCTTTGCTATGTAGACTGGCCACATAGGATTCAGAAGCATCACTGCTATTTTTACGGCTTTCCAATACCGCATCGAGCTGTTGCAGCACATCTTTCATAATTGTTTCACTTATAAATGGACTTCGGGTCCTGAATCACCGGCTGATTCACCTGCCACTCTTCACCTTGAAGGAGGTGATAGAAACAACTACTGCGTCCGGTATGACAGGCGATTCCACCTTCCTGCTCGACCAACATTAATACGGTGTCACCATCACAATCCAGACGCAATTCACGCACCTTCTGCAGGAAACCAGAGGTTTCACCCTTGCGCCACAGGCCCTTGCGGGATCGGGACCAATAGACTGCGTAACCCTCACTGGCAGTGAGCGCCAGCGATTCCCGGTTCATCCAGGCCATCATCAACACCCGCCCGGTTTTGAAATCCTGCGCAATCGCAGGAACCAGGCCATCACTGTTCCAGCTGACTTTATCGAGAAAACCGGCCTTTGCTTGAATTTGAGTCAATGTCTAACAATCCTTAGAAGTTCCAGTGTAGGCCGAAGCGCCCTAGGGCCACAGCAGTAGCACTAGTGCAGCAACGCCCAGTACCCAACCCGTCGGCGGCAACTGAGCCAGCCATTCCGGCTTACTGACAGCGATGGCGCCAACGCCCAACACAACTCCGGCGACCCGCCGAATATATTGGCGCAAGCCTCGGCGTTGCGAGCCCGCCAACTGCTCGCCAATTACCTCTAACTGGGGCGCCAGTTCCCGCGACTGCTCCAGAGCTGAGTACACCAGCTGTGGCATCTGCGGGAATTTCTCAAGCCACTCCGGACCGTAGCGCTTTATCTCACCCACAATTGTTTTGGGGTGGATTCGATCACGCATCCAGCGCTCTAAAAATGGATGAGCAGTCTTCCACAGATCCAGCTGCGGATAAAGCTGGCGACCCAAACCTTCGATATTCAACAGGGTCTTTTGTAACAGTACCAGCTGTGGCTGCACCGCCATATCGAATCGGCGCGCAGTCTGGAACAGACTGATCAACACCCGAGCGAAGGAAATCTCTCCCAGGGGTTTTTCAAAAATGGGCTCACAGACCGAGCGAATAGCGGACTCAAATGCATTGATCGGCGTGTCGGAGCGAACCCAACCACTTTGCACGTGCAGCTCCGCCACCATACGGTAATCGCGGCGGAACATCGCCAGGAGATTGCGCGCCAGATAGTACTGGTCTTCCCGTGTCAGGCTGCCGACGATTGCGGTATCAATCGCAATATATTGCGGGCGTTGCGGGTGCTCCCTGGAAACAAAAATGTTGCCCGGGTGCATATCCGCATGGAAGAAGTTGTACTCGAATACCTGCTTAAAGAAGATCTCAACACCGCGCTCAGCCAGCAGCTGCATATTGGTGTCCTGGGCGCGAAGCTGGGCCAGGTCGGTGACGGGGATACCGTCGATACGCTCCAACACCAGGACATTTTCGCGAGTGTAATCCCAGTGCACTTCGGGGATATACAACAGCGGGGAGTTGGTAAAGTTGCGGCGGAGCTGGGTGCCGTTGGCCGCTTCACGAGTTAGGTCCAATTCACCTTCAATCGTGTGCCGATAGTCCTCAACCACCTCCACCGGGCGCATGCGGCGCCCTTCGGGCACAAAGCGTTCAATTCCACGGGCGATCACCCCCAGGAGTTTCAAGTCTTCCTGGATTACCTCATCAATGCCCGGGCGCAGTACTTTGACGACCACTGATTCGCCGCTCTTTAATTCAGCCGCATGCACCTGTGCAACTGAAGCCGCTGCCAGTGGCTGCTGATCAAATTTGGCGAAGACCTCATCCACCTTGGCACCAAGGGCTTCTTCGATCAGAGCCGTGCACTGGTCACTGGGGAAGGGCGGCACCTTGTCCTGTAAATAATCTAATTGCTCGACAATATCTGGCGGTAGCAGGTCGGGACGAGTGGAGAGAAGTTGGCCGAATTTAACGAAAATGGGACCCAGCTCTTCCAAGGCTCGGCGCAGCCTTTCGCCCCGTGGCATCTTGGACTGCGGCAGCAACTTCACCGGAAGCAGCAATCCCCGCAACCACAGTGGGCGCTCCTCTGCTGGCAATAATTGATCGAGACGATAGCGCAGAAAAACCCGCGCGATTGTAAGACTTCGACGAACTGGCAAAACTACTCGGCCTCCCTGCGGGAAAACTGTTCTTCCAGCAAGCGCACGCGCGCCTCGAGCCGTTCAGCAGCTAGAGAGGCCTCGGCCAGGTCTTCGACAAATGCTTCGAACTGGGCCTGGGGTGGAGTCAGCTGCCACTCCTCACTAATAGCCTCCACCGCCACTTCAGGCGCTCGATTCAGGTTGCCTCCCAACCAGCGGGCAGCATCGCGCAGGACATTGCCAATTGAGTGGGCGGGAATATCGCCAACCACTTGCGCCAACGGCGCTTCCCAATCGATATCCAGGTCACTCAAGATCCATTGCAGTTCTGCCAGCAGGGCACTGGAGCCGCTCACTGACACCCCCAGCCCGGCAGGAGTTGCATCCGGGTCTTTGATCAGGCGTACAAAAGACAGCGCTGAGCCGCTTAACTGAGTGGTAACTTCCCCCTCCCAGTGCTGGCGCACCCGCACCTGGTCACCCTCGATACACAGGCAAAACTGTAGTTGCGGGGCGGTTAAATCCAGCGCCATGGTCTTTCCATCCAGTGCGGAAAGGCGCTCGCGTGTCGCCGGGTCATACTGGAGGGCAGCATTAATTGTGGTTTCCAGCGCGGCATCAAAGCCCGCGCGAAAAGTGGGGTCGCTCATGGCGGTTTACGGCCTCGTGCCTGCGCTCAGAGAAAAAATAGGCTTATGCAGTTTCTTAGGGCTTGATGCCCCGATGCAAAGCGACAATTCCGCCGGTCATGTTGTGGAATTCACAATCGACAAAACCGGCATCCGCCATCATCCCCTTGAGGGTTTCCTGATCTGGATGCATGCGGATACTCTCCGCCAGGTAGCGATAGCTGTCCGCATCATTGGCAACCAGTTTGCCCATAAATGGCAACAGGCGGAAAGAGTACTGATCGTAGACTTTCTCCAACAGCTTCGACTGGGGCTTAGAAAACTCCAGCACTAACAATCGGCCACCGGGTTTCAACACGCGCAACATGGAGCGCAGTGCCAGGTCCTTATCGGTGACATTGCGCAGGCCAAAAGCGATCGTGATGCAATCAAAGGTATTGTCCGGGAAGGGCAGGTACTGGGCATCCGCCTGCACCGGCACCACGTTGCCGGCGATTCCCCGGTCGAGCAGGCGATCGCGACCCACTCGCAGCATCGATTCATTGATGTCCGCCAATACTACCTGGCCGCTGGCACCCACAATACGGGAGAAGCGCGCGGTGAGGTCACCGGTACCCCCGGCGATATCGAGAATACTTTGGCCCCGTCGGGCCCCGGACAATTCGATGGTGAAGCGCTTCCAGAGGCGGTGAACACCTCCAGACATCAAGTCGTTCATTACATCGTAACGGGCTGCTACAGAGTGGAACACTTCTGCCACACGACCGGCCTTTTCTTCCACCGGCACTTCCTGGTAGCCGAAGTGGGTGGTCTTGCGATCCTTCATGCTATGCCTGCTGAGCGAAAACTTTAAAAGGCCATTGTACATTGCCGGAGCCAGTGGGGCACCGCTTGAAATCAAGCAGAGCGGAAACCACTAAAATTTAGTGGGATCACCCGGGACTGTTCTATGAGCTATCAATTCCAATGTGACTCTCCTTTTCCCGAGCAAATCAAATCTATCGCCCAGGTAGAAGTAACGGCGGCAAACGGACACTTGCTCCGCAACGGAGGGGAAACTGCCGTCCACGAACTGCGCAAACGCTGCAAGAAAATTCGCGCGCTACTGCGCCTGGTCCGCCCACAAATCAGTAGCACTTTTCAGCGTGAAAATACCCACTACAGAAAATTGGCAAACACTCTCGCCCACACCCGCGACCTCACAGCACTGCGCATCGCTTTACTGGGATTGGCACCGCCACATCACTTTCACCGGTTACACCATCTCCTCGACGAACTGATCCAGGCAGAGCAAAACCACTCAGCGGTTCAAGCGGCATTGAAACTCCTCGATAGAGGTCAAATAAGAATTCCATCGTGGCCGCTTGAACTGCTCAGCTGGCATGATGCGGAAGCCGGTTACCTGCGCGGCTACCGAAAAGCCGCAAGCGCATGGCGTAAAGTGCGCAGGCACAAAAATGCAAACCGCCTGCATCTATTGCGTAAAAGAGCCAAGGATCACTGGTACCAGAGCCGCTTATTGAGGAAGCGTTATCCGCTCACTGTGGGCGAGCGCTGTAAGTCACTAAAGGAGTTGGGAGAAGTTCTGGGTGACTGGCGTGATCTCCATTTGCTGGCACGGCTGGTAATCACTCAGGGAGACAAGCTGCAAAGTGAGTTTGGCACGGTGCTAAAAATTATCCGGCACCGACAAAGCCTGCTCATGAAAAAGACCGAAGCACTCTGTGAGGCGCTCTTCTCCAAGCCTCAATTCAAGATCTGACCGGGGAAAGTGATGGTGTGGATGAACATGCCATCCACACCGACAGCTGATGGAATTACTGTTCCAATAATCCGCCAGCGCGCGCCATTACGTGAAACAGGAAGTTTTGTTCGTTGGTGCCACTCACCAGGTGCGCACCCGGTCCGCGCGCCCAAACACCCACATCCTCACCCGCGTGGGATTCACTGCTCATGGGAATCAAGGCATCCTGCTGGTAATCCAGGGCGGCAGTATCTGTGCTCACCAGGCTCGGACGCGCTCCGCTATCACCGGCACTGTAACCCGGGCCATTGGCATAGCTCAGAGTCGTGTAGGGCAGGCCATCTTCCGCCAGGGCATGGGAGGTTTCCGCTTCGCCATTGCCGTCATTGCCAATCACTTTTCCGAGAATGGGGTTACCGCGAGTGGGGTAGCCGGCGATAGTCATCACGTGGCTGTGGTCCGCAGTAACAACAATCAGGGTGTCTTCTGCACTGGTATTATCCATGGCGTACTGAATCGCTTCGGCAAATTCCACCGCATCGGTCAGCGCGCGATAGGCGTTGCCGGCGTGGTGACCGTGGTCGATACGACCGGATTCCACCATCAGGAAGTAGCCGTCCTCATTTTTCTGCAGCATCTCGAGACCTTTGGCGGTCATCTCTGACAGGGAGGGCTCACCGCCTTTGTCGTCCTCGCGAACAGCCTCGAATTCCATATGTGAGGAATTAAACAGGCCGAACAACTTGTCAGTTGCAGAAGCGTCTACGGCTTCAAAAGCGGTAGTGTCTTCAACGTAGGCAATATTATTTACACCGTCGTCGTAACGGGCCTTCCACTCATCCACCAGGTTGCGCCCATCTTCACGGCGCCCCGCTTCACCTTCGATATCGGTAATATCACTGGGCAGGAAGTTGCGACGGCCACCGCCCATCACCACATCGATACCATCACCGGCTTCAAACTCTATCAGTTGAGCGGCGATATCGGTGCAGCCATCTGGGGCTGCTTCCTCCCAGCCGCGCTCAGGTACCTTGGCATAAGTAGCCGCCGGAGTGGCGTGGGTGATACGCGCGGTGCTGATAATACCGGTGCTCTTGCCCAGGTCTTCAGCCAACTCAATTGCCGTCGTCAGCGGGTACTCGAGGCTGGCGGCACAATCGCCGCGCGCAACATTTTCGGCAACACTCAATACACCGGCCTTGGTTTTAACACCGGTAACCAGCGCAGTCATGGTGCCGGCAGAATCCGGGGTTTGCTGGTTGGTGTTGTAGGTTTTGACCAGACCGGCAAACGGCATCTTCTCAAAGCTCAGCTGGTGTTCCTCACCATCGAGGCCCTGCTGCTGACCTGCCAGGATACGGGCGGCGGTCACTGTGGAGATACCCATACCATCGCCAACGAACAGGATAATGTTCTTGGCGGCACCGGGGGTGTTGTTGATTTCTACAGCGCTCGCTTCTTCGATCGCCTGCTGGGCTTCCTGGAACCAGCTACTGTTGCTCTGAGCAGAGGAAACACCGACATGCTCCTCTTCGGGTAATTCCACTACGTCGTCAGAGTTTGAATTGTCGTCGCTACAGGCGGTGGCCAGTAGGGCGACAGAGAAAGCCAGTACTGTTTTCTTAAAATGTCTCATGGTGAATTACCCCCAGTTATTCTTCTGTCAGCGACAGGTCGGTCGCAGCAGTCATCACGTGGAAGACTGCACTCTGCTCCAGGCTACCTTGTACCCGCTCGGCGCCGGCGCCGATAGCGTGCAAGCTGATATCCTCGCCCGCATGGCTCTCAGACTCCAGGTGCACCATTGCTTCCTGGTGGAAGCCCGGCGCTTCGGTATCCACGCCGGAGAGATCCTTGCGTCCGGTATCGGCGGCGATATCGTAGCGCTCATCCGCGTCGGTATTTTCACCTAAATCGGCATAACCCAAGCCATTGGCATAGCTCAGGGTGGTGTAAGGTTTACCGTCCGCAGCAAGACCTTCTTCCGCTTCTGCGGCACCGCTGCTGTCATTCTCAACCACTTTACCGAGTATCGGGTTACCGCGAGTCGGATAGCCGGCGATAGTCATCACATGGCTGTGGTCGGCGGTCACCAGGATCAAGGTGTCTTCAAGATCCACTTTATCCAAAGCAACCTGTACCGCATCCGCAAAGGCGATGGCATCGTGCAAGGCGTTATAGGCATTACCGGCATGGTGGCCGTGGTCGATACGCCCGGACTCTACCATCAGGAAGTAGCCATCGCTGTCTTTTTCCAACAGCTCGATGGCGGTATCAGTCATCTCGGCAATGCTCGGCTCATCTCTGTCCTTGGCGATGCGGTCCGCATCGTAACTCATGTGGCTGCTGGTGAAGAGCCCCAATAACTTATCGGTGGAGGCAATATCGACGCCTTCCAGCTCGGAGCCACTCTCCACGTACACAGCAGTCTGCTCGCCATCATAGCGCTCCTGCCATTCACTGGTCAGGTCGCGGCCGTCTTCACGTCTACCGTCGTTGTCGGTGGTAACAAAGTTGCGGCGGCCACCGCCGAGCATGACATCGATACCGTCGCCGGCAGACACCTCAACCATCTGCGAGGCGATATCGGAACAATCACCCTCGGCGGAATACTCCCAGTTGCGCTCCGGGCTGCGTGAGTAAGTGGCTGCAGGCGTGGCGTGGGTCAGGCGCGCGGTGGAAACAATACCGGTGGCCTTGCCACGGCTCTCCACCATTTCCAGGAAGGTGTTTAATTCCTTCCCCTCAGTGCTGGCGCAATCAGCTCGCAGTGCATCGCCGTCGATATTAATTACACCGGCGCGGGTTTTTACACCGGTCATCATGGCGGTCATGGTACCGGCAGAATCCGGAGTCTGCTGATTGGTGTTGTAGGTTTTGATCAGTGCGGTATACGGAAACTCTTCAAAAGAGAGCGTATTTTCTTCGCCGCTCTCACCGACTAGCTGGCCTTCAAGGATACGGGCGGCGGTTAGTGTGGAAATGCCCATTCCATCACCGACGAACAGAATTACATTCTTCGCAGTTTTTGCCTCGCGGGAAAGCGAAGCGCGCTCTTCCAATCGGTCAGCACTTTCCGTGTACCAGGCACTATTGGTTTGGTAGTCGGGCAGGGTTGCCGCTGAAACAGCGGAAGCGAGAGGAATCAGACAAAAGGCGCTCAGTGCGCGGACAATTGTTTTTGCCATGGGGGCCTCCGAAACTCGTTAATTTGGCGAGCATTAGAGTTCCAAAATGTGACAAAAGAATTACGCGCCGGTTACGTTGTTAATATCTTTGCTCTGAAAATCAATGAATATCAAAGAATTACGTAAACTTGGCAATATTTGGCAAAGACGTACCAAAAATTAATTATTTCGGTAATAAATTATTGAGAAGAGTGGGGAGATATTGAGAGAGAGAGAAGGGTGGAACCGCCCCCTGGGGAGCGGTTGTCATTACCGATCAATTTGCCACTAGCCGATAAACTTCACCACACTCTCATCCGGGTCGCGGCCCTGGCCGGCATCACGCAGGCGCTGAAGGTAAGCCTCCCAGTTGGACGAATAGTTTTCAGCTAGTTCGTGCAAATACTCCCAGGTAAAAATACCGGTGTCGTGGCCATCGTCGAAATCGATTTTTAGCGCATAGCGGCCAGCCGCCTCCACCGTATCGATACCCACATGCATTTTGCCACTGACAAGCGCCGGTTCGCTGGCACCGTGGCCACGCACCTCGGCGCTGGGGGAGTAGACGCGCAGGTACTCTGCCGGCAAGGTAAATTCAGCATCGCCAAATACCAAATGCAGGCTTTTCTCTGCGCGATTTAATCGGATTTTTTGCGGTTTCATTGGCTTACAAAATAAAACGCGACAGGTCTTCGTTCTGGCTCAACTCGCCCAGATGGCTGTCCACATAGGCGGCATCAATGTTCAGCGAAGTATTGCCATCGCCCGCATCAAAGGAAATTTCCTCCAGCAAGCGCTCCAATACCGTGTGCAGACGGCGTGCACCGATATTCTCGGTGCGCTCATTCACCTCGAAGGCCACTTCCGCGATGCGGCGAATACCGTCTTCACTAAATTGCAGTTCCAGCCCCTCAGTGGCCAGCAATGCTTTTTGCTGCTCGGTAAGGGAAGCGGACGGCTCGGTGAGGATACGCTCGAAATCTGCGGAGCTCAGCGAATTCAATTCCACGCGAATGGGCAGGCGACCCTGCAACTCGGGAATCAGGTCCGAGGGCTTGGACAGGTGGAAGGCGCCGGAGGCAATAAACAGGATGTGATCGGTTTTGATCATGCCGTACTTGGTGTTAACCGTGCTGCCTTCAATCAGTGGCAACAGGTCGCGCTGTACCCCTTCGCGGGAAACATCGGCACCGCCGCTCTCCTGACGCTTGGCAACCTTATCGATTTCGTCGATAAACACGATGCCATTCTGTTCGGCTGCGCGGATCGCACGGGTCTTAACATCTTCGTCATTGACCAGCTTGGCCGCTTCCTCGTCGGTAAGCTGCTTGAGGGCCTGTTTCACCGGCAACTTGCTCTTGCGGGTCTTGCCCTGGGACATATTGGAGAACATGCCCTGGAGCTGGTTAGTCATCTCCTCCATTCCGGGAGGGGCCATAATCTCAACGCCCATGGGCGCAGCGGCCAGATCCACCTCAACCTCTTTGTCATCGAGATCACCTTCGCGCAACTTCTTGCGGAACAGCTGGCGAGTGCTGGAATCCTTATCGGTGGGCTCGGTGGAGCGCGCCGGCGGCAGCAGGGCATCGAGGATGCGCTCTTCTGCGGCGTCCATGGCGCGCTGCTCAACACCAGCCATGGCCTGCTCGCGTTCCTGCTTCACTGCCATCTCAACAAGATCGCGGACAATCGACTCTACATCCCGACCGACATAGCCCACTTCGGTAAATTTAGTCGCCTCTACCTTGATAAAGGGCGCGTTCGCCAGTTTGGCCAGGCGGCGGGCAATTTCCGTCTTGCCCACGCCGGTAGGGCCGATCATCAAAATATTTTTCGGCGTGATCTCGGCGCGCAGGTCTTCACTAACCTGCATACGGCGCCAGCGGTTGCGCAGCGCAATGGCTACCGCACGCTTGGCCTCCTGCTGGCCGACAATATGGCGGTCGAGTTCGTGGACAATTTCTCTGGGTGTCATCTGGGACATACAAATTCCTGCAAAAATTCTTGCGGGGGCTTAAACAGCCCGCCAGCCGGTCACTCTAGGGTGTACCCGGTAATCAATAAGCCAGTTCTTCGATGGTGTGGTTCTGGTTGGTGTAAACACAGATATCACCGGCGATCTTCAGTCCCTGCTCCACAATAGAGCGGGCATCCATATCGGTATTGTCCAGCAGCGCGCGGGCTGCCGACTGGGCGAAGGGGCCACCGGAACCGATAGCAATCAGGTCGTCTTCCGGCTGAATCACGTCGCCATTACCGGTCACAATCAAACTGGCAGTGGAATCGGCAACCGCCAGCAGGGCCTCCAAGCGGCGCAGGGCGCGGTCGGTACGCCAATCTTTGGCCAACTCCACAGCGGCGCGGGTCAGCTGGCCACCGTGGGCCTCAAGCTTGGCTTCAAAACGTTCGAACAGGGTGAAAGCGTCTGCAGTACCACCGGCAAAACCGGCAATAACCTTATCTTTGTACAGGCGACGCACCTTGCGCGCATTGCCTTTCATAACGGTGTTGCCCATGGACACCTGGCCGTCGCCGCCAATCACAACTTTGCCGTTGCGGCGACAGGATAAAATAGTAGTTCCGCGATACTGTTCCAATGGAGACCTCTCGGATTGCGCGTGTACTCTGGCAGCGGGCATCGAAGTGCCCGCGCCGGGGAATTATCTTCAGACTAGGTAAGTGAGGACGGTTCGCGCCGATTTCAATAAGAGAGGTCACAATTACTGAGTGGGGCAACATACCTTAATAAACGGAATTGATGGTCACTGGGTCGCCGGGCGTTTTAGCACCAGCGGCATCAGGCGATGCTCAGCCAGTGTCTGGCGCGCTTTGGCCATCCGGGAGCGATTGCTGTAAGGGCCCACCAATACCCGGTGCCAGGTACCCCGGTTATCGGTGGCCGATTCCACTTTGACATCCAGGTTGGCCAGGGTCAGCTCAACGCGCAGGCGCTCCGCTTCAGAGGCATCGCGAAACGATGCCGCCTGCAGGATATATACCTGTGCCGGGGTGCTGCGATCGGGTTCCGATGAGCTACTGTTCTGGGAATTGTTGGTGGAGTCACTGCGGCGCGCCGGTTGTGCCACTTTGGGCGGGGGTACCGTGACTTCGTTTTCTTTTAATTTTGTATAAAAATCAAAACGCGGTTGAGGCGATGTTTCCTCTCGCTGCTGCACCGCCTTTGGCTTAATGCTGCTTGTTCCCCGGCTGTCCTTGTCCATGCCCTGGAGAAACAGTACGGCCACCGCAAAGCCACCGACAAAATTCCCCAGGACAAACCAAACCCATGCGGGTTTGCCTGCGGCTTTTTTACTGCGGCGATTACTGGTGCGACGGCTCATCGAAAATTTCTTCCCTGCAAGGTTTTAGCGGTTTGTGAATTGTACCGCCAATTTAGTGCCAGGCGCGTAACCCAGCGCATATTCACGATAATTCCTGCGCATCCATATCCACGGCCCAGCGCAGGCGGCGATTTTTATTGCCCTCCGCCCAGGCACACACTCGCGCCAGCAGCGGCTGTAAGTGGGCTCGGTTTTGTGCGGTGACCTGAATATAAAATCGGAAGCGCCCAGATTTGCGTTCCAGTAGTGCCGGCACCGGCCCCAGATATTGGATCTGTGGCGATGGGGGTGCCAGGGACTGCATAAAGAGTCGCGCATTTTGTAGAAACTCTTCAGCCCAACCAGGCTCTTCACACTCCGCTCTCACCAGTGCCATAGCACTCGCGGGAGGCAACTGTGCAACCGTGCGATCCCTCAGCAACTGGCGCGCAAAAGCGCCATAGCCTTTTTCCAGCAGCAATTGTAAAAGCGGGTGCTCGGGGAAGCGGCTCTGAACCAATACCCGCCCACTGAGACTGCCGCGCCCCGCACGACCCGCCACCTGTTCCAATAACTGGCCGGTACGCTCTGGCGCGCGGAAATCTGCGCTGAACAGGCCGCCATCGGCATCCTGGATCACTACCAAAGTGACCTTGGGCAAATGGTGCCCCTTGGCCAGCATCTGGGTTCCTAACAACAGGCAGGGCTCGCCCTCTCGCGCCGGTGCTAACAATTTATCCAGCGCCTGTTTGCTCGCCGTGGTATCCCGGTCCACACGTATCACTGGGTAGTCGGCAAAGCGACGGGCCAACAGTTCCTCGCTGCGTTCCGTGCCGGCACCCAGGGCCGAGATCGAACGGCTGTGACATTGTGGACAGCTATCAACCAGCGGGCGGCGGTAATCGCAGTGATGGCAGCGCAACTGGCGTTGCCGCCGGTGCATAGTCAGCTTGCTCGAGCAGTGCGGGCAATCCGCCAGCCAGCCGCAATCATCACAAGTCAACGCGGGGGCAAAGCCGCGCCGGTTGATAAACACCAGGGCCTGCTCACCTCGCGCGAGGGTATCACCGATATGGCGAAGCACCTGGGGAGAAAATCCCTCTTCCAGAGGCTCCCGCAGTGTCGGCACTACGTGAATTTGTGGGGGCTTGGCATCACCGGCGCGATAGCGCATGCGCAAGTGTTGATAGCGCCCATTCAAAGCGTTGTGCAGGGTTTCCAGAGAGGGCGTGGCCGAACCCAAAACCACCGGTACATTATTGTTCCGGCCCAAAACCACGGCCAAGTCCCGGGCCGAATAGCGCACACCGTCCTGCTGTTTAAAAGAGGCATCGTGCTCTTCATCGACAATCACAACGCCGAGCCTGGGCAGGGGAGTCATAATGGCTGAGCGGGTGCCGATCACAATATCTGCCTGCCCACCTGCGGCCGCCAACCAGGATTGAGCGCGCTCGCCGTCGGCCAAGCCTGAGTGCAACGCCGCAATACTGTGCTTGGGAAATCGTGCGGCAATACGCCTCAGCGTTTGCGGCGTAAGTCCAATTTCCGGCACCAATAACAATGCCTGGCGGCCAATATCCAGGACCCGCTGCATCAGACGCAGATAAACTTCGGTCTTGCCGCTGCCGGTGGTGCCCTCCAGTAGTGAGGCAGAGAAGCCGCTGCAATCGATACTGTCGAGCACCTGTTGCTGTTCGCTGTTCAGCTCCGGAGCCAGTGTACTCTCTGCTGCGGGTAGCGGCGCTGGTACGGTAGGGCCTGGAATCCACTCCACCAGGCCGCGATCCTGTAGGGCGCGGATCACGGGGGTATTGTGGCCGAGGGTTTTAAGGTGGGTTCGGCTCTGCTTGCCATCACTCAACAGCAACTGGAACAGAACCTGCTGCTTGGGAGCGCGCGCCAGTGCAGTTTCCGGTAAGCCCTTTCCCTCTGTCGTGAGCTGAAGCCACTGCTCCGCCCAGTGGTCTGCCGGCTTGCCTTTGCGCAGTGCCACGGGCAGGGCAGCGGCGTAGACCTCGCCGAGGGGCGCCTGGTAATAGTCGGCAATCCAGGACAGCAGCTTGCGGCTGCCATCACCAAACAGAACCTCCGAATCCACCAGTTCCAGCGCTGGCTTCAAACTGCTGTGCGGCGACTCCTGCACTATATCCAACAGTACTGCCACCAACTTGCGCCCGGCAAAGGGCACCCAGAGGCGCTGGCCGGGCCGCAGTGACTCCGGCGACAGTCCCTCTGGCGGCAAATAGTCAAACAAGCGCCTCAGGGGCACGGGCACTGCCAGCCTTAAAATGACTCTCTGTTGGACTGACTCCTGCACCTGGCCCCCACTCACTCAAGCAAAAGGCGCTAGTGTAATGGCAGATGTGGCAAGTTGCAGGGCTTCGTCGGGGATAATGACTGTTAAGGCCGAATTGGCGACTTAGGCGTCACAGAGGAATTAGTGAGGTCAATTGTTATCAAAGCTGTTGTGCAATGCTAACAAGTGGCCATCCTCAGTTACTTCGCCACCCAATTGTGCTTGAACCGCGACATTAATCTGATAGTATGCGCCGACTTTTTAAACAGCCTGGAACCATACTGGTTCCTGCACCAATGACGATGCCGTGCTCGGCAAAAGATCGAGTGGCGGTTTCGAAAAGAGGCAATCATGAAAGCAGATATCCATCCTAACTACACCGACATCTCCGCTACCTGTTCCTGCGGCAATGTTGTAAAAACCCGTTCCACTCTGGGCAAAGACCTGCAAATCGACGTTTGCTCCCAATGCCACCCTTTCTACACTGGCAAGCAGAAGCAGGCTACCACTGGTGGTCGTGTTGACCGTTTCAAGAAGCGTTTCGGCAGCCGTATCGGCAAATAATCCGGGCTCTTCGCTCGAGTGGGCCCGCCGCTTGCGGCAGGGTCCATTCCAAAAAGGCACCTCACACTGTGATGGTGCCTTTTTTGTATCTATTCTCAGCGTTTCATACCCCGCTGCTGTAATCCTCTGTATGTAAAATCAAAATCGACTTGAATCGCTTAACCTTACCGCTATTGGCGACCATTTTATCCTTATAAATCAAAATATTGCGGCTATTTATCCCGAAAATCATCGACAAGCACGATAAAAATAGAAGTCCGTACCATATATTGCAGATTTTCACGCTTGTAGCGCCAAGCTTCCCTCGGTTATTCTCTGGCCCCCGCAGTAACCGGGATAACACTTAAGTGTTGCCCACAGTATTCGAGAGATAAGCCCCCAAATGACGGATTCATTGCGCCAGGCAGCGCTCGATTACCACGCGCTCCCCAGTCCCGGCAAACTTTCAGTAGAACTGACGACCCCTGCCGAAACCCAGGAAGACCTGTCCCTGGCTTACAGCCCCGGCGTTGCCGAACCGGTGCGAGAAATTGCCAAGGACCCAGAAGCAGCCTATCGATACACCGGCAAAGGTAATCTGGTAGCAGTCATTTCCAATGGCAGTGCCATTCTCGGTCTCGGCAATCTGGGCCCGCTGGCCTCAAAACCCGTGATGGAAGGCAAGTCACTGCTGTTTAAACGCTTTGCCGATATCAACTCAGTAGATATCGAAGTTGATGCCAGCAGCCCGGAGCAGTTTATTCAGACCGTGGCCTCAATCGCCAACACCTTCGGCGGTATCAACCTCGAAGATATTAAGGCGCCAGAGTGCTTCCATATTGAAGAGACCCTAATCGAGCGCTGCCCGGTACCGGTTTTTCACGACGATCAGCACGGCACCGCCATTGTGACCGTTGCCGGTATGCTCAATGCTCTGGAGATTCAGGGTAAGAAAATTAGTGAAGTGCATATGGTCTGCCTGGGCGCAGGTGCCGCTGCGACCGCCTGCTGCAAACTGCTGCTGGCTGCCGGAGCGCGCAAAGAGCAGATCACCATGCTCGACAGCCGTGGGGTTATCCACTCGGGTCGAACGGATATCAATGCCTACAAAGGTGAGTGGGCGCGGGATACCGATATGCGCACCCTCGACGATGCCATCGCCGGTGCGGATGTATTCCTCGGGGTATCCGGCCCGGACCTGCTCTCCGCCGAGCAGCTACAGCGCATGGCCCCAAAACCGGTGGTCTTCGCCTGCTCTAACCCCAACCCGGAGATTAAGCCCGAGCTGGCTCACAGTGTGCGCGACGACCTGATTATGGCCACAGGCCGTTCCGACTACCCAAACCAGGTTAACAACGTCCTCTGCTTCCCGTTTATTTTCCGGGGTGCCCTGGATGTTCGCGCTGCGCGCATTAATGAAGAGATGAAGCTGGCAGCGATCGAGGCGATCCGCAAAATTGCCCACCTGCCGGTACCGGATTCAGTGCGCGACGGTTATGGCGGTATCGAGCTCAGCTTCGGGCCCAACTATATCCTGCCCAAGCCAACCGACCCGCGTTTACTGCCTGAGGTGGCTTCGGCCGTAGCTCGAGCAGCCGTAGACAGTGGCTGTGCGCGCCTGCCCTACCCAGACAACTATCCCCTGGAAACCCTGTAAAGATCACAGATTTCCTCACTTAACCCGTTAGAGCAGGCATTTACCGCTTTCGCTCTAACGGAGTTCTTGAGCCATAAAGCCCCCGTCGCTAAACTGCCTTTCTGTCACAGCATCAAAGTTGCCCAACATAATGAGTCATGTGTACGTGCTGACCAATCAGCACCAGCAGTTCCTGAGTAAAAGCGGCGAATGGACCGATGGCCGCGAGCCGAACAAACTGTTTCGCAGCGAGCATAAAGACGTCGCTATCAACCAGATGTTCGAGGCTAATACTCGCAACGTGAGCCTACGCATTGAATTGCTACTGTGCGAACTCAGCATTAAGGGGCAGCCCCAGATCCCCGAGGAAGCTCTGGCACCGGTATCCAGTGATGTGAGTCAGGGTGACCCTGAAATCACCCCCTCAACACCTGAGGAACTGCCAGAGCAGGCCAACCCGGAGATAGAACCCCAGCCTGCGCCTGAAGTCGCACCGGAAGAAGCGCCTGAGGTTGCCCCGGAACCAGCGCCCGCTGAAACGCCCGCACAGCCTGACGAAAACAAATCTGAATCCGCCGCCTGAGCGCCAGAACATTCAGCACCGGCACAGAGAGTCGCCCGAGATGGCAGCGATAAAGAAGCGTTCCGGTAGTACCAAGGAGATTCGAGTGCCCATTTCCCACCTGGCCGCGCTATCGCAAGCCAAACCAGCCCAACTGCTCAAAGGCATCCTCCGCGGTGTCGAGAAAGAGAGCCTGCGTGTCGCTCCCGATGGTGCCCTTGCGCAAACGCCGCATACCACAGCACTGGGCTCCGCACTTACCCATGAAAGTATTACTACCGACTTCTCTGAGGCCCTACTGGAATTTATTACGCCACCAGTAGCAACCCCAGAGGAAGCGTTACAGGTCTTGGACCGTATCCACCGCTACACCTACAACCAGATCGGTGACGAGCGCCTGTGGGTTAACAGCATGCCCTGTGCGATTGGCGAAGATAAAGATATTCCCGTTGCCCGCTACGGCAGCTCTCACAGCGGCACAATGAAAACTATTTACCGGCTGGGCCTGGGGCTGCGCTACGGCCGAGCCATGCAGACCATTGCCGGTATCCACTACAACTTTTCGCTTCCTGAAGAGTTCTGGCTGTGGCTGCATGAAATCGAGGGCAGCAGTGAGGATTTAAAGAGTTTTAAAACCCGTCGCTACTTCGATCTAATTCGCAATTTCCGCCGCAATTACTGGTTGCTGATTTACCTGTTTGGCGCCGCACCTGCGGTATGCGCTTCTTTTGTCGATGGCCGCGAGCACAGTCTTGAGCCCTTCAATGGGGATGACCACACTCTGCACGTGCCCCACGCTACGTCCCTGCGTATGGGCGACCTGGGCTACAACAGCAACGTGCAGCAGTCACTGGTGGTTTGCTACAACGACCTGCGCAGCTATTTATCGACGCTCTGTTCAGCGATCAGCAGTTCCTACGGCCCCTACCAGGAAATGGGGGTAAAAAATAAAGGCGGCGACTACCAGCAATTGTCCACAGGCATACTGCAAATCGAGAATGAGTTTTACTCACCGATCCGTCCCAAAAACCCCGCCAAACGCGGCGAAACAGCGCTGTCTGCCCTGGATAATCGCGGTGTTGAATATGTTGAAGTGCGCTGTCTCGACCTGAACCCCTTCGCCCCCCTGGGAATTGACGCCCAGCAGATGCGCTTTCTCGATAGCTTCCTGCTGCACTGCCTGCTCACTGACAGCCCCAAAACCAGTGATGCCGATTACCGCAGTACCCAGGAGAACCAACAGCGTATCGTCTACCGGGGTCACGAACCGGAACTAACACTGCTGGATAACGGTGGCGAGCGTAAACTGAGCGACTGGGCCACCCAATTATTGGAAGAGGTCGACTCAGTGGCAGAACTGCTGGATAACGCCTGGGGCGGCTCGCAATACCGCGGCTCAGTGGGCGTGCAGAAGGCCAAGGTGAAAGGGGATATCCTCACACCGGCACAGCAGATACTGGCAGAGATGCGCGAACAAAACATTACCTTTTCCCAGTGGGCTATGGATAAAGCCGAACAGCACCGCCGCTACTTCCTGGAGCGCCCTCTGGACAGCGACTATCTGCAAGACTTCTTACAACAGGCAGAAACCTCACTGCTCAAGCAAAAAGAAATTGAAGCGCAGGATAGCGGTACTTTTGAAACATTCCTGAGCCGTTACTATGCCCAATACAACTGCTGCCAGGACTAGCGGCTGATACAGTGCCGCAGCCTGAGCGAGGCTTATGAACTATCTGGCACACCTGTTACTGTCCGGGCCCAATCCGCGCTGGCGACTGGGCGGGCTCCTGGGGGACTTTGTTAAAGGTCCCCTGGATGACAGTTGGCCAACGGATATTGAGCATGGTATTCGCCTGCACCGTCGCATTGATGCCATCACCGATGCTCACCCGGCCTACCGGGACGCCCTGTCACAACTGGACCCGCGCTGGCGTCGCTATGCCGGTATCGCACTGGATATATGGTTTGATCACCTGTTGGCAGAAAACTGGCAGCAGTGGCACCCTGAAGCGCTGGATGAGTTTTGCCGGCGCTGTTGGAGAGACTTTCATTTCGACAGCCGGTATATTCCGCCACGCGCAATGGCATTTATTGAGCGCGCCGAGCAAATTAAACTGCTGCAAAGTTACCGTGAGGAGCGGGTAATCGAGCTGACCCTGGAGCGGGTTGGGCAGCGGTTACGCCGCCCGGTAGCACTGCAGGAGCTACTGCCTGAACTTATCGCCGGGCGGAACAAACTGGAAAGCAATTTCAATAAACTATTAACCGACTTGAATCTCGAAGCGAACCGCTTTCGACAGCACTATTCAGGACCCGAATTACCATGACCTTACCCAACCCGCGCATCACTTTTCTGCTGGTCTTCCTAATGGTGGCCTTTTTACTCGGCTCCGCCTTTTATCTCGAGTACGTGCAGGGGCTGGAGCCTTGCAAATTGTGTATTACCCAGCGGGTAATGCTATTGGGTGTTGGCGTAGTTTCGTTGATCGCATTCCTGCATAACCCTGCCACCATTGGCCGTCGTGTCTACGGCCTGCTGGTATCCCTGTGGGCAATGGGCGGTCTCTACTTTGCCGGTCGCCAACTGTGGCTGCAAAGCCTGCCGGAAGACCAAGTGCCGGCCTGTGGTCCAAGCGTCAGCTATATGATTGAAGTTTTCCCGATGGCCGATGTGCTCAAGGCACTGCTGAGCGGCGATGGCAATTGTGCTGAAGTACAGTGGACCATGATGGGCCTGAGTATCCCCGGTTGGGCCGCTATCGGTTTTGCCGGTCTGATCCTGTTCGGTGGCTGGCAAGCATTCCGCAGAGCTTAACAATCTCCGGCGGCTTTACCGGCCGCCATCTCCTACATGTCAAAATCCACGCTGCACAACATACTCCGTTGGCTGGGGGGAGCTGCCATTCTGGTTGCCTGTACCTGGCTGGGCAATTTCACCAGCTCAAGCCTGTCACTACCCATTCCGGGATCTGTCATAGGGATGCTGATGCTACTGGTGATTCTCGTGTTCAATGGTGGGGCTCCCGCAGGCCTTGCCAAAGTCAGCTCACAACTGCTTTACCTATTGCCGCTGTTGTTGCTACCGGCGGCTGTCGGGGTATTTTTTTTCCAGGGCCTGACTCTATCCGACTGGCTAGCCTTAATCACCGCTATTGTGATTGGCACACTGATCAGTATCGCTATTTGCGCACAGCTACTAAAGAAATTGCTGATTCGCTCTGGGGGTAATGGGGAGTGAATGAATTTCTGGCGAGCCCAATCTTTGTATTGCCCTTGAATGTCATCGCTTTTCTTGTCGGCGTTACCCTTTACCGGCGCTACAAGACTGTTCTGCTGCACCCTATCATCAGCGCTAGCATTTTGACCGCAATAACATTGAGTGTTCTCCATATCCCCTATGAGAGTTACCAGGGCTCCAGTGCATTACTGTACAGCTTGCTAGGGCCAGCAGTTGTTGCCCTGGCTGTCCCTCTCAAACAAAATCTAGTGATTATCCGCAAAGCCGGCTGGCCGCTACTTGTCACTATTTTTGTGGGTGCGATTTTGGCCCCAGTTATAGCGGTATTAATCGCCTTGGTATTTGGCGCGGGCAAGTCAGTACTACTGGCGTTGAGCGGCAAATCTATTACCACACCCATCGCATTGGCCCTGGCGGAAACAATCCACGCTTCTCTCAGCCTCACTGCAGCTATTGTGGTCTTGACCGGGGTGGTCGGTGCTATCGCTGGCCCAGCTCTAATGAGTAGGCTCAATATTCACGATGAGCGCATTGTCGGTATCGTACTCGGCATCAATGCCCACGCGGTGGGGACCGCACGAGCATTAGAAATCAGCGCCCTGTGCGGCGCCTGTGCAGCGTTGGCGATGGGCACCTGCGGTGCGCTCACAGCGCTGATTTTGCCGCTCATTATCAGTGGATAAAACACCCTAGATTTGCTCCACCGAAGATCGCCGCAGGCATCGTTGTATTCTGGCGTAGATCACACTCTGCACCTTGCCGTCGGCGGGGGAATCTCCTATCTTCTTAGGGCCTTCGGGATCAGCAATAAAGCTGGCTATCACGGCAACAGTAACCAAAGGATTCTTGGAGATGCTGGAAAATTGTAAATCTGCGCGCGAGCGCTGGGGTGGCGTCAGTGAAATCATTGACCGCTGGCTACAGTCCCGACAAATCCTGCTGGTAAGTTACTACCATCTATCTGAGAAGAAAGAATTTAACGATGGGGATTCGGAGACCGAGAACGGTGTTCGTCATCTTTGCCAGTTGCTGGTGGACTACGTCTCTGCGGGACACTTTGAGGTATACGAACAGCTCATACTGGAAGGCCAGGCTTTTGATGATAAACAGGGGCTGCAACAAGCGCGGGAACTCTATCGGGATATTGATGTGACCACTGATGTCGCTGTCGATTTTAATGATAAGTACCAGGAAACCGACGATCTATCCAGCCTGAACCCGGATTTGTCACAGCTGGGGGAAGCATTGGAAACCCGCTTTAGTTCCGAGGATCGAATGATCGCACTTTTGCACACAGCCCATAAAAACCAGCTGGTCTAGAAAACTGAATTCATCACTGTAAAGGCGATGGGAAGCCGGCGCCTTTAATCGAATATTTTTGCTGTTGATTTTTCAGGGTAAAAAAATAAAGGCGCCCATTGGGCGCCTTTATTGAATCCAAAAGAGTAAATTTAATTACTCGCTTTTGGGCTCTTCTTTTTTCTCTTCTTTTTTCTCGGCGCCATCTTCCTTGCCAACATTGGCTTTGTGCAGCTCCACTTCAAAAATCAGCGTTGCGTTAGGGCCGATCTTACCGCCTGCACCACCCGGGCCATATGCCAGCTCGGAGGGGATGTAAAGCTCCCACTTGGAGCCCTCTTTCATCAGTTGCAAGGCTTCGGTCCAACCTTTGATGACACCATTAACCGGGAACTGGACCGGCTCACCACGGGCGTAAGAGCTATCAAACTCTTCACCATTAATCAGGGTACCCTTGTAGTCCACTTCAACAGTGCTGTTCTCACTGGGCTGGCCGCCGGAACCCTCAGTAATCACTTTGTACTGCAGGCCGGAATCAGTGGTAACAACACCATCTTTCTTGGCATTCTCTTCGAGGAAGGCTTTTCCTTCCTGCAGGTTTTTATCAGCAGTTTCTTTGAATTCTTTCTCTTGCTGAGCCAGCATTTCCTGCTGCTTCTTCTGCATTTGCTCTTGGAAGGCAGCGATAGTTTGCTGCTTTTCTTCTTCAGTCAAACGGGATTCATGGCCGCTGGAGACATCCTTAAGAGCCATCATCACCACTTGGGGATCTAATTTCACATCCTGAGCTTCAAGGCGCTTCGCCATATCTTCGGCAATGATGTAGCTGACCTTCTTCTCCTGGGTGTCCAGGGCAACTTCTTTTTCCTGCTTAGATCCCTGTTCGTTACAGCCGGTCAGCGCCAGGCCAAGGGCAATTGCTGCAGCCAAAGGGTATTTATTCATGGGTGTTGTCTCTTTGTCCGTATTGCGTTGAATGATTTGCGCTTGACCCTGGGTCAATGCCTGCGGCGGCTTATCAAGTAATCCTGATTCGGCCCTTAGCCTCCAGGCGCACCTTTTCCGCCAGTCCGCTCAAGTCTAACCTAAGGCGACTGCAAGTGCATACCGATGACGCGCACACTGTGCAGGACACCACATTCCACCTTAAGGTTCCAGGGACCAGCGAGAAAAAAATACATTTACAGCACTATTTTCGCTGCTTACGGCATACATTTTTTTTAAAAACAGCGCTATTATCGACCAGTCGCCGGTTATTGTTCCGGACTGTTTGAGGTGCTTTTCAGTTTCAGAACAATTTACAGTGTTCAGATCCCCGATTTAAATATGTCTATTACATATAGATCTGATCCGTACACTGTCCGGATGTTCCAATTGATAATAAACGTCAGGACATTTACTCATGGCTGCCAAACAAAGAGCTGTCAATTCAGTCGCAGAACTGGAAGCACAAATTTCCAAGCTAACCGTCAAGCTGGACAAAGCCCGTAACAAGAAAGTTACCGATGCCGGCAAAAGTGTTTTAAAAGCCGGAAAAGCACTGACTTCCGCAAAAGAAAAATTAGCTAAAGCGAAAACCAAACTAGTAGACGCTAGAACTGCAGCCAAGACACGAAAGACAGCTGCCACTCAAAAGCGTGTAGAAACCGCCAAGGCCAATGTAGAAAAGCATAACGAAGTACTCCAGCAAGCAAAGGCATCACACGCCGAAGCAAAGGGTACTGAGTCCCAGGCAAAAGCCGAGCTGAAAGCTGCCGAAGCTGTACGTAAGGCCGGTGTAAAAGCAGAAAAACTGCTAAGTAAATCCAAGCCAAAAGCCCGTAAAGCTACCACCTCAAAAAAAGTAGCCGCTCCTAAAGCAACCGCAGCAAAGAGCCGCACTAAAGCAAGCACTACCAGCACCACCAAAACAGTGAAAAAGACAGTGGCAAAAAAAGCCACAGAAAAGAAAACTAGTGCCAAGAAAGCGCCGGCAAAAACCGCCGCTGCCACTAAAGCTGTAAAGAAAACTCCCGCAAAGAAAGCCTCCACTGCTGCGAAAAAAGCACCAGCCAAGAAAGCTTCTACTGCCGAGAAAAAAACTCCAGCGAAGAAAGCTCCAGCTAAAACTACTGCTGCCAAAAAAACAGCGGCGAGCAAACCCTCCACGGAAGCCAAGCCTGCAACAGTCAAGCCAAGCGCAGAAACTCCGAAGGTGAAGGCTGCCAGCAAGCCAGAAACCGTAGAGAAGCCCAAAGACGATTCAAAAACCATGGCTCCAGCTGAGCAGCAGAAACCGATGGATACTCCGCGCCCAGCAGCAACGATTACTCCTAGCACTCCGGCAAACAGCCTGTTTTCTTCGGAGCAACCCAGCGGCGAGTAGTCTCGGGACTCCTCGCAGCCAAATATAGTGCTGCTTAATTGAGCACTGTACTTTTCACGACTGTATTACCGGCGACCCCAGAAAAGTACGGTGCCCAGAGGGGTGTAACAATGGCTTAACCCGCTGCCCCCCTGTGAGCCAAGTAGCTTTCGATCAGGCCCGCCCAGCGGGCCTGATCTTTTTGCTGCAAACCATATTGCTGGGATGCTAGCTCCAGTGCAGAACGATCCCCCGGCCAGTCCTCAGCATAAATTTTCCACAGCGCAGCCAACTGTAACTGCTCCAGCTTCAATTCATAGCGTTTACACAGTGCGTAGGCCCGCTGGGTATGGGGGCGCAAACTCCCCAACCAACGACGCAGGTGTCGCACACTGCGAATCATTCGCCTGCGCGGCGCAACGCCTCGATCTGCGACTCTCCATCCCTCTTCACTGATTTCCTTGCCACAAACGGCTGTATAGCTCGCCCACAGTAGAAGACACACGTCAGCGCCATTTCTGTCCTGGCAGTCGAGTAGGAACTTCTCGACATCCTGGTAGGCGTAAAAGTCCAAGCTGAACTGCCAGAGGGGGTTTTCCTTGGGGGAAGATGGAGGTGAAGTATTTGTCACGTTAGAATCCCGACCCTTTGCTGATCGGCATAGTGCCCCAGTCTCTGTGGAGTCCGGGTCTGTTCAATAGCCTAGCATTCATCGGCCTATCCATATGAGGTTTTTCCAGTGATCAATTTACAAGGGGTTTCTCTGCACCGAGGTGAGCGCGACTTGCTTGACAGCGCAGATTGCAGAATCTTCCCCGGCCACAAAGTGGGAATTATCGGTGCCAACGGCTGTGGCAAGTCAACCCTGTTCAAACTGCTGCTTGGACAACTGGAAACCGATGCAGGGCGGGTAGACCTCCCCAGCACCTGGCGTATCTCCCATATGGCTCAAGAGGTAGAAGCTAGTGAGCAGTCAGCACTGGATTACGTTTTAGACGGCGATAGCGAGTTGCGGCTATTGCAAAAGCAACTGGCAGAGGCCGAAGCAAGCGGCGATACCGACGGTCACAAACTGGCAGAACTGCACGAGCGCATGGCCAGTATTGATGGCTATAGTGGCCCGGCGCGCGCCGCGCAACTCCTCGACGGGCTCGGCTTTTCCCACGAAGAGCAACAGCGCCCCGTTCGCAGCTTCTCAGGTGGCTGGCGTATTCGCCTCAATTTGGGCCGTGCCCTGATGTGCCCCGCAGATCTTATGCTATTGGACGAGCCCACCAACCACTTGGATCTGGATGCCACCCTTTGGCTGGAACAGTGGCTGCAACGCTTCCCCGGTACCCTGCTGATTATTTCCCACGACCGCGACTTTCTCGATGCAGTGGTCGACGGCATTGTCAGTTTTGAACAGCAAAAACTGGTCTTGTACAGCGGCAATTACAGTGCCTTCGAGCGCGCTCGCGCTGAGCGCCTGGCCCAGCAGCAAATACAGTTTGAAAAACAGCAGGCCGAACGCGCACATATGGAAGACTTTGTGCGGCGCTTTCGCGCCAAAGCGAGCAAGGCCAAGCAGGCACAAAGCCGCCTGAAAGCCCTGGACCGGATGGCTCTGATTGCCCCAGCCCATGTGGATTCCCCTTTTCATTTTACTTTGCCATCCTCAGAGAAAACCTCTAATCCGTTAATCGACCTGCGCGAGGCGGATATCGGCTATGCCGAAAAAATAGTGGTAAAGAACGTTCAGCTGGGTATTCAACCGGGACGCCGTATCGGCCTGCTCGGCCCCAATGGTGCGGGCAAGTCCTCTCTAATCAAAACCCTGGCTGGCACACTCGCCCCCCTCAGAGGCGAGCGCCAATGTGGCGAACACTTGGCCATCGGCTACTTCGCCCAGCATCAGCTGGAAGCACTGGATAGCAACGGTTCCCCATTGCTGCACCTGCAAAGGCTGAGCCCCGATGCCTCGGAGCAATCGCTGCGGGATTTTCTCGGCGGCTACGGTTTTATCGGCGATCGGGTTTTCGAAACGGTAGGGGGCTTTTCCGGCGGTGAAAAAGCCCGTTTAGCCCTGGCACTACTGGCCTGGCAAAAACCTAACCTGTTGCTTCTCGATGAACCGACAAACCACCTTGATTTGGAAATGCGCCACGCCCTGACCCTGGCGCTGGCGGAGTTTCCCGGTGCCGTCATATTGGTTTCCCACGATCGTCATCTACTGGCCAATACTGCCGACGAATTTATTCTGGTGGCCAATGGCCGCGCCGAACCCTATAGCGGCGACCTTGATGACTACAAACAGTGGCTGCTCGGCTTTAACCGGGAAAAGAAACGCAAAGAGGAGAGCCCCTCCACTGTTACTGGCACAGAGGAAAAAGCCCCTGAGGATAAGAAGGCCCAAAGGCGCGCCGCCGCCGCTCTACGCGAACAACTGAAGCCCCTGACCAACAAACTCAAGAATATTGAGCGACAGATGGCTACGGCAGAAAAGGCATTGGCCGCAGTACAGGAAAAACTTGCCGATGAAGCGCTATATAGCGGCGGCCAGCAGGAAGAAATAGCTCGACTTAATAAAGAGCAGTCGGAGCAGCAGGAATTAATGGAAGAACTGGAAATGGAATGGCTGGAAATTTCTGAGAAGCTCGAAGAAATTCGCAGCGAGTAATTTTATAGAAAATCATTTTAAACAATATCTTCAGCGGGCTTCAGAACTTTTCTGCCGCCCGCTGAAGAAATCGATTTTAGTTGCCCTTAACGAATACAACCGTATTCATCCACTGCAATACCAATCGGTGTATTTGGGCATTGATCGATATAGCTGGGTACACCATCAAAATCTGTATCCAGCGGGCAGCCATCTAATTGCACATCGATTCCCACTGGGGTCTGCGGACATTGATCAGTGGCATCAATAACACCATCGGCATCTTCGTCATACCAAAAATCCGGATATTCAAGCCATTGATAGCCGACCGCCAAGCTGGCAAAACCATCGACACCACCTTCTTCGACCCCCTGGAAAAGCCGTATATCTGCGCGGGCCTGCCAACGGGGCCCCAGGTGATATTTAATTCCCATTCCCACATTCACCATATTTTGCCGATCATGCCAGTCACAATGGTAAGGCGGGTAGGGATAATGGTGGCCGTCTGGCCGATCCTCAGGGACATAGAATTTCTTACGACAATCCCAAGGATAGGGATAGTATGGGTCGTAGGGATGATCCGGATCATAGACATACTTTGGGTCATCTGGATGCCAGTGTTTTTTACGGTAACGCCGGTCGTAATTAATACGCATTTCACCCAGGCCAAACGCGACATAGGGCTGCCAACAAAAATTACCGCAGAACTGCCCTCCAAATTGATATAGGAGATCTATACGGTAGTTATACACATCTACTTTCTCGGGCGTATCCGCAACACTCACGACGAAATAGTCGACAACCCCTTCCATCGCCCAATGATTTGTCATGTTAAAGCCAAAACCGGCACCGACACCTGAGGTATCTCGCATTTCAAAACCGCGAAATGGTGTGCCTTGTAGGCGGTCGCCATCAAACCAATGCTTACCCCCATTAACATAGAGGTTTAAAGTTCCAACAAAATCAGCACGGACTTCAGAAACTGTAAAGAGTAAGATAAACGGCAGGCTATAGAGAAATGAAAGCAGAGGGTCACGCCTTCTCATTAGAAACACCAAGATTCCTTCCTTGATCAACCCCCCAAATTATTATTAACATCAATATCTATTAATAAAAATAATTCGGTTTTGTTTTCGCGGTGCTTCCTGAATCCGGTTCTTATTGGAAATAAAATTCGATAATCACAGCACCACTAGAAGCATAGACGGCTAGTGGCGAAAAACAGTAATAAAGACAGGAGAGTTAACCCTTGCTGGCACCCAATATCGATAACTATGTTAGGAACTTGGTTCACCCACAAAACATACAAACCACCTGCTATGTCCCCAAAAGTATCCGTGAGTACGCACAGGACTTCCAAAATAATTCCAATAGCAACAGTAAGTGGTATCACAAGCGCAGTAGTGATGGACTAACCCGGATCGACCAATTAGTAAGCCAGGCAGTACAAATTCAAACAAATGATTACGGAAGAATTACCCGTGTCGCCAAAGTACTAGTGGAAACCCTATATACCTGGCTTACTGGATTTGATCCCTCCACACCCACCAAGCTACTCGATAGCGATGGAATAACACGCCGTAAAGATGCCGTTTTAGCTTTACTCGGTGGAGCTTACTGCTGGTATCGACAAGCCAGTGAAGCTTTCAGCTCTGAGAGGAGAGCAATATCCAACATCGAAGCCCATTTGGACGTCCCTTTCTCACTATTTAATTACCGATTTAGCCGCAGTGGTTTTAATCTGCACACAGTGACAACGCTGTTATACCGTGGCGATACCCGCCCACCACAGAAGCTGTGGCAAGCCGGGGGATTCTTTCCCTGGATGAATCAAAATGGCCGCTTTGATCCGCACCTGGGTACCGGAGCATCTAACCAAGTCATCTCAACCACTACCAATGCAAATATTGTTGCGCGCTTTGCCTGGCACAACAAAACTTATTGCCCAAAAAGGTATTATTTTGTGCATGGAACAAATGAGGGTGACTTAGCCACTACCGGTTTTATCTATGAGCTCGATAAAAGAAACCACCAATGCGTAGAGGTTTCCACTGTCACCCAGGGACGTGAAGTTGCCTTTATGGCTATTCCCAACCAATTTATTCGCCGCTTTCGCATGCGTTATTTTGCGGGCACCCAAAATAATATTGAACTGTCGGACTGGATGTCCTATGACAGTAACACCATCCGCATCCTGAATGTTGTAGAAGACAAGCGCCGATGGGAAGCGGCCAAGAAAAACTGGAATGAGTTTTTCTAACAATAGAGGTGGGCTGTTGCATGCCACTGGTGCCATGTTAGCACCGGTGGCAAACATCGATCGTCAGTACGAATTATTCGCCTTTGGACTCTTCAACAGTTGACGCATCTACGTCAGTGGTAGTTAGCGGCAGCGCTTCACCAGATAACCTGCGGTATACCAGATCCCAAACACCGTGCCCCAGCCTCTGCCCTCGACGCTCAAACTTGGTCTCTGGGCGCCATTCTGGCCGGGCAACATAATCACCCTCACTGGCGGTATTTTCTAGCAGGTTTTCACCCTGCAATACTTCCAGCATATGCTCGGCATAATTCTCCCAATCTGTCGCCATATGCATAAGACCGCCAGTTTTTAACTTGCTGCAAATCAGGCGAACAAATTCCGGCTGCACTATCCGGCGCTTGTGGTGCTTCTTCTTGTGCCAGGGGTCAGGGAAGTACAGCTGGAAACGATCCAGGCTCCCATCGGCAATACAATCGTTTAGGACATCGACCGCATCGGCCATGTAAACACGCAGGTTTTTGATACCTGCCTTGCCGGCATTATTGATCAACCGGCCAACGCCCGGCGGGTGTACTTCAATACCAATAAAATCCTTATCTGGCTCGGCTTCAGCCATGGCCAGGAGGGAATCCCCCATACCGAAACCGATCTCTAACGCCAGTGGCGCCTCGCGGCCAAAGACCTGTTGGCGATCCAGAGGTCCATCAAATAGGGAGAGTCCATACTGCCCCCAATAATTGTCAAAGGCATTGCGCTGCCCCTCTGTCATTCGCCCCGCGCGAATCACATAGCTGCGGATAGATTTCTTCTTAAATTCTGTGCGGTAGGGAAAATCTTCCGCAGATTCGTCTTGCATTGTTCGCGACCTCTTATGCGAAACGGTTTATATCTTGATGTTCTGTTCGGGCTCGGTATCTGAGTGTAAGCCCAGTAAAGCTGGCTACTTAGAGAAATTAAATGCGGCAAAAAACAGGACTACCCAGCCTGCTATCATCATCAGCCCGCCGAGAGGGGTGATTGGACCTAGCCATCGGGGACCTCCCAGTGCCAGGGCATAGAGACTGCCGGAGAAGAAGATAATACCGAAAGCAAAAAGAGCGCCGCTCAGGGTCAGCGATAAACGGTTTCCCCAGTTTTGCATTAGTAGCACCACACCAAACAGCGCCAAGGCGTGGATCATCTGGTACTGGACTCCGGTTTTATAGGCCTCTAGCAGGTTCTCTGCCACTTTACCGCGCAGGCCGTGAGCCCCAAACGCCCCCAGAGCCACACCACTAGCGCCAAAGAGTGCGCACAGCAGCAGATAGAGTTTGGCCATTACCTTCCCTTTTTGTTTTACCCAGTGGTGACAGGTATGCCTGTAACAGGCGGGACAAAAAAAACCGCGCTACTGCGCGGTTTTCTACCCGTGTACCAGAACGCCGATTTAGGCTTCCATAGCAGCACGCACTTTCTTCATGGCATTTTTTTCCAGCTGGCGAATTCGCTCAGCGGAAACACCATACTTATCAGCCAACTCATGCAATGTGGATTTCTCCTCACTGAGCCAGCGGGCCTGAATAATATCGCGGCTGCGATCATCCAGTTGTGCCATGGCACTGGCGAGGCTGGTCAAGTTGGTTTCCTGCCAGTTATCCCGCTCAAGCTGGGCGGCCGGATCAAAACTGCGGTCTTCCAGATAGTGAGCCGGTGCCTGCCAGGCGGTATCGTCATCGTCATCGACACCCGCATCAAAAGCCGCATCGTGTGCAGCCAGGCGGCCTTCCATTTCATGGACCTGGGTGACATCCACATTCAGGTCTTTGGCGACGGCCTTAGCTTCTGCATTGGTCAACCAGGCGAGTTTTTTCTTCTGACCGCGCAGGTTGAAGAATAATTTGCGCTGCGCCTTGGTGGTGGCAATTTTAACAATACGCCAGTTGCGCAGAATAAATTCGTGGATTTCAGCTTTAATCCAATGTACCGCAAAGGATACCAGGCGCACTCCCTTTTCGGGATTGAAGCGTTTGACGGCCTTCATCAAACCGACATTACCTTCCTGAATCAGGTCGGCTTCATTGAGCCCGTAGCCGGAATAAGATTTGGCGATATGCACTACAAAGCGCAGGTGTGACATGACCAGCTGGCGTGCAGCATCGAGATTTTCGCGGTAATAGAGGTCTTCTGCCAGGTGCTTTTCCTGTTCAGCGGTCAGTACGTCAAAACCACTGACGGTCTGGATATAAGCTCCCAGGTTGGCGCCCGGAGACAGCGTATGCACTGGCTGTAGGCTGGTTCCCATTCAGGTCTCTCCTGTCATTATTAGTCGGCCGATATTACCGGCCGCTGCCGGCGGATACTGTATCCGGCGACAAGCTGGACTCAGTGTAGCACTTGCACGGGCAGATAAGAAAGCCCGCCAACAACTACCGTATTCTGTTGTATTTCGCGGAGTTAGAGGGGCTTTTTACGCCTCAGGTTCCCTTTGCCAGAACACTTTACCCTTCTTGATCAGACTCACCGGTCAGAGGGGTTCTATCTTGCGAGTGTGTCGCGCTACCGCAAGCCAGGCTCCTAATAGGCCCAGCGAGGAGGCCCCCAGCGTTAATTGAAAGAAGTAACTGGCTCCCGGCCCTCTCAATTCGAAGCTGCTGCCATAACTTGATGACAGACTCTCAACTGGCCCAGACAACATAGCCACACCACCTGCAAGCAACAGCCACGCCACCAGCCCGCCAAATAGTCCATAGCAAATGCCACTGTAAAGGAACGGCCGTCGCACAAACGCGTTAGTGCCGCCGACAAGCTTTACTACCAGGATCTCCTCCCGGCGACTTTCGATATGCAGCCGTATAGTATTGATCACCACCAATACCACCCCCAGCGCCAATAACAGGGCTAGACCTGCGGAGAGACGCTGTCCCAGTTCGGTGATCTGGGCGAGGCGCTGGACCCAGGCAAGATCCAAGACCACTGAATCCGTCAGTGCCTGGGCTCTCAGATTCTCCACCAAAGTCTGAAGTTTATCGCCGTCCTTCGCATCCCTTGGCCGCAGCAACAGCACTGCCGGCAAGGGGTTGGCATCCAGGCCAACCAATACATCCCCAAGCCCCGAGGCCTGTTCAAACTCTGCCAGGGCGTCTTCCGGGGAGACATAAGTTACCTCCGCGATAGCGGGATCACTGCGCAATTTGTCGGCCAGGGAATTAACCGCAGCCTGTCTCGCATCTTTGTGTAGAAAAACTGAAATTTGTGGCTGCCCATCCCAACCGGCCACCGCCCGCTGGAAATTCAACAATCCCAATTGCAATGCCGCCGGCAGGGCCAGGGCAATAGCAATCACCAGCGCCGTCATTGCACTGGCTATGGGTGCGCTAAAAAATCGACTGACGGAGTCGGCGGCCATCTCACGGTGGTGCCCCAACCAGCTATTCCATCGATCGCCCAACCCTGTTTGTGCAACAACAGCGCCGGTGCTGCGCACACGTTTGTCTGCGGCAGGGTTGGCCTGCCGTTGCGCTTTAGCTTGGGTGTACTTCACGGCTCGGAACTCCGTCGTATATCAGTTGGCCAGCCTGTAGGGTAAATACCCGTCGGCGCATCCGTGCAATCAGTTCCAAGTCGTGGCTCGCCACCAGCACCGTAACCCCCACAGCGTTAAAGTCCGCGAATAACTGCATGATTTCCTGCGAGAGTGTTGGGTCCAGGTTGCCGGTGGGCTCATCGGCAACCAGTATCGCGGGCTTGTTAACGACTGCGCGGGCAATCCCAACCCGCTGCTGCTCACCACCAGACAACATAATGGGATTTTGCTTTTCCTTGTGCAGCAAGCCGACCTTATCCAGAGCTGCGCGAACCCGACGCCCCACCTCTCGCTTATTGCAACCAGCAACAGACAAGGGCAGGGCAATATTGTCAAAAACGCTGCGGTCGAATAGCAGCTGGTGATTCTGGAAGACAATACCCAGGTTGCGGCGGTAGTAGGGGATCTGGCCATTGCGCAGGCGGTTGAGATTCTGTCCGGCGACAAGAATACTGCCCTTAGTAGGGCGCTCAATCGCGGTCAGGAGTCTCAGTAAAGTACTTTTACCCGCACCGGAGTGACCGGTGAGAAACACCATATCGCCACGGGGGATTTCCAGGCTGACTCGCACCAGGGCATCCTGCCCCGATGCGTAACGCTTGTTCACATTATCGAAAGTGATCACGGCTTCTGTTGTTCTTGTTATTTCCTAGGCGAACTATCAGGCCTTATCGCGGCCAAACAGGGCGGATACGAACTCGCGAGCGCGGAATGGCTGTAGATCTTCCGCCTGCTCACCCACACCGATAAAACGCACCGGGATGCCGAAACGACGAGCCAGGGCAAAGATAACGCCGCCTTTGGCAGTACCATCCAATTTGGTCAGCACCAAGCCAGTAACGCCGGCCGCCTCACGGAACTGAGAGGCCTGGTTAATTGCATTTTGGCCAGTGCCAGCATCCAGTACCAACAGCACCTCGTGGGGCGCGCTGGGGTCCAGTTTGCCCATCACCCGGCGCACCTTGGACAACTCCTCCATCAAGTTGGATTTGGTGTGCAGGCGCCCGGCGGTATCGGCAATTACCACATCGACGCCGCGCGCCTGGGCAGACTGAACCGCATCGAAAATAACTGACGCACTATCGGCACCGGTATGCTGCGCTACAACCGGTACATCGTGACGCTGCCCCCAAACCTGTAGCTGCTCAACGGCTGCGGCACGGAATGTATCACCAGCAGCCAACATCACTGACTTGCCTTCACCGAGGAAGCGGTGGGCCAGCTTGCCAATTGTTGTGGTTTTACCCACACCGTTTACGCCCACGACCAGGATGACGTAAGGCTTTTTGCTAATATCGATTTCCAGGGGAGCATCAACACTATCGAGTAAGTCCGCCAGCTCCTGCTGCAATGCCTTGTAAAGTGCATCGCCATCGGCCAGTTCCCGACGGGATACCCGTTCGGTCAGGCGCTCGACGATCTCGCTGGTGGCCTCAACTCCCACATCTGCCATTAACAGCTGTGTTTCAAGTTCTTCCAGCAGATCTTCATCGATCTCCTTGGCCCCGAGGAACAGGTTTCCCATCCCCTCGACAAACTGGTTGCTGGTGCGGCTGAGGCCGCGGCGAATACGCGCAAAGAAGCCCTCTTTCTTTTTGGCTTCCGGTTTCAGCTGCTCTTTGGCTCTGGGTTTTGGAGCTGGCTCGGGTTGAATCGGAGCTGGCTTCTCGGCCTCTTCTTTTATTACAGGCTCTGCTGCTGCAACCACCTGTGAGGGTTCGACAACGGCCTCCGGCTCGCCCGCCGCATCAGTATGCTGCGCCCAGCCGGCACTTTCCTCTTGGGGGGCAGAAGCTGGGGTAGTGGGTACATCGATAGGGACCTTTGCCTCCTCCAGAGCGGAAGTTTCTCCCTGGGCAGGCGACTTTTCCTCTATGTCTGAGGGCGTTTTGTCCAGCGCTGAGGGCTCTTGCTCTAGCGCTGAAGGCTCTGGGCTCTGCGCCGATGATTCCTCTTCAGACGCAGCAGTGACCTCCGCCTGGGATTGCTGGGGCTCACTTTGTTCGGGCTTGCGCTTCTTCTTTTTGCGCAGGAAGTCAAAAATCATTCGTATGTCCGGATGTACCGCTTGCAGAAAGACGCTAATCTTAGCATCGCTAAGCCCCCAGTAGAGAGTTACCTTGGCCAGAAGTTCATCCCGAAAGCAAAGCCCGCAAAACCTTTCACAGTTGCGCATCATTGGCGGACAGTGGCGCGGGCGAAAATTACAGTTTGCCCCAGTGGAGGGCTTGAGACCTACCGGCGACCGACTGCGGGAGGTTCTGTTTAACTGGCTACAGTTCTACCTGCCCGACGCCCGCTGCCTGGACCTCTTTGCCGGTTCAGGAGCCCTGGGTCTGGAGGCGCTATCCCGAGGCGCCGGCTCCGTAGATTTTGTCGAGCTGAATACTCGCGCTGCGCGAACCCTGGCGGAACAGTTAAAACAGTTAAACGCCCGGGAAGCCAAAGTCCATAACTGTAGTGCGGAAGAGTTCCTCGGAAGTAATGGAAGCAAATACGACCTCGTATTTATCGATCCCCCTTTTGCTGACAATCTTTGGCAGGCAACTCTAGGCGCCCTGTCCGGCCACCTTTCGCAGGATGCATTAATCTATGTGGAAACACAGCGAGACACAGCGGTTGCATCAATACCTGGCTGGGAACAGGAAAAAGAAAAACGTGCGGGACAAGTGTGTATGCGCTTGTTTCGCCGCACCGGCCCATCGGTTTAGGGAAGAATAAAAAGATTCGGTTTTGACCTTAGCCGTAAATTGTTTACCATTCGCATCCCATTCGGCCCGCATTTAAGCCCTGGCGTATGAAAAAAGTCGTCTATCCCGGAACCTTCGATCCCATCACCAATGGTCACTTGGACTTGGTGGAGCGCGCATGCCGCTTGTTTGACCACGTTATCGTGGCTGTGGCTGCCAGCAATCGCAAAAACCCCCTGTTCACCTTAGAGGAGCGGGTAGAACTTTCACAAAAAGTTCTCGGTCACCTGCCCAATGTCGAAGTCATTGGGTTCGATATCCTGCTCGCCGACCTGGTGCGCCAGGTAGATGCGTATGGCGTACTGCGCGGTCTGCGCGCGGTGTCCGACTTTGAATACGAGTTCCAGCTGGCCAATATGAACCGCCAGTTAGCGCCCAATATGGAAAGCTTGTTCCTGACACCGGCAGAACATTTGTCCTACATTTCATCCTCTTTAGTACGTGAAATTGCCTCCCTGGGCGGCGATGTCACCAAGTTTGTTCCGGCTGCTGTACAAAGCGCGCTGGAAGAGAAATTTCGTTAAGCCGAAATCTGGCTATTTCTGATACACTCGAGCGGATTTATCCACAATCCGCGGAGTGTTACGTGCGCAACTTTCTCGCCGCTTTTGCACTGGTTCTGAGTCCCGCTTTCGCTTTTGCCGATGAACCACAACCGGAGTTTGATACCGGTCGCACAGCCGTTAAGTCCTCAACGGCCAACTTCTATATGGCAGTCACTGCCAACCCCCATGCCAGCCGGGCTGCCGAGCAGATTCTCGCCCGGGGCGGCAGCGCTGTGGACGCCGCCATTGCCGCTCAGATGGTATTGGGATTGGTAGAACCACAATCCTCCGGGATTGGTGGCGGGGCATTTATGCTCAGCTATGACGCTGCGGCAAAGAAGCTCAAGTACTACGACGGGCGCGAGACAGCCCCCTCTCAGGTAGACGAAAATTACTTTATCCGCGACAACAAGCCGCGTTCATTTTTTGAGTCTGTAATCGGCGGCTACTCGGTCGGCGTTCCCGGTGTTGTGCGAATGCTGGAAATGGCTCACGAGCGCGATGGCAAGTTACCCTGGGAGCAGTTATTTCAGCCGGCCATACACCTGGCCAAATCCGGCTTTCAGATCTCACCGCGCCTTCACCAGCTGTTACTGCGCATGCCGAAGGTGGCTGCTCGACCGGAAATTGCCAGCTACTTCTTCAACAGTGATGGCAAGCCCCTGCCGGTGGGTCACAACTTGAAGAACCCGGCCTACGCGGAAACCCTGGAGGCAATTGCCCAGGGCGGTGCGGATGCCTTCTATCACGGCGACATTGCCAAGGCTATCGTCAAAGCTGTGCGCTATGACAGTGCCAACCCAGGGCTCCTGAGCCTCGAAGATATGGTTAGCTACCGAGCCAAGGAGCGCCAGCCCCTGTGTTCGGAGTTTCTCGAATATCGTGTGTGCGGTGCGGATGCCCCGTCGTCCGGAGGTACCACAGTAGGCGGCATCCTGGGCATGCTGCAACAATTCCCTCTGGAGCGCTTCGAGCCTGGCAGTGATCTGCTCACCCACTTATTTATCGAAGCTTCGGAACTGGCATTTGCCGATCGCAACACCTACTCCGGTGATTCCGACTTTGTCCAAGTACCCAGTAAATCACTGGTGTCCAGGGATTATTTGGCTCGCCGCGCGCAGTTAATCGACCCGGACTCCGCCACAGCTGCGACTCCGGGTACCCCAGCCGAACTCGGGGTGAAGCGGGTGATGGCCCAGTCGCCAGAGTTGCCCAACACCAGTCATTTAGTGATTGTCGACCGCTACGGTAATGGTGTCAGTATGACGACCAGTATTGAAACCGGCTTCGGGTCGCGCCTGATGGTGAAGGGCTTCCTGCTCAACAACCAGCTCACCGATTTTTCCTTCACTCCAAAAAACAGTAGTGGGGAGCGGGTGGCCAACCGCATTCAAGCGCGCAAGAGACCGCGCTCTTCCATGTCCCCCACCATCGTTTTCAACAAAGATGGCAGCATGCGCCTTCTGGTGGGTTCCCCCGGCGGTTCACGAATTATTGACTACACCGCGCGCACCATTCTCTACCATCTGGGCTTGAATATGCCGATTGCCGAAGCGATTTCTGCGGGAAATATCGGCGCTATCGGTAAGAGGGTCGAATTGGAGCCCGGCTTTTTCAGCCCCGATACTATCGAGAAACTCGAAGCCCGTGGACA
Organism: Microbulbifer maximicatervae (SeqCode); assembly: GCF_052468295.1. Classification (NCBI taxonomy): domain Bacteria; kingdom Pseudomonadati; phylum Pseudomonadota; class Gammaproteobacteria; order Cellvibrionales; family Microbulbiferaceae; genus Microbulbifer; species Microbulbifer maximicatervae (SeqCode). The sequence goes on from NZ_CP174340.1 coordinate 4,492,813, forward strand.
CGAGGTTGTCGAAAGGGGCCTCAACAGTGGTATCCATGCCATCGCTTTGCAAAATAACAAGCTGTACGGGGGAGCCGACCCCCGCCGCGAGGGCAGCGCCCAAGGGCGTTAACTTTGATCAGCCGAGGGGCGCACTTCCCCTCGGTTTTTTCTCTCCTTAGCGCCTGCGGTCATAGACTTTCTGACCTTTGTAATAAGTCTGTATCACCTGGACATTACCAATATCTCGCTGCGGAATTAAAAACAGGTTTTTGTCCAAAACAATAAAGTCCGCCCACTTTCCCACCTCCAAACTACCGGTATCCTGCTCCAGGTGATTCGTAACAGCACCGGTAAAAGTGAACATTTCAATCATTGTCTCCAATGATATCTGGTTACTGACTCCAGCATGGATGTTCTGGATTGGTGACACCTCTCTCCCGGCAACATATCCCGAGTCCATAACCACGGCTATATGACGAGGCTCTGTATTAGATTTTCGACTTTCAGTTAAGTAACTTTTATCATCTGGAGAAACTTTTGAGCGCGCTGCTACTGACAGCAATAAAATCGGTTTTTCCTTATCAGCTGACAATACACTCCCAGCATTATCCGAACTGATATTAAGCAGGGTGTTACGCAATCCCAACTCCCTGCCACCATCCAGAGATATCTGTATAAGTTTTTGTAGAGCTGCCAACTCTTTATTACTCTTAGCATCCAGGTAAAACTGGAAATTATGTGAATTAGCACGAGCAATTATCTTGGAAATAAGTTCACTCGACAGGCCTGAATCACGTTGATCACCTAAACCTACCTTGTCAGCTTTCAGGCTAACCGAATTGATCTTGAAATCATCGTCGGAATATTTTTCTGCAACCTTCTGCAATTCTCTAAGTTTTTTACCAGTGACATCCATCGCTATTTCAAAGGATGCTCGGATACGCAAACTTAATTTCTCTGACGATAGTGGGCGATCGAAAGCGCTGAGATATTTATTTAAATCATTGAGCGGCATTACAGCCTGAAAAAAAGTAGTTACGCCTCTCTTGGCCGCAATATTCTTAATCTCTGAAAAACTTCGAGTTGGTTTTTCACCCTCATTATTTACGGGTATCAGACGGGAAAAAACCTCCACCGCTTCACGACCATGAAAAATACCGATGGGAAGACCATCTTCATCTTTTTCGATTCTACCACCCTCAGAAAAATTAGACTCCATATCAATGCCAGCTGCGGCAATACCTTCAGAGTTAGTCCATACACTGGCGCCATCTTCTGAGAAAAGAATAATGGGGATCAAATCATTTATTTGATCCAATATTGCTTTATGTGGTCTGTGTGGTGCAAAAATGACATGACGCCAGCCGCTGCCAACGACAAGCTGCTTCTCGGGGTTGGCCTGAATAAATTTACGAACGCTATTCTCATACCCCTCTACAGTTTTATATGTGGATAAATCCAAACTGTCACTGATACCAACATCAGGTATTTGCTGAATAAAACCGGGCAATACCATTTTTCCACTGAGATCAGTGACCTTTGTTCCCTCTCCTACAAGGGCTTCTGCCCCCCGATCTGTACCCACATAAACAATGCGCCCATCGCGGATAGCCATTGCCGAGGCAACACTGCGGGCCGGGTCGACGGTATAGATATACGCATTCCTTAAAACGTGCTGGGCGGTTTCAACACTGGTGGCCGGCGAGGGGGATTCAGCTCGTTCACAAGCAATTAACAATAGTGAAATGAGCAGGCAGGCCAGGCGCATAGGGACTCCTCACAGTTTTCCGCAATTCCCCGGGACTCGGGTCTTATCAGGAAAAGTGTAGAAAGCTCGGACACATTTGTGTGCCTAACCTCGAGACCACAACCAGTGATACCCAAATGACCCACTGGTGCAGGGACCCAGACCGCACTCGAGGAGAACCGCGACTAAATTGGCCAACACGACAATGAAGAACGAGATGGCAATGCACTTTTCAATCAAAGTAAACTCTCTCGTGGCAAAACTTCGCCGCTTAAAGCCAAACATTAATGCAACGCCACAGTAGATCAGTAAGACAAAGAAAATCAGCGCAGACCAAGTGTATAAATGTAAGCCAAATACTGGGCTGCCAAACCCAGGATCGCCAGGGGTGATATGCAGCAATACCTGCCTGACAGCAGCAGCCAGACCGGCCAGACACGAAAGAATAACAACGCCGTAATGCTCTGCACGAATACTAAAGCGCAGGTTCAACATCAATCCCATGCCAATCATGGCAAAGGCAACACGTTGTAAGAGACAGAGAGGGCAGGGGTGTTGGTGAGATGCCAACTCCATGATCAAGGCAATCCATAGGATTATGCTTACCGCTAACAGCGCCAAGCTATCCAGCCTTCTGACCATAAACACCATCATGGGCACGGTCCCTAGAAAGACAGCGACAGTGCTCGCGTCATATGATATCCACACCACATAATGAAGATCAGCAAGGTCAACAACCACCAGCCCATTGCAGAGCGGCGACGACCATTCCAAACGGCCCAAATCGACAGGGTGACCGTAAGAAAAGGCAATATCATGACCACTAAGCAGCTCCTTATCGGCAATACGATGATATTAGTATTGTCTAAAGCTGCCAGAAGGATGCGATTTAACGTTGGCAGCTAGAGCAGAAAAAGGTATTTCTCTGGCCCAAAACCATATCTTTGACTGCTCGGCCACAAGCGGGACAGGACTCACCCGCACGGCCATAAACATTTAGCTGTTGGGCGAAATAGCCAGGTTTTCCATCGCCGCCAATAAAGTCCCGCAAGGTAGTCCCACCTTGGGCGATTGCCTGACTGAGAACCTGCTTTATGGACTCAGCCAAGCGCTGGTATCGGGCTTTGGAAATAGAACCGGCCTGTCGATCTGGGCGAATGCCCGCCAGGAAAAGAGATTCACTGGCGTAAATATTACCCACCCCCACAACGATACGGCCATCCATGACGAAGGTTTTGACAGACTGCTTACGCTTGCGCGAAGTCTCGAACAGATAGTCACCACTAAATTCTTCCGAGAGAGGCTCTGGGCCCAAATGGCTGAGTAAGTCGTGGGCCAGTGGGTCCGCCACTGTCCACAGTAGGGCACCAAAACGGCGCGGGTCGCGGTAACGCAGTGTGAGACCACTATCCAGGCGCCAGTCGATATGATCATGCTTTTCCGGTGCCTGTGCAGCCTCGACCATTCGCAGGCTGCCAGACATCCCCAGGTGCCAGATAGCGCAGCCTTTATCGGTGTGCACCAGCAGGTACTTGGCCCGGCGCTCCAACTTCAGTATCCGGGCATTGCGGACACGGCGCTCAAAGTCTGCTTCCACGGGCCAGCGCAACTGGTGCTGGCGCACTTTTGCGGAGCGAATTTTATGCCCCTCCAGGTGAGGTTGCAGGCCTCTGAGAGTGGTTTCTACTTCTGGGAGCTCTGGCATCTTCTGGAGTTACCCTGTGTAAACTGGCTGCTCAATTTCCAATACGCACAAAAAAGCCCGGTTAGAACCGGGCTTTTTTGTACAGTAGCGGTAGGCAATTATTTAATTTTGCCTTCCTTGTACATTACATGCTTGCGTACAACGGGATCGTACTTTTTGATCTCCATTTTCTCAGGCATGTTGCGCTTGTTTTTGGTAGTGGTGTAGAAATGGCCAGTACCGGCGCTGGAATTCAGACGAATCTTCTCACGCATTGCTCTATCTCCAATCTATTAGCTGGGCTACAGCCGTTACACTTTTTCGCCGCGGGCGCGCAGCTCAGTCAGAACAGCGTCGATACCTTTCTTATCGATAACGCGCATGCCTTTCGCGGAAACACGCAGCTTCACAAAACGCTTCTCGGATTCAACCCAGAAACGGTGGCTGTGCAGGTTCGGCACAAAGCGACGCTTGGTGCGGTTCTTAGCGTGGGATACATTGTTTCCGGTGACCGGACGCTTACCGGTTACCTGACATACCTTGGACATCTGTTGGCCTCTTCAAAACGCTTGTGCCCGCATGGCGCCAATCCTGAAGAGGAAAAGGTAGTGCGGGAACATAAAAATCGGGATTCTAATCCGGTTCCTGGATGGCGGCGGAACCTGTGCAGAATCTGGCCCGGCCGCAAAGAGCGGCGTTTTATACCAAAAGAGCCCGTAGGGAGCAAGTTTTGTACAACATTTCAACGCCGGGAACGACACCTTTACATCAATCCCTGCTCTGCAAAGGATAGCGCCTTGCCCTCACCGACGATCAAATGGTCCAGAACCTTAATATCCACCAGCTCTAGTGCCTGGGTCAAACGCTCGGTAATCCAGATATCTGCCTGGCTGGGCTCACTGACACCAGACGGGTGGTTGTGCGCCAAAATAACCGCCGCAGCTCCCTTCAGCAGCGCTTGCTGTACTACTTCGCGCGGGTAGACATTCGCCGCATTCAGAGTCCCCTCGAACAACTCCTCAAAAGCGATTACCCTGTGTTGATTATCCAGGTAGAGGCAGCAGAACACTTCCCTGCGCCGGTGCCTGAGCTGGATTGCCAGGTAATCCCTGACCGCTCCGGGACTGCACAGTGCGCTGCCGTGCTGTATGGTTTCCGCCAAGTGCCGCTTGGCCATTTCCAGCGCCGCTTGCAACTGTGCAAACTTGGCGTCGCCGAGCCCTCGCGCGCGGCAAAAGTCATCTCGCTCGGCCTCTAATAGAGGGCGCAAGCCACCAAAATCATTGAGAAGTCTCCTGGCCAGATCCACTGCTGAGAGGCCGGGTAGCCCCACGCGCAGAAAAATTGCCAACAACTCTGCATCCGACAGGGCTTCAGCCCCTTTCTCCAACAGCTTTTCCCGAGGCCTCTCACCTGCCGGCCAGTCCTTTATTTTCATTTGTAGCCCAGTTAGTCAGTGTCTTATCTATCGCACATCTACTGAACACCTCTTCCACGCTGCACCTTTGAAGCACTACTGCAGTCTTATAAGAAACGACACAGAAATGCTAATCTTACCGGCTCGCACCAAATCGGAAACAGCATTTATGTCCTCTCTGGCCGACAAACGCATACTTTTAGGTATCAGCGGTGGAATTGCCGCCTATAAGAGTGCCGACCTGGTTCGCCGGCTCAAAGAGCGCGGTGCCGATGTCCGAGTGGTAATGAGCGCCGGAGCACAGGAGTTTGTACAGCCACTGACCTTTCAGGCGCTATCCGCTAACCCGGTGCATATAGACTTGTTGGATCCCTCGGCAGAAGCCGCTATGGGTCATATCGAACTGGCGAAATGGGCTGACCTTATCCTGATTGCTCCAGCCAGTGCCCAGGTAATGGCAAAGTTGGCTGCCGGTATGGCTGATGACCTCTTAACCACCCTTTGTTTGGCCAGCGAAGCCCCCCTGGCCCTGGCACCAGCCATGAACCAAGCCATGTGGCGCCACGCAGCTACCTCAGCCAATGCTCAGACCCTAAAGGAGCGCGGAGTCATATTCTGGGGCCCAGGCGCGGGTAGCCAGGCCTGTGGCGACGTGGGCCCCGGCCGTATGCTGGAACCAGAAAACCTGGCGGAACACACTGAATCCCTGTTTCACACAAGCCACTCACTGCAGGGCCGCAAAGTAGTAATCACTGCCGGCCCTACCAGGGAAGCCATTGACCCAGTGAGATTCCTTAGCAACCACAGCTCTGGAAAAATGGGCTTCGCCCTGGCTGCGGCGGCGCAGAGTGCCGGTGCCGAAGTGACGTTGATTGCCGGCCCCGTAAATTTGGATACGCCACCAAAGGTCAATCGTATCGATGTTATCAGCGCCCAGGATATGTATGAGGCCGCCAAAAGTGCCGCCGATCACTGCGATATCTTTATCAGTGCAGCAGCCGTTGCTGATTTCCGCCCGGCCCAAGTCGCTGAGCAGAAAATCAAAAAGAAAGACGGGCAAGATGATGATGCAATTGCCCTCATCAAAAATCCCGATATTGTTGCAGCCATAGCCACGCGTACTGAGCTACGGCCTTTCACTATCGGGTTCGCCGCAGAGACAGAACAGGTTCTCGCCCACGCCCAGAGCAAGCTGCAGCGGAAAAACCTCGATATGATCATTGCCAACGATGTGAGCCAATCGGATTCGGGATTTAACAGCGATCACAACGCTGTCACTGTGATAGATGCGGGTGGTCAGAGCCGACTGGCTCCCGCATTAAAGACCGACCTAGCCCGACAGCTCATTGAACTCATCGCCTCCAAGGCTCAGTGACAACATTTACGCTCAAATCAGGGATATCTGTGGGCTCCAACAACAAAAAGAAACCAGGCGGTACCATGCAGAAAGGGTTATTTTTACCGTTATTATTAGTAGTTGTCGCTTGGCTGGGCGGTGCCTATCTGTTAATCCAGTATCTTGTAATACCCCACAATCATTCGCAGATTGAGCTAGCCGCCAAGCAAAAAACTGCCGAACTAGCTGAAGTCGTGCAGTCTTACGTCGCAGACTATTCGAAGCGCCTGCAGGCCCTTGGATCAAGGAAGCTCCCTGCAGCAACTCTGATTGAATCTACCAAACTACCTGAGCAGGTCTCCCTCCAGGCCTTTTCTTCCGAACAGGTTCGAGTGGGCTCAGGGCAAAATCCCTCCCTGAACTTTGCCTTGGTCGATCTGTTAAAGCGCAGTCAGGAAACACCTGAGCAACCGATGGAAGTACTGCGTACCGGTGTGGAAAATAGCTGGCAACTGCATAGTGTTATCACCCTGGAAAATGAACAACTACTGGCTACCCAACCCTTTTCCGTGCTGGAAAACATTTTAAAAAGTCTGGGCGGTAGTCATGGACAAGTTCAGTTAATGCAGAAGTTTCCCGATGCCCACCGACAAACACTGTGGCGCGCAGGCATAGGAAAAGGCTACAACACTGTAGAGCAACTTGAGGACAGCTATTTAAGCCTCCACTTCAGTCCCTCCCAAACCTTTGTCGAACAGCACAGTCTGCCCACATCCTGGATTTACATCGGAGCCGGTATTGGAATATTGGTGAGCCTATTCGCCCTACTGAAATTCCTACCTCGCGATTCGAGAGCCCCATGGGAAAGAAGTAAGGATGCTAGTGGCAGCGAGCTTAATAAGGCGCACCCACAAGCCTCTGATGGAGGAACTACACAGGCTTCCAATACAGATTTTCTGCCGCAGAGCTTGGCCTCAGCACCCAGTATCTCGGACTCTGATTCGGAGAACTCAGAAAGCGAAGAAAAAGAAAATAGTTCAAAGGACTTGCCAAAAAGTGACGATGACAAGCCCGAGCTGCCTCTGACCTCTGAGTATCCCCAGCATGTTTTCCGTGCCTACGATATCCGTGGAATCGCCGGGCAGGAAATCAACGAACCTTTTGCCTATCAACTAGGTAGAGCGCTCGGCACCCTGGCACAGCACGCTGGAGAACATCTCTTACTAGTTGGCCGAGATGGACGCAATAGCAGTGAGACACTTAGCCAGTGCCTGATTGAGGGAATTCTAGATAGTGGCTGCAACTCTATTAATCTCGGCCTGATTCCATCACCACTTCTCTATTACGCTTGTGCGAAAGGAAAAAATACCAGTAGCGGGGTCATTGTTACCGCAAGCCACAACCCTGCGGAATACAACGGCTTTAAGATCGTACTGAAAGGTCGCGCCCTGGCGGAAGACAAACTGCAGGGGCTCTACCAGTTGATGAAAAAAGGCCCATTCAAAAGTGGGGAAGGCGCCAATCGGGAGCAAGAAATCACCGATAAATATATCGATGAAGTTTTCAATAATGTCGCCCTCGCCGGGCAACCGCACTTGGTTATCGATGCTGGCAATGGCGCCACCTCTAACCTGGCTCCCCGCCTCTTTGAGCAGCTCGGCTGTGCAGTAACACCGATCTATTGTGAGGTGGATGGCAACTTCCCCAATCACGCACCGGACCCCTCCAGGCCAGAAAACCTCGAAGCCTTGACTGAAAAGGTTCTGGCTACAGGAGCAGATCTGGGCGTGGCCCTGGATGGTGATGGTGATCGTGTTACCCTAATTTCAAGCAGCGGCCGTATCGCTTGGGCAGACCAACTGGTTATGTTGCTGGCAAGGGATATCCTTGCGCGCAATCCGGGAGAAAATATTGTCTTCGACGTTAAGAGCAGTCGCAGTTTATCCCAGCTAATCAGCCAGTATGGGGGCCGCCCCATTATGTGGAAGACCGGACACTCTCCGATGAAAGCCAAGATGTTGGAGACCAAAGCCATTTTGGGCGGCGAGCTTTCCGGACATATCTTTATTAAGGACCGCTGGTTTGGTTTCGACGATGGTATCTACGCTGCTGCGCGGGTACTAGAAATTATGGCACTGCGCGAACAAAGTCTTGATGAACTCCTCGACACCTTGCCGAAAATGCACAGCACCCCTGAGATCCTGCTACCAGTAGAAGAAGCTGAGAAGTTTTCACTGATAGACCAGCTGCGCGATAAGGGGAATTTTGGCAATGCCGATATCAATACTATCGACGGCCTGCGTATAGAGTTTCCCGATGGCTGGGGGCTTGTACGTGCCTCCAATACCACTAGCGCACTAACCCTGCGCTTTGAGGCTGAAAATGAACAGGCCCTGGAGCGCATCCGTACTGAGGTGATGGGACAGCTCAGAAAGATTGCTCCCGCAATTACTGTACCCGACTGGCAGCTGCTCGATTAAGATAAAACGGCGGAATAGACTGCGCCGCCATCGGGCCACTGCCCCTATTGCTTAGAAAACAATCCACCACATTTGCTTTAAATCGTTGGCGACTCAATTCAGGACCCCAAACCTGATTCCCTTTCGCCCTGTGTAAGGAACTGCCCATGTCCCTAGATCTAAACTCTGCGCTGAAAAGTGCCCAGGTCCTCAATGAAGCACTGCCCTATATCCAGCGCTTTACAGGCAAAACTATTGTGGTCAAGTTCGGTGGCAACGCCATGGTGGATGAGCAACTACAAAACAGTTTCGCGCGAGACATTATCCTGATGAAGCTGGTAGGTATGAACCCAGTGGTAGTGCACGGTGGCGGACCTCAAATCGGGCAGCTGCTAAACAAGCTCAGTATTGAGTCCCGATTCGTAGACGGAATGAGAGTCACCGATAGCGAAACCATGGATGTTGTAGAGATGGTGTTAGGGGGCACCGTCAACAAACAGATCGTCAATTTGATTAACAAAAATGGGGGCCGCGCGGTAGGTATCACCGGTAAAGACGGATTGCTGGTTAAAGCGCGAAAGTTGACCCGAAAAAATGAGAGTGCGGGACTACATGCCTCTGAAATCATTGATATCGGCCAGGTAGGGGAAGTCGAGAAAGTTAATATTGATGTGATCAATATGCTGGTTCACAGCGACTTTATCCCGGTTATCGCGCCGATCGGAGTCGACGGCAATGGGGTTTCATACAATATTAATGCCGATCTCGTCGCTGGAAAAATCGCCGAGGAATTGAAAGCAGAAAAGCTGATGTTACTCACCAACGTCGCCGGTCTGCAGGATAAGGAGGGGGAGGTTCTCACCGGACTGACTACCAATGAAGTAGAGAGCTTAATTCAGGATGGCACCATCTATGGCGGCATGCTGCCAAAAATCACCTGCGCTCTGGACGCTGTTCAGGATGGGGTAAATTCCGCTCACATCATCGACGGCCGTGTGCCCCACGCCATATTGCTCGAGATATTTACAGATCGAGGCGTGGGTACCCTGATTACCAACATAGAAGCGCAAACTGTGGACCACTAGCCCCTTGGCAATTGAAGACAGCCCGGCGAATCGGTAGGATTCCGCCGCCGTCAAAATAAGACGACAAGAGCAAAACTAAATTCCGCCCCCCAAGCGGACCAAAGGCAGTCAATGAGCAGCGAAAAAATCAATCGGCGTCAACAAATCCTGGAAGCTCTAGCACATATGCTGGAAGTCAGTCCCGGCGCACGTATTACAACAGCAGCACTGGCCAAGGAAGTTGGTTTCTCTGAAGCCGCGCTATATCGTCACTTCCCCAGTAAATCCAAGATGTTTGAAGGGCTGATCGAATTTATTGAGGAGACCATTTTCAGCCGTATCGCAATGATCCTGCAGGAGGAGCCCTCGGCTCTCAATCGCTGCCAGAAAATTCTGCAGCTTCTTCTGGCGTTCTGTGAACGCAATCCAGGAATCACTCGCCTGCTTACAGGCGACGCGCTTACCGGTGAAACTGAGAGGCTGCATGGACGAATCCTGCAGTTGTTTGATCGACTGGAAACCCAAATTAGACAGATCTTGCGCGAAGCCGAATTGCGCGAACACCTGCGCCCGACTCTTCCTCTCGGTGGTGCTGCCAACCTGCTTTTGGCGAGCGCGGAGGGGCGCATCGTCCAATACGTGCGCAGCGGTTTTAAGCGTAAGCCTACAGAGTACTGGGCAGAACAGTGGCCCGTATTAACGGCTGGTTTCTTCCGTGAGACAGTGGCTGCAGCCAGATAACCATTTCCTCATGAGGGCTGTTTAGCGGTAGCCCTCCGAAATTATTCAGGCATTGAGAAATTAGCTAGCTCTCAGCATTAAGTTCGGTATAGCGGGCTACCGCCTTATCGAAATCAACCCCTATGGTATCCGCTTCAGCCGCACGCCGGCTGAGGCGCTCCTCAAGCACTTCCATTTCTTTTTGTAGATCAGCAATTCTCTGCAACAATTCGGGAGCCACCTCACGGCCGCCCCGCTGCGTGCGCGCAGCAGAGGCTTCTTCCTGGGCAATTTGCCGGCGTAGACTGCTGATATTTGACCGCATGATAGCCATATCCTGCTCTACGACAGCCAACTTGCGCGACCGAGCACTCTCAATATCCGCAATACTGTTATAGCGCTTGAGCAACTTACGATCCGCCTCACGCTGGGCCTCCAACTTAAGCTGGGCCTGGTACTCTTCAGGACTGAGCTGCGGTGCAACTACTTCAACTACACGACCGGTAAGAGTGAGAATCTCATATCCATTTGGAACAAATTCCGGTGGAATAGCATCGTTGATCACCAGGACTCCCTGGTGATCAGTGTATCGATACAAAACCCGGCTATTGTTGCCATAAGCCTCTACAGCCAACATCAAAAGGGTGCTGACCAATAGAGGTACTAAAGGGGCGACTCGCATCGCTCTTCTCTCTAAATTAACCGGCCCACGGCTAGGGGGGACAAAATTTATTGACCCGCGACACCGTAGCGCTGCCGGTAGTCCACAATTTTCTGCAGAGTATCGCTGTCATTCGACTCCTGCTCGAGAAAGCTAATCACATCGTCTAACTGCACGATGCCGACCACAGGAATATTGTACTGTCTCTCAACTTGCTGGATAGCGGAGAATTCACAATCTTCGCTAGCCTTTTCCTGGCGGTTGAGACCAATCACAACTCCCGCCGCCTCTGCGCCATGAGATTCGATAATTTGCATCACTTCGCGCACGGCTGTGCCCGCAGTAATAACATCATCGATAATCAAAACCTTGCCATTAAGCGGCGCACCCACTAAGGTTCCGCCTTCACCGTGATCCTTGGCTTCTTTTCGGTTGTAACAGAAAGGCTTATCGATCCCCTTTTGGGCTAGAGCCACAGCAGTCACCGCACCCAGCGGGATACCTTTGTAGGCCGGCCCAAAAATGACATCGAACTCCACTCCCGAAGCGATTATCGCCTCGGCATAGGCCTGTCCCAGCGCTGCCAGTGCAGCACCGGTGTGGAAACGGCCGGCATTGAAAAAGTAGGGGCTTTGACGGCCCGACTTCAATGTGAAGTCGCCGAAACACAAAACCTGATGATCCAGGGCAAGTTGGATAAAATCGCGCTGATATTGCTGCATGGAAAATTGTTAACTATTGGCTAAGGTGAAGGGAGACCTCCCCGTAGCATTCCCGGGGGTAGGCATGCATATAATGTTTCTAATGATACACAGTCCGCTGGTAAGGGGCTAATAATGCGAATAGTAAGCTTGTCGGTAGACGGCGTTCATCAGGCCGCCCAACGCGGTCTCTACGATTGGTTGGCGGAGCAGGACGCAGATATTATCTGCCTTCAGGACCTGCGCTCTCTCGAGCCTGAATTGGACCACCCAATATTTCACCCCGACGGTTATTACAGTTACTTTTTCGACTCGGGAACTCCCCACGAAAACGGTGTGGCTATCTACACCCGCAGCCAGCCCAAAGCCATCATATTCGGCATGGGCTTCGCCAATGGTGAAGATATGTACGGCCGCTATCTACAGGCGGATTTCGAGCGACTGAGCGTTGGCTCTCTGCTCGCGCCAGTCGCCTCCGATGAGACGTCGTTAGAGAAAAAAGTCCAATTCTTTGAGGACATGCAGGCGCACTTGCTAAAAATAAGCCGCAAACGCCGCGACTTTATTTTCTGTGGTAACTGGGGCATGGCTCACCGTCGTGCAGACGTACAGAATTGGCAGGATCATCAGGATTCTCCCGGCTTTATGCGTCACGAACAGCGCTGGCTGGACCAACTGTTTAATGATGTTGGCTATGTCGATGCTTTTCGCCGTGTAGTAAAAGATACCGACGAATTTAGCTGGTGGCCCAGCGGTACTGTCGGAGAAGGAGATGGCTGGCGTACTGATATGCAGATCGTCTCTCACGGTCTAAAAAATCGCATTGAGTACGGTGCAATCAATAAGAATGTGAAATTCTCCAGCCACTTGCCGGTCATCATGGACTACGAAATCGAAGTCTGAATCACACGGAGTTCCGGCCCCTTCCCTATTGAGAGAGGGCCGGATACAAACCAAGGGGCGGCTGCTTTACTCGTCCAGCGCCCGCTTTTGCAAAGCGATCAATTCATCAATACCCGCCTTGCCCAACCCCAGCATCTGCGCAAACTGCTTTTCGGTAAATGGCTCACCCTCTGCAGTGCCTTGAACCTCGATCATGCCGCCATCTTCGGCCATCACCAAATTCATATCGGTATCCGCTGAACTGTCTTCCGGGTAATCCAGGTCCAGTAACGGCTCCCCCTCATAAATTCCCACTGATACCGCCGCTACCATATTCTTGAGCGGATCATCGGCTATGATTTTCTCTCGCTGCATATGACGCAGGGCATCAACCAATGCCACACAGGCACCAGTTATTGCTGCAGTTCGGGTACCACCATCGGCCTGGATAACATCGCAATCGACGGTGATTTGATTCTCACCCAGCTTCTCCAGGTCTACCGCCGCTCGCAGTGAGCGCCCGATCAAGCGCTGAATTTCCACGGTGCGCCCACTCTGCTTGCCCTTGGCCGCTTCCCTGGGCATACGAGAGCCTGTGGAGCGTGGCAGCATGCCGTACTCTGCAGTAATCCAACCGCTGCCCTGGCCGCGTAAAAACCTTGGGACTTCACTGGATAGAGAGGCATTACACAAAACCTTGGTATCACCAAACTCCACCAACACAGACCCCTCCGCATGACGGGTATAGTTGCGGGTAATTTTTACCGGGCGCAATTGCGCAGGGGCGCGGCCACTGGGACGCTGCATAGTCCACCTCAAATATTGAATGAAAGCCCCGCATTATATACCCCAGCATGGCGATCCAAACGCTGTGTTATTATGCCGGGCCGATTAATACGCCTGTAGGGGATCAGCTATGGCCAGTCAACGGGAACAGAACAAAGTGCGCAGCATGACAGCCTTTGGACGCGCCGAGGCCAATTACGCAAACGGCACCGCTATCTGGGAACTGCGCTCGGTCAACCATCGCTACCTGGAACCACATTTCCGTTTGCCCGAAGCGGCTCGCTCCCTGGAAACACAACTGCGCGATACGCTACGCAAAACACTGTCCCGCGGCAAAATTGAACTGACCCTGAGCCTGAAGACCAATAGCGCCGAAGACACTGGGCTGGAAATCAATCAACCCCTCGCCCAGGCACTGATTCAAGCGGCAAAACAGGTAGCGGGTGGCGAGGATGTTCAACCACTCAATCCCTTGCAAATTCTCCAGTGGCCCGGTGTTATCAGTGAACCGGAGGCGGATACCGATCAACAGTCGGCAACGATATTGGAGGCTTTTCGCGAGGCACTGGGACAGCTGCGCGCAAACCGTGAACGAGAAGGCGCTGAGCTAGCCAAATTTATTGAGGCCCGACTCAAGGGAATCGAAGAGCAGGTGGCCAAGGTTCGAGAACTGCTTCCCCAAATTCTTGAGGCACAGCGAGACAAGCTGCGCAGCCGCCTGGAAGAGTTGCAAGTGGAGCTGGACAAGGACCGGCTCGAGCAGGAGATCGTCCTGTTGGCCCAGAAGGCTGATGTGGATGAAGAGCTCGATCGCCTCAGTGCGCACACTTCTGAAACACGTCGGGTTTTAGCCGGCGGTGGATCAATCGGCCGTCGGCTTGATTTCCTGATGCAGGAATTTAACCGTGAAGCCAACACCCTTTCCTCAAAGTCTGTGGTTACTGACACAACCCAGGCTGCGGTAGAGCTCAAAGTATTGATCGAGCAGATGCGCGAGCAAGTACAAAACATCGAATAACCCTCTGGGGCATTCTCACCGAGACTGTGGATGCCCCTTTGCCACCAGAGAGGGGGATTTGTGATAGCTCACCCTTTAAGGAATATTTATGCGACACAACCTGAAGTGGGTCGGCGCTATTTTTTTAGTGCTTGCTGCAATTGAGATTATTAATATTCTGAGCGGCCGATCGCTTAATTACTTTGGTATTGTTCCCCGCTCAATCAACCACCTCCCCCATATTTTTTCTGCACCATTACTGCATGGAAATAGCTGGCATTTCTTCTCGAACATATTCACTCTGTGCATCTTCAGTTTTTTAGTGTTGCAGTACGGGGTAAAAACTTACCTTAAAGTGACCCTATTCGTTGTGATCACCACCGGACTGGCCGTTTGGCTTTTTGCAGGCAGGGGCAATCATTTGGGAGCTAGCTCAGTTATCTATGGCTATTTCGGCTTTTTGCTTCTTGCGGGATTTATCAGCAGGAAATTTAGCCGTTTATTAATATCTATTGTGGTAGCCATCCTTTATGGAGGGCTTATTTTCGGTGTCTTGCCACGGGGTGGTTTTATCTCCTGGGAGTCCCACCTATTTGGATTTATCTTTGGATTGCTGGCTGCAAAGCTGTGGGCCAAAGTTCCCAGTTATAGCAAGGCCAGATAAACACAAGTCCTAACACCAACCTTTCAACCTCAAACCCCAGTGGTAGCCAGCAAAGGTTTTCATTACTGGGGTACCCTCAGGAAACAGGCCCCAAAGCCAAGCTACGTAAATGCTACGTACACGTCACTAAGAAGCGTTTAGCGATTCATCTTTTCTACGCACGATAATTCTTTTATCTGAAAATATTCGCTTATTATCCAGTTTCCCCCCTGTGAACCCCTCCACATCTCTCCCGTAGATAAATTCTCACTATCAGATTTTTTTCCCAAAACTTATAAATTTGTCGCCAAAAGCCACACAAATTTAAAGGCTTAAGCTGAGGATAATAATTTCACGAACGTTATAAAGAAGTACCATTTTGAAACTTTGGTACCAATTTTGGTCAAACTGACTTACCGACTGTGAGAAAGACAGTTTCAAGGCCTATCCGTTAAGCAAATTTATTTTGTTAGTGCGGAGTTTTTCAGGAGTCTCCGGCCTATCGGAATACTGATAGCCGGATTTAAAATATCTCGGAGATATAACAATAATGAAATCATCATTGAAAAGTCTTTTGCAAAAGACGACTCTGGCGAGTGCGTTTTCGTTACTGTGTGCTACCTCTTTCGCTACTCACGCAGCGGACGCGGAAAAAACACTGCTAACCGACCGCATCATCGTAAAGTACAAGGAGAGCGCTAAAGTTGGGAAGGCGGCCACCATGGCCACAGAGACGGTCGAAAAAGCTTCCCGTCGCGCCGGCCACAAGATGCGCCACCTCCGCCGTATGGCCACTGGCGCCCAGGTAATGCGCCTGGAAGGCCGTAAAAGTAGAGCTGAAGTAAACGCGATCATCGATCGCCTGAAACAGGATCCGGATGTGGAATACGCAGAGCCGGACCTGATTATGAAAGCGATGGCCGAGCCCAATGACCCGAGCTATCTCAGCCAGTGGCATTACTACGAGTCCACCGGCGGCTTGAACCTGCCCTCAGCTTGGGACGTTACCCAGGGCGATGGCGTAGTGGTTGCCGTACTCGATACCGGTTATCTCCCCCACGCCGATCTGGTAGACAATATCCTACCAGGCTACGATATGATTTCTGACACTTTCGTCTCCGTAGATGGAGATGGACGTGATGACGATCCCACTGACCCAGGGGATTGGTATACAGATAAAGCCTGCGGTGACGATCCGAGCATCCCCTCCGAGAGCGACAGCAGCTGGCACGGCACCCATGTAGCCGGCACCATTGCCGGGGTTACTAACAACAACATGGGTATCGCCGGTGTAGCCTATGATGCGAAGATAGTGCCCGTTCGTGTGCTTGGACGCTGTGGTGGCTATACCTCTGATATTGCCGACGGCATTATCTGGGGTGCCGGTGGTTCTGTCAGCGGATTACCAAGCAACCAAAACCCAGCCCAAGTATTGAACCTGAGCCTCGGCGGTGGCGGTAGCTGTGACACTACCACGCAAAGCGCTATCGACACTGCGCGCAGCCTCGGCGCTACCGTGGTTGTCGCCGCTGGTAACAGTGGTGCCAACGCAAGCCAATACTCGCCTGCCAGCTGTGATGGGGTTATTACCGTTGCGGCAACTGACCGTACCGGCGGCCGCTCTTATTACTCCAACTATGGCAATGTGGTTGATGTCGCTGCACCCGGTGGCGCACAGAGCTTCGCAAACGACTCCGACGGTATCCTTTCCACCTACAACAACGGCTCTACCGATGCGGGCAGCGATAGCTACTATTACAGCCAGGGCACCAGTATGGCAGCCCCCCATGTCGCCGGCGCAGCAGCGCTGATTTATTCGGTTAACCCCGACGTTACTCCGGATGAAGTTGAGTCGATCCTCACCAGCACCGCTCGCAGCTTCCCCTCTTCTTGCAACAACTGCGGCTCCGGTATTGTGGACGCGGCAGCAGCTGTAGCTATGGCGAGCGGCGACGATAGTGGTAATGGCGGCGACGACGATGACGACAGTGGCAGTAATGGTTCAGGTTGGACAGAAACTAACCTTTCTGGCAGCCAGGGCAGCTGGAATGACTTCACCATTGATGTTGAGTCGGGGACTTCCACCCTTACTATAGAGATGTCCGGTGGCTCTGGCGAAGTTGATCTCTACGTGCGCCACGGTAACTATCCTACTCTGCGTCGATATGACTGTCGTCCATACCTCTGGGGTAACGAGGAGAGCTGCACCATTAGCAACCCGGATTCCGGCACCTGGTACATCAGTGTCTATGGGTATGAATCCTACAGCGGTGTGACTTTGGAAGCGGAAGCTAGCGAGTAAATAACGACCCGTTCAGAGTAAAAAAAGACCGGCATTTGCCGGTCTTTCTATTTATAAACTCCAAAGAAAATCCTTTCACGAAGAAAACCATGCCTAAACATCAAAAGTCACACCTAGCCGTAGTACCAATTCGACGTATCGCATGCTCTTGCCAATCTTTTGATTAGTGCCAATCAGGCACCACTTTTGTAAACCTGAAAGTTAATTACGTCAAAATCCCTTTAGCGAATACTGACTGATTTCAGAATCCATGCTTCACTGGCATATGCGGCCCAGTAGCCGTGTGGCAGAGTTCGATAGATACGCTATCTAATAATAAAAATATGGGGTTTCTGTGGACCTGCTTACTTTCTCCATTCCATTTTTTCTGACCGCCATGCTTATGGAGTTCGCCCTGGATCGCTGGAAAGGCTGGGGGCTCTACAGGCTGAATGACACTATTGGCAATCTCAGCACGGGGATTCTCAATCGTATTATCGGGCTTACCTATAAAAGCTTATTCCTCGTTATCTATATCCCGCTGTTTACGTTGCTACAACCCTACTATCAATGGATTGGTTTCAACTGGTCTATCGACAATGCCTGGCACCTGGCCCTGGCGGTTCTCGCATACGACTTCTGCTACTACTGGAAGCACCGTATCTGTCACGAGGTAAACATCTTTTGGGCAGAACACCTGGTGCACCACCAGAGTGAGGACTACAACCTGAGCACCGCATTGCGCCAGTCTTCGGGGGGGCTACAGCTGGATTGGATATTTTATCTACCGCTTCTATTGATTGGTTTGCCGGCAGAAATTGTTATTGTCGCCGGCGCAATTGATCTTATTTACCAGTTTTGGGTTCACACACAAAAAATACCCAAGATCCGCTGGTTGGAGTGGTTTGTCATTACCCCCTCGAATCACCGGGTACACCACGCCCAGAACGCTGTCTACGTAGATAAAAACTACGGCGGAATATTAATACTTTGGGATCGCTTATTTGGCACCTACCAGCAGGAACTCGAAACTGAGCCCTGTCTTTACGGTGTGCGTAAGCCCCTGAATACCTTTGATCCTGTAGCAGCCAATTTACAACACTTAAAGCGCATGGCCATTGATGCCTGGCATACGAAAAGCTGGTGGGACAAGTGCACTCTTTGGTTCCGCCCCACCGGCTACAGACCCGCAGATGTAGAAAAATCCATGCCAGTAGCCTCTACCGATCTGACAAACTTTAAACGTTTCAACCCTGAAATTAGCCCTGGTTTGCGCAACTACGCATTCGCACAACACCTCTGTTACACCGCCACAACCTTATCTCTCCTCTGGTTCACCAGCGTATTGAGTTTCTGGCAACTTATGGGCTCGGTTATTGCCTTGATTATTTGCCTGGCAATTAATGGAAGGATACTGGATGGTCATCCTATTTCAGGGCGCCTCGAAACTTTGAGGCTCGCAGCACTCATCTGCGCTATTCCGCTACTAAACAATACATATGTACCACTCTTCATATCCTACTTGCTCGCAAGCTCTTTGGTATGGTGGTGGTTGGCAACCCGGCGCAAAGAGGATAGAGTCACTTT
This sequence comes from Microbulbifer maximicatervae (SeqCode), assembly GCF_052468295.1. Classification (NCBI taxonomy): domain Bacteria; kingdom Pseudomonadati; phylum Pseudomonadota; class Gammaproteobacteria; order Cellvibrionales; family Microbulbiferaceae; genus Microbulbifer; species Microbulbifer maximicatervae (SeqCode). The sequence goes on from NZ_CP174340.1 coordinate 4,511,760, forward strand.
CGTTAGCGATTAACAACAGGGAGATCCCCTTAATCACAGGTGGTTGGCGGTGATTGAGAAACTCCCGCGAGGCTATCCCGGCCGGGCCCAGGCGCGCAGGTGGTAACGCGCCCTGAATCTCCCAACAGATACCCCCACTCCGGTCGGGGGCTAGCCTTGTCCCTTCATGACACTCTTTCATCTCCAGACGCAAGCTTCGGTTATAATGGGCTCTTTGCTCGCGAACAGGATCAGTTGTGCAAACAGGAACCCTCTACACCGTCTCCGCTCCCTCCGGTGCAGGAAAAACCAGCTTGGTCAAAGCGCTGGTAGACAGCGACAGCCAGGTTACCGTATCGGTTTCCCATACCACTCGTGCCATGCGCCCAGGCGAAACTCACGGCGTTGACTATCACTTTGTCGAGCGAGAAGAATTTTTGGCAATGTTGGAGCGTGATGCTTTTTTTGAGCACGCCCAAGTTTATGGCGATAATTATTACGGCACCGCCAAAGCTGAGATCGAAGAGACTCTTGCCAGTGGTCGCGATGTTATCCTGGAAATCGATTGGCAGGGGGCCGAACAGGTTCGTCGCCTGCGCCCTGATGCAGTGGGTATTTTTATTTTGCCTCCGTCCCAGGAAGCCCTGCGCGAGCGCCTCACCGGACGCGGTCAGGACGATCAAGCGGTCATTGATCGCCGTATGGACCAGGCCATCGACGAAATGACCCATTATGTCGCCGCAGATTACCTGGTAATCAACGACAACTTCGACCAAGCGTTAACAGAGCTGCGTGCCATTATCGTTGCCCAGCGACAGCGCTTAGAGCTGCAGCAACTGCGCCACGGCGATCTACTTCAGGCACTGTTGCGCCACTGAACCAATTGATCGAATTGCATACATTTCCCGGTCCGGTAAAATAGCCGGTCCCCTGTACAGAATTTGCCTTCGGGCACAGCAAATGGAAACGAAAGTTTATGGCACGTATTACCGTTGAAGATTGCCTTGAGCATGTGGACAACCGCTTCGAGCTCGTTATCGTCGGCAGCAAACGCGCCCGTCAGATCGCTACAGGCGGCAGGGATCCATTGGTTCCCGAAGAAAACGATAAGCCCACGGTAATTGCCCTGCGCGAAATCGAAGAGGGCCTGGTGGATGCCGCCATCCTCGACGAGCCGGAACGCGAAGAGGCACCTGCTCCTATCGTTGCACCCAACTACCTAACAGATCAGCAAGTCTGATCAGGTCTCTTACTGGGTACTTTTTGAGTTTTACGAGAGGCGCGCGCGGCATTGCACACCATAGATAGTTTGGCCCACCGCCTCTCCTCATACCTTCCCCCCGACCAGATCCAAATCGTTCGCCGCGCCTATTTTTACGCGGAGCAGGCTCACGATGGTCAGCAGCGCCGTTCCGGCGAGCCCTATGTCACCCACCCGCTGGCAGTTGCCACTATTCTCGCGGGCATGCATATGGATCACGAGAGCCTGGCAGCAGCCATGTTGCACGATGTGATCGAGGATACGGGTATCCCCAAGGCAGCTCTGGCCGAGCAGTTTGGTGGAGAGGTTGCCGACCTGGTCGATGGGGTCTCCAAACTAACCCAGTTCGAGACCGACAGCCCGGCAGAAAAGCAGGCGGAAAACTTCCAGAAGATGGCGCTAGCCATGGCCCGCGATATCCGCGTGATTCTGGTCAAACTGGCCGACCGCCTGCACAACATGCGCACTCTCGGCGCATTGAAACCGCAGAAGCGTGCCCGTATTGCCCGCGAGACGCTGGAGATCTACGCACCCATCGCCCACCGACTGGGTATGAACGACGTTCGTATCGAGTTCGAGGATCGCGCTTTTTTTGCCATCTACCCACTGCGTGCCAGCCGCTTGCGCGCCGCCCTGGTCGCCGCCCGCGGCAATCGCAAAGAGCTGCTGGAACAAATTCAGAATGCTATAGAACTACGCTTGCAGCGGGAGGGCATCAGCTCTCTGGTGATTGGCCGGGAAAAGCACCTATTTAGCATCTACCAAAAGATGCGCGCCAAGAAGAAGTCCTTCAAGGAGATAATGGATGTCTACGCTTTCCGCATCATTGTGGACAGTGTGGATACCTGTTACCGGGTTCTCGGTGTTATGCACAGCCTGTACAAACCGGTAATCTCCGAGTTTAAAGATTACGTCGCCATCCCCAAATCCAATGGCTACCAGTCACTGCACACAGTGCTGCTGGGTATGCACGGGGTGCCCATTGAAGTTCAGGTCCGCACCAAGGAAATGGATGAAATGGCCAACAGTGGCATTGCCGCCCACTGGCTGTACAAAGCCTCCGGCGATGAGGTGATCAATACCGGTGGCACCAGCCAGGTGCGCGCACGGCGCTGGGTCCAGGGACTGCTGGAGATGCAGCAGCGCGCCGGCGACTCGTTAGAGTTTATTGAAAACGTAAAAATTGACCTGTTCCCGGATGAAGTTTACGTCTTTACCCCTAAAGGGCAGATCGTCGACCTCCCCGCAGGAGCCACTGCCGTGGACTTCGCCTATTCCGTACACACGGATATCGGCAACTCCTGTGTTGCCGTGCGTATCAATCAGCGCCTGGCCCCTTTGTCCCAACCTCTGGAAAGCGGGCAAAAAGTCGAGATTCTCACGCGCAAAACTGCACAGCCAAACCCTAACTGGCTCAATTTTGTAGTAACCGCCAAAGCGCGCAGTGCTATCCGTCACTTCCTCAAGCACCAGCGTCACCACGATTCCATAACCCTGGGCCGGCGCCTACTGGAAAAAGCACTCAGTAAGTTCGATACGAGCCTAGACACGCTATCACCAGAGCAATTAGAAGCGGGCCTCAAAGAAGCGAAATGCGCAACTTTGGACAAGCTGCTGGAAGAGATAGGTATGGGCAGTAAAGTGGCCTTCTCTGCCGCTAAATTACTCGCGCCCGTCACCAGTGAAGAGACTGAAGCCAGCAATATCTCTTCTCCCTTAACGATCGATGCCCAAGAGGGCATGATGATCAGTTTTGCCCGCTGTTGCCGTCCTATTCCCGGGGATGCCATTATCGGCCATATCAGCTCGGGCAAGGGCGTAGTAGTACACCGCGATACCTGCCGCAATATCGGTGATTTTCGCGAGCATCCGGAAAACATCATGCTGGTGAACTGGTCGCCGGATGTGACAGGGGAGTTCCTTGGTGATGTGCGGGTAGAAGTCGAGTCAGAGAGAGGGATTATTGCCCGACTGGCTACTCGTATTACGGAAGAGGGCGCCAGCATCGAGCAGATCAATGTGGATGAGAAGGATGCTCACAACAGCGTGATCTCCCTGACCCTGGAAGTCAGTGGCCGTGTACATTTGGCGCGGGTTATGAAGCGCCTGCGCAACCTCCCTTCTGTCATACGCATCGCCCGCCCTTGAGGGACACAAGGGAATCCCACTGGGAACTGCCATTAGGCTTCAAAGCGCGATATATTTAACCGACTTCTGAAAGCCCCGCAAATAAGTAAGGGATTATTCGGAAGTTCCGTATAGGTCTTCCTTTTCAACAATATTGATAAGTAATGGAGTACCCCATGCCCAATCGAGCCGTTATTAAAACCGACCGGGCACCCGCCGCAGCTGGTACCTATTCCCAGGCAGTAAAAGTGGATAATACTGTTTACCTGTCGGGACAAATCGCTCTGGACCCAGAGACACAACAGATGATTAGCGGAGGTTTTAGCGATGAAGTCCACCAGGTCTTTCGCAACCTCAGCGCAGTCTGTGAGGCCTCTGACGGATCGCTTCAGCATATTGTGAAACTCAATCTCTACATTACCGACAGCAGCAACTTTGCCGCTGTAAATGAGATAATGGCAGAGTTTTTCGAAGAGCCTTATCCCGCCAGGGCAACCGTCGTCGTCAAGGAGTTGCCGCGGGGAGCCCTTTTTGAAGCCGAAGCGATTATGGTGACCTGAGGCAAGAAGTTCTCGCCGATGCTGTGGCAATAATTGAGGAGGGCAGCTCAGCCCTCCGACTCCAACAGAGCGCTATAGCCCACCTTGTAATCTGGATATTTCAATTCGTAACCACTGGACAGCATCAACTGATTGCTGAGCTTTTTCGAGCGGCGCTCGCTCGTTTGCACAATCTCGCGCAGGTGGGCACTGGTATATCCCATCGCTTTTACCAACCACTGTTGCAGCTCGTACATCGGCACAGGCTGGCTATCGGCGCCTATATAAAGAGGCTCCGGGACCCACCCATGTTTGTGCCTTTCAATAAGGTGCAATAAAAAACCAATACAATCATCGACATGGATGCGATTGCTATATTGCGGTGGCTGGGGAGGAGCGCAGCGACCAGCGCGAACCTGCGACAACAAGCGATCTCGGCCAGGCCCATAAATTCCCGCAAAGCGAACAATGCAACTGTTGGGAATTGCGTTGCGAATGATCTCTTCAGCTGCCAGCAAACTATCTCCCTGAAAACCACTGGGCATAGGTAAAGTTTGCTCATCGATAAAGTCGTCGCCGCTTTGGCCATAAACACGAGTAGATGAAACCCAAATAACCAAGCGCGGTGGGGATGGAAGGTGCGGAACAACTTCAGCGACTGCCTTTGCCGTTTCCACATAGGCGCGGTGATAGCCGGTTGGTGTGTGCTCAGTGGGGGTAAATGTCGCGAGAATGACATCCGCCCCCGTAGACAACAAGCGTTCAATATCTTCTTTCTTAGTGGCATCCCCCCGGCGCCAATTCACCACATCTGCCCGGCGCTTACTCGCCAGAGCTACCAGGGGATTGCGCCGCATCCCATAAACCGCGTATTGCTTTCGGTCTATATGCAGTGCCAGTCTCGCCCCGAGGTCACCACACCCAAGGATCCAAAGCTTTTCTTGTTGTGTCATATAGTTCCCGGTGAACAATCTTTGCTGCTCACCTTATTCCCTTGATTCAGTGCTATTCAGTCCTAAGGTGCTGGGGTCATTTGGGCAAATTCAAATTCGGTATGCTTATAGTTCGCCGCTGAGGCTCTCCCCAAAGGCGGACTAGTTGCCACGCCTTTTGAACATGCGATAGATCGCAAGAAAAATTATCGCACCAATCGTAGCCGTTATTATGTCGCCAATTCCGAAACCAGTCACTGGGCCACCGAACCCAATCAGGGCACCGAGCCAGCCTCCAATAAAGGCACCGACAATGCCGATGACCATAGTGACTATCCAACCACCAGGATCTCTCCCGGGCATAATCCACTTTGCCAAAGCGCCGGCAATCAACCCGAGAATGACCCAGGACAGAACTCCCATGACGTATCTCCGTTCGGTGTGCCCCTTACAGATATAGCAAAATTTTGCGCCTCAATCCCACTTGAATTCCCAAAACTAGTAAATTTTCCCAATATTCGCTCTCAGCTTACAGATTGAGACAGGGTATTGGCCAGCGGCGATTATTTATGAATAATTACTATTACTAATGGCCATCTAATTGCCTCGACCATGACTCTCAATGAACTGCGCTATATCGTAACTCTCGCCCAGGAACAGCATTTTGGCCGTGCCGCCGAGCGCTGTTACGTCAGCCAACCGACACTCTCTATCGCAGTAAAGAAACTGGAGAAAGAGCTCGGTGTCGCCCTGTTTGAGCGCTCAAAAACTCGAGTGCAGGCAACACCATTGGGCGAGAGAATTGTCGCCCAGGCCCAGCTGGTTCTGGAACAATCAGCAGCCATCAAAGACATCGCCAGCGCCGGTAAGGACCAGCTGGCGAGCCCCCTGTCAGTTGGCGCCATCTTTACTATTGGGCCCTACCTGTTCCCACACTTTATTCCCCAACTACAGCATTTGGCACCAGAAATGCCACTCTACGTTGAAGAGGGATATACCGCCACGCTAAGACAGAGGCTACGCAAGGGCGAACTGGATGCCATTATTATCGCGCTCCCCTTTACCGAGCCCGACGTTGTCACCCAACCCCTGTACGACGAGCCATTTGTTGTATTGATGCCCGCAGGCCATCCACTTACAAAGCAGGAGGTTATCTCCCCGGATCAACTCACTGAAGACAATGTGCTGCTGCTGGGTGAGGGCCACTGCTTCCGCGATCAGGTACTGGAAGCTTGTCCGCACCTGCAACTAACCATGGAAAAAGAAGCGGGCGGCGGCAGCATACGCACAGCCGCAGATGGCAGCTCACTGGAAACACTCCGCCATATGGTGGCCTCAGGGCTTGGAATTACCGTATTGCCACTCTCAGCCGCCACCGCATCACAGTACGCCAGTGGCCTGCTGGAGACCCGCCCCTTTACCGCACCGGGCCCACGCCGCACCGTAGCACTGGCCTGGCGGGCAAGCTTCCCCCGACACCGCGCAATCGACATACTGCGAGAGGCCATCAGCCAGTGTCACCTGACCGTGGGATAGATAACAACCTGGCCGAGCTGCCCGTTACCACCCTCAAAGGCGTGGGGGATAAATTTGCCCAGGTGTTGGCCAAACTCCATATCAACTCCCTACAGGATTTGGTTTTCCACTTGCCCCTACGCTATCAAGACCGCACCCGGGTGGTGCCTATTGCCGGCCTCACCGCCGGTATGGATGTGGTAATCGAAGGAGAGGTCAGTGCCGCCGATGTCGTATTCGGCCGCCGCCGCAGCCTGGTGGTCAGATTACAGGATGGCAGCGGCACCTTAACCCTGCGCTTTTTTCATTTTTCTGCCGCACAGAAAAGCCGCTTTGCCCGAGGAACCCGAATACGCTGCTTTGGGGAGGCCCGTCGCGGAGCCAACGGCCTGGAGCTCTACCACCCGGAAACGGAAATCGTCGGTATCGAAAACGCGGAGACCGCAGATACCCTTACGCCGGTTTACCCGCTAACAGAAGGTGTGAGCCAGGCCCGTATGCGAGGATTGGTGGAGCAGGCACTGGTTCTACTGAAAAACGGTGCTGTTACCGAGTTCTTGCCGGCAGAGCTGTTACCCAAATCTCTGCGCTACCCCCTCCGGGACGCCTTGCTGTATTTGCACGCCCCTCCGGCTGGCACCCAGCTAGATCAACTGGCAGTAGGTACTCACCCCGCCCAGCAGCGTCTGGCCCTGGAAGAGTTACTGGCACACCATCTGAGTCTGCTGGAGTTGAGGCGCAATAGCGCTAGGGTAGCGGCACCACCTCTGTCCGTTAACCGATCCCTGGAGCGAGACTTTTTGTCGCGTCTGCCATTTTCCCTCACCGGCGCACAGCAGAGAGTTTGCGAGGAAATCGCTGAGGATCTGGCTCAGCAAACCCCGATGATGCGCCTATTGCAGGGAGATGTGGGCGCGGGAAAAACCCTGGTCGCCGCTATGGCTGCCCTAAAGGGCATTGGGACCGGTGCTCAAGTAGCAGTCATGGCACCGACAGAAATCCTGGCAGAGCAGCACCGGATCAATTTTTGTAATTGGCTGGAACCTTTGGGTATTGAAGTTGCTCAGCTAACGGGCAGCTTAAAGGCTGCCGAGCGGCGTAAACAGCTGGGCAAGATCGCCAGTGGCGATGCCCAGTTAGTGGTGGGCACCCACGCACTTTTTCAGGAAGAGGTGGCTTTCCACAACCTGGTGTTAGTGATTATCGATGAGCAACACCGCTTTGGCGTACAGCAACGCCTGGAGCTGCGTGAGAAAGGGGCGGCAAGTGGAGCTACCGGCAGGCTGCAACCCCACCAGCTGATTATGACCGCTACACCGATTCCCCGCACCTTGGCGATGTCCGCCTTCGCCGACCTGGATTGCTCAATCATTGATGAGTTGCCGCCAGGGCGACAACCCATCAACACCGTTGCCATTGCCAATGATCGGCGCGACCAGGTTATGGAACGGGTGCAAAGCGCCATCGCCGAGGGCCGCCAGGCCTACTGGGTTTGCACCCTTATCGAGGAGTCGGAAAGCCTGCAAGCCCAGGCCGCAGAATCCACCGCTGAAGAACTCGCCGAAATGCTCGAAGGCGTTCGCGTGGCCCTGGTACACGGCCGCCTGAAGCCCGAGCAAAAAGAGCAGGTGATGAGCGCCTTCAAGGCCGGGGAAGTGGATTTGCTGGTGGCAACCACGGTCATTGAAGTGGGCGTAGATGTGCCCAATGCCAGCCTGATGATTATCGAAAACCCCGAACGCCTGGGCCTGGCCCAATTGCACCAGTTGCGCGGCAGGGTCGGGCGCGGCTCCATCGCCAGCCACTGTGTGCTGCTGTACGGCACACCGCTATCGCAGAATGGCCGCGCCCGCTTGCAAGTGCTGCGTCAACACAGTGATGGTTTTGCTATTGCAGAGGAAGACCTGCGTCTGCGAGGTCCCGGGGAAATCCTCGGCACCCGCCAGACAGGGGAGATCCAGCACCGCATCGCAGACTTGCAGAGGGATGCTGAGCTGCTGCCGCAAGTGCAAAAAATTGCTATTTCCCCTCAATTGACAGAGGGCATGCGACAACAGTTGATTAAACGCTGGTTACAGAACAAGCCTCGATTTGCCGAGGCTTGAGGAAAGCGCCCTAGTGGGCGCCTACTGTGTTGTTGTCGTTAATGCTGACACTCTTGTAATTGGCATCGTAGTAAGTCTCTTCGTCCAAGGCACCTTCACTCTTCGCCACCACACTACTTACTACCGCATCACCGGTAATATTGACCGCCGTGCGCACCATATCCAGCAGGCGATCTACGCCGATCACAATGGCAATCCCCTCGAGTGGCAGACCCACCTGTTGCAATACCATACCCAACATAATCAGGCCGACGCCGGGCACCCCAGCAGTACCAATAGACGCCAGAGTTGCTGTCAGGATCACCGTCAGAAAGCCGGTCAGGCCGATCTCAATTCCAAAGAACTGGGCAATAAAGACCGTAGCCACACCCTGCATAATCGCGGTGCCATCCATATTGATAGTCGCGCCCAAAGGAACAGTAAATGCAGCAACCTTATTATCCACACCCAAGCGTTTCTCTACGGTTGCCAGGGTGACAGGTATAGTGGCCCCAGAAGAGGCAGTGCTGAAAGCGAACATCATTGTTGAACGCATTTTCTTGAGCAGCTCTAAAGGATTGAGGCCTGTAAGAAGCTTCAAAAGTACCGAATAAACAACCAAAGCATGGACAAGTAAGGCTCCGAGAACGACCAGGAAGTACTTAATTAGCTGTAAAAGTACATCGAGCCCTAGCTGTGCAAATGTCTTTGCCAGCAATGCAAAGACACCATAGGGGGCGAAAACCATCAGTACCCCAACCATACGCAGAACAACCGTATTGAGATCACTGAAAAGAGCAGCTACACGCTGGCCCGGTTCGCCACAGCGGGAAATTGCATAGCCCATCAGCAAGGCAAACACAATGATTTGCAGCATATTCCCCTCAGCCATAGCGGCTACAGGGTTGGTCGGGAATATATTGACCAGCACCTCGGAAAGCGGTGGGGACTCCTTCGGCACAAAAGTTGAAGCAGCTTCAGCTGCGGCTTCATTAACACCAACACCCGGCTGGAAAATAAGTGCAAGACACAGAGCCAAAGTAATGGCAATGGCAGTAGTAAGTATGTAAAGCACTATCGTCTTACCTGCCAGCGGTCCTATTCGGCTACCCTCTGACAGGGAACAAGCACCGCTGATCAGAGAAACCAGCACCAGAGGCACCACCATCAACTTCAGTGAAGCGATAAAGATTCGACCAATAACGTCGAATAGACCCTCAGTTAGATAAAGGTTAATAAAATTCGTAACACCTGGACCAAGCAGTTGGCTCATATTCAAATAATTGAATAACGCACCAAGGGCACCGCCTGCGACCATCCCCACTAAGATTTTGGTAGTAAGCCCCATAACAAGCTTCTCTTTATGAATCGTTGTTTTCATTGCAGTGAGCACTATATCCATTGCCGTGCTGGGGAGCAAAAATGCAACAGGGAGAGACCTGTTGCCACCGGCCGGGATACAATGGGGCCTTTATCCAGACTGCGGAGTTATCGTTGCACCAATCACCATTTGTGCCCTCTGGCGATTGGCAGAGTTTGCCTCTTGAAACCCAGCAGCAACCACCCAAAAATCTGGTGCCCTGGCTGACCTATTCTGGATCACTCACCGCCGCTCTCAAGCAGCAAAGTGACGGGGACTTTTATGTTCGCGTGCTGTATCAGGGTTGGCAGGCACCTCGCCCTGAAGAGTGCTTTGTATTGGGATTGCACAATAGTAACCGGGCCCTGATTCGGGAAGTTTTGCTCTACGGTTGCGGACAGCCCTGGGTGTATGCCCGCAGCGTTTTACCCGAGCGCAGCCTGCAAGGAAAATCTCGCAATCTGCGCAGCCTGGATACTCGCCCGCTGGGGGAGTTGCTGTTTAGTGAGCCGGGCATTCGCAGGGGGGAGATCGCCCTAAATTTGCTGCAGAAATCCCCTGGCTGCGCCGATCGTGAACTTGGGGAAAAGGATTCTGAAGTCTGGGGTCGCCGCTCGGTATTCTGGCTGCGGGACAAGCCTTTACTGGTGTCAGAGGCTTTTCTTCCCAACTTCACACCGACAGGTGCCCCCATGGCGCAAGAAGCTGCCAAAACTATCGCAACTGAGGATTCACTGTGATCAGCCAACAGATCGCACAACACTGGCCCACCGCGCTGCCCTATTGGCAATTAGCGAGGATGGACAAGCCCATAGGTTCACTGCTGTTACTCTGGCCCACTTGGTGCGCACTATGGCTAGCCGCTGAGGGGTGGCCGGGCTTCCACTTGTTTATCGTATTTACACTCGGTGTGATCCTGATGCGAGCGGCTGGCTGCGCAGTCAATGATTTCGCCGATCGCAAAATTGACGCCCATGTAAAGCGCACTGCGGAGCGTCCTCTGGCCACCGGCGCACTGACGCCAAAGTCTGCATTGGCGCTTTTCGCCAGCCTCAGCGCTGCCGCCTTCCTTCTGGTACTCACCACCAACACACTCACAATTCTCCTCTCGTTTTTAGCTCTGGCTCTGGCATTCGGCTATCCCTTTGCAAAACGCCACACACACCTACCCCAGATGGTCCTGGGCGCCGCCTTTAGTATGGGAATCCCCATGTCTTTTGCAGCGGTTACAGGAGAAGTACCAGCAGAGGCCTGGTTGCTCTATACCGCCAACTTGGTTTGGACCCTGTGCTATGACACTTTCTATGCGATGGTGGACCGCGATGACGATCTTCAGATCGGCGTTAAATCCACCGCCATTTTGTTTGGGGAAATGGACAAGGTGATCACCGGAACCTTACAACTTTTAGTTCTAATTGCTCTACTGCTTATTGGATCAAGGTTCTCACTCGGTATTTTTTACTACTTGGCGCTATTGCCGGTTTGCAGTTTATTCGTTTATCAGCAGTGGCTGATTCGGGACCGAGAGCGAGAGGGCTGTTTTCAGGCTTTTATCAACAATAATTGGGTAGGGTTTGCCATTTTCGCCGGCATATCGCTGCATTTTCTGCTGAATTGAAAGATGAGTGGGCCCTAGAAGTGGAGCGTCATATATTTGTCATATAAATCCCGTTTAATCCTCGGCCATAACTGGGGAAACCCTGACAACAGAGCGGGTATGGCAGGCAAATGCACAGTAAAACGATCCTGATTGTCGATGACGAATCCGCAGTGCGCGATATGCTGCGGGTCGCACTGGAAATGGCGGATTACCGCTGCCTTGAGGCGGAAAACGCCCAGGAAGCTCACGCCCTGATTATCGACGAGAAGCCAGACTTAGTGCTGCTCGACTGGATGCTGCCGGATGTTTCCGGGGTAGAGCTGGCAAGGCGCCTCAAGCGCGATGAACTCACCACCTCATTGCCGATCATCATGCTCACGGCAAAAGGTGAAGAAGACAATAAAATCAAAGGGTTAGAGACCGGGGCCGACGATTACATCACCAAGCCTTTCTCCCCCCGGGAGCTGGTTGCACGCTTAAAGGCCGTACTGCGCCGCGCGGGCCCGGCAACCCCGGAAGAACCCCTCAGCGCCGGCGCACTGATATTGGACCCACTGAGTCACCGAGTCACTATCAAAGGGCAGCCGGTGGATATGGGGCCAACAGAATTTCGCCTTCTCACCTTCTTCCTCTCCCACCAAGAGCGCGCCTATACACGCACCCAACTCCTCGATCATGTATGGGGTGGGAATGTCTATGTGGAGGAGCGCACCGTGGATGTCCATATCCGCCGTCTGCGCAAAGCCCTGGCCATTGATGGCCACGACCGCTATATCCAGACAGTTCGCGGCACCGGGTATCGGTTTTCTGTGCAAACCGCAGAAAAAGTGTGACAATCCTCTCTGGATCGGTACCGATCCCTGCAGAATCAAACCTCCGCGCTTAACGGGTGCGGGCCTGGTTCCATGAGGTATTGAATGCGGGCGGAAGAGGCTGTGCCACTGCCGCCATCTATCAGGCAACACGGCAACTCTATGTTGGATCGCAGTATTGGCGAGTTCTCGCGTTTCGTAATTATCGCCCTGGGATGCACCATTCTCGGTGTCACCTCCGGCAGCTGGTCTCTCGCCCTGATTGCGGGATTGGCCAGCTATCTGATCTCAGTGCTGTGGCAACAGCAACGTTTCAACCGCTGGCTGGCAAACGGCAGACGCGGCCCAGCCCCAACCGCCTTTGGTATTTGGGGCGAAATCTACGACGACTTTTACCGTATGCAGCGGCGCCACCGCCGCGAGAAGCAGAAGCTGCACGTGATGTTGCGCCGGGTACAAGACAGCACCAGCGCACTGCGCGAAGGCATTGTAGCCCTGGAAGACGGCGATAACCTGGCTTGGTGGAACCCTGCAGCGGGTGAACTCCTTGGGTTGCAAGCCAGTGATTCCGGCCAGTCATTAGTCAACTTTGTCCGCGACCCTGGCTTTGTCAGCTATATGCACGGTGATAACAGCGGAGAACCCCTCACTCTGCCCGCACCTGGCAATGAAGCCCGCATGTTACAGCTGGAAGTCACCCGCTACGGTAAAGATGAGGCTTTGGTCATTGTTCGCGACATCACCCGTTTACACAATCTCGAGCAGATGCGCCGGGATTTTGTCGCCAATGTTTCCCATGAGCTGCGCACCCCCCTCACGGTAATTGCCGGCTACCTGGAAACACTGCAAAGCAGTGATATGGCACCGCCTCCCTGGAGGAAACCCCTGGCTCAAATGGAGGAGCAGACTGGCCGCATGAGTACGCTGGTCAATGACCTGCTGTTATTGGCTCGCTTGGAGACCTCAGAACGCAAAAGCGGGGATATGGCTGTAGCCGTACCAGAACTGATTGAGAGGGTGGCCCAGGAAGCGCGCAGCTTCAGTGGCGATCGGCATCATCATATCGAAGTTGATTGCAAAGGGGATTGCTACCTCAATGGAGACCCCGGCGAATTACACAGTGCTTTTGCCAACTTAGTTTTAAATGCCGTGAAATACACTCCCGAAGAAGGCGAGATTCAATTGCGCTGGTGGCAGGATGACAAAGGCGGGCACTTTTCCGTAGAGGACAACGGTATCGGTATCGATTCGATCCATATTCCCCGCCTGACTGAGCGCTTCTATCGAGTTGATCCAGGCCGCTCACGGGATAGTGGCGGCACAGGTCTCGGACTGGCGATCGTTAAGCATGTGTTGCTGCGACACAATGGAGAAATGAGTGTAGAAAGTACGCCCGGGCAGGGCAGTCTCTTCACGCTTCACTTTCCGCCAGCAAAGCTGGCTCAAAAACCAGCATCCAGGTTGAGTTCTGAAGCCGCTAATTAAAGCGGCTTTCGATTACTCCAGTTCCTGCAGTTCTACTTCTTTACCGTCTTTGACATAGCTGGCCGTGGCCTCTTTACCCAGAGCGTTTGCTTCCCGGCGCAAAACCAAATGGTGCAACTGCAAATCCCCATCGCGCAGCAGTAGGTGCTCATTGCCCTCATCATCGGTAGGCAGGGCCTTAACACCAATGAGGGCATCTCGCAGAGCGCGCAGCTTGGGCACATCGCGATAGCGATTCAAGTCATTCGACAAACGGGCTTTCATGCGCTCACTCTCATGCAGTGCCGCCGCTGTCTCTCGGTATTTGGCAAAAAAGAATACCGCTCCAATGGCAAAAGCCACGATTACCACTATTTCCAACCACTCGGGCATGGTTACTCCTTATTATCGCTTTTGCGCCAGACCATTAATTGGTTATTGGCTGGCAAGTAATTTAGTTCTACGCGACTGAACCCCGCACTCTCCGCCAGCTGATCGAGCCATTCGAGATCGCGAATCCCCCGCTTGGGGTCACGCTCCTTCAACTCAATATCAAAATCAGCATTAGTAGGGCCAAGAAACTCTCCTGCAATTTTCACGGGACCATAAACGATCAACAAACCTTCCGGCTCCAAAACATCGGCACTATGCAGAAAGAACTTTTGTACCAGTTCAGCCGACATAATATGCAAGGTGTTTGCAGTGAAAATAGCATCAGCCGAAATCTCGGGCCAAGAATCACCAACATCGAGCGCCAGCGGTTGCGGCAGGTTGCTATTGGGTATCTCCGCCAGCCAGGACTTTACTACCTCCAGCTGTTGCGATCGCTCTGAAGTTTGCCATTCAAGATGCGGTAAATGCGGAGCAAAATATACTGCGTGCTGACCGGTACCACTGCCAACCTCAAGCACTTTACGACTTGAAGCCAGCAGGCGAGTCAGTTGCTGGAGAATCGGCTCGCGATTGCGCCCGCAGGAGGGCGCATTGGGCAATTCAGTGCTGCTCACTGCGGCTCATCCCGGGTAAATACCCAATCCCACTCAGTGGACAATCCTGGGTTATAACCATAACCAGCCACATCAAAACCTTTCAGCTCTTCCGCCTTCTTTACCCTCTGATCAATCGCCCAGCGACTCATCATGCCTCTGGCTTTCTTAGCAAAGAAACTAATCATCTTATACTGACCATTTTTCAGGTCCTTAAAATGCGGGGTGATCACCTGAGCATCAAGCTGCTTGGTTTTGACTGATTTGAAATATTCATTGGATGCCAGGTTTACCAACTCGCGATCCTTCACGCCCTGCAACTGCGCATTCAATGCTTCGGTAATCTTATCTCCCCAAAATTCATAGAGATTCTTACCCTTGGCATTTTCAAATTTAGTGCCCATCTCGAGGCGATAGGGTTGCATCAAGTCCAAAGGGCGCAGCAAACCATAAAGGCCAGAGAGCATACGCAAGTGCTTTTGCGCATAGGCAAAGTCCCGCTTACCCATAGTCTCCGCCTCCAATCCAGTATAAACATCACCTTTAAAGGCGAGCAGGGCGGGGCGGGCGTTGTTATCGGTAAATGGGCGCTTCCAAGTGTGGAAGCGATCGTAATTTAAGACTCCCAACTTATCTGAAATCTTCATCAAGCTGGAAACCTGCTGCGGGCTCAGTTCGCGCAGCTCTTTGATCAGGGCTGCTGACTCTTTCAAAAAGTCCGGCTGGGTGGTTTCCAGTGAGGGAATATCACTTTCATAGTCCAGGGTTTTCGCCGGTGAAATAACTATTAACATCGGGTGCCTTCTCGCTTCGCTATCGCCTCAACCACACACTACCAAGCTATTGTGGCTGGCCCAAATATATCGCGGATGTTTACTCTGGCTTTAGGACGTCCTGCCACCAGTTGAGCGGTGTCTGCCCATCTTTGGGGTCATAAACATTGCCGTAATACCAAACGCTATTAGCCCCATCGCAGGCACTGTTGAGGATTTCCTCAATCTTATCGAATCCACAGCTGACATGAATGCTGTAGACCAATACGCGCGGTGCCTCGAGATCCAACTCACCCCCGAGCTTTTCCAGCTGTGGGGTCAACTTATCAGACAGTTCCGTGCTATCGCCACGACAAAAAATACGCACCGCCAAATTGCCCGAGCGCTTTACCAACTCAAATTGCTGGGTGTCTTTATCGACCTTAATGTAATCCCCACTGGCGATTCCCTTAATAAAGACAGGGGATCGCACCAGTTGGCAGCTATCATCCTCGCTCACACGAACCTGTAGCCGTTCCACCACGGGCTCACCTTCGGGGTTGTTGCCCGCAAATAACTCAATGACTTGAAGTGCCGTCATAAACCTCAGTTCCCGTACTGTGTACAATGAGTAACCATTCTAATGACTCAACATTATACAGGGAGGGAGGCAATGATCTCGCGTACCCAAGCGCTTACGGCATGTGTCGCGTTTTGGACGACCACGATTCTCGGAGGATGCGTTGTCAATCCAGTCACCGGTGAGAAACAGGTTTCGCTGATATCTCCGCAGCAGGAAATTCAACTGGGGCAACAGCACTACACTGCCAACCAACAACAGCAGGGCGGCCAATACACCATTGATCCGGCCCTGCAAAACTACGTCAGCCAGGTTGGCCAAAAGCTGGCACGGGTCTCTGACCGCCCCCAGCTACCTTACGAGTTTGTGGTTCTGAACAACTCGGTTCCCAACGCCTGGGCCCTGCCCGGCGGCAAAATCGCCATCAATCGAGGCCTACTGGTGTTACTCGATGACGAAGCTGAGCTCGCCGCCGTACTGAGCCATGAGATAGTTCACGCCGCTGCGCGCCACTCCGCAACTGCGATGTCCCAACAACAATTATTGGGCGCAGGCCTGGCAATCGTGGGAGCTGCCACCCAAGACTCTGGGTACTCTGACTTGATCGCCACCGGGACTCAACTGGGGGGCTCCGCCTATATTGCCCGCTACAGTCGCGGCAATGAGTTAGAGTCAGATCAGTACGGCATGAAATATATGGCCGCTGCGGGATATGATCCCCAGGGGGCCGTACGCCTACAAAGAAAATTTGTTGAACTGTCGGAGGGGCGGCAAACTGGTGGACTGGAAGCGCTCTTTGCCAGCCATCCCCCTTCCCAATCTCGTGTCAGCGCTAATATCAAGCACAGTCAATCTCTACCCAAAGGGGGAATCACCAACCGGGCCTCTTACCAAAAAGCCATAGCGCAATTAAAGCGCGATGCCGATGCTTACAAGAATTACGACAATGCGGTTGCCGCAGCCAATAATAAAAAGTTTGACTCTGCACTAAAGCTGGTGAGAAAAGCTCAAAAACAGCAACCCAAAGAAGCTGCCTTTTTTGCGCTAGAAGGCGATTTACTCAGCCAAAAGAAACAATATAAAAATGCCCGAAAGGCATACGATAGTGCCATTCAAAAGAATCCGGCGCTATTTTCGTATTGGCTAAAGCGGGGAGTCACTAATATCCAATTAAAAAGTTATAGCTCTGCAGAGGGCGACCTAACCAGATCACTACGCTATCTGGATACCGCTTATGCTCACTACTACCTCGGCCAGACCTATGAGAGACAGGGAAATAAGCAAAGTGCTTACAAGCACTATCAGGAAGCTGCCGGGGCTGGAGGGGAAATTGGCACCATGGCTCAAAATAGAATTAAGGCGATAGCCGGCAAAGGTTAAATTTTAAGCAAAAAATTTTATTTGCCTATTTTTTCAGAAACCTATGGGAATAAAAAGGGCTATCAACGATAGCCCTTTTTCTATCAAGTTACAGCTGAACAGTCAAACCCAGCTCAAACTTGTCTACATCAATATCGGCATTAGCGCCTACACCATAGGTATTCAGACCAAAGCTACGGATATTCAGGCCATCAGCAAACATAGTGCTGTAACCAGCTTCAACAGCAACATTACGGCTAAAGAAGTGCGAGAATCCAACTTTTACATCTTCATTCTCGTCAATCTTCGCACCAAAAGACGTATTCTGGGAGAAGAAGTAGTCTGCACCCAGCTGCCAGTAGTCGCCACCATCGTCATAATCGGCATAAGCAAATTCTGCGGTCACATATTGATCGCCACCCAAGTTAGCAAAGTACTTGGTTGAAAAAACACCCGCATCATCGCCAGCGATAAAATCAAAACCGATGTAGTCGGAACCACTCAATTGGTGATTATAGCGAAGCTCAACAAAAGTCTCGTCAGTGCCATCAAAATCTGTGTGGGACAGCTCTACCAAGAAGTTTGGAGTAAACAGGTATCCGATAGAAGCTGTATTAACAGCTTCATCATCAGTTTCAGTTAGGCTCGCACCTAAAACCAGACCAAAGCTAGTGAAGTATTCACCTGCGATGGCAATGCCATCTAAATCTTCGCTAGATATATCGTAGTGGGTGTAAGCAGCAGATATATTGCTAGCCTTATTGATATATTCAAACTCTTTTAGAGGACCTAGTGCCTCTTTACCGGAGAAGTAATAGGTGGTTTCAGCAGAAAACTGATTGCCATCAGCTCCATCGAAATCCAGGTTTGAATAATCCAAAGTAGTGATGGAATTATACTCCTCGGCACCAGCAGTTGCGGCAAGAAGCATTAAGGGAAGAGCAGCAAGCTTGAATCTCATTGAATAAATCCTTCGTTAACGTAGCGATCCAAATTGGGCTGCGGATTGTAACAAAAGTTTTTAAGTGCGCAACAACAGCAAATTACACGGTAAGCAATTAAGGTCAAATTTGCGGCAAAGTGAATATTATTTTTCGACGAATAACTTCTTTAAAACAAAAAATAAAAACTGTAATCACCTGTAATACATGAAACGCAAACATATCTATTAAAAGCATTAAAATAAAAAATTTTATTTTAATTATAATAAGCAAACTTATTCAGGCTTCATTCAGGTTCAACTGATTAACATCAATCCTCTATATTTTTTACGACCCATTGCGGGTCATAAAATTCCCCTACTAGATTAATTTTTACAAAAGGGGCCACGCTGGCAATGATTTCATCAATTTTTTTACTGTGTTCAGTTTGCATAGCATCCCGATCTTTTTTACATCGCCAGCTAGCAATGGCTATCAACACATTGGGGTCATCAATTTTTCGATGAAGTTCTGTGCCCATCGCTCCCGGGGAGCGCTGTATGATCTCGGAAGCACGCACCCAGGCATCGGCATAATCCTCAGCTTTAAACCCATCTTGTAGATGAACTTCGAAGATAAATTTCATTCCCTGTATTACCTGACGACTAAGAATTAGATTCCAATAAAAAAAGGCCGCGCTAGGCGACCTTTTTAAATTAGCAAAACCCTTTAGGACTTGCGCAGATTTTCCTGGTGCCCGTGCCGGATATCAGCACCCTCCACCAAGTAAACAACCTGTTCACAAATATTCTTCGCATGGTCACCGATCCGCTCCAGTGAGCGCAGGGTCCACAACACATTAATGACCCGGGAAATACTGCGCGGGTCCTCCATCATGTAAGTTACCAGTTCACGTACGGCCGTACGGTAATCCATATCAACCTGCTGGTCCTCAGCAAGAGTTTGCAGAGCCGACTGCACATCGAAACGAGTATAGGCATCCAGGGCGTCATTGAGCATTTTGCGCACAGCATTGGCAATATGACGGATTTCGGTATACCCGCGCGGCGACGTACCTTCATCTGTCAGCGCTATGGCCATCTTGGCAATCTTGCTCGCCTCATCTCCAATTCGCTCCAGGTCGCGGGCAATTCGAATGACAGACAGCACCATACGGAGGTCAGATGCCGCCGGTTGGCGTTTGGCAATAATTAGCGTGGCGTGCTCATCCAGGGCCATCTCACTCTTATCGATGACTTCTTCAATACGCAGAACTTCCTCGGCCAACTCACTGTCAGCATTGGCCAGGGCATCAACTGCATCGGCAACCTGGCGGGCGACCATACCGCCCATTTCCAGCATCTCTGTCTTTAAGCTTTCCAGGTCTTCATTAAATTGGCGTGAGATATGTTGATCGAAATGCATTTCCATAGTTTTCCCTCCGAGCAGGAACCTTAGCCGAAGCGGCCGGTGATATAGGCTTCAGTGAGTTCGTGCTCGGGGTTGGTGAACACCGTTTCAGTATCGTTAACTTCCACCAAATGCCCCAAATGGAAGTAAGCCGTACGCTGACTCACCCGCGCAGCCTGCTGCATCGAGTGAGTAACGATTGCGATAGTGTAGTTCTGGCGCAGCTCATCGATCAGCTCTTCGATTCGCGCCGTTGCAATCGGGTCCAGGGCGGAGCAGGGCTCATCCATCAGGATCACTTCCGGGCTCACCGCAATAGCGCGGGCAATGCACAGGCGCTGCTGCTGACCACCGGACAGGCCCGTACCCGGCTTGTCCAAACGATCTTTAACCTCATTCCACAGACCGGCGCGGCGCAGGCTATTTTCTACGATCTCATCCAGATCGGCACGGCGGCTGGCAATGCCGTGGATTTTTGGGCCGTAGGCCACATTCTCGTAAATGGACTTGGGAAAAGGGTTTGGTTTCTGGAATACCATGCCGACGCGGGCGCGCAGGGGTACCACGTCCACTTTGGGGCCATAGATGGGGTCACCATCCAGACTTAACTCGCCCTCGACGCGACAGCCTTCAATGGTGTCATTCATTCGGTTGAGGCAACGTAAAAACGTCGACTTACCACAGCCGGAAGGGCCGATCATGGCAACCACTTCATTTTTTCCAATATCGAGGCCGACCGAGTGGATCGCCTGGGTTTCACCATAGAAAACATTCACATTGCGCATACGCAACTTGGCGGTGTCACAGAAGGGTTGGCCAACTGTTTCTCTAACATCAGCCCGATCATTCATCATTTGCCTACCCGCAACATCGGATTGCGCCGCATCAGTTTGGCTGGCGGCATCCAGGGCCATGGTACTCATATAATATCCCGCTTTCTGATAATCCGCGCTCTGTTACCAGCGGCGCTCAAGTTTCTTGCGCAGCAATACCGCGCTGGTATTCATCACAATCAGCACACTCAGCAACACCATAATGGCTGCGGAGGTGCGCTCGACAAAGGCGCGCTCCGGGCTGTCTGCCCACAGGAAAATCTGCACAGGCAGCACGGTGGCCGGGTCGGTTACCCCAGCAGGTACGTCGACAATAAAAGCGACCATACCAATCATCAATAGGGGTGCCGTCTCACCGAGGGCCTGGGCCATACCGATAATCGCGCCGGTCAACATACCCGGCATCGCCAGGGGCAGCACATGGTGGAAAACCACCTGCATACGCGAAGCCCCCATACCCATTGCCGCCTCGCGAATTGAGGGTGGCACCGCCTTCAAAGCCGCGCGGCTGGAAATAATAATCGTGGGCAAGGTCATCAGTGTCAGTACCAAGCCCCCTACCAGGGGTGCCGAACGCGGCAACTCAAAGAAATTAATAAATATCGCCAGGCCCAAAAGACCGAAAACAATAGAAGGCACTGCCGCGAGGTTATTGATATTCACCTCAATCAAATCGGTCCAACGGTTTTTGGGCGCATACTCTTCCAAGTAAATCGCCGCCGCCACACCGATAGGGAATGACAGTGCGAGAGTTACCAACAGGGTAAACAGGGAGCCCATCAAGGCTGCGCGGATGCCCGCCTGCTCTGGTTCACGGGAGTCGCCATTGGTAAAGAAGATGGTATTGAACCGCTTCTTCAGTTCACCGCTGTCCAACAGCTGCTCAATCCAACCGGCCTTCTGGTCCGAGGTACGACCACGGAAACCCTCTTTGGAATCCTTCAGGCTTTTGACGAAAGTATCCACATCGTCATCGACTGACAGCCAGACTTTCTCGGATTTACCCAACAGTTCCGGATTCGCAGCTAAGCGATCGCGCAGGGTAAAAGGTGCTCCGGAGGAGACCAGGCTGTAGAGCTCGCGCTTGTCACTGCGACCAGTCACAGTGGGAAAGCGTTCGCGCAGGGACTGGCGAATAACACCGGTGAAGTTTGCCCAGGTCAGACTTTCATCATCGACCTTATCGATGCCCAGAACCTGTTCGTCGTAGTGCACCTCCAGTTGGATAGCTGTCTGCACAAAGGCACCACTGCCTTTGCTGATAATGTCAGTGAACAAAATCAGTACAGCGAGTACACCAAAGGCAATACTGCCGATACCCAGCCCACGAAACAGCTTTTCTTTGCGGTGACGGCTGGCGAGGCTTTTTTCTATGCGCTCGCGAACCTGCGCCTGAGTAAGATCAGTCATACTGCTCCCGGTATTTTTTCACTACGTGCAAGGCAATAAAGTTCAGCACCAAAGTGGAGATAAACAACATCAGGCCCAAAGCAAAAGCGGCGAGGGTCTTGGGACTGTCAAATTCCTGGTCGCCAACCAACAGAGTCACAATCTGCACCGTCACAGTCGTGACCGATTCGAGCGGGTTTGCGGTGAGGTTCGCCGCGAGTCCGGCGGCCATCACCACAATCATGGTTTCACCAATTGCGCGGGAAACCGCCAACAATACACCGCCGACGATGCCGGGTAGTGCCGCAGGAATCACAACTTTGCGCACCGTCTCGGACTGGGTGGAACCCAAGCCCAGGGCACCATCGCGCAGGGACTGGGGCACCGCATTAATCACGTCATCGGACAGAGAGGAAACAAAGGGAATAATCATGATTCCCATCACCAGGCCAGCGGCCAGTGCGCTTTCACTGGAGGCCTGGAGGCCCATAGAGGTGGCCAACTCGCGAATAAATGGAGCAACGGTTAAGGCAGCAAAAAAGCCATATACCACGGTGGGTACACCGGCGAGAATTTCGAGTACCGGCTTGGCCAGGGAACGTACGCGCTTACTGGCGTACTCGGCCAGATAAATAGCCGCCATCAATCCCACAGGTACCGCCACAAACATGGCAATCGCGGACACCATCAGGGTTCCGGTAAATAGCGGGACAGCACCAAAAGCACCGCTCGATCCCACCTGGTCTGCGCGCAGGGCCATCTGTGGGCTCCAGTGCAAACCAAACAGGAATTCACTCACCGGCACGGACTGGAAGAAGCGCAGGGATTCAAACAATACCGATAACAAAATACCGACAGTGGTTAGAATCGCGGCGCTGGCACAGGCAATCAGCACCGTGCGCAGCACTTTTTCAACTTTTTCGCGAGCGCGCAGCTTCGGAGAAAAGCGCAGCAGTGCAAAAGCGGCAAGGCCGCTGGCCAACACCAAACTCAGGAAGGCCTGTAAATTATTGGAGCTGGAACGCAACTGACTGAGGTAGTCCGCAGCACTCTGCAATTGTGGGGACTTTTCACCTATCAGGTGGCCCGCCGCGAGATTCTGGATCTGCGCGTAGAGAAGGTTCTGCCCGGAGATACTCTCCGGCTTATCGGCAATACTATTCATGACCATCGCACGGATGATCGAATCATCAAACACCAACCAGCCACAGAGTAATATCAGTGCTGGCAAACCACACCAAAGGGCGGTGAGTAATCCGTAGTAACTGGGCAGGGCGGCCAGATTGCGAACGCCGCCAAGGCTGCGAGCAGCGTTCACTGCACGGCGAAAGCCAGTGCCGTAGGCCACTAATATCAGGAGCAGCAAAAGTGCGAACAGTGTGGGGGTTTGCATTGAATTACCGTACTAAAAATATCGTCGCTGGCATTATCCAGACTTTATCCCCGCGTTCCATCACAGGGGGGCGACAATTTGTGAGTCTTCTTATAAAGAACGGCCAAGCCCTTTCGAGCTTGGCCGTCAATTCCCTTTGACAGTACAACTCCAGAATTTTTTTACTTGGCTGCGAGATTACTCAGTGCGTTCAGCTTGCGCACATCAGTAGCAATCTTTTGACGCTTCTCGGTGGGCAGAGGAATCATACCTTTGTCAGCCAGGTAGCCATCTTCACCCCAAGCGCGCTCATTGGTGAATTCAGCCAGGAACTGCTTAACACCGGGAACCACGTCAGCGTGCTGCTTCTTGACGTAGATAAACAGCGGACGGGAAACCGGGTAGCTCTGGTCAGCGATGGAGTCGAAAGTAGGAGCCTGATCTTCGATCAGGGAGCCCTGTACCTTGTCAGCATTCTGGTCGAGGAAACTAAAGCCGAAGATACCCAGAGCGTTCGGGTTGGCAACCAGCTTGTTCACGATCAGGTTGTCGTTCTCACCGGCTTCAACATAAGCGCCGTCTTCGCGAACGTTGTGACAGATCGCTTTATAAGCGCTCTTGTCTGTTTTCTTCATGGCTTTGATCCAGCCAAACTTCTTACAGCCACCTTCCATTGCCAGCTCGGCAAAAGCATCGCGAGTACCGGAAGTGGGGGGCGGACCCAAAACTTCGATTTTGGTATTGGGCAGAGCTGAGTTTACGTCCTTCCAGGTCTTGTAGGGGTTGGCTACCAGAGTTTCAGAACCGTCTGGGTTAGGTACTTCCTTAGCCAGGGCCAGAAAGATGTCCTTACGAGTCAGCTTAAAGGGAGCTGCTTTCTTAGCATTCGCAAGAACGATGCCGTCGTAACCGATCTGTACTTCAACAACATCAACACCGTTGCTGTTACACATTTCCAGTTCGGATTGCTTGATGCGACGGGAGGCACCGGTGATATCCGCAGTGCTTTCTCCAACACCCTGGCAGAACAACTTCATGCCACCACCAGTACCAGTGGACTCAACGACTGGAGTTTTAAACTGGGTTGCGCGGCTAAAACGCTCCGCCACAGTCGTAGTAAACGGGTAAACAGTAGAGGAACCTACAACACTAATGTAGTCGCGCGCCGCCATAGCAACCTGTGAAGTTGCCAGGGTCAGGGCTGCCAGAGAAGTCGCCAGAATTTGCTTGTTCATTGTGTAACTCCGATGAGTGTTTTTATTTCACGCGGCGATGCTAGGAACAACGGGTGACGATTCTATGAATAAAAGATTACAAAAAGGTTACAGCTGTATTTTTACCCTGCTGGCATGAGAGCGGGCAAAGGGTTAACCTTCGAGCAACATAAATAACAATAAGATGTAAAGAGAGAAGCCCCCATGCGTTTTCTGCTGTGCAGCGCGCAGGCACTCGATCGCCTGACCAGTCATACCGGGCAACTGCTGTCCTGGTTCACCTGGGCCATGGTCCTGTTACAAAGCTGTGTTGTGGTGATGCGCCACGGCTTCAATACCGGTTCTATCGCCCTACAGGAATCCGTGATTTACCTGCACGGTGCCGCCTTTATGCTGGGGCTGGCCTATGCGTTACAGACCGATGCCCATGTGCGGGTGGATGTCTTCTACCGCAAGATGAGCGCCAGGGCCAAAGCCTGGATCAATGCAATTGGCTATCTGATATTTCTCTTACCGCTTTGCGTCTTTCTATTTATAAGCAGCTGGCACTTTGTACTGAATAGCTGGTCAGTTTTTGAAGACAGTGCGAACGCCGGCGGCCTGCCCGGGGTATTTTTACTGAAGAGCTTGATTCCTCTGTCTGCGGTCACCTTGGCTCTGGCGGGGCTGGCCCAGTTTATTCGCGCCCTGGTGCAATTGATGCTGCCCCTACAACAGTCCATTCCAATGTCGTCGTCAAAAGCAGTACTGAAGCAGGTAGAAGGGGCCGAAGTGTGATTGAGCTAATCCCCTTTCTGATGTTTGCTGCCGTCTGCGCTCTGCTTATGTTCGGCTACCCAGTAGCTTTTACCCTCGCGGGTACCGCCCTGCTATCAGCGGGCCTGGGTATTGTGTATGGCGTATTTGATGCTGAGTTGCTGCGCGCCTTCCCCGATCGCCTCTACGGCATTATGCAAAACGGCACTCTGGTTGCCGTTCCGCTATTTGTGCTGATGGGGGTAATACTGGAGCGAGCCAAGATTGCCGAAGATTTGTTGGTTAATCTGAGCAAAGCCTTTATGGGGGCTCCCTCGGGACTCGCTATTTCTGTGGTGGTAGTGGGCGCGCTGCTCGCCGCCAGCACTGGCATTGTCGGTGCAACTGTAGTCACCATGGGGTTGATGTCACTGCCCACCATGCTAAAAAATGGCTACTCCCCCAAACTGGCCACCGGCACTATCTGCGCCACCGGTACCCTCGGGCAAATTATCCCTCCGTCTATTGCCTTGGTTCTACTGGGTGACACCCTCTCCAATGCCTATCAACAAGCACAACTGTCTGCGGGCATTTTCAATCCCAAGCCAGTCAGCGTAGGGGATCTGTTTGTAGGGGCAATAATTCCCGGCTTACTGCTGGTGGCCGCCTATATCATTTATCTGTTATTTATTGCCCGTCGCCCCAAACCCACGGAAAGCAGCGAGCCTCCAGAAGTGGATAAGGCCCAACTGCTTCGCAGTCTTTTGCCCCCGATTGCCTTAATGCTGATTGTGCTCGGATCAATCATCGTTGGCGCTGCCACCCCCACAGAAGCTGCCGCTGTCGGCGCACTGGGGGCGGCGTTACTGGCGTCCAGTCGCGGAGCACTGAGCTTTAAGCGCGCCGGGGAAATAGGCCGCAGTACACTTCAGGTCTCGGCTATGGTTTTCGCCATATTGATTGGCGCTTCATTATTTTCTCTAGTATTTCGCGGTTACAACGGCGAAGAGCTGGTGACAGGATTTTTCCACAGCCTGCCCGGAGGGGTAATCGGCGCGACCCTGTTAGTGATGCTGGTAATCTTCCTGCTGGGCTTTATCCTCGACTTTATCGAGATCACCTTTGTAGTGGTACCAATTGTGGGCCCGGTACTGCTGGCAATGGGCGTCGATCCGGTGTGGCTCGGCATTATGATTGCCATCAATTTGCAAACCTCTTTCCTAACGCCTCCATTTGGGTTTGCTCTCTTTTACCTGCGCGGGGTGGCCCCCAGTTCTGTGGCCACATCGGCCATCTATCGCGGGGTAGCGCCTTTTATTGCCATCCAACTTTTACTGCTGTGCCTGCTGGCGATATGGCCGGCCCTGGCCACTTGGCTGCCGGGGGTGATTCAACAGTAACCCCTGAGGCTGCAAATGGTACGATAGCATTTTGAATCACTACCGCTTGCAGTCAATCTCCAGCCTCAGACGACTGTACCAACACAGACACTCTATAAACCCTTCACCCCTTAAATTTATCAACGCACCTTGATTCCCCCCAGCAAGCCACCACCTCCTGTTACTTTGGCGCTCGACATTTAACTCTCTCGCCAATCCATCGAAACTTTTCTGTGGGTATCTGTTCTTAAATATCAAAAGGTATTAACTACTATTGGCGATATTCAAGGGCGAATAAAAAATAAAAGGGAATTAAGAAATGCTAAAGATTGCCAACCTTTCCAAAACCTACGATAACGGTGTACACGCGCTCAATAACGTCAACTTGGAGATTCCCAAGGGGATGTTTGGGTTGCTCGGTCCCAATGGCGCCGGCAAGTCCTCACTCATGCGCACTATCGCCACGCTGCAATTTGCCGACAGCGGCACCATTACTTTCGATGGCATCGATGTGGCCAGCAATCCACAGAAAATCCGCAGTAACCTGGGTTATCTACCCCAGGATTTTGGGGTTTACCCGAGAATCAATGCCGAGGATATGCTCGATCATATGGCGGTACTAAAAGGCATTGGCAACCGCAAAGAACGCCGCGAGATGGTGGCGGAATTACTGCACCAAACCAATTTATTTAAGGATCGCAAGAAAAGCCTCAGCGGTTACTCCGGCGGTATGCGCCAGCGCTTTGGTATCGCCCAAGCCCTGATCGGCGATCCACGCCTGATTATTGTCGACGAACCCACCGCCGGTCTCGACCCACAGGAGCGCAACCGCTTTCACAACCTGCTCAGTGAAATTGGCGAGAACGTAGTGGTAATTCTCTCCACCCATATCGTCGAGGATGTTGCCGATTTATGCCCCAATATGGCTATCCTCGCCGCAGGCCAAATTGTGGCCCAGGGCAAACCTGAAGAGCTGACCTCTAAACTAGCAGGGCGTGTATGGCGGCGTACCGTCGACAAATCTGCACTGGAAGAATACCGCAATAGTTTGGATGTGATTTCCACTCGCCTATTAGCTGGGCGCCATGTTGTACACGCACTGGCAGATAGCCAACCGGCCGAGGGCTTCGAGCTGCTGCAACCCGACCTCGAAGATGTCTATTTCTCCACCCTGTTCAGCAATCAAGCCTCTCGTATGGCTAGCGCCGCCTGAGACAGGGGAGGATATCAACATGTTTTTATCGGTTGCCAAATTTGAACTTCAGTACCAACTGCGCCAGCCACTGTTTTATGTGACCAGCCTGGTATTTTTTCTACTGACTTTTGGTGCTATGACCGTCGACAACATACAGATCGGCGGCGGTGGGGGTAACACCCTGATCAACTCCCCCTACGCGATTATGCTGACCCTATTAATAATGTGCGTTTTCAGCATTTTTATTACTGCCGCCTTCGCAGCCAACCCGGTGCTACGCGATCGCGATATAAAAATGGAAGGTATTGTCTTCAGTACCCCGATCAGTAAGCACGACTATTTATTGGGTCGCTTCACTGGATCATTTATCGTGGCCTTCCTGGCTTTCTCAACTGCGGCGCTGGGTATGCTGCTCGGCTCCTGGATGCCCTGGCTGGACCCAGAGCGCCTGGGGCCCACCCAAATCTCCCACTATCTGCACACCTTATTCATACTTATCCTTCCCAGCATGCTGTTTTGCAGCGCCATGTTTTTTAGCCTGGCAGCCATAACTCGCAGCATGATGGCCACTTACGTGGGGTTGATCGCCTTCCTGGTGCTCTATTTCACCAGTCAGGGAATGATGGATGAACCCGCCTATCACAGTGCCGCAGCACTGGCCGACCCCTTTGGTCTCGCGGCCTTCCAGGAAGCAACTCGCTACTGGACCGCTTTCGATCGCAATATGTCCATGATCGCGCTGGAGGGAAACTATCTTATCAACCGCTTAATATGGCTGGGGGCCAGCTTACTATTTATAGGTTTGGGCTATAAATGTTTTTCATTTACCGAGCGCAAACCGCTTTGGTCGCGCCGACGCACTGTGGAAGCAGAAGAGGATGAGGCACCTCGCTATAACAAGCCCCTACCGCGAGTCACTCCCAGGTTTGGCACGGCTGCAGTTTGGCAGCAATTTCGCGCTCGCTGCGGCTTTGAAGTCACAGCGGTGGTAAAAAGCCTGGCCTTTTGGGTAATCCTGGCACTGGGTATTCTCAATGTATTGAGCGCATCCCTAAATTTGGAAGCGATATTTGGCACTGCGGTATACCCGGTAACCCGCTCTATGGTCAGTCTGATCCAGGGCGCCTTCAGCCTGATTATGCTGATTATCCTGATCTACTACGGAGCTGAATTGGTATGGCGGGAGCGCCAGGCCGGCTGCCATGAAATTATGGATGCTGTGCCCACACCCAGTTGGATTTTTGTCGCGAGCAAGTTTATTGCGATGTTGGTGGTTCTGGCTGGCATCCTGATTGCTTGCATGCTCACCACTGTCGCTGTACAGCTGAGCAAGGGGTACACAACGCTTGAGCCGGGCCTGTACTTTTACGGTGTCTGGTACCAGTTCGCGATGCCTTTCTACCTGATGGCAATCCTATCGATCTTTGCCCAAGTAATAACCCGCAACAAATTCCTCGGTATGTTACTGATGGTGGGCTACCTGATTAGCTCCAGTATTCTCGATGGCCTCGGTTTCGAGCACAATCTCTATCAGTTCGCCGGTTGGAACGCGGCACCTTATTCAGACATGAATGGCTATGGTCACTTTGAGCAGGGGCGGGCTTGGTTTGCATTTTACTGGATCAACTTCAGCCTGATACTGGCAATCTTGAGCTACGGACTCTGGCAGCGCGGTACTCTGGCTCCACTCGTGAGCCGGATCAAGGCCCTGCGCTTCCAACTGGGGCTATCCAGCCGCTTAACTGCCGCCACCGCCCTAGTACTGTTTATCAGCAGTGGCGCCTTTATTTTCTACAATACCAATATTCTCAATCACTACGAAACCAGCAAGGATCGGGAGCAGCTGGCCGCAGACTACGAGAAGAAGTACAAAGCCCTGGAGGACAAACCCGCACCACATATCACCGATGTCAAAGTCGATGTGGATATCTTCCCCGATGAGCGCCGCTATGAAGTACGCGGCCGTTACTTCCTGGTTAATAAACGCAACGAATCGATCGAAGAAGTGGTTATCGGGCTGGATCGCGGCCTTAGGGTGAACCAGTTATCCCTGGATCAGGCCACATTGCGCGACAAGGACGAGCAGTTCGGCCACTATTTCTTTGACTTGGATCGGCCTCTGCAACCCGGTGAGTCTCTCACCCTGGAGTTTGATTTAAGCAGGATCAATCGCGGCTTTATGAACTCCGGCTCCTCCACAACCTTGGTGCAAAACGGTACCTTCTTTAATAACAATGAAGCGCTGCCGTTTATCGGTTACAACGGCAATGCTGAGCTGACCGACCGCCATCTGCGCAGGAAGCACGACCTACCGCCGCCGCAGCGTATGCCCAAACTGGAGGACAAGGGCCACTACCGGGAGTCCTATTTGCGCAGCGACTCCGACTGGATCAATTTTGAAACCACCGTCAGTACTTCCCTGGGGCAGATAGCTCTGGCGCCCGGCTACCTGCAAAAAGACTGGCAGGAGGGACAGCGCCACTATTTCCATTACAAGATGGATGCGCCCATTCACAACTTTTTCTCCTACCTTTCAGCAGACTACACAGTGGTCAAAGACCGCTGGCAGGATGTCGCGATCGAGGTCTACCACCACAAGCCCCACGACTACAACGTGGATCGCATGGTCGAGGGGGTGAAAAAGTCTCTGGAATACTTCAGCGAGGCATTCAGCCCCTACCAGTATCGCCAGCTGCGTATCGTCGAGTTTCCAGGCTATGAAACCTTTGCCCAGGCATTCCCCAACACCGTGCCCTTCTCTGAATCTATCGGCTTTGTCGCCGACCTGCGGGACCCGGATGAAATTGATTACGTCTTCTATGTCACCGCTCACGAGGTGGCACACCAGTGGTGGGCACATCAATTGATTGGCGCCAATGTGCAGGGCGCAACCCTATTATCAGAAACCCTGGCGCAGTACTCTGCACTGATGGTGATGGAGCGGGAATACGGCCCGGAAAAGATGCGTCGCTTCCTCAAATATGAGCTGGATAGCTACCTGAGTGCGCGGGGTTCCGAGTTGCTAGAAGAGCTGCCCTTAACCCACAACGAGAACCAATCCTATATCCACTACCGCAAGGGTTCCCTGGCGATGTACGCCCTTAAGGATGCGATGGGTGAAGACGCCGTTAATGAGGCCCTGGCTTCCCTACTAAAAGAAAAGGGCTTCTCCAGCGATCCCTATCCCACCAGCATGGACTTAGTGGCGAGACTCCGGGCCCGGGCCGAAGCCTCTCAGCAAGAGCTGATCACCGATATGCTGGAGCGAGTGGTCCTCTTTGACCTTCAGGTCGCAAGTGCCACCTCCGAGCTATTGGAAAATGGCAATTATCACGTCTTGTTGGAACTGGAGGCACGCAAATACGAAGCCGATGGAGATGGTCAGGAAAAAGAGATACCCATGAAGAACTGGATAGATGTCGCCATTTTTGCAGAAGATCCTGACAAAGATACCAGTTCAGATAATGTGCTCTACTTCGCCAAACAGGAGATCAGTGAAGAAACCACCTTGCTGGAGTTTGAGGTAAAGGGTAAACCGAGCATTGCCGGCTTTGATCCCTACATCAAGATGATCGACAAAAACCCGGACGATAACTTGCTGGCTATCGAGACTCTTTAGTTCCACAGGCCCAGTCTCCCCCGGTGCCTTAACTGCACCGAGGGAGACTGAAGGCCGAAATTTATTCTGGTCAATTACTGGCCAAATTGTGCTAGAATGCGCCACCATTCCAGTAGTGGAAACCAATAACTCTAACAATCTGTGAGTACCCGATGTCCGCACTGTCAGCTCTCGATGAAGATCCGCAACCCACAGGCACGCTAACCCTGCAAACCCTGGCTATGCCCCGCGATACCAATCCGCAGGGGGATGTTTTTGCCGGTTGGCTGATGTCGCAGATGGACCTCGCTGGCGCCATTCTCGCGCAAACCATGGCGCGCGGCCGTGTCACAACTGTTGCGGTGGGCAGCATGGTTTTCCTGCGCCCGGTTCCGGTTGGCTCAACAGTCAGCTGCTATGCGGAAGCCATTGAAGAAGGGCGCTCCTCAATTCGTACCATGGTTGAGGTTTGGCTGACGCGGGTGGATTCCGGTGAGCAGGTCAAGGTCACCGAGGGTGAGTTTGTATTTGTCGCTATCGACGATGCCGGCCGTACCAGACCGCTGCCCTGATTGTAGGTTTCGAGTTCGCCGGCTGTAGAGCAACACAGCCGGCAATATCATCGGCCCAGTAGTTGGGCGCTAATCTTCCTTTAACTCTCTCGCCTGGTAGTAAGCCTCTTCACTGATCTCGTGGTAGGGCTTCACATCTCGTTCAAATTCTTTAAAGGCTTTGTAAACACGAGCAAACTCCGGGTCCTGCTGCGCCGTCTCCTGCATAATTTCGTTGTTGATCTTCTTCAGGTGAGACAGAACATCCTCCGGCAAGCGCTCCACTTTTACCCCGTGCTCTTCTACCAGCTCCTTGAGGGCCCGGTTATTGCGTGCCGTGTATTCGTCCAGCATATCCTGGTTAGCTTCACGGGCGGCGACCCGCACTATTTCCTGCAAATCAGCAGGCAGTTTTTCGAACGCCTTTTTATTAACGATAAACTCCAGGATAGAGCCCGGCTCGTGCCACCCGGGGTAGTAGTAATACTCAGCGACCTGGTGGAAACCAAAAGCGAGATCGTTGTAGGGCCCCACCCATTCGGTAGCATCGATCACTCCAGTCTGGAGGGCGGTGTAGAGTTCTCCACCGGGAATGGTCACCGCAGTGCCGCCTGCGCGGTTTAAAACCTCACCACCCAGGCCGGGAATACGCATCTTTAGGCCCTTTAAATCCTTCACCGACTCAATCGGTTTGTTAAACCAGCCCGCCATCTGTACACCGGTGGAGCCCCCTGCAAGTGGGATCAGGTTAAAGGGCTCGTAGATCTCCTCCCAGAGTTCGAGACCGCCACCGTGGTGCAACCAACCATTCATTTCCTGGGCATTCAAGCCAAAAGGCACCGCAGTAAAAAACTGGGCAGCGGGCACCTTGCCTTTCCAGTAATAGGCAGCACCGTGTCCCATCTGCGCGGCGCCTTCCGATACAGCACCAAATACGCCCAGGGCAGGTACCAACTCACCGGCACCGTACACTTTGATCCTGAGACGCCCGGCTGACATCGCCTCGACTTTCTTGGCAAAACGCTCCGGCGCACTGCCGAGGCCAGGGAAATTCTTGGGCCAGGTAGTAACTAATTTCCACTCGAACAGCTCTTTATTGCCCTCTGCGGAAAAGTGCTGGGCAGGGCCCATTGCTGCACGGGAAGCTACCAGGGCGGCGAAGGTAATGGCGAGCAGGGCTAAGAGCCCGAGAATGATAGCCGGGTACCAATTGAGTTTTTTCATTGCTACTAATTTATCGTTATTTTTGTATTGTACAAATTATCGGCAGACGCTTTGGTCGCCAACTTAGGTCCTCAGGGGAAGTTCCCTGTGATCTGACCCTGGTATTTTGAATGGATTGCCGCTATCGCTGGAATCCATTCACCACTATCTAACTTTCAATTCTGCATGCCTCTCAGTACCGACATGCTCCCGCACTCAGTATTTAATGCTTAGTGCCAGCTCAAGCCATCACTCAAAGCGGCTGCAACTTGGCCATTGAAAGTATCAGCCTCTTGTCGCCAACATCATCAAAATTAACCAGCACCCGCATTCGAGGACCCGTTCCCTCAAACTCAATGACAGTTCCTTCACCAAACTTGGCATGGTCCACTCGCCCGCCCAGGACCAGCGGGGGCAAATCATCGAAGTCTGGCGCCGGGTCAGAAAACTGGCCTACCTTGCCGTAATCCGCCTGGTAGAGTGGGCGGGAAATTTCGGTCTTCAGGCGCACTTCTTGTACAAACTTGGACGGAATTTCGCCGATAAAGCGGGAAGGGCTGTTATAGGTTTCGCTGCCAAACAGACGCCGGTTTTCCGCGTAGGTAATGTATAGCTTGCGCATGGCGCGGGTGATACCCACATAGCAGAGGCGTCTCTCCTCCTCCATGCGGCCGGGCTCCTGCGCAGACATCTTGTGGGGGAAAAGGTTTTCCTCCACACCCGCCATAAATACCAGGGGAAACTCCAAGCCTTTGGCGGAGTGCAGGGTCATCAGCTGGACGGCATCCTCAAACTCATCCGCCTGGCCTTCTCCGGCATCGAGGGCAGCACTGTCGAGGAACTGGTTAAGAAGCGGGATTTCCTCCTCATCTTCCTCTCCCTCGGGCAGGCCTGCACCGGTAAAGCCGCGACAGGCAGTGACCAGTTCCTGCAAGTTCTCCACCCGTGTTTGGCCTTTCTCGCCTTTCTCTTTGCCGTGAAACTCCAACAAACCGCTGTTTTCGATCACATCCTCAGCAATAGCATCCAACTCTTTATCTTCTGCATTCGCTGCCAGCTGGTTAATCAGGTCCAGGAAGCTCTGCAGGGCATTGCCGGCGCGAGCAGCCAAAACCCGTTGCTGCAACATCAGCTTGGCCGCCTGCCACAGGGAGCAGCCCTGCTCCCGGGCATAAGAACGCACCATCTCTACAGTGCGCGCACCGATGCCACGGGTGGGCGTATTCACCACTCGTTCAAACGCAGTGTCATCATCGCGGTTGGTAATCAGGCGCAGGTAAGACAGGGCATTCTTGATTTCCAGGCGCTCGTAGAAGCGCTGGCCGCCATAGATACGGTAGGGAACCTGCTCGCGCAAAAGCCCTTCTTCAAGTACCCGGGATTGGGCATTGGAACGGTAGAGGATGGCGATGCTGTCGCGGCGATTACCGTCGCGCACCCAGTCATTGATGCGCTCGACAATAAAGCGCGATTCATCCTGTTCGTTGTAGGCCGCGTAGACGGCGATGGGCTCACCCTCTTCACCCTTGGTCCACAACTCCTTGCCTAGGCGACCACTGTTATTAGCGATCACCGCATTTGCCGCATTTAGAATGGTGGAGGTGGACCTGTAGTTCTGCTCCAGTCGCACCGTCTGCACTTCTCGTAAGTCTGTGGAAAAGTGCTGGATATTCTCGATCTTGGCACCGCGCCAACCGTAGATAGACTGGTCATCGTCACCCACGGCGGTGATATGGCACTGCTCACCGGCGAGTAAGCGCAACCAGGCATATTGAATCGTGTTGGTATCCTGGAACTCATCCACCAGGATATGGGGGAAGCGCCGGCGGTAGTGGGCCAGAATAGCGTCGTTATTGAGCCAGAGCTCGTGGGCGCGCAGCAGCAGCTCGCCGAAATCCACCAATCCACCGCGCTGACAGGCCTCTTCATAGGCGAAATAGATTCGCACCATGGTCTGCAACCAGGGATCGGCGCCGGCATTGATATATTGCGGACGCAGACCTTCATCTTTCTGCGCGCCAATCCACCACTGGGTTTCACGCGGTGACCACTTTTTATCATCCAGCCCCAGATCTGCCTGTACCCGCTTGATTAGGCGAAGCTGGTCGTCGGAATCCAGGATCTGGAAGTTCTGCGGCAACTTGGCTTCTTGCCAGTGAGCCTTGAGCAGGCGGTGAGCCAGGCCGTGGAAGGTGCCCACCCACATGCCAAAGGTATTCACCCCCAGCAGCTCTTCGATACGGGCGCGCATCTCGCGGGCCGCCTTGTTGGTAAAGGTTACCGCCATAATGGAGTAGGGCGAGGCGCCCTCCACCTGCATCAGCCAGGCGATGCGGTGTACCAGCACCCGGGTCTTGCCCGAGCCGGCACCGGCCAGAACCAATTGATTGCCGGGCGCGGCAGCTACTGCTTCGCGCTGGGCGTCGTTGAGGGGGTCTAAAATCTGAGATACGTCCATGGGCGAAGATTGTACCAGAGCTGATGCACAAGACCTGTGTAAATAAACAGGATTTTGTCCCGCCTGACAATGTAATGTGATGTCGCTCGCCAGCAGAGGGCGCAGCGGCTAAACTGCGCCATCTGGCATAGAGAAGGAAGTCCTGTGAAACCGGCGGAAGTAACGCAACGAATCAGTGAACAACTGTCATCCATGCGCAAATCAGAGCGCAAGGTGGCGGAGTATATTCTCGCCAACCCCGATGAAATCATTCATATGCGCATCGTCGACCTGGCTACTGAAGCCCAGGTGAGTGAACCGACCGTGGTGCGCTTTTGCCGCGCCGTGGGCTGCTCCGGATTCCAGGAGTTCAAGCTGAACCTGGCGCAGCAGCTGGCTTCCAGCCCCAGCTTCGGCCAGATTGCGGTTACGGAAACGGATACCATTGCCGAGTATAAGCGCAAGGTTTTCGACTCCACGGTGGATACCCTGCTGAAAGTCCGCGATAGAATTGACGACCGTGCCCTCGAGGCCGCTGTCACTGCGATGGCCGCTTCCAAGCGGGTGGAATTCTTCGGTTTTGGCGCCTCCGGTGCCGTCGCCGCCGATGCCCAGCACAAGTTCTTCCGCCTACAGTTGGCCACCGCTGCCCACTCGGACCACCACATCCAGAATATGTCGGCCATGTCCATGCAAGCGGGAGATGTAGTAGTAGCTATCTCCCAGAGCGGTCGCACCAAGGCCTTACTTCGCTCCATGAGCATGGCAAAAGAGCAGGGCGCTCTAGTGGTTGGTTTGGCACCGAGCGGCTCGCCGGTAGCACAGCAAGCCAGCATCCCACTGGAAGTGGATGTAGAAGAGGATATTGAGATCTATACGCCGCTGTCCTCGCGCATCGCCCACCTGGTGGTAATCGATGTCCTCGCTATCGGCGTAGCCCAGCGCAAAGGTCCTCAGCTACAGGAGCACCTGTTGAAACTGAAACAGGGACTGTACACATTGCGGGAAGACAAGCACTAAACTCCCTGATATCCAAAGCGGGCAAGGGACAATGTGCCCGCCCGTTTCTACCAAAGCCATTTCCCGCCAATTGGGCTTTGCCGGGAAGATCCTTCCAGGCTGTACCTGAGCAACATAATGACATCCATCGCTTCTAACCCGGACGAGAAAGCCCCGCGCTGGCTAGTGGTGTGGCTGGCCGCACTCGTTTCCCTGACACCTTTTTCCATCGACAGCTACCTGCCGGCCATTCCGGCGATGGCGGCGGCCCTGGATACAGAAGTCGAGCGGATGCAGTACTCAGTGTCCAGTTTTCTGCTGGGCTTTGCCCTCGGACAACTATTTGGCGGACCGTTATCAGATCGCTGGGGACGGCGCCTTGTAGGAACTATCGGCCTCAGTATCTATATAGCCAGCTCCCTGTTAGTCCTGTTTACCGACCATGTAGACCAACTGATTATCCTGCGCTTCTGCCAGGCAGTTGGCGGCGGCTTTGCCACAGTAATATGTGCTGCCATAGTGCGCGACCTACACAGTGGCCGTGAGGCGGCAAAAATTATTTCCCTGATTAGCACCATCATGCTGATTGCACCGCTGATCGCCCCGGTGATCGGCTCCGCACTGCTAGCCGTAGGCGGCTGGCAGAGTATTTTCGTCTTTTTGTTACTGTACGCTCTGGCAATGCTCGTACTAGTACAGCTGCTGCTACCGGAGACTGTCTCCCGCTTTACCCGCGCACGCCGCCAGATGATGCCGCTAAAGTCTCTCGTGGGCAGCTACGGCCAGGTTTTGCGCAATCCCCGCGCTATTGGGTTCCTGATTGCACAAGCCTGTGTCAGCGGTTCGATGTTTATCTACATCACCACCGCTCCCTTTGTGTTTATGGATTACTTCGGTGTTAGTGCAAATCAGTTTCCACTGTTTTTCGGTATCTGCGTGCTCGGGCTTATTTGCATGGTTCAGGTGAACATCCGCCTGCTGAACTTTTTTGAGCCGCGCAATATCCTGCTGGCGGGTATTGTGTTGCAGCTATTGGGTTGCGGCCTACTGCTGCTGGGAACTATGACAGGAGTCAAAGAACTTACCCTGTGGATGATTCCCCTGGTACTGGTGATGAGCTGTATCGGTATTACCGGCCCCAATGCCGCCGCCTGTTATTTGGAATTCTTCCCCAAAATCAGCGGTAGTGCCAATGCGCTATACGGCGCCGCCCTGTTTATTACCGGGGGGATACTGGGTGGAATGGCGAGCAGCCTGCACACCGGAACCCTGACACCTATTGCAGGATCTATGGCGGGCT
Source organism: Microbulbifer maximicatervae (SeqCode) (assembly GCF_052468295.1). Lineage (NCBI taxonomy): Bacteria > Pseudomonadati > Pseudomonadota > Gammaproteobacteria > Cellvibrionales > Microbulbiferaceae > Microbulbifer > Microbulbifer maximicatervae (SeqCode). The sequence goes on from NZ_CP174340.1 coordinate 4,549,645, forward strand.
GTGCTTTTGTGGCACTACTCTCTGCACTATTTGTCGCGAAGGTTCGCCAACCGATCGAGTCCGATATCCCTGCGACCCGGCGCTTTACCCCGCGTTAATGGCAGCTCTTTACACCGGCTCTAAACTTTCCTCCTGAAGCGCCCACTGCACTGCGGGCCTTTCTTCCATTCTCTTTTGGAATGCTTGAAGCCGGGGCCACCGGGGCATATCAAACTGCTGATGTTTCAGCCAGCGAGAGAGAACATACAGGTAGGCATCGGCAACCGTGAAACCGTCTCCCATTAAGTAGTCTTTATCAAGCTGCCCTTCGATATAGTCAAACCAGCGGATAAGCCTAACCCGGGAATCCTCCTGTTCTTCTTCTGTACCATGCCAAAACAGTGGTTTGAATAGCTTGTGGACTTCAGCACTGAGGAAGTTGAGCCATTCGAGAAGCCGGTAATGGGCCAGGGTGCCCACTGGTGGCGCCAGTTGCGCGTCGGGCTTTTGCTCCGCCAAAAACTGGACGATTGCCGGACCTTCTGTCAGTACTTCTCCGCCTTCCAGTTGCAGTGCCGGCACGTACCCTTTAGAACTAATCCTTGTAAAGTCGTCGCCGTTTTCCAGCTCGTGGGTTTTTAGATTGACCTTTTGCAGGCCCAGATTGATCCCTGCTTCACAGGCGACAATATGAGGTGATAGAGAGCAAACACCCGGTGCATAAAAAAGCTTCATGGTAATCCTGTAGAGTCATTACCTATATCCAGGCAGTATAGGCCCGGCTAATTTCTCCCCACTGAAGCTCGATTGAAACTGGCTTGAATTCCTCTATACAACTGTTGCTGAAATCTACTTACCGCGTATCCAATGGTCCAGGCTAAAGCGACCGGCACCGGCACAGGTCAGAATCAGGAAACCACCGGCAATCGTGATATTTTTCATAAAGCTGGTCATTTCTGTTGCATCACTAGGGGACAGGTGTACCAGGAAGGCCGAAGCGAGACAGAACAGGAAAAGGACAAAAGCAGAAATCCGGGTGAATATCCCCAGTAACACCGCGAGTCCTCCCACCAACTCAATAACGATGACCAGGGGCAAAATGAAGCCGGGTATCCCCATGGAAACCATAAAGGCCTCTGTCATTTCGTAGCCGCCAATTTTATTCCAGCCGGCAAATATAAAGATCAGCGACATCAGTACCCGACCGATCAGCTTTGAGGTGTCGCACAACATCGAATGCTTCACTACTACTTCCTCAATTGCGCATTTATGGGTATGGACTATCAACCAGTGTAGACACTGTCGTGAAAATTCATGAGATAGTCGGTAGCTGCCTTTACTCAGGAGGGATAAACACTACTAGATTGGCGTGATAATCATCCTTTTTATTTTCAATAGTCAGTAGGAATCTACTAATTGGCAGTTAGTAAGTAATGAAGTAATGTTTAAAAAGCTAAGGCATTAATGAATTTTAGTGGGTAGGGGAAGTTGATCCGTTTGAGCGCAAAACTGAAAAATGCAGTTGTGTGGCGCCCTAGAGCCGCTACAATTGCGCGCCCATATAAAAGGGAGTTGGCCGCTTGTGCCTGCGCGGCCCGCCCCGGTGTAATCCTGTTGCCCTAGATCCACTCCAAGGGAAATCGAGCAGCCTCTGCACGACTACAATAACGGCACACTCACCATCATATAAATTGCCACCGGGGCGCTCCCCAAAATGGCATTAAACCATCCAAGAATATTTCAGCCCTGGAGTCCACACACGGCATGGAAGTTTATTACACATTTTGTTTTCTTGCCGCTGTATCAGTTTTTCTGGGCTTCTTGAACCAATACGTATTGCGCGCCCAAACCACAATCGCTATTACCGCCGGTGCCCTGGCCCTATCACTATTGGTCACCGCCCTGGGCAAGTTGGGGGTGGTGGAGTTGCGCACCTGGGCAGATCAGCTTCTGCCGCTGCTCAACCTTGAGGATATTCTGCTCAAGGGAATGCTCGGGTTTCTGCTTTTTGCCGGCAGTTTGCATATCGATCTGTTGGAACTGCGCAACCAGAAACTGGAGATCGGTCTTCTCGCCATTGTCGGTACCCTCATTTCCACCTTTGTGGTCGGGGCCCTTCTTTACTGGTTCCTGATGCTGATCAATATGCCGGTAGCTTTTGTTTACTGCCTGTTATTTGGTGCATTGATCTCTCCCACCGACCCTATCGCCGTACTGGCAATTATGAAAAACCTGAAAGCCCCTGAGCAGGTTTCCATTCAGGTGGAAGGTGAGTCCCTGTTTAACGATGGCTTCGGTATCGTGATCTTCGCGGTGATTTATGCACTCGCTTTCGAAGGCGGCCAACCCACAGTACCGGCAGTGGCAGAGCTATTCGCTATCGAGGCACTGGGGGGCATATTGCTGGGACTGATCATTGGTGGCGTTTTCCACTGGGCCATTTGTTGTACCAATGATCACAGCCTGGAATTGATGCTGACCATGGTTATTCCCACCGCCGGTTTTTCCCTGGCCAATGTACTCGGAGTCTCCGGCGCCCTGGCAATGGTGGTGAGTGGTATCATTATTGGCAACTTTACCCGCGAGCGCGGCTTTTCCCGGGTGAGCCAACACGAGCTGGATAATTTCTGGAGCATCACCGAAGATTTCCTCAACGGTTTGCTCTTCCTGCTGGTGGGCCTGTTCCTGATTACTATCGACCTGCGCCCCTCCGACTACCTTCTGATGGCAGTGGGCATTGTCATTGTTCTTACCGCCCGGGTTTTCGCTGTCGGCATACCCTTCCTGTATTTAAAAAGTCGCCGCAAGTACCACCCCTATACCAACCGGATTTTGATATGGGGAGGGTTGAAAGGTGGTCTGGCATTGGCGCTGGCGATGTCGATTCCCGCCGGCAGTGCCTTCGTCCAGGGACAGGACCTTCGCTACCTGTGGGTGGTCATGACCTATGGCGTGGTGCTCTTTTCTATCGTCGTACAGGGCTCTACCATAGCGCCATTGATTCGTCGCAGCCGGGAGTTTTCTGAGCCCGAACGCGACGAGCCCCAGCAACCGACAGCCAAATAGCGATAACGATTAAATGGAACACTCCGGCTTCCTTATTGAGGCAGTAATTTTCATGGCTGCCGCAGTGATTGCGGTACCCATTGCCACCCGCCTGGGCCTGGGCTCAGTCCTCGGTTACTTACTCGCCGGTGTGGCCATAGGCCCAAGTGCCCTAGGCCTGGTCGGCGATGCCAGCGATGAGATGCACGTTGCCGAGTTTGGTGTTGCACTCATGCTGTTCCTGATCGGCTTAGAACTGCAGCCGAAGAAGTTGTGGAAAATGCGCGGTGCTATCCTCGGCACCGGTAGTGCCCAACTACTGTTTTCCGCTGCGGCCATCGCTGGATTGGTTCTCGCCTTTTCCGAGATGGATTGGCGCTCTTCGGTGGCTATCGGGCTGATCCTGGCACTGTCCTCAACTGCGATCGTATTGCAATCCCTCAGTGAAAAGGGCCTGCTGAAAAGCCAGGGCGGGCGCGCTGCATTTGCGGTACTTTTGTTCCAGGATATCGCGGTTATTCCCATCCTCGCGCTATTGCCACTGCTGGCAGGTACCGCTGCCAGCCCCCATGAAAGTGGCTTGAGTGGTTGGTATTACGCATCGGCAGTCATCGGCACCATGCTGGCTTTTATTTTCGCCGGGCGTTACCTCCTCGGTCCCTTACTGCGTCTAATGGCAGGCAGCCAAGTGCGCGAACTGTTTACCGTGAGCGCGCTACTTATCGTATTTGCCGCAGCTGCGGTAATGACCTGGCTGGACCTATCGCCGGCACTGGGTACTTTCCTCGCCGGGGTACTGCTGGCCGAGAGCGAGTTCCGCCATGAGCTGGAAGCGGATATACAGCCTTTTAAGGGCCTGCTGTTGGGTCTCTTCTTTATCGCCGTGGGTGCCAGCCTGAATTTCTCCCTGATCGCGGACAACCCGCTGGTGCTTATCGGATTAGCATTGGCGTTGGTGCTGGTTAAATTTACCGTGCTGTTTGCCCTGGCGCGCACCTTGCGAATGTCAAAGGGCGAGGATTGGTTGTTCGCTCTGTCATTGGCGCAAGCCGGTGAATTCGGTTTTGTATTGGTAGCGTTCTCTACCCAACTTCAGGTCCTGAGTGCGGACATCGGCAATCTGTTAGTAGCTCAAATTGCTCTGACCATGGCCCTGACACCAGTGCTGCTGCTGATCTACGAACAGTTTATCCAGCCTCGGTTTGTCACCGGCCCAGAGGTTCCCGCCAACATAGATACATCACCGCCTGTGGATTCGGGCTCACCGGTAATCATTATTGGCTACGGGCGCTTCGGGCAAATCGCCGGGCGACTTCTAAATGCCTGCGGTTTCAATACCACTTTACTCGAACGCAATGCAGAACAACTGGACCTGGTGCGCCGCTATGGTATCAAGGCTTACTACGGAGATGCCTCGCGAGAGGATCTGCTGCGCGCCGCCGGAGCCCAAAATGCAAAGCTGGTTATCCTGACCTTGAGCGACCAGGCCGCCTGTTTGGAAATTGTGGCCCAGCTGCAAAAACACTTCCCCAATGTGACCATCCTCGCCCGGGCCCGCAACCGTATGCACCAATATGCTTTGATGGAAGCCGGGGTCCGCTATATCTTCCGCGAGACCGTGGACTCGGCCCTGACCATCGGCGAAAAGGCGCTGGAACTATTGGGACTCAGTCCCATACAGGCGCGCCGCGCCGCCTTGAAATTCAAGCAGCACGACCAGCGTATGCTGGAGGCACTTTTCCCCTACTGGCGCGATGAGTCCCAGCATATTGCGCAAAGCCGAATCTATCGCGAGCAGCTTTTGCAGGCATTACAACAAGACCGCCGCGACAAGGACCTGCATCTGGATCACTACTGGGAAGAAGCCAAGCCCGAGATGGAAAAACAGTAAGCCGGTTATTGGCCCTAGGGGTTGTCATTAAGCACGACAATGGCAGCCCTACCAGGACTCAGACTCTCGCTGATATGCCCCTTTCCGTGTAAATCATTGGCTAATAAGATATCTCCGGGAGCAAAGATATATTGTTCACCGGAGCTGGTTGTGAGCTTCACCCTGCCTTCAAGATAAAGAATAAACTGCGCCTGCGGGGCACAGTGCCAATCAAAACGCTGCCCTTCTCTAAACTCCCGGAACTGCACCTGCTTGGCGGGATAGGGGATTGAGTAATTACCCAGGGGCTCGCGCTGGGGACTGTCTATTTTTCTTTTCTGAAAAAGGGAGACCCCATTAACTGAACACAGCTCTACAAACTCCATATCAAGTTTTCACCAATTTTAGCGTGTCTATTACAAGAGAAAATTTATTCTTTGTTAATTAAGCTCGCCTCTACCAGATCGACCTCCAAAACCAATTTGCGGTGGAGCTCATCATCAATCTTCCTGGAGACACGCAATTCCAACAGTTGTTCGCGCTCAGCGGAAAGTGCGGCAAGGTGGTAATGACGCTCAACCCTGGAACGCATCCAGATAATATCCTCGCTTTCATCTTCTCCTAGGGTTATGCGCCGCCGATAAATAGCCAAAAGGTGATCCACCGCCTCAAAAGCGAGATCGCGATCTTTTTCGCCTCGATCAATATCATGACGCATATTCATTAGCTGATTCACTGCCGCTGTGGCAGCAGATATGCGCGCACCTTTTTCATCACCGATAGCGGCAAAATTGGGAGCTTCGGGTAAACGGCGCAATAGAACAGGCAATAAAAAACTTGCCAGCAATAAGGAGAGCAAGATAACGCCCATTGCAATAATCAGGGCTAAATCACGACCGGGCAACGGCTTTCCATCTGTCATAGCGAGGGGAAGGGAAAAGGCTCCCGCCAATGTAATCGCCCCTCTTACCCCGGCGATGGTCAACACGCTAACCAATAAAAAATGGGTACCAAAAGATTCTACTTTCTGCCCAAAACGTGAGAGATATAGGGAGACCCATACCCACACAAATCTCAGGAGAAGTAGTACAACAAATATTGCCAGGACATAAAAAATAATTGTTAAGTCACCAGTGTGGCGCGCACCGGAGAAATCCGCTCCGGTAATTCGAACCAATTGCTCTCCCAACAGAACAAAAATAATACCGTCAAGAACTGCTTGTACTGTTTTCCATACTGCACGGCGGTCCATCCGTGTAGTCGACATTTCCGCGCCGTGTAAGGTGGTATAGTGAGTCGCAATTCCAGCACTGGCAGCCGCCAAAATACCCGATACCTGTAAAGTATGGGCGGCGATATAAGCCGCAAAGGGCACTAATAAGCTCACTAGAACTTGTACAGTAGTGTCCTCACCGCCAATTCTGACCAGCAGGCGCAAAATATATCCACAGGCAAATGCCGCTCCAGCGCCAATAACCACACCGCCGATAGCGACCCAGAAAAAACCAGCCAGTGCGTGGGGAAATGAAAAGGTCCCGGTGAGGGCGGCAATCACTGCAAAACGGAAAATATCCAATCCCGAGGCATCATTAAACAGGGACTCTCCGGCGAGGATATGCTCCAGCCGTGGTGGCATAGAAGTTCCACCGTGGACCACCGATACCGCCACGGGATCGGTCGGTGCCAAAATTGCCGCTACCGCAAAAGCTACCGCCAGTGGCATGACCGGCACCAGCCAGGAAATAAAATATCCCATACCCACAACGGTAAAAAGCACCAATCCAATAGCCAAGGTAACAATGGCACCGATATCTCGAAACAAGGCTCCTTTCGGTATTCGCCAACCGGCAATAAACAATAAGGGCGGAACAAACAGCAGGAAAAAAATTTCTGGCTCGAGGGGTATTTCTATTCCCAAAAAGCTACCCAGTATTGCTCCCGCAGCAATTTGCAATAAAGGCAGTGGAATAGGTAAAGGCAACAGGCGCGCAATAACCAGGGTAATGGCCACAACTAACAACAGCACCAGCGCAATAACCAGATAGTGCATTACTCGCTACAGTTCCCTGTGACGCCTTATTGAAATAGATCTCTATCGAGTAACTGGGGAGCCTCTGAATAACTCCGTAATGCCTCTGCGGGTCTTGAAGGCTGCAGATGTTAGGCGCAGCTCGCCGCGAATGGCCGTAGCCCTTTGCAAGAGCTGCAACGCAGCAGATGTGGCCTTCAAGGCCCGCCCTTCGGGGCTTGCAGAGCGATTCACACTCCGCGTTGCGACTTCTTGAAAGGTCTAGACATTCCTGCGAAGCCGCGCCTTGATTGTGAACCGCTCTGCATGCCAGAGGTATCATGGAGTTATTCAGAGGCTCCCTAGTGCTGTTCACTCAATATCAGGAAGTTTATGCGAGAATAGAAAACAGGGAATAAATTCTGAGAAAAAGTGCCAGTGCTTTGCAGCGCTCCAAAAAATTACTCTGCAAATTTGGCAGTGTTTTTGGGGTTTCTTTACTCAAACATGTCCGGCTGTTCTTTTGCAATTACATTGTAAAGAGGCTGAAAGCTAAATAATCCCGCCAGTTCAGTTCCCACAACCGCCCGGGTTCGTATTGCCACCTCTGGATCAATTAAAATAGGCTGCCCAGCCGCTTCCGCCAGTAACTGAGCCTGGCAGCTTTTTTCCATAGTGATATACCACCAGGCAGCTTCATCGACGGATTTACCCACCGTTAGTAATCCGTGATTCTGCAATATCAGTGCTTTGTGGTTACCCAAGGCTTTAGCAAGGGCTGCGCCTTCTCCCATTTCCAATACCACGCCGGAAAAAGTATCCAGCAAACCGTGATCCCGATAAAAGGCACAAGCATCCTGGGTAATGGGATCTAGAAGGCGTCCGAGAGTAGACCAACTTTTCCCATAAAGGGAATGAGCGTGCGCAGCGGCTACCACATCTGGGCGGGTTTTATGGATGTGAGAATGAATAGTAAAGGCAGCGCCATTAAGGTAACCATCCCCCTCAACCACCTCTCCTTGATGATTGACCAGCAACAGTTGTGACATCATCATCTGTTTAAAAGAAACCCCCATAGGGTTGACCCAAAAGTGATCGTCATATTCCGGGTCACGGACAGTGATATGACCGGCTACGCCTTCATCAAAACCAAATTTTCCAAACAGCCGAAAAGCCGCCGTCAGCTTCCTCTTACGCTCTTCACGAACTTGTTCTGGCGGCTGGGTTGGCTCGCCAAGCAACATATTGATGTCGCCATTCATAACAGCAGCATCAATACCGGTTTTTGTTTTATTTTTTTCTGTCGTAGCCACCTAGCGGCCCTCTCATCTTTGGAAAATGCCGAGGCATGGTTATAGCATGACTTTTATTTTCTATGCGAGGATTAATAACTTAACAAAATGGTGACTGCATAATGCGGAAAAATATAAAAGTGACTTTGATGTCTTTTCTATCAGTTTATTTTCGCCCGGTAGAAATATAAGCAAAAATTTACTGCCAAATAATAAAAAATAAGTATCTTGCACTTATTTTCTTTTATCGAATAATTAGGACTGCTTACTAAAAGTAAATTCCCACCCAGATGTCATAGATATGAGTCTGAGTAGGAGAGAGTTTACTCTATCAAAAACCTTCCAGGACTATCTTTCCTTTTGCAGCCTGGGATTCGATAAGCTGATGCGCTTTTAAAAGATTATTTGCGTTTATTTTCCCAAAATTCTGCCCCATAGTGGTTTTAATTAATCCCTGGTCAATTAATTCCGCAAGTTCATTCAACAGAACATGCTGGGCAACCATATCCTCGGTAGAAAACAGCGCGCGAGTAAACATAAACTCCCAGTGCAGAGACACACTCTTCTGCTTCAGTGCCATAACATCCAAGGAGGCGGGGTCGTCAATCAAACCAAACTTCCCTTGAGGTCTGATACTTTTGATAATTTCCGCCAAGTGCTCTTCGGTATTAGTGAGGCTAACGATATAGTCGACGCCATCGATGCCCTCGCGGCTTAACTGCTCGCTAAGAGACTCACGATGATTGATCACATGGTGGCTTCCAAGCTCTTCAAGCCAGCTTTTGGTTTCGGGGCGGGAGGCAGTGCCTATCACAGTCAAATTGGTCAGACGACGGGCCAACTGGACCATAATCGAACCCACGCCACCAGCGGCACCAATGATCAGCAATGACTTGTTGTTTGCCCCTTTACCCACCGCAACTTGCAGGCGGTCGAATAGCATTTCCCAGGCGGTAATCGCAGTGAGAGGCAGCGCCGCTGCCTCGGCACAGCCAACCGTCTTGGGGGCAGTACCAACGATTCTCTCATCCACCAGCTGGTACTGGGCATTGCTGCCCGAACGGGAGATATCGCCCGCATACCAAACCCGATCGCCAACCTTAAAGAGTCCCGCTTCCGGGCCTACCGCTTTCACTATGCCCACAGCATCCCAGCCAAGTACCTTCCACTGACCGGTATCCGGGCTGGCCCGCTGCCTCACCTTAGTATCTACCGGGTTAACTGAAACGGCCTGTACTTCTACCAGCAGATCCCGGCCGGAGACTTGCGGTATGGGGAGGATTATATCCTGTAGCGCTTCTTTTTCACTGCTTGGCATAGACTGTTGATAACCGACGGCCTTCATCATCAGTTTTATCCTTTTCCAAATGGGGTAACTAGTGTGAAGGTATCTTAAAAAGGAATATCCACAGGAAAAACTGCCTTCTCGCAGAAGCTGTTTCAATTATTTTTTTAAATTCCAGTAACTATGGATAACTCTATCCACAGTTATCCACAAAGCTGAACTAGGGCACGGGGAAATGGCTATCTGTGGAAAACTTGAGAAGAAATTTACTCACCAAGGCATTAAATCTTTGCGCTGCTTCCAGAAACAGGAAATGGCTTCCTCCTTCCGCCACATCAAAGATCTCAAGCCTGGAACCCGCAACTTGCTGGTGAATCCACTGCTGGCACTCTATTGGGTGTGGACTGGCACGACCGAAAGCCACTAGCGTCGGCTTATCAATCCTGGGGATAAAATCCCGCCAGTCCTTTGTTACGTTATCCACAAAAAGCTTTGCAGCCCAGCGACGGGGACACTGCAGGTTAACCGCAACCAGCTCATCCCGTTGGGTTTTCCCCATTAAAGGCGTGACCATAGACATAAGAATTTGGCGGGTGGCCTCAGCACCTTTTTTTCCAACCAAGTTATCCACAAACTGGAAGAGGCTCTCCGGGGTCAGTATGCCTCCAGCTGCCAATCGCTCCGCTTCACTCCAGGCGGGATCTGCCAATAGACAGGGGGGTTCATCGATTAGCACTAGTGCACTGACCCTATCCCCACCAAACATTTCCAGGTAGCTCCATATCACCGAGCAGCCGGCGGAGTGGCCGAGTAAATGAAGGGGTTCCTGTTGCAGACTTGAGATCAGCTCTTGCAAGTCCTTGGCGAGGCGGGAAATTCGATAGCCATGATTGGGCTTGTCAGACTGACCATGACCACGCATATCCAGCGCGATCACACGAAACTGATCGCTGAGCCCAGCGAGCTGATGTTTATACAACACCGCCCCCTGGGACCAGCCGTGTAGCATCAATAATATGGGGCCGCTGCCGGCCTCTAGATAGCGCAGGGTGACGCTATCAGAGGTAGTAAATTCACACAGCTTTACTCGCTTGTGCATAAACCTTTTGCGGCAGGTGAACAGTTATTCAACCGTGACTGATTTAGCCAGGTTTCTGGGTTGATCCACATCAGTACCTTTCAGCAACGCCACATGGTAACTCAATAGCTGCAGCGGCACGGTGTAGAGAATCGGCGCCAGACTCTCTGGGGAATCTGGAACTTCCACCACGGTAATACCTTCTTCACTGGTAAATCCGGCCTTGGGGCTGGCGAAAACAAACAGTTGCCCACCCCGTGCACGCACTTCCTGCAAATTGGATTTGAGTTTTTCCAGCAGCTCATCATTGGGGGCAACGACAACCACGGGCATATCGCCGTCCACCAGTGCCAGGGGGCCGTGCTTCAATTCACCGGCAGGATAGGCCTCTGCGTGGATATAGGAAATTTCCTTCAGTTTTAGAGCGCCTTCCAGAGCAATGGGGAATTCGACACCACGCCCCAAGAAAAGCGCGTGGTTCTTCTCTGCAAAGGCCTTGCTGGTGTTTTTAACCACCTTATCCAGACCGGTAAAACTCTCCATTAGCTCAGGTAACTGGTGCAGGGCGCTGACCAGTTCAGCTTCACGCTCCGCCGACAGGCCGTTGACCTTGGCGAGGGCGATACAGAATAGTTGTAATGCTACCAATTGGGTCGTAAAGGCCTTGGTTGAGGCCACACCAATCTCGGGGCCAGCCTCAGTCATTAGCGATAGCTCAGATTCTCGCACCAATGAGCTATTGGGCACATTGCAGATGGTCATGGAGGCCAGATAGCCCAGGTCCTTGCCCTGGCGCAGGGCGGCGAGGGTATCGGCCGTTTCCCCGGATTGGGAAATACTCACAAACAGGGTTCCCGGGCGCACCACTTTCTTGCGATAGCGCAGTTCACTGGCCACCTCCACCGAGCAGGGAATACCGGCCCAGTCCTCCAGCCAATAGCGGGCTACCATACCCGCATGGTAACTGGTGCCACAGGCCACTATCTGTACCTGCTCCACCTTGGGCAAAATCTCCTGGGCGCGGGTACCAAGGGCCTGGGCCAACACTGAGTGCTCACCGATACGGCCCGCCAGAGTGGCTGCGACCACCCGGGGCTGCTCGAAAATCTCTTTCTGCATAAAGTGGCGATAGCGCCCTTTATCGGTAGCTTCATGACCGCCGGTCAACTTGTGCACCGGGCGACTGACTTCCTCTCCCAACTTGTCTCGAACTGCGATGCCACCGCGACGCACTTCCGCCACATCGCCCTCTTCGAGGAATATAAAGCGATCAGTCACCTGTCGCAGGGCCATGGGATCAGATGCAATAAAGTTCTCTTCAATGCCCACCCCAAGGACCAGAGGACTACCAGAGCGGGCACAGGCCAAAACTTCTGGCTCTTCATGACTAACCACCGCGAGGGCGTAGGCACCTTCCAGTATATGCGTGGCTTCAGTCACAGAGTCGACCAGACTGCGGCCCCCGGCACTTAATGAGTGAATAAGGTGAACCACAACTTCAGTATCGGTTTCAGACTCAAACTCATAGCCTTTTCCCTGAAGCTCTGAACGCAATTCCTGATGGTTTTCGATAATGCCGTTGTGAACCAGAGCGATATGGCCTGACAGATGGGGATGGGCATTTTCATCGGAGGGAACACCGTGGGTAGCCCAACGGGTATGGGCAATGCCAATATGGCCCTCAGCGCTTTCCTCACTTAATTTGGCTTCCAAATCTGCGACCTTGCCCAGGCTTTTGCGCAATTGCAGCTGGCCATCTCCACTGCTTAAGCAGACTCCGGCTGAGTCGTAACCGCGATACTCCAAGCGGCGCAGCCCTTCTAGAAGAATCCCCGTCACATTGCGCTGCGCCAGCGCACCCACGATTCCGCACATAATTATTTCCTCATTAACCCGGGAGTCTCGCCGCCCATTAACATTTCAGGCTGAGCGCCTCTGCTCCTGTCTTCAGCGGCACAAATGAGCTGGATACCCAGCTGCTCCAGTTTTTGGCCCACGGCGTCCGCCAGGCCATCATCAGTTACCAGGATATCGACCTGCTCCCAGGACAATTCCAGATTGGGAATCCGCTTCCCCACTTTACTGGACTCCGCCAGTACAACCACTTCCCGCGCAACTTCCGCCATTACGCGGGAGAGGCCAATTTGTTCATTAAATGTACAGGTACCGCGTTGCAAATCGATTCCATCGGCACCAATAAAAGCGCGATCGAAGTCGTATCCCCTCAGTACCTGTTCTGCAACCTGCCCCTGGAAGGCCTCAAAGTGTGGGTCCCAGGTGCCTCCGGTCATCAACAGCGTCGGTTCGTTTTCAAGTTCGCGCAGTGCATTGGCCACATGCAGCGAGTTAGTCATCACCACTAGGCCACGCTTGCTTTCAAGCTCAGGAATCATTGCCGCCGTGGTGCGACCGTAATCGATCACGATTCGATGGTGATCCGGTATCAGCTCAGCAGCGGCTCGGCCAATGGCCCGCTTACTCCCAGAGGGCCCTTCTTCATGGACCAACTCCCTCGGCACTGGGATAGCACCACCGTGGCGACGCAGCAACAAGCCGTGATTTTCCATCGCCGTCAGATCCTTTCGAATCGTAACTTCCGAAGTTCCGAACTGCCGCGCCAATTGCTCGACACTGGTCTCTCCTACTTCATTTAGCAAGTGGAGAATGCCGTGGCGGCGCTGCTGGGTGTTTCGTTTGGACATAGGCATAGAAGTTTCGTTTCGAAACTTAAAGATAGCAAAACGAAACTAAAGTTCCCACAACTTTTATCAATAACCATTACTCAACTGATTAAATACCGGTATAGGACTCACTCAGGCTGTTAGAGGGACAAAGTTTCCAACATTGCCTGAAGGAAGCGCGCCAACTCTCCACCGGTAACGGCCCGGTGATCGGCACTGATAGAGAGAGGGAGTAGAGGGCGAAGTGCCGGCCATCGATTGACCACCACAACTCCCTGGCACACCCGCCCGGCACCGACAATGGCAACAGTGGGCGGCATGACTACCGGAGTGGCATAACGACCGGCTATGGAGCCGAAGTTGGAGAGAAGTATGCTTGCCCCCTGAAGGTCTCGCTGGGCGATCCCCGTCTCGCGGGCCTGGTGTTTAAAGTCCGCCACCTGCTGGAGCAGATCTTCATCAGTACGCTGGGCGACATCCCTGAGTACCGGCACATAGAGCCCTCGCGGAGAGTCCACTGCCAAGCCAATATTGATACTGCCCTGCGGCGCCAGCTTCTCATCCTGATACAGGGCATTGAGGGTAGGTTCCGCCTCACAAGCTTCCTGTACTGCACGAATCAATCGCAGCAGCGCCGGAGCACTACCCCACCAGTTGGAAATATCCGCATCGTCACACAGCGTTATCTGCTTTACCTCATCCCGCGCTCGGCTCATGGACAAACCCATTGCGCGACGTGCAGGCGTCATGACTTCAGACTCAGAGTCGAATTGGGGTGCAACGGCTGTAGTTTGTTCGGCAGAAGCGCGGGCAGGTGATGGATGCTGCCCCTTCGCCACAGTTTTGGCCTTTGCTCCCGGCCCCGCCGCAGTGCGTACCTGAGCTTCCGTTACCATTGCATCCGCTGGTGATATTGACTGTAAATCTACCCCCAAACGCCTGGCCAGGGCCCGTACTCTCGGGGTGGCCAGTCGCTTCAAGCCCACCTCCGGCCCCCGCTCAGCCCCCAACACACCTTGCCCTTGCTCTATTTTTCCCACCACCGTGCCGCTGTCGGCCCGAGGGCTAGTCTCTTGTTCCGATTCTTCAGCTTTAGTGAATGGGCTTTCATCTGCGACTTCTCCCTCAGCCATAAATCCCACCAGGGGATCGCCAACATTCACAGTCTCATCCACTGCTGCAAATAGCTTCTCAATAGTGCCGCCCCAAGGAGCCGGCACTTCCACCAAGGCCTTAGCGGTTTCCACTGTCACCAGAGTTTCATGGGCGGCTATGGTGTCTCCCTCTTTGACATGCCACTCCCGCACTACCGCATCGGGCAGACCTTCGCCGAGATCCGGAAGGGTAAAAGTCTTCACTGTGGCCCTCCGTTGGCGTAGTCCAGCACTTCCTGTACGGCCGACAAAATACGCGGCACTCCGGGTAGATACTCATCCTCCAGTTGATAGTAGGGCATCACCGTATCGAAACCGGTCACCCTCTGTACCGGTGCCTTTAAAAGATCGAAGGCATACTCATTAATCTGTGCGACCAACTCGGCACCCAGGCCACAGAACCTGGCCGCCTCGTGCACAACGACACAGCACCCGGTTTTCTCCAGGGAGTCTATTACCGTGTGGATATCCAGGGGTTTCAGGGTGGCCGGGTCGATAACCTCAGCCTCTACCCCTTCCTCTGCGAGCTGCTCTGCGGCTTGCAGGGTCTCTTTGAGGGAAGCGCCCCAGGCGATAAGCGTAATATCGCGGCCCTCCCGCAACACAAAGGCGCGATCCAGTGGCAGAGCCTCGCCAGTGTCGGGCACTTCCTGGCGAACGGCTCGGTAAATACGTTTGGGCTCCAGGAAAATTACCGGGTCCGGGTCTCTAATTGCCGCCAATAGTAAACCGTAAGCCCGTGCAGGAGAGGAGGGCACCACAAGGCGCAGACCTGGAATATGGGCGAACAGGGCCTCAGTGCTCTCGGAGTGATGCTCCGGTGCATGGATTCCACCTCCATAGGGGGCCCGGTAGACAATCGGACAGGAGAGGCGACCGCGAGTGCGATTGCGATAGCGCGAGGCGTGGCTGAGGATCTGATCGAGACCGGGATAGATAAAACCCATAAACTGGAATTCGGCCACCGGTCGCAGGCCCTGCACTGCCATACCGACAGCCATTCCGGCAATCATGGTCTCGGCTAAGGGGGTATCCATCACCCGGTCCCGGCCAAACCTTGCCTGCAACCCCTCGGTTGAGCGAAATACACCACCGTTCAGACCAACATCTTCACCAAATAGAACCACCATCGGGTCTGCTTGCATCTCGTAAGCCAGAGCCTGGGTGACAGCCTCGACCAAAGTTATCTCAGCCATTAGCTATCTCCCTGCAACTGTTGATACTGCTCCAGAAAAGGCTCCGGCAACTTTGCATAGAGGTGGTCGAATATTGCTGTGGCGGCATCTCTGGGGGTTTCCCGGTAGATATGGACCGCTCTCTCCAGCTTCTGTGTCAGCTCCCGTTGCATCTCTTCTTCCTGCGCATCATCCCAGGCACCGCAGTTTTCCAGGTAGGATCGCAGGCGCCGCAAAGGCTCTCGGGACCAGGCTTCACTGACATCTTTTTTGGGTTGGTACCGGCTGGCATCATCGGCGGTGGTATGGTCACACAGGCGATAGCTGATCGCTTCGATCAGAGCTGGGCCAGCACCACTGCGCGCCCGCTCCACGGCATCACCTACCGCCTCACGAACGGCAATCACATCATTGCCGTCTACCTGCAAGCCGGGTATTCCGGCGGCAATAGCCTTCTGTGCCAGGGTCTTACAGGCGGTTTGCTCATCTCGCGGTAGGGAAATGGCCCATTGATTGTTGTTGATAACGATCACCAAAGGCAGGTGCCAGTCCCCAGCCAGGTTAATCGCTTCGTAAAAGTCTCCCCGCGAAGTAGATCCATCGCCCCCAGTCGAGACAGCGACGCGCATGGGTTCACCGAAATGCTCATGTTTATATTTCAGAGCAAAGGCTACACCGGCACCGTGCAACATCTGGGTGGCTATAGGCACACTCAAGGGCAAATCTTCACGGCTATGGCGAAAGTTCTGCCCCCGTTCATCGCCCCCCCAGATTGCGTAGATCTCCTCGATAGTGACGCCTCGCTCCAGAAGAGCGCCTGTCTCTCGATAATTGGGGCAGTAGATATCCTCTTTGGCCATGGCGGCTGCGAGACCAACACCAATAGCTTCCTGGCCGAGGCTGGAGGGATAGGTGCCAAGTTGACCGGTACGCTGCATTTTTACCGCGCGATCATCCACCATACGAGCCAGCGTCATCTGGCGGTAGTAAGCAATCAGGGTATCCGGGGTGGCAAATTCCGGTAGGGCTTGGGTCGTCTGTCCCTGTTCATCCAAATATTGCAGCGAGGCAATATCAAAACTGGCAAGCAGCTGTAATCTGGGCTTGTGCATCGGGCCATTCCTTTTGTTCCCGAAGCGCAAGTTTAATGGATAGGGTGGCTATCAACAGGTGTAGAGAGGGAAGGCCCGCCGGAATTATAGTTTCCGAAGGGCAATCCAATTACGGTAAGGGTTATTTAGCTTTTCTTGGTCGGACGCTGCCAGCCGGTAATATTGCGCTGCTTGCTGCGCGCTACCGCCAACTCTTTGCTCCCCACAGCCTGAGTAATGGTGGAGCCAGCACCCACTGTGGCTCCGGCACCCACAGTTACTGGGGCTACCAGAGCCGTGTTAGAGCCAATGAAGGCTTTATCGCCGATCTCGGTCAGGGACTTGTTTACACCGTCGTAATTACAGGTAATGGTGCCAGCACCGATATTGACCGCTTCGCCCACCAGGGCATCACCGACATAAGAAAGATGATTAACCTTACTGCCCTCACCAATTTTGGCTTTTTTGGTTTCGACAAAGTTACCCACCTTGGCACCGGTGGCCAGCTCTGTGCCCGGACGCAAACGTGCAAAGGGACCGATAGTGCAAGCCTCACCAATCTCAGCGCCTTCGATAATGGAATTGGCCTCTACCTTGGTGCCATCTGCCAGGCGACAGTTTTTTAGCAGGCAATTAGGTCCAACTTGTACCCCCTTACCCAGTGAAACTGTCCCTTCGAAAATGCAATTGATATCAATAGAGACATCGGTATCGCACTCCAGGCTGCCGCGAACATCTATACGCATGGGGTCCAATAAAGTCACCCCCGCATTCATAAGACTGGTGGCATGGTTATGCTGCAAAGCGCGCTCCATCTGTGCCTGCTGCGCACGGCTATTTACTCCCGCCACTTCCAGTGGATCACTGGCAATTACGCCCGTTACAGGAATACCCTCACTGACCGAACGACCGATAATATCGGTCAGGTAGTACTCACCTTGAGCATTGTCACAGGACAACTCCGGCAACCAGCGAGCCAACAGTGCTCCAGGAGTCGCCAAAATGCCGGTATTAACCTCACGGATAGCCAGGGTATCCGCATCGGCATCCTTTTCCTCTACTATCGACTGCACACAGCCGCTGTTATCCCTCACAATGCGCCCGTAACCGGCGGGATTGGCCATTTCAACTGACAGCAGGGCAGGTCCGTGATCCGCTGCCGATAGCAGTGATTGCAAACTGCCGGCCCTGACCAGAGGCACATCGCCATAGAGCACCAAAACGGTAGCTCCCTCGCGGAAATAGGGCACGGCCTGGGCCACGGCATGCCCGGTACCCAATTGCTGTTCCTGCTCCACAAACCTGACACCACGATCAGCAAAGCGGTCACGTATCAGGTCTGCGCCATGCCCGATTACCACGGTAATCTGCACCTCTCCCAGCAACATGGCGGTATCAATTACCCGCTCAAGCATGGGAATACCGCCAATAGGATGCAGCACTTTAGGCAGGTCAGAGTGCATGCGGGTGCCTTTTCCGGCGGCCAAAATCACAACATCGATAGTCATAACGGGTCGATATTCCAATCGTCTACAAAATTTGAGTGCATTGTGGCCACTAGACCCGGTTTACTCAAGCGGACAACAGTTCGCCCCGGGGCCCTGGTATTCAACGCATTAAGATTGCTGCGCCGCTTTGATCCCGGTAATTTACCCCCTGTGAAATCAACCGGTTACTCAACCCAACAAAACAAATATAGCCGCCAAACACAGAATTGGGCGGAGGGATATTTCAATGAACACCACCAAGCAGAACAAGCCGCGCCGCCATTTGTTGGCTCTGGCTGTCCTGGCACTGACCCTGCCGATGGGGGCTGTGGCAGAAGCCGAAAGCGCTCTCGAAGCTACCAAAGAAAAGGAAGTAGAAAAGGCGGAAGCCCAACCCTGGGATATCAACAAGCCACCCTACGAATTCAAACCGATCCAGTTGGACACCCGCGAGACCACCTGGAGCAACCTGGATATCAGCCCAGATGGCAAAACCATCCTGTTCGATATGCTCGGCGATATCTACACAGTGCCGGTAGCAGGCGGCGAGGCGGTAGCCCTGACCAATGAAATCGCCTGGAATATGCAGCCGCGCTTCAGCCCGGATGGCAAGACCATAGTGTTTATCAGCGATCGTGACGGCGCCGACAACATCTGGTTGATGGATCGCAATGGCGACAACCTTCGCCAGCTCACGACAGAGAAGGAAAACTTGCTGCACTCGCCCAACTGGAGCCCCGATGGCCAGTACCTGGTAGCGCGTAAAGGCTTTATGTCTGGCCGCAGTATCCCCGCCGGTGAAATCTGGATGTACCACTACGGTGGGGGTGAAGGTCGCCAACTGAAAGAGCGTATCGGTGGCGATATCGCCCAGAAAAATATTGCCGATCCGGCCTTCTCACCAGATGGACGCTATGTCTATTACTCCATCGATACCACCCCCGGCACCGTGTGGAAGTACAACAAAAACTCCACCCAGGAAATTTTTGCCATCAACCGCTATGACCTCCAGGATGGTGAAGAGGAGACCTTTGTCTCCGGTCCCGGTGGCGCAGTGGCACCTGTACCCTCCCCAGATGGCAGTAAACTGGCCTTTATTCGCCGCCAGGACAACCAGACCTCCCTGTTCCTGAAAGATTTGGATACAGGACTGGAAACACCGGTTTACTCCGGCCTCGAACGCGACCTGCAGGAAATCTTTGGCCCCCATGGCAACTACGTTCAATACGACTGGATGCCCGATGGTGAGTCATTGGTCGTTTGGACTGGCGGTAAATTCCTGCGCATCTCCATCAACGGCGACAGCGTCGCACCGATTGCGGCCCATGTGAAAGTTGAAAAACAGGTAGCGGATGCGGTGCGCTTCCCGGTAGACGTAGCGCCGGAAACCTTTGATGTGAAGATGATTCGCTGGGCGCAGAAATCCCCCAACGGCAAGCAGGTCGCTTTCCAGGCATTGGGCAAGATTTATATTCAGGATGTCGCCAGTGGTGAGCGTCGTCGTCTGACCCGCCAGGACGACCACTTTGAGTTCTATCCCAGCTGGTCCCGCGATGGTCGCGAGATCACCTATGTCTCTTGGGACGACCAAAACCTGGGCCATGTGAGGGTAGTTTCCGCTCGCAACGGTCGCGGTAAAAACATCACCAAGCAGCCGGGCCTGTACGTTGAACCAAGCTTTTCTCCAAGTGGTGACGCAGTGGCCTACCGTCGCTTTACCGGCGGCTATCTGCTCAGCCCCGAGTACTCCCTGGAACCGGGCATTTACCTGGCAGACGCCGACGGCGACTGGCAGCGCCGGGTCGTGAAGTCTGGCTATGAGCCTCATTTCGGCGCCAGCGAAGATCGTATCTATTTCTCCGAGTACCAAAACGCTGACGGCGGCAAGCGCGTGCTGAAGAGCACCAACCTGGAAGGCAAGGATGAGCGCGAGCACCTGCACGGCGCTGAGATTACTTCCTTCCGCCTGTCTCCAGACGGCAAGTGGGTTGCCTTCACCCAGGACTTCAAAGCCTTTGTCGCGCCCTTTATGCATACTGGCAAATCCGAGGTTATCGGCCCCAATAGCAAAGCAGTCAAAGTCACCCAGGTATCCAAGCGAGCCGGTGAAAACCTGCATTGGTCTGCCGATAGCGACACTTTGGGCTGGGCACACGGCCCCAAACTGTTCGAGCGTGAACTGAAGGACGCCTTCGAATTTGTCGCCGGCGCTCCGGAGGAACTGCCAGAGCCAGTTTCTGAAGGCATCGACCTGAGCTTTGAACAGTCCTTCGACAATCGCGCAGGTCTCGTTGCCCTCACAGGCGGCAAGGTTGTCACTATGCGCGATGCGGAAAACACCCGTGAAATTATCGACAATGGTGTGGTTCTGTTCCGGGGCAACCGTATTGTCGCCGTGGGACCCGCAGCGGAAGTGGAGATTCCCACCGAAGCGAAGCGTATCGATATCACCGGCAAAACCGTTTTACCGGGGCTTATTGACGCTCATGCCCACGGTGCTCAGGGTCGCGAAGAGATTATCCCGCAGCAGAACTGGAACCTGTTCTCCAGCCTGGCATTTGGAGTGACTACTATTCACGACCCCTCCAATGACAGCAGCGAGATCTTCTCCGCCGCTGAAATGCAAAAGGCCGGCCTGATTACTGGGCCGCGTATTTTCTCCACCGGCACCATCCTCTATGGCGCCAAAGGTCCAGGCTACAAAGCCAAGATCAACTCCCTGGAGGACGCTCAGTTCCACGTGAACCGCCTCAAGGAAATGGGCGCCATCTCGGTGAAGAGCTACAACCAGCCCCGCCGCGACCAGCGCCAGCAAGTGCTGCAGGCAGCCCGCGAAGCCGGCATTATGGTAGTGCCCGAGGGCGGCGGTAAGTACCAGCACAATATGAACATGATTGTGGACGGGCACACCGGTATCGAGCACTCACTGCCGATCGCCAATGTCTACGGCGATGTGGAGCAGCTGTGGAGCCAAACCCAAGTGGGTTATACACCGACCTTCGTCGTGGCCTATGGCGGTCTCTGGGGTGAGGAGTACTGGTATGACCGCACGGAGGTATGGAAGAACGAGCGCCTGACCCGCTTTACCCCCGATTTTATCGTTAACCCCCGCTCTATCCGTCGCCCCACTGCGCCGGATGCCCACTACAACCACTTTAATGTGGCCCGTCAGGCCAAGCAGCTGCGCGACGAAGGTGTCACCGTACATATCGGCGCCCACGGCCAGCGCGAAGGGCTTGGAGCCCACTGGGAAATGTGGATGATGGAGCAGGGCGGCTTTACTCCCTGGGAAGCCTTCCGCGCCGGTACCATCGATGGTGCCCGCTACTTGGGTATGGACGGTGATATCGGCAGCATTGAGGCTGGTAAGCTGGCTGACCTGATCGTGATTGACGGCAACCCCTTGGATAACCTGCGCCTGTCAGAGAACATTACCTACACGGTAATTAATGGCCGTGTGTTTGAGGCGGAAACCATGAACGAAGTAGGGGCTGGCGAACGCTTGGCATTCTTCCACGAACGCCTGCCTATCAGCGCTATGCCCGCTCCTACGGCAGAAGCGGTACAGGAGAAGATGGAACGCCACCACTGGGTACACTAACCTCAGGCACAAACTGAGATGCAAACAAAAGGCCGGGGACAAACCTCCCCTGCCTTTTTTGTATAAAGCCCTACCTGGTCCGGCGACGTCCTCCCAGCTTATGCCAGAGAATGGCGCGATAGATTGCGACAGGCAGTCTAAAGATTCCCGTAACCAGCCACCAAAATGACTCATAGATGGCAATCGTCTGATCCACTAATGGATGATCCTGGTCGAGCCTTTCTGGATAGTGATCGTGTCGTAATATGCCTCGATGAAACAGAAATCTGCGTAAAGGCCGGCTCAGTCGCCAACTAAAAGACTTGGTTATACGGTTTAAGTTATCGGCGAGAAAGCTCTCAGAGGCTATCTTTTGCTGTGTGAGCAGTTCGAAATAGTGGCTTTTGGACTTATTTTCGTTCTGCCAATCAGTATCAAAATCCATCTTTGTTAGCCAATCGCTTTCCCCGAATCCATCTATCTTGCGCAGATCCGATGTGTATTGAGGGATAGTTATCTGATTTTTAATGATGGCCTTGGAAATACGATATACATCAGCATTCATCCGGTCAGGGTTCTGCAATTCCCGAATCAGCCTTTGCTGAAAGCCTGACCGAAATTTGAAATGGAGAAGATGAGCGCAATTTTTACTGAGAGGAACCGGCGTACATGAGTGGGTTGAACGTAAATATTGAAAACCCGCCCGCCAATAAACCAGCGGAATTTTATAGGATTTAACAAAGTAATCAGAAATACCAGATATTTGCGCTCTGGCTTTGGAGCGAATTTCAAAAAAAGGAAAAGCTAATATGCTTTTTTTCTTAAAGCTTTTATAAGATACATAGTTAGGCGTTGATTCCATTAACTCGGAAAGATTTCTTATATCATATGTATTCCCTTGAAGGTTGTCGCTAAAGAAATCTATTAGTGGAGTATATAGAGCAAAAGCTAATTCACCCTGCATAAGCTGAGTCATAACTTTCAGGGAAGCTTTACCTGAAATTTCAGGTAACCAGAGAAACTCATCAGCATCTACCACAAGAGTCCATTTTCCCTGGCAATAATTCCGGGCAATTCGGTTAACCCAATCTACACCTGCGTTTGCCTGGGGGTAGCCACAATCAACTTCGTATAGCTGGACATCATTCTGCTTCAGTAGATAGCTTACCGAGTTATCGCTACTTCCCGTATCCACCAAATGGAAACATGTCACACCTAAAGACCGGTAATGGTCAAGAAAAGCTGGGAGAATATCCAATTCATCTCGGAAGATACAAATAAGAGGGAAGCGTGTTTCACTAGCACTTTCAATGTACTTAACTACTTTCAAACTTTCACCCTAGCGAATTTACGCAGCCTTCGAATCGTTCGCTTTAAAAACCCTGGCTTATATTTTCCCCCTTTATTTTTTTTGGCTTCTTTTTGCTGTTTTCTTAGTAGTAGGAGGCTTTTCTCTTCCGAGTCGAGCCCTTCAAGGTAAGGACTTATTTGCCTGAAATCTCCTTCTTCTTGAAGGTGATTTCTGGATTTCATAGAGTTGTCACCGGTGCGATAGTAATATAAAGGATCAGGATAATAGGATACATTTTCCTTTGCTAAAATTAGCTTGCTATAGAATTCAATATCATCCTTACCTGTTCTATATCTCTCTGTATAACCTCCGTGATCTCTAAACTTAGTAGCTTTTATCAGACACGTCGCATCACCGACTATATTTACTTTCGTTGCCCAGGCTCTAGCTGGCCCCATAAAACGAATTTGAGTTCCGAGCATACCTTCTGGAGTATTAGGTGCCCCCTTGCCGCTGAATCGGATAGAGCTACAAGTCAGGCAATCAATATCTGCAAAAGTTGCCGCGCTAACCAACTTATCTACCATTTCCGGCATCATGACATTGTCATCATCAAAAAAAAGTAGATAATCTCCGCTTGCATTTTGTGCTGCAGTATTTCTAGCAGCCCCTACATATCGGTTTTCTTGGTATACAAACTGCCAGCCCTTCTTCTGATAGTGACTTTCTATAATTTCCAGCGCGTGTAGCGCTTCTTGTGAATGGCTACCATCATCAACCACAATAACTTCTATGTTCTTATAAGTCTGATCTTCAACACTTTTTAACGCTTGATAGAGAAAGTCTGGACGCTCAAAATGAGTTACGCATATAGAAACCAAGGGATCATGCCTATTGGAAGATCGGGCGTTTTTAATAATTGAATGCTCTTGGCCATGCCACTTATTCCACACATCTAGCGACTTCTTAAGCCTCTGGTGTTTTATACCCGGTGCAGGAAGTTTCTTTACATGTAATTCCAACTTTCTCGCTAAAGCAATATGATTTGGCTTGAAGAGGATTTTTTTTCCATTTTCGTCATCAAGTAACTCTCGAGTACCACCAGTATCAGCAGCAATAAATGGTACTTTAGTTGCAAGGCATTCGTAGACAGAAATCGGAGAGTTTTCTAACAAAGCTGGAATAACAGCCAAACGTCCTTCTCCACTCAAATACTCTACAGCCTGTATAGCATTACAATCATTCATAAAGGAGACGTCTGTACTCCAATGCTTTTGGTTTTCCTCTATGAATTTTCGCGCATCAAATCGATAAGAGTGTCCTCCCAAAAAAGTAATCGATGGTAATCTAACTCCTCTTTTAGCAAGAGTGTTTAATGCATTTACAAAAAGAATAATCCCCTTGCGAGGCTCAAGCCGCCCGAAAAACACCCATTCTTTTGTCTCCAAATTACTACTTTTTATGGCTTCATTATCAGATAAAAGATCGTCCAAAAATACATTTGGCCAATAGTAACTGCGCTCAGGCAGGCGGTATTTATTATTTTCCATCCAGCAGACTAAGTGTTGACTTCCACAGATCAGAGTATCTGCCATCTCGGCACTTCTACGCTCCATAAATACCCAGCCCAATTGCCGTTCCTCTTTAAGGAATTGTTGATTACCTTCGGCAGACCAGAGTGTTGGGGAAGAACCTTTAACAGCAAAATGTATATCTTGGAATGCAATACCAAGACTCTTGGCAAGTAACGCTATATAACCCATTCCACGCCATTCTGAAACATGGACAATATCAAAGCGATCATTTCGCTTGAGCCATTCATAGGCTGCATAGGGCATTGCCATAGTACGAGCCATTGTCGTTTTGGCTAGCGCTTGCGGTGCAACACCATGAAATTCAACATTGAGTTTTGCAAAAAATTTTTTTGTGATTTTCATTTTCACAGGATTTTTTGCTAAACCATTAACGAAACAGATGGTGACTTTGTGACCAGATCTCTGCAGAAAAATAGCCAAATGAAAGTAAGCCGTTCCAATACCACCATTTTTTATTGGACCAAATATATCCTCCGTTAGTATGCATATACGTTTAGATTTCTGAACAGCTTCAAGGCGTATATCCTCGTGAAGCTCTTTCATTATTCAAGCCACCTTAGATCGCGACTAACATTTGTTTAAGATAACGCAATCGGCCATTTCGTAAGACAAGTCCATTTTCCTTAACACGTACGGTAATTTCTGAGTTTTCCTGCTTTATTTCAGGGGTTAATGAGAACCGGAATCCATACCAAGCTAGTTTCGGGTTTCGAGTACCGAAACGTTCTACATAACGATTAGC
Source organism: Microbulbifer maximicatervae (SeqCode) (assembly GCF_052468295.1). Taxonomy (NCBI): domain Bacteria; kingdom Pseudomonadati; phylum Pseudomonadota; class Gammaproteobacteria; order Cellvibrionales; family Microbulbiferaceae; genus Microbulbifer; species Microbulbifer maximicatervae (SeqCode). The sequence goes on from NZ_CP174340.1 coordinate 4,574,998, forward strand.
CGTGGCTTCAGCTACAATATTTCCGTTCACCTCTAAGACAATCACTAAATTTTTAGCTATATTGCTTCTATCCCATGCCCATCCCTCAAGAACCCGTGGATCGAGTGCAAAAAGCTCTCGCGGTGGAATTGACCCCTTAATAGGTGAGCCAGTATATCCCTTAAATATACGTTGTAAGGTAGTACCTGATTTTTGAATCACAGCCTGAAAACTAAACTTGGGTTTAAATTCAGTTTCATTGATTTTTCCCTGCTCATGGATAATTTTTGCAATATCATGTTCAGGCTCATCCTTACCTTCTACTGTATAATCCTTGTCTACAAACTCTCCTACCTCTGCGTGATCTTGCCCATATAAAGTGGTATCTTCAGTATCTATCCCTTGAGTACTTTCAGCTGTGTTATTTTCCGATTTAGAGAAGAAACTCCAGGTATATTTTTGGTTAAATATCTCCTCAACTGCTACCTCATTAAGTATTGGACTTCCAGAGATAGCTGCAAATACATTTTTAGAAAGTTTTATAACCCGTATAAAACGGGTGTAAGTCATTTCTTGATCTTCTAACAGAAACTTAATATTAAATTTTTCACCTTCTTCCCATTTATCTGGAATTGGGAATCTATGTAAAGTAAGTTCATTATCTTGTAGCTCCAAAGAAATTGACTGGGGCTCGCCATTAACGATTAATTGCCTATTTCCCGGACCTTTGGCTACACAGAGCAAATGGGAATTTCTCTCGTCCAAACCTACAACCACCCTCGGATTACGGTTTTTCATTTTACGAGGCCGGTCGGCATGTAAAAGCCACACGGGTTCCTCATCCAAACGATTCTTATCCCGATAAAGTGCTGGTCTTAATTTAGCTCCAATAGGCTGAGCTGAAGGAAGAAGGGCTAGTTTACGATAGGCAATATTATCATTTTCAATCAACGACATTGAGCGAAGATAGACTGAGTTAGCGTTATTTCGAGATTCTTCCAGTTCTTCTAAATAGTAATCGCTCCGAAGATGGCACTCAGGAATAACCATCAATTCAAACCCAAATTCTTTGTTCGCCCTTAAAATATATTCTTGTACCAAACCGTAGCGAATATCATAAGGGAGTATTGACCCCACCTTGCTTGATACCAGTTTTGGAATACAAATAATATTTGTGCCTATAGCATTTCCAAAGCTGATCTCAGACACGATATCTACACCTATCGGCATTACCACCTTGTTTTCAGGTAGAGATAAAAAGCTAGTGATTATGAATTCATGATTTATTTGAAGAGTTTTGCGTAACTCACCACAAAATTTTCCACCTAACCGAGAGGATGTACCATCACAGAGAATGCAAGCATCTAGAGTACTTTCAGAAAGACTTTTTGCCAGTGCAATCCCTGCTGGAAATCCAATGAAATCCACCAAACTACAATTGAGACCGGCTTCCAATAGAAAGTTAGAAGCTCTCTCAGCAATATTTTCAAGATAGGGATCAATTAATAAAAACTTGATGGAGTCGGGTCTATCAACTAAAAGTGCCTCAGAAAACTCCATAACACTCTCAGTATCCCGCAATAGAACAACCACTTCTAGGGTCGGTAGCTCCATCTCATTAGAAGCTGTTAAGGTGGGCAAGCCTGTAATCTTGGTGATCGCTTCAGCACCACTATACTGCTTAAAAAGATCTGCTAAGTAGGCATGAAAACCATACCAAACTTGAAGGTTATAATTGTTATCAAAACTGGAATGCGCAATCCTATGCCCATTCTTCAGTACCTCTTCTAGCCTTTTCGCAAGCTCAAATGCGTAGGGTGCGATAAGACAACTTTCATGGTCTTCTTTTGCGATAAGTTCTGGAGTTCCCCCTACTCGCGTTGCAATAAAAGGAATATTATTCTCTAGTGTTTCATATACTGCCATGGTGGAGTTTTCAATCAGGGAGGGCATTACCGCTATCATATCCCTGGAACATAAAAAAGAGAGAGCTTCCGGCTGGTTATAATCTGTGATGCAATTGACTTCAAAACTCCAAGTAGATGCTTTTCGCTCAATATAGTCCGCAACCTTCTCATTGTTTTGATTAGGTAAGGCTTCACCATATTTACCTAGGAAATTAACTCTGGTAGGACAATTCCCCGTCCGCTCAAGTAAATCCAGAGCGGTACAAAAGAGCTCCAATCCTTTCCGCATTTCCAAACGACCAAAGAAGGTCAATTCGTTAGTGCGAACTACATCACCAGGCTGTCGATTAATGCGTTTATCATCAACGGGAACTTCAGAAAAATCGAGAATATTTGGCTGAACATAAGTTGATGTTGGCAGCTTATAGCCGACATAGCGCATAAAGCAAAGTAGGTGTGCGCTACCACCAATTACCATATCCGCAAATTCAACACATTTCTGCTCGGCAAAACTCGCTGGTAACAGCTCCCTTTTTACCAATGGCTGCATTTGATAATGACGATTCCAGAGGTGCGGGGACGATGTCTTTACAATAAATAAAGTATCTTTAAACGCCAAACCCAACTTCTTAACCATTAACGCATAAATTAATCCACCTCGCCATTCGGAAGTGTGGATAACATCAAAACGTCTCTGTTCAATTAACCAGCGGTATGCCGCACTATATCGTCGCTGCCAACTCTGTGAGGGGCCGATTATTGTTTCATCCGTGTGCACCAAGTAGTGCAGTGAAACACCAAAATTGGAATATTCCTCAACCCAATACTCAGGTGTTTCATTCTCAACTGTTTCACCTTTTAAGTAGAGCACATGTACTTCGTGCCCATGTGCTGCCAGTCCTTTCGCTAGGTGATAGTAGGTTGAAGCAATCCCTCCATTTCTCACCGGACCTAGGATTTCTTCTGTGGCTATACAAACTCTGAGCTTCTGGTCCGACTCAAAACCTGCATAAGTATTTAAATCAGGGAATGATTCTACTGAAAATTTGTCAATCTGCATTCTGTAGGGCCCTCTGCGAGAGGCTAGGCTTCAGAACATCCTCCTTATTGACAAAGTAATCCCATGTAATTTGAATACCGTCTCTTAATGATACCTCCGGCCTAAAGTCCAAGTACTGTTTTGCTTTAGTAATATCCGTATAGTTATGGCGCACTTCACCTGCCCTGAAAGGGTGGTTAGCTATTTCAAGATCTTCATGGCAGCCCGAGACATCCCTTAGTAAACTAATTACTTCGTTAATTGACGTCGGCTGGCCGCTACCCAGCTGAAATACCCCATTTTCTCTCTTTTCCAGAGCCCTAATTATTCCCTGGCAGAGATCGCCTACAAAAATAAAGTCTCTAGTCTGATAGCCATCTCCGTAGACATCACAGACCTGTCCTTTCAGAATATTTTTAATAAAGGCTGCTATCACACTTCCTTTGTGAAAGGAAAGCGGACCATAAACATTAGAGAATCGTAAAGAAGTTATTGATAATCCATAACTTTGAGAATATGCAGAACAGTAGGCCTCTGCTGCAGCCTTAGACGCACCATAAGCCGATGCGGGATTCACTGGCATTAATTCGTGTACTGGTGGATCAGCTTCTCCAATGATCGCCCCACCTGTAGAAGCATTAATGAGATGTCTAACCTCATACCTTCGCATTGCTTCCAGAAGATTGACAGTCCCCTGTACATTTACTTCAAAATTATAGACAGGGTTATTTATTGAATTAATAACACGTGTATCTGCAGCTAAATGTATAATAGCATCAGCTTGCTTTACAGCTTCATCTACGTCCCGTTGATTTCTAACATCTCCTCTAATAAATTGGTGAGGTATTCCGGCTAATGCTGCGGTAGTGCCAGTGACCTCATTATCTAAAACTAAAATTTCGTCATATAAACTCAAAGTACTGAGATATTTGACTAAATTTGAACCTATAAATCCACATCCACCAGTAATAAGGATTCGCGTAGACATAGCTAAAGCTACCCACTAGGAAATGGTTTCAGTAACTTCACTAGTTTTTTCCCGATAGGAAATATCGGCAAGTTTATTACCTTTTGTCCAATAAGAAACGCAAGGTATTTTTGTATGATCAGCCCGATCTTGATATTGCATTGTTATATCTGTAATTTCTTGCAGAAGGCTATCTTTAATAAGAATCGGCTGCCATCCAAATGAACGAAGTAAATCATTTTTTACATTGAGATCATTTCTCTCTGCCTCCTTCCTAGGGTTTGGCAGATAACTTATTTCACAGTCTGTCAGTGATTGAACTAATTGTGCAAGATCGGAAAGTGTTTGCGTTTCCGCCATCTGATTGAGAATCAGTGGCCGTTCACCGAGCTCCGGTGGATGTAAAAGTGCCTGCTCAATACATTTGCAAGTATCAGAGATATGGATAAATGCGCGAGTTTGACCACCTGTGCCATGAACAGTCAGTGGGAAACCGACAGTCGCTTGCATTAGAAATCTATTTAGGACTGTGCCGTAGTCCCCGTCATAATCAAAACGATTTATCAGACGCTCATCCAAACTAGAGAGTTCAGTCTGCGTTCCCCAAACAATCCCCTGGTGAAGGTCAGTAATACGAAGCCTGTCATTTTTCGCATAATACTGAAACATCTGCGAATCCATCGTCTTGGTCATATGGTAAATGGAGCCGGGATTAGGCGGATAAACGATAGAGTCTGAAATTTGACGATTATCAACTGTCTCTATTTTTACATCCAAGTAACCTTCAGGTATTGGTATGGGCTCCTCATGGCCGTAACCATACACTCCCATTGTACCGAGGTGAACCAAGTGAATATCAAGCTGCGTCTCTACAATCGCATTGAGAATATTATGAGTACCACAAATATTATTAGCGATCGTATAATTTTTAGTAGAGCTGCTTTTCATCGAATAGGGCGCAGCGCGCTGCTCACCAAAATGAACTATACTATCTGGCTTTTCCTCCTCTAAGAGATTTACAAGATCGTTAAATTTCTGGGAAACATCCAACTCCACAAAGCGAATAACCTTTCCCGTTAATTCAAACCAGGTATCAATACGCTCTTTCAGTTCTCGAATCGGTGTTAATGATTCTACATTGAGCTCACTATCAATTTTTCTTCTAGAAAAATTGTCAATAATAATAACTTCATGACCTAAATTACTCAGATGTAATGAGGTTGGCCATCCACAAAAGCCATCGCCACCGACTATTATCAGTTTCAAAAAGCCACCTCCACAAGTTTTGCCAACCAGGCCGTTGGCAGATCAATTTATTCAGGATTGAGGTGTTATCGTCTGCTGCTTAATTGGATAACGTGAATCTTACAAAATCCAATTTATAACACAGGCTTTCCAGCTTTACCGATTATACGAGTTAGCATCCGCGCCAACTTTTATAGATTGCACCTTGAATAGTTTTCTCAGAGAAAATAAATTTATTATTTGACAGCTCCAACTTTCACATTTATGAATATTTTCATAGCTTAAGAAAATCAGTGCTAGCTGCGAGCATGTACTCAATAATAAGCAATCTTATTATATTTGATTTAAATCGAGCGCAACTGCACCTATTTGCAGCATGCAAGTCAATATCCACGCCAAAAAACCTGGTTACCATTACTTGGAAAATTAAATGTCTACTTTAGAAATCAATCAGCTGGATAACTTTGAACAAGGGAAGCAAGCTGCATTAGCTGGAGAAATAGACCTGGCGAGAGAGTTATTGCGTCCAATTGCCGATCTCAACCCTTTTCATCCGGCTACTTATTTCCTGTGCTATGCCGAATCAAAAAATGGGTCGATTCTAAATTGTGATAAGTATGCGCTGACCTTCATCTCAAGACATCCACACCATGTAGGCATGAGAATAATCTCCGCTATGCTAAATATAGCTAAAGGAGACATAGATCAAGCTGAAAAAGATATAAAAATAGCAATCAAGTGCAATCCAGAACATAAACGAGCTCTGAAAGTCTTTGACCAAGTCAAACTGATACGAATCGAAAATAACGCCAGGGAAGCGATTGAAATTTTAGACACTTCCCGTTCTCACCCTGCATTTTCAAAACTTTCCCGCTCAAAGGCAGCAAAACAACTAAAGAAAATAGAACCTTTAGAAGATTGGGATAATCATGAATTGCAAGCTAAAATCGCATTTTTCCACAACTGCACTAATATACGCCATGCACTGAAGAATTTTGATTCGGATCTCATCACTAGTGCCGTTGAACTCGGCTACTGCTCATGGCCAAGAAAATTACATAAATATGTACAAGGGTGCAATGTTTTAGATGTCGGTTGTGGTTTTGGCGGCTATGCCATGGGCTACCTCTGTGCTGGAGCAAACAGTTATACCGGTGTAGACCCAGCAATGTCTTTAGACTCCAGGAGGGTTCGCAATAAAAGGATAAGAAAGTGGGTTAACGCTCCAATGTCCGGCCAGGACATCATGGATTTAATCCCGGATATTGATCTACGCCAGTGCTCTACCCGCGATCTCGTCGGCATAAAGACCTTTGATACGGTTTGCCTACACAATGTCACTGAGCACCTATTGGAAATTGAGGGTGTATTCGAGGATATTGCGGGGTTGTTAACCAAAGGAGGAAAAATTATATTTCTGCATCACAACTTTTATGGCTGGAGTGGGCACCATATGCCTCCTCATAATCCATCAGTTTTGGATGAAGGGAATCCAGATCATCTTAAGTTTTGTGATTGGAACCATATTAATATTGTTCGCCATTTGCCACATGACCACTATTTACACACACATCTAAATCGCATTCGAATCGATGAATTACGCGCATTAACACGTAAGTATTTTAATATCGAAACCTGGGAACTACAGCCTTCCCATAGTAATGTTTTAGAGCGTTTAACTCCGGAAATAGAGACCAGGGTAAGAGAAGAAATTCCTGATATTACACTGGATGAAATGAAGACAAATGTTGTTTTTTGTGTAGCTTACGCTAAGTAATCAATTTTTTTCCGGAGCAAAATAATGTACGAAATTGATGATGCGGAAATTGCAAGGGGTTGTTATGTACACCCAGAAATTTCATTTTCTAAAACTGAAGTTCCACAGAGCGTATTTGAGACACCAGGAATGGTTTCGATTGCCGAACGCAAATTACTCTATTCATTGGCGTCAAAAAACTTCCAACAAAAAGGGTATATTGTTGATGCCGGAAGCTTTATGGGAGCATCTGTGGTTTCTCTCGCACATGGGTTGATGAGTAACTCAGATTTTTCAAACAACAGAAATTCAAATATATTGGATAGTAAACCTATTAGTAGTTATGAATTGGGTTTTCTACCTAAACCTGCAAATGGTTCGGATCGTGTTTGGGAATGTGATTCACTAACCTATAAATTTGGAGAATCTTTTGTTCCTATTCTAGAAAATAGCATTTCTCCATTTCAGTCATTGATAGAACTAAATATCGGTGATTTTAATGAGTTTTCCTGGCCTGATAATCCAATTGAAATTTGTTTTATTGACGTATGTAAAACTCAGGACCTAAATAAACATGTTTCAGCAGAGTTTATGCCAAAGCTTATTGAGGGAGAATCATTTTTCATTAATCAGGATTTTTTCTTTGACCGTTTGCCATGGATTAAAGTAACCATGGGATATCTTGAAGATTATTTCGACTGGTATGGGCAAGTATTTTCAAGTTCAATCTATAAGTGTAAAAAACCAATTCCTAAGGAAGTAGCTGAATACGACCCATTCACCGAGGCTAGCCTAGAGGAATGCTTGAAACTCCACGATAATCATCCTAAAGAACATCTAACAGATGCTCATAAATTGAGAATGTGTTTGTCTCGCTCATATCTTATTGCAATGAAAGGGGATAAAGATGAAGCACTAGATTATCTCAAAGTAGTTGAAAGTGATTATGAGCATATGATGGATGAAAATACTTCTATAGACAGAAATGATCGTTTTCGATTCAACAGAGCTGTTCGGCAAATAAAAAGCGGAATTTTTAGTTGAAAACTAGTATTTGGGATAAATTAGAAAGGTCAGAAGTATAATTTCTGACCTTTTAGTTCAAAAAAAATATATTTAAATTTAAGCGGGACTTATATTCATGTCTTTTCCCAAAGCTACATCAAGTTCATGAGCACGCTGAAATGCTTTACGGTGAGATAAACGAGTTACATACTCCTGATACTCTTCACGTTTATCTATAGTTCCAAACTGTAACCCCCATCCCAGCTGTGCACCAATATATACATCTGCTGCTGTAAAACGTTTTCCAATAATATACGGGTTTGATTTAATTGCACTAGATAGTGTATCTAGTGCAAGTTTGTAATTACCGTAACCCAACATTTGCTGTTTATCTTTAGCCATATCTTCATCAAAGATATATTTATTCACAATGGCAGACTCCAGAGGTCCAGCCGAATAAAACATCCACCGGTAATAATTGGCACGCTCTTCGTTATTTATCGGAGACAAACCTGAATCAGAAAACACATCTGCCAAGTAGACACATATTGCTGCTGCTTCAGTTATTATTTTGTTGTCATGCACTAGTGTTGGAACTTTCCCCATGGGATTCACAGAAAGATACTCTGGCGATTTCATGTCTTCGCCATATTCAAGTACTTTGGTTTGATAGGGTACCGCTATCTCCTCTAACATCCATCGAACAATACAGCCTCTCGACTGAGGGTTCGTATAGAAGATGATTTCATTTTCCATGTCAATATCCCGAATTTATATGGAGACATAAATTTTAGCTAGGCAAGTATCATTTCTTCGAGAGATTTACATGTCAAGTTGTTAAGTAGAAGTACAATCTATTTGCTTGGACAATTCACTCGGCTAATTCAACAGTTATATTCTCTGGACCCAAGAGAAAAGCTAATTTTTTATCTTGATATTCCAATATTCCACTTCTTGTGCTAATTCCTTGCTTCGATAAATACTCTAAAGCCTCATTCAAATTATCTACCTTCAAACACAGATGGTTATAACCGGGCCTTGCCAAGTCAATTAGTGATGGATTAGTTTTAACCACTGGATTTCGGTAGTGAAGTAGCTGTATCTCGAACTTCGGAGATGACTGCTTTAGTACCATCGTAAAATGATCTGCTTCTACGTTATCGACCTGAAGATACTGCGACGCTTTTTCTCCAGTTAGAAAATTTTTGAGTAGAAGCTCAAAACCCAGCAATTCAAAAAAACTGACACTTTCCTCTAATTTCGTAACAACTACTGTTACGTGATCTGGATGTTTAAACATGGATTGATAGCCTTCAATCTAGATTTAAGTACAAGTTTAGATGGAATTGATTAAGTTTTTTCCAAATACAAAATATACAAATCAAATTTCTGTATTTTTAAGTAGGTTATTACTCAATATATAATTTAATTTGTTATTTTGTATTCCAGCTCCTATAGAGACAACCGAAATAAATTTGTCACATTATCTTTCAAGTGCTAAATATATAGGTTTGCTTATTGTTTTAACGGAGTGAACTGGTGGTCGAAACTTTATCCCTAAGCAGCAGTATAAAGTCCAATATAGCTAAATTATTTCTATTACTCTCAGCCTCTAGCAACTTTGTTTATGCAGAGACAACTATATATCAAGGTGACATACTTCATTTTACTGCCGACCCGGCGAAGACTAGTAAAGCTTATGAATATATTGAAAATGGTGGATTAATTGTCAAAGATGGAATAATTGCCGAGATAATTTCTGAAGAAGAAATTTCGAAAAAACAAAGAGGCGCAGAGATTGTAGATTATCGCGGCAAGTTAATACTTCCCGGCTTTATCGATTCTCATATTCACTATCCACAGACGGGAATGATTGCGGCTCATGGCGAGCAATTATTAGAGTGGCTTAAAGAATACACCTTTCCAACTGAAAGTAAATTTTCCGACAAAGAACACGCGAAGGAAGTTGCAGAGTTCTTTATTAGTCAGTTGCTAAAGAATGGCACAACATCAGCACTTGTATTTGGTACCGTTCACCCAGAGTCTGTAGATGCTCTCTTTGAAGTTGCTCAACGGGAGAACATGCGACTAATTGCAGGCAAGGTACTGATGGATCGCAATGCTCCTGAATACCTGCAAGATACGCCCGAAAGTGCCTATTCCGATAGCAAGAAGCTAATCGAACGTTGGCATAATAAGGATCGATTGAGCTATGCCATTACTCCAAGATTTGCCCCGACAAGTACTCCTGAACAGCTTAAGCAGGCAGCTAAGTTACTAGATGAATATCCCGATGTGTATATGCATACCCATGTTTCCGAAAATAAGGATGAAATTAATTGGGTAAAATCATTGTTCCCAGAAGCAAACAGTTATCTTGATGTTTATAACATATATGGATTAAATCGGGACCACTCAGTGTTTGCTCATGGTATTTATCTGGATGACCAAGAGATGGAAAGTATGGCTTCAGTAGGTAGCGCTATAGCTTTTTGCCCAACATCTAATCTGTTTCTAGGGAGCGGATTATTTCCGCTTAATAGAGCTGAAGAAATCAATGTTAGTGTGGGCCTGGGAACCGATGTAGGAGCCGGCACCAGTTTCTCGATGTTAGAGACTATGGATGAGGCCTATAAGATAATTCAGCTACAAAAATCCATCGGCAATAACACCGGAGTGAAAACCCTCTCTCCATTAAAAGCATTTTACCTTGCTACGTTGGGATCTGCCAAGGCATTAGATATTGATGACAAAGTCGGGAGTTTTGAGAAGGGTAAGGAAGCTGATTTTATCGTAATTGATTTAAAATCTACCGATTTAATGAAATTTAGAATGAAGTCGGCTATAACCCTCGAAGAGAAATTATTTGCACTTCAGGTGCTCGGTGATGACAGGGCTATACATAGCACATATATAATGGGAAATAGAAAATAGTTCATCTAGAGCTTGATATCGCATTACCTATTTTTCGGTATTCTTCTTGTATTCGATTTAGGTTATCAACCCCAAGGTAGTACTCTTCACCATCGCCAAACATACTCTCCCAAACAAAAGGGTATATGGCAATTACCTTGGGGTTTCCTATCGCAAAGTCATAAGCTTGCCTAGCCTGGCTAATTAATTGTGGCTCTGTAATGCTACCGAAGGCTCTATTCGATGTTTTAAAAGCTCTCGGGATAAGATAATAATTTGCATCTAAATGTGATGTTCTTGTCATTAGTTTTTCGACTATCTTATTTTGAAAACTTACTCCTACGTAATAATTGACAGCAAATAGATTATATTTTTTTGGTACCATTTCCTCAAAACGTGATCTTCTGACCGTTTCATTCATAAATGTAATTGCTCTTTTTGCTTTTGGAAAACTATCTTTAACTAGTTGAGCGATCTCTTCAAGATAGAGCTTAAGCGTTATATTACTTAATTTTGAGCGATAAAATGGTTCATCTAGCGGGTCAAAGGCCATTATAATATCGCTAAATGGCTCTAACTGCCTCTTTGCTCTTTCCCAGCGTTCAAGATAATCCTCTCTTTTCCTATAGGTAGGATAACCATCAAAAAATATAGGTGCTAGTTGTATCCAAAGCTTTAATCCATGACTTCTGGCTTCTTTCATTATATCTATGTCATAGTAATATACGTCTACAAAAGTGGTGAATGACGCAACTTGAGCAATTTCATCTATTGTCCAACCGGAATGAAAAAATCCAAAATCCGTTAGATGCTCTGGCACAATATTACCTGGATTTATAGCTGTCGATGACACAATGTTTCCATGCAAAAAAATGCGTTCTGTTTGCTTCAAGTTAGCGCCCAAAGTAGGGGGGCTACCCTCAGCATGTGTATTTTTAGAAAGAGCATATAAAACAACAAAAGTGAAAATCAATACGCCAAATGCCAAGTGCTTCATCGTTGAAAACATCTTTAATATGAATCCATAAAGTTTCATTAGTTAGTGTAGCAACAAGGTACTCTATATAGCTTTCTATTTTATATGTGAACTTAACTATCAAGTGAGACAGTTATTATATTTATCGTCCTTTATATGCAGGTATTAGCTCATATAGCTTATACCTGCTAAATAAATTATTGTGACACCATTAGATACTGTTTTGTTTCAACATCAAAAACAGCAACGCCTCGATTTGGCATAGAGATATACAGAACATTTTTAGCTTGATCTACTGCTGGAGTAAGCAGCATATCCTCCCACTCTTGTTGTATGGCACTTAAAAGCAGGGTTCTATTTCCGGTTTCTCTATCTATAGCCAAAAGTTCCATGTTAATTGGTTCATCATCACTTTCTGTGTGATTGTAATCTTCTACAAATATTAGATCATCTTCACTGCTATATGCTATATAGCTTAATTCGTGAATACTTTCTCCAGTACCAATTTGATCACTCGATATAATTTTCGATGTCTCATTTTCCAGATTAAACTCGACAACGCTTCCATAAACATCTGAAATGTATATCGCTGTGGATTCTGCATTTATTGATATATGATTTGGATACCAGAAACCCATATCTGGGAAAGAATTGATTTCAGTTCGATCGCCAGACTGTAAGTCTATAGAAATCAGTGCGTCAGCAGAAATAGCCAGTATTCTATCTCGAGCGGTATCTATAGCTATACCACTAACACCATTAAATGCATCACCGGAGCCGATATCCCCCCAGAAATGATCGATCTATTTCCGGTTATAGGGTCTACTTTAACTATACTTTGGGAATATGGCTCTATTACATAGATATCTCCGTTCCGTTTATCGACTGCCAAATCGTGGAAGTATCCCTCTATCAACCCATCTCCTTTATGCGGGCCAGATATAATCTGCCTATCACCACTCTGTGGATCTACCGAAATTATTTGGTCAATTTTTTTATATTCAAAATTAGAGTAGCGAGATTCTGCATAATTGTCATTAAGCAGAAGAAGTCTTTCATTGTACTCGTCATACACCAAGTCAGAGTTAGTCGAGAGTAGAGGACCTTCTCCTCTTATTTTTTTTGATACTAATATTCGACTTCCATCTTCCTTGCTAACCAAAAAGGAATGTCCTGTTGAGCACGAGTTAACTAAGATTGATTTTCCTGTGTCAATGATTCCGTTTCTCCCGTAGTCAAAATCTAAGTTGTCACTACCTGTATCGAGTACTGATGATAATAAGTTTCGATTACCACTAACTAGGTTGATCTCAAGTACTTTACCGTGCAAATCGGTGGAATAAGCTAAATTAGCTTCCAAATTGATAGTTAAACCGGTCAAGCTTTGTAGAGATTCGCCCAAGCCTACACTCGTTCCTGATAATTCGGTTGCCTGCCAGGTGACAGGATTTAACTCCAGTAATCCATCCTCACTTACAACAAAAAAACGCCCGTCGACAATTTCAAACCCCTGATTGAAATAGCCTACTGAACTTCCGTCTTCATAATTAAAAGAGGATATTTTTTCACGCTCACCGGTGATGGGATCTACTTTTATTAAATAGCTAGGAAAATAATTTTGTACATAGATATCACCTGAACTGATATCAATAGAAATTTGTGGTCTTTTCCCAAATGACAGTGAATCATCTCCTGACTCGGAAATGATATTTAAGGTATTAAATTCACGATCGACAGAAATTAACTGATCATTTTGGATGATTAAGAAATTACCCGTAGCATGGTCAAATTGAGCTCCTACCACATCGGAGAACTCTGAGGAGATATAATCTTCCTGCATGCTTTCCAGATTTAATACCCTAGTAGGGTTAAAGGTATATGCTAGATTTCTGGAACCTCTGAATAATTCCGAGCCAGTTTGGTAGTATTCAGTTATCCGTCAAGACTACGATAGATTATGCACCAAGTCACCTTTGCCGAAGCAGAATATAAGCTAAAGCGCCGTATAACTCGCCGAGAGAAGTTTCTTTCTCAAATGGAAGCCCTCATCCCATGGCAGCGACTAGAGGCTCAGATCACTCCTTGCTATCCACAAGGCAAACGTGGCCGACAGCCATATCCATTAAGTGTCATGCTCCGTATTCATTGCATGCAGCTATTTTATAATCTCAGTGATCCCGCTATGGAGGATGCACTGTATGAAATTGAATCCATGCGTAGTTTTGCTGGATTGACTTTGAGCGGCCCAATTCCCGATGAAACAACGATTCTTAACTTTCGCCACTTATTGGAGCTCAATCAGATTGGTGCAGCGCTTTTTGATGAAATCAACAAGCATCTTGCTGAGAATGGCATGGTACTGCGTGAAGGCACGATTGTAGATGCCACTATTATCTCTGCGCCAACTTCAACTAAGAATAAAAAGAAAGAACGTGATCCAGAAATGCATCAAACAAAGAAAGGCAATCAGTGGCACTTTGGAATGAAGATGCATATCGGGGTTGATGATGTGCTCGGAGTAATACATAGCGTAGATACAACAGCAGCGAATTCGCATGATGTCACAGCCACAGAGCGAGTCCTCCATGGGGAGGGAGGAAGGAAGAGTCTGGGGTGACTCTGGGTACATTGGTGCGGAGAAGCGAGAAGAGTTGAAGGAGCGGGAGGTGGATTGGTACATAGCAATGAAGCCGAGCAAGCTGAAAACTCTTCCTGGGCGTGATGCACTCCGTAAGGCGGAAAAGATCAAGGCGCAGATAAGAGCGAAGGTTGAGCACCCCTTTCGCTACATTAAACGGGTATTTGGTTATGACAAGGTCCGCTATCGGGGACTGTTAAAAAATACTGAGCGGCTGTGCTTGCTAGCAGGCTTTACCAACTTACTAATAGGGAGAAAATATTTGGCCACCTAGGGGTGGTTCGCCTGAAACCCGCCTATTTAGGGTTTCAGATGAAAAATTAGCGGGCTATTACGCGAAAATTACGCGCTTGAGCGTAATAAAGTGAATTTTTCAAGCAGTTCAGCTTAATTCTAGAAAAATGCTTCGTTGATCAGAGGGTCCTTCTATCGCCATCAAACGCCAACGGACCACAAAATCTGTAGCCATTAAATCCGTCATAGCTATTAACACTCACTGAGGCGGCAGCCGGGGAGGTATTCCCATTAATATCTGTTACCTCAATGTTAATGCTAGTCGTAGTGCCTTCCTCAAGCGTTATTTCAGCCTGCCAGGTTGCAAAATCATCATCCGATGTTGCGTCAATTCCATTTACAGATACCCTGGCAACACCAACATTATCACTTGCACTACCACGCACAACCAGCTGCTCTTTATCACTCCATAGCCCGTCGCTAGCGGGAAAGATGATACTTGCGCTTGGGTATTCACTATCGGTTTCCTCTTTCGGTATCGAAGAGTCGTTGCCCCCTGAAGAAGAACCCCCTCCGCATCCAACCATTAAGTACATCAGGAAGGTTATTTATAAGTAGTTTCTAAAAGAGGTTTTCAACATAAATGCTCTTTGATGTAGAGGAGTAACGGCACATATATAGGCGGGAAAGCTAATTCCCCTTCACTTAATAAGAGCCACTTGAAAAAATAGATATAAAAAAAGCAGCCGAAGCTGCTTTTTTGTCGCCTGAAAACAGGCCTTACGAGTAGGTAAGAACTGTTTACTTACCGGCCGCCTTGCGAATTGCCTGCAGGGTACGCAGACGCGCTTCGGCTTCGGCCAGCTGGGCTGAGATGCGCGCGTAGTCGACTTCAGACGGCGCCTTGTGCAGGGCGTGTTCCGCTTCTTCGCGGGCCTTCTGCGCGGCGTCTTCATCGATCTCACGTTCGGCTACATCGGCGAGGATAGTCACCATATTAGGTTGTACCTCGGCGTAGCCACCGCTGACGAACAGTACTTCCTCTTCACCACCGGGCTTGATGATGCGCACCGGACCGGCTTTCAGAGCGGTGAGCAACTGGGCGTGACCGTAGGAGAGACCCAGCTCACCTTCGATACCACTCACAATCACCATCTCTACCAGCCCGGAGAAGAGAGACTGCTCGGCGCTGACAATGTCACAATGTACTGTCATGGCCATAGTATATGCCTCTCTCGATTAGCCCTTGGCTTTGTTGGCTTTTTCCACAGCTTCGTCGATGGTTCCCACCATGTAGAAGGCCTGTTCCGGCATGTGGTCATATTCACCATTCAGGATGCCCTGGAAGCCACGAATGGTTTCTTTCAGGGAAACGTATTTACCTGGTGCACCGGTGAAGATTTCCGCAACGTGGAACGGCTGGGACAGGAAACGCTCGATCTTACGGGCGCGGGCTACGGTCTGCTTGTCTTCTTCAGACAGCTCGTCCATACCCAGGATCGCGATGATGTCCTTCAGCTCTTTGTAGCGCTGCAGTACAGACTGTACGCCGCGAGCCACTTCGTAGTGCTCCTGACCAATTACCTGTGGGTCCAGCTGACGAGAGGTGGAGTCCAGCGGGTCAACAGCCGGGTAGATACCTTTAGCGGCGATATCACGGCTCAGTACTACAGTGGAGTCCAAGTGCGCGAAGGTGGTCGCCGGAGATGGGTCAGTCAAGTCATCCGCCGGTACGTATACCGCCTGGATAGAGGTGATAGAGCCAGTCTTGGTGGAGGTAATACGCTCCTGCAGAACGCCCATCTCTTCCGCCAGGGTCGGCTGGTAACCTACCGCAGAAGGCATACGGCCCAGCAGTGCGGATACTTCGGTACCGGCCAGGGTGTAGCGGTAGATGTTGTCGACGAACAACAGTACGTCTTTGCCTTCATCACGGAATTTCTCCGCCATGGTCAGGCCGGTCAGGGCTACGCGCAGACGGTTGCCGGGCGGCTCATTCATCTGGCCGTAAACCATCGCCACTTTGGAGTTGGCTTTGTTTTCCAGGTCAACAACGCCGGATTCAGCCATCTCGTAGTAGAAGTCGTTACCTTCACGGGTACGCTCACCAACACCTGCGAACACGGACAGACCGGAGTGCTCGGTAGCGATGTTGTTGATCAGTTCCATCATGTTTACGGTTTTACCTACACCGGCACCACCGAACAGACCAACCTTACCACCCTTGGCGAACGGGCAAACCAGGTCGATTACCTTGATGCCGGTTTCCAGCAGTTCGGTAGAGCTGGACTGCTCTTCGTAGGTCGGTGCAGCGCGGTGGATAGAGGAGCGCTCTTTCTCACCGATAGGGCCACACTCGTCAATCGGGTTGCCGAGCACGTCCATGATGCGACCGAGGGTTTCCAGGCCAACCGGTACAGAAACCGGAGCGCCGGTATTGCGCACGGACAGACCGCGGCTGACACCTTCGGATGAACCCATGGCAATAGCGCGTACCACGCCGTCACCCAACTGCTGCTGCACTTCCATGGTGAGGTTCTTGTCCTCAACCACCAGTGCGTCGTATACATTCGGAACAGAATCGCGTGGGAATTCCACGTCGATGACCGCTCCGATCACTTGCACAATTTGCCCGTTACTCATTTCCGGATCCTCAGCTTTAAATTCTTTCTAGGCTGACCATTACTGGCAGCGGATTAAACCGCCGCCGCACCGCCGACAATTTCGGACAGTTCCTGGGTAATGGCCGCCTGGCGCGCCTTGTTGTAGACAAGCTGCAACTGATCGATCAGCTCACCGGCGTTATCGGTGGCGCTCTTCATCGCGATCATACGCGCTGCCTGTTCACAGGCTTTGTTTTCAACTACTGCCTGGTATACCTGGGACTCGATGTAGCGAGCCAGCAATCCATCCAGCAATTCAACCGGATCCGGCTCGTAGAGGTAGTCCCACTCGTGCATGAGTTTTTCATCTTCGTCCTTCGGCAGCGGCAGCAATTGCTCAACCTGCGGCTTCTGGGACATGGTGTTGATAAACTCATTGGATACCAGGAACAGGCGATCGATATCGCCTTCTGCGTAACGGTCCAGCATTACCTTAACTGAGCCAATCAGCTGGTTGGCCTGGGGCGCATCGCCCAGATCGCGCACCGCTGCGACAACCTTGCTGCCGATGGCATTAAAGAAACTGGCCGCCTTGTTACCTACCGCGCAGACTTCGACGTCGACACCCTTCTCGGACCACGCCTGCATCTCGCGAATAGCGGCTTTGAACATATTGACGTTCAAGCCACCACAGAGTCCGCGGTCAGTGGATACCAGGATAAAACCGACCCGCTTGGCCTCGCGCTCTTGCAGGTAAATATGCTGGTACTCGGCCGAAGCGTTGGCGACGTGGCCGATCACTGCGCGTATGCGCTGGGCGTAGGGACGCCCCAGTGCCATGCGATCCTGAGCCCTGCGCATCTTACTGGCTGCAACCATTTCCATTGCGGCAGTAATTTTCTGCGTGCTCTTGATGCTGGCAATTTTTGTGCGTACTTCTTTTCCGCCTGCCATAGTGATTTACCTTGTTCGCTGGAAGTTAGATTCCGAAAGAGCGGACACGCCGCTCTCTCGCGCTCTCCAGGGAGTTCTTACCAGCTGCTAGTAGCGACGAACTTCTCGATAGCGGCTTTAAAAGCTGCGTCGATTTCGTCGTTGTAGTTACCAGTGCTGTTCACTTTCTCCATCAGCTCTGCGTGTTCGCTGTTCATGTAAGCGAGCAGGGCGGCTTCGAAATCGAGAACCTTGGCAACTTCTACTTCTTTCAGGTAACCCTTGTCGGCGGCGTAAACGGAAACAGCCATGTCCGCGATAGACAGCGGAGAGTACTGTTTCTGCTTCATCAGCTCGGTTACGCGCTCACCGTGATCCAGCTGGGCTTTGGTAGCTTCGTCCAGGTCAGAGGCAAACTGGGAGAATGCCGCCAGTTCGCGGTACTGAGCCAGAGCGGTACGGATACCACCGGACAGCTTCTTGATCACCTTGGTCTGCGCTGCACCACCTACACGGGATACAGAGATACCCGGGTTGATCGCTGGGCGGATACCGGAGTTGAACAGATCGGTCTCGAGGAAGATCTGGCCGTCGGTAATGGAAATCACGTTGGTCGGTACGAACGCAGATACGTCACCGGCCTGGGTTTCGATGATCGGCAGGGCGGTCAGAGAGCCGGTCTTGCCTTTCACTTCACCGTTGGTGAACTTCTCTACGTAGTCGGCGTTTACACGCGCTGCGCGCTCCAGCAGACGGGAGTGCAAGTAGAAAACGTCACCGGGGTAGGCTTCACGTCCAGGCGGACGCTTCAGCAACAGGGAGATCTGACGGTAGGCCCAAGCCTGCTTGGTCAGGTCATCGTATACGATCAGGGCGTCTTCACCGCGGTCGCGGAAGTACTCACCCATGGTACAACCGACGTAGGGAGCCAGGAACTGCATCGCTGCCGGATCGGCGGCGCCAGCGGCTACTACGATGGTGTGATCCATAGCGCCGTGCTCTTCGAGCTTGCGCACTACGTTGGCAATAGAGGACTGCTTCTGGCCCACGGCAACGTAGACACACTTAACGCCGGTACCTTTCTGGTTGATGATGGCGTCGATCGCCACAGCAGTCTTACCGATCTGACGGTCACCGATGATCAGCTCACGCTGGCCACGGCCAATCGGGATCATGGTATCAACCGCTTTCAAACCGGTTTGTACAGGCTGGTCAACGGACTGACGGGCAATAACGCCAGGCGCTACTTTTTCTACCGCATCGGTCAGCTTGTTGTTCAGCGGGCCTTTGCCGTCGATCGGGTTACCCAGCGCGTCTACAACGCGGCCGAGCAATTCCGGGCCAACGGGGGTTTCCAGGATGCGGCCGGTACAACGGCACTTCTGGCCTTCAGCCAGCGCCTTGTAGTCGCCCAGGATTACAGCACCAACGGAGTCGCGCTCCAGGTTCAGCGCCATACCGTAAACGCCGCCTTCGAACTCGATCATCTCGCCGTACATCACATCGGCCAGGCCGTGGATGCGGATGATGCCGTCGGATACGGAAACAATGGTGCCCTCATTTTGGGCTTCAGTGCTCACATCGAGATTTTCGATGCGGCTCTTGATGATTTCACTGATCTCAGAGGGATTCAGTTGCTGCATGCTCTGTTCCTCAAGTCCCCGCCGGCTAACGCCAACGAGGAGAGTAATTTAGGAGTTCATCGCCTCGGCGAGCTTGGCCAGACGGCCGCGTACGGTACCGTCGATGACTGTATCACCGGCGCGGATGATCGCGCCGCCCAGCAGGCTCTCGTCCACCGAGCTGTGCAGATGTATTTCGCGTTCAAACTTCGCGCTGAGCTTTTGGCCCAGTGCTTGCGCCTGTGCATCGCTCAAGGCGTGCGCGGAAACAACTTCCACCTCAAGGGTGGCTTCCGCTTGCGCTTTCAGCTCTTCGAACAGTTCGGAAATTTCCGGCAGCAGCTGCAGGCGGTTGTTTTCCGCCAGCAACCGGATGAAGTTCCTTCCGTGCTCGCCGAGTTCGTCTGAACAGATCGACAGGAATTTATCTGCGCGCTCTTCACTGGTGAGCTGGGGATTATCCAGCAGCTCACGCACTTTTTCGTTCTGGCTGACCGCTGCCGCAGTGCTCAGCGCAGTGCTCCAACCACCTAAGTGGGAGGCTTCCTGCGCATAAGAGAATGCAGCTTTAGCGTAGGGCCGGGCCAGTGTGCTGAGTTCCGCCATTGGGTTCCTCGCTTACAGCTCGGCTGCCAGTTTATCGATCAGGTCGTCGTGCGCCTTAGCGTCGATATTGACCGCGAGAATCTTCTCCGCACCCAGGACAGACAGGTCTGCCACACGGCTGCGCAGTTGCTCTTTAGCGCGATTCACTTCCTGGTCGATCTCAGCTTTGGCCGCAGTTTTCAGGCGATCGCCTTCAGACTGAGCCGCTTGCTTGGCTTCATCGAGAATCTGGTTGGCGCGCTTGTTGGCACCATCAATGATCTCGTTAGCCTGATCTTTGGCTTCCTTCAACTGCTCGGCAGCTTTACGCTTGGCCAGTTCCAGATCTTTCTGTGCGTGTTCGGCGTCAGCGAGACCATCTGCGATCTTCTGCTCACGCTCTTTCATCACGCCCAAAAGCGGCGGCCAAACAAACTTCCAGCAAAACCAGACGAAAAACAGGAAAGTAATCGACTGGCCGATTAGAGTCAGGTTGATATTCACTCCGACACCTCTTGCTCTTTAAATAGGGTTAAGGGCAATTGGAACGGCGTAATTAAACCAGACCAGGAGCTACGGCGAAGATCAGGTACATAGCGATACCAACACCGATCATCGGAACCGCGTCAAGCAGACCAGCCATCAGGAACATCTTGCCCTGCAGAGCCGGAGCCTGTTCAGGCTGACGAGCGGAACCTTCCAGCAGCTTGCCACCCAGAGTACCGAAACCGATAGCGGTGCCCAGGGCGCCCAGACCGATCAGCAGTGCACTTGCGATGTAAACCAGACCTAATGCTTCCATTGTGTTCTCCAAATCAAAGTTAAAGAGTTGTTGTAAAGGTCGAAAAAAGGGTTAAAAACTTATTGATCGTGCTCGTGCTCATCATCGCGATGGTGTGCCATCGCCATGTACACGGTGCTCAATACCATAAATACGAACGCCTGCAGCACGATTACCAGTACGTGGAAGATCGCCCAGCCCATGTGCAGGAGGCCCGCACCAATAAAGCCGAGAACGCCAACGCCAAAGACAATCGCGATCAGGATAAAGATCATTTCACCGGCGTAGAGGTTTCCGAACAGACGCAGGCCCAGGGAGATCGGCTTGGCGATCAGGGATACTGCTTCCAGCAGGAAGTTCACCGGGATCAGCAGGATGTCAAAGAACAACTTGCCAGTATGGAAAGGGTGCAGAGTCAGCTCTTTAAGGAAGCCGATGGCACCTTTTTCGCGAATACTGAAGAAAATCATCAGCGCAAACACCGCCAGGGCCATACCCAGGGTGGCGTTCGGGTCGGTAGTCGGGACCACTTTAAAGAAGAGGTGATCGTTGCCGGAGATCTTGGCGGCAGCCATCGGCAGCCAGTCTACCGGTACCAGGTCCATCAGGTTCATCAGGAACACCCACACAAAGATGGTCAGAGCCATCGGGGCAACCATAGTGTTGCGGTGGGGGAAGGTTTCCTTAACCAGCTTGTCGATAAAGTCGGTAACCAGCTCCACAAAGCTCTGGAAGCCTGTGGGCTTGTCCACACTGGCCTTCTTGGCTGCGCGGGCAAACAGGAAGCAAAAAATCAGACCGAGGCCGATAGACCAGCCCAGTGTATCTACGTGCAGGGCCCAAAAGCCCATATCCGCAGCTTCCTGGGAGGAATGCGCCATAGTCCAAGTAGACTCATTCAGCACAGTACCGTCGGCGCGGGTATACCCGGCCGGCAGCTTGCCGTAAGTCATGTTTTGCAGGTGGTGTTGGATATACCCCGTCGCGGTTTGAGCTTCGCCTGCCATAGTTCCTCAACAATCGTAAAAGTAAGAATTCTTTTTTCTTATCCACCGGCTAGCGGACCATGCGCGCTACCAAAATCCACTGCACGATTACACAGAGGACGTAGCTGATAAAAAGCGCCGCAGCATTCAGTGGTTTGACGGTGGCAAACACCGCTGCAAAACCTGCCATGGTCAATATAAATTTGCCGGTTTCCGCGCGGTAGAAATTGCCTACCACGCGATGGGCCGCGCGCGCACCGCTATCGCGAAAGGCGCGCCTGCCAAAATATGCTCCGGGCAGTGCACACAGGGCACCGCCGATAAATACGGAGAGCGCAGTCACCGGTTTACCGCTCAAGTGCAGTGCCGCACTGGCCACCGATATCAGCAGAAGCTGTACTGCGGCTATTCGTAATACCGGGGGTTTTGTCATAGACGGGATAAGCCGACTTTTTTTGCGCTGTCCGCCCAAAATTTGGGCGTGCGAATTATGCGGCAACAGCATCGCCGATTCAACCGGCAAATGTCGTCAACTTATTTGATTTTCAGGAGGTTTTGCACGGAATTACTCGCCGCAGTGAGTATTTGCCAACAGTTATTGCGCGCGCCACTAGGACGCGCATTTCCCTGTGGCCTCAGTCCTCGGCGTAACCCAGGTGGGCGAGGATTCCATCCAGCTCTTCCAGAGTGGTGTATTTGAGTACCAGGCGGCCGTTGCCTTTATCGTTGTGATCGATAGATACGGGCACTCCGACTTTTTCTGCCAGGCGCTCAGTTAGGCGACGGATATTGGGGTCGGGCTTCGGTTTTTCCGGTGCCGGGGCAGCCGGCTGTTGTAAACGGCGTACCAGCGCCTCTGTCTGGCGCACGGTAAGGCTGCGCTCGACCACTTGGCGCGCAGCAGAGCGCTGGGTGGCACCGGATAGACCGAGCAGGGCTTTGGCGTGCCCCAACTCCAGATCGCCACGCTCCAGGAAAGTCCGTACCTCTTCACTGAGACTCAACAGTCGCAAAAGGTTGGTTACTGCGGTACGGGATTTGCCCACCGCATCGGCCACTTCCTGCTGGGTCAGCTTGAACTCATCCTGTAAACGCTTGAGGGCTACAGCTTCCTCTACCGGATTCAGGTCTTCACGCTGGATATTTTCAATCAGCGCCATAGCGATGGCAGCTTCATCGGAAACGCTGCGCACCAGTGCCGGCACTTTCTCCAGTCCCGCCAATTGGGCCGCGCGCCAGCGCCGTTCACCGGCGATGATTTCATAGCTCTGCTCACCGATACCGCGCACGACGATCGGCTGCATAATGCCCTGGGCGCGTATCGAGTCCGCCAGCTCCTGCAAGGATTCCTGTGGAAAATCCCGGCGTGGCTGGTAGCGGCCGCGCTGCAAAAACTCTATCGGCAACTCCTTCAGCTCACCGTCGACCACGGCGGTTTCGGTTTCAGCTTCACCGGTAGCCTCGGCGATCGCGGTGCTGTTTTTATTGCTGATCAGGTGGGATAAACCCCGGCCCAGTCCTTTGCGTTTGGCGGCCATAGTAATTACCCCTTATACGGCTTCCGCCACAGGGCGGCTTTTCTTATTGGAAGATTGATTGGCGGGATGGCGGCGATTGATTTCGCAAGCCAGTGCCAGATAGGCAATAGCCCCTTTCGAATGGCGGTCGTAATCCAGCGCCGGCTTGCCGAAGCTGGGAGCCTCTGCCAAACGGACATTGCGCGGGATACAGGTTCGATACAGGCGATCGCCGAAAAACTCCTGCAACTGCGCCGACACTTCGCTGGTGAGGCTGTTGCGCGGATCGTACATAGTGCGCAAGATGCCCTCGATTTTCAGGTCTGGATTGGCGGCCTGCTGGATCTGGGTGATAGTATCCACCAGTGCTGATAACCCCTCCAGGGCATAGTATTCACACTGCATGGGAATCAATACGCCGTGAGCTGCACAGAGGGCGTTTACGGTCAGCATATTCAACGATGGCGGACAGTCGATAATCACGTAGTCGTAACGATTACTCACCGCAGCCAGGGCGCGGCGCAGGCGGGATTCGCGCCCCTCCAGATTCAGCAACTCCACCTCTGCCGCAGATAGGTCACCGTTGCCCGGGATCAAATCAAAACCGCTCTCTGTAGATACAATGGCCTGCTCAACGGGTAATTCAGCGGCCAGTACATCGTAACCGGACACCTCAAGGTCACTTTTATCCACACCACTGCCCATGGTGGCATTGCCCTGGGGGTCCAGGTCGATCAGCAATACGCGCCGCTTGTTGGCAACCAAAGATGCGGCCAGGTTGACGCAGGTAGTGGTCTTGCCAACCCCGCCTTTCTGGTTGGCCACAGCAAATATCTTGCTCAAGATTCTTGTCCTTTGTTGTTTCCGGGTGCGTTTGCCCCGACGCCGGCTCGGCTTCGGGCGGCGGCTGTTGTGCCCCACGATAGGGGAGCAGGATTGGGCGGGCGACAAACCCGCCAAACTATCATCTTATTCTGTGCGACAGAGCTGAATCATATGTCGCTCACCGTCGCAGCCGGGCACCGACAACCGGTGCACCTGCTCGACCTTAATGCCTTTTGGCAGAGCGCTCAACTCATCCTCAGGCAGCTTGCCCTTCATGGCATAAAAACGACCCTTGGGTGCCAACATATGCTCACTGCCATTGACCATATCTTCGATGGAGGCAAAGGCGCGGGACACCACACCGGCAAAAGGCTGTTCTGGCACAAAGGCTTCTACCCGCTCATTGACTACCGTGATATTGGGCAGGGGCAGGGTGCTGGCCACTTGGAACAGGAAGCGGGTCTTCTTGCCATTGCTGTCGAGCAGGGTGATGGAGCGCTCCGGATACACAATTGCCAGGGGAATTCCAGGCAGGCCGCCACCGCTACCCACATCGATTAAAGAGCCTTCGCCACAGAGATTTACCACACTGAGGCTGTCGATAATATGGCGCTCCAGCATCTGCTCTGGGTCGCGTATGGCGGACAGGTTGTAGGCACTGTTCCAGCGGGCAAAAAGTGCCAGGTATTCCAGTAGCTGATCCTGCTGCCGGTCACTGAGTGCCACCGACATCTGTGCCGCCGCCTCTAACAGGCGCGGACGAAACTGTTCCATTGAGTGAGAAATGGGTCTATCCCCCAGTAGTCCCGCGAAATTCAAACCCCGCAGGGCCTCGCGGGATACCCTGTGGAAAACCGATTTATACCGCTTTTTTGCGCTTCAGCAGCCCGCGCTTTTTCAACTGGATCAACAGCAGGGATATGGATGCGGGCGTCACGCCCGGTATTCGCGAGGCCCGCGCCAGGGTATCTGGGCGGGTCTCTCCCAGCTTTTGCTTAACCTCATTGGACAGACCAGAAATACCGCTGTAGTCGAAGTCCGCCGGGATCGGGGTATCTTCGTAGGCCTGCAAACGCTCAATTTCCTCGCGCTGGCGATCGATATAACCGGCGTACTTGGCCGAAATTTCCACCTGTTCGGCAACCTGCTCGTCGGTTACCGCTTCCCCTTTGAGGCCCGCCACATCCTGATAGCCCAGTTCCGGACGGCGCAACAGGTCCATCAGGCTATATTCCCGCGCCAATGGCTGCGGCAATTTGGTTTCTACAGAGGCGGCCTGGGGCGTCTTTGGGTGCACCCAGGTATCTTGTAGTCGCTGGGTCTCCCGAGCGATCTCCTCGCGCTTTTCACTGAACGCTGCCCAGCGGGTATCGTCGACCAGGCCCAATTCGCGACCTTTTTCGGTCAGGCGCAGGTCAGCATTGTCCTCACGGAGCAGCAAGCGATATTCCGCGCGGCTGGTAAACATGCGGTAGGGCTCTTTAGTGCCGCTGGTGATCAAATCATCCACAAGCACGCCCAGGTAGGCTTCATCCCGACGCGGGGCCCAGGCTTCGCGCTCCTGGGCCTGTAGGGCGGCATTGGCGCCAGCCAGGAGTCCCTGGGCAGCCGCTTCCTCGTAGCCGGTGGTGCCATTGATCTGGCCGGCAAAGTAGAGCCCCTGGATAAATTTGGTTTGCAGGGACGGCAAAAGGTCGCGCGGGTCGAAGAAATCGTACTCAATTGCATAGCCCGGGCGGGTGATATGCGCCTTTTCAAAGCCTTTGATGGAGTGCACCAGCTCAATCTGTACATCGAAGGGCAGGCTGGTGGAAATACCATTGGGGTACAGCTCGTTGGTGGTCAACCCTTCAGGCTCGATAAACACCTGGTGGCTATCTTTGTCCGCAAAGCGGTGCACCTTGTCTTCGATGGAGGGACAGTAGCGCGGGCCAATCCCTTCAATCACGCCGGAATACATGGGCGAGCGATCGAGCCCCCCCTGGATAATTTCATGGGTGCGGGCATTGGTGTGGGTAATCCAGCAGCAGACCTGGCGCGGGTGCTGATCGCGGCTGCCCAAATAGGACATCACCGGTGTGGGGCTATCCCCCCACTGTTCCTCCAGCTCGCTGAAATCTACCGAGCGGGCATCAATACGGGGAGGGGTGCCAGTTTTGAGGCGATCGACGCGGAAAGGCAGTTCGCGCAGACGATCTGCAAGGGCAATCGAGGGCGGGTCTCCAGCGCGGCCGCCGGCGTGGTTATCCAAGCCGATGTGTATACGCCCACCGAGGAAAGTCCCTGCGGTCAGTACCACTGTCTTGGCGCGAAAGCGCACCCCCGCATTGGTGACAACGCCCACAACCCGTTCACCTTCGACAATCAGGTCATCCGCCGCTTGTTGGAAGATCTCCAGGTTTTCCTGTGCTTCCAGGATTGAACGGATAGCGGCGCGATACAGGGCTCTATCGGCCTGGGCGCGAGTTGCCCTTACTGCGGGGCCTTTGCGGGCATTGAGGACCCGGAACTGAATTCCGCCCAGGTCTGTTGCCGTTGCCATAGCGCCACCGAGGGCATCGACTTCCTTCACGAGATGACTCTTGCCGATACCGCCGATCGCCGGGTTGCAGGACATTTGTCCAAGGGTCTCGATATTGTGGGTCAGCAGCAGAGTGGAAGCTCCCATACGTGCCGCTGCCAGTGAGGCTTCGGTACCTGCGTGGCCTCCGCCGATCACGATCACATCATAGGTCTTAGGGAATTCCATAGTGGCTGCTACTGGTTACAACTGGGGGCGCACATTTTATAGGCAGTAGGTGTGAGTCAGCAATTGGCTACAAGCATATTCCTGCACTCTAGTTGGTAGACGCATGTAAAGCTGTAAAAACGGAGACTATTCAGTTCCATGCATATCGAGCTCTTTCTCTAAGGAAATCATTTTTTGGACTCTCTCAAGTTTATATAAATGAATAAATGTATTTCTTAGAGAGAGGTTTTTGATTTAGTTGTTTTTATTAGTGCCCGGCAAATCATGTATAAGCAAAAAAAAGTCTTATAAATCAACATGTTACATTAATGAAAACATGGGCAATAACCCCTTGGCTGAAGGGGGGGCAACCCCGGTAGACGATTGTGGAAAGCCGGGACAACTTTGCGCGCCTCGTGCTGGCGGGAAAGTTATCATCATAGCATTCGTTGCTTACGCAGGTGTTTATCCCCTTTTTTACTCACACCTGGCAATTTCAGGTTTTAGCTTGTGCGTAGATGGTGATAAGACTTGGGGGTTAATTGTGCGTAAGAGTGAATATTGTATAAGTCTGTGAGTTTTGTTGCTGTATCTATGTGATTTATAGGTGATTGGAGCAAGTGAAAAGATATCCACGGGAAATCCCCGTGGACATGTATAACTCGATCGGCGCCATATCTTATTTTGCAGAGTTGTTTGCCGGATTTTTTCGCGAATCTATTTAATAAGATCGGGAAAAATTGGGGATTTAATTTACCCGCCCTGAAAGTCGGGGTTAAGCCTGTGTAAAAGAAGTGAGAAATATGTTGGGAAGCTGGAAGGAGAAAAGCGGGGGAGGATAAAGTAGCCTCCCCCTTGGGATAACTTGGAAGTTGGGATGGGGTGTTTACTTACCGATACAAAAACTGCCGAAGATCTTGCCGAGTAATTCATCGGCACTGACGGTGCCAGTAATTTCTCCCAGAGCCTGCTGGGCTTGGCGTAAGTCTTCGGCGAGCAGTTCGCCTGCACCGCTAGTGTGAAGTTGCCGCTGGCCCTGATGTATAAAAGCTTGTGCCCGGCCCAGTGCGTCCAGGTGTCGGCGCCTGGCACTGAATGTTCCCTCTCCAGCGCCGCTGAAACCCATACTCTGTTTTAAATGTTCTTTTAACGCATCGAGCCCGGCACCTGTTTTTGCACTGATGGCAATCACTGGCACGCCTTCAGTGTGTGCCTGAAGGCCAGCGCTGTAGTCGGTGAGGTCGATCTTGTTCAGTACCAATGTCAGTTTGTTGAGATCTTTTAGCTGACTGGTAAATTCTGGCCAAACTTGTGTGGGGTCCAGGGAGTGGAGTTGCTCTGCATCCATGACTAGAAGTACCCTATCTGCGCCGTGGATTTCCTCCCAGGCGCGTTCGATACCAATTTGCTCGACTCTATCCGGGGCATCCCTTAATCCCGCAGTATCGGCAAACTGGAGGGGCATACCGTCGATATGAATATGTTCGCGCAGGATATCCCGAGTGGTACCGGCGATATCGGTGACAATAGCGGCGTCGTGTCCGGCCAGTGTGTTGAGCAGGCTGGATTTCCCTGCATTGGGGCGTCCTGCGATAGCAACTCGCATTCCCTCGCGCATTATCGCGCCCTGACGCGCCTGGGTTTCCACACCCACCATTTGTGCCAGTAGGGTTTCTATATCAGCTGCCACTTTGCCATCGGCGAGGAAGTCGATTTCCTCTTCGGGGAAATCAATGGCGGCCTCCACGTAGATACGCAAGTGGGTAAGGTTTTCCACCAGGTCTTCGATTTTCTCGGAAAACGCGCCCTGCAGTGAACGCATGGCATTACGCGCTGCCTGGGCACTGCCGGCGTCGATTAAATCGGCGATCGCTTCGGCCTGAGTTAAATCCATTTTGTCGTTGAGGAAAGCCCTCTCGGAAAATTCTCCGGGTCGGGCTTGTCGAGCGCCCAACTCGATAGTTGCTTGAAGTAACTGATCGAGAATCACTGGGCCGCCGTGTCCCTGGAGTTCCACCACATCTTCCCCGGTAAAGGAGTTGGGACCGGGGAAAAAGAGTGCCAATCCCTGATCGATTAACTGCTCTTTGTGGGTAAAGTTCCGGTAGTGGGCAGAGCGGGGCTGGAGGGATTTTTCCCCGCAGATTTGTTGGGCAATTTGCAGGGCTCTTGCGCCCGACAGTCGGATAACGCCGATGCCGCCGCGCCCGGGCGCGGTGGCAACAGCGGCAATAGTGTCGCGATTGAGGCTTTCTTGTGTCATCGGCTGAGTTTACTCGACAGAACGGAAAAGGGCCGCATTAGCGGCCCTTGTTTATTGTGTTGCTGCAGATCGGTACTGGTTAGTACTTACCGGCATCCACCTGTTTATTGATATACCAGGTTTGCGCAATGGTAATCAGGTTGTTGGCGATCCAGTACAGAACCAGACCCGCTGGGAACCACAGGAAGAATACAGTCATCATTACCGGCATCAGCTGCATGATGCGGGCTTGGGTTGGATCAGTCGGCGCCGGGTTCAGCTTTTGCATAAACCACATAGACAGGCCCATCAATACCGGCAGGATAAAGTAGGGGTCCTTCGCCGACAGATCGTGAATCCAGAAAATCCAGGGCGCGTGGCGCAGCTCAACGGTTTCGGTGAGCATCCAGTAGAGCGCGATAAATACCGGCATCTGCAACAGGATCGGCAGGCAGCCACCCATCGGATTGATCTTCTCGCGGCGGTAGAGCTTCATGGTCTCTTCCGCCAGCTTTTGCCGGTTATCCTTGTACTGTTCCTGCAGCTTTTTCATCTGCGGCGCAAACTTGCGCATACGCGCCATGGATTTGGTGCCAGCGGCGGACAGAGGCAGAAGCAGCGTCTTGATAAATACGGTGAGCAGGATGATCGCCCAGCCCCAGTTGCTGACAATATGCTCCTGGATAAAGTGCAGGACACCGAACAGCGGTTTTGCGATCCACCAGAGCCAGCCGTAGTCGACGGTCAGGTCGAGGCCGGGGGAGATTTCTTCCAAACGGTAAACATCTTTCGGGCCAGCGTAGAAAGAAGCGCTCAGCTCGCCTTGGGTGGCAGCGGGGATTTGCACTTGAGGTGCGGTAAAGCCCATGCGGAAGAGGCCGTTGGATAGCTCCTTCAATTCAAAGGTATTGCGCTCGTCCTGGGGGGGAATCCAGGCACTGATAAAGTAGTGCTGAACCATAGCTACCCAACCACCTTCGATGGTTTCGCGGGTGGGGCTTTCAGCAATCTCCTCGAAGTCCTGCTTGAAGTAGTTCTTTTCGTTGGTGCGGATGGCGGCGCCGAGGAAAGGCGACATGCCGAAACCGGTGTCGGTTGCGGGTTCACTGGCATCGCGCTTAATCTGACCAAACATGGCCGCGGACCAGGGCTTGTCACTGGTGTTATCCACCAGGTAGGCCACTTGGATCAGGTAGTCTCCACGCTTGAAGGTGAAGCGCTTGGTGATATTGGCTCCTTCCTGTTGCAGAGTCAGGTCTACTATCAGGGTATCGTCGCCCTCAACCATCGCATATTCGGTTTTTGCCACCTTGAAAACCGGGCGGCCAGCGGCGCTGTCGGTCCCGTTTTTACCGATAAGGCCACTTTGGGCAATATAGGTATGGTTGCGGGTCTGGTTCAACAGGATCAGGGGTTGGTCCGGGGTATCCAACTTCTCTTGTTGTTTGCGCAGCGCCACTTTGACGATATCGCCGCCACGAGGATTGATGAGCAGATCAAAAACGTCGGTGGTGACACTGATCAGCTTGCTCTCAGTACTGCTGCCCTCATCGGAAGCGGGCACCTGGGAGCGAAGTTGGGGAACATCACTGTCGCCGGTGCTCGCGGGTGTTTCGGCGGGTATTTGGCTGACAGTCTCGCCGCCAGTCTGCACGACGGTTTCGCGGTCGAGTTCAGGAGTGTGTTGCTCTTGAAATGCGTTCCACTGGAAGATAAGTGCCAGGAGAACCGCGAGAATTCCGCCGAGCAGCGTATAGCGTTGCCAATCCATCTTATTACCTAGAGCGTGTTCTTGTGTCTGGTGGGGGGAACCGGGTCCAATCCACCAGGGTGCCAGGGGTGGCATTTTATAAGGCGGCGCAGAGTTAAATAACCCCCTTTTATCGCTCCATGAGTTTCAATGGCCTCTTCAGAGTACCGGGAGCAGGTGGGGTAGAAGCGACATTGGTTGCCTACCCAGGGGCTGGCCAGGTAGCGGTATACATGGATCAGCTTGATCAGTATCCACTTCATGGTCGGGGTTGCGGCTGTCGAGCCCGCTTGGCCAGTTTACGCCAGAGTTTATTCAGTAGTTTCGCCAACTCGGCCTTATCCAGATCTGCGACCCCAGGGCGTGCGAGCACCACGGCATCCAGCGGCGGCAAATCGTATTGCTGCAGACGGAAGGTTTCCCGGGTTATACGCTTGATTTGGTTGCGGTCGGAGGCGTTGCGTACATGCTTTTTAGCAATAACGAGACCGAGACGCGGGTGTTCCAAGGAGTTGGGACGGGCGAGGATCAACAGATGAGGGTGTGCGGCGCGCACCTGGTTTTCGTTGAATACCAAGCGATACTGCGCCGCATTGAGCAGGCGCAGCGTCTTGGCAAATCCGAAGCTGCTGCGCACCTGCTGCATAAAGAGATATCTCTAAAAGGGAAGAGATCTTATGCAGACAGTACTTTGCGGCCTTTAGCGCGACGGCGGGCCAGAATCTTACGGCCGTTTTTGGTTGCCATGCGAGCGCGGAAACCGTGAGTGCGCTTGCGCTTCAAGTTGCTTGGTTGAAATGTGCGTTTCATAGTCTTGCTACCTGAGACTTTGTGTTCAAAATTTCTCGGGACCTTTCCCGGCCGCGGCCTGGACTCCGGTCCGGCACAAAGCCGGTGCAGACGGAGCTACGCCCTGCGAAGGCCGCGGATTGTATAGAAAGCCAGCAGCGAAAGCAACGCGCTAATCAGGGAAATTCTTTTTATTGGTGCGCGAGTTTACTGTAATTTTTTACGCCAACTAGACAAGTCGTTGAGTCATCAGGGGTATCTCTGAATGCCCACTGATTGACCCCAAGTTATTCACAGCTTTCTGTGGATAACTTTCGAGAGATTCCCACCCCAATTGTCTAATTGTTGTGCAAATCCTTGATTGTGTGGATCTTTTTGCGCAGTTTTTTCAACAGATGCAGTCTTTCTTGTGGATAACCTAAAGGTGGAAAGGTATACTGCGCCGATCTTATTTGACGGCCCCGGGTGATTTCTAATCCGGCCTTGCCGTCTCTCCTTGGTCTTACCATTTTGGGGTTTTTTGGGGGGTTTCTTGACTGAATCCGTATGGAAGCAGTGCGCGAGCTGTTTACAGGACGAGCTGCCGTCTCAGCAGTTCAATACCTGGATCAGACCGTTGCGCGTCAATCCCGTCAGTGCGGAGGGCGAGTTGCGCCTGATCGCACCGAACCGCTTTGTGCTGGACTGGGTTGGCAATAAATTCCTGAACCGCATTCGCGAGTTGGTGCAACAGTTTGCACCGGGACGCCCTCTGCAAGTGGCGCTCGAGATTACCGCTCGCCGGCCGGCTCGCTTCCAGCGCGGCCATGTAACAAATAATGCCCCTCCGACACCGGTACCGACACCCGCGCCATCGGCGCCAACTCCGCCACCACCTCCAGTCCAGCCGGCAGTAGTGCCGCCACAGGTATCTGTACCACCTGTTGCCACTGCGCCACCTCCGGTGACTTCACCGCTGGGATCTGGGTTTGGTGCCAGCAGGCCGGTGCCTCATCCCGCTATGGCTGAGGAGGTGACTGCCGAACAGATGACGACAGGCGAACTGGCCCTGACAGATCTGCGACCACCGGCTATGAATGGTATGGCTCGCTCCGTACCGGAGCAGCAGGCCAGGCAGGTTGAGGTGGAGGGGGCTATCAAGCACGGCAGCTCACTCAATCGCAACTTTACTTTCAAATCCTTTGTTGAAGGTAAGTCCAACCAGCTGGGCCTCGCTGCGGCACAACAGATTTCTGACAATCCGGGTGGCGCCTACAATCCCCTCTTTATATATGGGGGCGTGGGTCTGGGGAAAACTCACTTGATGCACGCGGTTGGCAACGCACTGTTGGAGCGCAACCCCAATGCTAAGGTGGTGTATTTGCACTCCGAGCGCTTTGTTGCAGATATGGTGAAAGCGCTACAGCTGAATGCGATCAGCGACTTTAAGCGCTACTACCGGTCTGTTGATGCCCTTCTGATTGATGATATCCAGTTTTTTGCCGGTAAGGAGCGCTCTCAGGAGGAGTTTTTCCATACCTTCAATGCCCTGCTGGAGGGGGGGCAACAGATTATCCTAACCTGTGATCGCTATCCGAAAGAGATCGACGGCTTGGAAGAGCGCTTGAAATCCCGCTTTGGCTGGGGATTAACGGTGGCTGTAGAGCCTCCGGAGCTCGAGACCCGGGTAGCTATTTTGATGAAGAAGGCCGAGCAGGTGGGTGTGGATTTACCTCACGACTCCGCTTTCTTTATTGCGCAGCGTATTCGCTCCAATGTGCGGGAGCTCGAGGGTGCACTGCGCCGCGTAATTGCCAATTCGCAATTTACCGGCCGCGCTATTGACGATGTCCTTGTGCGCGAAGCACTAAAAGACCTGTTGGCCCTACAGGATCGACTGGTCAGTGTGGATAATATCCAGCGGGTTGTCGCTGAATACTACAAAATTAAGGTGGCGGATTTGCTCTCCAAGCGGCGCAGTCGCTCGGTGGCCCGTCCCCGCCAAGTCGCTATGTCCCTGGCCAAGGAGCTGACCAATCACAGCTTGCCGGAGATCGGCGATGCCTTCGGTGGTCGCGACCACACAACAGTACTGCATGCCTGCCGTAAAATACGTGAGTTGCAGGAGTCCGACGCGGATATTCGCGAGGACGTTAAATTGCTGACACGGTCGCTGACCACTTAATCGAATAACTGACAAAACAAGGCGAAACTACCGATGAAATTCAATGTGAGCCGGGACGCCCTTCTGAAGCCGTTACAACTGGTGGCCGGTGTTGTTGAAAAACGCCAAACACTGCCAGTCCTGGCCAATGTGTTGATGCAGTTACAGGGCCAGGAACTCTCCCTGACCGGTACTGACCTGGAAGTGGAAATTGTCGGCCGTCTCGGTGTAGACGGTGTAGAAATGGAGGGCGAGGTGACCGTTCCCGCACGCAAGCTGCTGGATATCTGTCGCTCTTTGCCCGATGGTGCTGAACTAAAGTTTGAGCGCGATGGCGAACGCCTGATTCTGCGCAGTGGCCGCAGCCGTTTTCAGCTGTCGACTCTGCCCGCAGCGGACTTCCCGAACCAGGAAGAGGCCAGTGCACAGACTCGTTTCGATATCTCCCAGCGCGAGATCCGCCGCCTGATAGAAGCCACCAGTTTTGCTATGGCTCAGCAGGATGTGCGCTATTACCTGAATGGTTTACTGCTAGAGTGTCGCCCGCAGCAGCTGCGCGCGGTTGCTACTGATGGCCACCGCTTGGCACTCTGCGATCGTGATGCTCCCGGCCTGGATGTCGCCACGCCTATCCAGGCTATTGTGCCGCGCAAAGGCGTACTCGAGCTGGGTCGTTTGCTTGAAGACAGCGATGCACAGGCACAGGTCGTGCTGGGTAACAACCATATTCGTGTGGTTAGTGGTCAGTTTACTTTCACCTCTAAATTGGTAGACGGCAAATTCCCTGACTACGAGCGCGTGTTGCCGCGAGGCGCGGGCAATGTGGTCTATGCGGATCGCCAGGGGTTGCGCCAGGCCTTCTCCCGAGCGGCGATTCTCTCCAACGAGAAATACCGTGGGGTGCGCCTTCAGGTTTCTGAGGGGCTGCTGCAAATTGTTGCCAACAACCCGGAGCAAGAAGAGGCGGAAGAGCAGATGATGGTGGATTACGTAGGTGAGCCAATGGAAATTGGCTTTAACGTTTCCTATCTGCTGGACGTCACTGGTGCTATTCACAGTGACCAGATCCGTATCAGTTTGGCGGATGCCAATAGCAGTGCTCTGCTGCAGCAACCTGAAGAAGGTGATGCGCTGTACGTGATTATGCCTATGCGCCTGTAAGGCAGCCCACCCATTGCTCTTTTCTGAATGGATTGAGGCTACCTCCCCGCTCGGTGGGGTAGCCGATAAACAAAGCGATGCCTGTGCATCGCGCTCTTCGCTCTGGGGGAGGTGTCTGTGGCGCTGACCCGTCTTCTCTTATCTAATTTTCGAAATATCTGCTCTGCCGATCTCAAACTGGGTCCTGGTGTTAATGTGTTTTGTGGTGCGAATGGCAGTGGCAAGACTTCACTGCTAGAGGCGGTACATATGCTGGCAACCGGTCGTTCCTTTCGCTCTCGTCAGCACAAATCGGTTATTCAGCATGATACTGGTGGGCTTACGGTTTTTGCCCAGCTCGATACAGGTCTTAACTTGGGGGTAGAGCGCCTCGCAGATGGCTCGGGCCGAATCAGGGTTAACCAGGCTCCAGCGGAATCCAGCTCACAGCTTGCTAGTTGCCTGCCACTTCAATTGATAAACAGTGAAAGTTTTTCCGCACTTGATGGTGGCCCCGGCGTTCGGCGCCGGTTGCTGGATTGGACAGTGTTCCACGTGGAACATTTATTTGCCCAGGAGTGGAAAAATTATCAAATCGCACTGCGGCAGCGAAATGCTCTCCTGCGTCGTGGTAAAATCGATGAGGCCAGCATCGGCGTATGGGAAGAGCAGTTGGCCCTTAGTGGCGAGCGTGTAAACGATCTGCGATTAGCTCAGTTTTCTCAATTGCAGACCGCTGTTTCGCAACTTCTCGATGAGTTACCACAGAGCCTATTGAGCCGTGTCGATATGAGTTACCGTCGCGGTTGGCGTAAAGAAGTTGACCTGCGTAGCGCTCTATCTGAATCACGGGAATCAGATGTTTCACAGGGGCATACGCGTATTGGTCCCCATAGGGCAGATATTCGTTTTACCGTAGCCGGTGAGTCGGCCCACAATATCCTATCTCGAGGCCAACAGAAGATGTTGGTGTGTGCAGTGCGCACGGCCATGGCGGAGGTAGTCTGTAGGCAGGGGGATATGCCAGTATTCCTGGTAGATGACTTGCCGGCAGAGTTGGATGACAGTAACCAACAGATTTTTGCGCATTGGGTTGGGCGTTGTGCCTGCCAGGTGCTTGTAACCGGAATTGAGGAGGGCACTACAAGTCGCCCCTGGCGGCAACTAGATGCCCCTTGGAATTGCCCGAAAGTGTTCCACGTGGAACATGGGAAGATCAGTGCCGAAGCTTCGGCCGCACAATAAGTTTAATGGAGCGAATAAATGTCAGAGCAGCAAAGCTATGACTCAAGCAGTATCAAGGTATTAAAAGGCCTGGATGCGGTGCGCAAGCGCCCCGGAATGTATATTGGTGATACCGACGATGGCACCGGTCTGCACCACATGGTATTCGAGGTGGTCGACAACTCCATCGATGAAGCGCTGGCCGGCCACTGTGATGAGATCCGTGTAACCATCCATCCGGATGAGTCCATTTCCGTATCGGACAATGGCCGTGGTATCCCGACAGAGATTCACCCGGAAGAGGGGGTTTCTGCAGCAGAAGTGATTATGACCGTCCTTCACGCGGGCGGTAAATTTGATGACAACACCTACAAGGTCTCCGGCGGTCTGCACGGGGTAGGGGTATCGGTGGTAAACGCTCTGTCCAAGGAGCTGAAGCTGACTATCCGTCGCGGTGGCAAGATTCACGAGCAGACCTACCACCACGGTGTGCCCCAGGCACCCCTGGAAGTCGTGGGTGACAGCGATACCACCGGCACCACGGTGCACTTCAAACCCTCAGAGAACACCTTCAGCAATATCGAATTCCATTTCGACGTGCTGGCCAAGCGCCTGCGCGAGCTGTCCTTCCTGAACTCTGGTGTGCGTATTGTCTTGAAGGACGAGCGCAGTGGTAAGGAAGAGGTCTATGAATACGAAGGTGGTTTGAGTGCCTTTGTGGAGTTCCTCAACCAGAACAAAACCCCGATTAACAAGGTTCTGCACTTCCAGAGCCAGCGTGAAGACGGCATTGCAGTAGAGGTGGCATTACAGTGGAACGATAGCTTCCAGGAAAGCATCTTCTGCTACACCAACAATATTCCCCAACGCGACGGCGGTACCCACCTGGCGGGCTTTCGTGCAGCCCTAACCCGTGGCCTGAACAGCTATATCGAGCGGGAAGGCCTGGGCAAGAAAGACAAGGTGAACACCACTGGCGATGACGCCAGGGAAGGTCTCACCGCGATTATCTCTGTGAAGGTTCCGGACCCGAAATTCTCCTCCCAGACCAAAGACAAGCTGGTTTCATCCGAAGTGAAACCCGCAGTAGAGCAGGAGATGGGCCACCACTTCACAGACTACCTGATGGAGAACCCACAGGAAGCCAAATCTGTCGTCACCAAGATGATCGACGCGGCCAAAGCCCGTGAGGCGGCCCGCAAGGCCCGCGAAATGACTCGCCGCAAGGGAGCGTTGGATATTGCCGGCCTGCCCGGGAAACTGGCAGACTGCCAGCAAAAAGACCCGGCACTATCTGAAATTTACCTGGTGGAGGGTGACTCCGCCGGTGGTTCTGCCAAGCAGGGCCGGGATCGCCGCACCCAGGCGATCCTGCCGCTGAAGGGTAAGATCCTCAATGTGGAAAAAGCGCGCTTCGACAAGATGCTCTCAAGTGCCGAAGTGGGTACCCTGATTACCGCACTGGGCTGTGGCATCGGCAAGAGCGAGTTTAACCCGGACAAGCTGCGTTATCACAGCATCATCATCATGACTGATGCTGACGTGGATGGAGCCCATATCCGCACCCTGTTGCTCACATTCTTCTTCCGTCAGATGCCGGAGCTGATCGAGCGGGGCCACATCTACATCGCCCAGCCGCCGCTGTATAAGATCTCCAAGGGCAAACAGGAACAGTACCTGAAGGATGAGGGTGCTCTAACCCAGTTCCTCACCAACGCCGCCCTAGAAGGCGCCACTCTGTTTGTGAACCCGGACGCCCCTGGACTTTCTGGCGCCTCCCTGGAGAGCCTGGTAGGTGAGTACCGCAGCGTACTGGCGACAATCGATCGCCTGTCGCGTCTGTACCCTGAGGAAGTGCTGCGCAGCATGATCTACCTGCCCAGCTTGTCTCAGGAAGACCTCCAGTCCCAGGAGAAAGTCGCAGCTTGGAGTGAGAAGCTCCAGGAGAAACTTGGTGACGAAGAAAGTGGTGGAACCCGTCGTCACGAAGTGACGGTTCAGGAGAACACCGAGCGCGGCCTATTCCTGCCCCATATCCATATCGTGGCCCACGGTGTTGGCAGTGACTACCTGATTAAC
This sequence comes from Microbulbifer maximicatervae (SeqCode), assembly GCF_052468295.1. Classification (NCBI taxonomy): domain Bacteria; kingdom Pseudomonadati; phylum Pseudomonadota; class Gammaproteobacteria; order Cellvibrionales; family Microbulbiferaceae; genus Microbulbifer; species Microbulbifer maximicatervae (SeqCode). The sequence goes on from NZ_CP174340.1 coordinate 4,613,604, forward strand.
CACGAGTTCTTCGATTCCGCTGAGTACGCATCTATCTGCGCACTAGGTGAGAAAATGGTAGGTCTGTTGGAAGAGGGTGCCTTTATCCAGCGCGGCGAGAAGCAGCACCCTGTTGGCAGCTTCCCTGAAGTGATGGACTGGCTGATGGGCGAGAGCCGCAGAGGCTACGGTATCCAGCGCTATAAAGGACTGGGAGAAATGAACCCTGAGCAGCTTTGGGAAACGACCATGGACCCGGAGAGCCGCCGTATGCTGCAGGTAACCGTTGAAGATGCCATTGCCGCGGACCAGATCTTTACAACTCTAATGGGTGATCAGGTAGAGCCACGCCGAGACTTTATCGAGACCAACGCCTTGGCAGTAGAAAACCTCGACGTCTAATTGCCATTTTTCCGAAAATCCCACAGTAATTTCCCAAAAGGGGAATTACTGTGGATATTTTTTCCGCTTAAAAATAACTTGCGACAAATTCGGTCTTTTTTCTCCCCTATCAAAAACGCCACGCTGATCGGGCACCTATCCTTCCTTTAAAGCCTGAAATTACTGACAAACCATTAAAGTAAACAGTAAAATTTTTAGTAAATTCTGGCCAAGCAATAATATTGTTGTATTTTTAAAAAGAAAAAAATTATAGGTAACCTTTCTACTTATCTATTTCCACGAAAAAATAAAATTAAACGGACCATAAGGCTTATGGGGAACCTAATCTCTTCTATTCTCGGCGATGCTCGTCGTTTGATAGTTACTAGTGGTGTGATTGCACTGGCTTTATACGGTTGCACAAGCACGCAGAAATTAGTGAATTCCGAATGGTATGAGATCGAAACCGAGCATTTTCGGATCGTTACCAATGACAACCCCAAGCAAGTTGAAAAACTGGCAATAGACTTGGAACGATTTCGAATTTTCGCAAAACGATATATCAGGTATTCAGCAGATCAACAGAAGTTGACGATATACGCCCTGGATGACCGGCTCAGCTTTAAAGGAGTCAGCGGTAGTGAGTCGTCTAGAACTGTCATTGGACAATTCCATAATACTGCGTATGGGAGTTTTGCATTATTAAACCTAAACGGAAATCGCGTCCTTCCTGACAACCCGGCCCGTCAGACGTTGTTTCATGAATATACGCATTTTTTGACCTACAGCGGAAGCCAGTACCTCTACCCCTACTGGTTCAGTGAAGGTATTGCTGAGGTATTTTCCACTGTAGATTTTGATGAAAATGCAAAGTACAGCTTTGGGAAAATACCGGTTGATCGAGCGATTAGTCTTAATCGAGCGAGAGAGTTGTCTCTGGATAAACTCCTTTCAGCCACACCTGGCTCTCTGAATGTAAGAGATACCGAGGCACTTTATGCCAGTGGATGGATGTTAGCTCACTGGATGATTTTCGACACGGATAGAAATAAAGCCTTAAATGAATATTTGGAGGCTTACAACGCCGGCGGTGATCCAATTGCGAGCCTACCTGAAGCTCTGGGAATGACTTTTGAAGAACTCAATGAGCAGTATAAGAAACTGTCGAGAAGTCATTTCAATTATTACGAGGGGGAGCTTTCTGATAAAGGTATCGTTAAATCCCCCTCCGTAAACCTGATGGACAGTAGTACCGCAGTCGCAGAGCTGGCCTACTTTATGGCAATTTCAGAGCAGGGTTCCGAAGTACTAGAGAAATATATTGCCTATGCAGATGAAAAGCAGGCTTCTAGCCCATCGTTAAATTCGGCACTGGCCATTGCTCTGACAGGCGAAGGAAATTATTCCCAAGCTGAGGAAGTCTTGAACTCTATTCCGGCGGAGTACCACGAAGAAACCTGGTATCTTGAAGCCCAGGCAAAAAATGATCTATCGGCTGCCTTGGCGGAGGAGGGGTTCCCCAACCCTGGAAATATGAAACGTATCCGGGATAAATATGTTCAACTAGTTAATGCCAGTGGGGAAGTACCCGCGTACTGGCATGAACTGGCGATCACAATGCAAGTTTTAGGGTATCCCCGCCAGAAGTATACGGAAATACTAGAGCAGGCGTATTTACGTGCACCGAGAGAAACAGGAATTGCTTGGTGGTATGTGCTGGAGCTTTACCTGGACCGAGATAAAGATCTTTTCGCAAAAGTCTCCCAACCGCTATTCATGCAAATTGCAGAAGAGGGCTCGCGGGCACAGTTGCAGTCGATGCTGGATGAGTTGGAGGAGGAAGAGGGATTGGAGTTCGAGCCTGAGGTCAGTGGTTTGGGCCAACTAATGTCAACTTACAGGAAGTACTCAGGAAACAAGGCCCTGGCAATGGCTGTGGACTATCGTGGCGCATTTGTGGCCGGTTTTAACGAAGATGGTGGAAGCACCCAAGCTGAGGCGAGTCAAAGTGCTCTTCAGGCCTGTGAGGAACAGCGAAAGCAGTACCAGATAAGGGATCGCTGTGAACTCTACGCGGAAGGTGAAGTATTGCTGAATTCAACTACGAGGATGTAATTATCCAATGGGCGTTAGGTAAGGCGCAAAGTAGGCTGTAATAGAGCTTGCTTTGCGACAATATTAAACTGGTGATGAGAGTGGATGAGCCGATTACCCCATTACCAAGTATCCACTCTGACAATCAGCTCCCAAAAATTGGGTATTGGTCGGCAAAAATTATGGCCAAAAAGCGTGTAAATCAGTATTGAGTTATCACTAAAGTCACAATACATCCCATCACTTTTAGAAAAATATCAGTCGATGCAGTTAAGCCTTGCCTATTAACTTATCATTCAGGCGGCTAAACAACTTCACGATAAACTCCCTAAAAACCTTAAAACGCATAACATTGCGGTGCTCTGGGTTGGAGACTAGCCACAGTTCATGCAGGCTGGATGGAGCTGCCCCAGGGACCCGAACGACTCCTTCAGCACCATCTGCAAGAAAGCAGGGCAGCCTGGCCAGCCCCAGTCCACTCTTAACTGCCTCTAGCTGTATCAAGCCATGATTAATCTGGTGCTGATAAGGCATCTGTGGATAGGGCGTGTCTTTGGCCCAATTCAATGTGGCGTCATCGCCACTCCAGCCGAGCCAGTGGCCATCGTCAGGTACAGATTTCTCGATATACCCCGGAGAACCGTAACAGCAACTGGGTAGGTCGGCGAGCTTGCGAGCAACAAGTCGATCCGAAACATCGACGTCGCCTTTGGGGAGAATACGAAGTGCTATGTCGGCTTGGTGACTTTCCAAATCGAGAACGTGGCTAGTAACCAGTAGCTGTACGTTGATCTCTGGATACGTACGTGAGAAGTCATTTAGGTAGGGGATAATTAAGTGCGATGCGACTACATCCGGCATAGTGATGCGAACTTCCCCGGAGAGCTGGTTACTCCCGCCCTGTAAATGCTTCTGCGCGGCATTTAGATACTGCTCTGCCGATTGGGCGTAGTCGAGCATCGCTTTGCCATCCTCCGTCAGCTGATAGCCTTTGGAGCTGCGATAAAACAGCTTGGCCTGGAGCTTTTCCTCCAGGGCATCAATACGGCGAGAAACTGTGGAATGGCTGACTTTAAAGTTGTCAGCAACGCTGCGAGCGCTCTTACTCCTGGCTACCGCGATAAAGAACTGGATATCTCCCCAATCGATGGACTCTTTATGCAACACACTGTCCTATTTTGCTGTATTCCGTTGCATATAGTGTCCAGTTAATCTGTCTCCCGTCAATAGCACTCCGTAGAGAAACCCAGGAGATCAGAGATGAAAGAAGCCCAAGTAAACCGAGAAATCGCTATTAACCGCCCAATTGATGAGGTCTGGAAAGTCCTCGCCGTTGATTTTGATACAGCTTACGAGTGGATGACGTTAATCCCTCACTCCTTCGCTAAGGAGGGAAAACCTGTTGAAAATGCGAGTGTAGAAGGCCGGGTTTGTGTGCTGACAAATAAGGGACCGTCGGGTCTTGTCGCAGATGAAACTATTACAAGGTTTGATGAGAAAAACTATGAACTGGATATCTCGGTTGAAACTAAAAATACGCCACCGGGATTCCCCGTTAAAAAGAGTTTATCTCAATTTAAATTAAGCCCCTCTGTTGGTGGAGGCACAACAGTGAATTTCACTGCAAATATGGAGTTAAATGCTTTAGGAGGCGTGTTGAGTCCTGTGGTGAAGAAGATGACTGGCTCTCAATTTGAGCAAATGCTGAAGGACCTGAAAATTTACATGGAAAAAGGAGGTCATCTTGCAAAAGGGGCAGTTGCCTAGCCTATCGCATGATAAGTAATTTAAGGACTCTTCTGGATTTACGCGGAAGTAAATAGAAGAGTCTCCTTTTTGAAAAGATACAGCGAGTCGAGACTCGCCTTTTTTAATAGATTTTATTATTCGGTAAATACGTAAAAAGTATTTACTTTATAAACGGCTGGGATAGAAGGCCTTGTTAAAGAGATAGGCGAAGTACGCTAGTCCTCGCCGAATATTCCACTCTATTTTTCCAACAGCAATCCGCACTCCCGGTGCTCCTCACCTTTAGTTGGATCAAAGTAAATATCGTTATCGGGAAGATCATTCTCGTAAACATACTCTTCCACATCGATTTCCTTCAGGTGGAACATCGGTGCCACTCGAATAGTACCGTGGTTGCCCTGGGTGAAAATATCCAGGTTTTTGCGGTGCGAATTCTGATCGTGGCGGATACCGTTTAGCCATACATCCGGCTGTAATTCCTGCATAGCGCGGTTAAACGGCTCCAATTTAACGGTCCTGGAGAAGAAGTCATGCTCTGGGGTGTCCAGCTGCGGGATTCCCCCGTACACAGCGTTGTAGTGGGCCGCGGACATCTTCGGTGAGTAGGTGCGCAGGTTCAAATCGAGAGATTTGACCACGTTTTCGATATGGCGATAGGTTTCCGGGGTGTTATATCCATGATCCACCCAAATTACCGGGATATCCGGTTTGGCGCGGGTAACCAAGTGGAGAAAGGCTATCGCCAATGGGCGGAAATTAGTAAAAACCACCGGGTTCTGAGCGTGTTCCATGGTGAACTTCATAATTTCACTAGGCTTGGCGCCAGCGAAACGTAGGTTCATGGACTCCAGATCCGCATCGTGATGAAAGGTGCGTTCTGGAATAGGCTGTAAAGTTTGGCTGGAAGCGTTGGGTCCCATAAAAATTCAGCGCTCAGGAAAATTATGATGGGAGGCATGCTACCCGGTTCAAGAGTCGCGTAGAAACAATAAAAAGAAGTGATTCAATAAGCTTCAGTTATAAGGGAAAGCTTATTCAATGGGCATAATGCTGCAAATTTTATCTTGCAGATGCCCTCGGGCACTGCATGGAGATTGAATGCTGGCCATACTCCACGTTATAGCTGCGCTCCACCTCTACAAAACCATGGTTTTGTAGAAAGTATCGAGTGCGAAGATTCTCACGAAGTACCTCAGCCTTTAGTGGATAACGCCGGTCACGAATTGCAGAAATGAGGTTTGTGCCGATTCCGCAACCGGTAAATAAAGGACTGACACAGAGGTGAGTGACGATACCGTCACCAAGCAGCGTGATAAAGGCTTCCGCGACAGCGTTGTTGCGATCGGTATAAACCAGGCATTGAGTGGCACTACGGCAGTCTTTACGAAATTGAGCTATACGGTCCACCCAAAACTGGCGGGGTATGGAGGGGTGGGAGTTCGCTGATGCATGTAGCCAAAGTTGCTCCAACCTGTCCAGCTCTTTGAGTTTTGCCTTTCTAATCATGGGCACACCCGAAGCGGATACGTGAGCCCAATGCTAGTCAGATCGAAGAGTAGATCCTAGAAAACATCTGCTTATAAGAAAACCTTAAAGTTGCAGGCACTCCAACGAAGTTCGTGGCGCTAAACAACAAAAATAAGAGTGTAAATAAAGTGTAATGGGAATGTTAAAATACAATCATTCGTATTTATAAAAACAATGACTCGAGGTTACTAATAATCCTTGGAGGGTTCATGAAGCACATTCCATTTACACCCCTGGCCTTTACGATAGCCACTCTTATTGCTGCGCCGACTTTAGCCGAGCAACAGCTGGAGAGCGTAACAGTAATCGGCGACTCCTCATCTATTTCCAAGTTGCCTGGCTCTGCACATTTGGTTGATGCTGATGAGTTAGCCGAGTTCGAGTTTGTAGATATCAATCGCATGATGCGCTCAGTTCCTGGGGTCTACATTCTTGAAGAAGATGGCTACGGATTGCGTCCGAATATCGGGATTCGAGGTGCCCAAGGGGGACGCTCCGCCAAAATTTCCTTGATGGAAGATGGAGTGTTAGTGGCTCCGGCTCCTTACTCTGCACCAGAAGCTTACTATTTCCCCAGTGCGGGCCGCATGAATGCAATTGAGGTGTTGAAAGGCCCCGGCTCTCTGCAATATGGCCCATTCACCGTGGGTGGTGCAGTCAATATGTTGAGCACACCTATTCCCACCGCCAGTGAAGGTATGGTGCAACTAGAGGCTGGAGAATTCGGTGAGACCCGTTTGCATGCTCATTATGGCGCCAGTACAGAAAATACTGGCTGGTTGTTGGAAACACAGCAGCAGTATGCAGATGGATTCAGACAAATCGATAGTGCCGGCAGCGCAGATATTGCTAAAGAAGACTATCTGTTAAAGGGTCGTATCAGTTCCGATAGAGACGCAACGTATCGCCAGCAGTTGGACATCAAGCTGCAGTACTCCGAAGAGGAGTCTGGCATGAGTTATCTGGGTCTAACGGATGCCGACTTTAAGAAAGATCCGAACCGTCGATACGGTATCAGCGCCCTGGATGAAATGCAGAATCGCCACAGCACTATCCAGCTGAACCACAGTATCGAACTGAGTGACAGTTTTACCCTGCATACCCAGGCTTACTACAACAAATTTAAACGCGACTGGTTTAAGGTCAGCGAGGGTGACTTGATAGATGCTGTTAATACCGGCGGCAGTGTTGATGGAGTTTTAGACCCTCAAGCGGTTTTGGATGGTACTGAAGATTACACCTTCGGTGTTAAGCACAACAATCGTGAGTACGAGGCCAAGGGCCTGCAGATCAGTGCCGATTGGCGCTTTAATACTGCTTCAGTTAGTCATGAGCTGTCCTTTGGAGTGCGCCAGCATCGAGATGAGGTGGATAGATTCCAGCCTGTGGAAAACTATGAGCAGGTTGATGGCAAATTGGTGTATCTGAGCACAGATATTCCCGATACCGCTGAAGAAAGCAGCAATAACCGTGTTGAAGAAGCGGATGCAACTTCGTTCTTTATCTACGACGATATCCAGCTGAACGATAAGCTGACTCTCACTGCTGTTCTTCGCTACGAGGATATAGAGACCGAGCAGCAGCGTTATAACGACGCCGAGCGTACCGAGAAGGGCAGTTATCGCACCAATCAGGTGGATGAATGGCTGCCAGGTTTGGGACTTGTTTACCAGGCAAGCGAACAGTGGAGCCTGCTGGCAGGTGTGCACCGTGGCTTCGCCCCTCCCGGCGCAGGTGCAGCCGATGGCCAGGGGCCGGAGTTATCCACAAACTATGAATGGGGTGCTCGCTTCGATAACGGAAGCCTGAATGCTGAGTTGATCGCCTTCTACAGTGACTATGAAAATGCTGTGCAAAACTGCTCGGTGGCGGTGAAATGTCCCAATGGTGCCGAGAGTGGTACCTACCAGTTGGGTGAAGCAGAAATCAAAGGGCTGGAAGCTACGCTTGGAAGTGAGTGGGTGCTCACAAACGGTTGGATACTACCGGTGCGGGCAACCTATACCTTTACTGATGCAGAAATCAGTGAAGATAGTGACGGTAATGACCTGCTTGCCGGCGACAACCTCGAATACCTCCCAGAAAATGTCTTTGCGATATCTGCGGGCCTGGATAGCGGCGCTGCTTGGCGTTTGAACCTGACTGCAGCCTATCAGGACGAGATGTGTGTTAATACCCAATGCAACCGGGGAGATACCGACCAATTTGATTATACCGAGTCACTTTGGGTTGTAGATGCTGCTGCGCATTATGATTTCATGGCTGACCTGACCGGTTACCTGAAAGTGGATAATCTGTTGGATGAGCAGGTTATTATTAGTCGCAGTCCAGATGGCGCCCGTGCAAATCGGCCCCGCACTGCCACTTTAGGCATGAAGTATGTCTTTTGACCTGAAGTAGGCTCATCGATCTGAGAACAAGGCCCCGGTCATTACCGGGGCCTTGTGGGGTTCATGAGCACCTACTTATTGGTGTTTCCCCCTAGATGTACAAAATGAGCTTTTAGGTAGTTGGTTTCCGGAATTGCTGGATGCACAGGGTGATCGGCCCCTTGACCACCACTGGCCAGCATTGAGGCTGGGCGCCCCAAGCGGTGAGCGGCGCCACGGATACAGTCGAGAAGCTCACCGGATTGCAGATGCATAGAGCAGGAAGCGCTTACTAACAGCCCATCCTTCGCCAACAAACGCATTGCGAGTTCATTGATATGGCGATAGGCCGCCAAGCCGGCTTTATGATCTTTCCTCCGCTTAATAAAAGCGGGTGGGTCGAGCACAATCGCATCAAACCTCTCCCCCTCTGCGACCAACCCTTTGAGGACATCCAGTGCTTTACCCTGGATGGTTTTGAGCTTGTCGGCGAATCCATTGTGATCCGCATTGAGCAAACACCAGTCCAAGGCCTGCCGAGAGGCGTCTACGCACACTACCTCTGCCGCACCATTGGCCAGTGCCTGAATACCCCAACCGCCCGCGTAGGAAAACAGATCTAATACTTTTTTGCCGTTGACCCAGCGATTCAACAGCCTGCGGTTTTCCCGGTGATCGTAAAACCAACCGGTTTTCTGCCCCTGGTGTACCGGGGCCAGAAGTGGAACGCCGTTCTCCTCGAACGGGACCATCTCGGGTACATCTCCAAAGGCTACGGTGTGTACCAGCGGCATATCTTCAACTGCGCGACCCTGATGATCATTGCGCAGCAGGATGCCTTTGGGGTTAACCATCTCCACCAACTTATCCACAATCGTTTGTTGGTAGCGCTCCATTCCCCAATTGCTGACCTGGACTACTAAATAATCCCCAAACCTATCCACTACCAAGCCCGGAAGCCAGTCAGAGTCCCCGTATACCATCCGGTAGCTGGGGTGAGAAAAGTACCGTTGGCGCTGTTCAAATGCAGTTTGTATGCGCTCACAAACAGTATCTGTGGAAAAGTCAGAATTACGGCTGACTATTCGTCCACAAATAAGTTGGCTCGGATTTACAAAGGCTGTGCCGAGCAGCTTGCCCTGGCTATCGTGAACTTGGCACTGACTACCCGCATCAATTCCCTTTAATGGAGAGCGCTTAGTGTCCACCTCATTGCTGTAAATCCATAGGTGGCCACGCTTGAGTCGGCGCTCTGCGCCTCGATTCAGTATTAACTCCACCAAAAGGGGATCTCCGTTGATGTGTACAAATTAGGGGCCAATTGTGCGGACAGCTAAGTGAAGGTCAAGCCTCAAGCTGATGTATGGCTCGTTCGGAGCTTTAAGAACCAATAGTCACCCGAGGGTTACTCATATCCGTCAAAGTTTATACGTCAGTACCGGAGAAAATGACTATCAATTTGGGGTAACAGGGTGTCTAAGCTGGCTATAACTGGCAGAATCTGGCGCCTGTAAATCATTCTTATCCCCAGCCGTTGTGGAAAACTGCCGAGATGAATAAGCACCAACAAACACAAAATGGAGCTAGGAAAGTCGCCATGGTGGTCTGCCCGGGTGCTACTAGCCTGGATATCACAGGTCCCCTAGAGGTTTTTGCCTTGGCAAATGACCAGTTGCGCAAACAAGGGCGTTTCAACCAGGATTTCTATGATATTCAGTTGGTGGGACTTGAGTCTGGTCCGGTTACGACTTCGACAGGGGTTAAGGTTTTTATAGACCTCCCGTTTCATGAAGCTGAGAGGATTCATACCCTGTTAGTGAGCGGCATGCCACCGGACTCCTGTCAGCGCGCTTGTACCAATAGTTCTGTTCTGGAGTGGCTGGCTGAGCAGCAGAAAAAAGTTGCTCGTATTGGTTCAATCTGTAGTGGGGCCTTGATGCTCGCCAACGCAGGCATTCTCAATGGACGGCGTGCTACAACGCATTGGGCGGATGTTCCTGAGTTGCAGGGGTTCCCCCAGGTAGAAGTGGATCCGGATGCCATCTTTGTCCGCGACGGTAATGTTTATACGTCGGCCGGAATTACTGCTGGAATTGATTTGGCTCTATCGATGATCGAGGAGGACCATGGGAGGGGCTTGGCACTCAACCTGGCTCGAATTCTTGTTCTCTACTTAAAGAGAGATGGAGGACAGCAGCAATTTAGTGTGCGATTGGAAAATCAGATAAACAGCGATCGTTTTGCAACTTTGATTGAATGGATGTACCAGAATATTAAGAAACCTATAACGGTGGAGAGGCTGGCTCAGGAAGCGGCTATGAGCCCACGGAATTTTGCCCGAAGCTTTGTGCGAGAGCTTGGTGTAACGCCTGCTCGTTTCCTAGAGCAAATAAGAGTGGAACGAGCTTGCCAATTATTTTCCGAACAAAATCAGTCACAGGATAAAGTGGCAAAACTCTGTGGATTTCAATCCCAAGAGCAATTGAGAAGAGCCTTTAAAAAGCACAAGGGTATTTTGCCTAGTGAATATCGAAAGCGTTTTCACTAAAAATATATTTATTAATTACTTGCAGCCAATTGTTAATATTTAATTTAGAAAATTTATATTTAGTGCAGTAAAACGTAATTGATGTTTTAAGTCGCATATCAACTGAACTTACTCATTCTTTTTTACCGAAGCTTATTTTTTAGCTTAGGAAGAATTTTCTGGATTGATGATACTACCGGAGTACAAGCTTTCTGCTGCTTTGAATATCAATCGAAAGACAAAATATTTTTGGCACTTTGGTCGATTATCCCCAGACATAGCGAGCGCTTTTATTCATCAGCAGAATGCACTCAATTGCGAATAAAAAAACCGGCCAAACTCTGGCCGGTTTTGACTTTCACTTCCTACCATCAATTATCAGCGTGTGAGGCCTATTGAGTATTAATCATGACCTGGGTTTCGGAAAAATCTTTTTCTCCGTCACCATGAGTCAAAATACCAAGATGGCGGGTATTGGGAGTAATGTTCATCCACTCTAAAGAAACTACCCCAGCTCCACCAATCTGTGCTTGAGCCGGCGCCTCCACTGCGATATTCCCGTTGTCCCCATTCAGATTAAAGTTGAATAAGCTGAAGTTGGTGGGGCCGGCGGATGTCGCATAATCGACAACAACAGCTGCATATTGGCCCGGAGAAGGGTTAGCCAGGGAAACTGACTCTGCGGAAGTGGCGCTGCCGCTGGTACCGACTTCGGGATAGTTTGGCGCTGGGCCATAAACTTCCAGGTCCAGGTCATCACTTCCGCTACCGTCGCCCACATCGGCATCATACATAGCGATATGCGCAAGCTCTGTTCCCTCAGGTATATCAAAGAAAATTACTTGAACATCGCCATCTTCAACAGTGGTTGTAGTGGCCTCACCCTCCGCCAGGCCAGTGACATTCACCTGGAAATCACCGTTGTAGCCGAAGCCCACATTGAGTTCGAGGTTGCCATCGGTGCCGCTGCCAGTTAATTGCTGTGGTGCAGCTAGAGGAACAGGCCGAATAGCAATTGGGCTGCGCACACTGATCTGGGAGCCTACGGATTGCCAGGTGAGATCACCAAAGACCCAAGTATTCATTTCGGCGGACTCTGTGGCGGTGAAGGTCACCTCAAACTCAGCACTCTCTCCCTCCCTGAGGCGTAGCACTTTCGGGTTGATATCTACATCGATACCGAGTGGCGCGTTGATGGATGCCCAATACCAACGCTGGCCGGGGGCGACGCTAGTAACCCGGCGTTTGATGGTCTGGCTGCCGAGGAGGTCGGCGACCCCCATAGAAGCGAGGTTCAGGTCGCTCGAATCGCTAGAGTATCCCAGGGACGTCAACGCATCACAGGTTGCGCTATCAACCATCTCGGGTTGGAGTTCAGCGCCACATAGGAAGGCGAGATAATCATTGAAGCCCGCATCGTAAACCAGACCTGGTTTGAAGGCGTCACGGGGCACTATGGCACCGGCACCAATATCAAATGGTGTTGCATCCGCTGGTCCGTAAGACTTGCGCAGGTCATTGCGCGCACTCGTCATCAATGCGGACTTGGCCATTGCCGGGCTCCAGTGCGGGTTAGCCTGCTTTAGCAGCGCCATCACACCGGCGACATGGGGACTGGCCATAGAAGTTCCACTGAGGGCTCCGAATACTTCTCCTCCGCTTAACACTGGAGAAATCCCCGCGATAATGCCAACCCCCGGGGCACTGATATCCGGCTTGATAATATCCGGCGCACCACCATTTTGACCGCGAGATGAAAAGTTTGCGACGCGGTCTTCCCTGGGGATCAATTGAGACGGATCGATAACTCCAGAAACTTCGCTGCTGGCTGCGAGAGTTTCACCCTCGTAGTACGAGATCATCATTCCGGGGATGCGGGTATCAGGGGCTGACATGGTAATCGGGTTGATGCGATCGTCTGCAGTACCGTCGTTGTAAACGACGATAGCCAAGGCGCCGGCATCGGCAGCATTATTATACTTATCGGAAAAAGAACAACCTCCACGTCTTACCAGAGCAATACCGCCTTCCAAAGACTCACTGTTAGTGACTTCGCTACAGGCTTCTAACGGCTCGCTGAGAACAACCTCAGCAGAGACTGCTCCAACCTCTTCAAGGCTTACGGTGCTGTTGCCCTCACGCCCCTCATAAATTCCGGAAATGGATTCTGGCGAGGATATCTGTAGGGCTAAACCGAAGCTTTGGTCATCCTCTGAGGCGCCGACTGCGGTTATCCAGGGTACTCCCGAAGGAGTGCCCATAGTCTCGGGTCCGGGTCCGTTGTTACCTGCAGATGTGGCGACAAAAACGCCGGCATCGGCGGCAAATAAAAATGCGATGTCATCGGCACCACTAAAGGTGGTGCTGGCGCCACCTATCGAGAAGTTAATAACATCCACACCATCGGCCACGGCTTCATCAATAGCCGCCATGGAGTCGGCCGACGAACAACCACTATCGTCGGGATCTGGGGCGTCCCAGCAGACTTTATACACCGCGATGCGGGCTCGTGGCGCCATTCCGGTAAGGGTTTTTCCATCCGGGGTAATAACGCCATAGTTACCGGCGGCAGTGGTCGCGGTGTGGGTACCGTGCCCGTCTGCATCCCTGGCTGACAGGAATTCGTAATCTGCCAATTCGTTGTTGGTCAGGAAGGCATCGGAAAATGACTTGGCCTTGATCAGCTTATTGTTACAGGTAAACGCAGTGTCGTTGGGGTTTTGGTCACTGTTACCAAATTCGCAACCGTCACCAGTAAAGCTCTCGGGTATTGAACCGTAGGGAACTTGGGGCCCCAGGTTGCCCTGTAACGGTGTAGCTATGTCTGCGACACTCTGGTGTTCAGGGTGGATCCCTGTGTCTATAACACCTACAACAATATCCTCACCCGTAATCCCCCAGAGCCATGGGCTGGGCATATCTGTGATGCCGAGGAAGTCCGCAGTGGAGTCAGTATGGGGCTTTAGTAATTCATCTTCCCAAACACCTTTAACGTCGGCGCGACCGCGCAGAGCAGCCGCTTCCTTTTCGCTCATTACGGCGGCGAAGCCATTAAAAGCGGTGTCGTATTCATGAACAGTGCGTGCGCTGGGAACGGTGGATAGAACTTGTTCCCGCCGCGACCGAAGGAAATTGGAATAGTGCCGGTAGCTGCTGCTTTGGGGATCGAGTTTGCCACGGTTGGACGGTTTGGTGGCCGACAAACCGGGGATGGTACCGCTATAGGAAGACAGAGGCTCGCTGTCTAATTGAACAATATAAACTTTTTTTGGTTTTTCCTGACTGGGGGCAAACTTACTTGTGGCTGACTCAGCAAATAGGCTGTTGGATAACAACATACCGGCTGTCAGGGCAGTAAGAATTTGACTTTTCATTGGAGTATCCCTTTTATTGTTTTGTGCAGGCGGCAACAAAAGGCTTAAAAGAGCTCGTCGCTGGGGGCATTACTCCTTTTCCCCGACAGGAATGTTCAGAGCGTCATTCAAGCCTCACCCATCCCTGGCTTGGCACGAATCGCTGGTACAACAATGGGCTCGCCCTCCCGCTAGTTGCTTTTAAAGGAATGCGCCATACAGCTCAATAAGTTGGCGCCTGGGTGAACAACTGATCGCAAAAATAGTGCGCCAGGTTAGATATTGGACGCTCGAATCATCTAGCGAAAAGAGAGAGGGAGCGGTTTAGGGGGATAATAAAAACTGAGAAAAATGCGAAAGATCAACAAATACTGAAGTGTTAGCCAGGCGGGGATCGGGCTGCTCGATCAGGTGCTGTAACGTCTGATCACCTGCACCGGTTTTTACCAGAACGGGTTTACACCCCTTCTCCAACGCCAGATAAAGATCTGCCAGCTTGTCTCCGACCAAATAACAGTCGTGCAGGCTGGTATCAAATTCAGCCTCGATGGCATCTAGTAGACCCGCCAGGGGTTTGCGGCAGCGGCAATTATCTTCAGGGCCGTGGGGACAGTAGAAAATAGCGGCGATTTCGCCACCGGCATCTTCCACCTGAGCACGCATTTTAGCGTGCATTTCTTCCAGGTCATCCAGATCAAATTGGCCCAGCGCCAGGCCGCTCTGATTGGTGGCTATCACCAGTTGATGGCCGGCCTGACTGAGCGCTGCCAGCGCTTCAATACTGCCGGGCAGGGGTTGCCATTCGTCGGCGGATTTGACGAATTTATCGGGGTTTTCGTTGATCACCCCGTCGCGGCCGAGAATGATAATTGCCATATTAGTATCTCCCTGATTTGCGAGGCGGGGGTTTAATGCCCCGCCTCTGCAAGTCATTACTTGGCAGGAACCAGCAGGGAAATATCGGCAACTTCGAGGAACAGTGCGCGCAGCTGGGCCAATAGGGCCAGGCGGTTGTTGCGCAGTTTCTCGTCATCACTCATTACCATCACGTGGTCGAAGAAGCTGTCTACGGTTTCACGCAGGCCTGCCAGACCGGCCAGACCCTCGGCGAAGAGCGCATCGCTATACAGTGGTTCAACTTCTGTGCGGGCAACCTGTACTGCGGCGAACAGAGCCTTTTCCGCCTCCTCCTGCAACAGAGCCTCATCCACACTGCTGGGTACAGCACTGTCTAACTTGGCGAGGATATTGGAAACGCGTTTGTTGGCGGCGGCCAAAGCACCGGACTCCGGCAGCTGGCTAAACGCGTTGACCGCGTGCACGCGGTTGTCGATATCCAGCGGGCGGGACAGTTTGCGCGCGGCAACGGACATAAATACTTCGGTGGCGATACCCTGGTCTTCGTAGCGGGCGCGGAAGCGCTCCAGTACATATTGCAGAGTCTGTTCCACCACCTTGTCATATTCACCCAGGGCGGTGCGCGGGTAGTTGTCGCGGGCCAATTCCAGCAACTCGCGCAGGTCCAGATCGAGACGCTTTTCTACGAGGATGCGGATGATACCCAGACTGGCGCGGCGCAGGGCGAAGGGGTCGCGAGAGCCGCTGGGGGGTTGGCCTATGCCGAAGATGCCGACCAAAGTATCCAGGCGATCTGCCAGGGCAATTACAGTACCCGTGTCGCTGGCGGGCAGCTCGTCACCGGCAAACTTGGGCATATACTGCTCGTACATGGCCTTGGCCACATCCAACGGCTCGCCGTCATTTTCGGCGTAGTAGTAGCCGGCGATGCCCTGCATATCGGCAAACTCGAACACCATCTCGGTAACCAGGTCCGACTTGCACAGGCGGCCGGCGCGCTCGGCCCAGTCGCCGTTGCTTCCGGTTTTCTCAGCGATGGTGCGGGCCAGGGCGGCTACCCGTTCAGTCTTGTCGTAGACGCTACCCAGGTGCTGCTGGAACACGATTTGGCGCAGTTTCTCGCGGCGTGATTCCAGGCTGGTCTTTTTGTCAGTCTCAAAGAAGAAGGCAGCATCTGCCAGGCGCGGACGGATTACGCGCTCATTGCCGTGGATAACCTGGGCGGCATCCTGGCTCTCGATATTGGACACGGTGATAAAGAAAGGCAGCAATTGGCCATCTTCATCTACCACATGGAAATATTTCTGGTGCTCCTTCATGGAGGAGATCAGGGCTTCAGCGGGTACTTCCAGGAAGCGCTCTTCGAAGCGGCCGGTGAGGGCGACAGGCCATTCAACCAGTGCAGTCACTTCGTCGAGCAGATCGTCATCGATGACCGCTTCACCATTGACGTTGTTGGCTTCGGCGATCACCTGGGCGCGAATGGCTTCGCGGCGCTCGGCGAAGTCAGCCATTACGTAGCCGGGTTCGCGCAGAACCTGTGCATAGTCGTGGGCGGAGTGGATCTCCAGCTCGCGATTGCAGTGGAAGCGGTGGCCGCGGCTGGTGTTACCGGCTTTTAAGCCGAGTACTTCACCGTTGACTACCCTGTTGCCAAACAGCATGACGAGCCAGTGCACCGGGCGCACGAACTCCTCGCGGCGCGCACCCCAGCGCATTCGCTTGGGAATTGGAAGTTGCGCCAATGCCTTCTCGACAATGCCCGCTAACAGGGATTCGGTTTCAGCGCCTTTTTGCTCGCTGATAAAGGCCAGGCGCTCGCCTTTGTCGGTCTCTTTGCGTCCCAGCTCTTCAACAGTTACGCCGTTGCTGCGGGCGAACCCCTCAGCGGCTTTACTGGGCTTACCCTCTTTATCGAAAGCGGCTTTGACAGCCGGGCCCAGCTTTTCAATTTGTTTGTCCTGCTGCTTATCTGCCAAAGCGAATACTGCTACGGCCAGGCGACGGGGGGCTGCGTAGGCTTTAACTTCGCCAAAAGACAACTCGGCGCCTTTGAGGCCCTGGGTAATACCATCGGCGAAAGCGCTCATTAATTTGTGTAACGCCTTGGGCGGCAGCTCTTCGGTGCCCAGCTCTACCAGAAAATCCTGAGCCATTACTGCTTCTCCTCTTGCTCGATGTCTTCCGCCAAAATATCTGCCCGCAGTGCTTCATCTGCCATGGGGAAGCCTAAGGCGCGGCGCGCATCGTAATAAGCCTGTGCCACGGCGCGGGCCAGGGTTCGTACGCGCAGGATATAGCGCTGGCGCTCAGTCACTGAGATGGCGTGGCGCGCATCCAGAAGGTTGAAGGCGTGGGAGGCCTTCATAACTTGCTCGTAAGCGGGGAGCGGCAGGCCCAGCTCAATCAGGCGTGTGCTCTCGCGCTCGCAGTGATCGAAGGTCGCGAACAGGAACTCCACATCGGCGTGTTCAAAGTTGTAGTGGGACATTTCCACTTCGTTCTGATGGAAAACGTCGCCGTAGGTGACGGGGCTGCCATCCGGGTTGCGGGTCCACACTAAATCGTAGATAGACTCGACACCTTGCAGATACATGGCGATACGCTCAAGACCGTAGGTGATCTCGCCGGTAACTGGGTAGCACTCGAGGCCGCCAACCTGCTGGAAGTAGGTGAACTGGGTAACTTCCATACCATTCAGCCAAACTTCCCAGCCGAGGCCCCAGGCGCCCAGGGTTGGGGATTCCCAGTTGTCCTCAACAAAGCGAATATCGTGGACAGCGGGATCTACGCCCATGGCGCGAAGGCTATCGAGGTACAATTCCTGGATATTGTCCGGGGATGGTTTCATTACTACCTGGTATTGGTAGTAGTGCTGAAGGCGGTTGGGGTTCTCACCGTAGCGGCCATCGGTAGGGCGGCGGCAGGGCTGTACATAGGCCGCATTCCAGTTTTCCGGGCCTATGGCACGGAGGAAGGTCGCTGGATGAAAGGTGCCGGCGCCCACTTCCATATCCAGAGGCTGTAGAATGACGCACCCTTGGCGCGCCCAATAATCCTGCAGGGCAAAAATGAGTCCCTGAAAGGTACTGAGATCGTATTGCTTGGACACCGCTATCTCCGGATCAGTATCTGCTGTGGGCAAAGGGACGCAATTATAGCGGCAGCGGCTCCTGTGCTTAAAGCGCTATAGCCGCTTCGGAGGTGTCAATGTTCATTCTCGAACTAGATAGCCGTCTCAAAATGGCTTTTGTGGATAGGAAGTAATTCAGTGGATATTAAAGGGCGCCTTGCAGTAGGGGCACTGAAAATTATTGGCAAACTGCCGTTATCTTGGTCGCGACGCCTCGGTTTACTCGTTGGCAAAATTGCTGTGTGGACTCGCTCCGAGGGGCTGCGTCTGAGCCGTATAAACCTGGAGTTGTGCTATCCGGCCATGGACC
This sequence comes from Microbulbifer maximicatervae (SeqCode), assembly GCF_052468295.1. Classification (NCBI taxonomy): domain Bacteria; kingdom Pseudomonadati; phylum Pseudomonadota; class Gammaproteobacteria; order Cellvibrionales; family Microbulbiferaceae; genus Microbulbifer; species Microbulbifer maximicatervae (SeqCode). The sequence continues at coordinate 4,631,884 of NZ_CP174340.1, forward strand.
CAATGCAGCGCGAACGGCTCGCCAGAGAGAGCGTGATCAGTACTGCAATGACCGGCTTTGAGATGGCGGCCCTATGGAACACCCCCTGGGCCAAAAGTAAGAATGCGATTGTGGGAGTGCGCAACCAGCACTTGCTCGACGGGAGTGAAGAAGGCAGGACCGGCACAATTGTACTGATGCCGCATACGGGCAATTGGGAAATTTTTGGCTTGCATGTAGGCACCCTGGCTCCCTGCACAGTGCTATACCAGCCTCCCAAAATTGAAGCTTTGGACCCGGTTATTCGCAATGGGCGGGAAGTGACCGGTGGCAAGATGGTTCCCACCAACGTACATGGGGTTCGCTCGCTACTTAAGGCTCTCAAAGCCGGTAATTTTGCCCTGATACTTCCCGATCAGGAGCCGGATATGGGCGGTGATTTTGCTCCTTTCTTTGGCCGCCCGGCCCTGACGATGACCCTAGCCCACAACTTGATTCAGCGCACCAACTGCCATGTGGTGTTTGGTTTCGGCAAGCGCGTTGAAGGTGGATTTGAGCTGGTATTTGTTCCTGCGGAAAAGGCCATTTATAGCGATGAGCAGAAAGTTTCCCTGGCGGCGATGAATCGGGGAGTGGAGGCCTGTATTGCCCAGGCACCAGAGCAGTATCAGTGGGAATACAAGCGCTTCAGGAAACAGCCGGAAGGCAAGAGTAAAATTTACCGCAAGAAAAAGTAGGGGCTCTTCATAGAAGCCCCCCATAAAATTATTTAAGTCGCGTGCCGGAAAGCGACCACAACCGGCATGCGTGCCGCGCGCCAGGCTGGGAAGAAGCCGCTGATAAAACCGATCACCAGCGCCAATACGGCGCCCTGCACAAACAGGTCTGGGGACATCTCAAAACTGAACACCACCTGGGTAAAACTGCCTCCCAGAGTTGAGGTGTTGAGACCGTCGAAAAACAGGTAAGCAGCCAGGGAACCCAAAAGCCCACCGGCAACGGCTAAAACCATTGCCTCAGCAATAGTGCCGCAGAACGCGGAGAAGTTACTGAATCCCAATGCGCGCAAAGTAGCGATTTCACGAGCCCGGTCCGCTACCGAGGTATACATGGTGTTGAGAGCTCCGGCCAGTGCGCCTAGCGCCATCACAGAGCTGATAATCCAGCCAAAAGTAGCGATATATTGCAGTTGTTTACCCTGGCTGGCGAAGTACTCCTGTTCGGTTTGCGCTTCCAGGTTCAGACGGGGCTCGCGCTGAATGGTTTCCTGAATGGGCGTGAGATCGCCGTTATTCTCCAATTGCAAACGGACTGACTGATAGCTGTTACCCCGGTTGTAGTGACTTTGGATAATTTTGATATCTGCCCACAGCTCGCTCTCAAATATATTACCCCCTGTGGAAAAGACCCCAACAACTGTCCACAGGTTTTTGCCAAAGCGCACTTCTTTACCGATTTCGAAACCATTGAATTCACGCAATACCCCTTCACCAACAATCATTTCGTTAGTGCCGGGAGTAAACATACGCCCCTCCACCATACGTATGTTATTGCGCATGGCCATGCCGGTTTCATTGAGACCGCGCAAGGGGATATTGGCTTCGGTACCGGTGGATTTCTTCAGGCCATCGACAATAACGTAGAGCTCCGGTGATACCAGCGGGCCATTCGTATCCCTGGCAACACCGGCCGATTCCGCAATCAGGTTGACCTGGTCCTGCAGGATTACAGAGTTGATTTCACTGGCAGACCCCTCTCGCATCAGGATAGCGATCTGGCTGGAGCCGGCCCCACTCATGGTCGCCTCAAAGCCCTTGGCCATAGCGAGAAACGCCAGTAGGATTGCGACGACAACTGCCGAGGCAAATACCATGGCCAGTGACATCCACAGGCGCCGACGCAGGCTGCCCAGATTCATCAGGGTTACCGAAACAATTTGTGCAATAAGAGAACCCATAATTTCTTCTCCTTTAAGGCTTCCCCAGTGAAAACCATGCGTGGTTTCAGCGGGGCACCAGTTTATTGTTGTCGGTTAAATGCAGTTACTATGTTAAGTCGCAGAGCCTGAAAGGCTGGCATTAGCCCGGTAATCAGACCTAGTAGCAACATAAATAAAATGGCTTGCAGGGCGATATCCCCATCCAAAATCAAGTTGGGCAAAAAGCGCGCGAGGAAGGTTTTTACCCCTTCGACCAGCAGCCAGGCTGCGGCCAGGCCAGAAAGGCCGCCGACAAAGGCAATTAACAGGGACTCCGACAGCACCATTCGGAAAATACGAGTGCTGGAAAAACCCAGGGTTTTTAATACGGCGATTTCCCCGGTACGCTCGCGAATCGCCAGCGCCATAGTGTTGCCAACCACTACCAATATGGTGAAAAAGGCAGTAAACACCACAGAAAAAATAATTAAGCCAATATCTCCGATTTGTTCAATAAAGGCTTTATTAAAGGCTTTCTCGGTACTGGTATCGGTTTCGTTCTGCGAGTTGGCAAAATTGTCATCGATAGTTTTTGCGACGTTTTCATTGATGGCGGGGTCATCGGTTGTTAGTGCCATCCAGCCAATCCAGTCGCCACCGAAAGTCTGTGTCTCCATAAAATATTTATAATGAAACAATAATTGGCGTGTATCGTACTGTTCCGTATCCCCTTTAAAAATCCCGGAAATCACAAATTCCCAGGTGTAGCCACCATCTTTGTGTGAAAAAATATTGGAGGATAAAGGAATTCTATCGCCCACTTTCCAGCCGTAAATCTGCGCGAGTTTTTCCCCAACCAAAGCCCCTTGCCGATTGTTAAACCAGGCCTGCTTTTGTTCCTCGGGAATAACAATTTCTTCATAGACTTTTAAATAGGATTCTGGATCCACAGCCATTGAAACGACCTGCCGGCTGGGTTCCTGAAAATAACCGCCAAACCAGTTGAGATGAGTTACATGTTTCACTCCCTCGACGGCTGCAACCTTTTGCACATAGGCAATGGGTAGTGACTGGGTAAAGTTAATTCTATTGAATACCACCAGACGATTATCAGCGGATAGTTCCACGCTGGAATTTAATGCGGATTTGAGGCTGGTAACCGCACCGAAAATCAAGAAGGCGATAAAAATAGCAAAGCAAGTAAGGAATAGCCGCAAGGGCTTCCTTGTCATATTTTTAAAAACCAAATAAAAATCACTCATGCCACTATTTCCCTCTGCACAAATTGTCCTTTATCCAGATGCAGGGTGCGCTTGGCGTATCTTGCAGCCGCGGGATCATGGGTAACCATCACGATGGTTTTGCCGTGATCGCGGTTTAACAATTGCAGCATTTCCAGTATTTCATCTGCTGTGGCCCGATCCAGGTCACCAGTGGGCTCATCACACAGAATCAGTTTTGGATCGGAAACGATGGCGCGAGCGATGGCAACACGCTGTTGTTGCCCGCCGGACATTTCACTGGGCATATGTTTTGCCCGATCACTTAATCCCACCAGGGCCAGTGCGGTTTCCACATTGTGGCGGCGTTGAGATTTGGAGAGAGTTGTCAGCAGTAGCGGCAGCTCTACATTGCGCTGGGCATTTAGCATCGGCATTAAATTGTAAAATTGGAAAATGAAACCAATATTTCTCGCTCGCCAGCGGGTTAGGGCGCCTTCATTGAGGGAGTCAATGCGCTCGCTGTCAAACCATATCTCTCCACCGCTGGGTTGATCGACGCCGCCCAACATGTTTAACAGCGTTGTTTTACCGGAGCCCGAAGGCCCCATAATGGCAACGAAATCACCGTGATCAATTTCCATATTCAGGGATTCAAAAATGGAAATGGTCTCTTTGCCCTTGGTAAAACTTTTGCTGACATCCTTCAGTTGAAACAACACTTCCTCTGACATCTCAAATTCCCTCTTATAAATACTGTTGTGTTTTTATTGGTGTTTGCTAAGGAGCTGCGGCCTCGCCTGCGAGGAAGCCCACCTTAACGCCCATATCCGGCAGGATTCGAGCATCTTTGTCATCGATAGCGATTCGCACTCGAACAGTTGCCTTGGCTCGATCGGCCGTTGGAATGATGGCGATAACGGTAGCTGGAATGTCCCAGTTCGGGTAGGCATCCAGGTTGGCGTTAACTTTCTGTCCCTTGGCAACCCGGCCGATAAAGGCCTCGTTCACATCCACTTCGATTTCGAGTGAATTCATATCCACGATGGTACAGATTCCAGTGCGGGTAAAACCTCCGCCGGCAGAGCTGGGGGCAACTATCTCGCCAGGTTGTGCATTTTTTGTCGTGACTACGCCGGCAAAAGGCGCGCGGATAATATGATCTGCCAGGCGTTCGCGCTGCCTCTCAGCTTCAAGAATGGCGACTTGAATATTGGCGCGGGCACTTTTTAAGTCTGCCCGTAACCCCTCTACCGAGGATTCACTTTGGGTGAGCTGCGCTTTGCTGGAATAATTTTTGTCTCGAAGTCCGGCAAAACGCCGATATTGGCGTTCAGCCTCTTTTAACTTCGCGTGAATACTCGCTTCCTTGGCTTGAAGCACTTGAATTTGTGCCTGGGCAAAATCCAGCGCGACCCGCGCTTTGGCATCATCCAAGCGGGCCAGAACCTGCCCCTCCTCGACCTGCATTCCCTCTTCGACATCCACACTACTGATCAGGCCCATTACTTCAGCGGAGACCGTAGCCATGCGCCTCGGTGTGATATAGCCGGAAGCATTGAGAATGGTCTCGTGAAATTTTTCCTCCCTGGGAATCAAGCTGAGAGTCTTGGCTTGAGGTTCGCTACTTTGGGGGAGCACTGGTGTACTGTCTTCTGCAAATAGAGAAGCGCCGGCAAGGCCTATAACTATGCCAGTAACTAGGCCGACAGATGCCGCCAATATAACTTTGCGCGATGGGGAACTGGGTTCGGGCGCTGTTTCCCGATCAATTTTGAGTTGACCGAGCAGCGCACTAGTATCTCTGCTCATACAGCCTGTTTTTATTAGTTACTTCCTGTAAACAGCAACTGTGGCAGAAATTAAAAAATATTGCCACGCGTTAGCGTGGCCATGACATCTTGTGTCGTTAGTGGCGCCAAAAAGCCGGGGTAAGTAGTACTAGCAGGGTAAAAATTTCCAGGCGTCCCATCAGCATCGCCAGGATAAGAAACCATTTGGCGACTTCATTAACCGCACCATAGTGGGCAGCGGCTTCGCCGAGGGCGGGTCCGATATTACTCAGGCAGGAGGCTACTGTAGTAACGGAGGTGACAAAGTCCTCACCGGTGGCGATGACGATAATGGCGAGGATAAAAAAGGATGAAACATAGACCGCAAAGAAGCCCCACACCGCGTCGGTAACTCGATCGGGGACAATTTTGCGGTTGATCTTGATAGGGATAACCGCATTGGGATGTACCAGGCGATTCAGCTCGCGCATACCGGACTTCATAATCAGCATACCGCGCACCGCCTTAATGCCCCCCGAGGTTGAGCCGGCGCAGGCACCGAGAATACCTAACAGCAAGAGGACGTAGGGTAAGAATACTGGCCAGGCTGAGAAATTTTCCGAGGCGAAGCCGGCAGTGGTGCTGATCGAGACCACCTGGAAGAAACCGTGTAGCAGGCTGTTACCGGGGGAGAAGATATTCAATATCCACAGGTAACAGCTGATCAACAGGCCGGCACCGAGAATCAGCATAACGTAGAAGCGGAATTCTGAGTCGCGCCAATAGTGGCTGAGGGTCCTGTTGCGAAATGCGAAGAAATGCAGACCGAAGTTAATGGCAGCAGTAAACATAAACACGATACAAATAATCATGATCGCGCGGTTGTGGGCGTAGAACCCCATACTGGCATCGTGGGTGGAGAAGCCTCCATTGGCCACAGTAGAAAACGCATGGCCAACGGCGTCGAATACCGTCATGCCGGCCCACCAGTAGCCGATGCCGCAGAGGATTGTAAGAATTACATAAATAACAATTAGTGCCCGCGCTGTCTCGGCAATACGCGGAGTCAATTTGGTATCTTTTACCGGGCCGGGAATTTCTGCCTTATACAGCTGCATACCACCGATACCCAGCATCGGCAGGATGGCCAGGGCGATAACAATTACGCCGATACCGCCAAACCACTGCAACTGCTGGCGGTAGTAGAGAATGGCAGGAGGCAGTGAGTCCAACCCGGTAATCACCGTGGCGCCGGTGGTTGTTAGCCCTGAGATGGATTCAAAAATAGAGTCGGTGATACTCAAGTCAGGCTGTGGGCTGATAATAAAGGGCAGGGCACCGAAGCTGCCCAGTACCAGCCAGAACAAAGATGTCACTACGAACCCGTCCCGGGTGCGCAGGTCTTCGCGCAAATCGTGCACTGGCAGCCACATGAACAGGCCGGTGATCAGAGTGATGACAAAGGCTGCGACAAATGCGCTGTGAGTACCATCTTCATACCACAGGGATACGCCAATCGGCGGCAGCAGAGTCAGGCTGAACACCGTCAAGAGAATTCCAAAAACTCGCGCAATTACCGCAATTCGCATTGGCGCCTATCAGCCTATCGTTATTTGTTGCAATGTTATCTGGACGGCGGAGACCGTTATCGCCGGAAAACGAAAATATTATTTGCTCAGAAAAAGCCAAAACCAACTTGGAACAGTTGTTCAACATGGCGAGTCTGGCGGCGGTCGATAAGGAAGACAATCACGTGGTCATCGCTCTGCACAATGACATCATCGTGTGCCATCAAAACTTCGCTGCCATTTTCCGTTTCCCGTACGATGGCGCCAATCGAGGCGCCCTCGGGCAAGTCGATATCTTCGATCTTGCGCCCCACTACCTTGGAAGTGCGCTCGTCACCGTGGGCGATAACCTCAATGGCTTCAGCTGCACCTCGACGCAGGGAGTGGACGTTGACCATATCTCCTCGGCGCACATGGGTGAGCAGGCTGCCAATCGTATTTTGCTGCGGTGAGATGGCAATATCGATTTCACCGCCCTGTACCAGGTCCACATAAGCGCGGTTATTGATCAGGGTCATCACTTTGCGTGCGCCCAGACGTTTGGCCAATAGTGACGACATGATATTAGCCTCGTCGTCATTGGTAAGGGCAAGAAAAACATCGGTATCTTCGATGCTCTCTTCCAGCAGCAGCTCCTGATCGGAGGCGCTGCCGTGCAGGATAATGGTGTGAGACAGCTCCTCGGATAGAAAGACACAGCGCTCGTGGCTCTGCTCAATAATTTTTACCGAATAGCGATTCTCAAGCCGAGTGGCCAGGCGCAAACCAATATTGCCACCGCCGGCGATCACTACTCGTTTATAACCGTGTTCCAGTCGACGCAGTTCGCTCATTACCGCGCGAATATCTGCTCGTGCGGCAATAAAGAACACCTCATCGCCGGCTTCAATCACCGTATCACCCTGGGGAATAATTGGCCGGTTGCGACGATAAATCGCAGCAACCCGGGTATCTACCTTGGGCATATGCTCGCGCAAATAGCGCAGTTGGTGCCCAACCAGAGGCCCGCCCTGAACGGCTAAAACCGTTACCAGCTGTACCCGACCACCGGCAAAATCCAACACCTGCAAGGCTCCGGGGTGTTCCATCAGGCGGGAGATATACTCTGAAACCAGTTGCTCCGGGCTGATCAGTACATCGATAGGGATGGCCTGGGTATCGAATAATTCCGGGTATTGCAGGTAGGAAGAGGCCCGTACCCGGGCGATTTTGGTGGGTACGCGAAAAAGAGAGTGCGCAATCTGGCAGGCCGCCATATTGGTCTCATCGTTATTGGTGACTGCAACCAGGATATCCGCATCCTCAATCCCGGCTTCCATCAGAATATCCGGGTGAGAGGCGTGGCCCAGTACCACGCCGATATCGATGCGGTCGCGCAGTTCGCGCAGGGTTTTCTCGTCGCTGTCCACCAGGACAATATCATTGCGCTCGGAGGCCAGGGCCTCCGCTAGAGAGCCGCCCACCTGGCCGGCGCCGAGAATGACAATTTTCATATCGGATGAGACTCGCGACTAGCGACGTCGTTATTCAGCTTTGCTCAGCAGAGCGTAGTAGAAACCGTCACCGCCGCCGGTTTGGGGTAGAAGCTGCATACCGGCAACTTGTTTCTCGCCCCAGGGCTTATCGTTTAGCAGTTCAGGGGTATTGTCGCTCGCATCCTCTGTCTCCGCAATGAACGCTGCGACGACTTCGCTGTTTTCCGTCGGCAGGCTGGAACAGGTGGCGTAAAGCAACTGCCCACCCGGTTTAACCAGGGGCCACAGAGCGCGCAGGATCTTGCCCTGCAAAGCCACTAACTCGGCAATGTCTTCTTCCCGGCGCAAAAGTTTGATATCCGGGTTGCGGCGAATTACCCCGGTTGCCGAACAGGGTGCGTCCAGTAGTATCTGGTCGTATTGCTGCCCGTCCCACCACTCATTCGGAGACGTGGCATCGGCACAGATAAGCTCGGCACTCTGCCCGTTGCGCTCGAGGTTTTCCTCGACCCGCACCAGGCGGTCCTCCTCAATATCCAACGCGCTCAACTGAATGCTGGATTCCTGCTCCAATAAGTGGCAACTCTTGCCTCCAGGTGCCGCACACGCGTCCAACACCCGGGCATTTTCCTTCGGCTGTAACAGCAGCGCCGCTAGTTGCGCGGACTCATCTTGCACACTGGCCAAGCCCTCGGCAAAGCCCGGTAGCACTGTGACTGAAACCGGCTCAACCAGCGTGATACCGACCGGGGAAATAGTACAGGGCTCGGCGGAGAGGCCGGCTTCATCGAGCTGTTGTAAATAGTCCGCGCGCGAGATCTTGGCAGTATTTACCCGCAAGGTCATGGGTGGGTTGGCATTGTTGGCGCGGAAGATGTCTGACGCCTTCTCAGGCCAGGCGGCTTTAATCCGCTGCTGTAACCAGGCCGGGTGCATAGAGCTGAACTGTGGATTGCCGGACAGTTTGCGCTGAAGCTGCTCACTGTTGCGCAGGGCGTTGCGCAGCACCCCATTGATCAGCCCGGTCGCTCTGTCCAGACCGAGGCTGCGTGCGGCATTGACGGTTGCAGATATGGCGGCGTGATCGGGTATGCGAGTGTACTCGAGCTGGTAAATGCCCAGCAGGATCAGTGCATTGATCTCAATATCCGAGACTTTTTTACGCAGCAACTTGGCGGCGATCAATTGCAGGCGCGGTGCCGTGCGGGCACTGCCGTAACAGAGCTCCCGCAACAGAGGGCGGTCGCGCTCCTCGACTTTGTCCTCGGCGGCAGGCAGAAGTCTTGCCAACGAGCCACGTTCTTCCAGCAGTGAGGCGATAACTCGGGCGGCCTCGGCGCGTACATCTCTGCTCATAATTATCCCAGTTTGGTACCCGGGGCGAACTGCTCCCGGTAGCCTTTCAAAATTTCTGCTGCGGGAAGCGCTTTTTTACCCGGTAGCTGTATTAATTGGAGGCGCAGGGCCTCGCGGCCGCAGGCCACTAAAATACCTTCGTCGTCACTGGAGAGAATGGTACCGGGCTGATCACTGTGGCAGCCCTGTTCGATGGCTGCGCTATAGATACGCAGGCGCTGCTCGCCCTTCTTGTCCCGATAAGTGCTCCAGCACACTGGGAAGGGGTTAAAAGCGCGTATCAATCGATGCAGTTCAGCAGCGGGGCGCTGCCAGTCAATCTGCGCCTCTTCCTTGGTAATTTTGTTGGCGTAGTTAGCCTGCGTATCGTCTTGTACCTGAGGGTTGGCACTGCCACTTTCCAGTAGAGCCAAGGCCTGGAGGAGGGATGGGCCGCCGAGTTCCGCCAGCTTGTCGTGCAAACTGCCACCGCTATCGGACTCGGTAATGGCGCAGCGGCTCTCGACTAAAACAGGGCCAGTATCCAGGCCCGCCTCCATTTGCATAATGGCGACGCCACTTTCATTGTCACCCGCTTCCACCGCGCGTTGGATCGGTGCGGCACCGCGCCAGCGCGGCAACAGGGAGGCATGCACATTGATACAGCCCAGACGCGGGGTATCCAGCACTACCTGCGGCAGTATCAGGCCGTAGGCCACCACCACCATAATATCCGCTTCAAGGGCAGCGAGTTCAGCCTGGGCCGTCTCATCGCGCAGGCTCAGGGGTTGGTACACCGGGATATTGTGGGAGAGTGCCAGCTGTTTCACTGGGCTGGCGAGCAATTTCTTACCGCGCCCAGCCGGCCTATCCGGTTGGGTGTAAACGGCAATGACATTGTGCTCGCTGTCGAGCAGCGCTTGCAGGTGCACAGCGGCAAAGTCCGGCGTGCCGGCAAAAATAATATTCACTGACTTGCTCTCAGGTAATGGGGGGTGGGAGAGCTGCCGTCAGTCGGCAGCTCCGAGCTCCTGCGGCTGGCGCAGATCAGGCGCGGCGGCGCTGGGATTTTTCCAGCTTAGAGCGGATGCGGTTGCGCTTCAGTGGCGAGACGTAATCCACGAACAGCTTGCCGTCCAAATGATCGACTTCATGTTGGATACAGACCGCCAGCAATCCCTCGGCCTCAAGGGCAAAAGGTTCGCCATTGCGGTCCAGGGCTTTAACACGCACTTTGCGCGGGCGCTCCACCGTTTCGTAGAAACCGGGAACTGACAGGCAGCCCTCGTCGTACTGGTGGATCTCCGGGTCCAGCACTTCGATCTCGGGGTTGATAAACCCGAGCGGTTCATTGCCGTCTTCAGAGATATCCACCACCACAATGCGCTCCTGCACATTGACTTGGATGGCGGCGAGGCCGATGCCGGGCGCGGCGTACATGGTTTCAAACATGTCGTCGAGCAATTGGCGGTGGGCGTCGGTCACTTCAGCGACGGGTTTAGCGACCTCGCGCAGGCGCGGATCGGGAAATTCCAGTATCTCGAGTTTAGCCATAACACCTGTGACAAACTTCTAGTATTCGTTGAACGTGCGCTGATAACATTATGATCGCGCTCAAAATTTACCGAGTGGACCCCTGTTTTTGCTGGCGCTATGCGCCCGGGTCCGGTCTCGCTCCCTTCACGGGAGTGGCCCGGCGCTGAGAATTATAGCGATAAAGAGCATAGGAATGCTTCCATGAAAAAAATTATCCTGGCCGCGATCTCGATGTTAGCGGTTGCCCTTGGTGTCGAAGCACAGGATCAGGTTCGCCTGAACCCCAGTCACCCCGACGCTTATGTGGTGCAAAAGGGCGATACGCTCTGGGATATTTCCAGTCAGTTCCTGGTGCAACCCTGGTACTGGCCGGAGATTTGGCAAGTGAACCCACAGGTGGAAAACCCCCACCTGATTTATCCAGGAGATAGCCTGCGCCTTGTTTACATTGATGGCCAGCCACAATTACAGCTGCAGCGCGGCCCCCGAGCCTATCAACTGTCCCCGGGGGTTGATGGCAACCGTTTGTCACCCTCGATCCGCCGTCAGGCTGTTGAGGACGCAATTCCGGCGATTCCGCTGGATGCAATCAACGCTTTTTTATCGCGCACTCGTATCGTTGAGCCAGATGCTTTTGAGGGGACTCCCTATGTAGTTTCTGGGTCAGAAAATCATATTTTGATGGGTGCTGGAGATATTCTCTACGCTCGTGGTGATTTTGCGGCGCCATTACCTTCGTACGGGCTCTATCGCCCTGGCCCCATTTATTCTGATCCAGTATCTGGTGAAGTCCTTGGACGCCAAGCACTTGGCATAGGTACTTTAGACCTGTTGCAGCTGGACCCAGATAGCAATCCGGATAACAACTCGAATTTTTCTATAGCGACGATGGGCGTGCGCAACACTTCTCGTGAGGTTCGTCTTGAAGATCGGTTGATGCCCGTAGAAGAGCGCTCAATTGATGCGCTGTTCCACCCTAGCGCACCGGTTGTCACGGTTGATGGGGTGATTGTAGGTGTTGATGAAGGGGTAAGCCAAATTGGTAAGTTTGATGTTGTTATCTTGAATTCGGGAGACAGAGACGGCTTGCAACCCGGTAATGTCCTGGCGATATACAAAGCGGGTTCAACAGTACGCGACCGTATTGCTGGTGACGTGGTGAAGCTCCCTGATACCCGCGCTGGTGAGTTGATGGTATTCCGCACCTTTGAAAAAATGAGCCTAGCCCTGGTACTGGATGCCCGTCGCCCGCTGGCAGTGATGGATATGGTGCGCAACCCCTAAGCGATCCCAGAAAATCTCGCGGCAGGTGTTGCTGTTTGCCCTGCCGCACAACTTTCAAAACAGAAATGGTAAATTGCATGGATGCATTGACCGCTACTATGGCGTTGCTGCGTCTCGAGGGAATTGGCCCGGCTCGCTACTGGCAATTACTGGAGCACTTTGCCACTGCTGAAGAGGCTCTCCAGCAGTTTCCTCAACCTCTTCTGCAAAAGTTATCACCGCGGGCCCAAACCCAGTGGCGGGGGGTTTCTAGTCGATCTGCCGCCAGTGAACTCATCGATTGGGTTAAGCGCGAGCGGGCCCGCTGTGCAGACCTGGGCGTGCAGCTGATTTGTCACAGCGATCCCGATTATCCCGCCCTGTTATCTGAGACTTCACGCCCCCCGCCTGTGCTCTATATTCGTGGTGAAAGAAGCGCTCTAAATCTACCGCAGGTAGCGATGGTGGGTGCCCGTAAGGCCACAGTGGCGGGTCTAGATAATGCCCGGGCCTTCGCTGCGGAATTGGCCGGTTCCGGATTTGCTATCACTTCCGGGCTGGCTCTGGGCGTGGATGCCGCTGCTCACAGAGGGGCGCTGCAGGGAGCGGGCTCCACGGTCGCAGTTTTGGGTAGTGGAGTTGACCGCATTTATCCAAAACACAACCGCCCCTTGGCGGAAGACATTCTCGCTGCAGGCGGTGCTCTGGTCAGTGAATTGCCTATAGGCAGCAGTGCTGAGGCGAAGAACTTCCCGCGGCGGAACCGGATTATCAGTGGCCTTTCAATGGGGGTATTACTGGTAGAAGCAGCGATGCGCTCAGGTTCTCTGATCACGGCGCGTTTAGCGCTGGAGCAAAATCGTGAGGTTTTTGCGATTCCAGGTTCCATTCACAACCCAATGGCCAGGGGTTGCCACCACCTGATTAAAGAAGGTGCGACACTGGTTGAAACCAGCGCAGATGTAGCCGGCCAGCTCGGCGGTTTACTGGCAGACCCCACACCTACTGATCTCCCCCCCGCTAAACCGCTGCCAGAGCTTCAGCAACAAGTCATCAGGGCGCTTGCCGGTGGGCCTCGAAGTATCGAACTTTTATCGCGGGATACCGGAATTGAGCCGGGTGATTTAATGGCTGTATTGATGGAATTGGAGCTAGAGGGCTTGGTGGAGCAACTCACAGGGTCTTACCAGCTAACTCTGAAGGGAAGCCGCTACACGGACGGGAGGGTACTGGCTAAAACCCCTGAGGAGTTAGTGAGTCCCTAAAGGTCTTAGAAGGAAGTTATAAAATTATTCAGTCAGAAACATCTTGGTTGTTGGTGTAGCCGCCGATCAATTCGCGCAGTTCTATGGCAGCGTTAATACTCAGTGGATTCCAAAACTGGAGTCTGATTATGGCGGATAAACCCAAACTCACCACTGATGCCGGCGCTCCGGTTCCCGATAACCAAAACAGTTTTACAGCGGGGCCAGATGGCCCCCTGTTGATTCAGGACTATCAGCTTATTGAAAAACTGGCTCACCAAAATCGTGAGCGTATACCCGAGCGGGCGGTACATGCCAAAGGTTGGGGCGCCTATGGGATTTTGAGGGTTACCGGTGATATCTCAAACTACACCTGTGCCCGGGTGCTGCAGCCGGGAGCAGAGACCCCGCTGCTGGCTCGCTTTTCAACTGTTGCTGGCGAGTTAGGTGCAGCTGATGCGGAACGGGATGTTCGTGGTTTTGCACTGAAGTTTTATACGGAGGAGGGCAATTGGGATTTGGTCGGCAACAATACGCCGGTCTTTTTTGTACGAGACCCTTACAAGTTCCCGGATTTTATCCACACGCAAAAACGCCACCCCCGTACTCACTTGCGCTCCCCCACGGCCATGTGGGATTTCTGGTCGCTGAGTCCCGAGAGTCTTCACCAAGTGACCATACTGTTCTCCGATCGCGGTTTGCCCATATCTCCGGTGCATATGAATGGTTATGGCTCACATACCTTCTCCCTGTGGAATCACAATGGGGAGCGTTTCTGGGTGAAATTCCATTTCAAGACCCAGCAGGGGCATAAGTACTTCACCAATTCGGAAGCTGAAACTGTGATTGGGCGCTCCCGGGAGAGTTACCAGGAGGCGATGTACAGCGCAATAGAAAACGGGGAATGCCCGAAGTGGACATTCCAGATTCAAGTCATGCCTGCAGCAGACCTCGGCAAAACAAATTACAACCCCTTTGATCTCACCAAGGTATGGCCCCACGGGGATTACCCTCCCATCGAGGTGGGAACCATGGAGTTGAATCGCAACCCACAAGACTACTTTGCAGAAATTGAGCAGGCAGCTTTCTCCCCATCCAATATCGTACCGGGTATCAGCTTCTCACCAGATAAGATGCTGCAGGCGCGTATATTCTCTTATGCCGATGCACATCGTCACCGCTTGGGAACTCACTATGAGAGTCTTCCAGTGAATGCACCGCGCTGTCCTGTCCATAATTACTATCGGGATGGTGAAATGAATAGCACGGGTATCCGCAGTGGCAATCCGGATGCCTTTTATGAGCCGAATAGTTTTTCTGGAGCAAAGGAGGACCCAAAAGCGAAAGAACCCCCGTTACCAATATCCGGTGCGGCAGATAGATATGACCACCGCAAAGGCAATGATGATTACAGTCAGGTTCGAGCGCTCTTTGACTTGTTCAACGATGAACAAAAACAGCGCTTATATAACAATATTGCAGAAGCGATGGCGGGTGTACCGGATGAAATAATTCAGCGACAATTGGCACACTTTTCCAAGGTGCATCCGGACTATGCCGCGGGCGTCAAGTTAGCGATGGTCAGCAATTGAATCTGGTGTTTTGATACGTAATTAATTTGCTTGTCTTTTGTGTTAAAAATATATCCTGATGGATTGGTATTTAATAATGTATTAAAGGCATGCTTATGAAAAAGATCATAGTAGCTTTATCCCTTATTTTTCTAGTTTTGGGAGGCTGCTCTACACAAATAAAAAAAACAGATATATCTATTTCTCAAGAATTTTCAGAAGAACAGTTGCTTAGTGGGACATATTTTTGGCGTTCCTCTATAAGTAACTCTGATTTGCCTGATATTGATATCCTGGCATTGAATAATGATATGAGGTTGTTTTTAAAATCGATAAGTACCAGAAAAAAAAGTGATAGGTTGGATGCTCTGATAAATAAATTGCAGAGTCAATATTTTTCAATTCTCTACGATGCAGATGCCACGCTCAATGCTGCACAAGTTTTTGATCAGCAGAGAGGAAATTGCATGGCCTTTAGTGCCTTTTTAGTTGCAATGATTCGTGGACTTGGAGTGGATGCTAAATTCAATGAGGTTTTTGTTCCAGAAGTGAGATATTTGGAGAGCCAACAGACCTTTATTTACCAGCACATTAATGTTGTAGCTGATACTGGTAGTAGACAACGCATATTGGATTTTAACTTTACGGATTACAATCCAGAATATCATCAAAAAGAGTTGGAAGATAAGGAAGCTTTTGCAAAGTTCTATAGTAACCTGGCTATGGAGTTTCTTGTAGATCGAGATTTTAAAAATGCCTTTCTTTATATTCGAAAGTCAATTTTACTGGCGCCAGAGGAAGCCGATCTTTGGAATAATTTGGGGGCCATATATCGTTCAGCGAGTTTGGTCAAACAAGCAATTAGTTCTTACGCTATAGCGTTGAAGCTTGATGGAGCAAACTTGGTTTCGTTGAGCAATCTGGAGAAAGTTCTCCGGGCTCAGGGTGACCTTCAAATGGCAAATGTTCTGTCAGTAAAACTACATGATTATAGACAGGAGGACCCCTACTATTGGTACGGTCAAGCGCTTACAGCTTACGAAGATGAGTTGTATGAATTGGCGGCCAATAAGGCTGAAGATGCAATTTCGATAAAGAAGGAAGACCATCGTTTTCATTTTCTACTGGGAATGGCGCGTCTAAAGTCCGGAGCCAAGGGTTATCAGCGTAGTTTTAAGAAGGCTTTGGCGCTATCTGAGAATAGTCGAGATCAAGACCAGTATAGGAGGAAGCTAAAATCGTTAGGTATCCCCGAGCTGGAGAGGACTAGATTTCGGGAACGTCGGCGACTGATAGTGCTGGGAAGCTGGTGGTGGCTGAATTGAGGGTTAGGCGCCAATATGCCAGCGAGAACCATGAAGTACTTAAGCTTGGAAAAAAAGCGAATGGATGTTTTTTGAGCAACTTGGCTAGGGCATAAAGCAATATCTTGTGTCAATCAATGCAATCCGCTAGATTGCCAGCATCCTTCCGCTTCGATAGTAAAGAGAGTTGAATTGAGTGAGCCTTGTGTTGCGACTTCAATGGATTCGGACTCCCATCTGCCTGTAGTGGAAGTTGCTCTGGAGACATTCGACATTCCCTATCAACAAGATTTGCAATTGCGTAAAGGGAAGTAAGACTAGCGTTAAAATGAAGTACTCACCGCTTTCCGTAAAACAGGCTGCCCGCGCCCTGGCAGCGGGTGGTGTTATTGCCCATCCCACTGAATCTGTATGGGGCTTGGCTTGCGACCCCAATAACCTGCTGGCTGTCAGACGCTTGCTACAACTCAAGCATCGCCCACTTGAGAAGGGTTTGATCCTGGTCTCCGGTGATAGAACACATTTTGCCCCCCTCCTCAGCGATCTCAGTGATGGACAAAAGGAACAGTTGGATCGCAGCTGGCCGGGCCCGGTTACCTGGCTTGTACCCCATCGGGACCTGATTCCTTCCTGGGTCTGTGGGGTGCATAAATCTGTAGCCCTGCGCTGCACCGATCATCCGTTTACCGCTGCGTTAACACGCGCCTTTGGCGGTGCTATCGTATCCACTTCAGCAAACCCGGCCGGGTCTCAACCCGCCCGCAATAAATACCAGGTACTGCGCTATTTCGGCCGCGATCTCGACTTTGTCGGTGGCGGCTCAACCGGTGGCCGCAGCGCCCCCAGTGAAATACGCGATCTGCAAAGTGGCCGCGTACTGAGGGCGGGTGCTTAATTTCAAAACAGTGACGTAGTTTTCGCCTATGAGTGATATCGATACCAAGGAAGTAAAGGCCTATCTCCTCGGCCTACAAGACCGTATTTGTGATGCCCTGAGTGAACAAGACGGCCAACCATTTCGCGAAGATAATTGGGAAAGGCCCGGTGGCGGTGGTGGTCGAACCCGGGTATTGGAAGAGGGCAACCTGATTGAAAAGGGGGGCGTGAACTTTTCCCATGTCTATGGGGATGGACTTCCTCCGTCAGCCACAGCTAATCGCCCCGAACTGGCCGGTTGCTCTTTTGAGGCGATGGGCGTCTCCCTCGTAATTCATCCGCGCAATCCCTACGTGCCTACTAGCCATGCAAACGTGCGTCTATTTGTGGCGAAAAAGCCAGGAGCTGAGCCCATCTGGTGGTTTGGTGGTGGCTATGATTTGACCCCGTATTACGGCTATCACGAGGATGTCGTACATTGGCACCAAACGGCCAAGCAGGCCTGTGAGCCTTTTGGCAGCGAGGTATACCCTCGCTTTAAGCAGTGGTGTGACAAATATTTCTACCTGAAGCATCGGGATGAAGCTCGGGGAGTCGGCGGGCTCTTTTTCGATGATTTTAACGAAGGTGGCTACGACAACGCTTTTGCGCTTATGCGCGCTGTTGGCGATAGTTACTTGGAGGCTTATCTACCCATTGTGCAGAAGCGCAAAGAGACTGCTTACGGTGAGCGCGAGCGTGAATTCCAACTCTACCGCCGTGGGCGCTATGTGGAATTCAACCTGGTCTTTGATCGTGGCACTCTGTTCGGATTGCAAAGTGGTGGGCGTACAGAATCCATTCTGATGTCCTTGCCGTCACTGGTGAGCTGGAAGTATGACTGGCAACCAGAGCCGGGATCTGCGGAAGAGAAGCTATACACTGATTTTCTGCCGCACAGAGACTGGGTATAGCCAAGCAATTTGTCACAATGGAGGTTTGTTGTGCACCCATCGCGATTGGAAGGAATCAACTCCCTGTTTCTCGATTACAGGCGGCATTTTGAAACGGGAGATGTGGAGCAGATTGCCGACTTTTATCGTTTCCCTCTGCATTACTATCGGGAGGATGGCGTAAAGCTCGCTGTGGCGAGGGATGAGTTTATCCAGCAAGTGGTTAAATTACTCAACGCTTACCGCCGGCTGGGAGTCTGTCAGATTCTTGGCACTGTCACTGAAGTGATAGAGTTAAACGAATACAGCACCCTTGCGAGCTTGCGTTGGACCCTGCTTCATTCACAGGGGGAGGAAAAGGCGGTAGAGCTGTACAGTTCTCACACCCGCTATTTGGTTGCTGAAGCTGCCGACGGTCTCAAAATAGATGGCCTGATAATTGTCGATGAAAGTGCCAAAATTCGAGAGGCGGTCAGAGCGCGTAAGAGGGTGGGGTCATGAGTGATCGCTATGCAGTAGTGGGCAATCCCATAAAACACTCTCTATCACCGGAGATACACAGCGCTTTTGCGGCACAAACGGGAGAGGGGGTTGAGTACAGTAAGCAGCTTGCTCCCCTGGATGGCTTTAGCGGCTTCGTACGGGCTTTCTTTGCTGGGGGTGGCTGTGGCCTCAATGTGACGGTGCCCTTTAAACTACAGGCCTTCGAATTGGCAGACACCCTGACTGAACGGGGAGCTTCCGCTGGCGCAGTTAACACTCTGACTCTGGCGAAAAACGGAAAAATTCTCGGCGACAACACCGACGGGACCGGCCTGGTATTTGATATTTGCACCAACTTGGGCTGGGAAATCAAGGATCGGAAAGTTCTCTTGCTGGGATCCGGCGGAGCCGCCCGGGGAGCACTGCTGCCAATTCTGGCAAAGCAACCCGCGCATTTACATATTGCCAACCGCACCGCAGAAAAAGCGGTACAGCTTGCGGCAGAATTTTCCCAGTTGGGCGAATTAAGTGGTGGCGGCCTGGAGGAATTGAGAGGCTGCTACGACCTGATTATCAATGCGAGTTCCGCAAGCCTTGGCGGTGTGCTGCCGCCGCTTCCTGAAGGCTGTGTCGCCAGTCATGGTAAAGCTTACGACATGATGTACGCCGCCGAGCCAACGCCTTTTTTACAATGGGCGCGTGGACAGGGCGCAGAGAGTACTGATGGCCTTGGGATGTTGGTAGAGCAGGCCGCTGAGTCATTTTTACTGTGGCGCGGTGTACGTCCTGAAACAGCGCCGATCATGGCCAAGTTGCGCCGGGACCTCAATCAGACAACCGAAAATTAAAAGAGAGAAAGCGTTGTGCGTGATATTGTGCGAAACCTGTCGATTTGTTTTGCTGTGGGGTGTTTCGGTGGGCTCTGCTATGCCGTGGGGCTATGGGCCATGGGGCGGTATGGCTTCACCCAGTTTCTAGGGGTAGATTTGGCGCCATCCCTGAGCAATGCCTACCTGTACCAGCGCGTAGTTTGGGGTGGAGTTTTCGGGTTGCTGTTTTTGTTGCCTTTGCGCAACGCCTGGTTAATACGGGGCTTCCTCTTATCCCTGGTGCCGGCAGGGTTGATGTTGTTGTATCTTCTGCCGCAGAGAGGTTATGACTACGGTGCTCTGGTACTGGGACAAATGACGCCCCTGGTTATCGTTTTGGCTTGTGCCATTGGCGGCATAGGTGCATCGGCACTGCTGCGTCTACAGGGTAAATAGTGAGGAGGCCTTGGTTGCCAAGGCCTGCCACATTACTGTTTAAATTCGATCTCAACCAAGCTGCAGCTTTGGGTATATCCCATAGCCCGCTTGATCGTGGGGAAGACTGACGCGGTAGCGACGCTGACCCCCAGCTCGATTCTCTGCCGGTTATCCAGTTGTGCACCTATCCGTTCGTTGAGAACAGGGTCGATTGTTTTGTAGCTGGCCACGGCTGTTGCAAAATCAAAAATGTCCTGCAAGTTCTCAGGCAGGCCGCTGCCGCCTTGGATACAAGCTTTCACCAAGTGGGGTTCAACACCAGCCTCTAGGGCCATACGCACATTCAGTTGCAGGCACATGCCGCAATCAGCTACTTGCATTGCCGCTATCTTACTCACCCAAAAAACATCAATAGGTAAAAACTCCCTGTGCATGGATAGGGGCTGAAAATTTCTAAATTTTTCAAAGCCTTCAGGAGAGCCCTGAAGAAACTCGCGCAAGTAGTCCATGTCATAGCGGTACTTTTGGGAGAAGGCCTCCATTTCTTGGAGATATTGCTGTTTGGACATATTTTGGCTCCTAATCAAGTCGGATTGAGTCACAGACCATCGGCCTACAACGCCAAGTCTTATGTAAAAGCCTGATAGGTAAAAATTAGTTTCTATCGGATATTTCGATAGGTGGGCTGTAAAAGTTACCGTAGAGTCGCCGGGCCTCTCGGGCGAACCATTGCGCAGCTAAGCCTTGTGGCGTCTGCTTGGACCAGAGCAGATCCACACCGAGGCTCCAGGTATTGAGAGAGCCGGTTAAGTTGAGCTCAACCAACCTGCCGCTTTTTAAAAAGGGGCGGGCCAGTTCGTAGGGCGCATTGACCCACCCAACCCCCTTACATGCCAGATCTAGGGCCTGTAGCAGAGAATCACTTCGCCAAGTCTGTGCAGAGAGCTGCCAACGGTACCTTTGGGATTCTGGTGCTGTGGTGATCTGTCGGTGCTGGGCCGCTTCACTCAATGAGGATTGTTTTTTCTGGGCCAGGGGATGTTCCGGACAGGCCAGGCTAAGTACCCGCTGTTGTCCCAGGTTACTGGTATCCAGCGAGCTGGGATAGGAATCCCTTGAGGTGACAAAGGCAAAATCGGCTTCACCCTGTGTCACCTGCTGGACCGCTTCCTCCCCAGTAACACTGCCGAGCTGAAGCTCAGTATGCGGGAAGCGCTCGCTGAAAGTTACCAGCATATCGTTGAGTCGATCCGGCATTACCAGCTCTTCAAATAATATATTGAGCTGGGGCTCTTCTCCCCGCTGGAAGGAATTTGCCGCCTGTTGGAAGCGCTGCAACTGCCCCAACGATTGACGTGCTAATGGCAGTAATGCCAAAGCGGCGTCGGTGGGTTGGGGATATTTCCCTTCGCGGTTAAAGAGAGTCAGCCCCAGGTCGAGTTCAAGATTTTGAATCAAGCTGCTTACAGAAGACTGAGCCCGGCCCACTTCGCGAGCAACCGCCGAAAAAGATCCGACTTCACAGGAGCGCACAAAAATATGCAGCTGGTCCATATTCAGGTTAAGCATAGCGGGGAGCCGGCTGTCACTATGGTTGCTGTTTAAGGAGATACTGATCTTTCAGTTTCACGTAGTTTTCAGCGGAATACTTAAAGAAAGCCTTTTCCTTGTCAGACAGGGGGCGCGCCTTTTTGCAGGGGGCGCCTACATAGAGATAACCACTCTCCAGGGTTTTACCGGGCGGAACCAGTGCTCCGGCTGCCAGTACGACATCGTCCTCAATAATGGCTCCGTCGAGAACAATAGATCCGATACCAATTAAGATCCGGTTGCCGATGGTACAACCGTGCAGGCAGGCTTTATGACCGATAGTGACATCTTCGCCAATAGTCAGCGGCCAACCGTCGGCGTTGAATGGTCCCGCATGGGTGATATGGAGAACAGCCCCATCCTGTACACTGGTTCGCGCGCCGATTCGGATCTTATGCATATCACCGCGCACAACGGCCATGGGCCATACGGAGCAATCATCCCCCAGGGTAACGTCACCAATGACTGCGGATTGCGGATCGATATATACGCTGTCGCCAAGTTCTGGAAACTTCTCGCCGTGGGAATCATCGTGGCTGCGCAGTGGGGACATAAATAAGCTCCTGTACAATGAATCCTCTATCATAGCTTTATCCTAATTCGAGCACAGAGTCTTATATGTCCAATCCACTGTTGAATATCCCGCTGCTGCCGCCTTTTGATAATCTCGAGCCCGAGCAGGTGGAACCCGCCATCGCCGAACTGATTAAAACGTGTGAGCAAACCCTTCAACAGGGATTGGAGACCCCCAGCTGGGATAATACGCTGGTGCCTCTGGAGCAGGCGGAAGACCAGCTAAATCGAGCCTTCTCCCCAGTCAGTCACCTGAATAGCGTTCTAAGTGGCCCCTGGCGGGCGCCCTATGAGGCCGCTTTAGCCAAAGTGACGGCTTACTGGACAAAGCAGGGGCAAAATCGCGAGCTTTACGACCTGTATCTCCAATTAATGCAGTCGCCCGAATTTGCAAACTGGTCACAGGCACGCAAGAAGTCTTTGGAGCTGGGAGTCAGAGACTTTGAACTCGGTGGTGTTGGCCTCGAAGGAGAGGCCCGTGAAAAGTTTGCCGTTAACAGTCAGCGTTTGGCTGAGTTATCCAGCCAATTTGCCAACAATGTCCTCGATGCAACTAATGCCTGGACCTGGCATACGAATGATGAAGCTCAGCTTCAGGGGCTTCCTCAAACTGCTCTCGCCGCTGCACGGAATGCAGCTGAGGCAAAAGGCCTGGATGGGTGGCTGATTACCTTAGAGGGGCCCAGCTTTCTCGCTGTTATGACCCACGCTGAAAATAGATCTCTGCGTCGGGATGTCCATTTGGCTTTTATTAGTCGCGCTTCCGAAGTTGGTCCCCAGGCAGGTGAATACGATAACTCCGAAGTGATGGAGGCAATTCTCGCATTGCGCGCTGAACAGGCCAGTTTACTGGGAATGAACAGCTATGCGGAGTTGTCATTGGCCAGCAAAATGGCTCCAAATACAGAGCGGGTTTTGGAATTTCTACAGGATCTGGCAGAACGAGCCAGGCCAGCTGCCCAACGAGAAATGGCTGAGCTGAAAGCGTTTGCTGCAGACCAACTCAGTATTGAAGAGTTGCAACCATGGGATGTGGCCTGGGCCGCAGAAAAGCTCAAACAGCAGCGATACGCCATCAGCCAAGAGGAATTGAGGCCCTATTTCCCTTACGCCAAAGTCGTTGACGGCCTCTTTACTGTGGTGGACAAATTATTCGGAATCACAGTTGAAGAAGATACCAGCGTTGCTACTTGGCATGCCGACGTGCAGTTCTTTTGGCTGCTGAGAGATGGCGAAAAGATAGCTGGTTTCTATTTGGATGCGTTCGCACGTGAGAAAAAGCGTGGCGGGGCCTGGATGGATACAGTAAGTAGTCGTCGCCACACGCTCAACGGACTCCAGTTGCCTATAGCTTATCTGGTGTGTAATTTCAGTCCGGCTGCAGGTGATATCCCCTCACTTTTAACCCACACGGAAGTAACCACTTTATTCCATGAATTCGGCCATGGCCTCCACCATATGCTGACACAGATTGATGTGGCAGCAGTTTCTGGTATTAATGGTGTTGCTTGGGATGCGGTGGAAATGCCCAGCCAATTTCTGGAAAATTGGTGTTGGCAACCCCAGGCTATTTCCATAATTTCTACACATTTCGAAACTGGAGAGGCTCTTCCCGAAGCTTTACTGAATAAAATGCTGGCAGCGAAAAATTTCCAGTCTGCCATGTTTACAGTACGCCAGTTGGAGTTTGCACTTTTTGATTTTCGCCTCCATGCCAGCGAAGAGGCATTGACCGCCGATAAAGTTCAGGTTTTACTGGATCAGGTACGAGCAGAGGTTGCTGTTGTGCCTATCGCCGCAGAAAACCGCTTCCAAAATGCTTTTAGCCATATTTTTGCTGGTGGTTATGCCGCAGGATATTACAGCTATAAATGGGCAGAAGTGCTTTCGGCAGATGCTTTTTCTCTATTTGAAGAAGATGGTATCTTTAATAGAGAGACGGGAAATAAATTTCTGCACAGTATTTTGGAACAGGGTGGTAGCCGTGATGCGTTGGAGCTGTTTGTTCAATTCCGTGGACGAGAGCCGCAAATTGATGCCCTATTGCGTCACTCTGGTATCGAGCAGCAAGAGCTGAATATCAGTCCTGTGTAACGGATAAGTCAATCATGAAATATTGAGTAGTAGTCATGATGAAGAAAGAAGATTCGGCTGAGTCTGGTAAGATCGTTAAAAAACGCTTTATTGCAGGGGCTGTGTGCCCCCGCTGTAGCGAAATGGATAAAATTATTAACTATCACAAGGATGGGAAAAATTATAGGGAATGTGTTGCCTGTGGGTTTAAGGATGAAATTCGATTGCAGTCAGCGCCAACAGAACTGTCTACTCGTGTTAACCAAGATACAGAGAAAGATATTCACGAGGAGCCAGTGAAACTTATCCAACCCACAAGTAGCCGTAAAAAGTGAAAAAAATATTTTTTATACTGGTGGTTTTTATTGCGGTTGCGATCATAGGTCTCTATGGCCTTGATCGCCATCGAAAAAAAACAGAGCAGCAGAGAGAACAAGTTGCCTACCTATTGGCGAGCTGTGTGAATCAGGGGATACTTACGTTATTCCGTTTACAAGCTAATGATTGGAAAGCCCATCCAGATTTTTACATTGAAGAGGAAAATAGGTTGGGAGTGGCTGTAAAAGCTTTACCTGATCAAATCCTTAAAGGAGAATCTTTTGAAAAGTGGAGACATGCAATAAAGATTTGTGACAAGCTCACAAGGAATAGCAATTTGCAACATGTCACTATTTTTCGCCCCCTGGGCGATTTCTCCGAAAAGGAGATCTCCAATATATATACCTTGAAAGATCGCGGTGCTCTGCGGAAGCGGGAAAAGACTATTCACGCACTATATGAATCAGCAGAAGCTGCTGCTCGCTATATGAAAGACCTAAAGCGTGATATCAACACGCAATTAAAAGCCTTTCGTTTTTCAGATGAAGAGCGCGAATTAACTCTTCAAAGAATCAGTTCTCAGGTCTTAGATAATTACCAACAAGGTAATTTTTCCAAAAAGCAGGCAGATACTTATCTGGAAAGGGTATCCCTTTTTTACAAAACCATGGCCGAGAACCCAAAGTCCTACAGTGTCCGAAACGGCAGCCTATATTTTTATAGCCAAGAATTAAAGCAAAAGGTTGAAGACTTATATAATGCTGTCATCCAGGGAGAGGGAGCGTTTTATGGAAATTTTAAGAAAATTTTAGTGCAAAAACAGGTGCAGTCTTCAAGCTATTAAAAATGTGAGTGGGCTTTTTTGTTTGTTGCTGAGCCCGCTCAGTATTTGCCATCCTGAGACGATAGTTTTAAATGCGTTTATAGCATCGTAAGAGATTTACTATTTTGATAGTGAGTAATCCTGACTGAAATAGTTAATTTCTTAATCGCAAAATGTGTCATATTTGTTATTTATACATTAAAAATAACTATAAATATCCTGCCACGTTTTACTGTAATTTACGTATCCAGGAATTGGTTACAGTGTAGTATTGAAAATATACTATGAGTCCTAAAGATCGTGCTCCGATCCACAAAAACAAGCTGAACCATATGCCTGTATTCCCCCAATCCCTTGTAAACCACCAGGCGGGAAAGAAAACCAGTACTGAGGCTATAAACATAGTATTACGCATATCGCGACTTTTCCCAGCACCGATAAAAACACCATCGAGCTGATAACTCCAAACCGCTAATAAAGGTAGTGCACAGAGCCACCAATATACCTGTTCCGCTTGGTGGATTACTGGTTTGATATCTGTAAATAAGGATAGAATCAAGGGTTTCCCTGAAACTAGTACCAGCGTAATCAGGACAGCGCTTCCCAGGGCCCACAAACCTGCACTGCGAACGGTATTTCTGAATAAAGCCGTTGATCTCTTTGCCATGGATTCCCCAACCAAGGCCTCGGTAGCATGAGCAAAACCATCCAGGGCATAGGAAGTCATCATTAATAACTGTATAAGAATAGCATTTGCAGCAAGTACATTATCACCTTGGGCTGCCCCTTGTGCAGTAAAAAAAGTGAGTGTTAGCAAGAGCAAACAGGTTCTTATAAATAAGTCTGTATTTATCTTTAAAAGATTGATCCATGGGGATGAATCGATCCAGGGGAGAAGTTTCTTCTGCCCAATTTCTTTGTGTATATAAGACCAGATATCAACATGAACCCAGGTAAGAAGATATAGACCCAGTAGAAATGCAAAAATATCAGCGAGTACGGTTGCCGCTGCTGCACCTTTTGCCCCTAGGCCCAGGCCAAGGATAAATAGGAAATCGAGGGCTATGTTCAGAAGATTGGCAGCGAAAAGTATATATAGAGGCGCACGGCTATCTTGTCGACCAATAAAAAAACCCAGAATGGCAAAGTTTGCCAGAGCCAGGGGGGCAGATAACAGACGTATTTGTAGGTAGGCCAGTGCGTGGGGTTGTGCTTCCTGACTGGCATTCATCCACTCAACGATATAGTAGATTAAAGGAGAGGCAACAATAAACAGAGTGATTCCCAACCCCATGGCTAATACTAGTGCACGTACTAACCATTGAATCCCAAGATCTGTACTCCGAGCCACCAGTCCGGTAGTACCCATGCGCAGAAACCCAAATGCCCATAGAAGCATCGACATTACGCTAGCCCCGATAGCTACACCGGATAGGTACTCTGCAGATGGGAGGTGACCAAGAATTGCGGTATCTACTATCCCGAGTAAGGGCACTGAAATATTACTCAGTATCATTGGCCAAGCCAGATTCCAGACGCGAGACATAGGTTGGGATTCAAGTTTTGTAGAAGAAGGCATAAGTCATAACAACTAACGGATAGATTGGCTTCTAGCCGAAATCGGAAAAAGAAAAGCTGTGCAGGTGGATTCTACCAATGGTGTCAGTACAGAGCTGATAAGTTACTTTTCCTAAATCGGTCTCCCAATACTGCTATTAGCAATTCATTTCATAACGCTTACAAAATCGAAACGAAATATTTGGCGGAAAAATCATTTTGATTGAGTGTAAATAGTACAGGATTCTGTATTGATCTGCCTGACAATCCTCAAGCTTATTGAAACTAATCTGTCTTGGTTGTGTGAAGCAGTCAGAATTTAGTATTAGAGATTAAAAATCGTTGTCAATCTGTGTAAAAGCAATCAGGGGCACTTGAACCCGAGGATTTATACTTCTCGTGGCAGCATTATTAATGCTTGATTAGTTGTCATCTTTCACCAAATAAATTGCCATGTCTCTATTTGGAGCGACTTTTTTCTACTTGTGGAAAAGTATCCTATCGAAGT
Source organism: Microbulbifer maximicatervae (SeqCode) (assembly GCF_052468295.1). Taxonomy (NCBI): domain Bacteria; kingdom Pseudomonadati; phylum Pseudomonadota; class Gammaproteobacteria; order Cellvibrionales; family Microbulbiferaceae; genus Microbulbifer; species Microbulbifer maximicatervae (SeqCode). The sequence continues at coordinate 4,659,049 of NZ_CP174340.1, forward strand.
GGTTAAATTTATTTGTTAATCACCGAATTTTTTCACAAAGCGACAACGTTATTCAAAAATGATCCCGATTGACTTTTTCTTGTCGATGTGTTCCTTTTGTACCTGCAGTAGTTGCGACAAATAAAGAAACTGGTTGTTGGTTGTACCTTTCCGGACGACGGCATCTGGAGTAAAAAATCTTTTACTAAGAATAACAAGTTGCACTGACGGCAGTAACGCGAGGTGGTCTCCTCGCCCAGTGTATGTAGTCTTGTGTTACTACAGTATGTCCACAAATTTTGTGTGGAATTAATCCTGTTAGGCAGTTGATACAGGTAAAATTCGCTTATCCGTGAAGGCCAGTGGCCAAAATAAAAATTACGGGTTTCCCTGAGAGACCCGCAACCACGGAGATCTGTAGGCGATGTTGAAAGGCTTTGATCGGCTGTTCGCCTTGCTGGCTACTTCGCTATCTGCACAAGCGGTGTTAGCGAATGAGCAGGACGTTGAGCGCTGGGGGGTTAATATGCCCCAGGGGGTGACAGAAGTCGCCCAGACCACCTACGAGCTACACATGCTGATCTTTTGGATTTGTGTGGCTATAGGGGCATTGGTGTTCAGCATCATGTTCTACAGCATGTGGCGGCACCGCAAAAGTAAGGGATACCAAGCGGCCCAATTTCATGAGAGCACGGTTGTGGAGTTGGTGTGGACTATTATTCCCACCGTCATCCTGATTCTGATGGCGATTCCGGCCACCAAAACGCTCTATGATATTTACGATACTGAGGAAGAAGATCTCAATATCGTAATCACCGGTTATCAGTGGAAGTGGAAATATGAATATCGGGGCACTGATGTTTCATTCTTTTCCAGCTTGTCCACTCCCAAAGCTCAAATTGATAACCTCCAGCCTAAGGGTGCTAACTACCTCCTAGAAGTCGATGAGCCGCTGGTTGTTCCTATCAAGAAAAAAATCCGCTTCCTGATTACTGCCAATGATGTAATACATGCGTGGTGGGTCCCAGATCTAGCCGTTAAAAAAGATGCTATCCCCGGTTTTATCAATGATGCCTGGACGCGTATTGAGGAGCCGGGAATATATCGCGGACAGTGTGCTGAATTGTGCGGAAAAGACCATGGATTTATGCCTATTGTTGTGAAAGCAGTACCACAGGCTGAATACGATGACTGGTTGAGTTCTCGTGCAGCAGAAGCCATAAAAATGCGTGAACTTACAGCGAAGACATTTACCTTCGAAGAGCTTTTTGCTCAGGGTGAAAAAGTCTATACACGCACATGTGCCGCCTGCCACCAGCCGAACGGGCAGGGAGTACCCGGAGTATTCCCGGCAATTGCTGGCTCAAAAATTGCTACCGGTCCCCTCAATGGCCACTTAGATATCGTTATCGATGGTTCTACGGTAAACCCCGCAATGCAGGCTTTTGGTGAGCAGCTATCAGAAGTGGATCTGGCTGCGGTAATTACTTACCAGCGAAACGCTTTCGGCAACGAGATGGGTGATACGGTCCAACCCGTAGATATCCTCAACTTTAAGAATAAGCAGTAAACGCCCGGAGGAATTTAAGAATGGCACATGCTCCTCAGCCCGGTATAAAGCGTTGGCTCTATACGACCAACCACAAAGATATAGGCTCTATGTATTTGTGGTTTAGTTTTGCGATGTTCCTGCTCGGCGGATGTATGGCATTGGTTATACGCGCTGAATTATTCGAGCCCGGTTTGCAAATTGTACAGCCGGAATTTTTCAATCAAATGACCACTATGCATGGTCTGATCATGGTATTTGGTGCAGTTATGCCGGCTTTTGTGGGATTGGCTAACTGGATGATACCAATGATGATTGGTGCGCCAGATATGGCATTACCAAGAATGAATAACTGGAGTTTTTGGATTTTGCCCTTTGCTTTCGCAATGTTGGCATCAACCTTATTTATGGAAGGGGGAGCGCCAAATTTCGGGTGGACATTTTATGCGCCACTTTCAACGGAATATGCGCCACCCAGCGTAACCTTCTTCATTTTTGCCATTCATATTATGGGTGCCTCGTCCATCATGGGTGCGATCAACATTATCGCTACCATTTTGAATATGCGTGCTCCTGGTATGACCTTGATGAAAATGCCGTTGTTTGTATGGACCTGGCTGATCACTGCTTACCTTTTGATTGCTGTAATGCCGGTGTTAGCCGGAGTAGTGACTATGATGTTGATGGACATTCATTTTGGCACAAGTTTCTTCAGTGCGGCCGGTGGCGGTGATCCGGTTTTATTCCAGCATGTGTTCTGGTTCTTTGGACACCCGGAAGTCTACATCATGATTTTGCCGGCCTTTGGCATTATCTCTGCGATTATTCCCACTTTCGCTCGTAAGCCTCTTTTTGGATACAGCTCCATGGTATATGCCACCGCAGCAATTGCATTCCTGAGCTTTATCGTATGGGCGCACCATATGTTTACCGTGGGAATGCCGATTGCTGGTGAGCTGTTCTTTATGTATGCCACAATGCTGATCGCTGTACCTACAGGAGTGAAAATCTTTAACTGGGTTTCCACTATGTTCCGGGGATCCATGACGTTTGAAACCCCGATGCTTTTTGCAATTGCATTCATCATTCTTTTCGCCATCGGTGGATTCTCTGGTCTGATGCTAGCGATCGCGCCTGCAGACTTCCAATATCATGATACGTACTTTGTGGTTGCCCATTTCCACTATGTGCTGGTTCCTGGTGCAATCTTCTCAATTACTGCTGGTGTTTACTATTGGTTGCCCAAATGGACTGGCCATATGTATAGCGAAGTCATGGGCAAGGTACATTTCTGGCTGGCATTTATTGGTCTCAATGTAACTTTCTTCCCAATGCACTTTGTTGGCCTGGCCGGCATGCCACGTCGGATACCTGATTACGCACTGCAATTTGCGGATTTCAATCAAATATCCAGTATCGGTGCCTTCCTGTTTGGCGCTGCACAAATAGTATTTTTGTTTAATGTGGTACGAACTGTAATGGGCGGGAAAAAAGCATCCGATCAGGTTTGGGATGATCCTGAGGGACTGGAATGGACGGTTGCTTCCCCTGCCCCATATCACACGTTTAGTACGCCACCGGTTGTACGTTGACCTATGAAAGTTGGAGCAAATGCAAAGGTAACTATCAAGCTGCTGGCCGTGGCGACCAGCATGCTGGTATTTGCAATTTTCATTATGCCGCCTATCTACGATGTCTTCTGTGAAATCACAGGACTCAATGGTAAAACCGGTGGTCGTTATGAAGCTGTGCCAGCTGAGGTTGATAAAAATAGGCTGGTCACAGTGCAATTTGTGGCAAACAATAATGAAAATATGCCATGGGAGTTTCGCCCGAGTGTGATGTCTTTGAAAGTACACCCTGGAGAAATTAAAGATACTGTTTTTATTGCAGAAAATAAGACATCTAGGGATATGGTTGGTCAGGCAATTCCCAGTATGGTTCCTTTCAAAGCTGCTGAGTACTTTCATAAAACAGAGTGTTTTTGCTTCAACCAGCAAGAATTAAAAGCGGGAGAGACTGCAGAATTACCACTACGTTTTATTGTGGATCCAGATCTTCCCGCAAGTGTTAATACTGTAACGCTTTCCTATACGTTGTTTGATGTAACGGAAAGGTTTGCCAATAAAACCGATAAGAATGATATCGACCCCGAGCGAGAGGGATAAAAATTATGGCTAGTGAAAGCAGTTATTACGTGCCCGAACAATCCAGGCTGCCAATTTTTGCAACGATAGGTCTATTCCTAATAGCGTTCGGCGCAGCAAATTGGATTAATGGAGGAAGCTCTTATATTTTCTTCACCGGTGCGTTAGCGATGGCCGCAGTTTTGTGGTTTTGGTTTGCTGCCGTAATCAAGGAGAATATGGCAGGGCTCAACAGTGAACAGTTAAAGAGATCATATGTTTGGGGGATGGGCTGGTTTATATTTTCTGAGGTGATGTTTTTTGCTGCATTCTTTGGAGCACTTTATTACATACGCAATTTTACAGTTCCCTGGCTAGGTGGTGAAGGTGATCGTGGAATTTCCAATATGCTTTGGGAGGGATTCGAAAGTAGCTGGCCTCTATATGTGACTCCTGACGTCGCAGCAAACGGAGAAACGGCAAAATTTATGGGGCCTAAAGATGTGATAGACCCATGGCACTTGCCACTATGGAACACCATCATACTTCTCACCTCCAGTGTAACTGTACACTTCGCACATGTTTTCCTGAAAAAGAATCAAAGAAAAAATTTCAATATATTACTGGCAATCACTGTGGCATTGGGTGGGGCGTTTATTTTTCTACAAGGTAAAGAATACTACGAAGCCTATCAACACTTGGGGTTAACACTTGAGTCAGGAATCTATGGTACAACATTCTTTATGCTGACCGGATTTCATGGTGCCCATGTCACACTCGGTACAATTATGTTGTTGATCATGTTGTTAAGGTCTGTGATAGCCAATCATTTTAGACCTGATGATCACTTTGGCTTTGAAGCAGCAAGTTGGTATTGGCATTTTGTCGATGTAGTTTGGGTCGGGCTGTTTATATTTGTATATGTTCTAGGTGCTTAATGTGAGCAAGGCTTTCTATCGTATTAATAGAAAGCCTTTGTTTTCTTAATATTTATCAGCCCAAGGTGCCGTTTTTGCCAAAATGCCACTTTCAAAGCCGTACCAAATGGCAAGAAGTAAGAGTGACGCTAGGAGTATTCTAATACCTAATGCGTAGAGTGTGCGCTTGGATTGAGGTGTTCCCATATCTCTAAGTAGAAAAAAAAGTGCACTTGAAAGACTGGCAAGTACGGAAAGGAATAGGACAACAATAACAATCTTCAGCCACATTTTATTATTTTCCATTATTTATGTAGTTGCGCATGATAGTAGATATTCCATCAGCTTCTGCGAAAGATATCAGTTTACCACTGATTCGCAATTGGCCCATCACGATATTTTCTCTGGGTGCATTCATCCTTTTTATTTTTCTGGGATTGTGGCAGCTTGATAGGGCAAAGCAGAAAATCGAACTTATGCAAAAGGTAGAGAGTAGGCTCTCTCTGCAACCGCAGGAAATTTCAAATCTAAGTTCTTATCAAGAGTATGCGTCTGTAACTTTAGAGGGAGTTTTTCAGAAGGAAATATATTTTCTGGATAACCGGACCAGAAACGGTCGTGTGGGCTATGAAGTACTACAAGTATTTTCAACAGAAAATACTGATTGGCTTGTCAATAGAGGTTGGATTCCCTCTGCTGGCGACCGAGATAGCTTACCTGAAGTAACAGCTTTACTTGATGTGAAATCACTTCAGGGCTACTTATACCCTATCGATACTGAATCCTACTCGAATGTTAGTATAGACCCGGTTTTTAAAAATAGAATTCAACAAATAAATTCAAATTTCATTGAGGCTATCGGTTTAGTCAACAATAGATGGTCGATCCGTTTGTTTGCGGATTCAGGTGCAGCTTTAATTACTGATTGGAATTTGTTCAATAGTGGCCCAGAAAAACACCAAGCGTATGCTTTCCAGTGGTTCACGATGGCAATAGCCGTCTGGCTTTTATGGGGTTATTCAGCCACAAATATTGTTTTTAGATTACGTCGTAGGTTGAGTAGAAGTTTGAAAAAGGAGTTTCAAAATGAAATCAAATAGTCAGCCAGTTTCACCTAAAAGAGATCTGAGTAAAAGGAAGCCAGGGAATAAGCTCATTCAAGGACTCTCAGTGCTAGCATCCGTCGTACTCCCAATTACGGCTGCCTATATCGTTTACTATACGGGCTTAGGCATGCCTAAAGAGACGATTAATCAAGGTGAATTATTACAGCCCCCATTTGATATCACTGAAATAAAAATCACCTTTCAAGGACAACAGCAGTCCCTGGCACAAGAGGGAGAATCAAAATGGCGCTATCTAATATTAAGTGACAGTGATTGTGGTAAAGATTGTGAAGATCTTTTGTATATAAGTAGGCAGGTTCATATTCGGCTGGGGGAAAAAGCTCATAGGGTTGAGAGGCTACTCGTGGTTGGTGATAGTTTGGATGAAAAACGACAAGAACAAATACAAATTGAGCATCCAAAACTAAAAATAGTTAATTTGGATGATGAAAACTTTAATCAATTGGTACAGAAAACTAATCATGACAGTGTGACTTCAACCAAGGCGTTGCTGGTTGATCAGGAGGGTTATGCAATGATGGCCTATGATCGGCATCATAGCGGAAACCAATTACTTAAAGATATTAAAAGATTATTGAAGTACTCCTACGAGCAATAAGATTAGTATTCGGAGATTTTCAGTAATGTCTAAACAAGAAACCCCTAAGAATTGGCGACATATCATTACCTGGGCGGCCTGTATACTAGCTGTCGTAGTTGTTGTTCTAGGTGCATTTACTAGACTGGTGGATGCCGGTTTGGGATGTCCAGACTGGCCTGGTTGTTATGGCCATTTCACCTGGCCGAACGATATAAAAGAAATTAAAACGGCCAATATGATTTTTCCGGACTCTCCGGTAGATGTTAGTAAAACTTGGCCGGAAATGGTCCATCGATACTTTGCGGGAACTTTACTTTTATTCGTTGTATTACTCACTTATCTTGCTTGGAGAGATCGACAAGCTCCAACCTTTAAGCAAACACATATTCTTTTAATTATTATTATACTGCAAGCTGCTTTTGGGATGTGGACGGTAACCTTGAAGCTTTGGCCGCAGGTAGTTACTGCTCATCTATTAGGTGGAATGGCAACATTATCTATGTTGTGGATTCTCTGTGAAAGGTTGGCTGATAAACCTAGACAATTACATGGGAGGTATTTACCAGGAATAAGGCGATTACGGCTACTTGCTCTGACTGCAGTTGCAATAGTAATTCTACAGATTGGACTCGGCGGTTGGACCAGCTCTAATTACGCAGCTTTAGCCTGTCCAGATTTTCCAACTTGTCATAACCAATGGTGGCCACAGGCAAACTTTGTGGAAGGCTTTAATATTTTTCAACAAATTGGCCCAAATTATTTAGGTGGTGCATTAGAGAATGATGCACGTACAGCCATACATCTTGCCCATCGTATTGGAGCACTGATTACAACAGCAATTGTACTTATTCTTTCAGTTTTAGCTTGGAGATATGGATTTAGAAGTTGGTCATTATGGCTTACCGGAGTACTACTTCTTCAAGTCAGCTTGGGAATAGCAAATGTTGTTATGTCTCTACCATTAGGGATTGCTGTGGCACACAATGCTAGTGCAGCTCTTTTACTTCTTAGTTTGCTAACTTTTTGTTATCGAATATACACAATGAATGCCGTCATTATAAGTAAACAAGAGGTAGTCGATGTGGAAGTAATAGAGCGGGGAGAAGGTTTAACTACCGTATCCAATCTTAATTAGATACTAAGCGTATATAAATATAAAAATAGGTGAGAATATGGCCATAAACTCCACGGGAATACATCAAATTCAATGGCGGGACTACTATGAGCTTACTAAGCCTCGAGTAGTTATGCTTATGCTGTTAACTTCTGTTATTGGAATGTTTTTAGCTGTTCCAGGAATGGTGCCGCTAGATATTTTAGTATTTGGTAATTTGGGAATTGCATTTTGTGCGGGTAGTGCTGCGGCAGTAAATCATTTAGTTGATCGTCATATTGATACAAAAATGGCTCGTACCAGTAATCGCCCGATTGCGAAAGGACGAGTTGAGCCAGTTAAAGCGGTTGCTTTTGCTCTTATCTTGGGTGTGACAGGAATGTTTATCCTGTTGATTTTTGTAAATGCCCTTACCGCTTGGCTAACCTTAATATCTCTTCTCGGATATGCGGTGATTTACACCATGTTCCTGAAACGCGCCACACCACAAAACATTGTTATTGGCGGGCTTGCAGGAGCCGCTCCGCCCCTACTGGGATGGACTGCGGTTACTGGGGAAGTGCATGGACATGCATTGTTGTTAGTATTGATTATTTTTGCTTGGACTCCTCCACACTTTTGGGCCCTTGCCGTACATAGAAAAGAAGAGTATGCAAAAGCTGATGTTCCCATGTTGCCGGTTACACATGGAATACCCTATACAAACCTAAATATAGTTTTGTATACCTTTATTTTACTGGCCGTTAGCCTATTGCCCTTTGCCACCGCGATGTTTGGGTGGTTATATTTGCTGGGAGCTGTCGTACTTGGATTTGGTTTTGTTTATTGGAGCTTTGTAATGCTCATTGGAAAAACCCCCAATGCTGGTATGGAGACTTTCAAATATTCAATAATTTATTTAATGGCACTATTTTTTATCATGCTATTAGATCATTATTTAATTGAGGTGTGAGGGAAAAGTGGAAAATAAATATTCTGCCATCGATAAACAGAAACGTGGAATTAGAATTACGGTTATTGTTCTTTTAGTATTGATTCTTGCTGTGCTTGCAGGATTTATACATAAGCTCGGACAGCCTCGTATTATTACTGATGAGGAACTTAGAATTAACGGCACTGTAAAACTGCAGAGACCAAGAATCATAGAAGATATACAATTATTGTCTGATGACAGTAGATATTTCTATACCAAAGACTTTCAAGGTAAGTGGACTTTGGTATTTTTTGGGTTTACCCACTGTCCAGATATCTGTCCAACAACTCTATCTACACTTAATAATTTTTATAAAACTTTAGACGAAAGTACCAGAGCATCTACAGACGTAGTACTCGTATCGGTTGACCCAAGCAGGGACAAGCCGGAGCAGTTAGGGCAGTATGTCCGTTATTTTAATTCTGAATTCCGTGGTATTACCGGTGATTTTTTTAAGCTGAAGAAATTTGCCACTCAGCTAAATGTACCTTTTAATAAAGTTTCTCTTGCTGAGGGCGGTTATACTATCGATCATGGGTCTCAAGTTGTATTAATTAATCCTAGAGGGCATTATCACGCTTTTTTTAAGGCACCTTTAGATCCTGCAAAAATGAAGTTGACCTATCGTTCAATACGAGCGACCTTTAATGGATAGTGAAGGAATCGCATGAGTTATTGTTATCAAATAATATATTAATTCTGGGTCAATCGATGCAAAATGAAGTTGCTGCCTTAAGGAGAAGAGGAGATCAGACACCATCTGGTATGGTGAGTCCTTGGGCTGCACCTATCTTGCTATCACTTTGTATAATTCCTTTTGGCTGGAGTGGGCTTATAGCTCCTTTAATCTGGATTTTCCTGCGAGCAATAGAGTCTACTAGCGGTTGGCCGAGAGCGCTGTCTTTTCTTTCTGTAGCAGTTTTAATGCTGGTATCGGGGTTAAATTTGCTTCCCGGTAGTGAACATATCCAGGTATTGCCTCCCTATACAGATGCAAGTGGTAATCTTATCTATGCCAGTATAAACAGCGGTAAAGCAGTTATTGCTATTGCCTTATTGGCTTTTATGTTGCGCATGAAGCAGACTTTCCGTGTTACGGACTTACCCTATCTTTTATTGGCTATATTTACCCCCGTTGCATTGGGTCTACTCCTGTATACGCCTTCGATAAAATTTACTGGCACTATCGCGGTTGCGGTAATGATAAACTTGGTAATTGTTTGCATTTCTGAAGAGGGGTTCTTCCGGTGGATATTACAGCGGGGTACCGAAGAACTATTAGGGCGCTGGCGCTGGTTATCCGTACCAGTTGTAGCTACGGTGTTTGTGCTTCTACATGGAGGATGGTCAACAGATATCTCCGCAGTTCTATTATTGATAGTTGCCTCAATCTGTTATGCATTGATTTGGACATTGCGGCAGAATTTTTGGATATGCGTAATGACGCATTGGGGGGTAAATCTTTTGCATATGCTCTTGTTGCCTTACCCGTTACCCGGCTAGGCCATATATCATCTGCTTTGGATCATTGTTTTATTGTTACCCCTAATATTCAGCCAATCTGCAGTTATAAGAAAGACAACGATTTAATCTTTGTAGATTAACAAATCAAAGTAATGTATTTAAGAAATGTGATTCTAGATGAGCATCATCTACGGTAAATTTTCTAGATATATTCATACAAATAGGGAGATTGTCATTTGAAAAATTATTTTTTAGTTGGGACATTATGTGCACTAACTTGCAACCCTGTATTTGCAGGTGAAGATAAAGATCTAGCTCAAGAGCTGGTTCAAGAGTATTTGATTGTTGATGGACATGTAGATGTTCCCTATCGTCTCGAACAAGCTGAAGAAGATGTTGGACTTAGCACGGATAAGGGAGACTTTGATTACCCTCGAGCTAAAGATGGTGGACTAAATGCCCCCTTTATGTCTATTTATGTCCCTGCAGAAAAGGAGGACGAGGGTATTGCCAAATCGTATGCAGATACTTTGATTGATAAAGTGGAGGCAATGGTCAAACAGCACCCGGATAAGTTTGCAATACCTAAGTCAATAAATGATCTACAAAAGCAAGTCGATGCCGGCTTAATTTCCTTACCTTTGGGTATAGAGAATGGGGCTCCTATTGAGGGAGACCTTGCCAATTTAAAGTATTTCTCTGATAGAGGGGTGAAGTACATTACCTTAGCCCACTCAAAGAGCAATCATATCTCTGATTCCTCGTATGATAAAAACAGGCCCTGGGAAGGCTTGAGTGCATTCGGAAAGCGCTTGGTACGAGAGATGAATCGGATGGGAGTAATGATCGATATTTCCCACGTATCAGATGCAGCTTTTTGGCAAGTTGTTGATTTATCCGCTGTTCCTGTTATCGCTTCACACTCTTCGGCAAGGCATTTTACGCCGGGATTTGAACGAAATATGAATGATGAAATGATAAAGGCGTTGGCTGACAACGGCGGTATCATCATGGTGAATTTTGGCTCTACTTTTATTAGTGGTGATTCACTGAATTCATATCGTGAAATAACTGATCAGGTTGAGAAATTTGCTAAAGAAAAGGGTCTATCCAAAGATAGTAAAGAAGTTGAGGAGTACTCCGATAAGCTTTCAACTGAGAAGTTCATTTATGCAGATTTGGAAGATGTTCTTGATCATTTCGACCATATTCGTGATTTAGTGGGAGTGGATCATATAGGCATTGGATCGGATTTTGACGGTGTCGGAGATAGCTTGCCCGTCGGCTTAAAAGACGTCTCTCAATATCCTAATTTGGTTGAAGGCCTGCTAAAGCGTGGGTATAGCAAGCAGGACATTAAAAAAATTCTAGGCGGAAATTTAGTTAGAGTTTGGCAAGCTAATGAAGATTACGCCAAGCGCAATAAAGGATGAGACTCACACTCCTCTAACCAGCTGAGGCTGCACTATTCTGTCAATAATGTTCAAACGGGCAAAGCCCGTTTGTTTTGTATTATTAATGCAGAAAATGCTTTTGGCCGGTTATTTTCGATCTAAGAAAGTACGATTGATGGTGGGTTGGACTGGGTTGTCGATTGCCGGTGTATTCTTTCTGTGGGGAATTTTGGGTTTTATTCCCTTTATTCCCTCAATGTTAGATATTTTTGGCGTATTGGGATTGCGAATTCCTGCGGCCCTCACCGTGCTTGGATTACTGATGGCTGCAATAGGATTTTGGGAGTTCGATGAAGATTAGAGGGCTTGCTAGGTGTTGAAGGCGTCAGATTTCTTTATCTTGTTGGCAGTTTTAGTTTCACTGGTATTATCCGCCGGTTTATGGTTTAGCGGCTATAAGGAGCAGGGCATATTTACCGCCCTTTGGGTTCCAACCGTGCTCACTTTGGGTATCTATTTCAAAGTGACGGCTCTATTGGCCCGCAGGAACTAACTGTGCCAGAGTCTTACTTGCTTTTTATTGGGATAGCAGTCTCACTGTTTGAATTGATCGGTATTATGCTGGGTATCCATGAGTTTCGTAAAGCGGGACTGGAATTGGCTAAACAGAGAATTTCCCTAGAGGCTGCTGCAAAGAAGGCTAGACAGAATATAGAGAACAAATAAATAGCGGCTGAAAAAGCAAAGCGGCGAAAATTGAAAAGGGGAAGCTTACCGCTTCCCCTTTTTTATGTGCTGATCTACTTATAGTGATTAGAAGCTATAAGTCATCTTGCCATAGATAAAGCGACCACGAGGGTCGTGTTGTGACTGAACATAACCATAAAGGTCTCCATCCTGGTCACCGACAGCGAAAGGTGGCTCTTCGTCGAAGACATTGTCGGCGCCGAGACTTAAAACCATATTTTCAAAGCCGGTATATCGAGCCTGTATACCTAAAGTGAGGAATGAATCCACTGTGCGATAAGCATTATCACCATAATCGAGGTTTCCATAGATATTTGGGGTATCCTCAAATTCACCGATATAGCTGAGCAAGGCACTTATACCGAAGGTATCAAAGTTCCAATCAGCTGTGGCATTCCAACGGTGCTGTGGATACTCGTATTTCCCTGCTAAATCATGGGTCATAAGTGCATCACCGTTTAAGTTGAGTTCCACACGCTCAAACTCAGTTAAATAGGAATAATCCAAACGTAGGTTTAACTCTCCACTGGCTAGTTCCAACCCACTGTATACAGCGCTAAGGTCGACACCAGACACGTCTTGTTCGCCAATATTGGTGTAGCTACTAAGCAGGGATTGCAGCTGTCCTAAAGATTGGCCTGCAAGTGGTTCATTGCGTCGGCAGACGGTGCTGTCTTGATCGTTACAATGAAGACTATAGATGCCGGTATATGGAATGTCATCGATCTTTCCTTCCTGGGTGATATTCCAGTAGTCGAGGGAAAGACGCAGGTTCTCAATAGGCTCGTAAACGGCACCTACGTTGAAGGACTCAGATTCCTCTGCCTCTAAATCCGGGTTTTGAGAGTAAATAATTGTGTAATCGAGCTTAGTGCAATCTTTAATATCTATGCCATTGGCTTCACAGCCATAATAGTCTGTCAAAAATTTTGATTCTTGTGAGTCGCCAAGCCCTATTTGCGCCAATGATGGCGCACGAAAACCGGTGCCCCAGGAGGCGCGTAAGGATAGTTGCTCAGTGGCAGTCCACAACAGCTTGGCCATGGGATTAGTGGTGCTGCCAAAATCGCTGTAATCGTCGTAGCGAGCGGCCAATGTGAGGTCGAACTTAGCGGGAAGAGGGATGGCTACTTCGACATAAGCCGAAGAGATATCACGGCTGGCGCTGGCTGATACAGACTCAGTACCAAAAATGAGGCCACGCTGGAATTGATCGTCGGGGATATCGGAGGCTTTTTCCTCACGGTATTCCAAGCCAGCAGCCATAGCAATGGTGCCATTGGAGGTATCAAATAAATCACCATTGATTGAGAAATTGTAGCTTGTTAGATCAGACTTACCCTGGCGGACCAGATTGGTGGTGATGGCATCAATCACAGAGTCCGGATTTTGTACGCCGCCAAAGGGATTGTAATTGCCAGCATTAATCTGTTCTTGCAATAGGTCGGTGCGTACCCAACCTTGGGATTTATTGCCGGTTTGTTCTGATTCGCTACGTGAGCGTTGAATGGATGTCTCCCAATCCCAATCGGCGATAGAACCTCGCAGGCCGAAAACACCACGTAGGTTGTCGGTTTCTATATCCCATTGGCGTGCCCCAGCATCTACAGTGCGGTAAAAGGCGATATCGACATCTTCGCCAAAGGGATTGTTGGGGTGATCGGCCAGTACATAAAGCCCTGCATCAGCATCTAGGGGTGTTGGGGCACCTTGGGCTACAGAAGTATTATGTTGCACAGCGATCTCACTGAAAAACTCTATGTCCTCATTTAACTGCTTATGACCAAGCATAATTAACCCGGTACGTTCCGCTTCGGGAGTAAGTAGTGTCCAAGGACCGTAATCGTAAACACATACATTGCCATTATCGGTTACTTTTATGCGATCTTCTGGACAGTTAGGATCTTCAATTGTTTTAGAGGCCCCTGGCAGGATGAAACTTCCCGGAAAACCACGACCTGAACGAAGGTCCAGGCCGCCATTACCGGACTGGTTGGCCGTACCCAAGCCGCTACGTTCGGTGCTTGCTAGGCGGCTATTTTTATGATGATCAAAAATAACGGTGAAATTGGAGTTTTCCCCATTGATGCCCCAAACAGCCGAGAAAGACTGCTCGTCATAGCCATCTGCACTGCCGTAGTCCATAGAAACTTCAGTGCCTTCGAAATCTTTGCGCAGTACCAGGTTGACCACACCGGCTACCGCATCAGAGCCGTAAATGGCGGAGGCACCATCCTTCAAAACTTCCACACGTTCAACAGCGGCCAACGGAACACTGTTGATATCCACGAAGTTGGTGGTTACCCCCTCGGCAAAGGAACTGATAGCAACACGGCGGCCATTAACCAATACCAGCGTGGCATCGGCACCCATACCGCGCAAACTCACCGCAGCTGCGCCGTTGGCGGTGGAATCCTGGTTGTTGCCGCGGGTGGAGAAGGTGCCGTTACCGGCGGCGGGATTTTTCTCAAACAACTGCTGCAGATTGGTATAACCGGATCTCTCGATGCTTTCGCGGTCCATTACCTGGATCGGGGTAGCATTTTCAAATTCAGAGTTGCGGCTAATGCGGGAGCCGACAACGGTGATCTCTTCAATAGCACCTTCCTCGGCAGCGAAGAGAGCCTGTGGAGTTGTTGAAGCGGCCGCGGCCAAAATGGCAGAGGCCAACAGATTGCGACGGAGAGTGAATTTTTCCATATCGTTGTGCGTCCATTTTCTTGTCATTATCCGTGACTGGCCTAATACGGCTGGTCGTCGGGCAACACTAGCAACGACAGAAAACTGACACAATTGGCTAGAGGCTAACCATCAGCTTATTGCGATGAACGGTGACAGAAATCCCATTAATAGGTGTATTTAAGCGACATTTTGCGACAAATGTAGGTATCGAACAACAAATTAGGATGAAATTAACCTGCGGCCCACCTTTAGCTGGCTCGCAGTTGTGAAGTGAGGAAAAACAGTGCTGCGGCCAGAACAATGGACGGACCCGCGGGTGTATTCCACAAGATAGAGGCAAGAAGGCCGAGTACTACCGCTAAGCATCCCAGCAATGAGGCCAGTACTGCCATACGCTCCGGAGTATGCGACAGTTTTCGCGCGGTAGCTGCGGGAATAATCAGCAGGGCGGTAATTAACAGAACCCCGACAACTTTCATTGCAATCGCGATCAGTATTGCCAGCATCAACATCAGAGCGATTCGTAATCGCTCGATAGGGACACCTTCCACTGAAGCTAATTCCTCATGCAGGGTGAAAGCCAGTAACTGTTCCCACAGGAAATAAAGCAGTCCCAGGATTGTGGCGGCGGCAATGGCCATTAGTACCAGATCCTGGCCACTGACCGCGAGTAAATCTCCCAGCAACAGAGATAAGAGATCCACCTTAATCTTAAAGAAACTGACGGTGACAATCCCCAGTGCCAGCATGGAGTGGGACAATATGCCCAGCAGCGTATCTACAGCGAGCTTTTGGCGCTGCTGTAAATACATCAGCAGCAGTGCCAGTACACAGCAAGTAATACCGACGGCCACCGTTGGCATAATCTGTAGTACAAAACCCAGCGTCACTCCAAGAAGGGCTGAGTGAGCCAGGGTGTCGCCGAAATAGGCCATGCGTCGCCACACGGCGAAGCAGCCCAAAGGGCCGCTGACAATAGCGACCATAAGGCCGGCGGCGAGGGCGTACCAGAGAAATTGGCTGTGCAGTAATTCGCCGAAATCAACCACTTATTTTTGCTCTTTGTTTTTAGTATTTGTGTGAGTGTGTTGATGATTGCAGCTGCTTGCGGGCGCAATATCTCCACTTAATTTATGTTGGTGGTTATGTTGGTGGGTATAGGGGGCGACCTTGTCCCCAAATAATTCCAGATAGGCAGGGTGGCGGCTTACTTGCTCCGGGTGTCCGTGACAACAGATATGCTGGTTCAAACAAAGGACCCGGTCGGTTGCAGCCATAACTAAATGAAGGTCGTGGGAAACCAGTAACACACCGCAGCCGAGCTCGTCGCGCAGAGTGGCAATTAACTGGTACAACTCACTTTGACCACCGATATCGACTCCCTGAGTGGGTTCATCGAGGACCAGCAGCTGAGGTTTGCGCGATGCGGCACGAGCGAGTAAGACCCGCTGCATTTCTCCACCGGATAGATTTGCCAGAGAGGCGCCTCTAAGCTGCCCTGCGCCCACCCTGTCCAATGCCGACTGCGCTTGCTCGGGCTTTATGGCCGGTTGGCCAAGTTGCAAGAAGCGTTCAACTGACATGGGCATTGAGCTATCGATATGAAGCCGCTGGGGCATATAGCCAATACGTAACCCAGTTTGTCGCCACACGCGGCCCTGGGTCGGCTGGCTGAGCCCCAGCAGAAGGCGCAGGAGAGTGGTTTTGCCGGCTCCATTTGGGCCTATTAAGGTGACAATCTCCCCCTGGGACAATTCGACTGTAATATCTTTAAGTAACTGCCTGCCGCCCACCTGAAGGGCGATATTGTCAGCTGTGATAAGCGGCTGGGGTGGATTCAGAATTCAATCTCCGCAGGGAAGTCTTTAAGATGTTTGCTTCCATACCTTCTTTACCGGATATGGACAACCAGGCTGGCAGCTTGGCGCTGGTTGTGATTATATCGCAATTTTTCGCCGCCTAATGTCTCTGATGTATCCCTTCAAACGTCTTTTTACAATCTCCACGGTGCTTCTATTCGGGCTCTTTCTCCCGGCTTGTAGCAAACCGGAATCCGACAGTGGTGGAGAGCTGGTCGTCAGCGTGCGCCCTTTAGCCTTGATCGCCCGGGAAATAACCGGTGAGGATATTCCGGTTCGGGTGCTAGTTGAGGGAGCAGATCCTCACCATTATGCCCCTTCGGTTTCCGATCGGGCTGCACTTGAGCGCGCCCTACTATTGGTGTGGTTGGGACCGCAAATGGAGGGGGTATTGGCAAAACAGGCAGCGCTGTTACCAGCGGGCCGGCAAATGCAGCTTCTGGATATAGAGACCCTTGAATATGAGGGAGCCAGTGCTACCGACCCCCACCTCTGGTTGCGCCCCCGCAATGCGGCAATAGCTGCGGCGCAGATCGCTGAGCGCCTGGCGCAATTACAGCCACAGCAGGCGGAGCTGTTTATGGGGCGTGCACGGCAGTTTTCCAGTTCGATGGCCAACTTGCAGAAAGTTCTCGATCGGGCCTTGTACGGATATCGCGAAGTTCCCATCGTTGTTACGCACGATGCCTATGGTCACTTTTTTGGTTCCGCAGGAGTGAAAACCCACGCTCTGGGCGATGGCAGTGGCGGGGGCTATGGTGCCAAGGCAATGCTGGATTTGTCACAGATTGGCGACGGCTGTCTATTTGGAGATATGCCGGCTAATGAACGAGATCAACAGTTGGCAGAAAACTTGGGGCTGCGTTACGCCGCTTTGGATCTGCTGGGAGATCAGTTGAATGAAAATGCTGATTACAGGGAATTGATAGAGTCCCTCTTGTCTCAAGCCCGCACTTGCTTGAGTCAGGTTCCCGACCGCAACAAGGATAAATCAGAGGCTCCTTGAGGGCACCATGTATCCCGCCTACCCAGGGAGGGGGCGGGACCTGGTAGGGTGGCTTTTAGGAACGATTGGTTATTTGCTGTAGTTTCTCTACTCGGGCAGCATCTCTTTCCGCTTGTTTTTGCAGTTTCTCCAGCTGCTGTTTTTGTCTCTCCAGCAAATCATTCTCTCTTTCACGGATAGCTTGCCTGAGTATTAATTCATGGCCTTCTACCTCAGACTGCTGTGAGTGTGTTTCATCAGTCGCCTCGGCTTCAGCGGTATGCTCTCCACTGCAATCCGAGCCGGCACTTGCCGAAATGGCAAAGATACTTGCGGCAAACAACAGGGTGGCACGCATCACTCCTCTCATCTTTCGAATCCTTCCTTCAACATCGGGTGGCACAGTTTTTTGGAAATAAAAGATCCCTGACTGCCTGGGGGCAGCCTGTGACAATTTGATTTCCGGGGAGTAGCGAACGCATAAGGTCGCTACCGGCAAGACTAGCCAAGCCTGGAGATTTGGTGAGATCGATGCGCCGATAGTTTTAATCGGCGGGGTAAGTCGAGTGGGCTTTTGTGCAGAGGTTGCCTACGGTGTCTGGCTGGAAAGAATCAGTAAGCGGAAAAACAGAGCGAAGGGCGTTATCCTATCGGCCTGCCGCGCGTCCTGAACGCCAAACTAAGCAAGCAAGAATTCATCGTCTATGAGTAAACAAAACACCTCAGCCGCCCCGTTGATTTTGGTGGATGGTTCCTCCTACCTTTATCGCGCTTTTCACGCGCTGCCGCCATTGACCACCAGCCAGGGTAAGCCTACTGGTGCGGTGCGCGGTGTAATCAGTATGCTACGCCGCCACCTCAAGGAGCACCCAGGCAGTCCTGTAGTGGTTGTTTTTGATGCAAAGGGCAAGACTTTTCGCGATGAGATGTTTGACGAATACAAATCCCACCGCCCTCCTATGCCAGATGACTTGCGTGAGCAGATTCAGCCCATTCACGACATCATCGACGCTATGGGATTGCCGCGCTTGGTGGTCGACGGTGTTGAAGCTGATGATGTGATCGGCACCCTGGCGTTGGAGGCCCAGAGTCAGGGGCAGCAAGTCATAATCTCCACCGGCGACAAAGACATGGCGCAGCTGGTGCGTCCGGGCGTTACCTTGGTTAACACCATGTCCAATACCGAAATGGACAGCGAGGGCGTGACTAAGAAATTTGGTGTAGGTCCAGAACTGATTATCGATTTTCTCGCCCTGATGGGAGATAAATCAGACAATATCCCCGGAGTTCCTGGTGTGGGCGAGAAAACTGCTCTGGCACTGTTACAGAATCTGGGAGGCTTGGAGACTATTTATTCCGACCTGGATGCCATTGCACCGCTGGGGTTCCGTGGCTCAAAAACCCTCGGCAAAAAGATGGCGGAGCACCGCGAGGCGGCAGAACTCTCCTATAAGCTCGCCACTATCAAAACCGATGTGGAGATGCCTTATCACCCCCAGGAACTGCACAATTCAGAGCCCAATACAGAGGCACTGGTTGAGCTATTCACGCAGAATGAATTTCGCGGCTGGTTAGAAGAGCTAACCAGTGAAGAGGCTGAAGAAGCCATGGCGGAAGCCGTTGAGCGCGATTACGTCATCGTCACAGAAATGTCGGAGTTCGATGCCTGGCTGGAACAACTGAAGGGTTCAGACATCTTTGCCTTCGACACGGAAACCACCAGCCTCAATTATATGCAGGCAAAATTAGTGGGGGTGTCCTTCGCGGTGGAGCCCTATCGTGCAGCCTATGTTCCCCTGGCCCACGACTATATGGGTGCACCAGAGCAACTGCCGTTTGACGAAGTACTGGCCAAACTCAAACCCCTGCTGGAAGATCCACAGCAGAAGAAGGTGGGGCAGAACCTGAAGTACGACAGTCATATCCTGGCCAACTACGATATTGAATTGCGCGGCATCGCACGGGATACCATGTTGGAGTCCTATGTTCTGGACAGCACTGGCAGCCGTCACGATATGGACAGTCTCGCACTCAAGTACCTGGGGGAGAACACGGTTCACTTCGAGGATATTGCCGGTAAAGGCGCCAAACAGCTGACGTTTAACCAGATCGAGCTGGACAAAGCGGGCCCCTATGCGGCAGAAGATGCAGATATCACCCTGCGTCTCCACAATGAGTTGAGTGCGCGTCTGGAGCGAGAGCCAACTCTGGTAAAGGTACTCGATGAAATTGAGATGCCCCTGCTACCAGTTCTGGCACGTATGGAGCGTAACGGTGCTTATATCGATGCCAAGATGTTGGCGGAGCAGAGTGCTGAACTTGAGCAGCGAATGCGAGAGCTGGAACAGCAGGCTTACGAAGTAGCCGGCGAAGAGTTCAATCTGGGCTCCACCAAGCAGCTGGGGGCGATCCTGTTTGAAAAGCTGCAGATTCCAGTGATCAAGAAGACCCCCAAAGGTGCGCCCTCTACCGCTGAAGCTGTATTGCAGGAATTGGCCCACAACCACGAGCTGCCCGCACTGATAATGCAGTATCGCGGCCTGGCCAAACTGAAGAATACCTACACCGATAAACTGCCAAAGATGATCGACCCGGGTAGCGGTCGTGTACATACCTCTTATCACCAGGCAGTAGCTGCTACCGGGCGCCTGTCCTCCAGTGACCCTAACTTGCAGAATATTCCTATTCGTACAGAGGAGGGGCGCCGTATTCGTCGGGCCTTCACCGTTGACCCAAGAATCAATGGTGGCAGTGAGATCATCGCTGCGGACTACTCCCAAATTGAGCTGCGTATTATGGCTCACCTGTCTGGGGACAAAGGTTTGGTGGATGCATTTGCTCAAGGCGCAGATATTCACCGCGCGACGGCGGCAGAAGTCTTTGAAGTGGCTCAGGATGAGGTAACTGATGAGCAGCGCCGGCGGGCCAAAGCGATCAACTTTGGTTTGATTTACGGCATGTCGGCTTTTGGCCTGGCCAAGCAGTTGGATATCCCCCGGGCTGACGCCCAAACTTATATCGACCGTTACTTTGAGCGCTACCCGGGTGTATTGCGCTATATGGAGGATACCCGTGCACAGGCCGCAGAAAAGGGCTATGTGGAAACCCTGTTTGGGCGCCGTCTCTATCTGCCGGAAATTAACTCACGCAATGGCATGCAGCGCCAAGCAGCAGAGCGGACCGCAATTAATGCGCCAATGCAGGGTACTGCCGCCGATATTATCAAGCGGGCCATGATCGCTGTAGACAGCTGGCTCAGGGAGAAGAAGCTGGCGACCCGGATGATTATGCAAGTACACGATGAATTGGTTCTTGAAGTACCCAAGGATGAGGTCGAAATTGTGGCCGATGTCATTGTTGAATTGATGCAAGGCGCGGCAGAACTCCACGTTCCCCTGATTGTGGATCTGGGACAGGGCCGAGATTGGGATCAGGCGCACTAATTTGACTGAAGAAACCATCTAAGAATTGAGGGTAGGGCGCGCTGCTCGGAATGATTTGGCGCGCTCTTGTTGGTACGGATGAATAAAATGCCAATTTTTGTGTTTTGTTAGGCGTTTTTACAATCTTTTTGAAATTCCGTGGAACTGTTCCGGCGACAGCCCCTCTAAAAAGGCAAGATCGTTGGAATGCGTCATCATCCCCCAAGGAAGTCAGATGTTTGCCCCGGTACTCCCCCAAGTCCGGGGCATTTTTTTGCCTGTCTTTCAGCCCTGATCCTCCCTATCTACGCAAGCCGCAACAACTGCAACACCCGCAGTACTCCAGATCCTAAATTCCACTGTCCATACTTCTATTAAAACGTGGGCAAGGCGCTCAGCGAGTGTGAGGCGCCAGGCAGGGTACTGAGCTTATGAGCCGCATTAAGTTATTCAGTCTCGATGTGGGAGCAGACTTCGCAGGACGTGTCGCCGCGAGTCTCGGTGAACCGGTATCTCGCCATGAAGAGCGTCAATTCGATGATGGCGAACACAAAGTTCGGCCACTGGATGACGTGGAAGGGGCGGATGTTTTTCTGGTCCAATCCCTTTACACCGATACCAGCAGCTGTGTTGACCAGAAACTTATGCGCTGCCTGTTTTTTATTGGGGCGCTTCGTGATGCCGGTGCCGCGAGAGTGACTGCGGTCATCCCCTACCTTTGCTATGCACGAAAAGAGCGGCGAACCAAATTGCGCGACCCCCTGCCGAGTCGCTATCTGGCCAGTTTCCTGGAAGCCGCCGGAGTGGATGTAGTCGTGACTATGGATGTTCACTCCCTGGCGGCCTTTGAGAACGCATTCCGCTGCCGCACCGTTCACCTGGTTTCCAACCCCCTGTTGATTGAAGTAGCGCGAATGCGCCTATCCGGAGACCCGGGTCCCCTGGTTGTTTTGTCTCCAGATGAAGGAGGGATAAAGCGTGCGGAAAAATTCCGTTTGGCCCTTGGGGATCAGTTGGGGGTGCCGGTGGCTAGCGCATTTGTGGAGAAGTATCGCAGCGGTGCTTTGTTGAGTGGGGGAACTTTGATTGGGGAAGTTAAGGATGCCACGGTCATTATCGTCGATGACTTACTTGCTACTGGCCACACAGTTACACGGGCAGTGGACGCGGTGATAAAAGCGGGAGCGAGGCGGATTTTGGTGTTTTGTGTCCACGGACAATTTAGTCGCGATGCCCATACAGCAATGGAGCGCTTGCCGGTGGAATCAATTGTGGTGACTAATTCTCTTCCTCAGTCGCAGCTGCGAGGAAATTGTGAGTGGATAGATTGTGCGCCGTTGATTGCAGATTGTATTCGCCGCCTGCACAGCAATGGGCCAGTGGCTGAGTTAACAATTTGATAAAAATCGACCGCCTTTACATAGAAGAACGTATGAGGCGCCAAAACACGTATTTTGTTTACACTTATTTACCAAAGGGGCGGGAACCATCGGGCTTGAGAGCCTATCCAAGTAATCAGTTCATTGTTGCTCCCTAACCCCAAAGCGTTTAGCTTTTTCTACCCCGGATGGTCCCCAACTCCGGGGTTTTTTTATGTCTTTCGTGAATTTCTGTAATTTCATCCATCGGGGCACCTGTCCTTTCCTTTTTGAATTAAGCGCTTAAATCGTTTGGTGAGCCGCTCAGCTACTTTTAGTTTTCGTATGTGGCGAGCAGGTCCTTAGATTGGCTTTCCCCAAGACTCCCGCAGAGGTTTTTCACAGTTACCCTTGGGTTCCACGGTTACATTACCTGTTATCCACTTTCGGCATAATCGATTTTGGGGGCATGGCATAGGTCTAACCTAAAGGTTTAAACCTGCGCTTGGGAAGCATGAAAGTTCAGCCTACTATCGAAGCAGGTAAAGAAATATTGGGATGAAAAGAACCCTCAGGCGTACCCGTCCCCCTGGGTGCGTCTGACAAGTGCCCCACCCCAAGGGCACTGTCCCCTAGCCGGCAGCCCCCATCTGCCGGCTTTTTTTATTTCAGTAAATGACGCCATCACAGCAGAAAGCAAAAGTTGCTCGTAAATGCGCTTGCAAATGATAATTGTTCGCATTATCTTTAAGTTAAATCAAATATGGGGGGTTATCGGTGAATTTACGTTACTTGTGTGCCAACCATCGCCAATGGTTGACCGCTGACACGGATCGTGCGGAAAAGGCGTGGCTCGATTGGATTGAGCGCGGCAAGCTTTTGCTTGAAGAGTGCAATTACGCCGAAGCAATACCTTATTTGGGATGCGCCTTCGATCTGGCCAGCTTTCTTCTGGAAAAGCAGTGGCCAACTTATGCCATTTCGGCAACGCGTTTTAGTGAAAGCGCTATCTGGTTAATGGCTGCCTACCGGGAGCTGGGTGATGAAAAACTTCGAAACTACATACTTGCCGGCGCCAGCTCAGTACTCGCCCGCGAGTTGGGCGATAGCCATAAGCAAAGGGTTGCGGCGGATTGCATCAGTTCACTCTACCCCGGAGAGACACAGCAGCAGGTACGCGAGTTCTCCACAGCCAGAATATCCGCCTGTATCAATGGCGGAAACAGAGTGCACTGAGGGGAATGAAAAGATGAATGCCAATGGCAATTCCCGTCTGCTGACGATTGCCATACACGAAGAAACCCTTGCCGCTCTTCTCGCGCAGAGGTACTTACATGCAGAGGAATTGCATTGTTTAACTCCGGGGGCACGCCGACGGCTGCACCGGGTACTGCTTCGCTCCCTGATCCCCGAACAGAAGCGCAAAGCAGCGGCAACTGGTGTGCCCGGAGTTCACTTTTAGGAATTTTCTCCGGTGTGAGAAAAATTGAAGTGCTTGTGTTGCTCGGGGGGCGCTGCCCCCGGGCTCCCAGCTCGTTCAATCGTCGGTGGGTGCGGCTTCCTCTGGGATTTCCAGCCACTCATTGAGCTTGCGCTCGAGTTTGTCCAGGCCTGTTTTTTTGGTCGATGAGAAGATCTGCAGAGTGACCCCGTGATTGAGTCCCTGCTCCTTGAGGGTCTTCTCTACGGCAAAGCGAGTGTTGTTGGCTGGACCGTTCTTCAACTTGTCGGCCTTGGTTAGCAGGATGTGCACTTGGAGCTCGGCCTCTACTGCCCAGGTGAGCATATGCAGATCGAACTCCTTGAGGGGTTGGCGAATGTCCATTAGTAACACGAGTCCACGCAGGCACTCTCGCTTCTCAAGGTAGGTGGCCAGATGGCGCTGCCACTCATCTTTCATACTGCGGGCGACCTTGGCAAAGCCATAGCCGGGCAGATCCACCAGGCGCTGCTGGTCGGAGAGGCGAAAGAAGTTGATCAACTGGGTGCGTCCCGGTGTTTTAGAGGTACGCGCCAACTTGTTGTTTTCCGTGAGCGCATTGATGGCACTGGACTTCCCCGCATTGGAGCGACCGGCAAAGGCCACCTCGGCACCAAAGTCCTCCGGACACTCAGTCAGGGTGGGGGCACTGGTGAGAAATTGTATGGAACGGTAGTTCAGTTTTGGTGGTTGGGCTTTAAATTCTGAATTTGACATCGTATAAGTCTGTTTATTCGGTACACTCGCTTGGCGCGCAAGTATATAATGCCGCCGTTTTCGCGTCGCAGGACTATCGGGGGCGGTGCGAAACGCCATCTCTCAGCGCGCAACGGGACGACGTATGAACAGCATTATCAAGAACACTGCTCTGGCACTCGGTTTAGTTTTCGGCTTGGGCGCCGTGCCCTTGGCGCTGGCTGCGGGCGACGCTGCTGCGGGCAAGGCAAAGGCCGCTCAATGTGCAGCCTGCCACGGTGCAGACGGTAACAGTATTGCTCCGGCTTTTCCAAAGATTGCCGGACTGGGTGAAAAATACCTGTTTAAGCAGTTACAGGATATCAAAAGCAAAACTCGCGATGTGCCGCAAATGATTGGTCAGTTGGACAATTTCAACGATCAGGACCTGCAGGATATCGCCGCTTACTTTGCCTCGCAGCCAATGCAGCTGACCGGATCTGAGGCTATTTCCGTGATGTTAAACAACGGTGAGAACGTCGACGGCCTGATGCTTGGACGTAAAATCTACCGTGGTGGCAATATGGAGACTGGTGTTCCCGCCTGTATGGGATGCCACTCACCTTCTGGATTGGGCAATGCACCGGCCGGTTACCCTCGTCTGGGCGGTCAGTATCCAGAGTACATCGAAGCCCAGCTGAAAGCATTCCGTGCGGGTACCCGCAACAATGACGGTGAAGTTCGCACTATGCGCACCGTGGCCAAGCAACTCTCCGATGCAGAGATCAAGGCGCTGGCCAACTATATCGCAGGCCTGACTGACTAATAGTCACAGGGTTTGAGTACACTGAGGCCGGTCTGTAACCGGCCTTTTTTGTGCCTGTCGCCTGAGCATAAAGCCGCTTTCCATAGACGTACTAGGCAGTTTTTGCAGTGTTTCCTTGCACGAGGGTCCGGGAACTTAAATAATCTGCGTTGTCTATTGTGTCCTCAGTGGCTCGACAGCCCGCCGCTAGATGGCGTTCGCACCACTAAATAAAAGTTGGAGAAGACTTATGAGAGCATTTCTCGCCCCGATCACGATGGTTTTTGCTGTAATGTTCAGCCTCGTTGCCTGCGCCCAGGAAAGTGGCGAGTTCAAAGCGGGCCAGCACTATGAAGTATTGCCGCAGGCTGTACCACAAAAGAGCAACGACAAGATCGAAGTGACTGAGATGTTCTGGTACGGCTGTGCCCACTGCTTCACTTTTGAGCCAACTCTGGAGCGCTGGAAAGAAAAGATGCCCAGCGATGTTGCGCTGCTGAAATTGCCAGCAATTTGGCAGCCGGTTATGGATGTACACGCTCGTCTTTACTACGTAGCAGATTCCATGGGTGTTCTGGAAAAGATGCACACGCCTATCTTTAACACCATCTACACTCAGCGCCAGATGCTGGCTGTCCGCGAAGGTCGCAACTGGGTGCCTGACTTAAAGGCTATCGAGGCTCTGTTTAACAAGCATGGTGAAGATGGTGCCAAAGCTGCGAAGCTGATGAATTCCTTCGCTATCAACAGCAAAGTTAAGCAAGGTATGGCCAATCAGCGCGCTTACAAAATGACTGGTACCCCGGAAGTTGTTGTTGCGGGTAAATACCGCATCAGTTCCTCTTTCCCCGGATATAAAGGTAAGAGCAATGGCCAGGAGCTGATGCTGCAAGTGGCGGATTACCTAATTGCCAAAGAGCGAGCGGATCGCGGCTAAGCTTTCCGATTGGAGAAACCCCGCCTCGAGCGGGGTTTTTTATTTCTACCCTAAGAAAGGTGCCCCGCAATCTGTCGAGAGGCTCCTAACATCGATCAAACTTGCCCGATCCGGAAGCCACTAATGGGATTCAAATGGATTTTACTGTTTACCCTCCTAGCTGGCTTAATCGCACCTGTTTCAGCCCAGGACACTTCAAGCAGCAATACTGTGGCCGCTCAGGCTAGCAATCTTCTCTCCTATATAGCGGTAGACTACGGCGACGCCGTAGAGAACGGGCAGCGATTGGACACTCCTCTGTATGAACTACAGAAGCAACAGGTAGAAGAAGTACTGCGTCTGGTCACTCAACTCCCCGATCGGCCTGGTCGGCAGGGTTTGCAGAAAAGCCTCTCGGACTTGCGTAAGGCGATTGAGAATAAGGATTCCGGCGCAGAGGTGCGCCGTCGAGCCAATGCAATCGCCGACCGCCTTGCTGCTTTGTATCAGCTGCAGCGGTCACCCAGTTACTCTTTGCCCTCGCCGGGTTTTATGATGCCTGTTTATCAGCAGCGGTGTGCCATCTGCCACGGTGTCGACGGTGAGGGTAGTAATGAAGGCCCAGCCCTCAATGATCTCGAGAGAATGGCGGGGTTCAGTCTCTATGATCTTTATAACACTCTGGACCCAGAAACTGACTCTATTCACACAGTCGACATTGATGGAGACTTGACCGGCCTACAGCGCTGGGCATTAGCGGTGACTGTCGCTGCTTTTCCAGTGGCAAATCAGTTGCCACCCTCTTCCGACTTGGCGACCCGTTACCCCGGCTTACTGGGACTGCCGGGAATGGCGACCACTAAACCGGCGGAACTTGAGCCAACTCTGCAACAAGCATTGATGTGGTGGCGCGGAAACCCCCACCTTGTACGCACTCTGATCCCCCCTCTTATCAGCGCAATTGGCTTGCTGCAGCTGGCGGAGACGGACTATCGAGGAGGAGATATAACAGCGGCATACGGTAAGTTAATGCTGGCTTATCGTGATGGGTATAGGCCGTTACGACAGGAGCTGCTGATTCGTGACAAGGTACTGGTGGAGCAGCTTCAGGTCCAATGGCAGCAATTGCGGGGTGACTTGATTGGTGGTGCCAGTTCTACAGAAGTTATTGCAGCATTTCAAAATCTGCGGGCGGATCTCAATCTGGCCCACTCCAAGTTGGAGCCACCTGCGATGGGGGAGGGGCGATACCTATGGACTGCCGCTCTGTTTGCTTTGGCAATCGGTTTGGGGGCGCTGCTCTGGTGGGGACTGCGAAGACAAAAGCGAACTAGACTTTAAAAAGTTTTGTCCGCCATTTCCCGGCGCAGTAGTGAGGCCATACCATGTCAAAATTAGTTGCCACTGCCTTCATGTTGTTACTGGCCCTGGATTGCCACGGTTCTGAGCCTCTGGATGCATTTCCAGAGGAGGTTGAAGGCAAGTTACGTCACGTTATCAAGCTGCCCAAGGTTGTCGATGAAAGTCGCTTCAGGGTTGAGTTGATACCGGGAAAAAGCCAAGTCGCGGAATGCAACTTGCAAAGCTTTAGCGCCCCATTGCGTAAGGACATACTCCCAGGCTGGGGTTACCCCTTTTATGTCCTGTCCGATTTGACCCCGACCACAGATACGCAAAAGGTCTGTGCCCAAGGCAGTGAATCCCGGCGATTTATCACCGTGCGCGGTGATGGCTTGATGCTGCCTTATAGCAGTAAGTTGCCAATGGTTATATATCTGCCACAGGGCGTGCAGTTAAAGTATCGGGTGTGGAGAGCAGACAAGAATTTTTCCGAAGCAAAATCCAGATAGTTGGACTACCGGTAAAAATGACTTGGCATTCTTTTTGTGAATTTGTCGTAAATTTGAATATTTTTAACGTTTAACCTGCCACCGTTGTAAATTGCGTCTAGCCTTACTTTTCGAGGGATGTGAAAAATAGCGCCGAAGCGTTTTTTCATGCCGATAAGTGAGGCTTTAGCCCCGTAATCGGAAAGGAAAATTGGCGACTTCCCCAGTCGTCTTTTGAATAACCCGCCCCCTGTAATGCACTGGGGCCGATACCGTAGGGCAGCGCATGAAGTTTTTGCGTCTTTTACCAAAGCGGCATTTTATCAAGCCGGTTGTTCCATTTGTCACAGCAATTTTCCTAGCGATACCAATGTGGGCCTCGGCGGAGTCCGCCCAGCAAAAGTGGGCGGGAAATTGGCTGGTTGTAAGTGAAGGCGATAATCAATTAGTGTGGCAACTGCATGCCGATGGCTCCGGATATGCCTATGGATTTAATGCCAAAGGCCTATTGACCCATGGTTTTGCCATTAACTGGCAATTGGATGGTGACCGGGTGCGAGTTAAAACGGGAACCTCGGTGCGCTGTAAGGGCGGGGTTGTTTCTGTCGCATTTCGAGATTGGAGCCGTGCCACCCTCCTATTTGCAGTGATTGATGGCCGTCATTGGCTGCAGGCGGGCGGTGGACTTCTGAGCTTTCAGCGTCGGTTGGCTGATTGGCGAACCCCCAAGGCCGGTGCAAGTTGCCCGGATATTGTCAGTCGCTAGCAGTTTACTTCCGTGCGAACGCTGTTTAATCCGTGCGTGGAAAAGATGAGTAGTGGGTGGGAATGGATAAAATTCTATCTCTTCCTGCCACTGCTAATTTTTGCCGTAAGTGCAAATGCCAGTGAAGAGAAACGAAAAACACTCAATGAAGGCTGGCATGCAAAATCACGCTACGATGCCAGTCAATGGGTTGGGGCCTGGCTGATTTCCCGCGATGGTGAAGCGCGGCATGTCTGGAGTCTCAAGCCCGATGGCACTGGGAGATCCTACGCTTTTTTAAGGCAAAATGGAGAGATGCAATTCGTATTTGGATACGATATTAATTGGTATTTTGATCCATTTACTCAAATGGCCAATATAAAGACCGGACGCAGAATTATTTGCAAGCGAGGGAAGATTTACCCCTATTTTCTCACTTTAAAATCCTACGAAAGCGACTATGCGGTAAGGGGAAAGTTTGCCTGGCAAACAACATGGACAGAAGTGAGTATTGGGCGAAATCGCCTGCATAAATCCTACGTAGTTTTTGTAGCCCCCCTATCCGCATGGCATGATCCAGATAGAGATTCACCCTGCCCCAAATTTCCCCGTGTGCGACTGGAAAAGGATATTGATGCGGTGCTGAAGAGCTGGGAGGTTGAACAGGATTCGTCGGAAGTGGATACAACTCCGGCACCCAATGAACCGGAATTTGATGGTGAAGAGCTGAGAAATCCGTAACTTCTCACAGTCATTGGGTCAACTTCTCTCAATAACAATTAATCCCATCAATATATTTTTAACTTTCCACCAGCTAAAATCCGACTTCTCTAAGCTTCAGGAAAACTCTTAAAAATATTTAGTTATTAAACTGCCAGCTCTGTTAGGAAAATAATTCTAAAAAAATGCGTGATCTTATTTTTTCCAAATTAAAATACTCTGCCGGGTAATAGAGAGCCCACAAAAAGTAGTTTTAGAGTTGGACTATTTTCACCTGAAAACAGGTATTAATCAGAAAGATTGATCCAAAAGCAGTGCGACCGTGTAGAAACCGGTCGTATTAATCAGGTTGGAGAAAACTTCCAGACGGCAAAGAAAGCATGAAAGCTGATCTATCCGTAGTGAGAGCATTGAGAACTTTGTATCCCAAGCTGCACGATGAAATCTATGTATTTTGTCAGGTTTCAGATAGTCGGTTTACAGATATTTTGTCAGAGAGTTTGTGTTTCTTCCGAGAAGGTGAGGGAATGAGTGTGATACTGCCTCAACGTTCGGCTCGGCAATTAGATATTGCCGCAAGCGCCCCCTTTCGCCAAATCACTTTGCAGATCCTGGCTGGTCTTGATGCGGTGCGGGTTATTCCTGTGGTCGCCCAGGAATTAATGGAGGCTGGAATAGATACCAGCGTGGTATCCACACTACACCGTGACCACATTTTTGTCCCTGATGAGCGCGCGGAATTTGCAGTAAAAATTCTGCGCGGTATTCGAAATCGAGTTCAATATAGCTGATATGTAGCCTGCCAGTGCGTATCAACTACCCCCCCACAGAGCCTCATGGTGAGATTCGCCAACTGTTGCCTAATTTTTTTTATGTTCCCGGAACTATCAAACTAGCGCCGGGGGTCACTATCAATCGCAATATGGGAATCGCTCGCTGGCAGGATCACCTTACCTTGATTAATCCCATCAGATTGCGTCCACAGCAGGAGGAAAAGCTAAAAGATCTTGGGCGTGTGAGTCACGCGATACGGCTCGGCTATCACCATGGACGTGATGATCTCTACTACAGAGATCACTTTGATCTTACTTTTTGGGCACAGCGTGGCTCAGATTTTTATCCGCCAAAAGCAGATAAGGTGTTGCGGCAGGAGGATGTTTGTCCAATACCGGGGGGGCGCTTTATTGTCTTTTCCCAAAGTCAGTTTCCAGAGGCCGTATTATGGCTCCCGTTTAGTGGCGGACTACTGGTCAGTTGTGATGCCCTGCAGTACTGGCAATCATGGAATGGATGTACCTGGTTTGGGAAAAACCTGCTGAGGTTTTCTGGTATCCGCCGAGGTATGCAGATTGCTCCCTCCTGGAGAGCAAGGGTGACACCAAGTGATAAAAATCCCAGGCTGTGGTTGAAGTACGACTTCGAACAAATCCTTAGGCAGCCGTTTTTGCACTTTCTTGCGGCTCATGGAGATTTTTGTGCGGATAATGCCTACGAGAAAGTAGCTTATGCGGTTGGACAAGCGTTCCCCGGTTTGGGGAAGGCTGCATAGATGAGTTTAGCGAGCACAGTCAGGGCGCAGCTCACTGGGCCTCAGCTTAGATTGCCCTAAATCGTGGTAAGATGCGCAATTGCTCGACGGTCCACAAGCACCTGTAGTGGTGCGATTTCAAATGACCTGTCCGTATCAACAATCACGCTTTGTATTCCTGAGAAGTAGCACTCCCCATGAGAGTTAAAAGTCTATTGGGTGCCCTGGCTATGGCACTATTGGTGGCTTGTACCACCTCCAGCATTAACAGCACTGGCCCCATTGCAGATAGTGATTACATCCGTAGAGATATCAATTTCCTCGCATCAGCGGAACTAGAGGGTCGCGATACCGGTAGCAAGGGTTATCGCCAAGCGGCACAGTATGTGGCTGGCCAATTTAAAAAGATGGGACTGATTCCAGCAGGGGAGCAAGGTTACTTCCAGGAAGTGCCTTTTCGCAGTGCCAGTTGGGATGGGAGTGATCCTGAATTTGTCTTAGAGGGCCAGAACGATGAAATCGCCATGCAATTTGGCAAGGACTTTCTAGCATCGCCCTCCGCACTGAGTGAGCGCTCGCAGATTAATGCCGAGTTGGTATTTGTCGGTTACGGTATCGAGGCCCCTGACTACGATGTTAATGATTATGCCGATCTAGATGTGCAGGGAAAGATTGTGGTTGCACTTGCCGGGCGCCCGCAGAGCTTGCCCAGTGAAGTGGGGGCTCACTACTCCTCTCCGCGCACCAAGCGTCAAGTCGCAGCAAAACATGGTGCTGTAGGTTATGTTCGCCTGTATACGCCTGAGCGGGAGAAGCGCCGCCCATTTGATTACTACGCTAAGCATCGCCTTGATGATACTTTTGACTGGGTGAGAAAGAACAATATACCGGGTAGTGCAATCCCGGGCATGCACCCGGGAGTTATGCTGAGTATCGCTGCGGGCAGCAAGCTGTTTAACGGCGCAGAGCGCAGCTTAGAAAGTATTTTTAGCGATATTGAGCAAGGAAAGATCCCGAAAGGCTTCACGCTTGAGTACCGTGCAGAATTAATCAGCAGCTCTAAGCATGAGCACCTAACCAGCCCCAATGTGGTGGCGGTGTTGCCAGGGAGTGATCCACACCTTAAAGATGAATATGTTGTTTTCTCCGCACATCTGGATCATGTTGGAAAAAAAGAAGATGGCAAAATTCATTACGGCGCTCAGGATAATGCGGCCGGTATTGCCGTTATGTTGGAAACTGCACGCTTATTTGTTGAATCTGGTCAGAGTCCTCGCAGATCACTGCTGTTCGTTGCTGTTACCGCTGAAGAGAAAGGTTTGCTGGGATCGGATTACTTCGCTGAGTACCCCACAGTGCCACGGGCGTCTATCGTAGCCAACATCAACCTTGACATGCCCATGTTACTCTATCCATTCCGAGACATTATTGCTTTCGGTGCTGAACATTCATCTTTGGGGAAAATTGCGGAGCAGGCTGCAAATCGCTCCGGGCTAAAACTCAGTCCCGACCCCATGCCTGAGGAAGTTATCTTCGTGCGCAGTGACCACTATAATTTTGTTCGTCGCGGAGTTCCTTCTATTTACTTGATTACTGGAAGGGAGGCCAAAGATTCCAGCATCGATGGTACTGCTGCACAGATGGCTTTCTTACGTGAGCGATACCACAAGCCAGGAGATGCTGCTGACGAGCAGATTAGCTATGAAGCGGCCAAACAGTTTACCGAGGTGAACTACCTGATTGCCAGGGAAGTGGCTGACTCTGAAGCTAGGCCATATTGGTATGAAGGGGATTTTTTTGGAGAGCTATTTGCTACTAATTAGATATTAGCGACTAACAGTTCAATTGTGAAAGAATTGTGCGTAATTTTTGTAAGATGAATATAGGTCTATGTTAAATTGCGCAACCTATCGGCTAGTTACCGATAATTAAAATATATAACACTAGGAGTAAATATGTTTAAGAAATACGCTTTGGGGGCTGTTGTTGCTGGATTGGTGACAGTAACTGGCTGTGCAAGTATCGTGAGTGAAAGTTCCTACCCGGTAACTATCAACAGCACTCCGAACGGTGCAAACTTCACTATCATTAATGAAGCGGGCTTGGATGTTCATAGTGGTGTAACCCCTGACACAATTACCCTGCCTGCATCTAATGGGTTCTTTTCTTCTGCAAGCTATACGGTGAAATACCAAATGGCTGGTTACAATGAACAGAGCTTTTTGATTGAAGCGGGTATGGATGGCTGGTACATCGGTAATATTCTTTTTGGTGGTTTAATTGGCTGGTTGATCGTTGACCCAGCAACTGGTGCAATGTGGAAACTGCCAGAATCTGCGCATGTTACTCTGCAGTCAAATACCGCTGTTGCTCCGATCGGTGGGTTAAATATAGCTTCTATTGACGAAGTGCCGGAAGAGGCTAAATCACAGTTGGTACGAATTAAGTAATATCGTTGCCAGTTGTTAGGAAGCCACCTTTGAGGTGGCTTTTTTTTAATTAAGCTTGTTTACACAGCTCAATCCATCGTTCAATTCCTGCACTTCTATATTTTTGCCGCTGTAGGGCAAAATAAAACTCTCGCTGAAAATTTCTCTGTGGTACAGGGAGCTCAATTAAGGAGTTTCTCTTAAACGCCTCAGCTAATGAAACCCTGGATAAGCAGCTAATACCAAGTCCGGTCTCTACAGCTCGTTTTATGGCTTCCGTATGTTGTAACTCAAGTAAAATGTGAAGCTTGGGGAGTATGCCAGCCATTGCCCGTTCAAAAGTCTGTCGCGTTCCAGAGCCCGATTCCCGGGTGATCCAGGTCGCACCGATCAGGTCTTTATCGGCGAGGCGCTTGCGGCCTGCCAAAGGGTGGTTTGGTGCACAGAAAACAACCAGCTCATCATGGCGCCAGGGGATGATTTCCAGATCCGGGTGATTGATCTCTCCTTCAATTAATCCCAGGTCCAATTCAAAATTGAGCACCCTCTCGGCAATCGCTGCGGTATTGGCAACTTCCAGTTGTACTTGAGTACCGGGCTGCTCTTCCATATAACGAGCCATCACGCTGGCAGTCAGGTAGTTGCCAATGGTCAGGGTGGCTCCGATCTTCAGGCTTCCCAGTTCCCGGTGAGTGGCCAGTGTCTGCTCAAGTTCCTGGGCTCGCTCCAGGAGTTCTTCCGCCCTTGGCCACAATTGCCGTCCCAGTTCATTGAGACGCAATCGCTTACCGGTGCGCTCGAACAGACGCAACTCAAACTGCTGTTCAAACTCTTTCAGCGCTGTGGAGGCTGCGGACTGGGACATACTCAGGCTCTCCGCAGCACGACTGACATTCTCGTGATGGGCACAGGCAAGGAACACCTCTAACTGGCGGAGCGTGTAGCGCAAAGGGATATCTCCAGTTGATCGTTAAAATAGATAAGGAATATCGAAATATCCCACTTTGCCAATAGATCTTCTAGGGCTAAAATTCAACTATCAAGAGACTCGTGGAATAACCGGTTTTAAGTTTATGTCCAAATTGAATATAGAGAAGGTGTTGGAAGTCCATCACTGGAACGACACACTGTTTAGCTTCAAGACCACCCGGGATTCGGGTTTTCGCTTTGAGAACGGACATTTCACGATGATCGGTTTGCAGCAGGACAATGGCCGTCCACTGCTGCGCGCCTACTCTATTGCTAGTGCCAACTACGAAGACGAGTTGGAATTCTTCAGTATCAAGGTTCCCGATGGCCCCCTGACCTCCCGCCTGCAGAAGATTAAGCCGGGCGATGAGATCTACGTGAGCCAAAAACCCACCGGTACTCTGGTGGCGGACCACCTGCTGCCGGGCAAACGCCTGTGGTTGCTGTCCACGGGTACTGGCTTGGCACCTTTCATGAGCATCATCAAAGATCCCACGGTCTACGAGCGTTTTGACCAGGTAATCCTTACTCACGGTGTTCGCTATGTTTCTGAGCTGGCTTACCAGGAGCAGATCGAGAACGAATTGCCGGAACACGAGTACTTTGGCGAGATGGTACGCGAGCAACTGCTTTACTACCCAACCGTGACCCGTGAGCCCTATCGGAATACTGGTCGCCTGACTGATCTAATGCTGTCCGGAAAGCTTTTCACCGATCTGGGTGTGCCCAAGCCGAGTGTTGAGGAAGATCGCTTTATGCTGTGCGGCAGCCCGGCAATGCTGAAGGATCTCACCAATATCCTCGATGACTGGGGATTCAAGGAGACCCGCGCAGGTGTACCTCACGAGTATGTGATTGAGCGCGCTTTCGTCGAAAAATAAGTTGGTCAGTCCAGCGATAAAAAAACCACCCTCGCGGTGGTTTTTTTATGGGTGAAATACAGATTCCCGAAACTATCCTGATCTTGTGAAACCCCTGCCTTCTATTCTGACTTGAGGGGGAGCTTGCTGGGAGTGGCTAGATGAAGCTGTTTTCACTGGGTGTATTACTGCTTTCCTTTTTCTGTCTGGGTGCCTGTACACGGGTGCCGGAGGGGGTTGAGCCTGTCCAAAACTTCCAGCTACAGCGATATTTAGGTCACTGGTATGAGATTGCTCGATTGGATCACTCATTTGAGCGCGGCCTGACCCAGGTAACTGCCGACTACAGTCTCAACCATGATGGCTCTGTCGCGGTGATCAATACCGGCTATTCAAAAGCGCGTGATGCCTGGCAAATGGCGGAGGGGAGGGCCGAGTTTGTCGGCCCGAAAAATGTGGGCCATTTAAAAGTCTCTTTTCTTGGCCCCTTTTACTCATCCTATATCGTGATTGCTCTATCGGATGACTACCAATACGCGATGGTATCTGGCTACGATAAATCCTATCTGTGGATATTGTCCCGCACCCCAACCATGCCCAAGGATGTGTTGGAGCAGTTTTTACAGAAGGCCAAAGCTTTGGGGTATCCCGTCGACCAGATGATATTTCCCAAGCAAAAGGCTAAGCCCGGAAATAAACCCTCGGCACAGCCCTCAGGGTTGTGATCTGTTCAAAAGCCTGCGTTCCCGCCACCAACTTAAACACACTAGTAACAACAATATAAGAGCCGGCCATTGGCGCCCCAGCAGTACTCTGTTTGCGTGATTATTTGCTTCTGGCCCCAAACGTGCGGCAGCCATCAGTTGGGTTTCCCTGGCATTCAGGGACTGCTGCCATAGGGGCCAGTCCTCTTTGGCAAAGATATAGAAGTCTAGTACCGACTCCCCTTCCAATTCAGTCCAAAGCTGGTGCCAACCTGAATTTTGGGGCCAGAAGCTGTAGCACTGACCCTGGGAACTATTGCCTGTGGCGATTCCTCTGGTAGAACGGGAGCTATTTTGAAACTCTGATAAGAATGGACTCTGATCAGAAAAAAGGGGGCTGCATAGGGTGATGCGTTCTTGTGTACGCGGTAACTCACTGGAGAGGATTACTGGCTGCTGACTACCCAAATGCTTGAGTTGGTAATCAATAATGGACTTCCACAGGCTGGCGAATTCAGTAGCAAACCCACCGGTTAGCCAGCGATGGCTGTCACTAAATAGGATAAACCCCAGGTGTTGTGTCTCAGTCGAACGCCCCCAGAAAAGTGGGGACTCTCCATTGCCCAGTAAAAAGTCGTAGGAGCCGGGCTGTGTGACTTTGAAGCCAAGATTACGCAGTGGGGGAATCTCCGGATTGTCCGCTTTTTGGTAGCCAAAGCCGGAATGTAAGTGGGTGGCTTCTTCCTTTTGTAGAGGCATGGATTGGGCAGCAGCGTATTGGAGAAACTCTTCAGAGCTATCGTCACTGACTAACCACAACAGTGACTTTGTAGTGGCCAGCTCGTTGAGCTGACGCTTTTGCAGAGCAGAAAATTGTGGCCACAAACTGCTGTCGAGTATCACTAAATCGAAGGGACTTTCATTCGTGAATAAATCTGCAGACCCGGTAAGTGGAAGGCCGTTGAGAGTTTCTTTTCTTATGATTTCAGGTGCCAACTGGGTCATCACTTGTGCTGTTACACCGGATTGGCGCAGCCAGCGAGAGAGGGCTGCCGTCTCAAAAGAGGGGCGTGCCAGCCACAGTAATAATTTGGGTTGGAGCGGTTCTCGCACCAGGATGGGTAAA
The DNA here is from genome assembly GCF_052468295.1 of Microbulbifer maximicatervae (SeqCode). Lineage (NCBI taxonomy): Bacteria > Pseudomonadati > Pseudomonadota > Gammaproteobacteria > Cellvibrionales > Microbulbiferaceae > Microbulbifer > Microbulbifer maximicatervae (SeqCode). The sequence continues at coordinate 4,696,111 of NZ_CP174340.1, forward strand.
GGATCTGTATGGGTTTCGCCGGCTTCGCTTTCCGTCCGTACCCGGTATAGCTGGGGGCCCGCGAGTTTTGGAGTGGCAGTGAGTTGTGCCTGAATTGTTTCTCCCACTTTCAGCTCAAGACTGTCTTCAATATGGCCGTAGGGATTGAGCAGGCTAATTTTTACGTTTTCAGTCAGTGGCTGGTTGTTGTGAACCTTTAACTTTAAAGAATCACCCAAGGTAATTTGCCGCTGCCAGTCCAATTCCCAGCGGCCATCAGATTCCAGGATCTTCGATAACTCCAGACGCACCGGTGCCAGGTCCCGAAGTTTGTCGCGGCCGAGTGGCTCCCCACTGAGAGAGATATTTTTCACACCATTGAGATTCATTGGATGTGAGCTCGCCAGCTGTTTGCTGTTGATAGAGATATTGCGCTCGGTGGGAATGATCGCCGGCGGCTGCCAGAGCATCCAGGCACTCAGCCAAATCGCCAATTGCAAGCCATAGTCGAACGGCTTGGTACCTCGGCGGCGCAACAGTACGAGTGATATTAAACAGGCCAACAGGCACAGGCCGGGTATCAAGAAATCAATCACAATGATTTCTCCCCTTGCTGGTGTAGCCAACGGCTGAAATGGCCGTCGGCCTCAGTTTGCAAAGGCAGTGAAGGCGCAGACTCCGGTGCTGGCAGTAGCTGATAGAGCAGCTGATTCAGGGAGTTCGTGCAATCAATGCAATTCGGTTGCTGGTGGCGCTGCTGGTATAAACGCAGCTGTTTGGACAGTTCCAGGCCGAGATCTATTGATTGCTCTGCAGCTAGCTCATTTATCTGCACCAGCAGATCGGTATCGAGTTCGGCGCCAGAGTCTACTTGGGCCATTAGGGCGAGTACCTGTGCTCTTTGTTTTTGTTCAAAGGCACTGTCGACAGTTCCTGGCGTTACGTCTTCCCGTTCACCGCTAAGCCGGCGGCTTTCGTCTATGGGGGGCGCCTCGAACCCGACTCTTTGTAAGTAAATACGCGAAGCCTGCTGTACTTCCTTGATAAAGCGCAGAGCCCGGTGCTGGTGGGGCAGGGAGGCTTGGGGCTCTATAACCGACAGGTCGCGCCAGGAACTCCACATGGCATTCAGCGCGTTGCGCAGTAGCTCCTTGGTTTGGGGGTCGAACAGGGTGGCATGCTCTGAGCTGTCATGCCGGTGTCCGGCAGAAGCAGCTATGCGCTCTGCCTGTTGGAAATGGGAGTCTCGCTGTGCAAAGGGAGTGGCATTTTCTTCGCCATGTGACTGGTGCTCACCTTGTTCTGCATGATCGTGGCTATGGCCGTGTTCGGATTCTTCTTTATCATCGTGCTTCTCGCTCTCTGCTCCAGAATGCTCCGCTTCCGAATCCTCTTCGCCGAGAAAGCGGCCGTAGCGCATGCGCAGCAAATTCTGTTCATAGGCCAAACCCTCGGAGCGTTTGCGAAACTCCTGCGGATACAGCTGCTCTCGCTCGGCTAGCAAGGCCTCGGTGTCAATAATCAGCTGGCGTTGGCTGCGGAAGTATTCCGGCAATATCTTAATCGCCATCCCCTCGCTGTCACTCAGCCCGAAAATCTCTTCTTGCGGCCAGCGCAAGATAAAGTGTTGGCTCTTGGCAACGTTGGCGCTGGGCTCGCGGTTATCCCTGGCCTCCAGATACCAGTAGAGTTCATCTCCCGCTTCCATGGAAAACTGGTGGATGGGCAGGAGGAAATCGTAGCGAGCTGCTTTCTTATCTTCCGAGAGGCTTGTTGATAAAGCAGTGGATTGCAAACTGGTGAGTGGAATACGCTCTTCGCGAAAGCGTAAATTTTCCCCGGTGCCGCTGGCGAGGGTGACCAATAAATCCGCAGAACTCACCTGGTAATCATCATTAATGATTACTTTCACGGGAATACCTTGGGTGCTCCCTTGAATGGTATCGACGCGCAGGCTGGGTGCCTCAAAGGTAAACTCCGGAGCATTGTCTTTTTGCACCCGAACATTATGAATTTCCGGCAATAGCATTTGGCTCTCCGCGAGTTGCACTGAGAGCTGGTAAAAGTCTGCTTTAGCGATCGTGCGTTGTAATTGCCATTTTTTACTGGGTAGATCACCTAGTGGAGAAAAGGCGAAGCGCTCAGTTTCGGCCAGCATTTCCAGCCCTTGCACCGGTTGATTCAATTCAAGTTGCCACTCGACCGCAGACTGCTCCGGCACATCGACTTGTAGGGATTGGCTATCGGCTGCGAGCCCAGTGTAGGCGGGCGGCTGGATATGGGTTGCCGCGCGCGTTATGGCAAGTTTTTCGGCAACGGGAATAGCTGTATTTTGTTGCGTGGTCTCAGCTTTATCTCCAATCAAGTGAGAATCGCTCAGTACAAATAACAATAGTCCCAGGCAGGCACCGAAGGCATTTGTCAGGGTACTGCGGAGTTTTTTTGGACCGAAAAACGACCGGTCGCCACTTTCCAGCAGTTGTTGCAGCTCTGTTTCGATACGCGTGCGCTGTAATTGCTGCAATGGACTTAGGTTGGTTTTCTGTTGGCTAAGCAACTGGCTGCTGTCTTGCAGCTGTGGATATTGTCCATCCAACTGTCGACATAGGCTTTCAGGGCTTGGGCGCCAGCTGCGATCCAATAGAATTGCTACAACAATAATTCCGAGCCAGGCGAGCAATAGCCACTGTGGCCAGCCGAATACAAAAATGCCCAAGCCAGCCAGAAGGCTGAGGCCAGTGGCAAGCCAGAGATAGGGCCGCAGGGCTGTCAGTTGCCAGTGCCTGCGCACAGCGTTAAGGGTGGACTCACGCTTATCCATGGTCGGCCTCCCCGTTACTATCGGTTGCCATGATGGCTGGAGGTCGCGATAGGGCAATTAGGCGTTCAAAAGCCAGAAGTAACAGTAGGGCGGCTATTAACCAGGGTTGCAGTTGTTCAATACGGCGGTTTTCTACCTCGCTGTCTTCTACAGGAAGGCCTGCCCCAGCTATGTCTGCCACTACTTTATTGGCAGACCAGTGGCCACGATTTTGGTGTTGCAGAGCCCAGTCCTGCCCAGACCAGTGCAGCCATAAACGTTCAGGTAAATCTGCGCGGCGATAAAAGGCCTCGCTGTACCAGTCACTTTCGTAGCGCAGCCAACTTCCCCGTCCCATTGAGGCCGCTTGAGCTGACTGGCTGTTATCCACAGCAACGAAGTTGAGATTATCGGCAGGGGGGATACTGTTGTCGGTGATTAACAGGCCGCCATCTGAAACAAATTCCAGCACGGCTTGTGGCAGGGGCGCGGGGCCCGTGTAGATCAACCAATCTGCCTGCTCGGCATCGGGTGTCTCTTCTTGTTCCTGAATATGCACCGATAGTCCCGGCATATTGCCTTGCCAGTCTTCCAGCACAGGCGCCCACCAGCTGGGCGCTTTGCCCATTAAAGCAATACTCGGTAATGCCTGGCTCGGAGCTGTGGATGCTTTGTTGAGGCCGTGCCACTGCCAATGGGGACTGACTCTTAGTGCCTGGTGGGATGCTGGAACCCCGTTGTTTATCAACAGGATATGAGCCCTGCGCAAATCCGCCCGGCGTGATAGTACTGATAGAGTTTTCCACAGGTCCACATTTTGTGGTGGGGGTGAGGTTACGGAAGGCGTTTCTGGGGATAACCACAGTACTTTATTACCTTCCCCCACAAGCTGTGGCAGTGAATTGTGGATAAATGTATTCGCTTCGCCCGCCCCAATTCTGTGGTCTACCAGTATCACGCCCTCTTGGGGATAAATTTCCCGTTTAATCAGCGGCTTTGCCAATAAACTTGCCAGCAGGGCGACGATTAGCAGGCGCAATAGCAGCAACCACTTGTTATCCACAATAGGGCGGCGCGCGCGACTCTGTGAATATCTTTGTACCCATTGCAGCGCAGCAAAGGAGACCTGTTGTGGATTACTTCGGCGCAGCAAATGAATGGCGACAGGGATAATCAGGGCTGTGAATAGCCATAGCCATTGTGGGGATTGAAATAAGTTATTTATCCACAACATCTCAGCACAACCTGCCGTGCAGCTGAATAAATTGCCGAAGTGACTTTTCCACAGGCTGCTCGATAAGGTCGGTCTGTAGTGAACACTCCTGTGCGGCAAAGCGTGCTTTTAACTCCCTCTGTGCTTGAGCAAAAGCATCCAGGTAAGACTGGCGTTGCCGCTCGGCGTCTACTTCTAAAGTTGCGGGCGTACCGGCGCTTACTTCTGGATTGAGCAGCTTTAGCTCTCCGCCAAAAGGAAAAGTCTGTTCTGCCTCAATTAACAATTGCAGTGGCAGGCAGGGGCGGCCGGCGGCATGCAGGCGTGCGGCAAAATCGCCGATCTCATTACCCTGTTCAAAAAAATCACTCAGTAACACCACCTGACAGGGCCGCTCAAAGTATTGCCACAGCGGCGCCAGTTGAGTGTGATCTGGCCAGTGGTCGCTGGCGTCGAGTTGTTGTAGCTGAAGAGCGATTTGACGCTGGTGGCTCTCGCCCTGGCCTTCGGGCACATAAACCGTCCGGCTACTGTTAAATGCCAATAGGGAAAAGCTGTCCCCCTGGGCGTTGAGCAGCCAGCATAGGCTGGCAATCCAGCACTTGGCGTAATGCAGTTTATTCAGACTGGGCTCGACAAAGCTCGTCTGGCCCAGGGAGGCGCTGCTATCGAGCACAAAGCACACGTGCATACGGCTCTCCTGCTCGGTCTCGCGCACATAGTAGCGATCACTGCGTGCAAACAGTTTCCAGTCGATATGGCGGATGGAATCACCCGCTTGATAGCCTCGGTATTGGTGAAATTCCAAGCCGGTGCCACGGCGCTGGCTGTGTTGCACACCGAGCATCACGCCCTCGGCAATATGCCGCGATAGCCATACCAGATCGCGACAGCTGGCCAGGGTTTTGGGGGACAGGTATTCCACGCTGATCAGTCCCGGCCCGGTTCCGGCACCGCTGCCAGTAATTCTTCAATCAGCTGTGGCATCTGCACGCCATCGGCCTGTGCCTGGAAGCTGAGCAGCACCCGGTGGCGCAGTACCGGCAGTAACAAGCTGCGGATATCCTCGCGGGTGACGGCGAGGCGTCGTTGCAAAAGGGCCCGTGCCTTGGCGGCGAGAATCAGAGCCTGCCCCGCGCGGGGGCCGGCGCCCCACTTGATCCACTGTTGCAGGGTATCGCTGTCGCTGGTTTCCATACGGGTAGCGCGCACCAGTGCCGCCACGTAGCGGTACAAATCGTCGCTGACATGAATTTCCCGCACCAGTTGCTGCATTTCGCGCAGTTGCTCCGCATCCAGGCTGGGACTGGGTTTGACCCTGCTGGCACCGGTGGTGGAGCGCAGGATTTCAACTTCATCCCGCTCATCGGGATAGTCGATATGAATATTTAACAGGAAGCGGTCCAGCTGAGCTTCCGGCAGGGGATAGGTGCCCGCCTGCTCGATGGGGTTTTGTGTGGCCAGTACGAAATAGGGATCGGGCAATTTCAGTGTTTTACCGCCCACGGTTACCGAGCCTTCCTGCATGGACTCCAATAGGGCTGCCTGGGTTTTCGGCGGTGTGCGGTTAATTTCATCGGCGAGCAGGATATTGGTGAAAACCGGGCCCTGCTGGAATTTAAAAAAGCGCTTGCCGGTGCTGTGATCCTCTTCGAGGATCTCACTGCCGAGAATATCTCCGGGCATTAAATCCGGGGTGAACTGCACCCGCTTAAAATCCAGCGCACTGGCATCGGCGAGAGTTTTTACCAGCAGGGTTTTACCCAGCCCCGGCACCCCTTCGAGTAGGGCGTGGCCGCCGGCCAACAGACAGATCAGCATCTGTTCCACTACGGGTTTTTGGCCGACAATCACCCGCGCAATTTCCTGTTGAAGATTGTCGAGGCTGTGCAGTTGTTCTTCGATACTATTTTCCAGGGTGGTCAGCATAATCAGCTCGTCAGTGCGTAAATAACAATGTTCACCGCAAATTTTGTGTTATCGATGGCGAGCCAGCGTTTGTTGCGGTAGTCGTAGTCCCATTCGCAGCCGAAATCTTTGTTGCTGTAGAGCACGGCGATACGGCCGTTAACAATAATGGCTTTCAGGTAGTCATGTACCAGATCATCACCCCAGCCATTTAATTCAAAGCTGGTTACCGGCAATTCATCGAATTGAAAGAAACAGCGGTAGAGGTCGTGATCGTCTGGGAGCTTTTGCAGGCAGTCTTCGCCAAACAGCTCGGCCATTTGTGCTTCGAAGGATTTGGCAAAGAGACCGTCGATATCGTGGTTGCAGTCGTCGACAAATACAAAGCCACCGCGATTGACGTAGTCGCGAAAATTCTTTGCCTCTTCCGTGGTGAATTGCACCAGCTTGTGTCCGGCCAGGTAGCAGAAAGGCGCCAGCAGCATTTTCTTATCGGCCAGCGGCACTATGTGCTCTTTGGGATCAACCCTGAGATTGGTGTATTCCACCAGTGAATTGAGCAGGTTGGAAGGCATGCGCTGATCCACATCCCAGTCACCGGACTCGTACATCAAGCGGGTGAAATAAAAATCGTAGTGCTCCTGCGCACTACCCGGTGCGGTATTTTGTGCGCGTGTGCCCAGCGGCAGCGCTGCGGCGCAGCTACCCAGGATCAGGCGCTGGAGAAAAGCCTTGCGGGTGAGGGACACGGGATAACTCTGTTACTGCGTTGGTTTTTATTGTTGAGAGCAAAGGAAAGAAGGTGCTCCGTTCGAGACATGCTGTAAATACATCCCTGTACGCTCGTAATCGGCATCCATGCCTCAAACGGTCTCGAACGGAGCACCTTCTTTCCTTCTACCCATTTATTTTCAATGCTGGGAGCTGACTGGTTTGCTGGCCAGCTCCCGCCTGGATCAATGGTTAGCCCAGCTTGCGCTTGGTGTTGATCACATTGATACCGTCGAAGCGTGCAGTGGAACTACCGTGGGATACCGCACTGGTTTGCATCGGCTGTCCCTTACCGTCAAAGAAGGAACCACCCAGGCGGTAATCATCTTTGTCGCAGACTTGCGAACAGGCATTCCAGAATTCTTGGGTGTTGGACTGGTAGGCGACGTCCTCCACCATGCCGGTAATCTTGCCGTCTTCAATCTCGTAGAACAGCTGTCCACCAAACTGGAAGTTGTAGCGTTGCTGGTCAATGGAGAAGGAACCGGCACCCACAATATAAATGCCTTTCTCCACATCCTTGATCATATCGTCGACGCTCAGCTCCTCCTTGCCAGGCAACAGCGAAACGTTGGACATGCGCTGGAATTGCACGCTGGACCAGCTGTCGGCGTAGCAGCAGCCGTGGGATTTCTTTTGCCCCAGCATATGTACCTGGTCGCGGGTGGCCTGGTAGTTCACCAGCACACCGTCTTTTACCAGATCCCAGTTGCGGGTCTTCACGCCTTCATCGTCGTAGCCGACGGCACCGAGTGAACCGGGTTGAACCTTATCGGCAAACAGGTTGACCTTGTCACTGCCGTATTGGAATTTGCCGCTGCGCCATTTATCGATAGTGGCGAAAGAGGTACCGGCAAAATTGGCCTCGTAGCCGAGTACGCGGTCCAGCTCCAATGGATGGCCGACGGATTCATGGATGGTGAGCCAAAGGTGGCTGGGGTCTAGCACCAGGTCGTACTTGCCTGGTTTGACTGATTTAGCCGTGAGCTTTTCCTTGGCTTGTTGCGCCGCCAGTCGCGCGTCTTCGGCCATATCGTAGGAATCGCGGTAGAGCACTGTCTGCGCTTGGATCTTGTCTTCGGCGCGGCCATCCAGGTATTCAAATCCGCGTCCTACTGGCTGGCTGAGGCCCTGGCGGGTACGGAAGCCACCAGTTTTCTTGTCCACTGCGGTGACCGAGAAGGGCGCCCACAAACGGTGAACATCCTGGTCGATATAGGAGCCGTCGGTAGAGGCAAAATACTTTTGTTCATTCACCAGGTACAACATGGAGTTGATATAGCTGGCGCCGGCATCCATAGCGGACTTGTTCACGTCCATTAACAGGTCCACCTTGTCGGCCAGTGGGATCTGCATAGCGTTTTTCTGGATGGGTGTCTGCCAGCTCACCTCGTCGTGGCCTTTTACCGGAGCCAGCTGTACTGGCTCCTGCTGGTACTTGGAGTTGGCCTTGGCGGTAGCTACTGCCTGACGGGTGGCGCGGGCGACGCCATCGGCTGTCAGGTCATTGGTGGCAGCAAAGCCCCAGGTGCCGTTAGCAATAACCCGAACCCCCATGCCGATAGATTCGGTGTTCACCACGTCCTGCACTTTCATCTCGCGGGTGATTACGTATTGGTTCAGGTAGCGACCAATACGCACATCGGCATAAGTGGCGCCGAGTTTAGTGGCGGTATTCAGGGCGACATCGGCAAATTCTTTTTTTACAGAGAGATCAATACCGCTTTGCGTCAGTTTGCTCTCGGCGACCAGATTGCCGGACAGCGGCAACATGGAAACACCCAGGCCGGCACCGCTGAGCTGGAGAAATTTTCTTCTTTCCATTTCGTTATCCTCGATGGGTGCTGGCTGTTATACGGCGTCGGAAAGGCTGCTGAAGGTGAAGTCGCGCACTTTCAACGCGGGAATCATGGCGGACATGCCCCACATACCCACTCGCTGGGGTACACCCATATCTTCGATATTGTTGAGCATGATTACCGGGCTCTCGTTGAAGCGGAAGTTCTTCACCGGGTATTTGATCTTGCCGTTTTCGATATAGAAGGTGCCGTCGCGGGTGAGGCCGGTCAGGAGCATGGACTGCGGATCGACCATACGGATATACCAGGTGCGGGATACCAAAATACCGCGGCGGGTATTTTTGATCAGTTCTTCGGTGGATTTATCACCGCCGACCATAATCAGGTTGTTGGGCTCAGGGACCACTTCGCCTTTGCTTTGCTCCGCCCAGTAGCGACTGCGCGCCAGGTTTTTCACTACCCCGTCTTTCACCCATTCGGTGCGTCCCAGCTGTATAAAATCACCGTCGGTCCAGGGTTGAGCCGGCACATCGAGGCTGGTGGGGTCGGAGTAGAAATTTACTCGCTTGTCGAACATTTTCTCGCCGGTACGGTTGCCGCCGCCCTTTTTGCTCATAAAGCTGCGGCCTTCGTCGGCACTGCGCGCATCGAAGCCGCTCATCATGTAACCCACTAGGCCGGACACTGCATTGGGCTCCAGGATCACGGTGTACTTGCCCGGTTCCAGGGCACGGGCTTCCTGGGACAGGACCGCTTTGTCGATGGCGACAGAGGAGGTGCTGCCGGTATTCATTGCACCGAAATCGGTAACGTCACTTTCGGCCCAACCAGAACCCAGGCCATTCTCGGTGCGCATAGTTACAGTGAAATTGGCAGAGGTAGAAGCGTGGTAGCCGAACAAGCCTTTACTGGTGGCGACTGCAGCAAAAGAACGCTGGTCTTCCAGGTAACCTGCGGCAACCACTTTCTTTTCCTTGGCTGCAATAATGGAATCTGCCGCAGCCTTGGCGCGCTGGTCTGGAGTGATATCTGCAGTGGACTTGGCGAAGCCGTCTACGCTGACATATTTCTGCGGTCCCAGCATCGGCATGGCTTCCGGGTTTTCCGGAGATAGCTTGGCCAACTCTTCGGCGCGACGCATCACTTTTTCCAGGGAGGCATCACTGAATTCATTGATAGTGGCCACACCGGATTTCTTGCCGAAACGGGCTTCTACGGCCAGCTCGATATCATTGACGATACCACTGGTGGAAACGCTGTTGCGCGCGTAGCGAATATTGCCGGTTTCGCTGCCGGCCAGCTGCGCGCTGGCTTCATCGGCGCGGCTGTACTTTAAAACCTTGTCGAGAATACGCTTCGCTTCACTTCTACTCAGAATGGCCATTGCCTTTTCTCCAATTACTTATTCTTGTGCGCCGCTCAGGAAATCTTGCGCTTGGTATTGATTACATTAATTTGGTCAAAACGGGTGGTGGAACAGCCGTGGGAGACAGCACTCACCTGGCTCGGCTGGCCCTTGCCATCGAAGAAGGTTCCGCCCAAGCGGTAATCGCTGCTGTCGCATATCGCCGAGCAGGAATTCCAGAATTCCTGGGTGTTGGACTGGTAGGCGACGTCCTCAACCTGGCCGACGATTTCGCCGTTTTTGATCTCGTAGAACAGCTGCCCGCCGAACTGGAAGTTGTAGCGCTGCTGATCGATGGAATAAGAGCCGCGTCCGACAATGTAAATGCCTTTTTCCACATCGCGGATCATGGATTTTGCCGAGTATTCTTTTTCGCTTGGCGCCAAAGAGACATTGGGCATACGCTGGAACTGCACACTGGACCAGCTATCGCCATAGCTACAACCGTGGGATTCCTTTTGGTCGATCATATGCACCTGATCGCGGGTAGCCTGGTAGTTCACCAGGATGCCATCTTTTACCAAGTCCCAACGCTTGGTTTTTACCCCTTCATCGTCATAGGCGACGGCACCGAGGGAGCCCGGTTGCACCTTGTCGGCAAACAGGGTGACCTTATCGCTGCCGTACTGGAATTTACCGCTGCGCCACTTATCCAGGGTGGCGAAGGAAGTTCCCGCATAGTTGGCCTCGTAACCCAGCACGCGGTCCAGCTCAAGAGGATGGCCCACAGATTCGTGGATGGTCAGGCACAGATGTGAGGGTTCCAGTACCAAATCGTACTTGCCCGGATCGATGGACTTGGCTGACAGCTTGGCTTGGGCTTGCTCGGCTGCAAGCACTGCATCCTCGGCCATATCATAGGAAGCTTTGTAGAGCGTGGTCTGACCGCGAATCTTGTCTTTGTCGTGACCGGCCAGGTATTCATAGCCTCTTCCCACTGGATCACTGAGACCGTTACGAGTCTTGAAAGCACCGCTCTGCTTATCAACAGCGGTTACCTGCATAGGTGCCCATAGGCGATGGACATCCTGGTCAATATAGGAGCCGTCGCTAGAAGCAAAGTACTTCTGCTCATTCACCAAATACAGGGAAGAGCGGATATAGCTGGCTCCGGCTTTGAGTGCCCCATTGTTAACATCCATCAGGAAATCGACTTTTTCACTGATGGGGACCTGCAGGGCATTTTGTTCGATAGGTGTCTGCCAGGAAACCTCGCCCACCCCTTTTACTGGTGCCAAACGCACGGGCTCAGTTTGGTACTTCGCATTGGCCTTAGCTACGGCAACTGCTTGGCGCGCGGCAAGGGCAACGCCATCCGCTGTAAGGTCGTTGGTGGCGGCGAAGCCCCAGGTACCATTGGCAATCACACGAATACCTGCGCCAAGGGATTCTGTGTTGACGATATTCTCCACGTTGGTTTCGCGGGTCATAACGTACTGGTTCAGATAGCGGCCGATACGCACATCGGTATAACTGGCCCCGGCCTTGCGCGCCGTATTCAGGACTACATCCGCCAGGTGTCTTTTATGGGAGCTGTGCATGCCCTCATTGAGCAGCTGCTCTGCGCTGACCTGAATGCCCTGTAGAGGCAACAAAATACCACTGGAGCCGACGCCGGCGATCTTGAGGAATTTTCTTCTTTCCATTGGCTACCTTTACCCCACGAGAGCACGAGCACTCTCTGCGGGTACTTATTGTTATTACGACTGACGCTGGAGGCCTTGTGTGCGCGGAGGTCAGACTTTGGATACGCACAACTAACAGGACCAACCTAAAGTTGTAAAGTACTCGCTCGGTAAAGTGAAGTTTCGTAGGGGTAAGACGTTGTGAGGGTGGAACGGGAATCAGAGGGCAGCATTTCTTCGAACTTTGTCGAAAGTAATATCCTTAAGCAGGATACCGTTGCGGTAAACGGGCCTCAGCAGGTTAGCCTCTGATTTTAGGTCGCTCTGCACAATAGTTCGAAGTATACCATCATCGCCGCGAATCAAGGCAAGGCGGCCACCCTTGGACCTTTTCTCGGGTCCGGTTCTCGGATTCTTAAAAATATCGTACCAACTGCCATTGATACAGATAGCGCTGGCTTTCATTGCAAACCCCATCATATCGCGGTCAACTTTTTGTAGTAATCCTCCACCCATACCAAAGGTCAGATTTTCTGTGCTTTGCTTGTTTTCTTTCATTGCTTGGAGAATTTTCGGGATTACAAAGCGGGTGATACCGTCTCCTTGTATAACGCGAATAAAGGGGGGGAGTAATCGATACCCTTTTTTATTCTTCTGCGAGCCAAATATCCGCATCAACCTTTCTATTGCTTCTATCACGATTTCTTCTGGGTTGCCGGAGTCAGGCCTTATTACTAATGTGCCGCCACCGTGAGTAACTTTATCCTTTAATTTTTTTCCCCAGATTTTTTCTATAGCATTCCAGAAATCATAGCTATCGCTGACAACAGCCACAGTTTTTCCTTCCCCAGAAAATTGCTCAAGTATATTACGGTAAGCATCTTCCTCATGCTGCTGTCCCCAAGCGATAATTGTGCTGTGTTCAGCGGCGGGAATGGAAGCTCCAGGTACAACGGCGTTGTAAAATCTTTTTGCGGCTAATATTCCGGATATCGTATCAGTCCCCTTAAAATTAACTAAGTGAGCCATGCCTCCCAGCATGGCTGTTTCGAGACTGCTGGCTCCCCGAGCCCCAAAATCATGTAAACGAAATTCCAGCGTATCCAGATTTTCCGCTGTTTCAAATAAATACTGTGAGATAATTTTCTTTATTTCGCGGCTCTGGGTAGCTACGGTTGATGGATACCAGATACTTCGTAAAAGTGCAGTTTCAATATAAGTGGTGAGCCAAAAGCAGGAGGGGCAGGTATTTACAACCTGAGCTAAAACATTGGTTACTGGAATGACTTGTCCTTCTTCTATCGCTGCAATTTCAAGAGGCATTAAACCATTATGGTCATTTAAAATATGATTCCATCCATCACGGTTAAATGGTAGTCCATGGGGGTTTAAAATATTTTCAGCTTCATCAATGTGATGAGAACTGATGGGGGTGCTCAGGTACTGCTTGATAAACGCCTGCAAGCCAAAGAATACCGTCGACGCAAATTCACCACCACGACACTCTACATAACTACTAATATGTGATGTTCCTGGGGGGTACTGCAGATAATGACTAGTTTTATAGCTATCGACATTGAGAATAGGATTTCCCAAGCACTCAAAGGATGAATTAGAGCCGGGCGCGTTCATATTTTCAAAACCATAAGTTGGCGTCGATTTTATGTCACTATTTGCCTGCTGTTATAGCGTGTAATTGATTTTTGAATTATATGCCAACCACAATGTTCAGTTTTACAGCGCTAATAGCTGCTACTTTAGCAAAGCATAAAAGCAAGCGCCCCACGTTTAAAAACTTGTCATCCACTCATTTTATCTCCTATTGATTGACCTACTCTATTGGTATGTGTACATTTATATGCATGTGAGGCAAAGGAACGTCATGCTCAATGGACTCCAGTAAATTTCGGCGTGTTTACCGGCGGATGACTATGCCTACCATGGTGTCGATCGATCACAGTAGCGCTGTCACACAAAGTAAAAAATGCGTAAATTGGTTGCTGTAGAGAGAGGTTCGACAGAGCAAAAAAAATCTGCCCGGTCATAACTTTCCTATGTAGAAGCGTTCCTTCCATTAATGACTTGTCGTTTGGGAAAAAGTCATCGCAGTTTACTAATTTGAATGATATTGGAATTGCTCGTAGAGAATACGGCATTGATATAATTTAGTATTGATTCCAATTCTATTGAGCTACTTATAAAAACTCTGCTGCAGACTCGTAATACTTTGCAGAAAAATTGTCTTGTCGTCACAGCAGGAAAACATAAACAGTATCCATGGTGAGAGATTGGATACTGTTTCGACATCACTTGAAATTTGTAGCTAATGATAAGGTGGATTCTTGTATTTGGGAGCAGGAGATAAGTTATGAGTGAAGGGTTTATAAAGCGCATATCACGTTTAATCTCTGTGTCCGCCAATGCTGTCGTGGACTCGGTTGAAGCCACTGCACCAGAGTCAGTGATGGAGCAGGCAATTCGGGAGGTGGATGATGCAATTGCAGATGTGCGAGATCAGCTAGGGAAAGTTGAGGCATCCAAGTATCTAAACAGTAGAGCGTTAAGCGATGAAAATGCTCGTCATAAGCGTTTAGCTGAACAAATTGATATTGCTATAAATGAAGGTCGTGATGATTTGGCTGAAGTCGCCATTGCCAAACAAATGGATATTGAGGCGCAACTTCCAATCTTAGAAAAAGCGATCAATGAAAATGAGATAGAAATAAAGGAACTAGGTTCCTATATTCTTGCCCTGCAAGGTAAGAAACGTGAAATGCGTGAACAATTACAAGAATTTATTGCAATCAATAAAAAGATAGATAGTAGAGTTGCTGCGGATGAATATGGCAGGGATAGAAAGCCAAAAGCCCAGGTAGAACAAGCTACCGATGCATTTAATCGAGCAGTAGGTAATACAGCTATATCGACATTCGACTCTGGGATAGATACCAGCAAATTAGCAGAACTTGAGGAGTTCGCGCGAAATAATCGTGTGAAAGAACGTTTAGCCAAGATTAAATCGGGGGGCTGATGATATTTTTATTGCAAGACCAAAACCTGATCTTTACCGGTGCGCTGATTTTAATGTTTATGATAGCGCTTCTTGAAGGCGTCATGACATTGATTGGTGTTGGTATTTCAGATTTACTGGATAATTTATTACCAGATTTTGATGTTGACGTGCCAGATACAGGGTTGTCTGGCGGGATGACTAAGATGCTTGGGTGGTTGCGTTTCGGTGAAGTTCCTGCACTTATACTGTTAGTAACTTTTCTGGTTAGCTTTGGAGTGACCGGCCTAGTAGCCCAAATGCTCATAGAATCTCTTGTTGGATATTTATTGCCAGGCGGTTTACTTGCTGTGGCAGTATTTTTTCTTGCGCTACCTCAGGTACGTTTTGTTGGCAACATTATGCGGCGCTTTGCTGTGGGTGATGAATCCGAGGCAGTTGAGAGAAATTCCTTTATTGGCCGTGTAGCGATTATTACGATCGGTAAAGCAGAAATCGGTTCACCAGCAGAAGCGCGTTTTAGTGATGAATACGGAACCACACACTATGTAATGGTGGAACCGGATGAAAGTGAAACATTTAATCAGGGGGATAAGGTGTTACTGGTTGAAGAGCTGGGAGCACATTTTCGAGTAACTCGCCCCAGCAGTATACATCTTATGGAGAATAACTAAATGGAGAATCTAGAAGTGATAGGAAACCTACCGGTTATGGTATTTATTGCCGGGGCTGTACTAGTGGCCTTAATTGTTATTGGAACTATTTTTGCGCGCCTGTATACAAGAGCCTCAAAAGAGCGCTCATTTGTGCGTACTGGTATGGGTGGTCAAAAAGTCATAATGAATGGAGGTGCATTGGTACTACCGGTTCTACATGAAATTATTCCTGTGAACATGAATACTTTACGCTTGGCGGTTTCCCGTAAAGAGCATCAAGCGCTGATCACCAAGGATCGTATGCGTGTTGATGTACTTGCTGAATTTTATCTGCGGGTAAAACCGGATGTAGATGCGATAGCCAATGCTGCACAGACTTTGGGGCTGCGTACTTTAGACCCCGAAGCATTAAAAGAAATGATCGAGGGTAAATTTGTTGATGCGTTACGCTCTGTAGCAGCTGAAATGGAAATGGCTGAATTGCATGAGCAGCGCAGTCAGTTTGTACAAAAAGTTCAGCAGGTAGTTTCCGAAGATCTATTAAAAAATGGATTGGAACTCGAGGCTGTATCTTTGACCGGTTTGGATCAAACCCATAAAGAATTCTTCAATCAGGATAATGTGTTTGATGCTGAGGGCCTCGCCAGCATGACCCGCTCTATTGAGACGCGTCGTAAAGAGGTCAATGATGTCGAGCAAGAAACTATGGTACAGATCGAGAAGAAAAACCTCGAAGCTGAACGCCAAAAGTTAGAAATTGATAAAGAAAAACGTTACGCACATCTGGAGCAGCAGCGCGAGCTGGAAAATCGTGAAGCTGCTCAGAAGGCGGATATTGCCCGTGAACAAGCAGAGCAGGAACGCGCAGCACGCAAGGCTGAAATTGAAGCCCAGCGTGAAGTGAGTCAATCCCAAATTGCTGCGGAACAGGCAACTAAGTTGCTGGAAATCGAGAAAGAGCGTCGCTTGAAAGAACAAGAGATTGAAGGTGAGCGTATTCTCGATGAGCAGCGTATTTCCAAAGAGAAATCAGTGGAAATTGCCAAGCAGGAACGTGCAATTGCTGTTGCAGAAAAGTCCAAAGAGCAATCTCTTGCGGACCAACAGGCCAACGTAGCTCGAGCTGAAGCAGTAAAAGCCGAAGAGCAAGTTCGCACGGCTCAGGATGTTGAAGTTGCAGAGCGTGATAAGCGCATTGAAATTATTGAAGCTCAAAAAGTAGCGGAACGTCAGGCCACGGGTATTAAAGTAATGGCCGATGCGGAAAAAGCAGCTGCAGAGGATAAGGCCGAAGCATTGCGCTTACAGGCTGCTGCTGAAGCTGAGGCTATTCGTATTAAAGTTGAAGCTGATCGTGAAAAATATGCGGTGGACGCTGAGGGGCAGCGCCTAATGAATGAGGCTTTTAATAGCCTTAATGAGGCCCAGATTGCACTTAAGAAGGTCCTCAGTCTGCACGAAAATCTGCCCAATATTATCCGTGAAAGCGTTAAGCCGATGGAAAGTATTGAGGGAATGAAAATTATCTCTGTTGAGGGCTTAAATGGTATTGATGGTAGAGCAAGCAGCGGAATTTTAGATGGTGATGCTGAATCCAAAGGACAAAGCTTGCCTGAAGCTTTGGTTGGTAGTGCTCTAAAACATCGGGCTATGGCTCCACTGGTAGACTCACTCTTAAAAGAAGCTGGAGTTGGTGACCTGAATAAGACCACTGAGATTGATAGTTAGAGCAACGTACATTTTTTTAAATTATATAGTACAAAACTCACTATTATTTTGGAAATAAATGATTCTTATAGCCCGGATCTAAATAGGTAGATCCGGGTTATTTTTTATTAAGGTGCAAAATATGAAGCGCTGTACCAGCTGTAAAGATGGCGTTCTTAAACCAGGATTTATCGAAGAGTTATTTCGTGGATATACTTGTTCTTCCTGTGAGGGTAACTGGATTCTTATTGAAGATTACTTAAGCTGGAAAAGACAAAATCCTGAATACAAATTTTCAGAAGATATTAGTAATCTGAATGATGTAGTTTCCGAAGATACTAAGCGAGCTATCTTGTGCCCGGTGTCTGGCTCCATAATGCAAAAGATAAAAATTATAGCTAGTAGTGAACATCGTATTGATTACAGTACTGTTGTCGGTGGAGTCTGGTTAGATAAAGGCGAATGGGATTTACTAAAAGCTGAAGGGCTTGCTGGCTCACTTAACTTTTTAGTTACTCATGAATGGCAGAAAAAGATCAGGGAGAACAAGGCCCAAGATACTTTTTCTGAAATGTATCGGAGTAAATTTGGAGATGACTTATATGATAAAGCTAAAGAAGTTCGCAAGTGGCTGAATTCAACCGAACAGAAAGCAGATGTTTTGGCCTATTTAAATGCGGAAGATCCTTACTCGGCTGAACGATAGTCTCCGATAGAGGTTGTTTTTTGAGGAACCAAAGAAAATTTGGTTCTCTGTTAAATACATTAATATATTTTTTATAAGTAGAAGTTGAGTAGTTGTAGTTAAATTCCTTTAACTTATCTATATATCTATCCTCTTTATTCTTGCCTTATTCGAATAATGTTAGTTATAAAGTGGCTTTGGATCTCAGTTTTTTTGGCTGTTCATTGATTCCAAGTATCCGGAACAAGTGTCTCCTTTGAAATTTCATGCTATTGGATATTAGTTTAATTATATTGATAGCCAGTTCATATTGTTTATCTAATTTGTATTTTTGTTGTTATGGGAAGTGTTTATTGGCGGTGATAGCATCATTAACGAGGTTTGTTGTTTTTGGTTTATCAATTAATAATAAATAATCTTAAGGTTCTACAAATGAATGTCAAAAAAATATTAATAGTACTGTCTTTGCTGGTTGGCTCCGCCGTTGCATTGCCTGCATTTTCTACTGATCTTAAATGCAACCTTAACGTCAAAGCTGGGGGGCAAGTAATTGGCAACGGAACAAATCGTTGTGGTGGTTTGGATTTTAGTTTTGGAACCTCGACTTCAGGAAGCTGGGAAATAGTAAATATTACAAAATCTATAGATTCTGTGAATTGGATTAAAGGTTGTAGCTCTGGTTTGTACTGTTCTGTGACAGTGCGAGCTTATGCCTCAAACCCTGCTGAGGTCTATATTCACTATACCGATGGGTCTATCGAGTATCTAGATGGATCAATGTTTTACGAGACTGGTTATTAATACTGCAGCTTGGCGTCGTTTATCTAATCGGCGCCATATTATTAAATCTTAGTTGAAGGGGGAGGATCTCAACTAACCTTCTTACCGATTTTATATCATAAATATATGGCGAATCCCGTCACCATCGGCTTTTATTAAAGCCATGGAATACAAGGACTATTACAAAATACTTGGCCTGGATCGGAGTGCGGATCAGGCACAGGTTAAGCGTGCCTATCGAAAATTAGCACGTAAATATCATCCGGATGTCAGTAAAGAGGAGGGCGCCGAAGAACACTTTAAGGAAGTAAATGAGGCCTATGAAGTATTGAAGGACCCAGAGAAGCGAGCTGCTTACGATCAGCTCGGTAGTGGTTTTCAGTCTGGCCAGGATTTCCGACCGCCCCCCAATTGGGACCAGGGTTTTGAGTTTCACGGTGGTGGATATACCGAAGCTGATCCTGAAGCTTTTAGTGACTTCTTTGAAAGCTTGTTTGGCCGTGGCGGGTTTCGTCGGGCTTATGGGCAGGGGCAGCGCCGCTCTTACAGTGCCCAGGGTGAAAATACCTATGCCCGCATCACAGTAGATCTAGAAGATAGTTATCGTGGCGGTACACGCCAAGTAACCTTAAAGCACTCGGTATTGGGTGCAGATGGGCGACCGCAACTGCGTGAGCGCACTCTTAATATAAAAATTCCCAAGGGGATCACTGAAGGGCAACAGATTCGCTTGGCTGGACAGGGTGAGCCTGGCATTGGAGAAGGTAAACCAGGTGATCTCTACCTGGAAATTGCTTTCAACTCTCATCCCCTTTTCCATACAGAAGGTAAAACGGTTTACCTGGATTTGCCTTTGGCTCCCTGGGAGATAATGCTTGGAGCCAAGGTTCAGGTACCCACTCCCGATGGTCCCATTAAAGTGACCATTCCTGCAAACAGCACCAACGGTAAAAAACTGCGCCTCAAGGGCCGCGGTATCCCGGCAAAGCAGCCGGGGGATATGTATATAGTGATGCAAACTGTTACGCCGCCAGCCACTACTGATAATGAACGCGAGGCATACCGTCAGTTTGGCGACGCATTCAACTTCAATCCGCGTCAGTCCATGGGAGGATAATTGTGATGCCTAAAAAGGTTGAGCAGCTTAGCGGTGTTCTCCTGAATGAAGAGAGTGAGTTAACTTTGAGTGAACTGTGTCGGGCTTGTGGTGTGCCGGCGGAGCGCATCATTGCCTTGGTTGAGGAGGGAATTATTGAGCCGCGTAGCAGGGAAGTGCAGTGGCGCTTTAGCGGAATTTGTGTGCGCCGGGTGCGCCGGGTTTACAGCCTGGAGCGAGATCTGGGGGTAAATCTTGCCGGCGCTGCATTAGCGATAGAGCTGCTGGAAGAAATAGAGCGTCTTCAGGCGCATCTGGCACGGCTGGAGAAAGGTCGAAAACGCTAAGGTTATCTATTGTCTTGATTTTAGATATGGGCCAATCAGCTCGATCTTCTCAATCCAAATAGCTCCGCTATATTCTTCGGGTAGAAAACTGAGCTCTTCCGGTGTGTAAATACCGGGCAAGCCCCGCTTGCCATTTTTATGGTCCACTGCCATCACCAAGCTATTGGCTTTGGCCACTCGTTCAGAGTAGCGATTGGGCCAACCCCACAAAGCCCATCGCCAGGTATTGGGTGCAACAACAATACTGTTCCGGCAAGACTCGGGAAAGTAGCCACTCCAACCGAACAGTGCATATTGCAAAGCACATTGTTTGGCGCTTGTCTTGCTGAAGGCCAATGCATTTGGCCGCAACTGCCGTATCCTTTTAATTGGGCGATCGCCACCGTAGACCATGAGCCGGGAATTAATAGGCAATTGGTGTTGCCGAAGATAGTTATCCAATCGTTCTGCTTCTGTTGGATCATTACTCTTAATATTGATCAGAAACTGCTTGCCGGGAAAGTGCAGCAAGACCTCTTTTAAAGTGGGAAGTAAACCCACCCCCTGGCCACGAAAGGGAAATGTCTTGCCGCCATCAAAGGTATAGCCGTAACCAATATCCAGCTTCTTTAAGTCCTTTATGGACTGTTCCCGGGTGACACCTGTTCCATCCGTGCGGCAGTCTATGGTCCAGTCGTGAAATACCGCGAAGTCGCCATCAGTGGTGGGATGGACATCGATTTCGACAATGTCCGCGCCATGAGAAAAGGCAGCTTCCATAGAGGGAATCGTGTTTTCCAGATAGCGGTGTTCCGGGGTATAGATACGGACTGCGGTGCATTCGTCACGGGTCAAATTATCCCGGTTGTAAGTTTGGTAGACGCCGCGATGGGCAATCAGGATCGGTTCCCCTTGCTGGGCTGTCGCCAGCCAAGAGGCATTGAGTAGGTAAATTGCACCGAGTCCAAATAGGGCTGTTAGCGCTACGGTTTTGCCAATGGTGCTTCTCTTCATCAAGCTGCTCTGCACTTTTCCTTGGAAGGTGTTGCAGATATTAGTCAGTTTTTGGGAAGAGAAATGGGCGCAGAGGTGGCGAATTATGGTGAATTCAGGCAGTAACTATGGGGTGGTGCGGCACCACCCCGAATATTATCAGAGTGCAGCTTTGGTAATGGTTCCCACCAGGTAGCCGGTATATACGAGGTAAGCCATTAGCAGCGCGGAGCCTTCCCAGCGATTGATTCGGCCCTGGCCTTTGAAGCCGTAGGCAAAAATAAACAGGGCAATTGTGAGGCCCAGAACCATCGGCCAGTCCCGGGACAGCACCTCGTGGGGTACGTTGTTCATGGGAGCAATGGTGCCGGCAATGCCAACCACCGCCAGCAGATTGAACATATTGGAGCCGACAACGTTACCGATGGCGATATCGTGCTCACCTTTTCGTGCGGCCACTAAAGTTGCGGCCAGTTCCGGCAGTGAGGTTCCCAGGGCAACAATAGTCAGGCCTATCACCAGGTCACTGACCCCCAAAGATTCGGCAATGGTTACTGCTCCCCATACGAGGATTCGGGAGCTGACAATCAATAGTACCAGCCCCGCTACCAACCAAAATATGGCAGTTCCGAGTGGCATAGGGTTGTCTTCCAGCTCAGTTTCTACTTCTCCCTCAAGCTGGTCACCTTTATTGCGCATGGCAGAAAAGATACTCCAGCCGATCAAGGCGAAGAAACCGAATAACAGAACAATACCCTCCCAGCGCTCCAAGCGGTCATTCCACAGGAAGGCACCACTGAGCAGGGTGATTGCCAGCAGCAGTGGCAGCTCTTTACGCACAATCTTTGAGTGTACCGATAGTGGGATCAGCAGGGCACTGAAACCGAGAATCAAACCGGTATTGGCAATATTGGAACCGTAGGCATTACCCAGGGCGAGGCCGGGGTTGCCATTCAAGGCGGCAATGGCTGAGACCACCATCTCCGGAGCGGAAGTACCGAAGCCGACAATCACCATGCCTATTAACAGTGTGGGCATGCCGCAATGTTTAGCAGTGGCGGCAGCTCCATCCACAAAACGATCGGCACTCCAGACCAGCACAATAAAGCCAGCAATGATGGCAGCAGCGGCGAGAAGCATAGGGGGTCCTCAATAAATACATTCAGGCGGGGTTTTTACCCGACAAACGGGGGCCGATTGTACCGGCTCTGACAAATACAAAAAGGTATTCAGTTATTTGGATGGGCTGTCAGGGGCAAATTAACGTAAATGTCCCGTCAGTCAGATGGTTTCGCTGCCAGTGTGGGCTACAGTCAATGCATGGCCCGGTAAATCTGCAGGGTGATAATGGGATGGCGCGCCTAATCGCAAAATCCCTGAGCTGGTGGAGATGTCGGGTAAATCTACGCGGGTCGCACAAAGCAATGCGCGGCAGATTCCGCGATATCCATGTCACCGGCCGCTAAGCCGGGTATTTAGGAGGCCTTTATGAGACTCAAAGCTTCAATTGGGATACTGGCCGCGGCGATGGTTTTGACCCTGTCTGCCTGCGAACAGCGCAAGAAAGATGAAGGGATGGACGGCAATAAAGGGATGGGCACCGCTGAAACCGGTTGCTGCCAGCATGCCGAAAATGCCTGTGCCGGAGATGTGAGCAAATCCCAGTGCGACCAGATGACCGGCAAGTTTCACAAGGATCATATGTGTCGTACTGATACCGGAAAATGCACGCGTAAATAAGGTCGGCTGTGCATGGGTGTGACGCAACAACTGTGTCGCACCCGGCTCCCGATTACTCTCCCGGTCCTGTTCAAGGACCCGTTGCCAGCTGGTTATTCTCCCAGGCGCTAGCTTTGGAGGCTGGTGACTAAAAGCACACTTCAAGTACTCATTTGTTAGCTGATCCAGAGTTTCTTGACATTAGTTACATCTGCAACTAACTTCGTTTGCGCTTTAAATCCACAATCCGCAGCCACGCTTTGAAGTGCTGCGATGATAAGAAATGGAGGACCGCATGGCCGACTTATTTGAAAACCCGATGGGACTTAACGGCTTCGAATTCGTAGAGTTTACAGCGCCGGAAAAAGGCATCCTTGAAACCGTTTTTACCGCCATGGGCTTTGAGAAAATCGCCCGTCACCGCTCCAAGGCAGTAGAGTTGTGGCGCCAGGGTGATATCAACTTCATCACCAACTACGAGCCCAACAGTCACGCCTATTACTACGCCCAAGAGCACGGTCCCTCCGCTTGTGGCCTTGCCTTCCGCGTAAAAGATGCCAAGTTCGCCTACGAAGAGGCCCTGCGTAAAGGTGCACAGCCTATTCACGTGAATACTGGCCCGATGGAACTGCACCTGCCGGCAATCAAAGGTATTGGCGGTGCGACCCTGTACATGATTGATCGCTACGAAGATGGTGAGTCCATCTACGATATCGACTTTATCTGGGAAGAGGGCGTAGAGCGTCGCCCTGAAGGTTGTGGTTTCCACACTCTGGATCATCTTACCCACAACGTGTATCGCGGCCGTATGGATTACTGGGCCAAGTATTACGAAGACCTGTTCAACTTCCGCGAGATTCGTTACTTCGATATCAAAGGCGAATACACCGGCCTGCTGTCCAAGGCGATGACTGCACCGGATGGCAAGATCCGTATTCCGCTGAACGAAGAAGCAGCTGGTGGCGGCGGCCAGATCGAAGAGTTCCTGATGAAGTACAACGGCGAAGGTATCCAGCATATCGCCTTTGCTTGTGATGACTTAATTGCCTGTTGGGATCGCCTGAAAGAGCGCGGCATGGAGTTTATGACCCCGCCGCCGGACACCTACTACGAAATGCTGGAAGAGCGCCTGCCTGGGCACGGTGAACCTACTGAAGAATTCCAGAGCCGTGGCATCCTGCTGGATGGCACCACTGAGGGCGGCCAACCACGCCTGCTGCTACAGATTTTCTCCGCTAATATGCTCGGCCCGGTATTCTTTGAGTTTATCCAGCGCAAGGAAGATGAAGGGTTTGGTGAGGGTAACTTTAAGGCCCTGTTCGAATCCATTGAGCGCGACCAGCTCAAGCGTGGCGTCATTAAAGAAAAGGAATAATAACGGAGGCTTCAATGGGCATTAAGCGCATTCACCACGTGGCGTATCGCTGTAGGGACGCCAAGGAGACAGTGGAATTCTACCGCGATCTTCTCGGCATGGACTTCCAGCTGGCCATTGCCGAAAACGAGGTACCCTCAACCGGTGAGCCGGACCCTTACATGCACGTCTTTATGGATGCGGGTATGGGGAATGTGCTTGCCTTCTTCGAAATCCCCAACTCCCCGGAGATGGGGCGCGATGAGAACACACCCAAATGGGTGCAGCATATCGCTTTCGAAGTAGAGTCCATGGAAGAAATGCTTGAGACCAAAGCGCGACTGGAAGCGGCCGGGGTCGACGTACTCGGCCCTACCAATCACACTATCTTCCAGTCGATCTACTTCTTCGACCCCAACGGCCATCGTATCGAGCTGGCCGCCAATACCGCCAAGCCCGGAATGCATAAAGAGCTGAAGCGGGTTGCTGAGGATATGTTGGAAGAGTGGTCACGTACTAAAAAAGCCCCAAGGCACGCCGCCTGGATGCATGGGGAAGAAGAATTTGTGGAAAAAACTGAAGGGGAGGCACAGTGAAGTTAGCCAGCCTTAAATCCGGCCGCGATGGCCAATTGGTTGTTGTTAGCGACGATCTTACCCGTATGGTGCCAGCTGGCGATATTGCCCCCACCATGCAGAGTGCGTTGGACAATTGGGCATCAGTCAGCAGCGAGTTGGAGAAGCTACACGAGCGCCTGCAAAGTGGCGAGATTCAAGGGGAAGCCTTTGACCAAACTCTGTGTGCTTCGCCTTTACCGCGCGCATATCACTGGGCCGACGGTAGTGCTTACGTGAATCATGTTGAGCTGGTGCGCAAAGCCCGCGGTGCCGAGGTGCCGGAGAGCTTCTACAGCGATCCGCTCATGTATCAAGGTGGTTCCGATACATTCCTGGATCCACGCGAGCCGGTAAAGATGCCGCAAAGCAATGGCTTTGGCATCGACTTCGAGGCAGAAATTGCCGTGATCACCGACGATGTTCCTATGGGGGTGTCCGCTGAGGATGCGCTGTCACATATCAAGTTGGTAATGTTGGTCAATGATGTATCCCTGCGCGGATTGATACCTGCGGAACTGGCCAAAGGATTTGGTTTCTACCAGTCCAAACCCTCTAGTGCTTTCTCCCCTGTTTGCGTAACCCCTGAACAGCTGGGTGAAAACTGGAGCGAGGGTAAATTGCATCTGCCACTGGTTTCCCATCTGAATGGTGAGAAGTTTGGCGAGCCCAATGCCGGTGTGGATATGACCTTCCACTTCGGGCAACTGGTCGCCCACGCGGCCAGAACTCGTCCACTTTGCGCAGGCACCATTATTGGCTCTGGAACGGTATCCAATAAGTTGGATGGCGGCCCCGGTAAGCCTGTAGCAGAAGGCGGTGTTGGTTACAGCTGTATTGCCGAGATTCGCATGATTGAGACCATCCAGAATGGCTCTGCAAGCACGCCATTTATGGACTTTGGAAATACCATTTCCATCGAAATGCTCGATGATCAAGGGCAATCTATCTTTGGACGTATTGAGCAGACTGTAGAGCAGGTTTAACACCGCTTAGCCAAACCTCGACCGAATTTTATCCCCTGGAGTTAACGACCTAGGGACAGAATTTGGTCGAGGCATCTTACCTACCACTTTGCTGTTGAATCATTCCTGCCTAAATTTTTCACAACCAACTTAGTAGTGCTGTATTGAGTGGCTAAAAGTGTGCTGGCAAAGAGACTGGCACAGGCGTTGTTGTGTAGTTTTCTATGCAATTTATTGCATAGCTTTTTACTTGCACACCTACTCTAGCAGTTTGTTGTTACAAGCCACTTTTTTAAACTGATGAGTTTTGTAAAAGTATACTTTCTATAAATTGCTATGCGTCCTATTTGAGATTAAGAATGATAAATATTTATAAGTAAAAATATCTTCTTATCTCTATTTTGTCTTCGCAGTTAGAAACGGCTAAATATTGTTTGTTGCCAGATTATTTTTGGCTAGTAGATTTCAACAAAGTAGGATTCAGGCAAGATTAACGCTGGATAAAAAAATAGTGCCAGAGTCGATTTAAAAAGCGCTTTTATACTCTGTTGGCCCTGGAACTTTTCTGGTTCAATGCCCGCCCAATTCACAGGCGCTACAAATTTTCAGTTTTTAAAAAAGGATTTGTGCAGCGTTTTTATCTCATAAAATGAGGGATCGAATATGCCTATTTGGGTCGATAAAACCGTTCTCGCTGTAACTGGAACACGCGTAAACCCCGTACAACAATCTGTAGCCAATCATCGGGGTCAACTGACATACAACTTCAGCCAGTGTAAGGATCCGGTAAAAGCACAAATCACTATTCACGAAGATACTTCTGGCGGTGTTTGTGAAGCGCTTTCCGCCTTTTGGATCAAGCATCACTCTGATGGAGGGAGCTTGTGGGATTGGTTAATGCCAGCGGGTGTACTGGATGAGCAACACTTATTTCACGTAATGACCCTGCAACAGGCGGGCACACAGAATAACCAGGACAGAACTACAGAAGCCTGGCTGAGCACACAAAATATCTTCCCTACCAGTCAAAATGTATTTGGTGGAGCTTTCCCGAATGGCCGGGGAGGAAATACTATCCGGGGTATTCACAATCCCCGTAGAGCGCAAGGCCAGAGTGGCGTTTTCTCTCCCAATGCTTTGGCCAGGGAGATTATTTTGGATCAGACGGGTGGTGCTGGATGCTATAAGAAGATAGGCCTTGATGGCACTTTTGCAGGTCATGCAATGGCTGCCTGGGTTGCGCAGGACATTACTTTTTTTGACCCCAACTTTGGTGAATTCTGGTTTGAATCCAGAAATTCCTTCTTTAATTGGTTTACCCAATCATTTTGGCATAACTCTATGTATTCAGTAGGGCTAAGCGGTGGCTATGAAGTTCGCTCTTACGCTCGCCGCACATAAATTGGCAGTAGCTGTTTTTAGTGGTTAGCAATCCACTACCAATTTTTTCCTCTTAGCCCTTCCCCCATGGGCGCTCGGCAGCCGGGTTCACCCGGCTGCCTTTTTTAGTTGTTACCACTTCTACCTATTTCACTTCTTTTCATTGACTCATTTTCAAGTCGTAATTATCTGGAGGTAACAAGTTCTATCTCTAAAAAGATAAAACCAATTGTCGCCAACTACAAAAAATATTTCCATTTAGATAGTTTCCTTGTCATAGGTCAGTTTTTTTGTACCAAAAATAGTACCAGAGTCGAATTAAAGGACCCGTGTAATCTGACTGGCAAGCGTAGTTGGGTCTGTTCTAACATGCAATTAATCGTAAATAGCTACGACATTCTTATCCATAAAAAATAGTGCCAGAGTCAAATAAATACCAGCGCTTCAATCTATTTCGAACTGCTATCTATGGCCTGAGAAAAGAGTGCCAGAGTCGATTTTAAAAAAAAATGGACACCTATCTGCCCTGTAAATTTTCTGTTTCAATCTAATGCATATACCGGAAAGCACTTCTCAGAAGCAGTTAACTATTCGCTGAATAAGTGTTTCTACATTGTGAATACAGGGGAGATGGACATGCCGATTTGGTTTGATAAAACAGTACTTGCACTTACCGGGACAAGGGTAGGTCCTGTTCAGAGATCTGTGGCCCAGCACGGTGGCACACTTCAATATAATTTCAGTCAGTGTTTGGATCCGGTGAAGGCACAGATCACCATACACCAGGATACTGCTGGCGGAGTCTGTGAATCCCTGAGTGCCCACTGGATCAAATTTCACGCAGAGGATGGAAGCCTTTGGAATTGGCTCTTTCCCAATAATACATTGAGTGAGCAGCATCTTTTCCATGTGATGACCTTGCACCAGATTGGTGGAAATGCACCAAACCAGGATCAGGTCTCAGAGACGTGGCTGCAATCTCACAATATTCTGCCTCTTCAGAATAATGGCGGTGTGGGTATCGCTGGGCCAAATGGTCAGCGCCAAATTCACGTGGTCACAGGCCCTCGGTTAGATCGTGGGCAAACTACTATGCGCAACTCTGCAGCGCTTGCCGATGAAATTATTAGGGAGCCGACGAGAAGCGCTGGCTCTTACAAGAAAATCGGTATTTCAGGTAAGGTGGGTGCCCACGCCATGGCAGCTTGGGTTGCGGAAGATGTGTTGTTTTTCGACCCAAATTTTGGAGAATTCTGGTTCCCAACCAAGAACGCATTCCGCAACTGGTTTGTAAACTCTTTCTGGAATACATCTATGTATGCCATTGGTCTGAGTGGGAGCTATGACGTGCGCTGTTATGCGCATGCCACCTAAGTTGCTAGTCAACTGTTTTACCACTTGGTGGAGGAAATTATACTCCTCCACCTCACTTGTGGCGGTATGTTTATTCCGCCGAGTCACTATTATCCATCCTTCGTGTATAGTGCTGGTACAAGCTTGCCACGCCCACTCTGTAGGGTAACTAAGAGAGCAAGCTCTGTTGTTCTTTTTAGATACCAACAGCACTACGGAGCCAAGGGTGAAATTCAAGAGATCACTTACCTACTACCTCAAGTCCTTAACAGGACCGGTTATTGCTACTAGCATATTGATGCCCTCAGCCTGGGCAGCAACTGCTACAGAAGAACTTCAAAGTGTTCTTAAGGATCACTGGCAATACACGCTGAGAGAAGACCCAATTACTGCCGGGCGAGTTGGCGTTTCCGATTACAATCGAGAACTGCCCGGGGTAACTGCAGAGGATCGTCAACGTCGTATAGAGGCTGAGCAGGCCTTTATCCGGCGCCTTGAGGCTATCGATCAAAGTAAGTTAAGTGCTTCAGACCGCGTCAATAGTGAGCTTCTCTCTTGGGTTCTTGCCAGCTCGGTTGAGGAAGAGGAACTGTTTCTCGACCGAATTCCCCTAAACACCTTCTCAAGTTTTTACGCAAATGCGCTTGAGGCAAATAGTGGTTTGGCGATGAGGGATATCGCCGATTACGAGGACTATACTGCCCGTATCGGTGAATTTGGTCGCTACTTCGATGAGAACATTGCCAATATGCGCGAAGGTATTCGCTCTGGCTTTGTGTTGCCCAAAATCGTTGTAGAAGGTATAGCGCCAACGGTACGCGCTCAAGTATATAAAGATCCCAGTAAAAGCAGCTTGTATAAGCCTTTTGCTGAGATGCCGCAAATCATCGCGCCCGATGAGCAGAAGCGTCTGCGAGAGCAGGGTTTAGCTGTGATTAAGCAAGTAGCTATTCCCGCATTTGGACGGGTAGCGGATTTCCTTGAGGGCGACTACCTGAAGGCGGCCACAAAGACTTTGGGTGCTGAACAGATGCCTGGTGGTAGTGACTACTATCGCCACAACATCCGCTACTACGTGACCCTGGATCTGGACCCTGCGGAGATTCATCGCACGGGCCTTGCCGAAGTGAAGAGAATCCGTGCGGAAATGAAAGCCCTGATCAAGGAGTCAGGCTTTAAGGGCAGCTTTACAGAATTCACCCAATTCCTGCGCACAGACCCACAGTTTTACGCTAAAACGCCGGAACAGCTGCTCAAGGAAACGGCCTATATATCCAAGCGTATTGACTATGTATTGCCGGAGTTCTTTAACTTACTGCCGCGTACTCCCTATGGCGTGGTACCAGTTCCCAGTGAAATAGCACCTAACTACACTACGGCCTCCTATAATCCAGCCGCCATTGGCGGTACTCGCGGTGGTGCCTACTGGTTGAATACTCACGGGCTGGACCAGCGTCCCTTGTATGAGCTACCTGCTCTTACCTTGCATGAAGCAGTACCGGGCCATCATTTACAAAATGCTCTCTCGCAAGAGCTTGAGAATGTACCGGACTTTCGTCGCAATCTTTACCTGAGTGCTTATGGAGAAGGTTGGGCCCTTTATTCAGAGCGACTGGGTAAAGAGATGGGACTGTACACCACTCCCTACGAGCACTTTGGGCGACTCAGCTATGAAATGTGGCGTGCCGCACGCCTTGTGATTGATACTGGAATTCATTCTCAGGGGTGGTCACGACAGCAGGCATTAAACTTTCTTTCCAATAATACATCCCTCTCTCCGGCTAATGTACGTGCAGAAGTAGATCGCTATATATCCTGGCCGGGGCAGGCGCTATCTTACAAGATGGGGGAAATTAAAATTCGACAGCTGCGAGCTCTTGCGGAAAAAGAGCTTGGCGATAAGTTTGATTTGCGATCGTTTCACGATGCACTGCTAAGTAATGGTGCTTTGCCTCTTTCGATGCTGGAAGAGCAGATGCAGCGCTTTATTGAAGAACAGAAGTCTGCCTAAGCCTACCCTGAATCCCATTCACTACCTGTGGGTGGGATTCAACCTTTTCAATATGTCCTCTGTCGTAAGCAAAACTATCTTATCGACAGTTGAAAATACAAGCCTTTTTTGGCGCAAAAAACACTATATTTGTCTCATATTTGAAGTGGAGGTTGTACAGGTTTAAAGGTCTAATGATCACACAATAAATATTCTTATCACATTGAATATCTAGTTGTTCTTCTTATATATTTCTCAGAGAGGTAATATGAATATATTTAAGTGGGTAATTTTTTTAGTCTTGTCATTGGTAAGCTATACAGCTTTTTCTTCATCGAAAGTAACTGATAATATAACAATTGATTTTGAAAGCGCGGATAGATTAGTTGATATTTTATCTGGAGACAAAGTATCTGATAATCAATTAGATAAGCTGATGAGTTTGCAGGGTATACAAGCAACGATCCATCAAACCTCAAGATTTGACATTAAAGCCAATGCTGAGTCATTTCGGTCTAGTTTGATCGATGTTGTTGAAGGTAATCCAGTTAAAAATGATCCCTTTAGATTTCAACAGTTAAATGAACGATTGTCCGAAGTTGAAGATATACTCAAGATAATAAAGCGCAATCCTCAGCAATACTTAAATAGTGTAAAGAGGGGAATTAGTGATTATTCTCCTAAAGATATTTCCTTTGATACCAATATTTTTATGGTAGTCGGGGGAACTTCTGACGGTTGGGCCAAAGATGATAACTTTTATATTGCGCTGCAGTATTTTAAAGGAGATTATGAAGGTTTACTGACACTTTCAACGCATGAGTTATATCATGTTGCTCAGTCCAATTTTTATGGAAAGGGAGAAAATCCAGACTCTAATTGTGAGAAAATCTTAAATCAAACCCGTCTGGAGGGTATAGCCTCTATTGTGGGTTCTCCATTAAATGATACAGACGGAAAAGAGTACACGGAATGGTTTAAGAAAAAATTTAAAAGAAATTTACAGCGAATAGATAGTAACTTTGTTTTATTTGAAACAATGCTTTTTCGTGCATGCATTGACTCAAGTTTAGACTTTGACAAAATCTATCATTTGGGTTTTTCTGCAGTATGGGATAGCCCGCTGTATTTTGTAGGTTTCTATATCGGCAATAGAGTCGAAGAGTTAAAGGGTAGGGATTATCTGATTTCACTTTTGCAGGAATCACCTTCAGCTATGTTTAAAGCTTATATCAAGCTTTATAAAGATGAGAAAAATAAAGATTTAATAAAATTTGATAAACCGATTGAAGATATTATTCTTGCCATATAACACCTAATCAAAACTCTAAGAGTTGGTTCTGGAAAATCTAGGCGCCTTGAGTAGGCGTCTAATTCTCTTGTTACATACCCTAGCCTTCCCGAAAGCATCTAGCTTAAGCAAATTATCGATTAATAAGTTTGAAAAAAGGTGTATAGCTGTCTACTTTAAGTGGTACAGCCTTTATCAGACTTGATTATATTCAAATTAATTTACTTATTGTGTTTGTATTTAATTCTGCTGCTTTGAGAGAATTATAAAGAGAATTTGTATGCCTAACAGTAAAGTTGGGGTGGTGATACCAACATACAATGAAAAAAATAATATTGTTAATACGTTGAACTCTATTGTTCATAATAATACGACTGATGTAAAAATTTACTTATCTGACGATAATTCCTCAGATACCACGGTTGGGTTGGCCGCTGATTTTCTTCAGAAAAATAGAATCCCACATAAAATTATTTTAAACGATGGTAACAATGGGGCAGGCTATTGTAGGAATAGTGCTCTCGATCAAATAGCTGAACCGCTGACTTTATTTTTTGATGCCGATGATCTAATCCTCCCAAATATGTTGGATCGAGCTGTTTCAATTGCTACAAAAGTTAACAGTGATGTTTTGTTGATGGCCTATCAGTGTAGATTTCCGGGAAGCACTATTAATCTCGGTATGGCAGGTGATGACAATTTCATTTTCTACAGAGCGCTTAGAACCTTTGGTAGCAGAACTTTTTCCACTTTTGATCATGATAGCATTCTATGTTTAACATCCTTTCCTTGGAATAGATTGATTAAAACCAGTTATGCAAAAAGGGTTTCCCTTAGATTTTCACAAACGCCTGTACATAATGATGTGTTAGCACATTGGAATTTGCTCACAAATGCTAAAGATATTGCATTATTTGAATCCCCTTTTTGTACTCATAATGTAGATTCCACAGGAAATAGGCTGTCAAATATTTCAGATGCACGGCGTATAGCTGTATTACAGGTTTTTGATGAGGTTGAAGACTTCTTTAATAAGAATATTAACCTTAGAGATAGATTTTACCACTTGTATGTTAAAAGCAAGTTAGCATTGTTTAACTGGTGCTGGCGTAATCTTGACGAAGAGTATAGGGGGAGCTTTCAATCTCAGTTTACAAGATCTTTTCTATCTTTGAGTAATGCGGATTTGAGAATGCTTTTTGACAAAGATCCAGATACTGCTAATTCTGTATTAGATTACCGAACTTCAGTGGTATGCGCATGATTTCGATTGTCGTTATTTCAAAGTCTAGCGGTGTCTATCTCAACACCTGTCTGCAGAGTATTATTCGACAGCAATACAAGGATATAGAGATTCTTGTTCTTCATTTTTGCGAAAATGATGAGTGCAGTCGGATTAATAATTTTACAGGTTCAATGCCCAGAATTCGAAGTATTCATATTCCGAGTACTTCACAGATTGATGACCAGCTAATTTTTGAATTTGGGATAAAAAATACTTTTGGTGAGTATGTTGGATTTATCGATGAGGGAGATTGTTGGTACCCTACATTGATCCCTAAATTACAGGATATAGTCAATAGTGAGAATCCAGATGTAGTATTTTTTAGCCATAATACACCCCTACAAAAATTCTCAGAATCCATTGGTGATAAATCCAGGTTTGTTTTAAAAATAAATTCTATAAATGTCAGGAGGTTTTATCGCAGGGACTTTGTTTGTGGAAATAAAATATCCGAATTTATTTTGGGTTCCTGCGTTAATGGTCACTCTCTACATTGGATAACAACCGTCAAGGCTAAATCAATATTAGTTTTGCCAGAAATTGGGTCGTATAGTTTAGTCAACATGGATGAAAAGAAAAGTGATCTAATGGTTCAGCGATTGGTGAATCAATACCATTTTGTATTTGACTACTTAACAAAAAATGCTAGTGATACGGATTATAAGAATGATCTTTTGGGATGTTGGTTACTGTATTTGATAGAATTACGACCGATTTATGGTGATAAAAAAGTAATTTCTCTATTAACCAAATCAAAATTAGTCGAAAAATATACAGAAAGAGAATTTAATGAAGCTTTGGGCAATCTGAAGTTGGACAGAGATAAGCAGAGTTTGGTGAAAGAGTGGTATTCTGACTGCAATAAGATAGGTAAATATTTAAATCTATTTTATAGGTTGCTACCATCAAAGCTATCTAGCTATATACGGCAAAATGGTTTTAGATACTCCATGAGCAGAGGTTTTCAAAATACTTATTATCGACTGCCTGACTGGGTAAAGCCACTGATAAAATTTACCAGGAAACGAGCCAGGAGAAGAGTTTCCAATGATGAATTGCTAGAGAGATTAGAATATCTAATAAAACAGAGCCGGTTTGAGCAGTATATGTCGATAATCAATGAGGATTTTGAGAACAAGCTATCGAATCAAATCACCGAGATCAAGAAGGAGTTGATGGAGCTTAAAAAAGAAGTTCATTAAAGATCTTTTTAGATGCTCCATAAAACAATCCAAAGTCTTAATGTTTAATCTGATTTTTCTGAGTTCCAGCCACCTCCATATCCTTCAGAAGATATAATCTATCCATCCCATAGAGTGGATATATTTTATTAACATTCCACCACACATAAGAACTACCATTCCCCGTAAATAACCAGGATTAATTTTAAATAGAAAATGAGATCCCAGCCAGGCACCTATAACTTGTCCAATCATCATTAAGATTCCCGCAACCCATAAAATTTGACCGGCAAATAAGAATACGATTAAAGATGCGATATTAGTGGAAAAATTGAGAGGTTTTGCATTGGCCGTGGAGGTTAGTAAATCCTGTCCTCTACAGGCAACGCCTGATAAGGCAAAAAATGATCCAGTTCCGGGGCCAAACATACCATCATAGTAACCAATAAATGGGATTACGCCATATTGGTATTTCTTTCTTGAGACCTTGGGTTTAGTACTACTATGAGTAAGGGATGGAGAAACTATAAAATAAATAGCGATGAATAAAAGAACAGCAGGGATAATAAATGACAAAACATCAGTATTAATGAACTGTACTGCTATTGTGCCCATGGCTGCGCCGATAAAGGCAAATAGCATTAGATTTTTAATCCCATCCCAACTGATCTTGTTATTTTTAAGCATCATGTAGGTGGCAGTTGCAGTACCAATACTGCCTTGTAATTTATTGGTGCCCAAGGCAGCTAGTGGCGGGACGCCACTAAGAATAAGGGCCGGTACAGTTATCAGGCCGCCCCCACCTGCTAGTGTATCAAGTAGGCCCGCAATAACGGCGACGAAAAACAATATAAACAATAACTCTACAGAGAGGCTAGCGAACTCCAAGAAGGTATCTCCTTTCGCCTGGTATTATGGTAGATAGTGATTAGTACCAAAAATAATTTTTTAGTCGGTTTGCACCGGAATTCCAAAATTAATAAATCGATTTTTTTCCATGCCACCACATTAGGAAATTCTCTCCCACTGAATATTGGGGCAGGGAGTGGCGGCTTCTTTTAATCCCCTGTTCCTGTTCCATCTCGGTTACTTTTAACTTGGCGGCTTCAAACCATGCCTCAGGATTATTCACTCCCTGATTGAGGGCTTCACCGTAAAGCGCGGAACTAAACCAGGTGCGCTCGGAATCATCGCTACATCCAAAGGAGCTGCGATCCGCAGCGGCCGAAGTAAAGATGACCCGATTGGGGCTATGTAGGGCTTCTACCCATTGACCGGAAAAGCAGGCTGAAACAACGATCCATTGGTACTGGGCGTTAATATTGTCCAGCAATCGTTGCCCATCTTTCAGTGAGAAATCATTTAGGGGAATCTCCCCTTCGGCAATTTTGAAATCTCCATTTCGAGCACCATGGCTGACCAGGTGTATGAGAAGTAAATCTTCTTTGGGGTCCATTAATTGATCAATAGCATTGAGGCTTTCCTGGATACTGGTGCGGGTAGCCAGGGGGAAACCGTATCCGCCGCCGTTACTGAGGCGCAGCATACGTTGGTCAATGCTAAAGGCTTCATCGAGGCGCTCTGCCACCCAGTCCAGCTCCCTGGCAAATACCGGAGAGGTGCCATCACCACCTATCAGTAGGGTGTAAATATCGCGTACGCCGGGCCGCTGTGAGGGGAGGG
This sequence comes from Microbulbifer maximicatervae (SeqCode), assembly GCF_052468295.1. NCBI lineage: Bacteria > Pseudomonadati > Pseudomonadota > Gammaproteobacteria > Cellvibrionales > Microbulbiferaceae > Microbulbifer > Microbulbifer maximicatervae (SeqCode). The sequence goes on from NZ_CP174340.1 coordinate 4,731,679, forward strand.
CGGCTATGGCACTTTGTAAGCGCTCACTCTCACTGTAGAGCCTGGCTTCTGCTTGGGCACCGGGAATATCCGTCTGTGCGCGCCAGGCGTCTTCGCTGGGGTAATAGGTACCCCCGGAGAAATAGGCAGATTCCTCGACAGTGTTTCCTTCAGCATCCGTACTTATTCGTACGCCTTCACCTTCTGCTTCTCCATAGCGGAAAGTAGCACGGATAATCGTACCGTCGGGCTGTGTGAGTTCACCTTCGCCGGAATAGGAGCCGTATTCGAAATTGCCGGTATAACGATGACCATCGCTATCCGAGTAGCTACCTTGTATTAAAAAACCGTTTTCAAAGCTGCCCTGATAAAAGCTGCCATCTTCTGCAGAGAGTTTGCCTTCGCCGTGGGGATCAAAGTTTAAAAACTCACCATGATAACTACCACCTTCATCCCAATTTAAAGTACCGCTTTGCAACTCCCCTTCATGGAACTCTCCCGCCCACTCAGTTTCATCGCAACTATAGCGACCTTTGCCGTGGGGCTCCCCATTGAGGAATTCCCCTTCATAGCTACAGCCATCACTTCCAGTTAATACACCTTCACCTGTCATGCGACCTTCTCGAAAGTCGCCACGATAATGGCTGCCATTGGGCCATTCGAGCTGACCCTGCCCATGAAACAGACCGTTAAGCATCTCGCCTTTGTAAACAGAGCCATCTGGCAAGGCGGTACCACCTGCGAACTGGGTTGGCTCACAGGCGCTGAGTAAGAAAATAAACGGGGTTAAATAGGTGTATCTCATTCCATGATCCAGCGTCCGGCTTTTGGAATCAGACTAACAAAAAAAGATGCCAGAGGGCCTCTATGTTTTATTCAACTGGTCGAATTTAAGACCGTATTTATCTAAAAGTTGGCGTACCCGGTGTGAGTCGTTGTTGGATTTTTTTGAGGTGCGGCTCACTTGAAATAACTTGCGTCCGGCCTCTGCCATCGAATTGGACTCTGCACAAACCTGAATTAGCCCAGCTAGTTTGATTTGCTCGTAGTAATCCATCTGCTCGATGTGGTCACGACCCAACAGTGCTTCGATACGGGCAAGGGATAGTGATGAATCTGTGAGTGGGTTTTGCCATTTAATTCGCAACCTATGGATTTCCTCTTCCACTACCTGAGTCGTGATACGCCCACCGTCGGCGAGGGTACCCATACGCAGGATACTGGCGTTAAGGTCGCGAAAGTTCGCAGACCAGCTGGCCTCGCGGGAGCGCCCAAAACTCAGGTACTTTTCCCGTGCTGCTTTATTAAAGCTGACAAGATGCCCGGATTTCCTGGAGAAAGCCTCCAGCTCAAAATCTATATTGGGTTCCAGGTCTTCAATACGCTCTCGTAGAGAGGGCAGTCGGTAGGTCCATAGATCGATACGGGCGAGCAGGTCCGCGCGAAATTTACCTTCTTGGCAGAGCTGTACCAGATCCCGGTTGGTACCGGCGATCAGCTGGAAGTGACTGCTTACTTCCTTATCAGAGCCGAAAGGCATAAAGCGTTTGTGCTCAATCGCACGCAATAACATGGCCTGCTCATCCAATCCCAACTCACCGATTTCATCGAGAAACAGCAGGCCCTTATCTGCTTCCATAAGCAAGCCTGGCCGGTGGGTGGTGGCACCGGTATAGGCGCCTTTACGATGGCCGAACAGGGCGGACATGGCATTTTCGCCGCGCAGGGTGGCGCAGTTAACGGCTACCAGGCCACCTTCCAGCTTGCCCCGCTGCTTTCGTAGTTCAAAGACACGCTGGGCCAGCTGGGATTTACCTGCCCCTGTGGGACCGGTAATTAGTATGGGGGCGTCGGAGCGAATCGATACCTGCTCCAGCTGCTCGATCATCTGGTTAAAAGCGAGATTGTTGGTCTCGATTCCCCCCTTCAGATAGGTGGTGCCCTCCTGGTGTTCCCTCTGGAAGCGCGAGGCAATCTGGTCGTATTTGGACAGATCCAAATCGATGATTTGGTATTCGCCCGGCAAGCTACTGTTCTTTCTCGCCGGGGAAGTTTGCAGCAGACGTCCGGGGAAATACCCCGCCTCTGTTAGCAGGTACAAGCAGATCTGCGCTACATGGGTACCGGTGGTGATATGCACCAGGTACTGCTCGTCATCCGGCTTGAAGCTATAGGCGCGGGCGAAATCCAGCAGATTGCTATACACGCTCTCGAAATCCCAGGGGTCATTGAAGTTCACCCGGTGGTGGACCACCTCGGTCTCTGGAGACACCCGCGCAATATCTTCTGTGACCTGGTCAGCCAGGTTTTTTGAGTGGTTGTCGAAAAGGAGCTCCAGCCGATCGATCAATAGGTCATCGTGCTGGCACATGGAAATGTTTGGGCGCCACTTATCCCAGCGCTTGTCGCCTTTGCCGCGCCGGTCCTTGCTGGTACCGAGAATACTGATAGCGATTGTCTTCATGCTATCTAAAATATGATTTAACTATCAGAAAAGATAGAAATTTATGAATTCCTTATCTTAAAAAATCTCCTAAAAATTCCTGAGAAAAAATAAATCGTTTAAAAACAATAAGTTACAAGTATTTTTCAACTGTCCGCAAAAGTTGGCACTCAATTCGCTATATCAATAACTAAACGAAACGTATGAATACCAAGCGCGGTTTCAAAAGGAGTGGAAGATGAAACCAATGCCATATGAAGTAATGCAGGCAGGTGGGGTACCGATTAAGTCCTGGACCCTGGGTGTGCCTTTTGAAGATGAGGCCAAAGCGCAGCTCAAAAATATCTCGCAGATGCCATTCGTCCATAAATGGGTCGCGGCGATGCCCGATGTACATCTGGGCAAAGGCGCCACCATTGGCAGCGTAGTCCCAACTCTGGGGGCAGTAATTCCCGCTGCCGTAGGGGTGGACATTGGCTGCGGCATGATGGCGGTTCGCACCAGCCTGACGGCGGCGCAACTGCCGGACAACCTGGCTGGAGTGCGCAGCGCCATCGAACGAGCCGTGCCCCACGGACGTACTGGCCGACACCGGGGGAGAGGGCGGGACAAGGGGGCCTGGGAGAATCCACCGGACGATGCACTTGCCGGTTGGGCGCCTCTGGCCGCCCAGTTTGAACTGCTCAAAGAGAGGCATCCGGTATTAAAAAATACTAATAATATCAATCACTTGGGAACACTTGGCACAGGCAATCACTTTATCGAGATGTGCCTGGATGAACAGGGTAGCGTGTGGTTGATGCTGCATAGTGGTTCTCGGGGAGTGGGAAATCGAATAGGTACTTACTTTATTGAGAAAGCCAAGCGGGATATGGAGCGCTGGCATATCCACTTGCCGGACAATGACCTGGCCTATTTCCCGGAAGGTACCGAGCACTTTGACGACTATGTGCAAGCGGTGGAGTGGGCGCAGGAGTTTGCCCGTATCAATCGCGAAGTGATGATGGCGCGCACTATTAACGCGGTGAAGCAGGCCCTGGGGATGGATTTTGAGGCGCGTATGGAAGCGGTGAATTGTCACCACAATTATGTCTCCCGCGAGCATCATTACGGCAAGGATGTATTGGTGACCCGGAAAGGCGCTGTAAGAGCGCGTACCGGCGAAATGGGCATTATTCCCGGTAGTATGGGCGCCAAGTCATTTATTGTGCGGGGGCTGGGTAATGAGGAAAGCTTCTGTAGTTGTAGCCATGGGGCCGGGCGAGTGATGTCCCGCACCAAGGCCAAAAAGCTGGTCTCCTTGGATGAGCATCGCGCGGCCACCGCCGATGTGGAATGCCGAAAAGACGAGGGTGTGATCGATGAAACCCCATCTGCCTACAAATCTATCGAAAAGGTTATGGCAGCACAGAAAGACCTGGTGGAAATCGTCTACACCCTCAAGCAAGTGGTTTGCGTCAAAGGCTGACGCGTTTTAGGCCAGGGATCGGCCGAACTAAAGCAATTGCCAAAGCATGCAGGTTGCCGGGCGAATTTGCCGGGTTGCCGCAACTGAGTTTGAGTTCTTTAGCCCGTCAGCGGAGCCGGTTCTGAATCCCGGCCTGGCATCACCGCCTATGGCGGCAGGTGTACCCACGGGATAGAAGTTCAAACATTTACTTTGTAGCTCATTTGGTAGAGCAGTCGATAACTTATCGATTGGTAGCAGGTTCGATTCCTGCCAAAGTCCCATCGTTTTCCAAACGACCTGGAAAGAGGCGAGAGCCTGGGGTTCGACTCCCCATTAAAAATCTACCTGGGGTCCGATAGCCTCCCAATACGGTAAATAGGATTTAGCGATTTACTGCGGAGGCATTCTGGCAACTGTGTCGTTAATCGTGGGTCTGCCCTGTGCGATCCAGCGGCAAGATTTATGATTGTGTCTCCAGGCCAAGGATTTTGGCTGCAGGCTCAGGGGGAGCCAAGTGGGGAAAATCGTAATTCCTCTGCCGCTGGGCCTCGCTCGGCACAAACGGTTTACCACCTGTCGCTGGACGGGCCCCACCCTTGCGGCCCATTGGGGTAGCGCAGTATGGAAATGGAATAAAAGATAAGAACCATGATATCTCTGTTCAAAATATGGAAGAACGTGGATGTTGCGGATAGCGAGCGAGTGTTGCTATTTCGCCGCAACCGTTTTGAAGGGGTGCTGCCACCTGGCAGCCATCGTATATCCCTATTGTCCGGTGATGTACGGGCAGAAACTTACGATATTACCGATGTGGTATTCGGTGAAATCAAAGCCAAATTTTTGTTAAACACCTATGGTGAGATCCTTGGTGAATACCTGCAATCCTATGAATTGTCAGACCATCAGGTGGGATTGTTTTACCGGGATAATCACTTGGTCGATATTTTGCCACCGGGTACTTTTCGTGCTGTGTGGAAGGGCAGTGAATCCGTGCGGGTGGAAATCGTGGACATTTCTGAGGAATACGCCATCGATAAAAAAGTCCTGGGCTTACTGGGGCGAGGTGTACGTGCTGGACAAATGCGCACCGCCCTTCAGGCGGTAAGCTACAACGAGATTCCCGATGAGCACGTGGGCCTGTTAATGGTCAACGGTAAGTTGGAAAAGGTGTTACAGCCCGGCTGTTATGGCTACTGGAAATACAACCGCTCTATCGAGGTCAAGGTACTGGACTTGCGGTTAAAAACCATCGAAGTCAGCGGCCAGGAAATTCTGACCAAGGATCGGGTCAGCCTGCGTATCAACTTGACTGGTGCTTACAAAATTGCAGATGCAAAAAAAGTAGCGCTAAAGCTCAGCGATAGTACAGGTTTTATTTATCGCGAATTGCAGCTGCACTTGCGCGAGGCGGTAGGCACTCAAACCCTGGATAGCCTTCTGGCCGATAAGGACAGGCTGAACATTGTGATTGCGACCGGCATCCGCGACAAGCTGGTGAAATATGGTATCGAGCTTACTAGTGTCGGAGTCAAGGATATTATTTTGCCCGGCGACATGAAGATGATCCTTAATCAGGTTGTAGAAGCACAGAAGGAATCTGAGGCAAATCTGATTAAGCGCAGAGAAGAAACCCAAGCAATGAGATCTCTGCACAATACCGCCAAGCTGATGGATAACAACCCGGTACTGTTGCGCTTGAAAGAACTGGAAGCTCTGGAGAGAGTCAGTACCCGCATCGATAAAATTTCCGTATATGGCGGTCTCGATGGGGTGATGAATGAGTTGGTGAAGTTACGCCCTACGGCTTAAAGGCGCCATTCACCAAAAAAAGATGTAAATTTTAAGGAATTAAACAGTGATTGAGATAGACGGCGCCCAGGGGGAGGGCGGCGGACAGATTTTGCGGACTTCCCTCACTTTGTCTGTTTGTTTAGGGGTACCGGTTCGAATTAAGAATATTCGAGCGGGTCGTAAAAAACCCGGTTTGTTGCGCCAGCACCTAGCCTGCTTGCGAGCAGCCAAAGCAATTAGCCATGCCGAAGTTAGCGGCGAACAATTGGGTGCTTCGGAAATAACTTTTGCACCGGGAAAAGTGCGTCCCGGTAAATACCACTTTCCTATTGGCTCGGCCGGTAGTACCAGTTTGGTGTTTCAAACCGTCTTGCTACCGCTGTTATTGTCCGATGGTGTCAGTGAGCTGTGTCTTGAAGGCGGCACTCACAATAAAAAGGCTCCCAGCTTTGATTTTATAGCCCAGGCATATTTGCCCCTATTGGCTCGTATAGGCGCCGGCGTGGAAGTGGTCCTGGATGATTATGGTTTCTACCCTGCTGGGGGTGGCTCATGGCGCACACGTATCCAGCCGCTATCGCAGTGGTCAAAACTGGAGCTGACAGAACGGGGTGAACTTCTGGATGCTGAAGCTGTGGCGACCTCGGCCCATATTCCTGCTCATGTGGCCCAGCGGGAGCTGGCGCAGGTACGTAAGAAGTGTGAATGGCGATCGGAGCGTCTGCATCAAAGGCAGGTGAAGTCCCAAGGGCCTGGTAATGTGCTGTCCCTGCGTCTGCAATCCCAGCAAGTGACTGAGGTGTTCGAGGCTATGGGGCAGCAAGGTGTTAGCGCTGAGCGAGTTGCCGATCGCGCGATTCGGCAGATGCAACGCTATATGCACGCCGGCGTACCTGTGGGCGAACACCTGGCCGACCAATTGATACTCCCATTGGTGCTGGGGGCCGGTGGAAGCTTCACTAGCCTGAAGCCGAGCCTCCATCTCTTGACCAATATCGAAGTTGTGCGTCAGATAACAGGAGTGACCATCGATTTGAACCAAGTGGGAGAGGATCAGTGGCGAGTAGTGGTTGAGAACTGCTAAGAGAAAAGAAAGCCCGATGTTAGGTACAAGGGGCTGGGTTGCCCCAGCCCTGAGATATTGCCAAAGTCGTCGAAAAATTGTTTAAAAACAATAGGTTAGAGTTTTAGTGTTCTCTGTAGATGCAGCGGTAAACCGGAAGGCGATTAAAAGCCCTGCTTTCACACCTTTTGTTCCCCGCATTTGCGGGGCACGTTTACCTCACTAATAGCTATTTGGTTTGCCAGTCCCATCTTTGAGGTAATCCTGAAGACTTCCTGGCAAATAGTAATCCCATCCGCTTTTGCACATCTTCCAGCATTTCATCTCCGGCGAGAGACCGATATGGGTAAAGGTGAGGCGGGTACCACCGGGTTCGCTAGCAAATTCAAAGCGAAGAGTACTGCCTTGCCACTCTTGGGGATCATCAACCTGCTCAGAAACCATATAAGACTCTACACACTCAAGTTCGATTAACTTCTGCGGCACCAAAGCTTTGGCGCGAAACACCCAGTAGGACTCACCGCCAAATCCGGTCTTGGCGGTATCACCCACTGCCAGGAAAGGGCCGCTAGTTGGCGTCCACCATTGGGACATCTTTTCAGCAACTGCCCGGTAAGCTTCTTCCTGAGTGACAGGGCTTAAGAAAGAGGTGGTGTAGTCAGGCATGATTGTCTTTCCCTTTTGTTTTCAGTGCTGGAGCGAATTTGAATATAACTTTTAGCAGCTGGCATTACTTTCACAAGTTTTTTAAGCCCATTAATTTTTCTGGTAAATATGAAACCTATTACGTTTTTTGTTAGTAGCCGCCAGCTTTGTGTTTTAAAATGCGCTTAATCAATATTCTTTCCCGTAAGAAATTTTTATTCATAAACCTCCGGTGAATCTTTCTAAAAGCGAGGCATCAATCTGATATACATCAATAAATCGCTGGGTACTCCGCCTGCATAATTCACTCGCACAGGGATAACTGCTGTGATCGGTAATAGTTTCGATCATATTTGTGCAGTTGCCTTCCACCCAAAATATTTTTGCAAAGGAACGGCGAATGAAACAACAGAAATTATCTACCGTAATTGCGGCCATCATCCTTGGCATTTCCGGCTCTCAGGGAATTGCAGCAGAGAATGAAAGCGCCACACTCACTGATGCACTGACTTCAGGGCAGGCGGGGGTAAATCTTCGTTACCGGGTAGAAAATGTTGATCAGGACAATATGGACGATGTTGCTATCGCCTCAACCTTGAGAACCCGACTGAATTGGACCAGTGGCAGTTACCGTGGTTTTGATGCGTTTTTTGAAGTGGATAACATTAGTGAAATTGGCAACGACAATTACAATTCCACCGTGAATGGCAATACCGAGCACCCCGTGGTTGCCGACCCCCAGGGCACAGAGGTTAATCAAGCTTACTTAAAGTACAGTGGTTTTAACTCTATGGTGATTGCTGGTCGACAGCGCATTAACCTGGATGATCAGCGCTTTATCGGTGGCGTGGGTTGGCGCCAGAATGAACAGACGTATGACGGCCTGCGTTACCAATTTGGCGGGGAAGGGGAGTTGCAGCTGGATTACAGCTATATCTACAACGTAAACCGTATTTTTGGTGAAGACAGTAACCTGTCGGACCTGGATGGGGATATTCAACTGTTTCATGCCAGCTATCCATTGGTAGAAGCGCATAAGTTAACTGCCTTCTTCTACAACCTGGACCTGGATAACGCTGAGAACTTTTCATCCCGTACTTTCGGTGCCGCTTACCGGGGAGATTTTGGCCTGTTCGAAACTCAGCTGAGTTATGCTCGCCAGGAGGATATCGGCAATAATCCCAGTAATTTTGCGGCGGATTATTACCTTGCTGAAGTTGCCGCGCCATTGGGGCCAGTAAAAGGCAAGTTGGGTTATGAAGTTCTGGGTTCTGACGACGGCGTGGGTTTTAGCACACCACTGGCGACACTACACAAATTCCAGGGCTACACAGATAAGTTCATAGAAACTCCAGCAGATGGTGTTGAAGATTTATATATCGGTGCCAGCCTGGCGCTTGCCGGGGGAGATTTGGGAATTACTTACCACAGTTTTGAGGCCAATGAAGGTTCAGCAGATTACGGGACTGAATGGAATATCAGTTACGGTCATGAGTTTAATGAATATTTCTCAGCGTTAATAAAATACGCCGCTTACGATGCAGATGACTACAGTGAGGATACCGATAAGCTCTGGTTGATGCTTACAGCAAAATTCTGATTTTTGTTAATTAACAATTTTCAGGTAGATATAAAAAAGCTGGGCTCCATAAATAAGGAAGCCCAACTTTTTCTTGTCTCAGCAGTAAATTTGCAATCTACTTATCCATTGTTAACAGGCCGGAAACCTCACCTTTGGGGTCCAGCTGGGTATGCAAGTTAACAAAGACCTTCCCATCCATTAGCGCCTTGCGATAGGGCTCCTCCACCATCCACTTGCCCATGATATATCCACTGGTGCCTTCAGCACATTTTTTTGCCAGGCCGTGCTTGCCCTTGTCAGTTTTAGTCTCTGGCCAGTCGGGAACCATACCCGGGTGATTGGGCATTCCGCAGATAGTTTGAATAATTGGGCCACTGGGTTTGCCCGGCTTGCAAATAGGGGGCTCTTTGCCATCGCCTGCACATTGCATATGGAAGTGCGACATTGCCACTCCGCCCTTTGATAGATCGCTGTAACCCACCATAAAGTGCAGCATATGTGACTGTTTGTCGTAGGCGCCAATAAAGAAGCCATCGGCATTTTTGGGTGTTTGCGGATTCACCTTCTTGCCGAGCATATTCTCATTAGCGGTGGTTAAGTCAGATTTAAAGATGGTGAACATCTTGTCATTGCCCGCTTTGGACCAGGCTTTCTCACCACTAGCCCCATGCTTGGCAGCTGATGGATCTTTCTCTTTTTTGTTATGGCTATCGGAAACCGTGAATGCAGAATAAGCCAGCAGAAATACTGCCAACATTAAGAAAGTGGCTCTGGGCAATGAACTCAGTTTCATAAACCTCTCCTCTCTATTAAATCGATATAGTCATTGCTTGATGGAATGGTTGGATGCCAGGCCATCGAGGAGGCTGATATTCACCAATGTCATCGGTGTGAATCACGGGATAGGCTAGCGATAAGTACTTGTAGCATATGGGCTCGCTATTGGCCCTTGGGGGTCAATTTAAGAGTCAGTTTTTTGACGATAGCTACTTGGGTGTCGGAGGAGCTTCAGGATGGAAGAGCGCTTGGATAGGTAATAAGGTCGTTGAAGATAGTTACTACTGGGGTGGAAGGAAAGAATACACCGCACTCGAGACACGCAGTGAATACATCCCTGTAAGCTCCTAGTCGGCATCCATGCCTCATAGGGTCCCGAGCGCGGTGTATTCTCTCCTTCTCCCTTTTTAGTAATAAAGATACTGGCGGACTTCGAATGATAGGGGCGGCACTTATGTGTTCGCCCCAAGTGACCTTTCATAAAGGTAGAGAGTTATCACCCCACGTCTTTCCATACCAATTCCCGCTCGCGGGCGTAGAGGGGAATAAAGTTGAAGCGCACTTCGGTGCCCCCTTCGTCGCGGCGGCGGATATTCAGATTGCCATTCAGGTTGCTGGCGCGCTCTTGCATGATCGACATACCGAAGTGATTGCGTTTCTCCGGCGCGTTGCTGATACCGATGCCGTTGTCGAGGATGCGTACATTGAGGGAGTGGTTGTCGGCCTGGGTCAGGCTGATCTGCACCATATCGCCCTGGGAGTGGTACACAGCGTTTTGCGAGGCTTCGCGCACCAGTTGTAACAGGTGAATTTCCTCGTGGGGAGTGAGGGGCACCTCGTCCAGATGGTAATCCAGCAGCACATTAATTTGCGGGTGCTGCTCCCGGTAAGCGAGGATAGATTGCTCCAGGATACTGCGCAGGCCGCCGGGTCCTATTTGCAGGCGGAAGGTGGTGAGCAGTTCGCGTAGCTGACGGTAAGAGGAATCCAGCCCCTCTTTCAGCTCGGTAATAATCTCCTCTACCTTCGACTTGTCCACCTGCTCACTGCGATTGGCGCGGTTGAGTCGGGTAACCTGAATTTTCAGATAGGACAGGGATTGGGCCAGGGAATCGTGTAGCTCCCGGGCGATAATCGCGCGCTCGTCCAGTAGGGCAACACGGCGCTCCTGAGCCTCCCGCTCATTAATGGCGATGGCCGCAGTGACACTGTCGGCAAAGGTTGCCAGGCGCTGCTGCTGTTCTTCATCAAGGCTTTCACCTCGGGGCAGGGTGCAGGTGAGTACGCCGTAATTGCGTTTGTCCACTTCCAGCGGGAATCGGTACACGCGCTGTTGGTCTTCATCAGAGGGGCCGCAGGTGTTTACGCAGATGTGGCATTCACTACCCGTGCACTGAGTGTTGCCGAGCCCCTGTACCAGATGCTCATAGGGTGCTTCGCCCTCCGGGGTCATCAGGCACAGATCCAGGTTGTCCAGGCTGGCGACATTGGCGAACTCTCCCAGCCACTGGCCCAATTCCGCTCCCGAGAGCGGCCCCTCGCTGATCCGTCGAGCCAAGCGGTACTGGAAGTCCAATGCCTCATGGCTCTTCTGTAACTGTGAGGTTTTCAACTCCACGCGATGGGCAAGATCCCGGTGAGTCGCATGAATTTCATCGCTCATATAATTGATGGTGCGTGCTAAAACCCCCAGCTCGTCCTCGCTGTTAATCTCCAGGCGGTTTTGGTTGAAGTCTCCCTGGGCGATACTCAGGGAGCGGTTGGTCAGCTGCTTGAGAGGCTGCTCCACAGAGCGGTGCAGAATGCACAAAGAGAGATACACCAGGGTCACAATGGCAAACAGTGAACCCACCTGCACCAAACGCAGTAGGCTTATTTTTTCCTCGGCAATGGTCTGATAATCGAACACCAGTGTATCCACATCACCGATAAAGGGCTCCAGGCGGTTGGCCAACTGCAAGGAGTCCATGGAGGTGCGCTCGGTGGCAATGGACTCCAGCAGTGGGCGGATTTCTCCCTCCCAGCTTTCGATTACCTTGCGGTAATTGCGCGCTGCGGGCAGGTTATCGCCGGCGGTGAAGTCGGAAATACTGAGTACCCGGGTCAGGCGTGCGGTCACCTCGTCTGCCAACTCAGCTGTGGCTTCGACATCCCCAGAGGGTGCAGTGGCCGCGAGCCGGTAGCTCATAGCCCGCAATGAGCCGGCCAGGTTAACGGCGGCGGCATCGTTTTCGGCGGCATCGGAGATAATATAGGACGCCACCATAGAGCTCAGTGCTACCAGCACAGTGAGCAGCATCAGGGTGCCGATGCGGTAGACGATGGACTGTCGAATTCGGTTCAGCATATCGGATTCACTTCGCCCTGGGGCGGTTGTGGATGGCTGATCTCTATTGTGCCGTCCATTGGCGCACAAAGTTGTGGGTACCACTAAAGATCGCCAGTTTTGCACATAATTTAACCTGACGCCTGTTTTTTGCACAGAGGCCCTGTTATTGCTGGGATAGGGCTCCACCATAGCGGCCCCCTGGCGTCGTTTCCCTACCCATTCGGGGGTAGTTCGTCGCTTTTCTACCCCTTTTTGGTCAGGTGATCCTGCCGTCCCTCCCTTTTATATTCCCGGTAAACCGATGCTTTAACCGCATGCCGATGCCCTGGGAGTACCGCATGAGCCATTTCCTGGACCGACTGAAATATCTGAAGAAACAAAAAGAGCCCTTTTCCGGAGGACACGGGGAAAAGACGAATGACGACCGCAGCTGGGAAGATGGCTACCGTCGTCGCTGGCAGTTCGACAAGATTGTGCGCTCCACCCACGGGGTGAACTGTACCGGCTCTTGCAGCTGGAAGATCTACGTCAAAGACGGCCTGGTCACATGGGAAACCCAGCAGACCGACTACCCGCGCACCCGTCCGGACCTGCCCAATCACGAGCCTCGTGGCTGCCCCCGTGGTGCCAGCTACTCCTGGTATATGTACTCGGCCAACCGCCTCAAGTACCCGAAGATCCGCAAACGTCTGGTAAAACTCTGGCGCGAAGCCAAGTTGAGACACAGCGATCCGGTGGAGGCCTGGGCCAGTATTGTCGAAGACCCGGCCAAGGCGCAGTCCTACAAAGAGCGCCGCGGTATGGGCGGCTTTGTGAGGATCAAGTGGGATGAAGTTAACGAGCTGATTGCCGCTTCCAACGTCTACACCACCAAGAAATACGGTCCCGACCGAGTGACCGGCTTCTCGCCGATTCCCGCCATGTCCATGGTGTCCTACGCCGCTGGTGCCCGCTATCTGTCTCTGATCGGCGGCAACTGCCTGAGTTTCTACGATTGGTATTGTGACCTGCCGCCCGCCTCACCGCAGGTCTGGGGTGAGCAAACCGACGTGCCGGAGTCCGCCGACTGGTACAACTCCAACTACCTGATCGTATGGGGCTCCAATGTGCCTCAGACCCGTACCCCGGACGCGCATTTCCTCAGTGAAGTACGTTACAAGGGCGCCAAAACCTGTGTGGTCACTCCTGACTATTCAGAGTGCTCCAAGTTTGGCGACACCTGGCTGGCACCGCGCCAGGGTACCGATGCGGCTCTGGCGATGGCCTTCGGCCATGTGATCCTGAAAGAATTCCACGTCGACAAACCCAGCGCCTACTTCACCGAGTATGTGCGCACCACCACCGATATGCCGATGTTGGTGACCCTGGAAGAGCGCGACGGCAAGCTGGTACAGGGCCGATTCCTGCGCGCCTCTGACCTGGCGGACAACCTCGGCCAGGATAACAACCCGGAATGGAAAACCATCGGTGTTAATCACGATGGCCTGCTGGTTTCCCCTCAGGGCTCCATGGGTTATCGCTGGGGAGAGCCCTCAGCGAAAGAAGGCCGTGGCAAGTGGAATATTGAGCAGCGCGATGGTCGCAGTGGCGAAGAGTTGGAGCTGAAGCTCAGCCTCAAAGACTGCGCCGATGAAATTGCACAGGTCGCCTTCCCCTATTTCGGCGGCCAGACCCACGAGCACAATTACTTCCAGCACACTGATCACGATGAAGTGATCGACTACAAGGTGCCGGTGAAGCTTGTTCAAAACAAAGACGGTGAGATTCTCAAAGTAGCCAGTGTCTACGACCTGACCCTGGCTAACTACGGTGTCGAGCACGGTCTCGACGACCCCAACTGTGCTCAGAGCTACGACGAAGACAAGCCCTACACTCCCGCCTGGCAGGAAAAGGTGACCGGTTGTCGTCGTGAGAATGTCATCCAGGTAGCCCGTGAGTTTGCCAACACCGCCGACAAGACCCGTGGACGTTCCATGGTAATTCTGGGTGCCGGACTCAACCACTGGTACCACATGGATATGAACTACCGCGGGATCATCAATATGCTGATGATGTGCGGTTGTATTGGCCAGAGCGGCGGTGGTTGGGCCCACTATGTGGGGCAGGAAAAACTGCGCCCGCAAACCGGCTGGACCCCGCTTACCTTTGCCCTCGACTGGCAGCGTCCACCGCGCCATATGAACGGTACCTCCTTCTTCTATAACCACGCCAGCCAATGGCGCTATGAGAAACTGGAGATGGACGAGGTGGTTTCGCCGCTGGCCGACAAGAGCAAGTGGCAGGCGTCCATTATCGACTACAACAGCCGCGCCGAGCGTATGGGCTGGCTGCCCTCTGCGCCGCAGCTGGGTATGAACCCGCTGCAGCTCACCAAAGATGCTGCCGCCGCCGGTATGACTGCCAAAGACTACACGGTGCAGCAGCTCAAGCGCGGTGCGCTCAAATTCGCCAATCAAGACCCGGATAACCCGCAGAATTTCCCGCGCAATATGTTTATCTGGCGCTCCAACCTGCTCGGCTCCTCTGGTAAGGGCCACGAGTACATGCTGCGCCATCTGCTCGGTACCAAGCACGGTTTGATGGGCAAAGACCTGGGTGAAGAAGGCGGCAAAAAACCAGAAGACGTGGCCTGGCATGATACGCCCAGTGAAGGCAAGTTGGACCTGTTGGTGACACTGGACTTCCGTATGTCCACCACCTGTCTCTACTCCGACATAGTGCTGCCGACGGCCACCTGGTATGAGAAGGACGACCTCAACACCTCGGATATGCACCCCTTCATCCACCCGCTCACCAAGGCGGTGGACCCGGCCTGGGAAGCGCGAAGTGACTGGGAAATTTTCAAAGGCATAGCGAAGGAATTCTCCAACCTGACCGATGGCCACCTGGGGGTGGAAAAGGATCTGGTGACTCTGCCGATCCACCACGATACCCCCGGAGAAATCGCCCAGCCGTTCGGTGTACAGGCTTGGTGGAAAGGCGAGTGCGACCTGATCCCCGGCGTAACCGCGCCGAGCATGATCGAGGTGGAACGCAACTACCCCGAGACCTACAACCGCTTTACCTCAATCGGCCCGCTGCTGGAGAAACTCGGCAACGGCGGTAAGGGCATCAACTGGAATACCGATGACGAGGTGGACTTCCTCAAGAAGCTCAACCGAACCTGGTCTGAGGATTCAAGCCGCGATGGCCGCGCCCGTATCGACAGTGCGGTAGATGCTGCGGAGATGATCCTGTCACTGGCCCCTGAAACCAACGGCCAGGTAGCCGTGAAGGCCTGGGAAGCCCTCGGTGAGATTACCGGTCGCGATCACACCCATTTGGCCAAGCCCAAGGAAGACGAAAAAATTCGCTTCGCCGATATCGTGGCGCAGCCCCGCAAAATTATCTCCTCGCCCACCTGGTCTGGCCTGGAAGATGAGCATGTGAGCTACAACGCCGGCTACACCAATGTGCACGAGTTGATCCCCTGGCGCACCATCACCGGCCGCCAGCAGTTCTACCAGGATCACGAGTGGATGCGTGACTTCGGCGAGAACATGTGTGTGTACAAGCCGCCCATTAACCTGAAAACCGTGCAACCGGTGTTGAACCAGAAGCCCAACGGTAACAAGGAGATCCTGCTGAACTGGATCACGCCGCACCAAAAGTGGGGCATCCACAGCACCTACTCCGACAACCTGCTGATGCTCACCCTGTCTCGTGGTGGACCCATCGTTTGGATGAGTGAGTACGACGCCAAGTTGGCAGGTATTGAAGACAACGACTGGATCGAAATCTTCAACGTCAACGGCGCCATTGCTGCCCGCGCAGTGGTATCTCAACGAGTGCCCGACGGTATGGCCATGATGTATCACGCCCAGGAGCGCATCGTGAATACACCGGGAGCGGAAACTACCGGCACCCGGGGCGGTATCCACAACTCCGTAACCCGCGCGGTGATGAAACCCACCCATATGATCGGTGGCTACGCCCAGCAGTCCTACGGCTTCAACTACTACGGCACTGTGGGCTGTAACCGGGATGAATTTGTGGTGGTCAGGAAAATGAACAAGGTCGATTGGCTGGATGGCGAAGACGTCAAAGAGCCGACGCGAGAGGAGGTGTAGCAATGAAAGTTAGAGCCCAGATAGGCATGGTGCTGAACCTCGATAAATGTATCGGCTGTCACACCTGCTCGGTGACCTGTAAAAATGTGTGGACCTCCCGCGAGGGGGTTGAATACGCCTGGTTCAATAACGTCGAGACCAAACCCGGTGTTGGCTACCCCAAAGAGTGGGAGAACCAGGACAAATGGAACGGCGGCTGGACCCGCAAGAAGAACGGTAAATTGCAGCCGAAGATTGGTGGCAAGCACCGGGTACTAGCCAACCTGTTTGGCAACCCGGATATGCCGGAGATCGACGACTACTACGAGCCGTTCGATTTCGACTACCAGAATCTGCACAAGGCACCGGAGCAGAAGCACCAGCCGGTAGCCCGCCCGCGCTCGCTGATTACTGGTGAGCGTATGGAAAAAATCGAATGGGGCCCCAACTGGGAAGAGATTCTCGGCACCGAATTCGAGAAGCGTAAAAAGGACAAAAACTTCGAGCAGGTGCAGGCCGACATTTACGGTGAATTTGAAAACACCTTCATGATGTACCTGCCGCGCCTGTGCGAACACTGCCTCAACCCGGCCTGTGTTTCTGCATGCCCCAGCGGCGCCATCTACAAGCGCGAAGAGGACGGCATTGTTCTGATCGATCAGGACAAATGTCGCGGCTGGCGCATGTGCGTATCCGCCTGCCCCTACAAGAAGATCTACTACAACTGGAAAACCGGTAAATCTGAGAAGTGTATCTTCTGTTACCCACGTATCGAGGCGGGTCAGCCAACCATCTGCTCCGAGACCTGTGTGGGCCGTATCCGCTACCTGGGCGTACTGCTCTATGACGCAGACCGCATCGAGGAAGCCGCTTCTGTAGAAGACGAAAAAGCGCTCTACCAGGCCCAGTGCGATATCTTCCTAGACCCCAGCGATCCCAAGGTCCAGGAAGCTGCCCGCGCCGAAGGTATCCCCGAAGCCTGGCTCGAAGCTGCGCAGAAATCTCCGGTGTACAAGATGGCTATCGACTGGCAGATCGCCCTGCCGCTGCACCCGGAATACCGCACCTTGCCCATGGTTTGGTACGTGCCACCCCTGTCTCCGATCCAGAACGCAGTACAGGCCGGCCAAGTGGAAACCGTTACCGTGGGTCGCGGCGCCGAGATCCCCGATCTCTCCACCCTGCGTATCCCGCTGCAATACCTGGCCAACCTGCTCACCGCCGGCGACGAGAAGCCAGTGGCCCGTGCCCTGGAACGCATGATTGTGATGCGCGCCTATATGCGCGGCATCCATGTGGACGGCATTCAGGAGCGCGAATTGCTGGAAGAGGCTGGCCTGACCGTAGCCCAGGTAGAAGAGATGTATCGCTACATGGCACTGGCCAATTACGAGGATCGCTTCGTGGTGCCCTCAAGCCATAAAGCCTACGCCGAAAACGCCTACGACATGAAGTCCTCTTGTGGTTTCAGCTTCGGCAACGGCTGTAGCACCGGCAACGACAGCACCAATATTTTCGGTGGCAAGCAACAAGCGGTGCGCGAAGTAATACCCGCCAAAGTAGTCGACTAAGGTCGAGCGGAGAATACCGATGAAAGTACTAAACCTGATCGCCCGCCTGCTGGATTACCCGTCCGATGAGCTGGTGGCGCACCTGGATGAGCTGACCAGCTGGTTGGCTGAATCCGAGGATCTGGATGCTCCGTTGCGCGACAAGCTGCTGGCATTTATCTCCCATTACGAGCGTATGGATGCGCTCGATTGGCAGAGCGAATACGACGGTCTGTTTGAGCGCGGCCGCGCTGTATCCCTGCATATCTTCGAGCATATCCACGGCGAATCCCGTGATCGTGGCCAAGCCATGGTAGACCTGACCGCGCGCTATCGCAGCGCCGGCCTTGAGCTGAATGAGCGCGAACTGCCGGATTACTTGCCCACCTACTTGGAGTTCTGTGCCACCCAGGGGGAAGCAGCCTACGGCTGGGTTCACGATATTACCCATGTGATTGCCCTGTTGAGCGCGCGCTTGTCCAAGCGTGAGAGTCCCTACCACCTGTTGATGGATGCGCTCTTGCAGATGGCAGGGGTATATGTCGATCTGACAGCACTCAAAGAAGAAGTCGCCAACGAAGAACGTGACGATACCCCCGAGGCGCTGGACAAGATCTGGGAGGAAGAGGCCGTTAGCTTTAGCGGCGCCAACAGTTGCGACCAGTCAATAACGCGGCCCAGCAATGCGCAGCTGCGCGACGGCCAGCCCCTTAACTGGGCCAACGCCGCGCAGAATTCTGCCCAGCCCGCACCACAGGAGTAACAAGATGAACTATCTGAATACGCTGCTCTTCGCCATTTATCCCTTTGTCGCCCTCACGGTATTTCTGGTGGGTAGCCTGATCCGCTACGACCGGGATCAGTACACCTGGCGTACCGGCTCCAGTCAGTTGTTGGAGCGCAAGCAATTACGCATCGGCAGTTACCTGTTCCATATCGGCGTGATCGCCATTCTCGCGGGCCACTTTGTCGGCCTACTCACACCCAAGGCAGTGTGGCACTTCCTCGGCATTGAAGCTTCCACCAAGCAGATGATGGCAATGGGAATCGGTGGTTTCTTTGGGGTAATCTGCTTTATCGGTCTCACCATTCTGGTTAAACGCCGCCTCACCAATAAGCGCGTACGCGCCACCACCTCCAAAATGGACTTGGCCATACTGCTGATGCTCTACGCGCAATTGATCCTCGGCCTGATCAGTATTGTGGTATCTGCTGGCCATATGGACGGTGCTGAAATGCTCAAACTGATGGCTTGGGCTCAGTCCATTGTCACGCTAGATGGTGCCGGTGCAGCTGCTGCAATCAGCGGAGTGAACATCATTTACAAGCTGCATATTTTCCTCGGCATGACCCTGTTCCTGCTGTTCCCCTTCAGCCGCCTGGTACACGTATGGAGTGTTCCGGTGCAGTACTTCCGCCGCAATTACCAGGTAGTTCGCGCCAAAGCCGCGCGCTAATCCCTGTAACTATTAAATGGCCCGCCATGAGCGGGCCCAGTGTGGAGTTGAGTCATGAATACATTACTGGCCACTGATGCTGCAGGCGGCGAATTTGAGATGGCCGAGGTAGTGGCCGTTAACGGAACTGAAATCCCCGCCGACCTGATCTACCAAGAAATGCAGTACCAGCCTGCCGATTCTCCGCGTCAGGCGATCTACTGCGCCGCACGTGCTCTGGTTATCGGCTGGCTGTTACGAGATCGAGCTGCAGGGCAGGGTCTCTGCGCTGCCGACGAAGACTTGCACAGTGAGGCTTTCGATCGCGCAGTCTCAGATCTATTAAAAGGCGAGCTACAGGTGAACCCGGCAACCGACGCTGAGTGCCGCGCTTACTTCGAAGCCCACCCGTATAAGTTCCGCTCCGATCCCCTCGCAGAAGTACGCCATATCCTGATCCCGGCCGCACCGGATGACTCCGAGGCCTGCGCCAAGGCTCGCACCGCTGCCGAGAATATGCTGGAACAGATTCGCGCCGACTCCAATCCGCTGCAATCTTTCGCTCGTTTGGCCCAATCCCACTCAGCCTGCTCCTCCTCCGAAGCCGGTGGTAGCCTCGGCCAAGTAGGGCGCGGTGATACCGTCGCCTCCTTTGAGCGCGCAGTGTTCGAGCAGGGCACCGGATTGGTAGCGGAACCCGTGGAGACTCCATACGGTGTGCACCTGATTTATGTGGAGCAATGCGAACCGGGCCGCCCACTGGAATACGAATATGTCTCGGAGCGTATCGAGGAATACCTGACCGAAAAACGCCGCCGCCAAATGACCAGCGACTACCTGCAAAAAATGGTGCAGGCCGCGCAAATATCCGGCCTGGACTTATCGGGGGAGGCCCACTGAGGTGGCAGAGATTCGCCAACTGTTCGCGCGTAATCGCGCTTGGGCGGAAGATAGGACGGCACAGGACCCGGAGTTTTTCCAACGCCTGAGCCGCCTGCAAGTACCCAAGTATTTATGGATCGGCTGCTCCGATTCCCGCGTGCCCGCCAACGAGATTGTGGGCATGGCACCGGGGGAGCTGTTCGTTCACCGCAATATCGCCAACGTGGTGGTACACACAGACTTTAATTGCCTCTCGGTGCTGCAATACGCCGTAGAAGTACTCAAGGTGGAACACGTGGTGGTGTGTGGCCATTACGGTTGTGGCGGCGTACAGGCCGCCATGGGCCACAGCGAATGTGGCCTGGTGGATAACTGGCTGCGCCATATCAAGGATGTTTACGCTCGCCACCGGCAAGAGCTGGAATCCCTCGATAAAGAATCCCGCTCAGCGCGCCTTTGTGAATTAAATGTGATGGCACAGGTACAAAATCTGGCCATGACCAAGATAGTCCAACACGCCTGGGACCGAGGCCAACGCCTCAGCCTGCACGGCTGGATCTACGATATTCGCGACGGCCTGATTAGAGATCTGGGAATGCGGATGGACGACCGCGGCCAGGTGCCAGAGATTTATCATGTTTATGGTGAGGTGCAGGAGGAGGGGTGAGTTTATAACTGCTTTACCCCCTTCGAGACCATAAGTATAAATAGCGCAGTTGCGTTTAAATATTTTTTAGTAATACTACGTTCGATTCTACTTGGCTTCTGCTAAAGCAGACGGCTATCAGCATCAGGTGGGGCGGAGCGATACCGCCGTCTCTTTCCAAACTGCAAAGAAGGTAACCATAAATACCGTTATCCTCAATCACATGTTCGCCCCATGCTTATCTCTATTTCTTCTAACTCCCAATACTGCACTGAGTGCAAGACACAGTGATTAAATCCCTAATATGATAAATAAATAGCGGTTTATTACTGATAGGGCCCTCAAATACCTGAATTACTTAAGCTGCGAAATAAAGCCAATGCACTCAAGATCGCGGGATACTGGCGTAATAAGAGCTAGAGATAGATTTTGGTGAGGAGATAATCAGTTGGCAAAAAAAGAAGGCTAAACCCTAGAACGAGCTGAACAACTTTTAGAAGTACAAAATCAAATTGATCATTTGAACATCAATTTAGATATGTGAGTTATACGCTAAAATCTCTCTTTCTCCTATTCTGCGCTTGCTGCTCCCCGTAGCACTCTGTTTTTCCTAAAACGCTACCTTATATGCCACTTTATCGTCTGAGTTCTATCTGATTTTCGAACATCGATAGGAGACAAAAAGATTTATCTTAAAACCTTCGATTACTGAAGACTCGATATTTAAAAATTATTCAAATTTAGTAACAAGAAATTAAGGATAAGCAGACAAAGATAAAGAGTTTTGCGCCCCCAGATTGTGGCTTACTTATTATAAATAAATATATTCGCGAATAAATGAAAATCATTAAGTAATTTATAAATTCATAAAATTAATAAACACTCCCGATATTTATCCTCACGAAAAAATATAACTAAAACTGGCATCAAATACCATGTTTATCAAAATTTGTATCCCTCCGAACTGACGAAGAAAAGCGTCTTATAGGAGTGGAGATAAGAGGACTTGGAAGTTGAATATTACTGCAGTTTAAGTGGGCCCAATTTTTTGCTTCTCCAGCGATGATTAATGTAGATGCATTACCCGTAAGGGATGAATACCCAGCGTATTCATGCTTCTACCTATTCTAATTACTAAAAATAGGAAATAATGAACATGAAAAAGATCCTTACCGCGCTCGCCCTGGCAATTGTTAGCACCGGCGCAGCCGCTGACACCTGGTCTCCCCAAGGTACCATTGGCCTGGCCAATGTCGGTGATATAAAAGTATCTAAGGGTATAAACCTTACTTGTGGTCTATCTGGTAGTTCTACTACAAATTCAGCAGGTAACGCCTCTGTGGGCAGCTTGTCATTGAATACTGGTTTCCTTTGTGGGTCAGTTAGCTTTACCAATCTGCCCTATACATTGGTAGGTAATGCAGGGAATACCGTTACCCTAAAAGATGTAACTGTTGCAGCTATTACCGGCAATTGTTTTGGTGATATTACCGGTAGTTTTAACCAATCTACCGGAGAAATTACTTTTAATGCCGCGGTACTCCCAAGCGTAGGTTTTGGTAGCGACTGCAAAATAACCGGTACTATCTCCACAAATCCCCAGGCATCTTTCGTGCCATAAGTAACCTTTAAAAGGCCAATATCTAAAGTAGAGTAGTCAGAAAGTACTGGCTACTCTACTTTTTCCCCGGCGGTATATTCATAAAAAAACAAGATATTTGTTTCTAAATATCAATCATTATCTGCAAAAAAATTCTCATCCTCTTTTTTTAATATGCCTGCCATTAGTTTACCCGTTCGCTTCATTAACTCTGCACGTTAATAATGTACCAAATGTACAGATATATAGTTTTTGCCAAACTATTTGTCTATAGATTGTATAAACTTGCATTTCGCCTCAAAGTTACTTTAGGTCTAAATAAGAAGACAATGTAGGGAGACTAGGGTATTCCCAAAATAAAGTACAATTGGGAGGTGTGTGGCTAGCCCTAGCAAACAATCACCAACCGCCCGCTATACGATTGATCGATGATTTATATGAGTGAAAAGAAAATTAGAAATGGAGGTATTTTCAAGCATAGCCAGTCTGAAATACCAGTAAGACACTATAGAACCATTAGTGTCTTACTGGAAATATAAAAATTAGAAACGCTTATTTAGACTAAAGCCTATAATACGCGGATCCAGGGTAAATACATTGGTGGTAAGGCCGGAGTCATCGCTATTGGTAAAGGCGCTTGTGATAGGCGTATCATCAAAGATATTCTTCACATACAACTGCATTTGCAATTCTGATTCCGGATGAGTAAGGGTCGCTGATGCATTGAAGTTATCCCAGGCTTTTAAGCGGTCATACTCGGTATTATAAACCCGCGCATAACTCTCAGACTGTCGATAGTAATCTGCACGTAAAGCTAATTCCCAATCCGAAAGGGGAATAACATGCTCCACTGCTAAGTTAAACGTTAACTTAGGAGCATTTGGTAATTCATTGCCACTTAGGTCAGCAGAAAAACCACGCCCGCCATTTGGGGCATCTGTTAGCGGGTTATATTGGGGCAGATCGTAACCGAAAAGAGCTAAAATTTGATCATATCTTAGGGGAGCTTCAATCGCATCAGAGTATGAGCCCCACTGCTTTGAGCCTGCACATAATGCCCATAAGGGTGTCATGAAAAACATAGGCTCCAAAGCAATAGCAGCTTCAACATACTCGACTGGGGCAATACAGTTGGAAGGTACCTGCAAGGAGGGCCGCAGTACGGTCCAATCTTCATTCCCCTGGGTACGATCCATGACATCTATGGATTCCTCCCCTTCCGCTATGCGGGTTCTTAAGTAACCCACATTCATATTCATCCTGGTACTCTCTGTCATTTGCCATGCCAGCTCTAACTCCAGTCCCATACTTTCTGCATCAAAGTTTTCGTTTAATGCGATACGGTCAACAATCTGGGAAACCTGGTAGTCGGTATAGTCGTAATAGAAGGCAGTTGCGTTTAAGTTTAGGCGGCCATCCAGCAAAACATTCTTGGTGCCGAATTCAAGGGAATTTACGAATTCCGGCTCAAAAGTGTTGTCTAGTGGCTGATATTGAACCCGCGCAGGGTCAATCTCCGCCCGTGGTGGGTTGGAGCCGCCTCCTTTATAACCGTGAGCAAAAGAAACATAGAACATTGTATCATCGGTAAAGGGGGTATCTGTTCGCCAGTCCAGCACCGCTCGTCCGGTATACTCCTTCCAGCTTTGAGAAAACTTCTCCCCTTCAGGATATCCCATATGCGTATAGCCACCTGAGCTGTTACCTGGAACAGTAATACCATCTTCATGATACGTACCAAGTAATAACTGGCTGGATATAGGGGTGGTAGTTTTTTCGTCATCAGTATACCGGAGGCCTGTGGTAAGTTTTACATCGTCCGTGATTTGCCAATATGCCTCCCCAAATACAGCCCAGGAACGGGTATCTACTAAGTTACGACTGAGAAAGTAGTTGTGTCCCATTTCATCAATATTTTCCAGGGAATTAGGGTCGATATATATACAGTCTGACCCAACTAAATCTGTGGTGGGGTCAACGCAATTGATCGGAATATTATTGCCATCCTCATCTGTTCCCCGGCTGTAAACATATTCAGCAATCATGGTGAACATATTATTAAAGACAAAGTAGTCATCCTGGGTTTCAAAATTCAGGTAGTTCGCACCGAAAGAAAAATTCCAGGGCCCATCAAATGCAGTCTGCAACCGGAATTCCTGGCTCCACTGTTCATTATCGGAACGGCTGATATCAACTCCCAAAATACCGTCAGAAGGACCAAGTTGTGGGTCAGTATAAATGCCTCCGGGGGTGGGGCCCAATGACCACTGATCACCTATTTCTGCTAGGTCATTAAAGACCGCGCCAGTGGTAAACCGATTATAATCCTGTGAAGAATAGTAATCATCCTTAGCATAGGTAGACTGGGAGTAAAAGGTGAGGGTATCAGATAAAGCCCATTCAAAATTCAGCTGTACCAAGTCATTTTCCGCACGAAATACTGGGTCAAAACTAGTAGATATTTCACGTAAATCTCGCGACTGCTCTACACCGCTGTAGGGATCTTTCCAGTCTGATAAACTACCTCCAAAAAGGTATGGGTCAATCAGCCCCGCTGCTGAAAGTATATAGGCGAGCCCCGTTCCATTGGGTGCATCAAAAGCATCTGCGCTGTATAGCGAACCAGGCAAACAGCCCTGACTTGTCATACCTTTTGATAGACTTGTTGTCTCTGTGTTCCCGACCATGTCATCACCGGGGTCAGTAGTACAAAGCTGCTTACCAGTGCGGGATCGCTTGTCATCTTCATCAAAGTGTTGCCAAATCAAATTAGCATTAAACTTATCACTGGGAGTCCATTCAAAAATGGCACGCGTGGAGTAGAGATCTCGGTCGTTAACATCATTCTTGGTATAAGTATTGTAATCAAAGCCATCCCGCTTGGTCATGGCTCCAGAAAAGCGGAAAGCCATGGTTTCACCCAGCGGTATATTCAACATACCCTTGGTACGCTTACTATTATAATTGCCCACTTCAACCTCAATCTCTGAGGCGAATTCATCTTCCGGCATGATTGGTAACATATTAACCACACCAGCGGTGGCGTTACGGCCATATAATGTGCCCTGAGGGCCACGCAGAACTTCTACCCGCTGTACATCAAAAAATTCCTGCTCAAACAGACGATTCCTGATTAAAGAAGCATTATTAAAGCTTACTGCAACGGCAGGATCACTACTGGCAGAAATTGACTGAGTTCCCACTCCTCGAATAGAGAAATTGTATGAGCTAAAGTTTGTTTTGGAGAAATTAACATTGGGAACGGCTCGCAACAGTTCATTGCCTCCTTCGATCTTTAAAGCATCCATGTTATCCCCAGATAGCGCAGAGACTGCAATAGGCACATCTTGAATGCTTTCCTCAATTTTCTGTGCTGTAACCGTAACTTCTTCAATAGCCGAACCAGAATAGTTACTGGGCTTGTCCCCTTGCCCCTCCTGGGCAAATGCTGCCACAGATGCAGTATTTATTACCAAACAGGCAATTGCCACACTGTACCAGGGGGTTGAATAGTCGTTTGGGTTTGCGGCGGGGATTGCTTGAGCAATCAAATTTTTTTGTTTACGAAGGCGCATCATCATACTGAGTTTCTCTCTCTTATGCTCACTATTATTTTTTTTCAAGGCCAAAACTGCCTTCCTTGGGGCCCAACTAGATTGAAGACGTAAAAAAATGATATTAGGGGGGATGAAAAAGAGGTTAAAAGTTTAAAAATTTTACTTTTTCTAAGTAACGCACAAGAATTGGGCACAATTGAAGTCTGAGCGTTGAAAACCGTGCCTGAATGGTTAGTCAGTATCTACATAATTAGTTATAGAAATTGACTAGAGGTGAAACTCATAACAAGACAAAAAAAGAAGAATGCACCGGAAAAGGGGCCGCATAATAAATGTATAACGATTAAGATATTACCGGAATATCTATACGTATATTTATACAAAATTCCATTTAATTCAGTCTCAGAATTAAGTTCTGGTACTGTTAATACATAGATTCTATAAAAAATAATAAGAGTTGTGTTGTGAATCTAAACGGCTAACAGGTAAGCGAAAGGCTATGAATATAAGAAATGGTCTCTAGTTATTAATGCGGTCCATTTCTGATTTTTTGAGGTAACAACATAGTCCTCCCAATAAGGTGGCTGATCGGCTGATACATTTATAGGAATTATTAACACTATACCCATAGAGGCATGCTGGGATTTTTAATAGAGCTTATTTTAAGCTGGATGAATATAGTCTTGCTCTGATGAATAGAGTAGCTATCCAGATTCTATAGAAGTAGTAATGCAAATGACAAATCTATGGGGCTCTGGGTTGCTACTCTAAATTACATAGCTAATTATTTTTATGACTTAGGTCGATAACTTCTATTCTTACCCCTTTATCAACCATCTCGGATAAATGGAATTTGCCATTAGGTTGTTTCACTATGGATTTTTCAATATCACCAGATACAAATTCCCATAGCTCAGGGTTCAGTGCATTTGGCTTTGGTTTGTAAACTTCCGCAGTGAAACCACGTTTTGGTTCATTTTCACGTAAAATAACGATATCACCCTTGTAATCTGGAGCTGTTATTATCGTTAATGTAGTTGTTTCAATCTTATCGCCGAATCCTTTTTTGTTCCACTCTCGTAAAACAACATCAACTTGAGCTTTGTCCAGTTTAACATCATCCGTTTCCGTGCTAGCACAGGTGAAGGATGACAATGTCATTAAAAATAGTAGTAGGATTTTTATAGGTTTTAGCATAAGTATAATTACTTACAGTTGGTGGAAGTAATAGTTAAAAGGTTGTGCGTGTCTGGCGGCACAACAATAATTCCTGAGAGCCAGGGAAACATTTTTAATTGTGTCTTGGTATATAATCCATCGCCAGCTTCTTTTTCCCAGTGTGATTCGTATACAAACTCTTTTGAATAAAGCCATACATGCCTACCGCCACTTGACATTCCCAGTCCAAATGGAATATTTGCAAACGTGTTGTAATCTGCGTCTTTTTTCTTTGTTAGATTCAAATAGGTAGTTACTTTATTTTTACTCGGATTATAGTTAATAAGAGTATTGCTTATAGGCACACGACTGACACTATAAGTACAGCTTTTCTTTACCTGGTTGTAGTAGCTTGCAATATGTTCACCCAGACCATCGCTTGGGTGGTTAATATCAGGATTATAATATACTCCTTTCCAGTTATGAGTATTAATCAAGTATTTTGCTAACTCGGTACCTTTTTCTCCAAGTCCACCCACTCGCTTGCTGGAATTAAGTTTTCCAAGTTTCTCAAAACTATATTTAAGAACCCAAATTGCCATTGTTATACAATCGCTAGAAATATGATTTTTATATTTTGTGGGGTTACCAATTTTAAGCTGGCTACCAACATGATTGCTGTGATCATTCATAATAGAATTAATCTTGTCTACAGCATGCTGTGAAAATGTCTTTGTCATACCTAACTTCCCAGTTGTTATTATTGTGTAATTTCCTTATCGAGAACGATTTGATTAGATGACAATAGCCAATTAGGGTCAAGGAAGTGAAAATAGAGATCCTGTACTGCTGAGTTTGTTATAGTGTATTTTTGGCTGATAATATCGCTCTAAAAACGGAGCTACTTCACATATTCTATTTTTGATATTTATCAATCACCGACATAAATCATTAAGAATCAGAAAGTTAGTACGGTGAATAGTAGGTATACACTTGGAAGCCTTTTAACCTTGATGCTACTAACGCAAGAAATAACAAAGCATTACACCGAGTATAAGAAATACAAAAGTGGGGTGTGATAGATAATCTTCGCCCAAAGTTTTCTGTTAAATCATAGCGCGTGATCCATATTTGGAACTACACTTCTGCAAAGTGGACTATCGTACCGGATATACCTGGTATTAAGTGTTGTAGTAAACAGCCCTGCTATCTAAACCTTGTAATATTATCTTGATGGCTTGCTGGATACTTAGATAATTAAATAATCTACGGGTGTTGCGTTGAAGAGGTTTGTTCTGTGATTGCTGGGGCTTTAATACCTTCAGACTCCAATCTTATGCTCAATAATTTCTTTGCTAATGGATGTAAAATTGCTGTATCAATCTCCTTGAGTCTGCGCTTACCTAAACGCTTATCCAGTGTGGCTAGGGACTGAATCAATGGGTTCTCGGAGTTTAGAGCTTCATCAATTTTGAGGGTATGAACGAATTCCCAGCAGGCTTGATAGGCATCTTGCCGAGATAACTCTCCATATTCCATCTCACCATAGGATATTTTCTGCTTTTTACTTACATACTTAGGCACTTCGGAATCAGTAACCCAGCGATTATCCTTTCGATAGTAATCGCCACTCGCTCTATTCCAAAAGGCCCTTGTACAGAAATTTGCTATGACTTCCTTATCAAGTGTCAACCAGGCATGTCCACATGAACAGTTTCCATAACTGGTACTGTTGATAGAGATACGGCCATCCAGGGATGGGGAAAATTTTTCTTCAACTAGAGATTTCAGCTTGCTCCATTTCATTGGGGGAAATTCCTACTCACATATAAATTCATCAGTTCACGGCTGTTGTGTAATTGATTGTTTCGTTCCAATATAGCAGCTACCACAAATTCAGGGGATGAGAAAACAGCAGATTCTCCGCACCTCCTATTCTAATTATTCGTTTACACCAGAGTGATTAAACAAATTATAAAGATAATACTGTTAGTGCAATGAGCTTTCGAAATAGGTAAAGGCCGACCCAATAGCCACCCCAAGGAGGATAGGTCCGGGAAAAAATCTGAATAGCTGCTTTATTTTACTGGGGGTTCGACCATTACGTAGGTCGCTAATTAATTCATGTTGTGCGTGAAAGGCACATAGATCTGATATCATGGCGACGACCAAAGAGAAAGTGAATCCTTCACTAATGGGTGTATCAATACCAAGAGCAGTTTTGAGAGTAACAATACCGCCTATAAATGCCATAGCGAATGTAGAAATGGACTTAAAAAATCGAACTCCAATTCTTGACTCAAAAGATAATGAGGGCTTTGCTCTATGGGTTTATCATTAATTAATTCTTGTAATTTTGCTCTCATTACTTACAACCGTTAACAGGATTTATTTGCATAATAATATCTTTATCAGTCCAATGGAATGCCAAAATTTACGGCAAGGCCTTTGTAAACAAAAGTGTTAGTATTTCTGCAGAAAAGGTTCGATGGCACCAATTTTGTTAGCTTAGGCCATCTGGAGCTATTTTTATAAAGTAAATTATTACAGGTATAAAACAGATCAAGGTTAAAACCAAGTTTGCGATATTCAGTAATCGCCTTCTCCCAAATATCAGAAATAACAATCCTGCTAATTGAGCAACGGCTGTATAAAGGAAATACAACCCTAGTGTTCTATAAAAATTTGCTAGTTCCAGGGTAATAAGAGCTGGAAATATCGCTACCAGCAAATATGAGATGAACCCACATAGCATCGCGATACTAAGTCTACATACTAAATAATTTGTTCTTCCCATATTAGTTTTTAATTTCACTTCTCGCATCATGAAGTGGGTCCGACATTAAAAAGCTCTATGACAGACTGGGTAGATTTATTTTCTAATAATACATATGTAGTATAAGGTCAAAACCTTTTATTGAAAATTTTACTCTTTCCATTTCTTCTGTATATTTGCCGAGGTTATTTCCATCAAGATCCCAGACATTTTCTTTGGCGAACCACGTATTTAATTCGTGATCATGACATTTGAACTGGCTTTGTGGGACTACCTTACCATTTTTCATGGTCGGCCCAAAATTCCTACATTCTGTGCCCCACCTCCACCACTTTATATCTGGCATATTTACCATGCCTTCTCTGAGGGGAACGCCAAAAACTGTGATTTCGGACTCATAGTTTTTATAAATTATGTATCTAAAGCCCCACTTCCCTCCCGCCTCATAATTTACATCCCGAGTAAGTATTTCACCCGGCTCCAGGTTAGCTATATCTATACTAGGGGATAGTTCACCAGCATTTGCTGGAGGCTTTAGAGCACTGCCAAACATGCCAAGTAGGAATCCGATTCCAATTAGAGAGACAGTAAGAAGGCTGAACCAAAGTAATTTCTTGCGCTTTTCCATTTGAAGTTCACAGAGTATTCAAACTAAGCATATCATATCACTTACTGGCAAATATCAAGAGTTTAAAAGCTGCCTGAATAGTGCGATATTGATTGTCATACTAGATAATTTGTACCAAATATAAGAGGTATTCATGTAGCTAAGCATTTACTGGTATATGGTTATCCAGTAATGTTTCCATACTTGGAAGATATTTGTATAATCGAACAATCTATGAGTGTACTAAATTGTTCTCAAATCTGTGTGCTAACTTACTTCTTGAAATTTCAAACCTGTAAAAGAGTTCGCCTCATATGCAGTTTTAAATTCTTCAGTTACAAAACTAAAAGTCAGTTTATTTGTATAAGATTTAAATATACATTGCCCCTCTAATTCTGAGTCAATGAACTTAACAGAATCTTGCCCCATGTGAACTCCTGAGTTCACCACTTCAATAGTATTAGTTGAGTCAACATACTCCTCTGAAATCACATATAGTGTATTAAACATGTAATATGTTTCATCACCAATTAGAAGTGGTAAGAACTCACCAGATGAATTTAGAATATCTTTTAGGGCTGAAAATGCTCTAGGGCTTAGAACTATATTTCCTAAAGCCCATGTAGTAATGTCTGGTATAGATTCTTCTTTACCTGTGTAATTATCACTAGCGTAGAAGTGCGCTTTGGGAGCTATCCATTTATCTAGCCTCGGTTTTGCACGAAATCGCTGACTATAGGATGGCATTTTCTCTGCAAGATCTGAGACATCTAGCGCAAGTGAATAATACTTTTCAAAGTCACTATCAACTAAATAACTCATAACTAATGACTCCATTTTGAAAGTGTATTATCTATGCGGTACAAGCGTGCAAGAATCAGCCTGATTTTTTCACCGAATTCTATACATATCTGATACTTCTAGTTTCACATTATTCTAATAATGATATTTTTGATAATTGGGTCTCATATCGAGCTTACTAAGCTATTAAGTCCCTGGACTCACTTGTCGTGTCCATCGACAATTTAGCCATAGTTAAAACCACCTTACCGAGAAGACTGATGGAATACGACCACGGTAGACGTGTGACTCCCCATGTTTGGGAGCTCTCCCCACTAGACCTTTGCATTCAACAATATGAGAATCGTTGTAAGAACTATCACTATCGTAAGCTGAAAGTGGCGGGTGAAACCGAAGAGCAGCGGAAGGAGCGCTTGGCAGGTCTCAAGGTGGAAATGGAACAATTAAAGCATGAACGCCGAACCATCATGTCAATGGTTTCGGTTCAGAGCCAGCTTCAGCAGTACCGAGATGAGTTTCGGGGTATAGAGGACGATGAAGAGCGTATAGAAGCCTATGAGCAGGAGAGGCACCACCCTACTGAAGTTCTTGAAACAAACCTACGTCTAGTTGGTAGGGCCAAGCCTAGTAAAGAGTACACAGCTCACCATATTGTTGAAGGGAAAGGCAAGCTACCTGCTACCGCCGATGTCCGACTGACACTTTTCATGCACGATGTTAGGATAAATGATCCTGATAACGGTGTGTGGATGCCGCGCTCAAGCGAGCAGAACGGTCATTGGGCAATGCCTAAAGCAACTCCTCATAGTAAGATCCACACGCACAATTATGAACGTTGGGTTTACGGCCAAATCAATAACCTTAATAGTGAATCTGAAATACGCGCTAAGTTGACCATTATTCGTACACACCTGAAGAGTGGTACTCAACCGGAGAAGGTGACAGCGCCTTCTGATAAGAATTGGAATGGGCAATGACTTATAGGATCAGTTTTAACCACGAAGACTTTTTGAATCTCAGTATTGACCTCAAGAAGCTAATGTTCACCGTGGGTAAACGAATGGGCGGTATGAAAGCCTTTAAGAATTATCCTTGGGACAATAAGTCTATCAAGGATATTTGGGAGGATCATGGAGGGGCTTTTATCCAGGTAGAAGGTTTAGATCAGAGCGTTAAACCTGATATCACTACTTGGAATGGAGCACACTTGGTGCTCTCATCCAAAGCCCACTCGGTGCTTTCTAAAGAGCTTGCGCCGTACGGGGAGTTCCTGCCTATTACCCTGGATGGTGAGCCCTATGTAATCTTTAACTGCTTGAATGCGGTTTCCGCTGACAAGTCCGTAAGTGAGGCTGATATTCAAGATGATCTTTGGATGGGAATTAAAAACATCGGCTTCACCGATGAAGATGTTGCTTCAAATTTAATTTTCAAGACTCGATTTGACCGCTGTGCGAATCTCTATTGTGGAGACCGCTTCAAGTCTCTTGTAGAAGAGGCTGAGCTGAAAGGGTTGAACTTCTCGGAGAATCTCGTAGCAGCATTCTAACTTGGGTTAAAACGACGTTGCTCTTTTATAGCAATATAACCTAGTGGGGCTAATAAGAAGCCCCACAATATCTTTGGTTACAGGGAGTCTCCTAAATTTGGGAAGTCTTATAATTAACGCTTTATCCTGAAGGTGTTTCTATTAGAATAGAAGAGTGCTAAATAAGTGTTAGTAAATACTAGTTTTTGGAGCTAAAATTTGGCTTCATACTTTTATTAAGTTTTTGTGATTTCAATGTTAAACGAACCATTATCATAATCCAGCCATTGCCCATTTATAAACCTAATTGACCACTCAGGATACTTCTTATCTGTCATAAATGTCAGTAACCAAAGGTCTTTGCTCAAGGATATTTCTAACTCGGGTATTCGGCCAAAGAGTTTAATCGTTTCTATCTTTCTCCCGACTAATAATGCTGGAAGCTGGTTAATTTCAGTCTGATCACTCCAACTCCCCAGTACTATTGATTGCTTGTCTTCTAGTCTCCATGACCATTCGATCATTATTGTTTGTTCACCGGAAGGGTTATTCCCTCGTTTCGGTGGTGTGAGCTCTCCCAATTCTAAAAAGATCGCACTTCCATGCCCTATCCAGGCATGAGATATCTTTGCTTCCTGAAGTTCTGCTAACCTTGCTTTTGCTTGCTGTTCAGATATCGGGATGATTTTCTTCATTTAATTACTTCTATGGTCGATTCGAGAGGATCATGCTTACCCTACAACCAATTCAGTTGAAGCTTGTTACAGAAAGGGAGATTGGGTAGTGAAGCGCCCCATTTATAAGTCTTGTATGCGTTTGGTTTAAACCTTTTTGTATGAATTGCATATTTCGTATACTAATTCAGGCTGAACAGGTCTGTTGGGGTGCCTTAACTTTTTCCAGTCGCTTATGCCAAACACTGGATTATCGTAGTAGCGTGTAGTAACTACCGTTCCAGTATCTTTTTCACAGTTAATCCATAGCTCGTTTATTTGGCCATAAAACCCATTTTGGTCGGGATCATCAAAAGTTACTTTCAACCAGGTGGAAATTTGAGGCCAGTTAATGTTGCTGTGCTGAAAACTTATACTTGCTGTACTGTCTTGGACTAGGCTTTCTATACCTTCCCACTTAATTTCATCTTCTTTTGTCTCAAACAAGTTCAGAATCAATTCCAATATACTGTTTGATTCTAGTGAGTCGGTATAATAGTAATCATGAAATGATACCGTGTAGAATTTACTGCCCAGATGTACTCCTTTGCTATATAGCCTCATTTCATTCTTTAGGTCTATACCATCAAGCTCGTAATAAGCATTGCCGTTTTTTTCATAACTCTGCTCTTTTTGAAAGTCAAAAAGATACCCCGGCCTTGAATATTTTCCAGACTTAAGATGCTTAATCTCCTCGTTGCCCCAGGCTATGCTGGATGCAGATTCTGAGGCGGTATAAACCGTGATATAGAGCGCATATTGACCTTCTGGAGATGTGGCGATGATCATACCCTCACTATCCTCATAGCTCCACTTGCCTGGCAGTGAGACGCTCCAGTATTCATGATCAAGGTGTGTTCTTGCTACTAAACCACTTAACTTTTCTACCGGTATATTTGTAGCGCAGGCAGATACAAATATTAACGCTAATAACCCGAAGTACTTATACACTTTTACACCCTACCGAAGGTAAATCAGAATGCTCAAAAGAAATCGCATCATATCATTTGGTCCACTAATTCCAAAAATCGGAAAATTATCTATCCAGAAAAAAACTATCTATCGATAGGATCGTCCGGGTTGGAAAAACTACTTATGAGTAGAAAGGGACTTACGTACTGGATATTCAGGCCTGAAGCACTTAATAGAACGGGCATCGCCATTAAAAATATAGGCACAAAAATGATCTTATTGGATTTTATTCAGTTTGTTTTAGTGTCAAAGCTGCGTAAAATCGATTGATATTTATTGGTATTTTGGCCGGAATAGGGTGGCCTTTTGTAGGCCGATGACCAAGGACCAAAGGGATTCGAGAGAATCAAGACATCTAAGAGTTTTCTAAAGAACCATCTTCTCACAGGAGAACGGTAGCGTGACGTAACAGTAAGTAAAAGGCGCTGACCCAAGGTGCAGCAACACCAGGGGCCAGCTAACCAAATTGATAACATCACTATCAAAGTGGCTATATGGATCATACGCTAGAAACCCGCTCGTCTTCAATAAAGTGGAGTACATTCAGCGGCTTGGAGCGACTCCCAAAGCTCCAGAGGCGTTGTGCCTGCCTTTTCTTCTTCTATGCCTACCGTTCCCGCGCACCACCCCGTATTTCCTCACAACGTTACTTTCTCAGCCTTCTACCAGAGAAGGTTTACCCATGGTTTGACTATCAGTAGGAAATAAATATGTTGATCTTAAAGCGCCGGACTGGTGAAAACTTAAGGATTGGAACCAATGTTTCAATCACTGTATTGGAAGTTAAGGGCAATCAGGTGAAGATAGGAATACGTGCTCCCAAATCTTTACCTGTTCACCGTGAAGAAATATTTATACGTTTGCAAAAGGAACGAGTTTTGGGAGGTCGAAATTATTGAAAAATTGATTGCAGATATAGAAGGCTTAAAGCATCTACGACAAAACCGCAGTGAAGCACCGGTTTTTACTTCCGGTGTCTTTACTTGTTACTAAGTATGATATCAAAGATTTGGACTTGAGATAAAACTTATAAACTGATCGCCTAACGCTGTAGTACGTTTTCCAAACATATCATTTTCGCTCATAGTAGTGTTTAAGCCCTCTGTATTAAATAATCCACTACGATAAAGCTCACTCCAAACAAGTTCATATATGGCTTTCTGATTTTTTAGCTGAGGATAAGCATTCTCAATTACATGTGAAATGCTCCCCATAGTCCAATTAGGAAATTGATGGCTATTGGCCGCAGCCCACTCCTGTGGCCCTTGAAATAGCTTAAGTAGTACGATATGCAATAAAGTGCAAGAATCTATAAGATTAAGAAATAGCTGCTGCAGAGTATCACTTGGCGCTCCAGGCAAAGCTGAGTTAAGTACTATATTTCTATAAGCACTTATCTTTTCCTCTTGGTGATTTCTCATAGCTGCATTGCTTGCTTGTACTAAAGTAGTAAAGAATTGTTCATTTGTTTGAAGGTTTTCTTCTGTAATAATTCCCTTCTCGTAAAGGTCGTTAATAGCTTCCGTGACCTGAGCCATCCATATGCTTCTTCGACGTGCCATTGGTGGTTCTATAAGCGCATTGAAAGCTTCTACCATAGCGCCTCCAAGAACCGGTATTCCAGAGACGGCTGCTCTGGTAATCCGATGTGCTTTTTCAGAACTAGGTTCAACAACTGGATCAACTAAGTCTTTATCTATCTTAATCATAATTAAAGTCTTTTTATATAAAAAGTGTGATGATTTGCAATTTGCTGGCTAGGTAAAGCATCAGAGCTGCGCTGGGGCACCTTATAATATAGAGTTCATCCAGAATTTACTGAATGTTCACAGGCATGAACAAACATGTGCCCAAAATCCGTTAGGTGAAGGTAAGCATAGCCAGTTTCACCATTTTGAAGCTTTTGCTCCGTATCCTCAAATGTCGGTTCCTGTTTATAAACTGGAAATTTAACCAAATCTAATGACATAAGATGAGATGTGTAAACATAAAAATTGCTTGGATAAATTAGCTCATCAGTAGGAAATTCTTGATAGATAATTTCTTTGCCATGAAACCTGTTACTTTCTCTGTCATAAACAGAATGGTAGTGCTCTTCATACGGTTTCTTCCTCAGATGGTGAAGAATCAGGGCTTCATCTGGAGAAAGATGGCCAATTATTTTCACGAATGCAGGGTGAGCTAAATTAATATTTTCTTTATCAATAGCTTTTGCTAATAGGCTTAGATACATTTCTGATATTATGTTTCCATCTTCTAAATATCTAAGCTCATCAAATATTGGTCCAGCTATGCCTGGTGCTGCTTGTATTCTATTTTCCTCCGGTACCTTTCTAATGGTTCGATCAATCCATACAGATAGCCTGTCTTGATAAGCTGCTGCTAGTTGTAACGGCGCAGAAAACAATCTCAATGTTTTAATAGTATCATTTAAGACATTTCCTGTTTCAGATACTGAATTTTTTAGTCCATCATCATAAATTTTGCTAGCTGTTTTACTGTCTATAATGTCAGTAATTATTTTTTTTATTTCGTCATTCATAATCTAAAATTCATTTGGTATTTGATCGTGCTATGCGGGTAGGAATCAATGTGAAAATAATTCTCAGGTTCTCCACTTTTGCTATTACTCATCTTCCTGTGCAACTTCTAATAGATTAAATGATTTTTTTATTGGTCTAATTGAAAAAGAAGAAAATTCCTCAAGTAATACTTCAATGCTATCTTTCAACTCTTCAGGCTTCTTAATGAATTCTTCAAAATCAATCCATTTTACTGATTTTTGGTTTATTGTTTTTACATCCCACTCGCGATTTCTATATGTATAGAAAGCTGAAAATAAATTAATCTTTGTTTGTGATACGAAAGGGGAAATAATACAGCCTGTATCATTCACATTAGGGTACTTTGCTTTAAATCTAACCGTTAAAAATTTAAACGGTAGCTCTACGGTAGACTCGGCTCCAATAGCTACTTGATAGTATTCATCTTCCATAGGTACCTCTTGTGAATTTAAAAGTGCACCTGCAGCTATTAGGCCTGCAAGTCTTCCGGTTTTAGGAACTTTACGAACTCGGCTTTCTTTATTGATCTTAGCCATATAATCAATAGTGTTGTTTTCTAGCGATTTTCCAATATGTTCAGTTGGTACAGGGAATTGGGCATCAACTTCTTTAGATATAATTATTTCAAATAGATCGTCTATATCAGTATTAAAGCTATAACTTTGTACAACCTTCTCTATTTTTTCTACGCAAGAAATTGCTTCATCTTTCTCGCAATAAAGATTAGCTTCTTCCTCAACTAGTTGCACCAACGTTTTTTGTGTATCTTTTATATCTTCAGAGTAATTATTGATTTTAGTTGTTTTAATGAGTTCATTGGCAACCTCTTGGCTAATATAGCTAAAAATTTCAGTGTAATTACCTTGCATTACAAAAAAGGGTGTTTGTTTATTGTTTCCTGAAAATTCATCCGCTAATGAGTCCATAACATCTTTGTATCTAACCTCTTGCTCTGGACGATCAATAAATGCATTTAAAAAGCTGTGAGTGAAATCACTTATCTCGGAGGTTTGATATGAATACTGATTATTCTGAGATGAGTAGAAAAAATAACACTTTTTAAAGCCGCTTTCTGAATCTTGAAGATATTTTCTGAAAACATCAGGATCTTTGACATACCTTGTTCCGGATTGGCACGCATCAACAATTTTTACGGTGACTTCTGCATTCAGGCTCCTTAAAAGATTGTCAAGTTCACTATTTTCTAATGATGTTTGTCTAATTCTATTTTCTGAATAATCCGTTAACACATAAAAGAATTCATTATCTGTAAATAATCCGTGACCGCTAAAATAGAATATTACTTCCTCAACTTCTTCATCTTCATACTTTTTTATAAATGCAGCGATTTTTGATTTAACGTTTTGGCTTTCTGTGTTTTCTGTAATGTACAAAATATCATTGCATTTGTTTGTCAGGCCGCATAATTTTTTTACTGCTCTGGCGTCTGCTTCACATCCTGGTAGTTTGGATGCATTCATATAGTCACTAACACCAACTACAATTCCTAAATTCATTTTAATTACTTCCTAGGTTAAAGATTCTGGCTCAGATTCGTAACAGCGTATTTGGAAAAATATACTGCATTATATCTTTTTTGGATATGTCCAAAGAATGATAAGGCATGCTGAATAGAAAAACATAAATCAGTATTGGTGAAAAAATACTCTAGTGTATA
This sequence comes from Microbulbifer maximicatervae (SeqCode), assembly GCF_052468295.1. NCBI lineage: Bacteria > Pseudomonadati > Pseudomonadota > Gammaproteobacteria > Cellvibrionales > Microbulbiferaceae > Microbulbifer > Microbulbifer maximicatervae (SeqCode). The sequence continues at coordinate 4,770,294 of NZ_CP174340.1, forward strand.
TAGGTCAGATGGAATAAATCTTAGTTTAATTATCTTGGTTAATGATTTGAGATATTAAGAATAAATGAAGAATTTAATCTGTTGCAATAGATATGGGAGGTTACATTTGATCCTTAGCATGCACGATATAAAAGCTTATCAAATTCTTTGCGGTCTGCAGAGATTACAAACTAAAACATGATAGATGATATCAACCTAAAATTGCCTCCAGCTGTAGTACGCTTTTTGGGTATCCTGAGTCATTTCATTTTTGAACGTGTACTATCGTACCGTTAGACTTGCCTCAACCACTAGACGAAAACAACGCCGCCACCGCCAACAAAGTAGCCACCCAAATCCCACAAAGAATCTTCCAAAACAAAGACGCATCCCCTTTCTCGGTAGGATCTTCCCTTAGGTAATCGGGGTTTGGGTTGGCGAGATCGCGCATAAACTCTGTTAGCGTGGAGTAGCGCTGTTCCAGGTCGATACTGCATCCGCGTTCCAGGGCGCGGTCGAACCAGATGGGGACTACCGGATTAAACTGGCTGGCTGTGCGGTAGCGCAGGCGTTCGAAGTCGGCGTGGGAGCGGCTGTTTTCGATCTCCTCGCCGTAGGGCAGTTCTCCGGTAAACATCTCATAGGCAATGGTGGCGAGGGCGTAGATATCGCCGCGAATACCGCTGTTGTGCCCAAGGATATAATGGGGGTCGGAATAGCTGGCGGTGCCTAGCGCTTCCGGGTGTTCCAGGGGGCGGAAAATCTCGGCACTGCCGGCTACATACACTGAACCGAAGTCGATAATTTTTACCCGCCCGTCGCCGTCAATCATGATATTGGCCGGGCGTAAATCCTGGTGAATGGTTTCCTGATCGTGGAAGGCCTGTAGCCCGGTGGCAATTTCCTTAAGGATACGAAACGCCTCCGCCGGTTTGGGAAAGCGGTTGTTGGTGATCCACTGCTCCAGGGTGCTGCCCTGCACATACTCCATCAGGTAATAGAGCGCGGTGCGCGGCCGGGTCTGCCGGTGTAGGCGCACTACCTGGGGGCTGCGAATACGCAGGCCTATCCACTCCTCCTGAATAAAACGGTCGATATAGTGGATATCGTCCTCGTAATTTACCGAGGGGGTTTTCATTACCAGGATTTCCCCGGTGGCACTGTCGCGCACCAAGTACAGCTGGCTGCGCTGGGAGGAGAACAGCTCCCGTTCCACCTGGTAACCATCCAATACCATGCCCGGTTCCAACTCCGGAGGGAAGGGTAGGCGGGTAAGCTGGCGGCTGTAGTCGTCCAGGGTGGTTTGTGGCAATGCTTTTACCTTTACCACTAATGCGGAGAGGTTATCGTCACTGCCGTTTTCCTCGGCGAGGCGCACCAGGGTTTCCGCTGTTTCCTGTTCGCTTATTTGGGTATCTGCCAGCAGCTCGCGTAGCAGATCCTGTTTGATAAAGTCGTGCACGCCGTCGCTGGTAATCAGCAGTACATCGTCCTTAGCCAGGCTGAGCTGGCCGTAATCCACTTGCAGGCCGGTATCCATTCCCAGCGCGCGGGATAGCATCTGCTGGCGGTGGGCCAGGGTGATGTTGTGGTCTCGGGTGAGGCATTTAAGGTTGTCACCGCGCAGGTGATAGATACGGCTGTCGCCAATATGGAAATAGTGGGCAGTGCGGGATTTAAAAATCAGGGCAGAGAAGGTGCAGAGGAAGCCCTTTTCCTGTTGGGGAAAGTCATGGCTCTTGCGGTATAGCTTGCTGTTAATGGAGGCGAGGATTTTCTGTCCGGCGTGGGCGACAGACCAGGTATCCGGCACCTTGTAATAGTCCCGCACAAACTGCTCGGTGGCGGTGTGGCTGGCTTGGGCACCAGCTTCGGCGGAGCTGACACCATCTGCCAGCGCGGCTACTGCACCCAGGTATTCCTGTAAGTGCGGGCTGGCTGGCCAGTGATAGATTGCCGCGTCTTCGTTCTGCGGTTTGATGCCGGCACTAGTGCAGAGGCCGTGGCTCAATCGCGGTGTCTGGGCTTCGGGGTTTGCCTCGGTTTCTGTTTGCACCCCGGAATTGGTTTCGCTCACAGCTTTCTCCTATCTCTTTTCGTCCCCTCAGACCAACGGCGAAAAACAAAGAAGGGCCATTGGCCCTCCTTTGCGTTTGTTGCTGGATAATAGCTTTCCGATCACTCCACGCTGATCAGCTGCACCGTGCCATCCGGTAGCACTTCGGCGATATTGCCTTTGGGCTCTTCCAGGAACAGGCAGGCGAAGAAGATCACCGCTGCTGCGCCGCAGATAATCAGGAAGAACTGGCTGTAGCTGACGTAGGACAGGGCGGTAAGGAAAGTAACCGCACCCACGTTGCCGTAGGCTCCGGCCATACCGGCGATCTGCCCGGTCATGCGACGCTTCACCAGGGGTACGACGGCGAATACGGCACCCTCACCGGCCTGCACGAAGAAAGAGCAGCACATGGTGGCAACTACCGCAGCGGGAATCCACCAGCCGCCGTTGATCTGGCTCAGTACAAAGTAACCCACTGCCAGGCCGCCGATCAGGAACATCAGGCTGCGGCGGCGCCCCAGTTTGTCAGAGAAGTATCCACCGGTTGGGCGAGCCACCAGGTTCATAAAGGCGAAGCCAGAGGCGAGCAGGCCGGCCTTCACCGGGCTCAATCCTTCAAAGGTTTCCAGGAAGAACAGGGGCAGCATAGAAACCACGGCCAGCTCTGAGCCGAAGGTGACGAAGTAGGCCAGGTCGAGGATGGCTACCTGCTTGAAATTGTATTTCTCCAGCTCGGGCACACCTTCGCGCAGGTGGTCTTTGTTTACATTCCAGATCATGCGGGTCTGGAAGGCAAACAGTGCTACCAGCAGTCCCCACATCACGTAGGTGGCATTTTGGCTCAGCAGGGCTACGCCACTGGGAGACAGTTTGTAAGCCAGCGCTGCGAGTGCCAGGTACATGGGCACATTCATCAGCAGGTAGAAGTAGAAATCCCGCTTGCTGGTCACTTCCAGGCCGCCGCTCTTTTTCGGTTTGAAGTAAGTGGAACCTTTCGGAGTGTTGCGGGCAACGCGGTAGTAGATGATGCCGTAGAGGCCGGCGATGATGCCGGTGAGGCCCAGGGCATAGCGCCAGCCGTCTTCACCGCCGAACAGCAGGGCGATGGTGGGCAGGGTCATGGCACCGGCAGCAGAACCAAAGTTCCCCCAGCCGCCGTAAACACCTTCTGCCAAGCCGACTTGTTTGGCCGGGAACCATTCACCCACCATGCGGATACCAATTACAAAGCCGGCACCCACAAATCCCAGCAGGAAGCGGAACAGGGCCAGGGATTCATAACTGTCTGCGGTGGCGAAGCCCAAACAGATTAAAGATGAGGTCATCAGCAGCCCGCTGTACACCAGGCGCGGCCCCAATTTATCCACCAGCATACCGATAATGATACGGGCGGGGATGGTGAGTGCCACATTGAGGATTAACAGGGCTTTTACTTGCTGGCTGGTGAGGTCGAACGCTTCCTTGATAAAGACCATCAGCGGAGCGTGGGAGAACCACACCACGAAAGTCAGGAAAAACGCAAACCAAGTAACGTGCAGCGTCTTTATTTTGGGATCGCCCCAATTAAATAAATTGAGGCCGCTGGATTGACTCATGACTATTTTCTCCGGCTTCTCAGAAATTTTTAGAGGTGGATAGGGTCATGACCGATAGTATTTGAGCAGCGCCAGAGGGAAAGTGCGCAAAAGGGGTAAGTGGAAGGGAAATCGATTTGTATATGGAAGGGAGTAACCCCTTGGGGTTAGTAGCTCGGAGTGGGTAGGGGCGGTTTTTAGTGCGTTTCTACCCCTGTGGGGGTAGTTGGCGGAAATTGATAATGATTAAAAAGGGTTTTTGGGAGTAATTGTCGCTAGCCGATTTTTTGTGCATCTTGCCAATAGCTTGCCTCTGTAGATTTATCGCCCCAGCTGTATTTCTGTGATCACTTTTCTAGGGCGGGGGCTCAATGCGGTGCATAACCGGGGTGGTAATTAATTTTCGACAGCCAATATTTTGGAGATGCCTGCCGTGCAATATACACAGCAACTCGCCGGGCGCGCGCTGATATTTGCCTCGGCCATGTTCGCCGCTAACTTTTCTGTTTGGACGCTCTACGCGGTATTGGGGGTAGAGATTCGTGGGCAGTTGGATCTGTCTGCAACTGAATACGGGGTTCTACTGGCTGCGCCGATTTTGAGCGGGGCGCTGTTGCGTTTTCCGGTGGGATTACTGGTGGAATATTTTTCTGCGAAAAAGCTGATTTTATTGCAGATGCTGCTGTTGCTGCCGGTGCTATTTTTGTTGCCCTTTATCGATAGCTACGGGGCCCATTTGCTGGCGGGGCTGTGGTTGGGTATTTCCGGGGTGTCTTTTGTTTTGGGGATTCGCTATATCAGCCCGTGGTTCGAAAGAGGGCGGCAGGGTACTGCGATGGGCATTTTTGGTGCAGGAAATGCCGGAGCTGCAATTACCCTGGCATTGGCTCCAGCCATTCAAAATTGGTTTGGGCGCGAGTGGATAGGGCCGGCTTATGGAGCCGGGATTATCCTGATGATGGTTTTATTCGAATTTTTTGCACCAGAGGAAACCCGCTATATGCGCAGCCGGGGAAAACCGGATCTGCGCAGTCATTTAAAGCCGTTAACGCAAATCCGGGTTTGGCGTTATGGGCTCTACTATTACTTTGTTTTTGGCAGTTTTCTCGCGCTTTTATTATGGTTGCCGAATTACTATCTGTCGGTGTACCAAGTCAGCACACCAGTAGCAATGGCACTCACCCTGCTGTTTGTGGCCCTTTCCAGTTCACTGCGCGCTTTAGGGGGTTGGTTTGCCGATCGCTACGGTGCGCGCACCGTCAATTGGAGTGTTTTCTGGACCTGCCTGGTCTGTCTTTTCTTCCTCAGTTACCCGCCCACCAGCATGACAATTCACGGGGTGGAACGGGATGTGCATTTAAATATTGAAGTGGGTATTGAGCTGTTCACTTTACTGCTACTGGTTATCGGTATCGCCCAGGGATTTGGCCGCGCGTCTGTTTACAAAGCGCTGCACGATAATTTCCCCGCGCATATGGGGAGTGTTGGCGGTACCGTAGCCACTATTGGTGCCCTCGGTGGTTTTACCCTGCCTGTTCTTTTTGGTATCGCTCAGGACTTAGTAGGTATCCACAGTGCGGCCTTTATGCTGCTCTACGGTGTGCTCGCTATTTGTATGTTGGTTATGTATTTGGCGATTCAAAGAGAAAATTATATGCAACGTTTACAGTACGCACAGCAAAATAATTTCCTGCTTGAGGAAACCAGCGAGACCGAGGCTTTGCCGGATAGGTAGTGCCCACTACCAATAAGGGATTACGCCTGAGTAAAGGCTAGGGAGTAAAGATTAATTAAGCAGGAAAAAATCTATGGTTTCAGTCGAGTCTGAAAAATTGTAATTTGTCACTGTTCACTCCGTTGTTGCAAAGGAAAAGCGTCATGACCGTTTCCAAATTCCCAAAAATTCTCGGTGCCTTACTGTTGGGGGCATGCAGCACTGTCGCATTGCAGGCCGCTGCGCAGGAAAGTGAAAATGCCACTCTGGTGGATGCGTTGAAATCCGGTGAAGTCGGATTGAATCTGCGTTACCGCGTAGAGGCTGTTGATCAGGATGGTATTGATGATGAAGCAGTTGCATCCACTTTAAGAACCCGCCTCAACTGGCGCAGTGGCAGCTACCGTGGCTTTACCAGTTTCCTGGAAATGGATGATGTTACGGCAGTTGGCAATGACAGCTACAACTCCACCGTTAATGGTGAAGGCGAATACCCGGTAGTGGCTGATCCGGAAGGAACTGAAATTAACCAGGCCTATATTCGCTACAGTGGTGGAAATTCCATAATTACCGCCGGTCGCCAGCGCATTAACCTGGACGGGCAGCGATTTGTCGGCGGTGTTGGCTGGAGACAAAACGAGCAGACCTACGATGGTGTTCGTTATCAGTACGGCAGTGCTGATAGCTTCCAGTTGGATTATAGCTACGTCTACAACGTTAACCGTATTTTCGGTGAAGACAGTGCTGGTTCCGATATGGGCGGCGATATCCAACTGCTACACGCAATTTATCCAGTAGCTGAAAACCATAAAATCAGCGCTTTTGTTTACAATCTGGACCTGGAAGATCTCACCGATAATGCCAGCCGCACTTATGGGGTAGATTACAAAGGTAAATTTGGTCCGGTAAAAGCCAACCTGAGTTATGCGCACCAGTCAGATATTGGTGACAACCAGTATGACTATAGTGCCAATTATTACCTGGCAGAGCTTGGCGCTGATTTGGGTCCAGTTGCGGCAAAACTCGGTTATGAAGTTTTGGGTTCCGACAATGACGTTGGTTTTAAAACCCCGCTGGCAACCTTGCATAAATTCCAGGGCTTCACTGATAAATTCCTGGGAACCCCTGCTGATGGTGTCGAAGATCTGTATGTTGGCGGTTCCATGAAAGTGGCCGGCGGCAAGCTGGGTTTGACCTATCACAATTTTGAAGCGGCCGAGGGCTCCGTTAGTTATGGTGACGAATGGAACCTGAGCTACGGGCACAAAATTACCGACGACATTTCTGCACTCGTTAAGTACGCAACTTATCGTGCTGATGAGTACAGCACTGACACCGACAAGCTTTGGATCATGGTAACCGCTAATTTCTAAGCGGTTGAAAGAACTCCTTAGCGAGGCCCCCGGCTTCGGCCGGGGTTTTCCCCGCACCTTGAACCTGATTTTCTGATCTATAAATTATAATCGACTGAAGCTCCACATTTTGATGTCCCTAGAGGGACATCAATTCGAGCGCCAAGGGAGTACCACCTTTGCCCCAAGCATAAATTAACCAGCTTGATACACTGACATCAGTTTAAACACCGAGTCCCGCTACCTAAACAGCGCCGTTTTTTATTGACGTTGCAAGGTGCCGGGACCGTGGCCGTACCGGCCACCAGGGTCTAGCGGGAAACTGCGCGGCCTCCCGACATTGGAAAGGCGTTTAATGTTACAAGACAATTTTGGCCGTAGGTTTTACTACCTGCGCCTGTCCGTGACGGACATCTGCAACTACCGCTGCAACTATTGCCTGCCTGAGGGCATCGGTTGCGGGCGTTCCCTGGAAGGGGAAAACCCTCTCTCAGTCGCTGAGGTGGGCACATTGGTGCGCGCTTTCGCTTCACTGGGTACGGAAAAGGTACGCCTTACTGGCGGAGAGCCCTCCCTGCGCAAAGACCTGGTGCCGCTGCTCGAAGCTGTGCGCGCTAGCGATAAGATTCGGCGCTTAGCCATCACCACCAACGGTTACCGCCTGCCCAGTCAGATTGACGACTGGCACCGTGCGGGCTTGGATCAGGTGAATGTCAGTATCGACAGCCTCGACCCGGCTCAATTCCACCATATCACCGGCCACAATCGCCTGGATAAAGCCTTAGCAGGCCTGGATCGCGCCCTGGCCTTGGGTATCGATACCAAGGTCAATGCAGTGCTGATGCGTCAGTACAACCTGGCCGAGCTGGATAACTTCCTCGCCTGGGTTCGCGAGACTCCGGTGACCCTGCGTTTTATTGAATTGATGCGCACCGGCGATAACCGCGAGTTCTTCGCCAGCAACCATGTCTCCGGTGGCGATATAGAAACCCTGCTGCTGCGGGAAGGCTGGGAGCAGGTTATCCGCACCCGCGATGCTGGTCCGGCGCGGGAGTATTTCCACCCGGATTACGCCGGTCGTATCGGCCTGATTACCCCTTACGGCAAAGACTTCTGTGCAAGCTGCAATCGCCTGCGGGTATCGGCCCAGGGCAAGTTGCACCTGTGCCTGTTCGCCGACCAGGGCTTTGATATGCGCGAAATCATCGCCGATGGCGATAGCGAGGCGCTGGCAGCTCATATCCGCGAGTTGATTGTGGATAAGACCGCAGGCCACCAGCTGCACGAAGGTTTTACCGGCGCCACCCGCAACCTGGCGATGCTGGGGGGCTAGGGTTATGGCCAGGGCTATTGTTAGTAAATCGACAATCGGCGTGGTGCTGGCCGGCGGCCGCTCCAGTCGGATGGGCCGAGACAAGGCCCTGCTGGCCCACCCCCAGCAGGGCAATTTCTTGCAGCATGCTGAGGCATTGCTGAGTGAGCTTCCGCTGGAAAAAGTCGTCACCAGCGGCGCCCGCCCCGGAGCGATTGAAGACCTGGTGCCAGAGCGGGGTCCACTGGGCGGCCTTTATTCGGTAGCCCTGGCAACCGGTGCCGATGCAGCCCTGGTGATCCCGGTAGATATGCCCCTGCTCGGGCGGGAGCACCTCGCAGAGTTATTGGCGGAGGGGCAGGCAAGTGGCCGGCCCTGTTATTTTAAAAACTTCTTTTTTCCCCTGTGGCTGCCTTTAAATGGCGACTGCCTGGATTATTTGCGCCGTGCCGTCGAAGGCAGTGCGCGCAATTCTGTCGGCGCGCTGCTGCGTCACCTGGGGGCCAAATCCATACCCATAAAAAGTGCTGGCGATTGGCATCGCAATATCAATACGCCGGCAGATTATCTCGGCTTGAGTACGCCGGATAAAACTCCAGAAAACAGTTTTTTGAGAGACCACTGATTATGTCCGCACACGCAAGCAAAGAATTTGTACCGCTCAATATCGCGGTACTTACCGTATCCGATACCCGCAACGAGCAGACTGATACCTCTGGCCAGTATCTGGTGGAAGCCCTCAAAACTGCCGGCCATCAGCTCGCAGATAAGCGCATTACCCCGGACGATGTTTACCAGATGCGCGCGGTGGTCTCCGCCTGGATTGCCGATCCGAAAGTGCAGGTGGTATTGGTGACCGGCGGTACTGGTTTTACCGATCGCGACTCCACGCCGGAGGCCCTGAGCCCGTTGTTCGATAAAACCGTCGACGGCTTTGGCGAGCTGTTCCGCCATATTTCCCTGGGGGATATCGGCAGCTCCACCGTGCAGTCCCGCGCGCTCGCCGGCCTGGCTAATCGCACACTGATATGTTGTATGCCCGGTTCCACCGGAGCATGTCGCACTGCTTGGGAAGGCATATTGCTGGAGCAGCTGGATGCCCGCCACAAGCCCTGTAACTTTATCCCCCATGTGCGCTTTGCCAGCGCGCCCTGTGAGAGCCGGGGGTAATTTGTGAGCCAATTAACCCATTTAAACCAGCGCGGCGAAGCCAGCATGGTGGATGTTACCGAGAAGGACATCACTGACCGCAGTGCCCTGGCCGAGAGCAGCATCTGTATGAGTGCAGAGGCTTTTGCACTGCTGAGCCAAGGGGCGCACAAAAAAGGCGACGTGCTCTCTGTAGCTCGTATCGCCGGCATCCAGGCCGCCAAGAAAACATCGGATTTAATTCCCCTGTGCCATCCACTGGCATTGACCAAAGTAGCGGTGGATTTCGAATTACAGCCGGAAAAGCATAATGTGCATATCACTGCTTTCTGCCGCTTGGCCGGGCGCACCGGAGTAGAGATGGAAGCGTTAACCGCAGCTTCGGTAGCGGCTCTGACTATTTACGATATGTGTAAAGCCGTGGACCCGGCGATGGAAATCGGCCCGACCCGCCTGCTGCAAAAAACCGGCGGTAAGCGCGGCCACTGGCGCGGCGATGCTGCGGACAAGGCGTAAAAATTTCAGAGGTGTAAAGCGATGGTAAAGGTTCTGTTTTTCGCGCGTCTGCGCCAGCAATTGGGCATGGGCGAGACTACCCTGGAGGACTTTTCCGGCAGTCTCAGCGAGTTGCGCAATACCCTATGTGAACAGCACCCGGATTGGAGCTCACATCTGCAAAGAGACGATGTCCGTATGGCCCTGAACCAGGAGCTGGCAGAAACCGGAGCCCAGGTGAAGGCTGGGGATGAAGTTGCATTTTTCCCGCCGGTTACCGGCGGTTAGTGGTGCCAATATGAAAGCCGTTGATCGTATTGAAGTCTGTGAAACGCCCCTCGACGTAGCGGCTGAATATACTGCGCTGCAAGGCAACAGTGGTGATGGTGCCTGCGCGCTGTTTGTGGGTTCGGTGCGGGACTTCAATGCCGGTAGTGATGTCTGCGGCCTGGCCCTGGAGCACTATCCGGGCATGACCGAAAAAAGCCTGCAACGGATTATCAATGATGCCCGCGATCGCTGGTCCCTGGGGCGTGTGACTATCGTCCACCGTGTTGGCCCCATGCAGATCAACGATGAGATTGTTTTTGTCGGCGTCACCAGCCCCCACCGTCAGGCCGCCTTTGCCGCCTGCCAATACATCATGGATCGCCTCAAAACTGAGGCGCCTTTCTGGAAGCGCGAAGCGGTTGCGGATAAATCCGGTAAGCCTTCAGAGCGTTGGGTCGAAGCCCGGGCCAGTGATGCTGCGGAGATGGAAAAGTGGTCCGCCGGCTGAGCCTGCTGCTATCCGCTTTACTGGTGGCCATCGCGCAGCCGGTTAACGCGGATAACTGCACCTTGCGGGTGGCGGTAGCGGCCAGCTTCCGCCCGGCACTGGAAGAGGTACTGCCAGAATTTGAGCGTCGCCATGCTTGTGTGGTGCAAATCAGCAGTGGCAGCTCCGGGGTGCTTTACCAACAAATAGCGCACCGCGCGCCCTTCGATTTATTCCTGTCTGCGGATCGCGAGCGCCCCGAACTGTTGGAAAAGCAGGGTGGGGCACTGGGTAGCAGTCGCCAGACTTACGCCCTGGGTTTACTGGCCCTCTGGCACCCAAAATCGGAATCGAATATCGAGCAGTTACTGCAAACCTGGCCCGATAAAATTGTATTAGCCGATCCGAAAGTAGCGCCGTTCGGCAGTGCCGCACGGCAAGCGCTGCAAAGCCTGGGTTTGTGGAAGAAAAAACAAACTCAATTGGCCCGGGCCCACAATGCAGGCCAAGCCTATTTAATGCTGGATTCCGGCAATGCGCAGCTGGGCTTTGTCGCCGCCAGCCAGATGCAAGCAGCTAGCCGCGATAACTACTGGTTGCTGCCGCAGCATTTGTACAAACCCATTGAACAGCAGCTGCTGATTCCCACCCAGAGTCGCCGACCTAAAGAGGCACAATCCCTCGCTAACTATTTGCGTTCAGGGGAAGTGCAGGCGCAACTACAGCACTTGGGTTACGGTATTTTGCCGACTCAAGATCGAAGTAGAGATGGAGGGAGTGGCTTATGAATATCGCCGCTGCCGACTGGCAGGCCCTGTGGTTAACTTTAAAATTGGCCGGCTTAACCACCTTACTCCTGTTTATTATCGGCGTGCCCCTGGCCTGGAAATTGAGCCAATGGCAGAGCCGCTGGCGCCACGGTATCGAGGTATTAATTACCCTGCCGCTGGTACTGCCACCCACGGTGTTGGGCTTTTATTTACTGCTTTTATTTTCCCCCAACTATGCGCCCGGGCAGTGGCTGTCACAACTTTTTGATGGCCCTTTGGTGTTTTCCTTTACCGGCCTGGTATTTGCGTCAGTAATTTATTCCCTGCCGTTTATGGTGCAACCTCTGTTGGCCGCGTTTAATGCCAATGGTCAGCGTTTGACCCAGGCTGCCGCAGCACTGGGTATACCGCCCTGGGCGGCATTGTTAAAAGTTCTTTTGCCGGCGAGTCGCACCGCTATTGTGAGTGCCTGCGCTTTAACTTTTGCCCATACCCTGGGTGAGTTCGGGGTAGTGCTGATGATTGGTGGCGCTATTCCCGGTGAGACCCAGGTGGTTTCTATCGCTCTTTATCAACATGTGGAGGCGATGGAATACGGTGCCGCGCACCGGCTGGCTTTGATGTTGATGGGAATTACTACGGTACTGCTACTCGCTGCCCGTTGGCTGGGACATAGTTTGGCCCCGCGTGGATCAAATAGCGAGCGCGTTAAACCGGTAATGGGGGTGCTGGGCTAATGGAAATCACCTTACCCCTTTTCGGTACTGCGTCTACCACTTCTGATTCCACCGGATTGAGTGTTACAGGGCTGGTGACTCCGCTTAACGCTGCGACTCCCTGGCAATTAGAGCTACCTGCCTCTGGAGTTTTTGGCCTTACCGGCCCCTCCGGCAGCGGCAAGAGCACATTACTGGCTGCTTTGGCTGGCCAGCGCCATTGCCGTGGCAATATCACTTTTGCCAATACGGTTTGGCAGCGCGGACGCCGCGCCCTGGCTACCCACAAAAGAACGCTTTCTTTGGGCTTTCAGGACAGCCGCTTGTTTGCCGGCCAGTCAGTGGCAGATAACCTGGCACTGGCCCGCCGTTACAGCCGCAGGCCACTGCCTATGGAGGAGTGTGATCGGCTGTTAAAGGCTTTTGGTATTGAACCGCTACTCCATCAGCCGGTGGAGCTATTGTCTGGTGGAGAAGCCCAGCGAGTGGCTGTATTACGACAGCTTTATAACAACGCGCCGCTGCAATTATTTGATGAGCCGCTTTCAGCGGTTGACCGCGCCCAGGTACTTCGGCGCCTATTGCCGACCCTGCGGGATTTCTGGGCCCGATATCCGGCGCTGGTAATCTGGACCAGTCACGACTTTGATGAAATCCAGCTGCTAGCCCAGCGCTGTTTGTGGATGGGTTCTACCAATTTGTCCGCGCCACTTCCCTTACCTGAAGTTGCCCAGCGCCTGGATAGCCACGGCGTAGGGGATAGCTGTCGCAGCCGGATTGAAGCGCGAGTGGAATCCCTAAACGATGGTCTGCTGACTTTGGATTTGGGGGGGATTTCTATCTTTGCAGATAGGGTGGCAGGCCATTATCGCAAAGGCGATACCGCAGCTTTTCTGCTGGAAGCTGGAGATATTAGCCTCAGTGTAGAGAAGCCGGGCTTGTCCAGTATCCTCAATTGCCTGCCGGTAACTTTAGTTGCTAAGCAGAACCTTACCGACGGCCGCATTCGTTTACAGTTAGCCGCTGCTGATCAGGTGTTCTACGCAGATATTTCCCGTCTCTCCTGCGAGCGCCTAGAACTGCGTGAAGGCACTACCTACTTTGCCCAGTTTAAGGCCGGTAGTCTTGCCGGTTTGTAGGTAGTTCCAGGGCAATTTCTGAAAGTGCATTGCTTCGATCCCTAAAACCCCAGCAATTTTTTTGCTAAGTTTGAACATCAGCTAACTTAGTGGTGCTCCTATGGGCGTTGTGTTGGGAATTTCCCTCTTTAACGAGGGCGATAAGTTTTACCGGGAAAAAGCACAGGTCGAGGGCTTACCTGTAGCGAAAGCTGTGACCATTGAGGATCTACACCCAGTACTTACTCGCTGCATAGAAGAAGGCGGGCACAACTATCGAGTAAACCGCCTGGAATCGGGTGAGCTGGAAATTGCCGAGCTACTTGAGGATTGTGAGCCCTACCGGATCGATGCTTTCCGTTATCAGCTTCGCCGAAAGGGCGACGCTATCGTTATCCGCTCTACTTACAAAGACGATTCCTTGTACTTTCATCTGGCTTGCCGTGCAGCCAGTGGGCAGAGAGTTAAGATAGATTTCCACGGCGAGCACCCGTTTTATAACTATGACTCCATAGCGGAATACCAGGGTGGTAACTACCATCTGGCCAATTTCTTTGACCTTCAATATTTGCCCGGTTATATCGAAGAGCACTGCCGGCGATTTATTCACTGCCCGGAGTACTGGTCTTTTACCTTCTTTATCCCGTATTTGGGCAAGGTAGAGCTGAATAACCACACTTCCGATCCAGAACAGCCTCTCTACCACCTCGATTTCTATTGCCCGGAGCGCAAGCTAAAAATCTTCCAGTCGGCGCTTGAGAGAGAAGGCTCTTACTATTTTCGTGACGCTATCTCGGCAGAAAAGCTGGTGCAATTACTTGAAGATATGGCGACAGAACTGCTGCCAGAGCTGCAAGAAGCGGGTGTTAAGTCTTGCTTGAGCTGCTTTGAAGCTATCCATCAAGCCTACAGTGAAATTGAGAGCACCATTGAGACGGATGACAGTCTTGCCTCAGTTGCGGAGGATCTTGTTGGGTACCAACAGAGTATCTGCGGCAGACCTGTCCAATACGAAGTCACTGAAAATGCAGATGGGTCTATTACTGTGCAGGCCTACTATTTTCAGCCGCCCATAGGTTACAACTATACGATTAGTGCTGAGGATATCGCAGGGTGCCATATCTATTTGGATAAGCTGCACGATTTAGATTTTTATGAGCAGATGTGTATAGCTATTGCCAGGCATCTATGCCCGACGATGCCAACCGTTGAAGACTTGGATGAAGTGACGATCTACTATCGCAGGGACACCGATAGACAGCTGATTTCCAGCCTGCTTGAAGGTTCGGATATAACGCCGATATTGGTTCAGGTGAAATAAAAAAGGGGAGGTTAAACCTCCCCGCAACTGCGGTTTCCCGCCCGTGAGACCAAATTATGGATTGTAGAATTCGCCGTTCTTGCGCAGGTAGAACCAGTAGTTAACCACCAGGCAAACCGCGTAGAAGATAGCAATGCCTGCCAGAGCGTATTCCGGGGTGGTGGCTTTGATCTGCTCGCCGAAGACCTTGGGAATATAGAAGGCACCGTAGGCGGCAACTGCTGAAGTCCATCCCAATACCGGGCCTGCCTGCTCTTTCGGGAACACCATGGCGATGGTGCGGAAGGTAGAGCCATTGCCGATACCGGTAGCGGCGAACAGCACCAGGAACAGCAGGAAGAAGGGCAGGAAGAACTCTTCCGGAGTGGCTGAGCCGTAGGCGGCCTTCATGTAGTAAGCCACACCCAGGGCACTACCCACCATGATTGCAGCACAGATTTGGGTAACCAGGGCTCCGCCGATGCGGTCGGAGATCCAACCACCTACCGGGCGAATCAGGGCGCCGATAAACGGACCCATCCAGGCGTACATCAGGGCGCTGGGGCCATTGTTGTTGATGGTATCGTGAGTCATAACCCCGTCCACCATCACGTGGCTGTATCCGAAGATCACCTTGATAGCCAGGGGGAAGGCCGCTGCGAAACCGATAAAGCTGCCGAAGGTCATGGTGTAAATGACACTCATCACCCAGGTGTGCTTGTTGTTGAAGATACGGTACTGACGCTGCAAGCTGGTTTTAATCTCACCGGGCAGCAGCTTCAAGCCGAACACGGTAGCGGCGATTACCAGTACCAGAACGATTTCCTTGGGCACACCCCAGCCTGAACCGTTAGCCGCTTCGGGAAGCAACAGCCACAGACCTGTGATTGCGGTGAAGAGGCCGATTCCCAACATCATGGTCATCTTCAACATCGCGCCGATAGAGCTGCCCACATCCGGGGTGACTTCGTCGGTGCGCAGGTTGTTCATACCGAACCAACCTACAAAGGCCAGTGGAATCAGGAACAGCAGCCATACAAAACCGGCATTTTGAATCCACGCTTCAGAACCGGCTGGTACTTTGCCAATCAGGGAGCCAGAGCTGCTCACCAGGGTCATGGGGTCGCCGCCGGCAGCGCCGAAGGCACCGAAGGTCATAAACAGCGGTACCAGGATCTGCATGGTGGTAACACCGAAGTTACCCAAGCCCGCATTCAGGCCAAGCGCCAACCCTTGTTTTTCCTTGGGGAAAAAGAAGCTGATATTGGACATGGAAGAGGCGAAGTTACCACCGCCAATACCTGACAGCAGAGCCAGCAGCTGGAATACCCACAATGGGGTCTCAGGATTTTGCAAGGCGATACCCGTGCCCAGGGCAGGGACCATCAATAGGGCCGTGGTAAAGACAATGGTGTTGCGCCCACCGAACAATCGAATAAAGAAACTACTGGGTATTCGAAGAGTAGCACCGGTGAGGCCGGCAATTGCCATCAGGGTAAACAGATCGGCTTTGGCAATGGGGAAGCCAAGGTTGAGCATTTGAACGGTAATAATGCCCCAGTAGAGCCACACGGCGAAGCCGCACAGCAAACTGGGAATGGATATCCACAAATTCCGGTTTGCGATTTTTTTGCCCTTGGACTGCCAGAACTTGCTGTCCTCTGGGGCCCACTCGTAGATGTCAGACACGGCGGCCACTCCTCCTCGAAATGATTCGTCCGGCCACTATGGGCCGGGGCTTATCCCTGCTCAATTACCAACAGTAAGTAACCCCTTTGCCCCCGCGCGTAATAGCTACCCATTTGGGGGTAAGCGCAGGCACTGAGCCCTGTGTTAAAGTCACTGTTCAGAATTAGTACAACTTACAGCAATGAAGCAGGACACCCCATGACTTCTTCTGCCACGGTAATGATGGTTGATGACCATCCTCTGTTTCGTAAAGGTCTCAAGCAATTGTTTGCTATGGAGCCCAGCTTGGAGTTGGTAGCCGAGGCCAGTAGCGGGGAGGAAGCGCTGGAGCTGGCCAAACAGCACGAGCCGGACCTTATTCTATTGGACCTGAATATGCGCGGTATGGACGGGCTGGATACCCTGCGGGCAATGCGTGCAGCCGATGTAGCCTCACGTATCGTGATACTCACTGTTTCCGATAACAACGCGGACGTAGTTTCCTGTATTCGTGCCGGTGCCGATGGTTACCTGCTCAAGGATATGGAACCGGAAGATATTCTCGATCAGGTTATCCAGGCCACACACGGCAAGCTCGCTATCAGCCAGCGCCTTACCGAGATCCTCGCCTCCGCTCTGCGTAAGCCGGACAATTCCGGTGCGGATACCCTGTCGACGCTCACCAGTCGCGAATATCAGATCTT
This sequence comes from Microbulbifer maximicatervae (SeqCode), assembly GCF_052468295.1. Classification (NCBI taxonomy): domain Bacteria; kingdom Pseudomonadati; phylum Pseudomonadota; class Gammaproteobacteria; order Cellvibrionales; family Microbulbiferaceae; genus Microbulbifer; species Microbulbifer maximicatervae (SeqCode). The sequence continues at coordinate 4,786,961 of NZ_CP174340.1, forward strand.
GCAATTGATCGCCGATGGCCTCAGTAACAAGTTAATCGCCCGTGAATTGGATATCAGTGATGCCACTGTAAAGGTTCACGTTAAACACTTATTGAAAAAGTTGGGTATGCGCTCCCGGGTGGAAGCCGCTGTGTGGATGGTTAATCAAAAGCGACCGGAATCGCAAAACCGCAGCCACTGATTTTTCCCAACTACAAAGGAATGAAGTAAGAGATATTGTCCATGCCCACTATCGACTGCTGTAGCCAACCGGGCCTGATGCCCATCGAAAGCGCCCGCGAAAAACTTCTTGAGGCACTGAGCCCAATCAGTGGCACTGAGACTTTGCCCCTGGCACAAGCCGCCGGTCGAGTATTGGCTGAGGATGTTATCTCCACAGTAAACCTACCGCCCTGCGACAATTCCGCAATGGACGGTTACGCCCTGCGCTTTGAAGACCTGGCCAGTGGCTTGCCGCTGGAACTGATCGGCAAATCTTTTGCCGGTGCACCTTTTGACGGTGTGGTGAACCCCGGCACTTGCGTGCGCATTATGACAGGAGCCGCAGTACCGGCCGGTGCAGATACGGTAGTGATGCAGGAAAATGTCGATGCCCAGGGGGAGTCGATACGAATAAATTGTGAAGTTCGCGCTGGCGACCATGTTCGCCGCTGCGGTGAAGACGTGGCTGAAGGAGCTAGCCTGCTCAAGGACGGAGAGAGCATCAGCGTTCCACATATTGCCCTGCTCGCCGCTGCCGGTGTGGGCACAGTGACTGTAGTGCGCAAACCGGTAATCGCACTTTTCTCCACCGGCGATGAATTGCGCCAGCCTGGCGACGCCCTGGGTAAGGGCGATATCTACGATAGCAATCGCATTGCCCTGTTATCAGCCCTGGACCAGCTGGACCTGGATATTTTGGATTTGGGTATATTGCCCGATAACAAACAGGCTATTACCAATGCCTTGCAGCGTGCTTCCGAAGAGGCCGATGCTATTATCACCTCCGGTGGAGTCTCCGTTGGCGAAGCGGATTACACCCGTGAAGTGTTGGAAGAACTGGGAGAGATCGGCTTCTGGAAAGTGGCGATGAAGCCCGGCAAACCTTTTGCATTTGGTTTCCTACAGGGAACGCCCTTCTTCGGCCTACCCGGCAACCCGGTTTCCGCCCTGGTAACTTTCTACCAACTGGCCGTGCCCGCCTTGAATGTGATGAAAGGCGATCAGTGGACTGGCCCGCAGACCTTGCAGGCAAAACTGTTAAAACCCCTGAAGAAAAAGCCCGGCCGTACCGATTTCCAGCGGGGTGTATATCGCAGTGATGAAAACGGGATATTGGTAGTAGAACCGGTTGGTACCCAGGGGAGCCATATTCTTTCCGGCCTGGCTGCTGCTAACTGCTTTATCGTTTTAGCGCGAGAGAGTGGCAGTGTAGAGGCTGGGGAGCAGGTGGTGATTGAGCCTTTGAGGGTGCCGTTGGGGTAGGGGAGTGGCCCCTGCCCAAAACTGCGGATTGATGGGAGTTTCTGTATACCTGTAGACACAAATTACCTGTGTCTAGATTATTTTACAGCATTATATTCTCGGAAACGCTCCCTGGACTATTAGCAATAGTAAAATATTAAGAGGGGTGAGTTTAGGGAGTAACTTAGCCAATCAAGCCCAATTATCTCTATGAGATAGTCGATATCTGTACCAAATTTCTGGACGGGGAGTCTTTTTATTGCTTTTAACCGTTGCCGACCGTTAGTTTGGAAGCCCTAAAATCCCAGCGCTTTATATCAGGCCACTTTGCTCGTTCAGCATCTCCTCGGCCATGGCTTAGAATGAGCTTATGGATTGGGGCTCTTGCAAGTAGAGCTTAAGAGAGTCATAGAGTATTTCGTATCAGGAGCAATCAGTTAAATTAATGATGGTTGCCACGCCTATAAAACTAGGAACGTCTATTAGGTTATCAGCCTTCCCTTAGCCCTCTTGACCTGACTAATATTGCAGGTCAGTTTTCCAATCGAATATCAATTAATTGGCTTTTGGTACGGTCTGCAAGGCGCTGACTCAGCCAGGATAGCCACTTCCTCAATTTTCCCCTATTCTCTCAACAAGAATAATGGCGGAACCTGACATGATTGATCAAATATTAACCTTGAAGCAGGTCGCAGAATATTTACAGCTTGCGGAAAAGACCGCATACCGGCTTGCAGCGGAGGGAAAACTCCCAGGCTTCAAGGTAGGGGGAAGCTGGAGATTTAAGCAGTCAGATCTAGAAAAGTGGATCGAACTACAAAAGCAGAATATCAACGAGGACAATAAGTGAGCTTTAAATTAACCTTGGGCAAATTAGAGAACCTACTACTCACCGCTTGTGACGATCTGCGTGGCAGTATGGATGCTACCGAATATAAAGAATACATATTCGGTATGCTGTTTCTCAAACGTGCCAGCGACCTGTTTGACCAACGTCAGGAAGAAATCCGGGCAGAACTGGCCGCCGAAGGCATGGATGCGGAAGATATTGAAATTGAGCTGAATGACTCAGACCGCTACTCAGGCAAGTACTTTTTCGTACCCGAACGTGCTCGCTGGAACCAAGGCTGGGATGAAGAAGTTATTGAAGATGGCGAAACTAAAACCGTCCATCACCCCGCACTCAAACACGTTAAAGAAAACGTCGGCACCACATTAAACAAAGCCTTAGAAGCGATTGAAGATGCCAACCCCGATGCCCTGCAAGATGTACTCAAAGGCATCAACTTCAACCGCAAGATCGGTCAGCGCACCTTAGACGATGACACCCTAGCCGACTTTGTATTGAACTTTGAAAAGATCCCCCTCAAAGATGAAGACTTTGAATTCCCCGACCTACTGGGCGCGGCCTACGAATGGCTGATTAAGTACTTTGCCGACTCTGCCGGTAAAAAAGCCGGTGAGTTCTATACCCCCGAAGAAGTGGTGCGCATCTGTGTCGAAATCTGCGACCCGGAGGAAGGTATGAGCGTCTATGACCCCACCGTGGGTTCGGGCGGTATGCTAATCCAAATGCGTGACTACTTACGTGAAAATGGTGGAGATGCCAGCGAGCTATCTCTCAATGGCCAGGAAAAAATCGGCACTACCTGGTCGATATGTAAGATGAATATGCTGCTCCATGGCATTTCCCATGCCGATATTCGCCAACAGGATACTATTCGTGAGCCGCAACACTTAGGCGAAGACAATGAACTAAAACGCTTTGACCGAGTACTGGCCAATCCACCATTTAGCCAAAACTACATCAAGAAGGACTTGAAATTCCCCGGTCGCTTCCCGGTGATGATGCCTGAGAAAGGCAAAAAAGCTGATTTGATGTTTGTGCAACACATGTTATCGGTACTTAAACATAACGGCCGCCTGGCCTCTGTTATGCCCCACGGCGTACTCTTCCGCAGTGGTGAAGAGCGGGATGCCCGCAAGCACTTTATCGAGCACGGCTATTTAGAAGCCATTATCGGCTTACCCAGCAACTTATTTTACGGCACCGGCATCCCCGCCTGTATTCTCGTGATGAATAAGGCCGGTGCGGCTGAACGTGATCATGTACTGTTTATCAATGCCGATCGTGAGTACCGAGAAGGTAAGGCACAAAACCACCTACGCCCGGAAGACATTGATAAAATCATCCATGCCTACCGCTCTGGTGAAGACATTCCCGCTTACGCGAGAAAAGTACCTAAGGCAGAAATAGCCGCTGAAGATTACAACTGCAACATCCGCCGCTATGTGGATAACGCCCCACCACCTGAACCCCACGATGTTCGCGCCCACCTGCACGGCGGCGTGCCTTTGGTCGAAGTTGATAGCTTAGAGCACTTTTGGTCTAACTACCCCGGCCTGCGAGACGACTGTTTTATTCCAAAGGATGAAATCTACGTAGACCTCGCGCCAGCCATTAGTGAAAAACGAGCCATTGCGGAGTTCGTCGCCAATCATCCCGGCGTGGTGAACCGTCACCAGGCGTTGATGCAACAGCTGGAAGCCTGGTGGCAAGGCAGCTTGCCTTTAGTTGAAGCCGTTGCGGCAGACCCTGAGAATCAGCACGAAAATGCAGGCAATGTGTATATGATGCGCAGCGCCATGCTCGATAACATCGAAAAGGAACTTGCTGGGCAACACCTGCTTACCCCCTCACAAGTGCGTGGTGCATTTGCCAATTATATCGCCATACTAAAAGCAGACTTTAAGTCGATAGCCGCCAGCGGTTGGGGGCCAGAGCTAATCCCAGATAATGAAATACTGCTAAGCCAATACCCTGATGTACTCGAAGAGCTAGAGAGGACACAAGCCAGACTGGCGGAACTGCAAGCGCTCTTTGCAGCCGCCAGCGGAGAAGACTTTGAAGACACCGAAGAAACTGGCGTATTACCCGGTGAAGACGTCAAAAGTAAGAAAGACGAACTCAAAGCTGCCAATGCCGATTGGAAAGCACAGCTAAAAGCCGTGAAAGACCTAGCGGGCAATATTTTCGCCGAAATTAAAGTAGCGGAGTTACTACCCAAGGGCACCAAGAAAGGCGTTTATTGCAGTGAAGGCCTTACGCAGAAAGACCCACAGTTCGATAATGGTCAAAGGATTTTAGATTTAGCAACTGAAGTGGGCTTGCAATCTGAATACTCGGAGCAACTCAGCGAAGCAACAAACCAAGGTAAGCTAAGCCTCGAACGCGCCCAATCCATTACCGAAAGCCTAGAACGCCATAAAGTGTTGGAGGATGAAGTCAAAGCCCTCAAAGCCACTATTAAAGGCATCGAAAATAAGCGGGATGAATTGGTAGAAAGTGCCCGCGAGAAGATTACTAACGATGAAGCCCGTACCGTCATTATTGAGCGCTTAAAACAAACGCTACTGAATATCTATCAAGCTTACTTGCGGGCAGATCAACGCGCCTGTATTAAAGCTATCGAAAACCTATGGAGTAAATACGCAGTAACTGCAAAAACTATTGAAGCTGAACGTGATACTGCATCAGAACAATTACAGGCATTTATGGTAGGGCTAGGTTATGAAGAGGCAGCCCAATGAGTATTGCTGAAAACTGGAATACTAAACATATTGGCGGCTATCTAAAGCTTCTATCAGGCTTTCCTTTTCCATCAAAAAACTTCTCTGACGATGAGGGTTTTCCTTTAATTAGAATTAGAGATATTGTCGATTCAAGGGTTGAGACCTACTACCAAGGACCGTTTCTCCCAACCTATATAATCAAGGAAGGAGATATTCTAATCGGAATGGATGGCGACTTTAATATTGCCAAATGGCGAAATCAGGACGCCCTTCTAAATCAGCGAGTGCTAAAGATCGATGTAACAGATAGCGATCAATTGGATCTTGAATTTATATACTATTGGCTTCAGCCCTATATTAAGAAAGTCAATGATCTCACTGCTGCAACAACAGTAAAACACTTATCAACAAAAGATCTCATTAGGGCAAAAGATAATGTACCTGACATATTGCCCCAACGCAGAATAGGGAAAATTCTAGGCAAGCTCGACCAAACCATCGAAAAAACCGAAGCCCTAATTGAAAAGTATCAACAAATCAAAGCGGGCTTAATGCACGACCTATTTACCCGTGGCATCACCGCCGATGGCAAACTCCGCCCCACCAGAGAACAAGCGCCAGAACTGTATCAAGAAACTCCGATTGGCTGGATTCCGAAAGCATGGAATCATGAAGCTATTGAATCTTTAAAAGAATCTCTAGTCGATGGGCCATTCGGTTCAAATTTGAAGACAGAGCATTATATAAATGACCCGGAAGCGAGAGTAGTCCGACTTCAGAACATTCAGGCTACAGCATATAACGATCGTGATAAAGCATTTGTATCCTTTAAACACGCAAATACTCTTTTAAGAAACAAGGTTTCTAGTGGCGATATTTTAATTGCAGGCCTTGGCGAAGAAAGGTACCCAGTTGGCAGAGCTTGTCTATACCCAGAATCATTACCCCCCGCGATAAACAAAGCTGACTGCTTTAGACTGCGTTGCAATCAACAAAAAATGATCAACCCCTACATGATGTATTTCCTTAACACATCAGCATCCAGGATCCAGATCAGAAAATATGAGCAAGGTGTTACACGACCAAGAATCAATTTAGGTAACATGAAAAAAATTGTCGCCCCTATGCCAGATCTGAATGAACAGAAGTTAGTTGTAGAGAGACTTAATAAGGCGCAGGATGTTATCAACAGCGAAACTTCCAAACTAAACAAGTTAATTAAAGAAAAGCATGGGCTAATGCGTGACCTCCTTACAGGAATAGTACCTGTGAAGATAGAAGAACCAGAGGCTGCCTATGTCTGAATACACGGAAGTTGAGCAGCCGTTTCTACAACAGCTTGAAGGGCTGAAGTGGCTTTGTGTCGACCAAGGTCAAGAAATCCCACAAGATCCAAGTAAAAGTCTGCGTCAAAACTTTCGTCAATGGATTCTGCCCGAGATCTTCAATACCGCCGTATCCAGTATTAATAAAACCAATACTGGCGATGAATGGCTAAGCAAGAAACAGCTGCAAGATTTGCACGATCAGATCACGCGCCAGCCAAACCGTACCTTGCTAGAGGCGAATGAAGCTATTCAAAAGCTGTTATTCAAGGCACAGGTTGACGTCAACGAAGTGACCGGCGAACAAGACCCGGTGGTTAAGCTGATTGATTTCGCCAACCCAGAAAACAACACTTTTCATGCCATCAATCAATTCCGTATCGATACACCGGGCTGCGTAAAGCAATTTATCATTCCGGATATTGTGTTATTTGTTAACGGCATCCCCTTGATTGTAGTGGAATGTAAAAAAGGTGGGCCGAATTGCGCCAACCCCATGCCGGAAGCCTTTGAGCAATTACAGCGCTACGTGAATCAGCGTAAGGCGACTCAGCAACAAGGCTTAAAAGAAGGCGAGCCCAAGCTATTCCATACCTCCATGATGCTGATTCGCACCTGTGGATTAGAGGCAGATTACGGCACCTTTACCTCAGGCATCGAACACTTCTTCCCTTGGAAAACTCAGTGGCCCAATGGCGACACCACTGCCGAAGGAATGAATCAGCAAGAGCAGCTAATTAATGGCATGCTCAACAAAACCAATCTATTAAGCATACTACGCAGCTCCACAGTGTTTATGGATACTGACGGTGGCCCACGCATTAAGGTCATTTGTCGTTACCAGCAATTCCGCGCCGCCAATAAGATCATTGAGCGTTTACGGCATGGCGAAACAGCCGCCGATAAAAGCGGCGTCGTTTGGCATACTCAAGGCTCCGGTAAGAGCTTAACCATGGTGTTTGTGGCACGCATGTTACGCAGCTCTAAAGATCTCAATGACTACAAAATTCTGCTCATCAATGACCGGGTAGACCTTGAAGATCAGCTTGCCGAGACGGCGACGATTATTGGTGGCAGAGTTAATACGATTGAAAGCACTCAGACGCTGCGCCGCGATCTGGCGACCGACAGCTCCGACATTAATATGGTCATGGTGCATAAATTTCAGCAACGGGAAGAAAATCTTCCCCTTAAAGTCGCTGAAGCACTGGGCACCTATCAGGCAATGCCATCAGGTCAAACCTTTGGAGTCGTCAACGATTCTGCACGTATCGTGCTAATGATTGACGAAGCACACCGTACTCAAGGCTCTGATCTCGGCGATAACATTTTTGAAGCCTTCCCAAATGCCGCCCGCATTGCTTTTACTGGTACACCATTAATAACCGAGCGCCATGGTGAGAAGAAAACACATAAACGCTTTGGTGAGTATATTGATACTTACCGTTTAATGGATGCGGTCAATGACGGGGCTACCCTGCAAATTCTCTACGAAGGCCGCACAGCAGACTCCGCCCTGAATGATAAGCATGGCTTTGAAACCGAGTTCGAAAACCTCTTTAAAGACCGCTCAGAAGAAGAACTGTTAGCCATTAAGAAAAAGTATGGTGCTACTGGGGATATTCTTGAAGCCGAGGAGCGCATTAAGGCCATCGCTAAAGATATGGTCAATCATTATCTGGAGCAGATATTCCCCAATGGGTTTAAGGCCCAAGTGGTTTGCCACTCAAAGTTAGCCGCCGTTCGCTATCAAAAAGCGATTATGGATGAGCTACAAAGTCGAGTAGAAGCACTGAAGGCAGAGCCTGAACCCAATGAAGAGCTGATCAGTAAAATCCGTTTTCTAAAAGCCGCTGTAGTGATTTCCGGTGATGGAACCAATGAAGCAGCCTATATCACGGAAACGAGAAAACAAGCCAAAGCCTGGAATGCAGTCGACAACTTTTGCCGTTCGTTTGATTACGATGATCCTGACAAGGCCTACAGCGGTATCGCCTTTTTAATCGTCTGCGATATGTTACTCACCGGCTTTGATGCGCCGATTGAGCAAGTGATGTATATCGACAAGAAAATCAAAGAGCATACACTGCTACAGGCCATCGCTCGTACCAACCGCATCAAGAAAGGGAAAAAGCGCGGCTATATTGTCGACTACATTGGCTTGACAGAAAACCTGACCGAAGCCCTAACCTTGTATGCTGCCGCCGATGAGCAACAGGAATTAGCCCAAGGCCTGAAAAGCATTACCTCTGAAATGCCGGTACTGGAAGAGCGCTATCAACGGCTATTGCAGCTGTTCGCTGAAAACAACATTGAGCAGGTCGAAGAATTCGTTCAGGGAAATTTAGCCAATGTTGAAGCTGATGCAGCTGTCGTGCACGACGCAGTGAAACTACTCAAAGATGAAAAGCTTCGCGCTGACTTTGACGTGTATTTGAAAAAGTTTCTGATGAGCATGGACATTATCCTCCCTCATCAAGCGGCTCATCCTTACCGAATTCCAGCCAAGCGATTCGGTTATATTCTCCGTGTCGCCAAAGAACGCTATAAAGACAATAGCCTGAGCCTGGGTGATGCGGGAGAGAAGGTTAAGGACTTAATTAATGAGCACCTAATCAGCCTGGGCATCAACCCTAAAGTTGCTCCGGTTGAACTGTTAGCCGACGATTTTATCGAAAACCTCAACAGACACGCAGGCGGCAACGCAGAGGCTAAAGCCAGCGAAATGGAACATGCTATTAGAAAGCACTGCACCGTCCACAATGATGAAGACCCAGCCTTCTATAAAAGCCTCTCGGAGAAAGTCGAAAACCTAATTGATCGGCACCAGGATGACTGGGAGAAGCTGGCCGAAGAGCTTGAAAAACTACGAGGCGAAGCGATAGAGGGGCGTAAAACTGGCGAAGAAGGCATGAGCAAAGAGGCTACTACCTTCTATGAGCACATTGCCAATGAAGCCTTTAAAGGTGGCAAGGTACCTTCTGATGCTAAAGAAAAAATGAAGGCTCTTATGGAGGCCATTGTAGATACCCTGCAAGACAGTATTGGCAGCATCGACTTTTGGAATAATGCAGACAAGCAAAAACAAACCCGCAGCAAAGTAAAAACCGCTCTAACCTTAACGGGTATTGCAGAGCTGAAAAAGAACAGAGAACGGGTTGCCATTGAAATCATGAAACTGGCCAAAAACAGACATGATGAACTCATCAAAGGCACTAGCGGAGGCAACGCATGATGAACGCTAGAAGAGTACGAGATATCGACTATCAATTAATGCCCGGCACTAATCGCTCAACCACAGATATCGTTATAGAGCGCAATGGCTCGGTTGTTGTACGCCCCCCTGAAAACTTCAGCGAAGAACAAGTCGATGCCGTTGTCGAAAGCAAACGAATGTGGATCTACCGCAATCTTGCCGAATGGCGAGACTTGAATGCTACAGCTGTTGTCCGAGAGTGGGTAAATGGCGAGACTTTTCTCTACCTGGGGAGGTCTTATCGACTCTCTCTTGTTTCTGATCAAATCTGTGACATTAAGCTGCATGAAGGAAGATTTTGCCTAAATCGTACGCTTATCGATGTTGGAGGTATAGAAGCTGCCAAGCGAGCCTTCGAGCAGTACTACACGGTAAAGGGCATGAAGCGAATTCAAGATAGAGTGGAACTTTTTGCTCCAAAAGTAGGAGTTAGTCCAACTTCAGTAAGAGTGAAGGATTTAGGCTACCGCTGGGCTAGTTGTTCGAAAGCTAATGCTCTCTCTTTTCATTGGAAATGTATGATGGCACCACTTAAGATAATCGATTACATAGTTGTTCATGAACTTTGTCATATTCATGTGAAAAATCATTCAGATAGTTTTTGGAATGAGGTGGATAAAGTTATTCCAGACTATAAAGCACGAAAAAATTGGCTTAAAAATAATGGGGCTAGTCTAGACCTATAGTGAGTGTTTTAATTTTTCTGTTGCACATTGCATGCGAATTAGCTGTTGATTTTTTTTATATATCTTCTTCAGTACATTCAAAATTACAAATTAATAATTCATATTTACTTCCGTTTTACTCTACTTAAGCTTTCTATTTGCCTTCCATGAGCTTAAGTATGCTTCGCTATTTTGGCTTCTTGTACTGTCTTAGCTCGAATACGTACGAATCGAACCTGAGTTTGAATGAAGCCTGGGGGTTGGCCATATACAAAGAAGCCCGCATAAGCGCGTAGCGTGCGTGAGGATTAGCTTCGCACTTTGGGCTCGCTGCTCCGCGGCAGCTAGGCTGCCTCCGAGTTGAACCTGAGTTCGAATGAAGGCTGGGAATGAGCCATATACAAAAAAGCCCGCAAAAGCGGGCGGATAGTGTGCTGGAGGATGAGCTTCGCCCTTTGGGCTCGCTGCTCTACGGCAGCTTTGCTGCCTCCGAGTCGAACCTGAGTTCGAAAACGAAGCCTGGGAGTGAGCCATATACAAGAAAGCCCGCATAAGCGGGTGGTATGCGTGAGGATTAGCTTCGCCCTTTGGGCTCGCTGCTCTACGGCAGCTTTGCTGCCTCCGAGTCGAACCTGAGTTCGAACAAAACCCTGGGAGTTAACCATATACAAAAAAGCCCGCATAAGCGGGTGGTGTGCGTGAGGATTAGCTTCGCCCTTTGGGCTCGCTGCTCTACGGCAGCTTTGCTGCCTTCGAGTCGAACCTGAGTTCGAACAAAACCCTGGGAGTTAGCCATATACAAAAAAAGCCCGCATAAGCGGGCTTTTTTTGTATATGGCCCGCCCGAGAGGATTCGAACCTCTGACCTTCGCCTCCGGAGGGCGACGCTCTATCCAGCTGAGCTACGGGCGGTTTAATTGGCTATCTGTGCCAATGGGAGGCGGATTATACAGAAGCCGGGGGGTGGGTTAAAGGACATTGTGCGGGTATATATAGTCTTTGGCAGGGGGCGGTGCAGTGCTTATAATGCGCGGCGTAGGAGTTTGCGACGATATTTTGAACGTTTGTGGGCCAACTCACTTCGGTCCTTTTGGGGGAATATGATGAAGCGTATTTTGGGTATTGTGGCGGCGTTGGCCGTCAGTGCGGCTACAGCAGTGGCCCAGCAGTCTGTTAATGAAGAAATCGCAGAGCGAATTGCTCCGGCAGGTGAAACCTGTATGAAAGGTGAAGAGTGTGCGGCGGCAGTAGCGGCAGCACCTGAAGGTGCTAGCGGCGGTGCAGCTCGCAGTGGCCAGGATATCTACAACGCAAGCTGTCAGACTTGTCACGCAATGGGTGTTGCTGGGGCGCCTAAATTCGGTGATGCCGCAGCTTGGGCACCGCGTATCGCCAAGGGCATGGATACTCTCTATAACAATGCCATCAATGGTATCAATGCCATGCCGGCCAAAGGCCTGTGTATGGATTGTAGCGATGACGAGATCAAAGCTGCTGTGAATTACATGGTGGATAACAGCAAGTAAGCTGTTTCACTATTGGAAAAAGGCCGCTCATTGAGCGGCCTTTTTTGTTTGCGTGTATTAGCTTCTAGAGCTTAATGGGCTTTTTTTTGTAAATATTATCTATCGCAAGGTTTTGATAGTTTTTATTTATGTAGATTGATTCCTTACAACGTGGTACAAACGGTTTTTAATGAGGCAAAATATAAATAAAGTTGTATCTGGCAGTGAAGCTACTATTGGATTTATACAGTGGCTTCTGATTATAGGTTTTTAAATGACTAGGACATATACCGTGAAAACCAAGACTGGATCTGTTCAAGTGCAGGATAAAGTAATTGCAGGGCGTGTTGTTAAGGTTGCGACATCTGCTGAAGTTAAGAAAGCGACTAGTAAAACACTCTCTAAATATCGTAAAACACTGGAAGCACTAAAGGACCGCTAATGTTTGATTCCAATGGATTGGTTCATCTTGATGCCAAGGATGTTCAGGCAACACATGATGCGATCATAGAAAGTATCGGCGGTTTACCAGGAAACCGCGAAAATATGTCTATTGAAGCTCCTTTACACCGGGTGCATTTTACACTGGCTTATTCTAATGACCTCTCTAACATCTTTGATGTTGCAGCATTCTATGCCGAAGCTATTTCTCGAGGGCATGTATTCGCAGATGGAAATAAGCGGACAGCTACAGTTTGTATGCTGGACTTTCTTGAATTGAATGGGGAAACTGTTGAGTTAAACAATAGCTTACTCACAGACAAGATAGTTGATTTGGCGGAAGGGAGAATTGACTTTAAGGCGATGTCTCGGTGGTTGGCACAGTGTGCCAAGGAATCGTTTACAGCATAAAAGAAAGGCCGCTAATTAGGCGGCTTCTCTTGTTTTGGATATCTGCTTTTTGCAGTTACGGCAATATTTGAAAATATTTAATCAACAAGAAATTAATCAAACATACTCAACAAAGACCCCAAAGTTTCCTCTCCCTTCGCCTGATTCTGCTCCGGCGTCGCTTTACCAAATCCTTCCAACAACACATCTTCTTCCGGCAATTCGTCAATAAAGCGGCTGGGTGTGGTGTCCTGGGTTTCGCCGAACTGTTTGCGCTTGCCTGCCAAAGTCATGGTGAGGGTGCGCTGGGCGCGGGTAATACCCACGTAGGTGAGGCGGCGCTCCTCTTCGATGTTGTCGTCTTCAATACTGTTGCGGTGGGGAAGTAAGTTCTCTTCCATACCGATCATAAACACGTGCGGGAATTCCAGGCCCTTGGCGGCGTGCAGGGTCATGAGGCTGACCTTGTCGGTGGCTTCCTCTTCTTCCTGGCGCTCCAGCATGTCCCGCAGGATCAATTTGGAGATGGCCTGTTCCAGGCGAATATCCTGCTCCAGTTCATCGTCGGTGCCCTCCATAATCTTGTTAAGGCTTTCCAACAGCCAATACACATTTTCCATGCGCTTCTCGGCGACCTTCTCGCTGCTGGCGTTTTGCGAGAGCCAGCCGGCGTAATCGATATCCTCCAGCATCTCGCGAAGCGCACCATTGGCGGTGGTATCGCGACAGTTGCGCTGCACCCCTTCGAGCCACAGGGCGAAGCGATTCAGGCGCTCGTAGCCCTGCTCGTTGATATGCTCCTTAAAGCCCAGTTCCGAGCAGGCTTTGAACATGGAGATCTCGCGGCCCTTGGCGTAGTTGCCCAGGGCTTCCAGGCTGCTGGTGCCTATTTGGCGGCGCGGGGTATTGATAATGCGCAGGAATGCGTTGTCATCGTCCGGATTCACCAGCAGGCGCAAGTAGGCCATCACGTCCTTGATTTCAGCGCGGGCGAAGAAGGAAGTACCGCCGGACATTTGATAGGGAACCTGATGTTCCTGCAGCTTCATCTCAAGGAGGCGCGCCTGGTGGTTGCCGCGATAGAGCACGGCAAAATCCATAAACTTGCAGCCGCGACGGCTCTTTTGCAGGAAGATCTCGTTGGCGACCCGCTCCGCTTCCTCATTTTCATTGGCCACTTTGAGCACGCGGATCTCCTCACCCAGACCGCGATCGGACCATAATGCTTTGTCGAATTCGTGAGGATTGTGGGCGATCAGGTGGTTGGCCACTTTGAGGATGCGGCTGGTGGAGCGGTAGTTCTGCTCCAGTTTGATCAGACGCAGATTGGGGAAGTCGGTCTTCAGCGCACTCATATTTTCCGGGCGCGCGCCGCGCCACGCGTAGATAGACTGGTCATCGTCTCCCACCACTGTGAGGCCGCCGCGCCCGCCCACCAGCAGCTTCACCAGCAGGTACTGGGAGTTGTTGGTGTCCTGATATTCGTCCACCAGCAGGTAGCGAATCTTCTTGCGCCAGCGTTGCAGCAACTCTGGATCTTTGTCGAACAGCTGTACCGGCAGCAGGATCAGGTCGTCGAAGTCGACGGCATTGTAGGCCTTGAGGGCTTCACAGTAGCGATCGTAGGCAACCGCGATGGCCTGCTCACCGGGGCTCTGTGCCTGCTCCAGGGCACGGCGCGGGGTGAGCATATCGTTCTTCCAGTTGGAGATCTGGTTCTGTACCCGATCCAACAGGTCTGTATCCAGGTCGCCATCCCTGAGCATCAGTTCCTTGATCAGGGCGCGGGCGTCTTCCGCATCGAAGATGGAGAAGCCGGGCTTGAAGCCGGCGGCGCGGTATTCCTTGCGCAGGATATTCAGCCCAAGGTTGTGAAAGGTGGATACGGTGAGACCGTGACTCGCCTTGGAGCGCTTGCCATCCGGGCCCGCCAGCAGTTTGCTGACCCGCTCTTTCATCTCCCGTGCCGCCTTGTTGGTGAAAGTGAGGGCGGCGATATTGCGCGCGGCGTAGCCACACTGCTCGATCAGGTAGGCGATCTTGCGGGTGATTACGCTGGTCTTGCCGGAGCCGGCACCGGCCAGCACCAGGCAAGGGCCATCGACGTACTTCACGGCTTCGGATTGGCGGGGATTGAGCTGGGTCATAGATGGGGCTGCATCTTCGCGTCGCGGAAAAGCGGGAGATTCTAGCAGTCTTGGCTCGAATCATCCCAGTACCAGTGCGAACCACCGGCCACACGTATACTTTGCCCTTGGGATTGGCTATAACTGCGCCTTATTCCCTGCTTGTGTAACCCCATGCAACAACCCATCGCCGGCTACCACCTGGATGAAGAGAATCACTGGGTGGCGGAGCTCGCCTGTGGCCATTTCCAACATGTACGCCACAATCCCCCTTGGACCAACCGGCCCTGGGTAGTCACTGAACAAGGGCGCGAGTCCATGCTGGGATTCCAGCTCAATTGCAAGAAATGCGATGAGGGTGCACCGCCCGATACGCTCGAAAAGGTTGTATAGCCATGACAAAACTCTGGGTCGATGCCGACGCCTGCCCGGTTGCCATCAAAGAAATCCTGTTTCGCGCCGCTGAGCGCACAGCCACAGAACTGACACTGGTTGCTAACCAAGCGGTGCGGGTGCCGCCGTCGCGCTATATTCGCTCCGTGCAAGTGACAGCCGGTTTTGATGTGGCGGATAACGAGATAGTGCAGCGCTGCGAGGCGGGGGACCTGATTATTACCAGCGATATCCCACTGGCAGCAGAGGTGATCGACAAGGGTGCTGAAGCCCTTAACCCCCGTGGGGAGCGCTATACCAAGGCCAATATCCGCGCGCGTCTGAATATGCGGGACTTTATGGATACCCTGCGCTCCAGCGGCGTGCATACCGGCGGACCACCGGCCCTTAGCCAGGCGGACCGCAAAGCTTTTGCCGATCAGTTAGATAGATGGCTGGCAAAGAGTCGCAAGTAACTTTAAGGAGAATTGCTGTGGAGAATTTGAGACTGAAGCCAATGGAAGAGTGGCAATTCCCAACATTGATGTCTTGGCTACCTGACAGGGAGCAGTGCCAACAGTGGGGTGGTCCCGATTTCAGGTTTCCGTTCGAGGGGAAGTCCTTCATGGAGGATTGTCGTTGGCCGGAGTTGCCCAGCTACGCACTTCAGGACAGTAGCGGCGATGTGCTGGCTTTTGGGCAGTATTACCAACACCTGGGTCGCTGCCACTTAAGTCGCTTAATTGTCTCCCCCAATCATCGCGGAGCCGGATTAGGACGTTCGCTAGTAGTACAGCTTGCACAAACAGGAGCCAGAGCCCTGGATGCAATAGAGTGCTCTTTATTTGTCTTGCGTACTAATCTAGCGGCACGGACTCTCTACCAGAAATTGGGTTTTGAGGAAGCAGCTTATCCAGGGCAGCGAAAATGGCTGGATCAGTGCGATTTTATGGTCGCACCGTCTGTAGATCTTCAGCAGAAACAAAATATTGAATAGCGCGAATATTTCATGCCCGAATTAATACAACCCACGACCGAACGCTTACAGCTGCGCCAGTGGCGAGAGGACGATAAGCCTGTATTCGCCGAAATGAATGCCGACCCAAGGGTGATGGAGTTCTTCCCATCATTGCTGACGCGACAGCAGAGTGATGCCGGTGTGGATCGCAGTATTGCGCATATTGAGAAATACGGCTGGGGCTTTTGGGCCTTGGAGCTGAGAGACACCAACGAGTTTCTCGGATTTGTCGGTATGAAAAATGTGACCGAAGATTTGCCCTTCACTCCAGCGGTAGAGATTGGCTGGCGCTTGGCCTTCCCCCACTGGGGAAAAGGCTATGCCACTGAAGCTGCACAAGCATCTTTGGATGTGGCTTTTAATACCCTGAATCTCAGCGAAGTCGTTTCCTTTACTGCACTACAAAACCTTCGTTCCCAGCGGGTGATGGAGCGGCTGGGTATGCGGCGGGATTCTCTCGTCTTTGAACATCCACTGGTCCCCAGCGACAGCCATCTGCAGCGGCACTGCCTTTATCGCTTAAGTGCTGATGATTGGAAAAAATCTTGATGTGATTAGCTTCAATTAGCTCGGGAACCATTACTTTTTCTTGGGGTCGGATAGGGGGGTGAATATGAGGTTCACCCCCTCACCAACAATAACCAAGCAAATATCGCCCCATCATTAATTTCAGGTGAGGGCAGGGAGTTCTCGCTATGGGTTTTCTTAAATCGGCCTTTATAACGGCAACTGGTTTTCTGCTAGCGGCTTTGCATATCGGCGTGTCCGCCGAACCACTACTTAAAGTCAGTAAACGCCCAGATGGGTCAGCGCTTTACTGGTCTTTAGAGCAACCATCAAATAAAGGGAAATATGGCTTGTTCCTGATAGCCCAGGGATCTGGCTGCCTACCTGCTGTTAAAAATACTACTATTCAACAGGCTAAAGAGATGACGGCAGGATATGCTGTTTTGCTGGTAGAAAAATATGGTGTAACTCACTCTGACAGCCCGGAAGAGCAATTAAAGGATTGTTCAAAAGCGTATGTAGCTAACCATACCGTTGAGCAGCGTGCGGTAGATGTAGAGCAGATTGTCGACGAACTGCGCGGGGCTGATTGGTGGAATGGCAAGCTGGTCTTGTTCGGCGGTTCCGAGGGGGGTGATCTTGTTGCACGACTGGCGCCGAGGCTAAATCCCGATGCTGCAGTGGTCTTTTCAAGTGGATTGGGGGAGTCCTTTGCTCAAGTGCTAAAGAGTTTGGTTCCGCCCCACGTAGCTAAAGAGGTAGATGCCAAACTCGCCTATGCCCGAGCTAACCCAGAAAGCGCGGAAGTCTGGGGTGGTAATTCTATGCGCTGGTGGGCCGATGTCGTCGATCGGGTACCAGTTAACGATTTATTGAACAGCCATGCCCCCGTATTATTGATCCAGGGTACAGAAGATAAATCTGCCCCGGTCAGTTCCGGCCGAGCAGCACGAGATGCCTACGCATCAGCCGGACGTTGTGAGCTGACTTATTGGGAGTACCCCGGTTACGATCACTATATGACGGATAAGGATGGTGTAAATCACCGGGGAGAAGTTTTTGAAAGAATTGCAGGATGGATTAACAAAGCTGCACTAAATGGGGCTCCCGGGTGTATTCCTGATGCCGGTAAAAGTTGAGACTGATCAATGAATATAAGAATCCAATTAGCCGCAATAGTAATGGCCGCTTATTCCAGTTTTTCGGCAGCGGAAAATTTTGCTGAATTACCACAACTGGAAACCTACAAAGTACCAGAATCCTGGCGTCAGCCAGTAGCGCCTCTAAAGATTGCAGATAACACATGGCAAGTAGGTACCGAGGGAATTACCTCACTGTTATTAAAAGGCAAAGAGGGATCGATTCTAATTGACGGTGGCATGGAGCAGACGGCCGAGCATTTATTGGAGAATATGCGCAGGTTGGGAGTCGCCCCCTCGGATCTCAAATTAATCTTGCACAGTCAGGCTCATGCAGACCACATAGGTTCCTTAGCGGAGCTAAAGCGCGTAACTGGTGCACAGGTAGTAACCAATGCCGAGTCAGCGGTGTTAATGGCTCGCGGTGGTGCTAATGATATTCACTTTGCCGACGAACTTTTATATCCGCCAATAAAGGCGGATCGTATCCTGCACGATGGCGAGCAAGTGGTTCTAGGGGATTTGCGTCTACGCGTACATTTTATCCCAGGTCATACACCAGGCAGTATGGCCTGGACCTGGGAAGACAAAGTTGATGGTAAAACTAAAGATATAGCTTATGTGGATAGCCTTACAGCGCCCGGTTATCAACTGATTGATAACCGCCGCTATCCAAATATCGTCGAGGACTTCCGCACAAGCTTTGCCCGTGTGCGGGATTTACCTTGTGATTTACTACTTACCCCTCATGCACCTGCCAGCGGCTGGGAGTTTAAAAACAAAGCTATACAGAAAAAATCAGTAAGCTGTCATCAATATGCAGAGAAAGCGGAAGAAAAATTAAGTGAAAAGCTGGAAGCTGAGAAAGATCCAGCTGACTAGATATTTGCGCTACAAAACATGGCTCGGCATATTAATGCCGGGCCAAAAATTGATGCACCTTTGGCACAAGATAGAAATACATTAGTGGGACCAGAATAGCGGTCATTATTAGCGCTTTTAAACCAATTGCAATTTGCAATTCCAGTGCCTGCATCCCTAGAAGTAATAGAGTAACAATAGGGTAAACCAATGCCCAGATGCACAGAGCATGTAGTATCGGTTTCTTCATTTGTTCAATTCCTTCATAAATTTAGAAATTGCCTTAAAATATCCGGGCAAGATTTTCTGTAGAAATTGTTTTCCATTCTCAGTAAGTGCTACACATTTTGCCCTGCCATCGCTGGAGTCTGCTTCCATAACGATGAGCTCATCTTCCATCATGCTTTTCAGGGTTCGTGTCATTACCGGGCGAGAAACATCGATGCGCTCTGCGATTTCTGAAGCCAGCAAACTGTCTCTTTGAGGCTCCCGGTCGATAACGATCATTACCAGGAAGCGCAGCTGGGAGGTTCCGTGTTCAGAAAAATACCCCTCCAGCTCCCGCAATAACAGACTCGCATCCCGCATCATGGTAAGGGCGCCCTGAACGGCAGCGGGATCTTTTACAGAAAATCGCTTGGAATATCCCTCAACCATCTGTTGTGAGGGAAGTTCTTTGAGAAAAAACATAAGGATATTAAGCTAACCTCTCCAGTTTATTGATCTCCACAGGCTCTTTTAGCCACTCTTTATAGGCATCGAATATCGGAGCGATATAGGGCATAGCGTAATGCTTGTCTAAGTCTTCCTGACTACGCCACTCCTCGTATAAAAACAGGTTTTCCCCGTCCTCGTGCACAGAAAACTGCAGGCAGCCCTCTTCCTCCAATGTATTAGCCACTATGGACAGGATGGCCTGTTTGGCTTGTATGAAGAATTCAGCCTTGGGGGAAATCTTGGCAATAATGAAGAGATTGTGATTCATGATTACTACTCATCAATAATAATATAGTTATCATGATAATCATATTGCTCCAATAGTCAATAAAATAATGATTTCTGTACTAAATCAGGATAATGTTTTGATTAATGGCAAGATTGAATAAATAGTTTCTAACTTGAAGAAATTACCGCCTGACGTCTATCCAAATTGCGGTAAGCCAGTGCCTCAGCAATTTGTGCAGTACTGATACTTTCCAAATTAGATAGGTCTGCCAAGGTTCGGGCTACTTTAAGGACCCGATGGTAACTACGCGCGGATAGCCCCAGTTTTTCCACCGACTGTCGTAAGAGGTGCTTTTCCTTTTCCCCCAAGGCACAGTGCTTTTCCAGCTCTGCGCCTTTTAACAGGTTATTTGTCTTACCTTGCCGCTCTATTTGTTGCTGACGTGCGGCACAAACTCTCTCTCTCACGGTATCGGAAGTTTCTCCGGGAGCTGAATCCTGTAATTGCACAGCATTCATCGCACCTACCTCTACCTGCATATCAATACGATCCAGAAGTGGGCCTGAGAGCTTGTTGCGGTATCGATCTATCTGGTCTGGGGTACAGCGACAGCGGGGCTCGCCTAAATAGCCACAAGGGCAGGGGTTCATAGCCCCGACCAGTTGAAAGTGGGCGGGGTAGGTGACTTGGGCTCGGGCGCGGGAGATACGCACTTCACCATTCTCCAGGGGTTCCCGCAGTATCTCCAGGGCGTGCCTGGGAAATTCGGGCATCTCATCAAGGAATAGGACTCCCCGGTGCGCGAGGGATATCTCACCGGGCCGTGGAGTACTGCCCCCACCGACCAGCGCTGTTGGGGAGGCGCTGTGGTGTGGGGCCCTGAAAGGGCGCAGGCTCTGGTGAGGTAGGCCTGCGCTGGAGTAAACGCTCGCTACCTCTAGTGACTCTTCAGTTGTCAGCGGGGGCAATATTCCTGGCAGGCGGCTGGCCAGCATGGTTTTGCCGGTGCCGGGCGGACCGTAAAAAAGCAGATTGTGGCTCCCGGCTGCTGCCACTTCGAGAGCGCGGCGGGCCTTCAGTTGGCCGCGCACATCGGCTAAGTCTGCGCACAGGCGCTCTTCGGCAATAGGCTCTGCAACAGCTTTGGGCATAGATTCACGCCCATGAAGTTCGGCGCAAACTTCCAGTAGGGAGTTGGCAATGCTGACTTCGCCGGTTGCCAGCGCGGCTTCCGCACCGTTCTCGGTAGGCACAACGAGTTTACGGTCTTCATTGGTGCAGGCTACGGCTGCCGGTAAGCTACCACTCACTTCCCGCAAGGCGCCAGTGAGCGCTAGCTCGCCAATAAATTCATAACGTTCCAGAGTTTCGGTGGGAACCTGTCCCGAGGCGCTGAGAATGCCGATGGCGATGGCCAGATCGTAGCGGCCACCTTCCTTGGGTAAGTCGGCGGGGGCGAGGTTCACGGTAATACGGCGCTGGGGGAAGTCGAAATGACTGTTGATTAGGGCGCTGCGGACACGATCGCGGCTCTCCCGCACCGCCGCTTCCGGTAAACCCACAATATGAAAAGCAGGGAGGCCATTTGCCAGGTGGGTTTCTACGGTAACCAGAGGTGCAGAGACCCCGAGCTGAGCTCGGGAGTAGGTGACTGAGAGGCTCACGATTTCATCCTTGAAGTGGCTCCCTGGGCTTAGTCCTTGGCGGCGCTGTCTCTCTGCGCCAGGGCTTGCTCCAGCATTTCGACCTTATCTTCGAGTCGTGCCAGCTTTTCCCGGGTCCGGCGCAGTATCTCCACCTGAGTGTCGAACTCTCGCTGGGAGACCAATGGCAATTTATCCAGTGATACCTCCAGAGCACTGCGCAAGTCACTGGTCACCACGGCGCCCTGTTGTTGTAGCTCTTTCAGCAGCTGTTGCAGTTTATCTGCTGCCACGGGCATTTCCTCGCTAAATAAGATGGATTTGAATAGCACGGGATTGTAACCCAGTGCATTTTTTGGAAAAAGCAGCCTAACAGCGCACCGTTCTGAGCGCACCTTAATCTTTACCTCCCCACTTCAGTGCAAAGGAAGAAAGGCAGTTCCATGTTGGTGCAGCACTTTGCCTCCGAGTTTCTATTCGTACGAATTTTACTAATTCAATTACTCCTAACTTATTGATTTTGCTTGCGGTTGCAGTGTTGGCATCAAGTCTGCAAACAATCTGTGCAGGTGTCCCATTAACGATCATTGGGAGTCTGGGAAAGTAGCAGTTCACGAGACGCAAGCGACCCTCTGTCACACCCGACAGTGAAGGACTGATTGCAGGCGGCGCCATAAAAGCACTCGAAAAAACAGCTTCAAAAGCCTTGGAGGATCAAAGTGGAAAATAAAATGTATAAAGTTGCCACTCTCGTCACCGGTGCCGTTCTCGCACTGGGCGCTGCAAATTTATCGATGGCTGCCGAGGGCGGTCCCAGCATTAGTGCCAATGTGGGTCTAGTTTCTGACTATAGATTCCGTGGTATTAGCCAGACTGATGGAGGCCCCGCATTACAGGGTGGTGTCGATGTCGATTTTGGAAACGGCATTTATATTGGCACCTGGGCATCCCAAGTGGATTTTGATTACGAGACTGATCAAACCGACTACGAACAGGATTTTTACGGCGGTTATAGTGCGGATATCAATGACAGCGTTAGCTTTGATGTTGGCTACATTTATTACGCCTATCACGGCGGAAGTGAAGATGAAGATTATCAGGAAATATACGGCAGCCTGAGTTTTTCAGACTTAACGTTGGGGTTTGCCTATTCCGATGATTATTGGGCGGATACCGGTGAGTTTTATTACCCTTATGCGGAATATAGTTTCGCTCTTCCCTCAGATCTTTCTCTCGATCTACATCTGGGATTAAACCTTTTTGAAGAAGAAGGTTTTCTCGATGGATCTGATTCCTATATCGATTACTCCGTTTCCCTCAGTAAAGAATTTGGCGGCTTGAGCCTGAGCGCTTCTTTCGTGGGCACCGATGTCAGCGATAAAGAGTGCTACGAGACCGACTGGTGCGAACCTACATTGCTCGCCGGCGCGGCTTATACCTGGTAATACAAAAGGGCCTTCGTTAATGCGAGGGCTCGTTTTTCTTTAGGGGAATACCATGAAATTAATCACTGCAATCATTAAACCCTTCAAGCTGGATGCTGTGAGAGATGCCCTGCGGGAGTCGGGGGTTAATGGTGTAACGGTCACTGAAGTGAAGGGCTTTGGTCGCCAAAAAGGGCATACGGAGTTGTATCGCGGCGCAGAGTATGTGGTGGATTTTCTTCCGAAAACCATGCTGCAAATAGCGGTGGCAGATTCGCAACTGGATGCGGTTATCGAAGCAATTGGTTCCAGCGCGCAGAGTGGCAAGATCGGTGACGGAAAAATATTTGTCGCAGAGCTTGAGCAGGTCGTGCGCATACGTACCGGAGAAACCGGTAATGCAGCAATTTAATTAAAAACCGAAAACATAATTTTAATAAATATCCAGATTTGAACGGAGAGGAATATGGAGAACCAAATTTTTCAATTGCAGTATGCAATTGATACTTTTTACTTTCTGATGTGCGGCGCCTTGGTAATGTGGATGGCCGCCGGCTTTTCTATGCTGGAAGCCGGCTTGGTGCGCTCCAAAAACACCACGGAAATTCTCACCAAGAATGTGGCCCTGTTTGCGATTGCCTGCATTATGTATCTGCTGACTGGCTACGCCATTATGTACGATGGTGGCTGGGCATTGTCCGGTATTGAGGCGTTTAGTCTGGAAGGCGTACTCAGCGATTCTGCAGAAAATGGTTTTGAGGGTGACTCCGTTTATTCCGGAGCTTCAGACTTTTTCTTCCAGGTGGTTTTCGTAGCTACCGCTATGTCCATTGTATCCGGTGCGGTTGCCGAGCGTATGAAGCTGTGGAGCTTCCTGGCCTTTGCAGTAGTTTTGACCGGTTTCATCTATCCACTGGAAGGTGCCTGGACTTGGGGTAGTAAAGAGGTTTTCGGCCTGTATAACTTGGGCGATCTCGGTTTCTCTGATTTTGCCGGTTCCGGTATCGTGCATATGGCGGGTGCAGCGGCTGCGCTTGCTGGTGTTCTGCTACTGGGCGCGCGCAAAGGCAAATACGGCCCCAACGGCCAAGTGTATGCCATTCCCGGTGCTAACTTGCCGTTGGCAACCCTGGGTACCTTTATCCTGTGGATGGGCTGGTTTGGCTTCAATGGTGGCTCCGTACTGAAGCTGGGCGATGCTGCCAGTGCACACTCCGTCGCCATGGTCTTTGTGAATACCAATACCGCTGCTGCCGGTGGTGCTATTGCTGCACTGATCACCGCCCGTATCCTGTTCGGTAAAGCGGATCTGACCATGTTGCTCAATGGCGCCTTGGCCGGTCTGGTAGCAATTACTGCGGAGCCTTCAACCCCGACTGCATTGCAGGCAACCCTCTTCGGTATGATCGCCGGTGTGTTGGTGGTCTTCTCTATCATCACCCTGGATAAGCTGAAAATTGATGATCCGGTGGGCGCTATCTCTGTACACGGCGTTGTCGGCTTGCTCGGTTTGCTATTGGTACCTGTGACTAACAATGATTCCAGTTTCAGCGGGCAATTGATTGGTGCACTGACCATCTTCGGCTGGGTATTCGTCAGTTCATTCGCAGTGTGGTACCTGCTCAAGCTCGTCACTGGTATCCGTGTGAGCGAAGATGAGGAGCAAGAGGGTGTTGACTTGACCGAATGCGGAATGGAAGCTTACCCGGAATTTATGAACAAGTAAGTTAACAGTGTCGGTGCTGCCCCATAGGCGGGGCAGTGGCCTGGGTAAGGTTCTCTCGACGAGGACGAATCAGGGGAAATACTCAAGATGAAATTGATTACGGCTGTAGTAAAGCCCTTCAAATTGGATGATGTACGCACTGCCCTGTCTGAAGTGGGCGTGCAAGGAATGACCGTCACCGAGGTAAAAGGTTTTGGGCGTCAAAAGGGCCATACAGAACTTTATCGTGGCGCCGAATATGTGGTGGACTTCCTACCGAAAGTAAAATTGGAACTTGCTGTTGATGATGAGATGGTGGACTCCGCTGTTGAGGCAATCACCAAGGCGGCGCAAACCGGCAAAATCGGTGACGGCAAAATCTTTATCACGGCTCTCGAAGAAGTCATTCGTATCCGTACCGGTGAAACCGGTAGCGAAGCTGTGTAACCTGTTTGATAACTCTTTCATAACGTAGCGATTGAGTATCATAAGCCCCGCAAGGGGCTTTATATGCACTTCTGATAAGTCCCGCTATCTTCCCTCCCATCTTTGTTATCTATTTTGTTTGAAATACCTGCTATCGGTGCAGGCGCAAAAATCTGCATAACTAACTGAAATATTCCCATTTCATTTCCCAACAAAAAACTCTACAGCCTCCTCCTTGTGTTACTGGCACGGGGGTGGAGAACTGCCTATAAATTAATCGCCGCTATTGACGCGGTAGGGGATCGCCACTGAAAAGTGGTTGTCAGTTTTGTAGATGCCGCGGGAAAGGGGCGGCACAGAGGTACTCCCTCTGTAACAGGAGTAAAGGTTACAGGGTTTTAGCTATGAAAGATGGTTATGAAGATCAGGGTAAGAACTCTCGCAGCAAGGACTCCGAGGAATTTGCAGAAGAACGCAGTATCACCTCTCGCCAGCGCGCCAGAAGCCAGTTAAGTTCCGATGTAGAGGAGTTTCTCGCCGGTGGCGGCGCGATTAGTGAAGTTGATCCAGAAGTTACCGCCGACCCCCCGCGCAAACCGCAGCCAAAATACGGCAGCCGCCCTATCTAATCTCTCTGGTCGCTGTTGCTCCTCCAGCAGGAGGAGTGACAGTTGGCCAAACCCCTCTCAGAGCTTTTACCGATTGAGCAGTTTCGGTAGCAGGCGCTCCAGGACTTCGCCGATATAGGATAGGAATAAAGTACCCAGGCTAGACCGGTAGTACTGGGGATCAGCAGAGCCTACCGCTAGGGTGCCAAGTTGATTGCCCAAAGGAACTACGGCAGCTGAAGCGATATATTGCGCTTTTTCCGCAAATAGGAATTCTTTTTCCCGCTGGCGCAAAACACCACAGATGGGGCGGCCGTTACGAATTATTCCGCCAATTGCCGTCTCGGCATCGGAAAATGTGCTGGTCTGAACTTGTCCCAGGCTTTGGCGGGGAACAGATAGTGGCTCGAACAGAGTCAGGCTGGTGAACTCAACATTGAAGTCAGCGGCGAAACTGGCATAGAGAGCTTCTGTGACTTCACCGATATTTTCAGCTTCCAGCAGTGCCAGGATAAGTCGGCGGCTATTGAAGAATAACTGGTCGTTGTCCCGTGCGTTGTGCAAGAGCTGGTCGAGGCGCTGGCGCATTTCGATATTGCGCTCACGCAGCAAATTCGTTTGGTGGGTCATCAGCGACACGGTCTTGCCATTTTCCCGCGGCAACTTGATGGTTTCCAGCAGTTCCATGCGCTCTTCAAAGAACTCCGGGTTTTGAATCAGGTAGCGAGCTACCTGCCGTGCCAGCAGTTTATCGTCACGCTGGGTTTCCTTGTGAGTGTCGCCGGCAATCTCTTCGGGGGGCTGATTGGCGTCTGTGTGTTCCATTGTGTTTGCTTTTTCTGGCACGGGGATGGGGCATCGGACAACTGATGTGGCGAAGCGTTCTGCTCTCTGAGTTATCCCGTACCCGCTTGTGGCGGGTTTACTGCCAAATACCCGGACAATTGTTTAGAGAATAATCTGCCCGTGAAAAACCGTGGTTGCGGGCCCGGTCATAGTAACTGGCTGGCCGGGTCCGCTCCAGTGAATTGTCAGTGTGCCGCCGGGGAGCTGAATTTGGACTTTGTCATCCACCAGGTTTCGCAGGCGAGCGTATACCATGGCAGCACAGGCGCCGGTGCCACAGGCACGAGTTTCGCCAACGCCGCGCTCAAATACCCTGAGCCGGGCTTCGGTGCGTGTATCCACTTGCAGAAAGCCAGCGTTGACCTTTTGTGGGAACCGCGGGTGGCGTTCAATTAGGGGCCCGAGTCTTTCTACCGGTGCGGAAGCGATATCTTCCACCAGCAGAACCGCGTGGGGGTTTCCCATGGATACAGCACCAATGGTGAAGGTCTCCCCGTCCACTTCCAGGGGATAGGACTCTGCACGGCGATCGGCGGAAAAAGGTACTTTTTGGGGCTCAAGGACTGGTGCTCCCATATCGACACTAACCTGATCCCCGTCCAGCACTCTAAGGTGCAGTAAACCGGCGGCAGTTTCTACTTGGATATTTTTCTTACCGGTAAGGCGGCGTTCACGTACAAAGCGGGCAAAGCAGCGGGCGCCATTGCCGCAATTTTCCACTTCGCTGCCATCGGCGTTAAATATGCGATAGCGAAAATCCGCCTCGGGTGTGCGGGGCGGCTCCACCAGCAGTACCTGGTCGCAGCCCACGCCGAGGCAGCGGTCTGCCAGGCGACGAGTTTTTTCCGGGGTCAGTTTAATTTTTTGGCTGACGCCGTCGAGCATCACGAAATCGTTGCCGAGCCCATGCATCTTGCTGAATTTAACGCGCATTCCATTTCTCTGTTCGTACTGATTTTCCGCGGCGTTAGCTGCGGTTTGGGGCCCGGGCTGAAAAATGGACCCCACTGCGATGCAAGTAGCTGATCAGGCTTTTTTGGGGACAGTGGTCTCACCGCGAACCAAGTCGGCAAAAGTCTCCCGCTCACGCACCAGGTAAGTTTTGTCGCCATCCACAAGTACTTCAGCAGCGCGACAGCGGCTGTTGTAATTGGAACTCATGGTGAAACCGTAAGCACCGGTCGACAACATGGCTAACAGTTGCCCCTCTCGCAGAGATTGGGAGCGGTTTTTACCCAGGAAGTCGCCCGTTTCGCATACCGGACCAACAATATCCCACAGGGTACTTTCACTCTCGTCCGGTGTCACTGGCACAATATCCTGCCATGCCTGGTAAAGGGCCGGACGCAGGTTGTCATTCATGGCGGCATCGACGATAGCGAAGTTGTGCTCTTCGGTACGCTTCAGGTATTCGACCCGGGTCAGCAGGGCGCCGCCGTTGGCGGCAATGGAGCGGCCGGGTTCGAGAATCAGGGATAAATTGCGTTCGCCGATACGCTTGTGGACCTCCGCCAGGTAATCCCCGACAGGGGGTGGTTCCTCACCCCGATAGCGCACTCCGAGGCCTCCGCCCAGATCCAGGTGTTCCAGGGTAATTCCCAGCTCGGCGAGCTGATCGATAAGGACCAGCAGGCGATCGAGGGCATCTAGGAAGGGGGCGACTTCGGTGAGCTGGGAACCGATATGGCAATCCACACCGGTAATTTTCAGATGCTCAGAATCCGCTGCGTGCTGATAAACCTCGATCGCCTTGTCTATGGCGATACCAAATTTATTTTCTTTGAGGCCAGTGGAAATATAGGGGTGGGTTTGGGCATCCACATCGGGATTGACCCTGATGGAAATTGGGGCGGTCTTGCCACACTCTGTGGCCACGCGCTCAAGGCGGTCAATTTCCGCTTCTGATTCAATATTGAAGCAGTGCACTCCAACCTCCAGAGCGCGCCGCATTTCCTCTGAGGTTTTACCCACTCCGGAAAATACGATTCGCGATGGGTCGCCGCCGGCGAGCAGCACTCGCTCAAGTTCCCCGCCGGAAACAATATCAAAGCCCGCCCCCAGCTGTGCCAGCACTGACAGAATGCCCAGGTTACTGTTGGCTTTTACTGCGTAGCAGATTAGGCCGGGATGATTGCCGAGGGCCTCGGCGTAATCCCGATATTGCCGTTCAAAGTGTGCGCGGCTGTAGACATAAGTGGGGGTGCCGAAATTCTCAGCTATTTGTTCCAGTGAAACCTGCTCAGCCCACAGGCTACCGTCGCGATAACTAAACTCTCTCATATGACCGGTTCTTACTCTTCTAAATCTTCCTCGACATTGGAGTCATCCGCTGTGCCCGATTCGTCGTCGACTTCGATAGTCGGGCCGGTCTCAATGGTGTCATCGATATCAAAGTCGGGCCCATAGCCGTCTTCAGATTCAATTTCATCAACGGTTTCCACCGCTTGCTCTGCTGCGGAGCCGGGCTCGCCGGGTTGTGCCGCACCGCTGGTGGGTACTGTCTCCGGCGGGCCACCTGGAATATTGGAGGCGGGCATGGCGGGGTCCTGTGGAAGATAGAGAGGACCTTTTTGGCCACAGCCCAGTAACAGTGCGGTGGCACCGATGGTGATGGTTAATAGAGAGAGTCGTTTTTTGAGCATCGATAACATCCTGAGAGTCGGAGATTCGCAGCGGCAACCGGCAAAAGCCTGATAGTATAGCGGCCCACCTGATTCAACACATTACACGGTAACAGAAGTAACCAAAGATGAGCCAAGCGGAATATGATGCGGCTGTGGAGCAGACTCTAATCGGTATTGAGGATGCACTCGATCACTGCGATTGGGATATCGACTACGAACGCAGTGATGCGGTGCTGACCCTGACCCTGGAAGACAATGGCAGCCAGGTAATTCTCTCGCGCCAGTCTGCCAACCGGGAGTTGTGGGTCGCCGCCAAATCCGGTGGCTACCATCTTTCTTTTGAAAACCCCGGTTGGAAGTGCACCACGACCGGTGAGGACCTGCCGACTTTGCTCGACCGCGTATTGAGCGAGCAGCAAGGCGAACAGGTTTCCCTCGGATTATCCGCTTAAACAGCACTTAAGCGCGCTGCGAAATCTCTTTCCGTGCGCGTTTACAGGCCGCGCGCACTTGGTTTGGTGCGGTACCGCCAATATGATCGCGAGCCGCAACCGAGCCCTCTAAAGTCAGCACCTCAAATACATCTTCGCCAATTTCTGTTGAGAACTGTTGTAGTTGGGCCAGGCTGAGTTCGGATAAGTCTTTATCCTGTTCAATAGCAAAGGATACGGACTGCCCGACAATTTCGTGAGCATCGCGGAAGGCCACCCCTTTGCGTACCAGGTAATCAGCCAGGTCCGTCGCGGTGGAGAAGCCCTTGGCCGCAGCTTCCAGCATATTTTCTTTTTTTGCCTTCAGTGCCGGCGCCATATCGGCAAACGCGCGCAGGCAATCCAGAGCGGTATCGGCGGCATCGAATAGCGGCTCTTTATCTTCCTGGTTGTCCTTGTTGTAGGCCAGCGGTTGGCTCTTCATCAGTGTGAGCAGCGCAATCAGGTGGCCGTTAACCCGGCCGGTTTTTCCGCGCACCAGCTCCGGAACATCGGGGTTTTTCTTCTGCGGCATAATTGAGGAGCCGGTGCAGAAGCGATCGGGCAGGTCAATAAAGTCGAACTGGCTGGAGGTCCACAGCACCAGCTCTTCACTGGCCCTAGACAGATGGGTGAGCAGCAGCGCAGCGAAAGCACAGAACTCGATAGCGAAGTCCCGGTCGCTGACTGAGTCGAGGGAGTTTTCTGTGGGGGCATCGAAGCCCAGCAGCTCCGCCGTGCGTGCGCGATTGATCGGGTAGCTAGTGCCGGCCAGTGCTGCGGCCCCCAACGGTGAACGGTTAACCCGTTTGCGACAATCCATCAGGCGCTCGAAATCCCGGCTCAGCATGGCATTCCAGGCCAGTAAGTGGTGGCCAAAGGTCACCGGTTGCGCGCTCTGTAAGTGAGTAAAGCCGGGCATAATGGTATCGGCTTCGCGCTCGGCTAAATCGACCAAGCCATTTTGCAGGCGGGTCAGTTCGGCAGCAATCAGATCGATGCGCCCACGCAGCCACAGGCGGATGTCGGTTGCCACCTGATCGTTGCGCGAGCGGCCGGTATGCAGTTTCTTGCCAGTGGCACCAATGCGTTGGGTTAGGCGCGCTTCGATATTCATATGGACATCTTCGAGCTGCACAGACCAGGGAAATTCTCCCGCTTTTATCTCTTCGGCGATGCCTTTCAGGCCGTCGGCTATCTTGTGATATTCATCAGCACTTAATACCCCCACTTCTGACAACATCTGCGCGTGGGCAAGTGATCCCTGGATGTCTTCCATGGCCATGCGCTGGTCAAAAGTCACCGAGGCGGTAAATCGCTCGACAAAGGCATCGGTGGCTTCACTAAAGCGGCCGCCCCAGAGTTTGGCGGCAGGATTGTTGGCGGACTCGGAGGGGGATTTTTCGTTACTCATGGTTTTCCTGGCTGCAGTGAGATGAAAGGCTGGGGAGCTTGGTGATATCTTGCGCTTGGAACTTTGGGACAATCAAGAATAACAACTGCATGTCATTCCCCTGGCCGTCGGGCATTATAACGCAGAAAATTCGAAAATATCGCACAGGAAATAAGGATTCTGCGCTATCTGGGCAGCTTCCGTTTCTGCCAGACCTCTGCAGTGTCACCTCTCTGGCGGTACTGGTGTTGATGGGGGAATTGCTGGCATTGGTGCTGGTCCTGGCCCTGGATGGTTTACCGGAATTCAGTTGGCAGCGCCTGGGGCTGATCTCTCTGGTGATCCAATGGGTGATATTGCCCTCGGCCGCGCTACTTTGCCGGCTTCGGCCGAGCCTGGCGAAAATGCCCCACAAACTCGCTGGCGGCTTGAGTTTTATTGCAGTGCTGTCGGTGCTCATATTGGTGATGGCAGTGCAGCGCTCCCTGCGCGCGGTGTTGTTGCAGACCAGCTTTGATAGCTGGGGGTTTGCGGGCGACTGCCTGCTTGGGGCTATTTGTGCGGGGGTGGTATTGCGCTACGCCTATCTTCAACAGCAACTCTACAACCAGCAGCAGGCGGAGCTCGGCGCCCGAATCGAGGCACTTCAATCGCGGATTCGCCCCCACTTCCTTTTTAACAGTATGAACAGCCTGGCTAGTTTGATCGCTGTTGATCCTGATCGCGCGGAGCGGTTGGTAGAGGATTTATGTGCATTATTTCGTGCAAGCCTCGCCGATCCAAAGCTGGTGCCTTTAGCGCAGGAGATTACTCTAGCCAAACGCTATTTGGAGATTGAAGCCCTGCGTCTGGGGGAGCGTTTGCGCCAGAGTTGGCAGCTAGACGAGGGCCTGGATAAGGTTCAGCTGCCCAGTATGTTGCTACAACCCCTATTGGAGAATGCGGTGTTGCACGGTGTGGCACAGTTGCGGGTAGGCGGAGAGATCAGTGTACAACTCTCGCAAGAGGGGGGCATGTTCAAAGTTGTTATTGAAAACCCATTGCCACAGGACAGTGCAGTTCCTGCTAAGACTGGTAATGGCATGGCGACAGAGAATATTCGCCAGCGTCTCACTGCATACTACGGCGATCGCTTCAAATTTACCGCCCGTCGGGAGGAGGGCCGGTACCGGGTCATACTACAGCTACCCTTATCTCCCCGGGAAGTGGACCGGCGGGAAATAGAGTCCACCACAAATTCCAAGAAGACTATCGAGGTGATGGAGTGACCCAATTGCGCGTACTAATTGTTGATGACGAGCCTTTAGCTCGTGCCCGTCTGCACCGGCAGTTGGAGAGGATCGATAATTGTATTGCTGTGGGAGAAGCGGCAGATATTGACGTCGGACTATCACAGATCCGCGAACTCGACCCGGACCTTGTGCTACTGGATATTGAAATGCCCGGTGGTAGCGGCCTGGAATTGGCTCAGCAGTTATCCAGCTTCGCGTGTCCGCCGGCAATAATTTTCTGCACCGCCCACGATGAGTTTGCTTTACCCGCTTTTGCCACCTCAGCGGTTGGGTATCTATTAAAACCTGTGAATGTCGAACAGCTGCGCGAGGCGGTTTCCAAAGCGCAGCGTCTGAGTAAGCCGCAGCAGCAGTTGTTAACCAAGCAGGATCTGGAGGAGCCCAGTGGCCGCAGCCGTATTAAGGCGATAAGCCGCCTGGGGGTGGAGTTGCTGGATGTAGATTCTATCCGCTGTTTGGTTGCGGACAGCAAGTATGTTGTAGCCCATCACTCCGCTGGAGAGACCATTCTGGATGAGTCTCTAAAAGAGCTTGAGAGTGAGTTTGGACAGCGTTTCGTGCGTATTCACCGCAACGCATTGGTGGCTGTGCAATATATTGTTGGGTTGCGCAGGGACGGTACAAATTACCGGGTAGAGCTGGATGGCGTAACAGCAGCGCCGCTGGTGAGCCGGCGCATGCTGCCTTCGGTAAAAGGATTGATCGCAGAGATGTGTTAGAGCTTAAATGCTTCCGCGGATAAAAACAGCGAGTACGGCTGCCACCATTAATACCGCAAAACATACCCTGATTATTCGCGCCTGCCTGGGTTTATGAAAAACCGGCCTCAGGCTTCCTCCTAAGCACAACCAGATAAAATCCACCGCAGCGGCTACCAGTAAACAGACCAAGCCTGTGGCTAAATAGCTCAGGCCACTCTCTTCAATCGGTAGTAAGAATTGGGAGAATATAGCGAGAAAAGCAGCATAGGCCTTGGGATTCAATAAGTTAAAAATAAACCCATCCAGCAGCGACGGAGGCTGAGCCGTCGACGATTCGCCCTGCTCCAGTACCGGGGCCGTGGCAATTTTGATCGCGATATAGCCAATATATAAGGCACCGCAAAGCTGAACCGCCAAGCGCGCTTCTGGCCAGGCTGCCAGTAGTGCGGCGATGCCGGCGGTTGCCCCGACAATGGCGACACTCAGGCCAAGCAGGATGCCGATAAGGAAACCGCCGCTTTTTCTCACTCCAAATGTCGCTCCCGATGCGGCCAGGGCAAGTGGTGCTGGACCAGGGGAGCCGAGCAATAGAGCGGTTGCTGCAATTAGTGAAAAGAGTGCTTCTAACATATTTTTTGGTCCTACTTCCCGCCTGCAACGTCAATAAATGAACCGGTAGTAAAGGTGGATTCATCACCGAGTAGCCAAGCCACAGCTTTAGCCACTTCCTCTGCTCGCCCCCCTCGCTTGAGTGGAATCGCAGACTTTACTCGCTCAATTCGATCTGCTTCGCCACCATCAGCGTGCATCTCCGTATAGATAAATCCGGGCCTTACACCATTTACGCGAATCCCTTCATCGGCAACCTCCTGGCTGAGCCCGATGGTCAGCGTATCGACAGCGCCCTTGCTCGCTGCATAGTCAAAGAGCCTGCGAGATCATTCAAGCATTGGGCGGGATCAGCTTTTGCATCGCGGAAATATCCGCAGCGGATTATACCAGATCAAAATCGTTTACAGGCTGGGGACCTTTGATATGTCTGTAAACGGTTTTGATCTGGCTGGATCGGAGGCTAGTAGAGCTGAGGACCACCGTCTCCGTACTCTGAATCATTTTGTAGACTCAACTCGCCAGCGGCACTATTTAAGTACTCGGCATCGGATTCGGATTTGAGCTTAATCATCAGGCGCAAATCGTTGGCGGAGTCGGCGTGGGAGAGGGCATCCTCATAGGTAATTTCTCCCCCATCGTAGAGCTCGTAGAGTGCCTGGTCGAAGGTCTGCATTCCCTGCTCACCAGAGCGCTTCATCAACTCCTTGATCTTATCCACTTCGCCCTTGCGGATCAGGTCCGACATCAGTGGGGTATTGATCATGATCTCAAGGCAGGCACGGCGGCCATCGCCATCGGGAGTCGGTACCAGCTGCTGGGCCACCATCGCCTTCAGGTTGAGGGACAGGTCCATAAACAACTGTTTGTGGCGGTCTGCCGGGAAAAAGTGAATGATCCGGTCGAGGGCCTGGTTGGCATTGTTGGCGTGGAGGGTGCACAGACACAAATGGCCGGTCTCGGCGAAAGCGATGGCGTGGTCCATGGTTTCGCGGGAGCGCACCTCACCGATCAGAATAACATCTGGTGCCTGACGCAGAGTGTTTTTCAGGGCTACATCGAAAGACTCGGTATCCAGGCCCACTTCGCGCTGGGTCACAATACAGCCGCGATGCTGGTGGATAAATTCGATCGGGTCCTCAATGGTGATGATATGGCCCTTGGTGTTCTCATTGCGGTGGCCGATCATGGAGGCGAGGGATGTGGACTTACCGGTACCGGTGGCGCCCACAAAAATAATCAGCCCGCGTTTGGTCATGGCCAGGTCTTTGAGTACGTCGGGTAGTCCGAGTCCATCGATAGTGGGGATTTTGGTTTCGATGCGACGCAGCACCATACCCACCAGATTGCGCTGGAAGAAGGCCGATACCCGGAAACGCCCCACGTTGCGCACTGCAATCGCGAAGTTCAATTCCTTTTGCTCGGCAAACTCGCGCCGCTGTTTCTCGTTCATGGTTCCCACCACCAGCTCGCGCGCTTTCTCTGGCGTGAGCGCGGTGCTGCTACAGGGCACAACTCGGCCGTGCAGTTTGATGGAGGGCGGGACGCCCGCCGTGATAAATAAATCCGAAGCGCCCTTCTCTACAACCAGTTGTAGAAGTCTTTCAATATCCATGGTGATTACCGCGTTTTATCTCGACTTTTCTTCCCCAGATTGGGGGCGGGTTTTGGCCGTTTAGAAGTTCTCCGGCATCTTGGCTTTTTCGCGAGCCACTTCGCGGCTGATGATGCGGCGTGCCACCAGGTCTTCCAGGCATTGGTCCATGGTCTGCATGCCGACGCTGGCTCCGGTCTGGATGGCCGAGTACATCTGCGCGATTTTGTCTTCGCGGATCAGGTTGCGGATGGCTGGGGTACCGCGCATAATTTCGTGGGCAGCGACCCGGCCACCGCCGTTTTTCTTCATCAGCGTCTGGGAGATAACGGCCTGTAGGGATTCCGACAGCATTGAACGCACCATGGCTTTCTCCTGCGCCGGGAATACATCCACCACACGGTCAATGGTTTTGGCGGCGGAAGTGGTGTGCAGGGTGCCGAATACCAAGTGACCGGTCTCTGCCGCAGTCAGCGCCAGGCGAATGGTCTCCAGGTCCCGCATCTCACCCACGAGGATGATATCCGGGTCTTCACGCAGTGCAGAGCGCAGCGCCTCGGCAAAGCCGTGGGTATCCCGGTGCACCTCACGCTGGTTCACCAGGCACTTTTTGGATTCATGCACAAATTCGATCGGGTCCTCGATGGTGAGGATATGCTCGTATTTGTTGTCGTTGATGTAGTCCATCATCGCCGCCAGGGTGGTGGACTTACCGGAACCCGTGGGCCCGGTTACCAGCACCAAGCCACGGGGAGTATCCGAAATCTGCTTGAACACCTGACCCATTCCCAGGTCTTCCATAGTGAGAACTTTGGAGGGAATAGTTCGGAATACGGCACCGGCACCCCGGTTGTGGTTAAAGGCATTTACACGAAAGCGGGCGACACCGGGGACTTCAAAAGAGAAGTCTGTTTCCAGTAGTTCTTCGTAATCCTTGCGCTGCTTATCGTTCATGATCTCGTAGATCAGGCCGTGTACCTGCTTGTGCTCCATTGAGGGCAGGTTGATACGGCGCACGTCGCCGTCGACACGGATCATCGGCGGCAGGCCCGCCGAGAGGTGTAAGTCCGAGGCGTTTTGCTTGGCGCTAAAGGCGAGGAGTTCAGTGATATCCATACTGCTACCTTATGGTTCTTGTTTGGGCTCAGGTAAAATCGCCGCTCAAATCGGTAAGGGCATCAGTATATGCGCAAAGAGACAATCGTCGAAAACCTGAATGCAGTAGGTGAGCGGATTGTGACATGCTGCAACAACTGCGATCGCAACCCCGCAGAAATTACCCTGTTGGCGGTTTCCAAAACACGACCGGCGGAAGACCTGCGGATTGCTTTTGCTGCTGGCCAGCATCACTTTGGCGAAAATTATTTACAGGAAGCCCTGCAAAAACAGGATGTCCTGTCCGACCTGGATATTCACTGGCATTTTATTGGGCCGCTTCAATCGAACAAAAGCCGATCTGTGGCGGAGCGATTTCATTGGATGCACACGGTGGATCGCTTAAAAATCGCCCTGCGTTTGTCGGCACAGCGCCCCAGTAATATGACACCACTCAATATCTGCTTGCAGGTGAATATCGATGGCGAGCAGAGCAAGTCTGGCATAGCTCCACAGGATTTGGTGGCTCTGGCGCGTGAAGTGATGATATTGCCAGGGCTGTGCCTGCGTGGCTTGATGGCGATTCCCGCTGCTCGTGACAATGTATTTGAGCAGGAAAAACCGTTCACCCAGTTGGCGGGGCTGTTGCAAAGTCTTCGTGAAGAATTTCCCGAGCAGGCCCTGGATACTCTATCCATGGGGATGTCTAAAGATATGGAGGCTGCTATTGCCTGCGGTGCCACTATTGTGCGTATCGGCACAGATATTTTTGGGGCACGAAACTATTCTGCATGACAGAATTAGTACGCAAGTAGACTTTCTTGGGATATGGGATGACAAAATCTGGGACTGTAGATGTATTGCTGCTGCTTTTATCAGTGAGCGCAGTTCTATCTTTGTCTGTAACGAATAGCGTGCTGGTGACTTGGGTGGCGCTTGAGTGGTTGGCTTTTATCTGCCTGATTGCATTTATCTCTCCCAAAATCTCATTGGTTACCGGTTTTTTGAATTCGGCAGTTATTGGGATATTCGGAGATAAGAGCCGCTATTGGCTTTGGATACTGGCGATTGTTCTGAACTTGATTGCGATTGTGGAAACATTTCCTTTTTTGTTTAGTTAATCAGGGGCTCCTTACATAGTTAAGTTCTAAAAAGAAAACGGCCCTTAAGGCCGTTTTCTTTTTCTGGGAACAAATAATTATTGTTCATTCAAGCTGAGCTGCTTTTTTTGATCTTCACTCAGTAGGTGTTCGGCAAAGAAGAGAGCTGTTACCTGGGTAAAGGCATCACTGTTCTCTTTCTTGCGGTAGCCGTGCCCTTCATTGAGTGCGTTCATATACCAGACTTGATTGCCATTCTCACGAAGTGCAGCCACGATTTGCTCAGCCTCGGTGACAGGTACCCGAGGGTCATTTTGTCCCTGCACTACAAACATTGGCACCTGGATCTTGTCCACATTGTTGTTGGGGCTGATTTTTTCCAGGAAAGCGCGCATCTGGGGATCCCGCTCATCACCATATTCGACTCGACGAAGGTCGCGACGATAGCTCTTGGTATTGGTGAGGAAGGTGACAAAGTTAGAGATGCCGACGATATCCACTGCTGCTTTTAAACGATCGGAATAGTAAACACTACTGGCCAGCACCATATAACCACCGTAGCTGCCGCCAAACACTGCAACGCGTTCCGCATCCAGGTCAGGCTGAGTAGCAATCCAATCCAGAAGAGCACCGATATCCCTAACTGAGTCCTCGCGCTTGTAGCCGTTATCCATGGCTAGGTAGCTCTTACCATAACCAGCGGACCCGCGTACATTTGGGGCAATTACAGCAACACCAAGTTTTTCTAGCCACAGCTGGTATGTACTGGAAAACATGGGGCGGTACTGTCCTTCAGGACCACCGTGGATTGAAATAACCACAGGTACGGGGCCTTTGGCATTGCGCGGCTTATAGACGAATGCGGGAATTTCACGCGGCTTTCCATCCTCCTCGTCGAAAGTGGGATAGTGCACCAGTTCGGGTTCGACAAAGCTTTCGCTGTCGAGACCACCGACTTCACTAAATGTCCATCGGGTAAGGTCACCACTGGATAGCGGGCGGCGGCCAAGATCCATTACAAAGGAATCGGAGGGAGTTTTAGGTGTGTTAAGGGTTAGGGCCAGCTTATCACCTTCGGGGTTAAATTCTATTCCACCGATAAGACCGATCGGTAGCGAGTCGACCTTGCGGTAGCGGTCATTGCGTGGATCGTATAGATAAAGGGTGGACATACCATTTTCGTTGGCGACAAAAGCGCCGCGGCGACCGTCTTTACTGAGGATAAAGCTGCTGATATCCCAGGGGATATCGGAGGTAATTATCTTTTCATCGCCACTCTCCAGGTCTTTGCGGATCAGTTGGGTAAATTCGCGCCCTTTATCAGAGATGATATAAACCGAGCGATTGTCATAACTGAAACCCGCTGGGAAATTGCGGGAATCAGCCTCTTCATCGCTCGTACCGGCGAGTAGTGAGACTTCGCCGCTGTCGAGATCCAGCAAATGAACATTAGATCGAGTGGAGGAGATATATTGCATGACCAAAATTTGGCTGCCGGATTGTGAGAAATCACTGGGGCCCCACCAACTGCCATCCTCAGACTTAAGGATCAAGCGGTCTTCTTTTTTGTCACCGTCGAAAGTGGTTAACCATATATCATTGGCCCTGCCATCTCGGCGAGTACTCTGGTAAGCGATAGCTGAGCCCTGCTTATTCCAGAGAATACTGCCATTGCGAGACTCACCATCAGTAATCATCTCGCTAGTGCCGTTTTCTGTATCAAACAGGAAAATCTGGGCGTATTCATTGCCGCCGGCATCCATGGTGAATGCCAGTTGGCTGTGCTCCGGGCGGGTAGAGATGCCGCCTATCGGCTCTTCGAAAAAAGTTAGTTGTCGGCGAGCGCCACCTGCATTCTCTACCTTGTGTAATTGAGAAACTTCGCCGAAGCGGGTACTGACATAGATACCGTTACCGTCAAGATCCCAGCCCCGGAAGCTAGCTGAGCGTACGTTCTGGTAACGATTGAGCTCATTGATGATAGTTTGGGGAATGTTTGGCACATCTTCCAGTATCAATTGGCCGTTGTTTAGCGTGCGAGTTTCTACTGCACCAGCAGCACTGGTCGCAGTGATCAGTGCTGCTATAAGCAGTGAACGCCATCCTTTTTGCATACTGTCCTCCGTTAGGAGCCACTTGGTATGGCTCTCTTGTTATTTGAATCTGGCGGCCACATATTAGCGGAATGCCCCGAACGGGGAAAAGCAACAAAATTTTTGTAACCGCCCAAGGTGATATGAGTGAGTACAGCGAACCCTAAGATGGTTTTTATTGGTGGCGCCGGCAATATGGCGGGGGCAGTGATCGGTGGTTTGGTGGCCTCCGGTTATCCGGCGGACCAGATCACTGCTACAGGCCGTGATCGGGACAAACTCAATGCTTTTGCCGAGAGCCATGGGGTAGCTATTAGTGACGATAATGTTGCCGCTATTGTTGATGCCGATGTAATTGTACTGTCGGTGAAACCGCAAGTTATGCGAGAACTTTGTGAGGGACTGAAACCCCATTTGGTGGATCGCTCGCCCTTGATTATCACTTTTGCTGCGGGAATTCCGCTCGCGGCTTACCACCGTTGGATGGGAATGCACCTCCCTATTGTCAGGGCTATGCCTAATACCCCGGCCCTGGTGCAAACCGGAGTTACCGGTCTTTATGCCGATAGCAAGGTTACGGGCGAACAGAAGGAACTTGCCGGGCGTATCGTCGATGCGGTAGGCATCTCATACTGGGTTGAGGAAGAGCGCGGCATCGATCAGGTGATTGCGGTAGCGGGATCGGCACCGGCTTACTTTTTCCAGTTTATGGAGGCCATGATTGATGCGGCTTCCGCCGGTGGCCTTGCTCGAGCAGATGCGGAGCGCCTTGTGTTGCAAACTGCCCTGGGCGCCGCCAAACTGGCGGTCGCCAGCGATGTTGACGTCGCCCAGTTGAAGCGCAATGTGATGTCACCAGGTGGAACCACTGAGCGCGCTGTTCAACGGTTCGAGAAGGGTGGGTTGCCGCAGTTAGTGGCCGATGCCATGCGCGATTGCGAGGAGCGGGCGACGGAAATGGCAAAGGAATTGGATCGGTAACAGGTTCCGGTCCAATTGGGTAGGTGCAGCGGTGGCTGCTGAAAATCTTTTTGTTTAGGGTTTATCCATGGTCAATACCTTCAGCGATATCGGCGTTTATGTCGTGGGCATACTGGGCATTTTGTTCCTTTTCGCCGTGTTATTGCGTTTCCTATTGCAGTTGGGCCGTGCGGATTTTTACAACCCCATATCTCAGGGAGTTGTGAAGGTTACCAACCCTTTGCTGCTGCCGCTGCGCAAAGTGGTGCCAGGACTTTTTGGCGTCGATATGGCCTCAGTAGTACTGGCGTTGATAGTCGGTTGGGCGATGATTATGGCTTGCGCCATGATTGCAGGTTACGGCCTGGTTAACCCCCTCAGTGCCCTGCTGTGGTCGTTGATCGGCTGTGTCTCCACTGTGATAGCGATGGTGTTTGTCGGCTTATTGGTCTCCATCGTTGCCAGCTGGATTGCGCCGAATAGCGGCCATCCAATTCTAATTTTATTGCACCAACTCCTGGAGCCATTTTGCGGACCTGTGCGACGCTTGATTCCGCCGTTGGGGGTGATTGATATCAGCCCGATATTTGTCTTTATCCTGCTCACTGTGATTAACAGGCTGCTTATTGGTTTTGCCCAAATGGCCAACATGCCGGCTTTCGTGTACAGCCTGTTTTGGCATATCCCCGGCTTTTAACCGGACTCTGATCAACCCCAAAATATCCCCTGCATCTTTCAAGCCCCGCCCTCTGGGGCTTGCGCAGTTGTTCGAAGGTTTCTTAAATTGTGACCGGCTGAACATTTCTTCACCTGTGCGCACTAGATCGTATTTGGCGCGGTGTTAGACTCTTATACTATCGACTGACGGCTCTTTCTCTTGTCTTAGTAGGGGCCGGTAGTCCCGGGTCTCAATAACAAGAACACCGTGAAATGGAAGACGCACTTTTACGCCAGCATATTTCTGACTACGACCGTTGGAAAAAGAATCTCGATCGCCAGTTTGCCCACTTCAGCCAATGGCTTGAACAGCACTTCTCTAATTCCGCTGGTGCCTGCCAGGTTGTACAGCAGGCCCGCGCCCTACTTGCAGATGACCAGTTCACCCTGGTTTTAGTTGGGGAGTTTTCACGGGGAAAAACTGAACTGCTCAATGCCCTGTTGTCGCAAACTTACGGCCAGCGTCTACTGCCCTCAAGACCGGGGCGCACCACTATGTGCCCCACGGAAATTTTCAGTGATGGCGGCGAGCGCGCCAGTCTGCGGCTGCTTCCGATTGAGACCCTGGCGACGAATACCAGCCTGGAGAGCTTCCGCCGAATTCCGCAAAAGTGGGTAACTCACGAGTTTGATGCCAATGATCCCGAGGCGACCCGGGAGACTTTATTGAAGGTTGCCTCGACCAAGTCAGTAATGCCGGAAGAGGCCGCTCGTTATGGCTTCGATCGGCGCCACTTGGATGGCAAGGGGAACCTAGTCGAGATCCCCGCCTGGCGTTTTGCTTTGATTTGTCTGCCGCACCCATTGCTGGATCAGGGGTTGCGTATTATTGATACCCCGGGACTGAACGCCCTCGGCAATGAGCCGGAGCTCACATTGAGTACACTGCCCGGGGCCCAGGCGGTTGCCTTTCTGCTGGCTGCCGATGCGGGCGTAAGTGGCACCGATATGAGTATGTGGGAGACTCACCTGGCGCCATTGCAAGAGCATCGCGGAACATCCGTGATGGCCCTGCTCAACAAGATGGATGTACTTTGGGATGATCCGGAGGAGGATGCTGAGTTGCTGTTGCGACGCATGCGCAGCGAAGTGGCCGGTCTCTTGTCTCTGCCTCAGGAAAGTGTTGCCGGAGTCTCTGCAAAAATGGCTCTGTTGGGGCGCCAGCAGCGGGATGCGGATTTGGTGCGAAGCAGCCGCTTCGGTGAGTTTGAAAGGATGCTGGTTCAGCGCCTGTTGGAGCACCGGCATAAAATGGCCGAGCACCGCTCACTGCATCAAGCTCTCACCCTGATGGCTGATACCCGCGATCTACTCAAGCGTCGTTTGAATAGTGGCCGGGCAGCGTTGGCTCACCTGCAGCGCAATAGTGGCAACACCTCAGAGCAATTGGCAGAGTTGGAACAGTTGCAGACGACCGTGCGCGAGCAGCATAAGATTTGTCATCAG
Organism: Microbulbifer maximicatervae (SeqCode); assembly: GCF_052468295.1. Classification (NCBI taxonomy): domain Bacteria; kingdom Pseudomonadati; phylum Pseudomonadota; class Gammaproteobacteria; order Cellvibrionales; family Microbulbiferaceae; genus Microbulbifer; species Microbulbifer maximicatervae (SeqCode). Next base: position 4,829,274 of record NZ_CP174340.1, read on the forward strand.
GAATTGCTGACGCTCAAATCCAGCCATAGAATGCTTACACGACAAAGCACTTCTTTGTTGGCGCCGATATCCAGACAGCAGTTGCAGGCGCTGATTGACGATACACTGGCTACTCTCAATCGCCGTTGGACGCCCATGGGCATGGCCAGGGCTATCGATACTTTTATGGAAGGGGTAGACCATCAGATGTCTAACCTCGAGCGGGAAGTGGATCAGGCTAATCGCTTGCTCGACGCTGTATTTGAGCGCTCCAGCTTAAAGAAAGTGGATGATGCCGAGCAGTATTTTACTATCCGCAAATTTCGCTTCGCGTTGCGTGGACTGCATCGCCAGGCCGCTCAGCTGAGGCGATCCCCGCAGTTGTTATTGGCGCGCCGCAGCCGTCTCAGCGAGCGCTTTATTACCACGCTTGCCAGTGAAGTGGGTCGGCTGTACGACGATATGGGTAACAAAGCGGAAAATTGGTTAGAGCAGGCTCTTGAGCCTCTTAAACAGCATGCGCAGTATCAGAAACAATTACTCAATCGCCATTTGATTAAGCTCACCGAGTTGAAACAGAAAACTCGCAGTCGTCGCACGGATCTTCGAACTCTCGAGGATGAGGTTCAGCGCAATGATAAGGCGCTGGTGGCGTTAGAGGATTTACTGCGGCACAACAGCTCTGCACCACAGCCGGTTGCGCCGGCGCCGCGCGCGCACAATGTAACCCCCTTGAAGGCCTCCCATACCACCTGAATTGGGTGCTAATTGATATTGGTTCTGACTGGCATTTGTTATAAGTTGCAGTGATCTTATTCACTGACTGCTTCGGCAATTTGCCAGGCAGCACCTATCAACCTGACAGATACAGTGCTTTGCCAACGGAAAACCCTATCGCTTCTGCGGAAGCCCAAACCGCAACTACCGGTGACCCAGGCTCCGTGGGCCTTGTTGAGCCTAAAAGCCATCACTTTAGTGAACCGCTGGAATTGGCCTGTGGTCGAGTACTGAAAAATTACACTCTGGTTTATGAGACTTACGGTGAACTCAATAGGGAAAAGACTAACGCAGTTCTGATCTGTCATGCTCTGTCTGGGCATCATCACGCTGCGGGGCGACACAGTATCGATGATAAGCGTCCGGGGTGGTGGGACCACTATATCGGTCCGGGTAAGCCGATAGATACTAATCATTTCTTTGTGGTGTCCGTTAATAATCTCGGCGGTTGCCACGGATCTACCGGCCCCGTATCCATCAACCCGGATACCGGCACTACCTGGGGGCCGGATTTTCCATCACTGCGTGTCCGCGACTGGGTCCACAGTCAAGCGCGTCTGGCGGATATGCTAGGTATTCGACAATGGGCGGCGGTTGTTGGCGGCAGTCTCGGTGGAATGCAGGCGATGCGCTGGTCACTGGAATACCCTGAGCGCCTGCGTAATTGTGTGGTGATTGCCTCTGCCATGAAGTTATCTGCACAGAATATCGCGTTTAATGAGACCGCACGCCAAGCGATAACATCCGATCCAGACTTTTGTGATGGGCACTACCTCCAACAGGATAAGTTACCCCGTAGAGGCCTGGCCGTTGCGCGTATGATCGGGCACATCACTTATCTGTCTGACGATGGGTTGGGGCGCAAGTTTGGTCGAGAATTGCGCAGTGGCAGCTTTCAACAAGGATCGGATGAAGAAGTGGAGTTTCAGATACAAAGTTATCTGCGCTACCAGGGAGCCAGTTTTTCCACCACCTTCGATCCCAATACTTACATTCTGATGACTCGAGCGCTGGATTTCTTCGACTTAGCTCGGGAATACGGGGATGACCCGGTAGAGGCCTTCTCCCATGCCAAGTGCCGGTTTTTATTGGTGTCATTTACTTCTGATTGGCGCTTTGCGCCGGAGCGCTCGAGGGAAATCGCCGATGCCCTGATGCACGCGGATATTCCAGTCAGCTATGCCGAAGTAGAGTCAGCAATGGGACACGATGCCTTCCTGCTGCCCAATGGTCGTTATGAAGGTGTATTTCGTGCCTATATGCAGAGAGTTGCGGCAGAAATTGCTGAGGAGGTGTACTGATGCGGATAGATTTGGATGTGATCCAGGAATGGATCGCTCCCAACAGCCGGGTTCTCGACCTCGGCTGTGGCGATGGTGCACTGCTCGATCAGCTGGGGAGAAATAAAAATGTGAAAGGCTATGGCCTGGAGATTGATCCCGAGCAAATAGAGCGATGTGTGGCCCGTGGGGTCAATGTTGTCGAGCAAAATCTGAATACAGGGCTGGGAAACTTTGCTGATGGCAGCTTTGATGCTGTGGTGATGACCCAGGCACTGCAAACCTTGAGTCAGCCTCATTTAGTGGTAGAGGAAATGCTCCGGGTTGGGCGGGATTGCATTATTACGTTTCCCAATTTTGGGCAGTGGAAGGCCCGCTGGCACCTCGCATTCTCCGGGCGCATGCCAGTATCCGACTTATTGCCATACGAATGGTATGACACTCCCAATATTCACTTTTGTACTTTTACAGACTTTGAGGTGTTATGCCGAGAAAATGGCTGGGCGATTCTGCATCGGCAAGTGGTTTCTGAGTCCACGGTTGGGCGGGCATTCAAAGACTTTTTACCAAATTTGTTTGGTGAGACAGCCATCTATCATCTAACTCGCTAAACTAAGATTTGCGCCAGCTCTTTTGTGGAGGACTTTGGTGCGATAAATAGATCGAGAGAGGCACTCCTGAGGGGGCCTGACTGGAATTGACCACCAAACCTACCGGGAGAGGTGGCGCCTATAACAACTGGAGGTGGAGCGTGAAACGCATCCTTACCCTGGCTGCTTCTGTGGCCTTGCTATTTTTATCTGTCGGCGCTGCCGCGCAAGAAGCGCGTACGATTAAGAACTACGCTGATTTTGGCGACTATCGAGTAGTCTATTCAGTGTTCAATAGCGATTTTATCCAGCCGGATATCGCCCGTCAGTACCAGTTGGCTCGAGCAAAAGATCGGGCGTATGTAAATGTCTCTGTCGTCAAGAAAGAGGGCGGAACCCATGGCCTCAGCGCTGAGATGTCTGGCACAGCTACCAACCTGATCCAGCAGTCAAGACCACTTAAGTTCAAAGAAATTCGGGAAGGGGATGCTGTTTACTATCTCGCACCCCTGCGCTTTGAGGATGAGGAGACCCTTACCTTTAACGTAGATATCAAGCTGCCCAATGGTAAAAGTGAGACGATCACTTTCCGTCGCAGATTGAACCGATAGACATCTGCCAAGGTTCCGCTGGCTGAGAGCTGGTCGAAACCCCTTCTTTAAGATTCACCGCGGGCCGAGGCCCGCTTTTTGTTTGAAGCAATATGGTAAATAAAATTGTTCTTGCCAGCGGTAATGCCGGCAAACTTCGCGAATTTTCACAGCTGTTCGCCTCATGGGATATACAGGTTCTTCCTCAGTCTGACTTTGGGGTAAGTGACGTTGATGAGACCGGATTGAGCTTTATTGAGAATGCTTTGATTAAGGCCCGCCACGCCAGCCGTATCAGTGGCCTGCCGGCATTAGCCGATGACTCCGGGCTGTCGGTAGATGCATTGAGTGGTGCGCCGGGAATTTACTCTGCACGCTACTCAGGTGCCGGGGCGACTGATGAAAAAAACAATGCGAAGTTATTGGAGGCCATGGTTGATGTTGAATCTAAGCATCGCACTGCCAGTTTCCACTGCGCGCTGGCTTTTGTACGGCAATGGGATGACCCGGTGCCTTTGGTATCTAGTGCAAAGTGGAGCGGGACAATTTTGCGGGAGCCGGCGGGAGAGCAGGGTTTTGGTTATGACCCGCTGTTCTTTGTTGAATCTGAGGGAATGACCTCCGCTGAACTGCCGAGAGACTTGAAGAATCGACTGAGCCACAGGGCCCAGGCTATGTCTCAATTTGAGCTTTTATGGCAGCAAAATATGCAGGGTGCCGACCTTGCCTGATCAGATTGCTGAATTACAGCTGCCACCACTAAGCCTGTATATCCATATCCCTTGGTGTGTGCGCAAATGTCCCTACTGTGATTTCAACTCCCACCAGGCTGATAGAGACCGGGCTAATTCGGACTACGCCCTACCGGAATCCGAGTATGTGGCGCAGTTGCGCCTGGATCTGATCAGCCAGTTGCCCTGGGTGCAGGGGCGAAAATTGCAGTCCATCTTTTTTGGTGGTGGTACGCCGAGCCTGTTCTCCCCCCAAGCAATTGGGCAGATCCTGGAGGCTGCTGAGCAGGTGGTGGGTTTTGCTGAAGGGGTCGAGATAACCCTGGAGGCCAACCCCGGCACTTTTGAACAAGCCAAGTTCACTGGCTATCGATCTGCTGGAGTTAATCGTCTTTCTATTGGAGTGCAAAGCTTCGATTCCAATCAGCTACAACAGTTGGGACGTATTCACAGCGGAGAAGAGGCCGAAGGTGCCCTGGCAATGGCGCGTCGTGCGGGCTTTGACAATATTAACCTCGACCTGATGCACGGATTGCCCAATCAGACCGAGGTGGAAGCCCTTGGCGATTTGCGCCGAGCAATTTCCTTGGCTCCAGAGCATATTTCCTGGTACCAATTAACGATTGAGCCAAATACTGCATTCTACAGTGCGCCACCAGTCACCCCCGGCTCCCAGCTGATAGCCAGTATGCAGGGCAGCGGACGCGAACTACTGGCGTCCGAGGGCTATCGTCGTTACGAGGTGTCGGCTTATAGCAAACCCGAACTTGAATCCCGCCATAATATTAATTATTGGTCATTCGGAGATTATCTGGGGATTGGTGCCGGTGCTCATGGCAAGGTAACCCTAGCTGGAACTGGGCAAATTCTGCGCAGTCGTCGCACACGCACTCCGAGGGACTACTTGTCTATCGCCAGGCAACATCCCGAGCTGCTGCATAGTGCCTTGTCTGAACCCCATACTGACAGGGTTGAGAATGAGGATTTGCCACTGGAGTTTCTTATGAATGCCCTTCGCCTGGCGGATGGTGTTCCCAGTGATACTTTTACCCGCCACACCGGGCTGCCGATGTCCGAGCTGCAAAAACAATGGCCTACCCTGATGGCAATGGAGCTTGTAGAGCGTCTGGATAAGCGGATTGCTGCCACGGCTTTTGGCTTTGACTACATCGATGAGATTTTGCAGCGCTTCCTGGAGCAGGCGTAAGTCTGTGGCAGGAAAGACTTGAAATCCCATTTTGCGCCCCAATTTTGAGGGCAATGGTGCATCGCAGCTGTATAACCACCGCTGTGACCGTGAGAAGATGCGTTGGCGGTGCCCACGCATCGAGTAACTAAAGAACAGGAATGCAATATGAGCGAGCACTCAATCGTCAACGTATCTGACGCTGAATTCGAAGCAGAAGTTCTCAAAGCTGAAGGCCCGGTGTTGGTAGATTTTTGGGCACAGTGGTGCGGTCCGTGCAAGATGATCGCTCCAGTGCTGGAAGACCTGGCAGGCCACTACGGCGATAAGTTGAAGATCGTAAAAGTAGACGTTGATGCGAATAAAGAGAGCCCGGCCAAATACAATGTCCGTGGTATCCCCACGCTGCTGCTGTTCAAAGGCGGCAATGTCGAAGGCACTAAAGTCGGCGCACTGTCCCGCGCACAGCTGACTGAGTTTATCGACGGTCAGCTGTAAGACTGTCGTTTCCATCCTGCAAAGGGGGTAAATTTCTTTGCAGGATTGGAAACACCCGTTATACTGGCTGTAATTCTGAAATAGTTCAGCGGTCTTGAATTAAATGAGACGAGCTGACAAAACGCCCCTCCACAGGGTCCCTGACCATCCCCGGCGCGTATACTCCTCGAGTTGAACTTGTTCTGATAATGCTCCATAAATTGATTATGGAGAGCAAAAGTTTACTGAGTACTGTGGTCTTGGTAGGAAAAGGTACCTAGGTGTATCGGGTAAATAAACGAGCTAATCTCTAATATCAAACCCCTCCTCAAAATTTCAGGCGTGTCCGCGCCATATGACAACAGAAACATTAATAAGCAATTGGTATGAATCTCTCCGAATTAAAAACCAAACCCATTGAAGAGTTGATTGAAATAGCCAAAGGCATGGGCCTTGAAAACCTGGCCCGTTCGCGCAAGCAGGATATTATTTTCAATATCCTCAAGCGCCACGCCAAAAGCGGTGAAGATATTTATGGCGACGGCGTATTAGAAATCCTTCAAGATGGTTTTGGATTTTTGCGTTCTGCTGACTCCTCTTATCTTGCGGGACCGGATGATATATATGTATCTCCAAGTCAGATTCGCCGATTTAATTTACGTACGGGTGACTCAATTTCCGGAAAGATTCGCCCACCGAAAGAAGGTGAAAGATATTTTGCCTTATTAAAAGTTAACGAAATTAATTTTGACAAACCGGAAAACGCACGTAACAAAATTCTTTTCGAAAACCTCACTCCTCTATTCCCCAACGATCGCCTCACCCTCGAGTGCGGAAACGGCTCCTCCGAAGACCTGATTGGTCGTATTATTGATCTTGTAGCTCCAATCGGGAAAGGCCAGCGCGGCTTGATTGTCGCGCCGCCGAAGGCCGGTAAAACGATTATGTTGCAAAATATGGCACAGGCCATTACGCGCAATAATCCAGAGTGCCATTTGATCGTACTGCTGATTGACGAGCGTCCTGAGGAAGTGACAGAAATGCAGCGCTCCGTGCGCGGTGAAGTTGTTGCCTCTACTTTTGATGAGCCGCCGGCACGTCACGTACAAGTTGCGGAAATGGTAATTGAAAAAGCCAAGCGCCTGGTTGAGCACAAGAAAGATGTGGTTATCTTGCTCGACTCTATCACCCGCCTGGCTCGCGCTTACAACACAACAGTTCCTAGCTCCGGTAAAGTATTAACCGGTGGTGTTGATGCTCACGCCTTAGAGCGCCCGAAGCGCTTCTTTGGGGCAGCGCGAAATATTGAAGAAGGCGGAAGTCTGTCTATTATTGCTACTGCACTTATCGATACCGGCTCGAAAATGGACGAAGTGATTTTCGAGGAATTTAAAGGTACCGGTAATATGGAATTGCAGCTGGATCGCAAAATTGCTGAAAAACGCGTATATCCGGCCATTAATGTGCGCAGATCCGGCACTCGCCGGGAAGAGCTGTTAATGCCTGAGGGCGAGCTGCAGCGAGTGTGGATTTTGCGTAAGCTGTTACACGATATGGAAGATGTTGCATCGACTGAATTCCTAGTGGATAAATTGAAAGATTTCAAGACAAATGACGAATTCTTCCTATCCATGAAACGGAAATAATTTTTGTATATAAAGTAGCGCCTAAAAAGGCGCTCTTTATTTATTAGGAGCAGAATAAGACGATTAATTGCGTCTATTACTGTTGAAAAGGCGAGCCATTAGGCATATAAAGTTCCACATTGTGGCGCTTGATATGGATTTTAGGCAACGCGCCTTACTGAATTGGCCCAGGGGTTTATTTCTCCGCAAAGGGCCAATCTCAAATGGTTAATCTGGTGGAGCTGGTTATCCATTTGTGACTGCACGACAGCCCACACACCTAGTGAGAACCTTTTGTGAATATCTATATTGGAAATCTGGCCTACGCGGTAACCTCTGACGACCTGCACGAAGCTTTTGGTGCATTCGGAGAGATCTCTCGGGCTACTGTTATCACCGACCGTGAGACTGGCCGCTCTAAAGGCTTCGGTTTCGTAGAAATGCCTAACGACGATGAAGCGCGCAAAGCTATCGAAGAGATGAACGACCAACCGCTGTCTGGCCGTAACATCCGCGTTAACGAAGCTAAGCCTCGCGAAGATCGTCCGCGTCGCCCCCGCTTCTAAGCTGTAAAAAGCTTATTATTTCCGCGGCTCGCAGCCTAGGCTTGCGAGCCGCGACTCCCTCCCGCCTCTCTCTTCATTCCAGTTGGTGTGTTGTTACCCATCCTGCGCCTTCTGTTTTACACTGCGCTCTGGTTTATAGTCACGCCTTGTTAGCCCATGAAATATAAAGATCTACGCGACTTTATTAAGTTGCTGGAAAAGCGCGGCCTACTAAAACGAATCAAGCACCCTGTTGACCCCATTTTGGAAATGACAGAAATTTCCGATCGCGTATTGCGAGCTGAGGGGCCTGCATTGTTGTTTGAGAACCCGGTAGGCTTTGAGACCCTAGTTCTTGCCAATCTTTTCGGAACACCAGAGCGAGTCGCCCTGGGGATGGGAAGAGAGAGTGTTGCCGAACTGCGTGAAGTGGGAGAACTGCTGGCTTTTCTCAAGGAGCCGCAGCCACCGGAAAATCTCCGCGATGCCTGGGAGAAGTTGCCGGTCTTTAAGCAGGTCCTGAATATGGGGCCAAAAGTCGTAAAGGGTGCAGCTTGCCAACAGGTAGTCCTTGAGAGGGATCAGGTTGATCTGCATCAGCTGCCAATCCAAACCTGCTGGCCGGGAGATGCCGCTCCGCTGGTCACTTGGCCCTTAGTAATTACCCGAGGGCCTGAGAAGAAACGACAAAATCTGGGCATATACCGGATGCAATTAATCGGAAAGAACCGCCTGATTATGCGTTGGCTCAGTCATCGCGGGGGGGCGCTGGATTATCGGGACTGGTGCAAGAAGCATCCCGGTGAACCCTATCCGGTAGCTGTTGCCCTGGGTGCCGATCCCGCCACAATTCTGGGGGCCGTTACCCCAGTGCCGGATACTTTGTCTGAGTATGCCTTTGCCGGCCTGTTGCGGGGGGATAAGACAGAAGTGACCGATGCCTTTCTCAGTGATCTTCAGGTGCCTGCCAGTGCCGAATATGTTCTGGAAGGCTTTATCTATCCCGATGATATGGCTGATGAGGGGCCCTATGGAGACCACACCGGTTACTACAACGAAGTGGACAGCTTCCCTGTATTTACGGTAGAGAAGATTACGCACCGTAAAAACCCCATTTACCACAGCACCTATACCGGGCGTCCACCGGATGAACCTGCGATTTTAGGAGAGGCTTTAAACGAGGTTTTTGTGCCAATCCTACAAAAGCAATTTCCTGAAATTGTCGACTTCTATTTGCCGCCGGAGGGATGCTCTTACCGTCTCGCCGTGGTCACCATGAAGAAGCAGTATGCAGGTCACGCCAAGCGGGTAATGATGGGTGTCTGGTCTTTCCTGCGTCAGTTTATGTACACCAAGTTTGTTATTGTTGCTGACGAAGACGTCAATGCCAGGGATTGGAAAGATGTAATCTGGGCGATGACCACACGTATGGACCCGGCGCGGGATACGGTGATGGTAGAAAATACTCCGATTGATTATTTAGATTTTGCTTCACCGGTCTCCGGTTTAGGCTCAAAAATAGGTTTTGATGCGACTAATAAATGGGAAGGTGAAACTAGTCGTGAGTGGGGTGTACCTATTGAGCGCGACCCGAATGTGGTTAAAAAGATTGATGAAATATGGTCTAAATTGGGCCTCGAATAAGCACGGCGACATATTCTCAGTACTCCCGTCCGAATAAGCGCCTCTGGTGGCGCTCAGTAGAGTGACCGCTTAGCGGTCACTCTTTATTTTTTCTTCCTTCTTTGCATCTATAGCTGTTACTGCTGGCGTCGCAGTCAGGTACGGGCTCGACCGTGGCCCTGAATTAACTATAAGGATTGCTTTAATGAGGAAAATTTATTTAGTGGGCCTGATATCGATAGGTATTTTCATGTTTTTGCTAGTCGTACCAAGTGAGCAGAAGCAAAGTGCCGGAATTGATAATATCGAAGATTTTATTCCTGCAGTTATGCATGAGGCAGCTATACCCGGAATAGCCGTTGCTAGAATAAAAGAGGGTGAACTTGCGCTTCAACAAGTATACGGGATGGCCGATATTGAGGCCGGAAAACCAGTTACTCAGGATACGTTATTTAATATTGCGTCGATAAGTAAGCCGATTATGGGCGTAACACTATTGCAATTGGTCGACGATGGTAAATTGGCGTTGGATGAGGATATTAATAGCTATTTACCATTTAAGGTCGACAATCCACATATAGAAGGGGAAAAAATTACACTGAGACATCTGGCGAGTCACTCTGCAGCAATTAAAGATTATTTTGACTACGCCACTTACACTGAAAATCGTGATCCCTCTATCAGTTTGGAGCAACATCTACGTTCCCTGCTGGTTAAAGGGGAAAGCCTGTACGGTAGTGGGGATTATTATCTGACAAATAACCCCGGGGAGCACAGACAATACAGTAATCTTTCTGCCGGTTTAGCTGGGTTATTGGTTGAGTCAGTAACCGGCCAGTCTCTTGCCAATTATAGTCGGAATACTTTATTCCACAGCCTGGATATGGAGACTGCCAATTGGAGACTCAATGGAGTAGATCTGAGCTCTATCGCAGTCCCCTACAAAGTAGAGCAATGTGTACCATATATCGGCCTGTGTGTAGATAGTGAAGCGGAGAAGATGAATTATTTAATTGGTCGATTTATTGATCCTCCTTTTGAGTACAAGCAATTTCACCCGTATGCACACAGTGGTAATCCGCAGTATCCTGACGGTGGTGTTCGTGTAAGCATTGCTGACCTCAGCAATTTCTTGCTAGCGCTGCTTAATAATCGGGATAAATCTGAAGCTCAGATCTTATCAGATGTTATGTATCAGGAAATGTTTCGTCTGCAATTACCGTTGTCTGTATCAGATTCGCAGCGCTTCTTTTGGCGCGATCGCAATGGCCTTACTGGGCACATGGGAACTGATCTGGGCGTATTTGTAGCTATGTATTTTGAGCCAGAAAGTAAGGATGGCTTTATTATCTTGATGAACAGAGACATGGATATTAAATCGGCCAATGCGATGAAGCGTATTGCTATTCGCCTCATGAAAATATAAAAACAACTGTAGGATGACCACTCCCGAAATTTTTATATTAAGGAAGGTCTTTCTATTTGTGTATTTTTCTAAGGTTGGATGGGAATATGATAGGGGATTTATCAAAACTAATAATTCTATTTTTTGGGATAGCAATATTTCAGCCTGTGATTGCCAGCCAGGGTAATGGTGCAGAGGCAATTTTTGAGAAGATCAAAGGGCTAGCTGGAGAGTGGAGAGAGGAAGGGGCAAAAAATGACGATTTTGTTATTAGTTTTGCCGATACAGCTGGGGGAAGCGTAGTACTGGAAAGTTGGCTCTATAACGGGCGCCAACATTCCTTGACGGCCTACCACTTGGATAACGATAATTTAATAGTGACGCACTATTGCCCCCAGGGTAATCAGCCCAGGTTAAGCTGGCAAAAAAATAGTGCTGAAGATACTTTGGCATTCTCTTTCAAGGATGTAACTAATTTTACTTTGGACAGTAAGAGTCGTCTGGATAGCCTCACTTTTACCTGGTTAGGTAACGGCAAGTTACAGCGGGAAGAGACTTACTTGAAGAACGGGGAGCAGTTACCCTCATCCCTGACCCTGGTACGTAAATAAGCTGCCAAATCGTTATTAACTGATAGTTTAGATGTATTATTTCTCAAAGCTGGAGCGAAATTCGCGCCAGCTTTTTTATTTGTGAACTTTATTGTGGTTTTGGTTTATATAAGTATGATTCGCGACTGAATTTGCATGCTGTTGCCAGCTTATTGGCATGGGGTGACAGTGCGCGCTATGCCTGGGTTGTGTTTTTGCGTATGACGACATGCTGCATTGAAAACAAGTGGATATCTAATTCCTGGGGTTGGGAAACGGTAGAAGTTGGAAGTGAGTAAATAACTAAAATTAAATGGAGAGGTAACAAATGGAATTAATTATTTTTGTAATTATTATGGTGGCAGTTCTTGTTCTGCCTCTGAAGTTGGCAGCTGCCATGTTGGGGGCGAAAAATACGGGTGTATTTTATTGTCTTTTCGCTTTGCTATTGGCCCTAATTATTCAACGAATTGTTGGCGGCATGTTGCCGGGTGTGACGGATAGCGCTGGAATTTTAATGACAATTCCCCTAGCTGCTATTGCCTATATGCTGGTACTTGGTACGGGTTTTTTAAAAGCTATTCTAATTGCCCTTTTACAAGGGGTAATTACTTATTTTGCCATGCTACTTTTTGTGGGTTTGCCCTGGGCTGTTTAAAAACGAAATAAATTCTCGTAGAAAGTTTGCAAGCGGTGACTTATTGAATGTTAAATCGCCATTTGCACTATCATTGATTACTAATAGTTTCTTTGTGTGCAAGCTATAACTTTATGAAAATGCATGTTCTACACATCAGCCTCCGTGCCAATGATATGTTTCCTAGATTGGGTTTCTACTGGGCAGGCAGGAGGTCCTACTTTCCAATAGGAGCTGCAAGAAATTTACTTAAAACATCAATATAAGTTGGAAAGGCTTCGAATTGGGGTAAATGTCCAACCCCTTCCATTTCGACTAATTCAGCTTTGGGGATTTCTGCTGCTGTACGTTTGCCTAATTGATCGTAACGCCCTAACTTTGCTTGTAAAGCTTTAGGCGCGCGGGCGCGGCCAATAGCTGTTCGATCTCGGGTACCTATAATCAATAGGGTGGGCACCTTGATATTGGCAAACTCATAAAGTACCGGTTGAGTGAATACCATTTCGGAGGTTAGGGCATCCACGGTTGCCATATGAGCCGCATCGGGTCCTAGGGTCCAGCCAGCTTGAATATCCAGTAGCGGGTTATATTCTTCGCGCCACTGCTCAGAAAAGTAGGCTTTACTCATGTAGCGTTTGATAGATTCTGGAGTTTGCTTTTTCTCGCGAGCAATGGCTTGGTCCAAAGGTTCATAGGGAACCCATCGCTTCCAGTCTTCAAGGCCTATAGGATTTACAAGTGCTAACTTTTTGACTCGCTCCGGGTACATCAGGGTAAACCGGGTAGCCAGCATACCTCCCATAGAGTGCCCAACTACAATAACCTCTCTTATTTTCAATTTATCCAATAAAACCTTGGTATTGTTGCTAAGCCCCTGAAAAGTATATTGGGTAAGCGGTTTACTGGATTTTCCGAAACCGATCTGGTCAGGTGCTATAACCCGGTACCCTAGCTGACTGAGTTGGGAGATAGTCTCCTTCCAGTAGGCCGCCGAAAAATTCTTTCCGTGCAACAGGAGTACCGTTCCTCTTGCATTTTTACCCTCTGCAGGCGGTACATCCATAAAGGTCATTGCCAGTGGCTGCCCCTGTTGTTCGAAATGAAAGTGATGAACTGGATAGGGATATTCGTAATCAGTTAAGGCTTTATCTTGAGGCGTTATTGAATATTCAGCAGATGCATGGCCGGTAAAAAACACACTGGCGGTAAAAAGTAAGGCAACTATGTAGCGCACAAAGAGGGTCACAGCCGTGTCCTTATTGGTAAACGGGAGTTCACTATAGGCGCAATTGGGGGGTGGCTGAAAGGCCCGTCGGCCTTTCAGGGGGGATGGCTCAGGCGTGTGCGCCCAGTAGGGGAGTGCCTTGGCTGGGCATAGGCAACTGGGGCAAGTCCTTGACTGCTTGTAGCAAACCTTCCTCATAGAGTTTTGCTGCTTTGTCTTTTTCCCCAAGGGATTGAAATAAGCGAGCCAGTTCAGCGGAGGTAGCGGGATCTTGGCGCAACAACAGGCTTTTCTCGAAATACTGCTGCGCTTTGCCCCAAAGTTCATTGCGCATTGAGAGACGTCCGAGACAGGTTAGCAGTGCGGCACTCTCCCCATACTCTTTCAGCCAACCTTCAGCTGCTGATATTTGTGCCGCAGGGGCGGCCCCCACCAGGCAGCCGTAGAGTTCGGCAAGATTGGGGTCCCAAGCTCGATTGAGTAGCCAGCGCAAATGCTTCTCTGCCTCTGTGTCTTCGCCAATCCGATGCAGTTGCTGTGCGTAGAGACTGCGCAGGGCTTCATTGCGTTGCCAGCGGCCACTCAGGCTTTGCCAGGTATCGTGTAATTTATCGATATCTTTGCGATTAGCTGCTTCGGTCAGCTGATGTTGATACACCTCGAGTTCAAGCTGGTGCAGCTCAGCTTCGGGCATGTTCGCATGTTTCTCCAATTCGGGCAGTAATGCGCGAAGACGGCTCCAGTCACCCAGAAGGTAATAAGCCTGCTTGAGAAGTTGTAACAGGGCAGGATGTTTCGGCTCGAGCTGCTTGGCGCGCTCTAGGCTGGCAATACACTGCTCGTAATGTTTATCCAGGAGCTGCATACGAGCTTGGCTTAGGGCTACAGCCAGGCGGGTATCTTCACCACAGGCCTCCGCTTTGGCGAGTAATTCATTGGCCTCCTCACGAAAGCCCAGCTCAAAGGCGCTGCGCGCTGCCGCCAAATAATTGATCAGCGGGGCTTCAGACCGAGGGGCGCTCTTCAGCAGCTGACGACGCGCCCGGGACCAGTTGCCCTCCATAAATTCCACCAAGCCGCTGGTCAGGCGTCGGCGCGCTACACGCTGGCGACCAAATCTCAGCCGGTCGACACTACCTCGGAATCCGCGAAAGATACTGCGAGCCAGCCAAATGGCAAAGAAGAGGATAATTAGAGCTGCTGCCAGCGAGAAAATTGCGAACCAGAGGTTCATCTCGTAGCCTTTATTCAGCTCACCGCCAATACCGATTACCAGGTAGCCGGGATAATTGTTAATAGCCTCCGGTAGAAAAGCGCCGAGCAGCAGTAGTACCAGAGCAGTGAAGAACAGTTTTTTCACTGGTTCTCCTCCTGTTGCGAGGCAGTTGGTGTGGTGGTGCCGGATGTTTTGTGTAAACGCTCAATATAATTGCGCAGGGCAAGCTGGGAGGCGCTGAGGTCAGGCATTTCGACCTGGATACGTTGTTTGCTAAGTTCCGTTAGTTGTTGGGCCAGCGCATCGCGCTGCGGACTGGCAGTGCCATAACTGAGTAGTAGCGACCGCGCACTATCCAGAGCGTCCCTGTAAACCGTGGTATCGCCGCGAAGCAATGCCAGTTGGGCCTGCTCCATATAAAGGCGCAGAGTCTGGCGAAAGCGAGCTTCACTCTGTGGGGATAGCATTACCGGGTTGATGTCTCCATCAATGGGGCGCACCGATTCGCGCATAAAGCGGGTGAAGTTGTGCCACTCCCGCTTCCACAGGGGGGCACTCTCCTCAATGCTGGGCTGCTCTTCACTGGGTTGTTCTGCCGAAGCCATATCGAATTGTGGTTGGATATTTGTGCGGATTAGCTGTTCTTCCAAGGCGCTGAGACGGAGGTATAAACCCTGGCGATCGATGTTTTGGACCAGCTTCAGTGAGGTGATATCGCGGGCAAGTTGTTGGCGTACTCCGTATAGATCCGGTAAGTCCACATCGCGCAATATCTCGTCCACGCGCTCGACAAGCCCCAGCGCAGCGCGACTATCGTCTTCGAGAAGCAGGCGTTGGTTGGCTAGACGCAACAGGTAATCTGCCTCAGCCAATTGCCAATCGTCGCGGCTTACATTTCCCAGCTGACCCAAACGGTTTCCCTGTGCGGTGACACTGCGCTGCATGGAAGCCAGTTGCTGCTGCAGTTGGGCGATAGTGCGATTTTGTCGCTCCAGTTGATTGCGTAAATTGGCATCGGCCTGCTCCAGCTGACTGAACTCCCCGGAATAATCGGGGGTTTGGGGTTCAGTTGGGGCTGGGGTAGCAGCAGGGGTTTCCGAAGTGGTATTGGAGGTCGGCGCTTGGGTGGTGTTTTCAGAGGCAGCCGGCACTTCCGTTGCAGGGGTAATAGTGGTGGTGCTCTCCGGGACTGCCGTTTTTCCGGGTAGATAGTCGAGGTAAGCGCCAAGGTGTTCGCGCAGCTGCGGAGAGTTGAACCAGGCCAGTGAGGCCACAGCAATCAAAATGATGATGAACAGTAGCCACCACCACAGCCCATTGGATTTACTGGCCGCAGCACCGCCGCTGGCTTTACCCGTAGAGGCTTTTTCCTCTGAGGCTTTGGCGAAATTACTTTTGCCTTTTACAGGCTTTGTGTTTTCCGGGGGCTCATTGGTCGCGGCTACATTTTGATCTTTTTTATCGGTCATGGGTATGGCGGCGCAGGTGGAAAATGTCGTCAGATTATAACGAGTGGCGCGAGCCTTAATAGCGGGCTAAACGCCGTTTTAAGATTTTTAGCGCAAAGCGGTCGAGAATTCGATAGCAAATCAGCCGAGGGCTTTACGCAGTGTTTCCAGCATAGCGTTATCGCCGGCATTTAGCGCGCTATAGCAATGGGCAAAACCAAGCTCATTTGCCCGAGTGGCAACTCGTATACTCGGGCAGATAAGAGCGGTTTCAAAGAGTGTATTGCGGTTTATCTGGCGGATACAGGTAACCAGGTTATCGAGTGTTTCACCGCTGTGCACACTGATAATATCGGGTTGGAATTTATACTCAGCTAGGGAGGTTGCAGCCTCCGGTGGCAGCACTCTCCGATAGAGTTCGCAATAAGTTACTCGCGCACCCCTATCACTCAAGGTGTCGCCGATAAGAGGGCGGCCACCGGAGCCGCGAAAAATAAGGACTCTTTTCCTGTCCAACTGCTGTAACCAGGGTAGGCGCAGCAACTCCTCGGAGTTCATTGTATTGCCACTTTGCTCACAGGGTATACCGCGCTTCTCCAGGGCGCTTGCGGTTGCTGCGCCGATCGCCAAAAAGCGAGGACCCTGGGGAAACTGTGGCCAATAATCTTCAAGCCAGTCTACGCCGTAGTGCACGGCGTTCTGGGAAACAAAGATCGCGACATCCGTTTGATCGAAGTCGAGGATTGAGTTTTTTAAGGCCTGTATGGCAGCTTGATCCTCAATTAGCTCTATGCCGAGCATGGGGATGTTATCTACTTGGGCCCCCAGGCTGCGCAGTAGCGCACACCAGTTATCAGCCTGCTGCGTTGGCCGCGTACTGAGAATACGTTTGCCCTGCAGCAGGTCGGAGGTGAGATCGCCCATATCAGATAGCGGCGAGGATTTTATCGGCACCATCGGCCAGTAACTGTTCCGCGAGCTCAGTACCCAGGCGCTCTCCCTCAGCGGCAGGGCCACGATTGTCGGCATGTATCATGGTTTTGCCATCGGGACTGCCAACGAGTCCGCGCAGCCACAGGGTGTCACCATCCAGCTCGGCGTAGCAGCCGATAGGCACTTGGCAGCCGCCGTTGAGGCGCTTAACCAGGGCGCGCTCCGCACTGAGTCGGGCTGCGGTTTCCGGACAGTGGAGCGGTTGGATCAAGGCTTCCAGTTCGCTATCGCGGCGCGACTCGATACCCACTGCGCCCTGTCCACCAGCGGGGAGCAGGATGTCCGTTGCCAGGAAGCTGCGGATGCGTTCCGGCATTTCAAGTCGCAGCAGTCCGGCCGCAGCGAGGATGATTGCGTCGTAATCGCCGGCATCCAGCTTGGCCAGTCGAGTATTCACATTGCCCCGTAAAAAGGTGACTTTGAGGTCCGGGCGACGGGCAAGTAATTGGCATTGTCGGCGCAGGCTGGAAGTGCCGACTACTGCTCCCTCGGGCAGGTCATCAAGGCTGTCATAAATATTACTGACAAAGGCATCGCGGGGGTCTTCACGCTCGCAAATAATCGGCAGGTGAAGTCCTTCGGGGAATTCCATGGGGACATCTTTCATCGAGTGAACTGCGATGTCCGCACGGCCTTCGAGCATCGCCACTTCCAGTTCTTTAACGAACAGGCCTTTGCCGCCCACTTTGGTTAGTGGGATGTCCAAAACCTGGTCACCGCGGCTGGTGAGGGGCAGTAACTCGATAAGAAGTTTCGGATGCGCTTGTTGCAGGCGGTCTTTGACATAGTTGGCCTGCCACAGGGCCAAAGCACTCTGTCGGGTGGCAATGCGAATACGATCTATAGACATGCGGCTCAATCACTTATTGGTTGAAGCGGCCATTCTAACAGAGTCGCAATGCAGTGAGGCTCTCTGTAGCCGAGGGGCTAGCCCCTGGTGCGCAGCCAGTCTTCGAGAATTATCCGTGCGGCTATTGAGTCCACAGGGTCTTGTGCGTAGTTGCCACGATGTCCGCGTTCGTTGGCCTCTTCCTTGGCGGCTCGGGTGCTTAAACGCTCGTCAATGAGCTCTACCGGTAGTCCATAGCGACCGTGCAGGCGCTGGCTGAATTTTCGCGCACGTACGCCAAATTCACTTTCACTGCCATCCATATTGAGGGGGAGGCCAACCAGTAAAAGGTGGGGCTGCCACTCTTTGATCAGGCCTTCGACGGAGTCCCAATTGGGCTTGCCATCTTTGGCGGGCAGTGGGGCCAGTTCCCGTGCTCCACCGGTAAGGCTCTGGCCGTAAGCTACGCCAATAGAGCGGGTTCCAAAGTCAAAAGCTAGCGCTGTGACGGGTTTATTCATAGAGGTCAGTAGTTTTTCTGTTAGGCGTGGCCAGCTTGGGAGCCGAGGCCGGAAAGATCGATGCCGTGGCGGGCGGCGGCGCTTTGCCAGCGTTTTTCGACCGGTGTGGCGAATAGGGTTTCGGGCTCTGCCGGCAGTGTCAGCCAGGCGTTTTCTGTCAGCTCCTGCTCCAACTGACCGGGCCCCCAGCCTGCGTAGCCGAGGGCGAGTAGTACATCGTCAGGGCCGCGCCCTGCGGCGAGGGATTCGAGGATGTCCTTGGAGGCAGTCAGGCTGATATCTGAATTGATTTCGGTGGTAGAGTCGAAGTGCATGCCGGTGCCGTGCAGTACAAATCCCTGCTCTGGTGACATGGGGCCGCCCAGTAGAACTGGTTCGTCACCGCGCAAGCTGAGATCCTCCAAAGACAGCTGCTCGAATACCTCGTGCCAGTGCACCTTACTGGGCATATTGATCACTATGCCCATGGCACCGTCGCTATTGTGCTCAACAATCAGTGCGATAGCGTGTTTGAAGCGCGGGTCCTCCATACCGGGCATAGCCAGAAGGAACTGGCCGCGCAAGTTTCCGTGAGTCAGGTCGCTATCGATATTCGAATTAGGCATAGATCAGTAATAAACCGCCAGTTGAAAGCCCATTTTAGCCTCGGCTGGGCAGATCCCCCGCAGAAGTAGTAAGACCCCCGGTTCTTTCGAATTGCCAGGTACGGATAATTTCCAGTCGATCAACCTCGTTCTTGATCTCTACTGGGAAGGGAGCGAAGGGAGCAGCCAGGCGCACAATTTGTTGGGCCGCATCATCGAGAATGCGCTCCCCGGAGGATTGAAGAATAACAACCTTCTCGACGGCTCCGGTGGGAAGCAACCGCACCATCATGCGTAACTCGCCACTAATTTGTTTTTCCAAGGCCTCTTCGGGAAAGTTATCACTGCCAACAGCTTCTATTTTCTGGCGCCATTCATGTAAATAAGCGGCATCGGCTGAGGCTCTGGTAGCCACAGATGTCAATCTGCGTACTCGGGGGCGCTCGGCAATAGTTTGGCGAATTTTATCGAGACGCGCCTCTAGGCTAGCTATTTTAGGGTTGCTCAATGGCAGGTCATTGGGTGCGTCGCCGCGCTTTTCCTTGGATAACTTATCTTCTGCCGAAAGTTCAGGAGCCTGAATCGGGCTTTCACCAACAGTGGTAATTAACAGGCGGCGCTGCTCTGCTGGCCGCGCAGATTGTTGTTGTGGCAAAGGCGTCACGCGATGAATTTGCGTATCGGCAAACTCGGCACGGCGCTTAGTGGATAACTCTTTCCGAGAGTCTGCGGTACCACTGGCTAATTGGTTGTGCTGTGCCAAGTAGTCAGCATCCTCTGGGGCCTGAGCGGAATTTTGCAAAGAAAGTGTGACTTCAAGTGTCGGTGGCGCCTGTGCACCTTTCGGAGCAGCAAAAGCCACTCCGAAAACAATTAGCGCATGTAACGCGGCGGCTAGAAATAATGAGAACACAAAGCGTTCATGCTGCATTGCATGAAACTGTGTCGCGTTGGCAGAGGAATTCATTATCTATTATCAACTACTACTTATTCGGGCGTGCGTTTCACACAGCCTTGTTCTCAGTGGTAAACCGCCCTGAGAGTTATCAAACGCCCAGTTTACCTTTTTTGTGCCAGCAGGTGTGTGATGCCGCTCATTAGTCGCGCGCCTATGTCCGTATTGTAAGCGGCATCAATTTCCCGTACACAAGTGGGACTGGTAACGTTAATTTCTGTTAGGTAGTCACCAATAACGTCCAGCCCGACAAATAACAGACCTTTTTCCTTCAAAGTGGGAGCGACTTGCTCAACGATCCAACGATCTCTATCGGTCAGGGGGCGTGCTTCGCCGCGCCCGCCGGCTGCAAGATTGCCGCGAGTCTCGCCCGCTTCCGGAATTCGCGCCAAGCAATAGGGAATCGCTTCACCGTTAACGACCAGGATACGCTTGTCACCGTCTTTGATTTCGGGGATGTAACGCTGCGCCATAATCTGCTGGCGGCCGTGCTCGGTAAGTATTTCCAAAATTGCTCCCAAGTTGGCGCCGTCCGGTTTGCAATGAAAGATGCCCGCACCGCCCATACCATCTAGGGGTTTAAAAATGACATCTTGGTGAGTTCGGTGAAATTCCCGCAGCTTGGCCATATCGCGACTGACTAGAACCGGTGGGCAGCACTGGGGGAAACTTGTCGCAAAAATTTTCTCATTGCAGTCGCGTAGCGCCTGGGGCTTGTTGACTACCGTTGCACCTTCGCGCTCTGCGGCTTCGAGAATATAAGTGGAATAAACATATTCATTATCAAAGGGGGGGTCGACACGCATCAGGATTACATCCAGCTCGCCGAGAGGCATTTCTCTGGACTCTTCCAGAGAAAACCAACGATTCTCATCATCAAAAACCTGCATAGGGCAGCCGCGCCCAGTTGCGCGCCCATTCTCCAGGTAAAGATGGCTCTGCTCGAAATAAAACAGCTGGAAACCACAATCTTGTGCGGCTTGTAACAGTGCAAGCGTCGTATCTTTTTTAAAATTGATCTGGGCGATGGGGTCCATCACCACACCGAGGGAATAATTCATACGGGTTTCCAAATCGTTGGGTATTTCTATCCCAGTTATCACTGGTTTTGCTCCCAAATTTGTGGCCGCTACCAGCGTTGTTGGATAGATAAGGTAAGAGCAGCTTTGCGAAGGTGCAACCTTCTTAACGCAATACCTCCAATGAATGTATAAGTGGTGATAATTTGAACTGCGTCGCCTGCAGTGTGTCGACTCAGCTAGATTCGCCTGGGGTTCTGTGATAAAAGTTCGTCTCAGCGTGCGACCTTCGCCAGGCTAGGCGCCCGGACCCCGCAAGCGGTTTGAAAAAAGGGCGCAACTAAAGTTTTCGCGTGCCCGAAAATAAGTAAACAGGGGATTCAAAAAAGACTATGGAGCTTAACTGGGAAAGTCTGACTGTCATGGTGATCGACGACAGTAAGACAATTCGCCGCACTGCGGAGACGTTGCTGCAAAAGGCGGGCTGTACCGTGGTCACCGCGACAGACGGTTTTGATGCGTTAGCAAAAATCGCGGACTCCCGTCCGGATGTCATTTTTGTCGATATTATGATGCCGCGCCTGGATGGCTATCAAACATGTGCGTTAATAAAAAATAACAGCGAATTCCGCTCCACCCCTGTTGTAATGTTGTCGAGTAAGGACGGTTTGTTCGATAAGGCAAAAGGGCGTGTTGTTGGTTGCGATCAATATCTGACCAAACCTTTTAGTAAGAGCGAGCTGCTGGGTGCTATTTCCGCTCATGCCAAGCCGCACCATGCCGCATAAGTGGCCTACAGAAAAAGAAAATATAGATAACGGACTCCATTGTGGGCATTGTGCCCACAAGCTCGGTACCAAAATTTAATTAGAGTACAGATTTTCCGGTTGTTACAGACCGGTTGATTTTTGTACCCACACTATCGGTAGTCATAGTGCATCTCGGCACATGCTAGCGAGGATAATCACAACAAAAACCGCCGAGCGCAGTAGTTGTTGCCGAAAAGATGTCATGGGGGAAATGATGGCAAGAGTACTAATAGTTGATGACTCTCCTACAGAAACACATAAGCTGACAACCATTCTTGAAAAAAATGGCCACGCAGTAATCACCGCTCCCAACGGTGAAAGCGGAGTTGAAGTAGCCCGCGCCGAACGCCCCGACCTGATCCTGATGGATATTGTGATGCCGGGTCTCAACGGTTTCCAGGCCACCCGCCAATTGAGCAAAGACAGCAATACCGGTGAAATTCCGATCATTATGGTAACTACCAAAGATCAGGATACAGACCGTGTCTGGGGTATGCGCCAGGGAGCCAGGGCTTACCTGACCAAACCTGTCGATGAGAGCAAATTGCTGGATGCGATCGGGGAGGTGTTGGCCTAATAGCCAGCTGCGAAAAGTGCAGTCACAAACACCTTATTTAGCTCTGGTTGATATTGCACGGCGCGCCAAAGCGCAGGCCACTGGCCTGCCTGGCCGCCGGGAAATCAAACCCTACTGGACCGGTATCGGTTTCTCTCTTCTGGATAACCACTTTGTCGCCTCCATGGATGACGTTGTGGAATTGCTCGAAGTGCCACAACACACCTTTATTCCGGGCGCTCAGCCTTGGGTAAAAGGCGTATCTAATGTTCGTGGTCGCCTGCTTCCCCTTATTGATCTCGCAGCTTTTTATGGCGGCTACCTCTCAGGTCCGCGCCAGCAACGTCGTGTTTTGGTGCTCGAGAGGGATAAGACCTACGTGGGGCTTATCGTGGATAAATTGTTTGGGATGCAGCACTTGGCGTTTGAGTATGCCCGTGAGGCACCGACAGATTTGAGTGAACCATTTGCGCCAATGGTGCACGGCCAGTTTGTTTTACAGCAGCATCGTTGGCTCGTTCTCGATATGCGGGCACTGATCAAGGATGCGCGTTTTATGGATGCAGCTTTACGCTGACTAATCCAGTTCTTTCTTTCCGGTAGCCGAGGGTGGTCGACCGGATGGCCCGCAATTAGTGCAGGGATGTACAGCACTGACTGAGGGGTCTTGTCATTAAAGCGTTAAAACTAAAGTGGTATTAAACCGGCCTAATGCAATGGCCCGCTAGGAGTAAATTATGAAACCAGGCTCCCAGAGTTCCTTTTCCGCGCTGCGCAGTAACCCTGCCGCGCTGGTATTAGGTCTACTGGTACTCGCCACGCTGGCGGGGCTTATTGTCAGTATTTATTTGGTACAGACTCGAGACGAGCAGGATAAAGAGTACCTGCAGCAAGTCGCCGAGTTGCGGGCCCTTTCCTATCAGGTAGTTTCCTATGCGCCGGCGGCAACCGCAGGCGATAGTGAGGCCTTTACCGAGCTGGAAAATGTTACCGAAGAAATGGCTAATGCCTGGAACCAGCTTCAGCGAATGGATGACAATAGTCGCCGCGCCCTGGGTGCTCAGCTGTCTGCCTACGATCAGGTTTGGCGCAGCTTGCGCGAGCAGGTCGACACGATTATCGGCAACCAGGAAACCATCGTATTTCTTAACGATATCGCTTCAACGCTGAGTGACTCGCTTCCGGAATTACAGGCGGAGCACAACAATATTGTAGAAATTCTGCTGGCTAACAACGCCCCGGCAAATCAGGTGGAACAGGCCCAGTTGCAGGTATGGCGTGCGGAGCGTATTGGTCGAAATATCGATAAAATGCTCCAAGGTGGCGATGATGCCGAAGCCGCCGCTGACCAGTTTAATACCGACGCCAGTCTTTTCGGTAAGGTGGTTGACGGTATGAAGAGCGGCGATGTGGTGATGGGGATTTCCCGTATTACCGATGAAGAGGCTCGCCACTCATTGGATGAAATTACTGAGCTGTTCGGCTTCGTAAGCACCTCCGTACGGGATATCTTCGAAGCAACTCCAGCCCTGTTTGCTACCCGCCAGGCCTCTGACGGCATTATCGCGTCATCTCCCCAGCTGATCGAAGCATTGAGTACGCTGAATGACCGAATCGTAAACCTTTCAGATGATCGCCAGCCCAACAACTTGACCATTGCTGCACTGGCTTTGGTCTTCGTTTTGTTGATCTTCGGTATGATGGCGATGGCATTCTCCGGTACCCGCCGAAACCTGAAAAAAGAGGAAGATACCAACGAGCGTAACCAGCACGCGATTATGCAGCTGCTGGACGAGCTGGCCGACCTCGCCGACGGTGACTTGACCACCTCTGCAACGGTAACCGAAGCCTTTACTGGTGCAATTGCCGACTCCATTAACTTTACTATTGACCAGCTGCGTGTGCTGGTATCGCGGATTAATGGTGCTGCACAGGAAGTATCTGGCTTGTCCCAGGAAACCCAGCAGACTGCACTGCACCTCGCCGAGGCCTCTGAGCACCAGGCACAGGAAATTGCCGGAGCTTCTGCTGCGGTTAACGAAATGGCGGTCACCATTGACCAGGTATCTGCCAACGCCTCCGAATCTGCCCAGGTAGCCGAGCGCTCGGTACATATCGCAAGTAATGGCGCCAAGGTGGTACAGAACACCATTAAAGGCATGGATAACATCCGCGAGCAGATTCAGGATACCTCCAAGCGAATTAAGCGCCTGGGTGAATCCTCCCAGGAAATTGGCGATATCGTAAGTTTGATTAACGACATTGCCGACCAGACCAACATTCTTGCATTGAATGCCGCGATCCAGGCGAGCATGGCCGGTGATGCCGGTCGAGGCTTCGCGGTGGTTGCGGATGAGGTACAGCGACTTGCGGAGCGCTCTGCAGCTGCAACCAAGCAGATCGAAGGTCTGGTAAAAGCGATTCAGTCCGATACCAACGAGGCGGTAATCTCCATGGAACAAACCACCAGTGAGGTGGTACGTGGAGCTCGTCTGGCCCAGGATGCGGGTGTTGCACTGGAAGAAATTGAAAGTGTATCCAACAACCTGGCATCGTTGATTCAGAACATTTCTAACGCTGCTCGTCAGCAGGCTTCGTCTGCAGGCCACATTTCCAACACGATGAACGTGATTCAGGAAATTACCTCGCAGACTTCTGCGGGTACCCAAGCTACCGCCCAGTCCATTGGTAACCTGGCGCAGACCGCGAGTGCACTGCGCGAATCCGTTGCCGGCTTCAAACTTCCGCAAGAGGAAAGTGTTGAAAGCAACAGCGAGCTGTATGACGTGGAGTTGCCGGAAATGGATACAGATACTTTCACTATTGAAGGTGAAGATACTCATTCATTGGAGTCCCGCGAAGACCGGGCCCTGGCCTAACCCACACAATAATGCCCGGCCATTATGAAAGTTGGCCGGGCGCAAAAGGGGCGCACGGAATTGCTTCCGATAAATCCGCGAGTTTTTCTCGCAGAAAACTGTAGCGCTTGAGTACTGAATAAATTATTGGGGACTTGGCGTGAGTCACGACAATCCGAACTTCATGGCCTTGGATTGGCTGATCGGTGAAATTAACGAGACTTTGGCACAAGCGCGCCAATTTCTTGAGACGTTCGCTGTAGAACCCGATGCGGGTGCCTCTCTTCTGCAAAACAGCTTGTCGCTGGTGCACCAGGTGCACGGTAGCTTACATATGGCACAGCTAAGTGGTGCCGCGATGTTAGCAGAAGAGATGGAGCAACTTATCCAGGCCCTCGCCACTGGTGCGGTTGAAAATACCGACGAGACGCGCGAATTTTTGATGCGTGCATTGCTGGAGTTGCCCCTTTATCTCGAAAAGGTTTCTTTTCAGCGTCGTGACAATGCCGTTCTCTTACTTCCCCTGATGAATGACTTGCGCGCAGTGCGCCGCGAGAGATTGATCAGTGAAGGAGCACTTTTCTCGCCAGAATTGTCTTCATTGGCAACGGTGATTGGAAAGCGCCAGCCCCTCGTCGCCGATAGCGCCCGCCTAAATGACCTGGTCACCAAGTTGCGCAAAATGTATCACGTTGCGGCTGCAGGTCTGATCCGCGATGTAAACAGCGGCGAAAGCCTGGCTTACCTCACCAAGATTATTGAAAAAATGCAGCTGCTCTACAGTGGCAGCTGTCGCCAATCCCTCTGGGAAGTACTGTTCGGTATTTTGGAGGCGCTCGGCGAACACCGTATTAATGTGCAGCCCGCACTGCGCCATTTACTGCGCAAGGTGGATATTGAATTCAGGTTGTTGCAGGGGCGTGGCGCAAAGGTATTGGATGCGCGCCTGGATCAGGACTTTCTGCGCAACCTACTTTTTTATGTCTACCTCGCCGGTCCGAATGGGCCGCACTGCGAGAAACTCTACCAGCGCTTCGCACTAGATAAGGCGGTTCCCGGTACGCCTCGCCCGGATACTGAAGACGTATTGGCGATGGGGCCAGAAGCCCTGGGCAGTGCAATTGCTGCAGTGCGCGATGAACTGCAGTTGGTGCGTGAAGCACTGGAGCCCAGTACAACCGATACAGAACAACCCTCGCTGTCTGACACTGCCGCTGTGGCCAAGCGCCTCGCGGATACACTCGGTATTTTGGGATTGGAAGCGCAGCGGGTTCGCGCTCGCAGTGTCTACGAAGACCTTCGCGACGCCTCCCGTGGTACTGACGTTGAAGAGTACTTGATGCGTGCCGCCGGGGAATTGGTTCAGCTCGATTCAGCGCTTGCCGCCACCGTCGATCGCAATAAAAAAGTCGACGATGAGCAGCCCATTATGGGCGACGCCACTGACTCTGTATTACGCGAGGCCAGACTCGGTCTGGAAGCGGTAAAAGAAGCGGTCATGGAGTATGTGGCCAGCCACTGGGATATCAGTTACCTGAGCCGTGTGCCACAGCGCTTACAGGAAGTCTGTGGTGGTCTCGAAATGGTGGGTTACCAGCGAGCGGGTGAAATCATCTCCGCTTGCAACCGCTATATTGGCAGCTCCCTGATTGAGGCTGGAGAACAGCCCGAATGGACAATGCTGGATACTCTGGCAGATGCCATTACCAGTGTTGAATACTACCTGGAGCGCCGTGCGGAAGGTCTGGCTGATGCAGAAATGCTTTTGGCACTGGCTGAAGATAGCGTAGAGGCTTTGGGCGTTTCGCTGAAGATCGTCGATGAGAGTGAGGCCGACGCCAGTCTGGAAGCGTCCCCGATATCAGAACCCGAACTGCCAGATCTTATTGATTACGATTTAATCCCCGATGACGAAGCCACTGCGGTTTCTGACGAATCTCTGGACTCTCAAGCTGAAATAAATGCGGAAGAATCATCTGCCATAACTTTGCAGCTGCCTGTCGATGACGCAGGTTCTGTTGTGGAGTCCGATCTGGAAATCGACGGCGAGTCAGTTCCGGAGGAGTCTTGGTTCTCTGATGGGGCTCCTCAGGTTGAGGCTGCCCCCACACTTGCAGTTGAAACTGGGGTAGAGGCTCCTGAGGCTGAGGACGCGCCTGCTGAGATTGCTGACTTCATTGAAGCTGCACCGGTAATAGAGCCTGCTGAGGTTGAGCCGGTTGCTGCAGTTGCAGAGGTCGCGGACACGGCGGAGGAGCTCGGTGATGACACTGAGAGCCTGATTGACGATGAAATTATCGAGATCTTCCTGGAAGAAGCCGGGGAAGTTCTCGCTCATATCAATTGCTACTTCCCGGAGTGGGCTGCCAATTTTGCCAATCAGGATGCCCTGGTAGAGTTTCGCCGGGGCTTCCATACCCTGAAGGGGTCGGGCCGTATGGTCGAGGCCTTGGATATCGGTGAGCTGGCCTGGTCCGTGGAGAATATGCTCAACCGGGTTATCGATGGCAGTGTGAAGCCCGGGCCTGCCCATGTATACCTGATTGAGCAGGTGTATCAGAAGTTACCCTCAATGATTGAGGCGTTTAAACACGGACAGAGCGACCCCGATCAGCAGCTTACCCTGCAGTTACAAGCTTGGGCTGAGCAGCTGAGTGCGGGAGAGATGCCCGCTGATCTGGAAGCCCAAAGTGCAGGCGGTGTCGCGGCGGTTGAAGTTGTTGAGGACACCGGAGAAGATCTGGCTCAGCTCTGGGAAATTTTTGCTCAGGAAGCAGAGACGCACCTCAATGTCGTAGATGAGTATCTGCAGGACATGCAGGCTGCCGCGCCCTTGTATGGTGTTCCCAGTGATCCAATGCACCGGGCACTCCACACACTTAAAGGCTCCGCACATATGGCGGAAGTCAAAGTGGTTGCCGAAATTATGGCGCCACTGGAGCGCTTCGCTAAGGAGCTGCGTATTTATCAGGTGCCTATCGATGCAGATATTTTTGATCTGATCAATGATAGCGCCACCTATGTGCGTGAGGTGCTGGAACAGATTCGCTCTTCAGAGCCTCTCGCAATAGAGAAATCGGAACAGTTCCTTGCTCGCGTTGCTGAATTACAGGAGCGCTCTGTAGGTCACTTGATTCGCGAGCGCGAGGCGAATGAACCTCGCGCGGTCGATCCCCAGCTTCTCGAAGTCTTGATGGCTGATGGCATGCGGGTGCTGCTTGATGCAGACCAAATGCTGACGGAGTGGCGCGCCGACCCGGCAGATAAAAGTCGAGTTGTATTGGTCGCTGATGAGCTCAATGTTCTGCAGGAGGCGGCCAGCCGGGCGCAGTTGCCGATCCTGGCTGAGCTAGCTGAGCTGTTGCTGAATGTTTATCGCAAAGTCCTTGCCGGTGATCTTGAGCAAGAGCCCGCGTTATGGGCCTCTCTTGAACAGGGACACAACGAGCTGCTCGATTTAATCGATGCAGTAGCAGCAGCACAAGACCTCCCTGAAGTCAGCGAAGCTGTGGAAGAGGCGCTTCGCTACCTAGCTCAGGGTGAGGAAACCAGTTCTTCAGCTGAAGATGACTACGACCTCGATGAACTGGGAATCGATAGCGAAGCACTGGTTATCGCCGAGTCTGAAGAGCAGGCGCCGGAGCCCGCGGAAGTAACCGAGCTTCTGGTTTCAGATGCATCCCCTGATGAGTGGATTGAGCCACCTGTATTACAGGTGTCGCACGATGGGGAATCTCTCGGTGGTGAGACTGAGGATTCGGAAATTCCTCAATTGCAGGCCATAGAAGTTGAGGCCGCCGTTGAGGATGTTTCTCAATTTGAAGAACCCTTCTCTGTACCGGAAGTTGAACCTGCCGGCGACCTGGTTATCGAGCAACCGGTTAGCGAGGTGTCATCACAGGATTCCGCTCAGCCTGTCGATTTACAGAAGCTGCTGGCAGACATTGACCCGGATGTTGTCGACGTCTTTATGGAGGAGGCTGGAGATCTTACCGATGAGCTGGAGGAACTGATCCAGAGTTGGGAAGAGCAGCCGGAAGGTCGCGAGCAAGGTGAGGCCCTGAAGCGTGTATTGCACACCTTTAAAGGTGGTGCACGTATGGCAGGCCTAATGGGGCTGGGTGAAGTAGCTCACCGTTTTGAAACGGTGATCGAGGGCATGCGCGACAACGATCGGCCCTCCGCAGATTTCTTCGCCAATGCCCATGGTATCCACGATCGTCTCGCCGATGGAGTAGAGACAGTTCGCGCCTGGATGGCTGGTGAACAGCTTGATGCTTTTGTACAGCTGGTCAGCACCGATTGGGCGGATCAGAAGCCGGCTAACTCGGCAGCTGCAGAAGCAGTGATTGAATCTGAAGTTTCAGACGAACAACCTCAAGAAACTGTTCTAGTAGCGGATGCGGAACAAGGTGATGAAGTCACTGCGGCCGAGAGTACTCAGCCGGATGCTGATGTAGTTGCTACGCAGCTGCCCGAGATCGCTGTAGGTCAGGAAAGCGATAACGTTTTGCCGTTTATCCGCAAGGCCGGTAATGCAGAGCAGGAGGTAGCGGCACCGACCCGGAACCAGCCCCAGGAGATGGTGCGTGTCGCTGCTGAACTTCTGGAGGAGTTGGTAAACCTCGCCGGTGAGACTGCAATTTCCCGTGGTCGTCTTGAAGAGCAGATGAGTGAGTTCGGTCTCGCCCTAGACGAGATGGATGTGACGCTGGTGCGTCTCAACGAACAGCTGCGCCGCCTGGACCGCGAGACCGAGGCTCAGATCCTGTTCCGCCAGGAGCAGTTGGCAGAACAGGACGGCGACTTCGATCCGCTGGAAATGGACCGTTACTCGTCTATTCAGCAGTTATCCCGTTCCCTGCTGGAGTCCACATCTGACTTGATGGAGCTGCGCTCCACCCTGAATAACAAGGCGCGTGATACAGAGACCCTGTTGCTCCAGCAGTCCCGAGTAAATACCGAATTGCAGGAAGGTCTGATGCGCAGCCGCATGGTACCTTTCTCCCGTCTGGTACCGCGCCTGCGTCGCATCGTGCGCCAAGTAAGTGCTGAGCTGGGCAAGCAGGTCGAGTTGGGATTCTCCAACGTTGAAGGCGAGCTGGACCGGTCCATGTTGGAGCGTATGGTTGCGCCACTGGAGCATATGCTGCGCAACGCTGTGGACCACGGCATTGAAATGCCAGAGGAGCGTTTGGCTGCCGGCAAGTCTGAGCGTGGGCGTATCGATGTGGCGCTGAAAAGGGAGGGCAGTGAAGTTGTCCTCACCATCCGCGATGATGGTGCCGGTGTCAATTTGATCCGGGTGCGTGAAAAGGCGGTGGAAAATGGCCTGATGAGGCCGGATGCTGAGCTCTCGAATAATGAGATTCTTCAGTTCATTCTGCAGGCCGGTTTTACCACTGCAGAAAAAGTTACCCAGATCTCTGGCCGGGGTGTGGGAATGGACGTTGTATCCGCCGAGCTTAAGCAGATTGGTGGCAGCGTCCATATCAACTCAGAGGCAGGCGCAGGAACAGAATTTGTCGTGCGTCTGCCGTTCACAGTTTCGGTTAACCGAGCTTTGATGGTGCGAATTGGCGATGACCTGTTTGCACTGCCGCTGAATACCATCGAAGGTATTGTGCGCCTCAGCCCATTCGAGCTGGAGCACTACTATCGCTCAGATGATGCGCGTTTCGAATACGCCGGGGAACTCTATCAGGTTAGCTATTTCGGTACTCTGCTGAAGTCTGGTGCTCAACCCAAGCTCAGTGTCGATGATATGCAACTGCCCGTTTTGTTGGTGCGCTCTGAAGGGCACGCTATGGCATTACAGGTGGATGCCATTAAGGGTAGTCGCGAGATTGTGGTGAAAAGCCTCGGCCCGCAGTTCTCCGGGGTTCAAGGGGTATCAGGTGCAACGGTAACTGGTGATGGTAGCGTCGTGGTGATTCTCGACGCACACGCCCTGCTGCGTCGCCAGGCCACTCAGTTGGCAAGGCCGGAAGTGCCGCAGCTTCAAATTCAGGAAGAGCCTGAAGTGCAGTCCGAGCAGGAGGCGCGCCAGCAGACCGTTATGGTTGTGGACGACTCGGTTACAGTGCGCAAGGTAACTACGCGCTTCCTGGAGCGAGAGGGCTATCTGGTTAGCACTGCAAAGGATGGTCAGGATGCGGTTATCCAGCTGCAGGATAAGATCCCGGATCTGATCTTGCTGGATATTGAGATGCCGCGTATGGATGGCTTCGAGGTTGCCCGCCATATTCGCTCCAGCAGCCGCCTGCGCGATATTCCTATCGTAATGATCACCTCGCGTACCGGTAATAAGCACCGCGATCACGCTATGTCCCTGGGAGTTAACCACTACCTGGGTAAGCCTTACCAGGAAGATGTACTGCTGGCGGCTATTCGTGAGTACGCGGATGCCGAAGCTGTCGGAAGCTGAGACGGCAAATATCAGGAATAATATAGAGATAGGCAATGAGTGAAGTTGAAGCGCTGCCGGTAGATGTCCCCCAGGAAGTGAGCAGCCTGTTATTGCCCCTTGAGCAGGGGCAGCTGCTGGTGCCGGTGGATAGCCTCTCAGAGGTTGTTGCAATGCAGACGCCGATGGCAGTTCAAGATGTACCTGAGTGGTATTTGGGAGATCTGATCTGGCGGGAACAGCGCCTGCCAGTGGTATCTTTTGAAGTGATGCGTGGTGGTGCCTTGGGAGCAGTTGCAGAAGAGGGGCGTATTGCGGTGTTGAGCACGGGAAATCCCGATGGTGAGCTGCCGTATTTTGCATTGCTCTTGCGCGGCACTCCGCGCCTGGTACGGGTTACCCCTGAGGAGTTGGCGCTGCGAGAGCAGCCGCTAAACCCTGGAGAGTTAATGCATGTGGCGCTTTCTGGTGAGGAGGCGGTTATTCCCGACCTGCAGGGATTAGAGCGGGCCTGCCTGCGCTATCGCAGTGACTGACTTGTTTTGCAGTGTATTATCAAAAAAGGGGCCTGAGGCCCCTTTTTTGATTGGGCTGTTCGCTTAGAACAGCTCTTCCGGTAAAGAATCCTCCCGGCCATCCTGGCTGGGCATATCCATATCTTCATCGGTGTAGCGATTGCGATATGGGTTATACACTTCGCGGCCGGGCACCCGGTTGGTCCTGAATATCTCAAACATGCCCCCGTAAGAGGTGCGCAAGCCATTTTGAGGGTTGATGCGTACCGTAACTATGCCATCTGGTTGAGCCAAGTGGCGCTCGGGAAGACCTTCGAGGGCACTGCTCATAAAATCGATCCAAATAGGCAGGGCGGCTGAGCCACCGTATTCATTTTTACCCAGTTCGCCATAGGAATCGAAGCCAACCCAGGCACTGGTAGCCAGGTAGGGGCTATAACCCGAGAACCACGCATCCCGTGGACCATTGGTGGTACCGGTCTTTCCGGCAATATCACCGCGCTTCATCGCCAGAGCGCGGCGCCCGGTGCCCTTTTTGATAACATCTTTAAGCATCGAATCCATTATGTATGCCGTCTCTGCGGACATGGCTCGCGGAGCGCGAGGACGCGCTTGGCTCTTGCTCGGGTCGAGGGGGCCAACGGGCAGTACGTGTAGTTCCGCTGGCTCTTCACCTTGATCGACCCCTTGTCCTTCCAGTTGTAATTCCGCGAGATCGACGGGTTCAGCGGACAGGGTTTCAGAGCCTGTGCCCGGCTCGGGACAGTTATCGCACACAGTGAGAGGCAGTGCCTGATACAGGACTTCGCCATTAACATCCAATACCCGGTCAACCAGGTAGGGCTCCACTCGGTAGCCACCATTGGCGAAGGCGGCATAGCCTCGCACCATCTCCAGGGGCGTGAGAGCGGAGCTACCCAGAGCAATGGTCAGGTTGCGGGCAAGCTTGCTGCGCTCAAACCCAAAGCCTTCGACAAAGCCTAGGGCGTAGTCCAGTCCTAGGGATTGCAGCAACCGGATTGAGACCATATTGCGGGACTTGTACAAAGCCATACGCAGGCGAGTTGGGCCGAGGAAGGTCCCCCCGTCATTTTCAGGCCGCCACACATCTTGCAGGTTGGTTTCCTCAAAGATAATCGGGGCATCATTGATAATGCTGGCCGCTGTATATCCGCGCTCGATCGCCGAGGCGTAAATAAAGGGCTTGAAACTGGAGCCGGGTTGCCGGGCAGCCTGAGTGGCCCGATTGAAGTGGCTCTGGCGGAAGTCGTAACCACCGACAAGGGCGCGGATAGCCCCATCTTCGGGCTCAATAGATACCAGGGCGCCCTGTGCTTCCGGGACCTGGGCTAGAACCCACTCTTCAGTCACCTGGGGTTCGGCAGGCTTGGTATCACCGCTCTCGGGATCCGCAAACGGATCGGCCTGAAGGGGCTCATCTACACCGGTGGCGATCATCTCGCTACTGGAGTTGCTCTCTTTCTTTTCCTTAACGACCTTGCGTAATCGAATGACATCTCCGGGAGCAAACATTTTTTCAGCGGACTGAAGGCGTGCGCCCCGGGCGCTCTCAGAAATATAGGGCCTGATAGAACTGAGTCCATTGCTCCAAGGCAATTCAATTACGCGCCGATCTCTCAGTTGAACCTGAAGTTTCTTGGGTTCTACCGCAGTGACAACGCCGGGTTCCAGACCGCCGAGAATCGGAATCTCGTTGAGTAAATCGATAAGCTGGTCGCTATCTTGCAGCAATTCCGGTGCAAGGCGCTGTTCTGGGCCGCGATAGCCGTGGCGCGCATCATAGGTTTCCAGACCGTGCTGAAGCGCATTGCGAGCCGACTCCTGCAGGCGACTGTCTACCGTTGTTATGACCTGGTAGCCGTCGGTATAAGCGTTGTCGCCAAAGAGGTCTACTGCCTCCTTCCGTGCCATCTCGGCGATATAGGGTGCATCCAGGTCGAGATCGCGGCTGTGATAGCTGGCTGTTACCGGCGCAGTAATAGACTGGTTATATTGATCCTGGTTGATATAGCCAAGGTCGAGCATCCGCATCAGGATCCAGTTGCGGCGTACCAGGGCTCGGGAGGGGTTGGCGAGAGGGTTGAAGGTCGATGGCGCTTTGGGGAGTCCCGCCATCATAGCCCACTGGGCCAGATTCAGATCTTTGATATCTTTGCCGTAATAGACCTGAGCTGCAGCCTGGAAACCGTAGGCGCGGTTTCCGAGGAAGATCTTATTGATGTATAGGGCGAGGATCTCGTCCTTGGTCAGCTCTTGCTCAATTTGCAGTGATAGCAAAATTTCATTGAACTTGCGCACAAAACGCTGTTCTCGGCTGAGAAAGAAGTTGCGCGCCACCTGCATTGTCAGTGTACTACCACCAGACTGGATAGAACCGGTCTTAATCAGCTGCGAGGCGGCCCGCATCAAACCTTTGATGGAGACACCATTGTGGGAGTAAAAGCTGGCATCCTCAGCGGCAAGTATCGCTTTGATAAAGGGTTCTGGCGTTTGCTCGATCGTGATAGGGTTGCGCCGCTTTTCACCGAACTCACCGATCAGTTTCATATCCCGTGAGTAGACCCTCAGAGGGGTCTGTAAGCGGATATCGCGGAGGCTCTCCACTGAGGGCAACCCCGGTTTGAGGTAGAGGTAGATACTGGCTAGGGCCATTGCTGTAGCGGCCACACCGGCAAGGCCGAGCCAAAGCAGTGCGAGCAGACGATTGCGGGCTTTTACGGTCATGAAACTGCTTCTGTGTACTTCATCAAAGTGATTAGGTGAATAATTATACGAATATTGTGCGCTATTACCTATGCAAATGCAGGTTGAAGCGTTAATTTAAAGTGCTATAACATCAAACCCTCATAACCCACGGAAAAGATAAGAAAAAATGGGAATTTTCCCTTTTCTGAGCAAAGGCCCCAAGGCCATGTTGGGACTCGATATTAGCTCTACTGCGGTCAAGTTGCTGGAGCTAAGTCGCAACGGCGACAAATATCGTGTCGAAAGTTACGCCGTGGAACCTCTCCCACCCAATGCCGTAGTTGATAAGAATATCAACGATGTGGGGGCGACGGCTGAGGCTATTCGCAAAGTTGTACGACGTTCTAAAACTCGCCTGCGCCAAGCGGCTGTGGCTGTGTCTGGGTCGGCGGTGATCACCAAGACCCTTGAAATGCCGGCAGATCTCAATGATGAAGCTCTTGAGGCTCAAATTGCATTTGAGGCTGGCCAATATATTCCGTATCCGCTAGAGGAAGTTAGCCTGGACTTTGAAGTACAGGGGCCTTCTGAGAAGGGGGAGGGGCAAGTGGAGGTTCTACTTGCCGCCTGTCGTACAGAGAACATTGAACAGCGAATCTCCGCCTTGGGAGAGGCGGACCTTGAGCCCGGTGTTGTTGATGTTGAAGCGTACGCAATAGAGAGAACTTACTCTCTATTGGAAGACCAACTTCCTCCGCAGGAGCAGCTAGTTGTAGCCGTTATTGATGTTGGGGCGACAATGAGTGCTTTATCTGTCCTTGTGGACGGTAAGACCGTGTATACCCGAGAGCAGCTTTTTGGTGGGCGGCAGCTCACCGATGAGATCCAGCGTCGCTACGGTCTATCCGCGGAGGAGGCTACTTTAGCGAAGCGTCAGGGAGGGAGTGGTCTGCCGGATGACTATTTTGCTGAAGTGTTGGAGCCCTTCCGTGATGCAGTCGTGCAACAGGTAACCCGCTCACTGCAGTTCTTTTACTCTTCCACATCCTATAGCGATGTAGATTTTATCCTGCTCGGTGGCGGTGTTGCCGCCATGGAGGGAGTTGGTGATTTGATTAGCGAAAAGTTGGGCAGGCCAACTTTAATCGCTAATCCATTTTTGCGGATGAGTGTTTCGTCAAGAGTCAACCAGCAAGCTTTGGCGAGTGAAGCTCCATCCCTGATGATTGCCACAGGCTTGGCTATGAGGGAGAAGGACTACTGACATGGCAAAAATTAACCTTCTTCCCTGGCGTCAGGAGTACCGCTCTCAAAAGCAAAAAGAATTCCAGCAATTGGCATTGCTGGTTTTTATTGCGGCTGCAATGGCGGTATTTCTGTGGATGAAAACGGTTGATCAACAGGTTGTTCGACAAAATGAAAGAAATCAGATTCTACAAACCCGCATTAACGCTCTTAATATTCAGGTGAGAGAAATAAAAGACCTGAAGAAACGCCGCCAGGAACTGATTGATCGAATGCGAGTAATTCAGGAGTTGCAAGGTAATCGACCTCTTGCAGTGCGTTATTTTGATGAGATAGTGCGGGCAACCCCCGAAGGGCTATGGCTCAGTGAGCTAAAGAGAGAAGGTGATCGGTTGGACTTACTTGGTGTGGCTGAATCCAATAATCGCGTTTCTTCTTTTATGCGAAATTTAGACCATTCAGATTGGTACGAGGCCCCCCAATTAACAGGTGTAACCGCAACCCCGCAATACGGCGATCAGGCAAGTGAGTTCCAGCTAACGGTGAAGGTCAGTGGGCGCAAGAAAGAAGATGATCAAGATAGCGCAAAATAGTAAAGGACTTCAGAAATGGCACTGGCAGATACTGTAAAACAGCTTAATGAAATTGACTTCAATGATATTGATTTTACTCGGATAGGTGTTTGGCCCCTATCTGGGCGAATTGCTGTTCTGGTACTTAGTGCGGCACTGGTAATCGGTGCTGGTTATTACTTTCTGATTAAAGATATTTATAGCAAGCTTGAATTCTCTGTAAATAAAGAATCAGACCTCTTTAGTCAGTTCGAAAAAAAGCAATTTGAGGCTGCAAATCTTGAGGCTTATAGGGCCCAGCTGTTTGAGATGGAAGAAACCTTCGGTGCTTTACTAAAACAATTGCCGAAAGATACAGAGGTTCCAGGCTTACTCGAGGATATTGACGAGTATGGTAGCGGTAGTGGCCTTACAATTAGCAAAGTTGAGTTGGAGCAAGAGCGGGTTGGCGAATTTTACGTAGAGTTGCCTATTAGGATAGAAGTTCAAGGAAGTTATCACGAATTTGGAGCTTTCATTAGTGGTATAGCTGGAATGCCCAGAATTGTTACCCTTCATGATTTTGATATCTCCACTGAACGGAGTGATGGAGGGCTTCTCAATATGATCATTAATGCAAAAACTTATCGATACAAGGAACAGGGTGAAGAGGGATGAGAAAAAGTCTACCTATACTGATTGCCCTATCCTTTGTTTCTGGTTGTGGTCTAAATACCGATCATAGCGAGTTGCGTGAGAGGATGGCTGCAATTGAGCGCAAGCCTAAGGGACAGATAGAACCAATCCCCACTTTTACACCTTATAGCCCTTATGTCTATACCGCTGCTGCAAGGCGCAGCCCTTTTACCCGCCCGGTATTGGAGTCTGAAAAGCGAATAGTAGGGCGAAAATTAGATATTGCTCCAGACCTGACTCGGCAGCGTGAATTATTGGAGGGAATTAACATTGACCTCCTATCGATGGTTGGCAGCTTAGCTCGAGAAGGTCAAATCTGGGCACTGATTAACGATGGTACTGGTGGGATTCACCGGATTACTGTGGGCAATTACCTGGGGAAGAATCATGGTCGCGTTGTGAATGCAACAAGCTCCCAGTTAGATATTCTTGAGATTATACCTGATGGTACCGGCGGCTGGATTGAGCGGCCACGGGCACTGGCGTTGGAAGAGAGGGACAACGGATAATGAACGGAAAACGGTTTGCCTATTTAATGGCTCGGGTTCAGTTACTGCTACTTGGGTTATTGCTGTTTCCAATAGCTTCTAGTGCCCAGGTAAACAAGCTGAATGACATACAGTTTGCCGAATTGCCGGGTAGCCGAGTTCAGCTGCGCTTAACTTTTAATGATGTGCCTCCAGAACCCACCGGCTATACGATAGAGCAACCAGCTCGAATTGTTTTAGACTTTGCCGGCGTAGAAAGCGCTCTCCCGCAGAAGAAGTATTCTTTAGGTATCGGCACAGCTAGAAGTGCAGTTGTTGTTTCCGGTGAAGATCGCACTCGTCTCATAGTAAACCTTGATCAGCTTCCCGCTTATTCGAGTGAGCGACAAGGTAACCAGTTAATTGTAGTAATTGGTGCAGAGTCTTCTGAGCGTGATCGTCCAGTGCAAAATACAGTTGAACACGATAGTGGCTTGAACCTCGGTGGTGAAAAACAGTTTCAGCGCTCGGAAAGCATTGCAGTAAATAATGTGGATTTTCGTCGAGGAGAAGAAGGAGAAGGCAAAGTTATTGTTAGCCTTAATGACCCTGCAGTTAATATCGATGTTGAACGGACTAACGGTAAAATTTATCTAACATTTTTAGGTGCGGACTTACCTGAGTCATTGCGTCAGCGACTAGATGTTACTGATTTCGCCACCCCTGTAAATAATATTACTGTGGACTATGATGGGCGCAACACGGTAATTGCAGTTGATCCAAATGATACTGAATATGATTACTTGGCCTATCAAGCTGATACAGAGTATGTATTGAGTATTAAGCCTTTATCTGCGCAAGAAATTCGTGAGAAGGAGAAGGAATTTCAGTTCAATGGGAAGAAGTTGTCTCTCAACTTCCAAGATATTGAGGTCCGGTCCGTCTTGCAGGTTATTGCCGATTTTACCGATCTTAATTTGGTTGCTAGTGATACAGTACAGGGCAGAATAACCTTACGCCTCGACGGTGTGCCGTGGGATCAGGCCTTGGCCCTTATTCTGAAAGCGAAGGGGTTAGATAAGCGTCAGGAAGGTAGCGTTATCATGGTGGCGCCAGCTGCAGAAATTGCTGAGCGAGAGCGTCAGGAGCTTGAGACGCGTAAACAGTTGCAGGAGCTTGCCCCTTTACTTACGGAGTTTATTAGCGTTCGCTATGCAGATGCTGGCGAAATTTTTAACTTATTCTCTGGCCAAGGTGGGGCCGATGGGATAGCTGGGGGTAGTGGCGGCCAGCAGATGAGCATCCTTTCCGCGCGCGGAAGTGCCATTGTTGATGAGCGAACGAACACAATTATCCTTACTGACACAGAAGACAAGATTGCTCAGTTTCGTGAGCTGATAGAGGTTATCGATGTTCCCATCCGCCAGGTGATGATCGAGGCTCGGATTGTTACCGCCAACAGTGACTTCCAAAAAGAGTTGGGAGTTCAGTGGGATTATGTAGGTAGTGCAGATCTTTCTGATGATGCCACGGGTGTTGGCTCTGGTAGCTTAGCTTTAGATGATGGCACTGCGCTTGGTAGCCTAACAGGTGACTTTGACCCACTCTTGGTGGATCTTGGAGTGAGTAGCCCAGCAGGGAGTATTGCTTACGCTATTCTAAAAAATGATTTTTATTTGAGCCTGGAGCTGTCTGCGCTTGAAGACATCGGTGTAGCTGAAGTTGTTTCACAACCAAAAGTTGTTACGGGCGATAAACAGGAAGCCATTATTCAGTCGGGTATTGAGATCCCTTATTTGGAGGCGACCTCGTCTGGCGCTGCTTCTGTTACGTTCCGCGAAGCTGTGCTGGAACTCAATGTGACTCCGCAGATTACTCCGGATAACAATATTATTATGAACCTAAACCTTGAACAAAATAGTGTGGGCGAGTATGTCACTGTAGGTGGTGGGCAAGTACCTTCGATCAATGTAAATACTCTGGCAACCAAGGTGTTGGTTCAAAACGGTGAGACGATCGTCCTGGGAGGGGTATTTGAAAGTAATGTTGTTGAGGGAGTATCCAAAATTCCGTTGTTAGGCGATATCCCCTATCTAGGCAACTTGTTCAAAAAGACTATACGTACGGACGATAAACGTGAGATCCTGATGTTTATCACACCGCGTATTCTTGAAGACGAGGCTTTCTACTCTAAGTGATCACCCGCTCTATTTTCCTGGTCGGCCCCATGGGGGCCGGCAAGTCTACAATCGGCAGGTTGTTGGCAGCGCAATTGCAGCTGCCTTTTGCCGATACCGACAAAGTGCTGGAAGAGCGCACTGGTGCGGATATTCCCTGGATTTTTGATGTGGAAGGCGAAGCGGGATTTCGCCGCCGTGAGACTGAAATATTGGAAGAGCTCTGCCAGGGTGAGTGCCAGGTTATTGGTACCGGTGGTGGAATAGTTTTGCTCGAGGAGAATCGACGCCAGCTACAAAAATATGGCCATGTAGTTTATTTGCAGGCCAATATCGATCAGCTTCTGGAACGCACTTCAAAGAATACCAATCGCCCGTTGCTTCGTGTACCCAACCCCCGTCAGCGTATTGCGGAAATTTTGCAGGAACGCGAGCCTCTGTATCGTGAGGTTGCAGATATTATTTGCGACACCAATGACCTCTCCCCCAAACAAGCATCCCTCCTGGTCGCAGAACACTTAGGCAGCCTGCTGTCCGATTAGTCCCAAGCGTCTGTGCTAAAGTGCGTCTCACTTCTGTTGAGATAAGCACTAGGGGATTGAGAGCAGTATGCAAAGCCTTAACGTAGAACTCGGCGAGCGTAGTTATCCGATAATTATTGGTTCAGGTTTGCTCGGTGACCCGCAATATATCCTCCCTTACATTAAAGGCCGGCAAGTTTGCATTGTTACCAATGAAACTATTGCTCCTCTTTATTTGGCGACATTATTGGAAGGGCTAAAAGGGCTCGATAAAGTGGATGTTGTCGAGCTTCCCGATGGGGAAGCTTTTAAATCACTCGACACAGTGAATCGAATTTTTGATGTGCTGCTGGAAAAGCGTCACAACCGCACTACGACACTAATCGCGTTGGGCGGCGGTGTCGTTGGAGATATGTGCGGTTTTGCTGCAGCCTGTTATCAGCGCGGGGTTAACTTTATCCAGGTACCGACTACCCTGCTGTCTTTGGTTGACTCCTCTGTTGGGGGAAAGACCGGCGTTAACCATCCCCTTGGTAAAAATATGATTGGCGCCTTCCACCAGCCCCGCCTTGTCCTTGCGGATACCGATACCCTTGCCACATTGCCGGCACGTGAATTTTCCGCAGGCCTCGCCGAGGTCATTAAATACGGATTGATCTGTGACAGCCCATTCTTCGAATGGATCGAAGAGAATTTACAAAAGTTATTAACTCGGGAGCCCGATTCACTGGCTTACGCTATTGAGCGCTGCTGCGCCGACAAGGCGAATGTTGTTGCAAGTGATGAGCGCGAGAGTGGTCGTAGGGCGATACTGAATCTTGGCCATACCTTCGGCCACGCTATTGAGGCAGTGCAGGGGTATGGCAGTTGGTTACATGGTGAGGCCGTTGCCGCCGGCATGGTTATGGCGCTGGAGTTATCCAGGTTGCGCGGAGATATCAATGCAGAGCTGGTGGAACGGTTGCGAGCGATGCTAGAGGCGGCTGATTTGCCGCAGCAGGCACCGCAGGGCATGACAACCGATGAATTCCTCCAAGTAATGCAGGTGGATAAGAAGGTGCTGGACGGAAAATTGCGTTTGGTGCTGCTAAAGGCACTGGGAGAAGCAATTATTGTCGATGATACCCCCAGAAAAATGATTATAAATGCACTGAAAAACTGTGGTGCCGAGTGATAACCCTGCTCTTATTGTTTAAATAATAGGACTGAGTACCAGAAAGGGTAGCTGCTAGAAGATAAGTTTGGTTTTGTTTGATTTGACAGACTAATACACTGCTAAAAGTTGAAAATGTAGTGTTGGACAAGTAATATTGCGCCCCCCCGAAAGGAAAGGCGGGGCAAAAAACCGCCAATAACAACAAAAAAAGCCCCAGCAGAGGGCTTTTTTTATCTCGGGATCTTTTTCCAAGGGACCGCAGGAGAGCGTAGCGCGAAGCTTAAAGTGACATTCGCCCATAACAGGCACTTCTTTTTTTTTAAGCGCCAGTGGTCCCCCAATCGATAGCGACGAGGAATTCTATGGGTAGCAGTCTGTATCAGTTGGATGAGTTTAAGGACAACTGCGGTTTTGGTCTGATCGCTCATTTGCACGGTGTGGCAAGTCACAAGTTAGTGCAGACGGCCATTGAATCCCTCACTTGCATGACCCACCGGGGTGGTATTGCCGCCGATGGTAAAACCGGTGATGGTTGCGGTCTTTTGCTGCAAAAGCCGGATGCTTTCCTCCGCGCAGAAGCCAAGACCCTGTTTGGTGCTGAGCTGACAGCAACCTACGCAGTGGGATCAATCATGCTCCCACTAGATCGAGCCGAAGCCGATAAAGCCCGCAAAATTCTCGAAACTGAGTTGCAAGCTCAGGACCTAAAGACCGTCGGCTGGCGCACCGTACCGACTAACCCGGAATGCCTGGGCCCTATTGCCCGGGATTGCCTGCCACACTTTGAGCAGTTGCTGATCAACAATGCAGACGAGCCCCTCGGCGAGGCGAAATTCAATGCCCGTCTCTATGTGGCCCGTCGCAAAGCCGAGTTGCGCTTAAGTAGCGAAGTCTATATCGCCAGTCTTTCAACCAGTGTCCTCTCCTACAAAGGCCTGATGATTCCGGCTGATCTGCCCAAGTTTTTCCCAGAACTGGCTGACCCGCGCCTGGAAACCGCGATCTGTGTTTTCCACCAGCGCTTCTCTACCAACACCATGCCCCGCTGGCCCCTGGCCCAGCCATTCCGCCTGTTGGCGCACAATGGTGAGATCAACACTATTACCGGCAACCGCAACTGGTCTGTTGCCCGCACCAGTAAATTTGCCACTGACCTGATTCCAGAGCTGAATGAACTGGTGCCCCTGGTTAACCGCGAGGGCTCCGACTCCTCCAGCCTGGATAACATGCTGGAGATGCTGTTGGCGGGTGGTATGGAACTACATCGGGCCGTGCGCATGCTAGTGCCGCCGGCCTGGCAAAATGTTGAAGGAATGGATGCGGACCTGCGCGCCTTTTACGAATATATCTCCATGCATATGGAGCCCTGGGATGGGCCGGCTGGATTGGTGATGACCGATGGCCGCTATGCGGTGTGTACCCTGGACCGCAACGGTTTGCGCCCCTCGCGCTGGGTGATTACCAAGGATGACCTGATCACTGTGGCATCCGAAGTGGGCGTGTACGACTATGCCCCTGAAAATGTTGTAGCTAAGGGCCGCCTTGGACCGGGGCAGATGCTGTCGGTAGATACCCAGGAGGGCAAGCTCTACCACACCGCTGACATCGATAATATGCTCAAGCGGGCACAGCCCTATAAGCGATGGCTCAAGGATAAAGCACGCCGTATCCGCTCTACTCTGGTCACCGCACCGGTGGACAACAACTTCTCCCACCAGCAATTCAAGGTTTACCAAAAGCTGTTCAGCTCCTCCCTGGAAGAGCGCGATAAAGTCGTCCGGCCCATGGCTGAGGCGGGCCAGGAAGCGGTCGGTTCAATGGGCGATGATACGCCGATGGCGGTTTTGTCCCGCTACAATCGCTCGCTCTACGACTACTTCCGCCAGCAGTTTGCCCAGGTAACCAACCCGCCAATTGACCCCCTACGGGAAACTGTGGTGATGTCTCTGGAGACCTGCCTGGGTCGAGAGAAATCCGTATTTGAGGAAACCCCCGAGCACGCGGACCGGGTAATCCTGTCTTCGCCAGTACTTTCCCATATGAAGTACACGGCACTCTTATCACTTGA
This sequence comes from Microbulbifer maximicatervae (SeqCode), assembly GCF_052468295.1. Lineage (NCBI taxonomy): Bacteria > Pseudomonadati > Pseudomonadota > Gammaproteobacteria > Cellvibrionales > Microbulbiferaceae > Microbulbifer > Microbulbifer maximicatervae (SeqCode). The sequence continues at coordinate 4,872,830 of NZ_CP174340.1, forward strand.
TCGCCCGGGCTTCGAAGCGGAGATCTTCGACCTGAACTACGACCCCGCTGAACAGGATCTCAAGTCGGCGATTGAACAGCTCTGCGCCAAAGTTGAGGCCTCAGTGCGGGCGGGGGCTGTGATTGTAGTACTGTCCGATCGCGATATTCGAGAGGGGCACTTGCCAATCGATGCGCTCCTGGCGACGGGCGCGGTGCACCACCACCTGGTACATGCGGGCTTGCGCTGTGACTCCAATGTTGTGGTGGATACCGCCAGTGCCCGCGATGCACATCAGTTGGCCTGTTTGGTCGGCGTCGGTGCCACCGCAGTACACCCGTATTTCTCCTACAGCATTATCAATCACCTGATCGATACCGGTGAATTGCTGCTGGATGCCGCTGAGGCGCAGAAAAATTATCGCAACGGCATTATCAAGGGCTTGTTAAAGATCCTGTCCAAGATGGGCATTTCCACCGTTGCCTCTTATCGCGGCGCACTGCTGTTCGAGCTGGTGGGTATTTCCAGGGATGTGGTGGATCTGTGTTTCCCCGGAGCGCCCACTCGCATCGAAGGTGCCGGCTTCCCCGAGCTGCAAGCCGATATGGCGGCCCGTGCCGATATAGCCTGGAAAGCCCGTAAACCTGTCTCCCCCGGCGGCCTGCACAAGTTTGTCTACGGCCAGGAGTATCACGCTTTTAACCCGGATGTGGTGACCACCCTGCGGCGCGCTGCCAGCACTGGTGACTATGCCGCGTGGCGGGACTATGCGGAGCTGGTTAACCAGCGCCCCGTGGCGACATTGCGGGACATGCTGGACTTCAAGGAGAACATCGAACAGGTAGCTCTGGAAGATGTGGAGCCGGCAGAGCAGATTTTGCGTCGCTTTGATACGGCGGCCATGTCCCTGGGGGCCCTGTCCCCCGAAGCCCATGAATCCCTGGCCCAAGCGATGAATCGCCTGGGTGGGCGTTCAAACAGTGGCGAGGGCGGTGAAGATCCTGCCCGTTTTGGCACTGATAAAGTCTCCAAGATTAAGCAAATTGCCTCCGGTCGTTTTGGCGTAACACCGCACTACCTGGTAAATGCAGAGGTATTGCAAATTAAGGTAGCCCAGGGCGCCAAGCCCGGTGAAGGCGGTCAGTTGCCCGGTGGCAAGGTCAACGAACTGATCGCGCGGCTGCGCTATTCGGTGCCCGGCGTGACCCTGATTTCCCCGCCGCCACATCACGATATCTATTCCATCGAGGATTTGGCGCAGCTGATCTACGACCTCAAACAGGTCAATCCCGATGCTTTGGTCTCGGTAAAACTGGTATCGCGGCCCGGGGTTGGCACCATTGCTGCGGGTGTTGCCAAAGCCTATGCGGATTTGATCACCATCTCCGGCTACGACGGCGGCACAGCGGCCAGCCCAATAACCTCGATTCGCTATGCCGGGTCGCCCTGGGAGCTGGGGTTGGCGGAAACCCACCAGACCCTGCGTGCCAATGATCTGCGGGGCAAGGTTCGGGTACAAACTGATGGCGGTCTGAAAACCGGCCTCGATGTGATCAAGGCGGCAATTCTCGGTGCCGAGAGCTTCGGCTTTGGAACGGCACCCATGGTGGCGATCGGCTGTAAGTATCTGCGCATCTGTCACTTGAATAACTGTGCCACCGGTATCGCCACCCAGAAGAAGGACCTGCGTGACGAGCACTATATCGGCACCGCAGAAATGGCGATGAACTTCTTCCGTTTTGTCGCCGAGGAGACCCGCGAGTGGATGGCCAAGCTCGGGGTGCGCAGCCTGGAAGAGTTGGTGGGGCGTGTGGACTTACTGCGCGTGCTGGATGGCGAAACTGACAAGCAGAAAAAGCTGGATCTCGCGCCTCTGTTGCATACGGATGAGCTGTTGGACAGCAAGCCGCAAACCTGTCAGTCCGCGACGAATGATCCCTGGGATAAGGGTGAACTGGCGGAGCGGATGGTGGCGGATATCCTGCCTACCATCGAAGGCTTTAAAGGTGGCGAGTTCAGCTACGACGTGACCAACTGTGACCGATCCCTGGGGGCGCGCCTGTCTGGTGAGATCGCCAAGCGCTACGGTAACCAGGGCATGGTTGAAGCTCCGGTGAAACTGCGCCTCAAAGGGGTCGCCGGCCAGTCATTCGGTGTGTGGAATGCCGGTGGTTTGGATATGTATCTGGATGGCGATGCCAACGACTATGTGGGTAAGGGCATGGCCGGCGGCAAGCTGGTTATACGACCGCCGCAAGGTAGCTCATTCGCCTCCCAGGAAACCAGTATTGTCGGCAATACCTGTCTCTACGGTGCCACTGGCGGCAAGTTATTTGCGGCGGGCTGTGCCGGTGAGCGCTTCGCCGTGCGTAACTCCGGTGCCTTTGCGGTAGTCGAAGGGGCTGGAGATCACTGCTGTGAATATATGACCGGGGGTATGGTCGCGGTTCTCGGGCGCACCGGATTTAACTTCGGCGCCGGTATGACCGGTGGTTTCGCCTATGTCCTGGATATGGAGCGGGATTTCTTCGATCGCTGCAACCATGAGTTGATCGAGCTGCGCCGAATCAGCAGCGAAATTCTCGAGCCACACCAGAGTCACCTGCGCGAAGTTATCGAAGAGTATGCGGCGGAGACCCAGAGCGCCTGGGGCGCCGAGTTATTGGATAACTTCGATGATTACTTGAGCCGTTTCTGGCTGGTTAAACCAAAGGCGGCGAGCCTTGCAGATCTTCTTTCCGACGTGCGCAAGCGCGGCGAATAAAGGCGGGGTGGAGAAACAGTATGAAAGACAGACTGAACAACGACTTCCAGTTTATCGACGTAAGTCGCATCGATCCGCCGAAGAAGGACATCATCACCCGCACCGGCGAGTTTGTTGAAATTTATGAGCCTTTCAGCGAGCGACAGGTGGCCAGCCAGGCGCACCGCTGCCTGGATTGTGGCAACCCCTATTGCGAATGGAAGTGCCCGGTACACAACTACATTCCCAACTGGTTGAAGCTGATCAGCGAGGGCAATGTTATTGAGGCAGCTGAACTCTGCCACGAAACCAATACTCTGCCGGAAGTCTGTGGCCGGGTGTGTCCCCAGGACCGCCTCTGTGAGGGCGCATGTACCCTCAATGATGGCTTTGGTGCGGTCACCATCGGCAATGCGGAAAAGTACATTACTGATACAGCCTTCGCCCTGGGATGGCGCCCGGACTTAAGCCATGTTGAGAAAACGGGTAAACGAGTAGCGGTGATTGGTGCCGGCCCGGCTGGGCTGGGCTGCGCTGATATTTTGGTACGCAATGGCGTGCAGCCGGTGGTGTTCGACAAGCACCCGGAAATTGGTGGCCTGATTACCTTTGGTATTCCCGAGTTCAAGCTGGAGAAGTCGGTAATGCAGCAGCGCCGGGAAGTGTTTACTGAGATGGGCGTTGAGTTCTGTCTCAATACTGAGGTGGGTAAGGACATCAGTTTTGAGCAGCTGCTCAATGACTACGATGCTGTTTTTATGGGGATGGGCACTTACAATTATATGAGAGGCGGCTTCCCCGGTGAAAATCTGCCCGGTGTTCACGATGCTTTGCCATTCCTGATTGCCAACGTAAATCGCAATATGGGCTGGGAGCGCGATGCTTCCGAATTTGTTTCGGTTGAGGGCAAGCGCGTGGTGGTTCTCGGTGGTGGTGATACCGCCATGGACTGTAACCGCAGCTCGATTCGATTGGGTGCTAAGAGCGTAACCTGTGCCTACCGCCGCGATGAGGAAAATATGCCCGGCTCACGTCGGGAAGTGGCCAATGCCAAGGAAGAGGGCGTACAGTTCCTGTTCAATCGCCAGCCGGTTGAGATCGTTGGAGATGGCAAGGTGGCCGGGGTTAAAGTGGTTACTACGGAGCTCGGTGAGCCCGATGAAAACGGCCGCCGTCGCCCTCAGGTGGTGCCCGGTTCTGAAGAAATTATCCCGGCGGATATCGTTCTGGTGGCCTTTGGATTCCGTCCCAGCCCGGCGGAGTGGTTTCCGCAGCACAATATTGAAGTTGCCGACTGGGGTGGTGTTGTCGCTCCAGAAAAACAAAAATACAAATTCCAGACCTCCAATGAGAAGGTGTTTGCCGGCGGCGATATGGTGCGCGGCTCCGACCTGGTAGTGACCGCTATCTGGGAAGGGCGCCAGGCCGGTGAAGGTATTCTCGATTACTTGGATATTTAATCGTTTCTGATTTGCAGTGGGGGCACGGTCCCTCACTGCCCAATTATTCCGTGCACATTTGTGCCAGTCCCAATAGGCACCTCGCAATATCTTTGCCACCCTGTGTATAGCGGCCAAGCCCCTGTACAATGCTCGTTTTTTTAGCCCGCTCGGTGTGCCTATGTCTGATACCAAACCGTCCGAATTGAAAAACGACCGCTTTCTTCGCGCCCTTCTGCGCCAGCCAGTGGATCGAACGCCTGTGTGGATGATGCGACAGGCGGGGCGCTACCTGCCGGAATATCGAGCCAGTCGTGCCGAAGCTGGCAGCTTTATGGATCTGTGCCGCAATACCGAGCTGGCCTGTGAGGTAACGCTGCAACCCCTGGAGCGCTACCCGCTGGACGCCGCCATTCTGTTTTCCGATATCCTGACTATTCCCGATGCCATGGGCTTGGGTCTCTATTTCTCTGAAGGAGAGGGCCCCAAGTTCCACAAGCCCCTGCGCACGGCGGCCGATATCGAAGCCCTGGAAGTGGTGAACAGCGAAAAGGATTTGGACTATGTGATGAATGCGGTGTCCACCATCCGCCGCGAATTGAATGGTCGCGTGCCGCTTATCGGCTTCTCCGGCAGCCCGTGGACGCTGGCGACTTATATGGTTGAAGGTGGCTCCAGCAAGGATTTTGCCCGCTGTAAGGAAATGCTCTACAACCGCCCTGAGCTGATGCACCAGCTACTCACAGTGCTGGCCGACTCTGTTACCGATTACCTGAACGCCCAGATTCGCGCTGGCGCCCAGGCCGTGCAGATCTTTGACACCTGGGGCGGGGCACTCAGCCACAGTGCTTACCGTGAATTCTCCCTGAAATATATGCAGAGAATCCTCCAGGGGCTGATTAAAGAAGTTGACGGTCGTCGAGTGCCGGCAATCCTGTTCACTAAGGGCGGCGGCCAGTGGCTGGAGGCAATGGCTGATACTGGCGCTGACGCCCTGGGCTTGGATTGGACGACAGACATTGGCAGCGCCCGCGCCCGCGTGGGAGACAAAGTGGCCCTGCAAGGCAATTTGGACCCAGCTGTTCTCTACGCGAGCCCCGAACGAATTCGCACGGAAGTGGCGGCTGTTTTGAAGTCTTTTGGTCAGGGTAGTGGCCACGTTTTCAATCTAGGTCACGGAATCACCCCCAAGGTAGATCCCAAACATGCCGGAGCCATGATTGAAGCTGTGGTAGAGCTGTCAGCTCAATATCACGCCTAAACTGGCTACTGATCTCTGAGTCTGTGAATACAGTCTCACTTTGGGCGGGTGAACCTTAATATCTCTCCATGATATAAAGGTGAGCTTGCCTAGAGGACCGAGGATTTTACGCCACGGGGTCTTTCAGGGCAGCGTTTTAGCGTTAACTACAGTTGTCGGCACCTTCCCCAGTGGCAATCGAACAAGCAAAAATTTCTGTCGGTGATTTACAGCGTGGCATGTTTGTCTCCAAGCTCGATAGGCCTTGGACACGAACCCCATTTGCGCTGCAGGGTTTTTATATCCGCGATTTGGAAGAAATCCGCCAGCTACAGAAATACTGCCGGTTTGTTTATGTCGATATCCACAAAACTGTCGGCAGTGCCGGTGTTACCCTGCGCCGATTACTCGGAGGCAGCGACGCTTCCGCAAAGGGTCGTGCTTCTGGTCGCACAGCGGTCACTATTCCCTGTAAACCTGTCACTGTTTCCCATAAAAAATACCCCCCTCCGCAGCCGGTACAGCGGGAAGCCAGTAATGCGCGTAAGCTCCACGGTCAGATCCTCTATGGCATGAGTGAGGTAATGGGCCTTGTTGCCAACAACAGGCCCATACCGGTGCAGCAGGTCAATCAGGTCGTTGAGGATTTAGTAGAAAGTGTGCTGCGCAGTCCCGATGCATTTGCCTGGTTGGCCCGTGTGCGGGATAAGGATGAGCACACCTACAGTCACTCGGTGCGTGCCAGTATTTGGGCGGTGCTATTCGGCCGTCATATCGGTCTTTCACGCAGTGATTTGCTAAAGCTGGGGGTGGCTACTCTGCTGAAGGATGTAGGTAAACTGGCTATCGACGGGGAAGTGTTGCAGATGAAGCAGCGCGACCCGCGCAGTGAACTGGAGTATCGAAAGTTTGTGCAGCACAGCGTTCAGATGCTGTCGGCAGACCCACAAATAGACCCGAAGGTTATCGAAGTCATTAGTGCCCACTGCGAGCGCCACGATGGCAGTGGTTACCCTGAGGGCTTGCGCGGTGACAGGATTTCAGTGTTGGCGCGCATGTGCGGCATAGTGACTTTCTATGATGAAGCCACTAACCCTAGAGGTTCCAGTGAGCCGGTAGCGCCATCCCGGGCAGTTGCCAAGTTATATGACCTGCGGGGTATTGCCTACCAAGAACAGTTGGTGGTGGAGTTCATTCAAGCTATTGGCCTCTATCCCACGGGTACTCAGGTAGAGTTGTCCACCGGAGAAGTCGGCGTGGTGGTGGAACAGACCTACGACCGGCGCTTGCGACCAAAGGTGATGATCGTTCTCGATGGGCAAAAACAAACGCTCAGCAGGCCTCGCCTGTGTGACTTGGCTGAAGTTGAGGATCGAGAACAGAAGCTTATCGAGCGTGGCAAGATGAGTGTCGAGGAAAAGGTCAGTATCCTCAGGGATATAGAACCCGGAGCTTACCCCCAGGTGGATGCGGCGAATATTCGCGACAATTATTTATTCCGCGGTGGCCGACTGGGGCAGCTGCTGACGCGCCTGACAAAATAAACGTTCTTTTTTCCCGAGGCGGCAGTTTAGGAACCTCCTAAAGACTGCCGCTGTTCCTTATTAATCAGTCCTTGCCGGATAGTAAATTTCCGAAATGCTCACCCATGCGCACGGGAGACTCGGCTTCAAGCTGGTCGAGCCAGCTCACCTGGTCTGCGCCAAATAGCATAATGACGGTAGAGCCCAGCTTAAAGCGTCCCATCTCCTCACCTTTCTCCAGGTGGACAGGTGCCTTATCCAGATAATCTGTGTTGATGACTTTGCGCTGGATCGGAGCGACTTGTCCGGCCCAAACGGTTTCGATACCGGCGACAATCATTGCACCCACCAGGATCATTGCCATGGGGCCTGCTTCCGTATCGAATACACAGACTAGGCGCTCATTGCGAGCGAACAGGCGCGGAACGTTTTCTGCCGTTACCGTATTTACAGAGAAAAGCTGCCCAGGCACATAGGTCATGCTGCGCAGGGTGCCTGCCATGGGCATATGCACCCGGTGATAATCCTTCGGTGACAGATACACAGTAGCGAAGTGTCCGTCATTAAATTGCGCCGCTACCTTGGGATCACCGCCCACCAGTTCAACCAGGCTGTAGTCGTGACCTTTAGCCTGGAAAATACGACCGTTATGGACCTGGCCCAGCTGGCTGATGGCGCCGTCGGCAGGGCTGGCGAGGGTGTGTTGCCCTTCGATAATGGGACGGGCTCCGTCCACCAGCTCGCGGGTGAAGAATTCATTGAAGGTGCGGTAGGCAGTGCAGTCGCTCTCTTTGGCCTCCTGCATATCCACGCCGTACTTCTCAACAAACCAGCGGGTGAAAGGATCTTTGATCCACTTGAGCTCTGTATTCGCCAACCAGCCGGCAGCGCGGGAGAGTGCGTGTTGCGGCGTTAGGTATTGCAGGGCGGCAAAAAGTTTAGGGTTCATAAATCTACGTCTTTTCTCAATGTATCTACTGCTGTACCGGAGTATTGGGCAAATTGCCCCACTCACTCCAGGAGCCTGGATAAGCGCGAATATCAAATCCCAGGGACTTGCCCACTAACCAGGTAAAAGCGGAGCGGTGATGGCTCTGGCAGTGGGTGACAATCTTGTGTGAGCTATCAATTCCCAGTGCAGCGAGGAATTCGCGGGCATCCGCACGAATACGCAAGTCTTTTTGCGGGTCCATCAATTGGGTCCACTCGCAATTGATTGCTCCCGGGATATGACCGCCCTTCATGGCCAGGACCCGCTCACCGCGATATTCCTGGGGTGAGCGAGCATCCCAAACAAGGAATTCATCATTGCCCAGTTGATCCTGGATTTGCTGGGCGTCCATTGCAGCTGTGCTGTTGACGGTGATTTGAATATCACTCGGCTCGATATCCGGTGCCTCGGTAGTGAGAGGAAGGCCGGCGCCTCGCCAGGCCAACATGCCGCCATTCAAGTAGCTGTAATTGCGGTGGCCTATCATTTCCAGGGTCCACAAAAAGCGCCCAGCCCAACCACCGCCCTCGTCGTCACAGGCGACCACATGTTGTTCCGGCTTTAAGCCAATAGCTTGAAACACCTGGGTCAGCTGTTCGATGCCGGGCAGCTTGCCCGGTGCGGGCGCGGTGCCAGCCATCAGCGCCTGGAACGGCAGGTGAACGGCTCCTGGGATATGGCCGTTGAGGTAATTGTGGGGTGAGCTGAGGTCTACAATCAGCAGTTCTTCGCGCTCAAGCTGAGTCGCGAGCTCATCCGCTTCGATGATCAGTTTCAAAACTTGTTCTCCGATTCCAGGCTGTTGCGCAAATGCAGAAAACTATTCATGCGGCGCTCGCTAATTTTTCCATCGGTCAGAGCCTCCTGGATAGCGCAACCGGGTTCGCCCTGGTGGCGGCAGTCGCGAAAGCGGCAGTGTCCTATAAATGGTCGGAATTCCACAAACCCTTCCAGTAGGGCGGCCTCCTCCATATGCCAGAGTCCAAACTCGCGAATCCCGGGGGAGTCTATCAGATCACCCCCACTGGGCAGGTGAAACAGTTCCGCCGCTGTAGTGGTGTGAGTCCCCTTCTGGGTGGCCTCTGACAGAGCACCGGTGCGGGCGCCGGCACTGGGAAGCAGTGCATTGACCAGGGATGACTTGCCCACCCCGGACTGCCCTACAAAAACGCTACATCCTTGCGCAAGGGTTTCCAGCAGTTCCGGCAGGCCCTCGCCAGTTTTGGTGGATAACCTTAAAACCGGATAGCCGAGCCCCGGGTAGGGGGCGAGTAGCTCTTCCAATGAATCGCGATTGCGCTCATCGATCAGGTCGGTTTTGTTGAGCAGCAGCATGGGTGCTATGCCGGTGGTCTCTGCGGCTACCAGGTAGCGGTCGATGGCATTGGCAAAAGGTTCGGGGTAAGGGGCGATAACGATCAATATGCGATCGATATTGGCTGCGACAGTTTTCAGGTCGCCGTAGCGATCGGGTCTTTGCAGCTCGGAATTGCGCGGCAGGCGCGCGCCGATAACACCAATGCCCCCGTCGCTATCTTCACTGGCGGGGTGCCAGGCAACGCGATCGCCGGTCACCAGAGTTTCGATATTGGCGCGCAAATGGCAGCGCTGGCGCAGGCTCGGATCACTCTCGCTCTCCACTAAAACCTGTGTGCCATAGTTGGCGATAACCAGGCCGATCTGTTCCTGCCCCAGTTGCCCCTCTTCCAGGGCCTCTTCGGCAGATTGCTCGCGCTTGCGGGCGCGGGCTTCGCGTTCCTGCTGGATTTTGTTGATACGCCACTGTTGGCGGCGATTTAATTTGCGTTTACTCATGCACTAGCACCTGGAGACTAGCGGCGGATTATAGCTATTGCAGGGTAGTTGCGGTAACTTGCGCGGAAAGTTTGAGGAGAGCCGTTGTGGATCAGAACAACCTGATCTGGATTGACCTGGAGATGACAGGCCTAAATCCGGACAAAGAGCGCATTATTGAAATTGCCACAATCGTGACGGATTCACGCCTGGAGATTCTCGCCGAGGGTCCCTCAATGGTCATCCACCAGAGCGATGCCTTGCTAGATGCAATGGATGAATGGAATACCGAACAGCACGGTGGTTCCGGGCTGGTAACGCGGGTTAAAGAATCCAGTATTTCCGAAAGGGACGCGGAGAGGGAGACCCTGGAGTTCTTGCGACAGTGGGTCCCTGAGGGAGCATCTCCCATGTGTGGCAACTCTATCGGCCAGGATCGCCGCTTCCTGGTGAAATATATGCCGGAGTTGGAGTCCTATTTCCACTATCGCAACTTGGATGTCAGCTCGGTGAAGGAATTGGCTCGTCGCTGGCGCCCGGAGGTTTTGGATGGAGTTAAAAAACACAGCAGCCATTTGGCGCTCGACGATATCCGCGATTCTATTGAGGAATTGCGCCACTACCGCGAGACTTTTTTCCGCCTCTGACCCCCACTCCCGATTAGCCAGCGGGCTTGCGTTTGATTTTACGCTTGCGCCTGCGCCCGCTGCGCAACCGCTCCAGCGCCCAATCGATATGCTCCAGCACCAGGGGCGTGGCGTCGACGCGCGCACTCTCCAGGGTGTTGATGACTTCGGGCGTGGCCTCCCCATTGCCCAGGGCTACAGCCAGGTTGCGCAGCCAGCGCTCGTGGCCGATTCGGCGAATCGCCGAACCCTCAGTCTTGCGCAGGAACTCCTCTTCGCTCCAGGTAAACAACTTCAGTAGCTCGCCATTGTCCAGTCCGTGTCGGGGATGAAAATCTTTTTCCTTGGTGGGCTTGGCGAACTTATTCCAAGGGCACACTATCTGGCAGTCGTCGCAGCCGTATATTCGGTTGCCGATGGGCTCGCGAAATTCCTCAGGGATTGGGCCTTTGTTTTCAATAGTGAGGTAGGAGATGCAGCGCCGCGCATCCAGGGTGCGGTCATCGATAAAGGCATCGGTGGGGCAAACCCTGAGGCAGGCGACACAGTCGCCACACTGATCATGCTCCTCGCTGATATCTATGGGCAGTGGCAAGTTGGTGTAGATTTCGCCGAGGAAAAAGTAAGAGCCGGCGGTCGAATTCAGTACCAGCGTATTTTTACCAATCCAGCCCAGGCCGGCCTTGGCTGCCAGGGCCTTCTCCATCACCGGGGCGCTGTCGGTAAAAGCCCGACCTTTCGATTCAATGCCTCGCTCGGCGCAATAGGTATCAATTTGCTTTGATAGATTGGCCAGGCGTTTGCGGATCAACTTGTGGTAATCGCGGCCATTCGCATAGCGGGATACATAGGCTTTACTCGCATCCTTCAACACTTTAATCGGCTGGGTGTCCGGCGGCAGGTAGTCCAGACGCACGCTGATGACCCGCAGTGTTCCCGGCTCCAATAATTCGGGGCGCCAGCGTTTTTCACCGTGAGCGCCCATCCAGTCCATATCAGCGTGATAGCCCGCATCAATCCAGGCGCGCAGGCGTTCCCCTTCCTCCTCCAACTGGCAATCGGTAATACCCACTTGTTGGAAGCCCAGTTCTCTGCCCCAAATTTTGATCTGTTGGGCTAAGTCGACGAGCAGTGATTCGGTCATAGATAAAGCGGCTCGATATTCCCTGCAAGCACAATGCCTGGCCGGGGCGGTATACTTTGCGGTTGGCGCAAACGATGGCGATGTAATTGCCTATTTTGCCACAGATGAATTCTTGACCACATCGCGGGAGCTGCATGGACACGCCTCAACCTCTATACAGTGCCGAGTCGGTACGTGAGCTGGATCGACAGACAATTGCTGTACTGGAAATCCCCTCTATCCAACTGATGAAGCGCGCCGGTCGCGCGGCTTTTTCACATCTACGCAGGCGCTGGCCGGAGATCGGCCGCCTCCAGGTTTTCTGCGGTGGTGGGAACAACGGTGGCGACGGCTATGTGATAGCCGCGCTTGCCGCACAAAAGAAAATCCCGGTCACCGTCTATGCGTGTAGCGATCCTCAGCACCTGAGCGGCGACGCCCGCGAGGCCTATGAGTACGCCTGCCGGGAGGGTGTTCAGGTGGTGAACTCCCTCGCAGAGCTGGATACGGCGGATGCCAATACCCTAATTGTGGATGCGCTGCTGGGAACGGGCTTTAGCGGTGAGCTGCGTTCCGGCGTGGCGCATGCGCTTGAGCGAATCCGCAAAAGCCCCGGTCCGGTGTTGGCGGTGGATATCCCCTCCGGTCTGAGTGCCGATACCGGCAGTGCCGGCGAGGCGGTCAGTGCCGATATGACGGTGACTTTTATCGGGCGCAAAATGGGGCTCTACTGCGGTCGCGGCCCGGCGCTCTGCGGAGAGGTGATTTTCGAAGACTTGGGGGCACCCGAGGCCGCCTATCGGGCGGTCGAACCCTTGGCTATGCGCTACGAGGGGGATGCCATCCGTCGCCTGCCTGCGCGCGCGGCCGATAGTTTTAAAAACCAGTTTGGCCATATTCTGGTGGTGGGTGGTGATAGCGGCTTCGGCGGTGCCGCATTGATGGCCGCGCAATCTGCTGCGCGCTGTGGTGCCGGGCTGATTTCCCTGGCGACCCGCCCCGAGCACTTGCCTGCGGCGCTGACCCGCAGCCCGGAAGTGATGGCCCACCCGGTGATCTCCGGGCAGGAGCTGGAACCGCTGCTCGAAGGCCCCAGCGTGATTGCCGTGGGCCCCGGTTTGGGGCGCTCCCCCTGGAGTGAGCAGCTGCTGGCGCGAGCCGGCCGCGCTCAGGTACCCCTGGTCGTAGATGCCGATGCCTTGAATATTCTCGCCGGGGGCCGGGTCCTGGCGGGGGTGCGGCGGGACGACTGGGTGCTGACCCCCCATGTGGGGGAGGCCGCCCGCCTCCTGGGCTGTGATACCGCTGAGGTGCTTGCCGATCCGCGCGCAGCTGCCGTGGCAGTTCAGCAAAAATTCAGTGGCGTAGTGATATTAAAAGGCGCCGGCACCCTGATTGCACACGATGGCGGCGTTGACCTGATCAACACGGGTAACCCCGGTATGGCTTCCGGTGGTATGGGGGACCTGCTCACTGGCATTATCGCAGCATTGATTGGTCAGCACCTGCCGCTACTGGAGGCTGCCCGACTGGCGGTGTGGTTACATGGAGAGGCGGGCAATCGCGCTGCCGAAGAGGGCCTGCGCGGATTGCTCGCGACGGATTTATTACCCTGGATTAGACGTTTGGTAGATTGATGGCGAGTGAACTGACATTGCATTTGGCTGATGAAGCAGCCACCGTATCCGGCGGCAACTCGCTCGGGCGGGCCTGTCTCGCGGCGGGCCTGCAGCAGGGGCTGACGCTGTATTTGCACGGCCAGCTGGGTGCGGGCAAGACGACTTTTTGCCGGGGGGTGCTGAGGGCCTTTGGGCACGAGGGCGCAGTAAAGAGTCCCACCTATACCCTGGTGGAGCCCTATGATCTCGGTGCGCACCGGGTTTACCACTTCGACCTCTATCGCCTGGGTGACCCGGAAGAGTTGGAATTTATGGGGGTGCGGGATTACTTCTCTGCGCAGAGCTTGAGTCTGGTCGAGTGGCCCGAACGGGGCGAGGGCATACTGCCCGCCCCGGACCTGGAGGTTGAGTTGGATGTCCCTGAAAGCGGCCGCCAGCTCAGGTTGATCGCGCATTCACCCCAGGGGGAGCGGGTGCTGGATCTACTGCAAAAGTTGTTGCCAGAATCCTGAAAACACCAGAGTACAGGGAATTACCGATACCTATAAGCAAAGGGGCTGGGAAGTAATGAGTTTGATGTGGCGGTCTCTATCAATTGTCGCGCTGTGGTTGGCTGCTGTCCTGCCGGCCTCTGCGGTAGACGTGGATGGTGTGCGGGTGTGGCGCGCCCCCGACCATACGCGCCTGGTGTTTGACTTGAGTGGCCCGGCGGAGCACAAGCTATTTACCCTCAGGGGCCCGCACCGGGTGGTTGTCGATCTCTCGGGGACTGAGCTGAAAGCAGAGCTGGATAAGTTGGACCTGGACAAGACCCCGATCGCGCGGGTGCGCCACGCCCGTCAAAACAAGCGCGACCTGCGGGTGGTACTGGACCTTAAGCAGCAGATCAATCCGCGCAGCTTTGTTCTGCCGCGCCACGAAAGTCTGCCGGACCGGCTGGTGATCGACCTTTATGACGAGGTTAAAGGCAGCGAGAAGACGCTGGAGCAGGTCAGTAGTGAACGCAATATCATTGTCGCTATTGATGCAGGGCACGGCGGGGAAGACCCCGGGGCTTCCGGTCCCGGTCGCTTGCGGGAAAAGGATGTGGTGCTGGCGATTGCCAAACAGCTGCACAAAAAGATAAACGGTGAGAAGGGCTTTACTGCCAAACTGGTGCGCACAGGGGATTACTATATTCCTCTGCGGGAACGGGTAAAAATTGGGCGCAATATGCGTGCGGACCTTTTTGTGTCGATCCACGCCGATGCCTTTACCCGTAAAGATGCCCGTGGCGCTGGGGTCTACGCGGTCTCCTCCCGGGGTGCAACCAGTGAAACCGCCCGCTTTTTAGCCGCGCGGGAAAACGAGTCCGACCTTATCGGTGGCGCCGGCAGTTTGAGTCTGGGCGATAAGGATGACACCCTGGCCGGCGTATTGCTCGACCTTTCTATGACTGCCACCATGAATGCCAGCCTGGATATCGGCGCCAGTGTGCTGTCACAGATTGGCACCGTCACTCACCTGCACAAAAAACAGGTAGAGCAGGCCAATTTCTCGGTGCTGCGTTCGCCGGATGTGCCTTCAATTTTGGTGGAGACGGGTTTTATTACCAATCCCCAGGAAGCGAAACGCCTGCGCGATCCCAGTTTCCAGCGCAAGCTGGCGCAAAAGCTCAGTGACGGTATAGTGGCGCACTTTAAGAGCCGTCCCCCGGCGGATACCTGGCTCGCCGCCAACCAGAGCGATAAATCTCGCAACCACGTTATCGCTCGCGGGGAGACCCTTTCGGGTATCGCGGCGCGATATAATATCTCCGTCGCCGCCCTGATGAGAGCGAATGGCATCAAGAACTCCGTGATTCGAGTGGGGCAGACCCTGAGTATTCCTTCCGGCTGAGACCTCAGTGTCGAGCGGTCCTTGCAGCATTAACAGGCCAGATTCATGCACGATAAAATCCAGCAACTCTCTCCCCGCCTCGCCAACCAGATTGCAGCTGGTGAGGTAGTTGAGCGCCCGGCATCAGTAATCAAGGAGTTGCTGGAAAACAGCCTGGATGCGGGCGCTACACGGCTAGAGGTCGATGTGGATGGCGGTGGTAGCAAGCGCATGAAAGTGCGCGATAACGGCAAGGGCATAGAGCGGGAAGACCTGCCAATGGCCCTGGCCCGCCACGCGACTTCCAAGATTCATGCATTGGAAGACCTGGAGGCGGTGGCCACCCTGGGCTTTCGCGGTGAGGCCCTCGCCAGTATTTCCTCGGTGGCGCGCCTGGCATTGACCAGCAGCCGCGATGAAAGTGGCAAGGGTTGGCAGGTAAGTGCGGAGGGCCGCGACATGCAGGCGCAGCTCGCGCCCTCGGCTCACCCCCGTGGCACCACGGTGGATGTGCGCGACCTGTTCTTCAATACGCCTGCTCGGCGGAAATTCCTGCGCACAGAAAAAACAGAATTCAATCGCATTGACGAGACGATTAAGCGTCTGGCGCTGTCCCGATTTGATGTCTCTATCAGCCTGCGCCACAACGGCAAGGGTGTGCATAATCTGCGCGCGGGCACCGGGCGGGTGGAAATGGAGCGCCGTGTGGCCCAGGTGTGTGGGCCGGCATTTATGCAGAATGCGCTGCATATCGATGTGGAGCGCAGCGGCCTTCGCCTGTGGGGGTGGGTTGCGGAGCCCGCATTCTCGCGCTCCCAGGCCGACTTACAATTCTTTTATGTCAATGGCCGGGCTATTCGCGACAAGGTGGTCAGCCACGCGGTGCGCCGGGCGTTCGCCGATGTTTTGTACCACGGTCGCCATCCGGCATTTGTACTTTACCTGGAGCTGGACCCGGCTTCCGTCGATGTGAATGTGCACCCGACCAAACACGAAGTGCGTTTTCGCGATAGTCGCCTGGTACACGACTTCCTGTTTGGCAGTTTGCACCGGGCCCTGGCGGATGTGCGCCCGGGGCAGAAAGAGGAAACAGAAAGCGAGCCAGAGCAGGAGTGCCAGGAACAGGTCACGGGTTTGCAGGCCGGTGAATTTGCCGGGCAGCATAAAATGCCACTCAGCAATCGTCCCTCGCCCTCAAATTTGCGCGAGCAGATGAATGCTTACGGCGCTCTGCACCAACCGTATCAGGACTCATCCCCGGCGACACAACAGCTGCAGGATGCTCCTAGCAGCCGGCCAGTGCCCGTGCCCCAAGCATCTTCCGGGACGACCATAGGGGCCGGTGCGGGCATTGAAAGCGAATCCGAAGTGCCGCCGCTGGGCTTTGCTCTGGCGCAGTTGCATGGAATCTATATTCTCGCGCAAAACGAGCATGGGATGGTTGTTGTCGATATGCACGCTGCCCATGAGCGCATTGTCTATGAGCAGATGAAAGTGGCTTATGCGGCCGGTGGAATTCAGGCTCAACCCCTCCTGGTTCCTGTAAGCCTGGCTGTCAGCCAGCGGGAAGCGGACTGCTTCGAGGAGCGCAGCGAGGTGTTTACCGCGCTTGGTTTCGTATTGCAGCGGGCTGGCCCGGAGACTTTGCTGGTGCGCCAGGTACCCACAATGCTGCACGGCGCGGAAGTGGAACAGCTGGTGCGCGATGTACTCTCGGATCTGCTCGGCGAGGGCGACAGCGCCCGTATTGGTGAGCGTATCAACGAAGTGCTGGGGACAATGGCTTGTCACGGTTCTGTTCGCGCAAACCGACGTCTGACAATCCCTGAAATGAATGCTCTGCTGCGGGACATGGAGCGCACGGAGCGCAGTGGCCAGTGCAACCACGGTCGCCCGACCTGGACCCAGGTTAAACTGGCAGATATGGATAAGTGGTTTATGCGCGGCCAATAGGTACGCGGCAGAAGTGGGTGGTAGTTTGAATAACAGCTTGCCGGGTGATAAGCCCCGTGTAATTTTCTTGATGGGTCCAACGGCCTCCGGCAAAACGGATCTGGCCATGGCGCTCGCCGATCGTTTGCCTGTGGAATTAATTAGTGTTGATTCTGCTCTCGTATATCGAGGCCTTGATATCGGCTCGGCCAAGCCCTCAGTGGAAGAGCTAGCTGCATACCCTCACCGTTTGATCGATATCTGTGACCCGTCTGAGTCTTATTCGGTAGGTCGTTTCCGCAAAGA
This sequence comes from Microbulbifer maximicatervae (SeqCode), assembly GCF_052468295.1. Classification (NCBI taxonomy): domain Bacteria; kingdom Pseudomonadati; phylum Pseudomonadota; class Gammaproteobacteria; order Cellvibrionales; family Microbulbiferaceae; genus Microbulbifer; species Microbulbifer maximicatervae (SeqCode). The sequence continues at coordinate 4,890,002 of NZ_CP174340.1, forward strand.
TGCGCTGGAAGCTATGGCAGAAATTACCGCTGCTGGTAAAGTGCCATTACTGGTTGGCGGAACTATGTTGTATTTCCGTGCTCTGTTGGAAGGCATGGCAAAATTGCCTGAGGCAGACGCAGCGGTGAGAGCAGAAATTGAAGCTCGCGCAGAGCGTGAAGGGTGGCCTGCATTGCATGCGGAGCTGGCCCAGGTGGACCCGCAGTTGGCGGCTGAGCTACATCCCAACCATTCGGTACGTATCGAAAGGGGGCTGGAAGTTTACCGCCTCACCGGTGTTCCGCTTTCGCAGTTGCGTCGCGAGCAGGAAGCTGGGGGAATACAGGAGCAGTACCAAGTGTGTCAGATGGCCATTATGCCCCGCGATCGATCCCTGCTTCACCAGCGTATTGAACTGCGTTTTCGCAAGATGCTCGCGGCGGGCTTTATTGATGAAGTCCAGGGCCTGCTGGACCGGGGAGACCTGCACGAGGACTTACCGGCAATTCGCGCGGTGGGATATCGGCAAGTTTGGCAACACTTGCAAGGCCAAACCGATTACGATGATATGGTGGCCGCTGGAATTGCGGCGACGAGGCAGCTTGCCAAGCGCCAGTTAACCTGGCTGCGGCGCTGGCCAGACCTGCTAACTTTGTACACTCAGGATGAGCAAGGTGGGGTGCGTGAGAATGACGAAATATTGGCAGAAGCCTTGAAATTTCTCGCTTAAGCATCCATAACGTGGTTGGGCTATTAAACGACAAGCCCGTTCAGTCAGTTTTCACAGAGTCCGGCCTTTTCCGGCTCGCTACTACACTACTTATACGCGTATTCAACCTCAGTCGTTTTTTGATCCGCGCTCTTCGCGGGTGCGATTGCGGCCTGCATACCGCATTCAGCTTTTTGACAAGGAGAAAAAAGATGTCAAAAGGGCACAGCTTACAAGACCCTTACCTCAACGTATTGCGCAAAGAGCGTATTCCGGTTTCTATCTATCTGGTAAACGGCATCAAGCTCCAAGGGCAAATTGAATCCTTCGACCAGTTCGTGGTGTTACTCAAAAATACTGTGAGCCAAATGGTGTATAAGCACGCCATTTCTACGGTTGTTCCGTCGCGTGCAGTGCGCGTACCGCTATTGAATCCCGCAGCCCAGCATGGCGGCGAGGGTAATGGTGAAGGCGGTGAGCGCGAATCCTTTAGCTAAAAGATCCGTATCAATTTCACCTGCACCCCGTTTTGCCGGGGCGCCAGCAGCTCGGTGAGCCCCTTGCAGGGCTTGCCGGTTGTCACCTCAGTCAGGGCTTATCGCGCCCTTTTCGCAATAGAGAATTCCCATTGTTTTTCGATCGACCGGAATCCGGTGAGCTCGCAGTACTGGTACACCTAGAACTCTCCGCCATCGACAGTCCCGACGACCCTCGTGAATTTGAGGAGTTGGCCCTATCTGCCGGAGCAGATCCTGTCAGTTTTATTTTCGGCCAGCGCGCCACTCCAGACCCAAAGACCTTTGTTGGCCGAGGTAAATTGGAGGAGATTCGCCAGGTAGTCAAAGATCAGGAAGCCGCCCTGGTTATCTTTGATCACATCCTGTCTCCGAGTCAGGAGCGCAATATTGAGCGCGAATTAAAGTGCCGGGTGCTGGATCGCACAGGGCTTATTCTGGATATTTTTGCCCAGCGTGCGCGAACTCACGAAGGTAAGCTTCAAGTGGAATTGGCCCAGCTGCGCCATATGGCAACGCGGTTGGTGCGAGGTTGGACCCACCTGGAGAGGCAAAAGGGTGGTATCGGCCTACGTGGACCCGGTGAAACCCAGTTGGAGACAGACCGGCGATTGCTGCGCGCGCGCATAGACTCCATCGAGAAGCGGCTGGAAAAGGTACGCCGCCAGCGGGAGCAGGGGCGCCGCGCGCGTTCCCGGGCAGAAATGGCCACCGTATCTCTGGTCGGCTACACCAATGCGGGCAAGTCGACTCTGTTTAATCGCCTGACCGATGCAGATGTCTATGTCAGGGACCAATTGTTTGCCACCCTCGACCCGACCATGCGCAGGGTTGAATTACCCAATGTTGGCGCCATGGTATTGGCTGATACGGTGGGATTTGTCTCTCACTTGCCGCATAAACTGGTAGAGGCATTCCGGGCAACCCTGGAAGAGGCCGCCAGTGCGACGTTGCTTCTACATGTGGTGGACGCTGCGGCAGATGATCGATTACACCTGATGGAAGAGGTGCAAACGGTTCTGGAGGAAATTGATGCTTCAGAACTGCCGCAACTGGTGGTTTATAACAAAATTGACCTGCTGGCAGATTTTGAACCGCGTATAGACCGGGATGATCAGGGTGTACCCCGAGCAGTTTGGCTCTCTGCGGTAACAGGCGCGGGTTGTGAACTTTTAATTGAGGCTATTGCCGAGCGCCTGGGCGAGCAAATGGTGCGCGGGCAATTGGTAGTGAAGCCCCATCAGTCCAGGCTGCGAGCGCAGCTATTTGAAATTAATGCGGTGCAGTCGGAAGTCTACCGCGACAATGGTGACTGCGAATTGCAAATATTATTGCCGCGTAGTGATTTCCAGCGTCTGCTGGCGCCACATATTGCTGGCAATGACGCGCCGGAATGGGTTTTGGAAGAACCCATTGCCGAGTAGTTGTCGTATAAACATTGATTTTAAAATTCAGGTCATATTACGACCTTTAGTCGAATTTGTTCGGGGTTGGTCTCCGCAGACTGCCCACTTGCCTCAGGCTAGGGCCTGTCGGCAATATTTTGTCGGCAATGGATGCTAGAATCCGCCGAAGTAAAAGATTAAGTGATCATAGTTGGAGTAAGTTAAATGGCCTGGAATGAGCCGGGTGGTAACAATAAAGACCCCTGGGGTGGTGGCGGTAACCGCAATAACGGAGGCCCGCCCGATCTCGATGAACTACTGCGAAAAATTCAGCAGAAACTAGGTGGCCTGTTTGGTGGTGGTGGCAGCGGCAGCCCAAGTGGCGACTCTGTCAAATTTCCCTGGGTACTGGTGATTGGTCTCGCTGTATTGATTTACGGTGGCCTGGGGATTTATCAGGTCAATGCCAACGAACAGGCGGTTGTTTTGCGCCTGGGTAAATACCACTCGACAGAGTCCGCCGGTCTGCACTGGAATCCGCCGCTGATCGATAGCGTGACCAAGGTGAATATGACCGAGGTGCGCACCGAGCGCACGACCGGGCAGATGCTGACCGAAGACGCCAATATTGTAGAGGTGGTACTCACCGTGCAGTGGCAGGTTGGCGATGCCGAGTCCTTCGTTCTGCGGGTTCGCGACCCGGTGAAGAGTTTACAGGAGGCGACCGATAGCGCCCTGCGCCACGTCGTCGGCTCTCTCAGCCTCAACGGTGTGATCTCACAGAACCGGACCCAGGTCTCTGCCGATACTCAGCAGCGATTGCAGGAGTATCTGGATCTGTACCAGACCGGTATTCGAGTGGATGTGGTCAACCTCACTGACGCCAAGGCGCCGCGCGAGGTTCAGGATGCCTTTGACGATGTCACCAAGGCCCGTGAGGACGAAGTGCGTCTGCAAAATGAAGCCCAGGCCTACGCCAACGAGAAAATTCCGGTGGCTCGCGGTCAGGCTCAGCGCATTATCGAAGAGGCCGAGGCCTACAAGGCCCGCGTAGTGGAGAGTGCCCGCGGTGAGGCGGTGCGCTTTGAGAAGCTGCTGGCCGAATACGAGCGCGCCCCGCAAGTGACCCGCGAACGCCTCTATCTGGACGCGATGCAGGATGTGATGTCCAGCACCTCCAAAGTGATGGTGGACGTCGAGGGCGGCAATAACATGATGTATCTACCGCTGGACAAGCTGGCACAGGGGAGTGCGGGTGCGGTGCGCGCGGCCCAGAGCCAGGGCACCTCGCCGGTCATGATTGAGGAAGTCTACCAGCGTATTGTTGAGCGTCTGCGCCAGGATACCGCCAGTAGCCGCCGCAGCCAGGCTATTCGCTAGGAGGGGATGATATGAATAACAAAACACTGGGTATTATTGTTGTCATCCTGCTGGGCGTGCTGGTTCTTTCCTCCAGCGCCTTTGTGGTGAAAGAGACTGAAAAAGCCGTGTTGCTGCGCTTTGGTGAGCTGGTGCGCACCTATACCGAGCCGGGGCTTTACTTCAAGTTTCCTATTGCGGAAAAGCTGCGCAAGTTTGACGCGCGCATTCAAACGGTGGATTCCAGCCCCGTGCGTATGCTCAACAGTGAGAACAAATTTATGATGGTTGATTCGTACGCTAAGTACCGAATCTCCGATGTGGATAAGTTCTATATCGCCACTCGCGGTGATGAGCGCAATGCGGTGCGTCTGTTGTCAGAGCAAATCAACGACCGCCTGCGCAACCAGTTTGGTGTGCGCACACTGCACGAGGTAGTCAGCGGTGAGAACGTAGACAAGGAAGATACGGATGAGCGCGATGCGCTAATGGCGGAGATCACCAAGAACCTGAGTCAGGTTGCCCAGAAGAGTCTGGGTGTGGAAGTGATCGATGTGCGGGTCAAGCGCATCGACCTGCCGCCGGAAGTCTCCGAGTCCGTATTCCAGCGGATGCGCGCCGGCCGTGAACTGGAAGCGCGGGATCACCGCGCCAAGGGTGAGGAGGCTAGTGAGCGTATCAAGGCCAACGCAGATCGCCAGAAAGTGGTGATTGAATCCGAGGCCTACCGCCAGGCGGAAGAGTTACGCGGTGCGGGTGATGCAGAGGCGGCAGCTATTTACGCTGCGGCCTACAGCAAGAATCCGGAGTTTTACCGCTTTACCCGCAGTCTGCAGGCTTACAAGGAGTCCTTCCGAAGCAAGTCAGATATGCTGCTGGTCGATCCAGATAGCGAATTCTTCCGCTACCTGAAAGACCCGAAAGGAGAGTAGGGCTGAAAATGCTGTGTAGCACTGGGCAACTGGTGCTATAGGCGCCGGGTTAGATTCGATAACCCTACCTTCCTGTTAGCACTTGGTGCTAAAATCACGCAAACCGGGCTCAGCCCGGTTTTTTTGTGGGAAGTGCTGCGGCTCGTTTGTGGCAAGCGCTGTGGCACCGCAATTTCTTCGCTGACGAATTCATTTCATCATGACTCAAGCCGATCGCTGGATGTTACCGGATGGCATTGCAGAAATTCTGCCTGCGGATGCCGTGCAATTGGAGACTCTGCGCCGCCAACTACTGGACCTCTACCACTGCTGGGGGTACGAGTTGGTGATACCGCCGATGTTGGAATTCACCGAGTCCCTCCTGATTGGGATGGGCCATGATGTAGATCTGAGCACCTTTAAGGTTACCGACCAGATATCTGGACGCACTTTAGGTATACGCGCGGATATGACTCCGCAGACTGCGCGGATCGATGCCCACAGCTTTCCCCGCAGAGGCGCTAACCGCCTCTGCTACGCCGGTCAGGTGGTGTACACCAAGCCGCGAACCCCGATGGGCTCGCGAGCGCCGATACAGGTTGGTGCGGAGCTGTTTGGAGTGGACAACCTCGGTGCAGACCTCGAGGTGATCTCGCTGATGCTGCAAAGCCTTCAGGTAGCGGGTGTCAGCCAAGTGCACCTGGACCTGGGCCACGTCGCGATTTACCAGAGTCTGGTTGAAGCGGCGGGCCTCAATGACGAGCAGCGCAGCGCCCTGTTGGCAATGTTACAGAGCAAGGCGACTGCTGATCTGTGCGAGTGGGTTGAGGAGAATGTTGGCGACCAGAAGGCTGCCGAGTGGCTGAAGGCGCTCCCGGGGCTGGTTGGGGGACGGGAATGCCTAGATAAGGCCCGCGAACTCTTTTCTGAAGCCCCGCAAAATTTGCTGGCGGCAGTTTCCGATTTGAGGCAGGTAGCTGAGGCTCTGAATGAGCGCTATCCAGAGGTGACACTGTTCTTCGATTTGAGTGAAGTACGCGGCTACGACTATGAAACAGGTCTGGTATTCGCCGCCTACACACCGGGCCACGGCCAGGCATTGGCCAACGGTGGACGCTACAACGGTATCGGGGCCGTGTTTGGGCGCGATCGCCCAGCAACAGGCTTCAGTAGTGACCTGGTGGCATTGAGTAATCTGGGCAGCGCTGCCGTTGAAGAGGGCGCTGCGATATTGGCGCCAGATGTCAGAGGCTCCCAGGGCGCTGAACTGTGGAAGGCGATTCACGAGCTGCGGGCTCAAGGTGAAGTCGTCATCACAGCCCTCGCTGGTGGTGCCGATAGTGAACTGGATTCCCGCTGTGACCGAGAGCTGGTTGCTGAGGGTGATTCGTGGGTAGTAAAACCACGAGACTGATTTTTCGGGCGCAGTGGATGTGCCTATTATCGCGCGGGCCTACCCGCAGACATCCATTTATGTGGGGCCCCGGCTCCCGCAGAGAAAAACCTGAGTTTAGAGATTTATACAGATGGGCAAGAATGTAGTAGTACTGGGTACCCAGTGGGGCGATGAGGGCAAGGGCAAGATTGTCGATTTGCTAACCGAGAAGGTCTCGCTGGTAGTGCGTTTCCAGGGTGGTCACAATGCGGGCCACACCCTGGTTATCGATGGCGAAAAAACCGTACTGCACCTGATTCCCTCCGGTATCCTGCGCCCCAGCGTAACCTGCTTGATCGGCAATGGTGTGGTGCTCTCCCCGGAGGCGCTGCTGAAAGAGATGGCTGAGCTGGAAGAGCGTGAAGTTCCTGTTCGCGAGCGCCTGCGTCTTTCCCCGGCGTGTCCGCTGATCTTGCCAGTACATGTTGCCCTCGATCAGGCCCGTGAAAAAGCACGCGGCGCCAAAGCGATCGGTACTACAGGTCGCGGTATTGGTCCCGCTTACGAAGATAAAGTTGCTCGTCGCGGTCTTCGCCTGGGTGATCTGTGCAACTGGGATAACTTCTGCCACCAGCTGAAAGAGCTGATTGATTACCACAACTTCGCTCTGACCGAATACTACAAAGTTGACCCGGTCAGTTATGAGGACACCGTTGAGCAGGCCAAAATCTGGCGTGAGCAACTGGTGCCGATGATCACCGACGTTGCCGATCACCTGCACAAAGCGCGCGAGAACGGAGAGCATATCCTGTTCGAAGGCGCCCAGGGTTCCCTGCTGGATATTGACCACGGTACCTACCCGTTCGTAACTTCCTCTAATACCACTGCTGGCGGTACCGCTACTGGTTCTGGTTTTGGTCCTCTGTACCTGGATTATGTATTGGGCATTACCAAGGCCTACACCACCCGCGTTGGCGGTGGTCCTTTCCCAACTGAGCTGGACTGCGAAGTTGGTCGTCACCTGGGTGAAAAAGGTCACGAGTTTGGCGCTACCACTGGCCGCCAGCGCCGCACCGGTTGGTTTGACGCTGTTGCTGTGCGCCACGCGATCCGAATCAACAGTATTTCTGGCCTGTGCCTGACCAAACTGGATGTTCTCGATGGCCTCGAGGAGGTAAAGGTTTGTGTGGGCTACCGCAACAGCGCTGGTGAAGAAGTACCAGTACCTTTTGATGCCGCAGGTTGGGAAGGTGTCGAGCCGGTTTATGAGTCTATGCCCGGTTGGACAGAGAATACTTTTGGTGTGCGTCGTGAAGCAGATTTGCCGGCCAATGCACGCGCCTATATCGCTCGAATCGAAGAGCTGGTGGGCGCTCCGGTAGATATTGTTTCTACAGGCCCCGATCGCAACGAAACCATTGTTCGCGAATCTTCCGCTTTGTGCGAAATGGGTATTCACAACGCTAGCGTTTAAGCCCTGACCGCCCGGTTGTGAATGTGCAGTCTGGTGATGGCCTTGCTATTTTAAGTGAGGCCTCTGATCATTAGACCTGTTCCAAGTTATTGGTCGTGCACTACACGCAGGCTTATGACCTGAATTTAACCGGGCTAATTTATGTCATCTTCCGTTTCCGTTGCCAGTCGTTACAGTTTTGCTGAAGAGATCGCCAACAGTGTGACACATGGTGTTGGAGCTCTTCTGGCGATTGCCGGTCTGGGTGTATTGACCGGATTTGCTGCCCTGCGCGGGGACGCTTGGCATATTGTCAGCTCCAGCGTCTATGCCTCCACCCTGATACTCTGTTTCCTAGCCTCCACGCTGTACCACGCAGTCAGCCATATCGGCGCCAAAGCGATACTGCGGACCCTGGACCACTCGTCAATCTTTCTATTGATTGCTGGAACCTATACTCCCTTCACCCTGGTTACCCTGAGGGGCCCTTGGGGTTGGTGGCTGTTCGGTATTATTTGGGGGCTCGCGCTGATCGGATTGATTATTCAGTTCACCCCGCTGAAGAAGATTCGAGCTCTATCTATCACTCTCAGTGCCTTGATGGGATGGGTCGTGGTGGCTGCTATCAAGCCGCTGTCGGATAGCCTGGAAACTGGCGGTTTGTGGCTGTTAGTTCTCGGTGGCCTCTGCTACACCGGCGGAATCGCTTTTTACCTCTGGCGCAGCCTGCGCTTCCACCATGCAATTTGGCATCTCTTTGTACTGGCGGGCGGTATATTGCACTTCTTTGCGGTGCTGTTTTACGTCATTCCCTAATCTTCCCGTTTTGCGGCAGAGCTCACCCTAAAGGTGAGCAGCACGAACTTCCCTCTCATGTGACTGTCCAGTTTAATAGTAGGTGGGAAGTTCAACGGTTACCGGCCAATCCACCTTTCGGATAAGAGTGGCTCGTTCTACCCTTGAGCGAGCAAAAGTTGTGTCGAAGGTAACTCCATGCCCAAATTGCAATGGTTTCAATATCTGTCTGCCATCCTCGCGATAAGCGCGGTTCTCCTGGTTTCCAATACCCATGCACAAGAGAAAGCCGATCCGGCCTTCGAACAGTGGGTAAAGGAGTTCCGTAAAACCGCTATCAAGAGTGGAATCTCTGCGGAGGTTTACGACCAAGCCTTTAAAGGAATCACTTCTCCAGACCAATGGGTTCTGGATCGCGCAGCCTATCAGCCCGAATTCAAAGCACCGGTGTGGCAGTACTTTGATAATCGGGTGCAAAAGAGAGCGATCGAACGAGGCAAGCGGGAAAAAGAAAAAATGAAGCCCTGGTTGGACAAGATCCAGAAGCGCTTTGGGGTGGGCCCCAATATCCTGCTTGCGATTTGGTCTGTGGAATCCAGTTTTGGCGGCATCCTCGGCAACGACAAGGTAATGCGCAGTGTCATTCGCTCACTGGCAACACTCGCCTATGCGGATCCCCAGCGTAAAAAGTTTGGCCGTCAGCAACTGCTGGCCGCGCTAAAAATCTTGCAGGCCGGTGATATCGAGGGTGAGCACTTGTTGGGCTCTTGGGCCGGAGCTATGGGGCATACCCAATTTATTCCCACCAGTTATCAAGCCTATGCGGTGGATATCGATGGTGATGGTAAACGGGATATCTGGAACTCCATTCCGGATGCGCTCGCCACCGCCGCCAACCTGCTATCCAGTAACGGTTGGCAGCGAGGAAAGCCCTGGGGTTATGAGGTCAATATTCCCGCTCGTAAAATGCCCGCGGGAAAGATGTCGGTAGCCGAATGGGAAAAGCTTGGTGTCACACGAGCTAATGGCGAGCCCTTTCCCAGCAAGAAAGCCATTGCCGAATTAAAGTTACCAGACGGCCGCAATGGCCCGGCGTTTTTAGTGTTCAAGAACTTCTTTGTCCTCAAGCGTTACAACAATTCAGATCGCTATGCGATAGCTATAGGCCTGTTGGCAGACCGGATTGGCGGCGGTGCGCCTTTGGTAAATGATTGGAAGCGCCCATTTACTCCACTGGATAGTGTTCAAGTGGAAGAGTTACAGAAGTTGCTCAAACAAAAAGGGTTTTACACCGGAGAAATTGATGGCAAGGCAGGTCCGGGTACCCGCAAAGCGGTGAGTGAATTTGAAAAGAGTGCCGGCGTTGAAGTTCAAGGCTACCCGAGCAAGGAAGTCCTGGAGTTGTTGAAGAAACAATAGGGACTCCCTAAAAGTTCTCATCCGGTAGGAGCGTATCCTGGAGTAGCTCCAGGTTCTCGACAACACCCTCGGGTTCACGGAAGTAGGCGATGTGGTACATCGCCTCGCCTTCCTGAACCAGGGGGATATTCTGTCGCCCAATAATGATTCCATCCTCATTACAGATCAGCTGGTCCAGTTCCTGGCCGTATGGATCTGCAATGGTCGCCAGCAGGTCTCCCCGGTAGACCTGATCCCCAAGTGCCTTAAGATGATTGGCGATGCCGCTATCCCCCGCGCGAAGCCAACCGCTGCGTCGAGCAACAAATGGCTCTATCACATTTGTCTTTCGGGTTTGCGGCAACATCTCCAGCTGCTTCATCATATTGATCACACCTTTAACACCGGCGCGGATACTGAGTTCATCAAAGCGCAGGGCTTCACCAGCTTCATACAATAATACTCTCACCCCGAGATCCGCGGCTGCTTGGCGCAGGGATCCGTCGCGAATAGAAGCGTTGAGTAGCACGGGAACACCGAAGGCCTTGGCGAGTTTTCGGGTTTGCTCGTCGTCCAAGTTAGCGCGAATTTGGGGGAGGTTACTGCGATGTACGGCTCCTGTGTGTAAGTCGATGCCATAGTCGCATTTGGTGACTATTTCCTTGAGGAAGACGTGAGCCATACGTGCGGCGAGAGACCCCTTTGCCGACCCTGGGAACGAGCGGTTTAGGTCGCGCCTGTCAGGTAGGTAGCGAGTGTGTTGCAGTACCCCGTAAACATTAACCATTGGAACTGCAACCAGGGTCCCGCGCAATGACTTTAGGCGGCCGCTTTGGATAAGCCGGCTTATTACTTCAATACCGTTGAGTTCGTCACCGTGTATGGCGGCACAAACGAACATCTTGGGACCATCTTTTTTACCGCGCTGCACATAAACTGGGATTGCCATTTCTGTGCTTGTGTAAAGCCGCACAACGGGCAGATCAATATGGCAGGACTCGCCCCTGGCGACATGGACCCCACCGATCTCAAAATCCGAGCGCTCTTCCATAACACTTACGGGCAAATAGATATACCCATAGTGTATAGGCAGATAAGAGTTGACCCGGGCAGCAAATGTTGATGCAGCTGCCCGAGTACTTCGCTACAGCTGCCCGATTGATTGGGCAGAAGTCGTCAGGTTATGTGAGCGGTCCCCATTTAGCCAGATGCCGAGGGCTGGGCTCCAGTAGCCGGAGGGGTGGTACCACAGCCCGGTCTCTACATCCGCGAGCAAGTTAGTTCCCCGCCAGGCACTCGGCCCTTGATTGTGGGGGTCTTTTCCTTTCTCTCCAGCCTCCCCACCTTGTGACCACTGAGCGGCACCTTGGGTATCAAAAATCGCGAGTGGCTTGCCATCGGGGTTGGAAAGGTAATGCTCAATATTGTCGGCAGTCCATTGGCAGAGAATGGCATTGGTTTGGGGTTGGTGAATCCAATGGCTTAAACCTCGGGACTTGCCGTCAATATTGTGAATTTCCCCCCAGATACCCAGGCTGCTCCAAATAGTGACAACGCGGCGCTGGCGGGTTGATTTTCGGTGGGTACATGTCTTGCTTAACCGCCGACCGAAGGGGTCGTAGCGGAAGTAGGTTTTAAATTCCCCGCACTCCGCATGGCTCATCAGGCCCCAGCCGTCGTACTGGTATTGATAATCCTTGCGGCCTGGTATGTTGCTTTCACTAATAATGTTGCCGCGCTTGTCACTTTCTGTTTGAGGTTGAGTCGGACTTTGCTGTGCCCGCAGCGGGTTTGTCATTTGCAGGGGAGGGGATTTATCAAAGTGCCAGGAAAGTGCTTGACCGGACTCCATACCTACCAGGCGCCCAAATAAATATTTGTGATTACTGCGAACCTCTCCTTGAACCTGGAGGATATCTTGGCCTTTGGATTCGGTGCGAACAATGGCTTCACCATTGGCATCGATTCCATACAGGGCTCCACAAGGGGCGAATGTATAAGACAAGTCGAGATTGTCAGAGCTGGCACTCTTTAACCAGCCGCGTTTGTCATATTGATACTGAAGACTGAAATCCCGGATATCGGCACTGTCGTGATGCTCTGCGGTTACCCGACCGCGGCTGTCGTATTTAAAGCGCACTGAGGAAAGGGCATTATCTGCCTGTACCAGCCTGTTATGTTGGTCGTAGTGGAACTCACTATTTTGGCCACTGTTATTGCGAATACCGGTTAATACACCGCTGTCGTTATAATTAAAGTACCAGCGAGAGTCATTATCACAATATTCATGCAGGCTGCCGTCTATATTGTAATGCCAGCGCCAAGTTCGATCCTGTGGTGCCTTGTGGCTGACTAATTGCCCGTAGTGATCATATTCCCAGTAGTAATTCCCTACTGGGCTCTCCAGGCAGGTCAGTTCATCCTTAGGGCTGTAGATTAATTCCCAGTTGTTACCATCAGCGAAATTGATATGGCACGGGCGGCCCGCGTTGTCATAATCACAAAGAATACTCTGGCCACTGTCTCCGTGGATGGCATTGGGCAGGCCGCGTTCAGAGTAGTCCAGACCGTACTGGTGAATACCCAGGTGGGCTTCACGCAATTCACCCGCATTGCCATAACTCCACTCACGCCATACTTCACCATTCATCTTAAGCGAAGTGATTCGTTGCCAGTGGTCGTACTCAAAGCTCAGAACTTTATCGTCTCTACGAACGGACTGCAGTTGGCCTTGCCCATCCCAGCTGAAGTCCACTTTGCCTCCCTCTGGGTCCTGAATCTGTGTGATCTGCCCCCTATCTGTATAGAGAAACAGCCAAACTTGTTTTGCCGGGTCGACAATACGTTCTGGGCGTCCCTTCTCGTTAAACTTGTATTGCCATAGGGTCTCTCCATTGATAACTGCCGCTTGTAAATAGCCGCGATCGTCATAGAGATATCGATTACTAATATTGTGAGAGGTGGATCGGACAAGCCGGCCGAATTCATCGTGACGGAAGAAAAGCCTATGGCCGTTGGCCTGAATTTCTTCACTGAGATTGCCGTAGGAATCAAAAAGCCAGCTAAGGCTACGAGATTGCTGCTGTTCAGAAATTCTCTGGCCGAACTTGTTAAAGCGTATATAAATGGGACCGGACAGCTCTGACTCGATCGTGCAGGTATTATGACTTGCGTGCCAGTTTAGACTGGTGATTAATTCATTGGACTGTACTAGCTGGCACCGGTCGTGTGCATCGTAGGTAAATTGATAAATTCCAGATTGGCTATTATTTAACTGTACCAACTGTGTATTGTTATATTGGTATCTTTCTCTTTTAAGGCCGCTACAACTTTCGAGTAGTTGACCATCTTGATAATTGTAGTTGCAGAGGTCGCTTTGACCTTCGGCAGCGTGGCTATTTATTAAATTATGGATATGACCGTTCTGGCAGTTAAATTCAACAACACGACCCCAGGAGCTGACCATTTTCTTAGGCAGGCCCTCCTGATAGTCGATTGTTATGGCGTTACCAAATTGATCCCTGATTTCTACAAGTGGTAGAGCGCTATTTACACCATCAGCGCGAAATATTTTGTGATGCTGATTGAATGTCGTCAATCGATAACTGTGCAGGCTTTGCCTGAATAACATCAACCGCTCAAAGCGGTTGTAGCACCCGTGACCAATGGCGGGTAATTTGAATTTTACAGACCTCCCTTCGGCAGTAACCAGCTTTACAACGTTATCGTGTACAACAAGCTTTTCACTGAGAGAGTGCCGCCAGCCCACACCAATGCCAGTATCCTCATTGAGAGAGGAGCGAAAATATCGTTTCCATTCAAACGGCAGCGGTCCAGGAATAAGTACGTCTGTTCGCTCGAAAGCGACTTCCCCTGTTGCGGTAACGACGTGCCCGTTAATTCGATGGCAACGATCTAAAGCTGGTACCACCTCGTTCTCGGGGTTAATACCAGGGGTATTGGTGAATTGCGTGGGGTTGTCTTCAGCTTCATACAGGAGGGGTAATATTGGTGCTGAATCGATACTAAAGCGATTAGACGTGATACTTGGCAGCTTTGGCCAAAAGCCCTCACTCACTGGAGTGGATGAGATGTTTTTTAAAGTATGTTCGACCTGAGAGAGCCAGCGCACAGCCGATGCAGGGCTCTCATGAGAAAGAGTAATTGTCGGAGGGGTAAGCGTATTGAGTAAGTTAGGTATTAGCTGGGTTAGACGTTCCGGTGTCATATTACAGTATCCGGTAAATCAAATTAGCGGTGTAACTTTCTAATTGTTACGTCAGAAGAACTGGGACGTTCGGTAACACTTTGTTCGTGGGGGAGTATTTGACGCAATGATTGTGAAGAATATTCCAATATCCCTGCAGTAATATTGTCGCGCCCACCTAGGCGATTAGCATCGTCAATAAAACGATATACACACTCTAATGCCGGACGATGAGTGGCCAGTACGCGCTCTATCGCATGATCATCAAGATATTCAGTGAGCCCGTCGCTACATAACAAAAGGAGTGCGTTTTGCGTGAGTTTCCAGCTATTTATATCCGCCTCTACACTGCTGGAAACCCCCAAGGCACGGGTAATATGGTTGCGGACATTGGACTCTTTGGCTTGCTCGGGGGTTAATTGACCTGAATCAATCATCTCCTGTACAACGCTGTGATCTCGTGTAAGGCGCTGCAATCCATAATTGTTCCACAGGTATGCGCGAGAATCGCCAATATGTGCAACGATTAAAAAGTCGCGCCACATGACCGCGGCAACCAAAGTTGTTCCCATATTGGAAAACTGAGGGTTCAGGTTTTTGGTATTGATTAGAGCTGTATTTGCGCTGTTGACTGCGTCGATAAGGGTGGCGCGCAATATAAGCTGTTGCTGTTCAGACGTGCAGGAGAAAAAAGTGTGTTTCAGCAGGTCATCGAGATGGGCTTGAACCGTCTCAGCTGCAATTTTACTGGCGGTGGCGCCACCGGTGTAACCGCCCATCCCGTCGGCTACCACAATATAGGCAAAAGGCTGCTCCGCCGACGCGTACCAGCGAATGCTATCTTCGTTTTCCTCACGAACCTGACCAATGTCAGTGCGCCCGTTGACCGCCAGACTAATTTGATCCATGTCTGGTGCAACTCCCCTTTAATAAAAAGCAATACAATGCGGCGTAATATTATTACAACCGATCACCGAGGCTAATGTTAACTTGCTCGCATACCAAGTTTGAAATACTTTTCACTGATTTGCGATAATAAGAGCCTTACCTCTCTACAGAAAAGGCTTTAAGCCAGCTAAAAAAGGACCCATAGGCAAAATGCCCCGTTTGCCCAGGCTCAATTTGATAAATGTTCCCCAGCATATTGTGCAGGTAGGCCACAACAATCTGCCCTGCTTCTTTGACGAGGAAGATTATCAATATTATTTGATTAGTTTGCGTAACGCGTCAGACCAATATGGCGTTGATGTTCACGCATATGTTTTATTGCCCAATATGATCCAGATCATAGCTACGCCCACGATACCGGATGGGATATCATCTATGATGCAATCCCTTGGGCGTCGCTATGTGCAGTTTGTCAATCACCGTTACAAGCGCTCCGGAACACTATGGCGAGGACGCTATAAGTCCAGCTTGATTGATTCTGATGCGTATTTGTTGACCTGTTACAGATACGTAGAGTTGCGCCCACTGTATTTGGGATTGTCAGACTCCCTTGAGGATTACGAGTGGTCAAGTTTTAACCATCACGCAAACATTAAGAAAGATAATTTGATCAAGGATCACCGCTTGTATCTATCTCTTGGGGATACAGTGGTGGAGAGAGCGCAATCTTACAGGAAGTTATTTCAGTATAGCTTTGATCGAAAGTTGCTCGACTATATCGCTGAAACGATTAAGTTAGGTCATGTGCTCGGCGGGGATGCGTTTAAAGAGAAAATTGAGCAGATTGTTAACCAAAGAGTACGACCGCTTAAGCGTGGTCGCCCTAAAAAAGCAAATAAAGTCGAAAAAGAACCAAAAGAAACTGCCTAGCTAAAACCTAATGTCGGGTTGAGGGCGTTAAAAGGCCATAAGAAGTAGGGTAATTAAGCCCTGTCAGCAGGTGACAAATTGTGAGTAGGCCCAGCATTTCAACGGGATTTCAGATCCTTGGCGATAACAATAAGGAAAAACCAGTTATGGATTTTGGCACTGATAGATTGAAAGTTGCGATCCTGGGTGATTTCAGCGGGAGAGCGAGTCGCCGCCAGTGTGAACCCGAAACGATTTCCAGTCGAAGGGTATACCTGTTGAATCGCGATACCTTTGAGGGCGTTTTTGCTGATCTAGGCGTGAGTTTGCAGTTGCCCGTACTGGATCGCCCTCTGGGATTACCATGCTTTGATGATTTGCACCCAGATTACCTTTATAGCCGTTTGCCATTGTTTAAGAAGTTTATTGAGCTGGAGCGCAGGCTGCTCGATCCGCGTCAGTTCCAGCAGGCTGCTGAGGAAATTCAACAGTGGAAACCAGAGTTAGCCACTCAGCAGGGCTTGGGTCAGCGCGATAGCGAGCAGTCGATATTGGATGAAATCCTGGCTGCCGGTCGAGAGCGTAATGCAAAGGAAGGTCAAAATACTTTCCAGGTTGACCAGCTAATCAAAGATATTGTCGCTCCTTACGTGCAGAAAAGTGAGGACCCTCGCCAGGGTGAATATCTAAATGCCCTGGCTGAAGCTACGTCTGATGCGATGCGTAAACTGATGCATCACAGTGATTTTCGTCAGTTAGAGGCTAGTTGGCTGAGTCTGCAACTTTTGCTGAGACGTGTCGAAGAGCACGGGAACCTGGATTTTTACTTAATAGACGTTAGTAAAGAAGAGCTTCTAGCTGATTTTGCTGAAGCCGAAAGCGACTTGGAAAAGTCGCAGATATTTAAGTTACTGGTTGAGCGTGAAACAGCTTCTGGAAATATCCCCTATAACTTAGTCATAGGGGATTACTTTGTTACTGATGAGGAGCGAGACCTTCACCTGCTGATAGATTTATCCACGATTGCAGAAGCTGCGGGAAGTGCACTTTTATTGGGTGGGGATCCAAAATTAGCAGGCTGTCCAAACTTGTCAGGTTCAGTAGATCCTGATGATTGGTACTATCCGTTGAGCGATCAGTTTGCGGAAAGTTGGCAGGCGGTCCGTGAATACTCTGCTAGTGAGCATGTTGCGTTGGCAGCTCCCAGATTTATGCTGAGACTCCCCTTTGGGAAAAATACTTCTACAACAGAGTATTTTAATTTTGAAGAATTAACCCCAGAGCAGGGTCATGAATATTATCTTTGGGGGAATAGTGTTTATTTATTGGGGTTAGCGGTTTCCCAAGGCTTTTCTCAAACTGGCAAATTACAGCCCCCTTCGTCTGCAAGCTATGAAGACTTACCCCTTCATTTACGCAAGTTACCTAATGGCGAATTATTGACGCCTTGTGCAGAAGCGCTCCTGACAGATAGGGCAGCTGCAAAATTTATGCAGGCTGGTATTAGCACTATGCGTTCGGTGCAAGGGCGGGATCAAGTCATTCTTCCGAGCTTTAGCTCTCTGGGTGGCGGTACCCTCAAAGGCCCTTGGGTGTAAGTGTAGGGATTGGATCTTTACAGGTATACGCAGGCAAAAATCTACCTGAAGACTATGAATAAACCACTATTGTGAGTCAGGAATAAATGGATCTAATTCTATCAGTATTGGCCGACCCTTCTGGCGCCAATATGCTTAAACATACAAAACTGTTCACGAAAGCTGGTGGCAGTTTGGGTCGCTCTGCCGATAATTATTGGGTTTTACCCGATCCAGATCGAGTGGTTTCCTCAAAACACGCACAGATTTCCTTTACCGATAATCAGTTTTTTCTGGTAGATACTAGTACTAATGGAACCTATTACAATGATTCAGAAAATCCGTTAGGAAAGGGAAATCAAGTCCCATTAAAAGAGGGCGACATGATCGTTCTCGGGGAATATAAATTGAAAGTTTCACTGCGACAGCCTAAGGAAGAGGGAGATCTTCCCAAAGGTCTGGGAAGTGCAGATTTTCTCGATACCTCGGATCGAACAACATTCAGCGCGGATGCCATGGCAAAAATGCAAAGCCAGGCAGAAGCGAAAGAATTGGATAGTTGGCTTGAGCCGGGTTCCAGCCCGAAGTCAGATGTGGCTCAAACTGGGGAGTGGGGCTCGATTGGGCTGGGTAATCAGGCTAATACCCCAACTAGCGATAGTCTTCTCACCTCGGAATCGGGCCCTCTGGACCCACTTGCTGCCTTTGGTCAATCTGACCCGTCTGGTCTTGTTGGTGGTGTTCCTGAGATGTCACCCGTCGGTGGCTTAGTGGGGTCTGCGGGTCAGCAGCAATCCAGTAATCAATGGTCTGATGATGAGTGGTGGAAAGATGGTAGTGACGATGATCATGTGCCAGCTGACCAGCACTCAATGCAAATAAATCCCCAGCCGATACCGGAACCTGTTGTTGAGACGGTTGCGGTGCCTGAACCTCAAGTGGTATCTCCGCAGCCGCAAGTTCCTATGGGTGGTTTCCAGGGGATTTCACAGCAACCTGTCGCAACTCCGATACCACAACCTCAGGCTATGCAGCCACAGCCACAGCCACAGCCACAGCCACAGCCACAGCCACAGCCACAGCCACAGGCAATGCAATCTCAGCCGCTAGGGCAGCCCCAGGGATTTAATCAGCAGCCAATTTCTCCGCCTGCTCAAGATAACCCCTTTGCAGACTCTTTCGCTGCTATGCGGGGGCAACAAGTTGATGGCGCTCCAGGGTTTGGTTCCGGGCAATCGTCCTCGCAACCGCAACCGCAACCGCAACCGCAACCGCAACCGCAACCGCAACCGCAACCGCAACTACAGCCAAAACCAAATCCACAACCGGATTTGGCTGCCCAAGCTCAGCAGTTTTCGCATTTACAGCAATCCCCAGTAACTCAGCCCACAGGTTCTTCAGGGGGGAGCGTTTTTGCATCTACTCTTGGCCTGAATATGAACCCGGTCCAGTTGCAACAGGCGGACCAGCAAGCAGCTGAAATTGTCCAGGAAACAGTAGCTCGTCTTATTGACCTTTTGCGCGCAAGAAACAGCATTAAGAATGAGCTGCGTGTGCAGCGAACCATGATTCAAACGGAAGCTAATAATCCGCTGAAATTTAGTGCTACGGAACGGGATGCATTGGAAGCCATGTTTGCGGGTACCGGTGCTTTTATGAATCCCGCTGAGGCAGTGAAGGATAGTTTTGATGATTTGTCAGATCATCAAGTTGCGGTTTTGGCTGGAATGAGAGCAGGTTACAACGCCATGCTCAAATTCTTTAGCCCGGAAAATATTGAGCGCAGACTGGGGAATACTTCCGGCGTTTTTGGAAACAAAAATGCAAAAAAATGGGAAGGATTTACTGCAATTTACAGGGAGCTAGTTAGTGATCCGGATAATTGCTATCGCAAGTTGTTTGGTGATGAATTTGCAGTTACTTATGAAAATCAATTATCAGAGTTAAAAAATGCGCGAAGCATTAAAAATTAATAAGTTGACGGAAAAGAGGGAATTGCTTGTGTCGATAAAAAAATTATTTCAGGTCAGTTTAATCGCTGTTTTGGCAGTTGCAGTTGTTGGTTGCCAAACAACGAGGCGGACTCTAAATCTGGATACCAGTCTCGAGTTGGTTGTAGAGACACAGAATGACGTAAACCCAGATGATGATGGCCGAGCTTCTCCCGTTGTTATACGAGTGTTTATGCTCGCGGATGAGCGCCAGTTTGCCCGTGAAGATTTTCTTAACCTTTACGAGAATGCTCAATCCCGCCTCGGCAAGGATTTGATTGATACTGTAATCCTTAAAGAGTTTGCTCCAGGGGAACAGCGTATAGAAGAACTGGCTTTAACTCCGGACGTAAAATATATCGGGCTTCTAGCTGAGTTTGTACAGTATCAGGATGCAGAGGCACTAATGGTGCTGCCAATTACAGACCACAAAAAAAATGAATATGAAGTATCGCTGGCCGATGTACGAATTGGTTCGCCAGATGATATTGCCAAGCGTCGTCGAGCAAAATTGACTACTCGTGGCAGCGAAGATGATAGTGGGGAAACAGTAACAATCTCCAAAGAAGATTATGAAAGAATGAAAAAAACGCTCCCTGATATGCAGCGGTCTCAATAGGGCAGAAATTATTGCCCGGGCAATAAAAATTGCTGCCCTGGAAATATTACGAGAGCTTTTTAAGGAACATTTATGTCGGCAAACAATAAAGTGATCTGGAGCGAGGGCATGTTTTTACGCCCTCAGCATTTTCAACAGCAGGATCGCTATCTCGAACAGCTTGTCGAAGCGCGCACAGCTCCGCTCGGGCCTTATACCTGGGGGATTGTCGAGCTGGCGATCGATAGTGAGCCATTATCGATGGGAAAAATTTCTCTATCGAGAGTGAAAGCTGTTTTCCCCGATGGTACCCCGATACTTGCCCCTGAAAATGAGCATTTGCCGGATGTTCTGGATGTTCCGGTTAATACTCGTGATGAAATAGTCTACTTATGTGTGCCGATGAAGCGCCCAGGTAGCCAGGAGTCGATTCGAGATCAAGAGGACTTCCCGCAGGCACGTTATCAGGCTTCGAACTTTGATGCCCGTAATAGTGCGGCGTCTTCTGGTGAGTCCGCGCGTATCCAAGTCGGAAAGTTAAGAGCTTGTCTCAAATTAGGTAGTGATGATCTGAGTGGCTATGCTGCGGTTGGAGTTGCCCGAATTAAAGAGCGCCAACCAGAAAAGCCGGTAGAGCTTGATTCCGACTATATCCCACCGCTGTTAAATGCGGAGACTTCTGCGGTTATCAATGCATATATTGAAGAAGTAAAAGGATTGCTCGACCATCGAGGCTCGGCTCTGGGTCATCGTTTGAGCGACAGCGGAAGAAGCGGATCTGCAGAAATTGCTGATTATTTGTTACTGCAGGTTATTAACCGCTTTGAACCCTTATTAAAGCAGATCACGGCTCAGCCCCGATTACATCCGCACAACTTATTTCTTGAATTATTGCAGTTGGCAGGCGAACTTTCGACGTTTACTGCTCAGTCTAAGCGCCCTCCAGAAATTCCGGTGTATGCACATGAGGATCTGCAAGTAAGCTTTGCTGGGCTGTTTTCAGCACTTAGGCAGTCGCTCTCCACAGTACTGGAGCAAACAGCGATTGCAATGGAATTGGTGCAGCGCAAATTCGGGATATATGTTGCTCCGGTTACCGATCCTTCATTATTAAAATCAGCCAGTTTTATTATGGCCGCAAAAGCGGATATGCCTGGCGATCTATTGCGCAGCCGCTTCCCCACGCAGGCAAAGGTTGCCCCAGTTGAGGCGATTAGAGAACTTATCTCTGCGCAGTTGCCTGGCTTGACTCTGCGCCCACTTCCCGTGGCTCCTCGACAAATCCCCTATCACGCAGGGTTCACTTACTTTGAGGTGGAGCGCAGTGGAGAGTTATGGCAGGCCATGACTCGCTCGGGTGGTTTTGCAGTGCATCTGGGCGCAGAGTTCCCTGGATTAACTATGGAACTCTGGGCCATAAGGAATAATTAATATGAGTAATGACAGCTTTACTCCTCCACGGGCCCCTAATGCTGGGGATAGAACGGTTTTGATACCGACACCCGGTGCCGCAGCGGCACCGGCAGCAGCTCAGGCTCAGCCACAATTCTTTGCCAGCCAAGATGCCCCGGTCGAGGCTCAGGTCCGCAACAGTCTTAATCCATTGGTGTCTGCGGCTTCAAAATTGTTAGGCGTAATTATCAAATTGCGCACAACGATGAACCACGCCAACGTACCAGATCTGCACAAGCGACTTACTACGGAAATCCAAAGCTTCGAGCGTGAGGCAAAGCAGCTGGCTTTAACACCTGAATCAGTGCTAACAGCCCGTTACTTGCTATGTACTGTCGTGGACGAGGTTGTTTTGACCACGCCTTGGGGTACAGCTAGCGGTTGGAGCCAGCACTCTCTACTTAGCCTATTTCACAAAGAGACTTTTGGAGGGGAGAAGTGTTTTGTCATTTTGCAGCGCATGCTGGAAACTCCCGCAAGTCATTTGGAACTCCTTGAGCTTTTTTATCTGTGTTTGAGCTTGGGCTTTCAGGGTAAATATCGGCTCGTACAGCGTGGACATGAACAAATAGAACAGATTCGTGATGAGCTCTACAGAACAATTGAACAGCATAAGCAGCCAATGGACCGAGATCTTTCGCCGCGTTGGCAAGGATGCGTAGAGCGAAAATCCCGGCTGATTCACTATATACCCCTCTGGGTGATTATGAGTGTTGTCCTGGGGTTGTTACTTGCAACTTATAGTGGTTATCGCTGGTGGCTCTATGAAACGACGACACCGGTCGCGGACCAGATTTTAGATTTGTCCAAAAGTGATGATGAGTCTCCGCAAGGAGAAGGGTAACACTCGGGCTGATATTGATCCTGGGTATGGTCGATACCCTGGAAGACGGAGCAATTCATGAAACGCTTGCGTAACTTTTTTACCAATAAGTGGGTGTTGGGGCTCATAGGGCTCTCAGCTCTTTCCCTCCTCATTTGGTTTGCGGCTGATTACATTAAGTTTGGTAGTGATAATGCCACGCTTTCTCACTCTGTCCGACTAACTATTATTGTTTTTATTTTTGCTATTTGGCTTGTGTGGAATATTAGCCAATGGTTGGTAGAGAGACGCCAAAACCAGGCTTTAATAAAAGGCATTGAGGAATCACAAGAAGCCGATTCTACAGATCCAGACGAAGAACGCTCGCTGGAAGAGTTGAATGCTCTTTCTGGTCGCTTCCGTGAAGCGATGGGTGTATTACGTAGTGCTCGGTTTAAATCTGACAAGGGACAAGTTTCCCTTTATCAGCTTCCCTGGTACATCATTATTGGGCCTCCCGGTTGTGGTAAAACAACAGCCCTGGTGAATTCCGGGTTGGAATTTCCTCTGGCGCAGAGTCATGGGAAGGAAGCCCTGGGTGGGGTAGGGGGCACCCGTAACTGTGATTGGTGGTTTACCAATGATGCAGTTTTAATTGATACCGCAGGGCGTTATACGACTCAGGACAGTCACCGGGTTTACGATAATAGCGCTTGGAAAGCTTTTCTGAGCTTATTGAAAAGATACCGCCGCCGCCGCCCGATCAATGGTGCTCTGGTTGCAATTAGCTTGCAAGATTTAATGATGCAAACTGAAGAGCAGCGCCAACACCAGGCAAAAATTATCCGCCAGCGTGTAAATGAACTGCAACAAGAGTTGGGTATTCGCTTCCCGATTTATCTCACTTTCACAAAATGTGACTTAGTTGCAGGGTTTACAGAGTTTTTCGACAACCTCTCTCAAGCTGAGCGTGAGCAAGTTTGGGGAATGAGTTTTCCCCGTGAAGCTAACGCCACTGTAGGGGCCCCTCTCGATAATTTCAAAGCAGAATTTGAGCAGCTGATAGAGCGTTTGAACCAACGCGTATTGTGGCGTGTTCATCAGGAGAGGAATGTAGAGAAGCGGGCGTTGTTGCAAGGTTTTCCTGCCCGAATGGAAAGCCTTACAGATATTTTGACAGATTTTGTAAAGCAGACTTTCGGTCCAAATCGTTACGAAACCGTCCCTATGGTCAGAGGGGTCTACTTTACTAGTGGCACTCAGGAGGGCAGTCCTGTTGACCGTATGATGTCCTCCGTAACTGCTGATTTTGGACTAGAGCGTAGCGTCGGGCCAAAATTCCAGGGTGTTGGTAAGAGCTTTTTCTTGCATCGACTATTGAAGGATGTCGTTTTCCCCGAGGCTGAATTAGTAGGCGTTAATCGCCGGATTGAGTCAGCTAACCTTTGGTTACGCCGGGGAGTTTTTGCTACTTTGGCGGGAGGCTTTGTCGGAGCTATTTTCTTATGGAGTGGCAGTCTCGCACAGAATAAATTATCCATGGGAGAGGTTAGCGATAATCTCAGCGCGTACCAAGGTGCAGAGAGTGAGCTGAAAGGCAAAAATATTACGCCCATCAGTGCCTTAAATTTGTTAGAGCCTTTGAAGCGGGCTAGTGCGGTCTACGATCGTGAGGAACATCCGTGGATTGGCAATTTGGGACTTTATGACACCAGAATTGATACCGCGGCAAATGATCTCTATCGCCATAAATTAGAAACTATTTATCTTCCCGCTTTACTTCGCGATATAGAGAGTGACTTAAGTCGTCTCGGAAGTAATGATCCCGCTTTGGTAAGTACTCTCAAAACCTATTTGATGTTTTTTAATCCAGATAAAATGGATTTGAAAACCATAGAGGCTTACTACACTGCTCGCTGGGAGCGTCAGCTACCCGGTGAAGCTGGGAGGCAGGAAGAACTGCGCTACCACCTAGATCAACTATTTATTCAGCCTCTACCCAATTCAATTGAAGAGAATGAGAGGGTGGTAGCTCGCGCGCGACAACAACTGCGTCGTATCCCTGTGCCTCAGCGGTTATTTGCTCAACTACAAAATAGTGACTTCGGATTGACTCCTGTAGATCTCTACCAGGAAATTGGTGGAGACACTCAGCAAATTTTTGGTATGGGAGCCAATAATCCAAACTTCACGATTCCCTTCCTCTATACAAAGGCGGGTTATAAAGAACTGGACTTTGGAGCAGACTCTCAGCTGATGACAAATATGGCTGAAGAACGCTGGATTTATGGAGGAGATCTGAGTGGTGAGGACTTTACCGAAGCCGACCGTGAAAAGCTTGGTGAGGAAGTAAAACGAATCTATCTTGGGGAGTACTTACAGCGTTGGCAGGGCTTCCTTGGCGGGTTCAAAATACAGAGGTTTGGTAGCACTTCACAGGCATTGGATGTGTTGTCAAAGTTGTCTGATCCTATTTATTCACCCCTGCTTGCGATTACCGAGATAACTTCAGATAACACTCGTCTGACCCTTCGTCCTGAAGTGCCAGTCGATGCTTCTGGGGTACCTCTACCTGTATCCAGTACTACTCGAAAGCTGGGACAAGCCGCACTGGGTAGTGCAACCAGTGCCTTGCAGGATCATTACAAGCCAAACATTGTTGATGTTAGGTTTGAGGAGGTCCAGCGAATCACTCAGAGTGAGAAGGGGCGGCCAGCGCGTATCCAAGAATACCTGGATACTATTAATAAAATTCAGGAATACCTCACTGAGATCGACAGCGCTCCCGATTCGAATCAAGCGGCCTTTGGACGTGCCAAAGCGCGTTTTGCCGGCGGTAGCGATGCGATTAAACAGTTAAGGGTTAAGGCTGCCAATGCGCCAGCACCTTTTGACCAGTGGCTGACAGATATTGCTGATAGCGCTTGGGGGCTGGTAATGGCCAAGACTAAGGCGCATATCAACCGTGTCTGGCGTGAAGAGGTGTATCAAAGCTATAGCAATAGCCTGGCAAACCGGTACCCACTGCGTAGCGACCGTGATCAGGAAGTGCCGGTGATGGAGTTTAACCAGTACTTCAAGCCAGGTGGTATTGAGGAGAAATTTGTCAATCAGTATCTGAAGCCATTTGTGGATACCAGAAACTGGAAAATCAAATACGTTGAAGGGCAGGGTATTAGCCTTTCAAGGGAAGCCCTTTCCCAGTTGCGTCGAGCTGAACGTATTCGAAAAACTTTCTTCAGTGCCGGCGAAGGAGCTTCTTACTCTTTCCGTATTGAGCCTACGAAACTGGATTCCAGTGTTCGTTTGTTTGAACTTGAACTTGGAGAGCAGCGAGTTCCTTACTCCCATGGCCCTAAAACCACTAAAAAGCTGACTTGGCGTGGTGGTGAAAGTAATCGCGTCCGCATTATCTTTGAAGATCTGAATGAGACTGTTCATCGCAAGCATTTTGAAGGGGACTGGGCATGGTACAGACTGCTAGCGAGCTCAGATTTGGAAGCCGGGCGAAGTAATGCAGAGCACTTTGTCACTTTCTCTGAGGAAGGGCGAAAGGCTCAATTTAAATTGATTGCATCTAATGTAAACAATCCGTTCGACCGCAGTTTACTGCGCGGATATCGATGCCCTGAGACCCTGTAGACGGAGTAGATGATTTGCAAAATACAGTTGGTATTTTTGGTAAGTTGCCGGGTCACGGGGACTTTGTTCAGCGGCAGCTGCCGGGTAGTTTTGTCACTGTATGGGATGGCTGGTTACAACGAGCGGTATTTGGTTCTCGTGAACTCGTAGGTCAAGAGTGGTTGGACTACTACTTGACCAGTCCTGTTTGGAGGTTTGTCCACAGCAAAGGCATCATTGATGCCAATGCGTGGGCCGGAATTTTAGTGCCTAGTGTGGATAGTGTTGGGCGCTATTTTCCGTTGACATTTGCTGCTCCTCTATCCCCGGTAGTGGATGCATTTGCTTTTATGTCTGATGCTAAGAGCTGGTTCCAGAGCTTGTCGGAATTAGCAATTACATCGCTACAAAATATGCTACATGCAGACCAATTATGTGAGGCGTTTAGTGCTCCCCCTGACAGAGCGGGCATTATCTCTCTGCCTCCAGCACAGGGGGACTTTGTCGTCTCCACAGGCCAATCGAATAGTCTGGAAAGAGGCTTTGCAGGTCTTTTAGGGCAGATGAGCAAAAGTAGCTACTCCGCATATAGTCTGTGGTGGAGCGAGGGGTCACAGCACTTGGCCCCGACAACTTTGTTATGCCCGTCATTGCCGAGCCCAGAACTGTACAGTTCAATGCTTGGTGTACGATTGCAGCAAAATATGAATTAGGATGTGGGGGCGCAATGTGAAACAGTGGGTCGTGTTGGATAAGAAAAAGCATCGTAATGTTAGATTACTTAAAAGCGATCTTTCCCACAGTAAAAATTTACATGTTTGTTCAATTCTTTTGACTGAGTTTACACCGGTAGCGCATGCATGCCCTATCATATTTGCTAAGTCAAAAGACTCTGGGAAGCTTGAAAGTAGTGCATTGCTTGGTGTGAAACCAGGTGAAAATCTTTTCTGGCAAGAAGGGCAGTGGCAAGGGGAATATGTTCCTGAATCTGTTCGTAATTATCCTTTTTGTTTGAAGTATAAACAAAATGATTTTTCCAGTGCATATATTTGTATCGAATCTTCGCTCCTATCCGCCGGTAAATGCACTTCTCCTAGTGTTAGTTTATTTGAGGTAGATGGAAAGGCAAGCAAAGACCTCTTAGAAATACAGCGCCGGCTAAAAAAAAGCCACTTTAATAGGATGCAGGTCTGGAAATTTATTGATATTTTGCAGAAGTTCAATTTGCTAGAAGAAAAGATAATTAATATAGATTTGGCTGATGGCCTTAAACATAAATTTACAGGGGTATATTGCATTTCTGAATCGAGGCTACAAAAGCTTGAAGCGGAAAAATTTTTAAAGTTACGAGAGTTGGGTTACCTTCCATTTATTTATTCTCATTTATTTTCCTTACAGAAAGCATCAGCTTTAAGTGCGTTGTACCAGAAGTATAAAGTAAAAGTGCTTCATTGATTTAGAAGAAAACAACCTACATCTAATTAAGTGTTATTGCCTAAGAGCGTCAGTTTAATGAAGCGAAAGGGCAGAATGAAACCAGAAGGAAGGAGCAAAGGCTCTGGTTTGTCAAGAAGGTATCAGAGCAGGAAGCGAAGGTTGCTGATATGTCTTACGGAATAATTTTTACTGGGGAGAAAAGAAGTTCTGTGGAGCGACGCTATGCAATAGCTGCATTAGGACGCGAATTTGGCTTGAATTTTAGTCAGATAAAGGGGCTTCTGACAGGTGTAAAATCACAAATCAAATCTACGGATGATAGAGGGGAAGCCCGCCAGTTAGTGAATAAATTCTGGTTGGCTGGCTGGCACACTCAGCTCTATCAGAATGATCAGTTGATACACTGTACTGCAAAGTCTAGTAATTATGGTGAATCTCCTTTGCCCCCGACTCTTACCTTCTTAGAAGATAAAGAGGGAACGATTTCTATAGGGGTTCCTTCGGGGTGGCAAAAGTTTGATAGCTTGAATCGGGAAGCGGTAATTCAGGCGGGAAGTCCAGAGTTGAGTCGCTACTTGATTGTATTGAGACAGGAACGAAGTCAGCTCCCCCAAGGTTTGTTACTTGACCATTTTGGAAAAGCCCAAATACAGCAATGCCTGACCAGAGTGGAGAACGGTGTTCTTATATCAGGACCAGAAGTGTTGAGAGGGGGTAACCATAGTGGACATATTTATGAGATGTCTGCTGATATTACAGAAACGCCAGTTCACTACTTAGTCACATTTTTTCAATGTCAGGACAGTTTCTATTCCGTGTTTTTGTGGTCATCTATTCAAGATTCTGAGAGAAGTAGAACTGAATTTTTGCATATTTTTACCACATTTACACTTGTAGCTAATACGGCCGGTTGCGATCCAACATTAGTTCCGATGTAATAGCTTGGAATAAGAAGCCAAAATCTAACAAAAATAAATAGCGTAAAATTGTCAACTGAACATGTTTTTTAAAGTAATAGGTACCAAGCGCATTATTTGCCTTGATTAGATATCTACAACGTGTACTCTTCTCAGAATTCTGATTAAAGGATTTGATTCGGTATAAGGGCCTTTTTTGATGGCATTCCCAAACACGATAAATATCGATGAATTAGTTGCTCCAATCTCAGAGGATAATCCCGTAGGGGAAGATATCCGAGAGGATCGTTCGCCAACTTCTGATTATTACTCGATCAAAGATGCTCGCAACAGTGCAAGAGCTGCTGAACGCTCCGCAATGTTCGATGATGCAGACACAGACCTACTCGCACCTTGGAGGGATGTAGCAAAAGCTGCAGAAAATATCCTAGGGAAAAAGAGTAAGGACTTGGAGGTTGCCAGCTGGTATACCGAGGCCTTGATTCGCTTACATGGCTTTATTGGCTTGAGAGATGGCCTGCAGGTGATCGACTCGTTAGTAGAGCAATATTGGGAAGGTCTGTATCCCTTACCAGACGAAGATGGCCTTGAGACAAAAGTAGCACCCCTGACAGGTTTGAATGGTGATGGTGGTGATGGCACCTTGCTAATGCCTATTCGCAGTGCCGGTATTACTCCCGAAGGGGATTATGGGGACTATTCATTCTTCCAATTCCAACAGGCTCGGGATGCTGACAGAATTGCAGATGACGATGCCAAGGCTGCTCGAATAGAAACGCTGGGTTACAACCTTGAGCAGATTGATCAATGTGTAAACAGTGCGAGCGGTGAATGGGCTCAAAACCTCGTCCAGACAATCGAGGCAGCGCTGGGGCACTTTAAGACCATAAATGATAGCCTGCGACAAAGCTGCGGCCATGATGCCCCCCCATCCACGAATATTTCATCTCTATTGGATGAGGTGTTGCGGACAAGCCGCTTTATTTATAAGACGCACTTGGAGTCTATGGAGCAGACTCAAGAAGATGTGGCGTCTGAATCATCAAAAGAGCCTGCTGGGGAAGTTCAAGCTGGAAATGCAGCTGCAGCAGCGGTTACTTCTGTGGCTGCCTCTGCTGTAGCTGTCCCTACCGGTCCGGTAGTGTCCAGAGAAGATGCCTTAAAATTGCTTGAGCAGGCGGCAAAGTATTTTCGTACCTATGAGCCGCATACGCCGCTGGCGCCCGGCCTGGAGAGGCTGATAGGCTGGGGACGAATGACCGTTTCACAATTGATGTCTGAATTGCTACCTGATGATCAGTCGAAGGCGCTTTACTCCCAGTTGACGGGAGTTCGTCTCGATGGCACGGATACACAAAAATATATAACCCCACCAGTGACTACAAGTGGCACGTCATCAGCTCCTGCGGTTGCCGCAGATACACCTACTGAAAGTGTATCCGCGCCAGTCTCTGATGAAGGTTGGGGTGAGCAACCGCAAGAAGAAGCCAGCACTGGTTGGTAATTAACTGAGAACAGCAGTCCCTAAAGTCGGAAAGGAGACCTTAGATGTCTGAAAGCATCCACAACAAACTTAAGCGCGTGCGTAAGCCGCGTGTACATATCACTTACGATGTTGAAACTAACGGAGCCGAAGTCAAAAAGGAGCTTCCTTTTGTGGCGGGTGTTATGGGTGATTACTCTGGTGATAATGCCGAGAATCGCAAAGCTCTGAAAGATCGTAAGTTTATCCAAATTGACCGCGATAACTTCAACGACGTAATGGGTAAAGTAAACCCAAAGTTGAACTTGCAGGTTGAAAACACCCTGACTGGTGACGGTAGCAAGATGGCTGTTGATCTCGACTTCAACAACATGGACGCCTTCTCGCCGGAGCAGATTGTTGAGCAGGTTGAGCCACTAAAGCAATTGCTTGAAGCCCGTAGCAAGCTGCGTGATCTGCTGAGTAAAGCTGATCGCTCTGAGGAGCTTGAAAAAGTACTTGAGGATATTCTCAAGAGCACAGAAAACGTCAGCGCTATCTCTGACCAGTTGGGCTTGAATGAGGATAAAGGAGAGGACTCAGAATGAGCACTGAAGTAGAAAATGTTGCAGGAAGTGAAGCTGAAGAGCAATCTGCGAGTCTTCTAGACCAGGCGATTGCGGCAACTAAACAAACTGAGCCTCAAGAAGCACAAGACTTGCTTGCGAATTTGACAGAGCAAGTAATGAAAGGGACGGTCACCTGGGATCGCAACCTGACCCAGACCATCAAGAAAGCTGTTAGCGCGATTGATAAGGCCATGTCCCAGCAGCTGTCTGCGATTTTGCATGACGAGAAATTCCAGAAGCTGGAAGGATCATGGCGTGGTCTGAATCACCTGGTCATGAACTCGGAAACTGGCGCTACCATGAAAATCCGCATGCTCAATTTGAGCAAGCGCGAGCTCTTCCGCGACCTGGATAAGGCAGTTGAGTTCGACCAGAGCCAGACCTTCAAAAAAATCTATGAAGAAGAGTTTGGTACTGCGGGTGGTGAGCCCTACGGCGTAATGATCGGGGATTTCGAGTTCACCAGCCACCCTGAGGATATCGAGCTTCTGAGCAAGATGTCTAATGTTGCTGCGGCTGGCTTCTGTCCGTTTGTTGCAGCTGCCGGTGCCGGCATGTTTGGTTTTGATGACTACACGGAGCTTTCCAAACCGAGAGATCTGGGTGGTATTTTTGAATCCGCCGAGTACATCAAGTGGCGCAGTTTCCGTGACAGTGACGACTCCCGTTTTGTCACCTTGGTAATGCCGCGTACCCTGGCCCGTACCCCTTATGGTGCTAACACCAAGCCGATTGAAGCTTTTGACTTCGAAGAATTTGAAGTGGATGAAGACGGCGTTTCCCGTCCAGCAGAGCACGATCAATACTGCTGGATGAATGCTTCTTATGTTATGGGCACCACCATGACACAAGCATTCGCTGAGAACTCCTGGTGTACTGCAATTCGCGGTGCTGAGGGTGGTGGTAAAGTAGAAGGGCTACCATCTCACGTGTTCAAGAGTGACGATGGGGATCTCGATCAGAAATGTCCCACAGAGATTGGTATTACCGATCGCCGTGAAGCGGAGTTAAGCGCTCAAGGCTTCTTGCCTCTGTGTCACTACAAGAATACGGATTACTCGGTATTCTTTGGTGCTCAAAGTGCGCAAAAGGCAAAGGCATACGATGACCCTGACGCCACTGCTAACGCAGCTATTTCTGCCCGTTTGCCTTATTTAATGGCGACTTCCCGTATTGCACATTACCTCAAGGTAATGGCGCGCGATAAAGTGGGTTCCTTTATGGAAGCCGGTGATTGTGAGCGTTGGTTGAACAAGTGGATCTCCCAGTACACTAACTCCAATCCTGATGCGAGCCCTGAAATGAAAGCGAAGTACCCGCTTTCTGAAGCGCGTGTAGAAGTAAAAGAGATTCCGGGTCAGCCTGGATGTTACAGTGCGATTGCCTATCTGAAACCCTGGTTACAGATGGAAGAATTGACGACATCCTTGCGTATGGTGGCAAATATCCCATCTGCGGGATAAGGCTCCGGGCCCGCTCTTAGGGGCGGGTTCTCTCTTCACATGGCCTTGTTCAAGGCCAGCGTTTCACCATTATTTATTCAAATAATAATTCTTGTTGGAGTATACCGGTGCCCCGTGCAGCACATGACCAAATATTGGAAGATCAACCAGATGTTCTACCGGAGAAATTGGCGAGAGGGCAGCAGAGAGAGCTACATAAATTTCTGCAGGAACCGGATGACCTTTTTGCATTTGAATATTGGCTCACAGAATTATCCCCTCGTACAAATAGGGATAATTATTCCGTTCGCCAATATCTTGGTCGAATTATCGCCGAGTTGGATGAACTAATCTGTGACCAGCTGAATTGTATAATTCATCACCAGAAGTTTCAGAGACTTGAAGCGAGCTGGCGGGGGCTATCCCTCTTAGTGTTTGATACGCCCCATGCTGAAAATATTAAAATCAAACTCTTAGATGCCAGCTGGAAAGAGCTGGCGAAGGATATGGAGAGGGCCCCGGATTTTGACCAATCTGGCCTGTTTCATCTTATATACAATGAAGAGTTCGGTACTCCAGGCGGTGAGCCATTTGGTTTGTTACTTGGAGATTACTATGTATCTCATCGGCCACTGCCTGATCACCCTTATGATGATGTCTTTACTTTGCAGGGCATCGCACATACTGCAGCCGCAGCCTTTGCACCGTTTGTTTGTGCATCAGCCCCACAACTTTTTGGCGTAGACAACTTTTCGGATCTAGCAAAGCCTATCAATTTTTCAGAAGTATTCCGTCAAAAGGAATACATTCGATGGAATGGCCTTCGGGACCTGGAAGACAGCCGATTTATTGCTTTAACACTTCCTCAAGTTTTAATGAGAGAACCCTATAATCAGGAGTTTTCATCCTATCGTGGTTTGAGGTTTCAGGAACAGGTACGGGCACCCCATAACCAGAATTATTTATGGGGGAACGCCTGCTTTGCATTGGGTACCGTGCTATTAAGAGAATTTAG
The DNA here is from genome assembly GCF_052468295.1 of Microbulbifer maximicatervae (SeqCode). Lineage (NCBI taxonomy): Bacteria > Pseudomonadati > Pseudomonadota > Gammaproteobacteria > Cellvibrionales > Microbulbiferaceae > Microbulbifer > Microbulbifer maximicatervae (SeqCode). The sequence goes on from NZ_CP174340.1 coordinate 4,922,828, forward strand.
TGAAGTTGGCTGGTTTTCACATATTAGAGGAGTTGCTCGTGATCATTTGGGGGGAGGGTTGGTAACCCAGCTACCAATGGTGCCTTATAGGCCAGATAGTACTCCTGGCATGATCCGAATGGCCACTTCAATTTTGGTAACTGATTTTGCTGAGCGGGATTTAAGTGACTTAGGGTATGTATGCTTGAGTCATTGTTACGATACCCCTTACAGCGCCTTTAATAGTGTTCCATCACTTCAAAGGCCGAAGCAATTCACTTCTAAAGCAGCCACGGCTAATGCGCGTATTAGCTCCATGTTACAACAAATACTTTGCGCATCTCGATTTGCTCATTATATCAAGGTAATGATAAGGGATAAGGTGGGTGCTTATATGAATGCTGCAGATTGCGAGCGGCAGTTGCAGCATTGGCTGGATGAATATACAACGGGAAGGGATGACCTTTCCTGGGAAATGCAGGCTCGATACCCTCTACGGGAGTCCCGGGTGCAAGTAACGGATGAGCCAGGTAAAGCGGGTAGCTATCAAAGTGTGATTCATCTCAAGAGTCATTACACCGTTGACCATCTTGTATCCGAGTTAAAACTTACAACCGCATTGGCAACAATCGGCGTCGGAGCTACCTAATTATTATGGTTAGAGAAAAGCGACTATTGGCACCGGTATTGGATCGATTATTACAATCATCTAGTAAATTGGATGTACATCAATCCCATCAAGTGTTGAGACAGTTGCGTGAAGGGGTGCGTCGTGATTTGGAATACTTGTTCAACACAAGATTTAAATGTATTTCCGCACCTTCGACTCATGAAAGTTTAGAACAGTCGAATATTAACTATGGGTTGCCAGACCTATCAACAGTCAATCTTTCTTCTGCCGCTAGCCGAAAACAGTTTTGTCGAGATATTGAAAAAACAATTTTAAATTTTGAGCCCAGAATACGTTCGGTAAAAGTAACCACCCAAGACAAAGTGGATGTCGAAGATCCTAGTATACGCTTTCGTGTAGAAGCTGTATTACATGTAAATCCAGCATCGGAAGTTATTGTATTTGATTCGGCACTCAACCCAGTTACCCAGCTGGTGGATGTCTCTGAGATTATGTGATGAGTGAAAAGTTAATAGATCTCTACGAGCGCGAGCTCGCATTCATTCAGCAAACTTCTGCTGAATTTGCAAAGATGCACCCAGCTGCCGCATCCCGACTTCAGCTGGATGCAGACACAGTTGATGATCCTTTAGTAGGGCGACTGTTGTCCGGCTTCGCTTACATGAATGCTCGGGTGCAGCAAAAGCTGAGTGATGATTTTCCGGAGTTAACGGATGCAATGCTGGAAACTCTGTATCCTCATTATCTTCGTCCTATTCCCTCTTGTGCCATTGTTCAGTTTGAACCGGAAAAGGATTTGGATGCGATAACTCGCGTAGAAACAAAGACGTTACTCGAAAGTGATAGTTTTCAAGGGCAAACCTGCCGCTTTACTACTTGTTATCCGGCAGAAATTTGTCCATTTCAGGCGGTAAGTGCCACTCTGATGCCAAGGCCATTTATCGCTCCGGGCTGTAATGACATTCAGGGCGCTAATGCTGTTTTAAAATTGTCTCTTAAAACTTTTAGCCCAAGCATAAAATTTTCTGATTTAAACCCTGAGAGTCTCCGATTTTTCCTTCGTGGCCAACCATCTCATATCTATAGTTTATATGACCTGCTACTCAGTAAGTGTGTAAGGTTGGTTGTTGCCAATGGGGAGAGTGATCCAAAGCCAACTTTTCTCTCTCCGGATGAAATATGTCAAGTGGGGCTAAGTCCAGATGAGGGTTTATTGCCATATCCTGATACCGCATTCGTAGGATATCGACTACTAACTGAATATTTTGCTTTTCCAGAAAAGTTCCTTTTCTTGGATATGTTGAACATTAGTGAGGCGTTAAACGAGAGCTTTGACGATACGCTAAATCTGTATTTTTATTTATCCGAAACTCATGAAGAGTTGGAAAAACAGATTTCTCCAAGCATGTTTGCTTTGGGTTGTGCTCCGGTTGTTAATTTATTTAAGCAAAGTGCAGATCCTATTCCACTTAATCACTCGCAGTATAGTTACCATGTGGTCCCGGATGCTCGTAGGAGTGATGGCTTGGAAATATACTCAGTGGATGAAGTCGCGGCAACTAACGCTGATGGAGAGACAACCGGTTATCGGCCTTTCTATGGAATTCGGCACAGTCAACATCATGCTGATCAATCTGCCTTTTGGTTTAGTCGTCGCAGAGATGTGATCGAAGGGGAGCATCGGAATGAACAAGCATCCGAGATAGATATAAGCTTAGTCGATCTTGACTTTAATCCGCATCGAATTAGTGATCAGACATTAGATATTAAGTTAACGTGTTGTAATCGTAATCTGGCCAAGAAATTACCTAGTGGTAGCGCCCAACCTTATTTAGAGGTTGTTGACGGTGATTTGCCAGTTAGCCGAATTAGTTGTGTGGTTTCCCCAACGGCAACTATACGGCCGCCTCGACGAGAGCGAGGATATTGGAGGTTAATTTCCCACCTTAACTTAAATCATCTTTCCCTATCAGGTGCAGAGGGATGTAATGCGTTAAAAGAAATTTTTAGGCTTTACGATTTTCGTGATTCGGCAAGTACTCGCAACCTGATTGAATCACTCTTGAAGCTTAATACTAAACCGGTTACTGCTCCGATTCAGATTGATCAAAGTGTAGTTTTATGTCGCGGCACAGAAGTTGAGATTGAACTTGATTCCATGATGTTAACAGGAACAAGTCCATTGTTATTTTCTAGCATCATAGAGCGTTTCCTGGGCTTATACTGTTCAATTAATTCATTTACAAAACTGATTGCCACTATGAGTGGCCGAGATGGGGAGTTGAAGCGATGGCCACCTCGCGCCGGCGAAAAAGCTTTACTGTAATTGAGCGTTTACGCCGAGAGCCTTATAACTTTGATTTTTTTCAAGCGGTAAGGCTGGTAGAGCGTGCAGTACATCTGGCAGGTACAGGTTTCAGTAAAGAACCTATAGCGAGTGCTGCCCCTCCGAATAAAGAGCTGATTCGGTTTAGTGCTCAATCTGGGTTGTCTTTTGTTAGTTCGGATGTTTTACGTCTAGAGAAGAAAAACGTTGAACATGAAGAACCCGATGAAAATGAGACTCATCAGTGGCATATGGAGGTGGGTTTTACAGGGTTAATCGGTAGTCAGGGAGTGATGCCGTATTATCTGACAGAGTTAGTGCAAAGGGAACTTAGGGAGAACAATACGGCACTGCGTGATTTTCTGGATATGTTTAATCACCGGAGTATCTCTCTTTTTTACCAATCTTGGCATAAATACCAGTTGCCTGTGAATTATGAACGGCAACGCCTGCAGAATTCTAGAGAGCCAGACAAGTTTACCCAGGCTCTTGCATCCCTAGCAGGGCTTGGCACAAGTGAAATGCGCTATCGAATGCCGATACCGGATGAAGCACTTGTTGGAATGGGAGGACATCTTTCCAGCGGACGCTGTTCCGCTACCGCTTTATCCAGCATGATCAAGCATTATTTTGATTTAACGGTAAGCATCGAACAATTCCAGGGACAGTGGGATGAGTTACCGGATGATATCTTGTGTCGACTGCCCAGTGCTCAGGTGCCGAAGGGTATTAATAATTGCTTGGGAGTAAATACCATTCTGGGTACGCACTGCTTCCAAGCCCAGAATAAATTTCGAGTAATTATTGAGTCAATGCCTTATGAGCAATTTATGACTATTGCTCCGGGTACGAAAAAGTTGGAATCGCTTAAGGAGTTTATTCACTTTAGTGCTGGTATTGAATTGGATTTTGAGTTGTCGGTGACACTTTCAACCAGCCAGGTGGCACCTGTTCAGCTAAATAGAAAAGCTGAGAATGAACCTTTACTGGGATGGAATACTCACATGGCTAGTGAACAAGATGGTGAAAGGTTAGTACAAATAACCTTAAGTGCAGACAATATTTCACCTGATGAAGCTTTACCTGCTGCATAAGTAAAATTAATAACTTTATTATTTAGGAAAGGATATTCAACGTGATCAATATCGATTTGAAGCGATTGGTTGATACTATGACACCGCATATGCGTGACTCACTAGAGGGCGCTGCTGGGCTTTGTCTGTCACAGAACCAGTACAATGTTGAATTAGAGCATTGGTTACTGAAACTTTTGGATCAGTCTGATACTGACCTTTACCATCTGTTGGAAAAACACGACTGTAATCCAGCAAATTTTGCCAAGCAGCTGGCTACAGCGATTGCTGGATTTCGGGCCGGCAGCAGCCGTCCACCAGCCCTGTCCCCAACTATCGTAGAAGCAGCGAAGAATGCTTGGATGCTGGCTTCTATTGATTATGGGCATAGAGCAATCAGCTCCGGACACTTTTTGGCTGCGCTTTTATTGGAAGAAACCTCCCGTCGCCAGATTTTAGAATCCTGCCCAGAACTGAAAGAGATAGCTCCAGAATCGATTCGCGAAACCGCTCGTGCAATGTTTGGGCAAAGTGGAGAATCTAGTCATATTAGTGCCACGGCGGATATGGATGATGGCGCAGCTGCAGTTGCTGCAGCTGCTTCTAAAGCTCCGGCTCTGGACAAATATACAATCAATCTAACTGAAAGAGCGAAGAAGGGAGAGATTGACCCTGTACTTGGTCGTGATGAGGAAATACGCCAATGTATCGATATCTTAACTCGCCGGCGCCAAAATAATCCGATCCTTACTGGTGAAGCAGGTGTTGGTAAAACTGCCGTCGTTGAAGGCTTTGCTCTTCGAATAGCTAGTGGTGATGTACCTGAGCCATTGCGCGGTGTAGCCGTGCGCACGCTTGACTTGGGACTTCTTCAGGCTGGCGCCAGTGTAAAAGGTGAGTTTGAAAACCGCTTAAAGTCTGTAATTTCAGAAGTGCGGGCATCTGCAACGCCAATTATTTTATTTATTGATGAAGCGCACACCATGATTGGTGCGGGCGGTAAAGAGGGACAGGGGGATGCGGCTAATCTCCTGAAGCCTGCACTGGCTCGTGGTGAATTGCGTACTTTAGCTGCCACAACCTGGGCGGAATATAAGAAGTATTTTGAACGCGATCCTGCTTTGACCCGTAGATTCCAGGTAGTAAAAGTGGAAGAGCCTGATGAGAGCAACGCGATTGATATGATGCGTGGTATCGCAACCTCGCTGGAGGAGCACCATAAAGTACGCATTCTGGATGAAGCTATCATAGCTTCGGTCAAGTTATCTCATCGTTATATTCCCGGGCGCCAATTGCCAGATAAGTCGGTTAGCTTACTGGATACGGCCTGCGCGCGCGTCGCTCTTAGCCAGTCTGCTACTCCTGGGGCGATTGAAGATGCTCGTATCAATATTGATCGCACTAATACTACCCTGGCTAAACTTCAGCGTGAAAACGCAGCAATGGGTGAGCATGAGGAGCAACTGGCAGAGCTAAAAGAGTTTAAAGCTTCCGAAGAAAAGCGTTTGGAAGTTCTCGAACAGCAATTACTTAAAGAGAATGAGCTAATCGGACAGATTCAGCAACTCCGCGATCAGATCGATGTAGAGTTTATGAAGGCCCAAGGTGGTGAAGGTGAAGATACACCCGACGAGGCCTTATTAGCCGACTATCAGCAACAGCTCAAAACATTAACTGCGGACTTGGAAGTTATCCAGGGGGATACCCCGTTAATGCAGCCAGCTGTCGATGAACAGGCTATTGCCGCAGTAGTTGCCAACTGGACTGGAATTCCTGTCGGTAAGATGGTTAGCGATGAAATCATTGCTGTGAAGACTTTGGCAGAGCGCCTAAATAAGCGTGTTATTGGTCAGCCCCATGCTATCGAGGCTGTATCTCAGGCAATTCGCACTTCTCGAGCAGGCTTGACAGACCCACGTAAACCGGTGGGTGTGTTTATGTTCTGTGGTACTAGTGGTGTAGGTAAAACAGAGACTGCCCTTGCCTTGGCTGACGAGCTGTTTGGTGGAGAGCAAAATATCACGACCATCAATATGGCTGAATTCAAGGAAGAGCATAAAGTATCTATGCTGTTGGGCTCTCCTCCCGGCTATGTAGGCTACGGAGAGGGCGGAGTTCTTACCGAAGCTGCACGCCGTAAGCCTTATTCAGTAATCTTATTGGATGAGATGGAAAAAGCTCACCCAGGTGTACAGGATGTTTTCTATAACCTGTTTGACAAGGGGACTATTAAAGACGGTGAAGGAAGGGATATCGACTTCAAGAATACCGTAATAATTATGACCTCCAATGCAGGGGAGGATGCAATTAGAGCTATCTTCAATCAGGTAGAAGAAAAGCCTGAGCCAGACGTATTGATGGATAATATCCGCCCACATCTGCTACAAAAATTCAAGCCTGCTTTCCTCGGTCGAGCAAATGTGATTGCTTATTACCCTCTCGATGATGAGAATCTGGTAGAGATTTGCAGAATCAATATGCGTAAGATTGAAAAGCGCGTTCACGAGCATTACGGAGCTTCCTTTAGCTATGACGAGGATGTTTTGATTAACATTGTTGCTCGTTGCCACGAAGCTGATACAGGTGCTCGTAATATTGAAGTTATTCTGAATAAAACATTATTGCCGGAATTGGCTAGTGAATGTTTGGATAAAATGGCGCGCGGTGAAGAAGTGAAAGCAATTAAAGTATCTGCAGCTGAGGATGGGGAATTTGCCTATAGCGTAGCTTAAGTTTAGTGAAGGCTCGGTGGCGTGAAAACCACCAAGCCTTCAATAGTTTAAGTGTCGTATTTCTAAACAAAATATATTGCAAGCTTTCGCTCTAGTGATTTCTAAGTTTATTCATCTCTAAATATTGATCTTGCTGCTTTTTCGACAAGAAGATCAATTTTTTGTTTTAATGAGGTAAGGATGTGTCGAATAAACTGATATGTTAGGTTTATATCTTTTTTGATCTTCATTCCTAGCATAATCATTATCTTCTTGATCAAATTATATACCCAAGAAGATAGACTTTTGGAGAAGTCAATTCCTTGTTGTAGAACATAAGCTAGCATGTCTAACAGCGTCACACCTGTCGCTATGCCGAATTGAACGGCAATCCCAGTTAGTTTTAGAATTTTCAAGATCACATAAGATATGGCCTTATTGATCATGTCCATTGTATTAATTGTGAAGCTTATTGGGCTGTCAGACTTAAGCCAATTTTCAATTTCTGATGGAGAGGTGGGTGGTTCTAGTTCATACATAGTATCCCAAGAGCTAGCCTTATTTACACTCTCTATATATCTAAACATTTTATGGTATTCACCTGAAGGTGAGTTCCCCGGGCTGTTCAGACAATATGCTTTCTCCCCATATGGTAAATGATAAAAAGGCCACATTGGCACCATAGGAACAACGTCCGTTTTATGATACACCCGATATATATCTTTACCTTTATTTAACTCACTGGTCACCAGTTTAACAAAACTTAAAGCCCCAACTCTTGGACTGCCGAAAGTATAAAGTTTTATATTGTTAGTTGGAGATAGCCCTGATTTTTTTAACCATTCACTGGTAAGCGTTGCTAGAGCTCCTCCAAGGCTGTGTCCAACACAGTGGATCGTTCTTACGTTGTGACCCAGGGAAGAAACTTTTTCTTTAATCTCTGGCAGGATACTACCAAAACATTTATTGAAACCGGTGTGAACAATTCTTCCAGTTTCTGATGGGGAAAACCCAACGGTTGCATCCGTTGCCCAATCGAAGTTATTGTCAGTTCCTCTTAGAAGAATGAGTACATCACCCTTAAATTCTCCTTTTCCTCTTGCTATAACTCCAAATCCGGTTCTTTTCTTTATAACCCATAATGTGCCAGAAGAGCCTTCAATTACATCATCATGATTTGAAAGATCCCACTGGTTTTTAAAGCGATCAATAGTTGGTGGGGTGAATTTATCGCTTTGAATTTCGTAAACTGAGCTTGCTAATAATGCAGCATCTTTATGCGTAATTGTACTTCCCATCTTAGTCCTCCTAACCGTGATATGAAATACCTCGGTGGTTTGTTGCTAATTAACTCCGATAAATACGTATGAAATACAACATATCTTGACCAGATGGTTTTCTGCTCATGATTAAGTGTTAACACGTAGCACACGTGCTGATGATTAGGTCTTTATTGTTAAAGGCTTATTATTTTTATGAGTGGTAGATGTTATGTAGGTGATTGATTAATACTTTAGGGCTGTTAGCTGTCTTGTGCTTTAAGTTTGCAGTTGGTGCCCACAGAATTGAATGTCAAATGAATAAATTTGTATTCATCCGTTATTTCGCACTGGAAATCTAGCTTTTTACCCTCAAGTTCAGAATTCAGTTCTTCGCTTCTCTTTACTGTTTCCCAAATTAAATAATCTGTTCCATTATAGTTAACTATTATTTTCTGATGAGAAACGAACTCTTTGGGAAGCAAATTTCTCTCTAGTTTTGTGAGTGGTTCAAAAGAAAAGTGGCCGTAACTATCAGTTATAGTAATATCTTCATAAGTTTTTCCATCACATTCCACTACTCTTTTTACTGATGTATTTTGAGTTGGGGAGTTTTCATATGTTAAATAGCCATTAACGGGAGAAAAAAGAAAAACCTCATCTTTTGTGAAAAGTGACATAGATACTCCGCTAGTGGATGAAAGTATTATTACAATAAATAAAAGAAATCTAGACATTTTCAGCCGCCAATTAAAACCGTCGGGCAGCCAATAACTATTTTCCCGCCATGCCCTGTGGTATCTCCCATCCTTGCTGCGGGTTTCTTTTGCAACATTACTGTAGTGCTTCCCATAGCGACCGTATCGGGCGGTCCAACACAGGTACAAGTGCTACCTACGGTTGCTGAAGGCATCCCACCGATGATAACGGTGGGTGCTCCTGGGCTTACAACTGGGCCACCCACATGGGGTACTGTGCCGGTGACCATTGGGCATACATGCATGTCACCAATACGGGAAGCTGGTTTACCCATAGTTTATCCCTCAACCCTACCGTTTCCGCCTCGTGCTAGATCGAGCCCTTGCTCCATATAGCGCATGAACCTTTTATTTGGATCGACTGGGTCAGATAGCACGGCAGCAAGGGTAACACTGCCGGCGACTGCATGAGCATAAAGGTGTTCTGGCGGCTCTACTACCGGCTCACCTTCGGCTGCTAAGCTCCCATGACACCAACTCGCTGCCGTAGCCGCCCAGCTCGCTGGAGTTTTATGTTTTGTTTTATCGCCGAATAGTTTGCAGCGTAAGCGGGCTTCTTCACTGGGCTTTTTTGCCCAAGTCTCAGCTGCATTAAGCGCATTCACATTGTCATCGTCAGTTTGAGGGCCTTGGATATCTCGGGCCGCGAGGCAAGCCCACCACACGGCTTCCCGCTTTGGTAGGCCATGAGCAAGCAACTTGATCGCGTCTGGAAATAGGCCTGCTTCCACAAGGCGGTTTATGCTGACTTCTGGTGCTGTATCCGGTACCAGATAATCTTCTGCCTCGTCACTAACTTCAAAATTCTTAAGTAGCTCATCTGCGGTGAGAGCTTCTACTTTAATGAGGTCTGTCATTGATATATCCCCATCAGTTAATCATGGTTACGCCGCCTTTCAGGGTCAGCATTCCGCCACCTTTAACTTCTGCAGTAGCGTCGCCCTTACAGGAAAGCATTGTTCCTTTGATGGTGATACCAGCTGGAGTCAGTTTAATACTGCTACCGCCGACTTTTAATTCAATGGATGCTTTGGAGGAAATCTTAATTGCGCCCATTGCATCAGTAGTTTGAGAACCCTTACTGACCTTGAGTGTGTGATTTCCTGACCCGATAGTGACAACTTGATTGCCTTTACTGACATTGAGTTTCTGATCACCTTTTGAGATGGTGACAACTTCACTGCCGTCGGTAACCGTAATAGTCCGGTCTTGTTTAACCTCAAGGGTTTGTTTGTTTTCTATCTTCCCTGTTTGATCATTATGGACGACAAAGTTATGGTCTTTGCCGGCTTCCATATAAAGCTCTTCGCTTCCGCCTTTATCATCAAACCGAAGTTCGTTAAAGGCGCTACCTTCATATTCAGTTTTCCAGCCACTTTGTGTCGCAGTGTAATTGGGGCCCGGATTATCACCGTTATATACGGCTCCGGTTATCAGCGGTCTATCCGGATCACCATTAATATAAGTAACAATAACTTCTTGATTGACTCTGGGGACAAAGTTTGCACCCCAGTTTTTTCCGGCAAATGACTGCATCACCCGTACCCAACAGCTGTTCTGTTGCGAATTCCATGGGAATTTCACTTTGATTTGGGTGTAGGGGTCTTGTGAACTGTCAGAAGTGGTGGCCTTAACTTCAAGAACGCGTGCGACTTGCGGAGAGTGTACCTTCTTCGCAAAAATATTTGGCTCAGGTCTTGGAGTTACTGATGATGGGATGCAACTGAAAGTATTGTGGAAATGTGTTTCCGCACTATTGCCGTCTGTAGCAGAGATATGTACGGAAGTAATCAGGTACTTCCCTTTTTCTGACGATAATGTGTGGTCAAAATTAAAGCGGCCGCCAGCTGTGAATGAGGGGCAGTCACTGCGCCCATGGCTCACATCAAATAAAGCTTCTTGTGCTTCCATTGAGCGCTCGGCTAGCGCCTTATGGTAGCTATCTGTAAATTTGTGCTTATTTTCACCGTCAGCCTGAAAATGATTTAGCCCATAAAGGCCACGCATGTAATTGCTGACATCATTTAGTTGGCTGGTGGTTTTAACTTGCTGTTTATTATCTTTTGTTGCGGTGAACTCACAATAATCTTTCAGTTCAAAGCCACCACCATGATAATTGAAATTTCGCTGCCAGCTACTTACGGTATTTTTTGTAGGATGACTGCCGCTCCCATCGTATTCTACCTGTTCGCTTTCACAGTCATAGAAATCCTGGCTATCATCACAAAGTACAAGTTCGTGTTGCCCATTTGAATGCTTGAAGTAATAGGAGATACCCTCTTCAGCCATAAGGCGATTGATGAACTCAAAATCACTTTCATCAAACTGCACACAATATTCACGAGTTATATATTCAGCATTTAATTTAACACTTAGCTTTACAACTTTGCTGTACTCGCCCAAAACTTCTTCAAGAATCTGTTTGGCAGATTTCTTTTCAAAAATTCTGTTGGAGCCCCCGAGGCTGGTAAACCAAAGGCCAGGTTGAATTGTGGCGCTATAACTTCGCACTCCCTCAGCGTTAACATCGCGCAGAGACAGTTGAGTAACGTAACCATTGATATAGCGAGGAGTTTCTGAGTGGTGTACAGAAACGGTAACAGCTTTGCCGACGATATCTTTCTGGCTTATTGCATGGTCATCGGACAGGAGCTGAAGTTCATAGCGGAAGAGTTTGGATATGTGCTCTTCGCCTTGCAGGCTGGTAGCGATTACCGCATCCGTGCCGAGCGGGCTGTCGACTTTAATCAGTCTTCTATCTTGATTTAATGTAGTCATGGGCAGCCCCTACTATCCCTACGGTGCCTTGGAGAATAGTACTAGTTATTATACATTCAGTTATTTAGCTGAAAACTCAATAAGCGCTCAGCTAAATAACTGCAAAATAATGGTCTGCAGAATTTCCTGCAGACCATTGTATATGCAGATCAGATTCTGCTGGCTTACAGCGGCTTGGCTGTTTCCAGGTCGTATCCAACACGCATATTTTTGGGGTTCTTATTGGTCTTGTCTGCGTGGTTGAGGTCGGCTTCGATTTTAGCGTAACTCAGGGATACAGACTCAGCCGGAGCGCCACCAGCGGAAGCTCCGATGCTGTAGGAGGAAATCAGGGTGTTTTCCAGTTTGTAAACAGCGTACTTCTCTACAGAGTTAGCACCGGTTTGTACTACGTGGATCTCAACGGTAACACCTTCGTCACCGGTTACAGAAGATTTGAACAGACCGCCAGAAGCAGCGTCGATGCGCTTGGTGAAGCTTACTTCGCTCAGGCTTGGACGAGAAGCTTCGCGGTTTGACATGGCGCCAGCTTCCATGGTAATACCGCGGCCAACGCCGAAGTTGAAGCTGTCAATTTCGATCCAGTCCTCGTAGCCGGAAGCAGTAACATTGCCTTTGATGGCTTTGTTGTTGTAGTTCATGTAGATAGCCATGGGATGTCCCTCATTAGTTGGCGTGTGATGTTGGTGGTTAATCCCTTACCACCGCGATTCGCAGTAGTTCAGGTGGTCGTCGCGGTGGCAACTGTGATGATTTAAACAAAGAGAAAGCTAAAAACAAACTAATTTTCGAGTTATTTAATCGACTCTGGCACTAATTTCGAGAGGCAATTTTATGCTGTTACGATTTATGCCTGTTTGCTCAAATTGACTCTGACACTAATTTAACATTGCTAAAAACTAACAAATCTCTAGCGGGGATAAATAAGTGGTTTGAGTCATGCATATTGATTGACAGTCAAATATCTATTTGAAAGCATTTACCGGTATTTTTTTGATAAGCTTGCTTTGTAATAATATGTAATTCAGTCTTAAATCGGAGCGATACTCAGTGTTTTCGGGGGCTGGATCAAAATAATAGTTTGATGGCGTGTTAAGGCAAATTTATTTGAATATTGGTTCATTGTTGCCACATAGGCTGTTCGATATACTTCGCACCCTACTTTATTGCCTTGCCCATTAGATCAATAACAAAGTTTTTGCGGATTTGGATGTGTCGTAATGGTTTCCCATGGAGGCGGAATTGAACGATAAGACGCGTATTGTTCGGCCGAGTGACACTCCGCCGGGCTCAGGCCAATCAACCAGTGGGCTGACAGAAGATGGTGATATCACCGTTGTTGTGCAGCAGGATAAGACTGGAGCAAATGATCACCCCCCTGTTAAAGGAGCCCAACCGGTAATCCCTTCGGCTGCTGCCAGCTTTAGCTCAGATGCTACTGTCTTTGCTCCTTCTCCTAATCCTAATCGGATGGGAAGTGGGGCTGGGGCTAATGAAGTTTTGGGTGGTGTTTCTGCTGATTCGGCAGTAATACCTGAACCCTTTGAAGCTTCCGGCTCAAATGCAGTGACTAAAACTGTAATCAAAGGTCGATTTGAGCTTGACAAACTCCTGGGTGTTGGGGGGATGGGGGCAGTTTACAAAGCCCTTGACCGCCGTAAATTGGAAGCCAGTGACAGCGAGCCCTATGTCGCTATCAAGCTGCTTAATGATGATTTCCAAAAGCATCCCGATGCTTTTATTTCTCTCCAGCGGGAAGCGCGTAAATCACAAACGCTTGCACACCCTAATATCGTAACGGTTTACGATTTTGACCGCGATGGAGATCGCGTGTTTATGACAATGGAGTTCCTTGAGGGTGCTCCATTGGACAAGTTGTTGCGCGACCATGCCGATGTTGGGTTGGAGCCCGAGCGTGCCCGCTCGGTATTTTGGGATATCTCCCAAGCCCTGATATATGCCCACTCCCATAAAATTGTTCACTCGGACTTTAAGCCAGGCAATATTTTTGTCACCAATAAGAAAGGTGCAAAAGTATTTGACTTCGGTATTGCCCGAGCTGTCTCTGAAGGCGGAATCGCCAACAAGGTTGGTGAAACTACCGTATTTGACGCAGGTACTCTCGGAGCTCTGACCCCTGCATATGCAAGCCTTGAAATGCTTAAAGGGGCAGAGCCGGCTCCGAGTGACGATGTTTTTGCACTTGGGTGTGTAGCCTACGAGCTGTTTTGCGGTCGTCACCCGTATGACAAGACACCAGCAGATAAGGCGCTAGAGCAGGGCCTGCGGCCCAAGCGAATCAAGGGGCTTAATCGTCGGCAGTGGAGAGCACTTGAATTAGCGCTTGAGCTGAAACGGGAAAATCGAACAAGTACAGTTGATAAATTTGTTCAGGCTTTCTTCGTCAGTCACGCTTGGAAGTGGGTTCTGGGAAGCGCGTTTGTACTGGTCTTAGGTGGGGCTGTAGTAGGTTACAGCCACTTGCAGCAACAGAACGCAGTGGAACAGGAGCGGGTCAGGGTTGAGCTGGAGCGCAAACATGAGCAGGAGTTGTTGGAGCGCCGTACTGCGGACAAAAAAGAGGCAATATCTAGGCTAATCGCACTGAGTATTCTGACTCCTGCCTGGGAAGAGGATCTCAGGCTTGAATTGGCAGAGTACGCTGAGTTGAACCCTGCTGATAAAGAGTTTCAAGATACTTCGCGTCGCCAGATATCAGAGCTATTTTTGGCAGCCGCTACAGGTCAATTGAATCTAGGCAATCTTGATCAGGCAGATGTAATGCTCAAGGGCGTGGCTAATTGGTATGGTGATTCCAGTGAAGCGGCGGCGATCAAATCGCAGCTAGCTGCAGATAGAGAAAGCTTGCGGGAGAGGCTAGAAGCTGAGCGAGTAGCAGCAGAACGAGAGGCTGAGCAGCTTCGTCTGGCTGAGGAGAGGGCCGAGCGCCGTCGTGTAGCCGCCGCTAAGCAAAAAGAAATTGATGCGGTGCTCGATGATATGGAGGTTGCACTGACTTGCAGCTTTGAAATGAGCGTTCCAGGTGTTGGTGCACAGCTTTCCCGGCTTGCGCGCCTTGATGCGGTAAAAGCGAGAAAAATTAGACCTGTCGTCGGCGCTGAGTTGGCGAAATGCGCGTCAACCTTGGGTGCGAGGGACCCAGTTCAAACGGAGTCCTTAGTCGATCAGTTCAGAGCTCTTGTACCTACTTATCAACCTTTGAAGGAGTTTCGCTTGGATTTCTGCGGCCACCTCCCGCCGGGCAGTGGTGGGCGAGGTGAGCGATACAGTTGTCGTGATCGCTTGGCAGATGGAACTCAAGGCCCGGCGATGGTCGTTATCAAGGGAGAAGGTGGGCGCCATTTGGCTGTAGGGAAATATGAGGTCAGTAATGGAGACCTCCAAATTTATTGTGACACCATTGGCGGTTGTGGGACATTGCAGCTGGGTTTATCAGCGTTGCCAGCAAATAATTTACCCATTGAGATAGCTGAGGCTTATCTGAACTGGTTGAGCGATGAAACCGGGTATAAATACCGCTTGCCCACTGAGCAGGAATGGTTCGCGGCTGCGAGTGCTAATGGGCAGGGTGAAGTTGCAGACCGCAACTGTCACTTGAAGTACGGGGGTATTGAAAAAGGTGCTGAGCTAGTACCGGTGAGCTCTGGTTCCGCAAACGGGTTTGGTCTGGTAAACCCTGTGGGGAATGTTCAAGAGTGGGTTCGTGGCACTGGCGAAGAGATAATGGCACTTGGCGGTAGCCGAGAGGACCCTATGAGTCGTTGTTTGGCAATAACCAAGAAACACCATACTGGCGAGCCAGATCGATTAACAGGGTTTCGTATTGTTAGGGATGTAAATTAATAATCTGTTTTTGACCGAGACTGAAATAAGTACACAACAGCTTGGCATACTGAAATTTCTTAAATTAATTGTCTGGGGGAAAAATGCTCGGGCTTAAAAAAAATAAGCTGGCATTCGCGGTGGCTGCTAGCTTTTTACTGTTTCAATGTCCTGGTTATGCTCAGGATGAAGGTTCGAGTTTTAGAAGTCAGGTTAGAGAGGCTTTTGATCAAGATACAGCCACAGTTAATGAGGCTGATGTAACTAAGGATTTTTTGCAGCGCACTTACGAAGCAAAAGCCCCTAATCTGGATACTGAAATTCCAGAAGTATCTCAAAGGAATCAAGGACCGCGAATTACAATCAAAAAATTTCAATTCCACCGTCTGGAAGAGTACCCAGAATTCGGTATTGATCGTGAAACGGTCGAGAAGATGGCTGAGGATCTGCGTATTAAGTTCATGAAGGAGGACAAAATCCTTTCTAGTGGCTATACAGTGGAGAATCTGGAAGAACTAGCAGTATTGCTGGATGGTATGGATGCCCAGTTCAATCCAGGCGGATTGGGTCCTTCGGAATTGCGAAAATTAATTAGTGTTATCGAAAAGCAAAATAAAGAACGTGGTATTAGTTATGCGGACCTTGAAGAAATAGCCGCGGAACTCACTAATTTCTATCGTCGCCAAGGCTTATTTCTTGCGCAAGTTCAAATTCCTGCACAGGAAGTTGAAAACGGTGTGGTTACTCTCACGGTTCAAGAAGGTTTGTTAGGGCAGGTTGTTGCGGAAGACAATAAGGGATATGCATTAGAGCAGTTAGCAGAGCCTTTTGAGGGGCAGCGAGGAAAATTAGTTAATCATGAGAGTATTGAGGAGGGGCTTTATCTACTAAATGACTTGCCGGGCTTAAATGTTACTGGCTATTTTAGTGCAGGAGAAAATCCAGGCGAAACACGGCTTAACTTAAAGGTTCGAGATGCAAAAGGTTGGAAAGCCACCTTCAGAACCGATAACCATGGCTCAGCTTACACAGGCGACCAACGTTTCTATACAACCATTGACTGGCTAAATCCCTTAGGGATCGGTGATGCTCTTTCCGTTGGATATTTAAAATCGACTAGCTTAACTAATTATGAATCAAATTTTGGTTCAGATTTGGGGCAGTTTAAGTATAGTTTTCCAATTTTTGGTCCCCGCACTCGAGTTCAATTCTCGGCTGCTCACAATGAATTTATTTTAAAAGACGTAGAAGACCCAGATAATACAGTAAATAAGCTGGATATACATGGTGATAACAAAAGTTATGCGATTACTTTAGATCATAAATTCCGAAGATCTAGGGATTTTAACCTTACCGGTTCTTTCAGTTTAACAGAGAAAAAGTCTAATCTTTTGGCCATCACTTCTTTTGATGAGCCGGGCGATCACGTATATGGTGGAGAGCTGGGCCTTTACTTTGATCATCTCTCTAGTGGTGTGATTCCCATGCTTAATATATTGAGTACAAATATTCAATATGGAGAGCATCGAAGAGAGCTAGAGGAGTCTCTGCAAGAGGACCGCGGTGATAATTTTGCTAAGTTTTCTTTGAGTGGCAGTTCCCTCCTGTTTTTACCTATGCCATTTAGCGATGATCAATCACGTCTGATACTCAAGGCCCGAGCACAATATAGTGATAGTGCTTTACCAGCTTTTGAACAGTTGTCGCTCGGTGGGGCCAATGGGGTGCGGGCGTTTGATGTAAGGGATTTTTCAGCTGATACCGCAGGACTATTATCTGCTGAATGGTATATGACTTTTCCAGATATGATAAATCCGATCCTATTTGATCAGCGTCTAAATGATATGTTTCAAATGGCGTTATTTACTGATTTTGGCTATGGCATCGTAAATAACTATAAAGAAGGCAAACAAGATGATTGGGCGAGATTTGCCGGTGGAGGTTTACTCTTTAAGTTTAACTGGAATGAATTTTTTGCCAGTAAACTATCGGTAGCCTGGCCGATTAAGACTGCCTCATCAATTGAAGGCACGGGGCTCGATATGGATGAGCCGACGGTATATGCGGATTTTTCTGTATTTTATAACTAATTAGTTAAAATTATTTATTAGCTGAAGTTGAGCAGGAGCTCTACGAAAGGTGCTGGTATGAAAAGCAATAAACATTCTCTGAAGTTAACTAAGCTGGCCTCAGCAATCAGAATGTCAAATCTGACATGTTTTGGAATGGTAGCTGGAATACTAAGCCCTTTGGTTCATGCTGCGCCGCAGAATGGTGTAATTACCGTCGGCGCTGAAGATAGCAGTATAACTACGGTTGGTAATGTAACCACCATTACTCAAGGCCAAGATCTTTTAGCGATTGATTGGGATTCGTTTGATGTTGAGGAAGATGAGATAGTTAGTTTTCTGCAGTCAGAAAGCGATATTGCTATCAATAGAATTCTTGACGAAAGCGCAAGTACGATTCACGGGTCAATACAGGCAGATGGTCATGTTATTTTGGTGAACCCTCGGGGGGTTCTCTTCACGGAAACAGCGACAGTAAATGTAGGCGCACTCACTGTTTCTGGGCTTGCTATTGACCCGAGTGAATACTCGGATGAGGAATTTTTAAACACGGACTTCGTACTTGAAAGTGCCGGCGTTGATGGTCAAGCGGGCTTTGTTATTAATAGAGGCGTTATTAACGCATCTAGTGCAGTCCTCGTAGGTAAGTACGTAGAGAACAGCCTTGGAGATACCTCTCTCGCTGACACAACCGGACTGATTCAAGCTGAGTTAGTGGTTTTAGCAGCAGGGGATGCAGCTGCTTTAACCTTTGACTCCGATGGGTTGATCGGAGTTGAGGTGACATCTGCTGTAGCGGAAAATACGCTAGGTGTTGAAAGTGCGGTGCTTAATAGTGGTTCTATTGAGTCTGCAACTGTCTTAATGGAAGCAAATGTATCTAGTGATTTATTCACTGCTGCCGTAAATAATGAAGGCTCTATTCAGGCTAGAGGTATTGATACCAGTGATGGAAAAATTCGTCTTTTTGGTTCTGGTGGGAGTGTTATTAACAGTGGAGACCTAGAGGTTTCTCTCCTATCTGACGGAGTAACTGAAGATGTCAATGCGCAACTTGAGGTTAACACGACAGATTCATTTGTTAATACTGGTTCTATCGAGGCTACTAATTTTTCATTCTTAGTGGGGCAGTCTGGCGAGGGCTCAGAAAACGAACTTGGTGATATAGAATTTTCTGGAACTGCGGTAATCACCGGTGGTGAAGGAGAAGATAAATATACGCTTTCATCCGAAGCTGAATATATTAGCTCCGGGGCTGTAGAGCATAGTTTTAGTGTTTCCAAGAGTGAGGATGATTCCGCCACTAGTATATCTTTTAGCGATATAGAAGTAGTAGATGCCGGCTCTAATAGTGGTGTTACTGATAAGTTAATTACCGCCACCCAGGCAGATTTAACCGGTGCTGAAAAAGAGCTTGTTAATAATGGGACTACTTTTCAGAATTTGGATGCGGTAGATTTTAGTAATACCACAACCGGCATTATTGCGGGTTCCAGCAGTAGTGATACTTTCGAGATCGTCAGCAGCTCGGAACTTATTGCTAACGATATCACTTTTACCGACTTTAATAGCACCATTGATGCGGGCGTCGAGTCGGGTGCCAGTGATGCGGATATCCTGACTACCGCAACACAAGTAAATCTCACCGGTACTGCCAAAGAACTAATTAATACCGGTATCACTTTCCAAAATATGGATAGTGTGACGTTTACTGATAGCATAACAGGGGTAATCTTTGGTTCTGAGGAGAGTGATACCTTTACTCTGGTGAGTGACAGTGAAATCACTGCGAATGAGATTGCGTTTACCGGCTTTAATCGCGCTATTGATGCTAATAGCAAAGGGGATGGTTCAGATACCGATATCCTACTGGGCACCGATGGAGTAGATGAGTTTGCCATTACCGATAGCGGTGATCTAGAAGTTGGTGGCAACCTTGTCTTTAGCAACCTGGAAATTGTTGATGCCGGTGCTGATAGCGGTGTTATAGATACTTTAACTACCGCAACACAAGTAGATCTCACCGGCACCGCCAAAGAGTTGATTAATACCGGCATTACTTTCCAAAACTTGGACAGTGTGGCGTTTAGCGATGCCACAACGGGCATTATTGCGGGCTCCAGTAACAGTGACACTTTCGAAATCGTCAGCAGCTCGGAACTTATTGCTAACGACATCACTTTTACCGACTTTAATAGCACCATCGATGCGGGCGTCGAGTCGGATGCCAGTGATGCGGATATCCTGGCTACCGCAACACAAGTAGATCTCACCGGTACTGCCAAAGAACTAATTAATACCGGTATCACTTTCCAAAATATGGATAGTGTGACGTTTACTGATAGCATAACAGGGGTAATTGTTGGTTCTGAGGAGAGTGATACCTTTACTCTGGTGAGTGACAGTGAAATCACTGCGAATGAGATTGCGTTTACCGGCTTTAATCGCGCTATTGATGCTAATAGCAAAGGGGATGGTTCAGATACCGATATCCTACTGGGCACCGATGGAGTAGATGAGTTTGCCATTACCGATAGCGGTGATCTAGAAGTTGGTGGCAACCTTGTCTTTAGCAATCTGGAAATTGTTGATGCCGGTGCTGATAGCGGTGTTATAGATACTTTAACTACCGCAACACAAGTAGATCTCACCGGCACCGCCAAAGAGTTGATTAATACCGGCATTACTTTCCAAAACTTGGACAGTGTGGCGTTTAGCGATGCCACAACGGGCATTATTGCAGGTTCCAGTAACAGTGATACTTTCGAGGTCGTCAGCAGCTCGGAACTTATTGCTAACGACATCACTTTTACCGACTTTAATAGCACCATCGACGCGGGCGTCGAGTCGGATGCTAGTGATGCGGATATTCTGACTACCGCAACACAAGTAGATCTCACCGGTACTGCCAAAGAGCTAATTAATACCGGTATCACTTTCCAGAATATGGATAGTGTGACGTTTACTGATAGCACAACAGGGGTAATCGTTGGTTCTGAGGAGAGTGATACCTTTGCTCTGGTGAGTGACAGTGAAATCACTGCGAATGAGATTGCATTTACCGGCTTTAATCGCACTATTGATGCTAATAGCAAAGGGGATGGTTCAGATACCGATGTCTTACTGGGCACCGATGGAGTAGATGAGTTTGCCATTACTGATAGCGGTGATCTAGAAGTTGGTGGCAGCCTTGTCTTTAGCAACCTGGAAATTGTTGATGCCGGTGCTGATAGCGGTGTTATAGATACTTTAACTACTGCAACACAAGTAGATCTCACCGGTACTGCCAAAGAGCTAATTAATACCGGCATCACTTTCCAGAATATGGACAGTGTGGCGTTTAGTGATGCCACAACCGGCATTATTGCGGGCTCCAGTAACAGTGATACTTTCGAGATCGTCAGCAGCTCGGAAATTACCGCAAACGAGATTAGCTTTACGGGCTTTAACAGCACCATCGACGCGGGTATCGAGTCCGATGCCAGTGATGCGGATACCCTGATTACCGCAACACAAGTAGATCTCACCGGTACTGCCAAAGAGCTAATTAATACCGGCATCACTTTCCAGAATATGGACAGTGTGGCGTTTAGCGATGCCACAACCGGCATTATTGCAGGTTCCAGCAACAGTGATACTTTTGAGGTCGTCAGCAGCTCGGAACTTATTGCTAACGACATCACTTTTACTGACTTTAACAGCACTATCGATGCGGGTACCGAATCCGATGCCAGTGATGCGGACACCTTGATTACCGCAACACAAGTAGATCTCACCGGTACTGCCAAAGAGCTAATTAATACCGGTATCACTTTCCAGAATATGGATAGTGTGACGTTTACTGATAGCACAACAGGGTTAATCGTTGGTTCTGAGGAGAGTGATACCTTTGCTCTGGTGAGTGACAGTGAAATCACTGCGAATGAGATTGCATTTACCGGCTTTAATCGCACTATTGATGCTAATAGCAAAGGGGATGGTTCAGATACCGATGTCTTACTGGGCACCGATGGAGTAGATGAGTTTGCCATTACTGATAGCGGTGATCTAGAAGTTGGTGGCAGCCTTGTCTTTAGCAACCTGGAAATTGTTGATGCCGGTGCTGATAGCGGTGTTATAGATACTTTAACTACTGCAACACAAGTAGATCTCACCGGTACTGCCAAAGAGCTAATTAATACCGGCATCACTTTCCAGAATATGGACAGTGTGGCGTTTAGTGATGCCACAACCGGCATTATTGCAGGCTCCAGTAACAGTGATACTTTCGAGATCGTCAGCAGCTCGGAAATCACTGCAAACGAGATTAGCTTTACGGGCTTTAACAGCACCATCGACGCGGGTATCGAGTCGGATGCCAGTGATGCGGATACCTTGATTACCGCAACACAAGTAGATCTCACCGGTACTGCCAAAGAGCTAATTAATACCGGCATCACTTTCCAGAATATGGACAGTGTGGCGTTTAGCGATGCCACAACCGGCATTATTGCAGGTTCCAGTAACAGTGATACTTTTGAGGTCGTCAGCAGCTCGGAACTTATTGCTAACGACATCACTTTTACTGACTTTAATAGCACTATCGATGCGGGTATCGAGTCGGATGCCAGTGATGCGGATACCCTGATTACCGCAACACAAGTAGATCTCACCGGTACTGCTAAAGAGCTAATTAATACCGGCATCACTTTCCAGAATATGGACAGTGTGGCGTTTAGCGATGCCACAACCGGCATTATTGCAGGCTCCAGTAACAGTGATACTTTCGAGATCGTCAGTAGCTCGGAAATCACTGCAAACGAGATTAGCTTTACGGGCTTTAACAGCACCATCGACGCGGGCGTCGAGTCCGATGCCAGTGATGCGGATACCCTGATTACCGCTTCTCAGGTAGATCTCACCGGTACTGCCAAAGAGCTAATTAATACCGGTATCACTTTCCAGAATATGGATAGTGTGACGTTTACTGATAGCACAACAGGGGTAATCGTTGGTTCTGAGGAGAGTGATACCTTTGCTCTGGTGAGTGACAGTGAAATCACTGCGAATGAGATTGCGTTTACCGGCTTTAATCGCACTATTGATGCTAATAGCAAAGGGGATGGTTCAGATACCGATATCCTACTGGGCACCGATGGAGTAGATGAGTTTGCCCTTACTGATAGCGGTGATCTAGAAGTTGGTGGCAGCCTTGTCTTTAGCAACCTGGAAATTGTTGATGCCGGTGCTGATAGCGGTGTTATAGATACTTTAACTACTGCAACACAAGTAGATCTCACCGGTACTGCCAAAGAACTAATTAATACCGGCATCACTTTCCAAAATATGGATAGTGTGGCGTTTAGCGATGCCACAACCGGCATAATTGCGGGCTCCAGTGGCAGTGATACTTTCGAGATCGTCAGCAGCTCGGAAATTACCGCAAACGAGATTAGCTTTACGGGCTTTAACAGCACCATCGACGCGGGTATCGAGTCCGATGCCAGTGATGCGGATACCCTGATTACCGCAACACAAGTAGATCTCACCGGTACTGCTAAAGAGCTAATTAATACCGGCATCACTTTCCAGAATATGGACAGTGTGGCGTTTAGTGATGCCACAACCGGCATTATTGCGGGCTCCAGTAACAGTGATACTTTCGAGATCGTCAGCAGCTCGGAAATTACCGCAAACGAGATTAGCTTTACGGGCTTTAACAGCACCATCGACGCGGGTATCGAGTCGGATGCCAGTGATGCGGATACCTTGATTACCGCAACACAAGTAGATCTTACCGGTACTGCCAAAGAGCTGATTAATACCGGCATCACTTTCCAGAATATGGACAGTGTGGCGTTTAGTGATGCCACAACCGGCATTATTGCGGGCTCCAGTAACAGTGATACTTTCGAGATCGTCAGCAGCTCGGAAATTACCGCAAACGAGATTAGCTTTACGGGCTTTAACAGCACTATCGACGCGGGCGTCGAGTCCGATGCCAGTGATGCGGATACCCTGATTACCGCAACACAAGTAGATCTCACCGGTACTGCCAAAGAGCTAATTAATACCGGCATCACTTTCCAAAATATGGACAGTGTGGCGTTTAGCGATGCCACAACCGGCATTATTGCGGGCTCCAGTAACAGTGATACTTTCGAGATCGTCAGCAGCTCGGAAATTACCGCAAACGAGATTAGCTTTACGGGCTTTAACAGCACCATCGACGCGGGTATCGAGTCGGATGCCAGTGATGCGGATACCCTGATTACCGCAACACAAGTAGATCTCACCGGTACTGCCAAAGAGCTAATTAATACCGGCATCACTTTCCAGAATATGGACAGTGTGGCGTTTAGTGATGCCACAACCGGCATTATTGCGGGCTCCAGTAACAGTGATACTTTCGAGATCGTCAGCAGCTCGGAAATTACCGCAAACGAGATTAGCTTTACGGGCTTTAACAGCACCATCGACGCGGGTATCGAGTCCGATGCCAGTGATGCGGATACCCTAATTACCGCAACACAAGTAGATCTCACCGGTACTGCCAAAGAGCTAATTAATACCGGCATCACTTTCCAGAATATGGACAGTGTGGCGTTTAGCGATGCCACAACCGGCATTATTGCGGGCTCCAGTAACAGTGATACTTTCGAGATCGTCAGCAGCTCGGAAATTACCGCAAACGAGATTAGCTTTACGGGCTTTAACAGCACCATCGACGCGGGTATCGAGTCCGATGCCAGTGATGCGGATACCCTGATTACCGCTTCTCAGGTAGATCTCACCGGTACTGCCAAAGAGCTAATTAATACCGGTATCACTTTCCAAAATATGGACAGTGTGGCGTTTAGCGATGCCACAACCGGCATAATTGCGGGCTCCAGTAACAGTGATACTTTCGAGATCGTCAGCAGCTCGGAAATTACCGCAAATGAGATTAGCTTTACGGGCTTTAACAGCACCATCGACGCGGGTATCGAGTCCGATGCCAGTGATGCGGATACCCTGATTACCGCAACACAAGTAGATCTCACCGGTACTGCTAAAGAGCTAATTAATACCGGCATCACTTTCCAGAATATGGACAGTGTGGCGTTTAGTGATGCCACAACCGGCATTATTGCGGGCTCCAGTAACAGTGATACTTTCGAGATCGTCAGCAGCTCGGAAATTACCGCAAACGAGATTAGCTTTACGGGCTTTAACAGCACCATCGACGCGGGTATCGAGTCGGATGCCAGTGATGCGGATACCCTGATTACCGCAACACAAGTAGATCTCACCGGTACTGCCAAAGAACTAATTAATACCGGCATCACTTTCCAGAATATGGACAGTGTGGCGTTTAGTGATGCCACAACCGGCATTATTGCGGGCTCCAGTAACAGTGATACTTTCGAGATCGTCAGCAGCTCGGAAATTACCGCAAACGAGATTAGCTTTACGGGCTTTAACAGCACCATCGACGCGGGCGTCGAGTCGGATGCCAGTGATGCGGATACCCTGATTACCGCAACACAAGTAGATCTCACCGGTACTGCCAAAGAGCTAATTAATACCGGCATCACTTTCCAGAATATGGACAGTGTGGCGTTTAGTGATGCCACAACCGGCATTATTGCGGGCTCCAGTAACAGTGATACTTTCGAGATCGTCAGCAGCTCGGAAATCACTGCAAACGAGATTAGCTTTACGGGCTTTAACAGCACCATCGATGCGGGTACGGAGTCGGATGCCAGTGATGCGGATACCTTGATTACCGCAACACAAGTAGATCTCACTGGTACTGCCAAAGAGCTGATTAATACCGGCATCACTTTCCAAAATATGGATAGTGTGACGTTTACTGATAGCACAACAGGGGTAATCGTTGGTTCTGAGGAGAGTGATACCTTTGCTCTGGTGAGTGACAGTGAAATCACTGCGAATGAGATTGCATTTACCGGCTTTAATCGCACTATTGATGCTAATAGCAAAGGGGATGGTTCAGATACCGATATCCTACTGGGCACCGATGGAGTAGATGAGTTTGCCATTACTGATAGCGGTGATCTAGAAGTTGGTGGCAGCCTTGTCTTTAGCAACCTGGAAATTGTTGATGCCGGTGCTGATAGCGGTGTTATAGATACTTTAACTACTGCAACACAAGTAGATCTCACCGGTACTGCCAAAGAGCTAATTAATACCGGCATCACTTTCCAGAATATGGACAGTGTGGCGTTTAGTGATGCCACAACCGGCATTATTGCGGGCTCCAGTAACAGTGATACTTTCGAGGTCGTCAGCAGCTCGGAACTTATTGCTAACGACATCACTTTTACTGACTTTAATAGCACTATCGATGCGGGTACCGAGTCCGATGCCAGTGATGCGGATACTCTGATTACCGCTTCTCAGGTAGATCTCACCGGTACTGCCAAAGAGCTAATTAATACCGGTATCACTTTCCAGAATATGGATAGTGTGGCGTTTACTGATAGCACAACAGGGGTAATCGTTGGTTCTGAGGAGAGTGATACCTTTGCTCTGGTGAGTGACAGTGAAATCACTGCGAATGAGATTGCATTTACCGGCTTTAATCGCACTATTGATGCTAATAGCAAAGGGGATGGTTCAGATACCGATGTCTTACTGGGTACCGATGGAGTAGATGAGTTTGCCATTACTGATAGTGGTGATCTAGAAGTTGGTGGCAGCCTTGTCTTTAGCAACCTGGAAATTGTTGATGCCGGTGCTGATAGCGGTGTTATAGATACTTTAACTACCGCAACACAAGTAGATCTCACCGGTACTGCCAAAGAGCTAATTAATACCGGCATCACTTTCCAGAATATGGACAGTGTGGCGTTTAGTGATGCCACAACCGGCATTATTGCGGGCTCCAGTAACAGTGATACTTTCGAAGTCGTCAGCAGCTCGGAACTTATTGCTAACAACATCACTTTTACTGACTTTAATAGCACTATCGATGCGGGTACCGAGTCCGATGCCAGTGATGCGGATACCCTGATTACCGCAACACAAGTAGATCTCACCGGTACTGCCAAAGAGCTAATTAATACCGGCATCACTTTCCAGAATATGGACAGTGTGGCGTTTAGCGATGCCACAACCGGCATTATTGAGGGCTCCAGTAACAGTGATACTTTCGAGATCGTCAGCAGCTCGGAAATTACCGCAAACGAGATTAGCTTTACGGGCTTTAACAGCACCATCGACGCGGGTATCGAGTCGGATGCCAGTGATGCGGATACCTTGATTACCGCAACACAAGTAGATCTTACCGGTACTGCCAAAGAGCTGATTAATACCGGCATCACTTTCCAGAATATGGACAGTGTGGCGTTTAGTGATGCCACAACCGGCATTATTGCGGGCTCCAGTAACAGTGATACTTTCGAGATCGTCAGCAGCTCGGAAATTACCGCAAACGAGATTAGCTTTACGGGCTTTAACAGCACTATCGACGCGGGCGTCGAGTCCGATGCCAGTGATGCGGATACCCTGATTACCGCAACACAAGTAGATCTCACCGGTACTGCCAAAGAGCTAATTAATACCGGCATCACTTTCCAAAATATGGACAGTGTGGCGTTTAGCGATGCCACAACCGGCATTATTGCGGGCTCCAGTAACAGTGATACTTTCGAGATCGTCAGCAGCTCGGAAATTACCGCAAACGAGATTAGCTTTACGGGCTTTAACAGCACCATCGACGCGGGTATCGAGTCGGATGCCAGTGATGCGGATACCCTGATTACCGCAACACAAGTAGATCTCACCGGTACTGCCAAAGAGCTAATTAATACCGGCATCACTTTCCAGAATATGGACAGTGTGGCGTTTAGTGATGCCACAACCGGCATTATTGCGGGCTCCAGTAACAGTGATACTTTCGAGATCGTCAGCAGCTCGGAAATTACCGCAAACGAGATTAGCTTTACGGGCTTTAACAGCACCATCGACGCGGGTATCGAGTCCGATGCCAGTGATGCGGATACCCTAATTACCGCAACACAAGTAGATCTCACCGGTACTGCCAAAGAGCTAATTAATACCGGCATCACTTTCCAGAATATGGACAGTGTGGCGTTTAGCGATGCCACAACCGGCATTATTGCGGGCTCCAGTAACAGTGATACTTTCGAGATCGTCAGCAGCTCGGAAATTACCGCAAACGAGATTAGCTTTACGGGCTTTAACAGCACCATCGACGCGGGTATCGAGTCCGATGCCAGTGATGCGGATACCCTGATTACCGCTTCTCAGGTAGATCTCACCGGTACTGCCAAAGAGCTAATTAATACCGGTATCACTTTCCAAAATATGGACAGTGTGGCGTTTAGCGATGCCACAACCGGCATAATTGCGGGCTCCAGTAACAGTGATACTTTCGAGATCGTCAGCAGCTCGGAAATTACCGCAAATGAGATTAGCTTTACGGGCTTTAACAGCACCATCGACGCGGGTATCGAGTCCGATGCCAGTGATGCGGATACCCTGATTACCGCAACACAAGTAGATCTCACCGGTACTGCTAAAGAGCTAATTAATACCGGCATCACTTTCCAGAATATGGACAGTGTGGCGTTTAGTGATGCCACAACCGGCATTATTGCGGGCTCCAGTAACAGTGATACTTTCGAGATCGTCAGCAGCTCGGAAATTACCGCAAACGAGATTAGCTTTACGGGCTTTAACAGCACCATCGACGCGGGTATCGAGTCGGATGCCAGTGATGCGGATACCCTGATTACCGCAACACAAGTAGATCTCACCGGTACTGCCAAAGAACTAATTAATACCGGCATCACTTTCCAGAATATGGACAGTGTGGCGTTTAGTGATGCCACAACCGGCATTATTGCGGGCTCCAGTAACAGTGATACTTTCGAGATCGTCAGCAGCTCGGAAATTACCGCAAACGAGATTAGCTTTACGGGCTTTAACAGCACCATCGACGCGGGCGTCGAGTCGGATGCCAGTGATGCGGATACCCTGATTACCGCAACACAAGTAGATCTCACCGGTACTGCCAAAGAGCTAATTAATACCGGCATCACTTTCCAGAATATGGACAGTGTGGCGTTTAGTGATGCCACAACCGGCATTATTGCGGGCTCCAGTAACAGTGATACTTTCGAGATCGTCAGCAGCTCGGAAATCACTGCAAACGAGATTAGCTTTACGGGCTTTAACAGCACCATCGATGCGGGTACGGAGTCGGATGCCAGTGATGCGGATACCTTGATTACCGCAACACAAGTAGATCTCACTGGTACTGCCAAAGAGCTGATTAATACCGGCATCACTTTCCAAAATATGGATAGTGTGACGTTTACTGATAGCACAACAGGGGTAATCGTTGGTTCTGAGGAGAGTGATACCTTTGCTCTGGTGAGTGACAGTGAAATCACTGCGAATGAGATTGCATTTACCGGCTTTAATCGCACTATTGATGCTAATAGCAAAGGGGATGGTTCAGATACCGATATCCTACTGGGCACCGATGGAGTAGATGAGTTTGCCATTACTGATAGCGGTGATCTAGAAGTTGGTG
This sequence comes from Microbulbifer maximicatervae (SeqCode), assembly GCF_052468295.1. Taxonomy (NCBI): domain Bacteria; kingdom Pseudomonadati; phylum Pseudomonadota; class Gammaproteobacteria; order Cellvibrionales; family Microbulbiferaceae; genus Microbulbifer; species Microbulbifer maximicatervae (SeqCode). Next base: position 4,951,803 of record NZ_CP174340.1, read on the forward strand.
GCAGCCTTGTCTTTAGCAACCTGGAAACTGTTGATGCGCTTGGCGGAGCAGATACGCTCGAAGTCGATGAAGCTTATATAGACGACGGTGAAATTAATGGCATTCTATTCCTTAATTTAAGTGACATCGCTGCGAGCTACCTGTCGATTGGAGCAGATCAGTCAGGTGACTTTCATGTTCTTGGGAGTGGTCATATCGCATCAGATACTGATGGTGATCTGAGCAATGGATATGAATACAACTTCACGAGTGTGGAAAATGTAATAACTAATGGGTTTGCAAATAGTGTTACAGGCTATACAGGTGAGGATTGGATTGTTACAGCAGAAAATGCAGCAACCAATTACGAGATAAATTTTGAAGGTGTAACCCTTCTAATTGCTGACGATGCTGGAGTAATAGGCTTAGATGGTTATGGCTGGGCGCTGGCAAGTAGTGATAATCAGGTGGTCCATGCTGGAATTACTATTGCTGATGCCGGCACTGTGAGTGGCGGCAATGGTGCCCTCAGCAGTATCTATGATGACCACTACATCTTTAATGATGACGCCGACGAAGTGACCGTCGACAGCATGGTCTTCGCCGGCCTCAGCAGCATCGCCGCCAGCGGCAGTGCCGACAGTGTCAGCGGCGGCGTCAACTACGGCTGGAGCCTGACCGCCACCGACAACCAAGTGGTGCACAACGGCGTCACCATCACCGGCGCCGAAGCCCTGAGTGGTGGCGACGGCAGCCTGAGCAGCAGCGAAACCGACAGCTACAGCTTTAATGATGACGCCGACGAAGTGACCGTCGACAGCATGGTCTTCGCCGGCCTCAGCAGCATCGCCGCCAGCGGCAGTGCCGACAGTGTCAGCGGCGGCGCCAACTACGGCTGGAGCCTGACCGCCACCGACAACCAAGTGGTGCACAACGGCGTCACCATCACCGGCGCCGAAGCCCTGAGTGGTGGCGACGGCAGCCTGAGCAGCAGCGAAACCGACAGCTACAGCTTTAATGATGACGCCGACGAAGTGACCGTCGACAGCATGGTCTTCGCCGGCCTCAGCAGCATCGCCGCCAGCGGCAGTGCCGACAGTGTCAGCGGCGGCGCCAACTACGGCTGGAGCCTGACCGCCACCGACAACCAAGTGGTGCACAACGGTGTCACCATCACCGGCGCCGAAGCCCTGAGCGGTGGCGACGGCAGCCTGAGCAGCAGCGAAACCGACAGCTACAGCTTTAATGATGACGCCGACGAAGTGACCGTCGACAGCATGGTCTTCGCCGGCCTCAGCAGCATCGCCGCCAGCGGCAGTGCCGACAGTGTCAGCGGCGGCGCCAACTACGGCTGGAGCCTGACCGCCACCGACAACCAAGTGGTGCACAACGGCGTCACCATCACCGGCGCCGAAGCCCTGAGCGGTGGCGACGGCAGCCTGAGCAGCAGCGAAACCGACAGCTACAGCTTTAATGATGACGCCGACGAAGTGACCGTCGACAGCATGGTCTTCGCCGACCTCAGCAGCATCGCCGCCAGCGGCAGTGCCGACAGTGTCAGCGGCGGCGCCAACTACGGCTGGAGCCTGACCGCCACCGACAACCAAGTGGTGCACAACGGCGTCACCATCACCGGCGCCGAAGCCCTGAGCGGTGGCGACGGCAGCCTGAGCAGCAGCGAAACCGACAGCTACAGCTTTAATGATGACGCCGACGAAGTGACCGTCGACAGCATGGTCTTCGCCGGCCTCAGCAGCATCGCCGCCAGCGGCAGTGCCGACAGTGTCAGCGGCGGCGCCAACTACGGCTGGAGCCTGACCGCCACCGACAACCAAGTGGTGCACAACGGCGTCACCATCACCGGCGCCGAAGCCCTGAGCGGTGGCGACGGCAGCCTGAGCAGCAGCGAAACCGACAGCTACAGCTTTAATGATGACGCCGACGAAGTGACCGTCGACAGCATGGTCTTCGCCGACCTCAGCAGCATCGCCGCCAGCGGCAGTGCCGACAGTGTCAGCGGCGGCGCCAACTACGGCTGGAGCCTGACCGCCACCGACAACCAAGTGGTGCACAACGGCGTCACCATCACCGGCGCCGAAGCCCTGAGCGGTGGCGACGGCAGCCTGAGCAGCAGCGAAACCGACAGCTACAGCTTTAATGATGACGCCGACGAAGTGACCGTCGACAGCATGGTCTTCGCCGACCTCAGCAGCATCGCCGCCAGCGGCAGTGCCGACAGTGTCAGCGGCGGCGCCAACTACGGCTGGAGCCTGACCGCCACCGACAACCAAGTGGTGCACAACGGCGTCACCATCACCGGCGCCGAAGCCCTGAGTGGTGGCGACGGCAGCCTGAGCAGCAGCGAAACCGACAGCTACAGCTTTAATGATGACGCCGACGAAGTGACCGTCGACAGCATGGTCTTCGCCGGCCTCAGCAGCATCGCCGCCAGCGGCAGTGCCGACAGTGTCAGCGGCGGCGCCAACTACGGCTGGAGCCTGACCGCCACCGACAACCAAGTGGTGCACAACGGCGTCACCATCACCGGCGCCGAAGCCCTGAGCGGTGGCGACGGCAGCCTGAGCAGCAGCGAAACCGACAGCTACAGCTTTAATGATGACGCCGACGAAGTGACCGTCGACAGCATGGTCTTCGCCGACCTCAGCAGCATCGCCGCCAGCGGCAGTGCCGACAGTGTCAGCGGCGGCGCCAACTACGGCTGGAGCCTGACCGCCACCGACAACCAAGTGGTGCACAACGGCGTCACCATCACCGGCGCCGAAGCCCTGAGCGGTGGCGACGGCAGCCTGAGCAGCAGCGAAACCGACAGCTACAGCTTTAATGATGACGCCGACGAAGTGACCGTCGACAGCATGGTCTTCGCCGACCTCAGCAGCATCGCCGCCAGCGGCAGTGCCGACAGTGTCAGCGGCGGCGCCAACTACGGCTGGAGCCTGACCGCCACCGACAACCAAGTGGTGCACAACGGCGTCACCATCACCGGCGCCGAAGCCCTGAGCGGTGGCGACGGCAGCCTGAGCAGCAGCGAAACCGACAGCTACAGCTTTAATGATGACGCCGACGAAGTGACCGTCGACAGCATGGTCTTCGCCGACCTCAGCAGCATCGCCGCCAGCGGCAGTGCCGACAGTGTCAGCGGCGGCGCCAACTACGGCTGGAGCCTGACCGCCACCGACAACCAAGTGGTGCACAACGGCGTCACCATCACCGGCGCCGAAGCCCTGAGTGGTGGCGACGGCAGCCTGAGCAGCAGCGAAACCGACAGCTACAGCTTTAATGATGACGCCGACGAAGTGACCGTCGACAGCATGGTCTTCGCCGACCTCAGCAGCATCGCCGCCAGCGGCAGTGCCGACAGTGTCAGCGGCGGCGCCAACTACGGCTGGAGCCTGACCGCCACCGACAACCAAGTGGTGCACAACGGCGTCACCATCACCGGCGCCGAAGCCCTGAGCGGTGGCGACGGCAGCCTGAGCAGCAGCGAAACCGACAGCTACAGCTTTAATGATGACGCCGACGAAGTGACCGTCGACAGCATGGTCTTCGCCGACCTCAGCAGCATCGCCGCCAGCGGCAGTGCCGACAGTGTCAGCGGCGGCGCCAACTACGGCTGGAGCCTGACCGCCACCGACAACCAAGTGGTGCACAACGGCGTCACCATCACCGGCGCCGAAGCCCTGAGCGGTGGCGACGGCAGCCTGAGCAGCAGCGAAACCGACAGCTACAGCTTTAATGATGACGCCGACGAAGTGACCGTCGACAGCATGGTCTTCGCCGGCCTCAGCAGCATCGCCGCCAGCGGCAGTGCCGACAGTGTCAGCGGCGGCGCCAACTACGGCTGGAGCCTGACCGCCACCGACAACCAAGTGGTGCACAACGGCGTCACCATCACCGGCGCCGAAGCCCTGAGCGGTGGCGACGGCAGCCTGAGCAGCAGCGAAACCGACAGCTACAGCTTTAATGATGACGCCGACGAAGTGACCGTCGACAGCATGGTCTTCGCCGACCTCAGCAGCATCGCCGCCAGCGGCAGTGCCGACAGTGTCAGCGGCGGCGCCAACTACGGCTGGAGCCTGACCGCCACCGACAACCAAGTGGTGCACAACGGCGTCACCATCACCGGCGCCGAAGCCCTGAGCGGTGGCGACGGCAGCCTGAGCAGCAGCGAAACCGACAGCTACAGCTTTAATGATGACGCCGACGAAGTGACCGTCGACAGCATGGTCTTCGCCGACCTCAGCAGCATCGCCGCCAGCGGCAGTGCCGACAGTGTCAGCGGCGGCGCCAACTACGGCTGGAGCCTGACCGCCACCGACAACCAAGTGGTGCACAACGGCGTCACCATCACCGGCGCCGAAGCCCTGAGCGGTGGCGACGGCAGCCTGAGCAGCAGCGAAACCGACAGCTACAGCTTTAATGATGACGCCGACGAAGTGACCGTCGACAGCATGGTCTTCGCCGGCCTCAGCAGCATCGCCGCCAGCGGCAGTGCCGACAGTGTCAGCGGCGGCGCCAACTACGGCTGGAGCCTGACCGCCACCGACAACCAAGTGGTGCACAACGGCGTCACCATCACCGGCGCCGAAGCCCTGAGCGGTGGCGACGGCAGCCTGAGCAGCAGCGAAACCGACAGCTACAGCTTTAATGATGACGCCGACGAAGTGACCGTCGACAGCATGGTCTTCGCCGACCTCAGCAGCATCGCCGCCAGCGGCAGTGCCGACAGTGTCAGCGGCGGCGCCAACTACGGCTGGAGCCTGACCGCCACCGACAACCAAGTGGTGCACAACGGCGTCACCATCACCGGCGCCGAAGCCCTGAGCGGTGGCGACGGCAGCCTGAGCAGCAGCGAAACCGACAGCTACAGCTTTAATGATGACGCCGACGAAGTGACCGTCGACAGCATGGTCTTCGCCGACCTCAGCAGCATCGCCGCCAGCGGCAGTGCCGACAGTGTCAGCGGCGGCGCCAACTACGGCTGGAGCCTGACCGCCACCGACAACCAAGTGGTGCACAACGGCGTCACCATCACCGGCGCCGAAGCCCTGAGTGGTGGCGACGGCAGCCTGAGCAGCAGCGAAACCGACAGCTACAGCTTTAATGATGACGCCGACGAAGTGACCGTCGACAGCATGGTCTTCGCCGGCCTCAGCAGCATCGCCGCCAGCGGCAGTGCCGACAGTGTCAGCGGCGGCGCCAACTACGGCTGGAGCCTGACCGCCACCGACAACCAAGTGGTGCACAACGGCGTCACCATCACCGGCGCCGAAGCCCTGAGTGGTGGCGACGGCAGCCTGAGCAGCAGCGAAACCGACAGCTACAGCTTTAATGATGACGCCGACGAAGTGACCGTCGACAGCATGGTCTTCGCCGGCCTCAGCAGCATCGCCGCCAGCGGCAGTGCCGACAGTGTCAGCGGCGGCGCCAACTACGGCTGGAGCCTGACCGCCACCGACAACCAAGTGGTGCACAACGGCGTCACCATCACCGGCGCCGAAGCCCTGAGCGGTGGCGACGGCAGCCTGAGCAGCAGCGAAACCGACAGCTACAGCTTTAATGATGACGCCGACGAAGTGACCGTCGACAGCATGGTCTTCGCCGGCCTCAGCAGCATCGCCGCCAGCGGCAGTGCCGACAGTGTCAGCGGCGGCGTCAACTACGGCTGGAGCCTGACCGCCACCGACAACCAAGTGGTGCACAACGGCGTCACCATCACCGGCGCCGAAGCCCTGAGTGGTGGCGACGGCAGCCTGAGCAGCAGCGAAACCGACAGCTACAGCTTTAATGATGACGCCGACGAAGTGACCGTCGACAGCATGGTCTTCGCCGGCCTCAGCAGCATCGCCGCCAGCGGCAGTGCCGACAGTGTCAGCGGCGGCGCCAACTACGGCTGGAGCCTGACCGCCACCGACAACCAAGTGGTGCACAACGGCGTCACCATCACCGGCGCCGAAGCCCTGAGCGGTGGCGACGGCAGCCTGAGCAGCAGCGAAACCGACGGCTACAGCTTTAATGATGACGCCGACGAAGTGACCGTCGACAGCATGGTCTTCGCCGACCTCAGCAGCATCGCCGCCAGCGGCAGTGCCGACAGTGTCAGCGGCGGCGCCAACTACGGCTGGAGCCTGACCGCCACCGACAACCAAGTGGTGCACAACGGCGTCACCATCACCGGCGCCGAAGCCCTGAGCGGTGGCGACGGCAGCCTGAGCAGCAGCGAAACCGACAGCTACAGCTTTAATGATGACGCCGACGAAGTGACCGTCGACAGCATGGTCTTCGCCGACCTCAGCAGCATCGCCGCCAGCGGCAGTGCCGACAGTGTCAGCGGCGGCGCCAACTACGGCTGGAGCCTGACCGCCACCGACAACCAAGTGGTGCACAACGGCGTCACCATCACCGGCGCCGAAGCCCTGAGCGGTGGCGACGGCAGCCTGAGCAGCAGCGAAACCGACAGCTACAGCTTTAATGATGACGCCGACGAAGTGACCGTCGACAGCATGGTCTTCGCCGACCTCAGCAGCATCGCCGCCAGCGGCAGTGCCGACAGTGTCAGCGGCGGCGCCAACTACGGCTGGAGCCTGACCGCCACCGACAACCAAGTGGTGCACAACGGCGTCACCATCACCGGCGCCGAAGCCCTGAGTGGTGGCGACGGCAGCCTGAGCAGCAGCGAAACCGACAGCTACAGCTTTAATGATGACGCCGACGAAGTGACCGTCGACAGCATGGTCTTCGCCGGCCTCAGCAGCATCGCCGCCAGCGGCAGTGCCGACAGTGTCAGCGGCGGCGCCAACTACGGCTGGAGCCTGACCGCCACCGACAACCAAGTGGTGCACAACGGCGTCACCATCACCGGCGCCGAAGCCCTGAGCGGTGGCGACGGCAGCCTGAGCAGCAGCGAAACCGACAGCTACAGCTTTAATGATGACGCCGACGAAGTGACCGTCGACAGCATGGTCTTCGCCGGCCTCAGCAGCATCGCCGCCAGCGGCAGTGCCGACAGTGTCAGCGGCGGCGCCAACTACGGCTGGAGCCTGACCGCCACCGACAACCAAGTGGTGCACAACGGCGTCACCATCACCGGCGCCGAAGCCCTGAGCGGTGGCGACGGCAGCCTGAGCAGCAGCGAAACCGACAGCTACAGCTTTAATGATGACGCCGACGAAGTGACCGTCGACAGCATGGTCTTCGCCGACCTCAGCAGCATCGCCGCCAGCGGCAGTGCCGACAGTGTCAGCGGCGGCGCCAACTACGGCTGGAGCCTGACCGCCACCGACAACCAAGTGGTGCACAACGGCGTCACCATCACCGGCGCCGAAGCCCTGAGTGGTGGCGACGGCAGCCTGAGCAGCAGCGAAACCGACAGCTACAGCTTTAATGATGACGCCGACGAAGTGACCGTCGACAGCATGGTCTTCGCCGGCCTCAGCAGCATCGCCGCCAGCGGCAGTGCCGACAGTGTCAGCGGCGGCGCCAACTACGGCTGGAGCCTGACCGCCACCGACAACCAAGTGGTGCACAACGGCGTCACCATCACCGGCGCCGAAGCCCTGAGTGGTGGCGACGGCAGCCTGAGCAGCAGCGAAACCGACAGCTACAGCTTTAATGATGACGCCGACGAAGTGACCGTCGACAGCATGGTCTTCGCCGGCCTCAGCAGCATCGCCGCCAGCGGCAGTGCCGACAGTGTCAGCGGCGGCGCCAACTACGGCTGGAGCCTGACCGCCACCGACAACCAAGTGGTGCACAACGGCGTCACCATCACCGGCGCCGAAGCCCTGAGCGGTGGCGACGGCAGCCTGAGCAGCAGCGAAACCGACAGCTACAGCTTTAATGATGACGCCGACGAAGTGACCGTCGACAGCATGGTCTTCGCCGGCCTCAGCAGCATCGCCGCCAGCGGCAGTGCCGACAGTGCCAGCGGCGGCGCCAACTACGGCTGGAGCCTGACCGCCACCGACAACCAAGTGGTGCACAACGGCGTCACCATCACCGGCGCCGAAGCCCTGAGCGGTGGCGACGGCAGCCTGAGCAGCAGCGAAACCGACAGCTACAGCTTTAATGATGACGCCGACGAAGTGACCGTCGACAGCATGGTCTTCGCCGGCCTCAGCAGCATCGCCGCCAGCGGCAGTGCCGACAGTGTCAGCGGCGGCGCCAACTACGGCTGGAGCCTGACCGCCACCGACAACCAAGTGGTGCACAACGGCGTCACCATCACCGGCGCCGAAGCCCTGAGCGGTGGCGACGGCAGCCTGAGCAGCAGCGAAACCGACAGCTACAGCTTTAATGATGACGCCGACGAAGTGACCGTCGACAGCATGGTCTTCGCCGACCTCAGCAGCATCGCCGCCAGCGGCAGTGCCGACAGTGTCAGCGGCGGCGCCAACTACGGCTGGAGCCTGACCGCCACCGACAACCAAGTGGTGCACAACGGCGTCACCATCACCGGCGCCGAAGCCCTGAGCGGTGGCGACGGCAGCCTGAGCAGCAGCGAAACCGACAGCTACAGCTTTAATGATGACGCCGACGAAGTGACCGTCGACAGCATGGTCTTCGCCGACCTCAGCAGCATCGCCGCCAGCGGCAGTGCCGACAGTGTCAGCGGCGGCGCCAACTACGGCTGGAGCCTGACCGCCACCGACAACCAAGTGGTGCACAACGGCGTCACCATCACCGGCGCCGAAGCCCTGAGTGGTGGCGACGGCAGCCTGAGCAGCAGCGAAACCGACAGCTACAGCTTTAATGATGACGCCGACGAAGTGACCGTCGACAGCATGGTCTTCGCCGGCCTCAGCAGCATCGCCGCCAGCGGCAGTGCCGACAGTGTCAGCGGCGGCGCCAACTACGGCTGGAGCCTGACCGCCACCGACAACCAAGTGGTGCACAACGGTGTCACCATCACCGGCGCCGAAGCCCTGAGCGGTGGCGACGGCAGCCTGAGCAGCAGCGAAACCGACAGCTACAGCTTTAATGATGACGCCGACGAAGTGACCGTCGACAGCATGGTCTTCGCCGGCCTCAGCAGCATCGCCGCCAGCGGCAGTGCCGACAGTGTCAGCGGCGGCGCCAACTACGGCTGGAGCCTGACCGCCACCGACAACCAAGTGGTGCACAACGGCGTCACCATCACCGGCGCCGAAGCCCTGAGCGGTGGCGACGGCAGCCTGAGCAGCAGTAATAGTGACGACTTCACTATTAGTAGTGAGGGTGGCGCTGCTTTGGTTACAGTCGATAATATGGAGTTTTCTGCGCTGTTTAGCATTGCAGCATCGGGAACCTCAGACTCGATTATTGGCACAGAAAGTATTAGTAGTGAGAGTTGGACCTTAGGTCAAAATCAGGGCGATATCGCTATCACGGGTATCGACTTCAGCGGCATTGAAATGGTGGATGCTGACAACGCAATTGTTGATGCAGCAACCTATGACCAGTCGGATGTATTTGAGCTAAGTAAGTTAGGGCAAGAACTGAAGGTTCGCGGAATTACTTTCAGCTCGGTTTCCCAAGTAGCTGCTGGTTCAAGTGTTGGCGACCAAATTTCAAGTGATGCAACTAGTTGGCAGCTCAATGGTGTCAATGGCGAAGTTACAGTTAACGATGTTGAGTTTAGTGGTATAGATGCAGTTGCAACTAATAATGCTCAATTACTTGGTACTGGGGCTGATGACACTTTTGAGCTAACTGATAATGGGCTTGAGTCAGCGGGTATTTCTTTTACCGGAATTAATTTAGTTACAAGTTATGATGGTGCGGATAAGTTAATTGGTACTTCAGGTAATGATCAATTTACCCTCTCTTCTGAGGGGGATATCAGCGTTGCAGGTATCAATTTTACAGGCCTGGAAATACTTGATGCCGGGACTGGAGATGACACGGTAATCGCGGATGGAGCAACCTGGACTTCTAGCGTCAATGATAATTCGCTAGTAAGCGGCGGCGCTATGGCTACGGTTAATAGTATTTCTGTTGAGTTTGATAATCTAGAGCTTGTTGAGGGCGCCGGTGTTTATGTTGGCCAAGATGTTGCTAGTGAGTACGTATTTAGCAGCTTGGATACGATGACTGTAGGCGGGGTAACCTTTGCTGGTTTGGAGAGTTTATCTGCTGGTAGTGCTGAAGATTCGCTTTATGGCGCTAATGTGGATGCAAACTGGGATATAACGGCCTCGCAAAATAGTGTGTCGACAAGCGAGAAGTCACTTTCATTTAGCGGTATAGAATATATTTATGCTGGTACTGGAGTGGATATCTTCAATTTGTCTGGGGGGCAGCTTAACGGTATAGACAGTGGAGAAGGCGACGATGCAGTAACGCTTTCTGGCACTACTATCGATAGTATTTCGCTAGGTGACGGTGACGACTATTTACAGGTGGATACTGCGGGAGATCATGCTGTTGCACTTTCCGGCGGCTCTGGAAACGATTCCTTCCAGTACAATATGTCCGACGATGTTTGGCAGATTTTCTCTACAGGAAATAGTGTAGGTAATTACGATTTCTCTGAATTTGAGCTGCTTGATAACACCGCGAGTAATTTATCTCTGGAAACAGACTTGAGTTTTGATTTTGTCGATGGTGGCGATTACTCTGGTCCATTTAATAGTGACGGGGCGGGATTATCTTTCCATTCTAGTGGCATGCGATTGGGCTACGATGGCACTGGAGATATTAGTGTGGTGAGCAGTTCGAGCGGCACTATCGGAGGTGTGCTGAAAGCAAATCGTGCAGAGCTTACCGTTGCTGGAGATGTAGACATTGAATCTGATGTTGGTGTTCTTGGGATAGCGACCTCTGGTCCTGATGTTGATATAACTGTACTGGCTCAAGAGGACCTGGTAATTGATGAAATCGATGCTGGGCGAGGTAACGTACAGCTGGCGAGCTTAGGCTTTGGGGCACTTACTGCTGAAACCTACGGAGATACACATATTACGGCAGCCAATGTCACTCTGGGAACGGATACAGAACTTTGGAGTGTGATTGGTAGTGAGTTGATACCTCTGCGTATGGATGCAACTCAGAACGTTGAAATCGTTTCTATTTCTTATTACGAACCGGAATTTATAAGCCAGGTGCCTAGCTTTACGAGTAAGGGTGATGAACTCCAATCTATCGCTGGCGCCCAAGCGGCTCAAGGCCTCAGGTCTGCGGTGCAAAATAGTGTGGAGGATTTCACGCAGTTGGACCCCGCAATTTTCAGTGCTGTTAACCCGTATACGAGTGGCGTGGATGCAGTAAATTCCCCTGAGATGCGATTGAGATCTGGGGAGCTGCAACCGGCATCTGCGGTAGTAGAGGAAGTACCTGAAACGAGTTCCGATTTTGATGCGGTGCTAGATGAAGGGGCTTCAGACTCAACAGCTGATCAATCTGATCACACTGGGCTCTCGGGCAATGCGGGCATGTAATTAGATTAATTGAGTTTAACTTTATTTAGAAAAAGCCGGCCCACGGGGCCGGCTTTTTTACATCGGGTGTTTTATCTTTTGAAGTAATCGAAAAGAAGTGATCTTGGCAACTGTAAAATCCACAAACAAAAAAGGCCGACTCTTGCGAGTCAGCCTTTTTGGAATTGGTGCCCAGGAGAGGACTTGAACCTCCACGACCGTAAGGTCACTAGCACCTGAAGCTAGCGCGTCTACCAATTCCGCCACCTGGGCAATTCAACGTGTGCTCCGTTGAGGACGCGAACTATAGAGATCTGCCCCCCCTGTGTCAACGGCTGCGTTGCGCTTTTTTCAACATTTCTTTCTTGGGTCGGGAAAATCGGCGAAATCGCTTATAATGCGTGCAATAGCGGCGAATTATTGACCAGGAATCCACCATCGGCGCCGCCTTTCTTTATGGCCGGATAATCTCCGGAGGTTGCCAACCCTGGCAACTGCCCAACAACGGATGCTGTTTTGACTCAAAAAAATACCTCAGACCCCTTCAATGTTGACCCTCATGCCCAGCGCGAGGCGGAGAAATATGAAAAGCCCGTGCCCAGTCGGGAGTACTTGTTACAAGTCCTTGAGAAGCAGGCGGAACCTGTGCCCTGGGAAGCAGTGGCCGATTTACTGGAAATAACCGATGAGGATCGCCGCGAAGGGGTGCGCCGCCGCTTGATCGCCATGTCCCGGGATGGGCAGATTGCCAGCAACCGCGCCGGTGATTTTGGTGTTCTGGATAAAATGAGCCTGATACGCGGCCGGGTTATGGGGCACCGGGACGGTTTTGGTTTTGTTATCCCCAGCGATGGCGGCACCGATCTTTTTTTATCCCACCGACAGATGCGCAAAGTCTTTGATGGTGACGAAGTATTAGTGCGGGAAACGCCCGGAGGTTTTCGCGGTAAACGCGAGGGCGCTGTTGTTCGGGTGATCAAGCACAATACCGAGCAGCTGGCTGGGCGCCTGTACCGGGAAAACGGTATTTGTTTTGTGCGCCCGGACAATCCTCGTATTAACCTGGATATTATGGTGGCCTCTGAGGATACCGCCGGAGCCGATCACGGCCAGTATGTCGTAGTAAAAATTGTTACCCAACCGGGCCGGGATAAAGTGCCGCAAGGTGAGGTTAGCGAAGTTCTCGGTGACCACCTTGCCCCGGGTATGGAGATTGACGTTGCGATTCGCAATTACGGAATTCCCCACACCTGGCCCAGTGCACTGACGGCGGAGGTCAATGAAATCGCCGATGAAGTGCTTGAGGATCACAAAAAATCCCGGGTGGATCTACGCCAGCTGCCGCTGGTTACTATTGATGGTGAAGACGCGCGGGATTTTGATGATGCGGTCTATTGCGAACTTTTACCCGATGGCAACTGGAAATTACTGGTAGCCATTGCCGATGTTTCCCACTATGTGCGCCCGGGTAGCGCGTTGGATGAGGAAGCGCACGGCCGCGGAAACTCGGTTTATTTTCCGGATTTTGTTGTACCCATGCTGCCGGAGAAATTGTCCAACGGCCTTTGCTCCCTGAACCCCGATGTCGATCGGTTGTGTATGGTGTGCGAAATGCACATCAACCGAAGCGGTGAAATTCAGGATTATCGTTTCTTTGAGGCGGTTATGCGCAGCCACGCGCGCCTGACTTATACCCAGGTAGGGCAAATACTCGATGAGCGGGATAAACGCGACAGTGGTGCCCGCAAGCAATTTGCGACCCTTACCCCACACCTGGACAATCTCCACGACCTCTACCTGGCGTTGCGCCAAGCGCGGGAGCGCCGGGGTGCTATTGATTTTGAGACGACCGAGACCCGGATAATATTTGACGCCCAGCGAAAAATTGAGCGAATTATCCCGGTGGTGCGCAACGATGCTCACAAGCTGATCGAAGAGTGTATGCTCGCGGCCAATGTCTGCGCGGCGAGTCTGATGGAGTTATCGGAACTGCCCGCACTCTACCGGGTGCACGATGCACCCAAAGAGGAAAAGCTCAGTAATTTGCGCGAATACCTGGGTGAATTGGGGCTGCGCCTTCCCGGTGGTGGTGAGCCACAGCCCAAAGATTTCCAGGACCTGATGGAGCAGATCGAGGGCCGTGCAGATGCGCATATTATTCAGGTGATGCTGCTGCGCTCTATGAACCAAGCGGTTTACCAGCCGGAGAATCGCGGACACTTCGGTTTGGATTACCCGGCCTATGCCCATTTCACCTCCCCGATTCGCCGCTATCCGGATTTGCTCCTGCATCGAGCGCTGCGCTGGTTGATACGCAACGGCAGCGCCAACCAAGCTGCGGTGGCAAAAAAAGTTCACTCTGTGCCCGGTGCCAAACCGATTGCTCGTGAGCAGATTTTGCCCTACGACATGCCGGCCATGTTACAGCTGGGGGAGCAATGTTCCCTGACCGAGCGGCGCGCCGACGATGCGACCCGGGATGTGCTCAGCTGGCTTAAATGTGAATACTTGCAGGACCATGTGGGCGAGACCTATTCCGGTGTTATAAGTGCGGTAACCGGCTTTGGATTATTTGTGGAGTTGGATGAACTCTACGTGGAGGGCCTGATACATGTCACTGCCCTGCCCAAAGACTATTATCGCTTTGAGCAGGCGCACCAGCGTCTTATCGGGGAGCGCAGTGGCAAGCGTTATCATTTGGGTGACTCTGTCACCGTGCAGGTTGCACGGGTGGATCTCGAAGAGCGCAAGGTGGATTTCACCTTGAATGAACTGGTCCCACGCGCAAAGCGTGAGTCGAAGAAAAAGAAAGAGAGTACGCGGGTGAGTGCCCGCGCTATGGAAATGGCAGTAGAACATCAGTTGGAGCGCGAGCGCCGGGGTCGCGATAAAAAAGAAAAACCCAGCAATACCAGTGCTAACCCCTGGGCCAAGCATACCGAGACCACAGCCAAGTCCTCGCCTTTCCGCAAGCGCAAGGTGGGTTCAGATGAGGCTGTGCCAGTAGAGGCCAGTGTTGAAGCCCCTGTAGCAAAACCGGAAAAAGAGCCGCTCAATAGGCGAAGTGAAGGCGGGCAAGGTGAAGATGCCCAGCCCAAACGCAAGATTAAAAAGCGTACCCCGACACGCAAGGGCGGAAAGCGGCCTGCAGTGGCTGCCCGTAAAGCCGCGCAAAAGGCTGAAAACGCCAAAACCCGTTCGGGTAAACTAAAAAAGAAGAAAAAGATTTCTTCTAGCAGTAAAAAGAAAAAGTGATCGAGGAATAAATTGAGTCAGGAAGTTATCTATGGCCTGCACGCGGTGCAGGCCCTCCTAAAAGGTTCTCCGCAGAATGTATCGGAGCTTCTGTTACTGCGTGGCCGCAAGGATCAGCGCCTGCAAAAAATAATTCAGCAGGCAGAAAAAAATGATATTGCCGTGCGCTTTATTGACCGGCGAGCGCTGGATGAAAAAGTCGAGGATGGCGCTAATCACCAGGGTGTTGTTGCCATCTGTTCTGGCAAAACAAAAGTTCACGATGAAAAATTCCTGTTCGACCTGCTGAAAAAACTGGATCAGCGCGGGGAAGCGCCTTTCTTATTAGTGCTGGATGGAGTGACTGATCCCCACAACCTGGGTGCCTGCCTGCGCTCGGCAGAGGCTGCCGGAGTACATGCGGTGATTGCGCCGAAAGATAAATCTGCCGGGCTGACGCCAACAGCCCGCAAAGTGGCCTGCGGCGCTGCCGAAGTATTGCCCTTTGTTACCGTAACTAACCTGGCTCGCGCATTGCAGCAGCTGCAACAGGTGGGAGTGTGGATTTATGGTGCAGCCGGTGAGGCGAAACAGGATGTATACCAAAGCCAATTAACCGGCCCTCTGGCGCTGGTTATGGGGGCCGAGGGCAGCGGCTTGCGGCGCCTGACTAGGGAACATTGCGATCATTTGATCAAAATTCCTATGGCGGGAGAGGTGAGTAGCTTAAATGTTTCTGTTGCCACAGGTGTTTGCTTGTTTGAGGCCGTGCGTCAGCGCAACGGCTAATAGTTGGTCTATTCTGCGCGTGCCAGGGATGATCTTCACTGGCCGTGCAATCTAGTGGTTATAACAAATCTGGCCTCTATAAAGCTTTCCAAATAACCTCTGGATGGTGATGAAAGTATCTACCATGACTTTTATTGTTAATTGGATTCTCGAATCGCTTAGTTATTCGGAGCCCCTTAGGGCTTTCTTATTAATATTTGCTGAGATAAAAAGCAGCAATTTGACACTGCTCTAAAAGTTAAAGTGTCATGGCACTTATATCAGAGGCATAGAATGATACTAGGAAAATAATATATTTCTGAGAATGAAAAGTATTTGTGGGTGGCTGATAGTAGTACCATTTGTTGTTCAGGTAGATGTTGCTAAGTGGGCAGGTTGGCAATCGAAATAAATAATGGTAACTGGCTCTTACCTAATAGAGTAATGGTTTCTTTAAACTCATCAGTTGGGTCGTATAAATATCTACAGCTAATTTTTCCCAATTTAAGATTTAGAGAATTGCTCAATATTTAAACTTGCGGTGTTCCCATATTAGGTTGGTGAGCGGAGATTTATTTAGTTCTTTCGAAACTTTGATCCACGGGGTTACTTCAAGTCCTTACAAGCCGGGTATAGAAATACCCGGACATAAAACTTCTTTCCACATCCTTTAAGTAAATGCAGAGTTCATAGTGCCGTAGTCCAACGCCTTACTAAACAAATTAGTGTCACTTTTAACCGCTGCCAGCTGTTTTAATGATTCGCTTAAATGGCCATAGACGGATTGGAATAAAGCTGGCCCGGTACTAAAGCGCTTTATGCCTGCGGCAAAAAACTCTGATATAGGAGCAATTCCCGGAAGCAGCATAATATTGATTGGCAGGTCGATACCCGCTGCCAAACTCCTTGCCTCCTCAACTGAAGAGAGCCCCGGCACAAAGCCGCAGTCAGCACCGGCACTCTTATAAAGCTCTAGCCTCTCTATACACATATTTACCGCTTTATCACCGCTGGAGAGTGCGTTGAGATAAACATCGGTACGGGCATTAATAAAAAGCGGGTGGCCGTTTAGTGCTTGGCGAATAGCGCTGATCTTTTCGCCGAGACATTCGGGGGTGTCGTTACCATCTTCAATATTGATGCCTGCAACTCCCAGCGCGACCATTTTACAGGCCAGCTCAGCTACCTGTTTGGGGTTTTGGGAATATCCATCTTCAATATCCACACTCAGAGGTAATGAGGTCACCCGGGCAATCCGCGCGATAGCGTTTAGGTGTTCCTCAACTGGCAGGGCACCGCCATCGGCATAACCCAGCGACCAGGCGACGGCGGCACTGCTGGTACCTACCGCTTGGGCGCCTGTGTTTTGGCAGATTAAAGCGCTGGCAGCATCCCAGGCATTTGGCAGGATCAATGGGGCGTCAGTTTGGTGCAACTTGGTGAAGGTATTGAATGGGCTGTTGTTCATGGGGATAACCTACTTGAGCGATGTCGTTTGAGTGGTGAATTTACCGCTCAAGAGATTGATTCACTGGCCACAAACGGAACTGAACCGTGAAAACCGGAAAGACAAATAAGATTGTTGGCTGCGATGTGGGAGGGAGGTGGAGCGGGCAGTTTTTATTAATACATGGCTAAGAAAGCTGTGAATTGCTTTCTTGGCCATGCAGGAAAGACAGAAAAAAGGAAAATCAGTTGAGAGCGGGATCTTTATGTAGCCACTGCTGTACTGCCTCAACTACGGGGGCGGGATTCTTGATCCAGCTGAGGTGAGGGTTGCCCTTGGGATAAGTGGGTTTCATCTCCCGGGTTTCGCCGCCGACGATCGCCGCTAATTTACGGGCAGCCTGAATAGGGGCGAAGGGGTCGCCGTCCAGCGCAATATGCAGGGTGGGCTGGCTTGTCTTTTCCATTTGCCCAAAGCGATCCTCCGGTGCAAAGCGACCGCTAAATATGGATCGGGCCCAGTCTTTCATCAGCCTGCGCGCTTCGCGCCAGCCGAATCCCATGCGCGCACCGGGGAAATAACCCAGCAGGCTTGAGGTCACACTGGCAATTGAGGCGAAGAGCAGGATGGCGTACTTGTGCAGACCACTCCAGCTACGGTGGTCCACATGGCCGGAGGCGATGCTGACAACCTTGGCGTTACCAGTGAGGCCGGCGCGGGCTGCCAGGGTGCTGGTTTGGCCGCCGATACTGTGGCCGAGAATCAGCGCTGGCCCCTGGGGGAATTGCTGTTCCAGCAGTTGGATTAACTGCGGGATAAACGAAAACACCAGATCGTTGTAGCCGTAGTCGGCATTTCGGTGGGGGCGCGGCAGGCTCTCCCCGGTGCCGGGCAATTCGCTGATGGCGGTGTTGTAACCGAGCTTTTGCAGTTCTTCCAAGAGCAGGCGGTAGCGGTTGGCCGGTACGCCCATCGCGGGAAGCACCAATACCAGGGGGCCTTCGCCGTTGTGTACTGTGGTTACTGGTACCTGGAAGGCGCCAAATTCTAATTGGTGGGTTTGTTGGGGCATGGTACTTCTCCCTTTAACAGTCCGGCATCATAGGCGAAGCCAGCTTGCCAAACCCATGACCAGACCGAGCAGTGCTGTGTCCCAATCCGCCAAATCCCAGAAACAAGGCGAGTGGCAGGGTAGTCATTTTGATCAGCTTACAACCGGGTGGGCGAAGGCACAGGGCCTGATGCAACTGGTTAACTTGCAACCGGGTTAGCGAAGGCATTGGGCTGAAGTAATTGATCAACTTGCAACCAACCCCACAACTGCCTAGAATACGCCGCCCGCAATGGGCCCGGTTTATCCGTGCCCGTTGTACTCCTTGCCTCATCGGACTGTCCGAGAGGCTGATTAACCCGTAAGGAGCTAAAATGCGTCATTACGAAATTGTATTCCTGGTTCACCCGGACCAGAGCGAGCAGGTACCTGGCATGGTGGAGCGCTACACTGCGTCCATCAAGGAGAGCGGTGGACAGGTTCACCGTCTGGAAGACTGGGGCCGTCGCCGTCTGGCTTACCCGATCAACAAGATCCACAAGGCTCACTACATTCTGATGAACGTAGAATGTTCTGAAGAAGCCCTTGAGGAACTGACTACCAACTTCCGTTACAACGATGCGGTTATCCGTAATCTGGTAATTCGTGAAGACGAGGCGATCACTGAAGAGAGCCCGATCATGAAAGCGGAAAAAGAAAGCCGTGAGCGCAAAGCTGCCCGTGCAGAGCGCACCGAGCGTCGCGAGCGCGCCGGAGAAGAGAAAGCTTCTTCCGACGCTGCAGAAGCTTCTTCCGATAACGCTGAAAGCGAAGAGTAAGGGGATTATCAGATGGCACGTTTTTTCCGTCGTCGCAAGTTCTGCCGTTTCACCGCTGAAGGTGTTAAGCGTATCGACTACAAAGATCTCGATACCCTGAAAGCCTACATCTCCGAGACTGGCAAAATTGTTCCTAGCCGTATTACAGGTACCAAAGCCAAGTATCAGCGTCAGCTGGCCTCTGCGGTCAAGCGCGCTCGCTACCTGGCCCTGCTGCCGTACACGGACAGCCACGAAGCCTAAGCCGCAGTTTGCTTAGACTCATTAATAGAGAAGCTATCTAGATATGCGCGCCGTAGCTGAATTTATTATGCGCGGACGCGTCAGGGCGGTAATCCTCACCATGTTGGGGATTCCGCTGATAAGCCCGGCAATTCTCGCTCTGGTGAGTTTGCGCCGAGGCAGCAGTGACGGCCTGATGGTTTTGGCCTGGGCTCTGTTGCCGATTGTCGTTATGGGTATGAGTGGTCATGTACCACCACTGGTGACTGGTATATCCGCAGGCCATTTTGTTGCAGTATTTTGCGGCGCCATGGCATTGCGCAGCAGTCGCTCCTGGGCCGCTGGCCTGGTGGCTGTAACGGCGGCATCAGCAGCAGGCATATTGCTGACCTCTCTCTTCAGTGGAGGACTGATGCAAGGGTTCTTGCAGGCAGTCGAGAATGCAGCGGAACAGCCCAATACTGTTCCAATGGATGAACTGAAGCAGATATTTTCGGGTGAATTGCAAATTACCGGTTACCTGGGCTTGATATCGGCGATGAGCGCCACATTGGCTCTGGTACTGGGGCGTTACTGGCAGGCCCTGCTGTACAACCCCGGCGGTTTCCGCCAGGAGTTCCACCAGCTGCGCCTGCCCCTGTGGCTGTCAGCGACAAGTATGTTGTTGTGGGTAGTCAGCTTGGTAACCCCAGGCTACGCATTTTGGGGAGCGGTGATTGCGTTCCCGATGGTGGTAGCTGGTATTGCCCTGGTCCACTGGCTGGTTGCCAGTCGCGGTTGGGGGGTAGGTCCCCTGGTGGCGATGTACATCATGCTGGTGATTGGAGGGCTGCCCCTGGCAGGCTTCCTCTGCGGCCTGGCCCTGGTAGATAGCTGGATAGATATTCGCGGACGCTCTTCCAAATAAGCGCGCCCGCACAATACAGAAATTGAGGAAACCGAGATGGAAGTTATTCTGCTCGATAAAGTAGGCAAACTGGGCAACGTGGGTGACCGCGTTGATGTTAAAGCCGGTTTTGGCCGCAATTTCCTGCTGCCGACTGGTAAGGCAATTGCTGCTACCGCCGCTAACATTGCTGAGTTCGAAGCTAAGCGCGCTGAACTGGAAGCCGCTGCTGCCGCTAAGCTGGCTGAAGCTGAGAGCCGCGCTACCAAGCTGGCCGACCTGGTTGTTACCATCGCTGCTAACGCTGGCGACGAAGGCAAGCTGTTCGGTTCTATCGGCACTCGCGACATCGCTGAAGCGATCTCCGCTGGTGGCGTTGAAGTAGCTAAAGCTGAAGTTAAGTTGCCGGAAGGCGCGCTGCGCGAAGTGGGCGAGTACGACGTAGACGTACAGCTGCACTCCGACGTAATTGCTGCAGTTAAAGTCGTTATCGAAGCCGAGTAAGGTTTTGCTGACGAACGGTTGGTGCTTCGGGCGCCAGCCGCGCTACAATCGGGCGCTGCACCCTATCGGGTCCAGCGCCTGTTTTGTTTTTACTATCCAGTAAAGTCCCATGATCGACGAATACGCCGCCCCAGAAGAAGAGATCCACAGCGAAGAGAGTTCACCCCTGCCGCATTCGGTAGAGGCGGAGCAGTCTGTGCTCGGCGGCCTGATGCTGGACCCGGGCCGTATTGATGCCGTTGCCGAACAGCTGAGTGAAGAGGATTTCTTCAGCGCCAGCCACCGCAAGATCTTTGCGGTTATGGGCGAGCTGAGTAATGGCGAACAGCCCCTGGATATCGTTACCCTCGCCGAAGGCCTCGCCAGCCGCGACCTGCTCGGTGAAGTGGGTGGCCCCGCCTACCTGGCGGAATTGGCCGAAAACACTCCCTCCGCAGCGAATATCGTCGCCTACGCTAAGATCGTGCGTGAGCGCTCCATGCTGCGCCAGTTGATCGCCGCCGCCGGTGAGATCAGCCGCACCAGTTTTAATCCCGGTGGCCTTGCCTCCGCCGACCTGCTGCAGATGGCTGAGCGCCGCGTGGCGGAAATCGCCGAGGGGCGCGCCAAAGAGGGCGGCTTTGTCGGCGTGGATACCCTGCTGAAAAAGACCGTCGAGCGCATCGATGAGCTGTTCAAGACCGAGGGTGATATCACCGGTATCAGCACCGGTCTGACCGAGCTGGACCAGCGCACCTCCGGCTGGCAGCCGGGCGAACTGGTTATTCTCGCCGCGCGTCCCTCCATGGGTAAGACCGCACTGGCATTGAATTTTATCGAGAGCGCCATGCTCTGCCAGGAGAGCCCGACACTGGTCTTCAGTATGGAGATGCCCTCGGACAGCCTGGTGATGCGGATGTTGTCCTCTATTGGTCGTATCGACCAGGGGCGCATCAGGAACGGCAAGCTGCAGGAAGAGGATTGGCCCAAGCTGTCCAGCGCTGTGCAGAAGATGAAGGGCAAGGCCCTGTATATCGATGATACGCCGGCACTGAGTCCCAGTGAGGTGCGCTCCCGTACCAAGCGCACGGTGCGCGATCACATCAACAAATTGATGCGCGAGAACCCCAAGTTAAGCCGCGAAGACGCCGAGGCCAAGAGTATGCCCGCCATGATTATGGTGGACTACTTGCAGCTGATGCAGGTGAAGGGGTCTACTGAGGGCCGCACCCAGGAGATCTCCGAGATCTCCCGCTCTCTCAAGGCGCTGGCGAAAGAATATGAATGCCCGGTGATTGCCCTGTCGCAGCTTAACCGGGGAGTAGAGCAGCGCCCCAACAAACGGCCGATGAACTCGGACCTGCGGGAATCCGGGGCGATCGAGCAGGACGCTGACGTGATCCTGTTTATCTACCGCGATGAATACTACAACGAGGACAGCCCGGATAAAGGGATGGCCGAGTTGATTATCGGCAAGCAGCGTAACGGTGAGATCGGCACCTGCCGCGCAGCGTTTGTAGGCAAATACACTCGCTTCGATAATCTGGCGCCGGAATACTACCAGGGCGAATAAGCCTTTCTGCTAGGTTCGCGGCTGTCGAATATCCGAGCCTAGGGGAGCCACCTCTTGTTATCCGAGCAAAAGATCCGCGCACTGGTGCTGCAACGCCAATTTATCCACAGCTCTTGGACTGAAGGATTGTCGGGGTTGTTGCAACATCTTGGCGCCCTACAGTTGGATGCTATCCAGCGAATTACCCGGGCCCACCACCACCAGCTCTACAATCGCCTGCCCCGTTACCGCGAGTCACACCTGGCTGAAGCTGAAGAGCACCGCGAAATTTTCGAGTACTGGTCCCACGCCGCTGCCTACCTGCCAATGGCCCACTACCCCTATGCGCGGGTGCGTATGGATCGTATCCGCGCCGGTCAGCGCCACTGGTTTGAAAAGAATGCCAAGCTGTGTCGCTATGTTCTCGATCGTGTGCGAGAGGAGGGCGCCCTGCGGGCCAGCGATTTTGTGCGCACCAAGAGTGGATGGTGGGAGTGGTCTGATGAAAAGAAAGCCCTGGAGCAATTGTTTCATGAAGGTGAGCTGATGGTCAGCCACCGGGAGGGCTTTCAAAAAGTCTTCGATCTCCCGGAGCGGATACTGCCAGCAAAAATCTCGACCAATGCCGCCTCGGAAATTGAGTACGGCAGCTATCTGGTGCGCACTTTTCTGGGGTGCCAGGGGATTGGCCGAGCGGAGGAAATTGCTTACCTGCGCAGGGACGACAAACCCCTTATCCAGCTGGCAATTAAGCGCATGTTGGCAACCGGTGAACTCACTCAGTGGGGGAAAGAGCTGATGCTCACCGAGCATCTGGATTGGGAGCCAGTACGACCATCGCGCAAAGTGCGTCTGTTATCCCCGTTTGACCCAGTGATATTGCAGCGCAAACGCCTGCGCCGGCTGTTTGATTTTGAATATCAATTGGAGTGCTATGTACCGGCGGCCAAGCGCCGCTATGGCTATTTTTGCCTGCCGATTTTATACGGCGATCAATTCGTGGGGCAGGTGGACTTGAAGGCAGACCGGGATGCGGGTGTATTGCGGGTAGAGGCCTTGCACTGGAATAAGAAACCCGGCGTCTCGCTGGAGGCGAGTTACCACCGGGCTCTGGGGCAGTTTGCCCGCTTTCACGGGTTGGAAAGCGAAGCCGCGCTTACAGCTTGACGACTACGTAGACCTCCTGGCCATCGCGCTGGGTCGGCATAAAGTAATTGCCGCCATAGCGGTAGTACTGGATGCCATTGATAATTTCAGCGGCGTAGCCATTGGGTAGGGTCTCTACCACTTGTCCTGGCTGGAAACCCTCAGGGCCCGGGTTCGGGGTTGCAGGCACAGTAGCGGGAGCTGCTGCCGTTGCAACAGGAACGGCGACAGCCGGCGCAGGCGCAGGAACAACGGCTACGGGTGCTGGAGCTACAGTTACTGCAGGTGGTGCTACTACGACATAAGTTCGGGTAGCCGGGTGCCACTGATAGTAGGCATCGGCGTACTGGTAATAAGTAATTCCGCCTACATGGACTCTGACAGCACTAGTTGGCAGGGTGACTACCGAGGCGCCCAGAGGGGCAGCGACAACGACGTAACCACGGGGACCGTGGCGGTAGAAGTGCCCGCCATGGTAGTAAAAAGGGCGTCCGCCAACTGCGACACGCACATGGCCAACGGGTAGTACGGGCGCAACAAATCCGATCGAAACACGTGGTCCGCGATAAACACCGCCACGGTGGTGGTGGCGATGATCTCCCCCGCGCTCATAACCGCGCGCATCGGCCGGTGGGCTAAAGGCAAAAGCGGCCAGCGCCAGGAACGCACTGGCGCCAATTACGACATTCAGTTTATTCACAGTCTCTCCAGCGAAGTGATTACTCACATTTGACATACTAACCCTTATCCTGACATTAAAGACAGGTTAATTGGTTAAGAATTGTCAAAGTGCCGGAGGCTGGATCAGTGGTCAGCGGTTGCGCTGGATGATTCCCATCAGCTTATACATCAGCTGTGCGGCGGCAAAATCATAGGCGTGAAAGCCCTCGATCGGTGAAAATTCCAGCAGATCGAAGCCGATAATCTCTCTTTGTCGCGCAACGGATTCGAATAAGTTGAGGGTCTGGTACCAGCCGAGACCACCGGGTACCGGGGTGCCGGTGGAAGGGAAGACCGATGGGTCCATACCGTCCACATCCAGTGTAAAGAAGACTTTCTTGGGGAAATTCTCCGGTAACTGGAATTCCTGCACGTTGTTGGGCACCAGTTGGTGGGCATCCAGATAGCCCACGTTGTGGTTCTTGCGGGCCTGCACTTCCTCTTCGCAATAGGCGCGGATACCCAGCTGGAACAGGGGGACACCGGCTTCTACCACTAGACGCATCACGCTGGCGTGGCTGTGTTTGTGGCCCTCATAGCGATCGCGAAGGTCGGCGTGGGCATCGATCTGCACCACGCCAAAATCGGTTTCACCGGCGTCCAGTAGCCCTTTGATAATACCCCAGGTCACCGAATGCTCACCGCCGATACCCACCGGCATTTTGCCAAGCGCCAACACTTCTTTGGTGGCGGCGGCGATATTCTCCATCACCTGTTCTGCAGGGCCGGAAACCGAGACCGGCGAGCGGGTGTAGATGCCCAGGTCACAGGGGTTGGAGAAGTTGTCAAAAGTTTCCAGTTGCCAGGATGCTTCCAGGATGGAGGCCGGGCCCTTGCCGGTGCCGCCACCGTAGGAGACGGTTTCCTCATAGGGGATGGGGATAATGTGAAAGAGGGCGTCTTCCGGCTTCGGCTGCTCGATTTCGGAGCCGAGAAAAATGGGGTATTCGTTTTCTGACAACATCTACTGGTCCTCTGGCGGAGGCAATAACTCATTGCCTGCCGCATCTATCTCTATCGGCACTGTTTAGGAGAGGCGTTCCTTAAAATCTTCGTAGCCGAAAGTTTTGATCATCTTCAGGTCGTCGGTATCCGAATTCCACAGGGCGATAGCCGGTAGGGGGATACCGTTAAAAGTATTGGTTTTCACCATGGTGTAGTAGGCCATTTCCTCGAATACCAGTCGCTCGCCAATCCGCAGTGGTTGACTGAAGCTGTATTCGCCGATGCTGTCGCCGGCCAGGCAACTCTGTCCGCCCAGGCGATAGGTGTGGGGTAAGTCACCGGGGCGAGCGGCACCGGTAATTTCCGGTCGGTAGGGCATTTCCAGCACATCGGGCATATGGCAGGTGGCAGAGGCGTCCAGGATGGCTTGGTTTTCACCATTCCAGGCGATATCCACTACCTCAGCCACAAGGACTCCTGCGAACAGGGAGATGGCCTCACCGGGTTCCAGGTAGACCTGTACATTGTGCTTGTCGGAAAAGCTGCGCACCGCTTCGACCAGCTCATCCACCTGGTAATCCCGGCGAGTAATATGGTGGCCGCCGCCAAAATTAATCCACTCCATTTGTGGTATCAGATCGCCAAACTTCTCCTCCACGGCAGCGATTGTGCGCTGCAGAGGTTTGAAATCCTGTTCACATAACGTGTGGAAGTGCAGGCCACTGATGCCTTCGAGGGACTCTCCTTCAAACAGCGAGCGCACGATGCCCAGGCGCGAACAAGGGGCGCAGGGGTCGTAGAGATCGGTGTGGCCCTCGGAGTGTTCGGGGTTGATACGCAGGCCAAAACGCAGCTCTGGCCGCTGCTGTTGCATATCCAGGCACAACTCCCGAAAACGCTTCCACTGGGAGAAGGAATTGAAAATTACATGGTGGGCAAATTGCAGTATTTCCCGCAGTTCCTCATCCTTGTAAGCGGCACTGAAGACATGAACTTCCTTGCCTTTGTCGCGACCGCCGTACTCTTCGAACCCCAGTTTGGCTTCGTGCAGGCCACTGGCACAGGTCCCGGATAGATATTCAGCCACGATGGGCCCGGTGCTGAACATGGAAAAGGCCTTGAGCGCTGCCAGTACCTTGGCCCCGCTGCGTTCCTGTACATCGGCGAGCAATGCCAAATTATTGCGCAGGGCAATTTCATCGATCACAAAACAGGGAGAGGGAACGCGGTAGGGATCGAAGCTGCCGAAATAGTCAACGGGGGGAGTGAGGTCCATGGTGCGTTATATCCTGGTGCGGCGGGGCGGGCACTGGAGTCCGCCCCGCTAGGTCGGGAAAGAAGCGATTTACTGGAAGGGCTTATCCAACCAGGTTTCCTGCCAGGGCAGGCCGTACTTGTTCAGGTCATCCATAAAGGGATCCGGATCCATCTGCTCCATATTCCACACGCCGGGCTTCATCCACTTGCCTTCCAGCATCATCTTGGCACCGATCATGGCCGGTACGCCGGTGGTGTAGGAGATCGCCTGGGATTGAACTTCCTGGTAGCAGTCCTGGTGGTCGCAGGTGTTGTAGACGTAGTAGATCTTCTCTTCGCCGTCTTTAGTGCCACGGATAATGTTGCCGATGCAGGTCTTGCCCTTGGTCAGCGGGCCGAGGCTGGCGGGATCTGGCAGCAACTCTTTAAGGAACTGGATAGGTACAATTTGCTGGCCCTGGAACTCCACCGGCTCAATGCCAGTCATTCCGACGTTTTGCAGGACTTCCAGGTGCTTCAGGTAGCTCTCGCCAAAGGTCATCCAGAAACGCGCGCGCTCAATTTCCGGGAAGTGCTTGGACAGGGATTCCAGCTCTTCGTGGTAGAGCAGGTAGATATCCTTGTCACCAATGCCTTCGGGGAAGTTGAATACGCGTTTCTCTTCCATCGGCTTGGTGGTAACCCACTGGCCATTTTCCCAGTAGCGACCGTTGGCGGTGATCTCGCGGATATTAATTTCCGGGTTGAAGTTGGTGGCGAACGGCAGGCCGTGGTCGCCGGCATTACAGTCGAGAATATCCAGGGTGTGGATACGATCGAAGTGGTGCTTCTTGGCGTAGGCGGTAAATACGCTGGTGACGCCGGGATCGAAGCCGCTGCCCAGCAGTGCCATCAGGCCGGCTTTCTCAAATTTCTCCTGGTAGGCCCACTGCCACTTGTACTCGAACTTGGCCTCTTCCGGCGGCTCGTAATTGGCGGTATCCAGGTAGTGCACGCCGGTTTCCAGGCAGGCATCCATAATGTGCAGATCCTGGTAGGGCAGGGCCACGTTGATGACCAGGTCCGGCTTCACTTTTTCGATCAGCTTTACCAGTTCAGGCACATTGTCCGCATCTACTTCAGCGGTGTCGATTTTGCGCGGCAGCATAGCGGCAATCTTGTCGCACTTGCTTTTGGTGCGGCTTGCCAGGGTGATATTCTCAAATACCTCAGCAACCTGTGCGCACTTGTGCGCAACCACCTGGCCGACACCGCCGGCGCCGATGATCAGTACGTTGGCCATAAAGATCTCCTTAATCTGCGGCTTTTATTGCCGCTATCTTTTCAAAGGCGCTGGCGCCTTATTATTCAAACTTACTTTTCGAAATAGGTGTAACCGCTCATGCTGGCGGTATAAGTCTGCAGAATCTGCTTGCGCTGGGCAGCGGTAATCAGCCCCTGTTTAACGGCGCGTTCCGCCAGGCGGCGGAAGCGCTCGAACAGCGCCTTGGGTTGATATTCTACGTAACTCAGTACATCGGAAATACTGTCGCCGTGAATCTCGTGGCTGAAGTCGATGCTGCCGTCTTCCTGAATGCGTACGCTCACGACATTGGTGTCCCCAAACAGGTTGTGCAGGTCGCCCAGGGTTTCCTGGTAGGCGCCGATCAGGAAGGTGCCGAGGATATAGTCCTCGCCATCTTTTAGTTCGTGCAAGGGCAGGGTTTTCTGCTCTTTTTCCCGTCCGATAAAGCGGTCGATCTTACCGTCACAGTCACAGGTGATGTCGGCGATGATGGCGGAGCGCGTCGGCGCTTCGTCCAGGCGGTGGATCGGCAACAATGGAAATACCTGGTCGATAGCCCAGATATCCGGCACCGATTGGAATACGCTCACATTGGCGTAGTAGATATCCGACAGTACCTCCGGCAGAGCTTGCAGATCTGCGGGAATCTCTTCGGCCTCATCCAGTAATTTGCGAATATCCTGGGCGCCCTGCAGGAACAGGTTTTCCGCATTGGCGCGTTCGCGCAGGCTCACCTGGCCGTGCAGATACAGAGAGCGCACTTCATCGCGGTAGTAAAGCGCGTCGTTGTAACTCTCTTGCAGGTTTTTGGGGGTGATACTGCGCACTGCGTCCTGCAGGTTGAGCAGCATCTGGTGGTCGCCTTCGCTGATCTTGGTGTGCTCCAGCTCCACCGGCTCGAAACGGGTAGTGTCGAGAATATCGAATAGCAGTACAGAGGAGTAGGCTACAGTGGCGCGGCCGGATTCGGTGATAATCACCGGATGTTCGACTCCCTCGCTATCGAGGGTGCCCATAATGGCTTCCACTACATCGACACAGTACTCGTCCAGGGAGTAATTCTTTGAGTGGGTGTAATTGGTCTTGCTGCCATCGTAATCCACCGCCAGGCCACCGCCCAGATCCAGGTAGCCCATGGGTGCGCCTTCTTCCACCAGATCGGCGTAGTAGCGGCAGGCTTCCAGAACTCCGGTGCGGATGTCGCGGATATTCGGTACCTGTGAGCCCAGGTGATAGTGCAGCAACTTGAGACAGTCGAGCATATCGTGGTTGCGCAGTTGATCGACCATGGCGATCAGGTCGTTACTGCCCAGACCGAAAATACTGCGGTCGCCACTGGTCGCATTCCAGTAGCCGCCCACCTTGGAGGCGAGTTTTACCCGTGCGCCGATATTGGGGCGTACCTGCTCGCGCTCGGCGCAGCGGATAATGGTCTCCACTTCCGAGGGCGTTTCCACGACGAAGAAAACCTGTACGCCCAGGCGTTGGGCCTGCAGTCCGAGGTTAATAAATTCCTCGTCCTTATAGCCGTTGCAAACGATCAGGGATTCGGTGTTATCCAGAATGGACAGGGCAGCGATAAGTTCTGCTTTACTGCCCGCCTCCAGGCCGTGGTTAAAGCGGCGGCCGGCATTGGCAATTTCTTCAATCACCTGACACTGCTGGTTCACCTTAATGGGGAACACGCCGCGAAAAACATTGCCGTAGCCGCAATCGTCGATAGCGCGAGCAAAGGATTCGTTAATCCGGGCGATCTGCGCTTCGAGTAAGTTCTCAATACGCAATAGCAGGGGCATACCCAAGCCGCGCTCGGTGGCGCCTCGGGCAATGTCCATCAGCGAAACACTGTGTGTTACCCCGTTGGGGCCGTCGACTTGCAGTGAAATTTCACCATTTTCGTTCAAATCGAAATATCCGGCGCCCCAATTGCGGATGCCGTAGAGTTCGGCCGAATCTTCGCAAGTCCAGTCTTTTACTTGTTGCTTCTTCATGGCGCCTTTCTGTTGATATTTGGCGGGCGCGAATCTTGGGCCCAGCAGGGCCGGAAAGCAATAACTATAGATAAAAAAACGCTAATTTTTGCGCACTGAAAAGTAAATGGGGAGTGAGTGGGTGGCCAGCTCTTTTGCACTCTGCGACAGGGGGCTGAAGAAGGTGATTGATCTGCGCAAATTTGAGTAAAAAAAGGCGGCCCGAGGGCCGCAGGGAGGGGGGATTGAGTAATCAGTAATAGGTCGGCTTGGGGACAACCCGGTAGCCGCGGTGGCTATGGTCCCACAGGTAGTAGGTGTCATAAGCCACGTAGTAATTGTGTCCACCGGCTACCACGGTCAGTGCTGATGCTGGCAGGCTGTGCACGATAGCACCGTGGGGGGCCTGGGCTACTACGTAGCCGTGAGAAGCCGGGCGATAAAAAATTCCATCGCTATAGTAGAAGCCCGCTGTTCCGATACTGATACTGACGAAATTACGCGGCAGGTGGCGCCAGCGGTAGCCATAACCGTAGTGCGAGGGACGGTAGTGGGGGCGGTGGCCGCGATAACCGTGGCGGTAAACCGGTCTGTGTGCCGCGCGATATTCGTGGCGGTGGCCCTGCTTGTGGCCTTTTCTATGCCCTTTGTTATAGCCTTTGTTGTAGCCCTCTTTATAGGCGTGGCGAACTTCGCGGCGGTGCTGGCGCTCCTCTCTGCGTTCACGTCTGCGCTCTTCTTTCTTGCGCTCTTGTCTGCGGCGTTTCTTTTCCTGCTGGCGGTCGTGATGCTTGTCGTGCTGTTTCTTTAAGTGGCGCTGCTCGCGTTCGGCTCTTCCATATTTGTGGTGGTCGTCCATGGCGCGCTGGTGCCCGCGATGTGACTCGGACAGGGCGGGTGCTGCGATCAGCAGCAGGCTTAGGGTGGCGATGGCAGTAGTGAGGTGTTTCATAACATCTCTCCCGAGCGTGGGGCTCTTTTCTTTCAGGTCAGGTCTTTTGTGTATCTTGGCGTGAAGTTTGCCCTGGCGGGTCTGAACACTTCCTGAACTGAATGGGGTAAAATTCGGCGGCAATCGAAGGCGTCGATAGTGACTAGCAATTCAGGTGTGGGCAGAGATTGTCTGGCGGGGCCACAGGCTGGATTCTGCGGCGAAATCTTATTGAGAGCGGCAATTTTGCTATGTTGAGACACCAGGTCTCAGCGAGTATGATGCCGCGCTGATTCATAGTGAGCGGTAGCAAGATGCAAGTCTTCCACCACGTAGCAAGTCTGCGCGAGGCGCTGGCCCAGGCCCGCAAAGACGGCAAGACCGTCGGCTTTGTGCCAACCATGGGCAATCTGCACGATGCCCATATAGAGCTGGTCAAAATTGCCCAGCAACACTGCGACCTGGTTGTGGTATCTATCTTCGTCAACCGACTGCAATTCGGTTTGAATGAGGATTGGGATAAGTATCCGCGCACTATGGAGCGGGATATGGCCCGCCTGCGGGAAGCGGACTGTGACTTCCTGTTCCATCCGGATGAGGGTGAGATTTACCCCAACGGCATGGACCAGCAGACCCGCGTGGTTTGTCCGGCGATGACCGATGTCCTGTGCGGCGCTAGCCGACCGGGTCACTTTGAAGGGGTCACCACCGTAGTTTCGAAGCTTTTCAACATTGTGCAGCCGGATAAGGCTATTTTCGGGATTAAGGATTTCCAGCAGTTAGCAGTGATCCGCCGTATGGTGGAAGACCTGTGTATGCCGGTGGAAATTGTGGCGGCGCCGGTGCACCGTGAGGAAGATGGCTTGGCAATGAGCTCTCGGAATGGTTATATCACTGCGGAAGAGCGACCGAAGGTTGCTGTGCTCAACCAGTTACTTAACTGGGCCAAGGATGAAATTGTGGCTGGACGCCGGGATTTCGCCGACCTCGAGACAGAGGCGCGCAAGCGAATTGAAGAGAGTGGCTTTCGAGTTGACTACTTCTCCATCTGTTACAGCAAGGATTTACAGCCAGCGGCAGATGACGATAAAGAAATCACGATCCTGGGAGCTATGTACACCAGTGCAGCGCGCCTGATCGACAATGTTTCCCTGGAACTCTGAGGGGCATCCAACTATGCAAATTGAAATGTTGAAGTGCAAGTTGCACATGGCCGCTGTGACTCAGGCCGAACTCTGGTATGACGGTTCCTGTGCAATTGATGAGGACCTGGTAGAACTGGCTGGCCTACGCGAATTCGAGAAGATCGATATTTACAATGTGAGCAATGGTGAGCGCTTCCACACCTATGTGATCCTCGCCGAGCGCGGTTCCGGTATTATCTCCATGAACGGCGCCGCTGCACGTAGAGTACAGGTGGGTGACCGCATTATTATCGCTTCCTATGCGCAGATGACAGAGGGCGAAGCCGATAACCACAAGCCCAAGTTGGTCTACCTGGATGAGAACAACAAAGTAGAGCGCAGCACTAATACGATTCCGGTTCAGCTAGCCGAAGCCTGATTCTTTTCGCTACAGGGCGTTGTGCCCTGTAGCATCCCCGCCGCTTATTGATCAGACATTAATAACACTTCCTGATTAAACCTCTTTTCCAGGTAGGACTCATCCAGGGTGTAGTGCCAGAGATTTTTCTTTTGTCCCTTAGCTAAAGCGATTTCGCCGATTCTGCCAGGGTTATATTTAATCGGTTGGGCGAGTTGGTATTTGGCGATGGGGTCCCGATAGGCCTCCTCTAAAGGAATTATCTCCCAGCCTTCCTTCCTCAGTCGTTCAGCCAGATCACCAATAAATAGGGCTGAAATATCCATTTCATGCAACAGTATGACGTGCTTTGGGGAGCGCCCGAGATATTTAATTGCCATATCGTCGTAGTACTTAATGCTCGCCATAAGAACGTCGACATAAAAGTTGGAGAGTCTTTCCATATCAACTGCTTTCCCATCTTTTACTGCCGTTTGGAAAAGTTCTTCGATATACCAGTCGTAGTTATTTAAGGTGATATAGGCGTTTTGATAGTTATTTTTCTGTAGTAGATTCCGGATACCATCGCGCTTTTCGACAGTTTCGCCCTCGCGCAGATAGGGAAAGCGAAAATAGGGTTTAAAATTGTCAAATTGTTGAAGCAGCTGGTGGGCCTGCAAAAAATCCGTTTGATAAGTGGATAGCCCTGTTTCCAGAAAATTGGGATGGCTATGGGTGTGATTGCCAATAATATGCCCAGCCTTATCGTAGCGGTGCATCCGCTCCAATCCTTCCTTATCGAAGGATTGAGTATTGGAAAAGAAAGCTACTTTGCCAACTTTATATTCTTCTAAGTTTTTAATTAACGTTTTGGCCCGGGTTGGTCCATCAAAATAACCATCGGCTTTACGGGGGGCATCATCGAAAGTAATTGCCAGTTGTTTGGCGTTAGCGACTGGGATTGCCAACAAGTAAATTATCAATAATACGACCGAACGCTGCATGGTTTATTACTCTAAGGATTTTATTTACGAGCTGTTCGCCAGGCTAGGATTTGGTTGTCCTTCTATTCAGGTTTTCTGTCTTAATTTACTTGTCAGGTAACCTGCGTTGTCCAGTAGCCTAGGCTCAGTTGCGGTAGTGTACGGTTTCCTATTGTGTCCACCATAGCTTCAGATGTATATGGCCAAAATACTTGTTAGTTCCTGCCTTTTGAACTGCGCCGTGCGCTATGACGGTAGTAGTGCTGAGACCTATAGCGATGATTTTGAGTGGCTTGTGGATACGCAGAAAATTGTTTCCTTGTGTCCGGAAGTGGCGGCGGGATTGCCTATTCCGAGGGTGCCGGCTGAGATCTGTGGCGCAAGTGGAACAGAGGTGTTAGATGGAACAGCCGGGGTTATAGGTAGTGATAGAACAGATCTAACTGAGCAATTTATGCTGGGGGCCAAACTGGCTCTGAAATTATGCAGAAAACACAATATCCAGTATGCAGTGCTTACGGAAAATAGTCCCTCTTGCGGAAGTAACTATATTTACGATGGCAGTTTTTCAGGGAAAAAAATAATGGGTTTTGGTGTTGTATCTGCACTTGTTCAAAGGGCTGGAATAAAAGTTTTTAGTCAAAATACTGTTGGGAAACTTAGAGAATTGAGAAGTGTATCCAGAGCGAAATGAGTTGTTAGGATCAATAAAATTAGATCGGTAAAAAAGATATTGATCACAGTTAGGCCTTATAGGTTGATTAATACCGGCGAAGCCGGTGGCTCCCAGATGTCAGTACGAATAGCGCAGTGCCCCCTGACAATAATCATTGTGTGATGCAGCACTCAACCGCTGGGCTTTGTCACTTTTGGGGTTCAGATTGGCAGTGACTGCTGTGGCAATAAACAGGCAAGACTGAATACTCTGCCGGCTATTTAAATGGCTGCAGGAGGCAGTGGTGGAAGGCAAGTTTTTTAAAGGCGATAGCAAGCTTATCAAAGCCGCATTGGTACTGGCGATCAGTTCCGCGTTTTATGGCTGCAGCGGTGGCAGCGGTGGTGGTGGAGATCCTGCGCCTGTGGATACCACTCCGCCGAGCCTGACACTGACTCCCGCCAGCGGGGCCTCTATTGCAGCAACCGGCACCCTACTGCTGGATTTTAGCGAAGCGGTGGCATTGGAGGATGTGTCCTTAAGTGGCGCCATGCAGGAAATGGGAGAGCTCTCTCAAGTCGATCAGGACACCCTGATCTTAACTCCGATAGCGGAGTGGGCAAAGGGGCTAGAACTCTCCCTGACAATTGCCGCGCAGGATGCAGCCGGCAACCAGATGGCAGAGGTTGATGCTCACTATACCGTGGATGAAATTGCCCCTTCCGTAGTCAGTGTATCTCCAGCACAGGAGCGTTTGGAGAAGGATGGCGCAATCACGATACAGTTTTCCGAGTCGATAGATCGCGACAGCCTGCAAATTAGCGGTTCCTTGCTGGATGATGAATACACTCTGACCTGGTCCCAGTCGCGCTTTAATGACGACACCTTGGTGATAGCTCCCAAGAGCCGCTGGCTGTCCGGGCAGGATCGCAGCCTGCACCTTGAAGCCAAAGACCCCGCTGGCCTGGATATTCCCGCTGAACAGCACAGTTTTACTGTGCCATTGTACTTTGAGAATTTTGACAGCGCGCAGGTCGTGATCGGCCAGGATGATTTTTCCAGTACTTTGACGGCCATCAATGCAAAAAATCTTGGCGAGGGCCCCCTGGGTTCCGCGGCTGTTACTGATGAGGGAAAACTATTTGTACCCGATTATAATAATGACCGGGTGTTAATTTTTAATTCGATCCCCACAAGCAATGGAGCGCCAGCTAATGCGGCGCTCAATGCAGATAGTCTCGACGAAAGCGGTGAGGATGATGTTGCTAGTAAGCCAACAGGCATCAGTTTTGATAGCGGAAAACTGGTAATAAATTATTCTAGGTCCTCAAGTGGCCACAGTGTTTCTGTTTACGACACTATTCCCGAAGATGGTCGCGCGCAGCCGATTTCCAAGTTGCCATATACCTTCTGCTCAACTTCACTTTCTATGTATGAAAGTGTAAAGATTGCCAAGGGGCGCCTATTCGCGGTCTCGTCGTCTATGTCTCGAGTGGCGGTGTGGAATAACTTGCCCCGAATTGCAAATTCGACGCCGCATTGGCTACTGGGTCAGTCTACACTGGAAAATTGCACTGCTAACGACCGTGAGCAGGATGGCTCGGTTATTCAGCCCAGTGCTCGCACATTGGCTGACCCCAGAGATGTGTGGACCGATGGGGAAAAGTTAGCCATCATCGACTCGGATAACAACCGGGTGTTTCTATGGAACTCAATGCCTAATAGTAGAGTTGCCCCTTTTAGTAGCTTTGCTCCTGCGGATATAGTTCTGGGGCAAGCAGATTTTGTCAGCAATGAAAGCCGGCCCCCGAGTCGACAAACCATGGGTTTAGGCGGACGGGGTATCTGGTCGAGCGGTATTCAGCTATTTGTGGCGGACAGTGATAATAACCGAGTGTTGATCTGGAACCAGTGGCCACAGGAAAATTTCGCTCCGGCAGATGTTGTCTTGGGGCAGGGAGATTTTGATCGCAGTGCCTTCAACGACAGTAACCAAAATGGGGTTACTGACGAGGGGGAGTTGCCAAGTGCTGCTACGCTGAAATGGCCCGACGGTATTACCGCTTATGAAGATAAGTTGATTATCAACGACTCAGGTAATAACCGCTTTCTTATTTTCCAATCTCGCTAGTTTTCTCTGTTAAATGTACCGGGCTGGTAACCCGGTACAGGCAAACTTAGGGCGATCTCCCTTCTATTGTTGCGGTTTGGCCCCAGCGCAATACCTCTAAGTTTTTCATCAGTTCTTGTTGGATGTTTGCTTTCTCCCCCGCCCCCGCCCCCGCCACAGTGCAGTGGATTTAAAACCGCAGTGCATGTCCGCCCCGTTCCCTCCAATTTCGCCGACCTTGAGAAAGGGACGCGCAAGCGAATTGAAGAGAGTGGCTTTCGAGTTGACTACTTCTTCATCTGTTACAGCAAGGATTTACAGCCAGCGGCAGATGACGATAAAGAAATCACGATCCTGGGAGCTATGTACACCAGTGCAGCACGCCTGATCGACAATGTTTCCCTGGAACTCTGAGGGGCATCCAACTATGCAAATTGAAATGTTGAAGTGCAAGTTGCACATGGCCGCAGTGACTCAGGCCGAACTCTGGTATGACGGTTCCTGGGCAATTGATGAGGACCTGGCAGAACTGGCTGGTCTGCGCGAATTCGAGTAAATCAATATTTACAATGTGAGCAATGATGAGCGCTTCTACACCGATGTCAGTACGATTAGCGCAATGTCCCTGAAAATTCTCTTTTTGTGACGCAGCAACCAGCCCGTTAGGTTTTGTCATTTTAAGGTTTCAGATTGGCAGTGAATGCTGTGGCAATAAACAGGTAAGACTGAATACCCTGTTGGCTATTTAAATGGCTGTAGGAGGCAGTGGTGGAAGGCAAGTTTTTTAAAGCCGATAGCAAGCTTATCAAAGCCGCATTGGTACTGGCGATCAGTTCCGCGTTTTATGGCTGCAGCGGTGGCAGCGGTGGCAGCGGTGGTGGTGAAGATCCTGCGCCTGTGGATACCACTCCGCCGAGCCTGACGCTGACTCCCGCCAGCGGGGCCTCTATTGCAGCAACCGGCACCCTACTGCTGGATTTTAGCGAAGCGGTGGCATTGGAGGATGTGTCCCTAAGTGGCGCCATGCAGGAAATGGGAGAGCTCTCTCAAGTCGATCAGGACACCCTGATCTTAACCCCGATAGCGGAGTGGGCAAAGGGGCTAGAACTCTCCCTGACAATTGCCGCGCAGGATGCAGCCGGCAACCAGATGGCAGAGGTTGATGCTCACTATACCGTGGATGAAAATGCCCCTTCCGTAGTCAGTGTATCCCCAGCACAGGAGCGTTTGGAGAAGGATGGCGCAATCACGGTACAGTTTTCCGAGTCGATAGATCGCGACAGCCTGCAAATTAGCGGTTCCTTGCTGGATGATGAATACACTCTGACCTGGTCCCAGTCGCGCTTTAATGACGACACCTTGGTGATAGCTCCCAAGAGCCGCTGGCTGTCCGGGCAGGATCGCAGCCTGCACCTTGAAGCCAAAGACCCCGCTGGCCTGGATCTCCCCGCTGAACAGCACAATTTTACTGTGCCATTGTACTTTGAGAATTTTGACAGTGCGCAGGTCGTGATAGGCCAGGATGATTTTTCCAGTACTTTGACGGCCATCAGTGCAAAAAATCTTGGCGAGGGGCCCCTGGGTTCCGCTGCCGTTACTGATGAGGGGAAGTTGTTCGTACCCGATTATACAAATAATCGGGTGTTAATTTTTAATTCGGTCCCCACAAGCAATGGAGCGCCGGCTAATGCGGCACTCAATGAAGATAGCCTCGACGATAGCAGCTGGGGAGATTTTGGTAGCGGGCCAACAAATATTAGTGTTGATGGCGGTAAACTTTTAATAAATTATTCTTTTTCTTCGCTTGCCACTTATGGCTACAGTGTTTTCGTTTACGACACTATTCCCGAAGATGGCCGGGCGCTGCCGAGTGCCCAGTTACCAATGGACTTCTGCCCGGGTGTCAGCGCTACCTATTCCAGTGCGATGATTGCCAAAGGGCGCGTATTCGCTGCCTCGTCGTATATGGCTCGAGTGGCGGTATGGGATGACTTGCCCTCAATGGAAGATGCGGCACCGGATTGGCTGCTGGGCCAATCCACACTGGAAAACTGCACCGCTAACGACCGTGAGCAAGATGGCTCGGTTATTCAGCAACCCAGTGCCCGCACATTGGACATGCCCGAAGATGTGTGGAGCGATGGGGAAAAGTTAGCCATCACCGACTCGGGTAATAACCGGGTGCTCCTGTGGAACTCAATGCCGACTAGTAGCTTTGCTCCGGCGGATATAGTTCTGGGGCAAGCAGATTTTGTCAGCAGTGAAGGCCTGCCCCCAAGTCGACAAACCCTGAGTTTATTCGAACGGGGTATCTGGTCGAATGGCATTCAGTTATTTGTGGCGGACAGTGGTAATAACCGAGTGTTGATCTGGGACCAGTGGCCACAGGAAAACTTCGCTCCGGCAGATATTGTCTTGGGGCAGGGAGATTTTGATCGCAGTGCCTTCAACGACAGCAACCAGAATGGGGTTACTGACGAGGGGGAGTTGCCAAGTGCTGCTACGCTGAAATGGCCCGACGGTATTACCGCTTATGAAGATAAATTGATTATCAACGACTCGGGTAATAACCGCTTTCTTATTTTCCAATCTCGTTAGTTTTTTCTGCTAAATGTACCGGGCTGGAAACCCGGTACAGGCAAACTTAAGTTGATTTGTTTTCTGAGGTTGCAGTCGGACTGCCTGTTCCCAGGGTTCCGGCTGAGATTAGCGGCGGTAGAGGTGCAGAGGTTTTAGCGGGCTCAGCCAAAGTTTTAGGGATAAATAAAGAAGACTTAACTGAGCAGTTTATACGGGGAGCTAAACGGGCATTACAGCTATGTCTGCAGCACAATATTAAATATGCAGTACTTACGGAA
Source organism: Microbulbifer maximicatervae (SeqCode) (assembly GCF_052468295.1). Classification (NCBI taxonomy): domain Bacteria; kingdom Pseudomonadati; phylum Pseudomonadota; class Gammaproteobacteria; order Cellvibrionales; family Microbulbiferaceae; genus Microbulbifer; species Microbulbifer maximicatervae (SeqCode). Next base: position 4,990,038 of record NZ_CP174340.1, read on the forward strand.
AATAGCCCATCATGTGGTAGTGATTATATTTACGATGGTAGTTTTTCTGGTACGAAAATAGTTGGTTCTGGCGTTGTGTCTGCACTACTGAGGAGGGAGGGTATACAGGTATTTAACCAGAATATTGTGGGCAGGCTTAGGAAGCTTTTGGAAGTATCCAGAGATAACTAAGCTTTCCAGATATATAGTCATATTAAAGGTAGGTATAAAAGTGAATTCTAAAGTTATCAATTTTAAAGAAAAATTGAACCTGTTCTCGGAGCACTGGTCCCCTAAAGTGATTGCCGAGATGAACGATTACCAGTTTAAATTGGTTAAGATCCAGGGTGAATTTACCTGGCATGATCATCCCGATACCGATGAGGTGTTTGTTGTAGTTTCCGGGCATATGCAGATCGAGTTTCGCGATAGTGTCATATCCCTTGGACCTGGTGAGATGACGGTAGTACCAAAGGGTGTGGAGCATAAACCCAGAGCTGAACAGGAATGTGAAGTACTATTGATTGAGCCTAAAGGGGTCGTTAATACGGGCGATGCCGGTGGAGATCTAACTGCGAAAAATGATGTCTGGATCTAAGTGATTGAGCTGTTAATCAACTTTCTTTTACTGTTTGCTTGTCTGATTAACTTGCACCTTTCAGGGCCTGCGTTGGATTGTCTTCGCCCCATGCCAAATTTTGAGATGAGGGGACTGTTTCGCAGCGGCTATGTTATAAAGTGACAAGAATAAAGCTCTAATAAACTCAGATTTCTCTAGGCTAGCCATGCCGCGCTAAGGAGCCTCTGAATAACTCCGTGATGCCTCCGGCATGCAGAGCGGTTCACAATCAAGGCGCGGCTTCGCAGGAATGTCTAGACCTTTCAAGAAGTCGCAACGCGGAGTGTGAATCGCTCTGTAAGCCCCGAAGGGCGGGCCTTGAAGGCCGCATCTGCTGCGTTGCAGCTCTTGCAAAGGGCTAGGGCCATTCGCGGCGAGCTGCGCCTAACATCTGCAGCCTTCAAGACCCGCAGAGGCATTACGGAGTTATTCAGAGGCTCCCTAATAATAAAGGAGAAGATGATGTCTGAAGTGCATACCCGCCCAGTCTCCCCCGGTTTTGCTGCCAATGCGCTTATTAGCGCCGAAGACTACGAGACAATGTACCGCCAGTCGGTAGAGAGCCCAGAGGCGTTTTGGGCACAACAGGCCAAGGACTTTTTGCAGTGGGACAAGCCGTTCACCCAGGTTCTTGAGGAGGATCTGCACAAAGGTCATACCGCCTGGTTCTCCGATGGCCAGTTGAACGTAACCGTAAACTGCATCGATCGGCACCTGGCAAGCCGTGGCGAGCAGACTGCGATTCTGTGGGAGGGAGATGATCCCGCTGACAGTAAGGCAATCAGCTATCAGAGCCTTTATGAAAATGTGTGTCGCTTGGCCAACCTGCTGAAATCCCGGGGGGTTAAAAAGGGAGATCGGGTGTGTATTTATATGCCGATGATCCCCGAGGCGGCTTACGCCATGCTCGCCTGTGCCCGTATCGGCGCTGTGCACTCGGTAGTATTTGGTGGTTTCTCCCCGGTGTCCCTGAAAGACCGTATTCTCGATTCCGATTGTCGCCTGGTGATTACTGCTGATGAAGCGGTTCGCGGCGGTAAGCGAGTACCGCTTAAAGCCAATGTGGATAAAGCGCTGGTGGACTGCCCTAATGTGCATACGGCCATTGTGGTTAAACACACGGGCACACCGGTAGACTGGGATAGCAAGCGTGATATCTGGTATGGCGAATCCATAGGTGAGATGGAACCGGACTGCGCGCCTGAAGTGATGGGAGCGGAGGACCCGCTGTTTATCCTTTATACCTCGGGCTCTACCGGTAAACCCAAAGGGGTCCTGCATACCACTGCCGGCTATCTGCTGATGGCCACCATGACCTTCAAATATACCTTTGATTACCGCGAGGGAGAGATTTTCTGGTGTACTGCCGATGTGGGCTGGATCACTGGGCACAGCTATATCGTCTATGGACCATTGTGTGCCGGGGCCACCAGTCTGATGTTTGAGGGCGTGCCCACTTTCCCGGACGCCTCACGCTTCTGGCAGGTTGTGGATAAGCATCAGGTCAATATTTTCTACACCGCGCCGACAGCGATTCGGGCGTTGATGGGAGCGGGTGACGAGTTTGTAAAAGCCGCCGAGCGCAGCTCCCTGCGACTCTTAGGCACCGTGGGTGAGCCGATAAACCCGGAGGCCTGGGAGTGGTATTACAGTGTGGTGGGCGATGAGCGCTGCCCGATTGTGGACACCTGGTGGCAAACTGAAACCGGTGCGCAGATGATCACCCCATTGCCCGGTGCCATGGCATTGAAGCCCGGGTCAGCCACTCGGCCCTTCTTTGGGGTCCAGCCCGCGCTGCTGGATAGTGAAGGCCGGGAGATTGAAGGGGAGGGCGAGGGCTCTCTGGTGATTAAAAAGAGCTGGCCCTCCATGATTCGGGATGTGTACGGCAATCGCCAGCGAATGCTGGATACTTATTTTTCTGCATTCCCCGGTTATTACTTTACCGGCGATGGCGCCCGCCGCGATAGTGACGGTTATTACTGGATCACAGGGCGCATTGATGATGTGTTAAATGTCTCTGGACACCGCCTGGGAACAGCTGAGATTGAGAGCGCCCTGGTACTGCACAATGATACGGCGGAGGCAGCGGTGGTAGGTTATCCCCACGATATCAAAGGGCAGGGGATCTATGCCTTTGTGATGCTTAAATCCGGTCATGAGCCCAGTGATGAGCTTAAGGTAGAATTAATTGAACTCTGTCGCAAGGAGATAGGGCCAATTGCCAAGCCTGACTTTATCCAATGGGCGCCAGCACTGCCAAAAACCCGTTCCGGCAAAATCATGCGGCGTATCCTGAGGAAGATTGCCTGCAATGAGTTGGACAATCTGGGAGACGTTTCCACTCTTGCCGACCCCACTGTGGTTGACGCATTGATTGATCACCGCGAAAATCGCTGACCATAGGTGTGGCGCGTGAAGGTTTTATTGGCCGGGCATAGCCCGGCCTTTTCATTGGGGCAAGAGGTTAAATTCCTCCCCGATTTTTGCGCCATTTTCAGCTAAATAGACAAGTAAATGCCTGCTGCTTTGCACAGTTAGTAACCCTCTAACTCCGGATATTGTTTTAAGGGTATTTACAGTTAAGGAGATTCCGTTTGGAACAGGGACAGTACCTCTGCGATCACTACCGCTTCGCCGCCGATCAGCGCCTCAAGGTTTTTAATTTTTTTGTTGTGTTAACCATGTTTGTTGAGGGCGGAATTTTCACTGCCATGGAGAAAGACTTCCACCCTCTAATCCTGGCGTTGCTGGGAGGGTTTGTGGTCATACTGGTAACCGTATTTTGGCTGATGGACATTCGCAGCCGCCAGCTTCTCAAGCTTGCTGTTCCGGCACTGAAAACCCTGGAAATGGGATTCCCGGAGGAAGCGAGAATTTTTTCCAACGATGCCATTCGTCGAGGTGACTTGGCCCGTTACACTTTCGCTTTCAGGGTTTTGTTGGTGGGGCAGCTGTTCTTTGGTCTGGGCGTCGCTTCTTACGGTATTTATCACTGGTATATCTCCCCCTAATCCCAACCTTGCAGTGGCGGGTATGATTGCATGAAGTGAACCACCTGCCACAACCTCCTCTTTGTCTCGTACGTTTAAAAGTCGGCGCTGCCGGCCTCTCTAGGCTATCTTGCAGAAGTATCCGCTTCCCTCCCGAGGTTTATACGATGCTTGATCATATTCGCCTTTATGTGCACAGCTATGAACGCAGTAAGGACTTCTATCAGCAGGCGCTGATGCCGCTGGGATACCAGTTAGTGATGGAGTTTGAGGATTGGGCGGGCTTTGGCTGGGCGGATAAAGCGGAACTCTGGATTCGTGGAGGGACCAGCACCACTCCACAATTGCATATCGCCTTTCGCGCTGAAGAGCGGCAGGTGGTCAGGGAGTTCTATCGCTTGGCCCTGGAGGCCGGGGGTAAAGACAATGGCGCACCGGCTGTCTACGAACAATATCACCCGGATTATTACGCCGCCTACGTACTTGATCCCGATGGACATAACCTGGAAGTGGTGTGTCATTTACCAGGGGACTTACAGGAATAAGTCGATTGAGATTTGGGAGTAATTTATGAACGAGGTAACTCGAGCAAAATACCTGCCAATAGCGCTGGTCGTTGTAGGAGTGCTTTTTATTCTGGCGATTTACCCGATGATGATGTGGATTTGGCCGGAAGGGTGGGGCTGGACCCCACGGCAGCCAGAATACGAGCAAATGATTATCGGTATTTATGTCACCCTGGGGGTGTTCTTGATACGCGCTGCAAAAAATCCCGCCGCAAATACCAGTTTAATTTGGTTCACCATATGGTCCAGCCTTGTACATGCCGTCATTATGTTGGTGTAGGCATTGGTGGATAAAACAGAACGGATTAATTTGATGGGAGATATCCCCGCACTTTTTTTGATCGCTGCTGTGCTTTGGTATCTTATGCCCAGGCAAAAAAAATCTGATTAAATTTTTTCCTTTTTCGATTTTTCAGGAATTCTGAACTGTTCCTCCTGACTCATCATTATTGATCTCTGCTATAAGAGCGATAACAAGGTCTAATTTCCCGCTTATTGTTCTCCCCTATAAGCTCTACTCCTGTAATAGAGATGGCAGTAGAGATAAATAATCCCATGAAATACTTACCCTTATTTGCATTAACTATCGGTCTGATAGGCGGTGCCAATGCAGAGACATTGACTCGCGATAATGGCGCCCCAGTTGGAGACAACCAGAACGCACAAACTGCTGGAGAAAATGGCGGTAATTTGTTGCAAGATGTTCAACTGATTCAAAAATTGCAGCGTTTTGCCCGTGAACGTATTCCCGAGCGTGTAGTTCATGCTCGTGGAACTGGTGTTCACGGTGAATTTGTTGCGACGGCTGACCTCAGTGATTTAACCCGCGCAGCGGTGTTTGAGCGCGGTAGTAAAACGCCAGTGTTTGTGCGTTTTTCAACAGTAATCCACTCAAAAGGTTCCCCGGAAACCCTGCGCGATCCCCGTGGATTTGCCACCAAGTTTTATACGGAAGAAGGCAATTGGGATTTAGTGGGTAACAACCTGCCGGTATTTTTTATCCGCGACGCGATTAAATTCCCGGATATGGTTCACTCCCTAAAGCCCTCCCCGGTGACTAATCAACAGGACCCCAACCGTTTCTTTGATTTCTTTAGCCATGTGCCGGAATCTACCCATATGCTGAGCTGGGTCTATTCCGATTACGGTACACCAGCTAACCTGCGCCAGATGGATGGCTGGGGTGTTCACGCCTATAAATTTATCAATGACAAGGGTGAGGTGAACTATGTGAAATTCCACTGGAAAACTCGCCAGGGTATTAAGAACCTGACTGCGGAAGAGGCAGCAGAAATTCAGAGCAAGGACTTCAGCCACGCAACTCGCGATATGTATGCCGCGATTGAAAAAGGCGAATATCCGCAGTGGGATCTGTTTATTAAAGTACTGAAGCCCTCCCAGCTGAGCAGCTTCAATTACAACCCCCTGGACGCCACCAAAATGTGGTTGGACGTGAAGGAAACCAAAGTTGGCACCATGACACTCAATCGTGTGCCCACAAATTTCTTCCAGGAAACTGAGCAATCCGCATTTGCGCCAGCCAATATTGTGCCGGGTATTGAGCCTTCGGAAGACCGCCTGCTGCAGGGTCGCGTGTTCTCATACTCCGATACGCAAATGTATCGTCTGGGAGCCAACCACCAGCAATTGCCTATCAACCGTCCCCGTGTTGCCGTAAATAACTGGAACCAGGATGGGGCGGGTAATTACGGCCAACAGACTTCAGATGTGAACTATCAGCCGAGCCGTATCGATACGCGCACCGAGGACCCCAAAGGTCTTTATAGCAACAAGGCGTTGAATGGCAGCACCCAGCAAAAGGCCATTGAAAAGAAACTGCCCTTTGCCCAGGCGGGTGCTTTCTACCGCAACCTGAGTCCTGAAGAGCGCCAGAATCTGATTGAAAACCTCGCTGGTGATCTGGGTAAAGTGAGTGATGAAAACACTAAGCACATTATGCTGAGCCACTTCTATCAAGCGGACAAGGACTACGGACAGCGCTTAACCAAAGCAGTTGGTGGAGATCTGGATCGCGTGAAAAAACTGGCCCGGTAATTTTTACCCAGGTGCGGGCGACCTCTGTCGCCCGCTAAATTTATACAGGTGAAATTATGAGATCATTTTTATTCGTACTACTCTTTCTCACCCTGGGGGTTCAGGCAGGGGAGCCGGAAAAAACGGAATCTGATTTTACCGAACTCTCCCAGTATTATTTTGCCGCAGCCAGGATTGGCGATACCGAGGTGCTGCGTGAATTTTCGCAAGCGGGTTTTCCCCTGGATGTCCGCAACCCGAAAGGTTACACCGCACTGATGATTGCCACTTACAACGGCAACGGCGAAGCTGTGGACTACCTGTTGCAGAGAGGTGCAGATGCATGTGTCCAGGATCGCCGCGGCAATACTGCGCTGATGGCAGCGATTTTTCGCGGTGAGTTTGCCCTTGCACGAACCCTGCTAAAGCAGGATTGCGATTCGCAACAGGTGAATAAGGCCGGCCACTCCGCAGAGGATTTTGCCGAAGTCTTTGGTCGTGACCAGATGGTTCGACTATTGCAGCAACAGCGGGCAGATGGCGACTAAGACAGTTTTTTGTGCGGTTGGCATTGGATGGTGTCACCGCTCCTGTCCTGCGTGAAATCCTCTTGAGTTGGCCGCTTTAGCTTGCGGCACATTTCTCGGTTTGTCCCGGCCCCCACGACCGCGTTAGCATAGCCAGCTGCAATCCAGTTGGTACCCACTATGACCTCGAATCATCATCCCTATGAAGCCCTCACGCCGGACGTGGTGATCGACTGTGTCGAGACTACCGGGCTGATTTCCGATGCGCGTATTTTCCCTCTAAACAGTTATGAAAACCGCGTCTATCAGGTGGGTATTGAGGATGCCGAGCCGTTGATTGCCAAGTTCTATCGCCCGGGGCGCTGGAGTGATGAGCAGATATTAGAGGAGCACCAGTTCACCCTGGAGCTGGCAGAGGCCGAAATTCCCGTGGTGGCACCGATACAGTTTGATGGGCGCACCCTGATGGAGTCCGCTGGATTCCGTTTTGCGCTTTTCCCCCGACGGGGCGGTCGCCAGTTGGAGCTGGATAACTTTGATCACCTGGAGCAGGTGGGGACCATGTTGGGTCGCATTCATGCGGCCGGCAGCGCCAAACCTTTCAGCTATCGCCCATCCCTCACTTTGCAGCGATTCGCAATTGATAGCCGGGAATTTATCCTGAATGGAGATTTCCTGCCACGTGAGAACCGCGAGGCCTACGCTTCCGTCACGGGCCACATTATCGAACAGATAGCCCCGCTGTTTGAGCGGGACTGGGATATGCTGCGCTTGCACGGTGATTGTCACAGTGGCAACTTCCTGTGGCGGGATGAGACTCCCTGGTTTGTGGACTTGGACGACTGCCTGATGGGGCCGGCGATCCAGGATATCTGGATGTTGATTTCCGGCAATCGCGCAGAGCAAACCGCTTACCTGGATGCAGTGTTGGAAGGCTATGAAACCTTCTATAGTTTTGATCCCCATCAGTTGCAGTTGGTGGAGCCTCTGCGCTGCCTGCGGCAGATGCACCACGCTGCCTGGTTGGCGCGACGCTGGCAGGACCCGGCTTTTCCCCAGGCGTTTCCCTGGTTTAATACTGCCCGTTACTGGGCAGAGCATATACTGGCATTGCGCGAGCAGCAGTCTGCGCTGCTGGAGCCCCCGTTGACCCTGGGGGCTGTGTAACATGGAGAAAGCAATAATGGATGCGACATGCACCGAGGCTGAGGCGGATCTGATCTGGGAGAAGATTCGTATAGAGGTGGCGCAGCAGGTAGAGCGGGAGCCGATCCTGGCCAGCTTTCTACACGCGACCATCCTGAACCACAATTCCCTGGAGGCGGCGCTCAGCTTTCACCTGGCCAACAAGCTGGACAATGCGGTGGCACCGGCGCTGTTAATTCGCGAGGTTATCGATGAGGCGCTACAAGCTGACCCTTCCATAGGGCATGCGGCGCGAGCGGATTTGAACGCAATTTACCTGCGGGATTCCGCCTGCCACTCCCTGCACGAGCCCTTCCTGTACTTTAAGGGCTTTCACGCCTTGCAGGTTCACCGTGTGGCCCACTGGCTGTGGCAGCAGCAGCGCCGCTCCCTGGCTATGTTCTTACAGCACCGTGTCTCTGTCGTATTCAGTGTGGATATCCACCCGGCTGCTCGTATGGGTGATGGTATATTGCTGGATCACGCGACCGGTATCGTTATAGGTGAAACGGCTGTAGTGGAAAACAATGTTTCCATCATGCAGTCCGTTACACTGGGCGGCACTGGTAAAGAGAGCGGGGACCGCCATCCGAAAATCCGCCACGGGGTTTTGATTGGCGCGGGTAGCAAGGTACTGGGCAATATTGAAATCGGCGAGTGTGCCCAGATTGCCTCTGGCAGTGTGGTGCTGAAATCGGTGCCGGCAAAGGCGCTGGTGGCCGGTGTGCCGGCAAAAGTTGTCGGGGCAGCGACCTGTGCTGAGCCGGCATTATCCATGGATCAGTGTGCCCTTTCGCAAGTACAGAAGTAAGGCTTGTCGCCCCGTAGCGAACACCGGCTGCGGGGCTGGGATCACTGGGGAAATGATGCAACGGCACTGTTCTTGGCACTATCCTTTGACCCATGAAATATAGTCTCAGCGCGAAAAATCTTACCTGCCGAAATTTGGAGGCTTATGCGGACTACCGCGCGAGCCTTGTAACTCCGGATTGCACCAAGGAAATTACAGGTATTGTCCGCAGTGATAGCGGCCTGCCTTCCATTGGGCTCAATCAGGTGATTTCCAATATGGTAATGCCGCCGCGCATTATTCAGCGTTTTGCGCTGGATTATTTTGCCGAGCGGCACAGCCCCTTCACCCTTTGGCACAGTGCCTCCAAACCCCTGGACAATGACGCTTTGGATGAGCTTGGACTAAAGCGGCGCCAGTCCGTGGTAGCTATGGCCGCCGAGATACCCCGACTCAGCGCTGCCGAGGTTCCGGTAGTGGAACAGTTAGCCATTTGTGCGGTGAAAAAAGAGGCCTTGCTTGATTACGGCGCGGTGCAGGCAGCGGCGGCAGGGGAGCTGGAGGGGGCACAGTTGGCGCACTTCTATCAGGGCCTGCAGGAAATCCCCGAGCAGCGGCGCGGGCGACTGAAATTATTTCTCGCTAAGCTGGATGGTGTGCCGGTGGCCGTCGGTTGCCTGTTTGCGGCAGCGGATGCACTGGGGCTCTATGACCTGGTGACACTTCCGGATTACCGGGGTCGCGGGATTGGTCGGGCCCTGTTCAAGCATCTGCTAACCGCTGCCCAGGGTAGCCACCATAAAAATCTTGTAGCTTTAGTGCCGGCGGATCGCCAGCCGCTACTGCTCGATAGTGGCTTTTTTGCAGTTGGCGAGGTTGCCCGCTATCAATACACTCCGGCGCCGGCGGCCGCTAAGCCCGACTGAAAGGGAAGGCGATAACTTCCTCAATCGATTGGTAACCGGCTTTTAACATCAGCAGTCGGTCGACTCCCAGCGCGACCCCGGCGCACTCGGGCATGCCTTGCTCCAGGGCCGCAACCAGACGCTCTTCAAAGGGGTGTACAGGGCGCTGGTTAGCACGGCGGTATTCCAGATCCTTTTCAAAGCGGCGCTGCTGTTCCGCGCTGTCGGTCAGCTCCCAATAGCCATTGGCCAGTTCCAATCCACCCACATAGGCTTCGAAGCGCCTGGCTACGGGCGTCCCCTGTTCGTCCGCCACCACTTTTGCCAGTGCTGCTTGCTCTGCAGGGAAGTCGTAGAGCAGGGTGATGCCCTCACCCATGGTGGGTTCCAGGCGGTGGCTCATCAGCAGGTCCAGGCACTCACTGCGTTCACGGGGTACAAAAGACAATTCCATTTCCCGCTTAACGCAGGAAATCAGCTCGGCTTCGCTGGCACTGTGGGGGTCCAGTTGCAGCTCCCTTAAAAACAATTCCCGGTAACTGAGGGACTGAACCTGGTCCGTCGCCAAAATACTGCAGAGCAGCTTGGCGACCTCCTCCATCAGTTGGTGATCGTCCCAACCGCAGCGGTACCACTCCAACATGGTGAACTCGGGGTTGTGTCGACCGCCGGATTCGCCCTGGCGAAAAGCCTTACCCAAGTAATAGCAATCTCCGAGTCCTGCGGCGAGTAAACGCTTTAAACCAAATTCCGGGCTGGTGGCCAGGTAGGCGTTTTCGCCCCGGCACTCTGTGGTGATGGACTCGATATGGGGGTCGCTGGTGGCGCGCTGGGATAGCACCGGAACTTCGGCTTCCACAACGTTTCGTTCAGCAAAAAATGTGCGTATTTCAGCGAGTAGAGCAGCGCGTTGGCGCAGGGCTGCAATAGTGGCGGTGGGGTGCCAGGTATCTGTGCTCATGGGAGGTAGCTCTGGAGATGAGCGGCCGTAGGCCGCTCGAGGGGAGGAGGTACTTAGTCTTCCTTGGCACGGCCCAGGTATTCGGCGGTGCGGGTGTCTACCTTGATGGTTTCACCGATTTCCAGGAACAGAGGAACCTTCACAACGGCGCCGGTAGCCAAAGTGGCCGGCTTGGTGCCGCCCTGGGCGGTGTCTCCGCGCAGGCCCGGATCGGTATCGGTAATTTCCAGGATTACGTGGTTGGGTGGAGTAACTGCCAGCGGAGAGCCGTTGTACAGGGTTACAGTGCAGATATCCTGCTCTTTGAGCCATTTTGAAGCATCGCCCACAGCATCGCTGCTGGCTTGGTGCTGTTCAAAAGTCTCGGGCTCCATGAAATGGTAAAACTCGCCATCGTTGTACAAGTATTCCATTTCGCGATCCATCACGTCCGCAGCTTCCAGGCTTTCACCGGAGCGGAAGGTGCGCTCCCATACGCGACCGGTTTTCAGGTTGCGAAGCTTCACGCGGTTGAACGCCTGGCCCTTACCAGGTTTGACGAATTCGTTTTCCACGATTGAGCAGGGGTCGCCGTCCAGCATCACCTTGAGGCCGCCCTTGAATTCGTTAGTGGAGTAACTAGCCATAGCAAATAGAGCCCTTTAAGTCATTTATCTATATGATTTTTAACGAGTTTTTTGTTTCTAGCCGATTCCGGCCAAGGCTGGGCTAACGCCCTCCGCTTCCGCCACAAATGGTAGCCGCAGGTAACTCGTCTGGCTGGGGAAAAGAGACTTCACCGCCAGCCCTGCATGATGGAGCGGGATTATACAGGAGGGTGGGAGCTTGAACGAATACCAGAGAGAAATGGAGGGGAGGCGTTCCGGTTGTTATCGCCAAGCTGTAATTATTGGGACAGCCGGCAGTGCAATGGGCTTTAGCCCATTGCACAAAAGCACTTAACTTAATGGGTCGTCCCCGCCGCCATAACCTTTTCTCTGCATGCGGCGCACAAAGTAAGCAAAAGTCGCTTGCGTGCGCTTTTCTTGGAGAATCCAGTCGTGGGCTTCGCGGCCCAGTTCGGGATCAATATCCTGGATGGTGCCGGCTGATTCAGCCAATATTTGCAGTTTGGCAGCGCGCTCGCACTGAACCGCCATTACACAGGCTTCCTCTACAGAGCGACAGGCCATAATCAGGCCGTGGTGTCCCAGTAGGATTGCACGCTTGTCCCCAATAGCGGCGGAAATCAGCTCGCCCTCGCTGTTACCCACGGGTACACCCGGCCAGTCTTTGAGGAAGGCAATATCCTCATACAACATGCAGGCGTCCATATGGGAAATCTTTAGCGGGCGCTCCAGCATGGAAAGCGCACATACGTGCATGGGGTGGGTATGCACGATGCAGTTCACATCGGGGCGCGCCCGGTAGATCCAGGAGTGAAAGCGGTTGGCCGGATTGGCCATGCCCTCTCCGGACAGTACTTCGAGGTCTTCGTTGACCTCCAATAAGTTGGATGAGGTAATTTCATCGAAGCCGAGGCCCAGGCGTTGGGTGTAATAAGTACCGGGTTTTTCCGCGCGGGCGGTAATTTGCCCAGCCAGGCCGGAGTCGTGACCATCGTTAAATAAAATTCGGCAAGTCAGCGCAAGCTTTTCTCTCAGAGACCACTCGGGGGTGCTGAGGTGCTGTTTCATTGCTTCACTGGCTCGTTCAACCAGTTCGTTTTTTGCCAGTGATAGTGTTTCAGCCATTGTTATCTCCAATTCTCACAGCAAGTCATATTAATTCTGCGATATTTAATAAATTTTCCTTTTTTATTTTCTTATCGCAGAATAATTTTTAAAAACCTAACTCAAAATGATTCGATCTCTGTCGAATTTATGTTGGTGGCATTTCCCTATGCCCGTGCTTTCTCCAACAACACCTGTGAGTGGGTTGATAAGTGCTTGCTCATTAAGCTGTAACAGCTTCAGCTTTTTTATGTTTAGTGGAGTGGTAGGCGGTTTCAATAGAATCGAAGAATTGTAAGCGAGCCTCTACAAGGTGGCGCCCGGCTTCGAGCATTATGTCCAGTTGGCTGGGATCCTTGGAGCCGATATCTACCATAATATCGCGAATGGTTTCTGCATGGCCGTCATCACATTCAATATGCAGCAGGAAAAATTGCATTTCTGTATCGGTTACACCGCAAGAGCGGAATCCGGCAACAATATCTGTATATAAATCGGGTACCAGGGCTTCGGCTCCCAGGCATAGGGCGCCCAATCCTGCACTGGCCCTGAGGTCCCGGCAGTTTTTGAACATGGTATCGATCAGGTGCTGAGTGCCTGGTAAAACTTCTGCGTTTTCCAGGGTCAAACCAAAATGCTCGAGGGTTTCGCGATAGATTTCTGCGTGGGGTTTGGGGCTGTCTGGTTCCAGGCCCAGCTCTTCCATTAGATTTTCGGCAAGCTCCAGGACTTCGTGGTTACTCGGGAGGTTTGCCATCATTGCACAGAGATATCTAACAAAAAATCCACTGTAAATACCTTGTTGAACCAAAAATATTTTTAATTCGTCCAGCGTAATGGAGCCTTCACGGCAACGCTTCAAGAAAGGATGTGCGCGAGTTTGCTCAATCAGTAGGTCTTTATTGGCTTCAAGCAATTCAAGCTGCATTTCCATTGGGTAATTCCTTTTTGTAATTCTAAACGTACTGTTTGAACACCTTTTAGGTGTTTTATTTATTTCTTGATAGTGTCCGCCTTTGGCGGAGTCGACAAAATGGTTTTTCTTTGCCGGCGTTTAAATTAACACCGAATTATCCCTATTGTGAATAAGGGAATTATGAATTTTTTGATATTTGTTGATGGTTTTTGGAAGATGTTTTTTCTAGTGATAAAAATTTTATTAATAAATAATTTTTGCTTTGCTTTATCCTTGTTGGATTTATCAAAGAAAATGTTTTTTGCTCCCTGAATTCACTGTGGAAATGTCGACTGTGTAGGTTTTCTTTATTGCAGCGGAGTGTTTTGTGGGGTAGGGGTTTTTATTGGTAGGTAGAGTGAATACTTGCTTCGCCGATAATGAGTCCACTCCTAAATTCAGGTAAAGAAGAGTTAAGGAGCCTCTAAATAACTCCATGATACCTCTGGCATGCAGAGCGGTTCACAATCAAGGCGCGGCTTCGCAGGAATGTCTAGACCTTTCAAGAAGTCGCAACGCGGAGTGTGAATCGCTCTGCAAGCCCCGAAGGGCGAGCCTTGAAGGCCACAGCTGCTGCGTTGCAGCTCTTGCAAAGGGCTACGGCCATTCGCGGCGAGCTGCGCCTAACATCTGCAGCCTTCAAGACCCGCAGAGGCATTACGGAGTTATTTAGAGGCTCCTTAAGGCTCTGGCTGCTTAAAGATACAGTCCAACTATCCGATATTTTTCCATAGAAGATTGGTGAAGATTTTTTGATTATGTTTATAGGGTTTCTGCAAAAATAAATTCAGTTTATGTAATTACCCTAGGGAATCGATTTGAGGGTTCAACTAACTCACTAGATAGGGTCTGAAACAGATGCCATTTCTCTGATGGGTTTGTGCGAATTCCCATGTCTACCTGGTCACGGCACCCTTTGTGGGGTATCACTGTCAGTGGTGGCGGGAGATTGCAGTGGGGGATCTGATACAATCTCTTATTTTGTAGTGTATCTCCATGATGGCGTCATCATCGGCCCCCGGTATAGAGCTTATCGACACACAGGAATCCCGCTGCTGGCAGGATGAGTTGTCTGATCTGGTCACTGATCCGGCAGAGTTGATTCAATTACTACAGCTAGACCCGCGTAAGCTCCCCAAGGCCTTGCAAGCAGCTTCTGGCTTTTCCCTGCGCGTGCCACGCCCCTTTGTCCGGCGCATGCGTTGCGGCGATCCCGAAGACCCATTGTTGTTACAGGTTTTTCCCGGTGCGGATGAGTTGGAGAAAGTGCCGGGATTTAGTTCAGACCCCCTTGAAGAGGCAGAAGCTAACCCTCTGCCTGGAGTTGTTCACAAATACCACGGGCGCCTACTGCTGATCACTGCGGGCCAGTGTGCGGTCAATTGTCGTTACTGTTTCCGACGTGAATTCCCCTACGGTGACAACCACCTAACTCGCAGACAGAGCCTAGCAGCTCTAGACTACATTCGCGCGCGCACTGAGCTGCGCGAAGTGATCCTGAGCGGCGGTGATCCTTTGGTTATAAGTGACCGTCAACTGGCCTGGCTCACCGATGAGCTGGCCGAGATTCCCCATGTGGATAAGCTGCGAATTCACAGCCGCCTCCCGATAGTTGCTCCCAGCCGGGTAAACCAGAAAATGTTGGATTGGTTTACCGGTTCCCGCTTGAAGCCCGTGCTGGTGTTGCACTGCAACCACGCCAATGAAATTGATAGTGAAGTGCGGGAGTCTCTGCAAAAGTTGCGAAGCGCAGGGGTCACCCTGCTCAACCAAGCGGTGCTATTAAAAGGCGTCAATGATAGTCGCGAGGCGCTGGGTGCGTTGAGCGAATCCCTCTTTGCAGCAGGAGTACTTCCGTACTATTTGCATCAGCTGGATCGAGTAAATGGTGCCGCACATTTTGAAGTCTCTGATGCGAAAGCGCTGGAGCTAATCGAACATCTCCGCCAGCAGTTACCCGGTTATCTGGTACCAAAACTGGTGCGTGAAATCCCCGGCGTCCCATCAAAATCCCCGATCTTTGCTGAGAGTTGTTGAAACAGTGCAAAATTACTAGCTCCATTTACCTATTTGGTAGAGGCCTTTACGAGGGGATTGTCGGGTGGGTAAATATCGCCAAATTGATCTAGGCTAATTGTGTGATATTGGTGGCAGATATAGTTGGCGGATCGCCCCATTCAGCAGCTGCTGTTTCACTTTATAGCGTTGAAGTTAGGGGCTCTTTAGGTTTGGATAGTTTGATTGGTGGCTTTGGCTTCGCAAATAAAAAAGGTGGAAGCTTTTAGTGGAGAGTGTTGTGTGATTTAGGTCACAAGTACCAGTTTTATCTGCTCTTGTGCGCGATCCTCTACGCCCCCTAAAATTACCGCCAGCGGTAGCTGTGTGCCGCCATTAAAAAAATAGAGCAAATAATGAGTAGCAACGACACAATACGACTTCTCCTGATTCACGATACCCCGTCGGAAGCCCAGCGCCTTGTGAGTATGCTGCACAACGCAGGCCGTCCCAACCGAGCACAGCATGTGGCCAGCGAGGCTGTGTTTAACCGCCTGCTCCAGGATAAAACCTGGGATTTAGTGATCGCGGCTGAAAGCAGTACTCAGGTGCCCCCCTCAGTGGCGTTGCGCACCATTAGCAAGCTGCAAAAAGATGTCCCGGTAATTATGCTGACCGAGCGCACCGGTGCCCAACCCGTGGTGGAAGGTTTGAAGCTCGGAGCCCGCGATGTCGTAGTGGTGGATGAAGACCAGCACCTTCTCTTTGTGATACAGCGGGAGCTGGGGGCGCTCGCCAATCGCCGTCAAGCTCGCCTACACGACAGCCGCTATCACGCGACCCTTAACCGTGCCAAGGAGCTACTCGATAGCTCCAAAGATGCCATCGCTTATATTTCTGATGGCTTGATCGTCTACGCCAATGACTCCCTTGCAGAGCGCTTTGGTTACGACTCTGGCGAGGACATCGAATACCAGCCACTGATTGATATGCTGGCTGAAAGTGAACAGGAAGAGGGGCGTGAATTCCTCAAAAGCTGCGCCATCGACAACAATGAGCTGGAGGCGAAAGAGTGGAAATTTACCGCTAAGACCGCCTCTGGCGAATCTCTACCCACTCGCGCAGAAGTACTCAGCACCACCTACGACGATGAGCGCTGTCTGCAGGTGCGTATTGCCTCGCGCCGGGGGGATACGGAGCAATTGGAAGCGCAGCTCAGCGATATCAAGAACCGCGATTCGCTGACCGGGCTTTTCAACCGTCAGCACTTCCTGCAGGTACTGGATTCCAGCATCAAATCTGCAGCGGACTCCCACAATACTGGCGGTCTGATGCTGATAGAAGTGGATCGCTTTGAAGATGAAGTGTTGAAAGTTGTTGGGGTGGCCGGCGCCGACGCCCTGCAAAAAGGCATGGCGGAATTACTCAAATCCTGTCAACGCAGTGGCGATACCCTGGCCCGGTACAGTGAAGATGCTTTCTGCCTGCTCAGCCCGAATACAACTCCGGACAGCATTGAGCAACGCGCGCAGGACATATTGAAGAAGATTTCCGACACCATTTTCGATGCGGATGGCAAAACCCTGCAAATTACCGCCTCTATCGGTATTTCCCTGATGAGCGAGGCCTCCAGCGGTGCGCAACAGGTGCTGGACCAAGCGCTATCTGCTCACAAGCAGGCTCAGGGTGAAGAAAAGAAAGGTGGGAATTTTGCGCTCTACGAGCCGGATACTGAAGGTGGCGCCGATGCCGATACCTATCACCGTGCACGAGTGGTTCAGGCGCTGGAGGCCGGCAGCCTGAAGCTGCTCTATCAGCCAATTCTCAGTTTGCAGGGAACTGGTGAGCAACTGTACGAAGTATTGGTGCGTATGCTCGATGACAAGGAAGAGCTGGCGCCGCTGGCCTTCCTGCAGGAACTTGGCGATGCGGGCCTGTCGGCGAAAATGGATCGCTGGGTAATTATTACCGCGATCAAGGCCGCCGCAGCCGCCAGGGCTGAGGGCAAGAATATTTCTTTGGTGCTACATATCACCACTGCTTCACTGGTGGACAGCAGCTTACCCGGCTGGCTGGGGGTTGCCTTCAAAGCTGCCAAGGTTGCGCCGGGAACGGTGATCTTCCAGTTGCGTCAGGAGGATATCAACAGCAACCTGCACGCGGCCCGGGACTTTACCACTCAGGTCCAGCAATTGGGCTGTCGCGTTTCGGTCTGTCATTTCGGCACCGGGCTCAATCCGTTCAAGGCTCTTGAGCATGTGAAAGTGGATATCGCCAAGATCGATCCCTCCTTCGTGCGCGAGGTCCAGGATGAAGGCGAGAGCAGTGACTCCCTGGCAGGATTGGTACAGCGCTTGGGTGAGGCGGATACCAAGGTGATAGTGCCCCATATTGAGCAGGCCAGTATGCTGCCGACTTTGTGGCAGACCGGTACTGATTATATTCAGGGGTACTATGTGCAGGCGCCGGCGGAGGATATGAACTTCGATTTCAGTCTCGAATAATTTCTCTCTGTAAGCTTTTAAAAAAACCGCACCGCCTTAACAGGGGTGCGGTTTTTTATTGCCTGCAAATCAGACGTTGTAGCGGCTGCGTAGGGCGGCGATGGTATTGCGCGCTAGGGCGCCGTACTGCGGTGCCGGTGCCGGTACCAACTCATCAGCTGTGCTTTCACTCCAAGCGCGCTGGATATGGTTTTGCCCCGCTTTCTGCTTATAGATTCTTGCCAGGCTGGCGTTGTAATTCTGGCTGGTGACTGTATCCACGTGATACCAGTGGGCCTTGGCGCGGGAGTGGGAAACATCCATCAGCAGGTAACCGCGCTGGGTTATCTCCACCCACTTGAGGTGCGGTATTAACCCGTCCATAGCAATCGCTGCAACATCCGTCAGGTGGGATTTGTCCAGGAAGCTGGAGGTTACTCCGGGGGTGACAAATTCTCCGCCGAGGGCGCCGCGTCCGGTCAGGCGCCCGTATTTCAAAATACTGAAAGGATTGCTGGCCAGGTCCCAGGCCCAGGAGCTGTGGATATCTCCAGTGAGGACGACAAAATTGTCGATATTATTGTCGGCAATGTGGTTGAACAGGCGCTCGCGGGATGCGGTGTAACCATCCCACTGGTCCATATTCACAGACAAATCCCGAGCCAGGGTGAGTTGCGCCATCATTACTTGTTGCCCCAATACCCGCCAGCGTACGCCATCCGACTGGGACTGGGTCAGGCTACTGTGCAGCCATTGTTCCTGCTGGGTACCGAGGATGCTGCGCTCCGGGTCGTCGGCGGTCTGCTGATCGAACCAGTTGGCCTGCTCGGAGCGCGCGGCGATGCGGGTATCCAGCATCATCAGGTCCATCAGGTTGCCGAAGCGGAAGCTGCGGTAGATGGCCCTGTCACCAAATAGATCAAAGATGCCGTTATCGCGGATGGGCATCCACTCGAAGTAGGCCTGGTTGGCCACCGAGCGGCGTACAAACCAATCGCCCTCGCCATCTTGGACATTGTGGTTCTCGGCACCGCCGGCCCAGGCATTGTTGGTGGTTTCATGGTCGTCCCAGACACAGATAAACGGGTGTTGGCGGTGTACCTCCTGTAAATCCGGGTCGGAGCGGTACTGGGCGTAGCGCAGGCGGTAATCCTGAATATCCACCATTTCCTTGGCGGGGATTGGCTCTCGCCCCAGGCCCGTGCCGGTACCGTAGCCACCGGGTCCGTACTCATAAATGTAATCCCCCAGGTGCAGTACCACATCCAGGTCTGCACGCAGGGCAATTTCCCGGTAAACATTGAAATAACCCATGGGATAGTTGGAGCAGCTGGTCACCGCAAAGCGCAGCTTATCCACATGGCCGATGGGCAGGGTGCGAGTGCGGCCTATGGGCGAGTCGATACCGTTAGAGTAGAAGCGGTAGTAGTAACTGGTGCCGGGTTGCAGACCGCTGGCATCCACTTTGATGGTGTAGTCCACATCGGGCCCGGTAATACCGCTGCCGCTATTGACCACCATGGCCATTTCCGGGTCCAGAGCGACCTGCCAGGTGTAGGGCACCATGGACTGGAATTCTGGATCGGCGGACGGAGTGATACGAGTCCAGAGAATTACGCGATCTGCCAGGGGGTCACCGCTGGCCACGCCGTGCTGGAAGGGCTCCTGGCCGGAACCGTAGGCTTTCAGTAGGGGCAGGGCCGCCAGGCTTGCGCCGGAAAATTGTAGAAACCGCCTCCGAGACAGAGACATGGGGTTCTCCTTATAGTGCTTGTTATGAAGGACCCGCAGTCTGAATCTGCAAAGTGAACGATGTATTAATTCCCGGTCAGTATTTTTCTTCCCTCGCTGCTATTAGTCATGAAATTCGTCCTAACGCGACGAAAGTGAGACATTAATCTGGTTTATGGGCAAAACGCGGCATGACCGTCGGTAGCTGTGGCTCGAGCGGGGGATCGGTGTGCCCGCTTACGGTGGGTGCAGAGTCCCCTGTCGTTTCTCATCTGCGCTCTGTCAGGTATCCTGTGGCGCAAATTGAAAAGCTGAACTCAGGGAGTAGACCCATGTTGCCCCGTTTACTGTGTACCAGTCTGATCGTTGGCGGCCTTGCCGTTGCCGGTGGCTGTTCCAAGTCGGAGCCTTCCAAGGCCGAATTAGACAGTGCGAGCGCGCGGATGAAGGCGTCCGCTGTGATCGAGAAGAAGCCGGGTGTTGAAAAAGCGCCCCAGTCCGGAGTGGATTACCACTCTTTTGCCAACAGCAATGATTACCAGGTTCAGCACCTGGATCTGGACCTGACTGTCGACTTCTCCCGCAAGGTTCTTGAAGGTGAAGCCAAGTTGGACTTCAAGCGTCTCAACGACAAGAACCTGCCGATGGTACTGGATACCCGCGAACTGGAAGTGGTTTCTGTATCCGCTAATGGCGCGCCAGTAAAATTCTCCATGGGCGAGAAAGACAGTCACCTGGGTACTCCGCTGAACATTGAGCTGCCGGAAGATGCCGATAGCATTACTATCCGCTACCGTACAGCGCCGGGCGCCTCCGGCGTTCAGTGGCTGGAGCCCCAGCAGACTGCGGGTAAAAAGCATCCGTTCCTGTTTACCCAGGCCCAGGCGATTCACGCGCGCAGCTTTATTCCACTGCAGGACTCCCCGAAAGTTCGCATCACTTACAACGCCACTGTACGCACTCCGAAAGAACTGCGCGCAGTCATGAGTGCGAACAATGACCCGCAGGCGGCCAAAGATGGCGTCTACGAGTTTGAAATGCCCCAGCGCATTCCCTCCTACCTGATTGCCCTGGCGGTTGGTGACCTGAAGTTCAAGCCCATGGGCGAGCGCACTGGTGTCTATGCCGAGCCTTCCATGCTGGAATCTGCAGCGGCGGAGTTTGCCGATACCGAATCCATGCTGGAAGTGACTGAAAAGGCTTATGGCCCCTACCACTGGGATCGTTATGACCTGCTAATTCTGCCACCCAGCTTCCCCTTCGGTGGTATGGAAAACCCGCGCCTTAGCTTTATCACTCCGACGGTGATCGCCGGCGATAAGAGCCTGGTAGCCCTGATTGCCCACGAACTGGCCCACTCCTGGTCCGGCAACCTGGTGACCAATGCCAGCTGGCGCGACCTTTGGCTGAATGAAGGTTTCACTACCTACCTGACTAACCGCATTATGCAGTTCGTCTACGGTGATGAGCGCTATCAGATGGAAATGGCCCTGGGCTATGACGACCTGCAAGCGGATCTGGCTGATAAAGAGCCCCGCGATGAGATTATGGCGATCGACCTGCGCGGACGTGACCCCGATGAAGTCTTCTCCAATATTCCCTACGAGAAAGGCTCCCTGTTCCTGTATGAGCTGGAGCAGAAAGTAGGTCGCGAAGCGTTTGACCGCTTCCTGATGGAGTACTTCAACCACTTCTCCTTCCAGAGCATCACCACCGAGGACTTCGTTAAGTATCTCGACAAGACCCTGTTGGTTGAGCACGCCGATAAGCTGGACCGCGACCGTATCCTTCAGTGGATCTTCGATCCGGGTATTCCCGAAGGTGCGCCGCATCCGAAGTCCGATGCCTTCACTAAATTGGATCCAGTGCGTCAACAGTGGTTGGACGGCAAACTGGCGGCGAAGGATATCGATACCAAAGGCTGGACTTTCCACCAGTGGAAGTACTTCCTCGATGGTATGCCGGAAAAACTGACGGAAGCGCAGTTGAAGGAATTGGACGGCGCCTTTGGTCTGACCGAATCCCGCAATAACGAGGTGGCTTTCAGCTGGCTGATGATCGCAGTGCGCAACGACTACGAGCCGGCCTTCGAGCGCCTTGAGAATTTCCTCACCAGTATCGGCCGCAACAAGTTCCTGCGCCCGCTATATCGCAATATGGTTGAGACCGGTAAAAAAGACGTGGCTGCACGCATTTTTGAGCGCGCCAAGGTGGGTTATCACCCGCTGACGGTAAAAGTAAATAGCCTGGTTATTTACGGTAAAAAAGAGAGTTAATCGCTCTCTTTTCCCGGTTGTCGCAATTCCCATAGGTCAATATGAGAGTTGCGACAACTCTACCCTTTCTTTTTCCTTTCCACTTTGGCTAATGCTAAAGTTTGCTCCACAAAATATTTTTTATGGGCATTCTTTCAGTTTGTTTTTATAGCCAAGTGAACTGGTACGATAGCGTGATTAATACGCCAGATTTCTGGCATAAAAATCATTAAACGGCTGTTCAAATGGATTGCCTTTGCGTACTCTGCTGCCCAGAGATTTTACTCAGGAAGGGAGGCACCTATGTATAAACGGGCTTTACTAATAGTTGTCCTGGGGCTTTTTCTTGCCAGTTGTGGGCAGAAACCCGGGCCCAGTGCTTGCACGGATCACAACAAGCGGCCGAGTTTCCCTTTTCCTCACGCGATGCTTTAAGAGCTAAGCCGGGTTATACCCCGAGCTTGGCAATTTGTTGGTCATTGAGACCAAATAAGTAGAGGGCGGCGTCCAGGCCAAACAGATTGATGGCCTGGGGGGCCTGTAGCCTCACCTTGGGCTTGGGGTGAATGGCGATACCCAGTTCCCCTAAATTCAACATGGGAATATCGTTGGCGCCGTCACCCATAGCGACCACACTTTCCAGCGCCAAATCTAAGCTTCCGGCAATTTCCTGCAGTAACTTGCGTTTGCGATCGCCATCAATAATGGGTTCCACTACTTCGCCGGTGAGGGCCCCTTCGGCAAATGTCAGTTCATTGGCATGGATATAATCCAGGGGCAGGCGCTCTCGCTGCAGGAATTTCGCGAAGTAGGTAAAGCCGCCAGAAAGCAGTGCCGTTTTGCAGCCCAGTGCGCGCAAGGCTGCCAGCAATTCATAGGCCCCTTCTTTTAACGGCAATTCCCGGGCAATTTCTGCCAAACGCTGCTCGGAAAAACCTTTTAGCAGGGCCATTCGCCGTTTAAAACTCTCGCAGAAGTCTATGTCCCCGGCCATGGCAGATTGGGTGATAGCGGCAACCTGATCACCGATACCAGTAATTTTTGCCAGCTCGTCAATGACTTCAGCATCAATCAGGGTTGAATCCATATCAAAGCCCGCCAGCTTTGGCACCCTCTGGGTAACAGAAGCCTGGATTGTTAGGTCTACTCCCAACTCATCGGCCACTCCAAGGCAGGCCAGGCGCGCGCTGTCAAAATCGAGGTCGCCATCAATTTGGAAGCGGATAACGGTGCGATCGTGTCTTTGTGCCAAAGTATCAGCGGCGAATAGGCTCCACTGTTGTTCACCAAAAAATCGCAGAAGGTATTGGAGTTGGGCCAGGGAGGCAGAGGGGCTCAGCAGGGTGATACACCAAATGGCTTCAAGTGCACTCGGTTCTTCGGGGGGCGGGGTAAAGTCCGTAGCCTCACCGGGAAAAGGGGCTACACCGGAATACTCCAGGCCGAGCTTGGCGACTTGATCTCGATAGCTCAGGTAGCGCAGGGTGCCACTTCCTGAAGCCTGGGAAATCTGTTTCAGGGAGAGGTGGAATTCCTGTGAATTTATTTGATCACCCATAAGCTCTGTCCCGATTGAATTAAATGTCCGGCGCATTATAGCTCTTATGAGATTCTTCGCTAAAATTGCCGGGCTTTAATTTCATTGATTGCCGGTCAGCAGGGGTTTTAATGGGCTCAGTTCGAATGGGGAGTAAAATTCCTTTTCGAATTGTGCGAGTTGAATTGAACTATTTCGCCGTCTGCTTTATCAATCGCTCAGGAATTAATTGGGTATGCACAATTTTGGTGCCTACCGTTAAAATGCTCGCTGCTCCAAAACAGCTGGGGCAATAGTAAAAAAACAATACGCAAGATGTCTGCCGCCGTTTATGTCAGTTTCCATTGTATCTATTCTTCGCAAAATACCGGCTCAATTAGCACAGTTGTCCAAACGCGCCCGTCAGCGCCTATTGGCGCTGGTTATTTGGCTAACACTGGCAATATTCTGTGCGGCGGCATTGGGGCATTTTTATGGTCAGCAGCGCACCGGCCAGATAGAGCGAGACAGAGTTACCGCAAAGGCGGCAGCGACTATTCTCGCGGGGCAGAGCCTGGAGAGTATTGTGGCCGGGGATCGTATCAGCTTACAGCTGATCGCTCGCCAACTGCTGGAGCTTCCAATGGTTTCCGGCATTTTAATTGAGGATGTGGAATCGAATTCCCTGGCCGAAGTGGGGGACCTGAAAGAGGGGGAGACGATCACCGAGCCAGTGGTCCTGCACGATAGTATTGCCGGCAATATTACCGTAGCGTTTGAGCCTGGTAATTCCGTTACCTTCCCTTGGGCCAGCTTGTTGCTGACCCTCGTTTTTGCCCTGCCATTTAGTGCAGCTGCGGCCCTGCTTACCGGTAGCTTGTCCCGGGAGCGCAAATTGCCCGCACAAGTTACTGAGTCTGCTCAAGCTGTAGCTGAAGTTACCGAGCCCAGCGTTGGGCTTTATCTTCGCCCCCTTAACTGGGCGCAGTTGGGCAACCAGTTAAGTCGCAGCGCCCTGGAGGGTTTGCAGCGGGAGCTAGATGGACGTATGCGTTTGCTGCAGCGCATATACGGTGCCACCCCCCTGAGTTGCGCCGGGCCACAGATCGGCCTGGATTTCTCTGGAACTGATGCGGCCTTCCGCGCAGTCTGCTGTGGTTTATTGCTGCGGGAGATGCAGAGCGTTAGCCGTGCGACCGGTTTGAAGCTGGCTCTGGCGGTAGTCCCATCCCAGCCACAGAGTCCGGATTTCTGTGCCGATCAGCTACTCAACCAGTCCCGTGGCTTGTTTTTGCACCCGGAACTTCTTGAGGACAGTTCCCTGGTGGGGCGAATTGAGCACCACGGTGCCGGTTGGGCATTGGAGGTGACTGGCCTAACCCCTTCCTATCAAAAACTTCTCAACAATCAGCTACAACAGCTGCTCGGCGCTGAGTCTACTCCCCACAGGACCCCCGTGGGCTAAGTGACTGGAACTGCCTTAGGGTTCTTTTTTCGCGCGTGCTTTACGTTTACGTTAACGTAAACTCTTGCTAGGCTTGATGGCATCTTGAGGAAGTCGTTATGAAAGCAGAAGCAAGCCAAATGGAGCCCCATAGTTACAGCATTTCCGAGCTGGCGCGGGAGTTCGATATCACTACTCGCGCCATCCGCTTCTATGAGGACAAGGGCCTGCTCAATCCGGAGCGTCGCGGCCAGACCCGCGTCTATAGCCCTGAAGAGCGTGTGCGTCTAAAGCTGATCCTGCGGGGAAAGCGGCTGGGATTCTCCCTGGATGAGAGTCGCGAAATTATCGATATGTACGATCCGGCCCACGGCAATGTGGAGCAGTTGCACCGTCTATTGGAGCGCATCGCGCAAAAGCGACTGCAGTTACAACAGCAACTGCGGGATATCGAAAGCCTCATGGAAGAGTTGGATGAAGCTGAATCCAGGGCCCGTGAGTCCCTGGCGCAAAGCGATGACAGCAGCGTTTCCTAAACAGATTTCGGCACTGTGCCAAGAGTGGCGCAGTTGCCTCATGTGGTATTGAACAGCCGCCAAGGCGGTTATTTGAATTAAAGACATTTTTAAATATCAGTGGAGCCGTTATGAACACCTCCTACCCAACCCTGAATTTCGGTCTCGGTGAAGACATCGATATGCTCCGTGACATGGTTTACAAGTTCTGCCAGGCGGAGCTGGCCCCGCGCGCGGCGCAGATTGATGAAGACAATCTGTTTCCTGCGGATATGTGGAAAAAGTTTGGCGAGCTGGGTCTGCTGGGCATGACCGTGGAAGAGGAGTTCGGCGGTTCCAATATGGGTTACCTGGCACACGCTGTGGCCATGGAAGAGATTTCCCGCGCCTCTGCTTCTGTGGGCTTGTCCTACGGTGCCCACTCCAACCTGTGCGTAAACCAGATCCGTAAAAATGGTACCCGCGAGCAGAAGCTCAAGTACCTGCCCAAGCTGTGTTCCGGTGAACATGTAGGCGCCTTGGCCATGAGTGAACCCAACTCCGGTTCCGACGTGGTAAGTCTGCAACTGCGCGCCGAGAAGCGCGGTGATCGCTTTGTTTTGAACGGCAATAAAATGTGGATCACCAACGGCCCCGATGCCGATACCTATGTGATCTACGCTCGCACTGAGCCGGGCATCAGCTCCGGTGGTATCACTGCATTTATCGTTGAGCGCGGTTTCGCCGGCTTCTCCCAGGCGCAAAAGCTCGACAAGCTGGGCATGCGCGGTTCCAACACCTGTGAGCTGGTGTTCGAAGACTGTGAAGTGCCGGAAGAAAATATCCTCGGTGAACTGAATGGCGGTGTACGCGTATTGATGAGCGGTCTCGACTACGAGCGCACCATTCTCTCCGGAGGCCCTGTCGGCATTATGCAGGCCTGCCTGGATGTGGTGGTTCCCTATATTCACGAGCGCAAGCAGTTCGGCAAGGCCATCGGTGAGTTCCAGCTGATGCAGGGTAAGATCGCCGATATGTACGCTGACCTGAATGCCAGCCGCTCTTACCTGTACGCTGTGGCCCGGGCTTGTGATCGCGGTGAGGACTCGCGCAAGGACGCCGCCGCTGTAATCCTGTTTACTGCGGAGCGCGCAACACAGATGGCCCTGCAGGCTATCCAGACACTGGGCGGCAATGGCTACATCAACGAGTACGCCACTGGTCGTCTGCTGCGCGATGCCAAGCTCTACGAAATCGGCGCGGGTACTTCTGAAGTGCGCCGTATGCTGATTGGTCGCGAGCTGTTTAAAGAGACCCGCTAAGGCTGGGCATTTCTTCTCGCCGCCGGCGCCTGCCGGCGGCAGCTGTCTCCAGCCGGGCACTGCGGTAATAAGCTGCGCCCTGTGGAGGTCTTTTCTCCGGGAAAGTGAATCGGACTTTATGAATCAGTTGCAGAGCAAAATAAACACGCGCGATGCCGCCTTTGGCGAAAACCGCGAGCAGATGCAGGCGCTGGTGGCAGACCTGCGCGAGAAAGTGGAAGCCATCGCCCAGGGCGGCGGCGAGCGCGCAAGGGAAAAACACCTGGCGCGAGGAAAATTATTGCCACGGGACCGTATCGATGCGCTGCTCGATCCGGGTAGCCCTTTTATGGAATTTTCCCAGCTGGCGGCTCACGAGGTTTACGGTGAGGATGTTCCGGCCGCGGGTATTATTACCGGTATTGGCACCGTTTCCGGTCAGCCCTGTGTGATAGTAGCTAACGATGCCACGGTAAAAGGTGGAACCTATTATCCCCTCACAGTAAAAAAACACCTGCGCGCGCAGACCATCGCCGAGCAGAACAATCTGCCATGTATTTACCTGGTGGATTCCGGTGGTGCTAATTTGCCGCGCCAGGACGACGTTTTCCCAGACCGTGAGCACTTCGGTCGCATCTTCTTTAACCAAGCCAATCTCTCTGCACAGAATATTCCGCAGATCGCGGTGGTTATGGGTAGCTGCACCGCCGGTGGAGCCTATGTGCCGGCCATGGCAGACGAATCCATTATGGTGAAAGAGCAGGCCACCATCTTCCTGGCGGGCCCGCCCCTGGTGAAAGCGGCCACCGGTGAAGAAGTTTCCGCGGAGGAACTTGGCGGTGCCGAGGTGCACTGTCGCACTTCCGGGGTTTCCGATCACTACGCCAATAATGATGTACACGCCCTGCAGTTAGCGCGCCGCTCTGTAGCTCGCCTGAACCGTATCAAAAATCCTGGCCTGGATATCCAAAAGCCTGTGGAGCCGATTTATCCACCGGAAGACATTTACGGCGTGGTGCCCAAAGATTCGCGCCAGCCGTTTGACGTGCGCGAGATTATAGCGCGGGTTGTGGACGGATCTGAGTTCGATGAATTTAAAGCGTTGTACGGCACCACCCTGGTAACCGGTTTTGCCCGTATCCAGGGCTATCCGGTGGGAATTGTTGCCAATAACGGCATCCTGTTTGCGGAGAGTGCGCAGAAGGGCGCGCACTTTATTGAGTTGTGCGCGCAGCGCAAGATTCCATTGGTTTTCCTGCAAAATATCACTGGCTTTATGGTGGGCAAGCAGTACGAGGCGGGCGGTATCGCCAAACACGGCGCCAAGATGGTGACCGCTGTCGCTACCGCCAAGGTGCCCAAAATTACCATCCTTATCGGCGGCTCTTTCGGCGCCGGTAACTACGGTATGTGTGGCCGCGCCTACGATCCCAACTTCCTGTTTATGTGGCCCAATGCGCGCATTTCGGTTATGGGAGGGGAACAGGCTGCTGGCGTATTGGCCCAGGTGAAGCGCGACCAGATGGCCGCCCGAGGGGAATCCTGGAGCGAAGAGGAAGAGCGCCAGTTTAAGCAGCCGATTGTGGATAACTACGAACACCAGGGGCACCCATACTACGCCTCCGCGCGCTTGTGGGATGACGGCGTTATCGATCCGGCGGATACCCGCCGCGTGCTCGGTCTGTGCCTGGCGGCGGCCAGCCACAAGGAACCGGAAGAGACCCAGTTCGGCGTGTTCCGCATGTAAGGAACCGTGGTTGCGGCGCCAGCGAAATGTTCCGGTGCCGCTTTTGATAGACGCCCCAATCGAGGAATTACAATGAGCGATAAATTGCTGTGCGAAGTGGATAGCGAGGGCGTGGCCACGGTCACCCTGAACCGGCCGGAAATCCACAACGCTTTTGATGATGAACTGATCCACGAGCTGGCCACCACCTTTGACACCCTGGCGCAAAACCCCGCTGTACGTGTGTTGGTACTGGCCTCCAATGGCAAGAGCTTTTCTGCCGGAGCCGACCTCAACTGGATGAAGCGCATGGCGACTTATTCAGAAGAGGAAAACCGCCGCGACGCAGCTGCGCTCGCCGCCATGCTGTACAAGCTCGACACTTTTCCTGCGCCCACCATTGCGCGAGTACAGGGCGCCGCTTTTGGCGGGGCCGTGGGCCTGGTGAGCTGCTGCGATATGGCCGTGGCCTCTGAGCGCGCCAGCTTCTGTTTGTCCGAAGTCAAAATCGGGTTGCTGCCCGCCACCATCAGTCCCTATGTCATCAATGCTATCGGCACTCGCCATGCGCGTCGTTACTTTGTCACAGCGGAACGTTTCCCCGCCGAGCGCGCGGAACAGATCGGTTTGGTATCCGAAGTCTGTGCCGAGGCTGATCTGGACCTGCATGTGCAGAAATTAGTGAATGCCATTGCCGACAATGGCCCCAAGGCAGTCGCCATGGCCAAGCAACTGGCTATGTCCATGTCCAACCGGGTTATCAACGATGAATTGCAGGGCCAGACCAGCGCGCTGATCGCTGCCGTGCGTGTGTCACCGGAAGGACAGGAAGGGTTGAGTGCGTTTTTGGAAAAGCGTGCACCCAGTTGGATGAATGGTAGCGAAGGGTAATTTTTATGATTCGCAAACTGTTAATAGCTAATCGTGGCGAAATTGCCTGTCGCATTATCAAGACCGCGCGCCGCCTGGGGGTGGCCACTGTCGCCGTTTATTCCGATGCGGATGCCGACGCTCTGCATGTGCAGATGGCGGACGAAGCGGTGCACCTGGGTCCGGCCCCGGCCAGGGATTCGTATCTGGATATCGACAAAGTATTGGGTGCTGCCAAGCAGACTGGTGCCGATGCCATCCATCCGGGTTATGGCTTCCTGTCGGAAAATGCCGAGTTTTGCCGCGCCTGCGATAGCAACGGCATTATTTTTGTCGGCCCACCCACCGGCGCGATTGAGGCGATGGGCTCCAAGTCCGCAGCCAAGCGTATTATGGAAGAGGCCAATGTGCCCCTGGTGCCCGGTTACCATGGCACCAATCAAAATGAAGAGCTGTTGGAAGGCCATGCCAATCGCATCGGTTACCCGGTATTGCTGAAAGCTGCTGCCGGCGGCGGTGGTAAGGGCATGCGCCGTGTCGACAGTGCCGATGAATTCCACGAAGCTCTGGCCGCTGCCAAGCGTGAGGCTATGAATGCCTTTGGCGACGACATTATGTTGCTAGAGCGCTATGTGGTGAGTCCCCGCCACGTGGAAATCCAGGTGTTCTGTGATCAGCAGGGCAATGGCGTCTACCTGTTTGAACGGGATTGCTCGGTGCAGCGCCGCCACCAAAAAGTAGTGGAAGAAGCTCCCGCACCGGGCATGGCTCCGGAGCTGCGCGCCCGCATGGGTGAAGCGGCCCTGCGCGCGGCCCACGCGATTGGTTACGTGGGGGCCGGCACGGTGGAGTTCCTGCTGGATGCCAGCGGTGCCTTCTACTTTATGGAAATGAATACCCGCCTGCAGGTGGAGCACCCGGTGACGGAAATGATCACCGACCAGGACCTGGTGGCCTGGCAGCTGTCAGTTGCCGC
Organism: Microbulbifer maximicatervae (SeqCode); assembly: GCF_052468295.1. Classification (NCBI taxonomy): domain Bacteria; kingdom Pseudomonadati; phylum Pseudomonadota; class Gammaproteobacteria; order Cellvibrionales; family Microbulbiferaceae; genus Microbulbifer; species Microbulbifer maximicatervae (SeqCode). Next base: position 5,020,055 of record NZ_CP174340.1, read on the forward strand.
TGGCGATACCCTGCCCATGAGCCAGGATGCGCTGCAGATCAACGGCCACGCCATGGAAGTGCGGATCTACGCCGAAGACCCGGACAATGATTTCCTGCCGGCAACGGGCGTGTTGGTGCGCCACCAGCCCCCGGCGGAAGGCGAGGGTGTGCGAGTGGATACCGGTGTGCAGACCGGCGATGAAATCAGCGTGCATTACGACCCGATGATCGCCAAATTAATCTGCCACGGCCGCACCCGCAAAGAAGCCCTGGCCAAATTGGATCGCGCACTGCGTGATTACCAGATTGCTGGTGTGCGCCACAATATCGAATTCCTGCGCCGAGTGATCAATCACCAGGCATTTGCCAGCGGTTGTATTTCGACGCACTTTATCGAGGACTACGAGGCGGAAGTACTGCACCAGGAGCAGACACTGACGCCGCTGAAATGTGCTGCTATTGCCGGTTATTTGCAGCAGCGTGAAGAGCGCGATCTGCGCAATAGCGCACCTCAGCGGGATCCTTTCTCTCCTTGGCACAATGGTGATAACTGGCGCAATGCTCTGGCTGGCAGTCGCACCCAGACGGTGGACTACCGTGGCCAGCACGCTCAAATTCGCTTTGTTGCGGAGGGCGATAGCCTGCGCTGGACTTGCGATGCCTTGCCTGAGGAACAAAACAGCGGTGAGATTCGCCTGCTCCCGGGACGTGACTTGATGTTGGTGGATGGCCGCCGCATGAGTTTCTCCGCCGTGGATACCCGCGATGGCGGTGCTGTATTTATCGATGGCACCCAGGTGGAATTCAAGCTGTTGCCACCGGATATGGGCGAGAGCAATGACCAGGCCCACGGCCTCGATGCCCCCATGAACGGCACCATAATTTCGCTGCTGGTTGAGCCCGGCTCTGCGGTGGAAAAAGACCAGCCGCTACTGGTAATGGAAGCCATGAAAATGGAACACACCCTGCGGGCTCCAGCCGCCGGCACCGTGCAGCAGTTCTTCTGTGCCGAAGGTGAATTAGTGGATGGCGGTAGTCTGCTGGTGGATTTTGCCGGGGAGGAGCAATAATGACTTTGCCCAAACAGGTCAAAATCGTCGAAGTGGGCCCCCGCGATGGGCTGCAAAATGAAAAGCAGCCTATCTCTGTGGAGACCCGTATCGCTCTGGTGGACAAGCTCAGTGCCAGTGGGCTGTCGGTTATTGAAGCCGGCAGTTTTGTCAGCCCCAAGTGGGTACCGCAAATGGCCGCCAGCGAGGAAGTGCTGGCGGGTATCCAGCGCAAAGACGGAGTTATCTACAGCGCGCTCACGCCAAACTTAAAAGGCTATGAGCGCGCAGTGGAAGCCAAAGCGGATGAAGTCGCCGTATTCGGCGCGGCCTCAGAAGCCTTCACCCAGAAAAATATTAATTGCAGTATTGCTGAGAGTCTTGAGCGCTTCCGTCCACTGGTGGAAAAAGCGAAGCAAGACGGTATACCCGTGCGCGGATACGTATCCTGCGTACTTGGTTGCCCCTATGAAGGCGATATTGATCCGGCCAAAGTGGCAGAAGTTAGTGCCGCTCTATTGGAAATGGGTTGCTACGAAATTTCCCTCGGCGACACCATCGGTGTCGGCACCCCGGAATCCGCCAAGCGTATGCTGGAGCAGGTAATGACCCGCGTGCCTGTGGAAAAACTTGCGGTGCATTTCCACGATACCTACGGCCAGGCATTGGCCAATATCTACGCGGCCTTACAAATGGGTGTCGCAGTAGTAGATTCCGCCGTAGCCGGCCTGGGCGGCTGCCCCTATGCCCGTGGCGCTTCCGGTAATGTTGCCAGTGAGGATGTACTTTATATGCTCAATGGCATGGGTATTGAAACCGGCGTGGATTTACAGTTGCTGGCAGAGGCTGGGAACTTTATTTCTGAACAGCTGGGGCGGGAGACTAACTCCCGTGTGGCTAAGGCTTTGGTGCCCTGCTGAGTGAGTAGTGGGGTCTCTCCAGAGAGTGTTTTTTCTGGAGAGAACCTTTTAGATAATTTTAGAATCATTTTTGTCAGAGCTAAAATAAACAGGGTTGCCTGTTCTAAGATATTTTGCCTCACCCCTTCTCAGTTAATTCTTAAATTTCAATCCTTAAGCGTCTGCTCAGCTTCCCGCTTAGAGAAATAATATCCCCTCTTGGTTGTTGATTTTTATTGACAGAAATTAACGACATGTAGAGTGATAGATTTAGAGACATGTATAGAGCTCTATAATCAAACATTTCATTAGATTCCTATTTCCAGTATTCAATAATCCTAGAAATCTGATCACCCTCAAATTCAAATACTGTTAAGTGGTTAGAGGTAACGCCTTGATAGGTTTGTTGCCGCTCAAGTGAGACTGCTTTGTAACCAGCGATGATTGATATAATTTTACCTAATTACCACTCTTGCTAAGTTATGCGTAACTGTATATAAATACAGCTATCTCGTTGATCTGCAAGGGAATACGCCATGGCTCGCAACAAGGTACAGTTTCAGAAGGGTATTAGTTTGACCCAATTCCTCAAAATGTACGGCAGCGAGGAACAGTGCTTCGATGCACTGTCGCAGTGGCGTTGGCCCAATGGCTTTAGTTGTCCTCACTGCGGGCATGACAAGCATTGCGACCTCGCTTATCGCAAGCTTAAGCAATGTAACCATTGTCGGCGTCAGACATCGATTACCTCTCGTACAATTTTTGACTCCACGAAGCTCCCCCTCACCACCTGGTTTCTCGGTATTTTCCTGATTACTCAGGATAAGAAGGGCATTTCCTCTATGGAGCTATCTCGACATCTAGGTATCTCTTACAACGCAGCATGGCGTATGAAGCAGAAACTCATGCAAGTGATGATGGAGCGAGACCAACGATACAAACTGTCCGGTTTTATTGAACTAGATGATGCCTATCTCGGTGGTGAGCGTACTGGATGCAAGCCCGGGCGCGGAGCCAAGGGTAAAACTCCCTTTGTGGCGGCCGTTGAAACAACCAAGGAGGGACGCCCAACCCGTATTAAGCTCTCAATTATCAAGGGCTTCAAAAGCAGTGAAATTTCAACCTGGAGTAAAAAGTACCTTTGCAGTGGCAGCACAGTCATCTCAGATGGTCTTCCATGCTTCAATGCCATTAAGGAGGCCGGTTGTGCACATGACAAAATTGTTTGTGGTGGTGGCCGAGCTTCTGTTGAAGAGCCTGAGTTCTATTGGGTAAATACAGTACTTGGTAATTTAAAGAGTGCGCTACGTAGCACTTACCATGCTATTAGGCCGAAATATGCACAGCGCTATTTGGCAGAATTTCAATATCGCTTTAATCGGAGGTTTGATTTGTCGGCACTCATTCCAAGATTGATTTACGTCTCTCTTCGGACACCACCGATGCCAGAAAGGTTGCTAAAAATTGGCTTAGCATAAGTGGTAATTAGGTAATTTTATATCTAGCGCCAGTCATTTGATATTCTCCCTCCTTTAAATACTTTATGGAGTTGTTGTATAGGTGCTCTCTGGTGTAGGTGCCGCCATAAACTTCATGAATATAGATAAAGTCGTCTGTGTAGTGAGAAAATAGTTTGTCGATATCTTCGACTGTCGATCCCTTCATCAGCATTTTGTTCTGTAGCTCATTGATAAGGACAGCTTTTTTCTTCAATTTTTCCTTTGTTAATTCCGGTATTTCAGTGGCAATTGCCCCTGATGCCAGTGTAAAAAATAATAATATTATTAGTTTTTTCATCGTAATTACTTATTTTGTACAGATCAATTCCGAGTTATTGTTGGTTTTCTTGGATGATTGTAACCATTGATAATGTTGTTTGGTTCTATTCTTTTTCTTGCTGTCTTATTTATTGTTCGGCTTATCGATTAGTTTTTAGGTGTTTACTCTTTATCTGAGATTAGAGGTTAATAGATTACTGGTTGTTTATTGGCTTTGGCGCCAACACCCTAAACGGTCTCATCATATCGTAATCCTCATGGGAGAGCAGATGACAGTGCCATACATAGAGGCCTTCTCGATCAAAGCGCGCAATTACCCGTGTTACTTGGCCGGGAAGGGCGATGACCGTATCTTTGGGGCCGCTTTCTTCTGGTTGTGGTGGAAGGGGTTTCCCTTGTAGAGATTCTATTTCCAGGCGTGCACCCTGAAATATCTTATCTGTATGCATAAATTTCTGCTGCTTGGCAATAAGTTTTCCTTTAAAAGGCTGGCGATCCAGTACCTGGAATTCCACCAGATGAATATGGATTGGATGAGCCGATACTGTAGGGTTGTATATTTCCCAGATCTCAACGGCGTTGTGTTGGATTATTTCTGTAGTAGGGTCTTCAAAAAATAGGGAGCCCTCCTTTACTGGACCTAACATGAGTAGGTTGCGGCCGTAGGGATCGTCCAACCGGTAGGTGGCAAGTTGTCGTGTGCGACTGGCCTGGTTAAGCCTATTAAGAGGGACGCGCAAGGGAGTATTTAGGGGGAGTTTTAAATCTCCAATGGAATTTTTAATCTCTGATTTCTGCTTATTAGAAGGGGTCTTTATCGGTGTTGAAGCAATATGGAATTGTAGGATCTGGCCTGTAGTATTTGGATCGGTAGCTGGTGTGATGCCGCCGCGCCCATCGCTTAATACGTGTTTACCATCCGGGTTATAGACAAGTGGAATTGAACTCTTTGGATCATTGGCCTCTACAAATCCTTTAAAAGGGACATCCGGCCCAAAGTTCCGCAGTGTCAGTTCACGCTCTTCATAACCACTGAAATCTACTAAAACATCTGCTCGCTCTGCGGGTGCCAATATCAACTCGTTCAATTTTACAGGGTAATCGAGAAATCCGCCGTCACCGCCGACTTGTACAAAGGGTGTATTTTCGTCGATCCTGAGTATCAGTGTGCGGGTATCAGATGCGTTGAGTAACCGAAATCGATAGACGTGTGGAGTGACACTGACTTTGGGCCAGGTCATGCCGTTTACCAGAATAATATTGCCAAAAAATTCGTCGAGATGGGACGGATTGGGCCAATTGGCCTTAACCACCTCATGGGAAACCGGTGATGGAGGCTGGTCCCTCCAGCCAGGAAAATACAGCTGCCCATCGGAGCTAAACAAGCTGTCTGTAATAGCGGCTACAAAAGTGCGCTCTTCTGCAGGGAGCAGTTTCTCCTGTATCAGACGGTCTTCATTGTCATCGCCAACCAGGTAAAAACCGAATAGACCTGCGTAAACATTAAGGCGCGTCATGCCCAGGGTGTGGTCGTGATACCAGATAGTGGCGGCATCCTGGGAGTTGTCGTATTCGTAAATCTTTTTCTCAAATAATGGTCCCGTCTCACGATAATTGCGGGTGTACCAAGCGAGGGGGTTGCCGTCACTTTTCCACTCTGTATGCCCGCCGTGAAGGTGGATAACCATAGGTACAGCTTTTGGATCTTTTACGTCGGCGAGGTGAATGGATCGATCCACAGGAAATAGATGCGGACCCGGTAGCTCATTGGCCCAGTGTACAAATACCGATTGGCCTTCTCGGGCGCGAATAGTAGGGCCAGGAGAGTGGATGCGACCTGCATATTCAAAACCCCAGGCTTTTGTCATTAAACGTTTGCCTTCCTTATCCCGTAGCCCCATCCAAACTTCAGTGGGGCGGGCGGGTAGTTTAATCGAGGCTGAGCCCTGAGGGCGGATTTCTGCGGGTATTGGCAGTTCATTGACGAACTTATCCACAGTTGCTGGATCCAGCAGCCGCAGGGGAGTTGCTTTAGCTACATCTTCAGCAGCAGTCAGGGCAAGGGGAATTAACAACAACAGGGAAAAGATTACCCGAAACATTGGCTGTTTTTAGCAGTAAGTATTTAACAGTCAAGTATAGGTAAGCAAGCGGTTTCGGTGGCGTTAACGTGGGGGCAGGGAAGAGTGTACAGGGCCCTTCCCTGATGCGACCCTTCATTAGATAAAGCGATTGATCGCCGTTTTGGCATTGTCTTGATAGGTAGGGTTGTCCAGGTCCGGGAAAAGCTTTCGCTGTTCACCAAGAGGTCCAGTCAATCCGCGTTCACTGCCGTAAAAAATACCTGTGCGGAAGGATGTTGTATCCAGTAGGGCATCGATATAGCGCTTGGCGCCTATTTCTACTTTGTGGACTTTGCCAAGTAGCAGCATAATCCGCATCATGCCCTTCATTATATATTGCTTGAATAACGACAGTGTATTGAAGCCCTCTGTGCCTACAGTAGCCCCTGGACTCATGGTTACGAAGCGGATATGGGGGAATTCTCGCGCCATGGAAGACATCCATAGGGCGCCCATATACTTTATCGGACCATAGGGTACCGTAGCGTCTTTGGTACTGGCATAGAGCTTTCCTTCACAGATCTGCATAAATTCCTCCACAGAGGCGCTTTTCAGCTCTGGTCGCTTCATACCCATCTCTTTTACACCGCGAGCGGCCTCGGAGCCGGCGTAGATAGCAGCCTGCGTTAATTTATTGGCTTTCAGCAACTCGTTAGTTAGTAGTGCATGCCCGAGCAGGTTGACGGCGAAAATTTGTGTGACTCCCTCAGGGGTCTTGTTGTAAAACTCTTTCCCCCCGGTACCGCCAGCATTCATAACCAGAGCATCAATCGGGGAGTCCAGGTTGTTAACTGCCTCTTTCACAGATTGTTGATCCGCGACATCGATTAGCAAAACTTCGAAGATATTCCTGCCTGTTTCCGACACCAGCTCGGCCTGGGCTTCCTTGGCTTTGTGCAGATTGCGGCAGCCGAGATAGATCTTGTTAATCTGCTGGTATTCCGCCAGTTGCTTGGCGCACTCCCTGCCTAAGCCTGCATTCGCTCCGGTAATCAAAACACTCTTAATCATCTTTCTGTCTCTGTGGATATTGGGAACTGGTGCCCGGATATGGATATACCCGGCTGTTGGAGAGAAAGATAAGCGGTTAAGCACCTCGTCTTTTGACATTTCTTGCTGTCTTAGTGGGATACCAAGACCGCAAGAAATATCAAAAATAGGGCCTTACTGGCCAATATGATTAGGTCATCACTCCAAATACGGCAAACTAAGGTGACACTATGAATCAGGCGAGTTCTATAGAAAGAAAAATTTTCCAATTGTTAGTGGTAGCGCTAGCGGTGATCTGTTTTGTACCCGGTGGTATCAGTGCATTTGGAGGGCTGAATGGCAGTGCTGCTCTGAGTGGTGGTGCTATGATTTTTGGCCCGGATAGCCCCTTGAGAGGATTTGGGGATAATCAATATCGATTTGCCTTTGGTGTTTTCTTTGCCCAGGGATTGGTTCTACTGTATTTCCTGAGCAATATCGAAAAACATAAAGCATTGTTTTACTTCGTGGCTTTATCCCTCTTTATTGGCGGTCTGGGCCGCTTAAGCAATATTCTGGAATTTGGATTGGTGGATGATCAGGTCTTACCCCCTACGATTATTGAGCTTGCGATAGTTCCACTTCTGGTTTTTTGGCATAGGCGAGTAGCCTCTCAAAGTTAGTCATTAGAAGCTCTTAGTTAAGCAACTAAAATTTATTTACACTTAAGAGGTTATTACTTTGTTACCAGTATTTTTACATATAGAGTCTTCACCAAACTTACAGGAATTGCAGGCTCTTCAGCAGTATAGTGGTCTGGCACCGCAATTAATGCAACAGTATGGGGGGGTGCCTATTGCTTCTTATGATGTGGAAGAGGCCCTGGACGGGGGGCGGTCACCAAGGGCATTTGTTGTGGTATCTTTTCCGGATCGGGAGGCGATCTATGCATTCTTTAATGATCCAGCCTACCAGGCGATTATTCCTTTGAGGGACAAAGCATTTGCCCATTTACGCTTTTTTATCACTAGTGAGCGAATTTAATTTAAAGGCATACTAAACCGGGAAGGTATTGTTCGAAAATTTCACCGTCCCAACGTAGACTGGCAGTAAAGGAGCCTCTCATGCAGCGATTTTTTAAAAGTATTAACTTCGTAGAGCAGCATCTATATGACAAAATTTCTGTTCACGAAATTGCTGCTGCCTCTCATTACTCCACCTACCACTTCAGCCGTATTTTTAAGGCATTAGTGGGGGACTCACCGAAAGAGTATTTGCGTAAGCGCCGATTGACCGTCGCCGCAAAGAGGTTGTTGAGTGAAGATATTGGTATTCTTGAGCTTGCCATGGAGTGCCAATTTGACTCCCAAGAAGCGTTTACTCGCGCGTTTAAAGCTTTATTTAACGTAACCCCGGCACAGTATCGAAAGCAGCAGGATCCTTTTCGGTTGTTGTATAAGGATCAATTTAGCCCTCATATGCTGCACTTCTTGCAAAATGAGTTGTCCATGGAGCCACAAATTATTTCGCGGCCAGCGATGCAATTGGTGGGGGTAGCGCAGGAATACGACCATGAAAATCTCAGCTTGCCAAAGCTCTGGTCTGCATTTCGGCCCTACAGGGATAAAATCCCCAATCGTATCAGCGATGAATCTTTTGGTATCTATGAATGTTATGAGGAAGCGGGTGATGAAATTCAGTTTAAGTATGTCTGCTGTGCGCCGGTTGCCGACCTGACTCAGGTACCCGAGGGTATGGTGGCGCGGGAACTACCGGAGCAGCTATATGCAAAATTTGTTCACCGCGGATCTATTACCACCCTGGAACAGACATTGAAGTATATTTGGGGAAGCTGGTTGCCAAAGTCCAATTACGACTATATTGAGAGGCCAGACTTTGAGCTGTACCCACCCAGATATCAGGTTACCAGCCCGACAGCAGAAATGTTTCTCCATATCCCGGTCAAAGAAAGGCCGTAATCGCTTGGCAATAGCGTAGTTTTTTCGCTACTCAATCTTTTCGGTTGCCTGACCTGCGTTGTATCGGTAATGCCCGGTAATTTTAAAGGAAAACAGCATGTCTTCCAGCACGGGTCCAGCCCCGATATTGTGTGCGACCAAGTACCGGTTGGTCTTTAGAGAGCGTTTCGCAGTCACAATACCGATATGTGGTAAATTACCGGGCAGCATCCAGGTAACGATGTCCCCTGGTAGATAATCCTCTGCCTTGTCACTTATTGAGAGTGATTGTCCTTTGCGAGTAAAAAAAGCCTGTAGATTGGGTACTCGCCGGTGATCAATATTTTTATCTGGCCTGGAAAGTCCCCAAATGCGTTTAGATGGGTAGGCTTGAAAATGACCCGATATGTCCTCGTGAACTTCTTTTTGCAAATCGATCCCCAGCTTCCTATATGATCGAATCACTACGTCGGTACAAACACCGGTATCAGCCGGCACATCTCCATTTGGATAGGGAATAGACACATAAGCAGGATCGTAGCGTACCTTATGATAGGTTCGCTCCAGAGCAGCTTCGGCCAAAGTTATATTTTGTGCATAACTGGCGGCAGAAATCAGGGTACCCAAAAATAGAAATATCCGTTTCACTAGGGCTCCAGTTTTTTTGAGTCTAGGTTGAAATCCTATACTATCGTTTATTTACCCTGCAACACATCAATAACTATTTTACCTTTGGCTCTTCCCTTATTTAGGTAGTCGAGTGCGGCTTGAGTTTCATGTATGGGGTAGACTCTATCAATAACCGGTTTCAAAAATCCTTTCTCAAGTAATGAAGCAAGTTCTGCGAGAGTAGTGCCACTTGGCCATGAATAGACTAGTTGGAGACGCTGCCTCATCTTTTCAATTAAGGTATCTGCTCCTTTAGCTTTGACGGAGACTGATACTAATAGACCATGTTTGTTAAGAACTTTGGCAGACCTTTCTAATACTTCTCCGCCTAAAGAGTCGAGTACAAGGTCATAATCCTCGAGTAATTCCTCAAATTTTTCGGTTTTATAATTGATAACAGTGTCGGCACCGAGTCGTTTGACTAATGTAAAGTTGGCATCACTGGTGGTTGTGGCAACGAAGGCGCCAATATATTTCGCTATTTGTATAGCGATAGTACCGACTCCGCCGGAGCCAGCGTGGATAAGAACTCTTTGCCCTTTCTGTAATTTTCCCACTTCAATGAGAGATTGCCAGGCTGTTAAACCCACGAGAGGGAAAGCGGCACACTCATTGTTGGAAAGATTGCAGGGGCGGATAGCTGCGTCCATTGCTTTGATTGAAGTGTATTCGGCAATCGTACCCGCTTGATTTGTATCGGGGCGTGCAAATATCAGATCGCCAATTTTAAAATTTCTGACAGCGCTGCCAATTTCTACTACTTTCCCAGTAACATCGTACCCGACAATATGCGGCATTTTTACAGGCATTACGTTTTGTAAAGCCCCCGATATTGCCCAGTTATCGAGGGGGTTGATACTGGCCGATTGTACCTTTACTAAAATACTATTTTTATCCGGTGAAGGTTTAGGCATCTGTGCAATTTCGATCGGGCTGCCATAAGACCTGATAATAGCGGCTTGCATATTTCACAGCTCTAAAATTAGAGGATTGATAGCTTTAGTGTGTTGAAAGACTTGCTAGTTTAGTAACTGTAAAAAAATAACGATTGAAAAAAGGGGCCCGAAGGCCCCTTGTAGCAGTAAATATAGCCACAATGGCTAGCGCAAGTTACTGATACAGCGGTTATATTCGCGAATATAAATCTTACCACCTACCGCAGGGTTAGCATTTGCCATATCTGCAGCGGCATTCATACAGCCTTCTACCTGGTCTCTAGTCAGACCCCAAGTTTGGGGGCGAGGTTGTGAGCCGCGGATATACATATCCCGGGGATTCTCATAACTACGAATAGAGGTGGGGGGCTGTACTCTGTAGAAATAACGGCCCTGCTCATTAAAGGCATAGAAAGTATTACCACTTTGATAATAAGTCTTGCCGAGAATTTGCACGGGTTCAGCGTTGGATGGGAGGCGCGTCATGCGGTCATCTGCATAACTGAAACCTGCGAGAGAACACAAGAGCACCATTGAAACAAGATATCGCATAACGTCTTCTCCTTCTCCTAGTTTGGCCACAAGTCTACTCAAACTGGGGGAGTGTCCCAACGTGCGGTAATGGAAGTTTCGGTTGTTGTAAAGGTATCTTTTAAGATCCGATCGAGATAACGGTTATGAATTCAATAATTATTTTTTACATGAATAGGTAAAAAACAAAAAATTTCCTAGATAGCGGTTTTCTTATAGTAATCAGGACCTTTATTTTGTTGAGGTATTTGTAAGAAAGCTAAATCGTGGAGATAAGAATCTGGGTTAGATTGAAATACAAGAAAAATAGATTGTTACCTACCATTTTAAATTGCTCTGATTAAGGGGAAGTTAAAGGGTGGTTTAAAAAATTACATTGTTGTTTAAAACTGTCAACGAGCCATAAAATTACTCAGGCGTGCCACAGGAGATCAAGAGACTTGTGAGCTGATCTCCAGCATAATGGTCAATTTCAATTTATGGCCGCTTACAAACCCCTCTTCTTAGGCTTGAGCAGAGCTTTTGAAATATAGATTTACTAATTTACAAGCCGAGATTCTGCTCTTTAGAAATGGGTCGTAGGTCCTTATGCCGTGGTTGATGAATGTTCAGCACTCGTACCAAGTAACGAGGCTCTTGTCGCACTAATAGCTGCATAATCTGATACCATCGGCGCAAACCCCTTCGCTAGATGATTTTTTATGAAACTACTGCGTTCACTTCTATTTATTGTGCTTGCCCTAATGGTGATATCTGCGCTGGCTGCGCCGGGTTTTATCGGCCCCAAAGTAGAGGAAATTTGGAAGCAGCAGTTGGGCCGCTTGCAGGGGGGGAATTCCACGGGTTACGAACGCGGATGGTTTGGTGCTGAAACCAATACTGAAGTGGCATTGCCGGATGGCACTACCCAGCTCAATACAGAGATCCATCATGGGCCGGTGTTGCTTACCTCTAAGGGGCCGCGCCTGGGTGTGGTTTATACCGAGACCCGGCTGGAGCTGGATCAACTACAGCCTGAATTGCGCGCTCAATTGGAGTCCATTTATGGCGCTTTACAGGCGAGTCCGGTAGTTCTGGAGACCCTGGTTACCGCCGACAACCGGGTGCTGAATACCCTCCGCTTAGACCCTTTCAAAAATACTGGCCCACTCGGGGAGCTGGAGTTTGACGGTGGGGAGATTGCCGTATCTACGGATTACAGCGGTGCTGTGCTGAACGGTGTCGTGGAGCTGGGAAGCTTGCGCCATATTCGCGAAGGTATCGAAGTACTGTTTACCGAGCCCCTTGAAGGCGAGTTTGAATATATGCCTGGCGAGGGCGGTAATGCGGAGCTGCGCTTGTCGTTGCTGAGGGCAGAATCAGATTCCGGACCGGTTCAATTGCGCGATGTTACCCTGGACCTGACCTTGGAAGAGTTGGCTGCCCAGACCCTGAAAATTATCAGTGACCTGAAGCTCCCCACCGTGGACTCGGCAACACCGATTACCTCTGTGCGCCAGCAGATGACTTTGCCGAGAATTAAGACTGCGGATCTGGGGCACTACCTGCGTGTATTGTTGCCGGCCCCTGAACGGAATTGGGCCCGTGAAATGAGTCGCCCGCTGCGCCTTGAGCAACAGCTGGCGATTCAATCCCGCAATGGCCCGGTGTTAGTAGATGCTGATATCGATTGGCGGGGTATGCGCAAATCCTCCCGCCGAGGTGCCAGTGAGATCGATCAGTGGCTCAAACCGCTGGTAGGTAGTATGACCGTTAGCGCTGCAGAGCAGGCGCTCTTGCAGTCCCCCCTGGTAGGTCAGGCAATGCTTCTGCGAGATTATGGCCTGCTGATCGAAGACAAGGGTGAGCTGCAAATGTATCTCAAGGTCAACCGCGGCCAGTTGGAGGTGAATGGAGAGCAGTTGCCGGCAGACCTGTTCGTGATGGCACTTACCGGCAGATTCTGATTGCTTGGGGGCCTGCTGTTGTGAAAAAAGCAGGCCTCAAATCCCAGTATCATCACAGCTGCCGTGGTCTTTTAACCCGTATTGCGCATGCCCGCTGCAATCCCTGCGATAGTGACCATCAGCGCACTTTCCAGTACCGCATCACTTTCCCGTTCGCGCAAACGTGCCATCAGCTCAGCCTGCAATAGGTGCAAAGGGTCAGTGTATGGATCGCGCACGCGGATGGACCAGCGCATTACGGGATTGTTATCCAACAAGCTCTCCCGCCCGGTAAGCTGTTTTAGGGCCTCTACGGTGTGAGCCAGTCGCTCTCTCAAACTGACACCCAGTTGGATTAGGTCTGCATCCTGGGTGAGTCGCTCCTCGTACCAGGAGGCAACGCGGGGATCGGCCTTGGCCAGTACCATTTCTAGCATATCCACAACGCCTTGGAAAAAGGGCCATTGGCGGCTCATATCCCGCAAGATATCAGTTTCATCTGCGTGCTTGAGGGCATTCTCCAAGGCGGCGCCAGTGCCCAGCCAGGCCGGTAACATCAGTCGTATCTGGGTCCAGGCAAACACCCACGGAATCGCCCGCAGTGATTCGACACCGCCACCGGGTTTACGCCTTGCCGGGCGACTGCCCAGGGCCAGGCGGCTCAGCTCGGTTTCCGGGGTGACAGTGCGCAAGTAAGCCACCAGGGCTGGGTCATCCTGCACGACTTCCCGATAGTTGCCGACGGAGACTTCCGTGAGCCGGTCCATCTCCGCGCGCCACTCCGAACGCGGCTCTGCCGGGGGCATCAGTGTCGCCTCCAGAGTTGCGGCGACATACTGCTCCAGGTTGTAGGCGGCTACAGAGGGACGGCCGTATTTGAAGCGAATCATTTCTCCCTGTTCGGTAACGCGAATACGTCCGGCTATTGATCCCGGTGGTTGCGACAGCAGGGCCATACGAGTAGGAGAGCCGCCCCGGGATATGGAGCCGCCACGGCCGTGAAACAGAGTTAGGGGGATACCGTGGTTGCGGAATATTCCGGTGAGAGCTTCCTGTGTGCGGTACTGGGCCCAGGCGGCGCCCAGGAAGCCGGCGTCCTTGGCTGAGTCCGAGTAGCCGATCATCACTTCCTGGCCATCGAGCACACGCTGCTTGTAAAGGGGGATATTCAGCAGGGTACTCATAGTGGTAGCTGCACCGTCTAGATCGTCGAGGGTTTCAAACAGGGGAACCACTCGCATTGGTACCTGCACCCCGGCAATTTTTTGCAGCAGCATTACAGCGAGAACATCGGAAGGTGTGGTTGCCATTGAGATAACGTAGGCACCTAATCCCTCGGGACCCTGTTCGGCAATGACCTTGCAGGTCTGTAAGACCTCGCTTACCTCTTCGTTACAAAAGTCACTGCGGTAAAAGCTTTCATCCACCAGTGGGCGGCGGCTGTCCAGCTCGGACATCAGGAACTCCTGTTTCTCCTCTTCACTCCAACTGCTGTAATTGCCCATACCCAGATAGCGGGTAATGGCATCCAGGGTGTCAGCGTGGCGGGTGGATTCCTGTCGTATATCCAAACGCAACAAAGTGATGCCGAAGCAGTTGAGTCGCCTCAGGGTATCTTTAAGTTGGCCATCGGCGATGGCTGAGAGGCCCACATCGCGCAGGGAGCGGTCGATCAGGTGCAGCTCGTCGGCCAGCTGCTCGCTGCTGGTAAACGCGAGGCCGGAAGGCTCTGCGCGTCGACCAATGCGGGCCTCCATTTTTTCCCGGGTTATTTTGAGACGGTCGCGAACCTGGCGCAGCACCAGGCGATAGGGTTCATGGCTGGGGCCAGTGCGCTGTAAAAGTTCTTCGCTGGCGCGATGCATGGACAAATCTGCGAGCAGGTTTTCCACATCGCGCAGATAGAGGTCGGCGGCCATCCAGCGGGCTAGGTGCAGGACTTCCCGGGTGACGCTGGCGGTGACATTGGGGTTGCCGTCCCGATCTCCCCCCATCCAAGAGGCAAAGTGGATGGGAACCCAATCCACCGGTAATGGGGGCAGCTTGGCCAGGGCCAATTCACTGTCTATTTCCCGCATACTCCTCGGAACTGCCTGCCACAGGGATTGTTCGATGGTGGCAAAGCCCCACCTGGCTTCATCAACTGGGGTGGGCCTGGAGCGGCGGATCTCGTCGGTGCTCCAGGCGGAAAGGATCTGCTCTTGTAGGTGCCGACGTAAATCCTGGGATTCTTCTGGGGTCAGGTCGGGTCTGTCCAGTGTGTTGAGCAGGTCTGCAACTCGATCGTATTTGCGAATTAGGGTACGGCGTGTCACTTCGGTGGGATGAGCGGTTAGGACCAGTTCTACGGATAACTCTTTTAGTGTCCCGTGGATTTCCTCGGGAGACTTCCCCGCTTTGCTTAACTCTGCCAGTACCTGTCGCAGGCCGCGGTCTGTATCGGGATCTCCGGGAAAGCGCTGGTGCTGGCGGTGCAGTCTCTCGCGATGGCGCTGTTCGGCAATATTGGCCAGGTTTAGAAACTGGCTGAATGCCCGGGCAACTTCCAATAGGGTCGCATCATCCAGGGGGTCGAGTAGCTCTCGCAAGTGATCGGCCTGCATAGCCCCTTTGCTGCGGCTTTCAACGGCCGCCTGACGAATATTCTCAACGGTATCAAATAGTGGCTCGCCAACTTGGTTTCGCAATACTGCGCCGAGCTCTTCACCCAGCAGGCGTACATCTTCCCGCAAGGGGGCATTCTGGTCCTGGTTCACGAATCTATTTCTCCCTGTTAACAACGCGGTGAAAGTCAATCGGATAGGCATATTCGCACACTTTGCGCTGAAGCATGCAATGTTGCAGCTGCAACTTTTGGCGAATAAGGGCTTGAGAAAGTAAATGAGGAAAAGTCGATACAGCCTTATGGCTTGTCAATCTGCTTTTGTCTTTTACGAGGTGTGAAAGTCGCTAATTTCAGTAAGGAAACCTTGGGTTCATTTCTTACTGAGAAGTAGATGGGTCCAAGATACTGGGCCCATCTAATAGAATATTTGCCATTAATAAGCTGGGCGCCGGTCAACAAGTGTCAGCCAGCCGCGAATAACCCGATAGATTACCCATACCCAGTTAATTGCCAGAATCAGGTAGCCCAGCCCCAGTACCCAAATGGTTAGGGAGCCAACAATGGTCCACAGCAGCCAAAACCAGAAGGTGCGAATCTGCCAGCGGAAATGGGACTCGGCCAGGGTGCCGCGAACATCGCTGCGCTTAAAGTAGTTGATTAATACCCCGATAAAAAATGGTACTGCGGTAAATAAGCTGATCGCCTGGATCAGGTAAACCATGATGGCCAGGTCGCGCCCGCTTTGTTCTCGGGCTTCCTGACTGCGTTCGGGATACTGCTCTGACATAACTTGTTCTCTCTACTATTCACTCCAATATAGTGTGGTGCAAATAGTGCATTTCAACTTAGCTGCGCTGGGATGTGTTATTTGCGCGGTGGATTGCAGACGCCTTTTCCGCCCCATTATTTCCCAGTAAGAGTACTGTGGCTCGAAATCGGAGCACAGTAGGGTAGTCTATTTTAATGCCCACTCAGTGTGAACATTGCGCTCGCGCCAGGCCTTTAGCTGGCGCACAGATTCGCGCATAAGCTGTAACAGCTCTGTGCGCTGTTGGCGACAATGTTCTCTTTCACTATCGATAGAGAGGTTTGCGGCCAGGGTGCGCAAGCGAGAAGCTATTGTTTCGAGGCCGACCTCAATAGCTGAGCGAGCCAGTCTTTGTGCCTGCTGTTCTGCATCAAGCCAGTGGCGTCCAGTAATAGCGCTGGTTAATGACGTTATTTGTTTTGGCAGGGTGGCGGTGCGCTCGCTGAGTAATTCGGCAAACGTATGGTGGTCCAATGTATCCCGCAGGCGAAATAGGGTATTGGTATTAAGGAGTCGAGTGGGCTTTGCTCCCTGGGGGCCTGCAATGCCCTGGCTTCGGCGAACAGCCCAACTCAATAATTGCATCAGCTGTCGGTCGCCGATCGGGTGGGTCAATACCCCGGTAAAGCCTCTGGCCTGGTAGCGCTCCTTATCGCCAGAGCTGGCATTTTGTAAAAGGGCAAAAATAGGTAGTTCTGCACCTCTCTCCCTGCGGATTTCCCGCACTGCTTCAACACCATCCATCAACGGAAGATGGGTATCTGCCAAAATAAGATCGAAATTTTTTTGCAGTGCCGCGCTGCTCCCATCGATCCCATTGCACTCCCGTTGCACGTTATGGCCCATGGTCTCAAGGGTGGGCTGAAGGGAGTCATGCTTACTGTTTTCAACGAGTAATACAGAGAGCTGTTTGCCGGGTGCACGATGGCTTTCAGTGGGGAGTTTTAATTCTACTGTTTCAACATTACCGCACTGATGTAAGTTCTCCAGGGATTTAAGGGCGCTGTTTAATTGTCTTTTCCCGATTTCTACCAGGGCGCGCGTATTGTTGTCTTCGCTGCGAGCCAATAAATTCAAAGTGCCGAGAAGTGTATCCAGGGGATGCTGTAAGTGGTGCCGGGTTATGGTGAGGAGATCAGATTTCTCCTGGCGCAATTGTTCCAGCTCACTGAGAGCGTCGGCAAGTTGTTTTTCCAGTGCGATAAATTCGCTGTTACGACTGTGTACCTGTTGGAAAAGATTGCTATTTTCTTTGCTCAAATTTTTAAGCCGAGCATTGGTATCGAGAGTTAATTGGCGTAATTTAACTTGCCTATTTATTGCAAACGCACAAATTAGCAGTAGAAGCACAGCAGGTATTCCCATCCAAAAGAGCGGGACCTGACTTTTTAGTGTGGTAATAACATCGGCCTGTGCAGTACTCGATAAAAATACCGAACCCGAGACCAATAGGCCGAGGCATATGGCACGCAAGAATACGTGACGAGAGGGAATTCCCCCAGACAAAGTGGTTTCTATCATCCTTGTAACCAACGTTATTTAAATTGGACTAAATCCTGCAGTCCAAAAAGGTTTTAATACGACTTGTTGTAATGGATACCCAGGCACATCGGAGATTTTTGATACTGCAATAAGCCCGCTTTTGGTACAAGAAAAATTTTCCTTCTGCTGTGGGGGGAGCAGAGGCGCTTCAGTGAACGAACCAAGAGAGAAGTAGCCTGCCAGCCCCGTCTGTCCTGCCCTTGGATCGGGTAGCCGGCTTTTTGGCAGGGAGTTAATCCACAGATTGCATCTGATTACATAGAAGGATCTAGCAGCAATTTACTAGGTTGAATGGGTAGTTTAGCGACAGCTCCAGAACAAATTACGCCGGAGCTATCGTGAGGAAATAGTATTCAGGCGGCTTGGGGGATGCGCTCTTGCAGCAATTGCAACATGCGCTCTGAGGGAAGGAAAAGGCGAATGCCATCGCAGTGTGCGAGCAGTTCCCGATAAAAATAATCGAAATGGGTGCACCCCAAAATCAGGATCTGTACGCCGCTTTTCACCAATGCCGCGACCAAGTCATCAAGGGCATGTTGGCGAACAATCATTTCTGCGGCGAGGCCGTCCTCGATATCTTCCACAATTTGCAAGTTGCCAATACCGATGACTTTGGCGGTTGTATTGCGCTCGAGTATTTCCCGCTCGATATTGGCGCAGCTCTGGCAGTTGGCGGCCAGCAGTCCAAAGTTGCGATAGCGCTGGGTAAGCTCAGCGTAGACCTCGAGAGGGGATACCACCTCAATGGGGGAGGCAGCTTTTACCGCCGTCATATCCACAGCACCGGAAAGTGAGTTGCAATAGATCATGGCCGCTTCTGCACCGGCCTGGTACAGCTGCTCAATGGCTTCGATCAATTGTTGGGTAAGGGCGTCGCGCTCCAGCGCCTGTAATTGAGTCTGGGCCTGGGGAGAGGAAGATAGGGATAGGCCTACGCCACTAAGTTGGCGCGCGGCGAGGAAGTCCAATCCGAAGCGGGTATCTGTGGGGGTGCCGGCGACCACGCCAACGGTCATGGAACTGTTTTCAATGGCGTTATCGGTCAACACAGTCATGTTCCTCTCTCGTAATGCCTAATCGAGTATCGGTGGCCCCTCAGGCAGCGCGTTTGCTCCACAGGGGGACAAGCGTATTAATCCACACTCGGCGCACCCAGTCGAGATAAATTCCGTAGGGGCGGCCAAGAGCTCCCGCGATGAGCATAAAAGTAATACTGGCGGTGGCAATTTCGTCCCAGCTGGCCCCACCGAGGCGCATATTGGCCATATATAGCGGGAACTGGAAGCTGAGGAATACAAAGGTGTCTACCAGATAGGCATTGATAAAGCCGCCACCCCCAAAACGGTTCACAATCCAGTTGCGATACATACTGAATGGACGGGCGATAAGGGTATTGAATACCAGGGCCATCAGGCGAACTTTCAGGTGTTCGTTCCAACTCATACCAGCCAGAACCAGCTCGATGGGGATCGCTACAGCCCAAGAGAAGCTATTCATGGCGAAGATGTCCAGCATAAAGTCCCAGCGGCGCGCACCAGAAGCCTTTTCATCTGGGGCATCTGGACTGGATGGGGATAGTGCGGGCGCGGACATTGGGCAAACAACCTCGTAGACAGTGGCCGCCTAAACGACTTTGGCGACAGGCCGGCGATTATATCTCCAATTTGCATAAAAGCTAGCCTTACATCTCGACTGCCAGTTTCTCTCGATATATTTGTCCTATTTTTTAATGTTTTTTTAATCTAATTATCTTGTTATGGAAATCTGACTGCTGGTCACGAATAGCTGGCACCGGTTAATATGCAACTCTTTGCATAAGATGAGTTGGAGTTTTCATGTCCTTGCGCTTTGCCGTTCTCACCTTGCTGGATATTGAGCCCGGCAGTGGTTATGACCTTAAGCGGCGCTTTGAACGCAGCGTCTCCCACTTCTGGAGTGCCAGCCATCAACAAATGTATCGCGAGCTGCACAAGTTACATGAGGAGGGCCTGCTGGACTGTGAGGAGCAGGCCCAAGAAGGCAAGCCGGACAAGAAGGTCTATAGCCTCACGGATCTAGGCCGCGCCGAGCTGCGTGACTGGGTCACTCAGCCCAGTGCGCCGCAGAAGATTCGCGAGCCTTTCCTGGTGCGTATGTTCGCCGGTCACAACCTGAGCAAGGATGAAATGCGAGATGCTCTGGAGGCCCAACTGCGCCAACATCGCAGCTCTCTGGAAAGTTACCAGGAGCAAAATGAGCGGGTATTAAAGAGTGATACAGCGCTCCAGGAGCGCTACTGGTTGGCACATCAAACTCTGCTTTTGGGTATTGAGGCGGAAAAGACCTGGATCAGTTGGGCGGAAGGTCTGCTGAGTGAGCTTGAAGAGTCCGTAAAAAAATAACCGCTACTCGCTTGGAATGACGCGCCCGAATCTGGCCAGCGATGCTGTTTGGTGTTCAGTAACCTCGCTATTTTAGCAAGTGGGGTGACCTTAGCCATGACTTTTACCGTAACACCTATCCGCGAAGATTTTTTAGAAAAAGTTCGTCAAGCAGGTCTAGATGATCTAGGGCAGCCGGTACGTCAGCTGAGCGCCCAGGGCGGTGAGCCATGTCGTGATGTGCGACGGCGCGCACGGCCGGGGGAGAAAATCCTCTTGGCGAGCTACTGCCCTTTCTCTTTTGCCGGTCCTTACCGGGAATACGGGCCTGTATTTGTACTGGCGCAGCCGCAGCCGGAACAAGACTTCAGAGCACAGAATAGCTTCCCCCCGCTAAATAATAATGCGGAAGATTATTTCAAGAGTGGTGTGCCACTAGTGCTTCGCGCCTATAGCGCTGAAGAGCACATCGTGTCTGCGAAATTAGTGGGACCTGAACAAATAAAAACAGAAGTGAGTGAATATTTTATGCAGGATGAGATTGATTTCGCTCTGCTGCGCTTCGCTGCTTATGGTTGCTATGCGCTGCGGCTGGATCGCGCATAGTTTTAATAGATATTTGTGAAGGCCAGGTCGCCGGTTAATAAAATCCTGATGTCAGTGGTAGTGAAAACCACCGGTCTTTCTTAAGTGGCTGTTTCGGAGTTCAGTATTTATTCCCGAACTCCGAAAATATTTCAAAATTAAATGGAGATTTTTTCCAATACCAAGCTGCCAATTGAATAGCCCGCGCCAAAGGAGCAGATAATTCCCCGATCTCCGACCTGCAAGTCATCGCTGTACAAATTAAACGCGATAACTGAGCCGGCACTTGCCGTGTTGGCGTAGCGGTCCAGAACGATGGGCGCGCGTTCAACGCTTGCATTGTCACCCATTAGCTTCTTGGCGATCAGGTTGTTCATATTGATATTGGCCTGATGGAGCCAGTAGCGGCGCACGCTGTGAGGATCAGTGTCCGTCTCTTGCAGGTGGGCTTCAATATGAGAGGCCGCCATGGGGCAAACTTCTTTAAATACCTTTCGGCCATTCTGGCGGAACAACTTACCGGGACCAAATGGGTCCACATCGGCGGCGCGAGCGGTGTAGCCAAAGTTCGAACGGATATTGTTGGAGAAAACGGTTTTCGCTTTGGTGCCGAGAATTTCCCAGGCGCTTTCGACAGTACAGGTTTCTCTGCGCTCGATAATGCTGGCTACGGCTACATCGCCAAAGATAAAGTGGCTGTCTCGGTCGGTGTAATCCACTTGTGGTGAGGCCAGCTCGGCATTGATGACCAGTACAGTTTTGGCTGAGCCTGAGCAGATCGCATCCACCGCACGCTGAAGTGAGAAGGTGGCTGAGGAGCAGGCCACTTCCATATCAAAGGCAAAACCATCGATATCCAGTGCACCTTGGATTTCAATAGCAATAGCGGGGTAGGCGCGTTGCATATAGGAGGCTCCGACAATGACCAAATCAATGTCAGACGCCTGCTTACCGGCTTTCTCCAGGGCTAGTCTGGCGGCCTTTAAACCCATTTCGGCTTGTACACTTAGCTCGTCATCTGCGCGCTCGGGAATAAGGGGGCGCATGCGCTTCGGATCAAGGATGCCATCGCGGGTCACCACATAGCGGCTCTTAATGCCCGAGGCCTTCTCGATAAATTCTGCAGAAGAGAAAGGTTTTGCTGCGCGCTCACCGGCCTCGATCTCTTGAGCATGCTCAAGATTGTACTGCTCGGCATGGGTGTTATAGGCATCTACTAACTCTTCATTGCTAATAGATTCCGGTGGGGTCCACAGGCCTGTGCCGCTTATGACAATGCCCCGTGGCAACTTGTATTCACTCATCGCTGAATTCCTGGCCCGCGACAACAGAAATGCGGGCAATTTAGTCGCTGTTAGAACCTTAGCAGTGCTGGCAGAAGAGGGACTGAGGCGCCAGAACGGCAAGGTAAGCTATTGTGACGTTGGGGTGACTATGGGTCTATTTGTAGTCGCGCCGAACAGTCATGGCGTTCTGGCCAAAACGAAGGCGCTGACCTGTTTTGCCCCGGCTGTGAGTAGCTGGCGAGTGATGATTTCAAGGGTCGCTCCCGTGGTTACAACATCGTCTACCAGGCCGATATGGGCACCCGATATTTCTCCGCGCACGGCAAAGCTGTCAGACAGGTTTTTCAGCCGTTGGTTGCGGCTGAGTTGAGACTGGGTTTTGGTGGAAGTTGTTTTGCGCAGTAGTTGCAGATCTACTGGCAGGCACCAGTTTTGCCCCAGACCACTGGCAATAAGTTGAGCCTGGTTGTAACCGCGTTGCCAATAGCGACGCCAGTGCAGAGGAACCGGGGTAAGTATGTCAGGCATATCCTCTGGAAGCCCCAATTGGCGGGCAGCTAGCTGTATAAGGCTGTGTCCGGCGGCCAGGTCCCGGTGGTATTTGAAATGTTGGATTAAGTGGTTGATTGGGTAAGCGTATTGCCAGGCAGCGCTGATCTTCTTTAAGGCGGGTGGCCTCTGTAAACAGGCCGCGCAAATATTATCTTTTGCCGCCGCCAAGGGTAGGGCGCAGTAGCGGCAACCACGGCCTAGCGCCGGTAGTTCCTGAGTGCAGGCAGAACAGATTCCAACCTCTCCCGATGCTCCGCCGCACAGCAGGCAGCGGGCCAGACTTTGGGCAAGTTTTCTACTGAAAAGCTTGTAAACCATATTGTCTCTTCCGAGTTGACAGCGGTTTGGCCGTGGCTAAACTGGCCAGTCTGGTGGATTGAACGGCAGACGCTGAATTAGGGCTCGCTGATCGATGCCGCTAGAGCCTGTTAACAGGCTGTGAGTATCCGATTTTAATAAGCAACAGAGAGAGTACGCCCTGTGACTGCCGCCCAGCAAATGCCCGCCGCAGAGATCCGCCACGACTGGACCCGCCAGCAGGTACTGGACCTCTTCGCCATGCCGTTTAGCGACTTGATGTTTACCGCGCAGCAAGTGCACAGAGCTTATTTTGATGCCAATCGGGTACAGGTCAGTACCCTTTGCTCTATCAAGACCGGTGCTTGCCCTGAAGACTGTGCCTACTGTCCCCAAAGCGCCCGCTATGACACCGGGCTGGAGCGGGAAAAACTGATGAAGGTTGAAAAGGTGTTGCAGGAGGCAAGGGCGGCTAAGGCCGGTGGTGCTACCCGCTTCTGCATGGGGGCCGCCTGGCGCTCTCCCAAGAAAAAAGATATGCCTTACGTGACCCAGATGGTACGAGAAGTAAAGGCGTTGGGTATGGAAACCTGTATGACCCTGGGCATGCTAAATGATGATCAGGCCCAGGAGTTGGCGGATGCAGGCCTCGATTACTACAACCACAATTTGGATACTTCGCCGGAATATTACGGTGAAATTATTACCACTCGCACCTACCAGGATCGCCTGGAAACCTTGGGGCGTGTGCGCTCGGCGGGAATGAAGGTCTGTGCTGGTGGCATTGTGGGAATGGGTGAAGGCGACAAAGATCGCGCCGGATTATTGATGCAATTGGCGAACCTGCCGGAGCACCCCGAATCAGTGCCCATCAATATGCTGGTAAAAGTCGCAGGTACCCCACTGGAAGAACAAAAGGACCTGGATCCCTTCGAGTTTATTCGCTGCATTGCTGTGGCTCGTATCATGATGCCGAAATCCCATGTGCGCCTATCCGCCGGTCGCGAGCAGATGAGCGATGAGATGCAGGCAATGGCCTTCCTCGCCGGCGCCAACTCTATTTTCTACGGTGAAAAACTGCTGACGACCGCGAATCCGGAAGCTAACGAAGATATGCAGTTGTTCAGTCGCCTGGGTATTAAGCCAGAAGAGTATCAGCAGTACGCCGATGAGGCTAAGGTGGAAGCAAAATTGAACGCGCAGATCACCGAACAGCAAAATGATGCCTTCTTCTACGACGCGGCCAAATGACCCTGAATGAAGTCCTGCAACGGCGCCTCGCCGAGCGCCGCCAGCAGAATCTGTACCGGGAGCTAAAAACCCTCGATCGTGCACCCGGGCCGCGAGCCCGGGTCGATGGGCGGGAGCTACTGGTATTTAGCAGTAACGACTACTTGGGGCTTGCCAGCCGCGAGGAAGTCATCGCAGCACAGAAGGCGGGAGCGGAGTGTGGTGCAGGCGCCACAGCCTCTCACCTGGTTAATGGTCACCTGGATATTCATCACCGCTTGCAGCAGTGCATCGCCGAGGTAACCGGGCGAGAAGCGGCGCTGATATTCTCGAGTGGCTACATGGCGAATATCGGCACTATTTGTGCCCTGTTGGGGCGAGCCGACAATATTGTTTCGGACAGGCTTAATCACGCCTCACTGATTGACGGTGCCCGCTTGAGTGGCGCCAACAGTCTGCGCTTTGCCCATAACGATCTCGCTGGCCTTGAACGCCAATTGCAGCGCGCTACTAGCCGGGGTGGCGCTACTTTAGTAGCGGTGGATGGCGTTTACAGCATGGATGGTGATTTGGCCCCTCTGGCTGAGATTGCCACTCTGTGTAAGCAAAACAGCGCCTGGTTAATGGTTGATGAGGCCCACGGCTTTGGCGTAATGGGTAGCGAAGCATACCCACTGGCGGGCAGCTGTGCCCTGGCGGGGCTGTCCCAGGAACAAGCCCCGGTTGTGATGGGTACCCTGGGTAAAGCGGTTGGCAATGCCGGTGCCTTTATTGCGGGCTCCCGGTCACTGATAGATTTCCTCACCCAGTTTGCGCGGCCCTATATCTATACCACCGGAATGACGCCAGCAGTGGCTGCCGGCGCCCTGGCTGCTATCGAATTGATTCGCGATGAGCCTCAGTTACAAGGGCGCTTGCGGGTAAATATCGCTTATTTCCGCCGGGGGGCACTACAGCTCGGTCTACCTCTTCAGGCGTCAGCCAGTGCGATACAGCCGCTGGTGTTGGGCTGTGAAAACACTGTGATGGCGGTTGCCAGAGAATTGCAGGAGCGCGGGTTCCTGGTGGGTGCCATTCGCCCGCCTACAGTGCCGCCGGGCACTGCACGCTTGCGCATTACCCTGAGCGCGGCTCACCGGGCCGAGGATATTGATGAGCTACTAGGCGCGCTGCAGCAGATTTTGCAGGACGCAGGGGTACTGGATAAGTGACACGGGTTGAACACTTGGTTTTCCTGCATGGGTGGGGCGGGAGTGCAGACCTTTGGCAGCCGCTTGTAGAATCCCTGGCGCGTCGTACAGAAGTGCAACTCCACTGTATTGAGTTACCTGGATTTGCTACACAGGGTGCTGAAGACTGGCCCCCACTAGAAGCTTTGCTGCAGAAGCTTTACCAGCAACTTCCCTCTCGCTGTATCCTGGTTGGCCACTCCCTCGGCGGTATGCTGGCCGTTCGCCTGGCTTCTATAGCGAAGCAGGACAAAGTTCTGGGGTTAGTGACCATAGCTACCAATGCCTGCTTTGTGGAGCGAGATGGCTGGCTGGGCATGGCCGAGAGCACTTTCAAGGCATTTTTCGATGCTTTTACATCATCTCCGGAGAGTACCTGGGAGCGATTTTGCTCACTACAGGCAAGGGGGGATAGCGCCATGCGGTCTTTGCTTAAAGACCTTAAGGCACAAAAACCTCAAATAAATAGTGATGCCTGGCGGGGAGCATTGTGCTGTCTGGCAGAGTTGGATAACCGCCAATACCTGGAACGTCTGTCCGTGCCGGCACGGCACCTGTTTGGTGACAGGGATGCCCTGGTTCCCATTGAAGCTGCTCGGTCCATTGAGGCGTGTGGGGGCACCGTCAAAGTCATACCCGAGACGGGCCATTTACCCCATTGCACCAAGGCTGACATCGTCGCTGAATATCTATTCGAGCTTCTCGAGTCTATTGGGAATCCCCCGGCTGAGCCGTTTGATAAGGCTGCGGTAGCTCGCTCTTTTACCCGGGCAGCACAGGGCTATGATGATTGCGCCCATCTGCAGCGGGCAGTCTGCCGGCAACTGTTGGCCCAAGCCGATGACAGCTGGGCACCCCGTACGATCCTCGATTTGGGCAGTGGCACCGGATTCGGTACTGAACTGTTACGGCGGCATTTTCCTAAGGCGCAAATTATTGCCCTGGATCTGGCGGAGGGGATGCTGAAATTTGCCCGGACGCAAAGACCCGAAGCTGATGGTTACATTGCGGCCGATGCCGAACAGTTACCCCTGGCGGCGGGTAGTATTGATTTGGTGTTTTCAAGTATGGCGCTGCAATGGTGCTACCGTCTGCCGCAATTGTTTGCTGAGTTGCAGCGAATACTGACCCCTGAAGGGCGGTGCCTGGTTGCCACCCTTGGCCCTAAAACCCTGGTGGAATTGAAACAGAGTTGGGCCCAAGTGGATGGGGGTGTACATGTCAATCAGTTCCTGCCCGCCGAGCAATGGCGTGAAGCGGCACTGCACAGTGGTCTCAGCGGATTGGTTACGGATGAATTGCGCCTACTGCACTTTGATAGCCTGCGACGGTTGATGCGGGAGCTTAAGGGAGTGGGTGCACACAATATTAACCGGGCGGCGGATAAAGGTATGACCGGTCGCCGCAAACTGCAGCGCTTGTCCGTGGCCTATGAAAATAAGCGGGAAGAGCGTGGATTGCCGGTAACTTACGAGGTGATCTATATGAATCTCACCGCTTGCAGGGCAAAAAAATCCGGCTGACCTGCGCCTATCGCAACGCAGGGAGCCGGGTGCAAGATTGAAGAGATCAGGGGTAGATGTCGATAGGGATTGGCGTCTTCACCAGAGCCCAGATTTCGTCCATTTCGCGATTGGAGGCCACGGCGATACAACCATCAGTCCAGTTGGTGCGACGCAGATGTCTTTCCATGTAGGACCACTGGGGCTTGATACCGTGGATCATAATGTCACCGCCGGGACTGACCCCCATTTTGGCTGCCCGTGCACGGTCCTGCTTGTTGGGATAGGACACGTGGATTGAACGGTAAAAGCGGCTGTTGGGATTCTTCCAGTCCAGTGTGTAGCGGCCTTCAGGGGTGCGTTCGTCCCCCTGGCGAACCTTGTGTCCCCTGGGGTTATCGCCAAAAGACACGGTATAGCTTTTCACGACACGGCCGTCCCGTATCAGCTGCATGAGTTTCTTGGACTTATAAACTACGACGTGGTCAACGGGATCAACTTTCGCTGAAGCAAAGATTGGCACCAGTAGGAGCAGGGCAAAGGTCAAGTATCGCATGGTCTTTAAGCAGTTCGGGTAGTTGTCGGTTATTTCGCAATGACACCGCATCCCTGCTGTCTGTCCCCTTTAAAAGGGGGTTATTGTGTGAGCGCAACCCCGTGCCTTCTTATCGATGTACGGCTTGACTTGTTCAAAATTTGCGCTACCCGGTTAATTTATCACCATCTAAGTGGCGTGAAAAGTCACGTCATGAAAAAAGTTAACTTTTATTGGAGGAGGGGGTTAGGCCTTGGCAAAAACCTATTTTATCGCCGGTACTGACACCGAGGTCGGCAAGACATATGTGAGCGCCGCACTGTTATCGGCAGCGGCGGAGGCAGGCTTGCAAACGGCGGCAGTGAAGCCTGTGGCGTCTGGATGTGAGCACACGGATGATGGCCTGCGCAATGAAGATGCCCTTTTGCTCCAGGAAGCGATGACTCTGAAGCTGCCCTACCAGCAAGTAAACCCTTTTGCCCTGGAGCCCGCTATTGCTCCGCATATAGCGGCCGCAGAGGTGGGTAAGCAGTTAAATGTTGCGCGGATGGCTGGCGTCTGCCGGGGAGTGATGTCTGCAGGGGCCGACCTGGTTTTGATCGAAGGTGCTGGTGGCTGGCGCACACCTCTGGGCCCTAGGAGTTTTCTGTCCCAGTTGCCCCGGGAACTAAACCTACCGGTCATACTCGTGGTGGGCATGCAACTTGGCTGTATCAACCATGCATTACTCACAGTAGAGGCAATCCGCTGTGATGGGCTTCCGTTAGTGGGTTGGGTAGCCAACTTTGTACGTGGTGAGGGTATGGCTCGCGCAGAGGAGAATCTGCATACCCTTAAGGCTCTACTGCCGGCTCCTCTTCTAGGCTCTCTTCCATTCGATAGCGCCGCGAACTATCGCAATGCTGCCCAGTACCTGGATATCGATAGGTTAATTGCCCAAGCCGATCACTGATGGGGCGGTAGGGTAAGGAGAAGGCGCAAAATGCTGTCCTTAGAAGGTGATATTACTAGGCCTGATTATATCTGATTTAAAAAGCTAGTTCGTAGGGCGATATCATTTTCCAGAAGTTGGGCGATATTTCGTGTGTCATCGATACCGGAATGCAGTCGCCCTTTAAATTTAAGCCCCGATAGTTTAATAGCCTTGGCTAGGTTGACGCGGTGTCCTTTATTGTCAGCGAATATTTGCTTCACATTAATGTGAGGCAGGTACTGTAAGGGGTTTGCTATTTCCTTTCTGCCTGTTTCCATGTGCAATTGCCATGCATCAAAATTTCCCCAGCTGCCCCATGCGGCTAATTCATAGTCGGAAAGCCAATCTTTGAATTTATCCAGTACCCCGGGTAACAACGAGGCCTTATCAACCTGCTCCTGAGTAATACCCGTTAATTCGGTACAAAATAGTGTCAATTTCCTGTGAAGAAAGGGTTTTACGTAAAGCTGCCTTTCATCTAATTGAACAAAAGCTTTTTGTGTCAAACTTCCCAATATCGCACCCAACTCTATGATTTCGGCTTCTTCTGGAGGGAGGGGCGGCTCTTTATCACAAGTACATTCGAGATCAACCAAAAGGATACAGGTTTGATTTTTCATCGTTAATTGAGAAGTTTTTTGTAAGAATATTCATGACAATGTTTAATTTATAGTCTATGTAGTTATTCGGATAAAGCTGGCGTGATTTTCTCTAATTTTTCATTATTTCCTAACTCGGTTATTGCAGTTACTGAATTTGCGTTATTGATTTATTAATTAGGGAAACAAAACGCGCACCAAAAATTTGTATCGTCCAGCAGTAAAAAGTAGATGGATATACTCTTATGGGGATATCTCTTTGATTGGGGTTGGGAAATTGACTACGAATGAGCATACAAATGGCTGGCAACCACCGATTCTTGAAGATCCCAGCAGATACTTGAAACTAGCAAATAATTCTTGGTTTAACTTGCTGGTAGATTTGCAAGACATACTTACTCGAGAGACAGCAATGTTCTGGCGAGGCCAGGGAATTGGAACCGTTCACTTACCTGTTACGACTGGTAGTATTTCGAGCCCAGTTGGGCTGGGAAGTGACTCAATTCCTGTGAGTATTCAATTAAATGGTCAGGAAACATATCTAGCCGACTCCATGCAGTTTCAGCTTGAGTTGTGTTGTCGAATGAAGCCTCGGGGCGCTTATTATCTAATGCCGTCATTTCGTGGGGAGGACTGGGACGCTACACATCTCTGTCAGTTTATGCACAGCGAGGTAGAAATTAGTGGCGACTTGGATGAGGCTATGTCTTTGGCTGAAGGATATATCCGTGCGCTCAGCAAAGCGATGCTTAGGGAGCAAGCTGAGTCGATTACACGAGCAGCCGGCAGTCTAAGTCACTTAGAGTCAGTGGCAAACGGAGATTTAACTTTTAATTCTGTTACTTTTGATGAGGCCGCCAAGCTTCTTCAGGACAAGCCTGAGTTTATCGATAAAACTGATTACGGGCGAAATCTTACTAGAGCGGGAGAACGAGAGCTTATCAGAACTATTGGCCCCTTTGTTTGGGTTACCAAGTGGGATCATGGGGTTGTTCCCTTTTATCAAGCCATGGATAAAAATGGCTATAGCGCATTAAATAGTGATCTCTTATTTGGGTGTGGCGAAGTGGTCGGTTGTGGCGAAAGACATGTTGACGATTTGGCTGTTCTCACAGCTATGAAGGTGCATGGGGTAAATCCAGAATCCTATAAGTGGTATACGAATATGAAGCGGGTTTATCCATTGAGAACTGCTGGGTTTGGCATGGGTGTTGAACGATTTTTAATGTGGGTGCTCCAACACGATGATATTCGGGATCTCCAGATATTGCCTCGCAGAAACGGATTTGAATTGTCACCATGAGCTCTTCCGATAGGGACCCTTCAAGTTACAATATTTCTAAGCAGGTAAGAATAAGCTCATTGGGATTACCTGAAGATAAATTGCCTCAGCACTTACGCCCCATATTTTCATTTATCAACTCATGGGCAAATGGACAAGATGCACCAGTGACTATAACTATTGGTGGAAGCATCGCATCTGGCGAAGCCGATGCTTTTAGTGATTTGGATGTCACGGCAGTCTATATGTCGACTAATCCACTCAATAGGGCCAGAGCTGAATTTGAGCAGATGTTCACACAGCATTTTAATATTTGCGTGACATTCTCTGCTGTGCATGCGGGAATTCCAAGTTTACTTGTTTTCTACACTCGAAAAGATGACTGGATTGTAAAGTTAGATATAAGCTTTTTGTATTGTGCAGATCCACCTTGCTGTATCCCAGAACCATTCATCGTCTTGCGTAAAGATATTCCTATCAGCCAAAACACCATGTCTGGTGCGAAATCAATGTCAGTGCAGGAGATTATCCCGCGCTACTGTGGCTGGCTTTGGTATACATTTGCAAAAATTAAAAGAGGTGAAAATTTGGCGGCTTGTGACTCTCTCGCCTTTACACGTAAACATGCCATTATTCCACTTATTCAACAGGCTACAGGTGTTAAATTACAAGGGGATCGGCGATTAGAGCAGCGATTGCCGAC
Organism: Microbulbifer maximicatervae (SeqCode); assembly: GCF_052468295.1. Taxonomy (NCBI): domain Bacteria; kingdom Pseudomonadati; phylum Pseudomonadota; class Gammaproteobacteria; order Cellvibrionales; family Microbulbiferaceae; genus Microbulbifer; species Microbulbifer maximicatervae (SeqCode). The sequence goes on from NZ_CP174340.1 coordinate 5,050,960, forward strand.
CGACTGGGTAGAACAACTTCATAACACTCACCCTCGTACTTTGAAGTCTGAGGATCTTTATTTGAGTCAAGCTAGCCTTCATCAAATTTTCCTGCGAGCGGTTAATGAAATAGGAAAGTCTGATTTGTTACTAGAGGGGCAAAAATATAATCAGCTTATTGATGTGTTACGACGGCAGGGGCTAACCATTGACTGGCCTGAATAATGATGCAGTGTCGGTAAACTTTGGACGCTCTGGGCATAAGCCCAGAGAAACAATGTTTGAAATGAAAAGTTCACGCTATCAACATGAATAACAGGTTTTATCCTAAGCTAATACCGGGAAAGGCGATAGCAATATATTCACCCTCTTCAAATGTAGCAAGTAAATATCCTGACCGATTAATTCGGAGCGTTAAAGCCTTGGAGCGAACCTTGAATACAAAGGTTGTACTGCCGGAGCAGGTGTGCTTTTCAAGAGGGTTTACGGCAGGGACTGCATTGGAGCGGGCTCAGGCGCTTGAGAGTTTATTACTCGATCACTCGATTGCGGGAATCATGTGCTCAATTGGAGGATTTAACTCAGCTGAAATATTAGAACACTTGAATCGAGATATTGTTTGCCGACACCCCAAAGTGTTAATTGGCAACAGCGATGCGACAGCCTTGATTTTAGGTATTTATAGTTTGAGTGGATGGACTACTTATTTTGGCCCCACACTGTTACCTCAGTTTGGCGAATACCCACAGCCTTTTGCTTTTACGGACGAGAACCTTTTTTCTGCCATCGGTAATAATGAGACCTTGACAGAGCTAAGAGATCCTGCTGCATGGACTCGTGAATTTACGGACTGGGGTGAAAGTCCGCAACGTCGTCGTTTGATGGAAAAAGACAGTCACCGAATAGTTTATCGAGAAGGGCTGGGTGAGGGGATATTGTTTGGAGGGAATATAGAGACGCTAAATATGCTTGTGGGTACGCCATATCTTAATATCCCCTCAGATATTATTTTTTTCTGGGAGGCCCATGCTGAAGAAGCGCGACTAGAGAGGGTTCGTCGTGCCCTTACCCATTTGCGTCAATCAGGGATACTCTCTCACGTTAGAGGTATGCTTATTGGACGCTCGCCATATTGCACTGATATAGCCGGCGTCACGCTAAAAGATACGGTTCTTGAGGCTTGTGCGGATTTCGACTTTCCAATAGTGGCGAATCTAAGCTTTGGGCACACAGATCCCATGTTGACTTTGCCAATCGGTGTTTTGGCTAATGTTTGTGTAATGAAAGGTAGTGAGGCCCGTATCACAATTGTCTAACTTACTTTTATCAAAACAGGGATGCCCATGCGGTTATTGCTTGAGTACCCCGGGGGAGAGGTCGCAATTTATTGTCTGCCAAAATGATGTTGCGACCGCACTAATACCGATACGGCCGAGAATTAGGGGGAATGTGGTGGTGGTGCCTCACGTCTATCATACGGATTTTTCCACATTCAATCAGAGTGAGTTCCGCGATCTATTTAAGTGTGTCAGGGAGTCTACTTTTGCAGTAGAAAACCTCTATGATCCGGATGGCACCAATGTCTGGTGTGATTGGGGGGAAATTACGGGGCGATCCTATCTTCACTTAGTTTGGGAGATTGTCCCCAGGAGTGACAGGAAAGCGGGTAGAAAATATCGCTATACGGATATTTTTTCGTGTCCGCAATGGAGTTCGCCGGAGAGGGCGAAGGAAGCTGCACGTCTACGCGGTGCTCTCAATTGCTCGAAATAGCCCCTATTATAAAACGATCATAACTTGTATTGAGTTTGCTGTGCCTTATACGTTTCGAGTTCGAAGGCCGTGCCCGCTATGTACACTGATTCATTCGAATGTTCCGCTGGTAAAGGAGATGAAGCACGCTTGCCTGGCGGTAAATCCGAGGCAGCGCAGTAAAGGCGCATTGTTAGTAATCCCTTCTTTGCACACGAATCATTTTACCGCTTGTGACTCGGTAGTTTTATCAGATGTCAGCAATTTGATCCTAACGGGTGTTGATATTCTGCGAGAGGCATTTCAGCCAGATGGTATTCATACATTCTGCAATTCCGGAGTGTCCGCAGGCCAGTCTGAAGATCACATGCATGTGCAAATCATCCCGCGATATGCAGATGAGCCCTATTCATTTGTACCCAGTGATGAGATTCCACTATTAGCTGAGGATAAGTTAGCCGAACTCGTCAGCGTTCTACTGCGAAGGAGCGCCAATGTAGACTAGCAGCAGTTTTTTCAGCCGGCTCTAGTGAGCGGTACAGCACCCATTCAACAGATTGTTCCCACTCTTTAGAACTGAGTGCTTGTCAGGTTCCTCAAAGCCCGAGACTGTTGACATTAGGGCGCTTCGGCCCTAGATTCAAACGAGCGTTTGAAACACTTGAATGAGGACCGGGAGCATGGCCGACTATAAGGCGCCACTAAGGGAGATGAACTTCCTACTTCACGAGGTATTTGCTGCGGAAAAACTCTGGGCGGAATTGCCCGGGTTGGCTGGAGCGGTAGATCGTGAGACCGCAGATGCGATTCTCGAAGAGATGGCCAAGCTGGCTGCCAACACCCTGGATCCGATCAATCGCACTGGCGACGAAGAGGGCTGCCAGTGGAATGACGGTGTGGTGACCACGCCGAAAGGCTTTAAAGAAGCCTATGCCACCTTCTGTGAAGGCGGCTGGGGTGGACTGCTGGGCAACCCGGAATACGGCGGCATGGGTATGCCGAAAATGCTGGGCGCTCAGGTTGAGGAGATGATCAATGCTTCAAATATCTCTTTTGCACTCTACCCGGTTCTGACTAACGGCGCCTGCCTGGCAATTGATGCCCACGCCAGTGATGCGCTGAAAGAAAAATACCTGCCCAAGATGTATGAGGGAACCTGGGCTGGTGCCATGGGCCTTACCGAGCCTCACGCCGGTACAGACCTGGGTATTATCCGCACCAAGGCCGAGCCCCGTGGCGATGGCAGCTTTAGCATTAGCGGCAGCAAGATCTTTATCACCGGCGGTGATCAGGATCTGTCCGAAAACATAATTCACCTGGTATTGGCAAAATTGCCAGACGCACCCAAGGGACCGAGAGGCATCTCGCTGTTCCTGGTGCCCAAATACAAGGTGAACGAAGACAACAGCATCGGCGAGCACAATGATGTGAACTGTGGCTCGATCGAGCACAAAATGGGTATCAAGGCCTCCGCTACCTGTGCGATGAACTTCGACGGCGCCCAAGGCTGGCTGGTCGGCGAGGAGAACAAAGGACTCGCGGCCATGTTTACCATGATGAACTACGAGCGTCTGGGTGTCGGTATCCAGGGCCTCGGCGCTTCAGATCGCTCCTATCAGAATGCTGTTGAATACGCTCGCGACCGTATCCAAAGCCGCTCTCCAGCGGGCGCCAAGCAGCCGGAGAAAGCCGCAGACCCCATCATTGTGCACCCGGATGTGCGCCGTATGCTGCTTACCCAAAAAGCTTTGGTGAATGGTGGCCGCGCCCTGTCCACTTACGTGGCCAAGTGGTTGGATATTTCCAAGTTCGGCGAGGGTGAAGAGAAAAGGAACGCGGAGAATATGGTTGCCTTGCTGACCCCGGTAGCCAAAGCCTTTACTACCGATATGGGATTGGATTGCACGATCCTCGGTCAGCAGGTCTTCGGTGGCCACGGTTATATCCGCGAATGGGGCCAGGAACAGTTGGTACGCGATGTGCGTATTACCCAGATCTATGAAGGAACCAATGGTATCCAGGCTCTGGATCTGGTGGGCCGTAAGACTGTAGCCACTGGCGGTGCTCTATTCGAATTGTTTGCTGCAGATGTACAGGGCTTTATCGATGCCCAGATTGATCGAGAGGAAATGGCAGAGTTTATCCAGCCGCTCATCGCTGAGATGCAACGCCTGCGTGAAGCAACTGAGAATATGGTTGCCGCCACTCAGCAAGACCCCCACGCACCGGGTGCGGCTTCTGTAGAGTACCTGCACCTGTTCGGCTACGTCGCTTACGCCTTTATGTGGGCGAAAATTGTGTCTGCGGCGCTGCCGAAAGCGGAGGCGGATAGCTTCTACAACGGCCAGATAAAGACAGCGCGCTTCTACTTTGCTCGCCTGTTGCCACGCACCCAGGCATTGGCCGGTAGTGTCAATGCAGGCAGCGCTAGCTTGATGGACTTGGAGGAAGAGCTGTTCTAACAGCTCCCTGCGAAAGTGTTAAAAAGCCCCGCATTGCGGGGCTTTTTTGTGGAGCTGTAGAAAGCTTTCTCCTAAACTCAGGGCACAAAAATAACGAGCGAAAGTGCCCATGTTAGATCCCTCCGAAAAGAAACTCTCCGATGAAGACCAAGCCAAGGTCGATAAATACCTGCAGTCCGGCATCAACAGTGTCGAACGCAAGCCTTTCCGCCCCTGGGTACTGTTACTCGGCTTGTTAGCGTTATTGACCCTGCTATCGTTGCTGAGCCTGTATATCGCCCAGACAAAAGGTATCGTTTAGCGCGGCGTGGAGCTTCCCAAGTGCTGGAGTAGCTGCCATTCATCACCGGAAACTGGCTGGATAGACAGGCGCCCCTGTTTTACCAGCACCATCTCAGCCAATTGGGGGGTGCCCTTGATTTCTGCGAGGGGCACCGGCCGTTGGAACTCACTTCGCCAGCGAATATCGACGCAGTACCAGCGCGGTTTATCCTCGCTGGCCTTGGGGTCAAAGTACTTGCTTTCCGGGTCGAACTGGGCCGGATCGGGGTAGGCAGAGCGAACCACTTCAGCGGTGCCCACAACTGCAGGCACCTTACAGGCACTGTGATAAAACAGCACGCCATCTCCTTCCTTCACCTTATCGCGCAAAAAATTGCGTGCCTGGTAATTGCGGATACCATCCCAGCGACCGCAACCGCCGGATTCGGCAGCGAGGTCCTGGAGGCTGTATTCATCGGGCTCAGATTTAAATAACCAGTAGGTCATGCGGCAGTTTGTCTCTTTGCTGCGCCGGTTGGTGTTTCGCCGGCTTTCGACGCCATTTAGTATGAAGCCGCTGATTAGTGTCAAATCGGCGCATAGATTTTTACCCAATAAGCGGGAGATTATGGGAAGCAAAACACTTCAGTGGCTCTCACAGAAGCTGGCCAGTCGTCGCTCACAGTACTGGGCCCTGCAGCTCTCTGGTTGGGGGGGCTATACGCTGTTGACCTTTGTGGGCAGTTTTTTCTGGGTGAATGACCACTGGATTCACTCGGGCTACATCATAGTTGCCACTACTGCGGGGGTTGTTCTCAGCGAGAGCATGCGCTTGGGTTTTCACCGCCTGTGGAGCAAGCCTCCAGCAATGCGATTGCTAGGCTCTTTACTGCTGGTGGTCATGGCGGCGGTGATTTGGGCTGCAATAAAATTCGCCGGCTCCCTGTGGCTTTATGGTCACGATGGTGATGAGCACCCGGCACTCCTGGCTATCTACTGGTTCACCTATTCATTTCTGATTCTGATGACCTGGGCGGCGCTCTATTACGGCATCAAATATTACCGCTCCTCTCAGGCCCAGCAGGAGAAGGCGCTGCGGGCGGAATCAATGGCGCACCAGGCTCAATTAAAAATGCTGCGCTACCAGTTAAATCCGCACTTCCTGTTTAATACGCTCAACGCAATCTCCACCTTGATCCTCGATAATGATGGGCGCACGGCCAACAATATGGTGACGCGCCTGTCTCAATTCCTGCGCCACTCCCTGGATAATGATCCTATGCAAAAGGTCACCCTGGCGAAGGAAGTTGAGGCGCTGATGTTGTATCTGGACATTGAAAAGGTGCGCTTCGCCGATCGCTTAGGGGTGAATTTGGATTTGCAGGGTGAGTCCCCCCAGGCCTTGGTGCCGAGCCTGCTGTTGCAGCCGCTGGTTGAAAACGCGATCAAATATGGGATTTCACAGCTGGAGTGGGGCGGTGAGATTGGCATCAAGTCACGGGTTTTCGCCGGCGAATTGTTGTTGGAGGTCAGCGATAACGGCCCCGGCATGTCGGAAGAAGAGCTGCGCCTGATTGGCAAAGGCTACGGAGTGGGCATTCGCAATACCTGTGAGCGCCTTAAGGCCCTTTACGGCGATGACCAGAGAGTGCGTTTCCGCAACCGCCCAGAGGGGGGCTTGTCGGTGAATATTCGTATTCCCTTTGAACAGGAATAAAGAGATGAGTGGAATAGAGACCCTGAGGGCGATCGTTGTCGATGATGAACCCCTGGCTCGTCGCGGATTGCGGCTGCGCCTGGAGCAAATGGCTGATATCGAGGTAGTTGCAGAGAGCGGCAATGGTCGCGATGCGCTGGAGAAAATACTGGAATTGAAGCCCGATGTAGCATTTGTGGATATCCAGATGCCCGGCGTAAACGGTTTGCAACTGGTCCAGTTGATTCCGGTGGACTCTCTACCTCATGTAGTTTTTGTCACGGCCTACGACCAGTATGCGGTAGAGGCTTTTGAAATCAATGCGGTGGACTACGTATTAAAACCCATCGAAGAAGAGCGCTTGGAGTTGGCTCTTACCCGAGTCAGGGAACAGAGAGCCAATGCTGATATCGCTAACCAACGAGAGCAATTACTCGAAGCTGTTGCCGACCTGACCAAGGAATCCCCTGAGGTGCTGGAGCAGAAGCTGGTTAGCGGGCAATTTGCCGGCAGTGCCTATCCGGACAAAATTGCAGTGAAAGATGCGGGCAAAATAACTTTGGTGCCCTCCAGTGAAATCGACTGGATCGATGCTGCCGGTGATTATATGTGTGTGCACGCTCGGGGTGAGACCCATGTGATGCGTATCACCATGAAAGAACTGGAGCAGCAGTTGGACCCGAAACTTTTCCAGCGCATACATCGGTCAACAATCGTCAATTTAAGTCGGGTAAGGGAAATTCGTGCCCATATTAATGGCGAATACCATCTGGTGTTAGATAGCGGCGAGTGTTTAAAAATGAGCCGCAGCTATAAAAATAAAGTCCAGCACTTCCTCTGATCCATAAATTTTTTATGGCTCTCAGTTGAGGCAGCAAAGCAGATGGGTTTTCCACTGTAACGCTGCCTCTTAAGGCATAGATTTCATTTTGTGAATTTTTATTTTCTTTCCGGCGAATAAACGGGCTCTTCATGGCCTGATCGAATTTTCCTGGCAACTAGTCGCAACTGCCTTGTAAGGAATTCATATTCCGCTAGCCTTCAGTCCCAATAAAAAACTGGGGCTGAAGTAATGGCATTAACACGCGCCGCTTTAAAAAATCCCGCTGCTGCGGGGGTCGCAGTGGTTATGGCTGTTCTGCTTGGAGCTTTCCTTGCCAGCCAGCTGCCGGTTCAACTTTTCCCCGATATCGACAATCCTCGTATCGCTATTCAGGCGGGCTGGAGAGCGGCCGCACCGAAAGAGGTGGAAGCGGAAATTGTCGAGCCGATCGAATCCGTATTACAGGGCCTTACCGGTCTGGAAATGATGCAAGTCAACGCGGGTCGCGGCGGCGCCTGGGCAAATCTGGAATTTGCCATGGGCACCGATATGAATAAGGTGCTAATTGACGTTATCAGCCGTATGAGCAGCCTGCCGCCACTGCCTAGGGATGCGGAGCCACCGCGAGTAATGCTGGGTGGCTGGGGTGGCGATGCCACAGCACTGACCTATTTCTTTCTGCAAAAATTACCTGATAACCAGAATAACCTGGATGACTACGCTGGCCTGATCGAAGATGTACTGCGCCCGGAGTTGGAGTCGGTGCCCGGGGTTGCCAGTGTCCAGGCCCAGTCTGGGAGTGCGGCACAGGAAGAGTTACAGATTATTTTTGATCCCTGGAAAGCAGCTGAACTGGGAGTAGAGCTGCCTACAGTGAGTCGGCAGCTGGCGTCTGCCAGGGATGTCTCCGGCGGATTTACAGACGTGGGGCGGCGTCGCTATACCCTGCGCTTTGTCGGCGAGTATGAACCCAAAGACTTATCCGAATTAGTGTTGGAATGGCGCAATGGACAGCCGGTGCGCCTGGGCGATATTGCTGAGGTCAAGGTGGGGCCTTCAGAATCCCGCGGTGTCACCACGCAGAATGGCAACCCGGCAGTTTCTCTCCGTATTAACCGTACCAACAATGCCAATATGCTGGCGACTTTGGAGCGGGTTAAGCAAAAAGTCGCTGAGCTGAATGAAACTAAATTGAAAGCTGAGCAGCTTGTGCTGGTGCAATCATTTGATGCATCAGTATTTGTTTATCGGGCTTTAAACTTGCTCGGCGGTAATATGATTTTAGGTATCGTATTAGCTGTCGGAGTGCTCTGGTGGTTTATGCGACGCATGCGTGCGACCTTGATCGTTGCCGCAGCGATTCCAATTTCATTACTTTCGACCTTTGTGGTGCTGTCGGCCGCAGGCCGCAGCGTGAATGTAATTTCTCTGGCGGGACTGGCCTTTGCTACCGGTATGGTGCTCGATGCTGCGATAGTAGTGTTGGAAAATATTGTGCGCTTGAGAGAAAAAGGTCGGGGGGCAGAGGAGGCTGCGGAGCAGGGTGCGGGCCAGGTGTGGGGTGCACTGTTGGCCAGTACTGCGACAACCGTTGCGATATTCCTGCCGGTATTTTTCCTTAATAGCGTCGAAGGGCAGGTCTTCGGTGACCTGGCCCTGACTATTGCTGTGGCTGTAGTGTTTTCCCTGTTGGTTGCGGTGGCTGTGGTTCCCCTGGCTGCGCGTCTGTGGCTACCCTCTATCTCTACTGAAGACCGCCTCTCCCGAGTGTGGGAAAAAATAACTGCGCGGGTAATGGCTTTGACGAGCACAAGGACCCGCCGTTGGCAGGTGATCGGGGGGCTTTTATTAATGCCCATGGTTGCGACTTATTTATTCTTACCAAACCTGGATTATTTACCGCCGGTAAAAAGAGATGCAGTTGATGTGTGGATGAACTTCCCCGCATCCACTAATACCAGAACTTTAGAAACAGAAATCGTCAACGAGTTGGATAAGCGCATGGCACCCTACATGAGTGGTGAGCGCGAACCAGCCCTGAAGAACTACTACGTGATCACCTGGCCCAATGGCGGCACTATGGGAGTGCGGGTTAAGGATATGGATCAAGCCAAGGAGATGGAGAGAATCCTGCGGGAAGAAATCCTGGTGGATATTCCTGATTTCCAGGGATTCGCCGCCCGGGGTAATCTGTTTGGCCAATTCGGTGGTGACCGAAACATTGCTTTACATCTGCAATCCCGTGATGCCGAAGCATTGATGAGTGCGGCTGCCCTTGGGGTTGAGGTTGTTGAAGAGGTGATGCCGGGAACGCCGGTGCAGACCAACCCAGGCTTATCTTTATCAGAACCTGAATTGACAGTGCGCCCCAATGATCGCGCAATGCTGGAGCAGGGCTGGAATCGCCAGGATATGGGCGGATTGGTTCGAACGCTGGGCAATGGTCTCTATGTCGGCGAGTATTTTGACGGTGAAAAGCGCCTGGATATTATTTTTAAAGCGCAGCCCTGGAGTACTCCCGAACAACTGCAAAATACGCCGTTGGTAACGCCCCGTGGAGAAGTAGTGCCGCTCAGTCAGCTGGCCAGTGTGGAGCGGACTGTGGGGCCGGGCAGTTTGCGCCGGGTCGATGGTCGGCGCACTATTACACTGAATATAGTACCGCCGGAAGATGTGTCCCTTGAAGAGGTGCGCGCACAGCTAGAGGCGGATGTATTGCCGAAGATTCGCGAAGCTCTTCCCGCTGACGGGAGTATTTTGGTGGGAGGAAATGCCAGTGACCTGGATAAGGCGTTGGCTTCGCTTTCCAAGAATTTCCTGTTAGCGCTGCTAATTTTATTCCTGCTGATGAGTGCACTGTTCCGCTCCTTGCGGGATGCCTCTCTGGTATTGCTCACCGTACCCTTAGCGACAGTGGGCGGCGTGTTGGCGCTACAAATTTTAAACTTGATCGATTTCCAACCACTGGATCTGCTCACCATGATTGGCTTTGTGATATTGCTAGGCCTGGTGGTGAATAATGCTATTTTGCTGGTACACCAGACGCGAGCGGCAGAAATGGCGGGTAGCACTCGGGTCGACGCTGTAGAGCAGGCCTTGCGCCTGCGTTTGCGCCCTATTTTTATGAGTACCCTGACCAGCGTGTTTGGCATGTTGCCACTGTTGGTTGCTCCCGGTGAGGGCAGTGTTATTTACCGCGGCCTGGCCGCAGTGATTGTGGGCGGCATGGCAGTGAGCACGCTCTTTACCCTGGTTTTGTTGCCGGCATTACTGCAAACCGGCAGCCTGCCGCTACCCAAATTTACGGCTATGCGCGAAAGGTTTGCCCTGAGGAGTTCACAATGAAAAAATTACTCGCAGGTATCGTTTTATCTCTGAGTGCCAATGGCGTTTGGGCACAGGGCGATCCTATTGCGGTATTGGTGGATCGGGCCCAAGTTCGGGAAATTGCTCCGAGCCAGTGGTCTGCAGGTGAGGTGGTGAGCCGACGAGATATCCTGGTTTCTTCTGAACTGGATGGTGTGTTGGAATTTGTTGCTGAACCTGGCAGCTTTATTAAAAAGGGTGAGCGCCTGGCCGAGCTGGACAGTACTCATTGGCGATTACAGCTGCGCAACAGTGACAGCCGTATCGCACAATTGCGTGCGCGGTTGACCTATATGGATGCTCAGTTAAATCGACTGAGTAAGTTGGCGGAAACCAATAGTACCTCCCGAGCCGCATTGGAAGAGCAGCAGGCTGAGCGCGAGGCAATGGCTCAGGACCTGATTGCGGCTCAAATTGAGCGCGACCGACGGGCCTATGAATTATCTAAAACAGCCATTGATGCACCCTTTGATACTTTAGTGGTGAGCCGCGAATTACAGGCGGGAGAATATGTGCGCACCGGTTCGGAATTACTGCGAGCCCTGGATATGTCACAGATGGAAGTGGAGGCGGATATTCCCTTGACGGCTCTGCCGCTGATTCGCATCGGTGACACAGTGGCGCTGCGCAGTGATTCTGTCTCTCTGCCGGGAGAGGCACGGGTGGATGATCAATTATTTAGCGGCCGGGTACGTCAATTTGTGCCTGTGGCCAGCGATCGCTCCCGGCGAGTTAAGCTGATGGTAACTTTGCCACAGAGTGCGCCGGAGCAGTGGGACTGGATTGTCGGTATGCCGGTACAGGTCTCTGTGCCCATTGCGCAGGCGCAGGCCACCATGTCTGTGCCAAGGGATGCCTTGGTTTTAAGAAATGGCGATACCTTCGTATATCGAGTGGGCGAGGAGGATAAGGCTGAGCGATTATCTGTGCGTATCGGCAGTGGCGATGGTGAATGGGTGTCGGTAAGCGGTGATCTCACCAAGGGCGATCGTGTGATAGTGCGTGGTGCTGAGCGCTTGCAGCCTGGACAGGAAGTTAAAGTGCTGTCGGAAGTGGTGCGAGATAAAGAGCCATTACAGGCGGGCAGTGGCTAATTCCTGATTTTTCCTGAAGGCCTTCTGATCAAATACAGGGTGACTCGCTGCTTGTGATCGCCCTGGCCCTCCTAATCTTTCACCAAGCAATGATGTTCCCTCCCCATCCAAACTATTTGTGGGTACATAGACTAAATAATAATCATTCGCATTGACTGACGTATATTTCTTCAAATATCATCCGCTCCGTTTATGGTGCCCCTGCACCGTTCACTGATTTGGAATGAGGTTTTAGCCGATGAAAATTAACGGCTTAATGAAGAAAAAAGCGCTGTCAGCCTGGATTGCTGCCGCCGTGCTCGCCCCGCTGGGAAGTTCTGCTTGGTCTGCTGAAAGCGAAACTGCTGAAACCATGGAAGAAGTCAGTGTCTACGGAGAGCAGGAAGAGACCAGTACTGCCTCTCGCCTAAGCCTATCTGTTTACGATACTCCGCAAACGGTAACAACTATATCCCAAGCTCAAATCCAGGACTTTGCCCTACAGGATATTAATGAGCTGCTGAAATATACCCCTGGGGTAACCGTAGAGAACGTAGAGACGGATCGTACTTATTACACTGCTCGCGGCTTTGATATTGTGAACTTCCAATACGATGGTATCGGTGTTCCCTTTTCCTCTGGTTTATCCCATGGGCATCAAGACACAGCGATATTTGATCAGGTTGAAGTGGTGAAGGGCGCAGCAGCTCTGACCACAGGTCTGGCTAACCCCTCCGCGACGGTTAACTTTATCCGTAAGCGTCCGACAGAAGAGTTCAAGGCAGGTGTAGATCTGGTTGCCGGTGAAGAGGGACGTTTGCGCACCCAGGGAGATATCTCAGGTTCTATCAGCGATAACGTCCGAGGACGGTTGGTGGTTGCAGAGGATCAGGCTGACTCTTATCTTGACCGCTACGAAACTGACGGCAGTGTCTACTACGGTATTGTGGAAGCAGATTTGACTGACTCCACCACCCTGACCTTAGGCCGCAGCCAAAATCGCAGTGAAACTGATGGCAGCATGTCCGGTGCCCTGCCACTTTACTACACCGATGGCAGCGCTACCGATTACGATGTTTCCACAAGTACGGCACCAGACTGGGCTTTCCGCAATGTAGACAGAACCCAGACTTTTGTTGAACTGAAGCAGGATCTTTCCGCAAACTGGTCCGTCACTGCATTACTGACCCAGAATGAAATCGATATGGATGTCAAGGAGATGTATGTCTACGGTACTCCAGACAGAGAGACTGAACTGGGTTTATATGGATATGCATTTGGCTACAAGTTGGATGAAAAGCAGAAGATTGCGGATGTATTCCTGTCAGGAACCTACAATTTGTTCGGCCGCGATCACGAATTGGTGGTGGGAGCGAACTATGCGGATATCGAACTAACCGGCCAGTCTTTCTACAGCTACTCCGACGGTTATCCGGTTCTTGGCAGTGACTGGGCTAATGGCACAACGGCGCGGCCTGACTTTGTTGATTTTGATCCTTATGAAGATGGCCACGAAGACGATCAAGAACACAAGTCCCTGTACTTTGCCACTCGTTTGAATATTACCGACAGCCTGTCTTTATTGGCCGGCGCACGCAAAATGGAAGTGGAACAATCCGGCTACAATTATGGTGTTGATGCTGACACTTCGGCGGATGAAACTGTTCCCTATGTAGGGGCCACTTTTGATTTGAACGATAGTTTCTCATTCTACGGTAGCTATACTGAAGTCTTTACCCCGCAGTCTTGGGTTAACCCTGAATTTAAACCACTGGGCGCCGCAGAGGGAGATAGTTCCGAGGTGGGGTTTAAGTACACCCTTGCGGGTGGACAAGCAACGGCTAGTGTTGGGCTATTTGAATCCAACCTGAATAATCTCGGTGAATACCTAGATAAGGTTGATGGAAAGAATGTTTACGAGAGTGGTGATTTCACTACAAAGGGCGTTGAGCTGGAGCTAATCGGTTCAATTACCGAGAATTTCAATGTTAGTTTTGGCCTTACCCACTTAAGTGAAGTAGTCAATAAAGACGGTGAGGAAGATCGCACTTATATTCCGCGCAACACCCTGAAGGTGGCCGTAGCTTACGATTTACCTCAAGTCCAAGGCTTGAAGTTCGGCGGCGGTATTAATTGGCAGGATGATATATACATTGAGCCTGTCGAGGGTGTTCGTGTAGAGCAGGATAGCTATGCGTTGCTCAGCGCCTTTGCCAAGTACGATATTTCTGATGCTTTAACGGTTGGCCTCAATATTGATAACCTGACCAACGAGAAATATATCAACAGCCTCTATTGGACCCAGGGCTATTACGGCGCTCCGCGTCAGGCACAGTTGAGTGTGAGCTGGCGCTACTAAGGCGCCTAGTTAACTCCGTTGCAGTTTAACCCGGTACTTGTGCCGGGTTTTCTGTTTTTTAGTTTTAGGTAAATGTTATGCGTCAAACCCTGGTTCTTTTACATCGTTACCTGGGGCTTGCTACTGCGGTCTTCCTGATAGTCACCGGGCTAACCGGCGCTATTATCTCTTGGGATCACGAACTGGATGAGTGGCTCAATCCCCACTTATATAAAACTACTTCCAGCGGCGAACCCTTAGCCTCTATCGAGTTGGCAGAACGGCTTGAAGAGTCCTTGCAGCAAGTCCAAATATCCTATTTTGAATTAGTACAGGAGCCTGGGCATACCCAGTATTTCTGGGTAGAGCCTCGAATTGACCCCGCTACCGGTCAATTCTTTGCGGTGGATTACAACCAGGTATTTGTCGATCCGACCAGTGGGGAAATTGTTGGTAAGCGCGAATGGGGACGTGTCTGGCCGATAACAACTGAAACACTGATGTCGTTTTTGTACAAGCTGCATTACAGTTTTCATATTCCTGAATTTTGGGGCACTGACCACTGGGGAATTTGGCTGCTGGGCGTTATTGCACTGGTATGGACAGTCGATTGCTTTGTGGGGCTAGCGGTGGCTTTACCTCGCCGCAAGAAATCCACTCGAAAGCCATCTCGGACTTGGTGGCAGCGCTGGAAGCCCGCATGGATGATTAAGGCCGGCGCTGGGCGTGCCAGGCTCACATTTGATTTACATCGTGCGTTCAGTCTGTGGACCTGGGCGCTGCTGCTGACAATTGCATTTACGGCCTTCTCACTGAATCTCTATCGAGAAGTGTTTTTTCCCCTGATGTCGCTGGTATCAGATGTGACTCCGTCGCCCTTGGAAGAGCGGACACCTAACGATCACAGCAATCCAATTACCCCCTCGTTGTCTTTTCGGGATATAGCCGCGATTGGAGAAAACCAAGCTGCGCAGATTGGCTGGCGGCAACCGTTGAATTCCCTGTGGTATGCCCGGGAGTGGGGGATATATCGAGCTGAATTTTTTGATGCCAGCGCAGGGCATGGTGCCGGGGGGGTTGGTCACAAAGCTCTATTTTTTGATGGCCACAGCGGCGAATATCTCGGAGACTTTATCCCCTGGGAAGGGACGGCAGCAGACTTATTTGTACAGGCGCAATTCCCAGTGCATTCCGGTAGGATCCTCGGTCTCCCTGGTCGCATACTGATTTCAATTATGGGGGTGGTGATTGCGATGTTGAGTGTGACTGGAGTTTTAATCTGGTTACGTAAACGTCGTGTGGCAGTCAGTAGTCGGGTGGATAGCAGGTCTCCCTTGCAGAGTACAGCTGTATAATTCTATTGGTTAGACTAGTGGTAATTGGAGCAATTTAATGGCGCTCTAGTTACCGCTTGGGATAGCCTTGGAGATGACTTGTTCGCACCATACCCTTAGCGGATTGCAATTTGCTGATGATATTAGCCATGCGATCCCTGCTTACCCTATTTCTTGTATTCTTCTGTTCTGTTTCGGAGTCTCAGGTTCGATCGGACCACCTGCCTCCCGGAGCTGAGCCTATCGAAGTGAATAACCAGACAGTTTTTTATAAAAATGGTTATTTCTACCGCAAAGGCCCCGACGTCTATACCCGGATTGAGCCGCCTCTGGGAGCTCGGGTCTCCCGAGTACCTTTTGGAACCCCCATTAACTTGGGTAACAAGCATTATATGCTTGCGGGTAATGGTACCTTTTTCTTATTAGACCCCAGGGACAATCAATATGTGGTGGTCACGCCCCCTCCCAATTGGCAGCATGTTAATCGCAATCCCCTAGCTCCGAAAAAGAAAATATACCCCCGAGCGTATCCGCCCCGCCATTTGCGGCACCGCTCAGAGGGTAAACGAGTCGATCGTAAGGATTGGGATATTTACTGTGAAGCCCGGGCGGCAAATTTGCTGCGTAGTACGGGTGAGCCTGGTAACACAACCAGACGGGCTATGCGTGAATATCGCAAGATATACAGAAAATGTTTGCGTCAAAGTCGGCGCTTCAGGTAAATGCATGGGGCAGGGAAGTCCCTGGGCTACACTGAACAATATGGCCCAGTAGGCGCCTATTTTATTAGTGCCGGATTTTTTCACGGATAGAAGTATTTTATGCCGGGTGCCAGCCTTTTCATCCCTCGTTGTAGTGCCGGCAAAGAATTTTCTTTTCTTCACCTCGCCCTTTCATTTCTCCTTTTCTTTAGTGTCGCCTGTGTCTCTGTTTCCAGTGTCGCCCAGCTTCCCGGTAGTAAGCCCAAGGAGTTTAAGCCGGAGGTTCCGGATTTTGCTGACCCCTCTGCAGATTGGTGGACTGGATGGACCAGTGCTTCTCCCGAAGAGCGACGAGAATGGCTTAGCTTGGTCACAAAGAGTTGGGAGGAGTGGGAAAAGGATTTGCCGGAGGATGAGGCCTTACAGGACGGCGCAGAAAAGATTAGCCAAAGTTTACAAGGGATCGCAATTACCTGGAAAAAACGAGAGGAGTACCTGAAAGTCCCTTTAATGCCGGATGTGGATTTTCCAGAGAACCCAACGGTATTGAACTGGGCCAAGGCTGATTCCTCCATCAGCCGTGGCCGACGTAGGTTGAAAGGTGTAGAACTGGAGGCTCGCCAACTTAAATCAACCCAGTCCCAGTCTCTATCTTTACTGCGTAAACAAGTGATTGTACTGCGCGATTCCAGTGGGCGAGAGGAGGATGAGGCGGCGCAGGCCCTACTTTTAGCTCAAATAAATCACCTGAATATTATTGAGCAGCTGAGTACCGTTAATACTTTCCTGGGAACCTGGCGGGAAAAGATTAACAGCGCAGAAATCAAATTGCGGAGACTTCTGGATACCCTTGTCTACTCCAGTAAAGATGCAGAGGAAATAGATAAGGATATTGCCGCGAACGAAAAGAAAATCGAACGTATTTCTGCGACCCGCACCAGTATTCAAAGCACTACAGAACCCTCCACTGACCCCACCATCAATATGCAGAAAGACCTCACCCTGATGCAGCTTGAAGTGGACTTGTTGGAGGAGCAGTTGGAAAAACGCAAAAGTGAGCTGCTGCAATCCATCAATGAAGTCCTGAATGAAGAGGGCGAAGAGCGCCCGCTGATTATCAGTCGGGATTTATTGGAAAACGCCAACTCTGTGATTGAAAGTGCGTCGCGGGAGCTGGCGGTGCGCCAGCGTCAAGTGGTGGCCTGGCGCGAAGATGAAGAGAACGAAGACCTGAGTCGCTGGTGGTCTTACTTTGAGCGTATTGGCAGTGGCCTGGCCCGCGCCAATGACCTCGAGCAGGATATTCAGCGCTATGAAAAGGCTCAGCTGGAGGTTTACAAGGAGCGCCAGGGTTGGTGGGCAACAGTGCGCGAACGAGTCGCACTGGGCGCAAGACAAGCTTATAACCGCTGGCGTAAGTTGGCGGATTATCAGCTATTTACTGTTGCCCAGAACCCGATAACCCTGCGGTTGATCGCCAAGATGATTGTGGTCTTGGTGGGGGCCTGGCTATTGTCTGGACTCACCCAGGCCTTCCTGCGCCGGCTTGTGCGCAGGGAGCATGCCAGTGAATCCTCCATGTACAATCTTGGGCGGGTGTTGCACTACATCTTTATTTCTGCGGCCCTGATTGTGGTGCTCAGCATGTTGGGCCTGGATACCTCCAAGTTGGCCCTGGTCGCTGGAGCCCTGTCGGTAGGTATTGGCTTTGGGCTCCAGGCGATCTTCTCGAATTTTATCTCCGGTTTGATTTTGCTGTTTGAGCGTCCTCTCAAAGTGGGTGATCTGGTGGAGCTGGAGTCGGGCGTTTTTGGCCGCATCCGCGATATCAGCGTGCGCTCAACCCGTATTACCACGCGGGACAATGTGGACATCTTGGTGCCCAACACTGAGTTTGTTGCGGGCCGGGTTATTAACCACACACTGGATGACCCTGTGCGCCGTATTCACGTACCCTTTGGTGTGTCTTATGCCTCGGACCCAGACTTGGTGCGGGAAGCTGCCCTGGAAGCTGCCGCTCGAGTCAATATCACCCATACCGACTGGAAGCGAAAAACCGAGGTGTGGCTGATGGGGTTCGGGGATAATGCCCTCGACTTCAAGTTGGTGGTGTGGGTCAACAGCAATATGGTGACTTCCCTGGGAGACTCCTATGCCCTGTACAACTTGGAGTTGTTGCGGGAATTTCGCGATAAGGGTATTGAGGTACCTTTCCCTCAGAGAGATCTGCATCTGCGCAGTTGGGATGTTCCGGCGATCATTGGCCGTACCGCCAGGAAGTAATTGGAGTCCGGCTGGCATGACACCTCCGGGATTTCATAGTATTTTCAGTCTACTGGCCTTTGTGTTGGTGTAAGTTCATTTACCGGTGTTACTGCGTTTTCTCTCAGGGCGCTGATGAAATCACAATAAGGGAAGCCCGTGCTGATCATCCCCATCCAAAACAAACCCGACTGGCGCCGGCCGCCATTAATGTGTTTTGCGTTGATTGCCCTTAACTTACTGATGTTTGTTTTCTATCAAGGGGGGGATGAAGCTCGCTGGCAGGAAGCTGAAGATTACTATTTTGAGAGTGACTTACCGGACCTCGAAGAGCAACGCTTTCTTGTGTATGTCAATGAAATGCACCCAGAGTGGAGAGCGCAGATGGGTGTGGAAGGGGAGGAGTTTTTTTACCGGGAATCCCTGGGTAACCCTGAATTCCACCACTGGTTGTTGCCGAAGCTCGAAGCAGAGGGTGAGACCGAATGGTTAAGACAGAGGCAGGAGTTTGCCCAACTGCGGGATAGGGTCAGTAGCAACGCACTGGGGCTGATACCGGCAGACCCGAGTATTGCTGGAGCCTTTGGCCATATGTTTCTACACGGAAGCTGGGATCACCTTATCGGCAATATGGTGTTTCTGCTGTTGTTTGGCTTGTCTGTTGAGTTGGCCCTGGGAGGGTTGTGGTTTATAGGGCTCTACCTGGTGGGAGGATTGGCGGCAGCAGGTCTGCATGTGCTGGTGGAATCCGGCAGCCATGTACCGATGGTGGGTGCCTCCGGTGCGGTCTCGGCAATTATGGGCATGTTCGTCGCGGTTTACGGTGTGCGCCGGCTACGTTTCTTTTACACCATTGGTTTTATGTTTGGCGAATTCAGTGCACCGGCGCTGCTGGTGTTACCGCTGTGGTTGGGTAAAGAGATTTTCGGTTATTTGTATGGAGATGCCAGCATTGCCTACTGGGCCCATACTGGTGGTTTACTTGCAGGTTTTGCCCTGACTTTGGCGGTGTTGTACTGGCGCCCGATGGTGGAACCTATGCCGGAGGAAGAGGAGGCCCCGTCCCCCCAAAGGGTAGCCTTGGCGCGGATTGATCGTTTTTTGGAAGAGGGAAAAATCCTGGAAGCCACTGAAGCGGCAGCCTCAGCGGTGCGGCAATATCCACAGGCGTTAACACTGATTGAGCGCTATATAGAACTGACCTCAGCGGCGCCAGAGAGTGAAGGTTACCACCGGGCCAATCTCGCTTTATTTGCCCAGGCAGGAAATCTGGAGATCGATGGCCATACCCTGGCAAGTGGCTATCGCCGCTACTTGGCGGCAACAAAAAGTCCAAAGGCGCTCACCGGAAAGGCAAATTTATTGATGGCACGGCGTGCAGCGGAGGAAAAGGACTGGCCGTGGCTAGAGGAATTACTGCGCCACTTGAAACAGCAGCGAGTGAATCACCCCTTGATTCCGAAGCTGGGAATGGTTCTGGTCAATTACTATCGTCGCCTGGGTGAGGAAGGCCGCGCGCGCGAGGTGAAAGAGATGACCCAAGATATGGCTGCCTCAGGTTGATGAACATAATTCGGTATGTCTTATAAATAATTAAATATTGTATTGGGGGCAGAGTGAGTCGCTATATTTTGACCGGGACCGAAATTGCAGGGATGGAGGGGGAGCGCAAGGTACATTTCCTTAATGCCAATGCGGTGCGTAAAAACAAGTCCCTGGGTGATCTTACCGGCATATCCGGCTTTGGTTTCCATATGATTGAAATCGAGCCAGGTTATGAATCCACAGAATTCCATTGTCACTATTTTGAAGATGAATGTGTTTATATCCTGGAGGGTAGGGCCGAGGTGCGTATTGGTGACGATCACCACCAGGTTTCTGCAGGGGATTTTATTGGCTACCCCGCTGGTGGCCCAGCTCATGTGATGCGCAATGTGGGAGAAGTGACCTTGCGCTGCATAGTTGTAGGCCAGCGATTGCAACATGATGTTGCCGACTACCCAGAAAAAAATCAGCGGATCTACCGAAATAATGGTTTACCCTGGGAGTTGGTGAACCGCGATGACATTGACCACCCTAAGTAGTTTTCGCCGGTAGAAAAAGAATGGATTTTTAGCTTATGCCTGAAAAGATTCGGGTTTTTTATAATTCCGCTTGTCCAGTCTGTAACGCAGGAATTTCAGCACAAAAGAAAAAGTCCGTCTCCTGCCAAGTGGATTGGGAGGATGTTCATATTGATGAAGATAAAGCGAAGGAACTGAATACAGATTTAGAGTTCATCCGTGAGCGGCTGCATGTATTGGATGCGGATGGAAATCTGAAAGTAGGCTACGAAGCTTTTATTACGATTTGGGAGAACTTCCCCAAGGAGTTGTGGAAGGCCAAGGTGTCGAAGCTCCCTGGCCTGAGGTGGTGCCTAAATATCCTATACAATATTTTTGCAAGAGGGTTGTATCTCTGGAATCGAGCTTTCAAGCACTGGTAGTCGTGCTCAATGTATATCTGCTGTCGAGTTTAATACGTTCCACAAGGTGTTGATCTGAGAGCGAAAGGCGCTGTCGGGGAATTTCTGTCGGAGAAAGTGAAGCAGCTTTTTTGCTAAGTCTTCCCGGCCTAATCCATCGATATAGACTTGAGCTAATAACAGGTAGGCGGCGTCAAGTTGTGGATAGGCTTCTTTGTGTAGATTATTTAATAGTTGTGCAGCAAGCTGGTATTTATGTTGATGATATAGTACCTGCGCGATAGCGTGGCGAACTTCAGACTTGCGCACAGCTGGAGTGGGCTCTGTAGCTATATAAAGCTCCGCCGCTTTGTGTGGACGATTTATCTGTACAAATTTCTCTAAAAGATGCGGCCCCAGCTCCAGTAGGGCTTTTTTATCTTTGGTTGCTAATAACAGACGGTAATAGCGTTCGTTCAGTATTTCGTCGCTAGGAAAGCGGCGCAGTCCCTCGACTAAAGCCTGACGAGCGCTAGTGAAATCTCCTTCACGCAAAAATATTTGTGCTTCTGCCTGAGCTCGTTTACATAGGAATTCATTTTCCTCTAAGTAATTGTCGTCATCTTCGTACAGTGCAGCTACCCCGAGTTTTTGTTGTCGAGTCAAGCAGATATAACCCATTACAGCACTTGAGACTATGTAAAAGTAAGTAACAGTAGCTGCTGTTGTTGGCATAATTGCCCAGGAGGGAAGCTTGTCGCTAACAACAGCCATTAGAATGGTTGGAGCGAAAGATATGACATTAGTAATAATTAATAACAACCAATAAGGCCAGCCTATAACCAAAGTAAATTCAAGTAACTTAAGTGGATTGATTGCTGCCTTCAAGCTGTGTGTGATAGCCAGGGCAATCATAGAAGCTGGCGTTAAAAAAGAAAGCACCGCCACATAAATAGCTAAAACTCCAAGGCTACCGGTAGATTGCACAAGTTTGTAACCGGCAAATATTGCAATCAGCGTCATTCCGACAACTTTGAGGAGTAATACAGCTCCATTTCCGTCCAGGGCCTCCGTAAGAGCTGGGGCTTCCCGTTGGCCTGCGGCGAGCTTTTCAATCACTAAAAGGTTGTAACGGACTACCACCGCCACAACGGCCACTAATACAATGAGGCTGAGAAGCCCAATGGAGGTAATTGCCAGGCTTCCGGCAGCGGCTACCGCCATCAGAGTTAATGGACCTGGTTTGAGGGCATAAAGGAAATAAAACAGTCCCATTTGCCAAAATGGTTTTGCACTGTTACTGGCCCCAATATACTCCAGGCTCTTCCGGCAAAGGGGACAGTCGGGTCCTTGCTCGTGATAATTTGCGCTGGAGCCGGGAATACACTCGCCACAGAACTGACGGTTGCAGGGCTGGCACTGCCAGGATGCAGTCTTGCTAGTGTGATAGTGGCAGGAATCAGCCATTTATTCTTCCCTAACGAATTTCTCTACTTAATAGTTATTTTGTCTTGGTTCACAGTTTATCTGTCGACTCGGTGGCGGTGCAATCATCAAGTATTTTTAATGTCCTGTTAGAATGCAGGAGAAATACCGATAAAATTGGTACACAAGTTTCAAAATAGGTGTTGTATGACAAAGGCTATGCATATTCATTTGGTTGAGGGCTTTGCGCCGGAACCCTGGGGAGAATCAGCACTGCTGAGCTTTGATGGTAGCGCTGCCAATATTCATATTAGCGCTGCGAAAGGCGCTGTGTTGGTTGCAGCGCAGCGAGCTGCCCGAAAGCTCGATGGTATGGGGGTCAACGATGTTGTCCTCAAAGGAGAAAGCTGGAGCATTGAAAGCCGCTGGGCATTTTGGGCAGGTTTTTTTAACCCGCGTAAATCCAACAAAATTGACTGGGGGACTGATGACAGCGCCGAGTTAAAAGAACTCGCGGCCCGTGAAAATGCCAGTCGCTGGGTTCGTGAAATTACTAATGGTACTCCTGATGATGTGTCTCCGCGTGTATTGGCGGAGAGCGCTGCAGAAATGCTGAAAAAGCTGGCTCCCAGTGCGGTAACTTACCGTATAGTTGCCGGGGATGAACTGCTGCGTGAAGGGTTTGTCGGTATCCACAACGTTGGGCGTGGTAGTGTACGTGAGCCGGTGATGTTACAAGTGGACTTCAACCCGACGGGTGATGACCAGGCGCCGGTTGATATGTGTTTGGTGGGTAAAGGAATTACTTTTGACTCCGGCGGCTACAGCATTAAGCCGTCCAACAACATGGCCACAATGAAATCCGATATGGGTGGCGCGGCCATGGTAACTGGAGGCTTGGCTCTTGCAATAGCCAGAGGTCTCAACAAGCGGGTCAAACTCTATCTCTGTTGCGCAGAAAATCTGATCTCCGGTCATGCCTTTAAATTGGGCGATATTATTAAATATAAAAACGGAGTGAGTGTAGAAATACTGAATACCGATGCTGAAGGGCGCCTGGTGCTGGCCGATGGTTTAATTGCAGCTTCGGAAGAAGATCCTCGCTGGTTATTGGATGCCGCTACTCTGACCGGTGCAGCAAAGATGGCTGTAGGTCGGGATTTCAACTCTGTCTTTAGTTTTGAAGATGAAGCAGCTCAAAAGGTATTGTCTGCAGCTTCTGAGGAAAATGAAAAGGCGTGGAGACTTCCTTTAGAGCGTTTCCACCTTGAGCAAACCCCATCCAACTTTGCCGATATCGCCAATGTTGGTATTGAGGGAAGTCCTGGTGCATCTACGGCAGCCTCCTTCCTGGCGCGCTTTGTACGGGATGAAGGGCGCAATTGGGTGCATATGGACCTTTCCGGCTCT
Organism: Microbulbifer maximicatervae (SeqCode); assembly: GCF_052468295.1. Classification (NCBI taxonomy): domain Bacteria; kingdom Pseudomonadati; phylum Pseudomonadota; class Gammaproteobacteria; order Cellvibrionales; family Microbulbiferaceae; genus Microbulbifer; species Microbulbifer maximicatervae (SeqCode). Next base: position 5,074,286 of record NZ_CP174340.1, read on the forward strand.
TACCAGCCCAGTGGCAATGATCAGTGGGCGCCAGGTGCTAAAGGGCACGGCCTGCGTACAATTGCACGCTTCCTTTTGGATAATTAGCAACCGGCAATTTATGCCAATTTCCCTTCGAAACGCGCCTAATAGTCGGCGCGTTTCTTTTACCTCTCCCTTAATACCTATAAGTCATTAAAAAAATTGTACTCCAGCTGATAATCGGGATATTAGTAGAGTTCTGCTAATTGAGGTATTTCGGTTCTGGTTCGTTAGCAGATACTTGGGCCTGGAAGCTTTTGCCAGGTGAATAAGATAATCAGTGATTCGGTGAGCGGTAATGAGCACTGCAACCTCTACAAATAATTCGGATTATAATCCAAACCATTGTGCCAATTGTCATGCAGAGCTATTGGGGCCCCATTGCTATGCCTGTGGTCAACCGGTTAAAGGCATGGTTCGTCATTTCTCCTCAGTAATTGGAGACTTTTTTGATACCCTGCTTGCTTTTGATTCCCGCACATGGAAAACAATACCCTCTCTGTTTTTTAGACCTGGATTTTTAACCGCTGAGTATTTCTCTGGTCGACGGGTCCGTTATGTCAGCCCTGTACGCTTGTTTATCTTTCTATGTATCACCAGCTTCTTTGTAACCCAGATAAATAGTGATTGGGCTATTAATTTTGGAAATGTTGACGTTGAGTCAGTCGATGTTGAAAAAGCGAGCCAAGGTTATAACGACGCCATCGAAGATATTGGAAAAGGCAAAGAAAAGCACGTAAACAATAGTTATGCTGTCGCTGTTTTGGAAGATGTTGAGAAAAATCTGATTAGCGAACAAGAGAAGCTTACCGGTGGTTTGCATAAACTCAATGAAGATTTAAGTGAGATTGATGGAGGCCAGAATGGATCGGAAAACCTTTCTAAAGAGGAACTGGCCTCAGGATTGAATGAGACTATTAGTGAGTTAGATAGAGAGTTTCTTCAAGTTGATTGGCTTCCCAAACCATTAGAAGATTGGGTTAACCGTAAAGTAGAGAACGCCCATAAAAATGTAGAAAGGGTGACCGATGATCCAAATCGTTTCAAAAAAGCATTCTTGGGAGCTCTTCCGTCAACTCTTATAGTCATACTGCCAATATTTGCCATGATGCTGTGGGTGCTTTACGTCTTTAAACGCAGACTTTATATGGAGCACCTGATTGTAGCGTTACACAGCCAGGCTTTTATCTGCCTGAGTATTCTGATTGGTAACCTGTTTTATAGTATTAGTAGTCAACTGGAAGGATACGCATTTATATCCTCATCTCTTAATAGCCTGATGGCACTATTAGTTCTTTGGGTTCCTGTATATCTTTTTTGGATGCAAAAGCGTGTATATCAGCAGGGATGGTTCATGACATTGTTTAAGTATTCTTTTTTGGGTTTAGCCTATCTAGTTTTATTATCTGTTGGTGCGGCTCTTACTGTATTTTGGAGTTTGGCAGAGTTATAAGGATATATCCTAATAGGATTCCAACCATTAAACGCATAAGCGTTAAATGGTTGGTGTTGGTGAAACTGTGCTGTTTAGATGTTAAGTTATTCAAACTAGAGAGTTTACTCGCAGCACTGTCTATATTCAGAATATTGTATTGCAAATTTTTATATCCGTAATTCTGTTCAGAAAATTGGACTTTCGATTACTGGTGGTAAGTAGTTAAAGGGAATGTCGAAGGAAGTAGATCTTGAGTAGTACGACATTAATAGCAAGTGTTTGTAATGAAGATAATAAGTGCGAAAACTGCTGTACACAGTTGTTAGGTCCCCATTGTTATGCTTGTGGTCAGCCAGTTAAAGGTATGGTGCGGCATTTTTCATCTGTAATCGGTGATTTCTTAGATACCTTGTTGGCGTTTGACTCCAGAACATGGAAAACCATACCTGCGCTATTATTCCGACCAGGGTTTTTAACAACAGAGTATTTTTCTGGTCGTCGTGTTCGATATGTAAGCCCTGTACGGCTATTTATTTTTCTCTGTATCACCAGTCTTTTTGTAACTCGTTTGAGTGGAGACTGGACAATCAATTTTATGGATGCTGATGCTTCAAATGAAGGACCTCAGTTAGAAGCGTCGGGTGTCGACCTCCTTTTGCAGGCGGATCGGCCAGTACATACTGAAATTCCTGAACAAAAAGGCCTGCTAGGAGAAATTAAGAAGGCTGAAATAAGTCTTATCGAAGCTAAAAAGGAGGTTGAAGAGGGTAGTAAAAGAGGTATTAAAAATGAGATTGTTAAAGGCAGTGATAAGGGGCGAATAATTTCTCAAGAGGACTCGGAGCCGGTTTGGCAGTCATCAGCCAATGATCCAGATAATAAATTGATAAGAATGGATATCAAAGGCCTACCAAAGCCCATGCAAGACTGGATGGATGCCAAGATTGAAAATGCCAACCAGAATATTAAGCAAGTTACTGAAAATCCAAATCGGTTCAAGAAAGCATTTCTTAAGACGCTTCCTTATGCACTGTTAATCATGTTGCCAATGTTTGCCATGATGTTATGGGTGCTCTATATCTTTAAGCGTCGACTATATATGGAGCACTTAATTGTAGCTTTACATAGTCATGCTTTTATATTTCTAAGTATCCTGATTGGAAATATCTTATACGTGCTAAGTGTTAACATGGCTGGGTATACTCCTATAACATTAGCTTTAGAGGCCCTGATAACCTTATTGATTTTTTGGGTTCTGGTTTATCTCCTTTGGATGCAAAAGCGTATATATAGGCAAGGCTGGTTTGTAACCTTTTGTAAATATTCAGTATTGGGGATGGCTTACTTGTGTCTATTATCAATTGGAGCGGTTTTTGCCATCGTTTGGAGCTTGGCTGGATTGTAACAACGGTTTTAGCGATATAAATTGATGGACATTTAAAGTTTACAGTTATATATAATCGGAAGATATAGTGGGTATTAAAAGTCGAAAGGAAGCCTCGGTAGAGAGGCAAGATTATTGCTCTAACTGTAATACAATTTTATTGGGGCATTTCTGTTATGGCTGTGGACAGTCAGCAGAAGGTATTGTGAGACGCTTATCAAGTGTGATTAGAGACTTTCTAAATACCCTTGTGGCATTTGATTCACGCTTGTGGAGAACACTACCGGCTTTACTGTTATCTCCAGGATTTTTAACGATAGAATATTTATCTGGAAGGCGAGCACGATATGTAAGCCCGGTAAAGCTGTTTATCTTTCTTTGCGTAAGTGCCTTTTTTCTGATTCGTATTAGTAGTGATTGGAGTATTGCTCAAGAGCAGCCTATCCGCACTAGCGATAATGTTGCCGCCAAAATGGCCCCGTCGTCCACAGGTGAGACAGAAAAACAATTTGACTGGGATTTACCTGGTGGCAGGAAATTGGACATTCGTGGAGCAGAAAATAAGCAAGAAGTATGGTCGATATCTTTTAATCGGGTACTCTCAATTTTTGAAAAAAAAGTCTATACCGTAGAATTGATGCCGCAGTCATGGCGTCATTGGTTTGATATCGAATTCAAAAAGGCGAGAAGTAATATTGAGCGAGTGTCGGAAAACCCTACAATCTTTGCTAAGGCTTTCTTCGGATCTCTTCCTACAATGCTGTTACTTATGCTGCCAATATACTCAGGTATATTGTGGTTACTTTATGCGTGTAGAGAAAAATTGTACATGGAGCATGTTATTGTATCGCTCCATAGCCATGCCTATGTGAGCCTAACGTTGCTGCTAGGAACTGCTATTTTTCTCTTGCAAGAATTTGTTGAGCCTTTGTTCTGGGTGGAAATTTTATGTTATGGGGTTTTGCTACTGCTTTTCCTTTGGATGCCAATAAATTTACTATTGATGCAAAAGAATATTTATAAAGAGGGGTGGGTCTCGACCTGTATTAAATACTCGGTTTTAAATTTTGTTTATCTGCCACTAATTATACTCTGTACGGTAATGGCAGCATTTTATAGTTTGGCTGAATTATAAATTTCTAGTTATTCCAATTTGTGATTCTTGAGCCAGCTGCGTTATTTTGCTATTTATAATTGTATGATAGATGGATTTCTATTCTAATTGTTATTAGAAATACGCGGTTTGAAGGTGTTTGTTTTTTGTTTTCATTCAATAGAAAGCAAAATTAATGCCCGCCAGAATTTTACTGTCTCCATAGATATTCATTAAGCACAGTTTACAATCGCTCTGCCCATAAATTCAGTCTAAGTTACATGAATCTGGAATGGGTAAATTTATAGGTGTATTCACTTAAATGGAGGGCGTTATGTTTAAATCTATATTGCGTGTAGTTATCTTAGGGATTTTAGCTTCTAGCAGTTATGCAGATCCAATTCAAGATTTAAGTATGCAAAACTATGAAGCGGGTTGGTTTCCAAATTATTGGCAGGGGCAGGGCCCACTGACATGTCGTCGGACTTGCGCAATTTGGGTTGGAGGGGTGCCTGAGTCGGAGGTTGCTACTGACTTGATAGATGATTTTGAATCTACCAGTGTTTGTAAGGTAACTCGCGACCCTGAAATAATCGAGAAACCTGTCAATGACCCATCATCTCACTGGCTCTATGGCAATCAGTTTGACGATAAGCCGGTTTGCTATGTCGGAACCCCTTATGGTGTCAAAGAAGATGATCACTATATGTGCCTGTGTGTATGTAATAAACCTGACCTGATAGTGAGCCAAATCTATGATCCGATCTGGAATCCTGGAACCGGGCAATCCATTATCGTGGTCGATATCACTAATATGGGTGCTCTGGCAGCGCCAATCAGCCAGGCTCGCCTTTTAGATATTGATACATTAGCCAACGATGTACAGGCGACGCCTGCAATTCCAGCAGGTGGCACTGTAAGTATTGTATTTACTTTGGGTTACTGGGTTTTTGATCCGGATGCGGTTTTAGAGGTGACTGCTGACTTTACCAATCTCGTCGATGAGTGTAACGAAAATAACAATACACTGACTTATGCCGAGCAAGGGTAGTAGTAGATAGGGGGAGAGCTCCCTGAACTAAGCCGTAGGGAGCTTTGAGATACTAAATAAGATCAGCTCGAAAGAAACACATTAATAACCTGGCAGCTTTCTTTATCCACCGCAGCATTAGGCTGTTCATTACCGACTGTTTGCTCCCCGGGTATTTTAGGTAGCACGAGGTACATTCGTGGATAGTCTCGGACTATATAATCTTTTTTATCTGCACTCAGCCAAGGGTATTCAGCGGCAATGGCTGTTACTCCACGGAGTAAAGCGATACCATCTGTGCAACTATTAGGAGTAGTAGCTGTGGTGAGCATGGCAAAAGCTAATGAAGAGAAGTTCATAATCTCTGCTATCCCAATGGGTCTTCAGACTGACGTTATGTTTATTCTGGGGACAGTATAGCTGAGCTTGATTATGAGCAACAGATAGCTCTATTAAAGCGGCCAGCTGAAGCTGGCCATCTTCTGCACTATGCGTGCTCTACAGAGGTTTCTTCGACTTTCTCCCAGAGGCGTGTCTCTGTCGGACGAATTAATTTGGACAAAAGATTCGGGGCCACAGAGGTTAGCCCAATAAAACCAACTATCGCACGGAAAATAAATGAGTCAAGCCAGTAGATAAGGCCTATTAACAGTATTGCTATCACAAGTGACGGTAGAGTGGCTTGCAAACGAGACCGCTGAATATGCTGATAATCCATTGTCTCAGGTAGTTGTTTCTCGATACGTTCTAATGCGTGCGCTTTTACTGTTTGATTTAAGAACTCAACAGAATGGGTCTTACCCCCGTGCTTGATAGTTATTACATCTGAATTGTGGTCACTGCTAAGTGAACTTATTTCATTGAGAGGGATTCGTGCTGCGGTATCAGGTTTACACAAATGATATATTTCTTCAGGAGATTTCCCCGCTTGATAGGCGGATTGAGCAGTTAAAGCCTGTTTTTTCGGGATATCAAAATAGACGAGTTCATCTCCTTCTAAGGCGACGAGGTAGTTATCATCGATATCAAGCCAGGATGTCTCAGTATAAAAGCCCTTGGGTAGTGCTTTTTTTGACTCCCTTACAAACAAGAAGCTTAAAACCCAATATAAGACGAGGCAGATACCTATAGTGATAGGTGCTGCTTGAATCAGGTTTCCTACAGGTGTGTTATTTTCGATATCTCTTTGAGCATTTTGCGCTAATACATGCCCGTAGATGTCGCCCTCTGGAAACCATACTTCGATAGGTTGACCTTGTTCATATTGACTATAAATTCCTTTTGAAACCTGTGCGGAGGATTCAAAGTCCTCATCTTCATAGTTAAACTGGTAGTCAATATAGTAATTTGTACGATAGCGCTTTTTACCTTTGCGGCCACGGTACTCTTCTTCCTCCTCTCTTAACGCTACTACTTCAGCATCTAGAGCTTGATGATTTTCGATCCAACTTAATGATTCATTGTTGGCACGAGAATAATAGTTTGACAGAAAGTAAGTCAGAATAAGGAAAACTAAAATACATACTGTACGTACCATTGATTTTCTTTTTTGTCCGGGGGACTTCTGTAACGCCATTTAATACATCCTTACTGTATTTCTTGTGCTTTAGGTATTGGTACTTTTGGAGTAATAAGTTTTTATAGAGTGAAAACTTGGTGTGGGTGAAAAATACAACTGCAGTTTGTTTGATGAATAAAACTGAAGGTTAACTCTAAATTAAATTTTATTACTTGATCGGCATCATAGTTGGTTCATTTGCATATTGAGTACTTTCTTAAAGATTATTTTTTATTAAGTAAAAATTCCTACTTAGGATAAGAGCTGACCAATTTGGTACAAACGGTTTAGATAATACGAACCTTCCAAATATTGAACAGCTGAATGTGAGAGTTTTAATTGCTGTGGGATTTGGACTGACTAGCTAATTTTCTGTCAGCCTTATGAGATTGGGTGGTTCAGTTTCATGGAGATAGTTCTATGTTGAGCTAGTTCAGGTGAAGCACCAATGTCGTTTTATGTCGTAAGTGTGTCATAGCAGACGTATCTACTGGAGTACAATTCCCTGTGTGGAGGAGATGCTATGACCAAGAAGATAGGTTTTTTTGTTGCTGATGGATTCCAGGCGTTAGACCTTTTTGGCCCCTTGGATGCCTTTATGGAGACTAATAGTTTCGTTAGTGAGGCCTATACAAGTCGTTTGATAGGTTTAAGCAAGGCGCCAGTTAAAACCGCTTACGGCCAAGCCCTATCCGTGGATTTTGATATTTACCAGGATATGGAAATTGATTACCTGGTCATTACTGGCGGTACTGGGATGCGGCAGCTGCGCTTAAGTCCTAAGCAGGTAAATGCGCTGCGTGCAATCGCAGATAAAGCAGAGCGTGTCTTGAGTATCTGTACAGGTGCATTCTTACTAACAGATATATTTCCGGAGCAAAAGCACCGTATTACCACTCACTGGCGGCATTGCCGGCAGCTTGCCGAGCAAGCAGTCAATTATCAGGTTGAGCAGGACCCCTTATTTATTGAAAGCGGAAAACTGTGGTCTTCAGCGGGAATTCTATCTGGAGTCGACTTGGCCTTGGAGGTGATTCGCCAGGATTATGGCAATACTATTGCGGCCAGTGTGGCTAAAGATCTGGTCGTTTATCTTCAGCGCAGGGGAGGGCAGTCACAGTACTCTGATCTGCTTAAAGTGCAATCCAGTGACAGCATGAGGCTCAATCCTCTATTGGAGTGGCTGTCGGAGAATTACCAGAAATCAATCAGCGTTTCCGATATGGCGGAGCGTATTTCTGTTAGCGATCGCCAGTTAACTCGCTTGTTCAAGCAACATCTGAATAGCACCCCCGGACATTATCTAAACCAACTCCGTTTAAACCGGGCGCGGGATTTAATCACCTGTGAATCAGCAAGCCTTGTTCAGGTAGCTCGGCAGGTGGGGTTTGCAAGCTATGATAGCTTTCGCCGGGCTTTTTATGGCCAATTTGGTGTGTCCCCCTCATATTTCAGTAGGAATCGTTAAGCCGCGCTCTCACAAGTGTCTTAGCTTTAAGAGTGCGGCGAGATTGAGAGCTACTCCATTACCACTCGACGCAGATCTTGCCAAAGTGCGATCCGCTGGCCTGGTACTCAAATGCCGCAGCCAGTTCCTCCATAGGGTAAGTCTTATCAATCACTGGCTGTATCTGGTTAGCTTCCAATGCGGTGACATATTCCCGTTGATCCCTACGGCTTCCAACGATCAAGCCCTGTAACCGGGCCTGCTTGGCCATCAACAGTGCTGTGGGCACTTCTCCCGAGCGGCCCGTTAAAACACCAATCAATGAAATATGGCCGCCAACTCTGACTGAATGGATCGATTGCTCTAGTGTACCGGGGCCACCGAGCTCAATAATATGGTCCGCACCTTTGCCTTCCGTCAGCTCCATAACCTTTTTTGACCACTGTGTATGGGTGCGATAGTTGACGCCATGATCGGCGCCTAATTTTTTAGCGCGCTCCAGTTTCTCGTCGGAAGAAGAAGTAACAATAACTTTGGCCCCCAGTATTTTGGCAATCTGAATTACCGTAATAGATACTCCGCCAGTGCCTAGAGTCAATATTGTGTCGCCAGGTTTTACCTTACCGTCTACTACCAATGCCCGCCAAGCAGTAAGCCCTGCGGTAGTAATGGTTGCCGCCTGAGCGTGGCTCCAGCCTTTTGGAGCAAGGGTAAAAGCGCTCTGATCACGGACAACAAACTCAGCGGCCATCCCATCGATACCGTCACCAGGCGTATTGGCAAAGTTACCCACGGAAGCCATAGGTGTACCTGCTGGCCACTGTGGGAAAAAGCACGATACAACAGAATCGCCGACCTGAAAATCGGTAACATCCTCACCAACTGCATCTACGATACCGCCGCCGTCAGACATCAGAATACGGCCGTCTTCTGTGGGAATACCGCCGTTGGCAACCAAAAGATCGTGGAAGTTGAGAGAGGAGGCTTTAATTGCAACACGGATTTGGCCTGGGCCGGGTGCTCCCGGGTCAGCGATGTCGCTAGCCGAAATGTTTTCTAGTCCGCCTGGTGATTTTAGCGTCAATGCCTGCATGGATTCCCTTCCTCATTTATTCAATGTTCGACATTGAAAGTTAAAACTTACATCCTTTATATAGATTGTTTTCGTATTACCAGTTTTTGATGCTCTAAGATGGCCTCAGCGATTTTCTTTGCCATTAGTGGCGGTACAGCATTCCCTATCTGGCGCGCCCTTGAGGATAAGTTTCCTTTAAATTTATAGTCCCTAGGGAATGTTTGAAGGCAAGCGGCTTCTCTAACAGAAATGGCTCTATCCTGCTCTGGATGGCCAAACCTGCCATTTGACAAACTGATGCAACGAGTTGTTAATCCGCTCGCGAGTTTATCCCAGTGCAATCTACCATATACATCGGTGTGCCCTCGGTAATTCTTGTGACAATCTAACCATAATGATTTAGGCCACGAGTCGCGCCCTCCCCCCTCTGGCGTCGCTCGAATTCTTTCTAGGTTTTTTGTAGATAATTTTGCAGCTTGGTGATCCGGGTCTTTTTTACAGGTTTCCCCCGCATTAATTTTTGAAAGCCCTGAAATCCAATCTTTAACTTTACTATAGTCATTATTTGTAGTCGGGCCATGTGTAAGTTTAGGTAGTGAAATACTACCCAATAAGGAAGCAATTAGAACTAGTCGCTCTCTCTTTTGCGGTACGCCAAATCCGCATGCGGGCAAAACTGAATAGTCAAAATTATAACCCAGCTCCCTTATTTTACTAATGAATTGATTAAATGGACCTTTACCCTTTATTTTTTGTAGGCCAGGAACGTTTTCTACTAAAATATATTCAGGCATCCAGTGCTCAACAAAGCGTGAGAATTCGGTCAATAGATTTCTTCTGGGATCATTTTGAGATTTATTATTATTTTGTTTAGAAAACGGCTGACATGGGGCGCACCCGCAAAAAAGCAGTGGTGACTTTCTGGGTAAAATCAAAGAATCTAGAAAATCTGGAGTGATATCTGTGATATCTTTAACAACAGTAGTAGCTTTAGGGAAGTTTTCCTTAAATGTTTCAATGGCTGTTGAATCACTGTCCAGTGCAAACTTAATATTTAAGCCTGCGGCAGACAATCCCGAGCTGGTACCTCCACAGCCAGAAAAGAAATCAAATACATCAATGTTCATATTTTTAAGCTACGTTGCTGAGTTAAGATTCTATATAGCTTTTTATTTCTGATGAAAGCTCGGAAAGCCTATCCTCTTCAACCGTTGCAAGACATCTTGCTTGTTGTTGAAAAATTTCTTCACTATTTACCTTCTCATAAGGAGCTTTGGCTAATTCTAGTTCACAAAGCTTTTTAAATTTATCCTTATAATCATGAGCTGAGTCGAGTTTGTCTCTATGTCTGTCAATAGAATAACTCATGTTTTCCCAAATAAACTGCTCAGGATTGTCGCCAGGTAGGTACTTCAAGTTATTTTCACAATACCTAAGGATTTTAATTCTAGCTCTTCGTATTTGGTCTTTTTTGGTTTCTTCAGTTCCCGAGTCTGTTTCAATAGGGAGATCGCACCCTAGGACAGATTTTATCATGCCGGAAAGGTCATCGTCAGTACAATATTTTAAGTCTGAAGAGTCTTTTACCTCGACATCTCCACGCTGGTCCCCATCCATTAGAAATAGGGGGCCTTTTGTGCCTGTTTTGGCATGAGCAGGTAATATACTTTTTAGGAGCGTATTGGCGCCTCCAGGTAGATATTTAACTTCAAACGTCTCATGTATGGCCTGACCTAATGGTTTCAGAGCTTTATGGACAATTTGTTCAGCAAGTCGATCTTCAACAAAAATTACTTTTTTATTTTCTTGAGATATTTCGAGGTGAAAAAAAGCTTCTTCGGCAGGGGTCTCTTGAATAGCTTTTATACTGTTTGTAGTCGGATCTAAGAAGAGAGTCTTAATTGCAGTTTTTGGTAGGTGCTTAATTATAAATGGAGAATGAGTCCCTATAATTATTTGATGTTTATTTTTTTTAATCATCTCCATTAGAAACCACACAAGACGTTCTTGTGCACCAGGATGAAGAGATACTTCAGGTTCATCTAGAATAATTAGTGATTTTTTGTCAGCGCTACATATTTTGTGTACTAGCGTAGCTACGGCAAACTCTCCGCTTCCTGCAAAGGCTTCACTGTATTTTAGAGATCTTGAGCTTAAAATAATAGTAGATCCCGCAAGTTTGAAAAACTTGTGCTTTAATAAACGTATCTCAGAATATTCTCTCCCAAGAATATTCGATATGAACTTCACTTGCTCTACTGGAAAATTTATATTGCTGAAAATATGTTCTTTTTTCGCAGCATACATTGGTTTTGTTTTTAGATTTTTTTCTATCGCAGTTTTGATATGAATAGATTTGTTTCTTATGAAGTCCTGTTTCGTGTTGTTTCGCAAAGTTTGTTTTAAATCACCATGGTAAAAAAACTTATCGTAAGCGCTTATTTCACTTCGGAAATCCATGAAGACAACATTTTTCTCCATCAATTTCCATCTTGTTTTTTCTCTGCCTGCCATGCCTAGATCAATGTTTGGCATCTTTTCCATATCGTCAGATAGTTGGGGGCGTGAAGGTTCCCAGTAGTCGGGATTTTCTCTCTTTGTCAACCGATTAATATATTTAACTCTTTTTTTCATTACTTCCACATAGCGCTTCGCTTCGGGCTGGTAATAAGAGTAAATAAATCTCGGTTTTCCTTTTTCATCTTTGATTGGATCAATTTCTGTAGAAAACCAAAAATTACCGACACTATAATCTTTTGGGCAGCCATAAATCGCGCGTAGGATTGAGCTCTTATTGGTCCCATTTTGACCAACAATTGTAGTAATAGGAAAGTCAAATTTGATAATTAAATTAGGCTCTAGATTTCGATAGTATGGAAATCTTATGTGATTAATATATGGCTCTAAGACTTTGCTTTGTTTGATTTGTTCTAGTATTTTCCATGTGCCCACGCAATCCATTTACATCAGCCTCTTCATATCATATGAGGTTATTTTTCGACTTCACTTTTATTAGTTAATCGTTATTCATTTAAAGTGCTTATTGTGGCAATTGTCTTAGGTGAAGAAAGCCTAAAGAGCATTGATTGCAACACATGATGATTCTACTTTTCTTTCTTCTGTGTGGCTAATTGCACTAAAGGGGGGCTGCTATTGGGCAGCCATTGGAGATTAGTCATGACTACCGGGAATCGGTAAAGAGCAAGTATGGGGGACGCCAGAAAGATGATTTGGATCTAGCTTTGAGGTTACTCAAATAAAATGAGTGGTAATGAAAATGGTGGGCCCTCCGGGACTCGAACCCAGGACCTGCCGATTATGAGTCGGATGCTCTAACCAACTGAGCTAAGGGCCCACACATTGCTTGCGAGGATCGTTGCAAGCGGTTGGGAAAAGTACAAGATTTTCCCTTGCAAATCAATGCCTTTGTTAGCACTCAAAGCCGATATGGGCAAATTCTAGAAATCTTCTTTTCCTGTTGCTCAAGCTTTCGCCAACAACTGATCTTTATGGAATAGATGCTCACCTTGAGAGAGCTGCCAAACAGCTTAATTGGTTCGAGTGTCTTAACTAGAAGCTTCAATTGGTACGAGTGTCTTGTTTATGCGAAATGGAGGCTAAAACTCCATACTAAAGTATTTAAATCGGCAGTTTGGGGATAAGAATACAGCACCAAACCAGGAATGCAGCGAAGAGGGCGACGGCCACGGCGGCGGAACCTGTGTCTTTAGCAATCTTGGCCAGCGGGTGTTTCTCGGGGCCGATGCGGTCCACGGTCGCCTCAATAGCGCTGTTGATTAGTTCGATTGGGAGGACAAACATCACGGCTGCAATCAATATGGCGCGCTCAGTAGGTGTCTCCCCGGCCCAGAGTGCGAGAGGCACCATTAGGCAGGCGGCAATTACTTCCTGGCGAAAAGCCTCCTCATTGCGCCATGCAGCGACGAGCCCCTGACTGGAGTAGCTAGTGGCAGCCAGGAGGCGAGCAAACCCCTTCTTGCCGGGCTTGTTGGCAAGCTCTTCAGATTTTTCCTGCTTATTCGCCATTTCTTTTTGCATGCTTATCTCCTGCTTTCACTAAGCCTGCGCGGGGAGGTCATCTTTATGTCACAAAAAAAAGCCCGGTTGAACCGGGCTTTAGTCTAGCGCTTACTCGTCGAGGAAGCTGCGTAAATGCTCCGACCTGGAGGGGTGTCGCAGTTTGCGCAATGCTTTCGCTTCGATCTGACGGATTCGCTCGCGGGTTACGTCAAACTGTTTGCCCACCTCTTCCAGAGTGTGGTCGGTATTCATATCAATACCGAAACGCATACGCAGTACCTTGGCTTCACGGGCGGTGAGGCCGGAGAGTACGGAGCGGGTGGCGTCGTGCAGGCCAGTTTGAGTGGCGGTATCCACCGGCGAGGATTGATTTTGGTCCTCGATAAAGTCACCCAGATGGGAGTCTTCGTCGTCGCCGATAGGCGTCTCCATGGAGATCGGCTCTTTGGCGATCTTGAGGACTTTGCGCACCTTGTCTTCCGGCATTTCCATGCGCTCGCCCAGTTCTTCCGGAGTGGGCTCGCGACCCATTTCCTGCAGCATCTGGCGGCTGATACGGTTGAGCTTATTAATAGTCTCAATCATATGTACCGGGATACGGATGGTACGGGCCTGGTCCGCAATAGAGCGGGTAATGGCCTGGCGAATCCACCAGGTGGCATAAGTGGAGAACTTGTAACCGCGGCGGTATTCGAACTTATCCACAGCCTTCATCAAGCCGATGTTGCCCTCCTGGATCAGGTCCAGGAATTGCAGGCCGCGGTTGGTGTACTTCTTGGCGATAGAGATAACCAGACGCAGGTTGGCTTCGACCATCTCTTTCTTGGCGCGGCGTGAACGGGCCTCACCAATGGACATGCGGCGGTTGATCTCTTTGATCTGGCCCACGTCCAGCTTAGCGCGCTCCTGGAACTGAGCCAGTTTGCGCTGGGCGCGAACAACTTCGTCTACGACGTGGCGCAGGGCATCGGAGTAATCGCGCTTTTTCTTGATGATTGCGGGAATCCAATCATCATTGGTCTCGTTGCCGGGGAATTCCTTGATAAAGGTCTTGCGCGGCATGCGGGCGCGTTTGATACACATGGCCATAACCACGCGCTCTTGCTCGCGCACGCTGTCGAGTACGTAGCGAACTTCGCCGTACAGCGGGTCAAACTGGCGGGGAGCCAGTTTAAAGAAGCGGAATACATCGCCAACGGCTTCGAGGGCCTGGCCAGCTTCTTTGGAATCGCGGCCGTGGGCGGCGATGGCCTCGTCGGCAGCTTTTTGTGCGGCGATCAGCGCGTTCATGCGCTCGGCGAGCTCTTCGGGGTCGATACCGCCGGTAGCTTCCTCTTCTTCTTCGCTGCTGTCGTCATCGCTGTCGTCGTCTTCGGCGTCGTCATCGGAATCTGATGACTCCGGCGCGCTGGCAGCGGCGGCGGCTTGGCCAGCCTGGGCTCCGGGCGGAACCTCGTCGGCGGGGTCGAGCCAACCGGAGATAATATCGGGGATGCGGCGCTCTTCTTTCTCGATCAGAGCGTACTCATCGATGATCTGCTGCACTGCACCCGGCCAGTAGGCCAGGGCGGCCATCAGTTCGCGCAGGCCCTCTTCGATACGCTTGGCAATGGCGATCTCGCCTTCGCGTGTGAGCAGCTCTACGGTGCCCATTTCGCGCATATACATGCGTACTGGATCGGTGGTTCGGCCTACGTCGGACTCTACGGCTGCCAGGGCAGCGGCAGCTTCGGCTGCGGCAATTTCATCAGCGGAGCTGTCGCCTTCAGCCATCAACAACTCTTCGGCATCCGGTGCGGTTTCAAACACCTTGATGCCCATGTCGTTGATCATGCCAATAATGTCTTCCACCTGATCGGGATCGGAAATATCTTCCGGTAGGTGGTCATTTACCTCGGCATAGGTCAGATAGCCCTGCTCTTTACCGCGGGCGATCAGTTCCTTAATGCGGGACTGTTGCTGGGTTTTGTCGGTCATGCACAACCCTGAATTCTGGGAATGAAAATACGGGACAAAGACGCGGGATTATAGCGTATTTGCACTAGCAATAACCACTCTAGCTGTCAAGTAACGGCGTAGGTGCGATGTTTAGGGTGCTGGGGTTCCCGATCCCGCCCGGCGGGGGTGAGTGAATATAGTGCTGAGCCCGCAGTTTTCAAGGGGTTGGCGCTTATTAATTCTGCTTTTTTCGCCAATTGGCTAATAGAGCCAGTTGTTCTTCGGGGCTCAACTGGGCGCTGTTCTTGAGTTGATCGAGTAAATCGCGGTTGCGCTGTTTGTCTGCAGCTTGTTTCAGGCGCAGCAGACAGTCGTTAAATTCGGTGTGCGGATCGTATTCCAGGTTGCTGTCATCCTGGGCGAGCTGCCGCGCGACCGATACCAGTGGAGAAATTGCGAGCTTGGCCAGGGTATCGCAAGATTCTGCGCTGTGGTGTGCACGCCAGTGGCCGATCAATTGATAGAAATTTAATTGGGGGCGGCTTTTGTACAGCTCTACCAGCTGGATAAACAATGCCAGGTCTGCATTGCCCTCGATGGGGAACTGCTGTGGATTTTCGATTTGTGCTGCCAGCTCCGGATGGTGCAATAGCAGGGCGATCAGCATGCGCTCTGGCGGCAGGAGATATTGGCTCTGGCGGCGCGGACTGTCGCAACTCGGTGCTGTACTTTCACTGAAGTTGTTGTCGCGCTGCCAGGGTTCCGGCGGTGTGCGGTGCTCCAGGTCCTCGTGAGGGGAGGGTGCTTGGCTTGGATCTCCCTGTGCAGCTGTAGGTTGCGGGTGAGGCTGTTGTGGCGCGCGAGCTTTTTCTGTGCGGATAACCTCTTGTAGGGTTTCCTTGTCGAGCCCGGTGCGCGAGGCCAGTTGTTGGAACATCAGCTGGCGGTAGACGCCATCGGGCAGCAGGTCCAGCAGGGGAGCGGCGAGTTTGGACAGGCGCGCGCGGCCGTCCATGGTCTGCAGGTTGATATCTTCGCTCAGTAGGTCGAAGAGAAAATCTTCCAGCGGTAGGGATTGCTCCTTAATTAACTGCTGGAAACGTTCACCGCCCAGTTGGCGTACCAGGGTGTCCGGGTCCTCGCCTTCCGGCAGCAGCAGGAAGCGCAGGCTGCGCCCGTCCTGCATCTGCGGCAGGGCCGACTCCAGAGCACGGCGGGCGGCAGCGCGGCCGGCGCGGTCGCCGTCAAAGCAAAACAGCAGTTTCGAGGTGTGGCGGAAGGCGAGTTGAATATGGTCTTCGCCACAAGCGGTGCCCAGGGTGGCGACGGCGTAGCGGATATCGAACTGGGCCAGGGCCACCACATCCATATAGCCTTCAACCACAATCAGGCGCTCTAAATTGCGGTTGGCCTGGCGCGCTTCCCACAGGCCGTAGAGTTCGCGGCTCTTGTGGAAAATCGGGGTTTCCGGGGAGTTCAGGTACTTGGGTTTGTCGTCGCCCAGTACCCGCCCGCCAAAGGCGATGGCGCGCCCGCGCTGGTCGCGGATCGGGAAAATAATACGGTTGCGGAAGCGGTCGTAGTGGTGGCGCGCGTTGGGCTTGGTATTGCCATCACTGTCCTGGCGGCGAATGGCCAGGCCTGCCAGTTCCAGTTGATCCGCTTTCTCGGGGGTATCGGCTAATGCATTGAGCAGGTTGTCCCAGCCCGGGGGCGCAAGGCCGATACCAAAGTCCCGGGCAATCTCACCGGAGAGGCCGCGATTACGCAAGTAGGCCACCGCATTGCCTGCGGCGGGGTGGTTGCGCAGCTGTTCACGGTAGTAGTCGGCGGCTTTCTCTGTAAGCTGGTAGAGAGATTGACTCTCCCGCTGGCGCTTTTCTTGCCCCGGTGCCAGTTGTTCCCTGGGAACTTCCAGTCCACGGGTGGCCGCGAGTTTTTCCACCGCTTCTGGGAAGGGCAGGCGGTCGTACTCCATGAGGAAGCCGATGGCATTGCCATTGGCGCCGCAGCCGAAGCAGTAATAAAACTGCTTGTCCGCACTCACGGTAAACGATGGGGTTTTCTCGTCGTGGAAGGGGCAGCAGGCAGAGTAGTTTTTGCCTGTTTTACGCAGCTTGACCCGGCTGTCCACCAGCTCGACGATATCTGCCCTTGCGAGCAGATCGTCAATAAAGTGCTGGGGTATCTTGCCGGCCATGGGGATTCGCTCAGCTTAGGCCAGTTGGGCCTTCACCAGTTTGCTCACCGCGCCCATATCTGCACGGCCCTGCACCTGGGGTTTAACCTGGGCGATGACTTTGCCCATATCCGCCATGCTGTTGGCACCGGTGTCTTTGACGGCGGAGGCAACGATATCGGTGATCTCAGCTTCGCTCAGCTGCTTCGGCAGGAATTCCTGGATAACTTCAATTTCAGCCTGCTCTACTGCTGCCAGTTCAGCCCGGCCAGCTTTCTCGTACTGGGTAATGGAGTCGCGGCGCTGCTTGGTCATTTTGTCCAGCAGGGCCAGGATGCGGGCGTCATCCAGGTCGATGCGCTCGTCGACTTCAACGCGTTTGATCTCGGCGTTGATCAGGCGCAGGGTGGCCAGGCGCTCTTTGTCTCGCGCTTTCATTGCGTCTTTAGTGGCTTGAGTCAGGGTTTCCTTGAGAGTGCTCATAATGAGTGTTCCGAGATTGTTGGCAATGAATTTTGGATCAGGGGCTTAGGATAGCTTGTCTGCTGGGCGGGGGAAATGCGTTAGCCCAAACGAAAAACGGCGCGCGAGTATGGCTCGCACGCCGTTCTTTATAGCTCCGCTACGGGCTAAGCCCGTCCGGCCGCCTCGCTGCGACAGGCTTATGCAGCCTGCGGCTCTTAGTAGAGACGCTGGAACTTGCGGTTTTCGCGCTGAAGCTTTTTAGCGTGACGCTTTACAGCGGCAGCAGCTTTGCGCTTACGAACAGCGGTGGGCTTCTCGTAGAACTCGCGACGACGTACTTCAGACAGTACGCCTGCTTTTTCACAGGAGCGCTTGAAACGGCGCAGGGCGATATCGAAAGGTTCGTTGTCTTTGATTCGTACAGAGGGCATTAGGATACCTGTTAAAATTCGTTTCTCTCGGCCATTCCGGCAATGCTCTCGCAGTTGCATCCGGTGGCCGGTTCACAGCGAGGGCGCAAATTCTAAACACTCCTATACGGGATCGCAACCCCATTTTCCAGTATGATAACCACCCCTCGAAGTAGTCACGAGAATGAGATCAAGTGCGCGTCCTTGGTATAGAAACTTCCTGCGATGAAACTGGCGTCGCTATTTACGATTCTGAGTCCGGTTTGCTCAGCCATGCCCTGTTCAGTCAAGTGGACCTGCATGCCGATTATGGCGGTGTAGTCCCCGAGCTGGCGAGCCGCGATCATGTGCGCAAACTCTTGCCGCTGATTCGACAGGTAATGAAGAAGGCCGATACGAGCCCTTCAGACCTCAATGGCATCGCCTATACCGCAGGCCCCGGTCTGGTGGGAGCGCTGATGGTCGGGGCCTGCGCGGCCCGTGCACTGGCCTATGGCTGGGATATCCCGGCGGTGGCGGTGCACCATATGGAAGGCCACTTGCTGGCCCCAATGCTGGAGGATAATCCGCCTGCCTTTCCTTTTGTGGCCCTGCTGGTTTCCGGCGGACACACCCAGCTGGTGGAGGTGCGGGGGCTCGGCGATTACGAATTGATGGGTGAATCCCTGGATGACGCCGCCGGCGAAGCCTTTGATAAGGCCGCCAAAATGCTCGACCTGGATTATCCCGGTGGCCCGCGTTTGGCTGTCCTGGCAGAGAAAGGAGACCCCAAACGTTTTACTTTCCCGCGTCCTATGACTGATCGACCGGGGTTGGATTTCAGTTTTTCAGGCCTTAAAACCTTCACTTTGACAACAGTGCGTAAACACGCCCTCGAGGATGGTTTGCCAGACGAGCAGACTTGCGCAGATATTGCTGCGGCTTTCCAGGAGGCGGTAGTGGACACCCTGGTGATTAAATGCCGTCGCGCTATTAAGGCTTCCGGCTATAAAACCCTGGTGATTGCCGGTGGAGTTTCCGCAAATAAATTATTGCGTGAGCGTTTGGAAACGAGCCTGCGAAAGGATAACGCCAGCGTCTACTATCCCCGCCATGAATTCTGCACTGATAACGGGGCCATGATCGCCTACGCCGGTAGTTTGCGTTTAAAAGCAGGGGAGCAGACGAGCCTTGCGGTAGATGTGCGTCCGCGCTGGCCTATGACAGAATTGCCCAAGACCGAACTTTAAAAATCCCAGGGATAGCCTGGCATTAAAAAGAAAAGAGCCGATAAATGGATATTGTTTATATACGGGATTTAAAGGTGAATACCATTATTGGTATTTACGATTGGGAGCGGGAAGTGCGCCAGACGGTCAGTCTCGATTTGGAGATGGCCTTCGATATTAGTGAGGCGGCGCGTACAGACAATATCGAGTACACACTTAACTATAAAGCGGTGGCCAAGCGCTTGATCGCTTTTATTGAAAGCAGTGAGTTTCTGTTGGTGGAGACCATGGCAGAGCAGGCTGCGGCAATTGTCAGGGAAGAGTTTTCTGTAAGTTGGCTGCGACTGCGGTTGTCCAAGCCGGGTGCGGTCAGAGGGTCCAGGGATGTGGGTGTCATTATTGAGCGCGGCGAGAGGCCGGCAAAAGGTGCAGCAGCGATGTCTGCGGGAGTGTAAACGTGGCTCAGGTGTATCTCAGCCTCGGCAGTAATATCAATCGTGCGCAATATATCCGCGCAGCGCTGGATGCCTTGACCGGGCGGTTTGGCGAACTACAGGTGTCCCGGGTCTTCGAAAGTGAAGCGGTGGGTTTCCAGGGCGATAACTTTTACAACCTGGTGGTGGGGCTGCAAACTGACTTGCCGGTAGGACAGCTGGCCCTGTGTCTGCGCGGTATTGAAGATGCCAACGGCCGCCTGCGCTCCGGGCCCAAGTTCAGCGCGCGCACTCTGGATATTGATATTCTCACCTATGATCACCTGACCGGAACTGTCGATGGGGTAAAATTGCCTAGAGGTGAGATTGTAAAAAATGCCTTTGTTTTACAGCCTCTGGCAGAGATTGCTCCAGAAGAATTGCACCCGGTCGAGCAGAAAACTTACCGTCAGCTGTGGGATGAGTACGACCAGGCTTCACAAAAATTGTGGCCGGTGGAATTTCTTTGGCCGTGATTCCAATAAATTTCTAAAAAAAGTAGATAAAAAAGCAGCCCTTTGAGGCTGCTTTTTTATTAGGAGTAATTAACTTAGGCTCATTAGCGCTTCTTTAGTGAACGGAGTGATTTCCTCCGCGCGATCTTCCCGCACCTTGGCGAACCAGTGTGGGTCTTGTAATAGCGCGCGGCCAACGGCAATTAGGTCGAACTCCTGGTTGTCCATACGGCGGGTCAGTTCGCCTAAATCGGTAGGATTGGCCGTGCCACCCATGCCCTGGTTATTGCCGCCGATAAAATCATCGTCAAGGCCGACACTGCCGACAGAAATTACCGGTTTTCCCGTCAATTCCTTGGTCCAGCCTGCCAGGTTGAGATCAGAACCCTCAAATTCTGGCACCCAGAAGCGTCTTGTAGAGGCGTGGAAAATATCAACGCCGGCTTCAACTAGCGGTGTTAGGAAGCGTTTCAGTTCTTCCGGGTTTTGCGCCAACTTGGCTTCGTAATCCTGCTGCTTCCATTGGGAGTAGCGCAGCACTATGGCGAAATCTTCGCCTACGGCTTCACGTACCGCTTTGATAATTTCCACTGCAAAGCGGGTGCGATTTTCGATGGAGCCACCGTACTCGTCATCGCGTTGGTTGGTACCTTCCCAGAAAAACTGGTCGATCAGGTAGCCGTGGGCGCCGTGAATCTCTACACCGTCAAACCCAATTTCCTTGGCTGCTTTGGCTGCGTCTGCAAAAGCTTGTATAACCTCCTGGATGTCCTCTTTGCTCATCGCCTGGCCATTGGGCTTGCCGGGTTTGAACAAGCCTGAGGGGGAATAGCCGGGCACTGATTTATCCGGGCCTATGCCCTCTTTGCGCACGGAGCCTACGTGCCATAACTGCGGGATAATCTGGCCACCGGCAGCGTGTACTTCGTCTACCACTTTTTTCCAGCCGGCAAGAGCGGCCTCACCGTAGATTGCCGGAACATTCTCGTAGCCGTTTGCGGCTTTATGATTAACGAAGGTGCCTTCGGTAATAATTAGTCCCACTTCGCCCTCGGCACGGCGGCGGTAATAGCCGGCCACTTGGTCATTGGCTGAATAGCCCGGTGACATGGTGCGGGTCATGGGGGCCATTGCGACCCGGTTGCGAAGTTTTAGGGATTTATGCTCGAAAGGACGCAGTAGGTTGTCCAGGGAACCACTCATATTTCTCTCCTGAATGTCTCGATTCAACTCTGGGACTCACTGGTCCCACTAGGTCACAATTAAAACGGTTGCGTTATAAGACCTTATTTTAAGGTTGAGTTCAATATCTGGTTTCGTATTGCAACTCTTTTGCCGGTATACTAGGGGTATGTCACGTAAACGCTTTGATGATCTTGATTGCTCCCTGGCTTGCGCCCTAAATGAGGTGGGGGACTGGTGGTCCCTGCTGATAATTAAGCAGGCGATGCTGGGTACCCGCCGTTTTGTGGATTTCCAAAGAAACCTGGGAATTGCCAAAAATATCCTTGTGGATCGGTTATCACGTCTGGTGGATAACGAGGTGCTGGTACGCTTTGATGCGGGCGAACACGGTACTCGCTACGAGTACCGCTTAACGGAAAAAGGTCGGGACCTGTTTACGGTGGTAATCGCCCTGCGCCAGTGGAATCTGCGCTGGAATGGCAATAAAGATGGGATGCACCTGGTTGATAAAAACAGTGGTGAGCCTATCTCCGAAGTGGCTGTGCAGAATGCCCAGGGACAAAAACTCAGTATTCGCGATGTATTATTTGTGGATGAAAATGGCCAGCCCCTAGAGCAGGCTGGCTAGCTGGCTTTTTGAGGGGCTCTATCAATCCTGGCTCTTGGACAGCAGTCTGATTATGTCCAGAGCTCTGCCCGGCTCCCAACGCATAACAGAGACAACGCCGTGCATGGCTAGTAGACGCTGGTCTATTTTCCCTTTCTCCTGAAGCTTGTGTAATTTCTCTGTGGCCTCGGTAAAGCCGCGCTGCTCATAAGTGAGTAGTAATTTGACGGTCTGCTCCGCCGGAGTGACTTGGCGTGGAACAGGGGTATACCCCATCGCGCTTACCATACTCTCAGCCGCCAGCCAGGTGGACCAGGGGTTTTGCCCGGTAATAAGCTGGCCATCCACGCTGACTTGTTCCAGGTAAGTGGGCCCAGCCTGAAAAAACGCGCCTTGCTCACGTAAGCGATCCTCAAGCAGGAATGGAAATCGTTGCTCGGCGTCAGGGATAAGAAAAAGTTCCTCTTCGTTAGTAAAAGCACTGATCTGCCGATCGGCGATTAAGGGCTTGCCATTATCCAGGGTGACATTGGCAAGGGCCGCTGGCCCGTGGCATACCGCTCCGATAATTTTGCCGCTGTTATAGATTTCCCGCACCAGGGACTGGATATGGGGATTGTCGGGGAAATCGAACATGGTGCCTTTACCGCCGACAAAAAATACTGCCTGGTAATTCTCTGCTGATACCTGATCGATAGGAATACTGTTGTTGACCTTTTGTTGTGCCTCCGGGTCATTGAGAAAGGCATAGTCGAAAGGCCCTAGATCATCTTTATCGATCACCGCAGGCGGTTTGCCGCCTTTGGGACTGGCAATATCGACAATAAATCCGTTGGCTGAAAAGATGTAATAGGGGCGTGCCAGTTCAGTTAATTCATAACCAGTTGCCTTGCCACTATCTCCCATCGTTTCAGTACTGGTGACAACAGCTAAGATTTTTCCTCGGCTTTCCCTGGGTAATTGTTGTAAATACGGCAGGTCACTTACTGTCGTAGTGGAAAAGTCCTGCTCTTGGGGTGGAATTAGGCCCTTAATCCAAATAATAAAACCAAAAAATACGGACAAAGTCAGTGCCAGGGAAATAACAATTTTCTTCAACATATTAATCTCCAAAATTGCAGTAGTAGACGGAAAATCTTCTAGTGAGTTCGTAGGAGAATAAGGGATGGAAGGTGAAATTCAGGTGAGATTGTAATTGCTATTTAGGAAGAAAGAAAAAGCTGCACTCGAGATCGTATAAGGTATGGATGCCGATTCACTGTGCATCTCGAGCGCATACGGTAAAAATTTGAATCTTAGAACACTACTGTGTAAAAGACAGAGCACACTGATAAATATTGTTCCGACATTGGACAGAGATGGCCCAATTTAAGGCTTCACAGATTCTTTTGGCCAGGAAAAGGCCTTGACCAATACCGTCACTGCCTTCCCTCTTTTGGCCGGGTAAGAGGGAGGTTTCTAGATCTAATTGGTTGTCTGTGGCGTTCTCAAAAAAGAGTGTGTCCCCCTTATAGGTAATAACCAACTCAGGGCTGGTAGCGTGCTGTAATGCATTGCTGATCAAGTTGTCGAATAGCAGACTTACCAGGTGTCGATTAGCCAGGGCTCTGGCTTTGTGCCCTAATTTTAAATCAACATTAAAATGCTTTTGTACAATTAGCTGGTGTTGAGTTAAAAGACGCTCCTCTAGTACAGCACGCAATGGGATATCTTCCGACTGTAGAGACTCAGAGCGGGCGAGGGCTAATAGTGTCTTAACGGTTTTTTCCATACCGGTAACAGTTTCTAATAGCTCACTTTTCTCAGCTAAAGTCATTTCCCGATTTTGACTGAGAGCCAGTGTGCTTTTCAGAATGGTTAGCCCGGTGCGCAATTCATGGCTTGTATCCCGGGTAAACTCAGTTTCCCTGCGCAATGTTAGCTTGAGCTGGTTAAGTGTATCTTGCAGCGTACTTGCGAGATAACCGATTTCATCTTGTTCATTGTTATAGGGCAGGGAAATTTGAGAATCGCAGTTTCTCTGCTGCTGAACTGCTTTAGCGAGGGTTACTACAGGCGCGATGGTTTTACGGGAAATACGAAAGGCACAATAGAGGGCTAAGAGTAGGGTCAAGATACAGGCGCTGGCAAAAAGCCAGAGAAGCTTTGAAGATTGTCGGGTAACAGTGAGCAATTCACTGACTTCAGCTACGAGAACGGCGGAATGGTTGTCCGGAAAATGTACTCTGCGTAAGTGGAAGTGATGTTCCGTATCACTAAACCACTCAGCCTTTTCTGCATAGCTTGGTAAGGCAGTGCGCAGCTCGGCCGGAATTATTTTGCTTTCAGTGTATAGCGTTAAATAGGGTAGGCGTGGCTCTGGGGTCGCATTAGTCAGTCTTGCCTGCTGTTCGAGGTAGCGGACTTCTCCGGCCAATAAGTTATCAAGTAAATGGTCTTCAACTACATAGGCCACCATCATACAAATGGCAAAAAACACCAAGCATAGCAGCAGGGTAAAACTGCCAAAAATAGCGAAGACCTTCCTCTGTAAATTACTGGTTTCGCGCATTGGGAGTTTCCAACTGATAACCGAGATTGGTGATGGTTTTCAACATAGGGGCCTGGAAAGGCTTATCCAGTGTTTGGCGAAGACTATAAATGTGGGATTTTAAGGCGTCTGTTTCTGGGGGTTCATCACCCCAAATATGGTGGATTATTGCCGAGCGGCTTACTGGTGCTGGCGACGCCTGGGCGAGCATAGTGAGAATGCGAAAACCGATAGTTGTCAGGGGCAGAGGCTGTTTATCCCGGTAGGCCGTTTGCTGGCGCTGGTTTATCTGTAAATCACCGACCTTAATTTCTTCACTGGTATGCAGCTGGTGTCTACGTGCCAGGGCGCGGCATCTCAGTATCAGTTCCCTTGGTTCGAAGGGTTTACATAAGTAGTCATCGGCACCGATACCAAATCCGCGTTCTTTATCTGCGAGAGCATCTCGGGCAGTTAACATCAGAATTGGCATGTTAACTGGCGCTTGTGCCTTGATCTTTTCGCAGACCTCTAAACCGTCCATATCCGGCAGGCCCAGGTCGAGAATAATCAGGTCGAAGATTTGTTCCAGGGCCAGCTGTAAGCCCTGGCGGCCCCGCTGGGCATAATCTATCTGCCAGCCCTCAGCGTGCAGGAATTCGGCAAGCTGGC
Source organism: Microbulbifer maximicatervae (SeqCode) (assembly GCF_052468295.1). Classification (NCBI taxonomy): domain Bacteria; kingdom Pseudomonadati; phylum Pseudomonadota; class Gammaproteobacteria; order Cellvibrionales; family Microbulbiferaceae; genus Microbulbifer; species Microbulbifer maximicatervae (SeqCode). The sequence goes on from NZ_CP174340.1 coordinate 5,099,471, forward strand.
GGGCGATAGTGGGGTTATCTTCAATCAACAATATCTTCAGTGAGCGCACCGGCAAATCTCTTTTGGCAGAGGAAGTTACAAAGCATTCTGACAGAGTGCCGGTGAAATTGAAGTGAAGCCCCGTTGTTGGACTGTTTTAGATATTGATTGGACCGCTCTAGATATTGAGGTTACGGCCGCCGTCAACGGCAATAACCTGGCCGTTGATATAGGGGGCGTCACAGATCAGGAAGCGCACGGTTTTGGCGATATCGCTGGGGTCACCGGTTCGGGCCAAAGGAATGCGCTGGGTGATTTGTGCTTTCTTGGCTTCGTTAGTTGCCTCTTGCTCCGGCCAAAGAATGGCACCGGGGGCGACTGCATTGACCCGCACCTGGGGCGATAGCTCCAGAGCGAGGCTTTTTGTCAGCATTACCAGTCCAGCCTTGGCGGCGCAGTAAATAGTATGCTTGGGCATCGGGCGCTCGGCGTGAATATCCGCCATATTAACAACGCAACCCTGTTGTTGGCAGAGTGTTTCTTTCAGGGCCTGAGTGAGAAAGAAGGGAGCTTTGAGGTTACTGCCTACCAGCCGATCCCAGTCCTCCTCGGTCGCCTTTCCCACAGGTGTGGGGTGAAATGCAGAGGCATTGTTGACCAGAACATCAATACCGCCCCAGGCCTCTTGCGCGCGCTGGGCCAGATTGGAACAGGCTTCGGCGCTATTCAATTCACTGTGCAACGCTATGGCAGAGTTGGGGCGAAGTTGGTTCAGCTCGTTTGCCAGGGCCTTGGCAGCATCAGCCGAGTTGCGATAGTGAATAACAACTCTGTGATCTCTATGCAGCTCTTCAGCAATAGCACGGCCCAGGCGTGCGGCGGCACCGGTAATCAACACATTACGCAATGTAGTTATCCTTTACTCTGGCGATTGCCTTGATGCGCTCCCGGTCCAGTGCTTGCCCCAGCTTCGCACCCTGGTAGCCCTGTTTAATCAACTCCTCGGCAGTTACTGCCGCTGCCCCATCTCGAGCGGCGCGCAAAAATTCCACCTGTGGATAATCTCGATTCTCCAGCCCCTCACGACCTCGGGCATCTGCCTCACAGGCGCGAAGAAAGTTTTCAAATCGCTCGGGACGTCGCAAGGCATCCAGACTGCGGATCATTTTCATAATGGTCTGTGGGCGCAATTCGAAGGCTCTGTGGCAATGCAGGTGGTATTCGCAGACCCCGACAGCTAGTGCAGTCAGGTCTTTTGGGGTACGCCAGCGCTCACAGACGGCCTTTACAAGAGGTACGCCTGCGGCCTCGTGGCCGTGGTGGCTGGGGAGAATCTCCTCGGGAGTCAGTCCTTTGCCCAGGTCGTGTAGCAGTACTGCAAAACGCAAGGGGAGCTCTGCCGGTGCGGCGCGCAGGGCTAGCAGTACGTGTTCTCCAGTGTCCACTTCGGGATGGTGTTTGGGCGGCTGGGGAACACCAAACAAATTCTCTAATTCTGGTAACAGTACCGAGAGGGCACCGCAGTCTCGCAGTACTCGAATAAATATATCGGGGTCTGGCTCGGTAAGCGCCCGGCTTACCTCTTTCCAGACCCTCTCGGCCACCAGATATTCCACTTCACCCGCTTCTACCATCTGGCGCATGAGTATCATGGTCTCAGGGGCAACGCTAAAGCCAAGGTGATGGTAGCGGGCGGCAAAGCGGGCTACTCGCAGTATTCTTAGGGGGTCTTCGGCAAATGCAGGAGAAACATGGCGCAAAAGCCGTGCCTCCAGATCTTTCTGCCCTCCGTAGGGGTCTATTAGCTTGCCGTCGATGTCTTCTGCAATGGCATTAATAGTGAGGTCTCGCCGCAGGAGATCCTCTTCCAGAGTGATATTGGCATCGGCGTTAACGGTAAAACCGCCATAGCCGTGGCCGCTCTTTCTTTCGGTGCGAGCGAGCGCGTATTCTTCATCGGTCTCAGGGTGTAGGAATACTGGAAAATCTTTGCCGACTGGGCTGTATCCGAGGTCCTGCATTCTATCTGCATCTGCCCCAACCACTACCCAGTCACGCTCGGTGACTGGGCGATTCAAAAGTCTGTCGCGCACTGCGCCGCCAACAAGGTAGATCTTCAAAGCATTTGCTCCAGAGCTGGAGGGACCAGTGATCTGATAGGTGATTGTACTGCCATAAGTCCATTTGTTCCGGCGTTGTTCCAGGTTTGTCTGCTGGACGGAGGATGAGCGGTAGGAGTGTAAGAAGCTTCGGCAAGATAAAAAAAAGGCCCCGAAAAAACAAGGGGGCCCAGGGTCTTAGGGTATTCGCTTAGCAAACATTTCTTTGCCAACTGTGGGGGCTCTGACTTAACGGCCACACCACTGGAAGGGATCGCGTGACAAGTCCCAAGTCACGAATCTAGTGCCATTCTAAGAAACCTGTCTTACCTGTCAACTATATCTATTAGTATTTTTTGAGGGGGTTGTTCCGCTGTTCGTTAATTAATTACATGGACCGAATTTCGGGCTGGGTTTGCAGCATTAAACAGCATAATTTATAGGGGCGGTTCAGCTGGGCAGGATAATTTCACGTGTAACTCTGTGGGGCAGAGGATACTTTCGGGAAGTTGACTGTTCTTCTTTTTAATCGCAGTTGTTGGGGAGAATAAAGATGAGCGAATTACATGTGCTAACCACCGGGGAAGCAGCCAGGTACTGCGGTGTTAACTTCCGAACGGTGATTCGCTGGATTGAGCGTGGCCAGCTCAAGGCATACAAACTTCCAGGGCGTGGTGACCACCGTATCTGTGTTGAGGATTTCGTGGGCTTCCTGCGGGACAACTCAATGCCAGTTCCGAACGACCTGGCAGTTCCCAGTCGAAAAGTGCTTTTGTTAACGACTGATCCTGAGCTGACTTCAGGTGGACGCCAGGCGCTTCAGCAGATGGGGTGTGAAGTAGAAGTAGCTAGTGATAGTTTTTCCGCTGGTATCCTGATGGCGAGTGCCAAGCCGGCGTTGTTAGTGGTTGACACTGGATTGCTTGGGGAGAGTGGGTTTCAGGTGCTGGACTACCTCAGATCCCGCAGTGAATACTCGAACCTGAGCATTCTGGTTGTGCCTTCTGATGACGATGGCGAAAAAGCCCGTTGGCTGGATGCTGGAGCTGATGCTCTTTTAACTCACCGTTCTGAGCACGGTGAACTTTCTGCAAAGGCCAAGCTTTTGTTGGAAGCTGATGCCTAAGTAGCGCGATTCGCAAGTGGGTATTATTTCCCCATTCTGTGCGGGGCTGGTATTTCAACAGTTCCCGCGCTGAAACCTATATGGGTTTTGGTATTAACATAGACTCTTCTTCACCCTCCGGTCGGTCCCGACCTTGCTCTGGGCAGTGACAACTGGCCGTTATTTGATCCCCGTTCAAGCTGTTCAGGTGAACATCGAAGCCCCATAGCCGGTGAAGATGCCTTAATACCTCTGCTGTATCTTTACCAAGAGGGCGACGGCGGTGTTGTGTGTGGTGCAGGGTCAGTGAACGGTCACCACGGGTATCTACTGAATATACCTGGATGTTCGGTTCCCGATTGCCCAGGTTGTACTGTCCCGCAAGGTTCTCTCTTAACTGGCGATAACCGCTCTCATCGTGAATTGCGCTGACAATGATATCGTTCTCTTTATCGTTGTCGCTGATACAAAACAGTTTCATGTCTCGCATAACCTTGGGAGACAGGAATTGTAAAATAAAACTTTCATCTTTGAAGTCGCGCATGGCGAATTGAAGGGTTTCACGCCAGTTACTTCCAGCAATGTCTGGGAACCAGCGGCGATCCTCTTCAGTGGGGCTTTCACAGATACGCCGTAAGTCAGTAAAAATACTGAAGCCCAGGGTATAGGGATTGATACCGCTGTAGTGAGGGCTGTCAAAAGAGGGTTGGTAGATAACATTGGTGTGGCTTTGTAGAAACTCCATCATAAAGCCTTCAGTCACCCGCCCGCGCTTGTACAGCTCGGTTAAGAGAGTGTAGTGCCAGAAGGTAGCCCAGCCCTCATTCATTACTTGGGTTTGCCGCTGTGGATAAAAGTATTGGGCCAGCTTACGTACAATGCGCACTAGCTCCCGTTGCCAGTTTTCCAGGAGAGGGGCATTTTTCTCAACAAAGTACAGGATATTCTCCTGAGGCTCTTCGGGGAAGCGTTTCTCCTTTGTCTCCTCTATACCGTCACCGAGTTTTGGGATGGTCCTCCATAAATCATTGAGCTGTCTTTGGCGGTACTCTTCTCGCTCTTGCTGTTGGCGTTCTTCTTCAATAGCCGAGATTGGGTAAGGGCGTTTATAGCGATCTACACCGTAGTTCATTAGGGCATGACAGGAGTCGAGAATGGCCTCGACTTCATCAAGCCCGTAGCGCTCTTCACAGCGGGAAATATAATTTTTGGCAAAGATCAGATAGTCAATAATACTGCTGGCATCTGTCCAGGAGCGAAACAGGTAATTCCCTTTAAAGAAAGAATTGTGCCCATAGGAGGCGTGAGCAATCACCAAAGCCTGCATTGTCATGGTATTTTCTTCCATGAGGTAAGCGATGCAGGGATTAGAATTAATGACTATTTCATAAGCCAGCCCCATCAATCCGCGCTGGTAATTATTTTCCACGCTGATAAATTGCTTGCCAAAAGACCAGTGGTGATAACCCACTGGCATTCCTACCGAGGAGTAGGCATCCATCATCTGCTCTGAGCAGATAACCTCAATCTGATTTGGGTAGGTATCTAACCCAAACTCTTCTGCCAGTGCGCCGATGGCGCGATCATATTCCTGAATTAATTCAAAAGTCCATTCTGAGCTTGTTGATATGGGCTGACGCGACTCAGATTCAGATGCTTCAGCGCCACTGGCAAATTTGTCGAGCATCAGGCAGTCACCTTTTGGCGGAACAGTTGTCGGAACACCGGATAAATATCCTGTACATCGACAATCTGCTCCATAGCAAAGTGATTGGGGAATAAAGTGCGGACACTTTCATACTCTTCCCACAGGGCCTGGTGATCTCTGGGAGTGATTTCCACATAAGAGTAATACTGCACATGGGGCATAATATCGTCGATAAGGATTCGGTGGCAGGTACTGGAGTCGTCGTTCCAGTTATCACCATCTGAGGCCTGGGCTCCATAGATATTCCATTCGCTGGCGGGGTAGCGATCTCTTATAATACGTCGCATTAATTTGAGCGCGCTTGAGACAATGGTGCCGCCAGTTTCCCGTGAATAGAAAAACTCCTCTTCATCAACTTCTTTGGCGCTAGTGTGGTGTCGAATAAAAACGACTTCTGTATATTCATAACTGCGCTGTAGGAACAAATACAAAAGCAAGAAGAAGCGTTTGGCCATATCCTTTGTGGCTTGGTTCATCGAACCGGATACATCCATCAGGCAAAACATCACCGCCCTAGATCGAGGTTTTGGTTGTCGAATCAGCAGGTTATATTTCAGGTCGAAATCATCGAGGAAAGGGACTCGATTGATACGGCTGCGAAGTTCGGCGATTTGGTTTTTAAGAGCCTCAATTTTGCGCTGGTCTCGCAGAGCAGTATCTTTGTTTTCTTCTTGGGATAGGTCTTCCTCTAAATTGCGTAGGTTTCTTCGCTTATTACTGGTCAAGGCTATGCGTCTTGCATGGGCAGCCCTGAGTGAGCGGATCACATTGAGACGACCTGGAGTTCCTTCATTACTAATTCCGGCACGTACTATTTGAAAAGACTCGTTGCCGGCCAGGCGTTGCTTGATCATATTGGGCAGCTGGAGTCCCTCAAACATAAAGTCCAGAAACTCTTCTTGTGATATCTGGAAGACAAATTCATCAACCCCTTCCCCGCTATCACTGGCACCACCACCATTTCCATCACCGCCTCGCTGACCTTGACGAGGGATACGATCACCAGCAGTAAATTGCTTGTTTCCGGGTAATACTCGCTCTACGTGCCCACCGCTACCGTGAGAAAATAAGGGTTCGCTGATATCCCGAGTAGGGATACTGATTTGTTCTCCCTTATCCATGTCCATAATAGAGCGGCTATTCATGGCGTCGCCGACAGCTTTCTTAATGTGAGCCTTATAGCGCCTTAAGAATCGCTGCCGATTAACGGTACTCTTTTTCTTTCCATTCAAGCGGCGGTCGATGATATAGCTCATATTTCTGCCTTTGTTCTGAATAAAGCTCACAGGCATCCATCGCCATAAATCTATTCAGAATATTTCCTGCTGAATCCACCAAACACAATTATTGGTATCTTCACTATAGCGAGCCACTGAGAGTTCCGATGAGATGCTGTGAAATCATTTAAGTGCTCACTAAAAGTTAATGATCTAATCAGTATCCGGGTTTGGCTTCCTCGTGTTTTTCCAGTGACCTTAATGGAGGAAAACCTTACTATTGAGATTTTCTCACGCGTAGATACCATTCGGATAACAGTCTAACCTGCTTCTCGGTATAGCCCCGTTCAACCATACGCGCAACGAAGTCTGCATGCTTGCGTTTATCATCTGCTGACGCCTTGGTATTAAAGGATATAACTGGCAGAAGATCTTCCGTATTGGAGAACATTTTTTTCTCGATAACGGCACGTAATTTTTCGTAAGATCTCCAGTCGGGATTTTTTCCTTGATTGTTAGCCCTGGCGCGGAGTACAAAATTGACTATTTCATTGCGGAAATCTTTCGGATTGGAAATTCCTGCAGGTTTTTCTGTCTTTTCAAGCTCTTCATTAAGGGCGCCGCGATCCAGTATTTCACCGGTTTCTGGGTCACGATATTCCTGGTCCTGTATCCAAAAATCAGCGTAAGTGACATAGCGATCAAACAAGTTTTGGCCGTATTCAGCGTAGGATTCCAGGTAAGCTGTTTGGATTTCCTTACCGATAAATTCTACATATCTTGGAGCTAAATATTCCTTGATAAACCCGAGGTAAGTCTCTTGCACTTCTGGTGGAAATTGCTCCTGCTCTATTTGCTGTTCCAGAACATAGAGTAGGTGGACTGGATTTGCCGCCACCTCAGTAGCATCGAAATTGAAAACTTTTGAGAGGATCTTAAAGGAGAAACGGGTGGATAGTCCGTTCATGCCTTCATCTACCCCTGCATTATCTCTGTATTCCTGAATGGTTTTTGCTTTGGGGTCGGTATCCTTCAGGTTTTCACCGTCATAGATACGCATCTTTGAATAAAGGCTGGAGTTCTCAGGGTTTTTAACTCTCGACAATACAGAGAATTGCGCCAACATCCGCAGGGTGTCTGGTGCACAGGGAGCTTTTGACAAGGAGCTATTTTCTAGCAGTTTCTGATAGATTCGTATTTCTTCCTGCACTCTTACACAGTAGGGCACCTTGACGATATAAATACGATCCAGGAAAGCCTCATTGTTGCGATTATTGCGGAAGGATTGCCATTCTGATTCATTGGAATGAGCGAGGATTGTACCGTTGAACGGAATTGACCCCAACCCCTCAGTACTGTTGTAATTCCCTTCTTGTGTTGCAGTTAGTAGGGGGTGAAGCACCTTGATAGGCGCTTTGAACATCTCGACAAACTCCATCAGTCCCTGGTTGGCCCTACATAAACTACCAGAAAAACTATAGGCATCAGGGTCATTCTGGGGGAAATCCTCAAGCTTACGAATGTCGATCTTGCCAACTAGTGATGAAATATCCTGGTTATTTTCATCACCGGGCTCTGTTTTTGAGATGGCAACTTGATCGAGAATAGATGGACGAATTTTTACGACACGGAATTTACTGATGTCCCCTTTAAATTCATGCAATCGCTTAACAGACCAGGGAGACATAATAGTGTTGACGTATCGACGTGCAATGCCGTAGTCCTCTTCAAGGATGCGGCCATCCTCAGTAGGAGAGAAAAGGCTCAAGGGAGATTCAAATACTGGCGATCCCTTAATTGCATAGATGGGCACCTGCTCCATCAAGGCTTTTAGCCGCTCTGCAAGGGATGACTTTCCGCCGCCAACAGGACCTAGCAAGTACAGGATTTGCTTCTTCTCTTCCAGACCCTGTGCGGCATGTCGGAAGAAAGAGACAATTTGCTCTATGGCTTCCTCCATACCATAGAATTCACTGAAGGCCTTGTATCGCTTAATAACCTTATTACAGAAAATACGTGACAGGCGCGGGTCCCGTGAGGTGTCTACCAGTTCGGCCTCGCCGATGGCCATCAGCATCCTCTCGGCTGGTGACGCATAGGCACTGCGGTCTGTCTTACACAGCTCCAGGTATTCCTGAATACTGAGTTCCTCGTCTTGGATAGATTCGTATCTTTCCAAGTAGTGATTGAAAATTGTCATGGTGTCTACCTCCCTGTAGCCTACTGGATTTAGCTCAGTTTCCTGCTTTGGTTAGGATGTCGTACGCCCTTGGCTTCTCTTGCCCAAATGTGACGAGCGATGTATGAGCTGTAAAGTCCAGATCGTGTTTGGGATACGCTTGGCGTGAAGCACTATCGTTATTGCCGTTGTGAACCTTGTTCTTTGCTGGAGTAAGTGTTGAATGCTCTCCAGCTTTTCCAGCATAGCTTTCCCTTTGAATGAGACAGTGGAATGTCACTTATATAGGTTGAATTGGGCGGCTGTTTTACGTTTTACTACAGCCCATATTGGGTATTAGAGAAATATTGAGGAACATAAATGGCGATTTTGGTGACTGGAGGTGCCGGATATATTGGCAGTCATACCTGTATCGAGTTGCTTGCTGCCGGCTTTGAGCCTGTAGTTGTGGATAACCTATCGAACAGCAGTGAGGAAGCCCTACGGAGGGTCGAGTTAATTGCTGGCAAAGATATCCCTTTTCACCATCTGGATATTAGTGATAAGGAAGGTTTACGCAAAGTATTCTCTGATCATAAGATTGACGCCGTAATTCACTTCGCGGGGTTAAAAGCAGTTGGTGAATCTGTTGTGCAGCCTCTGCGCTATTACCAGAATAATGTAGCTGGGACCTTAACTTTATGTGAGGTGATGGAGGAGTTTGGGGTTCATCGCCTGATCTTCAGTTCGTCGGCAACAGTCTATGGTGATCCTGAAACAGTACCAATTAAAGAAGATTTCCCTACTGGCGCAACCAACCCCTACGGCTCAAGTAAGTTGATTGTGGAAAACATGTTGCGCGATCTTTGTGCTGCGCCGAACAGCCGGTGGAAAGTGAGCTTGTTGCGTTACTTCAATCCGATTGGAGCCCATGAAAGTGGGACTATTGGTGAAGATCCCAGTGGTATCCCCAATAACTTACTACCCTATGTTTCCCAAGTGGCAGTAGGTAGATTGGAGCAGCTACAGGTTTTTGGTGGTGATTATGATACCGTCGATGGTACTGGAGTTCGAGATTATATACATGTAGTTGATCTGGCTCGCGGACACTTGGCGGCGCTAAACTTAATTTGTAAAGAAGAAATTTCTGAGGGTTGTTATACCCATAATCTGGGGACGGGACAGGGCAGTTCTGTTTTACAAGTCGTTCGTGCTTTCGAGAGTGTCAGCGGGAAGGAAATTCCCTATAACATTGCTCCGCGGAGACCCGGAGATATTGCAGAGTGTTACGCAGATCCAGAGCTGGCTGAAACAGAGCTGGGGTGGAAAGCTGAGTATGATTTAGTACGTATGGTGAAAGATACCTGGCGTTGGCAGTATAAAAATCCTAAAGGGTACAGTGCAGATTAGGCAAAATTAAGTTAAGGAAATTTGATCCTATTTTTTGCCTCACAGAGGGTTAGGTTTTTCTATCAACCTGATAATGCTCATTGCTTGCGCAGCTCCATGCGGATATTGCAGGCAATGAGTTTCTTTCATGTTCTAAATAAAATTATATCAACAGTACCTGCGTTAAGGGGCCATTATACTACCGATAGATACAATCCTGTTGATTGACTTGAACGTTTCTGATTAGCGAAGAATAAGAATTATTTGTCTGTCTGGTTGTATGTATAACGCTCTATTGATAGTTATCAATATATGGAAGCATTTATTACTTCAATTTTCCTAATTACCACTCTTGCTAAGTTATGCGTAACTGTATATAAATACAGCTATCTCGTTGATCTGCAAGGGAATACGCCATGGCTCGCAACAAGGTACAGTTTCAGAAGGGTATTAGTTTGACCCAATTCCTCAAAATGTACGGCAGCGAGGAACAGTGCTTCGATGCACTGTCGCAGTGGCGTTGGCCCAATGGCTTTAGTTGTCCTCACTGCGGGCATGACAAGCATTGCGACCTCGCTTATCGCAAGCTTAAGCAATGTAACCATTGTCGGCGTCAGACATCGATTACCTCTCGTACAATTTTTGACTCCACGAAGCTCCCCCTCACCACCTGGTTTCTCGGTATTTTCCTGATTACTCAGGATAAGAAGGGCATTTCCTCTATGGAGCTATCTCGACATCTAGGTATCTCTTACAACGCAGCATGGCGTATGAAGCAGAAACTCATGCAAGTGATGATGGAGCGAGACCAACGATACAAACTGTCCGGTTTTATTGAACTAGATGATGCCTATCTCGGTGGTGAGCGTACTGGATGCAAGCCCGGGCGCGGAGCCAAGGGTAAAACTCCCTTTGTGGCGGCCGTTGAAACAACCAAGGAGGGACGCCCAACCCGTATTAAGCTCTCAATTATCAAGGGCTTCAAAAGCAGTGAAATTTCAACCTGGAGTAAAAAGTACCTTTGCAGTGGCAGCACAGTCATCTCAGATGGTCTTCCATGCTTCAATGCCATTAAGGAGGCCGGTTGTGTACATGACAAAATTGTTTGTGGTGGTGGCCGAGCTTCTGTTGAAGAGCCTGAGTTCTATTGGGTAAATACAGTACTTGGTAATTTAAAGAGTGCGCTACGTAGCACTTACCATGCTATTAGGCCGAAATATGCACAGCGCTATTTGGCAGAATTTCAATATCGCTTTAATCGGAGGTTTGATTTGTCGGCACTCATTCCAAGATTGATTTACGTCTCTCTTCGGACACCACCGATGCCAGAAAGGTTGCTAAAAATTGGCTTAGCATAAGTGGTAATTAGGTCAATTTTTGTTTATTTTTCTCAATCTAAAAGGAGTTAAGATTGAAATATATTCAGTTTTTACTGTTAGTTTTAACTGGTTTTTCAGCTTTAGCTGAAGATATATCTGGGGTGGATATCGCGATTGAGAAGCAGGGCGATAAGCTCTGGAAGCTTACCTATCAAATGGATAGGCCGGCAAGCCGGATTAGCTTTGTACGTAACCCGGATGCCTCTCGTATAAAACGCTGGAAGCCTGTGTCACCAGAATTTGAATTAGTTTCTATGGATGGTGAAGAGTTTCTGGTTAGAAAAGATAGAAGTTCATTCGAACACATTGAAATTTATTTGACGCCTAGTTATATATCTCTTCCCAAAGACTATGCACCTTTCTCCCCCTATTCAGATGGTGGAAGCCTGATATACACGGGCCGCTTTTTTGCTTGTATTGACAACTGTGATGATAAAGCAAAAACCTGGCGAGTAACTATGCAGGCTCCTCCAGGTGAGCATATGATCATTAACGGGAAGATAAGTGATCGGACAGCCAGGTGGATTGATCGTGATAATGGAATGAATGTTTATGTTGGAACTCAAGAACCCATAAATACAGCTAGTGTTTTAGCAGTAATTGATAGCGGTTTGCCGGAAAAATTGAGATTGTCTTTAGAGTCAGATATTCCCAGGTTAATGAGTTATTTTGAGCAAAAGCTTGGGGCACTAAGTGGAACAAAGCCTGCTTTGTATGCATCATATGCGAATGTCGATGATAACTCTTGGCAGGGGGGGACCTTGCCACATCAGGTTTTTATGCATTGGAATATGAATGAACTTGATGGGAAATTTTCCGACCCTAACTTTATTAATGAAACCATTTGGTTTTTTGCTCATGAGGTCGCACATTTATACCAGCAGGGTAGTGAAACAGGATTGTATGGTGATGCAAATGAATCGTGGTTACATGAAGGGAATGCGGATTGGTTAGCAGTGCTGGCTTTATTAGATTTGTATCCCGAGTCATCAAAATATGTCTCTAATAAAATTAAAGCTTTTAAGGAAAGTTGTACAAAAGGTGTAAAAGAGATTCCTTTGGTTGAGGCTGCTAACCGGGGTAGGTTTGATCTGTATTATAGCTGTGGCCTGCTCATACATCGAGCAATTGACCTGTTTCTGCAAAGTGAAAATGCTGATTCGTCAAATATTTTTTCGATATGGAGCAGTTTTCGTCAAGAGGTCGAGGGCGGCGGAGAAAAAGGCGCTGATACTTTCTTGATGCTTCTCAGCCAGAGGGAAGGAGCAGCGGAACTTGTTAACTCTATTGAGCTTTTACTTGATGGGAAACCGTCGAGTGTAGGAGTTGCTTTGGATCAATTAACCCATGGCTTATAAGGTTATTCAAGCTAGGTAAACTGACAGTTACACTCCCAGGTGATAACTGTCAGTTTATTTTTTTAGATTCGGTCGGTTTAAATTCTTCTTTTAGGCTTCAGGGCGAAGTGATTTTTATAAGCTACAGTCTGTACAAAAAAATTCTTCATCACTTAATCGCATTGCAGTCAGGTATCCTCCCCAAACGCAACCTGTGTCTAGGGCATAGATATTCTCAGTATCTGCACGGCCTTCCAGGGCAGCCCAATGCCCAAAAATAATCTTGTCATTTCTGGTTTTTCGATTGGGAAAGCTAAACCATGGCTGGTATTCACCGTGAGAGGCCTGGACCCCCTTTTTATTGATTAGATCCAGAGTGCCATCAGCCTTACAAAATCGCATTCTTGTGAAGTAATTGGTAATGGACCGCAGGCGTTCGATGCCGATCAAATGATCATCCCAACAGTGTGGCTCATTACCGTACATGCCATAAAAAAATGCCTTTGCCATAGCTTCGTCGGCGAGGGCCTTATGCACTTCAGTGGCGAGCTTTTGCGCTTTAGTAACGCTCCAAATGGGGGGGATACCCGCATGCACCATGGTGTACCCCTTCTTATGTACTAGAAGGGGTAGGCTTTGTAGCCACTCCAGTAACTTATCAGAATCTTTTGCTTTTAAAACCTTGGCAAGGTCGTGCTCTTTTTCAGACAGAGATTTAGCGCCATGGGCGATCGCTAGTAAATGGAGATCATGGTTGCCCAACACTGCTGTAACCTGCTGGCGGTGCTCATAGAGATAGCGAAGGGTGCTCAGGCTATCCTCACCCCGGTGAACCAAGTCTCCGGCAAGCCAGAGTTTGTCACGGTCAGCACTAAAATTGATTTTCTTGAGAAGGCTTTGAAAAGCTGCAAAGCATCCTTGAATATCTCCGATGGCGTAAGTTGCCAAGGTTCCCCCCAATAATGTGAAAAATAATTATTGTTGTTGCAAGTTTGTACAGTAGTCGGCCAGCTTAACAAAGTCCTCGACGCTTAAGGTTTCTGCTCTGCGGCCGGCATCAATGGGTAGCAGCTCGGGGTCGAGATCCGGGAATAGGGGTTTTAAAGCATTGCGCAGGGTCTTACGGCGCTGCTGGAAGGCTATATTGACGATTCTTTCCAATAATCCTTCATCTTTTGCGGTAAATGGCAGAGTGCTGTGGGGAACCAATCTCACGATGGCAGAATCCACTTTGGGGGCGGGCCGGAAGGACTGCGGAGGGACAGGGAATAGGCCCTGTACGCGACAGTAATATTGAACCATCACGCTAAGTCGCCCATAAGATTTAGTCGAAGGCGTAGCGCTGAGCCGATCTACCACCTCTTTCTGAAGCATAAAATGCATATCCTGGACTTGCCCGCGAAAACTGAGCAGATGGAACAGTAATGGTGTGGATATGTTATATGGAAGGTTACCGACAATGCGTAGCTGCTTATCTCCAGCAAAGGTGCCAAAGTCAAATTTTAATGCGTCCTTTTCAATGATGCTAAATTCCGGGTATTCCCTGAATTTAAATTCCAGCATCGGAATCAGGTCGCGATCCAGTTCGACAGCGGTTAGAGATGGGCACCGTTTTAGTAGTAATTCTGTAATTGCCCCTTGGCCCGGGCCAATTTCCACTAGCGTATCTGACTCTTTAGGGCCTACCGCACGAACAATGCGCTCGATAATATTTTCATCGACGAGAAAGTTTTGTCCAAAGCGTTTGCGGGCTTTGTGTTGAAAGAAGTTATCCATTGATATATCTGTAACCTGGATGATTAATTTTGCGGTTAAGCCTTGGGGTGCTAGTGAGCATTTCAGTTGGATACCCTTTAGGGCCTTTCACTGCGCTCACGTGGTGAGGGCATGGTTTACACTTTCTTCAAGCAAGTTTTAGGCACTGGTTAGGAACTGCGCAATTTAGCTATCGCCACAGCCTGAGACAGTGCGGCTTTGAGGCTGCCGCAGTCTGCAATGCCTGTGCCCGCGATATTGAGAGCTGTGCCGTGGTCTACTGAAGTGCGGATAAAGGGTAGCCCCAAAGTGATATTGACGGCGTGGCCAAAACCCTTGAATTTTAACACTGGAAGCCCCTGATCGTGATACATAGCTAAAACGGCGTCACATTCCGACAAATGCGGCGGGGTAAAAAGAGTGTCTGCGGGAAGTGGACCTTTCAGTGATATACCTTGGTGGCGCAAGTGTTCGAGTGTGGGTTCAATTATTTCTATTTCCTCATGGCCTAAGTGTCCCCCTTCTCCAGCATGGGGGTTGAGGCCGCAAACGCTAATACGGGGATTGGAGATGCAGAAATGTTCCCGCAAACTGGCGTCGAGGATGGTAATAATCTGCTCTAGAAGCGGGGGGGTGATAGCAGCGCTCACCTCTTTGAGGGGCAGGTGAGTTGTCACTAGAGCAACTCGAAGGTCCTCTGCTGCTAGCATCATAACGACACGCTCAACACCGGCATTTTCAGCAAAGAACTCTGTATGGCCGCTAAATGGAGTACCGGCATCATTGATAATGCCTTTGTGTACGGGCCCTGTAACCACGGCATCAAACTGGCCGGCCAGGCAACCCTCTGCCGCAACTGTAAGAGTTTCCAATACATAGGGTGCATTGACTGCATTCAGTAAGCCGGGTTTAGCAGGCTCGGGTATGGAGACCGGTAGTATGTAGAGAGCACCGGCAGGTGTCCCCTCTGTGCCTGCTGTGGACAGAGGAAGGAGCTGAAGAGGCAACCCCAATGCCGCAGCGGTCTCTGTCAGTAGTAGGGGATCAGCAATTGCGACAATCTGTGCTGGAGAACTCTCTTGTGCAATCTTCACAGCCAGCTCAGGGCCAATACCTGCAGGTTCTCCGGGGGTGAAGGCAATTTTAGGAGCCATTGCTATATAACTTTCCTGTAGCTACAAAAAAAAACCGGGCACAGGGCCCGGTCTTTCCCGCTGAAAAAGCGGCTTACTATTGGTTACCTGAGTCCTCGGTGGTCTCAGAGTCCGGCAATTTGATCTCAACGTATGCCTGGTCGCGAATCTCACGGCGCCAGTTTTGCAGTTCTTCTTCATAGCGGCGGTTGCGCAGCAAATTGGCTGCCTGATTGCGGATATATTTGTCGGTCATATCCTGTTTGCGCCGATCTTCAACCTGCAGGATATGCCAGCCGAACTGGCTGCGGAAAGGCAGGCTAATGCTGCCAATCTCAGTTGCATCCATAGCCTGGGTAAACTCTGGCACAAACTGTCCGGGCATAGACCAGCCAAGATCGCCACCGGATAGCATAGAACCTATATCCTCTGAGTTCTCGCGCGCGAGTTCGCTAAAGTTATCGCTGGCCATGGCCTCTTCACGCAGCTCAATCAGCTTATTGTAAGCTTGGTCATCGGTAAGAATAGCGGATGGCTTAAGCAGGATATGGCGAACTTTTGTCTGTTCCACCAACTGCTCGCTGGCGCCTTTCTGCGCGTGAATCTTTAACAGGTGAAAGCCGGCATCACTGCGGAAAGGCTCGGTAACATCACCGGCTTTTAAGTCGGTAAGGGCATCGGCAAAAAGAGTGGGAAGCTCGACGGTTTTGCGCCAACCTAGGTCACCGCCGGTAAGTGCATTTTGGCCGGCAGAGTTTGCGATCGCCAGGCGGCGGAAGTCAGCGCCGTCTTTGGCCTGCTGAGCTAGGTCTTCAGCCTTTTCCCGTGCCTGGGTAACTTCGCTGCTGGGGGCACTGGAACTTACGGGGATCAGAATATGGCCTAGCTCAAATTGAGGGGACTTCCAAAACTCCCCCTCCTTGGAGCGTAGGAAGTTATCGATATCTTGATCGGTAATCTGGATCCGGCGGTTAACGCTGCCTTGCTCGACCCGGCGAATCATCAGCTCTTGGCGAATCTGCTGACGAAAGCTCTTCATGCTCATACCGTCAGCGAGCAGCCGCTGGCGGAATTCTTCGGGGCTGACTCCGGCATTTTGTTGGACACGGGCGATAGCTTGGTCCAACTCCGATTCAGAAACGGTAACACCTGCGCGAGAGGCCATCTGCAGTTGCAAACGCTCGATAATGAGTTGTTCGAGAACCTGGCGGCGCAAAACATCCACTGGAGGAGCCTGCACCTGCTGTGCTTGGATTTGGCTGGCGATGGTATTCATGCGCTGGGTCAGTTCACTGGCCATTACAACATCGTCATCAACAACAGCAACTACCCGGTCAAGGTTTCTGACTTGTGCCGTAGCAGTGGCGGCGATCAGAGCGCCAGCTGCCAGTACGGGTGCCAGGCCCAGTTTCGGTACGAATTTCTTAATTATTCTCATCACTGTTTCAGCTCTTCTCTCTGATCAAAGTTGGCAATCCCCTGGGTCAGCATTTCTGTCACGGTTGAACCAAAGCCTGCTAATCCTTTGAGTTCGACTTCGAGATAAATACCTTCGTCGTACTCAAGGTCTTCAGCAGATACAACCCCTGCGAGATCATTGTCCAGTGTGCGTCGCCACACCAGTCGGGTACGGTAGCAGCAGTCGTCATATTCGATTCCTGCCAGGTATTCCAGTTCCCGATTTAAAGTAAGATCATAGCTGGCACCAGCCATGAGTGAGGTATGAGTACCAAGTGGGAGGACTGTTGAGGCATTTAGTTGACTCACGGTTTCATCTTCATCTTCGTCCTCATCCTCGTCATCCGTTGAGTCTGGACGCTCGTAGTAATAGCTGAAATTAAAGATGCGGTAGTCGTCGTCAAGATAGCGCAGGCTGAAATTACCGCGATTAATATTGTGCTCACTATCTTCATAGACCAGCTCAGTCCCCAAACGCAGGGATTCGAAAGGGCGACTTTCGATTCGTGCAGCCAGTTCTGACCGTTGGGTATCCTCAATGTAAGCAGTGCGGCCAATTTGCCTGTCACTGGAGTAGTAGACCTGTCCGACACTGGCTGAGAAGAGGTCCCGGCCACTGACTGGATCTAGAAAGCGAGTTGTCAGGCCTAGGGCAAGTCTATCTGCATCGTCGATCCGGTCATTTCCAGTAAAGCGGCTATCCCGGAATAACTGGTCGTAACTGAAAGTGTAAAGTGAGGTGTCGTACAGTAGGTTGTTACTGTCAGGGTCTATCCTAATTTCAGGATCGACTTCGTTAGCACGACCGCTGATATCAAAGAAATCACTTTGATCGGCATTGCTGCTAATCAGGGTAAATAACCGAGGTTCCAGTGTCTGGATAAAGTCGCGGTTAAATAGGTGGCTATCGCGCTCAAAGTAGAGCCCAGTATCCAGAATAAACTGGGCTGCAGCCGCATCGGGGGTATCGTCGGCATCCTCGGGTAGAAACAGGTCACTCACGCTGTAAGTGAGATAGCGACCAGCTATTCCCGGCTTAAAATATCCCCAGAGCCACTCTTTATCCCAGTAGAATTCATAGTCGAGGCGCAGCCGATCTGCAGTGATAAAGTCTCGTGTCCGAGTAGTGACACTGTCGGGGTCATCGGTGTCTTCAATAAACCTTATGGTTTGTGTGTCACTGTGATCCCAGCTGGTGACTTCGTTCTGCATAGTCAACAGCCAGTCATCCCAGCGGTAATCCCCGTCTATATCCAAACGGGGGTATTGGGCAAAGGTATCGAAGGCGTCATTTTCCAGTACTTGATAGTCCTGGGTACGCAGTGTTGCTCGCCAGTGCTCGCTGCGCAGTAGCCCCTGAACTTTCTGGCTAACACGGGTTTCCGCATTGATGTCTAGGTTGGCCGTACTCAAATCGCGGAAATAATCTGGATCGCTGACCTTGGTATAGTCGATATCGGTACGCCAGACACTGCCGCTGTACCCCCCTTGCTGCTCCAAACTGATCAGCCAGCGGTCTTCGCCTTTATAGGGGAGAACCAGGTCCTCAGGGAAACCCTCATCAATCAGGTCCTGGGCAAGGTCATTATTGCCGCCATCGTCGTTGGGGAGATCGGCTAGACGGATTTCAGTACTAAACATTTCTGCCAGGTGCCTGAACTCAACCTCTAATCCCGCTCCGCGATATTGGATGTAACGCGGGGAAATGGTGGCGTCCATCTGCGGGGCAATATTCCAGTAGTAGGGAATGGCGAGGTCCCAGCCATTCTTGTCGCTGTTGCTGAGTGTGGGAAACAGGAAGCCGGACATGCGCGCATCGCCCACTGGAAAGCGGAAATACGGCAGGTATAAGACAGGTACATCCAGAATCTTCAGGCGCACATCCCGCGCAGTCCCCTGGCTTTCTACTTCATCAATATTGATCTCGCGGCCCGTGAGTTGCCAGAACTCACGCCCGGGCTCACAGCGGGTATATGTGCCCTCTGTCAGGGTTAGCTCACCACTGGTTTGACGTGCAACTAGCTCGGCATCCCCATGAATAAAAGCATCATGCACCACATAGGTAGCATCCTCAATAGAGGCCGCTTCGCTTTCGGTATGGACTTCGGCGGAGGAACCACGGATCAGTAAACCGGGTTCCCGAAGCTCAATGGCGCCATCTAAAGTGGCGATATTTTCTGGGCGATTCAGTTTGACCTGGTCGGCAAAGAGCTGCCGGTAACCCTGGGTAATATGTACATTCCCGCTCAGCTCGGCTGAACCATCTTCCAGCCACTGGGATTTCTCAGCAGTGGCTCTCAGTGGAGCCTCCCCAGGGGGCAGATCAGAACCGGGATAGTTGCGCGGAGGGGCTACAAAGGCACCAGAGCACACCGCCGGTAGATTGGCTAACTCCTCCGGGGTTAGCTCAGAGCGGGGCAACCAGTCCAAGTACAAATAGGGGTTGTAGTCGGGATCAGGATACGGCTCGCCCTGATTGGCTTGCGCCCACAGAGGTTGAGCAGCGATCAGGCCGAGAGCGATGGAGCGGGCTTGGGAGTTATTAGCAATCGCCAGAGCGAGGCGACGCCACCGGGAGACTTCAAGCATCAAACGATATGTTCCAGCTATCTTTTAGTGTTTCTTTATCGATGGATACGTGCGACAGCTTTCGAGCCGGGGCGCGCAAAATCATCGTCCGATTCTACTTGAATGTAGATGTGGTTAATAGCCGTACTGAAGTCGTAATGTTACAGCTAGAGGCTCAGCTTTGAAACGCAAATTACCTGGAACTCGTGTTCTTTTTTTAGCTGAGGCAAAGTAGGGGCACCAATAAATAGTGATGGCGTCTCTGGACGCAGAGAGGCTCGGGGTTAAAATGCAGCTAGAAACAGTTGGAATATAAGATGAGCCTAAGATCGAGCAGTGAAGTTGAGCAAGGGTGCGAGATCGACTCCGATCCCAGACGCAATGCCTTGAGTGAGTGGGTTGGCGTGGCCCTGGGTATGGAGGCTCCGGCTGATTTATCGAGCCTGGCGGGAGATGCTGGATTTCGCCGTTATTTTCGCACTCTAACCGAGCCGTCACTGATAGCGGTAGATACTCCTCCCCAATTGACTAACCCCGCCCGCTTTGTGGCTCTGGCTGATTACTTGCGCCGCAACGGTACCCATACTCCGATGGTGATTGCTGCAGACACCGCGGAGGGGTACCTGCTGCTGGAAGATTTGGGGGATACCCAGTTATATAGCGTGCTCAACAGCGACAGTGTTGAGGGACTCTACGCAGAGGTAATGAGTGAACTTTTGTGCCTGCAGCAAATCCCTTTTGAGGAACAATTATTCCCAGCTTATAGTCGGGAACTACTTCTTAAGGAAATGCAGGTTATGCCTGAGTGGCTGGTGCGAGAGCTACTTGGCTACCAGCTTTCAGAGCGGGAAGAAAAGCTGCTGGAGCAAACCTTTGAATTGTTGCTTAACAGTGCGGAGGAACAGCCTCACACTATTGTTCACCGGGATTACCACAGTCGCAACCTGATGATCCGTGACGGGGAAAGGCCGGGGATTGTCGATTTTCAAGACGCAGTGTGGGGGCCCGCCACCTACGATCTGGTGTCTCTGCTCAAAGATTGCTATATCCGTTGGCCCCGCGAGCGGGTAGAGCGCTGGGTGCTGGCTTACGTCGCGACCGCAGAAGCGGCGGGTGTTATGCAACCTGTGGACCCACAACTTTATCTTCGTTGGTTCGACTGGATGGGGCTACAGCGTCATATTAAAGTGCTGGGTCTGTTCCCGCGCCTCAGTCTGCGTGATGGAAAGCAGGGATACTTGCAGCACCTGCCGCTGGTGATTCGCTATGTTTTGGAAACCGCTGAGCGCTACCCAGAGCTGGAGCCGTTTACTGATTGGTTCAGCGGCACCCTACTGCCGCAGATAGAGCCTTTGCCCTGGTACAGTGATTACCGCTGTGCCGGTGACTAGCCGAAGTAGGCCGTACGAAAACTGTACAGATTAATTTAATGAGCAAACCCAAAGAGAATTCCCCTTTGACTGCCATGGTATTGGCAGCAGGTTTTGGGCGCCGTATGCGCCCACTGACTGACCAAACTCCAAAGCCTCTGTTACCGATTGCCGGTAAGCCCCTGATTGAATATGCAATTGAGCGCTTGGCAGCTATTGGTGTGCAAAAGGTCGTGATTAACCTGGGCTACTTAGGACCCAAAATTCGTCAACAGCTTGGTTCTGGTTCCCGCTGGGGGTTGGATATTCATTATTCTGTGGAGCATGAGGAGGAGCCACTGGAAACTGCCGGCGGGATTCTCAAGGCACTGCCACTGATCGGCGATTCATCGTTTTTGGTGGTTAATGGTGATGTCTGGTGTGACTATGATCTGTCGCAATGGATCGAGAGGCCGCTGCCGGAGTCTTGCCCTGGGCGTCTTTTGATGGTCCCTAATCCTCCCCATAACCCCGATGGAGATTTTGGCATAGAAGGTGGCTTGCTGTCGGGTACAGCCAAGCCCCGCTATACCTTTGCGGGTATTAGCTGGCTGCGAGCTGAAACCCTAACTGAATACCCTAAGCGTCGCGAATGCTTTGGGCTTGGGGAAGTGTTCACCTTTAATGAGGATAAGCTACAAGCTGAACTCTATGAGGGGGACTGGTGCGATGTGGGAACCCCCGAGCGCCTGGAAAATTTAGATCGCCGACTGACTGGCGAAAGTTGAGTTACCAAAGGATATTTTGATGTCAGATTACAAGATCGCCCCCTCTATTCTCTCCGCAGATTTCGCACGTTTGGGTGAGGAAGTGGACAATGTGTTGGCAGCCGGAGCGGACTGGGTGCATTTTGATGTGATGGACAATCACTATGTGCCAAATCTCACGATTGGCCCTATGGTATGCCAGGCCCTGCGCAAACACGGTGTTGAGGCTCCGATTGATGTGCACCTGATGGTGGAGCCGGTGGATGAAATGATTCGCATGTTCGCCGATGCCGGAGCTACCTATATTACGTTCCACCCAGAAGCCTCTCGTCACCCGGACCGCTCCCTACAATTGATCCGCAGTCTCGGCTGTAAAGCTGGGCTGGTGTTCAATCCAGCCAGTGGCCTCGATGCGGCCAAGTATGTAATGGATAAGCTGGATATGATCCTGCTGATGTCGGTGAACCCGGGCTTTGGTGGGCAGAAGTTTATCCCCAATACCCTGACCAAGTTAAAAGAAGCCCGCAAGTTGATTGATGAGTCTGGGTTTGATATTCGCCTTGAGATCGACGGTGGTGTGAATCGTGACAATATTGCCGAAATTGCTGCAGCTGGAGCAGATACCTTTGTCGCTGGGTCTGCCATATTCAATACCCCGGACTACGCTGAAGTGATTGCAGCCATGCGTAAGAGTTTGGCTTAATTTACAAAACTGGCGGGCAATCTCTTGCCCGCCATAGACGGGATTTGTTAACTTGTGCGCCTGCACTGAGGGAATTTCCGTGAACCACTCTTTCTCCCTGACAAACAGTTGGCGATGGCGCCACTGACCTGCTGAGGCCCAATCGAGTTTGGCGATTGAGGCACCTTTCCCGTGGGCGCTGCTTATACTCTGGCGCCAATCATAAAGAATGAAAAATTGATCGGAGTCTCCATGACCCCTACTGAATACGCTCAACTTGCGTCTGAGGGTTATAACCGTATCCCCCTGGTAAGGCGTGTACTGGCGGATATTGAAACGCCACTGTCCACCTATTTGAAACTGGCCGGAGGCCGTTACAGCTATTTGCTGGAATCGGTTCAGGGCGGGGAGAAATGGGGACGCTATTCCATTATTGGTTTACCTGCGCGGACTCTGCTCAGGGTTAAGGGCGCTGACATCACCGTGGAAACTGATGGTGAGGTTGTAGAGAGCCACAGCGCCGCCGACCCTCTGGAGTTTGTTGAACAGTTTCAGCAGCGCTATCAGGTGCCTGAATTAGCGGATCTGCCCCGTTTTAATGGCGGGTTAGTGGGCTATTTTGGCTATGACTGCGTGCGCTACATCGAACCGCGTCTGGCCGCCGGTACTCCGCCGGATACCCTGGGTAACCCGGACATCCTGTTGATGGTCAGTGATGAATTGGTGGTTTTTGACAATCTTGCCGGTGCGGTAATTCTGATTGTCCACGCAAATACCGCTGAAGAAGCAGCCTATGAAAAAGCCCAGCAGCGCCTGGACCAATTGGTTGGCCAGTTAGCACAACCGCTGCCGGATACTGTGCCCCTCGATTTGCATGGACGCGGCATTGATGAGAGCGAATTCCAATCCCACTTTGGCGAGGACAACTTTAAGCGCGCAGTAGACCGGGTTAAAGAGTATGTGCTTGCCGGTGATGTGATGCAGGTGGTGCCCTCCCAGCGCCTGTCTGCGCCTTTCGATGCGCCGCCACTCAATTTTTACCGTGCTCTACGCAGTTTGAACCCTTCGCCGTATATGTATTTCCTCGATCTGGGTGACCACCATGTAGTGGGCTCCAGCCCAGAAATTTTGGTGCATTTAGAAGAGGGAGAAATGACTGTGCGACCTCTGGCGGGAACCCGCCATCGGGGAGCCACTGAGGAGGAGGATCTTGCCCTGGAGGAAGAGCTGTTGGCAGATCCCAAAGAACTCGCCGAACATCTGATGCTGATTGACCTGGGGCGCAATGATATCGGCAGGGTGGCTGATACTGGCAGTGTTAAAGTCACCGACCAAATGTTTGTCGAGCGCTATTCCCACGTGATGCATATCACCTCCAATGTTGTCGGCCGGTTAAAGCCGGGCCTCACCGCAATGGATGCTCTGCGCGCGGCACTGCCGGCCGGTACCCTGTCGGGCGCCCCCAAGATACGCGCTATGGAAATTATCGATGAGCTGGAGCCAGAAAAGCGTGGCATTTACGGTGGGGCGGTTGGCTACCTGGCTTGGAATGGCAATATGGATACCGCTATCGCCATTCGTACAGCAGTTATCAAGGATGGCCGACTATATGTGCAGGCGGGAGCTGGCCTGGTGGCGGACTCCGATCCACAGTCAGAGTGGAATGAAACAATGAATAAGGCCCGAGCGCTTTTCCGCGCTGCCGGTATGGCGCTGGCCAAGAGTAGTGACCCTTTAAAGATCGAGCAAGATGAGCGAAGTTAGTATTTCTCAAAAGTTGACCCTGGCTGAACGCTGCGAGCGAGTCGTCGCAGCGCCGTTATTTAACCAAATTATTATCGGAATGATTCTGCTCAATGCCGTCGCTGTTGGGTTGGAGACTTCCACTTGGGTGACGGAGCGCTTTGGTACGCTGCTGGGCGCTATTAATCAACTGATTCTCGCCTCATTTGTTATTGAGGCGCTGGTTAAAATTTTTGCCCATGGGGCCCGTCCCTGGCGTTACTTTGCCAGTGGTTGGAATTGCTTTGATTTTACTATTATTGCACTGAGTTTGATTCCTGCTACAGGGCCGCTAGCTACCCTGGCGCGCTTGGTGCGGGTATTAAGGGTTTTGCGGCTGGTGTCTGCATTCCCGGAACTCCGCACACTGGTGGACACGCTTTTGCGCAGTTTGCCAAGTATGATGCACATTGCTTTGTTGATGAGCATCATTTTCTATATCTATGGTGTAGCGGGCTATTTCCTATTTCACGATATTGATCCAACTCACTGGCGCACTTTACCCATCGCATTTTTGAGTTTATTCCGCATAGTCACCTTTGAGGACTGGACGGATATTATGTATACAGCGATGGATTCGATGCCTTGGGCCTGGCTTTACTTCGTCAGCTTTGTGGTCATGGGGGCGTTCGTAATGATTAACCTCTTTATCGGTGTAGTCTTGAATAACCTGGAAGAGGCCAAATTGCGACGAATGGATGAAATGTGTCTGCCTCCAAGCCAGACCGAAATCCTGCGCGAACTCCGCGCAACCCAGGCCTCTCTCGCACGCCTGCAAAAAAGAATGGAAGAATCCACTTATCAACCAGAGGCTAAGGGGGCCGCACAATGATTTTAATGATCGATAACTACGACTCCTTTACCTGGAATGTAGTGCAGTACCTGGAAGAGCTGGGTGCAAAAGTGGTGGTAAAACGCAACGACGAAATTACCCTGGAAGAAATCGAGGCAATGGCGCCAGAGAAAATTGTAATTTCGCCGGGTCCCTGTACCCCCAATGAGGCGGGTATTTCTCTCGATACCATTCGCCGCTTTGCCGGCAGTATCCCTATTTTGGGTATTTGTTTGGGGCACCAGAGTATTGGACAGGTCTTCGGTGGCAGGGTAGTTCGTGCCCGGCAGGTTATGCATGGCAAAACATCTCCTATAGTGCACAACAATTTGGGGGTGTTCCACGGTTTGTCCAACCCGTTTGAGGCGACTCGCTATCACTCACTGGTAGTGGAGAAAAGCAGTTTACCGGAATGCCTGGAGATCACCGCCTGGACGGAGACAGAGGATGGTGAAATTGACGAGATCATGGGCGTGAAGCACAGAGAATTAGCGGTAGAAGGGGTGCAATTTCATCCTGAGTCGATTCTCACCATGCACGGTCACGATATGTTGAGAAACTTTATCGAGTCTTGAGGGCCGGAAGAATAAGTGCGCGGCGGGCAGGCCCCGCCAGAATCAATAACCAGAGCGGGGCAAAGGGGGAAAAATGAATATTCAACAGGCCATTGCCAAACTGGTGGATGGCGAACACCTTACTCGTGAAGAAATGCGCGAAACCGTGGGCCAGATTATGTGTGGCGAAGCGCTGGAGTCTCAGATAGGCGCACTCCTTATCGCACTGCGCATTCGCGGGGAAACAGTCGATGAAATTGTCGGCGCTGTGGAAACCATGCGTGAGCTGGCGGTAAAGGTTGAGCTCGATCTGGAAAACACGGTTGATATTGTCGGCACCGGCGGTGATGGCGCCAACCTGTTTAACGTGTCCAGTGCGAGCAGCTTTGTGGCAGCTGCCGCCGGAGCTAAGGTAGCCAAGCATGGCAATCGCTCGGTGACGTCTAGTAGTGGTTCTGCGGACCTGCTTGAGCACGCCGGCGTATTTTTGGAATTGAGTCCCTCGCAGATGGCGCGATGCGTAGAGACTATCGGTATTGGCTTTATGTTTGCGCCCAGCTTTCACAATGCGATGCGCCACGTTGGCCCATCGCGCAAGGCGCTGGGATTGCGTACCATCTTCAATTTACTCGGGCCGATGACAAATCCGGCGGGGGTAAAGCGCAAAGTAATTGGTGTGTATGACAAGCGCTACTGTCGCCTGTTGGCTGAGGTTCTGCAAAAGCTCGGTTCAGAGCATGTGCTGGTTTTACATAGTGATGATGGGCTCGATGAAGCCAGTATTGCTGCGGATACCTTTGCTGTGGAATTAAAGGATGGTGCCTTGCAGGAATATACCCTCAAGCCTGAAGACTTTGGCTTGCAGCGCCGTGACCTCTCTGATCTTAGTGTTTCTGGTTCCGAGGACTCCCTTGCCCTGATTCGCGATGCGCTGGGTAAGCGCAATACTGAGGCGGGGCAAAAAGCCGCGGATATTATTGCGCTTAACGCAGGCCTGGCAATTTATGTCAGCGGCGTTGCGCACTCTGCAGAGCAAGGTGTCGCTATGGCACAAGATGCTATCGACAGTGGTCTCGCCGGAGAGAAAATTAACGATCTTGCCGCGTTTACCAGTGCGTTTCGCCCAGAGGAAATTCAATCGTGAGTACACCGACCATTTTAAAAACAATTGTCGAGCGCAAGTGGCAAGAGGTTGCCGAGCGCAAGGCTGAGTGCTCCACCGACGAAGTTCGCCTTCGCGCCAGGGATCAGGAACCGGCGAGAGGCTTTGTCGATGCAGTGGATCGCAAGATTTCCACTGGTGAGGCTGCAGTAATTGCCGAAATTAAAAAAGCCTCTCCCAGTAAAGGCGTGATTCGCGAGGATTTCCTTCCTGCAGAAATTGCTACCAGCTATGAAAAAGGTGGCGCGGCTTGTCTGTCAGTACTAACCGATGTGGACTTTTTTCAGGGCGCAGATAATTACTTGCAGCAGGCCCGGGATGCCGTACGCCTACCGGTGCTGCGCAAGGACTTTACCGTTGATCCCTACCAAATCTATGAAGCTCGCGCGATTGGAGCCGACTGTATTTTGCTGATTGCAGCCTGCCTGGAAGATCCACAGATGGCGGATCTCAACGGGCTCGCTTTGGAGTTGGGTTTGGATGTCTTGGTGGAAGTGCATAACCACAAGGAGTTGGAGAGGGCTCTGGCATTACCTAACCGCTTAATCGGCATCAATAATCGCAATCTGCACACTTTCGATGTGCAGCTGGAAAATACCTTTAAGTTACTGGACATGATCCCCGAAGACCGTCTTGTGGTCACGGAAAGCGGTATTCATACCACAGACGATGTTGCGGCTATGCGTGGTCATAACGTCAATGCTTTCCTGGTGGGAGAGGCCTTTATGCGGGAGGAGGAGCCGGGCAGGAAATTGATGGAAATGTTTAACTGACCGCTTACTCCAGTAGTAATAATAAAAAAGGGCGATATAAAAAATCGCCCTTTTTTTATGCGGTGTATTTATTCGGTTACTAGCGAGTACCGTACACCACCATGGTTTTACCTTTAACGGAAACCAGGCCCTGTTCTTCCAGGGTTTTTAATACGCGGCCCACCATTTCCCGGGAGCAGCCGACAATACGGCCAATTTCCTGGCGGGTGATTTTTATTTGCATGCCTTCAGGGTGAGTCATTGCATCCGGCTCATTGCAGAGATCGAGCAGGGTGCGAGCGACACGCCCGGTGACATCCAGGAAGGCGAGATCGCCAACTTTGCGCGTGGTGTTGCGCAGGCGGCCTGCCATTTGGGTGGCCAGGGCAAAAAGAAACTCTGGGTGCTGGCGAGTGAGTTCCTGGAACTTGGTGTAGGAGATTTCTGCCACCTCACACTCGGTTTTGGTGCGGACCCAGGCACTGCGGGTGTCCTGATCGAACAGGCCCATCTCACCGAAAAAGTCTCCGTCGTTGAGGTAGGCAACGATCATCTCGCGGCCTTCATCGTCCTCAATCAGAACTGTAACGGAACCGCGCATAATGAAATAAAGGGATTCACAGCGGTCGCCAGCATAGATAATTGTGCTCTTGGCCGGGTAGCGACGCCGGTGGCAGTGGGCCAGAAAGTCTTCAATATTGCCGATAGTCATGGGGTCTTCGATAGCAACCGTCACGGATTTATTCCTCATTTTTTGTCTTGTGCTCTATCCCGGCTTTAGCAGCTGAGCACTATTGAATTATCGCGCGAAAACAAAATCCCCAACAGGGGCTGACCGCGGCAAAGTTCCGCAGTGTGACCTGTGACACTATGGCACTGGGTCGCTTGGACTTCATAAACCACGATGCGTTCATAGAAAAAGCATTTGATCATGCGTCATTCGGCTTTCGCGCGGAGGCGTACCAGACACTATACCGGAAACATACAGGTGCCGGGATAGACTTCGCCAATATGCTAAGCTTCGCCGCTGAAGTTTTAATGGGAGTGGAGTGATGCAGGGGAAAGTAACCTGGGTAAATGATTTAACCTTTGTCGGTGAAGCCGGCAGTGGTAATTCGGTAGTGATGGAAGGCGGCCGCACAAATAATGGTGTGCGCCCGATGGAAATGATTTTGCTGGGCGTCGGTGGCTGCGCGGCTTACGATGTGGTGAGTATTTTACAGAAGGCGAGACAAGACATTATTTCCTGTCATTGTGAACTGGAAGGTGTACGCCCGGATACAACCCCATCGCCGTTTGAGCGAATTGAAATGAAGTTTGTAGTGCGCGGTCGCGGATTGAAGGAATCCCATGTTGCCCGTGCAGTGGAACTCTCCGCAGAGAAATACTGCTCAGGCTCCATCATGTTGCGCAATGCGGGTGTCGAGATTGTGCACAGCTACAGCGTTGAAGAAGCTTGAAGAGAAATTAGCTGGGAAGGGAGGGAGGATACTGGGCGTAACCTCCCTAAAATCCAAGTCGTTTTAGTGAGTGAAGAGTAACGGTCAGATTTTATAACTGGCTGAAGTCATTACTTTGGATACCAGAGACATCACTCCTTTTACCGGAGCGGGGAAGCGGGCACCACCGGCGGCCAGTGCGGCGTGGGCGTGCTCGTCTTCGTCAATTAACATCTGTTCCACTACCGCACGGCTTCTCTTGTCGTCGGCGGGAAGCTTTTCGAGGTGGCTCTCAAGATGTTTACACACCTGGTCTTCCGTAGCGGCCACAAAACCGAGGCTGATTCGGTCGCTGATTTTCCCGGCGGCGGCGCCGAGCCCAAAGGACATGCCGTACCACAGTGGGTTGAGTAGGCTGGGGCGGCTGTCCAATTCCTTCAAGCGCTGTTCACACCAGGCCAGATGGTCGATCTCCTCATCGGCAGCGCGCTCCATTTCCCCCCGCACCTCGGGCAGCTTGGCGGTCAGGGCCTGGCCCTGGTAGAGCGCCTGGGCGCAGACTTCACCGCTATGGTTGACCCGCATAAGGCCAGCGGCGTGTTTGCGTTCGCTGTCGGTGAGGTCTGTCTCGGCTTCACCCTTGGCCGGGGATGCCCGGCCGTGGCAGGGTTCGCCGGGACTCAGGGTGCGCAGAGCCCGATCCGCTTGAATTAACAGGCGGTCGAGTCCGCTGAGGCTGCGTTTACTCATAGTATTCTGCTCCCTGTGGAAGGCGACCGCTGATGAGCGGCCGCCGATGCCAGCTGTTAGTCCTGCTGCTCTGCAGAAACCTTTTCTCTTTCGACAGCGCGGTAGCCGATATCTTTCCGGAAGAACACACCGTCCCAGTAGATAGCCCGAGCTGATTCATAGGCATTTTCCTGAGCTTCAGCGACGGTATCCCCTAATGCTGTGGCGCACAACACCCGGCCACCATTGGTGACTACGCGCTCACCATCCAGTGCGGTACCGGCGTGGAAGACCTTGGCGTTGTCACCGTCTGCTTTGTCCAGGCCGCTGATGGCGTCGCCCTTGCGGTAGCTGCCGGGATAGCCGTGCGCGGCAAGTACCACACCCAGGGCCGGGCGGGGGTCCCACTCAGCAGTGACAGTGTCCAGCTTCTTGTCCAGAGCAGCCATGCACAGGTCGACCAGGTCCGACTTCAGACGAATCATAATTGGCTGGGTTTCCGGATCGCCAAAGCGGCAGTTGTACTCGATAACCTTCGGAGTACCGTCGCTGTCGATCATCAGGCCGGCGTAAAGGAAACCGGTGTAGGGCGTACCCTCAGAGGCCAGGCCTTTAACGGTGGGTTCGATTACCTCTTGCACAATGCGCTGGTAAATGGTGTCGGTCACCACCGGTGCCGGGGAGTAGGCACCCATACCGCCCGTATTGGGGCCGGTATCGCCATCGCCAACGCGCTTGTGATCCTGGCTGGTGGCCATCGGCAGGATATTTTCACCATCCACCATCACGATAAAGCTCGCTTCCTCACCCTGGAGGAACTCCTCGATAACCACGCGGCAGCCGGCTTCACCAAAGGCGTTTCCAGACAGCATATCGCGTACAGCGAGCTCAGCCTGCTCTTCGGTTTCGGCAACGATTACACCCTTGCCCGCAGCCAAGCCGTCGGCTTTAACCACGATGGGCGCGCCGCGCTCGCGAATGTAGGCAACCGCCGGCTCCACTTCGGTGAAATTGCGGTAGGCAGCGGTGGGGATTCTGTGGCGCTCGAGAAAGTCCTTGGTAAAGGCTTTGGAGCCCTCCAGTTGGGAGGCGCCTTTGCTGGGGCCAAAAATGGCGAGGCCACGGGCATTAAAGAAATCGACAACGCCCTCTACCAGCGGTGCTTCCGGGCCGACAATAGTTAGTTCTACGCCATTTTCTTCGGCGAAATCTGCCAGGGCGGCGAAGTTATCCACACCGATCGCGATATTTTCCAGCTTGGGTTCGCGGGTAGTGCCGGCGTTGCCTGGGGCAACATAGACGGTGCCGACATTTGGGTTTTGCGCTGCTTTCCACGCCAGAGCGTGCTCGCGGCCACCTGATCCGATAACCAATACGTTCATTCTTAAATCCCCCTAAGTCGACCGATCCGGTCCATTGCACAGGTTATAGGTGTGCTAGTTTAACGTGGAATTGATTCTGGGGCCTGAGTCTCGCCCCTGGATTCCAATGATTTGTGCGGGCTGGGAAGTATCGATACTTCCCAGCCCGTTGATCATAGCCCGTAGCAGTAAGCATTTGCGGGCGTACAATCTTAGTGGCGGAAGTGGCGCATACCGGTAAATACCATGGCCATATTGTGCTCGTCCGTTGCGGCGATCACTTCTTCATCGCGCATGGAGCCGCCGGGCTGGATGACCGCCTGGATTCCTACAGCGGCAGCATTATCGATGCCGTCGCGGAAGGGGAAGAAGGCATCGGAAGCCATAACGGACCCTGCAACAGCGAGGCCGGCGTGCTCGGCCTTGATCGCGGCGATACGCGCGGAGTTTACGCGGCTCATCTGGCCTGCGCCTACGCCCACAGTGCGACCGTCTTTGCCGTATACGATGGCATTAGATTTTACGAACTTGGCCACTTTCCAGGTAAACAGCAGATCGCGGATTTCCTCTTCAGTGGGCTGGCGCTTGGAGACCACTTTCAGGTCGGCAGCGGTGATCAGGCCGTCGTCGCGGTCCTGAACCAGCAGGCCGCCATTAACGCGCTTGTAGTCCAGCGCCGGGGTGCGCTCGCTGCTCCACTGGCCGCATACCAGCAGGCGCAGGTTCTTCTTCTCGGCAACGGCCTGTTTGGCCTCTTCGGAGACTGACGGTGCGATGATGACTTCAACAAACTGTCGCTCGACGATAGCGCGGGCAGTGGCGCCATCGAGTTCCCGGTTGAAGGCGATGATACCGCCAAAGGCGGATTCGCTGTCGGTCGCGAAGGCCAGGTCGTAGGCCTTATGAATATCTTCAGCAATTGCCACACCACAGGGATTGGCGTGTTTAACGATCACGCAAGCGGGTTGCTCGAAGGACTTGACGCACTCCAGCGCGGCATCGGTATCGGCGATATTGTTATAGGACAGCTCTTTACCCTGCAGCTGGGTAGCAGTGGAAATGCTGGCCTCAGCTGGGTTGGCTTCGGTATAGAAAGCGGATTTCTGGTGCGGGTTCTCACCGTAGCGCAGATCCAGTTTCTTGATGAATTGGCTGTTGTAGGTGCGCGGGAACAGCTGCTTTTCTTCGCCTTTAATGGCGCCCAGGTAATTGGCAATAGCGCCGTCATAGCCCGCCGTGTGCTCAAAGGCTTTTACCGCAAGGTCAAAGCGGCTGGCGTGGCTCAAAGTGCCATCGTTATCTCTCATTTCTTCGATGATGTTGCCGTAATCGCTGGCATTGACCACGATAGTGACATCTTTGTGGTTCTTGGCGGCAGCGCGAACCATGGTGGGGCCGCCGATATCGATATTCTCGATAGCATCTTCTAGGGAACAGTCGGGCTTGGCAACGGTTTGAGCGAAGGGGTAGAGGTTAACCACCACCATATCGATCGGGGTGATACCGTGCTCGCCCATGATGGCATCATCGGTACCACGGCGCCCCAGAATGCCACCGTGTACTTTCGGGTGCAGAGTTTTGACACGGCCGTCCATCATTTCGGGGAAGCCGGTGTAGTCGGAAACTTCTACCACGGGAATACCCGCTTCCTTGAGCTGGCGGTGGGTTCCGCCGGTGGAAAGAATCTCAACCCCCATTGCGGAGAGCTGTTGAGCGAACTCTACAATGCCACTCTTGTCAGAGACACTAATTAGAGCGCGGCGGATGGAAACCTTGTCTGTCATTGCACTTGATCCAACTGGTTTTCGAAAAGGATGTTTAAAGGGTTTTAGCGGTTGTCCACTGTGGCAACAAAAACGCTGCCGGGAAAATAGCGAAGGGGGATGAGTTACCTCATCCCCCTTCAAAATTTCGCTCGGTGGGAAGCTTACAGCAGGCCGTAGCGCTTCAGCTTCTTGCGCAGGGTGCCACGGTTGAGACCCAGTAATTGCGCGGCGCGGGTCTGGTTGTGACGGGTGTATTTCATCACCACTTCGAGCATGGGCGCTTCGATCTCCGACAGCACCATGTCGTAGACATCGGTTACCATCTGGCCATCCAGGTGGCGGAAGTAGTTCTCCATTGCGTGCTCGACGGCATCGCGCAGGGACTGCTGCTGTGGCTGTGCCAGTTGAGTCTGTCCCCTGGAGGATACTTCTTCATTGCCAGTATCCGGAATCAATACTTCGTTATTCATGCCGCTTGTGCCCCTCTCGTTATTCGGCGTTCAAACCACTCGTGAACGCTGGCATGTTGTACTTCTGCACTCTCTATTTGGAAAAAGGTCTTGCGGAAGGACTCGCTATCCGCGAGCGTCTTCAAGTACCAGCTCACATGTTTGCGAGCGATACGGACCCCCATCACTTCACCGTAGAATCGGTGTAGTTCGCCCAAATGGGCGAGCAAAATATTCCTGACTTCATCCAATGTCGGTTCGGGTAGCCGCTCGCCAGTGGCGAGATAGTGGGCTATTTCCCGAAAAATCCATGGTCGTCCCTGTGCTGCACGGCCAATCATGACCGCCGATGCGCCAGTGTAATCGAGCACCTCTCGGGCTCTCTCAGCACTGCAGATGTCGCCATTGGCAAAAACCGGGATTTTTACCCTGGATACAATTTCGGCAATGGTATCGAATTCAGCCTGTCCGTGGTAGCCACAGGCGCGAGTGCGACCGTGAACCGCCAGTGCAGCGATCCCGGAATCCTCGGCCATTTTGGCTACAGTGACGCCATTGCGGGAATCCGGGCACCAGCCGGTGCGGATCTTTAGCGTCACCGGGACGGAAACAGACTGGACCACGGCTTGAAGAATATCCGCTACCAGCTTTTCATCCCGCAGCAGGGCGGAGCCCGCTGCTTTCTTACACACCTTTTTTGCCGGGCAACCCATATTAATATCGATGATTTGCGCGCCGCGACGAGCATTCTCCCGAGCGGCTTCCGCCATCATCTCAGGATCACCGCCGGCGATCTGCACCGATATGGGCGCCGCTTCGCCACCGTGATCCAGGCGCAAGCGGGACTTGCGGCTGTTCCACAGGCGAGTGTCCGAGGTCACCATCTCCGAAACCACCAATCCGGCGCCGAGTTCTCGGCACAGCTGGCGGAAGGGGCGGTCGGTGACACCGGCCATGGGCGCCAGAATTACCGGGTTGTCGATAATATAGGGGCCAATGGCAGTAGACACGGTAGCTCCATTTGGGCTGTAGGAAGGGCAATCTGTGCCCCGGCAAAACAGCCGCCTATGATAGCGGCTGGCCCGTTAATGGCAAAGCGAAAAAGCGGGCAATTTGATCGAACACTGTCCATTTAGCCTGCTGAATGCGCAGGTTTGGTTGTTTATGGCGCCAAATCCCCTTTGCTAAAAACTTGGCCGGGGTGCTTGTGTGCGCTCAGTGAGTGATGTTCAACTCGTAGTTTACCGCTTCTGCACCGGGGTCAACCACCTCAATCGCGATATGAATGGGGCTGTCCTGGGGCATTAGTTTGCGTCCGGCCAACTCCCCCTGTAGGTACTCGTTCGGGGTAAACCGGCGACTGGCCACAGCCTTGTCCTTCAGGTCGCTGAAGTTCAGCAACAGGTTGGGGAAGGGTTGCGCGTAGGGGGCGGTATTTAGCAGCACTGCATCCACTACCAGGGCGCCCTGCAGCTGCGGGTGGGTACGCACCATTAAGTTTGTGGCCTGGATCGCCCGGGTATCTTTTAGTTGAGGTAAGGTGCAGCCGAATAGTGGGCAGGCGGCAGCATAGAAGTCGCGCCAGGGCTGTTTGCGGCTGAGGCTATCGAACTGGAAGTATGCAACCTGAATCACTATGCCGAGGATCGATAGGGGAATCAATGCACGCCATAGCCAGGGAGAGGTTGTGCGTTTCTTTTTGGGGACTCCCCACGACATCTCCACAGGCGCGGGCTGGATGGCTGAGATCAATTGCTCCCGCTGCGGCTCTTCAGCAGTGGTAGATTCGCCACCGAAGTAAGGCTCCTGGCGGCTTTCCTCAGTGGGGGGAGGTGTATCTACAGACTCGGTTGATACTGCAGGCTCATTGTTGTCCCAAGACGATTCCTCAGCGAGGGAGCTAGAAGTTTCAAACTCCGGTACTTCAGGTTGGCCGTTGTACTCGGGCGAAGGGTCAGAATCAAAATCAGGAAGTTCTTCCCAGTCTGGCTTGAGGATTTTATCCAGGTCCTCTTCGGGTTCCGCTTCCTCTTCGGTGTGAGATGTTTCCAGCTCCTGCCACTCATGGTCGCCAAAGGCGTCACCAATTAATTCCTGCGCTGCTGCACTATATTCTTTTGGTTCAGATTTGGGTGCGCTGTCAGGTGCCCCCTCATTGGTTGCACTCTCCCGACCGGCAGTTTGATCTACAGCTGGTGGAGATGGCGGGGTGGCGGGTTCGTCCTCGTCGAGCTCGATATCGTCGTGGATCAGGAAGTCATCGTCTTCCAGCAAAGCCTCCAAATCATTGCGACTCTCGCTATCACTTTCTGAGAAAACGATATTTTCATCTGCGCGAAACACCTGCAGGCAAGACCCACAGCGAACGGCTCCACGGGCAGCGCGCAGTTGCTGGTCATTAATATGAAATGATGTGCTGCAATGAGGGCAGCGGGTTACCAGTTGAGACATTCGACTAGAGCGCAGTTTATTTAGCAGCCAAGTTTATCAGCCCAAAGGGGTCCCGCGTAGTGCTGGGGAGCGCATTTAGCGCACCCGCTTGCCTGTCAGTCTGACCCATCCCTCGTGTTCGCCGTCAGGATCGAACTCAATCCATTCACTGTAAGCATTTTTCACCTGCTCTGCCTGGGAACTGAGGATGCCGGACAGACAGATTTTTCCGCCCAATTGAGTGAGCTGTATCAGTTGAGGGGCGAGTTCTACCAGGGGACCGGCGAGGATATTGGCCAACATAACATCGGCGGCTACGCTCGGCATTTGTTCTGGCAGGTAGACCGGGAAGCGCTCGGGGTCTATGCCGTTGCGCTGGGCATTGTCGCGGCTGGCGAGCAATGCCTGGGGATCGATATCGGTGCCGAGAACTCGCTCTGCTCCCAGTAGAAGTGCGCTAATCCCCAGAATACCCGAGCCGCAACCGAAGTCGATGGCACTCTTACCTGCAAGCTCCTGCTGCGCCAACCATTGCAGACATAGGAAAGTAGTTGGGTGCGTGCCAGTGCCGAAGGCAAGGCCCGGATCGAGCAGCAGGTTCACGGCGTCCGGCTGTGGTGGCTCACACCAGCTGGGGCAGACCCATAAATTGGGGCCGCATTGGATGGGTTTGTAGTGGGTCATCCACTCCCGCTCCCAATCCTTGTCCTCAAGTTGCTCCCAGCGGGCATTGGGCAACATTTCGCATAGGAAGGAAGCTGCTTTTGCCTCGGTAACCGAGGTGTCCACTTCCGCATCGAACAACCCGGTGACCCGTGTTTGCTCCCATAGGGGCACCTCTCCGAGTCCGGGCTCAAGGATCGGTTGGTCAGCGTTGTCTTGCAGGGTGACAGATACGGCACCGGCAAAAAGCAGTGCATCTTCGATTTTTTCCGCGTGATCACGGTCTGTGTCCACGCGGAGTTGTAGCCAGGGCATAATTATTCCGGAATTGTTATAGCGATGTTTACGGCATTGTTGCGGCTGGGCCGCACTCAGATAACGACGGTTGCCACGCCATCCTTGGCAAGGTTCAGTGTCGTTATGTTTGCCGCAATTCTCGCTAACTTTGCCCCGGCTGGCGAGCGCTTAAAGACCTAACTTCTTCTCCAGGTAGTGGATATTGACCCCACCCTTGGCAAAGTTTTCATCTCGTACCAACTCTTCCTGTAGGGGAATATTGGTTTTGATACCGTCCACTACCAGTTCCGACAGAGCTACACGCATACGCGCCAACGCGGTTTCACGATCTTCCGCATGGGTGATCAGCTTGGCGATCATGGAATCGTAGTTGGGGGGTACCGAGTATCCGGAGTAGAGATGGGAGTCGACCCGCACACCCAAGCCGCCAGGCATATGGAAGTTGTTTACCTTGCCGGGGCTGGGGAAGAAGGTCTGCGGATCTTCGGCATTGATACGGCACTCAAAGGCGTGACCATTGATTACGATATCTTCCTGCTTCAGGGATAGCTTCTCACCGGCACAAACCCGAATTTGCTCCTTGATCAGGTCGACGCCGGTTACCATTTCGGTAACGGGGTGCTCCACCTGGATACGGGTGTTCATTTCGATAAAGTAGAAGCGCTCATTTTCATACAGGAATTCAAAAGTACCCGCGCCGCGATAGCCGATATCGATACAGGCCTGTACACAGGACTCATGTACCTGCTCGCGCACCTTATCGGGAATACCCGGAGCTGGGGCTTCTTCCAAAACCTTTTGATGGCGGCGCTGCAAGGAGCAGTCGCGATCGCCGAGATGGATGGCGTTGCCCTGGCCATCGGCCATTACCTGGATCTCAACATGGCGGGGATTCTGCAGGAATTTTTCCATGTAGACGGTGCCGTCACCGAAGGCCGCTTGGGCTTCGGACTTGGTCACGGCAATGGCGTTCACCAGCTCCTCTTCCTTTTCCACCACACGCATGCCGCGACCACCGCCACCGGCGGCAGCTTTAATGATGACCGGATAACCGATGCTGCGGCCGATCTCCATGCAGCGCTCGCTATTATCGGGCAGCGGGCCGTCAGAGCCTGGAACGGTGGGAACGCCAGCCTTTTTCATGGCGGCAATTGCAGACACCTTGTCACCCATCAGGCGGATCACATCTGGATCAGGGCCGATAAAGGTGAAGCCGCTCTTTTGCACCTGTTCGGCGAAGTCCGCGTTCTCTGCGAGAAAGCCATAGCCGGGGTGCACGGCTACTGCGTCGGTGATTTCCATGGCGGAGATCAGGGCCGGCACATTTAGGTAGCTCTGCGGGGATGGGTTGGGGCCGATACATACAGATTCGTCGGCCAGGCGTACATGCTTGAGATTGCGGTCTACCAAAGAGTGCACCGCCACAGTGGCGATGCCCATCTCTTTACAGGCGCGCAAAATCCGCAATGCGATTTCGCCGCGATTGGCGATTAGGATTTTGTCGAACATTGTGACTTACCCCACTCAGACGATGGTCACGAGGGGCTGGTCAAACTCAACCGGTTGGCCGTCCTCCAGCAGGATCGACTCAATGGTACCGGCCTTGTCGGCTTCGATCTGGTTCATCATTTTCATCGCTTCGACGATGCACACAACATCGCCAACTTTGACCTGCTGGCCCACTTTCACGAAGGCCTCGGCGCCAGGGCTGGGGGCAGCGTAATAGGTGCCTACCATCGGGGATTTTACCGCGTGTCCGCTGATAGCCGGCTTGGACTCTTTTTCAGCTGGGGCAGCAGGAGCGCTGGGCGCCGGAGCAGCGGGGGCGGCAACCGGTGCGGGAGGCGCGCTGTAAATCGGTGCAACGGGTTGGGCTGCGCTGCTGACGCCGCGACTGATGCGCACGGACTCTTCGCCTTCTTTGATTTCCAGCTCGCCGATATCCGATTCTTCGAGCAGCTCAATCAATTTTTTAATTTTGCGGATATCCATAGTTATTTACTCGCAGTTTGATTCATTGTTGTGCAGGTGTGGCATCCAATTGGTGGATGGCTGCCTGTAAGGCCAGGGTGTAGCTGTTGGCGCCAAAGCCACAGATTACGCCGCAGGCAAGGTCAGAAAGATAGGAATGGTGTCGGAAAGCTTCCCTGGCATGGGGATTGGACAGATGAAGCTCAATAAACGGGATGGCAACGGCTGCCAGGGCGTCGCGCAAGGCGACACTGGTATGGGTGAACGCAGCGGGATTGATCACGATAAAGTCGACCCCACTAGTCGCCGCCAGGTGGATTCGTTCGAGCAGGGCTGATTCACTATTGCTCTGCAGGGCTTCCAGTTCGTGGCCGGCGGCGTCGCACTGGCGCTCGGCGGCTTCATTGATATCCGCCAGGGTGGTAGACCCGTAGATGTGCGGTTCGCGACTGCCTAAAAGATTTAGGTTGGGGCCGTGAAGGAGAAGAAGTTTAGCCATAATTCGCCCTGAAGAAAGTTGCCGAAAACCCATATAAAGAGGGTTAAAATTGGCTATCTTGCGGGCAAACTCGAAATTTCGGCCTAGCTGCCCGAACTCATTAACCGAGTCTGCCGCAAAAGTGACTCCCTGTCCATGCCAGACTCGGAGTTTATCGAAGTTAGCAGCAGTTCGGCGATATTGGGCAAAAAATTAGTTCAAAATATCCGGGCTGTGGCCTGTTTACCTTGGGTTATTGGCTACAAAGGCGCCAAAAACTTTACTGAGTCACCCCAGTGCTCAAAGGGGAGTCCACAGCGTTCTCCAATTCCTGTAGTAAATCATCTTGAGAAAGTATTTGCGGCAGTATTTTTGCGTCGCCCCCATCGGCGGGATAGAGGAGATACAGCGGCACACTGGTACGCCCGTATTTGGCCAATAATTCACTGATTCGCGGGTCCTGGTTGGTCCAATCGCCTTTTAGCGCGACCACGTTGAGGCGCTCCAAAGCATCACTGACCTCAGTGCTCGACAGCACAGCTTTCTCATTCATCAGGCAGGTGATGCACCAGGCCGCCGTCATATTGGCCAGAACTGCACGCCCCTCACTGCGCGCAGTCTCCAGTCTCTCTGCCGAATAGGGCTCCCAGTAATCGCTGCTGGACAATTGTTCAGACTGATTGATGGTTTTCAGTTGCGGAAGTAGAAAAACCGCTAAGGCCAGGGAGGCCAGGGCCAGGGAACCGCGCAGCCAGTGCCATTGCGGACGCGGCCAAAGCCACAGGGCAAATGCAATGGCTACAGCACCAGCCAGTACCAGGGCAACTCCATCCCCCCCGGCTTGTCGGCCCAGAACCCACAGTAGCCATACCGCAGTGAGATACATCGGGAATGCCAACAACTGCTTTAGGCGATCCATCCAGGGGCCGGGTTTGGGCAGCTTTTCCGCCAGAGCGGGGATATAGGTCAACAACAGGAAGGGGGCCGCCATACCGGCGCCAAGGGCGGCAAAAACACTTAGCGCAATTAGCGCGGGCTGCGTAACAGCAAACCCCAGTGCGGAGCCCATCAGCGGCGCAGTACAGGGGCTGGCCACCAGGGTTGCCAGCGCGCCGGATGCCACAGAGCCCGACAACCCCTGACGTTTATTCAGGTTGCCGCCAATACCCATCAGGTTACTGCCGAGTTCGGTCATTCCGGACAGACTCAACCCCATGATAAAAAACAGGTAGGCGAGTGCTGCCACCAACCAGGGGGATTGAAGCTGGAAGCCCCAGCCGACAGCCTCTCCGCCGGCGCGAAGGGCGAGCATCACAGCGGCGATAGCCACAAAGCTCAAAACTACGCCCAGTGTATAAGCCCAGCCGTGGTGGTGCCTTTGGCTTGCATTTTGTGCCGCCTGGCTCACTGCCAGTAACTTAATCGACAGTACTGGGAAGACACAGGGCATCAGGTTCAGGATCAGGCCACCGGCAAATGCGAGAAACAGCGCCAGTGATAAGGTGACATTGCTACTGCCTGCGGCACCGCCAGCACTCGCTGGCGGAGTGGGCGCGCCTGTAATTAAGGCGCTGTCCTGCGGTTCTATATCCTGACTGGCAAAATCCACACTGTAGTATCGGGTCTGAGGTGGATAGCAAAGGCCAGCATCTGCGCAGCCTTGATAGTGGAGCTCCAGTTGGATGGAACCGCTGGTTTCAGGGATATCCAGGGCAAATTCGAGCTGGCCTCGGTAGACCTCAGTCTCTTTCTCGAAATAGTCGTCCCAAATGACTTCACCGGTTGGCAGGTTCAGGGGGATGGGAGTTTTTTCACCATTATCGACTCTGTACAGCGCCAGTTTTTCGCGATAGAGGTAGTACTCTGGGGCAATCTGGAAGAGTGCACTGAGGCCGTTGGCATCAAAGAGCAGATCTTGCTGATAAGCTTCATCGACCGGCAGGAAAGAGTTTTCCTGGGCGCTGCTCAGCGAGGCAAAAGGGTTATCGGAATTCTGCGCTGCAGCTCCAATGCTGGTTGTGGCCAGCAGGATTGTCAGCAGAACGAGGAAATTTTTTCGGAAACTTTTGGTCATCACAGCCATAGATGAAAAAATTCATTATAGTCGGGCGCATAGTTCAGACTGCTGCACCAGACGGGGGTTCAGTCGCCGCAGCAGTATAGCGACGCCAGTGGTACAAAAAAACAACAATAGGGGATTGTTTTGCCGTCATTTGAACGCCTTCACAGCCTTGGGGTTTTACTGCTACTGGCATTTTGCCTGGGGGCCTGCTCATCCAATAAGCCCGCACCTAAAACGGTTGTCCCTCCTCCCGCTCCTAAAAAGACGCCATCCCAAGACCAGGTTCGGCGCAACAATATTTCCTTTTTTTTGAGTCGTGCGGAACAGGCGCTACGCAAAGGGCATCTAACCCAGCCTGCCGGCGCCAGTGCCTACGACTATTACCTGCGTGTATTGCAACTGCAACCGGATAACAGCAAGGCAGAAACCGGTATTCAAACCATTGTGGTCACCTATGTTGAGCGGGCGCGGGACGCCCTGCGTCGCAGGGATTTTGGGGAGGTGAATACCCTGTTGAAACGGGCCGAGATGTTGGCCCCGGCCAATCCGCTGGTGGCTGAAGTGCGTACACAGTTGGTCCGCGAGCGGGGGAGAGCGCAGCTCGATTTACCGCAAGGGGAGGTGATAGGTCTGCCAGCCGGTGAACTTGCAGCAAGGTCTGCCGGGCTGGTGGAACAGTTGCAGCGAGTAGCGGGCAGGATTCGCAGTGAGGAGCTGCGCGTCATTATCGTAGCGCGCACTGATGCTGAGGGCCGTTGGGTTTATCAGCAACTGCGCGAGGCTGTACCCGGGTATCGGGTGCGTGGAGATATCAAAGTCGGGAATCCGGCGAAACTGATTCTGATTAAGCCCAGCGGAGGGGCACCATGAAAAAAGTATTGGCATTTGCCTTTTTAATCACCGCACTCCTTGTGTCTAAAGGCGCCTATTCCATAGGAATTACGGCGGAGGGGTATGCCCGGGAAACACCTCCCGGGCCTTCGATGAGCGCTGCCTTTGTGTCGCTGCACAATACTAGTGATTCGAGTCAGGTACTTACAGGTGTGGAGCTGCCGGGTGTTGAACAGGCTTCGGCAGACCTGCATACCACAATATCGGAGAACGGAATAAACCGGATGCGCCCGCTGGATCAGCTGACGATTGCCGCCGGGGCAAGTGTAGATATGGCTCCCGGTGGAGTTCACTTAATGATTAAAGGTCTGCGCTTGCAGGCGGGGGAAGAGTTGCCGTTGCGACTGCTTTTTGCCGATGGCAGCAGTGTAGATATTCTTGTGCCAATAGTTCGGATGAGTGATGAGGGGGAGCACCACCACCATCACCATGGCTGAATTGGCAGTTTTTTTGAAGTGAGGGGGAATTAAACATGAAGAAGTTATTGGTTTTTGCCGGTGCGCTGCTACTCAGCGCTTGTGCTCACAGCCCGCTGCAAATTTGGCTGCAGCCTCAGGTTCAGGTCGCTCCTGAAGCGATAGGCGAAGGCTTTAGTATGAGTGTGATGGGAGTTAATGAACTGCCCTCTGGCGGCTTGGGATCATTGGGGGGTGTTTATGCGGATACTGCTCAGGTAAGTATTGGCAATGACGCTGGTGAGGCTATTGCGGCGGGATTGCGTGAGGGTTTTTCAAATTGGTCATTCCGAATTACCGATAGCGCGCCGGAAGTTCAGGTGATCGCAAAATTGGTAAAACTCACCTACAACAGTCCAAATACGGTTTATACCACCGAGATTGACACCTCTGCTGAAATTCACTTGGAAGTGAAAATTGGTCCTCGCACTTATTTCGGCACTTACAGCGCTTCCGGCAAAGATCGGAACCTGGTTAAGCCCAGCCGTGAAGAAGTCCAAAGCCGTGTGAATGGACTGCTCAGCACAACTCTACAACGAGTATTTGAAGACGAGAAATTAAAAAATTTCTTGCGCAGCAATCTGTGAATGTGCAATTTATACATTTGTAGAAAAAACTCGGCTGGGAGGCTGGATAATTGAATAAAATCGGCGATCGTGGGCGATGATGTCGGTAACCTTTTTCGGTTATGGCCTGTCGCAAGGCACCTCCCCGCTACTGGGAAAGGTTTGCGCTTTGCTCTGTTGTGTTTTGAGTGAGTTTTCCCGTGACGCTGTTTAATCCAGAGGCGGCAAGTTACCTCGGCCCCCTCGCCCAGTTGGAAGAGGGGCTGCGCCCCTGTGAGCAGATCAGTTTACAGGCGGCGGAGGCGGCTCTCGGTGAAGTTGCCGATGGTGTCATTGTCACCGATGCTGCCGGCACGGTGGTTTA
Source organism: Microbulbifer maximicatervae (SeqCode) (assembly GCF_052468295.1). NCBI lineage: Bacteria > Pseudomonadati > Pseudomonadota > Gammaproteobacteria > Cellvibrionales > Microbulbiferaceae > Microbulbifer > Microbulbifer maximicatervae (SeqCode). The sequence goes on from NZ_CP174340.1 coordinate 5,142,557, forward strand.
CACCAACCCCCTGGTCAACGAAATGACTGGGGACCTGGTTGGACTGCTGCCCGGCCAGCCACTCAGCGAAGGTTTGCGCCTGTGCAATAACCGGGGCGATGCGATAGAGCCGATACTGCCGGCATCCAGTGACCTGGGTGAAGTACCTAGAACCAGAGAGTTTAATGCCTGTATTGAGCGCCCAGGGGAAGAGCATGTCCCGCTTGAAGTGACCGTGCAGGTAATGGCTCTTTGGGATATGGGGGTGCTAAAAAATTATGTTTTGGTGCTGCGGGATACCTCTGCCGCGCGCCGGGTTTCCACCCGCCTTATGTGGCAGAGCAGCCACGACGCCTTAACCCGACTGCCCAACCGACAATTCTTTGAGAGTGAGCTGCAAAGCCAACTCAGCCTCTGTATCGATAAACGCCAGCACCATGTATTGCTCTACCTGGATGTTTATCAATTCAAAGTTATTAACGACACCCTGGGCTTTGTTGCCGGGGACCAGTTGTTGGTTCAGTTGGTGGAGTTAATCAAGCGCTGCCTCTCCAGCGATGATCTATTTGCCCGAGTGGGCAGTGATGAGTTTGCGATACTACTGCGCGACTGCACCCTGGAAGAGGGTGGTCGTGTGGTGGCTCGGCTGCGCGACTCTGTACAGAACTTCAGTTTTTTCTGGGAGGGGAATGACAACCGGGTCGCGGTGTCGATTGGTGTTGTTGGTGTCGATCACTTTACCCCCAGTGCCAGTCAGTTACTGGCGTCGGCCAATGATGCCTGTTGCAGTGCCCGGGAGCAGGGCAGAAATCGCGTTAAGCTATTTGGCGACTCCCGCAAGGTATTAGAGAAGCGTCGCGAGACCACCTGGGTTGCGGAAATTCACGCGGCTTTGCGGGAAGACCGCCTGATGTTGTACCGGCAGCCAGTGGTTTCACTAAAGGGGGACCGCAATGTCCACCACTATGAAATCCTGGTGCGGATGCGCGGCCGTGATGGTGGAGTGATTTCACCGGGGCTGTTTTTGCCAGCCGCAGAGCGCTACGGCTTGATCGAGGAAGTGGACCGTTGGGTAATTCGCCGGGTCTTTGACTATATGGCCCAGGAGCAGCGCCTGGGGATGGGCGGAATTAATTATGCGGTCAATATTTCCGGCATCAGCCTGGGGGATGAGACCTTTGCTGATTTTGTGTTGCAGTCTCTGTCCGATGCCGGTGTAACGCCCTCGCGGGTTCAATTTGAAATTACAGAAACCAGCGCCATCAATAATCTTGAACGAGCCCTGATATTTATCCACAAGCTGAGAGCCGCCGGTTGCAGCTTTGCCCTGGATGACTTTGGTCGCGGTGTTTCCTCCCTGGCTTATCTGCGTCAGCTGCCGGTAGATTTTCTTAAAATCGACGGAAGCTTTGTGCGGAATATGCTTGAGGATGAAATTGATAGCGCAATGGTGAGCACTATTGATCACTTGGCGAAGAGAATGGGTATCAGCACTATCGCCGAGTATGTAGAGAGCCCGGAGTTAATGGAAAAGTTGAGCCAGATGGGAGTGGACTATGCCCAGGGGTTCGGTATTTCCGCAGCGACGGGGCTGCCGGAGCTGGATAGCTACCCGGGGATGCTCCACCATTCCAGAGGGCCCAAGCCTTAGGGCCCCCTGGAAATCATGTGTCTATAGATAACTGCTATTAGGCAATTGCTATTAAACAACCGGTGCGAGTAATTCGGAGTGCTGCTCGGCCTCTAGTCGCGGGCCGTATTGGCTCACTACCTGGGCGGCAGCGCGGCAAGCGAGTTCGCCGGCTTCGGTAAAACTCATTTCGCGGTTGATACCGTAGAGGAAAGCACCGGCAAACATATCGCCTGCGCCGTTGGTATCGATGGCGCGGACTTCGGGGCTCTCTATGCGGTGAACGTCGTTGCCGTCCCATAGCAATGCGCCATCGGCGCCCAGGGTAATCGCGAAACTGCGGCAGTAATCGCGCAGCGCTTCAACGGCGCCCTCCACAGAGTCGGTACCGGTAAAGCCCAGAGCCTCATCCCGGTTGCAGAACAGCATATCCACACCGCCGCCAATCATTTCCCGCAGCCCTTCGCCGAAGAACTGAACCATAGCCGGGTCAGACAGGCTGAGAGCGGTTTTAACTCCGTGGGCTTCGGCTTCTTCGCGAAGCTTGATCGCTGCGGCACGGCCCGTTTCAGAGGAAACTAGGTAGCCTTCGATATAGGCCCACTTGGAGGCGGACAGTGCATCGCTATCCAGCTCAGCGACTGAGAGCTGTTCACTCATTCCCAGATAGGTGTTCATACTGCGTTCGGCATCCGGGGTGATAAGCACCAGGCATTTGCCGGTAGTGCCCTCATCAGCTTGCTTCAGTGTTTCGGGGTAGTCGACCCCGGCGCTGTTAAGGTTGTTTCTGTAGAAATCACCATTCTCGTCAGCGGCAACTTTGCACGAATAGAAGGTGCGGAGACCGAAATAGCTGGCAGCAATGACCGTATTGGCACCGGAGCCGCCGCAGGCCAATTTGGCAGTGACCATATGGTTTTGAAGGTCGTCTACCAGCTGTTGCTGACGGGCGTCATCTACCAGGGTCATGATTCCCTTTTCCACGCCAAGGCTGCTCAAATCCTGGTCCGACACTTCGATTTCTGTATCGAGTAGGGCGGCACCTATGCCGTAGAGATCGTATTGCTGCATATCATTCCTATTCGGGCTTATTGTCTACATTTCCGCCGCATTATGGACGTGATTTTGCCAAGTGCAAGGCATTGGGGAGGGCTGGCGACAGCAAACCCTTACATAGGCGCTTGTTACATCTTGGTGAACTTATAGGCGGTTGCTGCGGTCAATCCTCGCACAGATGTAAATAGCACCTTCACGTAAACGGCCAGGTAATAGATACTGCCAAGCCTGGATTTTAGCCCGCTAATTGAGTGGGCCCGCCAGTGCTGAAGGCACTGGCAGCAAGATACCAGCGGAGCTGCCACCTGCTGGTACCCTGCCTTCGACTCTTCGATTGGGGCTGGTTAGGTCTCATGAGTCGCTTGATGTACTGAGTTGGCAGCGGGACTGAATCCTCATATGGCATCAACGAAACGCCGGCGCGTCAGAGCGTCAAAGCCCAAACGACGATATCGCTGGCTCAAGCTGCTAGTGCTTTTAGCCCTGGTGGGCTCCCTGGCGCTGGCAGCGTATATGGCTTACCTGGATGTGCAACTGCGCGAGCGACTGGATAGCCGTCAATACCAACTCCCCGCCCGAGTCTACGCTCGCCCGCTGGTGCTGCGCGAGGGTATGGCAATGCATCCGGATGAGTTGGAGTCCGAATTTACTGCCTTGAATTACCGCAAGCAGGGCACTCTGAGTGAGCCCGGCTCCTGGGTTCAGGACGGAATGAATTACAAGGTCTGGCGCCGGGACTTTATCCATGCCAATGGCCGCCAGCCTGCTGCAGTGGTCTCCTTCCGTCTGCGCAATGATCAAATTAGCGGCCTGCGTGATGACAATGGCCGAAGCTTGGCAGAATTCCGCCTGGACGCAGCTAATATCGGTTCTCTACTAGGGGGAGGCGATGACCGCAATCCAGTGCGTTTCGATGATATTCCTCCCTTGGTAGCCAATACCCTGATTGCTGTTGAGGACCAGGACTTCCTCAATCACTTTGGTGTTTCCCCTCGCGGTATTGCCCGGGCCATGGTGGCCAACGCAAAAGCCGGACGATTGGTACAGGGTGGCTCCACAATTACTCAGCAGTTGGTCAAAAATATCTTTTTTGACCATAAGCCCAGCCTGAGGCGTAAATTCAACGAGGCCCTGATGGCCATCCTGATGGAGGTGCACTACGACAAGCGCTATATCCTGCAGGAATACATCAACGAAGTATGGTTGGGTCAGCAGGGTGCCAGAGGTATTTATGGCTTTGGGTTGGCCTCTGAATTCTATTTCCAGCAGCCCCTGGACACCTTGGAACCCCATCAGGTAGCGCTGTTGGTGGGGCTGGCGAAAGGTGCGTCTTACTACAATCCTTGGCGCAACCCTGAGAGAGCACTGCAAAGGCGCAATACCGTGCTGGAATTGATGCTGGAGCAGGGGCTGATTACCCAGGAGGAGTTCCAGAAGTATTCCGCCAAGCCTCTGGGGGTGGTCAAGGGTGGTGTCGGTGCACAGAATCCTTACCCGGCCTTTACTGAGCGGCTGTTGATTGAATTGCGTCCCTACTACTCCTATGAGGAATTGCGCACTTCGGGTTTACGGGTTTACACCACCTTGGCCCCTTCGGTGCAGAAGTTGGCGGAGGAGTCCATCAGTCAGGGCGTTAGCCAGCTGGAGAAAGACCGAGGGATCAAAGCCAATTCACTCCAGGCCGCGACAGTATTGTTGGATAATCGCAACGGCAATGTGCTGGCCATGGTGGGAGATCGGAACCCGGACTACCCAGGCTTCAACCGGGCGCTGGAAGCCCGCCGCCAGGTGGGCTCCCTGATTAAGCCGGCTGTGTTTCTCACTGCCCTAGAGCGACCGGAAGAGTACAACCTGGCCACCCTGATCGATGATGCCCCGGTGAGAATTGAAGAGGCGGATGGCGATGTATGGATGCCGCAGAACTTCGATAAGCGTGCTCATGGACAGATACCGCTTTATATCGCTCTGGCCAAGTCCTATAACCTGGCGACGGCCCATTTGGGATTGGATCTCGGCCTGCAGAATGTGCGCCAGACGATTCGCCGCCTGGGTGTTGAATCCAGGCTCCCCCGAGTGCCGGCGATGTTGCTTGGTGCTGTGGAGATGACCCCGTTCGAAGTTGCCGGTATGTACCAGACCATTGCGAACAATGGTGAGACAGTACAGCCGCGCACACTGCTGGCGGTTTCCGATGCCCAGGGCGGCCGCGTACAACACTTCCGCCGCAAGGCTAATCGCGGTGTCGACCCCGTTCCAGCTTACCTGTTGCGCTGGGGGCTGGAGCAGGCCATGCGTGAGGGTACCGGACGCCGCTCCGCCAAGCGCTTGCCAAGTAGCATCGCCTTTGCCGGGAAAACCGGAACCACCAACAATAACCGCGATAGTTGGTTTGCGGGCTTCTCCCCGGAAGTAACCGCCGTAGTCTGGCTCGGGCGCGACGACAATGAGCGCACACGCTTAACTGGCTCCACCGGCGCACTGCCGATCTGGACAGAGATTATGCGCAAGCTGCCCCATCAACACGGACCTGCAGAGATGCCCCGAGGAGTGGAGCTTAAGTCAGTGAACTCCCGGGGGCAGTTTATGGACCCGGATTACTGTCGCGGTGGTTATGAGATTCCTTTCTCCTACGAAAGCCAGCTGCAACCGGCGCCGGAATGTCGGGGGCAGAATCGCTGGCGCTGGTTCCGCAATCTATTTGGCAATGGTCGCGACGAAGCGGCTCCCAGAGAGGAGATGAGTCCCGGTTGGGGGGTGGATACCAGTGAGCAGCAGATGCGCGATCAGCGCCGCCAACAATTGCAGGAGCAACTTCGAGGTGACGATGCGGAAGAGTTTGGTGTAGATCCCGAGTATGGCTCCGATTATGAAGAGGAGCCCCTGGAGCTGCCAAGAGATAATACTTTTGGCGGGAGGGCTCACAGCGTACCGGTAGAGGAAGCCCAGCCGGTGGGGCCTGACCTGGAAGATCAGTGGCCCTAGGGAAGGTAGCGCGCGATTGAATCGCGCGCTTTATCGCCGGCTATCAGTCTTGCAGCAACTGTGCGGCTTCTTCGGCGAAATAGGTGAGGATGCCGTCGGCACCGGCGCGCTTAAAGGCCAGTAAGGACTCCAGAATAACCGCCTCTCGCTTCAGCCAGCCATTTTCAAAGGCGGCGCAGTGCATCGCATACTCCCCACTTACCTGATAGGCGAAAGTGGGAACCCGCAATTCTTCTTTTACCCGACGCACTATATCCAGGTAGGGCATACCGGGTTTCACCATCACCATATCCGCGCCCTCTTCCAGATCCAGGGCGCACTCGTGCAATGCCTCATCGGTATTGGCGGGGTCCATTTGGTAGCTCGCTTTATTGCCACCTTTCAAGTTCCCGGCAGAGCCCACTGCATCGCGGAAAGGGCCGTAGTAAGCGGAGGCATATTTAGCGGCGTAGGACATAATCAGGGTATTGCTGTGGCCCGCGCCTTCGAGAGCATCGCGAATGGCTCCGATACGGCCATCCATCATATCCGAGGGGGCCACCATATCGGCACCGGCTGCAGCGTGTGACAGGGCCTGCTGTACCAATACCTCAACGGTTTCGTCGTTGACGATATAACCGCTGTGGTCCATCAGCCCGTCCTGGCCGTGGCTGGTAAAGGGGTCCAGGGCTACATCGGTGATAACTCCCAATTCCGGTACCGCATTTTTCAGCTCGCGAACAGCCCTTTGTGCCAAGCCATCGGCGTCGTGGGCGGCACTGGCGCAATCGGACTTTGCCGACGGGTCGACTACTGGAAACAGGGCTATGGCGGGGATTCCCAACTCTCGAACTGTCTTCGCTTTCTTGGCCAACAAGTCCACGCTCAGGCGTTCAACACCCGGCATTGAGGCTACTTTTTGGGTTTCGTTACGCCCCTCAATAACAAACAGTGGCAGGATCAAGTCGTCACTGCTCAACTGGGTTTCCCGCACCAGTCGACGGGAAAAATCCTTTGCACGCAGGCGACGCAGGCGAGTGTTGGGGTAGGCACCACGGCCGAAACTTTGGCTCATCGGGAAATTACTCCGGCTATCCATAGGGCCGCAGAAACCCCGCAGCCGCAATTGGCAGCCATCATATCAAATTGCCGCAGTGGGTGATTTTCGATTGCTGAGGGAAAGCGGTTTAAAAATGGGGCTGATGTAAGTGCCTTACCAATAGTTTGCCGGCGGCTTCTATATGTTTTGCCAGCAGTGCGGCGGCTTGGTCCCCGTTTCCCTCTTGGAGTGCATTGAGTATTGCAAAGTGCTCGTCCTGACTGGTGTCCTGGTAATTCAGACCGTGGGATTGGTAACCGATATAGCGCTCACATTGCCGGTGCAGTTGCTCGACGGTACTAAATAGCGTGGGTCTTGCAGCTGCCCGGTAAATACAGGCATGGAACTCCCAATTCATTTTTCCGATCTGTTCGGCGGAGAGTTCAGGTTTGGCTTGCATGGATTCCAGAATATCTCTGGCCCGCCCCAGAATCTCTCCATTAAGGCTTTCCAGTGCCAGGGATTGCAGTAGCGGTTCCAAGCGCATGCGCATCAGGTAGAGGTCTTCCACTTCAATAGGGTCAAACTGCGGCACTGCGACGCCGCGTTTTCCGTGTCCGGTTAACCAGCCCTCATTTTTCAATCTTTGTAGAGCGTCCCTAACCGGAATACGGCTTACGGCGTAAAGCTTTGCCAGTTCGGCTTGCTTTAGCACCTGGCCGGCGGCGAAGCGCCCATGCTGCAAGTCCGACTTAATTTTTTCGTAGAGGCCCATCGATGTTTATTAATTCCTGCGCTTGAAAAACCAGTAACACACCAGCCCTCCCAGCAGCCCCCAAAAGGCAGAGCTAATGCCAAAGAGGCTGATACCGGAAGCACTGATCAGAAAAGTGATAATTCCGGCTTCGCGACTGTCGGCCTCGGCTGTTGCTCCAGCCAGGCTGCTACCAATGACGCCAATCAGTGCCAAGCCGGCGAGGCCAGCAATCAGTGCCTGGGGAAAGGCACTGAATAATGCCACAACGCTAGCGCCGCAGAGGCCCACCAGCAGATAAAAAATACCGGCGGCAATGCCGGCGGTATAGCGTTTGTCGGGGTTGGGATGGGCTTCCGGGCCGGTGCAAATAGCAGCGGTAATAGCCGCCAGATTAAATGCAAAGCCACCAAACGGTGTCAGCAATAAAGAGGTGAGGCCGGTGCCACTAATAACAGGAGATATAGGCACTCTACTGTAGCCACTGGCGGCCAGGGTTGCCGCTCCGGGCAGGTTCTGAGAGGTCATAGTGACGATAAAAAGAGGAAGGCCAATGCCAATTAAAGTGGAGAGGCGGAATTCTGGCGTTACCCAAACAGGGTGTGCCGCTTGCCAGCCGATCTGGGCCGATGCAATGAGTTGCAACTTCCAGCAAGTCACCACTCCAGCCGCTAGTACCAAAATAATGGCATAGCGAGGCGCCCAACGGCGCCCGACTAGATAGGTCAGTAACATGATGCCGACCAATAGCGGTTGTGCCTGCAGAGAAGTAAATACTGAGAGACCAAATTGCAGCAGTATGCCTGCGAGCATAGCGCTGGCAATCGGTGCCGGCACCATTCGCGCTACCCGCTCAAAGGCTCCGGACAAGCCCACGAGAAGAGTTAACAGGGCGCTAAACGCAAAAGCACCAATCGCCTCTGCAATGGGGATGCCACTTAAACTGGTGGCCAAAAGTGCAGCACCTGGAGTCGACCAGGCAGTGATTACCGGGGCGCGGTAATACCAAGAGAAGGCAATACAGGTAATGCCCATTCCCAGGCCCAGGGCGCCAATCCAGGAGGTGATCATTGCTTCACTTGCGCCAGCTGCACGCGCGGCTTCAAAGACTATGGCGGCGGAACTGGCTACTCCCACCAGCACGGCGACAAAGCCTGCGCTGATGGCGGACAAGCTGGTATCTGAAAACGTTGAGCTTTTCAAAATGTATACCTTTTATATTTTGTATACATTTTTAGCTGTTAGCTTTTTTCAGCGCAATAACTTTGCGGTGAAGCGACTGGGGCTTTATTGGAGGGGGTAAAGTAAAACGTGTATAGAAGCAGCACCCGCAGGCTGCGGGTGCTGGAGAGAGGCGGGCAATTAGCCGAGGCGGGCGAAGACGCGTTCAGCGGCAGTGATTGTGGCCTCAATATCCTCATCGGTATGAGCTGCGGACATAAACCCTGCCTCATAGGAGGCCGGTGCCAGGTAGACACCTTCTTCCAGCATGCCGTGGAAGAAACGGTTAAAGCGCTCGTTATCGCAGGCCATTACCTGTTGATAGTTAGTTACTTTAGGTTCTTCGGTGAAGAAGAATCCGAACATGGTGCCGGCCTTATTGGCGGTGATTGGGATACCTGCGGCTTTACCAGCCGCCAGGATGCCCTCCACCAAACGGTCAGTTTTGGCAATTAAAGGCTCGTAGAAGGCGGGTTCTTCCACCAAACGCAGGGTTTCCAAGCCCGCGACCATAGCTACAGGGTTACCGGACAGGGTGCCCGCCTGGTAAACCGGACCCAAGGGTGCGATTTGTTCCATGATCTCGCGTTTACCGCCAAAGGCGCCAACGGGCATACCGCCGCCGATGACTTTGCCGAGGGTGGTGATATCCGCTTCGATACCGTAGAAGCCCTGGGCCCCGGTCAAGCTCACCCGGAAGCCGGTCATCACCTCATCGAGAACCAATAGGGCACCGTGTTGGTCGCAAACTTCGCGCAGGGTTTCCAGGAAGCCGGGTACCGGCGGAATGCAGTTCATATTGCCGGCAACAGGCTCGACGATGATACAGGCGATTTGATCGCCCAGCTCTTCGAAGCAGCTGCGCACACTATCAGCATCGTTGTAGCTCAAGGTGATGGTGTGATCTGCCAGGGCGACGGGAACGCCGGGAGAAGAGGGTACACCCATGGTCAGGGCCCCGGAGCCGGCCTTAACCAGCAGGGAGTCGGAGTGGCCGTGGTAGCAGCCCTCGAACTTCACAATCTTGTCGCGCCCGGTAAATCCACGGGCCAGGCGAATCGCGCTCATGGTGGCTTCGGTACCGGAATTGACGAAGCGCACCAGGTCCATGTTCGGCCACAGGCGGCAGAGTTCTTCGGCCAGTTCGGTTTCCAGTTCGGTTGGTGCACCGAAGCTCAGTCCCGATTGGGCCTGTTCCACCACGGCTTCAATGACTTCCGGGTGTGCGTGGCCCAGCACCATGGGGCCCCAGGACTGTACGTAGTCGATGTAGCGTTTCTCGTCTGCATCGTAGAGGTAGGCGCCCTCGGCACGGCGGATAAACACCGGGGTACCGCCGACTGCGCGAAAAGCCCGTACCGGAGAGTTAACGCCGCCGGGAATATACTGCTGTGCTTCTGCGAAAAGCTGCTCGGATTTACTCATAAACTTAATTCAGGTTCTGCATAAAGGGCCTGGGGAGCATTATCGCGGGGGTGGCGCCTGAGGACAATGTGTAGATTGGCGACGACCGGTCACAGACTGTGTAGACAGAAGATCTCACCGCCACGGGAACGGTGAGGCTGATCGGGGCAGGGGCGAAATTTGTGTCAGCAGCTCCAGGTTTAGCGTTCGCACCAGAACAGCCGGTTGGGGATCGGTCTTCCCATGCCCAGGCGCCGGCTGTCTTTGATCGCACTCCAGGCGTACTGCTGACTGCGGGTAACCGCTTCGATAATGGTCAGCCCGTGGGCGATATGGCAGGCAATGGCAGTAGCGAGGGTGCCGCAGACGCCATAGGCCGCTGGCTGCAAGCGCTCCCACTTGAACTCCCGCATCAGGCCGCGCTCATCGTAGAGCCGATTCTGTAGTTGTTGCTCGTGGGGCACGCCAGTTAGCAACAGGTAGCGACATCCGGATTCGAGGATTTCCTGGGCCATGGCGTCGAGGACATCGGCTTCAACTGCCATGGCGCGAGCTTCCCTGCGGTTGGGGCACACCATGGTCGCCTTGGGCAACAACAGCGACACCATAGCCTCCCACAAAGGTGGGGCGAGCACGCTCTCTTTGTCGGCCAGTGTGGCATCGGGGTCGATAACGACGGGAATATCCGGGTAGTCGTGGAGTACGCTGTGAAGCGCGCGCACATTCTCCACGGAGCCCAGGTAGCCGACCTTGATCGCGGCGATCGGCATGTCTTCCAAAACGGCCCGGGTTTGTTCAATTAGCAGGCTGTCGTCGACTGGGGCGACACCCAGCAATTCACCGGTATTACACACGCTGATGGCGGTAACTGCCGAGGCCGCATGGCAGCCGAGACTGACCGCTGTCTCAGTATCTGCGGCAATTCCGGCGCTGCCGCTGGGGTCGTGGTGAGTAACGGTCAGAATAACGGGCTGAGGTGTATCCATAAGTGCTCTACATGACGGCCATTAGCTGTGCGCCTAATTCTAGTTGCTGAGCGCCTTTGACAAGGAATGAATACGCGCCAAATTAAAATGGCTTTACGACAACCAAAATGACGATGGCGACAAGTGCAACTGCTGGGAACTCATTAAATATTAGGAAGTAGCGGCGGCTGCGGGTAACGGTTCCCCGGGCAAACTTGCGAACATAGGCGCCACAGATATGGTGATAGCCTAGGAGGAGAACAACAAAAGTCAGTTTTGCGTGCATCCAGCCGGCGGAGGTGTAGTAGGCCGGGTTCAAGCTGTAGAGCCAGATGCCCAGGGCAACGGTAGCCAGCATGGAAGGAATGGCAATACCGCGATAAAGACGGCGTTCCATAATACAGAAACGGTCGCGGCTAACGGCATCAGTGGCATCGACATGGTAGACAAACAGTCGTGGCAGATAAAAAAGTGCGGCAAACCAGCACACCATCGCAATAATGTGAAAAGCCTTGATCCACAGCATTGAAAGTCCCCTTAAAAGAAACGGGAAGAAAAATTACTTCCGGTAAAAGTTGTTAATTTGTAGCGGCAGAATAATGCCCGCCGTGCGATTGTCCAGCGAACCGCTTTTATGACGGCAGACATATAGGCCATCCGCGCCACTTCTCTCCAGCTTTTGCGAGGCCTCCAGCATTGTCGCTCGCCAGCTTAGGGACGCCAGCTGTTTGCGTTCTCCGGGTAGTCTCAATAAATCGATCATTTCTCCCGGGTCTAGTAATTTATCTGATGCGGAGGAAGCCTGTTTTTCGCTCTCGGCTGCCTCTTTCGCACCACCGCGAAGAAAAGTTGCCAAGTCTGCTGCACGCAGTAGTTGCGGTGCCGGCTCCTTGGGTAAATCGATAAGAATCCACTCGGGATGTTGATTAATTAATTCTGTTGCTGCAGCGCGGGTAATTTCCCTAGGGGTCACAACAAAGCTCTGATTCATTTCGCTGGCAACTCCGACACTGCTCAGCATTTGCTGTCGCCAACTTGGCATTCCCGCTTTATTCAGGGCTCGCAGCGTTTCGTGATAGAGACCGATAGTGGAAAAGAGTTGGCGGCTTACTAGTGTGGCCACCACGATCATCATCATTCCAGGGAATAAAATATGTGGGTTATAGGTAAGTTCCAAGATAGCGAGTAGCGCAGCTAGAGGCGCATTGAGCATCGCAGCCATCATTGCCGCCATACCCACCATGGCATAAAAGCCAGGGCTCGCGGTGTGCTCACCCAGCCACAAGTTAGCCAGGCCACCGGCAATACCACCGATACAGGCACCGATAATCAGGCTGGGGCCTATTACCCCACCGGGAATTCCGAGCCCTGCCCCCAAAGCGGTTGCAACTAATTTCGCGGCGACAATAGCAATGAGTGTCGCTACCCCCAACTCTCCCAGCATTGCCATCTGCAAAGTGTCATATCCACCGCCCAGGATTTCCGGTACCCAGATACCCAAGGTGCCAGTAACAAGGCCAACCAAGAGAAATCGAAGAAGTGGGGAGTAACGCTGCTGGGGAATTAAAATACGCTGGGAGCGGATAAATAATCCGGCGAGAACCCCAATAACCAGTGCGCACACAAAAAGTAGTGGCAGCTCGGCAAGGGAATTGAGTTGAATCGCGGGTACATTAAAGTCCGGTTGGCTACCGAAAGTCAGCTGGGTGATGGCGCTACCGGCAACAGCCGCGAGAATTATCGGTAAAAAACCTGCCACAGTATATTCCAGCATCACGACTTCCATCGCGAATACCACGCCCGCCAGCGGGGTATTAAAGGAGGCCGCAATTGCTGCGGCTACACCACACCCCAGTAGGTTGCGACCGGAATTATTGGGGAGCTTCAGCGCCCTAGCTAACCAGCTGCCACTGGCGGCTCCCAAGTGTACAGCTGGGCCTTCCCGCCCCACCGAGTGGCCGCTAATTAAAATTATTGCGCCGGCAAAAAACTGTAGCAGGGCATTTTGCATTGGCATTTGCCCCTGGTGATTGTAGAGCCGGTCCAGGACATGGACCACTCCCACCTGGCGGCGTCTGGGATTTAGAAATAAATAGATACATCCCACTACCAGAGAGCCGATGACTGGCAATGCGAAGCGCCAGAAAGGGGGAAGGGATTCGTAATTTTGTGGGATTGATAAAAACAGCGTGGTCGGCCACTCCATCGCCAGCCGAAAAAGTACAGTTACCCCTCCAGCCAGGATGCCGGTGATCAGGGCCATCCCCAGCAAAGGCGCCAGCGCGTCTTTGGAGGAAAGCTGTAAGCGTATATTTTCGAGGCTGCCAGGCCTAACTAAATAACGCGAAAATGACTTTTTTAGCGAGTTCCTTGGGGGCTGTGACACCGCACATCCTTAAAATGCTGGGGCTTGTGGTAGAGTGCCTGTCTGGTTTTACGATTATCGTCTCAGTTGGCGGATATACCGGAGATTTTAGCAAGGTGATAAAAGTAGCGATTGTCGGGGGCACCGGCTATACAGGGGTGGAATTACTTCGGCTTCTCTCAACACATCCACAAGCGGAAGTTACCGCAATCACCTCCCGTTCGTTGAATGGTACCCCGGTTGCCGAGCTTTTCCCTAGCCTGAGAGGGCACTCGCAGCTGTCTTTCTGTAGCCCCGATCTCGAACAGCTGGCGGATTGTGACGTTGTATTCTTCGCTACACCTCATGGCGTTGCCCAGGCCCAGGTACCGGCACTTATTGAGCGCGGAGTTCGAGTGATCGATTTGTCCGCCGATTTCCGTTTGAAAGATATACCTACCTGGGAGCAGTGGTACGGTCAGGCCCACGCCGCTCCGGAATTAGCTCAAAGTGCTGTTTATGGTTTGCCAGAAGTTAATCGGGAACAGATTGCCAATGCGCAGTTGATAGCCTGCCCGGGCTGTTATCCCACCGCGATTCAATTGGGATGGATACCGCTTTTGGAAAAGGGCCTGGTAGAACCTGGTGAGCTGATCGCCAGTGCGGCCAGTGGTATCAGTGGTGCGGGGCGACAGGGTAAGACCGACTTGATTATGGCTGAGAATAGCGACAACTTCCGCGCATATTCTGCCGCCGGGCACCGTCATTTACCCGAGATTGAACAGGGGCTTCGTCGAGTGCAGGCCACTGAATCCTCTCCCGCGCAGGTGACTTTTGTACCGCATTTACTTCCCATGATTCGCGGTATCCACGCTACTTTATTTGCCCGGTCAGCGGGGAAAGTTGATGCGGATGAGCTTCAACAGATCTTTGAAAACCGCTATAAAAATGAGCCTTTTGTAGATGTGATGCCGGCGGGCAGCCACCCTCAGACTCGTACGGTAAGAGGGACCAATATGTGCCGCATCTCGGTATTGCAACCCCAGGAGCGGGATACGGTACTGGTATTATCGGCCATTGATAACCTGGCCAAAGGCGCGTCCGCCCAGGCAATCCAGAATATGAATATTATGTTTGGCTTAACTGAGACGTTGGGCCTGGATAGCCCGGCACTGCTGCCTTAGAATCGGGTGTTTCCCGACAATCGATAAATCCCGGATAAGACTTAGCAGATTTCATGGTGCTCAAAGTTAAAGGCAGCAAGCAGTACCGCATGAAAGTGGTGCCTCATAAACCCTTCTCTGGTGTCATTGCCGTAGTGGGGGTCGTTTTTTTGGTATTAGTGACCTCGGCCGGGTCCTATTTTGCCGGACAGTATCAGCTGCGCCAGAGCCTCGATCGCAAGACACTGGAGCATACTCAAGTACTCGATAGTGTCACCGCGCTCCAGAGTGAGAATGAATCCCTGCGAATGAGGGTTGCCACTGCAGAGCAGTCGCTGACTATCGGTGAGCAGGCGAGTGAGTCGGTACGTGCGGAACTGGTGCAAAAAGAGAGCCAGATCGCAGAGCTAAAGCAGGAAATTTCTTTCTATCGCGGCGTCATGGCCCCTGAAGATGGGGGTGAGGGGGTGTCCATTGGACGCTTTATCCTCTCGCAGACCGGCGATCCAAAAAGTTACCAGTACAAGTTACAGATCAAACAGTCCGCAGCGCGTCGGGATGTTGTAAAAGGCACGGCCACATTTACCGTAGTGGGCCGTCAGGATGGGGAACCGAAGAGTTACCCTCTGAAGGAACTGTCGGAGCAGGTGGATAGTGAGTCGATTCAGCTGCGTTTTAAATATTTTCAGAATATCGAGGGAGAGCTGCGCTTGCCGGAGGGATTTGTGCCCGAAGGTGTGGAGTTGTCACTTAAATCTTCTGGGCGCAAGGGCTTTAATATTGAGCAGCGCTACGGTTGGTTAGTACAGGAAAGTTAGCATAGGTGCCAAAGGCACGAGGTTTTGGGGATTATGTTAAGAAAAAAAGAGAAACAGATAACTATGGCCAATACCGGTAGTAACCACACGACTTTGATCGCTCGTCAGACTGAGATCAGCGGTGATATCCACTTCCGTGGCAACCTGGTCATCGAAGGTAAGGTGCGTGGCAATGTTACCGCTCACAGTGATAGTGATGCGCGCCTGCAAATTGTGGATGGCGGCATCATTGAGGGTGAAATTCGTGTGCCTCAGGTAGTGATCAATGGCAATGTGAAAGGGGATGTGTTTGCTGCGCGCCACCTGGAACTGGCTTCCAAGGCCATGGTAGAAGGCAATGTACACTATAAGCTGATCGAGATGCTGAAAGGTGCCCAGGTAAACGGTGCCCTGGTATCCAGTGCCGACCTGAGTAGCGCGGGTGAGCCCCATATGCTCGGCTATTCCGAAGATGAAACTGTCATTGAACCCTCTTAAGTCCGGGTAGTATTGGCTGGCGCTGGTACTTTGTTGTACCGGCCCACCTGCCGGTTAATACTTGACTGAATTGCTGGGTTTAAGCAAGATGACGCCCCCGGGGCTGCACTCGTTATAACTTTTATACGAGCGGTGAATGTCCCGATGAGTTGAGAGAGACTTATGTCAGAAGCTGTATCCTTTTCTCCCGCGCCACTCGTGGTCACAGACAAGGCTGTGGCCAAGGTAAAAAGCCTGTTGGAAGAGGAGGGCAACCCGGAGTTGAAACTCAGGGTTTTCGTGACCGGAGGCGGCTGTTCCGGTTTCCAATACGGTTTTACCTTTGATGAATTGGTTGCCGAAGATGATGCCATCATAGAAAAGGATGGCATTCAGGTCTTGGTGGATGCGATGAGCTACCCCTACCTGGTTGGCGCCAATGTTGATTACGAAGAAGGCCTTTCGGGGTCACGCTTCGTAGTACAAAATCCCAATGCGTCCGCTACCTGTGGCTGCGGTTCCTCTTTCTCTATTTGAGAAATCCTAAC
Organism: Microbulbifer maximicatervae (SeqCode); assembly: GCF_052468295.1. Lineage (NCBI taxonomy): Bacteria > Pseudomonadati > Pseudomonadota > Gammaproteobacteria > Cellvibrionales > Microbulbiferaceae > Microbulbifer > Microbulbifer maximicatervae (SeqCode). The sequence continues at coordinate 5,158,895 of NZ_CP174340.1, forward strand.
CCGCCCTATTGATCAGGGCGGGTAAATAGCCCCTAGCACCGCCTCTTTCTGCGCGCCAGTCACTCCCGGGCAATTACCGGGCAGCCCTCTCAATGTCTGGCGGGCCAGCCAAGCAAATCCAACGGCTTCGAGCCAGTCTGCGTCAATACCGTAACTGCCCGTGTCAGTAATAGACCAGGTGGGCAAGCGGCGCTGTAATCGTGTAACCAAGTCCTTATTTTTTGCCCCGCCCCCGCAAGTGAGCAACTCGCCGCCTTCGGCAAAATTATGCACGGCATCGGCGATACTGGCTGCGGTCACTTCAGACAGGGTCGCCTGCACATCTACCGGCGCCACTTCCAAACCGGCGCAGGCCTGTTCGAGCCAGCTGGGGTTAAAAGTTTCACGGCCAGTACTCTTGGGTGGCTCGGCGGAGAAATAGGGATCTGAAAGCAGGCGGTTGAGAAGTTCAGCATTGGCACGACCGCTCGCGGCCCAGTCTCCATTTCTATCGTAGGGCTGGTTTTTGTGTAGGTTCACCCAGTAGTCGAGCAATGCATTACCTGGACCTGTGTCATAGCCGTAAACCTGGTCATCTGCCGTCAGCTCAGTGATATTGGCCATCCCCCCAATATTGACCACAGCACGGCTTCCATCAGTTTTGAAGGCGGCCTGGTGAAACGCCGGCATTAAAGGCGCTCCTTGACCACCGAGAGCGATATCCCGGCGACGGAAATCCGCAACGGTGCAGATGCCCGTCAGTGCTGAGATGGTGTTGGGGTCACCGAGTTGCAAAGTAAAAGGAGAAGTCACTGTGCCTGGGGGGCGGTGGCGTACGGTTTGGCCGTGACTGCCAATGGCGGTAACAGACTGACCCTCAACACCGGCTCGGGCTAGCAGGGTATTGGTGGCCTCGGCAAAAACCTGTCCCAGTTGCCGGTCTAACTGTCCGGCGCGATCCAACTCTGAAGGGCCAGGGGCGCAGAGGCTGAGAATAGCTTCGCGGAGGCCGCTGTGAATCGGGTGGGCTAGCGCAGCCAGGATGCGGGTGTTAATTTTTTCTTCATCGCCAAAATCGACCAGCACCGCGTCAATGGAGTCAACGCTGGTGCCGGACATCAGGCCGATAAACAGATCGGGCATATTCGTTGGCGCTTGTTAGGGGCTTTCTTCATCCAGTTGAGCCAGAGCCGGCCCCTGGAAGTTTTCTAGTTTCGCCAGAAGTGGCTGGGTCTGGTTTTTAAAACGGATCATCTCAGAAGTCGGTACCGACTTTGCCTTGGGCAATTTGCGCACAATGGTGGCGGGGTTGCGGTGTCTGCCATCCACCAGGAATTCGTAGTGCAAGTGCGGGCCAGTGGCATAACCGGTAGACCCCACAGTGCCAATAACCTGGCGCTGCTTAACGCGCTGGCCCTTTTTGACTTTGCGCTTGGTCAGGTGGAGATAGCGGGTTACATACCGTTCGCCGTGCTGGATAAATACGTAGTTGCCGTTGGGTTTGCTATAGCCGGACGCGATAACCCGACCATCGCCAGTAGAGTAAACGGGGGTGCCTCTTGGAGCGGCATAGTCGGTGCCATTATGAGGTCGGCGTGACTTGAATACAGGGTGCAGGCGGCTCGGGTTGAAGTGAGAGCTGATGCGGACTATGTCCAGCGGTGTGCGGATAAATGCCTTGCGCATACTTTTGCCTTCAGGCGTGTAGTAATTGGCATCACCACTGTTATCCACATAGCGTACAGCGCTAAAAGTTCTTCCCTGGTTGGTAAAACTGACCGCCAAGATAGGACCGTTGCCAATTTTCTCCCCATCCAGGAACAACTCTTCGAACATCACACTAAAGTTGTCGCCCTTGCGAATATCTAGGGCAAAGTCGATATCGGAGCTGAATACATCCGCCATCTCCATTATCAGGCTGTCACTCAGCCCAGCATCGCTACCGGCCAGGAATAGGGAGCTATCGATCTGGGCCTGTCGGTAAGCCGGGTGGCTGTCGGGCTCACGAGTTATCAGTGCGTGTTCAAACTTATCTGCATTTGTGCGGGTAAACTCAATTTGATTGAGTCGGTCCCGCTGCAATTTAAGGGACTGCAGCTGGCCATCATTATTTGTTTGAAAGGTCAGCTCTTCACCCGGAGTTAGACGTGCCAGCTGTTTTGCCTCTTTGCCGCTACCCAGAAGCTGGTACATCTCTTTGGCGCTGATTTTTGCACGTTGAAATAGGTCTGACAGAGTATCCCCGTTACGTACTTCAAGACTCAACGACTTGACTGCCTCAACACTGACGTTAAGCAGTGGGGTCTCCGCCGGCGTATAAGTGAGTGCAGGTTTGGCTTCAGTGCTGTCGCCGCTTGTGACCTCTGAAAGTTTGACGGGTAGCGATGTACGTTTGGAGGAAATCTCCGGTGAAGGAATCAGAACGGCCAGCATAAGGACAAAGGCTGCGATGCCAGCGGTCAGCGCATGAACGCGGGGAAAATGCTTGGGTAAGCCGCCAATACGGAGGCCTGTACTCGATTTACGATGGTTTTGCATGGCGTTAGCGGATGGTACTGGCGGTCGTTGTTATTTGCGCTTGAAAAACTGAGTGTCTAAAAAACAGGCATTGGAGGGGCTTTATAGCAAAAAAGCCGCCTTGGTTCACGAGATAATTGACACGTCTTTGCACGGTTTGGTTCCTCATGAATTTTGTTTTTAGTGCGGGTACTGGGCTGCTGCAGCTTGTATTTGCCGCAAACTTCGGTAATGTTGCAGCGCATTTTGCCGCCGCTTGGTGGCGCTAATTTCAAGCCTATATATGAGGGGAAAGCATGGCTGGGGTCGACATGACACTGCTTGAAGACTTGGACCGTCGCGGATTAATTAATCAAGCGACTGGTGACGGCGAACTGACGCAGCATTTGTCGGAGAGTCGAACCCTGTATTGCGGTTTTGATCCCACTGCAGACTCCCTTCATATAGGCAGTCTAGTACCGTTGCTGACCTTGAAGAGGTTTCAGGCGGCAGGGCATAAACCAATTGCACTGGTTGGCGGTGCCACGGGGCTGATTGGTGACCCTTCTTTTAAGGCTCAGGAGCGCAGTTTGAATACCCCCGATATTGTTGCGGGTTGGGTAGACAAGCTGAAAAGCCAGGTTTCCCAATTTATCAATTTCGATTGTGGGGAAAATAGTGCCATTGTCGCCAATAACCTTGACTGGACTCGCGACCTCAATGTGCTCGATTTCCTGCGCGATGTCGGCAAGCATTTCTCTGTTAACAATATGGTTAACAAAGAGTCCGTTAAGCAGCGTATCCAGCGTGAAGGTGAAGGTATTTCCTTTACTGAGTTTTCCTACATGTTGCTCCAATCGATGGACTTTTCCGAGCTGTATAAGCTGCACGATTGCACCTTGCAGATTGGTGGTTCCGACCAGTGGGGCAATATTACCGGTGGTGTCGACCTGACCCGCCGCCAGCATCGCGGTAAGGTATTCGGTCTGACATTGCCTCTGGTGACCAAGGCGGATGGCACCAAGTTTGGTAAAACTGAGAGCGGCACTATTTGGCTGGACCCGAAACGTACAAGCCCTTATGCCTTTTACCAGTTCTGGCTAAATACTGCTGATGCGGACGTTTATAAGT
>NZ_CP174340.1:5167500-5280000 GCF_052468295.1 Microbulbifer maximicatervae (SeqCode)
GTTGTGGAGCCGTCCTTGAAATACCACCCTGGTATGTTTGAGGTTCTAACTCTGGTCCGTTATCCGGATCGAGGACAGTGTATGGTGGGTAGTTTGACTGGGGCGGTCTCCTCCCAAAGAGTAACGGAGGAGTACGAAGGTGCACTCAGCATGGTCGGAAATCATGCAATGAGCATAATGGTATAAGTGCGCTTGACTGCGAGACAGACATGTCGAGCAGGTACGAAAGTAGGTCATAGTGATCCGGTGGTTCTGTATGGAAGGGCCATCGCTCAACGGATAAAAGGTACTCCGGGGATAACAGGCTGATACCGCCCAAGAGTTCACATCGACGGCGGTGTTTGGCACCTCGATGTCGGCTCATCACATCCTGGGGCTGAAGCCGGTCCCAAGGGTATGGCTGTTCGCCATTTAAAGTGGTACGCGAGCTGGGTTTAGAACGTCGTGAGACAGTTCGGTCCCTATCTGCCGTGGGCGTTGGAGATTTGAGAAGAGTTGCTCCTAGTACGAGAGGACCGGAGTGAACGAACCTCTGGTGTTCCGGTTGTCACGCCAGTGGCATTGCCGGGTAGCTATGTTCGGACGGGATAACCGCTGAAAGCATCTAAGCGGGAAGCCTCCTTCAAGATAAGATCTCCCTGAGGCCTTGAGCCTCCTGAAGGGCCGTGGAAGACTACCACGTTGATAGGCTGGGTGTGGAAGCGTTGTGAGGCGTTGAGCTAACCAGTACTAATTGCCCGTGCGGCTTGACCATACAACAGAGATGGTTACTAACGACTAGCTAGGCTAGCGGATTGTGAGTTAGAGACATACGATCGCTTGCGGTGTATTACTACAGATTGTTTTACCGACTTATTTGGGGTTATCGCCGGTCAGCAACATGACCGAGGCAAACAGCGATAACGCGGCAGGCCAAGCACTTTGCTTATAAGACCAACGCCAACCCAAGCCAGTTTGCCTGACGACAATAGAGTTGTGGAACCACCTGATCCCTTGCCGAACTCAGAAGTGAAACGCAACATCGCCGATGGTAGTGTGGGGCTTCCCCATGTGAGAGTAGGTCATCGTCAGGCTTCTAATCCGAAAAGGGCCACCCAACAGGGTGGCCCTTTTTTTATGGCTGAAAAAATATTTTAAAAAACAAAAAAAACAAAAAAGCTAAGAAAGAGAAAGCAGAAATTACTTGGCAGAAATTAAATAGAAAAAGATAAAAATAGCTCTGAAAAATTTAGTGCTCAACTTTCTATTTAAAAAATCAGTCAGTAATTAAAAATGAAAAGCCTAAAACTACCTGAGCACCTTAAATAGACGCTCTCCTAAAAAGCCTATAAAAATAGGTCTTTACCGATCTTCTCTCCAAATGCCTTTACGCTCACTCAAAAAATAATCCAACAAAAATAACTCGTGTAAAACTCAGAAAAGTACCCATACCACTCCCGCCAAAAATTAAAATTAGCCGGTAAAAATATCGGTGATTTTTTAGTCTCTGCAGTAATCCCCTGTAACCACGGGGCCTGTAGCCCGTTTATTAAAGTTATGCACAACTCTATCCAGACTTTCTGTTAGTAACCTCTGGCTGTGGAAATCCGTGCAAAAAGTGCTGCTTTTTTACCCGCCTTCAATAGAGCCAAGCAACCACGGGGCTGGCCGGGGATATCCAAGAGTTATACACAGCTCTATCCATGGTTTCTGTTGGTAACAAAGACGCCATAAAACGGACATCAGTTATTAACAGTGTTATGAGCGATAAATCTGTGGATTACTGCGGCTGATTGGTACGCCAGTATGCGAGAGAAGAAAAATTTGGGGATAAAAAAAGCCCCATCAGGTGGGGCTTGGGTGGGCTAGCAAGCAAAGGCGTTATCTGGAACGAGCTCAAAGTTCATATCATTCAAACTGAGGTCTTCCAGTGGAACCAGCTCGGCAGGGAGAGCAAAGCGTCGTGCGGCATTGTTCTGGTGCCAATCCAATACTTCAATGTCTGCTAACTCTTCTTGCTGTAGATCTTGTAAAAAGGTCTTCAGCTCAGTGGTGCTCGCAGTAATTAGCGACTGGTAGTCGTAGGTTCCCAATAGTTTAACGAAGCGGTATTCATCCGTGGCATCTTCAATACGCAGCCAGGCCTGCCCATTGGAATTACCATCCTCGCCGAGAATAACCGGACCTTGATCATCGTCGAATACTGGAATGAGCTGATAACCGGGAACAGGTAGTATTGTCCCCACCCATACCCAACCAGAGAGGCTGGTGCGGCTTAATTGCCATTCACAGAGCCATACCGTCTGATCATCGTCTATGCGAAATTCCCGGTACTCCCTTTGGCTTAAATAGTTGTCAAAGCTCACTTCGGCATTGGGGTTATCTTTACGAAAACTATGAAGCTGTTGTGTCATTTCATAGTTTACTTCCCAGTGCTTTTTCAAGCGCCACTGCATTGGGTATTGGCCCCATTCAACGATATATTCTTCGTGCTCGCGAACAGTTTCGACTACGCGCCAAAAGGCGCCGTCAATAAGAATGCAGGTATCCCCGAGCTTGCAGCCCGGAGCAATGATGCTGCATTCAGGTGAGGCTTCGGATGCACTCACTAAGTGTTCGCTACGCCCTTCAATAACGTCATACCAGGGAAATCCGTGACGCAATGGCGGCGGGAATGCCAATGGCGGCCGGCCGCCAAGTAATCGTCGGAAGAGAACCGATTTTTCAATTTCAAGATCAGAAAGTGTATAGCCTTCCTGTTGTGTGATTTGGCCCCAGGCAAAGGCGGCTCGGATTAGGTGTTTTTCTCGGTCTGAAAAGCTCATGGGTGCAATCATGGGCAAGTAAATAAGAAACCATACCACTGTGCAGGGGTGGGTGCTAATGCAAATGCAATTATCTGTCTTTTGTTGAATGGCGACATGTTGAAAATGGTTCGATACACTGGCTGGGATAAATTAGATGGATAGGGAGTTGTCAGTGGTTTGGATACAGAGGTTTGCGATCTTCGCGATCGGCTTGTTTATAGGGCTATCTCCAGCAGTTGCAGAGGAGAGAGAAGAGAGTAACTTCTCGCCCTGCTACCTGGACGGCTGGAGCCATGCTCTGCACTGTACAAAGATACCGGTTGGTGAAGGAGAAGCTGCAGTAGATCTAGCGGTAATGATAGCCCCAGCAGTTAATGACATTGGACTGGAGCCACTTTATTTACTGGCCGGTGGCCCCGGCCAGGCAGCCAGTTATCTGACCCCAATTCTAAATGCCTTATATAAAGTCAATCAGAGTAGGGCGATCGTTCTTGTCGATAGGCGCGGCTCGGGTTACTCGGCTGCATTTGATTGTGGGATCGACGGAGAAGTCCATATGGATCTGGAGGCGGTCACCGATCAATTCTCAACTTGCTACCTTGAAAACTCTTCCTTTGCGAAAGCCCTGCATAGCCGTCAAGCGGTTGATGATCTGGAGGAAGTGCGCCTCCAGTTGAGGCATAAAAAAATTGCTTTGTGGGGAGGTTCTTGGGGAACTCGCACAGCGCTTCTTTACCAGCAATGGTATCCCGAAAGTTTGAGTGTCCTGATCCTGGATGCCGTAGCCCCGATTGATTCAAAAGTTTTTCTTACTGCGCAAGCTGCTGAAAAGGCGCTGCTAAAATTGGAGAAAGACTGCAGTCAGGATCCGGTGTGCTCCGAATTTGGCGATTGGAGATCTGACCTGGATAGCTTGCTTAGGGACTGGGATGGAAGAGCATCGAATTTCCCGGACCCCCACTCTGGTCGCACAATGGAAACAAGTGTTCCCCGGAGCTTCATACAAAACCTGATAAGGACCGCGCTCTACACACCTGAAATGGCAGCGCAGTTACCATACGCTATTAGCCAGGCTGAGGAAGGTAATTATTTGCCGCTATCGGGATTGGCTGGACTTTTATCTGATGATGGAAGTATGTCTATGGGGCTCACCTTATCAGTTGCTTGCGCTGAAGAGTTAAATCGCACTACAGAGGAAGAGCTGGCTGCAGATATTCGCAATAGCTTTTTAGGTGATGCTTTTTTTGAGATTTTTGCTGAGGGTTGCAAGGTGTGGCCCGTATCTCCTATCACTTACGAAGTCCCGGAAGAAAGAAATCATCCTGTGTTAATTATTTCCGGGGAGGCTGACCCTATTACCCCACATTATTATGCTGAACAAAGCTTGGGGTATCTTTCAGAATTAAAACAGGTAGTGGTTCCAGGTGGTGGGCATATCAATAGTATGCGCGGTTGTATACCAAAGCTAATAGATGATTTTCTAAAATCTCCACTTGCTTCTTTAGATAGTGATTGTATTGCGGATATTCAAAGACCACCTTTTATGGCGGGTGCTTTTGGACCTGAAATTGATAAAGCGGTATCCAGTGAGTTGCTATCGAGCCAAGGGGATAACAAATGATTGCTGTTAAATCTATTCACAAGCAATTCTCTGGAAAGAAAGTACTCAAAGACCTGAACTTCAATATACCTGATGGCCAAATAACCGCTTTGCTGGGGGCTAATGGAGCCGGTAAAACTACTTGCCTGAGAATTATAGCGGGGTTGGTAAAACCGGATGAAGGTACAGTATTTGTTAGTGGGCTTAATGTGGCCGAAAAGCCATTAGAAATAAAGCGGCAATTGGGCGTTGTCGGCGATCGTGAAGGCTTGTATGAACGACTTACTGTAGCGGAGTACTTATCATTTTTTGCCAGTGCGCAAGGATTATTTGGGGCAGAGCTTAAGCGCGCATTGAATTCTGTTCGAGAAGAGCTGGAATTAGAAGATTTGTGGCAACGTCGGACAAAAGGCTTTTCCCAGGGGGAGAGAATGAAAGTGTCGCTGGCGCGGGCACTAGTCCACCGGCCTACGCATTTGATACTAGATGAACCGACTCGCGGTCTTGATGTCCTTGCAGCGAGACTGCTGCGGAAAACACTTCTGCGGTTGCGCTCTGAGGGCGTAGCCATTTTATTTTCCAGCCATATTATGGCTGAAGTCACTGAGTTGTCAGATAGAGTGTTGGTGATGGCTAACGGTGCTATTGTCGACAGTGGTACCCCAGATGAGCTTGTAGAGCGCACAGGCTGTAAAAACCTGGAAGATAGTTTTGTCACTCTGGCTTACGGGGTTAAAGGGGAGGTGATGGCATGAAATTTTTAAACCTATTATTTACTCCCGCCATGTCTGCTCTTTTGAAAAAGGAGTTATTAGAGGTTTGGCGTGACCGGCGAGCACTGTATTTATCGTTGTTTTTTGCCATTTTATTTCCCGGAATGATCGCATCAATGACTCTGTTTATGTTTAAGTCCCAAGGAGAGAGGACATTTCAGCTAGCGTTGTTAGGCGGTCAGGATTTACCAGTATTGGAGCAGCAGCTGAGTAAAGGGCGGGTGGAACTGGATAGCCTGTCAGAAGGGGACCCGATGGCTTTACTTGATGAAGGTTACGATGCAGTTGTGAAAATTGACGAAGGCTTTTCTACCGATTATCGCAATTTCCGCAGCCCCAAGATTTATTTGTATGTTGATAGCTCCGATCGTTTCAGCGGGCAAGGCGCGAGCCATGTTCAACAAAAGCTGGGTGAGCTACAACAGCTCGTTATTCAACAAAGAATGGTCGCTAGGGGAGTCCCACTAAAAACAATGGCACCCTGGCAAGTACAGGTCAGGGATGTCAGTACCCCCTCTACCCGCAGTGCCTGGATTGTTGGTTCAATACCGGCACTCCTGATAATGACGCTGTTTATAGGTTGCTTGTCCTCGTCCATTGATGCCTCTGCCGGTGAGCGGGAGAGAATGAGTTTTGAGGTATTGCTGCAACAACCTCTGGCCGCCTGGCAGGTGGTCCTGGCCAAGGTGCTCGCTGTAGCCAGTATCAGTTGGTTATCTTCTATTCTTGCGTTAGTTTCGCTAATGGCTGTTTTTCCATTTTTGCCCTTGGCTGAAATGGGGATACAACATGCAACTACGCTAAGTGGAATGGTCGCTATGGCGCTTGCCCTGCTGCCATTGGCTCTATTGGTTGCTGTACTGCAAATATTGTTAGCGTTGCGTTCCCAGTCATTTAAAGATGCTCAAACTCAATTGAGTATATTGCAGATTTTACCTGTCACTATGTTGTTAATATTGGATATGTCATCCATAGAGCTAGAGGAACCTGTCTGGCAGTTGGTCCCGCTGGTCGCGCAACAGCAGTGGTTTAAGGCTCTACTGGTTGGGGATACGGTCTCCATATCACTAATGATCGCTGGCTCACTGGTCAGCCTTTTGTTGGTTGTTGGGTGTATATTAGGCGGTGCCCGAGCGCTGCAGCGAGAGAGTCTGCTCGGAGCTACCTAGCTTACTGATTTAGAGAGTTGTACTGGTATGAGTGACTTTCGTGAAGGGTTATTAAGTATCAACCTGAGGTCTATAGCAGATAACTATCAGGATCTGGCTAATCGCTTGAAAGCCGGCACCCGGTGCGGTGCTGTGGTTAAAGCGGATGCTTACGGCTTGGGAATGGCTCATGTTGCACCGGCGCTATACGCTCAGGGATGCCGCGATTTCTTTGTGGCCACCCAAGTCGAGGGGGAGCGCTTGCGCAGTGACCTCGGCAACGATGTGAATATAGTCATTTTTACCGGTGTCAGGCCTGGTGCTGAACTAGAGTGCGCTCGCGCGGGTTTGATCCCCACATTGTTTACTCTGGATCAATTGAAGAGCTGGGTTGAAATCTGCGAGAAAGCTCAGTTGGAGGCCCCTTGCGCCGTAAAAATTGATACCGGCATGACTCGGCTGGGATTGACCCCAGATGAGTTCGAATTACTCCTCAAGGACCGCCCTCTCTTGGAGTCCGCCGATGTTCGGATGTTCTTCAGTCATCTTGCCTGTGCAGACCAGCCCCAGCATCCGCATAACAAGCTTCAGTTGAACGAGTTTAAGATCGCGGGCGATCGCTTGCGGGAACTGTGCCCGGATATTCAGCTCAGCCTTGCGAACTCATCCGGCATCTTTTTGGGTGAGGACTATCACTTTGATATTGCCCGACCGGGCTCCGCACTATACGGCCTTAACCCTGTCCCTGAGGCTGAAAACCCGATGCGTCCAACGGTGACTTTGGGCTTGCCAATTGTCCAAAAGCGCTATGTCAGTCAGTCCCGGTCTGTGGGGTATGGTGCGACCCAGGAAGTTCCCGGAGATAGTTGGCTTGCGGTAGCTCGGGGTGGATATGCCGATGGCATTATACGAGCCCAAGGGGGGCGGGGGCGCGGATGGGGGCACGGCCGCCCTCTACCAATTGTCGGGCGTATATCAATGGACTCTACCACTTTCGATATTTCGGGTCTCAGCGAAGAGGAGCGGGACTCCCTTCAGTCGATCGAGATTCTCAATGACCAGCTTACGGTGGATGAGGTTGCTGGGTATGCCGGGACTATCGGTTATGAAGTCCTGACGAGCCTCGGGCATCGCTATGGCCGCCATTATGTAAAAGGTTGAACAAATTGCAGGACGTCGCCGCAAAAACACCATTAGAACAGCTTCGCCCGGTGCTGGAGCTTCTGGCGGATGGGGAAATACACTCGGGAGAATCCCTCGGGAATGCGCTTGGTGTCAGCCGAGCCGCTGTTTGGAAACAACTACAAAAGCTCGAGAGCTACGGCCTGACGCTTGAGTCTGCTAAGGGGCGAGGTTATCGCTTGCCGGGAGGTCTCGACTTGCTATCTGAGCAGACTGTTACCAATCAACTGGATGGTTCAGCCCGAGCGCTACTGCGCGAGTTGCAGGTTTTTGATGAGTTGAGTTCAACGAACTCCCTGTTACTGGAACGTTTTGAAGAAGGTAAGGGGCATGCTGTAGCGATTCTCGCCGAGCGGCAAAGTGCCGGTCGGGGTCGCCGTGGTCGCAATTGGATCAGCCCGTATGCCACAAGTATCAGCCTCTCAGTGGGCTGGGAGTTTAATGGTGGTGTACAAAGCCTGGAGGGGTTGAGTCTTGCCGTCGGTGTTGCTGTGGCAAAAGCGCTCGAGCGTTTTTCTGTACCGGGCGTGCGCCTAAAGTGGCCAAATGATGTGTGGTGCCAGGGCCGTAAATTGGCCGGTGTATTACTTGAGCTAAAAGGGGATTTAACCGATCGCTGTTCAGTGGTTATCGGTATCGGGTTGAATAATGGTCTCAATGCGAAGACAGCTGAGGAGATTGATCAACCATGGGCAGATCTCCAGCAAGTCCGTCCTGGTATTGGCCGTAGTGAATTAACTGCGGCGATACTCAGCGAGCTGTTACCGATGCTGGAAACTTACCCGGAAGAGAGCTTCGCCGCTTACCGGAAATCGTGGTCAACCCTAGACCAGTTTGCCGGGCAGCCAATTCGGTTGCGGTCAGGTAATTTGAGCTGGGAAGGTGTTGCGGCCGGTGTCGATGAAAAAGGAGCCTTGTTACTCGACACTGATAAAGGGCAAAAATCATTTCATGGGGGGGAAATCTCGTTGCGGGGGCAGGTGTGATTCTAGAGCTGGATGTCGGCAATACACGGGGTAAGTGGCGCTACCTGGTCGAAGGCGAGGTAATAGCCCGTGGTGATATCGAAACTGGGCAGTTGCGCCAGCAGATTTTGCCTGAGGGGTGGGCAGAGTTAACCCCCTACCGTTTTCGGGTAGTGAATGTTGCCGGTCCCGTTGTTGCTGAATTCTTGAGTCAGGTGGCCCGAGACCTGTTCACACTGGAGGCTGAATTCTCGGCAGTAGCGCCCCAATGTGCCGGCGTTATCTGTGGGTATGAAGACCACTCCGCGCTAGGGGTGGATCGGTGGCTCGCAATGTTGGCGGCCTACCAGCAATCTCCCCGAGCATCATTAATTGTGGATTGCGGCAGTGCGGTCACCTTAGATTTGCTGGACAATAGCGGACGCCACATTGGGGGATATATCGTTCCCGGTTTCGGATTGATGAATCGCGTTCTCAGTGTCGATACCCATGCGGCAAAGAGTCGTGAGGCACTGGCCCTGACAAAAACATTGGGCGCGGGACGCAATACCAATGAGGCGATAAACCGTGGCCTCTTGCTGATGGTGTTGGGTGCGGTTGATCGAGCAATGGAAGAATTGCAGGTCCACTCCGGTTCCCCCCCTTTATTGTGGTTAACCGGCGGGGATGCGCAGTTGCTCTCCGCAGTTTACCAGCACGAACATCGCCTGGTTCCCGATTTGGTGATGGATGGGTTGGCCCTTAGTAATCCATAAAAATTTACTCTGTTATGCGCTGGATAGCCCTTTCTTTAGTCGCCCTGAACGCTGTGCTTTTTGCCTGGTATATGTTGGTAGCGCCGTCTCCGCAGTTAAGTAGCGGCAAGAGCCCGATCCCTCACGAGTCGGAGGGAAAGAAAATCACTCTCGTTAGCGAAATATCCCCTGAAGAGCTGCCTGCTCCAGAGAAGACCGGCGCATTGAGTAAGGAGTCCTTTGAGGTTGAGCAGCTTTGTACGCTGTTGGGGCCTTTCGCGGAGGAGTACCAGGGTGAGGATCTCTTGCAGCGAATCCGGTCCCTTCAGGTTAAAGCCGAACTGCGTGATATAGAAATGCAGGGGCAGATGCGCTACTGGGTATATCTGCCGCCACTGAGTTCGAGGCGGGAGGCCTACAACCGCTTGCGTGAACTACAGTCTCAGGGGATCGACAGCTATGTCATTCCCAAAGGCGCATTGGGAAATGGCATTTCATTTGGGATTTTCAGTGAGCGAGCCCGAGCTGAGTCCCATACCGCCGTTTTGAAGGAGAGGGGGGTTACCGCGCAGTTCAAGGAGGAGCCGCAAACCTATATGGAGCGGTGGATAGTTATGCCCCCTGGCAGCACAGAAAGTCTTGCAGAAGAATTTTGGCGACAACTGCAAAGTGAATACCCGGATCTGGATCGGCGCCCAAATCTTTGTTCTGAAGTACTTGGCTAACAAAAAAGCAGATTTATCAGAAAACCATCAGGTGGCGTCTCGAATCGCTGTTTTTTTCAACAGGTTGGAATAGGCGACATAAAAAATATGATTTATCTGCAAAAAGGGTGTTGCGTGTCGAGATAAGTTCCCATAGAATCCCGCCTCCATTGACGAGGGTGACTTAACAACTTCGGCAATGAACGGGATAGGGCTGGCGTAGCTCAGTTGGTAGAGCAGCTGACTTGTAATCAGCCGGTCGGGGGTTCGACTCCTCTCGCCAGCTCCATTTTCATCCCGTTGCTGTCAAAATTAGGTTTCGCTGCTAAGTATGTGAAATTTAAAGAAAAATTGTTGACAGCGCAGCGAGATGTGTAGACAATGCACACCGCTTTGAGCAGGGGTTCCCGAGTGGCCAAAGGGATCAGACTGTAAATCTGACGCGAAAGCTTCGGTGGTTCGAATCCACCCCCCTGCACCATATTACACCTTAGGGTGTTGCGCGAAATCGAAGGGTTTTGCATGGAGGTCCCGAAAGCGGGCATAGTTCAATGGTAGAACCTCAGCCTTCCAAGCTGATGATGCGGGTTCGATCCCCGCTGCCCGCTCCAAGTTTTGGGGTTGGTTGGAATGCTCTCCAGGGTGCAGCATTTTAAGATGCCGTTATCGGCAAGATTTTGGCTCATGTAGCTCAGGGGTAGAGCACACCCTTGGTAAGGGTGAGGTCGGCGGTTCAAATCCGCCCATGAGCTCCATTTTATATGACCGCAAGAGTGAAAGCTCTTGCGGTTGTTTGTGTCCGGGGTCGGATTTTCCGGGTCGGATGTGCATGTTCTGGACGTGGGTGGTGCCGTTATCGGCTCGCCTATATATAGGAGGCTGCAATGGCAAAAGAAAAGTTTGAACGTTCCAAGCCCCACGTGAACGTGGGCACCATCGGTCACGTTGACCACGGTAAAACCACCCTGACCGCTGCTCTGACCCGCGTATGTGCGGAAGTTTGGGGCGGTGACGCTGTTGCTTTCGACGGTATCGACAATGCACCGGAAGAGCGTGAGCGCGGTATCACCATCGCTACTTCTCACGTTGAGTACGAGTCCCCGACTCGCCACTACGCTCACGTAGATTGCCCGGGACACGCCGACTACGTTAAGAACATGATCACCGGTGCTGCTCAGATGGACGGCGCTATCCTGGTATGTTCCGCAGCTGACGGCCCCATGCCGCAGACTCGTGAGCACATCCTGCTTTCCCGTCAGGTAGGTGTACCTTACATCGTTGTATTCCTGAACAAAGCGGACATGGTAGACGACGAAGAGCTGCTCGAGCTGGTAGAAATGGAAGTTCGCGAACTTCTGGACCAGTACGAGTTCCCAGGTGACGACACTCCGATCATCGTTGGTTCCGCTCTGATGGCCCTGAACGGCGAAGACGACAACGAAATGGGTACTACCGCTGTTAAGAAGCTGGTAGAGACTCTGGACGAGTACATCCCTGAGCCAGAGCGCGCTGTAGATCAGCCGTTCCTGATGCCGATCGAAGACGTATTCTCTATCTCTGGCCGTGGTACTGTTGTAACTGGTCGTGTAGAGCGCGGTGTGATCAACACTGGCGACGAGATCGAAATCGTTGGTATCAAAGAAACCACCACTACTACCTGTACTGGTGTTGAAATGTTCCGCAAGCTGCTCGACGAAGGTCGTGCTGGTGAGAACATCGGCGCACTGCTGCGCGGCACCAAGCGTGACGAAGTAGAGCGTGGTCAGGTACTGGCTAAGCCGGGCTCCATCACTCCGCACACCAAGTTCGAAGCGGAAGTGTATGTACTGTCCAAGGACGAAGGTGGTCGTCACACCCCGTTCTTCAAAGGCTACCGTCCTCAGTTCTACTTCCGTACTACCGACGTAACTGGTGCGGTAGAGCTGCCGGAAGGCACTGAAATGGTAATGCCGGGCGACAACATTCAAATGGTTGTTACCCTGATCGCTCCGATCGCCATGGAAGACGGCCTGCGCTTCGCTATCCGCGAAGGTGGTCGTACCGTAGGTGCGGGCGTTGTTGCTAAGATCATTGAGTAATCTTTGATTTCTGCATCACAATATTCTATGTGGTGCACTAGGTGGGAGAGTTCCTGTAGCTCTCTCATCTTTGAGTGCGAAAGTGCTCACACTGTACAGGCCAGTAGTTCAATTGGTAGAGCACCGGTCTCCAAAACCGGGTGTTGGGGGTTCGAGTCCCTCCTGGCCTGCCATTTTTAATCACTCCGCTTAGATAAGCTTAGGGGTGTCGCAAAACCCTACTTGTCAGTGGGGCTTTTGTGTTTATGAGCGCTAAAAGATTATCTATAGTGCGCTAAGGGCTTCTTATATGAATGCTAAAACAGAAGCGAAAACCTTTCGTCTTGACGGTCTGAAGTGGTTGTTAATAGTGCTGCTGGTGGGCGGTGCTGTTGCAGGCAATTCATATTACGCCGAATTCCCTTTGTTTTACCGAGTGTTGGCAGTAACTGCCATCTGTCTGGTAGCTCTGGTTGTGGCTGTAAACACCGCCAAAGGCAATGCGTTGTGGCAACTGTTGCGCGAAGCGCAAACTGAAGTCAGGCGTGTGGTTTGGCCGACCCGCCAAGAAGCAACCCAGACCACAGCGATTGTGGTTGTTTTCGTGTTGATTATGGCGCTTATCTTGTGGGCGCTTGATTCGGCTCTGGGTTGGGCGGCTTCCAAATTTATCGGCTAAAGGTTGATACATGTCAAAGAATTGGTATGTGGTCCAGGCTTACTCGGGCTATGAGAAGCGTGTCGCCAGCTCCCTGAAAGAGCGCATTGAGCTGAACGAAATGGACCACCTGTTTGGTGAAGTCCTGGTTCCCACGGAAGAAGTGGTTGAGATGCGCGCAGGGCAAAAGCGTAAGAGTGAACGCAAGTTTTTCCCGGGCTATGTCCTGGTAGAAATGGAATTGAATGACGATACCTGGCACTTGGTGAAAGAAACTCCCCGAGTACTGGGTTTTATCGGCGGTAAGGCGGATAAGCCAGCCCCGATTACTGACCGCGAAGCGCAGGCTATCCTGAATCGCATCGACGATTCCGCCGATAAGCCCAAGCCCAAGACTCTGTTTGAGCCTGGTGAAATGGTTCGAGTTATCGACGGTCCGTTTAATGATTTCAACGGTGTGGTTGAAGAGGTTAACTACGAGAAGAGTCGCTTGCGAGTGGCTGTGTTGATCTTCGGACGTTCCACCCCGGTTGAACTGGAGTTCAGTCAGGTAGAGAAGACCTGATTCCAGTATAAATTTTTTGCCCCCTTTCGCCGTGAGGTGGAAGGGGGTTTTCGCGTCCCCGAAAAATGAGTTTTCATTTCGGGGTTCGGGGAGCTTGCCCTTAAACCTTATGGCTGAGTGGCGGGCGTTAATACCCAACTAGAGGAGAGCTGTAATGGCTAAGAAAGTAGAAGCTTATATCAAGCTGCAAGTTAAGGCCGGTCAGGCCAACCCGAGTCCGCCCGTTGGTCCCGCACTGGGTCAGCACGGTGTGAACATCATGGAATTCTGTAAGGCGTTCAACGCCCAGACCCAGAGCCTCGAGCCAGGTCTGCCAGTTCCAGTTGTAATCTCTGTATACAACGACCGCTCCTTCACCTTCATCATGAAGTCGCCGCCCGCCGCTGTACTGCTGCGCAAGGCTGCCAAGATCAAGAGCGGTTCCGGTCGTCCGAACACTGAGAAAGTGGGTAAAGTAACCCGCGCTCAGCTGGAAGAGATCGTAGAAATGAAGAAAGCAGACCTGACTGCATCCGACTTGGACGCGGCCGTGCGCACTATCGCCGGTTCCGCTCGCAGCGCCGGTATCGAAGTGGAGGGTCTCTAAGTGGCTAAATTGAGCAAGCGTCAGCGCGTAATCGCTGAAAAAGTTGAAGCTGGTAAAGCTTACGGCATGGAAGAAGCCGTAGCTCTGTTGAAAGAGCTGTCCAACGTTAAGTTTGCAGAAACTGTAGACGCTTCTGTAAACCTGGGCATCGACCCACGTAAATCCGACCAGGCTGTTCGCGGT
Organism: Microbulbifer maximicatervae (SeqCode); assembly: GCF_052468295.1. Taxonomy (NCBI): domain Bacteria; kingdom Pseudomonadati; phylum Pseudomonadota; class Gammaproteobacteria; order Cellvibrionales; family Microbulbiferaceae; genus Microbulbifer; species Microbulbifer maximicatervae (SeqCode). The sequence goes on from NZ_CP174340.1 coordinate 5,181,442, forward strand.
GCAACTACTCTGCCGCACGGTACTGGTAAAGAAGTTCGCGTAGCTGTTTTCACCCAGGGTGCTAACGCTGACGCCGCTAAAGAAGCGGGCGCTGACTTGATCGGTATGGACGAGCTGGCTGCCGACGTTAAAGCAGGCAAGATGGACTTCGATGTAGTAATCGCTTCCCCCGATGCGATGCGCGTTGTAGGTCAACTGGGTCAAATCCTCGGCCCGCGCGGCCTGATGCCGAACCCGAAGACTGGCACCGTAACTCCAGACGTTGCTACTGCGGTTAAAAATGCCAAAGCTGGTCAGGTGCGTTTCCGCGCTGACAAAGGCGGCATTATCCACGGTGGTATCGGTAAAGTGGCTTTCGATGCGAACTCTCTGAAAGAGAACCTGGAAGCTCTGGTTGCCGACCTGAAGAAAGCCAAGCCGGCTTCTGCAAAAGGTGTATATCTGAAGAAGATCACCCTGAGCACCACTATGGGCCCGGGTCTGGTTATCGATCAGTCTTCCCTGAACATCTAAATATCACTGCGGGGTGTGATCACCTCTCAGTAAATCGAACTTTGGGGTCCACCTGAATGCTTCGGCACAAGGTGGGCCGTCAAAGACCGTAGGTGTCAGGTACGTTGAGGTTTAACGTGCCTGGCTTAATCCGAACTTCGGCCAGGTTGGCCATTGCGAGGTTCGAGCCTACGCAGACGGTGTCGCCCAAACCAGTATTTTTACTGGATTTGAGCTTTATGCACCGGAACGGATCGGACGTTTAAGTCCGGTTTTTTTCAAATCCAGGAGTGACACTATGGCTATTGGACTCGAAGACAAGAAAGCGATTGTCGCAGATGTCCAGCAAGCTGCTGAAGGTGCTCTGTCTGCGGTTGTTGCGGATTCCCGCGGCGTAACCGTGAATGACATGACCACTCTGCGCAAAGAGGCTCGCGAGAACGGCGTTTGGTTGAAAGTCGTCCGCAATACTCTGGCGCGTCGCGCTCTGGCAGGTACCGAATACGAATGTCTGACTGACAAATTCGTAGGTCCTAGCATCATTGCATTCTCTAACGAACACCCAGGTGCCGGCGCGCGCATCCTGAGCCAGTTCGCTAAAGGCAATGACAAGCTGGAACTGAAAGGTGCTGCCTTCGAAGGCGCGATCACCGACGTTGCATTGTTGGCAAGCCTGCCGACTTACGACGAGGCGATCGCCAAGCTGATGAGCGTGTTGAAAGAAGCATCTGCTGGCAAGCTGGTTCGCACTATTGCGGCCGTTCGCGACCAAAAAGAGCAGGAAGCTGCGTAATTTATTCGCTAGAGCGAATCGCAGTTTCAAAACGAAATACGAGCAGCTACTGCTCAAACCAATTCAGGTACTGAATCATGTCTCTGACTAAAGAAGATATCATCAATGCTGTTGCCGAAATGTCCGTTAAGGATGTTGTTGAGCTGATCGAAGCAATGGAAGAGAAATTCGGCGTAACTGCTGCTGCAGCAGTTGTAGCTGGCCCAGCTGGTGGCGAAGCTGCCGCTGAAGAGAAAGACTCTTTCGACGTAATCCTGACCTCCCCAGGCGACAAGAAAGTGAACGTGATCAAAGTTGTTCGCGGCATCACTGGCCTGGGCTTGAAAGAAGCTAAAGGTCTGGTAGACGGCGCTCCGAGCCCGCTGAAAGAAGGCGTAAGCAAAGACGAAGCTGAAGCAGCTAAGAAAGAGCTGGAAGAAGCTGGCGCAGTTGTAGAACTGAAGTAATTCGGTTCTTGCGTCTCCCGCTAGCTGTCGCGTAAAGCGGCGGGTAGCGGTAAGGCTGGTGGACTTTTGTCCGCCGGCCTTTTTGCCGTTTGCGGTACTGAGGTTTTTACCGGTGCCGGCGGGATTTAAAAACCGTGGCAAACCTCATTTAACCATAGCGCAGTAGCGCTACCCAAAAGCAAGCGGAGAGGTTTCTGGCCAGTGCAGGCAAGTTGCACTGACCAGAGGCTTCTCGCCCGGAGGGGCTCTGGACCGGAGTCCCACGAAGTCTTGTCACTGATCAAGCTGGGGAATTTGAATGGCTTACTCATATACTGAGAAAAAACGTATCCGCAAGGATTTTGGCAAACTGCCTAAGGTCATGGATGTGCCCTTTCTGCTTGCGATACAGCTCGATTCTTATCGCAACTTTACACAGGCCGACAAGCGCCCCGACGACCGTATGGACGTTGGCCTGCAAGCGGCGTTTAAATCTGTATTTCCGATTGTCAGCTATTCCGGCAATGCCGCCCTGGAGTACGTAAGTTATACGCTGGGTAAGCCCGCTTTTGACGTTAAGGAATGTACCCTGCGCGGCGTAACCTATGCATGCCCGCTGCGCGTGCGTGTGCGTCTGATTATTTACGATAAAGAATCTGCGAATAAGTCCATTAAGGACATTAAAGAGCAGGAAGTTTACATGGGCGAGATTCCGCTCATGACCGACAACGGTACCTTCGTAATCAATGGTACCGAACGCGTTATCGTATCCCAGCTGCACCGTTCCCCGGGTGTATTCTTCGATCACGACAAAGGCAAGACTCACTCTTCCGGTAAGCTGTTGTACGCCGCGCGTGTCATCCCCTACCGTGGCTCATGGCTGGATTTCGAGTTCGATCCGAAAGACCTGGTATTCGTGCGTATCGACCGCCGCCGTAAATTGCCTGCGACTATTCTGCTGCGCGCCCTGGGTTACACCTCCCAGGAAATGCTGGAAATGTTCTTCGAGACCAGCACCTTTGAGCTGTTGGAAGACCGCGTCAGCCTGGAACTGATTCCGTCCCGCCTGCGCGGTGATGTTGCTTCCTTTGACATCAAAGACGGCCAGGGCAAGGTGATTGTCGAAGAGGGTCGCCGTATTACCCCGCGTCATATCCGTCAGTTGGAAAAGGCCGGCGTAGAAAAGCTGGAAGCACCGCTCGAGTACCTGTTTGGCCGTGTACTGGCGAACGACATCATCGATGAGTCCACCGGTGAGATCGCGATCGACTGTAACACCGAGATTACTGATGAAGTAATCGCCAAGCTGCGTGTACTGAACGTTAAGAGTTTCCAAACCCTGTACACCAACGACCTGGATCGCGGTCCGTTTATCTCCGACACCCTGCGTGCAGAGCCTTCTCGCACTGTGTTGGAAGCGCTGGTAGAGATCTACCGTATGATGCGCCCGGGCGAACCGCCCACCAAGGAGTCCGCAGAAGCGCTGTTCGAGAACTTGTTCTTTACCGACGAGCGTTACGACCTGTCCGCTGTTGGCCGCATGAAGTTCAACCGCCGCCTGGGTCGCGAAGACGAGACTGGCCCCGGCACTCTGAGCAAAGAAGATATCGTCGAAGTTCTGAAGACTCTGATCGATATCCGCAACGGTCAGGGCATGGTCGACGATATCGATCACCTGGGTAACCGCCGCGTGCGTTCCGTAGGTGAAATGGCTGAAAACCAGTTCCGCGTTGGCCTGGTACGTGTAGAGCGCGCTGTTAAAGAGCGTCTGTCCATGGCGGAGTCCGAAGGCCTGATGCCTCAGGACCTGATCAATGCCAAGCCGGTTGCCGCTGCCGTTAAGGAATTCTTCGGTTCCTCGCAGCTGTCCCAGTTTATGGACCAGAACAACCCGCTGTCGGAAGTGACTCACAAGCGTCGTGTTTCCGCCCTCGGCCCGGGTGGTTTGACCCGTGAGCGCGCTGGCTTTGAGGTGCGCGACGTGCACCCGACTCACTACGGCCGCGTATGTCCGATTGAGACGCCGGAAGGACCGAACATCGGTCTGATTAACTCCCTGGCTACTTACGCCCGCGCTAACCATTACGGTTTCCTCGAGAGCGCCTACCGCAAAGTGGTTGACGGCAAGGTAACTGATGAAATTGCGTACCTGTCCGCGATCAATGAAGCCAACTTCATTATTGCCCAGGCGTCTGCGGAAGTAGACGACAACGGCAACTTTGTTGATGACCTGATCAGCGTGCGTCACCAGGGCGAATTTACCCTGAAAGCACCGGGCGAAATCCAGTATATGGATGTTTCCGCCAAGCAGGTGGTTTCCGTAGCTGCGGCGATGATTCCATTCCTTGAGCACGATGACGCCAACCGTGCATTGATGGGATCGAACATGCAGCGTCAGGCGGTACCGACCCTGCGCGCTGAAAAGCCGCTGGTGGGCACCGGTATGGAGCGCACTGTAGCGCGCGACTCCGGCGTGTGTGTGGTTGCTAAGCGCGGCGGCATTATTGAGCGCGTTGACTCCAGCCGTGTGGTTGTTCGCGTGGCCGACGCTGAGGTGGAAGCCGGTGATGCAGGTGTGGATATCTACAACCTGACCAAATACATCCGTTCCAACCAGAATACCTGTATCAACCAGCGCCCGATCGTTAATACTGGCGATCGTGTAGTCCGTGGGGATATCCTCGCCGATGGTCCCTCTGTAGACCTGGGTGAGCTGGCTCTGGGCCAGAATATGCGCATCGCATTTATGCCCTGGAATGGTTACAACTTTGAGGACTCCATCCTCATCAGTGAGCGCGTTGTACAGGAAGACCGCTTCACCACCATCCACATTCAGGAGCTGACCTGTATTGCCCGCGATACCAAGCTGGGCAGTGAGGAAATTACTGCGGATATCCCCAATGTTGGCGAATCTGCCCTGAATAAGCTGGACGAGTCCGGCATCGTATACATCGGCGCAGAAGTAGGCGCTGGCGATATCCTGGTCGGTAAGGTCACTCCGAAGGGCGAAGCCCAGCTGACTCCGGAAGAAAAACTGCTGCGCGCAATCTTCGGGGAGAAAGCTTCCGACGTTAAGGACACCTCCCTGCGCGCGCCCAGTGGCACTCGCGGTACGGTGATCGACGTTCAGGTATTTACCCGCGACGGCCTGCAGAAAGACCAGCGCTCCCTCGATATCGAGAAGTCACAGCTGGACGAGGTTCGCAAGGATCTGAACGAGGAATACCGCATCGTTGAAGGTGCGACCTTCGAGCGTCTGCAACAGGCTCTGCTGGGCCAAAAGGCCGCCGGTGGTAAGAGTGTTAAGAAGGGCGATGAGATGACCGCTGAAGTCCTCGCCGCTCTGCCGCGCGAAGACTGGTTCAAGCTGCGTATGGAAGACGACAGCCTGAACGATCAGCTGGAAAAAGCGGAAGCTCAGCTGAAAGAGCGTCGCAAGCTGCTCGACGAAGCCTTCGAAGACAAGAAGAAGAAACTGGAGTCCGGCGATGACCTGGCTCCGGGCGTGCTGAAAATCGTCAAGGTTTACCTGGCGATCAAACGCCGCATCCAGCCGGGCGACAAGATGGCCGGTCGTCACGGTAACAAAGGTGTTATCTCCGTAATCAAGCCCGTTGAGGACATGCCTTATGACCAAAACGGTGAGCCGGTAGATATCGTCCTGAACCCGCTGGGCGTTCCCTCGCGGATGAACGTTGGTCAGGTTCTGGAAATGCACTTGGGCATGGCCGCTAAAGGCCTCGGCGTTAAAGTCGACAAGATGATCAAGGAGCAGCAGGAAATCGCCAAGGTGCGCGGATTCCTGGAAGAGGTCTACAACTCCACTGGCGGACGCAAGGAAGAACTCGACGAGTTCTCCGATGAGGAAGTCATGACCATGGCGCAAAACCTGCGTCGCGGTGTACCTATGGCGACCCCGGTATTTGACGGTGCCGATGAAAGTGAGATCAAGCAGCTGCTGCGTCTTGCCGATATCCCGGACTCCGGTCAGATCACCCTGCACGACGGCCGTACCGGCGATGCTTTCGAGCGTCCGGTAACTGTGGGCTACATGTACATGCTGAAGCTGAACCACTTGGTAGACGACAAGATGCACGCGCGTTCTACCGGTTCCTACAGCTTGGTTACCCAGCAGCCGCTGGGTGGTAAAGCCCAGTTCGGTGGTCAGCGCTTCGGGGAGATGGAAGTGTGGGCGCTGGAAGCTTACGGCGCTGCATACACCCTGCAGGAAATGCTCACGGTTAAATCCGATGACGTGGAAGGCCGTACCAAGATGTACAAGAACATCGTGGACTCCGACCACCGTATGGAGCCGGGCATGCCGGAATCCTTCAACGTACTGGTTAAGGAAATCCGCTCTCTCGGTATGAACTTCGAGCTTGAGCACGAGTAAATCCGAACCCGTACCGAAGCCTGTTGGCAGGTGAAATGAGACAAGTGCCAGCGCCCCTCGAAGCAGTGGGGCAGCTGGCTAGCCCGGCGGCTAGTGCGAGTGCCGGGTTGACTACCCCCTAGTGGAGGAAAGGCCTTGAAAGATTTATTAAATCTGGTGAAGTCCCAGGAGCAGCTGGAAGAGTTTGATGCGATTCGTATCGGTCTGGCATCACCGGACATGATTCGCTCCTGGTCCTACGGCGAAGTGAAAAAGCCGGAGACCATCAACTACCGTACCTTCAAGCCTGAGCGTGAAGGCTTGTTCTGTGCCAAGATCTTTGGCCCGGTAAAAGACTACGAGTGCCTGTGCGGTAAGTACAAGCGCATGAAGCATCGCGGCATTATCTGTGAGAAGTGTGGCGTTGAAGTGACCAAGGCCAAGGTTCGCCGTGAGCGCATGGGTCACATCGAGCTGGCCAGCCCGGTTGCACACATCTGGTTCCTGAAGTCCCTGCCGTCCCGTATCGGCCTGCTGCTGGACATGACCCTGCGCGATATCGAGCGCGTGCTGTACTTCGAATCTTACGTGGTTACCGAGCCGGGTATGACTACCCTGGAGCGCGGTCAGCTGCTGAATGACGAGCAGTACTTTGAGGCGATGGAAGAGTTCGCCGACGAGTTTGAAGCGAAGATGGGTGCCGAGGCGATCCAGGAGCTGATGGCGGATATCGAGCTGCCCGCAGAAATCCAGCGCCTGCGTGAAGAGATCCCGGCGACCAACTCCGAAACCAAGATTAAGAAACTGTCCAAGCGCCTGAAGCTGCTGGAAGCCTTCTACAAGTCCGGCAACAACCCGGAGTGGATGGTGATGAAGGCTCTGCCGGTTCTGCCGCCGGATCTGCGTCCGCTGGTACCGCTGGATGGCGGTCGTTTCGCGACCTCGGATCTGAACGACCTCTACCGTCGTGTGATCAACCGTAACAACCGTCTGAAGCGTCTGCTTGAGCTGAACGCGCCAGACATTATCGTGCGCAACGAAAAGCGCATGCTGCAGGAATCTGTTGACGCACTGCTGGATAACGGCCGTCGCGGTCGCGCCATCACCGGCTCCAACAAGCGCCCGCTGAAGTCCCTGGCTGACATGATTAAAGGTAAGCAGGGTCGTTTCCGTCAGAACCTGCTGGGTAAGCGTGTTGACTACTCCGGTCGTTCCGTGATCGTGGTAGGTCCGACCCTGCGTCTGCACCAGTGTGGTCTGCCCAAGAAGATGGCACTGGAACTGTTTAAGCCGTTTATCTTTGGCAAGCTGGAATCCCGTGGCCTGGCCACTACGATCAAAGCTGCCAAGAAGATGGTTGAGCGCGAGGAAGCTGTCGTTTGGGATATCCTCGACGAAGTGATCCGCGAGCACCCGGTACTGCTTAACCGTGCACCGACCCTTCACCGTCTGGGTATCCAGGCGTTTGAACCGGTACTGATTGAAGGTAAGGCAATCCAGCTGCACCCGCTGGTTTGTGCGGCCTATAACGCCGACTTCGACGGTGACCAGATGGCGGTACACGTACCGCTGACGATCGAAGCGCAGCTGGAATCCCGCGCGCTGATGATGTCCACCAACAACATCCTGTCGCCTGCCAACGGTGAGCCGATTATCGTACCGTCCCAGGACGTGGTACTGGGTCTGTATTGGATGACCCGTGAGCGCGTTAATGATAAAGGCGAAGGCATGTTCTTCTCCGATATCAAAGAAGTGAGCCGCGCTTTCTACGCCAAGCAGGTTGGTCTGCAAGCGAAGATCAAAGTACGTATCCGCGAAAATATCGTCGGCGAAGACGGTGAGAAGCACGAGACTATCTCCATTCAGGACACCACTGTAGGCCGCGCGCTGCTGTGGAACATCGTGCCGGAAGGCCTGCCGTTTGCGCACGTCAACCAGCCGATGAAGAAAAAGGCAATCTCCCGCGCCCTGAACGAGTGCTACCGTAAGGTAGGCCTGAAGGCGACGGTTATTTTTGCCGACCAGCTGATGTACACCGGTTTCGATTTCTCTACCAAGTCCGGTTCCTCCATTGGTGTGAACGACTTTGAGATTCCGGCTGAGAAAGCTGAACTGATCGATGCCGCTGAAGCGGAAGTGAAAGAGATTGAAAGCCAGTTTGCTTCCGGCCTGGTAACCCAGGGTGAGAAGTACAACAAGGTTATCGATGTTTGGTCCCGCACCAACGACAAGGTAACCCAGGCGATGATGGCCGGTATCAAGAAAGAGAAGGTGATCGATCGCGAGGGCAACGAGACCAAGCAGGACTCCTTCAACTCTGTATATATGTACGCAGACTCCGGTGCTCGTGGTTCTGAAGCTCAGATCCGTCAGCTCGCTGGTATGCGTGGTCTGATGGCCCGTCCGGATGGCTCCATTATCGAGAACGCCATTACGGCAAACTTCCGTGAAGGTCTGACTGTACAGCAGTACTTCATCTCGACCCACGGTGCTCGTAAAGGTCTTGCGGATACCGCACTGAAAACCGCTAACTCCGGTTACCTGACCCGTCGTCTGGTTGACGTGGCCCAGGACGTGGTAATTACCGAGCTGGATTGTGGCACCGACGACGGTCTGACCATGGCGCCGGTAATCGAGGGCGGTGACGTTATCGAATCTCTCGGTGACCGTATCCTCGGCCGTGTAGTGGCCCGCGATGTACTGAAACCGGGCAGTGATGAAATCGCCGTTTCTGCCGGCACTATGATCGACGAGAAGTGGGTAGAGCGCATCGAAGCCATGGGCATCGATGAGGTTCTGGTTCGCTCCCCGATCACCTGTGAGACTGCACACGGTATCTGTGCCCAGTGTTACGGCCGCGACCTGGCCCGTGGCCACCGCGCCAACCCGGGTGAGTCTGTGGGCGTTGTTGCCGCACAGTCCATCGGTGAGCCGGGCACCCAGCTGACCATGCGTACCTTCCACATCGGTGGTGCTGCAAGCCGTGCCTCCGCTGCGGACAGCATCCAGGTGAAGCAGGGCGGTACCGTACGTCTGCACAATGTTAAGACGGTTAAAACCGAAGTCGGCACTCTGGTGGCCGTGTCCCGTTCCGGTGAGCTGGCGATTGCCGACAGCGCCGGTCGTGAGCGCGAGCGCTACAAGCTGCCTTACGGTGCTGTGATCAGCGTCTACGAAGGTGCCGAGGTAGACGGTGGCCAGATCGTGGCCAAGTGGGACCCGCACACCCACCCGATCATCACCGAGGTTGCCGGTTGGGTGAAACTGTCCGGTATGGAAGAAGGGCTCTCCATCCGCAAGCAGACCGACGATATCACCGGCCTGTCCTCTATCGAGATTATCGATCCGGCCGAGCGCCCGGCAGCGGGTAAAGACCTGCGCCCAGCGGTAACCCTGCTGGATGAGAACGGCGAAGAGCTGACTCTGGCTAACAGTAATGCGCCTGCGCACTACGCCTTGCCGCCGCGTGCAATCCTCAGCCTGGCTGAAGGTAAGCAGGTGAACGTGGGTGACGTAATTGCACGTATTCCGCAGGAATCCGGCGGTACCAAGGATATCACCGGTGGTCTGCCCCGCGTTGCCGACCTGTTTGAAGCGCGTAAGCCGAAAGAGCCGTCCATTCTGGCGGAAATCTCCGGTACCGTTTCCTTCGGTAAGGAGACCAAAGGCAAGGTTCGTCTGCAGATTACTCCGCGCGACGGCAAGCCGCTGGCCAATGGTAAGGACCACTACGAGGTTCTGATTCCAAAGCACCGCCAGCTGACCGTGTTCGAAGGTGAAACCGTAGAGAAGGGTGAGGTTATCTCCGATGGCCCGTCCAACCCGCACGATATTCTGCGCCTGAAAGGTGTTGAAGAGCTGGCTCGCTACATCACCAACGAGATCCAGGAGGTTTACCGCCTCCAGGGTGTAGGCATTAACGATAAGCACATCGAAACCATCGTGCGTCAGATGCTGCGTAAAGTTGAAGTCACCGAGATGGGTGATTCCAGCTTGATTAAGGGCGACCAGGTTGAATACCAGCGCGTGATCGAAGAGAACGAACAGCTGCGTGCCGAGAACAAGCAGCCCGCTCAGTTCGAGCGCCTGCTGCTGGGTATTACCAAAGCGTCCCTGGCAACTGAGTCCTTCCTGTCAGCGGCTTCGTTCCAGGAAACCACTCGCGTTCTAACCGAAGCGGCGGTAACTGGTAAGGAAGACAACCTGCGCGGCTTGAAAGAGAACGTGGTAGTGGGTCGCTTGATCCCGGCTGGTACCGGTCTGGCTTACCACAGCGAGCGCAAGCGCAAACGCAGCCTGCAGTTGGAAGAGGCCTTCGGTGAAGGACCTTCCGCAGCTGAGGTTGAAGCGGCTCTGACTGAGGCACTGAAGTCCTCAGGCGAATAAGGCGTATCCCACTCTATCTGTTGGTGGAGTGGGGTAGGTTGGGGCACTTAGGTGCCCGATCTGATATTGGCGACTGTCTGTGATGTAAGCACTTACTTCCGTCGCCGATTGACTAGGCGGGTTGTCGCTTATAGAATGCGGCCCCCGCTTATGTGGGGTGTTCCGTTTGATCCCAGGATCGGACGATACACACAGACGATAGGCCCTCACTGTTAGAGGTGGGGGCATTTTATTTTTGGAGTGATTTTTAATGGCAACGATCAACCAGTTGGTTCGTAAGCCGAGAAAACGCAAAGTTGAAAAAAGCGACGTTCCTGCTCTGCAGGCTAGCCCGCAGCGTCGCGGAGTTTGCACTCGTGTGTACACCACTACACCGAAGAAGCCGAACTCTGCACTGCGTAAGGTTTGCCGTGTGCGTCTGACCAGCGGTTACGAAGTAACTTCGTACATCGGTGGTGAAGGCCACAACCTGCAAGAGCACAGCGTGGTGCTGATTCGCGGCGGTCGTGTAAAAGACCTGCCGGGTGTGCGCTACCACACTGTACGCGGTGCACTTGACTGTGCCGGCGTAAACGATCGCAAGCAGGGCCGTTCTAAGTACGGCGCCAAGCGTCCTAAAGGTTAATCACCTTTAACGATTTGCGTTTCGGTTTCCAACCGGAGTAAGGCTGAGCTCGCCGGATTGTAATGTTTTACGGCGGCGTCTCAGAATAACCCTGAAGAGAGGCAATACCCATGCCGAGAAGACGAGTAGTCGCCAAGCGCGAAGTGCTACCGGACCCCAAGTTCGGGAACGTCACCCTGGCCAAGTTCATGAACCACGTCATGATCAGCGGCAAGAAGTCAGTTGCAGAGCGTATCGTATACGGTGCGCTTGAAACTATTTCTGAAAAATTGAACAAAGATCCGATCGAAGTATTCGAGGAGTCTTTGGAAAATATCGCGCCTATGGTGGAAGTAAAGTCCCGCCGTGTTGGTGGTGCGACGTATCAGGTGCCTGTAGAAGTGCGCCCCTCGCGTCGTACGGCTCTGGCAATGCGTTGGTTGGTGGAGTTCTCCCGTAAGCGCGGTGAGAAATCTATGGCTCAGCGTCTGGCCAACGAAATGATCGATGCAGCCCAAAACAAGGGTGGCGCGGTCAAGAAGCGTGAAGATGTACACCGCATGGCAGAAGCCAACAAGGCATTCTCTCACTACCGCTTCTAAGTCTGATGAATACCAACATCGGAAATTAATACCGAAAGGCAGCACGGAAAATTCCAGGCTGCCTTTTGCCGTTATATCGAGGATACAACTGTGGCACGTAAAACGCCCATCGCACGTTACCGTAACATCGGTATCTGTGCCCACGTAGACGCTGGTAAAACCACTACTACCGAGCGCGTACTTTTCTACACTGGTCTATCCCACAAAATTGGTGAAGTACACGAAGGTGCTGCCACCATGGACTGGATGGAGCAGGAGCAGGAGCGTGGTATCACCATTACTTCTGCTGCAACTACCTGTTTCTGGTCTGGCATGCAGCAGCAGTTCGACCAGCACCGCGTAAACATCATCGATACCCCAGGACACGTTGACTTCACTATTGAAGTTGAGCGCTCCCTGCGCGTACTCGACGGTGCTGTTGTTGTACTGTGTGGCTCCTCTGGTGTTCAGCCTCAGACTGAAACCGTATGGCGCCAGGCGAACAAATACGAAGTACCGCGCATGGTATTTGTAAACAAAATGGACCGCGCCGGTGCGAACTACCGCAACGTTGTGAGTCAGCTGAAAGACCGCTTGAACGCGAATGCTGTACCTCTGCAGATGACCATCGGCTCTGAGGACGAGTTCAAGGGTGTTGTTGACCTGGTGAAGATGAAGGCCATTCTGTGGAATGAAGCCGACCAGGGCATGACTTTCGACTACGCTGACATCCCCGCTGAGCTGCAGGACGAGTGCGACGAAATGCGCGAGTACCTGGTAGAAGCGGCCGCTGAAGCCAGCGAAGAGTTGATGGAAAAATACCTGGAAGAAGGTGAGCTGTCCGAAGAAGAAATCAAGGCAGCTATCCGTCAGCGTACCCTGGCCAACGAAATTGTACCGGTTCTGGGCGGTTCTGCGTTCAAGAACAAGGGTGTACAGGCTGTACTGGACGCAGTTATCGAATACCTGCCGGCGCCGACTGAAGTTAAGGCGATCGAAGGTACTCTGGAAGATGGCGAAACTGTTGAGAGCCGCGAAGCTGACGACAACGCGCCGTTTGCTGCACTGGCGTTCAAAATTGCTACCGACCCCTTCGTTGGTACCCTGACTTTCTTCCGTGTTTACTCCGGTAAGCTGGAGAGCGGTACTGCGGTATACAACTCCGTAAAAATGAAGAAAGAGCGTGTCGGTCGTATGGTGCAAATGCACTCCAACGATCGTCAGGAAATTAAAGAAGTACTGGCTGGTGACATCGCTGCTGCGATTGGTCTGAAAGACGTAACCACTGGTGACACCCTGTGCTCCGAAGCCAACAAGATTGTTCTGGAGCGTATGGAGTTCCCCGAGCCGGTAATTTCTGTTGCGGTTGAGCCCAAGTCCAAGCCGGACCAGGAAAAAATGGGTATTGCCCTCGGCAAGCTGGCCCAGGAAGATCCGTCCTTCCGCGTGAAGACTGACGAGGAAACCGGTCAGACCATTATCTCCGGTATGGGTGAATTGCACCTGGATATCATCGTTGACCGCATGAAGCGTGAGTTCAACGTTGAAGCGAACATCGGTAAGCCTCAGGTTGCCTACCGTGAAACTATTCGCAACACCTCTGAGATCGAAGGTAAGTTCGTTCGTCAGTCCGGTGGTCGCGGTCAGTACGGTCACGTATGGGTGAAGTTTGAGCCCGCCGAAGACGAGTCTCAGGAAGGTCTGGAATTCGTTAACGAAATCGTGGGCGGTGCGGTACCGAAGGAATACATTCCTGCGGTACAGAAAGGTATCGAAGAGCAGATGAAGAACGGTGTTCTGGCTGGCTACCCGCTGCTGGGCCTGAAGGCGACTCTGTACGACGGTTCCTTCCACGATGTGGACTCCAATGAAATGGCGTTTAAGATCGCCGGTTCTATGGCGACCAAGAAGCTGTCCAGTCAGGGCGGTGCGGTACTGCTCGAGCCGATGATGAAGGTGGAAGTGGTAACTCCGGAAGAGAACATGGGTGATGTGGTTGGTGACCTCAACCGTCGCCGTGGCCTCATCCAGGGTATGGAAGACAACCCCTCCGGTAAGGTTGTCAATGCGGAAGTACCTCTGGCAGAAATGTTCGGTTACGCAACCGACCTGCGTTCTGCTACTCAGGGCCGTGCTACCTACACCATGGAATTCCTGAAGTACGCCGAAGCGCCGAAAAATGTTGCCGATGAGATCATCGCCAAGACTAAGGCCTAATTAACTTCTGCTTAAAGGGGGCCGGGCCAACAGCTGGGGCCCCTTTGGCAAACTTTTAGCTAGAGGACATCTAAAGATGGCAAAAGAAAAGTTTGAACGTTCCAAGCCCCACGTGAACGTGGGCACCATCGGTCACGTTGACCACGGTAAAACCACCCTGACCGCTGCTCTGACCCGCGTATGTGCGGAAGTTTGGGGCGGTGACGCTGTTGCTTTCGACGGTATCGACAATGCACCGGAAGAGCGTGAGCGCGGTATCACCATCGCTACTTCTCACGTTGAGTACGAGTCCCCGACTCGCCACTACGCGCACGTAGATTGCCCGGGACACGCCGACTACGTTAAGAACATGATCACCGGTGCTGCTCAGATGGACGGCGCTATCCTGGTATGTTCCGCAGCTGACGGCCCCATGCCGCAGACTCGTGAGCACATCCTGCTTTCCCGTCAGGTAGGTGTACCTTACATCGTTGTATTCCTGAACAAAGCGGACATGGTAGACGACGAAGAGCTGCTCGAGCTGGTAGAAATGGAAGTTCGCGAACTTCTGGACCAGTACGAGTTCCCAGGTGACGACACTCCGATCATCGTTGGTTCCGCTCTGATGGCCCTGAACGGCGAAGACGACAACGAAATGGGTACTACCGCTGTTAAGAAGCTGGTAGAGACTCTGGACGAGTACATCCCTGAGCCAGAGCGCGCTGTAGATCAGCCGTTCCTGATGCCGATCGAAGACGTATTCTCTATCTCTGGCCGTGGTACTGTTGTAACTGGTCGTGTAGAGCGCGGTGTGATCAACACTGGCGACGAGATCGAAATCGTTGGTATCAAAGAAACCACCACTACCACCTGTACTGGTGTTGAAATGTTCCGCAAGCTGCTCGACGAAGGTCGTGCTGGTGAGAACATCGGCGCACTGCTGCGTGGCACCAAGCGTGACGAAGTAGAGCGTGGTCAGGTACTGGCTAAGCCGGGCTCCATCACTCCGCACACCAAGTTCGAAGCGGAAGTGTATGTACTGTCCAAGGACGAAGGTGGTCGTCACACCCCGTTCTTCAAAGGCTACCGTCCTCAGTTCTACTTCCGTACTACCGACGTAACTGGTGCGGTAGAGCTGCCGGAAGGTACTGAAATGGTAATGCCGGGCGACAACATTCAAATGGTTGTTACCCTGATCGCTCCGATCGCCATGGAAGACGGCCTGCGTTTCGCTATCCGCGAAGGTGGTCGTACCGTAGGTGCGGGCGTTGTTGCCAAGATCATCGAGTAATAGTTACTCCTGATCTATATAAAAAGCCGCAGCGGGTACGCTGCGGCTTTTTTTATGGGTGACTCTATATGTTTTGTTTTTTGGTGTCAGTTCCATTGGTTTATATATCTTGGTTTCAAGTATTAAGTGCAATCCTTTTATACCGCAAGCAGATCATCTTGCAGCCCTATAAATAACTCATTCGGTGACTTTCCACCCCGACTCGCTCTTGGTCTACTATTCAGGCGATCCATTACAAATTGAACCTGCTCGTCTGTTACCTTATTAAAGTCGGTATCCTTTGGAAAATACTGCCGGATGAGGCCGTTAGTATTTTCATTGATCCCTCTCTCCCAAGATGAATATGGGTGAGCAAAATAAATATTAGCTTCTAAGACTTCTGCAATTGTTTCATGACCAGCAAACTCAAGACCATTATCGAAGGTAATTGTTTTGATTTTATCTTTGAAACTCACCATGTGACTAACCGCTGCTTCAGCCAATAAGCCTGATCGTTTACCTGTTAATCTGACAATAACAGTAAATAACGTCTTGCGTTCAACCATGGTCAGCAAAGCTCCACCACGCCCCTTGCCTATAACGGTATCACCTTCCCAGTCACCTATCCGATTCATCCGATCAACAACCGCTGGTCGTTCATCTATGCTCACTCTGTTTTTGATCTTTCCGCGTCGATCATACTTACCGTAGCGCTTACGATAGGGCTTTGATGCAATCCTAAGATGCTTGTATAAGTCTCCACCATTTGCCTGATCTAAATAAATGAGTTGGTAGATCGTCTCATGATGTAACGATACACCTGTATGTCTCTTTAAATAGCTTGCAGTCTGCTGAGGACTTAATTCTTTCCGAGTTAGGATGACTATTTGTTGCCACACTCCATTAGTCACTTTCTGTGCCTTATACGCTTGCCTGCGTCTAAGCTCCGAAAGCTTATGTGCTTGCCCTGGGCGATATCCTCGCAAACCTGTATTGCGTCGTAGCTCTCGGCTGATCGTTGCGGGGTGCCTCTCTAACAGTCTTGCTATTGCTCTTTGAGAGTGTCCGGCTTTTTTTAAACTGTAAATCTGGTATCGTTCGTTCTCGCTCAGTTGGTAGTAGCTCATCAGTGCCTTTCTCTTGGTCGGGAGAGGTGCCGACTCTACCAGCTGAGCCCTCCCTTACCAATTGCACTTATTATCTGAAACCAAGTATTATTTCTTTGATTTGATACTGTGTTAATTTTCAGGTGTTGTTGATGGACCAGCTAAAGCAGTTTGAGATTGATGTAAAATCGAAATTTCCGGTAGAAAACGGTTTTGTAGTTGGGGATGTGTACTGTAAATATTTCTTCTTCGATTATTCTCGTCCGCTAGTTATAGCATTCGCTAATGCTGCTTCATTAACATCAAATAATAATTTAAATAATGAAAACTATAGTCCCTGGGGGTTCAATTTCTTAAAAGGCTTGGATTGTAATGTTCTGGCCTTTTCATGTATTGAAGATGCGTCTTGGTATAGGGGGCATAAGTTACATGAATTTATACAAGGGATATCAAACTTCCTATTGCCATTTTCGCTTCGTTTAGGATATGGCGGGAGTATGGGGGGATTCGCTGTCGGTGCGTTTGCTTCGGTGTTGAGGGTGGATCGCGTTTTATTGATTACCCCAATAACAACTTTAAGTGTCAGTATTGTGCCTAGTGAATCGGGGCATGGAAAAAGTCGATCACTTAATTGGAGTGGAGCTTACTCAGATGGTGCGGAATTTAACGCTGGTGGATATGTCGTATACGATAATTTATTGAGACGTGATGCCCTTCATGCTAGTCGATACAGAAACTTAAAACACTTACGAGTGCCAGGTTTGGGACATGGATTGGCCCCTTGGTTACAGGCTATGGGCATGTTGAGAAAGCTCGTAAATGATTTTATCAGTGACAGTGTCGATGAACTTTGGTTTCGGAAGTGTGCTAGAAATAGACGGCTATTACCGCGATATTATAATGAATTATTACTGCGAAAAGATCTGCTGAGCCCGGGCAAAGTTGCAGTGTTAAAGAGGTATAGGCGAGCGGCCCTAGCATATCAGGGGGAGGATACCTTTGGTGATGATTTCATTGCGGCGCTGCGTGAGGCTGCGGTAAAAATTGAAAGTGAAAATTTGGAGCTTAGTTATAAGCTGCTTGCTGGGGCCAGTGTTTTGAGACCGGAGGGGCCATGGATTAAGAAGAAACTAAAGGAATACGAGGAAAAGCTGACAATAATTTAGTTTCTTTGTAAATGGCAGTTTTGGTAATTTTGTGATGGCTTGCGAAAGGTGTTGAGTTGACATTTGGTAGGCTGGGCAATTCTGCGAATTGCTGAATTGTCTTTTGTTGGGTGTTCAAAAATAAAGGTAGTTTTGCAGGGTTGTAGGAGTAGAGTTGCTGGTGAAGTATTACCGCCGGTCTTTTGCTTGTCGCAGTTTGATTGATATTCATTTTTGGAATTGGATGAGTAAAATTCTCCTTTTTAGGGGGGTGATCCAAGTTGCCCCATTTTACACGTTTGCATACGCTACTATTATCTGAGTTTATGATGCCCACATATGATCTCATCAACAATTAAGTGCTGACACAGTACGGTTTCTTTCGGGGTAAAGAAGGTGTGCGGCGGCCCTTTCCGCAGTTTTTACTTTGATGGTATTCGATAGGTTACGATTGATAACTTCTCGCTAAAAGATGGATAGGGCCCGCCGGAATATTAAGCTTTTGTATGTGGTAGCGAAGATGGTAGTGTTGTGGCAGTTTCCTTCCCGCTTTATGTTGCTCCTGTAGTGCGCGTAATTAGCGTGGTAATGGCGATGTCCATTTTTGTCTGGAACACTCTGTGTCACCTTCTTTCGAGTGCGCTGCGGGTTATCTTATTTGGAGCAGGTGAGAATGCTCATTTATGGTTGTCCTGTTAGGTGGCGTATAAGCATCAATAATTTTGCCGAAGAAGTGTCAGCGGTTTCATATAAGAGTTGGCATGCTTACGACTGTTCCCTGCGATTCCGAAATTTAAACTTCCAAAAAATTCTTATGTTGTCATCGGCTGAGCATCCTGCTTAGTGTCGCTTCAGAAGCTGCAACGGTAGCCAGTATGATAATTGTACTACTCATGGGTAGGCTAATTTGGGACGTTGACACCCAGCTCGCGGTTGTACCTTTAAGTTGCCAGTCTTAAAAGGGGTTGAATGTTGGTAGGCATTGTTAGTGGGGTTATATAAAGGTGGCCGTAATTCTCTATTGATGCAGGGGTTGGGGCTGCTTAATTCCGGACGGTTATTCAGGAAATCAGAGGCGGTAGGTAAGCTCAATGCTAAACTTCGTTGAGTTTGGAGTGGCTTTGCCGGAAGTTATTGAGCTAAAGTTTTTAGTATTTTTTGAAGCGCGAGTCATTTTGAGGTGTTTTTCCTGTCGTAGAGACCCTAGACCATATAGTAATGCTAGAAGGTTTGTTTCAGGATCTTGAAAGGTGTCAGTTGCAGCTCGCCGCTTTGGTTATTTATAAGCGGGGGGTGATTGGGGTTTGACGAAAATGAGTTTAAGCGACTTGTAGGTCTTAGTTGGCAATAATTGCCTCCTTTGCGTAATGCTGGGTGTGTTTGGTAAGCCGACATCCTGCGTAGGTAGTTAATGGGATTTCCGCTTTTAGTGATGGGTACAGCCGCTGCTCTTTTTTGCCGCCCTTAGCGATTGGGAATTGGAAGTATTCCCGGTCAATATACGATCAGCATGTGTGTTTTTGCCTTTTGCCTTTTGCCTTTTGCCTGAACTGAAGGGTTGGTTGTGTTCTCTGAAGTTAACGGAGGCGGCTGGCCGTCCAGTCCCCGCCTCTTAATAAAGGTTACGGCCAGTCTTTGCCTAAATCACAGCTTCTGCTGCCCGCGAACAGCTTGGTGAATTGAGGGCCGCTCATCTCGACCAACTCTTCGTGGTCACCGGCCTCAAAGTAAATGGTTTCACAGTGTCCAAGACTGGTGTCTAGCAGGGTGGTAATGCCGTAAGCCTGGCCGAGGGCGGGCAGGGCGCCCAGTTCACAGTCTGGGAATATGGCGCCGAGTTCGGTTTCCGAGACCATTTGCAGTGAGTTTCGCCCGGTCTCATTGTGAAGCGAGCGCATATCGAGGCTGCTGCTGGCTGGGATCACAGCCATTACGTAACCCTCTATATCCTGAAGCAAAATCGCTTTTGCCACCTGATCCTCACGCACATGGGCGGCGCGGGCGCTTTCCCGGCTGGTGCGGGTGTGTGGATGCTGAATCAGATGGTAATCGACCGATTGGTCATTTAAATATTGACTCAGTGTTGCGGCGATAGTCATTGTGGATACCTCGTTCCGCTTGGGGTACTCAATTGTAGTTTCAGCAGATTGAAATTTGATCAGCCTGTACAGTTGACAGCCTGCTGCGCTCCCCGTAGAATTCGCGCTCCTTTTCGCCCGCCCTCGGGGCTGCGTAAGAGGACGTTCTTTAGTTAATAATTGGAGTTTGATTCCATGCAGGGTCAACGTATCCGTATTCGCCTGAAGGCCTTCGATCACAAGCTGATCGACGCGTCCACTCAGGAGATCGTAGAGACGGCTAAGCGCACTGGCGCACAAGTTCGCGGTCCTATCCCGCTGCCGACTCGCAAAGAGAAGTACACCGTACTGATTTCCCCGCACGTTAATAAAGACGCTCGCGATCAGTATGAGATCCGTACTCACAAGCGTTTGCTGGACATCGTTGAGCCTACCGAGAAAACCGTCGACGCGCTGATGAAGCTCGATCTGGCGGCCGGTGTTGAGGTCCAAATTAGTCTCGGCTAACACTTTTACTAACTACCGAATCCCGGGCGAAAACGGTCCGGGTAGTGTAACGCTCTGAAATTGGGCGGCCGCAGTGGGTTAAAGCCCCGTGCACTGAGAGGTTAAAAAAGATGACTATAGGTATTGTCGGCCGCAAGAGCGGCATGACTCGCATCTTCACTGAAGATGGCGTATCCATTCCGGTAACCGTTGTTGAGGTTGCTCCGAATCGCGTCACCCAAGTGAAAACTCAGGAAACTGACGGCTACAGCGCTGTTCAAGTAGCAGTAGGCAGCCGCAAAGCTTCCCGTGTCTCCAAGCCCGCAGCGGGCCACTTCGCCAAAGCCAATGTAGAGGCTGGCACAAATCTTTTCGAACTGCGCACTGACGGTTCCGAAGAGACTTTCGAAATCGGTTCTGAAATTACTGTTTCTAGCTTCGAAGCTGGCCAGATGATCGACGTAACCGGCACTTCCAAAGGTAAAGGCTTCCAGGGCGGCGTTAAGCGTTGGAATTTCCGCACCCAGGACGCAACCCACGGTAACTCCCTGTCTCACCGCGCACCCGGTTCTATCGGTCAATGTCAGACTCCTGGCCGCGTATGGAAAGGCAAGAAGATGGCCGGACATATGGGTGCTGAGCGCGTAACCGTGCAAAACCTGGAAGTGGTTCGTGTCGATGCCGAACGCAACCTGCTGTTGGTTAAAGGCGCCGTACCCGGTGCACCCGGTGGCAACGTTATCGTTCGTCCGGCAGTTAAAGCCTAAGTCTGAGGGGAAATAGATATGGAACTGAATATCGCTACTCCCGAAGGCGCTAAAGGCACAGTAGCTGTCTCTGAAGTGACTTTCGGACGTGAGTTCAACCAAGATCTGGTACACCAGGCAGTTGTGGCCTACATGGCCGGCGCTCGCCAGGGTACCAAGGCGCAGAAAAATCGTTCCGATGTTTCTGGTGGTGGTAAGAAGCCATGGCGCCAAAAAGGTACTGGCCGCGCACGTGCCGGTACTATCCGCAGCCCGCTGTGGCGTTCCGGTGGCGTAACTTTCGCCGCTGATCCACGCGATCATAGCGTTAAGCTGAACAAAAAAATGTACCGCGCTGCACTGCGTTGCATTCTGTCTGAGCTGGCTCGTCAGGAGCGCCTGGTAGTGGTTGAGTCCTTTGATGTGGATGCACCCAAGACCAAGCAGCTGGTAAGCAAACTGGCTCAGTTTGACCTGTCCGATGCGCTGATCGTGACTGAAGAGGTTAGCGAAAACCTCTACCTGGCCGCACGCAACTTGCACAAGATCGACGTCCGCGATGTACAGGCGATCGATCCAGTAAGCCTGATTCGCTTTGATAAGGTCGTGGTTACCGTTTCTGCGCTCAAGAAAATTGAAGAGGTGCTGGGATGAACCAAGAGCGACTCTACAAAGTACTGCTGGGCCCGGTAATTTCCGAAAAAGCTGCAGGACTGGCCGATAGCGCCAACCAGGTAGTTTTCAAGGTTACCACCGACGCCGAAAAAGCTGAGATCAAGGCTGCGGTTGAGAAGCTGTTTAACGTTTCCGTTGAGCAGGTTCGCACCGTGAACGTAAAGGGTAAAACCAAGCGCACTCGCAATGGCATGGGCCAGCGCAGCGATTGGAAAAAAGCCTACGTTCGCCTGGCTGAGGGCAGCGACATCAATTTTGAAGCTGCTGAGTAAAGGGGACCGTTACAATGGCAATTGTAAAAACAAAACCGACCTCCGCCGGCCGTCGTCACCTGGTTAAGGTTGTTAACACCGACCTGCACAAGGGTGCTCCTTACGCTCCTCTGTTGGAGAGCAAGAGCAAAAGTGGTGGCCGTAACAACAATGGTCGTATCACTACCCGTCACATCGGTGGTGGCCACAAGCAGCACTACCGTGTAATCGACTTCAAGCGCAACAAAGACGGTATTCCGGCTAAAGTTGAGCGTCTGGAGTACGATCCCAACCGCAGCGCACACATCGCTCTGGTGTGTTACGCCGACGGTGAGCGTCGTTACATTATCGCACCGAAAGGCCTGAAAGCAGGTGCCACCATTCAGTCCGGCGATGCCGCACCGATTGTTGTGGGTAACACTCTGCCTCTGCGCAACGTTCCGGTAGGTTCTGTAATCCACGCGATCGAGCTGAAGCCAGGCAAAGGCGCTCAGCTGGCCCGTTCTGCTGGTGCCTCTGTGCAGCTGGTAGCTCGTGAAGGTCAGTATGCGACCATTCGTCTGCGTTCCGGCGAAATGCGCAAGGTTCTCGCTGAGTGCCGCGCAACCCTGGGTGAAGTGAGCAACTCCGAGCACAGCCTGCGCAAGCTGGGTAAAGCTGGTGCTGCACGCTGGCGTGGTGTTCGTCCTACCGTTCGCGGTGTGGCGATGAACCCGGTAGATCACCCGCACGGTGGTGGTGAAGGCCGTACCTCTGGTGGTCGTCATCCGGTTACTCCGTGGGGCGTTCCGACCAAGGGTAAGAAAACGCGCAAGAACAAGCGCACCGATAAGATGATAGTACGTCGTCGCGGCAAGTAAGCCGCGCGATGTCTGAGCAGCTAGAGAGGAATCGACAGTGCCACGCTCATTAAAGAAAGGTCCCTTTATTGATCTGCATTTGATCAAGAAGGTGGAGGCAGCGATTGCAGCAAACGATCGTCGGCCGATTAAAACCTGGTCCCGCCGTTCCATGATTATGCCGGAAATGGTTGGACTGACGATTGCCGTGCACAACGGTCGTCAACACGTGCCCGTTTTGGTTAACGAAGAAATGGTTGGCCATAAACTGGGCGAGTTCGCTGCTACCCGCACTTACCGCGGTCATGCTGCGGACAAGAAAGCGAAGAAGCGCTAAGCCGAGGTTATAAAGATGGAAGTAGCAGCAAAATTACGCGGCGCACGTCTATCGGCGCAAAAGGCGCGACTGGTAGCTGATCAGGTTCGCGGCAAAGGCGTTGAAGAGGCCCTGGATATACTGGCTTTCAGTACTAAAAAGGGTGCGGCGATCATTAAGAAAGTACTGGAGTCGGCCATTGCCAACGCTGAGCACAACGAAGGTGCTGACGTTGACGAGCTGAAGGTTTCCACAATTTTTGTGGACGAAGGTATGACCATGAAGCGCATTAAGCCGCGTGCCAAAGGTCGTGCTGATCGCATTCTTAAGCGTACTTGTCACATCACTGTGAAAGTGGCCGAGAAATAAGAGAGCAGGCGAGAAAACCATGGGACAAAAAGTACATCCTACCGGCATTCGTCTGGGTATCGTTAAAAAGCATACCTCTGTTTGGTATGCCGGCAGCGACGAGTACGCAGACAAGCTGTACACGGATCTGAAAGTTCGCGAATACATTCGCAAAAAACTGGCCCACGCTTCTGTGAGCCGTATCGAGATCGAACGTCCGGCAAACACTGCACGTGTGAAGATTCACACTGCACGTCCGGGCATCGTGATCGGTAAAAAAGGTGAAGACGTAGAACGTCTGCGCAAAGAAGTAAGCGCGCAGATGGGCGTACCTGTGCACATCGACATCGAAGAAGTGCGCAAGCCTGATATGGACGCGGCTCTGGTTGGCCAGAACGTTGCCCAGCAGCTGGAACGCCGTGTTATGTTCCGTCGCGCTATGAAGCGTGCCGTACAGAACGCTATGCGTCAGGGTGCCGAAGGTATCAAGATTCAAGTAAGTGGCCGTCTTGGCGGTGCAGAAATCGCGCGTACCGAATGGTATCGCGAAGGCCGTGTGCCCCTGCACACCCTGCGCGCCAACATCGACTACGCCAATGTTGAAGCGAAGACTACTTACGGCATCATCGGTATCAAGGTGTGGATCTTTAAAGGCGAGGTAATCGGTGACGAAGTGCCCGATGAGAAGCCGGTAAAGAGCCGCAAAAAAGCTGCTAAATAAGGGGTACGCAAATGCTGCAACCAAAGCGTACAAAATTCCGCAAGGTACAGAAGGGTCGCAACCGCGGTCTTGCTCAGCGCGGCTCTAAAGTGAGCTTTGGCGAGTTTGGCCTTAAGGCTACCGGTCGTGGTCGCATTACTGCGCGCCAGATCGAAGCGGCTCGTCGCGCAATGACTCGTCACATTAAACGTGGCGGTAAAATCTGGATTCGTGTGTTTCCAGACAAGCCCATTACCAATAAGCCCCTCGAAGTTCGAATGGGTAAAGGTAAAGGTGGCGTTGAATACTGGGTAGCTCAGATCCAGCCGGGCAAGGTCCTCTATGAGATGGAGGGTGTGTCCGAGGAGCTGGCTCGTGAGGCTTTCGCACTAGCTGCGGCCAAGCTGCCTGTAAAAACAACTTTCGTTAAGCGTTCGGTGATGTAATGAAGACTGCAGATCTACGCGAAAAGTCAGTTGAAGAGCTGAACCAGGAACTGCTGAACCAGCTCGAAGCTCAATTTAAGCTTCGTATGCAAAAATCCACCGGTCAACTGGCTCAGACTCATCTGCTGAAGCAGACTCGTCGCGACATTGCTCGCATAAAGACTGTGTTGACCGAGAAGGCAGGTAATTAATCATGGCTGAAGCAAAACTGAAGCGTACTCTGACCGGCAAGGTTGTGAGTGACAAGATGGATAAAACCATCACCGTTTTGATCGAGCGCCGTGTTAAGCACCCGATCTACGGCAAAATTGTAAACAAGTCCACAAAGCTCAAGGCACATGATGAGAACAATGATTGCAGCATCGGTGATGTTGTAACCATCGAGGAATCTCGTCCTCTGTCCAAGAGCAAATCTTGGGCTTTACAGAAAATTGTAGAGCGTGCGGCGAAGGTATAACCCCTAGCGCATTGACTGCCGAATTGAAAGGTTTCGGAGAGAGACAATGATTCAAGCGGAATCCTACTTAGAAGTAGCTGACAACAGTGGGGCTCGCCGCGTCATGTGCATCAAGGTGCTGGGCGGCTCCCATCGTCGTTATGCCGGCGTGGGCGACATTATCAAGGTAACCGTTAAGGAAGCCATCCCCCGCGGTAAAGTGAAGAAAGGTCAGGTAATGAACGCCGTTGTGGTTCGCACCAAAAAAGGTGTGCGTCGCGCGGACGGTTCCCTGATTAAATTTGACGATAACGCAGCGGTGCTGCTGAACCAGCAACTGGCGCCGGTTGGCACCCGTATTTTTGGTCCGGTAACTCGCGAATTGCGCGGTGAGAAGTTCATGAAGATCATCTCCCTCGCTCCCGAAGTTATCTAGGCCTCGAGCGGAGAAGAGTTATGCGCAAGATCAAGCGTGACGACGAAGTGATCGTTATCGCCGGTCGTGACAAGGGCAAACGTGGTTCAGTACGTAAAGTACTGAACGACGGTCGTCTGATTGTCTCCGGCATACAGATGATCAAAAAGCACCAAAAGCCAAACCCACAGATGGGTATTGCAGGTGGCATCGTTGAGAAAGAAGCTGCTATCCAAGCTTCCAACGTAGCCATCTTCAACCCTAACACCCAGAAGGCTGACCGGGTGGGCTTTAAAGTACTGGAAGACGGCACTAAGATTCGCGTCTTCAAATCCAGCGGCGAAGCCATCTAAGGCTCTTGACGCAAAAGCAGGTTGGTAGATCATGGCAAAGCTTAAAGAGCTCTACACTAAGGACCTCGTGGCCAAGCTAAAAGAAGAGCTTGGTCTCGAGAATGTGATGGCAGTGCCGCGCATCACCAAGATCACCATCAACATGGGTGTTGGTGAAGCGATTGGTGATAAGAAGGTGCTGGAGCACGCTGTCAACGATATGACAGCAATTACTGGTCAAAAGCCCATCGTTACTAAAGCGCGCAAGTCTATTGCGGGCTTTAAGATTCGTGACGGTTGGCCGATCGGCTGCAAGGTAACTCTGCGCGGTGAGCGCATGTATGAGTTCCTGGAGCGTTTGGTTGACATCGCGATTCCGCGTATCCGCGACTTCCGTGGCATTAGCCCGAAGCAGTTCGACGGCCGCGGTAACTTCTCTATGGGCGTGACTGAGCAAATCATCTTCCCGGAAATTGACTACGACAAAGTAGACAAGCTCCGCGGTCTGGATATTTGTATTACCACTACAGCTGCAAACGACGATCAAGGTCGTGCGCTGCTGAAAGCGTTCAACTTCCCTTTCAAGGGTTAAGAGGATTCCATGGCGAAGAAATCCATGATTGCGCGCGAAAACAAGCGCGCTCGAACCGCAGCTAAGTACGCCGAGAAGCGTCAAGAGCTGAAGGCGATCATCGCCAGTTCCACTGCTTCCGAAGAGGAGCAGTGGGAGGCTCAACTCAAGCTGCAGAAAATGCCGCGCGATGCAAGCCCGGTACGTCAGCAACGCCGCTGTCGTATTACTGGTCGCCCCCACGCTGTATACCGCAAGTTCGGCCTGTGCCGTAACAAGCTTCGTGAAGCTGCGATGCGTGGTGATGTTCCTGGCCTCGTGAAGTCCAGCTGGTAATTACCAGCTGGTTTAAGGCAGATTTGAGGAGTCTCATAAGATGAGTATGCAAGATCCGTTGGCAGATATGCTGACTCGCATCCGCAACGCCCTGGCGCGCGGAAAGGCGGAAGTCACCCTGCCATCATCCAAACTGAAAGTAGCAGTGGCCAAAGTCCTGAAAGACGAAGGTTACGTTACTGATTTAAACGTAAGCGAAGGCGCTAAGCCGGAACTGACCATTGCTCTGAAATACTTCCAGGGCAAGCCGGTTATTGCCGAGCTCAATCGCGTTTCCCGTCCGGGCCTGCGCGCTTACACTGGTAAAAAAGCTCTGCCTACCGTACGTGGTGGCCTGGGTGTCGCGATCGTTTCCACCTCTAATGGTGTGATGACTGACCGCGCTGCACGTCAGGCTGGTATCGGTGGCGAAGTGCTTTGCACCGTATTCTAAGCGGGGGTTGCAATGTCTCGAGTAGCAAATAGTCCGGTAGTTATCCCCGCAGGTGTAACCGTAGACCTGAAAGGTCAAAATATCGCTGTTAAAGGCGGTAGCGGTAACCTGGATATGGTTATTCACGGTGATGTAGAAGTGAGCGAGGCTGAAAGCCAGCTGACTTTTGCCGCGCGCAATAACTCCAAGCAGGCCAGAGCCTTGGCGGGTACCACCCGTGCTTTGGTCAATAACATGGTGATAGGCGTAAGCAAGGGCTTCGAGAAGAAGCTGCAGTTGCTGGGTGTTGGTTATCGTGCGAAAGCAGCCGGTAAAGCGGTTAACCTGACCCTGGGCTTCTCCCATCCGATCGATTATCAGTTGCCGGAAGGTGTGACTGCGGAAACTCCATCCCAGACTGAAATCGTACTGAAGAGCAGCAATAAACAGCTGCTGGGCCAAGTGGCCGCTGAGATCCGCTCGTTCCGTCCGCCGGAGCCCTACAAAGGTAAGGGTGTCCGTTATGCCGACGAGCGCGTGTATCGCAAAGAGGCCAAGAAGAAGTAAGTAGGGCATAGATATGAACGTTAAGAAAGCATCTCGCTTGCGTCGTGCACGTCGTGCCCGCGCCAAGATCCGTGAGCTGGGCGCCGTTCGCCTCACCGTGAACCGCACCCCGCGCCACATTTACGCACAGATCCTGTCTGCCGAAGGCAGCGCGGTATTGGCTTCCGCCTCTACCCTGGACAAGGACCTGCGCTCTGGTAAAACTGGCAACGCTGACGCTGCTGCCGCAGTTGGCAAACTGATCGCTGAGCGCGCGAAAGCCGCTGGCGTTGAACAAGTTGCCTTCGATCGTAGCGGCTTCAGATACCATGGCCGTGTTAAGGCTCTGGCTGACGCTGCCCGCGAAGCCGGTCTGAAATTCTAAGGGTTGAGTTATGGCTAGAGAGAAAGACAAAAGCAACGACGAAGGCCTGCAGGAGAAGCTGGTCCAGGTCAACCGCGTTGCCAAGACTGTTAAAGGTGGTCGTATCTTCGCCTTTACCGCACTGACCGTAGTTGGTGATGGCAATGGCCGTGTTGGCTTTGGTCGTGGCAAGGCACGTGAAGTGCCTGTAGCGATTCAAAAGGCGATGGAATCTGCACGCCGCAACATGATCCAGGTAGACCTGAATGGTGACACCATCCAGTACGCTACCAATGGTCGCCACGGCGGTTCCAAGATTTACATGCAGCCCGCTTCCCAGGGTACCGGTGTAATTGCCGGCGGTGCTATGCGCTCCGTTCTGGAAATGGCTGGTGTACACAACGTATTGGCTAAGTGTTACGGCTCCACCAACCCGGTGAACGTAGTACGTGCAACTTTCAAAGCTCTGGAGCAAATGCAGAGCCCGGAAGATGTAGCTGCCAAGCGCGGTAAATCTGTCGAAGAGATTCTGGGCTAATTACAGCTCGGATTTAAGGTTATTGGTGGGTTAAGACCATGGCTAAGAAGACCATAAAAGTGACCCAGACCAAAAGCATCAACGGACGCCTGAAAAGTCATCAGGCGTGCGTTGCGGGTCTGGGCCTGCGCCGCATCGGCCACACAGTGGAAGTGGAGGATACTCCCTCCGTGCGCGGTATGATCAACAAAGTAAACTACCTGGTTAAGGTTGAGGGGGAATAACATGCGTTTGAACGACTTGTCTCCAGCACCAGGCCACAAGCACAGCGCCAAGCGCGTTGGTCGCGGTATTGGTAGCGGAATTGGTAAGACCGGTGGCCGCGGCCACAAAGGTCAGAAAGCGCGTTCCGGCGGCAGTGTTCGTCCGGGCTTCGAAGGCGGTCAGATGCCTTTGCAGAAGCGTCTTCCTAAGTACGGTTTCACCGCTCGTGTTTCTCGCTTTACCGCAGAAGTACGTCTGGCTGAGCTGGCGAAGGTAGAAAATGACGTAATCGATTTGGCAGCGCTTAAGAATGCCGATATTATCGGCAGCCATATTAAACGCGCCAAAGTGTTCCTCTCAGGTGAGCTGACCAAAGCTGTTACCGTTAAGGGTCTGGGAGTTACCAAAGGTGCAAAGGCAGCGATTGAAGCTGCTGGCGGTAAAATAGAAGACTAATCGAGGCGCCAATGGCACGACCAGGATCCGGTGGAAATCCCCTGGGCAACAGCAAGGGATTGGGCGAGCTTTGGGCTCGCCTTCGTTTTCTGTTTCTAGCGATTCTTGTTTATCGACTGGGGACACATATTCCGGTGCCCGGCATTGATCCGGAAAAGCTGTCAAACCTGTTTAACCAGAACCAGGGAACCATCCTTGGCCTGTTTAACATGTTTTCAGGCGGCGCCCTGGAAAGGATGAGTATTCTGGCGCTGGGCATCATGCCCTACATCTCCGCGTCCATCATCATGCAGTTGATGAGCGCGGTGACTCCCTCTCTGGAAGCGTTGAAGAAGGAAGGGGAGGCCGGAAGACGTAAGATCAACCAGTACACCCGCTATCTGACGGTAATACTGGCCCTGATTCAGGGGGTCGGTATGACTTTCGGCCTGGCAGGGCAGAACCTGGCTTACTCATCTGAGCCCGCGTTTGGTTTTTACTTTGTGGCGGTAACGTCACTGGTGACTGGTGCTGTATTTATGATGTGGCTCGGTGAGCAGATCACTGAGCGCGGTGTTGGCAACGGCATTTCCATGCTGATTTTTGCCGGTATCGTCGCCGGTTTACCCGGTGCCATCGGCCAGGCATTTGAACAGGCGAGACAGGGTGAGCTGCACATACTCATGCTGTTGATGATTGGCGTCATCGCTCTTGCTGTAGTGTTCTTTGTGGTTGTTATGGAACGCGGCCAGCGCCGCATTACGATCAACCACGCCAGGCGCCAAGCGGGACGTTACTCTGCAGCTCCAGCTGCACAGGCGAGCCACTTGCCGCTGAAGGTAAACATGGCCGGTGTAATTCCGGTAATCTTTGCCAGCAGTATCCTGTTGTTCCCGGCCACACTGGCACAGTGGTTTGGTCAGGGCGGGGAAGGTCTCGGTGCAGAGATCCTGCAGTGGATGGCGTTGCAGCTTGGACCAGGGCAACCGCTGAACATTATTCTGTTCGCACTGTTGATTGGTTTCTTCTGTTTCTTCTACACGGCGTTGATGTTCAACCCGAATGAAGTTGCGGATAACCTGAAAAAGTCCGGTGCTTATGTGCCAGGTATTCGCCCTGGAGAGCAGACGGCCCGCTATATCGATAGCGTGCTGACTCGCCTCACTCTGGTGGGTGCTGTATACATCGCACTGGTATCCCTGCTGCCGCAGTTCCTGGTGGTTGGGTTTAACGTTCCCTTCTATCTGGGGGGTACCTCACTGCTGATCGTTGTAGTCGTAGTGATGGACTTTATGGCACAGGTACAATCGCATCTGCTGTCGCACCAGTACGAGGGTTTGATGAAAAAATCTAACCTGCAAAGCTACGGTCGTCGCTAGGGCGTCGCCTGCTCGCAGTTTGATTGAATTGAGGTAAGGTCATGAAAGTACGCGCTTCTGTAAAAAAGATCTGCCGTAACTGCAAAATCGTGCGTCGCAAGGGTGTTCTGCGGGTAATCTGCAGCGCTGAGCCACGTCACAAGCAGCGTCAAGGCTAAGAAGGGGCCAGCCCCTTGCGGAGAGCGCCCTCAGGGCGCCTCTGTAAAAGCTGGAAAAATTCGCTACTCGATACAGCCCCGTATCGAATGGCAACACCCCGGGAAGTTTTTTGGGGTGGGAAGTTAGCAACAGCAAACTTCCAACTGGGGGCGTTGACTGTCGTCTTCATCCGCTTCGGGGGACCGATGCGGACGTTGGCTATTGCAAATTAGTGTCTGAAAAGCTATTCTTGCGCGCCTTTTTGGTGGCGCCGCCGGTTTTTTAGTCGCTGTCAGCGCCGAAATCAAAGTAGAGTCACATACTTAATATAAAGCAGTGACTCCAATACGTGGAGTACGCCTCTATGGCACGTATTGCTGGTGTCAATGTACCAGACCACAAGCACGCCGTAATCTCCCTGACCCACATTTATGGGGTTGGTCGCACTACGGCTAAGTCTATTTTGGCAGCGGTTGGTATCGCTGAATCCACCAAAATCCGCGAACTGTCTGAAGAGCAGATCGAAACCATCCGTGGTGAAGTTGCAAAACTGACCGTGGAAGGCGACCTGCGCCGTGAAATATCCATGAACATCAAGCGTTTGATGGACCTGGGTTGTTATCGCGGTCTGCGTCACCGTCGCAGCTTGCCGCTGCGTGGTCAGCGCACCAAGACCAATGCTCGCACCCGTAAGGGTCCGCGCAAGCCGATTCGCAAGTAAGCCTTAACTAAGGCGCGAAATCGCGGTTCAAGATGCCCCGTCCGGCTAATCGCCGAGGGGATTTGATACAGGATTTAGGATACTGGTATGGCTAAGCCAAAAACTACTGTTCGCAAAAAGGTCAAAAAGACCGTTGTCGACGGTATTGCCCACATCCACGCATCGTTCAACAACACGATCGTGACGATCACTGATCGCCAGGGTAATACCCTCAGCTGGGCCACCGCAGGTGGATCTGGCTTCCGTGGCTCGCGTAAGAGCACCCCGTTTGCAGCCCAGGTTGCCGCTGAGCGCGCAGGTACTGCAGCTCAGGAATACGGCCTGAAAAACCTCGACGTAGAAGTTAAGGGCCCTGGCCCCGGTCGCGAATCTGCCGTTCGTGCACTGAACAACTGCGGCTACAAGATCACCAACATCACCGACGTGACGCCTATCCCGCATAACGGATGTCGTCCACCTAAAAAGCGTCGCGTGTAAGAGGGGGCTGACAAAATGGCACGTTATATTGGACCAAAATGTAAACTGTCCCGTCGTGAAGGGACTGACCTGCAGCTGAAGAGTGGTGTTCGTCCGCACGACTCCAAGTGTCGCGCAGAATCCAAACCCGGTCAGCACGGCGCTGGTCGTGGTCGTCTGTCCGACTACGGTATTCAGCTGCGTGAAAAGCAAAAAGTTCGTCGTATCTACGGCGTACTGGAAAAGCAGTTCCGTAACTACTATAAGGAAGCAGCACGTCTGAAGGGCGCTACAGGTGAAAACCTGCTGCAACTTCTCGAGCAGCGTCTGGACAACGTGGTTTACCGCATGGGCTTCGGCTCAACTCGCTCTGAAGCGCGTCAGCTGGTTTCCCACAAAGCGATTCTTGTAAACGGCACTACCGTTAACATCCCTTCTTTCCAGGTTAAAGAAGGCGACGTTATCGCTGTACGTGAGAAAGCCAAGAAGCAGCTGCGTATCCAGAATTCCGTTTCCCTCGCTGCCCAGCGTGGCGATGTCGAGTGGGTAGACGTAAACGCGAGCAAACTGGAAGGCACTTTCAAGCGCACTCCAGATCGTGTCGATCTGCCGGCAGAGATCAACGAAAACCTTATCGTGGAACTGTACTCCAAGTAACAATAAGTCCACTTTAAGGAATGCAACTGTAAACAGGTATGGCTATGCAGACTGCTGTCAACGAGTTTTTGACACCGCGTCGTATTGACGTCACCGAGTACAATCCGAATCACGCCAAAGTGATTTTGGAGCCCCTGGAGCGTGGCTTTGGCCACACTCTTGGCAATGCGCTGCGTCGCATCCTGCTGTCCTCCATGCCGGGCTGCGCCGTCACCGAGGTGGAAATCGAAGGTGTCGAGCACGAGTACAGCGCGATCGAAGGTGTGCAGGAAGATGTAATTGAAATCCTGCTCAACCTGAAAGAAATCGCCGTTGTTATGCACGGTAAGGATCAGGCGGTATTGAGCCTGAGCAAAAAGGGCCCAGGTGCGGTGACTGCTGGAGATATCCAGGTAGATCACGACATCGAGATCGTTAATCCTGAGCACGTGATCGCCAATATTACTGGTGATGTCGAGCTCAACCTGCGTCTCACTGTAGCGCGCGGCCGTGGCTACCAGCCCGCCGATGCTCGTCGTGGCGAAGAAGAGGAAAGCCGTGCAATTGGCCGTCTGCAGCTGGATGCTTCATACAGCCCAGTGCGTCGTGTTTCCTACAGCGTGGAAAGCGCGCGTGTAGAGCAGCGCACTGACCTGGATAAGCTGGTTCTGGATCTGGAGACCAACGGTACCCTGGACCCGGAAGAGGCTATTCGTCGCGCCGCCACTATTCTGCAGCAACAGCTCGCAGTATTTGTGGACCTGGAAGGCGAGAAGGATGCACAGCCGAAGGCTGAAGAGCCTGAAGTTGATCCGGTACTACTGCGCCCGGTAGACGACCTGGAGTTGACTGTACGTTCGGCGAACTGTCTGAAGGCAGAGAACATTTACTACATCGGTGATCTGATTCAGCGCACTGAAGTAGAACTGCTGAAGACGCCGAATCTTGGTAAGAAGTCTCTGACTGAAATCAAGGACGTACTGGCTTCCCGTGGTTTGTCCCTGGGTATGCGCCTGGAAAACTGGCCGCCGGCCAGCCTGAAAGGCGACAGCAAGTTAAGCCCCCTGTAAGCATTTGGTAGTCGCGACGGTGTCGTGATTAGTAGAAAGAACCCGAGCGGTGCTACAGCTTAGCGCGACACCGCTCCAGAACGACCTGCTGTGACAGCAACTTAGGTCGTAAGGAATTGAGTCATGCGTCATCGCTATAGTGGCCGTAAATTCAGCCGCACGAGCGCTCACCGCAAGGCCATGTTCAAGAACATGAGCGCCTCTCTGGTGGAGCACGAACTGATCAAAACCACACTGGCCAAAGCCAAAGAACTGCGCCGCGTTGCCGAGCCGCTGATCACTCTGGCTAAGAAAGACAGTGTTGCTAACCGCCGTCTGGCTTTCGCTCGTATCCGTGATAAGGATGCTGTGCGTAAGCTGTTCGACGAGCTGGGTCCTCGTTACGAAGCCCGTCCTGGTGGTTACATCCGTATCATGAAGTGTGGTTTCCGCGCTGGTGATAAGGCGCCGATGGCATACGTTGAGCTGGTAGACCGTCCTCAAGTAGAAGACGAAGCTGCTGAAGCTTAAGCGTTATTAGCCATAGCGCTACGGAAGGCCGGTCTTTGACCGGCCTTTTTTTTGCCATAAGGAGATTTTTGTATGTCTTTTGAGCAACTGTTAAAGAGTTTGAATCCCGAGATTGTGGGCAGCTTAAAGCGGGCCATTGAACTTGGAAAATGGCCTAATGGTGTTGCGCTATCCCCTGAGCAACGCAGCCTCTGCGCAGAAGCGGTTTCCAATTGGGAGTCCGCAAACCTTCCGCGGGAGCAACAGGTAGGCTATGTGGCGCCGAAGACCAAGGATGAGCCCTGTGTAGGAAAAAAAGACGATGAGCAAGCTGTTAACTGGGTTGGCTAGCTAATCAGTCTGTAAGATATTGGCACTTTATTCATTGGTGAGGGCGTTATTTTCTTTCATGCTCTCCCAATTCTCTGCTTAGATAGTTACCGACAGACAAATACATAATTTCTAATTTGCTCGGTAACTAATTATGAAAAAGCTGATTTTGCTTGCCGGAGCAGTAACGCTCGCCGTTGTAGGGGTTGATCACTACGATATTGATGTGCGCTCAAGTGTGGCCAAGGTGCGCCAGATGATAGAGCCGCTAAAAGATGATAGTGAATTAGTAAAGAATATTTCTGACAGCATACCCTGGTCCCAGCTGGAACATGCGGAGGTCGAAGAGTTATTAAATCATCCTCGGGTTCAGGCTTATCTGGACCGTGAGAATGTTAAGCAGGCGCTCAAGGACTACTTTGCAGACCTGGGCAATCTCTCTGGTGAAGAGGCCTGGGATGCAATTGAAAAAATAGAGCGGGAATCGCGTATTACAGGCTATGAAGCGCTTTCAATGAAGTTGGCCTGGCTGGAAAAAAATAGCCTTAACCAGGCAGAGTTCACCCAAAGAGCTGAAGAGCTATTTAATATTTATCGGGATAAAGCGCAAACGGTGATCAGGGATTACGACCCTCATGTCGAGGTTCCGGGCTTTTCCACCTATAAGGATCTTGAGCGCTCGATCGTTGAGGAAGTTCAGCAGATGAGGTCCTTTCCCGATGGTATGAGTAGACATGAATACTTACGTAAACGCCTTCAGGACGCCCGTGAGGCGGTATATGGCAGTTAGGCTTTCTATCATTCAGCGCTGCCAGCTAGTTACCGGCAGCGCTGGGGGCATTTTAATTACATAAACAAGCCGATCAGATCATAAAACCAGTTACTATTGTCCTCATAATCTGAAACCTCATCGGTTTCGTATGCCCGAATCATTCCTCCACCGTTATGATTGACGATGTTGTCGAGGAAATCTTTTAATTCAAGCCCGTGCTCGGCAATCTCACCATAGTTTAAATCGATAATGGTTGTGCAGTGGCTCTCGTTCAAGTTGCGGAACATCGGGAAGTAATAGCCCCAGTTACTTGTTTGATCCAGCAGTGGAATCAAATTTTCATGGGTATCTTTCTGCCAGCGCTGTCGCAATTTATTTAAACGGGAGTCTGCATCGGGATCATTATAAATATCCTCATAAAATCTCTCGTAGGAGTACGATGAAAAATTCCCGTCAGCAAGAAAGTGCGTAATACCCAGTCGATCTGAGGGGAATTTATTGGAAAGCGCAGCATAAAGTGAGGCTAGCTGATTGGCTTCGAATCCCGGTGTTATGGCTTTTAACATAGTGATGGGATTTTCCGAGCTTTCATCGCTATCGGCGGTATAGGTAGTCCAAGAACGCAGCACTTCTTTATGTAGCGGTAAAGAGGGATATTGGGTGCTGTCACTCCCGTCTAAAGGTGCCTGATAGAGAGGGCCTGAATCATCGAGGAGATAGCCATAGTCGACATTCATATCCTCGCGCAACTTCGAATAATTAAACAGAGCACCAATACTGCCTGCACTACAACCCGCAGCGAGCATCTGCTTCGGTTTTTGCAAATTATTTTTCACCCAGGAAGTAACTGCCTGAACGTTGCGTAATCCATTGTGGTGCCAGATAAGGTCGGGGTTCTCGCCAGTAGTGTCCTCGTATATTTCAGTTTTATCGCCTACGTAGATATCCCCAGTGCAATACGGCACGTAAACCATATTCCACTCGCCAGTTTTATACTGGTCGTAGGGATGATGTGTATAAATCAAAGGGGATACGCCAGCGGTAGTAAGATTCTCGAAATTTGTAAAATCTAACAAGTGCACATTGCTTAGGTAATCATCGGGAATGCCATTGGGGTTGCGAGCCCCGCGAATACCAGCTTGTCCTGAGCAGCTTTCAT
Organism: Microbulbifer maximicatervae (SeqCode); assembly: GCF_052468295.1. Taxonomy (NCBI): domain Bacteria; kingdom Pseudomonadati; phylum Pseudomonadota; class Gammaproteobacteria; order Cellvibrionales; family Microbulbiferaceae; genus Microbulbifer; species Microbulbifer maximicatervae (SeqCode). The sequence goes on from NZ_CP174340.1 coordinate 5,217,436, forward strand.
AGTCCCAGCATGCCCCACCACCCTCGAAATAGAAAATGGTGTTACTGGTATCTGGAACACGGTGAACAAAGAACTTATAGGGTGATCCATTCCCACACATGGCACCTGTACTGGTAGGTACATCAATTTTTTGCCAGGTGTTGTAGTCGCCAGGATCAAAATCATCATTAAAACTGGGATCATCCATAGTTAGTGGATACATCCCTTCAGCTTGCTGTGAGGTGACTGGCGCATCGGCATTGGGTGGATCAAACAAATGCTTTAGGGTAGTCCAGAAGTTGTAATCACCCGGTTCTGCATTTGCATGCGCTGTGATAAGTAGAGAACTCGCTAAGAGTATTGAAATAAAACCACGGAGAATTTTTATCATTATTAATCCCCTTAAGGTATTGTGTGTTTTCTCTTTGGAATGTGCTTTGTTGATCCTGCAATAATTGTTTGGAGATTTATTTGCTCCCTATAGATAATCAACTTGCACGCTAGTCCAAATCGCTGTTTGGGTAAAACCCAATGAGGTTAGTTAATAATGATGTTTTGGTCTAGAAAGATATGAGGGGAAACTTGCCGGTCACAGAATTTCTGTAATATTTTTTCTTTTTTGTCCAAAAATATTCCATTTAAATTTTTAATAAAATTATTTTGTCTATTTTGGCGTAATTTTTATTCTCTACTTTATGCTGTTATTTTTGAGCATTAAATAGTTCTGTATCTGATAATGTTTATGCTTGTATTAAAGGGATAGTGCCTCCCTGTGATTAAGATTTAGGCTCTGTTGGAGTTTTTTAATTAGGTCTTGTTTCTTTTTGAAAATTTCACGCGATTCTTCAATGCTTATTTCTTGAAATGTGATTTTGTTTTTTGGGGCTAGCTGACCCAGGCGATGAAGTTCCGATTTTATAATATGGCCTATTCGGGGGTACCCGCCAATAGTCTGTCCCTCAATAAAGGAAATAATAGGATTGGCATCGGGTGGTACTTGAATGCTGCCGGGATAGAGTCCTGCTGATGATAGTTGTGGCTTTCCGTTTGTAATTTTATGAATTGTAGAATTGTTTTTAGTGGATAGACGAATGCCCATACGATTGCTTTGGGTAGAAACCAGATAGGTTGAGCCGTAAAAGTGTTCAATAAATTTCTTGGAAAATAAATTGCTCTCTGGTCCAGCCACTAGTCGTAGCTTTGAATTATGTGAGTAGTGAAGGTGAAACCTTTTATTTAGTACAGATTCTTTTGCGGTATGGACTTCTTTAAAGTGGATGACTTCGTTAGATGTGATCGGTTTGCCACTATTTGCGCCAAATTTACTTATAACGTGAGTTGCAGAGCTACCTAAGATATTGGGTGCGTCTATCTTGGCAGAAATCGCAAGGTAGGTTCTTGCACCGGAAATAGCTTGAGCTATATCCAAAATATCACCAGGCTTAACCCTATAGGTTCGGAAATTATCAATTGACTCGTTATTTAAGGAGCCTCTGAATTGGCCTCCGGCTATAGCGATAGTGAGATTGCAGAGGAATTCGATTCTAGGACCGAGCAGGGTGATCTCAAAGGTTGGGTGCCCTAACGGGTTTCCTAATAACAGGTTGGCTATTTTCATCGATAGTGGGTCGGCAGCACCTCCCCATGGAATTCCACAGTGCATCATGCCTGGACGACCCAGGTCCTGAATACTTGTCTGTAGCCCTGCTCGAAGAAAGTGAATACCCATAGACCCTCCTTTTTAGGGTGAACTACTTTTAGTACTCTGCGAGAGTATATGAAATTGCTGAGAATCTATTGCATAAAATTCAATTTCATCTAAAGGTGCAGCGATAAATGGGGAGGGTTCCGCAGGTTGAAAAAGACTAAGGGGTGTCTGGCCAATAATTTGCCATCCCCCCGGTGTAGCTTGTGGGTAGATGCCTGTTTGTTCTCCACCTATCCCGACAGCGCCTGCGGGAATTCTGGTTCGGGGAGCTTCTTTTCTGGGGCAATATAGCTTTGGGTCAAGTCCGCCAAGGTATAAGAAGCCTGGAGTAAAGCCCAACATATGCACTAAGTAACGTTGTGCGGTATGTCGTTTGATGATTTCCTGTGACGATAATTTGGTATGTTCTGATAATGCCTCAAGGTCTGGAGAAAAGCCTTCTTCGTAGCATACGGGAATACGCACTATGCGTGGTCTACTGGTGAAGGGGGCAGGGTTGTTTAGAAAGTCCTCGGTAGTTTTAGTGAGTAATTGGTATAAGGTTTTGTGATCCCATAGGGAAGGATTGAAAATAACAGTTAAGCACTGGTATGCAGGAATGATATCAATGATACCTGGATGAACTTCATTTAATAGAGCCGCTCTCAAACCGATAATTGTCCGGCTAAGAGCTTTGCATGGTTTGCCGGAAAAGCGGATATCTACTGCACAATCTCCGTTAATGGTAATAGCTAGTGGTATATGGGGGGCAGGGTGTGTCACCGAGCTATACTCACGCCGTTTGCATTGAGATGTTGATTAAGTTGTCTGGCGATAATGGGCGCTTGGGGATTATCGCCGTGGAGGCAGATGGTATCCACAGAGAATTGTAATTTTTCACCATGATAATCGTTAAATTCTAAACCCTTTGCCAAGCAGATAGCTTGCTCTAAGCACTGTTCTGTCTCAGCAATAACAGCGCCCGCCATTGAGCGTGGAGTTAGTTGGTTATTGCTGAGGTACTGCCTGTCCATAAATCCTTCGCGAATAAATGTTTTATTTTGTTTGGCAGCAGCGAACTGCATGGCAGCGTTGGCTAACCCAATAATTTTCAGTGAAGGATATTCTTTGTCGAGTAGGGTAATAATGCTTTTAGCGAGTTCTCTGTTTGACTCTGTATCATTGTAGAGAGCGCCGTGTAGTTTAATATGGTCTAAAGTTGCTCCTAGGCTGCGCGCGATATTTTCTAGTTGGTTTACTTGTGTGCAAAGAGAGTCGAGCAATTTATTTTGAGGAATAACTAGAGATTTGCGGCCAAAATTTTCCCTGTCGGGGTAGCTGGGGTGCGCGCCGATTTTTAAGCTGTTTTTTAGGGCGTTTTCGATTGATCTACCCATGATCTCGGGAGTGCCAGCGTGACCGCCGCAAGCTATATTGCAACGGGAAATAAACGGCATGATTTGGGCGTCCCTGTCACAGCTGTGTAAATCAGCACCTTCACCCAGATCGCAGTTGATATCAATGTTCACTGTGGCATCCTGCCTGTAATATATTTTGAATGGGTTTTAACGCTAAGAATCTGCCTATTAAAGTGGTTAATTGTCAGGGCACTGGCTGACTTCCATTGAAATTTTCTTTGAATTTGACTCATAGCAATTTCCCAGCGGTGAGCAGAAGCAGGCGGAAACCGAAAGTTCCCATCTTTCCGTATTAACTTTTTCCCATAGTTCAGAAGTTGCAGTGCCACGACTTAAAGAATAGAAAGGATACTCAGATTGTGCGGGAATGATAACTTCATTTATTTCTGAAGAGCTTTGAAAGCCTTCATCAAGGGGTGGGTGGTGATTTCTATGGTTTCTATTAAATTTATTTTTCATCATTTTATGCTCCTCCTGACAGCAGGCTTGCAAAAAATCATGGGTGCTTGAGTATTCTACATTTCTATATTTAAAACTAACGGATTTTAGGATGGCTGGGCCAGCTCCAGCATTGTGAAAATTAAAAGTGATCCTATTCTGATTTCTCTTCTCATCATAGTTTCCATGGCTGAACTGGATAACCGGCATTGTCATTATTTTGACTTGTTGATTGGCAGCTCTGGCTTGCAAGTAGGTGGCGTAGAAGGATGCCAGAGAAATCATAATTGCACTTACCGCGATCACTAAATTTAAGCGGTCGCGATTGAATAACTTCATATCTTGTCGCACCTATCTAATTGTTATTTTCAAGTGAGTTGATAAGAAAGGATGCCGATTGATAGTTCAGCATCCTTTCTTGTTCAATCAGTTCAGCATGGTTTTTAGAAAACGTCCGGTATGGGAAATGTCCATTTCCGCAACATCCTCAGGTGTCCCGGTGGCAATAATTTGCCCGCCGCCAGAGCCACCCTCCGGGCCAAGGTCTACAATCCAGTCTGCAGTTTTGATCACGTCCAGGTTGTGTTCGATCACTACGATGGTATTGCCGTGATCGCGTAGGCGATGCAGAACATCCAGCAGTAATTGGATATCGGCAAAGTGCAGGCCGGTAGTCGGTTCGTCGAGGATGTACAGGGTTTGCCCAGTGTCTCGTTTGGATAGCTCGCGGGAGAGTTTTACCCGTTGGGCTTCACCACCTGAGAGAGTGGTGGCAGCCTGGCCCAGCTTGATATATGAGAGGCCGACATCCATTAGGGTTTGCAACTTCTTCGCGATTGCGGGCACAGGGTCAAAGAATTCCCGTGCATCTTCCACGGTCATTTCTAATACTTCGTGGATATTCTTGCCCTTGTAGTGTACCTCCAGGGTCTCGCGGTTGTAGCGCTTGCCGTGGCAGGTATCACAGGGTACATAGACATCCGGCAAAAAGTGCATTTCTACCTTAATCACCCCGTCGCCCTGGCAGGCCTCGCAGCGCCCACCCTTGACGTTAAAGCTGAAGCGTCCAGGTTTATAGCCTCTTGAGCGGGCTTCCTGGGTGCCGGCAAACAAGTCGCGAATTGGGGTAAAAATACCGGTATAAGTTGCTGGGTTTGAGCGAGGAGTGCGCCCGATAGGACTCTGATCAATATCCACGCATTTGTCGAAGTGCTCCAGACCGTGTACTTCTTTATAGGGAGAGGCCTTAAGAGTTGTTGCTTTGTTAAGTGCAGTGGCGGCAAGTGGATAGAGTGTTGTATTAATCAGGGTGGACTTACCAGAGCCCGATACACCGGTTACACAGGTAAATAATCCTACTGGGATCTCCAGATCGACGTCCTGTAAATTATTTCCACTGGCCCCTTCGAGGCGCAACAAATAGTCCGAGTCGGGTACGTAGCGTTCTTCCGGTACGGCAATTTTCTTTTTGCCGGAGAGGTACTGACCGGTTAGGGATTTTTTGCATTTGGCAATTTTATCGGCTGTACCCGCTGCCACGACTTCTCCACCATGGACACCGGCACCGGGGCCAATATCGACAATAAAGTCGGCACTGCGAATGGCATCCTCATCGTGCTCCACCACAATAACCGTGTTGCCGATATCGCGCAGGTGGGTGAGGGTGTTGAGCAGACGCTCGTTGTCTCGCTGGTGTAGGCCGATAGAGGGCTCGTCGAGAATATACATTACGCCCACGAGGCCGGCGCCGATCTGGCTGGCGAGGCGAATGCGCTGCGCTTCGCCGCCGGAGAGGGTTTCTGCACTGCGGTTTAGGGTCAGGTAATTCAGGCCGACATCGACGAGGAAGCGGAATCGATCGCGGAGCTCTTTGAGAATCTTATCGGCAATCTCTTTCTGAGCGCCTTTAAAAGCCAGCTCATGGTCGAAATACTCGAACGCATCGCCTACAGGCAGCTCAGTAATTTGCGCCAGGGTGCGGTTATCCACAAAGACATGACGGGCCTCGCGGCGCAGGCGGGTACCGTGGCACTCTGGGCACTTTTGGGTACTCAGATACTTGGCTAACTCCTCCCGTACCGATTGGGACTCGGTATCCCGATAGCGGCGTTGGAAGTTGGGGATAATGCCCTCGAAGGTGTGCTGGCGCACGGTGACATCGCCGCGATCATTGACGTAGCTGAAGTCTATCTCTTCGTCGCCACTGCCCTGCAGGATAACCTTGCGGTGGGCTTTGCGTAATTTTTTCCAGGGCTTATCCAGATCGAAACCGTAGTGCTCGGCGAGGGAGTCGAGCATGTGGTAATAGTAAATGTTGCGTCTGTCCCAACCGCGAATGGCGCCCTCGGAAATACTGCTTTCCGAATCGATAATTACCTTGTCTTCATCGAAGAACTGTTTGACGCCCAGGCCGTCACAGCTGGGGCAGGCACCCGCGGGGTTGTTGAAGGAGAACAGACGCGGTTCCAGCTCATCCAGTGAGTAATCACAGACGGGGCAGGCGTGGCGGGCAGAGAAGAGGCGATCTTCCTGGTCTCCATCCATAAAACTGATGGAGGCGATACCGTCGGTGAGATTCAGGGCAGTTTCGAAGGACTCCGCCAAACGCAGTTGCAGGTCCTCACGCACCTTAAAGCGGTCTACCACCACCTCAATGGTGTGCTTGCGGCGCTTATCCAGCTTGGGGGTGTCGTCCAGGTCGCAGATAACCCCGTCGATCCGTGCCCGCACAAATCCGTCCCGGCGCAATTGTTCAAATACGTGCTGGTGCTCACCCTTTCGATCGCGAACTACCGGCGCCAGCAACATAATCTTGCTGCCTTCCGGTAAAGCCAGTACCTGATCCACCATCTGGCTGATTGTCTGGGCTTGCAGGGGTTCGTCGTGCTCGGGGCAGCGGGGTTCTCCAACCCGGGCAAATAGCAGCCGCAGGTAGTCATAGATCTCTGTGATGGTGCCCACAGTGGAGCGGGGGTTGTGTGAGGTGGACTTCTGCTCGATTGAAATAGCCGGTGATAGCCCCTCGACGGTATCCACATCCGGCTTTTCCATCATCGACAGGAATTGACGGGCGTAGGTGGAGAGTGATTCCACGTAGCGGCGCTGCCCCTCTGCGTAGAGGGTGTCAAAGGCCAGGGAAGATTTGCCGGAACCGGACAGGCCGGTGATAACGATCAGTTTATCGCGGGGAATGTCCAGATCGATATTCTTCAGGTTGTGGGTGCGAGCACCCCTTACATAAATCGTGTCCACGCTCTACCTATATGCTGCTAATACTGGGCCGGGCCTCGGACTTGCTCCGCGCGGGGCGATCACAACTGCGGTGCCGGAAAAACAGTCAAGTATAAACTCGCCACCTGATGTGCGAAAATTGTCTTTCGCAATACCCGACATTCAGGCAGATAGCATTCGATGATTCCTGTGATTCTCTGTGGTGGCACTGGCTCGCGCCTGTGGCCACTCTCGCGCGAGGCCTACCCCAAACAGTTCTTACCCCTTATCGGTGGTGAAACGATGTTACAGGCAACCGTAAGGCGCCTGGAGGGCATTGAGCCATTACAGGCGCCGATCCTGGTATGCAATGAAGAGCATCGTTTTGCCGCTGCCGAGCAATTGCAGGAAATCGGCCACGGTGCTCAGTCCATCTTGCTGGAGCCCTGCGCGCGCAATACTGCACCGGCTATTGCCCTGGCTGCCCTGGCAGCACTGGAGTCAGGAGCTGACCCTTTGCTGCTGGTATTACCGGCAGACCACGCCGTTTCCGACGAGGCAAACTTTCAAGAGTCTGTAGAGTCGGCTCGAGCTTTGGCAGAGCAGGGACACCTGGTCACTTTTGGCATTGTGCCGACCCGGGCGGAGACCGGCTACGGCTACATTCGGCGCGGGGATAAATTGGCGGAAACTGCTTGGAAAGTGGCGGAGTTCGTCGAAAAGCCGGACACTGAAACCGCTGAATCTTACCTGGTATCCGGGGAATACTCCTGGAACAGTGGCATGTTCCTGTTCCGCGCCTCCCGCTATCTGGAGGAGTTGGAGCGTTACCGTGCAGATATTCTCGCAGCCTGCCGCAGTGCCTATCAGAGTGCTGCTAGAGACCTGGATTTTACCCGGGTGGATAGAGAGGCCTTTGCAGCCTGCGCAGATGAGTCTGTAGATTATGCAGTGATGGAGCCGACTGAATCCGCTGCAGTTGTACCAATGGATGCGGGTTGGAGCGATGTGGGCTCCTGGCAGGGGCTGTGGGAGTTGGCAAAGCGCGATGCCAATGACAATTTGCTTCAGGGTGATGTGTTGCTAGAAGACTCCCAGCGCTGCCTGGTGCGTGGTGAGAGCCGCTTGGTCAGCCTTCTCGGTGTATCCGACCTGGTGGTTGTCGATACTGACGACGCGCTTCTGATCGCAGACCGGCAGCGGGTCCAGGAAGTCAAAAAACTGGTCAGTAACCTCAAGAGCACTGGCCGCAGTGAGGCCCAAAGGCACCGCAAAGTATATAGGCCCTGGGGCTACTACGACTCGATTGATGCGGGTCCACGCTTTCAGGTGAAGCGTATTGTGGTGAAGCCGGGCCAGCAGCTATCCCTGCAGATGCATCACCACCGCGCTGAACACTGGGTTGTGGTGCAGGGTACTGCGAAGGTTACCCGGGGTGAAGAAGAGGTCCTGATCACCGAGAACCAATCGACTTATATCCCCCTGGGGGTGGTCCACCGTTTGGAGAACCCCGGTACGATTCCCTTGGAGCTGATTGAGGTGCAATCCGGCAGTTATCTTGGGGAGGATGACATTGTCCGCCTCGATGATGAGTACGGTCGTAACTAGTTGTGGATAAAAGTTGTGCTGTTTCCCCTACAGCCGGGAGGCGGCTCACTGTACAATGCGCGCCCTATTTGATGCTGTTCCGGGATTTGCATGAATTCCATTGAGCGCCGCGCCCTGGGTGGGCTGGCTTCCCTGTATGTCTTTCGTATGCTGGGCCTGTTTATGGTCTTGCCGGTTCTCACTGTGTACGGCGAGGGCTATCGCGATAGCACGCCCATGCTGCTGGGGCTGGCAATGGGTGCCTATGGCCTGAGTCAGGCGATACTCCAAATTCCTCTTGGGCTCCTGTCCGATCGCTGGGGGCGCAAGCCGGTTATTTATACCGGCCTTGCACTTTTTGCCCTGGGCAGTGTCATCGCTGCGCTGACGGATTCGGTTTATGGCCTTATTGTAGGGCGGGTACTGCAAGGTTGTGGTGCTATTGCCGCTGCTGTGATGGCGCTGGTTGCTGACTTAACCCGCGATGAAAAGCGCGGTATTGCGATGGCGATTATCGGAGCGTCTATTGGCGTCGCATTTATGCTGGCGGTGATCCTGGGGCCGGCGCTGGCCGGTGTGGGCGGCTTGCCAGCAATTTTCTGGGTCACTGCTGGATTAGCACTGCTGGGTGGACTGTTGGTTTGGCGCCTGGTGCCGACGCCAGAGGCGGCTAGGCGGCCGGCCGTTTATGGCAGTGGTTTTCGTACGGTAGTTAAAAGCGGTCTTGTTTGGCGCTTGGTTTCTGGGGCCTTTTTCTCCCACTTGTTGCTCACGGCATTGTTCGTCGCCTTGCCATTAGTGCTAGTCGATAGATTGGATTGGCCGGCGAGCGAACACTGGAAACTGTATGGGCCACTAATGCTCGGCACCTTCCTGGTGATGTTGCCAATGATGAGGGCGGCAGAGAAAAGTGATCGGGTGCCTTTTGCGCTTAATTTTGCTTGTTTAGCTTTGATCGGTGGCAGTGCGGCCTTGTTGTCTGCAAGCACCTGGGTGCTGGTAGTCTTGCTGGCAGTGTTCTTCACCGGTTTCAACCTGCTTGAAGCCCTGTTGCCAGCGCAGCTAACCAGGAAGGCTCCGGCGGAAGCGAGAGGTGCAGCTACGGGGCTCTATGCGACTTTACAGTTCTTCGGCACCTTTGTCGGCGGTAGCCTGGGTGGCCTGCTGTTCGGTCTGGGGGGCGCTTCCGCAGTTGCTGCTCTGGGCTTGGCGGTGCTGCTGCTATGGATGTTGCTGTGGTGGGGTTTGCGCGAGAGAGCGTGAAGGTAGCGCTTACTAACACTGAGCCGCTATTGTATCCTACTGGATAAAAATACAATATTTACCGATGGTGCAATGCAGCACTGACGGTATTTCATAACACTTGATAGATTAATTGATTGTTTAAATAGTTTATTGCCCCGGGTGGAGCCCGGGTTGACGAGAGGAGAGGGCCATGGCCAGGGGTATTAATAAAGTAATTCTGATCGGTAATCTGGGGAATGACCCGGAAACCAAATATATGCCGAGTGGCGGTGCTGTTACCAACATCAGCCTGGCTACCAGTGAGAGCTGGAAAGACAAGCAGACTGGCCAGCAGCAGGAGCGCACTGAGTGGCATCGCGTAGTATTTTTTAACCGCCTGGCTGAGATCGCCGGTGAGTACCTGCGCAAGGGGGCCAAAGTTTATGTAGAGGGCTCTCTACGCACCCGTAAGTGGCAGGATAAGAATTCCGGCCAGGACCGCTACACCACTGAAATCGTTGCCAGCGAAATGCAGATGCTGGACGGTCGCGGTGAGCAGGGCGGCTTTGGTCAGGGTATGGGTGGCGCTGGAATGGGCGCAGCCGCAGGTGGCCAAATGGGTGGCGGCCAGCCGATGGGTGGTTCCAGCGGTTTTGACCAACAGGGCGGCGGTTTCCAGGGTGGCTACCAGCAGCAGGGCGGCCAGGAGGCATACGGGCAGGGGCGTACCGCTCCCTCACCGATGGCACCAGCTAACCAGCAGCCCCAGCAACAGCCGAACCAGGGTCCTGCCGGTGGTTTCGATAATAGCTTTGATGACGATATCCCGTTCTAAGAACTGGATTTACCAGTGTCTGAATTGAATACAGGTTATATGCCGGATACCGTCGCCATTATCACAGCTGGTAATGAGATTGATGGCGCGCTGCAAAAAAGACTGCAGCGCGCAGGCTTTCGCATACAGCAGTTGACCCCCGGGGAAATCGATCAATTGAGACCGGGCTCAATTGTGATTAATGCCTCCGCCTGTGCCGACAATCGAGGCATGCCGGAGTCACTGCTGGTGAGTAAGCGGCTTTGTGCTGCACCCTGTGAACATATTATTCACCTCTCATCCTACCAAGTTTTTTCTGGTGGTGAGCGCCGCCGCTATGACGAGGATGAGCCCGCAGAACCGCAGTCCCCGAGTGGACGCGAATGGCTGGCTTGCGAAGATGCCTTTAATGGGCTGCAAAACCTGACGATTTTGCGTTTTGGCTGGATGGTGGATAGTGGTCAAGATGCCTTGTTAGGGCGTATTTTACGCAACTTTGTGTCTGGGGAGCCTTTAGCCCTAGATGGAAGGAACAGCGGCAACCCAGTAACAGTGGTGGATATGGCTCGTGTCGCAGTGGCGGTTGCCCAGCAGCTCGCTAGCGGGGCCAAGGCAGGAGGCGTTTATCACTACGGTAGTTCTGATAGCTGCACAGCGATGGAGTTTGCCCTGGAGGTGGTCGAGCGCGCCCAGGCTTTTTACGATGAAGAGCGCTTTGCGCAATTTACTTCATTAGGGGATGAGGCTGAGAAGCGAGATCGTAGCATAGTACTTTCATGTGGCAAGCTGCGGGATGTCTTTGGTGTTCAGCAGCGGAGCTGGAGACAGGGACTGACACGCCAGGTTGAGCTGTGGTTGGAGCGCCTGCACGCGACTCCGGAATAGTTTGGTTTCTGTTGCGCAGTCAATAAAAAGGGCGCCGCGAGGCGCCCTTTTTATTTCGATTAGATTTTATCGAAAATCAGGCAGGCATTAGTTCCGCCAAAGCCAAAGCTATTGGACATAGCCCGTTTGACTTCAGTCTCACGCAGCTGGCGGACAAGGTCCATGCCTTCCGCAGCGGGGTCGAGGTTCTCTACATTGGCTGACGCAGCAATAAAGTTATTCTGCATCATCAGCAGGCTGTAAATGGCCTCCTGAACTCCTGCAGCTCCCAGAGAGTGGCCTGTCAGAGATTTGGTAGAGGCGAATGCCGGAACGGTATCCCCGAAGACTTCGCGCATGGCCTTCAATTCGGCGACATCGCCTACAGGCGTAGAGGTGCCGTGGGTATTGATATAATCCACGCTACCCTGCAGGCCTTTGCCGTCCATTCCGGCCAGAGCCTGCTGCATGCAGCGGGTGGCGCCTTCACCGCTTGGGGCAACCATATCGTAACCATCGGAAGTTGCGCCGTAACCGGTCAGCTCCGCATAGATGGTCGCACCGCGAGCCACGGCGTGTTCCATTTCTTCGAGCACCAGACAGCCACCACCACCGGCGATCACAAAGCCATCGCGATCGGCATCGTAGGGGCGTGATGCTTTTGTCGGAGTATCGTTATATTTGCTTGAGAGGGCGCCCATAGCGTCAAACAAGTGAGTCAAACTCCAGGCAAGTTCCTCACCACCGCCAGCAAACACTACATCCTGCTTACCCATCTGGATAAGCTCAGCTCCGTTTCCTATACAGTGGGCACTAGTAGCACAAGCGGAAGAAATACTGTAGTTCACCCCTTTGATCTTGAAGGGAGTGGCTAAGCATGCGGAAACGGTGCTGTTCATTACCTGGGGCACGCGGTAGGCGCCCACACGGCGAACACCTTTTTCCTTCAGAGTATGTGCAGCATCAATAATCTGCTGAGTGGATGTGCCGCCAGAGCCCATCACAATACCCGTGCGCGGATTAGATATCTGCTCCTCCTGCAGGCCCGACATCTCGATTGCCTCACGCATGGCAATGTACGCATAGGCTGCAGCGTCGCCCATAAAGCGAAGTTGCTTGCGATCGATATGCTCTTTGAAATCGATGTCCACAGGCCCAGCCACATGGCTGCGCAGGCCGAGCTCCTTATACTCTTCTTGAAAGCGGATGCCGCTTCGACCAGTTTTCAGTGACTCGGTGACTTCTTTAGTGTTGGTACCGATACAGGAAGTGATACCCATTCCGGTAATGACGACCCGACGCATAGTGATCTCCAGCATAGCTTGTCGGCAGAGGACTGATGGTTTCTACCGGTATTAGTCTTAAACGAGTTTAAAAATTGTCCGTACGGGTAAATAAGCCTACGCGAAGATCCTTTGCTGTGTAAATTTCTCTTCCATCCACAGAGACACTGCCGTCGCCAATACCCATAACAAGCCTGCGCTCAACAATCCGGCTCATCTGAATATGGTAAGTCACCTTCTTGCTGGTGGGGAGAATTTGGCCTGTAAATTTAACTTCCCCACAGCCCAGAGCGCGGCCGCGGCCGGGGTTGCCTTTCCAGGCCAGGAAATAACCCAATAATTGCCACATAGCATCCAGGCCGAGGCAGCCGGGCATTACGGGATCGCCGGGAAAATGGCAGTCGAAGAACCATAAGTCGGGGTGAATGTCGAGCTCAGCGATCAGCTCTCCCTTGCCGAAAGCACCACCTTCCTTGGATATATGGGTGATACGATCGAGCATCAACATATTGGGAGCCGGCAACTGGGCGTTGCCTGGGCCGAACATCTCGCCACGGGAGCAGGTCAGGAGCTCCTCTCTGGTATACTCACTTTTTTGTACAAAATTACTCATCATTTCCCCGTTAGTGGGTGGTTATGCAATTGAGATTGGACACTTTTGCAAGAGCGGGCATTCTAAGGGGTCTGTGTCGCTTGTCCAGTCGGTCAAGGCGGTTTTTGTGACTGGCGTGAGAATTGTCTTCACAAATATCACCTGCGAAGCGCATTAAGTCCTGAGCATATTCGTATAGTTTTGGTGTTTATCCTCGGGAAATTCATATTTCGGGCTGAGTTTAATGTTATCGAGTGTAAGTGCTCGCATCGCGAGGCTATGATAAGTTGCCTGCCCTGCGCCGGGGGTGCGCTGTTTTAAATTGATTGGGGGAGCAGAATGCTCAAGAAATGCCTATTTCCTGTAGCCGGTTACGGCACTCGTTTTCTTCCTGCCACTAAGGCAATGCCGAAAGAAATGCTGCCGTTGGTGAACAAACCTCTGGTGCAGTACGGAGTTGAGGAGGCTATAGAGGCAGGTTTAACTGAGATCGGTTTCGTCACAGGGCGTGGCAAGCGTGCAATTGAGGATCACTTTGATACCAACTTTGAACTAGAGCACCAGATCGCCGGTACCGGTAAAGAAAGTTATCTCGACTCAGTGCGTAAAGTAATCGACAGGGCGAGCTTTTCATATACGCGTCAGGGTGAAATGAGAGGCTTGGGTGATGCCATTTTGCAAGGGCATCGCCTGGTTGGTGACGAACCCTTTGCCGTTGTTTTGGCCGATGACCTGTGTCTGAATAAAGACATGGGGGTGTTAGGGCAAATGGTTCAGCTGTATAAGCAGTTCCGCTGCAGTATTGTTGCTGTGGAAGAAGTGCCGAAAGATCAGATCCATAAGTTTGGTGTCATTGCTGGCAACGAAATTAAGCCTGGATTGTATCAAGTCACTGACATGGTCGAGAAGCCCGCAGCTGAAGATGCGCCTAGTAATATGGCGATTATTGGTCGATATATCCTAACACCAGATATCTTTGACCTTATCCGTGACACTCCGCCAGGCAAAAATGGTGAGGTTCAAATTACCGATGCGTTGATGGCGCAGGCTCAACAGGGCTGTGTATTGGCCTATGCCTTTAAGGGCCGCCGATACGACTGTGGTTCTGTAGAGGGCTTTATCGATGCAACCAACCACGTTTACGAAAATGTCTATTTGCCAGAGCAGGCTGCTAAGGAGAAGGCTAAGTGAGTGAGCTGACTTGCTTTAAGGCTTATGACCTTCGCGGCCGTGTACCCGATGAACTTAATACCGATGTTGCATATCGAGTGGGGCGTGCCTTTGCCCAGTTCCTGAATGCCCGTCGAGTAGTTGTTGGGCATGATATTCGGCTTACCAGTGGCGAGCTGACAGATGCGCTGGTCAATGGATTGCGAGATGCGGGTGCCGATGTTTTCCATATCGGCGAGTGCGGTACAGAAGAGGTCTACTTTGCCAATTTCCACGGGGACTTTGACGGCGGTATTTGTGTTACTGCTAGTCACAATCCTATGGACTACAACGGCATGAAGTTTGTACGTGCAGGCAGTAGTCCAATCAGTGGTGATACCGGTCTACTGGATATCAAGCGCTTGGCAGAAGAAAACAACTTTGCTCCGGTTGAGCAAAGAGGCACTTTGCAGCGCTTTGAACACCGCGCTGATTTTGTGCAGCACTTATTGGGGTATATCGATAATACTGCATTGAAACCATTAAAATTGGTAGTTAATGCCGGTAATGGTGGTGCGGGGGAGGTTGTTGATGTGCTGGCTCCACACCTGCCATTTGAGTTTGTGCGAGTTCACCACGAGCCCGACGGCAACTTTCCCAACGGTATTCCCAACCCAATTTTGCCAGAAAACCGCAATTCTACTGCCGAGGCAGTGCGGGCAAGCGGTGCTGATTTTGGTATAGCCTGGGATGGTGATTTTGATCGCTGCTTTTTCTTCGATGAAAGTGGTGATTTTATTGAAGGTTACTATGTTGTTGGCTTGCTGGCAGAAGCTTTCCTGGCAAAAAACAACGGTGCCAAAGTTGTTCATGATCCACGCCTGCTCTGGAATACCGAGGATATTGTCCGCGCTGCTGGTGGAGAGCCGGTACAGAGTAAAACCGGTCATGCCTTTATTAAAGAGCGCATGCGCAAGGAAGATGCCATTTATGGCGGTGAAATGAGTGCGCATCATTATTTCCGGGATTTTGCCTACTGCGATAGCGGTATGATTCCATGGTTATTGGTTGCTGAGTTGGTAAGTCGCAGTGGTAAATCGCTGTCACAGCTTGTTGGTGAGCGCATGGCTGCTTTCCCCTGTTCGGGAGAGATCAACTCTAAGGTTCAGGATGCTGCAGCACTGTTAAAGGCGGCAGAGGAAAAGTATGGACCTGCAGCTGACAGCGTTGAGCACGTGGATGGGTTGAGTATCGCTTACCCCGAGTGGCGTTTTAATTTGCGTATGTCAAATACTGAACCGGTTGTTCGCTTGAATGTTGAATCCCGAGGAAGTGAGGAGTTAATGCGGGAGAAAACAGAGGAGCTGCTTAAGCTTATCGGTTAATACTCGTTTTTTAATATTAAAAAGCCCCGCAACTGCGGGGCTTTTTGGTTTGGGGTGCTAAAAGTTATTTATCTGGTTTTATGGAAGAAATTATAAGAGTCGGGTGACAGCTTGGATGGGGCCTTTGGGGGTCTTTACGTGTTGAGCGAAGATTTGCCACTGGTTCTTAACCCGTACTCCAATAACATAGGCGTAGTCTGTGTAGATGTGATGGTGGGGCTTTAGCGTTGAGCGCCCAAGGGATTTTGTGACGTTACCTAAAAACCTGAACTTTCCCCGGTTGATAATTTCGTTGTGTGTGGCCTTGCCATTGAGTCCCTGCTTTTTCCTTGGGCGAACATGAGCAACGGCCGGCATATTCGCATTGCGCCCGCCAATACAGAAACAGCAGTCACTGAGTTGCCCGGTAATCATAATGTCGGCACCGCTGCGCATTTGGTAGGGTTCAAGGCGATCTAGGGCAAGGTCTTCATCCCAATCGATCATACGAATATGGTGGACCTTGATTGTTTGCGGATCTTCGATAAAGACCCCTTGGCGGTGGAAAGCAAAAATTTCATTGGGGCTATCGATACCAGGTGCGCCCATGCCCATGGTGTAGGTCCCGAATTGATAATCCATGACTCCAGTATCTTTTGTACCGGTAATCCTCACCAGGTTATTTTTTAAGAACATTTCCGGGTAATTTCTAAGCTGATAAAGCGCAGTAGAGCTTCTCATGTGCTGATCTCTCCATACCAATTATATTCTTCTCGTTATTTTTGCCCCTGAGGAATTGGTGTTGGCGCTTGAAATAACAAGAGGAACAATCGTACCCAATGTTGGAGGGGTAGCGGGAAATAGAGACGAATAAAGCTTGGAGGTTGGTCAGGTTTGGTAGCTGCTCGAGGGGGGGAGCTGCGTTGTTTCGCATTGTGCTTAAGGTAGCGGCGCTGCCCGTGCTATCGATATAGCCCGAGCAGCATTTACTTCTAGACGTTTCTCTCTATAGCAAAACTCGCCAATTGCTGCAGGGCGGTTTTTTGTTCGCTCTCGGGCATAAAGGCCAATTGCTTTTTGGCGTCTTCTACAGCGGCCCGGGCACGATCCATGGTGTAGTCCAGAGCACCGCAGGCTTCAATGGCCTCTACTATTTCACTGAGCTTTTCCGCACTGCGCTGTTCAATTGCAGTTTTTACCAGCAGTGCCTGGTCCTTGCTGCCGTTGGCCATGGTGTAGATCAAGGGCAGGGTCGGTTTGCCCTCAGCCAGGTCATCCCCAACATTTTTACCCAGTTCTTCCGAATTACCGCGATAATCGAGAGCGTCATCAACCAGCTGGAAGGCGAGTCCGAGGTGTCGGCCGTAGAGTTTCAGTGCAGTTTGTTCTTCACTTGAGCAGTTGGCTAATACGGCCGCAGTTTCACAGGCGGCTTCAAACAGTGCGCCGGTCTTTTTGTGGATAACGGTGAAGTAATTCTCTTCGCTTACTGCGGGATCACCGGCGTTGACCAGCTGCTGTACTTCACCCTCTGCGATGGTGTTGGTGGTTTCTGAGAGAATTGCCATGATGCTCATGTCTTCCAGGGCAACCATCATCTGGAAGGCGCGGGAATAGAGGAAATCTCCCACGAGTACGCTGGGCGCATTGCCCCACTTGGCATTGGCGGTAAGGCGGCCGCGGCGCATATCAGAGGTGTCTACGACGTCGTCGTGCAGTAAGGTAGCAGTGTGAATAAACTCGATAATTGTGGCGAGATCGATATGGTTCTCACCCTGATAGTCGCAAGCTTTGGCGCAAAGCAGTACCAGTAGTGGGCGCAGGCGCTTCCCCCCGGCTTCGACCAGATAGTGACCTATATTTTCCACCAGGGGAACGTCCGAGTGCAGTTGATCGAGAATGCGCTGGTTAACCGCAGCAAAGTCTTCGGCGGCGACCCGGTGAAAAGGCAGCATGTGAGAGTTCCTTATACGACTAGACAGAGGCCTCCCGGGGGCCGGAAGGCGAAGGGGCGCTATTGTATCAACCCGGCGAATTGATTAGAATCTGCGCCCCGCCAATTGCGGGCTCTTTGCGGCTATTGGGTCGTCTGCGGGCCTTTTGGCGAATAGATGTTAAACACACGGCGCAAGCTCCCGAAATGCGGAGCAGTGACTTACTGGTCCTCCCGCTGCTTCGTGTCGTCCATACCGGAGCATAGAAATATGTACGCTGTTTTTGAGAGCGGTGGCAAGCAACACCGTGTAGAGGAAGGCGAAGTTCTTCGCCTGGAGAAGCTGGAAGTAGCAACTGGCGAATCCATTGATTTTGATAAAGTGTTCATGGTTGTCGATGGCGACAAGATCAGCATTGGCGCTCCTATTGTAGATGGCGCTAAAGTAACTGCTGAAGTGGTAAGCCACGGCCGCGGCGAGAAGGTGAAAATCATCAAGTTCCGTCGTCGTAAGCACTCCATGAAGCGCCAGGGCCACCGTCAGTGGTACACCGAAGTTAAAATCACTGGCATCAAGGCATAAGAGAGGAGTAACGACTCATGGCACATAAGAAAGCTGGCGGTAGTACGCGAAATGGTCGCGATTCCGAGAGTAAACGCCTGGGCGTGAAGCGCTTTGGCGGCCAGTCTGTAGCAGCAGGCAACATCATCGTTCGTCAGCGTGGCACCAAGTTCCACGCCGGTGTTAACGTTGGTATGGGCAAAGACCACACCCTGTTCGCCACTGCGGACGGCGTTGTGAAGTTTGAAGT
This sequence comes from Microbulbifer maximicatervae (SeqCode), assembly GCF_052468295.1. Classification (NCBI taxonomy): domain Bacteria; kingdom Pseudomonadati; phylum Pseudomonadota; class Gammaproteobacteria; order Cellvibrionales; family Microbulbiferaceae; genus Microbulbifer; species Microbulbifer maximicatervae (SeqCode). Next base: position 5,235,790 of record NZ_CP174340.1, read on the forward strand.
TAAGGGCCCCAACAACCGCAAGTTCGTTTCTATCGAAACTGCTTAAGCGGTCATTAGCCCAAGCTTCATAAAAAGCCCCGCTATTGCGGGGCTTTTTTGTTGGAAAAGTCGCAAAAAGGCCGCGACGGGAAGTTAGGGTGGCAGTTGCCCACAGGAGGCGGCTTGTCGGCTGGTATGATGATAGTGCGCGCATCTGCGCACCGGATGAGACAACCGCTGTGGCGGTGGAGTGATTATGAAGTTTGTCGATGAGGCGCCCATCTCTGTGCAGGCAGGCAAGGGCGGCAATGGCTGCCTGAGCTTTCGCCGGGAAAAATTTGTTGAGAAGGGTGGCCCGGATGGCGGTGACGGCGGCGATGGCGGCTCCGTGTACCTGGAAGCTGATGATTCCCTGAACACCCTGGTGGATTATCGCTACCAGCCCCGCTACGCCGCTGAGAGTGGTCAGCCGGGTCGAGGGCGCAACTGTACTGGCGCCAAGGGTGAGGACCTGGTCCTTAAGGTGCCGGTGGGCACCACGATCATTGATGTGGATACTGGCGAGACTATCGGCGATATGACCGAAGCCGGTGAGCGTCAGCTGGTGGCCCAGGGGGGCTTCCACGGCCTGGGTAATACCCGCTTCAAGTCCAGTACTAACCGTGCGCCGCGTCAGACCACACACGGCACTGAGGGTGAGATGCGCAGTCTCAAGCTCGAGCTGAAGGTTCTGGCAGATGTGGGCATGTTAGGACTGCCTAATGCGGGTAAATCCACGTTTATTCGCGCCGTCTCTGCGGCCAAACCGAAAGTGGCCAACTACCCCTTTACTACCCTGGTGCCAAATTTGGGGGTGGTGCAGGTTCAGAAGCATCGCAGCTTTGTGATTGCAGATATTCCCGGCCTGATTGAAGGTGCAGCCGAAGGGGCGGGCCTGGGGATTCGCTTCCTCAAGCACTTAACCCGCTGTCGTGTTTTGTTGCACCTGGTTGACCTGGCTCCCTTTGATGGCTCTGATCCGGTAGAGAATGCCCGAGCCATTGAGCGCGAGTTGTCCACCTTTAGCCCGACACTGGCAGGGCGTGAGCGCTGGCTAGTATTGAACAAGACCGACCTGGTTCCCGCTGCGGAGCTGGAAGAGCGCTGCCAGGCGGTAGTGGATGCTCTGGGCTGGGAAGGGCCTGTGTTCCGTGTGGCAGCTATTCGCAAAGAGGGTACCGATGCCCTCGGTGGTCGCTTGATGGACTACCTGGAAGAGCGCCAGGAAATCGAAGAGCGAGATCCCGACTTGGCTGTGGCGGAGCTGGAAGCGCAGCGTCAAATGCAGCGCGAAGCTCGCGAGCGAATTGAAGAGTTGAGAGAGAGTCATCGCGCCAAGCGCAAAGCTGCCAAGGGGCAGGTGGATGACGATGAGGATTGGGATGATGACGACGACCACGATGTGGATGTCGAGTATCGCTCTTAAATGGCATGGAGCGAGCTGAGTTAGCTTGGCTCGCTCAATAGTTATCTTGTCCTGAGGGGGAAACATGGACTCCGCAACAGTGTCCCGGCAGGCGTTGACCAAGGCCCAGCGGTGGGTGGTAAAAATTGGTAGCGCCCTTCTGACAGATAATGGTCGAGGTGTGAATACCGCTGCTATTTCTGCTTGGGTTGCGCAGATGGCTGATTTGCGCCGTCGAGGGATCGAAGTGGTTCTGGTTTCATCCGGTGCTGTTGCGGCCGGAATGGATCGGTTGGGCTGGTGTCGCCGGCCCGAGTCTATCCACCAGTTACAGGCGGCTGCCGCTGTGGGGCAGAGCCACCTTGTGCAGGTGTATGAGCAGGCTTTTGGGTGTTTTGATATTCGCAGCGCTCAGATCCTGTTGGATCACGATGACCTTTCCAATCGCACTCGCTACCTGAATGCTCGCAGCACCTTGCGCACGCTCCTGTCACTGGGGGCTGTGCCTATCGTGAATGAAAATGACACGGTAGTGACTGACGAAATACGTTTCGGCGACAACGATACCCTGGCGGCCCTGGTTGCAAATCTGGTTGAGGCAGATGCGCTGCTGATTTTGACCGATGCGGATGGGCTGTTTACTGAAGACCCCCGCGATAACCCCGAAGCAGAATTAATTAGCGAGGCATCTGCACTTGATCCCAAGCTGCTGGAGATGGCGGGGGATTCCCGCAGCGGTCTGGGTCGTGGTGGTATGACCACCAAGGTGCGCGCAGCGCAGTTGGCAGCGCGCTCAGGAGCTCGCACAGTGATCGCTGGCGGGGCCTTGGAGGCGGTGATAGATAAAGTCTGTGCCGGCGAGCAGCTGGGTACCCTGTTGCTGCCAGAGGCAGATCCCCTGGCGGCGCGTAAGCGCTGGCTCGCTGGACAGTTACAGGTGCGCGGAACCCTGTTAGTGGATGCCGGTGCCGAAGTGGCTATGACTGGGAGCGGTAGCAGCCTGTTGCCGGTGGGGGTTACCGCCGTTGAAGGGCATTTCAGGCGGGGGGATCTGGTGTCTTGCAGGAATGCTGAAGGTCGCGAGATAGCGCGGGGCCTGGTCAATTATGACAGTAGTGAGAGCGGTCGGATTCTGGGGCAGTCATCGGAGAAGTTTGCCGACCTTTTAGGGTATCGGGATGACGATGAATTGATTCACCGCGATAACCTGATCCTGCTCTGAATTGGCAAGTTCCGAATACAAAAAAGCCCCGCAATGCGGGGCTTTTTTGTGTCTGCTGCCTAAGGGATTAGGCGGCCAGAGCTTTGATCTGAGCGTTCAGACGGCTCTTATGACGAGCGGCTTTATTCTTGTGAATAATGCCTTTGTCTGCCATACGGTCAATAACGGGAACTGCTTCTGCGTACGCAGTTTTTGCTTTTTCCGCATCGCCGGCATCGATGGCCGCAACTACCTTCTTGATGTAGGTGCGCACCATGGAGCGCAGACTGGCGTTGTGCATGCGGCGCTTGTCGTTCTGGCGCGCGCGTTTCTTCGCTTGAGGTGAGTTGGCCACCGGTTGCTCCTGTCTGGAATCTATAAATCTGTAACTAACAGGCCCTGGGGCCCGATCGGGACGCGACATTATCCCCACAGTTGGTTGTTTGTCAACCATAGCGGGCGTCTCGGTGCAGATATGTTGTCAATCCACAACGGCGGTTACCCGGTCGGCAACTCCAGGCTGAACTCTACACCGCTGCCGTCGCTGCGGTTTCGGGCTTTTAAGGAGCCACCGTGGAAGTCTGCGATCAGTTTGGCGATATGCAGTCCCAGCCCCAGGTGGCCGGCATTATCGCCCTGGTTGCGCACAGAAACGAGAGAGTCGAACAGCTTGTGAGCGTAACCTTCCGGGAGCAGTGGGCCGTCATTGCCCACTGTGATCAAGTAGGTACCTCTGTTTGTTGCCACTGACAGGCAAATTTCACTGCCTTCGGGAGCGAAGCTACATGCGTTATCCACCAGCTTGTCCAGCAGTTGAGCCAATAACTCCGGTGCGCCGTGGCAGGCTAGCTCCCCAGTGGGTTTGTTTAGAGTAAATCGGTGTTCGCTGTGAGCATCGCCATAGCACTGTGTCATGACTTCAAGCAGGTCTGCCAGGTCGAAAGGCTCCCGCTCCGCTTGGTGGATGCTGGTTTCAAGATTGCTGGCTGCGGAGAGACTGTTGAGAATCCCCGACAGCCTTGCACTGCCATCCATAGCCCGCCCTGCATAGCGGCGGCTGTGGTCGTCGAGTTCTCCGGCGGCGAGGTTATCCAGGGATGAGCGAACCACTGCCAGCGGTGTGCGTAGCTCGTGTGACAACTTACTGGCGAGAGTGCGCAGGTACTGGTGATATTGGTCCAGTTCTGCGAGCAGGCTGGCGAAGGCCCGGTTTAGGTCTCCCAGTTCATCGCCAGCCTTTGAATGGGGAAAGTTGCCGCGCAGTTTGCCGCTGGAATCTACTGCGTTGCGGGCAGCCTGGTGTAGTTTGCGCACGCGCCAGGAAAGCCAGCTGGCGTAGCCCAAGAGGAAGAGCAGGGCGGTTGCGGCCGCGGCGCAGCTGATCAACCACAACCGGTGGGCTGCCCCCTCGGTGACTGATTGCATCGCTTCGCCAGATTGCAGGACGAGTACCTGCCCCAGAAGTGGCCGTTCAACCACTTCGTCGACCCGGGTGATAACGGGCACACTCACCGCACCAATTCGGGATTGCAGCGGCCCTGAAAACCATTGCTCCTGGGTGCCACGGCTGTCAGGCGTCGGAAGAGGCAAGCTATTTTCCGGCAGCTGTGGCAAATCCCCCCTGGAAAGCAATTTGCGATAAGCCCAGTCTCTCAGCCACGAATCGCTCTCGGAATCTGTAAGGTGTAGTTGTCCGTTGCTGGCAAGAAGAAACCCCTCGCTGTCCACTACCGCGAGGCGCAGTCCAGGGCGCGCAAAGTGGTCGAGTTCTCTTTGAAGGTCTGGCAGAGGGCTTACCAAGCGTCCTGGGTGACCATCTGCCGGAAGTGTGCTGGCGCTGCGAGTCGGTGAGGAGCCACTGCTGTTTGCCCTGTCGTGAATACGGATAGCGAGGGCTCCACCGGTTAGGGCTTGTGGCAGAGCCAGCTCCAATTGGTAACCGGCACCAGAAGTAGTCCATCGGCCCCTGAAACGCAGCTCGCGCTCGTAGCGGCCCTCTCTAGGGTTGTGCCACAAGGCGCTGGCGGCCCCTTGGCTGGCGACGGGCAGGATGTAGTGCCGGTCAGCGGTAAATAGCTCTACGGTGTCGCCTCCAGCGATTAGGCCTGTGCGGGGGTCCCGATAGGCGGGGGTTGAGTCTGAAACAGTGAGAAGCAGGTAGATTTGCTTATCCAGTTGCCCCAGCGTCACCTGGGCCATAGGGGATAGCTGCCCGTCCTCAAGGGCTCTGGGCTCCAGTTGCTGCGCTCGCCACTCATCGCCATAGCCGTCGACTCTCGGAGCTTGAGATAGGGGATTCAGGTAGAGCTGAGCCCCTGGTGGGCGTGAAAGGCGCTGAGGATCTGGAGCGATAAGCTGGGGGGCGCTGGCCAAGCGCGCAGCAATTGCCGCCGCAGTTGCCTCGATTGCCTGGATCTGGCCTTGTGCTAGGGCGGCGTCCACCTGGCGGAGGTACTGGCAGCCGGCCCAGGGCAGGGTGAGTGCGACAAGGCTGACGAGCAAGAGTTGGCGGCGTAGGTTCATACTTAAATTTTTGAAATTGTTCGCCCGATGGCGGTTTACAGCTGCCAGCGATACCCCATGCCGTAGGCGGTTCCTATGGCATTAAACTCGGTGTCCAGCGCCTGGAACTTGCGCCTGATTCTTTTGACGTGAGAGGTGATGGTGTTGTCATCCAGCACTACGCGGGCCGCTTCCATAAGTTGGCTGCGGGATTTAACGTGACCGGGCCTTTTTGCCAGGGCGTGGACAATCCAGAATTCGGTCACGGTTAAGTCCACGGGTTGCTCATCCCAGTGGCAATGGAGCCTGGAAATATCCAGCCATAGCTTTCCCTGAGTTAAGCTCTCGCCTTCATCGTTTTGATCTCGCAGCACGCTAACGCGGCGCAGTAGGGCGTTAATTCGCGCCTGCATATGGGGTAGGGAGATATCCTTGGTGAGGTAATCATCAGCCCCCAGGCGCAGTCCGGAAATAATATCCAGCTCTGAGTCCCTGGCGGTGAGAAATAATATTGGCAGGCTCGGCGCCATAGCGCGCAATTCCCGGCAGAGCTCAAAACCGCCCTCCACCTCGCTGCCCAGGCCAACATCGATCACGGCCAGGTCTGGCAGCCGCTGGCGAAAAGCATCCATGGCCTCAATCCTGGCGCTGTATAAATCGACCCGGTAACCGTGGCGGCGCAGAGCATCGCGGTAGTTTTCTGCGATAGCGCGTTCATCTTCGACAATGGCGATGGTTGCACTCATGACAAATCCCGACTTAATTCCTTTCTGGCGGAGAATCATGCACGAAGTTGCAGGGGTTAGGCAAAAAGGCGGGCGCAAGGCGCCCGCAAATACAACAGGGTTTCTATCAGCTTGGAGTTGCGTGAGTGGATTTGCGATCCACTCACGCTTATGTAGTGCGGCTTGAAGGCGAAGGGATATGCGGATTTGTTGTCCGCCGTGCCCCTTTGACTCAGAAGTTTCCCGCCATGGACTCCGGAAGGGAGAAGCGGATGTCGACGCGGCGCTCCATGGCGTAGGCGTCTACATCGCCTCGGGCTGCCTGGGAATAGGTGGAGCCGAGTGCGCTGCGGCTGATTCTTGAGGCATCAACTCCCAGCGATACCAAAGCCTCTTCCACACTCAGGGCGCGTTGATCGGACAGTACATTGTTGTAGCCGTCGCTGCCGCGAGGATCTGCGTGTCCCTCCAGGTGAATTTGCAGGTGGGGGTGGCGCTTTAGGAAGTCAGCCATGGCACTCAGCTGGTGCATTTGGCCCTCCTGAAGCTTGTCCTCCCCAGTGGTAAACAGCATTTGGAATTGCAGTGAATCCAGGGCCAGTTGGCTGGCGTCGTTCGCGGACAGTTGAGCCGCATCCAATTGCTGTGCCAGGTTGCTGAGCTCTGCACGGCTCTCTGTCAGTTGTGTTGCCAGCATATCTGCCTCGTCTGCTTGCTTGATCTGCTCTCCGAGCCAGGCTCCGCCGAGTGCTCCGGCGATAAAGCCAACGGGCCCACCCAATGCTGCACCGGCAATTGCAGAGCCGGTAAAGACTGAGGCCTGCTTGGCCGGAGTCAAATTGGATTCGTTTTGTTCCTTAGCGTGGGCTCCGGTGGCAATCAGAGAACCCAGGGCGACGGCCATCACTACTTTTTTCATTGTTCTGCTCCTTAGCGGCTTTTCTTACTCGTGTGGGCCTGTTCTGTTGTGGCCCGTTTGAGTGTTATTAAAAAGCTCCAAGGAGGCGCTGGCGTGGCGCAGCTATGACCAACTGCGGCTCAATTGTGGCGAAATATGGCGATCGCTCCGAAACCCAGCTCAGAAGCTGGAAGGGGCTGGGCGACCGCAGTTATAGCAGGGGGTGGATGGACAGACGGGGCTGGGGCCATCAACAGCTGCTATGTACCGCACAATTGCCAGAACCAGGGCAATAATCAAAGCACTAATGGTCATCCCTTCTCTCCCCGCACCACCAGCTCCATGGGTGGCGCGACTAGCTCGCTCTTAGTATAGGCTCGCGGTTCCGCAGTCGCAGGGCCTCAGCTCTGTAGAGGAGCCCATATATCCCCAGGTTTTGGGGTAGACTTGCCGGCCAACAAGTTTCAACTTTCGCCAGGAGTCCGAGTTTTGTCGCAGTCATCCCCAGCTCAGGAACAGGCAGTCGAAAAATCTGGTGCTTCCAGATTGCTGCGGGGCAGTTCCGTTGTCGGTGCTGCCACTATGCTGTCGCGAGTGGCCGGGCTGGTTCGCGACGTGGCACTGGCCCGCTTTGCCGGTGCGGGCGATGCTGCCGATGCCTTTTTTGTCGCATTCAAGATTCCCAACTTTTTCCGCCGCTTATTTGCCGAAGGTGCATTTGCCCAGGCCTTTGTGCCGGTACTGGCCGAATACCGCCAAAAGGGCGGTAAGGCGGCTGCGCGAGAGTTAAATGACCGGGTTGCTGGCGCCCTTGGCGGCGTACTTTTGTTGGTTACTCTGTTTGGTGTTCTCTGCGCTCCACTAGTTACGGGTATTTTTGCTTTTGGTTGGTGGTGGGACGGCAGTGAGCGTGAGAAGTTCGATCTCGCTACCGATATGTTGCAGATCACCTTTCCCTATTTAATGCTGATTTCCCTGGCGGGATTTACCGGGGCAATACTCAATACTTTCGATCGTTTTGCGATTCCGGCGCTAACCCCAGTGATGCTTAACCTGGTTTTGATTGCTGCGGCGACTGTTGCTACCAGCTGGTTTGATCCGCAAATTATGGCGCTGGCTTGGGGCGTTTTTGTTGCGGGGGTGGTGCAGCTGCTGTTTCAACTGCCTTTTCTCGCTCGTGAAGGTTTGCTGCCTAGCCCTAAGTGGGATTGGCAGCACAAAGGAGTGCGTAAAATTTTACGCCTGATGGCGCCGGCGATTTTTGGTGTGTCAGTGACCCAGATCAGCCTGGTGATGGACACCCTGCTGGCTTCATTCCTGCCCAGCGGCAGTGTTTCCTGGCTCTATTTTTCCGACCGCCTCACCGAGTTGCCCCTGGGGGTGTTTGGGGTTGCAGTGGCCACGGTGATTCTGCCGAGCTTGTCGCGCCAGCACACTGACGGAGACCCCCGCCGGTTTCGTCATACCCTCGACTGGGCTTTGCGCAGTGTCACGCTAATTTCCCTGCCCGCTTCTGTAGCCTTGGTGGTACTGGCTGAGCCGCTCCTGACAACCCTTTTTCAGTATGGGCAGATGCAGCCGCGCGATATGCAAATGGCCGCCTGGTCCCTGCGCGCTTATGCCATGGGGTTGTTGGCGTTTATGCTGATTAAAGTGCTGGCGCCGGGCTATTTTGCCCGCCAGGATACCTACACCCCAGTGCGCTTTGGCTTAATCGCTATCTCGGCCAAAATGGTGTTGAGCCTGCTGTTTGTGATACCGCTTAACTACTACTTCAAGCTCGGCCATATGGGCCTGGCACTGGCTACGGCTTGTCAGGCCGCTATTAACGCCTGGCTCCTCTATAAAGGCCTGCGTCGAGATGATGTCTATAAACCTGAGGCTGGGTGGGGCACTTACCTGGTAAGGTTGCTTCTGGCGAATTTGGCGATGGTTGCGATTTTGCTCGGGGCCCTGCACCTGTGGTCACAGTGGAGTGAATGGGCCTGGTATGACCGCGCCTGGCGTATGGGGCTAATAGTGGCTGCTGGGGGAGCGACCTATCTGTCAGTTTTACTAGTTTCGGGATTGCGCCCCCGCCACTTCCGCGCCACAAGTTAGTTTATTAAGTGGGCATATCTGGATAAATATGGCCTCTGGCCGCCCAGTGGGAATCCGCTATACTGTGCGGCTCGATTTTATGAGGATGGGAAAATCGCTTTGGCCCAGGAGCGCGAACTAATTCGCGGGTTGCACAACCTGCGCCCCCGCCACCGGGGAAGCGTGGCGACAATCGGCTCGTTCGATGGTGTACACCTCGGTCACCAGGCGATTATTGCGCAGCTCAAGCAGCGCGCGCAGGAACATGATCTGCCCTCGGTGGCGATTATCTTTGAGCCCCAGCCACATGAGTTCTTCTCTGGGGAAAGGGCGCCCGCGCGTCTGATGCGCTTTAAAGAGAAGGTATTGGCGCTATTTGATGCTGGTGCCGACCGGGTGTTGTGCCTGCAGTTTAACGAGAAACTGCGCAACCTGAGTGCCGATGCCTTTGTGCGCCGTATTCTGGTGGACGGCCTTGGAATCCGCCATTTGGTGGTGGGAGACGATTTCCGCTTCGGCTGTGATCGCAGTGGCGATTATCAATTCCTTCAGGGCGCCGGGGCCGAAAATGGATTCACGGTGGAAGACACGGCTACGCTTGAGGTTCGCGGAGCCCGGGTGAGTAGCACCCGCATCCGCGAAGCGTTGCAGCGGGGCGAATTTGAGTTGGCCGAGGCCTTACTCGGACGCCCTTACAGTATTACCGGACGGGTTGCCCCCGGCCGCGCCTTGGGCCGGCAACTGGGTGCTCCCACAGCCAATGTGCGTTTGCACCGCTACCGCTCCCCGCTGGTTGGCGTTTACACCGTTCGCACCAAAGCCGCGAATGGAAGTGAACTCGCAGCTGGGCGGCCGGAAATTGACGGTGTTGCCAATGTGGGATTTCGCCCGACAGTTGAGGGAGAGGGCGCCCGGCCACTACTGGAAGTCAACTTGTTTGATTTTGATGGCAACCTCTACGGGAAAGAACTAGCGGTAGAGTTTTGCCACAAACTTCGCAATGAAGAGAAGTTTGCCTCCCTGGAAATCCTCAAAGCCCGCATCGCTCAGGATATTGACGATGCTAAAGACTGGTTTGTGCAAAACCCCAAGGGACACTAACCGGTGTATAGACGATGAATTATTCTCTACTAGAGCTGAAGTAGACATCCAATGACTGATTATAAAGTGACCTTAAACCTGCCTGAGACCGACTTTCCTATGCGCGGCAATCTGCCCCAGCGCGAGCCGGCTATTTTAAAGAAGTGGCAGGAAACCAAGCTCTACGAAAAAATCCGCGAAGCGCGGGAGGGGCGCGAGCAGTTTATCCTGCACGACGGTCCTCCCTATGCCAACGGGGATATTCACATAGGTCACTCGGTCAACAAGATTCTCAAAGATATTATTATCAAGTCGAAAACCCTGAGCGGTTTTGACGCTCCCTATGTGCCTGGCTGGGACTGCCACGGCCTGCCGATTGAGCACCGCGTCGAGAAAAAGATTGGCAAGGCTGGCGCAAAGGTGGATCACAAAACTTTCCGCCAGAAGTGCCGCGAATACGCAGCCAAGCAGGTGGACGGACAGAAGAAAGACTTTATTCGCCTGGGGGTGTTCGGTGAATGGGACAATCCCTACCGCACCATGGATTTCCAATTTGAAGGCGATATCATCCGAGCGCTTGGGCAAGTGGTCAAAAATGGCCATTTGGCACGGGGTTTCAAGCCTGTGTACTGGAGCGTTGTGGGCGGATCAGCCCTGGCGGAAGCGGAAGTGGAGTATCAGGATAAAATCTCCTACTCCATTTACGTTTGCTATCCGGCGACGGAAGAGACATCCCTGGCTATCGCCGATGCGGCAGGTGGACACGCGGGTGAAGGCCCCCTATCCGTTGTTATCTGGACCACAACCCCCTGGACGCTTCCTTCAAGCCAAGCGGTTTCTGTCAATGCTGAGCTGGAATATGTTGTGGTGCAAACGGCTGAGCGCCGATTGCTCGTTGCCGAAGCACTCAAGGATGCCGTATTGGAGAAGGCGGGGCTCGAAGGTGAAGTGGTAGGCCGTATTCGCGGTGCCGCCTTGGAGCACCTGAAGCTAAACCATCCTTTCTACGAGAAGCAATTGCCGATGATCCTCGGCGACCATGTCACCACTGATGCAGGTACAGGCTGTGTACACACTGCGCCGGACCATGGTCCCGATGACTTCCAGGTGGGCAAGCGCTACGGCATCGATACCCTGAACTATATCGATGACAATGGCGTATACCGCGATATGGTACCGCTGTTTGCCGGTGAGCACGTCTACAAGGTGGACGACAAAATTGTGGCCCTGTTACAGGAGCGCGGAGTACTTCTGCACCAGGGTAAGATGGAGCACAGCTACCCCCACTGCTGGCGCACCAAGACGCCGCTTATTTACCGCGCAACTCCGCAGTGGTTTGTGAGCATGCAGCAGAATGACCTTCTGGAGAATGCACAGAAGGCAGCGGATGAAGTTCAGTGGATCCCCGGTTGGGGCAAGGCTCGTATCGATGCCATGCTCGACGGCAGCCCGGATTGGTGTATTTCCCGCCAGCGTACCTGGGGCGTGCCCATCGCTTTGTTTGTTCACAAAGAGACCCATGAAATCCACCCGGACACTCCCGCTTTGATGGACAAAGTGGCTGAAAAGGTCGATGCCGAGGGTATGGATGTTTGGTTTGACCTGGACCCGCAGGAACTCCTGGGAGATGAGGCAGACCAATATCAAAAGGTTACCGACACCCTGGATGTCTGGTTCGATTCAGGTGTGACTCATTACGCCGTACTGGAGCGCCGCAACGGCCTGCGTTTCCCGGCAGATCTGTACCTTGAGGGCTCTGATCAGCACCGAGGCTGGTTCCAGTCTTCACTGAAGACCTCCATCGCTATCAACGATTGTGCCCCTTATAAGCAAGTGTTGACCCACGGTTTCACGGTAGATGCACAGGGACGGAAAATGTCCAAGTCCATCGGCAATACCGTTGCACCACTGGATGTAATCAACAAGTTGGGTGCAGATGTATTGCGCCTTTGGGTTTCCGCCACAGACTTCAGTGGTGAAATGGCGGTTTCCGATGAGATCCTGAAACGCACAGCGGACTCTTACCGTCGCTTGCGCAATACGGCTCGTTTCTTCCTGTCCAACCTGGCTGGGTTTGACCCGGAAAAAGATTTATTGCCGGAAAGTGAACTTCTGGCGCTGGATCGCTGGGCGCTGGATAAGGCTGCGCGTCTACAGGATGAAATTATCGCGGCTTACGATAACTACCAGTTCCACCAAATCTACCAGAAGTTACATAACTTCTGTGTCGTGGAAATGGGTGGCTTCTACCTGGATATCATCAAAGATCGCCAGTACACCACTAAAGAGGACAGTACTGCACGCCGCTCTGCGCAAACTGCCCTCTATCATATTGTTCAGGCATTTGTTCGCTGGATTGCGCCTATCCTGAGCTTTACCGCAGAAGAACTGTGGCAGTTTATTCCCGGTGCCAAAGCGGACAGCATCTTTATTGAAGAATGGTATTCGCTGCCGAAGCTGCCCGCAGACTCGGTTAAAGGTGCGGACTATTGGGCCGCCATCGCCGAAGTAAAAACTGCGGTAAACAAGGTGCTTGAAGAGCAGCGTGGAGCTGGTGCTATTGGCGGCTCCCTGCAAGCGGCGGTGACTCTGTTCGCCGAGGATGACCTGCGTGAAAAGCTCTTGGAGCTCGAAGACGAGTTGCGCTTTGTTTTGATTTGCTCCTCCACTTCTGTACAGCCACTCAGCGATGCTGCCGGTGCAGAGTCCACAGAGCTGGAAGGATTGAAAGTCAGCGTAAGCAAAGTGGATCACCCCAAGTGTGCGCGCTGTTGGCATTACCGTGCCGATGTGGGTGTATCAGCAGAGTATCCAGACATTTGTGAGCGCTGCGTGGAAAACGTTTCTGGTGAAGGAGAAGTGAGGCACTATGCCTAGTTCCAACCCTGTTTGGGGGCATCCATGGCGCTGGTACTGGCTGGCGCTGGTGGTGGTTGTCCTCGATATCGCCAGCAAAGTCTGGGCCGTGGATATGTTTATGCACGGCCCATCAATGCAAATTATTCCCGGCTTGCTGCAATTTACTTATGCGGAAAACTACGGTGCCGCCTTTAGCTTCCTGTCTGATGCTGGGGGGTGGCAGCGGTGGTTTTTCGGAATTATTGCCTTTGTATTTAGCGTTGTTGTCAGTGTTTGGCTATGGCGCTTGCCGGCAACAAAGCGCTGGGAACCCTGTGCCCTGGCGCTAATTCTGGGGGGGGCCTTGGGCAACCTTTGGGATCGAGTGCTGCTGGGTTACGTAAGGGATTTTATTTCGGTCTATTACGGCAACTGGCACTTCCCGGTATTCAATGTTGCGGATATGGGAATTAGTATCGGCGCTGCAATGCTGGTTATTGAGCTACTTTTTTTTGCAGAAAAAGAAAGTGGCAAAGCAAAAAATAACGTGGAAGTCTAACGAACTATGAGTAATGCCGTTATCGGTGAACACTGCCGGGTGACACTGCACTTTAGCCTGAAATTGGATGATGGCACTGAGGTGGATTCAACCTTCAAAGGTGACCCAGCCTCTTTCAGTGTTGGCGATGGCAGTTTGCTGCCGGGCTTTGAAAAAGCGCTTTTTGGTTTAAAAGCGGGGGATGAAGCCGAGATCGAGATACCGCCGGAGATAGGATTTGGTCAGCGCAACCCGGAAAACCTGCAAAAGGTGCGCCGGGATACCTTTTCTCCCGATATGGAGCTGGAGCGCGGGTTGGTAGTCTCTTTTGACAATGGCAGCGGCGAACTCCCCGGAGTAATCAGTGAGATTGGTGAGGACGATGTTACTGTCGACTTTAACCATCCATTGGCCGGCCAAACGTTAAATTTCCATGTAAAAATTATTGCGGTGGATTCGATCCAATAGGGTCGGGGTCCCCCTTTGTCGCAAGTAGGGTGCTGAAGTAGACATGCAAATCCGAATGGCTAACCCCCGGGGCTTTTGTGCCGGTGTTGATCGGGCAATTGATATTGTGAATCGTGCCCTGGATGTATTTGGTGCGCCGATCTATGTCCGCCATGAGGTGGTGCACAATAAATTTGTGGTGGAAAGTCTGAAAGAGCGAGGTGCGGTCTTTGTCGATGAACTCGATGAAGTGCCCGATGATGTTATCGTTATCTTCAGTGCTCACGGTGTTTCAAAAGCTGTGCAGCGCGAAGCTGAAGAGCGCGGCCTGCGTGTATTCGATGCTACTTGCCCGCTGGTTACCAAGGTGCATATTGAAGTGAGTAAGTTCAGCACCGACGGTGCTGAATGCATACTTATCGGCCACGCCGGGCACCCGGAAGTGGAGGGCACAATGGGGCAGTATGACAACTCTGCTGGCGGTGCCATCTACCTGGTTGAAGACGAAGAGGATGTTGCGAAGTTAACTGTTAAAGACGAGAGTAATCTCGCCTATGTTACCCAAACAACACTATCCATGGATGATACCGCTCGAGTCATTGATGCCCTGAGAGTGCGCTTTCCTGAAATTCGTGGCCCCCGAAAAGATGATATCTGTTACGCAACCCAGAATCGCCAGGATGCGGTAAAGCAGCTGGCTCTGGAAAGTGACCTGGTCCTTGTTGTTGGTAGCCCGAATAGTTCTAACTCTAATCGCCTGCGTGAACTCGCTGAACGCTGTGGTGCTGCTGCCAAATTGATCGATGGTGCGGATGATATCGATGCGGATTGGCTTCAGGATAAGTCGGCCATAGGAATCACGGCAGGAGCCTCGGCACCGGAAGTTTTGGTACAAGGAGTGATTGGCCGACTGCAACAACTTGGTGCGAGCCTTCCTGAAGAAATGGATGGGCGAGCTGAAAATATACGATTTTCCCTGCCTAAAGAACTCAAATAATCAAAACTTCTCGCGCCTCCTTTCCCTTTGGTTTTAGGAGGCTAGGAGCATTGGCTTTGATTCGCCTGCTCGACTCTCAGGCGACCGCTGTGAAACAATATCAGGGCTAGGCCCTGTGATCCATCAAGGCTGCAAACATAGAGACTTCCCATTTGTAATGCGCCTTGAGGAGAGCCTGCCTTGCGACTTTCACCGGTTCCAATAAAGGAAATGTAATCTCTAAGTGGAGAGTTAGATAGAACCTGCACTTTATCTAATCTAGCCCCAGACATTACTAGAGTGTCTCTTTCACCGCGGGAACCGTCATTGTCGGCATCGACAAAAATCTCCCACCCAAGATCCCAGCTTCCTGAGTTACGCATAGTGACGCGCTGATTCTTCACAACAGCCGTATTTCTTGTTAGCTGTATAGCGCTAATTAGCTCCTCACCCGCAAGCTCTAACTGTGTTTTTTCAATAATCTGCGTAAAGCTTGGCAGACCGACAAATAGAAGTATGGATAAAATACAAAGTGTGATTAGTAGCTCAAGTAACGTAAATCCCCGCTGAGTCATGATTCCCTCCCGGGATTATTAGACGCAGGTCTCATTTAAATGACCATTGAATCTGCTGGAAAGGCCGTTAGTCGGTTTGATCTGGTTTGATAACGAAGTGAAATGCTACTTTCCCGACTATATCCACGGTCTTTTTCTCTTTCTAGATGTTTGGCGGTAAAGTGAACTCTGAATTATTGGCACAGGCGTTTGAAATAGATGCAGTTTAGAAACACAGATCCGGGAAATCTTCCCCGGAAGCAATATGGATTTACTCTGATAGAGATGATGACCACACTGGTGGTTTTATCTGTACTCATTGGTATTGCAGTCCCAAAGTTCACAGATATGATCAACAACAGCCGTTCAGTGGCTTTGGCTGAGGACTTTATAGGGGCCCTTAATTACTCGCGCTCGGAGGCCATTAGACGTGGGGAGAGGGTTTCTATCTGTGCGAGTACAAATGGGGCTAGCTGTGGAGCTGCAAATACTTGGGACCAGGGATGGATAGTATTTGTTGACAGCGCGGCTACCGATAAGGCTGGTACGCCCGTTGTCGATACAGTTTTAAGAGTGTGGGATGTTGATGATCCAGATGCTTCTATTACGGTTGATCAGGGTGCAGCTACAAATTTTATCCGCTACACAAGCCTGGGTACTCTAGGGCGCTTTACTGATACTACTATAGTTGCGAAAAACTCTAAATGTATTAGCAGTAACGCTAGAAGCATGACAGTTGGTGCAGCCGGCTTGATAACAGTAGCAAGAGCAGACTGCTAAAGGAGATGAGGTGAAATTATTAAATTCCCAGCGTGGAGTTGGATTAATCGAAGTTCTAGTAACCGTATTAATCCTTTCCACATCACTGCTTGGCTTGGCAGCGCTGCAAAACAAAGCGCTGCAATACAATCACAGTGCCTACATGCGCTCACAGGCGAATATTCTGGCTCAAGATGTATTTGAGCGTTTAAGGGCTAATCGTGAGAATTTATCAGACTATGAGATAGATGTTGATGATCCCACGCCAAGTTCGAGTTCAAACCGCGCTGATATTGATTTAGGTGAGTGGCGAAACTTATTGTCAGATCTCCTCCCGGCGGGTACGGGGGGAATTAGTTGTGATGTAAATGATGTGTGTACGGTAATTGTCCAGTGGGGGGAGGAGGATTCCACTGGCACTGGTGATGATGAAGGTACCAGTAGCTTTCAATATATGACAATAATTTAGTGGAAATTGTAATGTTTAAGCAGCGAGGAATCTCACTTGTTGAACTCATGGTATCTATTACCGTTGGTTTGATATTGATGGCTGGAGTGGTACAGCTTTTTTTGTCGAGTAAAGTCACATTCACTACCCAGCAGGCCATCGCTAGGGTGCAGGAAACTGGACGCCTTGCAATTGATTTTATGAGTGAAGATATACGTATGGCCGGTTTTCTCGGCTGTATGAATGCCGCGACCGGTGATTTTGAAAACATATTAAATGATAGCGAATCAACGCTTTATAATTTTGCTGATCCCGCAGAGGGAATCGATCACGACCAAGTCGATCCAAGCTATCCAAACCATTCCGGAGATTCGGATGTTTTGTTGTTGCGAAGCGCGAATGAGGCGGCTGTGGCAGTAACTGGCGCAACATCGAGAGATCGATTTTATATTGAAAATACCGAAGTCGAAAAAGATGGCTGCGATGAAGGTAAAGATAAATACAGCGGTATTTGTGCCAGTGATATTGCGATAATTGCCGATTGTACAAAAGCGCTAGCTTTCCAAGTGACTGGGTTTGATAGTGGAAGTAGGCCTGGGGAGGTTGGGCTATACCACTCAGATGCCGATGGCTTTACACCGGGAAATAAAAAGGGCTATGGAGTCTTTAACGAAAGTGAAAAAAACCAAGGCCATTATTTCGATCAAGATGCACAGGTTTTTGTAACAACCAGTACATTTTATTATATCGATAATGGTACCTCCGGTCGCCCAAGTTTGTTTCGAGAGATAAATGGTGAATCTCAAGAACTCTTAACTGGAGTTGAACAAATGCAGATCACTTACGGCTTGGATACTAATAACCCAGATGAGTTTAAGACCGCAAAAGAAATTTCCAGTAAAGGCTGGGAAAGATTAGTCAGTATTAGGGTGGAGTTATTGGTTTCCTCAGACGACGATAATGTACTTCAGGACACGCAGCTATACAGTTTCAATGGAGAGGAGGATCTCGATCCAGGCGATAGGCGCCTGCGCCAGGTCTTCACGAGTATTGTATCTCTCCGTAGCCGTAGTTTGCCGTAATTGGAGGTAGGGAAATGAAAGAAAGACCTTATGTTAAAAGCCTGCAACAGCAAGGTGGGGCAACATTGCTTGTTGGGCTGATTATTTTACTACTGATGACTTTTATCGGGCTGGCGGCGATTCGCGGAAGTGGTATGCAGGAGTTAATGGCCGGTAATATGCGCGATCGCCAGCTTGCATTCCAGGCGGCTGAAGCTGCATTGCGGGTTGCTGAAGTTAGGCTGGTAGAGGACTTTGACCGTTCGATAAGCCAGCTTTACGATGGAACTAATGTTGGATATGTTGAAGAAATGGACGGCTCTTCTGCGACTGAGTTTTGGCTGGATTATGACTGGGACAGCGTCTCGGTTTCGACCGATCTCGAACTCAGTGGGGTTGCCAGCCAGCCGGTTTATGTCGTCGAGAGATTTAAGGGGGCAAAGTGGAATGCTAATGACGGTGGCTGTATTGATCAGGCTTGCTTAGCTGGTGAAGAGCCGCCAGAGTACTACCGAATTACCAGTCGCGGTGTCGGCGGTAGCGATAGTACCGTAGTAATTCTCCAGTCTAATGCTGTTCGTTAATAATTTGCGCTTGGAATAATGATTATGATTAGTCTTGTAAAAAAATTAAAAAGCGCCTCGACAATTACGGCCGCATTTTTAAGTTTAGGAATATCACATAGTGCGGTATCTATTGATTTTTCCCAACAGCCACTGTTTTTAAGTACTTCTGTTGATCCAAATATTATGTTTATTTTGGATGACTCTGGATCAATGCAATTTGAAGTTACTCCCTCGGAAATTACCGACTATTTTTATGTTCCTGTACATAGAAGAGGTCGTACTTATAACGACTCTTATCCGGTCCGTTATACCTTTCCGCAGACTGAGGCTGGCAGTAGTAATTCTGCTGTGCGATTAACGCCCTGCCCTTACAATAGCTCTTCGACTTCCGGTTGTGATTATTGGAATGGCTCCAATGATAAACAGACAATAGCAAAATTTGACAGTGACAATAAATGGGCTGCCTATTATCGCTCTTCATACAATAACAAATCTTATTATGATCCGACTATTTTGTATCTTCCATGGGCTGAGGAGGATGAAAATGGCAATGAATTTTCTGATGCAAATCCTCAGAAGGCATATCACAATCCGTATGATACCTCTAAAGGCTGGCGCAACCTCACGGTAAATAATACGCAGAGTGCAAATTGTTGGATAAAAAATAGCGCTACTAAGGATTCAAGTAATTCATCAAGCAATCTGTGTGAGAGCGGAGACCTTACTTTCTATCCCGCTACCTATTTTAATTATAAAGGTACAGCTTCATCAGACGTTTATTTGTCTAGTAGCTATGATCGCATCCAAATTAAGAATGATGGAAGTACCTATGCGGGGGGCAGTGCGCGAACGGACTGTGCAGATTCAAGTGCTTGTACCTATGCAGAGGAAATTCAGAATTTTGCTAACTGGTATAGCTACCATCGCTCTCGTGTATTGATGTCCCGGGCAGGGATCGGACATGCTTTTTCAGCTCAAGGGGAGGGGTTGCGCGTAGGTTTTGGTACACTTAATACTGGTAGTAAAACTATTGATGGCTATAGCACTGATGTGGTCCTAGAGGGGGTGCGAACTTTTAAGGATACCGATAGAGAGAATTTCTTTGAGAGACTGTATGGAACAACGATTCCTTCAGAAGGGACTCCTTTATTAAACGCTCTGGAAGCAGCGGGTAAGTACTACAGTCGCACGGATAGCAGGGGGCCTTGGTCTTCAACACCTGGAGAAAGCGGTAGCACTAGTTCAGATATAGCCTGTAGATCCAGCTATACCATTCTGATGACAGATGGTTATGGTAATGATTATGGTAGTGACGAGGTTAGTTACTACGGCAATGTGGATGGAGCCTATGGCGCGCCATTCTCTGATTCATATGCGAATACATTGGCAGATATTGCCATGCATTATTGGAAAACTGACTTAAACACCAATCTATCAAATAGTGTAAACCAAGCTGAAGGAAGTATTGATACAGCCACCTGGCAACATATGGTGACTTTTGGGGTTGCGCTTGGAGTTACAGGCAACGTTGACCCGACTACCGCATTTAATGCGATTGATACCAGTACCGCTATTTCCTGGGGAGATCCAGATCCCAGTTATACAGACTCCAATATTAATGCAAATAAATTAGACGATCTATTACATGCCTCTCTGAATAGTCGTGGAGGTTTCTACAGCGCAAGTGATTCCAAAACTTTCGCCGATCAACTAACCGCAGTATTAAGTAATATTAGCGGGCGCGCTGGATCGTCATCAGCGGTTGCTGCCAACTCCACTCGCTTGGGAACTGATACATTGGTTTTCCAAGCGCTATTTGATTCAAACGACTGGAGTGGTGAAGTCAAAGCTTTTGCGATGGATACAGATGGAGACTTGAGCGATACCCCTAAGTGGAGTACCTCGTCCTCAGGGAAAATACCCACGTCGGGTCGAACGATACTCACCTATGATGGCTCCGACACAGTGAGTTTTACTTGGAATAATTTAACAGACAAACAAAAATCAGCCCTGATTGGAACTGATAGTGATTCTGTCGGTGAGGAGCGTTTGGAATGGCTGTGGGGTAAATCGATCTCAGGAATGCGTAGCCGAACTTATTTGTTGGGTGATGTTGTTAATAGCAGCCCAGCATTAGCGGATAATAAGGATATGTATTATTCGTCTCTACCCACTTACCTTGGTGGAGACAAATACGCTTCTTACTTATCAGATACTAAAGAAGCTCGCTCGAAAGAAATTCTCTATGTGAGTGCCAACGATGGAATGTTGCATGGGCTAAACTCTGCCACTGGTGTCGAGGAGTTTGCTTATATACCATCGGGCGCTTATGAAAAGTTGGCTGATTTAACAGAGACTGATTACGGCACTGAATCTAACCCCCATGAGTATATTGTGGATGGTCCCTTATATGTAAGCGATGCCTACTTTAAGAAGGGCGCCAGTGAGTCATGGCGGAATATTTTAGTGGGCACTTACGGTGCTGGATCAGAGGGCCTGTTTGTTCTTGATGTAACTAACCCATCGAGCCCAGAAGTTCTGTTTGAACTGGATAGTTCAGATGATGACAGTATAGGAAATATTATTGGGCAACCGCTTATTGCGCCTACACCAGCGGGCTGGAAGTTAATTTTTGGAAATGGATACAACTCCGATAATGATGCTGCTTCATTAGTGATTGTTGACTTGGCTGATCCGAGCGATATTGAAGTATTAGAGGCCGGTAGCTCAACCAATAACGGTTTGGCTGGGCCATCACTATTACCTGATATCTACGGAATAGTTAGAGCTGCATATGCAGGTGATATTTACGGCAATATGTGGAAGTTTGATCTAAGCAGTGAATCTGAGAGCAGTTGGAAGGTTGCATTTGGAAGCGATTCATCCCCCGAGCCCCTATTCACTGCAAATGATATTAATGGCCGCCCACAGCCTATCACCGCAGCGCCAGTGCTGGGAGCCAATTCGAAGGTGGATAATGCTATTATGGTGTACTTTGGTACCGGTAGTTATTTATCTTCAGCTGATGACGGGGAAGGGGATGTGGTCCATACTTTTTATGGCATTGTTGATAACGACACTAATATCACATCTACAGATAGGTCAGAGTTGTTTGAGAAAACTATCTCAGAGTCTTCTGGTTCGAGAACCATTAACGGGGATAGCGATACCTCTTGGTGGGATACTAAAAAGGGATGGTATTTAGATTTTGGGGCGGTTTCTGGATCTACTGTAAATGTAACAGGTGAAAGAATTATCAGTAAGCCCCTATTAATTCGAGATCGCTTAATTTTTCCGACTCTAACTCCATCTAAGGATCCTTGTGCTTACGGTGCAACAGGCTGGACTATGGAACTTATTGGGCTAGGCGATCCCAGGTTTGCAAATGAGAGTATCCTGGATGAGCCCAACACGAAAGAAGATAGCGCTACCATCGCTTTTTCTGATGTTATTATTGCAGGGAAAAAAGTATTTATCCCTTACTCAGATACGTCAGGCTCTCCTGTGGACTCATTTGATGGCGCTTTGGAGCGATTAAATGATCGTTTATCTTGGCGGCAACCATAAAGAGTAGCATTTTATGAAGAATTCTAGTTTGAGTATAAATTACGGATTTACGTTAATAGAAGTTTTAGTGGTTGTTGCAATAATTGGAATCTTAGGGGCAATTGCTTACCCCTCCTATATGGATTCTGTTAGGAAAAGTAATCGTGCAGAGGCTAAAACTGAACTAAATGATGTGGCGCAGCGTTTGCAACGCTGCTTTACGGCTTTTAGCGCTTATGATGATGCTAACTGTTCTGTTGCCGGTGAAATATCTAGTGGGAATACCCTATCAACGGAAAATGACCTTTATTCTATTTCGGGTGTTCTAACGGCGACAACCTATACATTGACGGCAGCGCCTCAGTCGGGCTCGGTTCAAGCGGGTGACAGTAGCTGTGCTAGTTTTACTTTAACTCAGGCAGGTGTAAAAAGTGCTAGTAGTGGAGACTGTTGGTAATTCTTTGTGAAATTATAAGATAAATATTGAGTAGCTCTTTTTTATGGAGCTACTCAATCTAGCAGGTTAGGTTTCTAGACCTAATTTCTTTAGTCGATATCGAAGTGAGCGAAAGCTGATTCCAAGGCGCTCTGCTGCCGCAGTTCTATTCCATCTTGTCTTGCTTAGTGCGCTCTCTATAACTTCTTTTTCTATCTCTTGTAGATATTCATCAATCGTTGTGTATTGAGAGGACTCAAATAACTGTCGTGAAGGAACAGGCATGACGGGGAACTGGCTAAGCTCAGGAAGCTCTTTTGCTGATGCCGTATTTTGATCAAGCTTAAGGTCTGACTCTTTAATTTCTCTCTTTTCGCATAAAGTGAAAGCCCTTTCGAGAATATTTTCTAGCTGCCTAACATTTCCTGGAAAATGAAATTTTTGAAGGGCTAACATTGCTTGAGGATGTATTTTCGGTCGGGGTAGGCCGGACTTCCGTGCAATTCTTTGCATGAAAGCTTGTGCAAGAACAGGAATATCTTCAACACGATCACGTAGTGGAGGTATAGAGATCTCTATAACATTGATTCGATAGTAGAGGTCGCTACGAAAGCGCCCTTCCGCCACTTCAGTAGCTAGATTTTTATGAGTCGCGCTCAGAATGCGAATGTCAATAGGGATTTCCTGGTTTGCGCCAATAGGACGAACAGATTTTTCTTGTATAACCCTAAGTAGCTTGACTTGCATATCCAGGGGAAGGTCAGCGATTTCATCGAGAAACAGAGTTCCTCCCTCTGCACTTTGAAGTAAGCCGACCTTGTCCTTATAAGCGCCAGTAAAGCTACCTTTTCGATGCCCAAAAAACTCACTTTCTACTAATTCTTTTGGAATCGCTCCGCAATTAATCGGGACAAAAGGCTTATCAGCTCTGGCTCCGTGCTGATGGATGGATCGAGCTGCAAGCTCTTTCCCCGATCCGGATTCACCGCTGATAAATATAGGTGCATCACTGCGTGCAACTTTTGCCAGTTGATTCCTTAGTATACGCATGTTACCAGCATCACCCAATAACAACTCTGTGTCACTTTGGGTTAACTCGTCGCTTTGTTGATGATTCAACCGGAGGGCCAGTTGAGCAAGATTCCTTAAGCGCTCTAAATCAACAGGTTTACTAACAAAGTCAAATGCGCCCAGCTTCAATGCTTTGATTGCACTATCCATATTCCCGTGAGCGGTTATGACCGCTATAGGCAGATGTGTCTCGACAACTTGCTGAATATATTCAACCAGTTGTAAGCCATCGCCATCAGGAAGTCGTAAATCTGTGAGGCAAAATTGATAGCTATGGTTGTGTAGCAGTTCCTTTGCTTGTGCGAGCGTGCCTGCACTGTGACAGTCTACATCCATTCGCTTAAGTGTTAGGCTAATTAAGTTACAAATATCTGGTTCGTCGTCAACAACCAGTGCCAGAGGTCGCATTATTTCTTTGTCTTTTCTTGTTGCGGTGAAATTATTTGGCGGCTTACTAACTGAAATTATGTCAGAAATCTCTATAGCATAATGGCTCATAGGTCGAAAAAAATCTATGAGCCAGATCAAGTAACTTCTTCACAGTTGGAAAATTCAATCCTAAAACAACTTTTGTTATCACTACTCCGGCAGTGATAGAGGGTAAGGTTGTTGGCTTCACATAGCTCGCGCGCGATATATAGGCCCAGTCCACTGCCGTTTTTTCCTGTTGTGAAAAATGGCTCAAATATTTTATTGAGAACCTCTTCAGGTACACCCTTACCAAGATCTTTGATCTCTAAAACTGTATTCTTGCGCTCCATATTGTAGTAAGCACTAATAGAGGCATGGCCCACTCCTGTAGCTAGTTTTGAGTGTTCCAAGGCGTTCTCTGTTAAGTTGGTGACTACTTGTGACAATTGTGCGGAGTCAAAATATACCAGTGGCACCTGCCCTATAGCGTCCAACTCGACGAGGTCATCCGCTTTCCCGGCATTGAAGTCTACTAAGAATTGCTTGAGCCAAGCCCCCAGCTCATATTTTTGGGCTGAGTGGGCGCGCTTTCGTGAAAGCTGCATTACGTTTTCAACAATCTGATTGATGCGCTGGCTTTGGCGACAAATTATGTCTGTTAATTGGTGGTCCTCTTCTTTTAATTCTGGGGACTCCGATAGTAGCTGTGCGGCGTGTTTGATTGCCGCTAAGGGGTTACGTATTTCGTGAGCAATTGAAGCTGTTAGTTGGCCCAGGGAGGCGAGTTTGAGCTTTTGGGCTGCCTCTGCCAGCTTCCGGTTGTCCTCCACAAAAACTAATGTGCTATGACCCGTGTCATGCTGTAATTCTGAAAAGTTTGCATGAAGCTCGTCTCCATTTTTTGCGGGGATAAGGACATTATTTTGACTCTTATGACTGCGCCATTCCTTAACCTTTTGCCTCAGCTCTGCATGGTAGTCATGTGCTGTATCGATTTGGTTTTCTAGTAATCTTCTTGCTGATTTATTGATCAGTTCTGGCTTGTAAGTAGGGCCTAAAACTAATACACCGGTATTCATTCTTTCAATGATTTCTTGAGCCAGGCGTTGAAGGTGTGCAGCCTGGCGGCTTTGTTTGTCTGCGCGAATATTAGCTTTACGAATACGTTCCGATAGGTATTGGATGGCACTTACGGTTACAAATAGTAGTAGACCTAGTCCGCCAGCAGACACAATCTCCTGGCTAGAACCCGATTCAGTTAGTAAATGGTAAAGCTGGAGTGCGATAACACCCAAGCTGGCAATGGCCGCAAAAAATGCACTGAGGCGCTTATCAAGTAGGATGGCACCGATTGAACAACTGATAAGCAGTAAATAACCGAGGCCAGAGTTTAGCCCTCCACTAGCCTCGATCAATAACAAGAAAACCAAAATGTCACAGCCCAAAATAATCCCAACTTGGCTGCTATTTGTCTGGTAAGCCTTCTGGCGTAAAAATAGTAACCACGCCACATTCAGAAGGGCATAGGAAGATGTTGTATATATAAATAGTGTTGGCAAGTACGTGCCAAGTGAGCCTCCACCTATGTCGGAGTAGAATACTCCTAGCAGAACTAGGGCTATTGCTACTCGGTAGATTGCGCTTATGCGCAAAAGCTCATGGTGTTGTTGGGGGGATGTTTGGGAACTGCTCACTGTAGATGCCCGGTATTCTTGTAGTGGTGAGCCGCTGCTGTTGTTACCCCGATAAGGTTACAATAGCGGCCTGTCTTGTCCGAGGTTCAACGATGTCTACTTTGCAGTTAGTGCTGGCACAAATCAATTCCCTGGTGGGAGATATTCCAGGGAATACCAAGCAGGTGATAGAAATTACGCGCCGAGCGTACCAGGAACTGGGTGCTGACTTGGTACTTTTTCCGGAGCTGACCCTGTGCGGTTACTCTCCTGAAGACTTGTTGTTGCGACCCAGTATGCAGATTCGTATTGATACGGCATTGGATGAACTCAAAACTGCAGATCTGCCCTGTGCCATTGTTGTGGGTTACCCCAAGTTGCTCGATGGCGTTATGTTCAATATGGCGGGGGTAATAGTTGAGGGAGAGTTAATCGCAGAATATGCCAAACAGAAGCTGCCTAACTATCAGGTCTTTGATGAAAAGCGTTACTTCAAACCGGGTAAATCTCCCTGTGTAGTGCATATCAAGGGAGTTCCTGTGGGGCTGAGTGTTTGTGAGGATATTTGGTTTCCAGAGCCCATCAAGCAGTCAGTCGATGCTGGAGCCAAGTTGATTCTCAACATCAATGCATCACCTTTCCATCGGGGCAAGGCTCAGCAGAGGTTGGAATTGGTTTCCAGGCAGGCAAGAAATGCCGGAGTCCCCATTGCCTATGTAAACTGGTGCGGTGGTCAGGACGAGCTGGTTTTTGACGGTGGCTCAATCGTTGTTGACGTTGAGGGAGAGGTATGTGCCAGGGCTGAGGAGTTTACAGAGCAGTTGCTGCCAGCTTCCATATCTTTGCAGGGACAGGATTTGACGGTACTCCCTGGGGAAATTGCTTCTCCTCAAGGCGATTTGGCTTCCGTGTACCAAGCCCTGGTACTTGGGGTGCGCGACTACGTTAATAAAAATGGTTTTAATGGTGTTGTACTGGGGTTGTCGGGTGGAATCGACTCAGCTCTTACATTGGCAGTTGCGGTCGATGCGCTGGGCAAAGAGCGTGTTGAGGCAGTAATGATGCCGTTTCGCTATACCTCGGATCTGAGTAAAGGCGATGCGGCCGATCAAGCGGAAAGAATGGGGGTTCACTATCGGGAAATTAGTATCGAGCCCATCTTTGATTCGTTTATGGGCGCTCTCGCTGAAGAATTTGCTGGCAGTGAGAGGGATACCACTGAGGAGAACCTGCAGGCCCGCTCTCGTGGTGTTCTTTTGATGGCTATCTCCAATAAGAAGGGCGCGATGGTCCTGACCACCGGTAACAAGAGTGAGATGGCCGTTGGTTACGCAACCTTATACGGGGATATGGTAGGCGGATTCAATGCCCTGAAGGATGTTCCCAAAGTATTGGTATTCGAGCTGGCCCGTTATCGAAACACAATTTCTGAAGTGATTCCTGAAACGGTTATTACTCGCCCTCCCAGTGCTGAGTTGGCCCCGGACCAGGTGGATTCTGACAGCCTTCCGCCTTATGAGATTCTGGATCAAATTCTCAACCTCTATGTTGATCAAGACCACAGTGCTGAGGAAATCATTCAGCGTGGTTTCCAGAGAGAGGATGTAGAGCGTGTGGTCAGGTTAGTGGGACGCAATGAGTACAAGAGGCGCCAGGCAGCCATCGGGGTGCGCATTTCTGAACGCGGATTTGGAAGGGATCGCCGTTATCCCATCACCAATGGCTGGAAGCTGGGTGACTAGCTATCCTGAAAATAGAAACGGCGCCGAATGGCGCCGTTTCTATTTTTAAGTGATAAGTTACAGAAGCTCTGGAGGCAGGGGAGTCTCGTCCCGGTTGTATTCGGGATTGTAGAGCTCCCGGCTGTCAAAGCCCCGCGGATCAGATTTTTCAAACAGGCCCAGGGTGACCCTGTGCACTAGACTGCGGCCGCTCGGACCTTTGTAAAAGTCGTAGTTGAAAGTGCCGTCTTCGTTAAAAGCGGGGTGCTTTGGATAGTTATTACGCAGCACATCCAGGGCATTAGCCTCAAGATCTTGCATTTCCATCAAATGGTAACCTTGAACCATAACTGCCAGGGCATCGGGAATTGCGGGTGTCTGCTGGAAGTTTTCCACAATGTAGCGGCCGCGATTGGCCGCTGCAAGGTAGGCGCCGCGCTTAAAGTAGTAGTTGGCCACGTGAACTTCATAGCGGGCCAGCAGGTTACGCAAGTGGATCATGCGCTTTTGCGCGTCTGGAGCGTAGCGGCTCTCAGGGTAGCGGGCCATTAACTGGGAGAAGTAAGCGAATGACTCTCGAGCCGATCCTGGATCGCGACTGGTTAAGTCGGTAGGCATAAAGCGCTCGAACAGGCCTGTGCCCTCAGTAAAGGACGACAGGCCCTTCATATAGTAGGCGTAGTCGACATTGCGGTGCTGGGGGTGTAGGCGGATAAAGCGGTCTGCAGCGGCGATAGCAGCATCGTTTTCATAGTTGCGGTAGTAGGCATAGATCAGCTCAAGCTGAGCCTGTTCCGCGTAGTTGCCGAATGGGAAGTTGTCTTCCAGGGCTCGCAGGTTTCTGATGGCAAGATCCCACTGGCTGGTTCGCAGCTGTCGCTGGGCCATCTCGTAGTATGCCTGCTCTGTACGTGAACCTGTGGGTAGGCCCACTTCCGAATCATCTGTGTTGGCGCAGGCAACCAATATTGCGGACACCAAGGCCAGCCACAGCATTTTCCAGGTCTGCATAGCCCCTCGCTCTATCATTCTTACACTCTACCTTATTAAACTACCCACCAGTATTAACCTGGCGCGTCGGACATTTAACCACAGTCGCGGAGCTGCCCAAAGTATTTGCAATTGATTGATGATTGAACACCTAAAACTAGATATCCAAGTTCCTGCCAATATGGCTGGTCGACGCTTAGACCAGGCCGCAGCCGAATTAATTCCCGATTTTTCGCGCGCGCGCCTCCAATCGTGGATCAAAGGCGGTCAGCTCACCTTAAACGGAGCCCCAGCTAAGGCCAAGGAAAAGCTCTTTGGCGGCGAGCTTATCCAGCTTCGCGCAGAGCTGGAACCCCAGGGTAGCTGGGCTGCCCAGGACCTCGACCTCAATATTATGTACGAAGATGACTGCCTGATGGTGGTCAATAAGCCCGCGGGCCTCGTAGTCCACCCCGCTGCCGGTAACCCCGACGGCACTCTGCTCAATGGCCTGCTTTATCACAATCCAGCACAGGAGCTGATACCCCGAGCCGGTATTGTTCACCGGCTGGATAAGGACACCAGTGGCCTGATGGTTGTGGCTAAGACTTTGGCCGCTCAGACCCATCTCGTGGATCAATTAAAGCAGAGAACGGTGAGTCGACAGTATGATGCCCTGGTCCAAGGATATATCACCACTGCGGGTCGTGTTGATGCGCCCATCGGTCGGCATCGTCAAAATCGTCTCAAGATGGCTGTTTTGGACTTTGGCGGCAAAGAGGCGATCACTCATTATCGTGTACAGGAGCGTTACAGTGCTTACACGCTCTTACGCTGCAAGCTGGAAACCGGTCGTACTCATCAGATTCGGGTACACATGGCCCATATCAGGCACCCGCTCGTGGGAGATCCACTCTACGGAGGCCGCCCAAAGTTGCCTCCAGAGGCCTCGGCAGACCTTGTTGAAGCTCTCCAAAGCTTCCCTCGGCAGGCTCTGCATGCGGCTGAACTAGCGCTAGTGCATCCCACCAGTGGACAGGACGTGCATTGGTGTGCGCCAATGCCTGCTGACATGCAAGCACTGCTCGATCAGTTGCGCGCTGATGAACCTTGAAGTACCGGTTATAAATTCGCCTGGGCACCTATCGCCGGTTCTCGAAAGGACAATTTCGCAAAGCAAGATATCTCAATGCCAAGTAACCACTACCTGATACCCGATTGGCCCGCACCCGCAGGGGTGAGGGCGGCGACGACGCTACGCACTGGGGGCCAAAGTTGTGGCCATTTCTCCTCCTTTAACCTTGCTGCTCACGTGGGGGACAAGGAGTCAGCTGTTACTGCCAATCGCCAACAGTTAAGGGGGGAGCTTGAGTTGCCCTCAGAACCGCAGTGGCTGGAGCAGATCCATAGCGACAAGGTAGTCGAGGCAAGTGATGACGCCTTAGTTCGAACCGCAGATGCCTGCTTTAGCATGAAAAGAGGTGTTGTCTGTGCCGTGTTAACCGCAGACTGTTTGCCTGTTTTGTTAAGCGATAAGAGTGGTACCCGTGTAGCAGCAGCCCATGCCGGGTGGCGCGGATTGGCCGGTGGTATATTGCGCAACACCGTACGCGCGATGAAGTGTGATCCTGAGGAGTTGATGGTTTGGTTGGGGCCAGCGATTGGCCCGGAGGCCTTTGAAACCGGAATCGATGTCCTCGAGGCATTCTTTGAAAATGCAATTAGCAGTCGGCACACAGAAAAAATCGCTAGCTGTTTCCGCCCACACACTAAGAAACCACTGCACTTTTTAACAGATATTTACGCCCTGGCTCGCGCGGAGTTGGCAGAGCTGGGGATTGGCGAGGTGTATGGCGGGGTGTATGGCGGGGGGCTCTGCACAATGTCAGAACCTGAGAAGTTTTTTTCCTACCGCAGAGAGTCTGAAACCGGTCGTATGGCAACTTTGATATGGCGGGATAAAGACTGAATTGAAGTTCTAGATGGCTTATTTTTTCTGTGTAAGCCAATCGATAATATTGGGGCAGCTTGGGCAATTACAAGGCTGGGTGTTGACTGAGCTGTAAAAATTATAAGAGATAGATTTGCCGCAAAACCATTTTGCATAGAATAAATGCCGCTATTGATTTAAATCATTGAAAACCCTTCCTGCGCCCCTATTTTACTTGTCAGTACCATAGCGAATGTATAAGGCAAATTAGTGCCACTATTGCAGCGCTTTTGAAAAAATCGAGTAAAAGAGGTTTCGTTCATGCGAATTGACCGAATGACAAACCCGCTACAGGCGGCATTTGCTGATGCGCAATCCCTGGCGGTAGGGCGCGACCATAACCAGATTTATCCCGAGCACTTGATTCTGGCACTGCTTAACCAGAACAACGGAAGCGTACCCGCATTCCTGTCACAGGCGGGATTTAACCTAAACGGCTTGCGCAATGATCTTGCTAAGCGGTTGGATAGCTTGCCGCGGGTGACTTCCCCCACGGGTGATGTGGGGATGTCCCAGGAATTAATGCGCTTAATGAATCTTACGGACAAGCGAGCCCAACAAAATGGTGACAGTTTTATTTCCAGTGAAACTGTATTACTGGCGGCTTTCGACTCTGCGGCGGGAGAGATTTCCAAAATCTTAAATGCCAACGGCGACATTAAACAATTAGAGGCGGCAATTCAAAAAGTGCGTGGCGACGAAAAAGTGGATGACCCCAATGCGGAAGAAGCGCGCCAGGCGCTGGATAAATATACTCTCGACCTGACCGAGAGGGCTCTGGCCGGCAAGCTTGACCCAGTGATCGGCCGCGATGATGAAATACGGCGGACGATTCAAGTCTTACAGCGGCGTACCAAGAATAACCCTGTACTAATTGGTGAGCCGGGTGTTGGTAAAACTGCCATTGTTGAAGGGCTCGCTCAACGTATCGTCAATGGTGAAGTACCGGAAGGGCTAAAGGACAAACGTCTTCTTTCCCTGGATTTGGGGGCATTGTTGGCGGGCGCAAAATTTCGTGGAGAATTTGAAGAGCGATTAAAAGCAGTACTCAACGAATTATCAAAACAGGAAGGTCGCATTATTCTCTTTATCGATGAGATCCACACGATGGTGGGTGCCGGTAAAGCTGAGGGGGCCATGGATGCGGGAAATATGCTGAAACCCGCTTTGGCCCGCGGGGAATTACATTGTGTCGGTGCAACCACTCTGGATGAGTATCGGCAATATATTGAGAAAGATGCAGCGCTTGAGCGGCGTTTCCAAAAAGTATTGGTTGATGAACCAACTGAAGAGGATACGGTTGCGATTCTGCGCGGATTAAAAGAACGCTACGAAGTACACCACGGTGTTGATATTACCGACTCTGCAATTATTGCCGCGACAAAATTATCGCAGCGTTATATCACTGATCGTCAATTACCAGATAAAGCGATTGATCTTATTGATGAAGCCGCCAGCCGGATACGCATGGAGATCGACTCCAAACCGGAATCCATGGATAAATTGGAGCGCCGTTTAATTCAATTAAAGATTGAACGTGAGGCGGTTAAAAAGGATACGGATGACGAGGCGACTAAAAAACGCCTGTCGAAACTGGAAGAAGAGATTCTACAACTGGAGCGGGAATACTCCGACCTTGAAGAGGTTTGGAAGGCGGAGAAGGCACAGCTTGCCGGCAGCCACGACCTCAAGGAAAAGCTCGAGCAGGCCAAGCTCGATATGGAGTCTGCACGGCGTGCAGGTGATCTCAATAGAATGTCTGAATTACAGTACGGTGTAATTCCACAACTTGAACAACAGCTTAAAAGTGCCGCTACCGCTGAAGCTTCTGAAGAACCCCGCCTGCTGCGCAATCGGGTGACCGATGAAGAGGTGGCTGAAGTGGTATCCCGCTGGACGGGTATTCCTGTATCTAAGATGCTCGAAGGTGAGCGTGAAAAGCTACTGCGAATGGAAGATGAGTTGCACAAGCGAGTCATCGGACAGGGGGAAGCGGTGGAGGCGGTTGCTAATGCCGTACGCCGCTCGAGGGCGGGACTAGCTGATCCCAACCGACCCAATGGCTCATTCTTGTTCCTCGGCCCAACCGGTGTGGGTAAGACGGAATTATGCAAGGCATTGGCTCAGTTCTTGTTTGACACAGAAGATGCCATGGTGCGTATCGATATGTCGGAATTTATGGAGAAGCACTCTGTTGCCCGACTGATTGGCGCACCTCCCGGATATGTAGGTTATGAAGAAGGGGGATACCTGACTGAAGCGGTGCGGAGAAAGCCCTATTCTGTTGTGCTATTAGACGAAGTGGAGAAAGCGCATCCCGATGTATTCAATATTCTTTTACAGGTTCTTGATGATGGCCGCCTGACCGACGGCCAGGGACGCACGGTAGACTTTCGTAATACCGTTGTCGTAATGACTTCAAACCTTGGCTCAGATTTAATTCAAAAATACGCCACAGCTGAAAATGGTGATGACCTGGACGCTGAAATTCGTTATCGACAGATGAAAAGTGCGGTGATGGAAGTGGTGGGGAACCATTTCAGGCCAGAGTTCATAAATCGTATTGACGAAGTGGTTGTTTTCCATCCACTGGATAAGGCAGAAGTACGCTCTATTGCCGAAATTCAGTTGCAACAACTTTGCCGTCGACTGACAGAGAGGGACCTGAAATTAGAGGTATCTGAAAGTCTGCTGGATAAATTAGCAGAAGTTGGGTTCGATCCCGTTTATGGTGCACGGCCATTAAAGCGTGCTATTCAGGTATGGCTGGAAAACCCGCTGGCGCAAGATGTTCTCGCCGGTAAGTTTTCCCCGGGAGCAACAATCCGTGCGGATGTTGAAGGCGATAAAGCCGTATTCCGATAAAAAAGCACTTGGGGGTGCCATATAGTGCACCCCTAAACTCCCGCCGATTCCTCACTCTCTCCATATCTATACTCACAGGTGCGCTAATCCGTTTGTTCGGATATTTACGTAGAGGGGTACCCCTCCGTAGCGCATAGTTTCCCTTGCAAGTATCAGTTTATAGTTTTTATTGACGACACCTTACGGGGGCCTGATATCAGTACGCGTATGTTGCTAATGCTGCTGGGATGCCTTTTGCTCTTCGGCGGAATTTTTGCTTATAAATTAATTGGCAGGCATATGGTGAATCAGTTCATAGACAACTTAGCCCTGCCTGCGGCCACAGTGACTTCAGCAACCGCCCAGTTTCAATATTGGAAGGAAGACCTGAAAGGAATAGGCACCATTCGAGCTGTTAATGGTGTAGAGGTTACTACCGAAGCTCAGGGGGTTATCAGCGCTATTCACTTCAAGTCGGGCCAGCATGTTAGTAAGGGCGATTTATTGGCGGAAATTTTTGCTGAACCGGAAAAAGCGCAGTTGCAGGTGTTGGATGCAGAGCTTCGCTTGGCCCGTCGTAATTACGTGCGGATCAAGACTCTGCTGGGGCGAGGTGTAACAACCGAAGCAGATTTGGATAGCGCTCGCAGTACTTTGGACCAGGTGGTTGCCAATATAGAAGTGCAGCGGGCCAGGGTGGATCAGCGAGTTATCGTGGCGCCTTTTAGTGGAGTACTGGGAATTCGACAAATCGATCTTGGGCAGAATGTAAGCCCGGGGGAGTCTGTTGTTTCTCTACAGCAACTTGATCCTATTTTTGTTGATTTTTCCCTCCCTGAACAAAAATATGCCTTGGTTAAGGCTGGGCTTGCTATTCAGTTGACAACAGATGCTTTCCCTAAAAATACCTACGAAGGAAGAATTACCGCTGTTGACCCCCAAGTGGATAGTGCGAGTAGAAACTTTCTGATTCAAGCTACTCTGGAAAATCCCCAACACGATTTACGTCCTGGGATGTTTGCCCAGGTATCCGTAAAGATAAGTGCACAGCGAAAAGTGCTCGTTATTCCCAGAACCGCATTGGCTTTTGCTCCCTATGGGGTGGCGGTTTTTGTGTTGGAGCCCGATAAAGATGGCGAGCATATGATCGCAGTTAAACGGTTTGTGAAAACTGGTGAGGAGCGTGGGGATCTAGTTGAAATTACACAAGGGCTTTTGGTGGGGGATATAGTGGCTAGCAGCGGATTACTCAAACTTCGCAATGGAGAGAAAGCGGTTATCAATAATCAGAATCAACCCCCAGAAAGCGCGGACCCCACACCGGAAAATAGTTAAACCTGGAATTTATAGGTTGTGAATTTCACAGAGATTTTCATTCGAAAACCAGTGTTGGCCTGCGTAGTCAGCCTATTTATTTTTCTATTGGGTTTAAGGTCGCTAACGGAATTAAATGTCAGGCAGTACCCGGAACTTGAAAATGCAGTTATTACAGTAACCACCGTTTATGTTGGTGCCGACTCAGATCTAGTGCAGGGGTTTATTACTACGCCGCTTGAGCAAGAGATTGCTACTGCAGATGGTATCGATTACATGGTCTCCACCAGCGTGCAAGGTCTCTCGACGATAAACGTTTATGTACGTTTTGATTACGATCCAAATGAAGTGTTAACTCAGGTCGTTGCCAAGGTAAATAAGCTGCGCAGTGAATTGCCTGATGAATCAGAGGATTCCAGCGTGGAAATGCAGCAGGGAGAAACCACTGCTGCAATGTACCTTTCTTTTTCCTCAAATATTCTCGCTAATAATCAAATTACGGATTATCTGACACGCGTTGTTCAACCTAAATTGGCGACTATAGCTGGTGTGCAGCGAGCTCGCCT
The DNA here is from genome assembly GCF_052468295.1 of Microbulbifer maximicatervae (SeqCode). Classification (NCBI taxonomy): domain Bacteria; kingdom Pseudomonadati; phylum Pseudomonadota; class Gammaproteobacteria; order Cellvibrionales; family Microbulbiferaceae; genus Microbulbifer; species Microbulbifer maximicatervae (SeqCode). The sequence continues at coordinate 5,270,426 of NZ_CP174340.1, forward strand.
TTTGGGGGACAGTACCTTTGCAATGAGAGTCTGGTTAAAACCGACAGAGATGGCGGCATTGGAAGTCACACCTGCGGATATTTCTGATGCGCTTAGGGATAATAATATTCTGTCGGCAGTTGGTTCAACAAAGGGAACCCGTGTGGCACTGGAAATACGTGCGGATACAGATATTGCACGTCAATTGGATTTCCGCAAGCTAGTGGTTAGAGCCGATGGGGATAAGTTGGTTCGTCTAGGTGAAGTGGCGGAGATAGAGTTAGGAGCGGAATCCTATGACAGCTCTGTGACTTTTAACGGACAATCGGCCACTTTTATTGCTATTGAGGTGGCACCCGATGCGAACTCCCTTGATGTTATTAAAAAAGTACGCGAGGAGTTGGAGCAGAAAATTTTTCCACAGTTGCCAGAGGGTATGCTAGGCGAGACTCCTTACGACAGTACTGAATATATTCAGGACTCCATTGAAGAGGTCGTCAAAACAATTGTTGAAGCAGTGTTTATAGTAATTTTGGTGATTTATTTGTTTCTGGGATCAGTTCGAAGCGTATTAATTCCAGCAATTGCACTACCGCTTTCTCTTGTTGGTGCATTCTTTTTAATGTTTTTAATGGGATTTTCCATCAACTTGCTCACATTGCTAAGCATGGTTCTGGCAATCGGAATTGTTGTTGATGATGCCATTATTGTTCTGGAAAATGTCCATCGACATATAGAGGAGGGCTTGCCTCCAAAAGAGGCTGCGATCGTAGGGGCTCGAGAGTTGGCATGGCCTGTAGTGGCTATGACTACAACGCTAATTGCAGTATATATTCCTATTGGTTTTCTTGGTGGTTTAACCGGGACCCTATTCATAGAGTTTGCATTCTCCCTAGCTGGCGCCGTATTACTGTCTGGAGTGGTCGCTCTTACTTTATCTCCCATGATGGCCTCGAAAATATTAAAGCCTCGCGATGGTGGAGGTACCCGGTTTGAAATTTGGCTGGAACGCCAATTTAATCGACTTCAGACGAGATTTGAAAAATCGCTCCATTCTTCTCTTGATGAGCGCCGAGTTATTTTGGTTTTCGGCTTAATTGTATTGATAAGTTGTTACTTCTTATTTGTGACGTCCCCTCAAGAGCTTGAACCTACAGAGGATAGGGGGCTTGTTCTTACAATTTCTACTGCCGATGCTTACGCAACTTTAGATTATGTTGAACAGTACAGTGGTGAACTTAATGTCATTGCTGAGAGATTTACTGAGGTTGAAAATCTTTTTCTGCTTAATGGGGCGGGCACCTTCAGTAGTGGTGTTAATAATGCGGTGGCCGGGTTTGTTTTGGCTCCTTGGGAAGGGAGAGACCGCGATACGGAAAAGATGCAGGAGTTGATTAGCAGTGATGTACAGCAAATAGCCGGGTTAAAAATAGCCGTTGTGGTGCCACCAAGTCTGCCAACTGCGGGAGGGCAGCTTCCGGTTGAATTTGTTATCGGTTCTACAGAGCCCATGGAGAATCTGGCATCGGTGGCAAGCGATATTATGACCCGAGCTTTGGAGAGTCGAAAGTTTATTTTTCTAGATTCTGATCTGAAAATTGATAAGCCAAAAATTGTAATAGAAATTGATCGTGATAAAGCGGCCAGTATGGGTGTGGAAATGGTGGACTTGAGTCGTGACTTAGGTGCGATGTTATCCGGAGCTTATGTTAACCGTTTTTCCCTGGATAATCGCAGTTATAAAGTTATCCCTCAAGTCGAGAGAGTTGACCGCCTAACCCCTGATCAGTTGGAGCAATATTATATTCGGGCGGTAAACGACAAGTTGGTTCCTGTGAGTACTTTGATAAGGCTCACGGAAACTGTTGAACCACAGCAACTAAAGCGATTTCAACAGTTAAATGCCGTCACTATTTCGGGTGTGCCACGCCCTGGAATTACGTTGGGTGAAGCACTGATGGTGTTGGATAATGCGGCAAAAGAAATCTTACCGGTCGAGTATTCTGTGGACTACTCGGGGCAGTCCAGACAGTTCAAAACTGAAGGATCAGATTTGGTGGTTACCTTTTTCTTTGCCTTGATAGTAATTTATTTGGTGCTGGCTGCTCAATTTGAATCATGGCGCGATCCCTTGATTATGTTGGTCACCGTACCGATGAGTGTTTGCGGAGCGATGATTTTTGTCAGTCTAGGATTGACGACTCTCAATATTTACACACAAGTGGGCCTGGTTACCCTGATTGGGGTTATTTCCAAACACGGCATTCTGATAGTGGAGTTTGCCAATAAGTTACAGCTCTCAGGGCTTGATAAGCGATCAGCGATTGAGCAGGCCACTTCAATCCGTTTGCGACCGATTTTAATGACTACCGCATCTCTGGTTTTGGCGATGGTTCCATTGTTAATAGCGTCGGGGCCAGGAGGAGGAGCAAGGTTTGCAATGGGCTTGGTAGTGGCGACCGGTATGACAATTGGAACGTTATTTACTTTATTTGTCGTGCCGGCGATGTATATGTATCTTGGGCGGAATTTTGAGGCGGAGGCTGTAGCGGCCTCCTGAGTTTCTTTACACTTATTTACGCTTCGAAAATATCTCTGTCGACATTGCTGCGACGGAACTCAGAAGGGGTGACTCCCTCATGTTTTTTAAAGAAGCGAGTAAATACTGCGCGTTCGGCAAAATGAAGTTGTACCGCAATACTTTCTACGGAATCATTGGTTGAGAGAAGGAGTTTCTTGGTCAGAGATAGCGTAACACTGTCTTTAAGCTGCTGGAATGTTACTCCCTGTTCTCTCAGTCTGCGCTGTAAAGTACGGCCGCTGGTGCGGAAGTGGGCTGCGGCTTGTTTGATAGTAATTTCTTCACTGAGCAAGTGCTTTTCGAGCCAGGCTCGCAAACTCGCTGCCAGGTTATAGCTGGTCAAAGTGTTGTGTAGAACTGCTTTTAATATATTTCGGCTCTGGCTGCGAATGATTTTATGGTAACTGGGTATAGGGAAGTCCAGTATCTGGGATCCCAGGATAATCGCATTTTCATCAGCGGAAAATTCAATCGGGCACTGGAAAATCCTCTTGTGGATAGAGTCATCTTCTGGCTTTTCACTGCGTAACTTTAATCCCCGGACCTCGGGAAACCTGGGGTTAAGAGTGCGCAATAGGTCTACTCCACGACTCATCAGCATTTCAGCAATAAAATGATTGACCGGAGCGCTAAAGAGTTCCTGCTGCCAGTTGAGTGTGAGTACTTCCGCATCGGCTTCCTGGTAAGTCTGGAACCGCAGGAGGGGGGCCAGAGTTTGTGAGAGTACAATTTCTGCAGGGCGAAAGATCTCCCTCGGCCGTCTCAAGGAGGGCTGAGCTTCGATAATAGTTTCTTCAAGCCAAAGCATAATTGGGAAGCGACTAAAGCTGAGACCTGGTGAGGTAACAGGGGATAGCGCAAGTATGCTTTCAATTAGAGCATTGAATTCACTGTAATTGAGCCATTCACTCTCTCCTGGATTCCAGCTAAATGAGAATGGCAATCGTTCAATTAGCGTCTCGGTGGGGATGCCGAGCCTGGCGGCTGCAACCACAAAGTAAGGCGCAAATATCTTGGGCACGCCGGCATGGCCGGACATATTTTTATTTTGGTCTCTCATGACTTACTGCCGTCCGGGTGGCGTTGCCGGCATCATAGCAAAGGCGCCTCAAAGCACGAGTATAAATTGAGGAATATGACGAATTGGTCGCTTCGCGTGGCGGATTCGACCCCCCTCTGGCGCCTTTAATCCTATTCCGAAATAGAGCGTTAAGGATAAGTTTTAGTCGTCTGCTGTACATTGCGTTATTCAGATTTTTTAAAACTCTTCAGTCACGAGAGTTACCACTTACTAAAACAATAAAGGAAAATAACAATGGCACTGTCTAAAAGGCTGGGTACAAGCCTGTCTATTTTTTTCTCGGCGATAATTGGAGCTTCATCAGCGGTAGCGGAAAACTGCTATATCCTGGTTCATGGACACGGAGTCGAAGGACACACTACAAGTGAAAGTAATGATGGGAGTTTAGTGCAGCCAGCACTGGACTATTGGAGTGAGGCGGTTTTCGACGAATATTCTAGCAGTGATTTTATTGAGCAATTGTTAGTTGATGGCGGCAATTACGGCGTTGTCGGTTATAACTCAACTGATGAAGGTGAATTTCCCTACTGGCATGATGAGACTGCGGGTGAAATTGCTCGTCAAATTATAGAGATCCGCTCTGGCCAGGGAGATCGGTTTGAACACGAAAACCAGTGCTCAGCAGAGGACACTTTCTGGATTATTTCCCACAGCCAGGGTGCCGCTCAAATGGTGTATATCGCGGGTAACGCTGTTGAAGGATCTCCATACTACAATCGCGCCTACAACCAGTTCGATAGCAATACAGAAATTCAAGAAGTAAAAAAATGTTCCACGACTTGGTATGGCAGTAAATCCTGTAAAACGGTTGAAGAAGAAGTTCGAGTTGCCGGGCTTAACGAGAGCTACGCAGTGAGCGTTGATTTTGATGCGGCTATCAGCGGTGTTGCTGCAATATTCACCACAGGAGGTGCAATTACCGGTACTGAAGGCGTTGATCGGATATGTAATGGAAGCTGGTATGACGATTTGGTCAATGCACTATTTCTTGGGCGTGAGTGTTCGGCGGTTCGCTATATGCAGACTAATGATGTTTACACTGTGAGAAATTATGTAGGGACTAATCTCGGTGCGCCGGTGTACACCATTGGGGGTTATGCGGGCTTCCCAGGTGTGGAAAGTGCTACCTCCATGCTGCTGAATGGTGAGGATGACGGTTACATTAATTTGGCTTCGCAAATGAACTGTTCCGGATCTGCCAAGCGCAACCTGTGGTCGAATCTCAAAGAATATGAAACCCTGTTTGGCGTAGCTTACGGCAGCGCGATTTTCTCTTGTGATAACGACAGTAAAGGCACTGCTCGATCTTACAATTTGGCCAGTATCTATACAGATCATGATGCGCAGCGTAACGGTGGTATTCTATCCCCCGATTATGATTCTATTCCCGATGGACTGGACTGTGGCTCAGGAAAGAACAGCGCGGGTAGAATCTCAGCCTGCACAAATTAACTAAAAAAATAAAAGGCTTCGGAGGTATTGATGTCCACATCAAGCAAAGATCGCTCAAAGGCCCGGCTGGCAGGCTGGGGTGTACTGGCCGTAGTTACTGGATTGGTGGGTTACTGGGCCCTGGCTGGTGGTGAAGAGGCGACGCCCGTTGTTGTAGCCAAAGCAAAAGCTGAAGAGCAATCTATCCGAAGCCGCAAGCCTGATAACGTTAAGCCGGCGGAACTGGAGCAAGAGGATCAGTCTGTAAAACTATGGAAGGGAATTCAGTCCCTGCCCAACAAGACTGAGTTACACGAATCCCTTCTCTCGGATCTGGCCCGCTTTCATCGCTATCCGCCAGAAAACCGAGCAATTAAAACTCCTGAACAGGACCCGATTACTCAGACATTTGCGGTGGATGAAAGAACCACTCACAGTGAGGAAGGGGATTCTCTGACTATATGGACAGATGAAAAGTTTTATTTGCGTGGGGATACTATTCGGGTTTTTGCCTATCAGGCCGATAGTGATGGAGATCGGGTCAGTGCTGACCTGACTGCGCTGTTGGTTTACGAAGACCAACAAGTCGTGGGTACCTTGGCTTTTAGTGATTCGGATGGAGACTTAGTCTACGAAGTATTGATGGAGGCGGGCTCCTTTAATAGCCAGGTGCTGGAAGCGGGCATTTTTAAGGTCATTGTGGATACGGATATTGATGGTCTCCGAGATGCGGCAGCATTCACCCTATCTGAGGATACGGGAAGCTATACGGGCTCGTTGCGGGATTCCGTTACCGCCGATGGCAATTTATTAATTGAGGCGGAAGTCGATATCAGCAGAGAGGGGCGCTACTATTTTCAGGGCTCCCTGTATAACGATGAGCAATCCCCGATAGGCACAACGCAAAATGCTCTTGAGTTAACGGCGGGGCGGCACTGGATTCCCCTAGAGTTTTATGGGCTCTTAATTCGCGATGCCGGGCAGGACGGCCCCTACTTGGTGAAACAATTGAGTATTGCCAGGGTGACGGTACCTATGGCCAGGGATAGTGCTTTTGAACCAGGCTATTACACTGAGCGCTATAGCCTGGATCAATTTACTGATAGCCCCTACCGTGAGCCTTAGGAATCGGCATCGTTAGAAGGGCGACTAGCAGTTTTTCTTGATTTGCTCGCGGGCTTTGGTAATGCGTTCTTGCCGCTCATCTTCTCCGAGCCTGCGATAGTTTCCATCTTTATCTTTTTCGCGCACTCTCGCGTGTGTGGTCAGGCTCTTAAGGTTCTTTTGGTACGCGACACAGAGCTCTGCTCGTTTTGCTGCCTCTTCTTTAGCTCTGGCCTCCAGTTGTCTCTGTTGCTCAGCGTCGGGCAGCTGTTCTTCCTTTGACTGTTGAGGTACTTGAGGTGCATTTTTCTGTGCTTCACGTGCGGCTATCGCATGTTGTTCAGCTTCCCATTTCTTATAGCGCTCTGACTTGGGCTTTTTGATCACGTCCACTTGAGCGTCTCCTGGAGGTTGCTCACCGAAGTGGACAACACCATTCTCATCTACCCATTTATAGATGCCGTCGGCTTGAGTGGTCGTAGCTGTTACTGCAATCAATAGCGCCAGTAAGATGCGCATGGTGCTTACCCCTTGTGTTGATGTTCCTTCCGTCCCCTTATTGTACCGGTACTGGCGGGTTTTCCTGTAACTGTCTTAACACTTTCGCAGACACCTATTGACAGCTAGGACTCAATTGGCAAAATCGGGGGTTTACTCAGTGACTAGATTTCACCGCAAACCCGTGGTTTTGAGTCTAACCCTGGTGGAACATCCTCCATCGAAATTCTACTGAGTGGCCCTCCCCACCCCTGGAGGCCTGCTAACCCCGTAGTGAACCTTTGTAGATTTACTTGGGGTTGGGTGTTTATGCGCGATCAGTTCATCCTAAAAATCGGCAGCTAAACACGCAACAGGCTGATATTTGTCACCATTTTCCCCTATAATTGCTGTCTGGCATTCTTGCTAGTAGGCGTTTTATACGTTTTCGGTGATGGCTATCCTATAAAACAGGAAAATTGAGGAGACTCAAGTGGAATTACTTTCCGGCGGCGATATGTTGGTTCGCGCGCTGCAGGATGAAGGGGTGGATCTGATTTTTGGATACCCGGGCGGCTCAGCGTTACATATCTATGATGCTATTTTTCGGCAGAAATCGATAAAGCATATTCTCGTGCGCCACGAGCAGGGTGCGACCCATGCTGCTGATGGCTATGCACGGTCTACTGGTAAGGCGGGTGTGGTACTGGTGACGTCTGGTCCCGGTGCTACGAACGCGATTACTGGCATCGCAACGGCCTATATGGATTCTATCCCTATGGTGGTGATATCCGGCCAGGTACCCAGGGATAAGATCGGTGAGGATGCGTTTCAGGAAACAGATATGGTCGGTTGCTCGCGGCCGATCGTGAAGCACAGCTTTTTGGTAAAAAATGCTGAAGATATTCCTACGATCGTCAAAAAGGCATTTTTTATCGCCAATACTGGCCGTCCCGGTCCCGTAGTGATCGATGTTCCAAAGGATGTAACCAACCCGGCGGAGAGATTCCCCTACCACTACCCTGAAAAATTGCGGATGCGCTCCTATACCCCAGCCGGTAAGGGGCATAGCGGCCAGATTCGCAAAGCGATTGCTATGTTGCTATCAGCTCGCCGCCCGGTGATTTATGCCGGCGGGGGAGTGGTGCAGGGTGGCGGCGCCGAGCTTCTCACCGAGCTGGCTAGAAAGTTGAACTACCCGGTGACTAATACCTTGATGGGGCTCGGAGCATTTCCCGGAAGTGACAGGCGTTTCTTGGGAATGCTCGGTATGCACGGCACTTTCGAGGCAAATACAGCCATGCATCACGCCGACGTTATCTTGGCTGTAGGTGCGCGCTTTGATGACCGGGTGACAAATACTCCAGGCAAATTCTGCCCGGGTGCCAAAATTATTCATATCGACGTCGATCCGGCTTCGATCTCTAAAACGATTGTTGCCGATATCCCGATTGTCGGCACGGTCCAGGCTGTCCTTCGGGAGATGCTCGAAGCGTTGAAAGCCAATGATGAGCAGCCGGATCACTCCGCGATAGTTGACTGGTGGCGCCAAATCGATGATTGGCGTGAGCGTCACGGACTCTACACGGCTCCTCGTTATCAGACGAATGGTGCTCTGATAATGCCGCAGGATGTGATCAAGGCGGTGTATGACATTACTGAGGGTGATGCTTTTGTGACATCCGATGTAGGGCAACACCAGATGTTTGCTGCGCAATATTACCTGTTTGATAAGCCGCGCCGCTGGATTAACTCCGGTGGGTTGGGGACTATGGGTTTCGGCTTACCGGCAGCCTTGGGGGTGAAAATAGCTCACCCGGATAAAGAGGTTGTGTGCGTAACTGGCGAGGGAAGTATCCAGATGTGTATTCAGGAGCTTTCTACGGCTACCCAATATCATCTGCCAGTAAAAATCCTCTGCCTTAACAACCAGGCTCTGGGGATGGTGAAGCAGTGGCAGGAGATGCAATATGAAGGAAGGCTTTCCAATAGTGTTTACGAGGAATCGCTGCCTGATTTTGTGAAACTCGCCGAGGCATACGGTCACGTCGGAGTGAAAGTGGAGCGTCGTGAAGACCTACACAACAAGTTACAAGAAGCTTTTGCAATTAAGGATCGCACTGTATTTATCGACGTATACGTCGACCCATCTGAGCATGTCTATCCCATGCAAGTGCTACCAAATGGCTCCATGCGTGACATGTGGCTGAGCAAAACTGAGAGAACTTAAAGGGTAGGGCGATGCGTAGAATAATTTCGGTTCTGATGGAGAACGAACCAGGGGCTTTGTCTCGTGTTGTTGGCTTATTTTCCCAGCGTGGCTACAACATTGAAAGCCTCACCGTGGCGCCTACTGAGGATGCGACTTTATCGCGTCTCACTTTGGTGACGATTGGTGACGATCACAAGATTGAGCAAATTACCAAGAACCTAAACAAGCTTATCGATGTTGTGAAATTGGTGGACCTCACTGAAGGCTCTCATATCGAGCGGGAGCTGCTATTGGTGAAAGTGCGAGCCAATGGTGCCCAGCGCGATGAGGTGAAGCGTAGTGTCGATATTTTTCGCGGGCAGATCGTTGATGTCACCAGCAGTATGTACACGGTACAGGTGGCAGGAACCGGCGAAAAACTCGATGCGTTCCTCCAGGCGCTGGGGGAACACACAATTATGGAAGTGGTGCGATCCGGAGTTTCCGGGATTGCCCGTGGTGAAAAAGTATTAAGTGTATAGAGCAAAAAACAGGAATTGAGCGATGCAAGTTTATTACGACAAAGATTGTGACCTTTCTTTAATTCAGGGAAAAACAGTAGCCATTATTGGTTATGGATCTCAAGGTCATGCCCATGCCAATAACCTGAAAGACTCTGGTGTAGCGAATGTTGTTGTTGGGTTGCGCGAGGGGTCTGCTTCCTGGAAAAA
>NZ_CP174340.1:5285000-5573058 GCF_052468295.1 Microbulbifer maximicatervae (SeqCode)
GGTGATAGCCCCGTACACGAAAAGGCATTTAGAGTGAAATCGAGTAGGTCGGGACACGTGTTATCTTGACTGAATATGGGGGGACCATCCTCCAAGGCTAAATACTCCCAGCTGACCGATAGTGAACCAGTACCGTGAGGGAAAGGCGAAAAGAACCCCGGAGAGGGGAGTGAAATAGAACCTGAAACCGTATACGTACAAGCAGTAGGAGCCCTTCGGGGTGACTGCGTACCTTTTGTATAATGGGTCAGCGACTTATTGTCTGTAGCAAGGTTAACCGCTTAGGGGAGCCGTAGAGAAATCGAGTCTTAATAGGGCGTTTAGTTGCAGGCAATAGACCCGAAACCCGGCGATCTATCCATGGGCAGGTTGAAGGTTGAGTAACATCAACTGGAGGACCGAACCCACTAATGTTGAAAAATTAGGGGATGACCTGTGGATCGGAGTGAAAGGCTAATCAAGCCGGGAGATAGCTGGTTCTCCTCGAAAGCTATTTAGGTAGCGCCTCGCGTCTCACCCTCGGGGGTAGAGCACTGTTTGGGCTAGGGGGTCATCCCGACTTACCAACCCCATGCAAACTCCGAATACCGAGGAGTGCAATCGCGGGAGACACACGGCGGGTGCTAACGTCCGTCGTGGAAAGGGAAACAACCCAGACCGCCAGCTAAGGTCCCAAATATCAGTTAAGTGGGAAACGATGTGGGAAGGCCCAGACAGCTAGGAGGTTGGCTTAGAAGCAGCCATCCTTTAAAGAAAGCGTAATAGCTCACTAGTCGAGTCGGCCTGCGCGGAAGATATACCGGGGCTCAAACTGATAACCGAAGCTGCGGATGCTCTTAGGAGCATGGTAGAGGAGCGTTGTGTAAGCCGTTGAAGGTGGATCGGGAGGTCTGCTGGAGGTATCACAAGTGCGAATGCTGACATGAGTAACGATAAGGGAGGTGAAAAACCTCCCCGCCGGAAGACCAAGGGTTCCTGTCCAACGCTAATCGGGACAGGGTTAGTCGACCCCTAAGGCGAGGGCGAAAGCCGTAGTCGATGGGAAACAGGTTAATATTCCTGTACTCGCTATTACTGCGACGGAGTGACGGAGAAGGCTAGGCCGGCATGGCGATTGGTTGTCCATGTTTAAGGTTGTAGGCTGGGGACTTAGGCAAATCCGGGTCCCTAAGGCTGAGAACTGATGACGAAGCCCACTTAGTGGGTGAAGTGGTTGATGCCCTGCTTCCAGGAAAAACTTCTAAGCTTCAGGTAATAGTGAATCGTACTCTAAACCGACACAGGTGGTCAGGTAGAGAATACCAAGGCGCTTGAGAGAACTCTGGTGAAGGAACTAGGCAAAATGGTACCGTAACTTCGGGAGAAGGTACGCCGGTTTTGGTGATGGGACTTGCTCCCTAAGCTGAGGCCGGTCGAAGTGACCAGGTGGCTGCGACTGTTTATTAAAAACATAGCACTCTGCAAACTCGTAAGAGGACGTATAGGGTGTGACGCCTGCCCGGTGCCGGAAGGTTAATTGATGGGGTTAGCTTCGGCGAAGCTCTTGATCGAAGCCCCGGTAAACGGCGGCCGTAACTATAACGGTCCTAAGGTAGCGAAATTCCTTGTCGGGTAAGTTCCGACCTGCACGAATGGCGTAACGATGGCCACGCTGTCTCCACCAGAGACTCAGTGAAATTGAAATCGCTGTTAAGATGCAGTGTACCCGCGGCTAGACGGAAAGACCCCGTGAACCTTTACTACAGCTTTGCACTGAACTTTGAGCCTATTTGTGTAGGATAGGTGGGAGGCTTTGAAGCAATGACGCTAGTTGTTGTGGAGCCGTCCTTGAAATACCACCCTGGTATGTTTGAGGTTCTAACTCTGGTCCGTTATCCGGATCGAGGACAGTGTATGGTGGGTAGTTTGACTGGGGCGGTCTCCTCCCAAAGAGTAACGGAGGAGTACGAAGGTGCACTCAGCATGGTCGGAAATCATGCAATGAGCATAATGGTATAAGTGCGCTTGACTGCGAGACAGACATGTCGAGCAGGTACGAAAGTAGGTCATAGTGATCCGGTGGTTCTGTATGGAAGGGCCATCGCTCAACGGATAAAAGGTACTCCGGGGATAACAGGCTGATACCGCCCAAGAGTTCACATCGACGGCGGTGTTTGGCACCTCGATGTCGGCTCATCACATCCTGGGGCTGAAGCCGGTCCCAAGGGTATGGCTGTTCGCCATTTAAAGTGGTACGCGAGCTGGGTTTAGAACGTCGTGAGACAGTTCGGTCCCTATCTGCCGTGGGCGTTGGAGATTTGAGAAGAGTTGCTCCTAGTACGAGAGGACCGGAGTGAACGAACCTCTGGTGTTCCGGTTGTCACGCCAGTGGCATTGCCGGGTAGCTATGTTCGGACGGGATAACCGCTGAAAGCATCTAAGCGGGAAGCCTCCTTCAAGATAAGATCTCCCTGAGGCCTTGAGCCTCCTGAAGGGCCGTGGAAGACTACCACGTTGATAGGCTGGGTGTGGAAGCGTTGTGAGGCGTTGAGCTAACCAGTACTAATTGCCCGTGCGGCTTGACCATACAACAGAGATGGTTACTAACGACTAGCTAAGCTAGCGGATTGTGAGTTAGAGACATACGATCGCTTGCGGTGTATTACTACAGATTGTTTTACCGACTTATTTGGGGTTATCGCCGGTCAACAACATGACCGAGGCAAACAGCGATAACGCGGCAGGCCAAGCACTTTGCTTATAAGACCAACGCCAACCCAAGCCAGTTTGCCTGACGACAATAGAGTTGTGGAACCACCTGATCCCTTGCCGAACTCAGAAGTGAAACGCAACATCGCCGATGGTAGTGTGGGGCTTCCCCATGTGAGAGTAGGTCATCGTCAGGCTTCTAATCCGAAAAGGGCCACCCAACAGGGTGGCCCTTTTTTTTATGGCTGAAAAATATTTTAAAAAACAAAGAAGCTAAGAAAGGGAAGGCAGAAATTACTCAGTAGAAATTAAATAGAAAAAGATAAAAATAGCTCTGAAAAAATTTAATGCTCAACTTTCTATTTAAAAAATCAGTCAGTAATTAAAAAAAGAAAAACCTAAAACTACCTGAGCACCTTAAACAGACGCTCTCCTAAAAAGCCTATAAAAATAGGTCTTTACCGCTCTTCTCTCCAAACGCCTTTACACTCATTCAAAAAATAATCCAACAAAAATAACTCGCGTAAAAACCAGAAAAGTACCCATACCACTCCCGCTAAAAATTAAAATTAGCCGGTAAAAATATCGGTGATTTTTTAGTCTCTGCAGTAATCCCTTGTAACCACGGGGCCTGTAGCCCATTTATTAAAGTTATACACAACTCTATCCAGACTTTCTGTTAGTAACCGCTGGCTGTGGAAATCCACGCAAAAAGTGCTGCTTTTTTACCCGCCTTCAATAGAGCCAAGGAAACACGGGGCTGGCCGGGGATATCCCGGAGTTATACACAGCTCTATCCATGGTTTCTGTTGGTAACAAAGACGCCATAAAACGGACATCAGTTATTAACAGTGTTATGAGCGATAAATCTGTGGATTACTGCGGCTGATTGGTACGCCAGTATGCGAGAGAAGAAAAATTTGGGGATAAAAAAAGCCCCACCAGGTGGGGCTTTAAAAATATCGTCTGTATCTTTTATTTATTCAGAGGCAGTAGGTACTCGGCCCAAGTCTCCTTCCATCTCTGTGGTCAGGAAAGACATTACAACCCAGGCCGCTACATTCTGGCGAAGATTCTCAGGGTCGACTTTATCCAGGGTATCGTTGGGTGTGTGGTGATAATCGAAGTAGTCGGTACCGTCCTGGTATAGACCAAAGGCTGGTACACCACGCGCAACAAACACACTGCTATCTGGGCCACCATAAGATTCATTATTTCCGCGCTCAATACCCAGGGGGGCGAGGAGTTGCATCATTTGATCTGCAATATCAAATTTGCTCTCAGGGAGGCGGGTATCGAAACGCCAGACTTTCCCTGCTCCAAAGTCTGACTCAGAAACGGCAATAATATTGTCCAGCTCTTTTACGTGCGCCTCAACATATTGCTTAGCACCTACCAGACCAATTTCCTCTGCACCAAATAGCACGACTCGCAGTGTACGACGGGGGCGCTGTGGTAGCTCAGCAATGAGACGTGCAGTTTCCATAACAATGGCAACCCCAGCTCCGTCGTCCAAGGCCCCGGTGCCTTCATCCCAGGAATCCAGGTGTGCACCAATAATCATGACTTCTTCAGGTTTCTCACGGCCAGTAATTTCACCGATGACATTAAAAGAGGGGCCGTCACTCAGTCGCTCAGTTTCAACATCAAGTTTTACCTGGACTGGCTTGCCGCGTTGGAGCATAGCCTCGAGCAGGTTTGCATCAGGAGCGGAAAGTGCGAGTGCAGGAACTGGGTTTTCCACATTATCAACCGACATCATACCGGTGTGGGCAAATCGGTCTGAGTCGGTTCCTACGGAGCGCAACAGCATGGCAACAGCCCCTTTTTCAGCGGCAGCACGCATTCCCAGCTTGCGACCTTGCGCTGCAGGGCCGTAGCCATCCCCCGTGCGCGCTCTCTCCATACGCTTATTGATAAAAGCGATTTTACCTTTCACTTGGCTGGCCGGGGCCTTCAACAGGGCCTGCACATCGGGAAACTCAATAATTTCCGCTGTTAACCCTCCCTCAGGAGTGGCGGCGCCATAGCCGAGGGAGGAGACAACTAGTGGCTGGGGGAAAGGGGATATGACTTCGGCGTGAGCATGGCCACGAATCCAGCGGGGTACCTCAATTTGCTCGGTATAGACGCGATCAAAGCCAAATGCCTTCATTTTGTCTTGTGCCCAGGCAACGGCCCTTTCATCGCCCTCAGTGCCTGTCCGTCGTGGTCCAACCTCGACGGTCAAAGACTCTACAATACTGTAGGCGTCGGAGCTTTCCAGTGCCCGGTCACGTAATACTTCCGCCACAGATACATCTTCCTGTGACAGAGGGGCTGCCTGGGCTATTCCCAGTGCCATGGTAGTGATCAGTCCCCCGGTAAGGGAAAGCAGTGGTTTCAACATCGGTCTATCCTTTGTTAATACTCTTCAGTCTTAAGCTTTTGGCTCGTTATTTGATGAGGCCGCGATCAGTTGCTCGCGAATTTCACGTAACTTACGCAGGCCTTTTTCTGTAAATAAGTAGGGCGGTTCGCCAGTATATTCGCTGTCTTCAATATTGAGGCAACGTTGTCGCATCTCTTCAAGCTTTGGGTCGTGTCGCATTGGGCAGGCGAGGAGTGCTCGCCATTCAGTATCGCTGGCTTGCCCGGTGATTACATCTTCAAGGCCCTTAACAAAACTGCCTCGGTCCATTCGAAATCTGGGTCTGCGCAGGTGCATAAGAACCCAAACCACAATAACAAAGGCAATGAAAGAAAGAATAAGCGTTGCCAGCCAGGTCACGATATCAATCCTCCACTAATAGTTTTATTGCCACAGCAATGGTGGCAATAATGATTACCGGTTTGATAATACTGGCACCTCTTGCAATCACGAGGTTGGAGCCGAGACGAGCTCCTACAACCTGGGCAAAAGACATAGCGATAGCGAGCAATAGAAAAATATGGCCTCCAGCGATAAAAATTAGCATAGAGGTCACATTGGTAGCGAGCACAATAGGTTTTGTTGATGCCGTAGCCGCACGCATATTGTAGCCGAGTAGCGCTGCGAAGGCGGCTGCACAGATAGACCCCATTCCAGGGCCAAAGAAGCCCCCGTAAAAGCCGAGCCCACCGCCAACAACTAGATTAAAAGTAACGTTACTGATTCTGGGTTTTGAGTCAATGTCGGAAATGCGAGGGGACAGAATAAAGTAGAGGGCAATAGCAATGAGCAGGATGGGAAGTAAGGTATTGAGACCAGCCTCCCCAAGTGAAGCGACTGTTAAGGTGCCTAGGCAGGAACCGATAATTGCAGCAAGTAGTCCTGGCCAGAGGGGGCGTAAATTCAACTGGCCTTTTTGCAGGAAGTTAATGGTGGATGATAGGGTGCCAAAGACGCTTTGAAACTTATTGGTACCGAGAGCATCGAGTGGGGGAATGCCGGCCCAGAGTAAAGCGGGGAGGGTGATTATTCCCCCTCCCCCGGCGATCGCACTGACAAAGCCTGCGGTAAAGGCGATTACTGTCAGTATCAGGTAGGTATAAGTAGAAAGCTCACTACTTAACTGTATCACGAGTGGACTGGTTACCCCTTTTCAAGAGTACTTTCATTATCGTGGTAATACCCCTGATACTTGCTAAAGCGCTTTTGGATCTCTGCCATATCCTGTTCCAGATCACCGATAGGCTGGTACAGGGAGTCAATGCAAATACGCTTATTGGGAAAGTCCCAGGCAACAAGCAAAATAGGAACTTGAGCGGTATAGGAAATCCTTAAAAAACCGTTCTTCCAGCGCCCTACTTTTTTGCGGGTCCCCTCGGGAGTAATCCCCACCCACATTTTTTCATTTTCCCGGTAACTCGATGCAACTTGTAGAGCGATATTACCTGCGGCGCGCCTATCGGTAGGAACACCTCCAAGCCACATAAATAGTCCTTTAAACGGGAAGAAAAAAGCTTCCTTTTTCATGAGCCAGGAAATTTTAATACCCAATGCCATAATAAATGGCATGGCAACCACAAAATCCCAATTGGATGTGTGGGGAGCCAAAGCCACCATGACTTTTCTTTCTGGAGGGATTTCCCCATCCATTCGCCAGCCGAGCACCTTGATTATCAACTTGCCAATAGCTTTGGTGATGCGATTGCCCAGCCGAGGTACTTCATTGGGTACTTCAGTAGGTATTTCTACAAACTGACTCATTATTTGCCTCTTTCTTACTGCTGTCACACTAAGGTTTCAGCAAAGGTACTTAGCCTTGCTGCTTTAGTGTTCCCGCGTGGCATAAAAGCGAACTTCTGGATAGCGCTCTTCAGCCAATTGTAAATTAACGCGCGTCGGTGCCAGGTAGGTCAGGTGTCCGCTGCCATCGAGTGCCAGGTTGGTACTGGCCTTGCGCTTGAAATTCTCTAGTTCTTTGGCACTTTCACTATCTACCCAGCGCGCAGTGTTCACGTTGACGTTTTCGTAGATGGCTTCAACTTTGTATTCGTCTTTTAATCGGTAAGCGACTACTTCGAACTGTAGTACACCAACTGCGCCCACGATAATGTCGTTGTTATCCAGCGGGAAAAATACCTGGGTGGAGCCCTCTTCAGAAAGTTGCTGAAGCCCTTTTTGTAATTGCTTTAATTTGAGAGGGTCTTTTAAACGTATGCGACGGAACAGCTCCGGGGCGAAATTGGGAATGCCGGTAAATTTCAGTGCTTCGCCTTCGGTAAAGGTATCGCCGATCTGGATAGTACCGTGGTTGTGCAAACCAATAATATCGCCGGCAATGGCCTCTTCTACGTGGGTTCGGTCGCCAGCCATAAATGTCACCGCATCGGCAATTTTTACATCCTTGCCAATGCGCACATGCTTCATTTTCATACCGCGATTGTAGGTGCCGGAGCAGACACGCATAAAGGCAATTCTATCGCGGTGTTTGGGGTCCATATTCGCTTGGATTTTAAAAACAAAGCCGGAGAATTTATCTTCGCTGGGCTCTACTTTTCTCTCTTTGGTTTCCCGGGATTGGGGTGAGGGCGCCCATTCAACGAAACCATCGAGCATTTCCCTTACGCCAAAGTTACCCAAGGCCGTACCGAAAAATACCGGGGTCAGTTCACCGGCAAGATAAGCTTCCTGGTCAAACTCATGAGTGGCTCCACGAACCAATTCAATCTCTTCCCGAATATCCTCGGCGTACTCGCCAAGTAGTGCGTCAGCCTCAGCGGAGTCCAGACCCTTAATTTGAATATCATCGGGAATTCTGTGGCCCTGACCCTGGGAGAATACATGGATGGTATCGGTGTAGAGGTTATAGACCCCCTTGAAACCTTTTCCTGAACTCAAAGGCCAATTGATAGGGGCAGCCTGGATATTCAGAACTTCTTCAATCTCATCCATTACCTCGATCGGGTCGCGAATATCCCGGTCGAGTTTGTTGATAAATGAGAGAATCGGCGTTGTTCGCAAGCGGCACACATTCATCAACTTGATGGTGCGGTCTTCCACACCTTTGGCCCCGTCAATCACCATCAGTGCGGAGTCGACGGCGGTGAGTACCCGATAGGTATCTTCAGAGAAGTCTTCGTGCCCCGGTGTATCCAGTAGGTTTACAGTCCTCTCTTTGTAGGGGAACTGCATAACGGAAGAAGTAACAGAAATACCGCGTTCCTGTTCCATCGTCATCCAGTCAGAGCGTGCGTGGGGACCTTTTTTCCCCTTAACGGAGCCCGCTTGCTGGATTGCATTCCCGAACAAAAGAAGCTTTTCGGTCACGGTTGTTTTACCGGCGTCCGGGTGAGAAATGATAGCGAAAGTTCTACGTCGTTGAAATTGTTGAGAAAAATCTTTATTCACTTAGATTTAACCTTATCTGTGTACGCCCCTGTGTACACATATTGAAATATACCCCAAGGCCGAATCCGAAACGCCGAATTATACCAAATTGGCCTCTGGTTTTGCTCATGGGTGGTGACTAATGAATACTAACTGGTCAGATTAGGTGGTTCCAATAGGATGGGTGGGCTTTTGGCTGTGTACATGTGCGGTCGCTGGAGAGGGTCTATATCAAGAATTTAGGCTTAGATCCGCTGATTAGTTTGTACGCTAGTTGTTTTGTATTGACATGACAGTATTGACATTTGATGACAGTGTGAGGTGGAATGACTAAGGACTTGTTGAAAGTCTTTACACGTCATTTTCAAGGAGCACTGAGATGGAATTTAAACGGAAAATTATTCTTGCCGGAGCACTGCTTGTATCTGTAGCGCACTCCGTACCAGCATTAGCATCTACATTATCAACTAGCATAGAACTCAAAAATAATACGTCATCTGATAATGTGCTCATTAATGGGACAAATACGACCGGCTTCATTTCTCCATTATTTCCGGCCCCGGCAGCTGCTAACAGTTCGACTTTCCATACTTCAACTACTAATGGCTTAGCGGATGCTGGAGTATTAACCTATCAATCATGTAGGTTTAATTGGTCGGTAATCCAGATGAGTGGCTATTATCAATTCTCAATCGGCGCAACCCCCTCATCAAAGTGCAGTTCTGATGTATTGGTTCAGAATGTGTTTACTGGAGAATACAAGATAAGATTTAACATCGACGCTTAAGGGAAGTGTCAATCCTTAGCGAAGGCGAGTAGTACCTGCCATCGCTAAGGATGAGGTGAGGAGCATCTAAGCAGCTACTGGGATTGAAATCTGGGCTTCCCACTGCTCAACATCATCAATCGCCCAAAGGTTGTGACTACCAGAGGCTTTGATTCGTGGTTTGGGGAATGGGTTGGTTTCTCTGTTTACCCATCTAAAAATAGTGCGGCTTGAACAGCGGTAGCGCTCACTTAAATCCTTGGTTGACCAATATCCTTTAATCATCAGATTTTCCTTTCTCGTTGTTTCTTGAAATCAAGTTGCTTATCTCTGCACCAGGGCAAACCCCTGGCCATTGCGTTTGAGTGTGCCCGCCTGTTGCAGGGCGTCGAAAACGGGTTTAACGGTTCCGTGCCTAAGGCGCATATCGTTGATGATGTTGCGCATTACGGGCTTGCGGCCGAACTCTCCGGAGCGGATTCGCTGGGCGAGTTGCTGTTGTTCTTCGCTCAAGTGGGTGGTGTGTAACGGTTGTGTTTCCACCGTTTCAGGCTGTTGCAACGGTGCAGTGGCGCGTTTCGCAACTGTTACGGCGGCGTTAAACGCGAGTAACGCAACCAATCCCACGATGTCGGTGATGATCGCCAGGGCGAGGAAGCCGATATGCTGAACCTTTGCAGGGTCTGTGTTCAGAGTGCCCGCCAAGCTGCTGAAGGCGCTGTGCGTGCTGGGTGTCTGTTCGATTGTGGATAGCTTTTCTATGAGTTGCGTGCGCTCAGCTTCCATTGTGGATAACTGTGCGGCGGTATTAATGGCGCGTTGGCGGTAGCCGTTGTTGGCGTCGGTGTTGATCAGGCCGTTTAGGGTGTTGATCTGCTGTTGCAAACTGTTTAACTGCTGTTGCAACGCTTGGTATTCCTGGCTGTTACGGGTGCTGCGCTGTTGCTGTTCGTCGCTGTGGGTGGCGAGGAATCCGACCGTTGCAACAATGCTGATCACTACCAGCAGAGGCCAGAGGCAGAGCAGGGCATAGCCGCTCTTTTGCCCTTGGCTGCACAACCAAAGGCCCAGTGGGGCGAAGCTGAACTTGCACAGCTCCAGCGCCACCGCAGTGGCCCCGGCCACCACCTGCCCGCCAAGACCTGCGGGCATGGATATCCACAGCTGCACGGTAAATGCGAGGCTGGTGCCGCAGAAGATTAGGGCGGCGATGCCGGTGAGGGATTGCCAGAGTTTCACCTGCTCGCCCCCTTGGTTTCTGAGTGATGCAGGCTTTGAGCTAGTCGGGTGGCTGCTTCTTTCAGGCGAGCATTAAACCAGCGGCGCACTACATAGCCGCGTGCGACGCTGATAACGGTGAAAAAAGCAACTACTCCGAATTGCTGTCCGTAGTTGTACTCAATTCCGGTTAGTAGGGCGGCTAGAGGCCATGCAATGAAAGTAACCAGAAAGCCGATTACGGTGTTGATGCAAGTTTCAATCAATGAACCGAGCTTTGACTGCTCCATCACGCAGCCTCTTCCGTAGAGCGGTTATGCTCAATTGCTCTATCTTTGGGGGCGTTGCGCCAGTCTGGCCAGCTGCGGCCCTCGTTCTCTTCTTGTTTGGCCGTCAACGCTGCCGCTATTTGC
Source organism: Microbulbifer maximicatervae (SeqCode) (assembly GCF_052468295.1). NCBI lineage: Bacteria > Pseudomonadati > Pseudomonadota > Gammaproteobacteria > Cellvibrionales > Microbulbiferaceae > Microbulbifer > Microbulbifer maximicatervae (SeqCode). The sequence goes on from NZ_CP174340.1 coordinate 5,295,880, forward strand.
TCTGGTGTGTATCCGGCACGCCACGCACCGTCGAAGGATAAAAGGGCCAAGTCAATCCACTCGCTAAGGTCTTGTGGTTTGTTTCTTACCTCGATAATTTCTTTGCTCATATGATCCAAGATGCCTTCAACTCGAGAACCGGGGCCGAAGGTGTTCTTGGAGAACTCGCGTTGCCGGTATAGGTGTTCTACTAGGTTTAGTTTTGCTGTCATATTCATGCTGCTCTCCCTTTTTCCTGTCTACGATTCGGTAGAATCTCTGCCTGCCAGCCGTGGTCTTTGTAGTGGTTGGGGTTGGCTTTGTTTTTGATGGTGTCGAGTTCTGGGCGTACTAATTCGGCTAGGTCATTAAGGCGGACGCCGTAGGCTTCGAACTCGGTCGAGTCTTTATAGAAATCGCCTTCAGAGGTTTTGCACTCAACAAATACCGTCACCTGCCAGTGGTGTTGCCAATTCAATATCTCATGCTGGTAATCAGCGCGGGCGATATCGCCTACGGCGCCGCGTTGGCGGCGGTGGGTGATCTTTAAAATAGGATCGCCGTCGGTATCCAGGCCGGTACTGCTGCGCGCGGTGAGGATCAGGCCGTTTAGCCAGCGGTTTACTCGGCGAGCGCGTTGGGCCTGTTTGCTCATAGGCTTGCGGGTTTTACGCTTGGACACTGCTTTCTTCCTCTGGTGGGTGTCCTGCGCAGCGCCCAGATGAGTCCATGTTGTTGCAGCCGCTAAAGAAGGTAAATCCTTTGTCCTGCTGTTTGCGCAAAAAATCCCGCACCTCAGTTGAAGACAGTTCTCTTCCGGTTTTGGAATCTTGCAAAAGCCCATCTAGCCATTTATCGGACTTCCTCAACGTACTTTGGATTTCAATGCATATATGGTGAGTTACTCCTGATACAAAATTTGTCATGGTATCCCCCGAGTTTATTTATTAATTGCTTCTACCCAGTTAGCCCGCACTGGGCGGGCTTAGAAAGTTATTGGCTGTAGGTCAGGCGGCGTTTGGTTCTGGGTGGGGGCACTCTTGGGGTTTGTCCTCGGTGATTTTTTTATCGTCGATAAGGTAAATTTTTGCCGTATCGGTTTTCTTATCGAAGATCTGGGCCCAGTGTGTGAACAGCTCCTGCTGGGCAATGCGCTCTACCTCTTGGTAGGCTTCTTCTTCGGTGGCGTAGGAGCGTTTGAAATCTTTGATGCCTCCCATTAGCAAGTTATAAGTGCCGGTAAATAGTGCGTATCTTTCCATGGAGTTCTCCAATTAATTAAAATTGGGCTCCGTACCGGCAGCCCTAACGGTTACAGCTGACTGATGCGCCTGGGGCGCGGTTGAAAGTTATTAATCGTAATCGAGGTAAATAGAATCGCCGTAGATTTCATCAATATCGGTAATCAAAGTTCTGCGGGCATATAGCTTGAATAGTTCACCGGGAAGCCCGTAATTAAGTGTGTGGGCCTGCACTCCTCTTCTAAAGTTTTTGCCATCCTCCCGGATAATCGAGATGTAGTGATGCTCTTCATCGCGGTCCTTATAAAGTGAAATCTCAATATTATTGAATGAATATTCACCGTGGAGGATTTTCACTCTTGTAAAATATTCGGATCGCTCCCACTCTAGTCTTATTTCTTCATGCCCTTCACTAAGGTGCTCCTCTTGCCATTCCTTTTTAATGAGTTCTAAAAACTCTTCAGATGTTATTGCAGCCGGAACGGGTTGGAGAGCTTTATTTAATAGTGGTTTTAAATGTGCACCTGCTTGCTCATCTAGAGCTTTGATGTACAGCTCACCGATCATGTCGGTAATATATTTGTTGTACTCGGGCAGGGTTATTTGGTTTGTGCAGATAGAGATTTTATCTTCAATAGCCTTTTTCAAAGACTGACCAAAATCACTATATTCGCGAAGTACTGAATCCAAAATTCCAACAATGGTAGCTTCAACTTTTGAGTCGATAGACTTTTCCAGTTTTCCGCTGTCGATGTACTTACCAAGACTTTCAGTGACGAGTTGCTGTAGTTCCATTTTCAATCCTTTGCTTTTATTTGTGGGTGATTAACTAGCTTCGGGTACGGTTTGTTTTTCGATAAGGTCGCGCATCCAGACCATGCCGTTGGAGGTGACCTTGGTGTTGATGTAAGGCACTGCCACTGGGCCGCGTTTGTATTCAGCGTTTTGTGCAACGAGCAGGCCCTGTGTGGTGGCCCACTTTGTGGGGGAGTTGCGCATGGGTTCTTGGCTGTGTAATAAGCCGTTGTTCCGCATGAGTTTCATTAAATTGTTTCTGCCCATTCCCAATAGGCGGGCGGCTTGGGTGACGGTGAAGGTTTTTTCCTTTCTCACGCTGCCTCCTGATTGTCTTGTTGTGGGGCTTGGCCTTGGATGGCTTCGGAGAGTGTGGCGACTTGTTCGCGCATACTTTTCATTTCAAGTTCTTGCAGCTTCACCTTGGCCTGCAGCTCTTCGTACAGCTCTAAGATTCGGGTGAATTCATTCATGGCCGGTCCCCGTTTTTTTGAACTTCCTTTCTCTACCGATGGCGGGTTCCCAGTATCGGCAGGGTTGGCAATTCCAGCCGCGTAATTGCAATTGCCCATTAAATACAGGCCCTGCTGGCTTGCCGCAGTGAGGGCAGGGCATTTGCGGTAGCGGCTGGGCTTGGTTCACGCGGCTTCCTTCCTCTGGATTTCCAAGTGATTCCAGTCGCGGTAGAGGGTGTGGAATTTTTTCTCACCATCCGTAATGACGTTTTCAGGTGATCTGCCGTGGTAGCGCAGATTCATCACGTTGATTGCGTGTTGGAAGTTGTCGCCATCCAGTAACGCAAGGTCTGCTACGGGGACTGAAAAGTCGTAGCTATTCCAGGCGGAAAGCAAAACCAGTGCGGCAATTTTGCTGGCTCCAGAATTTCCATTGGCGACGGTGAGCAGGGTTTCCACACTGTGGGCTGGGTTGTTCTGGTTCATGCGGCATCACCTCCAAACGGTGGCCAGTTGTTATTTACTGGCTTTGCGGTGGTGGGTTTTGGCTGCACTAGACGGGTGCCAATTTTGTGGACGGCGTTGGCAATATCGATGCGGCGCTTGAGGCGGTCGATATTGTTTTTACTCATCGCCGTGGGGTGTACAAACACGGTGGCGGTCATGCGATTCCCTCCCGGTTGTTTCGGATGGTTTGTGAGGTGAGGCGGCGTTGGAATCGGGTGCGTAGCTGTTCTTGCTCTGCGCCAATTCCGCTGACAATCGTGGCGATCAGGACGAATTGAATTAATCCGTGTTTTACCGCCTTGGCCACGGCGTCAGTGCTGTTGCGGGCGTGCAGTTTGTAGAAGCACTCCGCGAGCAGGTTGCTGACGTTGGTGACGGAGCACTGCATAGCCTGGGCGGTTTCCCGGTTTGAGAGCCCTCGGGCGCGATGTGTTAGCGCTTCCGCTTGGCGTGGTGCCAGTAACAGGTAATGAGGTGGTGTCTTATGTTGTGTGGCCATCAGTTGTAACCCACATGTTTATTTGTTGTGCTGAGGGTAAACGTGTGGGTTATTTGTTGTCAACAGGTGGTTTGTTTAAATTGATAAAACTTGTGTTTAATCTTGAGCCAATCAAAACAAGGGAGTGTGATTATGAGTTTCTTGATGTTTCTAGGATTGGTTGGGTTAGTTGGCCTATTGTGGCTTCGATATCATTTTGTCTGGAGCAAAGATGAATCTGAGGACAGGGTTAAGCTAGAAAATGAACGCTTAACAGATAACCATCTAGTTCGTGCTCAGGTTACTTCTAAAGAGGAAGTTGGTGACAGAGAAGTAAAGGATAAAGATGCCTGGGAGGGGAGCTTTTTTGATGCTGAAAATCCCCTGACCGTCAGTGCACACTTACAGTTCAACTATAGGGATGGTAATGGAAAGCAGACAAACCGATCTGTTTTGGTTAAGCAGTTTGATGAAACATTACACGAAGGATTGCTAATAGCACACTGTGAATTAAGGGATGCAAATCGTACCTTTCGCTTTAGCCGTATGAAAAACTGCGTTGATTTGGAAACTGGGGAGTGTATTAGCAGTGTCAGGGATTTTCTCGTCGCCAAATATGAGGAATCGCCAGAGAGAAGTGTCGATGTTTTTGAGACTGATTTTTTAGATGTTCTAAAAATTCTGTATTTTGTAGCGAAAGCGGATGGTCAGTTTAGGAAAGAAGAAAAAGCTGTTGTTACGGATTATGTGCGCACTCTGGTTAAGGATGATCGGGTAACTATTCAGATGGTTGATAACGCAATTCGTAATTATGATATTCCTTCCTTGGCAGGCTTTAAGAGATCCGTTGGGAAAGTTGTTAGAGGGCGGAAGGTTGATTTAGATTCTTTGATTGAGTGCTGTGAAAATATAGTCAATACACAAAAGACAGTTCATCCTTCAGAAAAAGCTGCACTTGATTATCTGGAGAAGAAGCAAGAGGAGGTGCGAGCTTGATAGTCATTCTGGTTACTTGCCCTCCTCATTTCGTGTGTGGTTTTGACCTTGAGTGTATTGATCTCTAATTGAGGTTTACTCGGGGTAGTAGGAACCGATAATCACTCCGCAAAATGTTACATCTAAGTCTGTGATGTCCATAGTGGGATAGCTTGGATTAATGGGGCGTAGGAATAAGCGTCCCATATCTTCTGCAAATGTCTTAAATGTGGCCTCACCATTTAGGCGAGCGATTACACGACTGCCATTGGTCACAGGCTTTTCAGGATCTACAAAGATAATAATGCCTTCAGGGTAGCTTCTTTGCCCAGGGTAGGGACTTGCCATGCTGTCGCCCTTTATCCGCAGTGCGTAGGCTCGATCAGAGTGGGCCGTTGGGCAAGGGAGCCACTCTTCAGCATCACAGGGTTCCAAAAGATCCATTGCTTCACAGAACTTCCCAGCTTGCACCCAGCTAATAAGCGGAATGCGCCCCTTGATGTCTGGGCCTTGGGTAAAGTTTTTAGGCTCGGGAGCATAGCGTTCAAGGCTCTGTGGATAATCCATCCATCCTGATTTTAAGCCGAGTGCACCTTCAACCTTTCTAGCTGTACGTGAACCGATATTGGTGTGACCGGTACAGAGTTGATTTAGGTAGTTGTTATCGGGGTACTCAAGTGTTTGGGAAAGAGTTGCTCTTCCATGTTTTTCAGCAAGAAGGTTGAGGTTGTTTCTGCGGATAACCTCTATGGTGGAATCTGCGATTGATTCTGCGATCCAGCTGATATCAGTTGGCTTACAGTCGAGCATTTGTGCAACTCGTACTGAGTGCGCGGCTGCAACACCTCTTTTCCGCCAATGAGTGATCGTTTGTGGGTTTACACCCAGCTGGCGCGCAAGGTCAGCCCATTTGATTCCGGCATTACGAGCCAGCTCCTCAAATTTGGCGCCTTTTACTTTTGATTCTTCAGAACGTTTCTTTTCCATAACCATGAAGTTTACACGCGCACCTATTGCGCGGACAGAACCCACATGTTTATACTTGAGATGTAAACAAGTGGGATATATCCATGACTGACGCTATCGAAGATGCAATAGAGTACTTTGGCTCTGCCCGAGGCTTGGCCGGACAGGTTGGTGTTTCGTCTATGGCGGTGAGCCACTGGAAAAACCGAGGGGTGCCGATCACTAGAGCGATACAGATCGACTCGTTAACAAATGGCCGAGTGTCTAAGGAGCGTTTGCGGCCTGACATCTTCGCTCCTGTAGATGCAAACAATGACGCCCAAGTATCTGTAGAAGTTCAGCAGGCAAGTTAAGGCCGTGCGGGTTCGTTTCAGAAACCAGAATAACGATCATTTTCAATTCCCCATTTTATTGTCCTGCCATTCTGCGGTTTTTGATGATTGGGATTAATTCATTGCGGTATATGGGGATTTATACAGGGTGTGTCAGATACCCAAGAAAGGGCCGGTGAGGGACGCCAATCCGGCCCGCTTTGAAGACTGCGGGAAAGACCGCTGACAGCCGGGAAAGACCGGCACTCATTTCTCTGCGCTTTGGGCGTCTCTGTAGGGTGTTGTTCGCCGTGCGCGAATAGTGAAATCAAGGATAGGTAAAAACAATATGACCCATTCATTATTTTTCTGGGGGGCTGCTGCATGATTCGTCGAAGTGCTCGGCCGTCTTCAAATTACTTGGTGGTCTCAAATTCCGTTGTGTGTGATCGCCGTATTTCATTCGCTGCTGGCGGCTTGCTTCTGCACTTGCTGTCGAAGCCGGATCACTGGGAGGTTTCGCCTTCAGCACTGGCCAAAGAGGCTCAGGAGGGCAGGGACAAGATCTACAAGCTGCTGGGTGAGTTAATCGATGCTGGTTATTGCCAGCGAATTACTCGGCGTGGTGAGCGGGGGAAAATAGTCGGTATGGACTATGAGATCTCTGATACACCCATTGACTCAAAGTCAGATTCTGAACCACTTCCTGAAAAACCGGATACGGTTTTGCCGGATACGGTTTTGCCGGATACGGTTTTGCCGGATACGGTTTTGCCAGATACGGTTTTGCCGGATCGGGTTTTTACGACACAAGAAAGTAAAGATACTAAGAAAGTAACCACTCTAGAAAATAACCAGAGAGAGGGCGGTCAGGGTGGTGCCCTTGCTGTCCGTCAGGAACCCGCCCCGCCATCGAAGCGTGGTACCCGCCTTCCCGATGATTGGCAGTTAACCCAAGAATTTTACGATGAGGCGGCCAAGACGCGGCCAGAGGTGATGCATCAGATCTACGACATTGCGGCTAGCTTTGGTGATTACTGGAAATCTCAGTCGGGCAGGCAGGGGGTGCGGTGCGATTGGTTGGCGGTGTGGCGCAATTGGGTGAGACGTGAAAAGTTTATTCCACCGCAGCGAATAGCGTCCAAGCAGCGAACACGGGACCGGCCAATCGGTGAAATGCTGACAGACACTGGCTGGTAAACACGGATTTTCAAGGAGCGATGCTATGACCGTTGTGACTCTGACAGAAGCCCAAAAGCGAATTATGACTACCGTTGCGAGTAGACCCTTAGCGGTATTTCGCACGGATAACCCTCGCCAAGTGGATTTGGTGTTTGCCCATACGGTGGTGACTCAAAATAAAATTCGACAGGTGCATGAGGATTATTTGGGGACTTTCCATCGGGATAATCTGCATGTGGCGAGAAAGGTTTTTCAGGAGCATTTCGATAGTTTTCAGCAGGCTGCGTAATTGTTCCGGTTGAGGTTACCGTTTGATGTCTTGGGGGGAGTGATATGAGATTCGATACTGCGAGACAGGCTTGGCATGATGCGTTCGATGGGTCGGCAGCGGCGTTTGATTACGAGGCCATGGGCGGTAGGAGTACGGCCACCCTAAGCACGCGCCGGGGCCGGAAGGTGGTTATTCGGGGTGAGGTGCAGGGCAAGGCGGATCAAGTCATTTGCCGGATAGATGCGCCGCGAGTGAGTGGCACTGAGACGGTTGTGGGGAAGGGAAGCGGTAGCCGGGTTATGGATGCCTGCGAGAGGGGAATAATTCAAAACGTTGTTGCTAAGTTGCGGGATAGTGATCCGTTGGCTTATTGCTGGGGCATGGCTGCCTATGCTCCTCCGGCAAAAAGATTTAAAGAGCGGGCGGCGCTGTTGCAGTTTTTGATGTCTGAGTTCGATAAGTGGGAGGAGCCGCACCCGCGCGAGAAGGTTAGCCAGTTGGCGTTATTTTGTATTAGTGCGTGTGCGTTGCGGGATGTTAATGGGCGATCAATCGATCTTGCCCAGGCGCGTAGTATTTTGGGGTGTGATAAGAAACGGTGGGATCAGGAGTGGGTGAAGATATGGAAGCGTCTACATCGGCGTTTGGACCCTTTGCCTGCAAGAGCGCTTGGTCCTGTGTCTGAGCTGGTGCAGGAGTATCGAGAGCGATTCAAGAGGGCTTGTTGACAGCTTTGTCCTGAGGGGGTATAAATTCCCTAGCTTGCGGTTTTTCCGCTTGCAACAGAAACCCGGCTCCCCCCAGCCGGGTTTTTTCGTTTCTGGGGATTCATTTTCATCCTGTTTAATGTTCTTGATGGCGCTCTTTTGGGGCACCTTTTTTTGAATTCTATTTGCTCTGCAATGCAGGGCAGTGAGCGCAAACACATGGACTGCAACCTGCAACGATTCGCCTATGGGCCTGATGCCACATTGGGGCGGCTGAGAGTGCGCGACTGTGTGTTTTATACGGTTGAGCGCCCCTGGTTGGGTAATCGCCCATTTGAGAGTTGTATCCCCGAGGGTATTTATTCTTGTGAGGCGTATAGCTCTCAGCGGTATCCCAATGTGTGGGAGCTGTTAGAGGTTCCTGGGCGCTCAAAAATCCTGATTCATACCGCTAACTATGCCTCTGATGTTCAAGGCTGCATTGGTATTGGTTGTGGTGTAGCTCCGGGTGGCTGGTGGGTGATGCAGTCGCGCAAAGCAATGGATCAACTGCGGGATATGTTGCCGCCTAACTTTAATCTGACAATTACGCACTACGTGCCGGAGTATCCGTGATGAGTATTTGGTCTGGAATAAAAGGGCTGTTCAGCAGTAACGCTAAACCCGTGGACGATATCCTCGACAAGGATAACGGGTTGCTGGTGCGGGCAGGTGGTTGGATCGATGGCCTGTCTTATACCGATCAGGAAAGCGTTGAAGATGCGAAGGAATTAATTCGCCATGCTTCTGAGGCCCGCAAACAAATGATCGATACGGTGGTGGCGCATGTTGCGAGCACGGCGAGTGAGAATACTCAGCGCAGCTTAACCCGGCGCTTTGCGGCCTTGGCCATTATTCGTGTCGAGATTTTTTTAGTGGTGGCCTCTGTGGTGGTGTGGCCGTGGGATGTTGAGTACGCGAAGTTTATTTGGTCTGTTGCTGGGTCGATGTTGATGTTCGGTGCTTTCTCAGCAGTGATCATTTTCTTCTTTGGTTCTTATGGGTTCAGCCAGCACATCATGAAGCCATTGGCTGCGGTGAAAGGCGCAGTGAAGAGGGTAGTTCAATGAATCCAGCTGATGCAGCAAATACAGCAATGGAGCGGCTGATGATATGGATTGCGGGAGTGGGTAGCGTGACAGCTCAAGTTGCATCGGCGTTTGAGCAGTATGTAATTACCTACGGTGCATTCACCACCGGCCTGCTTTCTATCGCGGTGTTCGCTTATTACCGTCATCAGGATATTAAGTTGAAGCGTGAGCAGATGAAGCGGGGTGAGGATAGCAATGCCGGTTAAGGCCAAACGTCCATGCCGTAAGTGCAAGCGGGCCCATGGGAATTCTAATGGATATTGTGATGCTCATCAGGATCTAGTCACTAACTGGGGCGAGTATCAGCGCCGTTTAGGTAAGCAGGCAAACCGCAGATATAAGAGTAAAGAGTATTTGCGTAACCGTGAGCTGTGCAAGGTGCAGGCTAAAGGCTTGTGTGAAAGCTGCACTGCCATGGGATTGATCACTGAGGGTAATTGCTGTGACCACATTATCCCGAAGTCTCAAGGCGGCACGGATGAACTGTCGAATCTGCAGTGGTTGTGCACCCGTTGTCATGCTCGAAAGACGGCGCAAGAAGGTCGCGGCGCCAGGGGGAGGGGTGGGTCGAATCTCTAGGGGGAAAAAGCCCGACACCGCCGCCCTAGGCACGCGTTTATTATCGGTAAATTTTTAGGGGGGGGGTATTAAATCCCTAGGGAGTATCTAAGTGCAAAATGACAATGTGGTTCCATTAAGACCCCCGGAAGAAAATCAGAATCAAAAGCCTCAAGAAGGTGGAGCACTATTTCAGGGGATTGCGTGTGAAGCTCCTCCGTGTCCGGCCTGGCTGAGTAAAGAGGCTAAAAAGCATTATCGTTTTCTGTGTGCTGAGCTGAAGAAGGCTGGACTGATTGCGAAGATCGACCAAGGTGCTTTGGCGATTCTCTGCACCTCGTATGCACGTATGAAAGAAGCTGAAGAAAAGCTGCAAGAGCGTGGCACGGAATACCAGAAGACTCCAAGCGGTTACATGCAGTTGGCCCCTGAAGCTGTGCAATGGGAAAGGCATTCAAGCAAATATGAAAAGCTGGCCAAGCAGTTTGGGGTCACAGTTCGTGCGAGACAAAATTTCAAAGTTGAAAACCCGGATCAGGGAGAATTGGAGTTATAGCCTATGCCAGTTTCAAAGCTGGCTGACCCCTCACGAGAATGGCTAGATAGGGCGTACCGATATGCCGAGCAGGTGCGCTCTGGAGAAATACCAGCGTGCAGGTATGTACGATTAGCAGTTGATCGCTGGTATCGCGACCTGGAGACGGCAGGAGAGCGCGGGCTGATTTTTGATGAGAATGCAGCCGCAAAAGTCTTCCGGTTTACCTATCGATATTGCAAGCACTATCAAGGGGAGTGGGCAGGAACACCAATCATATTGAGTGATTGGCAATGCTTTATTAATGCCAATGTATTCGGGTGGCTGAGGAAGGCAGATGGTAGGCGACGCTTTCGCATGGTCTACGAAGAGATCGCTCGAAAGAATGGCAAGACCACCAAGCTAGCTAGCGTTGGTGGTTATATGGCAGCAGGCGACTCAGAGCCGGGCGCCAAAGTTTATTGCGCCGCAACAAAGCGAGATCAAGCAAAAGAGGTTTTCGACTCTATCGGCATGATGGCCGCTCAGGATCGTGTATTGCGTAAAACAATGACCACGCTGAGAAATGTCATTCGATGCAATACGCGGAACTCTCCAAACTCGCAAGTGGAACTTCTGGCAGCTGACTACAACAGTATGGATGGCTTCAACGTCCATGCCGGCATTATTGATGAGGTTCACGCTCACCGTGATTCAGGTGTATGGGATGTACTCGAGTCCGGCAGGGGCGCGCGTCGGCAGCCTGTGATGTGGGGTATTACCACGGCCGGGAAAAATAAAAACAGCTTCTGCTATGAACTGCGTGGCTATGCCATCAAGGTTTTGGAAGGCACTGTTGAAGATGATGCTTTCTTTGGAATCATCTACACGCTGGATGATGATGACGATTGGAAAGACCCCTCTGTTTGGATCAAAGCAAATCCAAATCTAGGAATCTCAGTATCCCTGGAGGATATGCAGGACCAGTGCCGAAAAGCACAGGAAATGCCCACGGCAAAAATTGAGTTTCAAACCAAGCGCTTAAATATCTGGGTTTATGGTGAATCGACCTGGATGAATATGGAGCGCTGGAACAAGTGCCGGGATGAATCGCTAAATGATTTAGCTTGCTGGACTGAAGGTGAAGAATCTGAGTTTGACGGCATGGCCTGCCATGGCGGGTTAGATCTAGCCTCGGTGGAAGACTTAACAGCGCTAACTCTTGATTTCAAAGATTCAAAGGGGAAGCACACATTTATATCGAGGGCATATTTGCCCGAAGCAGCTTTCCAAAATCGAATAGATAAAGGGGGGCAGCTTCAGCAGGTCTATCAGCGTTTAAAAGACCATGGCTGCTTGGTGATTACACCTGGTGATGCTTGCGATTACAGCTATATCAAGCAGGATATATTGGCCGCGTGTGAGCGCTTTGATGTAAAAGAAATTGCCTTTGACCGCTTTAATAGTTCTCAGTTGGTAAGCGATCTTATTGAGGAAGGTGTTCCCATGGTTCAGGTTGGCCAGGGTACGGGTTCAATTTCTGCTCCGATGAAAGAACTTCTGCGCCTGGTGCTGACTGATTCAGTTCGACATAACAATCCAGCGCTTTCTTTTGCAATGTCCAACGTTGTGGCTGTAACTAACGCAGCCGGGGACATCAAATTCGATAAGTCCAAAGTATCCGAAAAAATAGATCCAGCAGTCGCTGCAATTATGGCGCTGAGTCGGCAAATGGTGCAGGAGCCTGAAACCGATCTGGATGACTTCCTTAACGATCCAATTAATGTAGGCCACTAATGAGTATATGGAGACGGTTCAGTTTCTGGGGCCGTTCGGCCACAACTCAACAGGAAGGGCAGCAATCATCATCACCAGATACGCGAAATGTTGAAAGTGTAAAGACGGTTACTGAAGACACAGCGCTTCAAATATCTGCGGTCTGGGCGTGCGTCAGGCTCCTTACTGAAACCCTCGCAAGCATACCGCTGCATATTTATAGGGTTGATGGTGATGAGCGTGAGGAAGATAGCCGGCACAACTTGGCCAGGCTATTGAAGCGCAAGCCCAATGCTAGGATGACTAAGGTTGTTTGGTTCGAAACCATGCAGCTCAATTTAGTTTTGCATGGTAACTGCTACGCGGTCATAGATCGCGATTCTAAAGGTCAGGCTATCAGTCTTTGGCCGCTGCCAGCTCAGCAGGTAGATGTGGAAACACTGCCTGATGGTTCTGTGGTTTATCACTATTACGAGGGTAATGATGTCGCCGTCTTCGCAGAAGAAAATATTTTGCATGTTCGGTTGTTTGGCAATGGCACTATTGGCCTTTCACCACTCGAATATGCTCGAAACTCAATTGGTCTTGCCACAGGATCTGAAGAATTCAGCAGCAAGTTTTTCTGCAACGGCGGCAAGCCGGGCGGTGTACTGACTATTGATCAAGTGCTCAAAGATGAGCAGCGAAAAAAAGTGAGAGAAAATTTTAGTGCTCTCACTCAGGGCTCAGAAAACGCACACAGATTGATGGTGCTTGAGGCTGGCATGAAATATCAGCAGGTCCAGCTCAAACCTGAAGATATGCAAATGTTGGAAACACGGCGTTTTCAAATGCGTGACATCGCCCGCTTCTTTGGTGTCCCCTCAATTTTGATTAATGACCAAGAGGGTACAACTACCTGGGGCACGGGAGTTGAACAAATAATGCTGGGTTTTTATCAGCTCAATCTTCGCCCGTATCTCTCACGCTGGGAGGAAGCGCTAAGGGAAAAGCTGCTCCCCACCTCGGATCGACGTAAGTACCAGATCGAATTCGCCTTTGAAGGACTCCTCAGGGCTGACAGCAAAGGCCGTGCGGAATACTCCTCACAAATGGTTAATAACGGCTTAATGACACGGAATGAAGCTAGGAAAAAAGAAAACCTACCAGCTTTGCCGGGTGGTGACATGCTCACAGTACAAAGCGCCTTATCCCCCTTAGAACAACTTGGCCAGCAAACAGATAACTCTGGAGACTCAGATGGAACGTAAAGCACTTAGTTTTGAAGAGTGTGAAATTAAGTTTGCTAACGGCAAGCCCAGCCAGTTCACGGGATACGCTAGCAAGTTTGGGAATGTTGATAGTGACGGGGATGTCGTTGTCGTGGGTGCCTTTGATCAGGTTATTGAAACCGGCGTAAAGCCAAAAATGTTTTTTAACCACAATCACTATGCAGTTCCGATAGGAAAATATTCTCACCTCGAAACCGATGAAGTGGGTTTGATTGCTCACGGTGAATTCACCAGTGGGATCAGCATGGCAAAGGATGTTCAGGCCGCTATGCAGGATGGCACTGTCGATGGACTCAGCTGGGGTGGTCTCGTATCCCATGATGACACCGAGTGGCAAGGTGACGGTACGCGTCTGATCAAAGTGGTTAACACATTGCGGGAAATTTCAGTAGTGACCTATCCCGCGAATGATGAAGCACGTGTAGACCTGGGAACATTTAAAAGCGCACTTCACCAGTGCGAAACAATCAGAGATTTTGAGCGTTTCCTGCGGGAGGCAGGAAGCTTTTCAAAAAGCTTGGCAGAAGCAACTACCAAGAGAGCCAAGGTTTTGTTTGCGGGGGAGCCGCGTGGCGAAGCCGGGGTTGATGAAATCAATCAGATGTTAAACCGCATATCAGCAAAACTGGAAGGTTAATCGCTATGAAAGAAACAATTGAAAAGTCTCTGCAAGATTTTGACAAAAAGCTGGATGACTTTATTAAGTCCTCAAATGAGGAGGCGACAACTAATGCCAGGCTTGGCCGTGAGAATAAATCCAAGCTGGAAAGCCTGAATAGTGAGGCAGAAGAGCTTCGCGAGAAGGTATCAGAGATCGAACAGAAAATGGCTTCCCGCTCTACTGATACTCCAGAATATCAGACTATGGGGCAGGAGCTAACCAAGTCGTCAGACTATGAAGGCTTTGTTGGCGGCAAGGCCAGCAAAATGACCTATGAGGCAAAAAATACCTTGCTGGGAACTGGTGATACGGTCGCGCCAGATCGTCAATCAACAATTATTTCTGGTGCAAGTCGAACTTTGCGCGTAACTAGCACCATGCCAAATCTGCCGACTTCTAGTAATGCCGTAGAGTACACGAGAGAGAATGTCGTAACTCTGAATGCTAAAGAGGTTGCCGAAGGTGGTGCCTTGCCGGAAACCTCTATCACCTATGAGTTGGTGAGTACACCGGTACGCTCAGTGGGTCACTGGATCAAGCTGTCTAAAGAAGTCATTGAGGATGCACCCGCACTAGCCGCACATGTGGATAGTCGCTTGATTTATGGGGCGCAATTGCGTTTGGATTATCAGGTGCTGAATGGGGATGCCACAGGCAATAACTTGGGTGGTCTAGCGCTTTCTGATCATCATACGGTCTTTACTCCAACCGCTAATGAAAAGGCTATAGCTAGTGTTCGTCGTGCTATGGGGCAAGTTGAAAACTCTGAATATATGCCCTCAGCAGTTTATATGAATAGTTCGGATGTGGTTGCCCTCGACTTGGAAACTGGTGGTGATGAGCACTACCTGGCTGGCAACCCGCGCCTTGTAGTATCGGCTTCTGTCTGGGGTCTCCCGGTAGTTAAAACCAACGCTGTGGCATCGGGCAAGTTCTTTGTAGGTGCTTTTGATTTAGCAACGGCAATCAATATGCGTAAAGGTGTAGCTGTCGAAATGTCAGAGTCTGATGAAGATAACTTTACCAGTAATCTGGTTACGGTTAAGGCGACGCTACGCGCGGCTCTATCTAATTACCGACCGGCAGCAGTTGCCTATGGGTCTTTGACCGCATAAACCAAAAACTGGATTGAGTTAAAGCAATCGAAAGCGGGGCAATTTGTCCCGCTTTTTTTATTTAACGTAGGAGAAAGGTCATGGAAAAAATCCGTGTAAAGGTAACTAAGAGCTTCACCTCTCCTGTATATGGTGAGGTTAAAGAAGGTGAACAGGAGTTTAGTCGGGCTTTTGCCCAGCAGCTGATCGACTTAAATGCCGCTGAAGAAGTTGTCCCTAAGGATGAAGAAATAGATTTTGATTTGGGAGATTCACCCTCGGAGCATTCTCAGTGATCTTCGATCTCGCCTTGGTCAAAAAACACTTGATCGTTGAAGACACTGATGACGATGAATATATCGAATCATTGTGCCTGGCTGCAGAGACTGCATTTAATCACTATTGCAATCGTACCTTGTATGAATTCGAAGCCGATTTATCCGAAGCGCCCGAAAACGCAGTTCAGCTAGATAAATCGATTCAGCTTGGGGGTATGGTGTTAGTCAGCTCTTGGTATGAAACTCGCGACGGTGGGAAAAAACTGCCAATGCCTACCCGTCTACTTTGGGACCCGTACCGATGGATAAACGTATAAAAGTCCGTTTACGGGACCGGGTGAGGTTTGAAACGTCTGCTGAAACTGAAAACGAATATGGGGAGAAGGAAACAACCTGGAGCGAATATCTCACCTGCTCGGCTGAAGTAATGCCGTTGTCTGCGACTGAGCGCGTTGTTTCCGGGCAAGAAATCAGCGAAGCCCACTACACCATTCGCATCCGATCTAACTCAGCGAATCGATCAATTCATGGCCTAATGCGAGCAGTGTTTGATGGCCAAGTGCTGGATATCTCGCCCCCTCAAAAATTGTCGGGCAGGAATCAATACATTGAGTTCAGGGCCGTGCAAAGGAGCAGCGACCAATGACAGACACAACCAAGTTCTCAGTCGATGGATTCGCCGATTTAAACAAAAATCTATTGGACCTCGGGCCTAGACTCGGCACTACCGTATTACGAAGAGCAGGGCGTAGTGCAATGGCACCGGTTGAGGATGCTATGCGACGGGGGGCCAAGAAAGACTCTGGCGACCTACAAGATAGTATCGGGATGAGTTCATCATCTTCTAAAGGACGCAGCGCAGATCGTATTGCACGTATCAGTGTTGGCCCTATTAAGAAGACCAGCGGAAGAGGTGAGGACAAGCGGTCGCTGAACAACTTAAACCAGAAAGCAATCGCTCAAGAATATGGCAATGCCAAGCAGAGCGCCCAACCGTTTATCCGCCCAGCGCTTGAAAACAATGCGCAGAGAGTGATCAACAGTCTGATCGATGAATTTGCTAAAGAGCTAACCAAAAGTGATTGAAGCTAATGTTGTGAAATGGCTCCAGTCGCTCAGTGCCGAGACTGTGCGGCCCCTGTTACTTTCTCAAGATGATCACTTGCCTAGTCTTGTATATACAATGGTGGCAGATCGCAGTGATCTTGGTATAGACGGCACTATCGAATCAAACTATTTCCAAATTCAAATCGATATTTGGGCGGAAACTTACAAGCAGGCCAAGACCCTGGAGCAAGAGGCGCGAGCGATACATGGTTTAGCTGGTGACCTCTTTGGTCTACAAGTCGGTTTGGCCGAAATTTCTAAAAATCTCGAAGATTACGACAACGATACAAAGCGTTATCGCGTCAGCCTCGACTTAAGTCTTTATTTTTAATTGGGAGAGAGTGTTATGGCTCAAGGCTACAAAACAAAGTTTCACCGCAGTAATGACGGCAGTGCTTATACGCAGGTTGCCGGTTTAATTGATATCGACCCGGGTGAAGAGTCCAGAGGTTCCTCGGATGTAACCCCGATCGATGGCACTAGCGGATATATGGATTTTGAACCGGTAGGGCTGCGTGATGCGGGTGAGGTGTCTTTAACGTTGAAGTGGAAAACTTCTGATTCTGGCCAGACTGCGCTTCGCTCCGACTTTGATGCCGATACTAATTTCTATTACAAAATTGAATACCCGGATGGCACTACGGTTGAATTTGTTGGCCACATTACCGGCTGGGGTCAGGCAGTGCCTAAAGACAATCAAATTACGCGAACCGTGAAATTCAAGATTTCCGGTAAGCCCACAGTGACGGAGGCTTAATTTTGAATCTATCTATCCCGCTCCAGTTAAAACAGGAAACCGTTCCTTTTGGTGATCAAGAATTCAAACTCTATGAGTTGAGCGCCTATCACCGCTGTGAGTACCTGGAGAAAACATCCGTAGATATTCAAATCTCTAAGGATGAGGAGCCAGAAACCGTAGAGCTTAAGACCTACGGAGATGTCTGGGCGTTTCGCGGTCGAGATGTGAAGACCAGATTGCTGTTGGTTGCCTATTCGATCTGGATGAATCCCGACTGTGAAGATTCACTAGAAGAGATTGAAAACAGTCTGATCCGCAGTATCTCGAAAGACAGCGTAGATATTTTATATGTGCCTGCTGCGAAGTTGTCCGGACTTTATGTCGAACCAAAAGCAGAGAGCACAGAGGAGGATTCAGAAAAAAAATAGTAGTGCCGGGCTTTATCTTTGCTCGGCAGCTCGCCTTTGAATTTAATCGCCCTGATTACTTTCAGATGCTCCACTCCATGAGTTCAACCGAACTCGATCACTGGTACCAAACCTACCGCGATCGCCCCCTTCATAAAAATGTTCTGGAGTGGCAACTGGCTCATGTAGCAGCCGGTACTCATGGTGGTAAACCCAGTAATTATTTACACCAAAACCGCAGGCATAAAACCGTAGAGCAGCAGATCTCTATCTGGAAATCTATGGCCTGATTGGAGGTCCCATGGCCAAAAGAGCCACCATAGCCACATTGGTGGCAAACCTGGAGATGAACTCCGCCAGTTTCCGCAAGGAGATGGACCAAGCAAGAGCCCGTAGCAAAAAACTCAAAACCGATATGAAGCAAGGCTCTGCTGCCAGTGATGCTTTCGGTCGGTCTATGCGTGGTGCCGCTCAAGGGGTCGCCGCTATCGACGGTCCTTTGGGTGGTGTTTCCGGTCGAGTCGGTGCACTTAATGGCCTGCTGACTAGTGGGAATTTGGCGTGGGCGTCTTTTGGTGTTGCGGTCGCTGGTGCCACAGCCGTGATGTACAAGAGCATCCGTGCCGCTGAAGCGATGGAGCGGGGGCAACTCAAAATTGAGGCGTTGCTTAGGGCTACGGGGAACGCTAGTGGTCGAACAGCAGAACAGCTTGATGAGCAGGCACGCGCAGTCGCTTTCAACACACTAGCCAGTGTTAGCGGTATGCGCGAAGCCCAAGGCGTATTGCTTACCTTCAAATCAGTGCAAACCGATGTTTTTGATCAGGCCATAGTACTTTCGCAAGATCTTGCCGCAGTAATGGGTGGCGATGCTAAGAGTGCAGCCCTGCAGCTTGGGAAGGCCCTGGAGGACCCCGCCACCGGCCTGAATGCCCTGAAGCGATCAGGTGTCTCCTTCACCGAATCTGAAAAAGAAATGATTCGCACAATGCAGGAGTCAGGCCAAGTTGCTGAGGCTCAGCGTTTCATTCTCGAAAAATTATCTCAGCAGGTAGGCGGAGCTGGCTCAGGTGAGGCAGGAGGGCTTGCCGGCCAAGTCGATACTCTCGGCCAAGAGTGGGAAGAATTCCTGGAGGCTCTTGGTAGGACTGAAGAGGCAACCAAAGGTGTTGGTTTTCTCTCAGATACGGTGAGAGCGTGGCGCACTATGTTGATGCCCACGGAAGCCGAAAAGAGCGCCGATAAATATTTTGAGATTCAAGATAAATACTTGTGGCACAAGAAACAGCTGGAGAAAGCGACCGCTGAAGGTGTAACGGCACAGATTGAACAGCAGGCTTATTGGACAGAAAAATACCGATCGCAGCTACTGGAAATGAAAGCTGCAGATCTGGAAGTTGCAAAAGCTCAACGGGAAGAGCAGAAGAAAGCAGCAGAAGCCGCAGCTGAATATAGCGAGCAGGCACAACAGGACCGCGCAGCAGCTGAATTAAAACGCCAGCAAGATTTGGGCTCTATTCAGTTAACCCAATTGGATCAATTCCTGGCTGATCAGCAGGGCAAGATAAGGCTCGACCACGAGCAAAAGCTGCAGCAAATAGCTGCCCTCCAGGTTTCTGAGGAGGAGCTTAGGAGAAGGGGGTTTGAATCCATTGAAGCGCTACGGGCTGAATATTCCGAGCGTGAGACAGACCGTTACCAAATGGACCTGGCCGAAGAACAGGCGCGCACAGCCAATGGTGAAGGCGAAGGGGGTCAAGCCGGTGAGGATGGCCTTACCGAAGCTGAACGTCAGCGCATGCTCGCCCGTTTGGAGACATTGCAGCTTTCCTGGCTTACCGAAATGGAGCAGCTGCAAGTCCAGCAGGATGAAGAGATGGCCCTGTTGGATCAGGCTTATACCAAAAAGATAATTGCCCGTGACGAGTATGAGCGCAGTCTTACGCAGCTGGAAAAAAAACATCAGGCGCAGCGGCAAGCCCTAGAGGAAACAACCGAAAAAGCGCGGCTAGGCACTTATGTGGATGGCGCCAAGCAACTGCTGTCGGCAGCCGGCACTCACAATAAAAAAATGGCCGCCTTGCAAATGGGCATGGCCATTTATACCGCCGGCACCGCCATGGTTCAAAATATTGCCGAAGCGTCGAAAGTCGGCTTTCCGCAGAATATCCCCTTTATTGTTGGCGCCACAACGCAAGGGATACAAATTGCTAATCAACTCAACAGCATCAAAGAGCCTGCCGGCATCGCCCACGGCGGTCTCGACTATGTACCGAAAGAATCCACCTATCTGCTGGATAAAGGCGAGCGGGTTTTATCTCCCAATCAAAATGCCGATTTAACCGCAGCGCTGAAGGGGGGCGGTTTACAGAGCAGCATCACCGTCAACCTGTTTGAGGATGCCTCCAAAGCCGGACAGGTAGAGCGCTCGCAAGGTGTCAGCGAGAGTGAAGTCATCAGTATTTTTGTGGCCAATATCCGTGGCGGCGGGGATGCCGCCACGGCTGTGGAATCCACCTACAACCTTTCCCGCAACGGATTTTAATCATGGCGTTAATTCAATACCCAGCGGAGCTGCCGGCGCCGCTGCTGGACGGGTATGCGCTAAAAAAGGGGGATAACCGCATCCGCACCACCATGGCCAGCGGTCGCGCCCGTCAGCGCCGCCGCTTTTCCCGCGTGCCCACGGAGTTGTCGGCAAGCTGGCGCTGCCACGGTAATCAGGCCGCGCTGTTTGAGGGGTTTGTCGTACACGCCCTTGGCGATGCGATTGCCTGGTTTACCGCCGACGTGCTCACCCCGCAGGGGTTAATCCCCCATACCCTGCGTTTTATTACCGACCCCCTCAGCGACTGTAAACCACTGGGGCCGCGCACTTGGGAGTACCGCGCGCGGATAGAAATTGAAAACCGCGCAGTGATGAGCGTGGAGCAAACCGTCGCGGGCTTACTCGATCCCAACACCCTCGAACAATTCACCCAGGGCGTCGTTGATGCCGTAGATAGTTACCAGGAATAAATATGGAGAATTATTTTATCGAGGTGAGCAGACTGCAGGCCGCGATTGATGCGCTGGACGAATACTTCGGCGGCGATGAGTCCACCACTGTCACCTACAACGGAAAGACCAAAAATAGTATTGAGAAATCATTCTCCGACCGATTTGCCGGGCTGCAAGCAATGGTCAACGGTCGCTTGGCCTTCGCGACCAAAGCGCTGATGGATGCGGCTGGCGCGCCGCCAAATAACGAGCTGGCCGAGGTGTGGAACGATCCCACCCCCGGTAACAACAAGCTCTACGGCTGGGATGAGACCCACTGGACGGAATCAAAACTATCCAGCTACTCCGATCTAAAGACGCGCATTCAAGAGACCGATGTCAATTTAAAAACGCGTATCCCCGAGCAGCCACTGCCCCATTCCCTAGACAATTTTGTCTGGGCGATAACCGACAGCGAGGGCAAGGTCGGCATGGGGCTGAAATCCAACGGGGAATTTTTCAGTTCCATTTGCCAAGAGGTGATGGGTTTAACCCAGCGTCAGCACAGTGTGGAGACGCAGGTGCTGGCCGTTGCCCCGGATGGCAGCACCGATATCGCCTGGGGCATAAGCGATCAGAATGGCGCTTTGGGGTTGGCGCTGACGAGAGACGGGAAGCTTTGGGCCAGACTCGCCAACCCCGAAAGCCTGCGATTTAAAACTGATGAGAATATTGTGTGGAGCGTGGCCGACGCCGCCGGTCAAGTGGCTTTGGGTATCGATAAAAGCGGAAAGACTGTCGGTGAGATCGCAAACCGCTGTGACAACATTGACCAGGCGCTCACAGCCTGCGACACGCGCCTGGAATTACTGGAGGGCTCACGCTTTACCAGTGACGATGCCTCCCCTTTGGTTTTGGTGGAAAACGCCGGTGATTTTGACCAACTCGTTGTGATTGATGCTGACGGCAAGCATCCTTTGACCGATGGCAGCTACAACGCGCGGAACCCCTCAGTTCATAAAAACAGCTATGTAAAATTCAGCAGCGATAGGGACGGCGTCGAGCGACTGTATCGGATGTTGTTGTCGGGGCAAACGGTTTGCAAAAGCCACAACAATACCCTGGAACATATCCTGATTATTGGGCAGAGCAATAGCATTCCAAAGCGGGGGATGGGGGTTGATGCCAGCTTGACCGGAGATTTGGTTAACGACCCCTACGGTATTTTTATGTTTAACGGTTGGGTCAATCCCAATCGCGTGACCGACTCGGCCTGGTGGGATACAGCGCTTCAGGATGTACCTATCGATCCTGGGAATATGGCATACCTGATTCCCGCCGGCGATGGTCTATTTAATAACGAATCCCACGGCTTTGGTGCTTGCGAAGCGATTAACAGCCAGGCGGAGCGATTGTTCTTAATCTCCGGGCACGGCAAGGGCGGGGCGAGTTATTCGGTCTTAAAAAAAGACGTTCCGGCCGAAAATTATTCGGCGTACCGCAATTCGATCGAGGCGGTTGCAGCGGGTAAGCGCGCCGCCAATGCGCTGGGCCTAGATTACAAAGTCACCGCGCTATTTTGTGAACACGGGGAATCCGACGCACAAAACAGGGGGTACCTCGATCACTTGATTGAATGGCGGGATAACTACAACGCAGATATTAAAAGAATAACCGGGCAGGCCGACAATATTCCTCTTCTTATAAGCCAACAAAACAGCTGGTCTCTTGGGGGGAATTTTGCTACTTCCAAAAGTGTGATTGCGCAATATCAGTTTCAGCGCGACGGCTACGGCTATCTTGTCGCGCCAAAGTATTTTATTCCCCACGACGCCAACGGCCCGACCAATCCCGACGGCATTCACACCAGCGCCTACGGCACGCGACTGCTCGACGAGTATTACGCGAAGGCCCTGCAAGCGGGGGAAACTTGGTCGCCGCTGATGCCCGAGTCCGTCCAAGCGAACGGCAAAACCATCACGGTGTCGTTTGCGGGCCGTGTCGGCGACTTGCGTTTTAATATTTACCACGAAACCAACAACCCCCACGGGGTATCCGACCCCGGCCAATACGGTTTCGAATTGTTGAATGCCGGCGGAATCGCCATCACTTCGGTGGTGCTCTCTGATGACAAAACCCAAGTCATTGTGGCCACCGACGGCGATGTGCCTAACGGCACCGAGCTCGCCTACGCCTATACCGGCGAACTGATGGCGCACGCCGGGCCATTAACCGGGCCGCGCGGCTGCCTTGCCGACAGCGATACCACCCCACCCAGTGAAAAACTGCAGAACTGGCGAGCAACTCAGCTGGGTATGAACGGTGCGGCGGTTACCGAACCGCTGTGCAACTGGTGTGTCACTTTTTTGGAAACCGTGGAGATACTCTAATGGCTGGACGTATTATCAAACTGGATGAGGTGACATTTACCGAGCCCAGTCTACCGACGCTGGAAGTCAGCGACGAAGACATTTATATGGCCTCTTTTCCCGGGCTGCGCGTATGGTTTGATCCCCGGGAAAAGTATGAGAGTGTCGCCGGGTCTCGTTTGCGCGAGCGCATGCAGTCCTACGAGATCCGGCAGTACGCACTCAACAGTTGGACGATTGACAGTGCGGCGATTGGGGGGCAGTCCGCGATGGTATTTGACCAGAATGAGAGTCAGGGCGCACATATCACAGATCAAGCTGCTCACCCCCTCGGTACTTATACCAAGGTTGCGGTTATTCGCCCCGGCGTCCTGGGGGGGTGGAGCGGCCTGCTGTCCGCGGAATCAGGGTTGGCCAGTTTTAAAATTATCTCGACCTCAGCATTACAAGTGGATCACGGCGGCACAACCTCGTCGACCACCGAAACGCTGGCGAGCAATACCGACTACGTCGTTATGGCCTGCTATAACGCCGAGACCCAGGCGGTGGCGGTGTATATCAACGGTATTGAATCAGAGATGAGTAGTGCCACGCTCGTCGCGCCAGTGGCACCCGAAGATGTCTGTCTTGGGTTTATCCCCGATCAAGGGAATTTTTTTGACGGTGCCATCGGCGATGCACTGGTGTTCAGTGTGGATTACGGGTTGCCCGAATACGCCTCCCACCGCGCCGCCCTGTTTTCCACCCTGATGACAAAGTACGGCATTAGCGCATGAGTGCGGTATTGGAAACCGTCTACGCCAGCGCGCCGATCGATGAAATCATCATCCATACCCTGGAGCTGAGGCACGCCGCCTTTGAGGGCGGTGCGATTCGTCTGTGCCAGGGTTTTGATGATATCGAAGCGACGCTGGAGGACGGGGAAACTGCAACCTTTACCGCGAGCGGTTTCGGTGTCTCCCTGCCGCAGCGCTCGGTGCGAGGCCGGCAGGATTTACAGTTCCAGCTGGATAATGTCACCGGCGAAGCGCTGCAAAATATTGATGCCGCATTGGAAGCGGGCGGATCTGTTCAGGTGATTTATCGGCAGTTCCTCGAATCCGACCTGTCCGCCCCCGCACAGCCGGCCACGGTAATGACCGCCGCTTCGGTCAAAGCCAACCCGGCGAGCGTTTCGGTGATTGCCAGCTTTCACGACCTGGTCAATAAAGCCTGGCCCAATAAGTTCTACACCCCGGATTTTGCTCCCGGCCTGAAATACTACGGCTAGCTCTATGTCTTGGATAAACGACTATCTCACCGTCCCCTATGTGGACGGCGGGCGGGATATGCACGGCTTTGATTGCTGGGGCCTGGTGCGCGATGTCTTGCACCGGCAATTCAAAACCCCGCTGCTGGAATCCTTCGGCCACGTTTGCCCGGATGACAAGCCGCTGCTGACCGACAGCTATCTGCAGGTGGTACCGGATTTTTTAGCGGGCCCCTGTAAACCCGGCGCTGTTGCCTGCGGCTTCAGGGGAGACTGTCTGATTCATGTGGGCATAGTCATTAATAACGGCCAGACCCAAATCCTGCACACCGGGCGGCAGTATGGAAAACCGCTATTAACCAGCCCGCGCGCCTTCCGCCGATTGTTCCAACGCTGCGAATTTTTTCACTATGAATGCAATTCTTAAAATCTATCCCAGCAAACTCGAGCGGGATAACTTCGAAACCTGTACGGCGGAGCCCGGGCAAACCTTCGAGCACTGGTTAAACAATAATGTACCCAGCTATGAGCCCCGAGCCGTGCCGCTATTTTCGGCGTCAGTAAATAATGAGCCATTGCCGCCTAGCGAATGGGCAGGCTATAGGATTCAGTCTGGCGATCAATTGGAGTTGGTGGTGGAGGCAAAAGGCTATGCGGCGATTGTGATGATAGTGGTCGCCGTGGCTGCTGCAGCAGCGGCGATGTATTTTGCCAATCAGATTCCGGACAACTACAACCAAACCACGCCGGATGGTTCCACCATCTACAACCCCAACGCCCAGGGCAACCAAGCCCGGCTGATGGGGGTTGTACCGGAAATTGCCGGCCGCCATAAAGTGTACCCGGACTTGCTGTGCCAGCCGCGCCGCCAGTACGACAATAACGAACAATATCTGTATTTAATGTTATGCGTGGGTGTCGGAGACTACGAAATCAGTGCGGACAATATTTATATCGGCAATACCCCGGTGAGCGGTTACGCCGGCGATATTGAGTACACGGTATTTGGTCCCGGTGAGGACGTTACCGGCCACGACGCCCACCGCAATTTTTACCTCTCCCCCGAAGTGGGCAGCAGCGCGGGACAAACGGGTTTAGAAATAGAGGGCTCACTTGCCACCACCGGCGACGCCAGCAGCGCGGCCCGCTGGACTTTTTCAGGTACCACGTTGAAGAGTTACTGGTTCGAGCGGGATATTGAGCGCGAGGATAATCTGGGCTTTGTACCGCGCAGCTTTCCCTATTCGGAGGAGGAAATTATCTCCATCAGCGAAAGCAGTAATGATGGGGAATATCGCGTGGTATCGAAGTCTGGTCATTCTGCGCAAATGGAGAAGGTGGATGCCGGCGGCGATGCCGTACCGGGCTGGGGCGGGTTTGTTGATGCGCAGCTGGTATCTATTGCAATGATCAGCAATAACGGCGGTTCCGGCGGCTATCTAGGCCCTTTTTTCGCCTGCCCGGAAAACGAAACCACCCGTTATATCGAGCTGGATTTTTTCCTGCCGCAGGGGCTGGGTCGCATCAAGGACAATGGGGATTTTGAGTACTACAGTGTGACGGTCGATATCGATTATCGCGATGAAAGCTCACCGACCTGGACCACGATCACCCACACCTTTAGCAATGCCACCAATGACCAGCTAGGGCATACCGAGAAAATTAATATCGGCTCGGCCATACGCCCGGAGGTGCGAGTCAGGCGCGTCACCGAGGCCAGCGACGATACGCGCATTTATGACACGGTGCAGTGGACGGCACTCAGGGCCGAGCTCGACAGCGCCAGCAGTTACGAGGGCGTAACCACCATTGCGGTGAAGATTCGCGGCACCAACGCCCTGGCCGGCAGCGCGGAAAATAAATTCAATTTAATTCCCACGCGCAAGCTGCCGGTGTATGAGAATGGCAGCTGGTCCGCACCTGACGCCACCGAAGATATCGCCCCGTTTTTTGCCTATATCATCAAGAGCGTCGGCCATAGTGATGATCAAATCGGCCTGGAGGAGCTGGAAGCGCTGCACGAGCTGTGGAGCGCGCGCGGCGATACTTTCTCGGCCGTGTTCGACAATAAAAGCACGCTGTTTGAAGCGCTAAAAAAAGTATTAGCGGTAGGCTACGCAGAACCCACCTTGGATTACGGGCAAATAATCCCCGTACGCGATGGCCCCCGCACCGCGTTTGAACACATGTATCAGCCAGATAATCGGGTGGGTGAGCTGGAGCAGGATATCAGCCTATTTGATCCCGACGAACCGGACGGGGTGGAGGTGGAATACTTCGACCCACAGACCTGGAAGCCCGCCACCGTGCTGTGCACCCTGTCGGAGGATCAGGGGTTGGCCCCCAAGAAAGTCAGGGCTTTTGGTATCACCGACGAAACCAAAGCCTGGCGTTTCGGCATGCGCCAGCGCCGCATCCAGCGCTACCGCCGTACCCGCTACTCATTCAAAACGGAGATGGACGGCCTCAACAGCCACTACCTGAGCTATTGCGCCCTGGCCGACGATATCCCCGGCTACTCGCAGACGGGCAGGGTGCTGGCGGTGAGCGGGCGAGAAATCACCCTGGATGCGGATCTGGAGTGGGGCAGCGGCACGCACTTTCTCGCGCTGCGCAAACCGGACGGCAAGCTATCCGGGCTCTACAACGCGACAGCAACCGACAGCGCCAGCGTGATAGCCATCGATGCCGACCTGGATTTCACGCCGGTGTTAGACGGCAGCATGGAACCGCCGCTTTTTATGTTTGGCGAGGCGGATCGCTGGAGCTATCCGGCTTTGATTACCGATATTAAGCCCAGTGGTACTGAGCGGGTGAGTATGGCCGCTGTGAATTACGACGAGCGGGTTTATGCGGATGATGATAATAGCCCGGCTTGATTGGTTGGGCAGATGCTGGGGGCTATTTGGGATAATGGGAGTGTTTAGCTGGATAGATACTTGGCTGAAAATAGCTTTCTACTGAGCGGCCGTATTCGGATTCTCTTTGTGTTTACCTTACAGTTTAAGGGCAAGAAAAGTAGCGGGGGTGATGGATATGAGTAGAGATCCTAATGATGATCGGAGTGATAGCATGAACCCCAATAATGATGCTTATTGGGCGAGCTTGGATAATCGTGCTGATCAGTTAAACCCGAATAACCCTGAATACAAAGGAGATGTGGATTTTGATGATCAGGATTGGGGAGAATCTGATGAAGATGGTGGAGGGTAGCCCTAATTTGATTTAGAGCTTCTTCCATAGCTGATAGGCATTCTCAATGGCTCGGTGAACATGCAGGCGAAACTCTTTAGGTAGTTGTGCGTACAGCCGCGCTATCAACGGGGGAAACGGAATCTGCGCAAAGTGGTGCAGGTTCTCCACCCCGTACACCTCAGCCAAAGTAATCCCCACCGCCTCACACCAAGCCGGCAGCAGGTTCGCCGGAATTCTTTGTGCGCCTGTTTCCATTTTCGAAACTTGAGATGGCGCTAGCCCCAGCTGCCTAGCCAGCTGTGCAACCGTCATCCTCTCCCGTTTCCGTGCGTTGCGCAGGCGATCGCCTAGTGATCCGGCCTCAAACATCGAGCCGCGTTATACACCCTCATAAAATCAAAGTATTTCGAAAATCGAAACATTCCCACATTCTACCGTGCTAAATCAGAAAGCTTTCAGCACAACTGTTCATGAAATGTGAATTTGGTAGTAGCGTTTGGCGACTTGTCGTCATAAGGCAGTACAGATAACTGGCATTCGGTGACACAAGGCAGAGATAGGACTAGCAGTTACAAGGAGTTGAGCATGCCTATGAAATCGCAAATGGAGCAATTGCAGCGGGTCGCAAGTCTGTGTGTGGCCCTGGAGTGGGTAGCAGCCTACCCAGATTTAGCGGGAAGGGATGCCGTATTAAAGCTAATAGGTGAGGAGGTGAGCACCACTATCCAAGGGGTGATCTATTCGGTTGAGTCAAAAGGAGGTGGCGGCGCCGAGATGGCTTGAGTACATCAGTGCCTGTGAGGCCCTAGAGTCACACAGGCTACTTGTCTTTCATGGGGGCTGGCTAATACACTGTATATAGATACAGTATATTGTTAGAGCACATGAAACTATCCCCTCTATACGGCAGTGGCGTAAGCTGCGGCTTTCCCTCGCCAGCGGATGACCACAAAGAAGCGGCGCTCAGCCTGGACCAGCACCTGATTACCAGCCCGGCTGCCACCTTCCTGGCCCGCGCCAACGGTGATTCCATGCGGGATCTCGGCATTTTTGACCGGGATTTGCTGGTAGTTGATCGATCCTTAACCCCGGTTCACGGTGATGTAGTGGTGGTTGCCCTGGATGGGCAGCTAACCTGCAAAGTGCTTGATCGGCAAAAAGGGCAGCTACTGTCCGCGAATGATAAATACGCACCGATCCCCATTTGGGAAGGGCAGGAGTTGATTGTTGAGGGAGTGGTCAAGGCTTCCGTTCGGTACCACCGGCCCTGCTAATGCTGGTACTGGTAGATTGCAACAGCTGCTATGCCAGCTGTGAACAGATATTCCGGCCCGACCTGCGCGGGCGCCCGGTAGTGGTACTGTCCAACAACGATGGCTTTGTGGTGGCGCGCTCTAGGGAGGCGAAGCTATTAGGCATTGGCGACCTGGAGCCGTTCTTTAAAGTTGAGCACCTACTGCGCCTTCATCGCGTGGCGATCTTCTCCAGTAATTATCCCCTGTATGGCGATATCTCCCACCGGGTAATGACCACCCTGCGCGAGTTCAGTCCCAACGTGGAGGTTTACAGCATTGATGAAATGTTTATGGATCTCCACGGGCTGCAAGAGGATTGGTTGGATTATGGCCGTACAATCCGCAACACCCTCTGGCGAGATATTCGGATGCCTGTCGGTGTGGGCATTGCACCCAGCAAAACTCTGGCCAAGCTCGCCAACCGAGCGGCCAAGAAAATTCCTAAGTGCGATGGCGTCTGCGCGCTGGATACGCCAGCCAAGTGGCAGTGGATGCAGCGCCGCACAGCGGTCAGTGATGTTTGGGGGATAGGCCGGCGCCTCACCAAGCGCCTGGCCGACTTCGGTATACAAACCGCCTATGACCTGGCGCAGGCCAACCCAAAGATTTTGCGCCGCCGTCTCAATATCAATATTGAGCGAACCATTGAGGAGTTAAACGGAATTGCCTGTCTCGGTCTGGAGGAAGTGCCCCCGGCAAAGAAGCAGATTTACTGCACTCGCTCCTTCGGTGAAAAGCTCACCGACCTAGCGCCGATACTACAGGCCGCCACTCTCTACGCCAGCAGGGCAGCAGAGAAACTGCGTGCGCAGAAATCCCTGGTAAAGTCGATTCACTTATTCCTGCACACCTCACCCCATGAGCCCAACTACTACAGCCGCAGCACCGTAGTGCAAACCCCATACCCCACGGACGACTCCCGAATTATTGTCCAGCTGGTGAGAAGGGCTATTGCTGACTTGTACCGCCCCGGCTGCCGTTTTATGAAAGCCGGCGTTGGGCTTGTCGAGATTATCCCGCGCGCGCTGGGGCAGGGTGATCTATTCACCCCAGGGCAATCGGTTAGGGCAGGGGAGACCATGCAAGCGCTGGACCGGATCAATAAAAAGTTTGGCCGGGGAACATTGTTTCTAGGGGCCGAAGGAATTCAGAAAAAGTGGAAGATGCGGCAGGCATTTACATCGCCTGCCTATACGACTCGGTGGGGGGATTTGCCGAGGGTGGTGACTTAAGCAGTAGAGAAACTGATAACGTAGTCTTGCCAATTCAGTAGAAATCTCAGGTCGAGCACGGTCTTTATTTACGGCTTTACTGAGCGGTTTCCATAAACTCGTGATGTGCTGCCTCAAGAGAATTTGTAGCTATAAACTCCTCGTTTCTATTCCACATAGAGTGCGTCTTACTCTGCAATTTCTCTAGATAATTGGTGACAGATCCGTCGACAAAGCGATAATTTGTAAATTCAAAAAAATCATCATATCTTGCCTTCGCTTCACCATTAGGGTCGAGGCAGATAACATCTATTGACTTTAGGTGTGGGGCTTGAATTACCGAAGACTTGAGAAGATATTTTATATATGAATCTGCAACAGGGAGAGAGTAGCCAATAAATCTAATATGATTAGCGTCAGTGAGTAGGTTGTGCGAGTTTTTCCATATTGGCACTATTGATTCATGTGTACCTTTCGCCCATGTGGGCGGCACAATTTCGTTGTCGCTCAAGCATCCATGAAGCTTTGCTAAATGAGTAGAATTCCAAGATGGATCAAATTTTGATTTTTCAAATGCTATCGAATCTGAGGAGGAATAATGTTCTTTTATAGCTGTAGCTGAATTTTCGAGTACCATATCGTAATTTAAGCTTAGTACCGAATATCTAGCTGCGATTCTAGAATCCCTCTCTGCAATGTCGTCATAGGGGCGTATTGGGTTTAATGTATTTGACTTCTTTCTGCTAAACTTAAGTCCCATTAAGCTTGCCACAAAATAACTATATAGAGCTGTTGATTTATCTCTGCCGAAGAGGAAGTCTTGCCAGTTTCCAGGGAGGTTTTCTGAGATAGGTTTTATGGGTGGTGTATAAAAATTTATTACATCCTTTATATAGCTGATAAAGCCATCCTTCAGTTGGCCTCCTTCCAAAAATTCATTCATCTCAATTATTGAAAGTATTTCTTCAATATTATGCAAGTCGCAATTATAGTAATTTTTTGCAACTGCTAATTTATTTATTGTGTCGAAAACTTGCTTGAAATGCGGATGGTCGTTAGGGCTTTTGAAGTAGAGGTCCTTTGATTTAGACAAAAAATTACCCATTACAGGTATCCCCAATGGAGCTGAGAAACCTGCCCCAATAATGTATACAACTCTATCCATAGCTATCTAAGATCTTTTATTGCTTAGTATTTTATTGGTGATAATTATGACTGATATCTACAGCTTTAGGTTAAGAAACTTGTGAAGTTAGTGAGTTTTACCCACCACTTTGTATAGGCTTCCGTTTGCTCTTTTAGGTAGTCATAGTGGTCATAGACTTGCCACTGGCCCGGCAGTTTGTGCCCCAGCATTATTTCAGCAATATGGGGCTCTGTCAGTTCGGAAAAGTTTGTCCTCGCCGTCTTGCGCAGGTCGTGCACGGACCAGTGTTTCATCTCGTAGTCTCTGTGCCGGCGTAGCCACTGCATCAGATTGTAAGGCAGTGCCAGCGGCGCACCCTGGCCCATAGGTTTATCGCTGCCGCTATTGTTGAACAGGTGTTTGCCTTCGCCGCTCAGCAGAAAAGCCTCTTTCAGCAGGGGCTCAACCTCAGGAATGATGGGACGCAGTAGGGGCTTCTTGGTCGACTTGCCCATCTTGTGGTTGGCGGGAGGCACTGTCCAGATACGCTTCTTGAAATCGAAGTGCTCCTTCTCGCTTATGCGCAGCTCGCCATTGCGGCAGCCGTAGAACAGGCATAGCTTGAGAAAGATCTTATTCTTCGCCGCCATACGTGAGTGCTCCACGGCCAGCCACATCATGCTGATTTCATCCGGGCTTAGAGAGCGGGTGCCGATGCTTTTCTTTATATGTAGGTCTTCAGTTGCATTGATGTTGGCGATTGGGTTGCTGGTGATCAACCTGCGCCGCACACCCCACTTCAACATTTGCTTGGCATTGGTCAGGATTCGATCGGCAATACCGGGGGTGGCCTGTGCCCGCTTTTCCAGCAGGGCCAACCATTCGTGAAGTGTGACTTCTTCAGCGGGTAGATGGCCAACGGCAGGGAATACGTACAACTGGAAAGAGCGCAGGATTTCGTGGTGCCCTTTCTTGTTTACCTTGCAGTAAGAGTGATACCACTGTAGGAACAATTCCTCTAGAGAATCGGCATTGAGAATCGCCTGCTTTTCAAGCTGCTTTACCACCCTGGGGTCATAGCCCTGCTCGAGCTTTCCCTTCAGGCGCAGCCCCTCGCTCCTGGCATTCCTCAGTGTCATTAATGGATAGGAACCGAGATCAACACGGGCCGGCTTACCGTCGTAGCGGTAGCGAAGCTGAAAAGTGATTTTTCCCTGGGGCGTAACGCGAACACTAAGGCCATCCCGATCAGCCTTTTCAATCCGCTTTTCCCTTTGCTTACCTGCGTTGGCTTTAAGCCAAGTATCCGACAACGCCATGGCAACCTCCTTGTGTACATATCTCTTAAGGCTAACAAAAAGGCGATTTGTGTACACGTCTATGTACACATTTATTTCGGCTGAGGTTGGTTTTAGATGGCTTAAGCTGTCGCGGGTCTAATGCTTGTAAGGTAGTGTTTTGTACGGGATTTACTGGTTTTTTGTCGTAGGTTGTCAGGCTGTGACTAGGGGGGATTTATAGGGGTGAGAAATAATGGCGAAGGTGCGGCGGCCGGCAAAGCCTGCCAGGGAAGAACTTTGACCCATACTTTAAGATTCGATCACTGGATATTCGAAAAAAATAGGGGCGTATTATACACGCAGGCGTTGCTCCGAGGGTGGGGTATACTGCGAAATTAGACTTGTCAGTTTACCAGCTCGGCGAATGGGGTCATGTCAATGGGCTGAGTTGCCAGCGGGACTGGCACACCTGGACAATTTGCTCAAATCCATTTGGATTAACACTGTGCTCTGTTGTGGCCAACAGTCATCGAGGAGCTTTTAGCGGTGCAGTGGCAAACTCAGTTATTGAAGGGGAGAGGTTATGAGCCGGGAGCGTTTACAGGCATTGCGGGAAGAGTTGCAGCGGCAGGGTGTCGATGCTTTCTTGGTACCCCGGGCTGATGAGTACCAAAATGAAAGTGTGCCTGCGGCAGATGAGCGACTGCCCTGGCTGACAGGTTTCACTGGTTCCGCAGGAATGGCTGCGGTAGGCAGTCGAGAAGCGGCATTATTTGTTGATGGTCGCTATACCTTGCAGGCGCAGCAACAACTTGGTGATCAACCCATTGAGTTAATGAGCCTCAGTCAAGTCGCGATCATTGAGTGGCTGTGTAGTCAGCTGGATGCCGGTCAGTCTCTGGGGTATGACCCGCGACTGCACACGGAGCCGGGATTGGCCTTGATCAAGAAGCGATTGGCTGAAAGGGATATCCAACTACAGCCGATGGAACAGAGCCCGATTGATGCCATCTGGAATGACCGCCCCGCATCTCCCTGTGGGCCTGCGCGCCCACACCCCTTCATCTTTACTGGTGAGCATTCCAAAGAGAAACGGCAGAGGATTGCCCGACGTCTCGCAGAAAAACGAGCCGATGCTTTATGGCTACCAAATCCTGAAAGCTGTGCTTGGCTTTTTAATATCCGTGGAGAGGATATTCCGCACTTACCAGTGGCCTTGGCCAATGCAGTCCTTTATCGGGATGGCAGTGCAACTCTTTATTTGGGGGAGGGCGCTGTAGGGGATGCGTTGATTGAGCACTTGGATAAAGATGTAAGTCTAGTCGTGGCCAAAGGGGAATTATTTGAAAATATCAAGCGCCGCCACGTCAATAAAATATGGATAGATCCCCTGATTAGCAACAGTTGGACTTTACAGCAATTGCGGGCACTGGATATTGAACTAATACTGGAAGGTGACCCGGTCACTGAAGCCAAAGCCTGTAAGAATGCGATTGAACTGGCAGGCAGCCAGGCTGCACACGAAAGGGATGGTGCTGCGGTGTGTGAATTCCTGGCGGAAATACCTGAACAGGTTGCCACAGGCCATTTTGACGAATTGTCCGCAGTAAAGCTTTTACGCAGTAAAAGAGAGGCTCGCGAAGGCTTTCAGGGCAACAGTTTTGAGACAATTTCCGGCTATGGTCCGAATGGGGCCATTGTTCACTATCGGGTGAGCCCTGAATCCAGTTTGGCGATAAAGCCAGAAGGGGTATATCTGTGCGATTCTGGAGGCCAATATCCAGATGGCACCACCGACATTACCCGAACAGTCGCTCTGGGTGAGTTCCCACCTTCGGCAAAAGAAAATTTTACCCGGGTTTTAAAGGGACATATTGCAATTGCGACTTTGCGATTCCCCAGGGGGACTTGTGGAGAGCAAATTGATGCGCTTGCACGCCGTTCGCTGTGGGAGGTAGGGCTGGATTATGCCCATGGTACTGGTCACGGTGTTGGCAGTTTCTTAAGTGTTCACGAGGGGCCACAGCGGATAGGTAAGGCTGTAACAGGTGTTGCTCTTCAGCCGGGGATGATCGTTTCCAACGAACCGGGGTTTTATCTCACTGGGCAGTACGGCATCCGTATTGAAAATTTGGTGTTTGTGAAAAAGAGCGAAAATTATCCAGATTTTCTAGAATTTGAAGAACTTACGTTAGCTCCGATCGACCGTAATTTGATTGACGTGGCACTACTCACTGAGACTGAACGGGAATGGCTGAATCGCTACCACCAGAGGGTGCGGGATGTGATTACCCCGCTGGTTACTGAAAAAACTGCTGAATGGTTAAAATTGGCTACTGAAGCTTTGTAGTGTGAATCTGGGGGCTGCGTGCCCCCAAGTATGATTAATTTATCTCAAACTTATAGCCAGCACCGTACACAGAGTGAATTAACTCTTTTTCAGGCATAAGCACTGATATTTTCTTGCGCACTTTTTTGATGTGGCTATCAATAGTACGGTCGCTGATTACGCGGTAATCGGAATAGATGCGGTCCATGATTTGTTCACGGGAAAAAATTCGACCGGGCTCACTGTAAAGTAGGTCAAATAGGTGGAACTCCAGCGCAGTAAGGTTGGCGTCTTTACCTCCGATTCGCAGTTGCCCGGTATTTCTATCTAGTTCGATGCCACCATTTCCGACTTCGCCCTTTTGTGGTCGACGGCGCAACACCGCTTTCACCCGTGCGACGAGTTCCCTGGGGCTGTAGGGTTTACAAACATAGTCGTCGGCACCGGATTCCAGGCCGCGCAAACGATCGGGTTCCTCAATTTGCGCAGTCATTATAATAATTGGAACGTCGTTGCCTTTTTGGCGAATCTCTTCGCAAATCTCCATCCCATGCCGCCCAGGTAGCATCAGGTCGAGAAGGATCAAATCCGGTTTCATAGTTTCCACTTTGGGGACAACCTGATTACCATCAGAAATGATCTCGGCTTGATAGTCGGCGGCATGAAGATAATCCAGTAGTAGGTGCGCAAGTTCGGTTTCATCTTCGACTATTAATATTTTGGCGCTCATAACTTCCTACCATTTAATCCTTTGGCTTAGGGGTAAAAAAATACTTATTTCAAGACCGCCCATAGTGGACGGAGTTGCAGAAATGCTACCCTCGTGTGCTGTAACAATATTTTGGCAAATTGATAGCCCCAAACCCGCACCGCCGGTTTCCCGGCTGCGTGAACTATCTGCTCTATACAGGCGCTCGAACAGGTGTGGTATATCAGCACTGGCAACACCGGGGGCGGAGTCGGCGAAAGTGATAATGGCTGTTCGGGCTTCACAGCGCGCAGTTACTTTGAGTTGTCCCCCACTATCGGTGTAGCGCAGGCTGTTGGTTAACAGGTTGCTAAATAACTGATTGAGGCGTGCTTCATCTGCGTAGACTAACTTATCTTCTGATAGTTGGAGGTCACTGCTTAAGCGAATACCTTTCTGGTCGAATGGAATTTCAAAGTCTTCGATAACACTTCGTAGGATATTCTCCAGGGAGATGTCGGACTTGCAGTAACTTAGTGCCCCCGCGTCGGAGAGAGACAACTCATAGAGATCATCTATCAGGCGGCTCAATTGTTGAATTTTGCTGTGCAGTATGCGCAGGTTCTCTGGTGTGGCTGATCTGATACCGTCTTGAATGGCTTCAATCTGCCCTTTTAATACTGCGAGAGGTGTGCGCAGCTCATGCGAAATATCTGCCATCCATCGGTTTCGAGCATGTTCGTTTGCTTCCAGCGTTGCGGCGAGCCGATTAAAGTCAGCACTTAATTGGCCCAGCTCATCTCGTTGCTCTATATCAATACGGGTTTTAAAGTTGCCGGATGTAAGATGGGATGTTGCTTCGGTCAGCTTACGGATGGGCCTTACCAGCTGCCAGGCAAGGGGGATGGCAATGGCCAGTGCCAGAATGAAGGTGGCAACAGAGATAAGAGCGAAAGTCCGCGATTGCTCTTTAACAAACCCTACGGCCAAATCATCATCTAACACCGGTAGTGGATTGATAGCCAGGTAACCAACGGTTTCTCCGTCCACAACCAGAGGCTGCATTACCATGTTCTCAGATCCTGAATAACGACCTATCAGAGGTCTTTTCTCTTTGTTCAACAGGACCAGGCGGGCATTAAGCGACTTGCCCACTGCGTGTTCAGGTGGGGGCTCAGGCGGGCGGCGGGGGCCCCTCGTACCCGGAGGTGGACGATGTGGGGGTGGCATATCCTCAAAGTGACTGGACATCACGCGTCTGTGGAGTCTTTGCCAGCGCCTGCTATTGCCGTCGATAGATTGCCAGCTCCCTTCGCTGGCGTAGATTTCTTGTAACTCATCTACTAAATCGCCGACCTCGCGAAGCTCCTGAGACTGGATATAGGTCATAAAACCATGCTTAAAGCTCCACTGAAAGAATACGAACATTCCGCCAACAGTAATTGCTGTAGTCAATAAGAAAGCGAGGCTTAGTTTATAGCGAATATTTAACGACATAGCCGGTAGCTTGGATTTCAGTAGCCTGTGTTCACAGTGAGCTCAGGTGCATTTTACTCTGTTTCCACTGAGGAAACGCGGCTCAGAAGATCAAGCCTACACTTACTGTAAATATCAGGGCAATCTTTTAACACTCCGAGAGTCTCACGATAAGAGCCCAAGCTAAGTGCCAACAAGCTTAGCTTGGTTATCCAAAGCTGTTCTTGGGGCCTCCATGCCCTGAGTCGATAGGAGAGATTGAGTCCCTACTGGTAGTTACTTCTATTGTTATCCCGATTTGCCTGTGCTTACTCCCGGCTTTATTGGAGATGTAGAAAAACGATGCAATATCAGATCGGGCTTATCGAGCCGGATAAATAGAGTTGCAAGAATTCTCTTCCCTCCCCGGCTCCAGGTACTGTGGTCATGGGCGTTGAGAGTGACAGTAATTTGGTTGAAGCCCGATTTAAACAGCTTGTCGGGAAGGTGTAAGTCTGGACCATAGATTCGCTGTATTTTCTTACCGTTGATATAGAGATGGGCATGACCTTCCAGATATTGCTTTGAGGCATCATTGGCGTGGCGAGGGGATTCTAATTCGAACCGGTCGTAGTCTATATGTAGGTTATATCCGGACATTTTATCGCGACTAATGTCCAGTTCGATGCGCGGTGCAGCATTGTGTAAAGGGATCTCGACTACTGGGTGTTGGTCGCCGTTATGGCCTGTGTGAGAGTCTGGCTGTGCTGTAGCAAGGTTGGTCATTCCCCAGATAAAAGACCCGATTAGAACGGCTCGAAGAATTTTCATTATTGTCTCACTCCCAGGTTTGGCGATGGGGCAACATACTTCATTCAAACTGCTGTTGTTGTGAATACTTCTGGTTACCAGTGCTTTTAGTCTATCGGGTGCTATTGCTCCAGTTACTTCCTTTACCTGGAGTGTCGGTTCCCGCAAAAACAAGGGATCGCAAAGCTTACACTTACTGCGACTCCAGGGAGATTTCCGGCGTATTAGGAAAGTGGCTTGGCCTTCAATGTTAGTGCACCGCTGAACTACTGTGTTGAGCACTCATTGACAATAGTTTGATCATCTAGCTTGCCGTAAAAGCGGGGGCCAAAAGTATATGGGAAGGCGGGGACAAGCTCACCATCATCATCGACAGTGACAGTCAGGTGGTAATGGTATCCCCTTTCGTCATCTGAGTGACCGTTATGCTGGTCCAAATATACTCCGCCTTCATTAGTCAGGTCTTCGTCCCAGTAATAGTCCTCGTAGAAAAAGCCCGCCGCCGTAGTGAACTCATTGCCTGACAGGGAGGTATAAGAGCCACTTGTCGTGGGGCCGGTATTCGATGTTGTTTCGACTCCTAGGGAGAGGTCGTATTCATCCACCAAGAGACAGCTTCTCTCGCCTGCTACGCCGCAACCGCTCTCGGAGCTGGGGTCGTCATAATCTCGTACAGCCCAGCTGCTTTCTGCGAGCTCTCCTTCACTCTGCCAGGGGCCATAGATTGCGTAGCCATCGGCGGTATAGCCGTAGATAGGGGAGTGGTCGTCACCTATATCGCCAACAAGATCGGCTAGGCAATCGCTATAAAAGTGATGGTGGTAATCTCCGTTTGCGGCGTGTCCACCACAGATATCCACATCGTAGACCTCAGCAACCGGTGCCAGGGTTTGCCAGGTGCCATCCACTGATTGACCATCACCCCAATCATAAATAGAGACGCCATTTACCCAGTAGCCCTGTACGCCGAGCCCCGTTGCGCATTCCTCCGTTGCGGGCTCGGGTTCGACAGGGATATATCCGACATGAGAGACATTCTCTGGGCAAACGAGCCCTGGTGGCCAAAATCCATAGCCGGCATCTACATCACAGGTGCCAATACCCGTATAGCCAATATCTTGCCCAAAGCTGACAATATCTCCAACGCTGACAGTGGGGCTGCCGGTTTGGAAATCAGAGGAGGCTAATGGACGTTCAAGTAGTCCGTCTAGAATACTTTGAGTAATTTCAATCTCGTAGTCGGGAACACCGGTTGCTGAGACAACGGTGTATTCCCGGCCATCTACGGTTTCTGATGCTACGCTCTGGACGTTGACCAGAACCTGCTCATTGCTGTTACTTTCATAAATGTAAGGCGCGCGTTCGTCATCAGTATTCATAATCCAGACACCAGTATCAGTGCTGGAATCTGACTCTTCAGAGGAGGTCTCAGAAGAATCATCGCCATCCTCTTCTGAGGAAGAGCCACTATCGCATCCCTGAAGAACTCCGAGAGATATTATCAACGCTAGTGTATAAGAGAGTGTAGGCTGGCCATTCCGGTCAAAAATTTTAATTATTTTCATATCACACCGTGGCATATGGAGGAGTTGCTCCCCGAACCTAGCGCACAAAAGTGAATGGCCTGCTAGCTAAATTTTACCTAATTACCACTTATGCTAAGCCAATTTTTAGCAACCTTTCTGGCATCGGTGGTGTCCGAAGAGAGACGTAAATCAATCTTGGAATGAGTGCCGACAAATCAAACCTCCGATTAAAGCGATATTGAAATTCTGCCAAATAGCGCTGTGCATATTTCGGCCTAATA
The DNA here is from genome assembly GCF_052468295.1 of Microbulbifer maximicatervae (SeqCode). NCBI lineage: Bacteria > Pseudomonadati > Pseudomonadota > Gammaproteobacteria > Cellvibrionales > Microbulbiferaceae > Microbulbifer > Microbulbifer maximicatervae (SeqCode). Next base: position 5,335,075 of record NZ_CP174340.1, read on the forward strand.
GCATGGTAAGTGCTACGTAGCGCACTCTTTAAATTACCAAGTACTGTATTTACCCAATAGAACTCAGGCTCTTCAACAGAAGCTCGGCCACCACCACAAACAATTTTGTCATGTACACAACCGGCCTCCTTAATGGCATTGAAGCATGGAAGACCATCTGAGATGACTGTGCTGCCACTGCAAAGGTACTTTTTACTCCAGGTTGAAATTTCACTGCTTTTGAAGCCCTTGATAATTGAGAGCTTAATACGGGTTGGGCGCAGGGCTGTCCCATATAAATCAGTCTAAATGGTGGCTGTAATTATCTTGTCCAAGGTTTCATTATCCCAGCCAGCCTTTTTCCGAAGCCTTTTAATGCTCATGTCTTTTTTAAAGCTGGGCTTTGCCGCTTGCAACTGATTGAGTGCCGAATGCCTCAAGATCGCCATGTTTTCTGGTGCATTTCCTGATCTGAAGCGACTATCATCCTCACGAAAAACCACATCTAAAATCCAGTGTAACGAGTTTTCAACACCCCAGTGAGAGCGAATAATATGATTGAGTTCTGCTGAGCACGGCTCTAAACTACTGATATAGTAGCGCGTTTCGCAACTAGTTCGCCCATCTACAGTTCGTTTCGCCTGGACTGCGATAACACTTCTTAGACCGTGCCATTGCTCTTTACCTTCGAGCCAATCAATACTGTTAGTAGAGAGACATTTTCTGGATTCTATTCGGCCTCGGCTCACCTCTTCCACACAATCAGTATCGACATGCTTGTGGTGCTGCATATCGAACAAATTATTAAAATGCGTGGTAATTTGCTGGTGCAGTTTGTCCTGGTTGCCCTTCACAGCAATCACATAATCGCCGCCTCGTTCGATAATTTTCTGAGTGATCGTTTTCTGGCAGCCCATGGCGTCAAGCGTAATAATCGCACCATTAAGATCAAGAATCTCCAGTAACTTCGGTATGGCCGTAATCTCATTCGACTTTTCTTCTACCTTTTGCTGAGCAAGGACAAGTCGCGCCTCGGACGCAAAAGCACTCACCATATGTATAGGAGATCGTTTACTGGCCTGATCGAAGCTGCGCCTTAGCGTCTTGCCATCGATCGCAATCACGTTACCGAGTTCTTGCTGAATACCTTGGACCCACTGCAGAAAGCAGCGCTTAAATTGTTCGGGGTCTAAGCTTGAAATAACACGGCTAAAAGTGTTTTTTGAGGGTATTCCGCTATTTAGCGGGGTGAATCGTTTTAGGTAATCTATCTTAGATTCTGCGAAATCGACAAAATCTCTACAGCTTTCAGCACCACAAATAACACCGCAAAACATGATAAGTAAAATATCGGGCAGGGCGTGCAGCTTGTGCCGATCAACTCGAGGATCTTCCATGTCGTCAAAGTGATGTAAAAGGCTAACGCTATCCATTTTGTCTGAAAAACACTCTATTTATCAAAAAAGATAGCTATTCTAGGTCTATTTTGTTCGTTTTTACACCGATTTATATGGGACAGCCCTGGGGTTGGGCGTCCCTCCTTGGTTGTTTCAACGGCCGCCACAAAGGGAGTTTTACCCTTGGCTCCGCGCCCGGGCTTGCATCCAGTACGCTCACCACCGAGATAGGCATCATCTAGTTCAATAAAACCGGACAGTTTGTATCGTTGGTCTCGCTCCATCATCACTTGCATGAGTTTCTGCTTCATACGCCATGCTGCGTTGTAAGAGATACCTAGATGTCGAGATAGCTCCATAGAGGAAATGCCCTTCTTATCCTGAGTAATCAGGAAAATACCGAGAAACCAGGTGGTGAGGGGGAGCTTCGTGGAGTCAAAAATTGTACGAGAGGTAATCGATGTCTGACGCCGACAATGGTTACATTGCTTAAGCTTGCGATAAGCGAGGTCGCAATGCTTGTCATGCCCGCAGTGAGGACAACTAAAGCCATTGGGCCAACGCCACTGCGACAGTGCATCGAAGCACTGTTCCTCGCTGCCGTACATTTTGAGGAATTGGGTCAAACTAATACCCTTCTGAAACTGTACCTTGTTGCGAGCCATGGCGTATTCCCTTGCAGATCAACGAGATAGCTGTATTTATATACAGTTACGCATAACTTAGCAAGAGTGGTAATTAGGAAATTTTATATCCTCTTTATCGTCTTAATTTTTTTCAGATTTGTGCACTGCGTTCAAAAGCGATACTCCGTGAGTCAGGCAAAAATATCTTATTGCTTTATTGTAAATAGCCTAAGTATCCTTTAATTAGTGGGCCGGCTATTAATTAAATATTTTTTGGGGTATTAGCTCCAATTCTCTCTTTGAAAAATTCCAGGTCTTAATCTAATTATCAGGTCGGCTGACTTTGGCTATTTGTTTGTTGCCCCCGATAGGTGATGTTGAAAAGCGGTGTAATACCAGCTCTTTCTTATCGAGGTGAACAAATAAGGTTGCCAGTATTCGCTTTCCACCGCGGCTCCAAGTGCTGTGGTCGTGTGCATTGAGAGTCACGGTGACTTGGTTAAAACCGGGTTTTAGTAATTTTCCGGGAATATGTAAATCCGAGCCATAAAGACGTTGGATTTTTTCCCCATTGATGTAAAGGTGGGCGTGCCCCTCCAGAAACTGCTCAGAATCGTCATTGGCAAAGCGAGGGGATTCCAGCTCAAACCGATCGTAATCAATATGCAGGTTATAGCCGGACATATCGTCGCGGCTCATGTCCAGTTCGATTCTGGGAGCGGCAACATGCAGAGGTATCTCTATCACCGGATGCTGATCGCCATTGTGGCCCGCGTGAGGATTTGGCTGTGCCGCATACGCGGTCATAGAGGCTGAAACAATCCAGGCCAAAGACCCAGCGATAAAGAACCTGTGCATTTTCATTTAACTCTTACTCCCAAGCTTGAATATGAGTTAGCGGCCAACGGTGGTTGAGCAGCGATTGACGATAGTTTGGTCATCCAGCTTGCCGGCAAAGCGCGGGCCGAAGGTAAATGGGAAAGCTGGAATTAGTTGGCCATTGTTATCCTGCGTAACTGTCAGGTGGTAGTGATAACCTCTTTCACTGTCAGTGTGTCCATTGAATTGATCCAAGTATTCGCCACCTCGCGCTGTCAGGCTTTGATCCCAGTAATAATCCTCGTAGAAAAAACCTGCCGGAGTTTCAAATTCGTTTCCGGATTGAGAGGTGTAGCTACCGCTGGTAGTGGGGCCGGTGTTATTTGTATTGGATACGCCGCGATCAATATCATATTCATCGACTAGCAGACAGCTGCGTTGCCCGGCAACGCCACAGCCGGTGTCTGAACGGGGATCGTCGTAATCCCGTATTGCCCAGCTGCTTTTAGCTAGCACACCTGTGCTTTCCCATGGACCGTAAATTGCGTAGCCATCGGCGGTATAACCGTAGATAGGGGAGTGGCCATCGGCGGTGTCCCCGGCAATTTCAGCCAGGCAATTACTGTAAAAGTGATGGTGGTAGTCGCCGTTAGCTGCATGGCCGCCACAGATATCTACGTCATAGACTTCTGCCATGGGAGCCAGGGTATGCCAAGTGTTATTTACTGACTGTCCGTCACTCCACTGGTAAATTGAGGTTCCATTTACCCAGTAACCCTGTACACCAAGCCCAGTTTCACAGTTGTCAGTGGATGCCTCAGGCTCAGCAGGAATATAGCCTATATGGTCGACGTTTTCGGGGCACACGGGACCTGGGGGCCAGAAGCCATAACCGGCTTCTGAACCGCAGCTGGAATTACTGCGATAGCCGATGTCCTGGCCGAAGCTAACAACCTCATCAGTTTGTACCAAGGGGTAGCCATTGACGAAGTCTGTAGAGGCTTTTGGACGGCTGATGAGTGCGTCTAGTATTTCCTGGGTTATTTCAATCTGGTAGTCCGGGATACCGGTAGCAGATACGCGGGTATATTCCTTTCCGGCAACGGTTACAGATTCAACACTTTGCACATTAACCAGAACCTGCTGATTACTGTTACTTTCGTAAATATAGGGGGCGCGTTCGTTAGTTGAATTGATAATCCAGGTAGTACCGGAGCTCTCTGTTACCGAGCTTTCCTCGTTACCTGAAATGGTCGAATTATCTGAGGAGTCGGAATTGTCTTCGTTAACGTCCGAAGAAGTGTCCTCGTTATTATTCGATGTATTGCTTGTTTCGTCGGTAGTTGTTTCTGTTGGATTATCTACCGTAGTATCTGTTGGACTTTCCTCTTCAACTGTATTGCTGCTTGAGTCCGTGGAGGAATCTGCAGTGTTATTTCTAGTGCTTTCTGAATTTATCGAATTGTTGTTTTGCCAGTTTCTTCCATTGCTATTGCGAACAGGTACTTCCCTAACCGAACGTTGGTCGTTGTTATGCCCAGAGTTGGGATTAGGTTGAGCCACAACACTGGCTGCAGTTAGCCAGGCTAATGAGCCGGCAAGAAAGTACCCGTTAATTTTCACGAGAAGGTTACCTCAATTTATCTTTATTGGTTACCGCCCCACGGTTGTTGAGCATCGGCTGACAACAGTTTGGTCATCCAATTTTCCGTAAAAGCGCGGTCCAAAAGTGAAGGGAAAGGCGGGGATTAATTGTCCATCGCTATCGACAGTGACGGTAAGATGATAATGGTATCCTCGCTCATCATCCGAATGGCCATTGTACTGATCTAAATAGACTCCACCTTGAGCTGTAAGTTCTTCGTCCCAATAATAATCTTCGTAGAAAAAACCAGCAGCTGTTTCAAATTCATTTCCGGAGGCGGAGGTATATGAATCACTTGTAGTTGGGCCAGTATTAGAAGTAGTTTCCACGCCTTGGGAAATATCATATTCATCGATTAATAAGCAGCTGCGCTCGCCGGCGACACCACAGCCACTTTCGGATGAGGCATCATCGTAATCTCGAACAGCCCAACTACTTTCCGCTAATTCACCCTCACTTTCCCAAGGGCCATAAATTGCATAGCCGTCGGCGGTGTAGCCATAAATTGGAGAGTGGTCGTCACCAATATCGCCGACCATCTCTGCGAGGCATTCACTGTAAAAATGGTGGTGATAATCACCGTTTGCTGCGTGACCACCGCAAATATCAACGTCGTAGACTTCAGCTAGGGGGGCGAGTGTATGCCATGTATTATCAACACTCATCCCGTCGCTCCATTGATAAATAGAGGTTCCATTTACCCAGTAGCCCTGTACCCCTAAACCAGTTTCACAACTGTCAGTTGCAGGTTCAGGTTCAACGGGAAAATAGCCAACATGTGAAACATTTTCAGGACAGACAGGCCCCGGTGGCCAAAATCCATAACCAGCTTCTGTACCACAGGACGAATTACTTTTATATCCAATGTCCTGCCCAAAACTGACAATATCGCCAACGCTGACATAGGGGCTGCCGGTTAAAAAGTCAGAGGATGCTTTTGGACGTTCCAGGAGTGCATCGAGAACAGTTTGTGTAATTTCGATAGTGTAATTTGGAATGCCGGTTGCTGATACAACAGTGTATTCTTTACCGTTGACAGTTTCAGATTCAACGCTCTGAACATTTACTAGTACTTGTTCATTGCTGTTACTTTCATAGATATAGGGTGCGCGCTCATCATCAGTATTTAGAATCCAAACCCCGCTATCGGTGCTCGAGTCTGAGCTGTCACTATCATCTGAAGAATCGTCATCGTCATTATCGTCTCCGGAATCTGAGCCGCTGTCGCTAGTATCTTCAGATGACGAATCTGAATCAGATGAAGAGCTGCCGCCTCCACCGCATGCTTGGAGTACGCCGGAAAGTAATACCAGAGATATTACATAAGGCAAAATGGACTTTCGGTCCGTGTCAAAAATTTCCGTTAATTTCATAGCACACCGTGAACTAGATGGGGGTTAGTCCAGAAATTAGCGGATAAAAGTGGAGAAAATGTGGATAAATATTAACCTAATTTGCAAAGGGTTAAATTGGCTCTCTATTTCTGCTTAGTTTGTGCGTAAGTTCAAAAGGATGGCTTTTCTTTCTGTATCAACAGTTAAAAAGTTATTTGCTGGAAAATTACTTATCTCGTTAATGACTTTCTTTGTATTTAATTTAAATAAAATATTATTCTTTCGATATTTTTTTTGACTTAAAGGTCTAGTAGTTGGCTGGCTGTATCTAGTGAAGCCAGCTACTGAAAGCAGAGGCCTGGATTCTGAGACTGTATTTGGGAGAGTCGCCAGTCTGAAAGCTTTAACCGGTTCCAGGCTGGCGTGGGGCTTTATCAATGATTTATAGGTAAGCTGTTTTCTGCTGGCCTAGCTACATGGGCGGTGGTCCAGGGGGAAAACCTCCGCCGACTACATCGGAGCAAACATTCACAATTGTCTGGTCATCGAGTTTTCCGTAAAAACGGGGCCCAAAGGTGTAGGGGAATGAAGGGGTGAGCTGCCCTTCATCATTCAGTTCTACCGTTAGGTGGTAGTGATAACCCCGCTCGCTGTCACTGTGCCCATTGTATTGATCCAGATAAGTGCCCTCCTGGTCGGTCAAATTGGAGTCCCAGTAATAGTCTTCGTAAAAAAAACCGCTGGTGGTTTGAAAAAGGTTGCCTGATAGGGACGTAAAAGTATCGCTGGTACTGGGGCCGGATTGGGCAAGTGTATTTGTGCCCTGTGATAAATCGTATTCATCTACCAGTAAACAACTGCGCTCACCGGCAATCCCGCAGCCGCTGGTAGAGTCGGCATCGTCATAGTCTCTAGTGACCCAGCTACTTACTACAAGTACACCATCGGCCTCCCAAGGGCCATAAATGGGATAGCCATCAGCGGTAAACCCGTAGACGGGGGAGTGGCTATCTCCAGTGTCTCCAACCAAGTCGGCCAGGCAATCGCTGTAGAAGTGGTGGTGATAGTCTCCCCGAGCAGCGTGTCCACCACAGATATCGACATCGTACATCTCAGCGACCGGTGCCAGAGTATGCCAGGTACCATTCACGGACTGTCCATCGCTCCACTGGTAGATAGAGGTGCCGTTGACCCAATAGCCCTGTGGTCCGAGTCCACTTTCACAAGCTTCTTCTGAGACCTCTGGCTCAGTTGGAAAATAGCTGTTGTGGGAAACATTTTCTGGGCAGACAGGGCCCGGCGGCCAGAATCCAAAACCCGCTTCGGCGTAGCAGGTATGTGGATTGCTGCTAAAGCCGATATCCTGACCAAAACTCACGATATCGCCAATTTGTACCGTGGGGCTGCCGTAGACAAAGTCGGTGCTCGCCTTGGGGCGATTGATTAGCTCGTCGTAGATAGCGGTGGTGATTTCAATTTCATAATCCGGGATGCCGGATGCAGTGACTTGAGTGTATTCCCTGCCGTCGACAGTGACGGTTTCGATGCTTTGTACATTGACCAGGACCTGCTCATTACTATTGCTTTCGTAGATGTAAGGCGCCCGTTCATCGTCGGTATTTAGCACCCAGGGGCTGCTGTCATCGCCAGTATCGTCATCTGATGGGGGTGGATCTGAATCGTCATTGTCGCACCCTGTTAAAGGTGCACAGACCAGAAGTATTGTCAGTGCGCTGATTAATAGGGTGCGGGTTTGAAGGGGGGAAATCTCCTGAAGCCTCATCGAATCACCATCCATGTTTCGCAGTAAGAGAAGAAGGCGGGCTATGCTGCTGTCTGCCGGGGTTTGGAGGAATTTGAAGTTATCGGCAAAAATGGCAAGTAATGTGTACGCTGCCCGTTAAGGCACTGATTTCCTTGTGTTGTGTTTTTAGGGGGGGATAGATATGGGCCCAATCAGGAGTGATTCGGCCCACAGATCGATCAGTTGGTTGACAGCTCGGGGCTGGTTGTTGTCTCTGCTGTGCGCTGGTGCGTATCGCGGCGCAGCCACCACCAGGAAATAAAGCCGAGAATCAGGTTGGATGCTGCTGTAGCGACAAACAGGCCGGTCATGCCCCACAGGCTGTTCCCAATCCAGGCCAGGGGTAGGTAGAGACCCAGTACCCGCAGGAAAGAAATGACAGTTGCTGGCAGCGGTTTCCCGAGTCCATTGAATGCGGCATTGGCAGACATCACAAAGCCGTACCCGGCATAGCTGAGAGGCACCAGGGTCAGGTAGGCAACAGCGACAGCGAGAACCTCAGTGGAATCACTGAACAGACTTACGATAGGTTTTGCAACAAAGTAGAGAAGCACCGCCAGTCCCGCTCCAAATACCAGGCAGAACCTTGCCAGTACGCTCACGGTTTCCCGCAGGCGGTCGGTCTTTTCCGCCCCGGCATTCTGTCCCATAAAGGGGCCGACCACAGAGGAAAGTGCGTAAAACACAATGAGTGCCAGGGGTTCTACTCTGAGTGCGACTCCCAGGCCTGCGACGGCGTCTTCGCCGTGCACGGCAACGAGTGCAACGACAACGCCCCCCGAGACGGGAATAATGACATTGGTGAGCACAGCGGGAAGCCCGACAGCCAACACTTTGCGCCAGGATTCGAGTAGGCCGCTCAGCCGCCATTGTGGGGCTGTCATTAGGTGTTCTTTTTTGATGATGAAGTAAAGTGCAGCAATAAAGCTCAGGGCGCGCACGATAATCGTAGCGATAGCTGCTCCCTGGAGCTCAAGCCGGGGAAAGCCGAAAAGCCCAAAAATCAAAATGGGGTCGAGAATCAGGTTCAGTAGGGCTACCGCCACCATGATACGGCCGGTTACCGCGCTGTTACCAATGGCGCGAAGAGCAGCGAGCGCGACAGTCGGAACAATGACAAAGATGGTTCCCAGATACCAGGGGGTCATGTAATCGGCAATAAGCGGAAGCATATCGGGGCCGGCGCCCAGCAGCTCAAATAGAGGGCGCATGGTGGCCAGGCCGACTGCAGTAATCACAATAGCAATCAGCAGTGCCAGTACAGATGCGTCAGTTACCAGGCGGCGAACGTTCTTTATATCTCCAGCGCCGTAAACCCGGGCTACTGCCGAAGAAGTACCTGCGCCGAGACCGATAGCAAAGCTGTTTATGGCCATCACTACCGGGAAGGTGAAACTCATCGCCGCCAGGGGGCCATCGCCCAGCTGGGAGACAAAATAGGTATCGGCGATATTAAAGGACATGGCGGCGAGAATTCCCCAGACCATGGGTAGTGCCAGTCTCTGTAAGTGACTGGAAACTGAACCTTCCAGCAGTGATGGGCTGCTTTTTGATAGAGACATGTATAACTCTTGTCAATCCAACGAGGGGGTTGGGAAGTCGGGAATAGTGTTACAGAGCAGGAGTGGCTGCCTGCCGTTCAAGGCCTTGTCGGTAAGGCGGGAATTCCGAATGAGAGGCTCATTCTACGACTGAGTGTCATTCAGAGCGAGACTCATGAGTACGGCGTCCTCGCGCATGCCGTTTTGCGCGGGGTAATAATTTTTGCGTATCCCGTCTTCAGAGAAACCCAGTTTGCGATAGAGGGAGCGCGCAGCGAGATTGGATACCCGCACCTCGAGCAAAATTCGCTCAACTTCGCAGGGTAATTCCGTTTTCACGCTGTTCAGCAGTGCCTCAGCGAGGCCCTGTCGGCGTCGCGCTGGCGATACGGCAATGTCCAGGATTTCTGCCTGGTCAAATAGGCTACTGATCACGCAACAGGCGATAATGTCATCGCCTTGGATCAGGACCCAGCAGTAGTGGCCGGCGCTGAGACTCTGCTGGTATTGGGCTTCACTCCACGGATGACTGTGGGCACTTTTTGCCAGCTGGGCCAGAGATGCACAGTCGTCGGCATCGGCGGAGCGCAACTGTAGCTCAGTGTAATTTAAATAGGTCATTCTGCGCGGGTTTCAGTCGGGTAACTAGTGCGCAACAGGTTCCACAGGGGGCGTTTTAGTTCGGGGGCTCGCAGTAGTTGCGAGAGGCTGGGCATACTAATTAAGCGGGCCTTCTGCCATTCGACAACCTGGCTTTCCAATGGGATCGGAGTGCAAAAGTCTTGAGCTTCACTGCCCATCAGCCAGATGGATTTAACCGGCATACGGGAATAAGAGGCCTCCAACCAGCTGGAGAATGTATCGCGAGCCTGTGAGGCGTCTTCGGCAGGACCAAAGCGATTTTCTGTTAAAGGCCATTGCAGGCGCTCCTGTTGCCGGGGGAGCTGGTGCCAGTGCAAGGCGCGGAGAATATTGTTGAACAGGGCTTCCAGGGGAAGCGCTGCACCGGGCTCGTGGCTGTCCACGGCCAGGAGTTCCTCCCCAATACGCCAGCAGTTCAAAACAAAAGGTTTAACACTTTGCTGGGGGGGGGCAACAGGAGCCGGCGTCACTGCCACCGTCTCATGTGGGCGTTTTGCCTGGTCGGTGAGAGCGCTTATTTCATCTAGCACACGGGCGTTGCGCTCCGGACTTTGCACCGGCTGGGTGATTATCTGATCTGCTGAGTGGGGCAGTGGGTTTTGAGCTATTCCACTTGCAACCGGAGGCTGCTGAGTCCCAGCAGCTTCTTCGGCGGGAGGCAGTTCGGCTTGGCGAGGATCGGGTGCGAGCGGCAATACGAATCGGGGCACATAGCTTGGAACCCCAAGTACTGATAAATATTCCGCTCGCTGAAGCTCGTTCACTTATACGCCCTGTTTCTTACTCTCACTGCTGGCGAGCAAGTTTAACGCATCCATGTAGGCTTGTGCTGAGGCAATCAGGATATCTGTATCTGCGCCAACGCCGTTGACCAGGCGGCCGTCTTTTTCCAGGCGCACTGTAACGGACCCTTGGGAGTCTGTTCCCTGAGTGACCGCATTTACAGAATAAAGTTTTAAGTCGGCGCCGCTGTTTACCAGCTGTTCAATAGCTTTGAAGGTGGCATCTACGGGGCCGCCTCCGCTGGCTTCAGTCTGTCGGGGCTCTCCGTCAATGGTGAGGCTGACAAAGGCCTGGGGGGCTGAGCCGATTTTGGTGCGCACATCCAGGTCACTCAGTTGGAATCGCTCTACCGGTGACTCGCCTCCGCTCACCAGAGAGTGCAAATCTTCGTCAAAGATCTCATGCTTCTTATCGGCGAGGTCTTTAAAGCGGGCAAATACCTGCTGGAATTCTTCGGTATCGGCGAAATCTACCCCCAGCTCTTCGTAACGGGCGCGGACGGCAGCCCGGCCGGAGTGTTTACCGAGAACCAGACGGTTTTGACCCCAGCCGACATCTTCTGCGCGCATGATTTCGTAGGTCTCGCGGTGCTTCAGAACACCGTCCTGGTGAATACCAGACTCATGGGCAAAGGCGTTGGCGCCGACAATGGCCTTGTTGGGTTGCACTGGGAATCCGGTAATCGACGACACCATTCTCGAAGTGGGCACGATATGGCTGGTATCCAGCCCTGTTTCTACCGGGTAGAGATCCTGGCGGGTTTGTACCGCCATAACGATTTCCTCCAGGGAAGCATTACCGGCGCGCTCTCCCAAGCCATTGATGGTGCATTCCACTTGGCGCACACCGTTCATCACGGCCGACAGGGAGTTGGCAACGGCGAGGCCCAGGTCGTTGTGACAGTGGGTCGAAAAGATGGCTTTGTCGGAGTTGGGAACGTTTTCGATAACACGGCGGAACATAGTCCCATACTCTTCCGGTTCCCCGTAACCAACGGTGTCGGGAATATTGATAGTGCTGGCCCCTGCCGCGATAACCGCTTCGATGATGCGATACATAAATTCCGGCTCGGAGCGGCTGCCATCCTCGAGGGAGAATTCCACATCGTCGGTAAAGTTGCGCGCTGTTTGAACCGCTTTCACTGCCTGCTGCAACACCGCTTCCGGCTCCATTTGCAGCTTGTATTTCATATGGATTGGAGAAGTGGCAATAAATGTGTGGATACGCGAGGCGTTGGCATTCTTCAGGGCTTCGCCAGCGTGCACGATATCGGCATTGACCGCTCGGGCCAGGCTGCAAACCCGTGATTCGGTAACGGCTTCAGCGACGGCCTTGACCGACTCGAAGTCTCCGGGACTGGCAATCGCGAATCCAGCCTCAATGACATCGACACGCATTCTCTCGAGCATGCGGGCGATGCGTATTTTTTCCTCTCTCGTCATAGAGGCGCCAGGACTCTGCTCACCATCGCGCAGAGTGGTATCAAAAATGACTAACTTATCTTTTTTAGTGCTCATTTTCGTTTGTTCTCCTTATTTGCTTTGAGGCTAAACAGGGGGCCTTGCCGCTGTCTATGCATCGCTCAAATAAAGTTTGGAATTCTGTTGGGGGTGGGGGGGAGAAAAATTATATGCCGCGCAGGGGCAGTCGTAGCGAGAAAGCTAGGGCAAGAAAAGACTGGCGCTGAGTGATAAATGGAGTCTTCATATACAACAGTTTCCGCATTAGGTCGGATTCAGGGCATTATGAAGCGGAATCAACCGAGAGGTCAATGTATATCCTAATGTTGGCGTATTATTTTCTTATTTTGTTATATTATTTTCGTCGCTGGCTATTTTTTAGTGTTTATATCCTGTTTTTGAAGGGCTGCCCCACTGAGGGTTTCAATGGGGTCCGCTATTAAAGGGTGGTATCGGTCAATTTATGCAGAAACTGCCACAAGTCTCCGTGTAGTTGCTCTACCTCGCTGCGGCTGATACGGCTGTTGTCCAGCTGTGCTGTCACCCACTCTCTGGCTCTTGGTTTAAGGGCAAGGCCTTCCTCTGTCACAGTGATCAGGGTTATCCGTTCATCCTGATTGCTGCGGCGGCGCTTGACCAGGCCGTTTTGCTCCATCCGCTTAAGCAGCGGGGTCAAGGTGCCGGAATCCAGCATCAGCCTCTGCCCCAGTGCACTGACGCTCTGCTCTTCTTCCGATGGCGCCTCGGTGTTGGCCCACTCCCACAGAACCATTAAAACCAGATATTGCGGATAGGTGATCCCCAATTCCTTTAGCATCGGCTGGTAGGCGCGGGTCATGGCTCGGGATGCGGCGTAGAGGGCAAAACATAGCTGGCGGTTCAGTGCCAGCTCGCCGGAATCGTCATCACAGACAACCATCAGAGCATACGCTCGATTTCTGTCTCCAGGGATGCCGGTGCATCCTTTGGCGCGTAGCGTTTAACATTCTCGCCATTCTTACCGATCAAGAACTTAGTGAAATTCCACTTAATGCCCTCGGTTCCCAATAGGCCCGGCGCACGTTTCTTGAGCTCCACAAACAGCGGGTGAGCTTCATCGCCATTGACGTCCAGCTTGGCGTAGACGGGGAAGCTGACTCCAAAGTTCAGTTCACAAAACTCCTGAATTTCCTCATCGCTACCGGGTTCCTGCTTGCCAAATTGATTGCAGGGAAAGCCCAGGACGGTAAATCCACGGTCTTTGTATTTTTTATATAAATCCTCCAGGCCCGCGTATTGCTTGGTGAAGCCACACTTACTGGCCGTGTTGACAACTAGCACCACCTTGTCTTTGTAATCGGCCAGAGTGGTCTTTTGCCCATCAGCGGTTTGCACGGGAATTGAGTAGAGATCGGTCATTGAGAGAGCCTCGACGGTTTGTATTTTGCTAAATTTAGTTGTGCACAATCTTTTTTGCAACCGCTTTATTTGGGAGTAGCCCTTTTGCAGGCTTTATTGTGAGAATGATTACCAATTATATTATGCGCCAGATTGATAAAACCCTTTTGCAATAACAGTAAAGGATTCTCCATGCGCCTCACCTTACACTTGGCCCGCCTGCTAGTGGCGCTACTGGCCATTACGGTTCTACCCGTCCAAGCCCAGGCCTCAGGTCTATCAGAGCAGGAATTGCGACAGCTGATGCAGATGGCAGAGTACATCGGTGTGGATTATCCGGAAGCGGTGGCAGATGGGGAGATCATTAGTGACGATGAGTTTGCAGAGATGCAGGAGTTCGCCTCGGTACTGATCGATCGCGGCGCACAACTGCAAGAGTCGCCCGAAGCGGCGATGATCCGCACTGAGGCGGATGCGCTGCAAGCGGCGATTCTTCGCAAGGCCAGTGTGCAGGAAGTGCAAGCACATACCGCCAAGTTGCGTCAGGGGCTACTGTCTATCGCCCCCGCGCTATCTTTGCCCACTGCATTGCTGAATGTGGATGAGAGTCGCGCTATCTACCTGGCGCAGTGTGTTACTTGCCATGGTATCGAGGGTAAAGGGGATGGCCCCTTAGCGGCACAGTTGGAGCCGGCGCCGACAAACTTCTACGAGTTGGAGCGCGCTGAAAATCGCTCCCTGCTGGGCCTTTACGATGCTATCAGTAACGGTATCGATGGCACTGCAATGACCGCCTTCAAAAACTTGAATGAGCAGCAGCGCTGGTCCCTGGCATTTTATGTTGGCGGCCTGGCTTTCCAAGGTGAAGTGGGGGAGGGCGAAGGCGTTGAGCCGAGCTTGCAGGATATTGTGATGTACAGCCCCAATGTGCTGCAGAGTGATCGCCCGGAACTGTCCGGCGCGGCAGTTGCTTCCCTGCGTGCCGACCCCACACCCTTCTTTGCTGGTGAGGAGAGCCTCGGTAGCCAGCCGATTGAGATAGCCCGTGCGCAACTGGAAAAGTCCTTGGTGGCCTACCAGGAAGGTAACTACGATCACGCTCGCACCCTGGCTATTAGTGCATACCTGGACGGTTTTGAGATGGCGGAGAGCTCTCTGGATTCCCTCGACGCCGATCTGCGTAAAGCCACTGAACGGGAGCTGCTCGGGCTGCGCAGTCAGCTGAATGCCGATAGTAACCCCGAGCAAGTCACGGCTCAGGTACAGGTAATTCTTGAGCAACTCGGGCGCGCCGAATCTTTAATGCAGGAGACAACTCTCTCTGCGGGTGCACTATTTATTGCCAGCTTGGTGATTCTTCTGCGCGAAGGTCTCGAGGCGCTACTGGTAGTGATTGCACTGACAACGATTCTGGTAAAAACCGGTCGTCGCGATGCGTTGAAATTTGTTCACTTCGGTTGGATCAGCGCCACGGTCGCAGGTGTTGTTACTTGGGTTGCCGCACAGAGTTTGGTTTCCATCAGTGGCGCCAGCCGGGAAGTTATGGAGGGGGTCGCAGCGCTTCTGGCCGCAGTTGTGCTCTTCTATGTGGGTTTCTGGATGCACAGTAAGACCCAGGCGGATCAGTGGCAGCAATATATCCAGAACAGCATCAACCGCAGCCTTAGCGCTGGCGCCCTGTGGGGCATTGCCGGTCTCGCATTTGTTGCTGTGTACCGCGAAATTTTTGAAACCATCCTGTTCTACCAGGCCCTATTGGTGCAAACAGCTTCCAGTCAGTACAGCGCCCTATGGGGTGGCCTCGCTGCCGGTGCGATATTGCTGGTTGTGTTGGGCGTTGCATTTGTGCGCTTCTCTGCTCGCTTGCCTATAGGCAAGTTCTTCTCCATGACGACCTATTTACTGTTGGCGTTGTCATTTGTTCTTGCGGGCAAGGCAGTCGCGGCACTGCAAGAAGCGGCGTGGATTGCGATTTCCCCGCTGCCGGTAAATCTCAGCTTCGACTGGTTGGGTATTTACCCGAGTTGGCAAGGTATTGGTATTCAGGGGGCAATACTGGTTGTCGCTCTGTGGTTGCTACTGAAAGGCAGCCGCTCAGATTCTAGTTCCGCTAAAGCGGCCTAAATGGCCTTCGGGTACCCGCAACTCTGTGGGTACCCTATTTCTTCTTCTGGCTCCCATCACATTATTGTTTGGGCTGTTGTGCTCTTACAATTGGTCGCCTCTGAGTTCTGCAATCTTTCTTCTCAAGTTTTCTCTTTTTGCATTGCTGCCGTCGATCGGTTCTCCTGCGATGATATTGACCTTGGGGAAAAATCGACGCTTTTGTTTTTTGGGAAGCCTCGTGTCCTGTGGGCTGAAAATACTTCCCCAAAGTCCTTGAAGAGCTATTGGAATGACCGGAACTGTAGTTCGCTCAAGAATTTCCTCGACGTCTTTTAAAAAGGGTTGAAGGTTGCCGTCGAGTGTGATTTTGCCTTCGGGGAAGATACACATTATTTCTCCTTTTTTCAGCCCGTCCTCTATGGCCTGTAGGGCAGTTTCTCGACTTTTTGGATCATCACCTTTAAGTGGAATGGGAATGGCTGCATTAGTGCGAAATAGAAAGTGGAGCATTGGCATTTGGTAGATCGACTGATGAGTGATGAAGCGAATGGGGCGCTGTACGGCATCGGCGAGCAGTAGAGGATCTAAATAGCTAACATGATTACTGATGATTAATGCCGGCCCTTTAGTGGGAATTTTATCCAGGCCATCCAAACTGATGTGGCAAAGGGTATGGGTGGGAACCCATAGCAACATTCGCGTTGCAAGTTCGGGTTCTCGTGAAAAAATGATTGTCACAATAACAATATTCATTAGTGCGACTATTACGAAAAATTCAGGAATTCCGATATGAATAAAGTCGAGAATGAAAATGTCGAAGAGGGCGGCAACTGCCATAAAGAATGCGTTGACAACGTTGCTAATTGAAATTACCTGCCCTCGGATGGTTTCCGTGGCTCGGTCTTGGATTACGGCGTATAGAGGGACTGAAAAAATGCCCCCAAAAATTCCGAATAATGCGATAGCGATCAAAATAGGGTAGGAATTGGTATTGAGAATAAACTGATGGACTGTAGCATTGGCAGTGGCATCAAAATTAGCTGCAAGATATCCAAGAGCTAAGCCTGAGGCTGTTACTCCGATGGCACCTATAGGAACAATGCCTAGTTCAATACGCCCCTTAGATAAGCTGCTGCATAGCAGGGAACCCGCTGCTGTACCAACCGTCAGGCTGCAAAGTAATAGGGTAATAACTTGCTCATCACCCTTGAGGATATTTTTAGTAAAGCTAGGGACCTGGGCCAGGTAGGCGGTGGTTAGCATCCAAAACCAAGCGACGGCTAATATGGAGTAAAAAACGGCAGGTGTTTGTGTGGTTAGATGCAAAACTTTTAGAGTGTGAGATATTGGATTCCAATTAACCTTCAGGCCTGGTGTTGGTGGTGGCGCAGGAGGAATAGCAAAGCTTGCTAGTAATCCTAGAAAGGCAAAACCAATTAATGCGAGCGCTATATAATATAGGCCATATTGGCCTGGGCCAGTCATTCCAATCAGGAGGATTCCAATAATAGTTCCTATTAGTGTCCCGCTAAAGGAACCCATTTGGACTAAAGCATTGCCACTGAGTAGCTCGTCACGATGTAAATGCTGGGGAAGTAAGGCGTATTTTGTTGCGCTATAGAATGTGGCGTGAATACCATATAGAAGAATGGCCGCTAACCCCAAAGTATAGTTTTTGGTAAATAGCGCAGTGACACCGATAATGGCGAAAATAATTTCACAGACCTTTAGGATACGTATTATGGAGCCTTTATCATATTTATCTGCTATTTGGCCCGCAGATGCGGAGAGCAAAAAAAAAGGAAATATGTATAGGCTTGAAGCGATATTGACTAGAGTGTTTGCTTCTGTAGCGGCTAGTTGATAGACCAATAAAACGATGAGGGCATTTTTATAGAATTTATCATCCAGCATTTCAAATACGTGAGTGATAAACAGCGGGAGAAAGCGACGTTTGGTAAGCAGTTTAAATTGACTGTTCTGAGTCATGAACAGTTGCCACTTATATGATGGATGATCATTCTGAAAGAGTGTTTTTTATACAGGGTACCGTTTTCAAATGGCGCACCGAGACTGCAACAAAAGCTTCTGTTTTTTAATGAATGCAAACAAATTAATGAGTTCTATATTCAATCCTAGCAGATGGTGCTGGTTTATCGGAGATGTCTGTTTGTGTTTGGTTATAAATTACGTAAATATATATCTAAGGAGCCTCTGAATAACTCCGTAATGCCTCTGCGGGCCTTGAAGGCTGCAGATGTTAGGCGCAGCTCGCCGCGAATGGCCGTAGCCCTTGGCAAGAGCTGCAACGCAGCAGCTGTAGCCTTCAAGGCCCGCCCTTCGGGGTTCGCAGAGCGATTCACACTCCGCGGAAAGGTCTAGACATTCCTGCGAAGCCGCGCCTTGATTGTGAACCGCTCTGCAAGCCAGAGGTATCACGGAGTTATTCAGAGACTCCCTAATTTGTTATAAGTAGCGGCACCCTATTCGTTATTAGTTTAATGATCGTCTTTTGTCAATTGCAGATGATTTAATAGTGCTTGAAGCGATTGAGGGGTTATGTCGCTTGCTGATATTGACTTTCCAACTCTGACTTCTGCTTTTAATCTTTGTTTGCTGCCAAAAGCACCTCTGATGAAAATTGGTATTATGGAGATGGGATTGTTTTTTAGTGATTCCTTGACCAGGTTTATTTCCTTCATAGCACTAGTTGAAGATTCTTTTTCAATTAAGAAGCATATTAAATCCCCATTGTGCTCTAAGTGAGTAAAATATTTGTTCAATGTTAAATTGTTTTCTAGGGTATCATCTTTATGGGGTTCGTAGAGTCGGTTGCTCTTACTCAGAATTTTTTTAATTGATTGATTTTTGTTTAGGGCGTTGCTGGGGATAAAGCGGATTTTTCTTGTGGTTAAGCTGCTTATAATAAGCGGGGTAAAAGCATTTGAGTAAGTCGTTAAGATAAGGATGGGGCCTGTGGCGGGAAGATTTTTCAAGTTGTGATATTGAGTGCGCCTGGGTAGATGGTAGGTTAGCCACGCCAAAGTATCGAACAACATCTCTGGCATTTGAAAAAGTAAGAATATCAACATTACCAAATTTAGTGCGGCCAGCAGAGTGAATATCTGAGGAATCGCGATGCCAACAGGACCCAAAAGTCCAATGATGGCAAAAGAGATAATAACAACAAATACGGCATTGAATACATTATTCACAGAAATAACTTGTGCGCGAATTTTTTCTGCTGTTCTGACCTGGATGATTGTGTATAACGGCACTATAAATATTCCGCCAGCGACGCCGATGAAACTCGTGATAAATAGGATAGTAAAACCTCCGTCGCTCTGTAAAAACTGGACGAGGGACGCGTTGGATAGCATTTGATAATTTCCAGATAGGACTCCCAGCCAAAGTGCAGCTATTGTCATACCCAGCCCCCCGACTGTTACTAAGCCCAGTTCGGCACGTCCACGAGACAGGCTTTCACACATTAGTGAGCCTATGGCAACACCAACCGTCAGGCAACAGAGAAGCACGGTGATGATAGGTTCGCTGGCGCCCAACACATTCCTAACAAAGCTGGGAACCTGGGTCAGACATGCTGTGCTAAACAGCCAGAACCAGGAATTGGCGATAATGGCGTAAAATATAGTTGGAGTCTTAACCACCTCTCGCATGATTTTCAGTGTTTGAGTTAGGGGGTTCCAATCTACATTCAGGTCGGGGTCTGAAGGGGCGGCGAAGGGAATTTCCCTACTAATTAGATAGCTGAGTACAGCGACAACTACCATCACCAAACTCAAGTAAAGCAGCCCGGATTTTCCCTGGCCTACATCGCCGGCGAGTAAAGTTCCGACAATAGTTCCAACTAATAGTCCAGCAAAGGACGCGACTTGGGCCAGGCCATTGCCCCCGAGTAGTTCGGACGGTTTAAGGTGTTGCGGTAAAATGGCATACCTGACGGGGCTAAAGAAAGCTGTGTGAGTGGCATAAAGTATCAGCACAATGAAACTTAATACTCGATCATTAGTAAGTAGGGCAATAGCGCCGAGCAAACTGATGAGAATTTCTGCAGCTTTAATAATTCTTATCACACGTCCTTTTTCATATTTATCTGCCAACTGCCCCGCAGCTAGCGAAAAAAGGAAGTAAGGAACGACATACAGGCTGCTGGCAAGGTTGATTAATGTATTGGCCTCTGCCTTCGCTAAGTGAAATGCGAGTAAGACGAGTAGTGAGTTTTTGAATAAGTTGTCATTAAAAACACTACTTAGTAAGGACAAAAACAGTGGCATAAAGCGGCGACTGGCGAGAAGCTTGAACTGATTGCTTTGAGCCATGGTTAGGCCTTCGTCCCTTTGCCATTCTGGAGTAAAGGAATTTTTCACCAACCCGAAACTGGTAGGTGATATGTGTTGTTGCCAGCAGCAAGGTATTGGGGGTCCCGCTCTCAGAATAGGCGATACGGATGATATCTGGTGGAATGTGGGTGCGGCGAGAGGGGTGAGTAATCTACATGCCTGCCAATGAGGCAGGCATATATTTTAATTTGGTCGGGAATAAGGAGGGCTAGCGTTTCTCTCCGCGTAAGCCCAGCACTTGGCGGTATAGAGCCTCTGCCTTGGCACCGGCTGCTTCGACAGGCCTGCCGGCAACGACGCTCACCCGCGACCAAAAACGCTTGGGCAATGTAGTGAAGGCATGACCGCCTTTATGACTGAAAAAGCTTCCCCAGAGACCTTGGAGGGCCATAGGGATTACAGGGACAGGGGTTCTCTCCAGAATTTTTTCTATGCCTGCTTTAAATGGCTGTAGTTCTCCGTCTTTCGTCAACTGACCTTCGGGGAATATGCAGAGAAGATCTCCATCCTTTAGCCCGTCCTCAATGGCTTGAAAAGCCTGTTCATACCCTTCAGGGTCTTTCTGCTTGGAGCAAATTGGAATTGCCCTGCCTGTTTTGAAGACGAAGTGCAAAATTGGAATTTCATAAATGGGCTTGTACATAATAAAGCGGATAGGACGGCGGACAGCGCCGGCGAGTAATAGTGCGTCGACATAACTTACATGATTGCAAGCGATTAGGGCTGGTCCCTCTGTGGGTATCTGTTCAAGCCCTTGGTGCTTTACCCGGTACATGGTGTGGGAAAGGGCCCAGATCAAAAAGCGCATAGCAAATTCTGGCACTTTGGCGAACACAAAAATGGCGACAGCCGCATTCATAAGTGCAATAACAAGAAAGAACTGCGGTATGGTCGCGTCCAGCATATTGAGGAACAGAATTCCAAGTAGTGCCGAAGCCACCATAAAGAGGGCGTTCAAAATATTGTTTACGGAGATAATTTGTGCACGAATTGCCGGGTCGGATCGATCCTGGATCATGGTGTACAGAGGAACGATGTAAAGACCCCCAAACATCCCCAGTAGTACCAGACAACTGAGAAGAGAGTATGCACCATCGGTACTTAGAAATGCGGTAAAGCTGGGCTCATGGAGTTCTGCAAAGTTTCCCCCGACAATGCCCAGGGCGATACCACTTATGGTGAGTCCAGCAGCACCAACAGGCACCAGGCCAAGTTCAATAAATCCACTGGAGAGGCGCTCGCAGATTAAGGACCCAATCGCAATACCAATGGTAAAACTGCACAGCAGTAATGTAACCACTGATTCACTGCCACCTAGGACATTCTTGGTAAAACTGGGAATTTGTGTCAGATAGGCCGCCCCCATTAACCAAAACCAAGATATTCCAATAATGGAGTAGAAAATTGAGGGAGTATTCGCGCTGGCACGGAGTATTTTATGGGTTTGAGTAATGGGGTTAGGGTTTATTTTGAGATTGGGTGTGGGGGCTGGCGCTGCGGGGATTGAGCGGCTGGCCAGATATCCCAGGGTAGCTGCACCCATAATTACCAGGCCTAAGTAGAGGATTCCCTGTTGCCCATGACCTGTGAGGCCTGCGAGTAGGCTACCGACAATCGTTCCCGTCAAAATGGCCACAAATGTCCCCATTTCCACCAGAGCATTGCCCCCTATCAGTTCGGAACGCTTCAAGTGTTGAGGGATAATCGCGTACTTCACAGGGCCAAAAAAGGCGGACTGTATGCCCAGGAGAAAGAGCACAGTTAAACAGAGTGCGTTGCTTCCGCTAAAAAGGGCGAAAACACCCAGTGCACCGATTCCGATCTCTCCTAGCTTAATCCAGCGTATTAACCTCCCCTTGTCGTATTTGTCTGCGATCTGACCGGCGGAGGCAGAAAATAAGAAAAAGGGAAGAATAAACAAACCAGCAGCCAGGTTAATTAGTGCGTTCGCTTCACTTTCCACCAGGCGAAAGGCGATCATGACAATTAGGGCATTTTTATAAACATTGTCATTGAAGGCGCCCAGGAACTGGGTGCTGAAGAACGGTAAAAAGCGGCGGCTAGTGAGAAGATGAAACTGAGACTGGTTAGCCATTGGCAACTCTCTTCTTATTTAAGTGAGCTAATGGTAAGTCATACTGCCGACGGGAGGTATCCCCCGTGATAGTGGGGAAATTGGTACGATAGATTAGGGGTTGTTGGAAGAGAGGTAGAATTGGTCGGGGGGAAACCCGGCCGCGTGGGCGGCCAGGTGAGGGTACCGGTTTACCAGACAGTTACCCGTTCCTCTTCAGGCAGGTACATGCCGTCGCCTTCCTTAATATCGAATGCTTCGTAGAAGGCATCGATATTTGGTAGTACGCCTTTCACACGATATTCAGCGGGAGAGTGACTATCTACCTTCAAACGTCCACTGAGGGCTTTATCGCGCATCTTGCTGCGCCACACCTGAGCCCAGCCCATAAAGACCCTCTGGTCGCCGGTAAAGCCGTCAATAACAGGTGCCTCTTCGCCATCTAGAGACATTTTATAAGCTTTATAGGCAATTCCCAGGCCTGATAAATCGCCGATATTCTCGCCCAGGGTCAGCTCGCCGTTGATGTGTTCACCCTCAAGCGGCTCGTAGGCGTTGTACTGGGATACGAGCTTGCTGGTCAGCTGCTCAAAATTGTTGCGGTCGGAGTCGGTCCACCAGTTGTTGAGATAGCCGCGTCCATCAAATTTACTGCCTTTATCATCGAACCCGTGCCCAATCTCGTGGCCGATTACACCGCCGATACCGCCGTAGTTGACTGCATCATCCGCATTCATATTAAAGAATGGTGGTTGCAGAATCGCTGCAGGGAATACGATTTCATTCATGGCTGGGTTGTAGTAAGCATTCACAGTCTGTGGGCTCATGCCCCACTCATCGCGATCAATCGGCTTGCCCAGCTTATTGCGATCGTAAGAGGACTCAAACAAGTTAGCTGCCAGAACGTTGCCAATCAGGTCATCGGATTTAACTGTCAAGTTACTGTAGTCACGCCACTTGTCTGGGTAGCCGATTTTGGTGGAAAAATTGCTTAGCTTAAACAGAGCCTGCTTTTTGGTATCTTCGCCCATCCACTCGAGGGATTCGATGGATTCCCGGTAGGCGGCCTTCAGATTGTCCACAAGTACAACCATTCGCTCTTTGGCTTCGGGCGGGAAGTGCTTTTCTACGTAGCGCTTACCGACCAGCTCGCCTACAGAACCATTGACAAATTGCACGCCACGCTTCCAGCGGGGTTCCATCTGTTCGATACCGTGAACAGTGGTGCCGTAGAAGTCGAAGCGCAGTTGTGCGATTTCGTCATGCATGTAGGGCGCCATTGCATTAAGCACTTTGACCTTCAGGTAGCGCTTCCAGGTGGCCAGCTCAGTATTGGCAATAATCTCATTGGCCGCTTCCAGATATTCAGGCTGGCCGACAATAAAACTATCTGCCTTCTTCAATTGGGCTTTGGCCAGGTAGCTGTCCCAATCTACAACGGGCATTAGCTCTTTAAGTTCAACAACCGTTTTCTTGTTGTAGTACTTTTCCGGGTCCCGGTTATCAACGCGGCTGCGATGGTGTTTTGCCAAACTCTCCTCAAGTTTGAAGATCTTGTTGGCAAAGTCGTCAGCCTCTTTAAGTCCTGCGAGGCCTTGAAGATCAGCGAGGTAGGTTACATAGGCTTCGCGGAGTTTCTTACTCTTCTCAGTGTCCTCGAAGTAGTAGTCGCGATCAGGGAGTCCAAGGCCTGCTTGCCACAGGAAAGTCATGTAGTTTTCTACTTGCTTCAGGTCCTGCCAGATGCTTCCGCCAAATGGTACATCGTAGCCGACGGTATCCGCATAGGCGAAGAAATCGGTAAGATTCTTGCGGTTCTTAATTGCATCGACTTTGGCGAGTTCGCCGGAAACAGCTGAGAGCCCTTTTTTCTCGATCAGCTTTTTATCCATAAAGCTGTTGTAGAGATCTCCGATTTGCTTGGCATCGGCGCTCTTGGCTCCTTGGCTGGCTTCCATAATCAGAGCTTTGACTTGCTTGGTACTTTGATCTCTCAGAATAGAGAAACCACCCCAGCGGGACTTGTCCGCAGGGATTTCAGTATTCTTCAGCCAAGTGCCGTTTACATAAGCAAAGAAGTCGTCTTGAGGCCGTACACTGGTATCCATAGCGCCCAGGTCGATACCCGAGGAAAGCTGAACCTGCTCAGCGATAGCTTTACTACCGGTGGAGTGGTCGTGAGCGACAGCAAACAGAGGGAACTGGGCTCCCGCCAGGGTACCGGCAATAGCGAGTGGTAATAGTAACTTTTTCATTTTTGCTCTTTTGGCTGAATATCCGCCGAGCATACTAAAAGCAGGGGGTGAGCTGGGGCAAGAGGGCTGCGTTTAGCTGGGGAAGAGGTGCGTTGGATTGAGCCTAGTAAAAAGCCCCGCAATGCGGGGCTCTAAAACGCTAGTTTTTAATCTTTTTGCTCAATCGGGGAGACGGAAGGTGATAGGAATAGAAAAATTATAAGTATCCGTACTCAGTTGCGAAGGAACCCCCGGGTAGGGGTCAGCTCTGTGAACGGCTGCTTGGGCTTCACGGTTAAGGCTCGAGAAGCGGGACTCTTGGATTGGCTGAATCTCTAATACTTCCCCTTGGGAGTTAATGGTCACATTTAGACGGACACTGCCTTCTTGTCCACGCCCCTGTGCCCGCTTAGGGTAGCGAATATAGCGGTAGGTGTGACGAAGTAAACTGGAATGGTAAATCTGGCGTGCAAGGATCATATCCGCCGTCAGGGGGGCTTCCTCTTCTTCCTCTAACATGTCGGCTGCACCTGCGGCCAGTATTGGCCCATCCTCAGGAGGGACCGTAATCAATTCAATCTCTTCTTCGGCCAGCGCTGATGCCGATTCCTCTGATTGTGAAGCTACCTCAGAGCCCTCTTGAATTACACCTGCGTCTGGGGAAATTGCTGCAGCAGGAGCCGTTTCTGCCAGGGCTAGGGTGAGTGGAGGTAGGTCGGCAATCTCAATGGCGGGTGTAGGAAATGGTTTTTCCGTAGGTGCCTCCTCCGCAGCGACAGCCTCTTCCTGGTTTATTTGCTTCAGTTGCAGGTCTGCAATTCGTTCACTAGTTGGTGTCAGAGATTCGAATGTGGTAATCAAGTTGCCTGATACCTGGCCGGCGGAGAGTAATCCGTCTTTGAAGTCGCTGGAAGGGGGAACTGAGCCAATCCAGGCTCGCAGCAGGGTATTGAAAAAATTAGGGTCGGCAATCTCACCTAACCGGATGCTGTTGAGGGATATGGTTGTCGAGCCTGTATCTGCCGCAAACTCCGCACTCAATTGATCGCCGTTAACAAAGCGCCCCTTAAACATGTTGGCAAAGGTCACCATGTTTTCTGCCTGACTGCTGAGCGTATCTCCGCGGTTGTTAATCGCAATGGCTTCCATCCATTGATTGCGGAATCGGCGTGCGGGAAGGCTATTGGTGATAATACGAACTTCCAACCGCCGGGGAATGTTGTTATCGAGCAGTGTACTGGAATCCCGGGTCAAGTTTTCCGAGTAGATCGCAGCGATATAAATGTCTTTGTTAAATTGCTTTTCTAGTGCAATACCGTTCAGGAGTGGTGCCGCTTTCGCAGTGAAAGCAAATGTAAACACCCAAAAAGAGAGGACAATTTTTATCGATTTCATTGTTCTACGGTGTCTCAGTAGCAGGAGCAAAATGTTCCGCTAAGTAAGAATTCAGGGGCCCCAACCCCAATGCACACAAGTCAGATTAAAAAGTGCGCGCCCAAAGCTTGTGGGAGTACAATGTACTACTCACTACACCTAACTCTACTGTAACTGGAACGGAGTTCAAGCCTGATAAGGTCAGACTGTCCTCATTCGCCCAAGATAAAGTGTTGGTAAGGAAACGATTGTCACACTTAGAAACAGGTGTGCTAGGTCGATATCGTTTAGAATGGCACTTTGCAGAGTGGCTTAGGCCACTCTTTTCAGGAAAATGGAATAGTTTTCACTAAATTTGAATTGTGCATGGAAATTAAACCTCTTAGCGAGTATCCACGGGATGCTGTGGATCGTCTTCTCAATGTCATCCATCTATTTCGGGATATTCGTGCCTCGAGTGAGTGGCAATACGATGTATTGCTAAAGCGCTCCCGGTTGGTCAGCCTTCAGTCGGGTGAACAGTTGCTGCGTGCAGGGGATGTGGATCAATGGGTCTACTTCTTGTTACGCGGTGAGTTACATGTGAAGGTGAATAGTCCCACAGCTGAGGAGGCTCCGGGAAATGAACGTCCTTTGGCGGTAATACGTCCAGGAGAGTTATTTGGTGATTTGTCGATGCTATTGGCGGAGCCCCGCAGTGCCGATGTATTTGCCGCGAATAATAGCCAGGATACTCAGGTTCTAGGCGTTGATTGTACGCTGTTTGGTGACCTGGAAGACTTATCACTTTTACAGTTGCCAGCAAAACTGGTTTTCTACCGCAATATGGTGCATTCATTGCGTTGGAAACTGGAGGTCTATAGGTCCAAGTATCCCGGGCATCAGTTGGCGAATAGCCATAGAAAGCTGAAACTTTATACGGGACCAAAAAATAGCCGGGAAGAGTTAATTGCCTTAGCGGAACAGGCGAAAGCTTTGGCTCAAATTCTGCTCGACTGGAATGCGGAGTTTGGTTCTGGTGAGCTGGTTGATGATGAATCCGACATGCTTGGATTTCTGGAATCTATGCTGTCGTAGAGATCTCCCGTTCAAACCAAGGGCGAGAGAATTATTTCCTCGCTCCTGACTGCTCTCCCTCCTCTTTGTACTTATTTTTATTGGCACATGTGTACACCTTTCTTAAGGGGGGACTATCTGCTGATTCCAGTCTAAATTTGTAGATCACTCGTATATTTCATTTGCCCGACATTAACTACGTATTTATTGACAGAATTCGAGTAGGACACAGCGGAGCTTTTTATAAGTCGCTGTGATTGTGTAAAAATCGCTTCGCTTCAGTTGTTATCGCAGATCCCTTCGATTGGATTTAAGACCCCTTTTGCGATGGCGCATCATTGCCCAACAGGTTTAGTAAGTTATGAATGTATTGGCATCAATCTGGTCAAGGCGCAATTACCGAATGGCAATTATTGTTTCGGTGATCGCTATTTTATGGCTGCTGAGTGGGCAGTTATTCTCCGATGCAGAGGATGAGCAGTCAGAATCTAAAGAGGTAACTGCCAAGAAGCTAGAGCCTGAATTGCGAATTCAAGCCCAAATCATTGAGTCCAGCCCATACGCCACTCAGATACTAGTGAATGGGCGCACTGAGGCTAACCGGCATGTACGTCTGCGCGCTGAACTGGATGGCATTATTGCTGCACTTCCAGTAGCGGAAGGGCAGACAGTTAGACAAGGGGATGTCATTTGCGAAATCGAGGCTGAAGATCGTATTGAGCAACTGGCATTAGCTGAAGCGGCAAAACGCAAAGCAGAAATAGACTTTGCCGGTGCCGAGAAACTTAAGAAAAAAGGACTGCAGTCGGATACCGCAATGGCCCAGCAGCAAGTTGAGCTTGCCCGAACCAAGGCGGAGTACACACGTGCCAAAGTGACGGTAGAGAAACTGCAAATTCGTGCACCATTTGCTGGAGTAGTGAATAGCCGAGCGGTGGAGCTGGGAGATTTTATTCGCCGGGGAGAGGAATGCGCGACCATTCTTGACTTGGATCCCATCCTAATTGTTGGCGAAGTTTCAGAGGATCAAGTGGGGAGCCTTGTTGAGGGCGGGCCGGCGAGAGCCCAATTACAAAGAGGACTGTTAGTAGACGGATACCTTCGTTATATCAGTCAACAGGCGCAGGAAATTACTCGGGCTTACCGAGTGGAGGTAGCAGTAGATAATCCAGGTAATCAACTTCCCGGAGGCTTGAGTGGTCAGCTGGTCCTCCCGACCGGTGAAATTACGGCCCACCATATTAATGCATCTCTACTCACGCTGGATGATAGCGGTGAATTGGGGGTGCGGACTCTCAATGATAAAAACCGAGTGCAATTTATCAATGTTTCATTGGTTGGGGATGGTGATGGCGGCGTCTGGGTTTCTGGACTGCCTGACACAGTCACTCTGATTACTGTGGGACAAGAATATGTTACTACGGGAGATTTGGTTCGTGCGGAAATACTGAAAACTGGGGAAGAGTTTTCCCGGGAGAACCAAGCGAAGGAAGCTTCCCCAGTAGATTCCGCTGAGGTGACTCCGGTATCCGAAACTTCAGTGATTCCCGAGGGGGATTCGCGATGAAGCTGTTGGAAAGCGCTATTCAGAGAAATCGCAGCACAATATGCCTGATGCTGCTGATTGTTTTAATTGGCATAGTTGCTCGCGCAGCGATGACAATTGAATCAAGTCCTGAGGTGAACCCTCCATTTGTAATTGTACAGGTCACTCACGAGGGAATTTCCCCAGAGGATGGTGTACGCCTGTTGGTCCGCCCTCTGGAGAAGGAAATTCGTGCGGTAGAAGGGGTTGTCGAGGTGATTGCTGTCGCCCGGGAATCCCTTGCATATATCGTGATTGAATTTGACTCTGCCATTGGTGTAGATGATGCCGTCGATGATATTCGCAATGCTGTAGAGCGGGCCAGGGCTGAGCTGCCCCGGGATGCCGATGAGCCCACTGTGGAGGAAGTATCCGCTCAACCTTTCCCCACCATCGTCGTTACCCTATCCGGCGAGCAAGTGAATGAACGGGTTTTACTGCGCTCGGCTGAATTGCTTAAGCGGAAGATAGAGAGTATCCCTGAGGTGCTAGGTGCAGATCTCCACGGTAATAGGGAGGAGGTCGTTGAGGCAGTGATTGATCCGGTGCGACTGGAGCACTATCAAATCACCAGTGCAGAGTTAATCAACGCGGTATTGGGGAACAATCTGTTAATCCCTGCAGGGGAGTTGGAAACCAATCGGGGCCGTTTTTCAGTGAAAGTCCCTGGGTTGATTGAGACCGCCCAGGATGTTTATGAAATTCCGCTCAAGAAGTCACGCGATGGAGTTGTGACCTTGGGTGCTGTTACAGATATTCGCAGAACCTTCAAGGATGCAGTGAGCTACACCAGTATCAATGGTCGCCCGGGGCTCGCTATTAATGTTGAAAAGCGCAACGATGCCAGCTCTGTCGATGTTGCGGATCGAGTCCGGGAAGTTGTTCAGGCTGAATTTGGTGTTTTGCCACAGGGAATTACGGTTGAGTTTGTTTTTGACCAATCTGATTTCGCACGGGATATGGTCAGTGAGATGCAGGGAAACATCCTGACCGCGATGCTACTGGTAATGATTATTGTCGTTGCCGCGCTCGGCTTTCGCTCGGGAATTCTGGTGGGACTGGGAGTGCCCTTCTCTTTGCTGTTTGGTTCCATCATCACCTGGTATCTGGGTTATTCGTTTAACTTTATGGTGATGTTCGGAATGTTGCTGGCCCTCGGTATGTTAATTGATGGTTCCATTGTGATTACCGAGTTTGCCGATCGGAAAATGGCTGAAGGCTTGTCAGCAAGGGAGTCATATATTGCATCAGTCAGTCGGATGTTCTGGCCGGTAGTTGCCTCAACGGCGACTACCCTTGCAGCATTTTTGCCGATTATGCTGTGGCCTGGAGTGGTGGGAGACTTCATGCGTTACCTGCCCGTTACAGTATTTGCAGTATTGGCGGGGTCACTCTTGTACGCCCTGTTTTTTGCTCCTGTGCTGGGTTCACTGTTTGGCAAAAGCGCAATGGATGCCTCTACTCGTAACTACCTGAGCCAGTTAGAGGATGGCTTACCTCGAGCCCTGCCTGGAATTACCGGCTGGTATGCGCGTATTCTTGAGAAGGTTCTGCAGCGCCCATTGGGTGGGTTCTTAACCACTATTGCCATTCTGGTTGCCATCTTTATTGGCTTTGTCAATTTTGGTGCGGGTGTTGAATTTTTCACGGATACAGAAGAGCAATACGGCAATGTAGAAATTAGGGCCCAGGGCAATTTGTCCATGGAGGAGAAAAAAGCCCTGGTGGTGCAAGTGGAAAGAGCCGTGCTTAGTGTGCCTGAGGTCCGAATAGCTCACACTACTATTGGTTCTGGCGGAATTTCTGGAAATTCTGATCGTTCCCCAGATCAAATTGCCAATATGTTAGTGGAGCTTTATCCCGCAGAGGAACGCGAGCGACGGAGCCGCGACATTTTTGCCGATATCCGTTCCCGCACCTCAGATTTTGCCGGAATTAAAGTAACCGCAAATGTAATGGAGGGAGGACCGCCGGTAGGCAAGGATATTGTTCTGGAGTTGCGCAGTCAGAACTATGAGCAGCTACTGCTGGAAACCTGGCGACTACACCGTGCAATGGAGGAAATTGGCGGGTTGCGAGATATTGTAAACACCGCGCCACTACCTGGCATCGAGTGGGAAGTGAAAGTCGATCGAGCCAAGGCTGCCCTATATGGTGCCGATCTAACTGAAGTTGGCAGGGCGGTGCAGTTGGTTACCAATGGCGTTCGAGTTGCAGAATATCGACCCGATGATACGGATGAAGAAGTAGATATACGTATCAGGTACCCCAGAAGTGCCAGAGGCATAGCCGCGCTCGATCAGCTAAAAGTTAATACCGTGCAAGGTACCGTTCCGATTAGCAGTTTTGTGCACACAGAAGCCATGCCCAAGGTCGATAAGATTGAGCGAATCGACGGAATTACTCGCATGCAAATCAAGGCTGATGCGCAAGAGGGGGTTCTGCCGGATGACAAAGTGAAGGAAATAAGGAAGTGGTTGCAGAGTAATCCGGTGGATAATCGGGTTGAGCTGCTATTCCGTGGGGCGGATGAGGAGCAGAATGAGTCTTTTCAATTCCTCGGCATAGCCTTTCTCCTGGCTCTGTTTTTAATGTTTATCCTGTTAGTAACACAGTTCAACAGCTTCTATCAGTCTTTATTAGTACTTTCATCTGTGATTATGTCCACTTTGGGGGTGATGTTTGGTCTGCTAATAACACAAAGCACCTTCAGTGTGATTATGACTGGAGTGGGTATTGTGGCGCTGGCTGGAATCGTGGTGAACAATAATATTGTACTGATAGATACCTATAATTTCGTGCGTAAGAATGAGCCGAGCCTCACACCAACGGAAGCAGCAGTAAAGGCATCGACACAGAGGCTGAGACCGGTCTTTTTGACAACGGCAACAACTATCCTCGGGTTGTTGCCCCTGGCGCTAGGCGTCAGTGTGGATATGGTCGGGCGCAATATTGTTGTCGATGGAGTGATAGCCTCTTTTTGGGTGAAGCTAGCCAGTGCAATTGTTTACGGGCTTACCTTTTCCACTTTGCTGACGTTATTGGTTACACCCATTATGTTAGTACTACCGGGCCGCTCCAAGAAGAGGGGTAATCCAGAGGGGGTTATTGAGTCGGTAGCAAGTTAGTGACGGCTATATAAGTACTGTAATCATAATTAGTGATCACAAAGTTCGGGGGCTTAGGCCCCCGTTTTTATAGCGGGGAATTTATGAATAAGGCTAAATGGCCGAATGAAGTTTTAGAGCGTAGTGGACAGCTTAAGGAGAGTTTATCGGGACCTTTTAAGGAGCTGTTGCGTGAGCATCAATTACCATGCGATTTCCTCCTGGTGCTCGAACAAATTTTTCTTCCCCTCGGAGTTTGGGTACTGACTCGCCATAAGCGCAGTAATCCATTAATAATTGGGGTTAGTGGGGGGCAGGGTACCGGCAAGTCGACCCTGGCGGATGTGTGGCAATGTATTTACCAGGCGATGGGCTATCGCTGCTGTGTTTTGTCTCTGGATGATATCTATTTAACTCTGGAACAGCGCCGCAAGCTGGCTACACAGGTACACCCTTTACTCGAAACTCGCGGTGTGCCGGGAACCCATGATATTAGCTTGGGGATCAGCACGCTCAAGGCCCTGTGTGCATCCAGTAGTGATTCCGCTATCGCATTACCTAGGTTTGATAAAGGACGTGATGATCGGATCCCTAAGCACTTGTGGCCCGTATTCAGGGGGCAAGTTGATGTTGTTATCTTCGAAGGATGGTGCCTAGGAGCCAAGCCTTCAGAAGGGTATGAAGGATCGCTCAATGAACTGGAGTGCGGGGAAGATAGTACTGGCGAATGGCGAAATTTTGTTAATCAACAGTTGGAAGATTCTTATCGAGATCTTTTTTCGCTTATCGATGTATGGGTGATGCTCAAAGCGCCGAGTATGGAATGTATCGTTGAGTGGCGTAAGTTACAGGAACATAAACTCAGGGTTCGCTCCGGAATGGGGATGACAGATCAACAAATTGTTCAGTTTGTACAACACTACGAAAGAGTGACGCGGAGCTTGCTAGAGGATATGCCGGGTTGGGCAGATTGTGTTATTGAGTTGGGGGAGGACCATCAGGTGAAGGGCTTGCGGATGCAGTAAGGTCGGTTTAAACCCTGGCGAGGCCAGGGTTTAAACTAACTGAATAAATCAGTTTTACTTAAGCGCTGGCTTACTTAGCCTTGGGCGGACGACCGCGACCGCGCTTTACAGGAGCAGCTTCAGTTGCTGCTGCGGCTGTGGCTTCTGCTTTTTTGGGGCGCCCTGGCTTTTTCTTAGCGGCTTCCGCTTTTGCTGGGCGACCGGGCTTCTTTTGTGCGGATTCTGCCTTAGGTGGGCGGCCACGACCGCGTTTTACAGGAGCAGCATCAGTTGCTGCGGCGGCTGCGGTCTCTGCTTTTTTGGGGCGGCCGGGCTTCTTTTTGGCTTCAGTGGCGTCTTTTTTGGGACGGCCAGGCTTTTTCTTAGCTTCTTCGGTCTTAGCGGGACGACCAGGCTTCTTCTTGGCTTCTTCAGTTTTAGCTGGGCGGCCGGGCTTTTTCTTAGCTGCGGTGGCTTTCTTCTTGTCAGCAGCAGCGGCTTTTTTAGCGGCAGCAGCAGTTTTCTTCGCTTCGGCAGCGGCTTTTTTCTTTTCAGCAGCAGCCAGTTTCTTAGCTACAGCAGCTTCTTCTTTAGCGACGATCTTAGCTACCTGAGAAGCCAGCTTGTTGGCGGCTTTGATTTCAGCCAGTGCATCTTTGGCTTCAGTTGCGGCAGTTTTGGCTTCAGTTGCAGCAGTTTTAGCTGCAGCGGCGGCTTCACGTGCTTTTTTCAGCTGTTGCTGTTGAGCAGCAGTCTTTTTCTTAGCTCTAACAGTCGCTACTTTATCTTGAGTAGTTTTTGCTTTTGCGGCAGCCTTCTTGGCACTGTTTGCCAATTTCTCGGCTTTGACAGTCAGGTCTTTTTCCTGCTTAAGGCGGGCAGTTTCCAGTTTAGCGGTAAGGGAGCGTAGCTCCGCTTCCATTTTTGCGACGTCGCTGGTAGCGACTTGAGCAGCTTTTTTAGTAGCCATTTAAATATCCCTGCAAAATGAATTGTTTTAGTAAGTGGGGGCATTCCTATCAATTATTCTCAGCCATCTTTAACGGAATTAGGCACCGTCCAAGATGCATGTTTTCGGCAGAAAACAATTGATAGTGAGTCCCCCCAAGCTAGCGGCGCTAATTGCAGCTTATTTGTATACCTAATTGCAAGTCCTTTAGATGGTTTTTTTCTATTTAATGTAAAAAAAATGGCTTTTTTTTACATATTTTTCAATTGGGGGCCGTTTGAACTGTGTTTTTGATCTTTTTGGGAACTTGAAAGCACTCATTACTGGTGATTCTTTAACTTCAATATTCTTTGTATCAAGTCAGTATCAGTGGCGTTAAATAGTTGAGTAATTTTGTAAGCTTTATGAACCTGTTGGTTTAGTTGTTTTGGCTTTTATAGTTGGATTTTGATGGTGGCAGATAGTTTCTGTTCATCAATTAACAGAGAGCCGGATTAACAAAACTTAACTGCGAGCTTTTGCCTGCGTCAATTAGCGGGCAACTTCCATAGCTGGTTGTGTAACCTTGCGTATTGAAGTGTGATATTCAAATTGCGGAAAGTTGGCAAGTGTCAAGATGTCAGAGACAGCTTGAGTCCTATTGCCGTACCCTGGTATTTAGTAAGGAATTAAAAACTGGGGGAGAACTCACACTCATGTACGGGATCTAGTGCCCCGTATATAAGTACCAACCGGTTGGGGTATTTGGGGTCTTGGCTGCCGGGATCTGCCATTACTGCTGCGAGGTTTACTTTTTCATGGCGGAAAGTAAACCAGTGATAAATCTAGTTATAACCATGTATATAATGGGACGGAACTGTATTAGTTTGTGCTCTTCAGTCGAGGTCTTTTTAATTACCGAGAAAGCGAGCGCTTGGTCTCCAGTCATTTGTTTTGCTATCACGTGACATCCCTGCTAGTCATAAAAGGAGTAGAGGGAAGTTATTCAGAGGCAAGTAATACCAGAAGCTATTTGAATGCAGTCCTGATTATCCGTACGTTGATCAACAATCTTAATGATATTTTTATGGGCAATGCTTCTGCTTTGGAGTGGCTGCTCTTACCAAAGGCAACCTTATGAGTTTTGCAATGGGAGAGGGAGAGGGGACTGACCCAGTAACAGAATATCTCTGTCACTGGGGTGATATGGAGTCAATCGCGAAGCTTTATAGTGGCCCGTAGGGCAAATAACGATTGTTGGAATTCTGGCGAATCCATAACAGTTGTTCTTTTGTTAATGGCGTCGAACGTTGCTTGAGTACTTTGGCGAGGGGAATTACTGCAGACTCAGCGCCGGCGTCCCAGCCGGGCAGATTCATCTCTGCCAAGGTAAAGAAGCGGATCAGTTGCCATAGCTGGGCACTGTTCCAATGTTCGCTCTCTTCAATCCAGTGTTGGAAGGGAAGGCGAATAAGTGTGGAGGGTACTTTTTCAAACGCTCCTACTGATTCTGTAAAAGGTTTATCTGACTCTGCAATTTCGATAAGTCTGAGCAACTGCTCCCGGTTGAATTCTTCACTGGTTTCATTTTGTGGGCCACTTACCTGTGGCTCCCAGGCTCCTACGCTCATACTTACTCCTTATAAAGGTCCGGTTTCTTGCTGTTGCATTATAGCGAGGGGGGCTGTGTTCAGGGGGATCTTACTCTAGATAACAATGAATAAAGAGGTCTTTGAATTAATCCACATTACTTCTTCGAATCTAATGAATCGTTTTGTAGTAATTTGGGAAGTCCTTATAAAGGATTTGGGTTGCGATAACAGGGACTAAACCTACGGGAAAATCAAATCTGTCGGTGCTTATTTGAGATACTATAGAAGAGACTCTTGATATTGAGGTTCAAATGGAATTTATTGCTAAAGCACTGCCGGCGACAAAGCGAGTGGCTCTGGTAGCCCATGACAACCGTAAAAATGCCATGATTCAGTGGTGTCTCAGACATCACAATCTGCTCAAACGACACCAGTTATTGGCTACGGGGACTACTGGTGGAAAAATTGAAGATGCGACGGGTTTAAGTGTCGAAAAGCTCTTAAGTGGCCCTCTGGGAGGTGATCAGCAGCTCGGAGCGAGGATTAGCGAGGGGCAGGTGGACTTACTGATATTCTTCTGGGACCCCTTTGAGCCTATGCCCCATGACCCAGACGTCAAGGCACTACTGCGTATTGCTGCAGCGTGGAATATCCCAGTGGCTTGCAACCAGAGCAGTGCAGATATGGTGGTACAGTCACCATTGATGGACCAATCCTTCGAGCATGAGGTGCCTGACTATCACAGCTATCTAGCAGGACGTTAGTCGGAATTTTTGCTTAAAATTTGATCTTTTCTGTCGGCTCGATTCTGTAACTTATTGATTTTTAAAGTTTATTTATCTCTGTTATCGCTCGCACTTGCAATGCTTGCGAAATCGCGGCAATCTTGCCCACCAGATTAGACCGGTCAATCCGGCACCCCTGATATTTGAAAATTGCACGGTGTTTTATGAGTAGACGACGCGGAAAGGCCGTAGAAGAAGAAAAGGCAGATATCGACCTGACGCCCATGTTGGACGTTGTGTTTATCATGTTGATCTTCTTTATCGTGACTGCTTCATTTGTTAAAGAGAAGGCGCTGGATGTGAATGTGCCTGATCCGAATGAGACCAGCAATGC
Organism: Microbulbifer maximicatervae (SeqCode); assembly: GCF_052468295.1. NCBI lineage: Bacteria > Pseudomonadati > Pseudomonadota > Gammaproteobacteria > Cellvibrionales > Microbulbiferaceae > Microbulbifer > Microbulbifer maximicatervae (SeqCode). Next base: position 5,371,022 of record NZ_CP174340.1, read on the forward strand.
TGAGCCAGATCCTACCAAACAGAATATTCTGTTGATGGTTAGCGCAAATGATGAAATCACCATGGCGGATGGCAGCCGTATTGACAGCCGTGCTGTACGGGCCCGTATCGCCCAGATGTATGCGGAGAACCCGCAGGCAATGGTGATTGTGCGTGCACACAACAAGTCTAGTGCGGATACTTACGTACAGATTGCGGATGCCGCGAAGGAAGTGAGCCTGGGTATTCAGGTCTCCCTGGTACCTTACGAGGGCGACTAAGTTCCCGGTGAGTTACCCGCGCTTAAAAAGCCAGCATATTGCTGGCTTTTTTCATTTGTGAATTATGGTTTTGAACTGGTCACAAATTGGGGGGGTACTCAAGTACCCCCTCAAATGAAATCCGATATCAGAATTCTGAACGAATTGCCCAGAGGTCGGGGAAAACCGGTCTAAATAGGGTTCCCTGTAAATAACCTACCCCGCTCGAGCCACCAGTCCCCATTTTCCTGCCAATTGTTCGCTCGACCATTTTCACATGTCGGTAACGCCACTGTTGTAACGAAGTATCGATGTCCACCAAAGCCTCACAGATTTCACTTACCAGTGGATCATTGCGATAGATATCGATCAGTATTTTCTGGACGGCTGAAGAAGGCTCCGCAACTTGGCTAAAATCCCTTTCAAGCTCATTAGCGGGTACCTTATGCCCCTCGTGAACCAAAAAGTTTAGGAAAGCATCCCAAAGGGTCGGCGCCTCAAGGCGCTTCATCAAGCGCTGGTAGTGCTCTGAGCCAGGGGTATAGTTTTCCAGTTTTTTCGGGTCCTTGGCTCCGTAAAGAAATTCCAACTCGCGAAACTGGTACGACTGAAAACCACTAGCTGTGGATAGTCGATCGCGGAAAGACATAAACTCCAGGGGAGTTAGGGTTTCCAGGATATCGACCTGTTGAATCAAAGTACGATAAATCGTGTCGACACGTTTAAGTGTATGCAATGCGCGATTGCGTTCCCCTGCGTTGAACAGTCGCACTAGGAAATCCAGTTCATGCAACATTTGCTTGAACCAGAGCTCGTAGCTTTGATGAATAGTAATGAAAAGTAGTTCGTCGTGCTCGGGACCATCGGAAAGGGGTTTCTGGCACTGCAAAAGCTCGTCTACTTTTAGGTAAGAGCTATAAGTTATTGTCATAGTCAGCTGCTTCCTGAGTGTGTTTTGACCAGTTACAAAATAATGCTCTCTTTAGCCGGTGTGGATCAAAACAAAAATTACGGCAAAGTGATTTATATTGGACCCATTATAAAGCCCGGAGCTCTTTGAATGGAAAACCCAGCGCAAAACCTACGTGTCAATGGCTCTCGCCTTTGGGATAGCCTGATGGAAATTGCTGAGATAGGTGCGACCCCAGCGGGTGGATGTAATCGACAAGCCCTGACAGATGAAGACCGTGAAGGGCGCGACCTTTTCGTGCGCTGGTGCCGAGATATAGGCTGTGAGGTCAGAGTGGACCAGATGGGCAACATTTTTGCCCGCCGACCGGGAGCAGATAACAGCTTGCCTGCGGTAGTGACTGGTTCTCATTTGGATACCCAGCCCACGGGTGGCAAATTTGACGGTGTATATGGCGTACTTGCCGGCCTGGAAGTTCTGCGCACTCTAGAGGATCAAGGTATCAGGACCAAGGCCCCATTAGAGGTGGTTGTATGGACTAATGAGGAGGGTGCGCGCTTTTCCCCTGCAATGGTGGGCTCCGGAGTTTGGGCTGGTGAATTTAGCTTGGAGTATGGGCACAGCCGCGCGGATAAATCGGGTATCACTATCGGTGAAGAGTTGGAGCGGATCGGCTATCTCGGTACTGAGCCCGCTCAGCCGAGGGCTATTAAGGCTTCATTTGAAGCGCATATCGAGCAGGGCCCGATCCTCGAAAAACAGGATCAGGTAATTGGTGTTGTCACCGGTGTACAGGGTATTCGTTGGTATGACGTAACTTTTTGCGGAACGCCTTGCCATGCGGGTCCAACTCCGATGGAGGACCGCCGCGATCCGGTCCAGGCAATGTCCATTCTGTGCGAGCGCATGTATCGTGAAGTCCGGGAGTATTCAGAAGATGCGCGTATGACCTGTGGAGATTTAAGGGCGGCGCCGGGCAGCCGAAATACAGTTCCTGAAGAGGTTGTGCTGGCACTGGACCTCCGTCACCCGTTACCTGAAGGGTTAAACCATCTGCATAAAGCCTTGTATAGGGCGGCTGAAAAAGTACAAGAAGAAACAGGTACCAGAGTCGATATTCGGGAAGAGTGGTACTCACCTCCCGTCGCCTTTGATAAGCATTGCATTGATTCGGTTAGCAGTGCTGTGCAGACCTTGGGATATAGCAATCGCAAGATGGTCTCAGGTGCTGGGCACGATTCCGTATATGTTTCCCGAGTTGCCCCTGTCTCTATGATCTTTGTGCCCTGTGAAGGAGGGCTGTCGCACAATGAAGCAGAATCGGCGGAGCCGGATCATCTTGAGGCGGGTTGTAATGTGTTGCTTCACGCAATGCTAAACAGTGCGGAGCAGGCTTAAGTAGCGGTAAAACAAGTGCTTCTGTCAACTGTCGGCGTTGCACTGTCTTTGTTTTGGCATAGTTGATAACAAGTTGGAATTTAGGCGAATGAGTAATTTTACTTTGAAGCACCGTCAGGATAACGGCGGTACGGCACCCCTGAGTGAGTGGGGGATGGATTCAGAATACGGTGTACTGCGGGATGTTTTAATTGGGCCTGTGGATAACTTCAGTTGGCGCACTGGTAATGCGAGTGCGCGACGCGCTGAGCGCCTCGGAATGAAGTTTGATCACAAGGTGGCAGTGGCACAGCATGGAGAGATGCTCGATGCTTACCGCCACGCAGGAGTGAATACGCACCTAATTCCAGCAGACAGCACATTGCCCTACCAAATTTACGGTCGCGATTCCTCAGTAATGACTCCTTGGGGGCCTATCGTGACACAGATGTTCAGCCCTTGGCGCCGTGGTGAGTGGGCGCCCATAGTGAAGAAGTATGCAGAGCTGGATATCCCTATTTACGACATTATTACCGCAGGCTCTCTGGAGGGCGGTGATTTTATGGTGTTAGAGCCCGGCGTTATTCTGTGTGGCTACTCTGGCGAACGCACCAGCCCGCAGGGATTTGAGCAGATGAAAAGTTGGGTGGAAAAAGAGGGCTGGGAAGTTAAAGGCTACCAGTTCGATCCGTTCTTCCTGCATATTGATGTGATGGTAGCCATGCTTGCGGAAAAGCTGGCAGCAATTTGTGTTGATGCTGTTGAGCCGGAGCTGGTGCAGTGGTTTAAAAGCCGAAATATAGAGATTATCGATATTCCCTTCCCGCAGGTATTGGAGCTTGGAGTGAATGTCGTTGCCCTGGGGAATGATCGAGTGATGCTACCTAAGGCCAATACCGGACTGGCGGAGAAGTGCCGCGCACATGGCCTGGAAGTTATAGACCCAGATATTTCTATGATCACTCCGGGGGGCGGTGGCGTTCATTGCATGTGCCAACCTCTGCGCCGGGACTCAGCCAATAAAGTTTGATTACTGTTGCTGGTTATCTAGAGGGCCCGGTCACTGGTGACCGGGTTAATCCCGTCAACGAAAGTGGTTGATTAGGAACTCGAACCTCTGGGAGTAGCGGTTAATATGAATCTCCTAAATAGATGGCCTACAGCGGATTAAAAGTGGCTTCCGTTGGGGTTCCATAATTAGGCTACTGAGAGTAGCCCAATCTACTTCTTACCCCGGAGAACAATATGCAAAGCGAATGCGCTGAAATTCAGGCTCAGCTTAAGGACCGCATCCTCGAGATTACGATTAATCGACCCGGGCGCAAAAATGCCCTGACTATGGCCATGTATACCGCGATGGCAGGGTTATTGAATAGCGCAGCTACAAACCCGGATGTTCGCGTCGCGATTATTACCGGTGCTGAGGGCATATTCACCAGTGGTAACGACCTGACAGATTTCCTGGGCGGCTCTGCCGATGGGGAGGAGTCTCCGGTTTTCCAGTTTATGAGTGCTCTCTACCACTTCCCTAAGCCGGTAGTTGCAGCCGTTAATGGCCCCGCAGTAGGTATTGGTACAACCATGCTGTTGCATTGCGACCTGTCTTTTGCTGGAGACGACGCCATGTTCCAGATGCCATTTGTGGACCTGGGGCTGTGTCCAGAGTATGGCTCCAGCTACTTGTTGCCCAGGATCGCCGGCCATGCCAAAGCTTCTGAACTGTTATTGTTGAGCAAGCGTTTTAGTGCTCAGGAAGCCGTTGAGATTGGTATCTGTAATGCCGCAGTGGCGCCAGAACAGGCCATAGTTCGCGCACGTGAAGCCGCAGCTGAGTTAGCGAGGAAAGCTCCGGCTGCCCTCCGTTTAACTAAACAGCTTTTGCGCAGAGCAACTCAAGAGAAAGGGTTAGAGTTTATTCAAGACGAAGGCCGTTACTTTAAGGAGCGCCTCGCCTCTGATGAGTTTAAAGAGGCTGCTATGGCCTTTATGGAGAAGAGACCAGCGGACTTCTCCAAGTTTGATTAAGTAAAAAAAGGCCGCACTATGCGGCCTTTTTTCTGATTTCATTGTTTAACGATCCCTATGTCCCCGGGAAAGATAGTTAACGGCTCTGTCGGGGTGGTCGGTAAAGAGACCGTCAATGCGCAGCTGATAAACAGCGAAATGCAGGAAGTCCTCGAAGCTTTCAAATTCTTCGGGAACCTTGCCTGTATCCGCGCGGAAGGTATAGGGGTGAACTTCTAGCTGTCTGCGGTGTGCCCGGCGGACAACACTGTTAGCTCTTGGTTGGCCATCCGTTACTTCCATTAACATAGGATACCAGGGGCCAATCCCATCTGCGTAGGTGGCGATTTTGCGCAAGCCCCCCTGTTGCAGCATCCAGTCATAATTGTACTTTTCAATTTCTCCATTCACTTCGACCAATTTTTCCCCCCAGTCGGTGGCGGCGATCAATTGAACTAATGATAGATCCATCCCCATGGAGGGCATTAGTTCAAATTTAATTCGCTGGAGCTCTTCTGCGTCAAAGCACTGGAAGAAAACCTTGTGATCGCGATCGGTATAGCCGTATTTCTTGAGTGATTGCAGGGCTATAGAGGCAATATCTTTTCCTTCCCAGTGATGGAAGTAGGGTTTTTTAATCTCCGGGTAGATGCCAATATCGTAGCCCAGAGATCGGTTAAGCCCCTGAATTAATTCCAGTTCTTCCTCAAAGGTAGACAGCTTAAAGCTAGATTTCCATATTGGAAATCTCTCGGGATATTTTGCTTGAAGTCCATCCTCACTATCTATGAAGGGCTCTGATACCTGAAGCTGTTTAAGTTCGGTCAGGGTAAAATCGATAGTGTAAAAGTGACCATCATCGCGAGCGCGCTGGGGAAAAACGTCGGCGACATTAGTTACGCTATCTAGATAAATATCGTGCATTACGATCAAGTGATCATCTTTGCTGAGTACCAAATCTTGCTCGATATAGTCTGGACGCATACCGTAAGCCAGCGCTTTGGATTCGAGGGTGTGTTCAGGTAGGTAGGCTGAGGCACCTCTATGAGCTACCACAATAGTTTGTTTATTTCTCTGATCAAAGTTATCCGCGCAGGTTAGTGTTGCGGCTATAGAAAAGCCAATCAACAATACCGATAGAATATTTTTTAACATGTGATAAAGGCCCGTGATGAATTGTGGGGCACTTTCTAGCAGAGAAATATGACAGGGATATAACTGAATACGAGAGCCCCGCCGGGGCGAGGCTTTCGCAGAGCGAGCGTAGAGCTATTCAGCGCGGCTTCGTCTATCTGATAGGCATTATGAACCCTGGACACTCTAATTTCTTCTCTCTTGAAGCTTGGCTTTGAAGGCTGCTCGATTTTCTTCTTGAAGTTTTTTGAACTCTGCTAATTGTTGATCCGTCAGTACGGTGGACATTTCACTGAGCGTAGATTTTCTGATAGCGGCCATTTCTTTGCCTAACTGGCGCTTCTCACGAAAGCTCATCTTTTGGATAGCGCCAGAGGGACTTTCTATGTTAACGCCGTATTTTGCAAGCACTTGGCGGCGTTGTTCATTGGCTGATTCCAGGATTGGCTTTACTTTTTCTACCTGCTCATCAGAGAGGTTAAGCTTGGCTTTAGTTGCCTCTAAGCGCTCCGCAAGTTGTGCGGCATGGTCATTATCTGCCCAAGCTAGGGTATTTGCAGAAATGGTAATTATTGCAGCGATTACCAAACTGAATAATTTCTTCATTGTGACTTCCTCGTTAATGAGTAAATGCCGTTGCTGTGAGGAGTATGATAATGGCTAGATTGTAAGCCAGTGCCATCCAACGCAAGGAAGTGTAAATTCCCTATTCCCTCTCACATGGACTGAGATATTCCAGGATATCCACAGTCAGATACTTCTACTCAAGATAATTCTAGACAATTCTGGTTGGCTAGTGCGCCTAGGTAAGTCAATAGAAGATAAACCGATATCCAGTCAGCCCGGAAACCATGAATCGATAAGGGTTAATAGTCAGCAAGCAAAGATTGTCGCCTACAGAGGAACCGCTGGTTTAGGTATTAACAGGAAGTTAAGCACTCTAAAACGGCGCTATTTCAGCGCCGTCAAAATTTAATCAAGACTTGAGGCAGGTAAAATTGCGTTATTACAGTGCAACGCTTTGCTATGCCGCGATGATGCCTGCCAAAAGCGTCTTAATCCCCTTCACACAGTGGCTTCGTGAGACCATAGATAGTCGGCATAGATCTCCCGAAGGTCTTTTTTGCTGACTTTGCCTGTAGCCGTATGGGGGATTTCCTTGGCAATGACACAGTCATCGGGAATCCACCAGTTGGCAAAATGCCCTTTAAAGGATGCCAGAATCTCCTCAGTTTTTAGTGTTTTGCCTTCAGCGGGAACAATGATCAGGAGAGGCCGCTCAGCCCACTTTTCATGGGCAACCCCAATAACAGCGGCTTCGGCTACTCCCGCCTGTGTCATAGCAAAATTCTCCAGCTCAATAGAGGAAATCCACTCGCCGCCGGACTTGATAACATCCTTAGTGCGATCAGTGATTGTCAGGTAGCCGTCAGCATCGATCGTGGCAACGTCACCTGTATCAAACCAGCCGTCTTCGGTAAGTGCTGACTCTTTGGATTGGTAGTAGCGCTCACAGACCCAGGGACCACGCACTTGAAGGGCTCCAAAAGCCAGCCCGTCTTGTGCCAAGGTATTTCCCTCGGGGTCTACAATACGCATCTCGACCCCAAAGCCCGCTCGGCCCTGCTTGAGCCTGAGGGCCTTTGCTTCGTCTTTAGAGAGGTTCTCAGGTATGTGGGCATTGTAGGTTCCCAGTGGACTCATCTCAGTCATGCCCCAGGCGTGATGGGTATATACCCCATGCTTTTGCTCAAATTCCTCCATAATACTCCAGGGGCAAGCCGATCCACCCACGACTACTCGATTCAAGCTGGGTAGGGTCTCTTCACTTTCCCGCAGGTACTTGAGTAGGGCGAGCCAAACGGTTGGAACGCCGGCAGCGATAGTAACGGCTTCCTTTTGAATTAATTGAGTGAGCGTTTCGCCACACCCCATTTTGGGGCCAGGTAACACGAGTTTTGCTCCAACAGCCGGTGCCGCATAGGGTATTGACCAGGCGTTTACGTGAAACATGGGGACGACAGGCAATATGGCTTCGTCCCTTCTAATCGCAAAGACATCTGGCATCAATACGCCGTAGGTATGCAGCATCAGAGAGCGATGGGAATAAAGCACCCCTTTGGGATTGCCTGTTGTTCCTGATGTATAACAGAGTGCTGCTGCACTCTCTTCCTCTAATTCAGGCCATTGAAATTCAGTGGGCTCTGCTGCAATCAATGTTTCATAGCAGTAAACATTGCTCAGGCTTGTGGTGGGCATATGTGCTTTATCAGTTAGCACAATGATGCCTTCAATCGAATCTAGATATTCTGCCAGGGATTCGATTAGGGGCATAAATAGTGGATCAATAAACAGCCATCGATCTGCGGCATGCTCAATAATGTAAGATATTTGCTCAGGGAAAAGCCGGGGGTTAATAGTATGGCAAACGAGCCCGCTGCAAGAAGTTGCGTAGTAGAGTTCAAAATGCCGGTGATCGTTCCAGGCAAGAGTACCAATTCGATCTCCATCATTGGCTCCAAGCTTTTGTAGTGCATTTGCCAATTGCGAGACTCGCTCAAAAGCTTGTTGATAGCTATAACGAAAATCGGGGTTATCCAAAGTAACTGAAACAATCTCACTATCCGGTGAGTTGCTTAGAGCATGCTTCATAATACCGGTGAGGATGAGCTGGGATTGCATCATCATGCCATTCATCACTTACTCCTTATTATTATCTTTTATTTTCAGATAGACACTAACCCTCCAAAATTTTGGGGGGTGATAGAAAAAGGATTAGGGGCTGATTCTTATAAAATCATTGAACGATCTTTATCCATTCTCCGGGCTTGGGTTCTCCTCGGGGATAATAACCATTTAAGAGGCGTAATTGCTCCTCTGCATATTCGCCGATTTCCATATGTTTTGCCAGGGAGGCAAAAGTAGTTTTTTCATTGGCCTGGACGTAGCGCAAGCGTTTGATGTCCTTCTCTTCTACAATGTCAGTTTGTCGTAGCGGCCTGAAGCTTCTAATGCTGGTCAGGAATAAATTGTCATATTTATCAATAGCTTCTGGATCTGAGTCTTCATCATTTGTGACCTTTCCCTGCAGGACAAATTGTCTGCTACCATAAAAAATTACCGCAATTCTGTCTGGATCTGCATCCTCTTTTTCAAGCGGTGGAATTTTTCCGGTATGGCCTTCAAGTCGATATTGATTGAGTTTCTCCCCTTTCTCCAGTTGTCGTAGATCGAACTCTGAGCGCAGAGCCATGTCAGCGGGCTGGTTGCCATCGCGTTGGGTAACTGTAATGGTAATTTGTGCACTTTTATCAGGTGCAGAGCCGACAATGGCTGAACGTTGATTTTCTACCAACCAGCCATCGGGAAATAGAAGGGAGAAACCCAGCCGCTTGTGATTGTAGCGATTTTTAGTGGACTGCTGTGTGTTCTGTCCGTACACAAGGCCATCTGTTTTTTCCCGATAGTATTCTACTTTGGTTTCTTTGTTATCTTCGGGAAGCTGGCCTGCAGCGTTTACAACTTCCTGTAGGCGAAGGTCATTTCTCGGGTGAGATGCAAAAACCCCGTGGTAAGTTTGCGGTTTCTTGCCCTCAATACGGGCACGGCGTCGGGCAAATGTCTCCTGATCCTTTAATAGCCCAATAACATTGATCATGGCCTGGGGGTCATAACCAGCGTTGAACATATATTGGGCTCCGAAGCGATCCGCTTCCAGTTCCATCTCGCGGCCGTAACCCTTCACTGCAGCGGTGCTATATAAATTTGCAACATCTCCGACTACACCACTACCGGTAACCAAAGCTGACAATACTGATACAACGCTGGCTCCGGTCGCAGCTGTTTTTTGCCTTACCGCATGGCGGGCGGTGATATGGCCAATCTCATGAGCTAGTACAGCGGCCATTTCAGCTTCTGAGTGCAGGTAAGTTAGAAGGCCTCGGTTGATGTAGATATACCCACCGGGAAGGGCAAATGCGTTGATATCCTGGCTGTCGATGATCGTAAATTGGTACTTGATATCCGGTCTGTCGCTGGCGGCGGCAACTTTTTGCCCGACATGATTAACATAAGCGGTTAGGACTGGGTCTTTATAGATTGGAGTGCTCTCTATCAGCTTTTCATGCATCTCCCGACCGATGGAGATCTCCTTGTCCTCAGACATTAGAACCAGGTCAGGCTTATTGGTGGCAGGGTTAAATGCACAGCCTGCACTGAGTATTAGGATAGCGCTGGCAAAAACACGCTCGATAAATTTCATTACCCCTGGCCTCCCGTAGCGTCTTAATTTTTATGAACTGGGTGTTACTGCTGGCATCAAGAATTGTTGGAGCTGCAGCGCCATTCCTTTACAGGCATTATTCTGGACCCTGGCGATTAGTGGTATTGGAACCACGATTGCGGGCATATAGGAGGTTCCTTTGGCATCTGCGCTAAGTTTCCCAGACAGTTCGCGGTCCCTGAAATCCCATACTGCTGCTTCGTAGTCAGATTCTTTATCCCAGGTCCCAAAGCCAAAGCACCCTGCACCCCCGGTACTGATGGTACAGCTGATAGAGCCGGCACTGGCTGTGGTCTCCGTCGAACCATCAATCCAGACGATGTACTTCACTCCATAGGTTTCCATTCGCTCACGGACACTTTCATTTTCCATCAGGCGATCTAGGGAGCGAACATGCATAGGTGCTGTCCTGGGTTCAAACCAGGGGTACATAAGATCGACAAAGTCTTGCTCTGGAATAATGTTTACACCTAACTCAGGGTTGTGTAGTTCTCTACCAACACAGGCAATTAAATCAGGCTCTGTTTCATATTCACTGGAGTGACGGCGGCCCAGGATGACGACGGAATCTCCTTCGGCAAGCTCACCGTCGGAGCGCCGATACTCATCAATTACGACAGTGGTACAACCGCTAATAAAGATTATCGCTGCAACTAGAAGTGGCTTGAACACGATTTACTCCTCTTATTCAGCCTTTTTGGCTTTCACCTTGATTTCTCTCAGTGATAGCGATCGGCGTTTCCCTGAGAGAAAGGCCTGTAGTTCAGGAACTTTCCCAAACCCGGTATAGAGATTTGCTCCGGCATCGCGCAGGGCGATATTTATCGCCTGAGTTAATGCCTGTTCCTGGGACTGTAAAAATGCGGTAGGGGTTTTTCCGTAAGCGGTTATTACCCAGTTAGCAACCTGTCCGCCACTGGGGTCAAATGCGGTCATGTTGTATTTAATCCATACCTCAAAAATATTGACCCTTGTCTCTCTGGGCATTGTGAACTGCAGCTCTCGCACTTCTGGAACTATCACCAGTTCGACATTGGCGGGGACTTCTTGTGGATAACTGGATAGAGATACGGTATCGGTAAACATGGAACCCAATACTGTTTCAAACAGATTTTTTTGTGCTCTGCCTGTGCTTATATTCCATTCTTCACGATCTTCACTGTCTTCTTTATAAGTGAAACTTTTAAAGTCCTCACTGAGGTAGAAGCCTACGGTTATTGGCAATTGATCGCCTATTGGGGATGGGTAATTGCCATCCACCTGTACTGTATGACTGCAAGCACCCAGGAAGAAACTTACAAGAATAAGTACCTTTAGGTGTCCAAAGGAAGTCGACCTATACCTCATATGTTCCTCCTTGAATCATTTAACTAGCGAAAGTCATTCAACCCCACGAAAGTGCCGCCATTTCGATAGGTGAGTTCGCGCATAAGGGCCGCAAAGCGGAGTCCTGTGGTTTGTAGGTGTGGAGGGCGAGAGAACTGTACAGGGAATCCTACTGCATGGATTCTGATATTTCGTTTTCCCTCACCGTGCTTAGCATTTACCCGTTCGACAGCTAACATAACCCTGCGGATTGATTTTCCGGTGAATTCATCGCCAAGCACATAAATACTGATTTTCTTACTGGGATCATAAAAGCTGCGGACGGCTTTCTGGATACCTTCAACAGGGCTGGAGTTACTAAAAGGATTCCAGGACTTCAACCGCTTTAATATCGCTTGGCGGCGCCCAGGGGTATCAGGTATCCACTTGTTTCGATAATTGAAGAACATATAGTCCCCCATATCATTCATGACCTGGATACCTTTAACATTGGGATAAAGGTCTAGAGTATTGACCATCTCCGCCATCATTCGGTCCCAGCCGTAATTAAACATACTGCCGGAGGTGTCGATAATGAAGAGAATGTATTCGCTGTCGACAGGGATTCCGCCAATAACATTGTTTTTACGCTGGTAGTTCTCGCCCAGTAGGCGACGCATTTCATCAGTGATGGATTGTAGTGCAATGGTCAGCTCACCTTTGAGTTTGCCATCCTCACTTTGCCCTTCGGTTTTACTGGCAAATTCCGCTTGAAGTGCTTCCAACTCACCGCGCAGGTTGGCAATTCTCTTGCGCTCGATATTGATTTGTTCTCGCTTTGAATTTAGGTCCCGGTTGATAACTGTGGTCTCACCACGGATTTCCGCCAGCTGTTGCTGTAGTTCCAATACCTGCCCTTCGAGGTCTACTTCAGCTTCCTCTAATACAATCGGTTCTGCAGTCTTGGCGATCATCAGTAGCAAAACAATTGCGCCAAATCCGCAGCAGATAACATCCAGGAAGGAAATGCTGAACTCCTCCTGGCGACGCTTTTTTTGCGTTCCTATCATGGCCAGTCCCTCGAAGGCGCAAGGAAAGAGCCTTTGCTTTGCATCGCCAGCTTCCAAAATTCACTAGCCGCAAATGGGTCCCCCTCCATAGGGGCAAGAATGACATTGACGGGGATATTCTTGGGGAGCACTTTGACCGCGCGCTTGAATAGACTGCGCCTGTCTCTACCCGAAATAGTGGGCTTTCTGGGTGCACTCATCCCTTGGGTCGGTAACCCATCGGTAATGAGAATAATGTTATCGGGCAGTGGTGTCATAGCGTTAATAGCGTTAAATACTCTCTCTAGACTGGTACCATTTTCCGGCACTACTTCATCTAGCCCCTTGATAGCCTGGTCCAACTGGTCGCGGTCATCCACATTGAGCCAGCGATCTTCTGTACCGGCTATTGCGGCACGAAAAGAGGTATTAAAAGTATAGATCTGGTATTGGCTATCCCTGGGAAACTGAGCAGTAAGCCAGGAGACTGTGCTGACGGCCCTGCGCCATTTTTCAGTTTTGCGTTTTACCGGTGAAGACATGTTACGGGCGCGTATTATTTTAATAAGCTCGTCGCCGAGCATAGACGCAGATGAATCCAATAATATCAGGATGCGATTACCGCCTAGGCGCAGGCCGGTGAGGTATTGACGGTCTCCATCACCGACAAATTTGCGAACGTTATTTCCCAGCTTTTTATTTTCTTCCTCAAGGTTCTTTTTCGCCTGCTCCAGTTTTTTGAGTTTATCTTGTAGCCTCTTGATATCCTCTTCTTCATCGATACTGTCGATTTCAGCGATATTGCCTTTGGTTTCCTCTATTTGCTCCAAAATGCGCCTGGCAAGCCCTTGAGCCTCAACCAGTTCATCACTAACGACATCCAGAGTATTTCTGGCTTGAACTAAGTGTTCCTGCCCAAATTCCACCTCCTCTTCCAGAAGGTTCACCTCGGCAGTGAGATCTTCAGTCTCTACTTCAACTTGGTGATCGGAGCCGTGTTTGATAATAAGAAAAATTAACGCTACTGCCCCAAAACCACAGGACATGATATCGAGGAAGGACAGGCTAAATGTGGAAAAACGACGCTTTTTACGCCCCATATCGCTCCACGCTAATCGCAGTTATCACATCTTGATAATCTGCAACTCCAATTGTATCGCCGGCGTTGAGATTAACGGGTGACTCAATCTCTTTTCCATTGAGTGTGAGCTGAATTCCAGCATCCACCCGCAAAGCAAGTCTGCCGGCATGATTTGTGACTGTTGCGGCAGGGTGCTCCGGTGGTGTTGGGGTGACTTGAAATTTCTCGTCATGCCAGAAAACGAATAGAGGTTCCTGGGCGGCCAGTGCCTTGTGGCCAAAAAGTAAATGTGTCGCTACGGTTTCTGAGGATTTCTCTACATGCACCTTGACCTCGTTGGGGGGGAGGGCAGTGACAGAGTTGATCAGTTTCAATGTACTGCTATCACTGCGCAATTCTTTCCAGCGATGATTGATGGCATGTGCAATGGAGTCTCTTGAGAGAAGATGTACACGTTGGGCCAATTGAATTCCCCCTGGGATATCAGCCCAGCGATGGGAGATAAAACTCACACTTTGACTTTCCTCCAGGTTTTCAATCATTGCTCGTATACGAGAAAGGAGAGGGGTTGTTGCATCTTGAAGCTGCCGCAGGCTGATCTTTGCTGTTCGATCATCAAGTTCAGCTAGAACTTCTCCGTGACGCATCGCTCGATCAGTCCACTGGGGCATCAAATCATAGAGTTGCTGTTCTGATTCAGCTGAATGTAGCGGATCAAATCGGCACTGCATAATAAATGCATCGGTAAATACGCGAGCCCAGGATTCCTGGAAGTTGTGTAGTCCTGCGTCGGCAACAGTTTCTACCGTTTTCACCGTGGCTTGCTTATCCACAGCAATCTTTGTTACCAGTGTCTGGTGGAGTTGTAGGTCGATATGCAGTTGGATTCCTGCAGGAGCCAAATTACCCAGGCACGCGGTTGCTGCATCAACAATGCCTACGATATTAATATCGCTGACTTTAATAACTCCCAGAAGTAAGGCCAGTTGTTCGTGGGTAAAATTGCCGGGAACAGCGAGAACAATTTCATCGGGAAGGTCACAGTGCTCCGCTATTTCCTGAAGGTGGCAGTAGACCAAGTCGGCATGGTGGCGGCAGCGTTGATTTTCTGACTTTAGCGACTCGAGGCTCAGTCTTCTCCAAAACTGGTTGTTAACCTGAGTCGGATGGCTCCTGGCACGCATTTGAGCTGAGGTACCAATATGAATTTTATTGTGTTCAATAACTGCAATTCCAGGACTTTCCAGTACCTCGTTAGTATTTGAAAATACACGTAATCCACAGTCATTTATTTCCAGGACGCCTTGTCCCATGGGTTTATTCCTCGCTACGACTTATTCAGGTAAAACCGCTAGCTGATTTTCAGAAAACGCAGTAAGCGGTTGTCACAGTAACTTTGTGTATCCAACACCAGGCGCTCCTGCATGAGTTGTAGCTGGTGAGTGAAAAACATAATGACGATACTAATTACCAGGGCGATAAAGGTAGAGTTAAACGCGACCCCCAGACTTACCGTCACGCCAGCTATATCCCCCTCTACGGCTCGATGCGCCTGTGATAATGCTTCGCCGATACCTCGTACCGTGCCAATAAATCCGATAGATGGAATAGCCCAGGTAATATAGCGAACCATTGCCAGCTCAGAGTCGAGTCTGTCTCCCTCAGTTTCGCAAACCTCTTTTACAGAGTTGGAAACGGCGGCGACATTCTTGGTAGAACCGAATCTCTGCAGGGCGGTGAGTAGTGCCCTGGGAACTAAATATCGTCGTTCCTCTTCAGGAAGGGCTTGTATCGGGCGGGATAAATCACGGGTATCCTCGGGAAGAATAGGAGTTCCCTCGCTGATATTAAGTAGAGCTTTGTCCAGTAATTTTCGCTCGCGAATGCTTCTCTGTGCCTTTAGTCCCATAATGGCCATTGCCCACAACATCAGAACAAAGCAGGCCTCTTGCTCATAGTCGCGCATCACAATGTAGATAGAGCGTTGTTGAACGTAGGTTTCCCCAGCGGCCTCCCTCGCCAGTTGCTCCTCAATTAGCGCATCTGCATTAGGGCGAATAATGGCGACATAAATCGCGTGGACCAAAATAATAGACCCCAGAAGAGCAAAGACCTGGAAGACAAAATCTGATGATTTAAATTTCATGGCGATACTCGCTAGAAGCTATTTCTATATATCTACGGGAAAGGAAACCGATAAGTCTTCGGAGATTTCTTCCGAGGCCTTATAGTCATCTGAATTACTTTTATTCCTAGTTATTGGTGCTTCTTTCTTGGGGGTTACTGCCGCTGTTTGTTGGTTCTCTTCCGGCTTGTTTTCATCTTCTGCGTACGCGAAGTTAATAAATAGAAGCAGTAAGGTAAGTAATAAAAATTTCACACTAGTCTCCTAATTCACCCAGCGGGCAAGGCGGAAGCCAATATCATTACGAGCGGACTCTCCGTAATCACGGTAGGAGAGGCGTAACTCAGTCAACCCCGAATGACGCCAACTGGAACCGCGGATTACATGGAAGTCCCCATCCTCTGGACCGACAGGGTTTTCTTCGATACGTCGGGATAATCCGGTCCCTATCGTGTATAGGTCGTGAATCCATTCAGAGACATTTCCACCTAAGTCATAAATACCAAAAGCATTAGGACTGTAGCTACCTACTGGTGAGGTAGCTGCGTAACGATCACTGTAGGTGCGAAGGACTGCAGGAACTAGTTTTGTGGCAGTAGTATCTGCGTAGTTTCCGGAATTGCTCTTTATTGGTAGCTCATTTCCCCAAGGGAATTTTTTCATGGTGCCTTGATCGTATCGTGCAACCCAGGCCCATTCGGCTTCAGTCGGTAAACGATAACCGTTGGCTGCGCCATCAAAGCCAACAACACGCCCTGCTTCCGTCAAATAGACCGGTGTGAGGCCGTCTCTTTCACTGAGCCAATTGCAAAATAGCACTGCCTCTACCCAACTGACATTTACAACTGGCAGATTGTCATTGTCGAGACTGACACCATTTACATGGCTTGAGGTATGCAGGCGCTTGAAACGCCGATATTCCCGGTTAGTAACTTCAGTGGCCCCAATATAGAAAGGCCGATTTAGAGATACCTGACGCATAACCTCGTTTGCCCGCCGCCCCTGTTCTCGCCGGGATGATCCCATGGTAAATACGGCGTTGGGGCGCATGAGTTTCATGGTGCCGCCAGCTGCGTGACGCAAAGTTGATGGGGTTTCTCTCCAGCGCGCTTGTTCGGATGTAAGCAGTACCGCTCTGACAGTTTGCTCCAGTTTGGTGCTGGGAATGACACGAGTGTCAAATTCCTGGTAGCCCTGTTTACGTACGACAATGTTATGGCTGCGGGCTGGCAGGTTGAAAGTTTGTCCACTGTTCCCGGCGTATTGACCATCAATGTAAACTTCCGCATCTGGAGGGACACTACTGACGTGAACCCTGCCGTACACAGCATTTAGGTTTATATTCAGGTCCCGCTGTGTTCCAGCACCGAGGTCAACTGTGTGTTCAATAGAGGCGTAGCCATCCTTGAAGAAGCGAAGTCTATGCCTGTGGCCGGAGGCCAATTCCAGTTCCAGTGGGGTATGACCGCGAAACTCTCCGTTGACTGTCACTCCCGCTCCCTCTGGGGTAGTAACAACGCGTAAAAGTCCATCAGCGGGTCCCAGGCTGACGGTTGCTAGCGTTTGATCGACACCGGCTGTAACAGCGACAGGAATATCGACAGTTTTATGTTCCGGCAGTGAAATGGACACGGTTCTGTCGCCCTGAACTAATTCGGTGGTTAGTGGTGTTCTGCCGAGAACTTTTCCTTCAACCGTGACCGTGGCCCCGGGAGGGTTGCTGCTGACGGTGATATTGGCCCAGGCCGGTCGAAGCGCGGCCTCCAGTGTGTGGGTATTGTCTAGCCCCTCAACATCGATTTCACGGGTGAACGGCAAGTACCGGTCTGATAGGACAGTCACACGCATAGGACCTGCGCTGATTGCTTCCACAAGACCATTTCTATTGGGTACTTCCCGTCCATTAATAAGGATTTTTACTGGTACAGGGGGCGTTGTTTTAACCTGTAGGTGGCCTGGAAGTTTTTCCAGGGAAACAGAGTGGCGACTGTGTCCGTCACGTTTTACTTCGACTTCGCCGCTCTGGGGTAAGTAGCCGTCGGCACTGATCGTGAATTGATAATTACCAGGTAAAACCAAATGGCCATCGCCCAGAGGGATGGCGAACCCACTGACTTTGATGCGGGCATCAACCGGGTTGGTATCAAAGATTAATGACCGCGCCATAATCAGATAGCTGAGTGCAAAAATAGCGAGTAAAAGGCAACCTGCGACAATCAATGCTCGCTTAGAAAGAAAGAGTCGCGCGCGGGTAGATTTTATTTGTACCGGGGTGAATCCAACTGGCTCAATCAGGCTTTGTTCCTGAACTGGCGGCTTTTCATCCTGGACAGGTACTGCTTCCTTCACTGTCATTTATGTTTCCCTATTGCTGGTACTTATAGATTTTTCGCAATGGCATTGGTTTGGCACGCATCGCTTTATGCTCAGTCAGCCTGACCAAAGGTGGGTACACATTTTTCTATCTGCAGAAAGCTTAGCTTGCTGGCGTAATCTGCATGGGGATTTATAGGGTGTTTGTCACAGAACACCTCGTTTCGCTCAGCTCAACGAGGTGTCTGTTATCATCGCAGCTCATTACGGAAAATCTTATTTTTAGAGTTTATGCTGCTGTCTGGGTTCTCTCATTTAACTATTATTGGCACCGTTTATCCTTTCGGCACATTGGATAACAACTTCCGTTGTGGGCTTACCTGGTTTTACAACAAACTCTTGGCGAACGTCTCGGTAACCTTCTCTGGTACCAATGGCGATATAGCGCCCAGGTTTCAGCGCGATTTCTCTCTGGTCAAAATTACCTAATTTCCCTACATGGTAAATGGTGACACTGGTGGTTCGATCCGACTTGAATTTAACCGGTAAGGGGATCAGGGCTTGTGTCAGGGCATTTTCAAGGTCTTCAATTTGTCTTTGCAGCCTTGGGGTTTTAGTATTGAGTTTGCGAGCGTCTGTTAGTACTTGTCGGGCAAAATAGTTCCTTTTACCTTCGCCAAGGGTTAGTGGATCTTGAATTAAATCTTTTAACTGGTCATCCAGCTTTGCTCTGGCAGCAGCTCTAGCCTTGCCTGTTATTGCGTCCACCAGGCTAGAGTCCTTCTTGACCAGGTCTGTATAACTTTTTAGGGCTCTGTGCCATTCTTCCTTGGTTTCTTCCATGCGAGCTTGTTGGAGGAGTTTTTCTATCTGCACTCTGTCAGCTTCATTTCGTGCTTGTGCTAAGCCGATATCGGGGGCTTTTGCTGTTGGCTTTAAGTTCTTTGCTCGATGAAAATAGGATTTTGCCGATTCAAATTTTTCTTCGGCAATTGCACCGTAGCCAGATGACATCGCGCTTTGATAATCCCTTTCTGTAATTGCACCCTCAACCTTTGCCAATAGATCCTGAGCATCGGCTGTTTCTGAGTCGATCGCGAGAGATTTCTTGAGCTGTTCCTGAGCCAAGTCCAATTTGGCCTGTTTAAATGCCTTTGTTCCTTGAGTTAAGTGCCACCAAGCGAGGGGGAGTTTGTCGGCTCGCTCAATACCCTTAAGGCCTCTGGGATGGTTATTGGATATGGTTAATACCATCTTGAAAGCATCGCTGGCGGAATCCTTATCCCCCTGACTCAGAGCTCGATTACCTTCACTAATATGCGTTTCAATGCGCTCGGGAATACTATCTTTCAGGTACTCTAATGCCTGGAGTGATTCCCGGTATTTTTCGAGCGCTGCCATAAAATTGCGTTTGCGATAAATTTCATCAGCTTTTAGAGCCAGGTCTTCAGCGGAGTAGAATTCTTCAAAAGCCCATACTTCTACCTTTCGATCTTTGAGCTCTTCTTTGATTTCAAGAATTTCCTGGAGAACCTTTTGAACCTCCCTGCGCTGCTGCATTATTTCTGCATCGCTATAAGGAGATTTTTGGTTGCTCTCCACAGCTGCGCTGTTTCCAGGCTGTACGGAGACAATTGTATCGGCTGAACGCTTTGGTGGTTTTACAACTTGAGGAAGCCCCCAAAATACACCGACCAGTGCGCTTACCATTATCACCCCAAGAACGGCGGGCCAGTAGGACCTTTGCTCCCGTTGATGAATAGCGTTGGCAGTCGTTGACTTAGGGGATTTAGAGCTTTCCTCTCCGCCGAATGTGAATTCTGCGGGCTCTATATGAACTGTATCTTCCTTGGAGTTATCGCGGTGCTGCATAGTGATTCCGCCGTGTTATTCAATGACCCAGTGAAGATGTTGGGTATTCAGTAATAACTAATCACAATGATTAGCGTGCTTTTTGGGTACCTCTAACGTGATTTAAATGCTGTTACTGACTGCGCCAGTTTCGGCTTCATAGATTTCCTTTAGAATTTCCCGCCATTGCCGATACTGATTTTCAACAGTACCTGTGAGGGTAATAGTGCGATCTTCCAGCTCAACAATTTGCGGTTCTACCTCTGCCTCGATGGAGTCTCCTAATTCTTGCAGAGCTTCCAAATGCATCTTGGCATCGGATTTTCGGTCAAATGCACTTTTAACAAGATAGCCCCCGGCACCGATCCCAACCTGCCCAGCTGCCTGGGCGCTTCCAGTGCCAGCGCCAGCAGCTGCGATACCTCCAATAATGGCTGCTGCTCCCATAATTGTGTGATTGCGAGCTTTGCGCTTTAACTCTCGCATTTCCCTTACTTCTTCATAGCTGCGGGCTTGCCATTCCTGATAGGGAACTTCCATACTTTTGGCGAAGGTGCCGTAGTACTCCTGCAGAGTGTCGACAAACAGATAATCTCTTTCCCGTATTTTTCTTACCCTTTGTAACATGGGGTCATTCTCTGCGGGTAAAGCACTTAAAAAATAGACACCCTCAGCACTTTGAGTTAAATAGCGATTGAATGCCTGGGGAGAAAAATCCCGTGCAAATCGCATCTCAGAAATTGTGCGCAGCTCTACGATTTGCTGATTTGAAAGCTTTTGTCGGTAATTCAGCATATCGTTAGCAATACGGTTATAGATTCCCTGAAAAGCATCTCCTTCAGTAGGGTGCTTTCGGTCGTAGGCATAGTGGGATGCGTTCTCTGAATACTGCTTGGTAAACCACAACTGCCCCCGGGAATCGGATACGGTGATTTCCACCGTCAGCTTTTCTCCATCAGATTGCAAAATACGCCCGGATACAGTCACATCAATATTGGTGCGGCTCGATGGAATAACCCTTACAGCTCCCCACCCCAGGCTGGACTGCAATGAATCGGCAAGGGTGACAGCCATATAGCGGGATTCAGCTTGACGAAGCTCGGGAAAAACAAGCTCATCTTCATCTGCTTGTGCTGTATCGAGACCTGGATTGAATTGAATAACGCCGACATCCAGCAGTCTCTCTTCGGGAACATTGTTATCTTCGATTGTTAGCGGAGTAAATGCGGTAGTTCTGACTTCGGTAGTGGTACAACCATTGATAACAACAAGAGTTAGAAAAAATGCTGCGACTCTTGTTATGAACTGATACTTAACCGGTCGGGTTTTTTGGTTGGTCGACATATCGGCGTTCTCCAAGACTACTGCGTTGCACTTTTATACTTGCGATACTCTTCCCAAAGCTTTTCGCGCAATTCGGGGTCAGTCTCGCGTGTGGCAGCTTCACGAATCTGTCGAGCTACGACGTCATCATCTGTACCACTGGGTATATCGGCGGGCACAACTGCCTGTGAACCACCGTGATTAAAATCACCTTTACGTCCAGAAGCGGGCAGTCCGGGACCGGTTATTTGTCCACTGGAGTTATTATTTTTGGGGCCGTTACCTGATGTTGGGCCTGCATTGGGGGGAGGTGGAATTTCGGCTTCTGCAGATTGAATTAAGTCTTCTAGGGATTCCCCTGCTGGTGGTGCCTCATCCATCGCCTCTTCTTTATTTTCTTCGGAGGCTGACCCCGGTCTGTTTCTTACAAAGTCACGCTCCCGCAAAATCATGCCGTCATAGCTGACCATAGTGGATTCAAACTGGCCCTCAAGTTCTGCAACGCGATCTGCCGATGAAGTGGGAGCTTCATTGGGGGCACTGCCGGAACGTGGCGAATCACCGCCGGGTTGCCCAGAAGCTGAACTGCTGGCAGGCGCGCCGCTGGCCGCTGAGTTACTACTGGATGAGCTGCTGCTAGAAGCTGAGCTACTAGATGATGCGCTGGAAGACGAAGATGATTGCTCCTCCTCAGAAAAATCAATTTCTTCGGGAGGCGTTCCATCTTCACCAGACGAAGGATCAGTAGGTTTCTCTCCATTTTGACTGGTTTGTTCGGGATCCGTATAAATTGGTGACGATGGATCATTTGAACCGTTTGGGTCCGGCATTTGATCCCCAGGTGAACTTTGATCCCTCGACTCTGATCCGCTACTTCCACTACTGGAGGACTGGCTCTGTTCTGATCTCGCTGTAGGCATATTCGCACTGGGCTGGCTGGAAGAGCTGCTACTAGGCTGCCCACTGCTCGAAGCCGTTGATTGGCCAGATCTTTGCGAACTACTGCTGCTACTAGATTGCGATTGCGATTGCGATTGCGATTGCGATTGTGATTGCGATGCAGAACTGGAAGATGAACTGGAGGATGGTATAGATGGCATTGCTGGTGGCTGTGACTGAGTTTGTTGGCTCTTGCACCCACCGGTTAAGATCGCCGCCAAAGCAATTGGTACCAGTACATTTGACAAACAGCTGTGGCGGTGAATTTTTTCTACCGCTGCTCGAGGTGTCATCTCTTTCTCTCCTAGACTGTTTGCCGGTGTGACCGCGTGAGACACATGAAGTGTTTTTCCGGTACTAGCAAATGCTCAATGTGGAACTTTAAAAATAGTTGTTATTTGATTATTTGCGTAGATTCCACATCGAGCTGGTGTCAGTGGTGATAGGTTTCTCAGTCGAATATAAAGCGTTGCACAATTCCGCGGGTTTCTACCGCCTCTCCATCTTCAAACCTTGGTCTGAATTTAGCGCGTTTTAGAATGTTTCTAACTTTTGAGCGGATCTTCACTTTATCTGAAGGGTAAGCCCTGAGTATTTTTATATTCCTCGCCTTGCCAAAAGCCGTGACATCATAGGAGACCGTAATCCGGGAATTGGCTAGGGCTTTGCTGTCCGACTCCAAAACGGGGAGCGCGGGTAAAGCCACAGGCCGTCCAAATATGTCCTCAATTTCATCGTTAGAGGCACCGTTATCCCAAAGTGCCTTGTAGGCCTCGCCGTAGGTTTGGCGTGCGGAGTGCCACTTGTTAAACATCATGTACCAGTCGCCGAGTTCAACTTTGGCTTTGGCTGAGGCTGCCGGGGGGGACTTGGGGTTTCTTTGGTAGACATCAACGATACGGGTAATGGCTTTTTTCCCGGTGTTAAAACTCTTCATCCGGTAGTGATCTAATTTGGTTCGCTGATGTGAGTCGGGGCCACTACCACCAAAGCTGGCGTTAACAAAAACTGGAGAGTTGGGTTCACCCTTATAGGTGGCCAGATAATAGTTAGTTGCTTTTAATCCGCGCAGGGCATCAACAAGGCGAAGGTCGGTGGAGCCAAAGTTTTTTGTAATAATATCTACCGCCAAACTGTAAAGATTGGTTGCACTAATTAGATGCTCAAATAGCGTGTCCCCTTTTTCCTCCACATAAGCCTGTAAATGCCAACGACTCAAGTTGTTGATTACTGGCAGCATACGGGGGTCTTTTTCGCCGTAATTTTTCTGGTAGAGCCAGTAGAGGTACTGCTGGTTGTCGTTAGCTTCTTCCCACTGATTGAGCGCTATTTGACTCTCGATCAAGCGCTTGATCATAGGGATTTGGCTTAGTGAATAGAGCCCCTCATTGACTCTGCTAATCAGCATTGCACGACGAAATTCAGTGACAGCCTGCTCATGATCGCCAGCTTTCTGTAATGCGGTGGCCAGCCCCAAAAGCTGTTCATCAATACCGGCGCCATAAGCACCATATTGGGCTTCGAGCTCCTCTATACGTTCACGGTAATTTTCTACAGCCTCGGAGGGCCTTAGCTGTCGAGGTGTTTTCTTGAGTGGTTTCGAGGCGGCTTCAATAAAGGCTTTTGGAGGTGCATTAGTTTGGACTGCCACAGGTGCGCCATCGTCGGCCAGGGCGCCATTACACAGCAGTGCTGTGGCTGTAAACATCAAGCCGATAGCAAAGGAATTGCTGGTATCTATCTGTGTCACGATTGAACCACTTCCGTTTCATATTTGGCTTCACCGAATACCAAACAGCTGAGGTTGGAACCTGCACCTGTCAGTTTTCGGGTCTTATTTCCGCTCGCCCACTGCAACAGCGAATACGGCGGAAGTTCTCTCCTGAATGTGGTTCTCTCGACCCTGAGCGCATTGAGGGGGTATCCTCAAGCTCACAGTGACGGCGCGACTGGATGCTTATAAATGCCTGCCTGGCCGCGTATTAGTCAGTATAGCTAGCACTATGTGCCAAGAAGGAAGCTGCGGCGGGTACTTCAGCCACTTAATGCCCATTGCGCCAGCATGCCTGTGACCACCCTTTTGGTTTAGCAGTTGGGAGTGCAAATTAGGGGTGAGGGACTGTAAGTAGATGCCAAAAATTTGTTGATTACGTCCGATATCGCGACTTGGCAGCGAAGTGTAGCGAGTGGCTTGGTTGGCGCTGGTGCCACATCAGGATGGCGGAAGCTAAATAGGTGGATCATCGTCCTAACAAGTAGGCTGAATTTGGGGTTAGATTACTGCTGTTGCTGTATCAGAGGTTGATCTATTTGGATTGCAGCGTAACAAGCGCCATAATCAGCTGATTCGAATTCAGAGGAGAGCTCAGTGAGTATCTATATCGATCCAGAGATCGCGGTAAGCCTTCGGGGCTATGAAGCACCCGAGAAGCTGGGCTTTGGAACCGCCATGGCCCCAGTAATGTTTCGCGCCATTTGGCAGGATGGTTGCTGGAGTAGTGGAGAGTTGATCCCCTATGCGCCTCTGACCGTCGACCCTGCTGCTAAGGTACTTCACTACGCGCAGTCATGCTTTGAAGGAATGAAGGCCTATCGAACTTCCGAGGGGGGAGCTGCACTGTTCAGGCCCGAAATGAATGCTGCACGAATGGCATATTCAGCGAAGCGCTTATGTATGCCTCCGGTTCCTGAGTCCCTGTTCTTGGATGGCGTTCGTGTTGTGACTGCTTACTGCGCTGGCCTGCTCCCGAGCAACAGCGGTGAGTCCCTGTACCTGCGTCCTTTCCTAATGGGAACCCAGCCGGACCTAACGGTTTCAGCCAGTAATGCCTATGAATTTTATGTAATAGCTAGTCCCTCGGAAGCCTACCATTCCGGCAATATGCGTTTGTGGGTTGAGAGAGAAGATGCTCGGGCTGCAGTAGGGGGAACTGGGGATGCCAAAGTTGGCGGAAATTATGCCAGTTCTCTACTTAGTATCGGCCGCCTTAAAGAGCGAGGTTATGATCAGTCGCTTTGGTTGAGCCCCTCTAATCGGCAGAGTATCGATGAGCTGTCAGGGATGAATTTTTTTGCGGTCATTGATGGCGCTATATATACCCCAGCGTTGAACGGCTCAATTCTCGAGGGCATCACCCGATATTCTCTGATCCAGCTTGCGGAGGGATTGGGGTACAAGGTTGTTGAGCGGGCGATCCCCATTGATGAACTGTTAGAGCAGGTAGCTTCTGGAGACTGTAGCGAAGCTTTTGCTTGTGGTACTGCTGCAATAATCAGTCCTATCAGCGTAATTGGCGATGGCGATAGAGAGTACGAACTAGCCGATGCTCCAGGTCCTGTTGCAGAGCGTTTGCGACAAGCACTGCTGGATATTCAGGAGGGGCGTTCTGAGGATGCTTACGGGTGGATGCATTCTGTTGAGCCTGTAGTTTAAGTACTGAATCTTCGTACCCGGGCAGTTTCCAAGGCTGCCTGGGTCTAGTAACCAGCTTTTCCCCACCATAAATCCTGCTTTATCCTTCGCGGGTTTATTTGTAGCAGTGTTTTCTATTTACTTGTTTCCAAGCGAAACGCTCGCGTAAACATTCCCGCCAATTTAATTGAGTTTGTTGACTTGTGCGACCTTAACACCTAAAAGTGAAGGGGTTAAATAAGAAATAAATTGGAGCTTGAGAGTGGCCTGATTGCGGTACACCTCATTTTGACCAGCAGTTCCAAGATCAATTTGAGCTAATAGGTCTCGCTTATAGTTCCTTGCACAGTTGAGGATAACGAGATGTTGACCCATATGCTTGGCCTTATGCTGCAACCACGTAGACAGTGGCAGCTTATTGGCAGTCTCTCTGAACGTAATCTGCGTAGACAGGTTCCTTATGTCATCGTTCTGGCATTACTTCCTGCAGCTGCGTGGTATTTTGGCACGACACAAGTTGGCTGGACGATTGGCACTGGTACCCCGGTGAGAATTACGGGCCAAAGTGCTTTGGAATTGGTCGCCGTATTTTATTGCACAATGGTTTTGGCTGTCACTGCTATTGGTTATTTCATCCATTGGATGGCCAAGACTTACGGAGCTGAAACTCACCCCCTTAAAGGCGTTGTTGTAGCGGGTTTCACTGCCACACCTATTTTTATTGTGGGTATTGCAGGGGTTTACCCTGTGTTGTGGCTGGACATACTGCTCGCAACTCTGGCGGTTGCTTACGCCGTCTATCTGCTTTATTTGGGAATTCCTATTGTGATGGGTGTTTCTGAAGAGCGTGGCTTCCTTTTTGCCAGTGCGATTATTACGGTGTCACTCGTCATGGCAGTCATTATTATGGTTGCTACAGTTCTATTCTGGAGTTATGTATCCGCACCGGTCTTTTACTCCTCTTGAGTAGTTTGGGCTCGTAGCTATCACTAGATGAAATGTCGTTTCAGGCATTTTCGCCAGGAGATTTAGGGCTGTTGTTGTGGTGGGGATACAAGCTATCGACGTCGTACCCGGTGAAGGGGCTCATATTCACGGGTACGGCGAAGTCTCTTCTATCCTGGCTGTAACGACAATGCGTAAAGTAAATGACCGCCTTTCGGGGTTTCTCGAAGAATTCAACAGCTCTATGAAAGAGCTCTACTCGAAGGGCTTTGAGTTCAACCCCATCAATGTTCGGGAATCGACCACAAAGTTTATAGATAAGTATGTCACTGATATTCCAGATGTTGCCTCGGTAGGAGATGGCATTATCTATGCCTCTGGATATGACGTACCTGTAAGAGTCTTTGTCCCCTATCCCGATGAAGTTCTACCTGTTCTTGTCTATTTTCATGGCGGTGGCCATGTAGCCGGAAACGTTTATTCATTTGACCCGATTTGCAGAAAGATTGCCCGGGAGACTCGACATATTGTTGTTGCGCCTGAGTACCGGTTGGCCCCTGAGAATCGCTATCCGAGCGCGGTGACAGATTGCTATGCCGCAGTTGTTGGAGTTTGGGCGGCACTGGACAGATTGGGCTTATATTATCAACCGAGTTTGTCGGTCGCTGGGGACTCTGCAGGTGGCGCTCTGGCCGCCACAATGTCTCACCTGGCTCAATTTGACTACAGCGTTAAGATTAAAAAGCAGGTTTTAATTTATCCGGTTCTCGATTACACCATGCATTTACGGTCCCATGAAGAGAATGCAGTAGGCTATTTTTTAGAGGCACGAAAATCAATTTGGTACTTGGGGCAATATTTTGCTGAGGGGCAGTGTAGAAAAAAAGCATCCCCTCTTTTTATGGATTTTACGGCAGCTCTTCCTGAAACCTTAGTTTTTACCGTGGAGTTTTGCCCGCACCGGGATACTGGGGATATTTACTACAGGAAAGTGGAAGAGGTGGGTGTTAGATCTGAAAATGTTCACTTTTCCGATATGATTCATCCATTTTTGATTCTTGAAGACTTGGTGAAAGGGGAGTGCGCAAAAGTTTATGCCGGCATGAATAGTTTCCTGAATGACTAAACTTACGGCTTTCCTTTTGTAATTGAGTACTGGTAAGATAATTTATACCCGTTATCAAACTCTAGTATTTCTTCTGAATTTATTGATCTTTTGATCACTATCTCCGCTATTGATTTAATAACTTGTTTAGGTTCTGCGTCCATGCAATGTATGCTCATGGAGTTAATGGCCATGTCAGCGCTAATTACCCGGTGTTCAACAACCTGAATGAGCAGCTGCTTATCACTTTGGTAGAGCTTGAAACCAGGCCCCTCCGTCATCCATTTTTTGTACTTTGTAGCGCCCCACGGGCCCTTGCACTTTATTGCTTGATATTGAGTTGATGATATTTTGATATAGATAGGCTCGCTTCCTTTGATATCTGTACTTTTATCGATAGGTTGTTCTGTGTAGAGGTTTGATCCATTAGGAACAGAGATCTGTATCGCTATCATTTCGGCAGCAGCGTCAAGTGAGCAGAATATGTAAATAAGAAAACACAAAAACTGACATTTTTTAATTGAAGTGCTGGCCATCTTGATTTCAATAAATGGTTTTTGTTTTTGGGAGTATGGCGCTTAAATGAATCTCTAGGGTTGTCTTCTGTACTAATAATAGCGCCTTGATAACGAGGTGTTGGTTGGATAGTATCAAAGTGTGTATTTAGTCCTGTTTTCACCTTTAAATTGGTACAGGAGTACCAATTTAAAGGTTTGAGTAGCTCAATTGACAATAATTTATATAAAAGGTGTGGCTATGAAGACTTTAGCGTATATGGGAGTAATTCTGGTTTTAATAGTATCCGTTGGATGTTCTGAACGGCCTGAATCCAGAGTTGAGGACAGTTCTAGTAAGGTTGATTTTCAAAAGCAACTATTAAAAAAACTGATATCTGCAAAGACCGGGGATGTTATTACTATTCCTGAGGGTAAATTCCATATTAATCGTAGTTTATCCCTGAATATTGATGGGGTAACGCTACGTGGAGCTGGCATGGATAAATCTGTCCTCTCCTTTGAGGGGCAAATTCAGGGTGCTGAGGGGATATTAGTTAATGCCAGTAACTTTACTATTGAGGGGTTGGCTATTGAGGATACCATAGGCGATGCCCTGAAAATTAATGAGGGCAAAAACATTATCATCAGGGATGTTCGTGTTGAATGGACCAATGGCCCGTCTACCCAAAATGGTGCCTATGGTATTTATCCTGTACAGACTGAAAATACTTTAATCGATGGTGTGGTAGCTATTGGTGCTTCAGATGCCGGAATTTATGTCGGTCAGTCGCGGAATGTTATTGTTCGCAATAGCCGTGCAGAATTTAATGTGGCGGGTATTGAGGTAGAGAATACGATCGGTGCAGATGTTTACAACAATATTGCTGTGAATAACACTGGGGGAATTCTTGTTTTTAATATGCCTAATCTTCCGCAGCCAGGGCACAGTACACGTATCTACAACAACCAGATAAAGAATAATAATACTAAAAATTTTGGTCATGAGGGCACGCCAGTTGCTGCCGTGCCAGCAGGATCTGGGGTGGTTATTAACTCGAATGATCGGGTGGAGATTTTTGAAAATGATATTTCTGATAATGATACCGCTAACATATTGATCAGCAGCTATTTTACGGCTGGATACTATAGTGATAAGTCTACGCAGGCTGATTTTGACCCATACCCGGAGGGTATTTATATCTATGCCAATAACTTTTCTGGTGGTGGTATATCGCCAGATCATCTTAAGCTAAAAGCTCTGAAGTTAGCTATGTTTGGAATATCAGGTGCGTTGCCGGATATTCTTTGGGATGGGGTGGTTGATCAAAGTAAACTGGTGGATGGTCAATTACCTGAGGCATTAAAGTTATGTGTTGATAACGAGCCTGCAGGAATTCTCAATATAGATTTTGGAAATGAGTATAAGAATATATCCACGGATATAGTACCTCATCAGTGTCATTTGGAAAAGCTTACCAAAGTAGTTTTAGATTTTGATTCAAAGCTGGAAAATGAAGACCATTTGGCAGTGATAGAGGTAGCTAATGAAGAATAATAATCAAATAAGTAGGAAGCTTATCTACTCTATTTGGAGTCTTATATTATTGGTTGGCCTTGCGGGGTGTGAATCATACAAAAAGGATGTTCATTTATTTCCAGTAGAAGAGGTACCCGAAAAACTCAGTGCATGGAATTTATTGAGGCTGGAGAAAGGTGTGCTCTTCCCTGCGGAAAGAGCATTGCCTTACGATTTAAATACGGGGTTATTTACCGATTATGCTCATAAGTTCAGAACTGTCTGGCTGCCTGAGGGGGCTTTTGCAACCTACGGAGAAGAACAGTTTAATTACCCTGTCGGAACTATCCTAAGCAAGACATTTTACTATCCACAGGAGAGTAGTGGTGTAGTTCGTCGTACCGATGACTTCTCTGCGGATTATGTTGAGGGGCACTTTGGGCAGGCACTTGATTTAAATCGTGTCCGTCTCGTTGAGACACGACTTTTAATCCGCAGGCAGGAAAATTGGCAGGCGCTGCCCTATGTCTGGAATAAAGAGCAGACTGAGGCAACTCTTGAGATTGCTGGAGATGTGAAAAATTATCAGTTGGTTAGCCTGAGCGGGCAGCAGGAAAACCTTAGCTATGTAGTACCTGACGCCAATCAATGTGCTGGTTGCCATGCAGAAAAGTTTACTGACAAAGCCATTTCTCCTCTCGGCCCTAAAGCTCGACATCTGAATAAAGACTATCCCTATGGTAGCGGAGTAGAGAATCAATTGCTGTTTTGGCAGAAGGCCGGCTATTTACGTGGGCTGCCTGATCTGAAAAGTTTGCCGAGAAATGCCAATATTTACGATGCGACTGTGTCGCTCGAGGATCGCGCCAGGGCTTATTTGGATATCAATTGTGGCCACTGTCACAATCCCACTGGGCCGGCAGATACCTCAGGGCTTATGTTGCATCATGGCGAAACTGATTGGCGCAAACTTGGGCTATGTAAACCGCCTATTGCTGCGGGTACAGGCAGTGGAGGGCATTTATTTGCAATAGTACCGGGAGAGCCTGAAAATTCTATTTTGAATTTTCGTGTAGAGTCTACCGCGCCTGGGGCCATGATGCCTGAATTAGGTAGAAGCATGGTGCATACAGAGGGCGTTGAATTACTAAAGCAGTGGGTAAGCTCCCTATCGGGAAGCTGCACTTAATCTTTATTGGAAGCTATCTGGAAAGAGCTATATGAAGAGGAGTTGGGTATGGAGGGGACAACTCCATACCCGTTTCCTGGAGACGAGTAATTCAGAAAGATTCAGCCGTATGCTGCAGTTTCAGCAACAACTGTTGCAGCTGGAATTAATCCGTTGATCATCAAGGTGACGGTGCGTTCCAACAGCGGTGAGTCGATAGCAATAGCACCGCTCAAAATTTCATACTCAAGGTTCAGGATCGTACCGTGAGCAATTTGTGCAGCCGCTTCAGAATCAGCCAGACCCAGTAATTGGAAGAATTCCTTAATCATTGACTCTCTGGCGTGATTGGCCATCCGCACCGCGCGGGTCAGCTGCTCATTGCGAAGCGCTTCATTGCGGAATGCCAGTTCAACCAATCTGCGATCCCGGTCTTCAGCCTGGGTGCGGACATGAGTAAGAATAAAACGGGTCAATTGTTGAATCAGCAGTTTACGACTGCTATGTGATGCCCGTTCCTGTGCGGATAAATTACGTGCCGCACTAAAACTCTCTTCATGCAGTTGGCGTGTAGCCTCGAGTCCCTGCTCAACAAAATAAGTAAATGAATCGCTGATCAGGTCATTCAGGTCTTTGAAATAATAAGTAGTAGCCGCGAGAGGAACGTTAGCTTCGCGGGCGACTGCACGGTGCCTGATGCCGCGGATACCTTCTTTAACGATCAGTCTCAGGGTGGCCTCTAGAATCGCCTTGCGCCGCAGACGGCTATCTGCGCGTTGGGCCCGGCGGCCGTGGTAGACCAATTCAGACTTTCCAGTGTCTACAGTCATAGCATTATCCCTGTCTTATTGCGTTGGCGCCGATAGCAAGGTGAAGCTGGTCGGCCGTGCCATTCTAGCCAAACAAAATTAAAAAAAGGGAATAATGCTATTACATTCGATTACACGAATATTGCACTGGTACAGCGCAATAAATGTAAAAAAGTGGGGATTTGATGATGTATCTCATCATACTGAAAAAGTGAAAGATGAAAAATCCGCAAGATACAGATTAGTGAGGGGGTTCACATTTTGGCTTTTGGTGAAAAAATTAAGTTCTGCAATCGATTGGCAGGATAAATAGCCATTCAATTGCAGAATTAAATTGGTTAGCTGCTGCTTATCTTAAGAGATTTTTCCGGTAACACGTACGCGCTTTGAGCCTGGAATGATCTTAACTTTCTGGCTTTTATGTCTTTCAATACCGATATCAATAGCGTTTTTTGCTGCGATCAATAAGCCGGCGACAAGGAATGCACCGGGAGGAAGCACGGCAACAAGAACGCCTGGATAGTCACTGCCAAAAATTGAAATACCCCAATCTTTTGCCATTGAACCAAATAACAAGTCCATATCTGAAAATAGCGTGCCTTGGCCAAGAATTTCTCTGACTGCGCCAATGGCGATGAGTACTGCAGTGAAACCTATACCCATCATAAATCCATCTGCCAGGGACGGAAGCACGGGGTTTTTACTGGCAAAAGCATCTGCTCGCCCGAGGATCGCACAGTTGGTTACGATTAGCGGGATAAAAATACCTAGCACCAAGTAAAGCTCGTAGGTATAAGCCTTCATCAATAGCTCAACGCAGGTAACGAAGGTGGCGATGATCATAACGGAGGCTGGTAAACGGACAGTATCCGGAATTTGTCGTCGGATTAGGGAGACCGCAAGGTTGGAGCAGGTGAGAACTCCGGTAGTGGCCAAACCGAGGCCGATGCCGTTCACCACGGAACCGGTGACCGCCAGCAGGGGACAGAGGCCAAGCAATTGCACCAGCGCGGGGTTATTTTTCCACAGCCCATTTTGGGCGATTTCTGTGTAGCCGGGAGTTGCCATCAGTTCTGCTCCTCAACCGCCGCAGGTACTTGTTCCGAGTCGATTTCAGAGTTCTCAATCTCTACCGCTCGATTGGACATTGGCGCATTAAATATTTGTTCGTGGTGCTGGGCTACAAACTCAAGCACCTGGTGCACTTCATTGACAACAGCGCGAGGAGTAATTGTTGCGCCAGTAAATTCATCAAAAACACCGCCATCCTTTTGTACTTTCCAATCGGCTGAAGGCGGATTTTTTAGTGACAGGCCGTCAAACTGGAGCACCCAGTTACTTTTTTTCAGCTCGACTTTATCGCCCAGCCCCGGAGTTTCTGTGTGGCTTGTTACCCTGACGCCAGCAATAGTGCCATCGCGATTCACACCAACGAGTATTTTTATCGGGCCGGAATATCCATCCGGTGTGACTGCGGGCACAATGACTGCAGAGACTTTTCCGTCCTCTTCCCGCGCGAGATTGATATCTCCACCTTGTTGCAGGCCTAGCTGATTCCAGTAAGGTTTTGGAATTGGATAGGTGTCTACCAACATGTCATTACTGTGCCGTTCCAATGGGATAATTTCCAGTAGTGCTTTCGCCGAAGCTTCCCGGATAGCTCTCTCAATCGGTTCTTTAGTCGTAATTTGGGTCACTGCGAGTGTACCTGCAGTGACCAGGGCGATAAGAGTGAGAACGGCGGCATTGGAGGCCATTGACTGTTTAAGCATCAGCTCTCCTCCAGGTCGGTAGCGCGGCGGGAGCCCTTGTGGCCATAGGTCCGTGGAAGCGTGTAGTTATCAATGGTTGGTGTTGCAAAGTTCATCAGCAATACAGCAAAAGCCACCGCATCGGGGTAAGTGCCCCAGGCCCGGATTACATAAGTGAGCAGCCCCACACCGGCCCCAAAAATCAGGCGGCCCCGGTTACTGGTGGCACCGCTGACAGGGTCGGTAATAATAAAGAAGGCCCCAAACATGGTGGCCCCAGAAAATAAATGCAGTACGGGGGATCCCTCTGACAAGGAACTGCCGCTGTCGTAGAAAAACAGGGAAATCAGAGTGAGGGTGGTGAGCATGGCAACCGGTGCATGCCAGGTAATAATGCCGCGAAATAATAAGAACAGCCCACCTAACAGGAATCCGAAGCTGACGGTCTCCCAACCGACTCCAGCAAATGTGCCTTTATTGAGGACCGGCTCCATTTCATAGAGCTGGGATAGAAGCACTGACTCGTTTAACCGCACGATTTCCAGCGGTGTAGCGCGGGTAAAACCATCGACATTGTAGCTACCGATTACCAGAGAGAAGGCTTCTTCCAGGCTAGGTGTCCCACCGATAACCTCTGCAGCTCCCACCCAGCGGGTCATATCTACCGGGAAACTAATCAGCAGGACAACATAGCCCACCATTGCGGGGTTAAATGGGTTGTACCCCATGCCGCCATAAAGATGCTTGGCCAGGACAATTGCCACCGCAGTGCCCACTATCGGCAGCCACCAGGCACAGTAGGCTGGAAGCGCGATACCGAGCAGCAGTGCAGTTACAAAAGCACTGCAATCCCGCAGATAGAATGCTGCCGGCCTGCCGCGCAATCTCATTACCGCTGCTTCACACAGAAGCGCTGTGATTGTGCACAGGGCAATATTGATCAGCACCCCGATACCGAAATAAATCACCATCGCCAGCACACCGGGTATGGTGGCCGCAGCGACTTGTAGCATGACTTTGGTGGTGTCATTGCCGGAACGGGCGTGAGGGGAGGTGGCGCGCATCAGAGACATTATTGCTTTCCGTCCTGTGCTGCTTTTTGTTCGCGCATTTTGTCTTCCAGTTTCTTTTGTAGCTTCTCCAGGGCACTTTCGAATGCGCCCAGATTGGCATCATCTTCATCCCGAGCCTTTTGCAGGCGAGCCTCAGCTTTGGCGACGCGCTTGCGCAGTGCTTCGATATCTGCAGCAAGTCTGTCGGCGTCACTCATCTGGGCCCGCGCCTCTGCGGAGGCACGGGCTTTGGTAATTGCCCGCACAGCTGCATTGGTTTCTTCCTGGTTGGGCTCCCGGGCGGTATCCCTATCGGCGCGTCGTTCGGCAAGGGTCAACTTGTGTTGTGCTTCCAGCAATTTCACTTCAGCAGCTTTGAGTTGAGCTGCCAATTGGTCGCGCTGGCTCTCATCGGCAGCTTCCAGTTTATTGCGCATGCGTTCCACCCGGCTCTCGGCACTGGAGAAAGTACGCTGGGCGCGGGCCAAAAGCTGCTTAGGATCCTCCTGGCGGGACTTAACTCGCGCCAGGGCGGCGGCGACAACATCTGCTTCCTGCTTTTCGGCTTTGGCAGTCGGAGTTTCAGGATTTTGTTCCCTTTGCTGGCGAGCTTGTTCAGCGGCTTTGCGCCGGGCTTCGCGTTTCGCTTCTTTCTCTTTTTCAGCTTTTTCAAGGCGCAACTTGCGGAACTCGAAACGATCGCGTGCGCGATCGGACTTTTCTTTTTCCGCTTCAGCAGTGCGAATTGCACCTTTGGCAGCGCGGTAGTACTGAACCAGGGGAATCGTACTGGGGCAGACGTAAGAGCAGGCACCGCACTCGATACAGTCAAATAGGTTATAGGCCTGTAGCTTCTCCCGTTCGTCGGCGCGGGCATACCAATAGAGTTGTTGCGGTAGCAGGGAAGCCGGGCATGCCTCTGCGCAAAAACCGCAGCGAATACAAGCTTGGGCCACCGGTGCTGGAGGTAGCTCCTCACGGGTCGGTACCAGCAGGCAGTTGGTGGTTTTCACGATTGGGGCGCGTTGATCGTCAATCGTATAACCCATCATCGGACCGCCGATGATCACCTTTTGCATCAGGCCCCGATGGACACCGTGATATTTGAGGATATGTTCTATGGGAGTGCCGATAGGTACGTCGATATTGCGCTGCTGCTCCAGCGCTTTGCCGACAACAGTCGTCACTCGGCTGATCAGGGGTTCGCCAAACCGAATCGCGCGATATACCGCGCGAGCAGTGCCGACATTCTGGCATACAATCCCCACATTGGCCGGTAGCCCTTTGTTGGGCACTTCTCGGCCGGTAAGGATTTGAATCAGCTGTTTTTCGCCGCCGGACGGATACTTTGTGGGGAATACCACGATATCGAATCGAGTGCCTTCGACAGCTTTGCGCATCGCGCGGATAGCTTTGGGCTTATTGTCTTCGATACCAATCAATACCCGTTCGGGCTGGTCGAGGATATGGGCAAGAATTTCCACGCCGGCGATAATTTCGTCGGCACGCTCCCGCATAAGCATATCGTCGGCAGTGATATAGGGTTCACACTCTGTGCCATTGATAATCAAAGTATCAATTTCGGCGCCGCCGTGAGGGTCTAGCTTCACAGCGGTTGGAAATCCTGCACCGCCCATGCCGGCAATACCGCAGTCGCGGATCTTGTCCAGAAGCTCTATCGGTGAAACCTGGAGGTAATCTTCGCAGGGGGTGAGATCGCACCAGGCATCGTCGCCGTCTGTGCGAATGACAATGCAGTCCTCCAGCAGACCCGAAGGGTGGGGCACTGGATAGGGTTCAATGGCCATAACCCTGCCGGAGCTGGGAGCATGCACTGGACAGCTAATGAAACCGTCGGCCTCGGCAATCTTTTGTCCCTTTAATACCTTATCACCGAGGTTCACCAGCGGTATGGCGGTGGTACCAGAGTGCTGTAGCAGTGGTACGATCAAGTCCTCGGCGAGGGGGATCACTCCTATAGGCTCACCGGTACTCTGGTGTTTGTTCTCGGGAGGGTGCACTCCGCCGGGGAAGTCGTTGGGGCGCAGCTCGCGCGCTTTTTCACTGGCAATCAGTTGTGCCTCGCGGGCTGCGCGTCTCTCCTGAACGGCCTCTCTTTGCTTGGTCTTGCTATCTACGGGGTTCAAACCGCGCCTCCCCCGGTATGTTCTTGAATAGTGCGGCGATCGCTGGCAATCAGCACCGAGCTATCGCTGGGCTTGTGTGGGTGCCAATCCTGTAAAGCGGTTTCCAGGGGAACCATATCGATACAGTCAACGGGGCAAGGTTCGACACAAAGGTCACATCCTGTGCACTCATCGGTGATCACCGTGTGCATATATTTGGCGGCGCCCGCAATGGCATCTACCGGACAGGCCTGAATACATTTGGTGCAACCGATGCACTCTGCCTCGCGGATAAATGCCACTTTTTTTACATCTTCAACGCCGTGCTCGGCGTCCAACGGCATGGGCTCTATATCCAGCAGATTGGCCAACTCATTGATAGTGGCCTGCCCGCCGGGGGGGCACTTGTTGATGGTATCGCCGTGCACTATCGCTTCTGCGTAGGGGCGACAGCCGGGGTAGCCACACTGGCCACATTGAGTCTGTGGCAACAGGGCATCGACCTGCTCAACGAGTGGGTCACCCTCCACCCGGAAGCGAACGGCGGCGAAACCCAGCAGGGCACCGAATACCAATGCCATGCCACCAAGCACCAGCAGGGGAGAAGAAATTTGTGAAATCCAGTCCAGCATTTCGAAACCCTATACCAGACCGCTAAAG
The DNA here is from genome assembly GCF_052468295.1 of Microbulbifer maximicatervae (SeqCode). Classification (NCBI taxonomy): domain Bacteria; kingdom Pseudomonadati; phylum Pseudomonadota; class Gammaproteobacteria; order Cellvibrionales; family Microbulbiferaceae; genus Microbulbifer; species Microbulbifer maximicatervae (SeqCode). The sequence continues at coordinate 5,407,994 of NZ_CP174340.1, forward strand.
CCCATAAATGCCAGTGACATCAGTCCGGCAGTGACCATACCGATTGCGGCGCCGCGAAATGGCAGCGGGACATCGGCGGCAAAGAGGCGCTCGCGCATCGAGGAAAACAAGATTAATACCAGGGAGAAACCCACTGCTGCGCCAAACCCGTAAAGAGTGGATTGTATAAAAGTATGCGCTTTCATAGTGTTCTGTAGGGCGACACCCAACACGGCACAGTTGGTAGTGATCAGCGGTAGAAAAACGCCTAACACCTTGTACATCAACGGGCTGGTCTTCTGGATAAACATCTGCGTGAACTGTACGACAACAGCAATCACCAGAATAAATGAGATGGTGCGAAGATCTTCAATACCAAAGGGGGCCAACAGATAGGTGTTGACCAGGTATGAACAAATAGAGGCCAAAGTAAGTACAAAGGTGGTAGCGCCGGCCATACCCACAGCGGTCTCCAGTTTATTGGAAACTCCCATAAACGGGCACAGGCCGAGAAACTGCACTAACACATAATTATTGACCAAGATGGTGCTGAGCAGAATGACGGCAAATTCGGTCATAACAGGTCCGGTTAAAGCCCGAGGGCGGAGTGGCGCGAACAGCGGCAATGGCGTCGGCAGGGTTAAGGTGAGACTAGCACCTTCCTTGTGAGCACCGTCGAATGCCGCGCAGGGCGGCTATTATGGTTGAGTCGCTTGGGGGCTTCAACTCGTGAGGAGGGTGGCAGGGGAAAAGGGCCGACAAAGGGCCACCTCTGGATCAAAAGGACTCCACTTGGAGCAAAGGTGGAGGCCTTTGTGGATACTATTTGCAGTACCTATGTCAATTTGAAACGATAGGTACAAGATGGGTAACCCAGTTTGGTACTTGGTGTTAAGCGTGGGGTAGAGGCAATACAGTATATTGACGCGGTATGCGTGTTTTTGCTTGAGAGCAACCTTAAATTCAGTTGGAGCAGTTTAATGTCGAACGAAACCTACACTCCCCCCAAGGTTTGGCAGTGGGATAAGGAAAGCGGGGGCGCTTTTGCCAGTATCAATCGGCCGGTAGCGGGTGCGACCCATGATAAAGCGCTGCCGCAGGGGCAGCACCCGATGCAGCTCTATTCTTTGGCCACGCCGAACGGGGTTAAGGCGACGGTGATGTTAGAGGAGTTATTGGAACTCGGGTTTGAGGGAGCCGAATACGATGCCCATTTAGTCCGTATCACTGAAGGAGAGCAGTTTGGCAGTGGTTTTGTTGAAGCAAACCCAAATTCCAAGATCCCGGTCTTAGTGGATCACAGCACTACGCCACCAATCCGGGTATTTGAGAGTGGCTCCATACTGCTTTACCTGGCGGAAAAGTTTAATGTCCTTTTGCCCCATACACCCGAGCAGCGCACTGAGGCATTGAATTGGCTCTTCTGGCAGATGGGCTCGGCCCCTTACCTGGGAGGAGGCTTTGGACACTTTTATGCCTATGCACCGGAAAAATATGAATACCCGATCAACCGATTTGCTATGGAAGTAAAGCGCCAGTTGGACGTATTGGACCAACAGCTGGCGAAGCATCCGTATGTGGCGGGAAGGACTTATACCATCGCCGATATTGCGATCTGGCCCTGGTATGGGGCTCTGGTGCGCAATGAAGCTTATAGTGCGGCGGAATTTCTCGATACCCAGAGTTATAAAAATCTCAATCGTTGGGTGGGGGAAATTGCAGAGCGGCCAGCAGTAAAGCGCGGACGAATGGTCAATCGAACCTGGGGTGAGCCCAGCGAACAACTACATGAGCGCCACAGCGCCGGTGATTTTGACAATAACACCCAAGATAAAGTGACCGATAAGGATGTTGATTAATACAGGGTATTAATAGGTAAGGCTGGCACAAGGATGTGCCAGTATCTATTTTCTATGGTTATTTTCCGGTGCCCCTCTTTTTAGAAGTGGCCGTTGAATTAATTTTTATATAAAGAGTAGCGTCGGCTAAAAAGCCCTCATAGACAGCATAAACTGAACCACCTGTGAGGTGCGGGGCAATTGCCATAATTTTTCCGCCGCGAAGCCGGCGATTAAAGCCAGGCCTAAAACCAATGGCAGGGGAATTCCCTGTAAACGCTGCTGAACATCTTGCTGTTGCTGATTTACGATTGCCAATACACTGAGCCGCTGTCGCTCCGTATCCCGGCTGCATTGTTCGATCTGTTTATTTAAAGACTTCAGTGACATCGTTTAAAGCCTCTTTAACTTGTCGCTTGGTCTCTTCAAAACCCAGTAGGGGCACCAGCTTCTTTTGATAAACGATAGCTCCCGCCAAAATAGCGACCTGGATAAGAATAAATACCAGAAATGCCAAATAAATAGACTGGGAAAAATAGTAGGCAATCAGCCCAACGCCTCCACAGAGACTGACGATGAGGGCCGCACTTAGAGGCAGTAACATCAGTTGCAGGGCAACAATACGCTTGCCGGCTGCAATCGTTCTATCCAACTCCAACTGAAATAGCTTTTGAATATTAGCCAACCAGGCAGTCAGTAGGGTCAGTGTTGCCTCGGCGCGAGCAAGGGTAGCTTCAAGGCTATTTTCACCTTCTCCATCAGAGTCTTTCCCTGAGGGAGAAGGTGAAGACTGACCCGGGCTGCGCTCCTGCGCAGCGGAATCGGCATTCTCGCCAGACGCTTGGGACTTTTTTTCATTGCCCATCAGGGGGTGTCCTTACCAGTCGAAAAAAAGAGAGAAGCGTTACTTAAAGAGCTTCGCAATTGCCCAGCCAACAACAAATGCACAGCCAACAGCGAGAATGGGGCGCTCCCGAAGTGAGGACTCCGCTTTTTCCATTACATCGGTGGCACGTTGTCTCTGGGACTCTACAGAGGTCCGGGCCCTCTCTTTCAAGCTGCCAGCAGCTTGTGAAGCGGCCTCTCCAGCAAGATTATAGGCCTGTTGCAGCTTCTCCCTACTGGAGTTCGTATGTGGAGATCTTGCGGTTGCCATCAGGTTTCTCCTCTCGGGGTTTAATTGCCGAGGAAGTCTATAGTCCCGCGTGGTAATTCCCACTTGAAAAAGGGGTTTTTTTCACGCGATTTTTGCAGGAAAAAGTCCCTGTCTCTGCTACTGATCTTGGACTATGGCTGGCAGCTGTTCGGGCCCGGTCGTAGTTTCAAACGGCAAAAGCCGGTCTGAGTTCACAGAGGGGATTAGTCCTCGGACCGGCAGATGCCTGAGATGGCTTGGGTTAGATAAAAGCGAGTTGTTTATGGATGGCTGGTACTCTCACTTTTCCAGGTTTCAATATTCTCTACGACCCCGTTGAGTAGGCGCTGGCGTGATTCACGGCTGATCCAGGCGTTGTGGGGGGTGATAATCAAATTGGGGATATCTCTGTCCAATAGTGGGTGACTGGCGGGTGGGGGCTCCTGGCTGAGGACATCCAGCGCCGCCCCCCCAAGGTGTCCACTGCGCAAAGCATCCGCCAGTGCCTGTTCATTGACCAGCCCGCCCCGAGCCGTATTGACCAGGAGTGCGCCGGGTTTCATCGCGGCGATGAATTGCTCGTCTACCAGCTGATCGGTTTCTTCTGTGAGCGGGCAGTGCAGACTGATGACATCGGACTCTGCACACAATTGTTGCAGTGGCGTCCTGCCTTCAGCGGGTGTGCCGCTAAATGATTCAGCCACCAGTACCCGCATGTCCAGGGCTTCCCCCAGTTTTGCCACCTTCTGCCCGAGGGCACCAAAGCCAATGATACCGAGTGTTTTTCCTGCGAGTTCAACCACTGGGTGATCGAGCAGGCAAAAAATTGTAGATTGGCTCCAGCGTCCGGCAAAAACATCGTTGTGATAGCGGTGCCACCTGGAAGCAAGAGCCAGGATCAGGGCAAGAGTGTGCTGTGGTACAGAAGCCCCCGCATAACCTTTAACGTTGTACACCGGAATATTTAATTCCTGTGCGGCGGCGAGATCGATGTTATTTGTACCGGTTGCACAAACACAAATCATTTTTAATTTGCTGGCTTGCTCCAATAATGTGCGGCTTATTATGACTTTATTGGTTATTACCACCTCGGCCTCGGCGATTCGCTCCGCGACTTTTTCGGCGGGAGTCGTTTCATAGAAGTCCCACTGGTCTAGACTATTTGTTAGGGCCGAGGTATCCAGCTCCTCAAGCTTCATTGTCAAAGTGTCCAGAAATACGCCGCGCATGACATCTCCTCGATAGATTTGCAGTGTGGTGGACATGCTACGGCAGTGAAGAGGGAATGCACAACTTTGCTGGCCAGCGGCCTTAACTGCGCATATTCGTGGCTACGGTTGGTTTGTCGGGGCCTTTCTGTCGCAATTGAAGAGGGCCTCTATGGGAATATCGTTTACCGCTGCCAGTCTTGTTTTAATTTCTGCATTTCTACACGCGGGTTGGAATTTACTGGGGAAGTCTCGCACACCAACTCCCGCTTTTTTCTGTATCGCGACTCTCAGTGTTGGAATTTTTCTTTTACCGCTAAATTTTTGGTTGCTATATCAGGTTGATTCGCTCCCGCGAAGTTTCTGGATCCTCCTTATCGGTAGTGGTTTTTTTCAAATGATTTATATGGGGGGCTTATCCCTCGCCTACCAGCGAGCCAATATGGGATTGGTCTATCCCGTTGCTCGAGCATTGCCGGTATTGCTGGTTGCACTGGCAACGGTATTGTTGGGGCAATCGCTACCTCCACTCGCCTGGGTGGGAATGCTGTTGGTGACAATTGGCTGCCTGCTGGTACCGCTGGTGTATTTCCGCGAGTGGCACTGGAGAGCTTATTGGCGCGCGGACTGCGCCTGGGCGCTGGTCGCAGCCATTGGCACTGTGGGCTATTCACTGGCAGATAAAGGGGCGCTGATTTACCTGGGGGATGCTGCGGGAGGCACTGTCCCTGCGCTTGTTCTGGCCTACAGCTATTTGGGGATGCAGTTTCTCGCCTGTGGTGTATGGCTGCTTCTGGGGTGCTTGGGTCAGAGTGGCACTGCGCCATTGATCCAAAGTTTTCGGGATTTGAAGGTCGGGGCTCTGACCGGTGCCATGATGGGAGCGACTTACGGCCTGGTACTGTTGGCGATGACAATGACTGAAAATGTGAGTTATGTAGTCGCCTTAAGGCAGTTGAGTATTCCCCTGGGCGTGGGTTTGGCGGTCTGGTTACTCAAGGAGCCGGCACACAGGCCCCAGCTGCTGGGAGTGGGGCTGGTGTGTGCCGGCTTGATTGCAGTTTCCCTGCGTTAGCGCAGGGAAATTACATTACGCGCATACCGGGTTTGGCGCCCTCGTGGGGCTCCAGTATCCACAGGTCCTTACCTCCGGGACCCGCTGCCAGAACCATACCCTCACTGACACCAAAGCGCATTTTGCGCGGCGCCAGGTTAGCGACCATAACGGTGTGCTTACCTTCCAGGTCTTCAGGGGCGTAGGCGCTTTTAATACCGGCAAATACCTGGCGGGTTTCGCCGCCCAGGTCCAGGGTTAAGCGCAGCAGTTTACCGGCGCCTTCAACATGCTCAGCTTTGGCGATCAGGGCGATCCTCAAGTCTACTTTGGCGAAGTCATCAAACTGGATTTCCTCAGCAATGGGGTCCTCTGCCAGAGGGCCGGTAGCAGCTTTGGTTTCCGCTTGTAGCTGGGCCAGGGATTCCGCAGCCGCATCCATAACTGCATCTACCTGGGTTTTCTCCACCCGTTGCAGCAGCGGCTTGAACTTCTTGATTTCGTGATCTGTCAGCGGTTTGGTTGCGCTGTTCCAATCCAGCTCACTGTTGAGGAACTCCGCCGCTTTTTGTGCAGTGTTGGGCAATACCGGGGCGAGCCAGGTGATCAGGGCGCGGAACATATTCACACCCTGGGAGCAAATAGCCAGAACCTCAGCTTCGGTGCCCTCCTGCTTGGCCAGGGACCAGGGAGCCTTGTCGGCGATCCAGGCATTGGCGGCGTCGGCCAGAGCCATAATGTCGCGCATGGCGCGGGCGTATTCTCGCTGCTCGTAATACTCAGCAATTCGTGGAGCCGCTTCTACAAATTGGTTCCACAATTGTTCGTCGGCCAGTTCGCCGGCCAGCTTGCCACCGGACTTGCTGACAAACTTGGCGGTGCGGGAGGCGATATTGACTACTTTACCCACCAGGTCAGAGTTCACCTTGGCGATAAAATCGTCTAGGTTCAGATCCAGGTCATCGACGCCACCGGTCAGTTTGGCGGCGAAGTAGTAGCGCAAATACTCAGGGCTCAAGTGATCCAGGTAGTTGCGGGCATTGATAAAGGTGCCGCGGGACTTGGACATCTTCTTGCCGTTTACGGTAAGGAAGCCGTGTACGCAAACTTTATTGGGGGTGCGGAAGTCCGCTGAGTCCAGCATGGCTGGCCAAAAGAGTGCGTGGAAGTTGACGATATCCTTGCCGATAAAGTGGTAGACCTCGGCGTCGCTGTCTTTTTTCCAGTACTCCTGCCAGTCCAGCCCTTTGCTGTCGCAGTAGTTTTTGAGACTGGCCATATAGCCAATGGGAGCGTCGAGCCACACGTAGAAATATTTGCCCGGCGCATCGGGAATTTCGAAACCGAAGTAAGGGGCGTCGCGGGAAATATCCCACTCTTGCAGGCCCTCTTCCAGCCATTCGGCCAGCTTGTTGGCCACTTCATCCTGGAGAGTGCCGGAACGGGTCCACTCGCGCAGGTATTCGGTGAATTCGGGCAGGGTAAAGAAGAAGTGCTCTGACTCCTTTTCTACCGGAGTGGCGCCGGAGATTGCTGATACCGGATCGATCAGTTCGGTAGGGCTGTAGGTGGCGCCACAGGCTTCACAGTTATCACCATACTGGTCGGGCGTGCTGCAGCGGGGGCAGGTTCCCTTGATATAGCGATCCGCCAGGAAAAGCTGTTTCTCTGGATCGAAAGCCTGGGTAATAGTGCGCGATGCGATGTGGCCGTTTTCGCTGAGGCGGCGGTAGATCATTGCCGACAGCTCGCGGTTTTCCTCTGAATGGGTGGAGTGATAGTTGTCCACACCAATTAGGAAGTCGGCGAAGTCGCGCTCGTGTTCTGCCTGCATATTGGCGATATGCTGTTCCGGGGTCAGGCCCAGTTGTTCAGCCTTCAGCATAATTGCAGTGCCGTGAGCATCGTCGGCACAGATATACAGGCAGTTATTACCGCGCGCACGCTGGAAGCGGGCCCAAATATCGGTTTGGATATATTCGAGCACATGGCCCAGATGTAGGGAGCCATTGGCATAGGGCAGTGCGCTGGTGACGAGAATGTTGCGCGTATCGGACATCGGTTTTTCCATCGCTGTGGGGTTGCGGCCAGGGACTCACGGAGAGTGGGCCGAAGATCGTCAAAAGACCGCGGAATATAGCAGATTTGCACTATGTCGTGGAGGGATCAAGCTGGCTTATGTGAATCCTTGTTTGGCTGCTGTGGCTGGTGTTAGGCCGCGTCATCCGACACAATGCGAGCCAATCTAGAAGCGCTGAGAGGGAGATACCGTGAGCGATCATCATCACGATCATGACGAGCTGTCACAGGAAGTTCAGGCTGAACTGGAGCGACTGGCGGAGTGCCTCGGCCAGTTGCATGATCCTGCCAGTGGCTTGCCGCTGGATGATTTGGACGCAGAAATTGAAGTTGGGTATGAGGACGAAACTGTTTTCGCCGGGATTACCCTGGGATATCCGTGTGCGAGCCAGGAGGCAGACTGGCACCAGAGAGTAGAGGAAAGCTGTCAGCCGCTGTTGAAAGCCGGGCCCCTCAAAGGCTCTAAGTTGCAGTTTGAGCTGTTCAGCGATATTCCCGCTACGCCGACTTCCGGGGCGCCGGAAACTCTGGCGAAGGTAAAAAATATTGTTGCCGTGGCGTCGGGTAAAGGCGGGGTTGGCAAGTCCACGACTGCGGTCAATCTGGCCCTGGCCCTGGCGGCGGAAGGTGCCCGGGTTGGTTTGTTGGATGCTGATATCTACGGCCCGAGCCTGCCCACTATGCTGGGAACTGAAGACCAGCGCCCGCATGTGAAAGAACAGAAATTCTTTGTGCCGGTAGAGGCCCATGGAATAGAGACAATGTCTCTGGGGTACCTGATGACCGAGGAGACCCCTGCGGTATGGCGCGGGCCTATGGCCAGCGGCGCGCTCAACCAGATTCTCAGTCAAACCCTGTGGGGGGAAAGTCGGGATGGGCTTGATTACCTGGTTGTGGATATGCCCCCGGGTACTGGGGATATTCAATTGACGCTGGCACAGAAAACTACCTTGGCCGGTGCGGTAATTGTAACTACCCCTCAAGACCTGGCACTAAAAGATGCCATTAAGGGCGTGGAGATGTTCCGCAAGGTATCGGTACCTGTGCTGGGTATTGTGGAAAATATGGCGCTGCATACTTGTTCCAAGTGTGGTCACAGCGAGCCAATTTTCGGTACCGGTGGCGGTGAGCGAATCGCTGCAGAGTACGATACCCATTTACTGGGAGAGCTTCCGCTGGCACAGAAAATCCGCGCCGATGTGGATAGCGGGCAACCCAGTGTTATTTCCGATCCAGATAGTGAAATTGCTGGTTTTTATTGCGAAATTGCCCGCAAGGCTGCTGCCCAGATCTGGTTAAACAGCAGTGATGACAGCGATATGCCGGAAATCGAAATAAGTTGAACCCATTCGCGATATTGATCACAAAGAAATAATTTTCTTTGTTTTTCTATTTTTACCGGGCTCCAATATTTCTATATTGATGCAGCCCGGTGCCCCTCATTGAAGTAAGCCGTACTAGTTTGTTCCTTGTTTTATGGTACAGATTTCCTTTTAGCGATAGCCCACTTCTGTCGCGCCCTGGGTAAATTAGAAACTTCAAAATATTTCACAGAATTACCTGGTAAAAAACAGGGGTATTTTGATCGTACTAGTTACTTATTGCTTTAAAAATCATAAAGCCGATATTTTTTTGCGATATAGACCGCTTATGATTTTTAGGTGGCAGTATTTGCAGGTTTTTTGTCGCTTATTAAATGTAGTTGGGGCTGAGGGTATTAAAACGGGTTTACAGGTGCAGTATTTTCGCCGACAAACGTCAAACCCTTTATACGGATGTTGGATTGCCGTTGAGGTAGAAGTAAATATCAGGAGTGTACGAGAAAAAAGTCTGCCTTATTTCGCGTTTTCAATACAGGTAAGACAATAAAAAGAGGCATTGCGGAAGCTGTAGTCGATAAAAATAAAAAAGACAAGCGCACGGGTGCTGTTATCAATGAATTTTCATATTAGCTATCGGCCGGCGGGTGGAATAGCGCGTGTGCTTTTTTTTGGTCCGGTGGGGTATAAGGACAAAATAGAAGCCATTGCACTACTGGTGGAAAAGTATCGCCACCGAAAACCCCTACGTGTACTACTTGACCTGCGTTATGCGCGCAGCAAAACCACACTGGAGGAACACCAGAAGTTTATTCACTTTATTGCTGAGAACCCTGTGCTGCGACGGGCATTTATCGCGGTGTTACATCCGCGAGGGCGCTGGACCTGTCCGCTGCCGAGCCATGGCTCCTGCCTGTGCAGGCTCAGTTCTAGGGAGTTCGTTGTGGAGGCCGAGGCAGAGGCCTGGCTAGCCCAGATAAAGGTCGTACCTCAGCCTCTTGCTCTCTAGGGGAGGAGTTAGGCCTACTGGTTGCGCGCCTGTTGGGCTTCAGCCTGGCGGCGGCGCTCCTCCCTCTTTTGCTCGCGGCGGGAGACGGTTTGCGCGCGGGCGTCCTGGCCAATGTGTACTTCACCGCGCTGTTTGGCTAGCTGAATTTGCTTTTCGCGCTCGCGGAAACGGGCTCGGTCGGCTTCAGGCACCTTGTCGTGGCAGTGCGGGCAGCTTACACCCTGCTCGAACAGGGGAGATTGCTGGTCTTCCTCAGTGATGGGCATGCGGCATGCATTGCATTGATCATATTTGCCGCGTTCCAGGTTGTGGTTGACTGTCACCCGCTCATCGAAAACAAAGCACTCGCCTTCCCACAGGGATTCTTCTGCTGGGACTTCTTCCAGGTATTTCAAAATACCGCCGTGGAGGTGATATACCTCTTCAAAGCCCTGCTCTTTCATATAGGCTGTGGACTTCTCGCAGCGGATACCGCCGGTGCAGAACATGGCGACCTTCTTGTGCTTGGCTGGGTCCATATTCTCTTTTACGTACTGCGGGAACTCGCGGAAAGTCTCAGTTTCCGGGTTGATGGAATTCTTGAAAGTACCGACCTGGAATTCATAGTCATTGCGGGTGTCCACGACAACAACCTCTGGGTCGCTGATCAGGGCATTCCAGTCTTTGGGTTTGACATAGGTGCCGACGGTGCGCAGTGGATCAATGCCCTCTACACCCATGGTGACAATTTCTTTCTTTAGCTTCACTTTACTGCGCAGGAAGGGCATTGCCTGGGTGATGGACTCTTTGTAGTCCAGGTTGGCGAGGCGCTCGTCTGACTTCAAATGGGCTAATACCGCGTCGATACCTTCGCGGGAGCCGGCTACAGTGCCATTGATGCCCTCTTGGGCCAACAGCAGGGTGCCGCGAACACTGTTTTCTTGCATCACCTCCAGCAGTGGGGCGCGAAGCGTTTCAAAGTTCTCAAGGGTAACGAACTTATACAGTGCACAGACAACAAATTGGTTCATGGTACTTCCTCAGTTGCGGGCCGGATCGCAAATCCGGAGCAGAAAAAATCGCCGCGCATTTTATCGCAAAAAAAGGAGCTTGTCGTACAGTAAGCAGGCGGTCCGCATCTGCAAGAAAAGGGATTTGTAGTTGACCGTCGGGCCGCAAGTTGTCAAAGTTCTGGCCGAAATTTCAAGGTCACAGCGAGGCGAATCCCATGGGCGAAGAGTTTGCACCGAAAGAATCGGAGTTGAGCCAGATCTATCGGGAGGGCGAGGTTTCCGTCCAGATCGATATTTATGAAGATGGTGAGGGCGGCTGGCTGCTTGAAATCGTCGATGAACACAACAACTCAACCGTTTGGGAAGACGCGTTTGAGACTGAGCGGGAAGCGCTGGATGAAGCGCTCGATGCTCTTAAAGAGGAGGGGATCGCTACCTTTGTTGGGCCAGTTCAGGAAGCCGATGGCAGCTGGTAAGCCCTCTTCAGAATGAATCGGCTGACTGGCAATTCCCAGCGGGAGTTGTGGCAAAAGTCGGCTGACATTTGTTCAAACTGCTATGGTTAATGTGAGAAGGGAATCGCGACTGTGTAACAGCACACCCAATCACAGTGCCGCCGCGAGACAATGGTGGAATCCAGGTCTCCGGCGGTACTACCTAACCTGCGGTTACCCTCCCCATGAACCTGCGCTACCTTATTCTGCTGGTGACTATATTAAGTCCACTGGTATCCGCAGAGAGCATCCGCCTTTCCAATCGACAGCTGCTCACCACTGACCTGAAAGAAGCCCGACTTATCTCCGAATTGAGTGGCTATGCCATTGTTGCCGGGCGCCATTGTCTCGATTGCGACGAGAACCTGGCAATTTATATACAGAGAGTTGGCCGCGCCGATATGGGGATAAACCCAGAGAAAATTGGTATTGAGGCTGATCGCTATACCTATCCCGGCCGCTATCTAGATTACATGACCAAGAAACTGGTGGAAAAAACCCGCATGTTTTATGGGCTCTGTCACGAGGGGCAGCCGTCGCTTTTATGGCTAACGGAATATAGGGAGGGTGAGCGCTGGGTAAAATCAGAATACTTAATATTAATTGGCGAGGATGGATTAAAACATCGCTATACCGAGAACCAGCAGCCGAGCCTGTTTTATATCGGAAATTCAAATTGTACAGAGCTAGAAGGGTTTTTAATGGAGATGGAACCCTGATTGCTTTTTGCTGGATTAGATATAAATTCTTTTAACAATAAAAAAACCCCGCTGGAGGGCGGGGTCACAAGCTCTGTTGAAATTAGGTCTAATTACTTTACGGGTTCAAAAACAATCTTCAGTTTTTTCTTGCCCCAGGCGCGGGCTTTCTTAATGTCTTTCTCCATCCAAACATCGATTCGGTTAGTAAAACGCTTGTTCATACGGTCGCGCACGGTATAGGTGCCAGGCAGACCTTCAATTTTAACTTTGGCGCCGTTAGTCAGACCGTGTTTTTCCAGGTCACGGGATACGGCGATAATTTTGTCACCGGGGCGCAGGCGGTTGTTCCAAGCTGCTACCCAGGGATCACTGTCAGTTTGTCCGGGTACAGAGTTGTAAGCAGTTGCGTCAACAATCATGGTTTTCTTAAGTGCTGCTGAGGCATTAACGCTTACACCGATAGCGAGCAAGGCAGCAATAAAAAAGGCAGTATTTCGCAGAGTCTGTTTCATCATGTCCCATTACCTCCAGGTCATAAATGGTCACAAGCCAAGGGCTGCTTGTGAAATTTCCAAGTTTGTTTGGAAATCGTTGATCAATATTTAATCAACGCTGGCTATATTACCGGCGATTCCTGAGGGATCAACTTTTTCCTGCAAAGCGAGAAAAAGCCGTATGAATTGGCGGGTTATTTACAGAAAATAAAAAAATGGCTTAATTTTCAGATATAAAGAACAATAAAATTGCGCTGTATATATTTTGTACAGAAGGAAATGGCCGGATAGAACCCAGCTCCTTGGTAAATGGTTTCAAAAGAGAAAAATTGCGTGACAGCGATGTCATTCTAAAGAGTCGTGCTAGGAGTGGTGGAGGGCATTGCTTAGCATGACTGGAACAGTAAAAAATTCCTCATAAATTATTTGTGACTTATTCTCCATATATTGCTGATATGACAAAAAACAGCAGGTTTTAGCGGAAAAACCGGTGCGTCACATTAAAAAGTGCAGGGAATCCCCAGTACTTACAGCGCGGTTTCGGGGTTTTCCTGTATCGGTTCCACCTGGCTGCGCAATGCGGATAAGTAGTCACTGTCTTCCTGGAGGTCCGGCAGCTTGTGCTGCATGTCCAGCTTCACCGTTTTTTCCAACCAGATGATGGCTTCCTCCAGATTGCCCTGCCATTCACAGACTTGCCCCAGGTTGAAATAGGTGATGGCAAGGTTCTGCCATTCCGCCTGTTCGCGCAGGCCTTGGATTGCACTCTTATATAGAAGGTAAGCCGAGCGTAAAAGATGAGCTCGCTGAGTGTGCTCCTTCTCTGTTGCTGCTTGCTGATGGTAAGTGTGTGCCATGGCTGACCGCACTCTCGCGGTGGACTGCGGTAGCACCGCGCCCTTATCCAGGTAATTGAGGACCGATTCGAACTGTGCGCGGGCAAGGGGGTAGAGGTCAGGTCGCGCTTGGGCGCTAAATGCATTGAGCACAATGCCGTAGCGGTAGCGCAAGGCCTGTTGTTGATCCGGATAGTCGGACAGTGAGGAGATGGCCTTTTCGTAAAGTGGCAGTGCGTCGGCGTAGTTGCCCGTGCGGGCGTAGGTTTCAGCCTCAGTAACCAATGCCAGGGAGTGTTGGGCTTGGGATAGATGGTGCCCTAATTGTTGTTTCCCGGAGTTTGAGCTTATGGATATTGCTGCTAGCAATACGGCGATGCCAAGCAGTGTATAAAACAGCATGAGCAGGTTTGAGAGATGTTTGTGCATAGGCACTTCCCGCAGGCTACTTTGGGTGGACAGTAAGAGACCCGGAGATATGGGCCCCTTACGTCAGTAAATGCCTATTTATCCAGTTGTGCCAGTAGCCCCTGTAGCGGATGGCGCAAGGATACGCCTGCAAAGCGATTGGCCTGGCAACGACAGGAATAGCCGGTGGCCAACTGGTTTTCGCTACTGTTCAATCGGGGCGCCCAGGATTGTTGGAAAATGACTCGTGAGGTCTCTTTGTGATCTACTTCGTGGCCATAGGTACCGGCCATACCACAGCAGCCGAGGCTTTCGGTAGCGAGTTCCAGGCCCAGGGCAGTGAAAACATTTTGCCAGTCTTTCACCGAGGCGGTGGCATTGGTTTGTTCACTGCAATGGGGCAGAAGCTGGAAGCTGGCGGGTTCTATGCGGTGGCGCTGTTGTTCCAGGTGCTCCCGCTGGGAAGCCAGCCATTCCTGCAACAACTGGACCTTGGGGGCCCCATCGCCCATCAGCTTTTTATACTCCGAGCGATAAGTCAGGGTCATTGAGGGGTCGATGCCCACAAGGGGAATACCGCTGGCGGAGAGGTCGTTAAGCATCTGGCTGTTTAATTCAGCGACCCTCTGGAACTGGCGCAGGAAACCGTGCACATGCAGGGGTTTGCCGTTGGCGCGGTAGGGCGCCAGCATGGGGACAAAATCGAGCTGCTTTAGCAAGCGCACGATGTCGGCAACCACTTGGGCATCAAAGTAACTGGTAAAAGCATCCTGCACTATCACCACTGCGCGACTGCGCTGTGCCGGGCCCAAGGACTCCAGGCAGGCGGCACTGGCGACAGGCACACCCAGCTCCGCCATAGTCGCTTTCAAGGTTTTTTCCGATAACAGTGGGCTGTCCACCATGCCGAACAGGCGCTCCATCAGGAAGGAAACTGGCTTGAGTTTTAGTGGCCAGTTGTATAACTGAGGTAGCTTGGCCAGGTGTGGCATCAGGAATTCCAGCCCACCGACGGCGTAATCTTTTAGCGGACGCAAATAGCGGCTGTAGTAGAGTTCGAGGAATTTGCTGCGAAACTCCGGCACATCCACTTTTATCGGGCACTGCCCCACACAGGATTTACAGGCCAGGCAGCCTTGCATTGCCTCGTTAACTTCGTGATTGAAATCGTACTCGCCACGGGTTTTTGCCAGGGAATTGATAATGCGCTTGGGGAGTCCGACAAAAAAGGAGCGTTCCCGCAGGCGCTGGGCACTGGAGACCGCATCAACATTTTTTTCGCTGAGCAATCGCAGCCATTCGCGCATTAAAGAGGCGCGCCCCTTGGGAGAGTGAATACGGTTGCGAGTGGCCTTGTAGGAAGGGCACATGGCATCGTCGGGGTTCCAGTTAAAGCAAGCACCATTGCCGTTGCAGTGCACACCTTCCTCATAGCCCTCCCAGACCTGGGCGGGAATTTGTCTGTCCCGCTCGCCTCGGGTGGATACCTCGTCAATTTTCAGCAGCTGGCTGTCATCACTGGGAGTAGCTATTTTCCCCGGATTGAGTTGGTTGCGAGGATCGAAGGCGGCTTTGATTTTTTGCAGCTCTGGGTAGAGCTCGCCAAAAAATTCCGGTGCGTATTCAGACCTGACACCTTTCCCATGCTCCCCCCACAAAAGGCCCTTATATTTCTGTGTGAGGGCGACCACCTGATCGGTGATCGGACGAATTTGTGCGGCTTGCTGGGGGTCTTTCATATCAATTGCCGGGCGCACGTGCAGCACGCCCGCATCGACATGGCCAAACATACCGTAGTCGAGATTGGCCTCATCCAATACCGCGCGGAACTCAGCGATAAAATCCGCCAGGTTTTCCGGTGGTACTGCCGTGTCCTCGACAAAGGGAATTGGGCGTTTTTCTCCCTGGGCATTGCCCAGTAAGCCCACGGCCCGTTTGCGCATGGCCCAGATTCGATTGACCTCGGCGTGGCCTCGGGCAATGGAATAACCGAAACTTTTACCTGCCTGGCCAATAGCTTCATCAAT
This sequence comes from Microbulbifer maximicatervae (SeqCode), assembly GCF_052468295.1. Lineage (NCBI taxonomy): Bacteria > Pseudomonadati > Pseudomonadota > Gammaproteobacteria > Cellvibrionales > Microbulbiferaceae > Microbulbifer > Microbulbifer maximicatervae (SeqCode). Next base: position 5,423,567 of record NZ_CP174340.1, read on the forward strand.
ATGAGCAGTAAATTGGGCTAGTGCCTGCTCCAATTCCTCTTCGCTATCGGCGGCGTACTCGACTAAATTAATGCCCTTGACCGGGCGATCATCCGCTGGGAAAAATTCACTGACGCTGTGCCAGACGATATCTTCCATCGCCAGCTGCAACACTTTGCTGTCCACTGTCTCGATAGACATGGGACCGGCCAGCATCAGGTCTTTGGCGTCGCGTAGCGCCTCTTGAAAATGGTCGTACTTTAAATTGACCAGAGCGACACATTTGGGAATTGGCAACAGGTTGAGTTTTGCCTCGGCGATAAAACCCAGGGTTCCCTCTGAGCCACAGAGAACACTATTGAGGTTAAAGCCTTTGTCGTCGCGAATATGAGCCAGGTCGTAGCCGGTGAGGCAGCGGTTGAGCTTGGGAAACTTTGCTGTGATTAACTCTGCTTTTGTACGCGCGATAGAATCACAGACTTGGTGAACCTGTGCAGAGCGTTTATCCCCGACACTAACTTGTGCCAGCTCCTCATCGTCGATCGGGGCCGAGCGCCAAATCTCACCGCCTATTAATACGGTGTGTAACTCCAGCACGTGATCGCGGGTTTTGCCGTAGACACATGAACCCTGGCCCGAAGCATCGGTATTGATCATGCCGCCAATGGTTGCCCGGTTACTGGTGGAAAGCTCCGGAGCAAAAAAGAGGCCGTGGGGTTTGAGTGCTGCATTCAGTTGATCTTTGACCACACCGGCCTGTACCCGGACCCAGCGCTTCTCAACATTGATTTCGAGAATCTGGTTCATATGGCGGGAGATATCCACAACCAGTCCATCGGTCAGGGACTGGCCGTTTGTACCGGTACCACCGCCACGGGGGGATAGCACTACCGAGTGGAACTCCTCTCTGTCAGCCAGCTCGGCGAGCAGCTGCAAGTCACGACTGTCGCGGGGATAAACAACGGCCTGGGGGAGGACCTGGTATATCGAATTATCGGTAGCCAGGACCGTGCGGCTGGCATAACTGGGGGTGGTATCGCCACGGAAACCTGCGTCCTTCAGTTCCTGCAAGAACTGCAAATAGAGCGCCTGAACCTCGTCGACTTCGCGCAATGCTGGAATCATGAGCTAATCCGTACTTTCCGGGAGGTATGGGCCGCATCGCAGACCGGGGACTGGCGATAATAGTGCGCGCAGCGCTAAATCTCGGAATGAACGCGGCTTTGCATTGTAGCTTTGGTTTGCATTTGCGCAAGCCACGGCGACCTTGCAGGAGATTTTCAAAAACTTATACAAAGACAGAGCTTGTATAAGTTTTAGTGGCAGACTATAAAAAAGGTAGGCCATTACCTGCACACTTTGTGACTATGAATATTCAATTCCTGCCGCATAAGATTCCCGTTGGTATCAGCCGCTGTGCCGTGGGTGATCCAGTTCGATATAACGGTAGCCATAAGCACAGCAAAGTCTGCACTCAGCTGCTGGGTAATTGCTTTGATCTGCAAGCTTACTGCCCGGAAGTGGCAATAGGCTTGGGAGTGCCCCGCCCGCCAATTCACCTGATTGTCAGTGATCGCCTGCGCGCAGTTGGGCGCGATGACACCAATATCGATGTGACAGAGGATCTTGAGGCTTACGCAGATGAGATAAGCCCGGAGGTCGAGCAGTTGCGCGGTTTTATCCTGATGCAAAAGTCTCCCAGCTGCGGTGTGCGTACTACCCCCCATTACAAAGAAGATGGTCGCGGTGTACTGGCGCATTCGGCAGGTCTATTTGCTGCGCGTGTGAGAGAGAATTTTCCCCACCTCCCAATGGAGGAAGTAGGGCGACTGAATGCCAGCGATATTCGCGAGAACTTTTTAACCCGAGTATTTGCTTACGATGCCTGGCATCGCTATGTATCGCCGGATCCTCGCCCCGCTAAAGTTATTGAGTTTTACACCGCTTATAAGTACCTCTTGTTAGCCCATAGCCAGCCTCTGACCCGTACCTTGGGTCAGTTTGTTTCCAACTCTCGTGCGGTGACCCCTGAAGAGTTCGCTTATGAAATTCGTGGGCGGATTATGGATATTCTCTCCCAACATGCATCGCGCAAGGATCGAACCAATGCACTGATGCACAGCCAGGGGCATTTAAAGGGCTATTTAAGCCGGGAAGAGCGGGCTGAGCTGGCCCAGCTTATCGAGGAGTACCGGCAAGGGCATAAACCGATTTCGGCGGTGCTTACTATGCTCCGTCATTACTTGCCGAGAAGCCCACACCACTTTATCCACAGCCAGGTCTTGCTCGCTGCCGAGCCGGCTGAATTAGGTTTATGTGAATTTCGATAATGAGCGTCATGTCCGACCCAGAAGTTGTTGAAAAAAACTATTTTCCGATTCGAGAGATAGCCCGAAGGACCGGGGTGCACCCTGTGACCTTGCGGGCCTGGGAGCGCCGCTATGGTTTACTAAAACCCATGCGCACCAGCAAAGGGCATCGCCTTTATAGTGAAGAGGAAGTCGAGCAGATCGAAAAGGTCCTGCAATGCCTCGCCAGGGGCGTTTCCATTGGTCAAGTGCGAAACTTGTTAGCGCGAGAGCAGGACAAATTGGGGTTGCCAGCGACTACAGGCGATGGAAAAAACAATTGGCAGGCGATGCTGGATGAAACCTCCAGTCTTCTCAGAGACTTTGCAGAACCCCAGCTGCGCCGCCGTCTCGATCAGTGGTTTTCCTCATTCCCTGCCGCTTTGCTGTTGGAGCACTGGCTGAAACCTTTGCATGTGCGGCTTGAGCGATTTCGCCTACCTGAAGCCCATGGAGCGCAGATATTTTTCTGGCCTCTGTTAAAGGAACAGCTACTTCTGGCTAATGGTATGGCCAGGAAAAACCTGGACAAAGACAAGTCCCAGGCGAAGCCCCGTGTTCTTTTACTGGAAATTGGCGTTCAGGGCCAACAGGCATTTATACAGATGTTTATTGCGGTACTCCTTGCCGCGGGAATAGAGGTTGTTACCCTGACTTATCCTGCGGGATTATTGGAGCTGGGAAGTACAGTCAAAAAACTGGGTGCTCAGGGAGTGCTTTGCTATAGCCACAAGGCTCTGCCGAAAAATATTCTTGAACGTGAGTTACCAAGTGCTGTTCAGGGGATGACTGATCCTCTGTGGCTTGCGGGTGATTTTATTGAGGTGCAGCGCTTGGCTTTGGCTGATTTAAACCAACTCCCTTTAACAAGAGTACTTGCCGGAAATACAGAGAGCGCAGTTACACAATTGCGGGAGTCTTTTAAGCTATGAGTCGCCCAGTGACTTTGCCGCGTGGCCTGGTATGGCTACGCAGTGACTTACGCCTCAATGATAATTCAGCACTTTACCAAGCCAGTATGCAATGTAAGGAGGTGGCTGCTGTATTTATTGCCTGTCCAGATACCTGGCAGAGCCAGGATGAAGGCAATCCGTTGGTGACTTTTCGTATCGCCTGTTTGCGTGAATTACAAGATGGATTAGAGGAGCGCAATATACCGCTGTACTTCGTTGAAGTTCCTACTTTTGCTCAGGTTCCAGGGGTTCTTCAGCAAATAGTTGAGCGCCTGGATGTCAATGCTCTCTATGCGAATGCTGAATATCCACTCAATGAGCTACGTCGTGATAATGCAGTAAAAGATTTACTGACAAATGAGGGGGTTCAGGTTCAATTCTATAGTGACCGCACCCTGCTTCCACCGGGAGCAGTAAGAACCGGCGGAGGGGAACCCTACAAGGTGTTTACCCCCTTCAAGCGTGCACTGATTCAATTGTGTGCCGATAGTGAAGTAAAAACCTTGCCTAAGCCTCGGAAAATTTCTACCCGGGAAAATGAAGCACATTGGCCAAAGTGGCTTTCTTTATCTGAAGGGCAGAAATTAAGCCAAAAGATTCCAACGCAACTGTCGACATACTCGATAGATAAGATCGACGATGCAGGCCTGATTAAAGGTTGGCAAGCAGGAGAAAAGGCGGCACTGAAACGGCTCAAAAAGTTCGGTGGAAAAATATCTGCTTATCAGGCAGAGAGAGACTTTCCAGCACTTGATAGTACCTCCTGCTTATCCCCCTACCTAAATAGTGGTGCTGTTTCGATTCGCCAATGTATAGCTATGGCGTTGGATATGAATGAGGGACGTTGGCTGGGTGGAGATGATGGGGCGGCCTGTTGGATTAGCGAATTAATTTGGCGGGAGTTTTATACCCATTTGTTGGTGGACTTTCCCCGTCTGAGTAAAGGGAGGCCATTCAAGCAGGAAACTGACCAAATCCCCTGGTCCTACAATAAGGATCAGTTTGAGCGTTGGACTTTGGGGGAGACTGGGATTCCGATAGTTGATGCAGCGATGCGACAGTTAAATGAGACTGCCTGGATGCATAATCGATTGCGTATGATAGTAGCTTCATTTCTCAGTAAAAATATGCTGATAGATTGGCGCTGGGGTGAGCGCTACTTTATGCAGCGCTTAATTGATGCAGACTTTGCTTCCAACAATGGGGGCTGGCAGTGGACTGCCTCCACGGGTACTGATGCTGCACCCTATTTTCGTGTATTTAATCCTTATAGTCAGTCGCAACGTTTTGATCCCAATGGAGATTTTATCCGCAAGTTTATACCTGAGCTAAAGGAGCTGAGCGACAAAGCCATACACGAACCACCGCCGACTCAAGGCTATCCTCAAGTGATTTGCGATGTGGGGGCTGGACGGAAGCGAGCGATTGAAGTTTTTGCCAATTTGAAGTGAATTTGAGTGCGACAATGCGATTTAGAACGCTTCATCCTCAGTATGAGCCACGATAGATAGCTCGCCATTTAAATCGAGTTCCACAGATAAAACGATAGGCCTACAGCAAACTTGGCAGTCCTCAGTGTACTGTTGAGGCAAAACTGATGAATCAACCAGTATTTTTATGATTTCACCACAATAAGGGCAGCAAATACTTCTCTCCACTATTACCTCTGGCACAGGATAACTCCGTCTGGTGATTGTCAGATTCCCTTCTTTAGTCCATGCAAATTAATAGCATAACTATACTTCAACCCTTGCCTATTCAGAGGATGGCTCCGCAATTTCACTAGGTATTATTCAGCGATAGAAATCAAAAGAATTAGACAGGAAAACTATTTTGAAACTCTTGTCGAAGGCAAAATTGAAAATCAGTTTGAGAGTTTAGGGGGCATTGATTTCTACTTCAAGTGAGCGGACCTGTACTTGGGCCAAAATTAGCCTGCATGAGGTTGTGAATTCTAAAACCCGTTCACAAGGGTGAATATAAAAAGTAGAGGCTTGTGACTAGTATCGCTATCACTGATGAGGCGGGCTGTTGGGATGTCCCCCTTTTTCGATTATAGTGGCCCAATTATAAGTATAGATAGAAGGAATGCCGAGTTTAGCTAGGTATGAGTCGTCATTATGGGGTACTTTCTTGAGTTTGGATTTTTGGGGCTTTTCGTATCAGCATTCTTGGCAGCGACCATTCTGCCGCTAAGCTCAGAAATTGTAATGACTGGTCTATTGCTCCAGGGGCTCTCCCCTTGGGCCCTGATAATAGTCGCCACTACTGGGAATGTAGCGGGCTCTCTTCTCAATTATGCATTAGGCTACTGGGCCAGTTTGGGCGTGATCAAGAAATGGTTGAGAATGTCTGAAGAGGAATTTGTAAAGGCTGAACAGAGATTTAAAAAATATGGAGTATTCTCCCTGTTTTTTTCCTGGGTGCCTATTATTGGTGATCCCCTTACTGTAATGGCCGGTATTCTAAGAATTCGCTTGGTTTGGTTTTTGTTGTTGGTTGCCATGGGTAAATGTCTACGCTATCTGGTGGTTTGCTATATGGTATTGCAAGCATCTTGATATGGATATTAAGTTGAGAAGAGAACTTGGGTTGGAATTTTTTAGGGGTGGAATTTGATTTAGGCGATCATCTTTTTGAATATGCAAATAGTTATTTGTGATCTGGTTTGGGTAAACTTCATGTTTTCATGTGGTGTTCCTGTCGTTATGTAATGTAATTACCACAACATCCCTTAAAGCTTCCCCGGGAAAAAGAGGAGTGATGGGGCTTACGTAGTGTTTGAGTGACCTATCGTTCAAAACCAAAGCTTTTCCAGGGGTTAGTGTGCCATGAAATATAATTTCATTTTCATCCAAGTTGCTGATAAATGATTCGCCTCCATTGACATTGTTTCTATTAATACAATTAATCGCTACATAGTCGAACCCATCTTGGTGAAACCCCTCGGGGGTGGGATAAGCGTTGAATTCATCTGTAGCACGAACTCTTATCTGGTGGCATCCGACCTGATACTCGTTTGCCGGTATATATTGGCTGGATACTAGGTGCCTTACAATGTTCTGCGAAAATATTCTAGCACTTGGTTCCAGTGCGGGGTAGTGACGCTCTATATCCCCGAGGTATTTGTTAATCGTTTTACTTTGCATGAAAATGGTACTAGAGCTCCATTCGATTGAGTTGCCACGATATAATCCTGAGCAATATGTTCGATAACGATATGAATATTGGGATTTTAAATATTCATCTGGAGGGAGTCGAGCAAAGCTGTCCTCAAGATCCTCAGGGATATGTCTACGAATTTGGGTAAACTGAAACATCTGACTTGCCTCATAATACGAATAAGATGAGGTTTACATTAGGATTTTAATGTAAATGACTGTTCTTCAAAATTTTTAAACGCCGTTTTTTGTTTGTAAGATATTAAATTAATCTGGGAAGGGAAGCTAATGGCTAGGCCTCCCTCCTGATTTAATAGACTGAATACTTATTGTAAGGAGAGTGAGGTAATTTAAAGGCTAACGAAATCTTGTAGCTTTTACTGGATTTCTTTTAAATGTTCCGGGTGTGCAGTAGAGATTTTGGCCTCTTGTAAGGCGAGCCTATAGGCTGTTGGAAATGCTTTCTCCCGAGATGTCTCGATATCTGGTTTTACACCAGTCCCCTCCCAGTTAGTTTTGGTAATCGGATTAACTGCCTTGGCGATAGGGATTGCTATTTTAAAGCCATTCCCAAGGGGGAAGTACTGCCAGGGATTTGCCCCACCTTTGGTAGCCTCTCCAATAATGGTTGCACGGTCCAGGTGCTTTAAATAGTACGCAAAGGCCTCTGCTGCTGAGAAGGTATCGCTACTGGTTAATATATATACCGGGGTGTCTGCTACCTTTTTACCCTGAACCTTTTCCTGACTCCATATCTCTGTAACATTGCCCGCGGGCTTCCAGTGGATGCTATTGAGGTGGGTGGGTTTATCAAAAAGATAACCGCTGATAAGGCCGCCCATAAAGCCATTACCACCACCATTCTTTCTCAGGTCAAAAATAATAGCGCTAGCATCTTGGATTAATGCCATAGCTGCAGCCACTCGACCTTGGGACTCCTCGTTAACATGGTCAAACCCCCAGAAATCAATATAGCCGATGTTACCCTCTAAAACTTCGACTCGGGTAAATCCAGAATTTTTTCTACTGAGCTTACTAAACCAATCCTCGTGTTTCGGCTGCTGTTGGGGAGATTCTGGATCATCCCAGCTTACGCCAAAGTGTTTATCATGCTTTGTTAAGGCGGATTTAATAATTCCAGCCACTGACTCTGTGTCAGTGGCTTGTCTGAATGCCTCTGACTCTGCAACTTTATTTAATGAAGAGTGAATCGCTTCCAGGTTTTCTTGCAGGACATAGTTGGAGGCGATCTTTTTCTCGATAGAATTAATAAGCTCCAACTTCCTTTCCTGAGAAATTTCAGTGCCGATTGCCGTAAGTGAACAGGAGAGCAAAAGTTAGGTTAGTAATTGTTTCATCTTATCCATGATTTATATTTACTTATTGGTTTTCAGGTGTTAACGATAACACGCAATCAAGTCGTAATAGATAGTCTCCGAAGCCCAAAGCTGGTTAACATTAAGTATATCCAGAGGCGCTAAGGGGCCAGTTTTGCACCTATACCGGGATTGGAGCTTGCCCTCCATCTTTGAAGATTAAAGTTAATCTAAATACAGCGAAAACTTGAGGGAGATTGCTGCGAGCCAGGTGAAAGGGGGTACGGGGCGCGGACGGGATATCAAAAAAGAACATCGTAATGAAGCTTTGTCCATAGCCCTGGGATTTTCCTGGCTCCGGTTAATAGTATTCAATTGCAGTGGGATGGGGTGATACCTTGCTTAAGTTTTACTCATTACTCGCTCTCTTTGGGGCGCCAGGATCGACCTGAGTAACTGAGACTAAAAATCTATTTCTAGTCGCGATCCACGCGAACACACTGGCCCCCGCATTATCTGCGGGAATACCTGAGAAAAGCTCCCTCTAATTCGAAATTGACGGTCATATAGCGGCACCGATTACCCAGATGGTTGTTACCTTAGCCCCTATAAATGGCTGCTAAATAGTGAAAAACGTGACAAATTTTACCCCCAGGTTCAGCTTGCAAAGTGAGGCTTTGAATGGTGAGGACGCCAATGTTTGGGCTGTGAGTGACCGGGCTCACGATCTCGCCAATAAAGGGGAGGATGTCATCTTTCTCTGTGTAGGTGACCCCAACTTTGACACCCCCGAGCCGATCCTTGACTTTGCCCGCGCTCGCCTGGGAGTGGGGCGCACCCACTATTCCCCTGCCGCCGGGGAGCCAATGTTGCGCAGGGCTATCGCGGACATCGAGAGCAAGGTCTCTCCCCACCCTTGTAACCCGGATGATGTTGTTGTTTTCCCCGGTGGAACCAACGCAATCTACGCAGTACTTGCCTGCCTGCTAAACCCCGGTGAGGAGATAGTAATTCCCGAGCCGATGTATATCGGCTATGTCCCCATTTGTGATGCCTTGCGCCTCTCCGTAAAACGGGTGACCTGCCCGGCGGAGACTAATTTCGCTTTTGATGTCGACGCTATTAAGGCCTCCATCAGTGAGCAGACCAAGGTCGTTATGATCAATACGCCGGTAAACCCGACTGGCGCGATGGCTACCCCTGAACAATTGCGCGAGTTGGCGGCATACTGCCGCGAGCGCAATATTTGGCTGGTATGTGATGAAGTTTATTCAATGATCACCTTTGCCCGCCGCCACACCTCTCTGCGTACGGCTGCGGAGTCGCTGGATAATATTGTTGTGGTTGATGGCTTGTCCAAATCCCACGCCATGAGTGGCTGGCGCCTGGGGTGGGCAGTGGCTCGCGGTCCCCTGGTAGATCGTTTGATTGCTTTTGCAGGGGCGACAATTTTTGGATGCCCTCAGTTCATCCAGGAGGCTGCAGCCTTTGCCCTGGAGTTTGATAGCTACTTCGTGAAGCAGATGCGGGATGCCTATCAGCAGCGTCGAGACCTGATTGTTGAGAGGATTGGCCAGATACCAGGCTTGAGTTGCTACAGCCCTGAAGCAGGGATGTTTGTAATGGTGGATGTCTCCAAGGTATCCAGCTCCGGGCAAACCTTCGCTGAAGCCCTTTTGGATGCTGAGCGGGTCTCGGTACTGCCTGGCGCGCCCTTTGGTAGCAGTTCAGTGAATCATGTTCGCCTCACCCTGGCGGCTGATGAGGCCGAGTTGTCGCGGGCCTTGGATCGCATTGAACAGTTCGTCACCAGTGGTAACCGCCAGGCCGGTTAGGCCTTTGCCGGGAGGCTGGTTGTCGCCAAAATCGCCTTTGAAGTGATGACAAGTTTCCCATGCCGGTGGCTGTAATGTTTATGCCACCGGCGAATACCGCTATCCTTGCCCCCTTTCAGATTCAAAAGAAAATAGCTCCGTGAAAATTGACCGGCATAATTTGCGTATTTTGCAGGCCCTGCAATCAAACGCACGTACAAGTAACCTGAATTTGAGTGAAAAAATTGGATTATCGGAAAGTGCCTGCCTGGCCCGGGTTAAACGCCTGACCAGTGAGCGCTATATCCGCGAGTTCTTTGCCGAGATAAACCTGGATAAAGTTCGGCATGCAGAGTTTTATGTAAACGTTGCGCTTAAGCGGCAGGATGCCCGTACCAGTGAGAACTTTCGCCGTATTATTAGCGATATTCCACAGATTGTTTCCTGTGTGAAGATGTCTGGTGAGTTCGACTATATGCTGCATTTCGTCTGCCCAGACGCAGCAGATTTTAATCGAGTCTCAGAGCAGTTGTTGGCCAATGAAGAGGCGGCGATTTCCCGTATGACTTCTCATTTGGTGATTGAGAAAACCAAGCCTTTTACCGGCTACCCACTGGAACTCTTGTTTCAGGACTGAGCCTTAAATTAACCGGTGCCCGTGATTTGCAGGGCGCCGGTTAATGTTCTCTGTTATGGGAAAACAATAAGCAGGCTGCGCTCAATCACCCAGTAGCAGGCAATGCCCCCCAGCGTATACGCGACCACCGTAGCGACTGGTATTCCGATACCTCCACCCTCCCCGAAAGAGTATTGTTCGCGGTTCCGAATGGCATACCCTGGCCAGTGTTTAAGGAGCTTTTGATACAAGTTGATCACTGCAAGAGCTGCGGTGATAAATACTAATTGCCCCACTTCCACACCGAGATTAAAAGTCAGTAATGCCTGGGGAATAGCCCCCTGGGGAAGCCCAATTTCCCCCAGTACACCGGCAAAACCCAAACCGTGTAAAAGTCCAAAAGCAAAGGCAATTGCCCATGGGTAGCGACTGGTCAAGCTGAAAACACCATGCCTCTGGCGTAGAGCCTCTCTGGCTGCCAGTAAAATACTGAGGGCGATAATCGCCTCCACTGGCGTTGATGGCAGATGGATATAGCCCAGTACGGCAGCTGCCAAGGTAATACTGTGGGCGATAGTGAAAGCAGTGATAGTGCCGATCAGCTGGCGAAGGCTTTGTTTGAGTAAGATCAGGGCCAAAACGAACAGCAAGTGATCGACACCGAGAAGAATATGTTCAACGCCCAGCACAAAGTAAGTTTGGGCGACTTGGAACTTGCTGGTGGGTTGGTCAAGGGTCCATTCTGGCTGGTCTGGTGTCAGTCGGATAACTTGCTCACGCCCATCCAACCAGGAGATCCGCACTAGCGCATCGGTCATAGTGCTCTGTAGGTCATCGATATGAATCGACAGCTGTTGTAGCTCCCTGGGGTGATGGATAGTCCAGTGCTCTGTGTAGTAGCCCTTACTTATTTGCGCTCTGGGTTGGCTTAGGGGGGAGGCAGCTTGGTCCAAATGGACATTCAGAGCGAGGCGAAGATCGCCTTGTGCGGGCAATCGCCAAAGTACTTTAAATAATTGTGCATCAACTTGAGTGATGCCCAGGTAAGCCGGGCGCAGTTCGTGGGCAGATAGTATTGGAGTAGAGCTGAGGAGCAGAATGAACAGGAGTGGCCGGATGTGCATCACTTGACGGCAACCTCGGCTGAGAAGTTATCCGGCTTGTGGACAGTGACCTCGTAGTTTTTACGGTACTGGAGATACTGCTCCTGCAGAATCTTCTTTTGCGCCTGGGATTGCCAATCATTTAGTACACGGCTGCGTATTTCAGCCAATGCCGGTAGCTGGGTGGACTTGATTTCCTCAAGGAGGACCAGGTGATCGCCGAAGGTCGAGCGGACTGGACCACTCCATTTGCCAATAGGCAACTTGGATAATTGAGCGGAAAATCCCAGCCCAAATTGCCTGTCTATTCGTGGCTCTGAAGTGTCGATAAAAGCAGCTGGCAGTAGGGTTGAGTCTCCAATCATTGGCGAAGCCTGATCGCTGTTTAGCTGCATGAGTAAGTCGTTAAAATCACGTGAATTTGATGAGGCCAGATCCACTGAGAAAAATCGTTGTTGGAAAGATAGGGTGGGGGGATTCTGGTATTTATCAGCCTGACCTTGAAGGAATTTCTCCAATACTCGATCGCCAGGGTCTTGAGTGTCAGCGAAATTACGCGCCGTAAGTTCCATTTTCATTCGTAGGCGGCGGCGGATTACCGTATCGTTCTCGGCTAATCCCAGGGCAAGCGCTTCCCTGTAAAGTATTTCCTCTCTTAGGTAATTCTCAATAAGTTGCTCCAGCTCGCTATCTGTGGGGTACCTGTGCCACTTGCGCTCAAAAACCGAACGTAGATGTTCGACGCGCCCCTCGCTGATAACAATCTCTTGTGCAGGCGGCTCCAGGATTTCTCCCAATCCCAATAGGATTAGGGCGATCGCAATAAAATACAGCAGGGGCTCTTTCGCCAATGACTTGAGGAAGGTAGTGGTATTCAAAAGCGCGGCCCTTATTTTGGAGTGGGTCGGAGTTGCGCTGTGGATTCTAATTATGGAAAGACATTCTCAGTTTGCCAGTAAGAAAATATTGATAAATCCATCGCTTTGTACCAAATTGGTGAATTGTTCCGGCGTATGGCGGGGTGTGGCTCATATATACTGTGACAGTACTCCAAAGCGGTGTTCCCCTTGTATAGGGGTGAGTAACAGAAATTAGAGGGGAGAATCGATTGAAATATTTGGGAAGAGTCTATTTGACACTCAATCTATTGGTTTTTGCTTCTATTGGCCTCTGGGCCCTGTTTAAACCGCAGAGCCTTGCGAATGAAGTGGATTTTTCATTTGATACCCCCGAAGCCATGCCCGAGTTTATGGCCACTTATGGCGGGTTTATGTTGGCCATAGCGGTGATTCTACTGGTGGCTTTGGCTATGCGCCCGCACCGCAGGGTTGCTTACGCTGCGATGTCTATCGCCTATATCGGCTTCGCTCTTGGGCGCCTCTACGGAATGTTATTTATCAGTGGTTTTGACCAGCGCAATTTAGTGCTTTTTGCTATCGAAGTCGTCTTTGTGATCTGGGGACTTTACTGTTACCGAGAATCCCGCTGGTTGCCTTTGCAACATGGCCATTAACACGGTTGTTGCGGCTAGTAGAAAGGAGCCGGGGGAACCCCGGCACCTATTTAAGTAATTTGAGTGGGTTAAGCGTGAGCTTTTGCGCCTTCTGCTGCGCTGTTGTCTATTTCCACCTCTTTTTCTCCCCCGTGTAATTGCCCATCCACCGCTTGCCGGAAGACTTGCTTGTAGTCCTTAAATTCTGTGCCCATCCAGCGATCCCACCAAGTGAAGTAAAAGCCGTAGTTGCCCTGGAAGCGCTGGTGGTGCAAGTCGTGGTGAGTCGTGGTGGTGAGCCTGTCCATAGGGCCGTCGACCCAGCTGCGCGGGTGGAACTCGCGGCCAGTGTGCAGCATGGCGTTGCGGAAGATGCTGATAAATAAAAAGGTGAACCAAATAGTTGGATTAAGCGGCAGTATCAGGGCAATAAGGGGAGAGAAAGCGCCCATCAGGACCGCTTCACCTACGGAAAAACTGTATGCCGTCCAGGGGGTGGGTGTTCTGGACTGATGGTGTAGGCGGTGGAAGTGTTTAAACACCTTGGGATGGTGCATACCTCGGTGGGTCCAGTAAAAATAAGCGTCGTGGATCAAAATCACTACTGGCAGGCTGGCAATACTCCACCAGAGTGGATAATCGCTCCACTGCCAGTAAAATTTGGTCAGTCCCAGATCGTGCATCATGGTGGTAATAACCCCTACCAGGGTAAAGATACACACCGTTAATAGTGAATAACTCACCTCCCGCCGAATATCTTTCCACTCGGCACGACGCTTTTGGATACGGCGCCGGTTCATCCAGGTGCGAAATAGCCAGCCGGCCAAAATACTCATTACTGAAGCGGCCAGCACATAGCGAAATAAACTCAACTGGAAATGTTTGGCTCCGTCCTGGGATATGTCGACTAAAAAATCCATATTCTCACCATCATTATTCTTCTATTGAAGGGAGACTCACCGGTGTTAAATCGGGTCTCGGTGAGCCGGGCACGCAGCGGGAAAATCGCTTTCACCGCGCTCCCAGTCTGGGAGCCTTTTACTTTGCGGGCTTACGGAATATGAAAAAATGCTGACGAATTCTTTCAGGAAAGGAGATTCAGGCGGGCAGCTTTTCCCGGCGGTACTCAGTGGGCGTTTGGCTGTGACGGCGCTTGAAAGCAGCGTTAAATGGGCTCAAGGAGCGATAGCCGATGTCCAGAGCAATGGTGAGTACTGGCAAATGGGCCTGCTCCGGATCTGCCAACCGGTTGCTGGCCTCGTCGATACGAAACTGATTTAGGTATTCGTTAAAATTACGATAACCCAGATGGCGATTAATCAGCACACGCAGCACATGTTCGCGAATATCCAACTGCTCCGCGAGCTCCCTGATAGTGAGTCCGGTATGGCGATAACCACCGTTGTGCATATGTTCCTGTAATTTTTGCAGCTGGGTCTGCTGTTGTTCATCCAGTTCAGGTGGCGGAGCTAAAGGCTGTTCTTCCTCCTCTGGCTCACTGCTCTTCGGGCGCGGCAGGGATTCTCCCAGAGCGCTGGGGGATAGGGCCAGCAACCATAGGCAGGCAACCAGTGACAACAGGCTGGCAAATAGTGCGTGCAGTGTCGGTACACCGTTGGGAAGCGGGCGGTAAGCAAAGATAGATTCTGCGCCAATTACCACCAGCATATAGGCGCCGACGGCGATAAGTAGGGTTGTGCGCAGGCGTCGGCGCTCTGCGACCAGGTCCAGGTGAAACTGCCGTTGTAGTGTCAGTAAGCCGAGGCTGATTAAACCGAGTTTGAGTAGCTGCGAAAGGGTAAAGAGTGGGGATTGCTGATCTGACGTCAATGGTAAGGGTGCGTGGTAGGCGACTATGCCGATGACCAGGGTAATACCAATCGGAATCCAACCCCACAGGGGAAAAGGCTCTTCCTCGCGGCATAACAGGTGAGTAAACAGCCAAAAAATTGCGGGAATCAGAGTAATTGGCAGGTTAAGCAAGAGCGCAGTAGGTCCACTCAATTGTGGCAGGATGGGCCAGAGTAAATAGCAGATCACGGCTATCAGCAGGGCCAGTAAGCAGCGCCCGGCAACAAGCCGGTAGTGATGTATAGCAACCTTGGTTGCTGCCAATAAAAGAAGAGCGCATGCACCGCCGGAGAAAAATAAGTAGCCGGCGGTCATCGTTTATCTCCAGCGCTCGGCCCAGGCATCCAGGACCTTGCTGCTATAAGTATGGCGGCCGTAGCTACCATTGTAATAGGCGAGGGCGTTGGCTAGATTGCCTTTGGCTTTTTTGATGTAGTGTTTAAGAATGGTACATCCGTACCTTAGGTTGGTGTCCATATCGATCAGGTTATCGTCGGGTCGACCGATTTCATTTTTCCAGAATGGCATTACCTGCATCATACCCAGAGCGCCAACGCGGGATATCGCATAGGGGTCAAAAGCACTCTCAATCTGGATAACCGCCAATACAATTTCCGGGCTCAGCCCGGCCCGAGTTGCCTCCCGGTGGACGGCTTTCAGTACGTGCATCCGCCGCTTGGGATCTTTGATATAGCGGGACAGAGGCTGGGATTTAGACATTAGCCACACTTCCGCATCGAAGCGGTCCACAAAGCTGTCGGCCTGGGTAACTGCGTCCTGCAGGGCGAGGCGCAACTCCGGGTCGATCTCGGCTCTACTGCTTTGAGCCTGGACGGCACAACAGGTAAGGCAGAGCAACAAGAGGGCGGTGGCTTTTTTTATCATGGGGTGATTCTACGAAAAGCCCGGCAAAATGGGCAGCGTGATTTTGTGACGCCGCCGATAAAAAGCATTTTTGCCGTAAGAGGTCCCGGCCTGCTTGGGGGCAGACCGGGCGGCTCGACAATTATTGATTAAATTTTTCCAATAACACTTCTTCGAGCTGGGATACGGCAAACTCCTGGCTTTCTGCGTCTCCACGACCTTTATATTCCACCACACCTTTTTCCAGGCCGCGATCGCCGATAACAATGCGGTGGGGAATACCGATCAGCTCCACATCGGCGAGCATAGCGCCCAGTCGCGCTTTGGCTTCGTCCATCAGCAATACATCAATACCCTTGCTGCGCAGGGACTCATACAGGTGCTCGCACTTCTCCCTTACCACATCGCTCTTGTGCATATTGATTGGCACAATCGCCAGCTGGAAAGGTGCAATCGCAGTGGGCCAGATAATCCCTGAGTCGTCATGGTTCTGCTCGATCGCCGCAGCGACGATTCGGGAAACGCCGATGCCATAGCAGCCCATGGACATAACCTGCTCTTTACCGTTTTCATCCAGTACTGTGGCATTCATAGCGCGGCTGTACTTGTCGCCTAACTGGAAAATGTGGCCGACCTCGATCCCCCGTTTGATTTCCAAGGTGCCCTGGCCATCGGGGCTGGCGTCGCCTGCCACTACATTGCGTAGGTCTTCGATGCGGCCCAACTCAACATCGCGACCCCAGTTCACACCGGTTAAGTGGTAGTCATCGCGATTGGCGCCGCAGATAAAGTCTGCCAGGTGCGCTGCAGAGCGATCCACAACAGTCTCGATCTTTATGCCCACCGGGCCCAGGGAGCCAATGTTGCAACTGAGTTCTTCGGCGATGCGCTCTTCCGAGGCGAACTGAATAGGGCTGGCGATTCCAGCTAGCTTCTCTGCTTTTAATTCGTTCAGCTCGTGATCGCCACGCAGTACCAGGGCAATTAATGGAGCGGTTTCACCCTCTTCGCACTCGCCCAGAACAATCAGGGTTTTTACTGAGTGGGCGGGATCACTTTTCAAAAACTCGCTGACATCGGCGATGGTTTTTTGGTTCGGCGTATGAACTTCCTGCATTTCCTGCGACGGAGCAGGGCGCTCGCCAGCTGGGGCAACCGCTTCTGCCAATTCGACGTTGGCGGCGTAGCGGGATTCTGTGGAGAAGGCGATATCGTCTTCGCCGCTCTGCGCCAGCACATGGAATTCGTGAGAGCTGGAGCCGCCGATTGAACCGGTGTCTGCCAGTACCGGACGGTAGTCCAGGCCAATGCGCTCAAAAATCTGGCAGTAGG
This sequence comes from Microbulbifer maximicatervae (SeqCode), assembly GCF_052468295.1. Lineage (NCBI taxonomy): Bacteria > Pseudomonadati > Pseudomonadota > Gammaproteobacteria > Cellvibrionales > Microbulbiferaceae > Microbulbifer > Microbulbifer maximicatervae (SeqCode). The sequence continues at coordinate 5,440,396 of NZ_CP174340.1, forward strand.
CGCCGTGCATAATATCGTAGGTTTCCTGCAGGGAATCCTCGTTCACGTGGAAGGAGTAAGCATCCTTCATGGTGAATTCGCGCGCGCGCATTACGCCAAAGCGCGGACGGATTTCATCGCGGAATTTAGTCTGCACCTGGTAGAAATTGGCGGGCAACTGCTTATAGCTATTGATTTCGCCGCGGATCAGGTCGGTGATGACTTCCTCGTGGGTCGGGCCCAGGCAGAAGTCATTGTTGTGGCGATCCTTGATACGCAGGAGTTCGGGGCCGTACTGCTGCCAGCGGCCGGATTCTTCCCAAAGCTCTGCCGGCTGTACGACCGGCATCAGTACTTCCAGGGAGCCAGCGCGGTCCATCTCTTCGCGAACAATGCGCTCGACTTTGCGTAACACCCGCAACCCGGTGGGCAGCCAGGTGTAGAGACCTGAAGACAGACGGCGGATCATGCCGGCACGCAGCATCAGCTGATGGCTGATCACCACTGCGTCGTTGGGAGTTTCTTTTTGGGTTGCGATGAGATAACGAGATGCGCGCATAGGAATTATATGGATTCTATTACGGGTAAGCTGGCTATTTTACGCTATTCGCTGGGCAATAAATATTGCCTGGGGGCAGTATTGCCTCAATGCGGATTGCCTTTTGCTATACCGGGGTATCTATTTAGCAGGTGCCTGGGCACTGGCTTGGAATGGGAGTGAATAAAAAACCCCGCATAAGCGGGGTTTTTAAGCTGAGGCTTTACAGAGTGTATTAGTTCTCTGCCATTTCCTTCAGCTTCTTCAGTGGGCGAACTTTAACCTGGATGCTGGCAGGCTTCGCCTTGAAGGTAGTCTCTTCACCGGTGAACGGGTTGATACCCTTGCGAGCTTTCTTAGCCGGCTTTTTCACGGTGGTGATTTTCATCAGGCCCGGCAGGGTGAATTCGCCAACTGCGCGCTTCTTGATGTGGCCTTCGATGATATCGTTCAGCTCGTCCAGAACAGATTGAACCTGCTTGCGGGACAGCTCAGTGCTTTCTGCAATCTGATTAAGTACTTGAGTCTTAGTGTACTTTTCCTTGATTGCTTTTACTTTCTTGGCCGGTGCAGCTTTGGCCGCAGCTTTCTTTGCCGGGGCCTTTTTAGTAGCAGCTTTCTTGGAGACAGCCATGGCTTACTTCCTTCTTTGTTGTTCGGTATATATCCGGTAAAAGTGTGTTTTTTCTCCCGCTGCGCTGCATCCGTTACGGGTGTCTCAGCGGGTGATGGGGGAAGTATATATAGTTTTTGTTCGGCCGCACGAAGAAATACTAGAAAAATAGTGCTTTTTTTACATTTTTTAGCCTCACGTCGCCTTTATGGGACGCTTTACCCAGGGAAAAGACCCATGCAGCTTCTTACCTCTGTAGGCCTCATGTATACTCTCTCCCCCTTTTTTTAAGCACCAGGTACTGTGTAATGCCGATATATGAATACCAGTGCAATGCCTGCGGCCATGAAATGGAAGCTTTGCAGCGGATGAGCGATGACCCGCTCAAAGACTGCCCAGCTTGCGAGAAGGCCGAGCTGCGCAAGAAAATCTCAGCGGCTGGATTTCGCCTGAAGGGCGCCGGTTGGTATGAGACTGATTTTAAAACTGGTAGCAAGAAAAACCTCGCTGGCGGTGACTCTGCCAACAGTGGTAAGGCCAAAAGCGACAAGTCTGGCACAGCGGCGGCAAAGACGGCCTAGGCGAGCTGTGCGGGGCTGTCCGTGCGGTGTAACCTCTAACTAATCTTTTCACCTATCGATAACGGGAATTTTCATCCATGCGCAGCGATTACTGTGGCGTCCTTCGTTCTGCGGACATTGACCGCGTAGTAACCCTCTGTGGCTGGGTCGACCGCCGCCGCGATCACGGCGGAGTGATTTTTATCGACCTGCGCGACCGCGAGGGAATTGTACAGGTGGTGTTCGACCCCGATGCGGCCGAACACTTCGAGATGGCCGATCGCGTGCGCAGCGAATATGTGCTTAAAGTGACAGGTCGTGTGCGCGCCCGTGCCCCAGAGGCCGTGAATCCCAATATGGTGACCGGTGAAGTTGAGGTTTACGGCACAGAGCTGGAGATCCTCAATACTGCTGAGACAGTGCCTTTCCAGCTGGATGAGCACACCGAGGTGGGTGAAGATATCCGCTTGAAATACCGCTATCTGGATCTGCGCCGCAACGAAATGCAGAACAACCTGTATTTCCGATCCAAGCTGACTACCGCAATCCGCAATTACCTGGATGAGCACGGCTTCCTCGATATCGAGACCCCAATCCTGACCCGCGCCACCCCAGAAGGTGCCCGGGATTACCTGGTGCCGAGCCGCACTCACGAGGGCAAGTTCTTCGCCCTGCCACAATCACCACAGCTGTTTAAGCAGTTGCTGATGGTTTCCGGTTTCGATCGCTACTACCAAATCGCCAAGTGTTTCCGCGATGAGGATTTGCGTGCTGATCGCCAGCCTGAATTTACCCAGATCGATATTGAGACCTCCTTCCTCGACGAAGAGGAAATCATGTCGATCACCGAGAACATGGTTCGCAAGCTGTTTAAAGAGCTTAAGGGTGTTGATCTGGGTGAATTCCCGCGCATGACCCACTACCAGGCGATGCTGCGCTACGGTTCCGACAAGCCGGACCTGCGTATTCCGCTGGAGATGGTGGAGATCAAGGACCTGATGACCGAGGTGGACTTCAAAGTGTTCTCCGGGCCGGCCAATGATCCGAAAGGGCGTGTTGCCGCGATCAAGGTGCCCGGCGGTTGTAAGAAACTGACCCGCAAGCAGCTGGACGATTACGGCAAGTTTGTCGGTATTTATGGCGCCAAGGGCCTGGCGTATATCAAGGTTAACGATCGCTCTGACCTGGAAAATGGTCTGCAGTCGCCAATCGTTAAATTCCTGCCGCTTGAAACCCGTGCAGCTATCCTCGATCGCCTGCAAGCGGAAGACGGTGACGTTCTTTTCTTCGGCTCGGACAAGGCCAAGATTGTTTCCGAAGCTCTGGGTGCATTGCGCTGCAAGCTGGGTGAAGACCTGGATTTGTACACCAGCGAGTGGGCGCCTTTGTGGGTTGTCGCCTTCCCAATGTTTGAAGAAAATGACGATGGCAGCCTGACTGCGTTGCACCACCCCTTCACTGCGCCCTCCTGTACCCCGGAAGAGCTGGAAAAGAATCCGCTCGAAGCACTTTCCCGCGCTTACGATATGGTGCTCAATGGCACCGAGCTGGGCGGTGGTTCTGTTCGTATCCACGACCAATTGATGCAGGAAGCGGTATTCCGCATCCTGGGTATCGATGCTGAAGAGCAGCGCGAGAAGTTCGGCTTCCTGCTGGATGCACTCAAATACGGTGCGCCGCCCCACGGTGGCCTGGCCTTTGGCCTGGATCGTCTGGTGATGTTGATGACCGGCAGTGACTCAATTCGCGATGTTATCGCTTTCCCGAAAACCCAGAGCGCCGCCTGTGTGATGACAGATGCCCCGGGTGCTGTAGATGCGAAACAACTGCGTGAGCTGAGTATTCGCTTGCGACAAAAAGAAGAGAAAATCAGCTGATTTTTCCCCGATGGGCCGAGCGAAGCGGGCCTATCCAATCGTAGTGATGGGCGATTCGCTTCGCTCTTTGGCCCATCCTACGCACTGACTGAAGAGAGACGGAAAATGGCCGGACATAGTAAATGGGCCAATATTAAGCACCGCAAAGCAGCTCAGGATGCCAAGCGGGGCAAGGTCTTTACCAAGATCATTCGCGAGTTGACGGTAGCCGCCAAATCGGGGCCAAACCCGGACGATAACCCGGCGCTGCGCGCCACTATCGATAAGGCTTTGGGCGCCAATATGAAGCGCGACACCATCGACAAAGCTATCGCCCGTGGCGCCGGCAATGCGGATGGTGAAAACTACGAAGCCGTAGTTTACGAGGGCTACGGCGTTGGTGGTGTAGCGGTCCTGGTGGAGTGCCTGACTGACAACCGCAACCGCACTGTGGCTGAAGTGCGCCACGCCTTCACCAAGCGCGGTGGCAACCTGGGTACCGACGGTTCCGTTAGCTATCTGTTTACCCGCAAAGGTCAGATGTTCTACGAGACCGGAGTGGATGAAGATGCGTTGATGGACGCAGCTCTCGAAGCCGGGGCTGAGGATATCGAATCCAACGATGACGGAAGTGTTGAAGTTACCACTGAATTCCAGGACTACCTGACGGTTAAGGACGCCCTGGTTGCAGCTGGTTTTACCCCGGACAGTGCCGAAATTGCCATGATTCCTTCCACCACGATTCCACTGGATAAAGACGGTGCTGAAAAAGTACTCGCTCTGATCGAGATGCTGGAAGACTTGGATGATGTGCAAAACGTTTACACCAATGCGGATATTCCGGCAGAGGTGATGGAGGAGCTGGGCTAAAGCCGGTTCCGTAACTGGAGGCGGCTACTGTCCCGCCTCTGGTTTTTTATCTTTTCAAGCCCTTCTTACTCCCCCTCCCTTGACGCTTCCTGTTCACCTTGGGACACTCCCACCACTATATAAACATACAGATATTTGGGGAGCTGCCTTTTGACCCGAATCCTGGGTATTGACCCCGGCTCGCGAAAAACGGGCTATGGAATTATCGATGTGGAGCGGGGCAAGGCTCGCTATGTGGCCAGCGGGGTGATTCGTATTCCCGAAGGTGCCCTGCCTGAGCGCCTCAAACTGATTTTTGATGCAGTGAGCCAGATCGCCCAGCAATACCAGCCTGCTCAGATGGCAATTGAAAATGTTTTTATGTCCAAGAGCGCCGGCTCCGCCCTGAAATTGGGACAGGCCCGGGGGGCAGCTATTGTGGCAGGGGCAAATAGTGGTCTGGCAGTAGCCGAATATGAAGCTCGCAAAGTGAAGCAGGCAGTGGTCGGCAACGGTGGAGCGGATAAATTGCAGGTCCAGCACATGGTGAAAACCCTGCTGTCCCTACCTGCGTCGCCCCAGGAGGATGCCGCCGATGCGCTGGCCGTGGCTCTGTGTCATATGCATACCGAGCAAACCCTGGTATTTACCGCTGGCGGTGCGCGCAGTCGTTTTCGTCGCGGCCGCCTGAGCGTGTGATCGGCTGGTAGAATTGGCCCCGTAAAGGGCGCAGACAATATAAACCTGGAATAACACATGATTGGACGATTGAGCGGTACCCTGGCCGCAGTGCAGCCACCTCTGCTGTTGGTGGATGTACAGGGGGTGGGCTATGAAGTGCTCGCACCCATGACCACGATTTTTGAACTGCCCGCACTGGGGCAGCCGGTACAGCTGCACACTCATTTAGCGGTATCCGAAACTGCCCAGCAGTTATATGGTTTTATTCGCGATGGGGATCGCAAATTGTTTCGCACCCTGATCAAGGTGAGTGGAGTGGGTCCCAAGATGGCCCTGGCTATTTTATCCGGGCTGGACGGCGCTGCCCTGGCCCGCTGTGTGTCGGAGGATAATGTAGCGGCGCTGGTCAAAGTCCCCGGCGTCGGTAAAAAGACTGCCGAGCGCCTGATTGTGGAGCTGCGGGATAAATTGACCCCGGATTTTGGCGACGCCAACGATATCCCCCTGATGGCCGCTGCTGCCGAGCCCAAGGTGGATCACACCGGTGAAGCGGAGAGCGCCCTGGCGGCTCTGGGTTACAAGCCCACTGAAGCCAGCAAAATGGTGGCCCGCGCCAGCAAGGAGCAGCCGGATGCCGATAGTGCGACTTTGATTCGCCTGGCCCTTAAGGGAATGGCCCCCGCTTAATCTGAGGCCCTGGAGTTGTTGCAATGATCGAAGCCGACCGTTTGGTGGCACCGGAGCCCGTGGGCCCCTCGGGCCAGGAAGAGCAGTACGACCGCGCCGTGCGCCCCAAAACCCTGGGTGATTATGTGGGTCAGCCAGTGGTGCGGGAGCAAATGGAGATCTTTATTCAGGCTGCCAAGCTGCGAAAAGAGGCCCTGGATCACACCCTGGTATTCGGCCCACCGGGGCTGGGTAAAACTACCCTGGCAAATATCATCGCCGCCGAAATGGGGGTGGCCATTAAGACCACCTCGGGCCCGGTACTGGAGAAGGCTGGCGATCTGGCTGCGTTGATGACCAACCTGGAGCCGGGGGATGTGCTTTTTATCGATGAGATCCACCGCCTCAGCCCCCATGTGGAAGAGGTACTGTATCCGGCGATGGAAGACTACCAGCTGGATATTATGATCGGCGAAGGACCTGCGGCGCGTTCGATTAAGCTGGACCTGCCACCCTTCACATTGGTGGGCGCCACCACAAGGGCGGGCCTGCTTACCTCGCCACTGCGGGATCGCTTCGGCATCGTCCAGCGGCTTGAGTTCTATAACGTTGAGGATCTCACCAGTATTGTCCGTCGCTCCGCTGGCCTGATGGGAGTGGAGATGGATGAAGGTGGTGCTCTCGAAGTTGCCCGTCGAGCTCGGGGTACCCCCCGAATAGCCAACCGCCTGCTGCGCCGCGTGCGTGATTACGCCGAAGTTAAAGGTGATGGTGCCGTGGATTCCGGTATTGCCGATGCCGCCCTCAATATGCTCAATGTGGATTCCCGTGGTTTCGACCAGCTGGATCGCCGTATGCTACTGGCCATGATTGAGAAGTTCGATGGTGGGCCGGTGGGGGTGGACAGTCTCGCTGCAGCAGTCAGTGAAGAGCGGGATACCCTGGAAGATGTGTTAGAGCCCTACCTGATTCAGCAGGGTTATATCGCCCGCACACCGCGAGGGCGAGTGGCAACCGGCCTGGCCTACGAGCACTTCGGCTTGCCGAAGCCAGATAATAAGTAGAGAGGATGGGGTGAAGGAAGTTTTCAGTGTTCCGCTGCGGGTTTATATCGAGGATACCGACGCAGGTGGTATCGTTTATTACGTCAATTATTTGAAGTATATGGAGCGCGCGCGCACAGAACTGCTGCGCTCCCTCGGGTATGATAAGCCGGCGATGCCAGAACAGGGTCTGTTACTGGTGGTGCACTCCGCCGAGATCCAGTATCGAAAGTCCGCACTTCTTGATGATGCATTGCGCGCTACGGCCTCGATTGGCAAACTGGGGCGGGCCGCAGTGACTTTTGAGCAAAAAATCTGGCGCGGCGATGAGCTAATTTGCGAAGGTGTGGTCAAAGTTGCTTGTGTCGCTGACGACAGCCGCAGGCCCTGTGCCCTGCCGGAACCTATTTATTCAGCATTAAAGGCAGTTATTTAAGAAGATGAACGCCGGTGAACAACTTTCTCTTTGGGGGCTAATCCAGAACGCCAGCCTGTTGGTACAGTTAGTAATGCTGCTGCTGTTACTGGCCTCTGTGGTGTCCTGGGTGATGATTATCCAGCGCGGGCTCTACCTGTCCCAGGCCAAGCGCTCCCTGAACAATTTCGAGCGCCGCTTTTGGTCCGGTGCCGACCTGAACAAACTCTTCCGCGAAGGTAACGAACGAGCGGAAAAAGGCAAGACGGATGGTGTTGAGTCCCTTTTCCGCGCCGGTTTTACCGAGTTTACCCGTCTGCGCCAACAGGGCAGCAGCGGCCCTGAAGCGGTGATGGAAGGCACTGAGCGGGCCATGCGTGTGGCTATGTCCCGGGAGCAGGAAAAGGTGGAAATGAACCTACCGTTCCTGGCAACCGTAGGCTCTGTCAGTCCCTATATCGGTCTGTTTGGCACCGTGTGGGGGATTATGAATTCCTTCCGTGGTCTCGCCACTATGCATCAGGCCACTATTGCTACGGTCGCACCTGGTATCAGTGAAGCGTTGGTGGCTACGGCTATGGGCCTGTTTGCAGCAATTCCTGCGGTGATGGCTTTTAACCGCTATTCCGCCAAGGCGGAGTCGCTGTTGTCCAGCTACGAAACTTTCGCCGAGGAGTTTTCCTCTATCCTGCACCGCAAAGTGCATTCCGGCTGAGTAGTGAATAGGCGAACCCTATGAGTGTGTTTCGCAAGGGAACCAAAAAGAAGCTGGTCTCCGAGATCAATGTGGTGCCCTACATTGACGTAATGCTGGTGCTGCTAATTGTCTTTATGGTCACGGCACCATTGTTGATGCAGGGGGTCAAAGTCGACCTTCCAAACGCGCCCTCGGCGCCGATGGAGGAAACCGATGAAGAGCCGCTGATTATTTCTGTGCGCTCCGATGGCACCTATTACCTAAATTTGGGGACTGACGAGAAGAGTGCCAAGCCGCTCGAAGAAATTAAACAAACGGTCGCTAAGGTGTTGCGTCAAAAGCCAGGAACTCCGGTTTTGGTGTGGGGTGACACCGAGGCCCGCTATGGCCTGATCGTCAATGCCATGACCGAACTGCAGCAGGCGGGAGCGCCCAGCGTCGGCCTGGTGACAGAGCCACCTCAGGGGTAGGGTGCCGGTGAATAAAGGCTTTTATGCATTGGCGATTATCATCAGCCTCGTGTTGCACGGGGCGTTGATAGCTGCCATGACCTACGGCTGGGAAGCCAGCAGTATGCCTGAGCGCAAACCGATGCCAAAGTTTGTGCAGGCCAAGCTGGTGACGATTGAAGCGGCAACACCGAAGAAGAAACTGCCGAAAAAGGTCGATAAAATAAAACAGCGTGCCGATCGCGCTGCGGAGCAAAAACGCAAGGCTGAGGTCGAACGTAAGCGCCGCGCAGCCCTGGAGCAGAAGAAAAAGCTCGAGGCGGAAAAGAAACGCAAAGCGAAACTCGAAGCTGATCGCAAGGCACAGGCAGAGAAGGCCCGTCGCGAGAAAGAGCAGCAAGAGAAGGCGCGCAAAGAAAAAGAGCTGAAGGAGAAGCTGGCCCAAGAGCGCCAGAGTTCTTTTGACGAGGCCCTCCAGGATGAAGAGGAACTGCTGGATGCGAATGAGGCCGAGCAAGCGGTGATGTCCGTTGGCCAGGCGATCCAGCAACAAATTGAGGCGGTATGGAGTCGCCCGCCCAGTGCCCGAAACGGTATGCTTACCAAGGTGAGAATAAACTTTGTCCCCACCGGCCGGGTGGTGGCAGCTAATATCGTCGAGGGCAGTGGTAATGCCGCCCTGGATCGCTCGGTACTGACCGCTATCAAAAAAGTGGAGGTATTTCCCGAAGTGGCCGACCTGGCCCGGGAGGAACCAGTAGTATTTGAGCGGGAAGTCCGCACAACTATTTTGAACTTTAAAGTCGAAGATCTGCGCCAATGATCAAGAGTTTACTGAAGACAGTCGTCATTATTGCAATCGCCTCGGTGAGCCTGGGGGCCCGAGCCCAGCTGGTGGTGGATATCACCAGCGGTATCGATGACCCCACACCGATCGCTGTGTCCCCATTCAGCTGGTCTGGTGGCGGGGTACTGGCGGAAGATGTTTCCGGGATTATTTCCTCAGACCTTCGCCGCAGTGGCCTTTTCTCCCCTGTGCCCAAGGAAGACATGCTGTCTTTCCCCAAGGCTCCGGAAGACGTGGTATTCCGCGACTGGCGTATTCTAGGCACCGAGTACATAGTGACCGGCCGCATTGAGCCGCAGGCCACCGGTTACCTGCTCACTTTTGATCTGGTCAATGTTTTCGGCCAGCACAAGATGTTTACCAAGCAAGTGCGCGGCGGCCAGACCCAGCTGCGGGATATCGCCCACCGCGCCGCCGATGAGATCTTTGAAGCTATCACCGGTATTCGCGGTGCCTTCTCCACGGAAATGGTGTACGTGCAGGAAGAGACCCGTGGGGGCAAGCCCAGCTATCTGCTGATGCGTGCGGATATCGATGGTGCTCGCGCCAAGCAGATCCGCCGTTTCAGCGCGCCGGTGATGTCTCCCATGTGGTCCCCCAATGGCCAGGAGCTCGCCTACGTCTCCTTTGAAACCGGGCGCCCGGCAATTTTCCGCGAGAACCTGCGCACGGGTGCGCGCAAGCAATTAACTAACTTCAAGGGCATCAACAGTTCGCCGACCTGGTCCCCGGATGGAACCAAACTGGCGATGGTGCTCTCCAAGGACGGCAACCCGGAGATCTACGTGCTGGATCTGGTCAGTAATAAGCTGACAAGAATGACAAGGCACTTCTCCATTGATACCGAGCCGAACTGGATGCCAGATGGTAAATCACTGGTTTTCACCTCCGATAGGGGAGGGAAGCCACAAATTTACCAATTGACTCTTGCCACTGGTCAAGTCGACCGCTTAACCTTCGATGGCGATTACAATGCGCGGCCCCGTGTTTCTCCCGATGGAAAGACACTGGTAATGGTGCATCGTAATAGGGGCGTATTTACCATCGCTACGATGGATATCAACTCGGGCAGAGTGCGTGTCCTTACGGAGACTACGCTGGACGAATCCCCTAGTATCGCGCCGAATGGGGCCATGTTGATGTACGCTACCAAACGTGGGGATAAAGGTATTCTGGCAGCGGTGTCGCTGGATGCTGGGGTGAAGTACAACCTGCCCTCTCAGAGGGGTGATGTCCGTGAACCGGCCTGGTCGCCGTACTTTGAATAAGGCGGGGATGCCCGACGCGCTTAAGCGAAGGGTGTGAATTAGAGCAATTAGAAATCTTTCAGGATTTTCGATAACACTATATATAAAGCGGAGTAGCTTATGTTGAAATCAGTAAAAACAGGCCTCGGGTTAGCCTGTGTATTGGCAGTAATGGCTGGTTGTAGTAGCAATGACACCAAGACTGGCGGGGAGACCATTGTTGATGAAACCGCAAATAATACAGCGGTTGAAACCACCGAATTTGATACCCCGAAAGAGCCTGTAGCACCTCTGGAAAACGTAGTTTACTTCGATTTCGACCAGTCTCTGCTGAAGCCCGAAACCCGTGAATTGCTGATCCGTCACGCTGACCGTATGCGCGCTGCCGCCGGTTCTGTTCGTTTGGAAGGCCACGCTGACGAACTGGGTACTCGCGAGTACAACCTGGCTCTGGGTGAGCGTCGTGCCAATGCCGTTCGCGACTTTTTGGTACTGCAAGGCGTAGACGCAGCTAACCTGGAAGTAATCAGCTACGGTGAAGAGCGTCCAGCTCAAATGGGTTCTAACGAATCTGCCCGTGCGATGAACCGTCGCGTTGTTATTAACTAATCGTAAAAATGGATGCCAATGGCTTTAACGATTAGAAAACTAGCGATCGCCGCAGCAGTAATGACTGCGGCATCGCCAGTATTTTCCCAGGCCCCGATTGTAGACCTGTCTTCTAAAAGCCAGGACCAGTCGACCATTACTTATACCGATGAAGTGGAAAGCAGTGCTCCGACACAGCTCGCCCGCGCCGGTATGTCACCACCCCGAGCCCAGGGCAACCCCCAGGCCGAAGCCTACTATCAGATGCAGGTTTTGCAGCAGGAAGTGCGGGAGTTGCGTGGCACAGTTGAAGAGTTGCGCCATGAGATCAAGCGTCTCAAACAGCAGCGCACCGAAGATTATATGGATCTGGACCGGCGTATTGCGCGCCTGAGTGGTACAGAGCCAGCGGCTCAGCCGCCGTCTACCGCTGAAGGCGGTGCTTCGTCCATGCAAGGGCAGGGGGGCTCAGCAATGCCGCCTAAACCCCAGGGCCCGAAAGACGGCAAGAGCGAGCGCGACCGCTACCAGGCCAGCTTTGGCTTGGCCCGCAATGGCGATTACGGCGGCGCCAGTGAAGAGTTCAAAAGCCTGTTGCAGGACTTCCCCAATGGTCAGTACGCCCCGAATGCGAATTACTGGCTGGGTGAGATTGCACTGGTTCAAGGCAACCTGGAAGAGGCTCGGGAGTGGTTCGTAGCCCTCCTCGACGGTTACCCGAATTCCAGTAAAGTCTGGGATGGCCGCTACAAGCTGGGTACTGTTTATCACCAGCTGGGTGACCAGCAAAAAGCCCGCAACCTGCTGGAGCAGGTGGCAGCCAGTGACGCCAGAGCATCGAACTTGGCGAAGAAGTATCTGCAGGAGAACTTCCAGTAGCCTTCAGCCGCTACTGACTGCCATCGCTGGTTTTTTGAGCAGAAAAAGCCTATGATCCCGCGCCCGGGTGGCATGTGCCACTCGGGCGTTTTTGTGTTGGGTGTGTATGACCGATCTTTCCAAAGAATCACTCAGAATCAGTGAAATTTTCTACTCCCTCCAGGGAGAAGCACGAGAAAGTGGCCTTCCTACGGTGTTTGTACGCCTGACGGGCTGCCCGTTACGCTGTACCTATTGCGACTCCGAGTACGCCTTTTACGGCGGCGAGCGCATGACGCTGGAGCAGATTTTGCAGCAGGTGCAAAGCCATCCCGCTCGCCATGTGTGCGTTACCGGTGGTGAGCCCCTGGCTCAGCCCAATTGTTTCCCCCTGATGAAGGCGCTTTGCGATGCGGGCTATGCGGTGTCCCTTGAGACCAGTGGCGCAATGCCTGTGGATAAAGTGGATGAGCGGGTATCGAGAGTGGTCGACCTGAAAACGCCGGCCTCCGGAGAGCAGCACCGCAACCGAATGGAGAATATGCAAGTGCTCACTCGCCAGGACCAGATCAAGTTTGTGATCTGTGATCGCGGGGATTACGACTGGGCTCGATTCACCCTGGATCAGTACCGCATACCTGAGCGGGTTGGAGAGGTGCTTTTCTCCCCCAGCTACGAGCAGCTGCAGCCACGCCAGCTAGCTGAATGGATACTGGAGGATGGGTTACCGGTGCGTATGCAGATGCAAATGCACAAGCTGTTGTGGGGCGACATCCCAGGCGTATAAAGCGCCGCAGCGCCACATCAAGAAAAGAGGAAAAAATGACAGCAAAGAAAGCAGTAATCTTGCTATCCGGTGGCCTGGACTCAGCTACCGTACTGGCCATGGCTCGGGCTGAGGGCTACGAGTGCTACGCCCTGGGCTTTGATTATGGCCAGCGTCACGAGGCAGAACTATTGGCTGCGCAGAAGGTGGCGAAGGACTTGGGGGCCGTTGAGCACAAGGTGGTTAAGCTCGACCTGCGCTCAATCGGCGGATCGGCGTTGACCGATGACTCTATCGAAGTACCCGAAGAGGAAACCTCCGGTATTCCGGTGACCTATGTGCCGGCGCGAAACACGGTATTCCTGTCTATTGCCCTGGGTTGGGCTGAGGTGCTGGGTGCCCAGGATATTTTCGTGGGTGTGAACGCCGTGGACTATTCCGGCTATCCGGATTGCCGCCCAGAATATATTGAGGCCTACGAGAAGATGGCCAACCTGGCTACCAGGGCCGGTGTCGAGGGCAACAAGCTGTCTATACGAGCGCCGCTGATGGATATGAGCAAGGCGGATATTGTTACTGAAGGGACCCGCTTAGGGGTGGACTACAGTTTAACTGTGTCCTGCTACCAAGCCTTGCCAGATGGCGCTGCCTGCCGTCGCTGCGACAGTTGCCGCCTGAGGGCTGCCGGCTTCACAGAGGCCGGCCTGGAGGACCCCACGGTCTACGCACCTTAATTGGCCGTTGGCGCCAATTTTTTGAACAAATACCTAACTCCTTAAATTTGTTAGATTTTTTTTCGAGTTAGGTATTGTCTTTTCGAAATAGATCCGTAAGATACGCAGCTCCTCACAACGAGGCATCGAAAAGGGTCGTTAGCTCAGTCGGTAGAGCAGTTGGCTTTTAACCAATTGGTCGCTGGTTCGAATCCAGCACGACCCACCATTTTCGACAGGGATGCCCAAGGCAACCCATCCAGTTTTTATACTTCTGCGCGAAGGTAAAAACAACCCAAGTTGGACCATTACCAAGTTAGTCCAACCATCCTGGGGGTCGTTAGCTCAGTTGGTAGAGCAGTTGGCTTTTAACCAATTGGTCGCTGGTTCGAATCCAGCACGACCCACCATCTCTTCTCAACTTCCGTAATAATTACTTCTCTTAGATTTCTCTAAAATCTATTTAATTTTCTATTTCTGTTTGCTAAATATTTTCACTCGACTATTGGCGCTGCTTTTCAGTAGGTGCTGACAACGCAAGTAATTTATTCGTGCGACTGGATCTATTTTATTTCATCACTAAGGCGCTTCTAGATCTTGACCGGATCCATCTAAGGGATATGTCACATCTAGCGCTGGTACTACTAGCACCAGATTAGCGACATAAGTGGCTAGTGAGAGTCATCTTCTTAGTTGTTGAATGACTTGATCCGCTAAGAGTGAGTTATTAAAGCTCTACCGGTGGCACAGAAATTTAATCCCAAACTTTGTTCCTAGTTTTTCCCCACTTCCTTCTTATAGCTGTATCGCCGCTTATCGTTAACTCTTACCCAGTAGTTGGTCGGCCCATGATCAGCGATTTGAGAATAGTTTCTAAATATTCAGTCGTTCATTATCGCAAGTGACCTTGTGCCAGTGCATGTCAATTCCTCTTGGGATTTGTTGTTCGCATAATTGCCTGTGTCAATTTTATTGCCTCAGCGCTCGGGTTTGGCGAGCTTTAACACTTCTTTGGTGGATACTGCTGTTTGGAGTAGGGATGGCGCTAAATTGGATTTTGCGCATGCCTTACGCCGACATGCCTATTGGTATCGATGTTGTTGATGAGGCCCTCTAGTTTGAGTCCCAAGAAAAGCTTGAATAGTTAATGAAGGATTGAATTATGAGGAAGTTGAAGCCTGTTGCGTTAGTTATTTTGACCACAGCGAGTGGAAGTGCGATGGCCAGTAATAATACGACGTTAATAGATCAGCAGGGAGTGGGTAATACAGCGAATGCCAATCAGGTTGACCCTACGGCTATAGGGAACCTGATAGATGTCACGCAAATTGGCGATGCGAACTCTTCGTCATCGACCCAGGCGAGCGATGCCGTAAGTAATACCATGACCCACTACCAAGAGGGTGATGGCAATATGGCCGAGTCTTTCCAGCAGTTTATGACTGAGTCTAGTTCGTTGGAAATTAACCAGATTGGGAATAATAACGATACGACAGCGGAGCAACTTGAGTCACTTGGTTCTACTCAGGAGCTAAATCAAGCTGGGGAAATGAACTTTATGACCATCACCCAGACTGATACTGAAGCATCCAGTATCACGGTGACTCAAACCGGCGATATGAATGATGCGATCATAATGGGGCAGGTCTTCGATATTTTGGGAAGTGATGTCATCCTAAATCAAATTGGCGATGACAATATGGCCCAGATTTCCCAGCAGAGTGTTGTTGAATTTAGCTCGGTGTCAGCAGATCAGTTTGGCAACCAGAATAGCTTTGATAGTGAGCAATTAATGGGGGTTTTTAATTCCACCGTTACTGCTATCCAGTCAGGCGATTTGAATGCTATCGAGTCAGACCAGGAAAATGGGGTTACTTCAAGTACGGTCCTAATTACCCAAACCGGTACCAGCAACTTTGGTGGGGCCCTGCAGCAGGATGGCGTTGCCAATAGTACTGTAAGTGTGACTCAGGTAGGGGATGGCAACTTTGGTGGCGGCGTTCAGGATACAGGTATAGACACCAGTGTTGGTGTCGTGAGCCAATCTGGTACTGGTAATATGGGCGTTACCCAGCAAGCAGGGGGAACTTCTTTTGCCTCCGCAACGCTAACTCAACTAGGGTCTACGAATGATGCGATGTTAGTACAAGTTACTGCTACCTCAGTTACGGGCACCATATTTCAAAATGGTACCGATAATATGGCGAGCGTGCTCCAGCAGGGGAATATGCTCAGTGTGGCAACAACCACTCAAATCGGTGACTTGAATCAACACACAACGGAGCAAATGCTAGATTCACAAACTGCAATCGCAACGCAAAATGGTACTTCCAATATTGGATTTATTTTTCAATAGATTTAATTGGGGCTTTGCGATATTAGTATGAATACCGGTAGTTGTCGTGTATCTGCAAAGTCCCAGTTTTTCTTTTGTGTTCTATTCAGTCCTATGTTTGAGATATGAGCGATTTTTTTAGGGATTTATATGTTCTCTTCCTATTGACTCTCTCCTGTCTGGCTTGGCTTTTAACTCTAATTTGAATTGACTTAGATTATTTTCTGGGATGTTTTGCTACGCCTGGAGTTTAAACAGAAGGGGTGAGATCTATGTACAAGGGATTAGTTAAATGAAAATTTGGACTTCAGTTACTGCAATAGCTGCGCTCACTTTTAGTGGCCATTCTATGGGCGGCAATAATACGACAGATATTGATCAGGATGGTGTTGGGCATCTGGCAACAGTGGACCAGTCTAATCCGACCAGTACCAATAATACCGTCTCGATAACTCAAACAGGGGATTCCCATCAGGCATCGGTTTTACAAGGTGCCCTTACAGATTTGAACACCGGCACGATTGAGCAATCAGGATTGATGAACGAAGCAATCCTGGAGCAAATTGCAGAAGTCTCAGAGAGTACGGCTCTAATTATCCAGTCTGGCGATGGTAATTTGGGCTGGGTGGTCCAGGATGATTTTGTTGAAGCTGGTAGCGCCACTGTTATCCAGTCCGGTTCAAATAATGAGGGTATTGCAGCCCAGGTGGATGTGGGGGGAATACAGGGTACTGTCGCTGTTACTCAGAATGGGACAATGAACTTTGCACTGGCGCTCCATGAGGATTTTGCGCTTAATAGCACTGGGCTAATTAAGCAACTTGGGAGTGAAAATAGTGCCGAGTTATTTCAGGGAGACTTAACTGAATTAAGCTTTATTAGTGTTGAGCAAGATGGAACTCTCAACGAGGCATTGGTAGGGCAGGGCTTTGCTCTTTTCTCCTCTATTACCACCTTCCAGAGTGGTGATATGAATTATGTAGAAGTCTCTCAGTTGGGACTAAGTACTGGATTGGCCACTGTCTCCCAGATAGGTTCCTCCAATATTCATGTCACGACACAAACAAATGATGGGCAGGTGGCTATTGCTAGCCAAGTGGGGGGGGGTAATACGGGAAGTATTATGCAGTAGAATTTCAAGGCCATAAAATTATGCCTGTATTTATTATTGTTAATTCATAATTTTTAATTGTGATTGATAGTGCTAAATAGTTATGAATTCCTCGTTGTCCTTGTGAGGAAGTCCCCTGCTCAGTAGTTTGGTCGGTAATTTGTTTGAAAAGGAATTTGCTATGAAGTTTATGAAGCCATTGGCTGCGGCAGTGTTGGCCGTGATTCACTGTGGGGCTTTAGCAGACAGTAATGTCAGCAGTGTCTCCCAGCAGGGCTCTATGAATACAGCCACAATTGACCAGTCTGATCCTTCGGTTACAGATAATCAGATTGTGGTTATTCAAGATGGAACTGGAAATGTCTCTGATGCGGAACAGGTGAATAATACAACCAATAGTGTGATTACACACATACAAATTGGAGATAACAATGAGGCAAGTTCGATTCAGGATATAAATGTTAATGCAGCTAATAACACAATTAATCAACAGGGGGATATGAATCAGGCTGAGTCCTTTCAGGAGAATACAGTTGAATCATCCAGTTTAACGGTCAACCAATTTGGCAATTCCAACGATGCGGACCTTGATCAGGAGGAGGGAGTTACCCAGAGCTTGGTGTCGATTACTCAAACAGGGGATATGAACGACGCAGTGGTCCCACAAGGGGATATCGTGAGTAATAGTTCTGTGGTCGCAACCCAGTCGGGAACTGATAATGAATTTGAATCCAGGCAGGATAACCAAGTTAGTTTCAGTAGTGTAATCTCATCTCAGGTGGGCTCAACAAACAGAACCGAATTGGAGCAGGAAGACTTAATTGATACCAGCACGATTAGTGGTGTTCAAAATGGTGATATGAACGATGCAGATGCGCAACAGTCGACTGTAATTTCGGCTAGCACTATTATTGTTAATCAAGTTGGCGATGATAATGTTTTAGATGTCGATCAGTTTAGCAATATCACTTCATCCACCGCGACTATTATACAACTGGGCTCTTCAAATGATGGTGATATAGTTCAGGCTTCAGTTGTTGATTCGTCTACCGCGAGCATTTTTCAATCAGGTGCAAGTAATCAGGCAGACGTAGATCAGGGTGATGAGATTTCAAATAGCTCTATCATTGTTACCCAAAACGGCAATGACAATGGAATGTTTGTAGATCAGGAAGACCTGGTTTCCCAGAGTTTTATCACTATTAACCAAACTGGCGATAACAATGAAGCCGGGGTAAGTCAAGAGGAAGACGTTTCCTCAACAGCCGCGACTGTTATACAAAACGGTAGTATGAATGAAGTAGATATTAGTCAAAGTAATTTTGTAGACTCTTCAACATTGACGGTATTTCAGAGTGGTTCCACCAATATGGTGGATGCTGAACAGGACGAATTTATTAGTAATAGTGTGATTGATATCACCCAATCGGGAACGGATAATACCGCTGATGTTGAGCAAGATACATTGGTTGATCTGAGTAGTGTGACTACTTTGCAAACTGGCACATCAAATTTTCTGATGGTGTTACAAACGGATGTCACATCATCCAATATCACCATTACCCAAGATGGAAATATGAATACGGTTGATGTTAGCCAAACTGGGGTTTCCAGTAGCGCCAGCACCACCTCTCAATCAGGTACTTTAAATACTCATACCACCACTCAAGTGAATGATTTCCAAACCGCACTGGCAACACAGCTGGGTACGGGAAATATGGGTATGATTATTCAGTAATTCGCACCGTAAAAGCTAGAGGGAAAGAATACCCTGGGGTTTATGTTGAACCTGATGTAGGTGATTGGTGGATAAATACTATTCCTACTTTATCACTTCAATAGCGTATTCTTTCTGCTTTCGTTGTGATTGTTTGAGTTAAACAGAATTTCTCTTCCAGTGGATAAATAATTAGCAAATCATTTTTACGATTACTTCTCCGAGGTACAGTGAAGAGGTCAGCCCGGGGGATTCAATTCCAAAAAATGCCACTAACTGAGATTTATCCGATAGGCTTTTGTGATAAATCTGGAAATCACCAGCGGGGTGGCCCCTGCGTACAATTTTGGAGCGAATGCCCGCATAGCCAGGCCGTAAAGTATTCTTTGATATTCCAGGCCAGTAGCGACGGATGTTGTCATAAAATGTATTTAGTTTACTCGGATCCACTTGGTAGTTAATGGTCTCGACCCACTCCACATCCGGACCGAAGCGCGCTCCTCCGGCCAAATCCAGAGTGAGGTGAATACCCAGACCGGCACTTTCAGGTAGAGGGTAAATTAAGTGTGAAAAAGGCACCTTACTTGACTGGGTAAAGTAACTGCCCTTAGCAAAATACGTGGTGGGAATTTCTCGTTTTATAACTTCGCTATTTATCGTCCCCACTAGCGAGCTTGTGTGGAGGCCTGCGGCCACAATTAGATTGCAGGTTTTCAGTTTGTAGCCATCCTCCATCACGAGTTGGCAAGTTCCGCTGGATATTTCAATTCGCGCAACTTTGCTCGCAAGTATAATTTCTCCTCCCCTGGCTTCCATGGCACCCTCAAGGGCTAGCATCAGGCTGTGGCTATCGATAATGCCGGTTGTCGGAGAGTAAATGGCACCGGCACATTGTAATTCCGGCTCCATAGATCGGGCTTCAGAGGCGCTTAGTAATCGAAGTCCGCCAGCGTTATTAGTATCCCCCTGATTTTTGAGATCTCTCAATTGCGCAAGCTGTGCTTTATCGGTGGCGACTACCAGTTTGCCGAGCTGCTTATGGGGCACTGCGTATTCTTGGCAAAATTGGTACAGCATGGATTTACCGTTTACACAGGCTCGGGCTTTCAAGCTGTCTGTTGGATAGTAGAGGCCTGCATGAATAACCTCGCTACTGCGCGCGCTGGTTTCAGTTCCAATGGCACTGTGTTGTTCCAGTACCATCACTTTGTGGCTAGCGCGGCTCAACTGGTAGGCGCAGGCAAGCCCTAATACCCCAGCCCCGACTATCACGGTATCCAATATCTCCATAGCGGTCCTACTGCCGAAATGTGTACTATCTGAGGTGACGAGGTTTAATCCCTTTGGTCTATTTTGCCTGTAACGCCAGATTAAAATTGCTGTCGAAAGGGTGCGTGGTGGTGTCGTTTCATTGCGCTATAATGCGCGCTTTTCCGCGACTGGAAGTTAGTCATGACTCATAAGTCCATTGCCGCAGACAAGGTAGATTCTCGCTCTTTGGTGCAAGCGCACCTGGCGGAGCCGGTAATGTCTCAATATAGCGAAGAAGAGCTGCAAGAATGGCGCGAGCGCATCAAGCGCTTGTTGAAAGAACAGAATGCAGTATTGGTCGCACACTACTATACCGATCCTTTGATTCAGGCCCTCGCGGAGGAAACCGGCGGCTGCGTTTCTGACTCATTGGAAATGGCCCGTTTTGGCGCTCAGCACTCGGCGGACACTCTGGTAGTGGCCGGGGTAAAGTTTATGGGTGAGACCGCTAAGATCCTTACCCCTAACAAGAAAGTACTGATGCCGACCCTTGAGGCAACCTGCTCCCTGGATCTTGGCTGCCCCCCACAGGAGTTCTCTGACTTTTGCGATCAGCACCCGGACCGCACCGTGGTGGTTTACGCCAATACTTCTGCTGCGGTAAAAGCCAGGGCGGACTGGGTGGTGACCTCGAGTATTGCGCTGGATGTAGTGGATCACCTGGATGCCAATGGCGAAAAAATCCTTTGGGCACCTGACAAACACCTCGGCGGCTATGTCCAGCGGGAAACCGGCGCGGATGTACTGTTATGGGATGGTTCCTGTATTGTGCATGAAGAGTTTAAGGCCAAGGGGGTTGAGGACTTAAAGGCCCTCTATCCGGATGCTGTGGTTTTAGTGCATCCTGAATCTCCCGCCTCTGTGGTAGCCCTGGCCGATGTGGTGGGTTCTACCTCGCAGATTATTAATGCTGCCAAGACCCGCCCAGAGAAGCGCTTTATTGTGGCTACCGACCAGGGCATTTTTTACAAGATGCAGCAGGAGTGCCCAGACAAAGAGCTAATGGTAGCGCCTACCGCCGGCGCTGGAGCTACTTGCCGCAGCTGTGCTAATTGCCCCTGGATGGCGATGAACTCTCTGGAGAACCTCTGCGGTGTACTGGAGCGCGGGGATAATGAGATCTTTGTGGACCCGGAACTGGGGCGCAAGGCGATGATTCCGCTGCAGCGGATGTTGGATTTCCGCAAAGGTTAGCTCTCGAGGGAGTAGCGGTGAGTAAACAAAAAGAGCGGCCAGTGGCCGCTCTTTTTGTTGGGGGGAATTACAGCTCTTCGATTCTTTCCTGCATTTTCAGTACATCTTTGAGGCGCTGTTCCAGGATGGCATTGACCTGGTAATCGTCTTTTGACATGCGAATTCCATGGCGCAGGTGTTGAATAGCCTTGTCGAATATGCCGTTGAGGATGTAATACTCGGCCCTGGCCTCGTGCACGCCAACAATATCTCCGGCCAATCCGTGAGTCTCCGCCAGTAGATACCATACTGCCGGGTCTTTCTTCCGCGTACGGCTATATTTCGCCAGCAGGCGTTCTGCAGCCAGGTAGTTACCGGCTTTAAAGTGGGCATTGGCGAGGCCCATGATTAAGGCGTGGTCTCCCGGATTGCGATCGAGGGCCCACTGCAGGCGCTTGGTGGCACTGCTGTAGTCTTCTCGGATCAGATCGATATCCGCTCGGGCCAGCACATAGGCTGCTTTTGAGGGGGTCTTGTCTAACAGGGGCTGCAAGGTGTCCAGCGCTGAATCGGGCCTGCCTGCGGCTACTTGGGCCAGGGCGAGGCCGTAACGGGCGGCATCCTCATTGTCATTAATACCATTCAGCTCCGCGCTAAAGCGTTTTACTGCTTGCTGCGGCGTTGGTTCTGTGGCGAGCCGCACTCGGGCGCGCATCAGGTGATAATCCAGATCCTCGCTGGGAGCCACTTTTTCCATACGCTGAGCGCGCAACTTGGCATCGGCAATACGCTTTTCTGTAACGGGGTGGGTCAGGAGAAATTCTGGCGGGCGCTGGTAGTAACGGGTGGCCTTGAGCATTTGCTCGAACATTTCACCGGCGGCTTCTGGATCGCGCCCGGATTTGGCCAGGGTATCAATACCGACCCTATCTGCCTCTTGCTCATTCTTGCGGCTGAATCGCAGTTGGTTATCCAGGGCTGCAGCCTGGGTCGCGCTCATAGCTGCTATTCCCGCTTCACCACCGGCGGTGGCAGCCAGAACCAGGGCACCGAGCATACCGGCCAAGGTGGGAATTGTGCTATTGCGCTGTGCTTCCAGGGAGCGGGCGTAGTGCCGCTGGCTGAGGTGGCCCAATTCGTGGGCAACTACCGATGCAAACTGGTCTTCACGTTCGGCAAATAGAAACAGGCCGGTATGGATCCCCATGACTCCGCCGGGGACCGCAAAGGCGTTCATGGTTTTGTTGTTTACTACGACAACATCAATTTCTTTGTCTTCCAGCGGGCTGTATTCGGCCAATTCCTTGACCATGCCTTCGACAAATTGCTGGATCAGGGCGTCGCTGGAAGTGCGAACCTGACTGCGAAAAATACGCAGCCACATCTGCCCCAGTTCTTTTTCCTGGGTGTGGGATACGACACCGCTGGTTCTGTCACCGAGCTCCGGGAGGCGGATTTCATCACTGTCCGCTATGGCAGCAAACGGGACTGCGCCGAGTAACAACCCCATACCCAGGCTTCGCAGTCCTGCGCGAAGTCGATGGAGGATAGCTGAGGGGCGCGTTCGGTGAAGCAGGCTGTTTTTGGAATCAGTCATCTTGATTACTGCTCGGTCTGTCCATGAAGGATCTATAGTCCAACTCTATACGCTACCCCGTTGGACTGTCGAGGTTTGGACTTAGTGGACCATAAAAGGTTCACACTTGCGCCAGGCGGAAAGTTAAAAAGCGTAAAGCCTGCGCGGGTTATGGCGTCTGGTTCGCGCTATAATCCCCGGCAATTCTGGTTTGTGACTAAAAAGGCAATGTCAGTAACTTCTTCTACCAATCAGCCCGATACCCAGATACCGAACTGGGATACGGCCACTATTGTGGATGCAAGAAATCTGCCCTGCCCACAACCGTTACTGGCCATGCGCCGGGCATTGCGGGAATACCCAGAGGGAACGCTGCTTTGTGTAGTGGCCACTGATGAAGGGTCCTGGCGAGACTTCCACAGTTTTGCATCTTTAAGTGGCCGGTCCCTGCTCCGCGCTGAGCGACGTAATAATACCTTTCAATATTGGCTGTACGCTGGCAAATGAATAAAGATAAATCCCGAGAGTCTATGTTATCGATTGTAAAAGGCTGGGTGAACCGCTACTTCAGTCAGGAAGAAGTGGTGCTTCTGGTTTTAATATTGACCCTGGCCCTGGTGGTCCTGGCGACTCTGGGCGCTGTGCTAGCCCCGGTATTCACCGCACTGGTGATCGCCTTCCTGATGCAGGGAATGGTGCAAAAGCTGAAGTCCTGGCGTGTGCCACACTGGCTGGCGGTTACCCTGTCCTGCTTGGTGTTGGTGGGCACTATTGTGGCCCTGTTATTTGTGGTGCTGCCTATTATCTGGCGTCAGCTGGTGCGGCTTGGAGCAGAGTTGCCCAACATGGTGCAGCGCGGACAGGAGCTTTTATTGTTGCTTCCTGAACGCTACCCGCGCTTAATTTCGGCCGGGCAGATCGATGAAATCTTCAATACCCTCGGTAGCGAACTGGGCGGCCTGGGGCAGACACTGCTGGCCTTCTCGCTTACCAACCTACCCATTTTTGCCGGGTTGCTGATTTACGTTGTAGTGGTGCCGATCCTGGTGTTCTTCTTCCTTAAGGATGCGGAACAGCTGATCCGCTGGTGCACCTCTTTCCTGCCCAAAGAACGGCCCATGCTCCACCAGATTTGGCATGAGATGAATGATCAGGTGGCCAATTATGTGCGCGGTAAGGTAATAGAAATTGGCATTGTGGCTGCTGTCAGTTATGCCGCTTTTCTGTTACTGGGGGTGAACTACGCCCTGTTGCTGGCAGTAGCCGTGGGTTTCAGTGTGTT
Source organism: Microbulbifer maximicatervae (SeqCode) (assembly GCF_052468295.1). Classification (NCBI taxonomy): domain Bacteria; kingdom Pseudomonadati; phylum Pseudomonadota; class Gammaproteobacteria; order Cellvibrionales; family Microbulbiferaceae; genus Microbulbifer; species Microbulbifer maximicatervae (SeqCode). Next base: position 5,464,266 of record NZ_CP174340.1, read on the forward strand.
GATTCCTTATATCGGTGCAGCGGTTGTCACTATCCCTGTTGCGGCTATTGGGCTTTTCCAGTGGGGGTGGAGTAATGAGTTTTTATACCTGATGATGACTTACGGCATTATCCAACTGCTCGATGGCAACGTACTGGTACCACTGCTGTTTTCTGAGGCAGTTAACCTGCACCCGGTTGCCATTATCCTGGCGGTACTGTTCTTTGGCGGTATCTGGGGTTTCTGGGGCGTCTTCTTTGCAATTCCCTTGGCGACCTTGCTCAAGGCCATTATGAGTGCCTGGCCCACCCATGAGCACCAGGTGGAATGGGAGGCCAGGAGAAGTTCGGAGTAATTGCCCGATATCTTTCTTTGTCTGTAGGCTGCGGCATTTGCTAGAATGCCGCGCTTTCTTTTATTTGGTCCCTTCAAATAGGTGAGAGCCCATGAGCCTGGCTGACAAAGTTCTAGCGGTCAATAATGACCTGCCGATCCGCACCGATAAGCCTATCCACAGTGGCAAGGTCCGTTCCGTATACTGGCTGAGCGATGAAGATAGCCGCCGCCTGATTGAGGAGAAGGGCTACCCGGTTTCTCCTGACACCCCACTTGCGGTAATGGTGATTTCCGACCGTATCTCCGCGTTCGACTGTATCTGGACTGGCGAAGGCGGTATGCGCGGCGTACCAGGCAAGGGCGCAGCACTAAATGCTATTTCCAACCACTGGTTCAAGCTGTTTAAAGAGCAGGGCCTCGCCGATAGCCACATTCTGGATATCCCGCACCCGCTGGTGTGGATCGTACAGAAAGCGCGCCCGGTTATGATCGAAGCGATCGCCCGTCAGTACATCACCGGCTCCATGTGGCGCTCCTATGAGAAAGGGGAGCGGGAGTTCTGCGGTATCGAGATTGCCGATGGCTTGCAGAAAGACCAGAAGCTGCCTGAATTACTCATTACCCCCTCCAGTAAAGGTATTCTCAAGGGTATCCCCGGTGTACCGGAAGCGGACGATGTCAATGTCACTCGCAAGAATATCGAAGACAATTTCGAAGCCTTCGGCTTCCGCAATGCAGGCGATATCGACCTGTACGAGAAGTTGCTGAAAGAAGGTTTCGATTTGATTTCCGCAGAGTTGGAAAAGCTCGACCAGGTCTTTGTCGATACCAAGTTTGAATTCGGCTATGTCACCGATGCCAATGGTGAAGAAAAGCTGATCTATATGGACGAAGTAGGTACTCCGGACTCCTCCCGTATCTGGGATGGCGAACAGTACCGCGCGGGCAAGGTTGTGGAGAAATCCAAAGAGGGTTTTCGCCAGGCGCTGCTCAACTACTTCCCCGATGCCGATATCCTGTTGAACAAAGATCGCATGAATGAGCGCTCGGCTCTGGCTCGTGATAACGAGCTGCCAGAATCTATGCTGATGGATCTCTCTAATACTTATATTGGTATTGCTGAGAAGATTATTGGTACGAATCTTGAGATATCTGATAATCCCAAAGCGGAATTGCTTGAAGTTCTCCGCAAGGATTACGGTCTGGTCGACTAACCTGGATCGAACTGCAAAAAACCGGCGTTTTCGCCGGTTTTTTTATGCCTGCCATAATTCGCCACAATTCCTCCTGTTTTGTGCTCGTATTCCTGCCGCCTTTCGCCCGCTTCCCTCTGTTTAATGACTTCAACATCCAATTTAAAAGTGGAGGTAAGTGAGTGAACAGGGTGATGTTATTCGGGCAGCGGTTCCATAAAGACGATCTGATGTTGCCGACAGAGGAATACTATCGTCGCCGCCAGAGGACCGGTGGTGCTGGGCGCTGGCTGTTATTTATTGTGGTGGTATTGGCGGTAGTCATTGCGGCAATCGGGGCAGAGGTCAATGCCCAGGAGCTTCCCTCTGTGAGTGATGCGATCCAGCAGGAGTTCACCGAGGCAGTTACTCTGGACGATGTAAAGGGCGGGGACTTACTTTTTACTGGCAATGAGTCCGGAAAGTATATTCCAGCGGTGCACCTGAAAAGTCAGGTCAGTATTTCCGTGCGGGGTCTGGTAGCGGAAGTAGAGCTTCAGCAGCAATTCAAGAATACTACCGACGGCTGGCAGGAAGCGGTGTACGCATTACCACTGCCTGAGCAAGCTGCGGTGGCGGGGCTTGAAATTCAGGTGGGCGAGCGCCGCATTGTCGGTAAGGTGCGCGAGCGGAAAGAGGCCTCCAAGATTTATAAGGCTGCTCGTGCGGCGGGTAAGCGTGCAGCTCTTCTAGAGCAGCAGCGCCCAAATCTGTTCACTAATAAAGTGGCCAATATTGCCCCCGATGAGATGGTGCAAATTAATATCCGCTTTTTGCAGCCAGTGAATTATGACGGTGGCGTTTTTTCACTGCGCATGCCCACGACATTGACCCCACGCTATATCCCTGGCAAGCCAATACCCTCCCAGGCATTGAACGGCGATCAGCAGGAGTTGGTGGCAGAGAGTAGTGGCTGGGCACTGCCCACTAATCAAGTGCCGGGTGCTGCGTCGATAACTCCGTTTATGCAGCCAGCGCAGGAGCTAGAGGCACTGGGTAGTCATAATATTTCTATCGAGGTGGATCTGCATGGCGGACTGCCGCTAGCAAAAATCGATAGCCCCTATCACCAGATTGATATTGATAACCGAGGTGACGGTCGCTATCGGATTCAGTTGCGAGATGAAACAGCTGCAATGGATCGGGATTTCTTATTGAATTGGCAGCCGCGCGCTTCTGCTATGCCGCGGGCGGCATTGTTTAGCGAGAAAATCACAGCGCAAGAGGGGGTAGAAGAGCAGGCTGGTGCTTATCTGCAGGTCATGCTGCTGCCACCCAGCGACGGTACCTCTGCGCAGCGTTTACCGAGGGAAGTGATTTATGTGATCGATACTTCCGGCTCCATGTCTGGCAATTCTATTCGTCAGGCAAAGGAGAGTCTTACCCTGGCACTGTCTCGCCTGCACAGCAATGATCGCTTTAACGTTATTGAATTTAACAGTACAACCCGCGCATTTTTCCTGCGCCCGATAGCCGCGAGCGCGGAGAATATCCGCCGTGCGCGTCAGGAAATCGAAAACCTGAATGCCGAGGGAGGTACAGAAATGGCGCCGGCCTTGCGAATGGCACTCGGTCAGCAAATGCAGGACGACACCAGTACCGTTCAGCAAGTCGTATTTATTACAGATGGTGCGGTGGGCAATGAGCGGGCCCTGTTCGAGTTAATTAGCCAGTCCTTGCATAACGCCCGGTTGTTTACTGTGGGTATTGGTTCGGCTCCCAATAGCCACTTTATGCGCAAAGCTGCTCAGTTTGGACGGGGTACTTTCGTCACCATCGGTGATATTTCCGAAGTTCGCGAGCGTATGCAGGCTCTGTTCGCCAAGTTGGAAAATCCTATGGCTACAGACCTGCAACTCAGTTGGCCCCAGGGAGTCGTCGCGGATGCCTACCCCAAGCGTATCCCGGATCTCTATAACGGTGAGCCTATGCAGTTGGTGGCCAAGGTGCAGGGTAATCTCTTGCAGGGAGATATCCAGCTGCGGGGCCGAATGGCAGGTAAACAGTTTGTGCGCAAACTCGCTCTGAAAGTAGAGAGTGGTAGCGATACTTCAGGTATCGGCAGTGTCTGGGCGCGCAGCAAGATAGATTCTCTGCGGGACCGGCAGCTTCAGTCTGGAGAGCAGTCGGATGCGGGCCTGGCTCTGCGCGAACAGATTTTGCAGATTGCCCTGAGGCATCAGCTTGCCAGCCCCTACACCAGTTTTGTTGCAGTCGAAGAGGAAGCTGTACGCAGTGCTGAAGAGAAGTTATCTCGTAGCTCGGTCACCAATATGGTGGCTAAAGGGCAAGTGCTACAGCGCCAGGCCTATCCGCAAACTGCTACAGGTGTCTACGGGCAGTTATTGGCAGCGGCGGTATTGTTGATGTTTGCGGCGATCTTCCAGCGCGGTCGGGCCTTGCGCAGCAACTTGACCCGAGCCCTGCGCTCCTTCTTGCGCAGGGTTTTACCGGACCCCCGTCAACCCAGCGGCGCTAATCCTCTGCAACGGGGAGGTGTGTAAGCGTGGCTCGCTCACTGCTCTTTATGCTTTGCTTGGGAACGGGCTTGTGGCAGCTGGGTTCCGCCAGCTGGCTCCTGGCCAAGGCAGAATTGGCCCAAGTGTTGATTAATAGTGCTTGGGAAGAACAGCTACAGGGCGGGGCTTTGCAAAAGCCCTGGCCCTGGGCGGACACCTGGCCCGTGGCCAAGTTAAAGTTGGAAGGGCAGTCGCCATTAGTTGTTCTCAGCGGCGGTAGTGGCCAGGCGTTGGCTTTCGGCCCTGGTCTCTTAGCTGGGTCCGGCAATCCTGGCGAGCCTCGCACCACGGTTATTGCCGCACACCGGGATACTCACTTTGCGGGATTAGAGCGTGTCAGGCGGGGTACCTCCATTTACCTGCAGGATAAACGCGGACGCTGGCATACTTATCGGGTTGCGGAAATGCGAATTGTGGACAGTGAGAGAGAGCGTTTGCCGATCTTTGCCGAGCGGGGTTTATTGCTGGTGACTTGTTATCCCTTTAATGCCCTGGCGGCTGGTGGCCCGCTGCGTTACTTGGTCTACGCTGAATATCAACCCGGTGGGGAGCTGGTTCAGCTGTGACTGATGTCTTTGTTTGAGACTCGATTTTGTAGTTCATTTTCTCAAAAATTCCACTAAATGTTCCGGTGAAACGGCCAAACGGCAAATAATTGTTTTGCTCTTTTGTTTTATTTGTTACTAACCGTCCTATCTGGAAAATTTTTTGTAGTAATACTACAATTCCCTCCGCTAACAACCGGGGATGGGGTTTTGTCCGCCAGTCTGCGCGGGCCCCGGAACAAATAATCACAGTCAAACTAGGCACTTGCGGCAATCAATTGCGCCGCTTTCCTCACCGTCATATTCGAGTAAAGATTCACAAACTTTGCATTTACGCCAACAAAGTTGGTGAATTGGCGGAACCAAGAAAAAAAGGAAGCTTTTTTTTGCTCGCGCTGTAGTTTGCCCGCGTACCGATTTTTGAGAAATAGACCGACTCGACGTCGCCTAATTCGCCGAGGAGCACTTGATGCACGAAGATACCGATAACCTCGAAACGCAGGAGTGGCTGGACGCGCTGCAAGCGGTTATCCGCTATAGCGGCAAAGAACGCGCAGCCTTCCTCCTGAAGCAGCTGTCTGACCGCGCTACCGATGTAGGCGTACAATTGCCTGCGGCAATCACCACTCCCTATCGCAACTCCATTCCGCCCAATGCGGAAAAGCGTATGCCTGGCGACTTATTTATGGAGCGCCGCATTCGCTCCCTGATTCGCTGGAATGCCCTGGCGATGGTGGTACGTGCCAACCAGAATGACGATGGCCTCGGTGGCCATATCTCCAGTTTCTCCTCTGCGGCCACACTCTACGATGTGGGCTTTAACTACTTCTTCCGTGGCAATGAAGGTGAAGAGCGCGGCGACCTGATTTTCTTCCAGGGCCACAGCGCACCGGGTATTTATGCTCGCTCCTACTTGGAAGGGCGTTTTGATGAAGAGCAGCTGGACAACTTCCGCCGTGAAGTGAACGGCAATGGCCTGTCCTCTTACCCGCACCCCTGGCTGATGCCGGAGTACTGGCAGTTCCCCACGGTTTCCATGGGATTGGGGCCGATCCAGGCAATTTACCAGGCGCACATTATGCGCTACCTGTCTGCCCGCGGCCTGTCCCCGCGCGGCGATCGCAAGGTGTGGGCCTTCCTTGGTGACGGTGAGTGTGACGAGCCGGAAACCCTGGGCGCAATCTCCCTGGCCGGCCGCGAGCAACTGGAAAATCTGGTGTTCGTGGTTAACTGTAACCTGCAGCGTCTGGACGGCCCGGTACGCGGCAACGGCAAGATCGTGCAGGAGCTGGAAGGCGTATTCCGAGGTGCCGGTTGGAATGTTGTCAAAGTACTCTGGGGCCGCCTATGGGATCCGCTGCTGGAGAAAGATGACAAAGGCCTGCTGCAGAAAGTCATGGACGAAGTGGTCGATGGCGAGATGCAGAACTTCAAGGCCAACGGCGGCGCCTATACCCGCGAGCACTTCTTCGGCAAATACCCGGAGTTGCTGGAGCTGGTTAAGGATATGTCCGACGATGAGATTATGAAGCTCAATCGCGGTGGCCACGATCCCTATAAAGTCTACGCAGCTTACGCGTCGGCGATGGCCCACAAAGGCCAGCCCACCGTGATCCTGGCCCAGACCGTTAAAGGTTACGGCCTGGGCTCCGCCGGCGAAGCGGCGATGGATACCCACTCTGTGAAGAAGCTGGATCTGGATTCCCTCAAGCGTTTCCGCGATCGCTTTGCCATTCCGCTCACCGATAAAGAGCTGGAAGAAGTTCCTTACTACCGCCCATCTCCGGACAGCCCGGAAATGAAATATATGGCGGAGCGCCGCAAGGCCCTGGGCGGCCCGGTTCCCCGTCGCCCGGTTGAGTGCCCGAAACTGGAAGTCCCCGGTCTCGATGCCTTCAGCGCACTGACCAAAGGCTCCGGTGAGCGCGAAATCTCCACCACCATGGCATTTGTCCGCGCTATCGCGGCCTTGGTGAAAGACAAGAATATCGGCAAGAACATCGCGCCGATCGTTCCCGATGAAGCCCGTACCTTTGGTATGGAAGGCCTGTTCCGCCAGCTGGGAATTTATTCCTCTCAGGGGCAGCGCTACACCCCGGTGGATCACGGCCAGATCATGTATTACAAGGAAGATAAGAAAGGCCAGGTGCTGGAAGAGGGCATCAACGAAGCCGGTGCTATGTCCACCTGGATGGCATTGGCTACTGCCTACAGCAACCACGGCGTGCCGATGGTGCCTTTCTATATCTACTACTCCATGTTCGGTTTCCAGCGTATCGGCGACCTGGCCTGGGCCGCTGGCGATATGCAAGCGCGCGGCTTCCTGATCGGTGCCACTGCTGGCCGTACAACCTTAAACGGTGAGGGTCTGCAGCACCAGGATGGCCACAGCCACGTACTGTCCTCCACTATCCCCAACTGCCGCAGCTACGACCCGGCTTACGGTTATGAGCTGGCGGTGGTTATGCAGCGCGGCTTGAAAGAGATGTACGAAGAGCAGAAGAACCTCTTCTACTACATCACTATCGAGAACGAAAACTACTTGCAGCCGGAAATGCCCCAGGGCGTGGAAGAGGGCATTATCCGCGGTATCTATAAGCTGCAGTCCAACGTCAAGAAAGGCGCCAAGGGCAAAGCGGCGAAGAAACATGTACAGCTGATTGGTGGCGGTACTATTTTGCGCGAGGTACTGGCAGCGGCGGATATCCTCGCCGACCAGTTCGGTGTGACCTCCGATGTCTGGAGCCTCACCTCCGCTGTGGAATCGGCCCGTGAAGGCCAGGATGTGGCGCGCTGGAATATGCTGCACCCGGAAGCCGAACCGCGCAAAGCCTGGATCACTGAGCAGTTCGAAGGCAATACCTCCCCAGTTATCGCCTCCACCGACTACATCCGTTCCTATGTGGAGCCACTGCGCGAATTTATCGACGGTGAACTGACCACCCTGGGTACCGATGGTTTCGGCCGCAGTGACAGCCGCGAGCAGCTGCGTCGCTTCTTCGAAGTGGATCGCAACTACGTGGTGATCGCCGCACTGAACGGCTTGGCCAAGCAGGGCGTTATTGATGCGAAAGAGGTTGGGGAAGCAATCGTGAAGCTCAATATCGACGCCGAAAAAGTTAATCCACGCATCAGCTAAGAGAAGGCAGAACTCCTATGGCAAAACAAGTCATTAAAGTGCCTGATCTCGGTGGTGCCGATCAGGTGGATGTGATTGAAATTTCTGTTGCTGTCGGCGATACCGTCGCGCAAGAGGATTCACTGATTGTGGTGGAGGGCGATAAAGCCTCCATGGATGTGCCAGCCCCAGTGGCTGGCAAAATCCTCAGCATCAGCGTGAAAGAGGGCGATAAGGTCTCTGAAGGCGACGTGATTGGGGAAATCGAAACCGATGTGGCGGAAGCGCCGGCAGAGGAGCCCGCTGCGGCCCCCGCCAAGCAAGAAGCTGCACTAGTTGCAGAGCCTGTGGCTGAAGCTCCTGCGGCAGCGGCGAGCGGCGAGCCGAAAGAGGAAACGATCCAGATCCCGGATCTGGGCGGTGCCGATGCGGTTGATGTGATCGAGATCAGTGTACAGCCCGGTGATGTGGTTGAAGAGGGGGACTCCCTGATTGTGGTGGAAGGCGATAAAGCCTCTATGGATGTGCCTTCCCCCAGCGCCGGTACCGTGGTTTCTATCGCCGTTAAAGAAGGCGACAAGGTTTCCACAGGTGACACCTTGGGCGTGTTGAAAGTAGTTGCTGCAGGCGCCGCCGCGCCCGCTACTCCAGCTGCAGCCCCTGCAGCGACAGCGCCTGCCGAGAGCGCGCCACAGCAGGCATCTGTGTCTGTTGAGCCCCCGGCAGTGCCGCAAAAGGATTATCAGCTGGAGCGCGACCTCACCGCAGCAGCCCAGGTTTACGCCGGCCCCGCCGTGCGCAAATTGGCCCGTGAGCTGGGTGTTACCTTGAATAAGGTGAAGCCCACCGGCCCGCGCAACCGGGTCTCCAAGGACGATCTGCACAATTACATCCGCGAGCAGGTGAAGAAAGCTGAGAGCGGTGCGGTAGGTGTCGGCGGTGGTATCGGTATCGCCAAGATGCCGGATATCGACTTCAGCCAGTTTGGCCCGGTGAATGTGGAGCCGATGAGCAAGATCCACAAGATCACCGCAGCCAACATGTCGCGCAACTGGCTCAACGTGCCTCACGTCACCCAGTTTGACGATGCGGATATCACAGAGCTGGAAACCTTCCGCAAGTCCATGAAGGTCGAGGCGGAGAAGCGCGGAGTGAAGCTCACTCCGGTGCCTTTCCTGCTGAAAGCGGTAGCTGCGGCCCTGCGTGCAGAGCCCAACTTTAATGTGTCCCTGCACAACGATGGCGAGCATATTGTGCGCAAGGACTATGTGCATGTGGGTATAGCAGTAGATACTCCAAAAGGCTTAATGGTGCCGGTTATCCGCGATGTGGATAAGAAAGGCTTGTACGAGCTGGCGGCCGAGGCCACTGAAATGGCCTTGAAGGCCCGCGATGGCAAGCTGAAGCCCAACGAGATGCAGGGCGCCTGCTTTACCATTTCCAGTTTGGGGGCTATCGGTGGCACCGGGTTTACCCCGATCGTCAATTCTCCGGAAGTTGGTATCCTCGGAGTATCCAAGCTGGCGATGAAGCCGGTGTGGAACGGCAAGGACTTTGAGCCTCGTCAAATGTTGCCCTTGGCGCTCTCCTACGATCACCGCGCGGTAAATGGCGGAGATGCCGGACGCTTTATGACTTATTTGGTCAGCGTGCTGGCGGATGTGCGCAGACTGTTGCTGTAATTGTCAGCGAGTTAAAGTCAGTAAAAAAAAGCGGCCAATCGGCCGCTTTTTTTATAGTCAGGGCTAAGGAGCCTCTGAATAACTCCGTGATGCCTCTGGCATGCAGAGCGGTTCACAATCAAGGCGCGGCTTCGCAGGAATGTCTAGACCTTTCAAGAAGTCGCAACGCGGAGTGTGAATCGCTCTGTAAGCCCCGAAGGGCGGGCCTTGAAGGCCGTATCTGCTGCGTTGCAGCTCTTGCAAAGGGCTAGGACCATTCGCGGCGAGCTGCGCCTAACATCTGCAGCCTTCAAGACCCGCAGAGGCATTACGGAGTTATTTAGAGGCTCCCTACATTTCATATAAGTAAGTTAGCCTTTAAGTGGAAATGAAATATTCGCCGCGAAAAACATCAATAAGATGATTTATGCGCAAATCGATTCTGGGTTGCTGGCTGCTAATGCCTCGGCAGCTAGACTCACAGAGAGGCTACTATCATCGCAGCACTGAAAATGTGAGGTGTCGGATTATGGGACCTACAAGGAAATTCGCGTTGCCGCTTGTGGCGGTATTTGCGATGCAGGGCTGCTTGTTTTTGCCTGCGGACGAAGTGGAGGGTGAAGACCCTTTCTTTTATGAGGCAGAGGCTGCCGGACAAAGCGCCAGCTTTGTGGAAGTCGGCAGTAACCACACAAAATACCCACAACCCCTTACCGCCAAAAGCGAATGCGAGACGGCGGATTGCGTAGATAGCTTGCAGGACTCCATGGCCTGGTTTTTCCCTATATTGCGGGTTTACTAACGACAGTAGCTGAGCCCAGTGTGGAGCTGTTGCGAAATAGCCGGATCTAAAAGTGCGTGGACTCTGTCCGCGCGGTGCTGATACGGAGCGCTACCATGCAAAAGTTTGCGATATTTATTTCTGCCTTGTCGATGGGTGTATTCCTTGAGGGTTGTGGAACCCCCGATACGCGCAATCAAGTGGTTTATCCCGTAAGCCCGCCAATTCCCCGCCATGCGGAATACCGGGGTTATCCCTCTTCTCACTCTTCTCATTCCTCCCATGTGCCAGATGCGCCTGCATCTCCAACAAGCTGCCCGGGGGATTCTGAGGAGCTGGCGCCGGGTTCTATTTGCCCACCCAGTGCCCGTTGTTTTGACATTTCCGGTGGAAGGCGTTGTATTTCCTATGAAAATTAGCGTTGTTTTTATTCTTATTCTTGTAGCGCAGTCCCTGGCGGGCTGCGTGGCTGACGGTTTCGGTTATGACTTAACCGGCACGGCAACTTACTACACCTACAAAACCACTCCGGTGCCACCGGATGAACTTACTGCATTCCCGCGTTTTTGCCTAGCTGGTGATCCCTATATGGGAAGTCTCGATAACTGTATTGCCGAGGGTGTGCACTGCTATCAATTGGATACCGGTGATTGGTGTGAAGGGCCTTATTCACCGTTTGAGCTGAGTTACAGTTTCTACTGACCAAGTAATTTTCCGCTAGTGCCGTTTTTTGAGCCAATGCGGGATGGTGGTGTGGGGGCACTCAGTTTGTTTTGACTCCATTGTTTTTTTCTGAGTGGAGTCAAAATTAAGACTGGATCGTTTTATTTTGGGATGCCGATTTAAACAGGTTTAATAATGAGGGGTGCCAATAGAAGCTGGATGCGAAATGTTATTGTCGCAGTGGATCAGCTGGGAAATGCTATTGCCGGTGGTAATCCCGATGCAACAATATCGGCACGCTGTGGATATTTTTCCAGAGTGACGGAAACCCGTTTTCGCCACTATTGGAGATTTTTGGAGCGGGTGATTAATTACACCTTGATGCCAATAGATGGGCCGGATCACTGTTACCAGTCTTATCTGTGGGATCGCGCTGAGAAACACGAAGAGGGCAGTGACTATATGCGAGCCCTTCTGGGGGTGATCGTTATTATTTTTTGTGTACCCATGGGGTTATTGATTCGGGTTTATGTAATTTTATTTCCGAGAGCCCGCTGGAAAAAGGAAACGCGCAAATAGAAAAAAGCCCGGGCGCATAGCATTTATGCGCTCGGGCTAAGCGGGGTTACTACCTAGGCAGCAGCAAAGAATACAGTCGACTCTTGAAAAAATGATTTCACAAGTTTTCTATTTTTCTTGATGCTCTGCAAATCTGCATTTGCACGACTCAGTAGTGTCTCACCTTTTTTCAGCGGCCTCTTTGAAGTCCCTATATTTCTCATATGATTCCAGACCAACTCATCTGGATTTAGGTTTGGTGCATATGGCGGTAAGAACACCATTTCAAGCTTTCCATCCTGTGAATCGACATACTCCAATACCTTTTTCGATTTGTGTACTGGGTGCCCATCAACAATGAGAATCACTGGTCTTTTCTGACTTCTCTGGAAATTTTTGAAGCATTCTACGCACTTTTCTGCCGTGAACTTTCCACTATAAATATGATACCAGAAGCCACCTCTATTCGATAAAGCTGAGATCGCATTGATTGACTGTCTTTGACCACTCGTTTTTACCACTGGAGTTTTTCCTTTTTCTCCCCATGTCCTTTGGAGTGGATCGTCTGATCTGATACTAGCCTCGTCCAGCCAAAATATTTCTGCACCAGTTTTTTTCGCATAAGATTTAATCTTTGGATAGACTTCCTTTACCCATTTATTCACCGCCTTCTCATCTCTCTCGTAAGCTCTTCGTAGAGGCTTTTGTGGCGTCAGGCCCAGTCGATGTAGAAGTGTGCCGACACTAGAAACGCTAAGTTCAATTTTGAATCTCTCAAAAATCAAATCCGATACGATCTGACGTGTCCACAATCCGAAATCAAAGCCATATTGCCTTGGATCGCCACCAATAATCCATCGTTTGACTTCCTCTTCTTCAATAGCTGACAGTTTTCTACCGCGTCCAGGTCTAATTTTTGGAGATAGCGCTTCAATACCTTTCTCCCGAGCAGTCCTTAACCATGGGAAAATAGTTCTGCTCCCCAGCCCTAAGCTACGACTAACCTCCGCCGCAGATTCTCCATCAAATACTCGCTGAACAGCAATTTTACGTATGAGGTGCTGCTCCTCAGTACTAAGTTTTCTGGCATCGTATTTCATGCAGTTTATATTACCAGGGTGTACTGATTATTTCTGCCCCGCTAGTAAGTGTTAGCTACTTGCTCCAGAGGTAAGTTACTCTCCTGGCTATCTGTAGTGCGGGCAGCTGATAGTTTGCCGCCGGCAATCTTGCGCAGGGCAACATAAAATACCGGAGTGAGGAACAGGCCAAACAGGGTTACACCGATCATGCCGGTAAATACGGTAATGCCCATGGCATTGCGCACCTCAGCGCCAGCGCCGCCGGCCAATACCAGTGGAACAACACCGGCAATAAAGGCGACTGAAGTCATAATGATCGGGCGCAGACGCAGGCGGCAGGCTTCCAGTGCAGCCTCGACAGTGCCTTTGCCTTCCATTTCCAGTTCGCGAGCAAATTCCACGATTAAAATAGCGTTCTTACAGGCGAGCCCCATCAGTACAACCAGCCCGACTTGAACAAATACATTGTTGTCGCCGCCAGTAGCCCAGACACCAAATAGTGCAGCCAGCAGACACATGGGCACGATCAGGATCACCGCCAGTGGCATTACCCAGCTTTCATAGAGGGCGGCCAGCACCAGGAATACCAGTAGTACTGCGAGAGGGAAAACCACCATAGCGGCATTGCCCTGGTTGACCTGCTGGAAGCTGAGGTCGGTCCACTGGATTTGCATGCCCGGAGGCAGGGCTTGGCTGGCAACCTGCTCAACCGCTGCCAGTGCCTCGGAAGAGGACAGCATGCTGGGATCGGACTGCCCCATCAGGTCGGCTGCCGGATAGCCGTTGTAGCGGATTACCGGGTCGGGTCCGTAACTCTGGCGCAGGGTCACCATGGTGCTGATGGGCACCATTTCCCCATTCATATTGCGGGTGTAGAGATTATCGAGATCCTGCACTTCATCGCGGAAGGGTGCATCAGCCTGGGCAACGACCTGGTAGGTGCGGCCGAAAAGGTTGAAGTCGTTGATATACATAGAGCCAAAGTAGAGCTGCAGGGTGCCGAACAAGTCGTCCATGCGCACACCTTGAGCCTTGGCCTGTAGTCGATCCACTTCCGCGTCCATCTGCGGCACATTGGCCTGGTAGGAGCTGAAGGGGTAGCTGAGGCCGCTGGCTTGGCTCAGGGCGCCAGCCAACATATTGGTGGCGTTTTGCAGCTCACCGTAGCCGGCACCGCGACGGTCCTGAACATAGAGGGAGTAGCCGGAGCCGGCACCCAGACCGAAGATGGGCGGCGGCATAAAGGTCATGGCAAAGCCTTCCTTGATCTGTGAGATCTTGCCATTTAGCTCCGCAGCGATTTCCTGGGCACTGCGCTCACGTTCATCGAAATCGTCGAACAGGATAAATACAGTGCCCACGTTGGGGGTGTTGGTACTTTGCAGGGCATTGAAGCCGACAAAGGCCGCGGCGTTGGCAACGCCCTCTGTCTCCAGTGCCAATTCACTCACGCGACGAGCAACTTCCTCGGTGCGGTCCAGGGAGGCACCTTCCGGCAGGCGGATACTACCCACCAGGTAAGTCTTATCCTGAACCGGAATAAAGCCGCCGGGCACCTGTTGGAACAGGGCAAAAGTACCGCCGAGCAATATCAGGTAAACACCAAATACGATACCGCGACGCTTGAGGCTGCCACCCACGATTCGCTGGTAGCGCTCGGAATTGCGCTGGAAGAAGCGGTTGAACGGGCGGAATATCCAGCCGAACAAACGCTCAATAATACGCGCGGGCATATCCGGTTTGGCGCCGTGAGGCTTCAACAGAGTTGCCGCCAGAGCCGGAGATAGAGTCAGAGAGTTGATCGCGGAGATAATGGTGGCGATGGCAATAGTGGTGGCAAACTGGCGGTAGAACTGGCCGGTGATGCCGTCCAGGAATGCCATGGGCACAAACACCGCGCAGAGCACCAGGCTGATCGCGACAATCGGACCGCTCACCTCGCGCATGGCCTGGTGGGCAGCGGCTAAAGGCGTCAGTCCCTCCTCGATATTCCGCTCGACGTTTTCCACCACCACAATGGCGTCATCCACCACAATACCGATGGCCAGTACCATGGCGAACAGGGTTAGGGTGTTGATTGAGAAACCTAACATCAACAGCACCGCAAAGGTGCCGACAATAGATACCGGCACGGCCAACAGCGGGATCAATGAGGCGCGCCAGGTTTGCAGGAACAGGATAACCACCAGAACCACGAGCAGCACGGCTTCCAGTAGGGTCTTGATCACTGAGCTGATGGAGGTGCTAACAAAAACCGTGGGGTCGTAAGCGACTTCCCACTTGAGGCCTTCCGGGAACTGGTCATCCAGTTCAGCCATTTTCTCCCGTACCGCCGCAGAAACTTCCAATGAATTGGAGCCGGGGGATTGGAAAATAGGGATGGCGACAGCCTGGCGGCCGTTGAGCAGGGCGCGCAGGGAGTCCTGGGAAGAGGCCAGCTCTACACGGGCTACATCTCGCAGGCGGGTGATCTCACCATTATTGCCGGTCTTGAGTACAACATCGCCAAACTCCTCTTCACTTTCCAGGCGGCCTTTGGCGTTAATGGAAATCAGGAAGTCGGAGCCGTTCGGCATGGGGGAGGCGCCGATCTGGCCGGCGGAAACCTGTACGTTCTGCTCGCGCACGGCACTGACAATATCGGCAGCAGTAATGCCTACGGCGGCGGCTTTCTGCGGGTCCACCCACAAGCGCATGGCGTAGTCACCAGAACCGAATACGGCGGCGAGGCCCACGCCGGGAATGCGCGATAGCTCATCGCGAATATGCAGTACGGCGTAGTTGCGAATATAGGTAGCGTCGAGGCTGTCGTCCGGTGAAATCAGGTGCACCGCCATCATCAGGTTTGGCGACTGCTTCTGGGTAGTAACACCTTGCAAACGGACATCTTCGGGCAGGCGCGGCAGGGCCTGGGACACCCGGTTTTGCACCTGTACCTGGGCTTGGTCCGGGTCGGTGCCCAACTCAAAGGTCACGTTCAAAGTCAGGGTGCCGTCACTACCAGCCACTGACTTCATGTAGATCATATTTTCCACGCCGTTAATCGCTTCTTCCAGCGGCGTGGCTACAGTTTCTGAGATCGTCTTAGGGTTGGCGCCAGGATAGCGAGCACTCACTTGCACGCTGGGGGGCACAACTTCGGGATATTCGCTGACCGGCAGTGAGGGAATACTGATCAGGCCGACGACGAAAATAATGATCGACAACACGGATGCAAATATCGGTCTGTCGACAAAGAAACGGGAAAAATTCATATACTGCTACTCCGAGAGCGACTTAGTCAGCCGCTCGGATTCCATTGATAGGATTAGCTGAATGTATGGGCTCACTTCGGCAAGCCCCTTGCTCTTTGTTTAGTGGCCAGCGACTTGGGTCGCCTTTACCTGCTCCTGCATGGCCACCATTTCCGGTGCGACGGGCATGCCCGGGAAGAAAATCTTTTGCAGGCCATTCACCACAACTTTCTCGCCGGGCTCCAGGCCGCTGCGGATAACCACGAGGTCACCTTGGCGTTGGCCAGCGACCACGGGGCGCTTTTCGGTGACATTACTGTCGTTGACGATGTAGACATAGCGGCGGTCCTGATCGGTAAGAACTGCTTTGCTATTGATTAAAACTGCCTGTGAAACCTCTTCAATTGGCATTTCCACCCGGGCAAATTGCCCCGGTCTGAAAAAGCCGTCCCTGTTATTAACCACAGCGCGGAACTGAATAGTGCCGGTATGGCTGTTCAGGCGGTTATCAATAAAGTCCAACTCTCCACTGTGTGGATAGCCCTGCTCACCGGCGAGACCTATGCGCACAGCAGGTTTTTGCCCGCTGTTAAGTAAGTCGCGGCCCTTAGCAAAAGTCTGTTCGTCACTTTCGAAATACACGTACATTGGGTCGACAGAGACCAGCGTTGTCAGCAGGGTGCTGTCGGCATTGGCGAGGTTGCCTTGAGTAACCAGGGCGCGGCTTACTCGGCCACTTATTGGTGCTTTAACTTCAGTGTATTGAAGGTCCAATTGGGCATTTTCCAGTGCTGCCTCGGCGGCGCTGAGGGCCGCTCGGGCCGAATCTCGCGAAGCGATACGCCGATCGTATTCCTCGCGGGAGATGGCTTTGCTGTTGAGTAGCTGTTTTGCTCGGCCGGCTTGCTTCTCGCTATAGGAGAGGTCGCTGCGAACCCGAGCCAGGTCTGCGCGGGCGGCGCGTTCGCGGGCCTGGTAAGGGCGGGGGTCAATGGTGAACAGGACATCGCCCTGCTTGACCAGAGTTCCCTCGGCAAATGAAACCTTGTCGATATAACCGCTAACCCGCGGGCGCAGTTCAACGGTTTCTGGGGCTGCCACACGGCCGGTAAAGCTGCGCCACAATGTCGTATTTCCTGCAGATACCTGGGCGACCTCCACGGCTGGGGGAGGCGGTTGTTGACCGCTGGGTGCGTCACTGTTGCAGCCGGCGAGTACCAGTGCGGATACGCCGAATAAAACCGTCGTTAATTTTCTTACCATTACGCGTGTACTCCCTTTGCTACGGAGGGGAAGGGCTATTGGGTGCTTCTCCCAGTAAGGGCGTAACTCTAGCGGTGGCCAAGTTGGTTGCGGTATCCGGGAACTGTTAATTGATTGCCTATTTCTACTTAAGACGTGCTTTTGGGTTGGAAGGATCACATTCTGTTGGATGTGTAAAGAACTGGATATATAACTAGTTATCGCAAAAAGTGATTAAGATATTACAGCGACTGTAGGGCTATTAATCGGTTATAGTTACCTATTACTGCATAGTGATTGCCCAATCCTGCAAAACTACACGGAAATTGCCTAAAACTCCGTATACTCTGTGCCACTTCGTGTTGAGTCGTGGAATTGTTAGCGGGCACAAGGGGAGCATATGAGCATTGAAAAAAGAGCGGAATTTAACTCTGTCGCCATGGATGTGGAGTCGATACGGCAGAAGCTGATTGCCTCCCTGATGCGACAGGCACCGGAACAGGGATTAAATGAAACGGTACTGGGTGGTCTCTCCCTGATTCGCTGCAACGAGCCGGGAGCCTGTGCGGCATCGGTGTATACACCGTCCCTGAATTTTATTATTCAAGGCCGCAAAACCTTGGAGCTTGGAGACCGGGAAATTTCCTATATGCCGCTGAGCTATGTGGCAACCTCGGTGCACTTACCGATCCTGGGACGTGTTGAAGACGCTTCCCTGGATACTCCGTTTCTTGGCGTAAAGATAACGATCGATCCGCAAGAGGTGGCAGACCTGGTTATGGAGCTGGGTGATAAGGCGCCGGGTGTGGAGGCTGGCTACGACTGTCCCGAAGTCAGCTGCGGCCTGTGCCTGACCAAAATGGATTACGGTATGCTCGATGCGCTAAACCGGCTGGTCTCCTTGCTGGATAGCCCTAAAGATGTCCCGATACTGGCGCCATTAGCCCGGCGTGAGATTATCTATCGCGCCCTGATGGGGGAGATTGGCGCGCGGATGCGCAAGTTTGCCATGGTAGATAGCCAGGCGAACCGGGTATCCCGGGTGATTGAGGTGCTGAAAGACCGCTTCTCAGAACCGCTGCGTATCAGTGACTTGGCCGATCAGGCCAATATGAGTGAGTCATCCCTATATCACAGCTTTAAGCAGATCACGCGCATGTCCCCGTTGCAGTTCCAGAAAAAGCTGCGCTTACATGAGGCGCGACGCCTAATGTTGACCGAGGGGCTGGAAGCGGCTTCCGCCAGCTATCGGGTTGGCTATGAGAGCCCCTCTCATTTCAGTCGTGAATACAGCCGCATGTTTGGTCTTCCGCCCCGCGCGGACGTGATTAAATTGCGCGGTGAACAACGGGTCCCAGCTTAATTTGAAACTGGGTTGCCCTGCTTCAAAACAAATAAGCTACACCACCCTTCGGGACTGATATCGCCCTCCACAACCAGGCAGGCATTGGGGGGCTCAAATAGCTGGCAGTCCACGCACTTTTTCCCATCCTTGGGAGTATCCTGGTAATTTACTTTGTCTTTTTGCGCTTTGATTTGGGCCTGAGTTGAGGGTGCTGCGATAAATGTGGCAGGAATTAAAAGTAGCGATGTTCCTGAAAGCTTAAGAAAGTGGCGACGGGAGTTGTCTAGAGGTTTTTCCATAAATGAATGCCTGAATGATGAAAATAAGTTTCTGGCATTCAGGTTAGCTGGCGAAGAGAGTTTTGTTCAAATTAAAGGCTTTATTTTAAGCGGTAATTTTATTCTATTTATTAAATTGGAGACGGCGCCATAACGGCGCCGTCTATTTTTACTTCTTTTACTTGGTTACGCGTATTTTGGCTACAGATTTATCTCCGCTGCGAGAGACGACTCGAACCTTTAAGCTGTAAGGTGTGATAGCGCGGCCAGCATCTGGTATTTCTTCGCTGCTATAACTCCGGGTGTCATTAAACAATGGGTAGCGGCGGTTGTGAGTGTCACTTAAGAGTATGCCGTAGTCCTCGAGTAAATCCAGAACCATGTCGTCGGCTCTTTCGATATTAAATGTGGCATCGTGAACCTGATAGCGAGTACTGGCAACGGAATCATCACTCCATCTCAATACATTTTGGTCGGCATCAACAACTCCGAGGAAGCCATTTCCTGGGTGTACGCCAACCCAGTTATTATCGTAGCTGGAATCTACGTACCAAACCAAGAGGCCTTCTGTGAAAGTGAGCATCTCGCCGGCTACATTCACATGTGCCAATCCGGCATCAACGCCGCGATGCGTACGCCATTCGAGTAAGTAGTAGTGATCGTGCTCGAGATAGCCTGGGTTTCGGCTAAAGCCTGCAAGGCTAAAGTTGCCATCAGTTTCAGCATCATCGAAAAGGAATGTTGTGTCATCAATTTCGATGCTGATGTCATCGGCAAAAAGACCTGAATTCGCTACGGCGCCATCAGTAATATAGGTAAGTGAAAGGCTAATTTCTTGCCCGGCGTAAGCGCTTAGATCGAATGCAACGTCAATCCAGCCCTCGGAGCTACCAGTAATACCATTACCTGGGTTGGTGCCGTTGGGGTTGGTATCTGTAGTTACTGAACCAGGAATGGAGACAAAGCCATCACCGGAATCTACCATGATCGCGGCGTAATCCCAATCCAGCTCAATGTCGTACCAAGCTTTGAAAGAGAGGCTTGCTGTTTCTGCATTGCTCAGATCAACAGATATTGTCATAGAGTTTTGCAGGTTGTTGCCGCTACCGCTGAAGTAGGCGTATTCTCCACTGCTGGGTTCGGTAACTATTTCTTGTTTTGCTGGTAGGTCAATTCGGACTGCATCGTTATTGGTCCCCTTATTAACCGCTTCATCGAGTAGCAACTCGATACCGCGGCGAGGAATTTCATCTAGTGCAATAGTTTCACCATGAAGCCAGTTCCCACCATGGTTGTGTTGCAGGTATTCCTTGGCATAGGCAGAGAAGCCGGTGGGCTCTGAACCCGGAATAATACCGGCCCAGCTACCACTGGACATAATGGACCAGGAGGAGACGGGTTCACCGCGACCGCTACCATCGGTATCGTATTCATCGGGCAAGCCCAAATCATGGCCATATTCATGGCTGACAACCCCTGCAGCGGCGTCCGCCGGCTGAATGGTGTAATCATAAGCAGCCATAGTGCCGCCCCAGTAATCTACCTCCGCAGTAGTTCCTTCAAGTGAATAGACGCTGCCAAGGTTCCAACGGTGAGACCAAATGGCGTCTTCACCCAGTTGCCCGCCACCTGCTTCTTCACCAACCGAGGAGTGGAAGATCATGATGTGGTCTACCAAACCATCTGCTTCCCAAAAATCGCCATCACCATCCAAGTCGTAACGGTCTTCAATATCAAAATCTGACAGGTCTACTGTGGGGTCGGCAGCTGCAGCTTCCAGGGCCTCACGAATTAGGGAGCGAGCATCACCATCAGTGTTATTGCCGTAAAAAGCTGCTGGTTGGCTGGCCATATACCAACCTGCTACAGAGCCTTCAACTGAGTAGCTGTTACCGGATTGCTGCCAGTAAAACTGTTGCATGGATAGCATGTTTTCCCCACTGGGGCCTTCAAAGCCGTTTTGGGAGAAAAGTAAGTCAGCGTAATGTTCAGCGGCGTAATCCGCGTAGTACATATCACTTTCCCCGGGCTCGATGCTGTTATGGGGAAAATCGGGGAACTCCATCAAAATAGCGAGAACCCGTGCAGTTTGGGCTTCACCATCGTAGCTCTCAAGTTGAATGTTTCTAGGGTGGCGGCTGCCATGGTTGCGGTGAAGGGAACCTTTGCCCCTTTTAAGCCGGGGGTGGTGTCCTCCTCGGGCATCGCGCATCATCGTTACGGTATCGCTGGAAAGATCTTGAGCCCCATTAATGCTATGGGTGGCCCGCTCTTTTAAATAAACCCGTAAAGTGCGTTCAGCTTCTGCAATAGAAGCATCTTGGCTGATGCGCCCAGAGCGCTTGAGCATATCAATTAATTTGGCTTCATTGGCAATGACCAAGTCAACTTGATCACCATCCTTTTGAGATGAATTAACGGCGTGGGCATTGACTGTCATCAGGCTCAGTGCAAGCGCGCCGACGGAGAGCAAACTGTTTATTTTTAGCATGATCCCTTCTTGTGCGTTCCGAGATGATTTTAAGTTCTGAAATTAGACATAAATAAAACTTACTAAAATAGTCAGATTTCAATTTGTGGCAGCTCAGATTCTTTATTATTAGCTACAGAGGGATGACGTTTTAAGATGATTAGGCCGCAATAAATTTATGGGGATTTAGCGTAATTTTAAACTAAAGTGTGACATCCATTTGATCACTGAGAAATTTTCCCGATGATGTTATTGGAAATTATTTTCCCATCTGGATGGCTTCTGTAGCATAACTTGTTGCACATTTAATTTTTATTGTTTTTCCATGGTAGCCAGAGGCAAATTTGTAACCCTCCACCGGGGCGGTTTAAGAGTTGTATGTGCCCATCGTGTGCATCAATGATTTCTCGGCAGAGCGCTAAGCCCAGGCCGACACCTTGCTCTTTAGTTGAGAAAAAGGGGAGCAAAGCCTGCTCGAGCACTTTCTCACTCATGCCACAGCCACGATCGGAGAGTACTAGTTTTTGCCCAAAGTTATCGGTGCTGATTTCAAGTTCTATGTCACTGCTTTCACTGCCGGCTTCTCGTGAATTTTTAATTAAGTTAAGTAGGGCTTGCTCTATTTGAATTGGATCAAAGTAACCCGGTTCTTTGGGTGGGGTACCTTTTAGAGAGAAAGCTTGAATGGGCATTATTCGGTTGATCAGTTCTTGCCAGTCAACGGTCTCGCAGCTTGGAGCTGGCAGCTTGGCAAAAGTGGCATATCCCTGTGTGAACTCTGTCAGGTGTTTACAGCGGTCTGCGATAATATCGAAAACCTTCTCCAAAGCCCGTTCTTTGCCAGGTTTTGTCGCCAGCATTTTTCCAGAATGCGCAAGTGATGAAATTGGGGCTAGAGAATTGTTTAGCTCATGGCTGATCAAACGGATAACCTTTTTCCATACTTCCACCTCTGCGCGAGTCAGTTCGCGCGTCATTTCGCGCAGTACAATTAGGCGGTGTTTTTGTGCGTTCAGCACGAAAGTACTGTTACCGATATGCATGGAGTGTGGCCCATGGATGTCGGTGTAATTAAATAGGCCGTTTTTCCAGCTATAAATAGCGCTAGCGATTTCCTGAGGGCTTTTGAGTAGGACTTTTTGTAGATGAAGCCCCTGTATTGGCCGGCCGCTATTCAGTAGCTGTTTGGCACTGCTATTCGAATAAATGATGCGGTCGTTTTGATCGACCAGTAAAAGGGCTTGTGGAGACGTTTGGATAACAGTATCCAAAAGGAGTTCTCGCTGGTAAATATGAGCGCGCTCTTTGCGCAAGTGTTCGCCAATCTCATTATAAAGGAGGGTTATTTGGCGGAGTTCATTGTCCTTGGGGGAGACAATAGAAATGGAGAAGTCTCCATCGCGAAAATTTAGAAGACCATTTTGTAGTGACTTTAGGGTGCTAGTTAGGGGAGCAATTATAAGGCGAACCAGTACAATTAATAGTGGCAATGAAACCAAAACTGACGTTGCCCATGCGAGTGGTGGGGCAAAGCCTGCTCGAGTGCCGAGCCAGAAAATAGTAATACCAGTAATTATAGGCAGGGCCGCCGTGGCAATAAGGCGGCCTTCAAGTGAAAAATATTTCGACATCAATAGGGTATACCGTGTTTTTCCAGGCGGCGGTATAGTGCTTGGCGGCTCATACCGAGTTCTCGCGCAGCCTGGGCAATAATGCCATTGCAGTTGGATAGTGTCTCTTGTAGCAACTCACGGCTGGGCTCAAAACTCACTTCCACTTTATCGGTTGGCATTTGCTCAGGAAGTGCCAGGACGGCTTCATCGATAGTATCCTCCTGACTTAGGACGGCCGCTCGCTGCATAACATTTTGCAGTTCCCGCACATTGCCGGGCCAATGATAGCGAGTAAGGGCGCTTAACGCTTGAGGAGATAGCTTTTTTGAGTTGCCACTTTCCGCGAGGAAGCTTATCGCGAGGGGAGGGATGTCCTCAGGGCGCTCATGCAGTGGTGGGAGGCGCAGTTCTATAACATTGAGTCGATAAAATAAATCCTGGCGAAACTTGCCTTCCTCGATAGCCTTGTGGAGATCTCTATTGGTAGCACTGATTACCCGAACTTTGGTTTTGCGGGTTTGGCTGCTGCCTAAACGTTGGAATTCCCCGGTTTGTAGTACACGCAGTAGTTTCACCTGACCGCTGGGTGATAGCTCGCCAATTTCATCGAGGAACAGGGTGCCGCCATCGGCGGCCTCAAACCTGCCCTCCCGTGCCCGATTGCCGGCGCCGGTATAGGCTCCAGGTTCGGCTCCGAACAGCTCTGCCTCCATCAGATCTTCCGGCAGTGCACCCACATTAACTTTAATAAAAGGCCCTTCTTTAGATGAAGAGTTCGCCTGTACAATCTCAGCAATCTTCTCTTTGCCGGCCCCATTTGGCCCTGTGATCAGGATGGGAACTTCAGATTTCGCTACTTGAGTGGCCATCTCCAACAGCTTTTGCATTTTATCGCTGCGGTAAATTATGTCTTGTAGTAGAAAGTCCTCCCGTAATTGGCTGCGAGCATTCAAAGCTTGTTGCTGGGATGCCTGCTGGCGCTTTTGTAGTTCTCCCAGTTCCAATAAATTGTTAATTGTGGATATTAGTTTATTGTCATCCCAGGGCTTACCCAGGTAATCAGCTGCACCAGCCCTAACTAGCTCGACAGCCATTTCCAGTTGGGTCCAAGCGGTCAGAAGGATAATTGGTAAGTCCGGACTTATTTCCCGAATCGCGAAGAACAGTTCTTTGCCTTCTTCTCCAGAAGTTGTGTCAGCGGTGAAATTCATATCCTGGATAACCAGGCTGACATCGCTGTTCTCTCGTAGTAGCTGTAAGCCGGCTTGAGGAGTAATCGCACAAAGTGGCTGCAAGTCATGCAGAGACAACAGGATCTCCAGGGCGGAAACGATACTGCTGTTGTCGTCAATAATAAGTACTTTGTCCATAGTTTCTAAGACACGCTATTAAGGCGCCTATTATGCAATGTGTTGATGGCGAGGGGGAATGCTTGTGGCAGGTTTTCCCTGCCACAAATAGATTAGGGAGAGTTAGTGGACGATGTGTTGCTCAGCAGGTTTGTGGTCGAAGCTGAGTACCCTCGCGAGCTGCCACTTTCCATCTACCTGTTTCCAGAGGTGAGTAAACTGTGAACTTTCCCGTAAGATCTCAGATTTGTCGTCATTGATGCCATAAAATCGATGGGTGCCTGACTGAATAGCACCGTAATGGTTAACAGGGTAGATTTTAGTGCTCTCGATTACCAGTTCACGATGTGCACGAATATCATTTCCATTCTTACGTTGTTGGCACATATTGGTAATGGCCTTGACAAACTCTTCTCCAGACTTTGCTGTTTGACCCCACTTGTCATGGTACATTTCAAAGTCATCGGTCACCAGGTTTTGTGCTTCTCTTAGATCACAATTATTGAATAATGCATCAAATAAGCGTTGGTCGGCTCTAGTAATTTGTTGTACTAGTTCTTCAGTTACTAGTGGGCCAGCAATAACCGGATGTTTTTCAGCTTGTAAGTTTGGGCTAATGAAGGTTAGTCCCACAAAAAATAAAGAAGATATTTTTTTAAACAAGATCAATGTCCCTATTGTTTTTTTACTGGGGGGTATGTCGACCGAATGTGGCAGATAAACCATGAAAATGAATGAGGAAAACTTTTGCCTTATCTTGGGGGTGAGCAATTAGCTCACCCCCTAAAGGTTGTTGTTTAAATACTTCGGGTGGCTGTCGCCGGCGATATATTGGCTGCTCGTAGTGCTGGGGCAAGTGCAGCTACAAGGCTGACTAAGAGAACCAGTAGCGCACAAATAACCAGGGGTAAAATTGTTAAAGTAGGCTGTGAGTAATCGCGAACCATATATTGATTAGCAATCAGTGCCGCTGCACTGCCAACTGCGATACCCAGACTCGCTATCATTCCGTTTTCAATAAGGAAATATCGGCTGATATTAGTACGGGTGGCCCCTAATGCACGTCTAACACCAATTTGCTTGGTCCTTTGGTTAATCCAAAAAATGGTTAGACCTACAATGCCAAGGGCTACAATAAAGCTCAGCATAGCTGCAACGATAGAGAGTACTTTAACCATCATATTGTCGATAGCATAGCTGCGTTTGACATACTTAGAGAGTGGTTCAACAGAGATTACTCGCTGAGGGTCTCGCTCGGAAAGCTTGTCAGCTAACACCTTCATTACCTCATCGCGTTTACCCGGCTCTGTACGTACTATATATTTTGCATAACGCCTATTTTTTATTTCTGGGTAAAACATCACATTACCAGCTTTGGACCATCCAACCCATGCTCCCAGATGCCGTTCTACAACTCCGACTATTTCCATCGGTTCAGAGCTACCACCGGAGAAAATTGGCCGCCCTATAGGATCCTGATTGGGGTAGAATTTATCGGCAAGTTGCTGGGTGATAATGACAACAGGTTTTTTTGTAGTCTCGTGAGAGTTGCTGGCCTGCATATCGGCCTCGGTAAAGTTACGACCTGCGACTAACTTTAAATTGAGGGTGTTAATAAAGTGTGGATCAACTTGATAGTAGTTGGCTCCTTCTCCGCCGATTTCCTGATTGGCTTTATTGTGATATACCGAAGACGATCCTGATTGCGATAGAGGGATTTGTTGAGTGATCGAAGCATCGACAACATTTGGAAGTTGACGGAGAATCCCTAAATCGGCTCGTACCGCCCCAATTGTGTCGTAGTCTTTTGGTATTGCCATGAACCCAATAGTAATAATGTTGTCGACATCGATTCCTGTGGGCCGGTTTATCTTTTCTACTCTATCTTGGATTATTATTGCTGTGTTGCTGATAATTGCCAGGGTTAAGCCAAGCTGAAGGGCAATCAGCAGTGCAGAAACTTTGTTGCGCCAGAGGGCGGACAGCATCGGTTTTAATTCAAGCATGGTCAGGCCTTACTGGGTTTTCAGGTAGATAGAAGGGTTGGTTTGACTGATCTTCAATGCTGGATAGAAACCTGCCAATAGGCTTGCGACAATAGCCAGGCCAATAGCCGCAACCATCATGACCCAATCCATAGTTGGAAGTGTGTCGATTTGGCCCATGGCCAGGTAGCGAATGCCGCTAAGGCCGAGTATGGCGAGAAAAATACCTGCTACTCCGCCGATAATTCCTATGGTTGCGCTTTCAATTAAGTGCTGGGTGAAAATCGCACTTCTACTTGCTCCCAAGGCGCGACGTACACCAGCTTCTGGTGCTTTGCGTAGAAATTTTGCCAACAATAATGCAACGGCATTGATAATACATACCAAGAGAAACGCCAAAGAAACCCACCCAAGAATGCGGTTGTCATCGCTGAGTACCTCATTGAGAACCAGCCACTCAGATGGCTTACTCAAGGCAAACTTTAGTGGTCGCTCGAAACGTCCTTGAGCTTTCTCTTGCTGAATATAAGCACGAAGAAAATTTTCGTACTGTGCTTGTTGTTCGCTAGTTGTAAGTTCAACCCAGTATTGAACCCAGAGATATTCACTCTGTAGAAACTCTTCATATCCCTGCGGATCGGCATTGTCCCAGCCATTGGTGTTGCCCCAGCTGTGAATTTCCAATTTGCGGTGTAAGCCAAAGGGTATGAATAACTCTTCTACTGTATCAAACGGGCTGTTGTTGACATCATATACCTTTGGTGAGGGCTCCCAAGTGTCGATAACACCCACTACCGTATAGGGTTCGTCGTTGAGTTTTATTGTCTTTCCAACGCTATTTTGACCAGAGAAAAGCTTGTCATTTGTTGGCTTGGAAAGCACAACTACTTGAGTAGGAGAGCTATCAGCAGACTCCTCCCAGGTGCCGCCATAAATAAAGGGCACATCGAACAAAGCGAAAAAGTCTCGGGTAGTTACCCGGGTATGTGATTCAAAAGGTCTAATAGCAGAGTTATCAATTTCAACGGTAAAACCGTAGCGATGCATGGCAATTTGGCGGGTGGGAATATCTGAGCGCAATAACGCTTCGGCGTCCCGATAGGTCAGCTGCCAGGGTATTTCATTCTTACTTTTGTAAGCTTTATTAACATCCCAACTGTCTAGCTGTACTGCAAAGAGAACGTCGTCTTTGTGCTTTAAAGCATTCTGGGACATAGTGTAGTTCAGGGTCAGCACCGTCATAGAGGCGCCGACACCGACTGCAATAGCGGCAACCATTAAGCTGCTTAAAATCGGGGTTCCACGCAAACTTCGTAGGGCCAGGGAAATATAGTATCCAAACATGGTGCAGGCTCCTTAAGCAGTAACGGCAGCAGGCTGCTCGGGGACCGCACGTAAATCACAAACCTGCCCATCCACAATCTGGATGTTGCGATGGGCACGGCGAGCGAGTTCTGGATCGTGGGTAACCATCACGATGGTGGTTCCCCACTCGTTAATAAACTCCAGTAGCTCCATTACCTGGCGGGCCATTAAGGAGTCGAGGTTACCGGTGGGCTCGTCCGCAAGTAGAAAACGGGGTTCGCCAGCTAAAGCGCGGGCGATAGCGATACGTTGCTGCTGTCCACCGGAGAGCTGTGCCGGCAGGTGTTTAGCGCGTGCAGAAAGGCCTACCTGCTCGAGCACTTTTTCAATACGCTTGCGACGTTCTTTTGCATTGAAACCACGATAGCGCAGGGGAACGTCGATATTGTCGAATAAGGTTAGGTCGGGAATCAGATTAAACCCTTGGAAAATAAAGCCTATTTTTTCGTTGCGCAGATGTGAGCGCTGGCGGTCATTGAGATTACTAACATTCTCACCGTCGAGCAGGTACTCTCCACTGGTGGGCGTTTCCAGTAGGCCGGCGATGTTGAGAAAGGTGGTTTTACCAGAGCCACTGGGACCAGTTACAGAAACAAACTCACCCTCTTTAACTTCAAGGCTGAAATCGCGCAGGGCATGAGTTTCGATAGTATCGGTACGGAAACTTTTACGGATATTGTTCATTTTCAACATTACAATATTCCCTTTTTCTTTAACTTTAAATTATTGATTGATTTACTAGGGAGCTATACCGAGCTCCAATTTGAATTCGGGGTTAATCTGTCAGCGCAATTAGCTGGGCATTTTCGAGTTCCTCGGAAGAGGAGATAATGATTCTGTCTCCCTCTTGTAGGCCTGAGATAATCTCTACCTGTTTTAAGCCAAAGGCGCCTATCTGGATGGAGACTCGCTCCGCCTGTTCTTCGCTGTTTAAACGAAAGGCATGGTTGCCACCGCTTTGATCGAGGAAGCCGCCGCGTTTGACCAACAGTACGTTATTGCGGTTTTCCAGAAGTATGCGGGCGGTGAGGCGGAGATTTTGTCGAAGCTTTTTCGGTTGCCCATCAGTGAAACGAACCCGTGCGACCACCTGGCCGTTTATGACCTCGGGGGAGATTGCAGTAATTTCTCCTGGTAATTCTTTTCCACCGAGCTTGATTACCACGGCCATGCTGATACCCAGGTCGTCGGCATAGTTTTCCGGCACTTTGGCCTCGAGTTCAAAACTGGTGAGATCGACAACTGTAATAAGTGGCGCATTGGCGCCCACGGCGCTGCGCTGTGCCACAGCTAAGCTACCGATGGTGCCGTTGACCGGTGAGATAATGTTCAGCTCGCGTACACGGCGCTCAGTTTCTTCTACCTGAAGGCGTTGTTGTGAGACCTGGAGTTCCAGGTTCTGGGTTTCAAAGGTCAGTGATTCTTTTTCCAGTCCCGCATTTTGTACGGCTTGTTCGTACTCCAGCTGGGCGCGGGCCATATCGTCCTTGGTTTTTTCAAAATCCAACCGCGAGATAATTTGCTTTTCCATCGACAACTCTGCACGTCTCAATTCTCGTTTGGCAGCGGTGAGGTTGACTTTGGCCAGGTCGGCCTTTTGCTGGTTTTCCATATGCTGACGTTTGGCCTGGATTTTCTGGCGCTGCAGGTTCACCGTCAGCTGGTTGAGTTGGGCGTTTTCCTGGGCCAGCTGATTGGATAGTTCCGGGCTGTCGACGGTGGCCAGCAATTGCCCTTCGTCAACGGTATCCCCAGCTTTCACTGCAAACTTCACAATGCCCTGGGCAGGGCTGAAAAGCGTGGGGCTGTTTGCGGCGACCACTTGGCCCTGAACCACCAGATCTCGCACTAGGTCTCCTCGCTGGACCTGGGCGATATTGACTTGAGACAGGGAGAGGGTGCTGTCGACAGAGCTATTGCTGTGCCAGGAGTTGATACCCCATGTCAGGAATGCCACTGTCAAACCGGCAAATACCGAGGCTTTGACGACCTTTTTGTTCTTCCAAACCGGCACGGCTTCTATCTTGGTATCTTGTCCGGAAGTATCTCTAATCATTGCGGCTTTCCGTTTCTCTTACTGTTTTGCCTGTCATTGCTATTTGGATGCAGGCTTTTAGAAATTTGGATTCAGAGCTAAGAATCTGCTTGTTAGGAGGGGTATCGCAATAAGCATGCCAACAGGTTAAGTTTTATTTAACCTGTTGATATAAAAAGACTTTTTTAGGTTTTTGTGTTTTTTTGTTTTCTTAATGGTGTCCGCAAAAAGTGTCCGGTGTCCGCCTTGTCCGCGGTCGGACGGCAGTGGACAGTTCTGATATTTGTCAGAGGAAAAGTGGGGAGAGGGAGGCTGCGCCATGCGGGGTTACTGCCGTTTATGGTAGAGTGCGCGGCCTTTTTTTGATCAATCTCAATTTAATTAGCTGTCTCCTATGTTTCCTTCGCTGCTCTCATCGACCAAAGCCGACTGGTTCGGCAACATACGTCGGGATATTCTTGCCGGCCTGGTAGTGGCCCTGGCTTTGATACCCGAAGCCATCGCTTTCTCGATCATAGCGGGCGTTGACCCCAGGGTCGGGCTCTACGCCTCTTTCTGTATCGCTGTTGTGATTGCATTTGTCGGCGGTCGCCCGGGAATGATCTCCGCTGCCACCGGGGCCATGGCTCTGCTGATGGTGACCCTGGTGAAGGAACACGGGCTGCAATATCTGCTTGCGGCAACCTTATTGACGGGGGTACTGCAGATTATTGCGGGTTACCTGAAGCTGGGGAGCTTAATGAGTTTTGTCTCCCGGGCTGTGGTGACAGGGTTCGTCAATGCCCTGGCAATATTGATATTCCTGGCGCAAATGCCGGAATTGATCGGCGGCACTTGGGAAGTCTATGCAATGACTGCGGCGGGTCTGGGGATTATTTACCTGTTCCCTTATATCCCCGTGATTGGCAAGGCTGTGCCATCACCGCTGGTGTGTATTCTGCTCCTCACCGCAGTGGCAGTGACTATGGGGTTGGATATTCGCACTGTCGGCGATATGGGTGAGCTGCCGGATACTCTGCCTGTTTTCCTCTGGCCTGAAGTTCCACTTAACTTTGAAACCTTACAGATTATCCTTCCCTACTCCGCAGGTCTGGCCGTAGTGGGCTTGTTGGAATCCCTGATGACGGCGACGATTGTCGACGACCTGACGGATACTACCAGTGACAAGAACCGTGAGTGTAAAGGTCAGGGTATTGCCAATATTGCTGCGGGTACCCTGGGTGGTATGGCTGGCTGTGCCATGATCGGCCAGTCTGTTATTAATGTGAAATCCGGTGGCCGCGGCCGTCTTTCCACTCTGGTGGCCGGTATCGGTCTGCTGACACTGGTAGTGTTTATCAGTGACTGGGTTGCTGTGATCCCCATGGCGGCGCTGGTGGCAGTCATGATTATGGTCTCTATCGGCACCTTTGACTGGGGCTCCATCCGCAACTTGAAGCACTACCCACTCTCTACAAATTTGGTAATGCTGGCCACTGTGGTTGTGGTAGTGTGGACTCACAACCTGGCCTATGGTGTATTTGTCGGTGTGCTATTGGCATCGCTCTTCTTTGCCAACAAAGTCAGTCACTTTATGTATGTGAGCAGCTCCCTGGATGAAAAGCAGAGTCGCCGCACTTACAAGGTCATTGGGCAGGTATTTTTCAATTCAGCCGATAAGTTTACCGCTTCATTTGATTTCAAAGAGGTGGTGGATACGGTGGTGATCGACCTCAACCGCGCGCATTTCTGGGATGTTTCCGGGGTTAATGCGCTGGATAAGGTGGTGCTTAAGTTCCGCCGCGAGGGAGCACAAGTTGAACTGGTAGGACTGAATGAGGCCAGTGAAACGATCGTCGACCGTTTTGGCGTACACGATAAGCCCGAGGAAATTGAGCGGGTTCTTGGAGGACATTGATGGCCGTAAGCAACAGCGAAAATAACAATGAGAACACAGGTAATGGCGGCAAGGCGCCATTGATACTCTCTTGTATCGATGGCTCTCATTACACTGGAGCGGTGTGTGATTACTCGGCCTGGCTGGCCAGGAGCCTGCAAGCACCGTTAAAGCTGTTGCACAACATCGAAAGAAGCAGTGTCCCTGCGGTAACCGATTTTACCGGCAGTATTGGCCTGGGAAGTCAGGAGGAGTTGCTGGAAGAGTTAACTGCGCTGGAGCAGCAGCGGGCGCAGTTAATGGTGCAGCAGGGCAAACTGATGCTACAGGCCGCCCGCAGCCGTGCCGAAGACGCCGGTGTGCAAAATATCAAAGCCTGCCAGCGTCACGACAGCCTGACAGAATCAGTGGTGGAAATGGAAGACTCCATTCGCGCGCTGGTGTTGGGAATTCGCGGTGAAGAGCACGGGGATTCTGAGCGTGGACTTGGCGCTCACCTGGAGACAGTAGTGCGCTCACTGCACAAGCCGATTCTGGTGGTCAATCGGGACTTCACAGAGCCCAGCAGGGTGATGCTTGCCTACGATGGCAGTGAGGCCTCGTGCAAGGCATTGGCGATGGTTGCAGAGAGCCCATTATTTCGCGAACTCTCCTGTCACCTTGTCTATGTAGGGCCCGCTGAAACTGCGGAGAATTTGCTGGCTGAAGCCTCGGCCAAACTGGATTCTGCAGGACTCACTTGCACTGCCAGTAATCTCACCGGCAATACCGTTGAAGCTTTGGTGGCCTACCAAACCGAGCACCAGATTGACCTAACCGTGATGGGAGCTTTCAGTCACAACCGCCTGCACGACCTTCTGATGGGAAGCATCACCGTAAAAATGTTGTTGAAAGCCCGCCAGCCTCTGTTGCTGTTACGCTAGAAGCCCCTTCGCTTCCCTCTTAGAGTGCCAGTGCCGCTTCCCGGGGGCTGGCAAACCAGCGTAGGGGTTCTGCCTCATCGGGTAGCCTTAAATCGTAGAAATGGGCTTCGCGACCAACTTTGCGAAGCTCTTTTTCTCCCATCATTAAATAGCTCTTAAGATCTAAGTTGCAACGGTTTTCCTGCTCTTGTTGCGTGTCTTTCTCAGTAAATGTCAGCTGAGAAATATCAAGTGATGTCCTCATTTTCTTATCCTGATATCGCCATACGCCGGTGAGTGGGTCAAAACGGTAAAACGGCAACAATCTCCAGCCGTAGTTGGCGACCAGGGCCACTGCCTCCAATAAGTATTCGAAGACCTCCTCGCTGATAAAATAGTTAAAACTGAGTCTTATCCAACCGGGTCTCAGTACCTTGTGACCTTGCAGGATTTGTTCTTCCAGGGATTTACTGTGGGCCATATCGATGCCCAATAAAGCGTGCCCATAGGGACCGGCACAGGAGCAGCCTCCGCGAACCTGAATACCAAATAGGTCATTGAGCAATGCCACCGCAAAACCGTAGTGAAGGTCCTTATTGCTCCATTTAATTCGCAGGGAGATGATGGATAGTCGCGCGGAGTCAGTATTGCCGAGTATCTCAATGGCCTCTTCCTCCGACCAGCGTTGCAGTGCCCGCTGTAAAAATTGGGTTTCGCGTCGACCAATCTCTTTTGCGCCCACCGTCTGTTGAAGTCTGAAAACCATACCGGCCCTGATCGACTCGATAATGGCTGGAGTGCCGCCCTCTTCACTGCGCTCGGCGTCTTCCAGATAGCGGTGATCTTCCGGTGTGACATAAAGGACGGTACCGCCTCCCGGTGTAGCAGGTACCGAGTTTTTCAGCAGGTCTTCGTGTACAACCAGAATACCTGGAGTGCCGGGTCCTCCGATGAATTTGTGCGGGGAGATAAACACGGCATCCTTTTGGTAGTGGCTATCCGGCGTTGCTGGCCCTTGCATATTAATTTGCACATAGGGTGCTGCGGCGGCGTAGTCCCAAAATGATAAAGCTCCGTGTTTTTTAAGGAGTGCAGTCACTGCCTCTACATCTGTTTTGATTCCGGTTACGTTAGAGGCCGCAGAAAAACTGCCGATTTTGTGTAGTCTATGGGCATGGGCGCGCAGTTCTGATTCCAGTACTTCAAGGTCAAGTTTGCCACTTTGATCCAGTGGAATAGCGATTAAATCGGCAATGCTCTCTCGCCAGGGGAGTTCATTGGAATGGTGCTCGTATGGGCCGATAAAAATAACCGGGCGATCATGTTCGGGAATTCTACTTAAGAGCTGGTGTTGCCTATCCAGGTCTGCGGGCAGGCGCAAGTTGAGAATATCGATCAATTTGTTGATCGCGGCTGTTGCACCAGAACCACAAAAAATCACTTTATGGTTATCGCTGGCGTTGACTGCCTGACGAATTTCTTCACGGGCCTGCTCCCGTAGCGCGGTGGTATGGGCACCTGTATAAGAACTCTCGCTGTGGGTATTGGCATAGAAGGGCAGTACCTGCTGGCGGATAGTCTCTTCGATAAATGTCAGCGCACGACCGGAAGCTGTGTAATCGGCGTACACCAGAGGACGTTTTCCAAACGGCGTTACGATTGCTTGCAATTCGCCGATTACCGAGTCGCGGATGTGCTTTATCAGGTCTGTCATAATTTCCTTTCCCCTGTTTTGTGGGGCTCACTTTAGTCCCGAATGCTTGAAACAATGTCTCTACTTGTATCTTTTATTGTGTAATTTATGAATGAATGTGCCGATAATAGGATTTAAATCGTAAAAATGTGCCATAAGGCGTCATTTTGTGTGATTGGGCGAGGCGGGGACTGAGTGATGACTGAAGGGTTAAGCAAACTGGATAGGGCAATACTCGAGCTGTTGCAGGCTGATGCGACCCTGTCAGTGGGGGATATTGCCGAGCGGGTTGGGATGTCCAAGTCGGCGTGCTGGCGCCGCATTCACCGCCTTGAGAATGAGGGGGTGATTTGCGACAGGGTTACCCTCCTCGATCAGCAAAAACTGAACTTGCCGCTGACGGTCTATATTTCAATTCGTACCAACCAGCACAACGATCAGTGGGCCGCCCGTTTTAGCGAACTGGTACAGGAGGTGGCTGAAATTCTTGAGGTCCATCGTATGAGTGGAGATTTGGACTATCTGATCAAAGCGGTAGTCACCGATATGCCTGGCTACGATCGTCTCTATAAGGAACTGATCAAGGCCGACCTGTTTGATGTCAGCTCCAGTTTTGTTATGGAGACGATGAAGCAGACAACCCGTTTGCCGCTAAATCATGCAGTGTCGAAATAGGGGTGGACTCTAGCCGCGTCGATTACTCCACCAGTGGCGCAATCGGGTTTCTCCCAGAGCGCTGTCACCCGGGGGGGCCTTAAGGCTGTTGCGAATCTCACTCCAGGCGTTGGAGTTCAACCACAGGTTCAGGGCGAGTACCACCAGCATGGTGGTGATAGAGCCGAGCCCCGCTAGCAGCATGTCTTTCTGCGCATCCCAGATGTCTCCCTGAGAGCCGAGGAAAGCTGCGCCCAATTCTGGAGAGACAGCTTTTGCCGCTTGCCACTCGATGATTTCGTAGATTGATGAGAGCGCAAAAGTCACGTCTACCGGGAAGAAATAGGCCCAGAATCCACGTAGCTGCGCCAGGCGCACAAGAACCTCTCGCACCGGATAGGCCAGGAGAAGGCCAAAGCTGAAATGCACCAGGCGGTCGTACATATTGCGATCGGAGCCCAGCCATTCCTGCAAGGTGTAGCCAAAAGGCGTTTCGGCATAGGTGTAGTGAGAGCCGATCACATGAAGGCACATGAAGATGGTGATCAATGTATAGGAGATATTCGATAAGGGAAAACTCCGTGCACTGATCAAAATGATCGGTAGAGCGGCAAATACCAGATAGTTCTCCAGCAACCAGTCATCGGGGTGCAGGGGGTTCCAGGCAGACCAGGCCCAGGTAATGGCAAATGTGGTCAATAAGAACAGGCGGAACCAGTGTTGGCGAAGGAAAATCTGCATATGTTTGGCGCCTCTACGTCGGGCTAGAGATTGGCGCCAGGATACACCATTAGAGGGGAATAGGAATTGCGTTGAATTACGGTCCGCTAATGCAATGCCGCGCGGTGTGGGAGTGCGGCGGTAATCGCGGCTTCCTCGTCGAGTAATTCAGATAGCCTCGCTTCCACTTTTTCGCGGGGGAAGTACTCCAGGGCAAGTTCGACAAATAGTTCGTGGTGGCGAGCTTCACTATCGGTGATGACCTGGTAGAAGGTCTTCAGGGGGCCAGCTGGCAGTGCATCAGTCACCAGTCCAAAGCGCTCGCACCCCCGCGCTTCGATGATCGCTGCGGTGAGCAGGCGGTCCATCAAGTATTCATCGGGCCCCTGGCGAATCAGTTGGCGCAGGGTGTTGATATACGGATCTTTCGCATCCGGTGCCTGGTAGATCCCTCGATCATGCATAATCTTGATAACCTGGCGGAAGTGGTTCATTTCTTCCAATGCCAGGTTGATCATGGCTTCCACTAAAACGGGCTTGTCGGGATAGTGGGAGAACATGGATACCGCCATGCCGGAGGCCTTTTTCTCTGCGGCAGCATGGTCCTGCAGGAATCGATCAAAGTCGGCGAGCACCACTTGAGCCCAGGGTTTGGGGGTGTGAAATCGCAGTTCAAACATAGTCGATGGCGGTTAGTGCAAAGCGTCAGTATACCGCCACCGGTTCACTGCTCTAGAGCGTTATTGCTCCGGGGTAGAGTCAGCTGGCAATTCTGCGTTCGCGAACCTCCCGCTCTTGTTGAGTAACAATTCGGGCCTGTTCCAGGGACATGCCGGCCTTTGCATGAGGGGTGGGCTTGCCATTTGCGTCCAGCGCGACAAAAACAATTTGGTCCACTTGCACAATCAGCTGTTGTGACTGTTTGTTGCGAACCTCGCAGTGGACTGTGAGCGAGGTTTGGCCGATACCAACCACCTCGAATCCAAACTCCACCACATCACCGCAGCAAGCGGAGCTGACGAAGTCAATTTCCGACATCAGTTTGGTGACCAGCATTGGAGTACCCATCTGACAGCCGGCAAAGATTGCTGCTTCCTCATCAATCCAGGACAGTAGCTGTCCGCCAAACAGGCGCTGGGCGGGATTGAGGTCTCCGGGTTTCACACAGTGTCGCGAATAGTATTTCACTCTGACCTTCCTAACTTACTACAGGTTTAACAACGCTCGAGCCATCCCTGGCTTGCTGTATGACAGCGAAAAGCTTCCTTCACTGGTGAGACTGCATACAGCGTGCCAAGCCAGAAAAAGCGCAGTTGATGAATTTTCCTGCGGAAATATGTCAATTAGCCCTTTTGTGGCACCGGCTTGGCGCGACATTAATCACTGTAGCCCCTTTTATGTGCAGGAAAGTCAGGAAATATCGATTTCCTGTTTGGGTTTTGAACAGGATATGGCGCTTTGGCC
Source organism: Microbulbifer maximicatervae (SeqCode) (assembly GCF_052468295.1). Lineage (NCBI taxonomy): Bacteria > Pseudomonadati > Pseudomonadota > Gammaproteobacteria > Cellvibrionales > Microbulbiferaceae > Microbulbifer > Microbulbifer maximicatervae (SeqCode). Next base: position 5,500,964 of record NZ_CP174340.1, read on the forward strand.
GGGATAGTAGATATTTTGGACGTCATCTATCGATTGTGGGAAATACCGCTATGGGACTCCTCGGCGACAGAGATTAGAATGGCCCACGAACCTGACCCAGGCGTCGCACCCACGACCTTGGGTTGATAGTTCTCCGGAGCGCCACCAGCGTATCTGTAATCAGGTAACAACGATTCCCAAAAGACGAAGGGAGAGACTGTAAGGATGATTATCCAGCCGAAAGTACGCGGTTTTATTTGTACCAATGCCCACCCGCAGGGCTGCGCTGCTAACGTACGCGAGCAGATTGAGTATATTCAGTCCCAGCCAGCGGTCGAAAATGGGCCCAAAAAGGTGCTGGTGATAGGTGCCTCCACAGGCTACGGCCTGGCATCACGAATTACAGCTGCTTTTGGTTGCGGCGCAAGCACCCTTGGTGTGTTCTTCGAGAAGCCGCCTACTGAAAAGCGCACGGCTTCTGCGGGTTATTACAATTCCGCAGCTTTTGAGCAGGAGGCCCACAAAGCGGGGCTTTACGCAAAGAGTATCAATGGCGATGCCTTTTCAGATGAGGTGAAAGCCCAGACTGTAGAGATGATCAAAGAAGACCTCGGTCAGGTTGATCTCGTGGTTTACAGCTTGGCATCCCCGCGTCGCACAGATCCGAAAAGCGGTGAGCTGTATAGCTCTGTACTCAAGCCCATTAACAAATCTTACACTGCCAAGAATCTGAACACTGACAAGCTGGAGATCTCCGATATTACTCTGGAGCCGGCGAGCGACGAAGAGATCGCAAATACCGTCAAGGTTATGGGTGGTGAAGACTGGGAACTGTGGATGCAGGCCCTCGGTGATGCCGGGGTATTGGCTGATAACTGCAAAACTGTGGCTTATACCTATATCGGTGAAAAGTTGACCTGGCCGATTTATGGTCATGCGACTATCGGTAAAGCTAAAGAAGACCTCGATCGCGCGGCAAAAGCGATCACCGATAACGGTAAGGCTGCGGCTAACGTTGCCGTTTTGAAGGCGCTGGTGACCCAATCCAGCTCTGCTATTCCGGTGATGCCACTCTATATCTCTCTTGCGTACAAAATCATGAAAGAAGAGGGGACTCATGAGGGCTGTATCGAACAGCTATACCGCCTCTACACTGAGGGGCTTTATACCGATACTCCACGTCTTGACGATGCGAGCCGTTTGCGTATGGATGAGAAAGAGCTACGCCCTGAGACCCAGGCTAAGATTGAAAAATTGTGGCCTGAGGTAACTGCTGAGAACTTGTTTGACTTGACTGACTTCAAGGGCTATCAGGCGGATTTCCTCAAGCTGTTTGGATTTGGTGTTGATGGCATTGATTACGATGCAGACACCTCACCCATGGTAGATACCAAATTCGGCTGATTTTATGCGGGACTCCATTTGGGAGTCCCGTTTCCCCTTCCGTAACGCACTCCTACAACTCTTCCTAGCAAAGCTGCATAATCCGGTTTTTCGGTTTATGGGGGCTTTTCAATGGAGTATCGCCAACTCGGCACCACCAACCTTAAGGTCAGCCAGATTTGCCTGGGCACCATGACTTATGGTGAACAAAATAATGAAGCTGAATCCGCTGAGCAACTCGACTATGCAATATCTCAAGGGGTTAACTTCATTGATTGCGCGGAAATGTATCCCGTACCGCCACGGCCAGAAACCCAGGGCCGAACTGAGGAATATATCGGCAACTGGTTGGCTGCGCGAGGAGGCAGGCACCAGGTTGTTGTCGCAACTAAAGTGGCGGGCCGCAGTGCCGCCAATTCAGGTGTTGGCCATATTCGCTCGGGTCCCCGTCTGAACCGAGAGCAGATTTTGCAGGCTTGTGATGATTCCTTAAAACGGTTGCGCACTGACTATATCGACCTCTACCAGGTCCACTGGCCTGAAAGGCAAACTAATTTCTTCGGGCGCCTGGACTATGTCCACGGCAGCGACGATGGTGTGCCTATAGCTGAAACATTGGGCGCGCTCGAGGAGTTGGTTGAGCAAGGTAAGGTTCGTCATATCGGTGTTTCCAATGAGACTCCCTGGGGTATGTTTGAGTACCTGCAGCAGTCGATTGCCTATGGAAAGCCAAGGATTGTATCGATTCAAAACCCCTACAGTCTTTTAAACAGGGCTTTTGAAGTTGGCTGCGCTGAAATTGCTATTCGCGAGAGGTGTGGCCTATTGGCGTACTCCCCCCTCGCATTTGGGGTTCTTTCGGGTAAGTACCTGGGGGGAAGGAAGCCTGAGGGGGCGCGACTTACTCGCTATGATCGCTTTCAGCGCTACGCTGGAGAGCGAACCCTGGCTGCGACCCAGGCCTATGTGGATTTGGCCCGGGAGTTTGGTCTGGACCCTGCGCAGATGGCACTGGCATTCGTGAATCAGCAGCCATTTGTTACTTCAAATATCATTGGCGCCACAACTATCGAGCAATTGCGTTCCAATATTTCCAGCGTTGAAATTACCCTGGATGGTGAGCAATTAGCGGCTATCGAAGCTGTACATCAGGGGAATCCCAACCCGGCGCCCTAAAAGAGCAGAGTCTGAATTCTATTGATGAAAGCCTGTGATGCCTCTGAAAGCCCCGCAGGAATAATGCGGAATGAATCAGGGGCTGCCCAACTATAATTGGGGTAGTCGCCATGAAAATATGGCTGCCAGAATAGATAGCGGTAATCGTTATGGAAACTACTGGACATCACACACTGAAGGACTTGTTTTCCCAGTTGGGGCTGGCGTCTGAAGATGCACAGATCCATGAATTTCTGGTCACTCACTATTTGCACCGTCACGAGAAGCTTTCCTCCGCCTCCTTTTGGAGTGATGGGCAACGAGAGTTCCTGGAGAATGCCATCTTGGATGATTCGGATTGGTGTGTCGCAGTGGATGAGTTGGACACCCTATTAAGGCACTGACCTCCTGTGGCTGTTACGCGCTCCCCGCTCTGTTCGCATAGGGTATACTACGTCGTTTTCAACCGACTTAGGTTGCGCCTCGGCGCCACACCCTGATATAGATCTGATGGAAAAACCCCGATTTCGCGCGGCGCTGCTGCATCCTCGCTACTGGCTGATCTGGCTGCTTTTTGCACTATGGTTTTTGATCGCGCAACTGCCCTATCGCTGGCAGTTGGCCATGGGCCGTGCGTTTGGCCGCCTAATGCTAAGAGTAGCTACCAGCCGGCGCACGATTGCTGAACGCAATCTCGCGCTGTGCTTCCCCGAGCTGGGGGAAGATGAGCGAGATGAACTTCTTAGGCGTAATTTTGAGTCCAGTGGTATCGCTTTGATGGAAACTGGCATGGCCTGGTTTCGCTCTGCAGCGTGGTTACGGAAACGCTTTACCTTTGAAGGGCTGGAAGCCCTTCAGGCCATCCAGGCCCAAGGCCAGGGCGTTCTCCTGATGGCCATGCATTTCACTACCCTGGAAATCGGCGCCGCCATGATGGGGATGAGTATTACTCTCGATGGCATGTATCGGCCGCACAAAAATCCGGTTTATGACTACATGCAGCGCAAGGGGCGAGAGCGCCATACTGAGAATGGCAGTGTTTATCAGCGTAAAGATGTGCGCGGGGTATTGCGAGCCCTGCAGCACGGGCGTGCGGTCTGGTATGCTCCGGATCAGGATTATGGGATTAAGCAGGGGATCTTTGCTCCTTTCTTCGATGTTCCGGCGGCGACTGTTACGGGAACCTCACGGTTCGCCAGGGTAGGCAAGGCCAAAGTGGTGCCCTATGTGGTGACACGACTGGATGATGGCTCAGGTTACCGTTTGAAGATTTACGATCCTATTGATCAGATCCCTTCGGGAGATGAGCTGGAAGATGCCATTTTGGTGAACCAGTTTATCGAAGCGCGTATTCGCGAGGCCCCAGAACAATACATGTGGGTGCATCGCCGTTTTAAGACCCGTCCTGAAGGGGCAGAAAACGTGTATCACGGGGTACGCAAAAAGAAACGCAAAAGAGTGGCGAGCTAGTCGCACTGGCGCAGATACCCTGGCCTAAGTAACATACTGAACTGACTCTGGCGGTGGTATTCCGGGTGGAGTGCAAAAAATAAGGAGTGAGGATGTTAACCGGTAGTATGGTGGCCCTGGCCACCCCAATGTACGCAGACGGAAGCCCGGATTGGGACAGCCTGCACAACCTCGTTGAGTGGCATATCGAGCAGGGGACCCGAGCACTGGTTGCGGTGGGGACTACCGGTGAATCTGCAACCTTGGACTTCAATGAGCATATTGAGGTTATTCGACGTGTTGTGGACCAAGTGGCAGGTCGAGTGCCAGTGATTGCTGGAACTGGCGCAAACTCTACTTCTGAAGCGATTGACCTTACAGAGAATGCCGCCCGATGTGGTGCAGATGCCTGCCTGCTGGTTACACCTTATTACAATAAGCCCACCCAAGAAGGCCTCTACCAGCACTATCGTGCGGTGGCCAAGGCTGTCTCCATTCCCCAAATTCTCTACAATGTTCCCGGCCGCACAGCAGTTGACATGTTACCGGAGACGGTACAGCGCCTGGCGTTGGTCGGCAATATCGTAGGCATCAAGGAAGCCACCGGTGATCTGGAGCGGGCTAAGGTTTTAATAGATACTCTGCCCGAAGGGTTTGCCGTTTACTCTGGCGACGATAGTACCGCGGTTGAACTAATGTTACTGGGTGGTCATGGAAATATTAGTGTAACCGCTAACGTGGCCCCCGCAGCAGTGGCCCAAATGTGTGAAGCTGCGCTGGCCGGTGATGCGGTGACTGCACAGACAATTGACCAGAGAATACAAATATTGCACAAAGTGCTGTTTTTGGAGTCCAACCCGATACCGGTGAAATGGGCTCTCCGGGAGATGGGTCGTGTCGACGGTGGAATACGCCTGCCTCTGACAAGTTTATCCCCTGAGCACCACGGAACAGTGCGCGAAGCTCTGCGCAGTGCCGGTGTACTCTAAACCCGCGAACTGAGAATTAACCAGGATAGCTTTAATGAAAAAATTGACCGTTGGAGCCGGGCTCTTTATCTCCAGTATTACGCTGGCAGGGTGCGGTGTGTTCGGCAACGATGGCTATTTCCGCGATCGCAGTAATGATTACCAGCATGCCGATAGCCTGACGCCTCTGCGGATACCTGAAGGTGTTAATACCAAGCACCAGGAGGAACTCTATGAGATCCCGCAGATTGCAGGAGAGCAGCTGGCCCAGGGGGATTTTGAAGTTCCGCGTCCTCAAGCGCTTTCAGTGAATGCGGGTCTGGAGAAAGTAAAGATTCAAAAGCTCGGCGGAAATCGCTGGGTGCTGGTATCCCAGCCTCCTGAAGAGGTGTGGCCCCAGTTGCACCAATTCCTTCGCAGCTCAGGCTTGAATATAGAAATGTCAGATGCCAATGCGGGTGTGATGGAAACTGCCTGGATGGCCTTTAAAGAGAGCCCTGACACTAAAGATAAGTATCGCTTGCAGGTAGAAACCGGCGTGCAACCCGATACGACAGAGATTCATGTACGCCACTTGTCTGTGCCTTCTGCAGCCCCGGTTGGCGGTAGCGTTAATTGGCCTGATCGCTCTTCGAGCCCTGAGCGTGAAGGGTGGATGATTGATGAAATGTCCACGGCACTGGCGTCAGAAACAGCTGCTGCTACAGCGTCTTTGGTTGCCCAGGCAATTGGTAGCAGCTCACTTAAGGTCCAGTTGAGGGAGCCTGCTGGTCACGAGCCCTATATTGCAATGGGGCTCGAAATGGACCGGGCTTGGGCTACTGTCGCTCATGCTGTGAATTCCGGTGCTTATCGCCTGCACCGTGAAGATTCCGATATTGGACTTCTTTACGTCACCTACGATGAAGATCGTGCACTTGCTTCTGATGAGGAAGATAGTGACGGAGGCTGGTTCTCCTGGGGTAGCAAGAGCGATGAGGATGAGCTGGCAGAGAGCGCTGATCAGGTAAGCCTACAGCAGATCTTGGCTGGAATTGATATGACTGAGGGAGCTGAACCTGCTCTCTTCAAGGAAATCAAAGGCCTGGGAGTCGAGGCTGCTGCGAGCGAGGCTTATCCCGGCTACCTGATTGTTATTCGTGGCAATGACGATGAGATTGAAGTGCGTGTGCGCGATACTCGCGGACAGCCGCTTTCAAAGAATGAAGCTTCCCAGCTGCTTCAATCTATCCAGCAGAACCTTATTTAATGGGCCTGCGCTTCGCCTCTTTGGGAAGCGGCAGTAAAGGCAATGGAACAGTGGTCGCCAGTGGCGACCATTTTCTTTTGGTTGACTGCGGTTTTACCATCAAGGAAACCGAGCGTCGTATGGCGCGGCTCGGTATGTCTCCCGCTGATATTTCTGCGATTGTGGTTACCCACGAACACAGTGATCACCTTTCCGGTGTGGGCCCGCTTGCGCGCAGGTATGGCCTGCCCGTTTACCTGACGCCTGGTACTTTTAAGGCGCGTGATATTGGCAAGTTACCGGAGTTGCACTTAATTGAGGGGCACCAGCCTTTTGTTGTCGCTGATATTCAAGTAACCCCGGTCGCGGTTCCCCACGATGCCCGTGAGGCGGCGCAGTTTGTGTTTCGCTATCGCGGTAGCAGTCTGGGCTTGTTGACGGACTTGGGGACTATCACCCCTCATGTTGAAACGCACTTTGGTGATTGTGATGCCTTGGTTCTAGAGGCAAATCACGACCCTCTGATGCTCGCTCAAGGACCCTATCCACCTTCGTTGAAGAGACGCGTTGGAGGTGCCTATGGCCATCTGAGTAATCAGCAGGCTGCTGGCTTTCTACAGCGCGTTGGCTATGAACAGCTACAGCACTTGGTAGTAGCCCATATCAGTGAAAAAAATAATAGCCTTGCTCTGGCAAAGGAGGCCCTGGCAGAGGTTGCCGAAACAGTGGAGAGCTGTATTTTTGCCTGTCAGCAGGAAGGGTTTGACTGGCTTACAGTGGAAAGCCGAAGCTAAGGTCGCTAACTATCCCCAGCTTATATCTGTTTAAATGCGACAAAATTGTTTGTCGTATTTAAACGGGGTGGGCTATGGAAATACTACTGGTTTATTTGTTGGTCGGTGCCGCTGCTGGAACTATTGCCGGACTATTTGGCGTAGGTGGTGGCCTGATCATTGTCCCTGCCTTGGTTTTTGTTTTCACCGCTATGGGGATATCCCCTGAAATCCTCACCCACATGGCTGTGGGTACCTCCCTAGCAACAATCATTGTCACTTCAATCAGTTCAGTGCGCGCCCACAACAAGAAAAGGGCGGTGGACTGGAAGATCTTTGGGATTATGGTCCCCGGTATTTTGGTTGGCTCTTGGATCGGAGGCGCAACGGCTGAATTACTGCCTGGAGCCTGGTTGCAGTTGTTGATCGGCATTTTTGCGATTGTGATCGCGGTGCGCATGTGGCTGAGCGGTATTCGTCACGCCCAGGTAGCTGAAGGGGCTGGAAACCTGCCCGGTGCGCCCGCGCTGGTCTCTGCGAGTGGAGTGATAGGTTGGGCATCTGCGATTTTTGGTATTGGTGGCGGTTCATTGACGGTGCCATTTCTGTCCCACTGTCGCGTACAAATGCAGCGGGCTGTCGCTACGTCTGCTGCGTGCGGGCTACCCATCGCCATCGCCGGCGCCCTCAGTTTTGTCTACCAGGGGTGGAATAACGAACTGCTGCCTGAGTGGAGCAGTGGCTATATTTACTGGCCGGCCTTTGTCGGTATTGTTATCACCAGTACCCTATTTGCCCGTTTCGGCGCAAACCTCGCCCACCGGCTTTCAGCGAAAATGCTGAAGCATTGTTTTGCGCTTTTACTGTGTGTGATCGGCCTGCGTTTTATCTGGTTGAATATGGGGCTGCTGCAAAGGTTGATTTAATCGCGCCTATAGGGGCTCAACAGTAGACCAATAAAAAAGGCCACTGCAATGCAGTGGCCTTTTGGGTTTTGCGTCATTGCCGCGATTAGCGGATACCGCACATTCCTTTTTTCAGGAACGGGGAGATGATAATCATCAGAGCACCCACACCGAGGCCCCACCACATCAGATACTCATACAAACTGGTATAAGTGGTCAGGGTTGAGGCCAGGTCTGTGGCTTCACCCTGGGGAACGGCAGCCATCTTACCGATTCGCGTTGCAACGGTTTCAGATAGGGCGGTTGCCAGGAACCAGGTACCCATGCTGACGCTGACCACTTTACCAATGGACAACTTGGTTACAGCAGACAGGCCAACAGGGGACAAGCACAGCTCACCGGAGGTGTGCAGCAGATAGGCCAATACCAGCCAGATCATTGCAACCTTGCCCGCCTCTGTGGGGAACTCCGCACCGAGAACCAGGGCGCCAAAGCCGAGGCCAGCCTGGATAATACCGAGGCCGAATTTTACCGGGGTGCTGGGTTCCCAGCCGCGCTTGCCGAGCCATACCCACAGGGCGGCGAACGGAATCGCCAGGAGCATGATAAAGCCAGCGTTCAAGGAGCCGAACATGGAAGCGCGAACTTCGCCATCGCCGATAGAGCGATCCAGTACGCGGTCTGCATAGAGAGTCATGGAGCCGGCAGACTGTTCGAACAGCGCCCAGAATACGATGGTGGAGGTAATCAGAACCATCAATACCACAGTGCGGGAGAACTCTTCGCTATAGTGACGAACAAAGCCATAGCCAATAAAGCCAACCAGTGCCAGCAGCATTCCGCCGAGCCAGATGTCATTGCCGCTAAATGCCCAAATTAGGCCGAGGGCAGCGGTGAGCGCAGCCATACCGATAGCAATAAAGTCTTTGCCTTTATTGTCTTTGTACAGCATGGAGAACAGGATCAGGCCGACAATTGCCACGATAAGAAGGCTGTTTTGCGCAAGGTGAACGGCGGGCTCACTTTGTACGAGGTACCAGACCGCACCCAAAGACAGGATGGCGCCAAGGTACACTGCCCACTCTTTGTTGATAGGGCCGAGGGCTTTCTCTTTGAGCACTTCGGGGCGGCTTGGCTCTGCCAGGCCATCCAGGTACTTTTGTCCCCAGACGAAGGTGATCAGGCCGAATACCATGCCGATACCAGCGAGGCCAAAGCCATAGCCCCAACCATAGGTTTCACCAAGCCAGCCACACAGTAGAGTGGCGATGAAAGAGCCGACATTAATACCCATGTAGAAAATGGTAAACCCGGCATCGCGACGGGAGTCATTTTTTGGATATAGCTGACCTACGATTGTAGAGATATTAGGTTTCAGGAAGCCTACGCCAACAGTGATCAGGGCCAGAGCCATAAAGAAGACTTTGAGCGCAACAACATCCTGAATAACCACTTTTTCTGTCAGGGTGGTGCCAGCAGCGATGACAGTGCCATCGTTTAATGTGATTGCCTCACTGAGGACGGTACCGGCGGCGTAGGAAATCGCCTGGTGACCTTCGACAGCCATCAACAAGTGTCCAAGGCAGAGCAAAATACCGCCGAACAGCACAGCTTTTCTCATGCCCAGGTAGCGGTCAGCCAAAAGCCCACCAATCAGGGGGAGGGCATAAACGAGACCAGCGTAAGCCCCGAGGACATCATAGCCAGCACTGTCAGTAAAGAGGTGATACTTTGTGAGATAAAGTAGCAGTAAGTACTTCATCCCATAGAAAGAGAAGCGTTCCCACAGTTCTGTCGCAAAACAGATGTAGAGACCCTTGGGGTGCCCAAGCAACTCGCCTGAGCTAGGTGTGGCCGCCGTGGTGACGTCCGCGACATTAGAAGACATAGAGGTTCCTCTGTCTGTAATAGTTATTGGGGAACCTCAGGCAAGGCTAGTCATGCAAGGGGGGAGCAAGACTGGGCGTCCAGAGTTTCCAGTACAACGGGCAGAGTTTACCAGCTGTCTATTTAACAGGCGAACTGTAGTGAAGGGATTTATATAAATGGCAACAGGGTACTTCTATTTACGTTAAATTGGTGTTAAATCCCATAAGGCTAAAAATATTGAGGGGAAAATAACGATGAAGGCCTCACTAGCTTTTATTCTGGTCCTGTTTGCTTCTGGTTGTGCCCAATTTCCTCCTAAATATTCCGGGGCTGTCGATGTGAGTAACGTCCTAAGTGGGCGGGCTATCCTCAATCGTCCAGTTTTACTGGTTGAGCTGCCCAATGAGGATCTCCTGGGTCTTGACGCTGATGTATTGGCCTATTTGGATACTATCGCTCCTGCAGAGTCTCCGTCTAAACGGCTTCAGTCTTTAGTGGACGGCTATGGACGAGGTGACTTCCATGTCGAATATGACCCCAACAGTACTTTACCAGCGAGTAAAACTTACCAGCTACAGCGGGGTAACTGCCTAGCGTTTACCTTAATGATGGTTGCTATGGCTAGGGAGCTGGGTGTGGAGGCCTATTTTAATGAAGTGGATGTACCTCCGGTTTGGGGGCAGGATGACCTTGAGGTTTTTACCGTCTACCGTCATGTCAATATGGTTTCTGAGCATAGAAACAGACGACGAGTGATTGACTTTAATCTGGCAGTCTACGATCCAATTTATAAGCAGCAAAAGCTTGAAGACAGCACTGCGTTTGCCCTTTACTACAGTAACCGGGGGGTGGAGTTGATGCGTACGGGAGACAAGGAGCGAGCATTTCTGTATCTGCGCAAGGCGTTACAGTTACAGCCGGAAAGAGGGGACCTTTGGTCAAATTTAGGGGCTTTCTATAGCTATTTCGACCTTATTCCTGAAGCTGAACAGAGCTATCTGCATGCATTGCAGCTGCAGAGAGGTAACCTTGTTGCGGCGAGTAATCTAGAGAGGCTTTATCGAAAAACAGGTAGGGAGAGGTTGGCTGATGACTTTGCGGGCCGTGTCCGTTATCACCGCAATAGGAACCCTTATTACCTTTATTATCAGGCGCGGGAAGCCTATGAAAACAATAAATTTAAACTCGCTGAAAAACGACTTCGAATGGCCTTGCGGGCTGATCAGAGTGATCATCGATTTCATTTTCTATTGGGATTAATCCGGTATCAGCTTGGTGATTTAGCGGCCTCTAAGAAAAGTTTTACGGAAGCGTTTTCACTAGTTAGTAATTTGGATGTAAAAAATAGATATATGAGTAAACTGGCCCTTTTGCTGAATACTGAGGATTAGGTTCAGCGGCTATTAGTTTGTACAGGGTTAGTTTATCAGCAATAAAAAAAGGCGCCGAAAGGCGCCTTTTTTGACTTAACTTGAAAGTCAGGACTTAGAACTGGTAAGTAACCCCAGCCCAGGCATAGCGGCCCTGGTAGTCATATACACTATTAGTATCGAAGCTGTTAGCACCATTGATCGCAGTATAAGATGGATCTCGATCTGTAACATTGTCGATGCCGGCCGTTAAGCGCATAGCTTCATTGACATCCCAACCTGCCTTCAGGTTCAAGTAAGTATGGGATGGCATGTCTAAATCGGGGCTGTGGCCATCGCCAATATATTGAATATCAGCACCAAAGTCCCAGTTGTCCGCGTACCAAGTTGCGCTGGCTAGGCCTCGCCACTTGGTATAGGCTCCAGAGGAATTTTCGATTCTGTCAAAGTAATCGGTAGTACTACCAGTTTGTGAATTCTGTTCCTCGTACTCAAGCAGACGAGTAGCCTGCCCTCTCAATGCTAGTTTGCCAGCGTCGTAGTAGAAGTTCTGCACTACGTCGATATCAATGCCGCTAGTATTGATCTCACCAATATTCATTTTAGCGCCATTAACGCTGATGATGTCTCTGTCATTTTGGCGAGTTATAAGATTACAGGCTGCTTCAACGCCATCGCGGTAGCAATCGTCCAGAATCTGCTGCAGGTCAGCAGACTGAATAGCGTCCTCAACATTTATATTGAAGTAATCCAAGGTGATGGAAAGGTCTTCAGTAAAGGAGGGTGTCCAAACAATACCTGCGGTAAAGCTAGTGGACTCTTCCGGCTGCAAATCGGCATTACCCCCGATGTTTACTGGAAGCTGGCTGCCAACCTGGGTATAGGTTTCCGAAACATTTTGAGAGTCACAATATTGGCCGCGACCCTTCTCGTTATTGTCGCTGGTATCGCATGGATCTTGAAGTGAGGGGTAACTTTGTGCGTTACCGCTGTACAATTCATAGATTCCGGGCGCGCGGAAAGCGGTCGATAGACTAGTACGGAAGCGTAAGTTTTCTGTTGGGGCGTAAACTGCGCCAATTTTGTAGGTTGCTTGACCACCAAATGTGTCGTAGTCAGAATAACGCACCGCAGCATCGACCGACAGCTCTTCTGCGTATTTAATTCCAGACAGAATTGGCAGGTTAAATTCTGCAAAAACTTCAGTTACTGAGAAGTCACCGGATGTAGCATCCTGTTGGTTGGCAAATGTTGAACCGCTTTGTGTTTCTTCACTAGGGTTAAATTCACCTGATTCTTTACGGTATTCAACGCCTGAGGCAAAACCTAACGCACCGCCTTGGAACTGAATGGCTTCGATGTCACCGGTCAGGCTGGCACCGAAATTGATCATTTCATATTCGTTATCTTCGCGATCTGTATAGCCAATGTAATCGGCTACTTCATCACTCAGACCGCCGAAGAATTGAATGTCTTCCTCAGCAATGCCACTGGTGCCGTCTAGAATCTCCTGTATTTTTGTCTTGCTGATGGAGTTCGCTAAGGTGTTTTCACCTTCATTTCTTCCGTAGCTTAAGAAGGTGTCCCAGCCCCAACCATTTTCCAGGTCACCGCGTGCGCCACCGAGGATACGGAAGGTTTCAGTTTTTTGCTCCGAGTCGCGGTTTCCAGTATCTACCGGTCGAACAAGAATGGTGGATACGCCTGCAGCCCAAGGCTCTAAAGGTTCTTCACTGCCATCAGGATTGGCAGCCCACTCTGCGTGAGCGGCTTCATAAGCGGCCAAAAGCTCCTCATAATCCTCGTTGGATTCTTGCCACACCTGTTCCAATTGCGACTGAATTTCGGTGGGAAGGTCGTCTACAGTTAAGGCTAATCCAATACCAGTGTACAAGGGCTGGGCGGCCATTTGCTGATTGGTAGTTTTAACGGTATAGGAGCCTTCCCCGTAAAGTTCGATAGAATCTGTAATGGAGAAAGTACCGCTTCCTGTAAGGCTCGTGCGCTCCATAGCGCCGGATAGCCACATGTGTTGACCAATATCGTAAGGCGTGTAACCACCGAGTTCGGAAGCGCCTTCGTTAAGAGTGTAAGCTTCATCACCGTAGTCGGTGAATAATGCCCCTGTGGCGGCCGTGGGGCTCGTGAGTCCTGCCCAGTCACGGTCTTCGTAGGTAATTTCATCGCGCTTGCTATGGGTTAAGTTACCAATAAATTGACCGCGTTCGAACTCCTTGCCAAAAGTGATGGAAATTTCACCATTCTCCCCGCCCCCAGCTTCGGTTGCGCCGGCACGGGCATTAACACGCACGCCTTCGAAAGAATCTTTTAGAACTACGTTGATAACACCTGCTACAGCGTCTGAGCCGTAAACAGCGGAAGCACCATCAGTCAGTACTTCAATACGGTCGATCATATCTACAGGAATATTGTTCATATCCACTGCGGAGGACACGCCAGAGCTGGAAGATACGAAACGACGACCGTTAACGAGAACCAGGGTACGTGCAGAACCCAGGTTGCGAAGGTCTACAAATGAAAGACCATCACCGCCGTTGTTGTCATTTGCATTGATACCAGTGGTACCCATAGAAGGAAGTTGGTTCAGCAGCTCATCAATGGTGCCTACACCGGAGCGTTGGATCGCTTCGGAATCAACCAGAGTAATTGGACCTGTAGTGGATAGCGGGTCACGAGCGATGCGTGATCCGGTAACAATTACTTCTTCTACTTCTGCGCCAATCTCAGCAGACTCTTGGGCAAAAACGCCAGTGCTGGCGAGGGTGCCCAGAGCAGCGATGGCTATGCTCAATTTGGTCTTAATCATAGTGGAACCTTCTTATACTTAAGGTGCTTATAATGCTTTTTATGATATGGGTTAAAAACTGTCGAAGCTGACTTTAATGCATTGAGGGTAAATATGGAACTTTTCCGATGAGTTTTTGGTCGACTTATGAACAATTCCGCTCAATATGTTTAGAGCATTTGGGTTGTTTTTTAGGCAGTACTTGGATTTTATTCCTTAAAGCTGGTGCTTCAGGCAAGTTGAAGCCTATTTATAGCTTTAGCGTAGTATGAGATTTTTTATCTGAAAAATTGAGCAAATTACGATCACACCCCTTTGCCATTGAAGGTCTTTTGTGAGGGGATGAGCAAGTTCTAGATAGTGAACCTCCTGTTGGTAACCCACCGTTCTCCAATAAGCTTTGCTTTACTGATTTACGATCTCTTCCGGCTTCTCAATGCTCGGTAGATTGGCTCAAGATAGTACTTACGAAATGTCGGTGCTTGAGGACTGATGAGTTTTAGGGGGGGCCAATCAACCGTTGTGAGCTGATAGCTAGGATCTGGGCGATACTTGTGTGGAAAGAGTTGAGTGTTAGTCAGCAAATCAACTTGTTCTCCACATCTGTAAAGATAGTTTTGAGGTGTGCCTTGAGAGACTTTTGCTGCAATACGGGTTCGATTCTTAAAAATGTTCACTGACTGGATTGAAGGCGTGATTGCCGCGGAGGAAGGGTGAACTGAAAAAGGTCGGAGCAGCAGCATTCATTCTGAAGGCCACTAGAAAAAGAGGTATTCGAGAGAATTGGGTTAGACGGGGGCAGCTGTTTCAATTAGCCCTCTTCTTGCCACCGGTTCACAAATTGGCAGAGATACCATATTGCGTGAAGTCTTAACCTTTTAAGAAGTGCTTTTTTGCCTATTGTTGTGTTCCATCTACCCACTGCTGAAAAAAAGCCCGCGACGCTAACGCCGCGGGCTTTACTAAGAACTTATGTTCTTAGAAGGTATAACCTGCATTCAGGTAGACAGTGCGACCGTAGCCATCAGAGTAACGCGGATCGAAGCCCAGCTGGTGACCAGCGCCACTGGTACGCAGGGTGCGCGGCGGCTCTTCGTCAGTCAGGTTGTTGATACCGAGTTTCAGGGTCAACTGATCTTCCATCAGGGCAACCTGGCTCTGAACGTCGAAGGTGATGTAAGACGGAATAGTCAGCTGAACGTCTTCGTACACGATCTGTTCAGTGCCCACACCATCTGCGTCATAAACGGTTTCAGTGATATAGGAACCGTCGTCGTCGATCAGGCCAATACTGTTAACCTGGTCCAGGTAACCGCTGCGGTAGTTCATGCCCAGGTTGTGGGTGAAGTTACCGTGAGACAGAGAAATACCTGCACGTATCTGGTTGCGGAAGGTTACTTCGTCATTAGCGCCGAACTCTCCCATGCTGGAACCGAAGAGTGAGTTTTCATTCTCAATCATATAGGTTCCGCCCAGGGAGAGCAGCATATCACCGAATGACAGTTCAAGCGATTGCTCGAAACGGTAGTCGATACCACTTACTTCTGTCTCACCGATATTGACAAAGGCTTGAATGATGCCGAGTTCGTCACGCCCTGTAGTGCTGTTGTGTACCCCTACAAACAGGTCGCGGTACTTTTCCCAGTTTCCAAATATTTCTTGTTCAGGCAGATAATCCACCTGGTCTTCCATGGAAATGTTCCAATAGTCGACTGTGGCAGTGAAGCCGCTGTCGGTATCGAGAACAAAGCCCAGGGAGTATTGAGTGGAGGTCTCTGGGCTTAGTTCAGTATTGCCAACTTGCAGTACCTGAGCCTGGAAGCCTGAGTTTGCAACACAGAGATTGCGCAACTCATCACCAGTAGGGAATACACAGTCGAAGGTGCCAGAGGTTACTCCGAAGTTCACCAGAGGCTTAGCTAGCTCAAGCATGGATGGAGCTTTGAAGCCAGTGCCATAAGAGGCACGGAAGGATAGATTATCCGTAGCTGCCCAGCGAGTACTCAGCTTGTAAGTTACATCAGACTCAGAACTGCTTCCACTGCCGAGGTCACTACCGTTAACTACCGCGTCGGTACCACCTACGGAGTCGTAACGCATAGAAGCGGTGAAATCCAAAGTGTCTAGCACAGGGAAAAGAACTTCAGCGTAGGCACCGTAGACGTCTCGCTCAAGATCATAAGTGTCACCAGCCTGACGGAATAAGATTAGGCCATCGCGGTTAGCGTCAGAGATACCTTCCTCATAGGTGGTACGGCGGAAGTCGATACCTGCTGCCAATTGGGCTTCACCACCTTCCATACTGAATAGCGGCATATCCATGGACAGGTCGAAACCAGTAGTGCTGGTTTCCGTAGTGCCGTAATTGCCATCGTAGATGGTGGGTGCAACCAATGAGGCTGTGTCTTCTGACAGGCTATCTGCCGGCTCGAAAATGTTCAATTGGCCAGAGCTAGCGAGCTCTGCAAACTCTTCAGCTAGTAAGTGTCCGTCCGGGTAATTCTCTTCTTGATCGGTAGAAGAATGGAAGGCCGCAGCTTCAAAGTTGATGTCGCCAACGGAGCCGTTCACCCCAGTAACGAAATGGAAAGCATCGGATTTCCACTCGGTAACACGGTTACCTGCTGCCAGAGCACGCCAAGTACCCGTAACTTGGTCGATGTCGGATGCATCAACACTTGCGTAGGGCAGTACGTAATCCTGAACCAGCTGAGAATCGATGGGCAGGGGCACTTGACCTGTTGGGTAAGGTGCGGTCTTAGATGTTATAGTGCGCTCGGAGTAAACCAGTTCACTGAAGCCTTCCAGGTTGTCACTGATACGGTATTTTCCGGATAGGAAAATAGAATCAGTTTCTTTTTCTGGGAGGATAAATAAGGTGCTGGTATAGTCGAAAGCACATACACTTCCAGAGGGCGCATTATCCGGCGCACAATTGCCGTTCGCTTCTAGATAAGGGTTAAAAGTTTCGGAGTTGGGAGCATCTTCCCCACCATTGGCGGCCTTCCAAGCGTCTGTGTAATAGACGTAGGCGTTACCTGGAATGGAGTTGGTGGAACCGTTAAAGAACATACCCGTATTACCACTAACGGGATTGGTTACTTGAATAATGCCAGTGCGGGCCCAGTCGCGGTCTTTCGCAGCAAGTTCGCTTTGTTCATGATGGCTAAAGCTTCCCATGATTGTAAAGCCATCTTCATCCAGGCTGCCAAAGCCACTGGTTATGTCAAATGAGGCAATGTCGCCACCGCCGCTAGCTTCGGGCTTATCGTAGCGTACATTCACTGTTGTGCTGTCAACTTCTCGCTTAAGAATAAAGTTAACAACACCGGCGATAGCATCGGAGCCATACAGGGCACTTGCGCCGTCAGTTAATATTTCAACTTGCTCAATAGCTGCCAGAGGAATGTGGCTCAGGTCAACCTCACTACCAGAGGTAGAGGAAGCCATACGCCGGCCGTTAAGAAGAACTAGGGTGTAACTGGAGCCAAGGGCGCGCAGGTTAGCGGTTTGTATACCACCACCGGTGCCACCAACGGAGTCCGCTGCAACGATCATACCTTGCATAGAAGTCAGCTTGGACATTAGCTCAGGTGCAGAGGTTGCACCGGTGGCGGCAATGGCGTCAGCGTCCATTACTTGAATCGGCAGAGCGCCTTCCAGGTCGGCGCGCTGGATACGGGAGCCAGTTACGATTACTTCTTCAACCATTTCCGCATCTTGCTGAGCGAAAGCTGGCATTGCAGGAACCATAATTGCGGCAGCGGTGAGGCCCAGGGCCCCTTTTATGGCTGCGGACATGAGGTTCTTTTTCATTGTCAATCCTCTCTTGATCGTTGGATTTTTAGTCTTTGGTCATTAATGACGATTGCTGGAAATAGCTACCCCCAAGTGGCTACTTCCCTCCCAACACTCCTATTAACGAGTGGCGGACGGAACCCCTCAAAAGAATCGTGTTTTTTTCTGATACTGCGTATTGTCAGGTTTGATAGGTTGGCTGATGTTTGCTTATCGGCCTACCTGCTTTATTTTTGAGCGCTTTGGGGGTGCGAGGAGCTGCAAGAGAGGTTGGAGTAGAATGGTTAAGCCTAGAGACTAAGAGAAAAACTTCCGTAAAAAAATCGACCTGTGAGGTCATAGGTTAGGTAATCGTGATTATTACTCTCAGCTGTTGATGCAAAAGGTGGAGAGCGGTCAAATAAATTATTGATACCGAAAGAAAATCTCAACCGAGAATTCGAGGCATAGGCAATCTGGATGTCGTGGGATGACCAGCTGCTGATACTGCGGTTTTCGGTTGTGCCATCTAGATTGGTGAAGGTTTCTTTTAGATTATCGACGTAATGCATGGTATAGCCGGCATCCCAAGCCCCCATATTTAAATAGGCCCCAGCATTGGCTTTCCATTTTGGTAGTGATCCTAGGCCGCCGACGGAAGTATCTGTGAAAGTGCCGGATAGGTCTTCTTTGACTGAATTGGGGGAGCTCTGATTCAGGTAGTGAAGCATTTTGCTGATGTTCAAAGCCAGTTGTAGCTTCTTATCACTGTTCAACGGAAGGTTATAACGAAAAGCTGCATCATATCCGCGGATCTCTCGGCTTCCTTGATTTATGCGGGAAGCATAAATTTTGGTAATGTCACCACTCTGGTCGCGTATGACTAAATCGGTATAAAGGTTGTAGTAGGCATTTTGATCCAATAAGAATTGGGGGTTGGTGCCGATTACTTGGTTTTCATCTATATCATAGAGGTCAAATTTAGCTTTAAAGTCGGGGATTTGGAGTGGCTCCCATGTTACTCCGAGAGAGATTGTGCGGGACGTTTCGGGTGAAAGATCTGAATTTCCGCTAAATTCGGTTAAATATTGTATCCGGGAGCTATCAGATTGAAATCGGCAGCCGGGCAGATTATCTGCATTTGAGCTTGAGCAGGGATCGAACAGGAATTCTTGGGTTTGGTAGCCCTGCTGATTCATATCTGTCAAGGTCGGTGCCCTGAATCCCCTAGTATAGCTGCTTCGCACAAGTAAGGATGAGGTGGGTTTCCATCGCAAGGCTAGTTTTGGGTTGCTGGTACTCCCAAAATCATCGTAATGGGAGCTTCTGATAGCTCCATCCAGCCATAATTTTTCAGAGATTAGTGGGATAGATAGTTCCGCGAAGGCTTCTTTGACGAGTCGGGTTCCCTCAGTTGACCCGGGTGCATGCCCTCCAATAAATGACATTCCGAAATTATCATTTGAGTGAAGGTTTACATTTTCCCGCCTTAATTCAACACCTGCTGCAGCCAGAACATTTCCCGCCGATATTTTCTTGATGATGCCGTCGGTTATGAATGTGAGGGAGGTCATTCGTGAATTGCTGATCGTAACGCTTTTCCCCCGAATAAAATCCAATTGTTCTGCGTCGATACTACCGCTGGGGCCAAGAAGGTTGACCGCCACACAGGATGTTGTGGCATTACAAAGGTCTGGCCCTTTGAGGCCTAGAGATAGTGCGAAGGGATCTATTACATTGTTTAATGTCTCTTTCTTGCGGGTCTTATGGATCGAAGCACCCAGCTCCCACTGCCATTCGTCCCAGAAGCCTTTTACCCCAGTATTAAATCTCCAGGTGTTTGTTCGGTTGTTCTGTGTCCGTGGGCCAAGCTCAATAACGCGCCTGCGAACGTCGTAAACCTCTTGATTAAAAGTGTTGTAAATATTGTCGGCTGATATTGTTAGGTCACCATTGTCAAAGCGTGTAAATACCGGGGTCGGGGCAGACGTTGACTCCCCACTGGATCGAACTCCCATGATCTCAGAAAAAGCTTGCGCGTTATCACCGATATCTAGACTACCCGCTATGTATATTGAGTCGCTTTGCGTGGGAGTTATTGCTGAGGTGTAGTCACTGTAGTCAAATTTATCGTCAGGTGACCATTGCTGATATATCCCGGGTGAGAGATTGGTCAATACCTCATTTCTTTCCAGGGCGATAAACCCCCCCGGGATAGCAGATGACCGCTGATCGGTGCCACCAATTGCGCGGCTGTCTGCTGAGTTGGAGAGCCCTCTGTCTCGGCTCATTACTTTTCCTTGGCGCTTCTGGGCCAGATTAACCATTACATGGGAGTGATCTCCCCTCCACCCCCAAGTTAAGTGGTGGGATTCGCTCTGCCGGTCGCCTTGCGAAGCCTGTCCGTAATAGCTTTTTATTGAGAGTCCCTCAAAGTCGGTTTGCAGGATGATGTTCACAACCCCTGCAATCGCATCGGACCCATAAACAGCTGAGGCGCCGTCTTTGAGAATTTCTACCCTTTCAACAAGAGCTAAAGGGATGGTGTTTAGGTCTGTTGCCTCCCCATTGAATCCGTCGCTAATGATGCGCCTGCCGTTGAGGAGAACAAGGGTGCTGTTAGCAGGTAGGCCACGTAGCGAGACCGTCGCGGTGCCATCGCTCTCCAGGCTTACTGAAGTGCTTGTGGAGTTGCCAGAAATAGCAGGTAGAAACTTAAGCAAGTCGGCGACAGTTTGGGCGCCAGTCATTTCCAACTGTTCCCGCGAAAGTCGGTCAACCGGAAGGTACCCTTCTGATTGGAAGTGGCGTAAATGACTTCCTGTCAGGCTTTGACCGGTGACGGTCACCTCTTCAGTTTGCGCGACACCCATTTCCATTGGGACGGG
This sequence comes from Microbulbifer maximicatervae (SeqCode), assembly GCF_052468295.1. Classification (NCBI taxonomy): domain Bacteria; kingdom Pseudomonadati; phylum Pseudomonadota; class Gammaproteobacteria; order Cellvibrionales; family Microbulbiferaceae; genus Microbulbifer; species Microbulbifer maximicatervae (SeqCode). The sequence continues at coordinate 5,521,514 of NZ_CP174340.1, forward strand.
GGTAGCCTGTTCAGGGGATTTAATAATTGCTACAGATGATGGGCCAACTTTTTTAAAGGATAGGGGGATCCCTGAAAGTAGTTCTTCTAGCGCTGGTTCAAACTGGCCTTCAGGGCTGTGTAAAGTTTGCTTGCTAACTTGAAATCTAGTCGCCGATGAGGCTTTCACAAGTAATGATATTTTGCACTGTTGGCCCAGTGATATCAGGGCTTGAGAGAGGCTCCCTTTGGGGATTTCGATTCCCGATTCAGGGCATAGGGCGTAGGTAGCGCTAGGGGAGCAAAGCGCTAACACAAGGGATATTGTTATCCAGTACCTAAGTGTCAATGAGGTGCCCATTCAAATACATGCAGCATGTCAAAATGCAGCAAATTGATAGTTTCTCTTCGTTTTTGGGCGGGCTTATTTTGCTTGTGTAATATATAACCGCCGTATCGACGGTTATAACCTAGTTATGTGCGGGAGACAAGATAGTCAGGTTGGAGTCGCTGTGGTCTTCATGTAAATCGAGCGCAGTAGCGATTGCTTTCAAGGTGCTATCTGGGTCGGAGATCTCAAAGGTTCCTGAAACCAATTTGTCCTCTACTTGGGGGGAGGCGGCAACTGGAACAGCTAAATAGCGGTTTAACTCGGTTAAAGCATCCTTAAGTGGGGTTTTTTCAAAGACTAGCAGTCCTTTCGTCCAGTCGGTAGCTTCTTCCGGTGATGTTTGGCCAATTGGACTGAGCCCTCTTTCAGAAACGCTGACTTTCTCGTTCTTGACCAATTGTACTGATTCGGGTCCTAAGCCGGGAGCGCTATCGGTCTCACTGACTGAGACTGTGCCCTCAGTTACAGATACTCTTGTGCTCTGAGGGTTGAGTTCAACGTTAAATTCGGTTCCCAATACGCGGATATTGGCGCTGCCGGCAGTAACAGTAAAGGGGCGAGAAGTTTGCCTTGCCACTTCGAAGAAGGCTTCACCTCGAACTAACTCAGTGCGGCGCTCATTGCGGTTATAGATCACCCGCAGTTCACTATTGGAGTTCAGCTTTACTTCTGAGCCATCGGACAGGTTTATTGTCTGTATTTGTCCGCGTTCAGTCGCATATATTTGAGCCTTGAGTTCGCCGCCCATACCCTGATATCCAACCCACAGGGCAACTATTGCTCCGCAGGTTGCTAGACCGCCGCCCATAAGCCACTGCGGCAATGTCCATTGCTTTGAGCTTTGTTGCCCCTGTGCATTTTCAGTGGGTGCGGAGCATACGGCAGCATTATTTTGCGATGAGGGGATGCTTTCTGGGAATAGTGTATCTACCGGTAGGTGAGATAAGGCACCCAGGTCTCCCCAGAGTTCAGTGATTTCGGCAAAAGCTAGCTGGTTCTCATCTTGGGAAATCCATTGCTTGAACTGGTGGCGGTCGCTAGATGTAATCGAGTCAGAGCGCAAACGAGCAACCCAAGCGCAAGCCTGGTCAAGGCTTTCTTCACTTATTGTTTGCTTAGGGTTAGTCATCATGGCTGCTCTAGCACCTTGGATTTGCGAAAATTAACTTAGTACTTTGATACTAAAGGCGGCATGTTACTCAAAGTCTCTCAATTTGTGCGACCTTTACTGCACGGACCTCTGAGTAAAAAATAATTCCAACGTGTTTTTACTGTATTACAGTAAAATATTCTGTTGTATGTAGAGTATTTAGGTTTACTCAATTCGGCCCTTCGAAGCTGAGACGACTGAACAGCTTCCCCCCTCAAATAATTTTGTGGAGTTGTTGCTAAGGTGTGAATACCGGTGGTTCATCTTCTTTTATCGTTATTTTAAGGATATATGTCACAAGTGGCGCAACTGACTGAAGGTCACCTTTCAGGAGTTACCTTCTTACGACACGCTTTCAAAGCCTGCAAAATATACTTTTCCACACTACTCACGGAGATATTCATCTCCTTAGCTATCTCGCTATAGGAGAGGCCCCGGGTCCTATGCAATAGAAAGGCCTGGCGACACTTAATGGGCAGCTTGTCCATGGTTTCGTATATCGACTGCAACTGCTGGCGGGCTGCCAGTAATCTTTCTGGTGACTGGTGGTCCGCGTGGTCGTCGGTGTAGGGCTCACCCTCCATGGGGATCTGCTGGCTCACATACTCTACATGAAGCTTGCCTCGGCGCAGCTGGTCCACGGCAAGGTTATTGGCAATCTGGTAGAGGTAGGCCCGTGGATTCTCAAGTTCCTTCTCATCGCTGAGTTTTTGCAGGCGTAGATAGGCGTGTTGGGCGATATCCTCGGCATCGTCAGGGCTTTTTACAATGCGAGAGACAAAGCGCACCAGGGCCTGTCCGTGCTCGGTAAACAGCCTTTCAAGAAGCGTCTTCCTGGCCTTATTCATTACTGATCGTGATCCCCGTACCCTGCTCGCTGTAGTTATGGACTGATTGTTCTTAGTGCGAGCTGGCGCACAGTTATATCACAAGCATTGGTTTCGCTACGAGAGGTACGATCGAACTTGAATGGTCACACTCTCCGATTCTCTATGCCTGGCGATGGATGCCGGTATAATGGCGGCCGCGCCACAGGCGCAGACAATAAGACCTTGCAGAGGTGTGTCGAGCACCGGAGATTGAATGAGTTATCAAGTACTGGCACGGAAGTGGCGGCCGAAGCTGTTTCGCGAGATGGTGGGACAGGAGCATGTTCTCCAGGCGTTGATCAACGCCCTGGATAATGGTCGCTTGCACCACGCCTACCTCTTTGCCGGTACCCGTGGTGTGGGTAAAACCACGATCGCACGAATCCTGGCCAAGTGCCTGAATTGTGAAGAGGGGGTCAGTTCTGAACCCTGTGGCCAATGCCACACTTGCAATGAGATTGCTGATGGCCGTTTTGTCGACCTGATCGAAGTGGATGCAGCCTCGCGTACCAAGGTCGAAGATACTCGTGAACTGCTTGAGAACGTGCAGTACGCACCGACCCGGGGTCGCTTCAAGGTTTACCTGATCGACGAAGTCCATATGTTGTCGAACAGCTCGTTTAACGCGCTGTTAAAAACCCTCGAAGAACCGCCTCCCCATGTGAAGTTTCTACTGGCAACGACTGATCCGCAGAAGTTGCCGGTTACCGTGCTGTCCCGCTGTCTCCAGTTCAAACTGAAGAATATGAGCCCCGAGCGGGTTGTGGGGCACTTGAAGTTTGTGTTGGAGCAGGAACAGGTTCCGTTTGAAGAAGGGGCCCTGTGGCATCTCGGTCGCGCCGCAGATGGCAGTATGCGAGATGGGATGAGTCTTACTGACCAGGCCATCGCATTTGGTGGGGGGCAAATTACTGAGGCAGAAGTGCGCGGTATGCTGGGCAGTATCGATACCGGTTTGGTGTGGAAGCTGCTGCAAGCCTTGTCTGAAGAGGACGCACAGGCTTTATTTGCCACAGTTGCTGAGTTGTCTCAGCAGGCCCCTGATTACAGTGCAGCGCTGGCAGAACTTGCCGATAACCTGCACCGTATCGCAGTGGCTCAGGTGTTGCCCCAATCTATCGATAATTCCCTGGGTGATGGTGAGCGACTGAGAAATTTAGCTGGGCGTATCGCCCCGGAAAATGTGCAGCTGTATTACCAGATGGCCCTGCTGGCCCGGCGTGACCTGCCCTTGGCCCCGGATCAGCGCAGTGGCTTTGAAATGGCTCTGCTGCGGATGTTGGCTTTCCGCCCCCAGGGTGTTGCGGATATTCCCCGTTCGCCACTGCCATCGGCTTCCGAACCCGTTTCACCAGCACCGGCTCCAGAAGCGCTACAGCCACAGGCTCCTGTAGCGCCAGAAGTACCGGAGGTCAGCCCGGCAAAAAAGCCTGAAGCGGCACAGCCGCAGGCTGTTACAAAGGTTGATGTGGCTCCCCCGCAGGTAGTGCAGGGCCTGCAGCCGTCGCAGAATCAGGCAGAGCAAAGGGAGGCAGAGCCTGCAGCCCCAACTGAAATGGTCAGTGAGTCAGCGACGGAGGCTCAGCCGGAGCAAATTATAAGCCCGCCCCCTGTTCGGGGAGTGGCAGAAGAGCGTCCCCAGCGTAAAGATGTCCTGGCCGAGCTGCGCCAGCGAGTTGCGGAAGTGGAGTCGGCGCCGGCACCACAGCAACCAGTACCACAAAATACGGTGAATACCTCGCGGGAGGCTCCGGTAGAAAGCCGCAGTCAGGAAGTGCCAAAAGGGCGTTTGGAAGCATTAACGCCTGGCAGTTGGCCGGTAATGTATGGACAGCTGGGTATTACCGGTATTTTGCACTCCATTGCCCAGCACTTGGAGATGGTGGGCAGGCAGGACAATATACTCTCGTTCACCCTGGATGAATCCTACAGCAGCCTCTACGACGAAGTTCACCAGCGGCGTCTGGGGGACTCTCTGGCTGACTTCTTCCAACAGCCTGTGGTAGCGCAGATACAAGTAGGGCAGGTACATGGGAGTACCCCCGCCCGATTAGTCGCAGCTACCCGCCAAGCGCGGCTTGAAGCTGCCCAGGATGCACTGGTCGCTGACCCACTGGTTCAAGAATTACAGACAGAATTGAGTGCGGAACTGGTGCCGGGCTCCGTAGAATCACTAGTAGTAGAAGATTAATGACAATTAGGGCCCGGTTTATTCCGGGGCCACATGCACAAGATAGAGGTTACCTATGAAAGGTTTGGGCGATTTGATGCAGCAGGCCCAGAAGATGCAGGCTGACATGCAGGAAAAAATGCAGAAGATGCAGCAGGACCTGACTGAACTGCGCATTTGCGGTGAGTCTGGGGCGGGTATGGTCAAGGTGATGATGAATGGTCGCCACGATGTGGTATCTGTGGAAATTGATCCCTCCCTGATGACTGAGGAGAAGGAAATGCTGGAAGACCTGCTGGCCGCTGCGGTCAACGACGCTGTGCGCCGTGTAGAGGAAAAAACACAGGAACTGCAAAAGCAGGGGATGGGAGACCTGACTTCAGGTATCAATTTGCCTGAAGGCTTTAAGTTCCCCTTTTAAGAAGTGGCCATCCACTGGTTTTGAGTTTGTATGTTTAGTCCCCTGATTGAAGAGCTGATCCGCGCGCTCCGCTGTCTGCCCAGTGTGGGCCCCAAGTCCGCGCAGCGCATGGCGATGTACCTGTTGGAAAAAGACCGAGAAGCTGCCTCCCTGCTGGCCCAGAGTTTGGCACGAGCGGTGGAACAAGTGGGGCGCTGTGGGCAGTGTCGCACCCTGACAGAGGAGCCCGTTTGCTCATTGTGTAGCAATAGCCGGCGCGAGCAGGACTCACTGTGCGTGGTTGAGACGCCCGCTGATGTTCTGGCTATTGAGCAGGCCGGTAATTACCACGGTCGCTACTTTGTCCTGCATGGGCATCTCTCGCCCATCGATGGTATTGGCCCGGGGGACCTGGGGATCGACTTGCTGGAGCAGAGGCTCGCTACTGAGCAGTTGCGCGAACTTATTGTCGCCACTAACCCTACGGTAGAAGGTGAAGCTACCGCGCAGTACATCGCGGAGAGAGCTCGTGCCCAGGGGGTGACGGTGAGCCGGATTGCCCACGGTGTGCCCATCGGCGGAGAGCTGGAATATATCGATGGCGGCACTCTCGCCCACGCCTTTAATAGTCGAACCGCATTTTTTTCCGGCAGTTGAGTGATATCGATGACAGAAATAGATACCACTCCACGCTGGGTCGACAGTTACGAGCAGCTGGTAGAGTTGTGTGCAGAATGGCGCAAGCAGAGTGCGGTAGCCCTGGATACCGAGTTCATGCGCAGCCGTACTTTTTATCCCCAGCCGGCGCTGGTCCAGGTAGGTGATGGAAAACACTGCTACCTGATCGACAATTTGGCGATTGAGGAGTTACAGCCGCTTCGCGACCTCTTGCTCGATACCGCTGTCACTAAAATCATGCACAGTTGTAGTGAGGACCTGGAAACCCTGGAGCGCTTGCTAGGCGTGATTCCCGAGCCCATTTTTGATACCCAAATTGCCGCTGCAATCTGTGGTATGGGAGCAGGCTTGGGTTATGCGGCGACAGTTAACCAGCTACTGCATATAGAGTTGCCCAAGAGTGAAACCCGCTCGGACTGGCTGCAGAGACCTCTCAGCGATGCACAGAAAACCTATGCCGCCCTCGATGTTGCTTGGTTGCCGGTACTCTACGGCGTACTGGTAAAGGACCTCAATGCGAAGGGGCGCCTGGAGTGGTTGCAGGAAGACTGTGCATCATTGGTGGTCACGGCTCGAAACCCGAGCCCACCTGAGATTTACTACCAAAAAGTGAAAGGTGCCTGGCGCCTGCGCAGTAAACAACTGGCAGTGCTACAGGATGTGTGTGCCTGGCGCGAAAAGCAGGCCAGGGCGCTGAATATGCCGCGCAATCACTTGTTGAAAGAGAATATCTGTCTCGGCTTGGCCCAACAGTTGCCGCGGCATAGAGGTGCCTTGAGCCAACTGGGTATGGAAGGGCGAGCTCTGCGTGAGCACGGCGACGCCCTGTTAAAAATCGTTGCCCAAGCCTGCGGGAGAAGCGATCCACCTGCGCGAATGCAGCAGCCCCTCAACCGGCAGCAGGGAGAAATCCTCAAGCAACTGCGGCTTGAGATGGTGTCTATTGCCGAGCGGGCCGGGTTGCCTGCCGAAATATTAATTCGCAAAAAAGAGCTGGAAGCCTTGGTCCAGGCCCGTCGACCCGAGTTAGAGGGTCGGCTCAGAGGGTGGCGGGCCGATGTGATTGGCCACCCTTTGCTCGAAGCTCTGAAACAATTGCGTAAAGAGGAATTGAAGTGAAAGTTTTATGCGATATTTATCGCAGTCCAAATAAAGACGAGATGTATCTGTACGTGGATAAGCGCGAGGGCACTGCGAGGGTTCCCAAAAATCTACTGGAGCTTTTCGGCAAGCCGCAGCACGTCACTACGATGTTGGTGACGCCGGACAAAAAACTGGCCCGTGCGGAGGCGGACAAGTTGCTCAAAGAGGTGCGCACTCGCGGCTATTACTTACAGATGCCGCCAATAGCCGATTCCGAAATGAGTGAAATCGCGCTGAAGAACAGCAAGTTGCAACGCTGAGTCGAGCTAAATGGCACAGGAGCCTTTTTGGCGGCGGAAAACGCTGGAGCAAATGAGTCGATCCGAGTGGGAGCAGCTTTGTGACGGTTGTGGTCGCTGCTGTCTGCATAGTTTGGAGGATGAGGATACGGGTGAGGTCTACCTCACTAATGTGGCCTGCCGCCTGTTGGATACCCATTCCTGCCAGTGCAGCAAGTACAGCCAGCGCAAAGCCCATGTTCCCGGATGCATTCAGTTGCGTATAGAGGATATTGCCGAATTCGATTGGTTGCCGCTCACCTGCGCATACCGCAGCCTTGCGGAAGGGCGCCCTCTTGCGGACTGGCACCCATTGGTATCGGGAGACCCGGAATCCGTTCATCGGGCGGGGATATCGGTGCGTGGGCGCGTTGTCAGTGAAGAGTCGGTTCATCCAGACGATATGGAGGATCATATTGTCTCTTGGGTTGAACAGGGTTGATCGCAAACGGGAACTGCGACCTGTGAACGCCTTTGGATATTGCGCATAATTAAGGAGCCTCTGAATAACTCCGTAATGCCTCTGCGGGTCTTGAAGGCTGCAGATGTTAGGCGCAGCTCGCCGCGAATGGCCGTAGCCCTTTGCAAGAGCTGCAACGCAGCAGATGCGGCCTTCAAGGCCCGCCCTTCGGGGCATGCAGAGCGATTCACACTCCGCGTTGCGACTTCTTGAAAGGTCTAGACATTCCTGCGAAGCCGCGCCTTGATTGTGAACCACTCTGCATGCCAGAGGCATCATGGAGTTACTCAGAGGCTCCTTGATTCGATTCTTCGAATTAATTATCGCTGGCAGTCTTTGTCTGCGAAGCGGCGTAAATATGCCGGTTCCGAGCGAGTGACGATGTAAAGGACCCTGGCATATTGGATCGGTGTGCCAGAAAGTAGAGTGAGAGAATGACAGAAGATTTCCAATTTGCCTGGATGGTATACGCCGCTTCAACACTGGTTATGCTGTTGGCGGGCTGGTGGTTTATGCGCAATTGGCGCTGGAGTTGGGTACGCCAGACTCTACTGTTAGTGGCTGCGGCGGTGTTGCTGGCGCCGGCAAAGACCTCTGTAGCGGAGTCAGTTGCTGTGCCGGTGTTGCCGCTATTTGTTTATCAAACGCTGTTTGAAGAAAATGGAGCGGCGCCAGAGGTCACTACCAATTTGATATTCGCTTCGGGTGGAGCCCTGGCGATCATGGTTGTTTGGGGGATTGTCAGCTTGCTGATGAGGTTTCGCCGGGACAGGCGTCGTCGCTTTGATGAAGATCCCTACTTTAACGAACAATAACCCAAGATATGGCTGTCATGCCTGAGGGCAGGGTAGCCATTCCCCCAGTATTTTTTGTTGCACTTTAATTCACTTGCGCAGCCATCGTCCCTCCTCGACGCCTATATCCAGGCCTTCACTCGGTTGCTCGTATCAAAGGCGCTAAAACCCTTTAGACCGGCAACCCCAGTCAATGACAGCTGCTATATCTATTAAGCTGGTTCCCGCTGTGGCGCAATGCAAAACAATGTAAAAGCCGTGTCACTTTTCTGCCAGGTATCCAGTAACAACAAGAGGCGGCTGTATCCAGCATGTGGGAAATACCTCGCACCTAATAGGGGAAGAGGGCAAGGGCAGTCGTGAATAGAGTGAAATATTCAGTTCAATACCCACTTGCCCGGATTGGCAGTGAGAGCCGAATGGCTGAGGAATACTGATGCTCGATCACCTGCTTATATTGACTGCAGTAATGCTGGTTTCGGGCATTTTGGGTGGGTTGGTCAATTACTATCAAATGCTGTTTACCGAAGAAGATCCAGCGGGGCTCGCACGTTGCCTGATTATGGGGCTGTGTGGCGCCTTGATGGTGCCGATATTCCTTAAATTCACCCAGAGTGACTTGTTGATAGAAATCCAGGGTGACCCCTCGCGTTTATTGATTTTTACCGGTTACTGCCTGCTCGCTGCAATTGCGTCCCGTATGTTCGTGTTTAACGCCGCGCGGCGCCAGTTGCGCGACGCCAGTATTGCCCGCGCCCGAGTAGAGAATATGGAGCAGGAACTGCGCACCATGCAGTTGGAAATGATGCCCCTATTGGAGCATGAAATTGAGGGCGATCCCGAGCAGGGGCCGACCATCGATTTCAATCAGATCCGTAAATTGGATGACAATGCCCTACAGGTGCTGCATTTGTTAAATACCGGGGAGTGTGTATTTCGGTCTCTTTCCGGCATGGTGCAGGACAGCGGTATGGAAACCAATTCTATAGCCCGCGCCTTGAATAGCTTGCTGGTGCTGGAGATGGTCGGGAAAATTCACAGTCACCTGGGCATCCGCTGGTATATCACCGGCAAAGGTCGCCAGGTTGTACACCGCCGCAGTACCCAGATGGCCTAGGCTGCTTCGGTAAGCCCACGCGTACTTTCAAGGCTCGCCCTGCGGGACTGGCAAATTCCTCCAGCGCAAGCTGGTCATCCAAATTGAGCGTTACCGCCTCGCCCCCAACCTGTTGTTCAATTATCATTCGCTAAAAGAGATAGTTAGCCTCGACGACAGGATTGGAGCAGTTATGAAGTTTACCGGTACCGAAAGCTATGTAGCGACCGACGACTTGCAGATGGCGGTGAATGCGGCCGTTACCCTGCAGCGCCCACTATTGATCAAGGGTGAGCCCGGCACCGGCAAAACACTGCTCGCCGAGCAGGTAGCAGAGAGCCTCGGACTAAAGCTGATTCAGTGGCATATTAAATCCACCACCAAAGCCCAGCAGGGCCTGTACGAGTACGACGCGGTATCCCGCCTGCGGGACTCCCAACTGGGGGTGGATAAGGTTCACGATATTGGCAACTACATTAAGCGCGGTAAGCTTTGGGAGGCCTTTGCGGCAGAAGAGCGCGTGGTGCTGCTGATCGATGAAATCGATAAAGCGGATATCGAATTCCCCAACGACCTGCTGGTTGAGCTGGATCGTATGGAGTTCTTTGTCTATGAGACTGGCGAAACCATCAAGGCCAAGCAGCGCCCCATCGTAATTATCACTTCCAATAATGAGAAAGAATTGCCGGACGCCTTTTTACGCCGTTGCTTTTTCCATTACATCAGCTTCCCCGATCGTGACACCATGTGCAAAATTGTCGATGTGCACTACCCAGGGATCAAAGGGCAGCTGGTGGCCGAGGCAATGGATATTTTCTTCCAGCTGCGCGAGGTTCCAGGCCTGAAGAAAAAGCCTTCGACCTCCGAACTGATCGATTGGCTCAAGCTGTTGATGGCTGATGATATTCCCGAGGAGATCCTGAAAAACAGCGATAGCAGCAATGCCATTCCGCCGCTCTACGGTGCCCTGCTGAAAAACGAGCAGGATGTCCATATGCTGGAGCGCCTGGCGTTTATGGCCCGTCGCGATAATCGCTAAACTGTGTTGGTTAATGTCACCGAGGGCTGAAATTGTCCTCGGTGATTTCGGCCCGGTTTAACCGGGTGTTATTTTTTCTCTGTGCTGACTGCGAATTATTATGCTGATTGGCTTTTTCCAGAATTTACGCCGCTATAAATTACCGGTAACCATCACCGAACTGCTGGCCCTGCTTGAGGCATTACAGCAGCGCCTGGTATTTGCCGACCTTGAGGAATTTTACTTCCTTGCCCGCGTTTGCCTCGTCAAGGATGAGAAGCACTTCGATAAATTTGATCGCGCTTTCGACGCCTATTTTAAGGACCTTGAGACCCTCGACGACATTGTCGAGCAAATGATTCCCGAGGACTGGCTGCGTGCAGAATTTATGAAGCAGCTGACCGAAGAGGAAAAGGCCCAGGTGCAAAGCCTCGGTGGCTTGGAAAAACTACTGGAGGAATTTAAAAAGCGTCTAGAGGAGCAGAAGAAGCGTCACAGCGGTGGTAATCGCTGGATTGGTACTGGCGGCACCAGCCCGTTTGGCAATAGTGGTTATCATCCCGGCGGTATCCGTGTGGGTGGTAAGGGGCGCAATCGCTCGGCGTCAAAAGTGTGGGAGAAGCGCCAGTTTAAAAATCTGGATGACAGTATCAGTCTGGGCACCCGCAATATCCAGGTGGCTCTGCGCAAGCTGCGCAAATTTGCCCGCACCGGTGCCGCAGAGGAACTGGATCTGGATAACACCATTTCCTCTACTGCACGCAACGCAGGGTTACTGGATATTCAAATGGTGCCGGAGCGACATAATGCAATTAAGGTGCTGATCTTTTTCGATGTAGGGGGCTCTATGGACCCCTATGTGCGCGTCTGTGAAGAACTGTTCTCCGCCTGTCGTTCTGAGTTCAAGCATCTCGAATATTTTTATTTCCACAATTTTGTTTACGAGCATGTGTGGAAAGACAACCAGCGGCGCTATAGCGAAAATACCTCGCTGCTGGAAATACTGCGCACCTATGGCAAGGACTACAAAGTAATTTTTGTCGGCGATGCGTCTATGGCGCCCTACGAAATTACCAGTCGTTTCGGCAGTGTCGAACATATGAATGAGGAGCCCGGTGCGGCCTGGATGGAGCGTGTTACCGATACCTACAGTAACCTGATCTGGTTGAACCCTGTAGGAGAGGAGTACTGGCAATATACTCCCAGTATCGGTATGACCCAGAGACTGGTGGACGGGCATATGTATCCGATGACCCTGGAGGGATTGGATCGAGCCATCGCTTATTTGGTTAAAGGGCGTTAAAAAGCTGATCGCTTTTTCAGGTAGCACCTTAGGTGCTACCTGCTATTCGTGGGGTTTCGTTAGTTGCTCAACTAGAGAGAGAAGCGAAAAATCGCTTCGTGGAGTCATTATCAATGAGAAGCCACTGGGTTTCTCTATCTCTTTTCCCCCAGTATTAATCTCATTTTCTACGATAGAAAACAACGGCAGATGACACTGGGGGGTGCCCCAAAGCCCTGCAATAGCGGTTAAACCCAATAGTCGCTGGCGATTTGTTTGTACTTTGCTGGGTTCACTATCGGTCCCTTTCTTAATTGCGGTTGTGGGGGTGGTTGGTACTAGTAAAACGCTACTGTTGTCCGGTAGTAATGTTTCCATCAACTTGCACCACTGTTGTCGTTTTTCGTTGGCCCAGGATATCTCATCGTCGGTAATTGATAGGGCCATAGTAATTCTTGTGGCGATGTCATCTGAAAATACCGGCCGGTATTTTCGCAACCAGTCTCCGTGAGTATTGGCGATGGCGCGGCCCTGCAAAATTCTGAATACATCCGCCAGTTCGCCCAGTAATTCAATGTCAGACAGGTGTTTAATCTCGCAGATAGGAAATTGATTATTTAATGTAGGAATAAATTCCTGGATTGCTGCTTGAATGGGCGTATCTGCCAGTTGACTGATCTCGGGGCAAATAACCAGGTGTGTTACTTTATTTGTGGATAAGTGCTGTGAAGGAATTAGGATTTTGCCGACGTCTACAAGTAGTGAAGGAATTTGACTAAACCAACCGACAGTATCAAAGCAGGGTGCTAAACCGATAACACCGTCGGTTGAAATAAGTGAGTGACTGGTTCGAATGCCGAATAAACCACAATAGCTTGCAGGTACCCTCACCGATCCGCCGGTGTCGGTGCCTAAGCCAATATCGGCTATTCCTGAGGCCACGGCGGCGGCCGATCCCATAGAGGAACCCCCACAAAAATAGCCGGGCAGTTTAGGGTTGTCGGCAGAACCGTAGTGTAAATTACTCCCCTGCATGCTGTAGGCGAGTTCATCAAGGTGAGTAAACCCAGTAAAGGTTGAGCCGGCCTCCAGTAATTGCTGCAAGCTAAGTGCGGTTTTATTGGCAGGAGGGTGGGTATTAAACCACTCGGGGCTGCCTGCCGTATTTTTCTCCCCTTTCAATTGAAAGAGATCTTTGACCGCTAAACGTACGCCTGTTAGCGGCCCGGAATCTGATAACGTTAAAGAGCGAGGTCCGTGCTCGCAAAATACGCCTTTTATGGGTTGGCTCCCTTATTTGTCATTACCGCTAAAATGCTTCGGCGGTACACCGTCGTGATCGGCGGTGATGCTCAGTTCCTCCTTGGTGGTTTCGCCCACCTTTACATGAATCTCTTCCGCACCGTGCATCCAGTCCACCAGTTTCTCGCGAATAAAGTACAGGATAATTCCGGCAATAATTGCGGCCAGGGCTACTCCGCCAAAGGTTGCGAGTGGACCGGATACACCAACGAGTTTACCGATCTCTGCGGCTCCTTTGTTGGCAATACCAATAAAGGCAAACCAAAGCCCCATCATCAGGGATAAATAGCGCAGCGGAGATAATTTAGTTACGACAGAGAGCCCAATTGGCGATAGGCAAAGTTCGCCAATGGTGTGGAAAATATAGGCAAATACCAACCACCAAATACTCGCCTTAATGGTCTCTGAATCGCCAATTTGCAGGGCGGCACCGCACATGGATAAGAAACCCACGCCGAGAAAAACCAGTCCCAAACTGAATTTGGCCGGTGAGCTGGGTTCCCGGTCTCCCATGCCTACCCAGATACTGGCCATAATCGGCGCGAGGATAATAATAAACAGAGGGTTAACCATCTGCAGCCAACTGGCGGGAATCTCCCACCCCATCACATTCAGGTCGGTTCGATATTTGGCGAATAAGTTCATTGAGCCGGCAGCTTGCTCAAAGCCAGCCCAAAAAATCACGATAAACACACCCAGCACCAAAATAACTTTGATGCGGTCGCGCTCCTCTTGAGTCAACGGGCGGCGCTTATCGACGTCCTCATCTTTCTTGTCTTTCAGTTCCAGGTGCGCAGAAGGTTCTACACCGATTTCTCCCAGGTAGCGTTTGGCTTGGGTCAACTGCAGGATTAGGCCTGCTAACATGCCAAGGCCAGCGACGATAAAGGCCAGCTGGTAATCCACCTTTTCCCCAATCCAGCCCACCAGTAGGTAACCGAGGATAGAGCCCAGGTTGATGCCCATATAAAAAATGGTAAAGGCGGTATCCCGGCGGTGGTCACCTTCCTCGTAAAGGTCCCCGACCATGGTAGAGATATTTGGCTTGAAGAAACCGTTGCCGATAATCAGTAAGGCTAACCCGATCCATAGCATATAAATTTGGCTGCCATTTGGCAGCCAACCGTGGGGGAATCCCAGGGCGAACTGCCCCAGCATCATCAAGGTGCCGCCGAACATAATACAGCGGCGCTGGCCCCAGCGATTATCTGCCATCCAACCGCCAATAATGGGGGTCAGGTACACCAGCATTGCATACCAGCCCAGGTAGCTGAGGGCTTTGGATTGCAATTCGGTATCGGTCAGTTGTTCCCAGCCGAAGACTGCGGCAGTCGCTGTAGAGGTCAGGTAGAAGACAAAAATACCACGCATGCCGTAGTAGCTGAGACGTTCCCACATCTCAGTACCAAACAACAGGAAGAGTCCTTTGGGGTGGCCAAACAGCTGGCCTGCGCTGGCGGGGGGCTTGGGCTTGATCTCTTGCATAGTACTGCTCGCAAGGTATGACCCTGAGGAATTGCACCAGCAGTATAGGCCGTGCCCCTCAGAAGAAGTGCTATTCGCACCAGTATAGATGAGCGCCACAATAAGGTTTGATAGCCCTGCGGTGCTCAAGGGGTATAATCCCGCGTTTGCCATTGCTGTACGAATTATGAGTCACACCGAAGCAGAAAAAGTACTGGGGGCGCTGCAGGCCCGAATCTCCGCGACCATGGGGCGTGACCGCTATGGGTTGCGCAGGACTGTCAAAAATGTGCGCCGGCGCCAGAAAGAGGGCAAGCCGGTAGATCGCATGTTGGCCCAATTGGAGCAACAGCTCCAAGCGTCTGAGACCCTGGTGGAGGAGCGCCGGCGCAAGTTGCCGGAAGTGCAGTGGCCGGAGTCTTTGCCAGTGGTAGCGCGGCGGGAGGAAATCGCCGAGCAGATCGAGAGAAATCAGGTTGTAGTGATTGCCGGTGAAACCGGTTCTGGTAAAACCACTCAGTTACCAAAAATTTGCCTGTCACTGGGCCGGGGAATTTTCGGCCAGATCGGCCACACTCAGCCGCGCAGGATTGCCGCGCGCACTGTAGCCAATCGAATTGCTGAGGAACTGGGGCAGCCCCTGGGAGAGTCCGTCGGTTACCAGGTGCGCTTTACCGACCACAGCACCGAGCATACCCACGTCAAACTGATGACAGACGGTATCCTGCTGGCTGAAATTCAGCGCGATCCCCTGTTAAATAAATACGATACGTTGATCATCGATGAGGCCCATGAGCGCAGCCTTAATATTGATTTTCTGTTGGGCTATTTGAAAACCATACTGCCCAAGCGCCCTGACCTGAAACTGATAATTACCTCGGCCACCATCGACCTAGAAAAATTTTCCCGGCACTTTGGCGATGCGCCGATTATCGAGGTTTCCGGTCGTACCTACCCGGTGGAAGTTCACTATCGCCCCGCAGCGGATACGGATGCAGATCTCAACGAGCAGGTGGTCACTGCTGTGGAGGAGTTGCTGCACGAGGAAAAGTCCAGCAGTCGGCGCGGTGGGGATATCCTGGTATTTATGAGCGGCGAGCGGGAAATCCGCGAGTGCGCCAAGGCTTTGCGCGATGCACAGATAGCGCAATTGGAAGTGCTGCCCTTGTATGCCCGCTTGAGCCTTGCGGAGCAAGCCAAAGTTTTCCACGGCCATAAAGGCCGTCGCATTGTACTCGCTACCAATGTGGCAGAGACCTCTATTACCGTGCCCGGTATCCGTTATGTGATCGACCCGGGTACTGCACGAGTGAGCCGCTACAGCTACCGCAGTAAAATTCAGCGGCTGCCTATAGAGCCGGTTTCCCAGGCCAGCGCCAACCAGCGTGCCGGTCGCTGCGGCCGTGTCAGCGCTGGTGTTTGTGTGCGCTTGTATGAAGAGCGGGATTTTGAGCAGCGCCCGGAATTTACCGATGCGGAAATTTTGCGCACAAATCTGGCCGCAGTCATTCTGCAAATGTTGCAGTTGCGTATCGGTGATATCCGCGAGTTTCCATTTGTCGATCCGCCGGACCCACGACTGATTAATGACGGCTATAAATTGCTGCAGGAATTACAGGCGGTAGATGAGCAGGGCCGGGTCACTAAATTGGGGCGATCCCTATCAAGGTTGCCTTTAGACCCGCGCCTGAGCCGCATGTTGTTGGCGGGGGCAGAGAATGGCAGTGCGCGGGAGCTCTTGATTATTGTCGCCGCTCTGGCCGTGCAGGACCCGCGCGAGCGCCCGGCAGAAAAGCGCCAGGCTGCGGATGAAAAACATCGCCAGTGGCAGCATGAACAATCGGATTTTTTATCCTTCGTTCAGCTGTGGGATGCCTTTGAAGTCCAGCGTCAGGAACTGAGTCAAAATCAGTTGCGCAAGTGGTGCCAGAAAAACTTCCTTTCCTGGCTGCGTATGCGTGAGTGGAGAGATATCCACCATCAGTTGCGCGTGGCTTGTCGCGATCTCGACGTTAAAGAAAACAAAGAGCCGGCGGAATACGAAGCGATACACCGAGCCATCGTGGTGGGATTGCTGGGCAATATTGGCGCGCGGGATGAAAACAAGGAGTTTAACGGCTGTCGCAATCGTCGTTTCCATATTTTCCCTGGCTCTGGTCAATTTAAAAAACCTCCCCGCTGGGTGGTGTCTGCCCAGTTACTGGAGACCAGCCGCCTGTTCGCCCATACCGTAGCCAAGGTCGAACCCGAGTGGATATTGGCCGCTGCGCAGCATCTGGTTAAGCGCAATTATTTTGAACCCCATTTTGACGCTCGCTCCGGGCAGGTGATGGCCTTTGAGAAGGTCTCCCTTTACGGTTTGGTGCTAGTGGAAAAACGCCGAATTCCCTACGGCAAACTGGACCCGCAAACTTCTCGGGAAGTGTTTATTCGCCAGGCGCTGGTGGAGCAACGCTATCGCGGTAAGGGCCGATTTTATAAGCACTATCTCGACCTGTTGAAGTCCCTGGAAGAGCTGGAAGCCAAATCCCGTCGCCGGGATATTCTGGTGGATGATGAAGTGGTGTACCGTTTCTTCGATGAGCGTATCTCGGCGGATATCGTCAACCTCGCTGGATTTGAGCACTGGCGCAAGAAAGCGGAATCCAGCGATACACAGCTGCTGTTTATTCCCCGCGACTTATTGATGCAGCAGAGTGCCGATCATGTGGGAGAGGCCCAATTCCCTAATGAGTTGCAGGCGGGCGGTATTGTATATCCGCTCAGCTATCACTTTGAGCCTGGCAGTGTAGATGATGGCGTCAGTATACAGGTGCCGGTTGCAGCACTGCACCAGGTACCGGCAGCTCGCCTCTCCTGGTTGGTGCCGGGCATCTTGCGGGACAAGTGCATCGCTCTGGTAAAAGCCCTGCCCAAGCAGTGGCGTAAATATTTTGTGCCAGTGCCGGCTGCGATAGATAAGGCTTTGCCCCGACTGCGTGCAGACAATACCCCATTGTGGCAGTCGTTGGCTCTGGAGCTGAAGCGCCAGACAGCGCAGCAGCTGCCAGATGAGGTATGGGAGTCTGCGGAACAGGCCCTGGAAGATTATTACCGTTTCAATATCCAGGTGATGGATGAAGCCGGTAAATTGCTGGATCAAGATCGGGATTTGGCCCTATTGCAGGCGCGCTACCGGGATCGGGTACAGCAGGGGCTGGCAACAGCTGGCGACAGTTTTGAGCGGGAGGGTATTTCCCGCTGGGACTTCGGTAATCTTCCAGAGACCCACACCCTCAACCAGGGCGGGCTCAAGGTGCGGGCTTACCCCGCGCTGGTTGAAGGAAAAGACAGTGTTTCCCTGAAGCTACTGGATAACCCCAGTGAGGCTCGCAGGCTTACTCGCGCCGGTATTTGCCGTTTGGCTCTGTTGCACTTGCCGGAGAAGGTGAAGTATCTGCGCAAAGAGCTGTTGCGAGGCAAGGAGCTGGGGCTTTCTGCAGCGGATCTGGGGCGCCGTGAGGAGGTAGCTGACGACATCCTGATGGCAGCCGTGCGCGAAGTTTTCTGGCCCAAAGAGGAGTTGCCGCGCACCGAAGCTGAATTCCTGGCCGCTTTGGAAAATGACGGTGACTTGGTGGGGGTGGCCCAGGAGATTGGTGATCTGTTGGTCAAGGCCCTGGCTCAGCTGGTGCCACTGCGCAAACAAATCAAACAGCAGAAAAACCTGGCGGTCGCAATGGCGGTGGGGGATATCCAGCAGCAACTGGCTGGGCTCTTCTACCGAGGCTGCTTGTTTGATACTCCGCTGTCATGGCTGCGCCAGTACGGCCGCTATCTGAAGGCGATCGCAATGCGCTTGGAAAAGGCCGCTCTCGACCCTAACCGTGACCGAAAACTGCAAGTTGAATACCAGAAGGCGGCGGAGCCTTACTTGGCGCAAGTGGAGAAATATTCACCCAGAGAACTCTCTGCAGAGGCAGAATTGCGTGAGTTTCGCTGGATGTTGGAGGAATTTCGTGTTTCCTTATTCGCGCAGACTCTAAAAACCCTGATGCCGGTGTCATCCAAGCGCTTAAGCAAGTCATGGGCAGAAATTGATGGGAAAGGTTTGCTTGGTTGATTTTCTCTATGGAAAAGAGATCACAAAAAAAATTTTGATCAAGTGTAAGAATTTGATGGAGAGCCCGACAGAAGTACTGAAAGCAGGCCTGGAGCCCAGAATGACCCCTTGATACCGGTTATTTTGTGGCGGGTTCTATTCAATGACTGATTTTTGTTTCGCAGCATTATACTTCTGCGGAGTGGAAAAAAGTCTCTTGTACTTTTTATTGCTAAGGACACCTAGTTAGGAGATTCACTATGAACAAGAAGCACCTTTCCCCTGTAGCCGCCGCAGTTGGCGCAGCGTTTATCGCCACTGCCGCTATGAATGTATCTGCTGCCAACAGCAATGCTAACCCCTTTGCCGCAGCAGACCTGAGCTCAGGCTACAACGTGGCGCTGGCTGATCACGACGGTGATGATAAAAAGAAAGAGGGTAAGTGCGGCGAAGGCAAGTGTGGCGAAGGTAAGAAAAAAGAAGGCAAGTGCGGCGAAGGTAAGTGCGGCGAAGGCAAGAAAAAAGAAGGTAAGTGCGGCGAAGGTAAGTGTGGCGGGTAATTTTTCGCTGTACTCAAAGAGGGTGGATACGCTTTAGCGATCCACCCTGTTTTTTATTGATCGCTGAAAAAAGTGAGACCTGAAAGTGTTGCGCGAGTTTTCCATAGAAGGCGCTGGGTTTGGATTGCGCCGCTCAATGATGGGTGAAAACCTTGATACAGATGCCGTAGATTTTCTGGAGGTAGCACCTGAGAATTGGATTGGTGTTGGCGGTCGCTATGGGCGCTGGTTTAAGGAATATACAGAGCGTTTTCCTTTTTTACTTCACGGTTTATCTCTCTCGATTGGTGCACCAGAACCATTGGATATGGAATTGGTTGCAGCCATTAAAAAATTTATCAAGCAACACAATATTCGCGGTTACAGTGAGCACTTGAGTTATTGCTCAGATCACGGCCATCTGTACGATTTATTGCCCATTCCCTTTACGCAAGAAGCGGTGATGTATGTTGCCGAGCG
This sequence comes from Microbulbifer maximicatervae (SeqCode), assembly GCF_052468295.1. Classification (NCBI taxonomy): domain Bacteria; kingdom Pseudomonadati; phylum Pseudomonadota; class Gammaproteobacteria; order Cellvibrionales; family Microbulbiferaceae; genus Microbulbifer; species Microbulbifer maximicatervae (SeqCode). The sequence continues at coordinate 5,541,087 of NZ_CP174340.1, forward strand.
AATCCGTATGGTCCAGGACGCACTGGAAGAACGGATTGCAATGGAGAATGTCTCCTACTATGCGGCGCCGGGCCAGGAGATGACTGAACTGGCTTTTTTAAATGCAGTCTTGGAAGAGGCTGACTGTGATTTGCTCCTGGACGTGAACAATATTTATGTAAACTCGATTAACCACCGTTACGATGCGCAGGATTTTCTATCCGCACTGCCCACCGAAAGAATCCGATACGTGCATATTGCTGGGCACTATGATGAGGCAGAGGATTTAAAAGTGGACACCCATGGTGCACCGGTTATTGATCCCGTGTGGAAACTTCTCGATCGCGCCTACGAAATTCACGGTGTGATGCCGACGCTACTTGAGCGGGATTTTAATATTCCGCCGATTCCCAAATTACTCGAAGAAGTAGGGCATATTAAAACCATTCAGGCCAGTCACCAGGTGGAAGAGAAATATGTCCTCAGTCGTCGATAAGCCCGAGACATTCAAAAGTGTGCAGCGGGACTTTGCTGCCCATTTGCGCGCACCGGATCAAGTTGCGCCGCCGGCAGAAATTGAGGACCGGCGTGTCGCTATTTATCGAGATTTGATTTACAACAATATTGAATCCTTTGTTGCCAGTGGATTCCCGGTATTGCGCAGTCTTTATAGCGACGAAAACTGGCATCAAATGGTGCGTGATTTTGTCCACAAACACACATCCGTTAGCCCGTATTTTTTGCAGATCAGTGAAGAGTTTCTCTCATATTTACAGAACGAACGGGGAGAACAACCACAAGATCCTCCGTTCCTGTTGGAGCTTGCCCACTACGAGTGGGTAGAGTTGGCTTTAGATGTCAGTGATGTGGAATTACCGGAAGGGCTGGCGATAGAGGGGGATGTTTTACAGCAAGTTCCTGTAGTTTCCCCTCTTGTCTGGAGCCTCAGCTACCGCTACCCAGTGCATCGGTTGGGGCCGGATTTTCAGCCCCAAGAGCCGCCGGAGGTACCGACGTTCCTTTTCGTATACCGGGATCGTTCCGACAAAGTGAATTTTATGGAGATCAATGCCGTCACCGCCAGATTGTTGCAGTTGGTCTCTGCGGGCGATTACACCGGCTTACAAATATTGGAACAGATGGCTCAGGAATTACCCAATATTAGTCGTGACTCCTTATTTGATTTTGGTGCCGATTTATTAGAAAAACTACTGAATAAAGGGGTTATTGCCGGTTTAAAGGCTTAGCCTGTGATTGCCTGAAACTCCTTTATCTTTGGCAAATCCCAGCTGCTATGCTGCCGAGGGTAGCTTACGAATTACTAGGGCGTTAGAATCCTTGGTCTCACTAGTTTGATATAAGAGGAGCAGGGTTGTGCTTGGAAGCAAAACTTTATCGCCCTGGTTAATGGCAACTCTGATAGCTGTTACTCCAGTAGGGGCGCTAGCGCAACAAGATCCGTTTGGTGGTGCAGCTCAAAACCCGGCTGCGGTAGATACCAGCGGAGCAGAGGATGCCAGTGCCGATGACGGGGGCCTGTCTCTCGAGGATGAGTACGGCTTTGATCCTGCCGATGAATTTGGTGGTGCCGAGGGCGAAGATTTATCACTTCGCGACCCCTGGGAAGGTTTTAATCGGGCCATATTCTCCTTCAACGATGGTGCAGATCGCTATGTGTTGAAGCCCGCCGCTGTCAGCTATCGCCAAATTACCCCGATTTTCGTGCAGCACGGTGTCAGCAACTTTTTCGACAATCTGCGCGAAGTTACCAATACTTTTAATGATGTTCTGCAGGGTAAATGGGGCCAAGCGGGCAATGACGCGGGTCGTTTCCTGGTGAATTCCACGGTAGGTATTGTCGGTATTCTGGATGTTGCCCAGCACATGGGTCTCGAGCAGGGTGATGGCGAGGACTTTGGCCAGACTTTGGCTGTTTGGGGTGTGCCTTCTGGCCCCTACCTGGTTTTGCCGCTACTGGGTCCATCCACTGTACGGGATACCCCTGCCAGGGTCGTGGATTACTACACCAACCCCTTGACCTATGTAAATGACGACGCGACCAAATATGCATTGAAGGGTACAGATATCATTCAGAGCCGTGCCAGCCTGCTGCAAGCGGAGTCCCTGTTGCATGGTGATCGCTATGTACTCTTGCGGGATGCTTACCTGCAGCGCCGCGACTATTTGATTGTCGATGGTGAAATGGATGTTCAAACCGAAGAAGAGGCCGCAGAGGCAATTGATCAGGGTGAAGTGGAAGAGGCTTCCGACTACTGATTTGTCACCTAGGGCAGATAACTTTTTAGAGCCTTTATATGGCCGGCCCCAGTAGCCTGGTGCTTACCGACGATGAGCGCTCCCGCAATTTTTTGCGAGGGGCGCTTTCGCGTTTTGGCTTCCAGGTAAGTGTTGCCAACAACGGGGAAGATGGCATCGGCCAGTTCAGCCCCGGTGCTTTCCATATCGTATTGATTGATCGCTATTTGCCGGATATGAGTGGGCTGGAAGTGTTGCGGCGGATAAAGCGCATAGCCCCAGAAGTGGCCGCAGTAATTATTGCCTCAGACAGTGCTGCCGATGATGTACTCCAAGCGATGCGCCTTGGAGCCAAAGACTACTTGGTTAAACCCCTGGAAGAAGCAGCGGCTATTGATCGTATGATCTGCCGTATCAGCGGTGAAGAAAACCTGGCGAAGCAGAATCGCGAATATAAAGTGACCTTGGAGCGTCGCAACAGTGAACTGCGGGATCATGTCGAGCTGCTGCGCAGGGACCAGGAAGCTGGCCGTTTACTGCAACAGCATTTACTTCCCCGTACCCCCTATCATTACCCCAGCGGTGTGGAAGCATCCTACCGGCTGGTTCCCTCCCTGTACCTGAGCGGTGATTTTGTTGATTACGGCTTGTTCGGTGAGCGCTTTGTAGCCTTTTACCTGGTCGATGTGTCAGGCCATGGTGTCTCTTCTGCGCTGGTTACTGCCCTGATTAAGCACAGCATTATGCATCGCTTGCGGGAGCGCCCCTTATTTGCCCAGCTGGACTCCCTCAGTGATGACTTGTTGGATGTCCTTAATCTGGTCAATGGCGAGTTGTTATCCACAAAATTGGGCAAGCATGCCAGTATGTTTGTCGGGGTTGTGGATAGTAGTGCTCAGCAATTGCACTATGCCGTCGCCGGGCAAATACCTATGCCGGCTCTGGTTAGTGAGGCGGGTGCAGACTGGTTGCCGGGAAAAGGGCGTCCCCTGGGTATTTTTGAACGGGGTGATTGGCAAGTGATGCGTGCTGAGCTGCCGCCCGCTTGGCGCCTGGTCGCTTGTTCAGACGGTGTACTTGAATTATTACAGGGCGATCTGCTCGATAAAGAGGCCCAGCTTTTGCAGGCTATTTCAGAGAGTGGGGGAGAACTCGATAGGCTCTGTCAGTCTCTAAAAATGGATACTTTTGGTGCCCTTCCGGACGATATTACGATTCTCACTTTAGGCCGCCAGTAATGCCTAAAACTTCTATCGATAGTCTTCGACTATGAAGTCGAATTTTGTGCTTTATCGCACTTGTCAGTCTGCATAGTCAGGAGTAAGCTCCGCCCACTTTATGCACAAAATTGCACTAGGCGCCAAAAACGTCAAATGCTATTGTGTTCTCTACCAGTGAACTTTTGCCATCCGCCTGCACTTCTATCAAAAGGTGTATTCGGGTGAGCCAGGGGTTGTTATGCAGTCCGGGCAAATTATGGTTGGGGCCCACCAGGGCATCTACGTCATCAAGTTAGTAGGTGATGTTCGTCTCAACCTTTGTACCTCATTTGATAGCTTTATCGACAACATGTTTGCACGGGGTGACTTTGCCGGAGTGGCATTTGATCTCGGTGGTGCAGAAGGTGTTGATAGTACGACCCTCGGCCTGATGGCGAAGATTGCTATTCGCGCTTTGGAGCGGGGCTGTGATAAGCCACTGGTATTCTCTGCGGGTAAAGGTATCCGCCATCTATTGGACGCTATGGGCTTTGATTCGTTGGTTGAAATCAGCGATACGGTCCAGGATATGAGCGTACCCACCACGCCTTTGGTATGTAATAGCCCCGACGAGTGTGCTGCGCGGGAAAAGGTGCTGGAAGCTCACCGGGTATTGATGAGCATGAACGAGCAAAACGCCGAGACTTTTCGCGACTTGGTACATACCCTCGAGCGAGAATGTTCCCCGGTTGCCAAATCTTCGGCGCATTATCACTAGCGCTTATTCTCTCCTAATCCCCAGTCCTGGAAATCTCCCTTTCTTAGCAACGCTTCATATCCCTCGCCTCGGCGCGTGCCTTGGTGAAGAGTCCGTGTGGCAGATAAATTAGCTCTGCCACCCTGCGAATCAGGTGCTCCTCGAAAGCCTCGATAACATCATCTGAAAAAGCTACCTGCCACATCTGCAAAATCAGCAGGTATTTATCTCTCTCGCTGAACTGTTCATTCACCGCCTGGGTGAACTCGAACAGGGATGTGGCTCTGTCCCGTTGGCCAATAGCTTCACTGACTATTTCTGTGGCACTAGTCTGGTCGAGAGAGTAGTGCTGGCATAAGAGCTGTGTGAGCGTTTCACGCTCACACTCATCGAGCTTTTGATCGACAGTGGCGACCTCGACTAACAGCGCAGCGCTGATCATCCGCACGTCTTTTTCGTCACGTGCTTCAACATCAACGCTATTTCCTATCTGCTCAAACAGTTTACGGATTTGTTGCAGCATGAATTTCCTGCTGTCCCTTTACTCGGTTCTGTAACAATAGCTCTAAACGTTCCTGATCCTTCACGAAGTTCCGGATGCCATCGGCAAGCTTTTCAGTGGCCATGGCATCGCTATTCAATTGAAAGCGGAATTCGGCTTCAGCCAGATCCTGTGTCGGCCGGGATTTGGTTGCGGATACCGGTGGCAGGCCAGCAGCGAGAGGTGCCTCACTGTCCTCCAGGGCCTGTAATAGCTGAGGGCTGATTGTCAGTCGATCGCAACCAGCCAGGGCCTCGATCTCCCCGGTATTGCGGAAGCTGGCGCCCATCACAATGGTTTTGTAGTCTCGGGACTTGTAGTACTCATAGACATTGCGCACCGAGATTACGCCCGGGTCCTCTTCCGCAGGGAATGACTCGCGGTCGCTGTTGGCGATATGCCAATCGAGGATTCGACCGACGAAGGGGGAGATCAGAGTTACCCCGGCTTCGGCACAGGCAATCGCCTGGGATTGACTGAACAACAAGGTCAGGTTGCAGTGGATTCCCTCGCGCTCCAGTACTGATGCGGCAGCAATGCCTTCCCATGTCGACGCGATCTTGATCAATACCCGCTCTTTGGCAATACCTGCGCGTTCATAGAGGGCGATCAAGTGGCGTGCGTAATCAATAGTAGCGCGGGTATCAAAGGAGAGGCGAGCATCGACCTCGGTGGATACCACTCCGGGCACCAACTGCAAGATTTCCGTGCCGATGCTGACAGCCAGTTTGATGGCGGCCAGGCGCGCAATGTTTTCTGGGCTTGAGCCTCCCTGGTGGCTCTCGGCCCACTGGAGTGCCTCGGCGATATGGTTGTCGTACTGAGGGAGCTGGGCGGCCTTAAACAGTAGGGAGGGATTGGTTGTTGCATCTTGAGGACAATATCGGCGAATCGCTTCAATGTCTCCCGTATCTGCTACAACCTGGCTGCGCTGTTTGAGTTGCTCCAACTTGTTCATGGTTCCTCCCTTAATTATTCACTGGTCTACATATTGAAAGCGGTCTAAGCGGCTTGGGTGACCTGGGCCAGTGCCTGTTCAAGCACCTCGGGACCCGCCCCCGGCTTGTGGGCATTTTCGCTCAAATGGCGGCGGAAGCGCCGAGCACCAGGAAGCCCCTGGAATAACCCGAGCATATGCCGGGTGATATGATTCAAGCGCTGTCCACGCTGCATTTCCTGCTCGATATAGGGCAGCATCTGCTCTACCACCTGGATGGCATCCGGGCCGGTCTCACCGCCAAATAATTGGCTGTCCACCTGGGCCAGGATTGTCGGGGTTTGGTAAGCCGCGCGCCCCAGCATAACACCATCCACGTGGCTTAAATGTTGCTGGCATTCCTCAATTGAATTGATCCCCCCATTAATAACAATTTGTAGTTGGGGGTAATCCTTCTTCAACTGGTAAACCATGTCGTAATTGAGCGGAGGAATTTCACGGTTTTCCTTGGGGCTTAGCCCCTTTAGCCACGCTTTGCGCGCGTGGACGATAAAGGTATCCACACCGGCATTGGCCTGGGCCTCCACGAAGCGGGTCAGGCCTGGGTAGTCTTCCATATCGTCGATGCCGATACGGTGCTTGACGGTAACCGGAATAGATACTGCTTCACGCATGGCAGTGAGCCCTGCGGCTACCACATCCGGTTCCGCCATAAGGCAGGCGCCAAAGCGCCCGGACTGGACTCGGTCACTGGGGCAGCCACAGTTAAGGTTGATTTCGCTATAGCCCCATTCCTCAGCGATACGGGCGCATTCAGCCAGTTCTTGAGGGTCACTGCCCCCCAACTGCAGGGCGACAGGTTGTTCAGCTGCATCAAATTGCAAATGTCGCTGTTGGTCACCATGCAGTATTGCCCCGGTGGTCACCATTTCCGAATACAGGCGTGCATGCTTGCTCAATAGACGCCACATATAGCGGCAATGGCGGTCGCTCCAATCAAGCAGCGGAGCGGTACAAAAGCGATGGGGGCTAAAATCGGACATAAACTACGGTGTAACAGACTAATAAAAACAGAATAGCCCGCCATTATATGGGATGTAAAACGTAGACCCCATGTGGAAATGTATGTGGATGAGGGTATTTTGACCTCTTGAGCATTTATTGTGCCCGACAGTTGTGCCGATTGCATGAGGCTGACAGCTGTCCCGCTGGACAACGTATGCTTGCTGGGCTGGTCGTCAAGCTCCAGAACCGAGGCCTCTTTTGGTGAATACTTAGCGCTACTGGGCTTGCATAAGTGGTGAGTAACTGGGGTAAGGTCAAAGTATTATCTTGTCAGCAGTTTATTGAGAGCATGGACCTTGTATGGCGTTATTAAATAGCAGCTTCTTTGTTTAAATATCTCAGATAGAGCCCTCATAAACGCGCAGATTTAAGTAATCCTGATTCTATTTTATGGGTGTGGTGCATAAATAATTTTTCTTTCTTTCTTTCTTTCCTTGCTCTAATTTTGCAATAGTGCCCCGATTAATAATTTAGAAGTCATTCGAAAAATTTAGATTTATATTTTCTCGAGCACCTATTTCATACTGAGAAATTATTGGGAGGATCTTACCAGGGCGCTAATTAAATAACTTTTAATGATTTTCCTAACCTTTAATTTTTGTAGGAATTTCATGTTTTAAAGTGAGCATGGTTGGTGATGAACCTGCAGTATTTCAGGCACTTTTCCTTCGGCCTGTATCATCTTTTCTTCAATACGCAGACAGTGATTTAAATACTTCCTACCTACCTCCTTTAAGGTTTGAGAGCCTGACTGATAGCTGACCCTCCAGGTGGTCGACTTTCTTACTTATGTTGGCTTTTGGTATAGCCAGGCGATTTGCGGCTTGGATAAAGCTAGCTGTTTCCACTACGGCTAAAAGCACCTTCATATCTTTGAGGTCTTGGCTCATAGAAATCTATTGTTGTTGAAAGTGGGATAGTCATATTCTGATTTTGGTATATATCAAACAATAAGTTGTGCCTAAGATACCTCCATCGCTTACATATTTTGGAGGCACATCATGAAAATCCTCAAACGTGACTCACTACCACTTGGCGGTTTTGCTGGACTTACCGAGCACAGGTTGGTCACGGATAGCCAGGTGTTCGGTCCGCACAAACATCCACATACCTCTGAAGGGCTCGATAATTTTGTTTATCTGGCCGATGCCCGCTTCAATCCGAAAGGCGAAACAGGCATGCATCCTCACCGTGAGATAGATGTGATCTCGGTCATGGTGGATGGACGAATACAACATGAGGGCTCTTTAGAGCATGGCAAAGGTTTAGATAAAGGAGGGGTGCAAGTCCAGCGAGCTGGAGGCCAGGGGTTTACATACAACGAGGTGAACCCGGATAGCAAAAAAAATCGAATGATCCAGTTATGGGTCTTACCAACTGTCTCTGGTCAAGCCGCAGGCTACAAGTATTACATGCCCAGCCAAAATAAGGTCACCCGGGTTTATGGGGGCCGCGATGATCAAACAGTGACCTTTGATAACAGTACGATTATCGAGATCGCCAATTTAAATGCAGCTGAGCAAATTTCATTTAATGGCGAAATTCTGGTTTACCTAACTAAAGGCTGGGGAGTCTTTTCTGAAGCTGGGCAAAAAGAAAACGTGAAGGATGGAGATTTAATTAGGAGTTATAGCGGTAAGTTAATTGCAGATGTTAATACAAGTGCAATTGTTATTAGAAAGTTAAAGCATTAAATAGGTAGGTAGCACCGTGAATAAGTTTTCAGAGACCTTAACTAAAGACAATTCTGTGTTGGCATTAATTGATCATCAAACGGGACTATTGGTGAGTTGTCGGGATCTGGATCCGCATCTGATGACGGAGAACATAAAGGGATTGGCAAATCTTGCGAAAGCAGTAGGTTTACCCACTGTTGTTACCGCGAGTATGCCTGAAGGCCCTAATGGTCCTATTATGCCAGAGATAACAAACATCTTGGGCAGTGAAATAATTGAGCGTGAAGGTGAGATAAACGCGTGGAAAAGTCCGGAGTTTAAGCGAGCTATTGAGTCAACCGGGCGTAAAAAAATAATTATGGCTGGCATTGTTACGGATGTCTGCTTGATGTTTCCCGCTATCTCTGCTGTAGCCGAAGGGTATGATGTATATGCCGTAGTGGATGCTTCTGGTACTTGGAATAGTACAGTGACACAAGCTGCTATGCATCGTATGACGCAGGCGGGCGTTAAAGTTGCTACCTGGTCATCCGTGTTGGCTGAGATGATGGATGATTGGCGAAGTGATCACGGCACGGAGCTTGGGGGCATATTAGCTCAACATACGACATATCGATGGGTATATAACAGCTACCTTACTGCAGCAAACCAAAAGTAATTCAAAGCCCCTCTCATTTTTACGGGAGGGCGGGAGTATATCTATGGTTCATCACAATAAGCATTTTGCTACATTAATTACATTTTCATCCTTGATTCCTTTGGTTTATTTTATTCCCGACAGCTTAGCCCTAATTTTGCCAGATCATAAATTGTTACAAGTAATTGCTGCTGTGGCGATTATAGTACCGATTATTAGCTATTTGATTATACCGTTCGCTTTCTATTTGGTTGGGCATATTTACGGTAAAAAGGTGAAGAGATAATTTATTTGTCAGATGACTATTTTGGGTTGATATTAAAGTGACTTGAGATTGGAAAATTAAACTGCACATTCAAAATGTATTTAAATATTTCGCTCTCTTTCGGAGGAACTATCTTCTGTTTTGGTCGGGGTATTTTTTGTGGCAATCGATCGACCAGCCTGGAGGGTGGGCTCCAGTTTTTTCAGTATCTTGCGGGCAGTAGCGCGGTAGCTGGTCAATTTGCCGCCTGCTACGGCCAACATCCGTGGCTTCTTATCGTCATCGCAGCAAATAATGGATTCCCGGGATCGCGCGAAGGGGCTCTTCTCCATTTCAGGAAGTACTCGCAGCCCCGCGTAGCTCTCGCAAATGTCCTCTCCATTCAACCCTCGGGCTTGCGCAAAATATTTCTGTACGGCCTGTAAGAGATAGCTCTCTTCCTCGAGAGTCGGTGTTACGTCGCGAGGATCGCCGAAATAGGGCCTCTCTGTGGTCCCTACCAGGGTTTTGTCTTGCCAGGGCATTACAAAAATTGCGCGTCCGTCATCAGCTTCGACGTAGTAGATTTTGTCGCCTAGTGATAGAGGCAACAAGATATGGGTGCCTGCAACCAAGTCGATAGGTGGAATATCTACTGGGGGCGTACAGCGAGCATTGGTATTGGCTACCCAGGGGCCACTGCAATTGACCAATGCACGGGTGCGCAGGGTGTTGAGCTTGCCGTTAGCTACATAATCAATCCGGACATGGTCGCGGGTGACTTCTGCGCCTACCAAACTGCCAGGGCAAATTATTTGAGCCCCTTGAGCGACTGCCGAAGCTACAACGTCACGGGTTAAAGCGGCATCGTCGGTTTGTGCATCGTAGTAGCGAAATACAGCCTTCAGGCCTTCCCGATTCAGGCCCGGCAAGCTGTCCCATTGGGATTTAGGGACTTTTCGAAAGCGGGAATCGCTGTTGTTTATTCCCGACAACAGGCTGTAGAGGCTCAACCCCAAGCGGACCAGCCAGGCCGGTCTCCTGCTGTGCTGGTAGATAGGGATATAAAAAGGGACCATTCTCACGAGTTCAGGCTTGTTATCCAGTAGCCACTTTCTCTCCCGCAGGCACTCGTAGACCAAACGGAACTGGCCGCTCTCCAGGTAACGCAAGCCGCCGTGAATGAGTTTGGAGGAGCGAGAGGAAGTGGCGGCGGCGATACCCAGCTGTTCGAGTATCACCACGGAATAGTGATTTGTGGCCAGAACCTCAGCGGCTCCCGCTCCCTGTATACCTGCGCCGACTACCAGGACATCAAAATCCGTAGACATCACTCGCTTCCCGGGAGCGCATCAGCAGCGGTAAGTTGCCGGTGAGAATATGGTGAGCACCGCGCTTGCGCCAGAGTACTGCCTCTTCTGTCGAGTTGATTTCATAGACAACCCATTGCCAGGGGCCTGGGGGCAATTCGTCACATTCAACCTGGCTGTCGCGAATTAGTAGATATTCTGGCGCCAAAGTAACAATGTCGGCAGATAGGCACCGGGAGACACTATTGATCTCAAGGGCAACCCGATGCCAGCCCATATTGCGGGCGGCTCTGAGGCTGCGGCAGTCTGCGGTGAGTAGAGCGAATGACTCATTCTCACTGCGCATCAGCTCCATTAACTTTTTAACGGCGGTGACAAATCCAGTGGCGGCGATATTGGCAGGTGAGATACCGATAAACCAATCCAGGTGGCGATGGCAGCTGGCCCAGTCTACCAGCTCGATAAAGCGATTGATCGACTGGTGGTGTAACTGTGAGTCCCTAAGGGAGTGGAAGACCTGGGACTGGTCATTGCCGGGGATGTGCAGGCTATCCTCGTGGAAGCACCAGGGGGTGCCGTCGGCGCTGAAGCGGATATCGCACTGAATAGCGCAGGCCCCCAGATTATGGGCCGCCTCGAAAGCGGCAATCGTATTCTCTGGTTGGCGGGTCTTGTCGCCGCGATGAGCAATTAACATGTGAATCTGGTCCGAAAAGCGGGTGTTATTGTCGTCTGGAATTGGGCGTAATTTGGCCTTTGCCCAGAGATGAACCGGACCCTGGCTGGAGCCGGGTCATACAGGAAAAATAGACGGTGCCACCGCTGTTGCAAGGTTCACGGGGAGGAAATATGGGACCAGAGGGCTATCAATGGAGGGCTGGGGTTTTTACATTGTGATGATGCTGAATCGATTGCATACTGCCCATATGGATAGCGCGCCACTGAGTTAGCTAGCGGTATGTCGCGTCAGGATGATCTATTACGTTGGCAGTGTTTTACTTTTCAGGCGGTGTAGGGCAAATCAGTATTGCCTCTTATTTACTAGCGGGGCTGGTGATGTTGATTTAAGGGAGGCTCATTAGGTTCCGATTTGACTTGTGGATAAAACAGCCCGATATTGCGCTTACTATAAGAAGTTCTAAAACTACCCGCTCTTTATGAAAAAAGTACTGCTTTCACTGCTACTCTTTGTCGTCCAGCCAGTAATGGCAGCTATGTCTGTGGATAAAATTGTCCTTTACCTGGAAGATACTCCCAGCGCCCGGGATGATGTTCTCGTCAGCAATCCAGATAATGAGACGCTATATATCCAAACTGAAATATTCCGTGTGGATAACCCCGGCCATGATAATGAGAGCCGAGTCAGGGTGATAAATCCTGATGAATTTAAACTCCTTGTCAGCCCCGCAAGAGCTGTCCTGGCTCCCGGAGAGAGAAAGCGCTTTCGCTTAATGGCCTTAGATAGAGATCTTGAAGAGGAAAAAGTCTACCGGGTGACTTTTAAACCTGTTGTAGGTGATATCAAGAGTGACAGAACGGCACTAAAAATCCTTGTAGCTTATCAGGCGTTGGTATTTGTGCAGCCAAAAGGCGGAGCTTATAAAATTGATTTAGTGGCTGAAGGGGATCATTACCGACTCACGAATAGTGGCAATATTAATGTAGAAGTCGTGGAAGTACGTCATTGTGTGACTGAAGAGAAGTGTGAAAAAATTGAGGCCACCGGTCGGTTATACGCTGGCACCAGTATCGAAGTAACGGGTAAACCCGTTGGCGGCGAGCTGGAAGTTTTACTGCGAGGGCAGCAGAGTGAGCGGGTTCGTTTTCCTCTTAGTGGCTAATTAGAATTGGTTGCTTGCCTATAGCAGGCTGGGCGGATTAAAGGATTATTTTGTATTTAGCTCACTGGCTGCTCACCGTTACTGTGAGTACATCGGTGTAGAGAGGTTCGCCCGCGTTTTCCCAGTCTGTGGGCGCAATGGAAATATAAATTCGCGCATTATCAGAAAGGCAGTTTTCATCCGAAGTTCGGCTAAAACTGCCGGAGATATCGCCAAGGCTATCCGGGGAAATGCCTGAAGTTGCAGCCAGATTGTCTGAGAAGGCAACGCTGTAGGGGATTTGTTCACTGTTTCCCCCCAATTCATAGGCACTGCTGCCTGATCCCCCGGTGCTGCCATTGGCGCTGGACAGGTTTACTGTGTAACCGCTAAATCCTATACCGCCAACACAAAAGTCCTCACTGCCCTCAATGGCCTGTCCAAACAGGGTGCCACTGTTGCTGAGGTCAATATCACCCAGATTGCGAATGGCGATGTTTGGCTCTACGTCCAGCACAATGTCAAACTGAACTGTTTCGGTGCCGGCAGTCCAAATAATAAAATAATTATTCAGTGTCATCTCAAAGCTGGCGGAGTAGCGGCTGGAAGAGGGTATTTGGCTGCTGTCCAGCTCGATCACTAAATAAGTATCTGCATCGTCGCTGGTGCCGGCAAAAGTAGCGGACTGAGTTCCTGGGCTGAGTGTTTCCGTGGTGCCGTTATTGGCTCGAAATGAAATATCAATATCCAGCTGTTCACCACTGTCCGCAAATAGTGCGAAAGTAGATCCACTGAGCGGGCTCACTTCTACATCGTAGCGCAGGGTCCAGCTTCCCAGCAGGCTTCGGGTAGTGAACTGAATTTCTTTAGGTTCTGATTCGTAATCAATAGTGTGTGAATCTTCCAGGCCACAAACTCGCAAATCGTTATTGCTGGAGCAATTTACCTGGGCTTGTACTGGTATATTAAATAGCGGAATCAACAGCGCAGAGGCCAGGCCAAGTTTGTGCAGCTTCTTAATTACGGACACGGCTTACCTCTGCTATTTGCCCAGTCTGGCAGTTGGCCTCTGACTCTTCTATGGTTCCCAGGTTGAGCCAGCTATCGCCCGATGAAGCGGCTTCGATTGAGGCTTTACAATTTCCCCAGCGAACTTCTGTATTTAGGATGGTGCTATGTTCACCGTGGAATTCCATTTGGAAAACACCATATTGGTCAGTTTGCGCTGAGTGTTCGCCAATGATTATTTCTGTATTTGCCAGCCCCTGGCCAAGACTGGTTAATCGGCCCAGTACCAGGATTTGTGGCAGTATCTGGTAACTGCTGGCGCCCACATTGCCCGGATACAGGGTAATCGTTTCGGAGGTTTCCCGGTAATCGAAAAAGCCCTCTTCCAGGGGCCGGAGGGAAAGGTCGTAACTGCGATAAGCCGGTAAATTAATCACTGACGTTGTGCCGCCTTTGGCGTATCCACGGCGGCTGCCATTAACCAAAACTTCAAAATCTTTATCTTCACTGCCTTCGATATTTACGATAACCGCGCTCTGGAGATTTTGCTCACCGCCCCAATTGAGGGAATTTTTTGTGGCAATCAGGTTGGTGCTGAATCCTCCGAGGTAGTTGATCGCACGGCCTTCATCATCATCGTAAAGCCCAACTGCAGTATTCAAATATCCGTGATGTCCTGCTAAATGCGTACGGGCCTCCAGGTAATTGGCTTCTGGGGATGCTTCCACAGAAAGCTGCTGCTCAAATTCAGCCGCCCATAAATCCCGGTCGTACCAGCGGCTTTGCAGTGCAAATCGCTCGCTGCTAGTGCTTTGTTCACTGTTGTCGCTATGAAGATTAGCGGTGTGTTGCCAGTGTTTGGAGCGCATTCGGAACTGGAATTCCAGACTGGTGTATTGATCGCCGTCTGCATCACTGTGGGACAGAGTGGCGTTGCCGAGCCAGCGGGTGCTCTTAAAAATGGGGTGGCGGAACTCCAGGGTTTTTAACTTCTGGGCACTGCTCAGTGAATCGCCGTTGTCGATGCTGCCGGGGAGTTGGTTTTGGTCCCGCTCGCTGAATCTTAGGGATAGCTGTCCGCCCAATACTGCTGTGCGCAGACTCAGACTTGTTTGGGAATAGCTGCCCGGCAGCAATGTATATTTATCGTTATTGAACGGCGTTGTATTGGCATCCAGCTCAGTTTTTACTGCACTAAAAGTCCCGTAGGGCAGTTTAAGTAATGCCTGTAATCGGTATCCGCTGCGCCCATCACCGGATGTCACCAAGCTTGGGGAGACTTCAACGCCTTCGCCAATCCAGCGACCGCCGATTTCCAACAATTGCTGCTCCTCGGTTGCGGCGCCAGAAACAAAAAGACCCAATCCGGTCGTTAAACGGCGTGCGACAGAGGCAGTAATAATTCCTTCTTCGTAGTAGTCCGGCAGAGTGTCGCCCCAAAAACTGCGGGTGGGCAAACCTGCCTGCAAGCTCCAAAACCACTCATCGGGGGCCGGCAGTAGCGAATCCTTGGCAAAGAATTCGATATGCCGGCTCAATACCCGCCCTGCTTCATCGTAGGTGCGCACCTCAATGTCGTAGGCGCCGTGGGGTAGGGTAGAGGTATTTAACAGGCGGTTGCCGGCCTCCAGTAGTTCGGTGTGGATAAGTCGTTCATCCCGATATACCTCGACTCTACCGCGCACCGGCATATTAATTTCAACCGGCGCTCCCTGTTGATAACTGATATCGGTTCGGGTGCGCTGGGAAGTGCGTAGCTCTACGCCATAGATCGCTTCCTGGGGCCGGAAATAGCCAAAGCCCCCTTGGGGTTGTAAAAGGCCGGCCGAATAGGCTTGCCCCCGAAAATCCCGACTCCAATACAGGCTATGGATCCGGCTGTCCTGCTCTGAGGCCGCAGACCATTGTGAATGCAGAGCGCTCTCACCAAAGCTCACTATGGTGTTGCCATTTAATGCAGCGCTATAGCTGTCCGGGCCCCAATCACTTTCAACCCCACTCCAGGAACCGCTCAGGTTTTGTACGATAGAGAAGTCAGAACTCGCTTCCGGCAAATAAGGATCATTGATTGCCGCTTGTTGCGGCAACAGCTCTTGAGAGAAAAAAAGATCCAGCCGGTAGAGCTGCTCATCGTAAATAACGGCAAACTCCGATGGCATTAAGTAGCCACAGCCAATCTGCCGGTTTGAGCGGCATACATGGTGACTGTTTCTTATTTGCGGTCGTTCGAGGATGGAGAGAATTCGCTCGGTGTCGCGAACCTCGGGCAACAGTTCGAGTACCTCAGACGGGGAGTCAAAGCGAACAAAGCGCGGATCTATTGTGACTTGCGCAGCACCAATTTCCCGGCCGCCGTAGTAGAGATCCACCACGAGTTGCTGGGGTTCGGTGAGATCATCAAACCCTTCAGGAGCAGAGGTTTCCAGTAGGAAAGTCGCTGCGGTCGCTGCAAGGGCATCGGGGCAAGAGGCTTGCACCAGACACAAAGCCAGCGCAAGGCGCCCCAGATGACGTCCTGCCATATTGAGCTATGGCTGGCAGGGCCAGCCACTCTTTACTGTTACTCGGAGGCGACAGTGATCAGCAGGGTATCGGTATAGGTGGTGCCATTTAGCACAGTTGCAGTTTCCCAATCGCTGTTGGCCACAGTGATTTGGAAGCGCGCGTTATCGCTGGAGCCACAGGAAGCAATATTCCGGGTTTTGCCTGTCAGTGCATCGCCTATTGTAACCGTCTCGAAGCTACCGGAGATGCTGTTATCAAAACCAACACTGTAGGGCACATTGTTGGTGCCGTCGGTCAGGGTAAATTCCGTATCATTCTCACCGTCATTACTGTCGAAAGTGATGCTGTAGGTGGAGAACCCGAGGCCGCCCACACAGAAATCTTCGGTGCCTACGGCATCGGTACCCAAAGTGGGGTCAGTAATCGTGAGGTTGTCTACACGAGTGATCTCAATGGTGGGTGTGAAAGAGAGAGTGATATCACTGCTTGCACTAGCAGTAGCACTATCAGCCATTGAAGCGGCAGAAATGCTGAAAAGAGTACCTGCTGCAATAGCAGAAAACAGTGTGCGAACTACATTTTTTTGCATGGTATGCCATCCTGAGCGATTAATTTATCGTTCTTAGGGAGAAGCTGCTCGCGGAAACCCCTGAAAAATTTGGGGTAATACGTTAGTCAAGCCATTCCTTCTTTATGGCGGCAATAATACTTTTTTCGTGATGTATGTCACGTCATTAGCGAACAATAATGAAGTTATGGCGCGTAAATATTCTTATTGAGGAGAAAACCCCGCCTGTGCCAAGAGGCTGGCCAGCGCTATAATCCTGCGGTTTAACGAGTCCTCCATTTATCAATCAGGTTTATCATGACCGTAAGAACCCGAATCGCACCGTCTCCAACCGGTGATCCCCACGTTGGTACAGCCTATATTGCCCTCTTCAACCAGTGCTTTGCCCGCGCTCAAGGCGGCCAGTTTGTATTGCGTATTGAAGACACCGACCAGCAGCGCAGTACCCCGGAATCGGAGAAAGCCATTCTCGACAGCCTGCGTTGGCTCGGGCTGGATTGGCAGGAAGGACCGGATGTCGGCGGCCCTCACGGCCCCTATCGCCAGAGTGAGCGCGGCGATATCTACAAAACTTACTGCGATGAGCTGGTACAAAAAGGGCACGCCTTCCACTGCTACCGTACGGCGGAAGAACTGGAGCAACTCCGTGAAGGGTTGCGCGAAGCGGGCCGTACTTCACTGAAGCCCAGTGACCTGGCTCTGCCGGAAGAGGAAGTTGAAAAGCGTCGCGCTGCCGGAGCACCTTATGTAGTGCGTATGAATGTGCCTGAGAGCGGTACTTGTGTGGTGGAAGATCTGCTGCGCGGTACTATTGAAATTGATTGGGCCCAGGTAGACGCACAAATTCTGCTCAAGTCCGATGGTATGCCCACTTACCACTTGGCGAACGTGGTGGATGATCACCTGATGGAGATCACCCATGTTCTTCGCGGTGAGGAGTGGATCAACTCCGCACCCAAGCACAAACTGCTGTACGAATACTTCGGTTGGGAAATGCCGGTGCTCTGCCACCTGCCGCTGTTGCGCAACCCGGACAAGACCAAGCTTTCCAAGCGCAAGAACCCCACCTCTATTCTGTATTACCAGCG
Source organism: Microbulbifer maximicatervae (SeqCode) (assembly GCF_052468295.1). Taxonomy (NCBI): domain Bacteria; kingdom Pseudomonadati; phylum Pseudomonadota; class Gammaproteobacteria; order Cellvibrionales; family Microbulbiferaceae; genus Microbulbifer; species Microbulbifer maximicatervae (SeqCode). The sequence goes on from NZ_CP174340.1 coordinate 5,558,677, forward strand.
CGCCGGCTTTATGCCCGAAGCACTGCTTAACTATCTCGGTCGTATGGGTTGGTCCATGCCGGATGAGCGCGAGAAGTTTTCTCTCGAAGAGATGCTGGAGCACTTCGATATTAAGCGTGTTTCCCTGGGTGGCCCGGTATTTGATGTAGAGAAACTGTCCTGGTTGAATGGTCTGTGGATTCGCGAACTGGAAAACGAGCAACTCGCCGATCGCCTGACCGAGTGGATGTTTAACCGCGACAACCTGCTTAAGGTTCTGCCCCAGGCGAAAGAGCGCATGGAAACCTTCGGTGACTTTGCTCCGCTGGTTAGCTTCCTCGCCTCTGGCAAACTGCCCCTGACCGAAGACAGCTTCAGCGGTAACAAGCTGCCTCTGGATGACCAGAAGAAGCTGCTTCAATTTGCCCTATGGCGCTTGGAAGCCCTGCGCGCTTGGGACAAGGACAGTATCTTCCAGGCAGTGAAAGCCCTGTCCACGGCCATGGAAATCAAGCTAAAAGACTTTAACGCTCCACTGTTTGTCGCCATCAGCGGCACCACTGCGTCCTTCTCCGTGATGGAAGCCATGGTGCTCCTGGGCCCCGATCTCAGCCGCGCCCGCCTGCGCCAGGCGATCGACGTATTGGGCGGTGCAGGGAAGAAGGTGCTGAAGCGCTGGGAAAAAGAGTACGCTGGACTCAAGTAAGGCTTATCCGCGTTGGTGACCCCCCGGAAGCGGCAGCCTCCGGGGCCTGTGGTGTCAGCAGCTAACTAATTGATTAAAAAGTTATTTTTTCTGTTGACAGGCGCCTAAACCTTGCTAAAATGCGCCCCGCTTTCGACGGAAACGTCAGGTAACAAAATTTGGGGCTATAGCTCAGCTGGGAGAGCGCAACACTGGCAGTGTTGAGGTCAGCGGTTCGATCCCGCTTAGCTCCACCAAATTTCCCTTGTATTTCAAGGGGTTGCAGAAGAAGAGAAATCGAACTCTGCAAGGTGCACAAAAACTGCACAAAAACCCGCACAAAAACTTATGCGGGATGAAAAAAGGGCCTTGCGGCCCTTTTTTTTCGTCTGGAATTTCCCCTCTTTCAAGCTTCTGCCCAGCCGCTCTCCCACCCTGGTAAGTCTTGTTTTGACATGATAAATGATGATGCCGGCCTGGTTTCCTTGTATTGAGCGGAGCCCAAAAATTTTACTCTAAGATCTTAGATGGGTTCCTAAAGTTATTCAGAGTGGCGAAACTTCTAGGATGTAAGCACTTGCAATGTATTCACAGTGAGTTCTTGATACTAATTGTATTGTGGGTCATGTAATGAACCTCTCACTTTTGTCAGGGATAGCTGGCAAGGGATATAGAGGGGGCTTCTTGTAAACACAATGTTATGCTCAATAAGGGATGGATTATGAAATTTATCTTTTTACTAGTAGTTGCTTTTTTATTAATGGGATGTGGAGCTTCACCCGTAAAAAATATAGTAAGCAGTACAGAAGTGCCTAGTGGATATGGCCTTATTGCGGTAAATTTTGAATCAAACTGGGAATATCCTAATGAAGGGTATCTTGGGAAACCATTTAGTCTGGACTTAACAAAAAAGGATAAAAAGGGAATTTATTATGGTTCTGACGTATCCCTACTTTATACAAAGCCTGATACATTCAAATTAGTAGCACTACCACCAGGTGAGTATCAGCTAGGTTTCTGGATTATCGATAAGTCTTTGATTCCTTCTCCTCATATTTACATAAAGGTGGAGAGTGGCAAGGTGAATAATATGGGTGTTTTATATGCGGAAACATACGGAACATATGATGTGAAAGTTACTCAGTCAGATTTTGAAAGTACAAAATCTAATATTGAAAATGTGATAGGTAATGGTTTCGAAATATTTAAAACAAGAATTAATTATTGAACTCTACAATAGAGAAGTGTTTATGGATACTAAATAAATCAAGGAGTACCAGAGGAAGCGAGCTATTTTTATACAGGTTATTCCTGTTTGTTTATGTTCTTCTCTGTTGTGATTTTCGGATTTTTCCTAGATGAGTATGAGGCGGAAAGATTTATTATTGCGTTTCTATGTATGGCTATCGCTATCTTCATGTTAATGAATTTTATTGAGTGCATAAGCCTTCTCTTGTTGAGTGGGTGCCTACTATTTGAAATGGGTGCTTAATTGCCGTGTTGGATAAATGGGCTTTTATGTCTATTTTATTTCTTTTGAAATTTGCCTCTTAAAATTCCCTGCCGATTGCATGCTCATCCAAATAGATACTAATCTCCTCATAGTCAATTCCGTGTCCCGCTTGATACGATTGCGTAACCCGCTCATCTGTGTGCGCCATCAATTGCTGTACTGACTTCACGTCATACCCCATTCTCTTAAACCGGTCTGAGGCAAGACTGCGCACTTCATGGAAGCTGGGTGGAGTTTGGTTTTTAGGTAGGCCGATATAGAGTCCGGTAGCATTACGGACTTCGGTAAACATATCGCTCAACCGGTCGGGGATTACCTGGCAAACATGCTCTTTAATTTTTCCCGTTCGCCGTTGCTTGGGTGTATGGCTCAGTATGTAGGGGCAGCGGTAATTTCTTAAGCTGAGTTCTCTTGCGCGGTTTATAAGTTTGCAAAGTTGTTGGTGGGTTTTTAAATTAAAACTTAAATGGCTGGCGGCGAGGCTATCCCTTTGCGCTTCGGATTTATTAATCGTCTTGCGTAGATGGTCACCTTGCAGGTGTTTCTCAAAGTTAAGCTCGCAAATATCAGTGCGGCGCATAGTGGTTAGCATGCTGATACCCATGGCAACCTGTAGCGCTTCAAAGCCTAATTCCCCGGCCTTTTCATAGATGGTCCAGTAAGCTTCCAGGGTTAGGCGTTGACGCTTTTTAATGGGTTTGCCTTTTTCCAGTAAGCGCGGTCGGTCGTCGGCTGTGGTGAATGGGTTACTCTCCAGTTTGCACAAGCCTTCAGCCATGAGGTAATTAAAGAATTTATTAAATTCGGCGCGGCGTGCATGCTGCTGGTGATAAGTGAGGGATTCCCACCATTTACGCAGATCGGCTAATTTAGCTTTATGTATAGAGATAGCTTCGAAGTCTTCGCCAAATCGTTTTAGTGCATTACAGCGATTGCGCCAGCTGGCCTTGCCGGGTAATCGGGGGTCATTCTCTACGCGCCACTCCATATAGCGCGCAGCATGATGTGCAAAGCTGGCCCTATCTAGCACCTTCATGGGTTTGCGTTTTACGCTATCACCCCGGTGAGCATTGGCTTGCTCGGCCATGCGCAGAGCATCTTCAAGAGATGCTTTGAAGATCTTGTTGGAGCCATCTGGGCGGCGATAGCGCCAATAGTTTTCTCTGTGGCGCGGGTCCGGGTAGAGATTGTCGGGCAATGCTGTGTCACCCACCATACGGGGCTTTTTAGGTCTGGCCATTTCCTTGCTCGCCTACTGCTTAATCTGTTCTCAGCCTGCCAACAGGTCTAGCCCGCTTCTGGGCTGGCCATCGTTGGCGGAGGTGTTTCGTGCTGGGGTTTTGCCGGTGTGGTCGCGTATGGCGAATCGGTCGGCATCCACATAGGGCTCCCCGGCGATGATCTGGCCGGGGATATGCTCGGCCTCTATCCACTCCAAGATTTTCTCTTTACCAGGGCGGGAGCCTTTTTCGAATTGCTCTTTGGCCCAGGTGACCCCTTTAACCAGCTTACCCATTGGGCAGCCCTCCCTGACTCGCGAGGAAGTATCCCCGGCCATTTTTATTGAGTGCGCCCGCCTGTTGCAGGGCGTCGAAAACGGGTTTAACGGTTCCGTGCCTAAGGCGCATTTCGTTGATGATGTTGCGCATTACGGGCTTGTGGCCGAACTCTCCGGAGCGGATTCGCTGGGCGAGTTGCTGTTGTTCTTCGCTCAAGTGGGTGGTGTGTAACGGTTGTGTTTCCACCGTTTCAGGCTGTTGCAACGGTGCAGTGGTGCGTTTCGCAACTGTTGCGGCGGCGTTAAACGCTAGCAATGCGACCAGCCCTACGATGTCTGTGATGATTGCCAGGGCGAGGAAGCCGATATGCTGAACCTTTGCCGGGTCTTTGTTGAGGATGCTCGCCAAGCTGCTGAAGGCGCTGTGCGTGCTGGGTGTCTGTTCGATTGTGGATAGCTTTTCTATGAGCTGCGTGCGCTCAGCCTCCATTGTGGATAACTGTGCGGCGGTATTAATGGCGCGCTGGCGGTAGCCGTTGTTGGCGTCGGTGTTGATCAGGCCGTTTAGGGTGTTGATCTGCTGTTGCAAACTGTTTAACTGCTGTTGCAACGCTTGGTATTCCTGGCTGTTACGGGTGCTGCGCTGTTGCTGTTCGTCGCTGTGAGTGGCGAGGAATCCGACCGTTGCAACAATGCTGATCACTACCAGCAGGGGCCAGAGGCAGAGCAGGGCATAGCCACTGGCCTGGCCCTGGCTGCGCAACCACAGGCCGAGAGGGGCGAAGCTGAACTTGCACAGCTCCAGCGCCACCGCAGTAGCACCGGCCACCACCTGCCCGCCGAGACCTGCGGGCATGGATATCCACAGCTGCACAGTAAACGCTAGGCTGGTGCCGCAGAAGATTAGGGCGGCGATACCTGTGAGGGATTGCCAGAGTTTCACGCGGCGGCCTCCGCCTGCTGTTCTACTCGACGAAACTCAATAACCCATACCCAGGGGTTTTGATTCCAATTGTCTTCGCCGTAGACTGATCGCCATAACTCACGAAATCTCTTAATGGGCGTATCACATATCACGCAATCCACTTCTTCCCATCCAAAATGGATTCCCATAGCTGAATGAGCTTGATAACCCTCACACACTCTACACGGCCAAATATTTTCCTTTCCTGCTAAATCTGCATATTCTTCATTTGAGTAGCACCCTTCGGCTTTCGCATCCTCTTCGCTGATGTCCTGAATACGCTCAATACGAATATCAGTAATCTCACGGACGATGCTCGGCTCCTCCTGCACCCGTAGGCGATCACCTATCTCCCCATACCTGCAAGCGACATCAACAAACCCACATTGCCAGGCATCGGTAATCATGCTGGAAAGGCTGCGACCGGGAAGTAGGCCACCTATTTGGTCGATAATTTCCCCGTTCGTGGCGCCGCTGAAAGGCTGCGGTTTTATTAGTCTGCGCGTCTGGGTTTTACGGTTATCACGTATTGCCCGCACCATATCCCCATTGAATGAAATTGGACGTTCTTTCATTATGCAGCTCTCCCTTTTTCCTGTTTACGATTCGGTAGAATCTCTGCCTGCCAGCCGTGGTCTTTGTAGTGGTTGGGGTTGGCTTTGTTTTTAATGGTGTCTAATTCCGGGCGCACTAATTCGGCTAGGTCATTAAGGCGGACGCCGTAGGCTTCGAACTCGGTCGAGTCTTTATAGAAATCCCCTTCAGGGGTTTTGCACTCAACAAATACCGTTACCATCCAGTGGTGTTGCCAGTTCAATATTTCATGCTGGTAATCAGCGCGGGCGATATCGCCTACGGCGCCGCGTTGGCGGCGGTGGGTGATCTTTAAAATAGGATCGCCATCGGTATCCAGGCCGGTACTGCTGCGCGCGGTGAGGATTAAACCGGGTAGCCAGCGGTTTACCCGACGGGCATGCTGGGCGCGTTGGCTCATGGGCTTGCGGGGTTTGCTCTTGTTCATATTTATTCAGCCAGTCTCAGCTGCTAGCCTTAATTCTTTCAATATCAACGCCGCCGGCTTTCCCTTCAATTTTTACAACTGGCGTGCCGCATACGTCCCAAGCAATTGAGCGAGTGTGCGTGCTTATTTCATTTCCAAAGTCATCAACAAAAATTACTGGGGTTCCGGGTGGGTATTGATTGTTGAATTCAGCCGTATTCATTACTCGATACTCTTACTATTGTTTTCTACCCACTTAGCCCGCACTGGGCGGGCTTGGAAAGTTATTGACTGTGGGTCAGGCGGCGTTTGGTTCTGGGTGAGGGCAGTCTTGGGGTTTGTCCTCGGTGATTTTTTTATCGTCGATACGATAAATTTTTGCGGTGTCGGTTTTCTTGTCGAAGATCTGGGCCCAGTGTGTGAACAGCTCCTGCTGGGCAATGCGCTCTACCTCTTGGTAGGCTTCTTCTTCGGTGGCGTAGGAGCGTTTGAAATCTTTGATGCCACCCATCATTAAGTTGTAGGTGCCAGTGAATAGTGCGAATCTTTTCATGGAGTTCTCCAATTAATTAAAATTGGGCTCCGTACCGGCAGCCCTAACGGTTACAGCTGACTGATGCGCCTGGGGCGCGGTTGAAAGTTATTAATCGTAATCGAGGTAAATAGAATCGCCGTAGATTTCATCAATATTGGTAATCAAAGTTCTGCGGGCATATAGTTTGAAAAGTTCACCGGGAAGCCCATAATTAGCTGTGTGCGCCTGTACTCCTCTTCTAAAGTTTTTACCATCCTCTCGGATAATCGAGATATAGTGATGCTCTTCATCGCGGTCCTTATAAAGTGAAATCTCGATATTATTGAATGAATATTCACCGTGGAGGATTTTCACATCTATAAAATCTTCGGATCGCTTCCATTCCAGTTTTATTTCTTCATGCTCATTGCGAAGGTGTTGTTCTTGCCATTCCTCTTTGATTAGTTCCAAGAACTCTTCAGATGTCATTACGGATGGAACAGGTTTTAGGGCCTCATCAATTAGTGGTTTTAAATGTGCGGCTGCTTGCTCATCTAGAGCTTTGATGTACAGCTCACCGATCATGTCGGTAATATATTTGTTGTACTCGGGCAGGGTTATTTGGTTTGTGCAGATAGAGATTTTATCTTCAATAGCACTTTTTAAAGACTTTCCGAAATCGCTGTACTCTCTAAGTACTGAATCCAGAATTCCAACAATGGTTGCTTCAACTTTTAAGTCGATAGACTTTTCCAGTTTTCCGCTGTCGATGTACTTACCAAGACTTTCAGTGACGAGTTGCTGTAGTTCCATTTTTCAATCCTTTGCGTATATTTATTGGTTTTAACTGGCTTTAGGTGTGGTCTGTGTTTCGACGATATCGCGAATCCAGGCCATACCTTTCGGCGTAACTAGTGCGGTGATGTGCTGGACTTTTACCGGCCCTTTGAAAAACTCACCTGTTTTTTGATGAAGCAATTTCTGCTCTAGGGCCCACTTTGTGGGGGAGTTGCGCATGGGGTCGTGGCTGTATAAAAAGCCGTTTTTGCGCATTAATTTGAGCAGGTTGTTTCTACCCATTCCCAGCATTCGGGCGGCTTGAGTGACGGTGAAAGTTTTTTGATTGTTCACGCTGCCTCCTGATTTTCTTGTTGTGGGGCTTGGCCTTGGATGGCTTCGGAAAGTGCGGCGACTTGTTCGCGCATACTTTTCATTTCAGCTTCTTGCAGCTTCACCTTGGCCAGCAGTTCTTCGTATAGCTCTAAGATTCGGGTGAATTCACTCATGGCCGGGCCCCGTTTTTTTGAACTTCCTTTCTCTACCGATGGCGGGTTCCCAGTATCGGCAGGGTTGGCAATTCCAGCCGCGTAATTGCAATTGCCCATTAAATACAGGCCCTGCTGGCTTGCCACAGTGAGGGCAGGGCATTTGCGGTAGCGGCAGGGCTTGGTTCACGCGGCTTCCTTCCTCTGGGTTTCCAGGTGGTTCCAGTCGCGGTAGAGGGTGTGGAATTTTTTCTCACCATCCGCAATGACGTTTTCAGGTGATTTGCCGTGGTAGCGCAGATCGATCACGTTGATTGCGTGTTGGAAGTTGTCGCCATCCAGTAACGCAAGGTCTGCTACGGGGACTGAAAAGTCGTAGCTATTCCAGGCGGAAAGCAAAACCAGTGCGGCAACTTTGCTGGCTCCAGAATTTCCATTAGCGACGGTGAGTAGGATTTCCACGCTGTGGGCTGGGTTGTTCTGGTTCATGCGGCATCACCTCCAAACGGTGGCCAGTTGTTATTTACTGGCTTTGCGGTGGTGGGTTTTGGCTGCACTAGGCGGGTGCCAATTTTGTGGACGGCGTTGGCAATATCGATGCGGCGCTTGAGGCGGTCGATATTGTTTTTACTCATCGCCGTGGGGTGTACAAACACGGTGGCGGTCATGCGATTCCCTCCCGGTTGTTTCGGATGGTTTGTGAGGTGAGGCTGCGTTGGAATCGGGTGCGTAGCTGTTCTTGCTCTGCGCCAATTCCGCTGACAATCGTGGCGATCAGGACGAATTGGATTAATCCGTGTTTTACCGCCTTGGCCACGGCGTCGGTGCTGTTGCGGGCGTGCAGTTTGTAGAAGCACTCGGCGAGCAGGTTGCAGACGTTGGTGACGGAGCACTGCATAGCCTGGGCGGTTTCCCGGTTTGAGAGCCCTCGGGCGCGATGTGTTAGCGCTTCCGCTTGGCGTGGCGCCAGGGGTTTTAGGTGGCTTGTGGCGGTGTCCATGTTTTTTGCTCTGTCCATAGTGGATATGAGGACGGTAGCCGAAAGTTAATATTTTAGTCAATAGCTGAAAGTTAATATTGTGCAGTTCAAGCGTTGGTGGGTAGAGGGGGGTGTTTGGTGGAGTAAATTTTAATAGATTTATTTCGATCAAATATATAAGGAGGCGCATTAAAAGTAATTTATTTGATTAGTTGCGCCTAATTAACTCAATTATCAAATCAATTTAATTAATCGTTTATTTATGACAAATGTACAAATTTAATGTGTAGATTTTTAATCTTTTATGCTTCTTGGAATTCGTATAAAGCGTTATTATCTGCGCCTGTTAGATCGTGTGACAGCTTTACCTCTTTTGCGTATTGACAAATACAAAAATTAACACTTTTGGGAAAAAGATACCTTTGACAACTATGGTAAACATCATTAATACTTTGACCCTGAAAATGTTTTTAATGTCAAAAACATTTATATCTAGTTGTACTACAATTAGTAAGAAGGTAATCAATGGTGGTCACAGGGGAGGCCAAAATGAAATACAGATTACAGGATGGCTGGGAAGGTTTTTAAGTTTATTCCTAGTATTTATAGCGTCTGGGTCGGTATTCGCTGACCCAGCTGGTTCCACTTCCTCACCTGGGGTATCTACTGCCTCTAACTCTAGTCAAGTTTGGTTTACTCCTGAAGTTGTCGCAATATTAACTACTGCTGCTGTAGCTTTATTTTGTGCTATTTTGCATTCAAGGTCTGCACTTCGCATAGCAAGAAAACGTGCTGCAATGGATGCCATTATGGAATCAAAGCGTGATGAGTCGCTACAGGAGGGAATGGCATTTATTAGAGAGGTTGATAAGGACAACCAAAAAAGTATTGAAACTTATTACAATCCAGAATGCTCTTCGCCTGAAGAGCGGTCACACATTCTTTACGTCCTTAATCATTATGAAAATGTGGCAGTAGCAATTCATAAAAGTATATACGATAACGATATCTATAAATCGGCTCAGTTTACAATTGTAAAAAACCTAGTTGAGCAGACCGAGTCTTTCATAAAAAAGGTTCAGCGCCACGATAGCCCGACCGCCTTTCAAGAACTCATCGCTCTGAATACTAAATGGTTGGCAAACCCGGTTAAAACTGAAGATGCTGGAAAGGCAGGAACATTTTCTGATTGGGTTGCTAATCTTTTTTGAGCAAGTCTAGGTATAGCTTACGAGAGTAAGTTTTCAGTCTGGTGTATATGACCCCAGAATAACGCCGCAAAAGCTGACATCCATATCCGTGATATCCATTGATGGATAGCTAGGATTGATTGGGCGTAAGAAAGTGCGGCCCATATCCTCAGCATAAGTTTTGAAGGTTACTTCATCATTAAGCTTGGCTATAACTCGACAGCCATTAGTAAGCGGTTTGTCGGGGTCTACAAAAATAATGGTTCCTTCAGGGTAAGATCGTTGACCAGGGTAGGGGCTTGTCATGCTATCGCCATTGACGCGTAGTGCGTAGGCTCGGTCCGAGTGTGTTGCAGGACAAGGAAGCCAAGCTTCAGCTTCACTAGGCTCAAGTAAATCCAAGGCTTCACAAAAAGCTCCCGCCTGTACCCAGCTTATCAGGGGGATTCTCCCTTGAATCCTAGGCCCTTGAATAACATTGCTTCCCTCCTCATTACTCCCCTCACCAGGACCTTTACCTGTGCCAGTGAGTAGCCAATCAACAGAAACTCCAAGTGTTTCCGCAATTCGTTTTGCAGTACTCATGCGAGGCAGCTTTTCGCCGTTGCGATAGCTCCATATTGTTACCGTGCTCACTTGAAACAGGCGAGCCAATGCCTCCTGCGTGTCTTCTACGCCGGCATGAGTAACCGCCCGTTTAAATCGCTTTGCAAAGTCAGGATGTTTCATAGCGATATATTAGCTATAAGTTAATTAATTATCGGCTATTGATTTTCAGTAGCTGAAAGTTAATACTCTAATTTCTGACGACAAGGAGCAGCAGCAATGATGCAGGAAACGACAGACTCTGCCCTAGATATCGCTATCAAACTGGTCGGATCACAGGCCAACCTTGCAAGGGCGATAGGGGTAACCCCGGTCTTTGTCTCCCAGATGCGTAATGGATTAAAGGCGATACCGCCAAAGCTTTGTTCAAAGATAGAGCTAGCTACTCAGAGGAAGGTTTCCCGGGCGTGTCTTCGGCCTGATGTCTTTGGGCCGTTGGATGATCTAGTTGAGGAGCAAGCCATGCCAGAAGTTCGGCAGGCAAGTTAAGTCCGTGCGGGTTCGTTTCAGAAACCAGAATAACGATCATTTTCAATTCCCCATTTTATTGTCCTGCCATTCTGCGGTTTTTGAATATCGGGATTAATTCATTGCGGTATATGGGGATTTATACAGGGAGAGGGAAAGGTGGATAAGAAAGTCGAGAAGACCGTAGATTCTGAACAAGGTAAAGCGCTGGTGACTGGTAACTCAGCAGGGCTTCACCTAGAAAAGCCTGACCCGAATATTTATCTAACGAAGAAAGAAATATTCGATCAGGCCCTGGGGCTCGCCTATCAGAATGGGGGGTGTGTTGATGATTGGGTTGACTCCATTAAGAGCGCGATTAGCTCTGTGAACGCTGATTAGCTTCCGCCTGGCGTTTCGATCTAGCCCGTGAATTCGCATTGTAAACGGATTCAAAAATTACCTGAAAGGCCTTAGCTGAAGTTTCAATATCACCTTCAAATGATTTTGAGGTGCTTTCTCCGTTGCGCTGGAGGCAGGCAATTAGGATGTCAGCGGCAATGCGTTCATTTGAATCACTTTTCATAGCAAATCTCCGTTGCTGTTAGTTTTGGCGAACTCAGCATAACGGGAAACCCGTCACCTGGGTAGTGGTGAGGCGGTCGGGGCTGTCCGGTGTTTTTTCAAGGATAGGTAAAACAATATGACCCTTTCATTTATTCCTAGGGGGGCTGCTGCATGATTCGTAGAAGTGCTCGACCGTCTTCAAATTACTTGGTGGTCTCAAATTCCGTTGTGTGTGATCGCCGTATTTCTTTCGCGGCTGGTGGCTTGCTACTGCATTTGTTGTCGAAGCCGGATCACTGGGAGGTTTCCCCTTTGGCACTGGCTAAAGAGGCTCAGGAGGGCAGGGACAAGATCTACAAGCTGCTGGGTGAGTTAATCGATGCTGGTTATTGCCAGCGAATTACTCGGCGTGGTGAGCGGGGAAAAATAGTCGGTACAGACTATGAAATCTCGGACATGCCACGAAATGCTGATCCACTTCCTGAAAACCCGGATACGGATTTACCGGATACGGATTTACCGGATACGGATTTACCGGATACGGATTTACCGGATACGGATTTACCGGATACGGATTTACCGGATACGGATTTACCGGATACGGATTTACCAGATACGGGTTTACCGTATCCGGATTTGCCGACACAAGAAAGTAAAGATACTAAGAAAGTAACCACTCTAGAAAATAACCAGAGAGAGAGCGGTCAGGGTGGTGCCCTTGCTGTCCGTCAGGAACCCGCCCCGCCATCGAAGCGTGGTACCCGCCTTCCCGATGATTGGCGGTTAACCCAAGAATTTTACGATGAGGCGGCCAAGACGCGGCCAGAGGTGATGCACCAGATCTACGACATTGCGGCCAGCTTTGGTGATTACTGGAAATCTCAGTCGGGCAAGCAGGGGGTACGGCGTGATTGGTTGGCGGTGTGGCGTAACTGGGTGAGACGCGAAAAGTTTATTCCACCGCAGCGTGTAGCGCCCCAGCAGCGAACACGGGACCGGCCAATCGGTGAAATGCTGACAGACACTGGCTGGTAAACACGGATTTTCAAGGAGCGATGCTATGACCGTTGTGACTCTGACAGAAGCCCAAAAGCGAATTATGACTACCGTTGCGAGTAGACCCTTAGCGGTATTTCGCACGGATAACCCTCGCCAAGTGGATTTGGTGTTTGCCCATACGGTGGTGACTCAAAATAAAATTCGGCAGGTGCATGAGGATTATTTGGGGACTTTCCACCGGGATAATTTGCATGTGGCGAGGAAGGTTTTTCAGGAGCATTTCGATAGTTTTCAGCAGGCTGCGTAATTGTTCCGGTTGAGGTTACCGTTTGATGTCTTGGGGGGAGTGATATGAGATTCGATACTGCGAGACAGGCTTGGCATGATGCGTTCGATGGGTCGGCAGCGGCGTTTGATTACGAGGCCATGGGCGGTAGGAGTACGGCCACCCTAAGCACGCGCCGGGGCCGGAAGGTGGTTATTCGTGGTGAGGTACAGGGCAAGGCAGATCAAGTCATTTGCCGGATAGATGCGCCGCGAGTGAGTGGTACTGAGACGGTTGTGGGGAAGGGAAGCGGTAGCCGGGTTATGGATGCCTGCGAGAGGGGAATAATTCAAAACGTTGTTGCTAAGTTGCGGGATAGTGATCCGTTGGCTTATTGCTGGGGCATGGCTGCCTATGCTCCTCCGGCAAAAAGATTTAAAGAGCGGGCGGCGCTGTTGCAGTTTTTGATGTCTGAGTTCGATAAGTGGGAGGAGCCGCACCCGCGCGAGAAGGTTAGCCAGTTGGCGTTATTTTGTATTAGTGCGTGTGCGTTGCGGGATGTTAATGGGCGCAAGGTAGATGTGAAGCAGGCGCGGGTTATTGTTGGTTGTCAAAAATCCACGTGGGATCAGGAGTGGAAGAATATTTGGCGGAAATTACAAAGGCGTTTAGATCCGCTCCCTGCTCGTGCTCTGGGGCCTGTGTCTGAGGTTGTCGAGGGTTACAAAGAAAAGTTGCTGAAGGTGGGTTGACAGACTTTGACCCAGGATGGTACTTTTTTTCTAGCTTGCGGTTTTTCCGCTTGCAACAGAAACCCGGCTCCCCCAGCCGGGTTTTTTCGTTTTGAATCACTCATTTTTCATCCTTGTTAATGTTCTTAATGGCGCTCTTTTGGGCGCCTTTTTTTTGAATTCTATTAGCTCTGCAATGCAGGGCTGCGAGTGCAAATACATGGACTGCATCCTCGAACGATTTGCCTATGGGCCTGATGCCACATTGGGGCGACTGAGAGTGCGCGACTGTGTGTTTTATACGGTGGAGCGCCCTTGGTTGGGTAACCGCCCATTTGAGAGCTGTATCCCCGAGGGTATTTATTCTTGTGAGGCGTATAGCTCACAGCGATACCCCAATGTGTGGGAACTGCTGGAGGTTCCTGGGCGCTCAAAAATATTAATCCACACGGCTAATTATTCCTCTGATGTTCAAGGCTGCATTGGTGTTGGTTCTGGTGTGGCTCCGGGTGGCTGGTGGGTGATGCAGTCACGCAAGGCAATGGGGCAACTGCGGGATATGTTGCCGCCTAACTTTAATCTGACAATTACGCACTATGTGCCGGAGTATCCGTGATGGGTATTTTGTCTGGAGTTAAGAGTTTATTTGCTGGCCCCGAGTCGGCAAGCAAAGTGCTGGATGCCACTGTGAATACTGTGGATGCGGTTTGGTTTACCAATGAGGAAAAATCCCGTTGGTATCTCAAATACCTGGAAGCCACGCAGCCGCAAAACCGGGCGCGAAGATTAATTGCCTTTCTGGTGACATTGGTTTGGGCGTTGTTGGTTTTATTTATTGCGGCGGCCATGGCTTTCAAGGCGCCTTTTGTGGCGGACCTAAAGGGCCTGCTGGTTGATGTGGTTGTGCAGCCTTACAGCATCATCATCGGTTTCTATTTCGTGAAGTCGTGGGTGAGTGAAGTTAAGCGGTGAACACTGTAGCTCAAGAGGCAGCGAGGGAAGCCATGGTTCAAAAGGTCGCCAGTGCAACTACAACGGTTGCTGCGGGTACAGCGGTAGTCGGTGGATATGCAGCGCAGGAGTTATTGGCGGTAGGCGGTTTCTTGATTGCTTTGGGTGGGTTCATTGTTAATTGGTATTACAACCATAAGCGTTTGAAGCTGCAGGAAAGGCAGCGGGG
>NZ_CP174339.1:0-36719 GCF_052468295.1 Microbulbifer maximicatervae (SeqCode)
TGTGGTGTCCTCAATGGCTTGGCGCTGTTGCGCGTGCTTCTTTTCCAGCTGCGTAAGACTGCGCTCGTATTCATCATGGGCAATCAGTTTATTGGCGTAGGCCTGATCAAGGATGGCGTATTCCTGATCCTGCTTGACCTGTAATTGCTCCAGCTCGGTGAGCCAGGACGCTTGCAGAGTTTCCAGCTTGGCGGCCAGCTGCTCGCGCTCTGGATTGGTGAGACCGTCGGCGCCAGTACCGGTGCCTTCGCCCTCGTCGCTGGCCGCGCCGACATTTCTGGCCTTGTCGGCGATTAGTTGGGCGCGCACATCGGCGGCCTCCAGTATCCCCTCAACCTTTTGCGCCAGCACTTCGCTGGGTAGCTCCTCCATCATCATGGCATGCAGCTCACCGCGAGCATCGCGGATGCCGTTGACCATAAAATCAAAAGCGGCTTGCAGTTGCGGCGGGGGTTCGGCATCGGCCAGGTTTTCATCGAGAAAAGCGAGGGCCTCACGGGCCTGATCTCCCACCCCCGGCAGCTTGGTGCCCAGTTCCAGGGCGCTACGCAGCGGCAGCAACACGGTATTTTTAATAGTGTTGGCGAATACGTAAGCCTGCTTCACACCCAAATTGAGAGCGCCCACCACGGCGCCCCCAAAGCCGAAGGCAACCGTTTTGCCACCCTGAAATAGGACTTGCACTCCATGGATGCCGTCGGCAAACACACCGGCCACTTTGACGCCACTGGCAAAGACGTTATTCACTACGGCACCCATACCGCCCGCCTCCTGGGCGGCGTTGGTGAGCTGTATGGCGGTCTCTTCGATAATGGGGGCCAGGTGGATGGTGAGCTGGTTGGTTGCGCCCTTGCCCATTTGCTGTACACGCAGCATGGCATCGCCGGCGGCTTTTAATTTGGCAGAGTCCACTTCATTTAGGGCGACACCGTAATCCCGCGCCTCCTGTGCGGCATCGCGCAGGCCAGCGGCATTATTTTCAAGAAGCGGCAGCAGTAGCGTGGCGTCGGAGGCTAGTGCCTCCATGAAAAAGATTTTCTCGGACTGATTATCGACCTGCTCCAGGGCTTGGCCAATTTTTAGCAGTTGCTGGTCGGGGGATAGGTCAACAAAGTCGGCAATATTTAGGTTTAACTGCTCGAACATATCGACAGCGCCGCCACCACCGGTCACCGCCAGGTCGCCGATTTTATCGCTGACATCTTTCATGATGTCGGCCATCTGATCGGCTTCAATATTGACGGTACGCCCGGCGTACTGCCACTCCGCCAGGGTTTGGCTGTTGACGTTGATTGCGCGGGACAGATTATCAATCTCGCGCTGGGCATCGATGCTGCCGGCCACCATAGCGCCGAGACCGGCGACGCCGACAAAGGCTGCAATCTGCGTAGTGGTGTTATTTACTGCCCCGCGCAGACCACCCAGATTGGCCTTGATCGATTTGAACATAGCGCGAGTCTTGTCGTTACCCTCGATAACAAACTTGTACTTGTCTGCCATAGCGGCCTCACTTATTCGTCGCGGTCAAATTCGGCCGCTAGCTGCTCAATCGCAGCCATGGCTTCCAAGTAGTAGTTGGACTGGTCCCCCACTCCGCCACCGCGCCACAAGTTGCCCTGCCGGTAGTGCTGGTGCAGGCGCAGCAGTTGGGCACTGTGTGCGGTGACCATGGGTTTAAAACAAGTGCGGGATTCAATAACGCCGGGGATTACCCATTGGGCGAAGGGGGCGGGGTTGGAGTCGTTACAGTGTCTGCCCCATTTGCAGTTGTCGCAATCAAATCGGCTGGGGTCTCGGGCGATGCTGATTGCGATAGCGAGTTTTTTCTTTCGTCCTCGCTGAGGACGCTGCTAATTAATATTTCCGTAGCCAGATCTCTGAGTAGATCCCAGGGCAACTGCTGCCAGGCGCCGGGGGAATATTTAGCGGGTGCGCCATCTGGCCCGTTGACGTTTTGCCAGTCCTGAATGCCCCAGCTCAACATTTTCACGCGGGCGTTGTGGCTGGGAATAAAAGCGCCCGCGCTGGTTATTTCACCGTCCGCCATAATCTCCATGTTTTGCACTTGGGTGAGCGGCTTGAGTAAAAACTGCGGCGGGGCTGGGTCGTAGGGGTCGCTGTCTTTTTTCTTTGGGGTAAACCAGTGCGGGGCAAGGCCCGCAATTAATTGTAGTGCCATGGGTTTCTCTTGATTTTTAGGGTGGGCTTAAATCAGGTAAAGACCAGCGTTAGCGCGTCATCACCCCCAGCCGCACCAAAGCCGATTTCATAGGTGCGCAGGCCGTCGCGATCACCGGGGGCGATTTCCTTGTACCAGGCCTGGGGAATACTGAAGCTGTACCGATTGCCAGCGGTTCTGCCGACGATGCCGGTTTCGATGGCCTGGGTAGTGCCGTCTTGCCATTCGCCGACCCAGTTCTTGGCGCTCACCAGCGTGCCCTCGGGATCGAAAGAGCCGGTCACTTCGCGGTCTACGATCACTATTTCGCCGTAGCCATTTTCGGCAGAGATATCTGTCGGCGTGGCGATGGTGTAGCCCATCTCCAGGCTCAGCGCGCTAATCACTGCGGCGTAACCGCCGACGCGAAACGGCATATTGATCACTGGCGGCGGCACGACATCGCTGTAGCTGGCAACGGGCAAGCCGGCATCGGTGGGGCCGCTGACGTGTCCGGTCAGGGTGAAGGCCACTTTGCCCACTTCGCCGGTAGTGAGCGTCGGGGTCCAGGTGCCGCGCACGCCGGTTAATTTGTACAGGCTGCCGTCTTCGTAGAAATAGAGCGTGATACTTTCGTGGCCTTCGCTGGCCAGGTTGTACTCGACACTGGTGCCGGCGGTGATGGTTTCGGCCAGTCCGCAGGCGCGCAGCAGCGGTGCGATTTCCGGCGGGGTGCCCGCAGCGCCTGAGCCTTTTAACTCTGCGTTAAATGTCACCTCCATCAGCGTGCCAGCAAACACCCCTTGCAGGGCGCCGAGCGTCGGCGAGACGGGTTTGCGTTCAACCATGCGGGCGCCGGCAAAACTCCAGCCGACTTCCTCGACCAAAATGGCGTTGGCGGCGCCGGTGGGCGCGGCGTCATTGCCGTATTCGGTTTCAACCTTGGCCAGGATTAATTCCCGTTTAACCAGTTTCTTTTTCGTTGCCATCGGCGGCCTCGCGTGTGGTTAATTCCGGGGCGGGCCGGGTGTGGCTGCCGCCTTTGCGCGGAATAAATTCCAGTTTGCCGGGCGCTTTGCCGGCGGTTTTCTTCGGCTCTTTTTCGTTGGCCTTTTTGCTCATGGGCTCTCCAGGCTGGTGGTGCTGTGGCGAATTAAGTACTTCCAGGAACTGGTAGCTACGGCGCGGGCCTTGCCGGCGTGCTCGGTGTCCGGCTCGCTCAGGCCCTGGGCGTCGCAATCCAATACGAAACCCAGCCCCAGGGCGTAATCCGCCATGAGCGCAGCGTGGATCTCGCCATCGATTTTCAGCATCTTTTCGTCGATCTCTTCGGGCTTTCCGGCCACGTAGATATCGATATGGATATCCTGCTCGGCATTGACAAAGCTGTTGCCGAGCATCGAATCCACACGGCGCTCACCGAGGCGCACAGACAGGGCGGGCAGCTTGTCGTGGGCATAGATACGCGTCTGCTCTACCTGGTTGCCCGTGGTGGTGAGGCCGGTGACGGCGGCGGTGACGGCATCTAACAGTTGCTGGCTAACGTGGGCCATCAGTCGTATCTCAGAATAAAAGTGACGCCGCCACCGTCGCGGGGCTGGGCCTCGCAAATTTCGTAGGCGACGGCGTCGATAGTGATTTCGGCATTGACCACGGCGCCGACTGCCAGCGCGGTGGCGGCATCGCAGGTGAGCGTGGGGAAAGTCCCCGCCTGCCCCGCCGCCTCCCGCCAGGCTTCGCTAAAAATCCCCGGCAAATCGCCATCGGGAGCGACAGCGAGCCTGTAGCCGGGCAGATCCGGGTCGATAAGTTCGGCGTACATGGCGGGTTATTTTTTGGCCTTTTTCTCGGCCTCGGCCGCGCGTTTTTCAGCTTCAGCGGCTCGCTTTTCTGCATCGAGGGCACGGGCCTCGGCCTCTTCTGCTCGGGCTGCTAACGCTTCGCGAGCCTCTTCATCAAGGGCTTGCTGGGCTTCCTTTTCAGTCCGCGCCACTTGAGCCGCTTTTTTTTCAGCGGTGGCCATATCGATTGTGCGGGTGCATTTGCCCGGTAGGGCCTTGCCATTGCGCAGCAGGTAGCGCGCGTCATTGGCGGTGATATCAGCTTGTGAGCCAACGGCCAGTACCCTGCCGCGCTCGACAAATTCGCCTTTAACTTTGGTGCTGCGCTGGATGGTGATCTCGGCGATCTCTTGTTGTTTCTCGGCCATGGGGATTCCTCGGCGATAAAAAATAAATAGGGAATAAACAAAGCCCGCACAGCGGCGGGCTTTGTAGTGGGTTGTGTTAACAGTAGTGAATTAGGGCGTGAACTGTTTGCCGTGGGTAAAGCTCTCAGGATGGCGACCAGCGGTGTCACAGGATTGGTGCGCGGTAATGCGAATGGTGCCGGCCTTGTCGCCGCTGAAGGGGTTGACCAGCATATCCAGGCCACCCCACATGCCGATTATCAGGTCGGAGAAATTCCCGTGGAACAGGTCGCCCGCAGCCACCTGATTGGAAACCACAGTGCCATAGCCATTCACCAGATTGCCCGGCTCCCAAATTGTCGCGCCATTGCTGCCGGCAAATTTCTCGGTGGTTTTAAAGTGGCCGCGCATACCCGGCCCCATGGCATAACCGGCATTAGCTTCGTCGGCGTTATCCAGGGCGGTTTCGGTTTCCATCTGCACCACTTCGGTGAACGTTGGCAGGGTGCTGGCAAAGTCCACCGTATTAATACCGGTCATATTGCTGATACCACGGGGCTTGCCATCGATGCCGGTGCCGTACAGGCCGACCAGATCTAACCCCAGGGCCATTTCCTTGGCGATATCCATACGCACCAAGTTTTCGATATCCGGGGAAGACTGCAGCAGCAACTGGCGCGTGATCTCGGTAAAGGTGGCGCCGTTTTTCGGGGTGAGCGCTACCTGATCAAAGGTAGGTAGGCCCTCGGCGGGAATATCGCTGTTTTCTGGGTCGAGCCAGTACATGCCGGTGCTGCCGGTCTGGCGCGGAATGGCCAGGTTGCCGGACAAGCCGGTGAGGGTCATTGCGCCGAAACGGGCCAGTACCATGCGATTGCGCAACAGGTCGATAAAGCTGGCGGCCAGGTGCTGAGTGCCAACCAGATTGGAGCCGGTATCGGCCAGGGTGGCGGACAGGGCGCGAGTGTCGAAGCCAGCCTGCTGCAGGGCGCCGACGCTCAACTGACGGCTGGCCACCAGCACGTCGTGGGGAATCATCTGATTGCCGCGTCGCTCGCCTTTCTCTTTCTGTTCGGCGGCCACTGCGCACTCCATTTCGAAGGCGGCGTCTTTGCGGAACTGGGAGACTTCCGGGTAGGCCATGGCTCGAAACAGTTTTAGGAAACTGAACTCGCGCACTTCCTTGTCGCTCATACCGATTTCTGGCGATTCCGCTTGGGTGCCGCGCTCATCGGACTGGGCTTCTAAAATTGCCTGCATCAGGTCGTGTTTGGTTTTGCCGGCGTCGCGCAGGTGCGCTTGCACCAGGGCGTTGTCGGCGCGGAAGGCTTCGGCAGTGTCGAGGATATCGGCGACGCGTTTAGCTTCATCGGCGCTGCCCTGCTTGCGCGCAGCTTCTTGCGCGGCTCTCTTCTCTTCTTCGGTCATAGTGGCCTCTGGGGTTTCGGGATTTTTGGGGGTTGCGGGCGAATCGCTGACAGTGGGTGCCGCGCTGCGGCCCTCGCCTCCGGCGTCGTCGGATTCTTGGGGGTTAGGTGTCGCTGCCGGGGTGGCCGCGCTGCGGCCGACGCCCACGGCGTCATCGGCGGCGAGCGACACGTCAGAAATTTCAAAGGGTTGCCAGCGGGTAACGTGGTACAGGTCGGGGCCGTCTTCGCGCTCTTCGACCAGTTTCATTTCGAGGACGCGATAGCCCACGCTGACCTTGGTGCGGATACCGTCTATAACGTCCTGAAAGTGTTCAGCTCCCTTGCCTACGCGGCTGTAACGCAGTACGGCGCGGGCAATTCTGTCGGGGTCCACGCTGGCCTCATTGACAGCGCCGATCTGCTCCCAGCGGTCGTGCATGGCCAGCACCGGGGCATTGTTGTTGAGCAGGGACAGGTCCACCGCTTCCGGGGTGCAGATTAATTTTTCAATGCCGTACCAGCGTTCGACCTCTTCGGTTTCACTAGCAAAGGCAACTTGAACTGTGCGGGCTTGCTCATCGATAGGGCTGGCACTGTCATCACCTTCGGCGCGGGTACCGCTGGAGGGCGGAGCACAAAAAAGGGCCGCTCGCTGCGACCCTTTTTTATTAATCTGGCGAATTAATTCGCCCATATTTTTAGCTGTCATCGTAGGGGGGCTCCTGCTCCTCTTCATCGGTTTTAGGCTCTTTTTCAGCGGGGGGCTGTTTGGTTTTGGCCAGGGCCTTGTCTGCGCTCTCCGGGCTGATGCCACGCTTCTTTAGTTCTTCCTCTTCGCGCTGGATCTCGTCCCATACTTCCTCCGGCTCGCGGCCGCGCTCGCGAATCACTTCGCTGCGGCTGGCCACCTTGAGGGCGACGGCCTCTTTGTGCGCGTTGATTTCTTTTTGCGGGTCTACCCAGGCCCAGCGGCGGCCATTGAATGTGGCGCTTTCGGTATAGCGCCAGCGGTCAGCGGGGTTTAATGGGGTGCCGCTGTTAAAGCGAATCGCGCCCATCAGCAGGGCTTGACCCATCCACTCTTCAAAGATTGGCTGCAGTAGGTTTTCGATCATCCAGCTCTGCAGGGCTTTCCAAACCTCGCGATCTTCCAGGGCGCCGAGGCGGCCGCTAGAAAAGTTGATCCCTTCGAGGTCGTTGGCAAGGGAGAAGTAGGACACGCCCAGGGCGGCGGCGATGCCGCGCAAAATGGCCTTCACAAAATCCTTAAAAGCTTGGTTGGGGTGCTGGGGGTCCCAGGTGTTGAGCTTGGCGCCGTGGGGCAGCTGCTGAAAGGTGCCGCCTTCGACTTCCATATAAAAATCTTCGTCGTCTTCCTCGTCGTCGGTATCGTCGTAGCCGGGTTCGTTTTCACCGTTAAACCCGGTGTCATCTTCGCCGCGCTCAATAATGCCCATGGTGCTGGCACTAATGGCGGCGCCGGAGAGTTCGGCGTCTTCGTACTGATCTAATTTGAAGTGACGGGATGCGGCGGCGACACCCAGGGGGAAGCCGCGCGCCTGATCGATATATTCATCCAGGAACTCGTGAATGATCCGATCAGCAGGAATGCGGATATAGCCGCGCCCCTGCAGGGTGTAGTAGTCGTCGTGGGTGGTATCGGTGCTGTGCAGCCAGTAGGCAACGCGGCGACCGTCGCTGTTGAACTCGACCCCCAGGGTAATTTTGTGGCCGATCTTGCCGGGGGCGTGATCGCTGTTTAATTGCAGCAGCAGTGGGTCGAGCAATTGAATGGCAAAGCCAAACGGCTGGATCTTGCGGCTGCGGACTTTGAGCGCGAGCACTTCACCATCGCGCAACAGGCTGGTGAGCATTAGGTCGCACAGCTGCTTTAAGCTGTGGCGGCCGCGATAGTCGAGCACACCTTTTTTACTGGCGCGCTTCCAGGCTTTTTCAATGGCCTGGCTAGCGCGCTTGTCGATCTTATCGCCGTTGGTTTTTACATTGGCGGCAAAGCGAAACCCGGCGTGGCCAATCACATTGTTTTTGGCCAGGCCCAAGAAGCGGCGATAGTAGGGGTCGTTTTTTGCCAGCCCTCGGCTGCGCGCCACCATGGTGTGCAGCTCTTGCTGGAGCTGCTGGTTAATCGGCACCGGGGTGCTGTCCCAACTTTCCGTGAGGCGGTGTTTTTCTGCGGCCTTAAAGTGCCCCGCTGCACGGATAGCGCCGCGCATATTGCGGGCTTGACGGCCGACCTGCTCCACCTTGTGCGCGAGCTGGCTGACCTGCTCACTGAGCTGGCTATTTTCGGCACGCAGGGCGCTGCGGCCGGTGAGCCGGTCGAATAGTTTCATGGCAGGCCCTTATCGCACTTTCGCGAGTACGCGATTGGATTTGCGGCCAGTCCGCTTGTCGCGCGCTCGGCGGCGCTGCGCTTTGACCTTGCCGGTGTAGTATTTTTCGGCCTGCACCATTTCGTCCCAGGTGTTGAAGGTCACGGTCTGGCCATCTACGGTGACCGCTTGCTTGCCGCTGCCGGCTTTCTTCTGCAGCAATTCGCGCAGGGCTTCGAGCATCTTTTCGGCGTGACTGCGGGGGTCGTAGTCGGCGCTGGTGGGGTCGGGCTTGATGCGCACGCGCAAGCTGCCGATGGTGTATCGATCGGTGCCGTTTTCGACCCAGGCCACCAGGCTGTATTCCCCGTCGAGCCAGGCGGCGGTGTCGGCACTGGTGAGCGCCACTTGATGCGCACTGCCATCGGCCGTGGTGTTAATGACATAACTCTTGCCAACAGAAACCAGCCGATAAGTTAGGGTCCAGCCGTCTTCCGGTAGGTAGTCGGTCAGGGTTCGACTCCAGCTGATGCTATCGCCGGCAATCATTACGGTGGGTTCAGTCATAAATTACCTTTTCATTCCGCCCACTTTGCGGGCGCTATTGCGCTTGCGGCGCTTCTTCTTGGGTTGCTCGGGTTCGGGATTGAGCACCAGTACGTCGCGGGCTTCCGGTTCGGGTTCTGCGGGTTTTAAGTGCGCGGCTAGGGCTCGGTAATCGGGGTTTAGGATTTCAAGTGCAGCGAGGGCCCCGACATAACAGTCGAGCGCCTCATTGCGTGGGCGCATTTTCTTGTAGATGCGCTTGGGGTAGCCGTCCTTGAATACTGTGACCCGCTTTTCACTGGTCAGCTGCTCGCAAAATTCTTCGTCGATTGAGTTGGGCAAATGTACGTAACCGGGCCCTGGGGCGGAAATTTTCAGGCGCCCCATTACCAAGTCTTTGCCGGTATCAACGCCGATTGGAAACAGGTTCACGCCGCCTTTGTTGCTCTTGCTGGGGCGACCCACCAAGGGGGCAGCGCGCTGACTTGAGCCTTTGCAGGCCCATACCCGTTCGCTTTCATGCCACTTGGCATATTTGTACACCATTTGCGTGTAGTGGCCGCCAGTGTCGATGCCAGTTGCGGCAATCGGCAACATAACCCCGCTTTCATGCTCGTAACGGCTTTGTCTCCACTGGGTAAGGCGTTTCCATAATTCATGCCCGCCAGGATCACCGGGAAACACCTGATGCTCCACCAACCAGGATTCTGTACCCCCTGCACCACCAAAGGCCCAAGAGCTGGCTTCGAGGCGGTCGTCTTGCACATCGACAAAACCGACAACGACAACCGCTGCTTGCGGGACTTGGGCAGGGTATTGCTCCCGCCGCATATACAGGTGATGTGCTTCCACTCTCTCTCCCTCCTCTTCCCAGGCTTCGCCCAGGGTGGTGTTGACCCAGCCTTTTAACTTGATCGGGTCGCCTTTGGCTCGCAGGAAGTCGCGAGCGATCTTGCCCCAGGTGGTCCAGGGGGAATAAGCGGCCCAGATATGGAAAGCAACCGACAAGGGGGCATCAACGGCTTTGCCGTCGCGATAAAACTTGAGGCCATCGCGAGTGGTCATACCGGAACCACTGCGCCATTCCCCGCGCTCATCCATGGATTCCAGTTCGTGCTGCTCTATTACGCAGCCGGTGTGCTTACATACGTAGTGGGCTTGCAGAACCGTTTCGGGGTTGTCCCATTTAATCCCGTGCTTTGCTTTTTCCCCGCCCCATTCCAACACCTGATATTCATTGCAGTGAAGGCAAGGCAGATAGCGATAAAAGAATTCGTCGGCCTCGTTAGCGGCCTTAGAGATTTGGCATTCCCCTTTAGTTTTGGGCGTGCTGCCGCGTATCGATTTTGGATAGGCAGAGCCCTCTATACGCTTATCACCAATGACGGTGGCCGGGCCTTCTTTTTCGATATCGGGATCAAAGCTGGATATCTCGTCGTAGATAGCGACATCAGTAGATTTTTCCCGGTAGTTCTTCGCACTCTTGCCACCTCGAATAAACCACTGGCGACTGTTGGAAAAGCGCTTATAGTCGAGGGTGTTATCCCGGTTTTTTTTCCCAAACCAAGGAGCCAGCTTGCGCAATAAAGGCACATCGCGAATCGTAGGCTCCGCGTGCTGTTTCATAAAATCTTCAGCGGCGCTGTCTGTGGGCTGCCACATGATGATGTTGCGCTGGCGGTGCTCGGCAAAATAAGCCAAGGCGATGGTGATGCACTTGGTGTAGCCGACGCGGGCCGACTTAGGCCAATTGACTTCGACAATGTCGTCATTGCCCATTGCATTGAGAATCGCAACTTGGAAAGGGCGAGTCTCCCAGACACCCTGGGTATAGCTAGACTCCACCGACAGATAAAAATTCTCATCTGCCCACTCGGCCATGGGCAGCGGCTCGGGCCGCCTCAATACTCGCAGGGCTGCGCGGACTTCCTGCTTAATCGATTGTCGCTGGGATGCCGAGATCATCAATTATTTCGTCCAAGTATTTGGACACGTCGGCCGCAGCGTTCTGAGCTTTGACAATCTCGCGCCTGATAGAGTCAAGCGATGACGCCGATAGCCCTGGCTCCTTCCTTTTGATTTTCCCAGGAAGAGCATCAAGCGCAGCGGCCATACGATCCGCGATTTTCGAAAGCACTAGGCTTTGAATTCCGATAGGCAATTGCTTGCCCCGGGCTATTTCGTTTTCAAGCTCCAACTTATCCGCGCGCTGTTGCGAAAGCCGAGCCCCTTCGTATATCGGGTCAAGTTTGCCGTCCGACTGAGCCGGGCGCTCCAGTTGCATCTTTCGCACCAGCGCCGCTTCCCGGTTATCCACCAGGCTACGCGCGGTGTAGTAGTTCTTGTTTCCCGTGCGGGATACCGGCTCCACCTTCCACTTATCAAAAGCAGTCGCGGTAATGCCGAGCGAATCACACACCTGCCGCTTGTTAAGCCAGTAATCAGGAACAGGGGTGGGTTGGTCATTGCCGGACTTTTTCCCAGTCCCGCTGGTTGCTGTTTTAGTCTGTTTTTTTAGGGGTTTTTTCTTAGTTTCAGCCATGCCTTAGAACCTCAATGACCAACCACCAACCCCCGCCTAAAAAATCTCATAAATAGCGAAAGCTCGCGCAGCTGCGGACCCGTATGGCTCCAGGCCCGGGAAGGACCCGCGCGGGTGTGTGGCGCGAAAAATTCACTTGAGTTTGCGCAGCTGGTTGTTGATGGATCGGGTGAGTTCGACGCGGAATCTGGCGCTGGCTTGGCGCTCCATGACCTGCTGCAGGCGCTGGCTAATGAAAGCACCGCGTGGGCTTGGACCGGTGATACCCTTCAGTGGTGTGCGGCCTGGACCTTTGCGTGCGAATACCAGCAGCTGGCCCTGTGGTGCCCTGCCTATAAATGTTTTCTTATAGGTCTTGGTCTTGCCCCAGGCCTTAGCCTTCACGCCTTCTGCCTTGTACGCGCCGCGCTTGTTGAATGCGTTGAAGTGGCCCGCCTTACGCTGGCTGGGGCGCACAAAGTTGATTAGGTTTTTGCCTCGGGACTTCTTGGCATCGATGGCAGCGCTCAAGCGGTCGCGCTTGGCAAGGTACAACTGATGGGCCTGCCTGATCTCTTTCTGTTTGATATTGGTCTCAGCTGAGACCTCTTTGATAGCCGCACTATTCACTGAGCGCACAGTCTTGTTGATTGCCTGGCTTGCCGCTTTGGGTATCAAGCCGCGCTCCATCTTGCTTAGCTTCTTCTCTAGCCGGGCAAGATCATGTTTTATTTGCACTGGCCCGCCCTCTGAAAGTGGCTATCGCCTCGCCGATCTTGTTGGGCGCGAAATAGAAAAACATGATCAACCCCTGCAGGCTTGTTAGGTCCGCCAGCAATTGCCGAGCCACTAAAGCTGCAGCAGACAGCGCAGTTTCGCCCTGCCCTTTAAGGGCTGCCCAAATTGAGAGCGTTACCACCACCAAAACCAACAGCAGGTACACCGCTGAGAATGCAATGGCGATCAACCTGCGGGCTATATTCTGCCCGCTGGTGGACTTGATCCACTGCAAGAGGAATTCGCGCACTTGAGTGTTGCGCTGGTCACTGTCCTGGGCTTTCTCTTCGGCGGTATAAAACAACGCGTCGCCGGTTTTTATCAGGGCATCAGCACCCTTCTCCAGGGCTTTCTCACTACCCCACAAACGTGACCAAAAGCTCATTCCAGCTTCTCCAAAATAGGGTGCCACCCGGTGCCGGTGATATGGGGGGGAAGTGAGCACCGAGTGGCGAAAAAGGTTAAGGGGTATTACTGTCTGATTTGTCGCGCTTCTCGCGCATATAGCGGTTGTGCTGGTTGCGGGTAATCACCGCATAGATATTCCAAATTAAGCCCAGACCGGCAATCAGAATGCCAACTACCTGCAACCAATCAACAGAGGCTTGCGTTAAACCCACTCCAGCACCGGTTAGGCCTGCACTTGAGGCTTCCTGCACATTCATTCCACGGCGATCTCCTTCTAGCAGGCGAAAAAAAACCGGCCTGAATAGACCGGTTAAAGGGATGAAAATCTCTTTGCTCGACTGGCTGCGCCCTGTAGAGGCAACAATCTCAAAGTGCCCTATTTATACCCCTCAAACGCAAAAGCACCAAAATTGCGTAACCCAAAAACCCTAAACATGAGCAATATGACCGGAAGGAGTAGGGCCACCCTCATTGAGGTCGGGCTTTCTGTCTTCCTCAAAAATGATCATGCCGGCAACGTAATTAATCGCCCCCAGCAGCTCTCTCACCCGGCGCTCACGGGTGGGCAGGCGGCGTGCTTCCTGAATTTTTTTAATAGCCTGAAAAGCCATGCCACCATCGGTATCCAATAGCCCGCTAATAATCTGCATAGGCTGATCTTCGAAGCGCTCACCATTAGCGTGCCGCTCCTCCCCCTTGCCTTTCGATGCTTGGTTATGTGCCCGCTCCAATACATCGGCTAAGCGCTGGTAGTTTGGGTCGTCCAACTTATAGACCGGACCGCCGTCGGGATACCCTATCATTTCTTTGCCCTCTTCTTTTCGTTTGTCACTTTAATTTGCTGCTTGTTCTGCACCTTCACCCAGCTGCGGCGGGTAGTGTCGGAGGTGCTAGGAACTACGCGCAGACACAAGCCGGACTGGCCGCGCGGTATCTGCTCAATCTCTCCGCCACCGGCCAGAAATTTGGCCACCTTACTGTCGATATTTACCTGTGCCTCGCGCAGAGCCTTTGACTGAGGGCAGTGAGTTACAGCCATTAGAACCACCCCAGATAGGCAACGGGGACTACCCGCACTACTCCGTTACCCCAGCCGGGGTGCCTTTCAACCTGCTGCTTGATATAACTCTGCAAATCAAAACACTTGACTATTTCACGCCCCTTAAAGATGCCGCTACGCCTTGTAAGGCTGATAGTTGCCTCTCGGAAAAAAAGATCGTTCCCATCTTTGTGATAAACAACCCTTATTTGCCACCGGTAGCTACACCCGGTCGCCTTGCTTACAAGATGCTGCACTTTGTCCAAGACGCGCTGGAATAGAGTCTTTTTACTCATGTCGCACCCCCAATTCAAAAAGGAATATCATCATCAAAGGATTGCTCACCCCCAGCCGGTGTCGCTGGTTGACCGGGGGCCTGCTGTTGGGCGGATTGACCGGCTGCGCCCTGGGGAAAACCACCCTGCTCTCCCCTGCCGTCTAGCATCTGCATTTCACCAGCGACTATTTCGGTGGTGTAGCGATCCTGGCCGGTTTGCTGGTCTTGCCACTTACGGGTGCGCAGCGAGCCTTCGACGTAGACTTTTGAACCCTTGCGCAAATACTCACCGGCGATTTCCGCCAGGCGGTTAAAGAACACCACGCGGTGCCATTCGGTGCGCTCCTGGGGCTGGCCGGTTTGCTTATCCTTCCAGCTTTCACTAGTAGCTAGGCTGATATTGGTTACCGCTCCACCGCTGGGCATATATTTGGTTTCTGGGTCATTTCCCAGATTGCCAATCAATATGACTTTATTTACACCTCTTGCCATTGCTAGCACTCCTCTTCCTGGAGTTCACCGTCAACCACGCGGTAAGTGGTGAGTTTGTCAGTCACCTTGTCGAATACCTGAACCCAGCGAACAAAGATCTCGGTTTTGGCGATGTCTTTTGCCCTTTTAAGAGCGGCCTCTTTAGTGGGGTGCGATTCCTTAAAATCTTTAGCCCCACCCATTAACAAGTTGTAAGTGCCGTAAAACATGGCGAATCTATTCACTGTCTTTCCTCCACTAATTTCTGCGCATAGCGAAAGATGCCTATGCTGGTTGGGTAAGGGTTTGTTTCGTACTCAGACCATGTTGCGGTTTCATCGGCAATCAGCTGACTTAATACGAACCATGCGTCGTACCACTCGGGGCCGTTATTAATTCCCCAGGCGTATGCAAATCCATGACGCCCTATGAAGGTGTTCCTTTTGGAAAAATCACCGGCAGGCTCTCCCAGCGCGATTAACAATACGCGCGCTTTTTTGCAGAGCTTTTTGAACTGTCTGCGCTTCATTCTTACCCCCACCTAGCCCGCTTACGTTTCGCCTTTTGGCTCATTCGGTTGGTTCCGCCGGTGTCTCGGGCACCGCCGATATCAGCAATAAACCCAGCTGGCGATACGCCACTACCAGCCACTAGTGCAGCGCTTATGGTGGCCGCAATAATTCCTTTCCATCGACTCACTTTTGCTCTCCTGCTGTGTCAAAAAAACTGGTGTTGTCTGCGCTGGATCAGGTCGCGAATATGCGATGTGCTGGCCTGACGGGCGCGGTAGGTTTGCTGGTAATCGGCCCTGCAGCGCTTGCAGCGACTGGCACGACCACAGCGACTAAAACGGCTGGTATTGCGCGGGAATAATTCAGGGGCCTTCCAGGTTCTACAGCCCCGGCAATAAAGCTCTCCACATTCGTTGGTTTTACGGCTCACTGGATTACCTCCACAAAGCTGCTCACCATGGCCCCACCTGGGGCAATAGTGATTTCCTTGGAATCCCATAACTGGGCTATGCGGCAAGCGGTTTCGTGCAGTTCGGTTTCACTGCAATCAGCCAGATCGGAAGCACTGCGGCCCAACTTAACTAAAAGCGCTTGAGCGCAGCCCCTTGCGGTTGTGCGCTGCTCTACAAACAAATGGAGTTGGGTGGTGATAATCAACAGCAGGAATTTTTGACTGTGCTCCTCGTAATCATCACCGAGACCAAAAAGGTCGGCCGCCCCATGACAGAGACCACACAAAAACGCCGTCATAGCGTCGTGGGGCTTGATCCCCCTGCCCTTGCTATAGCTGTGGCTGCGATACCCCTGATAGTGCGCCGCCACTGTGCTGCCTTCGTTGTTACCGCAGCGCACACAATCGCGGCCTTTAGCCAGGGCCAGCAGCTTGGGGTAGCGGGAGGGCTGCAGGATCACAGCAACGCCTCCAGCTCTTCGCGCAGCTCTGAATACAGTTCCTTCGCATCTTCTAACCCTTGCAGCCCCTCTAACAGGGCTCCACTCGACTCATCATTACGAGCAGAGGCATAGGTAGTGGCAAAGCGCTCAACCTTTGCCATCAGCGCATCCACGGTAGGGGAAACCGGGTCCCACTCAGTACCACCAGGCGCGGCTACTGGCACCCCAAAACATTCATTAAAGGCCTCGCTTTTCGTAGCAAGCCTGAATCCGTTAATTTCTTTTTCCTCAAGGTCTGCTGTGACAGATTCCAGGCGCTGCTGAATATCTCGAAAGGTTGGAAACTTAAAAGTACCTAAGCCCACAGTTACCTTGGCAACTTGCCCCTGCTCATCATTCATTAGCCAGACTTCCATGCTGAAATCTGCCGGCCCGTGATAAGTACGCTTTTCACTCATAGTCACTCCCCCATTCCGTCGGTGTTTTGCGTTGCGAAGTTGTGCGGGGTGAACTCATTACTGAAGGGGATAAATACTGCGGCTATCGCGCGGACTTTTACCCCATATACGCGACTGTTTTCCCCAGTTGTTTCAAGCACCCAGCCACCAGGGACGCGAACAAAGATCCGGCCATTTATTTCTAAGCTTTCTCCCAAGCCCATCCCGTAAAGAGCCTTTCTCTCCTTGATTTGCCGCTGCTCATGTTCCTCTCGCCACTTTTGCTCCTGCTCCTGCTGGTAAGCTTCCAACTCTTCCTTGTGAGCCTCGAATCCCTCCGTGTCATAAAGATCCCAGCAGGGATCTTTTTTCCAGTCCTGCTTCAGCTTTGCTACTTCTTCTTCAGAGCGCCTAGATACAGCCTCTCTCTTTTCTTCTGTCATCACTTCACTCCCCCATTCCGTCGATGTTTTGCGTTGCGATAGCCGGCCCAAACAACAAACCAGCGAGAAATAACCGCCCCTTGTGCAGGCGGGATTGATAGGTGCGCAGACTGATGCGCAGATAGCGGGCGCGTGCCCGTTGTTCGTCCAGGCCTTCGTGCAGTAGCAGCGCTCTTGCCTCCACTTTCAGCACCTCATAAAGCTTCGGGCTCTCGCGTTTAATCGCTGCCATGGCACGCTCTACCGGTGCCGCGATTTCGTCGCTAATGCCCAGGCCGCTGTTGCGGTTGCCACGGCTGGCACTGGCCAGTGCCGTGCGTTGTTTTTGTCTGAGCCGTGAAGCACTGCGCGCGGCGTTTACTTCGATGGAACACAACACGCTACTGCCACTCACTCCGCCCAACTCCAGGGCCACCGAGCCCCAGAGGTAAAGCTTGTCTTCCAGCGCCTCGATTAGGCGTGGGCTGATACGCTCCCCCATGCGCCAGCCCCCTCAGTAGGTCCACAACCAGGGGCGCCGACGGCCAGGGGCTTTGACGTTGCCACCGATATGGATAAAGCGCTGATACAGTGGGCCACGCTGGTGGGGGCAGATAGCAGTGAAGGGCTGCGGCAGGCCTGCTTGGGTATGCAGCCAGTTGTAAACGTGCAGCGCCTGCATCAGGTCATGTGCGCCAATTCCATGCACGCGCACATCGACGCCCACGCCGCTGGGGTGATCACCGAGTACATAGGGCTTACCGTCGTGCTCGGCCTGCTCACGCTTGCGCACCTCTTCCGAATGACGACGACAGCGGAAACCGCTGGAGACCGACATAGATCGGACATAGACCCGCTCGCGCACCCGGTTTAAGTGCGCCAAAAATTCTGAATTCATATTGCGAGCATCGCCCGCGCACAACCCACCTCTGAGGCGCTCTAATTTGCAGTTATTGCACTTGCACTGCAGTTCCTTATCGGTGAAATAATTCCTGCTGGCTGGAGTGGAAATATCGATCATCGGGCACCCCCAAAGCGGTTTGAAAATTCGGTGTCTTCCTGTACCTCAGCGATAAATACTCGTGTAAATCCCTGGCCACGTTTGGCCGGTGCCTGGGTAACCTTGCGCTGTACCACGCAGCGGTTGTTGTCGTTTTCAATCAGGCCCAGGCCATGGGGATTAGTGCGGCTCACTTTCTCAAGCACATCGACTAGCGGCTTGGTGCCACCTTGCAAGTTGTCCTCATCGAGGATCCCCGAAGACCCGCGTTCGATTTCCAGATACACACGCACTAACGGCTCATTCGGCCGACGCTGACCACTGCGTACCAACGCGCTGGTCACTTCCAAAGCCAGTTGTTTTTTTAAGGACCGGCGCTTGGCCCAGTGCATACGCAGCAGCTGATTGTTCGAAGGGGTTGGCATGGGGATAGTAAATTCAATGGTCCGCATGGTGATTCCCCCTACCACTGGGCGTTGAGCATTTCGCTGATGGACATGTCGCGTGTGCGGCGATTGCCGTTGGGGAGTGGTCCTGGTTGGTTGCCACGGGAAAAGGCCGGTAACTGCTGGGCTGTGTTTTCCTGGTTTAGGAGCCATTCGAGTTTAAAACCGCCCCACCCCTGTGCCAGGCAGTCGTCAACGCTGTAACCGTGCTGGGCAGCTTTGTGCAGCTCAAGGCCAATCCGGTTTACGGCGGTTTGAGTGAGTTTTAATTTCTTGTCTTTTCGAACTGCCACCCAGTCATCGAACACCTGCCGGGATGGCATCTCCGGCCAGCTCGAATAATCCAAGCGCTCCGCCTCAGTGGTGCGTGTCTTACTCTGATCTTTGGTAGGTTGATTATTGGTATTCTGATATGTCGGATTTTTTTCCGAGGTTTTTCGGATTTTTTTCCGGGTTTGCTCGGATTTTTTTCCGGATTTTTCGGAATCATTTCCGGCACTCGAATTTTTTTCCGTGCCCTTCGCATCGTCTGTGCGGTTCCAGGTTTTACCCAAATCAGTGACTGCCACTAGGTCCTGGCCGTTGTGCTTGATGTAGTGGATCAGCCCCAGTTTTTGCAGTTGGCAGAGCAGGCGGTAGGCAGTGTCTGGCTTGTCAGTGAGGAGGGGTAACTCTTCAATGATTTTGGTGCGGGATACAAAGGTGTAGATTTTGCCGTCTACTTCGGTAAGATCAGCCCAGGAAGGACAACCGTAGAGAAAATCAAAAAGCACAGCTTGCTGGACGTTTAAACCCCATTCCAGCGCGCGCGCTTGGTTGATGCGGATGGTAAATTGCATGTCTCCCCCTCAAGAGTACCGGCAGAGGTACCTATATGGGTACCTAGAGAGAAACGGTACCATAAACGATACCACGCGCAACCTGTCTAACCTGTCGGCAGCACAAAATTGTGCTGTAATTCCCTGAAATCCTCCGTTATCAACTGTAATTGCCTACATTTGCCCCCAATGTTTACGCTCTGCATGCGAATTCCACTTGTGATCTATTTATTTTCGCGGTTCTCCCACCTACTATCTCCGCACATGTATTTTTTGGTTATTTAGGTGCCACTTAGGGAACCAAATAAGCCTAAGGATTCATAAGTGGTACTTGTACTTAGAGGGGAGAGCGGTGGAAACAAAAGAAACCAACAGCACAGCAGGCAGTAGCGCGCGCTTACACCGCCTGCTTGATGCCGCTGGCTATCCACCGGAAGGGCAAGGCCGGATAGCTGAATTTATGCGCCGCTTTGGAGTGGGGAAAGCCAATGCCCTGCGCTGGCTGAATAACGATAAAGTGCCCAGGGATATGGGAGAGCTACTCAGAATCGCCACCGAATTAGGGGTCGATCCATTTTGGTGGGCGATCGGCAAAGGGGAGGAAGACACCCCAGAACCAGAGCCGTTCGATATAACTCTGTTTGGCCGCTGCGCCAATGAACTGCTCAAGCAACTGCAAAAGCTGGTTGATAGGCCCCTGGATATCGACGGCAACCTGCTCAGCAGTGGTTATCGCGAGCTATACGAGCACGCACAGAACAACGGGGCAATTTTAGATCCCGATCGCGTCAGCCTGGTGGCAGTCAAAGTGCTGGCGGAACATAGAAAAAAGTAAAACGAATTAACCGGGCAAGCGGCCAGAGAGCGGCGCCCACTGCAACAGGCAGAGGATGAAATGATCGAGTCAGACTTGGGCGGCACTGAGGGATGCAGTGCACGCTTAAACCAGCTATTGGATAATGCCGGATTCCCCTCCGCAGGAGTCGGTCGCAGCGCAGAATTTGCGCGTAGATTTGGGGTCAGCAAAGCAAATACAACCCGTTGGCTAAGCCAGGACATTCTTCCTCGCGACCTCAAAGAGATGGACGAAATCGCCGAGGCCCTGGGCTCGGACGCCATCTGGTGGGCCTATGGTATCGATCGCAGCGCCCCCACCCCCAACGTACCCGCCCCACAGACCTCAACGGATATCATGCTGGCTGGCAGCTGCGTCAATGAGATCCTCTGCTATCTGGACGACACCGTGGGCGATGGGGTCGATATTACTATCGATGACGAAATCCTCATGCGCTCCTATGGCGAAGTCTATGCGGACGCCAAAAAGAACAAAGGCAAAATCAGCGAGGCCTTGGTGGCTCGTGCCGCTGTGCGCGTACTGGTGGAGCTCCACCGCAGAGACCGTTAGAGGGGTGGGGGCCGCGGCCCCCACCCCTACTCCCTAATTAAACTCCGCGTCGATGGCTGCCTGTTTTCGAGCCTGAACAACAAATATGTTCAATAAACATTGAAAATGCTCATAAATGTTCATACTCTAGTACAAGTGAAAGAAAATCTTTCTTTGAGGGGGTAACATGCAAGTGGACAAAGCTAAAGCTGCCGGAGCTAATTTAAATCGAGTCGCGGTAAAGCTATTTTTTGCCATAGCTGAAGAATGGAGCCTTACAGAGGCGCAACAATGTACCGTTGCCGGGCTTTCCTCAAGAACAACTT
The DNA here is from genome assembly GCF_052468295.1 of Microbulbifer maximicatervae (SeqCode). Lineage (NCBI taxonomy): Bacteria > Pseudomonadati > Pseudomonadota > Gammaproteobacteria > Cellvibrionales > Microbulbiferaceae > Microbulbifer > Microbulbifer maximicatervae (SeqCode). The sequence goes on from NZ_CP174339.1 coordinate 20,367, forward strand.
TGCGTAACTGGCGTTTGAAGCTAGAAGGTGGTGAGGAAATAAAGCTCTCCAAGGACACTCTGGAACGGCTGTCTTATATTTCTGGCATCTACAAAAGCCTTCAAATTCTCTTTTCCACCCCGGATCAGTGGAGAGGATGGATTAGGAAACCAAACCGCGATTTTGGTGGGAACTCTGCTTTAGACCATATGCTGGCAGGCAGGGTTGTTGACCTTGCTGATGTACGGCGATACCTGGATGGTTGGCGCGGAGATCAGTATGTATAAAGAAACTCCTATCTCTGCCGCCACATATAGGCTGATACCAAGTCACTTTCCCCCAATTAGGCTGTTTGAAAATTTGCTTGACCCAGATGAGCTGGATGCAGCTTATGAGCTGGAGAGTCTGACCAATGATCGTCTGCGTGATGAGGCAGGTGATATTCGTTTGGTGATGCCCGAAGATAGAGTTAGTGGGCCTGGATCTACCCCGATCATGGCTGCGTTCACTCACATTGGTGTTGAAAGCAGGTTTACCAAAGGCGGTTATGGAGTTTATTACGCTGGACTCGAGCTGGAAACAGCAATCGTTGAATCTAAGTTCAGTCGGGCCCGATTTTTAAAGGCAACCAATGAAGGGCCGCAAACTATAACGATGCGCTGCTATAGCTGCCAAATAGACTCGCTCTTGGTGGATGTGCGCGGTGACATTGAGGCGCATCACCCGACTGACTTTTCGTATGCCCAAAGCACGGCTCAAGGCCTTAGAGTGGAGGGTCAAAATGGCATTCTATATGATTCTGTACGCAGGCCCGGGGGCAGGTGCGTTGCAGCCTTCAAACCGAATGCCTTGGTTCCCCCGGCGATTCAAACTGGGCATTTTCAATACACTTGGGATGGAAACTCCATCTCACATACTCATCGCTTGGAAGAGGTCAGTACTGGTGACGCGCCCCTCTAGCCCCAGTGGCTACCCGCCCAAGAGTGATTTATTACGTGAGCCCAGTTAAGAAGACCCCGCCTTGTGCGGGGCTTTTTATTTTCGCACCTTAATCAACCTCCATACCTGAACATCACTAACAGGCAAAGAGGTGCGCGGGATAGATTTCGATTTTCGCATATTAGCGGGCTAGAAATTTCGAAAATAGAAATTTACATGCACCCCTCCCACGCTGGCGCATTAACCCGAATCTCGATACGCTGAAACTACCGGCCAAACTTAAGCCGGATTAATAATAAACTGACACAAAAGGGATATTGTCATGGTTGGGAAAGTCTTTGCGGGGTTGATTGGAGGGCTGGTCGTGGCCCTTCTGGGATATTTTCAATACAGCATTATGGCCGTGGATATCGCCACCCAGAGCGAGCCCAGTGTAGTGCCGTTTTTTGTGGTCTGGGTGCTGGCCATGGTAGTGGCCTGCACCGCCAAACGCACAGGTAAGGCCTGGCGCCGCTTACTGCTTATTAGCGCCATCTTGTGTTTCTTGCTGCCGATCTCGGGGCTAGTGTTTACCGGTAATGCCGTGGCTGATACTGCCAGCGGTGCCGAAGCAGCCGGCGCGGCCATTGGCGGCGGATTGGTAAGCGGGTTTATGGGCTTTGTTGGCTTCTTCCTGGGGATCATCTTCCTGATTGTCGGCCTACTGACTGGTCGAGATAAGCAGGTGATTGTAGTGCGCGAAGGCGACGCTATCCCCGAAAGTTGAGCCACCCCCCAGCGCTCTGAAAGAACCGCCCTAGAGGCGGTTTTTTTGTGCCTCCTACTCGTAATTACTCCCCCAGCAGCTCCCCCAATAGGCGCTGCGCATCCGCTGCGGCCTCTTCTGCCGTTATACCCCCGCTCTTTATATTGATCTCGTAAAGATCCTTCACCAACTCCCCCACCGCCGCCTGGCTTTGCAGGTCCAGGGCACGCAGTCGCCACAGTAAACGCTGCAGGGGGCGCGCTACCTTGGCCTCACTACTCAGTGCACTGCCGATAATACTCACCCCGTACACCAGGAGGTTGGCATCAAGGCCGTACAAGCGCCCTATTCTCTGCAGGTCCAGCCCGCTGGGCAGATACTGCCCGCGCTCCCAGCGCTTGTAGGTGGATAGACTGACGCTTAATAGGCGCGCGGTTTCCGTCACGCCGCGACCCGCATCCCGTCGCAATGCTCGCGCCAGTGCGGCCAACGTCTCCATGTAGTCCCGCTCCTCCTGGCTGGCCTCACGGGCCGGCATTCACCCGCCCGGCAGTCAGGTTGCGCACAAATCGCGCCACCGCTGCCAATTCATCGGCGCTCAATAGGTCTAGCCCGGCCTGAAGCTGGGGGCTAATTCCAGCGCCGGGGGCCAGCCAGGCATCTGGGGTTAGGTCGTAGCCCACGAGCAGAGGGGCAATTTCTTTCGGTGACAAGCGGCCTTTATCACTTTCTAGGCGCTGCAAGCGCTCAGTGCTGATGCCGGTTTGCCCGGCCATACGGGTGAGCGTGAGCCCTAAGCGACGCCTTTGCCGGGCCAAACGTCCACCAGGGGTCAATCTCGGCCAGTTTTCCACCACCACCTCCACCCGCGATACCACCGCGGGAAATTACGCCACATTGCAAAACCGTATGTTTATCGAATGAATTTTAATAATCTGGGCCAAGCTTGACCCGCTTAGTATTTTGACCCGGCGGTGCAGTTGTTACAGTGGTTCACGTTTTAGGAAATGACGACAATAAAACTGTGAGGTATGTCATGGATGCTGTGAAACCCCCCTCTCATAATCTGCATAATCGAGCGCAGGCACGCGCAGACCAGGCCGCCCGAGTTGCCGCGAAAATCGCCCTCAGCCAAGGGGCCAGTGTTGCAGAAGCACTCGCGCTTCAGCACCGACTGCGACAGAGCTTATCGGGAAGCACCCCCAAAAGGGCACCGTCGAGTGGTGCTAGTATTCACTGTTTTGCCTCGCCCAAACTGGGAACTGTAGCAATTGCAAGACCTGCACTGTAAGGCCGCACTATAACCCATAAACCCCTTACTAGATCACGGAAGGGTGCTATAGGGTATTTCACCCTATATACCCTGCGGCACTTCTTACTGCTGCGTAATAGGTTGCTGCACCATATAAAACCCTATTAGCCCTACAAAACCCCACCGCAGAACACCCTAGAGCGCACCACCCTACTGTAACCTATAGCAATTTAAGGTATTGCACTCCGCTTTAGTGCTTGCTAGATTAGTGCGCGGTGATATGGGACACCCCGGCGCACACTGCGCCAACTCAGAACAAAGCACGCCAGAGCGCGCCACGCTGTACCGGCACATTCCGGCCCGCACTACTACGCACTAGATCAAGGTACACCAGCGCGCCCTAGATGGCGCCACCGTGATCCAGTGCGCCCCGTATCCACCCAATCCAGAGCACCCCGCAACAGCGCAGGGGCAAGCAGAATAGGGCAGGGCAGAATATGACAGAGCAGAGCAGTGCAACTCAGGGCGGCGCATGGGTAATTGGCGTCGCCAGCGTAAAGGGCGGTATTTGTAAATCCACCACAAGCATCCACCTGGGCGGCGGCTTTCACCGTTTAAAGCGCAATGTGTTGATCGTGGACACCGATAACAGCACCCGCACCGCACGCAACTGGCAGCAGGAAGCGGCAGACCAGGCCGCCGCCCAGGGCGAGGAATACACTGGCCCCAAAGTGGTGGGCGTAGACAGCCCGAAAACTTTGCGCGATGCCATCCCCAAGCTGCGCGGAAAATTTGACGTAATCATTATCGACGGCGCCGCCATGGGTGACGCCATGCTGGGAGCCATTATCGAGGTGTGCGACCTGCTGATCTCCCCGGCCACCGCCAACAGCAACACCCTGCGCCACGCCCTCAACACCATGGACCTGGCGCGCAGCTATCACCAGACGCACGGCCGCCCGGTGCATGGCATCCTGTTTTCCAATATCAAACCAAACACACGCCTGTACAAGGATCGCCGCGCAGAAGCGGAAGAGGTGGCGCCGGTATTCGATGGCTTTATTGCCAACAGTACCCGCGTAGACGAGGCCATGGACTGCGGCGGCACCGTGTGGGATTTCCCCAAAGACAGCGCCGCTGTGATCAAGCAATTTAACGAACTCACCCTGCAGTGCGTCGCCGCACTGAACGGCAAGCACGCTATCTGCAGCTGGCAGCCGGAAGAGGCGGCAAGCGACGCAGACGCGGCCCTGATGGCCGAGCTGGAAGATTAAGAAGGAGTTACCAATGACCAAGCGCACCCGCACCCCATTGAAAGCCACCCAGCGCGGCGAAGATCTCTCCGACCTGCTGGAAAGCAGCGACCTAAGCCTACCCAGTGCCGGCGAGCAGCCCCAGGAAGCGGCCCCAGCCGCTGAGCCTGTGCAGGCAGCTCCTGCACCCACCCCTGCAGCAGAGCAGCCCGCCAAAGCGCCAGCAGCGCCTAAAAAGCGCCGGGGCAAAGATCCCTATAAAGGCTCAGCCAAGCTGGATGCCTACACCACCCAGGAAGTTGTAGACGCAATCAAGTGGCTGGCGGCAGAAGATGACCGCAGCATTGGCTTTGTGGTGCGTAAATATCTGGATATTGACGGCCTATTGGCCGATGCCCGCGAAGCGGGATTTCAGGAAGAGGAGTAGCCCTATGGCCCGCAGCTATCGCCAACTAACGGAAGAAGAGCGCAAGATTGCGGACACGATTTGGTGGGTGCAGGCGCGCGACCTCGATGACGATTTGTTCCAGGGAAAAGGGGCAGAGCTGTTTGCGGTATTCGATCCATCGGGGCAGGGCAATAGTATTGGCCGCTGGTGCTTCGCCTGCCGCACCCCTAGCTATAAACCTGAACCTTTTGCGACGGCACCAGAGTGCTGTGGCAGCCAGCACAGCATCAAGCTGTACAGCAAAGAGCAGGCCGAGTACCTGCAAAACACGCTGCCACTCGCTGAGCGCCTGGCGAGCGCAGAATAAATCCGTGAGACACCCCTTTAAAGCAGGGCTCTGAACTGCAAGAACACGTCGTTTGAGCCGGTATCATCGATGACAAATACATCGGAGGGTGCCGCTATGAAGCTCTTAGTCTGCTGGGTCTTTGGAATACCCCACAAGCGTGGGTACCGTGCGATACGGTTTTCACTGCAAATCAATCAAAAAGGCTGCCTGCTGCTACTGCAGTGGGGGCCGCACAAAAACACTCAGGATCGCAGCCATGAGCGGCAATCGCAGACAGGAGTTTGAGCGAATCTTTCCCAACCCAGACGGCGTGCAGTGGAGTGCTGAATGGGGTGATTACTGGCCCGCTTTCCCCAGCAGTGGGCGCGGGGTAATCAGTGCGGCCTTTCAGAATTGCCGCTACCAGGGTTGGCAGGTAGGGCGCGGTATAGCGCAAAAAAATTGGGCACTAGAACCAGAGTCTGCCTAGCGCGGGCTTTTTGCTCTTTTTTTATTCTTTATCTTTGTATTCCTGTTTGTTTACTTTGACCTGTTTGTCTTGTTTATCCTGTTTGTAATACTTGTAAGGTATTGATTTTAAATAGGTTTTAGAGAATAGGGGGCACAGATTTCTGGTTTGTCGGGTACAGATTTCTGGCCTATGGGGGGCAAATTTCTGGTTTATGGGGGACAGATTTCTGGCATTTAAGGGGACAGATTTCTGGCTATTGGGTACGGATTTCTGGCGCTTTACACAGTTATTCCGCTATTTATCCCCCGTTTCTGTGGGTAACTATCCACCGTTTTGGCGGTCGAATTTTCCTGATAGCGCCACCCCCAATTGAGTTCCAACACAAAGGGGTACAAATTTCTGGTAACTGGCGCTTGCTGCTCTGCAACCCGCCACACCGGGGGATTCAGCCGCCTGATAAAGGGGTACGGATTTCTGGCCACCAAGGTCTTGAGCACTTAAAGGGTACAGATTTCTGGCCGCTGGGGCGCAGTACCCTGGCGCGCGGTGGAATAGGGTAGGGCAGGACGCAATAAGAGGGTACAGATTTCTGGTATCGCCGCGCAGCACTGGCAAATAGGGCAGGGCGGTGCCGGGTAAAAGGGTACAGATTTCTGGTTTACTTCCCCGTACCTAAAGGGGTACAAAGGGGTTAAATCTATTTGTACCCCATAGCAGTGCGCCCCATAACAACAGAGAGCGGCGGGTGATGGCCAACAAGCTACCCAAAAAAGTGAGTAAAAACCTAGAGGGCACCGGCCCCCTAGAGCACTTGGTGGTCAAACAAAACAATCTGCTAGAGGCCAGCAGCCCGCTATCGCTGGATGAGCACCGCCTGATTATCTCGGCGATTGCCAAGGTAGACCCGCGCAAGAAACTGCCCAGCAAGCAGGTGAATATCACCGCGCTCGAGTACGCGGAATCCTGGGGACTGGACCCAAAGACCGCTTACCAGCAGTTAAAGCGCGCGGCGGAATCACTCTACCATCAGTCCATCGTTTTCGATCGCCACAACGCCACCGAGGAATTCCGCTGGATTCAGCGCAAGACGATTTACAAGCGCGGAGCAGGGCAGGTGACGATCACCTTTACCGATGACGTGCTGCCCTATATCACCGAGCTGCACCGCAATTTCACCAGCTACCAACAGCGCAATGTACGGCACCTGCGCAGCGCGCACAGTGTGCGTTTGTACGAGTTACTGGTGCGCTTTTCCGACCAGGGGCACCGGCGCTTTGCCGAACTGGATGACTTCCGCTTTAGCATGGATATAGCCGGCAAGTACGCGGACTATAAAAACCTGCGCAAGCGGGTGATTGATCCGGCCGTGGCGGAACTCTGCGCGCACACCGATTTGGATGTAGCCTATCTGCCGATAAAAAGAGGGCGGCGCATTACCGGGCTGGAATTTTCTATGGTGCGGAAATCGCAGCCAGATTTGTTTGCGGTGGAAGAGGGCTAGCTGCTGCTAATTAAAAGGGATATCACCAAACCCCCAAACAATTGTACCTAGTATGCCAATGTGGAATTCGGCAAGGACAACCCCAGACTTTACTCTATTGAATCCCCTAGCCTGGTCAGGAGTTATGCCCATGTTTTTGCCTGTCCGCACATCGACAGCTTTTACGTATGGAGGTAAGACTCTCTTATGTTGAGATACATATTGGAACCGATAGCCCATGTACGCGCAGACCAGTGCCCAGCAAACCACCGCGGCCCCGGCGCGCTGAAAAGCTAAATTAAAACCAGTGGACAATTCTAGATAAATCCCTATGCCCAATATTATTACAGCTGGCAGGTATAAAAATATTTGCCATACGGAAATTTCTCGGCGGAAGGGATGTAAGCGAACTGATGGCGACTCTGCCACTTTATTCAGGATATCGTAAGTATTCATTCTTATTCTTTAATCTTGGATTCTAAACTACGCGCCGTACAGCGTTAAAAGGCCTGTTTTAGGTTCTGCCAAAAACTCCAATATGCGGCGCTTGTTGCTTTTCATCAGGGCTTCAATCGCGCGCACTCGCACATTGTTACCAATCTCTAGCCGCACCACCTTGGGCGGCGGGCCGAAACGGCGCCAGTAGTCCACGAAATCCTTGTCTTTGGTAAGCAGTGCCAGGTTGTGTTCCTGGGCGTACTCCCACACGCGGGAATCCTTGGTGCCCTCCCCCAGGGCGGGGACTTTTGGTACTGCCAGGGTGCCGGCAAAATCTCCGGCCAGGCGCGCGGCCAGGCGATAGGAGAGGTTCTCGTCGATGAGTAGCATTAGGCTGCATTCCCTTTCGCCAGGTGCGTGGCGGCATATCCGATTGCCGCGCGTATTTTGGTTTCATCCAGGCTCGGGTAGTCCTCGATAATCTCGCTGTAACTCATTCCGGCGCTGAGCATCTGCAAAATGCTTTCAACCGTAATCCGCGTACCCTTTACGCAGGGCTTGCCCACCATCACGTCGGGTTTGCATTCGATCCAGATCTGGCTGTTATCTGGCATTGGTCCCGCCTCCTCAGTGCTTGCGCGGTGTTGCGCAGTTGTTGACCAATGATTGTATGACCGTCTATCCGGTTTTTCGAGGGGTATTGGGGTGCAAGGGCTCTGTTTTGTTATACCTAAAAGGAATATTACACACCACTATATCCGATATTTAGTAATATCGGATATAAGAAGGTCAAGAGGATTTACGGGGTTCTAGGGATAAAATCCAACTTAACTAAGTAAAGGTAGAGATTAGGTAAGGAAACAAAAGAGGAGAAAAATCTAAACAAAGTGCAATAAGACTAAGTAAAGGAGCTAGAAAAATAGAAGTGTGAATAAAAGGGGTTGACTTAATAGTTTTAATTAAGTTAAAATGTCAGTACATCCCGCACGCTTCTGCCTGCGGGATTTTTTCGTGTGTCTTCTCAGTGGGTCCGTTTAGGGCTTTGCTGTTTTTTTGATATCTGAAAGTGTTGCACCACTTTCAAACAAACTAAACCCTGGAGGGAGCCAATGACTTACTGATCTTTAGCGGGACCCAGTATCGCGGATGTTTAAGCGATCGTCAACTCCCTCCATAAATAATGGAGGGCTTTCTTTTGAGCCGTATAAAAAAAGCGGCCATCGTTACAGTAGTGCGATTGGCCATAGTGTTAGCAGTATATTTTGGCGTTAGTGCGCTAGGGGTAGACCTATATTATTTAGTGTCTATGGGGCTGTCAGAGGACCATCAAGAGCGTATCTATAGGCGTCTGGTAAAGTGGATTATTAGACCATTAGTAGAAGCGTTCGCGGAAGAAGCTATGGAGGCTATAAACGAAATGAGAATGAAGTAATCACTAAAATCCTGGCTTGTGGAATCAAGCTAGGTCAAAGCCTTTAGGCCCAGCTTTTATAGACACACACCTTTGTGCGGCACTCTTAACTGGGCGTCTTGCCCATGCCGCTGCCCGTGGCTTTATCAAACCTATAAATTATGGCCATTAACCCTATTTTTATAGGTTTCCGGACGGGCTGTTCTCATCATCCAGATAAACCCGCTCATCGTAATTCACTGCGGTCATGCTCACCCGTTCTGTACCCGAGGGTTTAATGTCGGTAATTAATGCGGGATAACACCAGCGGTCTGCCTCGCCAAACATAAAGAGCGGCGGTTCCATGCTGCCGTCTAACACCGGCGCAAAGTCCAGGTCGGTATCGATGGCTATCACGTTGGCGCTGTCGGTCGCCGTCGCGGTATAGAGCCCGGATAACTTGCCGTCTGGTTTGCGCAGCGCCAGGAAGTGCGTGCCGCTGCCCCATTCCAGCTCCGCATCCAAGGTGATAAGTCGGCCGTTAACTGCCAGCACCCTGCCCGTCTGCGAATAGCCGGGGATATCGTCGGCGAGGGCGCAATAGCTGAGGTAGCGGCTGTTAAGGCCGTCCATCTCTGTTTTGAATGAGTAGCGGGTGCGGCGGTAGCGCTGGATGCGGCGCTGGCGCATTCCGAAACGCCAGGCTTTGGTCTCGTCGGTAATACCAAAGGCTCTAACCTTCTTCGGGGCTAGGCCCTGGTCTTCCGCCAGGGTGCACAGCACGGTGGCGGGCTTCCAGGTCTGTGGGTCGAAGTATTCCACCTCCACCCCGTCCGGTTCGTCGGGATCAAATAGGCTGATATCCTGCTCCAGCTCACCCACCCGATTATCTGGCTGATACATGTGTTCAAACGCGGTGCGGGGGCCATCGCGTACGGGGATTATTTGCCCGTAATCCAAGGTGGGTTCTGCGTAGCCTACCGCTAATACTTTTTTTAGCGCTTCAAACAGCGTGCTTTTATTGTCGAACACCGCCGAGAAAGTATCGCCGCGCGCGCTCCACAGCTCGTGCAGCGCTTCCAGCTCCTCCAGGCCGATTTGATCATCACTATGGCCGACGCTCTTGATGATATAGGCAAAAAACGGGGCGATATCTTCGGTGGCGTCAGGTGCGGACCAGCTGCCATTTTCATACACCGGCAGCTTGCGCGTGGGAATTAAATTGAATTTATTTTCCGCGCTGCCGGCCAGGGCGTTGGTGCCGCGAATCTTCACCGCAATGGTGGTTACGCCCTCGTAACTGCTGGCGCTGTCGAGCTCGGCCCTGAGTGCCGTCCACTGCACCGTGTCATAAATGCGCGTATCGTCGCTGGCCTCGGTGACGCGCCTGACTCGCACCTCCGGGCGTATGGCCGAGCCGATATTAATTTTCTCGGTATGCCCTAGCTGGTCATTGGTGGCATTGCTAAAGGTGTGGGTGATCGTGGTCCAGGTCGGTGAGCTTTCATCGCGATAATCGATATCGACCGTCACACTGTAGTACTCAAAATCCCCATTGTCCTTGATGCGCCCCAACCCCTGGGGCAGGAAAAAATCCAGCTCGATATAACGGGTGGTTTCGTTTTCCGGGCAGGCGAAAAAAGGGCCTAGATAGCCGCCGGAACCGCCGTTATTGCTGATCATTGCAATAGATACCAGCTGCGCATCAACAAACCCGCCCCAGCCCGGTACGGCATCGCCGCCGGCATCCACCTTCTCCATTTGCGCAGAATGACCAGACTTCGATACCACGCGATATTCCCCATCATTACTGCTTTCGCTGATGGAGATAATTTCCTCCTCCGAATAGGGAAAGCTGCGCGGTACAAAGCCCAGATTATCCTCGCGCTCAATATCCCGCTCGAACCAGTAACTCTTCAACGTGGTACCTGAAAAAGTCCAGCGGGCCGCGCTGCTGGCGTCGCCGGTGGTGGCAAGTGAGCCCTCTATTTCTAAACCCGTTTGTCCCGCGCTGCTGCCCACTTCGGGGGAGAGGTAAAAATTGCGGTGGGCGTCGTGGCCGGTAACGTCCTCACCGGGACCAAATACCGTGTACTCAATATCGCCGGCGTAACCGCTCACCGGGGTATTGCCGATATAAATATTGTCCGCACTGATTTCGTAGTCTCCGACACCCACGCATAACATTAAATACAGATATTGTTCGTTATTGTCGTACTGGCGGCGCGGCTGGCACAGCAAGTCCGGGTACACTTTATGGCGGCCGGCAATTTCCGGTACAACCCCCATCAGCCGGGCTTGGTTGCCCTGGGCGTTGGGGTTGTAGATGGTGGAACCATCCGGCGTGGTTTGGTTGTAGTTGTCCGGAATCTGATTGGCAAAATACATCGCCGCTGCTGCAGCAGCCACGGCGACCACTATCATCACAATCGCCGCATAGCCTTTTGCCTCCACCACCAACTCCAATTGATCGCCAGACTGAATCCTATAGCCTGCCCATTCGCTAGGCGGCAATGGCTCATTATTTACTGACGCCGAAAATAGCGGCACGGCTCGGGGCTCATAGCTGGGTACATTATTGTTTAACCAGTGCTCGAAGGTTTGCCCGGGCTCCGCCGTACAGGTTTCGAAGTTATCCCGCTCGAGTTTGCTGGGATAGATTTTAAGAATTGCATTCATAGTGAAAAAATTCGCAGCGTTGGAACAATCGGCGGAAGGCGCGCGGGCTGGTTAATAGCGGTTTTCCATACTGCCGCCCGGTGTGCAGGATTTGGGTCTGGCCGTTATTAATGACTATGCCCACATGAATCAGACAGTCTCCCCTGAAGCCGCAGGCAACAGCGCCGGGTTTACAGGGGCCCGCTAAAAAATCCGGTACCACCTGCAGATAGCTGTCGGTCAGCAGCGGCTTGTCATCCGGGCAAACGTGGCCGAAGGATTCCAGCAGCGGGGTTTTGAATTGCCGGTGCAAGACATCGCGCACCAGGCCCCAGCAATCAAAGCCGTGCATATCCCGCCCGCCGTCCACATAGGGGACGGTGAGATAGTCGTTTATCCAGTGCATAGGGTTAGCCGTAGTATTTCAGGCCGGGGGCAAAGTCGGGGGTATAGAATTTATTGGGCCAGGCTTTATTGACCAGATCGTGAAAGCTGGCAATCACCGAAACGCTAGCCGGGTTGGCTTTGACCGAAACGGCGGTCATCACCGTGGCTGGCTGCGCGGGGCTGCTTAGGTTCGACGCCAGATACTGCCGATAGACCACCTGTATTGCGCCGCCCGCCTCCAGCGCGGCCTGAATATTGTGCAGCGCTTCACCGGTGACATTATCCAGTTGGAACTGTAAATCCTGCCGGCCTCGCACCGAGCGCTGCGGCAGGGAGACACCGAAACCGCTCGCGGTAAAGGTGGCAGTTTCCCCGTCCTCCAGCGTCGCTTCGATATCATCAAAACCCTGGCACAGACGAATCGCACCGCCCTCAAAGGCGGCGTGCCTCAGCTCCAGGGTATGGATGATAATTTCATCGATCGGCGCGCTGGCGTAGACGGTTTCCAATACCGCACTCATGCGCTAATGCCGTACTTTGTCATCAGGGTGGAAAACAGGGCGGCGCGGTGGGAGGCGTATTCGGGCAACCCGTAATCCACACTGAACACCAGTGCATCGCCGATGGCACCGTCAAAAAAATTCCCTTGATCGGGGATAAACCCAAGACAGACATCTTCGGGTGCCACTGGCGCGACGAGCGTGGCACTACTCATCTCTGATTCAATACCGTTGATATACACCGCCACCGCCTGGGTCTCGGCGTTATAGCAGGCCATAACGACGTAGTCGGTATTGCTCGCCAGCGTTTCGGTGGTCGACGAGGTTGTGCCGCCGTGATCCACTTGTAATGCTGAGGTCGAGATAATTTTAAAACTGGCCAACCCTGATTCCGCGGACAGCAGGCCGCTCCACCCCCCCAGGACGCCGGGGCGAATAACCGCAACCTTGGTATAAGTACCGAGGGGGTGAGCAGCTTGATCTGTGATATGTGCGCCCTGACTCTCATTCTGGTCAAATACCATCGCGGACTGCCCCCCAATCGCCGCACTGTCAATCGTCCAACTGTTGAGTGCGTACTGCCGGATCTCGTAGGACTGCATGCGCTCGCGCAAACGAGACCCGGCGACACTCTCATACTTTTCCCGGGGATCAAACCATACGCGCAGCCCGGGAAAAGAGGCCATATAAATGTCTTCGTCGCTGACTTCCAGCGTCGGTAGACTGGGCTCGGTAAATGTCACCTCATCCAGTTTGATAATACGTCCAGCCATTAGAGTATCTCCACGGTTTCCAAAAAAGTGACACACCAGTTGCACAGCGGTTCGGTAACCGCCGCACCGTTCATACCCAGCTGAGTTGCTCGCCAGTTCTGAAGTTTTTCACTGGGTGGGGTGGTATCGCTGTCGGCAAGGCAGCCGCGCGGCCCGGTTAATGGCCCGGCGTGCGCCATCAGTTCGCCGGTATAGGCGTAGGCGAGCTCGGTGCCGTTAGGCACATCGCCGTCGGTGGCCACAATGACTTGGGTTTTGTCATCAGAGAGCACCACCGAAGTGATGGCGATTCCGCCGGCATTCAACAATTCGAAACCGTATTGGCCGGGGTCGGATACCCCGTGGGGGTTGTTGGTTTCGTGGTAAATATTAAAACGCAAGTCGCCGACACGGCCCGCAAACGACACCGTGATGGTTTTGCCGTTCGCTTGGACGGACTCGGGCATCAGCGGCGACCAAGTTTCCCCCGCTTGCAGGGCCTTCGCGTAATACTCGTCGAGCAGTCGCGTGCCGTAGGCGCTGGTGTGAATGCCGTCGGGATTGGTCGGGCCGTTGGCGTCGTGGGGAATAAAATACTTTGGCGCGACAAGATAGCCGTAGCCGTCGCGCTGAAACTGATATTGCGCAATCACACTTTTGGAAGTAGCAAAATTCCCCCCAAGAGACCAGCTGTTTTGTTGGCTTATAAGAAGAGGAATATTGTCGGCCTGCCCGGTTATTCTTTTAATATCTGCGTTGTAGTTATCCCGCCATTCAATCAAGTGATCGAGGTACCCACTGTTTTGTGCGTCGGATTCCCCGTGTTCACAAAATAGCGCGGTGACTTTGTAATCTAGGCCCAGCGCATTGGCGGCGCGCTTACCCGCTGCAACCGCCTCGATCGAATTGCGGTACGCCGAATAATTTTCGGCCGGAACGTCTTTTTTTAAGACCGAATAACTCGCCCCGCCCTTGCCGTGCCCGGAGATTAAGAACAATCGCTCCGCCTGGCTGTTAATCGCTTCGCAAGCACCAAAGCCGTGGGATTCGTTATTAAATAGACCATCGCCGGCGGGAATCAGGTATGCCATATTCCCAGGATCGATAGGTACATCCTGAAGCGCTGTATCCCACCAGGCCGAGTCGGTCACGCGATTGGGATTGACCCAACCGTTAAACATAAAAATACCGTAGGGGTCGTTAACCAAATCTCCGGTCAAGCTGGCATCAACCCCCATCCCCCGCTTTGGAATGCTATTGCTCTGCCCAATAATCAGGATATGTTCCAGGGTATTGTTGTGGCTCTTGCAAACCGTTTGCCCCGACAACAACATCCGATACAGTCGCTCGACGCCGTCCCTATCGCTGCTGAATTTTACATAGCTGTTTTTATGAACTGAGGGGTTCCGCGCGTTGTAGCTGCCATCGGTCAAAGGATGCTTGCCGTCAGCATCAATCACAACGAGTTGGTCAAAATCACCGGCGTTTTCCACCAAAACCAAAGGGGAGGCATCGTCACTGGTAAAGCGTGAGCCCTCCAGTAATTCCAGGCGCGTGTCGCAGGCTGAGAGCGCCTGGTCAATGTTGTCACAGCGGTTTGCGATCTCACCGACAGTCCTTCCGCTTTTATCGATACCTAAAGCCACTTGGCCGGCGGCGTCGGCCACGCTCCACACAATGTTCTCATCGGTTTTAAATCGCAGGCTTTCAGGGTTGGCGAGTGTGGCCCAAAGCTTCCCGTCTCTCGTCAGCGCCAACCCCAAAGCGCCATTCTGATCGCTTATGCCCCAGGCGATATCGGTGCTGCCATCTGGGGCAACGGCCAGCACCTGCGTCTCCACACTGTGCTGACGCTGGGTTAAACCCATCACCTCTTGGCAAATGGAACTGAAAAATTCCCCGTTGGATTTCAGCCCCATGCCGACCTTGCCTTCGCTGTCGGTTATCGCCCAGACAAAATTGTCTAGGGAATGGGGCAGTGGCTGCTCGGGGATACGCGTTTTTAAATTGACATCGGTCTCTTGAATGCGCGTCTTTAGATCGGTGTAGCTGGATAGTTTTGATTCCGTCCAGTGGGTCTCATCCCAGCCGTAGAGCTTGTTGTTACCGGGGGTGGGATCGTTCCACACCTCGGCCAGCTCGTTATTTGGCGGCGCGCCAGCCGCATCCATCAGCGCTTTGGTCGCGAAGGTCAAGCGACCGTTGACCATTGCTTGCAGCCCGGCAAATCGGTCGGAGAATGATTTCTCAATACTATTTTTGGTCTTTCCGTTGTAGGTGACAGTGGTGGACTCATCGCCGCCGAAGTATTCGTCCAGCGCATCAATCGCGGCCTGCAGTCTGCTCACCTCGTTAAAATAATTCGCCATGTTTATTCCTGGTAACTATCTACGGCATCAACGACGCCCTGGGTAAACTGTTCAACGGTATTGGGATCGAGCAAGCCCGCGACGGTTTGCTCCTCGCTCATCACTGCGCGGTTTTCAATTTCTATCCGCGCACGATACTCCCAAGTGCGCGGGCCCAGCGGTTTGCAGTCGCTGAGCGGGTGGGTAATAAAGCGCAGGGTGTGGGGGATTAACCCCTGCGGGGTGAGCACGTCGGCGCTAAACCAGGCAATCGCATCGCCAAGGGCGTGTACGACAAACCCCTCAAACAGCGCAGCCTGATTACCGTGGCAGCGCCAGCTTGCAGACAGCTCTGTGGGCACGCGGGAAAAGCGGCGGCGCTGACGGGCACGACCGCTGGCCATGGTGGTGCGGATGCGGTTTTCCCCCTTTTTTTGCGCATACCCGTCCAGCAGCGGCGCCGGCAGCTCCGCTGGGTATTGAATTAACGCCATGATTAAAATCCGTTGCGGGAAAGGTTGTAGGTGGACTCGTTAATATTGGCTGCGGCGCCACCTTCGCGGACATTCGCTACGTAAATATTTATTACGTCCTCCTCAGTCAAACCTTGCGAGCGCTCTACCTGTCCGGCTTTGGAGGCATCCTCAAACAGGTTGACGGTGATATTTCCCTGCAGACCGCCCCCTCTTAAAGCTTTGGTTAGATCGGTGTTTTGATTGGGGGATAAAACCCGCTCGCCTTTATCCAGCAGATAGGTGGATTCTTTCGGTACATAGTCGAGACCGCCGTGGGCGATGCCGGCAGGCTCTTTGATGCTGTTGAGTTGATTGGCAATTTGTATCCCTTGCGTTGTGGCGCCAACAATAAAGGGGATATTCTGCGGAAAGCCGACTTTCGACGCTTCGGCAATGTTTTGAGCCATGGCGGTGCCGGCGGTATAAATGGCCATGCCCATTTGCAAGGCGGCCATTTTTTTATTGTGGGTGCCGGCTGCCGACAGCAGTTGCTTGGCGCCATCCACATAAGTGCCTAGCCGCGCTTTTT